>NZ_JACHOU010000001.1 GCF_014206975.1 Aminobacter aganoensis
TGGCAGATGCCGGTCGCCTTGATCTCGACGAGCACCTCGCCCTCGCGCGGACCCTCCAGGTCCACCTCCATGATCTCGAGCGGCTTTCCGGCTCCGACGGCAACTGCGGCGCGGGTTTTCATGGCGATGTTCCTTCATGTATTTCGGGGGCAAAAATTCGGCGGCAGGGTTTCAGGTTTTGGCCGGGCGATCAACCGGGAAGGCGACATCGCAAGGTGCTAAAGCGGCTTCCCCGCATCGTCCTCCACAAGGCGTTTCCGGCGTGACCCCATGCGGGATGGACACGATGGCGCCCCTGGCCGAACATGCCGGCCGAAATCCTCCCTGCAAGGCAAACGATTCGATGTCGAGTGAACGGCCCCCGCGCGATCCACTGAAGCGTGAAGCGCTAAAAGCAGAAGCAAAGCCAGAGGCTTCGGCAAGGACGTTCATTCACCTGCGTGTTCATTCCGCCTATTCGTTGCTCGAAGGTGCGTTGCCGCTCGGCAAGGTCGTTGCACATGCCGTGAAGGACGCTGCGCCGGCGATTGCGGTTGCCGACAGCAACAATCTGTTCGGCGCGCTGGAATTCGCCCAGAAGGCGACCAAGGACGGCGTGCAGCCGCTGGTCGGCTGCCAGGTCGATGTCGACTTCGCCGAAAACATGGATGCCAGCCAGCGAGGGCCTGTTTTCAAGCAGGCGCTCGACCTGTTTCCCATCGTGCTGATCGCCGCCACCGAGGCGGGTTATGCCAACCTCGTGCGCATCGTCAGCCGCATGTATCTGGAAACGCCCAATGGCGAACCGGTGCATGCCAAGCTCGACTGGATCGAGGCACTTGCGGACGGCATCATCTGCCTGACCGGCGGGCCGCGCGGACCGGTAGGCAGCGCGATCAAGAGCGATCACCACGCCCTGGCCGAAGCCCGGCTTGTCGGAATGCAGGCGACGTTCGGCGACCGGCTTTATGTCGAGCTGGAACGCCTGGCCGGCTATGATCGCGGCATCGAGGCCGCAACAATCGACCTTGCCTACCGGCATCGCCTGCCGCTGGTTGCGACCAATGAGGCGTTTTTCCCGACCCGTGCCGACTATGAGGCCCACGACGCGCTGATCGCCATCGCCGAGGGTTCGGTGGTTGCCGAAGACAACAGGCGTCGACTGACCGCGGACAATTTCCTCAAATCCCAGAAGGAGATGTCGGAGCTTTTTGCCGATCTGCCTGAAGCGATTGACAACACGGTCGAGATCGCCCGGCGCTGTTCGTATTATCCCAAGAACCGCAATCCGATCCTGCCGCGCTTCACCGGCGGCGACATCGCCGATGCGGATGCGGCGGTGGCGGCCGAGGCTGCGGAGCTGACCCGGCAGGCCCATGATGGCCTTGCCATGCGGCTTGAATCCCGCGGCTTGGCAGAGGGTTACACGCCGGAGCAATACAAGGAGCGTCTCGAATACGAGCTCGGCATCATCGAGCGCATGAAATTCCCCGGCTACTTCCTGATCGTTGCCGACTTCATCAAATGGGCGAAGGTGCAGGGCATTCCGGTCGGCCCGGGCCGCGGTTCGGGCGCGGGTTCGCTCGTCGCCTATGCGCTCACCATCACCGACGTCGACCCGCTGCGGTTCTCGCTGCTGTTCGAGCGCTTCCTCAATCCCGACCGCGTCTCGATGCCCGACTTCGACATCGACTTCTGCCAGGATCGGCGCGAAGAGGTCATCCGCTACGTCCAGGCCAAATACGGCCGCGACCAGGTTGGCCAGATCATCACCTTCGGAACGCTGCAGGCGCGCGCCGTGCTGCGCGACGTCGGCCGCGTGCTGCAGATGCCCTACGGCCAGGTCGACAAGCTCTGCAAGATGGTGCCGCAGAACCCGGCCAACCCGGTGACGCTCGGCCAGGCCATCGAGGGCGAGCCCCGCTTTGCCGAGGAAGCCGAGCGCGAACCGATCGTCCAGACGCTGCTCGACATGGCGCAGAAGCTCGAAGGCCTCTACCGCCACGCCTCGACCCATGCCGCCGGCATCGTCATCGGCGACCGGCCGTTGTCCGAACTCGTGCCGATGTACCGCGACCCGCGCTCAGACATGCCGGTCACCCAGTTCAACATGAAATATGTCGAGCAGGCCGGGCTGGTGAAGTTCGACTTCCTTGGCCTGAAGACCCTGACGGTGCTGCAGAAGGCGCTGCAGTTCATCAGCCGCCGCGGCGTTGACATCGATCTCGCGCTCATCCCGCTGGATGATCCGCTGACCTATGCCATGCTGTCGCGCGGCGAAACCGTCGGCATCTTCCAGGTTGAAAGTGCCGGCATGCGCAAGGCGCTGATCGGCATGAAGCCCGACCGCGTCGAGGACATCATCGCGCTTGTGGCGCTCTATCGCCCGGGCCCGATGGAGAACATTCCGACCTACAACAACCGCAAGCACGGCGAGGAGGAAATCGCCTCGATCCATCCGATGATCGACCATCTGGTGAAGGAGACCCAAGGCGTCATCGTCTACCAGGAACAGGTCATGCAGATCGCGCAGGAATTGTCGGGCTACTCGCTCGGCGAAGCCGACCTTCTGCGCCGCGCCATGGGCAAGAAGATCCGCGCCGAGATGGACAAGCAGCGCGAGCGTTTCGTCACCGGTTCCATGGAAAAAGGGGTGTCCAAGCCCCAATCCAATGCCATCTTCGATCTGCTTGCCAAGTTCGCCGACTACGGCTTCAACAAGTCGCACGCCGCAGCCTACGCCATCGTTTCCTACCAGACGGCCTATCTGAAGGCGCATTATCCAGTCGAGTTCCTCGCGGCCTCGATGACCTACGATATGTCCAACACGGACAAGCTCAACGACTTCCGCCAGGACGCCATGCGTCTCGGCATCGACGTCGTGCCGCCATCGGTCATGACCAGCTTCCGCGATTTCGAGGTTGGCGAAAAGAAGATCTTCTATTCGCTCGCCGCCATCAAGGGCGTCGGCGAGGCGGCGGTCCAGCACATCGTCGCCAAGCGTACCGAGAAGCCGTTCGCCAGCCTCGCCGACTTCTGCGAGCGCATCGATCCCAAGATCGTCGGCAAGCGTGTTTTCGAAAGCCTGATCATGGCCGGTGCGTTCGATTGCTTCGGCTACGATCGCGCAGCCCTGATGGCCGGCATCGAGCGCATGATGGGCCTGGCCTCGCTGGCGCATGAAAACGCCACGCTTGGCCAATCCGACATCTTCGGCAGCGCCTTTTCGGGGCAGGCGCCGGTGCTGCACCTGCCGCAGGCCGAGCCGTGGCTGCCAGCCGACCGTTTGCATCGCGAATTCCAGGTCGTCGGCTTCTATCTGTCGGCGCATCCGCTCGACGAATACAAGGCGGCGCTCGAAAAGATGCGTGTCCAGAACTGGACCGACTTCGCCGCGGCCGTGAAGCGCGGCGCAACCGCCGGCCGCCTTGCAGGCACGGTGACAACCAAGCAGGAACGCAAGACCAAGACCGGCAACAAGATGGGCGTTGTCCAGTTCTCCGACGTCTCCGGCCAATACGAATCCGTGCTGTTTTCTGAAGCGCTGGCGCAATACCGGGACCTGCTCGAGCCTGGCAAGTCGGTGGTCATCACGGTCGCTGCCGAAGACCGCCCGGAGGGTGTCAGCCTGCGCATCCAGACCGTGCAGTCGCTGGAAGACGAGGCCAGTCGGGTGCAGAAGACGCTGCGCATCTTCGTGCGCGATGCAACGCCGCTCAACACCCTGTCCAACCACCTGACGGTGCGAGGCGAGGGCGAGGTCAGCTTCATCGTGCTCAAGGGCGAGGCGCAGGGCGAGATCGAGATCGAGTTGCGCGAGCGCTATCGCATCACGCCGTCCATCGCCTCCGCCATGCGGGCGGTGCCTGGCGTGGTCGAAGTCGAATTGGTCTAGGTGTCGCGCTTGGTACCGGCACGCCGAATTGCGGCGTGTTGCGGCGGACAATCCCAGCTGGTAATTTAGGTGGCGCTCACATGTAGTGCGTGCCGCTTCTGGGCATGCGCAATCCAGCTTCAATCGCTTTGATTTCAGGATCGCACCAGGCACTTGAAGGCTTCGTCATGGACGAGAAGGCCGCCGCATCAGAGCTCATGCAGATGGTGAATGGGTACCAGGTATCCCAGGCGATCTGCGTTGCGGCAACGCTTGGCGTTGCCGACCACCTGGCCAACGGGCCGCGCACAAGCGACGATCTCGCGGCAGCCACATCGTCACACCCGCAGTCGTTCTACCGGCTTCTGCGTGCGCTGGCGTCGGTTGGCGTGCTGCACGAAGGCGACGCGCGCCAGTTTTCACTCACCAGCCTTGGCGCAGGTCTGCGTTCCGATGCCGAGCACTCCGTCGGAGCGTGGGCGCGCATGGTCGGGCGAGCCTATTATCGCGATGCGTGGAGCGAACTGCTGCACAGCGTGCGCACCGGCGAGAATGCCTTCGCCCACGTCCATGGGACAGGCGTCTGGCAGTATCGCATCGAGCATCCAGAGGAATCCCTGATCTTCGACCGGGCGATGTCGTCCTTCGTGCCTGCCGTCGCCGCGGCCGTCCTGGCTGCATACGATTTCAGCAGGTTCGAGATCTTGATGGACGTCGGCGGCGGGCAGGGCGCGCTGCTGGCCGCCATATTGGCTCGCAACCCGTCGCAGCGGGGCATCCTGTTCGACCAGCCGCAGGTGGTGGAGGGCGCGGGGCCGGTGCTGCAGGCAGCGTCGGTGGCCGAACGCTGCCAGGTGATCGGCGGCGACTTCTTCCGCGCCGTGCCCGAGGGGGCCGACGCGCATGTGTTGAAATGGATCCTGCATGACTGGGACGACGAACGCTCGATAGCCATCCTGAAAAGCTGCCGCAGGGCGATCAGGCCTGGCGGCAGGCTGGTCGTGCTGGACGCGGTGCTGGCACCGCCCAACGAAGGCGCGCGCGCCAAGTTCGCCGACCTCAACATGCTGGCAGTGCCCGGCGGGCAGGAGCGGACCGAAGACGAGTTCGCAGGTCTCTTCGCTGCCTCCGGCTTCCGTTTGACGAACATCGTCGACGCCGGGCCGCGCATCAGCCTCATCGAGGGCAAGCCAATCTGAAGGGCAGCTCAGTCGTCCAGCGGTTCCGGCGGGCGGGTGTTGCGGCCCTTGCCGAATGTGTAGCCGGTCTCGACGGCTTGCCTGCCGAACTTGCCGCGCAGCACGTCGATGGCACCTTCCGCAAGTGCGCGCTTGCGTGACTGGACATCGACCAGGTCGGGCGGATCGGCGCGTCCGTCGTCCGACAGGTCGCTGACGCCGATGCCGAGCAGGCGGTATTTGGTGCCATCGGTTTCCCTGGCCAGCAATTGCATGCCGGTCTGGAAGATGCGGTCGGCGAGCCTTGTCGGATCTGCAAGCTGCCGGTTGCGGGTCTTGGTCTTGAAATCCTGCGTCTTGAGCTTCAGCACGACGGTCCGGCCCGCGATTCCCGCTTTCTTCAGCCGCGCCGACACCTTCTCCGACAAGGCGCGCAGGACCGGCACGAGGTCGGCCGACGTCCCGAGATCGGTGTCGAAAGTCGTCTCCGCCGAGACGCTCTTTGCCTCGTGCTCCGGCGACACCTGGCGGTCGTCCTGGCCGCGTGACAGGTGGTAGAGCCGGCTGCCCATGGTGCCGTAGCGCCGCATCAGGTCGCCGCGATCCATCCGCTGGAGCTGGCCGATGCTGCGGATGCCATCGTGTTCGAGCGTTGCCGCAAAGGCCTTGCCGACGCCCCAGATCATCGTCACGGGCTGTTGCGCCAGGAAACCCACTGCCTCTGCCTCGCCGATGACGGCAAAGCCGCGCGGCTTGCGGAAGTCGGAGGCGATCTTTGCCAGGAACTTGCAGTAGGACAGTCCTGCCGAGACTGTGATGCCGATCTCCTTTTCAACGGCGGCTGCGAATCGGGCCAGCACCAGGGCCGGCGGCAGTCCGTGCAAGCGCTCGGTGCCGTCGAGATCGAGAAACGCCTCGTCGATGGAGATCGGCTCGACCAGCGGCGTCAGCGCCTGCATCATCGCACGCACCTCGCGGCCGACACGGACGTATTTCTCCATGTCGGGCTTGACGACCACCGCTTCCGGACAGGCTTCGAGCGCCTTGAACATCGGCATCGCCGAGCGCACGCCATGGATGCGGGCGATGTAGCAGGCTGTCGAAACCACGCCGCGCTTGCCGCCGCCGATGATGACGGGTTTGTCCTTCAGGTCGGGGTTGTCGCGCTTTTCCACGGCGGCATAGAAGGCGTCGCAGTCGATGTGGGCGAGATGCAGCTTGTAGAGTTCGGCATGGCGCAACAGCCGAGGGCTGCCGCAGGCATGGCAACGCGGGCCCGTGCCGCGCTGAAGGCCAAGGCAGTCGCGGCAGAAACCGTGGCTGGGATCGTTGACAGGCATCGCCTTCACTGCGAACATAAAGAGAACGAAGGCGATTTTATGCCAGCCGCTGTGCCGCGACAAGGCTGCGCGACGGAGCTATCCATGACTGATGCCATCTTGCCGCTGACGCCTGATCTGTGGCCGCATTTCGAAGATCTGTTCGGCAAGCAGGGCGCTTGCTACGGCTGCTGGTGTACCTATTTCCGGTTGCCGCCGGCGGCCCGCCGCGCAAGCAATCGCGAGCGCAACAAGGACCACATCAGGGCGCGCATCGAGGTAGGGCCGCCGCCGGGCTTGCTTGCCTTGGAGGCCGGGCAGGCGACAGGCTGGATGCAGATCGGCCCGCGCGCCGACGTGCCCGAGTTCAACAATGCGGGCAGGGGTTCCGCTCCTCTCGATCCCGGTGATGCCGCTGACCCCGGCGTTTGGGCGATCTCGTGCTTTTTCATCCGCAACAAGGCGCGCGGCCGGGGGCTGACCCACCAAATGGTCGGTGCCGGCATCGACTTCGCGCGCCGGTGCGGTGCCCGGCGGCTGGAGGCATGCCCGATGGACCAGTCGAAGGATTCGCGCTCGGTCGGCCTTTTCGTCGGCTCGACAAGGGTGTTCGAGCAGGCAGGCTTTCGGCGGGCGGCCGAGCGCAAGCCCGGCCGACCGCTGATGCAACTGGAGCTCTGAGGCGCTCAGCCGGAAAAGCCGCCGCTTTCGAGGAACGCCAGTTCCTGCTCGCTCGACTCGCGCCCGAGGATGAAGTTGCGGTGCGGGAATCGGCCGAAACGCGCGACGATGTCGCGATGGCCAATGGCGTGCTTCAGGTAGTCGCCACCAAGGGCGGTCGAGCGTTCGAGCGGGATGTCGTGGTCGGCCAGCGTTTCCGAGTGCGAGAACGGCAGGTAGAAAAACACGCGGATCGGTCCTTCGGTGGCCATGTCATGGCCGTCGTCGATGACCTTGCGGGCGAAATATCGGGCAAGCGGATCGGTGGCATACATGTGGCCGCTGCCGCGGAAACAATTGCGCGGAAACTGGTCGAGCAGGATCATCAGCGCCAGCGCCCCTTCGGGGTCGCTGGCCCAATGGTCGCACTGGCGCTTGGCGGCAGCCATGTGCAGGTCGCCGAAACGGCTGCGGAACCGGTCGTCGAACATATCGTCCTTGCGAAACCAGCCTTCGGGGCCGGCTTCGCGCCAATAGGCGACGACTTCGGTTGCGCGCTGCCTGTCCATCATGATCAATTCCTTTCCGTCTGTTCGGCCGTCTTCCTGGCGATGACGCTTGCCGCTTCCTCGTTGAGTGCCTTGGCGGCACGGCGCGGTGGCGTCAGCGGCGTCGGCACCGGGCCCGGTATGTTGCCCTGCAGATAGTTTCCGCCGGACCGGATGTCACCGGCGAACTGCATCTCCAGTCGCGCCGCATCTCGATTGCGCACTTCTTCGATCACTTCGGCGACTTCGTCGGGATCCTCGCCGAGCTTTTCAAGCGTGGAGCCGCCGAACAGCAGCGCCGATTCGAATGTCTCGCGCAGCTGGAAATCGACGCCGGCGCGAATGAGCTCGATCGCCGTGCCGCGGTCGTAGGCTCGCGCCAGCACGGGTATCAGCGGGAATTCGGCCCTGAGGTGCCCGGCGATGCGGACAGCCACATCTGCCTTGTCGACGCAGATCAGCACCGCTCGGGCGCGTCCAGCACCAGCGGCATGCAGGATGTCGAGCCTGGTACCGTCCCCGTAATAGACCTTGAAGCCGAAATCGGCCGCCGCCTGGATCATTTCGACATCGTTGTCGATGATCGAGACATCGACGCCGCGCAGCAGGAGCGGCTGGCTGGCGATCTGGCCGAATCGCCCGAAGCCGATGACCAGTACCGTGCCGCTCAGTTCCGCCGCCACGTCGACGTCTTCGAGCGACTGCTCGTCCTTTGGCGTGAAGCGGCGCAGCACCATGATCGCCAGCGGCGTCAGCACCATGGAGATGATGATGATCGCTGTGAGGATGGCGTTGGATTCGCCGTCGATGATGCCGACGGCGAGGGCAGACGAATAGAGCACGAAGGCGAATTCGCCGCCTTGCGCCATGACCACCGCGCGCTCCAGGGCCTCGCGATGTCCGGAGCGCAGGCAGCGCGCCACGACGTAGATGCCGATGCCCTTCGCCAGCATGTAGACGACGACGTAGAAGGCGATCATCTGCCAGTTGGCCGCCACCACCAGCAGGTCGAGCGACATGCCGACTGCGATGAAGAACATGCCGAGCAGGATACCGCGGAAGGGCTCGACGTCGGCTTCGAGCTGGTGCCGGAAGGTCGATTCGGAAAGCAGCACGCCTGCGAGGAACGCGCCCATCGCCATGGAGAGGCCGCCAAGTTGCATCGCGAGTGCCGATCCAAGCACGACCAGCAGTGCGGCGGCGGTCATCACCTCGCGGGCACGCGAATCGGCAAGGACACGAAACAGCGGGTTGAGCAGGTAGCGGCCGGCCAGCACCAGGCCGGTGATGGAGGCGATGCCGATGCCGATGTCAGTCAGCCGGCTCGCCCAGCCGGCATCGGCCTCGCCGGCCGAAACCGGGGCGAGGAACGCGACGAGCGCCAGCAGCGGGACGATGGCGAGATCCTCCAACAGCAGGATCGACACCATGCGCTGGCCTTTGGGCGTCGACATCTCGCCGCGCTCTTCGAGCAGTTGCATGACGATCGCCGTGGAGGTCAGGACGAAGCCGGCACCGGCGACGAAGGATTGCGCAACGGAAAACCCTGTCGCCAGCCCGATCGATGTCAGCAGCAGGGCGCAAAGGCCGACCTGGAATGCGCCAAGGCCGAAGATCTCTCGGCGCAGGCCCCACAGCCGCGACGGCTGCATCTCGAGACCGATGATGAACAGGAACATCACCACGCCGAGCTCGGCGACATGCAGGATGGTCTCCGCCTCGGAGAACACGCCGATGCCGAACGGGCCGATGATGACGCCGGCAGTGAGGTAGCCTAGGATCGAGCCGAGGCCGATGCGCTTGAATATGGGGACTGCGACGACGCCCGCGGCCAGCAACGCCACAACCGGTATCAGATCGACGCCCGTAGTCTCTGCCGCCATGCGCTATGTCGATCCTTTGTTTGCGGAGCAAGCCGCTTGAGGGGAAGTTCAAGATAGGTGGTTCGTGCGCCGCCGAACAGCCCGGCTGATCGATCGAAATTTCCATGCGGGCGAGACGCACGCGCTGGCCCTACAACCTGCCATTGCGTGTGACATGTCATGACGTTAAGGGCGATGTCGTTTCGACCTGCGGGGGGTTGAACTGCCGCCGGCATTTCCTGCCGGCTACGAGGAGAGGACTGACATGAACAAAAAGATGCTGTTTGCCGTGCTCGGCGTTGCTGCGCTTGGCCTTTCGGCTTGCTCGAAGGCCGCGCCGGAGTGCACCGCCGAAGTCATGACCAAGAAGGCCCAGGAAGTGGGAACGGCGCTTCAGGAAGCGGTGACCAAGGATCCGGCCAAGGCTGCCGAACTTTCCGCCAAGGTGCAGGAAGTTGCGTCCAAGTACACCGGCGCCACCACCTCGGAAGAGGCCTGCAAGGCCTATGACGAGCTGCTGACCGTCATCAAGGGCTGATTCGCGGCGAGAATCAGAAAGGGCGGCGCCGGTGGCGCCGCCCTTTCTTCATTGAGGCAAGGGCTATCAGTTCTTGGCGATGGCGCCGACCGCGGTGTCATCGACACGCGACAGCTTCATGCCGATCACCGGCACCAGCTGCTTGTCGACACGCACCGAAACGGTGACATGCATCGAATTCTCGTCCGGCACGCGGGCCTGCATCACGCCGTTGAGCTGGTTGCGGTTCAGCGAAAGCACGACCTTCCTGCCGTCGACGACGTTGCCGGACACGATGTCGAGACCCTTGCCCGCGGAGCCGTCGAGGAAGGTCCCGCGATAAGTGCGTCCCTTCTGCTCGATGGTTGCCGACATTTTCTGGGTAAACACGCCGACGCGGCAGCCGCCATCGAGCGACATGCCGACCTTGCCGTCCGGCGTCGAGCCGGTGAAGCTGCAGGTGAACTTGGTACCCTTGTACTTGCCGGCGACGATTTCGCCGGGCCCGACCCATTCGCCCTGGACCGACTTGAAGAACTTCTTGTCGCGCTCGGGTGCCTTGGCGGGCTCGGCATGCGCCAAGCTTGAAAGCGACACCGCCATGACGGGCAGAACGGCGGACAAGAACAAGCGCTTCATGGGCACACCCGACAACAGGAAACTGGAACGACTGATTGCAGGGACCATGGCGAAAAATGGTTAATGCTTCGTCTATTTGGCCTTGTCGGCACCCTTGTCCCTGGTGGCGAATGAGGTCAATGCGGCGAGGAAATCGCCCATGCCGGGCCGCTTGACCGCGGCGAAGGGCAGGGGGCGCGCCGTCTCCATCGCAGCGATTCCGATACGCGCAGTCATCATGCCGTTGACCACGCCTTCGCCGAGCTTTGCCGACAGTTTTGCCGCAAGTCCGTGGCCCACGAGCTGCTGGACGAAACTGTCGCCGACGGCGATCGAGCCGGTGACGGCGAGGTGGGCGAGCGCACTGCGGGCCAGCCTGAAGAAGCCGAGCGTACCCGGGCGGCCGCCATAGAGCTCCGCCAGCCGGCGGATCAGCCGGCCGGCCTCGAACACGACATAGGCAATGTCGACCAGCGCGCGCGGGCTGACTGCCGTGACGAGCGACACGCGCTTGGCGGCATCCAGTATGAGGATCTTCGCCTGGGCATCGAGCGGCGTCAGGATTTCGGTCTCGGCCAGGCGTACCAGATCGGTGCCGTCGATGACTTCGCCGCGCAGATCCGCCAGCGCGCGCCTGCCCGCCGCCGTTTCGGGTTTCGACGCCAGCAGGCTCGACAGTTCGTCGACGACGCCGCGCGCGGCCTTTGGGTCGTTGCGCTCGATCGCATCCGTCGCCCGGTTGCGCAGCCGCTCGACCGAAGCGAGCCGGAAGACCGCGAGCACTTCGCGCACCAGAATGACGACAAGCGCAAACGCAGCGATGGTCGCGGCACCCACCGCCAGCCAGCCAAGCCAATCGGCGCGAGCGAACAGGTCGCGGATCAGCCGGTCCGTCCACAATCCGATGCCGAGCGATATCAGGATGCCCGCCGCCGTGAGGAAGATTGCGCCTAGTCGTGACCTGCGCCTGGGAGGCGTAGCTGGCGGCGGTTCGGCCGTGACAAGGTCCGCCTCGTCAAACACGTCGAATTCGGCTGGGGTGACGATGACCGACCCTGTGGCCAGCGCACGCGGTTTGCGCTCGGTCGCCTGAGGTGTCTTGGCCGCAGCGGTGTCCCGTACATCGGCTTCCGGCTCGATGCGGAACGCGGCAGGCTTGCGCGGCGTGCTCATGCGAGGTGGTCTCCGATCAGGAACTGCAAGGCGCGGTCGAGCCGGATATGGGGCAGCGACAGCGTCACGCCTTCGGTGGTCCGTTCCAGCCTGGGCGGACGGAAGCGTACGAAGCGGATCGTCGGGTCGTTGGCATCCTGGCGATGATTGGTGCCAAAATCCTGAAACACGACATCGGCTTTTTCCGGTAAGTCTCCGGGAAATATGGCTGTTTCGGAGTTTCCGTCGAATCGCTCTTTGCCAATCGCCTCGCCATCGATGGGCGTTCCGATGATGACGGGCAGGGTGTCGCGGCCTTGCTTGACCGTGCCTTCACGCGTGGCGCGCACCGCAGCCAATGCTAGGACGTCGACTTCGGCACCTGACAGGTTCGCCCGCGCCACGGCGCGATCGGTCAGCCGCCGCACGATCGATTGCAGCCGGTCGTGGCTCTCGTGGTGCAGGTGGTCGGCCTTGGTCGCGGCCACCAGGATGCGGTCGATGCGCCGTGAAAACAGGTCGGTCAGGAGGTTGCCCCGGCCTGGGCGAAAGCAGGCCAGGATTTCGGTCACCGCGCGCTCCAGGTCGGCAATGGCGCCAGGGCCGGCATTGAGCGCCTGCATGGCGTCGATCAGCACGATCTGCCGGTCGAGCCTTGCGATGTGTTCACGGAAAAACGGCTTCACCACATGTGTCTTGTAGGCCTCGTAGCGCCGTTCCATCATCGCATGCAGCGAGCCGGGACGGGCGCGCTGGCCAAGGCCTGGCAGCGGTGCAAAGGTCAGCGCCGGCGAGCCCTCGAGGTCGCCCGGCATCAGGAAACGCCCGGGCGGCAAGGTCGACAGCGCGCGCTCGTCGTCTTTGCATGCCTTGAGATAGGCGGAAAACGTCTCGGCAAGCTTCCGGGCAGTCATCTCGTCGGCGTCGGCTTCCGGCTTCACCGTGGCCGCAAGCTCGCGCCAGGCCTCGGACAGATCGGCCCTGACCGGCAGGCGTGCAAGCTCAAGGGCTTCCCGCGAAAAGTCGTCGTAACTCTTGCCGAGCAGTGGCAGGTCGAGCAGCCATTCGCCGGGATAGTCGACGAGGTCGATGGACAGTTTTCCGGCTGAAAACATGCGGTTCCAGCCGGAGGCTGACTCGAATTCTATGGTCAGCCGGAGTTCCGAGATGGCGCGCGTCGAGTCTGGCCAGATACGCTGATCGACAAGCGCCGCAACATGATCTTCGTACTGGAACCGCGGCACGGCGTCGTCGGGCTGCTCTTCGAGGAAGGCGCGCGCGATGCGGCCGGATTTCTGGGCCTCGAACAGTGGCAGCCGGCCGCCATGGATCAGGTTGTGCACGAAGGCCGTGATGAAGACCGTCTTGCCGGCGCGGGAAAGTCCGGTGACGCCGAGGCGCAGGGATGGCGAAAACAGCCCCGTCGCGCGTCCGGACAGCGTGTCCAGCGCGATGCGCGCCTCGTCGGTAAAGGTGGTCAGTGACGCCAATCGTCATCCCCCATGCGGTCGCGCCGGATATAGGTGCCACCCCCGGGATTTGAAATGGCGCCCGGCTTCAAAGATCGGCAGGCGTCAGGAATGCCTCAAGATAGCCACGGCCCAGTTCGGCGCCGGTCAACGCGCCTTCGAGCCGGATCACGGCGAGGCCGGAGGTCGGAAATCCGGTGTGCAGCGTATGCAGCGCGGCCTCCTCGCCGTCGCCCGATACGGCGATGGCGAGATCCTCCATCATCGGATTGTGCCCGATGACGAGGATCGAGCCGTGCCGGCCGTTTTCGCGGATCTTGTCGAGATAGCCGGAAGCATCGGCGCTGTAGAGCGCGTCGGTGAAGACCACGCGTCCGGTATCGGCATGGCCGGCCAGGCCCTCCAGCGTTTCCCGGGCGCGCCGGGCGTTGGAGCAGAGCGTGAGTTCGGGAACGTAGCCGCAGGCGCGCATCGCCGTTCCCGTCGCCTCGGCGTCGGCGACACCTGTGGCGTCGAGTGGTCGGTCGAAATCCCTGACGCCGGGCAGTGCCCAGCCCGCTTTGGCATGTCTGAGAAGGTAGAGCTTGCTCAAATGTTGCTCCCGGAGCCTCAAGCTCCTGACGAGCCTGCGCCAATTATCTCTTCAGGATGTAGCCAAGCGCCGGGCGCCTTGCAACCGGACGATGCCAGTCTGCGTTTCTTGGGGAGAGAGTTGCGCCGTTGCCACGCCGAATCGTCAGTTGTGTCTCGGCTTCAACTTTTCGCGGATTACGCTTGTGCGACCGTTTGCCCGCGAATATATAGGCGCCAAAACGGGGTTGTCGGGTGAGTCGAATGAACGATACCGTTACACTTGGCTATGTGCCCTCCGAAGAGGAGCCGTTCATGAACGAACGGCAGAAGTCTTACTTCAGGGCTAAGTTGGTTGCCTGGAAGAACGACATCCTCCGCGAAGCTCGCGAAACCCTCGAAATACTCCAGCAGGAAAACGCCAACCATCCGGATCTTGCCGATCGTGCATCGTCCGAGACGGATCGTGCCATTGAACTCAGGGCGCGTGACCGTCAACGCAAGTTGATCTCCAAGATCGACTCGGCGCTGCAGAGGATTGACGAGGGCACTTACGGCTATTGCGAGGAGACTGGCGAGCCGATCTCGCTGAAGCGACTGGACGCACGTCCGATCGCCACGCTGTCGATCGAAGCGCAGGAGCGCCACGAGCGCCGCGAAAAGGTCTATCGCGACGACTGATCGCGGGATGACAGGACAAGAAAAAGGCGGCTTCGGCCGCCTTTTTCTTGTTTTCATGACGGCAGGTTCATCGCTTCTGGCTGGTCAGTTCGCCGAGCAGCTTCGCCATCTCGTCGTCAAGCGACGGGTCGATGGCCTTGGCCGATTTGACCTGCGGCTTGTCGTCCAGCGAGACTTCCAACTCCTTCATCAGTGTCTCGTCGATTTCTTCACGGCGTATCGGGGCAACTGTCGGAGCAGGTGACGGCCGAACAGGAGTGGCGTAGGTCGCTGCCGATACGGCCGGCTTCGGCGCCGGAGTGGGCGCAGCCGGTGCAACCGGCGACAGCGGCAGCCTGGGCGGCGCTTGTTTGACGGGCGCTGCCGGCGCGGGCTGAGGCGGCCTGGCCGGTGCCTGTGCCGCTGGCCGCTGCGCCATTGGTTGCGCTGCTGCTTGGCGGGTCGGCTGAGCAGCTTCCTGCCCGCCTTCGGTGCCGGTCAGCGCCGGGCGGCGCGGCGCGGTCATGCGGATATCCGTTTCGACCACGACATCGGTCGGTCCGCCGATCAGCAGCAGGTGTTCGATGTCGTCGCGGCGCACCAGCACGAGCCGTCTCTGGCTGTCGACGGCGGTCGCGTCCATGACGGCGAGGCGCGTTTTCCTGTTCCTGCCGCCAGCAACGAAGGTGCCGAACGTCAGGCTGCGGATCAGCTTGACGATGACCAGCACGATGACAAGCAGCACCAGCGCCGCGAACGTCCACAGCACTGCCGCCGCATATCCGGGTCCCGCCACGCTATCCAGCCATTCGAACATATCTTTTCCCCGTCGCCGCGCCGGGCGACACTAACGCCATGCTGCCGCGCCCGGCAAGTTGCCATTCGCGTATTAGAGCCACGAACGAAGCTAAGCGCATGATCTTGCCCCGGGCTTGCACCGCCTTTTTGAGGCTGGGCCTTTTCCCGGTAAGGAGAATGTGATTCAACCGCTCCGGTACGAGGGAGCCGGAGAGACTCGCAGGGGCATGGTCAAGGAAACGCGCAACGACTTTTATCCGGTTCCGATCGTGGATCAGGCGGCGCGCCCCGATGCCATCACCCGGTTGATCATCTTCATCGTCGTGCTGACCGGCGCTGCCATCGTATTCGGCGTGTTCCGCGAGCGCCTGGGCGATCCGTTCCTGCTGGGCATGCTTGGCGTGCTTGCCATGATCGGCGTCGGCTACCTCTTCGCCACCGCCATCGGCTTCATCCAGATCGCCCCGCGCTCGCCTGCCGACGGCCTGTCCAAGGCCTTTGTCGATTCGATGTCGCAAGGTTTGGTGGTGACCGATGCCAAGGGTCGCGTGGTCTATGCCAACCGCGCCTATGCCGACATGACCGGAGCCACCACCGCATCGGACTTGAAGACGGTCGAAGGGCTGCTGTCGGATGTACCCGAGGCGTCGTCGACCATTTCCGAACTGGCCTCGGGCCTGCGCGACGGCCAGGCTGGCGACGGCGAATTTCGCCTTGGTCAATCCGTTCGCCCAGGTGCGGCACCTGGCGCGCGCTGGTATCGCGTGCGGGCGCGGGCCTTCAGCATTCCCGGCCAGCGCCAGCCGCTGAATGCCTGGCAGCTTGCCGATATCTCGCCCGAGCGGGCCGAGCAGGAGCGCTTCTTCCTCGATCTCCAGCAGGCCATCGATCACCTCGATCATGCGCCGGCGGGCTTTTTCTCGGCCGATCAGGATGGCCGCATTACCTATGTCAATGCGACTCTGGCCGATTGGCTCGGCATCGATCTGGCGAGCTTCACCCCCGGCGCCATCAGCCTCGACGAGGTCGTCGCTGGCGACGGCATGGCGCTTGTCCGCTCGGTCAAGGCCGATCCTGGGACGACGCGCAACGCGGTAATCGACCTGGATCTCGCGACGGTCAACGGCGAAGCCTTGCCGGTTCGTTTCATGCACCGCGTCTCGGCGAGCCGCGAGGGCATCAACGGCCCGACGCGCACCATCGTTCTCAACCGTACCCAGGGCGAGGATTCGTCCGCCCAGTTGCGCGCTTCGGAAGTCCGCTTCACCCGCTTCTTCAATTCGACGCCGATGGCCATCGCCGGTGTCGACCAGGCCGGGCGCATCCTGCGCACCAACGCGCCGTTCCTGTCGCTGTTCTCGTCGGTCGTCGACAGGGATGCGGTCGACCGGCGCGTCCGCCTCGATACGGTCATCCACGAACGCGACCGCGCCGCATTCGCCGCAGCGCTCGAGCGCGCGCACCAGCGCCAGGCCGACATCGCGCCGATCGACACCGTGCTGCCCGACAACGAGGAGCGCCACATGCGCTTCTACGTCAACGCTGTCGCCGACGGTTCTGATGCAGACGGCGCCGAAGAGGCGGCCATCGTCTATGCCGTCGAGACGACCGAGCAGAAAGCGCTCGAAAGCCAGATGGCCCAGAGCCAGAAGATGCAGGCGGTTGGCCAGCTCGCCGGCGGCATCGCCCACGATTTCAACAACGTGCTGACCGCCATCATCATGGCGTCGGACCTGCTGTTGACCAATCATCGTCCGTCGGACCCGTCCTTCCCGGACATCATGAACATCAAGCAGAACGCTAATCGCGCCGCCTCGCTGGTCAGGCAGCTTCTGGCATTCTCGCGCAAGCAGACGCTGCGTCCGGAATTGCTCAACCTCACCGACGTGCTTGCCGACCTTCGTACGCTGCTCGCCCGCCTGGTCGGCAACGGCATCAAGCTCAAGATCGATCACGGTCGCGACCTCTGGCCGATCCGGGCCGACATCGGCCAACTGGAGCAGGTGGTGGTCAACCTCGCGGTCAACGCGCGCGACGCCATGCCCGATGGCGGCGAGCTGATGGTGCGGACCAAGAACGTTCCGGTCGAAGACTGCAAGGCCTATGGCTATCGCGAACTGGTGCCGGCCGATTATGTGCTTGTCGAGGTCGAGGATACCGGCAGCGGCATAGCGCCCGAGGTTTTAAAGAAGATCTTCGAACCGTTCTTCACCACCAAGGAAGTCGGCAAGGGCACGGGCCTTGGCTTGTCGATGGTCTACGGCATCATCAAGCAGACCGGCGGTTTCATCTATTGCGACTCCGAGGTGGGCAAGGGCACGGTGTTCCGCGTCTTCCTGCCGCGGCATCTGGTCAAGGCGCAGCCGGCGGATGACGTGAAGCCGGAAACCACGACTGCTGCAGCGGCAAAGCCGCAGGACGCCGGAGCGGCCAACGTCGCCAAGGACCTGTCCGGTTCGGCCACGGTTCTGCTGGTCGAGGACGAGGATGCGGTGCGCATGGGCGGGGTGAGGGCGCTGACCTCACGTGGCTACACCGTTCACGAGGCGTCGTCGGGTGTCGAGGCGCTCGAGATATTCGACGAACTCAAGGGCCAGATCGACATCGTAGTGTCCGATGTCGTCATGCCCGAGATGGACGGCCCGACGCTGCTTGGCGAGTTGCGCAAGCGCCAGCCCGACATCAGGTTCATTTTCGTTTCCGGCTATGCCGAGGACGCTTTCGCCAAGAACCTGCCCGCCGATGCGCAGTTCGGATTCCTGCCCAAGCCGTTCTCGCTCAAGCAACTCGCGACAGTCGTCAAGGAAGTGCTTGAAAGCTAGCCTCTGCCTGTTCAATTCTGCCCGGACTTCTATGAGCTTTCCCGCATGTGGCGATCATGCCATCATGCCGGCAGGCGCGTGTCGGGGGTGAACAATGCAGACTACGCCGCACAATGAAGCAAGGCGCGGTGACTACGCTGAAACGGTGCTGTTGGCGGGCGATCCGCAGCGGTCGGAGTGGATCGCTGCTACTTTCCTTGACGGCGTCAGGTGCGTGAACCGGGTGCGGGGCGCCCTCGGCTACACCGGCAGGTTCCGTGGCGTTCCGATAAGCGTTCAGACGACCGGCATCGGTGCGCCATCGATGGCCATATATGCCCACGAGCTTCTCGACACCTACCGCGCCAGGACTTTGATCCGGGTCGGCACATGCGGCGGGTTGGCCGATCACGTCAAGCTGCGCAGCCTGGTCATCTCGCAGTCGTCGAGCAACGACGGCGCGGTCAATGGGCAGTTGTTCGGCTTCTACAACTACGCGCCGAGCGCCGACTTCGGTCTGCTGCAGCGCGCCGCCCAGCGCGCCATCGAACTGGGGCTGGATCATCATATCGGCCAGACTGCGTCGAGCGACGTCTTCTACCACCCCGACGTGCTTGGACGCTTTGCCGGGGTCCGAGCCCATGGCGCATTGGCGGTCGATATGGAGACCAGCCTGCTCTACACGGTCGCCGCCCGTTTCCGTGCCAAGGCACTGTCGATCTGTACCGTGGTGGACAGCCTCGTTACCGAAGAGCAGACGGAGACGTCCGAGCGGCAGGAGCTTTTCACCGACATGGTGCGGCTCGCACTCGAAGTTGCAGTCCCGGCGGAACCGGCCACGCCCCGGCGATAGCGCTGTCACCGGCTTGTGATAGCATGGTCTCGGCCTTGTGAGTCGGCCGCCTTTCCCGCGTCATCCCGGTCTGTGAATGGATCCGTCGGCGCGTCGGCAAGTTCCGCGCAAGCGATGTTCCATACCCTGATGGGAGTTCTGGTCTGAGTTCATTGCGTCAGGGCAATCGGACAAGGGGACAGCCCGATGGAACAGTTTGTCGAGGAAAGCATGAAGAGGCGTCTGACCGAACCGGTCGACATACTCACCGCAGTCAGCATCCTGAAATCGCACGGCTACTGGGGCGACGAACTGGTCCTTGCGATCACCAGGATATTCTACGTCGATCTTGACACTTACAACGAAGTGGTCGGCACCGCCTGAAGCAGAACAGGCGACCGGAAACAGGAACTGCGATGCTGCACCGCAGCATGGTGGGCTTGCTATTTCGAGCCAAATGATCCATATGCGGCGTCATAGGCGCTTGGGCCGGGCTTACGGCTTTCTCCCCAGAGAGACTGGTTGCGTCTGTTTTCTCCCTTTCCGGCAGACGGAAGGCGGCGGAATAGACCCGCGGCATGAGGCCGGCGGGCACGACAGCGCAGCCGAGCGGACACTCGTCCGCCGCCTTGTCGTTTCACATGAGATTCGGGCCGGCAGGTTGCGCCCTGCCGCCATTGTTGTTTGTGGCGGATAGCCGTCGCACGAAAGAAGAAGATATTGACGAATGAAATCAATGCGGAGCTGAACGGCTTCGCCAAACTCGGCATTACCGGCGCGCTCCTCAAGGCCACCCAGTTGGCCGGGTTCAACGAGCCCAAGCCGATTCAGATCGAGTCGATCCCGGCGCAGTTGGCCGGCCGCGACATCCTCGGCATCGCCCAGACCGGTTCCGGCAAGACCGCGGCGTTCTCGCTGCCGATCCTGTCCAAGATCATGGCTCTTGGCACCAAGCGCCGGCCCAAGACGGCGCGTGCGCTGATCCTGGCACCGACGCGCGAGCTCGCGGTGCAGATCGAAGACACCATCAAGATCCTCGCCAAGGGCGCGCATGTTTCGACCGCGCTGGTCCTCGGCGGCGTGTCGCGTTTCTCGCAGGTCAAGAAGATCGCTCCGGGCGTCGACGTGCTGATTGCCACGCCGGGCCGCCTGACCGATCTCGTCCGCGAAGGCGACCTCGTGCTGGCCGACACGCAGTGGCTGGTCCTCGACGAGGCCGACCGCATGCTCGACATGGGCTTCATCAACGACGTCAAGCGCATCGCCAAGGCGACCGCGCGCAACCGTCAGACCGCTCTGTTCTCGGCCACGATGCCGGCCGAAATCGCTGAACTGGCACAGGGCCTGCTCAAGGATCCAATCCGCGTCGAGGTTGCGCCGCAGAGCACGACCGCGGCTGAGATCCGCCAGAGCATCATCCTCGCCCGTACCAAGCAGAAGCGCCAGATCCTGGCCAAGATGCTGGCCGATGAGGCCATGACCTCGGTCCTGGTCTTCGCCCGCACCAAGCATGGCGCCGACCGTGTCGTGAAGGACCTGGATCGCGACGGCTTTCCGGCTGCCGTCATCCACGGCAACAAGTCGCAGAACGCGCGCCAGGCCGCGCTCAATGGCTTCCGCGCCGGCAAGGTCCGCATCCTCGTCGCCACCGATATCGCAGCACGCGGCATCGACGTTCCGGGGATCAGCCACGTCGTGAACTTCGACCTGCCTGACGAAGCCGAAAGCTACGTTCACCGCATCGGCCGTACCGGCCGTAACGGCGCCAACGGCGTCGCGGTCACGCTGGTCGATCCCTCGGAAAACTCCAAGCTGCGGCAGGTCGAGCGCATCATCCGCATGAAGCTGACCATCGATGCCGACCATCTTGGCGAGCCGGATCCGGCACGTCCGGCCGGCGAACCGCGTGGCTTTGTTCCGGCCAACGATCGTGGCGAGCGCGAGGAACGCCGGCCCAACGGCCAGCGTCCGCGTGGAAACAATAGCGGCAAGCCGAAGGGCGATCGTCCGAAGGCAAACGCGCCCAAGGGCGGCAAGCGCCGCTTCGGCGCTCGCAAGCCGAACACGCGCGCAGCATAGACTGTGCAGCAGATCGGGCCGGACTGGTCCATTTGCTGATGTGGCATGAATAGGTTAGGGCGGTCGGGGCGGCGCTTCGGCCGCCCTTTCGTTTGAGGGGGCTGCATGGCCGGGATAGCGACGCTCGCAATCGCCTATGTGCTGTCGCAGTTCTATCGCTCGTTCATGGCCGTGCTGACGCCGGCGCTTACCGCCGAACTTGGCGCCACCAAGGCACAACTGTCATTCGCCTCGGGTGCCTTTTTCATCGCCTTCGCCCTGGCACAGTTCGCCATCGGCGTTTCGCTCGATCGCTTTGGTCCCAGGCGCACGGCGTCGACGCTGCTCTTGTTCGGCGGCGGCGGTGGCGCCCTGGTTTTTGCTTCGGCCACGGCCCCCTGGATGGTCATTGCCGCGATGGCACTGATCGGCATCGGCTGCGCGCCGGTGCTGATGTCGTCGCTGTTCATCTTCGCCCGTACATTTTCGATCGCGCGCTTTGCCGTGCTTGCCTCCTGGATGGTGGCGTTCGGCACGGCCGGCAATGTCATCGGTGCCGCGCCGTTGGCCGAGGCCGCGGAGGCATTCGGCTGGCGACCGGTCATGGCTGGGCTGGGGGTCATCACCATGTTGGCCGCGCTTGCGGTGCTGGCGCTGGTGCGCGATCCGAAATCGCCTGACGGCATGGCCGGCGATGGCGCCGGCTTTGGCGGCTATATCGAGCTTCTCCGCATGCGGGTCCTGTGGCCGATCATCCCGCTCACGGCCATCAACTACGCGCCGACGACGGGTATCAGGGGGCTGTGGTCGGGACCTTACCTGGTCGATGTCTATGGCGCCGATGCGCTGTTGATCGGCCAGGTGACGTTTTTCATGGCCTTGGCCATGGTCGCTGGCGCCTTCGTCTATGGTCCGCTCGACACCATGTTCCGCACCCGCAAGTGGGTTGCGGTGGTTGGAAACACGATCGGCCTCGCAGCGATCCTCTATCTCGCGCTCAACGTCGTTTCCGATGTGACCACAGTTACGTTCGTCTTCGTCGTCATCGGCCTGACCGGCGGCAGCTACGGCCTGCTGATGGCGCACGCGCGCGCCTTCCTGCCGCCGCATCTGATCGGGCGCGGCGTGACGCTGATGAATTTCTTCTCCATTGGCGGCGTGGGCGCGATGCAATTCGCAACCGGCGCCGTGGTCACGGCAAGTGCCGTCCCGGGTGATCCGGCGGCGCCATACCAGGCGCTGTTCTGGTTCTACGTGCTGATGCTCGGGGCTGCGCTCGTCGTCTATCTCTGGGCGCGTGACGCCAAGCCTGAAGTGGCCACAGTGGCTGGGCTCAATCGTAGCTCGAACGTCTGAGATAGATGAGGGGCACGGTCTTCCATCGCGTCGAAGCCTGCAACGCCATCTCGCGACAGGGCCGCGGCAGCAGGAAAAGAAGTTTCATACCCCATGTCAGGCGCCGCGGGAACGTCACTTCGAAGCCGCTCTTTCGGATCGCCTTGCAAATCCGCTCGGCTGCAGCGTCGACCGCCATCATCGCCGGCATGGAGAACGCGCTTTTCTCCGTCAGCGGCGTGGCCACGAAGCCTGGGTTCATCACCTGCGTGCGGATGTTCATCTTGTCGAAGTCGAACTTCAGCGCCTCGGCGATGATGTTCACGGCCGCTTTCGTGGCGCCGTAGGCAGCGGTGGTTGGCCAGCCGAAATAGGCGCTGATCGAGCCCATGATGACGACGTGCCCGCGGCCGCGGTTGCGCATGCGCTCGACGACCGGCACCAGGCCGTTGACGACGCCGAAGACGTTGACTGCAAAGCTCTGGCGGAAGGCTTCCATCCTGAGATTGTCGCCGGTCACCGGCATGTAGGCGCCGGCGTTGAAGATGGCGAGCACGATCGGCCCCGCTTGTGCCTCGATCGCGGCCACTGCGGCGGCCATGCCAGCCTCGTCGGTCACGTCGGACGGAAACGACAGGACCTTGCCGGTCATGTCCCGGGTCTCTTCGATCAGCGTGTCGATGGGATCGTCGGGGCGCACGGTCACGGCAACCGTGTAGCCTTCCTTGGCGAGCTGGCGCGCGACCGAACGACCGATCCCGGTGCTGCCACCGGTGATCCATGCGACGCCATCCCGTGGGTCGGCCCGATATGTGCTCACCCCATTCCCCTCGAAACTTCCCTGCTGTTGCTCTAGCGAGGCTGCGCGTGGATGGGAAGACCGTTCTGCCTGGTGCTGCCCTTCCATCCCCGTTTGCTGTCATATTGCAGGGCTTGCGTCCCGCTGACGTCAAGATGCGATGGGCCAGAGAAATTCATCCCTTGAAAGCGCGGCTTCACATTTCTAGGGTTCGTCGGCGAATTAGGAAGGAATCTTCATGCGCTCGGTGATCGATGCCATTGGCAACACGCCTCTGATCCGGCTCAAGCGGGCCTCGGAAGAAACTGGTTGCGAAATCCTCGGCAAGGCCGAGTTCATGAACCCCGGCCAGTCGGTCAAGGATCGCGCCGGCCTGTTCATCATCCGTGACGCCGAGCAGCGCGGCATGCTCAGGCCCGGCGGGGTGATCGTCGAAGGCACAGCCGGCAACACCGGCATCGGCCTCACCGTCGTCGCCAAGGCACTCGGCTACCGCACGGTGATCGTCATTCCCGACACCCAGAGCCAGGAAAAGAAGGACGCGCTTCGCCTGCTTGGCGCCGAACTGATCGAGGTTCCCGCCGTCCCCTACAAGAACCCCAACAACTATGTGAAGGTTTCCGGTCGCCTTGCCGAACAATTGGCCAAGTCCGAACCCAATGGGGCCATCTGGGCCAACCAGTTCGACAATGTCGCCAACCGTGAAGGCCATATCCGCACGACCGCCGAAGAGATCTGGCAGCAGACCGGCGGCAAGGTCGACGGGTTCGTTTCGGCGGTCGGCACCGGAGGTACGCTGGCCGGCGTGGCACTCGGCCTCAAGGCCAAGCGCGACGCGGTCAGGATCGCGCTCGCCGATCCGCTGGGTGCGGCCCTGTACAGCTATTACACCTCCGGCGAACTCAAGGCGGATGGCAGTTCGATCACCGAAGGCATCGGCCAGGGGCGCATCACCGCCAATCTCGACGGCTTCTCCCCGGACTTCTCCTTCCAGATCCCCGACGAAGAGGCGCTGCCCATCGTTTTCAACCTCATCCAGGAAGAGGGCATCTGCGTCGGCGGTTCGACCGGCATCAATATCGCCGGTGCGATACGGCTGGCGCGGGAGCTCGGACCGGGCCACACCATCGTGACGGTGCTTGCGGATTTCGGCACGCGCTATCAGTCCAAGCTGTTCAATCCCGATTTCCTGCGGAGCAAGAACCTGCCCGTGCCCGACTGGATGGAGCGAGAGCCCAACATCGCGGTTCCGTTCGAGGTGGCATGATGGCATTTTCGACCCAGGCGGTCTTTCGCGACGATTCCTATCTGCGCGAGGCCGAGGCGACGGTGGTCGGCCTAAACGAGCGTGGCGGCATCATCCTCGACCGGACCATCTTCTATGCGACCTCGGGCGGCCAGCCCGGCGATACCGGCTTCCTGACGCGCGGTGATGGCAGCAGCATTTCGGTTGCTGCCACGATCACCGGGGAAAGCAAGGACGAGATCATCCACGTTCCGGGGCTGGAGCAGGCCGTGCCCGAGATCGGCGAGCGGCTGAAGCTTTCGATCGACTGGCCACGCCGGCATCTGTTGATGCGCATGCACGCGGCCTGCCATCTGCTGACCGTGGTCTGCCCCTATCCGATAACCGGGGCCTCGGTCAGCGAGGACGATTCGCGCGTCGATTTCGACATCCCCGATGCCGGCTTCACCAAGGAAGACGTCACGGCCCAGATGATGGAACTCGTGCGCGCCAACCATCCGATCTACACCCGCTGGATCTCAGACGACGAACTTGCGGCAAATCCGACGCTGGTGAAGTCGAAGAACGTGCGGCCACCTTCCGGCACCGGCAAGATCAGGCTGGTCTGCATCGGCGACAACGCCTCGATCGACAGCCAGCCGTGCGGCGGAACCCATGTCGCCGGCACGGCCGAGATCGGCGAGATCCATATCGGCAAGATCGAGAAGAAGGGGCGCGAGAACCGCCGCTTTCGCATCCGCTTCGGCGCGATGCCTTCCAACTGAACCGGAGAGGCTGCCATGAGCGACAAAAGCGCTTTCGTCATCGATGCGGATTGGCTGGAAAAGCGGCTGGGCACGCCCGGGCTGTCGATCGTCGACGCCTCCTGGTACATGCCGGCGCAGAAGCGCGATGCGCGGGCCGAATATGATGCCGCCCACATCCCGGGAGCGGTGTTCTTCGACCAGGATCTCGTGGTGGATCCGGATTCGACCTTGCCGCATACGCTGCCGTCGCCATCGCTTTTCGCGCGCTTCGCCGGTTCGATGGGCATTTCGGCCGACGACACCATCGTCGTTTACGACGGCCCCGGTTTCATGGCCGCGCCGCGCGTCTGGTGGATGTTCCGCATCATGGGCGTGTTCCAGGTCTACATCCTGGACGGCGGCTTCGAGCGCTGGAAGGCTGCAGGCCGGCCGGTGACCGCCGAGCCGACCAAGACCGCCCCGGGGGTCTTCCATGTCGACTACGACCCGTCAAAGGTCGTTTCGCTCGCCGAAATGCGCAAGGTCGTCGACACAGGCAGCGCCCAGATCGCCGACGCGCGGTCCGCGGGGCGTTTCGAGGGCACCGACCCCGAGCCGCGGGCCGGCCTGCGCTCGGGCCATATGCCGGGCGCCCGCAGCGTGCCTTCCGGGATGCTTTCGGAAAATGGCGAATTGCTGCCGCTCGACCGCCTGAAGGCGACGCTCGAAGCGGCAGGCATCGACCTGTCCAAGCCGGTGGTCACGTCCTGCGGTTCCGGTGTCACGGCAGCCGTCATCGCACTTGCGCTGCAGTCGCTCGGCCATGGCGACGTCAGGCTTTATGACGGCTCGTGGACCGAGTGGGGTGGCATGTCCGACACGCCCGTGGTCACGGGAAAAGCATGAACATGGCTGCGGACCGGAGCGAGAACATCGAGGTTACGGTGACATTCCTGGAGATGCACGTGCCGCCGGCCTACACGCCGCCGCTGCCGGTCAATCGCCAGATCGCTCTGCTCAGGACCCGCAACATACCGTTGCACTACTACCGCTATCTCGCCGATCGCGTCGGCCGCAAATGGCATTGGGTCAACATCCTTCGGCTCGATGACGAAGAGCTTGCCGCCGGGCTGCATCGCGAGGACCGCGACATCCGCGTTCTCTATCTCGATGGCGCGCCGGCCGGCTTCCTCGATCTCAAGCCGCATTTGCCCGACGAGGTCGAACTCGCCTATTTCGGCTTGATGAACCATGCCATGGGGCAGGGCATCGGCCGTTGGTTCCTTGGTGCCGCGATCGCCGCCGCATGGTCGTATCGCCCGAACAAGGTAACGGTGCAGACCTGCACGCTTGATCATCCGGCAGCCCTTCCGCTTTACCAGAAGATGGGTTTTTCGCCGGTCGCGCAGAAGCCGGAGATGGTCCGGACAATGACCTTTGCCGAACGTTCGGCCAGTGTCATGCGGCCCTGATCGCGCCCAACCCCGGCTGAACCGTTCATTCATCTCTTCTTCAGCTTGGCTCTGGCATTTTCCGGCTCATCGGATGGACCACATGGTCGACGTGCAAGGAGAATGAAGATGTTGAACCGCCGTACGCTTGCTGCCGCGCTGATCGCCGTGCTTGCCGCGCCTTCACTCGCTGCCGCGCAGGCGACGACGCCTTCGGCGTCGCAGATCGAGCGCCAGCTTCAGGCGGCGCCGACGACGAAGCTCAGGCCCAACCAGCGCGTGACGGTGCGCGAATTCAAGCGCCGGCCGGACCTGCGCCGCATGGCCCCGTCGATCGACATCCAGTCGATCAACTTCGCCTTCGGTTCGGCCGAGGTCCCGTACTCGCAATACGGTAAGGTGGAGAACATCGCCAATGCTCTTGAGCGCATCCTGCGCCGCGACCCCGGCGCCCGCGTGCTGATCGAGGGACACACCGATGCCGTGGGTTCGTTCGCCTCCAACCAGACGCTGTCCGAGCGCCGCGCCGCATCGCTCAAGCAGACGCTGGTGCGCGAGTTCGGCATTCCGCGCTATGCGCTGGAGACGGTGGGCTATGGCGAGGAGTTCCTTCTGGTGCCGACCCAGAACGAGAACTGGCGCAACCGCCGCGTCACGCTGCGCCGCTACGACGCCTTCATCCGCTAGCACCTGCCTGGATATTTCGATGAGCCCGGTTTGCAAGAGCCGGGCTTTTTCGTTCTTGGACAGGCGCCACACTGGCAGCGCAAATCGGGTGGGCGAGGCCGTTTCGGCATCATAGGTTACGGCAATGTTCAACGAGGTTCGCTGCCATGACCATCCGCTTCCAGGCTCTTCCCACCGATGCCGTGCGCGCGCTTCAGCGCGGTGCGCCCGATGCCTACGGCATGCAACCCGAGCACAGGATTTCGGACGGTGTCGGTGTGCCGTGCCGCCATTGCCTCGGCAATGTGGGCGAGGGCGAGGCCTACCTCGTCTTTGCCTATCGGCCGTTCCCCGAATTGCAGCCCTATGCCGAAACCGGCCCGATCTTCCTGCATGCCGCGGAATGTCCGCGTGCGGAAGAGACGGACCAACTGCCGGAGCTTTTCACCAGGACGCGTGACTATATCCTGCGCGGTTATGGCGCCGACGACCGCATCGTCTACGGCACGGGCGCGGTGACGCCCACGCCCGGTATCGTCGGGAGAGCCGCAGAATTGCTGGCGCGGCCCGACGTCGCCTATGTCCACATGCGTTCGGCGAAGAACAATTGCTACCAGTGCCGGATCGAAGGAGACGCAGCAGCTCCGATCGAGCCATGACGTGCGGCTGAAAACGAAAAAGCCCGCCGCATTGCTGCGACGGGCTTCGGATCTTGATCAGGTATGCGCTTAGTTGAACTTGTACTTCGCGCCGACGCGGACGGTGTGGAAGGCTGGAACCGTCTCGTAGGCGCCACCCGTGCCGTAGTCTTGGCCTTCAAATCTGGAGTAGCGATACTCCAGATTCACCGCAATGTTGCTGGACACCGCGGTTTCCAGGCCGCCACCGACCGAGAAGCCGTCGACGCTCCAATCGAAGCTGTCACTCAGGCCGCTGCCGGTCATCTCTTCCTTGACATGCTGCCAGCTGTAGCCACCCAACACGTAGGCGAGGGTCGTTTCATTCAGCTTGGCACCGACGCGTGCAAGCACGTCGAAACCGTAGTCTGCCTTGCCTTTATAGCTGCCGGACGGATCTTCTCCCAAAACTGTGGTCATGCCGGAATAGCGGCCGCCGATCTGGATACCTGCGACCCAGGTGTCGTTGAGTTCGTGGTCGTAGCCGACGCTGAGTTCGCCGAAGATCCCGTCGCCGCCAATGCCGTTGAGCTGACCGCCGCCAACGTTGATCTCGTCGGTGATGGCACCAGCCCCGAGCGCGCCGCCTACGTAGAAGCCGGTCCAGCTGTAGGCAGGTGCCGAGAAGGTCGCGCCACCATTTTGGGCGCCGAGGCGATAGTTGGCGCCGATGTGGAAGGTATGGGTGGACGTTTCGGTGTCAGGGCCTCCAACCCCGATGAACGGCTCGGTGCCATAGTTGGCGTAGCGGTACTCGCTCTTCAGTGTCCAGTTGGTGGCGATCACCGTTTCGACACCCAGGCCGAGAACATATCCGTCGCGGTCGCTGTCTAGGTCGAAGCCTGCAGGGCCAGGGAAGTCCACGTCAGTATGCTGCCAGCTGTAGCCGCCAAGCGCATATCCCAGCGTGGTCGGAGTCAGCAGATAGCCAAGCCGTGCGGCGACGTCGAAGCCATAGTTGTTGGTAATCTTACCTTCAGGTCCGCCAACCTCCATCGAGAGGCCGATGTTGCCGAAACGTGCATCAGCAAAGGCACCTATCAGCACGCGATCCGAAAGCATGTAGTCGTAGCCGACTGTGACTTCGCCGAAGATACCGCCGGCGCCAAGGTCGGTCGATCGCATCGGTGGGCTCGAAATCTCGAACGCGTGCTTAACTGCCCCGACACCACCGCCGAAGCCGACATAGATACCGCTCCAGTTGAAACCCGCCGTCGAAGCTTCCGCCGACACTGCATCCGCAGCAGACGATGCCGAGCTGATTGCGGCCGCCGAGGCGGCGCCCAGCAGGAGTGCTGCGAACGTTTTTCCAAAATGCATCATTACTACCCCACTACCAATAACCGGGTATGTGGCATGTCAGGGCAGTCTGCGCTGCAGCTAAATTGTCACACTAAGAGTTTAGCGTAGGGTGGATCCGAGAATTCGCGCTGAATAGTCACAGTCGAGTAAAAGCAATCGAGTTCAAGAAGCTGATCGAGCCCGCTGCATCTCTGCAGCGGGCTCGACGGGCTATTCCTGGCGAATCATGCAGCCAGCGCGGATTTTGCTTCCGTCACCTCGTAGCCGAGCGCTTCCGCCACGGCGCGGTTGGTGATCCGTCCGCGATGGATGTTCAGCCCGTTGCGCAGATGCGGCTCGTCGGCCAGTGCCTTGAGCCCGCGGTTGGCGAGCGCAAGTCCATAATGCAGCGTGGCGTTGTTGAGCGCGTGGGCCGAGGTCACCGGCACCGCGCCCGGCATGTTGGCGACGCAGTAATGGATGATGCCGTCGACTTCGTAGGTCGGGTCGGCATGGGTGGTCGCGTGCGAGGTCTCGAAGCAGCCGCCCTGATCGATGGCGACGTCGACGAGGACAGCGCCCTTCTTCATCCCCGACAGCATTTCGCGGCTGACCAGCTTCGGCGCGGCGGCACCGGGAATGAGCACGGCACCGATGATGAGGTCGGCCGAAAAACACTCTTCCTCGAGCGCCTCGACTGTCGAATAGCGCGTATGGACGCGCCCGCCAAAAATGTCGTCGAGCTGGCGCAGGCGCGGGATCGACCGGTCGATGATGGAAACGTCGGCGCCGAGGCCTGCGGCCATGCGTGCGGCGTGCAGGCCAACGACGCCTCCGCCGATGACGGCGACCTTGCCCGGCAGCACGCCCGGAACGCCGCCGAGCAGGACGCCGCGGCCGCCATGAGCCTTCTGCAGTGCCGTCGCTCCCGCCTGGATCGCCAGCCGCCCGGCCACTTCCGACATCGGCGCCAGCAGCGGCAGGCCGCCGCGCTCGTCGGTGACGGTTTCATAGGCAACCGCCGTGACACCGGAGGCCATCAGGCCCTTGGTCTGGTCCGGATCCGGCGCGAGGTGGAGATAGGTGTAGAGGATCTGGCTGTCGCGCAGTTGCACCCATTCATGCGGCTGCGGCTCCTTGACCTTGACGATCATGTCGGAGCGCGTGAACACCTCCTCGGCGGTCTTGGCGATGTGGGCGCCCGCCGCGCGGTAGGCGTTGTCGTCGGCGCCGATGCCTGCGCCCGCGCCGGTCTCGACCAGCACTTCGTGGCCATGGGCGACGTATTCACGAACCGAACCGGGGGTCAGCCCGACGCGGTACTCGTGGTTCTTGATTTCCTTGGGGCAACCTACGCGCATTTTGTGCTCCTCCGCAGCCGTTTCGGCCATTGCTTCTTATTGACGAAGTCAATCACGAATCGTTCCGCATATGTTTGCGAAATAGGTTGCGCGTAAAGGTTGAGATCGATTATTCTTGCACAAATAGGCATCGTGATCGAAGGAAATTCGAAGAATGCCGCTGGACAGGATCGATATCGCCATTCTGGATGCTTTGCAGAAGGATGGGCGCCTGCCCAACGCGGCGCTGGCCGAGAAGGTCGGCCTGTCGCAATCCGCCTGTTCCCGCCGCCTCGACAACCTTGAGAAATCGGGCGTCATCGCCGGCTATCACGCGCGTCTTTCCAACGCCGCCCTCGGCCACCAGATGACCGTGATCGTGCACATTTCTCTGTCCGGGCAGTTCGAAAAGACGCTGTCGGATTTCGAGGTGGCGGTGAAGCGCTGTCCCAACATCCTGTCCTGTCACTTGATGTCGGGTGAGTATGACTACATCCTGCGCATCGCCGCCCGCGACCTGCCGGACTACGAGCGCATCCACAAGGAGTGGCTGTCGGCGATGCCGCATGTCACCAAGATCAACTCGTCCTTCGCCCTGCGCGAGATCGTCGACCGCACCGTCATGGGCATCAGGCCCGACCTGGCCTGACCGGGTGGAGAGGCAGGCTGCACCGTCGGCAGGGGCTGGTCCAACCCATTGATCACGGCCTGTCGCGGCACTGTCACGCGACTCGGCTGGACTCAGGCGAATTTTGGCGCAAGATTTGATCTTTCGGACGCCGGCTAAATACTGTCAGTTCATTTCCTGGAGAATGAAAATGTCCAACATGCTTCACCCCATATCTCGCCGTTCCTTTTTGGCGAGTTCGGCCGCTGCAAGCGCGCTTGTGATGCTGCATCCGTTCTCGGCGCGCGCTGAGGCCAACCAGGCGCACTTGCGCATCATGGAAACCACAGATCTGCACGTGCACGTGTTTCCCTACGATTATTACGCCGACAAGCCGAACGACACGATGGGTGTCGCCCGCACCGCGTCCATTATCGACGCCATCCGCGCCGAGGCCAGCAACTCGATCCTGGTCGACAATGGCGATTTCCTGCAGGGCAATCCGATGGGCGACTACATGGCCTATCAGCGCGGCATGAAGGATGGCGACGTCCATCCCATCATCAAGGCGATGAATACGCTGGGCTACGATTGCTCGACGCTGGGCAACCACGAGTTCAACTACGGCCTCGACTACATGTTCAAGGTTCTGGCGGGGGCGAATTTCCCCGTCGTCTGCGCCAACCTGACAAAGGGCCAGCTCGCCGGCGATGCCGCCAAGGACGAGCTTTTCCTCAAGCCTTACGTGATCCTCGACAAGAAGGTGAAGGACGGTGCCGGCACCGAACATCCGATCCGCATCGGCCTGATCGGCTTCGTGCCACCACAGGTGATGACCTGGGATTCCCGGCATCTCAACGGCAAGGCGATGACCCGCGACATCTTCAAGGCGGCCGAGGCCTGGGTGCCGCAGATGAAGGAGGAGGGGGCCGAGATCATCGTCGCACTGTCGCACTCCGGCATGGGCACGCCGCAAGCTGCGGAAAACCTCGAAAACGCCTCGATCCTGCTCGCCGGCGTCGATGGCATCGACGCCATCGTTACCGGCCACAGCCATCTCGATTTTCCCGGGCCGAAGTTCGACGGCGTCGAGGGTCTCGACAATGCCAAGGGAACGATCAACGGCAAGCCCGGTGTCATGGGCGGCTTCTGGGGCTCGCATCTCGGCCTGATCGACCTGCTGCTCGAGCGCGACGGCAACGTCTGGAAGGTCGTGAGTTCCACCAGCGAGGCGCGCCCCATCGCCAAGCGCGTCGACAAGAAGATGGTGCCGACCGTCGAGAGCAAGGCGGAAGTGGAGGCCGCGGCCAAGGAAGAGCATGAAGCGACGCTCGCTTACGTGCGCACGCCCGTCGGCAAGACGTCGGCACCGCTCTATTCCTATTTCGCCCTCGTCGCCGACGATCCCTCGGTACAGATCGTGAGCCAGGCGCAGATCTGGTACATCAAGGACATGCTGAAGCAGACCGAGCACAGGGATCTGCCTGTGCTGTCGGCGGCAGCACCCTTCAAGTCGGGCGGGCGAGGCGGGCCGGACTACTACACCGACGTGCCGGTGGGCGACGTGGCGATCAAGAACGTCGCCGACCTCTATCTCTACCCCAACACCGTGCAGGCGGTGGCGATCACCGGGGCGCAGGTCAAGGAATGGCTGGAGATGTCGGCCGGCATCTTCAACCAGGTCACGCCAGGCAAGGCCGACCAGGCTTTGATCAATCCCGACTTTCCTTCCTACAATTTCGATGTCATCGATGGCGTGACCTACAGGATCGACCTGGCGCAGCCGCCGAAATACGATCCCAAGGGCGCTGTGCTGAATGCTGCTTCGAACCGCATCGTCGACTTGATGTTCGAGGGCAAGCCGATCGATCGGGCAGCAAGATTCGTCGTCGCGTCGAACAACTATCGGGCCGGCGGTGGCGGCAACTTCCCCGAGATCAATGCCTCGAAGCTGGTGTTCGAGGCGCCAGATACCAACCGCGACGTCATCGTCCGCTACATCGTCGACCAGGGCACGATCAACCCGTCGGCCGATTCCAACTGGTCGTTCGCGCCTGTCCAGGGGGCGTCTGTGATTTTCGAGACCGGGCCGAAGGCCAAGGATCACCTCACCGAGGTCAGGGCCGTCAAGATCGAGCCGGCGGGCGAGGGCGCGGAAGGCTTTGCCAAGTACCGCATCACGCTTTGACATCTGGCGGATCGGAAGGGCGGCCGGAGCGATCCGGCTGTCCGCTTAGGTTCGACGTCGGCATGTCTGAGCGTGCGAACCTGTATTGCTGCCGCGATCTGCAAAGCAATCACGCCTTGTAGACCACCTGCCTGACGTCGATGTATTCGGCGCGGAAGCCTGCTTCGCAATAATGCAGGTAAAATTCCCATAGCTTCTTGAAGCGATCGTCGAACCCGAGCGGCACGATGCGCTCCCAGGACGACCAGAAGCGGCTGCGCCATTCGGCAAGGGTCCGCGCATAGTCCTGTGGAAAGACCCGCTCGCGCAGGTAGTCTAGCCCGTGATCGGCACCCAGGGATTTCAGCAGCGTCGGCGTCGGCAGCATGCCGCCGGGAAAGACGTAGCGCTGGATGAAATCCGGCCGCTTGCGGTAGAGCGGATAGGCGGCCTCGTTGATGGTGATGATCTGCAGCCCCGCCGTGCCGCCCGAGGGCAGGCACTGCTTCATCTTGGCGAAGAAGGCAGGCCAGTATTTTTCGCCGACCGCCTCGAACATCTCGATCGAGGCGATGCGGTCGTAGCGGCCGGTCTCGTCCCGATAATCCTGCAACTTGAGCTCGACCTGGTCGGAAAGCCCGGCGTTGTGGATGCGTTTCTGGGCGAAGTCGAACTGCTCGCGGCTGATCGTCAGGCCGGTCACCTTGCAGCCGATCTCGCGCGCCGCGAACTCGGCGAATCCGCCCCAGCCGCAACCGATCTCGAGCACGTGGTCGTTGGGGCCGATGCCGGTGTCGCGCGCCAGCGCCCGGTATTTCTCGGTCTGCGCTCCCGCCAGGTCGTTGGCGCCGGTCGCATAGAGCCCGGAGGAGTAGGTCATGCTGGGGTCGAGCCACTGGCTGTAGAAGGCGTTGCCAAGGTCGTAGTGGGCGGAAATGTTGCGCTTCGAGCCGGTACGGGTGTTGTCGTTGAGCCAGTGGCGAATGCGCTGGACAGTCGTGAGCAGCCAGTTGGTGCCGCCGGCAACACCTTCGCCGGCTTCCGTGTTGATCACGAACAGTTCGAGGAAGCTGGTGACATCAGGGCTGTCCCAATCGCCGTCCATGTAGGATTCGGCGACGCCGATCGTGCCCCCGCTGAACGCCCGTGCCGGCAGGTTCCAGTTGTGCAGCACGATCTCGGCTTCGGGCCCTGGCGCCTTGCCGCCAACCAGTACGCTACGGCCGTCGGGCATCCTCACGGTGAGTGTGCCGCGCGGCAAATGCAATGCGGCTGACAGTGCCATGCGCACTCGCGCTGGCAGGCCGCGGGCGACATCCCTGATATTGCCTTCGTGGAGCCGCGTTACTCCATGCGCGATTGATTCGTCCGATATCCTCTGGGCCATCTCGACGTCCCAAGCTCTGGTGCCCGTGCCGGCTTCCCCGGGCTCGTGTTCCAGGCATGTCCATCGGGCTCGATTGCCGGACGGATGGCGCGTTGCCGGTCGCACCCTCCGGACGGCATGCGGTAGACTTGACTTGCTTCCGCCAAGAACTTCGCGCGCCACGGTGAATTCCCGAAGTGATCTTCACCGCCAAAATCGCGAACTTCAAGTGACATCTGGCAAGCGCTGATGTGCCAGGGGGAAGATGCGGTCGACGAGGCAGGCTGGCGTCAGAAACATGCGCATTAGTGTGGCCTAATGCTTCACGGGAGATCGATGGCGAACTATCATCGATCCTGGGCTCGCTGAGCCTCGGGGAGGGCACACGATGCGCTATGTGATCGTGATAATGTGCGGCACCTTGTTCCTGGTCTGGGATGTTCTCTACAATCAGGGCGACGCGATCGGCAGGACGGTCACCGAGGTCCACCGCGTGGTGCGGATGGTCACCGGCTAGGTTTCGACGCACCAAGGGGCCATGCGGCTCTGCTCCGTCTGCGTTGTTTTGCTGTCCGCAGCACTTTGCCCGATTGACGCCGGTCGAAAGCCGACCCAAAAGGCGCCAGCAAAGCAGCAGAAGGAATTGTCGCTTGATCCGGCACATCGTGTTCTTCAGTGCGCGGCAGAAACAGGACGTCGAGATGATCCGTGAGGAATTGTCGGCGCTTGGCGGAATTCCGCATTCCACCGTTTTTGAAGTGACGGTCAATACGAAGGTCGATCCGCTATCGGACGAGATCGACATCGTCGTCTACGCAGAGTTCGTCGACCAGGCCGCCCTTGCAGCCTACAAGGCGCATCCGCTCTACGACAGGACCACGCAACGCGTGCGCCCGATGCGCGAACTGCGCTATTCCGCGGATGTGGTAGCAGCCGCGTAATCGTCGCGCTCCGGTGCAACCCGGAGCGCGCGTCTCAGATTTCGGAAAATCAAGCCTTCTTGGCGCGGGCGCGTGTCTTGGCCGGAACCGCGGCTGCCTTGCGGCCAAGACCAAGCGTCTTTGCCAGCGCCGAACGGGCGGCGGCGTAGTTCGGCGCAACCATGGGATAGTCGGCAGGCAAGCCCCACTTGGCGCGATATTCCTCCGGCGTCAGTCCGAAATGGACCGCCAGGTGGCGCTTCAGCGACTTGAACTTCTTCCCGTCCTCCAGGCAGATGATGTAGTCGGGGAGGATCGAACGCTTGGGGTTCACGGCAGGCTGCTGCACCTCGACCGGTGCTTCGACTGGCTGGTTGAGTGCCAGGATCGAGGCGTTGACGCTGGCGATCAGTTCCGGCAAGCCGGTGGCAGGCACCTTGTTGTTCTCTACATAAGCGCTGACGATATGCGCAGTCAGTCCTAAAATGTCGATCTTGCTGTCACTCGTCATCGGCCGTCTCTCCGGGCAGTATTAAAGCAAAGTATGAGTCTATTCGAATGCCGGGGTGTATATCGGTGCAAACAGTGCCGGACGGCAAGCAAAATAATCTAAATAAATAGTGAACCCGACCAGCAATGTGCTGGCCGGGGTCTTTATATTAGCCGATCAAAAGAAACCCTTGCGCTGCCACCAGCCGCCTTTTTTCGGCTTGGCTTCGTTCGAAGCCTCGTCGTCGGCGTCAACTGCCGAAGTAACCACGGGGGCCGCAGGCGCCTTCGCCGCACGCGCTGCGGGTGCCTTGGCAACCGCTTCTTGCGCGGCCGGAGCGGCAACCGCCTCCGGTTCAGCCAGCGCAGCAGCCACTTCCTGCTCGGCTGGGGAGGCTACCACTTCTTGCTCGGCCGGAGCGGCGGCTGCCTTGCGGCGCGGCGCACGGGGCTTCGCTGGCTTCTTCGCCGGCTTGGCTGCGGGTTCGGAAACTGCCGCATCGACGATAACCTCTTCAGCAACGACCGCTTCGGCGACAGCTTCAGCAGCCGGCGCTTCTGCCGCCTCGGCGTCAGCCTTCTTGGCCTTGGCCGAACGGCGTGGCGCCCTTTTCGGCTTGGCTTCGACGACTGCTTCCGGTTCCGCAGCCACGGCTTCCACTGCTGCTGCTTCGACGGCCTCAGCGTCGCTCACGCCTGGTTCTGCGACGGCATCTTCGGATGCGGTCTGCTCGTCGCCTTCCGCCGCCGAAAGCTCGTCGTCTTCCTTGCGGTTGCGCTTGCCGCCACGCTTGCCGCGCCGGCGCTTCTTGGCTGCCGCCTCGTCGTTCGCAGCGTCGGCGTTGGCTGCTTCAGGAGCGGCGACGTCCGCAGTGGTCTCGATCTCGGCATCCGAGTCGGTTTCCTCGTCCTCGGAGCCGACGGCTTCCGAGGCGACGGCGGCTGCATCCTGCGATGCGCCATGCTCGCGGTCACGGCCGCCGCGACGGCGCCGGCGCTTGCGCCGCTTGCGGTCGTGCTGCTCGCCTTCGCCAGATGGCTGCGGCGCACGGGCAGGCTGCGCCTCGGCGGACACGGTTGCCTCTTCTTCCTCCTCGACGACGATCTCGTCTTCGACCTCTTCCGGCTCTTCATAGGCCGGCGCGATCACAGGCAGGCTGAAGCTTGCCGGTTTCTCGGCAATGGCGCCGCGGAAGATGGCATGGTTCTGCGAACCGACGTTGTCGTCGGCCTCGAGCGTGATCGTCACGCCGAAGCGGGCTTCGAGGTCCACCAGCGTCGAGCGCTTGTGGTTGAGCACGTACAGCGCGGTCGCTGCCGGTGTCTTGACGGTGATGTGGCTGCGCGAATCCTTGAGCAGGAATTCTTCTATGGCGCGGACGACCTGGAGAGCCACCGAGGAGTCGGAACGCACATGGCCGGTGCCGCCGCAATGCGGGCACGGCTTCATCGTCGATTCCAGCACGCTGGCGCGGATGCGCTGGCGCGACATCTCCATCAGGCCGAAATGCGAGATCCGGCCGACCTGGATGCGGGCGCGGTCGTTCTTGAGGCAATCCTTGAGCTTCTTCTCGACCGCACGGTTGTTGCGGTTCTCCTCCATGTCGATGAAGTCGATGACGATCAGGCCGGCAAGGTCGCGCAGCCTGAGCTGGCGCGCCACTTCCTCGGCGGCTTCAAGGTTGGTGTGAAGCGCCGTCTCCTCGATCGAGTGCTCCTTGGTGGAGCGCCCGGAATTGACGTCGATGGCAACCAGCGCCTCGGTCTGGTTGATGATGATATAACCGCCAGACTTCAGCGTCACCTGCGGCTGGACCATCCGCTCGAGCTGCGATTCGATGCCGCTGCGCACGAAGATCGGCGTGATGTCGCGGTAGGGCTGGACCACCTTGGCATGGCTAGGCATCAGCATGCGCATGAAGTCCTTGGCCTCTCGGTAGCCGTCTTCGCCGGCAACGAGAACCTCGTCGATGTCCTTGTTGTAGAGGTCGCGCACCGATCGCTTGATCAGGCTGCCTTCCTCATAGACCAGTGCGGGGGCCGTCGACTGCAACGTCAGGCTGCGGACGTTTTCCCACAGCCGCATCAGATATTCGTAGTCGCGCTTGATCTCGGCCTTGGTGCGGCTCTCGCCTGCGGTGCGCAGGATGACGCCCATTCCCTTCGGTACTTCGAGATCGGCAACGACCTCCTTCAGGCGCTTGCGGTCCTGGGCGTTGGTGATCTTGCGCGAGATGCCGCCGCCGCGGGCGGTGTTCGGCATCAGCACGGAATAGCGGCCGGCGAGCGACAGATACGTCGTCAGCGCAGCGCCCTTGTTGCCGCGCTCTTCCTTGACCACCTGCACCAGCAGGATCTGGCGGCGCTTGATGACTTCCTGGATCTTGTAGTGGCGGCGAACCGGCTTGCGGCGGTTGCGCACCTCTTCGAGCGCATCTTCCGCGCCGACCGACTCGATCTCGTGATCGTCGTGGTGGGCCGAGTGCACTTCCTCGATCACGCCGCCGTTTTCGTTTTCGGTGACGGTCGGCTCGGGCAACTCGGAGACGACGTCGGCGTCGACCGATGCGGCGATCGATGTCGGCTCGCGCTCGTCCGAGGTGGTCTCGTCGTCGGCTGCCGTTTCGGGCGCGTCACCGTTCGTCTCCGATTCGCCTGCAGCGGTCGAATCGCCTTCATCGTCGGACGCCGCAGCCATCGGCTCGCCATCGTCCTCCGAATGGGAGCCCTCGTCGTCGCTAGCCCCATCGGGCTTCTGCTCGTCGCCGTTGCGGCCACGGTTCTTGCCACCACGGCGGCGCCGGCGTCCGCGGTTGCGGTCTTGGCGGTCCTCGCCGTTGTCGTCGTCGTCTTCCTCGTCCTCGGCTTCTTCGGCCTCGGCACGCAGCAGCGCCTGACGGTCGGCAACCGGGATCTGATAATAGTCGGGATGGATTTCACTGAAGGCGAGGAAGCCGTGACGGTTCCCGCCATATTCGACGAAGGCAGCCTGAAGGGACGGTTCAACCCGCGTTACGCGGGCGAGGTAGATGTTTCCTTTGAGCTGCTTTTTGTCCTGTGATTCGAAATCAAACTCTTCAATGCGGTTACCGCGAACTACGACAACCCGTGTTTCCTCCGGGTGGGAGGCGTCTATCAGCATCTTGTTGGGCATTATTTGTCCTCCCGGCAGCCGTCAGCCGCGGCTTGCGGGAACTCGTCCGCCGCCGTGAGTTTGCTGATGAGGGGGTGCCGGATAATTTTGCGCCCGCCGGTCGCAGCCCAAACGTCATGGCGGAACCGCCCGCAGCCGTGATGGCGCGGTTACCTGCGGACCTGTCCATGATTGCGTCTGTGGCCAATGCGTGACCTTGCGAACCTTGTTTCAAACCTAAGCCCGGGAATCCGGACCAGCTACTTTGCTCTTACAGAGCCGGCGCGGAATGAGTGTCCGGCCGTTTTTCTCACGCAGTCGCTACCCCGCCACGGGCCGCGCCTGCGAATCTCGTCGCGATCACTGAAATCGTTTCTCTTTTTCGAGTTGAGCCATCGCTCGTCGCGTGGTTCCCTAGCGGAAGGCGCTGAGGGCGCGGGCCCAGGATTGCAGTGATCCAATGTCGCTTTTATGATTTGGCGAGGTTGAGCGCAACCCTGATTTCCGACGCCGGCAAAGGCAGGTGCGACAGCCGGCAGGGGAGCATTTCCGCAAAGACTCGGTTAACCTTCTCTGGTTACCAGTCGTTAATCGAAGGGGCAGCGTATTTTGTCCTGCGACTGACCTCGGCGTGCAGCCTGTGCGCGCCTGCTTTTGGAGCGGCAAGACGAGAGATGGGGCCTGCGGCAGTGACTGGCAAGAGCTTCCCGATCGGGGGCAGTCAGCCCTGGGGCGCAATGTGGCGTCCGCTGCTTTTGCTGCTGGCGCTGCTTTCGGCTGTCCTTGGCCTTCAATCCCACCCGGCTTTTGCCGGCGATGCGATAAAGACGCTCGACTACAAGATGGCAGGCGATGCTACCCATATGCGCATCGTCATGAATTTCGACCGCGAGCCGGAGCCGAAATGGTTCCTGCTGCGCGGGCCGCACCGTCTGGTTGTCGATCTTCCCGACACGGCGCTCACCTTGGACGCCAAGGACCTCAAGCCACGTGGCCTGATCAAGGGCGTACGCTATGGCACATCGGGCGAGGGCGCTTCGCGTCTCATCGTGACGTCGAAGGGGCCGTTCAACGTCGAAAAGGTCGATATCCTCAAGAATGAAGATGGCTCGGGCTACCGCATGGTCGCCGATGTCGCCGCAGCCTCCGAGCGGGAGTTCGACGCGGCACTTGCCATCCAGGCCGAGACGACGGGCTCGACGGTGTCCACGCCCAAGAGCGACCGCATCGGCAAGATCGCCCATCGCGGCGACCGGCCGTTCACGATCGTCCTCGACCCCGGGCATGGCGGCATCGACGGCGGTGCCGAAGGCCTGAACGGTACGGTCGAGAAATCGGTCACGCTCGCCTTCGCCAAGGAGTTGAAAGCCAAGCTGGCCGCCAACGGCAGCTACAAGGTCGTGCTGACGCGGGAGGACGACGATTTCCTGCGGCTCGATGATCGCGTTCGCATCGCTCGCCAGGCCGAGGCGGACCTGTTCATTTCGATCCACGCCGACACCATCCGCCTGAAAGGCATTCGCGGCGCGACGGTCTATACCGTCTCCGACAAGGCGTCCGACGCCGACGCCCAGGCGCTCGCCGACCGCGAAAATCTCTCCGATCAACTCGCCGGCGTCGATGTCGCGGAAGAAAATCACGAGGTCTCTGACATTCTCGTCGATCTCATCCGGCGCGAGACGCATGGCTTTTCGACGCGTTTCGCCCGCTCGCTGGTCGGCGAGTTGTCGCCGACGGTCGGCATGATCAACAACCCGCATCGTTCGGCTGGCTTCCGGGTACTCAAGGCGCCCGACGTGCCGTCGGTGCTGGTCGAGCTCGGCTATCTCTCGAATCCCGAGGACGAGGAGCAGCTTCGCAGTGCGGACTGGCGCGAGAAGGCCGCAACCAGCATTTCAAAGGCTGTCGCTGCCTTCGTTGCCGAGCGGGCCGGCGGCACTGGCGGCTGATGCCTCACAATCCGGCGTTGCGGACGAGCAACTGCCCGGGCAATTTGTGGTCCTTCCGGCCAAAATCTTTGGCGCTTGCCGGCTATTGCCGTATTTTGCCCACAACCGCACGACATGGGTGGCCGATTACGGATCGGGACAGTACCTGCGGCTTGCGGTGATGGCGGGTTGGTTTAGGGAATCCCCGAACCTTGTACTGGAGCGGGCATGATTCGTCTTATCGGCTATTTCTTCGGCATCGGCACGACGCTTGCGCTTGTCGTTGCGGCGGGCGTGGCGATCTATCTCGGCCAGGTCAACAAGGAGCTGCCGGACTACGAGGTGCTCGCCAAGTATGAGCCGCCGGTGACGACGCGCATCCACGCCTCCGATGGCGCGCTGATGGGCGAATTCGCGCGCGAGCGCCGGCTATATCTGCCCATTCAGGCCGTACCCGATCGCGTCAAGGCGGCGTTCCTGTCGGCCGAAGACAAGAATTTCTACAACCACCCCGGCATCGACGTGACCGGCCTTGGCCGCGCGGTGCTGACCAATTTCCAGAATTTGGGCTCCGGCCGCCGCCAGGTCGGCGCCTCGACGATTACCCAGCAGGTCGCCAAGAACTTCCTGTTGAGTTCCGACCAGACCTACGAGCGCAAGATCAAGGAAATGATCCTGGCCTTCCGCATCGAGCAGGCCTACTCGAAGGATCGCATTCTCGAGCTCTATCTCAACGAGATCTTCTTCGGTCTCGGGGCCTACGGCATCGCCGGCGCCGCGCTGACTTATTACGACAAGTCGGTCAACGAGCTGACGGTCGCCGAAGCGGCCTATCTCGCCTCCCTGCCCAAGGGCCCGTCAAACTATCATCCCTTCAGGTACACCGACCGCGCGATCGAGCGCCGCAACTGGGTCATCGACCAGATGGTCGTCAATGGTTACGTGTCGCGCGAAGAGGGCGAAAAGGCCAAGGCTTCGTCGCTCGGCGTCACGCCGCGCCGCGTTGGTACCTATGTCTTCGCCGGCGAGTACTTCACCGAGGAAGTACGCCGTGAGCTGATCTCCCGCTATGGCCAGGATGCGCTCTATGAGGGCGGCCTGTCGGTGCGCACCACGCTTGATCCGAAGCTTCAGGCGATGGCACGCAAGGCCATGCAGTCGGGCCTGGAAAAGTACGATCGCCTGCGCGGCTACCGTGGCCCGGTCAAGAGCATCGACGTTGCCAGCGACTGGGGCACGGCGCTGGGCGAGGTCAAGGGTCTCGACGACGTCCCCGAATGGCGCCTTGCGGTCGTGCTTGATAGCTCGAAGGCAGGGCTCGACATCGGTCTGCAGCCCAAGCGCGAGATTTCCGGCGCACTCTCCAAGGACCGCGAGCGCAGCACCGTGACGGCGGAGGACATGAGCTTCGCCATGCGCCATGTCGTCGACGGCAAGCGCGTGAAGGCGAATTCTCCCGCCGACGTGCTCAAGGCCGGCGATGTCGTCTATGTCGAAAAGAACGAAGGCAGCGACAGCTATGCGCTGCGTCAGGTGCCCGACGTTTCGGGCGGCCTTGTCGCCATGGACCCGCATACCGGCCGCGTGCTGGCCATGGTCGGTGGCTTCTCCTTCGCGCAGTCCGAGTTCAACCGGGCGACCCAGGCGATGCGCCAGCCCGGTTCTGCGTTCAAGCCGTTCGTCTATGCGGCAGCACTGGACAATGGCTACACCCCGGCATCGGTGATCATGGATGGCCCGATCACCATCCAGACCGGTAGCACGAGCTGGACGCCGAAGAATTATGACGGCAAGGCGGCGGGTCCGTCGACGCTTCGCGCCGGCATCGAGCGCTCGCGCAACCTGATGACCGTGCGCCTGGCCAACGACATGGGCATGAAGACGGTCGCCGAATATGCCGAGCGCTTTGGCGTCTATGACAAGATGCTGCCGGTGCTGGCAATGTCGCTGGGTTCCGGCGAAACTACCGTCATGCGCATGGTCTCTGCCTACGCCGTGATGGCCAATGGCGGCCGGCAGATCAAGCCGTCGCTGATCGACCGCATCCAGGATCGCTACGGCAAGACCGTGTTCAAGCACGATGAGCGCGGCTGCGAGGGTTGCGTCGCCCCCGATTGGGCCAACCAGCCCGAACCGGAACTGGTCGACAATTCCGAGCAGGTTCTCGACCCGATGACCGCCTACCAGATCACCTCGATGATGGAAGGCGTCGTCTTGCGCGGTACCGCGACGACCCTGCTGGAGCTGGGCCGCCCGATGGCCGGCAAGACCGGTACGACCAATGACGAGAAGGACGCTTGGTTCGTCGGCTATACGCCGAACCTCGTTGTCGGGCTCTATCTCGGCTTCGACAAGCCGCAGACGCTCGGCAAGGGCACCACCGGCGGCGGCCTTGCGGCTCCTATCTTCAAGGAGTTCATGAAGGTGGCGCTCGAGGGCACGCCGAAGGTCGATTTCGTGGTTCCCGAGGGCATGACCCTGATTTCCATCGATCGCAAGACCGGCATGCAGGCAGCCCAGGGCGCGCCCGGCACCATCATGGAAGCCTTCAAGCCCGGCACCGGGCCGGCCGACAGCTACTGGGTCATCGGCATGGGCGAGGATGGCAGCAACGGCTATGGCGAAGCGCTGTCGCCACAGGCCAGCAAGGCCATCAGCGAGGGCGGTGGCGGCCTCTACTAGCCCGCACGGCAACCGGCGAAAGCCGGCCCCCAGGCAAGCTTTCAGGATGCGCGCGGCTTTGGCCGCGCGCATTTTTCGTTTGCGCGCAGGACAGCGTTACTTGCCGATACCCTATTAGATATATATCCTTAAAGTTATATAATTGACAGGCGAGGCATGGTCTCCCCCGCATGTAGGAAGCTTGCCCGTTCGAACGTCCTTGAAACGGAAACGTCAAGGCGATCCGGGTTCAGGAAAGTCCGGATTCTGAAAAGGGAGAGAATGATGCAGAAGATCACGCCGTTCCTTTGGTTCGACAACCAGGCAGAAGAGGCGATCAATTTCTACACGTCGGTTTTCAGGAACTCCAGCATAGGCAAGGTGGCTCGCTATGGCGAAGCCGGGCCCGGGCCGGCCGGCAGTGTCATGGTTGCGGAGTTCGAGCTTGAAGGGATGCGCTTCACCGCCCTCAACGGCGGCCCCATGTTCAAGTTCACCGAGGCGCTATCGATGGTTGTCGATTGCAAGGACCAGGCCGAAGTGGACCATTTCTGGTATGGCTTGTCGGAAGGAGGCCAGCCTGGCCAGTGTGGCTGGCTCAAGGACAAGTTCGGCTTGTCATGGCAGGTAGTGCCAGAAGCCTTGCCGCGCCTGCTTGGAGATCCCGATCCCGCCAGGGCGGGCAGGGTGATGCAGGCAATGTTGCAGATGACCAGGATCGAGGTCGACAAGCTTGAAAAGGCCCACGCGGGATAGGCGTGGGCGCCTGCAGTCCCGATTGTGATGGGCGGAAGCAGCGGCGGCCGCCCATTTCCCTTTACAGGTGGCAGCCCCGACCCTATGTTCCGCGCCGATTCAAGGGTCTTTTCAGGCCGCCAGCAACAAGAAGAAGCACACTGCCATGCGCGCGGAAACGCAGAACATCGTCGACGAAATCAGGCAGGCCATAAGCCTGCTGAGGAGGCATCTTTGACTGGGATCAGGCGGTAAAGCGGCTTGATTACCTGAACATGAGGGCGGAGGACGCCGCTCTCTGGAACGACCCCCAGGAAGCGCAGAAGCTGATGCGCGAGCGCCAGTCGCTCGACGACAGCATCAGGTCCATCAAGGGCCTGAGCCAGGCGCTCGACGACAATATCGGCCTGATCGAGATGGGCGAGGAAGAAGGCGACGCTGACATCATCAGCGAGGCCGAAACCGCTATCCGTTCGCTTTCGGGCGAAATCCGGGCCCGTCAGATCGAGTCGCTGCTGTCGGGCGAAGCCGACCAGAACGACACCTATCTCGAAATCCATGCCGGCGCCGGCGGCACCGAAAGCCAGGACTGGGCGAACATGCTGCTGCGCATGTACACGCGCTGGGCTGAGCGCCGCCGCTTCAAGGTCGAGGTTCTGGAAGTCCATGACGGCGAAGAAGCCGGCATCAAGTCGGCCACGCTGCTCATCAAGGGCCACAATGCCTATGGTTGGCTGAAGACGGAATCGGGTGTCCATCGCCTGGTCCGCATCTCGCCCTACGACAGCAATGCGCGGCGCCATACTTCGTTCTCCAGCGTCTGGGTCTACCCGGTTGTCGATGATTCGATCGAGATCGATGTTTCTGAATCCGACGTCCGCATCGACACCTACCGGTCCTCGGGAGCCGGCGGCCAGCACGTCAACACCACCGACTCCGCGGTGCGCATCACGCACATCGCCACTGGCATCGCGGTTGCCTGCCAGGCCGAGCGCTCGCAGCACAAGAACAAGGCCAAGGCCTGGGAAATGCTGCGCTCGCGTCTCTACGAGGAAGAGCTGAAGAAGCGCGAAGCCGTCGCCAACGCGACAGAATCCGCCAAGACCGACATCGGCTGGGGTCACCAGATCCGTTCCTATGTTCTCCAGCCGTACCAGCTGGTGAAGGATCTGCGCACCGGCGTCGAAAGCACCAGCCCTTCGGACGTTCTGGATGGCGATCTCGACGACTTCATGGAAGCCTCGCTGTCGCAGCGCATTGAAGGCGGTGCAGGACAGCCCGTCGCCGACCTCGACTGATCGGTCAGATCACGCCCGGCCGCGCAGTGTGGCCGGGCGCCGATGCCCGGAACATTCCGGCTAACATTTCGTTAAGCATGCGGGCGCAGGCTTTCGCTGGGGGGTATCTCAGGGGAAGACGCCATGTTGTGCCCAGGAAAGCCCCGTCCGCGCCGATATGTGCCTGCTGTCTTGGCGCTAGCGCTGATCTCGCTCAGCACTCCTCCAGTCTCATCGCATGACGCACCCAAAGGCTGGACCTATCCTTTCGCCTGCTGCTCCGGTTACGACTGCCGCGAGGTGCCCAAGAAGGCCATCAGCGAGCGTCCGCAAGGCTATGTCATCGAAGGCACCGGCGAGGTCGTCACCTACCAGGACGCGCGCATCCACGATTCGCCGGATGGCCAATACCATTGGTGCTCGGTCGCAGGTGCCGATGACAGCCGGACCATATGCCTGTTCGTCCCGCCTAGGTCCTACTGAGTGGGCCGCCGACAACGATCGTGAAACATGATTTCTGCGCCTGATGCGGTTGCGGCGAGCCTGATTTCGATACTCAGGTCAGCGTAAGCTTGCGCCTGTTCGACTGTTTCGATTCCGATAAGGTCGATGTCGTGGTCATCGAGGGCAAGAACCTGTGGTGACCTGGCGATAGTCTGCGACTTTGCGCCTCGGTTGTTTGCCGCTGTTCCGTTTTTCGCCGTATTTCATGCTACAAGGCCGATGAAGGGCTTTGCGCGAAGCACTGTTGAGCTTCGCGGTACGGAGAGGGACATCCTTATGAAGAAGACAGTGATTTTCGTGCTGGCTGGCAGCATGTTTGTCGGCGCCTGCACGACCGACCCCTATACGGGTGACCAGAAGGTGTCGAACGCGGCTGCGGGCGCGGGTCTTGGCGCGCTGGCCGGCGCCGGCCTCGGCATGCTGGCTGGTGGCAATGATCGTCGCAATGCGCTGATTGGCGCCGGTGTCGGCGCACTCGCCGGCGGCCTCGCCGGTGGTTACATGGACAGGCAGGAATCGGAGCTTCGCGCTCAACTCCAGGGCACCGGCGTCAGCGTTACCCGCGCCGGCGACCAGATCATCCTGAACATGCCGTCGAACATCACCTTCGCTACGGATCAGGATGACGTGAAGGCGGGATTCTACGGCACGCTCAACTCGGTTGCCCTGGTGCTCAAGAAGTTCAACCAGACTACCGTCGACGTGTTCGGCCACACCGACTCGACCGGTGGCGACCAGCACAATTTCGACCTGTCGCAGCGTCGGGCGCTGTCCGTTGCCAATTACCTCGGCGCACAGGGCGTCGATTCGCGCCGTTTTGCCGTTACCGGCTTCGGCGCGACGCGTCCGATTGCATCGAACGCCACATCCGACGGCCGCGCGCAGAACCGCCGCGTCGAAATCCAGCTGTCGCCGCTCACCTGAGTGGCGATTGCCGCGAAGCAAAAAAAACGGCCCCGAAAGGGGCCGTTTTCGTTTGAGCTCTATTGATTGAAGCTTTCGGCGATCAGACGTTGGTCGCGATCAGCATGAAGGCCGGCATGTCGTCGCCGAAGCCGACCGTGCGGTCGTCGTCTTCCTCGCGCTCGCGGTTGCCCCGGCGGTTGCCGCGATCGTCGCGGCGCTGCTTGTCGTGCTCTGCGCGCGGCTTGCGCTCGGCATTTCCGTTCCGGATCGCTTCCTTGCGCTCGCGGCGCTCGTCGATGTCGGACACGACATTGTCGACAGGAGCTTCAGTGGCAACTGCTGCCTGGACAGCGGGCGCTTCTTCGCGGGGCTTGCGGTCGCGGTCGCGGCCATGGCGCTGTTCCTTGCCGCCGCGGCGCGAATTGCTGCGGCCGTGGCGCGGAGCCTCGTCGTCGCCTTCGCTGGCAACGACAGTCGACAGGTCGCCGTCATGCCATTCGATCTTCTGGCCGATCAGCTTTTCGATCGCGTCGACATATTTGGTGTCGGAACGAGTCGCGATTGTGAACGACTTGCCCGAACGCCCTGCACGGCCGGTGCGGCCGATGCGGTGGACGTAGTCCTCGGCGTGGATCGGCACGTCGTAATTGAACACGTGGCTGACATCGGGAATGTCGAGGCCGCGTGCGGCGACGTCGGAGGCAACCAGCAGGCGCAGCTTGCCGTCGCGGAAATTGGAAAGCATGGTCATGCGCGCGCGCTGGTCCATGTCGCCATGCAGCGCACCGGCGTCGAAGTCGTGCTTGACCAGCGAGCGGAACAGCTCCGAAACGTCGACCTTGCGGTTGCAGAAGATGATCGCGTTCTTGATCTCGTCGCCTTCGGCATTGATCAGGCGGCGCAGGGTTTCGCGCTTGTCCCAGGGCTTGGGGCCGGACTTGGCGAGACGCTGGGTGACGGTGGATGCTGTGGTCGCTGCCTTGGCCACCTCGATGCGCACCGGCGCATGCAGGAACTGTTCGGTCAGCTTGGTGATCTCGGGCGGCATCGTCGCCGAGAAGAACAGCGTCTGGCGCGTGAACGGGATCAGCTTGCAGATGCGCTCGATGTCGGGAATGAAGCCCATGTCGAGCATGCGATCCGCCTCGTCGATGACGAGGATCTCGACTGCCGATAGCAGCAGCTTGCCGCGTTCGAAATGGTCGAGCAGGCGGCCCGGCGTGGCGATCAGGACATCGGCGCCGCGCTCGAGCTTCTTTTCCTGTTCGTCGAACGATACGCCGCCGATCAGCAGCGCGATGTTGAGGCGATGGTTCTTGCCGTACTTGACGAAGTTCTCTTCGACCTGGGCGGCAAGTTCGCGCGTCGGCTCGAGGATCAGCGTACGCGGCATGCGCGCCCGGGCGCGGCCCTTTTCAAGGCGCGTCAGCATCGGCAGCACGAAGGATGCCGTCTTGCCGGTGCCCGTTTGGGCGATGCCGAGCACGTCCTTGCCCTGCAAGGCGTGCGGGATCGCGCCCGCCTGGATCGGCGTGGGCTGCGTGTAGCCGGCGTCGGTGACTGCGGAAAGGACCTTCGGCGAGAGGCCGAGGTCTGCGAAGGTCAACGCTTCTGGAGCGGTCTGAGTGTCTTCGGACAAGTGTGTTGGCTGTCTTTGCTCGTTCAAGGGCGCGGCGTATTCGCCACGACAGGCGCAACTCGCCTGCAATATGCCGCAACGCGATAGGCGTAAGTGTGCGATTTGTCAACTCAAACTGGCACGCAACCAGCGTTTGCAGCCCTTTGCTTCCGGCTGTGGCCCAATGCTCAGTATTTGAACTGCTCAGCCAGGATGCGCTCGCTCCAGGAATGGCCGGCATCGAACAGCAAGGTCGCGGTGTGCGATGCGGATTCCTTGACCTCGACAGAAACCACGGATTTGACTTCCGTATGGTCGGCAACCGCGTTCACTGGACGCTTCCGCTCTTCCAGTATTTCGAAGCGCACGACGGCGGTCTTGGGCAACAGCGCGCCGCGCCAGCGCCGCGGCCTGAACGGGCTGACCGGCGTCAGCGCCAGGAGTGGCGCGTCGAGCGGCAGGATCGGGCCATGTGCGGACAGGTTGTAGGCGGTCGAGCCGGCGGGTGTCGCAACCATCACGCCGTCGCAGATCAGGTCCTCGAGCCGCACCTTGCCGTCGACCGATATACGCAACCGCGCCGCCTGGTACGACTGGCGCAGCAGCGAGACCTCGTTGATGGCAAGCGCGTCCATCGTCGCGCCGTCTTCGTCGACGGTCTGCATTTCGAGCGGACGGATGGTTTCGGCGACCGCGGAGGCCAGGCGTTCGGGCAGGTCGTCTTCGCCATATTCGTTCATCAGGAAGCCGACCGTGCCCCGGTTCATGCCGTAGACGCGCTTGCCGGTGCTCATCGTCTCGCGCAGCGTCTGCAACAGGAAACCGTCGCCGCCCAGCGCCACCACGATGTCGGCCTGGCCGAAAGGCATCTGGCCATAGCGACGCGAAAGCCGCTTTGCCGCGGCATCCGCCTCGGGCGTGCCCGAGGATGCGAACGAAAATGTCAGCGACTTGGCGTCCATATGCTCCCTGCAGGCGGTCCGAACGCCGATGCCGGCCGCCGGCAACGGGTTAGCATGCAGGGTGCGCGAAGCAAAGGGAGGGCGACCTGTTGGGCGAAATCGCTCAGCTTCAGCCCATGCCGGTGACGTGGCGCAGGTAAAAGGCAAGCGCGATGAAGCCGACGATCGCTGCGATGCCGGTCCAGTCGAACTGCGCCGCCCTGGCCTGGCGGAAAAGCATGAGCAGCAAAAGCCAGGCGATCGCGACCGCTGCGGCTATGATGACAAACCTGATCATCCATCATCTCCAGCGCCGGGGGACAATGCCCCACGTCAATCATGTAGTGAGGACAGGTCGCCGGTTTTAGGCCCATCTGCGCGTTGCGGACTGGGGATGCGTCGCAGCCCGACCGGAATTGTCTTTACTGGGGCGCAGAATATGCTAACCGGGGCAAATTGCCCTTGTAGCTCAGCTGGTAGAGCAGCGGTTTTGTAAACCGAAGGTCGCGGGTTCGATTCCTGCCGGGGGCACCAGCCCAATCTATTCCGCAGCTTCCGTTCCCTGCCTGTCGACGGCGTCCTGGCAGATGTCGCACCATTCCGCGCCGACAAGCTGTGCCATGCGCTCGACGCCGATGCGGACGGCCGCGTTGATTGCACCCGCTGCCGGCACCACTTTGTCAAAGGCGCGCAGCGAGACGTCGCAGTAGACGGGCACGGGTGTGGCCAGTCCGAACGGGCAGACCCCGCCCACGGGATGGCCGGTGAGTTCTGCGACCTGCTCGTGGTCGAGCATGCGCGGCTTGCCGCCGAATGCGTCGCGGGACTTGCGGTTGTCGATGCGCGCATCGCCCCGTGCCACCACCAGCAACACGCGCTCGCCGACACGCAGGCATATGGTCTTGGCGATTTGCGCCGGCTCAACCCCATGTGCCTCGGCGGCCAATGCCACCGTCGCCGAGCTGGTCGGCGTCTCGATGACCTCGATGTCGGGGGCATGTTCGGCGAAGAAGGCTTTGACTGACTGCAGGCTCATGTCTTTTCCGGCGATGGTCATTGCATTGAGCCTTTGACTTCGTCCGATGACGCACCGCTGTCAAGCACAGCCATTTGGCCCAAGGCGAAGCAGAAAAAAATCTTCGGGTTCGTGAACCTTTTGCCCGTCCGCAGCCACTGACTGGCATGAGGCGGATGGAACGCCTCCCAGAACAACCGAAGGAGAGCACCATGTCGTTCAAGAGCAAGATGATTTCGGGTCTTATCGCCGCTGCCGTCGTCGCAACCGGCCTCGCCAGCACTGTCCAGCAGTCTTCCGCCGGCGGTCTGACCAGGGCCGAGGCCGCAGCACTCGCCGGCGCCGGCGGCTTCATTGCCGGCGCAATCATTGCCGGCGGCCATCGTCCGGCGCCCGCGCCCTATTATGATGCCTATTACCCGGTCGATCCCTATGGCAGCCATGTCCAGCGCTGCCTGGCGCGCTACCGCAGCTACGATCCGCGTACCGACACCTATGTCGGCTATGATGGCCGGCTGCGCTACTGCCGCCTGTAGTCCGGACTGCATGAACCGAAGGCAGCGGGAGAGGGGCAACCCTTCTCCCGCTTGTGTTTTCAGAGGCCTGGCACGGTGCCATCGGGAGATCCCCCGATCATCCTGGTCAGTTCGGCCGCGGCGTCGCGCACGATCGGGCCGATCTCGCCGAGACGTTCGGGCGTCACGCGCACCGTAGGTCCGGAAACCGAAACGCCGCCAATGGGTTCGCCGAATTCGTTGAACACCGCGGCGGCAATGCAGCGCATGCCCGGATAACGCTCCTCATCGTCAACCGACCAGCCGCGCGTACGGATCTGGTCGAGATCGCGGGCAAGTAATGCCGGTTCCGAGAGCGTCCTTTCCGTATAGGCGTCGAGGCCTGCCTTACGCACGATGGCATTCACCCGGTCGCGGTCGAGATGGGCAAGAACGGCCTTGCCGATGCCCGAGGCATGGAACGGGCTGCGGGTGCCGGGCCGGAAGAAGGCGCGGATCGCCTGGTGCGTCTCGACCTGGCTGACGAACACGACACAATCGTCTTCGGCGACACCGAGATTGGCCGTTTCGCCGGTTTTCTCCATCAGTTCCTGCATGACGGTGCGGGCGCGGTCGACGAGCTTGCGCCGACGCAGGAATGCCGAGCCCATGCGGTAGGTTTCGACCCCGATCGACCACAACTGGCCATCGCTTTCGAACTCGACCATGCCGTGGTTCTGCAATGTCGTCAGCATGCGGTAGGCGGTTGCCGCGGCAAGGTCCGAGGCGGCTGAGATCTCGCTCAGCGAAAGCCCGTCGCCATGGGCGACGATGGCCAGGATGCGCAGTGCCCGATCCAGCGATTGCACCGAACCCGCGTCAGGGGCGGGCTGGAAAGCCCGAGGCCGCCCGCGTTGCCGTTTTTCCATCGTTGCCATGATGCTTGCTCCGAAACGCTTCTAAAAAACTTTTTCATCCAAGATGGCGCGCTTTACAACGAAAAATGAAAAACTGTTTAAAATCAGATAATAGACACGTGTGTTTCAAAATGAAAAAATATTTTGAAAAAATTGCAAAATACGATCCGCAATGACAGGATCAGCCAACAATCAGTTTCGATCGTTGGAGGTAAGACCATGGCCCGGATGCGCGCTGTCGATGCAGCGGTCCTCGTTCTCGAGAAGGAAGGCATCTCTTGTGCCTTCGGCGTGCCGGGCGCCGCCATCAATCCGCTCTATTCGGCCCTGAAGGCGCGCGGTTCGATCCGCCATGTGCTTGCCCGCCACGTCGAAGGCGCATCGCACATGGCCGAAGGCTATACCCGCACCAAGGCCGGCAATATCGGCCTGTGTATCGGCACGTCCGGTCCTGCCGGCACCGACATGATCACCGGCCTCTATTCGGCGTCCGCCGACTCGATCCCGATCCTCTGCATCACCGGCCAGGCGCCGCGGGCACGCCTCACCAAGGAAGATTTCCAGGCTGTTGACATTGCCGCGATCGCGGGCCCGGTCACCAAATGGGCCGTCACCGTCATGGAGCCGTACCTGGTGCCGATGACGCTGCAGAAGGCATTCCACCTGATGCGCAGCGGTCGGCCGGGGCCGGTCCTGGTCGACCTGCCCGTCGACGTTCAACTGGCCGAGATCGAATTCGATATCGACGCTTATGAGCCGCTCGCGGTCCACAAGCCGGCGATGACGCGCGCCCAGGCCGAGAAGGCTTTGGCGATGCTCAACGAGGCGGAAAAGCCGCTGATCGTTGCCGGTGGCGGCATCATCAACGCCGACGCATCGGACCTGCTCATTGAGTTCGCCGAGATCTCGGGTGTTCCCGTCGTTCCAACATTGATGGGCTGGGGCGCGATCCCTGACGATCATCGCCTGATGGCCGGCATGTGCGGCCTCCAGACGTCGCACCGCTACGGCAACGCGACCATGTTGGCCGCGGACTTCGTTCTCGGCATCGGCAATCGCTGGGCCAACCGCCACACCGGTTCGGTCGACAAGTACACGGCCGGCCGCAAGTTCATCCACATCGACATCGAGCCGACCCAGATCGGCCGTGTCTTTGCGCCCGACCTGGGCGTCACGTCGGATGCCGGCGCGGCCCTGAAGATGCTGCTCGACGTCGCCACCGAATGGAAGACCTCCGGTAAGCTGCGCGATTGGTCCGGCTGGGCCAGGGAGTGCCAGGACCGCAAGAAGACGATGAAGCGCAAGACCCACTTCGAGCAGGTGCCGCTCAAGCCGCAGCGCGTCTACGAGGAGATGAACAAGGCCTTCGGCCGCGACACTACCTATGTCACCACCATCGGCCTGTCGCAGATTGCCGGTGCCCAGTTCCTGCACGTCTACAAGCCGCGCAACTGGATCAATTGCGGCCAGGCCGGACCGCTCGGCTGGACGTTGCCGGCAGCGTTGGGCGTTCGCGCCGCCGATCCGGATCGCGACATCGTTGCCTTGTCGGGTGACTACGACTTCCAGTTCATGATCGAGGAACTGGCGGTCGGTGCCCAGCACAAGCTGCCTTACATCCACGTCGTCGTGAACAACGCCTATCTCGGCCTGATCCGCCAGGCGCAGCGCGGCTTCACCATGGATTTCGAAGTCAGCCTGTCGTTCGAAAACATCAACCGCTCCGGCGATCCCGAAGCAGGCTATGGTGTCGATCACGTCGCCGTTGCCGAAGCCATGGGCTGCAAGGCGGTCCGGGTTCGCAAGCCGGAAGAATTTGCTTCGGCCTTCAAGCAGGCCAAGCAGTTGATGAAGGAACACCAGGTGCCCGTCGTCCTCGAGTTCATTCTCGAACGTGTCACCAACATCTCCATGGGCGTCGAGATCGACAACATCGTCGAGTTCGAAGACCTTGCCGAGAGCAACGAAGACGCACCGACCGCGATCATGCTGCTCGATTGATATCCGAGGGAAGACTAATGCCTAAGTTCTCAGCCAACCTTTCGATGCTCTTTGGCGAGCATGACTTTCTCGACCGTTTCGATGCCGCGGCGCGTGCCGGCTTCCAGGGTGTCGAATACATCGCACCCTACGATCACACTCCCGATGTCGTGGCCGCGCGCCTCAAGAAGAACGGCCTCACCCAGGCCTTGTTCAACCTGCCGCCGGGCGACTGGGCGGCAGGCGAGCGCGGCATCGCCGTGCTGCCGGACCGGATCCATGAATTCCGCCAGGGCGTGGCCAAGGCGATCACCTATGCCCACGCCCTGGGCTGCGAACAGGTAAATTGCCTCGCCGGCATCGCGCCCGCCGGCAACGCCCGTGACGTGCTGGAGAATGTCTTCGTCGAGAATCTCGCCTTTGCGGCGGAGAAGCTCAAGGCGGCAGGAATCCGCTTGCTGATCGAGCCGATCAACACCAGGGACATACCGGGCTTTTTCCTGACCAACACCAGGCAGGCGCTCGGCATCATCGACAGGGTCGGTTCCGACAACCTCTACCTGCAGTACGACATCTACCACATGCAGATCATGGAGGGTGATCTCGCCCGCACCATCGAGGCCAATCTCGACCGGATCGCCCATGTGCAACTCGCCGACAATCCCGGGCGTCATGAGCCGGGGACGGGCGAGATCAACTACCCGTTCCTCTACGAACATCTCGACCGCATCGGCTACGCCGGCTGGGTCGGAGCCGAATACAAGCCCAAGGCCGGGACGGTCGAAGGCCTGGGCTGGTTCGAGCGCTTGGCCAACAAGGGCAGCGCTGCCGCCTGACCGCCCACACTGGAATTGAAGGAATATGGAAATGGAAAAGATCGGATTTGTCGGGCTGGGCATCATGGGCGCGCCAATGGCGGGTCACCTGCTGGACGCAGGCTTCGAAGTGCTCGCCAGCGATCATCGTGGCGCGCTGCCGGCCGAATTGGTTGGCAAGGGGCTGAAGTCGGTCGCCGGGCATCAGGCCCTTGCCAAGGCTGCCGACATCATCATCCTGATGGTGCCCGACACGCCGCAGGTCGCAGATGTTCTGTTTGGGGAAAACAGCGTTTCATCAGGGCTTTCCAGGGGAAAGCTCGTGATCGACATGAGCTCTATCTCGCCGATCGAGACCAAGGAGTTCGCCAAGAAGATCAACGCTCTGGGCTGTGATTATCTCGACGCGCCCGTGTCCGGCGGCGAGGTCGGCGCCAAGGCTGCGTCGCTGACGATCATGGTCGGCGGCGAGGAGAAGCCGTTTGAGCGTGCCCGCCCGGTGTTCGAGAAGATGGGCAGGAACATCACCCTCGTTGGACCGAACGGCGTCGGCCAGACGACCAAGGTCGCCAACCAGATCGTCGTTGCATTGACCATCGAGGCGGTGGCCGAAGCGCTGGTGTTCGCCTCCAAGGCAGGTGCGGATCCCGCCAAGGTGCGTCAGGCGCTGATGGGCGGCCTAGCCGCCTCGCGCATCCTCGAGGTGCATGGCGAGCGGATGTACAAGCGCACCTTTGCGCCCGGTTTCCGTATCGAACTGCACCAGAAGGACCTCAATCTCGCGCTGCAGGGCGCCAAGGCGCTCGGCGTGTCGTTGCCCAACACCTCGATGACGCAGGAGCTGTTCAATTCCTGCGCCGCCAATGGCGGGGCGAAGGAGGATCACTCGGCGCTGGTTCGCGCGCTGGAGCGCATGGCCAATTTCGAGGTCGGCGCCGAAGCCGAGGCGAAAGGCAAGGCGGCATAGATCGGGAGAGGCGCGGCGGAAGTTCCCAACGCCGCAGTTTTCTCGTCGCTGTCGATGAGCGGGCTCCTGCGACATCGCAGGGGCCCGTTCAACGTTCGTGCGTCACTTGCCGCCCAGCGCCGTCCAGCTTGCGCCGGCATCGCTGGAAACGACGATGGCGCGCGTGCCCGTCACCGCGACCATGCGCGTCGGCGCCTGCTGGTCCACGGCGAGGTGAAGGATGTAGCCTGCCGGATCGGGCCCTTCGCCCATCGTCTCGAATTTCGGCGCCGTCTCGGTGGCCCGCACCACCCCGCGACCTGGAACAAAGGCATAGATCGTGCCGTCCGGGGTCAGGTCCACCGTGGTGACAGGCACGCCGGACAGGATGGGCTGCCAGGTTCCGGCGCCGTCGCGGCTCACCATCAGCCCGTCTTCGGTTGCGGCATAGACGACATCGGGGCTTGCCGGCGAAACAGTCAGGTCGATCAGCTTCGCTGGTGCCTCGCCCGCAACCGTCCAGGTCTTGCCGCCGTCGCGGCTGGCCTGGATCGCGCCGTATGAGCCATAGAGCACATCGGGATTTGTCGGGCTCACTGCCAACTGGTGGAAATCGACGGGGCCATCCACTCCCGGCGCTATCTGCTGCCAGCTCTTTCCCGAATCCGTCGATTTGATGAAGCCGAGATTGCCGCCGGCCTGCGGATGCCCGCTGGCGAACATGATCTCGGAATCCGTGGGATGGGGAACAAATCCCATGAAATCGTCACGACTGTCGGAAACTGGGATTACCATGCCGTCGGGCGCAGCCTTCATCAGGCCGTGATGGGTGGCGATCAGCACGCTGGAAGGGTCGGCACGGTCGAAGGCAAGTCCATGGATATGGGTCTTGCCGGCGAGGTCAGCCATGCTGATTCCCTGGGCGATTGCCGGGGAGACAGCGCCGAGAGCGATGCCGGCTGACAAGAGGGTGAAAAATTTGAGGCGACGCGCCATGACAAGACTCCGTTGTGCCCGGAGGCTACGGCTTCCGCCCGGTGGAAGGTCAAGGGCCGCGCTGCTTGCGTAGCCGGTCAGCCAGCCGAATGTGTCAGCCGAGGAATTTCCGCGCGGCGTAGAGCGACACTGCCGCCGCGTTCGACACGTTGAGCGAATGGATCGCACCCGGCATGTCGAGGCGCGCCAGTGCCGTCACGGTCTCGCGCGTCTTCTGCCGCAGGCCCTTGCCCTCGGCGCCGAGCACCAGTGCCAGCTTGTCCCCGGCAAAGCTCTTTTCGAGCTCCGCCGGGCCTTCCGAATCAAGCCCGATGGTCTGGAAGCCGGCCTCGTGCAATTCGCCCAGCGCGTCGGCCAGGTTGCGCACCTCGATCAGGTCGATGTGCTCGAGCGCGCCGGATGCCGATTTGGCGAGCACGCCGCTTTCGTGCGGGCTGTGGCGCTGCGTGGTGATCAATGCCCCTGCGCCGAATGCCACGGCCGAGCGCATGATGGCGCCGACATTGTGCGGGTCGGTTACCTGGTCGAGCACTAGGATCAGTGGCGAATCGCCCAGCGCCGACAGCGCCTTCGATTTCAGCGGTTCGGCCTCGATCAGCACGCCCTGGTGGACGGCGTCGGTGCCGGTGATCTTGTCGATCTCCTTCGGCTCCACCACTTCGGTGGCAAAGGGCAGGGCACCGAGATCGGCAATCTCCAGCCTTTCGGCGGCGTTGCGGGTGATCAGCATGCGCCGGATCTTGCGGCGTGGATTGTCGAGCGCCGCACGCACCGTGTGCAGGCCATAGAGCCGCACAAGCCCGTCGGGAGCGTTCTCGCCGGGCGGCAGCGGACGCTTGGGCCTGAATGCAGGTGCGCCACCTGCCTTCTGGTCGCGAAAGGTGCGGCGCAGCTTGGCGTAGTGGCTGTCCTTGGGTGTTCCGGGCTTTTTTGTATCGTTCATGCGCCTGCTATAGCGGCACGGCCTGGCTTTGGATACGGCCCGTTAGTCGGCGCTTCGAATATTCCGCATGAAATCGCGCGCTGTCGGTTGACAGGCCAAATCCTTGTCGCCATAAGCCCACGCAGATTTCGGGGCGAGGGCGCTTTGCCCAGAACCGGGATCGAAAAATGCCTCGTAGCATGGCTCCGGCAAGCAGTTGGAGGAGTGCCCGAGTGGTTAAAGGGGACGGACTGTAAATCCGTTAGCTCAGCTTACGTTGGTTCGAATCCAACCTCCTCCACCACTGCCGGCCCGGAAGCCATTAAGCGCATGGCCTCGAAAGGTGAGTTCATCTTTCGGCAAGGAACATGCGCGAAGGTGAATGCCAGAGCGTCCTTCGCTCCTGAACAGGCGCGCGGCGCTCAGGGCGCGGGTATAGCTCAATGGTAGAGCAGCAGCCTTCCAAGCTGAATACGCGGGTTCGATTCCCGCTACCCGCTCCAGAGCATCTCCGCCAGGCGAGAAGCCTTTTATTTCTATCCGCTTGTTCCCATATGTGCGTCCTGCACTGAAAGAGTACCGTCGCTTTTGGGCCTGACCTTGGCGTTTGGGCAAAAGGCGCTTGTCTTTTTCGGCCTTTATCGGTAATCGCCCCGCATCCGACCGGAACCAAGGTCCCGATGCCCAAGGAAAGAGACAATGGCTAAAGGTAAATTCGAGCGTAACAAACCTCACGTGAACATTGGCACGATTGGTCACGTCGACCACGGCAAGACGTCGCTGACGGCGGCGATCACGAAGTTTTTCGGCGAGTTCAAGGCCTACGACCAGATCGACGCAGCGCCTGAAGAGAAGGCCCGCGGCATCACCATTTCGACGGCGCACGTCGAATACGAGACGCCGGCCCGCCACTACGCTCACGTCGACTGCCCCGGCCACGCCGACTATGTGAAGAACATGATCACCGGTGCCGCCCAGATGGACGGCGCGATCCTGGTGGTTTCGGCTGCCGACGGCCCGATGCCGCAGACCCGCGAGCACATCCTGCTCGCCCGTCAGGTCGGCGTTCCCGCCCTGGTGGTGTTCCTCAACAAGGTCGACCTGGTCGACGACGCCGAGCTGCTCGAACTGGTCGAGCTCGAGGTGCGCGAGCTGCTGTCGAAGTACGAGTTCCCCGGCGACGACATCCCGATGGTCAAGGGCTCGGCCGTTGCTGCGCTCAACGATTCGGACAAGAAGATCGGCGAAGACGCGATCCGCGAGCTGATGGCGGCTGTCGATGCCTACATCCCGACGCCTGAGCGTCCGATCGACCGTCCGTTCCTGATGCCGATCGAAGACGTGTTCTCGATCTCGGGCCGCGGCACGGTCGTCACCGGCCGCGTCGAGCGCGGCATCGTCAAGGTCGGCGAGGAAGTCGAGATCGTCGGCATCAAGGCGACCTCGAAGACGACGGTCACCGGCGTCGAGATGTTCCGCAAGCTGCTCGACCAGGGCCAGGCGGGCGACAACATCGGCGCGCTGATCCGTGGCGTTGGCCGTGAAGACGTCGAGCGCGGCCAGGTGCTGTGCAAGCCGGGTTCGGTCAAGCCGCACAAGAAGTTCGTGGCTGAAGCCTACATCCTGACCAAGGAAGAGGGTGGCCGTCACACGCCGTTCTTCACCAACTACCGTCCGCAGTTCTATTTCCGCACGACGGACGTGACCGGCATCGTGTCGCTGCCGGAAGGCACCGAGATGGTCATGCCCGGCGACAACATCACCGTCGACGTCGAGCTGATCGTGCCGATCGCCATGGAAGAGAAGCTCCGCTTCGCCATCCGTGAAGGCGGCCGCACCGTCGGCGCCGGCATCGTCGCTTCGATCAAAGAATAATCGACGTCTCACCGTCGAATGCATGAAGGGCGGCCTCCGGGCCGCCCTTTTTGTTTGGCCGGTACTGATTGCAGCCGTGTCCGTTGCGGCGAATATGCAAGTGCTCAATTCGTATCGTTGGGGACGGTACAGCAGACGCCAAGTCTTGCTTGTGGCATTGATCATCATCCTTCCTTTCAAATTCTTGTTGGCAGCTGCAGCAGAACCGGTGGGCGAAATCGATCTGCCGATGAAGATTGTCCGCAGCAGCAATCCGACCTGTGAACCGGTATGCCGGCAATGGACATGTGCACGCGGGGCGCTCGTCCCTGGCACGCCGAAGGCCTTCGCGCGGTTCCTGAGGACGATTGGAACAAGGCGCCTGCCTGTCGTCATTCGCTCGCCTGACGGTGACGCTGGCAGGTGGTATCAAGCGACCGGTCCGTCCAGCGATCTATGTCGGCGTTCACCCGATCACGACCACCTAAACCAAGGAAAAAGTTCGCTACCGGGAAAAGTACCGGATGGTGAAGGGTAAGAAGCGGGTGATCGAAAAGAAGGTCGACAGCTGCAAGTAGACGAAGCTGCGTGCATCCGCCGCCTGCTCCCGCGGCCTTGGCGGCAATCCCGCGATCGCCGGCATGACATCGAAAGCACTTGGCGGATGCTACATCGCGCAGGTGAGGGCGCTTGCGCTGCGCCTCGTGCAATTCCGGCTGTGAATGTTCGAAGCATCGCGCATTGCGCTCTTTACAGACGGCGTGGAAATCCTTAGGAAGCCGGTGCTGCGCAGCTGATGCGCGGCGACAAGTACGGGCATAGCTCAGTTGGTAGAGCGGCGGTCTCCAAAACCGCAGGTCGTAGGTTCGAGCCCTGCTGCCCGTGCCAGTCTTGCCAGAATTCGCTAATTCAGGCATAAAGACTTCTATAGCCGGAACGGGACGACTGGATGGTCTCGACGCGGCGCTCAAACATGGTACGGGTTCCTGCCACTTGCGTGGAAAGAGAATCGGCTCTATGTAGGCGAAACAGACACGCGGCGCGTGGAGCTGGGGATCCGGCTTTACGCGTCCGAATTGCATGGGCGGAATGTTTGCGCTGATTCGCGCGGATTGCCTGCCGTGCAGCGGCATCTCCCGGTCACGGGATCATCCAGAAGTCCGGTCAACGGACGTTGAAAGCAGAGCGGCACATGGCGAAAACCACGAACCCCTTCACCTTTCTGCAGCAGGTAAGGTCGGAAACGGCGAAGGTTACGTGGCCCTCACGTCGCGAGACGATGATCTCCACTGTCATGGTGCTCGGATTTGCCGTTATCGCGATGATTTTCTTTTTTGCCGCAGACCAGCTGATGGCATTCGCTGTCGAGCAGATCCTGGGCATTGGCCGCTAAGGCTGCGAATACGGAGAATTCCCTGAAATGACCGCGCGCTGGTACATCGTCCACGCCTATTCGAACTTCGAAAAGAAGGTCGCCGAGGACATTGAGCACAAGGCCAAGCAGAAGGGCCTGAGCGACCAGATCGAGCAGATCGTCGTTCCGACCGAAAAGGTTGTCGAGGTTCGCCGCGGCCGCAAGGTCGATGCCGAGCGCAAGTTCTTCCCCGGCTATGTGCTCCTGAAGGCCCATCTCAGCGACGCCGTTTTCAGCCTTGTGAAGAACACCCCGAAGGTCACTGGTTTCCTTGGCGATTCGAAGCCGGTGCCGATCACCGAGGCCGAGGCCCAGCGCATCCTGAACCAGGTCCAGGAGGGCGTCGAGCGTCCCAAGCCTTCGGTCACCTTCGAGATCGGCGAGGCGGTGCGCGTTTCCGACGGTCCGTTCGCCTCGTTCAACGGTTTCGTCCAGGAAGTGGACGAGGAGCGTGCGCGCCTCAAGGTGGAAGTTTCGATCTTCGGGCGCGCCGTGCCTGTCGATCTCGAATTCGGTCAGGTCGAAAAGGGCTGATCGAGGCGCCCGCCGCCGGTTCCGGTGGTGGGCAGTGCCGGGCGCATGCCTGGCGCAAGCATGGTGGGAGATGAGGCGGCTTAGCCGGTCGTCTTCTTCGCACCACCGAACTGCAACCGCCGGCTTGGCCGGCATGAAACAAAGGCAGGAAAGAGATGGCTAAGAAAGTTGCGGGCCAGCTCAAGCTTCAGGTTTCCGCGGGTTCGGCGACGCCGTCGCCCCCGATCGGACCGGCGCTTGGTCAGCGTGGCATCAACATCATGGAGTTCTGCAAGGCGTTCAACGCGCAGACCCAGGAGCTCGAGAAGGGGTCGCCGATCCCGGTCGTGATCACCTATTACCAGGACAAGTCGTTCACCTTCGTCATGAAGACGCCGCCGGTGGCCTACTTCCTGAAGAAGGCAGCCAACCTCAAGTCGGGCTCGAAGGAGCCGGGCAAGATCAAGGCTGGCGAGATCAGCAGCGCCAAGGTGCGCGAGATCGCCGAAGTCAAGATGAAGGACCTGAACGCGAACGACATCGAAGCCGCCATCAAGATGGTCGAAGGCTCGGCTCGTTCGATGGGCCTGGAAGTGGTGGGCTGAGATCATGGCTAAGATTGCAAAGCGCGTTTCCAAGTCCCGCGAAGGCATCGATGCGAACAAGGCTTATGGCCTTGGCGAAGCACTCGAGCTTCTGAAGGCCCGTTCGTCGGTCAAGTTCGACGAGACCATCGAAGTCGCCATGAACCTCGGCGTCGACCCGCGCCACGCCGACCAGATGGTCCGCGGCGTCGTCAACCTGCCGAACGGCACGGGCCGCACGGTTCGCGTCGCTGTGTTCGCACGCGATGCGAAGGCTGACGAAGCCCGCGCAGCCGGTGCCGACATCGTCGGTGCGGAAGACCTCGTCGACATCGTCCAGAAGGGCCAGATCGACTTCGACCGCTGCATCGCCACCCCCGACATGATGCCGCTGGTCGGCCGTCTCGGTAAGGTGCTCGGCCCGCGCGGCATGATGCCGAACCCGAAGGTCGGCACCGTGACCACCGACGTCGCAGCAGCCGTCAAGGCTTCGAAGGGCGGCGCTGTTGAGTTCCGCGTCGAGAAGGCCGGCATCATCCACGCCGGCGTCGGCAAGATCTCGTTCGACGTCAAGGCGCTGGAAGAAAACGTCCGCGCCCTCGCGGATGCGGTCAACAAGGCCAAGCCGACCGGTGCCAAGGGCGTCTACGTCAAGAAGGTGTCCCTCACCTCGACGATGGGCCCAGGCCTCAAGCTCGACCTCGCGACGCTCGCAGCGTCCTGATAAGTTGATATTGGATCGGCCGTTAAAGGCTTGATCCTGAAAAAGAATTCCGGGCTTCCGAGCCCGGATTTTCGGAAGTTGGAAACAGCTTTCGAAAATCCTGTCCGAGATTGCAGGCGGTCCAGGTGACCCTTGGTCCTTAATTCGAATGGGCCTGCATGAGACGGGTGAAGACCAGACAAAGGAGCTTCGGCTCCAATGAAAGGTTCGAACCGTGTTTGCCTTTTGTCTGCGCATCGCGCCGGGCCGCAAGCCCGTCAGGTGTGGCGAAAGGGGGCAGGATCCTCGAGCGCCGTTCGGGTGATCTGGAATTTCTGGATTGGCCGCCCGGCAAAAGGCAACCCGACCGCTCACCCCGCAAATGGGAGGCGGTCAACTGGAGATAGGCAGTGGACAGAGCGGAAAAACGCGAACTCGTCACGGGCCTGAATGACGCGTTCTCGAACGCAGGTTCAGTCGTCGTGGCCCACTATGCCGGTATCACCGTCGCGCAAATGAACGATCTTCGCGTGAAGATGCGTCAGGCCGGCGGCACCGTCAAAGTCGCGAAGAACCGTCTCGCCAAAATCGCTCTTCAGGGCACGGAATCCGAAAGCATCATCGATCTGTTCAAGGGACAGACGCTTGTTGCCTATTCGGAGGATCCGATTGCAGCGCCGAAGGTCGCGTCCGACTTCGCCAAGACCAATGACAAGCTTGTCATCCTTGGTGGTTCGATGGGCACGACCTCGCTCAACGCCGACGGAGTCAAGGCTTTGGCCGCGCTTCCGTCGCTCGACGAGCTGCGTGCAAAGCTGGTTGGCATGATCGCCACCCCGGCTACCCGGATCGCCCAGATCGTCAATGCGCCGGCGGCTTCGGTCGCGCGCGTCATTGGCGCTTATGCCCGGAAGGACGAGGCGGCATGAGGCCGTTCCTCGCTATCATCAACACACGTTCGAACTGATTGAAGGAATAGTAAAATGGCTGATCTCGCAAAGATCGTTGACGACCTGTCGGCCCTGACCGTCCTCGAGGCGGCTGAGCTGTCGAAGCTCCTCGAAGAGAAGTGGGGCGTTTCGGCTGCTGCTCCGGTTGCAGTCGCTGCTGCTGGCGGCGCTGCTGCTGCTCCGGCTGAAGAGAAGACCGAGTTCGATGTCATCCTGGCAGCTGCCGGCGACAAGAAGATCGAAGTCATCAAGGAAGTCCGCGCCATCACCGGCCTGGGCCTCAAGGAAGCCAAGGACCTCGTCGAAGGCGCTCCGAAGCCGATCAAGGAAGGCGTCTCGAAGGCTGACGCCGAGAAGCTCAAGGCTCAGCTGGAAGCAGCTGGCGCCAAGGTCGAGCTTAAGTAAGCTCACGGTTTCGGTGGGCGGCCACGTTGCCGCCCACCGGCTCCCGTGACCCGGGGGATTGTCGGGAACCTATTTCCTGAGGGCCGCAAGCGGCTTTCAGGAAACGGGTTTTCTCCCGTTTTGGATAGGCCGCCGCCGAGGCGGCGCGCATGCAAGGTGAGCCTTAGCGACGCTCACCCCAAGAAAGGCAGCAAGGAGCGACGATGGCCCAGACCCAGACTTTCAATGGCCGCAGACGCGTACGCAAATTCTTCGGAAAGATCCCTGAAGTTGCGGAGATGCCGAACCTGATCGAGGTTCAGAAGGCATCTTATGACCAGTTCCTGATGGTGGACGAGCCCAAGGGCGGTCGTCCCGACGAAGGGCTGCAGGCCGTTTTCAAGTCGGTCTTCCCGATCTCCGACTTCTCCGGCGCTTCGATGCTGGAGTTCGTCAAGTACGAGTTCGAAGCACCGAAGTTTGACGTCGACGAGTGCCGTCAGCGCGACCTGACGTTTGCTGCGCCGCTGAAGGTGACGCTGCGCCTCATCGTGTTCGATATCGACGAGGATACCGGCGCGAAGTCGATCAAGGACATCAAGGAGCAGGACGTCTACATGGGCGACATGCCGCTCATGACGTCCAACGGCACCTTCATCGTCAACGGCACCGAGCGCGTCATCGTTTCGCAGATGCACCGCTCGCCCGGCGTCTTCTTCGATCACGACAAGGGCAAGTCGCACTCGTCGGGCAAGCTGCTGTTCGCCGCCCGCGTCATTCCCTATCGCGGTTCCTGGCTCGACATCGAGTTCGATTCCAAGGACATCGTCCACGCCCGTATCGACCGCCGCCGCAAGATCCCGGTGTCGTCGCTGCTGATGGCGCTCGGCATGGATGGCGAAGAGATCCTGTCGACCTTCTACAACAAGATCACCTACAAGAAGTCGGGCGACCATTGGCGCATCCCGTTCTCGGTCGAGCGCTTCAAGGGTCTGAAGGCTGTCGGCGATCTGGTTGACGCCGACACTGGCGAGATCGTCGTCGAAGGCGGCAAGAAGATCACCGCACGCCAGGCTAAGCAGCTTGCCGAGAAGGGCCTCAAGGCCATCAAGGCGACCGAAGACGACCTGTTCGGCAGCTATCTTGCCGAGGACATCGTCAACTACGCCACCGGCGAGATCTTCCTCGAAGCCGGCGACGAGATCGACGAGAAGACGCTCAAGGTCCTGCTTTCGACCGGCGAAGAGGAAATCAACATCCTCGACATCGACCACATCAACGTCGGTGGCTACATCCGCAATACGCTGGCGGTCGACAAGAACGAGAGCCGCCAGGACGCGCTGTTCGACATCTATCGCGTCATGCGCCCGGGCGAGCCGCCCACCATCGACACTGCCGAAGCGATGTTCAACTCGCTGTTCTTCGACAGCGAGCGCTACGACCTGTCGGCAGTCGGTCGCGTCAAGATGAACATGCGTCTCGAACTCGACGCCGAAGACACCGTTCGTGTCCTGCGCAAGGAAGACATCCTTGCCGTGGTCAGGACGCTTGTCGAGCTGCGCGACGGTAAGGGCGAGATCGACGACATCGACAATCTCGGCAACCGCCGCGTCCGTTCGGTCGGCGAGTTGATGGAGAACCAGTACCGCGTCGGTCTGCTGCGCATGGAGCGCGCGATCAAGGAGCGCATGTCGTCGATCGAGATCGACACCGTCATGCCGCAGGACCTGATCAACGCCAAGCCGGCCGCGGCCGCCGTGCGCGAGTTCTTCGGTTCTTCGCAGCTGTCGCAGTTCATGGACCAGACCAACCCGCTGTCGGAGATCACCCACAAGCGTCGTCTTTCGGCGCTTGGACCTGGTGGTCTGACCCGCGAGCGCGCTGGCTTCGAAGTCCGCGACGTGCATCCGACGCACTATGGCCGTATCTGCCCGATTGAGACGCCGGAAGGCCCGAACATCGGTCTGATCAACTCGCTCGCCACCTTTGCCCGCGTCAACAAGTACGGCTTCATCGAGAGCCCGTACCGCAAGATCGTCGACGGCAAGTTGACCAACGAGGTCGTCTATCTCTCGGCTATGGAAGAGGCCAAGCACTTCGTCGCCCAGGCCAACGCCGAGCTCGACAAGAACGGCCACTTCGTCGACGAGTTCGTCATTTGCCGTAACGCCGGCGAAGTGATGATGGCGCCGCGCGAAAACGTCGACCTTATGGACGTTTCGCCGAAGCAGATGGTGTCGGTCGCTGCCGCGCTGATCCCGTTCCTGGAAAACGACGACGCCAACCGCGCTCTGATGGGCTCGAACATGCAGCGTCAGGCCGTGCCGCTGGTGCGCGCCGAGGCTCCGTTCGTTGGTACCGGCATGGAGCCGATCGTCGCCCGTGACTCCGGCGCTGCCATCGGCGCCCGCCGCGGCGGCATCGTCGACCAGGTCGACGCGACCCGTATCGTTGTCCGTGCGACGGAAGATCTCGATCCGGGCAAGTCCGGTGTCGACATCTACCGCCTGATGAAGTTCCAGCGTTCGAACCAGAACACCTGCATCAACCAGCGTCCGCTGGTTCGCATGGGCGACCGGGTCAACAAGGGCGACATCATTGCCGACGGTCCGTCGACCGAGCTCGGCGATCTGGCGCTCGGCCGCAACGTGCTCGTCGCGTTCATGCCTTGGAATGGCTACAACTACGAGGACTCGATCCTGCTCTCCGAGCGCATCGTGGCCGACGACGTCTTCACCTCGATCCATATCGAGGAGTTCGAGGTCATGGCGCGCGATACGAAGCTCGGGCCTGAGGAAATCACCCGCGACATTCCGAACGTCTCGGAAGAAGCGCTGAAGAACCTCGACGAAGCCGGTATCGTCTACATCGGCGCGGAAGTTCAGCCGGGCGACATCCTGGTCGGCAAGATCACGCCGAAGGGTGAAAGCCCGATGACGCCGGAAGAAAAGCTTCTGCGCGCCATCTTCGGTGAAAAGGCGTCCGATGTCCGTGACACCTCCATGCGCATGCCGCCCGGAACCTACGGCACCATCGTCGAAGTTCGTGTCTTCAACCGCCACGGCGTGGAGAAGGACGAACGCGCCATGGCGATCGAGCGCGAGGAAATCGAGCGTCTCGCCAAGGACCGTGACGACGAGCAGGCGATCCTCGACCGCAACGTCTACAGCCGCCTGAGCGACATGCTCATCGGCAAGGACGCGATTGCCGGACCGAAGGGCTTCAAGAAGGGCTCGACGCTCGCCAAGGAGACGCTGGACGACTATCCGCGTTCGCAGTGGTGGCAGTTCGCCGTCGAAGACGAGAAGATGCAGGGTGAGCTCGAAGCTCTGCGCGGCCAATACGACGACTCCAAGAAGCAGCTCGAACAGCGCTTCATGGATAAGGTCGAGAAGGTGCAGCGCGGCGACGAGATGCCGCCCGGCGTCATGAAGATGGTCAAGGTCTTCGTCGCGGTGAAGCGCAAGATGCAGCCCGGCGACAAGATGGCCGGCCGTCACGGCAACAAGGGTGTCGTGTCGCGCATCGTTCCGGTCGAGGACATGCCGTTCCTCGAAGACGGAACGCATGCCGACATCGTGCTGAACCCGCTCGGCGTGCCGTCGCGCATGAACGTCGGACAGATCCTCGAAACCCATCTCGGCTGGGCTTGCGCCGGCATGGGCAGGAAGATCGGCGAGATGATCGATGCGTATAAGGCTGCCGGCGACATCAAGCCGCTGCGCGAGACCATCGAGAGCATCATTCCGGCCAATGACCGGAACGAGCCGGTTCGCAACTACGACGACGAGAGTGTCGTTCGCCTTGGCGAGCAGATGCGTCGCGGCGTCTCGATCGCGACCCCGGTGTTCGACGGTGCGCACGAGGCTGACATCAACGAGATGCTGGAGCAGGCGGGCCTGCACACGTCCGGTCAGTCGCAGCTGTATGACGGACGTACGGGCGAGCCGTTCGACCGCAAGGTGACGATGGGCTACATCTACATGCTCAAGCTTCACCACCTGGTCGACGACAAGATCCACGCTCGTTCGATCGGACCGTACTCGCTCGTTACCCAGCAGCCGCTGGGCGGCAAGGCGCAGTTCGGCGGTCAGCGCTTCGGCGAAATGGAGGTCTGGGCACTCGAAGCCTATGGCGCCGCCTACACGCTGCAGGAAATGCTGACGGTGAAGTCGGACGACGTGGCCGGCCGTACCAAGGTCTACGAGGCGATCGTGCGCGGCGACGACACGTTCGAAGCGGGCATCCCCGAGAGCTTCAACGTTCTCGTCAAGGAAATGCGCTCGCTGGGCCTCAATGTCGAATTGGAGAACACCAAGATCGACGAGACCGCGCATCGCCTGCCTGACGCGGCAGAGTAAGCACCAAAGGCGCGCCGCGGGATTTTTCCCGCGGCGTCGCCGCAGAGCATGATCCCCAAGGGTGGGTGCCGGTTTCGGTCGAGATCATGCTCATTTGTTGAGAATTCTTCGGCTATGGGCCGACACAGCTGGCGGGCGCTCTGGTCCGCACACGATGACAAGGGGCTTTCGAGGGCCCCGAAAAGGAGAACGGCATGAACCAAGAGGTCATGAATCTCTTCAACCCTCAGGCGCCTGCGCAGGTGTTCGATTCCATCCGGATTTCGCTCGCCAGCCCTGAGAAGATTCTGTCCTGGTCGTTCGGCGAGATCAAGAAGCCGGAGACGATCAACTATCGTACCTTCAAGCCGGAGCGCGACGGCCTGTTCTGCGCGCGCATCTTCGGCCCGATCAAGGACTACGAATGCTTGTGCGGCAAGTACAAGCGCATGAAGTACAAGGGCGTCATCTGCGAAAAGTGCGGCGTGGAAGTCACGCTGTCGCGCGTTCGCCGCGAGCGCATGGGCCACATCGAGCTCGCCGCACCCGTCGCCCACATCTGGTTCCTGAAGTCGCTGCCGAGCCGTATCGGCACGCTGCTCGACATGACGCTCAAGGATATCGAGCGTGTCCTGTACTTCGAGAACTATATCGTCACCGAGCCCGGCCTGACCGCGCTGAAGGAGCACCAGCTCCTGAGCGAGGAAGAGTACATGCTCGCTGTTGACGAGTATGGCGAGGACAGCTTCACCGCCATGATCGGTGCCGAAGCCATCCACGACCTGCTTGCCAGCATGGACCTGGAGAAGATCGCAGGCGACCTGCGCTCGGAACTCGCCACGACGACGTCGGAACTCAAGCAGAAGAAGTATCTCAAGCGCCTCAAGGTGGTTGAGAACTTCATGGAGTCCGGAAACCGTCCCGAGTGGATGATCATGAAGGTCGTGCCGGTGATCCCGCCGGACCTGCGCCCGCTGGTCCCGCTGGATGGCGGCCGCTTTGCGACCTCCGATCTGAACGATCTCTATCGTCGCGTCATCAACCGCAACAACCGCTTGAAGCGTCTGATCGAGCTCCGCGCGCCGGGGATCATCATCCGCAACGAAAAGCGCATGCTGCAGGAAGCCGTCGACGCATTGTTCGACAACGGCCGCCGCGGCCGCGTCATCACCGGCGCCAACAAGCGCCCGCTGAAGTCGCTGTCCGACATGCTCAAGGGCAAGCAGGGTCGCTTCCGCCAGAACCTGCTCGGCAAGCGCGTCGACTATTCCGGCCGTTCGGTCATCGTGACCGGTCCGGAGCTCAAGCTGCACCAGTGCGGCCTGCCGAAGAAGATGGCGCTCGAGCTGTTCAAGCCGTTCATCTATGCCCGCCTCGACGCCAAGGGTTACTCCTCGACCGTCAAGCAGGCCAAGAAGCTGGTCGAGAAGGAAAAGCCGGAAGTCTGGGATATCCTCGATGAGGTCATCCGCGAGCATCCGGTCCTGCTCAACCGCGCGCCGACGCTGCACCGCCTGGGCATCCAGGCCTTCGAACCCACCCTGATCGAAGGCAAGGCCATCCAGCTGCACCCGCTCGTCTGTACGGCCTTCAACGCCGACTTCGACGGCGACCAGATGGCTGTCCACGTTCCGCTGTCGCTCGAGGCTCAGCTCGAAGCACGCGTGCTGATGATGTCGACCAACAACATCCTGCACCCGGCTTCCGGCGCGCCGATCATCGTGCCGTCGCAGGACATGGTTCTCGGTCTCTACTACCTCTCGATCGTCAACCAGAACGAGCCGGGCGAGGGCATGGTGTTTGCCGACATGGGCGAACTTCAGCACGCGCTTGAGACCAAGGCAGTCACCCTGCACGCCAAGATCAAGGGTCGTTTCCGCACGGTCGACGCCGAAGGCAACGTCGTGTCCAAGATTCACGACACGACCCCGGGCCGCATGATCATCGGCGAACTGCTGCCGAAGAACGTCAACGTGCCGTACGACACCGCAAACCAGGAGATGACCAAGAAGAACATCTCCAAGATGATCGACACCGTCTACCGCCACTGCGGTCAGAAAGAGACGGTCATCTTCTGCGATCGCATCATGGCTCTCGGCTTCGCTCACGCCTGCCGCGCCGGCATCTCGTTCGGCAAGGACGACATGCTTATTCCTGACACGAAGCACGGCCTAGTCGAACAGACCGAAGCGCTCGCCAAGGAATACGAGCAGCAGTACAACGACGGCCTGATCACCCAGGGCGAGAAGTACAACAAGGTCGTCGACGCCTGGGCCAAGTGCTCGGAAAAGGTCGCCGACGAAATGATGGCCCGCATCAAGGCGGTGGAGTTCGAGGACAACGGCCGTCAGAAGCCGATGAACTCGATCTACATGATGTCGCACTCCGGCGCGCGCGGTTCGCCCACCCAGATGCGTCAGCTCGCCGGCATGCGCGGCCTGATGGCCAAGCCGTCGGGTGAAATCATCGAGACGCCGATCATCTCGAACTTCAAGGAAGGCTTGACCGTTCTTGAATACTTCAACTCGACCCACGGCGCCCGCAAGGGTCTCGCGGATACCGCTCTTAAGACGGCAAACTCCGGCTACCTGACCCGTCGTCTCGTCGACGTGGCGCAGGATTGCATCGTCAACTCGGTTGATTGCGGCACTGAAAAGGGCCTCACCATGCAGCCGATCGTCGATGCCGGCCAGGTGGTTGCTTCGCTCGGCATGCGTATCCTCGGCCGCACCTCGCTCGACGACATCAACCATCCGGTGACTGGCGACCTGCTGGTCAAGGGCGGCACGCTGATGGACGAGCGCGACATCGAGGTGATCGAGAAGGCTGGCGTGCAGTCGGTTCGCATCCGCTCGGCCCTGACCTGCGAAGTCAAGGTCGGCGTCTGCGCGGTCTGCTATGGTCGCGACCTAGCACGCGGTACCCCTGTCAACCAGGGCGAAGCTGTCGGCGTCATCGCCGCGCAGTCGATCGGCGAGCCGGGCACGCAGCTCACCATGCGTACCTTCCACATGGGCGGTACCGCTCAGGTGGTCGACAGCTCGTTCCTCGAAGCTTCGTATGAAGGCAAGGTCGAGATCCGCAACCGCAACGTCGTCCGCAATTCCGACGGCAATCTCGTGGTGATGGGCCGCAACATGGCGATCCTGATCCTCGACGAAGCCGGCAAGGAGCGGGCCACGCACCGCGTCACCTATGGTTCGCGTATCTTCGTGGACGATGGCGACAAGGTGAAGCGCGGCCAGCGTATCGCCGAGTGGGATCCCTATACCCGTCCGATCCTCACCGAAATCGAGGGCCGCGTGGCCTTCGAGGATCTGGTCGACGGCATTTCCGTTCAGGAAACGGCCGACGAATCGACCGGCATCACCAAGCGTGAGGTCATCGACTGGCGTTCGACCCCGCGCGGTTCGGATCTCAAGCCTGCGATGGTGATCCAGGACTCCAAGGGCAAGGTCGGCAAGCTGTCGAAGGGCGGCGATGCTCGCTTCCTGCTCTCCGTCGAGGCCATTCTCTCGGTCGAACCGGGTGCCCAGGTCCGCCCCGGCGACGTGCTGGCGCGTATCCCGATGGAAAGCGCGAAGACCAAGGACATCACCGGCGGTCTGCCGCGTGTGGCCGAGCTCTTCGAAGCCCGTCGTCCGAAGGATCACGCCATCATCGCCGAGATCGATGGTACGGTTCGCTTCGGCCGCGACTACAAGAACAAGCGCCGCATCATCATCGAGCCGCATGACTCGACGCTTGAGCCGGTCGAATACCTGATCCCGAAGGGCAAGCCGTTCCATCTCCAGGACGGCGATGCCATCGAGAAGGGCGACTACATCCTCGACGGCAATCCGGCGCCGCACGACATCCTGGCGATCAAGGGCGTGGAAGCGCTTGCTTCCTACCTCGTCAATGAAATCCAGGAAGTCTACCGGTTGCAGGGCGTGTCGATCAACGACAAGCACATCGAGGTCATCGTCCGTCAGATGCTGCAGAAGGTCGAGATCACCGCACAGGGCGACTCGATCTACATCCCGGGCGATCATGTCGACGTCATCGAGTTCGACGAGGTCAACGATCGCCTGATCGAGGAAGGCAAGAAGCCTGCCGAAGGTCAGCCGGTTCTGCTCGGTATCACCAAGGCATCGCTGCAGACGCCGTCCTTCATCTCGGCCGCTTCCTTCCAGGAGACGACCAGGGTGCTGACCGAGGCTGCCGTCGCCGGCAAGACCGACATGCTGCAGGGTCTCAAGGAAAACGTCATCGTCGGCCGCCTCATCCCGGCCGGTACGGGCGGTATGATGAGCCAGATCAGGCGCATCGCCACCTCGCGTGACGAACTGATCCTCGACGAACGCCGCAAGCTTTCGGGCGCGGAAGTCGCCGAGCCGATCCTGACCGACATGGTCAACGCCGCTCAGTAGGAGCGCCGTCCGACAGGACTAGGAAAGGGGGCTGCGGCCCCCTTTTTCGTTGCCACGGCAAAGGCTTCCCGGAACTGGGCAGCCACGCCCGGGCATTTGACATCCCGCGCCCACGAAAATAGCCTCCTCCTTGCAGTGCCTTCAGCCCTGAAAGGAGTGCCCGATGACCGACGTCCCAGGCAACGCGACAGGACAGGCGGTATCGGTGGAGCCAAGTCTCCATCGGGTCATGGGGCCCTGGCTTCTTCTTCTCTTCATCGTCGGCGACATCCTGGGCACCGGCATCTACGCCCTGACCGGACAAGTGGCGAAGCAGGTCGGCGGCGTGGTCTGGCTGCCGTTTCTGGTTGCCTTTGTCGTCGCCCTCATCACGGCCTTCAGCTATCTCGAGCTGGTGACCAAGTACCCGAAGGCGGCAGGGGCCGCCCTTTACGCCCACAAGGCGTTCGGCATCCATTTCATCACCTTTATCGTCGCATTCGCGGTGATGTGCTCAGGCATCACCTCGGCCTCGACGGCCTCGCGTGCCTTTGCCGCCAACCTGTCGGGCGCCTTCGACCTCGGCCTCACCGGGACCTACGGCATCACGCTCATCGGCCTGGCATTCATGGCGGTCGTTGCCGCCGTGAACTTTCGCGGCGTCGGCGAAAGCGTCAAAGCCAATGTCGTGCTGACATGTGTCGAGTTCACCGGCCTGATGATCATCATCGTCATCGGCCTTTGGGCGATCGGAGCAGGCGAAGGCGACGTCTCCCGCATTACGCAGTTTCACGCCGCTCCCGACCGCAGCGCCTTCTGGTCGGTGATCGCCGCGACCACGCTCGCCTTCTTCGCCATGGTCGGTTTCGAGGACTCGGTCAACATGGCCGAGGAATGCAAGGACCCGACCCGGATCTTCCCGAAAGTCCTGCTGACCGGATTGCTGATCACCGGGGTGATCTATGTGCTGGTATCCATCTCGGCGATCACGCTGGTGCCACCGGAACAGCTGGGCGAGGGCGAGACCCCGCTGCTCAAGGTGGTCCAGGCCGGCGCGCCGAATTTTCCGGTCGAGATCTTCGGCTTCATCACCATGTTTGCGGTTGCCAACAGCGCCTTGATCAACATGCTGATGGCGAGCCGGCTCGTCTATGGCATGAGCCGCGAGCATGTGCTGCCGCAGGTGCTCGGCAAGGTCCATGCGACGCGCCGCACTCCTTACATAGCGATCGGGTTCACCACCTTGCTCGCCTTCGCGCTGATCACCTTCGTCGGGGAGGTTCCGGCTCTCGGCGGCACCACGGCGCTGCTATTGTTGTGCGTCTTCACAGTCGTCAACATCGCCGTACTGGTGTTGCGCAAGGACAGGGTCGGACACGATCATTTCCGGACGCCGACGCTGCTTCCGATCCTGGGAGCGGTGGCTTGCGCGTTCTTCGCCGGACCGTGGACCGGGCGGGACCCAGTTCAATACAAGATCGCCGGCGTCCTGATCGGTATCGGCGTGGTCTTGTGGTTCGTGACGGTAATGGTCAACCGCGCCACCGGCCAAAGGCCCACCGAACCTGAAATGGCAGACATCGGCGGGGCAGGGCCGGTCAACTGACCGGGCGCGTATCAGGCGCATGCGCTGCGCTCAGAGCGGTTCGTTGAAGGTGACGATCGAGACTTCGCCTTCGAGCGCGCCTTGATATGCCGAAATATGCGGCTCGTCGTCCGGCTCGCCCTGCATGTCGCCGATCTGGTCGAGCTCGGCTTCGGCGTAACCTTCCTTCGCCAATGCCTCGAGCGCGGAGCGCACGGCGGAATCATCGTCGGGAGCAACCAGCATGATGTGCACGCCCTCGGGCTTAGAGCCCTTCTTGCGCCAGACTCGGCCCGTGATGATGGTCACCGGCTTTTCGTCGTTGTCGTTCATCGGTGATTCCCTGGTTTTGGATTCGTAAGTTGGGGATTCGCCCCCGGTTTTGGCGATTTTCGCACGAAGACATGGTGCACGACAGGCCAAAGCGCGTTACAAACCGGCAAATAGCCCATGTTGCAGCGCAATAAAGTTGCTCTGCACCTGCTGAGCCCCCCGAAGCCCCGGTTTCGTTAAGGTTTTTGGCGGGACGGGCTTGACGGTTAGCGGTCATGCGAGTAGATACCGCGTCGTCTGAGCCGATGTGAGGTTGGCTTTTCCGAGGCGTCTCGTCTTGGAGTTCACCTCAAACAGGGTTCGTTTTTACGAGCGAGAAGACATTTCCGGCGTGCATGAAGCGGTTTCGCTTCCTCTGCCTTTGTTCGGGCAAGACCGTAAGTCGCGGTTTGTGGCCCGAATTCGCGTATGGATTTTGCGCTTGAAGCCGCCCCGAACGGGCTTGAGACACGGAATTGAGAGACAAGAGGGTTTAATGCCTACCGTCAACCAGCTGATCCGCAAGCCGCGCATTGCGCCGGTGAAGCGCAACAAGGTTCCGGCCATGCAGGCCAACCCGCAGAAGCGGGGCGTTTGCACGCGCGTCTACACGACGACGCCGAAGAAGCCGAACTCGGCTCTGCGCAAGGTCGCAAAGATCCGCCTGACCAATGGTTTTGAAGTGATCGGCTACATCCCCGGCGAAGGCCACAATCTTCAGGAGCACTCCGTGGTCATGATCCGCGGCGGCCGCGTGAAGGACCTTCCGGGCGTGCGCTATCACATCATCCGCGGCGTGCTCGACACGCAGGGTGTGAAGAACCGCAAGCAGCGCCGTTCCAAGTACGGTGCGAAGCGTCCGAAGTAAGGTTTTCCGGCTTCGACGCTTTTGCTTTTGCGTCGTGGCCACGAGATTGAGAGACAAGAGCTATGTCCCGTCGTCACAGTGCAGATAAGCGCGAAGTCAACCCGGATCCCAAGTTCGGCGATCTGGTCGTCACCAAGTTCATGAACGCCGTCATGTATGACGGCAAGAAGTCGATCGCCGAAACGATCGTCTACGGTGCACTCGACCAGGTGCAGGCCAAGACCAAGCAGGAGCCGGTGACGGTGTTCCACCAGGCGCTCGACAATGTCGCGCCGCACGTGGAAGTGCGTTCGCGTCGCGTCGGCGGCGCCACCTACCAGGTCCCGGTCGATGTGCGCCCCGAGCGTCGTCAGGCACTCGCCATTCGTTGGCTGATCACTGCCGCTCGCAACCGCAACGAGACCACCATGGTCGATCGTCTCTCCGGCGAACTGATGGACGCGGCCAACAACCGCGGCACCGCCGTGAAGAAGCGTGAAGACACCCACAAGATGGCGGAAGCCAACCGCGCCTTCGCGCATTACCGCTGGTAACAGCGCGAACGAACGACTGAGAGGCACCTCCCATGGCCCGCGAATACAAGATCGAAGACTACCGCAATTTCGGTATCATGGCGCATATCGACGCCGGCAAGACCACGACGACCGAGCGCATCCTTTATTACACGGGCAAGTCGCACAAGATCGGCGAAGTCCATGACGGCGCTGCCACCATGGACTGGATGGAACAGGAGCAGGAGCGCGGCATCACGATCACGTCCGCTGCCACCACGACCTTCTGGAAGGGTCGCGACGGCAAGCAGCGCCGCTTCAACATCATCGACACCCCCGGCCACGTCGACTTCACCATTGAAGTCGAGCGTTCGCTGCGCGTTCTCGACGGCGCCATCGCGCTGCTCGATGCCAACGCCGGTGTAGAGCCGCAGACCGAGACCGTGTGGCGCCAGGCGGACAAGTACAACGTGCCGCGCATGATCTTCTGCAACAAGATGGACAAGATCGGCGCGGACTTCTACCGCTCCTACGAGATGATCAAGTCGCGCCTCGGTGCGACGGCCGTTGCCGTCCAGCTGCCGATCGGCGCCGAGGCCGAGTTCAAGGGCGTCGTCGACCTGATCGAGATGAACGCGCTGGTGTGGCGCGACGAGAGCCTGGGCGCTGCCTGGGATGTCGTCGAGATCCCGGCCGATCTCAAGGACAAGGCCGAGGAATTCCGCGAGAAGATGATCGAGACCGCCGTCGAAATGGACGAGACGGCTCTCGAGAACTACCTCGAAGGCAAGATGCCGTCGAACGACGAACTGCGCGCGCTGATCCGCAAGGGCACCATAGCCGTCAAGTTCTTCCCGATGTTCTGCGGCTCGGCCTTCAAGAACAAGGGCGTCCAGCCGCTGCTCGACGGCGTTGGTGACTTCCTGCCGTCGCCGCTCGACGTGCCTGCCATCAAGGGCATCGATCCGAAGACGGAAGGCGAGATGGAGCGTCATTCGTCGGATGAAGAGCCGCTGTCGATGCTGGCCTTCAAGATCATGAACGATCCGTTCGTCGGCTCGCTCACCTTCTGCCGCATCTACTCGGGCAAGGTGACCAAGGGCGCTTCGCTCGAAAACACCGTCAAGGGCAAGAAGGAGCGTCTCGGCCGTATGCTGCAGATGCACTCGAACTCGCGCTCCGACATCGAAGAGGCTTTCGCCGGCGACATCGTCGCTCTGGCTGGCCTCAAGGAAACGACCACCGGCGACACGCTCTGCGATCCGCTGCACCCGGTCATTCTCGAGCGCATGGAATTCCCCGAGCCGGTCATCCAGATCGCCATCGAGCCGAAGACCAAGGGCGACCAGGAAAAGATGGGCCTCGCGCTCAACCGCCTGGCTGCCGAGGATCCTTCGTTCCGCGTCAAGTCGGACGAAGAGTCGGGCCAGACCATCATCGCCGGCATGGGCGAGCTTCACCTGGACATCATCGTCGACCGCATGCGTCGCGAGTTCAAGGTCGAGGCCAACGTCGGTGCGCCGCAGGTTGCCTATCGCGAGACGATCAGCCGCACGCACGAGCAGGACTACACCCACAAGAAGCAGTCGGGTGGTACGGGCCAGTTCGCTCGCGTCAAGATCGTGTTCGAGCCGAACCCGGATGGCGAAGATTTCATCTTCGAATCGAAGATCGTCGGTGGTGCGGTTCCGAAGGAATACATCCCGGGCGTCGACAAGGGTCTCCGCAGCGTCCTGTCGTCGGGTCCGTTCGCGGGCTTCCCGATGATCGGCGTCAAGGCGACGCTCATCGACGGCGCCTACCACGACGTCGACTCCTCGGTTCTGGCCTTCGAAATCGCCGGTCGCGCCTGCCTTCGCGAAGCCGCTCCGAAGCTGGGTGTCCAACTGCTCGAGCCGATCATGAAGGTCGAAGTCGTGACGCCGGAAGACTACGTCGGCAACGTCATCGGCGACTTGAACAGCCGTCGTGGCCAGATCCAGGGCCAGGAAAGCCGCGGTATCGCCGTCGTCGTCAACGCGATGGTCCCGCTGGCCAACATGTTCAAGTACGTGGACAGCCTGCGCTCGATGTCGCAGGGCCGCGCCCAGTACACGATGCAGTTCGACCACTACGAGCCGGTTCCGACCGCGGTCGCTCAGGAAGTTCAAAAGAAATACGCGTAATTCCAAGGAATTGCAGCGTTTTATTAATTCAACGCCCTTATCGGGCTAGCAGGAATGGAGACCTCACATGGCAAAAGGTAAATTCGAGCGTAATAAGCCTCATGTGAACATTGGCACGATTGGTCACGTCGACCACGGCAAGACGTCGCTGACGGCGGCGATCACGAAGTTTTTCGGCGAGTTCAAGGCCTACGACCAGATCGACGCAGCGCCTGAAGAGAAGGCCCGCGGCATCACCATTTCGACGGCGCACGTCGAATACGAGACGCCGGCCCGCCACTACGCTCACGTCGACTGCCCCGGCCACGCCGACTATGTGAAGAACATGATCACCGGTGCCGCCCAGATGGACGGCGCGATCCTGGTGGTTTCGGCTGCCGACGGCCCGATGCCGCAGACCCGCGAGCACATCCTGCTCGCCCGTCAGGTCGGCGTTCCCGCCCTGGTGGTGTTCCTCAACAAGGTCGACCTGGTCGACGACGCCGAGCTGCTCGAACTGGTCGAGCTCGAGGTGCGCGAGCTGCTGTCGAAGTACGAGTTCCCCGGCGACGACATCCCGATGGTCAAGGGCTCGGCCGTTGCTGCGCTCAACGATTCGGACAAGAAGATCGGCGAAGACGCGATCCGCGAGCTGATGGCGGCTGTCGATGCCTACATCCCGACGCCTGAGCGTCCGATCGACCGTCCGTTCCTGATGCCGATCGAAGACGTGTTCTCGATCTCGGGCCGCGGCACGGTCGTCACCGGCCGCGTCGAGCGCGGCATCGTCAAGGTCGGCGAGGAAGTCGAGATCGTCGGCATCAAGGCGACCTCGAAGACGACGGTCACCGGCGTCGAGATGTTCCGCAAGCTGCTCGACCAGGGCCAGGCGGGCGACAACATCGGCGCGCTGATCCGTGGCGTTGGCCGTGAAGACGTCGAGCGCGGCCAGGTGCTGTGCAAGCCGGGTTCGGTCAAGCCGCACAAGAAGTTCGTGGCTGAAGCCTACATCCTGACCAAGGAAGAGGGTGGCCGTCACACGCCGTTCTTCACCAACTACCGTCCGCAGTTCTATTTCCGCACGACGGACGTGACCGGCATCGTGTCGCTGCCGGAAGGCACCGAGATGGTCATGCCCGGCGACAACATCACCGTCGACGTCGAGCTGATCGTGCCGATCGCCATGGAAGAGAAGCTCCGCTTCGCCATCCGTGAAGGCGGCCGCACCGTCGGCGCCGGCATCGTCGCTTCGATCAAAGAATAATCCGAATAACGATCTGTCGCGGGCGGGAATACGCCCGCGCCGCGCCAGAACAAGGAAGTGACCATGAACGGACAGAATATCCGCATCCGCCTCAAGGCGTTTGACCACCGGGTTCTCGACGCTTCGACCCGCGAGATCGTGTCGACCGCAAAGCGCACCGGCGCCAACGTTCGCGGCCCGATCCCGCTGCCGACGCGGATCGAGAAGTTCACGGTGAACCGCTCGCCGCACGTCGACAAGAAGAGCCGCGAGCAGTTCGAGATGCGCACGCACAAGCGTCTGCTGGACATCGTCGATCCGACCCCGCAGACCGTCGATGCTCTGATGAAGCTCGACCTCGCCGCAGGTGTCGACGTCGAAATCAAGCTCTAAGAGCTAACATGAGCCGCGCGAGCAGATCCAAACGGCTCCTCTGAAGGAAAACGAACCGATGCGTTCAGGTGTAATTGCACAGAAGGTGGGAATGACCCGCGTCTATAATGACGCTGGCGAGCACGTTCCCGTCACCGTTCTCCGCATGGAGAACTGCCAGGTCGTGGCGCAGCGCACGCAGGAGAAGAATGGCTACACCGCCGTTCAGCTCGGCGTCGGCCTCGCCAAGGTGAAGAATACGTCGAAGGCGATGCGCGGTCATTTCGCTGCCGCCTCCGTCGAGCCGAAGTCGAAGGTCGCCGAATTCCGCGTCTCCGCCGACAACATGCTCGATGTCGGCTCCGAGATCACCGTCGAGCACTTCGTCCCCGGCCAGAAGGTCGACGTGACGGGCACCTCGACCGGTAAGGGTTTCCAGGGCGTCATCAAGCGGCACAACTTCGGTGGTGGCCGCGCGACCCACGGTAACTCGGTGTCGCACCGTACCCACGGCTCGACTGGCCAGCGCCAGGATCCGGGCAAGGTGTTCAAGGGCAAGAAGATGGCCGGCCACATGGGCGACGTCCGCGTCACGACCCAGAACGTCGAAGTCGTCTCGACCGACGCCGACCGCGGCCTGATCCTGATCCGCGGTGCGGTTCCGGGCACGAAGGGTGCATGGATCCTGGTTCGCGACGCCGCCAAGATTGCGCTGCCTGAGAATGCGCCGAAGCCGGCCGCGATCCGCGCCGTCAGCAAACAGGCTCCGGCCAACGAGGGAGCGGAATAATGGACCTCAAGATTACAACCCTCGCAGGCAAGGATGCCGGCAAGGTTGAGCTCTCGGAAGAGATCTTCGGCCTCGACCCGCGCGAAGACGTGCTCCAGCGCGTCGTGCGCTGGCAGCTCGCCAAGAAGCAGCAGGGCACGCACAAGGCCAAGGGCCGCGCGGAAATCGCGCGCACCGGCGCCAAGATGTACAAGCAGAAGGGTACGGGCCGCGCTCGTCACCATTCGGCACGCGCTCCGCAGTTCCGCGGCGGCGGCAAGGCCCACGGCCCGGTCGTCCGCAGCCACGAGCACGACCTTCCCAAGAAGGTCCGCGCTCTCGGCCTGAAGCACGCTCTGTCGGCCAAGGCCAAGGCATCGAACCTGATCATCGTCGACGAGCTGACCCTCGCCGAAGGCAAGACCAAGGCACTGATCGCGAACTTCGCGACGCTGGGCCTGACCAACGCCCTGGTGATCGGCGGCGCCGAGCTTGACCTCAACTTCAAGCGCGCAGCGACCAACATCCCGAACATCGATGTCCTGCCGATCCAGGGCATCAACGTTTACGACATTCTGCGCCGCGGCACGCTGGTCCTCTCGAAGGCCGCCGTCGAGGCTCTCGAGGAGCGCTTCAAATGACGGATCTCCGCCACTACGACGTGATCGTCAGCCCGGCGATCACCGAAAAGTCGACCATGGCATCTGAGCAGAACCAGGTCGTCTTCAACGTCGCCAAGAAGGCGAGCAAGCCTGAGATCAAGGCTGCCGTCGAAGCGCTGTTCGGCGTGAAGGTGACTGCTGTGAACACCCTGGTCCGCAAGGGCAAGGTGAAGCGCTTCCGCGGCACGATCGGCCGCCAGAGTGACGTCAAGAAGGCGGTAGTGACGCTGGCCGATGGTCAGTCGATCGACGTCGCGATGGGTCTCTGAGCTAGGCTGAGAGGACAGGACAATGGCACTTAAGAAATTCAAGCCAGTAACGCCGAGCACGCGCCAGCTGGTCATCGTCGACCGCTCGGGCCTGCACAAGGGCAAGCCCGTCAAGGGTCTGACCGAAGGCCTGACCAAGTCGGGCGGCCGCAACAACTACGGTCGCATCACGGCTCGCTTCATCGGCGGCGGTCACAAGCGTTCGTACCGCATCATCGACTTCAAGCGTCGCAAGTTCGACGTCGTCGGCACGGTCGAGCGTCTCGAGTACGATCCGAACCGCACCGCCTTTATCGCGCTGATCAAGTACGACGACGGCGAGCTGAGCTACATCATTGCGCCGCAGCGTCTGCAGGCTGGTGACAAGATCATCGCCGGCGAGCAGGTCGACGTGAAGCCGGGCAACGCGATGCCGCTCGCATCGATGCCGGTCGGCACGATCGTCCACAACATCGAGCTGAAGCCCGGCAAGGGCGGCCAGGTCGCCCGTTCGGCTGGTGCTTACGCCCAGCTCGTCGGCCGCGACCAGGGCATGGCGATCCTTCGCCTCAACTCGGGTGAACAGCGCGTCGTCAGCGGTCTCTGCATCGCCACCGTCGGTGCCGTGTCCAACCCGGACCACGGCAACATCAACGACGGCAAGGCTGGTCGCACGGTCTGGCGTGGCAAGCGTCCGCACAACCGCGGCGTGACCATGAACCCGGTCGACCACCCGCACGGCGGTGGTGAAGGCCGCACCTCGGGCGGACGCCATCCGGTGACCCCGTGGGGCAAGCCCACCAAGGGCAAGAAGACGCGGTCCAACAAGGCGACCGACAAGTTCATCCTGCGCTCGCGCCATCAGCGCAAGAGCTAAGAAGAGGTAACGCCAGTGACTCGTTCAGTCTGGAAAGGCCCGTTCATTGACGGCTATCTGCTCAAGAAGGCAGAGAAGGTTCGTGAAGGCGGTCGCAATGAGGTGATCAAGATGTGGAGCCGTCGCTCCACCGTCCTGCCGCAGTTCGTCGGCCTCACCTTCGGTGTCTACAACGGCCAGAAGCACGTCCCGGTCTCGGTCAACGAGGACATGGTCGGCCACAAGTTCGGTGAGTTCGCTCCCACCAGGACCTACTACGGTCACGGCGCGGACAAGAAGGCAAAGAGGAAGTAACATGGGCAAGGCCAAAGCTCCGCGCAGGCTTGCTGACAACGAGGCACGTGCGGTCCTCCGCACGATCCGGGTCAGCCCGCAGAAGCTCAACCTCGTTGCCGCGCTGATCCGCGGCAAGAAGGTAGCGACCGCGCTTTCGGATCTGGAATTTTCGCGCAAGCGCATCGCCGGTACGGTCAAGAAGACCCTCGAATCGGCTATCGCCAACGCGGAAAACAATCACGACCTCGATGTCGACGCGCTGGTGGTGGCGGAAGCCTTTGTCGGCAAGTCGATCGTCATGAAGCGTTTCCACGCTCGTGGCCGCGGCCGCGCCAGCCGCATCGAGAAGCCGTTTTCGCACCTCACGATCGTCGTTCGTGAAGTCGAAGAGAAAGGGGAGGCCGCATAATGGGCCAGAAAATCAATCCGATCGGTCTCCGCCTCGGCATCAACCGCACCTGGGACTCGCGGTGGTACGCAAACACCGGCGAATACGGCCAGCTGCTTCATGAAGACATCAAGATCCGCAAGTATCTTGAGGCCGAGCTGAAACAGGCCGCGATCTCCAAGGTCGTGATCGAGCGTCCGCACAAGAAGTGCCGCGTGACCATTCACGCCGCCCGTCCGGGCCTGATCATCGGCAAGAAGGGCGCCGACATCGAGAAGCTCCGCAAGAAGCTGACCGAGATGACGAAGTCCGAGACGCACCTCAACATCGTCGAGGTTCGCAAGCCCGAGACCGACGCGACCCTGGTCGCCCAGTCGATCGCTCAGCAGCTCGAGCGCCGTATCGCCTTCCGCCGCGCCATGAAGCGCGCCGTGCAGTCGGCCATGCGCCTCGGTGCCGAAGGCATCCGCATCAACTGCTCGGGCCGTCTCGGCGGCGCTGAAATCGCTCGTATGGAGTGGTACCGCGAAGGTCGCGTTCCGCTGCACACCCTGCGCGCCGACGTCGACTACGGCACGGCCGAAGCCCAGACCGCCTATGGCATCTGCGGCGTCAAGGTGTGGGTGTTCAAGGGCGAGATCCTCGAGCACGATCCGATGGCTTCCGAGCGTCGCGCAACCGAAGGCGATCATTCGCATGCTGGCGAGCGCCCTGAGCGCCGCCGTCGCGAAAACGCCTGACACGCATAGGAATTTGGAGTTAGAACGATGCTGCAGCCAAAGCGCACAAAGTTCCGTAAGCAGTTCAAGGGCCGCATCCACGGTACCGCGAAGGGTGGCACCAACCTGGATTTCGGCGGCTTCGGACTGAAGGCGCTTGAGCCAAACCGCGTCACCGCGCGTGAGATCGAGGCGGCCCGCCGCGCGATCACCCGCGAAATGAAACGTCAGGGCCGCGTCTGGATCCGTATTTTCCCGGACGTTCCCGTCACGTCGAAGCCGACCGAAGTCCGCATGGGTAAGGGCAAGGGCGCCGTCGACTACTGGGCATGCCGCATCAAGCCGGGCCGCGTGATGTTCGAGATCGATGGTGTTTCCGAGGAAGTTGCGCGTGAAGCGCTGCGTCTCGGCGCCGCCAAGCTCTCGGTCAGGACGCGTTTCGTTCAGCGCATCGCAGAATAAGGAAGGGCTGAATCATGAAAGCCTCGGACATCAGGACGAAGACCCAGGACCAGCTCACCGACGAGCTCGCCAGCCTCAAGAAGGAGCAGTTCAACCTGCGCTTCCAGAAGGCGACCGGTCAGCTGGAAAAGACGGCGCGCGTGAAACAGGTCCGTAAGGATATCGCGCGTATCAAGACCATCGCCGCCGAAAAGTCGGCCGGCAAGAAGGCTTAAGGACGAAAACCATGCCAAAGCGCATCCTGCAGGGTACGGTCGTCAGCGACAAGAACGAAAAGACGGTCGTCGTCAAGGTCGAGCGTCGCTTCACGCACCCGGTGATGAAGAAGACCGTGCGTATGTCGAAGAACTACAAGGCGCACGACGAAAACAACGCCCACAAGGTAGGCGACCAGGTCTCTATCCAGGAATCGAAGCCGATTTCCAAGGATAAGCGCTGGGTCGTCATTACCCCGGACCAGGCGTAACAACGAATTTTGGACAAGCCGGGGAGGGCGGTAGCCCGTCCCGTTAGAAAAGAAGAAGGCGGCCAGTCATGATTCAGATGCAAACAAACCTCGACGTCGCGGACAATTCCGGCGCTCGTCGTGTCATGTGCATCAAGGTGCTGGGCGGCTCGAAGCGGAAGTACGCCTCCGTTGGCGACATCATCGTGGTGTCGATCAAGGAAGCCATTCCGCGCGGCCGCGTTAAGAAGGGTGACGTGATGAAGGCGGTCGTGGTTCGCACGGCCAAGGACATCCGTCGTCCGGACGGCAGCGTGATCCGTTTCGACAAGAACGCGGCCGTTCTTGTCGACAACAAGAAAGAACCGATCGGCACGCGTATCTTCGGGCCGGTTCCGCGCGAACTCCGCGCCAAGAACCACATGAAGATCATCTCGCTCGCGCCCGAAGTGCTGTAAGGAGCCGGAACAATGCAGAAGATCCGTAAAGGCGACAAGGTTGTCGTTCTGGCCGGCAAGGACAAGGGCCGCACCGGCGAGGTGCTGTCTGTCCAGCCGAAGGAAGACAAGGCCATTGTCCGCGGCGTGAACATGATCCGCCGCCACCAGAAGCAGTCCCAGACCCAAGAGGGCGGGATCATCACCAAGGAAGCGCCGATCCACCTGTCGAACCTCGCGCTCACCGACCCCAAGGACGGCAAGCCGACCCGCGTCGGTTTCCAGGTCCAGAAGGACGGCACGAAGGTGCGCGTCGCCAAGCGCTCGGGAGAAGTCATCAATGGCTAACGCAACCAACGAGCCACGCCTGAAGACGGTCTACAAAGAGACTATCCGTTCGGCGATGCAGGAACAGTTCAAGTACGACAACGTCATGCAGATCCCGCGCATCGACAAGATCGTGCTCAACATGGGTGTCGGCGAAGCGACCGCGGATTCGAAGAAGCCGACCGTTGCCGCCGAGGACCTGGCGATGATCGCCGGCCAGAAGCCGGTTGTGACCCGCGCCCGCAAGTCGATCGCCGGCTTCAAGGTGCGTGAGCAGATGCCGATCGGCGCCAAGGTCACGCTCCGCCAGGAGCGCATGTACGAGTTCCTTGACCGCCTCGTGAACATCGCTCTCCCGCGCGTTCGCGACTTCCGCGGCCTGAACCCGAAAAGCTTTGACGGCCGTGGCAATTACGCTATGGGCATCAAGGAACACATCGTGTTCCCCGAGATCAATTACGACAAGGTCGATCAGATCTGGGGTATGGACATCATCGTTTGCACGACCGCCAAGACGGACGACGAAGCCCGGGCACTGCTCAAGGCTTTCAACTTCCCCTTCCGGCAGTAACGGCAGCGAGCAAAGGAAAAATCTGAAATGGCAAAGACCAGCTCAGTCGAGAAGAACAACCGGCGCCGCAAGCTTGTGGACCAGTACGCTGCCAAGCGTAAGGCCCTCAAGGACGTCATCATGGATCAGTCCAAGCCGATCGAGGAACGCTTCCGCGCGCAGCTCAAGCTCGCCGCGCTGCCGCGCAACTCGGCCAAGATCCGTATCCGCAATCGCTGCGAAGTCACCGGTCGTCCCCGTGCCTACTATCGCAAGCTTAAGATGTCGCGTATCGCGCTTCGTGATCTGGGCTCGACGGGAGCAATCCCGGGCCTGGTCAAGTCGAGCTGGTAAGGAGCATTTGACATGTCTTTGAGTGATCCTCTCGGCGATATGCTGACCCGCATCCGCAATGCCTATGGCCGCAAGAAGTCGACGGTGTCGACGCCTGCGTCCAGGCTGCGCGCCCGTGTTCTCGACGTGCTGAAGTCGGAAGGCTACATCCGCGACTACAGCCAGACCGATTTCGAAAACGGCAAGTCCGAGATCGAAATCGAGTTGAAGTACTTCGACGGCCAGCCGGTGATCCGCGAAATCGCGCGTGTCTCCAAGCCGGGCCGCCGTGTCTACGTCTCGTCCAAGTCGATTCCGCCGGTCGCCAACGGCCTGGGCATCTCGATCCTTTCGACCCCGAAGGGCGTGATGGCCGACCACGAAGCGCGCGAACAGAACGTCGGCGGGGAAATCCTCTGCCAGATCTTCTGATCTGCGTAGGCTGAAACAAGAAAGGCGAGGACAAGACAATGTCTCGTATTGGCAAGAAACCCGTTCAGCTTCCGCAGGGCGTATCCGCGACCGTCAACGGCCAGACCGTGACGGCGAAGGGCCCCAAGGGCGAGCTGAAGTTCGTGGTCAACGACGAAGTTCTGGTCAAGATGGAAGAAGGCGAGATCGCCGTTCAGCCGCGCGACCAGTCCAAGGACGCCCGCTCCAAGTGGGGCATGTCGCGGACCCAGATCGTCAACATCCTGACCGGTGTGAAGGACGGCTTCGAAAAGAGGCTTGAGATCACCGGCGTCGGCTATCGTGCCGCGCTCCAGGGAAAGAACCTGCAGCTGGCCCTTGGCTTCAGCCATGACGTCGTTTATCAGACGCCGGAAGGCATCACCATTTCGGTGCCGAAGCCTACTGAGATCGTCGTGACCGGTATCGACAAGCAGCAGGTTGGCCAGGTCGCCGCCGAGATCCGCGAATACCGCGGTCCGGAGCCCTACAAGGGCAAGGGCGTCCGCTATGCAGGCGAGAAGATCGTCCGCAAAGAAGGCAAGAAGAAGTAATAACAACGCCGCGGTGCGCGGTCGCGGGAAGCATTTCGGCTTACCGCAGATGGCCGCGCCCGTTTCAGAAGGCAAGGAACCAGTACTATGGCTTCGAAAGAAACCACTCTGCGTCGTTCGGCGCGCATCCGCCGCCAGATCAAGAAGGTCGCCAACGGCCGTCCGCGCCTGTCGGTTCACCGCACGTCGAAGAACATCTACGTCCAGGTCATCGACGATGCCAATGGCCGTACGCTCGCTGCCGCTTCGACCCTCGAGAAGGATCTCAAGGGCTCGCTGAAGACCGGCGCCGACACGGCCGCCGCGACTGCGGTCGGCAAGCTGATCGCCGAGCGCGCCTCGAAGGCTGGCGTCAAGGACGTCGTTTTCGACCGTGGCGCCTACATCTATCACGGCCGCATCAAGGCGCTTGCCGAAGCTGCCCGCGAAGGTGGCCTGAACTTCTGATACAGGTACCGGCGTAGCGCGTGGCGCTGCGCCGCATCACTGACCAGTTGAAATAAATCCGGCGACGCTATAGACGCCGGATTTGGTTTTTAACCCCCGTGCTTCCGGAAAAAAACAAGGATAGGAATATGGCACAAGAACGTAGGGAAGGCGGTCGCGAGCGTAGCCGTGACCGTGAAGAGCGCGACAGCGAATTCGTCGACAAGCTCGTACACATCAACCGCGTTGCCAAGGTCGTCAAGGGCGGCCGGCGTTTCGGTTTTGCAGCACTCGTCGTCGTCGGCGACCAGAAGGGCCGCGTCGGCTTTGGTCACGGCAAGGCGCGCGAAGTGCCGGAAGCGATCCGCAAGGCAACCGAATCGGCCAAGCGCGACATGATCTTCGTGCCGCTCCGCTCGGGCCGCACGCTGCACCACGACGTTGAAGGTCGTTGGGGCGCTGGTCGTGTCCTGCTCCGCTCTGCCAAGCAGGGTACCGGTATCATCGCAGGCGGCCCGATGCGCGCTGTCTTCGAGACGCTCGGCATGCACGACGTCGTCGCCAAGTCGATGGGTTCGTCGAACCCCTACAACATGGTTCGTGCGACCTTCGATGCGCTGAAGAACCAGATGCATCCGAAGGATGTGGCTGCACAGCGCGGCATCAAGTACTCGACGCTTCAGGCCCGCCGCGGCACCGCCGTTGCGGCTGAAGAATAGTCGCTCGAGCTGACCAGGGACAATGACCATGGCCAAGAAAGCAACCAAGACCGTCACCGTCGAGCAGATCGGTAGCCCGATCCGCCGGCCGAAGGAGCAGCGTGCCACGCTGATCGGCCTCGGCCTCAACAAGATGCATCGCAAGAGCACCCTGGAGGATACTCCTTCGGTGCGCGGCATGATCGCAGCTGTCCAGCACCTCGTCCGCGTCGTGGACGAGGCGTAGGCCGATCGCAGGAGATAGAACATGAAACTCAACGATCTGCGTGACAACACCGGCGCGACGCACTCCAAGAAGCGCCTTGGCCGTGGCATCGGCTCCGGCTCCGGCAAGACCGGCGGCCGCGGTGTCAAGGGTCAGAAGGCCCGTTCGGGCGTCGCGATCAACGGCTTCGAGGGTGGCCAGATGCCGCTCTATCGTCGCCTGCCGAAGCGCGGCTTCACCAACATCTTCGCCAAGAGCTTCGTCACCGTTTCGCTGGCCCGTATCCAGGCCGCGATCGACGCCAAGAAGCTCGATGCCAAGGAGACTGTGACGGCGGAGGTCCTCGTCAAGGCCGGCGTGATTCGCCGCGTCAAGGACGGCGTCCGCATCCTCAGCGACGGTGAACTCAAGGCCAAGGTGGCCTTTGACGTTGCCGGCGCTTCCAAGCCGGCGATCGAGAAGATCGAAAAGGCCGGAGGATCGGTGAAGCTGCCGGAAGTGGCAGCAGCCGAGTAAAAGGCTTTGCAAAGTAAGCGGCGGTAGAGATACCGCCGCTTGCATGTTTGCCGTCCGGAGCCTATCTCGTGGCTTCGGTGACACGCGCCGCGCCCATCTGCGGCATTGCGGCGTGACCAAGCGGAGTACCCTGAATGGCATCGGCTGCTGAACAACTGGCATCCAATCTGAATTTCGCAGCCTTCGCCAAGGCCGAAGATCTCAAGAAACGAATTTGGTTCACCCTCGGCGCGCTGCTGGTTTACCGCCTCGGTACCTATATTCCGCTGCCCGGCATCAACCCCGATGCATTCGCGCAGGCTTTCACCCAGCAGAGCCGCGGCGTTCTCGGTATTTTCAACATGTTTGCCGGTGGTGCAGTCGAGCGCATGGCGCTGTTTGCACTTGGCATCATGCCCTACATCTCCGCCTCCATCATCATGCAGCTCATGACGTCGGTCATTCCGTCGCTCGAAGCGCTGAAGAAGGAAGGCGAGCAGGGCCGTAAGGTCATCAACCAGTACACCCGCTATGGCACCGTGCTCCTGGCGCTCGTTCAGGCCTACGGCATTTCGGTCGGGCTGGAGAGCGGCAACGGCATCGTCACGGATCCGGGCATGTTCTTCCGCGCCTCGACAGTCATCACGCTCGTCGGCGGCACGATGTTCCTGATGTGGCTCGGCGAGCAGATCACCGCGCGCGGCATCGGCAACGGCATTTCGCTCATCATCTTCGCCGGCATCGTCGCCGGTCTGCCCAGCGCCATCAGCGGCACGCTGGAACTCGGCCGCACTGGTGCGCTTTCCACGGGTCTGATTCTCGCGATCATCGTGCTGGCGATCGTCGTCATCGCCCTGATCGTGTTCTTCGAGCGTGCCCAGCGCCGCCTTCTGATCCAGTATCCGAAGCGTCAGGTCGGCAACCGCATGTTCCAGGGCGATACGTCGCACCTGCCGCTGAAGCTCAACACCGCCGGCGTCATTCCTCCGATCTTCGCGTCGTCGCTGCTGCTCCTGCCGGCGACCGTCGCGGGCTTCTCGAACACCGCCACGCTGCCAGGCTGGGTGAGCACGATCATGGCCGCGCTTGGCCACGGCCAGCCGCTCTACATGGCGCTCTACGCGGCGATGATCATCTTCTTCGCCTTCTTCTACACGGCTATCGTCTTCAATCCGAAGGACACTGCCGATCAGCTGAAGAAGCATTCGGGCTTCATTCCCGGCTATCGCCCCGGCGAGCGCACCGCGGAATACATCGATTACGTGCTGACCCGCGTCACGGTCATCGGTGCAGCCTATCTCGTCGCTATCTGCTTGCTGCCGGAGTTCCTGATCTCGGCGACGGGCGTTCCATTCTACCTTGGTGGTACTTCGCTTCTGATCGTGGTCAATGTAACCCTTGATACGGTGGCGCAGATTCAGGGTCACCTGATCGCCCATCAATATGAAGGGCTGATCAAGAAGTCGAAGCTCCGTGGAGGTAAGAGGGGAAGATGAGGCTGATATTGCTTGGACCGCCGGGAGCGGGCAAGGGGACGCAAGCTCAGAGGCTGGTCGAGAAGCACGGCATTCCTCAACTGTCCACCGGCGACATGCTGCGTGCAGCGGTCAAGGCGGAAACGGAAGTCGGCAAGCGCGCCAAGGCCGTGATGGACGCCGGCGAACTGGTCTCCGACGAGATCGTCAACGCCATCGTCGCCGAACGTATTGATCAGGACGACTGCGCCGGAGGGTTCATCCTCGACGGTTATCCGCGGACGCTGGCACAGGCCGATGCCGTTGCCGACATGCTCGCCGAGCGTGGCATGCACCTCGATACGGTGATCGAGCTCGTCGTCGACGACAAGGCGCTTGTCGGCCGCATCCTGAAGCGCGCCGAGGAAGCCAAGGCGGCTGGCCAGCCGGTGCGCAAGGACGACAATGCCGAGATCTTCGACGAGCGGCTTCGCGAGTACTACAAGAAGACCGCTCCGCTGATCGGCTATTACTACGCCAACGATCTGCTTCAGCAGGTCGACGGCATGGCGCCGATGGACGAAGTGACGGCACAGATCGAAGCGGTTCTGGCGACTGTCGCCAGCTAATCGCTGCACGCGGACTTGACGGACGGGCCGATCCGGAGTATGGCGGCCCGTCTTCCATTCAGGCATGATGATGTTTGCCCGTAAGGGCGCAAGGTCATATTGAAACGGAAAACCCGCAAGGGCCGGCCTCCACCGGACGCGGGGCAACTTGAAGCGCCGGCATGGTCCGGCCCAAATGGAGTGAAAAGATGGCTCGTATAGCCGGCGTTAATATTCCGACCAACAAGCGCGTTGTGATCGCGCTTCAGTACATTCACGGCATTGGCAAGAAGTTCGCCCAGGAGATCGTCGAGAAGGTCGGCATCCCGGCTGAGCGCCGCGTCAACCAGCTGACCGACGCCGAAGTGCTGTCGATCCGCGAAACGATCGACCGCGACTACCAGGTCGAAGGCGATCTGCGCCGCGAAGTTTCGATCAACATCAAGCGTCTGATGGATCTCGGCTGCTACCGCGGCCTGCGCCATCGTCGTTCGCTGCCGGTCCGCGGTCAGCGCACGCACACCAATGCCCGCACCCGCAAGGGTCCTGCCAAGGCAATCGCCGGCAAGAAGAAGTAATTTCGTTCCCGGCGGGTTTCGGCCCGCCGGTTTCGCCTTTTTTGGGCGGGTGTTCGGCCTGACACTTTAAATGCAGGCTGGTGTAGCCGCTGGTATTACGGCGGTGAAGAGATCAACTGAAAGGACTACCATGGCTAAGGAAGCCGCTCGCGTTCGCCGTCGCGAACGCAAGAACATCTCGTCGGGCGTTGCCCACGTGAATTCGACCTTCAACAACACCATGATCACCATCTCCGATGCACAGGGCAACACGATTGCCTGGTCGTCGGCTGGTGCCCAGGGCTTCAAGGGCTCGCGCAAGTCGACCCCGTTCGCTGCCCAGATGGCTGCTGAAGATTGCGCCAAGAAGGCCCAGGAACACGGCATGCGCATGCTCGAGGTCGAGGTCTGCGGTCCGGGTTCGGGTCGTGAATCGGCTCTGCGTGCGCTCCAGGCTGCGGGTTTCACCATCACATCGATCCGCGATGTGACGCCGATCCCGCACAATGGCTGCCGCCCGCGCAAGAAGCGCCGCGTCTAATATTTCACTCCGCGCGAGCGCCTTGTGCGCTCGTTTGCGGTTTCCAGGTCGCCCGTCACGATTGGATGGTGGCGGGGCTACGGAAGGAAGCGAATATGATCCAGAAAAACTGGCAGGAACTGATCAAGCCGAACAAGATCGAGTTCTCGTCCAAGAAGAAGACGCTGACCACGCTCGTCGCCGAGCCGCTTGAGCGTGGCTTCGGCCTGACGCTCGGCAATGCGCTCCGTCGCGTGCTGCTGTCGTCGCTTCGCGGCGCTGCCGTGACCGCGGTGCAGATCGACGGCGTGCTGCATGAGTTCTCTTCGATCGGCGGCGTTCGTGAAGACGTCACCGACATCGTGCTCAACATCAAGGAAATCGCCATCCGCATGGAAGGCGACGGCCCGAAGCGCATGGTCGTTCGCAAGCAGGGCCCCGGTGCCGTGCTCGCCGGCGACATCCAGACGGTCGGCGACGTCGAGATCCTGAACCCCGATCACGTCATCTGCACGCTCGACGAGGGCGCGGAGATCCGTATGGAGTTCACCGTCGACACCGGCAAGGGCTACGTCCCGGCTGAGCGCAACCGCGCAGAAGACGCTCCGATCGGTCTTATCCCGGTCGACAGCCTCTACTCGCCGGTCAAGAAGGTTTCTTACAAGGTCGAGAACACCCGCGAGGGACAGGTTCTGGACTACGACAAGCTGACCATGACCATCGAGACCGACGGTTCGATCACCGGCGAGGACGCAGTGGCTTTCGCTGCTCGCATCCTGCAGGACCAGCTTGCCCTGTTCGTCAACTTCGACGAGCCGCAGAAGGAAGTTGCAGCCGAGGCCGTCACCGAGCTCGCCTTCAACCCGGCGCTGCTCAAGAAGGTCGACGAGTTGGAGCTTTCGGTCCGTTCGGCCAACTGCCTCAAGAACGACAACATCGTTTACATCGGCGACCTGATCCAGAAGACGGAAGCAGAAATGCTGCGTACGCCGAACTTTGGCCGCAAGTCGCTCAACGAGATCAAGGAAGTTCTGGCCGCAATGGGCCTGCACCTCGGTATGGAAGTGCAGGACTGGCCGCCGGAAAACATCGAAGACCTCGCCAAGCGATACGAAGATCAGTACTGAGACGACCTAGTCGAGCATGGTTCCGAGGACCGGATATTCCGGTCCGACGGCCTTGCGGAAAACCATCAGAGGCCGTGGCCTCTTGAACAACTGAAGAAGGAAAAGAGCCATGCGTCACGGTTTCAAAGGCCGTCGCTTCGCCCGCAGCGTAAGCCACCGCAAGTCCATGTTCGCCAACCTCTCGGTCTCGCTGATCGAGCACGAGCAGATCGTGACCACGCTCGAAAAGGCGAAGGACCTGCGTCCGATCGTCGAGAAGCTGGTGACGCTCGGCAAGCGTGGCGACCTGCATGCCCGCCGCCAGGTGATCGCCCAGATCGGCAACGAGAACGTCGTGAAGCGTCTGTTCGACGTCGTCGCGCCGCGTTATGCCACCCGCAACGGCGGCTACCTGCGCATCATGAAGGCCGGCTTCCGCCGCGGCGACAACGCCGCGATGGCTGTCATCGAGTTCGTCGATCGCGACACTTCGGCCAAGGGCGCCGGCGACCGCGCCCGCCTGGAAGCCGAAGCTGTCAACGAAGCTGAAGCTGCATAAGCGTTCCGCATCGTTTTATGAACCGAAGGGGCCCTCGTGGCCCCTTTTGTTTTGGGCGGGTGGTCTGGCCTGCTTTCCCGGCCACGGCGGAGTTTCAGCTCTTCTTCCGCAACTGGGGCCAACCAAGCGGAAATAACCGCTTTTCGCGCCGGTCCAGCCTTTCAATTTGCACAATCGTCGCGACAATGGCGCCAACTATGCGTTGGAGGATTCGCCATGCGTGCGAAACGATATTTGTCGCTTGCGCTGTGCGCCTGGATGGCGCTGGCCGGCGGCGCCGTGGCCCAGGAGGCGACGACCACCGAGGATCCTGGCCTGTCGGATGTGCTGACGGATCTGCTGAATGGCGGCAAGGGCGGCGGGGCCGCGACCCCCGGTCCCGATCGCCGTGTGCCATTTGGCCGCGAGGAGATGCAGCTTTCCTTTGCGCCCTTGGTCAAGGATACGGCGGCCGCGGTGGTCAATGTCTACGCCTCGAAGCAGGTGAAGGTCCGCTCGCCCTTCGAGGGTGACCCGTTCTTCGAGCAGTTTTTCGGCCGCTCCGGGCCGCGCAACCGGTCGTCGCTGGGCTCGGGCGTTCTGGTCGACCCCAGCGGCATCGTCGTCACCAACAACCATGTCGTCCAGGACGCTGACCAGGTGAAGGTTGCGCTTTCCGACGGCCGCGAATTCACCAGCAAGGTGCTGCTCAAGGACGAGACGCTCGACCTGGCGGTGCTCAAGATCGATTCCGACAAGCCGTTCCCGACCATCGCCATCGGCGATTCCGACGCGCTGCAGGTCGGCGACCTCGTGCTCGCCATCGGCAATCCGTTCGGCGTCGGTCAGACCACGACCAGCGGCATCGTCTCGGCGCTCGCGCGCACGCATATCGGCGTGTCGGACTCCGGCTTCTTCATCCAGACCGATGCTGCCATCAACCCGGGCAATTCGGGCGGCGCGCTGATCAACATGGGTGGCCAGCTCGTCGGCATCAACACGGCGATCTTCAGCCGCAGCGGCGGCTCGATCGGCATTGGCTTCGCCATCCCCTCCAACATGGTGCGCGCCTTCACCGAGGCGGCCAAGGGTGGGGCCGAGTTCTTCGAGCGGCCTTTCATTGGCGCTTCCTTTGAGCCGGTGACGCCCCAGATCGCGGAGTCGCTCGGCATGGATCATCCGGCAGGCGCACTGATCTCCTCGGTCGATGCCAATGGCCCGGCGGCGCGCGCCGGCTTGAAGCCAGGAGATGTCGTTCTGGCGTTCAACGGCGCTGCCATCGAACATATGGAAGGGCTCGATTACCGCCTGGCGACGCAGCCGGTCGGCGGCAAGGCCACCCTGTCTGTGCTGACCAAGGGCGAGGAGAAATCCGTCGAAGTTGCGCTCGAGCGCGCGCCTGAAGGCACCAGTTCGAATGAGGTTCTGCTGCGTGGCCGCAGCCCGTTTGCTGGCGCCAAGGTGGCCGAGTTGTCGCCGCGTCTGGCCCAGCGCCTGCGTGTCGCCACCGACACCAAGGGCGTGGCGATCGTCGGCATCGACGGCGGCTCGCCGGCAGCCGGTTTCGGCTTCCAGCCAGGTGACATCGTCCGCGAGGTCAACGGCGAGACCGTCGATACGGCGGCCAAGCTGAAACAGCTTGCCGAAGAAGACACGCGCTGGTGGCGCTTCACCGTCGAGCGCGATGGCCGCATCATGCGGCAGATGCTGCGCTACTGATTGTTGCAGGATCGTGCGTGGACAAGGGGCTGCCGCATGCGACGCGGCAGCCGGATCGCCGGGAGGCTGACGTCTTGAGTTCCCTTTTCGACGAGGCCGTGCCCCGGCCGCTGGCCGAAACGCTGCGTCCGCAACGCATCGGCGAGGTCATCGGCCAGGACCATCTGCTTGGTCCCGACGGCCCCATCGGTCGCATGATCAAGTCTCGAAAGGTATCCTCCTTCATCCTTTGGGGACCGCCCGGCGTCGGCAAGACGACCATCGCCCGGCTGGTCGCCAAGGAAGTCGGCCTCGACTTCGTGCAGCTCTCGGCGGTGCTGTCCGGTGTCGCCGACCTGCGCAAGGTCATCGATGCCGCCAAGCAGCTGCGGAGCGGAGCAGGGCGGCAGACCGTGGTCTTCGTCGACGAGCTGCATCGCTTCAACCGCACGACCCAGGATGCCCTGCTGCCGCATGTCGAGGACGGCACGATCGTGTTGATCGGCGCGACGACCGAAAACCCGAGCTTCAGCCTGGTGGCGGCCCTGCTGTCACGCGCCAAGGTCTACACGCTCAAGCGCTTCGAAAAGGAAGACCTCGCCATTCTGGCCGAGCGTGCCGAAGCGCATTCCGGCAAGAAGCTGCCGCTCGATCCGTCCGCACGCGACACGCTGCTGACGATGGCGGACGGCGACGGGCGTTACCTGATCGGCCTCTGCGAGGAGTTGCTGGCGCTGCCCGACGGCACGATGCTGGACGTGGCCGCCCTTGCCGAAGCCGTCCAGAAGCGGGCACCGGTCTACGACAAGGGGCAGGAGGAGCACTACAACCTGCTGAGCTGCTTCCATAAGAGTCTGCGCGGCAGCGACGTGCAGGCAGCCCTTTATTGGGCTGCGCGCATGGTCGTCGGCGGCGAGGACCCCGGAACGATTTTTCGCCGGCTGGCCTGTGCCGCTTCGGAAGACGTCGGCATGGCAGACCCGCAGGCGATGCCGCAGGTCGTGGCTGCCTGGACCGCTTTCGAGCGGGTAGGCTGGCCGGAAGGCCGGCTGTTCATGGCGCAGGCGATCACCTATGTCGCCACCGCACCCAAGTCGAACGCTTCCTACATGGGCTTCAACCAGGCCATCGCCCTGGCCCAGCAGACCGGGTCGCTGGCGCCGCCGAAGCACATCCTGAATGCGCCGACCAAGCTGATGAAGGAGCTCGGCTACCACGAAGGCTACCGGTACGACCACGACTATCCCGACGCCTTCTCGGGCCAGGAGTTCATGCCCGACCAGCTCGCCGGTGCCAACCGGCCGGATTTCTACACGCCGAACGAACGTGGCTTCGAGCGCGATATCAAGAAGCGCCTCGACTACTGGAACAAGCGGCGCCACGACCGCGAGGATTAGGCCGGCATTCGTCTGCCTGATGGTTACGGAATTATTATTGCAAAAAAATGCAATTATGCATATCTGGTCGTAGAAGGCCGCGCGAGACCCCATTGGGCAGGCGGCAGTCCGTGGCGATTTCGAGAGGATGTGCGATGATCAAGGTAACCGACAAACTCTGGGTCTCGGGCCAGCCAACCGACGCCGACGTGATCGCGGCCGGTGAGGCCGGCATCCGCAAGGTCATCAACAACCGTCCCGAGCATGAGGATCCGACCCAGCCGAGCATGGCCGAAGCTGCCGAGCGCGCAGCGCGGGCGGGCATGGACTTCGTCAACATCCCGGTCGCGCCGGGGCGCTACACGCTGGAGGCTGTGCGCGCCTTCCAGAAGGCCGTGGCCGAGGCGCAGGGACCAGTTTTCGCTCATTGCAAGGGCGGCACGCGCTCGGCCACCCTGTGGGCGATCGGCGAAGTGCTCGACAACAGGATGTCGGTTGACGAACTCGACGCGGTCGGCCAGCGGCTCGGCATCAATTTTGCCGGCGCCAAGGATTGGCTGCGCAGCAATTCCTGACTTTCGAACCGGATCACGGTGGGGCTTGCCATGACTCTGAAACCCGAAGTGACCGCATTTTACGATCCTCGGACTTTCTCGGTGCAGTATGTCGTCGCCGATCCGGCCTCGAAGAGGTGCGCGATCATCGATCCCGTGCTCGATTTCGACGAGAAATCGGGCTCGACGGCGACAACGAATGCCGACCGCATCCTCGACTTCATCGAGGAACAGGGGCTGACCGTCGAGTGGATCCTCGACACCCACCCGCATGCCGACCATTTCTCCGCGGCTCGCTATCTCAAGTCGAAGACGGGTGCGCCGACGGCCATTGGCGCGCGCATCGTCGACGTCCAGAAGCTCTGGAAGGCCATCTACAACTGGCCCGAGCTGAGCGAGGACGGCTCGCAATGGGACAGGCTTTTCGCTGAGGGCGAGACTTTCTCCATTGGCGAACTGAAAGGGCGTGTGCTGTTTTCGCCGGGGCACACCTTGGCCTCGATCACCTATGTGGTCGGCGATGCCGCTTTCATCCACGACACGTTGTTCATGCCAGACAGCGGCACAGCCCGTGCCGATTTCCCCGGTGGCAGCGCCAAGCGGCTCTGGCAGTCGATCCAGGAAATCCTGACGCTGCCCGACGACACGCGCCTGTTCACCGGGCACGACTACCAGCCGGGCGGGCGCCAGCCGCAATGGGAAAGCACCGTCGCCGAGCAGAAGGCGCGCAATACGCACATCTCGAAGCTTTTGACCGAGGCGGATTTCGTCGCCGTACGGGAGGCGCGCGACAGGACGCTGCCGATGCCGAAGCTCATCCTGCATGCGCTGCAGATCAACATCAATGGCGGACGCTTGCCGGAGCCCGAAGCCAACGGCAAGCGTTACCTGAAGTTCCCGCTCGACGCCCTGCAGGGCGCAAACTGGGGGTAGCGACATGGCCGAGGGACCGCAGCCGGTTTCCGATTTGCTCGACCGGGCAGGAGAGGCATCGGAATTCCTGAAGAAGCTCGCCAATCCGAACCGGCTGATGATCGCCTGCGCGCTCGTCGAAGGCGAGCGCTCGGTGCGTGAACTGGAAGATGGCCTCGGTATCAGGCAACCCGGCCTGTCGCAACAACTCGCCGAGTTGCGCGATGCCGGCCTGATCGTCGGCCGCAAGCAATCGAAATCCGTTTTCTACCGCCTCGCAGACGAGCGGGTGAGGGCTGTCGTCTCGCTGCTCTACACGTTGTTTTGCGATCCGAACGGCGACGGCAAGCTACGCCAGGCGGCACAGGCCCGATGACAAGGCAAAGACATGACTGAGTTTACCCCCATCGCCTCCACCGTCGGCGGCGTCCTGATCGGGCTTTCGGCTGTCCTGCTGATGGCCTGGGAAGGGCGCATTGCCGGCATCAGCGGCATTGCCGCGCGCCTGTTGCCACCCTATCTCGACGGCGCCTTCCGTTCTCGACTCGGCTTTGTTATCGGTCTGGTCGCCGGACCGCTGGCCTATGCCGCCGTGAGCGGCACGGACGTGGTCCAGACCGTCTCCTCGAACCTGCCGCTGATGGCGCTTGCCGGTCTGCTCGTCGGCTTCGGCTCGGTCTACGGCAATGGCTGCACCAGCGGCCACGGCGTTTGCGGTCTGTCGCGTCTTTCGCTGCGCTCGCTCGTGGCGACGCTCACCTTCATGGCCACGGCCTTCGCCACCGTCTTTGCCGTTCGGCACGTGCTGGGGGTCTGATCATGTCCTTCGCAGTCAATCTCGCGCTCGGCCTGCTCTTCGGTATTGGCCTTGTGGTTTCGGGAATGTCGGATCCGGCCAAGGTGCTGAACTTCCTCGACCTGCCCGGCACCTGGGATCCATCGTTGGCCTTCGTCATGGGCGGCGCCGTCGTCACCGCCTTCCTTGGCTATCGCCTTGTCTTGAGGCAGCCCAAGCCGCTGGCGAGCGCGTCGTTTCATGTGCCGACGAACACATCCATCGACAGCAAGCTGCTTGTAGGGGCGGCAATCTTCGGCATCGGTTGGGGTCTTGGCGGGTTCTGTCCAGGTCCGGCGCTGACTGCCGTGAGCATGGGCGCTGTCGGCACCTATGCCTTCGTGCCGATGATGTTTCTCGGCATGTGGCTGGCACGAATGATGGCGGCACGCAGGGTTGCGGCGTCCGCCTGATTTCGTTTCCGGCCAGCGCCTGTCAGGTCCGCTTGCGGAAGGTGCCGAACTGGAATTGCTGCACGCTGCCCCATGGCGTCCTGTGCTCGTGGCGACGGCTGTCGAGCAATACGAAGTCGTCGCCCAGAAGCTTGCCGATGCTGTCGGCATCGTGCCGGACGATCGGCAGGCCGCTGCATTTCTCGGGCCCGTCCGGGGCAAAGGTGCCGATGATCGCATGGCCGCCGGCCACGAGCGCACCATTGAGGGCTGACACATAGGCCGCCTGGTCGGCCGGATCGGTCAGGAAGTGGAAAGCGGCGCGGTCGTGCCAGACGTCGTAACGTCGCTCCGGCCGCCACGCAGTCACGTCCGAGCATATCCAGTGGACGTTTTGCGCCGCAGCACCAAGCCGCTCCTTGTCCGCATCGAGCGCGGCCTGTGAGATATCCAGCACCGAGATGTCGCCGAACCCCTGGCCGAGCAATGCGTCGACCAGATGCGAAGCGCCGCCGCCGATGTCGATGATCGCCGATGACGGCTTGGCGCCGGCGAGCCCGAGCAACGTCAGCGACGGTTCGGGCGTCTGTTGAAACCAACTGACGTCGGTTTCCGCCTTGGTGCCGTAGATGTTGTCCCAGTGGGATGTGCGTGCGTCGGTCAAGGAATGATGCTCCACTCTGTTGGAGCAGCCTAACGCTGGAACGGGGCAGTGGCCAAGCTCCCTGGCGTGTGGTGATGGCTGAAATAGTCTTGACCTCGGTCAATGCATGAAATATATTTCATATAGTGAATTTTATTGACATCACGCCGCAAGGCTGCAATTCTTACTGTCACCGGGCTTCGGGAGGAAGTTCGGACAATCAATCCATATGGCACAGCACTTCAGGTGTTGGCGAAGGTCATTGATCTGGCTTCGGCCAAGGGAGGGAACTTGCGTAGATTTCTGAGCACTTTCGCGGCCGCGGCCGCACTCTCGACCATTCTCGGCGCGGGCCATGCCCAGGCGGCCGAAAACCCGTTCAAATGCGCGCCCGGTGAAAAATACGTCATGAACGTCATGGTGTCGGGCGTCGAATACTGGTTCCCGGTCTACGAGATGTTCAAGCAGGCCGGCCAGCAGTTCGGCTGCGAGACGGCCTATACCGGCACGCCGGAATATGACGTCAACAAGCAGATCGCCACCTTCGACCAGGCGCTGGCCCAGAAGCCGGCCGGCATCTTGGTGCACCCGATGAACTCCGATCCGTTCATCGAGCCGATCAATCGTGCCATCGAGCAGGGCACGGCCGTCGTCACCTTCGCCGCCGACTCGCCCAATTCCAAGCGCGTCTCCTTCATCACCTCGGACAACCTGGCCGAAGGCACCTATGCCGCCGATGCGGTTGCCAAGGCGATGGACGGCAAGGGCGAATACGCCGTGCTCGAAAACCCCGGCCAGGACAACCACGACAAGCGCGTCAACGCCTTCGTCGCCCGCATGGAAGCCAAGTGGCCCGACATGAAGCTGGTCGGCCGCGCTGCCTCGAACCAGGATCCGACCAAGGCCTATCAGGCCGTTCTCAGCCTCGCACAGGCGCACCCCGACCTCGGCGCCGTGTTCATGCCTGAAGCCAATTCGGCCATCGGCGCGGCCCAGGCGGCCAAGGAAGGCGGCGGCAAGATCAAGGTCATGCTCGCCGACGTCAACGCCAAGATCCTCGACATGATCAAGGCCGGCGAGATCTACGGCTCGGTCAACCCCAACCAGGGCATGCAGGGCTACATGGGCTTCATGCTGCTGTGGCTGGCCAAGCATCCCGAACTGATCGATCCGATGAACGACACCAAGCGTTCGGGTGCCAACGGCATGAGCGTGCCCTTCGTCGACAACGGCTTCTCCATCGTGACAGCCGAAAACGCCGACGACTTCTACTGGGACAAGTATCTCAAGCGCCGCGGCACCAAGGGCATCGAGGAATAGATTTCCCCGTCCTTTCATGCCTTGCTGACAGACCGCCGGGGCGTCCTGCCCCGGCATCGCAGACCCGCAAAGGTTGACCGATGTCGACGCCCATTCTCGAGATATCAGGAGTTTCGAAGTCGTTCGGCGCCATCAAGGCGCTGACCGGCATCGATTTCTCGCTCGCCCCCGGCGAGGTGCACGCGCTCTGCGGCGAGAACGGCGCCGGCAAGTCGACGCTGATGAACATCATTGCCGGCGTGCTCCAGCCCGACGAGGGCGATATCCGCATATCAGGCGAGCGCGCCGTGATTGCCAATCCAGCCGCAGCCCAGCGGCTTGGCATCGCGCTGGTGCACCAGGAGATCGCGCTCTGCCCCGATGCGACGGTGGCCGAGAACATCTTCATGCCGGCGATCAACACCCGCCGCGCGCCACTGATGAATTTCCGCACCCTGCAGGCCGAGGCGCAAAAGGTGATGGACCTTCTGGCGCCCATCCCGGTGCGCACCAAGGTCGGTGACCTCTCCATTTCCAACCAGCAACTCGTCGAGATCGCCAAGGCGCTGACGCTCGACTGCCGTGTGCTGATCCTCGACGAGCCTACGGCGGCACTGACCGAGCCGGAGGCGCAGCGCCTGTTCGCTATCGTCCGCGAACTCAGGTCGCGCGGCATCTCCATCATCTACATCAGCCACCGCATGGCCGAGATATTCTCGCTGTGCGACCGGGTGACTGTATTCCGCGATGGCCGCTACGTCGCCACCGACGAGATTGCGGCGACTTCGCCCGACGAGATCGTGCGCAAGATGGTCGGCCGCGAGATCGCCCAGCTTTATCCCGACAAGCTCGCAGCGGACGAAGCGCCTGGCCAGCCACTGCTGAAGGTTTCCAACCTGTCGGACGGCAGCCGCTGCTTCGACGTCGGCCTGGAGCTCCGTGCTGGCGAGATCCTCGGCATCGGCGGCCTGATCGGCTCGGGCCGCAGCGAGATGGCGCAGACGCTGTGCGGCCTCAGGCCGTCGGCTTCAGGCGACGTCGAAATCGACGGCAAGCCTGTTCGGATTTCCGCATATGCCGACGCGGTGAAGGCCGGCCTGGTCTATCTCTCCGAGGACCGCAAGGGCTCGGGTGTCTTCCTCGACATGTCGATCGCGGCCAACGTTTCGGCACTCGACCTCGGCAAGCTCACGGGAAAGCTCGGTCTGCTCGACCGTCGTGCCGAAACCGCCCAGGCGACGGAACTGGCGAAGCGGCTTGGCGTGCGCATGGCGGGCGTGGGTGCGGCCGTCTCGACGCTCAGCGGCGGCAACCAGCAGAAAGTGGCTATCGCCAAGCAGCTGTCGGTCGGCCCCAGGGTGATGATCATGGACGAGCCGACGCGCGGCATCGATGTCGGCGCCAAGGCCGAGATCCATCGCCTGCTGCGCGACCTTGCCAGGCGCGGCGTCGGCATCGTCGTCATCTCCTCCGAAATGCCTGAACTCATCGGCCTGTGCGACCGCGTGCTGGTGGTCCGAGAGGGCAGGGTAGCGGGCGAACTCGTGGCCGACGAACTCAGCGAGGAAGCCATCATCATGCTCGCCTCCGGCGTTTCAAACTCACAGAACACCAAGCAGCAGGCTCAAAATGTCGCCTAGGGAAGCGGAAGCACCGATCATGACGGCTCAGATCAAGACCGAAGGGCAGGGCGCGCGCTGGAACCTGGCGCGGCTGGGCTCGATGCGCGAGGCGGGGCTGATCGTCATCATCCTGGCGCTGTGCATCGCCATGTCGTTCGCCTCGCCGCACTTCCTGACATGGGGCAACTTCCGCGCCATGCTGATGAGTTTCTCCATCGAGGGCATCGTCGTCGTCGGCATGACCATCCTGTTGATCGTCGGCGGCATAGACCTGTCGGTCGGCTCGGTCGTCGCCTTTTCGATGGTCGTGTCCGGCGCCCTGTTCCTGGCCGGGCTCGACCCGTGGACCGCAAGCCTCATCGGCATCGCCGTCAGCGCGCTGATCGGTGCGGTCATGGGTTTCTTCGTCACCGTGGTCGGGCTCAACCACTTCATCACCTCGCTGGCGGCGATGGTGATCGTGCGCGGCCTGTGCCTGATCGTCACCAAGGGCACGCCGCTGTCGCTGTTCACCCTGCCGCCGGCCTTCAAGGCGATCGGCCAGGGCAGCTTCCAGGGCGTCCCTTATGTCATCATCATCTTCGTGGTGGTGGTTGCGGTCTTCGACTTCCTGCTGCGGCGGGCGACCGCGTTCCGCAAGGTGTTCTACACCGGCTCCAACGAAAAGGCGGCCCAGTATTCGGGCATCCGCACCAAGCAGGTGAAATTCTGGGTGACGGTGCTGAGTTCGACGCTCGCAGGCTTTGCCGGTGTCATCTACATGTCTCGCTTTGGTGCTGCGACGCCTACCTTCGGCGCCGGAATGGAACTCAACATCATCGCCGCAGCCGTCATCGGCGGGGCATCGCTCAATGGCGGCTCGGGTACCATCTTCGGCGCCATCCTCGGCATGGCGCTGCTGTCGGTGGTCACCAGCTCGCTGATCCTGCTCGACATCTCGGTCTACTGGCAGGACATGATCAAGGGCTGCATCCTGCTCGCCGCCGTCTCCATCGACCACCTGCTTCACCGCAGGAAGGCATGAAGGGGAGACGGACAATGGCCAACGGCAGCTCACGCGACGAAATCTCCGGCGCCCGCCAGATGCACCAGGCGCTCGTGCTCCACTACATGGAAGGCAAGACCCAGGCGGAGATCGCCCATGAACTCGGCATCTCTCACGCCACCGTCAACCGCCTGATCAAGCGCGGCCACCAGATGGGTCTGGTCGAGATCAGGATCAAATCGCCGATCGAGCATCTGGTCGACATCGAGGCAAGGCTGGTGGCGCTGGGCGGGCTCAAGCGCGCCGTGGTCGTTCCTTCGCTCGGCGACAATCCGCAGACGGCGTTGCAACGTGTTGGCGAAGCCGCAGCGACGCTGCTGCAGGATACGATCAAGGATGGCGACACCATCTCCATCACCGGCGGCAAGGGCGTTTCGGCCGTGGTCGCCGGGTTGAACGGTGGCCGCCAGGTCAAGGTCGAGGTCATCCCGGCGACCGGGTTGGTACAGGGCAAGCACTATACCGACGTCAACCACGTGGCGTCGCTGCTGGCCGACAAGCTCGGCGGCCGCGCCTATCAGGTGCACGCGCCGCTGTTTGCCGACAGCCCCGAGCAGCGCAACATGCTGATGGGGGTCAGCTCCGTCTCCGACGTGTTCCGCAAGGCGCGCGAGGCCAATGTCGCGGTGGTCGGCATAGGCTCGATCCTGACCGACGATTCCAGCTATTACGACCTGCATCCCATGTCGAGCACGGACCGGCAGGCCATCGAACGCTCAGGCGCGGCGGGCGAGCTTCTCGCCCATCTCGTCGATGCCGACGGCAAGGTCTGCGACTACAGCCTCAACCGTTGCCTGGTGTCGCTGACGCTCGAAGAATTTGCCACCATCCCGCGCACCATCGGCATCGCCAGCGGCACAAGCAAGGTCGCCCCCATCCTCAGCGCCATGCGCGGCCACCACCTCGAAACCATCGTTACCGACGAAGCCACGGCCTTGCAGGTCCTGGAACTCGCCGAAGGAAAAAGACCATGAGCCAGCTTGTTCGCAACATCGGTCGCTCGGGCATCGCCGCATCTGGCGTCGGTCTCGGCACCTGGGCCATCGGTGGCTGGATGTGGGGCGGGACCGACGAGGAGGCCTCGATTGCCGCGATCCAGGCCTCCATCGACGCCGGCGTGTCGCTGATCGACACCGCGCCCGCCTACGGCCTTGGGCGCAGCGAGGAGATTGTCGGCAAGGCCATCCGCGGCCGGCGCGACAAGGTGGTGATCGCCACCAAATGCGGGCTCAACTGGCATTCCGGCAAGGGCAACCATTTTTTCGATCAGGACGGGCTGTCTGTTCATCGCTATCTCGGCGCCGACGGCATCGCCCATGAAGTGGAGCAGAGCCTGCGCCGTCTCGGCACCGACCGCATCGACCTCTACATCACCCATTGGCAGGACCCGACGACGCCGGTCGCCGAGACGATGGACACGCTCCTGCGGCTCAAGCAGCAAGGCAAGATCGGCGCCATCGGCGCGAGCAATGTCGATCCAGATGAGATGAAGGCTTATATCGCCGCTGGCCAGCTCGACGCGATCCAGGAGCGTTACTCGATGATCGATCGCGAGATCGAGGGCACGCTTTTGCCGATCACGCGGGCCAACGATGTCGCCACTCTCAGCTATTCGTCGCTGGCGCTCGGCCTGCTCTCAGGCGCCATCGACCCGTCTAGGCGGTTCGAGGGCGACGATCAGCGCAAGGACAATCCGCGCTTCTCGGAAGCCAACAGGCAGAAGGTGGCGGAACTCAAGGCTGCGATCATGCCTGTCATCGACCGCCACAAGGCGAGCATGGCGCAGGTGGTGATCGCCTGGACGCTGGCCCAGCCCGGCATCACCTTCGCCCTGTGCGGCGCCCGCAACCCGGCGCAGGCGCTCGACAATGCGCGGGCCGGCCAGATCAGGCTCGATGCCGACGATCTGGCAGCCCTCGACAACGCCATTTCCAGGCATCTCGTCGCCATGGACGCCTGACCGAAGGAAGCCATCCTCACCATGAATCGCAGCGAAACCATAGCCGGCCTCAAGGGCCGGAACGGCCCCGCCGTGCTCGTGATCGGGGGCGGCATCAACGGCATCAGCGTCTTCCGCGAGCTGGCGCTGCAGGGCGTCGATGTGCTCCTGGCCGAAAAGGGCGACTATTGCTCGGGGGCGAGTGCGGCCCTGTCGCGCATGGTGCATGGCGGCCTGCGCTATCTCGAGAACGGCGAGTTCAAGCTGGTGCGGGAGTCGTTGCTGGAGCGCGACAGGCTGCTGAAAAATGCCCCGCATTTCGTGGCACCTCTGCCAACGACAGTGCCGATCTTCGACGTATTGTCCGGCATCACCAACAGTGCCTTCCGCTTCCTCGGCCTGACCCGCCGGCCGGGCCGGCGGGGTGCGGTGGTCATCAAGGCCGGCCTTGCCGTCTATGACATGCTGACCGCCAGCCGTAGGCTGATGCCCAAGCACATTTTCCGCAGCCGGGCCGAGACACTGAAGACCTGGCCCGCAATCAATTCCGATATCCGCAATTCGGCGACCTACTACGACGCCTGGGTCAGCCGGCCCGAACGGCTGGGTGTCGAGATGCTGAACGACGCGCTGGCGGCCAATCCCGCGGCGCGGGCGCTGAACCATGCGCAAGTCAGCGGCGACGCCGACGGCGTGGTGCTGACCGATACGCTGACCGGCGAGACGGTCCGGCTCCATCCGAAGCTGATCGTCAACGCGACAGGCGGTTGGATCGACCTGACCAATGCGGGCCTAGGCGCTTCGATGCCCAAAATGATGGGCGGCACCAAGGGCTCGCATCTGATCGTCGCCAACAGCGAACTGCACGACGCGCTCTCAGGCCACATGATCTATTACGAGAACGAGGACGGGCGCATCTGTATCCTGTTTCCCTATCTCGGCAACGTGCTGGTGGGTTCGACCGACATCCGTGTCGACGATCCCGACCAGGTGCGCTGCGAGACCGACGAGCGCGACTACATCCTGCAGTCGCTGGCCTTCGTTTTTCCACATATTCGCATCGCGCCCGAGGAAATCGTCTTCCAGTTCGCCGGCGTGCGTCCGCTTCCGGCCAGCGACGACAGCTTCACCGGCCGCATCCCGCGCGACCATTTCTGCGAGGCGGTGCCGGGCAACGGCGCGTTGCCCGAAATGTTGTGCATGATCGGCGGCAAGTGGACCACCTTCCGCTCCTTCGGCGCGTTGGCGGCCGACATGGCGCTGCAACGGCTTGGCATGAAGCGGGTCAGCAACACCGAGGATATGGCGATCGGCGGCGGCCGTGATTTTCCTGCCGATGCTGAACGCTGGATCGCCAAGAAAGCGGCACTTTCGGGACTGGCAATGCCGCGTATGCGCGAGCTGTTCGAGCGCTATGGCACCGACGCTGCGACAGTCGCCGGCGGTCTCGGCGATGACGAGATGCTTTCAGGCTGCAGCTATTCGGTTGGCGAGCTCCGGCAGCTGATTGCGCGCGAGCATGTCGAAAAACTCGACGATCTGCTTCTTCGGCGCACCACCATCGGCGTGACCGGCAAGCTCACGTCAGACCTCATCGCCGAGGCCATCGACATCCTCGCGGCGGCCAAGGGCTGGGATGCCGCCCGCCGCGCCCGTGAGCGCGACGATTTCCTCGCCCTGCTGGAAAGCCGGCACGGGCTCGACGCCACCAAGCTCTCAGCAAGATCCGAAAGGAGCGCAGAATGCGCATCAGCCCTAAAGTCCGCATGAACCGCCTGTTCGCCAACGGGCGTTGCCTCGACGTCGCCATCGACCATGGCGTCTGCAACGAACCGTCCTTCCTCGACGGATTGGAAGATGTCGCCGGCGTAGTCGACCAGCTGGTCGCGGCCCGCCCCGATGCGATCCAGATGAATTTCGGTCAGGCCGACCTGTTGCAGGAGCGTCCCGGCAAGGACAAGCCGGCGCTGGTCATGCGCATTGACATGGGCAATCCCTACAACAAGACCCGTCATCGCCACATGTGGGCGCTGCTGCAGAACGAGCACGAGCCGCTGATCGGCGCGCTGGCGATGGATGCGGCCTGCGTGGTGGTCAACCTGTTCATGCTGCCCGACGAGCCGGACCTGTTCCGCCAGTGCGTGCAGAACATTGCGCGCGTCCGCGCCGACTGCGACAAATACTGCATGCCGCTGATGATCGAACCACTGGCGATGCTGCCCAACTCCGAACGCGGAGGCTACATGGTCGATGGCGATGCCGAGAAGATCGTGACGCTGACGCGGCTTGCGCGCGAGATGGGCGCCGACATCGTCAAGGCCGATCCGACCACCGAGGCAGCCGAATTCCACCGCGTCGTCGAGGCCGCGCGCTGTCCGGTTCTTGTGCGCGGCGGCGGCAAGGAGGATCTGCGGGTCGTGTTCGACAAGTCGGCGGCGCTGATGGCGCAGGGCGCCCACGGCATGGTCTATGGCCGCAACATCTACCAGCACGCCAATCCGCGTGCGGTTGTCGCCGGCCTGATGGCGATTATCCATCAGGGTGCCGATGGCGCTACCGCATGGGATCGCTACAGCAGCGTAAGCTAGGCCGAGGACTCGCGAGCCGGGAAAGGGCTTGCGCGCATTCGAGAGACAAACGGAGCCTGGTCCCCATCGATGGAGGCGGATCGGCTCGAAGGCCTTGGGAGGGACTCATGGCAGGATACATTCTCGGCCTCGATGCCGGTAACACCGTCATCAAGGCCGTGCTGTTCGACCTCGAAGGCCGCGAACTGGCACTGGCCGCCAAGGACGGCAAGTCGTGCATGTCCAAGCCCGGTCACGTCGAGCGCGATCTGGGCGAGTTGTGGCGCAATGCCGTCGAGGTCATCGGTCAGTGCATCACGCGTGCCGGTGTCGATGCGCGCAAGATCCTGGCCGTCGGCTGCGCCGGCCACGGCAACGGGCTCTATGCGTTGGACAGCGACGGCGAACCGCTTGTCGGCATTCAGTCCCTCGACACCCGCGCCGCAACGCTCGTCTCGGAATGGCAAAGGCAGGGTGTCGGCGAGCGCACCTATCCCTATTGCCTGCAGAAGCCCTGGGCGGCGCAGACGCCGACCCTGCTGGCCTGGCTGAAGCGCCACGATCCCATGCTCTACGGGCGCATCGGCACCGTGTTCCTGTGCAAGGATTTCGTCGTCAACCGGCTGACCGATGCACGCTCGACAGACGCCACGGACATGTCGGGTTGCGGCCTGCTGGCCATGCCCGGGCGTCGTTATGACGGCCGGCTACTCGCCGCCTACGGCCTCGGGGAATGTGAGCCGATACTTCCGCCGGTGCTGGAATCGGCCGAGATCGCCGGTCGCATTTCGCCTGAGGTTGCACGCCTGACCGGTTTGGCGGACGGCACGCCCGTCATCGCCGGGCTGTTCGACGTGGTTGCCAGCGCGATCGGCTCGGGCGTCACCCGCACGGGGGCTGCATCGATCATCGCCGGCACCTGGAGCATCAACCAGGTGATCACCGACGAGCCGATCCGCGACCCCTCGATCTTCATGCTGTCGACCTACGATCCCGCGCGGTACCTGGTGATCGAGTCCAGCGCGACATCGGCCGCCAATCTCGAATGGATCGTGCGCGAATTCTTCGAGCACGAACACGAATCCGGCCGCTCGCCCTTCGAACTCTGCGGTGAGCTGGTCGCCTCGGTCGATCCCACCGGTGATGTGCCGATCTACCAACCCTATCTCTATGGCGCGCAGGTCAATGGCCAGGCCCGCGCCGGCTTCTACGGCATCGCCGGCTGGCACAGCCGAGCCCATCTGCTGCGGGCGCTGTTCGAAGGCGTGGTGTTCGAGCATCGGCGTCACGTCGAAACGCTACGCGCCGCAGGTGCGGTGATCGACGAGGCGGTGCTGTCGGGCGGCGGCTCGCGCAGCGCCATCTGGCCGCAGATCTTCGCCGACGTGCTGGGCCTGCCGGTGACCGTTGCGCGCAGCCGCGAGACGGGTGCGCTCGGTGCTGCCATCGCCGCCGCCACTGGCGTTGGCGTGTTCAGGGACTTCGCCGAGGGCGCGGCAGCCATGACGGCTGTGGCGCGCCACTATCAGCCCAATGGCGGGGTGGCGCTGGCCTATGGACGGCGCTACCGGCTTTATGGCGAGATCAACAAGGCGATGACGCCTCTGTGGCAGAGCATGGCGAGCGAACAGGTTGAGGTATGACGGCGGCAAACGACTTCGGCACATATGATTTCGTCGTGGTCGGAGCCGGCTCGGCCGGCTGCGTGCTCGCCAACCGCCTGTCTGCCAATCCGAAAAACCGCGTGCTGCTGCTCGAGGCCGGCGGCAGCGATCGCTATCACTGGGTCAACATCCCGATCGGTTATCTCTACTGCATGGGCAATCCGCGCACCGACTGGTTGATGAAGACAGAGGCCGAACCGGGCCTCAATGGCCGTGCCCTCAACTATCCCAGGGGCAAGGTTCTGGGCGGCTGCTCGTCGATAAACGGCATGATCTACATGCGCGGCCAGGCCGCCGACTATGACGGCTGGCGCCAGGCCGGCAATGTCGGCTGGGGCTGGGACGACGTCTTGCCCTATTTCCTGAAGTCCGAGGACTATCACGGTCCAGCGTCCGCCGGTCACGGCAAGGGCGGCGAATGGCGAGTCGAGCGCCAGCGCCTGTCCTGGCCGATCCTCGACGCCTTCCGCGATGCCGCCGAGGAGATCGGCGTTCCGCGCACCGACGATTTCAACCGGGGCACCAATGAGGGCTCCGGCTATTTCGAGGTCAACCAGAAGAAGGGCGTGCGCTGGAACACCTCCAAGGCCTTCCTGCGGCCGATCCTCAACCGGCCAAACCTGCGCGTCGTCACTGGCGCCGAGACCGAGCGGCTGGTGCTCGACGGGCGTCAGGTGCGCGGCGTCGTCTTCCGCCTGGACGGCAAGCTGTTTGAGGCCAAGGCCGGCGAGACGATCCTGGCGGCCGGCGCCATCAACTCGCCCAAGATCATGGAGCTGTCGGGCATCGGCCGGCCCGATGTGCTGTCGGAGCTCGGCATTGATGTCGCGCACCGGCTCGATGGCGTGGGCGAGGGGCTGCAGGACCATCTGCAGATCCGCACCGTCTTCAAGGTCCGGAACGCCTCGACACTGAACCAGCGTTACCACAATCTCTTCAGCCGCGCGGGCATGGGCATCGAATATGCGCTCAAGCGCTCCGGCCCGCTGTCGATGGCGCCGAGCCAGCTCGGCATCTTCGCCCGCAGCGACCCGCGGCTTGAGACGCCCGACCTCGAATATCACGTCCAGCCGCTCAGCACCGATCGACTGGGGGAACCGCTGCACCGCTTCCCGGCGGTGACGGTTTCCGTCTGCAACCTCAGGCCCGAAAGCCGCGGCACGGTGCATGCCGTTTCCGCCGATCCGCGCTCACCGGCCGCGATCCGCCCGAACTACCTGTCGACCGAAGGCGACCGCAATGTTGCCGTGGCCTCCATTCGCCATGTGCGCCGGCTGATGTCGACAAAGGCCATCGAGCGTTTCGCGCCCGAGGAAATCCTGCCCGGACCGGCCATCGCCAGCGACGCTGACGTGCTGAACAAGATCGGCGACATCGCCACCACGATCTTCCACCCCGTCGGCACCTGCAAGATGGGCTCGGACCCCACATCGGTGGTCGACGGGCGGCTTCGAGTCCATGGCCTGTCCGACCTGCGCGTGGTCGACGCCTCGATCATGCCGTCGATTGTCTCGGGCAACACCAACTCGCCCGTCATCATGATCGCCGAAAAGGCGTCGGAGATGATCCTTGCCGACAGGTAACGTTGCCAGCAGTGCAGGCGACGACATGTTTGCGCGGGCACGCGGTGGATGCCACCGCGCCAGCAGGGCTGACAACATCGATCCACTCCCGTTGCGCCCAGCATCTGGACATAAATGTCTATTATCGTTAGTCCTACCGGAAACGGGGGAGCGCTGCGATGAAATCCAGGGCGGTGACGATCGGCGAAGGCGCGGCTGGCGCCTCGGTGATTTTTCATCTGGCGAACTGCGTTTGGACGGATGTCGTTCTGACCGAGCGTGCAGCCCACATGGTCCAACCCTCGGTCTATGATCCGCAAGGCCTCGGGTTGCGGATGTAAGCTTCGCTACATCCGGATCGGGCACAACACGGAAGTTTTCCAGGAATGGTTCAATGACCCGCCGCTACTCCGCATTTTCGCTGATCAAGGAAGGTTTGACCGGCCAGAAGGGTTGGCAGCCTGCCTGGCGCTCTCCGGAGCCCAAGAAGACCTATGACGCAGTGATCATCGGTGGCGGCGGTCATGGGCTGGCGACTGCCTACTATCTCGCCAAGACCCACGGCATCGCCAGCATCGCCGTGCTTGAAAAGGGCTGGATCGGCGGCGGCAACACCGGCCGCAACACCACGGTTGTGCGCTCCAACTACTACTATCCCGAGAGCGTGGCGATCTACGGCCTTGCGCACCGGCTCTATGAAGGGCTCTCGAAGGAACTGAACTACAATGTCATGCTGTCGAAGCGCGGCATGGTGTCCCTGTGCCACAGCACCGGCGAATTGGAGATTGGCGCACGCACGGTCAATGCGATGCAGATCAATGGCGTCGACGCCGAGATGTTCTCGGTCGACGATGTCCGCCGCGTGGCACCGCTTCTCAACTTGGCATCCGATGCGCGTTTTCCGGTGTTCGGCGGCGTCTGGCAGGGCAGGGCAGGTACGGCCCGCCACGACGCGGTGGCCTGGGGTTATGCGCGTGCTGCCGGCGCGCTGGGTGTCGACATCATCCAGAATTGCGAGGTCACCGACTTCATCGTCGAGGGCGGACGCTGTCGCGGCGTGCACACGTCGCGCGGCACGATCCGCACCGACCGAATAGGCATGGCGGTCGCAGGCCATTCCTCAGTGCTTGCAGCCAAGGCCGGCTTCCGCCTGCCGATCAACTCCTATGCGCTTCAGGCCTGCGTCTCCGAACCGGTCAAGCCGGTGCTCGACACCGTTGTCTTGTCGCCGGGAACCGGTGTCTATGTCAGCCAGTCGGACAAGGGCGAGATCGTGATCGGCGGCGCGCTCGACCGCGTTCCATCCTATGGCCAGCGCGGCAACCTGCCGACGCTGGAGGGCGTCATTTCAGGCCTGCTCGAAATGTTCCCGGCCTTCGGCCAGCTCAAGCTGATGCGGCAATGGGCCGGCATCGTTGATGTGGTGCCGGACTCTTCGCCGATCATCGGCGAGTCGCCGCTGCCCGGCCTCTTCCTCAATTGCGGTTGGGGCACAGGGGGCTTCAAGGCCATTCCCGCCGGTGGCGTCTTGCTCGCCCATCTCCTGGCAACCGGCAAGCATCACGACATCAGCCGCCCCTTCGATCTGGATCGCTTCGCCACCGGCCGCCTGCTGGACGAAGCCGCCGGGTCCGGCATCGCCCATTAGGTCGTCGACCTGGAGTAAACCATGCAGCTTTTTCACTGCCCGTTCTGCGGCACCCGCGACGAGACCGAGTTCCATTTTGGCGGTGAAGCCGGAAACATCCGGCCCGATGGCGCCGACGTGCCGGCTGATCGCTGGGCAAATTATCTCTACATGCGCGACAATCCCAAGGGTGCGGTCCGGGAAGTGTGGGTGCATATGAACTGCGGCGAGTTCTTTGTCATGGAGCGCGACAGTGTCGGCCACGAGGTCGTATCCTCGACGTCGCTTGATGGCGCGGGGCACGCACGATGACCGCCACGCGCCTGTCCTCCGGCGGCAGTTCCATCGACCGCTCCCGCCCGGTCTCGTTCAGCTTCGACGGCCGCAAACTGCAGGGATTTGAAGGCGACACCATCGCCTCCGCTCTGCTTGCGAGCGATGTCGCCGTGGTCGGCCGCAGTTTCAAGTACCATCGCCCGCGAGGCATCTGGGGCGCTGGCGTCGAAGAGCCCAACGCGCTGGTCGACGTCGGGGGCAGTGTGGCCAGGACACCAAACACGCGCGCCACCACCGAGTTGGTCCTCGACGGCATGATCGCCAAGAGCGTCAACGCGTCGCCGAACGCTGCTGTCGACCGCAACGCTTTCATCGACCGCTTTTCGCGCTTCATTCCTGCCGCCTTCTACTACAAGACGTTCATGTGGCCGGACTGGCACCTGTTCGAGCCGCGCATCCGGGCGGTCGCGGGGTTGGGCGAGGTCGACGCACGCTGGCAATCGCCTGCTGCTGCTGCCGACCAGATCAACCGTCATTGCGACGTGCTGGTAGTCGGTGCCGGACCTGCCGGCCTTGCTGCGGCAAAGCTCGCCGCCAGTGCCGGCCAGTCGGTCATTCTGGTTGATGACCAGCATGAGCCTGGCGGATCGCTCAACCATCGCACCGGCGAAATCGACGGCAGGCCCGCCACAGCCTGGGCCGCCGAGACAATTGGCGCACTGTCTGCGACTGGGCACACTGTGCTGCCGTCCACCACCGCTTTCGGCATCTACGACCATAATCTCGTCGGGCTGAACCAGCGTCACGGCGACGGCAGGCCCGATACGCTCTGGCGGGTCAGGCCGCGCCGGATCGTGCTTGCGACCGGCGCCATCGAGCGGCCTTTGCCTTTCGCCAACAACGATTTGCCGGGCATCATGTCGGCCGATGCGGCGCTGGTCTATCTCAGGCGCTTTGCCGTGCTCGTTGGCCGGCGCGTGGTCGTTGCCACCAACAACGACAGCGCCTACGAGGTCGCACGCGCGTTGGCCGAAGCCGGCGCCGATGTGACCCTTGTCGACAGCCGCAAGGACGGAACTCCCGCAGTGCCCGAGGGCGTCAGCCTGACGGCTGGCCGCCGCGTCGCTGCGGCACGTGGAAAGATGCGCGTCGAGGGTGCCGTCCTGGATGAAGGCACCTTGCTCGATGCCGACTGCTTGGTGGTTTCCGGCGGCTGGACGCCGACCATCCATCTCTTTTGCCAGGCCAGGGGCAAGCTCGCCTGGAGCGAGGCTCAGGCTGCCTTCCTGCCAGGTGATCCGGTCGAGGGCATGGCCGTCGCCGGTGCGGCGGCAGGCGCGGTCTCGCTGTCCGGCGTTTTTGAAAGTGCCGCCAAGGCGATGCCCGGCGCGACCGCGGCGCCGCGCAGCACGGGTGTGGAAGCGACCGGCGGTATCCTTGCTGCCTGGCCGATCCCGGATGCCAGGGGCCGCGTCTGGATAGACTATCAGAACGATGTCACTGCCAAGGATGTCGAACTCGCTGCGCGCGAAAACTTCATCTCGGTCGAGCATCTCAAGCGCTACACCACGCTTGGCATGGCGACGGACCAGGGCAAGACCTCGAATCTTGTCGGTCTTGCATTGATGGGCGCCGTCACCGGGCGCACGGTGCCCGAGGTCGGCACCACCACCTACCGCCCGCCTTTCACCCCGGTGCCGCTGGCAAGTTTTGCCGGTGCGCGTGGCGGCGAACTGATGTCACCGGTGCGTCGTTTGCCGCTTGAAAACGTCCATCGTGCCCGCGGCGCTGTCTTTCAGGAATATGGCGGCTGGCTGCGGCCTGCCCATTACGGCGGCGCGGATGCCGACGCGGACTGCGCGATCCAGGACGAAGCCGGGCGTGCCCGGCAGTCGGTTGCCCTGTTCGACGGCTCGACGCTCGGCAAGATCGAGGTCATGGGACCGAAGGCGGCGGAATTCGTCGATTTCATCTACTACAACACCATGTCGACGCTGAAGCCGGGCCGCTGCCGCTACGGCTTCATGCTGTCGGAAAACGGCGTCGTCTTCGATGACGGCATTCTTGTGCGGCTGGACGAGTACCGCTTCGTCGTTTCCTGCTCGAGTTCGCATGTCGCTTCAGTGCATGCCCGCCTCGAGGAATGGCGGCAGGATCGCTTCGGCCGTGATGCCGTCTATGTCCACAACGCCACCTCGGAGATGGCGACGCTGACCGTTTCCGGGCCGAACGCCAAGAAACTGCTGGCGACGCTGGGTCTCGGCCTGTCGCTCGATGACGCCGACTTGCCTCATATGGCGATGGCCGAGGGCATGTTCGCAACAGATCCGGTCCGTGTCGCCCGCGTCAGCTTCACCGGCGACCGCAGCTATGAGGTCTCGATCCGCGCCGACCGGGCGGAGCCTTTGTGGGCACGCATGCACGAAGCCGGCATGGCGTTCGATGCGGTGACCATCGGGCTCGAGGCCTTGATGATCCTGCGCGCCGAAAAGGGCTATATCGTCATAGGCAAGGATACCGACGGCACCACCTTGCCGCATGACCTCGGTGTCGATGGGCCACGTGCCAAGCGCAAGGGCGAATATGTCGGCCGCCGTTCGTTGTTCACCGACGTGGCCATGCCTGGCAACCGGCAGCAGTTGGTCGGCCTTGCCGTCGCTCGAGGCGAAGAGCCGCTGGCCACCGGCGCGAACGCGATCTCGCGTGAGGGCGGCAAGCTCAGGAGCCAGGGGTTCGTGACGTCCAGCTATCACAGCCCGACGATGGGTCGGCCGATAGCGCTTGGCCTGATCGAGCGCGGGGCGGCCCGCCATGGCGAGGCCGTCGACATCCAGCATCTCGGCATGGTGAGGCGTGCGACGATCACCGGCCCTTGCGCCTTCGATCCTTCAGGAGAGCGGCTCAATGCGTAATCTTGCCGAAAAATGGACAGCCATGCCGGATTGGCGGACTGCGGTTATCGACACGCCCGGGCTAGCGATCCGTTCGCTGACCGGCTTGCACCAGTTTCTGGTCAGCGGCGATCTCGTGGCCTGGAGCAAGGCGTCGCGCATACCCCTCCAGCCGGTAGGCGCATTCGGCACGGCAACGGGTGATACCTGCACGATTCAGGTCGCGCGTGACCGACTGCTGGTCGTTTCAGCGGTTCCGTCCCCTGTCGCTCAAGGCTGGCACGAGCAAGGGTTCGCCGTAACCACCGTGAGCGCGGGGCTAATGATTTTCGACTTCGAAGGCCCTGCGTGCGCCGACCTTGTCCCGCGCGCCACCACTCTTGACCCGGGCAAGGCAAGCGCCTCGGCGGCGATCTCGTTTGCCGGCATGAATGCCGTCGTTTATCGCCACGGCGAGAGGCTGCGCGTCCATGTCGATCGCGGCCTTGCGGCCTATTTCTGGACCTGGGCAGCAACCGTAGCGGCAACCTGATAGCCGCGCAAGCCTGAAAGTTAGTCCTCCGGACCCGATCGGGAGCTGTTCAGACGGGCGATGAAGTCGTCGAATATGTCGATGTCTTGGGGGCCGGGCTCCTGGCCGCTGAAGGCCAGCAGATAGGCCGGAACGTGCGAGACCCTGGCATCGAGCGTTTCGTCCGGGTCGAGCGTGTAGTGGCCGATCTGCATGTAGTAGAGCACGCGGGCGCGGATGAAGGCATTTTCGTCGTCGTAACCGTAGCGCAGGTACATCGACTTGATGGCGTCGATGCGCCGCCTGTCCGCTTCATGCACCACGGCACGCACAGCCGGTTCGCGTCGCGCCCACAACCGCACGGCGATGTCGAGTTTCGGGTCGAACAGGCGCTCGTCCACCCAGCACTCGAAGACATTCAAGATGGCCCTGTTGATGGTGGGCGCGGGACGCATCGCGTGTTCGATGATCGGGGCGGTGTTGTTTTGCAACCAATTCTGCAGAAGTTGGTCATGAAGATCCTGCAGGCTCTTGAAAAACCAGTAGAAACTCGAGCGCGAGACGTCGAGTTTCTTGGCCATCACCTGGATCTTGACCTCGTCGATCCCGTCATCGATCAGCGTCTTGATCGCCAGGTTCAGCCAGTCGTTCTTGCTGGTTCGCGACGAGCTGTCGCCAGTGGCATCGACGTCTTGGGACACAGTCTGTTCCGGTTCCTTGCTTTGCGATGATGGCACTGGCGCTCCCCTTTGGTTTTCATCGTTATACGAGCAACTGTTGGCTCTTCGCATCGACTATTTTGTGCAAGGTCGCGGCTCGTTCGGAGCGACTGCGCCCTGCATCCCATGCCGCTGCAGCAACCTTTCTTCCCAGACATGGCGCGAAAGTACACATATGTCTAGACAGCGATCGAATTGGCTGCAATGTTGCCTCGCTGACGTGGCGAAGCCTTAGCGGGTGAGGGGGAAGTGACCCTTGCCGAGGTGATGATGCCGTCGGTGGGGGAAGCCTGATGGACCGCGATTTTCGCTCGTCGCCTGAGTATGTGGCGACACAGACATTTTACGGCGCGCTGTTGGCGCCGGGTGGGCACGTCTTCGGCGCCCGTTCCTTGTGCGGCCACGAGGATGCAAGGCATCTCTATTTCATCGGCCAGAGTTTCGCGAAATCCCTGGAAGAGGGCGTGACCAGCAGGCTTTGCCGGACGGTTCGCAATGGCGGCGGCCTCGAATGCCTCAATGAGCGCGAGACACGGCAGATCAGGCTCTCTCGCGATGGCCAGATCCTGGCGGTGGCATGCGCCGGCGACGATCCTGCAGCTGACCGGATTGAGCTGTGGTCGGCCGATGCGCACATAAATGCGCAGGCAGTGCCGGGGCGCGTCGAGCAGATCGATTGGTCTCCGGATGGCGCGTCCTTGCTTGTGGTGGTTGCCGGCGCGGCTGCAGATCTTGCCGGCATCCACGGTGGCTATAGCCAGAAGGTGATGTCCAACGGTCCGGCATGGCTGCCAGAGGTACGTTCCGAGCAGGGTGACGAACTCTGGCGTACCGTCTGGACATGGGACTGCAAGGGCGAACCGCAGCGCCTCACCAAGCCACCTCTGAATGTGTGGGAAGCCAGCTGGTGCGGCAACGGCACGATTGCCGCCATAGCAAGCGATCGTCACAGCGAAGGCAGTTGGTACGAGGCCGGCCTTTCGCTTGTCGATGTGGGGTCGGGAGCTGTGACGGCGCTCCACACGCCTGTCGACCAGCTAGGTTGCGCCAGGGGCGCTGCAGACGGCGGCAGCATTGCTTTCATCGAGGCATTCTGCAGCGACCGGGGCCTGGTCTCCGGCCGGCTGACCATCCTGGACCTGAAAACCGGCAAGGTCGAAACCGCCGATACTCTGGGCATCGACGTGACGTCGATCGAATGGCGCTCGCCGACGGTCATTCATTTCGCGGGTGCGCGCGGTCACCAAACGGCGACCGGCGACTACGACCTCGAACGTTCCGTCGCCGCCGAAAGCTGGTCGTCCAGCGATGTCACCAATGGAGAATGGGTCCCCAGTTCTTATCCGATCGGAGCGAGTGGCAGCCTGTTCGTCGCCGAATCCTATTCGCGCGCGCCTTTCCTGGCCGAAATTGTCTCCGGCACCATTCGCGAGGTTGCATCGTTGGCGGCACCCCGGGCGCAAGAGGCGATGTCGGACTGTGGGCAGATCGAACCGGTCAGCTGGAGCGCGCCGGACGGGCTGGAAATCCTGGGGTGGGTCGTACGTCCCAAGGGCGCGACAGGTCCAACGCCGCTATTGGTCGACATCCATGGCGGCCCGATCTCGGCGCACCGCAATCGCTGGATGGCAAGGATGCGCGCAGCTCCGCTGCTGGCCAGCCGGGGATGGACGATCTTCCTGCCCAACCCCAGGGGAAGCACGGGCAGGGGCGATGCCTTCGCCCGCGCGGTCAAGGGCGACATGGGTGGTGCCGACGCGCTCGACATCATCAGCGGCATCGACGCGCTGGTCGCCAAGGGATGGGCTGACGACAGGCGGATCGCCGTCACCGGCACCAGCTATGGCGGCTTCATGTCCGCGTGGCTGCCGTCGCAAAGCGATCGCTTCGCTGCCGCCATACCGATTTCGCCCGTCGGCGACTGGTATAGCCAGCATCGGACGTCGCAGATCCCCGAATTCGACGAGATCATGCTCGAGGCGTCGCCCTGGGCGGCCGACGGTGCCTATTTTTCGCGCAGCCCCGCCTTCTTCAAGCACAAGGTCCCGGTTCCGATGCTGGTCATGGCGGGAGCCCTCGACCGCAGCACGCCGGTCGGCCAGGCCGAGGAATGCCATTTCGCGGCGATCCGGTCCGGCGCGCCAAGTTCGCTCGTCGTCTATCCGAATGCCGGCCACAGCATCCGCAGCTACCCGGAATATCTCGACAGTGCCGCCCGCATCCTGTGGTGGCTCGACCAGCATGTGCGTCCGGCCAACTAGCCAGGCGCAGCGACAAGGGAGGAAAAATTGGCTTCAACGACAGGTTCCGCCGAAGTGGGGCACGCTGGCAAGCGCATCGCCGTCATCGGCGCCGGCATCATCGGCTGCTCGACAGCGTTTCATCTGCTGAAGGCGGGGGCGCGGCAGGTCACCATCATCGAAGCGCGCGAACCAGCCGCCGCAACCACAGGGGCGGGCGCCGGGTTTGTCTCGCATTGGTCCGCCGGCATGTTCCCGCTTGGCGAAGAGGGGCTGCAGCTTCAGCAATACGGCCTCGACTTCTATCGCGCGATCCATGAGGTCGGTGTCGAGATCGGCTATCGCCCGAACGGTACTCTGATGATGGCGCTGACTGAAGCAGGCCGGGAACGCTTCGTTCGCCCCGTCCTGGATTCACCCCATGCGCCAGCGGAAATGCAGGATCTGACCGCCCGGCAGATCGGCGAGAAGACCAGGGGCCTGATCGACGCAACCCAGGTGCATTCCGGCGCTTTCAATCCGCACGGCATACAGCTCGACACCAGGCTTGCGACCGGGGTGATGGTCGACGAGATCGTCAAGATGGGTGGCGTGTTCCGCAATGGAACGGCAGTCACTGGCATTTACGATGCCGGAAGCCATGTGAAGATCCAAACCGACAAGGGCGAATTCGAGGTCGATGGCGTCGTCGTCGCTGCTGGCGCCTGGAACAACGAAGTGCTCAGGGACCTCGGCTGGCGTTTGCCGCTGCTCAGGGTGATGGCGACACGCATCGTCACCGACGGTCGCGGACTTCCATCCACGCTGCCGACCGTGCAGTGCCGCGAACTGCGCCTTTGGCTGCGCGAAAGTTTCGGCGCGGTCATGTGGGGCACCGGCCGCCACTACCAGCCATACTACCAGACCGGCGACGACTGGATCGAACCCGGCCAGCCGCGCAATGCCGATCTGATGCAGGCGATGGACGACGTCGAACTGGCACAGCTCCAGAAGATCTTCCCGCCGCTTCGCGGTTCGAAGGTGTCGAGCTGGGCCCAGGGCGTGCCTTGCTACACACCGGACAGTGGCTTGATCGTCGGTCACGTCCCAGGCACCACCAACGTCGTGGCGGTAGGCGGCGACAACGAAACCGGTGTTAGCCACGGCCCTGGCCTCGGTCGGCTTTCCGCCGAGTTGATCCTCGGCCAGAAGCCTTTTGTCGACACGACGCGCTTCCGCCTCGACCGCTTTGCGCGCGATTCCTACGCGACCGAGGCCGAGATTGCGGCTGCCCTGCCTGCTTGGTCCGGGCACCAGCCGGCGGGCCCGGTTTCGCTGCGGCAATAGACGCAATTTCCTCAATTGCACAAAGCAGCGCGTTTGGTACTGATCGTACTAGACATATGTGAACAGTGTCGCTAGCTTCCAGTTTCTGGCTGGTTGGCAACAACAACAAAACCGCCAATGACGAGGGTCGGGCCTGCGCCCGTAACCTCGCGGCCGGGACGAGGAGGGTGGTTTGGAAGACTTCTGTGTCGACAGGGAAACGACGTTGATTGCGTGCCTGCAGGGAGGCGTTGGCACGCGATGACATCGTCCATCGAAGAGCCGGCCTCGGTCAGGCCGGTGCCATCCGCCGTCCGGCAGGCACGCCGGGGCAATTCGCTCGGACGGCTGGTCGCGCGCCGCATTCTCCTTGGCTTCGGGTTGCTGATCGCGGCATCGATGCTGATCTTCGGCGGCGTCGAGGCCTTGCCGGGTGATTTCGCGTCGACCTATCTCGGACAGGACGCCACGCCTCAGGCCATCGCCAACATTCGCGAGGAACTTGGTCTCGATCGTCCGATGGCCGAGCGGTACCTCAGCTGGCTCGGCGGCATCGCCCAGGGCGACTTCGGCACCTCCTGGTCCAATCGCAACTCGGTCGGCGACCAGATATGGAAGCGGCTCGGCAATTCGCTCCTGCTTGCAGGCGTTGCAGCGCTCATCGCCATCCCGTTGGCATTGGCACTTGGCATGGTCGCGGTGCTCTACCGCAACCGCATCCCCGACAGGGTCATCAGCCTCCTGTCTTTGGCCGCGATCTCGTTGCCCGAATTCTTCATCGGCTATCTGCTGATCCAGTTCTTCACGGTCCAGCTCGGTTTCGCGTCCTTCCCGGCCACTGTCTATGACGGCATGGGGCTTGGCGAGCGGCTTGCAACGATAGTGTTGCCCGTGATGACTCTGGTCATCGTCGTGCTGGCGCACATGATGCGCATGACCCGCTCGGCGATCATGAACGTCATGTCATCGCCTTATGTCGAGACCGCCGAACTCAAGGGGCTTTCAGCATTGCGCATCATTGCCGAGCACGCCGCGCCCAACGCGGTCGCGCCGGTCGTGACCGTGATTGCGCTCAATCTTGCCGCGCTCGTCGTCGGCGTCGTCGTCGTCGAGGTGGTGTTCGTCTACCCCGGCATCGGCCAGTACATGGTGGATGCCGTGACGGTGCGCGACATGCCCGTCGTTCAGGGCTGCGGGCTCATCTTCGCTGCCTTGTACATCGTGCTCAACATGGTCGCCGACATCGTCTCGATCCTGGCCAATCCACGACTGAGGCATCCACGATGACATTGCGATCAATGCCAATCAGCGCGCGGATCGGCCTTGCGGGCATACTGTTCGTCTTTGCCTGCGCCATCTTCGCTCCGATCATCGCGCCCTACGACGAAAGCGCCATTGTCGGCGAAGTCTGGGCGCCGATGGGCGGCGACTTCCTGCTCGGCACCGACAACCTTGGCCGCGATCTGCTGTCGCGACTGATCTACGGCGCGCGGGCAACGCTGTTCGTGGCGCTGTCGGCAACGGTGATCTCGTTTTCGATCGGCATGTTCTTGAGCTTCACGGCAGTGGTCTCTGGCGGCGTGGTCGATCAGGTGCTGTCGCGACTGAACGATCTTCTGATGTCGGTCCCCGCACTCATCCTGGCGCTGGTCGTGCTTGCGGTGCTGCCACAGAACATCTGGATCCTGATCGTCGTCATGGCCGTCATCGACTCGACGCGGGTCTATCGCATCGGCCGCGCCGTCGCCCTCGATGTCAGCGTCATGGATTTCGTCGAGGCCGCATGGCTGCGTGGCGAAGGCAAGCTCTGGATCATCTTCCGCGAGATCCTGCCCAACACGCTGGCCCCGCTGCTGGGCGAGTTCGGTCTGCGTTTCGCCTTCTCGATCCTGTTCTTGTCGACACTCTCGTTCCTGGGGCTCGGCATCCAGCCGCCCATCGCCGACTGGGGCGGCATGGTCAAGGACAACAAGGACGGCATCATCTTTGGTGTCTCGGCGTCGCTCACGCCGGGTGCTGCCATCGCCTTCCTCGTCGTCTGCGTGAACCTCGTCGTCGATTGGCTGATCAACACCACGTCCAGCCTGAAGGGCGCGCGCGACAATGCCTGAGATGCTGTCCGTCAAGAATCTGCGTATCGAGGTCACCGCACGCCAGACCGATGGCAGCGCGACCAATCTGGTGCTGGTCGACGATGTTTCGTTCGACGTCGGCAAGGGCAGGGTGCTCGGCCTCATCGGCGAGTCGGGTGCCGGCAAGTCGACGATCGGGCTGTCGGCGCTGGCATATGGCAGGGGCGGGGTGCGTATTGAAAGCGGACAAATCCTGCTCGACGGGCAGGACATCGCCAGGCTTGGGCTGCGCGGCATCCGCGCCGTTCGCGGCGCGCGCGTCGCTTATGTCGCGCAGTCGGCGGCCGCCGCCTTCAATCCGGCCCACAAGCTCGGACGGCAGGTGATCGAAGCGAGCATCCGCCATGGCATCATGACCCGGGCGGAGGCGACGAAACGGGCTGCCTATCTGTTCGGCATCCTCGGCCTGCCTGACCCCGATACCTTCGGCGAGCGTTTTCCGCACCAGGTTTCCGGCGGTCAGCTCCAGCGTGCCATGACAGCCATGGCGCTGTGCGCCAATCCGGAGCTCATCGTTTTCGACGAGCCGACCACGGCACTCGACGTCACCACGCAGATCGAGGTTCTCGCCGCAATCAAGCACGCCATTGTCGAGACGCAGACCGCAGCGCTCTACATCACGCATGATCTTGCCGTGGTGGCGCAGATTTCCGACGACATCATGGTGCTGCGCCACGGCAAGACGGTGGAATACGGGTCGACGCGGCAGATCATCGAAGCACCGCGCGCAGACTACACCAGGGCCCTGGTCAGCATCCGCCAGACCACGCGGCAGGAGGCGCGCCCCTCCGACGACGCACAACTGCGCGTCGACGGGATGACGGCCGGCTATTCCGCGATGGATGTCCTGCACGATGTATCCTTGGTCCTGCCCAGGGGCCAGACGCTCGCCGTCGTTGGCGAATCCGGTTCGGGCAAGTCGACGCTGGCCCGCGTCATAACCGGCCTCTTGCCGCCGAAGGCTGGGACGGTCTCGTTTAGCGGTGCAGCGTTGCCGCCGGCACGCAAGGACCGCTCACGCGAGCAGTTGCGGCGCATCCAGATGATCTACCAGATGGCCGATACGGCAATGAACCCGCGGCAGAAGATCCGCGACATCGTCGGCCGTCCGCTGACGCTTTATTTCGGCATGCGCGGCACGGCCAAGACAGAGCGGGTCAAGGAACTGCTCGACCAGATCGAGATGGGTCCGCAGTTCCTCGACCGTTTCCCGGCTGAGCTGTCAGGTGGACAGAAACAGCGGGTCGCCATCGCCCGCGCGCTCGCCGCCAAGCCTGAGCTGATCCTGTGCGACGAGCCGACGTCGGCTCTCGATCCGCTGGTAGCCGAGGGCATCCTGAAACTGCTGCTGCGCCTGCAGGCGGAGACCGCGGTTTCTTACCTGTTCATCACCCACGACATCGCCATCGTGCGTGCCATCGCCGACCGTGTCGCGGTCATGCATCGCGGCAAGGTGGTGCGCGAAGGCGTCAAGTCGGCGGTGCTGTCGCCGCCCTTCGACGATTACACCGACCTGCTGCTCAGGTCGGTGCCTGAAATGGAAATTGGTTGGTTGGAACGTGTCCTGGACGGTCGCCGTGCCGTCCCCCAGGTGCCCGGCGCAGCCATAGAACTGGAGAGATCATGACTGAGATGACCATCAGCGAGCGAGCCCGGAAGCTCTACGCCGACGCACTTGTCTGGGACACGCATTCCGGCTTCATGCCCGACCCGGTCGCCGACCTGAACAATCTCCGGATCTGGCGCGACGCCGGCGTCAACTATCTGTCCATCGATGTCGGCTTTGACCTGATGTCGTGGCAGGACACGGTCAGGACGCTGGCCGCCTTCCGTCGCTGGATCAACGCCCACCCCGAGCATTATACGCTGGTGACCAGTGCCGACGAGGCGCTGCAGGCCAAGGCGCAGGGCAAGCTCGGCATCACCTTCGACCTCGAGGGCATGAACGCGCTCGACGGCCGCATCGAGATGGTCGAGTTCTACCACCATCTCGGTGTCCGCCAGATGCTGTTCGCCTACAATCGCAACAATCTCGCCGGCGGCGGCTGCCACGACGACGATAGCGGCCTGACCGCTTTCGGCCGGCAGGTGATCGATGAGATGAACCGTCTCGGCATGTTCGTCGACGTAACCCACTGCGGTCACCGCACCACCATGGATGTGATGGAGTATTCCGACCGGCCGGTCATCTTTTCGCATTCCAATCCCAAGGCTCTGTGCAGCCATGGCCGCAACATCACCGACGACCAGATCAGGGCATGCGCAAAGACGGGCGGCATCGTCGGCATCGTCGGTCTCAGCAAATTCCTGGGCGACGACAAGGCCAGTTCCGACAGCCTGGCCGACCATGTCGAATATCTGCTCGACGTCGCCGGACCGGCGCATGTCGGCATCGGCCTCGACTACGCTTTCCCAGTGGACATGGCGGGCATCCAGGAGATTTTGGCGGCGAATCCTCAGTTCTGGCCGCTGAGCGAGGGATACGGCACGACACCCACCGTCTACGCCGAGCCTGCGCAACTCGCCGAGATGACCGAAATTCTTCTTCGACGCGGCCATTCCGACGGGACGGTGCGCGGGGTCTTGGGCGACAATTTCCTGCGCCTCGCGCGCCAGGTCTGGAAATAGCGGACCAGCTCTCAGGACGTGTCCCGGCAGATGCCGATTCGAACGCCGCGTGCCCGCCGCAGGGCCTGTGCTGAACCTATCCAGTTGAATTCGTCAGATCAAACAATGGGGAGAGTTATGAAGAAACCGGGACTTTTCGGAATGGACCTCGCGGCAAGCCGCCGCGATTTCCTCAAGGGCTCGATCGGTGCGGGCCTGCTGCTGGGCAGTGGGATGGGCACTGCATGGGCCCAGGCCGAGCAGGCCGGCACGCCGATCAAGGGCGGCCATCTCAAGCTCGGTCTCGATGGCGGATCGTCCACCGATTCCCTCGACCCGGCCGCCTACATCAGTGCCATCGCCTTCTGCCTTGCCCGCAGCTTCGGCGACCACCTGGTCGAAAGCGATCCGGTGACCGGCAGGGCTGTACCTTCCATCGCCGAGAGCTGGGAGTCCTCCGACAATTCCAAGACCTGGACCTTCAAGATCCGCAACGACGTCCAGTTCCACAACGGCAAGAAGCTCACTGTCGACGACGTCGTCAAAACGCTGCAGCGCCACAGCGATGAGAAGTCGCGTTCGGGCGCGCTCGGCTTTCTGCGGGCGATCACCTCGATCGAGGGCAGCGGCAATGATCTTGTCGTGAAGCTCTCCGAGAGCAATGTCGACCTGCCGTTGATCTTCACCGCCTATCATCTGGTGATCCAGCCGAACGGCGGTTACGACAACCCGGGCGAGGGCGTCGGGACGGGTCCATACAAGCTGGTCAGTTTCGAACCGGGTGTGCGGGCGCTGTTTGAGAAGAACAAGAACGACTGGCGCGAGCGCGGCTATGTCGACAGCTTCGAGATCATCGCGATGAACGACCCAACCGCCCGCATCGCGGCGGTTTCGGCCGGACGTGTCCATCTCATCAACAGCGTCAGCGCCAAGACCGTTCCGCTTCTCAAGCGGGCGCCGGGCGTGCAGATCCTGAACACGCCGAGCCGCGGCCACTACACTTTTCCGATGCAGGTCGACAAGGCACCGTTCGACAACAACGACCTGCGGCTCGCCCTCAAATATGCCATCGACCGGGAAGCCATGCTGCAGACCGTTCTTGGCGGCTACGGCACGATCGGCAATGATTTCCCGATCAATTCCAGCTACCCGCACTTCCCGGCCGATATCGAGCAGCGCAGTTACGATCCGGACAAGGCTGCCTTCCACTTCAAGAAGTCCGGTCATGACGGGCCGATCGTGCTCAGAACGTCCGAGGGTGTCTACGCCGGCGCCGTCGACGGCGCGTTGCTGTATCAGGAAAGCGCCAAGAAGGCTGGCATTGCCATCGAGGTGAAGCGCGAACCCGCGGATGGCTACTGGACCAATGTCTGGCGCGCAACTCCGTTCTGCATGTCTTACTACGGCAGCCGCCTGTCCCAGGATTTGATGTATTCGACCGAGCACGTCTCGGACTCGCCTGCCAACGAGACCAATTTCAATCGGCCTGACTTCGACACGCTGATCAAGCAGGCTCGCGTCGAGGCCGACGAAGCCAAACGCAACGAGCTCTATCATGCCGCGGCAGTGATGGTGCGCGATGAAGGCGGGTCGATCATCCCGGTCTTCAACGACCACCTCCTTGCCGCCACGAAGCAGCTCAAGGGCTACGTCCACGATGTCGGCAACGATCTGTCGAACGGCTACGTCGCATCGCGCGCCTGGCTGGAGGCGTAGCCGGGCAGGCGCCGATTGACCAAGGTTGCGCAGCACTTGCTGCGCAACCAGTTCGGCCTCAGTTGCACCCTAGCTCTGCAGGTGCTCCGTCAGTGACGGAGCCGACAAGTGCTTGTACGACTGCCTGGATGGCCGGGCCCGTTTTCGTGCGCGTCACTATGTAGAACGACCCGCGGTGCCGCCGCGACGTGCTGGTCAGGCGCACCAGTTGGCCAAGCCGCAGATGTTCCTCGACGAAGCCGGCCCAGGCGAGGGCAGCGCCCCGCCCGGCGATGGTCTCATGCATCATCGCCAGATAGCTGGTGAACCGCGGTCCATCGAGGGTCCGATCGGTGCCGATCCACGACTGCCAGCTGTCGACGGCTCCGGGCTGGGTGATCAGGTGCAGGAGAGGGATGTCGAGGAACGCCTGCGGAAACCCCGACGCAAGCGGATGCCGCGCCAGAAAGGCTGGCGAGCAGACCGGGAACCATTCTCCGTCGAACAGCTTCCTGGCAGCCAGTCCCGGCCAATCCTCAGGGGTTCCAAACCGTATCGACAGTGCCACATCGGCTTGGTCGAAGTCCTTGTAGTCGTTGGATGTCAGCAACATCACCTGGCCATTGGGAACACGTGACGCCACCAGGTCGAAGCGGGGCATCAGCCACATTTGGGCTATGTCGAAGCTGCAGCCGACCACAAATGTGTCCCGGTCCGGAAGCTGCAGTCGCTCTACCGCGTCACGTATGGTGCCCAGCCCGTCGCGGATCGCTTCGGCAAGCGTGCTGCCGGCTTCGGTCAGGAAGACCCGGTTGCCCTTGCGAGCGAAAAGGGTGAGGGACAGCTGGCGCTCGAGGTTGGCGACATGACGGCTGACCGCTGACTGCGCGATGTTGAGCTCTTCCGCTGCCGCCGTGAGCCCGCCATTCCGCGCGGCCGATTCGAACACCACCATGGCATTGAGAAGCGGCACCGAGGTCTTCAATGTCTTCATGGTTGGGCGCCAGTTTGTCTCGCAAAGAATGCCTTTTTGTTATGATAAGATGCCGCTTACATATTTGCAATAAAACAAGATATCTCGCAATTTCCTGACTGAGAGTCATAACAAATTCAGATCGAAGGAGTTGCCAGGTGTCAGCTGCGACAACAAACGGACTTCACCCTGACCGCGCCAAGATCGTCGGTTTGATCGATCGCAGCCGCCCCAACTGGTCACTTGAGCAGCCGTTTTATGTCGACCCTGCCGTCTATGAGTTGGAGCGCGAACTGCTGTTCCCGAGGGAATGGTCGCTGGTGGCCCATGCCAGCGAGGTGCCGGAGAAGGGGCGCTACATCGTGCGGCAGCTTTTTGACGAAGAAATCATCGTGGTTCGTTTTGGCGACGGCGAAGACGACATCGCGGCCTACTACAATGTCTGCACTCATCGCGGCTCGCGCCTGTGCACCAAGGATGGTCGCAGCAGGCTTTTGGTCTGCCCGTACCATGCCTGGTCTTTCAGGCTGACCGGGGAGTTGCAGACCCGGCAGGATCTTCCGGAGGGTGTCGACCCCGAAGCGCTCGGTCTGCATCGCGTCCCGTCGAAATGCATCGGCGGCCTTGTGCTGTGCGGGCTTGACAAGGCCTGCCTGCCCGATGTCCAGCCTGTCGCCGATGCGCTGATCGACGGATTGCGCCAGAACGGCATCGACCGGGCGCGCATCGCGGCCCGCAAGACATATCCGACCAAGGCCAACTGGAAGCTGGTGCTCGAGAATTTCAGCGAATGCTATCACTGCCGGCCGGCGCATCCGGAATACTTCAGGGTCAACGCCCATGTGAAGGTCACCGCCATGCGCGACGAGGACAAGGCAGTACAATGGCAGGAGGAACTTGAAGCCTGGCATAGCGTCATTGGTGACGCCGAATTCAACAAGGGGGCATGGGAATCCGGAGATATCGACACGGCCCCGTATGGCATGTACCGCAAGCCGATCGGTCCCGGCCGCATGACCCTTTCCGACGATGGCCAGCCCGTCTCGTGCCTGATGGGTGGGCGCACATCCTATGATGGTGGCGAGACCGGGTTCCTGCTCGGACGGATGTCGTTCGTAAGTTCGGCGAACGACTACGTCACGTTGTTTCAGATGATACCGCGCGGTCCGACGGAAACCGACGTCATCCTGACCTGGCTCGTCGACGCGGACGCGGATGCCGGCATCGATGTCGATGCCATTACGTGGATGTGGGACGTGACGACCGTGCAAGACAAGACGATCACCGAACACAATGCCGATGGCGTTGCCTCAAGGGCCTACAGGCCCGGCCCCTACACCGCGCTGGAGACCCAGACAGCCTCTTTCGTCGAGGTATATCTCTCCAACATGCGGCACCTCATTACCGGTGAGCGTCCGGCCGTGGCGCCGCGGAGGCAGCGGCCGAGCAGGGGGTATGTGATGCCCGCGACCTCGGAAACGGCCTGAGAGCAACCGCAAATGCGGGGATGCAAGGGGCGGGCGGTTTGCTGCCGCTCCCCGCGCAAGGAGCAATGGCTGTCGACATGCTGCACCGATTGACCTTGAGCCAAGTCCGCCGCGAAACGGCTGATGCGGTTTCTCTCGTCTTCGATATTCCCAAGGCATTGGCCGGGCGTTTTGCCTTTACCCCCGGCCAATACCTCACCTTGGAAGCCGAGATCGATGGCGAGCCGGTAAGGCGCTCCTATTCGATCTGTTCGGGGTTGGACGACGGCGAGATCCGCGTGGCGGTAAAACGGATCGAGGGTGGGCGTTTCTCGACTTTCGCCAATCGCGGCCTGGAAGCTGGCAGCATCCTCGGCGTGGCGCAGCCGAGGGGGCGCTTCATCGTGCCGCCGGCACGCAAGAATGATCGGGTTTTCCTTGCTGTCGTCGTCGGCTCCGGCATCACGCCGGTTCTGTCGATTGCAAGAACAGTGCTTGCCCGCGAACCCCACAGCCAGTTTGTCCTTGTCTGCGGCAACCGGAGAAAGCAGGACATCCTCTTTCGAAGCCAGATAGACAAGCTTGCCGAGGATTTCGCGCCCCGTCTTGTGGTGCGCCATGTTCTTTCGCGCGAGCCGGTTGGGGCAGGGCTTCTGGAGGGGAGAATTGATGGCGTAAAGCTTGCCGCCGTCCTTGGCGAATGCGCCATGCCGATCTCAGCCATCGATCACGCGCTGCTGTGCGGGCCGCCCGACATGGTTTCGCATCTGAGCGCATCCCTGCATGTGGCTGGCCTGTCGCCAGGCAGCATCCACGCCGAATCCTTTCATGCCGTGGTCGCTCCAGTTTCGGCTTCGCCTGGGCGCGCACAGGAGGCAGATGAGCCACCTCGCCAGATCGAAATCCGATTGGACGGGCGCAGCTTCGTCATCGACGCGCGCCCGGCAGAAACGATCGTCGACGCCGCCGGCCGGTCCGGCATCAACGTGCCATATTCCTGTGGCGGAGGCACATGCGGTTCCTGCGTCGCCAAGTTGGTTGATGGATTTGCCGACACCATCTCGCAAGCCGCTCTTGAACCCTGGGAGCGAGAGGCGGGCTTCGTGCTCACGTGCCAGTCGCGACCGGGACCTGATGGGGTTGTCGTAGACTACGACGCTGCCTTTTGATGTGTGCTGCCATTCACAACAATCGCGTCGCTACCGCGCGACGATGGAGGGACATACAATGATCGCATAAGATAGATTATGGAACTAAAGCATATGACCGGTCAGTAAGTACCGCAAATACGAGCACACCCAATAGACGCCCCAAAGAACCGACGGAACAGCGAGAAAGACGATCCAGAAGACTGTATCGAGGCTCCCGTCTGCCTTGGGTGAGCCAAGTGCGCGCACAAAGCCGAGAGCACACTGATACGCAACCGCCAGCAGCGGCACCAACGCCATTACCAGCCATGCCGCGACGAGTGCCGCGTGGGGCTGGTTCCAGACATAGTCGAAGGTAACAATCAGCAGTGCGATGGCAATGAAGAGCCCACGCGCGAGCCTCTTCCGAGCGGCCTTATCGTTCATCAATATCACTTTGAAATATATGTAACTTCCATCGCCATGCCATCATATGCGGGCTCGACATGTGCCGGCGTTGCCGACATGACAGTCGCATAGTCCAGCGGCACGTGCATGTGAGTCAACACCGCGCGCCTGGGCTTCAGCCGCTCGATCCATTGCAGCGCCTCCGACAGCGACAGATGGCTGACATGCGGCTTGTATTGCAGCGCGTCGACGACCAGGAGATCCAGGCCGTCCATGCGCGCCACCGTGGCTTCCGGGAAGTCGCTGACATCCGAGCAATAGGCGATCGTCCCGACGCGGAAACCGAGCGAAACGATGTCGCCATGGACCTGCGGCAGCGGCAAAAAGGTGAGGGGGCCCCCCTCTCCCGCTATCGTGAACGGCTTGTCGTGTTCGATCACGCTCGGCCGCACGATGGGCGGATACGAGCTTCCCGGCGGCGTTTCGATGCAATAGCCGAAGGCCAGTTTCAGCCGCCCGAGCGTGAAGTCGTCGGCATGGATGTCGATCAGCCTGCCGCGCTCGAGCACGTAGCCCCGGAGATCGTCGATGCCGTGGATGTGGTCGGCATGCGGATGCGTGTAGACCACGGCATCGATGCGGCTGACGCCGGCGGCCAGCATCTGGGTGCGGAAATCCGGTCCCGTATCGATGATCACGCGCGTCGTGCCGGAAGCCGAAATGCGCTCGACCATGGCCGCCGCGCGCATGCGCCGGTTCTTCGGGTTTGCCGGATCGCAGGCGCCCCAGTCGCCGGTGATGCGCGGCGTGCCTGGCGACGAGCCGCAGCCCAGGATGGTGAGGCGCAGCGTATCCGGCATCAGACCGGCTTCGGCATCTTGGTGAACAGCCTGAAGAAATTGGCCGTGGTGATGTCGGCGATCTCGGCAGCGCTCACGCCGATGGTCTCGGCAAGCACGGCGGCGGTGTTGGCGACGTAGGCCGGTTCGTTGCGCTTGCCGCGATGCGGGATCGGCGCAAGATACGGCGCATCCGTTTCGACCAATAGCCGGTCGCGCGGCACCTCCTTGGCGATGTCGCGCAACTCGCCGGAATTCTTGAAGGTCACGATGCCCGAGAACGAGACGTAGCCGCCAAGCTCGACGCCAATGCGTGCAAGCTCGGCGCCCGAGGAAAAGCAATGCAGGATGAAGGGGAACGCGCCCTTCCCTGATTCTTCCCTGAGGATCGCCGCCATGTCCTCGTCGGCGCTGCGAGCGTGGATCACCAGCGGCAAGCCGGTCTCGCGCGCAGCCGCGATATGGACCCGCAGGCCCTTTGCCTGGGCATCACGCGGCGACTTGTCGTAGTGGTAATCGAGACCCGCCTCGCCGATGGCCACGACTTTCGGATGCGCCGACAGCCGGATGAGATCGGCTGCGGTTACGTCGAGTTCTTCGGCGGCATTGTGCGGATGGGTCCCGACCGAGCAATAGACTTCATCATATTCCTTAGCAATTGCAAGGACTTGATCGAACTTCCTGACACGCGTCGAGATGGTGACCATGCGTTCGACGCCTGCCGCCTTGGCGCGCGCGATGATCTCCGCGCGCTCCTCGGCGAAGTCGGGAAAATCGAGGTGGCAGTGACTGTCGACCAGCATTTTTCGACAGCCTCAGCTTTCCGCCGCCTGCTCTACATAGCGCGGGAACACCGGCTGCGGCGCCGGCAGAGGCGCACCCGACACCAGCGCATGCGCGGCATCGACGTGGACAAAATCCCGCTCGGTCACGGCAAGCAGGTCGAGCAGCTTCGAGGCCGAACCCGGGATGAAGGGCTGGCACATGATGCCGACGCGCCGGATCACCTCGGCGGTCGTCCACAGCACCGTTTCCATGCGCGCCGGATCGGTCTTCTTCAGCGCCCAGGGCTCCTGAGCGGCAAAGTAGCGGTTGGCTTCCGCGACCACGGCGAAGATCGCCGCCAGCGCGTGGTGGATCCCCTGCTCCGCCATTGCCTTGCGAGCGGTGGCCAGTGCAGCGGTGGCCTGGTCGAGGATCGCCTTGTCGGCATCGGCCAGTTCGCCACGCTGCGGCACCACGCCGTTGCAGTTCTTGGCGATCATCGACAGCGAGCGCTGCGCCAGGTTGCCGAGGTCGTTGGCGAGATCGGCATTGGTGCGGTTGACGATCGCCTCATGGCTGTAGCTGCCGTCCTGGCCGAACGGCACTTCGCGCAGCAGGAAGTAGCGCACCTGGTCGAGGCCGTAATGCTCGACCATGGTGAACGGATCGACGACGTTGCCGAGCGACTTCGACATCTTCTCGCCGCGGTTGAACAGGAAGCCGTGGCCGAACACCCGCTTGGGCAGCTCGATACCCGCGGACATCAGGAAGGCCGGCCAGTAGACGGCATGGAAACGCACGATGTCCTTGCCGATAATGTGCACGGCAGGCCAGTAGGCCCACTTCTCTGCGCTCGTGTCGGGATAGCCAAGGGCGGTGATGTAGTTGGTCAGCGCGTCGACCCAGACATACATCACATGCTTGTCGTCGCCGGGCACCGGCACGCCCCAGTCGAAGGTCGTGCGCGAGATCGACAGGTCCTTGAGCCCCGAGCGAACGAAGCTCGCAACCTCGTTGCGGCGCTCGTTGGGGCCGATGAAGTCGGGCTGGTTGTCGTAAAGCGCCAGCAGCTTGTCCTGATAGGCGGAAAGGCGGAAGAAATAGCTCTCCTCCTCGACCCATTCCACCGGCGTTCCCTGCGGGCCGTAGCGGATGTTGTCTGGCCGGACCTCGGTCTCTTCTTCGCCGTAATAGGCCTCGTCGCGCACCGAATACCAGCCGGCGTAGCTGCTCTTGTAGATGTCGCCGCGATCGGCCATCGCCTTCCAGATCGCCTGCGATGCCGCGTAGTGGCGCTCTTCGGTGGTGCGGATGAAGTCATCGTTCGATGCATTCAGAAGCGTTGCCATCTTCTTGAATTCATACGAATTACGGTCGGCAAGCTCACGCGCGGAAATGCCCTCCCGGTTGGCCGTCTGCAGCATCTTGATGCCGTGCTCGTCGGTACCGGTGAGGAAGAACACATCCTTGCCGTCGTGGCGCTGGAAGCGGGCAAGCGCGTCGGTGGCAATCAGCTCATAGGCATGGCCGATATGCGGCTTGCCGTTGGGATAGGAGATTGCGGTGGTGATGTAGAATTTTTCGCGGGACATGGATGGCCGTCATGAATGTCGGAATGAATGGGTCGCGGTGAAATAACGCATCGGCATGGCGATTGCCATCCCGGTTGGACGAGCGTCACATTCGCATCGCGGCATTCAGGCGGTCGATCATGGCCAGGACGTGCTGCTTCTTGTCGAGGTTGTAGGTTTCCGTCTCGGATATCGCGTTTTGTGCATCGTGCCAAGCAGCGGACAACAGGTTGGCGCGGGAAAGATCGGAGGCGCGCGCCGCCAGCGACGCCGTGTCGGACAAAAGGTCCAGGGCGCGGCGATTGAACATCTCGAACTGGATGGCGCTGTCGCGCCCGGCCACGGCATCGGCCAGCCGGTGCGCAGCGCCGATGTCGTTGCGTCCCGACTGCACGATCTTGTCCAATGCCTCGGCAATCTCCAGCCCGCCATATTGGGTGAGCAGGATCGCAGCGCGGGCACTGCCCCCTGCCCGCAAGATCAGCGCTTCGCGCGCATCCGGTTCATCCGGTGCCGGTTGATCGGTGCCGGCAAGCACTGACAGCAGGCTCTGATCGTCCAGCGGCGTCAGGCGAATGGTCTGGCAGCGCGAACGGATGGTTGGCAGCAGGCTGCCGGGGGCATGCACGATCAGGATGAACAGCGTGCGCGCAGGCGGTTCTTCAAGGTTCTTCAGCAAGGCATTGGCAGCATTGGTGTTCATGTCGTCGGCCGGGTCGACGATGACGACACGGTAGGCGCCGTCATGCGAGGTCATCGACAGGAACTTCGACACCTTGCGGATCTCGTCGACGGTAACGACCGACTTGAACCCCTTGGTCTTGTCGTTCTGTGGCCGCGTCAGATGCAGCACGGACGGATGCGCTCCGGTCGCGACCTGCCGAAACAATGCCGATTTCGGATCTGGAAGCGCTAGCGTTTCCGGCGCGCTGCGGTAGTCGGGGTGCCGCAACAGATGATGGGCGAGATGAAACGCAAGTGTCGCCTTGCCGATGCCGACGGGACCGGCGAGGATCAGCGCATGCGGCAGCTTGCCGGAGCGATAGGCAGCGGTCAGTATCGAGACCGCCTGCTCGTGGCCGAACAGCAGCGGATTCTCCGCCGGCTCGGGAATGCCGTCCAGCGTGTCGTGCTGCTCGGGAGCGATGCGCTCGAACATCAGGCGTCCGCCCTCGCCCGGCTGCCGGCCGAGGCGCGCGCCTCGAGCGCCGCAAACACCGCATCGGTGATCGCGTGCTCGACCTCTTCCTGGTCCTTCGAGGCATCGATCAGCACGCAGCGGTCCGGCTCGTTCTCGGCAATCGCCAGATAGGCGTTGCGGCGGCGCTGGTGGATGTCGACAGTCTCCTTTTCGAACCGGTCGGCGACATCCTGCCCGCGCCGTGCGGTGGCACGCCGCAGCCCTTCCACCGGATCGAGGTCGAGGATCAGCGTCATGTCCGGCATCATGCCGTTGATGGCCACGCGCTCGACCGCCGTCATGAAATCGGGATCGAGGTTGCCGGTGACGCCCTGGTAGACACGCGAGGAATCGAGAAAGCGGTCGCACAGCACGATGGCGCCGCGCTCGACCGCGGGACGGATCACCTGCTCGACATGATCGGAACGTGCGGCGGCAAACAACAGCGCCTCCATCTCCGCGCCGAAGGGCTCGGCTGCGCCCGACAGCAGCACGTGACGCACCGCCTCAGCGCCCGGCGAGCCCCCGGGCTCGCGAGTGACGATGATATCGTAGCGTTTGTCGCGCAGCTTGCTGGCCAGGCGTTCGATCTGTGTCGACTTGCCCGCGCCCTCGCCGCCTTCGAATGTGATGAAGAAGCCGCGCGCCACTCCAAAGCCTTTCTGTTCGCCGTATCGCAAGTTCAACCGAACGAACGGCCTCACGGCATATGTAGGTGTCGAAGCTCTAGCGTCGAGAGGTGCAAAGGTCCACCCGCCTACCGCAGCCAGCCGATGGCAAGCTCCTTGACCGCGTCGAAGGCGCGGCTCTGCAGCGAGCCGACTTCGATGGACTCGGCGGCATAGAGCGGCGTCTCCTGGCTCAGCGTGTCGCCGATCCAGACCTTGAGTGCGCCGATGGGCGTTCCCTGCGCCACCGGTGCCGCCACGGGGCCGTTGTAGACGATGCGGGCGACAAGCCGTTCGCGATTGGTGATCGGCAGGAACAGCGAGATCGGCTTCTGTGCCACCAGCTTCACATGCGACTTCACACCGCCGAACACCTGAGCTTCGCCGACGGTTTCGTTGGCCGCGAAGATCTCGCTCTTCTCGAAGGCGCGCATCCCCCAGTCGAGCAGCTTGCGTGCTTCCTCCGAGCGCTCGCGGTCGCTGGCGAGCCCGCCCAGCGCCGCAAACAGCCGCCGCCCCTCGCGGTTGACCGAACCGACGATGGCGAACCCCTCGCCTTCGGTGAAGCCGGCAGCCAGGCCGTCGGCGCCGATGTCCATTGCGATCAGTGGATTGCGGTTGCGCTGCAGGATCTTGTTCCAGGTGAATTCCGGCAGGCTGTAGTAGCGGTAGTATTCCGGATAGGTGCGCCAGATGTGCAGTCCCAGTTGCGCGAGTTCGCGCACCGACGTCGTCTGGCCCGGCATCGGCAGGCCGGTCGAATTGACGAAAGTCGATTTCGCCAGGCCGATCTCGCGGGCACGCTCCGTCATCTGCAGGGCGAAATTGGCCTCGGAGCCCGCCATGCCTTCGGCCAGGATGATGCAGCCGTCATTGGCCAGTTGCACCGTCACGCCCTGGATCAGGTCCTCGATGCGGATCTGCGACCGGACGGCGGCAAACATGGTCGAAGCCCGCGACGCCGCGCCGCCGGTCCGCCAGGCATTCTCGCTGACGGCAAACGTGTCGTCGAGCTTGTAGCGGCCGGTCTTGAGGGCGTTGAACACGACCTCCATCGTCATCAGCTTGGCCAGCGAGGCCGGCGCCATGGGCTTGTCCGGCTCTTTCGAAAACAGCACCGTGCCGGTTTCGGCATCGATCATGAAAGCCTGCGCGGCCTTGGTCTCGAACAGCTGCGCCCTGGCCTGCCCGATGAAGGCAAGCGCTGCAATGAGGCCGATCATCAAGGTGAACGGCACGGATAATCTGGAGATCATGAAGGATACTGCCCCGTTCGGCCCGTATTCCGGTCGAGCGCCTTGAACCTATCAGTCTTCAATCGATGGGATCAACCGTGGCAGGGCAGATAGCCACAGGTCCTCGCAGCGAAAATCCGGTCAATCGTGGACGGCGAACGCGTCGGGCGCGCCATGCGACCAGGCCGCCTTCAGCGCGGCGTCGAGCGATGTCTTGCCATTCGGATAGAGGTCGACCGAATACCAGGTCTTTCCTTCGAAATCGGACTGTTCGACCGAGGTGCGGCCATAGGCCGACAGCGCCTTGGCGACGCGTCTGGCTTCATCGCCGTTCTCGAACGTGCCGGCGGCAACGTAGGATTCCAGGTCCTGTTCGGCGCGCGGGCCGGGATTGAGCCGCTTCCAGGAATCGATGATGTCGCTGGAGGACATCGTCTTGCCTTCAAGCGCGTCAAAGGCTCTTGCCGCGCCGCCGACGCGCTCGCTGGCATAGCCCATGGTGGCGATTGCCACACGGGTCTGCGGAACCGGCATCATGGCATCGGGACGTTCAGGAGCTATCGGCCCGAAATCTGGCAGCACAACGTCGATGATGCCTTGCCCCTGTGCCGTCATGACCGGCTGGTCGAACTGTGCTGCCTGCGCGGCGAGCGTGTTGTCCTGCGCGCTGGCGACAAGGGCCACCGAGGGAGCGACATCCGTCATGGCGCCCGGGAAGGCAGCGGCCTGGCCAACGGCGGCGCTTGGCGTCGGCCCGTTCATGGCGATCATCACGCCGGTCGGCAGGCCATCGTTGATCGGGTCGGCCATGCCCTTTCCGGGCCGGTAGGAAGCGAGCAAATACTGGTCGTCCTGGCCGTCGAGCGGCGCCCGTCCGACATACTCGACCTTCACATTCGCGGTGCCGCTGTGGGCGTAGTCGAGCATCTCCGCGGCGCGCTTGGAAAGGTCGATGACGCGGCCGTTGGAATACGGCCCCCGGTCGTTGACGCGCACGATCACCGAGCTGCCGTTCTTGGAATTGGTAACGCGGGCATAGCTCGGCAGCGGCATCGTCGGATGCGCCGCCGTCAGATTCGTCATGTCATAGACTTCGCCATTGGCGGTCAGCCGGCCGTGGAAGGCGTCGCCATACCAGGAAGCGGCACCGACAGCGGCGTAGTCCTTGTCTTCCTTGGGATAATACCACTTGCCCCGAACCTTGTAGGGCTTGCCCGTCTGGTCGCGTCCGCCGCCGCGCTGCAGGCCCGACATCTTGGTCGTGACCCGGGGGCTCGCTTTGACGCCATATTCGGATTCGGCGAAATATTCCTTCGAGCGCTTCTTGCTGGCCACCGACTTCGGCTGCTGCGATGCGCAGCCGGCGATGAAGACAGCGGTGGCCGCGAGAATGCTGATCGCGGTCGCGCGACCGAGACGCGTGCGCGTCGAGTTCTGCATTTTACTCAGGTCCCCTGCCAGTACTAAGCGAGCGCCGCTCGTCGAATCGCAACACCGTTGCGCCAAAAATGTAGAAACAGTTCGCGCACGTTATCCCCGTCCACTTGTGCGCAGGAAATTCTTGCCAGCGTATTAATCGACTGTGGTTCGAACCGGGCGAGATTGTGGCGTCATTGCGGCGAGCGGGATTGCCTGCGGGTATGCAGGACAGGGCGTGTGGAGCCTTCCCGTTTGCCGGGACTGGCTGTCGAACCAATGAGCCTGGATGTTGAAGTTGAATTGGCGGAGGGAGTGGGATTCGAACCCACGGTGAGTTGCCCCACGCCGGTTTTCAAGACCGGTGCCTTAAACCGCTCGGCCATCCCTCCAGGACGCACCGGATTGCCCCGTGCGCCTTTGTGGCGCGCTTGTAGCGCCCGGGCCATTGTCGCGTCAACGCTGTTCGATGCAAGTTCTGCTGCCGACGTCACTTCGCCGGGTGTCTGCTCCGGGAACAGGCAGCAGCAGCCTGCACGCGGCGATGGTGATCATCATCCCGGGCTGCCCTTTCCGACCGAATCGGGTGACTATTTGCCCACATTGGCGCACAAGGGCGAGATCACGCCGAGGACAACCATGCCGAAATCAACCGCAGTCGTCGCAACCGAACATGCAAGCCGCTACCTGCAGCAGCTGTGCAAGCACTGGAGCCACAAGTTCACCGTCGAGTTCTCGCCCACCACGGGGCGAATAGATCTCGGAGAGGGACGGGTGGTCGATCTTTCCGCCGGCGACACGTCGCTGACGGTCGTGGTGGAAGCCGAAAACCTGCCCCAACTCGAGCAGGTCGTCGCCGACCACATCGTGCGCTTCGCCTTCCGCGAGGAACTGAAATTCGACTGGCATGCCAGCTGAGCGCAGGCCGGAGATGACTCTGCAACTCCGATTAAGCGGCGCTGGCAGGCAGCCGGTTCGTTCGCTCGTTCCCGGCTGCATGGGACGGGGCTGAATGCTCGAGACGGCACTTTACATCCCGGTCAAACGTTTCCTCGAAAACCTGGACTTCGAGGTCAAGGGCGAGATCGGCGGCTGCGACCTGCTTGCCTTGAGCGCCGACGCGCCGCCGATCGTGGTGGTGTGCGAGCTCAAGCTGCAGTTCAACCTCGAGCTCATCCTGCAAGGCGTCGACCGCGCTGCGGCAGCGGACGAAGTCTGGCTTGCGGCGCGCATGTCACCGCGCGGCAAGGGCCGCGAGGGCGACAAGCGGTTTCGCAACCTGTGCCGGCGGCTGGGCTTTGGATTGCTTGGCATCTTCGACGACGAGCGCGTCGAGGTGCTGCTCAGCCCGGATGCGCCCGCCCCTCGCAGGGATCCCAAGCGCCGCTCCCGACTCGTCTCCGAACACCGCCGCCGGCAGGGCGATCCGGTCGCCGGTGGCGGCTCGCGCGCGCCGATCATGACCGCCTACCGCCAGGACGCGCTGAAATGTGCCTTAGCCCTTGCCGAAGGCGCCAGGCGGCCGCGTGATCTCGCGCCGACGGTATCGCGGGCGGCCAACATCCTGCTCGACAATGTCTATGGCTGGTTCGTCAGGGTCGAGCGCGGCGTCTACGACCTTACCGACGCAGGCCGCGAGGCGCTGCAACGCTGGCCCCAGGCGCCTGTGTCCGGCGACTGAGGCACAAACCTGGCCGTTTCGCACGGGGCAGTCGAGCGTGGATCAAAAGCCTGATATTGTTTCAGCCAGGATGGATGGCGGGAAAGGTCTCGGCGATGGTCGGGGAGTTCCGGTTCTGGACGGCGCGGGACCTGTTCGTCGCGCACCCCGAGGTCGCGCTGGATATGCTCGCGTCGCCCACCGACGAGCCGCCAGCCGATTTCTGCCGGGCGCTGCTTGGCGGCAGAACGCCCGAGGACGCGATCACCTTCTGCGCCTGGCTGCTGCCGATGCCGGCCACGGTCTGGTGGGCGCACGAATGCCTCTCCAATCTCGATGAGCTCTTCGACGAGCCGGACCGCCGGCTGCTGGCGTCGGTTGGCGACTGGGTCGGCGCCGGCGGCAATGGTCCGCCGCTGCTGGAGGCGATGGCCAAGCCGGACCAGCGCACGCCGGCCGTGTGGATCGCGCTGGCGACGGCCCGATCTGTCGAGCTGCCGGCGCCGCGTGCCGTCAATGCGGGCATCCTCGCCGGGCTGGCCCGGGTCGCACTGGAAGACCGGCACGACGTGCTGACGGCCTTCGTCGAAATGGGGCTGCAGCTCGCCGGCAGCGAAGCCTTGCAGCGTTCCGACGCTTGACCCCTGCCCTCAGCGGTCGAACAGGAAATAGCCGAAGGCGACACCGGCCCCGTTGGGCTGGGTTTCGATCTCCGAACGTATCTTCGGGAACAGGTCGGACGCCAGTTCAGGGTCGGCGATGTCGGCGGCCTTGATGCCGCTGTCGCTGGCGAGCGCCACGATCAAATGCGGTTCCGGCGCCGACGCCTCCTGGTCGTTGAGCGGAAACAGCTTCATGCTGAACGTCGCCTCGCCCGCCCCCGATTTCTTGAGCAGGCTGGCGAAATTGTAGACCACGCCGTCCTTGCCGATGAGCAGCAGGTTGACGTTTCGGCTGCCGGTCCCGCTCAGCGTGCCCTGGAGCGAGTCGCCCACCTTGAGGTTGTCCTTGTTCAGCACCAGCTTCGGCCCGCTCGCCTCGCCCGGCGGCAGCGCCTTCAGGAAGTCGGCAACGGGGCACTGGTCACGTTCGATCATGCGGGGGTTGATCGCAGGCTTGTTGCCGAAGGCCGCCGAAAAGTCGCGGGCCAGCTTGTCGAATGGCGCCTTCGAGGTCGCCAGCCCGTCGACCACGGGGCTCGGCGCCGATGCGTTGGCCACTGCCGCATAGAAGCAGGCGCCGCCGTCGAACGCCTTGAACCATTCCGCTGCGCTGACCGCCTTAGGCGGCTCGATGGCGATCGGCTTGACCGGTTCCGCCGGCTTCGGCTTGGCGATATCGGTCGGCACGGGCGCCTTCGCCACGGTCTCGGTTGCGGGCGGCGACTTTGCCGCGGGCTCCGACGGCGGTTCGGGCTGCGCCGGTGTCAGCTTGCCGCCGGCCGTCTGATCGCTGGAGACGGGCGTCTTTTCGCCAAACAGCAGGCCATCCGCCAGCCCGGAATAATAGACCCCGCCTCCGGCTGCCGCCGCCGCAACCAGCAGCAACGCGCCGATCAGCGCGCCCCGTCCCGATTTCGGCTTCTCCGGCACAGGCTGGGCCTTGGCCGCCGGTTTCTGGTTCCGCTCCGGTGCGGACCTTCCTGCGGCCCCCGCGTTGCGCCAGGGGGCATCGCGTGGCAACAGCGCCTCCGGCTGCGGTGGTTTCTGGCCGCTGGCCGGCGACCCCGGTGGACGCCAGGTGCGTTCGGCGGGTTTTCGCTCCGGATCGAGCTGGCCGGCGATGCCGGGATGGGTGCCTGAGCTTGCGGTCACGCCGCTGGTCTCGCGCAGCCATTCGACGATGGCCGCGGCACTTTCCGGGCGGTCCCTCGGGTCCGGCTGGAGCATGGCCTCGAGCAGCGGCAGCAATTCCGGGTCTATGCCCGAGAGGTCCGGCACCGTTCGCCGCTTTTCGATCACCTCGACCGGTGATCCGCCCATGTCGAGCTGCTTGCCGCGCAAGGCCGCAGCCAGCACCAGCCCGAGGCTGTAGAGATCGGACTGCTCGGTCACCTCGCCGCCGAACAGGCCGAGCTGCTCGGGCGAGACGAAGCTGTACTTGCCGGCGAAGCTGCCGCCGAGCAGCGTGCCGCCGCCGACATTGGCCGAACGCGCGATGCCGAAATCGATGATCTTGGTCTTTTCGACCCGCCCGCCCGGCAGCACGATGTTGTCGGGCGACAGGTCGCGGTGGATGACGCCGGCCTCATGCGCCACCGACAGGCCCGACGCCACGCGCGCCAGCATCTTGCGCGCCTGCTGCGCGTCGAGCGGGCCGCTGCGGATGCGCTCGCCCAGCGACTGGCCGTCGACGAATTCCATGGCGAGATACGGCCTGCCGATCGTCGGGTCGATGGTGAAGACATGGTAACGCACGATGGCGTCGTTGGAGAGGTGGTTGAGGATCGAGGCTTCCTTGCGAAACAGTGCCAGGATGCCCTGGTCGCGGGCAAACTCGCGCAGCACCACCTTGATCGCCACCGGATCGCCGGTCTGGATGTTGTGGCCGCGATAGACCTCGCCCATGCCGCCGGTGGCGATGTGTTCGTCGATCTCGTAGATGCCGTTGAGCTGGACGCCCTTGTGCACGCCGGTATCGGGCGCGATGCGTGTCTTGTCTTCCGGCGTCGCGTCGTCCGGAGTCATGACTTGGTTCCATCCCTGCGTGAGCGCCTGCCGGCCATTGCTTCACACCTGCGGTGCTGGATCATGCCGCGACAATAACACGGATTTTCGCGATGGGCTCTCGCTCAGCGCCACGCCGCCGAAGACCGGCCAATAGCCTTTTTGATCAGCGTTGACACCGATGCCTGCGAGGAGGATGCTTGCCTTTCTAAGACTGCAAGCCGTGCCAAGCCTGTAAACGCTGCGATCCTAAGAGGAGGCAGTCAATGGTATGCGAGGGCTGCTTGCCTGCTCGCAATGCTGGCATTGCCGCGCGATTGGCTGGCGCGATGCTGGCCTGCGGGCTCATCATGCTCCTGGCTGTCGGTTCCGTGCTGGCTGCCGACGGCGTCTCGGGTCGCCGGGCGGCACTCGTCATCGGCAATTCGGCCTATGAGCATCTGGCAAGGCTTCCGAACGCGACGAACGATGCCGACCGCATCCGCGACGTGCTGGAGCGGGCGAACTTCGAGGTCACGCTCGGCAAGGATCTCGACAAGAAGGGCCTCGAGGAAACCATTCTCGGCTTCCTCAGGACGCTCAACGACGGCGACGTCGCGCTGTTCTACTACAGCGGCCATGCCGTGCAGGTCGGCGGCCACAACTTCATGCTGCCGGTCGATGCCACCCTGGCGACCTCCTACGATCTCGAGGTCCAGGCCTACAACATGTCGAGCCTGCTCGAATACATGCGCGAGACGTCGTCGCTGCAGATCGCGATCCTCGATGCCTGCCGCGACAATCCCTTCGCCAACAATTCCTATTATGTCGGCCAGGCCAAGGTCGCGGTCGAAGGCAAGAAGGGCCTCGCCTCGGTCGCCCCGCAAGACGGCACGCTGATCGTCTACTCGACCGCGCCCGACCGTGTGGCGCTCGACGGCACCCAGGGCCTCAGCCCCTTCACCGGCACCTTCGCCGAATATGCGCTCAAGCCGAATGTCGAGGTCAGGAAGCTGCTCAGCGACATCCGCGCCGAGGTCATCAAGCGCACCGACGGGCGCCAGACGCCGTGGGACGCCTCGAGCCTGACCTCGTCCTTCTTCTTCGTTACGCGGCAGAACCTCTTGATTATAGAGGACATGCGTGAGGTACGGGTTCCACCGTCGCCCAAGGAGGTGGCCCTGCGCATCTCGCCGCCCATCACCAGCGGCAATGCGGAACTGACGATCAGCTTCACCAAGCTGCCCGACCAGGGCACGCTCTGGCTGGGCGACCAGCAGCTCAGCCTCGACAGCAAGGTTTCAGCCGACCGCATCGAGGAGGTCATGTTCAAGCCGGCATCCGCCGACATGACCGGTGACGAAGTGCGTTACAGCGTCACCACCGACAGCGGCCGCAGCGCCAGCGGCATCGTCCGCGTCGTCGTCGATGCCCAGGCAGTCGCCCAGGCGCCGGTCAAGCCGGCCCTCACCATCCAGCAGGGCGACGAGCCCAAGCCGGCAGCACCCGAGCAGGCCAAGCCGATCCTCGTCGCCATGGCTTCCGACATCGGCACCGGCTTCGCCGCCATGCCCGAAGAAATCGTGCGCTCCAGCGCCCCGACCGGCTGGCTCCGCCTGGAGAAGCGCGATCCGGAGACGCAAGTTGCGGTCGACGGCCAGATCGTTTCCGAAGGCGACCTGATCAAGGCCGAGGACATCGCCAAGCTGCGCATTCGCCCCTCGCTCAAGCTGGTCAGTGCCTCGGACACGGACGTGCCGGTGGCCGAGACCGTCGCCATGGCGCCCCAGTCCGGCAAGGCCGACACCAGCACCGACAGCATGGAGGTCAAGCCGATCCCCCTGCCCGCCGACAAGACAGCCGCCCAGCCGCCGGTGCGCACGGTCGTGCTGATGCCCGCGGTCAAGACGGTCGCGCCTGCGCCGATCACCATCAACGTCGCCGTCTCGGTCAACGAATGCGACACGCTCGCCGCCGAACCGCTCGACGTGCAGGCGGTAGCCGACGGCAAGCTGCCCAACGACATCGACGTGGCCAAGGCGCTGGTTGCCTGCAAGGCCGCCGTCGACCAGCATCCCGAGGTGGCGCGGTTCAAGTATCAATACGCCCGCGCGCTCTATGCCGAAGGCAACTTCAAGGAAGCCCTGACCGAACTCAACGCCGCCAGCGACGCCGGCCACGTCCGCGCCAGCTACCTGCTAGGCCGGCTTTACCAATTTGGCGCGGCGGTGGAGCGCGATCCGTCGCGGGCCATTCCGCTTTTTGAGACCGGCGCCAAGCGCGGCGATCCCTATTCGCAATATGCCCTAGGTAAGGCACTGGTGAATGGGACAGGGACCAAGGCCGACGTTGAGCGCGGTATGGCTCTTGCGGAACGCGCCGCGGAATCTGGACACACCTATGCAATGAACCTGCTTGGAAGCGAGTACTACCTCGGACGGTACGTCAAGAAGGACTACGCGAGAGCCCTACGCCTGTTTCAAGAGTCCGCCAATCGAGATGACGTTTATGGGATGGTCAATCTCGGCGTTCTCTACCGAGATGGTGCTGGCGTAGAAAAGGATCAGGCTCGAGCAACTGAACTTTTCGAGCAAGCAAGAGCCAAAGGTCATCCGTCCGCGGGGCGGCTGCTTGGATACATGGCGGTTCAGAACGGCAATGCAAACACAGAAATTTTGCTCAATTGGTATCGCGAAAGCGCAGAGCGAGGTGATGCCTGGGGCGGATATTTTGCTGCAAAGCTGCTCAAGGACAATCCGGCATTGCAGCGCGATAGCGGTGAGGTGGTTCGCCTGCTGGCGCTTTCGGCATCGCAGGATACCAAAGATGTCTCGGCAGACGCGAAATCGGATCTAGGAAAAATCGGTAGTTCGGATGTCGCCAAAGAGGTTCAGCTGGCACTCCAACGATCGGGCCAGGATGTCGGCGACATTGACGGAAAACTCGGCGCTCGCACCCGTGACGCTGCAGCCGCCGTACTGGGGACGGACGCGCCTCGCGACTCCCGGGCGTTGCTGATCGCCCTTTTGCGCAAGGAATGGATCGAGTCTCGACCACGTCTGGACATGCTGGGCTCATGAACGGGAGACGTTACATGCGATCGCATACCGTCAGTTTTCTTATGGCGACCGTGCTTCTGCCGCTGAGCGGTTGTGGCTCTTTGTTGAAAGTCGAGGAGCAGGCTGCGGTTCAACCTGCGGCTCAGCCTGTACAGGTTAAGAAGGCGGCACCTGCGAAGAAGGTTGCCGTCGCGGCTCCGGTCCAACCGAAGGTGGTCAAGAGGCCGACTGTTGCAGCCACCGTAACGAGCAATGAACGGAGTGACAGTGGTGGCGGTGACACCAGCGATTGGTAAGTTCGCTCCACTACCCAAACTCGTAGCTGAACCCCTCGCCTGACGCGCCGACTGTCACGCGCGTCAGCTTCTCGCCGTCGAGCGAGCGGTTAAGCACGCCACGGCTCAGTTCCGGCAGCAGCGTGTTGGTCAGGATCGCATCGATCATGCGGCCGCCGGATTCGATTTCGGTGCAGCGCGCCTTGATCAGTTCCATCACGCCATCGCCGATCACCAGCTCCGCGCCGTGGCTCGTCTGCAGGCGGCGCGCGATCTTGCCGAATTGGTGGCGGGTGATCGCCTCGATCATGTCGCCCGACAGCGGATAATAGGGAATTGTCACCACCCGGCCGATGAAGGCAGCGGGGAATACCTTGAGCAGCGGCGCGCGCAGGGCAGCATCGAGGTTTTCGACCTTCTCGCGCAGTTCGCCGCCCTTGGTCTTGGTCATGATGACCTCGGAGCCGACATTGGAGGTGAGCAAAATCAGCGTGTTCTTGAAGTCGATCCGCCTGCCCTCGCTGTCGTCCATCATGCCCTTGTCAAACACCTGGAAGAAGATCTCGTGCACGTCGGGATGGGCCTTCTCGACCTCGTCGAGCAGGATCACCGAATAGGGCCGGCGCCGCACCGCCTCGGTCAGGATGCCGCCCTTGCCGTAGCCGACATATCCCGGAGGCGCGCCCTTCAGCGTCGACACCGTATGCGCTTCCTGGAACTCCGACATGTTGATCGAGATCAGGTTCTGTTCGCCGCCATAAAGCGTTTCGGCCAGCGCCAGCGCGGTCTCGGTCTTGCCGACACCGGAGGGGCCGCAGAGGAGGAACACGCCGACCGGCTTCTCCGGTGCGCCGAGCCCTGCCCGGCTGGTCTGCACGCGCTTGGCGATCATCTCCATGGCGTGGTCCTGGCCGACCACCCGCTCGGACAGCGTCTGCGCCAGCCGCAGGGCCTTTTCCGTCTGGCTGGACAGCATGCGTCCGGTGGGGATGCCGGTCCAGTCCTGCACCACCGCCGCCACCGCATTGCGGTCGACCGACAGCAGGATCAGCGGCGTCTCGCCCTGCGCTTCGGCCAGCACCGCCATCAACTCCTTGAGCCGCGCCAGGTCGGCGGCAGGGTCGGCCGGCTGTTCCGCCGCGGCCTCGGGCTCCACGGGGTCGGCCTGCACCGCATCGTCATTGGCCGCCACCGGCTCGGCATCCGCCGCGGGCTGCTCCTCCGCAACCGCATCGGGCGCAACAGGATCGAGCGCCACGCCTTGGCCGCGCAGCCTTGCGCGCAGCTCGAGGATCTCGGCGACGACTTCCTTTTCCCGGTCCCACCGAGCTTGCGCGACAGCCAGCGCCGTATCGGTCTCGCCAAGGCCCGTCTCGACGCGTGCCTTGCGCTCCTCGACATCGATGCCGATGGCCGCTTCCCGGCCGATGATGCCTTGCTCGACCTCCAGCGCCTGCCTGCGGCGCATCAGGTCCTCGACCTCGCCCGGCCGCGAATGCTGCGAGATGGCGACGCGCGCGCAGGCCGTGTCCAGCAGGCTGACCGCCTTGTCGGGCAGCTGGCGCGCCGGGATGTAGCGATGCGACAGCTTGACCGCCGTTTCGATCGCCTCGTCGAGGATCTGCACCTGGTGGTGCTTTTCGAGAACCCCGGCCACGCCGCGCAACATCAGGATCGCGGCGGCCTCGTCGGGTTCGTCGATCTTGACCACCTGGAAGCGGCGGGTCAGCGCCGGGTCCTTTTCGATGTGCTGCTTGTATTCGGCCCAGGTGGTGGCGGCGATGGTGCGCAGCTCGCCGCGTGCCAGCGCCGGCTTCAGCAAGTTGGCCGCGTCGCCAGTGCCGGCGGCACCGCCCGCGCCGATCAGCGTGTGCGCCTCGTCGATGAACAGGATCACCGGCGTTTCCGAGGATTGCACCTCGTCGATGACGGCCTTCAGCCGCTTCTCGAACTCGCCCTTGACGCTGGCGCCGGCCTGCATCAGCCCGACATCGAGCATGCGCACGCTGACGCCCTCCAGCATCGGCGGCACGTCGCCTTCGGCGATGCGCAAGGCAAAGCCCTCGACCACCGCCGTCTTGCCGACGCCGGCCTCGCCGGTCAGGATCGGGTTGTTCTGCCGCCGCCGCATCAGGATGTCGACGATCTGGCGGATCTCCGGGTCGCGGCCGACCACAGCGTCGATCTTGCCGTCGCGCGCCCGCTGGGTCAGGTCGGTGGCGTATTTCGCCAGCGCCGACTCCCCGCCCGGCGCCATGCGGCGCGGCGCCTCGACCGACGGTGCCGTTGCCGCCGTGCCAGACCCCTCCAGCGAGCCGTCGACCACGTCGGCGAAACGCGCGATCACCCCATCGGCGTCTACCTTGTCGAATTCCGTGCTGATCTTCGACACCAGCCCTTCCAGCACCGGCACCTTCAGGCAGGCGAGCACGACGTGGGCGCTGCGCACCTCGTCGCTGCCGAATTCCAGCGTTGCCAGGTTCCAGGCCTCCTGGATGGCGTGGAAGATATGATCGGAAAACTCCTCGATGGAGGTTGCGCCATAAGGCAGCTTGTCGACGGCGCGTGTCATGTCGCCCGCCACGCGTGCTGCATCGACGCCGGCATCGGCCAGGATCATCTGTACGTCAGACCGATCCGAAAGCACCAGTTGTTCAATGAAATGAACGAGTTCGACGTAAGGGTTACCACGCAGCTTTGCCGCATCTGCTGCCGCCTTGAAGGCCCGCAGGCAGGTGGGATTGAGCTTGCCGACCAGTTCCTTGCGCTTGAAGCCCTGGGACGACCTGCGCTGCTGCATGCCCTTGGGTTCCATGGAGTGTCTCCAATGCCCGGACTGCGTTCCCGATAACTTGCCACACAAACCGCAACTTGACAAAGCCGTGCTCGGCCCGGTCTGGCGGGCCTCGACCCGTGCTGCCCGAACGACCGTAACAATTCGCACGGCCTTGGTCACTAACGCTTAAGGGCTAGCTTCGTCCAACTTTGAGCGCTGCCTGAATTGTGCTAAACCAGAGTGGAGTGAAATACCGGCGACTTCCGTCCTTCAGTTTGGCGTGGGGGGGTGCGTGGTTGATCTTGCTCTCTGGCTCAACCCTTTGAACGGTGAAAACCCGTCGGGGGAAGATTTGCGCAACGATCCGCGCTTTCATGAGCTCGAGCGCCTCGCCGTCCCGCAATCCGATGTCGTCCACGACGAGCGCAACAGGCCCTCGGCGGAAGTCAGCATTCCCGTCGATTGGGACGTCGTTCTCGAAAAGGCCGACGAGCTGCGCAACCAGGGCCGCGACCTGCGCCTCCTGACTCTGGTCACCCGCGCCTTGGCCAATGCCCGCGGGCTCGCCGGGCTGGCCGAAGGGCTGATGCTGATCGCGCGGACCTTCGATGCCCATTGGGAAACCATGCACCCCGCCTTGCGGCCGAACGCGCCGCCGCGCGACGCAGCATTGCGCCGCGTCAATGCCGTGCTCGACCTTCAAAACGGCCAGGAAGGCCTGCTTGCCGATCTCAGGAAGACCGTCTTCTTCGCCCCCCGCGGTTTCGGCCCGATCTCGGGCCGGGAGCTTGAACAGGGGGCGCTTGACGACCGCGTCATGCTGCAGGAGGCAGCGCAGGGACTGAACAACACCGAGCGGGCAGCGCTGTCGGCGGTGCATGAGCAGCTGTTGACCAGGCTGCGCAGCGCCTGTGCCGCGCAGGCCGATCAGGCGAATGCGGCCATGGAGCAGCTGGTAGCCGACGCCCGCGCGGCGGGCGCAGCGCTTGCCGCCCTCGATGCGGCGCTCAACAGGCGCCTGGAGAGCACGGGGCCTGCCGTTCCGGACCTCAAGAAGTTTCTCGACAGGATGCTGACCACGCTCGAGCGTGGGTCGGCCGCGCGCCCGGCAGCCAATGGCGCGGCGAAGCCCGAGCTCACCCAGGCAACACCTGCTGCAGCGCAGCCCAACGGCCACGCGCCGGAACCTGTGGCCAACCATGCGGGGCCGACCATGGCCCTCCCCGAACGCCTCACCTCGCGCGACGATGTCGTCAAATGCCTCGACCTCGTCGTGGCCTTCTACGACCGCACCGAGCCGTCGAGCCCGATCCCGCACCTCGCCCGGCGCGTGCGCCGCATGGTGCACATGGATTTCGTCGAGCTGATGGAAGATCTCGCCCCCTCCGGGCTCAAGGAGTTCCGGCTCCTCGCCGGCGTAACCGACAAGAAGACGCCTCAGAAGGATGAAAGGTAGCCAAGCATGCCAGCCGAAAGCAAAGCTAAGGTCATCGAGCGAAATCGCGCTCCGCGCGTGCAGATCGCCTATGACGTCGAGACCTACGGCAGCCCGACGACCATCGAACTGCCTTTCGTGATGGGCGTGATGGCCGATCTCGCCGGCTCGTCGCAGACCAAGGAGGCGCAGAAGACGGTGCTCGACCGCACCTTCGTCGAGACCGACGCCAACAGGTTCCCGCGCTTCATGGAAGCGCTGGGCCCCCGCGTGAAGGCGCGGGTCAAGAACACCCTGCCCCAGGCCGAGGGCGCGGAGCAGGACGAAGAGCTGGCGATCGACCTCACCTTCTCCAAGATGGGCGACTTCGCCCCCGACAAGATCGCCGAGCAGGTCCCCCAACTGGCCGAAATCCTCAAGATGCGTCGCCAGCTCGAGGAATTGCTCGGCTTCATGGACGGTCGCGCCGACGCTGAAAAGCGCATCGCCCAATTGCTGAACAACGAGCCGCTGCTCGGCCAGATCGCCAGCCAGGCGCTCTCCGACGGCGACAAGGTCGAGGAATAGAGCCATGGCCGAGCAGCAAAAGAGCCCAACGGTCGCCGAGGCTGAGGCCATCGACCTCGGTGAATTCAGCGACCTCCTGGAAAAGGATTTCAAGGTCAAGAAGGACGACAGCGAGAAGCTGCAGCAACTCGTCCGCAACCTCGCGCTTGCCGCGCAGTCGCGCTCGGAGACGACCACCATCTCGTCGAACGCCATCAAGTCGATCAAGTCGCTGATATCGGGCATCGACAAGATGCTGACCGTGCAGCTCAACGAGATCCTGCATGCGCCCGAAGTGCGCGAGATGGAAGGCACATGGCGCGGCCTCTGGTACCTCGTCAACAACACCGAGACCGACCAGAAGCTGAAGATCCGGGTGATGAACATCTCCAAGGAGCAGCTGGCCGACACGCTGGAAGACTATGAAGGCCAGATGTGGGACCAGAGCCCGGTCTTCAAGAAGGTCTACACCGACGAATATTCGATGTTCGGCGGCGAACCCTTCGGCTGCCTGATCGGCGCCTACGAGTTCTCCAACCACCCGCGCGACGTCGGCCTGCTGCGCAACCTCTCCGGCGTCTGCGCCTCGGCGCACACGCCGTTCATCGCCGCCGCCTCGCCACGCCTGTTCCGAATGGACAGCTGGCAGGAACTGCCCAACCCTCAGGACCTGCAGCAGATCGTCTCCAACCCGGCCTACGCCTCGTGGCAGTCGCTGCGCGAGAGCGAGGACGCCCGCTATATCGGTCTTGCCATGCCGCGCGTCCTGGCGCGGTTGCCCTATGGCGCCGATACGGTGCCGGTGAAGGGCTTCGCCTTCGAGGAGGAGGTCCAGGGCGACCACCACAAATATGTCTGGATGAATGCCGCATTCCCGATGGGCGTCAACATCAACCGCAGCCACAAGCTGTTCGGCTGGGGCACCCAGATCCGCGGCGTCGAGAATGGCGGCACGGTGATCAACCTGCCGGTGCACAGCTTCCCGACCGACGACGGCTCGGTGGCGATGAAATGCCCGACCGAAGTCGCCATCGACGATCGCCGCGAGGCCGAACTCGCCAAGCTCGGCCTGATGCCGATCCTGCACCGCAAGAACACCGATCTCGCCGCCTTCATCGGTGCCCATTCGCTGCAGGACGACGAGACCCGGGCAGGACGATTGGTCGATCCGGATGCACAGTCCAACGAACGCCTCAGCGCCAATCTGCCCTACCTGTTCCCGGTGTCGCGTTTCGCCCACTATCTCAAGGCGATCGCCCGCGACAAGGTCGGCTCGTTCAAGGAACGGTCCGACATGCAGATATGGCTGACGGAGTGGATCAACCGCTACGTGCTGGCAAATCCCGCCTTCGCCGACGACAAGGCCCGCGCCAAGCGTCCGCTGGCCGCCGCCGAGGTCCAGGTCGACAGCGTCGAGGGCCGGCCGGGCTACTACAACGCCCGTTTCTACCTGCGCCCGCACTACCAGTTGGAAGGAATCAACGCGTCGCTCCGGCTCGTGTCGGAGCTGCCTTCGGTCAAGTCCTGAACTGTCCAGTAACGGAGAGAGACAATGGCATCGGATGACGATCTCAGAAAATCGACCAAGATCGACGGCTTCCTGAAGGTTCCAGACATCAAGGGCCCGAGCACCCGCGACGGCCACGACGAAGAAATCGAGATATTCAACGTCGCCTTCAACATGGTTGCGCCATTCGATCCCAATTCGCTGTCGCGCAAGGGCCGCGTCGCCTTGGGCACCGTGAGCTGTTCCAAGGACGTCGACATGTCGTCGCCCTACCTTGCCAAGGCATGCCACGAAAACAAGCAGTTCGACGAGGTCGTGATCTCCTGCCGCCGGACGATCGACGGCGAGACCAGCGACTATTTCGTCGTCACCATGAAGGAGGCGTCCGTCGTGTCCTACGGCTTCGGTGCCTCCACGACCAACAGCGACACGCTCGAGGACTTCGTGCAGTTCGCCTACAAGACGATCGAGCTGGTCTACGACACCGACCATACCCAAGAGATGAGCGTTGCAACCGGCTTGTGAGGCCCCGCATAGACGCCCTGGTGCTGCATGATGAAGGCCAGTGGAGTTCAGCAAGCAAGGCGAGAGGCGTCGCAGCCGTCGCTATGGGACCGGCTGGTGAACGACCTGCCGGGCCTGAGCTCGGAAATCGAGGGCCTGCGCCAGTCGTTGGACAACGAACTTGGCAGCGAGCGTGTCGATGGATTGATCACCGGCAGCGCGCGGCTCATCGATTCCGACCTCGACCTGACCCCGGACCACAAGCAACGCCTGCACCGGCTCGTCTTCCAGAACCGCAACCGGGCAGAACTGGAAAGCCGGGGAATCGTCGTTTCCGCACGCGTGCTGCGCGAGGCGGTGCGCCGCGACATCGAGGCGCTTTTCAACACCGAACGCTTCGAGGCCCTTCCGCTGCTTTCCGACGTCGAGGATGAGCAGGTCGCCGACAACCGCCTCAACCTCGCGGATTTTCCGGAAGTGCGCCGCAGCGTGGTCAATTACGGCGTGCCGTCCTTTTCCGGCCGTTCGTCGCGCGATTTCGACCGCGATTCACTGGCCCGCGAAATCAAGACCGTTCTCGGCAATTTCGAGCCGCGCCTGAAGGAAAGCGCGACCAAGGTGACCGTCACCCTCAACGACAAGAGCATGGGGCTGAAGATCGAAATCGACGGGGTCCTGATCATGACGCCGACGCCGGAACGACTGCGGCTTCGGACCACCATCAACCTCGACAACGGCTTGGCGCGGACCGAATACGGCGAGGCATAGAATGGATCGGATCTTCCTGGAGTATTACGAGGAGGAGCTGACCCACATCCGCACGCTCGCAGCGGAATTCGCCGACATGCATCCGGCGGTCGCGCGCAATCTCTCGCTCGACACCGCGCCCTGCCCCGACCCCTATGTCGAGCGCCTGCTCGACGGCGTGGCCTTTCTGGCGGCACGCACCAGGCTGAAAGTTGATGCCGAGCGCTCCAGGTTTGCACGCAGCGTGCTCGAGGTCCTCTATCCCGACCTGCTGTCGCCGACGCCGGCTACGGCAATGGCGGTGCTGAAGCCGGGACAGCAGGTGCAGACGATGAATGCCGGTCACGTCGTCAAGCGCGGCACCCGCCTGGTGTCGAGCCTGCAGCCGGGCCTTTCCACCCGAATGACCTTCACCACGGCGCAGGACGTCACCCTTTGGCCGCTGGAAATCGCCTCGGTCGGCTACTACCAGGACCGCAGCGCCCTTGCCGCGGCCGGCATCGCGGCGCCCACAGGCGTCGCCAGCGAGGCCGCGCTGCGCATCACAGTCGCCCGCACCGGCAAGGGCAAGCTCAGCGAACTGGCGCTCGACCGGCTCGACCTGCATTTTGCCGGCCGCACCAAGGCGGCACTGCTGTTCGATACCATCTTCGGCGTCTGCACCGCCGTCGGCGGGCGCCAGGCAGGCAAGCAGGGCAGGCTGGCGCTCCTGCCCGAACCGCAAATGGTCGGCATAGGCGATGCCGAGGCGCTGATGCCCCGGACACGCCCGACGTTCGAGGGTTATCGCCTCCTGCGCGAATATTTCATGATGCCGGAGCGGTTCCATTACGTCCGCATCGGCGAACTGCAGCCTGTGATCCGAAATTGTGACTCCGGCCTCGACATCGTCTTCCTGTTGCGGCGGGCGGCACCGGAACTCGCCGATCTCGCGCCTGCCGATTTCGAGCTCTTTGCCACTCCGCTGATCAATTTGTTCGAACGCGAGTGCAACGTCATAGAACTCGACGCGCGCCGCACCCGGCAGGTGCTCTACGCTGATCGCACCCGGCCGCGCGATTTCGAGATCTACCGCATCACGCATGTCGAGGATGCCGAATCCGAAGGCGCCGATGCTGAAATCCCGGCGCTGTTCAGCCTCGGCCAGAACCGTGGCAATGGCTGGGTCTATTCGACCGAACGCCGGCCCCGCCGTCCGACCGAGGACGAGCGGCGCGAGGGCATGACGCGCACGACCTACACCGGCGATGACGTCTTTCTCGCCATCTCGCGGCCGGTCGGCATGCCCACGGGCCGGACGCTCAAGCGGATCGAGATCACCGCGCTCTGCACCAACCGGGATCTGCCGATCCTCGACGACAATCCCTCATTGTCGCTGGAAAGCGGTGACCCGGTCGAGACCATCAGGTTGCTCGGCGCTCTGCGCGCCCCGCAGCATTCCATCCCCGCTGCCCTGCCCGCCGGTGCCGACGCCGAATCCCGAGCCGACGAACTGGCCTGGCGGCTGGTGGCACAGCTGTCCCTCAACTTCCTGAGCCTGGCCAAGGACGGACGGGGCGTCGATCCGTTGCATGCCTTGCTCGACCTCTATGCCGACCGCGGCGATCCGGTGCTCGGCCGCCATGTGCGCTCCATCGTCCGCATCGACTCGCAGCCGGTGATCGAGCGGCTGGCGATACCGGGGCCGATGTGCTTCGGCCGCGGCACCGAGGTCATGCTCCACGTCGATCAGTCCGTCCTGTCGGGGCAAAGCTCGCTTTTGCTGTCGGCCTTGCTGGCGCGGCTGTTTGCCCGCCATGCCGGCATCAACGGCTTCATTCGCACCCGAACCCGACTGCTCCAGCGACAGGAGGACGTGCCATGGCCGATGACGCCCGGCAACCGCTTCCTGATCTAGAGGCGAGCGGTGTGCCGACCGACGCCTATGATTTCTTCGAGCTGCTGCGGCAACTCGAACGTGGCAACCGGCTTTTCGGCCACTCCGGTCGCCTCGACCGCGAGCCTGCGCGGCTTGGCCAGCATGTGCGCCTCGGCTTTTCCACCCAGGACGTGGTCAAATTCCAGCCGGCGACCGACAAGGCCCCGGCACGCGTCACCGTCGCCAATCTCGGCCTGCTCGGGCCGGAAGGTCCGTTGCCGCTGCATGTCACGCGCTGGGTGCTCGACAGGCTGTCGCAGCGCTGGTTTGTCGGCGCTGACGCGCACCAGACCAGCGACACGACATTCGTCGATTTCGTCAACATCCTGCAGCATCGGATGATTGCCCTGTATTATCGCGCCTGGGCGGACGCACATCCCGGCGTGCAGGTCGAGCGCGCCATCGGCGGTCGCGTCCGCTCGATGCTGGAAGCCATGGCCGGAATCGGCCTTCCAGACACCCACAATGCCAACGATCCGGACCTGGATTCGGTCAAGCTGCGGCAGGCCGCGGCCCTGGCAAGCCAGGTCGACGGACCCGAGCGGCTCACTTTGTTCGTCGCCGAAGCCTTCAATGTGCCTATCCGGCTGAAGGAGTTCGTCGCTTCCTGGCTGGAGATCCCTGCCGCGTTGCAGACCAGGATCGGTCAGGCCAGCGCGGCACTCGGGCGGAGCGCCACCATCGGGCCGCGCAGCTTCAGCCGCCAGAACCGGGTCGAGCTGCGCATCGGACCTCTCGACTTCGAAACCTATCGGGCATTCCTGCCGGGCAGCAAAAGACTGGCGGTGCTGAAGCGCGCCATCCGCGACCTTCTCGGCGAGTTGCTCGACGTCGATCTGCGGATCGTGCTGGCACGCCAGCAGGTGCCGCCGGCGCGCCTGGGCACCGCGGAGCTCGGCCGAACGGCGTGGCTTGCGCCCCCTGCGGAAAGAGACGATGCTGAAGACATGCGCCTGCGGACACTTGTCGGCTGGCGGCCCGAAATGGCGGGAGTCGGGGCATGAGCTTGCTCCTCACGCTTGAGCAGGGACCGCGCGCACAGGCGGTGCGCCAGTCCCGGCTGGACAAGGGTGAACTTGTGATCGGTCGCAGTTCCGACGCGGACTGGCAGATCGAAGACCCCGACATGTTCGTCTCGCGCGCCCATTGCAGGATCACGGCCGAAGACGACGGCTATTTCGTCACCGACACGTCGAGCAGCGGCTTGTTCATCGACGATGCCGGCAGCCCGCTCGGATCGGGCAACGCGGCGCGCCTCAGGCACGGCATGCGTCTGCGGCTGGGCGATTATGTCGTCGCCGTGGAACTGCAACCTTCAGCCCAGCCATCGGCGCACAAACCGCTGCCGCCGAAGACATCGGCGCCCCAGCCATCACAACCGGCGGCATCGCGTGTCCCGGTCGGCATGGGCACCGACGACTTCTTTTCGCTCAAGACCGATGAGGAGCCGCAACGGCCACGCCCCGCCGAACTGCCCAATCCCTTCGAACAGCCCGAGGCTGGCGCGTTCCGCGCCTACGAGCGTGGTGACAAATCCGAACGCAGTTCGCCGGCTTTCGACGACCCCTTCAGCCTCGATCCGGTGTCCACTCCCGCCGCGAACGGACATCCGGACGATGCCAGGAACGGCACCTCCGCCTACGCCGACCCATTCGGTTTTGCCGTGGTCGACCCTCACCCCGCCAAGCCGCAGCCGCCGCATCAGCCGGAACAGACATTCGACGCCGGTTTCGCCATGCCGCCGCTGTCGCCAGGAAAGCCGCAACCGGTCGATCCGCCGGTCAGCGCCCCGCCGGACAGGCCGGCAAACAAGGATCCGGAACCGGCGCCGTGGGATGTGCCGCCCCGCCGGGCCGACGCGCCACCTCCGCCGCCTCCGTCCCTTCGTGCCCGCGAGAAATTGAACGCCGCCCAGCCACAGGCGCCCCTTCCGTCCGACAGCGCCCTTCGTGCCGCGTTTCTGCGCGGCATCGGTCTCGACCAGGGCGACGCATCCGGCCGGGATCCGATTGCCGAGATGGAAAAATTCGGCCGCGAGTACCGCCTGATGCTCGAGGGCCTGATGCAGTTGCTGCGCAAGCGGGCCGAGGAAAAGGGCAATGCCCGCATCGAGCAGACTGTCGTGGGCTCTTCTGAGGTCAATCCGCTCAAATTCCTGCCCACCGTCGACGACGTCCTGGCAACCATCCTCGCCGAGCGCAGCCCGGGCTTCCTCGCGGGCGAGCCGGCGATTGCCGACGCGATCCGCGATCTCGCCCACCACCATGTTCGTGCCTGGCGCGGCCTGCAGGGCGCGCTGCGCCATATGATCGACCGCTTCGATCCCGTCGCGCTCGAAGAGGAGCTGAAATCGAGTTCGTCGATCGAGACTCTGCTGGCCGGCGGCCGCGGCGCCAAGCTTTGGGACCTCTACAAGAAACGTCATCGCGAGATCGCCGTGAGCGCCGAGACGCGCTTCATGGGCGAGATCGGGGCCGATTTCCGCAACGCCTATGAAGAGGAGTGACGACGCATGATCGACCGGCGCGACTTCATACTTGCTCTCGGCGCTACAGGACTGGTGACCGCCTGCCAAAGCGGGCCGCCCAAACCGTCCACAGTTACCGTCAACGTGAGCGGTCAAGCCGGCATGAACCCCGGGCCTGACGGCGGCGACAGGCCGGTGACCGTACTCGTCATGCGTTTGAAGAGCACCGGCAAGTTCAACTCGGCGGACTATTTTGCCCTGCAGGGCGACGCTGGCGCCGCTCTTGCCGGCGACCTGCTCGGCTCCGACACGCTTTCGGTCGGCCCCGGTCAGGGCGCGTCGAAAACGATCACCGTCGAACCGGAGGCAACCGCGCTCGGCTTTGTCGCCCTCGTCCGCGAACCGACGGGCCGCACCTGGCGAACGACGAAATCGGTCTCGCCCGGATCGACCCTGACGATCGCCGTGACCCTCGGCAGCGGAGGCATTTCGGCCTGACCGGCCATATCAGGAGTTCCCGATGCAGAGAGTTGCCGCATGACAGACTCAAACAGGGTGCTCTGGTCCGAAGGGCTGTTCCTCCGGACCCAGCACTTCCAGCAACAGGACCGGTTCTTCGAAGCGACGGTGCGCGGTTCCCTGCAGGCCGGGCAATTGCATACGTTCGGCTTTCGCGCACTGACGCTCGACCCCGCCTTGCTGGAGGCCGGACAGGTGGCAGTCCTGTCGGCCCGTGGCATCTTTCCCGACGGAACGCCCTTCGCCATCCCCGAAACCATGGACCCGCCGAAGCCGCTGGCAATCTCCGCCGACATGGGTGGCGGCCCGGTGCTCATCGCCGTTCCTCTGGAGCCGCCCGGCGGCGTCGGCTTCGACCCCGCTCATGCCGAGACCAGCGGCGCGCGTTATCGCGGCCGCATCGTCACCGTGCGCGACGCGGTGCATGGCGGATCGGACCCCGAGGAAATCGAGATCGCACGGCCGCAAGCGCTGCTGCTTGCCCCGGGCAAGTCGATCGGCGGCTACACGGCGCTGCCGATCACCGAGATCACCGGCCTTCGCGCCGACGGCGGCGTTGCCGTCGACGCCAGCTTCCTGCCGCCGACATTGGCCACGGGCGCCGTGCCCTGGTATGCGCAACTGCTGCAGGAGGTGATCACCGGCCTCGACCAGATCGCCGAGGCTCACGCCAAGATGGTGCTCGGCGGGCCCGGGCGCAGCGTCGAAGACCTGCTGATGCTCAATCTCGCCAACGCGGCGCGCCCGCGCCTGGCGCACATGCTGGCGCAGGACATCTTCCATCCTGCCGATCTCTACCTCGAACTTGCCGGCCTCGCCGGTTCGATGGCGACATATGGATCGAATTCGCGCCGGCTGGCCGAACTGCCGATCTATGACCACATGGCGCCGGGGCCGGCCTATTCGGCGCTTGCCGACACGCTGCGTTCGCTGATCCTCAGCCTGCGTTATGTCGAGCCCAAGTCCCGCGCACTGCCCGTCATGCGGCATTCGACCAATGTCTGGAAGGTGCGCATCGACAATCCGAAGCTGTTGGTGGCGAGCCGCATCGTCATCCGCGTCGGCTCCGAGTTGTCCGAAGACGCCCTGCGCAAGATCTTCGTCAACCAGGCGACCGTCGGCGCCGCAGGCGAATTCGAAGGCCTTTGGAAGTCGCGCCTGCCCGGCATTCCGCTCAAGCCGCTGCACTCGCAGCCGCGCGAAATCCCCTATGACGGCGACCGTCTTTGCCTTGAGCTTGACCAGAGAAGCGAGCATTGGGCCTCCCTCCTCGATGCACCCGGATTCGTCATCGGCGTATCCGGCGTGCTGCCGAGCGAGCCGCAGGTCGACTGCTATTCGGTGAACAGGTGACGCGATGAGCCAGGACGATCCTTTCGGCTTGTCGGAGGATCGTGAGCGTACCCGGATACGCATGGTCGGCACGCCGATGCCGCGCGCGCCGATGCCGTTTACGGCCGCGCCGCTGAAACGGGCCCGCGCCCATCCCAACAAGCTGGTCAATGCGTTTTCAGCCCTGCTGGAATTCGCTCCCGAGCTCGAAAACGCCCTGCCGCCGGAAAACCCCGAAGTTCTGCGCACGCGGCTGTTGGAAGAACTGGTCCGCGCCCGCGACACGGCCGTCGCAGCCGGATCGTCGCTCGAACGGGCCGACCAGGCTGCCTGGTCCGTCGCTGCCCTGCTCGACGACCTCGCCCTCAACACGCCCTGGGGCGGCGCCAGCATCTGGCCGCGCCAGCCGCTCGTCGTCATGTTACGCGGCGATGTCGACGCCGGCGCACAGTTCTTCTCGCGCCTGGAAGAGCTCGAACGGCATCCCAACCGCGACCAGGAAATGCTGGAGCTGCAGTACTACTGCATGGCGCTCGGCTTCCGCGGCAAATATCGCGTCCCCGGACGCGCCGGCGATCGCTCGCTGAACGCCGTACGCGTCGCCGCCGCCCGTTTCTTTCGCAATGCCGATGCCGAGGATGCATCGCTGTCGCCCAACTGGCGCGGCGTCGTCGCGTCCGACGAACCGCCGCGCTTTACCGTCCCGCTGTGGGTGATGGCGGTCATCGCGGCCGTGCTGGCGACAGCCATCTATGTCGGCCTGTCGATGGGCCTGAGCAACCAGGCGACTCAACTGACAACGCTGGTTCGTGCCTTGCCGCCTGCCGACCGCGCCGAATTGCTGCGGACCGCGCCACAGGCCGAGGCACCGCCGGTCGAGACAGTCGATTTCGCCCTGCTGCCGGAGTTCGCCGCCGCCGCGCCGGAAGGGCTGCGCCCGGCCTTGAAGGGCGCCGAAAGCGTGTCCCTCGCCCGCCTCGTCATCCAGGCCAGCAATCCCGAGCTGTTCCAGTCGTCGCGTGCGGAACTGACCGACGGCTTCCAGCCCCTCATCACGTCGATCGCCAAGGTCATCCTCGAAAACCAGGAGCTGATCGGAAACATCACTGTGGTCGGCCATACCGACGGCATCCCGCTGCAGCGTACCAATCCGTTGTCGACCAACCAGCGCCTGTCGGAGGCACGCGCTGCGACGATTGCCGACATCCTCGTCCAGAACGGCGTGCCGCGCGAGCGCGTGCGCTCGGAAGGCCGCGCCGCCACCGACCCGGTCGCCGACGACGGCACCCGCGAGGGGCGCGCGCTCAATCGCCGTGTCGAAGTGCTGGTCGAAAAGAGGCTGTGACAGATGTTCATCCTGCGCTTCCTCTGGGCGGTACTGACATCGCGGTGGCTCTGGACCTTGATCGGCCTGGCGCTGCTGTCGCTGATCATCTGGATCTTCGGCCCGATCGTCGCCGTCGGCCAAAGCACGCCCTTTGCCTCCGAAACCGTGCGCATGGCGATGATCGCCGGCCTTGTCATCCTCTGGCTGATCTGGCTGATCCTCGCCCAGCGCCGGGCCATACGCGCCAACCGGGTCTTCGTCGCCGAGATAGCCGCCCCGGCTGTCGAAAAGCCGCTCACCCCGGGCGAGCAGAGCGTGGCGGCGGTCGGCGCCAAGTTCCAGGGCCTGATGGACGAGATGAAGCGACGCAAGCTCGGCGGGCGCAAGTTCCTGCGCGAGATGCCCTGGTACGTCATCGTCGGCCCGCCCGCCACCGGCAAGACCACGGCGCTGCGCCAGTCCGGCCTCAACTTCCCGATCGACCTGACCGACGACATCCAGGGCGTCGGCGGCACCCGCAACTGCGACTGGTTCTTCTCCGAACACGCGGTGCTCATCGACACCGCCGGCCGCTACGTCCAGCAGGAAAGCCAGCCGGATGTCGATGCCGCGGAGTGGCTGGGCTTCCTCGACCTGCTGAAGAAGCATCGCGGCAGGCGGGCGCTCAACGGCGTCATCGTCGCGCTGTCAATCGATGCGCTTTCCGAGGGCGACGAAGCGATCAAGGCGCACGGGCGCAAGATCCGCCGGCGCCTGTCCGAATTGAACGAGCGCCTGGAAATCCGCCTGCCGGTCTATCTGATGCTGACCAAGGCCGACCTGATCAAGGGCTTCGAGCCCTTCTTCGGGGGCCTCTCCACTTCAGCCCGCGAACAAGTCTGGGGCGCGACGTTCGCACCCGACGCGCGCGTCGACGGCAAGATGGTGGCGAGCGAGATCTCGCTTCTGGCGACCGAGCTCGAGAAGCGGCTGGTTCCGCGCCTCGAAGATGAAGACGCCCTCGCCAATCGGGCCGAGATCTTCCGCTTCCCGGCCCAGGTCGAAAGCCTGTCCGAGCCGGTCCGGCTGCTGGTCGAGCAGATCTTCGGTGAGAGCCGCTACGAAGACAGCGCCTGGCTGCGCGGCGTCTATCTCACGTCGGCAACGCAGGAAGGCGCGCCGATCGACCGGCTGACCGCGGCACTTTCTTCGTCGTTCGGCTTGCCGCCACGGCGGGCGATGGCCTCGCCTCGCGTCGAGAAGCGCAGCTTCTTCCTCAAGAACCTGCTCACGGAAGTCGTCTTCAAGGAAGCCGGCCTCGGCATGTTCGATCCGGTCGCCCAGCGCCGCCGCACCTGGATATGGCGCGCCGCGGCCGCCGCGTCAGGCGCAGCCGTGCTGTTGGCGGGCATTCTATTCGGCCTGTCCTACTACGACAACCGCAACGCCATCGCGGCACAAGCGGGTCAGCTCGAGGCTTTGCAGGCACCGCTGGCGCCCCTGTCCGCCCGCCCGGCGCCGGTTGACGCGCCCGACATCGACGTCGCCCTTGCCGCCATGTCGGAGGTGGCCGGTGCCCGTACCGCACCGCCCAGCGGTGTCCGCGACCTGCTTGGCCCGACGGCCTCGCCGGAGCTGCTGCGAGCCCAGGCCGACAGCTACGACCATGCCCTGCGTAACATCCTCGAGCCGCGCATGGTGGCCTTGCTCGAAACGACGATGTGGCGACAGGTTCGCGATCCCGAGTTCATGCTGGGTGCGCTCAAGACCTACCGCATGATGACCGGCCTGTCGCAGATGGACCCCGATTTCGCGCAGGCCTGGTGGGTCAACGATCTGCCCGAATTCGCGCCGGTGGCGCCCTTCCCGACCGCCGACGCCGAAGAGCACCAGCTTGCCGCCATCCGCCGCATGACGGTCGATGCCAGCTACGTCGCGCCCGACCCCGCGCTGGTCGCCGAGGCGCTGAAGAGCGTCTGCACCATTTCCCTGCCTGCGCGCGCCTACAAGCAACTCTTGGCCGATCCCGCCGTCGCCGAGCTGAAGGAGTGGATCCCGGCAAACTTTGCCGGCCCGAACGGCTCCAAGGTGTTTGCCCGGCGTTCGGACAAGACGATGCGTGTCGGCATTTCGGGCGCCTTCACCTATGCCGGTTTCCACGACGTCATTCTCGACCGCCTCGAGGAGGTAGCCGCCCAGGCGGCCCTGGACCGCGCCGTCTTTGCCGGCGGTTGCGCCGAAAACGCGGAAACCTCGGTGTCGGCGCTGTCGGAGGACATCCTCAAGCTCTATTACGAGGACTTCATCGCCCAGTGGGATAGCCTGCTGCGCGACATCCGGCTGGCCCCTCTGACCGATCTCAACGTCGCCAGCGAAAACCTCAAGGACCTCTCCAGCGCCGATTCCGCCCTCAAGCGCCTGGTCACGGCGGTGGTCCACGAAACCGATCTCGTGCGTTCGGACGAAGAGCCGGCAGGCGACAACAAGGCGGCCTCCAAGGGCGCCAACAAGCTGCTCGGCAAGCTCGGCAAGGTCGGCAAGCTCGCCAAGGCGGGTGCCAAGCTGCTGCCGCGTGCAGGCTCGGCCGCCGAAGTCGACATGACCGGCACGCTCGTCGCCGAGCATTTCAAGCCGCTCAAGGGGGCTGTCGCCGAGGTCGACGGTCAGCCGCCCATGCTCGATGCCGCAGTCGTCGCACTTACTGCGCTGTCAAACGTACTGCAAACCGTCACCGCCAATCCCGACCCGCAGGATGCCATCAAGAAGCAGGGTGGCCTCGCCGAACTGACCGGTGCCGTCGCGCGCCAGGCGCAGATTCTGCCCGACCCGATCGACGACTGGCTCGGCGGCATCGCCGGCGACACCAGCGGCCTGACCGAGAAGGCTGTCACCTCCGAGCTCAACGCCATCTGGCGCGCCGACATCCTGCCGTTCTGCCAGGCGGCCTTGACTGACCGCTATCCCTTCAGCCCGCAAAGCGCCGTCGACGTCAACGTCCGCGATTTCGCCCGCCTGTTTGGTCCCGGAGGGCTCATCGACGCCTTCACCAACGATCATCTGATCAGCTATGTCGACACCGCCAAGCAGCCTTGGACCTGGCGCGCCGATTTCGGCCTCGACGCCTCCGCCCTCGCCGCCTTCGAGCAGGCGCGGCGCATCCGCGATGATCTGTTCCCCGGTGGCACCGGGCCGCTGATGAGCTTCACACTCGAGCCCAAGGATTTGTCGCCCACAGTCACCCGCGTGACGCTCAACCTCGATGGCCAGAGCCTCGTCTACTTCAACAACGCCACCCGCCCGCAGCCGATGACCTGGCCGGGCAAGGATGGCACCGGCACCATTTCGCTCGCCTTCCAGCCGATCGACGGTTCGCCCGAAGTGATCGTCAACGAGACCGGCAGCTGGGCCTGGCTGCGGCTGCTGACCAAGGGCCGCTTCACCGGCACGGCCCTTTCCGACGTCTACAATCTGCGCCTGGGCGCCAAGAACTTCTATGCCGACTTCGAGCTCAAGGCGGCAAGCGTGGAAAATCCCTACAACCTCCAGATGTTCAAGAGGTTCACGTGTCCCTCGAACATCTAGGCACCGGTTTCTACGGCAAGATCCCGGCGACCGGCGATTTTGTCGGTCGCGGCCTGCCGGGCGACTTCGTGCGGTCCTGGGATCGCTGGGTCGCAAGCCATCTGGCGCCGCTGCAATCCTTTGACCTCTGGGCCGACGATGTCGCCCTGCGCTTCCTGCTCGGCAGCCGGGCCAATGGGCCGATGGCCGGCATCGTCGTGCCGAGCAGCGACCGCGCCGGCCGCCGTTTTCCGCTGACCGTTGCCGCTCCGGTTTCTGTCGCGCTGGATAGCCTGGCTGTCTCGGCAGTGGAGTGGTTCGACGATGTGGAGGCCGTGGCCGACGCCGCGCGGCATGGCGATGTCGGTCCCGACGCGTTCGCCGAAGAACTGGCCGGACTGCCTTTCCCCACGAGCGAAGCCCACGGCGAGGCCGTTCTCGGCATGCTGTTCTGGACCAAGACCTGCGTGCCGATGGACGTCGATCCCGCCGAGCCGCGCTCGGCGCTGGACCGGCTGCTCGCGGCGAACGCGGAGACCGGCTGATGCAGATCTGGAACCAGACCGGCTTCGTCCACGAATTCACCATGGGCATGGACAAGGAAGCCCGCGAGTACCTGGTCGTGGTGGTCAAGGGCACGTTCGATTTCCCCGCCACTCCCGGCGGGCCAGTGCGCAAGTCGACCGAACAGGTGCCGCTAGTCATGGCCGACATCCCCAGCGGCGCACCCGGCTATTCCGCCACGCTCTGGGAAACCGACTTCGCCTTCCGCAAGCCGCGCTGCGACGTGATCGCCAATGGTTGCGCCTATGCGCCCGGCGGACGGCCGGTCGAACGCGTGCCGGTGGGCATCAAGATCGGCGCCTGGCAAAAGCTCTTCGAGGTGGTCGGCACCCGCGAATGGCGCGCGCGCGGGCCGCTGTTCATGGCAACGGCGCCGCAGCCCTTTCTTCGCCAGCACTTTTCCTACGACACCGCCTGGGGCGGCACCGATCGCCTCGACCCGGAGGACAAGCTGCCGGCGAGCTACAAGCTTAATCCCGTCGGCACCGGCTGGGCGCGCACCCGCAACCAGAACCTGATCCCGGGGCTCAGGCTGCCGAACACCCAGGCCATCGGCGAAGACATCGCCTCGCCCTTTGGCGACTACAGGCCGATGAGCTTCGGCCCGATGGGACGCGGCTGGCCGGGCCGCATCGAACATGGCGGCACCTACGACGACAACTGGGCCAAGAACATCTTCCCCTTCCTGCCGCCGGACTTCGACGAACGCTATTTCCAGATGGCCCCGCCCGACCAGCAGATCGACCCGCCGAACGGCGGCGAGGAGGTGGTGCTCGTCAACCTCACGCCCCAGGGCAAGACTTGGTTCACCCTGCCGCAGGCCACATTGCCGATGACGATCTTCCGCGACGGCGACAAAGTGTTGGAACGCTCGATCCTGCCCGACACCTTGCTGTTCGACCCCGACAACCGCCGTCTGTCGATGGTGTGGCGGGCAGACGTGCGGATACTGAAGATCATCACCGAGTTCGAGGAGGCCTGGATAGGCCCGCCAACCGAAACGATGCTCAGGGCTCGGCGAGAGGGCAAGGAATACGCCCGCGACGTGGCGAAGCGGCAGGAATTCGTGGACGACGAACAGGATGCCGCATGACCGCCCATCTCGCCATTCTTGCCAGCGGGATGGTCACGGCCGTCGGCCTCGACGCGCCTTCGGCCTGCGCCGCGATGCGGGCGCGCCTGGACGGATTTCGGGAAACGGGCTTCCAGTCGGGCCCGGATGAGGCCTTGGTCGGCGCTCCGGTGCCGCTGGTTCACGAAATGCTTGGCGAGCGTCGCATGGCCTACATGGCGGCGGCGGCGATACGCGAGTGCTTCGATGCCCTGCCTGAGGCAAGGGCTGCGGCGACGCACCTGATCCTGTGTGTTGCCGAACCCGCGCGTCCCGGCGCTCCAGTGACCGACAGCAAGCGGCTCGTGCAGCGCATTGGCGACCTGCTGGCAGGGCCGGCCAACGGACCCGCACGCGTGATTAGCGAGGGCAGGCCCTCAGGGCACGCGGCCCTGCGTACCGCCGCCCGGCTTCTGGCGGATGCAGAGGCCGAATATGTCGTCATTGCAGGCGTCGACAGCTACCTGACCTCGGGGACGATCACACATTTCCTGGGCGAGAACCGGCTGCTGACACCGGACAACGCCAATGGCTTCATTCCCGGGGAGGCTGCTGCGGCCATCCTTTGCGGCAAGGCGAGCCGTGGCGCCTTTCGGCTTGCCGGGCTCGGCCTCAGTCGCGAACCGGCATTCATCTACAATGGCCTCGACGAAAACGGCGCGCATCTTCCCCTGCGCGGCGACGGCATGACGGCGGCATATCGAGATGCGCTCGGCGAATGCGGGATAGAGATGGCGCAGCTCGGCTACAGGATCGCCGATCTGGTCGGCGAGCAATATTGGTTCAAGCAATCGGCCCTCGCCTCGATCCGGCTGGTTCGCGGCGCCCATGGCTTCCAGGACATCTGGTCCCCGGCTGAGTCGCTTGGCAATGTCGGGGCGGCGGTCGTGCCGGTGATGATAGGCATGGCGATGGCCGCGGCCGCCAAGGGATATGCAGCCGGTACGCCCGTGTTGGTCGAGGCCTCCGGCGACAGCGGCGCCTGCGGCGCGGCCATCTTTTCCGCGCGTGTGCAGTGATGGCGAATGTCTACGCCAACGGGCTGGAGATTTCGGGCAAGGGCAGCGACGGAAAAACCATAGCTGCCTTCCCCGACACCTGCTTCACCCCACCCCAGACGCCGGCGACACCGCCGGGCGTGCCCATTCCCTACCCCAGCTTCGGCATGTCAGGCGATACCGACAAGGGGACAGGTACGGTCAAGATCGCCGGCAAGACCGTCAACATCAAGAACAAGTCGTATCTGTCGAAGACGTCCGGAACCGAGGCCGGTTGCGCGCCCAAAAAGAACATCATCACCTCGAAAAACACCGGTAAGGAATATTTCCACTCATGGTCGAACGATGTGAAGTTCGACGGTGAACCGGTCATCCGCTTCACCGACATGGCGACCAACGATCATGCCTCGCCACAAGCGGGCACCCCGCCCTGGGTGCATGTGCTCAAGATGAATGTCGGCGGCATTACCTGCGGCAAGCTTCTGAAAAAGATGAACCTGCGGCTTCACCCCCACAACAAGAAGAAATGCCCCAAGGGCTACCAGTCGGAGCACTACGTCGGAAACGAGTATTTCCAGGAGGATCGGGCGAGCAACACGTCCTACGATCAGTGGAAGGAATACAGCGTCCGCAGGGCACCCTGCGTCTGCATCCGCTCGATGAAGCACAAGAAGGGGGGCGGTTTCCAGGAAACCGGCAAGGGCAGCCGAAAGGACACGCCGCACGATACCAAGACCAAGGCCGTCAACGACTACAACGACAAGCGCATGGCACAGACGGGCAGGTCGCCCAAGCTGCGCGGCGCTGTCGCCAAGGGCACCAAATCGATCGCCGAGCAGCACAAGGAGTGCAGGGACGCGGGCCCGGCTACGCAAAAGAAGGTCGCCAAGTGCCTGTCGATGGTCTTCATGGCCTATATGCAGAGTGTCGTCGGCCCACCGCCTCCCGAGAAGACCATGGAGGAGTTGAATGAAATGCGGACCATGCGCCACAGGACGGTCAAATGACGGGTCAAAAGGACATCGACCAGGTCCCGCCCGCTGAAATCTACCTGGAGGCGATGCGGGCGTTCCACGTCGGCGGCACGCTGTTTGGCGTGTCCGTCGAGTTGAGCGACGAGTACAGGGAGCGTGGCCGCTCCTATCTGTTGCTGGTCGATTTCAATGGCCGCCAGGCCCGGTTCGACATTCTGTTGCAACTCGAAAACCAGATGCTGTCACACATCAGCACCTCGCCACAGGATCATGTGCTTCTGGAGGTGGGCGGCCTCACCCATTTCCTGCGCGGAACGGCGCGCACCACTGCGCGGGCGCCGGAGCCCTTCTTTCACAAGCTGTTCCTGCCGGCGGGCGGGCCGCTGTTCACCTATGGCGAGGACGGCAGCGTCTGCCGGTTCGAGGGCGGCACCTGGAAGCCGATCAGGCCCCTGGTGTCAGCATTCCTGAGGACCATGCACGGACCATCCGCCTCGCAGCTTCACGTCGCAGGCGACCACGGCACGCTCCTGCATTTGGTGGGCGACAGCTGGCGACAGGTCCCGCTCGATTTCAACCGTTCCATTCAGGCTATCCATGTCGCCGGCGATGGTACCGTCAGCATCGGCTGCGAAGACGGCATTTGTTTCGAGTACCGCGACAGCGAACTGAAGCAGGTCGACGCACCCGACAGCGACTTCATGTCGATCCGCGACTTCAAGGGGGCACGCTACTGGGGCGACAATGATTTCGGGCTTTTCGTTCAGCAAGATCGAAAGCTGAAGAAGTTCCGTGCCCTCGGATTTGCCTACGCCATGGAGCCGTCGGATGAACTGCTCGTCATTACTGGCTGGAAAGAGGTCTTCGTGTTCGACGGCAGCGGCTGGTCGGGGTTCGAATTCGGCTATGATGGGCACCTCTATATCCAGGCTATCGACATGACCAGGCGCTATATCTGAGGTGCTGCGCCGTTCGCCGCGAGGAATGCCCTCACCTTCTCCAGTTCCAGGTCTCCCACCCGGATCGGTCGCTTGGTGTCCAGCATCCTGACGACGAAAAGCTCCCCCGCCTCCGGGTACTCCGTGTAGCGCTCTAGGGCGATTTTACGCCCCGCCTCTCCTGCGACCCGCAAGCCATCGAGATGCGCTTCCAGACGTTCGACGAGCCTCGCCAGGCGTTCCTCGTCCATGTCGGGGTTTTCATCCGGATGAAGCAGGTGATGATCGTAGACCGTCCACAGGAACGCCGCCATCTCGGCGTGCTGACGTACGATCTCTCGCAGCACCGGCGCTGGCATCAGTTCAGATTGACCGAGCCGCCGCGAATGCGGTTGGTCGCACTGGCGTGGCTCGTGACGTAGGTGCCGCGGATCGTTATGTGGCCATCCTTTTCCATGATGATCGTAGCCTTGCCGCAACGCAGTTCCATGCGCTCCTCGGCGACGATCCTGACCAGGTCGCCGTCGCGAATGACCTGTGGCGCAGATGCCTTGCGGGCCGGCGCGACGATGCGCCCGACGATGAGCGGCCGGCCGACGTCACCGCCCTCGAAAAGTAGCGCCACCTCCGCGCCGATCATGTCTGAACTCATCTCCGCCAGGCTGCGCGCGCGAACCGCTGTCTCTTTCGCATTGCCCGGAAACACGACGAGCGGTGCCTCCCCGTCGAAGCCGAGGAAAAGTCCGATCACAACCCCATCGATACGCTTTGCGGTCTTTGTCATCGCAACTGCCCTAGTTCTGCTTGATCTCCGAACCCTTCATCGTGATGTCGCTTGATGCCTTGACGTTGATCTTGCCCGAGCCCTGGACGGTGATGTCCTTGCCCTCGATGTTGATGGTGCCGTCCTTTTTCATCGAGATCGCCGCCGAGCCGCATTTGATGACGATCGAGTCGCCCGCCTCGATCAGAAGGTCCTTGCCGATCTTGATGGCTCCAGACTCGCCGACCTGAACCAGGCTGCCCTTGGCAATCTTCAGGGCACGGTCGCCACCAACCTCGGTGGTGTCGCCGTCGGCGATCTTGGTGCTGCGGGCCTTGCCGATGCTCGTCGACTTCGCGCCACCGATCTCGAAGGTCTGATCGGCACTGATCTGTACGCTCTGATTGCCCGCGACCTGCCAACTGTCGTCGGCACCGATACTATGGCTCTGCGCGGCGCCGACGCTCACCGAGCGGCTGGCGCCGATCGTGTTCGACTGTGCCGCCCCTACCGTGCGCGTCTCGCTCGCCCCGACGGTGTCGACCCGCGCAGCCCCCACGGTGATGGCCTGTGCAATGGCAACCGTCTGCGCATGGTTGGCGCCGATCGTTTCCGTCGAGTTGGCGCCAATGCCGATGGTTTCGTTCGAACCGACAGTCAGCGAGCGGTTGGAGCCCACTGTCTCGGTGTCGTTCGAACCGATGTTCGTGGTCTGGTCGACGCCGACCTTGACCGTCTTGTTGTTGCCGACGTCCTCATCCAGGTTGTGGCCGACCGAATGCTTCGCGTCGTGATCGATCCGGTCGGACTGGTCGTGCTGCACCAGCTTGGTGCGGTCGTTCTTGACCAGCAGCTTATGGTCCTTCTGCGCCTGGAAATTGACCAGCTCCGAGCCGACCTTGTCTTCGAACATCAGCTCGTTGTAGCCGCCTCCGCCCTTCGATGAGTCGGATTTCCAGCCTGATTGCGTGGCATTGCCCGGCAGCCCGTAAGGCGGCATCTGGGAGGCGTTGTAGACACGGCCGGTGATGATCGGCAGGTCGGGATCGCCTTCGATGAAGTCGATGATCACCTCCTGGCCGATGCGCGGGATCTGGATGAAGCCCCAGCCGCTGCCGGCCCAGGTCTGCGACACCCGCACGAAGCAGGAGCTGTTCTGGTCCTTTTTGCCCAGGCGGTCCCAGTGGAACTGCACCTTCACCCGGGCATACTCGTCGGTGAAAATCTCCTCGCCCGATGGCCCCACCACGGTCGCCGTCTGCGGCCCGCGCATGATCGGCCGCGGCGTGATGCGCGGCGGCCGATAGGGCAGGCTTGCCGGCGCCACGCCGAGAACCACGGTGAAGTTGTCGCCTTCCGTCTTGATCCCGGTGTGGTAGCTCGGGTCGAAGATCCGATACTCGACGCTCAGCACCAGATATTCCTGGTTCTGGTCCTCCCGCGGAAAGCCGTCGAGCTTGAAAGTACAGCCGGAAAAGAGCCCCCGCACCGTGCCGGCTGCGGCGATGCGCTGGTGCACCGCCTGCAATTCCTCGCGGCGCACCGCGGCAATGCTGTCGCCGCGGCCGACATCGAGATGCGTTCCCGGCTGGCGATAATTCTCGCCGTCGGCGAGCTTGTGCCCGAAGGCCTGCTCGGACTTCGCCATCAGGTCGGCACCCGGCTTCTTGAAATCGTAGTCGGTATGGGCATAGGCGCCCGGACGCACCGAACTGCCGGGAATCCACTCGGTGATGTATTCGACGTCGCGCCGCGTGCCCTGCCCTTCGAAATGGTACGGCACCTTCTCGTAGCCTTTTGGCGGCTTGAGCTTGGTCATGGCGTCGGCCAGGATCAGCTTATGCTCGCCGTCGTCGTGCTCGAAGAAGTACATGACGCCTTCGTGCTCGAGCAGCCGCTGCACGAAATCGAGGTCGGACTCGTCATATTGCACGCAGTAGTCGCGCGGCGGATACGATCCCTGCAGCCGCTTGTCGAACTTGGCCGCCCCGTACTTCGAGAAGATCTTCTCGACGATTTCGATGATGCTCATGTTCTGGAAGATGCGGCAGTCGGTGGTATTGCCGAGGAACCACAGCCATGGCCGGACGGTCGCCTCATAATAGGCGAGCCGGTCCTCGATCCGCGTCTGGCGAAAATCCGAAACGAGCCCGCTGAACCAGCGCGTCGGCTCGGACTCGCCTTCGACCGACACGGCGCCACCCAGCATCTTCAGCGGATCGATCTCCGCGTCGCTGCTGACGAAGCCCACCGTGTACGAAAAACAGCGGCTGACCTCGTCTCGTCCGATGAGGTGGGTGAAAGTCAGCGCGTCGCCGCCAAGGGGAGTCCGGACCACTGTCGCGCGATCTTTAGCCATGGCGTCGTGCCTCTCCGGGGACGGCCGGACTTCAGCTTCGAAGCTTAGCACAAGTTTTTCGGCCGGCCAAAGCGGGCACGCGGAAAGGGCTCGACTGGTGGCTGCGAAATGCCCCTGTGCCGTTGTCGTCGCAAACTGCTAGAATAAAAGGGTGAATTGGCACGAGGCTGGCGGAAACAGTCGAGTTGGCGGGCAATTTCGGATGTTCATCAGTCTGACCATCGAGAATGTCGACAGGCTGCCCAATGGCGGGCCGCTGAGCTACAGCTCCGATGGCCGCGGCTTCGCGATCGGCCGTGAAAACCGCGACTGGAACCTGCCCGATCCCAATCTTTTCATTTCCGGCCTGCATTGCGAAGTCCGCTACGACAGGGGCACGTTCTGGCTCTACGACGTGTCGCGCAACGGAACCTTCGTCAACGGTTCCGACCAGCGCCTTTCCGATCCGTATCCGCTCAGCCATGGCGACCGCATCTGGATCGGCCGCTACATCGTCGCCGTCTCGATCGACGAAGGCGGCGCGCACGTTGCCGGCAACGAATGGGGCGACTGGGGTGCTCCGCCACCCCAGCGGGAAGCCCCCGGCCATCCCGCACGCCAGCCGTCGCACGCCGCCGACCCGTTCTTCGCCGACACAGCCAATGGCCAAGGGGCGGCTGGCATCGCCGTCCAGCCAGCACGCCAACCACGCTCCCAGCCACGCGCACCGGCCCAGCAGGTCGCCCAGCCCCCGCTCCATGCTCCCCAGCTCGACGCCAATGAACTGCTCCGGCTGATCGCAGCAGGCGCCGGGGTCTCGCCAGAGGTCTTCCTGCAGCGCGATGCCAGGGATGTCGCCGCCGAGGTCGGTGCGGTGCTGCGGGCCGTCGTCGATGAACTTGCCCTGCTGCTCAAGGCACGGGCGGCTGCCAAGGCCCTGGCAAAGAGCAGCCAGCGCACCATGATCGGCGGCGTCGACAACAATCCGCTGAAATTCATACCGCGCTCGGAAGAAATCCTCGAGATCATGTTCGCCCAGCGGCGCTCGGGCTACCTCGACGCCAAGCACAGCGTCGACGAGGCGTTTCGCGACCTCAAGACCCATGAACTCGCCACCTATGCGGCAATGCAGGCAGCCCTCGCCCGCCTGCTTTCCGAATTGTCGCCCGATGCGATCGAGCGCAAGGTCCCCGGCTCGTCATTCGTCTCGAAGAAGAGCCGGGCCTGGGACCTGTTCGTCGCCACATGGGAAGCCAGGGAACAGGCACACGAGAACGGCATGCTCGATGTGTTCCTCGCCTATTTCAGCGAGGCCTACGCCAAGTCCGCCGGCAAGAAGTAGCGCGCCGCCGTTCACCGTACCTGCGGTGCCCCGGTTTCAATCGGCATGCCCTTGCACTACCATGCTTCCGGGTGTTGGCCGGTCGAGCAGCGCTGATTGACCGGCGGCGCCGGCGGCATCGACGTGCAACGGCATGCGGCCGGGCGTCGTGCGAACCACGGGTGATCGGCGATGAGTTCGAAGGACGATCCTTCCGGCTCCGACGGCAGAACCGTTATTCGCGGATCGCCGCGTCGCGCGCCAAGGCCGGATCAGCCGAGCTCCGTTCCCGATCCGACGATCATCTACACGGGCGACGCCGCTCCTCCTGCCGGTACGGTCATCTTTCAGGGCGTGCCGTTCGGTAGTGTGAAACCGGAGACGGCGAGACATCCCGCAAGGCACGACCAACCGCCGGCGCAATCGGGCATTTCCCAGGATGCACTGATCGATGCCGTGGATGGTCTCCAGTTTGTCGCCTCGAACCCCATCATGGCGGCCGCGGCACCGCTGCTGATGTTGCTCGGCCATCTCAGGTCGACGAGCGTCGAGCTCGATGCGTCCTCGTTGGCCCAGCATGTCGCGACGTCCATCGACGAATTCGAATGGAAAGTGGCCGATGCAGGGGTCGCCGAAGAGGACGCCCACATCGCCAGATACGCACTTTGCGAAACAGCCGACGACGTCATCGCCAACCTGCCGGGGATCGGCCCGGAACAATGGGCGCAGCACAGCCTGCTGAAGCAGTTCTATGGCATCGAAGCTCCAGGGAACGGCTTCTTCGAGGCCCTCAATTCCATCCTCGCCGACCCGGCGGAGCGCTGCGACCTGCTCGAACTCATGCACGCCTGTCTGTCGCTCGGCTTTCAAGGGCCTTTCCGCAGCGCCGCAGGCGAAGCCGACGGTCTGGAAACCGTCCGCCAGGACGTTTATGACGCCTTGCGCTATTTCAGGCCGCGCCCCGATGACGAGATTTCTCCGCACTGGCAGGGCATGGCTGCCATGGCGGGAAAGCGCCCGACCCGGCTGCCGCTTTGGGTGATTGCGGCTGCCGGCGTGGCCTTGGTGACGGGCGCGTTCTTCTGGATGCGCAGCGACATCACCAGCCAGGGCGATGCGCTCGCTGCCAAGCTCCTGGCTCTTACCCCAACGACGCAAGTCGCCATCCGGCGCGCGGGTTTGGGCCCGGTGGCCGAAGAACCGCAGCCGGTCGCGCCGGTTGAGCCCGTGGCCCCGGCGGCAACGGGCGGCCAGATCGACCGCGTCCGTGCGGTTCTTGCGCAGGACATCCAGAGCGGTGGCCTGACCGTCGAGATGAAAGGCGTCTACATCACCGTCGAGATCAACAATTCCCTGCTCTTCGAAACCGGCAAGGCCGACACGAAGCCGGAGTTCGCCCCTGTGGCGAGCCGTATTGCCGCCGCCTTGGCGGCGGAACCAGGGGCCATCAGGGTCGTCGGCCATACCGACAACGTCAAACCGCGCCAGTCGGGCACGTTCAAGTCCAACTACGACCTCTCGGTCGCTCGTGCCGAGGCCGTCGCCAAGGCGCTGGCGCCGGGACTTGGCGACGCAACGCGCCTCACCCCCGAGGGCAAGGGCGAGGACCAGCCGATTGCCGACAACGCGACGCCGGACGGGCGGGCATTGAACCGTCGCGTCGACATCATGCTCCGGCGCGAGGAAACGCCATGATCGCCGGCGGTCATGTCAGGTGGCGCCCATGACGGCCTGGCTATGGCGGACCGTGAGCTTGCTGGCACTGGCCGGCCTTTGCGCGGCCGTGTGGTTTGGCGGGCCGCTGATCGTGTTCGACGGCAGCCGTCCATTGTCTTCCGACTGGCTGCGGCTGGCCATCATCGGCGTCATCGTGATCGCGATTGGCGGCGTCTATCTGTTGCGCGGTCTGCATGCACGCAGTGCCCAAAAGGCACTCGAAGCGGCAGCCGTGGGCGGTCGCGCCTATGGTGACGACGCAGGGTTGCTCGAAACCGGAATGCTCAAGGCAATCGCCACGCTCAAGCGTGCCAGCGGCAGGCGCAACTTCCTCTACGAAGTGCCCTGGTACGTCATCATCGGCCCGCCGGGTGCCGGCAAGACCACCGCGCTGGTCAATTCCGGCCTCAAATTTCCGCTCGCCGTCTCCGGCACGGCGCAGCCGGTTCCCGGTGTCGGCGGCACCCGAAACTGCGACTGGTGGTTCACCGACGATGCCGTCCTGATCGACACCGCCGGCCGCTACACCACGCAGGACTCGGATGCCGAAGCCGACCGGAAGGACTGGCTGGTGTTCCTGTCTCTGCTCAAGAAGCATCGTGGCCGGCAACCGATCAACGGCATCATCGTGGCCATCAGCCTGTCCGATCTGCTGGCGCCCGGCGATCAGGATGCCGGCGCGCATGCCATCGAGATCGGCAACCGTCTGCAGGAAATCAGCGAGGTCCTGAAGATCAGGTATCCGATCTACGTCCTGTTCACCAAGGCCGACCTGGTTGCCGGCTTCATGGAGTGTTTCGGCGCCTTCGATGAAGACCGGCGGCGGATGGTCTGGGGTGCCACCTTCCAGGCAGCGGATGATCGCAAACCCATGGTCGGCGAAGCGCCTGCCGAATTCGACGCGCTGGTGAAGCGTCTGTCGGAGGAGGTGCCGGACCTTCTGCAACAGGAACCGGACCCGCTCGCACGCATTGCTGTGTCAGGTTTTGTCGCGCAGTTCGGTTCGCTGCGCCAGCGCGTCACTGACTTCCTGGTCCGCGTTTTCGATCCGGCAGCGCGGCAGTCCAGTGCCGTCCTGCGCGGTTTCTATTTCTCCTCCGGCACCCAGGAAGGCACGCCCATCGATCGTGTGCTCGGCGCCATGGGCCGCAGCTTCGGCTCAGCCTCCACCGGCCAGATGTCGGGCACCGGCAAGAGCTTCTTCCTGCACGACCTGCTTGCCAGGGTCATCTTTGCAGAGGCCGGCTGGGTTTCCCACGACGATGCCGCCGACCGGCGCGCCAGGCTCTCCCGCTACGCCGGAATCGGCGCCGTTGCCTTGCTGGCAACGGCCGGGCTCGCTGCCATGGGGGCGAGCTACACCGCCAACAGGTCGCTGATCGCAGCCACCGGCCAGGCTGCGGAAAACTATAGTTCATCCGCCAGCGCGCTTTTGACTGCCGACGAGGTCGCCGACACCGATCTCGAAAACGTCATCGACGCCCTGGAGGAAGTCCGCAACCTGCCTGCCGGCTACGAAAGCCGCGACGAGCCGACGCCGCCGGCGGAAATGCTGGGCATGAGCCAGCGCCCGCGTCTGCATTCGGCAACTGCAACGGCCTATGGCGCGGCCTTGGAAAGGATGCTGCGCCCGCGGTTGCTGCTGCGTGTCGAACAGACCCTGGAGGCGAGGATGAACGATCCGACGGCGCTTTACGAAGCGCTCAAGATCTACCTGATGCTCGGCGGCAAGGCCCCCAGGACAGACGACGAACAGATCGTTTCGTGGATGAAGGCCGATTGGGAGCGCAACCGCTATCCCGGACCGCAAAATCGCGAAGGCCGCCTCATCCTCGAAAAGCACCTGCGCGCCATGCTGGCGCTCGACGACGGGACCAACCCGTCGATCGAGCTCGACCGCGCCGTCGTCGAGGCCGCCCAGCGCGCGCTTGGACGCATGACGGTCGCCGACCGCGCCTCCGCGCTGATTTCATCGGCCACATCCACGGCCGCACTCAGCGACTTCTCCGTGGCAGCCAGGGGCGGAGCGGAAGCGAAGCTGGTCTTCGAGACGATCGACGGCAGCGATCTGTCCACGCTTCGCATCCCCGGCCTCTACGGCTTCGCCGGGTTCAATGATTTTTACCTCGACCAGATGGCGGGCATCGCCCAGAAACTGGCCGATGAGCAGTGGGTGCTTGGGGCCGGCGCCGAGCAAGGCGATGTCGAGCAAGAACTGCTCAGGCTCGGCCCCGAACTGCTCGAGCGCTACAGCAACGAATTCGCGCGAACATGGAACGACACGCTCGACAGGCTGAAATTCAGGCCCATGTCGGAAGACAAGCCCGAATATCTCGCCCTTTCCGCAGCCGGCTCGGCCAGTTCCCCGCTTGCGCAACTGTTCGAGGCAATCGCCAGGGAAACGGCGCTGACCCGTGCCACCGGTACCGCTGACGTCGATGCCCGCGCCGAAGGGCTCTCGCGTATCGGTATCGAACTAGCCGGCCGCAAATCGAGCAGCCGTGCCGGAGCCGCCTTTGCCAATGCGCCGACGCTGGTGCCGGGCGCCAACATCGAGGCCCAGTTCCGGCCGTTCCAGCTCCTCGTCGACGGCCGTCCCGGCCAGCGCCCCATCGATGCGCTGATCCAGAACTTCCATGCCATCTACCAGAACCTCACGGTGTCGGCTGCAGCCCCTGCCCGTGCCGACCGCGTCAATGCCAACCTCCAGCTGCAGATCTCCAATCTTCGCGCAAACGCCTCCCGCCTACCCAGGACGCTGGCGCGCATGGTTCACGCCGTGGCCGACGATTTCGAGGGCGACGTCGCCGAGACGTCGCTGGCGCAACTCGGCCAGATGCTCGAGCAAGCGGTCAGTGGTCCGTGCGAGGAAGCCATTGCGAACCGCTATCCTTTCGGCGGCGGCAGCACGCAGGATGTGCCCATCGCCGATTTTTCCCGCCTCTTCGCGCCGGGCGGCATCCTCGACCGCTTCTTCGCCCAGAACCTGGCCTCGTTTGCCGACATGTCGGGCCAGGAGTGGCAATGGAAACAGGAGTCGCGCCTCGGCCGTGGCCTGTCGAAATCGACGCTGAAGCAGTTCCAGCTGGCTTCGGAAATCCGCGACACGTTCTTCCCGCTCGGCGGATCGACGCCTGCCGTGAACCTCACCTTTACGCCCTTTTCGCTGCATGGCGACGCCGACATGGCGCTGCTCGACGTCAATGGCCAGGTCGTCCAGAGCTACCAGAATGGCAGCAGCCCTGGCACCGTCACCTGGCCCGGCAGCCAGGCCGCCGGCGCCGCCAATCTCAGCCTGACGCCGGAGTTGCCCGGCCGCGACTCCGCCCTCAGATTCGAGGGGCCATGGGCCCTCAAGCGGCTGCTTGATGCCGGCACCTCCACCCTCAACGGCGACAAGCTGGAGTTGCGCTTCGTCATTGGCGGCCGCGACGTCGCCTACACGGTCCAGGTCAACCCGCCGGGAAATCCCTTCTCGCTCCCTGCTTTCTCCGGCTTCACCTGTCCGAAAGGCCTTTGACCCGGCGCACCGACACCCGCCTGTTGATTTCGATACTCTAATGCCCGGCCCTGTGGCAGACTGGCCGGTGCGAGCGTTTCCACGCAACGCAGAGGGGCGCTCGAGAAGCGCTTGAGGCCGTTGAACAATGTCGCCCTCCCCTTCGAAAGCTATGGCGTAAGCCACAAGGGCTGCGTTCGCCAGATCAATGAAGACAGCTACCTGATGGAGCCGCGCAGCGGCCTGTGGGTCGTCGCAGACGGCATGGGCGGCCACGATGCCGGCGAAGTCGCCTCGGCCACCATCATCGAACATCTCGCCACGATCGGCATCGCCAGTTCGGCGCCCGACCTGCGCGCCCGTTTCGAGGACCGCCTGCGCAAGGCGCATTCCGACATCCGCGACATCTCGGACCAGCGTGGCGCGACCATCGGCTCCACCGTCGCCGCCCTGCTGGTCATGGACGGCAAATTCGCCTGCCTGTGGCTGGGCGACAGCCGCGTCTATCTGGTCCGCGACGGCAAGCTCTCCCAGGTTTCGCGCGACCATACCGAGGTGCAGGAACTGCTCGACCGCGGCGCGATCACCGAAGCCGAGGCGCGCACCTGGCCGCGCCGCAACGTCATCACCCGCGCCATCGGCGTCAGCGACGACATCGCGGTCGATTTTCGCCAGGGCGAAATCCGGCCCGACGACGTCTTCGTGCTCGGCACCGATGGCCTCACGGCACATGTGACCGATGCCGAGATCGAAGCGTCGGTGGCGTCGACCATGCCCCAGGCAGCTTGCGAAGACCTGCTCGCGAAAGTGCTCGCGCGCGGCGGAACGGACAACGTCACCATTGTGCTAGTGCGGATTCGGGGCGCGACCGACGGTGCATCATCTGAACCTTTGGCGGGAGGCCGATAGAGGCCAGCGACACGACGCGACCATATTCGAGCGCAGCGCCGCAACAGGGCGTGCGTTGCTGGTTGCGGTATGTCTGGCGGCATGGTCACTGCTGTTCGCTCCGACCGACGCCCGCGCGGAGTTCACCGTCTGCAACCAGACCCTCGACGTCGTCAATCTTGCCGTCGGCCAGCAGGTGGAGAGTGCCTTCCAGACCGACGGCTGGTGGACCATCGGCGCCAACCAGTGCGTCAACGTCATCCGGGACGAGCTCTCCAACCGCTACGTCTACATCTACGCCACCGATGTCTTCGGCAACGCGATCCTCAGCGGCTCCACCGACATGTGCGTCGAGCGCAAGCGCTTCACCGTGCGCGGCATCGAGGAGTGCTGGCAGCGCGGCCACATCGCCGCACGGTTCTTTGAAGTCGACACGCTGGACCAGGCGCGCTGGACCTTCTTTCTCACCGGGCGCTCGCCATGACGCACGGCATCGATGCCAGCTTCAAGCTGCAGAAGCAGGAGCGGCTGGCGCGCCGCAAGCGTGAACGCCAGTTCAAGGTGATGGTCGCAGCAGGCATCTTGCTGCTGCTCGCCGTCGCCTCGGCCGCCTACTTCACGTCCGACTATTGGCTGCCCGGCGAATATGAAGGCGATCTGGCGCCGACAGAGGACGTCGACATCGTCCCGCCCGACGCCGCCGTCTATGTGCCTGCCATCGTCGACCTCGCCGGCGACCCGATGTGGATCAACCTGGCGCATGAGGCCGGGGGCGAGACCAAGCGCCGCTCCATGGCCCGCCCGGTCGATCTCACCGAGGACGGCATCTCGCCGAAGATCGAATATCTCTCCGACACCATGCTGAGCTCCAGCGAACGCTTCATGACGGCGATACCCTCGACACAGGAGGATTTTGCCTTCTTCCAGGCGCAACGGGCGGTAGCCGAGCCGGCGGCAGGGCAGCAAGTGGATGTCCAGCCCGCACCGCCGGCCACGACCGATCTCGATGAGATCGAGCCCGAAGGCGATGACGCTTCAGACCTCGCCGCGGGCTGGGGCGAAACCATCGACCAGGGCGAAGCAGCGCTGCCAGAGTTCGAAAAGACCGCCGTCGAAAACAACACCAGCGTGGCAACCGTCACACCGGAACCCGAGCGGTTCGAGGCGACCGAAGACATCTTCGTCAAGATACTCACCAACCGCACGCTCGAAAGCGTGGCACTCGAGGCGCATTTCGCCGCTGACGAGGCGAAGCTGGTCAACGACGCGCTCAAGGCGGTTTTCAAGCTGGAAAACCTCGAACCCGGATATGTCGTCGCCTTGCGCGGCTTCAGGCCGCGACGTGGCGCGTCGGCAATGGCGCTGATGCAGGTCTCGGTCTATGCCATGAACAGGTTCATCGGCACCCTCGCCCGCAGTTCTGCCGGCCAGTTCGCCTCCGGTGTCGACCCGTGGGTGCGCGACGACCTGTTCAACTATTCCGGTGCCCCGCAGGCAGGAGCCCAGAAGCGACAGTACCGCCTTCTCGACGCCATCTATTCGACGGCCGCGCGCAACAACGTGCCCACAGGCGTGCTCGGCGAAGCCATCATGTACCTGTCGCGCGGGCAGGACCTGAACGCCTTCGCAACGGAAGATCAGCGCCTCGTGCTCCTGTATTCCGAAACGGCACGCGGCAAGGACGGAGTCGCCGGTCGCGTGCTGTATGTCGGCGTTCACGGCACGGACAAGAAGCTTGAATGCTTTGTATTCCTGCAGAGCGACGGACAGTTCTCCTGCATCGGAGGTGACGACCAGGTCCGCTCGCTGGCAACGACGAACGGCATGGCCACGCCGGTCAATGGCGTCCTGACGTCGACCTTCGGGCCGCGCAAGCATCCGATCCTGAAGACCGTCCGCATCCACAAGGGCGTCGACTGGGCAGCGCCCATCGGCACGCCGATCGCCGCAGCCTTCGACGGCCAGGTCGTGTTCGAGGGCGACGGCAAGGGTTACGGCAATCTCATCCGCATCTCGCACGCCAACAATCGCGAAACCCGATATGCCCACATGCAGCGCTTCGCCGACGGCATCAGCGTCGGAACCACCGTCAAGGCAGGCGATGTCATCGGCTACATCGGCACCACCGGCCTGTCGACCGGCCCGCATCTGCATTTCGAACTCTATCAGGACGGTCAGGCCATCGATCCGCTCGGCACGGTCACCGTCACCGTGGCCGCGGCCACCGCGAGCACGGTCTCGTCGGACGAGTTAGCCATCGAGGTGCTGACCAATCGCATCGTCCATGTCGAGAGCGGCGGCAGCGCCCGCGCCAAGAACCCGCTGTCGTCGGCGACCGGCCTCGGGCAATTCATCTCCAAGACCTGGATCAGGATGATGAACACCTACCGCCCAGACCTGGCCAGCACCTTGTCCACCGCCGAACTGCTGGAACTTCGTTACGACCCGACCATCTCGCGCGAAATGGTGCGCAACCTGGCGCGCGAGGGTGAAGCCTACCTCAAGGCGCGGGGCCACCAGATCACCGCCGGTCGTCTCTATCTGTGCCATTTCCTCGGCATGGAAGGCGCCAATCAGGTGCTCGCTGCCTCCGGCGATGCGATGCTGGTCGACGTGCTGGGCGTCCTCGTGATCAAGGCCAATCCCTTCCTGACCGGCAAGAACGCCAACTACGTCATTGCCTGGGCCGAAAAGAAGATGACCGGCCGTGCACCGGCGATTGCCACGCAGCCGTCCGCACCCGCGGTGACGCAAGAGGTGCGACAGACCTCCCCCGAGTTCGAGAAATACAAGCAGGCAATCGCCAAGACCCTGACGTCGGTGGAAACCACGCTGTGATCGCGATGGTGCATTACAGCGATTGCTACTGCATCCCACCTTGTCACCACTTCTGCAGTCATGTAGCGCCGAGCGATTGCCGGTCGCTCCAAGGGCCGGCCCCGGACCGCTGCCCATGAACATCGCCCTCCCCACCCGCACGATCGTCGTCGACGACAGGCCCGCCGATCTGCCGTTCGTTGTCGACCAGCATGTCGCCGATGTCATTGCACAGCTCGGCCGGACCGAAGACCTGCGCTTTTCACCGGACTTCCGTCGCCTGGCGATCGCCGGCTTCGGCAGGAGCATGTGCCTGCTGTTCGATGTCGAGATCGTCCGCTCCACGGACAAGCCGGTCCTGCACATCAAGGACTACATCGAGCTGCATTCGCCTGATCTCAGGGATCCGCATGGCTTCGATTTTGTCGACAATGGGACGCTTGTCGTCGCCAACCGCGGCGGCGTCGTCACCCTTTTCGCCTTGCCTTCCATGTCGGGACAGCAGCGTGTGTATGATCTGTCGCCGTCGCAGGTCATCCGTCGTGCCGGCCTCAGCCGGCGTATTTCCACGCCCGGCTCCGTGTGCGTCTCGGCCATCGGCAAGGGCCGCTACGAACTTCTGGTCTGCAACAACTACAAGCACCGGGTCACGAGGCATGTGATCAGGCCGGGTGGGTGGTCGCTGCCGCGCAACTCGATCCTCCTGGAGCAAGGGCTGGACGTGCCCGACGGCATTGCGCTCAGCCCCGACAAGGCCTGGATTGCCATCAGCAACCACATGACGCATTCCGTGCTTCTGTTCGACAACCGGACGCGTCTCGATCGCCGGTCGGCTCATGCAGGCACCCTTTGCAGCGTGGGTTACCCGCACGGCGTAAGATTTTCGCCGGATGGCAGCATGATCTACGTCGCCGACGCAGGCTCGCCCTATGTACGTGTCTACCGAAGTGCCGGTAACGGCTGGTCAGGCGAGCATGCGCCCGTAGTCTCTTTCCGGGTCCTTGACGATCAGACCTTTCAGAAGGGGCGGCACAATCCCGAAGAAGGCGGCCCGAAGGGGCTCGACATCGACGCCACGGGCGAGTTGCTGGTGGTTACCAATGAAGAACAGCCCCTCGCCTGCTTTCACATCCCCACTTTGCTGTCGCAGAAGAATTTTGCGAATTAGCACAACAGCTTGACGGCAAGTACTTTATCGCCGCCGCCGACCGCGATATAGAAATCGCATGAGTTCAGGTTGGAAATTGGCGCCCGCGCTTGTCCTATGTCTTTCGGCCACGACGGTCGGCGGCTGCAGCCGCTCGTCCGACGGGACCGTCGTCATTCCCAAACCGATGGACTCCAGGCGCTTCTGGCAGGACGACGACGCCAGGCGCGCCGCCAGCGAGCGCTCGCAAGCCTCCTCCTTCCCGGCCGGTCCGGAGATCCGCTTCGTCACCCAGCAGCCCGGCCCGCGCCCAGTGACGCGTGCGCCAGGCCGTGCTTCCGAGAGAGCCGCGGGCGGCGCCAAGCCCATGTCCTGCCGCGCCATCACCAGTTCGACCGGACGTGTCAGATACGCCTGCGAATGACCGCTTCACGGCCCGGGCCATCCCGCGGCTGGCTCGCCGAAACCATGATTTCCACCCATTTTTGTCAGGCTCGCGTCAGCAAAGCCCCGGTTTTTGCGTATTTCGCGCAAACACGGCGGTAGCCGGTTGACGAGCAAGCATCGACCGTTATAGCCCACCTCCAGTCGCTGGAACGGAATGGAGAAGGTCCCGCCCGATGGAGATATTCACTGCCGCAGGCTTCACCGCCCTTCTGCAGGTCATAGCTATCGATCTCGTGCTCGCTGGCGACAATGCCATCGTCATCGGCCTTGCCGCAGCGGGCCTGCCCGCCGAGCAGCGCAAGAAGGCCATCCTCGTCGGCATCGCGGCCGCGACCGTCCTCCGCATCGGTTTCGCGCTCATCACCCAGTGGCTCCTGGCCATCGGCCCGATGCTGCTCATCGCCGGCGGCCTGCTGCTGCTGTGGGTGTGCTGGAAGATGTGGCGCGAACTCAGCGTCAGCCACGAACAGGAGCATGAGGCAACCGAAGCGCTCTCCGACGCCGACTACGACAAGGACGGCAAGATCGCCGGCAAGGGCCCGCGCAAGACCTTCGCCCAGGCCGCCTGGCAGATCGTCATCGCCGACGTGTCAATGTCCCTCGACAACGTGCTCGCTGTCGCCGGTGCGGCGATGGACCACCCGACCGTCCTGATCATCGGCCTGGCCCTGTCGATCGCGCTGATGGGCTTTGCCGCCTCTTTCGTCGCGCGCCTGCTGCACAAGTATCGCTGGATCGCCTATATCGGCCTGCTCATCATCCTCTATGTCGCGCTGAAGATGCTGCTCGACGGTGCCGTCGACCAGTTCCCGGACCAGTTTGGCTTCCTGAGCGATTGGTTCGGCGGGCATCGCGCTCCGGCCCACTGAGGCCGATACGATTGACGAAAAGGGGCCGGAACAATCCGGCCCTTTTTGCATGTAGCGATCAGTCGGTTTGCTTGGACGCCGATTTGTGCTATTGCGCCGCCCGAATTGAGCTCTTTTCAGAGCCGACAGATCGAGAAAATTCAAGACTTCCAGGCCGGCCCTCAAGGGTGTTACGGCCCGCACCCATTGGAACCCGTTTATGTCAGCAGCACCCCGCGTCAGCTTCGTCAGCCTCGGTTGCCCAAAGGCGCTTGTCGATTCTGAACGCATCATCACGCGGTTGCGCGCCGAAGGCTACGAGATCGCCCGCAAGCATGACGGCGCCGACCTCGTCGTGGTCAACACCTGCGGCTTCCTCGATTCCGCCCGCGATGAATCGCTGAACGCCATCGGCACCGCGCTGAAGGAAAACGGCAAGGTCGTCGTCACCGGCTGCATGGGGGCAACGCCGGAGCTGATCCGCGAAAAGCACCCCAACGTGTTCGCCATCACCGGGCCTCAGGCCTATGAAAGCGTCATGGCCGCAGTGCACGAGGCAGCGCCGCCGGCGCACGACCCGTTCACCGACCTGGTGCCGCCGCAAGGCGTCAAGCTCACCCCGCGCCACTACGCCTATCTCAAGATTTCAGAAGGTTGCAACAACCGCTGCACCTTCTGCATCATTCCCGACCTGCGTGGCGACCTCGTCTCGCGCCCGGCCGGCGACGTGCTGCGCGAAGCAGAAAAACTCGCCAATGCCGGCGTCAAGGAACTGCTGGTGATCTCGCAGGACACCAGCGCCTACGGCATCGACATCAAATACGCCTCCAGCCCGTGGAAGGACCGCGAGGTCCGCGCCAAGTTCCTCGACTTGTCGAAGGAACTCGGAGAACTCGGCATCTGGGTGCGCATGCACTACGTCTATCCCTACCCGCATGTCGCCGACGTCATTCCGCTGATGGCCGAGGGCAAGATCCTGCCCTATCTCGACATTCCCTTCCAGCACGCCTCGCCGCAGGTGCTGAAGAACATGCGCCGTCCGGCCCATGGCGAGAAGGCGCTGGAGCGCATTCGCGGCTGGCGCGACGTCTGCCCTGACCTTGCCATCCGCTCCACCTTCATCGTCGGTTTCCCCGGCGAGACCGAGGAAGATTTCGAGATGCTGCTCGACTGGATCGACGAGGCCAAGATCGATCGTGCTGGCTGCTTCAAATACGAGCCGGTCAGCGGCGCGCGCTCCAACGATCTCGGGCTCGAACAGGTGCCGGAAGAGGTCAAGGAAGCCCGCTGGCATCGCTTCATGCAACGCCAGCAGAAGATTTCGGCCGCCGCGCAGGCCAAGAAGGTCGGCAAGCGCCTGCCGGTCATCATCGACGAGGCCAACGGCACCAGCGCCAAGGGCCGCACCAAGTATGACGCACCCGAGATCGACGGTTCCGTCCACATTCAGTCGCGCCGCCCGCTGCGCGTCGGCGACATCGTCACGGTCAAGATCGACCGTGCCGACGCCTACGATCTCTACGGCTCGGCCGTCTGATCCGGACATCTGTCACGAGAGCGGCCACGTCCCCTTCGCCAGCCCAAAAAAACCCCCGGCAAGACCGGGGGTTCTTTTTTTGGAGGCGCCACGGGCGCCCCAGAGTGCTCCGCTTACTGCGGCAGCTTGTCGTCGACGCCCTTGACGTAGAAGTTCATGCCGAGCAGCACGCCATCCTCCGCCACTTCGCCGGCCTTCAGCCATTCGGTTCCGTCCTGCTTGGCCACAGGGCCGGTGAACGGGTTGAATGAGCCGGACTTGATCTTGGCTTCGGTTTCCTCGGCCAGCTTCTTCGCATCGTCGGACATGTTGGCGTAGGCCGCCATCACGACGTGGCCTTCCTTCATGCCGCCCCAGATGTCGCTCTGCTTCCAGGTGCCATCGATGACCTCCTGGATGCGCTCGATGTAGTACGGACCCCAATCGTCGACGATCGAGGTCAGCTGGGTGGTCGGGCCGAACTTGATCATATCCGAAGCCTGGCCGAACGCCTTGATGCCGCGCTCGGTGGCAACCTGCATCGGCGCGGTCGAGTCGGTGTGCTGGGTGATGATGTCGACGCCCTGGTCGATCAGCGCCTTGGCGGCGTCGGCTTCCTTGCCGGCGTCGAACCAGGTGTTGGCCCACACCACCTTGACCTTGAAGTCGGGGTTGACCGACTGCGCGCCGAGCATGAAGGCGTTGATGCCCATCACCACTTCGGGGATCGGGAAGGAAGCGATGTAGCCGGCGACACCGGCCTTCGATTCCTTGGCGGCGATCACGCCCTGAATGTAGCGGCCTTCGTGGAACTTCGAGTTGTAGGTCGCAACGTTCGGATGCTCGCGCTTGTAGCCGGTGGCATGCTCGAACTTCACGTCCGGGAACTTGCCGGCGACCTTGTTGGTCGGATCCATGAAGCCGAAGGAGGTTGCGAAGATGATGTTGCAGCCCGAACGCGCGAAGCGTTCGATGGCACGCTCGGCGTCCGCACCTTCCGGCACGCTTTCGAGATAGGCGGTCTCGAGTTCGTCGCCGAACTTCTCCTTGGCCTGCAGCAGGCCCTGGTGGTGCTGGTACGAATAGCCGAAATCGCCGATCGGGCCGACATAGACCCAGCAGGCCTTGACCTTGGCTTCCGCCGCCACTGTGCCAAACGACATCACGGCAGCTGCCGCGGCCAATGACAGAATTGTCTTCTTCATACTGTTGTTCCTCTTACTGGTTGCCCGGGGCACTATCCCATTCTTTTTATAGTCCCAGAGACACGATCTTCCCTTGCGCACCGCTGCGCGGCCGCGAGTCGACATCATGTCCTTAGCGATCTGGCACAAACGGCCGCCCCAATGAAGCCGGAGTGTTCACCATCGTCAGTCGCCTGTTGCGCGAGATTAGAACAAGTACAACGACAGTTGCCAGATAGGGTAGCGAAGAAAGCAGCTGCGACGGCACGCCGATACCCAGGGCCTGGGCATGCAACTGGCCGATCGATACTGCGCCGAACAGATAGGCGCCGGCCAGCACCCGCCACGGCCGCCAGGAGGCGAACACGACCAGTGCAAGCGCGATCCAGCCGCGGCCGGCGGTCATGTTCTCGATCCATTGCGGCGTATAGACCAGCGACAGATAAGCGCCCGCAAGGCCCGCGCAGGCGCCGCCGAACATCACCGCGAGGTAGCGGATGGCGATCACCTTGATGCCAAGCGCATGCGCCGAGGCGTGGTTGTCGCCGATCGAGCGCAGCGTGAGCCCTGCCCGCGTGCGGAACAGGAAGTACGCCACGCCGGCCGTCAGCAGCAGCGACACGTAGAACAGCGGGTCCTGGCCGAAGACCAGCTTGCCTACGAATGGCAGGTCGGTCAGCACGGGAATGTAGATGTAGTCCATCTTCACGCCCGGCATGCCGACGAAGCTTTCGCCCAGCATGCCCGACAGGCCGAGGCCGAGCAGCGTCAGCGCAAGGCCGGTCGCCACCTGGTTGGTCACCAGCGTCAGCGTCAGGAAGCCGAACAACAGCGAAAACAGCGCGCCGACGATGATCGCGGCGAGCACGCCGAGCCAGGGCGACCCGGTGGCCAGCGCCACGCCGAAACCGGTCACCGCGCCCATCACCATCATGCCTTCGACGCCGAGGTTGAGAACGCCGGAGCGTTCGACCACCAGTTCGCCGACGGAAGCGATCAGCAGCGGGGTTGCCGCCGTCGCGATCGTAATCAGGATGCCTTCAAACATTTTGGGTGGCCTCCACGGTCTTTGCAGCGGAGGAGCCGACAAAGCGGATGCGATAGAGAATGAGCGTGTCGCAGGCGAGCACGAAGAACAGCAGCATGCCCTGGAAGGCACGCACCACCTTGTCCGACACGCCGATCGAGATCTGTGCCGCCTCGCCGCCGAGATAAGACAGGGCCAGCACCAGCCCCGCGGCGATGATGCCGAGCGGGTTCAGGCGGCCCAGGAAGGCCACGATGATGGCGGCAAAGCCGTAGCCGGGCGAAATCGTCGGCCGGAGCTGGCCGATGGCGCCGGACACTTCGGAGATGCCGGCAAGACCGGCAAGGCCGCCGGCAACCAGGAAAGCGAAGAACACCATGCGCGACTGCGAGAACCCGGCGAACTTGCCGGCGCGCGGGCTCTGGCCGAGCACCTGCACTTCAAAGCCCCTCAGCGTCCGCGACAGCATGAACCACAGCGCGACAGCGGTGACGATGGCGAAGACGAAACCCCAGTTCGCGCGGCCGGACGCCGACCAGATCTCGGGCAGGACCGCGCTCGGGCTGAAGGTCCGCGTCTCGGGAAAGTTCATGCCCTCGGGATTGCGCCAGGGACCACGCACCATCCAGTCGAGAAAAAGCTGCGCGACATAGACCAGCATCAGGCTGGTCAGGATCTCGTTGGTGTTGAAGCGCACCTTGAGATAGGCCGGAATGGCGCCATAGAGCGCCCCTCCCGCAATCCCCATGAGCAGCATCAGCGGCAGCACGATCCACGACTGGAACTCCGGGAACATCACCGGCAGGATCGAGCCGGCGATGGCGCCCATGATGAACTGGCCCTCGGCGCCGATGTTCCAGTTGTTGGACAGGAAGCAGATCGACAGCCCGACGGCGATCAGGATCAGCGGCGCGGCCTTGACCGCCAGCTCGTGCAGCGACCAGACCTCGCGCAGCGGGTCGATGAAGTAGTAGTACAGCGCCTCGACGGGGTTCTTGCCGAGCACCGTGAACATGATCGCGCCGGCGATCAGCGTCAGCCCAAGCGCGATGAAGGGCGAAAAGGCGGCAAACAGCTGGGAGCGTTCGGGGCGTTTGACCAGTTCGATACGCATCACGCCACCTCCTTCGCATGGTCGAGATGGCCGGGTTCGGCGCCGCCCATCAAAAGGCCGATGCGTTCGAGCGTGGCTTCGGCGATCGGAATGGGCTTGGACAGATCGCCATTGTGCATGACGGCGATCGAGTCGGAGATCTCGAACAGTTCGTCGAGGTCCTGGCTGATGACCAGCACGGCCGAGCCGTTGCGGGCAAGTTCGATCAGTGCCTGGCGAATGCGCGCGGCCGCACCCGCATCGACGCCCCAGGTCGGCTGGTTCACCACCATGACCGACGGGTTGCGGTCGAGCTCGCGGCCGATGATGAATTTCTGCAAATTGCCGCCGGAAAGTGCGGCGGCTTCGGGGTCAGGCGCGCTCTTGCGCACGTCCATCACCTCGATGATGCGTTGCGCCGCCTTCTGGACGGCGCCGGATTTGACCATGCCGGCCATGCCGACGAAGGCCTTGCCGTCCGTGGTGTGGCGCGACAGCAGGAGATTGTCCGACAACCGCATGCGCGGTGCCGCACCGTGCCCCAGGCGCTCTTCCGGCACGAAGGCGGCACCCAGCAGGCGCCGCGCCGAAATGCCCATGCGCCCGGCCGACTTGCCGCGGATGCGGATCGCGTCGGCGCTGTCCTGCAGCGCCTCGCCCGAGATCGCTTCGAACAATTCGCCCTGGCCGTTGCCGGCAACGCCCGCAATGCCGATGACCTCGCCGCCGGCGACGTTCAGCCGGATGTTCTTGAGCGGCATCGAGAACGGCCCTGCCGGCTTGCGGCTCATGCCGCAGATGCTGAGCAGTTCTTCGCCGCGAACCGCGGCCGTCGTGCGCTCGGCGTTCTTGACCTCGGTGCCGACCATCATCCGCGCCAGCGAGGACGGCGTCTCCAGCCGCGGGTTGCAATGGCCCACCACCTTGCCGTGGCGCATGATCGTCGCGCTGTCGCAAAGCCGCCTCACCTCGTCCAGCCGGTGCGAGATGTAGAGGATGGACTTGCCTTCAGCGCGCAGTCTTTCCAGGGTCTCGAACAGCTTGTCGGCCTCCTGCGGCGTCAGCACCGAGGTTGGCTCGTCGAGGATGATGAGATCCGGTGTCTGCAGCAGGCAGCGGATGATCTCGATGCGCTGGCGCTCGCCGACAGACAGGTCGCCGACCAGCGATTCCGGATCGAGCGGCAGGCCGTAGCTGTAGGACAGCGCGCGCGCCTTGGCGGCAATCGTGCTGATCGGCGTGTCGTCGGCCAGCGAGAGCGCAATGTTTTCGGCGGCAGTCAGCGCCTCGAACAGCGAAAAATGCTGGAAAACCATGCCAATGCCGAGCTTCTTGGCAACGCCCGGGCTGGTGATCCTGACGGGCTGTCCGTTCCACTGGATTTCGCCCGCATTGGGCTCCAGCGAGCCGAACAGCATCTTCACCAGGGTCGACTTGCCGGCGCCGTTTTCACCGAGAAGGGCATGGATTTCGCCCTTGGCGATGGTCAGGTCGACCTGGTCGCACGCCTTCAATGTGCCGAATATCTTCGTCAGGCCACGAACCTCGAGCAGGTTCCGACCATTGGCTAAAGGGGTTGTGTCCACAACGCCTCCCATTGTCAGTTCTTTATTATGTTCCCGGGAGCATGGTAGGCGCGTCCTGCTCCCGGCGCAAAGCATGTCACAAGTTGAAAGAGCTTCAAGGATTCCAGCAACAATTCAAGGGATAAGTACCGTCGTTCCGGTGGTCTTGCGGCCTTCGAGATCGGCATGTGCCTGGGCGGCGTCGCGTAGCGCATAACGCTGGTTGATCCTGATTTCGACCGCTCCCTTGAGCACCACATCGAACAGCGCCTCGGCTGAGCGCACCAGATCCTCGCGCTTCGCATTATAGGCGAAAATCGTCGGGCGCGTTGCATAGAGCGAGCCCTTCTGCGCCAGCAGCGAAATGCTGAACGGCGGGATCGGCCCCGACGACTGGCCGAAGCTGACGAAGGTTCCCAGCGGCCGCAGGCAGTCGAGCGAGCCGGGAAACGTGTCGTTGCCGACCGAGTCATAGACGACATCGCACTTCTGCCCGCCGGTGATCCTGGCGACTTCGGCGACGAAATCCTGGTCGCGATAGTTGATGACATGGTCGAAGCCATGCGCCCTGGCGAGCTCGCCCTTTTCGTCCGAGCCCACCGTGCCGATGACAGTGGCGCCCAGATGCCTGGCCCATTGCCCGAGGATCAGGCCGACGCCGCCGGCCGCGGCATGGTAGAGAACCGTGTCGCCGGGCTTGACCTTGAAGGTGCGCAGCAACAGATACTCGGCTGTCATGCCTTTCAGCATCATCGCCGCAGCCTGCTCGTCGCTGATGCCGTCGGGCACCTTGACCAGCCTGTCGGCGGCAATCACCCGCTCCTCGCTATAAGCGCCGGTCGGAACGGCATAGGCGACGCGATCGCCGGCCTTCAGCCAGTCGACGCCCTCGCCCAGCTCCAGCACCACGCCGGCCGCCTCGCCGCCGGGGATCACCGGCATGCCGTTGGGCGCCGGGTAGAGGCCGGTGCGGAAATAGACGTCGATGAAGTTGAGCCCGATCGCGGTGTGACGGATCAGCACCTGGCCTGCACCGGGACGGCCGGCCTCGGCCTCTTCGTAGACCAGCGCCTCGGGGCCGCCATGGGCATGGACTCGTATGGCTTTGGGCATGGCGTCAGTCCTTCCCGGCAATTTGCCTTGCGCCGAGATTGGGGAAGAGCTGCATCACCCCCCCGATGAAGAACAGGTAGATGCCGCTGACGGCAATGCCGATCTTGACCCATTCGCTGGCATGCATCGCCTGTGCGAGCGCGATGGCCCCGAAGGCGCACCAGATCAGCGTGATCGGCAGGTTGATGTTCCTCAACCGCACGACGCGCACCGGATGCAGGAAGCTCATCGGCACGAAGGTCAGGATGCCGGCGATGACGACCACCGCGAACGACACCCACTGTCCCGGCTCGATGACGAACAGCGTGAACACCACCATGTTCCAGACGACGGGGAAGCCCTTGAAGAAGTTCTCCTTCGTCTTCATCCCGGTGTCGGCATAGTAGATCGCGCTCGACACGACGATGATCGCGCCCGACAGGAACGACAGCCCCTCGCCCATGAAGCCGCTCTGGTACAGCGCAAAGGCCGGGATCAGCACGTAGGTGACGTAGTCGATGATGTTGTCGAGCAGTTCGCCCGACCATGTCGGCAGGATTTCCTTGACCTCGAGCTTGCGTGCGATCGGGCCGTCTATGCCGTCGACGAACAGCGCCAGCCCCAGCCACCAGAACATCGCCGTCCAGCGCTCCTCGCTGGCCGCGACCAGCGACAGAAAGGCCAGGAACGAACCCGACGCGGTGAGCAGATGGACCGAAAAGGCGCGCGCTTGCGGCCAGGTGACTTTCTTAGGCTTCACGGTTGCCGCCAATCGAGTTTGCAGAAATGGGCCGGATGAACCGGGCCACAAGACAAGCATGCGCGGGAGAACTGCTGCGGCGGGAGGGCATGAATTCTTCCTTCATGGCGCAATCCTGCTTGGCATCGGCAAACTCCCTTTCATCCGGCACTTAATAGCAGCGCCGCTTCCCAGACAAGCCGAAAGCAGAGATGGTTGTGCTCACTGGAACGTTCGGCACAACTTCATGAAAAGATAAACAATAATCGGCCCGAAGTGACGTAGCGGAAAGACGCGCACGGGCCGGCACGCGGCTTCAATGGGCGCAAACGCCGCGTTGATCAACCGGACCCGACTGCCCTATATCGGGTTCATGAAGGTGCGCCTTCGGCACCTGGCAAGCATGGACGGCGGCAGATGAGCGTCGACACGAAAACCCGCATTCTGGTGGCTGGCACCGGCCCGGTTGGGCTGATATCGGCGCTTGCTTTTGCCGACGCCGGTTTCGGCGTCGTCCTCGCCGGCCCGCCGGCGCGCGCCGACGACGGCCGCACCACCGCCCTGATGGTTCCCGCGCTCAAGTTCCTTGCGCGCCTTGGCGTTCTCGATGCCCTTGAGGCGGACGCCGCACCGCTCAAGGTCATGCGCATCGTCGACGGCACGTCGCGGCTGGTCCGCAGCCCCATCGTCACCTTCCGCGCCGGCGAGATCGACGAGGAGCATTTCGGCTTCAACTTCCAGAACCGCGTTCTCAATGCCGTGCTGCAGCAGGCGGTCGAGGCACATTCTGGCATCGAGTGGCGCCAGTCCCTGGTCGAGAACTGGACCATCGAAGCCAAACAGGTCACCGCAGCGCTTTCGGATGGCACGACGGTGGCAGCGCCGCTTGCGGTCGCCGCCGACGGCAGGAACTCGCCGGCGCGCGAGGCGGCGGGCATTTCGGCCAGCGCCCGCACGTTGCCCCAGGCGGCCCTGGTGCTGAACTTCGCCCACAGCCGCGACCATGCCTTCACCTCGACCGAGTTCCACACCGAAACCGGCCCGTTCACCATCGTGCCGCTGCCCGGCCGTCGCTCCAGCCTCGTCTGGGTGCTGAGGCCCGAAACCGCCAGGCAATTCGCCGATCTCGACGACGCGGCCCTGTCGCTGCGCGTCGAACGCCAGATGCAATCGATGCTCGGCCGCATCACGGTCGAGGGCGGCCGCCAGATCTACCCGCTTTCGACGTCGCTGCCGCAACGCTTTGCCCAGAACCGCATCGCTTTGGTCGGCGAAGCCGCGCACGTGTTTCCGCCGATCGGCGCCCAGGGCCTCAATCTCGGCATCAGGGATGTCGACCAACTCGTTGAAACGGCATTGAAAAACGTTGACGATCCGGGTGCCCCGGCGGCACTTGCAGTCTACGATTCGGCGCGCCGTCCCGACATCCTCGCACGCACCAGCGCGGTCAACCTGCTCAACAGGTCGCTGCTCTCGGACATGTTGCCGGCACAGCTCGCCCGTAGCGCCGGGCTCAATTTCCTCGGCGGATTCTCGCCGCTGCGTGCCTTCTTCATGCGCGAGGGCCTGCGCCCCGGCAGCGGCTTTTCGGCTCTCGGTGCGGCCCTTCGCTCGCCGCGCCGGCTTCGCGGCGCTTCGACCGAGTAGGACCGGCAGGTCTCAGGGAAACAGATCCGGCGGCAATATGCCGTGCTGGATCATGTAGAGCAGGCCGGTGACCGTCAGCACCGAAGCGCAGGTGGTGACCAGCACGCTGGCCGACGCCCGCTCGACCCACACGCCATATTGCTGGGCGATGACGAAGACGTTGGTGGCAGTCGGCAGCGCCGCCAGCAGCATCGCCGAAAACAGCCATACCGGCGAGAAATTGCCGATCCAGCTCAGCACGACGTAGCAGACCAGCGGGTGCACGATCAGCTTCAGCAGCGCGATCGGCACCATCTCGTGCGGCACGCGCTTGAGCGGGCGCAGCGCCAGCGTCACTCCCATGGCAAACAGCGCGCAAGGGGCTGCCGCCCGCGACAGGTATTCGAGGAACCGCTCGACGGGCAGCGGTGGGCGGAATTCGACATAGGCAGCGAGCACGCCGACCGCCGTGGCGATGATGAACGGGTGGAAGGCGATCTTCTTCAGCACGTCCAGCGCCACGCTCATCGGCGCGCGCGGCTCGTCGCCGGCCAGCGCCATCATCATCGGCGCGATGGTGAAGTGCATGATGTTTTCGAAGCAGAAGATCAGCGCCACCGGCACTGCCGCTTCCTCGCCAAAGGCCAGCAATGCCAGCCCCGGCCCCATATAGCCGATATTGCCGTAGGCCGAGGCCAGCCCCTTGATCGTCGATTCCGCGATCTCGCCCCGCCCCTTGATGTAGGACGCCGTGAACATCAGCGCGAAGATGATGAAGGTCGAGACCACGGCGCCGAAGATGTAGCCCCATTCGGTCAGCCGCTCGAACGGCGTCTTGGCCAGCAACTGGAAAAACAGCGCCGGCAGCGCGACATAGACGATGAAGGTCGTCATCCAGCCGAGCGCTTCGAGCGGCTGCCTGGTGATCCGGGCAACCAGGAAGCCCATGAAGATCAGGCCGAAGAACGGCAGGACCAGACCGATCACCTCAGACATGGGCAATTCCCGATTGGCGCTTCTGCAAACATGCGGGTTCGAGCGCGCCAAACCTGCATGACGAAGGGAGTTCCACCCTGCGGGTATCGTGCCGCTTTGGCCGGCGTCAAGCCGCTATGCCATTGAAATGGCTGGTCGACTGCGCCAAATAGGAATGAAGGACGGGGCAGTTTCAGCGGCAGCACGGGAAATGCGCCGGAAACAGAGCCTTAAGCGTTTGAATACAAATGTAAATCGACTGGAATGGCGTAGCGTACGGTGATCGGCATGAAGACGGCAAAGTTCTCGATCGGACAGGTGGTTCGCCACCGCGTGTTCCCGTTCCGGGGCGTCATCTTCGATGTCGACCCCGAATTCGCCAACACCGAGGAATGGTACGACGCCATCCCGGCCGCCGTGCGCCCCCGGCGCGACCAGCCCTTCTATCATCTGCTGGCCGAAAACGCCGAGACCGAATACGTCGCCTACGTCTCCGAGCAGAACCTGCTCGAAGACAGCTCCGGCGAGCCGGTCCGCCATCCCCAGGTCGGCGAATATTTCGACAAGACCTCGGACGGGCGCTACGCCCCCAAGGCCCGCATCAGCCACTGATCTGAACGCGTTGACACAAAACAAAAAAGCGGGGCAATCGCCCCGCTTTTTTCAGTTCCGGATCGGAAGATCGATCAGTTGGCCGTCTTGGCCTTGTCCTGCTCTTCCTTGAGCTTCTTGGCGAAGTCCTGGTTGTTCTTCGACACGAATTCCTGGAGCTTCTTCTGGCGGTCCTCAAGGTCCGACTGCTTCATCGGCTCGCCGTCAAAGGCGCCGGTGAAGCCCGAAAGCGAAACCTTGATCGGGTTCGGCTGGTTCTGGAAATTGACCGAGGTCAGCGTCAGTTCGGTGCCCTTCTTGAAGGACGCCACGAGCTGGTCGGAAAGCGCGGTTTCGGCAACGCAACGATCCGGGAAGCAGATCACGTATTCGAGCTTCTGCGCCTTGCCGCCGTCGACCTGCAGGCCGATGCCGGGAGGCACGAGACGGCCGCTCGGAACGGTGACCTGGAACACCTTGCGGTTGACCTTGCCCTTGAGCTCGATCATCGAGATGCCGGTGACCAGCTGGCCGTTGCTGGCGGTCAGGATGTTCTGCACGTTGCAGATGTCCACGTCAGCCTGCTTGGAACAGGCCTTGAACCAGCCCTGCGGGATCTGCTGCTGCTGCGCGGCAGCAGGCGACAGGCCCGACGCCAGCACACCGGCAACGCCAGCCACCAAGGCCGACAGACGGAGACCGTCGAATTTCTGGCTCGTCATCTTCATGAATTCCTCTCAAACAATCCCGGAACCGGCCCAAGCCGTGTGTCGACGCTACCTGTTGGGCAAATGAGGCAACAGCATGACTTCGCCGCGCGTGTTACACTGCCACGAGCCGCGAATCCAGCCTGTTTCAGCGCATTTCTTGTGCCTTGCCCCGGCGATGGACGGGCCGCATTCGCCTGCGCTACCCTTCGAATCATCAAAGCTTCCCCGAATTCGTGGAGAATCGTCGTGAGACGCACTCTTTCGCTGCTGGCCGCCACCGCCGCCATCGCCTTTGTCGCCCCTCTGGCGGCCCTCGCCGAGCCGGTTCACGGCCTGTCGATGCATGGCACGCCCGCTTTGCCGGCTGACTTCAAGAGCTTTCCCTATGCCAATCCCGACGCGCCCAAGGGCGGCAAGATCACCTACTGCGTCATCGGCAGTTTCGACAATCTCAACCCGTTCATTATCAAGAGCCTGCGCACCACCGCGCGCGGCATGGTCGACGTCATCTACGGCAACCTCGTCTTCGAATCGCTGATGCAGCGCAGCGCCGACGAAGCCTTCAGCATCTACGGCCTGACCGCCAAGTCGGTCGACATCGACCCCGAACGCAAGTGGATCGAGTTCAACCTCGACCCGGACGCCAAATGGTCGGACGGCAAGGAGATCACGCCCGACGACGTCATCTTCACCTATGAGGTCTTCACCGAAAAAGGCCGCCCGCCCTACAGCGACCGCATGTCCAAGATCGAGAAGATCGAAAAGACCGGCGACCGCAGCGTCCGCTTCACCTTCAACGACAAGGCCGACCGCGAATTCCCGCTGATCGTCGCGCTCACCCCGATCGTGCCCAAGCACGCCTTCTCCAAGGATACGTTCGACCAGACCACGCTGAAGCCGATCATCGGCAGCGGCCCTTACACCGTCGCCGAGGTGAAGCCCGGCGAACGCATCGTGTTCAAGCGCAATCCCGAATACTGGGCCCGCGACATCCCCTCGAAGCGTGGCTTCGACAATTACGACCAGATCACCATCGAATATTTCCTCAACGCCGCAGCCCAGTTCGAAGCCTTCAAGAAGGGTCTTTGCGACACCTTCGTCGAAGCCGATCCGGTCAAGCGCGAGCGCGGCTTCGACTTCCCCGCCTACAAGAACGGCGACATCGTCGCCGAGACCTTCAAGAGCGGCCTGCCGCCGGTTGTCACCGGCTTTATGTTCAACACCCGGCTGCCGAAATTCGCCAATCCGGTCGTGCGCCAGGCGCTCGGCATGCTCTACGACTTCGAGTGGGCCAACCGGAACCTGTTCAGCGGCAAGTACGAGCGCACGGTCAGCTATTGGCAGGGCACCGAGCTTTCCGCCTATGGCGTGCCGGCCTCCGACAAGGAGAAGGCACTGCTGGCGCCCTTCCCCGATACCGTCCGCCCCGAAGTCATGGACGGCACCTGGCGTCCGCCGGTCACCGACGGCTCCGGCCAGGACCGCAAGGTGCTGAAGGCGGCATTCGACCTGTTCAAGAGCGCCGGCTACACGCTCCAGGGCGGCAAGATGCTGGACAGCGAAGCCAAGCCCTTCGCCTTCGAGGTCCTGACTTCGTCGGAGGCCGAGCAGCGGCTGGCCGCCATCTACCAGCGGACGCTGGAAAAACTCGGCATCGCGGTCACCATCCGCGCGCTCGAGGCCGACCAGATCCAGTCGCGCAAGCAGGCATTCGAATTCGACTCCCTGATCGGCGTCACCGGCTTCTCCGGTACCTTGTCGCCGGGCATCGAGCAGATCGGCCGCTGGGGCTCTTCCTCGGCGCAAAAGGAAGGCTCGTTCAACCTCGCCGGCGTTTCCAGCCCGGCCGTCGACGCCATGATCGATGCCATGCTCAAGGCCCGCGAGAAGGAAGATTTCGTCGCTGCCGTGCGCGCGCTCGACCGCCTGCTGATCTCCGGCAGCTACATGGTGCCCATGCAGCACAACTCCGAACAGTGGATCGCTTTTGCCAAAAGACTAAAACATCCGGAAAAGACACCCATATTTGGCTATCAGTTGCCGGTCTGGTGGAGCCAGGGCGGCTAATCAGCTCAATCAAGGACTTTTCCATGACAGAACAGAACAAGCTGACCATCGACGTCGTCTCCGACGTCGTCTGCCCGTGGTGCTTCCTGGGCATGAAGCGCCTTGAGAACGCGCTTGCCAGCCTGCCCGACATCGACGCCGAGGTCCGCTGGCGTCCATTCCAGCTCGACCCGACGATCCCGGCCGAAGGCAAGGAACGCAAGGCCTACATGCTGTCGAAGTTCAATGACGAGGCCCGGCTCACCCAGGCCCACGCCAACCTCGTGTCGCTCGGCGCGATCGAGGGCATCTCGTTCGATTTCGACGCCATAACGGTCGCCCCCAACACGCTCGACGCCCACCGCGTCATCCGTTGGGCGGCAGCTTCCGGCGCAGGCGTCCAGGACAAGCTCGCCCGTGCGCTGTTCAGCCTCTATTTCGAGCAGGGCAAGAATGTCGGCGACCACGCCGTGCTGATCGAAGCCGCGCGCCAGGCCGGCATGGACGCCGCCGTGGTCGAATCGCTGCTTGCCACCGATTCCGACCGCGACGAGGTCACCAACGAGATCGTCACCGCCTCGCGCATGGGCATCACGGGCGTGCCCTGCTTCCTGCTCGACGGCAAATATGCCGTCATGGGCGCGCAGGAGTCGGCGACCCTTGCCGACGCCATCCGCCAGGTCGCAGCCGAAAAGGCGGCAGGCGAACCGACACTCAACTGAATTTCTCGGGTAGCCAGACAAAATCCCTCATCGCCGGCCGGCGGTGAGGGATTTTTCGTGTCAGGCAGCCTGTTCGGCCAGTTTCGCCAGTTGCGTCATGATCACCGCCGAGCCTGCCAGCCGCTTGTCCGGGTTCGGCCAGTCGCGCGCAAACACAATGCTGTGGTCGGGCCTGATCTTGGCCAGCGACCCCTGTTCGGCGATGTAGCGCACCAGCCCGGCCGGATTGGCGAATTCCTTCTTGCGGAACTGCACCACCACGCCCTTCGGACCGGCATCCAGCTTCTCGACATTGGCCTTGCGGCACAGCGCCTTGATGAACACGATCTTGAGCAGGTGCTTGACCTCTTCCGGCAGCGGCCCGAAGCGGTCGATCAGCTCGGCGCCGAAGCCGTCGATCTCCTCGGTGTTCTCCAGGTCGCCGAGGCGGCGGTAGAGCGCGAGCCTCAGCTGCAGGTCGGGCACGTAGCTTTCCGGGATCATCACCGCGGTGCCGACGGCAATCAGCGGCGACCAGCCGGTGTCGATCTCTTCGCCGCTGCCGCGCAGCTCGGCCACCGCCTCCTCCAGCATCTGCTGGTAGAGCTCGAAGCCGACCTCCTTGATGTGGCCCGACTGCTCTTCGCCAAGCAGGTTGCCGGCGCCGCGGATGTCGAGATCGTGGCTGGCGAGCTGGAAGCCGGCGCCCAGCGTGTCGAGCGACTGCAGCACCTTGAGCCTGCGGTCGGCGGTGGTGGTCAGCGTCCGGTTGGCCGGCAGGGTGAACAGCGCATAGGCGCGCACCTTGGAGCGGCCGACGCGACCGCGCAGCTGGTAGAGCTGGGCCAGCCCGAACATGTCGGCGCGGTGCACGATCAGCGTGTTGGCCGTCGGAATATCGAGGCCGGATTCGACGATGGTCGTCGACAAAAGCACGTCATACTGGCCATCGTAGAAGGCGTTCATGATGTCGTCGAGTTCGCCGGGCGGCATCTGGCCATGCGCCACGGCCACCTTGAGTTCGGGCACCGATTCTTGCAGGAACTGATGGATCTCGCCGAGATCGGCGATGCGCGGCACGACATAGAAGCTGTGGCCGCCGCGATAGCGCTCGCGCAGCAGCGTCTCGCGAATGACCAGCGGATCGAAGGGCGAAATGAAGCTGCGCACCGCCATGCGGTCGACAGGCGGCGTGGCGATCAGCGACAGCTCGCGCACGCCCGTCAGCGCCAGTTGCAGCGTGCGCGGGATCGGCGTCGCCGACAGCGTCAGCACGTGCACGTCGCTCTTCAGCTCCTTCAGCCGCTCCTTGTGCTTGACGCCGAAATGCTGCTCCTCGTCGATGATCAAGAGGCCGAGGTTCTTGAACGTGATCGACGAACCGAGCAGCGCATGCGTACCGACGACGATGTCCACCGTCCCCTCGCTGATGCCTTGCTTGGTCTCGGCCAGTTCCTTGGTGCCAACCAGCCGCGACGCCTGGCGCACCTTGATCGGCAGGCCGGCGAAACGCTGCGAGAATGTCTTGAAGTGCTGGCGCGACAACAGCGTCGTCGGCACCACCACCGCGACCTGGAAACCTTCCATGGCGGCGATGAAGGCCGCGCGGAGGGCAACCTCCGTTTTTCCGAAGCCGACGTCCCCGCAGATCAGGCGGTCCATCGGCTTGCCGGCGCCAAGGTCTTCCATCACCGCGTCGATGGCGCTCTGCTGGTCGTCGGTCTCTTCATACGGGAACCGCGCCGCGAACTCGCCATAGACACCGTCGGGCGGGTTCATTGCCGGTGCTTCGCGCATGTGCCGTTCGGCAGCGAGCTTGATCAGCTGTCCGGCCATCTCCAGCAGGCGCCGCTTGAGCTTGGCCTTGCGCGACTGCCATGCGCCGCCGCCGAGCTTGTCGAGCTGGGCTTCGGCCGAATCCGAGCCGTAGCGCGACAAAAGCTCGATGTTTTCGACCGGCAGGAACAGCCGGCCGTCGGAGGCATAGTGGATTTCCAGGCAATCATGCGGCGCACCCGCTGCCTCGATGGTCTTCAGCCCCACGAATCGGCCGATGCCGTGGTCGGCATGCACCACGATGTCGCCCGCCGACAGCGATGATGCTTCGGCGATGAAGTCCGCTGCGCGCTTGCGCTTTTTCGAGCGCCGGATCAGCCGGTCGCCCAGGATGTCCTGCTCGGCGACGACCACCAGGTCGCCGGCCTCGAAGCCGGCTTCGATCGGCAACACCGCGAGCCCTGCTTCGCCGGCCTTCAGCGCCTCGACTTCCGAAAGCGTCGCGACCCGCTTGAGGTTGCCGAGCTGATGCTCGTCGAGAATTTGCGAAAGCCTGTCGAGCGAGCCCTCGGTCCAGCCGGCGACGACGACACGGCGCTTGGCCGCGCGCTGGTCGGCAATGTGACGCGCCACGACGTCGAAGACGTTGGCGTTCGGATCGGCGCGTTCCTCGGCAAAGCTCCGCCCGGCATGCGAGCCCGCGTGCAGCACCTTGCGCCCGCCGGCATCCGGCGTGTCGAACGGCGTAAGCTCGGCATTGGCCTGGTCGGCGAGCGCCGAGGCGACCTCGTCCGGCGACAGGTACATCTGCTCCGGCGCCACCGGCTTGTAGGGCACCGCGTCCTTGAGTCCCTTGCCTTCGGCCTGCTTGCGACGCGCCTCGTAGTGATCGAGGATCAGCGCATGGCGTTCGCCCAGCGCCTCGCGCGCCAGGTGGTCGAACACCACCGGCGCCTCGGGCAGGTATTCGAACACCGTCTCCATGTGCGGATAGAAGAACGGCAGCCAGTGCTCCATGCCGGCAAAACGCCGGCCCTCGCTGATCGCGGTGTAGAGCGCGTCGTCGCGCGACGGCGCACCGAAGGCCTCGATATAGCTGCGGCGGAACTTGCTGATCGTCTCCGGCGTCAGCGCGACTTCGCTCATCGCCTGCAGCACGACCGAATTGCGGCTGCCGGTCGTGCGCTGGCTGGCCACGTCGAAGGCACGGATCGTTTCCAGCGTGTCACCGAAGAAATCGAGCCGCAGCGCATCCGCCGCGCCCGGCGCATAGAGGTCGAGGATGCCGCCGCGCACGGCAAACTCGCCGACGCCGCGCACTGTCGGCACGCGCTCGAAGCCGGCGCGCTCCAGCCGCGCCACCAGCCCGTTCATCTCGACCTGATTGCCCGGCCTGGCGCGGAACTCCTGCGCTTCGATGGCAGCCGAAGGCGGCACCCGCTGCAGCAGCGCGTTGGCCGTGGTCAGCACGATGGCGCGGTGCGGCTCCTTCCGGAGCGCGATCATCGCTGCCAGCGCATCGAGCCGGCGCGCCGCCGCATCCGAGCCGGGCGAAACGCGGTCGTATGGCAGGCAGTCCCAGGCCGGCAGTTCGAGCACCGGCAGGTCAGGCGCCACGAATGCCAGCGTCTCGACGATCTGCGGCAGCCTCTGGCCGTCGCGCGCGACAAACAGCATCGGCCGGTCGTGCGCCATCTCGGCAGCCGCCACGGCAATCGCGAACGCCTCGTAGCCGTCGGCCACGCCATCGACGATCAACTGTCCGGCGCGGCCCTTGGGCAGGCCGATTGGTTTCAGCAAGCTCATGATTTCACTCAGATTGTGAAGGCGCTGCGCGATGCCACGATCTGGCGGTAGACGTCGTGGTCGACGGCCTCGGGCACCGGCGCCTCGCCGACGATCCACGACAGCAACTCCCTGTCGGCAATGTCGAGCAGCGCCTCGTAGAGGTCGAGCTCCGTCTCGCTTAATCTGTCGATGTTGGCATCGGCGAAGCTGCCGAGGACCAGGTCCATCTCGCGCATGCCGCGATGCCAGGACCGAAACAAAAGCTTGCGCCTGCGCGGATCAAGCCCTTCGCTCGAGCGTGTCGTTCCGGTCATGTCCAAAATCCTCTTATGCCGGGCGCATATAGCGTGGATAGCCGTCCCTGTCAGCCTTTGCCCGGACAACTCCAGCGCATAAGCTGACATCATGCGCCCATCACTGCTCGACCCCCTGTTCTCGCCCATCACCTCGCTTGCCGGCATCGGGCCCAAGGTTGCCGTGCTGATCGAGAAGGTCGTGCCGGCTGATCTCGGCGACCGTTCCGCCCGCACCGGTGACCTGCTGTTCGTGCTGCCCAACAGCATCATCGACCGGCGCAACCGGCCTGGCATCGCGCTCGCCGCCGAAGGCGCCATCGTCACGCTGGAGGTGCGCATCGACCGCCACCACCCTGCGCCGCGCGGCAATCGCTCGGCGCCCTACCGCGTCTTTGCCCATGACGACACCGGCGAGATCGCTCTCACTTTCTTCCACGCCCATGCCGCTTATCTCGAAAAGGCGATGCCCGAGGGCGAGATGGTCATCGTTTCGGGCCGCATGGAGTGGTTCAACGGCCGACCCTCGATGGTCCATCCCGACCACATCGCGCTTGCCAGCGAGGCCGCCAAGCTGCCGCTGGTCGAGCCGGTCTATCCGCTGACCGCCGGGCTGTCGGCCAAGGTGCTGCGCCGCGCCATCGGCCAGTCGCTGGAGCGGCTGCCTGCTTTCCCGGAATGGCTGGATGCGGACGTGATGCGCAAGCACAGCTTTCCGTCCTTCGCAGCAGCGCTCCATCGCGTCCACAACCCCGCCGATCCGATCGACGCCTCGCCCGAAAACGCCGCCTGGCGCCGGCTCGCCTATGACGAATTCCTCGCTGGGCAGGTGTCGCTGGCGCTTGTCCGCGCCCGGGTGCGCAAGCTGCATGGCCGGCCGCTCACCGGCGACGGCCGCCTCGTCGAGGCGCTGCGCAAGGCCCTGCCATACGCGCTGACCGGCTCGCAGGAACAGGCGCTTGTCGAGATCAACGAGGACCTGGCCAAGCCCGAACGCATGTTGCGCCTGCTCCAGGGCGATGTCGGTTCCGGCAAGACGGTGGTCGCGCTGCTTGCCATGGCCCGCGCCGTCGAGGCCGGCGGCCAGGCGGCGCTGATGGCGCCGACCGAAATCCTGGCGCGACAGCACCTCGCCACCATCGCTCCGCTGGCGGAGCGCGTCGGCATGACAGTTGCCGTGCTCACCGGTCGCGAAAAGGGCCGCGAACGCAGCCACATCCTCGCCGGCCTCGAAAGCGGCGACATCGACATCGTCATCGGCACCCACGCGCTGTTCCAGGAGACCGTCGTGTTCCGCGACATGGCGCTCGCCGTCATCGACGAGCAGCACCGTTTCGGCGTGCACCAGCGCCTGGCGATGAACGCCAAGGGCCAGGCGCCCGACATGCTGGTGATGACCGCCACCCCCATCCCGCGCACGTTGGTGCTGACCGCTTTCGGCGACATGGATGTCTCGCGCCTGACCGAAAAACCTGCCGGGCGCCAGCCGATCAAGACGGTCACTATGCCGCTCGAACGCCTCGACGAACTCGTCGGCCGCATGCGCGACGCCGTCGCCGAGGGCCAGAAGGTCTACTGGATCTGCCCGCTGGTCGAGGAATCCGAGGAGATCAAGCTGATGTCGGCGGAGGATCGCTTTGCCTCGCTGCAGCCGGTCTTCGGCGACCGCATCGGCCTCGTCCACGGCCGCATGAAGGGCGCCGAGAAGGACGAGGCGATGCGCGCCTTCAAGGAAGGCGAAACGCGCGTGCTGATCGCCACCACCGTCATCGAGGTCGGCGTCGACGTGCCCGACGCCACCATCATCGTCATCGAGCATGCCGAGCGCTTCGGCCTAGCCCAGTTGCACCAGTTGCGCGGTCGCGTCGGCCGCGGCTCGAAGCCGTCATCCTGCGTGCTGCTCTACAAGGATCCGCTCGGCGAAACCGCCAAGCGCCGCCTGTCGGTCATGCGCGACACCGAGGACGGCTTCCTCATCGCCGAGGAAGACCTCAAGCTGCGTGGCGAAGGCGAGCTCTTGGGCACCCGCCAGTCGGGCACGCCAGGCTTCCAGGTCGCGCGCATCGAGGCGCATGCCGATCTTCTCGAAATTGCCCGCGACGACGCCCGGCTGATCCTCGCCCGCGACCCCGAACTGGTGTCGCCTCGCGGCGAGGCGCTTCGGCTGCTGCTCTATTTGTTCGGGCGCGACGAGGCGGTCGGGCTGCTGAGGGCCGGCTGAGGCAACGTCCCGACAGGCGGGTTGCCCATCGGTCCTTCGATCGGCACGCCGTTCGCCGTGATCCTGCCCTTCGTCTCCGGCGTCACCAGCCCCGCCGAAACGATCAGCTTGGCACCGTCCTCGATGCTCATGTCGAGCAGCACGACCTCCGACCGGGGTACGTACATGAGGAACCCCGTCGTCGGGTTCGGCGTACACGGCATGAAGACCGCCATCAGCGGATCGCCTTCCTGGTCCAGCTTCTCGTTGATCTCGCTGCGCTTTTCGGCGGCGATAAAGACGATCGACCACACGCCCTTGCGCGGATATTCGACCATGCCGACGGTGCGGAACATCTCGTTCTTGTCGGAAAGTGCGGTCTCGAACAATTGCTTCAGCGCCTTGTAGAGCCCGCGCACCAGCGGCATGCGGTTCAGCAGCCGCTCGCCGAACGTTACGATGGCGCGGCCGATGAAATTGGCGGTCAGGAATCCGATCAGCGTGATCAGCACCAGGGCGACGATCAGGCCGAAGCCCGGCAACTGGATCGAAAGATAGTTGTCCGGATTGTACCGCCCGGGAATGTACGGCTTCACCCAGGAATCGACCCAGCCGACAAACGACCAGACGATGTAGATCGTCAGCACCAGCGGCGCGCAAACGACGAAGCCGGTGAGGAAGTAGTTCCTCAATCGGGTCATGGCCGAGGTCTTGTGGGCATCCGACATGGGCAGCTCGATGCATTGTGCGCTGCACTCACCTTAGAGCATCAAGCCAGTCTCTCGACAACCGATATAACGGGGCGCTTTGGTTCCGCCGGCACGGCCTCTATTTCAACGTCTCGATGACGCAGATGAACCGGCTCGGATCGGCTGCAGGTTGCCTGATCAGGCCGCTCGACGTCAGGCGAACGACCCGCTCGCCAACCGTGTCGGCTTCATTGCCGCCAACGGTCCTGACGTAGCGGCCGTTTCCGTCCGTCCCCTCCTCGACCACTATGGCCGAATGGGATTCGTAGGCCATGTTGCCCGCCGCGAAGTTGAAGTCGAACGTGTTGCCGTTGCGGTTGTTCTGGATGATGTCGCCGATATGCGGTGCATATGCCGATACCGGATGCCCATGGAACACCCCGGTGCCGCTCTTCATGTTGGCGATGGCCCGATGGACGAATTCGGAATGCCTCGGCGAGAACTTGAATTCCGACGCCGATGCGCCTGCCCGCTTGACGAAGGACGAGACGAACACGGCCGACCAGGGCGTCCCGACGCCAGGAAAATGCAGCCCCAGGCTCGTCCAGTACCCCTTGATCCTCGCAGCCATCTTGGACGTTGTCTCGTGGAAGCCGTGGAACTGGTCGAATTCCGCCTCTGCCAGCGAGGCAAGCCTCCTTTCGAAGGACGTAGCCATGCGTACCCCCAAAAACGATCCTGGGGGAACTATACTCCAAGCCAACCGATATGCAACCGTGAGATGTACCAAATAAATCTCACAACCAATGGGAGATTACTCCACCGTCACCGACTTGGCCAGGTTGCGCGGTTGGTCGACATCTGTGCCCATGAACACGGCGGTGAAATAGGCCAGCATCTGGATCGGCAGCGCATAGATGATCGGCGCGATGAACTCCGGCACGTCGGGCAGGACGATGGTTTCCAGCGTGTTCACCGTCGCCTGCGCCGCGCCCTTCTTGTCGGTGATCAGGATGATCTTGCCGCCGCGCGCCGCCACTTCCTGCATGTTCGACACAGTCTTTTCGAAGATGCGGTCATGCGGGGCGATCACGATGACCGGCATGTTCTCGTCGATCAGCGCGATCGGGCCGTGCTTGAGCTCGCCTGCGGCATACCCTTCGGCATGGATGTAGGAGATTTCCTTGAGCTTCAGCGCACCTTCCATGGCGAGCGGGAAGTTGGTGTCGCGGCCGAGATAGAGCACGTGCTTGTACGACGACAGCTCGCGCGCCACCTTCTCGATCTGCTTGTCGAGCTTGAGAACCTGGGCGGCATAGCGCGGCGTCTCCGAAAGACTGCGCACCAGCGCCTTTTCTTCATCCGCGGTGATCGTGCCGCGCTGCGAGGCGGCGCGTATGGTCAGAGCCGCCAGCACCGACAGCTGGCAGGTAAAGGCCTTGGTCGAAGCGACGCCGATCTCCGGCCCGGCAAGTGTCGGCATCGTCACGTCGGATTCGCGCGCGATCGTCGATTCGCGGACATTGACGATGGCGCCGATCGGCACCCCCGCCTTGCGGCAGTAGCGCAGCGAGGCCAGCGTGTCGGCGGTCTCGCCCGACTGCGACACGAAGAACGCGGCACTCTTCTTCGAGATCGGCATCTCGCGATAGCGGAACTCCGAGGCGACATCGATGTCGACCGGCAGCCGCGCATGGCGCTCGAACCAGTATTTGCCGACCAGACCCGCCAGATAGGCGGTGCCGCAGGCCGAAACAGCAATGCGGTCGATGTCGGCAAAGCTGAACGGCAGGTCGAGCGGCTTCGAGGTGCCCTGGGTGAAGTCGAGATAATGCGCCAGCGTGTGCGAGATCACCTCCGGCTGCTCATGGATTTCCTTCTCCATGAAGTGCCTGTGGTTGCCCTTGTCGACGAGATAGCTGGTGCCGACCGACTGCCGCCGCTGGCGCTCCACCGGAGTGCCGTCCATGTCGTAGATCTGGAACGCGCTGCGGCGTACCACGGCCCAGTCGCCGTCCTCGAGATAGGTCACCGAATTGGTGAAGGGCGCCAGCGCGATCGCGTCCGAGCCCAGGAACATCTCGCCCTCGCCATGGCCGACGGCCAGCGGCGGGCCATTGCGGGCACCGACGATCAGGTCTTCGTCGCCCTGGAACATGATGGCCAGCGCAAAGGCGCCGTGCAGGCGCTTGAGCGAGGCGTGGGCCGCCTCCACGGGTGCCACGCCGCGCGCCAGTTCGCGCGCGATCAGATGCGCCACCACCTCGGTGTCGGTCTGCGAGGTGAATGCGTAGCCGTCGGCCGTAAGCTCCTGGCGCAGCTCGGCAAAGTTTTCGATGATGCCGTTGTGCACGATCGCCACGCCGTTCGAGAAATGCGGGTGCGCATTGGTCTCGTTGGGCACGCCATGAGTGGCCCAGCGGGTGTGGCCGATGCCGATATTGCCGTCCAGCGGTTCGGCCTTCAGCCGGCGCTCGAGATTGACCAGCTTGCCCTCGGCGCGGCGGCGCGCCAGTTCGCCATTCTCGATGGTGGCAACACCGGCCGAGTCATAGCCGCGATATTCGAGGCGCTTCAGCGCATCGACGATCAGCGGCGCAACCGGCGTCTGGCCGACGATACCAACGATTCCGCACATGATCTTGCCCCGTCCAATCCCTCAAAACCCTGTCGGCCTTTTAGGCAGCACGACAGCCAAGCGGAAGTCACATTCCGTGTCGCAACGTATCAGCCATTCGGCCCTTCAGGACATGCCATCGTCGCACGGCAGAATTGAAATGCGGTTACTTCGCGCCCGCCTTCTTCGCCGCCGCCGCCGAAGCAAACCGCTCGCGCAATTCCTTGCCCTTGCCCGGCAGCGTCTTCTGGCGTGCGCGGCCGAAGGCCAGCGCATCTGCGGGGATTTCCTCGGTAATCACGCTGCCCGAGGCGACATAGGCGCCGTCACCGATGACGATCGGGGCGACCAGCGACGAGTTCGAGCCGATGAAGGCACCGGCGCCGATGTCGGTGAAGAACTTGGAATAGCCGTCATAGTTGCAGGTGATCGTACCCGCGCCGATATTGGCGCCCGCGCCGACCCGCGCATCGCCGATATAGGTCAGGTGGTTGACCTTGGCGCCCTTCTCCACCGTCGCCTTCTTGACCTCGCAGAAATTGCCGACCTTGGCCTTTTCATGCAGGTCGGCGCCCGGCCGCAGCCGTGCGAACGGCCCGACCTCGGCGCGCGGGCCGACATTGGTGCCCTCAAGGTGGCTGAAGGCGTGGATGGTGGCCCCGTCGGCGATCTTCACGCCCGGTCCGAACCAGACGTTCGGCTCGACCAGCACATCCGCGCCGATCTCGGTATCATGCGAAAAATGGACGGTTTCGGGTGCAATCAGCGTCGCCCCCTCCAGCATCGCCTGCCGGCGCTGCCGCTTCTGCCAGATCGCCTCGGCCTCGGCCAGTTCGGCGCGGTTGTTGATGCCGAGCACGCTCTCAAAGCTTGCTTCGGTGGCAATGACGGCCAGCCCTGCCCGGTCGGCAATCTCGACGATGTCGGTGAGGTAGTACTCGCCCTTGGCGTTGGCATTGCCCACCTTGTCGAGCAGGTCGAGCGCGTGCTTGCCGGCAACCGCCATCAGGCCCGCATTGCAGAAGCCGATCTTGCGCTCCTCGTCTGTGCAGTCCTTGTCCTCGCGGATGGCGACCAGCCTGCCGTCCTTCTCGATCAGGCGGCCATAGCCTGCCGCGTTCGGCGGCCGGAAACCGATGACCACGACCGCGGCCCCGTCGGCAAGCTTCTGCCGCGCCAGCGCAAGCGATTCGGCTTCGACCAGCGGCGTGTCGCCGAACATCACCAGCAAATCGTCATGGCCGCTCGCGATCGCCTGCCGCGCCGCCAGCACAGCATGCGCGGTGCCCAGGCGTTCGGTCTGGACGAAAACCTTGGCGCCGGGCGCAAACCGTTCCGCCGCCGCCTTCACCTGATCGCCGCCATGGCCGACAACCAGCGCCACGCCGTCAGCGCCGGCGGCCTCGGCGGTGCGCGCCACATGCGCCACCATCGCCAGGCCGGCGATCTGGTGCAGCACCTTGGGCATGGTGCTCTTCATCCGGGTACCCTCGCCGGCGGCAAGGATGATCGACAGGCAGGTTCTCGAGGTCATGGCGTCGTCCGGATTGGAAGAAGGCGGCTGGAATCGGCCACCTTTCTAGCATTGCTGGCAATCGCCTCCAATGCACACCGATTTCGACGTTTTGAAGGATCAGCCGAGTTGGCCGAGCACCGGAAAGCGTTCCAGCAGCCAGTAGGATGCCGTCTGGATGCCGCCGGTCAAAAACAGCACGCCGGCCACGACCAGCAAACCGCCGATCACCTTCTCGACCTTGCCGAGATGGACGCGGAACTTGGAAAGGAAGCGCATGAAGGCGCCGGAGAACATCGCTGCGATCAGAAACGGAATGCCGAGCCCGAGCGAATAGACGGCGAGCAGCAATGCGCCCTCGCCCACTGTCTCGCGGCCGCCGGCCAGGGTCAGGATCGGCCCCAGCACCGGCCCGATGCAGGGCGTCCAGCCAAAGGCGAAGGCGAGGCCCATGAGATAGGCGGCCAGATGGCTTGCCGGCTTGCCCTGCGACTGGAAGCGCGCCTCGCGCGACAGCATGGGAATGCGCAGCAAGCCGAGGAAGTTGAGGCCCATCAGGATGATCAGCACGCCGGCGGCCATGGCCAGCGGCTCCTGCCAGGTGCGCAGCAGCTGGCCGATGGTCGAGGCACCCGCGCCGAGCGCCACGAACACTGTGGTGAAGCCGAGCACGAAGGAACCTGAAGCCGCCATCAAGGCGCCGCGCGCCCTCGAAACCGTGGCGACGCCGCCGTCGGCCTTGAAATCGTCGACCGAAACGCCGGCCATGTAGCAGAGGTAGGGCGGCACCAGCGGCAGGACGCAGGGCGACAGGAACGACAGGGCGCCTGCCCCCAATGCGCTGAGATAACCGATGTCCAGTACCATGCCATGCTGCTCCGCGGATCTTCCGGCGCCGCATATAGCGGGCCCATGTGCTCCGCACCAATCACCATTCCGTGGCTGCGCCGGGGCGTGCCGAAGCCGCCCCGGCGCCGACCGTCGATTACTCGTGGATGGTGTATTCGCCGAGTTCGCAGAGATTCTGCTTGTCTTCGGTGGTGTCGAGATCCGAGCTTTCCTCGAACTCGAAGCGCATGTCATATTCGCAGGTGCGGCGGCCGTCGGCGATGGTGATCTGCATCGACTCGCCGGGCGCCAGCGTGTCACGGCCGAAAATGTCGTCTTCCCACTGGTCGACGCCCACCGGCGAGGCATAGAAATTCGTCAGGACCGACGACGTGCCATTCTTGAGCGTGAAAACGAGGTCCTCCGCCTGTGCCGCGGCAGGAAGGGCCGACACTGCCAGGACTGACGCAAAGACGAGTTTCAAAACGGTATGCATTATGTATTTCCATATAGATGCGTGCCCGGTATTGGGCGCCACGGTCTAGCAGCGGCATATGCCGCCAGCAACATCATCGCCGGGTAATATTCCCCCGCCGGGCCGACCGCCGGCGCCTGTCCCGGGCGGCACATTTGACAGGCTGTTTGCAGCGCTGTTTTTCCGGTTGACCCGCCCCGGCACTCTCCCTATGTTCCGCCGCAATTTCCGGGTCGCCACGCGGCCTTCGGGAGCGCGTAGCTCAGCCGGTAGAGCAACTGACTTTTAATCAGTAGGTCCAGGGTTCGAATCCCTGCGCGCTCACCAACTTCCGACCCAGACATATTGGTGTTTCGCACGTAGCCACGCTGGCCGTCGCCGCGCCCTTACGATCGACGGAGGCCATCCCTCCCCACCTCAACGCGTCAATCATTCGGCCACCGCAAGGCTGCTGATCTCCACCACCAGCTTGCGCCGAAGCGCGTCGGCGTAGTCGCCGACGGAAGCGGGGCTGACCACGAAGGCGCCGGGCCCGCCGATGACATTCTTCGCAAAATAGTCGGTGAGGTCCTCGGCCACGCCACGCGTATGGGCGGGCATGGCGATGGCATTGATGGTGTAGCCGTTCCGGAGCGCCCGCAATCGGCTGAAAGCGACCGGTAGGCCATCGTTGTTGGTGCCGTTGGCGGAAATGTCGATGACCTTCCTCTCGGCATGCCCGGGATAGCGCTCGAAAAGAATGCCGCTTAGGTCGATGGCGAATGAAATCGAGGTGCTGCAGTTCCTGATGCAGCCGCGGCCGCTGTCACCGTCGCGACGGATGATCGTGGCCGCAGCCTGAGCGTCGCCGTGGCTGCAGATCGCCGTCCACGGCAGGACGGTGCGGACGTGGCCCGGCCCGGCCCATTCGAAATAGGTAATGGCGATGCATCCCAGGGAACCACCTCTTGCAATGGCCGCGATCACCTCCGGCGCGACGAGCGCCTCTGCGTGGCCCTGGCGTTGCATGTCCGCCGTCGCGGCATCGATCGATGCCGACACATCGACGGCGAAGACGATGGCCGTATCGACATTGGTGGCATGGGCAGGACACGCCGAGGCGGCGAGAACCGCAGTCAGTCTGGCAAGCAATGCGCCCACAAGCTCCACTCCTACGCATGGAATGGCCCCTCGGACCGGCCTGGCCCGAGAGGCGATCCTGGTTGATGTGTCGGTTGCGCGTCAGCTTCCAGATTTCTTTTTCAGTTCGGTAACGGTCCTCGAGACCTTGTCCCCGGAACTCATTTTCTTGAGCTCGGTGTCATAATATCCGTATTTCTTGTCTTTTTCGCCGCTCCAGAATGTCATGTATTTCTTGCCGACCCGATACCAGGCCCAGCAATCCCCACCAGTATTGGAGGTTCCGTCCTTGACCGATGTCCGCCTGAGCTTGCCGCATACCTCGTTGCCGTTGACGGTCCATTTGCCCTCTCCAAACCAGCTCTTGTCCTTGCCATGCATGAGAAAGGTGCTGTCCGGAGCGAAATAGGCACGGGCCCTGCTCCAATTGGCCGACTTGCCCGAATAGAGTTGGCGCACCTCCGAAGCGGTCAGCGGGACCGCGTCCTTGGGCAGTTCCTCCGCCCAGCCGACGAGAGGCATCAGCGCAACCACGAAGGCAGACAGTCCGATGATGGTCCTGCTCATGGCAACCTCCTGTGAAGGCCCCAAGGATCGACCACCGCAGCGGCATCTGAAACACCCGAATGGGTTACGTCATAGGCGAGGTACCGGCCATGTTGGCTGTCAATGCCACCAGCTCGCCCTGCCGGTGCGTTCCGGTCTTGGCGAAGATCATCTTCATGTGCGCACGCACAGTCTCCTTGGAAAGATGGAGACTGTCGGCGATCGCTCCCGGCCCGGCGCCGGTTGCCAGCAGCACCGCGACCCGCGTCTCTGCCGGCGTCAGGCTGAATGCGCCGCGCAGCTGATCCGAAGTCGTGCGCGGGCGATCCTCGAAATTCTTGACGATGACGATGGCGCTGGTCGACTGGAACACATCGCCAATGATCCCCGCCGTCGGCAATGCCTCGACCAGCAACGGCCGCCGCGTATCGCGCCTGATGGCCACGGCATGGCTTGCATCAAGGCTCGAAGGACGGCGATTGGTGATCGCCTGGTGCACCAGCTTGCGCAGTTCCAGTTCGCTCGCATGGTCGGCCGCCCTCAGCCGGCGCCCGGAAAGATGCAAGCCGTCACCGAGAATCCGCTCGGCGATGCTGTTGTGGCTGAGAACGTTGCCGACGCTGTCCAGCAGGAACGCTGCGCAAGACAGTGCGTCCATGGTCGCCAGCGCGGTTCGCCCCTGCGCCAGCGCCATGGTTTCCGACAGCGATATCATCCGGCGAAAATGCGGGGCGATCCGGGCAAGGGCCTTCGAATCCTCGGTCGTGAAGTGGCCCTGCCCCTTGGCACGCAGCATCGGCACCGCCCACAGGCCGCCATGCACCTTGAGGCCCACCATGGCGAAGCCCGGGAAGCCGAACGCCATGTAGAGTTCGTTGTAGTGGCGAAGCCGGCGACGTTCCTCGTCGGTGGCCAGGTCATGCTCGGTGACGACGGTGCGGCCGGCGCGCAGCAGCGGCATGCCGCGCTCGGCCCGGTAATGACCGAGATACCAGTGGTTTTTGACGTACTCGCAAAGCAAGTCGCCATAGTCGCGGGAACTCGGCATCGCCCCGAATTCACGGGCAGGGTTGCGCGGATCGTTGCTGCTTGCGTCCGGATTGCCGGGGTAGAACATCATGCAGGCAGCGTTCAGCGAGCGCGCGAGGCCGTGCAGCGTGTCGGTCCACCTCGTGGGGTCGAACACTGCTTCGTAGCAGGCGTCGATGTCGCGTTCGATGCGGTTGTCCAGCATCATGCCGGACCCCCTCTCGCTCTCCGAGCCTCCTCAAGCCGCAAAGCCAAGGTAGCATAGGCAGCCTCCCCACTACAGTGCGATTGCAGCCGGCAAGCATGATTCCGTGCCGATATTGGCCTGCTGTAGCGGCAAATCACCTGCAAACGGTCACTATTTCCAGATGATGCGCGGCACCGGGCGCTGCTGGCCGCCAGGTGTCTGCCGAGGAACATTTGCCCGTTGGCGCCGTTTACCCCTACAAGCGGACGCCACCTACGAGGAGACCATCATGAAGAAAGTTATGTCAGGCTTGATGGCGACGGCCATTGCCGCGTCATTTGCGATCGCCTCGGCGATGCCGGTTGCCGCCGCTCCCGCCTACTATCCCAAGGCGCCGCTGGCCGACACCGCCATCCAGCAGGTCCAGTACGACAACTACTGGAAGAAGCGTCGCGCCATGCGCGTCGAACGCAGCGACAGCGGCAGCCACTTCCGTACGCCGCGTCGCGGTTTCTACAGGGACCGTGGCGATGTCGTCTATTTCAACGGCCATCGCGGCTACCGCGACTACAGGCCGGGCTATCGTCGCCACAACGACTTCTGGTTCCCGGCCGGTGCCTTCATCGCCGGAGCGATCATCGGTGGCGCCATCGCCAACCAGCCGCGACCCCGCTACGTCCAGCCGAGCCGCTACGGCAACGCGCACGTCCAGTGGTGCTACGACCGCTATCGCTCCTATCGCGCTTCGGACAACACGTTCCAGCCCTACAACGGGCCACGCCAGCAGTGCTATTCGCCTTACTGATCGAGGCGTTTCACGCGAATGGAACCCGCGCTCACAAGGGCGCGGGTTTTTTCGTTTCGACGAGCTGGACGTCGGATTCCGCGCAGATCTTGCGAATGCTCGGAATGTCGCAATGGTCGGTGATGAACGTGTCCATCTGCGACAGGTGCGCAATGCGCACCGGCGCCGTGCGCTCGAACTTCGTCCGGTCGGAGACCAGGATGACATGACGGGCATTGGCGATGATGGCCTGCGCCACCTTCACCTCGCGGAAATCGAAGTCCAGCAGCGCGCCGTCATGGTCGATCGCCGAAGCGCCGATGACTGCGTAGTCGACCTTGAACTGGCGGATGAAATCGACCGCGGCTTCGCCGACGATACCGCCGTCCGAACCGCGTACCACCCCGCCCGCGATCACCACCTCCATGTCGGGATATACGCGCATCCTGTTGGCAACGTTGATGTTGTTGGTGATTACCATCAGGCCCTTGTGGTCGAGCAGGGCCTTGCCCACGGCTTCGGTGGTGGTGCCGATGTTGACGAACAGCGAGGCGTTGTCGGGAATGATGCGCGCCGCCGCCTGGCCGATCGCGTCCTTTTCGTCGGCCGCGATCTTGCGCCGCGCCTCGTATTCCAGGTTTTCGATACCCGAGGGAAACAGCGCCCCGCCATGGATACGGCTCAACAGGCGCTGGTCGCAGAGGTCGTTCAGATCCTTTCGGATGGTCTGCGGCGTGACCTGGAAATGGGCCGCGAGATCGTCGACCAGCACGCGGCCATTGTCCTTGGCAAGCTGGATGATTTCCGACTGGCGCGGCGAAAGATACATTTCGGCATTCCCCTCAGTTCGTTTTGACGAAGGATAGGGGAAAACGAAAGCAGTGAAAAGGCGCTTTGAAAGCAGAAGCGAAGCGCCCGCGCCGGTCGATGACGTATTCAGATGCTTGCGCGGGCAATCTCGGTGATCACCTCGAATGCGCAGTCGACATCGGCCTCAAGTGCCTCGAACTGCCCGGCCTGGAAGCGGATGACCGCGCGTCCGTCGAGGCGCGTCTGGGTCAGGTAGATACGGCCGTCGCGATTGATGCGCTCGACAAGATCGAGATTGTGCTGGTCGAGATCGGCTGCACCGGCTGGAATGTGGCGGAACGAGAACAGCGACAGCATCGGCTCGCTGCTGATCTCGAAACCGGGCTCGCGCCGCAGCCGTTCGGCCAGCTTTTCGCTCCAGGCGACATGGTTGCGGATCATCGTCCGCAGGCCTTCCAGCCCATGCGCACGCAGCAGGAACCACAGTTTCAGCGCCCGGAAACGGCGGCCGAGCGGCACCGACCATTCGGAATAGTTGATGATGCCGTCATGGCCGTGCGTCTTGAGATAGTCCGGCCGTATGGCCAGCGTCCTGACCAGGCTTTCGGGGTCGCGGATGAACTGGATCGAGCAGTCGAACTGCGCGCCGAGCCATTTGTGCGGGTTGAAGACGATCGAATCGGCGCCTTCGACGCCCGCCCAGAAATGGCGGAACTCGGGACAGATCATCGCCGAACCGGCCCAGGCCGCATCGACATGGAGGTAGAGACCCTCACGCTCGGCAATCCTGGCGACCGCTGCGATATCGTCGGTGGCGCCGACACTGGTGCCGCCGACGCAGGCGATGATCCCCGCCGGCAGCATGCCCGCGGCGCGGTCCTCGGCAATCGCCCGTTCGAGCGCTTCCGCCGCCATGCCGCGGTTGCGGCCGGCGGTCGGAATGCGCACTAGGTTGTCCTCGCCAATGCCCGAAACCCAGATGGCGCGATCGATCGAGGTATGCACCTGGTCGGAGCTGTAGATGCGCAACCTCGGCTGGCCGGAAAGCCCTGCCTTGTTACCCTGCCAGGCGAGCGCCCGTTCGCGCATCGTCAGCACGGCGCCAAGCGTTGCCTGCGACGCGGCATCCTGGATCACCCCGGCGAAACCTTCGGGCAGGCCAAGCGCCTGGCGCATCCAGTCGACCACGCGGGTCTCCAGTTCGGTCGCCGCCGGCGAGGTCTGCCACAGCATGCATTGCGCTGCCATGGCGCTGACCAGATATTCCGCCACCACCGAAACGGGCGCGGCGTTGGCCGGAAAATAGGCGAAGAAACGCGGATGCTGCCAATGCGTCATGCCGGGAACGATGGTCGCCTCGAAATCGGCGAAGATGGCCTCCATCGGTTCGGCTTGCTCGGGCGGACTGACCGCCACCGCCCCGAAGATGCTGCCCGGCTCGACATCCGGCCGCACCGGGCGATCGCGCAAGCCGGCGCGATAATCCACGCCCCACTCCGCCGCCTTCACCGACCAATGACGAAACTCGTTGCTCTCCATGGTCGTCCTCCGATGGCAATGGCAGTCCTTGCCGGCTATTCGATGAAATCGGGCAGGCTCTGGAACGCCGCCTTCAGCGCATCCGACCAGCCTTCGGAAACGCTCCTGTAGTAGGGATCGTCGGCGCCGATCCGCCTTTTCAGGCCGATCTTGAGGCTGTCCTTTTCATAGAAGGCGAGATCGAGCGGCAAGCCGACCGAGAGATTGGATTTGAGCGTCGAATCGAACGACACCATCAGGAGCTTCACCGTCTCGGCAAAGCTCATCTTGCGGTCGTAGGCGCGCACGATGATCGGCTTGCCGTATTTGGTCTCGCCGATCTGGAAGAACGGCGTGTCGTCGCTGCATTCGATGAAGTTGCCTTCCGGATAGATCATGAACAGCCTGGGTTCGCTGCCCTTGATCTGGCCGCCGAGGATGAACGAGGCGTTGAACGCCGAATCCGCCGTCTGCCCGGCAGGTGCCGACTGGGCGATCACCTCCTTGACCGTGTCGCCGACCAGCCGCGCGATCTGGAACATCGACGGCGCTTCGAGCAGCGTCGGGGCGCGATCGGCCACCGCCTTGGTCCGCTCGTCGAGCAGGCTGACCACGGCTTGTGTGGTGGCCAGGTTGCCGGCAGACATCAGCACGACCACACGCTCGCCCGGCTGCTCCCAGATACGCATCTTGCGGAAGGTCGATATGCTGTCGACGCCCGCATTAGTGCGCGTGTCCGACATGAACACCAGTCCGCGATCAATCTTCAGGCCAACGCAATAAGTCATCGATTCCGGTCCGCTTGCACGCCGGATTACTGCTCTACAGTGATGTGGACTGCAAGCCGTTCCTGCGCCTGGCCGATCAGGATGCCCGAAATCGGCATCGCCTCGCGATAGTCCCGCCCCACCGCGACGCGCACATAACGCTCGTCGGGCGAAATACCGTTGGCGGCATCGAAGCCGACCCAGCCGAGCCCGTCGACGAAGGCCTCCGCCCAGGCATGGCTCGCCACCTGCTCGACGGTGTCGTTCATCATCAGGTAGCCGCTGACATAGCGCGCCGGGAAACCGGCGAGCCGGGCGCAGGCGGCAAACACATGCGCATGGTCCTGGCAGACGCCGGTACCCTTGTTCAGCGCCTGCTCGCCGGTGGTCTGCGTGTCGGTCGTGCCCGGCACATAGGCGATACGCATCTGGATCTCGGCCATCAGCCGGTGCAGCCGCTCCAGGTCGCCGCCCTCGCCCATGCCGGCGGCAAGCTGGCGGATCGACGCGCCCGGCGCCGTTAGCGGCGTCTCATGCTGGAAAAGCCACAGCGGCGCAAAACCGCGGTGCGGCCCGGACACGCCTGCCACATCGTTGGTGTCGACCTCGCCTTCGGCGACGACACGGATCGTATGCGGTTCGCCGTCGATGCTGAGCAGCCGTGTGTCGTTGCCGAACTGGTCGAGGAACCGCACCTCCTCGCGCGCGCCCTCGACGCGCACCGACCAGGTCAGCACGGTCTGCGCCGGCCCGCTGACCGGCCACAGCCGCAACCGCTGCAAGCCATAGCGGATCGGCTCGTCGTAGTTGTATTCCGTGCGGTGGGTGACCTTGAGCCGCATTGGCGTGTCCGCTCAGTAGAAGCCGAAATCCTGGGCAACCTGGTCGCCCAGCCGGTTGTTGTCGGTGATGAAATCGGCCAGGAATTCGTGCAGGCCGGTTTCGAAGATGTCCTTGATCTCGGTGCCGCGCAGCCTGGCATAAATCCGTTCTGCTATGTCCTGCGCCGGGTGGCGCGCGCCATAATCCTCGCCGAGAAATTTCAGATGCTCGGCCAGGAAACGATAGCTGAAAGTCAGTGAGCGCGGCATGCGCACGTTGAGGATCAGGTATTCGGCGATGTTGGTCGGCTTGTATTCCGCTTCATAGACCCAGCGGTACGACCGGTGCGCCGCCACCGAACGCAGGATCGATTCCCACTGGTAGTTGTCGAGCGACGAGCCCACCCACGAAACCGATGGCAGCAGAACGTAATATTTGACGTCGAGGATGCGCGCCGTGTTGTCGGCGCGCTCGACATAGGTGCCGAGCTGGGCGAAATCGAAGATCTCGTTGCGCAGCATCGTGCCGTAGAACGATCCGCGGATCAGCGCGGTTTCGCGCTTGATGGCGTCGAGCACGCCGGGCAATTCGCGCTGGTCGATAGGCTGCGCCAGCATGCGCTTCAGCGACATCCAGGCTTCGTTGATGCTCTCCCAGGTTTCGCGCGTCAGCGCCGTGCGCACCATGCGGGCATTGTTGCGCGCCGTCTCGATCGCCGCCACAGCACTCGACGGGTTCGACATGTCGCGTAACAGGAAGTCGGCGACGTTCTCCGCCGTATAGTCGCTGTGCTTGGCGGCGAACGACGTAGCTGCTCCCGCCGACAGCAGCACCGACTTCCACTCCTCCGACGCGTCCTGGCTGCGGGTCAGCGCTATGCGCAACCCGGCATCGATCAGCCGCGCCATGTTCTCGGTCCGCTCGATATAGCGGTTCATCCAGTAGAGGCCGTTGGCGGTGCGTCCGAGGAGCATGTCAGAGTGACCTGAGCGAATAGGGAATGGCGAATAGCGAATAGTGAGCGTTCATCATGATTTTTGCTGCAGGCTCCTGATCATGGAACGCACCATCCTGCCTATTTCGTCAGTTTGTTCGAGCAACTTCGTAGCCTCGACTTCGCGCATCAATCCAACTCGGCCGCTCAAGATCAGATGTGTTTCCAACTCTTTGAGCGAGCCTTGGGCCACCCTAAGAAACTGGACGAACGATCCTGTGCTCTCTCGACCATGTCCTTCCGCAATATTCGCTGCAATCGAGGTAGCGGATCGCCTGATTTGCGAGGTCATCCCGTAAGCTTCGCTGGTCGGAAACGCCTTGGTGGCAGAATAGCAATCCACCGCCAGCTCAACCGACGCTCTCCAAACAAGCAGATCCTTGTACGAGTTGATCGTCGCCAGCATTTCCCCCTATTCGCTACTCCCTATTCGCTATTCGCTATTCGCTTCCTCAATCATCCAGCACCCACGTATCCTTCGTTCCCCCGCCTTGAGAGGAGTTCACAACCAGCGATCCCTCCTTCAGCGCAACCCGCGTCAAACCGCCCGGCACGATGCGGATCCGGTCCGACACCAGCACGAACGGCCTGAGGTCGACATGGCGCGGCGCCAGCCCTTTTTCGGTCAGGATCGGGCAGGTCGACAGCGACAGCGTCGGCTGGGCGATGTAGTTCGACGGCCTGGCCGCGAGCTTCTTGGAAAAGTCCTCGCGTTCCTTCTTGCTCGCGGCCGGGCCGACCAGCATGCCGTAGCCGCCGGAGCCGTGCACTTCCTTGACCACCAGTTCGGCAAGATGCTCCTGGACGTATTTCAGGCTGTCTGGCTCCGAGCAGCGCCAGGTGGGGATGTTGCCGAGGATCGGCTTGCGGCCGGTGTAGAACTCGATGATCTCGGGCATGTAGGAATAGATCGCCTTGTCGTCGGCGATGCCGGTGCCCGGCGCATTGGCAATGGTGATGTTGCCGGCACGATAGACGTCCATGATGCCCGGCACGCCGAGCGCCGAATCCGGCTTGAAGGTCAGCGGATCGAGATAGGCGTCGTCGACCCGGCGATAAAGCACGTCGATCTGCTTGTAGCCCTCGGTCGTGCGCATCGCCACGCGCCCGTCGACGACGCGCAGATCCTGCCCCTCGACAAGCTGCACGCCCATCTGGTCTGCCAGGAAAGCGTGCTCGAAATAGGCCGAGTTGAAGCTGCCCGGCGTCAGCACGGCGATCGTCGGCGCGCCGCTCACCCCGTTGGGCCGCACCGCGGCCAGCGACTGCCTGAGCAACTGCGGATAGTTCTCGACCGGGTGCACCTTGATGCGCTGGAACAGCTCGGGAAAGAGCTGCAGCATCGTCTCGCGGTTCTCCAGCATGTAGGAGACCCCCGACGGCGTGCGCGCATTGTCCTCGAGCACGTAGAACTCGTTCTCGGAGATGCGCACGATGTCGACGCCGATGATGTGGGTGTAGACGCCGGCCGGCGGCCTGACCCCGATCATCTCCGGCAGGAAGGCTTCGTTGGTGGCGATCAGTTCGCGCGGCACACGGCCTGCGCGCAGGATCTCCTGGCGGTGGTAGATGTCGTCGAGGAAGGCGTTGAGCGCCTGGACGCGCTGTTCGATGCCCTGCGTCAGCCTGCGCCACTCATTGCCTGAAATGATCCGCGGCACGATGTCGAACGGGATCAGCCGCTCGGAGGCTTCCTGCTCGCCATAGACGGCGAAGGTGATGCCGGTCTTGCGGAACACCCGCTCGGCATCGCGCATCTTCTCGGTCAGTCTTGCAGGGTCCTGGTTTTTCAGCCAGCCGTCATAGGCTTCGTAGGGTCTTCGCAAACCGGCTTCTGCCGGGAGCATTTCGTCGAAGGCGACCAATGGCAAACTCCCCTCTGCGATCAGTGAAATGACCTCGGGGGAGAAAATCAAGCGCAATCGCCGGTTTCAGGCGCAGCCGGCTTCATATTCGGGAGATTGCCCATCATTTTGGCAAGATGCAGGGAATTTGGGCGCATCCCTGCCCGCTTGTGCGCCGTGCGCCCAATCGGACGCACAAAGAACGCTCTCGCGATTCAGTTTGCGCATCGTGGCTTGCGGAAATCGATTCCGATTTGCGGGCCGCTGTGCGAGCGCTCAGAACGCGCGGAAGGTCACCGTCGTGAACGTGTCCTTGATGTTGCCGATGGCATGGACCCGCTCGTTGACGAAGTGGCCGATGTCTTCCTCGTCATCGACATAGAACTTCACCAGCAGGTCGTAGTTGCCGGCCGTCGAATAGACCTCCGAGGCGATCTCGGCGTCGGCGAGCGCGCTCGCCACCTCGTAGGCCTTGCCGAGTTCGCATTTGATCTGCACGAAAAAGGTCTTCATCGCACCGTCCGTTTCGGCCTGCCATCGTTGCCGGTCTTGTCGCAGAACGGGCCTGCGCTTTCAAGCCGGTGCCTGGGCGTCCTATCTCTGCAAAATCTCTGGCCGGCTGTCTGAAACCGCATAGGGCGCGCCTGCGTATGATACAATGTCATCGTGGCGCTGGCCAATGCCGCCACCGAACGGGAGAGGCCACCATGCGCCATGCCGCCATCGTCTTCGCCGCTTGGCTCTGCGCCATTCCCGCGCTTGCCGGCGATGCCGAGGTCAAGGCGGCACAGGGCAGCATTTCGGGCCAGCTCCAGGCCTTCCGCGCCGGCGACAATGCCACGGCCTACGGCTACGCCGCCCCGAACGTGAAGCGCATCTTCCCTACCCTCGATGCCTTCATGGGCATGGTGACGGGTGGCTACAAGCCGGTCCACAGGCCGCAGAGCTTCGATTTCGGCAAATCCCGGGAAATGAGTCCGAGCGCCATCGCCCAGCAAGTGCTCATCGTCGGGCCCGACGGCAAGGACTACGAGGCCGTCTACACGCTTGAACTGCAGCCCGACGGCATCTGGCGCATCACCGGCGTCAGCCTTCGCGCGGCGAACTCGCTGAGCACCTGACTCAAGCAGCTACACCTTGGCGGCCTCTGGACCGGAGAGAACCGGCCATCGAATGCAACAGCGCCGATTTGCCGGCGCCGCATCCGCATCATTTCGGCCGGCGCGCCTCGAAGCTGATCGTGCCGCAGCCCTTGGTCGGCGCTTGTCCGTAGCGATAGTCGGCCGAGGCAACGACATCGGTGAAACCCGCCTCGCGCAGCGCCATGGCGAACTCCTCGACACCCCACCAGCGCAGGCTGAACAGCTCCATCTCCGTGTCGGCGAGCTTGGTGCCCTTCCACAGCTCGTAGCGCAGATGCGTCACCGTCGTCTGCGCGACGTAGTCGGTGGAGGCACGCGTGTCCGTCAGCGTCAGCAGGTCGCCGTCGCCGGTTGTCCAACTGCGCACCCGGCCGCCCTCGCCCAAGAAACCTTCGATCGCGTCGAGGTCGATCATCAGCCTGCCCTCGGGTTCGAGATGCTCGAAAAACCGCCGCAGGGCAGACCTTGCCGCTGCCATGTCGGTAATCAGCTGGAACGACCCCAGCGGCACGACGATCGCGGCAAAACGTCGTTCATGCGAGAAATCCTCGAAGGTCCCGCGGCTCACACGCGCGACATCGAGCGAGCGCTCCGCGCAAGCCGCGCGGCAATAGTCGAGCATTTCCTCGGAGGGATCGAAGCCCCAGATATCGAAACCAGCCTCGAGCATCGGCACGAAGAACCGGCCATTGCCGACGGCTGGCTCCAGCACCGGCCCCGAACCGGCAAGACGTTCGAGATAATACTCAACGTCACCGAAAGAACGACCGACCGGCTTGTCGAGATTGTAGACCCAGGAGGCAAGCGTACCGTATCTGTTGTTCATGCGCAGGTACCTGGCTGATCTTTGAGAGTCACCGCGACCTTCCCAAGGTCAGGCATCAGAGCGCCATAGGACGGACTGGCTCGACGCGTCCAGTCTCCAATTCTTCCCGTTGGGAGCTTTGCCCCGGGCCTGTGGCACCGAGGTCACGCCGCGTACCTACGGCGTCTGACGGCTCGCGCCGGCAAAAAACGGCGCGGCGATTTCCGTCCGCCGAAGGTTCAGCGGCCACAGGCTGGGTACCATTGTCAGCAGACCTGCGGGCGCGCCTTGCCGGCTGCGGACGAACGATGGAAACCGGGCGCTGCACCAACAGAATCGGATCAGGCTGCAGCCATGCTCAAGGTCATCGCCCAGGACTTCATCAAGGCGGAATTCATCGACGCCGTCATGCCGCTCTATGCCGAGCTGGTGGAGAAAACCCGGCAGGAGGAGCTGTGCATCGCCTACGACCTCTTCATCGACCAGAAGGACCCCGGACATTTCGTCTTCGTCGAGGAATGGCCCGATCGTGCGGCGCTGGACGCTCATTGCCGGTCCGAGCACTTTGTCCGCCTGGTGCCCCTGATCAACCGGCATCAGCGCCAGGAGCCGACCTTCATCCTGATGGAGCCGTTCGCCGCCTGACGCGGCGTGGCGGCTGCCGTCACCGTGCCGGGTGCACCGGCAGGTCGCCCCGCGCCCAGCCCTCGCTGATCTCGGCGGTGCGGTCGGCGAAGCGACCGGCTTCGATAGAGGCGCGGATCTCGCTCATCAGCTGCTGGTAGTAGGACAGGTTGTTCCAGGTCAGCAGCATCGCGCCGAGCGACTCGCCCGACTTGATGAGGTGATGCAGATAGGCGCGGCTGTAGTCGCGCGCGGCCGGGCAATCGCTTTCCTCGTCCAGCGGGCGCGGGTCGTCGGCGTGCCGGGCGTTGCGCAAGTTGACCTTGCCACGGCGGGTATAGGCGAGGCCATGGCGGCCGGCGCGGGTCGGCATCACGCAGTCGAACATGTCGATGCCGCGCGCCACCGACTTGACGATGTCGTCGGGCGTTCCCACGCCCATCAGGTAGCGCGGCTTGTCCTGCGGCAGCTCCGGACAGGTGATGTCGAGCATGTCGAGCATCACTTCCTGCGGCTCGCCGACGGCAAGTCCGCCCACCGCGTAGCCCTTGAGGTCGAGCGCCTTCAACGCCTGCGCCGAGCGCACCCGCATGTCGGGAATGTCGCCACCCTGCACGATGCCGAACATCGCCTTGCCCGGCTGGTCGCCGAACGCCGTCTTGCAGCGCTCGGCCCAGCGCAGCGACAGTTCCATGGCGCGCTGGATTTCCTTCGGCGTCGACGGCAGCGCCGTGCATTCGTCGAGCTGCATCTGGATGTCGGAATCGAGCAGGCCCTGGATCTCGATCGAGCGCTCCGGCGACATCTCGTAGGGCGCACCGTCGATATGCGAGCGGAAGGTCACGCCCTTCTCGCTGAGCTTGCGCAGCTTCGACAGCGACATCACCTGGAAACCGCCGGAATCGGTCAGGATCGGATGCGGCCAGCGGGCGAAATCGTGCAGGCCGCCGAGCCTGGCCACGCGCTCGGCACCGGGCCTGAGCATCAGATGATAGGTATTGCCCAGGATGATGTCGGCGCCGACGCCGCGCACCTGGTCCATGTACATCGCCTTGACCGTGCCGCCGGTGCCGACCGGCATGAAGGCCGGCGTGCGGATCGTGCCGCGCGGCATGGTGATCTCGCCGCGGCGCGCCTTGCCGTCGGTCGCAAGCAGCTTGAAGGTGAACTCTGAACTCATCGGTCGTCCCTGAACAGCAGGCTGGCGTCGCCATAGGAATAGAAGCGGTAGCCGTCCGCGATCGCATGCGCGTAGACGCCCTGCATCCTGTCGAGCCCGCAAAAGGCCGAAACCAGCATGAACAAAGTCGAGCGCGGCAGGTGGAAATTGGTCATCAGCGCGTCGACGAACTTGAAGCGGTAGCCGGGCGTGATGAAGATGTCGGTCGGCCCGGACCATGCGGCGATCGTGCCGTCCGCGCGCGCCGCACTTTCCATCAGCCTAAGCGAAGTGGTGCCGACTGCAACGATGCGGCTACCGCGCGCCCTTGCGGCATTCAGCGCGGCTGCGGTCTCGCCCGATACATGGCCGATCTCGGAGTGCATCTTGTGCTCGGCCGTGTCGTCGGCCTTCACCGGCAGGAAGGTGCCGGCACCGACATGCAGCGTCACGAATTGCTGTTCGATGCCCTTGGCCGCGAGTGCCGCAAACAGCTCCGGCGTGAAGTGCAGCCCCGCGGTGGGGGCCGCAACCGCGCCCTCCTCCCGGGCATAGACCGTCTGGTAGTCGCGCCGGTCGCGCTCGTCGTCGGCGCGCTTGGAGGCGATGTAGGGCGGCAACGGAATGTGGCCGACCGCATGCAGCGCCTCATCCAGCGCCGGGCCCGACACGTCGAACGCCAGCAGCGCCTCGCCCGCCTCGCCCTTCTCGATCACCGTAGCGTCAAGCTGGCCCAGCATGCAGGTCTCGGCATCGTGGCCGAACTGGATGCGGTCGCCGACGGCGACCCGCTTGCCCGGGCGCATGAAGGCGAGCCAGCGGTCGGGGGCGGTGCGCATGTGCAGCGTCGCATCGACATGCGCCACCGCCTCGCCGCGCACCCTGCGGCCCTTCAGCTGCGCCGGGATGACGCGCGTGTCGTTGAGCACCAGCACATCGCCCGGCTCGAGCAGCGACGGCAGCTCGCCAACCCTGAGATCGGCGAATTCCTCGCTTGGGCGAACGACCAGCATGCGCGCGGAATCGCGCGGTTCGGCCGGGCGCAGCGCAATCCGCTCTTCGGGCAGCTCGAAATCGAAAAGATCTACACGCAAGTTAGTCAGCCATTGTCGTCGTCAGTGAGTTGATCATTGCCCTAACTGACGTTGGCTGAAATTCATACCAAAAGTCATTGAGCTGGTGGTCCGTCAGTTTGATTGCCGCCCCCCACACCGCAACCAACTGCCCCCGTTCTGACATAACCACATCTCTCACGCGTCCGAACGCACGGTCATGGTTGTGTCTGATGGCATCCGCCGCAGCAACAGTCGCCGGAAGATGCTGGTCGAAAGCCTCGATCATCCGATCACTGGTTTTAGCCCCAACCACCGCTTTCATCTCCAAGCAGCCCAGGAATTTTCGGATGTTGTAGGCCGCCATCAGTGCGTCGGTGTAGAACGGGTAGCTAAGTCGACGTTCTTGATCCGACGGTTGCCTTCTATCTACCCGCGCCAGAATCGTTTCATGCAATGAAACGCAGGCTGCAGAAGCAAAGGCTAGGCCACGAAATTCCGAGTTCAAATGATCAGCAAGCGCGTAAGCGCGGCGTTGATTGAACCTCAGGATAAGAACTTGAATTTCATCAAGAATTAGCGCTTCGCATTCGAACGCTTGTTCGATTGCGGTCCGCCAATCCTCCGACATCAGTAGATACGGATCATCATTGCCCCGGCGAGCAGCAGCATGGCGCCGACGATGCGGCCCATGGAGATTTCGCGGACCGCGACGCCGAGATAGCCGGCCCGGTCGACCAGCATGCCGGCAAGCAGCTGGCCGGCGACAAGGAAAGCCATCAGCGCCGCCGTGCCGATCCTGGGGACCAGCAGCACCGAACTGGTGACGTAGAACGCCCCGAGGCAGCCACCGGCGATGAACAGCCAGGGTGCCGGAGCGCGCCAGTCCACGGCCACGCCCTCGGCGCGCGCCACGAGGAGCGCGATCGCGCCCAGCACGATCGCTCCGACCAGGAACGAAATGGCAGCCGCCGCCACGGGCATTCCCAGCCCGCGCGCCAGCTGCGCATTCACAGGTGCCTGAATGGCAACGAAGGCGCCCGCCAGAACGCCGAGAAGCGACCAGAGAACGCCAGCCATTGCCTGTTATTCCGCGACGTCCGCGGCAACCTTCAGCGACACGATCTTGTCGGGATCCTGCACCGGCTCGCCGCGCTTGATCTTGTCGACATTGTCCATGCCTTCGATGACCTGGCCCCACACCGTGTACTGGCGGTTGAGGAAGCCGGCGTCCTCGAAGCAGATGAAGAACTGCGAATTGGCCGAGTTCGGGTTCTGCGAACGCGCCATCGAGCAGGTGCCGCGGCCGTGGTTCATGTTGGAGAACTCGGCCTTCAGGTCCGGCTTGTCCGAGCCGCCCATGCCGGCGCGGCCGGGATTGAAGTCCTTGCCGCCCGACTTGCCGAACTTGACGTCGCCGGTCTGGGCCATGAAGCCGTCGATGACGCGGTGGAACACGACGCCGTCATAGGCGCCTTCGCGCGCCAGTTCCTTGATCCGGCCGACATGGCCGGGAGCAAGGTCAGGGAACAGTTCGATGACCACGTTGCCCTTGGTGGTTTCCATGATCAGCGCGTTTTCGCGATCCTTGATCTCGGCCATGGTGAAATTCCTTCTTTGCGTTTTGGATTACTTGGCGTCCGCAGCGATGCGGACCTTGATCATGCTGTCGGGGTCGCTGACGACGCCGTTTGCGGCGGCATCGCCCTTCTTGATGCCGTCGACCAGTTCCATGCCGCTCTCGACATCGCCGACGATGGTGTACTGGCCGTCCAGCGAGGAGGCGGTGTCGAACATGATGAAGAACTGCGAATTCGCCGAATTCGGATCCTGCGCACGCGCCATGCCGACGACGCCGCGCTTGAAGTTCTCCTTGGAGAATTCGGCCGGCAGGTCGGGCAGCTTCGAGCCGCCGGTGCCGGCGCGGTCGCCGCTGTAGCCGTCCTTCGTGTCGCCGAACTCGACGTCGCCGGTCTGCGCCATGAAGCCGTCGATGACACGGTGGAACGCGACATTGTCATAGGCGCCTTCGCGCACCAGCTTCTTGATCTGCTCGACATGCTTGGGTGCGAGGTCGGGGCGCAGCGCCACCGTCACGTCGCCGCCCTTCAGCGTGATGATCATCGTGTTCTCGGGCTCGGCGGCCAGTGCAGCGGCCGAGCCTGCAAGCAGGCCGGCGAGGACGACGAAGGACGAGGCAAGCTTTTTGAGCTGCATGGTTCGATACTCCGGAATTATTTCGCGAATTTTGCCGTGAGCGCGCCAGCGACCGCCGCCGGCACGAACGGGCGGATGTCGCCGCCCATCGAGGCTATCTGACGGACAAGTGTGGCGGTAATCGTGCGGACCGAAGGGCTTGCAGGCAGGAAAACCGTCTGCAGCTCCGGTGCCATGGTCTCGTTCATGCCCGCCATCTGCATCTCGTAGTCGAGATCGGTGCCGTCGCGCAGGCCGCGGATCATGATCGAGGCGCCTTCCTTGCGCGCCGCGTCAATCACCAGCCCGTCGAAGGCGACGACCTTGATGCGAGCTCCGTCCTTGCCGAACTCGGCCTTCGTCGCTTCCTCGATCAGCGCCACCCGCTCCTCGAACGAAAACAGCGGCTTCTTGCCGGGATGGATGCCGATGGCGGCATAGACGACGTCGGCCACGGCCAGCGACGCCTTGAGCACGTCGAGATGGCCGTTGGTGAGCGGGTCGAACGACCCGGCATAGATGGCGATGCGATCAGTCATGCGCTGCTTCTAGAACATCGGCGCCAAAGGTGGAAGCGCACATCGGCGGTGCGCGGCGCCTTAGGCCGAATGGTTTACGAGATGAATGCCCGATGAATGGCAATCTCAGGATCCGTTCAAGCGGATGTGAATAAACCCTGTGTATATCAGATGAAACCAAATGCAGGTTCGTCCGTTGTTTCAAGCAGGAGAACAGCGCCATGATGATCTACATGCTCGCCGCGGCCATGACTCTGGCCATGCTTGTCGCCACCGCCTTCAGCCTCCATCATGAGGCGCATCGCGTCCGCACCAAGGTGCAGACGGCCCGCGTTCAGCTTCCCGGCTGGCGCAATCCGCGCGTCCCGCGCTAGAAGTTTCTGCCCCTCCAGGCAAAAAGCGGCGCTTCGGCGCCGCTTTCTTCTCCTCAAATATTGAGCCTACCCCCCTGAATCGACGCGCTTTTCCGCGCTTTCAGCGTAGCTCTCAGCCTTCCTCGCCCACGGCATCATCGCCATTTGGCGCGTCGTCGCCATCTTCGTCGCCCGATGGCTCGGAGATGCGTTCGACCGAAACCACCTTCTCGCCCTCGGCCGTATTGAAGATGGTCACGCCCTTGGTCGCGCGGCTGGCGAAGCGGATGCCGTCGACCGGCACGCGGATCACCTGGCCGCCGTCCGACACCAGCATGATCTGGTCCTCGTTGCCGACCGGGAAGGTCGCCACCAGCTTGCCGATCTCGGCCGTCTTCGACACGTCGGTTGCACGGATGCCCTTGCCGCCGCGGTTGGTCAGGCGGAAATCGTAGGACGACGAGCGCTTGCCATAGCCATATTCGGTGACCGTCAGCACGAACTGTTCGTGCTGGGTCAGGAACTGGTAGCGGTCTTCGGAAATGTCGGCTTCCTCGCCGACCTCCTCGTTGGTCAGCGCGATGTCCTCGTCCTCGCCAGCCGCAATCCCGGCAGCCAGCCTGCGTTCGGCGACCGAACGCTTGAGATAGGCGGCACGCTCCGCCGGGCTCGCTTCGACATGCTCGATGACGGCCATCGAAATGACGCGGTCGCCATCGCCCATGCTGATGCCGCGCACGCCGACCGAGTTGCGGCTCTGGAACACGCGCACGTCGTCGACGCGGAAGCGGATGCACTGGCCGGAATCGGCGGTCAAAAGCACATCGTCATTGTCGGTGCAGGTCTCGACGCCGAGGATCTCGTCGCCTTCCTCCTCCAGCTTCATGGCGATCTTGCCGTTGCGGTTGACCTGGACGAAGTCGCTGAGCTTGTTGCGGCGCACGGTGCCGCGCGTCGTCGCGAACATCACGTCGAGCTCGCCCCAGCTTGCCTCGTCCTCGGGCAGCGGCATGATCGTGGTGATGCGCTCGCCCTGCTGCAGCGGCAGCAGGTTGATCAGCGCCTTGCCGCGCGACTGCGGATTGCCGATCGGCAGACGCCAGACCTTTTCCTTGTAGACGATGCCGCGCGACGAGAAGAACAGCACCGGCGTGTGCGTGTTGACCACGAACAGGCGGGTAACGAAATCCTCGTCCTTGGTCGACATGCCCGAGCGGCCCTTGCCGCCGCGGCGCTGCGCCCGGTAGAGCGACAGCGGCACGCGCTTGATGTAGCCGGAATGGCTGACGGTCACGACCATGTCCTCGCGCGGGATCAGGTCCTCGTCTTCCATGTCCGAGCCGGCATCGGTGATCTCGGTGCGGCGCGGCACGCCGAACTCGTCACGCACGGCAAGCAGCTCGTCCTTGACGATCTGCTGGATGCGGGCCCGCGACGACAGGATGTCGAGATAATCGGTGATCTCGGCGCCGATCTTGTTCAACTCGTCGGCGATTTCGTCGCGGCCGAGCGCGGTCAGGCGCTGCAGGCGCAGTTCGAGGATGGCGCGCGCCTGCTCTTCCGACAAATTGTAGGTGCCGTCATCGTTGATGCGATGGCGCGGATCGTCGATCAGGCGGATCAGCGACTCGACGTCGGAAGCCGGCCAGCGCCGCGTCATCAGCTGGTCGCGCGCCGTCTGCGGATCGGGCGCGGTGCGGATGAGCTTGATGACCTCGTCGATATTGGCAACCGCGATCGCCAGGCCGACCAAGACATGCGCACGGTCGCGCACCTTCTTGAGCAGGAACTTTGTGCGCCGGCTGATCACCTCTTCGCGGAAGGCGACGAACGCCCGCAGCATGTCGAGCAGCGTCAGCACTTCCGGCTTGCCGCCGTTGAGCGCCACCATGTTGGCGCCGAACGACGTCTGCAGCGGCGTGAAACGGTAGAGTTGGTTGAGGATCACCTCGGCATTGGCATCGCGCTTCAGCTCGATGACGACACGGTAGCCCTGGCGGTCGGACTCGTCGCGAATGTCGGAGATGCCCTCGATGCGCTTGTCGCGCACCAGCTCGGCCATCTTCTCGATCATCGTCGCCTTGTTCACCTGGAAGGGAACCTCGGTGATGATGATCGCCTCGCGGTCGCCTCGGCTCTGCTCGATGTTGACCTTGCCGCGCATGACGACGGAGCCGCGCCCGGTCGAATAGGCGTTGTAGATGCCCGAACGGCCGAGGATCAGGCCACCGGTCGGGAAATCGGGACCGGGGATGATCTCCATCAATTCGGGCAGGTCGATCGCCGGGTTCTCCATGACGGCGATGGTGCCGTTGCAGATCTCGACCAGGTTGTGCGGCGGGATGTTGGTCGCCATGCCGACGGCGATGCCGCCGGCGCCATTGACCAGCAGCGCCGGGAAGCGTGCCGGCAGCACGCGCGGCTCCTGGCCCGAGGCGTCATAGGTATCCTGGAAATCGACGGTGTCCTTGTCGATGTCCTCGAGCAGCTCGTGCGCGACCTTGGTCAGGCGCGCTTCGGTGTAGCGCATCGCCGCGGGCGGATCGCCGTCGATCGAGCCGAAATTGCCCTGCCCGTCGATCAGCGGCACGCTCATCGACCAGTCCTGGGCCATGCGCACGAGGGCGTCATAGATCGAGGCGTCGCCGTGCGGATGGTACTTACCCATCACGTCGGCGACGGGGCGCGCCGACTTCACATATTTGCGGTTCCAGTGGTAGCCGCTCTCATGCGAGGCGTAGAGAATGCGGCGATGCACCGGCTTCATGCCGTCGCGCACGTCGGGCAGCGCGCGGCTCACGATCACGCTCATGGCGTAGTCGAGATAGGAGCGCTGCATCTCCTCGATGATGGAAATCGGCTCGATGCCGGAGGGACCGTCAGGTCCGCGCGGTGATTTCTGGTCGGTCAACTCTGATCACGCATGTTGGGAATCATTTGCCCCTTATATAGGAACGGCCCGCAATTGACCAATTCCAGGCGCGCTTTTCCAACGCTGATTTTGCACTAGAAATCAAAAGGATAGGCACCGCGACCCGATCCGCGACAGTCTGTCCGGCAGCATCCTGGGGCTTTGTCCGCGCATCGCGCGCCAATCCTGCGCAAGGGCTCTGGCATTGCCGGCCGCCCCGGGTTAGCCTGCATCCGCCGGGGGAGACATCGGATGCCGTTTTTCGACAGTGTTTTCAATGCCTTCGTCACCATTCTCGTGACCATCGACCCACCGGGGCTGGCACCGCTGTTCTTGGCCGTCACCCGCGGCATGAACCGCGAGCAGCGCCTCCAGGTATCGATGCGCGCCAGCATCATCGCCTTCATCGTGCTGGCCGTCTTCGCCATCGCGGGCGCCGCCATCCTCACCGTCTTCGGCATCACCCTGCCGGCCTTCCGCGTCGCCGGCGGCTTCCTGCTGTTCTTCATCGCCTTCGAGATGGTTTTCGAGAAGCGGCAGGACCGCAAGGAGAAGATATCGGACGTCGCCATCACCCGCGACCACATCCACAACATCGCCGCCTTCCCGCTCGCCATCCCCCTGATCGCCGGCCCCGGCGCCATCTCGGCCACGGTGCTGCTGTCCGGCTCGTTCCAGGGCTGGGCTGGCCAGCTGGCGCTGGTGCTGATCATCCTCGCCTGCCTGGCGCTGACCTATCTGGTGTTCATCCTGGCCGAGCGCATCGACCAGTTCCTCGGCCAGACCGGCCGCTCGATCCTCACCCGCCTGCTCGGCGTCATCCTCGCAGCGCTGGCCGTCCAGTTCGTCGCCGACGGCATCAAGGCATTGATCGCGATGTGAATTGCGCTTGGGCGCGCAACCTGACATCACCCCGGCATGACCGAACGAGCGATGCTTGACCACGATGCATGGTGTCCCTGGCATCCGGCCGAACTGGCGCAGCGCCTCGCCGGCATCTCGCAGCCCTGGTGCATCGTCGGCGGCTGGGCGCTCGACCTGTGGCATGGGCAGCAGACCCGCGAACACGAGGACCTCGAATTCACCGTGCTGCGCCACGACCAGCACATCTTCCGCCAGGCGCTGAAAGGCATGGAGTTCCACTCGGCCGGCAACGGCATCGTCGAACGCTTGCCTGCAAACGAGGATGCGCCGCCGGCGATCTCGCAGATCTGGTGCGAGGACGTCGCTGAACGCTGCTGGCGGGTGGACATGATGATCGAGGACGGAACGCCGGGCCGGTGGGTCTACAAGCGGGATCCGGCGATCGTCAGGCAGCGGACCGGGATCGTCGGCAGGACGCCCGACGGCATCCCCTATCTGAAGCCGGCAGCGATCCTGCTGTTCAAGGCCAAATACCGACGCCCCAAGGATGAATTCGACTTCGAGCAGGCTTTGCCGAAACTGGAAAAGCCAGAGCGTGAATGGCTGAAGACGTGCCTCGACATCAGCCATCCCAGGCATGAATGGGCCGGGATGTTGTAGATCCGACCGATGCGGTGGCTCGGGAGCATCTTGCATCCGCAGTGAGCGGCCGGACGCCGCTTTTCTTAGTGCTTGAAGCAGTGCTCGCGATGCCATTGCAGGAAGTGTGGGTGCGGCCGGTCGGACAAACGCTGCGGGCCGATCGCCCGGCCAGTACGATTGACGACACCCTGGATGCCTTCTGGATCGTTCGCCTGGCGTGAGATCAAGATTTCGAGGTCGTCGGCCAGACTGATCAGGCCCCGGTCAAACATCCAGTGCGCCGTCCCTGACAATGCAATGCCGTTATTGATGACATCTGGCCCGCCTGCCTCGACAGGGCGAATGTGGGCCGCTGCTACCTCCGCTCGCCCACCACCGTTGATCAGCTTCAGTCCGGTGATCGCGCAGCGTTCATCATAGGCCCGCAGGACGATCTGTCGGAAAACGCGGTCGCGTACGATCCGGGACGTCAAGAATTGAACACGCTCCCGGGTCTCCTCGAAAATGAACGGCGTCTGCTCTTCAGACAGCCCTGTATCGGCGAGGTCGACACGCGGAAGCAGAGATTCCGCTTGATCGATCCCCAAAGACACGATTCGGCTGAAATCAGCAGGAACAAGCGGCCGCACCGCCGACTGCGCGCGGCCGGAAATTGCGCCTGCGTCATTCAGAAGCCCGCGCTCAACGACACCGTCGGCGCCGCTGAACGGGACAGGATTCGCAAAATCAAGATAGGTGCCAGGCTCTATGATGGCGACGAACATACCGCGCGCACCCGGATCTGGAATGGCCTGCTGCACCTTGGCTACGGCAAAATAGCCCCTGGTACCCACAACTTTGCGCGGTTCGTAGTAAACGATCCAGTCGCCAACACACCGCTGAACCCTGCCCAAGTACTGGGCTGGGAATTGGTAACGCTCAGCAGGACTGTCATCGTAGATCGAATCCGACCTGTGAATAAAGACCCCGAATCCCATTCTCGCTTAATAGCGACAACGGGGAGGATTCGCGAGGCTTCCATTCAGGAACGCTCTTCGGCACAGAGTTGCGGAAATTCAGCCGAATCGAGCGGCAGCCTCGCCGCACGCTCAACGAACGTTGATCTCCATGCTCCCGATGCCGGCGATCTGGGCAACCATCGTGTCACCCGCCTTCACCGGACCAACCCCTTCCGGCGTACCTGTATAGAGCAGGTCGCCGGGCATCAGCGTGTAGAAGGACGAGGCGCGTTCGATCAGCGCCGCGACATCGCGAAGGAGATTGGACGTCGAGGTCTTTTGCCGGATCTCGCCATTGACCGTCAGTTCCATTTCCAGCGCGGAAGGATCGGGCATCTCGTCGGAGGTGACCATCCACGGCCCCAGCACCGAATAGGTGTCGCAGGACTTGCGCATGCTGCGCTCCTCGGTGCCGCGCACCGTCATGTCGAGGCCGATGGAATAGCCCGCCACGTATGACAGCGCGTCCTTCCGAACAACGCGGTCGGCGCGGCGGCCGATGATCGCCACCAGCTCGATCTCATGGTCGTTGCGGGCCTCGGGAAAGCGGATGACCACGTCATCGGAAGCGCCGATGAGCGAACTGGTGGCTTTCAGGAAGAGCCCTGCCTTGTCGATGGGCAGGATGTTGGTGCCGTGATGGATGGTCGCGTCGGCGAGCGCCTCGTCGTGATGCAGGCGGTAGTTCACCGGCGCGGCCACGATCTTGCGCGGCGAAGCCACCGGCGGCAACAGACGGACGCCGTCGAGCGCCAGGGGCGCGGCCTGGCCGGCCAGTTCCTCCATCCTCGGCCGCAGCTCGGGCAGCGCGGCCACCAGCGGATCGTGGTCGGGCAGCGGGTAGCGGTGCTGAGCCAGGCTGTCGAGCACGGGGGAAACATCATACACCGACGCGCCCCGCACGAGGCCAAGACGGTTGTCGTTGAAACGGCAAATACGCATCAGGATGCCTTTCCTATTGTGGTCGGAGCCGGCAGGATCTGTCCCTCGCACCGGCCGAAACCGATCCGCAGGCCATCGACCTCGCCCCACCCTGTCAGGGTGACGCTGTCGCCGTCCTCGAGGAACTTGCGAACACCACCATTCTCGAGCGCGACCTCGTCGCGGCCGCCCCATGTCTGTTCCATCAGGCAGCCGAAATTGCCACGCTCGGGGCCGGAGATCGTACCCGACCCGAGAAGGTCGCCCGTCTCCATCCGGCATCCGCCGATGGCGTGGTGCGCCAGGAGCTGCGGGGCGGAATAATAGAGATACCTGGTGTTCGTCCGCACGATCCGGCTCGCATGCCCTGCGGGCGGCGTCAGATGCGCCTCCAGGGTCAGGTCAAAGAAATATTCGGCCGGCTCGTGGAGATAGGGAAGCAGCGGCAGGTCGCGCTCCGGACCCGAGCAGCGGAAGGGCTCAAGCGCCGCACGGGTCACGACCCACGGACTGATCGAGGTGGCGAAGGCCTTGGCCTGGAACGGGCCGAGTGGTTGGCCTTCCCAGCGCTGGATGTCGCGAGCCGACCAGTCGTTGAGCAGCACGAAGCCGAATATATGCTCCCATGCCTGCGCAACGGTCAGGGTGTCGCCCAATTCGGTCCCGGTGGCGACGATCGCGCCAAACTCGACCTCGATGTCCATGCGCTTCGATGGCCCGAACAGGGGCATGTCGACTCCGTCGGGCCGGGTCTGCCCAAGCGGGCGGCGCACCGGTGTTCCGGAGACGACGACCGTCGAGCTCCGCCCGTTGTAACCGATGGGCATGTGCGGCCAGTTCGGCGTCAAGGCATTCTGCGGGCCGCGCAGGATCGATCCGGAATTGAACGCGTGCTGTCTACCGGCAAAGAAATCGGTGTAGCCGGCGACCTCGATCGGCAGATGCATTCGGGCCAGTTCCTGCGGGATCAGCAGTCGCTCCCGAAGTGATACATTCTCCCGAAGGTCGGCGACGCCGTCCTCGGCGAGCAATTCCGTGAGCCGCGCCCGCACCCGCGCCCAGGCTTCCGGCCCGCTCGCCATGAAGCGGTTGATCGCAGGCTGGTCAAAGCCATGTCCGCCGCTGCCGAGGAGACCGGCCTCCTCCGCCCCGGCGAGGTCCAGGATCATCGTGCCGATTGCAATGCCGCATCGGGGAGCGCGCCCCTCTTCGCTGAACACGCCGTAAGGCAGATTGGCGAGGGGAAAATCCCCTGACGGCTCGTTCGCACCAGCAACCCAGGATCGTCTCAAGCCAAATTCCTCCCCAGCATTCCGAAGGACGACACGTGCATGCCGCTGTCTTCTCCACCGCACGCCCCACCCATATTGCATTCACTTTTCCCAATACATCTCCAAAATCAAGCGAAAACTGATTGACAGCCAGATTAAACGTATACACTTTTGACGTCGCACAGATGACCGACTCCGTCTCTTTTGCACTGTCAGGTATTTTTGAGGGAAGGACTGTGGAGCGCGGAAGACTGATGCTCGGGAGGAGAGAGACGTTATGAAAAATGCCTTCAGGAGGCTGGCACTGCCTGTGTGGCTGCCAGTCGGAATTGCCGCGTTCGGCAATGTTGCCGCAGCCCAGGAACTGGGCGAGCGCGTGCCCGATCTGCAGATCGCCTATTATGCGGCCGACATGGGGCCGATGTACGAGCAGTCTGCTCGCGTTCTCAGCGAAGAGTGGAGCAAGCTTGGCCTGACGTTCCGCATGCAGCCGGTGCAGTTCAGCACCTTCATCTCGAATATCATGGTCGGCGGCGGCTTGGAGGACATGGCCGTGTTCACCGTGGGGGCCGACCCGGATCGCGTTGATCCGACCTACTGGCTACACGACCTGGGCGCCTGCGGCGCGCGGCGCAACGGTGCCAAGTGGTGCGATGAAGCCTACTCCGCCAAGGTTCGCGAACAGCGCGAGATGGTCGATCAGACCCAGCGCATCGCCGCGGTGAAGCAGGCCCAGCAGCATTTCTACGACACGATGCCGTGGTGGCCGGCCACCAATACGGTCTACGGCATGGTCTGGAACAGCGACAAATGGGAAAACGTCACGTCGCCGGCGCCTGTGGCGGCACATGAAGGCCTGATCGATCCGTGGCTGTCGGCGAAGCCGAAGACCGACGACCGCTGGTTCGACTGGGCCCATTACGAAGATGTGACCACCTACAATCCGTTGGCGGAAGAAGGTGCTGTCGGCTGGCTGCGGTTCGTCTACGACACGTTCGCAAAGAACAATTCCAAGGGCGAGACCATTCCGTGGGCCGCGGCTTCCTGGGAGTTCACCGAACCGACCAATGTCAAGATCACGCTGCGCCAAGGCATGACCTTCCACGACGGCGAGGCTGTCACCGCCGACGATGCGGTCTTCACCATCAACAAGGTGGTCGAATTGCAGCCGCCGGCGATGTCGTCGCGCATAGCCAATCTGGCAGGGGCTGAGAAAGTCGACGACCTGACCTTCAACATCAAGCTCAAGACGCCTGACGCGTCCTTCGTCACCACGGTCTTGCCCTACGCCTTCATCCTGCCCGAGCACCTTTGGGCCAATTACGAAGGCGACATGGTAGCGCGTGACGTCGTCGCCGACGGCGTCGCCATCGGCAGTGGTCCGTTCAGGTTCAAGACGTGGCGCATCAACGAGATACACGAACTGGAGACCTTCAAGGAGCATTTCCAGGCACCGGGATATGACGGGGTCCGTCGTCTCGCCCTCGGCCAGGCGGATGCGATCCGCTCGGCGATGCTGTCGGGCACCGGCGATATCGCAACGATGGTGCTGCCTGTCGCAGCGATGAGCGACCTGGCGACGCAGAACAACCATCTCGATTTCCTCGAGATTCCCTCGCACGGATCGATGCTGGTCTGGCTGAACAACCAGAAGGCACCGTTCACCGATCCCGCGTTCCGCAAGGCGATGCGTGTGGCAACTTCAAAAGAGCGCGCCGCCGTCGAAGGTTGGCTGGGCTTCGCGGTCCCGGCAGGCGAAGGTCCCGTGCCGAAGCAATTGGGCATGTGGTACAACGCCGATCTTCCCGAGATCACCTTCGACATCGAGGCTGCCAGGGCGGCACTGGAACAGGCCGGTTACGGCTGGGATGCGCAGGGCCGCCTGCACTACCCGAAGAAGTAACCGAGGAAACAGGTCGCCGACGATGTCGGCGGCCTGCCCCGCCGTCCTCACGTTAGGATGGGCGGGGCAACCACCACTGCCTTGCTTAGCCGAGACCTGCCAGCCCGAAGCGACTGGAGCCTGCCATGCGCGCCTATATTCTCCGCCGACTTGCCCAAAGCGTGTTGGTCATCTGGGCCGTCACCACGATCATGTTCTTCATGTTCCGCGTGATGCCCGCCGATCCCACGGCCATCCTGCTGGAACGCGGACTGTCCGATGAGGCCCGCAACGCACTTCTGGAGCAGTGGGGCCTGACCGGCTCGCTTTGGGACCAGTACGTCGCCTATCTCGGCAATCTTCTGGTGGGCGACTTCGGCTCGTCGTTCCTCTACCGCAAGCCGGTGTGGGAAGTGCTGACCCCGCTGATCATCAACACGCTGTGGATCGCGGTTCCCGGGCTCCTTCTCGGGGCAGCTCTCGGCGCGGCCATCGGCACCGCGGTCGGCTGGGCCAGGCGCGGCGGCAAGCTTGAGCGGACCGGTATCTTTCTGGCCACCGTGATCCGTGGCGTGCCCAATTTCGTCATCGGCATCGCGCTCCTGACCGTCTTCTCCAGTACGCTCGGCTGGTTCCCCGGATTCGGCATGGGCGACCCAGGACAGAACGTCGGCTTTGCCCGCTACTTCACGCTCGACTTCCTGCATCACCTGGCCCTGCCGCTGATCGCCGTCATCATCTATTTCATGCCCGAGAACCTGCTTCTCATGCGCTCAGGCGTGGTGGAGAACCGTACCGAAGACTACATCGAACTGGTCCGCGCCAAGGGCGTGTCGCAGGGCCGCGTAGCGTGGCACGCGGCGCGCAATTCGATGCTGCCTCTCATCACCTGGCTTTTTCCGGCGCTCGCCGAAACCATCGCCGGAATCGTGGTCATCGAGATCGTCTTCTCATGGCCGGGTGTGGGGCGCGAACTGGTGCTGGCCGTCACCCGGCAGGATTACCCGGTGGCTCAGGCCGCCTTCTTCCTGCTGGCCGTGATGATCGTGCTGGCGAATCTCGCCGCCGACCTCGTCTATGGCAAACTCGATCCGCGCGTGGTCTACAAATGAACCAGCCTTCTTCCCCCGACGCCGCGGCAATCAGGGGGCGCAGCCTGTTGGGTGCAATGGGCCAGTCGCTGCGCCTGCTCACCACCGACAGCTTCGCCGTGGTCGGGCTCGCGGTGCTGCTACTTTTCGTCGTCATCGCGATCAGCGCGCCATGGATCGCGCCATACGAGCCCTTCAAGGCGATGATGACCGAAAGCGGCCGCCTCAATCGGCTTGCGCCACCCTCGTCCGCGCACCTGCTCGGAACCACGTCGTTCGGCAACGACGTGCTCAGCCAGTTCCTCCACGGCTTTCGCGTGGCGCTGCTGGTCGGGCTGGTTGCGGCAGTGGCGGTCGGTCTGATCTCGACGATATTTGGCGTCGTTTCCGGCTACTTCGGCGGCTATGTCGACGACGTGCTGATGCGCATCACCGATGTCGCCCTGTCGATCCCCACCCTTCCCTTCTCGATCGTCGCGGTGGCGTTGCTCGGCCCCAGCGTCGAGAACATCATCCTCGTCATCACCATACTTTTCTGGCGCAACGGTGCGCGCATCATCCGCTCGGCGGTGCTCACAGAGCGTGAGCGCGTGTATGTGAAATGGGCGCGGGCGGCCGGGGCCTCGCACCTTCACATCATAATGCGCCACATCTTGCCGAACATCGTCCGCGTCATCTTCCTCTGGGTGACGATGTCGGTTGCCTTCGCCGTGCTGACGGAAGCCAGCCTGTCTTTCCTCGGCCTTGGCGATCCAACTGTCATCAGTTGGGGCCAGATGCTCAACACCGCCTTTTCGTCCGGCAATCTGCGGACCGCATGGTGGTGGGTCATTCCCCCGTCCTTGGCATTGGTGCTGCTGGTTTCCTCGCTGTACCTCATCGGCCGCGCCTATGAGGAACAGACCAATCCCCGGCTTCGGAGGCGCTGATGACTTCGACATCCCTCGCAACGCCGGAAAACCGGACCGCTTCGCCCGCAACGATGCAGGCATTGGCGACGCTGAACGACAGGCTCGCCGCCAAGCCGGCGGCGCACCTTCGCGTCGAGAAGCTGTCCATCGCTTACTCGACTGCGCGCGGCCCCTTCCACGCCGTCGACGACGTCAGTTTCGAGGTGAAGCCCGGGACCAATCTCGGCCTTGTCGGCGAGTCCGGTTGCGGCAAGAGCACGGTGATCAAGGCTTTGATCGGACTGCAGCCGGAGGGCACGAAGGTCTCGGGACAGGCGTTGCTCGATGGACAGGAAATTCTCGGGCTGTCCGAACGCGCGCTTCAGGACGTCCGCTGGACAAAGATCTCGCTGATAACGCAAAGCGCCATGAACTCGCTCGACCCCGTCTATTGCATCGGCGACCAGATTTGCGAGGCGATCCAGGCACATGAGAGCGTATCGAGGGCGACGGCCTGGGCCCGTGCCGAGGAAATGTTCGCACTCGTCGGCCTGCCTGCCTCGCGGCTCCACGATTTTCCGCACCAGTTCTCGGGCGGCATGCGGCAACGCACCGTCATCGCCATGGCGCTGGCGCTGAACGCCGGAATGCTGTTGGCCGACGAGCCGACGACGGCGCTCGACCCGATCATGCAGTCGCAGATCATGTCGCGTATCCGCGGCATTCACGAGCATATGCGCCGCTCCATGATCCTCGTCACGCACGACATCGCCGTGGTGGCGGAAACCTGCGAGAACACGGTGGTCATGTATGCCGGCAAGGTGGCCGAGAAGGGACCGACGACGGACGTGCTGGCCCGCCCGTTGCACCCCTACACCATGGGTCTGCAGAACGCCTTTCCCCGCTTGCCCGTCAAGGGGCAGCCGCGCCAGGCGCTGATCTCGATACCGGGGATCGTGCCCAACCTGCTGCGGCCGCCGCCGGGGTGCCGCTTTGCGGGGCGTTGCCCTTTCGCGACCGAGCGCTGCCACATCGAAGCGCCCGCCGTCACCGCTGTCGGCGCACAGTCGGCCGCCTGCCACTACATCGATCGTGCGCCCGAATTCCGCGAGGCCGCGGCGCGACCTGAAACCTGGCGCAAGTTGGGAGCCGGCGCATGAGCGACCTTCACACCAGTCGCCCGGCCATCGACCCCGATGCCAGGCCCATCGTCGAGGCACGCGACCTGAAGACCCATTTTCAGGGCCGGAGCGGCATCTTCAGCGCGCTGGCCGGCGTGAAGCCGCCCACCGCGAAGGCGCTCGACGGCGTCGATCTTCGCATTCGGAAAAGCGAAATCGTCGGGCTCGTTGGCGAATCCGGCTGCGGCAAGTCCACGCTCGGCATGTCATTGGTACGCATGTACCAGCCGACCGACGGCCGAATTCTCTATCTCGACGACGACATCACCAGGGCGGAAGGGCGCAGGCTGAAAGACTACCGCCGTCAGGCGCAGATCATCTTCCAGGACCCCTACTCCTCGCTGAACCCACGCCTGACCATTGGCCAGGTCATCGAGGAGCCCCTGGTGATCCACGACATCGGCAATGCAGCCGAACGCCGTGAACGCGTCGTGCGCGCGCTCGATCTCGTACGCATCCCGGCGGTGGACAACATCGACAGATACCCTTCCGACCTGTCCGGCGGACAGCGACAGCGCGTTGCCATCGCGCGCGCCCTGGTGCTCGAGCCGACCTTCATCGTCGCGGACGAACCGGTGTCCATGCTCGACGTGTCCATCCAGGCATCCGTGCTGGAACTGCTGGACGAGCTCTCGCGCAAGCTTGGATTGGCGATCCTGTACATTTCCCATGACATCGCGACGGTGGGCTATATCTGCGACCATGTCGCGGTGATGTATCTCGGCCGCATCGTGGAAGAGGGCAAGGCCGAAGACATCCTCTCCGCGCCACTGCATCCATATACGCAAAGGCTGATGGCGGCGATCCCGCGGATGGACCCGGGCGACACGGCAGGGCGCGCTGAAATTCGGGGCGACGTCCCTTCACCAATGAACGTACCCCAAGGCTGCCGGTTTTCGTCGCGTTGCCCGTATGTCGCCGATCTCTGCCGCGCGGTCGAACCCGAGCTGGGGCAACATCCGGCTGGCCAGCGGGTCCGTTGCCACATCTACGGAAGTGAAGGTGCAAAACGGTTTCCCGACCTTCAACGCCCGGAATGGGGCCGCATCACCGAGGTGACCGATGCCGGCACCCTCGCACAAGCAAGCAGTTGAGACCCCGATGACCGAACTGATTTTCGACTGGAAACATGTCGCCTTCGCAGCCAACCGGGCCTTCACCGAGACCTATGGCTTCAGCGGTTCGCAGGGGTTGACGCATCTGGAAGGGATATTGATCCGCCCCGGCTCCCCATCCAGGACGTTGCTGATCTTCATGCATCCGGCTTCCACCCTGCAACTCCTTCCGCTGCCGCGGGCCTTGGCTGGTGCGGGGCACCACGTGCTGTGCGCCGGCAGCCGCTACCAGCGCAACGATACCGCCCTCATCATGGAGAACGTACTGCTCGACCTTGGCGCGTGGATACGGGCCGCGAAGGAGGAATGGGGATACGAGAAGATCGTGCTCTGCGGTTGGAGCGGTGGCGGCTCGCTGACCATGCTCTACCAGTCGCAGGCCGAGAGACCGACGATCACCGAGACCCCGGCCGGTGATCCGGTGGACGTGAAGGGCGCCGGGCTGATTGCGGCCGACGGCGTCGTCAGTCTCGCCGCCCATTCATCGCGCGCCCTGCTGCTGACCGAGTGGCTGGACGGCTCGGTGCGCAATGAGGACAACCCCGACGACAGGGACACCGGACTTGATCTCTATGCTCCGGCGATGAAGAGCCGTGACGAGCCTTTTCCCGGCGAGTTCGTCGCCCGGTATCGCGCCGCCCAGCGGGCGCGCATGGCGCGCATCACCGACAGGGTGCTGGAGACGCTCGATACCTTGCGCCGGCGTGGCGGCGGGGAGGTCGAGCGGGTCTTCGTCACCCATCGTACCATGGCCGATCCCCGCTTTCTCGACCCCACGATCGATCCGAACGGCCGCAAGCCTGGATGGACCTATCTTGGCAATCCTGAAACCGTGAATTCGGGACCGGTAGGCTTGGGCCGGGTATCGACATTGCGGAGCTGGCTGTCGCAATGGTCGCCTCATCACAGCCGCGCCGACTCCCTCGTGACGGCGCGCGGCGTGACAGTGCCTTTCCTGGCGCTGGAATGCGGCGCCGACGACGCCGTACCGCAGCCGCATACCACACGCATCTTCGCCGCCGTCGGCTCCAGCGATCGCGAACAAAAAATGGTTGAAGGTGCGAACCACTATTTCGTAAACCAGCCTGCGGAACTTGCTTCGGCGACCAGGATTGTATCCGACTGGGTGCGGGCCAAAGGGCTGGGATAAGTTCCTGTCGAGGTGGTGCAGTTCATGGCTGAAGACATCTACGGCAAGATCCGGGCGCTGATCGCCGAGGGCGCCTATCTGGGAGGCGACGTCCTGCCCGAAAGCGAGCTGGCCGTCCGCCTGGGCGTCAGCCGCACGCCGATCCGGGAAGCGATGCGCCGCCTGCAAGCGGAGGGAGTGATACGCCGCGAGGCCTACCGCAGGGCGGTGGTGGTCGATCTCGACCCCAACGAGGTCATACACATCTTCACGGCTCGCGCCGCACTCGAGCCGATCGCCGTCGGCATGGCGATGGAGAGGATGACCCAGGCCTTCCTCGACAACCTCGCCCGACTGCATGGGGAAATGGACGAGGTCGTCCACTCCTCGGAACCCGACCGGCGACGCTACCGCGACCTGAACGCGAGATTTCATCGGGTCATCTGGGCGCAGGGCGACAGTGCGGTCTTTGCCGAACTGGTAAACCTGGTAGCCCGAAAGCCCGTGGTCAGCCCGACCTTCAACAACTGGACGCGGGAAGAACTGATCCGCAGCAACCGCCAGCACGGCGAGGTACTGGACGCCTTCGGCGTGCGTGACGCGGAATGGGCCAAGGCGGCGATGGCGTCGCATCTGCTCGCATCGCGGGCCAACTACCGACGAATCGGCCTCAACCGTTCGACGCGTGGCGCCGATGTCGACTGGACGTACGAACCCGAAACCGCGACTTGATCCGGTGCATCAACACGGTTGGGGTCGCTAAGGGAGAAAGCAACGAAGCTGAAGAGGCATCGTTGGCGATCTCGGCATCAATGTCGTGAGCGTCGGCATGCCGCTGGTGTTGTCGGCGACGTTGATGACCGGAGCGGCGGTCAGCATCTCAGGCATTGTCGGCTGGGTCGGGCTCGTCATTTCCGACATGGCCCGTATGCTCGTTGGCCCCAGCTTTGATCGCATGCTCCCCGTGAAGATGGTCGCGGGAGCCCTGTTCGTGCTCATGGTCGACGATATCGCCAGGGCCGCCAGCTCGATGGAACCGCCGCTCGGCATCGTCACGAGCGTCATCGGCGCGCCACTGTTCATCGTCCTGCTTCTGCGTGCGAAGACTTCCTGGTTATGACGCTGCTCCGAGAAGCGCGACATCACCCTCCACCATAAGTGAGTTTTGCGTTCCGAGGATCACGCCGACCTTGTTGTCTGCATAGGCGGCATGCACGTCGGCGCGTTCAAGCAACGCAAAGTCCATCACCCGCTTCACACAGGGATCAGAACGGAATTTCGTCGTCGAGGTCGCGCGAGCCGCCACCGCCCGCTCCACCGCCGCCCTGGCCACCGCGGCCACCACCGCCCGAGCCGCCACGACCGCCGCCATAGCTGTCGGTCGGGCTCGACTGGCCGAAGTCGGAACCGCGTCCGCCGCCACCGTAGCCGCCGCCACCCTGGCCGCCGCCATAGCCGACCTGGCCGCCACCATAGCCTGCATCACCGCCCTGGCCGCGTGCGTCGAGCATCTGCAGCTCGCCACGGAATTTCTGCAGCACGATTTCGGTGGTGTAGCGCTCGATGCCGTCCTTTTCCCATTTGCGGGTCTGGAGCTGGCCCTCGATGTAAACCTTCATGCCCTTCTTCAGATATTGCTCGGCGACCTTGGCCAGGTTGTCGTTGAAGATGACGACCTGGTGCCACTCGGTCTTTTCCTTACGCTCGCCCGAGTTCTTGTCGCGCCAGCTTTCCGAGGTCGCGATGCGCAGGTTGACGACCGGCTCGCCCGAATTGAGCCGACGGATTTCAGGGTCCGCACCCAGATTGCCGACCAGAATGACCTTGTTGACGCTACCTGCCATGACACCGCTCCGCGCTCGTCCGAAACCAAATTCCAGGAAAATGTGAGGGCGCACACTAGCCCATTGCACCGTCCGCCCGCGCCCCCTGTGGGCGGAATTCCTCGTGCAGTCCACAAGTCATTTTTGTTCCTATTTTGTTCTATAGCGTTTGGCTCGATTTGGCAAGCGGGCCGTGCGGGAAGGAGACCAGCCGCCGTCGATGCCCCGATCGCCCGCCCCTGACCTTGCGGGCAAGCGCGCCGCCCTGGCCCAAGCGTCGCTGGCTATCTCGGGCTCAACGCCCGGCTGCCGCGTGCCAGATATTCGCAGGCCCAGGCCAGGAGGCAGAACACGACCAGCGTCAAAAGCGCCCCAAGGACGACGTCGGAAAAGAAGTGGCGGCCGAATGCGACGCGCAGCATGCTCGCCGTGACGATGATCAACCCGATCGGCAGGATGAGCATCCCCCTGGCCTGCTGCGAGCAGAGCGGCAAGAGACAGGCGAGACAGGCGATGGCGGACGCCTCTCCCGAGACGAAGGAGCAATTTTGCTGGCAGGCATCTGACGCAGCACTGCACGAACTGCCTGCAACCAGTAGACCACCCCTGACGGACCAACGTTCTTGCCGCGCCGCGACCTGCCATTCTATGGCCTGAAGCCGGCTTTCTGCTGGTGATATGTCAGCGCCGCGCGCAGGCAAGATGCGAGAGCAGCCTTCGGAATGGCCGCCTCCGCCGGCACGATCACCGCCCTGTTGCCTTCGAATTCCAGCTCGCCGCCCACATGCGAGCGGAAGGTCTCGAGAAGCGTCGTATTGCAGTTGAAGAACACCGCGCATTTGCCGGGAAAGGATCTTGCCACGCCCAGCCTCACGGTCGAGCCGCTGCCGCTGGCCTCCGTCAGGTAAGCCGGCTCGCCCCATTTGAGCGTTTCGGTCAGCGGGCCGACGCCGGCGGTTTCCGCCGCCACCTCGAAGATCAGGCCGCGGATGTGGAGCAGCCGGGCCTGCACCGCCTCAGGATGGCGCGAAAGCGCCTCGATGATCGTCCTCGGCACGGGTGGTGGCGCCATGTGTCAGCCCCGATCCTCTTGTGATGCAGATGGCCCGCCGCCAAGCGCCAGGTCGACCGCGGCTTCGGCATGCAGCTTGACCACGTCATAGGCAGGCACCGGATAATCCTCCATGGCAAGCAGCAACGGCAGCTCGGTGCAGGCCGAAACCACTGCCCCGGCACCCCGGGCCTGCAGCCCCTTCGCCAGGTGCAGCAGCACTGCCCTGGACTCCGGCTTCGCCACGCCGAGTGTCAACTCGTCGATGATGATGCGGTGCAACGCCGTGCGCTCGTCCTCAGGCGGCACCAGCACCTCGATGCCGAACTGTCTCTCCAGCCTTTCGCCGAAAAAACCCAGCTCCATCGTGTAGCGCGTGCCCAGCAGCCCCACCCGCTTGTGCCCGGCCGCCTGCAATGTCCGCCCGGCCGGGTCGGCGATGTGCAGAAGCGGGATCCTGATGGCGGCGGCAACCTTGTCGGCAACATAATGCGCCGTCACCGCCGTCAGCATGGCGAAAGCAGCACCTCCCGCCTCGATATGCCGCGCCGCCGTGATGATCACCTCGGCGACCCGCTCCCACTCCCCCCTGGCGGCAAGGTCGTTCAACTCGTCGAAATCGAGCGTGAACATCAGCGACCGCGCATTGTGATGCCCGCCGAGCCGGCGATGCGCGGCCTCGTTGATCAGGCGGTAATAGAGCGCGCTGGATTCCCAGCTCATGCCCCCGATCAAGCCGATGAGTTGTGTCTGGCGTCCGGCCACGTGTCCCCTTCCAAGCCTGCAACTGCCATCGGGCAGAACAATCTAGTTTTGAGGTCAGCCGAAAACTAAGTCCAACAGCAGGCTGAGACCCCCTCCGTTCGAAAGGTAACTGACGATAACCGTCCGGCGACGGCGAGGCCAGCGCGGCTTCCAAAGTAAAGGGAGGCAGGATGGGCGTCCAGATAGCCGCCAATTCCCAGTAGTTGTGGGAAGCATCAACGGAGAAGCAGAACATCCTTGCAGGTATCCGACTGCACACTAGTCTGTCATCACAACAGTGGGCAAAGGACATGAACCTGCGGAAGATTGCTGATATCGTTGTCCTTATCATCATTGGCTTTTGCCTTGGTGGCATGTTCTCCGACGTCAGCGCAACCGACCAATACCTCAGCGAATGGCAGACTCTCATTGCTGGCATTCTTGCCGTCGCCGCCGCCGCGTGGACCGTTGGTGAAATGCGTCGCAACGACTCCATGCAGCAACAGCGACACGAGGAGTTGATGCTGCTCAATCTACGAGCAGATCGGCTCCGGGCAGAACGAGCGGCGTTCCCGTATGCCGATAAGTTGGAATATGCTTCCAACATAATCTCCGAGCGAGTAGAACAACTTGGAGCACATAGAGACATCGACATAAATCGCCGTGTTGCAATCAACATTGCCCAAGCAATGAATTTTATAATCGATTATTTACGCGCTGACGCAATCATTGATGCAAAGCCACTTTTTGGTAGCGCGATGGCCTTTAGCTTCGAATCTCTCGAAAAGAGAATTGAAATATCTGCGCGCACAACTATCGGCCTATGCGAAACGCTAGCCGAGACCGAAACTGATTTCGGCAAAAAACTCGAAGAGCACTGGCCTAAAATAGCTCTCAACTCCCTGACGATAGCAAGAAGTTGCAGAGAATTCGCCGTGGAACTGAAACGCCTTGCGGACCACTACGGTCCTGATTGATCACTTCACCAGCACTCTTTTGAACGAACCCCGACTAAAAAATATGGCCCCGCCGCTCCCAGGAGCGCACGGGGCCTTGTTGTCGGGTTGTACCCTTGACTGCCGGGAGTGGTTTACCGGCTTTTCTCTCTCGGACTCATAGTGGCTCGGGGCCACGGATCCGACCATGGTCTCAGATTGTAGGGGATCGCCAGATCACGGTTTGCGGGGCGTTTCACAAGGGAAAGCCTGGCACCTGCGCCTGCCGCGGTTCCGTCTTTTTTAGCGGAACCCTTTGGGGCTGTCCGGTGGAGTCATGCCTAGCTCCTTCGTCAGTTGCGCCAATTGTACACCTGCTGCTCAACTCGCGTGTCTGCGGCGTCTCGCAGACCGACCGTAGCATGGTGAGGAGCCCTCAAGGAGGCTCGGCCTCAGGCGACTTCAGGAGTTTGCATCCCTGATTCCGCTACGTCAACCACAACATTGTTAGAGGCGAAAAATGTGATCGAAGTCCGGCTTTCGTCCGCCACGTTTCCGGCATGGCTCCTGCCATACCGTTGTCAGGAGCCCGTTCGGCCTTTGTTCTTTTCACTTGCCCCTGCCCGCCAAAGGCGCTTAAACGCAGGGCGGGGTGTATCGCGCTGCCTCTCGACCGGGCGGCGAAAATACCTACATGAGGGAATGGTCGGGCACACCCGCCACTCCGGGCAATTCCAGATTTGAGGCGGCGGCGCGGCAATGGCCGATCACAAGTACATTTCCATTCGCGGTGCGCGCGAACACAATCTCAAGAACGTCGATCTCGACCTGCCGCGCGACAAGCTGATTGTCATGACCGGCCTGTCCGGCTCGGGCAAGTCGTCGCTCGCCTTCGACACCATCTATGCCGAGGGCCAGCGCCGTTATGTCGAGAGCCTGTCGGCCTATGCCCGCCAGTTCCTCGAGATGATGCAGAAGCCCGACGTCGACCAGATCGACGGCCTGTCGCCGGCGATCTCGATCGAGCAGAAGACGACCTCGCGCAACCCGCGTTCGACGGTCGGCACCGTCACCGAGATCTACGACTACATGCGCCTGTTGTTCGCGCGCGTCGGCGTGCCCTATTCGCCGGCCACCGGCCTGCCGATCGAGAGCCAGACGGTATCGCAGATGGTCGACCGCGTGCTGGCGCTCGACGAGGGCACCCGCCTGTTCATCCTCGCCCCCATCGTCCGCGGTCGCAAGGGCGAATACAAGAAGGAACTCGCCGAGCTCCAGAAGAAGGGTTTTCAGCGCGTCAAGATCGACGGCGCCTTCTACGAGATCGGCGACGCACCGGCCCTCGACAAGAAATACAAGCACGACATCGACGTCGTCGTCGACCGTATCGTCGTCCGCCCGGATCTCGCCACGCGCCTTGCGGATTCGATGGAAACCGCGCTCAAGCTCGCAGAGGGCCTAGCCGTCGCCGAATTCGCCGACAAGCCGCTCGACGCCAGCCTCACAGGTGCTGACTCGGTCAACAAGAGCGCGAACGAAACCCACGAACGCATTCTGTTCTCGGAAAAATTCGCCTGTCCCGTCTCTGGCTTCACCATTCCCGAGATCGAGCCGCGTCTGTTCTCGTTCAACAACCCGTTCGGCGCCTGCCCGGCCTGCGACGGCTTGGGCAACCAGCGCGCCATCGATCCGCTGCTGATCGTGCCGGAAGACCATGTTTCATTGCGCGAGGGCGCGGTGGCGCCGTGGGCCAAGTCGACCTCACCCTATTACACCCAGACGCTGGAAGCCCTCGGCAAGGTCTACGGCTTCAAGCTCGGCGACCGCTGGCGCGACCTTCCTGCCGAAGCGCAGGAAGCCATCCTGCGCGGCACCGGCACCAAGGAAATCACCTTCAACTATGACGACGGCCTGCGCTCCTACAAGACGACCAAGACCTTCGAGGGCGTGATCCCCAATCTCGAGCGCCGCTGGAAGGAAACCGAATCCGCCTGGATGCGCGAGGAGATCGAGCGCTTCATGTCGGCGACGCCCTGCCCGGCCTGTTCAGGCTACCGCCTCAAGCCGGAGTCGCTCGCCGTCAAGGTCGGCGGCAAGCATATCGGCGAGGTCACCGAGCAGTCGATCCGCAAGGCCAATGCCTGGTTCGAGGCGCTGCCCGCGTCCCTCAACGACAAGCAGAACGAGATCGCCGTCCGAGTGCTCAAGGAAATCCGCGAGCGCCTGCGCTTCCTCAACGATGTCGGCCTCGAATATCTCACGCTGTCGCGCAACTCCGGCACGTTGTCGGGCGGCGAAAGCCAGCGCATCCGCCTCGCCTCGCAGATCGGCTCGGGCCTCACCGGCGTGCTCTACGTCCTCGACGAGCCGTCGATCGGCCTGCACCAGCGCGACAACGCCCGCCTGCTCGACACGCTGCGCCACCTCAGGGACATCGGCAACACTGTCATCGTCGTCGAGCACGACGAGGACGCGGTTATCACCGCCGACTATGTCGTCGACATGGGCCCGGCCGCCGGCATCCATGGCGGCGAAATCATCGCCGAGGGCACGCCGCAGCAGGTCATGGCCAACCCGAACTCGATCACCGGCAAGTACCTGTCGGGCGAGCTCGAGATCGCCATCCCCGCCCAGCGCCGCGAGCTGAAGAAGAACAAGCGCATCAAGGTCGTGGGCGCACGCGGCAACAACCTCAAGAATGTCTCCGCCGAGATCCCGCTCGGCACCTTCACCGCCGTCACAGGCGTGTCGGGCGGCGGCAAGTCGACCTTCCTGATCGAGACGCTGTTCAAGGCCGCGTCGCGCCGCATCATGGGCTCGCGCGAGCACCCGGCCGAGCACGACCGCATCGAGGGCCTCGAATTCCTCGACAAGGTCATCGACATCGACCAGTCGCCCATCGGCCGCACGCCGCGCTCGAACCCTGCGACCTACACCGGCGCCTTCACGCCGATCCGCGACTGGTTCGCCGGCCTGCCCGAGGCCAAGGCGCGCGGCTACCAGCCGGGCCGCTTCTCCTTCAACGTCAAGGGCGGCCGCTGCGAGGCCTGCCAGGGCGACGGCGTCATCAAGATCGAGATGCACTTCCTGCCCGACGTCTACGTCACCTGCGACGTCTGCCACGGCAAGCGCTACAACCGCGAAACCCTCGACGTGCTGTTCAAAGGCAAGTCGATCGCCGACGTGCTCGACATGACGGTCGAGGAAGGCGTCGAGTTCTTCGCCGCCGTTCCCGTCGTGCGCGACAAGCTGATGACGCTCAACCAGGTCGGCCTCGGCTACATCCACATCGGCCAGCAGGCCAATACGCTGTCCGGCGGCGAGGCCCAGCGCATCAAGCTCGCCAAGGAGCTGTCGCGCAAGGCCACCGGCAAGACGCTCTACATCCTCGACGAGCCGACAACCGGCCTGCATTTCCACGACGTCGCCAAGCTGCTCGAGGTGCTGCACGAGTTGGTCGACCAGGGCAACACGGTCGTCGTCATCGAGCACAATCTCGAGGTCATCAAGACCGCCGACTGGGTGCTCGACCTCGGCCCCGAGGGCGGCGACGGCGGCGGCGAACTGGTGGCTTCGGGCCGCCCCGAAGACATCGTCGCCGAACCGCGCAGCTACACCGGCCAGTTCCTGAGGGAACTGCTGGAACGCCGCCCGCGCGGCAAGCGGGAGGCAGCGGAGTAGCAATCGGCGCGGCGCGCCTTACGGCTTGCGCCAGGGCGAGGTCTCATCTTGCCTGCCAGCCCAGACGGCGCCGGCCTTATGTCGTCTGGGGTCGCCAGGGCTCGTGCTCGTGCGCGAGCCAGACCAGTTCGGGGTCGAGCGCGAGCACCCGCAATTGGCCTTCGCTGCGCGGCTCGTCAAGCTCGCCGAACCAGACCGCCACGTCGCCGCCAACGACGACCGGGCGCCCGCCAGTCTCGACCACGACGACTTGCATGCCGGCTGTGTGGCCCGGCGCCGGGACAAGCCGGAGCCCGGGAAGCAGCTCGAGTTCGCCGTCGACCGGCACATACTGCACGCCGGGTGCATCGACCCACTCACGAATGGGGTATTCGTTCTCATCGCTGTGCGCGTCTTCGAGTTCACGCCGCTGGACGTAGAACGGCTTGCCGGCGAAGAGGTGGTTGCCGCCGCAATGGTCGGCGTGCAGGTGTGTGTTGATGACGATATCGATGCCGTCGAGGTCGAAGTCCTGCTTGCTCAGTGGATAGAGGCGAGGGTCGAAAGCGGCGACCACTGCCGGGTGCAGCTCCGTCATGCCGGTGTCGACCAGTATCCGCGCATCGGGATGGTCGATGACGTGCACATAGACCGGCATGCTCTCGCCTTCGACGCTCAGTTCGGCAACGAGGATTGGCGTGATGGTGATGGAGGCATGGGCGCTCATCTTTTCATCTCCTTCGACATTTGCACGCTGCCTGCCAGGCCGCGCATGTCCGCGATCACCGGCGGGAAAAGAGTGGGCTTGGCGCGCCAGTCATGGTCCATTCCGAACGCGCTTGGCCTGCCACTTTGCTCACGCCGACGCAAAACTGATTGCATTATAAAACTGGTTTCAGAATAGGATCAAAAATCGCTTTTGCAATCGATTTTTGAAGTGCGCATGAACCAGAATCCCCGGCGAGCTCGATGCGAGAGGTCGATCGACCGGCATCGCCTTGGCGCGCGAGGAGGCACGATATCGCCGTCGCCGATTCTGGTTGCGCAGCGCCAGGCTCCTGTCTACCCCGCCGTGGCCGCGCGGCGAAACAGCCACAGGCCATATGCGCCTATCAGGCAGGCGATCAGGAACTCGCGAATCTCGGACAATTCGTAGCCATCGGCCATCCGGTGTCCGCCGAACACGAAGACCAGTTGCGACAGCGGCAAAAGGATCGCCATGGCAAGCCCCGCAACCCGGAACGGCGCCGGCGTCCCCCAAAGGTCGAGCGCCAGCCTGATACCGATCAGCGTGCCCATGAAGAACCAGAGCTGGTAGGGCACGACGTTCCACTCTTCGAACAGCAACCCGGCCAGCGGCAGGCCGGCGAGCGCAAACAGCCGTGGCGGAACGAACCCCTCCGCCGTCTTCAGGAGCGGTCCGACATGCGCCGGCCAGGCCATCGGCAGCACGACGAACAACAGGAACGCAGCCGAGTAATAGGCCGCCTCGAACCGGTAGGTGGCGAAATTGTGCAGGTTCGTTTCGTTCTGGGCGTTGCCTTCGAACATCGGCCCGGCGGTCCAGCCAACCCAGTGTTGCCCCCACGACATCTCCTCCATCAGGATGAGGAAGACAACCAGGATCAGCGCCGCATGCACGGCCTGGCGCGGCAGACCGAGAACCCGGGCGCGATCGCCGCGATCGCGCCACGCGGCAGCGCCCAGGGCCGACAATGCAAGCACGAACGCCACTTCGGTCAGGATGCTGAGCACCTGTCCCTCCCGCACCGTCTCGTTCAGGATCCTGGGCATCACCGCCACCGTCGCCGTGGCAACCAGCAGGGCAGCGGCCATCAGATACGCCGCCCCGAGCAGCAGCGGCGCCTGGCCGTCGATCAGCGGCCGTGCCAGGGCCGGCTTCGGCAGCAGTGCCGCAACCAGCAGGAAGGCCGAGACGAATGCCGCGACCGGCCGGACCAGCCCGAACATCGACCAGTCGACGCGATCCTTGGCCAGCAGGTCGCGGTCGTTGATCGCAAGATCATAAGCGACCAGCGAAACTAGAATCGTAGCCGCCGCGGCGATCAGCCCCATGCGCGCCGGTCCAGCCAAGGAATGAGCTTGCGGTTGCTGCAGCGTCGACATGAACGGCCCGTCATTATGTTTGCGTTTGTATGAGATGTTCTAGCCGACGACTGTCGAACAAAGTGTAAAGCGGGCTACCGTCGGCGGGCGCGGCCGAACCCTGCCGAGCACGGCTTCATGTCAGTATGGTTCCGGCAGCCCGCCTTGGCGGCTTTGCCGCTCCGGCCTGTTCGGCTAGAAATGACGCGCAATGACATCAAGGGGTTGAGCGATGAGTGGAAAAATCCGCGCCGGCATGGGCGGCTGGACGTTCGAGCCCTGGGAAGGCACCTTCTATCCCGACAAGCTGTCCAAGACGAAGCAACTGCAATTTGCCGGCACGCAGGTACCGTCCATAGAGGTCAACGGCACCTATTACTCCGGCTTCAAGGAACCCACCTTCCTCAAATGGGCAAGCGAGACGCCCGACGATTTCGTCTTCTCGCTCAAGGGCAACCGCTTCGTCACCAACCGCCGCGTGCTCGCCGAGGCCGGCGAGTCGGTCCAGCGTTTCGTCACCCAAGGCATCGCCGCACTCGGCGAAAAGCTCGGGCCGATCCTGTGGCAGTTCGCGCCGACCAAGAAGTTCGACGCAGACGATTTCGAGGCATTCCTCGAGCTTTTGCCGGAAAAGCAGGACGGCATCACGCTGCGCCATGCGCTGGAAGTGCGCAATCCAAGCTTTGCCGTGCCCGAATTCGTCCAGTTGGCGCGCAAGCACAACGTGACGATCGTCTACGCCGACCACGCCACCTACCCGGCAATTGCCGACGTCACCGGCGACTTCGTCTATCTCAGGCTGCAGACCGGCAGCGACGAGAATCCCGATTGCTACACGCTGAAGGGATTGGACGAATGGGCCGCCAGGGCAAAGACCTTCGCCGCCGGCGGCGTGCCGGCCGATCTGCCGCGCGCCGATCCCTCGGCCGAGGCTCCGGTCAAGCCGCGCGACGTGTTCGTCTACTTCATCACCGAAGGCAAGGTCCGCGCCCCCTTCGGCGCCATGGCGCTGATGAAGCGGGTCAACGGCTAGGCGGTCAGGCCGCGGGACTGCGGCCTGTCAGCGCGTCCTAGGCCGCGGGACTGCGGCCTGTCATCGCGTCCCAGGCCGCCATGGCGCCGTCGGCGACGGCCAGCAGCGCTTCGCGCCCGACACCGTCGCGCGCCTGCACCGACATGCCTTGCTGGACGGCAATGATGAAGGCGGCGAGACCGGCTGGGTCGGCCGCCGCCGGCAGTTCGCCCTCTTCGGCCGCCGCCTTCAGCCGCTCCTCCAGTTGCCGCGCGCCTGCCAACCTGCGGGCGCTCAGGTCGTTGAACACCTCGCGATTGGTCTCGCTGGCATTGAGCGCACCGAGCACGATCAGGCAGCCCCTGGGATCGCCGGGCTCGCTGAACGCCCTGGCCGAAGCACGCAGGAAATCGGCGACCGCCTGCTTCACGCTGCCCGGCCTGTTGAAGGCGCCCCAGATATCGATGCCCTCGGTGGCGCTGTAGAGGTCCACCGCCTCGCGAAACAACGCCTCCTTGCAGCCGAAAGCAGCATAAAGACTGGGCGAATTGATGCCCATGGCTGCCGTCAGCTCCGCCAGAGACGCGCCGTCATAGCCCTTCTGCCAGAATAGCAGCATCGCCTGCCGCAATGCCTCATCGCGGTCGAAGCTGCGCGGACGTCCCTTTCCAGACATCGAATTCCTTTCTGTCATGACCGATACATAAATCCCTTGACCGCATCGGGCAAGAGTGCAACCAATTATATATCGGTCACTACAGAAAGATGAAAACATGTCCTCCACGTCCACCCAAAATCCTCTCCACGGCAAGGTCGCCCTGGTCACCGGCGGCAGCCGCGGCATCGGCGCCGCCATCGTCCGGCACCTGGCGTCGGCAGGTGCCGATGTCGCGCTGACCTATGCCCGCTCGGCCGAAAAGGCCCTGGACGTCGTTGCCGAAGTCGAGGCTTCCGGCCGCCGGGCAATCGCGATCCAGGCCGACAATATCGATGCCGAGGCCGTCGAGGCGGCCGTCGCCGAAACGGTCGCGTCGCTCGGCCGGCTCGACATCCTGGTCAACAGTGCCGGCATCTGGCACGCCGGCACCATCGACACGGTCACGCTCGCCCAGCTCGACGAGGTCATGTCGGTCAACTTCCGCGCCCCGTTCGTCGCCGCGCGCGCGGCTGCCGCTGTTATGCCCGAGGGCGGCCGCATCATCTCCATCGGCAGCAATCTCGCCGACCGGGTTCCCTTTGAAGGCATCGGCCTCTATTCGGCCAGCAAGGCAGCCCTCGTCGGCCTGACCAGGGGGCTGGCACGCGACCTCGGACCGCGCGGCATCACCGTCAATGTCGTTCATCCCGGCTCGACCGAAACCGACATGAACCCGGCCCACGGCGACGGCGCCGACCACCAGCGCAACCTCATGGCCATCCCGCGCTTCGGCTCCCCCGACGACATCGCCGGCCTCGTCGCCTGGCTCGCCGGTCCCCAGGGCCGCTTCGTCACCGGCGCCGCACTCACCATCGACGGCGGCACCAACGCCTGAGGTTTTCGGGGCGCGTTTCGGCGAGACAAGCGGGGAAATGTGTTCCCCACTTGTCTTCGCTGCGACGGCAAGAGCGGTCGCCCTCGTTCTGTGATCGGCAGGTGGCGGTCCCGGAGGGATCGCGACACCAAGGATCGGCTCGGCAAAGCTCGCCCCCCAATTTGTCAGGAACCTTGTCAGCAATCCGCGTGGATAGCCGACCTCCTTTTTCCACACCCTTCCAGACATCCCCTACAATCCATGCCAGTTCCTCCCGCGGGAACGCCGGTCGCGACGGCGGCATGCGGGGAGGAACCGGCGCCTCCGCTCGTGGGCTAACGTGGCTCGCGGTCCGGGGAGGTTCCGTCCAAGGGTTCCCCTTCGGGCACTACGGCCCGGGTGCGCTGGACGATGCGCTAGTGGGGGCGCGGGCGAAAATGCCCTTGCCCCGGAAGCGGAACGGACGGGAACAGAAATCGCCGGCGGGGCGCGGACGTCGCGCCATTACTAAACTATCGGAAGGCACGGCCTCGCGCCCCGCTTCCCGAACTTTCCTCGTCCTGAGCTTGTCGAAGGATGAGCTTGTCGAAGGATGAGCTTGTCGAAGGATGAGCTTGTCGAGGGATGAGCTTGTCTAGGGATGAGCTTGTCGAGGGATGACAATGGCCAGACCGGAAACGGGGCGTGGCGGTGAAGAAACCTGGCTTCTTCTCCCCGTTCACGGGGAGAAGGTCCCGGCAGGGGGATGAGGGGCAGCGCAAAACCTCTACGTCCCGGGCTCAACACCATCTTGGGCACAGCCCTCATCCTGAGCCCCTCATCCTGAGCCTAACCGCAACCCTCATCCTGAGCCTAACCGCAACCCTCATCCTGAGCCTAAGCGCAGCCCTCATCCTGAGCCTAAGCGCAGCCCTCATCCTGAGCCTGTCGAAGGATGGGATGACGGGCACGGCGCGAGCCCCTAAGAGAAGACAAAAGTCACCCGCTCAATCCCGCCACCACCTCCCTGAGCGCCAGCGGCAGATCCTCGGCGATGAGCCCCGGCCCGAAGCGTCGCGCCGCCTCGGCATGCATCCACACGGCAGCGCAGGCCGCCTCGAACGGCGGCATGGACTGCGCCATAAGTGCTGCGACGATGCCCGACAGCACGTCGCCAGAACCGGCGGTGGCCAGCAGCGGCGTGCCGTTGCTGTTGATCGCGGCGCGCCCGTCGGGTGCGGCGATCACCGTGTCGGGGCCCTTGTAGACGATGACGGCATTTGCCTTGGCCGCAGCAGCCAGCGCCCGCTCGAGCTTCGACAGCGACGTGTCGGCGGCGATGTCGGAAAACAGCCGGCCGAACTCGCCATGATGCGGCGTCAGCACCAGTGCCGGCCCCGACCGCCTACGCGCCTCGAAGAACGCGGCCCGCTGCCGCGCCATCGAAGTGATGCCGTCGGCATCGAGCACCAACGCGCCAAAGCGTCCGGATGCATGCCCCATGAGCTCCAGCGCGAAACGGCCGACCTCGGGCTCCGGGCTCAGTCCCGGGCCATGGACCAGAACGGCGGGCTTGCGCTCGTCGAGGAAGGCAATCGCATCTTCGAGACCGTCGCAACGCCGGAGAATGATCGAGGTGAGATGCGCCGCGTTGGCCGCGAGCGCAGCCCCCGGCGACAACACCGTCACCGCGCCCGCCCCTGCCCGTGCCGCAGCCATCGCCGACAGCCGCGCCGCCCCGGTGGCCGCGATGCCACCGGAAAAGACGCCGACATGGCCGCGGCTGTATTTGTGGGCGTCCTTGGCCGGCGACGGGAACAGCGCCCGCCACCATGCCGGATCGTTTTCGCGGCAGCGCGCGCCTGTGGCCGCGACGGCTGCATCGGAAATGCCGATATCGGCGACAATGATCTCGCCGCAATGCGCCCGCCCGGGAAACAGCAGGTGACCGGGCTTCTTGCGGGCAAAGGTTACAGTTATCACCGCCTTGAAGGCACCGCCCGGCACCTCGCCCGACCTGCCCGACACGCCGGACGGCAGGTCCACTGCGACCACCGGCACGCCGGCCTCGGCAGTCCGCGCCACCGCCGCCAGCACATCGCCGGCAAGCGGCTTGGAAAGCCCAGCGCCGTAGAGCGCATCGACGACGAGCGAACCCGTTTCGGGCGCGAAGGCGGACAATGGCTCGACCGCGACCGGGCACTCCGCGGCCGCAAGCGCGGCATCGCTGCCGGCGCGCGGCGCCGATGTCGCGAAAAGCCTGACGGCGCCGCCGCTTTCGCGCAGCAGGCGCGCCACGACATAACCGTCGCCGCCATTGTTGCCCGGCCCGCACAGCACATGGACCGGATGCGCCGATGGAAACCGGGACAGCACCACATCGGCGATCGCACCCCCGGCCCGCCGCATCAGCCCGACGCCGTCGACCGGACCCGCGCCGATCGTCAGCCGGTCGGCCTCGGCCATTTCGTCAGGTGTCAGCAGTTCAAACGCCATGGCGGTGTCCGCGAGATTCCAGCATCGGCCCAAGAATTAGCACGCCGCCGCGCCCGGCCGAAACAAGGATGCAGCAATGCGCAACAGGTACAAATTATGAGCATCATGCCGCTTTTTTGTGCATAGATTTAAGGCAGAGGACGCTGAAATTTTGGGCGATCTTCGTGCGACAGGGCAAAACCGGCAGCGGAACCTGCGTTCCGTGGCGGCCACCAGGGCAAACTGGTCACACTTGTCGCAGCCACTAGACTTGGCACGCTTCGTGCTTGAGATAGGCGCGAGTGGGTGCATTACCCCTGAGTTACGGCAGTGGAGGCCAGTATTCGCATGAAAAAGATCGAAGCGATCATCAAGCCGTTCAAGCTCGACGAAGTGAAGGAGGCGCTCCAGGAGGCCGGCCTGCAAGGCATCACGGTCACCGAAGCCAAGGGTTTCGGCCGCCAGAAGGGCCATACCGAGCTCTACCGCGGCGCCGAATATGTCGTCGACTTCCTGCCCAAGGTGAAGATCGAGGTCGTGCTCGGCGACGAGTCGGTCGAGGCCGCCATCGAGGCGATCCGCAAGGCCGCCCAGACCGGCCGCATCGGCGATGGCAAGATCTTCGTCTCCAACATCGAGGAAGTCGTCCGCATCCGCACCGGCGAGACCGGCGTCGACGCCATCTGACCCTTCGAAATTTCTTCTCGTCCTAACGTCATCAGACAGGGAACCATCACATGACGACAGCCAAAGACATCATGAAGCAGATCAAGGACAACGACGTTAAGTTCGTTGACCTGCGCTTCACCGACCCCAAGGGCAAGCTCCACCACGTCACCATGGACATCGCCGAGGTCGAGGAAGACATGTTCGCCGACGGCGTCATGTTCGACGGCTCCTCCATCGCCGGCTGGAAGGCGATCAACGAATCCGACATGGTGCTGATGCCCGACATGGACACGGTCCACATGGACCCGTTCTTCGCCCAGTCGACCATGGTCATCCTGTGCGACATTCTCGATCCGGTTTCGGGCGAGGCCTACAACCGCGACCCGCGCGGCATCGCCAAGAAGGCAGAGGCCTATCTCAAGGCCGAAGGCATCGGCGACACTGTCTTCGTCGGCCCGGAAGCCGAATTCTTCGTCTTCGACGACGTCAAGTATAAGGCCGACCCCTACAACACCGGTTTCAAGCTCGATTCGACCGAACTGCCGTCGAACGACGACACCGACTATGAGACCGGCAACCTTGGCCACCGCCCCCGCGTCAAGGGCGGCTATTTCCCGGTCCCGCCGATCGACAGCTGCCAGGACATGCGCTCCGAAATGCTGACCGTGCTGTCCGAGATGGGCGTGCGCGTCGAAAAGCACCACCACGAGGTGGCTGCCGCCCAGCACGAACTCGGCATCAAGTTCGACACGCTCGTCCGCAACGCCGACAAGATGCTGATCTACAAGTACGTCGTGCACCAGGTCGCCAATGCCTATGGCAAGACGGCCACCTTCATGCCGAAGCCGATCTTCGGCGACAACGGCTCGGGCATGCACGTCCACCTGTCGATCTGGAAGAATGGCAAGCCAACCTTCGCCGGCAACGAATATGCCGGCCTGTCGGAAAACTGCCTCTATTTCATCGGCGGCGTCATCAAGCACGCCAAGGCGATCAATGCCTTTACCAACCCGCTGACCAACTCCTACAAGCGCCTGGTCCCGGGTTATGAGGCACCGGTGCTGCTCGCCTACTCCGCGCGCAACCGCTCGGCCTCCTGCCGCATTCCCTTCGGCAACTCGCCGAAGTCCAAGCGCGTCGAGGTCCGCTTCCCCGACCCGGGCGCGAACCCCTACCTCTGCTTCGCCGCGCTGCTGATGGCCGGCCTCGACGGCATCAAGAACAAGATCCACCCCGGCCAGCCGATGGACAAGGATCTCTATGACCTGCCGGCGAAGGAACTCAAGAAGATCCCGACCGTCTGCGGCAGCTTGCGCGAAGCGCTCCAGAGCCTCGACAAGGACCGCGGCTTCCTCAAGGCCGGCGGCGTCTTCGACGACGACCAGATCGACAGCTTCATCGAGCTGAAGATGGCCGAGGTCATGCGCTTCGAAATGACCCCCCATCCGGTCGAGTACGACATGTACTACTCGGTCTAAGACCAGAGAAACAAAGAAAAAAGCCCCGGAGCGATCCGGGGCTTTTTTGTTTGGCGGGGCAGCAATCCGGTAAATGCCGGACTGCTGCGGAGGATGCGTAGCCGAACGACCCGTCAGATGCTTTTAGCGCTCATCTGCTCGGAGATGTAGTCGGCCTGCCGGATCGCCAGCGCCACGATGGTGAGCGTCGGGTTTTCCGCGCCGCCCGTGGTGAACTGGCTGCCGTCGGAGACGAACAGGTTCTTGATGTCGTGCGTCTGGCCCCATTTGTTGACCACGCCGTCGGATGCCTTTTCGCTCATCCGGTTGGTGCCCAGATTGTGCGTCGACGGATAGGGCGGCGTCGGGAACGAACGGGTGGCGCCGACTGCGTCGTACATCGCCATGCCCTGCTTGTAGGCGTGGTTGCGCATGGCGACGTCGTTGGGATGGTCGGTGAACCAGACATCCGGGATCGGCATGCCGTATTTGTCCTTCAGTTCGCCATGCAGCTTCACGGCGTTCTGCTCCTGCGGCATGTCTTCGCCGACGATCCACATGCCTGCCATCTTGTCGTAGTGGTCGAGCGCGGTGGTGAACGAACGGCCCCAGCCACCGGGATCGAGGAACGCCGCCATGAACGGCAGTCCGAGCGCCAGTGTTTCGAGCTCGTAGCCGCCGACGAAACCGCGCGACGGGTCGTGCCTGGCTTCATCCCGGACGATGCCGGCCATGGTCGTGCCGCGCCAGAAATGCACGGGCTTGTCGAAGATGGCGTAGACCGACCCGGTGGTGTGGCGCATGTAGTTCTTGCCCACCTGCCCCGACGAATTCGCCAGCCCGTCCGGAAATTTCGACGACGCCGAGTTGAGCAGCAGCCGCGGGCTTTCGATCGAATTGCCGGCGACGCAAACGATGCGCGCCTTCTGGCTCTGGGTCTTGCCGTCCTTGTCTGCATACACGACGCTGGTCACCTTGCCGCTGTCGTCGTGCTCGATCTTGAGCACATGGCTGCTGGGCCTGACCTCCAGCTTGCCCGTCGTCTCGCCCTTGGGGATTTCGGTATAAAGGGTCGACCACTTGGCCCCCCACTTGCAGCCCTGGAAGCAGAACCCGGTCTGCTGACAGCCCATGCGGCCGTCGCGATCGGCCGAATTGATCGCCATCCTGCCGGTGTGGCATTCCTTGTAGCCGAGCTTGTCGGCCCCGGCCTTGAACACCTTGAAATTGTTGTTGCCTGGCAGGCCCTCGATGTCATTGGTGCGGGTGACACCCATCTTGTCCTCGGCCTTGGCGTAATAAGGCTCGAGATCGGCAAGCGTGATCGGCCAGTCGAGCAGGTTGGCGCCCTCGACCTTGCCGTAGTTGGTCAGCGTCTTGAATTCATGCTCCTGGAAACGCAGCGACGCGCCGGCCCAGTGCGTGGTCGTGCCGCCGACTGCCTTGACGATCCAGGCCGGAAGGTTGGGGAAGTCCTTGTGGACCCGCCAGCCGCCGCCGGTCGTGCGGTTGTCCAGCCAGGCAAGCTGGCCGAAGGAGTCCCACTCGTCGTTGATGAATTCGTCGTATTCGATGCGCGGGCCGGCTTCGAGAATGACGACGTCGATGCCCTTTTGGGCGAGTTCGTTGCCAAGCGTGCCGCCGCCGGCTCCGGAGCCGATGATGACGACGACGCTGTCGTCGTTGAGATCGTAGGGTGCAGGCATGTTTTCCTCCCGGGAATGCTGAAAAGGCTGTTCGCGACAACCGGCCGATCAGAGCCACTCGATGTCGTCGAAACCGCGCGCGATGTATCCGCCCTTGGAGTAGGACTCGCCCTCGTAACCGAAGATCGGCCACACCTCCTTCTGGTTGTAGAGGCCGACGACGAGCCCACCGCGGATCGCCTGGAAGAACGGTGTCTCCTCGATCTGCCGGAGGATGGCCACGCGCTCGTCCTCCCAGCCGAGGCCGGTGTAGCCGCCGGCACCCGACTTCTGGTCGAGGTCGGCGATGCCCTTCTCGATCAATTCCTTGTGCGCCGCATCCTTGCCCGCCTGTTCGTCGTGGCTCTTGATGGCGATGGCATAGAACTTGTCCGGCACCTGATCGTGCGGATAGATGTCGCGCGCCATCTGGATCAGCGTCGCCAACGTTTCCGGCTTCAGCGCCGTGCTCTCAAGCCCCCATGCTTCGCCCGTGCTGAGCACGGCCGAGCCGCTGATGATGAGCAGCGCGCCGGCAGCACTGCCACGCTTGAGCAGTTCACGCCGCGACAGGCCGGACCTGCCTTGATAGATCGTCACCATGATTTCCTCCCTTGCTTGCGATGCGCCGTCGGCGCTTGGCTGGCGCGGCGCTCTCCCTCGCCGCATATGCTTCACTTGAACCTGCCTCCCCGCTGCAAGACCTCGATCTTGTAGCCGTCGGGGTCTTCGATGAAGAAGAAGCGGGCGAGCGGCTTGCCGCCCGGCGCGAAGTCGACGATGTCCTTTGGGGTCAGGCCGGCCGCAACCAGCCGCTGGCGCGTGGCGTCCAGGTCGTCCACCGATACTGCAAGGTGGCCGTAGCCGTCGCCCAGCGCATAGGGCTCGGCCCGACCCTTGTTGACGGTCAGCTCGACCTCGAATTCGGTTTCAGGATTGCTGAGATAGAGAAGGGTGAACGTCTCGAAATCGAGGCGGTCGGTAACTTCGAGGCCGAAGGCCGTGCGATAGAAGGATACCGAACGCGTCTCGTCGAGCACGCGCACCATGGAATGTATTGCCTTCGCCATTCGTCCTCCTGGCAGTTGCTTGCCAGGGGATTATGAATCCGTGCAGTTCCAAGTGGTGGCAGCCCGTTACCACGCCCCCGAAGACAGACTTTGCTAGGCACGGACGACGTACAGGTTGCGGCAGCGGACGGTTGGGCCGATGATGGGCGTCGAACGCCAGCGCCGGTGCCGAAAACGCCGCGCAAGCCATCGGGAGGATTGATATGTGCAGGGTATTTGCCGGACAGGATCCGAAAGGCTATCACCAGATCAACCGGTCGATCAGGATCGCCGGGCATTCGACCAGCATCCAGCTGGAGGCTACCTTCTGGGACCTGCTCGACGAGATCGCAGCCTCGCAAGGACTGACGACGCCGAAGTTCATTTCCAAGCTTTATGACGAGGCGATCGAGATCAATGGAACGATCCCGAACTTCGCATCCATGCTGCGCACCACATGCGCCCTCTATCTGCGCGGCCACAAGCCGGGCGCCGAAGAGATCGAGGCGCTGAAGCGCTACGCGGCATAGCCGAGCCTAACTCAGTTCTTGCTACCAGGTCTTGCGACTCGGAAGAAGAAACGCCCCGGGCCGAGACCCGGGGCGCTGTTCGATCTCGCCTAAAATTTAAGCAGCAGCCTTGGTCTCGACGCTGGTCGGCACCGTGCTGATGGTCTTCAGGATCTGCGAGGCGATCTGGTAGGGGTCGCCCTGCGAGTTCGGACGGCGATCTTCGAGATAGCCGCGATAGCCGTCACGGACGAAGCTGTGGGGGACGCGCACCGAGGCGCCACGGTCGGCAACACCCCAGGTGAAGACGTCGATCGACGCCGTCTCGTGCTTGCCGGTCAGGCGCAGGTGGTTGTCGGGGCCGTAGACGGCGATGTGATCTTCGCGGGCCTCGCCGAACGCTTCCATCAGCGCCTCGAAATAGGCCTTGCCGCCGATTTCGCGCAGGTGAGCCGTCGAGAAGTTGGCGTGCATGCCCGAGCCGTTCCAGTCGGTGTCGCCCAGCGGCTTGCAGTGATACTCGATGTCGATGCCGTACTTTTCGGTCAGGCGCTGCAGCAGGTAGCGCGCGATCCACATCTCATCGGCCGCCTTCTTCGAGCCCTTGCCGAAAATCTGGAATTCCCACTGGCCCTTGGCCACCTCGGCATTGATGCCCTCGTGGTTGATGCCGGCGTCAAGGCAAAGGTCGAGATGCTCCTCGACGATCTGGCGGGCGATATCGCCGACTGCCTGGTAGCCGACGCCGGTGTAGTACGGACCCTGCGGCGCCGGGAAGCCGGTTTCGGGGAAACCGAGCGGACGGCCGTTCTTGTAGAAGAAATATTCCTGCTCGAAACCGAACCAGGCGCCCTCGTCGTCAAGGACGGTCGCACGCGTGTTGGACGGGTGCGGGGTGACGCCATCCGGCATCATGACTTCGCACATGACGAGCGCGCCGTTCTTGCGGGCCGGATCGGGATAGATTGCGACCGGCTTGAGCACGCAATCGGAGCTCTTGCCTTCGGCCTGCCTGGTCGAGCTGCCGTCGAAACCCCAGAGCGGAAGCTGCTCGAGCTTCGGGAACTCCGCAAACTCCTTGACCTGGGTCTTGCCGCGGAGATTGGCCGCAGGCGTGTAACCATCCAGCCAGATGTACTCGAGCTTGTACTTCGTCATGCTATCCTCTCGGTGTCGTGCCTGCCGGCCATTGGCGGCCGGCGTGTCGCAAGAGAAGAAGCAAGCCTCGTGCCAACTCGAAAAATGCAGGAACCGCAACGGGGGGAGAGTTCGCGGAAAAAGCCGATGCTCAAAAAACAGGCAAACTAAGGCAGCAGCGCTGACATTCTGCCCAAGACTCGGGCGCAGCCCGCCCGGCCGGCCAGAACGGGATCAGCCAGCCTTCAACGCCTCGAGCAAAGCCACCGCGGAAACCATGTCCCGCTTGCGGTTGCTCCGGCGGGCGATGGCCTCGGAATCCTGGCCCCAATGCTCGATCTGCCAGTCTTCGTCGACATGGGCGGCGGCCCACGCCGCCTCGACATCGAGCTCGCCGGCCTCGACGGCGAGCGCCAGAAGAGCCGAACCGGTCAATGTGGTCATCAGGTGGAGCGCTGCCAGCCGCATCGGTTCGGCACGCTGCGACAGGTGGATGCCAAGCGCGGCGATGGCAGCGCGCGGCTGCTCGACATGCATGACGCCTTCGGCCAGCACGAAATGCGCGCTCAGCGACGCGCGCGCCCAATCCAGTACCGGGTCCCATGCCTCGGACTGGCGCTCGACGAGTTTTTCCGGGCTGTCGGCACGGTAGCAAAGCAGATCCGACGACGAGAAGCGCAAGATGTCCTCGAGCACCGCCTGCGGATCGGTGGCGACCCCGTCGATCGCCGTGTTGACCAGGCGCAGCACCGGCATGGTGAACGGGTCGATGTTGTCGACCTGGGCAGCAAATTCGTCGGCCACCAGTTGCGCTGCGGCCTCCGTCGGCAAGGCAAGCAGTGCCCTGCCCGGCGTGCGCACCGGCTTGCCGTCGAGCTGCACGGCAAAGCCTTCGTCGACAGCGGCAACCGAAGCGGCTTCGTAGAACCGCTTGGGCAGTTGCCGGCGCATCGTGCTTTGGGCACGGCGGATCGGATCGGGATCGGACAGCGCGTCGCCAGCTTCAAGGTCGCTCAGGATGTCACGCATGGGTTGTTCCAATCAGTCGAAAAGGGCAATCAATCGATGAGGGCGAGCAAATCGCCGGGCTTGGCCAAAACGGTCTCGGCACCGGTCGCCAGCAAGCCGTCGCGGCCATGGTAACCCCAGCACACGCCTATCGCGCGGGCGCCGGCACTTCTGGCCATCTGCATGTCATAGATGGCGTCGCCAACCACGAAAGTCGAGGCCGGATCGATGCCGGTTTCGGCGCAGCATTCCAGCACCATGGCGGGATGCGGCTTGGAGCGGCAGTCGTCGGCAGTGCGGATGGTCACGAAATGGCGCTCGAAACCATAGGTTTCCATCACACGCTGCACGCCGCGGCGCGACTTGCCGGTGACCATGCCGATCAGCACGTCGTCGCGCTGGGCGAGCACGTCGATCAGTTCGGCGATGCCGTCATAGAGCGGCTCATGGAAATTCGAGGGTGCGCGCGAGGCGATGAAATGCGCCTTGTAGCGCTCGGCCAGGCGGCTGCACTCGGCATCGAGCGGACGTCCGAGCAACGTCGCAATGGCAAGATCGAGCGTCAGCCCGATGATGCCCTTGGTCGCCTCCAGTGCCGGCTCGGCAAGGTCAGCCTCGCGAAACGTCGCGACCATGGTGGCGTGGATGAGGTCGGCGCTGTCGACCAGCGTGCCGTCGCAGTCGAACAGCACCAGCTTCAAGGCGCTGTCGCCGACGGAGCCTGCCGTCACGCCGGCTCCCCGCTTTCATCGTCGAAGCCGATGAGGTTCCAGCTCTGGCGCATATGCGGCGGCATCGGCGCGGTGACGTCGATCACGCCATGGTCGGGATGCGGAATGACGATCCGGCGTGCGTGCAGGTGCAGCTTGTTCTGCAGCCCGCCCGGAAACTCCCAGTTGGTGTCGTGCTCAAAATATTTCGGATCGCCGATGATCGGGCAGCCGATATAGGCGGCGTGCACGCGCAGCTGGTGGGTGCGGCCGGTATAGGGCTCCATCTCCAGCCAGGTCATGGTCTGGGCGGCCTGCTCCAGCACGCGGTAGTAGGAAACCGCGTGGTCGGCGCCCTTTTCGCCATGCTTGGCGACGCGCATGCGGTCGCCGTCCGGCGTCTGTTCCTTGACCAGCCAGGTCGAGATCTTGTCTTCGCGCTTCGGCGGCGCGCCCTTGACCAGGGCCCAGTACGTTTTCTTGGTCTCGCGGGCACGGAAAGCCTCGGCGAGCTTCATCGCCGCCAGACGCGTGCGCGCCACGACCAGCACGCCCGAGGTGTCGCGGTCGAGCCGGTGGACCAGGCGCGGCTTCTCGCCCTTCTTGTTGCGCCAGGCCTCGAGCATGTCGTCGAGGTGACGCACCACGCCCGAACCGCCCTGCACGGCAAGGCCGGCCGGCTTGTTGAAGACGAAGACCTTGGAATCCTCGTAGATCAGCATCTTGGCCAGAACGTCGCCATCGTCCTGGTCGCGCATCGTGCGGGCGGTCAGCGGGCCGTCGTTCTTCTTGTCGACTTCGAGCGGCGGGATGCGGATGACATGTCCCGGCTCGACGCGCGTATCGGCCTTGGCGCGGCCGCCATTGACGCGGATCTGGCCCGAGCGCAGCAGTTTCTGCAGGTGGCCGAAGCCGAGCCCCGGATAATGGGACTTGAACCAGCGGTCGAGCCTCATGCCCGTTTCGCCAGCTTCCACCGTGACCTGTTCAACGCCTGCCATTGTTCAATTGTCCTTTTCGAAGCGGCCCAATAGCATCAGCCGATGCTTCTTGCGAGCCACATTCCCAGGAACAGCGCCAGAATGGCGCATATGACGCTGGCAAATGCATAACCGAAGGCCGGCAAGGTCGATCCGCGCTCCCACAAGGCGGCAAAATCCAGCGAGAATGCCGAAAAGGTGGTGAAGCCGCCGAGGATGCCGGTGGCCACGAACAGGCGCAACTCGTTCGAGCCGCCGAACCGGCGTGCCAGCAGGCCGACGAACAGTCCCATGGCAAAAGAGCCCAGCACGTTGATCGCCAGCGTGCCCCAGGGAAAATTAGGCCCGACGAGCCTGAGCGCCAGCAGATTGGCGAGATGACGCAGCGCGGCGCCGATGGCGCCGCCGAGTGCAACGAGCGATAGATGAAGCATGGGCAGGTCCTGCGCGCAATTGCATGGTCCATAACACAGAACCGCGCCCAGGCAGGCGCGATGCGCCGGCGCAGCACCGACTAGGCTGTGGACAAGGCAGCTGCGCCGCAAGCCATTGTTGGGCGGGCGGCAGCCGGGCTATAGCATCGCCCCATGCAACCCTCCAAAGACATCTCCCGCCTGATCGAGATCATGGCTGCCCTGCGCGAGCCGGAAACCGGCTGTCCCTGGGACATCGAGCAGAATTTCGCGACCATTGCGCCCTATACGATCGAGGAAGCCTACGAGGTCGCCGACGCGATCTCGCGCAACGACATCGACCATCTGAAGGAAGAGCTGGGCGACCTGTTGCTGCAAGTCGTCTACCACGCCCAGATGGCCGAAGAGGCCGGCGAGTTCGCCTTCGGCGACGTGGTCGATGCCATCACCACCAAGATGATCCGCAGGCATCCGCACGTCTTTGGCGACGCCAAGGCGCGCGAGGCGCGTTCGGCCAAGGGCATGTGGGAAAAGATCAAGGCGGAAGAAAAGGCGGAACGGCGTGCCGCGCGCATCGCCCGCGGGCTCGACCCCGAGGATCACGGCCACGGCTTTCTCGACGGCGTGCCCGTCGCCCTGCCCGCACTGACGCGTGCGCTGAAGCTGCAGGAAAAAGCGGCCCGCGTCGGCTTCGACTGGGGCGAGGCAGCACCGATCCTCGACAAGATCGAAGAAGAGATCGGCGAATTGCGCGAGGCGATGGCCCAGGGCGACCAGGCCGCGGTCAAGGACGAGTTCGGCGACATGCTGTTTGCGCTGGTCAATCTCGGCCGCCACCTGCAGCTCGATTCCGAGGCGGCGCTTGCCGGCACCAACGACAAGTTCCGCAAGCGTTTCCACTATGTCGAAAAATCACTCAACGATGCCGGCCACAGCCTGGAGGCTGCAACGCTCGACGAGATGGAAGCGCTGTGGCAGCAGGCCAAGACGGCGAAGTAGCTAGTTCCTATACCGGGCTCAGCTCGGCACCGGCCCCCTCTCCGGTTCGCTGCGCGAACCACCTCTCCCCTGCTTCGCGGGGGCGAGGAACCCAACATGGCAAGCCTAGCGCTTGTTCCTGAGGATTTTGGCCGCGATCTCGTCGCGGGCCGAAGCTGTCGCCTTGAGCGTCATCGACACGCTGCCGTCGTCATTGTCGGTGCGCGAAACGACGTCGCCATTGCGGTAGAGCCAGTCGATCTGGCCGAGCTGGCTCGGCTCCAGCGTGACGTCAATGGATTCGAGCTCGCCCGAAACCCGCTGCTCGATCAGGCCAGTAAGCGCAGGGAGGCCCTCGCCCGTGATTGCTGAAATGGCGATCGGCGGCGTCTTGCGGCCGTCAACACTGTCGGAAAGCAGCCGCTCGCGATTGCCCTCGTCGAGCTGGTCGATCTTGTTCCAGACCTCGACGACACGGTCGGTATCGGCCGCATCGACGCCGAGGTCGGACAGGATGCGCTCGACATCGTCGGCCTGGGCCGCGGTATCGGGGTCGGAAATGTCACGCAGGTGGATGACGAGGTCGGCTTCGACCACCTCTTCCAGCGTCGCCCGGAAGGCCGCGATCAGGTGCGTCGGCAGGTCGGAGATGAAACCGACGGTGTCGGACAGGATGATCGGCGTGCCATGCGGCAGCCGCACCCGGCGCAGCGTCGGATCGAGCGTCGCAAACAGCATGTTCTCGGCCAACACGGCAGCACCGGTCAGCCGGTTGAACAGCGTCGACTTGCCGGCGTTGGTGTAGCCGACGATGGCGACCACCGGGAACGGCACCTTGCGGCGCTTGGCACGGTGCAGGTCGCGCGTGCGGACCACCGTCTCAAGCTCCTTCTTGAGCTTAATGATCTTTTCCTGCAGCGCGCGCCGGTCGGATTCGATCTGGGTTTCGCCGGGACCGCCGAGGAAGCCCGCACCGCCGCGCTGGCGCTCGAGGTGGGTCCAGCTGCGAACCAGCCGGCCCTTCTGGTAGTTGAGATGGGCAAGCTCGACCTGCAGCGTGCCTTCCTTGGTGCGTGCGCGCCGGCCGAAGATTTCGAGGATGAGCCCGGTGCGGTCGAGCACCTTGGCGTTCATCTCTTTTTCGAGGTTGCGCTGCTGCACCGGCGTCAGCGGGTGGTCGACGATGACCAGCTCAGCGCCGCGCTCCTTCACGATCTCGGCGAACTCCTCGACCTTGCCGGTGCCCAGGAGGGTCGCCGGGCGCGGGTCGTTGAGGGTGACGATCGCGGTGTGCACGGGTTCGAGATCGATGGCCCGGGTCAGCCCGACGGCCTCGTCGTGGCGGGCCTCGGCCGAACGCTGCAATCGCGGGCGCGCGCTGTCGTCGTCACCCTTGGGCTGGCGCGTCAGCACCGGCACGATGACGATCGCGCGCGTCGGAGCTTTGTCGCCCCCTATCGATTCGGGTCCATTGCTGGCACCGGCCTTGGCGCCGGCGTTCCTGTCGCGTGCCAATCAGCCGCCCTGGCTTTCCTCGCCATCGAACATCTGAACCGGCTGGCTCGGCATGATCGTGGAGATGGCATGCTTGTAGACGAGCTGGGAATGCCCGTCACGGCGCAACAAAACACAGAAATTGTCGAAGGAAGTAACGACCCCGGTCAATTTCACGCCGTTAATGAGGAAAATGGTGAGTGGGTTTTTGCTCTTGCGAACTGAATTCAGGAAAAGGTCCTGAAGATTCTGCGATCGTTCCGCCATTGTTTTTTTCTTTCGCCGATCCCTGTCTGCTGCCAATGCGCCAAATTACCGGGCTCATGTCAAGCGAGCAAACACCCCTTGCCACATCGCGCGGCAAGCTGAACGAGATGAATTTAACCATTTACGCCCAAGCGGTTATCAGGCTTGGATTTTTTCCGCAACGTCAAAAAAGGCTTCGCGCAGGGAAAGCGCCACCGAGCCGGGGTGTCCATTGGCCACGGGTTGGCCGTCGATCGCAACAATCGGCATGATCACTGTGGTTGCAGCCGTGATGAACGCTTCGCGCGCTGCCTTGGCTTCCGCGACGGTAAAGCCACGTTCCTCGACCGTCAGCCCGAGCTTCTCGGCGACCTTGAACAGCGTGGCGCGGGTGATGCCGCGCAGGATGCCATGATCGGCCGGGCGCGTGACCAGGACACCGTCCCTGGTGACGATCCAGGCGTTGGTGGCCGCCCCTTCCTTGACCGTGCCGTCCGGATCGACGAACCACGCTTCCTGGGCGCCGGCTTCCTTGGCCTGCTGGCGCGCCAGCACGTTGGGCAGCAGGCCGACCGACTTGATGTCGACGCGCTCCCAGCGGTTTTCCGGAACGGTGATGACCTTGAGCCCTGCCCCGGCCTTCTTGGCCGCGGCCACCGGGTCGGTGCGCTTGGCGGTCACCACCAGCGCGGGACGCGTGCCGTTGGCGGGAAATACGTGATCGCGCGGCGCCACCCCACGCGTCACCTGGAGGTAGACCATGCCGTTGTGGACGCGGTTGCGGCGGATGACCTCGCGCATGACGTGCACGAGCACGGCGCGATTGACCGGCCAGTCGATCCTGAGTTCCGACAACGAGCGGTCGAGCCGGTCGAGATGACCGACGCTGTCGACGATGAAGCCGCGCGCCACCTCGCAAACCTCGTAGACACCATCGGCGAACTGATAGCCGCGATCCTCGATATGCACGGAGGCGTCCGAATGGGCGACGTAACGCCCGTTGACGTAAGCGATGCGCGGCATGGTTTTGGTGACCCTCGGAGTTTTACGGAGTTCTAGTCGATCTGCGCCGGGCGGCAATGTTCAAACGGCTGGTCCAGGTCAGAAGAATTCGAGGCTGACCCGGAACATCTGCTCGACCTGCTTGACCGCCTTGTCGAGCGCGAAGATGACGACGCGGTCCTTGGGCTTGATCAGCACCGAACCGCTGGGCTTGACGATCTTGCCGTCGCGATAGATCGCGCCGATGCGCATGCCATCGGGCAATTCGAGGTCGCGAAGCAGCGTGCCGACCAGCGGCGACGTTTCCAGCGCCTCGGCCTCGATGATTTCGGCGGCGCCACGCTGGATCGAATGCACCTGGCGTATCCGTCCGCGCCGGACATGCTGGAGAACGCGCGAGATGGTCACCGCACTCGGATTGACATGCGCGTCGATGCCGAGCGGCTTGGTGAGATCGTGATAGGCCGGATTGTTGATGAGGGCGAGGTTGCCCTTGCAGCCCAGGCGCTTGGCCATCACGGAGGACAGGATGTTGACCTGATCGTTGTTGGTCAGCGCCACCATCAGGTCGGCATCCTGGATGTCGGCTTCCATCAGCAGTTTCTGGTCGAGCGCGCTGCCGTTGAGCACCACGGTCCGGCGCAGTTCGTCGGCGACCTTGACCGCCCTGTCGCGGTTCGCCTCGATGATCTTGATCTTGGTCCGGCTCTGGCGCTTCTCGATGGTGCGGGCGACATAGAGGCCGATGTTGCCGCCGCCGGCGATGACGATGCGCGTCGCTTCCTGCTCTTCATGCCCGAACAGGCCGAGTGTCCGGCGCACCTGTTCCTTGGTCGTCACGACATAGGCGAGATCGCCCGCCACCAGCTGATCGGCCGAATGCGGGATGAACAGGCGGTTGTTGCGGCTGACGCCGACCACCGTCGAGGGCAGATCGGGGAACAGTTCGCTGAGCTGGGCCAGCGGCGTGTTGATGACCGGGCAATCCTCCAGGCACTCGATCGCCACCATGATGATGTGGTTGTCGGCGAAGCGCACCACGTCGGTTGCGCCAGGCAGCGTGATGCGCCGCAGCACCATCTCGCCGACCTCTAGCTCGGGCGAAATGATCACGTCGATCGGCAGGTGCTCGCGCGAAAACAGGTCCTGGTAATGCGGCTGGAGATAGGCCTGCGAACGGATGCGCGCGACCTTCATCGGCACGTTGAACAGCGCGTGCGCCACCTCGCAGGCAACGATGTTGACCTCGTCGAACAAGGTCACCGCGATGATCATGTCGGCGTTCTGCGCGCCGGCGGCCTCAAGCACTTCGGGATGTGAGCCGTGGCCGACAAAACCGCGCACGTCGAGCTGGTCGCGCACGGCATGGATCAGCTCGGGAGCCGTATCGATGATCGAGACGTCGTTCTTTTCCGCCGCCAATCGTTCGGCAATGCCGTAGCCGACCTGTCCGGCCCCGCAGATGATTACGCGCATGCGGGATCTCTATCCTGACTGCCAGCCACAGCTTACACGCCCAGCGACTTGAGCTTGCGGTGCAACGCCGACCGCTCCATGCCGATGAACTCCGCCGTCTTGGAAATGTTGCCGCCGAAGCGGTTGATCTGGGCGATGAGATATTCCTTCTCGAACATCTCGCGCGCCTCGCGCAGCGGCAGCGCCATGATGTGCTGGTCGGACTGGTTGGGCGCGCGCGGCATGACGTCGCCGATCTCGGACGGCAGCAGGTCGGCGGTGATCGGCGCCTCGGGATTGTCGCTGCGGGCAAGGATCAGCAGGCGCTCCACGTTGTTGCGCAGCTGGCGCACATTGCCGGGCCAATTGTGGGCCTGGAGAACGGCCAGTGCGTCATCGCCGATGCGGCGCGGCTTGATGCCGGCCTGCTTGGCCATCTGCTTCATGAAATTGTCGACGAGGTAGGGAATGTCCTCTCGCCGTTCGGCAAGCCCCGGCACCATGACCGGCACCACCGCCAGGCGATGGTAGAGATCCTCGCGGAAGCGGCCCTCGGCGATCATCGCCTCGAGGTTCTGCGCCGTCGACGAGATGATGCGGACGTCGACCTTGACCCGCTTGGTGCCGCCGACGCGCTCGAACTGCTGGTCGACCAGCACGCGCAGGATCTTGTTCTGGGTCTCGCGCGGCATGTCGGCGATTTCGTCGAGGTAGAGGATACCCTGGTGGGCTTCCTCCAGCGCGCCGACCTTGCGCTCGCCGCCGTTCGATTCGGTGCCGAACAGCTCGATCTCCATGCGCTCGGGCGTGATGGTGGCGGCGTTCAGCGTCACGAACGGGCCGCTCTTGCGCGCGGAAAGCGCGTGGATGGCCCGCGCCGCCATTTCCTTGCCCGAGCCGGACGGACCGATGATCATGATGCGGCTGTTGGTCGGCGCGACCCGGTCGATGGTCTGTCGCAACTGGCTCATCGCCGACGACATGCCGATCAGGTCGTGGGTCTCGCCGCTGCGCATCTTGAGGTCGGAGACCTCGCGCCTGAGCTTCGACGTTTCGAGCGCACGCTCGGCGATCAGGATCAGCCGGTCGGCCTTGAACGGCTTTTCGATGAAATCATAGGCGCCGCGACGGATCGCCGAAACCGCGGTTTCAATGTTGCCGTGGCCCGAGATCATCACCACGGGCAGGTTGGGATGCAGGGTCTTGATCTCGTCGAGCAGCGCCAGCCCGTCGAGCCGCGACCCCTGGAGCCAGATATCGAGGAAAACCAGGCGCGGCGCACGATCCGCGATCGCGGCAAGCGCACTGTCGGCGTCGAACGCCGTGCGGGTTTCGTGACCTTCGTCGCTCAGGATGCCCGCGACCAGTTCACGGATGTCTTCCTCATCGTCAACGATAAGAATATCAGACGCCATTTCCGACCTTCTCGATTTCTTGGACCTGCACTGCGTCGGCGGCACCCTTGGGTGTTGCCGCCTCTTCGGCTGCCGCAGGCAGGACCATGCTGATCATCGCGCCGCGCCCGCCATGGAAATCGGCTGGAGCGTCGTGAAGTTCCAATCTTCCGCCGTGGTCCTCGACAATCTTCTTGACGATAGCGAGGCCGAGGCCGGTGCCCTTCTCGCGCGTCGTCATATAGGGCTCGAGCAGCCGCTGGCGATGTTCGCGCGGCAGGCCCTTGCCATTGTCGATCACGTCGATGCGGATCGAATTGCCGTCGCGCCGCGCCCGGATCTTGATGACCCCGGACTCGCCGGTCTGGCGTTCCGCCGCCTCGATGGCCTCGGCGGCATTCTTGATGACATTGCCGAACGCCTGGGCCATCAGGCGGCTGTCGAAGGTTCCCTTGAGCGGCCCCGGCGTGATGTCGCGCTCGAAGGCGATGTCGGCCCGGCTGACCTCGACCAGGAACGACGCCTCGCGCAGCGGTTCGCGAATGTCGATTACCTTCATCTCGGGCTTCGGCATGCGCGCGAAAGCAGAGAACTCGTCGACCATGCGGCCGATGTCGCCAACCTGGCGGATGATCGTTTCGGTGCACTGGTCGAAGACCTCGCGATCCTCGGTGATCACCTTGCCGTAGCGGCGGCGGATGCGTTCGGCCGAGAGCTGGATCGGTGTCAGCGGGTTCTTGATTTCGTGGGCGATGCGCCGCGCGACGTCGGCCCAGGCCGAGGTGCGCTGGGCGGTGACGAGATCGGTGATGTCGTCGATGGTCACGACATAGGACGTGTCGTCGGCGTCCATAGCTTCCTTGTCGCCTTCCTCCACCGTCACCTGGACGTTGAAGGTGCGCTCGGCGCCGGCACGGTAGAACGTCACCTGCTCGCGATAGACGTCCCGTCCCGACTTGCGCCCGATCTCGAAGACGCGGCCGACATGCGGCAGCAGGATCGACAGGTTCTGTCCGAGCGAATCCGCGGCGGAGATCGCCAGCATCTCTTCCGCCGACGGGTTGACGATGGTGATGCTGCCATAGGGATCGACGCCGATGACACCGGCGGTGACGCCGGCAAGCACCGCCTCGGAAAAGCGGCGGCGTTCGTCGATGACGTCCTTGGCGGTCAGGAGTTCGTTGCGCTGCGACTTGAGCTCGAGCAGCATGTTGTTGAACGTGCCGCTTAAGGCGCCGACATCGCCGTCCGACAGCCTTACCGGCACCGACACGTCGAGATTGCCGGTGGCGACCTCGTCGGCAGCGCCGATGAGCTGGCGGATCGGCCGCACCAGCCGGTCGGCGACCGCAATGCCGGTCCAGATCGCCGACAGCACGACGATCAGCGTCAGGCCGAGATAGAGCAGCGCAAAGGCGATCTGCGTGGTGCGCCGGCTGGCGCCGAGATCGCGGTACTCCTCGGTGTTCGCGGTGACGATCTGGCGCGCCTTGATGACCTCGGGGTCGACCAGGCGGATCGTGTAGAGATAGAGCCCTTCGATCTCGCGCAGCTTGATGATGGCGCCGACGATGTTGCGCGTCTTCGGCTCGATCAGGACGGGCTTGCCGTCCGCCGCCGATTCGACCGCGACCGGCGGCGGCTCGGGCATGGCGAAATCGGCACCGGTCTTGGCGCTCATGACGAACGAGCCGTCGGGTCGAATCAGCGCGGCATGGGCGAGCGCGCGCAACTGCGCCTGCCGGCCCATGAATTCGAGGAAGCCGCTGCGGTCGAGGCCGTAGAGGGAGCGCGCATTGTCGAGGTCGTTGGCCATCGACAAGGTCGTGCTTTGCAGGTTGCGCGCATTCTCCTGGACATAGGCCTCGGCGATCGACAGCGACGAATTGACGATGGTCTTGGTCCTGATCTCGAACCAGCGGTCGAGGCCGATGTCCAGCGTGATCGACGCAACGATGGCGACCAGCAGCGCCGGCAGCGCCGCCACCAGCGCAAACATGGTGACGATGCGCACATGGAGGCGCGAGGCCGCCTTGCCGCGCTTGCGCGCCATGGCGATGCGCTGGATCTCGATGACGATCAGGCCGACGAGGATCAGGATGAAAACGGCGTTGATGCCGATCAGGGTCAGCGTCGTCGTCGAATCCGGGGTAATCGGCGTGACGCCGACCAGGATGGCGAAGGAGACCGCGGCCGTGACCAGGGCAGCGACAATCGCCACCACGCCAGGAAGCGCAAGAAGGCGCCTGCCGTCCTGTGTCCTCTTTGCGGGTTGGTCCGCCACTCCTGCTGATGTTGCCCGGTTCGCCATGCTGCCGTCTAGAAGCCTTTCAATGCGTCGCATCTATGCAACGCATTGTGGCGATTATGCAACATTTTCGCCGCGAGCGAAAATGTTTCGGCAGGCTTTCGACAGATAAGCGTTTCGACTTCCCCTGCTCAGCCAGGCCGCGCCGACTTGTAGACGTTGACGCCGAGTTCGCGGATCTTCTTGCGCAGCGTGTTGCGGTTCAGGCCCAGCAATTCGGCGGCCTTGATCTGGTTTCCGCGCGTTGCCGTCATCGACGCCAGGACCAGCGGATATTCGACCTCCGCCAGAATGCGCTGGTAAAGGCCGGGCGGCGGCAGGTCGTCGGCGAACATGGCGAAATAGCGCTGCAGGAAATGCTCGACCGCCTGCCCGACCGACAGGTCGTCGGGGATCAGATTGCCGCCCGGGACCGCCTCCTGCTCGCCGGTCTTCAGTTCCGATTCGATGATCTCGGCCGAGATCTCGTCCTGCGGATAGAGCGCGGCCAGCCGGCGCACCAGGTTTTCCAGCTCGCGCACATTGCCCGGCCAGGGGTAGCGCTTCATCAGCTCGACACCGCCGGCGGAGATACGCTTGGCCTGCAGTCCCTCGCTCACGCCTTGCTTGAAGAAGTGCCGCACAAGGTCTGGAATATCCTCGGATCTTTCGCGCAGCGCCGGCAGCCGCAGCGGCACCACATTGAGACGGTAGAACAGGTCCTCGCGGAACAGGCCCTGGTTGATCAGCGCCCGGAGATCCTTGTTGGTGGCGGCGACGATGCGCACGTCGGTCTTGATCGGCGTGCGCCCGCCGACGGTGGTGTATTCGCCCTGCTGGAGCACGCGCAGCAGCCGTGTCTGCGCCTCCATCGGCATGTCGCCGATCTCGTCCAGGAACAGAGTGCCGCCCTCGGCCTGCTCGAAGCGGCCGGTCGAGCGGTTCTGCGCGCCGGTGAAGGCGCCTTTCTCGTGCCCGAACAGCTCGGATTCGATCAGGTCGCGGGGAATCGCGGCCATGTTGATGGCGACGAACGGCCCGTTGCGGCGCCGGCCATATTCATGGAGAGCACGCGCCACCAGCTCCTTGCCGGTGCCCGATTCGCCCGAGATCATCACCGTCAGGTCGGTCTGCATCATGCGCGCCAGCATGCGGTAGATGTCCTGCATCGCCGCGGAGCGGCCGACCAGCGGCATCGCGTCGGGTTGCTCGTCATGGCGCTGGTCGATCTTCGGCCGGCGCGGTTCGGCAAGCGCGCGATTGACGATGCTGAGCAGTTCGGTCAGGTCGAACGGCTTGGGCAGGTATTCATAGGCGCCGGTCTCGGAGGCGCGGATCGCCGTCATGAAGGTGTTCTGGGCGCTCATGACGATGACAGGTAACTCGGGCCGCGCCTTCTTGATGCGCGGCAGCATGTCGAAGGCGTTTTCGTCGGGCATGACGACGTCGGTGATGACCAGATCGCCCTCGCCGGCGGCCACCCAACGCCACAGCGTCGCGGCATTAGAGGTGACGCGAACCTCATGCCCCATACGCGACAGCGCCTGGTTGAGTACGGTGCGGATGGCCGCATCGTCGTCGGCGACCAGAATGTTTCCGCGCACGCTCATCGATGGTCTCCTTCGCTGACGTCGGTCGAATGCCCGGGCAGTTCCTTCCAGGCAGGCATCAGGATGCGAAAGGTGGTGCCCCGCGGCGTCGAATCGCACTCGATCACTCCGCCATGGTCGCCGACGATCTTGGCGACCAGTGCCAGGCCAAGCCCGGAGCCGTTGGGCTTGGTGGTTATGAACGGGTCGAACAGGATCGGCAGGATGTCCTCGGACACCCCCGGACCATTGTCGTGGACGCAGAATTCGAGCGGCAGCGAGACCCGGTCCTGGGTGCCGGGGATCGACATGCGGATGCCGGGCCGGAAGGCGGTCGACAGCGTGATTTCGCCGCCCGGCTGGTGACCGATAGCCTCGGCGGCGTTCTTGACCAGGTTGAGGAAGATCTGGACCAGCTGGTCGCGGTTGGCATAGACCGGAGGCAATGATGGATCATAATCCTCCAGGATCTTGATACCATTGGCAAAACCGTTCTTGGCGATCGCCTTCACATGGTCGAGAACGACATGGATGTTGACCGGATAGCGGTCGATGGGACGCTCGTCCGAGAACACCTCCATGCGGTCGACGAGCTTGACGATGCGGTCGGTTTCGTCGGTGATCAGCCGCGTCAGCGCACGGTCCTCGTCGGACGCCGACAGTTCCAGCAACTGGGCCGCCCCCCTGATTCCGGAGAGCGGGTTCTTGATCTCGTGAGCCAGCATCGCGGCGAGCCCGGTAACCGAACGCGCGGCACCGCGATGGGTCATCTGGCGGTCGATCTTGTCGGCCATCGAGCGTTCCTGGAACATCACGACGACTGAGCCCGGAAGTTCCGACACCGGGGCAACGTAGAGGTCGACCATCTTCTCGACGCCAAGCCGCGGCGACGAAACGTCGACGCGGTATTCGTTGACCGGCGTCAGGCGTTCGCGCACCTGCTCGACCAGCGTCAGGATCGGGCTGCCGAAAGGCACGAAGCGCGAAAGATCGCTGCGCGCCAGCACGGTGGCGCTGGAGCGGAAGAAGTCCTCGGCGTCGGCATTGGCGAAGGTGATGAAGTTGTCGGGGCCGATCATGATGACCGGGCGCCGGATCGTGTCGAGGACGATCTGCGCGGCATCCGCCGGATCTGCTGCCGGAGCCGGGTTGAACTTCATGCCGCGTTCCTTTCCGGAAAAATCTCGCCAAACGACACCAGCGCTTCGCGCAGCGACGCCACCACCTGGGCAGGATCGAATGAGGTGAGGACGCCACGGCGCAAATCGTCAGGCACGCCGGATGCGTGGCGGTCGAGATACCAGCCGAGATGCTTGCGCGCCTGGCGCAGGCCGCTCTCGGTGCCGTAGAGCGCCAGCATGTCCTCGTAGTGGGCCACGGCATAGTCGGCCATTTCGGCCGGGCTTTGCGGAACGCCCGCGGCCTTCGTACCGCCCGCTGCGGCCGCGATCATGCCCGCCGTCCACGGCGCGCCATAATGCGAGCGCCCCGCCATCACGGCGTCGGCACCGGATTGCTCCAGAATCCCGGCGGCGTCCTCCGGCGTTTCGACGTCGCCATTGGCGACCACCGGGATGCTCACCGCCTCCTTGACGCGGGCGATCGCCCGCCAGTCGGCCTTGCCTTTGTAGAACTGGCAGCGCGTGCGGCCGTGAACGGTGACCATCGAAACACCGGCCTGTTCGGCGCGGCGCGCCAACTCCGGCGCGTTGAGCACGTCGTCGTCCCAGCCAAGCCGCATCTTCAGCGTCACCGGCACGTCGATGGTTTCGACCACCGCATCGATCAGCGTCAGGGCAAAGTCGAGGTCTCGCATCAGCGCCGAGCCGGCATAGCCGCCGGTCACCTTCTTGGCCGGGCAGCCCATATTGATATCGATTACATCGGCACCCTCGCCAACGGCGATACGGGCGGCCTCAGCCATATGCGCGGCCTCGCGGCCGGCAAGCTGGACCATGTGCACGGGCAAGCCCGAATGGCGGATGCGGAAACCGCTGGAACCGCGGCCCTTGGCAAGTTCGCCACTGGCGACCATCTCGGACACCACGAGACCGGCACCATGGGCATGGGCGCGCGTGCGAAAAGCCTCGTCGGTGACGCCCGACATCGGGGCGAGAAACACCCGATTGCGGATCGTGACGCCACCGATGCAAAGCGGCTCGCCGAGTTTTGAAAGCTTATCCATGCACAAAAACAAAGCACCATTCGCCTTTGCACAATGAGTAGCCATGATCAGCTCATTGTGCAACTGCGAAATGACAGCCGAATGCGGCGCTTTCTGGATTCTACTGGCCTTCCGCAGACCTCGCGGCTAAGCCTCTGCACATGAATGCAGAAGTCTCCTCCCGCCATTTGAGTTCGAAGGTCGCGGTCGTCATCGTGGCGGCCGGGCGCGGCGAACGCGCCGGCCAGGCCGACGGCCCCAAGCAGTATCGCAGCATCGGCGGCAAGGCCGTCATCTGGCACACGCTGAAAGCGTTTCTCGACCATCCGCGCATCGGCGCGGTGGCCGTCGCCATCCATGCCGACGACGCCGGATTGTTCACGGCCGCCGCCGGCGAATTCGCCGCGCGCGTCACCACCGTTGTCGGCGGTGCCACGCGCCAGGATTCGACGCGCCTTGCCCTTCTCGCCTTGCAAGATGCCAAGCCAGGCGCAGTGCTCATCCATGACGGCGTCCGGCCCTTCATCGGCTCTGAGGTGATCGACCGCACGATCGAGGGCATCGACGCCGGGCACGGCTCGCTGCCATCGCTGCCGGTCTCCGACACGCTGAAGAAGGAGGCATCCGACCGCACCGTGGCGGAAACCGTGCCGCGCGCCGGCCTGCATTCGGCACAGACGCCGCAGGGTTTCCCGTTCGAGCCGATCCTGGCCGCCCACCAGCGTGCGTACGAGGCCGGGCGCAGCGACTTCACCGACGATTCGGCGATCGCCGAATGGGCCGGCATCCCCGTGCGGCTGGTGCTTGGCTCGCCCGACAACATCAAACTTACCTGGGCAAAGGACATCGCCATGGCCGACCAGCGCCTCTCCGGCCAGACACCGAGCTTTCCCGACGTGCGCACCGGCAACGGCTACGACGTGCATTCCTTCGAAGCCGGCGACCATGTCTGGCTGTGCGGCATCAAGATTCCGCATAGCAAAAAGCTGAACGGCCATTCCGACGCCGATGTCGGCCTGCACGCGCTGACCGACGCGCTGCTGGCCACCTGTGGCGCCGGCGACATCGGCACCCACTTCCCGCCCTCGGACCCGCAGTGGAAGGGCGCCGCTTCGCGCCAGTTCGTCGAGCACGCCGCAAAGATCGTGCGCGCCCGCGGCGGGCGTATCGCCAATGCCGACATCACCCTGATCTGCGAGGCGCCGCGCGTCGGTCCGCACAGGGAGGCAATGACGGCGGAACTGGCCGACATGCTGCGCATCGCGCCGGAGCGCGTGTCGATCAAGGCCACCACCAACGAGAAGCTCGGTTTCGTCGGCCGCGAGGAAGGCATCGCTGCGATCGCGACCGCAAGCGTGGTCTATCCCGGGGAACTGCCGGAATGAGCGACATCGGCGCCCTCGCCTCGGCCTTGCTGGAAGCCTGCGAGGCGCATGGCACGATGATGGCCACCGCCGAAAGCTGCACCGGCGGCATGATCATCGCGGCGCTGACCGACATCGCCGGTTCCTCGGCGGTCGTCGACCGTGGCTTCATCACCTATTCCAACGACGCCAAGATGGAGATGCTCGGCGTCTCCGAAGCGACGCTCAGGGCGCATGGCGCGGTCTCGCGCGAAACAGCACTCGAAATGGCGGCTGGCGCCCTTGCCCATTCGCGTGGAGGCCTGGCGCTGGCGGTGACCGGCGTTGCCGGTCCCGGCGGCGGTTCGGCCGAAAAGCCGGTCGGGCTGGTCTGGTTCGGCGTTGCCAGGACGGGCGCACCGGCAGAAGCAGAATTCCGCCTGTTCGAAGACAAGGGCCGTGACTTCATCCGCCGCGAGACGGTCAGGACGGCGCTGGGATTGGGCCTGCGCGCCGTGGATCAGACCGGATTCGCCGGTCCGTAGATCACGTCGGCGCGCTTTTCGAAGGCTTCGGCGAACATGCGGAAGGCGCGGTCGAACATCGTGCCCATCAGCGCGCCCAGGATGCGGCTCTTGAATTCGTAGTCGATGAAGAACTCGACGTCCGAGCCGCCGCCTGCCGCCGCCACGAATTTCCACTCGTTGGTGAGGTAGCGGAACGGGCCATCGAGATACTTGACGTCGATGGTGTTGGCCTCGGGCGTCAGCAGCACCTGGGTGGTGAAGGTCTCGCGGATGGCCTTGTAGCCAACGGTCATGTCAGCGACGAGGATTTCACGGCCGTCGCGCTCGCGGCGCGAGCGCACGTTCAGCGCTTCGCACAGCGGCAGGAATTCCGGATATTTTTCCACGTCGGCCACGAGCGCGTACATTTCTTCCGGCGAGTGGCTGACCCGGCGCGTGGTTTCGAACTTCGGCATGTTGGCCCGGGCGCGTCAGGCCGACTTGGCGAGACGCGCTTCGCGGGCAGCACGCAGCTTGGCGAAATCGTCGCCGGCATGGTGCGACGAGCGCGTCAGCGGGCTGGACGCGACAAGCAGGAAGCCTTTCGACTTGCCGACGGTGGCGTAGGACTCGAATTCGTCCGGCGTCACGAACTTCTTGACCGGATGATGCTTCTTCGTCGGCTGCAGGTACTGGCCGATGGTCATGAAGTCGACATTGGCGGTACGCAGGTCGTCCATCAGCTGCAGCACCTCGTGGCGCTCCTCGCCGAGGCCGACCATGATGCCGGACTTGGTGAAGATTGACGGATCGATCTCCTTGACCCGCTGCAGCAGGCGGATCGAGTGGAAGTAACGGGCACCGGGACGCACCGTCAGGTAATTCGACGGCACCGTCTCGAGATTGTGGTTGAAGACATCCGGCTTGGCGGCGACGACGATCTCCAATGCGCCTTCCTTGCGCAGGAAGTCCGGCGTCAGGATCTCGATGGTCGTCTGCGGCGTCAGCCTGCGGATGGCATGGATCACGTCGGCGAAATGCTGCGCGCCGCCGTCGGCCAGATCGTCACGGTCGACCGAGGTGATGACGACGTGGGTCAGGCCCATCTGGGCAACAGCCTTGGCGACGCTTTCGGGCTCTTTGGCGTCGACGGCGGTCGGGATGCCCGTCGCGACATTGCAGAAGGCGCAGGCGCGGGTGCAGATCTCGCCCAGGATCATGAAGGTGGCGTGCTTCTTTTCCCAGCACTCGCCGATGTTGGGGCAGCCGGCTTCTTCGCAGACGGTCACCAGCTTGTGCGACTTCACGATCTCGCGCGTTTCCTGGTAGCCGCGCGAAACCGGCGCCTTGACGCGGATCCAGTCCGGCTTGCGCAGGACCTCCTGGTCGGGCCGGTGGGCCTTTTCGGGGTGCCGCGCGCGCGGACGGTCTTTGAGATCGAGAACGGTGACCATCAGTTCTTCCTATCGTGGCCGCGCCGATTGCGAACGGCCGAAAATCCAGAGCAAGATCAGGGCGCCGGCGATGGCGACGATGAGATTGCCCATGAACCCGTAATAATTGATGCCGAGCAACCCCACCAGAGTGCCGCCGACAAAGGAGCCGGCGATGCCGACGAGAATGTTCGTCAGAAAGCCGTGGTCGCGGTTCATCGTCCGCTCGGCGACGTAGCCGGCAAGAAAACCGATGAGCAGCATGCCGAAAAATCCGACACCGGGCATGCCGAGAATTCCGTAGCTCTGCTCCATCGCTCCTCTCCCGCCAACCGTTGGCCTTCAGTGCATATAGTGGCAATCGGCGCGCTGCGAAAGGCGCGCCGATGCACGGGCGTCATGCGTTGAGCGCGCGCCCATAGGCGTCGAGCACACTTTCCTTCATCGTTTCCGAGATCGTCGGATGCGGGAAGATGGTGTGCATCAGCTCTTCCTCGGTGGTTTCCAGGTTCATCGCGACGACAAAACCCTGGATCAGCTCGGTGACTTCAGCGCCGACGAGATGCGCGCCGAGCAGCTGGCCGGTCTTCTTGTCGAAGATGGTCTTGACCATGCCCTGGTCCTCGCCCAGCGCGATCGCCTTGCCGTTGGCGACGAAGGGGAAGCGGCCGATGCGGATGTCCTTGCCCTCGGCCTTGGCCCTGGCTTCGGTCAGGCCGACGGAGGCGACCTGCGGGTTGCAGTAGGTGCAGCCAGGGATCTTGAGCTTGTCCATCGGATGAACGTTGGGCAGGCCGGCGATCTTTTCGACGCAGATGACCGCCTCGTGCTCGGCCTTGTGCGCCAGCATCGGGGGACCTGCGACGTCGCCGATGGCGTAGACGCCCGGCACGTTGGTCTTGCCATAGCCGTCGATGACGATGCAGCCGCGGTCGGTCTTCACGCCCAGCGCTTCGAGGCCGATGTTTTCGATGTTGCCCTGGACGCCGACGGCCGAGATCATGCGGTCGGCGGTGATCTTCTCGACCTTGCCGTCCTTCATCTCGACATGGGCGGTGATCGAGTTGGCGCCCTTCTCGACCTTGGTCACCTTGGCTTCGAGATGGATCTTCATGCCCTGCTTGTCGAACTGCTTCTTGGCGAAGGCAGAGATTTCGGCATCCTCGACCGGCATGACGGCGGGCATCACCTCGACGACAGTGACGTCGACGCCCATCGTGCGGTAGAACGAGGCGAACTCGATGCCGATGGCGCCCGAGCCCATGACCAGCAGCGACTTCGGCATCTCCGGCGGCACCATCGCCTCGAAATAGGTCCAGATCAGCTTGCCATCCGGCTCGATGCCGGGCAGCGCGCGCGGACGGGCGCCGGTGGCGACGATGATGTGCTTGGCTGAGTAGGTGCCCTCGCCCAGCGTGTTCTTGGGCAGCGGCGCCTGCGGCTCCATCGGCTTCTTCGACGACTTGGAGACGACGATCTGGCCGGGCTTCGTAAGCTTGGCCTCGCCCCAGATGACGTCGACCTTGTTCTTCTTCATCAGGAAGCCGACGCCGCCATTCATGCGCTGGGCAATGCCGCGCGACCGGTCGACGATGGCCTTGAGATCGGGCGAGATCGAGCCTTCGAGCTTCAGGCCGTAGTTCTTGGCGTGCTCGGCCAGATGCATGACCTCGGCCGAACGCAGCAGCGCCTTGGTCGGGATGCAGCCCCAGTTCGAGCAGATGCCGGCAAGGTGCTCGCGCTCGACGACAGCGGTCTTGAGACCGAGCTGGGCAGCGCGGATCGCCGCGATATAGCCGCCGGGACCGGAGCCTATGATGATGACGTCGTAATTGTCAGCCATGAGTGTGCCTCTTGTTCAGATCGCGCTGCGCGTGAGCAGCACCCAGTCGTGTTTCTTGCTGTAGGTGTCGGTCGATACGGAAGGCTGGCGCGCGATTTCCTCGAACCCATGGGACCCATAGAGCCCGAGCGCCACCTCGTTGTCGCTTTCGGTGATCAGGCTGACCGCACGGCCGGCGGCGCGCGAAAGTTCGTGGGCGACAAGATGGCGGCCAATGCCGCGGCCGCGGTGGTGGCGGTAGACGCCGACGCTGTCGATGAACCAGTTTCCGACGACCTGTTTCTGCAGGGCGAGGATCGGCTCGAACACCGGATGAGGCGCCACTTCGTCGGCGAACGAAGGGTCGACCAGATGGCCGATCACGACACCAGCAATTTCGCTGTCCACTTCGGCCAGGCTGGCATCCTTCCAGCCGGCGCGTTCGTCGTCGTGGCGCATCTGGTTGCGGCCATGTTCGAGCGCGGTCTGCGTCGTGCCGTCGAGCACGGCGCCATACCAGAGCCAGGACGCCAACCCATGCGACGACAGGTCGACCAGGATCGCCAGCTCCGCTGCGTCGCGCCTTTCGGCGCGGCGTATGGTGACGGCGCCGCCCAAATCAGAGCTCCAACATCACGCGCACGACGGGCGCGAGCGCCTTGCCGATGGCGCGGGTGTTTTCGGCGTCGAGATGCACGCCGTCGAGCGGCGTGGTGACGGCAACCGAGCCGGCATCGAAGAAGCCACAACCGACCTCGTCGGCGAGAGCCGCATAGAGCGGCGCAAGCTTGTGCGAAGCCTTGTCGCCGCCGGCGAACGTGTCCTTGTACTCGGCATTTTCGGTGCGGCTGACGGCAGGCGGCGAAACCAGGAGAATTTCAGGTGCGGGATAGTCCATGCCATGGTCGTAGGACCTGACGATCGACACCAGCCGCGCCATGCCCTGCCTGGCGGCAAGCGGGTTGCCGTGGATCCACGGCTTCATGTCGTTGGAGCCAAGCATGATGACGACGACGTCGAGCGGCGTATGGCTGCCAAGGATCGTCGGCAGCATGCGCGCCCCGTTGCGGTCGGCAGCGGCAAGATGATCGTCGAAGGCGGTGGTACGGCCGTTGAGACCCTCGGCGACGACGTTGACGCCCTCGCCCAGTTCCCGCTGCAGAACGCTCGGCCAGCGGTCTTCGAAGGCGTGCCGGCCGGGACCGGCGGCGTCATAGCCCCAGGTCAGCGAGTCGCCGTAGCAAAGAACTGACTTCATGAAAGGGTCCTCTTTCCCTGCCCCTTCGGCCCCTGGAGGCGGATGCCCTCCTCGCGGACGAGGAGGGCGAAAGCCTTACACCAGCATGCCCATCGGGTTTTCGATGAGGCGCTTGAAGGCGGCGAGCAGTTCGGCGCCGAGCGCGCCATCGACGGCGCGGTGGTCGGTCGACAGCGTCACCGACATCACATTGGCGATCTTGATCTCGCCATTCTTGACGACGGCCCGCTGCTCGCCCGCGCCGACCGCCAGGATGGTGGCGTGCGGCGGGTTGATGACGGCGGAGAAGTCCTTGATGCCGAACATGCCGAGGTTGGAGACCGCGCTCGTGCCGCCCTGGTATTCCTCGGGCTTGAGCTTGCGGTTGCGGGCCCTGCCGGCAAGGTCCTTCATTTCATTGGAAATGACGGACAGCGTCTTGATGTCGGCCTGGCGGATGATCGGGGTGATCAGGCCGCCCGGGATCGACACGGCGACGCCGACGTCGGCGTGCTTGTGCTTGACCATGGCCTGGTCGGTCCACGACACATTGGCATCCGGCACGGCCTTGAGGGCCAGCGCCATTCCCTTGATGATCATGTCGTTGACCGACAGCTTGTAGGCCGGAACCTCGCCCTTTTCGGTCTTCACGGTCGGGGCAGCGGCGTTGAGCTGGGCGCGGAGCGCCAGCAGCGCATCGATGTCGCAGTCGAGCGTGAGGTAGAAATGCGGGATGGTGCTCTTGGCCTCGACAAGACGGCGCGCGATCGTCTTGCGCATGTTGTCGTGCGGGATGAGCTCGTAGCTGCCCTCTTCGAACAGCTTGAGAACCTGGTCGTCCGACATGCCCTTGGCGGCGGGCGCCGCAGCCGCAGCACCGGCAGGAGCCTTGGCGGCGGGGGCAGCCTTGGCGCCGCCACCCGAGATCGCAGCCTCGACATCGGCCTTGACGACACGGCCATGCGGGCCGGTGCCGGTTACGGCCGCAAGGTCGATGCCGGAATCCTTGGCGATGCGACGGGCGAGCGGCGACGCGAAGGAGCGGCCCTCGCTGGAGGTTGCGGCCCCGTTGGTGGCAGCCGGCTTTGCAGCCGGAGCGGCGGCGACCGGAGCCGATGCGGCGGCAGGAGCCTCCGCCTTCGGAGCCTCTGCCTTGGGCGCCTCAGCCTTGGGGGCTGCGGCAGGCGCGCCGTTGCCGCCCTTGGCAGCGGCCGACGCATCCTCGCCTTCGGCGGCGAGGATGGCGATCAGCGCGTTGACCTTGACGCCTTCGGTGCCGGCCGGGACGACGAGCTTGGCGACGGTGCCTTCATCGACGGCTTCGACTTCCATCGTCGCCTTGTCGGTTTCGATCTCGGCGATCACGTCGCCGGGCGCAACCTTGTCGCCTTCCTTGACCAGCCACTTGGCCAGATTGCCCTCTTCCATCGTCGGCGAAAGGGCAGGCATGGTGATATTGATCGGCATGATGACCTCCCGCCCGTGTCAGCGATACGTGACTGCTTTGACCGCCTCGACCACCTCGGCCACGTTGGGCAGAGCCAGCTTTTCGAGATTGGCGGCGTAGGGCATCGGCACGTCCTTGCCGGCGATGGTGATGACGGGCGCATCGAGATGGTCGAAGGCGCGCTGCGACACCTGGTTGGCAACGAAATCGCCGACCGATGACTGCGGGAAGCCTTCCTCGACCACGACCAGGCGGTTGGTCTTCTTGACCGACGCGATGATGGTGTCGAAGTCGAGCGGACGGATGGTCCTGAGATCGATGATCTCGGCGTCGATGCCCATAGCGGCGAGCTCGGCCTCGGCCTTGATCGCGTAGGTCATGCCAATGCCGAACGAGACGATGGTGACGTCCTTGCCCGGCTTGTGGATGCGCGCCTTACCGATCGGCAGCACGAAATCATCCATCTTCGGCACATCGAAATGGTGGCCGTAGAGGATTTCGTTCTCGAGGAAGATGACCGGGTTGGGGTCGCGGATGGCCGCCTTGAGCAGGCCCTTGGCGTCGGCTGCCGAGTACGGCATCACCACCTTGAGGCCCGGAATGTGGCTGTACCACGCCGCATAGCACTGCGAGTGCTGGGCAGCGACGCGGGCAGCAGCGCCGCTCGGTCCACGGAAGACGATCGGCGCGCCCATCTGGCCGCCCGACATGTAGAGCGTCTTAGCGGCCGAGTTGACGATCTGGTCGATCGCCTGCATGGCGAAGTTGAAGGTCATGAATTCGACGATCGGCTTGAGGCCGGCCATCGCCGCACCGACGCCGACGCCGGCGAACCCATGCTCGGTGATCGGCGTGTCGACGACGCGGCGCGGACCGAACTCCTGCAGCAGGCCTTGCGTGATCTTGTAGGCGCCCTGGTACTCGGCAACTTCCTCACCCATGACGAAGACGTCGGCGTCACGGCGCATTTCCTCGGCCATGGCGTCGCGCAATGCTTCGCGCACAGTCATCGACACCATCTCGGTGCCGGCCGGAATGTCCGGATCGGCAGCGACTTCGGTCCTGGGCGCTGCGGCGACAGGTGCGGCAGCCTCGCTCTTGGCGGGAGCCGGCGCGGCGGCTGGGGCAGCAGCCTTGGCCGGCGCTTCTTCACCCGCACCCTCGGCTGCCCTGGTCATGTCTTCGCCATCGGCGGCAAGCACGGCGATCAGCGCATTGACCTTGACGCCCTCGGTGCCGGCGGGAACCACGATCCGGGCGAGCGTGCCCTCATCGACGGCTTCGACTTCCATGGTCGCCTTGTCGGTTTCGATTTCGGCGATGACGTCGCCGGCGACGACCTTGTCGCCTTCGTTCTTCAGCCACTTGGACAGATTGCCCTCTTCCATCGTCGGCGAGAGCGCAGGCATGAGAATTTCGATCGGCATGTTCGCGCCCTCCCTTAGATCAAGATGTCGGTCCAGAGCTCGGAAGCATCCGGCTCGGGATCGGTCTGAGCAAAGTCTGCGGCGTCAGCCACAATGTCGCGAACATCCTTGTCGACGGCCTTGAGGTCGTCCTCGCTCGCCCACTTCTTGGCGATCAGGCGCGCCTTGACCTGTTCGATCGGGTCGTGCTCGGAGCGCATCTTCTGCACTTCGTCCTTCGACCGGTACTTTGCCGGATCGGACATCGAGTGACCGCGATAACGGTAGGTCTCCATCTCGAGGATGATCGGGCCGTTGCCCGAACGGCACCATTCAGTGGCGAGATCGCCGGCGGCCTTGACCGCGCGCACGTCCATGCCGTCAACCTTGATGCCCGGAATCTTGAAGGAAACGCCGCGCTGCGAGAAATCGGTCTCGGCCGAAGCACGCGTTACGGCGGTGCCCATGGCGTAGCGGTTGTTTTCGATGACGTAGATCACCGGCAGCTTCCACAACGCGGCCATGTTGAAGCTCTCGTAGACCTGGCCCTGGTTGGCCGCGCCGTCGCCGAAATAGGTGACGCTGACATTGGGGTTCTCGCGGTAGCGATTGGCGAAAGCCAGACCCGTGCCGAGCGACACCTGGGCGCCAACGATGCCGTGGCCGCCGTAGAAATGCTTTTCCTTGGAGAACATGTGCATGGAGCCGCCCTTGCCTTTCGACAAGCCGCCCCGGCGTCCGGTCAACTCGGCCATGACGCCGCGTGCCGAAAGCCCCATCGCCAGCATGTGGCCGTGATCGCGATAGGCAGTGATCATCTGGTCGCCTTCGATCAGCGACATCTGCAGGCCGGTGACGACCGCTTCCTGGCCGATATAGAGGTGGCAGAAGCCGCCGATGAAGCCCATGCCGTAGAGCTGGCCGGCCTTTTCCTCGAAGCGGCGGATGAGCAGCATCTCGCGATAGGCGTTGAGATCCTGGTCCTTGGTAAACTCGACCGGCTTGGGTGTTACCGGTGCTGATGGGGATTTTGAATCGGATTTGGCTTTGGCAGGCGCTTTTTTGGCGGCGGTGGCCATGCATCACTCCCTAGTGGCGTCTCTTTGCGGACATTGAGGAGATCATGCATTTGTCTCTCCTCTCCATGACCAAAACGCTAGCATGGAGAGTGACGCGGCGCCATGCGGAAAAATGCATAGCAGGCATGCGGTTAAGCGCCTAAAAACGTTGAATTTCTTCTTGATTAACCGAGACTCAGTTAATCGCCTGCGCGGATGGGCGCATGATGGTCAGCTCGTCTGCATGGGACATATTGAGCGCGTTGCGCGCCTGCTCGTCAAGCATGTCCTTCTCCAGCGAGCCGTCATGCAGCATCTGCACGCGGCGCTCGACATCCATGCGCTGCGCCCGAACGCTGTCGAGCCGGGCCTGCAGTTCGACGGCCTGGGCCTCGAGCCGGTACTTGGAATAGATGCCGAATTCGCCGTGATAAGCGTGGAAGCCGAAGTAGGACAGAAACATCACCGCCAGCGCCGGGACGATCAGGCGCCCGGATTTCGTCTGCTTGTGCTGGCGTGTCCACATGGTCCGAACCTCTCTCAGGTTCTTGTCGCTCGATTGTGCTTAATGGACGGTTACGGTCGGCCTGCCGGGCCGTCGCCAAAAATAAAAAAGGCGGGAAACATCCCGCCTTCTTCAGTTCGTCAATCGTGAAGCACTCAGCCGCGCAGGATGGACCTGCCGGCGAAGCGTGCCTGGGTGCCGAGCTCTTCCTCGATGCGGATCAGCTGGTTGTACTTGGCGGTACGGTCCGAACGGGCCAGCGAGCCGGTCTTGATCTGACCGCAGTTGGTGGCAACCGCGAGGTCGGCGATGGTCGAATCCTCGGTCTCGCCCGAGCGGTGCGACATGACGGCGGTGTAGGCGGCCTTGTGCGCGGTCTCGACGGCGTCGAGCGTCTCGGTCAGCGAGCCGATCTGGTTGACCTTGACCAGGATCGAGTTGGCGACGCCCATCTTGATGCCGTCGCGCAGGCGCGCCGAATTGGTGACGAACAGGTCGTCGCCGACCAGCTGCACCTTGTCGCCGCACAGCTCGGTCAGGTACTTCCAGCCTTCCCAGTCGTCTTCCGACATTCCGTCCTCGATCGAGATGATCGGGTAGTCGGCGGCAAGCTTGGCGAGGTACTTGGCCTGGGCCTTGGGATCGCGGGTCTTCTTCTCGCCCTCATAAACGTAGTTGCCGCCCTTGAAGAACTCGGTCGCGGCGCAGTCGAGCGCCAGCGCCACGTCCTCGCCCGGCTTGAAGCCGGCCTTTTCGATCGAGGCCATGACGAAGTCGAGTGCCGCCTGGGCGCTCTTGAGGTTCGGCGCGAAACCGCCCTCGTCGCCGACATTGGTGTTGTGGCCGGCGTCCTTCAGCCCCTTCTTCAGGGTGTGGAAGATTTCCGAGCCCCAGCGCACGGCATCGCGCAGCGAAGGCGCGCCAACCGGCATGATCATGAATTCCTGGAAGTCGATCGGGTTGTCGGCATGCGCGCCGCCATTGATGATGTTCATCATCGGCACCGGCAGCACGCGGGCGTTCGGGCCGCCGACATAACGATAGAGCGGCAGGCCGGAAGCCTCGGCAGCAGCCTTGGCGACGGCGAGCGACACGCCGAGGATGGCGTTGGCGCCGAGGCGGCTCTTGTTGGGCGTGCCGTCCAGCTCGATCATCGTCTGGTCGATATGGATCTGGTTCTCGGCTTCCATGCCGCCGATCGCCTCGAACAGCTCGCCATTGACGGCTTCGACGGCGCGTTCGACGCCCTTGCCGAGATAGCGCGGGCCGCCGTCACGCAGTTCCATCGCCTCGTGGGCGCCGGTCGACGCACCGGAGGGAACGGCTGCGCGGCCCATCGAGCCGTCTTCGAGAACCACATCCACCTCGACGGTGGGATTGCCGCGGCTGTCGAGAATCTCGCGGCCGACGATATCGATGATTGCTGTCATGTGAGGCATCCCCGGGAGCTGATCGCAAAGAAAAGGATCGGTTGGATTTCCGCGCCCGTCTTAGCCAAAGATCTGGAAAAGGCAATCGCGGGCGGCCAAATATCACGCTGCGTCAGCCGCCGGATTCACTTTAGACAAAACGCTGTCATGATAATTCATCCCAACGGGCAGGCATCGCCCAAACTTTCGGGTAAACTATCCGCGCGCGGGGCGAAACAGAGGGAGTTTCGCCATGTCCGAGTTAAGTGGTATCCTGAGTTTGTTCTTCATCGCCGCAGCATTCCTGACCTCATGCGACAGTCAACCGCCCCCTCAGGGCACGTCGCAGGTGCGGATCGTTCCGACGGCAAGGTAGAAGCCGGCATCAACGAAAAAGCCCCGCTCGTGCGGGGCTTTTTTGCTTCGGGTCAATGCCAATAGGGCTCGACGCGATAGTGCTGGAATGAGGCATCGCGCACCGACTGGCCATCGTCCTCGGTCAGTTCGTTGACCGAATAGGACGGAGCGGCCTTCAGCTGCTCGGTGGAGAACGGGACGACATAGCCGCCGCGGCTCTTGTCATAGTCCAGCGTGGACCACGGAATGGCGTGATAGCGCTCGCCGATGCCGAGGAAGCCGCCGAAGCCGATGACGGCGAACATGATGCCGTTGGACGTCTTGTCGAGCATGACATCCTCGATCGAGCCGATGCTCTCGCCGGCGGTGTTGTAGACCTTGGTGCCGATGACCCGCGACGCGGGAATGGCTTCGGTATGACCAGTGACAGTCGTCATGATCCTGCTCCTCGTTGGTTGGTGGATGCAGGACTAACGGTCCCCCGAAGCGGAGGTTCCAAATTTTCCGCGCCGAGCCAGCCGATCCTCAGTCTGTGAGGATGAAGGTCACCTTCATGTTGACCCGGTAGGCGGTGATCTTGCCGTTCTCGACGACCACCTTCTGGTCCTGGATCCAGGCGCCCTCGACGTTCTTCAGCGTCATCGACGCACGGGAGATGCCCTGCTCGATCGCATCCTGAAAGCTCTTGGTCGACGACGAGGTGATTTCCGTAACGCGGGCAACAGACATGTAATTCCTCCGGCCGATACGCTCAGTCACGGAGGAAAGCCTACGCCGGGCGCAAGCCCGGCTCAAGCAGGAGTTGCAGGCGCCCGTTGCCCGGGCGTCAGCCCTTGGCGACCCGGTCGAAGGCCATCAGCCTTTCCAGCAGGGCCGGCATGTCCTTGAAGGGGACCATGTTGGGGCCATCCGACGAGGTCGAATTGTCGGGGTCTTCATGCGTCTCGATGAACACGCCGGCGACGCCGACGGCAACGGCGGCACGCGCCAGGGTCTCGACGAAACGGCGCTCGCCGCCCGAGGTCGCACCCTGCCCGCCCGGCTGCTGCACCGAATGGGTGGCGTCGAAGATCACGGGCGCGCCGATGTCGGCCATGATCGGCAGCGCACGCATGTCGGAGACCAGCGTGTTGTAGCCGAAGGAGGCGCCACGCTCGGTGACGAGAACGTTGGGATTGCCCGAGCCGGTGACCTTGGCGACGACGTTCTTCATGTCCCAGGGCGCCAGGAACTGGCCCTTCTTGACGTTGACGACCTTGCCGGTCCTGGCCGCAGCGATGAGCAGGTCGGTCTGGCGGCTGAGGAAGGCCGGGATCTGCAGCACGTCGACCACTTCGCCGACGATGGCGCACTGCTCTTCGGTGTGGACATCGGTAAGCACGGTGACGCCCAGTTCCTTGCGCAGGTCGGAGAAAGCAGGCAACGCCGCGTCGAGGCCGGCGCCGCGGGTGCTCGACAGCGAGCTGCGGTTGGCCTTGTCGAAGCTCGACTTGTAGACGAAGCCGATGCCGAGCTTCTGCGTCAGCTCCTTGAGCTTGCCGGCCATGTCGAAGGCGTGCTGGCGCGATTCGAACTGGCAGGGACCGGCGATCAGCGACAGCGGCGCGTCATTGGCGAACAGGGTCTTGCCGACCGTCACATTTGCATTCGGCTTGGTCATGACTTTTCCTCGAAAATGAAGGCGGCACCCTGCCCCGGCGCTGGCGGAATCACCAGCCTTTGCCCGCTTAGATCGTGCGCGATGCCGTTGCGTACAAGAAGCGCTCTCGCCGCAGCGAGATCGCCGACGGCGAAAACGATGGCGTCGAGCTGGATATGCTTGCGACCGGCCGAGGCGCGGACCATCACATCGGCATTGGCGAGCGGAACCTTGGCCCCGCCGGAGGCGACGCCTGCAAAGCTGCGCGCGACCATCGCCAGGAAGGCAGCGGCCGAAGCGGCATCGCCGGCCCGCGCCTCGACGGCAACCACGCGGCTGGCGCCGTTGGCATGGGCCTGCAGGGCGCTGCGGTCCACATTCGGCGCATTGGCGCGCTCACAGGCGAAGAAGAACGCATCGCCGGCATTCGAGGGCTCGGCGGCAAAGGCGAGCCGGAACGACGCGACGTCGGCGAGGCCGCCGGCATCGACGAAAGGCCGCGAGAAATCGAGGCGCGGGCCGGCCGACACGCCCGCCTCGACATAGCGGCGGTGGTCGGCGTCGGCGTCGTCTGAGGCGAAGACGACCGCGGAAAAGCCGTCGTCGCCGTGGGCGGCGCGGAACGAACGGTCGCGCGCCACGAACACGTTGCCCGCGGCAACTGCCTGGTCGGCAGCCGCGACATCGCCCACCGCCAATGGCTCGAGGAAGGTACCGTCGGCCAGATAGATGCAGCAGTTGACGGTGCCGAAGGGATGGATGCCCTGGGGCGCAGCCGTGAAGCCGAGCGAGGTCAGCCTCTCGCGAGCGACGGCGAGGCTTGGGGTCGGCAGGACCACATGGTCGAGAGCCCGAGGCCCACTCTGGAGGGTTTTGGTCATCGGCCTGCGCTGTGCCTCAAATCAGCGATTTTCGCAAGACGAAGCGCCTCAAAGCCCGGAAACCATGTCGCCGAGGCGCCGCACGGTGTTCCAGTTGCGTGATGTGCCGATGCCGCCGGCCCGCTTGGGCGTCAGCACGCCGAGCAGCCGCGACGTGCCGGCGCTGCGCGAAAAATGCAGCCAGATGTCGCCGTTGACGACGGCCAGCTTCTCGTCGGCGGCGACATAGGGCCGAAGCCGCTCGATGACGTCAGGTGCCACCGGCTGACGCATCACCCGAACCGCCACCTGATCCGGCTCGCGCTCCGCCTCCTCAGGAAACGGATTGGCGCCAACCAGCTTGCTCCAGGCACCGGCGTCACGGACGATGATGTCGACATGCTTGCCGAACTTCTGGGCGAACGCCGCCTCGAGGTCGCGTTCAAGGTCGGGAATCGGCTTGTCAGCCTCGAAGACCAGGTTTCCCGTCGCAACCAGCGTGCGCGGGTTTTCGAGGCCGAGGCCAACGGCCATGTCGCGCAGGTCGGACATGACGACGCGCCGGCCAGGTCCGAGCACGATGCTGTAGAGGAGCGCGACGTAGGTGGTCATGCGCGGTGCAGCCACTGGAAAGATTTGCGCGCCGGCGAGTTCACGGCGGCGCGCATGGAAAAATCAGACGAGCCGGCTCTGTTCGACCGCGGCTTCGATGAAGCTGGCGAACAGCGGGTGCGGTTCCAGCGGACGGCTCTTCAGCTCCGGATGGTACTGGACGCCGATGAACCAGGGATGGTCGGGATATTCGACCGTCTCGGGCAGCACGCCGTCCGGCGACATGCCGGCAAAGACCAGGCCGCACTCTTCGAGCCGGTCCTTGTAGTCGATGTTGACCTCGTAGCGGTGGCGGTGACGCTCGGAGATGTCGGTGTCGCCATAGATATCGGCGATCTTCGAGCCCTCGGACAGCTTGGCGTCGAACGCGCCGAGGCGCATGGTGCCGCCAAGGTCGCCGGAGGCCCGGCGCTTCTCCAGCATGTTGCCCTTGAGCCATTCGGTCATCAGGCCGACGACCGGCTCCTTGGTCGCACCGAACTCGGTCGACGAGGCATTGTCGATGCCGGCCAACGAACGAGCCGCCTCGATGCAGGCCATCTGCATGCCGAAGCAGATGCCGAAATACGGCACCTTGCGCTCGCGCGCGAACTTGGCTGCCAGGATCTTGCCTTCCGAGCCGCGCTCGCCGAAGCCGCCGGGCACCAGGATGCCGTGGACCTTTTCCAGGAACGGTGCCGGGTCTTCCTTCTCGAAGACCTCGCTCTCGATCCAGTCGAGCTTGACCTTGACGTTGTTGGCGAGGCCGCCATGCGACAGCGCCTCGATCAGCGACTTGTAGGCATCCTTGAGGCCGGTGTACTTGCCGACCACGGCGATGGTGACTTCGCCTTCGGGATTGTGGATCAGCTGCGAGACGTTCTGCCAGGCGTCGAGACGCGGCTTGGGCGCCGGGTCGATGCCGAAGGCGGCCAGCACTTCCGAATCCAGGCCTTCCTTATGGTAGGCCAGCGGCACGTCGTAGATGTGGCCGACGTCGAGCGCCTGGATGACCGCCGATTCGCGCACGTTGCAGAACAGCGACAGCTTGCGGCGCTCTTCCTTGGGAATGTCGCGGTCGGCGCGGACCAGGAGGATGTCCGGGGCGATGCCGATCGAGCGCAGTTCCTTGACCGAATGCTGGGTCGGCTTGGTCTTGAGCTCGCCCGCCGTCGGAATGTAAGGCATCAAGGTCAGGTGGACGTAGACCGCGTTGTTGCGCGGAAGGTCGTTGCCAAGCTGGCGGATCGCCTCGAGGAACGGCATCGCCTCGATGTCGCCGACGGTGCCGCCGATCTCGCAGAGTACGAAGTCGTACTCGTCATTGCCGTCGAGGATGAAGTTCTTGATCTCGTCGGTGACGTGCGGAATGACCTGCACTGTCGCGCCGAGGTAGTCGCCGCGCCGCTCGCGTTCGATGATGTTCTTGTAGATGCGGCCGGTGGTGATGTTGTCGCTCTGGTTCGCCGAACGCCCGGTGAAGCGCTCGTAGTGACCGAGATCGAGGTCGGTTTCCGCACCGTCGTCGGTCACGAACACCTCACCATGCTGGTAAGGCGACATCGTTCCCGGGTCGACATTGAGGTACGGATCGAGCTTGCGGATGCGCACGCGATATCCGCGTGCCTGCAGAAGAGCCCCTAGGGCCGCTGCGGCTATGCCTTTTCCAAGGGAAGAGACCACGCCGCCGGTAATGAAAACATATCGCGCCATGGGATTCATCGCTTAACGCGGCCAAATCGATTCCGCCAGAGAAAAATCCGCCGCGTCGGACTTTTCCCTATCTGGCTGTTCAGTCTTGCTGCCGAGTAGACACGCAAACAAAAAGGCCGGCGGTCAGGCCGGCCCGGATATCAGCGTCTTGTGGACGCCTTACATGACGATGACTTCAGAGCCCATCTTCACGCGATTGTAGAGGTCCATGACATGGTCGTTGACCATCCGGAAGCAACCGTTCGAAGAATTCGTGCCGATCGTCTGCGGCTGGTTGGTACCATGGATACGGATATGGGTATCCTTCTTGCCCTGGTAAAGGTAGATGGCGCGCGCGCCGAGCGGATTTTCCGGCCCGCCGTTCATGCCGTCCTTGTACTGGCCGTATTTCTTGGGCTCGCGCTCCTGCATGTCCTTGGTCGGAATCCAGCGTGGCCATTCCTGCTTGTCGCCGATGGTGGCCTTGCCCTTGAACTCCAGGCCCTCGCGGCCGACCGCGATGGCATAGCGGCGCGCGGTCGAGGATGATTCGATCAGATAAAGGTAGCGGGAGCCGGTATCGACCACGATCTGGCCGCGCTCATAGCCCGAGAACGACACTTCCTGCGGCTCGAAATCGGACTTCACCTTGAACTGCTTCTTGGCCTGCTTGGCCTGCAGCACCGCATCGAGCGCGCGCGTCTGCGGCAGCATAGACTGCTGGGGCGCACTGCCGCCGAAGATACCCGCCAGCAGGCCGGTCTGGCGCGGACGCTCCTTGCTCTCGCTGCGCAACTCACCGTTGTTGCCGGTGGCAGCGATTTCCATGGCGTCGGGCGTCAGTGGCTCGATCGGCTTGGTGACGTCCAGCGGCTGGAGATTGCGCTTGGGCGCTGGCTCTGCAGCGGCGACCTGGGTCGTCGCCTTCTCGGCCTTCTTGAGGCGGGCGACTTCACGTGCCTTCTCGGCCTTTTCCTTGGCCGCCGCCCGCATCGCCAGCTTCTTGGCTTCGAGCATCTTCAGGCGCGCGACTTCCCTGTCGGCCTTGATCTTGGCCTCGAGGTCCTTGATCCGGACCAGGTCCTCGTCGGTCGGCTTCTTCTTTTTCTTCAACAGCTTAAGCTCGGCGGCATCGCTCTTGGCGGCGACCGCGACGATGTCGCTCGCAGCCCCGGGCTGCGGCGGAACAGCCGTGCCGGCCGAAGTGGCGGCAAAGGCCGTCGAACTCATGAGAGAGGCGCAAATTCCAGCAAGTAGGATGCGGCGGAGCTGCATGGCGAAGGATCCCGAACGTTCAACGCAAATCTTTGCGCGACAACGCGCGGTGCCCCAAGGCGCCCCCGCCGATATGCCGCAGCCCAAGCTATAATCGATTAGCCGGAGACGCCTCAAGTGAGGCGCCCCCGGCTGGATGTGCGAATTCAGGTGATCATTGCTGCATTTGCCGCGACTGTGTTCAAACAACAACAGGTTGCGGCAAGCAGGCCAGATTTAGTTCGGAACCTGCGGCGTGACAGGCGCAGCAGGCGTGCCCGCAGCAGGCTGCTCGGTGGTGCCCGAAGCCGCCGGTGCGGCAGGCGCTGCCGGCTGTTCGGCGGTCGGAGCCGCAGGAGCCGTCGTGCCCGAGGCAGGTGCCGCCGGTGCAGGCGCCGGAGTCGAGCCGCCGAGCTGGTCGAGAATGCCCTGGCCGCTGCCGCTCGGAGCGCCGCTCTGGGTCGCCGGAGCGCGGTCGAGGATGTCGATCGGCTTCTCGCCGTAGCGCGCGATGATCGACAGCGTCAGCGACGTGACAAAGAAGACCGTCGCCAGGATTGCCGTGGCGCGGGTGAGCGCGTTGGCAGCACCACGCGCCGTCATGAAGCCCGAACCGCCGCCGATGCCGAGGCCGCCACCTTCCGAGCGCTGCAGGAGCACCACACCGACGAGGGCGAGCACGACCATCAGGTGAATGACGATAACGACGGTTTCCATTGCGCTTCCTGAGATCTTTCCTGACGGGGATTGGCCGCGCGCCGCAGCGCCCGGCATTCCGGAGGCGGCTCAATACAATGCTTTCTAGGCATTTCCAAGCCCGCCCGCGGAATATGGGGTGACACGTTGCCTTTGCAACGGCCGCCCCGGGGCTGAATCAGAGCTTGCGGTAGGACTCGGCGATGCCGAGGAAGTCCACCGCCTTGAGGCTGGCACCGCCGACGAGCGCGCCGTCGACATTGGCAACCGCCAGCAGTTCGCCGGCATTGGACGGCTTGACCGAACCGCCATAGAGAATGCGCATCTTGCCCGCCGCCTCGCCGAGCTTCTCGGCAAGCCGCGCGCGAATATGCGCGTGGGCTTCGGCGACATCGGCAACGGTCGGCGTCAGGCCGGTCCCGATGGCCCAGACGGGTTCGTAGGCAATGACGGCATTGGAAGGCGTGGCCGTGCCCGGGACGGAACCGTCGATCTGGCGCGACAGTACCGACAGCGTGGCGCCTGCCTCGCGTTCGGCATGGGTCTCGCCGATGCAGATGACGGCCACGAGCCCTGCCCGCCAAGCGGCTTCCGCCTTGGCGTGGACGACCACGTCGCTTTCGCCATGGTCGGTGCGCCGCTCGGAATGGCCGACGATGACGTGGCTGGCGCCGGCGTCCTTCAGCATCTCGGCCGAGACGTCGCCGGTATGGGCACCGGTTTCCTTGGCGTGGCAATCCTGCCCGCCGGCCTTGACCGGCGTGCGGTGAAGGATTTCGGCAGCCCGCGACAAAAGCGTAGCCGGAACGCACAGCAGCGCCTCGGTCTCGGCATCGAGGCCAGTCATGAAGCCGCCGGCAATGCTGCGCAATTCGTTGAGCGAGGCGCTGGTGCCGTTCATTTTCCAGTTGCCTGCGACGAGTGGGCGAATTCCTGGCGTCATGTGCTTGTTCCTCGAAATCGATGTTCGCTGGGGCAACCTCACTACCAAAAACAAGCCACAAAGCAATCGACACTGGCGGCGAAGGGCGCTATTGCGCTTCGTTCATGCAGGCGCATGTGAAAATGCGCGTATACGGGATCTGATACATGCTCGAAACGATGCGAAGTGCTGCGGGAACCTGGGTAGCTAAGCTTCTGCTTCTGCTGCTCGTCGTAAGCTTCGCCGTGTGGGGCATTTCCGGCTCAATGCTCGGCGGCGTCGGCGGCGACAAGGTCGTCACCGCCGGTGGAACCTCGGTCTCGGGGGTCGAATACCGCCTCGCCTACGATCGCCAGGTCAACGTCATGTCGCAGCAGTTCGGCCAGCGCCTGACCCGCGAGCAGGCCACCGCCCTCGGCATCGACAACCAGGTCGCCTCCCAGCTCGTCGCCGGCGCCGTGCTCGACGAACAGGCGCGCAAGCTCGGCCTGGGGCTGTCCAAGGACAGCCTCGCCCAGCTGACCTGGGACGATCCTGCCTTCCAGAACGCCAGCGGCCAGTTCGACCGCCAGGCTTTCGAATACATCCTGCGCCAGATCGGCATGCGCCCCGAAGACTATCTGAAGAACCGCGCCCAGGTGGCGGTCCGCCAGCAGATCGTCGAGGCCATCTCCGACGGGATGAAGGCTCCCGACACGTTCCTGCGTGCCGTCGCGCTCTATCGCGGCGAAGACCGCACCATCGATTACCTGCCGCTGCCGAAGTCGCTTGTCGAACCGATCGCGGCGCCTGCCGACGACGTTCTCAAAGCATGGTTCGAGGAAAACAAGAAAAACTACGCCGCACCCGAATACCGCAAGCTGAGCTACGTCAAGCTCGAGCCCGAGGACATCATGGATCTCGGCTCGATCACCGACGAGCAGGTGCGCCAGGACTACGACAAGAACAAGTCCCATTTCACGACAGCCGAAACGCGCAAGATCGACCAGCTGGTGTTCCCGAGCGCCGACGCCGCCAAGGCTGCGTCCGATGCGATCAAGGCCGGCACCGCGTTCGACAAGATCGTCGCCGACCAGGGCAAGACGGCCGCCGACGTCGCCCTCGGCACGCTGTCCAAGGACACCATTGCCGACAAGGCCGTTGCCGAGGCGGCTTTCGCGCTGCAGGCAAGCCAGGTCAGCGACGTGGTCCAGGGTTCGTTCGGACCGGTGCTGGTCCGCGTCAGCGAGATCGCGCCTGAAGCGGTGAAATCGCTCGACGAGGTCAAGGATCAGATCCGCAAGGATCTCGCCCTTGCCGAGGCCAACCGCATCCTGCTCGACGTGCACGATTCCTACGAGGATGCACGCGCCGGCGGCGAATCGATGCGCGCCACCGCCGACAAGCTCAAGCTCAAGGTGGTGACGATCGAAGCCATCGACCGCGCCGGCCAGCTGCCCGACGGCACCGTCGTCAACACGCTTCCCGACTCACGCAACCTGATCCAGGCACTGTTCGAGGCTGAAGCTGCCATCGAGAACCCGCCGCTCAACATCGGCACCAACGGTTTCGTTTTCTACGAAGTGGACGGCATCACGCCGGCCCGCGACCGCGCCCTCGACGAAGTTCGGGAGAAGGTCGTGGCGGACTGGACCGCAGCCGAAGCGACCAAGCGCCTCAGGGACAAGGCAACGGAACTTGAAAAGCGCCTCAAGGATGGCGCCGCGATGGACGTGATCGCGGGTGAGCTCAAGCTCGAGAAGCAGACCAAACGCGGTCTCAAGCGCGAAGCCGACGACGCCGATTTCGGCCGCGAGGGCGCTGCCGCGATGTTTGCCATGGGCGAAGGCGGCACCGGCGTTATCGCAGCACCGGCCGGCGACGCACAGATCCTGTTCAAGGTCGTCGAAGTGTTCGAGCCGGCCGGCGCCGACGCAAGCGCCGTGCCCGAGGACGCGCAGAAGACCTTCGCTTCCGGCATGTCCGACGATCTGCTCGACCAGCTGGTGGCGCAGCTGCAGGGCGAGTACAAGGCCACCATCGACCAGGCTGCGATCGCCCGCGCGATCGCAGTGACGCCGCAATGAGCGCACTCAAGCCCCACATCGCCAAGGTCGCCAGCGGCACCGCCCTCACCTTCGAGGAAGCGCGCGAGGCCTTCGACATCATAATGTCGGGCGAAGCGACGCCGGGGCAGATCGGCGGCTTCCTGATGGCGTTGCGCGTGCGCGGCGAGACGGTCAGCGAAATCTCCGGCGCCGTTGCCACCATGCGCGACAAGATGCTTCGCGTCGACGCCCCGGCTGACGCCATCGACATCGTCGGCACCGGCGGCGACGGCTCGCACAGCGTCAACATCTCGACCGCCTCGGCCTTCGTCATCGCCGGCGCCGGCGTGCCGGTCGCCAAGCACGGCAACCGCGGCCTGTCCTCGCTGACGGGCGCCGCCGACGTCCTGACCGCGCTCGGCGTCAACATCGACCTGCCGCCCGAAGCGATCGGCCGCTGCATCCACGAGGCCGGCGTCGGCTTCATGTTCGCGCCTGCCCATCACCCGGCGATGAAGCATGTCGGCGCAACGCGCGTCGAACTCGGCACCCGCACGATCTTCAACCTGCTCGGGCCGCTCTCCAATCCAGCCGGCGTCGACCGCCAGCTGGTCGGCGTGTTCTCGCCCGAGTGGATCGTGCCGGTTGCCGAGACGTTGAAGGAGCTCGGTGCCAAGTCGACCTGGGTCGTCCATGGCGACGGGTATGACGAGATCACCACGACGGGCGAAACCCATGTCGCGGCACTCGCCGACGGCGCCATCAGCACCTTCACCCTGACGCCCGAACAGGTCGGCCTCGCCAGGCACACCCGCGAAGAGCTGCGCGGCGGCGATTCCGCATACAATGCAGCCGCCCTGCGCCGCGTGCTCGAAGGCACTGCAGGCGCCTATCGCGACACGGTGCTGATGAATGCCGGTGCCGGCCTGGTTGTCGCCGACAAGGTGGCGACCATCGGCGAAGGCGTGAAGCTCGCGGCGGATGCGATCGACAGCGGTCGTGCTCTCGCCGTGCTCCAGCGCCTCGTCGGCGTCTCGAACGGATAAAGACATGGCCGACATCCTGCGCCAAATCGAAGCCTACAAGCGCGACGAGATCGCCGCCGCCAAGACATTGCTGCCGCTCGCCGAGATCAAGGCCAAGGCGCGCGACGTGGCCGCGCCGCGCGGTTTCCTTGCCGCCCTGGAAGCAAAGCGCAGCGACGGCCGCTTCGGCCTGATTGCCGAGATCAAGAAGGCGAGCCCGTCCAAGGGCCTGATCCGCGCCGACTTCGACCCGCCGTCATTGGCCCGGGCCTATGCCGAGGGCGGCGCCGCCTGCCTGTCGGTGCTGACCGACACGCCGTCCTTCCAGGGCGCGCCCGAATTCCTGATGGCTGCTCGCCAAGCCTGCGCCCTGCCGGCGCTGCGCAAGGACTTCATGTTCGAGCCCTACCAAGTGTACGAGGCCCGCGCCTGGGGTGCCGACGCCATCCTCATCATCATGGCAAGCCTGTCCGACGACGATGCCCGCCGGCTCGAAGACACCGCCTTCGAACTCGGCATGGACGCACTGGTCGAGGTGCACGACGAGCAAGAGACCGAGCGCGCGCTGAAGCTCACGTCGCGCCTGCTCGGCGTCAACAACCGCAACCTCAGGACCTTCGAGGTCAGTCTCACCACGTCCGAACGGCTGGCACCCATGGTGCCGACGGACCGGCTGCTTGTCGGCGAAAGCGGCATCTTCACGCATGACGATTGCCTGCGCCTGGAAAAATCCGGCATCGGCAGCTTCCTCGTCGGCGAAAGCCTGATGCGGCAGGCCGACGTGGCGGCAGCCACGCGGGAGTTGCTCGACGGCATTCCGCAGACGGCCGGTGCCTGACATGGCGGCCACCCTCACCCACATCGGCGCATCCGGCGAAGCCAACATGGTCGACGTCGGCGACAAGGCCGAGACGACGCGCACGGCCATCGCCGAAGGCTCGATTGCGATGCGTCCCGAAACGCTTGCCCTGATCCTGTCGGGCAATGCCAAGAAGGGCGACGTGCTGGGGACGGCGCGTATTGCCGGCATCATGGCGGCCAAGCGCACGCACGAACTCATCCCGCTCTGCCATCCGCTGCTGTTGACCAAGGTTTCGGTCGAGATCGAGCCCGACGAGGCCCTGCCCGGCCTTCGCGTCACGGCCCTTGCCCGCGTCAGCGGCAAGACCGGCGTCGAGATGGAGGCGCTGACGGCGGCTTCCGTCGCCTGCCTGACCATCTACGATATGGCCAAGGCCGCCGACCGCGGCATGGTGATTTCCGGCATCCGCCTGGTCGAGAAGACCGGCGGCAAGTCGGGCGACTACAGGGCAGGCGAATAGCCATGGCTTTGCTTCCGGTTTCCGAAGCGCTGGCGCGCCTCCTCGACGGCGCTCAACCGAGCGGTTCTGAAACGGTCGGCCTGCGGGAAGCGGCGGGCCGTGTCCTTGCCGCACCCTTGCATGCCCTGCGCACGCAGCCGCCCTTCGCTGCCTCGGCGATGGATGGCTATGCCGTTCGCGCCGACGACATAGCATCGCTGCCGGCAAGGCTGTCGGTCATCGGCGAGGCTCCGGCAGGCAGGCAGTTCACCGGAACGCTGGCGCCAGGCCAGGCGGTGCGCATCTTCACCGGCGCTCCCGTGCCCGAGGGCGCCGACACCGTCGTCATCCAGGAAAACGTGCGCGACCTCGGCAATGGCGAGATCGAGGTCGTGGAGCCGACGGCGCCGGGCCGCAACATCCGCGCCAAGGGCCTGGACTTCCGGCAGGGCGACCTGATCCTCGACGCCGGGCGCGTGCTCGATCCGGCAGGCCTGTCTCTCATTGCCGCGGCCAATCATCCCGAATTGCAGGTCGCCAAGGCGCCGCTGATCGCGATCATCGCCACCGGCGACGAACTTCTGCCGCCCGGCAGCAACCCCGGCCCCGGCCAGATCATTGCCTCCAACGCCTATGGTGTCGCCGCCATCGCCGAATCCGTCGGCGCGCGCGTGCTCGACCTCGGCATAGCACCGGACCGCACCGATGCGATCGCGACCCTCGTCGGCAAGGCGCTCGATGCGCAGGCGGACGTCATCGTCACGCTTGGCGGCGCGTCCGTCGGCGACCACGACCTGGTGCACCGCGTGCTGACCGGGCTCGGCATGGATCTCGATTTCTGGAAGATCGCCATGCGCCCCGGCAAGCCGCTGATGTTCGGCCGCCTCGGCAAGACGCGCTGCATCGGACTGCCCGGAAATCCCGTCGCCAGCCTGATCTGCGCGCACATCTTCCTCAAGCCGCTGCTGGCAACTCTTGGCGGGCGGCCCTATTCGCCTGACATTCGCACTGGCATCCTCGACGCCGCGATGACCGCCAACGACCTGCGTCAGGACTTCGTCCGCGCCCTCGCGCGCGAAACCGCCGACGGCCTTGTCGTGACGCCCTACACCATCCAGGATTCGTCGATGCTGCGCACGCTGGCGGACGCCAACTGCGCGATCATGCGCGCCCCCTTCGCACCGGCTGCCGAACGTGGCAACCCGTGCCGCGTGCTGATGCTGCGCTGAGCATACCCAACCCCCTTCACGAAATATAAACAGTTGCGGAACACAACTGGAACAGATAGTGTTTGTTCTGGGTTTGTTTTTCTTCTGATTCCTCGGGGGTGACCATGCTGACGCGCAAGCAACACGAGCTTCTGCTGTTCATTCATGAGCGGTTGAAGGAAGCGGGCATTCCGCCATCCTTCGACGAAATGAAGGAAGCGCTGGATCTCGCCTCCAAATCCGGCATCCACCGCTTGATCACTGCGCTCGAGGAACGTGGCTTCATCCGCCGCCTGCCCAACCGGGCACGCGCGCTGGAAGTGTTGCGACTGCCCGATTCGATCGCACCCGGCCTCAATGCGGCGCGAAAATTCTCGCCGAGCGTCATCGAGGGCAGCCTTGGCCGCAAGCCCGAGCCATCGCGATCGTTCTCGGCCGGCAATGACGACGATGTCGCTGCTGCCGTCACCATCCCGGTCATGGGGCGCATCGCCGCCGGCGTGCCGATCGACGCGATCCAGCACAAGACCCATTCCATTTCGGTGCCGCCGGACATGATCATGGGCGGCGAGCATTATGCCCTCGAGGTCAAGGGCGACTCGATGATCGAGGCCGGCATCTTCGATGGCGATACGGTCGTCATCCGCAGTTCCAACATCGCCAACCCGGGCGAGATCATCGTCGCACTGGTCGACGACGAGGAAGCGACGCTCAAGCGCTTCCGTCGCAAGGGCGCCTCGATCGCCCTGGAAGCCGCCAATCCGGCCTATGAAACCCGCATCTTCGGACCTGACCGGGTCAAGGTTCAGGGCAAGCTCGTCGGGCTGATCCGCCGGTACTAATCCCTGCAGGCAACTTGGCGCGCATAGCGCACGGCCTATCGGGCTGGCGATGCCGGCTCTGATGCGCCCGGGCGCCTGCTGTCTTGCCGATAGGGCGGCAGTCCCCTCGCCTCGCGCGAGAATGCCCGCTGCGCGTGCCAGGGTCGGTATGGCGTGGCCACGGCGTGGCGGATCTCGACATCCTGGCGCGCGCCGTCCTGGGCAGGCCTCAAGAATATCGCCGCGCTTCCCAGGCGAGCCAACGCGCGGCTGGTGAGCACGACAACAGCAGCGTTGCCGCACGGATTGCGTGCCGTGGCGTCGTTCACGACGACAAGGTTGGCGATGCCGCAGGCTCGCCTGGCGGCTGCCGCGTTTTCCGCATGGGCCAGGTGCATGCCCGAGGGGTGCTCGATGAGACACAGCCCGTCGGTGCAGGAAAAGGCCGCATCACCGCCGGGCCGGCCCGAACCGCCCTGGCCGATGTTCTGCTTCGGGTTTGTAGCGCTTGCCGGGGCGACGCGCGCGGGGCCGATCAGGTCTTCCGACACCAGGGCACGTTTCCAATTGTCGACGGTGAACTGGTTTGGCCGGGTCCGATTGACGGCAAGCTTGCCTTCGCCAACCGGCACGCCCACCAGGCGCGCATCCTCCGAGACGAACGCGTCGGGCGCTTCCGCCTTCATCAGCAGCAGCAGAGCCAAGGTCGCAACCGGCAGCGCCGACAGTCGCAGCCAGGTCGTCGCCATCGAGGCGATGACCAGCGCCAAGGTGACGAGGACGACCGAATGGGTCGACACCAGCCCGACCGCATCGACGGGCGAGCGCTCGGAGAACCATGTCGCCAGCGCGATCATGGCCGTCAGGCCGGCCCCCATGGTGTCAAGGAAGATGCCGTCGAGGCGCAACGGCATGAACAGGCCGGCGAGCACGGCAAACGGCATGACCAGCACCGAGACGATCGGCATCACCGCCAGGTTGGCGACAAGGCTGAGCGGCGAGATGCGCTGGAAATGCCAGGCGCCGAAGACGCTGGTGGCAAGCCCGGCGATCAGCGACGTCGCGACGAGCCCGGCCGCAACGGTCACCAGCCAGCGCCACAGCTTGAACGGCAACGACCGCTGGACTGCCGGCTGCGCCTGTTGCTCGCGCCGTTCGGACCACCAGGCATAGGCACCGACAAGTGCCGCTGTCGCTGCAAACGACATCTGGAAGCTCGGGCCGACCACCTCGTGCGGCGAAATCACGATGACGACGATGGCCGAGATCGCCAGATTGCGCATGGTCAAGGCAGCCCGGTCGAACAGCACGGCCGTCAGCATCACGGCCAGCATGATGAAGCTGCGCTGTGCGGCGACCTCGGCCCCCGAAATGAACAGATAGCCCCCTGTCGCGGCCAATGCGGCGCTTGCCGCATATTTCTTCACCGGACGACGCGACGTGAACGCCGGAAAGGCGGCAAAGGCCAGCCGCGTCAGCAGCATCACCGTCCCGGCGACCATCGCCATGTGCAGGCCCGAGATCGAAATGATGTGGTAGAGCCCGGTGCGCCGCAGCGCCTCGTTGACGTCTTCGGGGATGCCGCCGCGCACGCCGACGACGAGGGCTGCAGCGATTTCCCCCTCCGCGCCGCCGATGCGATCGCGAATGCGCTGTGCGATGCGGTCGCGCGCATTTGCCACCCAGGCCGCGGCCTGACCCGTGGCCGGCAACGGGTCGGTGGACGCAACAAGCTCCGGCCCCTTCATGAAGAAGCCGCTGGCGCCGATGCCGTCGAAATAGCTTTCGAAGGAAAAGTCGTAGCTTCCCGGCCTTACCGGGCCGGATGGCGGCATCAGCCGGGCATAGCCCGCCACCAGCGAGCCGGCGGTCACGCCATCGGGGAGCTTGCGCGCGGTCAGCCGCACGCGATCCGGCGCATAGCGCAGAACCGGACGCTCCGTCGCCAGGATGTCGAGGGTCAGGCGCTGACGGCCGTTGTCGAGGCTGTCGATCTCGACCACCCGCCCGGTGATGCCTGCCGATATCGTCGCGCCGAGCATCCTGGTCGCCATCCTATCCGTTTCGATCTTGGCCATGGCCATGCCGAGCAGGCAGATGGCCGCGGCGGCAAGCGCGTAGTGGGCCAGCCTGTTCGTACGCATGAGAAAGGCGAGCACGGCCAGGAGCCCGAAGGCCGTGACCAGAGGCGCAAAAGGCGGCTCGGCATGAAAGCTGAAGTAGCCAAGCGCGCCGATGGCCAGGAAGACCGGCACGAGCAGGAATGCAGCGCCTCGTTCGAGCTCGGTTTCGATGGCCACCCGCATGGCCCGCGTCGATGAGCGAACACTGGCGGCGGCGCCTGACCGTGCCGGCAGCCGAGGAAAATAAGGCCGCGGAACCGGCACCACGGCGTTTTCGGTGGCTTCCGCGCTGGGTACAGTCGGCCTCACCCATGCCACCGAGGACACGGCCGCCCCGCCCAGCAAGGCGCGCTCGCCGGTCTCGACCACCGGATTGTTACCGGTTTCCCCCTCCCGCACGCGCTCGCCCATCGGGCCTGCCCCTTGCGCCCCAGACCTTCTATGCTACATCAGCGCCACCGAAACGCCATGCGCCGCCGGTCTTCGGCCAAGCGCGCCATGCCTCCGTTGGAAATCGCCATGTCCGTCGTCACCCGCTTCGCCCCCTCGCCCACCGGCTACCTGCATATCGGTGGCGCGCGCACGGCCCTCTTCAACTGGCTCTATTCCCGCCATACCGGCGGCACCATGCTGCTGCGCATCGAAGACACCGACCGCGAGCGTTCGACCGATGCCGCCACCGCGGCAATCCTCGAAGGCCTGACCTGGCTCGGCCTGACCTGGCAGGGCGAGCCGATCTCGCAGTTCGAGCGCGCGCCGCGTCACCGCGAAGTCGCCGAAGAGCTTGTCCGCGCGGGCAAGGCCTATCACTGCTACGCCTCGCAGGCCGAACTCGAGGAGATGCGCGAGAAGGCACGCGCCGAGGGCCGCCCGCCCCGCTATGACGGCCGCTGGCGCGACCGCGACCCATCCGAGGCACCCGAAGGCGTCAAGCCGGTGATCCGCATCAAGGCGCCACGGGAGGGCGAGACGCTGGTGCGCGACCGCGTGCAGGGCGACGTGCGCTTCCCCAACAAGGATCTCGACGATTTCATCATCCTGCGCTCGGACGGCGTGCCGACCTACATGCATGCCGTCGTCGTCGACGACCATGACATGGGCGTCACCCACATCATCCGCGGCGACGACCATCTGACCAACGCCGCGCGCCAGACCGTCATCTACGACGCCATGGGCTGGGACGTGCCCGTCATGGCGCACATCCCGCTGATCCATGGTGCCGATGGCGCCAAGCTGTCCAAGCGCCACGGCGCACTCGGCGTCGATGCCTACCGCGCCATGGGCTACCTGCCCGAGGCGCTGCTCAACTATCTCGCCCGCCTCGGCTGGAGCCATGGCGACGACGAGGTGATGAGCATCGAGAACATGATCGGCTGGTTCGAGATCGAGGACGTCAACAAGGGCGCGGCCCGCTTCGACTTCGCCAAGCTCGAGGCGCTGAACGGCGTCCACATGCGCCAGATGGACGACAACAAGCTGTTCGACATCTTCGTCGCCACCTTGCCCTATCTGCCCGGTGGCGATGCAGTCCTCGGCAAGCTCGACGACAAGCGCAAGGCACAGCTGCTTGCCGCCATGCCCGGCCTCAAGGAGCGCGCCAAGACGCTGATCGAGCTTGCGGACGGCGCGGGCTTCCTGTTTGCCGAGCGTCCCTTGCCGCTCGACGAGAAGGCCGCGGGGCTGCTGGCCGGCCCGGCCAAGGACGTGCTCAAGGGCGCGCATGCCGCACTGGCAGGCGTCAATTCAGACTGGAGCGCCGCTACGGCGGAGGCAGCGATCCGCGAGTATGCCGGACGCGAAAACGTGAAACTGGGTGCCGTCGCACAGCCTCTGCGTGCAGCCCTGACGGGCAAAAGCACGTCGCCCGGAGTGTTCGATGTGTTGGCCGTTCTGGGGCGCGACGAAAGTCTAGCCCGCATTTCCGATCAAATCGATTAGGTCAGCAGTGCTTTCCTAGTTTTGCATTGAAATGAGGCTTTTGCGGTGCAACATTGCGGCAACAGGTCAATTTGAAAGCAGCGGGGAAGCTGGTGGCTCGGGCATTCCGGGCCTAACGGGTTGCCTTGTTATGAAGATTGCGCCGCCCGTGGCGGCAACTCAGCACTAAGGAGTATGCGATGACTGATTCGACCGCCAAACTGGAGTTCCGCGGCCAGACCCACGAGTTCAAGGTGCGCGCCGGAACGGTCGGACCAGATGTGATCGACATCGCATCGCTCTACGCCACCACCGGCGCCTTCACCTACGATCCCGGCTTCACCTCGACGGCGAGCTGCGAGTCGGAGATCACCTTCATCGATGGCGATGCCGGCATCCTGCTGCACCGCGGCTACCCGATCGACCAGCTCGCCGAGCATGGCGACTTCCTCGAGGTCTGCTACCTGCTGCTCTACGGCGAACTGCCGACCAAGGCCCAGAAGGACGACTTCGACCATCGCGTCACGCGCCACACCATGGTGCATGAGCAGATGTCGCGCTTCTTCACCGGCTTCCGCCGCGACGCCCACCCGATGGCGGTGATGTGCGGCGTGGTCGGCGCCCTATCGGCCTTCTATCACGACTCGACCGACATCTCCGATCCGCACCAGCGCATGGTCGCCTCGATCCGCCTGATCGCCAAGATGCCGACGATCGCGGCGATGGCCTACAAGTACCATATCGGCCAGCCCTTCGTTTACCCGAAGAACGAGCTGAACTTCGCCGCCAACTTCCTGCACATGTGCTTTGCCGTGCCGTGCGAGGAATACAAGGTCAATCCGGTGCTCGCCCGCGCCATGGAGCGCATCTTCATCCTCCATGCCGACCACGAGCAGAACGCCTCGACCTCGACCGTCCGTCTCGCCGGCTCGTCGGGCGCCAACCCGTTCGCCTGCATCGCCGCAGGCATTGCCTGCCTGTGGGGCCCGGCCCATGGCGGCGCCAATGAAGCAGCGCTCAACATGCTGTCCGAGATCGGCCATGTCGACCGCATTCCGGAATTCGTCGCCCGCGCCAAGGACAAGAACGATCCGTTCCGCCTGATGGGCTTCGGCCACCGCGTCTACAAGAACTACGATCCGCGCGCCAAGATCATGCAGAAGACCACGCATGAAGTGCTCGGCGAGCTCGGCATCAAGGACGATCCGATGCTCGACGTTGCGATGGAGCTCGAGCGCATCGCGCTGACCGACGAATATTTCATCGAAAAGAAGCTCTATCCGAACATTGATTTCTACTCCGGCATCACGCTGAAGGCGCTGGGCTTCCCCACCACCATGTTCACCGTGCTGTTCGCGCTCGCCCGCACCGTCGGCTGGATCGCGCAGTGGAAGGAAATGATCGAGGATCCGCGCCAGAAGATCGGCCGCCCGCGCCAGCTCTACACCGGCGCTGCCGAGCGCGACTACCTGCCGATCGCCAAGCGCTAAGCGCCGGCCAACCAGACGAAAACGCCCCTCCGGCGTGTGCCGGGCGGGCGTTTTTCATTTTGCGATGTGTTTGAGGACGGCTTCGGCTGCAAGTTCGCCGGAGGGGCGATCGGTCGCCATGCGCCTGATGATCTCGGCGAAGCCGTCCTTCTGCCAGCGCCTGAGGCCGGTGTCGTCGAACAGGCCCTCGACGTGCCGCGCCATCCATTTCGGCCGCACATACTGGTTGTAGGCTTCGATCACCACCGGCCTGTCGGCGATGAGATTGGGCAGCGACGCGCTCCAGATGGTGATCAGGCCCTGCACCATGCGCATGAAGGTGTCGAGCTTGTAGCTCGACATCATCGGCACGCCAGCGAGTGCAAGCTCCAGTGACACCGTCCCCGACGCGATCAGGGCCGCGTCGGCCTCGCCGAAGGCCTGCCACTTGCGCTGCGGGTCGAGGATGATCTCGGGTTTGTCCGGCCAGCCAGAGACGGCGTCTTCGACAAGGCTGGCCACATGCGGCACCGTCGGCAGCAGCAGGCGCAAGCGATGGCCGCGCGCCCGCAGGATCGAAACGGTCTCACCAAATGGCCCGATCAGGCCACGCACCTCGCTGCGGCGCGATCCCGGCAGGAGCAGGAGTGTCTTCTCGCGATCCGGCGAAAGCGTGCCCTTGCCCTCCTGCATGGCGGCGGCCACCGCAATACCGGGATCGCTGACCAGCCGATGGCCGACGAAGGTGCCTGGGGGACCGTTCAGCCGGGCAAGCTCGGCGGGTTCGAAAGGCAGGATGCACAGCACTTCGTCGACATGCGGCTTCATCGCCTTGGCGCGGCCCGGCCGCCACGCCCAGACGCTCGGGCAGATGTAGTGCACGATTGGAATTTGGGGCGCGAGCGCCCGTACCTTGCTGGCCACGCGCAGCGAAAAATCGGGGCTGTCGATGGTGATCAGGCAATCCGGCTTCTCCGCAGCCACCAGCCGCGCCGTCTGGCCGATCCGCCGCATCAGGCGCGGCAGGTCGCGGACGATCGCCGTCAGCCCCATCAGCGCGATCTCGCTGGCATCGAACAGCGGCGCAAGCCCGAGCTGCTGCAGATGCCGGCCGCCGGTGCCGACAAGCCGGACCTCGCGGCCGGTCAGCCGCTGCAGCGCCCGCACCAGGTCGGCGCCGAGCAGGTCGCCCGACTCTTCACCGGCGACGATGGCGATCTTGAGCGGCGGCTGGGTCACGTGTTGCCCCTTTCACCCGTGACGCCGACGACGAACAGGCCGAGCCGGTCGGCCCGTTCCACGACATCGCCGACATCGAGCACGAACGAGCGGCCGGCTTCAACGCCAATTCCAGCCAGGCCCGCTGCATGGGCCGCGTCCACGGTCGCTGGGCCGATGGTCGGCAGGTCGGCGCGCATTTCCTGGCCGGGCTTGGCGCACTTGACCAGCACGCCGCGCTTGCGGCCGGCGATGCGGCCGTTGGTACGCAGGTCGCGGACACGTTCAAGCAGAAGATCGGTTCCCTCGATGCCTTCAAGGGCAATGGCACGCCCGCCAATGGCAACGGCAGCCTGGCCGATGTCGAGAGCCCCAATGGCCCGGGCAGCCTCCAGGCCGGCGCGGAGGTCGGCCCAGTCGCCATCCTGGGGTGCATGCGCACCAATCCTGCCTTCGGTGGCGAGCAGGTCCGGCACGACCTGATGCGCACCGACGACCTTGATGCCGTTGTCCTCGATCAGGGAGACCAATGTGCGGAGCAAACCGTCGTCGCCGCGCGCCAATCCTGCCAGCGCCCGCGGCAGGATGCGAAAAAGCGGAACGCTGGGACGGATGGCGCGCCAGACCGGGCGGCGGCTGATGCCGCCGGCGAGCACGAGATGGGTGATGCGCTCGCGTCTGAGCAGCTGCACGAGCGAGGCGAACTGCTCGATCGCCAGCGCCTTGCCTTCATAGCCCCAAAGGCTCGTGCCGGGATCGGTCTCGCCATCGATCAGGACGATGAAGGGCGCATGACCTGCATCGGCCAGGCAGTCGGCGACGTTGACGGGAAGACGGCCGCTGCCGGCAACGACAGCGATCCGGTCGGTCGCGGAAAGGTCTATCCTCTTTCCGCCCTCAGCTTTCGTCATCGGCAGCGTCGTCGGAGACGGCGTTTCGAAGCGGCGGGACGGTGAAATGACGCTTGCCGCGCGCCTGGATGAAATCGAGCATGTCGCGCACGATGGCCGAGCCCTGGAACTCGCGCTCGACGGCCGGAATGTTCTCGGCGACGGCGCGTGCGGGATCGAAGATCATCTTGTAGGCCTTGCGCAGCGCAAAGATTTCGGCGCGCGGCAGGCCCGAGCGTTTCATGCCGATGACGTTGAGCCCGCGCAGGCGCGCGCGGTTGCCCATCACCATGCCGTAGGGAATGATGTCGCCATCGATGATGGCGGCACCGCCGGCGAAGGCATGATGGCCGATGCGCGTCATCTGGTGGACCGCGCACAGCCCGCCAAGCGTCACGTTGTTGCCGACCTCGACATGGCCGCCAAGCGTCGCGACATTGGCCATTGTGACGTTGTCGCCGACGATGCAGTCATGAGCGATGTGCGCATAGGCGAGGAACAGCCCGTTGTCGCCTACGGTGGTCGCGCCGCGGCTGGTGTCGGTGCCGAGATGCATGGTCACGCCTTCGCGGATCGTGCAGTTCTTGCCGACGACGAGCGTCGTGCGGCCGCCCTTGTGCTTGTTGTTCTGCGGCGCCGCTCCGAGCGTCGCCTGCGGGAAAACCTTGCAGCCTTCACCAAGGGTGGTGGCGCCCATGACGGCGACATGGCTGATCAGTTCGACCCTGTCGCCGATGACGGCATCGGCGCTGACATGGCAGAACGGGCCGATGCGGACGCCCGCGCCGAGCTTTGCGCCAGTTTCAACGACGGCGGCGGGATGGATAAAAGTTTCGGTCTGCATGAAAGTCTTGCTATTCCTTCGGCACCATCATGGCAGCCACCTCGGCCTCGGCCACGGTGACGCCATCGACCTGCGCGTCGCAGGCGAATTTGAGGATGTTGCCGCGCTTCTTGATTTTCTTGACATGAATCCTGAGCTGGTCGCCAGGCACGACCGGCTTGCGGAACTTGGCAGCGTCGACGGTCATCAGGTAGACCAGCGACGGGCTTTCGTCGACCACCAGGCGCAGGCAGATCGCACCGGCGGTCTGCGCCATCGCCTCGATGATCAGCACGCCCGGCATCACCGGCTGGCCGGGGAAATGGCCCTGGAAGTGCGGCTCGTTGAAAGTGACGTTCTTGATGCCGACAGCGGAATCGTCGCCGTCGATATCGACGATGCGGTCGATCAGCAGGAACGGATAGCGATGCGGCAGAAGCTTGAACAGGCCGAGGATGTCGACGGATTCGAGCGTCTTGGTCGTCTGGTCAGTCATTGCCCCCGCCGTCCTTCTTTGTCTTGGCCATCTTCTTGAGCCATGCGAACTCGCGCATTGCGTCCTTCATCGGCTTGGCCGGAAAGCCGGCCCAGATCTCGCCCGCAGGCACGTCGTGCATGAAGCCGCTGCGCGCCGCGAGCCTGGCCCCGGCACCGACCGTCAGATGATCGGCCAGCCCGACGCCACCGCCCATCATGACATTGTCGCCGACGACGACCGAGCCCGAAATACCCGTAAGTCCGGCAATGACGCAATTGCGGCCTATGCGCACGTTGTGGGCGATCTGGACGAGATTGTCGATCTTGGTGTTTTCACCGATGATCGTATCCGCCATCGCGCCGCGATCGACCGTCGAATTGGCGCCGATCTCGACATTGTCCTGGATGATGACCCGGCCGATCTGGGGAATGCGCTCGGGTCCGCGCGCGCCGCCGGCAAAGCCGAAACCGTCCTGGCCGATGCGGGCACCGGCATGGATGATGACCCCGTTGCCGACCAGCGCGTACTGGACCGAGCTATGCGGGCCGATGTAGCAGTCGCGGCCGATCTGCGAGGAACGGCCGATCACCGCATTGGCGGCTACCACCGTGCCGGCACCGACGCCTGCGTTCGGTCCGATGACCGCGCCCGCTTCGACAACCGCGCCGGCTTCGACATGGGCGGTGGGATCGACATGCGCAAAAGGTGAAATGCCTGTCTCGCCGGTAGCGCCGACAGGGCGTTCCGCGTCAGGGAAAAGCAGACGGCCGATGCGGGCGAAAGCCTGCTGCGGACGAGGTGTCACGAGAACGGCGATACCAGCCGGCACCAACCCGACGACGTCGGGCGTGCAAAGAACCGCAGCCGCATGCAGCGTGGCCAGGGATGTCGCGTTACGCTTGCCGTCGACAAACACCAGCGCGCCCTCGCCACCTTCGGTCGCGGAGGCGATGGTAAAAATCTCGATGTGGGAATGGCCGGGATCGGCGAGCACGGCCCCGGTAAGCCCGGCCACCTCGCCAACCGAATAGCGGCGTGACGGCACAAAAAATACCGGATCCGTCATGAATTGCTGTTCCAGCTAGGCCGGGGCTTTCCGGGCCAGGATGGCCCGGAAGCATCGTTCCGCAAGATTAGAAGCGGGTCGAGATACCGAAATTGAATTCCTGCGTATCGTCGGTGTCTTCCTTCTGGACGGGGACCGCGTAGTCGATACGCAGCGGGCCGAAAGGCGACGCCCAGAGCAGGCCGATACCCACGGAGGCACGCCACTGCATGTCGGTCGAGACCAGATTCGTGACGTTTTCGACCTTGCTGCCATACAGTGTCGCTGCGTCGGCAAACACCGCGCCACGCAGGCCGAAGCTCTCCGGCACGACAGGGATCGGGAACTGGGCTTCGGCCGAAGCATTGAAATACGTCGTGCCACCGAGGTGATCATCGGTGTCGTTATCATACGGGCCGATGCCGTTGTACTTGAAGCCGCGGATCATGCGGTCGTTGTTCTTGAAGTGATCGAAGACACGCAGGCCGTCGTCGCCGAAGCCCTGGATGTGACCGCCACCCGCCGAAACGAGGCCAACGATATCGAGCTCTTCCGATAGCGTCTGGTAGTAGCTGGCACGGCCAGTAACCTTCACGAACTTTGCGTCGCCACCGAGACCGGCCACTTCCGTCGTGAAGTTGGCATAGATGCCACCATGCGGGTTCTTCATGTCGTCGATGGTATTGTAGACCAGCGTGCCGCTGACCGACGACTTGATCCATGGACTGTCTTCGACGGCGTCACGGATGGCCTGCGAAATATCGCATTTAGCGCTATCGTAGACCCCACCAGTCAAACAATCCTCATCGATAGCGTACTCTTCCTGAGAAAGATTGTAAGCGAGTTGCGTCGAGATGTTGTCGGTGATCGGCAGGCCGAATCGAATCGTGCCACCCGTTACATCGCTTTCATATTCGTCGTACTTGCGCGTCTGGCGAAACACGTCGAAACCGGCAGCGATACGGCGACCGAGGAAATACGGCTCGGTGAACGAGAAGCTGTAGTCGCGCGAGTTCTTGCCGCCGCCGGCGGAGAACTTGATGAACTGGCCACGGCCGAGGAAGTTGCGCTCGGTGATCGAGCCTTCCACCGACGGGCCGGCGTTGTCGCCACCGGTCGAATAGCCGGCGCCGATCGAGAACTCACCGGTCGACTTCTCGACCAGATCGACAACCAGCACAACCTGGTCAGGCTGCGAACCCGGAGCGGTCGAAACTTCGACGCGCTCGAAGAAGTTCAGTGCCTCGAGACGCTTCTTGGCACGCTGGATGAGCACCTGGTTGAAGGCATCGCCTTCGCTGACGTCGAATTCGCGACGGATCACGAAGTCGCGGGTGCGCTCGTTGCCGCGGATCTCAATGCGCTCGACATAGGCCTTGGCACCCTGGTCGACGGTGTAGACGACATTGATCGTGCGGCTTTCGAAATTGCGGTCGCCACGCGGCGTTACCTTGGCGAAGGCATAGCCCTTGCCGGCAACGTTTTCGGTGATCGCGATGATCGAATCCTCGACGTCCTTGGCGCTGTAGACATCGCCCTTGCGCGTCTCGACCAGCGACTGCAGCGTCGCGCCGTCGACCTCGGGGATCGTGCTCTCGACCGTGACGTCGCCGAACGTGTAGCGCTGGCCTTCGTCAACGGTGATGGTGATGGTGTACTGGTTCGTGGCTTCGTCGAGTTCGCCAAAGGCGGAAACGACCTGGAAGTCGGCGTAACCGCGATTGAAGTAGAAGCGGCGCAGCGCCTCTTCATCGGCGCGCAGACGATCCTCGTCATAGATGTCGTCGCGCAGCATGAACGACAGGAACGACGAACGCTTGGTCGAGATGACATCAGCGAGGCGGCGGTCGCCATAGGCGTCGTTGCCGACGAAGTTGACGGCGGCGATCTTGGTGCGGCCGCCTTCGTTGATCTCGAACACCACGTTGACGCGGTTTTCGCCGAGATCCATGACATTGGTGCCAACGGTGACGTCGTCACGACCGACACGCTTGTAGGCTTCCTTGATCGCCTGGGCGTCAGCTTCGAGCGCCGCCTGCGAGAACGCACCGCGCGGCTTGAGCTGTACGGCACCACCGAGTGCCGCGTCCTTGAGCTTCTTGTTGCCCTGGAACAGCACGTTGTTGACGACCTGGTATTCGGAGACCTGGACGACCAGGGTCGAGCCGACCTGGTTGATGCGGACGTCGGAGAACAGGCCGCTGCCGAACAGCGCCTTCACTGCCTCGTCGATATCGGCGTTCGAGAACGACTTGCCGGGCTTGATCGAGATGTAGTTGCGAACGGTGTCCGCATCGACGCGCTGGTTACCGCGCACCTCGACCCGGTTGACCACAGCCGCCTCGGCGGCGGACACGGCAACAAACTGGACCGCCACGGCGCCAGGAACGGCCAGTGCGGCGGACAGAGCTACCGCGGACGCGGCGCTCGCAAACTTCAATGCTGCCTTCATCGGGCTTTATAACCTTTTTCTCGAAGTCCCCACGGCGAGAAAACCGGACGTCGCGGTAAATTTCCCGTACCGTAATAACCGGATTTTCCCTACACGCAAGGCTTCTAGTTAATTTGTATTTACTTACCCTGCGAGCGTGACTTTCGCGTCACTCATATCGCCCCGGATGGTAAACGCTCCCTCAACGGGCCCCCTGCCCGTCCCAAATTTCTTCATGATTTCAGCAGCCGAACAGGTCGTTCCAGAAAACGAAGCCCATGAAGGCAAGAACCAGAATCATCCCCACACGATAGACCGCTTCCATTGCCCGTTCCGAAACGGGACGCCGGATCACTGCCTCGACGGCATAGAATGCCAAGTGGCCGCCGTCCAGCGGAGGAATCGGCAATAGGTTAAGAAAGCCGATTCCGACAGACAACAAAGCCACCAATTGAACCAGCCACATGAAGCCCAGCTGGGCCGCCTTGCCTGCCATGTCGGCGATCTTGACCGGTCCGCCGAGCTGACACTTGTCCTCGCGACCGACCACGAAACGCTTCAGGAACTGACCGGTCCGCTGGATGATGTGGCCGGTCTCGGCAACCGCCTGGACGAAGGCCCCGCCCGGGCTGTAGCTGATCAGCCGCGGCTGACCCAGCTCCTCATTGTTGACCACCCCGATGACGGCCACCTTGACCGAATTGCCGAGGGCATCCTTCTGCTCCATCATTTCCGGCGTCGCCGTCAGCGCGATCTCCTTGCCGTCGCGCATCATCACGAAGGCAATCGCATCGCCGCCACGGCCGGACACCAGGCGCTGGACGTCGGAGAAGGTTTCCACCGGCTTGCCATCGACGCTGACGAATCGGTCGCCGGGCAGGATGCCGGCGTTGGCGGCCGGGCTTGCCGCCCTCACCTCCGCCACCGTCGGCTCCATGACGTAGCGGCCATAGGCCGAAAACAGCACGGTAAAGACCGCAATCGTCAGGAGGAAATTGAACAGCGGACCTGCAACCACGGTTGCGGCACGTTTCCACACCGGCTGCGTGTGGAAGGCTATCTTGCGCTCAGACGCGCTGAGACTGTCGTCCTCGGCGCTGTCCGGCCTGCTGGTGACGCTCATGTCGCCGACAAACTTGACGTAGCCGCCCAGCGGTATCGCGCAGAGCTTCCAGCGCGTGCCGCGGCGGTCGTTGAAGCCGAGCAATTCCGGGCCGAATCCGATCGAGAAGGCCTTCACGCCGATGCCGCACCAGCGGCCGACGAGATAATGGCCCATCTCGTGCACGAACACGACGATGGTCAGCACGAACAGGAACGGCACGATGGTGCCGATCAAAAGGCCGTCCGTGCTCAGGAAGGCGGGAAGATACTCGTTCAAATCAAGTCCTCAACCAGTACCATCGAGCCCATTCGAGCCGACTTGCCTTGCCCGACGCTTGCGCCGCGCTTCGCCGCTCAGGCTGGAAACAGCCCCTGCGCCGGATGATCGGCCGAACCGGACAACCAGCCGATGACGTATAGGGCAAATGCCGCCGCGACAAGCCCGTCGACCCGGTCCATGACGCCGCCATGACCGGGAATCAGCGAGCCTGAGTCCTTGTATCCATGCCGGCGCTTGACCCAGGATTCGAACAGGTCACCTGCCTGGGAAATGACCGAAAGCAACAGCGCGACCGCTGCCAGCAGCGGAAGATTGCCACTGCCGGCGCTGCCTGCGAGCAAAAGCCCGGCCACGACGCCGCCAACGACTCCGCCAAGCGCGCCGCTGCGCGTCTTGCCGGGTGAGATGGCAGGCGCGAGCTTCGGCCCGCCAACCTTGCGGCCGACGAAATAGGCGAAGATGTCGGTCGCCCAGACGACCGCGAACAGGAACAGGATGGCGACCAGACCGGATGCGTCATTGCCGCGCAGCAGCGCCAGCGACAGGCCGGAGAGTGCCGCGTAGCCGAATCCGGCGGCTTCCCATGCCGCCACCCCCCGCATCCTTCCCACGATCCAGAGAATCAGCGTGAAGACGGCCACCAGGCCGATCAGGGCAAGCGCCGGCACGCCGGCGACGAGCGCACCGGCAAACAGCAGGACCGCGACTTCAGGCAGGATGCCGAGGCCACCCATCGCCCAGGCCGAATCGGTCCTGGGTCGCGACATGGCCGACCATTCGAAGAATATGGCGAGAACGATTGTCGCCGACAGCAAGCGAAACGGCAGGCCGCCCACCCAGGTCAGGCCGAGCACCGCTGCCGCAAGCACGATTGCCGAGATTGTCCGAAGCTGGAGATTGCTCATGCGCTCCGCCGTCACAAAGCGACGTCGCGAGTGGCAAGCCCGCCGAAGCGGCGCTCGCGGCCGGTATATTCGCGCAAGGCGTCGGCAAGATGGTCGCGATTGAAATCCGGCCAGTAGCAGGGCTGGAACACCAGCTCGCTATAGGCCGACTGCCAGGGCAGGAAATTGGAAAGCCTGACCTCGCCGCTGGTGCGGATCACCAGGTCGGGATCGGGTATGCCTGCGGTATCGAGGTTTTCGGCAAACAACTCCGGCGTGATTTCCTCGCTCGAGAGCTCGCCGCGCTTGACCGCTTCCGCCAGCCGGCTCGCGGCACGCGAGATCTCGTCGCGCCCGCCATAGTTGAAGGCGATCACCAGCGTCAGCGACTCGTTGCCGGCGGTCAGCGTCTCGGCTTCCTCGAGCAGGCAGCGAATGTCCGGCTGCAGCGTCGCGCGGTCGCCGATGATGCGCACCCGCACGCCGCTGTTGTGGAGTTCGGCCAGATCGCGGCGAATGAAGATCTTGAGCAGGCCCATGAGATCGGTGACCTCGGACTTGGGCCGCGACCAGTTTTCCGAAGAGAACGCGTAGACCGTCAGCCAGGAAATGCCGAGGTCGGCGGCGGCACGAACGGTGCGGCGCAGCGCCTCGACGCCGGCCCGATGCCCCGCAACGCGCGGCAGGCCCCGGGCCTTCGCCCAACGGCCATTGCCATCCATGATGATCGCGACATGCGCGGGCGTAGTCATCCGTTCGCTTTCGGCCAGCCTCTGCTTGGCTTAGACTTGCATGATCTCGGCTTCTTTGCCTGCAAGCAAGCTGTCGATCTGGTTGATCGTGTCGTCGGTCAGCTTCTGGACCTTTTCGGACTGGACGCGCTGGTCGTCCTGGCTGATGTCGCCGTCCTTCTCTGCCTTCTTCAACGCTTCCATGCCATCGCGGCGCACGTGGCGCGTCGCCACCTTGGCGTTCTCGGCATAGGTGTGGGCGATCTTGACCAGTTCCTTGCGGCGCTGCTCGTTGAGCTCCGGCAGCGGAATGCGCAGGTTGGTGCCGTCGACGATCGGATTGAAGCCGAGATTCGATTCGCGGATGGCGCGATCGACCGCCCCGACCATCGACTTGTCCCACACCGAGACCGAGATCATGCGCGGCTCCGGCACCGACACAGTCGCCACCTGGTTGAGCGGCATGGCCGAACCATAGGCCTGCACCTGGATCGGATCGAGAAGGTTGCTCGAGGCCCGGCCCGTGCGCAGCGAAGCAAGATCATGCTTGAACGCGTTGATGGCGCCTTCCATGCGGCGCTGAAGGTCGTTGTAATCGGTGCTCATAGCAGTCTCCTTGGTCCCGGTTCCGGGGCCATCGTTCCAATTGTCAGGCGTCCGCAACAACCGTGCAGCGACCGCCACCCTTCAATATTTCGCCGAAACCGCCTTTTTCATGGATCGAATAGACGATTATCGGAATGTTGTTTTCGCGCGCAAGGGCAATTGCCGCCGTATCCATGATCGACAGCCCCTGGGCGATGACTTCCTTATGCGTGATGCGCTCGAAACGCGTCGCGGCCGGGTCCTTCTTGGGATCTGCCGAATAGACACCGTCGACCTGGGTGCCCTTGAACAGCGCATCGGCGCCGATCTCGGCTGCGCGCAACGCTGCTGCCGAATCGGTGGTGAAGAACGGATTGCCCGTGCCGCCAGCGAAGATCACGACCTTGCCGGCATCCATGTAGGCCGTTGCCTGGCGCTGCGAGAAGCTTTCGCAGAGTTCCGGCATGGCGATCGCCGACAGCACGACGGCATCGACGCCAAGCTTGTGGAGCGATGTCCGCAGCGCCAGCGAATTGATGATGGTGGCGAGCATGCCCATGTGGTCGCCCGTGACCCGGTCGCCGCCCTTGGAGGCGACGGCCACGCCGCGGAAAATGTTGCCGCCGCCGATGACCACGCCAACCTCGACGCCGAGCGCCCTCGCCTCGGCAATGTCGGAAGCGATGCGGTCGACCACCGATACATCGATGCCGAAATGCTGCTCGCCCATCAGGGCCTCGCCCGACGCCTTAAGCAGTACGCGCCGGTAGAGCGGCTTGTCGGTCATGAGTTCCTCGCGGCTGTTGGAGATCGGGAGTTCCGATACACGAAGGGCGCCGCGATGTCACGCGGCGCCCTTCGGCTATCCTCAGGAAGCGCTTGATGCAGCGCTACTTTTTAGCCCTTAACGGCTGCGGCAACTTCGGCTGCGAAGTCGCTTTCTTCCTTCTCGATGCCCTCGCCGAGCGCGAAACGGATGTAGCCGGTGATCTTGGCCGGCGCGCCGATCTGCTTCTCGGCGTCCTTGAGTGCCGCCTCGACCGTCAGGTCGGGGTTGAGCACGAAGGCCTGCTTCAGCAGAACGACTTCCTCGTAGAACTTGCGCATGCGGCCTTCGACCATCTTCTCGATGATGTTCTCCGGCTTGCCCGACTCGCGAGCCTGGTCGGCGAAGATCGCCTTTTCACGCTCGACATGGGTCGCATCGACCTCGTCGGGGGTCAGGGCCAGCGGATTGGTCGCGGCAACGTGCATGGCGACCTGGCGTGCAAAGGCACGGGCCGCATCATGGTTGCCGGTCGTCTCGATGGCGACCAGAACGCCGAGCTTGCCGAGATTGTCGACAACCGAGTTGTGCACGTAGGTGGCGACGACGCCTTCCGAGACCGAAAGCTTGGCCGAACGGCGGAAGCTCATGTTCTCGCCGATGGTGCCGACGGCATCCTTGATGGTGTCGGCGACCGACTTGTCCGAACCCGGATACTTGGCGGCGGCAACAGCCTCGGTATTGCCGTAAGCCAGCGCGACCTTGGCGACGTTGTTGACGATCTCCTGGAAGGCCGCGTTGCGGGCAACGAAGTCGGTCTCCGAGTTGACCTCGACGACGACAGCTTCGCGCACGCCGGCGTCGACGCCGATCAGGCCTTCGGCAGCCGTGCGGCCAGCCTTCTTGTCGGCCTTGGAGATGCCCTTCTTGCGCAGCCAGTCGACTGCGGCTTCCATGTCGCCGCCGGTCTCGTTGAGAGCCGCCTTGCAATCCATCATGCCCGCGCCCGTCAGTTCGCGGAGTTCTTTAACCTGTGCTGCCGAAATGCTCATTGTGGTGGCCTCTTTGCTTCAAAATGCGCGAGCGCACCACCGAGGGTTCGATGATGCGCCGAACGCCGGCGCGAGGTGCGCCCAATCCTGAAAAGGAAGGCAGGTTGCCCGGCCTTCGCGATTACGCCTGCGGCGTTTCGGTCGTCGGAGCCGCGTCGAGCGCAGGCTCAACCGGAACTTCGGCCGATGCGCCGATGTCGACGCCGAGCGAACCCTGCTGACGGGCGATGCCGTCGATCGCAGCCTTGGCGACCAGGTCGCAGTAGAGCTGGATGGCGCGGGCAGCGTCGTCATTGCCCGGGATCGGGAAGTCGATCTTGTCCGGGTCGCAGTTGGAGTCGATGATCGCGACGACCGGAATGCCAAGACGCTTGGCTTCCTGGATGGCGATCGCTTCCTTGTTGGTGTCGATGACGAACATCAGGTCCGGCGTCGAGCCCATGTCCTTGATGCCGCCGAGGGCCTTGTCCAGCTTCTCGCGCTCGCGCTCGAGGTTCAGGCGCTCCTTCTTGGTGAAGCCCTGGGCTTCGCCAGCCAGCAACTCGTCGAGCTTGCGCAGGCGCTGGATCGAATTCGAGATCGTCTTCCAGTTGGTCAGCATGCCGCCGAGCCAACGCGAGTTGACGTAGTACTGGGCCGAACGCTGTGCGGCATCGGCGACGATGTCCGAAGCCTGACGCTTGGTGCCGACGAAGAGGACGCGGCCGCCGCGCGAAACGGTGTCCGAGATCTGCTTCAGCGCCTGGTGCAGCAGCGGCACGGTCTGGCTGAGGTCGATGATGTGGATGTTGTTGCGGGCGCCATAGATGTAGGGCGCCATCTTCGGGTTCCAGCGGTGGGTCTGGTGGCCGAAGTGAGAACCAGCTTCAAGAAGCTGGCGCATGCTGAAATCAGGCAGTGCCATCGTTTTTTCCTTATCCGGTTAGCCTCCACGGACCATGACGCTTTTCGCGAGATTGCTCGAAACGCCACCGGGGGGTCTCAGCCGGATTTCTCCCGGGCAGAAACCTGAGTCCGTGTGTGGAATGCGGCGGCATATAGACGTATTGCCTGGCGAGCGCAACCCCGAGAGGGGCCCGAAAGCTGCGCAAATCGAGGCTTTGCGCGCGACTGGAGGCTCAAGACGAGCTCCCGGGAACTGCGCCTCAAGCTTCACGCTCGGGAATCGATCCCGATCGTCGCGGGCTCTCGCAGGGTCCCGATCAACTGCCGGCGGCCCAGCGGGAGACGCCCTGCTCGTCCTGCCTCGTCTCTTGCTTCACCGGTTTCGGCTGTCGCCGTTTGAAGTCGCGCACCCGGACACGGCGGAACACGGCGACGATCTCTTCGCGGCTGCATTCGACAGCTCCCAGGCGCACCGCGCGATCCCGCTCGAAGCCGGTGATGTCGTAGTGCGGGGCCGACGTCTTGGGCGGACCCTGATAGGAGGACCGTTTCAGCCCGAGTTGGGCGGCAAAGCGATGCAGCTGGTCGGTGTCGTCGGCAAGCAGGTGGCACCAGCGATGGCCCACCCACTTCCAGATTGCCGCATCGACATAGACCGCCACGAATGCCTGCTTACGGCTTGCATTCGGCTTGCGGTGCCGGAAACAGCGACAGATTGACCAGCTTCCCGGTCATCGAGAAGTCGCCGTAGTCCATGACCAGATCGCGCGTCAGGCCATTCTCGTGCAGCTTGAAGCTGATGCGGTATTCCGGCACTTCTTCGCCGCCGCCCTTGCTTTCGTCGAAATAGGCAATGTCGACGGGCCAGTACTTGTCCTTGGCGAGGCCGGCGAGCGCCGGACGCTCCGGGTCGGCTTCCGGTGCCTCGCTCTTCTTGCCCACGATCACGGTGGTCGTCATCACCTTGTCGGCATCCTCGGAGCCGTCGAACAGGCTGGTCTCGTAGAAGGTCTCGCCCTTCTCGGCCTTCTCGATCAGTTCGACCAGATGCTGGGTCGGGAACTGGGTCTTGGCGAGGTCGACGGAGCCGGCCTCGGGCTTTTCCAGCGCCACCTTGAGACCGGTCGCCTCGATGGTCGCCGTACCCTTGACCTCTTTGTCGAGGTTCTGATCGACGAAGGATTTGGTCACGAAGGAGAAGGTCTTGCCCTCGCCATCCTCGAAGGTCGTCGTCTGCTGGTCCGTCAGCCGCGTGTTGTCGCTGGTCGCGATCTGGGTGACGAACCGGAACTTGACCGTATAGCCCTCGCAGGCGGAGCCATTGAACTCGTAGACCATGCGGCCGGAAAGGCCGGTGATTCCCGACCGGTCCGAGGCCTTGTCGAGCACCAGGTCATAGACCGCGCGATGGGGCGCGAGCACCGGAGCGGCAAAAGCCGGCGCCAGCGAAAGCGCTGAGGTGGACAGGCTGGCAAGAAAAACAAGGCGCGCTGCGCGCATACACTGGCTCCGATCGGCGCGGCCATGTCAGGCCGCCTTGAATGATGGTCCACCTTAAAAAAAGTCGTGGCGGAAGCGAGGCAAACATAGCACTTTCGGCGCGGCCTCACCTGCCACCAGAGACACAGAGATAAGGAAAGACAATGGGCGAAACAATCGAAAAGCGGCTGGGCGATCTCGGGGTCACCCTGCCCGCAGCCGCAGCGCCGGCCGCCAACTACGTGCCGTTCATGACCAGCGGCAATTTCGTCTTCACCGCCGGCCAGTTGCCGCTCAAGGACGGCAAGCTGCTGGCCTCCGGCCTGGTGGGCCGCGAGGTCGACACCGACGCCGCCAAGGAAGCGGCCAGGCAGTGCGCCGTCAACATCCTGGCCCAGGCCAAGGCAGCACTCGGCGATCTCGAAAAGATCCGCCGGCTGGTCAAGATCACGGTCTTCGTCGCCTCGTCGTCCGATTTCACCGACCAGCATCTAGTCGCCAACGGCGCTTCCGATTTCCTCGTCGCGGCCCTCGGCGAGCGCGGCAAGCATGCACGCTCGGCCGTCGGCGTCGCCTGCCTGCCGCTCAATGCCGCAGTCGAGATCGAAGCCATCATCGAGACCGAGTGAACCGACCTATGACCGATCTTTCATGGCTGACCGCCCGCCCGATCGCCCATCGCGGCCTGCACGACGTCAACAAGACCTGCTGGGAGAACACGCTTTCGGCGTTCGAACGCGCAGCCGCGCGCGGCTACGCCATCGAATGCGACGTGCATCTGAGCGCCGACGGCGATGTCGTCGTCTTCCACGACAATTCGCTGGACCGGCTGACGGGCACCAACGGCTACATCTGGCAGCGGACCGCGGGTGAACTGGCTGCGCTGCGCGTCGGCGGCACCGCCGACCATGTCCCTACCCTCGCCGAACTGCTTAGGCTCGTCGACGGCCGTGTCCCCCTGGTGATCGAACTCAAGGGCATCCCCGGGCACGATGCCGAACTCGTCGAACGGGTGGCGGCCGCCTTGCGCAACTACAAGGGCAAAGCTGCGATCATGTCCTTCGATCACTGGCTGATCCGCGACTTCTCCAGGCATGCGCCCGGCATCCCCAGCGGCCTGACCGCCTGGGGCGACCAGGATCATGAGTTGGAGGCGCATTTCTCGATGCTGGCGCATGGCATTTCGTTTGTCTCCTACAGTGTCACCCACCTGCCCAACCGCTTCGTCAGCTTCGTCCGCGAAAAACTCGCCATGCCCGTCATCACCTGGACGGTACGCGACGAGGAGGCGGTGAGGACCACCTTTGCGCGGGCCGACCAGATGACGTTCGAGGGATTTGAACCGGATGCAGCTTCGGTTGCCTGAGGCCCTTGCATCCCCAGCTTTCGAACGTAAGTAAAAGCGCATGAGCACTGCGAACGATGCCGGGGCGAAGAATGCGGATGGCGGTTACGCCGTCCGCGTCGTCTCAAGCATCGGCGAGTTCAGCCGCGACGAGTGGAACAGCCTTTCCGGCACTTCCAAGACGACATCAGGAAGTCGGTACAATCCCTTCGTTTCATACGATTTCCTGACGATCATTGAAGAGTCCGGCTGCGCCGTCACGAAGACCGGCTGGCAGGGACATCATCTCCGTCTCGAGAACGCAGACGGCACGTTTCTCGGAGCGCTGCCCTGTTACGCCAAGTCGCACAGCCAGGGCGAATACGTCTTCGACCACGGCTGGGCCGATGCCTTCGAGCGGGCCGGCGGCCGCTACTACCCCAAGCTCCAGGCCTCGGTGCCGTTTACACCGGCGACCGGCCCCCGCCTGCTGACCGTCAGCGGCGCCGGTGCGGAGCAAGCCAAGTCGGCCTTGGCAACGGCGCTGAGAAGCGTCGCCGACGGTGTCGGCGTGTCGTCGGCTCACGTCACCTTCGCCGAGGCGGATGAGGTCGACATCCTCGAAGCCACCGGCTTCCTGCGTCGCACCGACCAGCAGTTCCACTTCATCAATGAAGGCTTTGCGAGCTACGACGATTTCCTGGCCACCCTGGCGTCGCGCAAGCGCAAGGCACTGAAGAAGGAGCGGCGCGAGGCTCTCGCCGAAGGCATTTCGATCGAGCGACTGACCGGCCGCGACATCACCGAAGCGCATTGGGACGATTTCTACGCCTTCTACATGGACACAGGCGGCCGCAAGTGGGGGCGTCCCTACCTCAACCGCAAGTTCTTCTCGCTGGTCGGCGAGCGCATGGCCGACGACGTGCTGCTGGTCATGGCCAGGCGCGGTGGCCGCTACATCGCCGGCGCCATCAATTTCATCGGCTCGGACACGCTTTATGGCCGCAACTGGGGCTGCATAGAGGACCACCCCTTCCTGCATTTCGAGGTTTGTTACCACCAAGCCATCGACTTCGCCATCGAGCGCAAGCTGGCGGTCGTCGAAGCTGGCGCCCAGGGCCAGCACAAGCTGGCGCGCGGCTATCGCCCTGTCACGACCCAGTCGGCCCACTACATCGTCCACCCCGGGCTGCGGCGCGCCGTGGGCGACTATCTCGAGCGCGAACGGCGGGAAGTGGCCGAGATCGGCGACTATCTCGACGATCACGGCCCGTTCCGCCGCGGCTGAATTTCAGTGCGCGACCGATTTTGAGAACAGGTTGATGACGATGACGCCGGCCATGATCAGGCCGATGCCAAGCAGCGCCGGCAGGTCGAGCGACTGGCGGAACCACACCCAGGCGATCGCGGTGATAAAGACGATCCCGGCCCCCGACCACATGGCGTAGACGATCCCGACGGGCATCACCTTCAGGACCAGTGACAGGAAGTAGAACGCAGCGGCATACCCCGCGACCGTGACGAGCGACGGCAGCAGCCTGGTGAACCCGTTTGTTTCCTTGAGCGCCGAGGTGGCGACGACCTCGAACGCCACCGCGATGATCAGATAGATATAGGTCAACTCTGCTCCTCTCGGCCTCTCGCGTCTTGACGTTGGCGACACCAGCGCCGAAACATCCACCACGAAACCGCATCAAACGGGATAGGCCATGCCGAGCGTCGAATACGATCCAAACAACATCTTTGCCAAGATCCTGCGCGGCGAAATCCCCTCGCACCGGGTCTACGAGGACGACGACGTCATCGCCTTCATGGACGTAATGCCGCAAGGCACCGGCCACACGCTGGTGGTGCCGAAAACGCCGTCGCGCAACCTGCTCGACGCCGATCCGGCAACGCTCGCCAAGCTCATGGCCGTCGTCCAGAAGGTCGCACGGGCTGTCATGACGGCATTCGCCGCCGATGGCGTGATCGTCACCCAGTTCAACGAGGAGCCAGCCGGCCAGACCGTCTTCCACCTGCACGTCCACATCGTACCGCGCTTCGAAGGCGTGGCGCTCAAGCCGCACAGCGGCGTGATGGAAAAGCCGGAGGTGCTGGCGGCAAATGCAGAGAAGGTCAGGGCCGCGCTGGGCACAGGCTGAGGCAGTCTACGCCAGCGCATCGACAGTTGCGGCGCGCTTGACGCACCGCATGGCCGCATCGCCGGTGAGATAGCCTGCAAGCTTCCAAAGCAGGATGACGCCGATCGCAGAAACGTAAGCGTCGATGGCATAGTGCCATCCCAGGTGGATCGATCCGACGAAGATGGTCAATCCAAACACCGCGGCCGCCACGGCCAGCCAGCGATTGACGTGGCGCGCCGCCAGAAACAGCAGCACACACATGGCGTTGTGGATGGACGGCATCGCCGAAATGCCTGAAATGACCGTTGCGGCATCGTTGACATAGGCGCCCCAGAGCACCTCCCGCACCTGCATGGTGGTCAAGCTCCAGGCACTGTCGACGTGCTCCAGATTCAGCACCAGATCGGTGAAGGGCGACGGACCGCCATAGACCCTGTCATAGTAGATCGGGCCGACGGAAGACATCGCGGTCGCGCCGACGATGCCGAGGATGCCCCAGACAAAAACGTAGCTCAGCAGGAACTGATGGCGGATTCCAAAGCGGTCGGGCATGCCGATGACAATTGCTGTGGGAATGTAAATCGCGAAAAACCAGAGATAATAAATCTTGTCCAAAATAAACGTTGCCACGCCATATTTGAAAACGTAGCCAGAGACCTGCCATGGATCAATTCCGAAGTGGATTGAGCGATCTACATACGCCAAGACAATATCTAGGTAATAAGGATTAAGCTCCGGGATGTTGGATTTGAAATGACTAAATGAATTCATTACCATACCTAGCGACAGGGCAGCAGGAACGGCAACGATTACGTTTCTCCACGTGAGAACATCCGACCAAATAAAACCAAAACTTACCGACAACGATCCTGTCCGGACGGTCTTTAGCAAAAGGTAGAAGGATATGGCGATGGCCCACGATGCAATGAAAGGGCGCAAGCTTTGCAGCCAAGTCGCAGAGATCATTGCCACGGCGTCCGGCAAAAGCACAAGTCGTGCTGCGACGACCAGCGCCGATGCCACCAACAGCACACCTTGGACCCGAGCATTTAGCTTGAGAGCCGCAAACAGCTGACCAAGTAAATTCGTGGCATTGCGGATCGGTCGAAAACCGAGAGCGCCAGTTTCAACCATTGCATCTTGTGCGCGACACTGGTTCATCGTTCGAAAACCGCCGGAGAAGAGCTGCTAAGCCGACTTCTATCCTGAATCCTACCCGCAGCGAGCCACACCATCCCCGCCACGACAATCCCCCCGACGATGTCAGCCAAGTGATGGCCACCGTCCACCGGAGTGGAAAGGATCACTGCGATATTGAGCACGAGCACGGGCCAGAACCAAAGGCGCACGCCGACAAATGCCAGAATGATGAGCACCGAAAGCGTGGCATGGTAGGATGGGAAGGCAATGAGACCGCGCGGTTCGTCAAGCGAGATGAAGCGCCCCAGGCCATTGCGGAGATCGAAAAACGCCTGCTTGTACTCAAGGTCGACGATCGGATTGTTCATCATCGTGAATTCGACCGGAGGACGAATGGTGCCGAGCGCCCCGGCCGCCGGCAAGATCGCCGAAATCACGATGCAGGTCAGCGCGCCCAGCATCACGGCAAGGACAAAACGCTGAACGCGCACGATCTTGCCGATCAAGCCGAGGGCCACTACGGTAAGCGCGACCTGGGTCAGCGTCGTTATGTAGACGATCGATGACAGATTTCCGAGCCACGGCCGCTCGTTGACGAAGCCGACATAAGACAACCAGTCAAATCCCATGGCCGCATCGAAGGCCATCAATTGATCGTCGGTCGTCGGCAGGTTGGTGGACGTCATCAAGGTGCTGAACACGGCTGCCGAGGTCGAAAATACCAACAAGACAGCGGTTTCCGTGCAAAGCACCTCGAACCGCTTCATCGGCCGCTTGACCCGATAGAACCAGGCGACCGAGACAAGCACGACCGTCACAACGGCGGCCTTGGCCGCGCTAGCCATGTCGAACTGGAAATCGGTTCCGGCAATCCACGCAACATCAGTGAGCAAGACCGCGATAATAATCGCGATCTTCATTACAAGTTGCCTGTCGAGCCTCGAAGCCCGCAAGGGCACATGCGTCGACGTCGCTTGAAAATCAGTCATGCCCCTCGCCCTAACCCGCGGCAGGCCGGCAGGTTAGGAAACAGCGGTTAAGTTGACGTGAATCCACAACCTGCGACAGCGGATCGACGCCAAATCGCGCTGAAGTCGCACCCGCGATTTCAGCGCCAAATCCACAACCCCGCCAGCAGGATCACCTCCGCCGCGACGATGCCCACCAGCACCTTACGGCCGAGGCAGAGATAGGCAAGAAAACCGCCGGCGGCTGCGCCGAGGCGCAGGGCGAGCGACATGTCGGCCAAGGCGCCGCTCGGGAAGACGATCAGATTGCCGATGACGGCGGCGACCAGCGCCGTGGCCAGAGCCCGCACAAGCACCAGAAGATCGGAATCGTCGGAGATGCGGTCGCCGAGATAGACGCCGAGGAAGCGCCAGGCGTCGGTGGCAAGCCAGCCGCCGACGAGGATGAACAGGAACGGCCACCACCAGGTGTCGAGCGCATCGAAGGTCATCGCTTGGCTCTCCGCCGCGAGAGCAGATGAAAGGCGAAGGCGATGCTGCCACCGATCAGCCCGGCACCGAGCAGGTCGAAGCCGGGAACAACGAGATGCAGCAACGGCCCGAGGACGAGGCCGATGGCCATCGCCACATGCCCTGCCCGCTCGCGCGCCGATCCCCACAACGAGGTCAGGAAATACATCGGCGTGAGCAGGAAAAGGGCTGCCGACACCACCGGCGGCAAGCTGTCGGCCAGGACATAGACAACGCCCACGACAACCATGTTGACGAGCACCAGCGTCGAGCCGAGCCCGGCATAATAGCTGGTGCGGACGTCGCGCGGGATGCCACGCAGCCGCTCCATGGCCAGCACCCATGAGGTGACAGCCACAAAATGCGACAGGAAATAGAGCACCCAGCGCGGTGTTCTCGGCCCGCGCATTTCGGGCACCAGGGCCACCACCATTGGCGCCAGCCGGATGGACGACAACGCCACGGCGAAGGCGGCGGCTGGCAGCGATGTCCCCGACAGGATGGCGCCGACGAGCACCACCTTGGCCGGCAAGGCCCAGACCATGCCAACCATGAATACCGTCTGCACCAGCGTCAGCCCCGCTTCCTTGGCTAGACCGGCAAAGCCGATGAAGGCGCTGGCCAGGATGAGGCCGGGAACCGAGAATGCGGCCCGGACGCCACGCAGGTACCAGAGGCGGCGTATCGAAAAATCCGGAATGGGAGAAGCGTCGTCAGCGGGCATTGCCGACGCGCATAGCATGGCTTTCCCGCCAAGTCAGCGGCCCAGGGCGGCCAGATGCATCACGGCTGCGCTCACAGGCGCATCAAATCCGGCGGGCGAAGAGGTTTCCTTAACCATTTGGCCACGGCGAATGTGTAGCTAGACGTAGTGAGGGCGGGAGGAACGGCCGGACCATGACAGGTGCACTTCTGCTCATTCTGCAGGCGGTCATTTATTTCGTCACCATGGCTGCTGTGTTCCGTGCGCGCCACCAGTTCGGCATCGGCATCTTCGTCTGCGTCCTGGGCGTGATGCACTTCCTCGAGACCTATCTCGCGGCTGTCTTCTTCGTGCAATTGCCATTCGGGCTGATTTCGCCCGGCTCGACCGTGATGTTCTCCGGCAAGTTGATGATGTTCCTGCTGCTCTACATCAAGGAGGACGCGGAAACCGTTCGGCAACCCATCTACGGGCTGCTCGTCGGCAACTGCCTGATGGTGGTCCTGGCGCTGATCCTGCGCCTCTATGGCGGCGTCGCCGAACTGCCGGGCTATCGGCCGGACCTCACCTTCCTCGACGACATGGGTATCCTGATGATCTGGGGCACGGCATTGCTGTTCCTCGACAGCATCGCCCTCATCCTGATCTACGAAAAGCTCGGGCAGCGCATCGCCAATACGCTGTTCAGGCGCATCTTCCTCAGCGCCGCGATCGTACTGACCATCGACCAGTTGATGTTCTTCATCGGGCTTCACCTGGTCTCCGGCGTGCCGGTCAGCGCGCTGTATGGAGGTTGGATCGCCAAGATGGCAGTGGCAGCGCTCTACAGCGCACTGCTCGTGGGCTACCTCCGCTACATCGAGACCAAGCCAACCCTGGCCGGACCCGAACCCCTGCTCCAGGTCTTCGACCGCCTGACCTTCCGCCACCGCTACGAGGACCTGCTGCAGAAGACCGGCAAGGACATGCTGACCGGCACGAGCGATCGCGGCCAGTTCGAGGCCCTCGCCCAGTCGCTGATCGACCGGGCCTTGGCCGAGGGCAAACCCGTCAGCCTGTTGATGATCGACATCGATCATTTCAAGAACATCAACGACCAGCACGGCCATGTGACCGGCGACAACGTCCTGAAGGATGTCGCGCGCTCGCTCGGAGGCTCGCTGCGCAGCGGCGACCGCCTGTTCCGCTACGGCGGTGAGGAATTCGTAGCCATCTGCCATGACCTGGACAGAGCCGATGCGGCAACGCTGGCCGAGCGGCTGCGCGCCAATGTCGAGGCCACCACCTTTGTCGAAGCCGGCGTGCGCGCCACCGTCAGCATCGGCGTGACCACCGCGGATGGCGGTCCGGTGTCGACGGAGCGAATGATCAGGGATGCCGACGCGCGTCTCTACAGCGCCAAGAGACAGGGGCGAAACCGCGTCGAGAGCGCGCCTGCCGGCTGATAAAAAGAAGCCCCGTCTCCGGGGCTTCTTCGTTTGCAATCAACCCTTTCGGGGCAATTGTGGAACCAGGCTGCGCTTGCCGCCATCCTTGCCCTTGGGGTCGGACTTCGGCTTCTGCGCCACAGCCTTCTTGGCGACCGGCTTCTTGGCCGCCGCCTTCTTGAGCTTCGGACGGTCGGCCGGCTCTTCCTTCTTCGGCTTGACCGGCAGTTCGTCGGCCAGGGTCTCGAGCTTCAGGCCGGTCTCGCCGGTTTCCTTCTTCTCGACGGTGACACGCACCGTGCCGCCCTTCCTGAGTTTGCCGAACAGCACCTCGTCGGCCAGCGGCTTCTTGATGTGCTCCTGGATGACGCGGCCGAGCGGACGCGCACCCATGCGCTCGTCGTAGCCCTTCTCGGCCAGCCAGGCGATCGCCTCTTCCGACAGATCGAAGGTGACGCCACGCTCGGAGAGCTGCGTCTCCAGCTGCATGACGAACTTCTGCACGACCTGATGCACCACCGGCACTGGCAGCGAGCCGAACGGAATGATGGCATCGAGACGGTTGCGGAACTCCGGCGAGAACAGCCGGTTGATCGCTTCCATGTCGTCGCCCTCGCGCTTGGACGAGCCGAAGCCGATAGCGGCCCGGGCCATATCGGAGGCGCCCGCATTCGTGGTCATGATCAGGATCACATTGCGGAAGTCGATCTGCTTGCCGTTGTGGTCGGTCAGCTTGCCGTGGTCCATGACCTGCAACAGGATGTTGAACAGATCCGGATGGGCCTTCTCGACCTCGTCGAGCAACAGCACGCAGTGCGGATGCTGGTCGACGCCGTCGGTCAGCAGACCACCCTGGTCGAAGCCGACATAGCCGGGAGGCGCGCCAATCAGGCGGCTGACCGTGTGGCGTTCCATGTACTCCGACATGTCGAAGCGGATCAGTTCGACGCCGAGCGACAAAGCGAGCTGCTTTGCCACTTCGGTCTTGCCGACGCCGGTCGGGCCGGAGAACAGGTACGAGCCGATCGGCTTTTCCGGTTCGCGCAGGCCGGCACGGGCCAGCTTGATCGCCGAGGACAAGGCGGTGATCGCGGTGTCCTGACCATAGACCACGCGCTTGAGCTCGACCTCGAGGCCGGCCAGCACCTTCTCGTCGTCGGCCGAAACCGTCTTCGGCGGGATGCGGGCCATGGTGGCGATCGTCGCCTCGATCTCCTTGATGCCGATGGTCTTCTTGCGCTTGCCTTCCGGCAGGAGCATCTGCGACGCACCGGTCTCGTCGATCACGTCGATCGCCTTGTCGGGCAGCTTGCGGTCGTTGATGTAGCGCGCCGAAAGCTCCACCGCGGCCTTGATCGCCTCGTTGGTGAACTTCACCTTGTGGAAGTCCTCATAATAGGGCTTGAGGCCCTTCATGATCTCGATGGCGTCGTCGACAGTCGGCTCGTTGACGTCGATCTTCTGGAAGCGGCGGACGAGCGCCCTGTCCTTTTCGAAGAACTGGCGGAACTCCTTGTAGGTGGTCGAACCGATGCAGCGGATGGCACCCGACGACAGCGCCGGCTTGAGCAGGTTGGACGCATCCATCGCGCCGCCCGACGTCGCACCCGCACCGATGACGGTGTGTATCTCGTCGATGAACAGGACCGCGCCCGGATACTCCTCAAGCTCCTTGACGACCTGCTTCAGGCGCTCCTCGAAGTCGCCGCGATATCGCGTGCCGGCGAGCAGCGTGCCCATGTCGAGCGCAAAGATGGTGGCATCCTCGAGCACCTCAGGCACGTCACCTTCGACGATGCGCTTGGCAAGGCCCTCGGCGATGGCCGTCTTGCCCACGCCGGGATCGCCGACATAGAGCGGGTTGTTCTTCGAGCGGCGGCACAGCACCTGGATGGTGCGGTTGATTTCGGACTCGCGGCCGATCAGCGGGTCGATCTTGCCGGCGCGTGCCTTGGTGTTGAGATTGACGCAATAGGCCGTCAGGGCGTCCTGCTGCTTCTTGCCCTTGCCGGTCTCCTCGCCTGCCTCGCCGTTCGAGCCGTGCTGCTCCTCGTCCGCACCGCGCGGCGCACGGGTCTCGGTGGCGCCGGGCCGCTTGGCGATACCGTGCGAGATGTAGTTGACCGCGTCGTAACGGGTCATCTGCTGTTCCTGCAGGAAATAGGCGGCGTGGCTTTCGCGCTCGGCGAAGATGGCGACGAGCACGTTGGCGCCCGACACTTCCTCGCGGCCGGACGACTGCACATGGATCACCGCGCGCTGGATGACGCGCTGGAAACCGGCGGTCGGCTTGGAATCCTCGTCGTAACCGGTGACGAGATTGTCCAGTTCGGTATCGATATAGGTCAGTACGGTCTGCTTGAGCTCGTCGAGGTCGACGTTGCAGGCGCGCATGACGGCGGCCGCTTCGGTGTCGTCGATGAGGGCGAGCAGCAGATGCTCGAGCGTTGCATATTCGTGGTGACGCTCATTGGCGAGCGTCAGCGCCTGGTGCAGCGCCTTTTCGAGGCCTTGGGAGAAAGCCGGCATTCAATACCTCACTTCTTCTCCATCACGCATTGCAGCGGATGCTGATTCTGTCTGGCGAAATCCATGACCTGGGACACTTTGGTCTCGGCCACTTCGAAAGTGTAGATCCCGCATTCGCCGACGCCATGGTTATGGACATGCAACATGATGCGGGTAGCGGCCTCCCTGTCCTTCTGGAAGAAGCGTTCGAGCACATGCACGACGAATTCCATCGGGGTATAATCGTCGTTGAGGATAAGTACGCGATAGAGGCTCGGCCGTTTGGTCTTGGTCTTCGTACGGGTGATGACCGCCGTGCCTCGGCCTGGACCGTTGCCGCCCTCGTCACCGTTCTGCATCCGCGCCACGTCGAGCCGTGTGGCCTCCAAGCCGGTCGTCAATCTGGTTCTGCCCTTCATCAATTCCGACACACCTCGTCATGTAGGTGTCATCGGAAGGATTTTAAGCCCTTCTGACGTGCTGACAATATGGCGACCACGGCTAGCGGGCCCGATTTGCCAGAAACGTGAATTAGCGACGCAAAAGAAAAACAAAAAACCCGGCTGCGCGGACGCAACCGGGTCAATTCTGGCGGATCTTTCGACCAGCCTACCTGAAATCAGGTGTCAGCCTGTCACTTCGCCTTGGCGACGAGCGACTCAAACGGCTTGTAGGCGTCCTTGGCCAGTTCGGCATAAAGCTCGCCGAGCTTGGTCGCTTCTGCCACGAAGCCTTCATAGGCCTGCTTGGCATAGTCGGTCTGGATCTCGACGGCCTTCTCGAGCGACTTCACGCCGAGCAGCTTCTCAACGGTGGCTGCACCAGCTTCGAAGCTCTTCTTGGTATAGTCGGTCGTCTCGGTGGCGATCGCCTGCGCGCCCTTGGAGAGCGATGCGAAGCTCTTCAGGCCGGTGTCGACGAATTCCTTGCCGTATTTGCTGAAATCTTCATAGGTCTGGGTCATCGCTGCATCCTTTCGGGTTGGGAGCGCTGCGCTATGTGATTGTGCGATGCAGCCTAGATATTGTGCAACGCACAAAATGTCAACTGACCCAGCGTCATGTGCAGAGCGCGCCGCACAAACCCGATTCCCTAAAACTAGACTAAAGCCCGAGCAAAAGTGTGAACGAGCCGGTTACCATAAACGGATTGGTAACGCTGTAGCCCTACGTTGCATCGATACGGGGCAGGAACCTTTGCCGCCCCATGCAACAATAATTCAAGGGTGTAACAGTGCGTCAAGCGTTGCCGGGCAAAGTTCTGAAGTCGGCCATCTCCATCAAATCATTCATGGTTTTCACCCTCGCAGCAGCCATTGGCCTGTCGTCGGTGGCGCCCTCTTCCGCCGCGAAAGACAGCCGCTCCGCGGCCATCGTCATCGATGCCAACACTGGCGAGACGCTCTACTCGTCGAACGCGGATTCCCGTCGCTATCCGGCATCGCTGACCAAGATGATGACGCTTTACCTGACCTTCGAGGCCCTTTCGAAGGGCCGGATCAAGAAGGACAGCAGGGTCGTCTTCTCGAAGAACGCAGCTGCCGAACCGCCGACCAAGATCGGCGTCAAGGCTGGCGGTTCCATCAGCGTCGAAGCCGCCATCCTGTCGCTGATCACCCGCTCGGCCAATGACGCCTCGACGGCTCTTGGCGAGATGATCGGCGGCTCCGAGGAGAATTTTGCGCGGATGATGACCGCCAAGGCGCGCAGCCTCGGCATGAAGGGCACCGTTTTCCGCAACGCCAACGGCCTGCCGAACACCGCGCAGTTCACCACCGCGCGCGACATGGCCAAGCTCGGCATCGCGCTGCGCGAGCACTATCCGCAGTACTACGGCTACTTCTCGACCCGCAGCTTCGCTTTCGGCCGCCAGCGCATCGCCAATCACAATCGGCTTCTCGGCCGGGTGAAGGGCGTCGACGGCATCAAGACCGGCTACACCCGTGCGTCGGGCTTCAATCTCGTTTCCTCGGTCCAGGACGGCAACCGCAGCCTGGTCGCCGTGGTTCTTGGCGGCACCAGCGGCGCCAGCCGCGACAACAAGATGGCCGGCCTGATCAAGACCTACCTGCCGCAGGCCTCCAGGCGCGGCGGTGGCGACCTGATCGCCAAGACCGACACGCCGATGCCTGAAGTGACACTGGCCAAAGTTGCCCTTCCCAAGCGCGACATCCCGACACCAGATACCCGCCCTGTCGCCGAGACTGTCGAGGTGGCGGAAGCCATCACCGACGACGAAGTGGCCGTCGAGGAAGAAGTCGTCGTTGCAGCCGCGGTGCCGGCCCCCAAGCCGACCATCGGGCTTGCCAGCAAGCCCAAGATCGCCATGGCCTCGGCCGAGCGTTTCGGCGGCAACATCCCCTTCCAGATCCGCAAGCCGAAGGATCGCGCTCCAACCGCGGAAGCCATCGAGCAGGCCTATGCCGAGCCGGCTCCCGCCGTGGCTGCTCTCGACCAGATGAAGACCGCCTCGGTCCCCTCGGGTTGGGCCATCCAGGTCGCGTCCTCGCCGAGCGACGGCGAAGCCCGCGCGATCCTCGACAAGACCGCCAAGCGTGTGCCGCAGGTTCTTGCCGACGCGTCCGCCTACACCGTGCCCTTCGAGAAGGGCGGCGTGACCTATTTCCGTGCCCGTTTTGCCGGGTTCGAATCCAAGGATTCAGCCTGGAACGCCTGCAACGCCCTGAAGAAGAAGAAGATCGCCTGCTACGCCGTCGCGCAGTAGGCGCCCTGCCAACCTCCTGGAAAAGTAGTGTGTCGAAGGAGAGTTAGTGATGATCGGAGAGAAGGACGTCCTTGGCTTCGTTGATCCTCGCCGCGAGGAAAGACGAGCCACCCAGGTCGGGATGCAGGCGCTGAATCAGTCGTCGATGCGCCTTGCGGACATCCGCCGCGGCGGCCCCCGCTTCAAGACCAAGGACCTTGTAGGCCTCCTCCTTAGTCATGGCGCCAGAACCTGGCGGAACACGCAGCCCGTCGTCACCGTCAGGCTTCGGGTCTTCGCGCCAGGCGGGAAACCTGCCGTCAAGGTAGGTCTCAAGTAGCTGGAGGCTTTCCGGGTCGCCGGAAAGCTCCCTGCACAGCGCCTTGAGTTCGACCAGCCCCAGCGAGGCCAGCGATTTGCCTTCCTCGCGCCCGGCCAGCACCACGCCCTGCAAGCCGCCGCTGTCGTGATCCAGCTCCATTTCGAGAGCTGCCGTACGCACGGTCGAGCGTTTCCCCGGCGTCTTGCCGGCTGAACGCCCCCTGCCGCCAGCCGCATACCAGGCCAGTGCCGCCGAGATCAGGCCGCCACCGATGGCCGCGCGTCCGAGCAACAGCAAGACCACGCCGACGAGCCCCAGCACGACCGGCCCGGCCAGCTTCAGCGCCCGTGCGAGCTGACCCGCGTCGGCGCGCAGGAAGGCGGTGGCCACAAGGCCGGAAAAGATCAGGACAGCCGCGATGACGGCAAAAACTGTCATGGCGCCTTGCCGCTCTTCAAATGCTCGATCATCAGCATGTCCTCGGGACGCCCCCTCGCCTGCAGCGCCTTGATTCCACCGGTCGCAAAGACAGCGACGGCCGACAGCAGCTTCGACAAGGTCGCCGCCGCCTTGCTGTCGAAGCGGAACCAGGCCCCCTTGGACAGCCGGGCGATCTCCTTGAAGGCGCGTTCAGCCTCGGCGTCATGCCCCTCCTGGAAGACGAAAGCCGGCACGCCGTGCAGGCCCAGCCGACCGGCCTTCTCGGCCAGTTCGTCGATGTTCTCTTCCATCGCATCGCCGATATAGACCAGCGCATCGACCTTGGCGGTGGAGGTTTCCTTGAGCGCATGGGCCAGCACCTTGCCGACCTGCGTCTGGCCGCTGCGGCACTGGATCGAGGTCATCAGGCTCTTCAGCGAGCCCGTCTCGGCGACGAATTTCGATGCCCGGCATTCGCCAAGCCCGCGGAAATAGACCAGTTGCACGTTGAGCCTGCCGGTCTTGCCGACGGCATCGAACATCTGGCCCTGCAGTTCGCAGGCGAGATCCCAGGTCGGCTGCCGGCTCATCGTCGCATCGAGCGCAAGGATGAGCCGCCCGCCCGCCTTGCCCGGCGCGAGCGCGCGCGCCTGGCGAACAAACGCATCGATGGCTGCTGCGTCCGAACGGCGCTCTGCCGGCGGACGATTTGCGGACGTAACCGGGGGCTTGTTTTCGTCGCTCATCAGCAAAGAAGATGTGGCGGCGCGCGTTTGCTTGCAAGCCCGTCTTTGCGAGATGGCCGGAGCCGCCTAAAGCAGGCCGAGTTCCGCGAGCTCAAGCCGTAGCTTGGGTGGCATCTCGGCGAGTGCGGCATTGCCCTGGCCAAGATCCACCGGCGCCTCGGCGATCTTGAGGTAGCGCCAGCCCTGGAACGCGCGGCGCGGCTGCCAGTCGGTGCGCACGACGGTCGGCTCCAGGATGAGGTGGCAACGGCCGATGCCCTCGGCATCGGTGAAGGGACGGATTTCGAGCAGGCGCTGGCGGCACTGCACATTGCCCTTGATGACCCAATACAGCGACCCGCCATCGGTCAACTCGGCAGCGCGCGTCGGCACCATGCGCGTGGTGTGGAACTGCTCCACCGGCTCGCCGGCGCGGCGGCGCTCGTCGAGGCGGAAGGCGATCCATTCCTCGAGATCCTCGACGCTGTCGCAACCGACGCAGAGCTTGATCAGGTTCAGTGACATGGCCCGAAACTAGTGCCTCGTGCCGGCGCATTCAACGCCGGCAGGAGTTTTGCACAGGCTCAGCACTCGACGACGTTGACCGCGAGGCCGCCCAGGCTGGTTTCCTTGTACTTCTCGCTCATGTCCATGCCTGTCTGGCGCATCGTCTCGATGGCGGCATCGAGCGGCACGAAGTGCTTGCCGTCGCCCTTGATCGCCAGCGACGCCGCGGTGACCGCCTTGACCGCGCCAAGCGCATTGCGTTCGATGCACGGCACCTGGACGAGGCCGCCGACCGGGTCGCAGGTCATGCCGAGATGGTGCTCGAGCGCGATCTCGGCCGCGTTCTCCACCTGCTCGGGTGTCCCGCCCATGACCGCGCACAGCCCGGCAGCCGCCATGGCAGAGGCCGAGCCGACCTCGCCCTGGCAGCCGACCTCGGCGCCTGAGATCGAAGCATTGGTCTTGATGATGCCGCCGACGGCAGCCGCCGTCAGCAGGAAGTCGCGGATGCTGTCCTTGTCGGCCTCGACATGGAAATGCAGCCAGTAGCGCAGCACGGCGGGAAGCGTGCCCGCGGCACCGTTGGTAGGTGCCGTGACGACGCGGCCGCCCGCGGCGTTCTCCTCGTTGACGGCCATGGCATAGATCGACAGCCAGTCGTTGGCGAGCAGCGGGTTCGGCCGGTTCTGGCTCCACTGCTCCTGCAGCTTGTCGTGGAGCTGGCGAGCGCGGCGGCGGACCTTCAGCCCGCCCGGCATGATGCCGTCCTGCGACAGGCCACGGTCGATGCAGCGGCTCATCGCGTCCCAGACCGCATCCAGGCCGGCGTCGAGGTCGGCGCGCGGCATCTGGGTCTCTTCGTTGGCACGCTTCATCTCGGCGATTGAAAGCCCGCTGCGCGACGCCATGGCCAGCATGTCGACGGCATTGGCGAATGGATAAGGCACGCGCTTGCCCGCTGCGGGTGTCGCGCTCTTGGCCTTCATGCGCTGCAGTTCCTCCTCGGAGACGACGAAGCCGCCGCCGATCGAGTAATAGATGCGCTTGAGCAGCAGCCGATCGCCGCCGTCATAGGCATAGAAGGCCATGCCGTTGGCGTGGCCGAGCAGCGGCGTCTTCTTGTCGAGCACGAGGTCGACGGCCGGATCGAAGCGATAGGATGGATGTCCGGGCGGCGAGACGTGCTTGTCTCGACCGATCTGCTCGACGATGGCGTCGGAGGTATCAGGATCGACTGTGACGGGCGTAAGGCCGGTCAGGCCGAGAACGACGGCACGGTCGCTGCCGTGGCCGACGCCTGTATAGGCCAGCGAGCCATGCAGGCTGGCACCGACGCGGTCGACCTTGGCACCCGCCGGGCGCGGCCAGTCGCCGCCCAAGATCTCGTCGAGGAAGCGCGCGGCGGCCGTCATCGGCCCCATCGTGTGGGAACTCGACGGACCAATGCCGATCTTGAACAGGTCGAATACCGAAAGAAACAAATCTCACTCCCTGCGACGGCGGCTTCAGTCGCATATGTATACGATCATTCCGTCGTTTTCACGTCTGTCGCTAAGCGCGATCCGACGCTGTTTGCTCAGCGCGCGACATTTGGAAAAATGCCGAGCTTGCGCAAGGCCATAAACGCAAAAAGCGCGGCCATGCCGCGCTTTTTGTATCCAATCCTGAGGGTAAGGGATCAGCCGCCTGCCACGACTGCCGCCTTTTCGGCGCCACCGCTGACAAGCCAGGCAAGAAGGAGAAAAACCGCAAAGCCAACCACTGCCTTGGCCGTGAGGCCCCAGCAGGATTTCTGAACGCCGTCATCCATGATGTATCGCAAGACCCTTTTCGTTCGGCGAGCAGGCGGTACATCCGCCATTCCAGCTCTTTCCGAGTGGGACTGCTGGATACGACTTTGCCGGCGCGTTCGCAACTGCAAAAAATGGCCAAAGCGTGGCGAAATGCGCATACCAGCCATGCAGCCATCAATCCAATTTTAATCAAATCAGTAACTTATGCCAAATCAGCCATTCACGGATTTTAAACTCCTGTGGCGGCACCACGGCGAACAGGCGCCCTCGAATTCCTGCCTATCGCCATGCTAGCTTGAAGCCGATGATCGGCGATTCCTTCTCCATGACCGGCCCCCTGAGCGGCCTCGACATTGCGGCGCTGGCGTTCTTCCTCGCCGGCTGGATTTTCCATGCACTTGGCGCCGAGGGGCATATCGTCAGGCGCCTGTCGCTGACCCGCGCCATGAATGCCCAGCGAGCCGCCTGGATGGCAACGATGGCCCGGCGCGAGGTCAGGATCGTCGACACGTCGATCATGAACGGCCTGCAGCAAGGCACCGCCTTCTTTGCCTCGAGTTCGCTGATCGCCGTCGGCGGCTGCTTCGCCCTACTTGGCGCCTCCGACCGCGTGCTGGCCATACTGAGCGACGTGCCCCTGGCGGGCGCCACCGCGCGTCCCCTGTTCGAGATCAAGGTCATCGGCCTGATCATCATCCTGGCCTATTCGTTCTTCAAGTTCGGCTGGGCCTACAGGCTGTTCAACTACTGCTCGATCCTGATCGGCGCGGTGCCCCAGCTCGGCTCGCGCAGCGAACCGGACGCCGAGATCGAAACCGCGGTGTTGCGGGCGACGCGCATGAACCAGCTCGCCGGCAAGCATTTCAACGCCGGCCTGCGCGGTGTGTTCTTCTCGATCGGCTATCTCGGCTGGTTCATCGACCCGCGCGTGTTTTTCCTCACCACGGTCATTCTGCTCGGCGTGCTGATCCGACGCCAGTTCTTCTCCGAGGCGCGCAAGGCGGTCCTGGTTCAGGACTCCGGGCCTGGCAACGGGCTGTCGATCCGGCCGGACAGCCAATAGGCCACGAGCCCGATCCACTCGCGCACCGCCATCGTCGTGTTCTGGAGCGAATCGGCAGGGTTGTCGGTGAACAGGCCGACGCCCTCCTCGCCCGACGTGCGGTAGTCGACCGGCCAGGCAACGACGGAGAACTCCGCCTTGGCAAACAGCGCCATCGACCGCGGCATGTGGAATGCAGAGGTGACCAGCAGCCAGGTTTCGCCGGGCCTGGGCGTGACCAGTTCTTTCGAGAACAGTGCATTCTCGTAGGTGTTGCGCGAGCGGTTCTCGAGGATCAGCCGATCGCGTGAAACGCCGAGCGCCTCGAGCAGGCGTGGAGCCGTGTCGGCGTCGCCCTCGCCGTCCAGCATCAGTGCGCCGCTGCCGCCCGACACCACGATCCTGGCCGCGGGATAACGACGGGCCAATATGGCCGTCTCGACGAAGCGGTCGCCGCCGCTGTTGAGTTCGTAGCCGCCGCGCGCAAGGTTGATGGCACCCTCGAAACCACCGCCGAGCACAACGACACCGTCGACCTGTTCGGGAACCGGCGGGCGCGGAAACCGCTCTTCGAGCGGGTTGAGCATGAGTGCGCCAAGCGACGTCCAGGCAGCGGCTGCCAGGAGCAGTGCCGCAAACAGTGTCGCAGCACGAAACAGGCGCCGCCGGCCGAAGTAGCTGACGATCAGCCCGGCCAGCAGCAGAAGGATTGCAAGATTGAGCGGCTGGGCGAAGAACCAGAAGATCTTGGACAGATAGAAAAACAAATCGTATTGCCGCCTGTGCTGTGAGTCTCGACGGCAAATTTATTACATCGCGAGTTCGTAAAGAACGACCCCGGTCCTAGACGACATCAGCTGCGTCACGTGCCCTGCCTGCACCAGGGCGGCAAGAAGTTCCCTTACCCTCTCCTTGCTCATGCCGGTTTCCTTGGAGATTCCGGTGATCGTACGGCGCCGGTAAGCCATGTTGTTCAGCGACGCCACGATCTGCTTTTCGTCGGCCGACATCGGAGGCAGGTCCGCCGGCGGCTTGACTGCCTGGATCTTCGCGCCCGGCATGCCCTGGTCGCCGGCCTCGATCTGCTCGGAAATCAGCTCCAGATTGCTTTCGGCCTTTTCACCGACCTTCTCGATCTTCGATTCATTCTTCTTGGCGAGGTTCAGCGCCTTTTGCGCCAGGCTCTCGATGAAATTCGGGGCCGTCGCCCCGGCCAGGACACAGAAGCCGGCGACGATGAGGATCTTGCCGGCGACAGACGAAAGCGACTGCGCGGTCAGGATGTCGGTCATGATGTTGTTGTTGGCGATCGACAGGAACAGCGGAACCACCAGCGCCGCCGCCGCCCCGAGGACCAGCACCGACCAGACGGTGTTCAGATCCCAGGGCCGCCCGGCGATCTCGGTCTCTTTCGCCGACTCGAAATTGGCGGCGTATCTGGCGCAGCATCCCAGCCAGCCGGACGCGAGCATCGCAATGACCAAACCGAAGAGCATCGCAACCCCTCCCGAAATGCCATTCAGCATATCGGAAGTTGCGTAAAATTCAACAATCTACTTGCAGTTGCAAGACTATGGAGCCTGCCGTTCAGGCGCGGCCCATGCGTCTACCACCACTTCTCCGGCTGGAAGCGGCCAGCAGCCTGCTCGATGACGTTCGCCGTCTGGAACAGCGTTTCCTCGTCGAACGGCCGGCCGATGAGCTGCAAGCCGAGCGGCAGGCCATGACCGTCGAGGCCGGCGGGAACCGCAATGCCCGGCAGGCCGGCCATGTTGACCGTCACCGTGAAGATGTCGTTGAGGTACATCTTGACCGGATCGGCGGCCATGTCCTGGTCGGCGATGCCGAAGGCGGCCGACGGCGTTGCCGGTGTCAGGATAACGTCGACGCCGGCGGCGAAGGCCTGCTCGAAATCGCGCTTGATCAGCGTGCGCACCTTCTGCGCCTGCAGGTAGTAGGCGTCGTAGTAACCGGCCGACAGCACATAGGTGCCGATCATGATGCGGCGCTTGACCTCGCGGCCGAAACCGGCGGCGCGGGTGTTCTCGTACATCTCGATGATGTCCTTGCCCGGCACGCGCAGGCCATAGCGGACACCGTCATAGCGGGCGAGGTTCGACGACGCTTCGGCTGGCGCCACGATGTAATAGGCCGGCAGCGCGTATTTGGTGTGCGGCAGCGAGATGTCGACGATCTCGGCGCCGGCGTCCTTGAGCCAGGCAATGCCCTTCTGCCACAGCGCCTCGATGTCGTCGGGCATGCCGTCGACGCGGTATTCCCTGGGAATGCCGATCTTCATGCCCTTGACCGACTTGCCGATCGCCGCCTCGTAGTCCGGCACCGGCAGGTCGACGGAGGTGGTGTCCTTGGCATCGACCGAAGCCATCGACTTGAGCAGGATGGCGGCGTCGCGCACGTCGCGGGCGATCGGGCCGGCCTGGTCGAGCGACGAGGCGAAGGCAACCGTGCCCCAGCGCGAGACGCGGCCATAGGTCGGCTTGATGCCGACGGTGCCGGTGAAGGCCGCCGGCTGGCGGATCGAGCCGCCGGTGTCGGTGGCGGTGGCACCGGCGCACAGGAAGGCCGAAACCGCGGCAGCCGAGCCGCCGGACGAGCCGCCGGGCACCAGCTGCATGTTGTCGTAGCTGCGGCTTTCCTCGACGCCGCCGGGCTGGACAAATCCGCTGCCGCCATCGTGGAAGGTCGGCTTGACGGTGGTCTGCACGCGCGAACGCCGCCACGGATTGACCACCGGGCCGTAATAGGAGGTCTCGTTGGACGAGCCCATGGCGAACTCGTCCATGTTGAGCTTGCCGAGCATCACCGCGCCATCGGCCCAGAGATTGGCCGTGACGGTCGATTCGTAGCGCGGCTCGAAGCCGTCGAGCACATGGCTGCAGGCCTGGGTGTGCACGCCCTCGGTAGCGAACAGGTCCTTGATGCCGAGCGGGATGCCTTCGAGTGCACCGCCCTCGCCCCTGGCGAGCCTGGTGTCCGATGCCTTGGCCATGTCGCGCGCCTTGTCGGGCGTGGTGGCGACATAGGCATTGAAGGTCGGATTGGCCTGCTCGATGGCCGAGACATAGGCCTCCGTCAGTTCGGAGGCGGTGATCTCCTTGCCGCGCAGCTTCTCGCGCGCTTCGGCAATCGTCAGTCGGGTCAGATCGGTCATGGCGAAATCACTTCGGTGTCAGGCAGCCGAAAGCTGCTTTTGATGGAATGCGGAATGGACGGCCAGGGCCTACTCCACCACTTTCGGCACGAGGAAGAAATTCTCGTCGGTCGCCGGCGCATTGGCGACGATGTCGGCAGCCTTGTTGCCGTCGGTGACGGCGTCGACGCGCTTCTTCATCTCCATCGGCGTGACCGACGTCATCGGCTCGACGCCCGAGACGTCGACCTCGTTGAGTTGCTCGACAAAGCCGAGGATGGCGTTCAATTCGCCGGTCATGCGCTGAGCGTCGTCTTCGCTCACCGCGATGCGGGCGAGATGCGCGACGCGCTTGACGGTCTTGAGATCAACGGACATCGAAAAAACTCCGGAAAGCCGGGAAAATGGTCAGGTCGGGCTATAACGGCGCCGCGCGCGCGGCGCAACATCGATGATCGGGCTCACGGCATGGTGACGCCGTCGCACAGATAATAGGTGCCGGCATTGTTGGTCTGGCCGCCCTCGGCATCGACCGTGCGGACAGAGACGAGATCGAGTTGCGTCGGGCTGAGCTCGAGGATGGAAAGCGTGTCCGGGAACAGGTGGCCGGGCTCCTGGCAGAGCGCCGTCACCGCCCAAGCCGGCGCACGCGTGGCCCGCGTGACATTGAGGAACTCGCAATTGTACTCGACGCTTTCGATGCCTTGCGCAGACAGGATCAGGCCGCCGGCGTCGACCACCGTCTGAACCGAATCCTTCTTGGCCTGGGCGCAGAGTTCTTCGGACTGGAGATACACGCCCTTGATGAAGTCCTCGGCGCTTGCGTCGGAAATGCCGAGCCAGAGCAGGAAAACTGCCGTGGAACCTCGCCAGTGCCTCATGCTTCGTCCCTCCCTCCCGGAGATCGGTCAGATGTCAATCGCCATGCCGATTTTCGGCTGCACCACATCGACGCCCGAACCATCCATGCCGTCGACGAACTGTTGCGCCGTCTGGTCGATGATCGGGAAGGTACCGAAGTGGCACGGCACCACCGTCTCGAACTTGAAGAAGCGCCGGCAGGCGAGAGCCGCCACCGCGCCGCCCATGGTGAAGCGGTCGCCGACGGGCACGAGGCCGATCGCCGGCTGGTGCAGTTCGTTGATCAGCGCCATGTCGGAGAAGATGTCGGTATCGCCCATGTGGTAGAGCGTGCGTTCGCCGGCGAAATGCAGCACCAGCCCTCCGGGATTGCCCAGATAGACATTGGTGCCGCCGGGGCCGCCGGCCGAAGACGAATGTTGCGCGGCAACGAAGGTGGTGGTGAAACCGCCGCAGTCGACGGTACCGCCGATGTTGCCCGGATTGATCACCTTGTCGCTGACGCCCTTGCCGACGAGATACATGCAGATCTCGAAGTTGGCGACGAGCATGGCGCCGGTGTGGTTCAGGATGGCGGCGGCATCGCCAATATGGTCGTCATGGCCATGGGTCAGAAGCACATGGGTGACGCCTTCGGCCGCAGATTCCCACGACTTGCCCCAAGAGGGATTGCCGCTCAGGAACGGGTCGATCAGGATCGTGGCGCCTGCCACTTCGATGCGGAATGCCGAGTGTCCGTACCAGGTCAGTTTCATCGTTTCGGCGTTCCTCGCAATTTCGTTGGCCAAAGGATAGAACGCACCAAGCGCCTTTCAAAGGGCCGATACGCAAATTCAAGGTGTTAGCGCTTCCAGCACACGCTCGCCTCAAGTCAGAAGGAACGCCGCTTGGCCATCGCTACGATTGAACAACTGCCTGAGCTGCTGGCTGGTGGCAAGACGCTGGCCGGTCTTGACCTCGGCGACAAGACGATTGGCGTTGCCGTGTCCGATCGCGGCCTGTCGTTTTCGCATCCCCGCCCGGTGATCATCCGCAAGAAGTTCACGCTCGACATCGCAGCCTTGCTCGCCATGCTGGCCAAGGAAAACACCGGCGCGATCGTGATCGGACTGCCCATCAACATGGACGGCTCCGAGGGGCCCCGCGCCCAGAAATCGCGCGCCTTCGTGCGCAATGCGGCCAATCTGACCGCATTGCCGTTCGTGTTCTGGGACGAGCGGCTGTCGACGGTGGCGGCGGAGCGCGCGCTGATCGAGATGGACGTTTCGCGCAAGAAGCGCGACGGGCGGATCGATTCGGCCGCCGCCGCCTTTATCCTGCAAGGCGTATTGGACAGGCTTCAGACGCTGGGTGCCGATTCCGCCGAAGCATAGCGCGCCCGCAACGTCCTGACCTTTTCCGCGATCTGCTTGCGGCGCCGGAACGCCCAGATCGCCAGGATCAGCAGCGTGTCGATGACGAACGCCTTGGCCATCATCCACGGGATCGTCACCGGATCGACACCGAGGATCTCGCCGTAGAGTTCGAAGATGGCAAGGTTGAAGCGGCGCGACAGCATCCAGTAGCCGAAATGCATGTCGTAGATCGACAGGAAGTACCAGCCCCAGAAGAGCACCAGCGGCGCGGCCCAGAGGGCAAGGATGTAGCGCATCAGGCGTTCCTCCGCGCACATGGCGAGGTCGCGTCAATGTCTGGCAACTGGTTCAACAACACCCGCATCGGGATTCCCACTACTTTGCAAAAGACAGTGGGCTCTTCGATTGCGCGGCGCAACGTAAACCATTTGTTAAGGTTAACAGGCGCGAGGCGGCGCGACCCCGGTGCTGCCGTAAAACCGGCAGCACGGCGGGTCAGCCGACCTGTGGATAGAGCGTATCGATGATCAGCCGCGAATCGTGGCGGGCGTCGAGCATTCCATAAGTGCCGCGCCACTGCCCGGCGAGCCGGGTCTCGATGAAGGCATCGGCGATGCGCCCTGCCCCCATGCGGCGCAACTCGGCGGCCGCAGCCGAAATCGCCAGTTGTTCGGTCAGGATGCGCGCGGAGCCTTCGTCGGAGCTTGCGACCTGCATCGCCGCACGCAACACGCCCAGGATGCTCCGGCCGCCTGCGCCGAGATCGCGCTCGATGCTCGCCAGCACGTCGTCGAACAGTCCCGGCGCCCGGCCCAGCACGCGCAGCACGTCGAGCGCCATGACGTTGCCCGAGCCTTCCCAGATCGCGTTGACCGGCGCTTCGCGATAATAGCGCGCCAGCGGCGCCTCCTCGACATAGCCATTGCCGCCGAGGCATTCCATCGCCTCATAGAGGAGCGGCGGCGCGATCTTGCAGACCCAGTATTTGACGACCGGGGTCATGGCGCGTGCAAAGGCCGCCTCGCCGCGGTCGGAGGCCGCTTCGTCGAACGAGCGCGCGAGGCGGAAAGCAAGTGCCGTCGCCCCGGCGACATCGAGTGCCATGTCGGCCAGCACGCGCTGCATCAGCGGCTGGTCGACGAGATTGGCGCCGAACACCTGGCGGTGGCGGGTATGGTGGACCGCTTCCGCGAGCCCTGCCCGCATGATCGCCGACGACGCGACCGCACAATCGAGGCGCGTCAGCGTCACCATGTCCATGATCGTCTTGACGCCGCCGCCGGGTTCACCGACCAGATCGCCGAGGGCACCCTGGATCTCGACCTCGGACGAGGCATTGGAACGGTTGCCGAGCTTGTCCTTGAGCCGCTGGAACTGCAGCCCGTTGGCCGAACCGTCGCTCAGGATGCGCGGAACCAGAAAGCACGACAGCCCTTCCGGCGCTTGCGCCAGCATCAGGAAGGCGTCCGACATCGGCGCCGACATGAACCACTTGTGGCCGTTGAGACGATAGAAGCTGCCGCCGGCGCGTTCTGCCCTGGTGGTGTTGGCGCGCACGTCGGTACCGCCCTGCCGCTCGGTCATCCCCATGCCCAGCGTCAGCCCGGCCTTCTCGACAGGCGGCTTCTGCGCCTGGTCGTATTTGCGGGTGGTGACGCGCGGTGCCCATTCGCGGAACAGCTTCGGGCTCGCCATCAGCGCTGCCAGCGACGCGTTGGTCATCGTGATCGGGCACAGATGCCCGCATTCGAGTTGCGCGGTCAGGTAGAAGCGCGCGGCCCGAACCTGATGGCGCCGGCCGACTTCCGTGCCACCGTTCTCCCAGACGGACGAATGCAGCCCGCCCGCGACCGAGCGGCGCATCAACGCATGATAGGCCGGATGAAACTCGACCTGGTCGATGCGGCGGCCCTGGCGATCATGTGTCCTGAGCTTCGGCACCTCGCTGTTGGCGAGCCGCGCCAGGTCCTGCGCCTCATGGGTCAGCACGAAGCGGCCGAGGCCGTCGAGGTCGCGCCGGACCGGCTCGGAAAAGCTCTCTGCAATCTGGATCAGCAGCGGGTCGCCGCGCCAGGCATTGCTGCCCGTCAGCGGAGGGGGCTGGTTCGGCACGTCCTGCGTCACGCCTTGTCCTTCATCGGTGTGGGCGACGGGCACGAATCCGCAGCCATTGGCCGGCTTTATAGCCGAAATGCTTATCGATAGCTTATGGCCCAGCTTGCAGACGACGAAAATCCCGTGGGAGAACTTTCATGATCGAAATGCCGGCTTGCGGGCCACTTAAGCACAGCCTATAGCAGCGCCTTGAGATGACAGACCTTTCGTCCCTGCCGCCCTACCCGCACCGCCATCTTCTTGGCATCCGCGACCTTTCTCCATTTGACATCGAATTGCTGCTCGACCGGGCCGATGCCGCGGTGTCGATCTCGCGTCAGCCGGAGAAAAAGACGTCGAGGCTGCGCGGACGCACCCAGATCAACCTGTTCTACGAAGCCTCGACGCGCACGCAGTCGTCGTTCGAGCTCGCCGGCAAGCGCCTCGGCGCCGACGTCATGAACATGTCGGTGGCGAGCTCGTCCGTAAAGAAGGGCGAAACGCTGATCGACACGGCGATGACGCTGAATGCCATGCGGCCCGACATCCTGATCATCCGTCACCAGTCGGCGGGTGCCGCCGCTCTGCTCGCGCAGAAGGTCGGTTGCTCGGTGGTCAATGCCGGCGACGGTGCGCATGAGCACCCCACGCAGGCGCTGCTCGACGCCCTGACGATCCGCCGCGCCAAGGGCAGCATCGCCCGGCTGACGGTGGCGATCTGCGGCGACATCCTGCACTCGCGTGTTGCGCGCTCCAACATCCTGCTGCTCAACGCGCTCGGCGCGCGCGTCCGTGTCGTGGCACCTTCGACCCTGCTTCCCTCGGGCATCGCCCAGATGGGCGTCGAGGTGACGCAGTCGATGGCCGATGGCCTCAAGGATGCCGACGTCGTCATGATGCTGCGCCTGCAGCGCGAGCGCATGGCCGGCGCTTTCGTGCCCTCGGTGCGCGAATATTTCCGCTACTACGGCCTCGATGCCGAAAAGCTGAAGGCGGCCAAGCCCGACGCGCTGGTGATGCATCCCGGCCCGATGAACCGCGGCGTCGAGATCGCCTCGGAGATCGCCGACGGGCCGCAAAGCGTCATCCAGGAACAGGTGGAGATGGGCGTCGCCGTGCGCATGGCGGTGATGGAAGCGCTGCTCGACCCGCGCCGCAACCGCGATGGACAGAACGCATGAGCATCACGGTTTTCCAGCGCGCCCGCATCGTCGACCCCTCGCGCGGCATCGATGAGACCGGCTCGGTCATCGTCGACGGCAAGAAGATCGTCGCTGCCGGTGCCGACGCGCTCAACCAGGGCATTCCCGGCGGCGCCGAAGTCGTCGACTGTGCCGGCCAGACGATCATCCCCGGCCTGATCGACGGCCGTGTCTTCATCGGCGAACCCGGCGGCGAGCATCGCGAAACGATCGCCTCGGCAAGCGTTGCGGCGGCTGCCGGCGGCGTCACCTCGATCGTCATGATGCCCGACACCGATCCGGTGATCGACAACGTCGCCCTTGTCGAATTCGTGCTGCGCACGGCCAAGGAAACCGCATCCGTCAACGTCTTTCCTGCCGCTGCCATCACCAAGGGCCTTGAAGGCCACGAGATGACCGAGTTCGGCCTGCTGCGCGAAGCGGGCGCCGTCGCGTTCACCGACGGCCGCCACACCATCGCCAATTCGCTCATGATGCGCCGGGCGCTCACCTACGCCCGCGATTTCGATGCCGTGATTGCGCATGAGACGCAGGATGCCGATCTCGCCTCGTCCGGGGTGATGAACGAAGGGCTCTACGCCAGCTGGCTGGGATTGTCGGGCATCCCTCGCGAGGCCGAGACCATTCCGCTCGAACGCGACCTGGCGCTCGCACGCCTGACGCGCGGCCGCTACCACGCCGCCAAGATCTCGACCGCCATGGCAGCCAGCGCCGTTTCGCGCGCCAAGGCGGACGGCGCCAGGGTGACGGCGGGCGTTTCGATCAACAGCCTGTCGCTCAACGAAAACGACGTCGGCGAATACCGAACGTTCTTCCGGCTGGCGCCGCCGCTGCGCGCCGAGGAAGATCGCCTCGCCATGGTCGAGGCGCTGAAGGACGGCACCATCGACGTGATCGTGTCGTCGCATGATCCGCAGGACGTCGACACCAAGCGCCTGCCCTTCGCCGACGCCGCCGCCGGCGCCATCGGGCTGGAGACGCTGCTAGCCGTCGCCTTGCGCCTGCATCACAATGACGACGTCCCGCTGCTGCGCATCGTCGATACGCTTTCGACCGCTCCGGCACGGCTGTTCGGCCTGTCCGGTGGCACGCTGAAACCGGGTGCGGTTGCGGACCTGGCGCTCGTCGACCTCGGCGAGCCGTGGGTGGTGCGCGAGGCCGATATCCGCTCGCGTTCCAAGAACACTTGCTTCGAGGGCGCGCGCCTTCAGGGCAAGGTCTTGAAAACCTTGGTCGCCGGACGCACAGTGTTCTCGGCCTGACGGCCACGGGGGAGAAGAAATACCTTGATGCCGGATGACATTTTTCCGACGGCTCTACACGTGCTCGTTGCAGCCGCCGTATTCGGCTATCTCCTGGGCTCGATTCCGTTCGGGCTGTTGCTGACGCGCGCAGCCGGCCTGGGCGACGTGCGCAAGATCGGCTCGGGCAACATCGGCGCCACCAATGTGCTGCGCACGGGCAACAAGAAACTGGCCGCGGCAACCCTGCTGCTCGACGCGCTCAAGGGCACGGTGGCCGTGGTCATCGCCGCGCGCTGGAGCCACGACGCAGCGCTTGCCGCAGGCCTGGGCGCCTTCATCGGGCACCTCTACCCGATCTGGCTCGGCTTCAAGGGCGGCAAGGGCGTTGCCACCTATCTCGGCGTCCTGTTCGGCCTGTCGGGGCTCGGCGCCCTGGCCTTCGCCGTCACCTGGCTGCTTATCGCTTTCGTCAGCCGCTATTCGTCGCTTGCTGCCCTGACGGCAGCGGTTGTGGTGCCGATCGCGCTTTACATGACCGACATGCCCAAGGCGGCAGGCCTGCTGGCGCTGATGAGCGTCATCGTCTTCATCCGCCACCGCGCCAACATCTCGCGCCTGCTCGCCGGCACGGAATCGCGGATCGGATCCAAGGGATGAACCAACCCGCCGCCGGGCCGCATCTCAGCGACCGGCAGCGGCTCCACTGGCTGCGCCTGATCCGCACGCCGAATGTCGGCCCAGCCAGTTTTCGCGACCTGATCAACCGCTTCGGATCGGCCGAAACCGCAATCGAGATGCTGCCCGAGATCATGATGGCGGGCGGCGCCAACCGGCTGGTCAAGATACCTTCCCTCGCCGAGGCGGAAGCCGAAATGGCGTCGGCGCGCCGATGCGGCGCGCGTTTCGTGGCGCTCGGCGAGCCGGACTATCCCCAGATCCTCAAGCGCATAGACCATCCCCCGCCGCTGCTCGCGGTCAAGGGCACTGGCGCAGTGTTCGGCCTGCCGCCGGTGGCGATCGTCGGCGCGCGCAACGCTTCTCTCGCCGGCATCAAGATGGCGCGGACACTGGCAGCGGAACTCGGCCGCAACGGCTATGCGGTGATCTCAGGCCTGGCGCGCGGCATCGACACGGCGGCACATCAGGGCAGCATGGATACCGGAACGGTCGGCGTGCTGGCCGGCGGAATCGACCGCCCCTACCCGGCCGAGAACATCGGTCTTTGCGACGAGATCGCCGAGCGCGGTGCGGTCGTGTCGGAAATGCCGTTCGGCTGGGAACCGCGCGCCCAGGACTTTCCGCGCCGCAACCGCATCGTCGCGGGCCTGGCCCTCGGACTTGTGGTGGTGGAGGCGGCCAAGCGCTCGGGGTCGCTGATCAGCGCACGGCTGGCCGGCGACATGGGACGGCTGGTCTTTGCCGTGCCCGGCTCGCCGCTCGACCCGCGCGCCGCGGGCACCAATGGCCTGCTCAAGGACGGCGCGACGCTGGTGACCGAGGTCGACGACATTCTGCAGGCCCTGGCGCCGCTAATCGGAGGCCAGCCTTACATACATGTCGGCGCGGAGGAGCCGCCTGATTTCGGCGCCACGCCACCGCCAGCAGACGGCGACCGCGCCCAGGTGATCGAAGCGCTGGGTCCGGTGCCGGTCGAAGTCGACGAACTGATCCGCCACACCGGGCTTCACCCGGCACAAATCTTCATGATCCTGCTGGAATTGGACCTTGCCGGCCGGCTCGAACGGCACTCAGGCGGACGTGTTTCGCTTGTTGATCCCGAGGCCTGACGGCCGGTCTACGCGCCTCGCGTCTCCAGCCTCGACATAGGCCATCTCGATCAGGTAGGCGAGCATGCCGCAACGCTCGGCCTCCGCCATGACGCGCAGTTGCCCCAGCATCGACTGGATATAGTCCAGCGTTTCGGCTCGCCTTCGTGTTGGCGGCGGCTTGTGCATATGCTTGGCTTTCCCTTTGTCTTGCCGCCAGTGGCGAGCACAGGATTCGGCGCCGATTTCCATTTGAGAAACAGGCCCGACCGGCAATGGCAGAAGCGTAGCAAATCTACTAACAATTGCAATAGCGCCAATTAATATACCTTTGGTTGTATTGCCGGCGTCAGCCGGCGTTTTTGTCCCCGTCCCCTTGACCAGACTGAAAAGGGCGGCCATGTGACGTGCGAATTGAAAAATCTTCGCCACGCGCCGTAGTCGTTGTTTTGGCGCTTCACTGGATACTCAGCCACATATGGACGTCGTTGTCGTCGAGTCACCGAACAAGGTGAAAAGCATCAACAAGTACCTGGGACGGAACTACAAGGTTCTGGCCTCGTTCGGCCACGTCCGCGATCTGCCGGCCAAGGATGGCTCGGTCAAGCCGGACGACGACTTCGCCATGTCCTGGTCGGTCGATACAGCGTCGGCGAAGCGGCTCACCGAAATCGCCAAGGCGGTCAAGGAAGCCGATGGCCTGATCCTCGCAACCGATCCGGATCGCGAAGGAGAAGCCATAGCCTGGCACGTGCTCGAAGTCCTGAAGCAGAAGCGCGTCCTCAAGGACAAGACGATCAAGCGCGTCGCCTTCAACTCGATCACCAAGCAGGCCGTGCTCGAGGCGATCGCCAATCCGCGCGAGATCGATCCGCCGCTGGTGGACGCCTATCTGGCGCGCCGGGCGCTCGACTATCTCGTCGGCTTCACGCTTTCTCCGGTCCTTTGGCGCAAGCTGCCGGGCGCCCGTTCGGCCGGCCGCGTCCAGTCGGTGGCGCTGCGCTTCGTCTGCGACCGTGAGGCCGAGATCGAGCGTTTCGTGCGCGAGGAATACTGGCAGATCGCAGCCATTCTCGGCACGCCGCGCGCCGAGAATTTCGAGGCCAGGCTCACCGTCTACGACGGCAAGAAGCTGCAGAAGCTCGACATCTCCTCTCAGGCGATGGCCGACGACATCAAGGCGATGCTGGAGGGCGCAAGCTTCAAGGCGCTGTCGGTGGAAGCCAAGCCGACAAGGCGCAATCCTGGCCCGCCCTTCACCACCTCGACCTTGCAGCAGGCGGCATCCTCGAGCCTCGGCTTTTCCGCAAGCCGCACCATGCAGGTGGCCCAGCGCCTCTATGAAGGCATGGAGATCGGCGGCGAGACGGCAGGCCTGATCACCTATATGCGTACTGACGGCGTGCAGATGGCGCCCGAGGCGATCGAGGCGGCACGCGCCGCGATCGGCAAGGAGTTCGGTGCAAGGTACCTGCCCGAGAAGCCGCGCCAGTACACGACCAAGGCCAAGAACGCCCAGGAAGCGCACGAGGCCATCCGGCCAACCGATTTTTCGCGCACGCCGGCCGAAATGCGCAAGTTCCTCGATGCCGACCAGGCCCGTCTCTACGAGATCATCTGGAAGCGGGCGATTGCCAGCCAGATGCAGCCGGCCGAGATCGAGCGCACCACCGTCGAGATCGAGGCACGCAATGGCGCCAGGACCGCCGGCCTGCGCGCGGTTGGTTCGGTCACCCGGTTCGACGGCTTCATCGCCGCCTATACCGAGCAGAAGGACGAGGATTCAGAGGACGAGGAAAGCCGTCGCCTGCCCGAGATCCGTGCCGACGAGGCGCTCAAGCGCGAATCCGTCAACGCCAGCCACCACACCACCGAGCCTCCGCCCCGCTATTCCGAGGCGAGTTTCATCAAGAAGATGGAAGAGCTCGGCATTGGCCGTCCCTCGACCTATGTCGCGACGCTGAAGACGCTCGAAGAGCGCGACTACGTGAAGATCGAGAACAGGAAGCTCATCCCGGAACCGAAGGGTCGGCTCGTCACCGCCTTCATGGAAAGCTTCTTCGAGCACTATGTGGAGTATGACTTCACCGCCTCGCTGGAGGAAAAGCTCGACGAGGTTTCCGACGGCAAGCTCGCCTGGCGCGACGTGCTGCGCGATTTCTGGAAGGACTTTTCCGGCGCCGTCGACGACATCAAGGAACTGCGCGTCACCGAAGTGCTCGATGCGCTGAACGAGGAGCTCGCTCCGCTCGTCTTCCCCGAGCGTGAGGACGGCTCGAACCCGCGCATCTGCCCGAAATGCGGCACCGGCAACCTGTCGCTCAAGCTTGGCAAGTACGGCGCCTTCGTCGGCTGTTCGAACTATCCCGAATGCGGCTTTACCCGCCAGCTCGACGGGCCGAACGGCAATGGCGAGAACGGCGGCCTCGAAGATGGCACCAAGGTGCTGGGCGCCGATCCTTATACCAATGAGGAGATCACACTGCGCAGCGGCCGCTTCGGCCCCTACATCCAGCGCGGCGACGGCAAGGAAGCCAAGCGCTCCAGCCTGCCCAAGGGCTGGCCGGCGGCATCCATAGACCATGAAAAGGCCCTGGCCCTGCTGGCGCTGCCCCGCGATGTCGGCCAGCACCCGGAATCCGGCAAGATGATCTCCGCCGGCCTCGGCCGCTATGGCCCGTTCGTGCTGCACGACGGCACCTACGCCAACCTCGAAAGCATCGAGGACGTGTTCTCGATCGGCCTCAACCGCGCCGTCACCGTGCTTGCGGAGAAGCAGGCCAAGGGCAAGGGCGGACGCGGCAGCACGCCGGCCGCACTCAAGGATCTCGGCGAACATCCCGCCGGCGGCGGCAACATCACCGTGCGCGACGGCAAGTATGGTCCCTATGTCAATTTCGGCAAGGTCAATGCTACCTTGCCGAAGGGCAAGGATCCCGCCACCGTCACCGTCGAGGATGCGCTTGCGCTGATCGCCGAAAAGGAAGCGAAAGGCGGAGGCGGCAAGAAGCCGGCGCGCAGTGCAGCCAAGAAACCTGCCGCCGCCAAGGCCAAGAAGCCGGCCGCCGGCAAGGCCAAGAAGAAGGACTGACCGACTTTGGCGCGAAAGATTTCCGGACGAAATGCCGGCACCAGACGCGCCGCAAGCGACGAGGTCCGCGGCAAGGATGTCTATCGCCCATCGCGGGACGAGATTTTGCGCTACATCGCGGAGAATCCCGACCGCAGCGGAAAGCGCGACATCGCCAAGGCGTTCGCGCTCAAGAACGACGACCGCATCTGGCTGAAGCACCTGCTGCGCGAATTGCAGGATGAGGGCCTGCTGGAAAAGAGCCGCAAGCGAATGAGCCGCGTCGGTGCGCTGCCGCATGTCGCGGTGCTCGACATCTTCGGCCGCGATACCGAAGGCACGCTTCTGGCGCGCGCTTCCGAGCAACCGGACGGTCCCATCGTGGCCGTCAAGACATCGCGCACCGGCAACGGTCCGACGCCCGGCGTCGGCGACCGTGTGCTGGCCAAGACCTTCCCGATCGAGGGACATCTCGGCGACGACAACGAACCCGCCTATACCGCCCGCATCATGAAGGTGTTCGAAAAGCGTAGCGACACCGCGCTCGGCATCTTCCGCGTTCTCAAGGACGGCACCTTCCGCATCGAGCCGGTCGAGCGCCGCCAGCCCGAACTGGTGGTCGACAAGGACTCCCAGAACGGCGCCAAGGACGGCGACCTTGTCGAAGTCGTCCCGGAACGCGCCAGCCGCTACGGCCTGCCGCGCGCCAAGGTGGTCTCGGTGCTGGGCTCACTGACCAATGAGAAGGCGGTCTCGATGATCGCCATCCATGCGCACGAGATTCCGCACATTTTCCCCGCCGAGGTCATCGCCGAGGCCGAGGCAGTCAAGCCGGCGACACTCGACGGCAAGCGCGAGGACTGGCGCGAACTGCCGCTGGTGACCATCGACCCGGCGGACGCCAAGGACCATGACGACGCCGTCTATGCCGAACCGGACACGGATGAAAAGAACCCCGGCGGCTTCATCGCCACCGTCGCTATCGCCGACGTCGCGGCCTATGTCCGCCCGGGCACCGCTCTCGACCACGAGGCGCTGAAGCGCGGCAATTCGGTCTATTTCCCCGACCGCGTCGTGCCGATGCTGCCCGAACGCATCTCCAACGACCTGTGCTCGCTTCGCGAAGGCGTCGACCGGCCGGCACTTGCCGTGCGCATGACGTTTTCAGCCGAAGGCCGCAAGATCAGGCACTCCTTCCACCGCATCATGATGCGGTCGTCGGCCCGCCTCGCCTATCCGCAGGCGCAGGCCGCCATCGACGGCGTGCCCGACGACAAGACCGGGCCGATCCTGGAGACCATACTCAAGCCGCTTTGGGCGGCCTACGACGTGCTCAAGCGTGGCCGCGACAGCCGCCAGCCGCTCGAACTCGACCTCCCCGAACGGAAGATCCTGCTCAAGCCCGATGGCACGGTCGACCGCGTCATCGTCCCCGACCGCCTCGACGCCCACAAGCTGATCGAGGAATTCATGATCCAGGCCAACGTCGCCGCGGCCGAGACCCTGGAGAACAAGAAGCAGAAGCTCGTCTACCGCATCCATGACGGCCCCTCGCTCGCCAAGCAGGAATCGCTGCGCGAGTTCCTGCAGACGATCGGCCTGTCGTTGGCCCGTGGCGCCGAGATGCGGCCTGCCCAGTTCAACGGCATCCTCGAGCGCGTGCGTGGCGAGGACAACGAGCAACTGGTCAACGAGGTGGTGCTGCGCTCGCAGAGCCAGGCCGAATACAATCCCGACAACATCGGGCATTTCGGCCTCAACCTGCGCCGCTACGCGCATTTCACCTCGCCGATCCGCCGCTATGCCGACCTCATCGTCCACCGCGCCCTGATCGGCTCGCTCGGCCTTGGAGCCGGCGGCCTGACGCCGGCGGAAGAAGCACGCCTGGAGGAGATCGCCGGCCTCATTTCCCAGACCGAGCGGCGCGCCATGGCGGCCGAGCGGGAGACCGTGGACCGGCTGGTTGCCGGCTTCCTGTCCGAACGGCTCGACGAGACTTTCGAGGCCCGCATCTCCGGCGTGGTCAAGGCGGGACTATTTGTCCAATTGCCGCAATATGGCGCCGATGGTTTCATCCCCGTGTCATCCTTGGGTGACGATTATTACCACTTCGACGAAGCCGCCCGCGCCCTCTTCGGCGAGCGCAGCGGCAAGGGCTATCAACTCGCCGACCGCGTCGAAGTACGCCTGGTCGAGATCGCCCCGCTGGCCGGCGCCATGCGCTTCGAAATGCTGACCGAACCGAAGCCCCTGCCCGGTTCGAAAAGGTCGTTCCACAAGACCAAGGGGCAAAGAACGCGTGCCCGTGCCTCCCAACCGCGGCGAGGTCCGCGCGGCAGGAGATGACGATGGAAGAACAGGTATTCGGTGGCGACCACCAGCAGGTCGCCCGCGAGGCGCGGCCCGTCTGGCCGGCGATCAAGCGCGGCTTGCTCTGCCGGTGCCCGAACTGCGGCGAAGGCAAGCTGTTTGCTTCCTTCGTCAAGACCGTCGACCGCTGCAGCGTCTGCCGCGAAGAGATTTTCCATCACCGCGCCGACGACCTGCCCGCTTATCTCGTCGTGGTCATCGTCGGCCATATCGTCGTCGGCGCCTTCATGGCCGTCGAGGCCAAGGTCACGCTCGAACTGTGGCAGCATCTCCTGATCTGGGTGCCCCTGACGATCGTATCGGCCCTCGCGCTGCTGCGGCCGATGAAGGGTGGCGTGGTTGGCATGCAATGGGCGCTCTACATGCACGGCTTCGGCGGCGAAGAAGACGCTGCCGACGCGCCTCCAGAGGCCTGACCGGACGCTGGCGCAATGCCAAGTCGCATCCAAGCGCTTCCTTCCACCCCGACATTCCGTTAGGACAGCCGCGATGGATGGCATCAGCAAGACAGAACTCGACAGGCTCGAAGCCAGGGAACTGGTGAAGAACGCCGCCCCCTTGCGTCCGCGCGACGCTGCGACCCTGATCCTGCTCGACCGCAACGGCGACGATGTGCTGGTGCTGATGGGCCGGCGCCACATGAAGCATGCCTTCATGCCGGGAAAATTCGTCTTTCCCGGCGGCCGCACCGACCCGGCCGACAGCCGCATCAAGGTTGCCGACGAACTCCATCCGGACGAAGAGATAAAGCTGCGCGCTGGCACGGGTGGGGTCAGCATCGCCCGTGCCCGCGCCATCGCCCTGTCGGCGGTTCGCGAGACCTACGAGGAAGCAGGCCTGCTGATCGGCCGGCAAGGGACGTTCCAGACCACCAAGGCCGACTGGCAGGGTTTTGCCACGCATGGCGTGGAGCCCAGCCTTGCCTCCCTGCGCTTCATTGCGCGCGCCATAACCCCTCCGGGGCGCGTTCGCCGCTTCGACACGCGCTTCCTCTCGGCCTGGCGCAGCGACGTCGCCGTCGAATTGCCCGATGGCGGACCGACCAACGAGCTCGAGGAACTTGTCTGGCTGCCGCTGGCCGACGCGGTGGAGGCCGACATTCCGGCCATCACGAAATCCGTTCTCGGCGACCTCCGGCAACGGCTGGAAGTCGACCCCACGCTCAAGCCCGGCGGCGACGTGCCGTTCTACCGCATGTTCAACCAACGCTTTCGGCGCGATATCCTTTAGGCCTCAACATATGCACGAGACCATCCAGGAAGCCGAAACCGTCGAACGCGTGCACTGGCGCTCGATTTCAGCTGCGATCGCCTCGATCAGCGTCGTCGGCATTGCCATAGGCCTGGGCATACCGCTGCTCAGCGTCATCCTCGAATCGCGCGGCTATTCCCCCTCGATGATCGGGCTCAACACGGCGGTGGCCGGCATTGCATCGATCTGCGCGGCACCGCTGACGACGCCGATCGCCATGCGTTTCGGCGTCGTCTGGACGATGTTCGCCATGATCGTTGCCGGCGCGCTGGCCTTCGTCGGGTTCTATTTCGCGCCATTCTGGATGTGGTTTCCGCTGCGGGCGGTGCTGCATTTCGCCCTGACGGTTCTGTTCATCCTGTCGGAATTCTGGATCAGCACCTGCGCGCCGCCGCACCGGCGCGGCCTGGTGCTTGGCATCTACGCCACCGTGCTGTCGCTCGGCTTCGCCGCCGGACCGTGGCTGTTCTCCCAGATCGGCAGCACGGGCCTGATGCCGTTCGGCATCACCTTCTGCCTTGTCATGATCGCCGCGATCCCGGTCCTTCTGGCACGCAGCGAGAGCCCCACCATCGTCTCCGAAGGCGGCAAGAGCGGCTTCTTCCGCTATATCTGGATGGTTCCGACCGCGACGGCGGCCGTGCTCGTGTTCGGTGCGGTCGAGACTGGCGGCTTTGCCTTGTTTCCGGTCTATGGCCAGCGGATCGGCTATTCCGAGGCCGACGCAGCACTGCTGCTGACCATGATCGGCCTCGGCAATGTCATGCTCCAGATCCCGTTCGGCATGATCAGCGACCGCATCGGCGACCGGCGCTGGCTGCTGCTGATCTGCGCTGCCACCGGCCTTATAGGCACCCTGGCGATGCCCGTCCTCGCCGGCAACTGGCACGTCATGGCGGGCCTGCTGTTCGTCTGGGGCGGCGTGGTGGCCGCCCTCTACACCATCGGCCTCGCCCATCTCGGCGCGCAGCTTTCGGGCCACGACCTCGCCTCGGCCAACGCCGCCTTCATCTTCTGCTACGGCTTCGGCATGATTCTCGGCCCGCAGGTGATCGGCATCTTCATGGACATCTTCGGGCCAAACGGATTCGGCTGGGCGCTGGCCCTGTTCTTCGGCGGATACATGCTCATCGGCCTGGGCCGAATTGCCGCGAAATCCGGCCTTTCACGCTCCGAGGCTTGACTTTCCAGGCACGATCTTTATGTGTCCCGCCAGGTTTTCCGCGTCCGGGTTGTTTTCCCGTCCTGAGGCGGGTGCAACTCCAGACAATTAACGGACGAGAATCATGGCCAAGGCTGCAAACATCAAGATCAAGCTTCTGTCGACCGCCGACACCGGTTTCTTCTACGTGACGAGCAAGAACAGCCGCACGAAGACGGAGAAACTGTCGTTCCGCAAGTACGACCCGGTTGCCAAGAAGCACGTTGAATTCAAGGAAACCAAGATCAAGTAATCTGGTTTTCGCACGGAATTCCGAAACGCCGCCCAATGGGCGGCGTTTTTCGTTCTGGTAGCCGCTGTCGCCGGCGCCACCTCTGGACGGTCCCACGCACACACCCGCACGGATCAGTTCTTGAAAACCCGCCGCATCAGTTCGCCAAGCGTCAATTGATGATCGAAGCGACCTTCGCGCAGAAAATTCAGCGTCTGGGCGATCACCAGCGGGTTGTTCATCATGAAGGTGTGCGTCGCGGGTAGGACGATGTGGTCCTTCATGCCCTCCAGCCTTGTGCTTTCGACCGAGACCTTGCCATCGTTGGGGCCCTTGAACACGCTGGACAGCAGCGGGTTAAGAGACCGGTCGCCGGCAATGATACCGAGTTCGAACCGGGCAGGCCCGAGTTCATTGGGAACGCTGTCCGGTCCCGTGCCCAGCTGCCCCCCGGCCGGGCCGTTGACCATCTCGAACAGCTTGAGACCGCCCAGCGTGTCCACCAGCTCGGAGCCATGGTTGGGTGGCGCGAGCATGACGACGCGACCGAGGTTGGCTGGCCGGTCCTGCATCAGACAGGCCCGCACCAGGATGCCGCCCATGGAGTGCGTGACGAAGTTGACCCGGCTCGCTTCGCCGCACTTCGCCACCGATGCATCGACATAGGAGATGAGCCGGTCGATCGGTGCATCCGTCGAGGGATAGGCATCATTGACGACGGCATAGTCGAACGAGGCCAAGGTCTCTTCCATCAGCATCAGGGATGCGTCGGTGCGTGCCAGGCCGTGGAGCATCACCACGCATTCCCGCGCGGACGCCGCCGTCGCCAAGGTCATGAACAGAAGAGCCGCAACAATACGCATCGACCACACACCAGTCCGATTGCACGGGACAGCTTAGGCCGGCATGGCTGATAGGAAAACAGAAGCGTTTCCAAAAGGGAGATTAGGGGGCCGGTCGGCTGCTGGCAGCGGTACGAGGAGGCCACTATGTGCCAGTGCCGGCCGGCCGACCCCACGGACCCAGGAGATGCGGCGGACCTGAGCATCATGGGGTATCATTTGGGCTTGCGGCCTGTGCTCCTCGTGCCGACGCCCGTCCTTCTTCTCAACTCCACAGTCGCGCAAGATTACTTGAAAATCAACACTTTCTTAACCACGGCTCGCGAATCGCTTGGGTTAAGGTAAACGGTTGAGCTTAATGCGCTTGACTGCCTGACCCTTGCCGGCATCACGCCGCACGCGCGACCACGCGGTTGCGGCCGCGGGTCTTGGCATCATAGAGAGCAAGGTCTGCGCGTTTCATCAGGCCGGCAACCGTGTCGCCCTTGGCCAGCAGCGAGGACACACCGACGCTGACCGTGACCGACACGCTCTTGCCCGCTCCACTGATGGCAAAAGGCGTCTGCGCCACCTCGGCGCGGATGCGCTCGGCAACCATCTCGGCCAGCGCGCCATCGGTGTCGGGCATCACCACGACGAACTCCTCGCCGCCGAATCGGCAAGCGAGATCAATGCCGCGAACGCTCTTCTTCACGCGTCGCGCGAACTCGCGCAGCACTTCGTCGCCACCATCGTGACCAAAGGTGTCGTTGATCCGCTTGAAGCGGTCGAGGTCGGTGATCATCAGCGAAAGCGGCCTGTGCCGCGCGACCGCACGGTCGAACAGTCGCGGCAGGTGGCTGTCGAGATAGCGGCGGTTGTGCAGGCCTGTCAGCCCGTCCGTCACGGCCATCTCGATGGTCTGGCTGACGCTCTGCCTCAATTCGTCGTTGTAGCGCTTGCGGCGCACCTGCGTGCGCAGCCGTGCAATCAGTTCCTCGCGATCGAGCGGCCGCACCAGATAGTCGTTGATGCCCAGCTCGAGCCCGCGAATGATGCGGTCATCCTCTTCCTTCCGGACCAGGAGCACGATCGGCAGCGACCTGGTGCGGTCGAGCGACCGCAACTGCGAGCACAGGCGCAACGGATCGAAATCAGAAAACCCGGTCGACACGATGACGCATTCATAGCTGCCTTCGGCGGCATTGAAGAGCCCCGACTGCGGGTCGGCGGCGACCTGCACCTCTGCCGCCCCGTCCAGCAGCGCGCAGATATGGGCGGCTGAAGACGTCTGCTCGTCGATCAGCAGCACCTTTGGAATGGTTTCCTGCAGCAGCTCGGATCGCGACAGCAGCTCGTCCAGGCCGATGCTGTGTGTCGTCGAGGCGCGCAAGCGCAACTCGTCGGTCAACACCTTGAGGCGCACCAGGCTCTTCACGCGCGTGACCAACTGCAGGTCGTTGACCGGCTTGGTGAGGAAGTCGTCGGCGCCCACCTCGAGCCCGCGCACGCGATCGGTGACGTGGTCGAGGGCCGTGACCATGACGACGGGGATGTGGGCGGTCGCGGGATTGGCCTTCAGCCGGCGGCAGACCTCGAAGCCGTCCATGCCGGGCATCATGATGTCGAGCAGCACGACATCGACCTTGCCGGCCTCGCAGGCGGCGATGGCATCGGGCCCGTTATAGGCGGTCAGCACTTCGAAATATTCGGCCAGCAGCCTGACTTCGAGCAGCTTCACATTGGCCGGGATGTCGTCGACGACAAGGATGCGCGCGGTCATGCCAGTGCCTCGTGCGAACCCGGCGAGCGCATCAGGCGTCGCCCAGGTAGGATTTGATCGTCTCGATGAAACGCGGCACCGAGATCGGCTTGGAGATGTAGGCTTCGCAGCCACCCTGCCTGATCCGCTCCTCATCGCCCTTCATGGCAAAGGCGGTAACGGCGATGACCGGGATGCTGTGGAGGTCGTCGTCCTCCTTCAGCCACTTGGTGACCTCCAGGCCCGAAACCTCGGGCAGCTGGATATCCATCAGGATCAGGTCCGGCCGATGCTTGCGGGCAAGATCAAGCGCCTCGAGGCCGTTGCGCGTACGCACGGTCTCGTATCCGCTTGCCTCGATGAGGTCGCGAAAGAGCTTCATATTGAGCTCGTTGTCCTCGACGATCATCACCTTCTTAGCCATCGAATTTTCCGCCCCGATTGCGCACCAGATGTCGGCGGCAATCATCATGCGCGCCGGATGCGCACACCAACCCCGAATCCGACGTTAACTCAAGAACATTACGAAACGTAAAACGCCCCTGCCAAGTCACGGACCGGCCGGTACAGCATTAACGGTTGCCGCAAGGCACGCTTGCAGCTACTCCCTTGGCAGGCCGGAACGAGCGGGAATGTCGATGCAGAAGAGCCAAGCAAATCAGGATCACGCCGAGGCGCTGGCAGTCCAGGCGCTGGCTTTCGTCGCATCCGATCCCGAGCTTCTGCCGCGGTTTCTCGCCATTACCGGCATCGAGGCGCAACATGTTCGGCTTGCGGCCCAGGAGCCGGGCTTCCTGGCAGGCGTGCTGCAATTCATCCTCGCCCACGAGCCGACGCTGCTGCGGTTTTCGCAAGAAGCAGGCATAGCGCCAGGCGAAGTCGGCATCGCCGCCCGCGCCCTGCCCTTGGGCAATGACGACCACGAACGTTCGGCATGAGCGAAGATCCTGAGACGGCGCGCCAGATCGCCGAACTTGCCCGCGACACCCGCCCGCTGCTCGTGCTCGACGTCGACGAAGTGCTGCTGGAATTCATGGTCCCCTTCATGCGCTTCCTCGACGCGCAGGGGCTGGTGTTCCTGGCCAAGTCGTTCAAGCTGACCGGCAACATCGTCGACCGGAAAACCCAAATCGCGGTCGACCAGGAAGCGGTATCAGGGCTGCTCGACGGCTTTTTCCTTGCTCAGCGCGAATGGCAGACCGCAGCCCAGGGGGCGGCAGACGCCGTGGCAACCCTCGCCGGCAGCGCCGAAGTGGTCATGCTGACGGCGATGCCACACAGGCATCGCGACGTCAGGCGGCTGCATCTCGACGCGCTCGGCTTTCCCTATCCGCTGCTGACCACCGAAGCGGCAAAGGGACCGGCCCTCAGGCAACTGAGAGGCGAAAGCCCTCGCCCGGTCGCCTTCGTCGACGACATTCCGTACAATCTGGTTTCGGTACGCGACGCCGTCTCCGACGCGCATCTGTTCAACCTGATGTCCTATCGCGAAATGCGCCTGCTGATGCCGCCCATGCCGGACGGCATCGTGGTGGCAGAAGATTGGACCGAAGCCGCGCCGAAGATCGCCGCGGCCCTTGGCCTCTAGCCGGGCCGGCTATTCACCCAGATTGCGCCACCAGTCGCGGCCGGAATCGAGCCTTTCGATACCGGCGCTGTCGAGCGCCGTCGCCCACTCGGCCGACGACTTTCCAGCCAGCACGAGGTCCGGCGCGATTTCCGCGAGCGGCACCATGACGAAGGCCCGGTCGAGCATGCGCGGGTGCGGAATTTCCAGCCCGACGTCGCTGACATTGCTTTCCCCGTGCAAAAGCACGTCGATGTCGATCAGCCGTGGCCCCCACCGCTCGACGCGCACCCGCTTGAGCCTGCGCTCCACCTCCAGACAAAGCTCCAGGAGTTCGAGCGGCGAAAGCGACGTCGCAACCTCGGCGGTGACGTTGAGAAAATCCGGTTGGTCGACCTTGCCCCAGGGCGGCGTGCGGTGGAGCGACGAAACCGTCACGACACGCGTCTGGCCGCTGGCATCCAGCATGTGCAGCGCCGCAGCCATCGATTTCGCCGGGTCGCCAAGATTGCCGCCGAGACTGAGAAACGCCCGCTCCTCAGCCTGGCCAGACAACGGTCACCTCTACATAGTCCAGGACACCAGGCACCGGCGCATTCGGCTTGCGAACGGTGATCTCCGCCTTCTTGATCTGCGGGAAACGCTCGGCCAGCGCCCTGCCGCATTCCTGCGCCAGCGCTTCGATGAGGAAGCGCCGCTCGCCGGTGATGATCGATTCGATGACCTGGAAGGCAACGCCGTAGTCGACGGTGCTCTCCATCGAATCGTCCCCCAACGGACGCGTCGGGTCTACGGTCAATTCGGCATCGACATAGAAGCGCTGGCCAAGCGTCTCTTCTTCGTCGAACAGACCGTGCCGCGCAAAGAAAGCGCAGTTTTTCATTCGGATGAGGTACATCGAAGTCAGTGTCCCGGCAGGTTGGTCTGGCGCGCTAGCATAGCATCCGCGAATGCCAGCGCGTCCACGTTGATTGCGACATTATGGACGCGGAATATCTGCGCGCCCTTCATGCGGAGAATGACGCTCGTCGCCGCCGTGCCCGCATCGCGGTCGGCAGCCTCGCGTCCGATGATATGGCCGACGAAACGCTTGCGCGACGTGCCGGCGAGCAGCGGATAGCCTAGTTCGGAAAGCTCCGAGAAGCGTGCCATCAGCTCAAGGTTCTCGTTTTCGTCCTTTGCAAAGCCGAAGCCGGGATCGAGCATGACCTGCTCGTCGCGAACGCCGGCCGCGCGCGCGATCTCCAGCGAGCGGCGCAGGAAGGCAAACTGATCGTCGATCACGTCGCCCAGCTTGGCGCGGTCGCGGCCGGTATGCATGATGACCAGCCCTGCCCCGGTCTCGGCGGCGACCCTTGCGATGCCGGGCTCGCGCTGCACGCCCCACACGTCGTTGACGATATGGGCACCGGCGGCCACGGCGAGGCGCGCCGTCTCCTCGCGATAGGTATCGACCGAAACCAGCACGTCGCCTGAACGGGCGAGCTGGGAGATGATCGGAAGGACACGGTCCTGTTCTTCCGCTGCCGAAACCGGTGCGGCACCGGGCCGCGTCGATTCACCGCCGACGTCGACGATGGCTGCGCCTTCGGCAACCATCCGCATGGCCTGTTCAAGCGCCAGCTCAGGCGCGTCGAACGCGCCGCCATCGGAAAAACTGTCAGGCGTGACGTTGAGGATGCCCATGACAAGCGCCCTGTCGCCGAGATCGACATGGCGCCCATGCGCCAGTTGCCATCGTTTGCCGGTCATGCCGTCGCCACAAAAGAACTCCAGAGCACAGACCGCGTCACGAAATATCAACGCTTGCAGCATCAACTCGCCGTGCGGCCACTTCTTGCGGCACCGATTTCCGTTGCGCCGCCAACGCCCCTAACGCAAGGTAGGCCAAGAGGCAACTAATGAAGCAACTCTTCCTCGCCGCCCTGCTCACTGGAGGCATTTGCCTACCCGTTCAGGCGGCAACTGTGTCGAAATCCTACAGCTATTTCACCATCACCGGCAAAACGCTCGACGAGATCGAACAGCAGCTGATGACGCGCGGGCCCGAGGTCAAGAGCACCGGTGGCAGGCATCCCGGCGCGACGCAGATGGAGTTCACCAGCCGGATCGGCTACGCCGAGGTCAAGGGCGGCTGCGCCATCGTCTCGGCGCAGGTCAGCGTCAAGGCCAAGGTGATCCTGCCGCGCTGGCGCCAGAACGGCAAGGCGGCACAGGACGTCAAGCTGATCTGGAACACGCTGTCATCCGACATCAAGCGCCACGAAGAAAGCCATGTGGTAATCGCCAAGAACCACGCCCGCGAGTTGGAGCAGGCGCTGAAGGCTATTGGCAGGCAGAAGACCTGCGCCATCGCCGCCGCCAAGGCCAAGGCGACCAGCGATCGTATCCTCGGCGCGCACGACCGCGCGCAGGAAGAGTTCGATCGCATCGAGGGCATCAATTTCGAAAGCCGCATCATCAGGCTGCTGCGTTACCGCCTGGAGCGCATCGACGCCGGCAAGATCAAGGGCTGAGGGCGGACCTCGCCGCTAGTCGGCAACACCGAGTTTCTTGTGCAGGCTCGTCGACGAGGTCGTGTACTGGAACACGATCCGTTCCTTGGGGCTGATGACGTGCTTGGCCGCCTGGGCCATCAGCGCTGCCTCGTGAAACCCCGACAGGATCAGCTTCAGCTTGCCGGGATACCAGTTGATGTCGCCGATGGCGAAGATGCCCGGCACCGAGGTCTCGAACTTCTCGGTGTCGACCGGGATCTGGTTTTCGTGGAGATCGAGGCCCCATTCGGCCACCGGCCCGAGCTTCATCGTCAAGCCGAAGAACGGCAACAGACGCGTGCAGGCAACCTCAACTTCGCTGTCCGGTCCCTTGACTGCGATCGACCTGAGAGCACCGTCCTCGCCCGAAAGCGCCGACACCTGGCCGATCACCAGGTCGAGCGCGCCAGCTTGCTGGAGCGCATGCATCTTGTTGACGTTGTCGGGCGCCGCACGGAATTCCGGCCGACGGTGGACAAGGGTAACCCGCCTTGCGATGGGCTGGAGATTGAGGCTCCAGTCAAGCGCCGAGTCCCCGCCACCTACCACGACGACGTCGTGGCCACGGAACTCTTCCATGCGCCGGACCGAATAGCTGACGCTTGATCCTTCATAGGCTTCGATGCCGGGGATTGGCGGCCGCTTGGGCTGGAACGAACCGCCACCGGCAGCGATCACCACCACCTTGGCTTCGAACACCTCGTTCTCGTCGGTCGTGACGCGAAAGCCACCGCCTTCCAGACGCTCCAGCGCCGTCACCATGCGATTGAAGCTGAAGCCCGGCTTGAACGGGGCGATCTGCTGCAGCAGCTTGTCGACCAGCTCCTGCGCTCCGACGACCGGATAGCCCGGAATGTCGTAGATCGGCTTTTCCGGATAAAGCTCGGCGCATTGCCCGCCCGGCCGGTCGAGGATGTCGATCAGATGGCAGCGCATGTCGAACAGACCGAGCTCGAACACGGCAAACAGGCCGACCGGGCCGGCACCGATGATCAGGACGTCGGTATGGGTAATGTCGCTCAAAGCCACCCTCGCCGCTCACGCACGCACATATAAGGAATGTGCATGAGATGCACGGCCATGCCAAGCGAGGCGCAGATGGGAAGGCTCAGCCCTGGCGCTCGGGCACGGTGACGATCAGGCCATCGAGTTCGTTCCGGACCTTGATCTGGCACGACAGGCGCGAATTCGGCTGCACCTCGTAGGCGAAGTCGAGCATGTCTTCTTCCATCGCTTCGGGCTCGCCGACGAGCGCGGTCCACGCTTCGTCGACATAGACATGACAGGTCGCGCAGGCGCAGGCGCCGCCACATTCGGCCTCGATGCCGGGTACCGCATTGCGGATGGCGTTTTCCATCACCGTCGAGCCGTTTTCGGCCTCGACTTCGAAACGGGTGCCGTCATGGGCGATGTAGGTAAGCTTGGTCATGCTCGTTCCTAAGAAAGGTCACCCGGCAGATAATCACTCCACCGTGCAAGTCAACTGCGGCGCGTACGCGCCGCCTCATGTCGGGATCGAGATGGAAGCCCTAGCGGCTGATGGCGGCGAGGAAGTCGCGCAGTTCGTCGATCAGGCCGGCAAGGCGTTTGAGCAGCCTGGCGTCGTCCGGACGCTCCTCCAGTTCGGCGACACAATCGGCGATCGGAAAAGCGCCGACGCCCCGCGCTGCGCCCTTGAGGGCATGGCACAGCCTGAGGCGTTCGGCCAGGTCAGCCGGTACGATGGCATCGCGGACGGAAAGCGCCTGGTGGACGAACATGTCGAGCACTTCGCGCTCGACATCGCGGTCGCCGATGGTCTGCCGCGACAGGTGTTCGAAGTCGATTGGACGGCCATGCGACGCGCCAGAAGATTCGCCCCCCGGCATGCCGAAGGCCACCGAACCGGTTTCGCGCATTACCATTCAACCCCTGCCTCGCCACTCGCCCATGGGTTGGTAACCTAGGGCGACCATGTGGATAACCCGTTAACCCGGCAACCCCAGCAAGCGCATGGCGTCGGGCCCAATAATCACTCCAGTGTTAACCTTATATTTAAACTTTTACGTATCGGGGCGAATGCATGTTTTCTTTACCCGATTGTGTCACTACGATACGGGCGGTCCATATTGAGCCTCGGACGCGGTCAAAAATAGGACAAAAAGTCCAGAGATTCCGCGTCTTTAGTACAGGGTAGCGAAGGCATGGCGAAGAAATCCACTCCGACAAAAAACCTCGATCTCGACGTAGCCAAGGAGCTCGAGCAGGCGCTCGATCTCGACCTGAGCGGCGCCGATGACGGCGGCCTCGACATGGCCGCATCGATGGACGATCTCGAAGCTCAGATTTCCCAGGCAGCTGAGGAACTGGCGCGCGAAAGCGGCAACAAGAAGCCCGCAGCGCCCAAGCCGGAACCGGCGCCGATGGCACGCGCCGCGGCCGAGCCGCCGACCCAATTGCGCCCCGTCGAAACCCGCCCGCTGCAGCCCGAAGGCTTCAAGCCGGCCAATGACGATCGCCAGAAAGACTACAAGTCGCTGCTTCACAGCCTCAACCGCCGTGCATCCAGCACCATCTACTGGATGGTCGGCCTTGTCTCGGTCGCCTGGGTCGCAGGCGCCTTGGCCCTCGCCGACCGTGTCGTCAGCCCGAGCATCTGGACCATTCGCTCGATCGACGACATCTTCGCGCGTCCGGGCCTGCTGATGCTGCTGGTCGCCACCGTGGTGCCCATCGCTCTGTTCTGGGCCTTCGCCGCGATGATCCGCCGCGCCCAGGAAATGCGCATTGCAGCGCAGTCGATGACCGAAGTGGCCTTCCGCCTCGCCGAACCCGAAAACATGGCACAGGACCGTGTCATGATGGTCGGCCAGGCCGTGCGCCGCGAAGTCGCCGCCATGGGCGAAGGCATCGAGCGCACGCTGGCCCGCGCCGTCGAGCTCGAGACGCTCGTCCACACCGAGGTCAACCAGATCGAGCGCTCCTATTCGGAAAACTCCGCCCGCATCCGTTCGCTGGTCGACGGCCTCGGCAGCGAGCGCGAGGCCGTTGTATCGCACGCCGAGCGCGTACGCGCCTCGATCGCCGGCGCGCATGAGACGCTGCGCGACGAGCTTGGCTCGGCTAGCGACATCATTCGCGACAGCATCCTCAACGCATCGACCAAGCTGTCGATGACGATCACCAATTCCGGCGACACGCTGATCGACCGCATCAACGAAGGCGGCATGGGCCTGTTCGAAGCGATCGACAACCGCATGGATTCGATCAGCGACCGCCTGTCGACCTCGGGCGAGGCCTTCGCCAGCCTGCTCGACACGCGCATCGCCAAGCTGACCCAGAGCACGGACGAAGTTACCCGCTCGCTGACCGACATGCTCGACGACCGTACCTCGGGCATGGTTTCGCTTCTCGGCGGCGCTGCCAAGACCATCAATTCCGAATTCGAGGCGAGCCTGCACGGCATCGAGCGCACCCTGGCCGAACGTGGCCAGGCGCTCATCGGCGAGTTCCAGACGCGCGCCGAAGCACTCGACACCGGCACCGCCAAGCTCAATGCCGCGCTCGAAGCCCGCGCCCGCCAGATCAACGAGACGCTGGTCGAACGTGCCCGCGAGATTGCAACGACCTTCGTCGAGGGCCGCGATTCGCTGTCGGCGATGATCGACCAGGGCAAGACCCAGATCGGCACCGACCTCGCCGACATCATCACCTCGACCTCGACCATGCTCGAAGCCCGCGCGACCGACTTCGCCGGCCGCATGGAGGCTGCCCGTCACCAGGTGTCTCGCGCCTTCGACGGCGACATCCAGCGCCTTTCCGACGCCCGCGTCGGCATCGAGCAGGCGGTCGAAGATCACACCCGCAAGCTGTCGGACGCCCGCGACCGGATGGCAGCGGCACTCAAGGACGATCTCAGCAAGTTCGCCGAAGGCCGCGCCAGCATCGAAGCCGCCGTTGGCTTCCAGGTCCAGAAGCTCGCCGAAGGCCGCAGCCTGATCACGCGCGCCCTCGACGACGACATGCGCAAGCTGGACCAGTCGCGCCAGGCCATCGACGAAACCCTCACCGGCCAGTTCCGCCAGTTGGCCCAGGGCCGCGAACAACTCGCCCAGGCGCTCGTGGAAGACTCCGAGAGACTCGTCCAAGCCCGTACGAACATTGACGAAATGGTCGCCGGTCATGTCGGCAAGCTGGCCGAGGGCCGCTCGATCCTGACGCGTGCACTCGAAGCCGACCTGACCAAGCTGGCCGACAGCCGCAGCAGCATCGACGGCCTGGTCGCCGGTCAGGTCGAAAAGATCGCCGAAGGCCGCGCCATCCTGGCATCTGCCCTGGAACGCGACCTCGATGGCATCAAGGCGCTCGTCGACGGCCACTCCTCGAAGATCGCCACAGACCGTGCCGGCCTTGCCAAGGCACTCGAAACCGATCTCGACGGCATCAAGGCACTGGTCGACGGCCATGCGTCGAAGATTGCGACCGACCGCGCCGAGCTGTCGCGCAGCCTGGAAGCCGACATCTCGAACATCCACGGCCTGATGGAAGGCCATGCCGACAAGCTCGCGGAAGAGCGCACCCTGCTCTCCAAGACGCTGGAATCCGACCTTGCCAAGCTGGCCGACAGCCGCGCCGGCATCGACGGCCTGGTCGCGGGCCAGGTCGAGAAGCTCGCCGAGGGCCGCGACATCCTCAAGCGTGCGCTCGAAACCGATCTCAACGCCATCCGCAGCACCATCGCTGCACAGTCGGAGAAGCTCGCCGAAGACCGTTCGCTGCTGTCCCGCTCGCTCGAGGCCGATCTCGACAACGTCAAGAGCCTGGTCTCCAACCACGCCGAACGACTCGTCGCCGAACGCGGCGCGTTGTCCAAGGCGCTGGAAGACGATCTTGCCAAGCTGGCGGAAAGCCGCTCCGGCATCGACGGCCTGGTTGCGGGCCAGGTCGAGAAGCTCGCCGAAGGCCGCGACATCCTCAAGCGCGCGCTCGAGTCGGATCTGAACACCATCCGCAGCACCGTCGCCTCGCAGTCGGAGAAGCTGGCCGAGGACCGCGCCATGCTGGCCCGCTCGCTCGAAGCCGACCTCGACAGCGTCAAGGGCCTTGTGTCGAGCCATGCCGAGCGCCTGGTCGCCGAACGCGGCACCCTGTCCAAGGCGCTTGAAGACGACCTCGCCAAACTGGCGGAAGGCCGCTCCGGCATCGACGGCCTCGTTGCCGGCCAGGTCGAAAAGCTGGCCGAAGGCCGCGACATCCTGCGCCGCGCCCTGGAAGCCGACCTCGCCAAGATCGACGGCATGATGCTCGGCCAGGTCGACAAGCTGGCTGCCGGCCGCGACGCGCTGACCAAGGCGCTCGAAGCCGACCTTGCCATGCTGAACGACAGCCGCTCCAGCATCGACAGCATCGTCGCCGGCCAGGTCGACAAGCTGGCCGCTGGCCGCGACGCCCTGACCCGGGCGCTCGAAGCCGACCTCGCCTTGCTGAACGACAGCCGTACCAACATCGACGGCATGGTGGTCGGGCACGTCGGCAAGCTCGCCGAAGGCCGCGACACCTTTGTCCGCGCCCTCGATGCGGATCTCGGCAAGCTGGGCGACGCCCGCCGCGAGATCGACCTTGCTATCGCCGGTCATATCGACCAGATCGCCGCACGCCGCGTCGACATTTCCGACGCGATCGCCAGTGATGTCGAAAAGATCGAGGAAGCCTTCCGCCGCCAGACCGGCGTCATCGAAGAGCGCACCGGAACGATGGAACGCGCGCTGTCGCTCGGCGTCGACAACGTCCGCGGCGTGCTCGAAAAGAGTGCCGTCTTTGTCGCCGGCGCCCTGCGCGACAAGGTCATGGAAGTGACATCCGCCCTGCACGAGCAAGCCGGCCAGGCCTTCAGCGACGCCGACCGTGTCATCGCCGAGCGGGCCGAACAGACGTCGAATGCCCTGCTTGCCCGGGCCGAAGACATCGCCCGTGCGTTCGAGGAGGCCGACGGCCGTCTCGCGGCCAGGGCACACGAGACGTCGAACTCGCTGCTGGCCCGCGCCGAAGAAACCGCCGATACGCTGTCGGCCAAGGCGGGCGAGATCGCCCAGACCTTCGACGCAGCCGACCGCTCGCTGATCGCGCGCGCCATCGAGACCGCGGAATCGCTGTCGGCCCGTGCCGGCGACATCCTGCGCAACTTCGACAACGCCGACGAGCGCCTCGGCCTGCGCATCGGTGAATCTGCCGATGCATTGGCTGCCCGTGCCGCCGAACTCGGCCGTATCTTCGACACTGCCGACGAAAAGCTCGCGGCGCGCATTGCCGAAGGCGCCGACTCGCTCGGCGACCGTGCCGGCGAACTCAGCCGCATCTTCGACGCGGCCGACGAGCGCATTGCCGCCCGCGTCGCCGACAGTTCAGCGACGCTCGGCAGCCGCGCCGGCGAAATCGTCCGCAACTTCGAGGAAGCCGACGAGCGTCTTGCGGCGCGCGCCGCGCAGACGGCCGACACCCTGTCCGGTCGCGCCGCCGACATCGGCCGTGCCTTCGAGGAAGCCGACAGCCGGATTGCGGCTCGCGTCGACCAGACGGCGGAATCGCTGCTTGGCCGTGCCGCCGAAATCAGCCGCGCCTTCGACGAAGCCGACGGCAGGATCGCCGCTCGCGTCGATCTCACCTCGCAATCGCTGCTCGGCCGCGCTTCGGAAATCGGCCAGGCCTTCGACGAAGCCGGCCAGCAATTGGCGGCCCGCGTGACCGAGAGTACCTCGGGCATCGGCGAGCATGCGGCATTGATCGCCAACGCCTTCACCGAGACCGAGCAGCGCGTCGTTGCCCGCGCCCAGCGCACGGCGGCGGATCTTGATGCCCGCGCCCGCGCCATCGAGGAAACGCTGGCCAATGTCGACGAGCGCCTGGCCGCTGGCGCCGAAGGCGTCGCGACCCGCATCGGCGAGCACCTGTCGAGCGCGGAAAACCGCCTCGCCCATGGTGCCGAGTCGATGGGCCAGAAGCTCAACGATCAGGTTGCCCAGGCCGAAGCCCAGCTGGTCGCCCGCGCCAACGTGATTGCCGAGACCTTCACCGCCGTCGGCCAGCACATCGGCCAGAGCACCAATGAGGCCGCGCGCACCATCGGCACCAACACGCGTGAACTCAACGCCATGCTGGCCGAACGCTCGAACGAGATCGCCAAGATCCTCGACGAGACGGCGCGTCCCCTGGTCGACCGCTTCGCCGAAAGCGGCAACGACCTGCACCGCTCGATGGAAGAGGCGACCGCCCGCGCCACCGAAAAGCTGCGCAGCGAAAACGCAATCCTCGCCGACGCGCTTGCCAGCCGCACCGCCGAGACGCTGTCTGCCGTCGAGGGCGCACGCTCGACGCTTGCCGACAGCGTGGCCGATCTCATCGGCCGGATGACAACGTCGAGCTCGCAGCTCGGCGAACTGATCGAACGCGCGGCGCAGAACCTCGCCACCGTCGACGATCGCCTCACCGGCAGCACGACGAACTTCTCGGCCACCACCGAGAAGGCAGCGCAGACCTTCGCCAGCGCCGCGCGCCTGGTCGACTCGAACACCAACCGGCTGACCGACCTGTCGTCGAGCACGCTGCGCGAAGTGGCCTCCATCGCCACCAAGTTCGACGAGCACAGCCGCCTGCTGTCGAGCGCGTCCAACCTGCTGTCCTCGGCGCAGAGCAATCTCGAGCACACACTCGAACGCCAGTCGTCGCTGGAGGACCTGGCCGTCGGTCTCGTCAAGAAATCGGAAGACCTCGAGCGCGTCATGCAGTCGTTCGAGCGCCTGGTCGGCCAGACGCTGGAAAGCGCCGAAGGCAAGACCATGGAATCGGCCGAGAAGATCCGCGCCGCTATCTCCGATGTCGTCGAAACCGCGACAAAGCGCTTCGCTGACGCCACCGAGGACATGCGCCGCACGGCCGGCTCGATCAAGACCGAGCTCGAAAGCACTCGCGCCGAGCTCAAGAAGGGCGTGCTCGACATGCCGGAGGAGGCCAAGGAATCGACCACGGCCATCCGTCGCGCCGTCTCCGAGCAGATCAACGCGCTCAAGGAACTGTCGGCGATCGTCGCCAAGTCGGGCCGCACCGTGGACGTCTCCGACGCCTCGCTGCGCAACACGCAGCCGCCGGCGCAGCAGCCGCGCCGCCCGGCCCCGCAGCCCGAGCAGCGTCGCGAGCCGCCGGCAGCACCGTTGGGCGGTAACGCCGGCCTGCGCGGCACGCTCGACATCGAGCGCCCGGCAGCCCAGCCGCAGCCGCCGGTCCGCGAGCCTGCCAGCCGCGGCCAGCAGGGTGGATGGGTGCGCGACCTGTTGACCGGTGCCTCGCGCGAGGAGCAGCCTGCCCGCCAGGCGGCCCAGCCCGAGCCGCGCGCCGTGCCCGCACAGCGTTCGCCGATGCATGTGGTGGAATCGCTCAACTCGCTGTCGGTCGACATCGCCCGCGCCATCGACCACGAAGCCTCGATCGAGCTTTGGGACCGCTATCGCCGCGGCGAGCGCGACGTCTTCACCCGCCGGCTCTACACGCTGAAGGGCCAGCAGACCTTCGACGAGATCCGCCGCAAGTATCAGTCCGACGGCGAATTCCGCACGGCCGTCGACCGCTACTGCGACGACTTCGAGAAGCTGCTCAAGGATGTCTCGCGCAGCGACCGCGACAGCATCATGACCAAGACCTACCTGACCTCGGATACCGGCAAGGTCTACACCATGCTGGCCCACGCGGCGGGACGCCTGAAGTAAGGCTGTCCGAAAGGACGCATGGCACGAATCAAAAGGGCAGCAGGTACCACCTGCTGCCCTTTTTGCCATCCGGGCCTCACGTCTTGGATGACTGGAACGTGCAAGGGGTCCAATTCCGGCCGACAGGCAGACGAAACAGCAATCGCGCAATCGGACCAACGATCGGGGAGAGAAGGTAGGCGGAAACGCGTCAGCCGGGCCCCCGTTGCCCTGCTGGCCTACCCGACTGCCCGAGTTGTCAGATCAGTCCTTCAGTCCACTGGACGATGTCGGACGCAGCCTGGCCGAAGGCAGCGTCGAGGGCAGCGACGTAGGCGTCGTTGCCGGTGCCGGAAACCGGCGCCGTGGCGTTGAACACGCGCGAGGCGCGAACCTGGCCGTTGCGGTCGTTCAGCAACCTGACGAACAGCTCGACCTCGGCCTGGGCGCTGCCGCCGACCTTGATCTCGAAGCTGCGGACCTCCACGATGACCTGGTAGTCGATCGCCAGCCCCTCGCCCGGCTTGCCTATGCCGACATAGCCGCCCGCGCGCTGGAAGGTCTCGGCAAGCCGCGCCTGCAGGATGCGCGGCAGCCGGTCGGACCACTGCGCGCCCTTGAGGAACTGGATCGAGCCGGGCGACGGCTTGATGACGATGCTCTGGCCATCGAGCGACTTCAGCGCCGAAGGTTCAGCGATCAGGATCTGGCGGCGGCTCGAACCGCTGCGGCCAGTCACCGAAGGCGCAGTCAATTCGTAGGTATCGAGTGGCGGCGGCGTGCTGACGAACAGCGAGGTGCAGCCGGACAGCGTCAGCGCCACTGCAGCAAGCAGCAATGTAGATCTAGCAGACTTCACATGCTGTCCCCGGATACGACTCACTCGCACCTTGCGCGAACCACCCTCAAGCAACTTCATGGTGCGGCAGGCAAACGATGTCAACGACGCACCCGCCCGTCGAATTCACGCACGGTGCCCTCGCCGCCGGTGATGATGCGCTGCGGATTGCGCTCCAGGTCGGAGATCGCTTGCTCAATGCGGGTGATCGAGCGGCGGCTGTCCTGGACGAGCGATTCGACGTCGCGCAGGCCCTGCCCCGAAAAGCGTGCCAATCCGTCGGTGATCGTGCCCAGGCGCGCATTCAGCGTGTCGGCGACCTGCTTGAACGCCTTCAGCGTCTCGCTGGCATCGGACATCACGCCTTCCGCCTCGCCCGAGCCCAGCAGCTTGTCGACCTTGGCCAACACGCCGTCGACGCGGACGGAAGCCTGGTTGAGACGCGACGCCAGTTGCTTGGCGTCGGAGACGATCTGGTCGATGTCGTCGGCGCGGTCACCGAACTTCTCGGTCACCTTGGCGACGTCGGCGGCCGCCTTGTTGGCGTTTTCGCTGGCCTTGCGGATGTTGTCGAGGGACTCCTTGACGCTCGCCGCATCCACACCTTCCAGCACACCGTCGACCTTGGTCAGGGTCTGTTGCGTCTTCTGTGCGAAGTCGTTGATCGAGGCGACGGTGGTGTTGACGCCCTTGACGATGTCGTCGATCTGGTCGCTCTGCGCGCTCAGGTTCTTGGTGAAGGTGTCGACACTGGCGACGATGTTCTTCACCTTGTCGCGGTCGACCGATTTGAGCAGCCCTTCCGCCGCCTCGATGGTGCCGTCGAGCTTGCCCGACACGGTGGACAGCTGCTCCGAAAGCGCGCTCACGCTGGCCAGGAACTTGTCCACGCCGTCGGCATTGCGTGCCAGGGATTCCGAGAATTTCTGGGCATTGCCGACGGTTGCCGTCAGCGGGCCGCGGACATCGTTGGTGAAGCCTTCGAGATTGTTCAGCACCGTGTCGGCGCGCTTGAAAATGTCCTGCGCCGTCTGCAGCAGGTTGGTGACTGCGGACGGATTGGCGACGATCTCGGCAACGGTGCCGTCAGCCTCGGCCTTGTCGAGCAGGTTCGGTTCCTTGATGTTGGCACCCTTGAGCTCGATGTTGGCCTGTCCGGTCAGGCCGGCAAGGCCGATGTCGGCCTGCGTCGACTGCGTGATCGGCGTCAGCCTGTCGATCTCCGCGTCGGCGATCGCCACCTGGGGATTGCTGACGTCGAGATAGACGCGACGGACATCGCCGACCTTGACGCCGTTGAACAGCACGAAGCTGCCCCTGGCCAGCCCCGAGGCCGAGCCCGGAATGCGCACGCGCAGCGTCGCTGTTTCGCCTCTCTCGCCGATCGCCGCCGTCCAATAGACGAAAGCAAACGCGGCCAGGATCGCAAACAGCGTGAAGATACCGACGACGACGTAGTTGGCCCTGGTCTCCATCACATCATTCCATTCTATGCCCTTGCGGCAAGATCAAGTTGCCGCGCGCGTTTTCCGCGGAAATACGACCTCACCCATGGTTCTTCGCTCTTCAGCATGTCGGCGATCGTGCCTTCGACCAGCACCTTCTTCTTGCCGAGCACGGCGACCCGGTCGCAGACCGAAAACAGGCTGTCGAGATCGTGCGTCACCATGTAGACGGTCAGGCCCATCGTATCGCGCATCTTGGCGACCAGTTCGTCGAACTCGGCAGCACCGATCGGATCGAGACCGGAAGTCGGCTCGTCGAGAAAGACGATGTCGGGGTCGAGCGCCAGCGCCCGCGCCAGCGCAGCGCGCTTGATCATGCCGCCGGACAGCTCGGACGGATACTTGCCCGCCGCATCCGGCGGCAGGCCGACCAGCTCGATCTTCAGCATCGCAAGCTCGTTCATCAGCTTCCGCGGCAGGTCGAGATATTCGCGCATCGGCACCTGGACGTTCTCAAGCACCGTCAGCGCCGAAAACAGCGCGCCGTGCTGGAACAAGACGCCAAGCCGCATGTCGATCCTGAGCCGCTCTTCCTCGCTTGCGCTCTCCAGATCGACGCCGAACAGCTTGATCGTGCCTGAGCGCTTGCGGATCAGCCCAAGTATGGTGCGCAGCAGCACCGATTTGCCGGAACCGGAGGCGCCGACGAAACCGAGAATCTCGCCGCGCTTGATGTCCAGATCGAGCTTTTCCAGGATGACCTTTTCTTCGAAGGCAACCGTCAGGTCTCGAACCGACAGCAGCACGTCGCCCTTGCCATTCAGGCTCTGGCCTTCCGATTGAATGGTCTTTGTCCCGCTCGCCATGTCAGAAATTGATCGCTGCGTAAAACATGGCAAACAGGCCATCGAGAATGATGACGACGAAGATGGCCTTGACCACCGACGCGGTGACGTGGCGGCCCAGCGATTCCGCGCTGCCGCCGACCTTGAGGCCTTCGACGGACGCGATGGTGCCGATGATGATGGCCATGAACGGCGCCTTGATCAGCCCGGCAAAGATGGTGCTGAGATCGATCGCAACGCGCAGGCGGTCGATGAAAGCCGCCGGCGGAATGTCGGAGTAGAACCAGGCCGTGGCCATGCCGCCGCCAAGGGCGGCGAAATTGGCCAGGATCGAAAGGCAGGGCAGCGCAATGACCAGCGCCACCAGCCGTGGAAACACCAGCACGCCGATCGGGTTGAGGCCGATGACCGTCAGCGCGTCGACCTCCTCGCGCATCTTCATCGAGCCGATTTCCGCGGTGATCGCGCTGCCCGAGCGGCCGGCGATCATGATCGCCGTCATCAGCACGCCGAGTTCGCGCAGCACCAGCACGCCGATCAGGTCGACGACGAAGATGTCGGCCCCGAAATAGCTGAGCTGGAACGCGCCCTGCTGGGCGACGATGGCGCCGACGATGCCGGACATCAACAAGACCACGGGAATCGCGCCGACGCCCATGCGGTCGATCTGGGCGAAGATGGCCGCCGGGTTGACCGCATGGCCGCGCCCGAGCTTCATCTGGGCGCCACGGATGGTCGCGCCCAGAATGTTCATCGAAGACAGGAAGTCGTCGCGCATCTCATAGACACGCCGGCCCACCGCCTCCAGCATACGGATGACGATGTTCGGCTGGACCACGGCAGCCGAATCGCCCTCGCGCCGCACGGCCTCGCCAACGGCACCAAGCAGGACGTTGGCCGCTTCGCTGCGGCCTTCCATCTTGACCTCGACGCCCCTTTTTTCATTGGCGCAGACCAGCCTGTCGATGACCCAGGCGCCGGCAGTGTCCATCTTCTCGATGCCGGACAGGTCGAGCGCCAGTGCCGCAAAGCCCTTGCGGGCTTCGAGCGTGCGCATTTCAGCATCGACGAGGGCTACGGTGCGGGTGGTCCAGATGCCGGTGAAGACGCAGGCAAGCACGCCCCCACGCTCCGCCACAGCAACCTGCGGTCGGTGATCTCGGCCGTCGGCTGCCCCGCCGCTTGCTTCCCGTTTGCCGATGGTCAACATGGCACCCTACTTAACGTGTCGGCTGCTGCCTGTCGATTTTCGCAACCCCGCCAAGCAGTTGAACGGAGAAGATTTTCATGGTGCGTGTCCTTTCGGTCGAAGATGAGCGCTTTCCCATCGCCGGAACGTTCACGATCTCGCGCGGTTCCAAGACCGAAGCCGAGGTCATCACCTGCACGATCACCGAATCAGGCTTCACCGGACGCGGCGAATGCGTGCCCTACAAACGCTACGGCGAGACCATGGCCAGCGTCCGTGAGGCAATCGAGCAGGCGCGGCATGCAGTCGAATATGGCGCCAATCGGACGGACCTGCTCTCTCTCATGCCTGCAGGCGCGGCCCGCAACGCCGTTGACTGCGCCTTGTGGGACCTCGAGGCAAGGACGACCAACACCGCAGTTGCCTCAAGGCTCGGCCTGACCTCGCCTCGCGCGATCGAGACCGCCTACACGCTGTCCCTGGGCGAACCCGAGGCGATGGCAGCACAGGCGCGCGCCAACGCCATGCGTCCGTTGCTCAAGGTCAAGATCGGCGGCGACAACGATATTGCCCGCATCCGCGCGGTGACCGAAGCGGCACCGCACAGCCGCATCATTCTCGACGCCAACGAAGGCTGGACCGACACCAACATCGCCGAAAACCTGGCTGCAGCCGCGGAGCTGCGGATCGCGCTGATCGAACAGCCGCTGCCGGCGGGGGCCGACCAGATCCTGGGGCGCATTCCGCACCCGGTGCCGATCTGTGCCGACGAAAGCGTCCACAGCGCCGCAGATCTTGACGGGCTCAAGGGCCTCTACGACGCCGTCAACATCAAGCTCGACAAGTCGGGCGGCCTGACGGCGGCGCTCGAACTGCGCGACCGCGCCCGAATGCTCGGCTTCCAGGTGATGGTCGGCTGCATGGTCGGCACCTCGCTCGCCATGGCGCCGGCGGTGCTGCTTGCCCAGGATGCCGATTTCGTCGATCTCGATGGCCCCTTGCTCCTGGCGCGCGACCGCTCGCCGGGGCTCATCTACAACGGCTCAATGGTGTCTCCGCCCCTGTCCGCGCTCTGGGGCTGAGCGCGAAGCCAGCACCACGAGGACGATGGCGCAAGCCGCGACACCGGCCATGAAAAAGAAGCCGTTGACGCCGAAGCGCTCGTAGAGCGGGCCCGAAACCAGCGTCACGATCGCCATCGACATGCCGTTGGTGAAATAGGCGGCGCCTTGTGCGGCGCCGGTGCGCTCTTCGGGGATGGACTCGGCAATCAGCTTCTGCACACCGATCAGCACCAGGGCCGTCGACAGCGCGTGCAGGCTTTGCACCGCGAAGAAGCCCGGCACGCCAAGTCCCAGGGGCCAGATCAGCGGATACGCGATCCAACGGACGATCGCACCGGCGCCAGCCAGGACGAGCACCAGCGCCGTCGACCTGGAACCGAACAGCCGGGTGAAAAACATGAACATGACGATTTCCGCCGCCACCCCCCAGCTCCACAGCAGCCCGACAATGGTTTCGTCGATGCCGAGAGATTTCCAGTAGATCGACACGAAACCGTAAAGGAAACCGTGGCTGCCGATGATCACCCCGGTGCCACCGGCCATCAGCAGGAAGTAGCGGTTGAACAGCTTCGGCGCCTGCTGCATGTCGGCCGCCGACAACGGCGAAGCCTGTCTCGGCCTGCCCAGGCGAGGCGTGATGAACGACATCAGGAAGCAGCCCAGAAGCCCGATCGAGATGATGACGGGCACCGCATCCGCGCCTGTCCATGACAGGATGAACCCTGCGCCCAGGCTGCCGGCGAGAAAGGCGATCGAGCCCCAAATGCGCATCGCCGCATAATCGGAACCGTAGCGGCGAACGCCCGACAGAGCCAGCGAATCGGCGATCGGCGAGTGCGGCGTCCAGACCACGGCAAGCGCCAGCGAGACGGCCAGCACGATGAGATAGGCAGGTTCCAGGAAATAGCCGAGCGAAAGCAACAGCGCCGAGGCGGCAAGGAAGATGAAGACGTTGGCGCGGTCCCTGGCGCGGTCGGCCATCGCCGCGATCAACGGCGTGGTGATGACGCGCAGGAACATCGGTGCCGAAAGGATGATGGCGATCTGTTCGGGATCGAACCCCTTGGCTTCGAGCCAGAGCGGGAAATACGGCAGGTGCACGCCCATCGGCACGAACAATGCGGCGAACAGCAGCGATATGCGCAGCTCGAAGCGCTGCGGCTTGACCTGCTGTTCTGGCGTGAGAGGCGGAAGTTTCATGGCAGGTATGCGGTCCGGGTGCAGACCCGATCCTAGCAAGCCTCACCGATTTGCTGTTCCAATACCATGGCTGTCGGGGCGGCGAAAGCGGCCCGGATCGCCAAGCCGCCCAGGGGTTGGGCCACGCCTGCCGGTCCTGGTCGGCCAAGCCGACTTGCCGCTCGGGTCGCCAGGATGGTCATACACGCCGAGGCGCAACGCCCGCTCGTGCACTGGCAGCGTCTTGTCTGGCTCGCCGACGGGCGCATGGCCCGGCCCTTCCCGCCTGTGGCGGGAAGCATGTCTTGAACGGCACATCCGGGTTGTCCGTTCAGGCCGCCTTGTCGACGCGCTGGTCGACGACCATCGGCACGAAGGGCTCGTTCACCAATTGCCCTGCCAGCACATGCGGCCAGCGCAGGATGACGAAGCTACCGTCGAAATTCTCGGCCACGGCCGTGCAGTTTTCCACCCAATCGCCGGTGTTGATGTACTGGATGCCGTCGAAGCTCTCGATCGCCGGATGATGGATGTGGCCGCAGATGACGCCATCGACCTCGGAACGCCTGGCCTCTTCGGTCAAAACGTCCTGGAAGGCGCCGATGAAGTTCACCGCCTTCTTGACCTTGACCTTGGCCCAGGACGAGAACGACCAGTAGGGCATGCCGAAGGTGCGGCGGAAACGCGCCACGATCCGGTTCGTCGCCATCGCCGCGTCGTAGGCGAAGTCGCCGAGATAGGCGAGCCATCGGGCATTTTGCACCACGGCGTCGAACTGATCGCCATGGATGACCAGGAAGCGCTTGCCGTCGGCCGCTTCGTGGATGGCACGGTCGGCGACGACGATGCCGCCGAAATGCACGCCCTGGAACATGCGGGCGAACTCGTCGTGATTGCCGGCGATGTAGGTGATGGAAGTGCCCTTGCGGGCCTGGCGCAGCAGCTTCTGGACGACGTCATTGTGGGTCTGCGGCCAATGCCAGGAGCGGCGCAAGCGCCAGCCATCGATGATGTCGCCGACGAGATAGATAGCCTCCGCCTCGTGATGGCGCAGGAAATCGATCAGAAAGTCGGCCTTGGCACCCTTCGAGCCCAGATGGACATCGGAGATGAAGAGCGTTCGGAAACTGCGTGTGCTGGTGCCGGACATGGCATTTCACCCGTTGCTGTCGCGGTGGCTATGCCCAGATTCATGCAACAGGCGTATGACGATTGCGGCGGCCGCGCCTTGGACCTAGGGTGGGCCATCACCGACAGGAGACGCACATCATGGATCTCGGCATCCGGGGCAAGAAGGCAATCGTCTGCGCGTCAAGCCGCGGACTGGGCAAGGGTTGCGCCATCGCATTGGCCGAAGCGGGATGCGAACTTTTCCTCAACGGCCGCGATGCGGGCGCGCTCAGCCGCACCGCGACGGAAATCCGCCAGCGCTTCGGCGTGGCCGTCACCGAAATCGCCGGCGACGTCTCCGATCCCCAGGTGCAGAAGGCGCTTCTCGCCGCCTGCCCGTCTCCCGATATCCTGGTCAACAACAATGGCGGCCCGCCCTATCGCGATTTTCGCGAGCTCGACCGGGCAAATATCCTCGAAGGCGTGACCAACAACATGGTCACCCCGATCGAACTGATCAAAGCGGTGATCGACGGCATGGCCGAACGCGGCTTTGGCCGCATCGTCAACATCACGTCGCTGTCGGTCTACACGCCGATTCCGGGCCTCGACCTTTCGTCGGGCGCGCGCGCCGGGCTCACGGCATTCCTGGCCGGCGTGGCGCGCACCGTCGCCAACCGCAACGTCACCATCAACAACATGCTGCCGGGCAAGCTCGACACCGACCGCCTTCGCGGTCCCCACGAGCCGGGCAGCATCGAGGACCCGGCCCAGGGAGCGGCCCGACGTGCCCGGTTGAGCGCCGAAGTGCCCGCGGGCAGGCTTGGAACGCCGGAAGAATTCGGCCAGATTTGCGCCTTCCTGTGCTCGGTTCACGCGGGATACATGACCGGGCAGAACGTTCCCGTCGACGGCGGACTGTATGTCAGTTCGTTCTGACCCTCGGAGAGGCTGACTCAGCATCTCAACATCTGGCGCCAAGCCGCTGGAATGATTTCCGTTCCGGCGCTTGAAAGTGCTTCAATGCCGTTTTGGCATTGACACCTCGAAATATGCGGCCGTCGTGCTAAGAACGGCCTTTGATGCGGATTCTAAAGGAGTTAGAGATGGCCGGGGACAACAAGAAGAAGGAAGCGCTCTCCGATCTCGATCAGGCAGCGCTCTTTTTCCACAAACACCCCGTCCCGGGAAAGCTGGAAATCCAGGCGACCAAGCCACTGGGCAACCAGCGCGACCTGGCACTCGCTTATTCGCCCGGCGTCGCCGCCCCCTGCATCGCCATCAAGGAAGACCCCGAAACCGCCGCCGACTACACCGGCCGCGCCAACCTGGTGGCTGTCATCTCCAACGGCACGGCCGTGCTCGGCCTCGGCAATATCGGCCCGCTGGCGTCCAAGCCGGTGATGGAGGGCAAGGCCGTCCTGTTCAAGAAGTTTGCCGGCATCGACGTCTTCGACATCGAGATCGATGCCCCCGAGATCGACCAGATGGTCAACACCATCTCGGCACTCGAGCCGACCTTCGGCGGCATCAACCTCGAGGACATCAAGGCACCCGAGTGCTTCGACGTCGAGGAGCGCCTGAAGGCGAAGATGCGCATTCCCGTCTTCCACGACGACCAGCATGGCACCGCGATCATCGTCGCAGCGGCGGTGCTCAACGGCCTGGAACTCGCCGGCAAGAAGATCGAGGATGTCAAGATCGTCACCTCGGGTGCGGGTGCCGCAGCGCTTGCCTGCCTCAACCTGCTGGTGTCGCTCGGCGCCCTGGTCGAAAACATCTGGGTCACCGACCGCTTCGGCGTCGCCCACAAGGGCCGTACCGAGGAGATGGACCGCTGGAAGGACCCTTACGTCAAGGACACCAATGCCCGCGTGCTGGCCGATGTCATCGGCGGTGCCGACGTGTTTCTCGGCCTGTCCGCCGCCGGCGTGCTGAAGCCGGAACTGCTCAGCCAGATGGCCGAAAAGCCGCTGATCCTCGCGCTCGCCAATCCCAAGCCCGAGATCATGCCCGAGGAAGCACGGGCCGCTCGGCCGGACGCCATGATCTGCACTGGCCGTTCGGACTTCCCGAACCAGGTCAACAACGTGCTGTGCTTCCCCTACATCTTCCGCGGCGCGCTCGACTGCGGCGCCAGCGCGATCAATGAAGAGATGAAGATGGCTGCGGTGCGCGCGATCGCCGCCCTTGCCCGCGAGGAGCCGTCGGATGTCGCCGCCCGCGCCTATTCGGGCGAGACGCCGACCTTCGGTCCCGACTTCCTGATCCCGTCGCCTTTCGACCCCCGGCTGATCCTGCGCATCGCGCCTGCCGTCGCCCAGGCCGCCTGCGAGACCGGCGTCGCCACCCGCCCGATCACCGACTTCACCGCCTATGTCGAAAAGCTCAGCCGCTTCGTCTTCCGTTCCGGCCTGGTGATGAAGCCGATCTTCTCCAATGCCAAGCAGGCGACGGCCAATCGCGTCATCTACGCCGACGGCGAGGACGAGCGCGTGCTCCGCGCCGCCCAGGTGGTGCTGGAGGAAGGCCTTGCCAAGCCGATCCTGATCGGCCGTCCGCATGTCATCGAGGTCCGCCTCAAGCGCTACGGCCTGCGCATTCGTCCCGGCGTCGACTTCGAGGTCATCAATCCCGAGGACGATCCGCGCTATCGCCACTATGTCGACCACCTGATCGATCTCGGTGGCCGCCAGGGCATCACGCCGGAGGCGGCACGCACCATGGTGCGGACCAACAATACGGTCATTGCATCCATTGCGCTGAAGCGTGGCGACGCCGACGCCATGATCTGCGGGCTGGAAGGCCGTTTCGAGCGCCATCTGCGCAATGTCACGCTGATCGTCGGCGCCCGCGACGGCGTCAAGGATCGTGACCTGTCGGCGCTTTCGATGCTGATCTCGCAGCGCGGCGTCCTGTTTTTCACCGACACCTATGTGACGGTCGACCCGAGCGCCGAAGAGATCGCCGAGATGACGATGCTCGCGGCCGACGAGATCCGACGCTTCGGCATCGAGCCGAAGGCCGCCCTGCTGTCGCATTCGAATTTCGGCTCGCGCGATTCGCAAAGCGCGCAGAAGATGCGGCAGGCAGCCGCGATCCTGAAGCGCATAGCGCCCGAGCTCGCCAGCGACGGCGAGATGCACGGCGATTCCGCACTGTCGGAAGTGTTGCGCCAGCGCGTCTATCCGCACTCGACGCTGAAGGGTGAAGCCAACCTTCTGGTCTTCCCCAATCTCGACGCCGCAAACATCGCGTTGACGACGGTCAAGACCATGATGGACGCGCTGCATGTCGGGCCGATCCTGCTCGGCACGGCCCAGCCGGCCCACATCCTGACGCCATCGGTCACGTCGCGCGGCATCGTCAACATGACGGCGCTCGCGGTGGTCGAGGCCTCGCAGCGGGCTCATACCGCCAGCTGAAGGTTCGCCGTTACCAAACAAACGGCTAACCTCGCTGGTACTAGGTTGAGTCGATCCTGCCAGGGAGCGGCATGTTCGGGCGCGGCACAACGACAAGGACGATGAGGTGGCCGGCGCATGCGCTGGCCGCCGTCCTGTCGGTGTTCGTCGCATCAACCGCCCTGGCCGCCTCGCCACAATGCCTTCAACTCGAGGCGGAACTGGCCGGCTTGCCCGCCCAGCCAAGCGGCAGCTTCGTCCAGCCGGACGAATTCACCGCTGCCGCAAACACCCAGCGCGACCAGATCGACCTGGCCCGTATAAGGGCGGCCGACCTCGGCTGCGGCAGGGCCATTGCGCCCGGCATGGTTGCCGCCTGCGCCGACCTAAATGCCCGGATCGCCAGGATGGAGAACAATCTCGGCCATCTGGAAAGCAGGCCGGCGATGCGCCCCAACCGGAATGCCCGCGCCGAACGGATCCGTATCCTCGACGCACTCGAACGGGCTGGTTGCTACGATCAGCCTGAGGAAGAGGACGACGAGTCCGTCAGCGCTGAGCCAGCCGAGAACCAGGCCGGGGTCACGATCATTCGCGGCGGCAGTTCCGAAACCCTCGATGCCGACGAGCGCTACCCGCAGCGCATCGTGATCGGCCGCGACCAGCAACAGGGAACGGGCGAATACCGCACGCTCTGCGTGCGGACCTGCGACGGCTATTTCTTTCCGATGTCGAATGCTGCCGACGTCTCGGATTTCCAGCGCGACGAGAAGAACTGCGAAGCGAGTTGCCCAGGCACCGACATCGAGCTGTTCTATCACCTCAATGGCGGCCAGCCGCAGGAAAGCATGGTTTCCGCCCGCTCCGGCCAACCCTACGGCAACCTGCCGACCGCCTACCGATACAAGCGGGTGGATTTGCCCCGCGTGCCGGCCTGCGGCTGCAACATCGGCCAGAACAGCAACTTTTCAATTGTCGGCGGCGAAGGACGTGCCGTGCCCAAGGCGGCCAGACCGGCCCAGAAGGACGAGGCGCCGATGCCGGTCGCTCCCAAGGCAGCACCCGACCCAGACCGAAAGGTCAGGGCCGTCGGGCCAGCGTTCCTTCCCGACCCACGAGCGGCAACAGATCTGCGAGCTCCGGGCCCGACTCCAGCCCGGTAAGGGCGAGCCGCAGCGGCATGAACAGCGCCTTGCCCTTGCGGCCGGTCGCCTTTTTTACCTTGGCCGTCCAGTCCTTCCAGACATTGCCGTCCCATGGCTCGTCGGGCAGAAGATCGAAGGCCTGGCCGAGGAACTCGCGATCCTCGTCGGCGATCTCGGCCGCCGGCTGCGGCCCCTCGCGCAGGATCTTCCACCACGAAACCGCGTCCGCAAGCCGGTCGAGATTGCCGCGCACGGCCATCCAGAACGCCTCCGCATGCGGGCCACTGACGCCGAGCACCATCAGGCGGTCACGCACTTCGTCGAAGGACGTGTGGTGCAGGAGCGAGCGATTGAGCACGATGAGCTCGTCGGGATCGAATTTCGACGCCGACTTCGAGGTCGCCGCCGGATCGAATTTCTCGGCCAGTTCGGCAAGGCTCGGCACCGCCCTGACATTCTCCGACGTCCCGACAAGCACGGCGAGCGAAGCGACCGACAACGGCTCGATGCCGCTGTCGCGCAGGCTTTCGATCGACAGCGCACCGGTGCGCTTGGAAAGCCCCTCGCCCGACGCCGTGGTCAGCAGGTTGTGGTGGCCGAATGCCGGCGGTTCGGCACCGAGCGCGCGGAAGATCGCAATCTGGACGCCGGTGTTGGTGACGTGATCGTCGCCGCGGATGACGTGGGTGATCCCCATCTCGATATCGTCGACCACCGACGGCAGCGTGTAGAGATAGGTTCCGTCCTCGCGCACAAGAACCGGATCGGACAGGGAGGCCAGATCGACGGTCTCCTCCCCACGCACGACATCGTTCCAGTGGATTTCGGTGCGCTCGGTCTCGAACGGGTCCGACGTGAAATTGGGCAGCAGGAAGCGCCAGTGCGGCTTGCGCCCGTCATGTTCGTAGGACGCGCGTTCGGCATCGGTGAGCTTCAGCGCCTCGCGCCCGTAGACCGGCGGCAGGCCGCGGGTACGGCGCACCTTGCGGCGCAAGTCGAGCTCTTCCGTCGTTTCGTAGCAGGGATAGAGCACACCGGCCGCCTTGAGCCTGTCGACGGCCGCGTCATAGCTGGCAAAGCGGCGCGACTGGTATTCGGTCTGGTCGGGGAAGATGCCGAGCCAGTGCAGGTCGTAGAGGATCGAATCGGCGAATTCCTGGCGCGAGCGCTCGACATCGGTGTCGTCGAAGCGCTGGACGAAACGCCCCTTGTGCTTGAGCGCAAACAGCCAGTTGAACAGGGCCGTGCGCGCATTGCCGATGTGGATGCGTCCGGTGGGTGAAGGTGCGAAGCGAACTGTAACTGTCATGATCGGGGCGTAGCGGAAGGCTTTTGCGTTGACAAGACGGCGCCCCCGCACCTCCTTTCCAGAAATAATGCAAGCTTGCTTCAAATGGAAGCCGACCAATAGGACTACTTCCGCCTATGAGACGAAGTAAGGGCCGCGATCACTCGCGGCCCTTTCAAGATCAGACCAGACCTTTCGTAAGCTCCAGTGCCTGGCGCTCGAACAGCCGGCGGTAAATACCGCCGTCGAGGCGGACCAGTGCCTCGTGCCGGCCCTCTTCGACGATCTCGCCCCGATCGAAGACGAGCAGCCGGTCGAGCGCCCGCACCGTCGACAGCCGGTGCGCGATGACCAGTGTCGTGCGTCCGACCATCAACCGCTCCATGGCCTCCTGGATCAGCACCTCCGATTCCGAATCGAGGCTGGAAGTCGCCTCGTCGAGGATCAGGATCGGCGCATCGGCCAGGAATGCCCGCGCGATGGCCACGCGCTGGCGTTCGCCGCCCGACAGCTTGACGCCGCGTTCACCGACAAGCGTGCCGTAGCCCTTGGGCAGGCGCTGGATGAAATCATGCGCGCTGGCGAGTTTCGCCGCGTGTTCGATCTCGGCCTGCGTCGCGCCCGGGCGGGCATAGGCGATGTTCTCGGCAAGCGACCGGTGGAACAGGATCGGCTCCTGCTGGACGATCGCCACCTGCGAACGCAGCGACGACTGCGTCGTCCTGGCGATATCCTGCCCATCGATGGTGATCCGGCCGCCGCCGACGTCGTACAGCCGCTGGATTAGCTTGACGAATGTCGTCTTGCCCGAACCCGAGTGACCGACAAGGCCGACACGCTCGCCCGGCCTGATCGACACGGAGAAATCCCGGTAGAGCGGCAACGCGTGAGTGCCATAGTGGAAGGTCACATTGTCGAACTCGATGCCGCCATCGCGGATCTGGATCGGCTTGGCGCCCGGCCGGTCGGCGACGCCGAGCGGCTGGCCCTGGATGTCGACCAGTTCCTCCATGTCGTTGACCGAGCGCTGCAGGTTGCGGATGTGCATGCCAACATCGCGCAGATAGCCCTGCAGCAGGAAGAACGACGTCAGCACGAAGGCGATATCGCCCGCGCTCGCCTGTCCGCCCGCCCAGAGCGTCAACGCAAAGCCGATGATCGCGGCGCGCAGCAGAACCAGGGTGACGTTCTGCGACGTGCCGTTGATCGTCCCGCGCATCCAGGTTCTCGCCGTGCGGTGGCGCCACTTGGCGATCACCTTGGCAAGCCGGCCTTCCTCACGCTCTTCGGCGCCGAACGCCTTGACCACGGAGTTGCAGCTGACGGCATCGGCGAGCGAACCACCCAGCCGCGTGTCCCAGCGGTTGGCAAGGCTTGCCGCCGGCGCGACGAAGCCGAGCGACATCACCACCGTCTGCGCGATGAAGATGAGCGAGCCCGCTGCAATGATCAGGCCCATCATCGGCCAGTGCCAGCCCAGCAGGAGTGTCGAGCCCACCAGCATCACGATCGACGGCAACAGCGCCACCAGCAGCGTGTCGTTGAGCAGGTCGAGCGCCCACATGCCGCGCGTCACCTTGCGCACCGTCGAACCGGCGAAGCTGTTGGCATGCCAGTCGGTCGAAAAGCGCTGGACGCGATGGAACGCGTCTTGGGCAATGTCGGACATCATCTTGAGCGTCAGCTCGATGATGCCGGCAAACGCGATGTGACGGAACACCAGCGAACCGGTCGCCAGCGCCAGCAGCGTGAAGAACGCCGCCAGGGCAGCGTTCCACGCCACCTCATCGGTCGCAGCGCCACTGGCGACGGCGTCGATCAGCCGACCCGAGTAGAGCGGCGTCATCACGTCGGCCATGGTCGAGACGAGAACGGCCGCCGAAATGACGACGAGCCGCACCGGCTGGTGCTTCCAGTGCCTGAAAGTGAATCCCAGAACGCTGCGGAAGGCGCCGCCGCGCAGGTCGATACGAAAACGAGCCATGATGTCATCGAGGCGTCGAAACCGACGCCATCCTCAGAGAAAAAAGATGTTCAAGGGCGCGACGAATAATTCTTATGGAATCAGGAAGTCGCGGTACGGCGGCGTCGGGAACAAAAGACACCGAAGGCGGTTCGCGAGGTCAATGGCCTCGGTTCGAACCTCGGGAGGACATGTCATATTCTGGCATTCAGACCTCCCTGTTAGTGGCCGCGAAGGAGTTGCTTATAACCGAGCAACTTTGCTTCGCCAAGTCCCGGTCTGGACCGAAGCCAATTGTGCCAGAACAAGCATGCCGACGAGTACCGCTTGCGCAATAGATAAGTGTATGCTTATCTGAAATCCATGAACGAATCTGACGTATTCCGCGCCCTTTCCGACCCGACGCGACGTGCCGTGTTCGACAGGCTGCTGTCCGGCGGGAAGAACGCGACCGAACTGCGCGAAGGCCTCGAAATCTCGCAGCCCGCCGTCTCGCAGCATATCGCGGTGCTGCGCGGCGCCGGGCTGATCAGTGAAGAACGGGCCGGCCGGCACACCAACTACAGCGTCAACCCCGACGGGCTGAAGCCGCTGTTCGACTGGCTGGCCCGCTATCGTGCCTTCTGGCCGGACCGCGTCGAGCGACTGAAGACCTTGCTCAAGGAGATGGACCAATGACGGACATGGCCGAAACCGACGACCGGAGCGAGGCGATCGTCGTCGAATGCGAACTTGAGGCAGACCCGGAGAAGGTCTGGCGTGCGCTGACCGTGCCTGAACTGATCTCGGCCTGGCTCGACGTGCCCGCAGCGGACGAGGTGTCCGCAGATACGAGCGGACCTGCCTACCGGATCGTCGAGGCCCTGCCCTTTTCACGTGTTCGCTATGCCTGGAACGACGCCTCGGCGAGCGAGCCGGAGAGTTTCGTGACCTTCGACCTCGAAGCGCAGCCGGGCGGCGGCACATGGTTCCGCCTGACCCACAGCGCCGAAAGCGGCCGACGGATCGGTGGCGCGGCCAACTCGAACAGCCCGCCGATCATGGCGCGCGCCGCCTAACCCAAACCACTCCCAACGATGGAAGGAACTCGCGCATGCGCGACACGATGCAACTCGTCCCCATGGTCGTCGAACAGTCGCCCCGCGGCGAACGCTCCTTCGACATCTTCTCGCGGCTGCTGCGCGAGCGGATCGTCTTCCTCAACGGCGAGGTCGACGACAATTCGGCGTCGCTGATCTGCGCGCAGCTGCTGTTCCTCGAGTCGGAAAACCCCAATCGCGAAATCTCGTTCTACATCAACTCGCCCGGCGGCGTGGTGACCAGCGGCTTCGCCATCTACGACACCATGCAGTTCATCCGCTGCCCTGTCTCGACCCTGTGCATGGGCACGGCGGGCTCGATGGGCTCGTTCCTGCTGATGGCCGGCGAGCCTGGCCGGCGCATTGCCCTGCCCAATGCCAGCGTGATCCTGCACCAGCCCTCCGGCGGCTTCCGCGGCCAGGCTTCCGACATCGAGCGCCATGCCGAGGACATCCTCAAGCTCAAGCGCCGCATGACGCGCCTCTATGCCGAGCACTGTGGACGAACCGAAGAGGAGGTTTCACGCGTTCTCGACCGCGACTTCTTCTTCACGGCGGAGGAAGCCAGGAACTGGGGCATCGTCGACCACGTCTACGACCGGCGCGAAACCGTCGAAGGCATTTCCGGAAAGTGACCGGCCTCGCTCAGGCTGCGACAGGCGCAGCCTCGACATGGCTCCGCGCTCGTACCCGGCGCGACGCCAGCAGCAGGATGAATGAAACGGCAAAGCAGTAGAAGCCCATTGCCAAAATCTGGCCGGGATAACTCACGCCGCCATCGATCAGGAACCCGGTCAGGCCCGGTCCGATTGCAGAGGCGAGTACCCCGGCGGCCACGATCAGTGCCCTGATCGAGCCAAGGTGCTTCAAGCCGTAGACTTCGGGCCAGACGGCGCCGAACAGCATCGTCGACAAACCGTTCGAGACGCCGAGCAGCGCCATGAAGCCGAAGGCACTCCACTGCGCGTCGACGAGGCCCAGCAACAGGCAGGCGAGCCCCAGCGGCAGCAACACGAAAGGCAGCAGCGACAAGCCGGAAAAGCGGTCGATGAGTTGGCCGACCACCAGCGTGAAGGCGGCATTGACCAGCGCGGTCACCAGGTAGGACGAGGCGAAGACCTCGAGCGACCAGCCTCGCAACTCCACCAGATAGACCTGGTGGAAAAACAGGGTCGTCACGATCAGGCCCGGCGCCATCACGCCTAGCAGCAAGACATAGAAGATCGGATCGCGGACGACCTCGGCCCGCGTCCAGTCGCGCGCATCGACCCGGCGAGCCGCAGGGTCCGACGGGCGCGGCTTCCGGTCCCTGGCCACCAGAACGGCAATTGCCGGCACCGCGACAAACGCCAGCACGGCTGCCGACAGCAGCCAGCTGTTGCGCCAGCCGACCGCGGCGGAGATCAGCACGAATGCCATCGGCAGGATGCCGTCGCCGGCATTGTGGCCGAGGATGACGGTCGAAAGCGCGCGCCCCCTTTGCGCCGAAAACCAGCGCGCGGTCGCTGTGTAGGCGGCATGCACCATCATGCCCTGGCCGAACAGGCGCAGCAGATAGATCGTCACGAATAACAGCGCGAGGTGCTGCGACAGCGCCATCGAGGCGCTTGCCAGCGCCAGCATCGGCACGATGAACAGCGCCACGTTGCGCACGCTGCGGCGGTCGACGATCTGGCCGAGATACGGCAGGCTCAAGGCGCTGGCCAGTGTCGCAAACATGTAGATCGTGCCGAACTCGCCATGCGACAGACCATAGTCGCGGCGGATGTCGCCGGCCGACAAAGCGACGAACGATGTCATGCCGAAGGTCGAGAAGAAGGTGAGCAGGAACCCGCCGGCAAGCCAGCGCGGATTGTCTCGGACGAAGGCGATGTAAGACACCGGCCCGGTCTATGCGTGAGCGGCTGGCTGCCGCGCCAGGCGCATGTACATGCCGTCGTTCGAAACCTCGAAGCCAAACTTGTTGTAGAGGCCATGCGCGTCGCTGGTGCGCAGGCTCCAGCCGGTCACGCTGGCAAGGTCCGGATGGTCGAGCAGCGCCTGCACGAGGCCCGTGCCGATTCCGAGGCCACGATGTTCGGGCCAGACGATCACATCGCAGACATAGGCGAAGCAGGCATTGTCGGTGACCACCCTGGCGAAACCGACCTGCCGCCGGTCGAGATAGGCGCCCACGCAGAGTGAGTTGTCGAAGGCGCGCCGGTTGATCTCGTCGCTTCGCTCCGCGCCCCAATAGCTCGCCTTGATGACTTCCGACGTCTTGCCGAAATCGATGCGCGACAGGTCAAAGCTGATCTCGACCACAGCCATGGGTCATTCCTTCCGGCGGAAACCCGCCGCATGATATGCTATTGATTTCAGGCTTTTATCCGCGATCCCTGAATCGATTTGTAATCGGGTAGCGCCGGTCGCGGCCAAAGTTTTTCTTGGTGATCTTCACGCCCGGCGCCGCCTGCCGCCGCTTGTATTCGGCGATGTAAAGCAGGTGCTCGATGCGGTGGACGGTGTCGCGGTCATGGCCGCGCGCCACGATCTCGTCGACCCCCATCTCGTTCTCGACCAGGCACTCCAGGATGTCGTCGAGATCAGGATATGGCGGCAACGAATCCTGGTCGGTCTGGTTGGGACGCAGTTCGGCGGAAGGCGCCTTGTCGATGATGTTCTTGGGGATCACCTCGCCCGAGGGGCCGAGTGCGCCGGGCGGTACCTGGGTATTGCGCCAGCGCGACAGCGCATAGACCTGCATCTTGTAGAGGTCCTTGATCGGATTGAAGCCGCCATTCATGTCGCCGTAGAGCGTGGCATAACCGACCGACATCTCGCTCTTGTTGCCCGTCGTCACCACCATCGAGCCGAACTTGTTGGACACGGCCATCAGGATCGTGCCGCGGGCGCGCGACTGCAGGTTTTCCTCGGTGATGCCTTCCTTGGTGCCTTCGAACAGCTGCGTCAACGCATGCGAAAACCCATCGACAGGCTCGTGGATCGGCACGATGTCATAGCGGCAGCCGAGCGCGCGGGCGCAGTCCTCGGCATCTTTCAGCGAGTCGGACGAGGTGTAGCGGTAAGGCATCATGATCGCCCGCAGCCGCTCCTCGCCCAGCGCATCGACGGCGAGCGCCGCGCAGATCGCCGAATCGATGCCGCCCGATAGGCCGAGCACAACGTTCTTGAAGCCATTCTTGTTGACGTAATCGCGCAGGCCCAGCATGCAGGCGCGATAATCGGCCTCTTCCCGCTCGGGTATCTTCGACATCGGCCCCTCGACGCAGGCCCAGCCTTCGTCGCCGCGCCGCCACAGCGTCATCGCCACCGTTTCCTCGAACTGGCTCATCTGGAACGCCAGCGAATGGTCGGCATTGATCGCAAACGAGGCGCCGTCGAACACCAGCTCGTCCTGCCCGCCAAGCTGGTTGGCATAGAGCAGCGGCAGGCCGCTCTCGATCACCTGGCGGATCGCCACCTGGTGGCGCACATCCATCTTGGCGCGATAGTAGGGCGAGCCGTTCGGAACCAGCAGGATTTCGGCACCGCTCTCGGCCAGCGTCTCGCAGACGCCGAGTTCGCCCCAGATATCCTCGCAGATCGGGATGCCGAGGCGCACGCCGCGGAAATTGACCGGCCCGGGCATGTCGGGACCGGCCTGGAAGACGCGCTTCTCGTCGAATTCGCCGTAGTTGGGCAGGTCGACCTTGAAGCGTTCGGCAATGACCTTGCCGCCATCGGCGACGATGATCGCATTGTGCACGCCGCTCTTGCGCTTGAGCGGCACCCCGATGATGACGCCGGGGCCGTTGTCGGCGGTGTCCTTGGCAAAATCCTCTGCTGCCCGTTCGCACGCTGCCAGGAAGGCCGGCTTGAGCACGAGATCTTCCGGCGGATAGCCGGCCAGGAACAGTTCGGTGAACAGCACGAGGTCGGCACCCTGGCGTGCCGCATCCGCCCTTGCCTCACGCGCCTTGGCAAGATTGCCCTGGATGTCACCGACAGTCGGGTTCAACTGGGCGACAGCGACACGGAGGATATCGGGGATGGATTTTTTCGTCATGCCAGCGGTTTAGCCTGCGTCTTTGTGGGGGGCAATGGCGATCGATTGGACCATCATTCGCCCATGTAGGCGCGGAGTTCGTCGGCCGGGTGGTTGACGCCGATCGACATCGACAGGATGCGCGAGATATGCGCTCGCGGCAGCCCGGTCGCCACCGCCCATTCGTTGATCTGTGCCTGCACCTTGGCGAGGTCCTTCTTCGACGTGGCCGCTTCGCCGATGTCGAGCCCGGCATCGCGCAACGCCAGGATCATGTCCTGCGACAGGATGAAGGTGTCCCAGCCGAGCCAGCGCAGCAGGTACTGCCCGGTGTTGCCACCAAGGCGGCTGCCGTGCTTGCCGAGATAGGCGGTGAGCCCGACCTGGTCGTCGGCCGGCCAGTCGGCCAAGAATTTGCCGAAGCCGCCATGCTCCTTCGATACGTGCTCGACGAAGGCGGCATTGTCGCGCACCGACCGGATTTTCTGCGGATTGCGCACGATGCGCTTGTCCGATGCCAAGTCGTGCCAGAAATCGTCGGGCTGGAACAACAGCCGCTTCGGCTCGAACCCCAGAAAGGCTTCCTCGAAGCCCGGCCACTTCTGCTCGATGACCCGCCAGACGAAACCGGCCGCAAAGACCCGCTCGGCCATGGTGGAGAGGATGCGGTCGTCGCTGACCTTGGCAAGTGCTGCATTACCGGACACCGGTCCGAGCAGCGACTTCAGCACCGCCTCGCCGCCCTTGCGGTCGGCAGCCCGCGCCCTGATCTTCGCAAAATCCATCCTGGTCCCTCCTCGCCCGCATTCTGGCGCCGCACGCGAATATCTTCTTATATGGATTTGCCGCTGCCAAGCAGCGCCTTCACCAGTGCGGAGCGGAACATGAACAAGACCGTAGCTGACCTTGCAGGCCGCTGGCTGGCCCGGAAATCCGAGAACCTGAGCGAGGTCGAGCACAAGGTGCTGCAAAGCGCGATCGACAGGAAGGCCGTCTCGCGCAACGTCAACGAAAGCGTGGAACGACACGAAGGCACCGGCGACCGCCTTGCCGATGCAATAGCCCGTATCGGCGGCTCCTGGAGCTTCATCCTTACCTTCCTGGCTTTCCTCGTAGCATGGACCGGGCTCAACGCCTGGATGCTTGGCCGCGAATCTTTCGATCCCTATCCATTCATCTTCCTCAACCTCATCTTGTCGATGCTCGCAGCAGTGCAGGCGCCGATCATCATGATGTCGCAGAACCGGCAGGCCGAGCGCGACCGCATCGATGCCGCACATGACTATGCGGTGAACCTCAAGGCCGAGATCGAGATCATGGCACTGCACGAGAAGCTCGACGAAATCCGCTTCCAGGAGATCATCCTGCTGCGCCAACAGCTCCGCGAGCTCGCCGAGCAAGTCGGCCGCATCGCCCCTCCCGCCGCCGGGCAGTCTCCGGCCCAATGATCGACACGATCCACAGCCTCGTCGAGCGCTTTGGGCTTTTGGCGGTGTTCGTCGGCTGCATGGCCGAAGGCGAAAGCGTGGCTATCCTCGGCGGTTTCTTTGCCCATCAGCAGGTGTTTGCACCCTGGCAGGCCTTTGCCACGGCGGCGTCCGGCGCCTTTCTCGGCGACACGCTGTTCTTCGTGCTGGGCCGCCGGTTTTCGAACCACAAATGGGTGCGCTTGCTGCGTCGCCGGCCGGGATTCAGCCACGCTTATCGGATGGTGCAGTCGCATCCGTATCTGTTCGTTCTGGCCAACCGCTATATCTACGGCATGCGCCTGGCGGGCGGCATCGCCGCCGGGCTGTCGCGCATTCCCGTTCTCGTCTTCCTTGCGTTGAACGCACTGTCCGCACTGGCCTGGGCAGCGCTGTTCGTCAGCCTTGGCTACGTTTTCGGCCTCGGTGCCGAGCACATTATCGGCGACGCGCTGAAAGGACATCAGCGCCTGCTGATCGGGCTCGGCATCGGCGCGGTGGTGGCCGTCGCAGCTTGGCTGCTCGCCCGTCATGTCGTGAAGAAAGAACCGCGCGAGTAGATTCAGCCGATGAGGTCGCGGTCGCCGCGATCCAGGATCAGCGGGATGATCAGGTCTTCCTCGTCGTCGAGATGCCTGGTCAGCATCGCCACCAGCCGCGCGTTCTCGTCGGCATAGGCGTCGGCGGCGAAGCGCTGGCTGTCTTCGCTTTCCTTGAGCGCACGAAGAAAGGCGCTTGCCGTCTCGGCATTGCGTTCCAGCGCCTCATGGATCAGGTGATGGTCGGCATCGAGGATCTCGAAGCCTGGCCTTAGCCGCGTTTCAGCGTTGGCGAAGACAGGAAAGTAGTGGTGGTCCTCGACATTGTGGTGCCCGTCGAGATTGCCGAGGAAGTGGTTGAGGCGCGGCGCAAACCAGCGGGCGAACTGCTGCGCATCCATGCGGCCCTCGCGATAGTCGCCGATGCCCGTGGTGAGCATGGCGCCCAGTTCGCGGAACATGTCATGCCGCTGCAGCCACATCGACGCCATGCCATGAACGTTGTCATGGTCGAACCAGTCCTCGCGCGGGTATTTGTCGACCAGCCAGCGCAGATCCTCGGGCAGGCCTGCCCTGGATTCGAGATGGTGGATATCGGCTTGATCAGCCATGTCGGTCTCCTTTGGTGACCGACATGTAGGTACGGCTCCGTCAGATCGAAAGGCCGAGGAGGCGCTCGGCGATGGCGAAGCCCCAGACGCCGAGCACGATCACGATCGAGATCAGCACGGCAAGCGAGCCGCAGTCCTTGGCGAGTTGGATGTCGATGTTGAACTCACGGCTCACAGCATCGCATGCCGCCTCGATGCCGGTGTTGAGAACTTCGACGGTGACGAGGAAGAGGATCGAGCCGATCAGCAGCGCATAGCCGCTCCAAGTCTCGGCCAGGAACCAGCCGATCGGGAGTGCAGCGACCAGCAGCATGATCTCCTGCTGGAACGCCGCTTCGGTGCGGATCAACCGCGAGAACGCCCGCACCGAATTCTGGAAAGCCTTGACCAGCCGATCCATGAAATGCCCTTTCAGCTCAATCGAAGGGGCATCATTTAGCTGCTCGGCGATCAGTCGAACAGATAGGAATCGTTGGCAAAGAAGCCGTGGTCGACCGAATCGTGCACGCGGCGCCCTTTTGCACCCTCGCCTGCCGCCCCATAGGCAAAGAAGATCGGCATCAGATGCTCGTCAGTCGGGTGGTTCTCCGACGGATACGGTGCCTCATCCTTCCAGTGGAGGATCGCATCGGTGTCACCCGAAACCAGCTTGCCGGCGAACCATTCTGTGAAGGCGTGCACCTTGCCGGCCAGAACCGGATCAGCCTCCGCGCCATGCCTCAACGTCGAGAAATAGGCGCGCAGGTTGTGGGTGACGTGACCCGAACCGATCAAAAGGACGCCTTCGTCGCGCAACGGCGCCAGCGCCTTGCCGATGGCATAGTGCCACGCTGCATCGCGGTTCGGATCGATCGATACCTGCACGATCGGTATGTTGGCATCCGGGAAGGCAAGCTTCATCGGCGTCCAGGTGCCGTGGTCATAGCCGCGCTTCTCATAGGTGTGAGGATTGAGCCCGGCTGCCTCGAGCATGCCGAAAACTTTCGTCGCGAGCGCCGGCTCGCCCGGGGCTGGGTAAACCATCTTGTAGAGTTCCGGGGCAAAGCCGCCGAAGTCATAGATCATGCCAGGCTTGGGATCGGTCACCACCGCCACGCCGTCGGTCTCGAAATGGGCCGAAACGACGACGATCGCCTTCGGTTTAGGCATCAGATCCGCAACGGTTTCGAGATAGTGGCGGGCCGGCGTATCGGCCAGGACGATGTCCGGGCCGCCATGCGAAATGAACAGTGTGGGCAACGAGGTCATTTTCTTTCTCCTTGCCCTGAATATACGCCCTGCAGATGGTTTCGAGCAGACCGCCTCAAAGCGACGAAGCGTTCACCGCACGTGAACGAAGAGCCTGTCGCTGTTCACTCCTCTGCTACGACAAAGTCCGGCGATGACCGTTCATATTGGGGCAAGCCGTCATCGATGTCGTAGTGGCCGGCCTTCTGACCGACAAAGATATGACAGGAGCCGGCAAGCCCGTTGGGATCGTCGAACAGACCGGCCATGATCGAGATGTCCGGCTCGCTATGCGCCTTCCAGAACAGCAGCGAGCCGCAACAGCTGCAAAATCCTCGCCGGGCGAAATCCGAGGCTGCATACCAGGTGATGTGCTCGCTGCCCTCGATCTCCAGTTCGTCGTCGGCGACGCTGGTGGCAGCATAATAATGACCGCTCTGCTTCCGGCATTGCGTACAATGACAATAGACCACGCCGCGCAGCGGCCCCGTCGTAGTGAAGCGCACGCCCCCACACAGGCATGATCCTTTGTTCGGCTTGTCCATTTCCTGTCCTCTACTGGCCGGTCCCAGATTGGTCTTTCGCTAGACGGGATGCGCGTGAGATTGCGACATCCGGCATGTTGACGTTGCCCAGGCAATGTCTGGCGCCGGAAAATACACCCTGTGGTAGAAAAATGAACGCAACATCCCTGCAAATTAAGGAAACCTTAGCCAGCCTAAATTAGAGGTCAATACAAGTGATGAACGCAGAGGGGACCTGCGTCGTTGCAAAGCACTCTCATCTCGCCGCTCGCTCCCGACCGGTCGCCTGCCAGAATTTTGCCGGCATGGAAGCGATCGTTTGGCCAACTGAAAACGGGACATACATGCATTCTGCAGCCGCCCCGACAGACCGAGGCAATGATATTGCGAGCACTGTCGTGGCGACGATGGCCCAGATGGGAGTCATCGGCCTGCCGCGCAACTACGAGATCTTCTATGAGGCGCTGACCGGCACCAACCCGGCGCTCAGCCTCGAAGTCATCGCGCTCGGCAATCGCCCGACCCAGGACCAGCTGGACCTTGTCGGCCAGAAGTTCTTCGCCTTGAACCATGGCCAGGGCATCGTCGAACAGGCACGCGAGATCCTGGCACGCGAGCTCGAGGGCGTTGCCAGCCTGCTGCGCAACGAGCGCAGCCATCTGGAGCGCTACGGCAAGGTGCTCGACGAAACGTCGAGCGGCCTGAACAGCCGCACGGCGATGTCCCAGGAACTGCTGCAGAAGATCGTCGGCGTCATGGCGGTGGCCACGGCCTCGACCATCGATCACGGCAAGCAGGTGGCGAGCACGCTCGGCGACAAGTCGAGCGAACTCGAAAGCGTTAAGTCGAAGCTCGAAGAGTACAAGAAGCTCGCCGACACCGACCCGCTGACCCACATCTGGAATCGGCGCGCCTTCGACCGAAGGATCGCCAGGATCTACAACGACAACAAGGGAATCCTGTTCAGCGCCCTGATCTTGGCCGACATCGACCGGTTCAAGGACATCAATGACCGGCACGGCCATCCCGTCGGCGACAAAATCCTGCGGATCATCGCTGACATCTTCCAGTCGAGCGTCCATCGCGACATGTTCGTCGCCCGCACCGGCGGCGAGGAGTTTGCGCTGATCGTCGAAGGCACCACCGAGGAAGCCACCTTCGAGATCGCCGATCGGGTTCGCCTGCTGGTTGCGCAGACACAACTCAAGGATATCCAGCCCGGCGTGAACTACGGCCAGGTGACGGTTTCAATGGGCGTCTGCATGGCATCCGACGCCGAAAGCCCCGAAGACCTCTACGCCAAGGCGGACCGCGCGCTTTACCGTTCCAAGCTCATCGGCCGCAATCGCGTCACCCGCTATTCGACGATTGCGGAGCGCCAGGGCAAGAACTGGATGCTCTACAAGAAGGACTGATCGGCGACGGCGTTTCGGCAGCACCTCTTTCCATGTGAATTTATATGGACTATATTTTCCATAGAAATGGAAAGACCGATGCGGAACCACCTCGATCCAACACCAGCAGCCAGCCAGGGCACCGTCATCACCAAGGCGACCCTGCGCGCCGCCGACATGCTCGGCATCACCGCCAAGGCCCTCGCCTCCGTCATCGGCGTCTCCGAAGCCACGGTATCCAGGATGCGCAAGCAGGAATTCGCCCTGGAAGCCGGCAGCAAGCCTTTCGAGCTCGCCGTGTTGTTCGTCCGCCTGTTCCGCTCGCTCGACGCCATAGTCGGCGGCGACGAGTCGGTCGCCCGGTCCTGGCTGCGCAACGACAACACAGCGCTCGGCGCCACGCCAATCGAGAAGATCGTCACCATTTCCGGGCTCGTCGATGTCATTGCCTACCTGGACGCCCGCCGCGCTCTCGTCTGAGGCGCGTGCGCTCGAAGGCCGTTGCTGGCGGCTGGTCGAGGCCCAGCATCGCGTGTCCACCCTAAAGCTCGTCGACGACCTCGACGAGCAGGCATTGCTGGAGGAATTGGTCGAGGCAACCAAGCCGGTCGTGCCGGTCGAATGCCGCAAGCTGCACTATCTGCTGGCGACGCCGTTCCGCTACGGCTCGAACTATCCAACCGGTTCGCGCTTCCGCCGCGCCGGCAAATCGCTTGGCGTCTACTACGCCGCCGAGAAAGTGCAGACCGCCGTCGCCGAGATGGCTTTCTACCGGCTGCTGTTCTTTTCCGAATCTCCCGACACGCCCTGGCCCAGCGACGCGGCCGAATACACGGCCTTCGCCGCTGCCTTCAAGACGACCCGCGCCATCGACCTGACCGCGCCGCCATTCTCGGAGGATGCTGCAAGCTGGACGCATCCGACCGACTACGCTGCCTGCCAGCAAGTGACCGACGCCGCGCGCGAGGCCAATTTGCAGGCGATCCGCTATCGCTCGGTGCGCGATCCCCGGAGCGGTGCCAACCTGGCGCTTCTATCCTGCACGGTCTTTGCCAAGCCTGCACCCGTCGAGCGGCAGACCTGGCGTATCCGCCTTGGCCCTTCCGGCGTCCAGGCCATCTGCGAATTCCCCGAGATCCGCATCGGCTTCGACCGCACCAGCTTTGCCGGCGATCCTCGCCTTCAAGACATGCGCTGGATCAGAACATGAAAAAGGCGCCGGTCGAAACCGGCGCCTTTGACTTGAACTTGCCTACTGCGGATCAGGCGTTGACTGCCTTCTTCTCGGCGGCCGGCGCGCTCTTCCTGAGCAGTTCCGACACCAGGAAGGCGAGTTCGATCGCCTGGTCGGCGTTGAGGCGCGGATCGCAATGCGTGTGGTAGCGATCCTGCAGCTCTTCGGCGGTGATGGCGCGGGCGCCACCTGTGCATTCGGTCACGTTGTTGCCTGTCATCTCGACATGAATGCCGCCCGGGTGAGTACCCTCGGAGCGGTGGATGTCGAAGAAGCTCTGCACTTCGCTCAGGATGCGGTCGAACGGACGCGTCTTGTAGCCGGCGGCGGTGATCGTGTTGCCATGCATCGGATCGCATGACCAGACGACCTTGCGGCCTTCCTTCTCGACGGCGCGGATCAGCTTCGGCAGGTGGTCGCCGACCTTGTCGTGGCCGAAGCGCGCGATCAGGGTCAGGCGGCCAGCCTCGTTCTCCGGGTTCAGCACGTCGATCAGCTTGAGCAGGTTGTCAGGCGCGATCGACGGGCCGCACTTGAGCCCGAGCGGGTTCTTCACGCCACGGCAGTATTCGACGTGGGCGTGATCGACCTGGCGCGTGCGGTCACCGATCCAGATCATGTGGCCCGACGTCGCATACCAGTCGCCCGAGGTCGAATCGACGCGGGTCAGCGCCTGCTCGTAACCGAGCAGCAGCGCCTCATGGCTGGTGTAGAAGTCGGTCTCGCGCAGCGCGTAGTTGGTCTCCGACGTGATGCCGACGGCACGCATGAAGTCCATCGTCTCGGTGATGCGATTGGCCAGGGCCTCGTAACGCTCGCCCTGCGGGCTGTTCGACACGAAGCCGAGCATCCAGCGCTGAACATTCTCGAGGCTGGCATAGCCGCCCTGCGCGAAAGCGCGCAGCAGGTTCAGCGTCGCCGCCGACTGACGGTAGGCCATTTCCTGGCGCGCCGGATCGGGCACACGCGACTTTTCGTCGAATGCCGGGCCGTTGATGATGTCGCCGCGGTAGCTCGGCAGCGTCACGTCGCCCTTGGTCTCGTTGTCGGACGAGCGCGGCTTGGCGAACTGGCCGGCAATGCGACCGACCTTCACCACCGGCTGCGCGCCGGCGAAGGTCAGCACGACCGACATCTGCAGGAAGACGCGGAAGAAGTCGCGGATGTTGTCCGCGCCATGTTCGGCGAAGCTCTCGGCGCAATCGCCGCCCTGGAGCAGGAAGGCTTCGCCATTGGCGACGGCGGCGAGCTGCTTCTTCAGTTTTCGCGCTTCACCCGCAAAAACCAAGGGGGGAAAGGTGGCGAGACGAGCTTCCGTTTCCGTGAGCGCCGCAGCATCCGGATAAGCCGGGACCTGCTGGATCGGCATGCTTCTCCAGGAATTCGGTGACCATTTCGTCATGTTCGCACCTAAAAGTTTTGCCAGCGGGCACCTCACCCGCGCTATGACCCGCCAATACGGGAACGCGGCTCCTTACACGATGAGGAGCCGCTATACTACCCCGTATTAGGTGTACGACCGAACCCAGGATTGCACGTCGCCTGAACGCACAATCAACCGTCGATGCGAACACCCTCCTTCACGAGATAGGTAGGCTTGTACATGGTCACAAGTTCTTCCGCCGCGGTCGGATGCACAGCCATGGTGCGGTCGAAATCGTCCTTGGTGAGACCCGCCTTCAGCGTGATGCCGAGCAGCTGCGCCATCTCGCCGGCATCGGGGCCCAGCACGTGGGCGCCCAGCACAAGGCGCGTGTCGCCATCGACGACCAGCTTCATCAGCATCTTTTCCTGCCTGCCAGACAGCGTGTGGCGCATCGGCCGGAAGCTGGTGCGGTAGATTTCGAGGTGCTTGAACCGCTTGGCCGCCTCGTCCTCGGAGAGACCGACGGTGCCGATCTCGGGCTGCGAAAACACCGCCGTTGCCACGCAATCGTGATCAGGCTCGGTCGGGTTGTTCTTGAACGCCGTCTCGATGAAGCACATCGCCTCGTGGATCGCGACAGGCGTAAGCTGGACGCGATTGGTGACGTCGCCGACAGCCCAGACGTTCTGCACGTTGGTGCGCGAGAAACGGTCGACGACGATGGCGCCCTGCCTGTCCATGACGACGCCCGCGGCTTCAAGGCCGAGGTTTTCGGTGTTGGGCGTGCGGCCGATGGCCAGCATGACCTGATCGACGGTCAGCACCTCGCCGGTGTTGAGACGCGCGTCGAGACGCCCGTCGGCCCGCTTGACCACCTCTTCCGAGACCGCCGGGCACAGGATGCGAATGCCCTTGGCAACCATCGTGTCGTGCAACGTGCGCCGCAGGTCCATGTCGAAGCGGCTGAGGATTTCCTTGCCGCGATAGACCAGCGTCGTCTCGACGCCGAGGCCGTGGAAGATGTTGGCGAATTCAACGGCGATGTAGCCGCCGCCCTCGATCAGGATCGCCTTGGGCAATTCTGCAAGATCGAAAACCTCGTTCGAATAGATGCAGTGCTCATGACCGGGAAGCGCCGGATGCGCGGCCGCCCGTCCGCCCGTGGCAATCAGAATCTGATCGGCGGTAACGGTACGATTTTCCGCCTCAATCCTGATAGTATGGCTGTCGACGAGCACGGCGCGCGAATGGATCGTCTCGCCGCCGGAGCCTTCGACATTGCGCTTGTAGATCGCCTCGAGCCGAGAAATCTCACGCTCCTTGTTGGCGACAAGCGCTGCCCAATCGAACTTTGCTTCGCCCACTGTCCAGCCATAACCTGCGGCATCCTCGAAATGCTCGGGAAACTGCGAGGCATAGACATAGAGCTTCTTGGGCACGCAGCCGCGGATGACGCAGGTACCGCCGAAGCGGAACTCCTCGGCCAGCGCGACACGTTTTCCAAGTGCCGCCGCAACCCGTGCTGCACGCACCCCGCCGGAGCCGCCGCCGATGACGAAGAGGTCGTAGTCGTACTGAGCCATGGTGGTCCTTCCAGCGGTCGGAGCGCAGCCGCTCCGATGTCGTTTGAAGCAGCGCATTCCGGTCGCAGCAACCGTTTCCGATTGCCGGCCGGTCGCCGCGATTGGGTGGGTCACAGGTAGTGGCAGCGGCACCAAAAGAAAAGCCCGGCGACTGCCGGGCTTCTGGATCGTGACCGTTGGTCGCGGAAGATTACGGCTTCGGCGTTTCCGGCGCCGCGCCTTCAGCTGCCGGAGCCTTGGTGCCGGCAACGGCCTTGAGCTTTTCGCCAACCTGTTCGGCGAGATCGCGGGCAATGCCGTTCTGCCAGATCTCGGCGGCCTTGACCAATTCGCGCGAGGCGATCGGACCGCTCTCGATCAGCTTCTTGCCGGCCTCGGAATTGTAGAAGGTGGCGATGTCGTTGAGGTTCTGCTCGGAGAAGGCCTTGGCATAGGCAAGCGCCGATTCCTTTTCGAGGTCGGCGCGGCGCGACGCCAGCGCCAGCGTGTTCTCGTCCACCGTCTGGGTGATCAGTTCCTGCATGTCCGGGTTCTGCTGGATCAGCTGCTGCTTCAGCGCTGCGGCCGCCTGCGGCAGGATCGAATCGAAGGAGTCCGTGGCGTGGATCGCCGAAATCGCGGCATGAGCCGCCTTGAGATGGGATTCGCCGATCTCCTGGGCCTGTGCCGAGAACGCGATCGCCGCAAATGCCGAAGCCGCCACCATGACGGAGAAGCCGCGAAGCCGGTTTGTCAAAATCATGATGAATAGAACTCCTGTTTAGCGGGTCGGATGGACGGTCTTGACACCGTCTGTACCGGCGATGACGGCAACGGTGGCCAGGCCGAGAAAGAGGCCATGCTCGACGACGCCGGGGATGGCGTGCAGGGCATCAGAAAGCGCTCTTGTATCGGGAATGCGGCCAAAAGATGCATCGATAATGAAATGTCCACCGTCGGTTACGAAGGTCTCCCCGCCTGTCTTTCGCAGCACCAGCGGGCCGGAAAGGCCGAGTTTTGCCGCTGCCTTGGCGATGGCGATTTCGGTTGCCTTGAGGCCGAACGGATTGACCTCGATCGGCAGCGGGAAGCGCCCAAGCGCCTCGACCAGCTTGGTCTGGTCGGCGATGACCACCATGCGCGCCGAGGCGGCCGCCACGATCTTTTCGCGCAGCAGCGCGCCGCCACCGCCCTTGACCAGCGAAAGAGCCGGGTCGATCTCGTCGGCGCCGTCGATGGTGAGGTCGAGCTCAGGCGTTTCGTCGAGCGTCGACAGCGGCACAGACAATTCGCGGCAAAGGGCAGCAGTGCGCTCGGATGTCGGCACGCCGATCACCTTCATGCCGGCTGCAACCTTTTCGGCGAGCAGCCTGACGAACTCTTCGGCCGTCGAACCCGTACCGATGCCGAGGCGCATTCCGCTCTCGACATAGCCCAAGGCGGCTCGTGCCGCCTCGATCTTCAAAGCCTTGGCATCCATGATTTGTTCGCAAAATCCTCGAATTCAGGCTTGGCTCCTAGCATTTTTGCCCGTTGGGTCAAAGGCTTTATGACCCGTGGCTTGCGTCACGCCGGGCCCGGGGCTATCGGCTCTGGCAACGAAGAAACCCATGAAAGCGGCGCCATGTCCAAACCGATCATTGTTTTCGACCTCGACGGCACGCTCGTCGACACGGCGCCCGACCTGCTCGACAGCCTGAACCATACGCTCGTTGCAGGCGGCCTGTCCCAGGTCGACGACACCGCCTTCCGCCGCTTCGTCGGCCAGGGCGGGCGCGTGATGATCGAGCGGGCCTACACCGCCCAGCGCAAGCAGCAGCTCGCCGCCCTCGAGCACGACCGCCTGCACGATATCTTCCTCGATCACTACACGCTCAACATTCCGGGCCGCTCGCAGCCCTATCCCGGCGTCATTGCCGCCATGGATCGCTTTGCTTCGGCCGGCTACCTGCTCGCGGTCTGCACCAACAAGTATGAGACCCTCGCAACGGGCCTCATTCGGTCGCTGGGCCTGTCGGAGCGCTTCGCGGCGATCACCGGGCCCGAAACCTTCGGCATCCGCAAGCCGGACCCCCGCCACCTGACCGAAACCATCGCCAAGGCAGGCGGCGACGTGACGCGCGCTGTCATGGTCGGCGATTCGGTCACCGACATCGACACCGCCAAGGCAGCCGGCATCCCGGTCGTTGCCGTCGATTTCGGCTATACCGACCGTCACGTTAGCGAATACGAGCCTTCGGTTGTCATCTCGCACTATGACGAACTGACGCTTGGCATGGCTCAGAAGCTGATAGAAGCGGCAAGTCGCTAAAGCCGCCTTGACACCACTCCCGCCCCTCCACTATATCGCCCGGACGTTCGGCCCTCGGGCCTCGGACGGGCGATTAGCTCAGCGGGAGAGCACACCCTTCACACGGGTGGGGTCATAGGTTCAATCCCTATATCGCCCACCATTCCGCTTCACTGAAATTGCTCACATGATCATGCTGCACAGCGTTGCCGTGCGGCCTGCCTGTGCATTTCGGCGCTGCAAATGCATCCCGACAACGAATCCGTCATTCCCAGCCGGCAATCCGCAGGCAGGGAATCAAATGGCCCATTTCCGAAAATCAGATGCTCGGCGCCCTCGCCGCGTCGGTGCGGGTCATCGCGTCCTTGAGCCTGGCGTCGCGGTCGTAGACGTCGCCGAAATATTCAACCTTGCCGTCGAGCGTCGGCCAAGCCGTGAAATAGGCGACATAGACCGGGATCTTGCGCGTCACCTTCTCGAAGGAATGGCCCTGCTTCAGCTTGGCTGCTATATGGTCGACATCGGTGCCGAGCACGGCGGCCGCCATGCCGCGCGGATCCGAAAGCCGGATGCAGCCGTGGCTGAAGGCGCGGTTGTCGCGGTCGAACAGCGCCTTCTGTGGCGTGTCGTGCATGTAGATGGCGTGCTTGTTGGGGAACAGGATCTTGAGTTCGCCCAGCGCATTCGCCTCGCTCGGTGCCTGGCGCACGCTGAACGGCACCTTGGCGCCATACTGGCCCCAGTCGATCGACGACGACGGAATGCGCTTGCCGCGCGAATCGGTGACCTCGTAGCCGGCACGGTCGAGATAGCTCGGGTCGTTGCGCAGGCGCGGCAGCATCTCGTTGACGATGATCGACTGCGGCACGCCCCAATAGGGATTGTAGTCGACCTGCTCGATCTCATCCTGGAAGAAGCTGGTCTGGTTGGTGGTCTTGCCGATCACCGTCCGCATCTTGAGCTTCTCTGTGCCGCCGTCGATGTAGCTTGCGGTATAGGCCGGCTGGTTGATGAAGACGCGCGGGCTGCCGAGGTCGGAAGGCAGCCAGCGCAACTGCTCCAGCGCCACCAATACCTTGTCCAGGCGATCCGCCTTGGACGTGCCTGCGAGCGTCGCCACTGTGCGTGGTCCGACCACGCCGTCGGGCTTCAACCCTGCCCGCTTCTGCACCGCCTCGATCACCGGCACCAGTTCAGGCACGTAGGTCTCGCTCGTGCCCAGCCTGGCAAGCGTCTCGCCGTAATCGCCGCCCATCTCGTCGTCGAGGTCGCGCGCGATCAGGTGCAGCAGCTTGGGCAGTTCCGGGCTGGTCTCGCCCGGCTTGAGCAGCAGCTTGGCATCGACGACGATGTCGTTTTCCTCGCTCGCCCGCAGCGCTTCCAGTTCGACGCGCAGCGCCTGGTATTCCGGGTTCTTCGGATGGTAGCCCTCCAGCAGGGCGCGCGCGTCCTGCGACTGGCTCAGGCTCTTCAGCACGCCGACCATGTCGAGCGGCTTGGCCGCGAAATCGTAGTAGCCGGAGATGCGGTTTGGATCGATGCGGCCGCCCTGCGCGTCATGTACGTAGCGCAGCACGCGGGCCGACATTGCCATTTCGAAACGGATCAGCGCCTTCAACCGGCCCGCGCTGTTGTCTGCAGCGAAGGCGGCTGGCGGCACCGCAACGGAATAGTCCGCCGGCATCAGCCCGTGGTTTGCCGCATCGCTCAAGCTGCGGATCGCGTCTTCGGCGCGGCTGTTGGCCGCCTGGCCGGTAACCCAGATGAATTCGGGATTGGCCGAATAATAGTCGAGCAGCGCCTTGGCGATCTCTTTTTCGGCGACGAGGTTGAAATCGCTCAGGCCGGCAAGCGCTTCACGAAACGCGGTGCCGGCGAGCGAGGGCTCCAGCGAAACCGATTGCGTGGTCGGCACCAGCTTGGCGAAGTCGACCGGCACCATCTGGTCTGTCTTGTAGGTATAATAGGACGGCGCGCTGATCCTGGCCGGCGCTGCCCGCTTCGGCGGCGCCTTGCGCGGCGGTGGCGGAAACTCGCCCTGGGGCTGCCTGTAGTTCCGGTTGTTGCCACCGAACAGGATGTCGAAGAAATTCTGCGCACCGGCCTGCGGCGCACCCATGGCGAGGCTGGCGGCCAAGGCGGCAAGTGGAAGAAAGATCGGCTTTTTCAGGAAAGAAAGCGTCATAAATTACCCATCCCCTGCCGGAATCGCTCTACGCACCGATGGAAGAATTCTTGTCACCCCATGTCGGATGTAAGGCGCTCCTCCATCGATTCATACCGATAACGTTAAGCTTTCATAAATTTCCCGGCAGCTGTTGCCGAACAGTTTCACATCATCGTGAGGCAGGCGGAGGGCTGGCACAATCCGATGCCAATGACAGGCGGCACGTCTTCATGCGAGAACTTCGCACTCCAAGACAAGTTGACGCGGGGTCAAGGTGAAACAGGGTTATCGCGAACTGCTCGACGAGGCCAACGCAGTGGTCGAAGTGGTCTCGCCCGAAGAAGCCGCGACCCTGCTCGACGACCCGGACACCGTGTTCGTCGACCTCCGAGACCCACGCGAGGTTCAGCGCGAAGGCCGGATACCGGGCGCGCAGCACTGTCCGCGCGGTATGCTGGAATTCTGGATCGACCCCGAGAGCCCCTACCACAAACCCTTCTTCTCGAGCGGCAAGAGCTTCGTGTTCTTCTGCGCCGGCGGCTGGCGTTCGGCACTTGCGGCCAAGACCGCGCAAGAGATGGGGCTGGAGCCGGTGCGCCATATCCTGGGCGGCTTCACCGCCTGGCGAAGCGCCGGCCTGCCGACCGAAACAGGCGAGAAAAAGGGCTGATCGCCACCATCGGCAAACAGCCGGGGCGACTAGGCAACGCTCTCGCGCGGCATTGCCAGGGCTTCGAGCAGCAGCGAGTTCCTGACAAAGCCGACGCCCTCCTCGACAACGCGGGCGTCTGACAGGATGCGCCGATGGCCGAGGCCTTCTGCCCAAAACAGCCGGACATGACGCCCGGCTCCGGCCATCGCCCGCGCGTCCTTGGCCGACACCTCCCTGTCGTCGGGAGCATGGATGACCAGAGTCGGAATGGCCAGGCGCATCAGCAGCCTCGAGCTGATGAATTGATGGATCGGCGTTCCGGTCACGCGTTCGACCTGACCCGCGATGGCCTGCTGCGTCCGGGCGCCCAGATTGACGTAGCGGCCGAAATCTTCGAACAGCCGTGGCATCGAATCGGGCGCGGCGATGAGCACCAGCCGGTTTGCCGAAAGCGGCGCAAATCCCTTGACGGTTCCTGCCGCGGCGTTGACTGCGACGGCGCCGCCGAAGGAATGGCCGACGATCGCCTCGAACGGCCCGAACCATTGGCCGGCGAGCGTGGCCGCCTCGACCGCCTTTGCCATGTCGAGCGCGCGGCCGAGCGAGCCGCCATGGCCGGGCAGGTCGAGCGAGACCACGCGATAGCCGGCGCTGCAGTAGCCCTCGATCAGCGCCCGCATGTATTCGGTGCGCGACCGCCAGCCATGGATGACAAGCACGGTTCCAGCCTGCCTTCCCTGGGACGGACGGAATTCATGCATGGCAACGCAGCCCGTCCGTGTCTTGATTCGGTGATGGCGTGCCTCGGCCATGAAGTCGGCAGCCCGGCCAATGGCCCGCCTTTCAGCCTCCGACAGCGACTTTTCGCTTGGCGTGCGCCGGAAAAGCTCGAATGCGGCGCGGCCGGCAAGCCGCGGCGAAACAACCTCGGCAGCCCCGAACAGCCGCCGGATGACCTTCAGCCCGATTGATGCCATAGTGCGCGCCCATCCATAAGTTCAATCATGAACATAATAGTTCAATCATGAACAATAAACAAGATTTGCCGTGGGAAAATCCGCGGTTCCGCAACTGGGTCGCGGTGGCGAAGGCGTGCCATTCGATGGAACGCGCCCTGGCGACCGCCTTGCAGCCCCACGATCTCAAGCCGGCGCAGCTGGATGTGCTGATGAATCTCTACCGGCATCCCGGCATGTCGCAGCACGACCTGGCGCGCAAGCTGCTGGTCGGCCGTTCGAACATCACCATGCTGCTGCCGCAGCTCGAGAAGCGCTCGCTGGTCAGTCGTGAGGCCGACGCCAAGGACAGGCGCATCATGCGTCTAACGCTGACTGCGGACGGCGAAGCTTTGCTGATGCGGGCGCTGAAGGCTTATGGCGCGCTGATCGAAAAGGCGATGAGCGCCTCGACGCCCGAGCAATGCGACCTGATCGGCGCGCATATGCTGCGTGTCGCCGATGCCCTGAAGGACTAGAGGGTTCAGGCGCTAGCCCGGGCCACGCGCCTGCCTCGCGGCGCATCGGCCTTGCCCAACGACCTGACATAACCGAGCACGGCGGCGCCGAGCCCAGTCGCCAGGATCCACCACGCCGGCCGGATCGAATAGGAAAATTGCAAGTTGGCCGAAAGCACGCGGCCGGGCGGCACCCCTGTTGCCAACCCATACCAGGCCGCCTCGACGGCGACGGTCGCGAGCGCTGCGGCCACGGCGATTGCGATCAACACCCACGGCGACGTCAGGCCCAGGCCGCGCCAATGCGCCAGCCGATAGAACATCAGCAGCATGAAGAAACCGGCCATCAGCGTCGGCTCGTAGACATCGGCCTTCGATTGCATGAAGAAATGCAGCGCCGCCAGGATGCCTATGCCGTAGACGATCTTGTGCAGGCGGTTCCAGTTGCGCCCGAGCTTGCTGATCGCCGCATCGGTGGAGGTCGCACCAAGCGCAACGAGGCCAAGCAATGCGACGAAGCCGATCGTCAGGTAGATGCGCAGCGCGATTTCGCTGACAACGCGCGCAACGTTCCAGTTCTGGTCGAAGAAGTAGAGGACGAGGTGGCCAAGCGCGTAGCAGAGCGCGGCGACACCGAGCATCCGGCGGATGAGGATGAGCTTCGGCCATTGGCCGATGCGCCGCAGCGGCGTAACCGCCAGCGACAACAGCAGGAAGCGGATCGCCCAGTCGCCGGTGTGATGGATGGCCGCCGTGAACGGTCGCGGGCCGAGCAGGCCCCCGGTCGGCGCTGCCGACGGGAACCCTGTCGCGGCGTAGTAGGCCAGAAGCAGCGCCGGCACGAGCGTTCCCACGAACGCGGCAGCCTTCAGCGGCGACAGTTTTCCGGCGCGGTCGGTCCAGGGCTTCATGCGACAAGTGGCTCCAGCAGCTTTGCCGGGTATACGTGGCGAAAGCCGCAAAAGTTACCTTAGCACGATCACGTTGTGTTGAGCCGCAAGGCCGCAACTCAAGCCAGCTGGGGCTACCACATCGACTTCTTGGCGCGCTCCGGCCATTCGCGATCATATGTTTCGCCGTCGATGCCGTCCCGGCTGGTGACGGCGAGGATCTGTCCGGGGGTTGGCAGCGTCTTCGGGTCGACGTGCCTTTCCGGATTCCACAAATCGGACCGGACGATCGCGCGGGCGCACTGGAAATAGACCGACTGGACCTCGATGACAGTGACCGAGCGAGCCGGCTTGCCCTCGACGGTGAACGACGCGCAGCGCTTGGCATCGACGGTGACATGGGCACGGCCGTTGACGCGCAGCGTGGTGCCCGAGCCTGGCACGAGAAACAGCAATGCCACGCGGGGGTCGCGGATGATGTTTCTCAGCGAGTCGGCACGGTTGTTGCCGCGCCGATCAGGCATCATCAGCGTGCGTGGGTCGTGGATGCGCACGAAGCCGGCAAGATCGCCGCGCGGCGAGCAATCGAGCCCCTCCGGTCCGCTGGTCGCCAGCGAAACGAAAGGCGAAGCCTCGATGAAGGCGGCATATTCGGGGATGATGTGGTCGAGTTCCTTGACCAGCGACGTTTCGCCGGGAAGCCCGTACAACGCTTCAAGCTGCTCAATCGTCGAGATGACCGACATCACCCTGCCCTCAGTTTCCGCTCCCTTTAGCCAGACCATGTGAAAGGCCGACGACAGGCCTATCGATCGCGGCTCATGCCCTTCTGGGCAAGCTCGTCGAGATATTCCTGCCAGCGCCTGTCCTTCTCGTGGCCGAGCGTGTGGAGGTAGTTCCAGGTGAAGATGCCGGTGTCGTGGAAATCGTCGAAGGTGATGCGCACCGCGTAATTGCCCACCGGCTCGATCTTGAGGATCGCGACGTTCTTCTTGCCGGGCACGGTCACCCGCTGCTCCGGCGAATGGCCCTGCACTTCCGCCGAGGGCGAAAGCACGCGCAGCAATTCGGCCGGCAGTTCGAACGGCCGGTGATCGGGAAAGGTCACCGTCAACAGCTTGCGGTCTTTGGCGACCCGGAGTTCCTTCGGCGCGGTCATGGCAATTCCTGTGTTGGCTGACCTTCCCTACCCCGCTTCGAAGCGCACGAAAAGCCGTAACCGGCGGCTCGCTGGCGTCAGCGGCGGATTCTACCCTGAGGCAATAATGTTGATCTTGATTGACAGCTCGCGCCTCACGACATAGCCCTATTATGGAGGGCGCGCAGAGGCCTTCGAATGGGAACGGAAGCGCAGCGCATGGACATGATCGATCCTTTCGGTCGCTCGATCAGCTACCTTCGCGTGTCGGTTACGGACCGCTGCGATTTCCGTTGCACCTATTGCATGGCCGAAGACATGGCCTTCCTGCCCAAGAAAGACCTGTTGTCGCTCGAGGAAATCGACCGGCTCTGCACCGTATTCATCCAAAAGGGCGTCAAGAAGCTGCGCCTGACCGGCGGCGAACCGCTGGTTCGCAAGAACATCATGTACCTCGTCCGCCAGTTGTCGCGTCACCTCGACAGCGGTGCGCTCGAAGAGTTGACGCTGACCACCAACGGCTCGCAACTGTCGCGCTTCGCCAGGGAACTCGCCGATTGCGGCGTCAAGCGCATCAATGTGTCGCTCGACACGCTCGACGCCGACAAGTTTCACACCATCACGCGATGGGGCAACCTCGCCAAGGTGATGGAAGGCATCGACGCTGCCCAGGCCGCCGGCCTGCACATCAAGCTCAATGCCGTGGCGCTCAAGGGCTTCAACGACCTCGAAATCCCCGAAATGCTGCGTTGGGCCAACGGCCGCGGCATGGACCTGACCGTCATCGAGACCATGCCGATGGGCGAGATCGATGGCGACCGCACCGACCAGTACCTGCCGCTGTCACTGCTCCGGGCCAATCTCGAGCGTCAGTTCACGCTGACCGACATTCCGTTCAAGACCGGCGGCCCAGCGCGTTATGTGCAGGTCGCCGAGACCGGCGGCCGGCTCGGATTCATCACGCCGATGACGCATAATTTCTGCGAGAGCTGCAACCGCGTGCGGCTGACCTGCACCGGTACGCTCTACATGTGCCTAGGCCAGAACGACGACGCCGACCTCAGGGCGCCGTTGCGTGCGTCCGAGGGCAACGAGCTCCTGTCGAACGCCATCGACGAGGCGATCGGCCGCAAGCCCAAGGGTCACGACTTCGTCATTGACCGCCGAACCAACCGACCGGCCGTCTCGCGCCATATGAGCGTGACCGGCGGCTGAGCGGATCGGCATCCACCGCATAGGCAAGACTGGTTTCCTCGAGGGGTACAGTTGGCATGGCTTACCGGCTCGCAACGGCGCTGTCCGCCATCTTGCTCGCATTTCCGTTGGCCTCATCCGCGATGGCCGAGCCGTTCATCTACACCAATGCCCGCTTCGGCACGTCGGTAACGTTCCCGCTCGAGGTCTTCACCAGCCGAGCCGGGGAGCCGGCCAACGGCGACGGCATGACCTTCCTGGCCCCCGATGGCGCGAGCCTTGCCGTCTACGGGTCCAACAATGCCCTCGACCAGACACCCGAACAGCTGGCCGACTTCAGCTCCGAAGGCGTGACGATCACCTATCGCAAGGTCGGCAAGGATTGGGTCGTGCTCTCGGGGCACGACGGGCCTGACATCTTCTATCACCGCCTGGAGTTCGGCCGCGACGGCGTCATCCATGCGTTCCTGCTCAAATACCCTGCCACCACGCGGTCGAAATACGACCCGCTCGTTCGCGCGATCGCCGACAGCCTCGTCGGGCCGTGATGACGTAGCAGCCACTGGTCCATGTGTTTGCCATTGCTGTTTCGCGCACCAATGCTAAAGCCGTAGGCAACAGCAGCAACGGAAAGCCCAAGTGCCACTTTCCTCGAATGTCCGCGGCGCCATGTTCATGGTGGTCGCAATGGCCGCCTTCACCTTCAACGACACGCTGAGCAAGCTCGCCGCCCAGACCATCAATCCGGGCCAGCTCATGCTGGTGCGCGGGCTGTTCGCCACCACGTTGATCAGCCTGCTGGCCTGGCAGCAGGGCGCGCTGAAGGGCGCGGGCCAGTTCTGGCATCCGATGGTGTTCCTGCGCCTTGTCGGCGAGGTTGGCGCAACCGTGTGTTTTCTCGCCACCCTGCCGCATCTGCCGCTGGCAAACATCTCGGCCGTGCTGCAGGCGCTGCCGCTGGCGGTCACCATGGGTGCGGCGCTGTTCCTCGGCGAAGGCGTGGGCTGGCGCCGCTGGCTCGCCATCGTCGCCGGTTTCAGCGGCGTGCTGATCATCGTGCGACCGGGCTTCGACGGCTTCAACGCCTTTTCCCTGCTGGCTCTGCTTTCGGTCGCCTTCTGCGCCGTGCGCGACCTGGCGACGCGCAAGATCCCCGATCACGTCCCGTCCCTGTTCGTCTCCACGGTCACCACCATCGTCATTACCGTCACGGGAGCGCTGACGATCGTGCCTTTCGGCGGCTGGGTGCCGATGACGTCCGAGCTCGTCCTCTACCTCGCCGGCGCCGCAGTCCTGGTCCTGTTCGGCTACCAGTTCGTCATCATGGCCATGCGCGAAGGCGAAATCTCCTTCATCGCACCCTTCCGCTACACGGCGCTGATTTGGGCGATCACGCTCAGCGTCGTCGTCTTCCGCGACATCCCCGACCTTGCCATGATAGCCGGGGCCGCGGTCATCGTCGCATCGGGCCTCTATTCGCTTTACCGCGAGCGCATCGTCGGCAAGGCCCGGCCGGCGGCCGAGAGCACCAGCGCCTCGATGGCGCCCGACGGGATCTGAGAGCATGGCAGGGCAGATCGCAGGCCTCATCCTCGCCGGCGGCCGTTCGAGCCGGATGGGCGGCACCGACAAGACGCTGTTGCCGCTCGGCGGGCGCCCTATGGTGGTCCGTGTGCTCGATCGTCTTCAGCCCCAGGCCGCTCCGATCGCCATCAACACGAACGCCGACGCCGCGCTCTTTGCCAATTTCGGCGCCGACATCGTCGCCGACACGATCGCCGGCCACCAGGGCCCGCTGGCGGGAATTCTCGCCGGGCTGGAATGGGCGGCACAAAAACCCGGCGTCAGCCACCTCCTCAGCGTCGCCGGCGACACACCGTTCTTTCCGGCCGACCTTGCCGTCCAACTGGCATCCAGAGGAGACCACGGCGCCGTTGCCGCTTCGAACGGGCGCATGCACCCCACTTTCGCGCTGTGGCCGCTGTCGCTGCGCGATGGCCTTGCGGCGTTTCTTGAAAGTGGCGATACCCGCCGGGTGATGACGTTCATCGAACAGGCGGGCCTGTACGTGGTGGACTTTCCCACCGTGCCGTTCGGGGCGGGAACCGTCGACCCATTCTTCAACATCAATACGCCCGGGGACCTCGCAGAGGCCGAACGGATTCTGGACGGAGCCAACTGATGGCGCATCGCGTATTCGGCATCACCGGCTGGAAGAACTCCGGCAAGACGACGCTGACCGAGCGTCTGGTCAGCGAACTGGCCGGGCGCGGCTGGAAGGTGTCGACCATCAAGCACGCGCACCATGACTTCGACATCGACAAGCCCGGCGCCGACAGCTTCCGCCACCGCGAGGCCGGCGCGACGGAAGTCGCCATCGTTTCGGGCCGGCGCTGGGCGCTGATGCACGAGCTGCGCGGCGAGGACGAGCCGACGCTGGACGAGGTATTGGCAAGGCTCGGCCCATGCGACCTGGTGTTGATCGAGGGCTACAAGCGCGAAAACCATCTCAAGATCGAGGCGCGGCGGCTGGAGGCGAAAGACCGTTCGCCGCTGACCGCCAAGGACCCCGCAATCGTCGCCATAGCTTCGGATCATCCCGTCGAGGGCGAGCAGGTGCCGGTGTTCGGCATCGACGACATCAAGTCGATCGCCGACTTCGTCGAAGCAAGATCGGGCCTCGGCAAACGCTGACGCAGCGTCACCGGAGATGTTCACAACAGGCGCTGCAACAACCCTTTTTGCCATTGATTTTCAACTGAAAAGAGTGGGAGTATCCGCCCCATCGGCGGAAATTCTCCGCTCAACGGCCGAAGGGACGGAACCGGCCGAAAGCGAAAAAAGAGAGGAACACTATGGGTATTTCCATGCGTATCGCCCTGGCAGCATCGGCTGCACTTGCCCTGACCATCGGCATGGCCCAGGCGCAGGAGAAATCGATCAAGATCGCCACCGAAGGCGCATACCCTCCCTACAACAGCCTGACGTCCGACGGTAAGCTTGTCGGCTTCGACGTCGACATCGCCAATGCGCTCTGCGAGGAGATGAAGGCGAAGTGCGAGATCGTCGCCCAGGAATGGGACGGCATGATCCCCGCCCTGCAGGCCGGCAAGTTCGACGCCATCATCGCCCAGATGTCGATCACCCCGGAACGCAAGGAGAAAATCGACTTCTCCAAGAAGTACATCAACACGCCGGCCGTGATCGCCGCCGCCAAGGACAGCGACATCAAGGGCGTGACCAAGGAAGACCTCGCCGGCAAGACGATCGGCGTCCAGGGATCGACCATTCACTACAACTACGCCGAGAAGGTCTTCACCGACAGCGAGATCAAGTCGTACCCGACCGCCGAAGAATACAAGCTCGACATGGCCAATGGCCGTCTCGATGCGGTCAGCGACGACGCCGTGACCATGGGCAACTGGCTGGAGACGGCTGATGGCGCCTGCTGCAAGATCGTCGGCACGATTCCGAACATGCCCGAAATCCACGGCGATGGCGCCGGCGTCGGCGTCCGCAAGGGCGACACCGCTTTGGCCGATCAGTTCACCGCAGCGATCGCGGCTATTCGCGCTAACGGAAAGTACAAGGAAATCAACGACAAGTACTTCAAGTTCGACGTTTATGGCGATTGAGCCGCCATTGGCTTGAAAACGGATCAGGCGGCGGGACAAGTTCCCGCCGTTTGGCTAACATGGACATAACAACAAGCCGTCATCAAAGGCGGCGGCACTCCGGCCACCGGAGGCCAAAGGGGACAGCCGACCGATGCAAAGCGTCTGGGCGCTTCTGAGTTTCGGACCCGACGGGTGGGGCGACGATCTTGCCTATGGCGTGCTCGTCACCGTTTCGCTCGCGCTGGTCACATTGCCGCTCGGGCTTCTGATCGGTTTCCTGGTGGCGCTCGCCAAGCAATCCGGCGAAGCGTCGATGAGGCTCGCCGGCAACATCTACACGACCATCTTTCGCGGCCTTCCGGAACTGCTGACGCTGTTCCTGGTGTTCTACGGCGCGCAGATCGGCGTCCAGCAGCTGGTGCGGCTGGTGCGGCCCGAAGCGGTCGTCGAGATCAACAGCTTCGTCGCCGGAATGATCGCGCTCGGCGTGGTGTTCTCCTCCTACGCCAGCGAGGTTTTCCTTTCCGCCTTCCGCGCCATCCCCAGGGGCCAGTATGAAGGCGGCTATTCCGTCGGGCTGTCGTCGCGCCAGACCATGCGGCTGGTGATCCTGCCGCAACTGGTCCGCATCGCCCTTCCCGGCCTGTCCAATCTCTGGCTCATCCTGCTCAAGGACACCGCACTCGTCTCGGCCATCGGCCTGACCGACATCGTGCGCCAGAGCAGCATCGCCGCCCGCGTCACCAAGCACGCATTCATGTTTTTCGGCGTCGCCTGCCTCATCTACCTGGCGCTTGCCATCATCTCGTCCTTCGGCATCGGCGCCATCGAACGCTGGGTCGGCAAGCGGGAGGCGCAACGATGAGCGCGTCCAGCGATACGGCCGTCAAGGTCCAGCGCCCACCGTCACCGCCGCGCGGCTGGTCCCGCGAGCGCATCATGGGCTGGGCCCTGGTCGGGCTTTGGTCTGCCCTCGCCCTCAGCCTTGTCGTCTATCTGTTCCGCGCCTGGAACCCCGAACTCTTCGCCAAATACGCGCCGTCTTATCTCTCCGGCCTGCGCGTCACGCTGACGCTCGTCGCGGTGTCGATCGTGCTGGGCGCCATCCTGTCGCTGCCGATCTGCTACGCCCGCATGTCGAAGAACCGGGTGCTGAACGCAATTTCCTACGGCTACGTCTATTTCTTCCGCGGCACGCCGCTGCTCGCCCAGACCTTCCTGATCTATTACGGCTTCGGATCCTTCAGGCCCCAGCTCGAGGCGATCGGCCTGTGGAGCTTCTTCCGCGAGGCCTGGTATTGTGCTGTCTTCGCCTTCGCGCTCAATACCGCGGCCTATCAGGCCGAGATCCTGCGGGGCGCCATCGAAAGCGTCGGAAAAGGCCAGTGGGAGGCGGCTTCCGCCCTTGGTCTGTCGAAACTGCAGACGCTCTACAAGATCGTGCTGCCGCAAGCGCTGATCGTCGCCCTGCGGCCTTACGGCAACGAGGTCATCCTGATGATCAAGGGCTCGGCCATCGTCGCCATCATCACCGTCTACGACCTGATGGGCGAAACCCGCCGGGCATTCTCGCGCACTTTCGATTTCCAGACCTACCTTTGGGCGGCCCTGCTCTACCTGTCGCTGGTCGAGACATTGCGCCACCTTGTCGACTGGATCGAACGGCGCATCACGCGCCACCTGCATCGCTGACCTTGCGGCCGCTGGCCCAACCAGGATCGTCTTGACGAATTCGTCCGATGGCATAGACCACGGGCACCAGAACATTTGCACTTCGAAAGGGTGAGCCATGGCATCGGTCGCGTTCCTTGGTCTTGGAGTCATGGGCTATCCCATGGCGGGCCATCTCAAGAACAAGGGCGGGCACGACGTGACCGTCTACAACCGCACGGCGGCAAAGGCCCAGAAATGGGCCGACCAGCATGGCGGTGCGTTTGCGCCGACGCCGGCGGAAGCGGCCCGCGGCAAGGATTTCGTCTTCGCCTGCGTCGGCAATGATGACGACCTACGCGAAGTCACCATCGGTGCCCACGGTGCGTTCCAGTCGATGAACAAGGGCGCCGTATTCATCGACAACACCACGGCCTCGGCCGAAGTCGCCCGCGAACTCGACGCCGCAGCCCGGGCCGGCGGCTTCCATTTCCTCGACGCGCCGGTATCCGGCGGCCAGGCGGGAGCCGAGAATGGGATACTCACCGTCATGGTCGGCGGCGAACAGGACGCATTCGACCGCGCCAGGCCGATCATCGATTCCTTTGCCCGCATGGTCGGCCTGATGGGGCCGGCGGGTGCCGGTCAGTTGACCAAGATGATCAACCAAATCTGCATCGCGGGCCTCGTCCAGGGACTCGCCGAAGGCATCCATTTCGGCAAGAAGGCCGGTCTCGACATCGAGAAGGTCGTCGACGTCATCTCCAAGGGGGCCGCCGGCTCCTGGCAGATGGAGAACCGCCACAAGACCATGAATGCCGGCAACTACGATTTCGGCTTTGCCGTCGACTGGATGCGCAAGGACCTCGGCATCTGCCTCGACGAGGCCGACCGCAACGGCGCCAGGCTGCCGGTGACCGCCCTCGTCGACCAGTTCTACAAGGACGTGCAGGCCATGGGCGGCAAGCGCTGGGATACCTCGTCGCTGCTCGCCCGCCTCGAGAAATAGCGTCGCGACATGGCGCTGTCGCCGGCATCGACCGCCGAGGAGATAGCAGCGCATCTGCTCACGCTCGCCTCGGAGGAAAAACGGGCCGGAATGGCGCGTTTCGGCATCGCCACCGACCGCGCCCTCGGCATCCCGAATGCCGTACTCAACCCGATCGCGCGACAGCTAAAGCGCGATCATGCCAGGTCGGCGGCCCTATGGACCACTGACCTCCGCGAGGCGCGCCTGCTGGCGATCCTGACCGACGAGCCTTCGCGGGTGACGAGGCCCCAGATCGACGCCATGGCGGCGGAGTTCGACAGCTGGGAGATCGTCGACCATGCCGCGCACCTCATTTGCGAGGCCAAGCTCGCCCACGAGATCATCCCGGCCTACGCCGCCGACCAACGCGAATTCATTCGCCGCACGGCCTTCTCGACCATCGCCACGGCAGCCATGCACCTGAAGAAGGAAACGGACGACACATTCGTCGCCTGGCTCGGACTGGTCGAGGCGCACGCGGGCGACGGCCGGAACTTCGTCAAGAAGGCGGTCAATTGGGCACTCAGGCAGGTCGGCAAGCGCTCACTTGCGCTCCACCCGCCGACACTGGCATTGGCGGAAAAACTGGCGGCATCACCCGACAAGACGGCAAGATGGATTGGCAAGGACGCAGTGCGCGAACTCACCGATCCCAGGACGCTCGAGCGATTGAACGCAAAGAAGCGCTGATCACGCTGCCGACGCGCCGCTTTCCTTGTCGAGAACCATGTAATCGAGCGGCATCTCGGTCGTGTACTTGATCTGCTCCATGGCGAAGGACGACGACACGTCGCGGATCTCGATCTTGGCGATCAGCCGCTTGTAGAAGGCGTCGTAGGCGGCGATGTCGGGCACGACCACGCGCAGCAGGTAATCGACGTCGCCGCTCATGCGGTAGAATTCGATCACCTCGGGGAATTCCTGGATCACTTCGGAGAATCGGCGCAGCCATTCGTGGCTGTGCGAATTGGTGCGGATCGCCACGAAGACGGTGACACGCGCATTGATCTTCTCGGGGTCGAGCAGTGCAACGCGGCGCTTGATGACGCCTTCTTCCTCAAGCTTCTGGATGCGGCGCCAGCACGGCGTGGTGGACAGTCCGACTTTCTTGGCGACGTCGGCGACGGCCAGTGTCGCGTCCTCCTGGAGGAGGCGAAGAATTTTCCTGTCGAGGCGGTCCATATGCGGGCTCCGTTAGAAAAGGTTCGCCATAATCCTTTCATTTACCACATCATACAAGAAAGGAATTCTCCACGCACCTGGCATCTTCGGTATTGATTTCTATTTCGTCGGGCCGAGACGATTTCGGATTTCTGCCTTGAGAAAAGGCAGCAATTCCATTTCGAACCAGGGATTCCGCTTGGCCCAAGCGAAGGTACGCCAGGAGGGATGCGGCAAGGGCAGCAGATGCGGCGATGACGAACGCTCCCAGATGCCGCGCCAGCCAGCCACGGTTTCAGTCAGCGTGCCGGCGCGCGTGTTCCCGAGATGCCATCGCTGCGCATACTGACCGACGGCCAGAACGAGGTCGACCTGCGGCATCAGCGCCATCAGTCGGGCTCGCCACGCCGGCGCGCACTCCCGCCGCGGCGGCAGGTCCCCGCCCTTGGCATCCTGCCCGGGAAAGCAGAAGCCCATCGACACGATGGCAAACTTGGCCGGATCATAGAACTCCTCCGAACTGGCTCCCAGCCAGTCCCGCAGCCTGTCGCCGGAGGCGTCGGTGAAGGGCGCGCCGCTCAGGTGCACCTTGGTGCCGGGTGCCTGTCCGGCGATCAGTATCCGTGCCGTGGCAGACGGCCTCACCACAGGCCTGGGCTCATGCGGCATGGGCTTGCCCACAGGGTGCTCGACGCAGATGCGGCAGGCCATGATCTCGCTGAACAGGCGGTCGAGTTCCAGAGACATGATCAGGCGCCGGCGCTGGGCCGCGCCGCGAGTGCCCGATACCAGCGCCAGACGTTGGAAAGTTCTTCCGGAACGACGATCCGCGCGGGCTTCATGAAATCGATGGCAATCAGGCCGGTGATGTCGGCGATGGAATAGCTGTCGCCGGCTGCGAATTCGCGACCGCCGAGTTCCCTGTCGAGAAGCGCCAGGAATGCAAGAACCTTGGGTTTGTTCGCCTCGCCCCACTCGGGCACCTGCGGCACCTCCCATTCCCTCATGGCCGGATGGATGTGGCGGAACGCAAAACCCACCGGCAGGAACAGGTTGAGCTCGATGCGCCTCTGCCACATCTCGACCAGCGCCTTGCCCACGGCGCCACGACCGAACAGGGCAGGCTCGGTATGGAATTCCTCGAAGTAGCGGCAGATCGCGATCGATTCGGTGAGGATCGTGCCGTCGTCCAGTTCGAGCACAGGCAGGCGCTGTAGCGGATTGCGCGAGGAAACGTCTTCCTTCCTGTGCTCCATCGCGCCCATGTCGACGCGGACCATGGGCACTTCGATGCCTTTCTCCGCAAGGAACACACGGACACGCCTGGGGTTCGGCGCACGCCCTCCGTCAAACAGCTTCATCGGCTCCTCCCCGTGATTGCACTGCCCGGACTATAAGCCCCAAGCTACGAGAACCGAAAGATTTCCCGCAGCCAGTTGAGGATACGTCCGTAGCTGCCATGTTCGGCCTCGGCCATCGTTCCATGCATGGTGCGCCAGTCGCGCGGGCGGTCGAACTTACCAGCCCAAAGCCCTCTGCGACCGCGCCGCGCCGCCGCCTCTTCAGCCTCGTAGCCGCCATAGGCGACGGCCCAGCCGGCATCCACCTGGGCACGATTGAGATCGGTGCTGCCGACACTGCATTCTCCAAGCAACCGTCCGTACTTGTCGCGCTCCCAACCGGTGCAGGTCACCTGGCGTCCGGCGACAAGCCTGGACAACGCCTCGCGCGAGCGCTTGCCGCACGGGTACTCGGCCCCGTCCTTCCTGCAGACCTGGCCGAATTCCGGCGCATCGATACCGCGCAGGCGGATACGCTCGCTGCCAAGCGTGATCGAATCGCCATCGTTGATGACCGCCGCACCCTGGGTGCTGCGCGTTTCGAACCGGTCCAGCCGCGCCGAAACAAGGAGCAGCAACCCCATCACCGCTGCTGCCAGCAAATAGTCGGCAAGCTTGCGCCAGCGGCTGCGCGGGCGCCTGAAATACCGCTGCCGCGGCCTGCCCGGCCACGAACGGCTCATATGGCAAACAATCCCTTAATCATTCGGACGTAGCGTGCAGGTGTAATTGAGGCGCGCGCGTAAATCGAAATATCACATGCCGTTGCAACGCTCTAACACGGCGGACAAGATCATTGTGGACCGCAGGAAACGCCATCGCAACAGCGATGTCGCGCGTGCTGTGCGCAAGACACGCGATCGCCTGTCGCAACAGCCCGGCGGGCTGGTCTTCGACCGCGAGCTGCTGAAACTCCACGCCAATTCGATCGTCGCCAACTCGGCAACGCTTCCACTGCTGATCGTCATCTTCGCCGGCATCGGACTGATGCTTGGCGCCGACGGCGACATCCTGGCCTGGGCGCTGATCGCCATCCTGGCCTATGTCGGCCTGGCCATCCTCGCGCGCCGCGCCGACGAGGCGGCAGCCGCCGTCATGCCGCCGTCGGCGATACGTCGCAATTTCCTCGTCGGCCACTTCGTCACCGGCCTGTCCTGGGCCTATCTGGCGGCGATGACGTGCGCGGCATGCGGACCCGACGTGCTGGCGATCGCCAAGGGCGTCTTCCTGCTCGTCGCCATGGCCGCGACCGCTATCGTGGCATCCTCGCTGCGCGGCGCGCTGGCCGTGACCTTCGCCGTGCCTGTCGCCGCCTATGCCGCTTTTGGTGCCAGGTTGACCGAGCCGCTGGGCATGCTCTTGGTGGCGTTACTGGTGGTGGCCCTGCCCTTCTTCTCCTATGTCGCCAAGACCATGAACCGCTCGGCGCTGATGCTGATGTCGTTTCGCTCCGAAATGGACGCGCTCATCGCCGAGCTTGAAACGGCAAAGGCCATGTCCGACGAGGCGCGCCGTCGCGCCGAAGACGCCAACCTCGCCAAGTCGCGCTTTCTCGCCACGATGAGCCACGAACTGCGCACGCCGCTCAACGCCATCCTCGGTTTCTCCGAGGTCATGGCCGGCGAGGTGCTGGGCCCGATCAACAGCCCGACCTACCGCGAATACTCCCGCGACATCCACGATTCCGGCCAGCATTTGCTCGATCTCATCAACGAGATCCTCGACCTGTCGCGCATCGAGGCCGGGCGCTACCAGCTCAATGAAGAACCCCAGCAGCTGCTTTCGATCGTCGAGGACTGCTGTCACATGATGGAGCTGAAGGCGCGCAACAAGGATTTGCGTATCATCGAGCAATTCGAGCCGGCGTTGCCGCGCATGCTTGGCGACGAGCGCGCCATCCGCCAGATCACGCTCAACCTGTTGTCCAACGCCATCAAGTTCTCCCCGACCGGCGGCGACATCCGCGTGCGGGTGGGCTGGACCGCCGGCGGCGGCCAGTACATCTCGGTCAAGGACAACGGACCAGGCATCCCCGCCGAGGAGATCCCGGTCGTGCTGTCGGCATTCGGCCAGGGCTCGATCGCCATCAAGAGCGCGGAACAGGGCACCGGCCTTGGCCTGCCCATCGTGCAAGGCCTGCTCGCGCTGCATGGCGGCGAGTTCGACCTTCGGTCGAAGCTGCGCGAGGGCACCGAAGCGATCGCCATCTTCCCGGCTGCGCGGGTGATCGACGGGTTGCCCAACATGCAGCCGCGCAGCGCGACGGGCAGCCGCTAGCTATTTGACGGCCGCGGCCATTCCGGAGCTGATCTGTGCCGCCGTCTTGACCAGGCCGGCGGCAAGGCCCGCCCCAACCGCTTCGCCATGGTCGATGCCGAGGCCCAGCAAGGGCCGGGCACCGAGCTTCGCCAGCAGCCGCGCATGGCCCGGCTCGGTCGACACATGCGAAAACATGCAATGGTCGAGCGCGGCAGGATTGGCCGAGTAGAGCACGGCGGCAGCGGCCGACGTCGCAAATCCATCGAGCAGCACCGGGATCTTTTCCATGCGCGCGGCAAGGATGGCACCGGCGATCGCCGCGAATTCGCGCCCGCCGAGGCGGCGCAGCACCTCGAACGGATCGTGGAGATGATCGCCATGCAGCGCCAGCGCGCGGTCGACGACCTCGGCCTTGCGTGCCTGCATCGCGGCATCGGCCCCGGAGCCGGGCCCAACCCAGTCCGCCCCCTTGCCACCGAACAGCGCCGCGGAAAGTGCCGCCGCAATCGTCGTGTTGGCGACGCCGAGGTCGCCGATGCAGAACAGGTCGGTGCCGCCGGCGATCGCTTCCATGCCGAACGCCATCGTGGCGGCACAACCGCGTTCATCGAGCGCCGGTTCCACGGTGATGTCTGCCGTAGGCAGGTGCAGCGCCAGATCGAACACCTTGAGCCCGAGATCGTGGGCGACGCAGATCTGGTTGATCGCCGCCCCGCCGGCAGCGCACAGTTCGACGCGTTGGGCCGTCGCTTCCATGGGCCGTGGCGAAACGCCCTGGGCAACCACGCCATGGTTGCCGGCAAAGATGGCGACAAGCGGCTTGAGCACTGTGGGCGGCGCGCGACCGGTCCAGCGTGCCAGCCAGGCAGCGATGTCTTCGATACGGCCGAGCGACCCCTTCGGCTTGTCGGCCTTGGCAAACAGCGACCATACCTTGCCGGCTTGAGCCACGTCGCCTTCAGGCAGGTGGGCAAACAGGTTGCGGAAATCGTCAAAAGGAGAAGCGCTGGTCATGATCGCGGGGCCTGCCGTTCAAAATGGTCGCCTGCGCAATAGCCCCCTCGCGGAACGAAAACAATCGCGGCATGGCGTCCGGTCGCCTGCGCCGTGGAAACTATGCGGCACGACACCGGGCGTCGGACTTGCATTCCCTTACCGGTTGCACCATGTGGGAGCGGCAGCCTGCATGTTGCGGCGGCGTGCGGCACCCTGCATAATCTGCACCAGCGCCACCGGATTCCACGATGACGGCCATCGAATCGCCCTGCATCCTCGTCTGCTCCATCGACATGGTCACCGGCTATTGCTTCGGTTGCGGGCGCACGCGTGAAGAGATCGGCGCCTGGCTCACAATGACGCCGGAAACGCGCCGCGCCGTGATGGCCGCGCTTCCGGCGCGACTCGAAACCGTAGAGCGCAAGCCGCGCCGCGAAACCCGTCGCACGCGCATGGCCCGCGAACGCGGCGCCGTCTGAGGATCTGCACAAAGAGATGAGCCGGCTTTACTGGATTGCCATAGCGGTGCTCGGCGGTGGACTGCTGCTCTTGCTGTTCAACGACACATCCGGCCAGACCCTTGGCCTCGACAATGACAGCTTCGGCCAGTTGATCTATCTCGGCGTGCTCGTCATGGTCATCGGGGCCGGCGTCCTGGCTCGGGGAACGCGGCTGGGCGACACGCTGAGAAGCCTGGCGATGTGGGTACTGATCGTGCTCGTGCTGGTCGCCGGCTATCAGTATCGCTACGAATTGCAGGATATCGCCAGCCGCGTGACCGCAGGCCTGGTGCCGGGCAGTCCGATATCGGCGCTGGACGGCGACGGCCGCGCCACCGTAACGCTCGACAAGCTGCCGAACGGGCATTTCGGCGCACGCCTGCAGATCAATGGCGCGACCATCCAGGCGATGGTCGACACCGGCGCCACAAGCACCGTGCTGACCGTGGCCGATGCCCGCCGCGCGGGTTTCGATCCCGAGAGCCTGAATTTCTCGGTTCCCGTGTCGACCGCCAACGGCATTGCCCATGCGGCGCGCATTACCGCAGGCAGCGTCCAGCTCGGCACCATCGAGCGCAAGAACCTGCCCATGCTCGTCGCCGACCAGGGCCTCGAGCAGAGCTTGCTGGGCATGAATTTCATCGGCTCGCTGTCGGGTTTCGACGTGCGCGGCGACCGGATGATCCTCCGCGACTGAGCCTTGATGCGTTACGCCGCTTCGCTTGCGCGGTTGAGCTCGACCGCGGCAAACGCCTGTCGCAACACCTCGGCACCGGCACCCGGCCTGGTCGCGCCCGTCGAGAGGATCTGGCGGAAGCGCCGGGCGCCGGCAAGGCCGTGGAACAATCCGACCATATGCCGCGTGACATGCCCGAGCCTGCCGCCGGCAGCGATGTGGCGAGCGGCATAGTCGGACATCGTGTCGACAAGGCCAGCGAAATCAAGATTTTCGGATGCCTCGCCGCGCAGCATCGCATCGACACCGGAAAGGATGCTCGGCGTGTGGTAGGCGGCGCGGCCAAGCATGACGCCGTCGACATGGCCAAGATGTGCCCGGGCTTCATCGAGCGTCTGAATACCACCGTTTATGCCTATGAACCGGTGGGGCATTCTGGCCTTAAGCCGATAGACGCGGCCATAGTTCAGCGGCGGGATATCGCGGTTTTCCTTGGGGCTGAGGCCTTCGAGCCACGCCTTGCGCGCATGCACCCAGAGCGCATCCGCACCGGCCGCGAAGACATCGTCGGCGAGCGTGTCCAGGGCCGGTTCGGGGTCCTGGTCGTCAACGCCGATGCGGCACTTCACCGTCACCGGGATTTTCACCGCGCCCTTCATGGCCGCAACACCTTCGGCTACCAGCCCCGGCGTTTTCATCAGGCAGGCGCCAAAGGTACCTGACTGCACCCGGTCGGACGGGCAGCCGACATTGAGGTTGATCTCGTCATAGCCGAAGTCTTCGCCGATGCGCGCCGCTTCGGCCAACTTCGCCGGATCGGAACCGCCGAGTTGCAGCGCCACGGGATGCTCGCAGTCGTCGAAACCCAAAAGCCGTTCGCGCGCGCCGTGGATCACGGCGTCAGCGACCACCATTTCGGTGTACAGCAGGGAATCGCGGGTCATCTGCCGGTGAAAATAGCGGCAGCAGCGATCGGTCCAGTCCATCATGGGTGCAACGGCGACGATCTTCGCGCCGTCGGCATAGAGTTTCGTCATGGCTTCTTCGATGTGCGTGAGGCAACGGTCGCCTTCAGATAAGGCCGCTCCCTATCACAACAAGGAGGCGGAGGCCAAATCGCCTTGCCTGCGCCAGGGCCGCTCTCGTCCGCCCAGCCGTCAGAAAGCCTCCGACTGAACTTCAGCGCTCATCCCCGCGAAGCGTCGCATCTCCAGGCCTGGGCTTCGGATCCGGCCGTGTCGCCACATAGAGGGCGCCGGCGGCGACAAAAACCGCGACGGCCGCGGCAACCAGTATATCGGGCTTGCCAAGCAGGAACACTCCATAGCCGAGAGCCATGCCCGTCCAGGCCATGATCTTGCCCCGGCGCGGAATGGCGCCTTCCTCGCGCCAGGCGCGCAAGGGCGGACCGAATCTCGGGTGGTCAAGCAACCATGCTTCGAACCGGGGCGACGAGCGGCCGAAACACCAGGCAGCGGCAATGAGGAAGATCGTCGTCGGCATGACCGGCAGGAATGCGCCGATGATGCCGAGGGCGAGCATCAGCATGCCCAGCGCAGTCAGGCCCGCCCGTCTCGCATTGAAGGCCGCGCCGTTGGCGGCGCGGCGAAACAGCGACGTCATCCTGCCTGACATGCCCTTGCGATGGCCTTCATCCAAAAGTCTCCCTTACCAGCCCATGCACGCAGCGGAATGCCGCCTCCGCCCCGGCGACGACGCGGTCTTCCTCTTCCTTGCTCAGTTCCAGAGCATCGAGTGCGGCCGTGAACGTGCGCCAGTGCAGACCGCGCCCTTCAGGCGCCGGCGCAAGATGCCTTGCGCCGAACGCTTCGGAAAGCCCAAGCTTGGCCGCCTCCTTCAAAAGGAAGGCCGCGCCGAGATTCGACCCTTCTGCAACATAGAGCCAGCCGAGCGCCGTCGGAAGATCGGCGTCGCCGTCAAAGACGGGAGCTTCGGCGACATCGGGCACTGCGATGCCCAGGTCGACAATGTCCTGGCCAATCAGGTCCAGGCGTCGCCGGCCGTCGAGATCCGGCAACAGCCCCTCTAGCACGGCACTCGAATACAGCGCATCGATATCGCGATGGAAGCTGTGCTGGACGGTCAGGAAGAGACCGTACCGCCGCCGATCCTCGAACGGTCGCCCGGCCATGATCGACGCGTCGAGACGCTCGTGAGTGGTGTTGGTCCGCGCCTTCAGGCGCTTGGCGCGGCTGGCCTCGACCGGCTTTTCGATGTCGATGGTCGTCATGGTCTTCTCTCACGAAACGAGCGGGAATACGCCGAAATCAGAACTTGGCCGTCAGGCCGGCGCGGAACGTCCGCCCCGGCGACGGCACGATGCTCGTCGACATCGGATCCAGGTAGTACCGATCGCCGACATTTTCGACGCTGAAATCGAGCGCCATGTCCTTGGTGAACTTGTAGCTGCCGAAGAGATCGACGATGACATTGCTGTAGTAAAACACCGGAGGATTGACGGACCCTGGCACCAGACCATAGCCGCCATAGCGCTGACCGAAGAAATAAGCGCGCGCACCGACAGTCAACTTTTCTTCGAACAGGCGCATGCCTGCGGTGACATTGCCGGAATATTTCGGTGGAATTCCCATCGCGCCATAGTCGGTGCCGATCTGGCCGATGCCGCAGCGCTGCACAGAACCACCCGGTGGTGTGTTGCAGAACTGCATGTCGTCATAGACGGTCAATCCACCTTCGACGAAGACTGTCCCCGTGTCGTAGGCAGCCGAGAATTCGTAGCCCGAGAACCGTGCGTCATCGATGTTGAGCCACGTGTAGAGACCCGCCGGACGCGCCCGAACCACATAGTCCTCATAGCTGTTGTCGAAGCGCGCGACCTTGAACCTGAGCGAGTCGCCAGAGACCAGCACATCGTCACGCATGAGGTTGATGCCGAACTCGAAGTTCTTCGACAGCTCCGGCTTCAGATCGGGATTGGGTACCAGATAATCTTGCTGGAATGCCGATGTCTCCCGCAGGCTCGGCGGCCGCCAGCCTTCGGTGTAGGTGCCGAACAGTTGCAGCCCGGTCAGGGGCGTGATCGTCACGCCGAGCGCCGGATTGAGCCGGCCATCAGACTTCTTCGCGAACCGGCTGGGGCCGACACCTTCGCTTTCGTAGTGGTCGTAGCGCAGGCTTCCCGACAGGGCTAGCCAATCGGTGACGTCCAGCTTGCTCTGGCTGAACACGCTCGCCAGCATCCGGTTCCCGTTCGGATTTGCACCGGCATAGCCCCAGTTGAAGGTGGCACCCTGCTCCCGGGCCTGTTCGTAGACGAACTCTGCTCCGGTTTTCAGGCTTAGCTCGCCGATGGCCGTATCCAGCTTGGACATGTTGGAAACATCGCCGCCGACGGTCCTGGCATGCGCCAGACCTTTGCCGCCACTCGACAGGCTGTTGACCCAGCTCTCGGTGTTGACGTCGGTGAACCAGAGGTTCGACTGGAAGTCGACGGTGTCGCTGCCTTCCGGCTGGTAGGCATAGCCCGCTTTGACCGTATGGGTCTTGGTGGTCGCCAGTTCCGCCTGCTCGAGCGGGAGATTGATGACGGACCCTGGCAGCGAGAAAGCCAAGGACGACTCATCGATATCGCCATAGTGGTTCTGGTAGTAGGTATAGCCGAGCGACAACGAGTGGCCATCTCCCCATCTGGCCTTGCCTTTGCTCAGGAACGACGTCACGTCCTGGGAAGTATTGAACACTTCTTGTCCTGGCCGATACGACGACAGTAGCGCCTCGCGCGGTGGCAGCCACGGCACCCTGGTGTCGCGATAGGTCGACTTGCCCTCGGAACCCGAGAAATAGTTGCCGGCGCGACGGCGCGAAACACCGACCACGAACTCATAATTGTCTTCCAGCATCGCTGCGGCGACGCTTCCGGACCATGCGTCGCCGTTGAAGAATTCGGAATCCGCCCGGCGCATCTGCCTGGCGCCCACGGCGGGCGGGTCGATGGTATTGCTGCCAAGGCTGCCCTTGACCCTGACACCACGGTTCTCGCCTTCCTTGACGATGTCGCGCGCCTCGATGGTGCGCATGTTGACCACGCCACCCATCGCTCCGACGCCGCCGGCACCGGCAAATGGTCCCTTGGAAATGTCGATGCCGCCTAGGAAATCAGGATCGACGTAGGTTTCGTTACGGCTTCCGCGATAGCCGCGGTAGGAATTGTTCGTCTGCCGCGTACCGTCGACCATGACGTTGACGCGGTTTTGCCCCTGCAGTCCGCGAATGTTGACGTCGACGGAGGCGCCGACGCGGTTGCCGGAAGCGACCACGCCGGGCGTCGAGCGGAACATGTCGCCAACCGAGGTCGGCGGCGTCCGCGAAATCTGCTCGGCGGAAATGTGGTTTACCGAGCCCGCCGTCTCGAATGGCGCATCGGCGGCGCCGCGCCCGCCCGTCACATCGATCACATCGAGCACCAGCGAGCCATCGGCAGCCGGCACAGCGTGCGCATTGGACACACGGTCGGAGATGACCACGGTTCGGCCCTCGATACGGTAGGACAGCCCGCTGCCGGCAAGCAGTCGCGCCGCTGCATCCGAAATCGTCAGCGACCCCGACACGCCCGGCGAGGTGAGCCCCCGCACCGCCGCCGCGTCGACCGAGACCTGCATGCCGGACTGCTGGCCAAGCTGGGTCAACGCGATCGCGAGCGGCTGCGCCGCAATCTGGAAGGTCCTTTGCTGAGCCGCGCTTGCCTGCTGCGCCGAAGCGAGATTGGTCCCACCCATGCCCGTCAATGCCGTTCCCACCATCAACGCAGCAAAAAATGCCCCGCCAAATCGTTCACTCTTCGTCTTGCACATGTCCTGCCGCACCCTGTTGTCCCAAGCGTGAGGGCTCGGCAAACGGCCGAACTCCCCTCTCATCACAAGGACGAAGCAGCCTTACGGATTTTCAGACAAAATCACTCATGTTTTCGAAAGAGCGGTTCGAGCAGCGGCTACCAGCTCGACACGACCGCCAGCCAGGGACTTATCTGGTGCACGTAGGCGCCATGTGCGACGGCGACGGCCGTGAGTGCGCCTATCGGTTCATTGAGGTTGTAGACACCGGTTACCCGTTGGCCGGCAATGGCGGCATCCGCCAGGACGATCCTGCCCCGGTAATACCTGCCCAAGGCCTCCGCCACCTCTCCGACCGAGCGGTCTTTCACGACAAGCATGCCGCTGCGCCATCCACCGGCGAGATCGGGCACGTCCCTGCCGCGCTCGACCTTGCCGGCGTGGCTGACGCGAACCCAGTCGCCGGCTTCGAGCGGCGCACCCGACACTTCCGCCGCGGTGGAAGAAGCAACAGCCACGCGCCCTCGATTGACGGCGATGGCGGTACCTTCGGCCATCATCCGCACATCGAAAGCCGTGCCCAGCACCGTCGTGTCGACGTCGCCCGCGTCGACACGAAACGGCCGCGCAGCGTCCGGCTCGACTTCGAAATAGGCCTCTCCCGTCAACAGCCGGATGTTGCGGGATGCCTGGTCGAAAGCCACCTCGATGGCACTGTCCGCCCCGAGATGGATCGTGCTGCCGTCTTCAAGCCGGATCTCGCGCGTCTGGGCAACGCCGGTCGAGTAATCGGCCTGCAGCCAGATGCGGATATCCTGTAGAAACACGGCTGCGACGCAGATCGTGGCGACAGCCAGAATCGACGCGGTGAAGTAGCCTCTGCGGCGAGTGCCGCGCGCCATGGGGGTTTTCGATGAAGACCGGCGCATGTGATCGCGGCGGCCAGCCATTTCGCGCGCTTCATGTGCCGCGCCCAGCACTTTCCACACATGGCGCGCCTCGGCCCAGGCCTTCACATGGTCCTCGCTGCTCGCAAGCCATGCCTCGAAGGCCGTTGCCACTTCTGCATCATCGGGCTTGTCTTCAAGCGCGATCATCCAGTGAAGCGCCGCTTCGGTCGACTGCGCCGTGTCCTGTCGCGGTTTAATCAGACTGTCTCCCAAGGAATTTCCGCCGATGATTGGCCTTCAACGAGGCCTCTAGGAATGGACGTTTGACGGGGCCGGATTTTCAACAGGCGGCAACGATCAGGCTTCATCGGCTAGTCGCTTCCGGCAATGCTCGAGCCCCTGATAGACAAGCGCATGCGCAAGCCCGACCGAAATGCCGAGATGCGCTGCGATGTCCTTCAGCTTAAAGCCCTCGAACCGGTGCATTTCGAGTGCAATGCGCGTGCGCTCCGGCAGCTCCGCCATGGCTTCCATGACGACACGCAGTTCGTCGCGGTAGGCAAGCACGTCCTCCTGCGATGGCCGATCCTCCGCGACTGCCTCGACATCCGCACTATCGGCGACATGCCTGCCCTCGACGGATCGGCGTCGTATCCAGTCGATCGCGAGATTGCGGATGATGCGGCGGAGATAGCCGACCGGCTCGTCCAGCGTGCGGCCGGCGCTAGCGGCATCAAGACGGAGAAACGCCTCCTGGACGACGTCTTCGCCGCGTGCGCGATCGCCGACGATCGCCGTTGCATAATCGACGAGTTCGACGCGGTGGGCGCGGTAGATGCTCAAGCTGTTGTCCGAATAGCCCACTCGAATGACCCTGCCGGCAGCACATCGGTGCCGGTTTGGAATTTTCAGATTCATGCGTGAGATGGCTTCGGGCTACTCAGCCGAGATCCATATTGGAATTGTCGGCGCGGCTCAAGTGCAGGCCTCGAGCCGCCGTTCTGCAAGCGGAATGGTGCCTCGTGCTCCGCGCTCAGCGCCGCGCGATGATGCGGCCGTCGACGTCCTTGATGTCGCGCAGGCCGCAGAAGGCCATGGTGATGTCGAGTTCCTTGCGGATGATGTCGAGACAGGTGGTCACCCCCGCCTCGCCGCCGGCGCCAAGGCCGTAGAGGAACGAACGGCCGATGAACACGCCCTTGGCGCCCAGGGCCACGGCCTTGATCACGTCCTGGCCGGAGCGGATGCCGCCATCCATCAGGACCTCAATGCGGTCGCCGACGGCGTCGACGATCGCCGGCAGCGCCGAGATCGAGGATATCGCGCCGTCGAGCTGGCGGCCGCCATGGTTGGACACGATCAGCGCGTCCGCTCCGCTCGCCGCTGCCTTCTCCGCGTCTTCGGGATCGAGAATGCCCTTGAGGATGAGCTTGCCGCCCCATTGGTCCTTGATCCACTTGACGTCGTCCCAGCTCAGCGCCGGGTCGAACTGTTCGGCCGTCCACGACGACAGCGAGCGCAGGTCGGTGACACCCTTGGCATGGCCGGCAATGTTTCGGAACGTGCGGCGGTTGGTGCGCAGCATGTTCAGGCACCAGCGTGGCTTGGTCGCCAGGTTGATGATGTTCGGAATCGTCATGCGCGGCGGCGTCGACAGGCCGTTGACGACATCCTTGTGGCGCTGCCCGAGGATCTGCAGATCGAGCGTCAGCACCAGCGCCGAGCATTTGGCTGCCTTGGCGCGGCGGATGAGGTTCATGACGAAGTCGCGATCCCGCATCACATAGAGCTGGAACCAGAACGGCTTGCTTGTGTTCTCGGCGACGTCCTCGATCGAGCAGATGCTCATCGTCGACAGCGTGAACGGAATGCCCGCCTTCTCGGCAGCCCGCGCGGCATGGATCTCGCCGTCGGCGTGCTGCATGCCGGTGAGCCCGGTCGGTGCGATCGCCACCGGCATCGATACCGTTTCGCCGACCATCGTCGTTTCGAGCGTGCGGTTGCGCATGTCGACGGCGACGCGCTGGCGCAGCTTGATCGGCACGAAGTCGCTCTCGTTCTCACGATAGGTGCTTTCGGTCCAGGCGCCGGAATCGCAATAGTCGTAGAACATGCGGGGCACGCGGCGCTTGGCGATTGCGCGAAGATCGGCGATCGAAGTTATCGGACGCGCCATTCCACTATGCTCCAGGATGCTGATGAGTTGCGACAGGCCGCGGCATGTAAGCCGCCTTCGCGACCGATGCCAAGGGCCGACCGGCAAGATGTTCGTCCGGATGTCGCAGACTTTCGTTCTATGCCGCGTGATCGAGGATATTGATGATGTTGCCGAGCGGGTCGCGGACGAAAAATCGCCTCACGCCCCAGGGCTCGTCGGCAAGATCGTAGACGATCTCATGCCCCGCAGCCTTCACCCGTCGATAGAGCTCGTCGACATCGTCGACCTCGATCGAAAGCACCGGCACCGGCGCGCCCGACCTCGCTGGCAACGCCGAGTTGCGGCATCATCGTACCACCGGTACCGAAGGTCAGGATCCAGCCGTGATCCATAAGGACATCGAGCCCGAGCAATTCGCCGTAGAACGTCTGTGCCGCCCTCGGGTCGGCTGCGTGGAGATTGGCGACGATGCGACGAACGGTTATGGCATGAGCCCTTTCTGAAATCAAAAGGGGCCCGATGGCCCCTTCTGGCACTTCGTGATTGTTCGCAATCAGGCGTTGGCCGCCATGACCGCGCGCTTGGCCATCACCACCACCAGGTTGGCGCGGTATTCGGGCGAAGCGTGCATATCGGCCATCAGGTTCTTCGACGGCACCGAAACGCCCTCGAGTGCCGACGCCTCGAACTTCTTGGCCAGCGCCGCCTCGATCTCCCTGGAGCGGAACACGCCGTCGTCGCCTGCCCCGGTCACTGCGGCCCGCACGCCTTCCTTGCCCTTGGTCACGAAGACGCCGGTCATGGCGTAGCGCGACGCGGGGTTGGGGAATTTCGCGTATCCGGCCTTGGCAGGTGCGGTGAAGGTGATGGCGGTGACGACCTCGTCGTCCTTGAGCGCGGTTTCGAACAGGCCCTTGAAGAACTTGTCGGCCGCGATCTGCCGCTTGTTGGTGACCACCGTCGCCCCCAGCGCCAGCAGCGCCGAGGGATAATCGGCGGCCGGATCGTTGTTGGCGACGGAGCCGCCGATCGTGCCGCGGTGCCTGACCGCCGGGTCGCCGATATGGCTGGCGAGAGCGGACAACGCCGGGCAGACCTTCTTCAGTTTCTCGTCCTTGGCAACGTCGAAATGCGTCGTTGCCGCACCGATGGTAACAGTCTTGCCCGATACCTTGATGCCCTTGAGGTCGGCAATATGGTTCAGGTCGACCAGGTCCGACGGTGCCGCGAGCCGGGTCTTCATCGCCGGGATCAGCGTCATGCCGCCAGAAAGGTACTTGGCGTCACCGGTCTTGATCTTCTTGACGGCATCCGCGACCGAGGTGGCGCGATGATAGTTGACGGAATACATGTGTCTTTCTCCCTTGGGGGAAAGAGCGAACAGGGCATAGCGAATAGCGAGCAGTTCGCATCCGCTTTCTACTTCCCTATTCACTACTCCCTATTCCCTATTCGCTTCTCTCAGTGCTTCGTGCCGGCGCGCAGTGCCGCCCAGACCTTGCTCGGGGTCGCCGGCATGGTCAGGTTTTCGTGGCCGAGCGCGTCGGTGATGGCGTTGATGACCGCCGGCGGCGAACCGATGGCGCCGGCCTCGCCACAACCCTTGATGCCGAGCGGATTGCCAGGACAAGGCGTGTTCGACGTCGAAATCTGGAACGACGGCAGGTCGTCGGCGCGCGGCATGGTGTAGTCCATGTAGCTTGCCGTCAGAAGCTGCCCGCTGCCGTCATAGACAGCCCCTTCCAGCAGCGCCTGGCCGACGCCCTGCGCGATACCGCCATGTACCTGCCCTTCGACGATCATCGGATTGATGATGTTGCCGAAATCGTCGGCGGCGACGAACTGCACGATGTCGGTCTTGCCCGTTTCGGGATCGATCTCGACCTCGCAGATGTAGCAGCCCGCCGGGAAGGTGAAGTTCGACGGGTCGTAGAACGCCGTCTCCTTCAGTCCGGGCTCCATGCCTGCCGGCAGATTGTGCGCGGTGTAGGCGGCAAGCGCCATCTGGAACCACGGCACGTTCTTGTCGGTGCCGGCAACCTTCAGCGCACCGTTCTCGATGACGATGTCGCCCTCGTCGGCCTCGAGCAGGTGTGCCGCGATCTTCTTGGCCTTGGCCTCGACCTTGTCGAGCGCTTTGACGATCGCCGACATGCCGACGGCGCCAGAACGCGAGCCATAGGTGCCCATGCCCATCTGCACCTTGTCGGTGTCGCCGTGAACGATCGACACCGAGTCGAGCGGCACGCCGAAACGCGAATTGACGAGCTGGGCGAACGTCGTCTCGTGGCCCTGGCCATGGCTGTGCGAGCCGGTCAGGACCTCGATGGTGCCGACTGCGTTGACGCGCACCTCGGCGGACTCCCACAAGCCCACACCCGCTCCAAGACTGCCCACCGCAGCCGACGGCGCAATGCCGCAGGCCTCGATGTAGCAGCTCATGCCGATGCCACGCACCTTGCCCTTCTTGGCTGCCGCCGACTTGCGCTTGGCAAAGCCGGCATAGTCGGCCTGCTTCATCGCCGCATCGAGCGAGGCGCCGTAGTCGCCGGCGTCATAGCACATGATGACTGGCGTCTGGTGGGGGAACTGCGTGACGAAGTTGCTGCGCCTGAGCTCGGCCGGCGACACGCCCAGTTCGCGCGCGGCGATCTCCATCGTGCGCTCGACCACGTAGGTTGCCTCGGGTCGCCCTGCCCCGCGATAGGCATCCACTGGTGCGGTATTGGTGTAGACCGTGCGCACATTGCCGTAGATCGCAGGGATGTTGTACTGGCCCGACAGCAGCGTCGCGTAGAGATAGGTCGGCGTCGCCGAGGAAAACAGCGACATGTAGGCGCCGAGATTGGCGATCGTGTCGACCTTCAGCCCGACGATCTTGTTGTTCTTGTCGAAGCCCATCTCGACGGTGGTGTGGTGGTCGCGGCCATGCGCGTCGGTCAGGAAGCTCTCGGTCCGATCGGCCACCCACTTGACCGGCACGCCGGTACGCTTCGAGGCCCACAGGCAGACGATCTCTTCAGGATAGATATAGATCTTGGAGCCGAAGCCGCCGCCGACGTCCGGCGCGATGACGCGCAGCTTGTTCTCCGGCGCGACATTGTAGAACGCGCTCATCACCAGGCGGGCAACATGCGGATTCTGCGACGTCGTCCAGCAGGTGTAGTGATCCTCGGCCTTGTCGTAGTGTCCGAGGGCAGCCCGCGGTTCCATCGCATTGGGAACCAGGCGATTGTTGACGATCTCGACGCGCGTGACATGGGCGGCCGACTTGAGCGCCGCATCGGCCGCTGCGGCATCGCCGATGCCCCAGTCGAATATCAGGTTGCCATCCGCCTCGGGATGGAGCTGCGGCGCGCCCTTGCCCAGCGCCTCGACGGCATCCGACACCGACTTGCGCTCCTTGTAGGTGATCTCGACGGCTTCCGCGGCATCGCGCGCCTGGCCCTTGGTCTCGGCCACCACGATGACGACGGCGTCACCGACATAGCGCACCCGGTCGACCGCCAGCGGCGACCATGCGCCCATCTTCATCGGCGATCCGTCCTTGGAATGGATCATCCAGCCGCAGATCAGGTTGCCGATGCCGTCAGCCTTGAGCTGCTTGCCGGTGAGCACGCCGATCACGCCCGGCATGGCTTCCGCCGCCTTGACGTCGATCTTCTTGATGTCGGCATGGGCGTGCGGGCTGCGCACGAATGCCGCGTGCTTCATGCCGGGCACGACCATGTCGTCGACATAGCGCCCCGCGCCGGTGATGAACCTTTTGTCTTCCTTGCGCGCCACCCGCGCGCCGATACCTTCGATTCCCATTTCAATTCCTCCCGAACCTGAAAAAGCGAATAGCGAATAGTGAGTAGCGAATGGTGGGAAGTGGTGACGGCAGCGGTGGGGCAAAACCCCTACTCGCTACTCGCTACTCCCTAGTCCCTCATCTTCTCACGCCGCCTTCTTCGCCTTGCTCCTGGACGCCTTCGACATCGTCTTCGAAGCGGCGAGGATCGCCTTGACGATGTTGTGGTAGCCGGTGCAGCGGCAGATGTTGCCTTCGAGTTCCGCGCGCACGGTGGCGTCGTCGAGCCCTTCGGGATGCCGGCGGATCATGTCGGTCGCGGTCATGATCATGCCCGGCGTACAGAAACCGCATTGCAGGCCATGATGCTCCTTGAACGCGGCCTGGACCGGATGCAGGTCGGCGCCGTTGGCGAGCCCCTCGATGGTGGTGATGGTCGACCCGGAGGCCTGCGCTGCAAGCATGGTGCAGGATTTCATCGCCTTGCCGTCGACATGGACGACGCAGGCGCCGCATTGTGACGTGTCGCACCCGACATGGGTGCCGGTCAGGCCCAGATGCTCGCGCAGGAAATGGACTAGAAGCGTGCGGTCCTCCACCGCGCCGCTGACCTTTCGGCCATTGACGACCAAAGATACCTCCGACATGAAACCTCCCACTGTTGCCGCGACCGGCCAGGCAGACCCCGCACCCGTCAGGTGGCCAAATCCTATCCCCGCAAATTAAGGCTGCAAGCGGCTTTTTGGGTCCAGACACGCATTGCGTGCATGCCAGCGAAGAAAATGCGGCAGGTTTTGCTGCCGGCACCACTTGCGACGATTTGGCCGGGCCAGCAACGGCAGACACCACGGATGTCGATTGGAAGTGGAATGCGCGGTCGGATCATGCCAAAAGCCTGCATCACATCGATGGGAGGCTGACCTTGGCCGCTTTCGCATTCGCCCCATCCGAACCGGCTTCTGTCGCCGTCTCGGGATCAGCCGAACGCTTTCCGGTCCGGCGCATCCTTTGCGTCGGCCGCAACTATGCTGCGCATGCGCGCGAAATGGGCAGCGACCCGGATCGCGAGCCGCCCTTCTTCTTCGGCAAGCCGGCCGACGCCGTGGTCGATGGCGGCGCCACGATCCCCTATCCGCCGCTCACCAACGACCTGCATCATGAGATCGAACTGGTGGTCGCCGTCGGCCGCGGCGGTTCCGACATCGACACCAAGGATGCGCTGAATCACGTCTGGGGCTATGCCACCGGCATCGACTTGACCCGTCGCGACCTGCAGGACACGGCCAAGAAGCTTGGCCGCCCCTGGGACTGGGCCAAGGGCTTCGACCGCTCGGCGCCATGCGGGCCGCTCGTCCGCGCATCCGAGATCGGCCACCCGACGAAAGGCCGCATCTGGCTTGCCGTCAATGGCGAGACCAGGCAGCAGGGCGACCTCGCCGACATGATCTGGTCCGTACCGGAGATCATCGCCATCTGCAGCCAATCGATCGAACTGAAGGCCGGCGACCTGATCTTCACCGGCACGCCGGCCGGCGTCGGCGCGGTCGGTCCCGGCGACCGCATCACCGGCGGCGTCGATGGTGTCGGCGAAATCGCGATTTCGATCGCAGCACGGTAGCCAGCAGTTCAGGCCGTCGCCTTCTTGCGCCGCTCATAGAGCATGATCAGCGTCTCGGCGACGAGCGCCGGCTTGGCCTCGCCCTCGATGGTGTTTTCACCCTTGATCAGATATTGCCCCGGCCCCTTGTCTTCCATCGATATCAGCACCGAGCGCATGCGCACCCGCGAGCCGACCTTTACCGGTGCCACGAAGCGCACCTTGTCGAGGCCATAGTTGAAGGCAGCCTGGGTATGGGCGGGAATGACGCCCATGTCCTGGATGAACGCCCCGATCATCGACAGCGTCAGGAAGCCATGGGCGATTGTCGTGCGAAACGGGCTCTGGCGGCGCGCGCGCTCGGGGTCGACATGGATCCACTGGCGGTCGCCGGTGGATTCGGCAAAGCCGTCGATGCGGCCCTGGTCGACGACCAGCCAGTCGGAAACGCCGAGTTCCTGCCCGATCTTCGCGCGCAGTTCCTCATAGGTTTCGATGGGTTTCGACACGCTTCCTCCCCCGTGTCCGGCAACACCTGGCCTGTGGGGACCATGAACGGAGAGCCCTTGTCAACCTTTGGCAGGCCCCGCCGAGGCTATTCGGCCGCCTCGCGTTCGGCGACGTCGTCGGTCCTCTCAGGGTCGCCCAGGGCAGTTTCGCAGCCGAGTTCGGGAAAAGCCACCGAGCGCTTGCCGTGGAAGTCGGTGCGCACGACAACCAGCCCCTGCTCCTCGAAATAGGTGAGCAGACGCCGCGCCCGGCGGGCCGAATGGCTGCCATAGGCGTGCGCGACGGCTGCGTCAGACGGGCAAGGCGCACCCTTCACCGCCGCCTGGGCTACGATAAGGAAAACCGCTTGCAGGTCTTCGGGCAAAGCGGCGGACATGCCGAGCGCCTGCTGCCAGGTGTCGCTCGATGCCGTCTCGTCGTCGATGCCCGACCGTGCCACCGCGTAGCGGCGGCGGAAGACCGACAATGCAGGCGCTTCGCCCTGCACGCGCTTGATGCGGCAGCGGACCAAAAAGTCCTGGTAGAGCACGGCGTCGGTGCGGAACGCAGCATCCGGGTCCTCGACCATCTCGCGCACGATGGTGTCGATCAGCGCCTCGCGCTCGGCTTCGTCGAACAGGGGGAAAATCGGCTCGGCCACCGGCGCCGATGCCTCGGCGCGCACCTGCGAAAGCTGGGCAATGATGTCGGCCGTCGGCGTCGGTGTGGGCGGCGGCGGACGCCGCACCGGGTGACGCGCTTCCAGCGGAGCGGGTGCGAAAATCAGCTCGCGCGTGTCGTCGCTGGCATCGGGCAGCGGCATCAGCTTGGGGCTGACCGAACGTGCCGACGTTTCGACGGGACCGATGGCGACAGGAAGGGGCCGGCGCGACATCGCCGGTCCGAGAGCCACGAAATTGCCGCGCGCCAGGTCGCGGAACATCTCCGCCTGCCGACGCTCCATGCCGAGCAGGTCGGCGGCGCGGGCCATGTCGATGTCGAGGAAGGTGCGGCCCATCAGGAAATTGGACGCTTCGGCGGCAACGTTCTTGGCGAGTTTTGCCAGGCGCTGCGTGGCGATGACACCGGCCAGTCCGCGCTTGCGGCCGCGGCACATCAGGTTGGTCATGGCACCCAGCGAGATCTTGCGCGCCTCGTCGGACACCTCGCCGGCCACCGCCGGCGCGAACAGCTGCGCCTCGTCGACGACCACGAGCACGGGATACCAGAAGTCACGCTCGGCATCGAACATGCCGTTGAGGAACGCGGCCGCGCCGCGCATCTGCTGCTCGACATCGAGGCCTTCGAGGTTGAGCACGACGGAAACGCGATGCTGGCGGATACGGCCGGCGATGCGGGTGAGTTCTGCCTCGGTGCGCTGGGCGTCGACGACGACATGGCCGAAGCGATCGGCAAGGGTGACGAAATCGCCTTCGGGATCGATGACGCACTGCTGCACCCAGGGCGCGCTCTGCTCGAGCAGGCGGCGCAGGAGATGCGACTTCCCCGAGCCCGAATTGCCTTGGACCAGCAATCGGGTCGCCAGCAACTCTTCGAGATCAAGCTGAGCCTTCGTCCCGCCGGACGCCGCCCCCATCTCGATGCCTACCTTCATCCTTTTCCCCGGTCGAATCCTGCCGCGTAAGCCCGCGAATCAAACCCGATTCCCGGCAGGCACAACACGCAGATTCAATGCGTTAAGACGCATTTGTGCATCCGGACGGACGCACTGCGTTCCAATGGTGATCTGCCTTCCTTAGCACCCGAGGGCCGGCATTGCGCGGCCCGTCTTGCGAAACCCACAACAGAGGTGGGCCGCACGCGCGCCGGATCCGGCCTGGAAAAGCTACTTCTTCTTGTCGTAGCTGTCGCGGACCTCCTGCATCGACTCGCGAATGCGCTCGCGCAGGATCTCGACCGATTCCGAACCCGACTTGCGCACGATGTCGGCAACCTCGCCGGCATTCTTGAGCGCGGCCTCGAATGATCGCCTGGCGAAATCGGCCTGCTTGCCGAGCATTTCCTGCGGATTGCCCGGCGCCCGCAATCCTTGGGCGGCCTCGGTCACCTCCTGCAATGCGCTCTGGATCATCTCGCGCTGCTTGGCGATCAGCGACGAAGCCCCCGAAGCACCTGCCTTCACCGATTTTTCCAGCGCCTCGAGATTCTTGCGGTGATGGCTGACGATGTCGTCGACATCGACCGCGGGCATTTTCAGATCGCGGCCGAACTTCGAAAACATGTCCATGAAGGATTCAGGTTCCGGCTTCTTGGCCATGGCTCGCTCCCATTTGGCTCCGGACCGTCCCGGAGGTCGCAAGGCCAGAATAGACAAGCCGCGGGCTTGGTCAATTCGCCAGCAAGAGCAGTTCGGCGGAATAGAGCGCAAGGCCCGCAAGGCCGCCGATCAGCATGCCGTTGAAACGGATATACTGCAGGTCGCGACCGATGTTGATCTCCATCAGCCGGGTCAGCTGGCCAAGGTCCCAGCGCCTGACCTGTTCGGCAATGAAGCCCGAGACGCCGCTTTTCTGGCTCTCGACGAAGGACGCAAGCGCGACCACGAAACCGGTGTTCATGTCGGCGCGAATCTGCGGATCACGCGCCAGGTTCTGGCCGACCTCGACGAACAGGTTGGTCAAGTGCTTTCGCGTCATCGAGTCCGGCGATGCCACATCCTGCTCGATGAAACCGCGCATGCTCTTCCACACGTCGAGGGCCAGTCCGCGCAGTTCGGGACGGGCGAGGAAATTGCGCTTCAGCTGTTCGGCGCGCTTGGCATAATCGGGCGAATGGCGAAGCTGATCGATGAAGCCATGGACAAAGCGGTCGAACTCGCCGCGCAGCGGATGATCGGGATCGGCCCGGACCTCCTCCAGCAAGGTGGCTGCGGACGCGACGATGCGCTTGAGCAGATAGGCGTCGGCACGGAACCGGTTGAAGACGGAAGGCAGCTCCTCCCTGATCTTTTCGCGCAGCACGGCCAGCGCCTGCTCGTCGCTCAGGAAATTGCCGATGATCTTGGTGAACTCGTCCAGCATGCGCTGGTGCCGGCGATCATCCGTGAAAGCCGACAGCAGCTCCGCCGCCAGCGGCGCCACATCAATCTTGCCGAGGCGATCGAGCATGCGGCGCGTGGCGAATTCGCGCAGCCCGGAGCCTTCGATCGCCTGGAGCATCTGCGGGACCAGCCGGCCGACGAAACGCGACAGCCCCTCCGCCCGGCTGCGATCCGACAGCCAGTCGGCGACGAGGGCTGCGAAATCCACCTCCTTCAGCTTCTGCCGCACCGGCTCGGGCGCCAGAAAGTTGGCCTCGATGAAGCGGCCGAGATTTTCGGCGATCCGGTTCTGGTTGGAGGGGATGATGGCCGTATGCGGTATCGGCAACCCAAGCGGCCGCTTGAACAGGGCAACGACGGCGTACCAATCCGCCAGCCCGCCTATGGTGGCCGCCTCGGCGAAGGCGGCGACAAAGCCAAGCCAGGGCCAGCGTCCCTGCAGCGACTTTGCGATCGCGAACACGCACACGCACACGACCAGGGCGGCAGTCGCCAGAAACTTGGTCCTGCGCAGCGCTGCCAGCTTTTCGGCATCGACGGCTTTGGCGGAAGGTGTCATGCCGGCCGGAAGGGCCTGGCTTTGCGGTGAGGACATCGGTCGCCTTCCCTGTTCGTCACAGGGACTATATCGGCACAGCCTCTCACCGCTTCAATTCGAAAAGCGAACCTAGGCGGCGATGGCCTTGCCGACCTTGCGGCGTCCGAAGTCTGCCGGCGCGAGAAAGCCCATATCGGGATCGGCCGCTCCGTCCGCGTCGAGTTCGATGATGCCGTTGGTCTCGCCCTGCGCGAAACTCAGCTTGGCATTGAAGCGACGGGCCAAGGCCCTCATCGCGGAATTGTTGGCGTGTGTCGTCACCTGCAACCGGGTGTAGCCCAGCCCCTTCGCCTGGGCGATGATCCGCCGGAACAGGCGCCCGCCGATCCCCCTGTGCTGCAACTGGCTCTCGACGCTGAACGCGATCTCGGCCGTGGGCTCGCGCTCCTCCGGGCGTTCATGCAGTTCGGCCGCGCCCAAAACCTTGTCACCCTCGACATAGGCGATGACAATCACCCCCTGGTGGAAGCTGCGATCGGCATAGGAGCGGAGAAAGCCGTCGTCGGTCAGGCCGTTGAAGCGGTCGCGGCGGCTCTGCGCGTCAAGTCTCAGCAGATGTTCGGCAAAGCGGGGCAGATCGGATGGCCTGAGCTGGCGGATGATCCCCGTCAGCGGCCGTTGAGCTTGCTTGATCTGTTCCATGTCGTAGTCCTCATGGGTTCCTCCCCAGAGTCTTCGACTCCCGACATCGGCAATATTGTGCCATGCAGCAATAACTTCAACCCGTGAGCCCGGTCAGGAATGCAAGGCTGGCCTGCGTCCGGTGCGGGGCCGCAATTGCAGTTAACTGATGTTTCCTGTCCAGATTTGTTGACATCGCTTGTCTGGAATTGTTCTAAGGTGTAGGCCATATAAGAAGCCTGTCCGCGCCACAGCGAGGAATCACCAATGCGTCTTACCCGCCAGACCAACTACGCCATGCGCATCCTGATGTATTGCGCGGCCAATGAGGGCCGGCTGAGCCGTGTCCCAGAGATCGCAGCCGCCTACACGGTGTCGGAGCTGTTTCTGTTCAAGATCCTCCAGCCTCTGGTCGAGGCCAAGCTGGTGGAAACCGTCCGCGGCCGCAATGGCGGCGTGCGGCTGGCCAAGCCAGCCGACCAGATATCGCTTTTCGATGTGGTGCGCGTCACCGAAGAGAGCTTCGCCATGGCGGAGTGCTTTGAAAGTGACGCAGCCGAATGCCCGCTGGTCGACAGTTGCGGGCTCAATTCGGCGCTTCGCGAAGCGCTGAATGCGTTTTTCGAAGTCCTTGGCCGCTACACGATCGCGGATCTGGTCGCTGCGCGTCCCAACATGCGCGATCTGTTGGGCATCGATTTCACTCCGCCCCGCGCCCTGGCCGGCTAGCTCGACACCGATATCGCAAGCCCCGGCCACACGAAGGCGCTTCGTGGTGGTTGCGCCGGGGCAGCCGCGTCGCTACATGCGCGGCATGAAAGTCAAGGACGCCGACATCATCATCGTCCCCGGATACACCAGTTCCGGGCCCACCCACTGGCAAAGCCGTTGGGAGGAAAAGCTGTCGACTGCGCGCCGTGTCGAGCAGGACGAATGGTCCAAGCCGGTGCGCGGGGACTGGACGGCCAAGGTCATCGATGCCGTGAACGCCGCCGAGCGGCCGGTCGTGCTCGTTGCCCATTCGCTGGGCATACCGACGGTGATCCATGCCATTCCAGGCTTCAAGAAGCGCGTCGCGGGCGGATTTTTCGTTGCCCCGCCGGATGTTTCCAACCCGGCTATGAAGCCAAAGCACCTGATAACGTTCGGCCCCTATCCGCGCGACCCTTTGCCGTTTCCGTCCGTGGTGATCGCCAGCCGCAACGATCCCTATTGCGCCCACGACGTTGCGGAAGACATCGCCGCCGCCTGGGGTTCGCTGTTCGTCGATGCGGGCGAATCCGGTCACATCAATTCGGATTCCGGCCACGGGCCGTGGCCGGAGGGATCGATGGTGTTTGCGCAGTTCCTGTCGCGCCTGGAAGGCTGACGGGCGCTCGTCAGCCGAGCGATTTCCTGAGATCGGCCAGCAGGCCTGCGGCGCCGGCTGAGATCAACTGGTGTTCCGAGCCTGTGGCAAGCAGTTGGAAGCCCATCTCGACGAAGCGTCCAGCGATCTTCGGATCGGTGACATAGATAGCGGCATGCTTGCCGGCGGCGCGCGTCCGCTTGGCGATTGCAGCCACCGTCTCCATCATGCCTTCGAGCGTGCCGTTGATCGTCTCGCCCTTGGACCAGGCGATGGAAAAGTCGCCAGGGCCGACAAAGATGCCATCGATGCCAGGGGTCGACAGGATGCCGTCAAGCGCCGCGACCGCGGCATGGGTCTCGACCATTGCAAATGATACGGTGCGAGCGTTGCTCTCCCTGAGCCACTTGACCGGGTCCTTGCTGCCTGCGCGGGGCGCAGCGAAGGTCGGCCCCCAGGAGCGCTCGCCCAATGGCGGATACTTCATCGCCGCCGCGAAGCGCTGTGCGTCTTCCACCGAATTGACCATCGGCGCGATGACAGCCTCGGCGCCGAAGTCGAGCGCACGGCTTGCCATGTCGAAGCGGCCAACCGGAACCCGGACGATTGCATGCTTGTTGGCGCGCAGGACTGGCGCAAGCGAGCGCAGCACACTGTCTTCGTTGTGGCCGCCGTGCTGCATGTCGAGGGTGACCGCATCGAACCCCTGCCCGGCAAGTATCTCGACCGTCAGCGCATCCGGCACGCCCGACCAGGCGGTGATGATGGTCTCGTTGGCGTGCAGTCTCTCGGCAAGCGACATTATTCTCTCTCCGTGTCGGGCGTCATTTCACCCGGAAGCGACCGGAGTCGCAAACAAAAACCGCCCGGAATCCGGGCGGTTCGTTGGTCCAGTCCGGCAAGGCCTGGAAAATCAGGTGTTCTTGACCTGCTCGATCGCCTGAGCCATCAGTTCGTCCATGGTGCGGCGGATCTGATGGTCGGACTGGTCGACGCCGGCGGCGTCGAAGTCGGCGCGGATCTTGCGGAACACGTCATGGTCGCCGGCTTCCTCGATGTCGGAAACGACCACTTCCTTCGCATAAGCGTCTGCATCGGCACCCGACTTGCCAAGCTTTTCGGCAGCCCAGAGGCCGAGCGCCTTGTTGCGCCGCGCATTCGCCTTGAAACGCAGCTCCTCGTCGAAGACGAACTTGCGCTCAAAACCTTCTTCGCGGTCCTTCATGTTGCTCATGGCAGTCCTCCAGGGAGTGGGAAATCGATTCGACTTCCGGTGCATATGATATCGTCTTCCTCAAACCAAAAGGCCGAGGCGCGGTCAATATCCCTCTTTTGCTCCGTTTAGCGCCATGGTGCGGCATTTCCGCAGCAAAAGGCGTTAATTGGCCGGAAATGATGATTGAGCAATGGCACCGATTGAGGTAGAGACCGCCCTGAAACCCACAGCCGCCGCGGCTTTGCGGCGTGAGAAAGGGACCGGTAGCTTGCCGTCCACCCTTCCAACCAGAGAAACAATCAAATGAAGAGTCGCCGCCGCATCTACGAAGGCAAGGCCAAGATCCTTTATGAAGGCCCCGAGCCGGGTACCCTGATCCAGTTTTTCAAGGACGATGCCACCGCCTTCAACAAGAAGAAGCATGAGGTCGTCGACGGCAAGGGCGTGCTCAACAACCGCATTTCCGAGCACATCTTCAACCACCTGAACCGCATGGGCATTCCGACCCACTTCATCCGCCGGCTCAACATGCGCGAGCAGCTGATCAAGGAAGTCGAGATCATCCCGCTCGAAGTTGTGGTGCGCAACGTCGCCGCCGGCTCGCTGGCCAAGCGCCTGGGGATCGAGGAAGGCACCGTGCTGCCGCGCTCGATCATCGAGTTCTACTACAAGGCCGATGCACTGGACGATCCGATGGTCTCGGAAGAGCACATCACCGCCTTCGGTTGGGCAAGCCCGCAGGAAATCGACGACATCATGGCGCTCGCCATCCGCGTCAACGACTTCCTCTCCGGCCTGTTCATGGGCGTCGGCATCCAGCTCGTCGATTTCAAGATCGAATGCGGCCGCCTGTTCGAAGGCGACATGATGCGCATCGTGGTTGCCGACGAGATTTCGCCGGACAGCTGCCGCCTGTGGGACGTCGCCACCCAAGACAAGCTCGACAAGGACCGTTTCCGCCGTGACATGGGCGGACTGGTCGAGGCTTACCAGGAAGTGGCACGTCGCCTCGGCATCATGAACGAGAACGAGACGCCCCGCCCTACCGGGCCGGTTCTCGTCAAGCACTGACCAGATCCAAGCACGGGCGCGAGTAACTTCGCGCCCGACTGTTTTCCAATTCGACCCCGGAGTGAAATGCCCGTGATCAAGGCCCGCGTCACCGTCACCCTCAAGAACGGCGTGCTCGACCCGCAAGGCAAGGCGATCGAACATGCGCTCGACGGCCTCGGCTTTGGCGGCGTCGGCTCGGTACGCCAGGGCAAGGTCTTCGACGTCGAAATCGACGGCGCCGACAAGGCGAAGGCGGAAGCCGACCTCAACGCCATGTGCGAGAAGCTTCTGGCGAACACGGTGATTGAGAATTATAGTGTGACGCTTATCTGAGGTTGCACCGGAGGGCCACGTGCCTGAAGTCACCAACGAGCTGATGTACGAGCTTTTGAAGCGCGTTCACGGCGATCTCTCGGAAATGAAGTTCGACCTCCAGGAGATCAAACGACGCATGACAGGTGCGGAAGAAGCGCTGGCTGGCGTGAACCGCAGACTGGATCGTCACGACGAACGGCTCGAACGCATCGAGCGGCGCTTAGAATTGCGTGAACTCGCCGAACCCCAGAGGCCTTACGAACCGAAATGAAATCAGCTGTCGTCCTCCTCCCCGGCCTCAACCGCGACCGCGACATGATTGCGGCGCTGACCAAGATTTCCGGCAAGGCTCCCGTCACCGTCTGGCAGACGGACACCGAGATTCCCGATGTCGACCTGATCGCCATTCCGGGCGGCTTCTCCTTCGGCGACTATCTGCGCTGCGGCGCGATCGCGGCCCGCATGCCGGTGCTGCGTGCGGTGGCCGAAAAGGCCGCCAAGGGCGTGCAGGTGGTGGGTGTCTGCAACGGCTTCCAGATCCTGGTCGAAGCCGGACTTTTGCCCGGCGCGCTGATGCGCAACACCTCGCTCAAATTCGTCTGCCGCGAAGTGAAGCTCGAGGTCGCCAACGCAAACACCGCCTTCACCCGCAACTACGCGGCCGGCCAGATCATCCGCTGCCCTGTGGCGCATCACGATGGCAATTATTTCGCCGATCCCGAGACGCTGAAGCGCATCGAGGGCAGCGGCCAGGTGGTGTTCCGCTACGCCGAGGGCACCAACCCGAACGGCTCGATCAACGACATTGCCGGCATCGTCAACGACAAGGGCAACGTGCTCGGCCTGATGCCGCACCCCGAAAACCTGATCGAGGCGGCGCATGGCGGCGAAGATGGCCGTGCCTTGTTCGAAAGCGCGCTCGGCCTTTCCAAGGCGGCCTGAGCGGCAAGCGTCCGGCATTCTCTCCAGTCATCCACTGCAAAGGCGGGCATCGGCGAATGAAGTCACTCCGGATTCTGGCGGCAACAGCCGCTGTCATCGGCCTGGCCGCCTGTAATTCGGGCCCGAAGACGCCAGCCCCCTCGGGCTCGGGCAAGAGCGCGTCGCTTCGCTCGATGGAACAGGTGGCGATCGCCGCCCATAAATGCTGGTTCGCCAGCAAGGACCCGGCCTTCAAGAAGTACCAGATGGCCAATGAGCTCAACAATTTCGGCGGCACGCCGCGCTTCCTGCTGGTGCCGGCCAAGCAGTATGGCGCCCGCCCGCTGCTGGTCGTGCAGGCGCGCGGCGCCTCCAGCCAGGTCGAGGTGTTCGGCCCGCTGATGGACGAAGCGCTCGGCGCCCGCATCGGCTCCGACATCAATCGCTGGCGCACCGGCGACGCCTCCTGCGGCGGAACCGCCTGAGGCATGGCACGGCCGCTGCAACTTGCGGGTCTGGCGATCGGTCTGGTCGGCCTGGCGCTGCAGTTTGCCATCACCATGCCCGCGTCGATTGCCGCCGGCCGCACCGTGCTCGGATCGGTCCTGTTCTATTTCAGCTTCTTCACCATCCTGACCAATATCGGCGTCGTCTTGGTGTATCTGGCCGCATCGCGCGATGCGAAATCCGGGCTGCTCGGCCTGTTTTCCAGTGCGCGGGCCCGCGGCGGCGTGGCCGTCGCCATTGCGCTGGTGATGATCGTCTATGCCACGATCCTCGCGCCACTCTGGCAGCCCGAGGGCCTGTTCCTGCTCTGCGACGTGCTGCTGCACTACGTCGCGCCGACCCTCTATCTCGCATGGTGGCTGGCCGCCGGTGCGGATGGCTCGACCAGGTGGAGCGACATCCCCTATTGGGTTGCCTATCCGCTGCTCTATCTTATCTATGCCCTGGCACGGGCGCCTATTGCGGGCGAGGTTCCCTACCCGTTCCTCGACATCGCCACCAAGGGTGCAACGAGCGTCGCGCTGTCGGCGCTGACGATGACCCTGCTGTTTCTTGTGCTGTGCGTCATCGCGGTTATTGCGGACCACGGCATTTCAAGCTTTAGGAAGGCCGCAAGGCCGAACTGACGGGAAAACCGATGACCATTCAGAACGACGTGAAGATCACCGGCGAACTCATCGCCTCGCATGGGCTCAAGCCGGACGAATACCAGCGCATCCTCGACCTTGTCGGGCGCGAGCCGAGCTTCACCGAGCTCGGCATCTTCTCGGCGATGTGGAACGAGCACTGCTCCTACAAATCGTCGAAGAAGTGGCTGCGCACGCTCCCGACCAAGGGCGACGTCGTCATCCAGGGCCCCGGCGAAAACGCCGGCGTGGTCGACATCGGCGACGGTGACTGCGTCGTCTTCAAGATGGAGAGCCACAACCACCCCTCCTTCATTGAGCCATACCAGGGTGCTGCGACCGGTGTCGGCGGCATCCTGCGCGACGTCTTCACCATGGGCGCCCGCCCCGTCGCCTCGATGAACGCCCTGCGCTTCGGCGCGCCCGACCACCCCAAGACCCGCCACCTGGTGTCGGGCGTGGTTGCCGGCGTCGGCGGCTACGGCAATGCCTTCGGTGTGCCGACCGTCGGCGGCGAAGTCAATTTCGATGCGCGCTACAACGGCAACATCCTGGTCAACGCCTTTGCCGCTGGCCTCGCCAAGACCGATGGCATCTTCCTCTCGCAGGCCAAGGGCGTTGGCCTGCCCGTCGTCTATCTCGGCGCCAAGACCGGCCGTGACGGTGTCGGCGGCGCGACCATGGCGTCGGCCGAGTTCGACGACAAGATCGACGAGAAGCGTCCGACCGTGCAGGTCGGCGATCCGTTCACCGAAAAGTGCCTGCTCGAAGCCTGCCTCGAACTGATGGCCTCGGGCGCCGTCATCGCCATCCAGGACATGGGCGCCGCCGGCCTGACCTGCTCTGCCGTCGAGATGGGCGCCAAGGGCGACCTCGGCATCGAGCTCGACCTCGACAAGGTGCCAGTGCGCGAAGAGCGTATGAGCGCCTACGAGATGATGCTGTCGGAAAGCCAGGAGCGCATGCTCATGGTGCTGCGGCCCGAGAAGGAACAGGAAGCCGAGGCGATCTTCGTCAAGTGGGGCCTCGACTTCGCCATCGTCGGCAAGACCACCGACGACCTGCGCTTCCGCGTCCTGCACCAGGGTGTCGAAGTCGCCAACCTGCCCATCAAGGAACTCGGCGACGAGGCGCCTGAATACGACCGCCCCTGGGTCGAGCCGGCCAAGCGCGGGCCGCTGGCGGTGGACGACGTTCCGCAGGCCGACGTGGCCGACGCTCTGCTCAAGATGCTCGGCGGCCCCGACCTGTCGTCGCGGCGCTGGGTCTACGAGCAGTACGACACCATGATCCAGGGCAACTCGCTGCAGCGGCCGGGCGGCGACGCCGGCGTGGTTCGTGTCGAGGGCCATGCCACCAAGGCGCTGGCGTTTTCGTCGGACGTGACGCCGCGCTATTGCGAGGCCGATCCTTATGAAGGCGGCAAGCAGGCGGTCGCCGAATGCTGGCGCAACCTGACCGCGACCGGCGCGCTGCCGCTTGCCGCCACCGACAACCTCAATTTCGGCAATCCCGAGCGCCCCGAGATCATGGGCCAGTTCGTCAAGGCCGTCACCGGAATCGGCGACGCCTGCCGCGCCCTCGGCTTCCCGATCGTCTCGGGCAACGTCTCGCTCTACAACGAGACCAATGGCCAGGGCATCCTGCCCACCCCGACCATCGGCGGCGTCGGCCTGATCGACGACTGGTCGAAGATGGCGAAGGCCTGCTTCGCCAGCGAGGGCGAAGTGATCCTTCTGGTTGGTGGCCCCGCCCAGTGGGGCAGCCACCTCGCGCAGTCGATCTACATGCGCGACATTCACGGCCGCACCGACGGCCCCGCGCCCGCCGTCGACCTCGAGCACGAGAAGAAGGTCGGTGACTTCGTGCGCAAGCTGATCCGCAACGGCACGGCAACGGCCGTGCACGACCTCTCCGACGGCGGCCTGGCCGTGGCACTTGCCGAGATGGCGATGTCCTCCGGCATCGGCGCCACGGTTCCCGGCCTCAGCGGCACCAACCCGATCCCGGTGTTCTTCGGCGAGGACCAGGGCCGCTACCTGGTCACCGTCAAGCTTGACCCGAAGTCGGCCGGCATGCAGGAGTTGTGGAATGAAGCCAAGGCGCTCGGCATCCACGCTCCGTGGATCGGAACGACCGGCGGCAAGGACCTGAAGCTGGGCGAAGCACGGGCCGTGAGCGTGGACGAGTTGACCTCGGCTCACGAATCCTGGTTCCCTCGGTTCATGAATAACTGAGTAGGAATACCGACATGGCAATGGATGCCCACGACATCGAAAAACTGATCAAGGAAGGCATTCCGGACGCCAAGGTAACCATCCGCGACCTCGCCGGCGATGGCGACCACTATGCCGCCGAGGTGGTGTCCGAAAGTTTCCGCGGCAAGAGCCGCGTGCAGCAGCACCAGATGGTCTACGACGCGCTGAAGGGCAACATGGGCGGCGTGCTGCACGCGCTCGCCCTGCAGACCAGCATTCCGGAGTAAGGCCCCCGGGCCTTGCCGACATGTCGCGCCGCCCAAGCTCTCCCGATAGCGAGATCGCGCGGCGCGCCTATGCCTCCTTCGCGGAGCGATATGACGCTGCCGCGCCGACCAAGCCGCACAACGCGCTCTACGAGCGCCCGGCGTCGCTTTCGCTTCTGGGCGACGTTGCCGGGCGCGATGTGATCGACGCCGGCTGTGGCTCCGGCATCTGCTCCGAGAAACTGGCACGCCGTGGCGCCCGCGTCCGCGCCTTCGACATCACGCCCGAAATGCTCGGTTTGGCCCGGAAGCGTTGCGCCGGCCTCGACGTCGATATCCGTGAGGGCGACTTGAGCAAGCCGCTCGATTGGCTCGCCAGCAACAGCGCCGACGCGATCCTGTGTTCGCTGGCGCTGGACTATGTGCGCGACCTCGCACCGGTTTTCTCCGAGTTTCATCGCGTCGCACGCCAGGGCGCGCACCTCGTCTTTTCAATGGGCCACCCGATGCGCGATTGGACCGATCCGCGCAGCCGCGGCGACGCCAACTACTTCGCGACCAATCTGTGGGGCCTGCATTGGGGCGGTTTCGGCGCCCCCAACCCGTATGTCGAATCCTACCGGCGCCCGTTGCAGGACATTCTGAATGGCCTGGCCGACGCCGGGTGGCGGCTCGATCGCTTTGTCGAGCCGCTGCCTTTGGCTGAAATGGAAGCGGTAGATCCCGAGCATTTCCGAGAATTGAGCTTCTCGCCTGCCTTCATCTGCGTGCGGGCGATCAAATAGCCATCTCGACATCGGCCGAATGGTCTCCTATTCATCGGCCACAGCGATCCGAAAACCTGCGAGCCAGCCCATGTCCTTCATTTCCGATCTTGTCGAAGGCGTCGTCGACGGTGCGCTGAAGGACATACTGAAGAAGACCACAGGCACGTCCAAGCGTACCCGCAGGCGCAAGCGCACGACGTCGACCAGTTCGGCGACACTGCGCCAGATCGAGAAGCTTTTGAGGCCAGCCAAGAAGCAGACGAGCCGCAAGCGCACCGTACGGTCGAGATCGAAGGTTCGGCGCCGCACCTAGGCGCCAGAACTGTCCGCAACGCCGCAGTCCGGTTTTCGGGTCGACAAACCGCTTGGAAAGCCCGACAGTTGCAACCACATAGTGGCAAGTGCTAGCAGTCTAGCGAACATGCCGGTACGTCACTCCGGCCAGATTGAGGTTTAGGGCGCCATGAGCGGAATCAACGAATACATCGATAGCGAAGTGAAGAGCCAGGATGTCGTGGTCTTCATGAAGGGCACGCCCGGCTTTCCGCAATGCGGCTTTTCCGGCCAGGTCGTCCAGATCCTCGACTACCTCGGTGTCGACTACAAGGGCGTCAACGTCCTGACCTCGAACGAGCTTCGCCAGGGCATCAAGGACTATTCCAACTGGCCGACGATCCCGCAGCTTTACGTCAAGGGCGAGTTCGTAGGCGGTTGCGACATCATCCGCGAGATGTTCCAGGCCGGCGAATTGCAGTCGTTCCTTCAGGAGAAGGGCGTCAGCGTCAAGGGCGCCGCCTGACCTAAAAAGTACCGGCTCCGGCCTGTTCCGGGGTCCCATTTGTGGCAAATGCGCCGGCTTGCCGGCGCATTTCCGTTTGAATCGGATTCCAGAATGGAACAGAAAGTCTCCCCGGGCGCCCAGCAGGGCGCATTCGCGATTCCGCGTTGGGAATTCATCGCCCTCGCCGCAGCCCTGATGGCCGTGAACGCGCTGGCCATAGACATCATGCTGCCTGGCTTGCAGGAGATCGGCGCCAGCCTCGGCGTCGAAAACGAAAACCACCGGCAATATGTGGTCACCGCCTATTTTGCCGGCCTGGCGCTGGCGCTGCTCGGCTATGGCCCGATCTCGGACCGCTTCGGCCGCCGTGCGCCGCTGATGTTCGGCCTGGGCATCTACGTGCTCGCTGCCTTCGCCGCAGCCTTCGCCCCGACCTTCGAGATCTTGCTCGCCCTGCGCTTCATCCAGGGCGTCGGTGCGGCATCGACCCGCGTGATCGCGGTTTCCGTCATCCGCGACCGCTTCGGCGGGCGCCAGATGGCCGAGATCATGTCGCTTGTCTTCATGGTGTTCATGATCGTTCCGGTCATTGCGCCGGGGATCGGCCAGGTGATCATGCTGTTTGCCGAATGGCACATGATCTTCATCGTCATGGCGCTTTCGGCAATGGCCATCATGTTGTGGGCGGCGATCCGCCTGCCGGAAACCATGCATCCCGAAGACCGGCGGCCACTGTCCTTGCTGTCGGTGGCACAGGGCTTCCGCACCGTGCTGACCACGCGCATGTCGCTTTGGTACACGCTCGCCTCGATGATCGTCTTCGGGGCGCTGTTCGGCTTCATCAATTCGGCACAGCAGGTCTATGTCGGCATCTACGGCCTTGGCGTCTGGTTCCCGGTCGTCTTCGCCGCCATTGCCGGCATGATGTCGCTGTCGTCGTTCCTCAATTCGCGGCTGGTGGTTCGGCTCGGCATGCGGCGGCTGTCGCATGGCGCCTTGATCGGCTTCCTGTTGGTCAGCGCTGTCTGGTTCGCCTGGTCGCTGACGGGACCGGTGCCGTTCCCGGTCTTCATCGTGCTGTTTGCGCTGGCGATGTTCCAGTTCGGCTGGATCGGCTCGAACTTCAATTCGATCGCCATGGAGCCGCTCGGCCATATCGCCGGCACGGCCTCATCGGTCCAGGGCTTCATGCAGACGATGGGTGGCGGCCTGATCGGCGCCGCGATCGGCCAGTCGTTCGATGGCACGACCATGCCCCTGGCAGCCGGGTTCTGCGGCGTCGCCGCACTTGGGCTGGTGATGGTGCTCATCGCCGAACGCGGCAAGCTGTTCCGCGGCCAGCACGACGTCAAGCCGGTGGTGACCGAGGTTCACTGAGCCGGCGACAGGCTCGCAAAGTCGAACAGCTTGCGGTCGAGCAGATGCGACGGGCGCGTATTGGCAAGCGCCCGCAGCATCGTGTCCTTGCGGCCCGGCATGCGCTTCTCGATGTCGTCGAGCATCGCCTTCATGACATTGCGCTGCAGCCCTTCCTGGCTGCCACACAGGTCGCACGGGATGATCGGGAACTTCATGCCATCGGCGAATTTCGCCATGTCGGCCTCGGCGCAGAAGGCAAGCGGCCGCAGCACCGTGACATCGCCTTCGTCGTTGAGCAGCTTGGGCGGCATGGCGGCAAGGCGGCCGCCATGGAACATGTTCATGAAGAAGGTCTCGAGGATGTCCTCGCGGTGGTGGCCGAGCACCAGCGACGAACAGCCCTCCTCCCGCGCGATGCGGTAGAGATGGCCGCGGCGGAGCCGCGAGCACAGCGAGCAATAGGTGCTGCCCTCCGAGAGCTTGTCGGTGACAATGGAATAGGTGTCGCGATACTCGATGCGGTGGGCGATGCCATTGGCGTTGAGATAGTCCGGCAGCACGTTCTTGGGGAAGTTCGGCTGACCCTGGTCGAGGTTGCAGGCGAGCAGGTCAACCGGTAGCAGGCCACGCCATTTGAGATCAAGCAGGACCGCCAGCAGCCCGTAGGAGTCCTTGCCACCCGACAATGCCACCAGCCAGCGCTCGCCGGGCCGTGCCATGGCATAGTCCTCGATCGCCTGGCGGGTCAGTCGCAACAGGCGCTTGCGCAGCTTGTTGAACTCCACCGAGGACGGCGCGTCACGGTAGAGCGGAAAGGAAGGCCCTTCCGGCTCGGCGAGCGCGTCCTGTTCGTGAATGCCCATCGGGGGTCGTCCTTCAATATCTGATGCGATGCCGTCATGGCGGCATACGCTATTGAAGGGGATATTTCGCAAAAACGCCTGCGGCGCAAGACGTGCCGCAGGCATGCACCCCAGACGAACGGAGCGGCCGTCGCCGGCCGCCCTCGCTGTTCGTGGCTTTCTCGAGCCTGATCGTCGGATCAGCCTGGCAGCCCGGGAACGGTGCGTATGACGGTACCCCATGGATCCTCGCGGCTGGTATCCGCCTTGGCATCCGCCGAGCGCATCTCGACCCAGGCAAGCCCGGTACGGGACTGGTCGCGCTTGCCGGCGCGTGGGCTCTGCCAGGAATTGGCCCCGATATGGTGGTGATAGCCGCCGGACGACAGGAATACGGCGCTGCTGCCGTATTTTGCCACGGTGTCGAAGCCGAACTCCTTGCTCCACCATTCCGCTGCCGTGGCGGCATCGCCGACGCGCAGGTGGACGTGGCCGACGATGCTGTTCTCGGGCGCGCCCTGCCAGGCGACCTCGCCGGCATCGGCCACGATCGAGGCGATGTCCAGTTGCTCGGTGGCCATGTCGACATGCGAGCCGCTCCACTTCCAGCGCTCATGCGGCCGGTCGGAATAGATCTCGATGCCGTTGCCCTCGGGATCGGTCAGATACAGCGCCTCGCTGACCAGATGGTCGGACGCGCCGTCGACCGGGATGCGCTTGTCGATGGCATGCTTGATCCAGCGCCCCAGGTCGGCGCGGGTCGGCAGCAGGAACGCGGTGTGGAAAAGGCCCGCGCTGCGCGGGTCGTCCGGCTGCGCCGCCTTGTCGGCTTCGATGTCGAGCAAGGCCCTGGTTCCGGCACCCAGCGTGATCGTCTCGCCGTCGCGGCCGAGTTCCTGCAAACCGACGACGTCGCGATAGAAATTGGCCAACGCCTCGGCGTCGCGCGCCTTCAGGCCGACGCGGGAAACGCTGATCGGGGTCGTCGCGGCGAAGGGAATATTGCTCATCTTGGGCTCCGTGCGGCCAACGGCTGTGCCTGCTCCCAATGCGAGGAGTGCAGCGCTGCCCACCAGTTTGCGACGTGTCAGTTCCAAAATCCACTCTCCGGCCAACACGGCTGTTTCGGTTTTGGATAGATCGGCCGGAACCAGTGTTCACACAAGACAGTAAAGACCGAACACGGCGTTCACCGTTTCGACATCAACATCTGAGGAATAGTTAGATGGCTGCGCGCGGCCGCCGATTGCCCAACCGGCATCGACGGTCTCAGGCGGCGGCAGACTGCGGCAGAACGAACGGCACGTTGGCTGCAGGCACGGCCCCCACGCGCAAGCGGCAGCCGAAAACCCGCTCGATCAGATCGTCGCTCAGCACCTCTCGAGGAGACCCTGTCGCGGCCAGCCGACCACGGTGCATGACGCAGATCTGGTCGGCGAACATCGCCGTCAGATTGAGATCGTGCAGGATGGCGACCACGCCGCCGCCACGGCGGGCAAAATCGCGGGCGATGTTCATGATGATCAGCTGGTGCTTGATGTCGAGGCTGGATACCGGCTCGTCGAGGAACAGATAGCGCGCCTGCCCGTCGAGCACCGGCGCCCAAACCTGGCACAGCACGCGGGCGAGTTGCACGCGCTGCTGCTCGCCGCCGGAAAGTTCCTGGTAATAGCGGCCGGCAAACCCTTCAAGGTCGACACGCGCCAGTGCGCGCTCCGGCAGCCGGTCATCCTCGCCGCGCAACACGCCCGACCTGCCACCCGTCACGCCAAGCTTGACGATCTCGCGGACGGTGAACGGGAAGGAAAGTGCGGTCGACTGCGGCAGCACGGCGCGGATGCCGGCCGCCTCCCACGGCTTGAGCGATGCAGCGTTGCAGCCATTGAGCGAGACGCTGCCGGCATAGGCGAGTTCGCCGGTCAGCGCTTTGAGGAAGGTCGTCTTGCCGGACCCGTTGGGTCCGACGATCGCCGCCAGTTCACCCGGGCGGACGGTGAAATCGACATCGCTGACGATGCGCTTGCTGCCGATGGACACTGAAACCTGGCGCGCTTCGATCATCTTTTTACCCTCAACAATACCTGGCGGCGACGCCGTTAAAGATCGACGACGCCGCGCTTGCGCAGCAGAATCCACAAGAAGAACGGGCCGCCGACTGCCGCCGTGACGATGCCGATCGGCAGTTCCGCCGGGGCAACGATGGTGCGGCTGACGGCATCCGCGAGCAGCAGCAGGCAGGCGCCCAGAAGTGCTGAAGCCGGCAGCAGGTAACGGTTGTCCGGCCCGATCGCCAAGCGCAGCAAGTGCGGCACGACGATGCCGATGAAACCGATGCCGCCGCTGACGGCCACGGATGCGCCGATGGCCGCCGAGACGGCGACGATCGCGACGTATTTCAGACGTTGCACAGGGACACCGAGATGGCTTGCCGTCGCCTCGCCCAGCGCCAGGGCATTGAGCCCCTTGGCCATGAACGGCGTGGCTGCAAGCGCAAGCGCGATGATCGGCCCCGCGGCGGCGATCTTCATCCATGTCGCTCCGGCGAGCGAGCCCAGCTGCCAGAAGGTCAGGTCGCGCAACTGCCTGTCGTCGGCCATGTAGACGAGGATGCCGGTCAGCGCGATGGCCATGGCCCCCAGCGCGATACCGGCCAGCAGCATGGTGGCGATCGACGTGCGCCCTTGCCGCGTCGCCACATTGTAGAGGATGATCGTCGTGATCAGGCCGCCGGCAAAGGCGGCGAGCGACAGCGCATAGCTGCCCAGCAGCGCCGTGAACGGCGCGAGGAACGTCGAGCCCAGCACGATCACCGACACTGCGCCGAGGCCAGCACCGGCTGACACGCCGACCAGGCCGGGATCGGCGAGCGGGTTGCGGAACAGGCCCTGCATCACCGCCCCCGAAACTGCGAGCGCAGCCCCCACCAGTATTCCCAGGATTACCCGTGGCAGGCGAATGTCGTAGACGATGATGCTGTCGCGCACCGACAGGGCCTCCTGCCCGGGCACGGCGCCGAACAGCCAGTTGCCGACGAGCCCCAGAGCCGAAGCATCCGAAGCGCCCCAGGTCAGGCTGACCAGCGCCGTGACCACCAGGGCCACGGCCAAAGCGCCAATGACAAGCAACGCCCGGCCCGAGCGGTCGCCACTGATGTAGCGGCCGCCCTGGTTCACGCCGGCCACGCCGGCGATCGTTTCATCCACCACAATGTCGACCTTACTTCTTGACCGCGTCGCCATAGAACGCAACGGCCAGGTCCTTCACGGCCCCGGCAGTGCGCGGGCCGAAGCCGAGCAGGTAGGCGCCGTCCATGCGGATGACCTGCTTGTTCTGGCCGGCTGGCGTCGATGCAATCGCCGGATGGGCATAGAGGTCGGCATTATCGATGGCCAGTTCGCCTTCGCGGTCCATCATCAGGATGATGTCGGGCCTTGCGGTGATCGCCGCTTCGTCGGTCAATTGCTTGTAGCCGGAGAAGCCTTCGACTGCGTTGACCCCGCCGGCCATGGCGATGATGCCGTCGGCCGCGGTGCTGTTGCCCGATGCGAGGATCTTGCCGCCCTGCAGGCTCAGGATGAACAGCACGCGCTTGCGCTCGTCCTGCGGAATGGCCTTGGTCAGCGCTTCGGCGTCGCTCAGCTGCTTGTCGACATCGGCGGCCAGCGTATCAGCTTTGGCATCGGCGCCCAGCGCTTTGCCGACGACGCGGATTTTGTCGATGATACCCTGGTGCGTAAAGCCTTCGGGAACGGAAATGAAGGGAACGCTCGCCTTCTTCAGGACGTCGAGCGCCTCCTTGGGTCCACTCCCTTCAAGCGCCAGGATGCCCGATGGATTGACCGACAGGACACCTTCCGGCGACAGCTGGCGCATGTAGCCGACATCGGGAAGCTTCAACGCCGCTTCGGGATAGACGCTGGTCGAGTCGCGGGCGACCAGCGCCCCCTGCTCGCCGAGCGCATAGACGATCTCGGTGATCGAGCCGCCGACGGCTGCGACCCTCGAGCGATCCGGCAGCACGTCTGCCCCTTCGGCGGTCATGCCTGCGACACTCGTCGCAAGCAGGACCGAGATGGAGAGCGCTGCCGCACGCGCCAGCGAATGGGTGATCGACATCGTCATTCTCCTTACGCCGCGTCCTGCTGCGGAGCGCCAGGCAGCTGTTCGACCAGGCTGCGCCATTCCTCGTGCTCGCCCTGGCCTTCCTTCCGCTTGCCGAAGAACTGGATGATCATGTCGCCATTGGCGTCATAGGCCTCGATCGAGGTGACGTGGCCGTCGGTGTTGGGCTTGCGCACCGCCCAGAGTTCCTGGACGTGATCGAGCCTGAGATGCAGGTGGAACGTCTCGTCGAGCACGTTGATCCACGGTCCCATCGGCTTGATGTTCTTCACCGGCCCGGAGTGGATCTGGATGCAGCCATGGTTGCCGACGAAGCACATGATCGGCTGCCCGCTTTCCACGGCCTTGTCGAACATGGTCGGCAGTGCCTCCCGGTCGAGCATCCAGGCATAGTCGCGGCCGACCATGCGCATGGCCTGCTGGCGGCCGAGCTTGAGTGAGCGCAGGATGCCGAAGAACTGGTGCACGTCGGTCATCGTGCTCCAGCGCTGCCGCAATTCGTCGACGTTCGCCGTGACTTCATTGACCGGCTTTTCGGCGACCGCGGGAACGATGGCGATTGCCGGATCCTGATTGTCGGCGCGCAGCACCTCTACCAGCTTCCGGTAGGCGTCGAGATTGGAAGCCGGACGCAGATGCACCTTGTGGACGGCGGTTCCGGCCGCGTCGAAGAACTGAAGGCTGCGGCGGATGTCGTCGCCGTCACGCTTCTCGACGGCGAAGCCATGGGCCCACGCGTTCGGGAAGATGCGCAGGTCGATGTTTTCGCCCAGCACCATGGCAGCCTGCTTGCCCTGCACGACCTTGTCGTAGACGCCGATTTTCTCGTGCACGGCACTTTCGTTGCGGGTCAGTGCCATGACCTCGCCGAGGGCCTCGATGTTGGCGAGAAAATCGTCGACGCGCGGTTCGATGCGAACGACACCCTCGCCGCAATGCGCGGCCACCAGCTCGGCTTCGGAAACGCCGAGCTGGCTGGCGAGGTCGCGCTCGCGCATCTTCGGGTTGTCGGTTCGCGCCCGCCTGATTTCGCTTGGGTTGGGCCTTACGCGCTGGTCCATTGAAACACCTACTTGTTGAGAATGAGTTTGCCCTGTCGGGTAATCTTCAGGCGGTAGAGCGAACCGCCATGGTCGATGCCGATCTCGAAATCGCCGAGAAACAGCGAATCGCTGGTCAGCGTCCTGACCGCCAGCGAACCGGCGATGGGACGCGCCGCAACCTGGCCTTCCGGCCGGCGGTATCCGTGGCGAAATTGCCCGGAACGGAAATGGTTCGGATTGTGCGAATTCATCTCATTGCACTCCTTTGTCCGTTCGCCGCGCCGGACCAGCCCGTCGAGGCCACGATGTGCAAATCTATTAGTTGACTCGCACATTCATGTTTACTAGTCAGTGCAATACCGGAGTGACTTAGTCAAGTTTTAAGACGCGTCGGGCAGGCGAAAAATGCAAGCGAGCGCGACGCGAGCCAGCAGGGACATTTTTGGAGTTGGGACATGGGGCTGGTTGCTCGGAACAAGGCTGCTCTTTTGGGCGGAGCGGCGATGGCGTTGCTGGTGGGAATGCACGCCGCCAATGCGCAGGAAGCGCAAACGAATGAACAGGACAAGAAAGGTCGCGTAACGATATTGCAGCGGCTGATCTTCGGCGCGGGCGCCGAAAAAGTGGCAATCGACACGCCCCAGTCGGTTTCCGTCATCGACCAGGACGACATCGACCAGAAGCAGGCCGAAACCATCGGCGAACTGGTCAAGACCATCCCTGGCGTCAATGTGTCCGGATCGGACCGCACGCTTGGCCAGACCTTCAACATCCGCGGCATCGGTGGCCCCGAAAGCGGTGGCGAAGAAGGCCGCATCATCGTCAACGTCGATGGCGCGACCAAATTCTACGAGCAGTACCGCATGGGCGGCCTGTTTACCGACACCGAACTCTACAAGCGCGTCGAAGTGCTGCGCGGGCCGGCGTCCTCGACGCTTTATGGCTCCGGCGCGCTGGGTGGCGTGATCAATTTCACCACCAAGGACGCATCCGACTTCCTGGCCGATGGCCAGAAGGGCGCCTTGCGGCTCAAGACCGCATTCGATTCGAATTCCGAAGGTGCGCTGGGCTCGGCCATCCTGGCGACCCGGCTGAACGACAATTTCGAGGTCCTGGCCGCGGGCAACTACCGCTATGCCAATTCGTATACCTCGGGCGACGGCACCGAAGTCCCCGGTTCGGAGATCGGCGCGCCGTCAGGCCTGCTCAAGGGAACCTACCGCTTCGGCGACAACAACGAGCAGGCGCTGCGCGCGTCCTACATGCACTGGCAGACCGACGAGAACGACCAGTACTACAACCAGACCGGCATCGACGTTCCGCCCGGATTCGGCACCGTCGACCGCAAGGTCACCGACAAGACGGCGATCATTTCCTACGAGAACCCGGCCTCGGACAATCCCTGGCTCGACCTCAAGGTGCAGGCGTCCTTCTCCGACACGGTCAACGACCAGTCGGACGCGACCCTGGCCTCGCTCAATCGCACGTTCGGCTACAAGACCTACCAGTTCAACATCCAGAACACCTTCGACTATGAAGGCGCCAACTTCGTCAATCACCTGACTGTCGGCTCACAGAGCAACTACCAAGAACGGACGACGTTGAAGTCGCTGTCGGGTACGCACCCGCAGGGCGAGCGCACCGCCACCGGCGCCTTCGTCCAGAACGAGTTCATCTGGGACGAGAGACTGACCCTGATCGCCGGTGCGCGCCTTGACTGGCAGAGGCTCGAGCCGACCGACATCGCAGCTGCTGCAAGCAAGGATCATACGGCCTTCTCACCCAAGATCGCAGCGCACTACAAGCTCAATGACACCTTCGCGGTATTCGGCTCGATCGCCCACACGGAACGCGTGCCGACCATCGACGAGGTGTTCGATTCGGCGCAGATCGGCAGACCCGATCTGAAGAAGGAACTGTCGAACAACTATGAAGCCGGTGTCGCCGTCTCGCTCTACGACCTGGCCCAGCAGGGCGATTCCCTGCAACTGAAGACCACCGGCTTCTACAACGACATCACCGACCTGATCACCGACAACGGTCGTCTTGCCAATCCGCGCTTCACCAACATTGGACAGGCCCGCATCTACGGCGCCGAAGTCGAACTGGGCTACGATTCGGACTATGTGTTCGGCAATGCCGCCTACTCCTATGTGATCGGCGAGGACCTGCTGAACGACACGGCACTGAACACCGTGGCGCCGCACGAATTTGCCTTCACCGTCGGCGGTCGCATGCCCGATCGCGATCTTTCATTCGGTTGGACCAGCAGGTTCGTGGCCGGACAGGACCGCGTCAGCGACTTGCCTAACATGCGCCTGCCAGTACCTTCTTTCTCAACCCATGACGTCTTCCTGACCTGGAAGCCGCAGGACGGCGTGCTGAAGGGCTTCGAGACCAACTTCCGCGTCGACAACATCTTCAACGAACAGTACCGCGAGTTCCTCTCGGGCACGGCCGGCAAGGGCCGCACCTTCAAGCTCACGCTCGCCAAGCAGCTGGATTGGTGACGCGATGACCAGACGAGCAAGGAACGGCCGTCCTCTGATCGCGGCTATGGTTGTTCTGCTCGCGGCAGCGGGCTCGGCGGGCGCCCAAAGCGCCCCGCCGGCCCCTGCCCTGGTGCTCGAGCTCAACGCGGCGCAACCCTCCGAAAAGGGTTGTCGCTTCACCTTCGTGGTGACCAACAATCTCGGCGCCGAGTTGTCCAAGGCGGCATTCGAGATCGCGCTGTTCAACGACGCCGGCGTGGTCGACCGCCTGACAGTGCTCGACTTCAAGGAATTGCCGTCCGGCAAGACCAAGGTCACGCGGTTCGACCTGTCTGGCACCGACTGCACCAAGGTCAGCCGCGTGCTGATCAACCAGGCCACCGATTGTACCGGTCCCGGCATCGCAGGCGCGGCCTGCCTCAAGTCCCTGCGCACCGAATCCAAGTCCGGCATCGCGTTTGGGATCTGAGGAACTACCTTGCCTAAACTCCCGTCATCTCGCGCACGACGCATCGAAAGGCACAAGCGCATGCTCGGACTGAACAAATTCGATCAGATGGTGAAACGCCAGGGCGACGGTCTCTTGCCGGAAATGCGCGAACTTTTCGAGCGCTTAGCGTGCATAAGGGCAAGCGCCAACGTCACGGAACTGGCAAGCTATCGCGATCAGTCCAGGGTTCAGTCCGGCCCGAACCCGGCCCCCGGCGGAGAGCGCTCCACCGCCAATGTCGTGTCGCTACGCAGCGTTCAGCAACGAAAGACCCGTTGAAAGGAAATATCATGTACATCGCAATGAACCGCTTCAAGGTCCAGAAAGGCTCCGAGACGGCCTTCGAGGACGTCTGGAAGAACCGTGATTCCTCGCTCAGCGAGATGAAGGGTTTTCGCGAATTCCACCTCCTGCGCGGCCCGGTCAATGAGGCCGAAGGCTATACGCTTTACGCCTCGCACACCGTCTGGGCGAGCCAGGACGATTTCGTCGCCTGGACCAAGTCGGAAAACTTCCGTGCCGCCCACAAGAACGCCGGCTCTGGAAAGGCGTCCTATGTCGGCCACCCGCAATTCGAAGGTTTTGCGGTCGTCGAAGGCGCCTGAGCGGTGACGGACTTTGCCCGCAGTATCCCCGTCATGCCCTCGCCCGACATCGGCGAGAGCCGCGATTTTTATCGCGACCGGCTTGGTTTCGAAGTCATCGGGCCTGAGATGGACGATTACCTGATCGTCCGGCGCGGCGAGATCGAGATCCATTTCTGGAAGAGCGACGACCGCAAGCTGCCCGAGGTGACCTCGTGCTACATCAGGGGCGGTGAGGTCCCAGCCCTTCACGCGGAATTCTCGGCGCGCGCTGTCGAGCGGCTGAGCCCGTTCACCGTGCGGCCGTGGAACATGAAGGAATTCTACATCCACGATCCGCACGGCAACCTGTTGCGGTTCGGATGCGCGCCCGAAGAAATCGAGGGGCAGGCCTAGACCTGCCCCATTTCGTTTCAGGCTGACGCCAGCAGACTGGCGTTGCCACCGGCAGCGGTGGTGTCGACGCAAACGGCCCGTTCATGGGCATAAGCGGCGGGATAGATCACCTCGCTCACCAGCGGCACGATCGGCCCCTTGCGCTCCGCGATCACCTTGCGGACGATGCGCATGCTCTCTTCCGTTCCCGAATAGGCGACGACATCGACAGCCAGCGCGCGGGCCTCGACCGGGTCGGGGCGGCCGTCGATAGCCGCGATCGGCAAGCCCTTGCCAAGAAGCGGCTGGACCGCCGCCGGCGCACCGGGAGCAACCGCCAGGACCGCATTGCCGGCGGCTAGCGCCTGGATAGCCTGGGCCAACAGCGTTTCCGCATCCGGCCCGAGGCAAAGCACGCGGCCGCGCGGATTGAGCGACAGTGTATTGGCCTCGCCCGTCGGCCCGGGCAGGTCGACCTGGCCGAAGTCGATGCTGGCGGCTGCGGCGATCGCAGCCGCGCCCTTGCCGCGCAGGTGCTTGCGCAAGATGGCGATGCGATCGGGCCTCGTCGCCCATTCGCCAGCATCGACGAGGTTGTCGACCAGTTCGGTTGCCGTGACCTTATGGCCTTCCGGCAAGACAGTGGCGGCTTCCGGCGCCTTGCGGAAACGCCTGAGATAGTGTGGCCCGCCGGCCTTGGGGCCGGTGCCGGACAGGCCCTCGCCGCCGAAGGGCTGCGAGCCGACGACGGCGCCGATCTGGTTGCGGTTGACGTAGATGTTGCCGGCGTGAATGCGGTCGACCATGTGCTGGACGCGGCCCTCGATCCGTGTGTGCAGGCCGAAGGTCAGGCCGTATCCCTTGCGGTTGATCGCGGAAATGACGCCGTCGAGTTCATCGGCCTCGAAGGTCGCGACATGCAGCACCGGGCCGAAGACCTCGCGCTCCATTTCCTCGATGCCCTTCACGCGGAAGACGTGCGGCGCGACGAAGCGGCCGTCGGCAGGCGCATCGAGCTTGGCGATGAGCTTGCCCTTGGCTTCCATCGCAGCACAGTAGTCCCGGATCGATGTCTGTGCTTCCTCGTCGATGACGGGGCCTACGTCGGTCGACAACTGCCATGGATCGCCGATCGTCAGCGCGTCCATGGCGCCCTTCAGCATCTCGACCATCTTCTTTTCTACGTCGGTCTGGACATAGAGCACGCGCAGCGCCGAGCAGCGCTGGCCGGCACTCTGGAACGACGAGGCCAACACGTCGCGGATCGCCTGCTCGGGCAATGCGGTGGAATCGACGATCATCGCGTTGAGGCCGCCGGTCTCGGCGATCAGCATCGCATCCGGTGCCGCCGTCTCGGCGAGTTGTTTCTCGATCAGCTTGGCCACTTCGGTGGAGCCGGTGAAGCAGACACCCGCAATACGCGGGTCGGCGGTCAGTGGTGCTCCGACATTGGGACCGTCGCCCGGCAGCAGCTGGATCACGTCTTCCGGCACGCCGGCCTCGCGCATCAGCGCCACCGCACGCGCGGCAATCAGCGGCGTCTGTTCCGCCGGCTTGGCGATGACGCTGTTGCCCGCCACGAGCGCCGCCGCGATCTGGCCGGTGAAGATAGCGAGCGGAAAATTCCACGGCGAGATACAGACGATGGCGCCGCGCGCCTCGGTGCCGGTTTCGGCCTTCTCGGCCTCGGCAGCGTAGTAGCGGAGGAAGTCGACGGCCTCGCGCACCTCAGCCACGCCGTCGGCCAGCGACTTGCCGGCCTCGCGGGTGGCAAGGGCAAAGAATTCGGCCGCGTTGGCCTCATAGAGATCTGCGGTGCGACGCAGGATCGCGGCGCGTTCGGCCACCGGCTTTTTGGCCCAGGCGGGCTGCGCCTCAATGGCGAAGCGCACGGCCGTCGGCACCTGCTTGGCCGCCGCCTCTGTCACCGTGCCGACGATGTCGCCCGGCCTGGCCGGGTTGATCACCTTGCGCGACGCGCCATAGCCGGCAGCGCGCGTGACGGGCTTTGCCGTCCACCTGTCGGCGCCCTTGAAGCTGTCCTTGGCCTTGTCGAGCGCCGCCAGGGTCACCGTATCGGTGATGTCCCAGCCCTTGGCGTTCTGGCGACCGGCGCCGAAGATCGCGGCGGGGACCGGGATCGACGGATTGGATGCCGCCCCTTGCGTCTCAACAGTGTCGAGCGGGTCACGGGCGATGTCTTCCGGCGCCACGTCCTCGTCGGTCAGCTGGTGCACGAAGGACGAGTTGGCACCGTTTTCGAGCAGGCGGCGGACCAGATAGGCGAGCAGGTCGGAATGCGCGCCGACCGGCGCATAGATGCGGCAGCGTGTGCCCTCGGCCTTGCGCACGGTCTCGTGCAGCGCCTCGCCCATGCCATGCAGGCGCTGGAACTCGAACGACGTGCGGTCCGTGGCCATCGACAGGATGGCGGCGACCGTGTGTGCGTTGTGGGTGGCGAACTGCGGATAGATGCGGTCCGTCATCGACAAGAGCTTGCGGGCGCAGGCCATGTAGGAGACGTCGGTGTTGGCCTTGCGGGTGAACACGGGATAGCCCGGCAGGCCCAGCGTCTGGGCGCGCTTGATCTCGGTGTCCCAATAGGCGCCCTTGACCAGGCGCACCATGATGTTGCGGTCGAGCTTGTTGGCGAGTGCATAGAGCCAGTCGATGGCGAAGGCCGTGCGCGGGCCATAGGCCTGCACGACGACGCCGAACCCGTTCCAGCCCTCGAGTTGCGGATCGGCCAGGACGCGCTCGATCACGTCGAGCGACAGGTCGAGCCGATCGGCCTCCTCGGCGTCGATGTTGAGGCCCATGCGGGCGTGCTTGGCGGCAAGGCACAGCGACAGCAGGCGCTCGGCCATCACCGGCAGCATCTCGTCCCGGTGCGAGACCTCGTAGCGCGGATGCAGCGCCGACAGCTTGACCGAAATGCCGTGGTTGTAGCGGATGTCGGGACCGTTGGTGCCGTTGTCGAGCGACGAGATCGCTTCGGCATAGGCGCGGTGGTAGCGCAGCGCGTCGGCTTCGGTGCGGGCAGCCTCGCCCAGCATGTCGAACGAGTAGAGATAACCCTTCTGGATCATCGAGCGGCCGCGCTTGACCGCCTCTGTGATGGTGCGGCCGAGCACGAACTGCTCGCCCATTTCGCGCATGGCAGCCGCAACCGCAGTGCGGATGACCGGCTCGCCCAGGCGGCGCACCATCGAACGCAGCGTGCGCTCGATCGAGCCCTCGCCCTCGTCGAGCACGCGGCCGGTCAGCATCAGCGCCCAGGTCGAGGCATTGACGAAGATCGAACTCGAACCACCCGAATGGGACGACCAGTCGTGCGGCGCGATCTTGTCCTTGATCAGGTCGTCCATGGTTTCGGTGTCGGGCACGCGCAACAGCGCTTCGGCCAGGCACATCAACGCCACGCCCTCCTTGGTCGACAGGCCGTAGGCGGAGAGGAAGACCTCCATCAGCCGCGGATCGGTCGATCCGCGCACCGCGCGCACGAGGTCGGCGGCGCGGGCGGAAATCGCCTTGCGGTCCTCGACCGAAAGATTGGCGGTTGCCGAAAGCCTTTTCAGCGCGTTGGCTTCGTCTGGGAGGTAGTTGGCGCGGATTTCCTGGCGGATGGCGTCGAGCGCGGGCATGATGTTCCTGTCGAGCGGTTGAGGCTGTGCCCGGCGGGAAACTCGCTGCCGAGCCTTTGTCGAAAACTAACACAACACCCCGGATATGGCCGGTCCAAAAAATTCGACTTTGCAGATCAAATCATCTACGATCTGGCGTTCAAATCCCTCATTAACGCTGCATTTCTCATGACTGAAGACCAATTGGACCGCATCGACCGCAACATCATGTTCGCCCTGACGCGCGATGGCCGCCTGTCGATGGCTGAGCTTGCCACAAAAGTCGGACTTTCCAAGACCCCGGTCCAGGCAAGGGTCAAGCGGCTGGAAAAAGATGGCTACATCAAGGGCTACCAGGCGGTCATCGACAGCGAGCGCATGGGCGAAGGCCACGTCGCCTTCGTCCAGGTCAAGCTGTCGGATACCCGCTCGGCCGCGCTCGACGATTTCAACCGCGCGGTGCACGCCGTGCGCGAGATCGAGCAGTGCCACATGATGGCGGCGAGTTTCGACTATCTGCTCAAGGTGCGCACCAAGGACATCGCCGCCTATCGCCGCGTGCTCGGCGAGCGCATCTCCGCCTTGCCCCATGTCGCCCAGACCTCGACATTCGTGGCGATGGAAACGGTCAAGGACCGCTGATCAGTCCGACAGGGTCTTGAGGAACGCCACCAAGGCGGCGCGCTCGCGGTCGGAAAGCTGGAGCGGGTGGATTTCCGTCTCGCCCTCGATGCTCGCTGCGGCCTTGGCGTAATGGTCAACCACTTGCTCCAGCGTGGCGAACTGGCCGGCATGCATGTAGGGAGCGCGGCCGGCGACACCGCGCAGCGACGGCGTCTTGTAGGCGCGGATCAGTTCCGGCGAACTCTTCTGCATGAAGCGCAGCTCGCCGCATGCCTCCTCGTCGCCGTCGCGAAATTTTCCAAGACAGTTGAACGGATCCGCGCGCACCTCGTCCACGACCGCGATGCGCCCCCGATCGACAGGCAGGCCGACGACCGGCGGCACGCCGGTGTTGTGGAAGTGGTTGTCGGTGAAGCGCGGACCGGTGTGGCACGTCGAGCAACTGGCCTTGCCGATGAACAGCCGCAGGCCCGCCTCCTCTTCCTCGGAGAGCGCGGCATCGCCCGCCGGTGCGGTGCCCCTGGCAAGGGCATCGGCAAACCGATCGAAGCGGGTCGGCATATGAACCAGCGAGCGCTCGAAAGCCGCCATCGCCTTGCCTATATCGGCGAACACAAGGTCGACCCCATCGCGTTGCTTCTCCGTCATCGCTGCCCAGGCCGCCCGCTCGGACGGCGCGCCGAATGGCCCGGCATTTGCCGGCAGTCCCGTGAGATCAGGCAAAGGCCGGAAGATTCGCTCATAGCGTTCGCCAAAGCGGCGCTTGATGTAGTGCGCATAAGAAGTGCGTGTACCGGCATGCTCGAGCGGGTTTTCCAGCGGCACCAGTGCCTGCGACCACAGGCTGTCCCTCCGGCCGTCCCAGAAGAAGAACGGATCACGCGCCACGCCCGCCAGCGGCATCGTGCGCCGGTTGGTCTCGGCCACGCCGATACCGCGCGGAAGGTCGTCCTGAAACTGGCGGTCGATCTTGTGGCAAGTGCCGCAGGCGACGTTGCCGTCGCGGCTCATCCCGGTATCGAAGAACAGCGTCGCGCCCAGCGCCGCAGCGCCCGGATCGTCGGCGAAGCGGTTGGTCGGATCCGGCGGCAAGGGTGCGAGCGCCGACAGCGACATCAATGCGATCGTACGCTTCTCGACGTCGGTGAATTCAGGCTGGCCGCACCCACCAAGCAATGCCGTCAGCGATACGGCCATTGCCAGTCTGCGGAGCGACGTCCTGTTCATTTCCTCACAGCACAAGGTTGAACGTGGCTTCGTCGGCCCCTGCTGGCGCCGTGATGCCGAACTTCAGCTGCCACCAGCCGGTCATCGAAAACTTCATGCCCTCGATGCGGTAGCGGCCATCGCCGAGATAGGATGTCGCCTCCGGGCTGGTCGGCAGGCCATGGGCATGCTCCGGCATGCCGCCGCCTATCGTGAAGCTGGCATTGTCGACCGGAGCGCCCTGCCGCGTCGTCACAGTCACGACCCACGAATGCAGGTCGCCTTGCTTCGGCTCGCCGGATTCCGGCGCTATGGCGATGGAATAGAGCCCCTTGAGAGAGGTTTTCGCGCGTGCAAGATCGGGTCCAGGTGCCGCAGGCGCAGTCAGGAAAACGACCGCCAGGAACCCGATTGCCAGCGCCACCAGGCCGAATGCCCCGACCACCATGCGCCCAGTCGAACCCATCTGCCCTCCACATCATACCGTCAACGAATGTCGCCGGCCCATCCGTCCCGCCGCCGATTCACAGACCGCAACATGGCGCAGCGGCGAACGGAACGCCATTCAGGAAACGACAGCGCGGCAGCCCCGGAAAACTCAAGGAAAAAGCAGTCAGAACAACGGCCTGCCTGCCTTTTCGGATTCCGTTTCTCAGAATTCAAGCAAAGAAAACGCGCGGACATGCCGCGCGTCTCGAGAGAGCGATGGCTCGAGCCCTACAATCCCAGCCCGCCGATGCAGACATATTTGGTGTCGAGATAGTCCTCGATTCCCTGATGCCCGCCCTCACGGCCGAGCCCGGACTCCTTGACGCCGCCGAACGGCGCCTCCGGCGTGGTGATCAGGCCCTCGTTGACGCCGACCATGCCATATTTCAACCCTTCCATCACCCGGAAGGCGCGGCCGAGATTGCCGGTGTAGAAATAGGACGCCAGGCCGAACTCGGTGTTGTTGGCAAGCTCGATGGCCTCCTCCTCGGTCTCGAAGCGGAAGACCGGCGCGACGGGGCCGAAAATCTCTTCTTTCATGAACTTCATCTCGGTCGTCGCATTGGCAATGACCGTCGGCTCGAAGAACGAGCCGCCGAGCGCGTGCCTCTTGCCGCCGGCAACCACCTTGCCGCCCTTGGCGGTGGCGTCGGAGATGAATTCCTCGACCTTCTCGACCGCCTTGCCGTCGATCAACGGGCCCTGCTGGACGCCTTCGTCGAGACCCGAGCCGACCTTGAGCTTGCTCGACGCCGCCGCGAACTTCTCGACGAACGCGTCGTAGATGCCGGCCTGCACGAAGAAGCGGTTGGTGCAGACGCAGGTCTGGCCCGAATTGCGGTACTTGGCGGTGATCGAGCCCTCGACCGCGCGGTCGATGTCGGCGTCGTCGAAGACGATGAACGGCGCGTTGCCGCCAAGTTCCATCGACACCTTCTTGACCGTCGAAGCCGACTTCTCGATCAGCAGCTTGCCGATCTCGGTCGAGCCGGTGAAGGTGATCTTCTTGACCAGCGGATTGGCGCAGATCTCGTCGCCGATTTCGCCGGCCGAGCCGGTCAGCACATTGACCACCCCCTTGGGGAAGCCGACTTCCTCGCACAGCGCGCCCCAGGCGAGGCCCGAATAGGGCGTCTGCGATGCGGGCTTGACCACGGCGGTGCAGCCCGCGGCAAGTGCCGGTCCGAGCTTGCGCGACAGCATCGATGACGGGAAATTCCACGGCGTGATCGCTGCGATGACACCGACCGGCTCCTTGGTGACGAGGATGCGGCGGTCGGCCCAGGGCGACGGCACCACGTCGCCATAGGTGCGGCGCGCCTCCTCGGCGAACCACAGCACATAGGCTGCCGATGAGCCGATCTCGCCGCGGGATTCGGTCAGCGACTTGCCCTGCTCGATGGTCAGCAGCTCGGCAAGCGAGTCCTGGTTGTCCATGATAGCGTCGTGAAGCTTGCGCAGCAGCTTCGAGCGTTCGAGCGCCGAGGTCTTGCGGAAGCTCTTGAAGGCTTCGTTGGCCGCCTCGATGGCGCGGCGCGTTTCCGCGCCCCCGGATTTCGGCACCGTGCCGATCTTCAGCCCGGTCGCCGGGTTGATGACATCGATGGTCTTGCCGGAATCGGCCTGTACCCATTCGCCATTGATGAGATTGGCCTGCCGCATGAACTGACTGGCTTTCTGGAGCATGGCTCACCTCCTGATATGGCGCCGGTTGGACGCGGGGAGCGTCCGTCTTCGGATCGGCCAATGCCTGGCGCGCTGGTGCAAAATTAGTAGCGCGCTAAAAGCCAGGCGATCAACCACATTGTGGCATGACGCTGGTCCAGCCCTTAGCCGAACACCATCGTTGCGACCGTCAGCCAGAAGGCGGTCGTCACCACCGCGCAGGCGGTGGCGATCGTCATCTGGTTGGAGGCGAGCGCCTGGCCGGTGCCGAACTGCGTCGCGATAAGGTAGGAATTGACGCCCGAAGGCAGGCTCGCCGCCGCCACCGCCACCTTGGCCGGCAATGGTGGCAGCCCGAACAGCCAGGCAAAGGCGAGCGCGACAGCTGGCATCAGCATCAACTTGAGTACCGACAGCGCGAGTGCCGGCTTGATGTTGCCGGAAATGCCGAACTTCCTGAGCCCGAGCCCCATCGCAAACAGCGCGACCGGGCCTGCGATGTTGGCCAGCGCATCGACGAAGCGGGTCGCGAGCGAGGGCAGCGGAAAGCCGGTCGCCCGCCAGGCAAGGCCGGCCAGGATGCCGATGATCAACGGGTTGCTGAATATCTTGCGCAGGAAATCGCGGACGATGGCGAGCGGATGCATCGGCTCGTCGCGCCGCGGCCCGAACATCTCGAAAAGGATGATCGAAGCCATCATCATGGTCGGTAAGTGCACCGAGACGATCAGCGAAAGGACCTCGAAGCCCTGCTGGCCGAAGACGCCGAGCATGAACGGAATGCCCAGCAACACCAGGTTGGAAAAGGCCGACGAGACGCCGCCGACCACGCCTGCCTGTCCGTCGCGGCCGAACAGACGGGTGGTGACGAGATGACCGGCGGTCCAGGCAACCGCAACGGCGATGAAGTAGGTCGCCCACAGGGCCCACGGCGCCGCGCCGTGGAAGTCCGCTCCGACCATGGTGCGGAACAGCAGGAGCGGCAGCGCCACGCCGATGGCGAACTCCGAAAGCGCATCGCCGGTTTCAATTCGCAGATAACCGGTGACGCCTGAAATGTAACCCAGCGCCACGAGGCCAAAGACGAAGAGTACTGTTTCGACGAGCGGAGACATCGGCACACTGGCGTAAACGGGAATCGGCTTGCAGAAGCATTGCCCCCTGGCCGGCTCCGATCAAGCTCCCTGCGGCAGATCGGCTTCTGCCGGCATTTGTCGTCACCTTGCCTTTCATTCGGCTTTGGCATCCCTATATCCGCGTCGCCTGTTCGGGATCATTCATGCTTAGAGTTGCCATTGCGGTCATGCTTTTGTTCGGCGCCCTGCCTGCCCAGGCCACCGAAGCCGGCTGGGCACTGCTGCGCAACGGCGGCCATGTCGTGCTGCTGCGCAACGCCATGACCACCGGCACCGTCGAGCCGCCGAACTTCGACATCGAGAAATGCGCGACCCAGCTCAATCTGTCCGACCGCGGCCGCCAGCAGGCGCGCAAGATCGGCGCGTTGTTCGCCGCCCGCGCTGCCCCTGTCGAAAAGGTGTTGGCCAGCCGATTCTGCCGGACGCTGGAGACCGCCCGTCTCGCCTTCGACGACCAGGTGGTCGAACCTTTGGCGACCCTCGACAAGCCCACGGAGGCTACCGCCGAGGTCGATGTCGCCGCTATCCTGGACATCATCCGCAACTATTCCGGCTCGGACAATCTCGTGCTTGTGACCCACCTGGAGAACATCCAGGCGCTGACAGGAGCGTCGGCGCGCGAGGGCGAAGCGCTGATTGTCGGCCTGCAAGGAGAAAGGCTGCATGTGCTCGGCCGCATCGTCTTCTAGCAAAGCGCTTGCCCTGCCTTCCCTTGCGTCCAAAGCCGGAAGCGTCAACCAAAGCGCAGGATTTGGCCTTTTCCTGTCTGAAAAAACCGATTAGACAGCCCCTCAAAACTATGCGCGCAGAATCTGTCCCGGATTCATGACCGCCCTCATCAAAGGAAAAAACGTGTCCACGACATTCGAGAAAGTCGCCAAGATCATTGCCGAAACCAGCGAGATCGACATCGACACCATCACGCCCGAGAGCCACACCATCGACGACTTGGGCATCGACAGCCTCGACTTCCTCGACATCGTCTTTGCCATCGACAAGGAATTCGGCATCAAGGTGCCGCTCGAGAAGTGGACGCAGGAAGTCAACGACGGCAAGGCTTCGACCGACGAATACTTCGTCATGAAGAACCTCTGCGCCAAGATCGACGCGCTCGTCGCCGCCAAGAACGCCTGAGCACGCTGAAGCCAACCATGGTCAACCGCGACGTCGTCATATCGGGCATCGGCCTTGTCTCCTCGCTCGGAGAGGGCGGTGACGCCCACTGGGACAAGATGACCGCGCCCGGCGTGGCACCGGTCACCGACGCCGAGCGCTTCCATCCCTATGTCGTGCACCCCCTGCCCGAGATCGACTGGGGCCAGCAGATCGCCAAGCGCGGCGACCAGCGGCAGATGGAGACCTGGCAGCGGCTTGGCACCTATACGGCGGGCATGGCGCTCGACGACGCCGGCATCAAGGGCAATGACGAGCTCAGCGCGACCATGGACATGGTTGTGGCGGCCGGTGGCGGCGAACGTGACGAAGCGGTCGACGCCGGCGTGCTGGCGGCATCGGAAAACCGCGCCGACCACGATGTGCTTCTCAACGAGAAGCTGACCACGGAACTCCGGCCTACCCTTTTCCTGGCCCAGCTTTCCAACCTTCTCGCCGGCAACATCTCGATCGTCCACAAAGTCACCGGCTCTTCGCGCACCTTCATGGGCGAAGAAGGCGCCGGCGTCGCCGCCATCGAAACCGCGGCGGCCCGCATCCGCTCGGGACAGTCGACGCATGTGCTTGTCGGCGGCGCCTTCCAGACCGAGCATCCAGACATGCTGCTCGGCTACGAACTCGGCGGCTATCTGCATCGGGGACCGTGGAAGCCGGTATGGCACAGACGTGGCTCGGAAGGCGGCGGCGTGGTCACCGGCTCGGGCGGCGCGTTCCTCGTGCTGGAATCGCGCGAACATGCCGAAGCGCGCGGCCAGAAGATCTATGCCCAGCTCGGCCCGGTCGTTTCAGGTCGCGCCAGGCGCCGCAATGGCGGGCTCGAAGCAGGCATCGCCGAGTTGCTTTCCAAAGCGGAACTCCCCTCGGGCGAGTTGCTGGCGATCTCCGGCGCCTCGGGCGCGCATGCCGCCACAGCCGCTGAGAAGACCGCATTCGAGGCCAATCCGGCGATTGCAACCCGCGCCCTTTCGTCGCTCACGGGACACATGAAGGAAGCGCAGTTTCCGTTCGCGGTGGCGCTTGCAGCGCTCGCCGTCAGCCGCGGTGCCGGTTATCCGGCCTTCGAGGCTGGCGAGAAAACATTTGCCGGAAAGCCCGCATCCGTGCTGGCAACTGCGGTCGGCTATCACCAATTCGAAGGCCTGGCGCTCGTTTCCGCGCCGCGCTGAAGGGTGTCAGGACAAAACATGGCCAATCTGAAGGATCATCTCGGCAGACCCGTCGTCGCCGTCACCGGCATCGGCGTCGTCACCTCGCTCGGCGTCGGCAAGGCCGAAAACTGGGCAGCGCTGACTTCCGGCAAGTCGGGCATCCACCCCATCACCCGCTTTCCCGTCGATCTCCTCAACACCCAGATTTCGGGCATGATCGACTTCCTGCCGTCGAGCACCAAAGGCTCCAGCGCCCTCACCTACGAACTGGCGGAGACGGCGGCAAAGGAAGCAGTGGCCGAAGCCGGACTGGACAATCAGGATTTCGATGGCCCGCTGTTCCTGGCCTCGCCCCCGGTCGAGCTCGACTGGGCTGACCGCCTCGCGCTCTATGCCGGCGACAAGGAAGGTGCGGGCTACGAGCGCCTGCTCAAGGTGGCGCGCAGCCAGAATTCGCTCGACATGTTCGAAACAGCGCAGTTCGGCTCCATCGCCGACCGCCTTGCCGACCTTTTCGGCACGCGCGGCCTGCCGATCACGCTCTCGACCGCCTGCGCCTCAGGTGCGACCGCAATCCAGCTTGGCGTCGAAGCCATCCGCCGCGGCGAATGCGACCGCGCGCTGTCGGTCGGCGCCGACGGCTCCGCAACCGCCGAGGCGCTGATCCGCTTCTCGCTGCTTTCCGCGCTTTCGACCAACAATGACGTGCCTGAAAAGGCGTCCAAGCCCTTCTCCAAGGACCGCGACGGCTTCGTGCTGGCGGAAGGCTCGGCAGCGCTCGTGCTGGAATCGCTCGAAAGTGCGCTCGCCCGCGGTGCCGAAGTGCTCGGCATCCTGCGCGGTTGCGGCGAAAAGTCTGACGACTTCCACCGCACCCGATCCAAGCCGGACGGCTCGCCCGCCATCGGCGCGGTCAAGGCCGCCCTCGCCGATGCAGGCCTCGGCGAAGACGAGATCGACTACGTCAACGCCCACGGCACCTCGACGCCCGAAAACGACAAGATGGAACATTTGTCGCTGTCGACAGTGTTCGGCGAGCGCATCCGCAAGATCCCGGTGTCTTCGAACAAGTCGATGATCGGCCACACGCTGTCGGCAGCCGGTGCCATCGAAGCGGCCTTCTCGCTGATGACCATGCGCGAAGGCGTCATTCCGCCGACCATCAACTACGACAATCCCGATCCGTCGATCGAGCTCGACGTGGTGCCAAATGTGAAGCGGAAGGCCGAAGTTCGCACCGTGCTTTCCAACTCCTTCGGCTTCGGCGGCCAGAACACCTGCCTTGTCATGGCGCGGGAACCGGTCTAAGCGACCGTCTCAACGTTCCAGGGACAAGGATTTAGCGACATCATGCGCGCATTGCAGCTCGTCGAGGACCGCCGGCTCGAGCAGGTGGACATCGCTCCGCCGCCGCCACCCGGCCTCGGCGAAGTCACGCTCCGCATCAAGGCCGTCGCGCTCAACCACATCGACGTGTGGGGCTGGCGCGGCATGGCCTTTGCCAAGCGCAAGATGCCGCTGGTCATCGGCGCCGAAGCCTCGGGCGAGGTTGACGAGGTCGGCCCCGGTGTCACCGGTCTCGCGCCCGGCCAGCTGGTGTCGATCTACGGCGCCCGCACCTGCGGCCTCTGCCGCCCCTGCCGCGAGGGTCGCGACAATCTCTGCGAGCATGTCTCGGGCGTGCACGGCTTCCACCTCGACGGCTTCGCCCAGGAAAAGATCAACCTGCCGGCACGCCTGCTCGTCCCCGCCCCTCCCGGCGTCGACGCCATCGGTGCTGCCGTCGCTCCGGTAACCTTCGGTACCGTCGAGCACATGCTGTTCGACAACGCCAAACTCGAACCGGGCGAGACGATCCTGATCCATGCCGGCGGCTCGGGCATCGGTTCGGCGGCGATCCAGCTCGCCAAGAAGATGGGCTGCACCGTCATCACCACAGTCGGCTCGAACGACAAGATCGAGAAGGCCAAGGCTCTCGGCGCCGATCATGTCATCAACTACCGCGAGGACCGCTTTGAAGGCGTGGTGCGCAAGCTGACCAGGAAGAAGGGCGTCGACGTCGTCTTCGAGCATGTCGGCAAGGACACCTGGGCCGGCTCCATGTTCAGCCTGAAGCGTGGCGGCCGCCTCGTCACCTGCGGTTCGACGTCAGGCGTTTCCACCGACATGAACCTGATGATGCTGTTCCAGCAGCAGCTGAAGATCCTCGGCTCCTTCGGCTGCCGCATGGAAAACATGGCCGACGCCATGCAGAAGATGGCCGCCGGGCTGGTCAAGCCGATCATCGACACCGAGGTGGACTTCACCTCCATCGACACCGCACTGAAGCGGATGGAAGGTCGCGACGTGTTCGGCAAGATCATCCTCCGTATCGACTGAGGATCTGCCGGAATTGCCCCGCAAGAAGGCCAGCAAGATACCCAACCCCACGATCGTTCGGATCATGGGGCGCCTGCGCATGCTGAACTACTGGCTGGTGGCACAGGTCGCGCTTGTGGTGCTCAAGCTGCTGCGGCTGTTTCCGGTCGACAAGGCGCTCAATTTCGCTGACCGCGCGGCCCGCACCGTCGGCCCCTGGTTCGGCCGCCATCGGGTAGCGCTGTCCAACCTGCGTAATGCCTATCCTGAAAAGAGCGAAGCCGAGATCGAAGCCATCGCCCTCGACATGTGGGGCAACATGGGCCGGCTCGGCGCCGAGTACATTTTTCTCGAAAAGATCTTCGATTTCGATCCCGAGGCGACCACGCCTGGCCGCATCGAGGTGGCGGGCGTCGAGCATTTCGCCGAGATCGCGGGCGAGCAGAAGCCGCACATCGTCTTCACCGCACATCTCGGCAATTTCGAGCTCTTGCCCGTTGCTGCGGCGACCTTCGGCATGAAGATCACGGCGCTGTTCAGGCCGCCGAACAATCCGTATCTCGCCGAGTACATCCTCTCGACACGCACCTCGAACATGGGTGACCTGCTTGCCTCGCAGCGCGGCGCCTCATTCGCGCTGGCCGGCATCCTCGATCGCGGCGGCAACGTCGGGGTGCTCGTCGACCAGAAGTTCAATCGTGGCCTGCGGACAACCTTCTTTGGTCGCGAATGCGAAACCAACCCGGTGCTCGCCATGCTCGCGCGCCACTATGAATGCGATGTCTATCCCGCCCATTGCGTCCGGCTTCCGGGCAACCGCTACCGGCTGTCCGTAGAGGAAAAGCTGACGCTGCCGCGGCTGGTTGACGGCGCTGTCGACGTACAGGCGACGACCCAGATGCTCAACGACACCGTCGAGCGCTGGATTCGCGAGGACCCCGGGCAGTGGATGTGGTTCCACAAGCGCTGGTCTCTTTACGGAGGCAAGCGCCGGAAGGTCAACAAGACCAGCAAGACGACTGCCGACTCCTGAGCCGACGCGCTATCCGCCGTAATAATTCATGACGGCGTGACGAGCCTCGGCGAAGAACAGCCAGCGTTCGACGGCGAGGCCGAGGGCATAGAGCAGCACCGCCAGCATGGCAGCGATCACCGCAACCGCACCGCCGCCGGCAACAATGGCCACGATCAGCAACACGATCGGCATCGCACCGCCTGCAAGAATGGCCAGGCGCGACAGCTTGAGCGCGTGCTTGCGGGCGACCTTGAAGCCCATTTCACGGGTCAGGTAGTTGTCGTTGATATGCGGTCGCTCGAACAGCCTGACCCGGCCGATGTTGCCGAGCCCGGTGGCGCTCTCCGGCGTCGACAGGGGAGCAAGGGCCCGCAGGCGTGTCCACCACTGGTGCTTGGCAAGCCACGCCGCCACGACAAACAGGGCGGCGATGACGGCGCACACCGTGCCGCCGGCGCCGGATGCATATCCCGCGACGGAAGCGAGCAGGAAGCCACCGGCTCCGGCAAACAGCAAGTAGCAAAGCGGTGTAAAGCCGGTATTCCAGGCCTGGATCGAGCGCAACGAGGCATAGATCATCGCCGTGCAGTAGACGGTGATCCCGCACATGGCCGCGCCAACCAGGCCGGCGACCGGCTGGTAGCCCCCCTCCACGACCGCAAACCACGCTGAGATCGTCAGAGGCACGAATGTCAGGATCGCCATCACGCCTTCGCGCGACAGCCAGCTCGACCACCATTGCGACAGGGCTCGCCAGGCGCGCTGCGGATTGCCGAGATGCAGCGTCGACGACAGCAGCCCACCGGCTATCATCGCCAACGCAGCCAGATGCGCGACCTTCACCGACAGGCCCGAAGCGTCGAGCAGTCCTAGCCCCAGAACGGCCGCAAGGCCGTAGCCGAGCCCGGAAAGCGTGGTGAACAGAATGATGGAAGGTGCAGGATGCATATTTCAGATTCGGTCCAGCATGCCGTCGAGCCAGGCAAAGAAGCCTTTGGCGCCATCGGTGTTCTCGGCAAGCACGGCAGCGCCGGCGCTCGCGGCGAGCGGCTTGCGCGCCCGCGGCGGCAGATATTTGTTGGTCGGGCGCGTACCCTGTTCCGGCATCAGGTCGAAGCCGCCGCGTTCGGCCACCATGCGCGACACCTCCGAACCGGGATCGGCGAGGTCGCCGAAATGGCGGGCATTGGCAGGACATGTGCGCACGCATGACGGCACGCGGTCGACCTCCTTCAGCGTCTCGTTGTAGATGCGGTCGACGCAGAGCGTGCACTTCTTCATCACGCCTGCGGCAAGGTCCATCTCGCGCGCGCCATAGGCGCAGGACCAGGCGCACAGCCCGCAGCCGATGCATTTGCTTTCGTCGACGAGCACGATGCCATCTTCGGCACGCTTGTAGGAAGCACCCGTCGGGCACACCGTGACACACGGAGCGTCCTCGCAATGCAGGCAGGACTTTGGGAAGTGCACGATGCGGGCTTCGCCGGCCTCGCCGATCACTTGGCCGCCCTCGGGCACCACCTCGAAGGTGTGGATGCGGTTGAGGAAGGTGCCGGACACATCAGCCCCATACGGGTCCTGGTCCGACAGCGCCGCGCCGTAACCGCCGGTGTTCCATTCCTTGCAACTGATGACACAGGCATGGCAGCCGACACAGACGTCGAGGTCGATGACCAGACCCAGCTTCCTCGGCGTTGGCACTGACGGCAAAAGAGTCATTTCGCCCACTCCTGGCCGTAGCGCAATTCGTCCACATGCGGCCGCTCGCCGCCCGGCTGCGCCAGGGCAGAAAAATGCGGTTCGCTGACCTCGGCGCGGTCGGCCTTCTCGATCCGCACCCTGAGGTCGTACCAGGCTGCCTGGCCGGTAATCGGATCGGAATTCGACCAGCGCATGCCATCGCCTTTCGGCGGCAGAAGTTCATGGATCAAGTGGTTCATCAGGAAGCCTTTTTTGGCTTCCGGCGCGTCCTTGTCGAGCGCCCAGGCACCCTCCCGCTTGCCGATCGCGTTCCAGGTCCAGATCGTACTGGAGTTGACCGCCTCCATCCGAGCGGCCTCGACCTTGATGCGTCCGTGATGCGAAATAACCCAGACCCAATCGCCGTCGACAAGTCCGATCTCGTCGCAGATGGCGGCGGGCACGTAGAGCGGGTTCCGGGTGTGGATCTGCCTCAGCCATGCATTCATCGAGCCCCAGGAGTGATACATCGCCGCCGGCCGCTGGGTGATGGCGTGATAGGGATAGTCCTCGCGGCTGACGGCGGCCTCCTCGAACGGCCGGTACCAAACCGGCAATGGATCGAAGGCCGCGAGGATGCGCTCGCGATGCGTCTCGGGTGCTACCGGTTCGCGCAGGCCCTCAGCCGAGAGGCGGAATTTCTGCAGTGTTTCCTGGTAGAGCTGGAAGGTCACCGGCTTCGGCTCGTCGAAGAAGCCCATGCGCACGGCAAAGTCCTGGTAGGCCTTGTTGGCATGCTTGAAGAACTGCGCTTCGAGCGGAATATGGGCCGAAAAGAACGAGCCGTTCTCGATGTAGCGATCGAGTTGCTCGGGATTGATTGCCCCTCGCCCGGCCCGGTCGCCATTGCTGCCGCGGAACCCGGCCAGCGGGCCGATGCCGGGCCGCCGCTCGTGGCGCACGATGTAGTCGGCATAGTCCTTGTAGAGCGCCTTGCCGCGGCTATCGACGAAACCCGGCAGCTTGAGCCGCGAGCCGAGGTCGAGAAGAACGGTCTGGAAGCCGCGCACGTCGCGGTCGGGCTCGACCACCGGCCAGCGAATCGCATCCTGCACCGCATCCGGCTCGGAGATCGGCCGGTCGAGCAGCGAGATGCAATCGTGGCGTTCGAGATAGGTCGTGTCGGGCAGCACGAGGTCGGCATAGGCGACCATCTCGGAGGAATAGGCGTCCGAATAGATGATCTTCGGGATGCGGTACTCGCCGGTCGCAGGATCCTTGTCCTCCAGCATCTTGATGACGCCGGCCGTGTTCATCGACGAATTCCAGGCCATGTTGGCCATATAGAGAAACATCAGATCGATCGGATAAGGGTCGCCGGCATGCGCATTGGCGATCACCATGTGCATCAGCCCGTGGGCAGAGATCGGCGCATCCCACGAGAATGCCTTGTCGATGCGCATTGGCCGGCCCTGCGCATCGATGAGCAGGTCTTCCGGCCCCCTGGGAAAGCCGAGATGCGGGCCCGACAACGGCTTGTTGGAGCCAAAATGCTCGGCCTTGCCGTGCGGCGTCGGATGCGCCTCGATCGGCTTGGGATAAGGCGGCTCGAAGCGGAAAGCGCCGGGGCAGTCGACCGCACCGATGAGCACCTGCAGCATGTGCAGCGCCCGCGCCGTCTGGAAGCCATTGGAGTGGGCCGACAGCCCGCGCATGGCATGGAACGACACCGGACGGCCGATAAACGCCTCGTGGCGTTCGCCATTCATGTCGGTCCAGGGCTGGTCTATGGAAATCGCCTCGTCGAAGGCGACGCGCGCGATCTCGGCGGCAAGGCCACGTATCACCTCGGCCGAAACGCCGGTCTCCCGGGCAACCGCTTCCGGCGCATATTGCGGATCGAGATATTTTTCGGCGAGCAATTGAAACGAGGGCACGGCATAACGGCCATCCGGCAGCTCGACGCGGCCGGAAAGGGCTGCCCGCGCTCCCTTGGTGCCCAGCGGCACGACGTGCTCGGTGACCGTCTCGAAGACCTGCGGCTTGCCGTTGTCGTCGCGCACGAAAAGTCCATGCTCGGCCGTCCCGGGCGCGTCGACCACCAGCCATGTTGCGTTGGAATAGCGCACGATGTAGTCGACATCGATCTTCCGCGACTTGAGCAGTTCGTGCACGACCGCAAGGATCAGCAGGCCGTCGGTGCCGGGGCGGATGCCGATCCAGTTGTCCGCGACGGCGGAATAACCCGTGCGCACCGGATTGACCGAGACAAAGCGCGCGCCGCGCTTCTTGAGCTTCGAGATGCCAATCTTGATCGGATTGGAATCGTGGTCTTCGGCGACCCCGAACATGACAAACAGCTTGGTTCGGTCCCAGTCGGGCGCACCGAACTCCCAGAACGCCCCGCCAATGGTCATGATGCCGGCGGCGGCCATGTTGACCGAGCAGAAGCCGCCATGAGCGGCATAGTTGGGGGTGCCGAACTGCTGCGCCCAGAACCCGGTCAGAGACTGTGATTGGTCGCGGCCTGTGAAGAAGGCCAGCTTCTTCGGATCGTCCTGCCTGACGCCGTCCAGCCAGCCGGTCGCCAGGGCCAGGGCCTCGTCCCAGGAAATCTCCTTGAATTCGCCGGAACCGCGCGGACCGGTCCTCAGCAGCGGAGCACGCAGCCGCGCCGGCGCATAATGCTGCATGATGCCGGCCGACCCCTTGGCACACAGCACCCCCCGATTAACCGGATGGTCGCGGTTGCCCTCGATGTAACGGACCTTGCCGTCCTTCAGATGGACGTCGATGCCGCAACGGCAGGCGCACATGTAGCAGGTGGTCTTGCGGACCTCGTCGGAGACGGGTTCCGAAAGCGCTAGATGCGGTTCTGATTTCATCCGGCGGCCTCCCCTGAAGAAGAGTCCTAGCGAGGCGGTCGCCGAAAGGAAATGCTTGAAAATGGCTCTCTACGGCAAAATTTGTCTATTTGCCGATCAGAACTTAGATCGAGCGGCTCATGTTGTGCCGGAAATGAAAAAGCCGGGGAGCCCCCACTCCCCGGCCTTTTCGCAGGCACGTCACCCCAAAGCTCGATTGACGGCACATTAGCACCGACGTGATCGGTGGCAATTCTTGAGCCCCTCGGTCGAGGGCAAATTCCGGTTTTTGACTGCGGCATGAAGCAATTCTGCAACAGAAATGCCGATATCGGGGCAAATGGTACGTATGTTTCCGCCTGGAAGACCTAGTTTGTCACCACGATTCTCGTGTTGCCTGCCCCGACTTCCTTGACCAGGGCATAGAACCTTGCAGCGTTGGATGTCTGCAATCGGACGCAACCGTGCGAGGCCGGCCGGCCGAGTTGCCTGACCGCGCCAGTGCCATGGATGGCGTAGCCGCCATTGTAGAAGACCGAATAAGGCATCGGTGAATTGTCATATTTCTGCGAGTACCACATGCGATGCAGGCGCTTGGGCCGCCAACTGCCACGCGGCGTGACATATCCCCTGCGCGCCGTCGAAACCGGCCATCTGTGGATCACCCGTCCGTCCATGCTGACCGTCATGGTCTGGCTCGAGACATTGACCCTGGCGACAAGAACATCGGCCAATGCCTGCGCCGGAAATCCGGCAAGGGCCAAAGTAGCGGCCATGAAGAGAGCCTTGTACATTGTTCGCACACTCCCCTGTCGGCAGTTTTTTCCCTGCCTGCACCAATAGGGGACCATGAAAAACTCTACGGTTGGTAAATTGAGCGCATAGGATGAGCCCGGCGTCTTCGGTGCCGACCACAGGTAGCATTTGCGCTTCTTGCCGGCGTTCAGGTGGCCCAAACCAGCTCCCGTCGTCGCCCCTTCTGGCCCAGTTGACTCGCCCATGCATGGGCATAGGCTCGCCCGTGCAGCTGGAGCAACGTTCCATCGTGCTCCAGCCGGATAACGTGCGGCCAACAGCGGACCGTCGCCCGGAGGATCTCAAAAATGCAATCATCCCAATATTTTAACGGTATGAGCAGGCGCAACCTGCTGTCGTTGATCGGCCTGACGGCGGGCACGGCGGCGATGTACCAGGCCATGACCAGCCTCGGCCTGGCCGTTGAATCCGGCTACAAGGGACCGGTCAAGCTGGAGGGCGATCCGAAGGGCGCCACCGTGCTCATCCTGGGCGCTGGCCTCGCCGGCATGACCGCCGCCCTCGAGCTGCGGCAGGCTGGCTACAAGGTCAAGATCCTCGAATACAACAACAGGTCGGGAGGCCGTAACTGGACGCTGCGCGGCGGCGACAGCTACACCGAGCTTGGCGGCGCGACGCAGAAATGCGAATTCGACGAAGGCCTCTACATCAACCCCGGCCCGTGGCGCATTCCCTACCACCACAACGGGCTCCTGGCCTATTGCCGCCGCCTCGGCGTCACGCTCGAGCCGTTTCAGCAGCTCAACCACAATGCCTTCCTGCATTCGTCCAAGGCCTTTGGCGGCAAGCCCCAGCGCGTGCGCGACATCAAGATCGACTTCCAGGGCCATGTCTCGGAATTGCTGGCCAAGGTCGCCCACACCGGCAAACTCGAAGGCGGCGTCACCAAGGAAGACCAGGAGATGCTGGTCGAAGCGCTGCGCTCGTGGGGGGCGCTCGACAAGGACTATGCCTACACCAAGAGCGTCGCCAACTCCGAGTTCCGCGGCTTTGCCAAGGATCCCGGCGGCGGCCTCGGCGCGGCGCCAGTGCCCAGCGACCCGATCGCGCTGACCGACATCCTGAGTTCGGGCCTGTGGGGCAGCCTCGCCAACTTCGCGCTCTACGAATTCCAGACGACCATGTTCCAGCCGGTTGGCGGCATCGACATGATCGGCAAGGCCTTCACCAAGGAGGTCGGCGATCTCATCACCTACAACGCCAAGGTCTCCAAGATCCATCAGGACGAAAAGGGCGTGACCGTCACCTATGAGGACGTGCAAAAGCCCGGCACGACGGCCGAGGAAAAGGCCGACTGGTGTATCTGCACGATTCCGCTTACCATCCTCAGCCAGATCGAAATCAATGTCGGCGCGCCGATGCAGGCAGCCATCGAGGCGGTGCCTTATGCCTCCTCGGTCAAGGTTGGCCTGCAATTCAAGCGCCGCTTCTGGGAGCAGGACGACCTGATCTTCGGCGGTGTCAGCTACACCGACCTGCCGATCACCCAGATTTCCTATCCAAGCACCAGCTTCAACACCGATGGCAAGGGCGTATTGCTCGGCGCCTACACCTGGAATGGGCCGCATTCCTACGAATTCACCTCGATGGCGCCGGAGGAACGCGTCAAGCGCGCGGTCGAATACGGCGCGATGATCCATCCGCAATACAAGGACGAGTTCGAGAACGGCATCTCGATGGCCTGGCACCGGTCGCCCTTCACGCTCGGCTGCGCCGGCGACTGGACCGAGGAAGCGCGCAAGCAGCACTACGACAACCTGTGCCAGATCGACGGACGCATCGTGCTGGCCGGCGAGCACGCCTCCTACATCCCGGCGTGGATGGAAGGCGCGATCCTGTCGTCGCTCGATGCCATCACCAGGCTGCATCAACGTGTCGTCGCGGGATGACGGTCATGCCGTCCGTCCCTCACCCCTCGTTTTCGCAAGGCATGCCATCATGACCCAGCAATCCAAGCATTCACTTGGCCTCTTGGCCGCAACGATCGCCTTCACGGCATTCACGGCCGCGAGCGCCTTCGCCGATTCGGCCGGCGCGACTTTCAGCGACGGCGACAACTTCTCCGAAAAGACCGGCCAGGAACTCTACGCCAATGTCTGCCAGGCCTGTCACATGGACCAGGGCCAGGGCGCGGTCGGCGCCGGCAAGTACCCTGCCCTCGCCAAGAACGTGAACCTGGAGGCCGGCGGCTACCCGGTCTATGTCCTGCTGCACGGCCTGAAAGGCATGCCGCCGGTCGGCAAGATGATGAGCGACGACCAGGTCGCCGCGGTGGTCAACTATGTCAGGACCAATTTCGGCAACGACTACAAGGATGCAGTGACAGCCGAAGACGTCGCCGGCTCGCGCTGACACATCATCGCCAGAATCGAGCCTTGATGATGCCAGTTCAACGGGTTGGAGCGGCGCTCCGACCTGACTAAGGCGGCCGGCGGTTCTGCCGGCTGCTCCATTTCCATGCGGCATAGGAGTAAGAGATGACAAAGATGCGGATCGGCGCCGCCGCGCTTGCGGCTGGCCTTTTCTTCGGCGGCAGCGCGATGGCCCAGGACATCGTGCGCCACAAGGTTCCCAATTCGGATTTTCCCATCGCCCAGGCGGTCGAGGTGCCAGCCGGCAAGACGACCGTCTATGTCAGCGGCGCGGTGCCGTCCGTCGTTGACGAAAAGGCCGAGAAAGGCAGCCTCGCCGCCTACGGCAACACCAGGACCCAGACCGAATCGGTATTGAAGTCGATCGAAAAGACGCTCGACGGCCTCGGCCTGAAGATGGGCGACGTGATCAAGATGCAGGTGTTCCTGGTTGGGGACCCCGACAAGGGCGGCAAGATGGATTTCACCGGTTTCATGGAAGGCTACACCCAATTCTTCGGCACCAAGGAGCAGCCCAACCTGCCGGCGCGCTCGGTGATGCAGGTTGCCAGCCTCGTTGCGCCCGGCTGGCTGGTCGAGATCGAAGTCACTGCCGTTCGTCCCTGACGGGAATCTTTTGTCCGGCCGCCTGGCATTCCGGACGGCCGGCTGTGCTCGACACGCTTGCGCGGATGCGCAAGACTGACATCGACAGCAAAATCGGGTTCGCGTCGGCAGCATGTATGACAAGCTTTTCAGGATCATAAACGACCGACGCAACGAGTTGGCGGAACTCACGGCGGAGTTGATCCGCTTTCCCACCATCAACCCGCCTGGCGACGCCTATCGCCCTTGCGCGGAGTATCTGGGCAATCGCCTGGCGAAGCGCGGTTTCGGCGTCGAATACATCAGGGCCGAGGGCACGCCCGGCGACACCGACCGCTATCCGCGGGTCAACGTCGTTGCCCGCTTCGACGGCCGGACGCGTGGCCAGACGGTTCATTTCAACTCGCATATCGACGTCGTCGAGGCTGGCGAAGGCTGGACCGTGGATCCGTTCGCGGGGGTCATCCGAGACGGCCGCGTCTATGGCCGCGGCGCCTGCGACATGAAGGGCGGGCTCGCCGCCTCCATCATCGCGGCCGAAGCGTTCATGGACGTGAACCCCGACTTCCCCGGCGCCATCGAGATATCGGGCACGGTCGACGAGGAGTCGGGCGGCTTCGGCGGCGTCGCCTACCTCGCCGGCAAGGGCTATTTCTCAAAGCCCAAGGTCGACCACGTCATCATCCCGGAACCGCTCAACAAGGATCGGATCTGCCTCGGCCATCGTGGCGTCTGGTGGGCGGAGATCGAGACCAAGGGCGAGATCGCCCACGGCTCGATGCCGTTTCTCGGCGACTGCGCCGTCCGCCACATGGGCGCGGTGCTCGAAGCCTTCGAACGGGAGCTGTTTCCTGCGCTTGACCGCAAGTCCACGCGCATGCCGGTGGTGCCCGAAGGCGCGCGGCGCTCGACGATGAACATCAACTCCATCCATGGCGGCCAGACCGATGACTTCCGTCCTGGCCTGCCGTCACCCAACGTGCCTGATTCATGCCGGCTGACCATCGACCGGCGCTTCCTGCTCGAGGAGAATATCCTCGATGTGAAGGGGGAGGTCACAAGCATCCTCGATCGCCTGAAGCGCGAGCGCAAGAAATTCGACTACGAGATCCGCGACATCATGGAAGTCCAGCCGCTGATGACCGAGCGCGATGCGCCGGTCGCCTCGGCCATCGCCAAGGGTATCCGCGAGATCTTCGACAAGGAACCGGAATACGTCATCTCGCCCGGCACATACGACCAGAAACACGTCGCCCGTATCGGCCATCTCTACGATTGCATCGCCTATGGCCCCGGTATTCTCGACCTCGCGCACCGGCCCGACGAGTGGGTGGGCATAGATGACATGGTGCAATCGGCCAAGGTAATGGCAATCGGGCTGGACATCTTGCTGCGCGGCCAGTCCAACGGCTGAACACGCAAGCAACGCTGGTCCGCGCCGCCGGGGAAATTCAGTTCGGCAGCGCTGCTGCAATTGCAACAAACTTGATTTACTCGGCTGGAAAATCGCGCTTCTATCCGGCCGATCGAAATGAAGCGGGGAGATCTGAGCATGACGCAGTGGAAAACAATCCTGGCAGCCGCGGCGCTGGCGCTGGCATCCAGCACCGCCGCAATGGCCGCGCGCACGGATCTCGTGCTCGGCATGCCGCTGGAACCGCCTCACCTCGACCCGACCGCGGGTGCCGCCGCGGCCATCGACGAAGTGCTGTATGCCAACGTTTTCGAAGGCCTGACCCGCATCGGTTCGCGTGGCGAAGTGTTGCCCGACCTTGCCGAGAGCTGGACCGTTTCCGACGACGGCAAGACCTATACGTTCAAGCTGCGTGCGGGCGTGAAATTCCACGACGGCAGCAATTTCGAAGCCTCCGACGTGAAGTTCTCGCTCGACCGCGCCCGCGGCGAAGCCTCGGTCAACGCCCAGAAGGGCCTGTTCGCGCCGATCGACAATGTCGAGGTGGTCGACCCCGCCACCATCAAGGTGACGCTGAAGAACCCGCTCGGGTCATTCCTCTACAACCTCGGCTGGGGCGATGCGGTCATCGTTGCGCCCGAGACGGCCGAGACCAACAAGGAAAAGCCCGTCGGTACCGGGCCGTTCAAGTTCCAGAACTGGGCCAAGGGCTCTGCGATCACGCTCGTTAAGGCCGATGCCTACTGGGGCGATCCGGTCGCGCTCGACAAGGCCGAGTTCCGCATCATCCCCGATGCCGCCGCAGCGATCCCTGCCCTGCTGTCCGGCGACGTGCAGGCCTTGCCCAATTTCGCGCTCGGCGACGCCCTCGCCCAGGTCAAGGCCGACCCGCGCTTCAAGGTCGTCATCGGCACCACCGAAGGCGAAACGGTCCTGTCGACCAACAACAAGCGGCCGCCCTTCGACAATCTCAAGGTGCGCCAGGCGATAGCGCATGCGCTCGACCGCAAGGCGCTGATCGATGGCGCCACCGGCGGGCTCGGCACGCCGATCGGTTCGCATTTTGCGCCACACAACCCTGCCTATGTCGACCTCACCGGCACCTATCCGCACGATATCGCCAAGGCCAAGGAACTGCTCAAGGAGGCCGGGCTTCCCGACGGCTTCAAGGCAACGCTGAAGCTGCCCCCAGTCGGCTATGCCCGCCAGGGCGGCGAGATCGTGGCCTCGCAGCTGCGCGAGATCGGCATCGACCTGCAGATCATCCCGGTCGAATGGGCCGACTGGCTCAAGCAGGTGTTCACCGACAAGGACTACGACCTTTCGATCGTCTCGCACACCGAACCGAACGACATCGATATCTACGCCCGCAAGGACTACTACTTCAATTACGACAACCCTGCCTTCAACAAGGTCATCGACGAGCTCAACCTGACCTCCGACGAGGCCAAGCGCAGCGAACTCTACAAGCAGGCGCAGAAGATCCTCGCCGACGATGCCGTCAACGGCTTCCTGTTCGAGCTGCCGAAGGTCGGCATCTGGGACGCCAAGGTCGAAGGCCTTTGGGAGAACTCGCCGATCCAGGCCAACGACCTGACCAAGGTCAAGTGGGCCGACTGACAAGAACCCTGTGAACTCAGCCGCTCCGCAACCCTTGCGAGCTTTCGGAGCGGCGTTTTCTCGGGCAGTTTGAGCCGATGACCGCCTATCTGCTCAAACGCCTGCTGATCGGTGCTGCGACCCTCGTGGTCGCTTCGGTCGTGGTATTCCTGATGCTCGAGGTGGTGCCGGGCGACCCTGCCCGCGTGATGCTCGGCATGAATGCCAGCGAAGCCCAGGTCGAACTGCTGCGCGACCAGATGGGGCTCAATCAGCCGCTGATCGTGCGCTATCTCGACTGGGCCCGGGGCCTGCTGTCGCTCGATTTCGGCAAATCCTACACCTACTCGGTTCCGGTCATCGACCTCATCAGGGAGCGCATCGTCGTTTCCTTTCCGCTCGCCGTCATCGCACTCGCGCTGTCGACGCTCATTGCCATTCCCGTCGGGCTGTTTGCCGCCGCGCGCCGGGGCCGGGCCGGCGACACCGCGGCCATGGCAGTGGCGCAGATCGGCGTCGCGATGCCCAATTTCTGGTTCGCGCTTCTGCTGGTCTATGTCTTCGCCGTCTGGCTGCGGCTGGTTCCGGCAGGCGGCTTTCCCGGCTGGGGAGCCGGCGCCTGGCCTGCCCTCAAGGCATTGATCCTGCCGGCGGTAGCGCTGGCCTTGCCGCAGGCAGCAATCCTCGCCCGTGTCACCCGTGCGGCCCTCGTCGAGGTTCTCGGCGAGGACTACATCCGCACGGCCCGCGCCAAGGGCATGCCGATGCGCGCGGTGATGTGGCGGCATGCCTTGCGCAATGCCATGATCCCCGTACTGACCATCATGGGCCTGCAATTCGCCTTCCTGCTCGCCGGCACCATCATCATCGAAAACGTCTTCTATCTGCCCGGCCTCGGCAGGCTCGTGTTCCAGGCGATCACCCAGCGCGACCTGATCGTCGTCGAAAGCGTGGTCATGCTGCTCGTCGCCGCCGTGGTGACCGTGAACCTGCTCGTCGACCTCTCCTACGCACTGGTCGACCCCCGCCTGAGGACACGGCAATGAGCAGCATGGCTCCCGGCACCCCGTCGACCCTCGGCGCCCTCGCCGGCAGGGCCTTTGCCAACCGCTCCTTCGTCATCGGCCTGTTCATCACCCTGGTCGTTGCAGCCTTGGCGCTTGTCTCGTTCTTCTGGACGCCCTTCGACGTCACCAGGCTGATCGTCGCCGATCGCATGCAGCCGCCCTCCTCTGCCCATTGGTTCGGCACCGACCATTTCGGCCGCGACGTCCTGTCGATGATCATGATCGGGTCCCGCAACTCGATTGCCGTGGCGCTCGTCGCCGTCGGCATCGGCATGGGCATAGGCGTGCCGCTCGGCTGCTGGGCGGCTGCCCGCGGCGGCTGGATCGACGAGGCGCTGATGCGCTTCAACGACCTCATCTTTGCCTTTCCTGCCCTTTTGTCTGCGATCATGATCACGGCCGTCTTCGGCCCCAGCGCCATCAACGCCATCATCGCCATCGGCATCTTCAACATCCCGGTGTTCGCCCGCGTGGCGCGTGCCGGTGCGCTGTCGATCTGGCCCCGCGAGTACATCCTTGCCGCACGCGCCGCCGGTAAGGGCAAGGCACGCATCACCATCGAGCACATCATCCCCAACATTGCCAATCTGCTGCTGGTCCAGGGCACCATCCAGTTCGCGCTCGGCATCCTCGCCGAGGCCGCCTTGTCCTATGTCGGGCTCGGCACGCAGCCGCCGATGCCGAGTTGGGGCCGGATGCTGTTCGATGCGCAGACGCTGATGATGGTGGCGCCCTGGCTCGCCCTGTTCCCCGGCTGCGCCATCCTTCTCACCGTTCTCGGCCTCAACCTGCTCGGCGACGGCATCTCCGACATCTTCGATCCGCGCGCGAGGCGCCGGCCATGAGCCTGCTCGAGATCGAAAAACTGTCGATGAAGATCGGCAGCCTGTCTCTGTTGAAGGACATCGACCTGTCCATTGCCCCCGGCGAGGTGCTGGGTCTGGTCGGCGAATCCGGCTCCGGCAAGTCTATGACTGCCCTTGCCGTCATGCGGCTCACGCCCGCCCATGCCCAGATGAAGGGGCGTATCTCCTTCAACGGCATCGATATTCTCGGCGCGACCGAACCGCAGATGTGCGCGCTGCGCGGCGATGACATCGGCATGGTATTCCAGGAGCCGATGACCGCGCTCAATCCGGTCAAGACCATTGGCGAACAGGTCGCAGAAGGCATCCGCTGGCACACCAGGGCCAGTCGCCGCGAGGCTGAGGAGCGCGCCAGGAAAATCCTCGACCGCGTCGGCCTTCCCGAGCAGAAATTCGCGCTGTCGCGCTATCCGCACGAACTGTCCGGCGGCCAGCGCCAGCGCGTGGCCATTGCGATCGCCTGCGCGCTCAAGCCGAAGCTTTTGATCGCCGACGAGCCGACGACCGCGCTCGACGTGGTGCTGCAAGCCCAGATCCTCGACCTGCTCAAGGAACTGGTCGACGAAAACAGGATGAGCCTGCTGTTCATCTCGCACGACCTTGCGGTGGTCACCGAGATGGCGGACCGGATCACCATCCTGCGCCAGGGTACGGTGGTGGAAAGCGGCGACACCGCCCGCACGCTGTCGGAAGCCACCCACCCCTACACACGCCAGCTCGCGCTTGCTTCCACGCATGTACCGGCGCGGGTGAGGCCGCATGTCGAAGAAGCCGGTGCCGACAACCTGCTCGACGTGGCAAACGTCACGCGCGACTATCCCGGCACGCGCCGGTCGCTGTTTTCCAGGCCGGAACCGGTGCGTGCGGTGGACAATGTCTCGCTGACGATGAAACCCGGCGCCTCGGTGGCGCTCGTCGGGCGTTCCGGCTGTGGCAAGTCCACCCTCGCCCGCATGATCCTGGCGCTCGACACGCCGACCTCGGGCGCCATCAAGTTTCGCGGCCTGGACATTGCCGGGCGCAGCGAGGCGGAACTGCGGCGGCCGCGTCGCAACATGCAGGTGGTGTTCCAGGACCCCTACGGCTCCTTCGATCCGCGCCATACCGTCGAACGTCTGGTCGCCGAGCCCCTGCACCTGCTGGAGCGCCGTCCCGACCGCAAGGAACGCCGCGACATGGTCGCCCGCGCGCTGCACGAGGTCGGCCTCGGCCGGTCGGACATGGAGAAATATCCGCACGAATTTTCCGGCGGCCAGCGCCAGCGGCTGTCCATCGCGCGTGCCATCATCACCCGGCCCAAGCTGGTGGTGGCCGACGAACCGGTGTCGGCGCTCGACGTTTCGATCCGCGCCCAGATCCTCGACCTGTTCGCCGAGCTCAACCAGAAGCTCGGCGTCGCCTATCTGTTCATCACCCACGACCTGACCGTGGCCCGCGCCATCACCGACGACGTGCTGGTCATGCATGAAGGGCGGATCGTCGAGCGCGGCAAGACCTCGGACGTGCTCAGCCAGCCCTCAACGGAAGCGGCGCAAGCGCTCGTGTCGGCAGCACCCGACCTGCACAGGGCCATTGCAAGGCGGCTGCAAGAACAGGGCTGATCTGCCGGCGGGCCAGTATCAGGTCGCCGGCTTCACCACGTCGACAGGGCTGATGCCGAGCAGATCCAGCGTACGGCGCAGGAGCTTGACCTCGTTTTCCGCCAGATGGGCGTCGGCCTTGGCGATTTCGGCCATGTGCCGTGCCAACTGCCTGCGCCGCTCGACATCAAGATCGCGGAACATCGCAATCGCCTGCGAGCCGTTGGTCTCGTAGCCGAATTCGTTGAGATATTCGATGACGGCGTCGATGCTCTTTTCGGCAATGCCGAAGGCCTGGGTGCAAATCCGGCGAAATGCGGCCATCTCGCTGTCGCTGGCTACGCCATCCGCCAGGATCATCCGGAACAGCAGAAGCAGTTCGGCCGAAAGCACTGGATCGTCGGCGACCTTGCGTACCCCTGGGTCGCCCTCGAACAGCGTACGAATCTGGGTCAGCAATCCCGTCGCCATGCGAATCCCTTCCATCGAGGCAGTTGCTGTGTCCGATATAGAACAAATGGCTGCGAAAGACACTCGGCCCAGCAGCCAGGATGCGCCTGATTCTGGACCGCTATTGCGCATGCGAATTGGCTGTGATCGAACGCGGATCGTCCTCCAGACAGAGCCCTGCGCCGATGTTCGAAATAGCCACAGAAACGATCCTGCTCCTGACGGTCGCGGCATTCATTGCCGGCTTCATCGACTCCATTGCCGGTGGCGGCGGCCTGATCACCATTCCGGCGCTGTTGCTGGCCGGTCTTCCCCCCGTCCAGGCGCTCGGCACCAACAAGCTGCAGTCGCTGTTCGGCTCCGGCTCGGCGACGATCTCCTACGCCGCCAAGGGCCATGTCGACATCCGCAAGCAACTGCCTGCCGCTGCCATGTCCTGCATCGGTTCGATATTCGGCGCATTGCTGGCGACCGTGTTGCCCGGTGACATCCTGCGGGCTTTCATGCCGGTCCTGCTGGTGGCGATAGCACTCTACTTCGCCTTCAAGCCGAACATGGGCGACGTCGACCGCACCGAGCGCATGACGCCGTTCCTGTTCGGCGTGACCGTTGTGCCGGCCATCGGCTTCTATGACGGCGTTTTCGGCCCCGGCACCGGCTCGTTCTTCATGCTCGCATTCGTATCGCTGACCGGCTACGGCATCCTCAAGGCCACCGCCCACACCAAGCTCCTGAACTTCGCCTCCAACATCGGCGGCCTGTTCGCCTTTGCCATTGTCGGTGCCGTCTACTGGAAGATCGGGCTGATGATGGGAGCAGCACAGTTTCTCGGCGCACGGCTCGGCGCCCACATGGCCATGCGAAGCGGCGCCAAGCTGATCAAGCCTCTCTTGGTCTGCACCTGCGTCGCACTCGCCATCCGTCTGCTCATCGATCCCACCAACCCTCTGCGCGTGCTGATCGGGGTCTGACCGTTTTTGACCGGCTCCGGCCGCTGGAGTAACGTCCGGTTGCCTCAGCGGAGCCCGGGCAATGGCAAGCAGTCAGGCACAAGCGACCGACCACGATCAGCCGACGGCGCAGTTCGAGATGGTGCGGCGCGCGCCCTCTCCGCTGCTGGCGGGCGTCGTCACCGACCTCGTCGGCTACCGCGAACTGGTCCCTGTCCATATCAGGCAGAACGAGGCTGCCTCGTTGACCGTGCCGCTCGTCATCAGCTTCGGCGAGCCATTCGCCATCGGCCTGAGCCGGACGCCTGGTAACAGTGACCGCTTCGCCAGCTTTGCCTCCGGCCTTCACGCCGGCCCGGTGGTCATCGAGTCCTTTGGCAGGTCATGCTGCGTCCAGGTCAATTTCACCCCGCTCGGCGCCCGCCGCTTCTTCGGCATCCCGATGTGCGAACTCGCTGATCGCGTGGTGACGCTCGACGAGGTGCTCGGCCTGGCAGGCAATGCCCTGCAGGAAAGGCTCGGCCAGGAGACGGGCTGGCGGCAACGCCTGGACCTGGTTGAAGGTTGGATCGTAGAGCGCTTGGTTACCACTGCCCCGCCGGCGGCCGAGATTGCCTGGGCAATGGCGAAAATAGCGTCGAGCAACGGACGCATCCGCATTGCATCCATCGCCGGCGAGATCGGCTGCAGCCGCAAACATCTGGCGGCGCAATTTGCCGACCTGGTCGGCATCGGCCCGAAAGCCGTCGCGCGGATCGTCAGGTTTGATCGAACGGCGCGCCTGGCGCGCAGTGCCGTCGGCGTCGACTGGGCCGATCTGGCCGCCGAATGCGGCTATGCCGACCAGGCGCATCTGGTGCGTGAATTTCGCGAGCTGTCAGGATCGACACCAACAGCGCTGCTCCCTAAGCCCGGCTGACCCGGTAACATTTGTTCAATACGGCGGAACCGCGCTTCGCCAGAGTGGGTTGTCATTTCAACCCGCAAAGCAGGAGGCGCAACATGCCCACTCCCGAAGCTCAGAGGATCTTCCCCACCCTCCGTTACAAGGACGCCGTAGGCATGATCGACTGGCTGGGCGAGGCCTTCGGCTTCGCTGTCCATGCCAGATACATGAACGGCGAAGAAATCGGCCATGCCGAACTCGCTTTCGGCTCCTCGATGATCATGATCGGCTCGTCGCGCCCTGACGATTACGGCACCATCGTCGGCGAACCCGGCCAGAACGGCGGCAAGTCGATCTATGTCGCCACCGAAGACGCCGACGCGGTCTATGCCAGGGCGAAGGCGGCCGGCGCGGTGATTGACCAGGAAATGACCGATCGGGACTACGGCAGCCGCGAATTCATCTGCCGCGACCCCGAAGGCAATGTGTGGTGCTTCGGCACATATTGGCCAAGGGTGGACTCCCCGGCCGGATAGTCAGCGCGCGGCGGCAAAGATCGCGTCGCAGTCGAGGTGCCGTTCGAGATGGTCGGCAATCTCGTCCAGGGCGCGTTCAACTTCGGCGCGATAGTCGATACCGCCGCCCCTGATGCCAAGGCCTTCCAGGAAACGGCCGCGAAAACCGTCGGCGCCGAACAGGCCGTGCAGGTAGGTGCCGAACACCTTGCCGTCGGCTGAAGTCGCGCCATCTTCGACGCCATTGATTACGACGGCGGGCCTGACGCAGTCGCCACCCGTCGTCCGCCCGAGATGGATCTCGTAACCCGAAAGCTTCTCGCCATAGCGCACCGAGCGTGCCTCGACGTTGCGGACCGTCTTTTCCGGCTCCATGACGGTTTCGACATCGAGCAGGCCGAGGCCTTCGACCTCGGTGACGCTGCCCTCGATGCCATCGGGATCGCGCACCGACTTGCCGAGCATCTGGTAGCCGCCGCAGATGCCGACGACATGGCCGCCACGCCTGCGATGCGCCTCGAGATCGCGGTCCCAGCCGTTTTCGCGAAACAGCACCAGATCGCCAATGGTCGACTTCGAACCGGGAATGACAACCAGCCCGGCATCTTCGGGCAAGCGCTGGCCCGGTGGCACGAACACCACCTCCACCTGCGGCTCGGCGCGCAGCGGGTCGAGGTCGTCGAAATTGGCGATGCGCCCGAGCATCGGCACCGCAACCTTCAGCGCGCGCTTTTCGCCGCCGGCCAATCGTTCGAGGATCACCGAATCCTCCGACGGCAACAACGCTGCCGCCTTGAGCCAAGGCACCACGCCGAAGCAGCGCCAACCGGTAAAGCCCTCGATCGCGGTGATGCCGTCGTCGAACAGGCTGGCATCGCCGCGGAACTTGTTGATCAGGTAGCCGACGATCATGCGCCGGTCTTCGTCCGGAAGGATGAGGTGTGTGCCGGCAACCGATGCGATGACGCCGCCGCGGTCGATGTCGCCGACGAGGATCACCGGAACATTGGCGCGGGTGGCAAAACCCATGTTGGCGATGTCGCGTGGGCGCAGGTTGATCTCCGCGGGCGAGCCGGCACCCTCGACGATGACCAGGTCCGCTCCCTCGCCCAGCTTGGCCCACGAATCGAGGACGGCGCCCATCAGCTTCGGCTTCAGCTCCTGGTAGTCGCGCGCCTTGGCGTGGCCGAAGACCTTGCCCTGCACCACCACCTGGCTACCGATATCGCTTTGCGGCTTGAGCAGCACCGGGTTCATGTGGATCGACGGCTTGACCCCGCAGGCGATCGCCTGCAGCCACTGCGCGCGGCCGATCTCGCCGCCGCCGGCCTCGCCCGGAATGTCAGCGACCGCCGCGTTGTTCGACATGTTCTGCGGCTTGAACGGCCGGACGCTGAGCCCGCGATTGCGGGCGGCCCGGCACAGGCCGGCCACCAGCACCGTCTTGCCGACATCGGAACCGGTGCCCTGGAGCATGATCGCCTTGGCCATGGTCATGCCCTCGCAATCGTCGAGCGCTGGGCCAGCGGCCCGCCGCGCCAGAGATAAAGCGCCAGCATCGGTTCTAACCCTGTCCTCATCGCATGGTTGACGTTGGACGCATGGTGGATCACTTCGCCTGCGGCACGGAGCCGGAATGGCTCGTCGCCCATTCGCCATTCGGCGGAGCCGGTCAGTGGTATGTAAAGCTCTTCGGCAATATGATGATGATCCGGATACTCAATGCCCGGACCAAGCGCCAGGAAACCCGCCGCCAGCTGTTCGTTGACGAAATGGCCGCGCGTGCCAAAAAGTTCGACCCAGCCGTAGTTGTCGATGAAATGCTGGCCGAAATCTTCAGTCGTATAGGTCTGGCCCCAGCGCAGCTCGTCGCGGCATTCGCTCAGGGCAGACGCCAACGGCCGCGTCGCATCGGATGCAAGCTGGACGGCGCGGTCGAGAAGACTCGAACCCGGAATCTTCTTCGGCTCCAGCGCTCGCGGCGGCATCGACCAACCGATGTCGGCCAGGAAACTGGCGACAACGGGGTCTGCGCTGCTACCTTGCAGATAGTCCCGAAACGTTGCCAGCAGCTCATTAAAATTTGTCGTCACGTCGCGTCTCGCCCACCAATTGGTGCACAGCCGTTCTGTTGAAGGTCGGGTTGCGCGGCGGCATCATTGGTCTAGATTGAACGTCGCGCATAGCCAAAAAACGACAGGGAGGCCGACATGGACGCCGCAATCGATGCGACTGCCGGTCAATTCGAACTCAACGAAGATCAGTTGGCGATCCGTGACATGGCGGGCAGTTTTGCCGCCGAAAAAGTAGCGCCCTTTGCCCTCGAATGGGACAAGGCGAAGCATTTCCCCGAAGATGTCATCCGCGAGACCGGCCAGCTCGGATTCGGCGGCCTATACGTCAAGGAAGATGTCGGCGGCTCGGCCCTCAGCCGTCTCGACGCCGTGCTGGTTTTCGAGCAATTGGCGCATGCCTGCCCGGGCTTCTCGTCCTTCATCTCGATCCACAACATGGCCGCGGCCATGATCGACCGGTTCGGCAGCGAGGAGCAGCGCCAGCGCTTGCTGCCGAAGCTGACCTCGATGGAATGGCTGGCCAGCTACTGCCTGACCGAGCCGGGCTCCGGTTCGGATGCCGCCGCCCTCAAGACCAAGGCAGTGCGCAGCGGCGGCAACGGCAGCGACTACGTGCTGAACGGCACCAAGCAATTCATCTCGGGCGCCGGCGACAGCGACGTCTATGTCGCCATGGTACGTACCGGCGCCGACGGCCCGAAAGGCATCTCGACCCTTGTCGTGCCCAAGGATGCGCCCGGCCTCTCCTTTGGCGCCAACGAACACAAGATGGGCTGGCACATGCAGTCGACCCGCCAGGTGATCTTCGACGACTGCAAGGTGCCCGCGGAAAACCTGCTCTCCGGCGAAGGTGCCGGCTTCGGCATCGCCATGGCAGGCCTGGACGGCGGACGGCTCAACATCGCCGCCTGCTCCGTCGGCGGCGCCCAGTCCGCGCTCGACAAGGCACTCGCCTACACCGCCGAACGCAAGGCCTTCGGCCAGAGCCTAGACCGTTTCCAGGCGCTGCAATTCCGTCTCGCCGACATGGAGACCGAGTTGCAGGCCGCCCGGCTGTTCCTCTACGCCGCCGCGTCCAAGCTCGACCGCAAGGCGCATGACGCCTCGAAATGGTCGGCGATGGCCAAGCGTTTCGTCACCGACACCGGCTTCGACATTGCCAACGATGCGCTGCAACTGCTCGGTGGCTACGGCTACCTGCACGACTACGGCATCGAGAAGCTGGTGCGCGACCTGCGCGTCCACCAGATCCTCGAAGGCACCAACGAGATCATGCGCGTCATCATCGCCAGGCATTTGATCGGGAGATAACGACAGGGAATGGTGAGTTGCGCATAGACTGCTACCCGCCGCCTTCCCCTGTTCGCTATTCACCGCTCGCTATTCGCTGATTGGAAGGAACCACTTCATGACCACAGTCGCCTTCATCGGCCTCGGCAACATGGGCAACCCCATGGCTGCCAACCTCGTCAAGGCCGGACACACCGTCCATGGCTTCGACCTGATGCCGGAGCACCTTGAAACCGCGCGCACCAACGGCGTCACCGTCATGGCCAATGCGGTGGCAGCGACCAAGGACGCCGATGTCGTGATCACCATGCTGCCCGCCGGCAAGCATGTGCTGTCGGTCTACGAGGACATCGCGCCCAAGCTGAAAAAAGGTGCATTGCTCATCGATTCCTCGACCATCGACGTCGATTCCGCGCGCAAGGCCCATGCCATTGCCGCCAGGCACGACCTGCTGTCGGTCGATGCGCCGGTGTCGGGCGGCACCGGTGGTGCGGCTGCCGGCACGCTGACCTTCATGGCCGGCGGCGCGCAGGCCGCCTTCGAAAAGGCCGAGCCGGTTCTCAAGCCGATGGCCGGGCGTATCGTCCATTGCGGCGACGCAGGTGCCGGACAAGCAGCCAAGATCTGCAACAACATGATCCTCGGCATTTCGATGATCGGCGTCGCCGAAGCCTTCGTGCTCGCCGAAAAGCTCGGCCTGTCGCACCAAGCGCTGTTCGATGTCGCCTCGACCTCGTCCGGCCAGTGCTGGTCGCTGACGTCCTATTGCCCGGTCCCCGGCCCGGTGCCCAATTCGCCGGCCAACCGCGACTACCAGCCGGGCTTTGCCGCAGCCCTGATGCTGAAGGATCTCAAATTGTCGCAGGAAGCCGCCCAGCAGGCTGGTGCCGTGACCCCGCTTGGCGCCGAGGCAACCCAGCTCTATGCGCTGTTTGCCGCGCTTGGCCATGGCGGCACCGACTTCTCGGGCATCATCAAGTTCCTGCGTGGCGATCCCGCGTAATCTGACCGACTTGAGACAAAAAAGCTCAAAATTTAGATTTGCTTAAGCTCTCGCTAACCACGCGGTAACGATGTCCGGATAAAAAGGTTTGCAAGGGCGGTCATCGCAGCCGCCCCGAGCTCCGGATCAGGTACTGCGTACCGGAGCAGTAACCTTCGCTGGTCAAGCGTCGCGAAGGGCCATGCGTTCAAGTGGCAAAGCCGCGTTCCCGTTTCGGGGCGCGGTTTTTGCGTTCAGCCTTCAGCCCTCGCCTATGTATCGGATTTGGTCGCCAGCCGGCGGAAATTGGCCCGTACGCGCTTGCTCGCCGGGCGCAGCGCGGCGGCAACCGAGCGCTGGGCCGCCACGCCGTTCAGCACCGACGGCGTACGGCCCGACAGCACTTCGGGCCAGAACTGCATCGCCGACTGGAAAAAGGACATCTGTGCGGCGATCATGCCCTCGGCCAAGGCGGTCGCTTTCTCGGTGACCGCGGCAAGGCTTTCGCCGCTGAGCCCGCCACCGCTGCGCGCTTCGCTGGCCATCATCGGCAGCCGCATGGCCATGACCATTGGCGCCAGCATCAGATTGCCGGCAATGGCGGTGGATTGGCGCGAAGCCCTCGTCAACCGTCTGCTCTTCATGCGACGCGCTCCGGTTTCAAGGACCATGCTGCACCCATCCGGCAATCGGTAGGAATCAGGCTATTGTGCAGCGCACAATATAGGCTCCCGCCCTGTCCTGAACAAGCCGAAACGGCTCGACCTTTCGGCGCAGGCGAATCCACCAGCCAGCCGACGGCGCAGCCCGATCTCGGGAAATACGGCCGCTTGGAGGGCCAGAGCCGCCTTATCTGCATCTTAACTAATGTAGATCAGTGTTCCGGCATTGGTGTTCTGCGGTCTCCCAGGGGGAGTGGAATGACTGATCAAATTGACGAGGATGACGTTCCGAAGCCCGTCCTGCTTCAACGCTGTCGATCGATTGCGCGCGCGACCATGTTGTTTGCGCCCCCTCTCGTTTCGGTGGGATGCGCGATCGTGGTCGGATACATCACCTACGTAACCAGCACCAAAGAGCCACCGGCTGACATCTCGACGCTGGCCATATCGATACTCAAATCCGGCGATGCGTCGCCCGAGATGCGCGCCTGGGCAACCAGTGCCCTCGGCATACGGACCGACATGCCAATGTCTGTCGGGTCTATCCGGCAATGACGGTCGAATAGACTGAAGCCCTTCCCGAAGCGGGAACGAGAAAGGGCGGCGAACCGCCCTTTCCGAGTTGGACTTAGCCTTAGCGCGAGGCCACCACCGCGGCGATGATGCCCGACGCAACGCTGATCAGCAGGAAATCATTGTCGACCTTCACCCAGCGCTGGCCGTGGCCGGGGCGCTTGAGCCCGTAGCGGTGATAGTCTCGGAGCGCCTGCTTGCGCTGCCAGTCGGGCACGCGCTTGCCCCTCGACCAGTAGTGCCGCTTTGCCGGCTTCTTGCGATAATCCTGCCATTTCTGCTGCTGGCTGTAGTAGTTGCCATGGCGCGGCGCCTCGTAGCGCTGCTGGGCCTGGGCCATCGGCACTGCGAACATCGACAGGGCGACAGCGGCAAGAACGATACGTTTCATGGGAGGCTCCTTCTCGTTGACAGGTCGAGAAGTAGCGGCCGCCGGCTGAACCCAATATGAATGCCATCATTACATATCTGTAATGTTTTCAGAAACTTGGCCGGGCAGGCTCATGTCCTGCCCGGCCAAGTGATCAGGCCTTTCTCAGGTCCCGTTCAGCGAGATCGAGCGCCTTGAGGATACGCTCGCCAGCCATATCGATGGTGGCGCGGGTCCAGATCAGCGGCGGCGACAGGATCATCGAGTCGCCGGTCGCGCGCATCATCATGCCATTGGCGATGGCATGGTCGCGGACGGCAACAGCGGCGCTGCCGACCGGCGAAATGCGCTCCTTGGTCGCCTTGTCCTTGACGATCTCGATCGCGCCCATCAGGCCGACGGAACGGACCTCGCCGACAAGCCCGTGACCGGCGATGCGCTCCTTCAGCATCTGCGCGAAATACGGGCCGGTGTCGGTCTTGACCCGCTCGACCAGCCCTTCGCGTTCGATGATCTCGAGGTTCTTGAGCGCCACCGCACAGGCCACCGGGTGACCCGAATAGGTGTAGCCGTGGTAGAACTCGCCGCCCTTGTCGACCAGCGTCGCGGCAATCCGGTCGCCGACCAGCAGCGCCGACAGCGGCTGGTAGCCCGAAGTCAGAGCCTTGGCGGTGGTGATGGTGTCGGCCTCGATGCCAAAGGTCTGGGCCGCGAACCACTCGCCGGTGCGGCCATAGCCGGTGATGACCTCGTCGAGCATCAGCAGAACGTCATACTTACGGCAGATCCGCTGGATCTCCGGCCAATAACTTTCCGGCGGGATCTTGACGCCGCCGGCACCCATGATCGGCTCACCGATGAAGGCAGCGACGTTCTCGGCGCCGGCCTCCAGGATCGCGTCCTCGACCGATCTGGCGGCACGCAGGCCGAAATCGTGGTCGTTTTCACCCGGCAGCGCCAGTTCATAGGCATAGGGCATCATCACATGGACGATGTTGGGTACAGCGCCACCAAGCTGCTGGTGCATGCCATCCATGCCGCCAAGCGACGTGCCGGCAACCGTCGAGCCGTGATAGGCCATCTTGCGCGAGATGATGCGGTTCTTCTGGGGCTTGCCCTCGAGCGCCCAGTAATGGCGGACGAGCCGCAGCGCCGTGTCGTTCGATTCCGATCCCGACGAGCCGTAGAACACCTGGTTGATGTTCTTGGGCGCCAGTTCCGCGAGCTTCTTCGACAACAGCACCGGCGTCGGCGTCGAGCATTTGAAGAAGGAGTTGTAGTAGGGCATCTCCTTCATCTGCTCATAGGCGGCCTCGGCCAGTTCGGTGCGGCCGTAGCCGACATTGACGCACCACAGGCCGGCCATGCCGTCGAGCAGTTCCGTCCCTTCCGAATCGTAAATGAACGGCCCCTCGGCACGGGTGATCATGCGCGAGCCGATATCGCGCAATTCCTTGTGGTCGGTGAAGGGATGCAGATGATGCGCGGCGTCGATCTGCTGAAGCTGCTTCAGCGAATAGTTCTGATAGGTCATTGGCTTGTGCCTTCCTCTTGAATCAATCCGGCAAGTGCCGGGGCGGATTCAAAGGCCAGGCGGCGGCGAATAGCCGATGCGCGCGCAAAGGCGCAGAAGCTCCGTATGCCGGGTTCGCGGCGACGGCTTCGATGCTGCCTCCCGCAGCGGAATATGAGCGTTGAGCGCGCACATGATTGCACTCTAACCTGCCGCTCTGCAAATCGACAAGCGCCTCAAAATTCGCATCCCTTCGAAAGCTTTCGGGAATACGGCGCCCTGGAAAGGCGTTGTCTGCGTGTGTGGCCGGCTTGTCGGCTGAACTCTTGGGAGCGATCATCATGAAGACAATTTCCTCAGCCCTCGCCGTTCTGTTCCTGACCGGCGCGGCCGCTTTCGCCGCCGAACCCGCCAAGGTCGCGGAAGGCGCCGGCGGCAAGATGTACACCGACGCCAACGGCATGACGCTCTACACCTATGACAAGGACAGCGCCGGCAAATCGGCCTGCAACGGCGACTGCGCGGTCAACTGGCCACCGCTGATGGCTGCGGCAGACGCCAAGGACGAAGGCGAGTGGACGGTCGTTGCCCGCGACGATGGCTCGAAGATGTGGGCTTACGAGGGCAAGCCGCTGTACACGTTCGTGCAGGACCAGAAGGCGGGCGACGTCACCGGCGACGGCAAGGGCGGCGTCTGGCACGTCGCCAAGGCCGACTGACCATCTTCCGCGCGGCGGTGCCTGTCGCCGTCGCGCACCTTCCCCTGCCTACCCTCGCCTAGCTTGTTGTCCGCTTGCGCAGCACCATGCGATAAAAGGCGAAGCCCAGCAGGATGACGTTCAGGCTGGCCAGCACGACCGGCAACCCGATCGGCCCCGCCGCCTGCATCACCATTCCCGAGCTTGGCGGGCCGACGATGCCGCCCAGTCCCCACATCAGCGCAAAGGCGGCGTTGCCGGCAATGAGCGCGCTGCCGTTGAAGCGACTGCCGAGCTCGACCAGCGCCATGGTGTAGACCCCGTAGCCGACGGCTCCCATCACCACCAGCACAAGCCAGATGAGCCGTGTCTCGATCAGCATCGGCAACAGCACCGCGCAGGCCGCGGTTGCCGCGGCGCAGAACAGGATCATGGTGCGGCCACCCACACGTTCCGCAAGCAGGCCGAGCGGGATCTGCAGCAGGATGTTGCCCATCGACAGTGCCGTCAGCATCGCCGCCAGGACCGCCTCGGGCAAGCCGTGGCTCGCGCCGAAGACCGGCAGCAGCGAATAGGTGCTCTGCTGGTTGGCCGCAGAAACCAACACGGCAAACAGCAACGCCGGCGCAAGCGCGGCAAATGCCATCACGCCGCCAACCGATTGCCCGTCTTCCTCGAAGCCTGAAAGATTGGACATCATGCGCAGAATGATCGCGCAGGCGATGAAACCCACGATAGCCACGACAAACGGCGTCCAGCCCGAGGTGCCGACGATGGTCAGCACCAGCGGCCCGGTGGCATAGCCCATTCCCATCAGGGTGTTGAACACCCCCATCACCCGCCCGCGGCGCGACGGCGGCGCCATCGACAACGCCCAGACCTCGCCGAGAATGTAGAGCGGGTTGATAACGACGCCGATCATGAACCGGACGATGAACCAGGCGACCCAGTCCTGCAGGTAGCCGATAAGCAGGAAACAAATCGCGCCGGCGAGCGAGCAAACGACAGCGAGGTTCCGTGCGCCCACCAGGCGTACGGCCGCCGGCACGAAGGCTGCCGACGCGATCAGGCCCAGCGGCATCATCGCCGCCGACAGCCCGATCATCGCCGGCGACATGCCCTGCTTCTGCATCAGCAGCGAAAACAGCGGATAACTCAGCCCTTGTGCTGCACCGAACATCGCCAAAGCGGCGGTAACGCCGCCCAGGGCCGCCCAGTTCAATGGCGCTTCGGCGGTGGTGGAAATTGGAGTTGTCAAAGCAGATCACCAGGAGAATCGAATGGCGGCGATCCTATCGACGGACCGCCACATGCGGGATGCATCACCACAGCCGAGAACGTCGGTCCAGTCCCATCCGCGATGTCGTTTCCCTCGCGCTATTGGTCGCCGCCTCCGCAATGAGGTTTTCCGGCCCAGTCCATTATGCCCCCCGATACAGACGCTTGCCGTGAGGATTCCATGACCGTGGCCCTGCAAACAGCCGAACAGGCTCCCGCCTCCGATCGCGCTCGCCGCGGCGGCCGCGCCGGCAAGCGTGCCGGCGGCTCCCAGGCCTTCGAACAGCCGCCGTTCCGCCAGCTCAGGGCCCCGTTTCCGCCGACCAAGCTGATCTCCGACGACGAGTTGGAATCGATCCATCTCGCCTCGCTGCGGGTGCTGAAGGAAATCGGTGTCGACGTGCTCCACGACGAGGCGCGTCGCATCATGAAGGCACATGGCGCCGACGTCCGCGACGGCTCCGAGCGCGTCCGCTTCGATTCCGACATGATCCTCGAATTGGTCGCGCATGCGCCGGCCGAGTTCACGCTGCACGCCCGCAACCCGGCCCACAATGTGCGCATCGGCGGCAACAACGTCACCATCGTGCAGGTGGCATCGGCGCCCAATTGCTCCGATCTCGACAACGGCAGGCGTCCCGGCAACCAGCCTGACTTCAGGAACTTCCTGAAGCTTGCCCAGATGCACAACATCATTCACATGACGGGCGGTTATCCGGTCGAACCGGTCGACATCCATCCGTCCGTGCGCCATCTCGAATGCATCCGCGACCTGGCGACGCTGACCGACAAGGTGTTCCACATCTATTCGCTCGGCAAGGAGCGCAACGTCGACGGCATCGAGATCGCCCGCATCGCCCGCGGCATCTCGCGCGAGCAGTTGCTGGAGGAGCCGTCGGTCTACACCATCATCAACACAAACTCGCCGCTCAAGCTCGACGTGCCGATGATGGAAGGCATCATCCAGATGTCGTCGATGGGCCAGGCAGTGATCGTCACCCCCTTCACGCTGTCGGGGGCGATGGCCCCGGTCACCATTGCCGGTGCCTTGGTTCAACAGAACGCCGAGGCGCTCTCCGGCCTCGCCTTCACCCAGATGGTGCGCAAGGGCGCGCCTGTCGGCTATGGCGGCTTCACCTCCAATGTCGACATGAAGTCGGGCGCCCCCGCCTTCGGTACGCCTGAATACATGAAGGCACAGCTTGTCGGCGGGCAGTTGGCGCGGCGTTACAACATTCCCTACCGCTCGTCGAACACCTGTGCCGCCAACGCGGTCGACGCACAGGCCGCCTATGAAAGCGCGTTCTCGCTATGGGGCACCATCCAGGGCGGCGCGAACGTGATCCTTCACGCGGCCGGCTGGCTCGAAGGCGGGCTGCGCTGCTCCTATGAGAAGACGATCCTCGACATCGACATGCTGCAGATGGTGGCCGAGTTCCTGACGCCTCTTGACCTGTCGGAAGACGCACTTGCCATCGACGCCATCCGCGACGTCGGCCCCGGCGGCCATTTCTTCGGCACCCAGCATACCCAGGACCGCTACAAGAACGCGTTCTATTCGCCCATCATCTCCGACTGGCGCAATTTCGAGACCTGGGCCGAGGCCGGCAGCCCGACAGCGGTGGAAAAGGCCAATCGCGTCTGGAAGGAACGCTTGGCGTCTTACGAGGAGCCATGGATGGACCCTGCGATCCGCGAGGAGCTCAATGCCTTCGTCGACAAGCGCAAGGCCGAAGGCGGCGCCCCGACGGATTTCTGATTGCAATCAGCCGATTCAACGTCTTCAAACCCGGACATAACCATATGAAATCCCATGTGAAAGCAGTTGTCATCGGCGGTGGCGTGGTGGGCTGCTCGGTGCTTTACCACCTTGCCCGCGCCGGCTGGACCAACGTCATGCTGATCGAGCGCTCGGAGCTGACTTCCGGCTCGTCCTGGCACGCCGCCGGCGGCTTCCACACGCTCAACGGCGACCCCAACGTCGCCAAGCTGCAGGCCTATACGGTGCAACTCTACAAGGAACTGGAGGAGATTTCCGGCCAGTCCTGCTCGCTGCACCTGACCGGTGGCGTCATGCTCGCCGACAGCCCCGAACGCATGGACTTCCTGCGCCTGGCGCACGCCAAGGGCCGCTATCTCGGCATGGACACCGAGCTGATCACTCCGTCCGAAGCCAAGAAGATGTTCCCGCTGATGGACGAGAAGCACTTCGTCGGCGCGATGTGGGACCCGGTCGAAGGCCATCTCGACCCGTCGGGCACAACCCATGCCTATGCCAAGGCAGCGAAGAAGCTCGGCGCCGAGATCGTACTGCGCAACCCGGTGAAGGAACTGACGCAGGACCCCGACGGCACCTGGAACGTCGTCACCGAGCAGGGCACCGTCCGAGCCGAGCATGTGGTCAACTGCGGTGGCCTGTGGGCGCGCGAGGTCGGCCGCATGGTCGGCGTCGAGCTGCCGGTGCTCGCCATGGAGCACATGTACCTGCTGACCGAGCCGATGCCCGAGGTCGAGGCCTTCAACAAGGAAACCGGCCGCGAGATGATCGGCGTGCTCGATTTCAAGGGTGAGATCTACACCCGCCAGGAGCGCAACGGCATCCTGCTTGGCACCTATGAGAAGGCCTGCAAGCCGTGGTCGCCGGTCAACACGCCGTGGGATTTCGGCCATGAGCTGCTGGCGCCGGATCTCGACCGCATCGCACCGTCGTTGGAGATCGGCTTCCAGCATTTCCCCGGCATCGCCAACGCCGGCATCAAGCAGGTCATCAACGGCCCGTTCACCTTCGCACCAGACGGCAACCCGCTGGTCGGCCCGGTCCAGGGCCTGACCAATTTCTGGGTTGCCTGCGGCGTCATGGCCGGCTTCAGCCAGGGCGGCGGCGTCGGCCTCGCCCTGTCGAACTGGATGGTCGACGGCGACCCGGGCTTCGACGTCTGGGGCATGGACGTCGCCCGCTGGGGCGAATGGGCCAGCCTGCGCTACACCAACGCCAAGGTGCGCGAGAACTATTCGCGCCGCTTCTCGATCCGCTTCCCCAACGAGGAGCTCCCGGCCGCCAGGCCGGCACAAACGACACCGCTCTACGACACCATGGTCGCCAACAACGCCGTCATGGGCGACAGCTGGGGCCTAGAAACACCACTGTGGTTCGCGCCCAAGGGGACGAAACCGAAGGATATCGTCTCCTTCCATCGCTCCAACGACTTCGAGCACATCGGCAATGAGGTGCGCGCCACCCGCGACCGTGTCGGCGTCACCGAGATCGCCAATTTCGCCAAATATGAGGTCTCAGGCCCGGCGTCGGAGGATTTCCTCAACCGGCTGATGACCAACCGCATGCCGAAGAAGGGCCGCATCGTGCTGACGCCGATGCTGAACGAGTTCGGCCGGCTGATCGGCGACTTCACGATTGCCAAGACCGGCGACGACAAGTTCATGATCTGGGGCTCGTCGGCAGCGCAGAAGTACCACATGCGCTGGTTCGAACAGCACCTGCCCACCGATGGTTCGGTGCGCATCCACCGCTACGACCAGACGCTCGTCGGCCTGTCCATCGCCGGCCCGAAGTCGCAGGCGCTGCTGGCCAAGCTGGTCGACGTCGACGTCTCCAGCAAGGCCTTCCGCTTCATGGATTTCCGCGAGATGGCCGTCGGCGGCGCACCCTGCATGGTCAACCGCATCACCTACACCGGCGACCTCGGCTACGAGATCTGGATGGCGCCCGCTTACCAGCGTCTGGTCTACAAGGCGATCAAGGAGGCCGGCGAGGAGTTCGGCATCGTCGACTTCGGCATGCGCGCGCTGCTGTCGATGCGCCTGGAGAAGAATTTCCCGACCTGGTTCCGCGAGCTTCGCCCGATCTATGGGCCATTCGAAGGTTCGATGGAGCGCTTCATCAAGCTCGAAAAAAATGACTTCATCGGCCGCGAGGCGGCAACCAAGGAACATGCCGACGGACCAAAACTGCGCCGCGTCTCCTTCTATGTCGACGCCCAGGATGCCGACGTGATGGGCGACGAGCCGATCTGGGCCAAGGTCGGAAACAAGGATTTCGGCACCGTCGAGAAGCCGCATGGCTACGGCGCGCCGCGCTTCGACGACACCGGCAAGGAAGTGCGCGGCTCGGACGCCGCCCGTGGTGCTTCCGCCGTGCGCGGCATCGTCGATGGCGATTGGCGTGTGGTCGGCTGGGTGACGTCAGGCGGCTACGCGCACTATGTCCAGAAATCGATGGCCCAGGGCTACGTTCCGGCAGCGCTCGCCGAAAACGAGGCGGAAGGCCTGTTCGAAATCGAAATCCTCGGCCACCGCCGCCCTGCCCGCATCAACGTCGAGCCGCCTTTTGATCCGTCAGGCGAGAAGATGCGGGGGTAAGTGCACATAGGGGAACGCACATGCTCTACGTTGCCCCCTTCTGTCCTGCCGGACATCTCCCCCTCAAGGGGGGAGATTGGATGTCAAGCCTGTCCCACCCAAATTCGGCGTTCCCAAGAGGAGCGCCGAGCCCCCAACTGCTGGTCTCCCCCCTTGAGGGGGAGATGTCCGGCAGGATAGAGGGGCGCGCGCGCGAACACCAAGTTCGGCGATTTGTGGGTCACTGCTGATGGACACCCCCGCAAAAGGCAACTTCGGCCGCCACCGCAAGATAATGCCGTTCGAGCCGGGCTCGATCGACGACCTGCGCGAGCAGGCCCGCACGAAGGCAGCGAGCCTCAACCAGCACATCCTCGGCTACGGCGCGCAAGCCGAAGCCGAGTGGGCCGCAGCCGGCATCGCCGCGCCCGACATGCCGGCGATGCGCGCCTACCGCCTCGACCGCATCCGCGCCGAGCTCAGGCGGCGCGGCTATGCCGGCGTCCTGCTCTACGATCCCGTCAACATCCGCCACGCTACCGACTCGACCAACATGCAGCTATGGGTGGCGCACAATCCGACCCGCCACTGCTTCGTCGCCACAGACGGCCCGGTGGTGCTGTTCGACTATTTCTCCTGCGAGCACCTGTCGGACCACTCGGGCATCGTCGACGAGGTCCGCCCGGCCGTGTCATGGATGTATCTTTACAGCGGCGAGCTGACCGACATGAAGGTCGAGCGCTGGGCGCAAGGCATCGCCGATGTCGTACGCGAACATGGCGGCGGCAACCGTCGCATCGCCGTTGACCACCTCGACCATGAAGGCGTCGATGCGCTGGCCCGGCTGGGCATCTCGGCCGGCAATGGCGAGGCGATCATGGAGAACGCCCGCCTCATCAAGTCGCCCGACGAAATCCTCTGCATGCGCCGATCGATCGTCGCCTGCGAGGCGGCTATGGCCGAGATGGAAGCGGCGCTCCGCCCGGGCATTTCCGAAAACGAACTCTGGGCCGAACTGCACCGTGGCAACATAGCCCGCGGCGGCGAATGGATCGAGACGCGGCTGCTATCGTCAGGCCCGCGCACCAATCCATGGTTCCAGGAGTGTTCTTCGCGCGTCATCGAAGCGGGCGATCTCGTCGCCTTCGACACCGATCTCATCGGCCCCTACGGTTTCTGCGCCGACCTGTCGCGCACCTGGCTGTGCGGCGAAGGAAAGCCAACCGACGAACAGCGCGAGCTCTACAGGATCGCCGCCGACCAGATCGCTTACAACACCGCATTGATGCAGCCCGGCATGGGTTTTCGCGAATTGGTGGAGCGCGCCGCCGTGCCGCCACCGGACTGTTATCCGGCCCGTTACGGCGTGCTTTTCCACGGCGTCGGCCTTGCCGACGAGTATCCGACCTTGCCCCACGCTTCGGACTGGACGGCGGATACGCCCGACGGAGTGCTCGAACCAGGCATGGTCTTGTGCGTCGAAAGCTATATCGGCCGCCTCGGCGGGCACGAGGGCGTCAAGATCGAGGAACAGATCCTGATCACCGAGACCGGATACGAGCAGCTCTCGAGCTATCCGCTGGACGAGCGCCTGCTCGGAGGCTGAACTACGCGCGTGCCGCCGCTCCAAGAGAAACACCGGCACAGTGAGTGTCTCGGGATCGGTTAACTTTCCACCGGGCCGGTGCGACTCTGGTCGCGAAAAGATACGGGGATGACTTCGCGCGATGATTGAGAACCGCATTCTTCGTGTTTATTTGGCCCGCATGCAAAGCAGATTGGCGTCCATCGCTTCCCCCCGCCACTACGCAGCCCGAGCCGAATGGCTCGCCGAAGGCAAGGTCGGCCGGCTCTCCGCGATCGTCGTGGCATTGGCCGCCTACTTCTGTCTTCAGGTAGTGGCAATGACACTGCTGTCTCGGGTCGCAGGCACCGGGGTCGGCGTCGACGATGCCGAGCAGCTGATGTACATGAGCGGCCTGCAGGCTGGTTACGGTGGCTCGCAGCCGCCCTTGTACACCTGGGCCGGCTGGCTGGTGGCGCAACTGTTCAGCCCGAGCGTGCTGACGCTGAAGATCGTCAAATACGCCATGATGTTCGCGGCGACGGCCGCAATCGTGCTGGCGGTGGTCAAGTTCGGCTACTCGCGTCGAGCTGCTGTGACTGCTATGTTCGGCGTGCTGCTGTTCCCTCAGATATTCTGGGAGATGCAGCACACCCTCTCGCACTCGGTCGCCGTATTCGCCCTGTGTTCACTGCTGCTTTTGGCTCTGGCCTGGCTGCTGGAGCGCCGTTCCATCCTGGCCTATGCCGTCTTTGGTTTTGTGATGGGCGGAGCAATCCTGGCCAAGTACAATGATCTATTGCTGATAGCTGCCATGATGCTTTCCGCGCTATCGCTCGGCGAAACTAGGGCTGTCATCCTGAACCGCCGCTTTGCCATCAGCATCGGAATGGCTGCTCTCATCTGCCTGCCGACGCTCTACTGGAACCTAACCAATCCCGGAGAGCTTGTCGCGCGCGGCTACAAGTTTGGAGTGGCTTCTGACAAGGGACAACTCATCGCTGCGTGGCTCGGCCTGAAGGGCTTCGCCAGGGCAGCGTTCAACTTTGCCATACTCCCGGTCGCCGTTTTTACCCTGGCAATGATCGTGGCGCGCGTTTCGCCCTTTGCAACGGGAAGGAGTCGCCCTGTCGTCGAGAGCTTGCTGTGGCGAACGATCCTTATCGGGCTGGCGATCGGCCTGCTTCTCGTCTTTGCCAGTGGAGCCACCACGTTCCGGGACCGCTGGATGCTGCCGCTGCTGCTGTTCCTGCCGGTGGCGCTGGCAACGCGCCTGGACGGTCTGGGCGACAAGGGCAAGACGGCACAGGCCATCATCATCAACGTGGCCGCGACCCTCGCGATCGTGGTGCTGCCGTTCACATGGTACATGCATCTCTATGGCGGAAATGGCATGGGCAGCATCGCCCGCATCGACTACGCCACCCTCCATCGCGGCATGGCTGCGGATGGCCCGGTCAGAACAGTTGTCTCCGACTGGCACTGGATCGGCAATCTGAAGCTGGTTGACCCGGACCTGACGATACTGTCGCCGGAAGTGCCGGACTTCATCGAGCAATTGCAGGAACCGGCCGTCATCGCCCTGCTCGACGGGCAGCAGCCCAGCGACCAGTTGCTCGATCTCATCGCCAAGGCTGGCTACGTGCCTGGCGGCCCAGCGGTTGGTCTCAATGCTCCCATGCTGTTCAGCTGGAAAGAAACTGAACGTCAGGTCAGCATCGTACGGCTCGAGAAGGCCACTTCAACCTTGGCGCCGCAGGCCAAATAGCACCGCAGGGCCGACAGTTAGCCCTCGCCGAAATACAGCGCCTTCTATCCCTTGGGCTATCTGCTCGCCTAGAGCTCGGGCGTGTTCGAAACGACGTCGCGAAGTAGTCGCAGCTCTGGCATCGATTTCGCCGTGATGAACGGCAAGCCCTTGCGCTTGGCGGTCCAGCCGACGACCATCACGTCGCGCGCCGCCGGCTCGAAGCGCTGCGCCAGGGCCCAGCTCTGGCAGTCAATGGTCGCGACGTCTGCCCGTCCTTCGGCGATCGCGACGATCGAGTTGCGATGCCCGCCGCTTTCGACCCGGTCGGAGAACATCCTGAGACCCTCGCCCAAGGCTGCAAGATCGCGGGAGATGCCGAGGAAGCCCGACATCGAATCGTGGCCGTTGAAGGCGAAGCGCTTGCCGCGGATCAGGTCGACAGGAACGAGCGGCACATCGCCATCGGGGGCATGCGCATGGTCGGCGGTCACCGATCCGCGCCGTACCACGATGGCGCTGGAATAGAGTTCGCCACGGCCGCCCTCGATGCCGTCATAGTTCGGTTGGCCGATCACCCGTACCGCTGCGTCGAGGCCGGTGGTTTCCATCGGGCCCCAGCAGGTCTGGCCAAACAGCAGCTTGGGATGCCGCCACAGCGTCGGCAGGTCGAAGCCGTCAGCCGGCAGCGTCGCCGGATCGGGCGCGATGGTCTCGCCCTCGGCATTGCGAATGCCGCCTAGAACCGGCGGCAGGCCGGCGTTGCGCCGGGTCAGCGTTTCCGGTGCGTCGATGCCAAGCTGGCGAAGCGCCGTTCGCAGCCGGACCCACTGCGCATCGACCTCGTCGCGCATCTCGGGCCAGTCATACATGGGCAGGGCGGCGATGAAGTCGCTCATGGTGTCATTTCAGGCTCGAATGCGGGAAATGGCAAGCTGCAGCGCATCTATTCCTTCGGCGGCTCGGCAGGCACGGGCGCCGTGCCCAACCCATGGACGCTGCGCGACCTGACGCGCGGCACGAACGCCCTGCCCGGCTCCGGCGCCCTGCGCAAGGCGGGATGCACGACCGGCTCCTTGGCGCGGAAGGCATAGGCCCGGATCAGCGACAGGTAGTTCGGATAGGCATAACCCTTGTTCATCCTGAGCCATTCCTCGCGACGCGTGCGGAACAGCTCCGGCAGCTTGTACCAGGCCACCGTCGGGCTCTTGTGATGGACGAAATGCAGGTTGTTGTTGAGGAACAGCAGCGACAGCGGCGAACGTTCTACGATGATCGTGCGCCCTTCGGGATGCTCCGACCACTGGTGCTCGGCAAAGGTGCGGATCGAAATAATCGACTGGCCGAGCCATACGGGAACAAGAACATAGAGCCACAGCGGCACGCCGAAAGCGAATTGCACCACCGGCAGGACCATCGCCAGACCCGCGGCATGCAGCAGCCATGCCTTGCGGATCGCCTTGTCGCCGGCAGCGATCTGCTTGGCGTCGTCGATGAAGAAACCGATGCAGGCAAGCAGCGGCCCAAGCACGAAGCGCCCGGCCATGGTGTTGTTGACCTTGAGCAGAAGCTTCATCGCCTCCGGCAGATCGTCATGTTGCCACAGCGCGCGATAGTAGCTTTCGGGGTCGTCGAACGGGTCGGTCAGCCGTTCATCGGCATGATGGCGCAGATGGATGGTCTTGAACCGGCGATACGGCCAGACGACACCGATCGGCAGGGAAACCAGCGCCTCGTTGAGGCGGGCGTTGCGTGTCGGATGGCCGTGCAGGACCTCATGCACCAACGACGACTGCAGGGCCACCGCCAGCGCCATAACGGCAAGTGCCGCGATCGGATAGTTCGGCCAGATGACCAAGCCGGCCACCAGCCAGCCGCCGTAGCAGGCAGCGATCAGAAACACCGTCGGCCACTCGACCGTGGTGGTCGTGCCGCGCTTGTGTTTCCGCTTTGCCATGCTGATGCCTGCTGCCTTGTGAAGCCTGGAACTCGTTGATTCCTGACATAATGTTGTCAGTAATCATGCACTGCTTCAACGCGACAATGCGCACAAAATGTTTACATTGCGCTGCTTAAGCCGCAGATGTTACACTTAGTAAACAAACTGAAAGATAAATCTATTTCCAGCGGGCGAGATGGCAGCTGGCGCAATTTGAATCCGGAGAGGGCCAGGCCATGGACAAACGCGATCTATCCGGCATCTTCCGCGACCGCCTGAAGTCGCTCGTCCAGCGCTCGGGCCTCAACCAGTCGGCCTTTGCGGCATCGGTGGGCATAGACCGTTCCGCCTTGTCGCAACTGCTGTCGGGAGCAACCATCCGCTTGCCGCGCGCCGAGACGCTGCTGACCATCGCTTCCGCGCACAGGGTGTCGCTGGACTGGCTGCTCGGTCTCAGCCAGGACGAAGGCGTCACCGGCGAGATCCGCGAAAGCCTGGAGATCGAGGAAGCCTCCGGTGGCTTCGAACGTACATTGATCGCCAAATGGCACGCCGAAGCAGCCGGAACCAAGATCCGCTATGTGCCGGCCGGCATCCCCGACCTGCTGAGAACCGAAGCGTTGGTCGACTACGAGGCCGACATCTCCAACAAGAACCGTGAGGTCCAGGCCGGAGAAACCCAGTACCGGATCGACTACAACCGGCGGCCCGAGACCGACATGGAGGTCTGCATGCCACGCCACACGCTCGAGATCTTTGCGCGCGGCCTCGGCGTATGGTCAGGCTTCCCGGAGACGGACCGCAAGCAGCAGCTTCGCCACATGGCCGACCTGCTCGACGATCTCTACCCGACATTCCGCCTGTTTCTCTACGACGGACGCATGCGCTATTCCGTTCCCTACACGATCTTCGGCCATTCCCGCGCCGCGATCTATGTCGGCGACATGTATCTGGTGCTGTATGCGACAGACCCGATCCGCACCCTCACCCGCCATTTCGACAACCTGATCCGCGCAGCCGATATCAACGCCCATGAAACGGCGGCTTTCGCCAGGCGGCTGGCGGTCGCGTCGTTCCCCGCCGGCTGGACCTGACCGGCGCCAAGTTGAAATTCGCGCTTCGTTGCGGCAGCGTGGGGCCTCATTCCGAGGAACCCATGCCAGACCAGCACCGTATCGTTGTGCCCGCCCAGTCGGGCCGTTCCATCCGCGTGTCGCGCGGCGACCTTGTCCGCATCATCGACCCCAAGGGCCAGCAGGTCGCTGACCTCTGGGCATTCACGTCCGACATGAAAGACTGGCTGAGCACGTCAAACACCCGTGACATTGGCGAGCGGCTGTTTCCCAAACCCGGCGAACATTTCTACGGCACAACGGGCGAGCCGTTGCTGACGCTGGTCGAGGACGCCTCGCCCGGCCCGCACGACATGCTCTATCCGGCCTGCAACCATGCGCTCTACGTGCGCGCCGGATTTGACGATCACCCCAGTTGCCAGGACAACCTGCACAAGGCTCTGGCTTCGGAAGGCGTCAGCCTGCCCTTCACGCCGGATCCCGTCGACCTGTTCCAGAACTCGCTGCCGCAGCCCGACGGCCGCATCGACGTCTTCGCCTCTATCAATCCGCCCGGCGGCTACGTCACTTTGCGCGCCGAGCGCGACCTGCTGCTCGTGGTCACCGCATGTTCGGTCGACCACTATCCCACCAATGGCGGCACTTGCACCGAGATCGAAGTCGAAGTCATGGCCGTTCGCTAGCGCGGTTTGCCGAACGCAATCATTGACTGGACATAAAGACTTCTTTATATCGTTATCCAATCCCCCAGATATGAAAGTCGCTGCAATGACGACCAATCCGATCGATGCCCTGCTGGCCGAAAAGGGCGTGCTGCTCGCCGATGGCGCGACCGGCACCAACCTGTTTGCCATGGGCCTCGAGGCCGGCGAAGCGCCCGAACTGTGGAACGAAAGCGCGCCCGAGAAGATCGAGACGCTGCACCAGAAGTTCGTCGATGCCGGCGCCGACATCATCCTCACCAACTCCTTCGGCGGCACCCGCCATCGCCTGAAGCTGCACCACGCGCAGGACCGCGTCTTCGAACTCAACAAGCGCGCCGCCGAGATCGCCCGTGCCGTCGCCGACAAGACCGCCCGCAAGGTCATCGTTGCCGGCTCGGTAGGGCCGACCGGAGAACTTCTGGTGCCGCTTGGCGCCCTTACCTATGACCAGGCGGTCGACGCTTTCGCCGAGCAGATCGAAGGCCTGAAGGCCGGTGGCGCCGAAGTCGCCTGGATCGAGACGATGTCGGCCCCTGACGAAATCCGCGCGGCCGCCGAGGCCGCCATCCGCGTCGGACTGCCCTACACCTACACCGGCTCGTTCGACACTGCCGGCCGTACCATGATGGGCCTGCTGCCCAAGGATATCCATGGCGTCGTCGATGGCCTGGCGCAGACGCCGCTCGGCGTCGGCGCCAATTGCGGCGTTGGTGCGTCCGACATTCTGGCCTCGCTGCTCGACATGAGCGAGGCCAGGCCGGATGCCACCATCATCGTCAAGGGCAATTGCGGCATCCCCGAATTCCGCGGCACCGAGATCCACTATTCGGGCACGCCGGAACTGATGTCCGACTACGTCCGTCTTGCGGTTGATGGCGGTGCAAGGATCATCGGCGGCTGCTGCGGCACCTCGTTCGAGCACCTCGCAGCAATGCGCAAGGCGCTCGACGCCCACAAGAAAGAGGCGCGCCCGACCGTCGAGGCGATCATCGAACGTATCGGCCCGATGCGCAACAAGCTGGCTGCGCCGAACGCCGCCGAGACAAGCGAAGGCCGCCGCGAGCGTCGCCGCCGGAGCTGAACCTACCTAGTCGTCAGCTGTTTTCTTCGTAGCGCGCGAGTGCCGACCTGACGTCGGTGCCCGCGCCTTCGACCGGACGCATCATCATCACCGCATCCGACGTCCGGACGTCGGATAGATTTTCCATGGCAAGCCGGAAGCGCTCATTGTTGAGCGCCGACCATGCCGCGCGGTGGGCGTCGTCGACATCGCTCAGGCGGGCGCGCGACGGCCCCTGGCTGGCGACCTGCGTCGCCTGCTGAACGGGCTTGGCGGGCACATAGACATGGCTGCTCGAGGCAGGATAGGCAGCCTGCGCCGAGGCATCCGCCGCTGCATCGCTGTTGCGGTTGGCGGCTTCGGGCCGGGTCGACGTCGCCAAAGAATCGGCGGCGCGAACATTCGAAACCGCACCCGACATCGCACGACCGACCAGCATTCTCGAACCACCCCTTGCTCACCCGCACCTTACTTAGCCGAGGTTTGTTGCGATCGGGTTCCGGGGCCAATTCGCTTTTGAATAAAATTGTTCGAAACGGCCCGCAAATCTGGCCTTTCATTGGGCTTCACACAAAAAAGCTCCCGCCTTTGGGGCGGGAGCCATGACTTCTCGGGTGTTCGCGGGCCTCAGAGGTCTTCGAGGTCGCGGCGGGCCTGCTTGAGGATTTCACGCGCCTTTTCAGCCTGCATCGCCGTCAGCGATCCGCTGCGCAGCCGGCTGAATACGGCAAAGTTCAGCGCCTTGACCTCGTCGCCGAGGGCAACGCCGCTGACCTGCGTCGAGGTCTCGTCGATCTGGGCGTTGATCTTGGCAAGTTCCGCCGCGTTCTCCTCGAGATAGGCCTTGCCCTGCTCGGTGATCGAATAGAGCCGCTTGTTGCCGTTGGCGGCCGAGACCACAAGGTCCGCCTCCTCCAGCATCTGCAGCATCGGATAGATCGCGCCCGGGCTCGGGCTGTATGCACCTTGGAACTTGGCCTCTAGCGCCTTGATGATGTCGTAGCCGTGGCGCGGCTCCTCGGCGATCAGGCCAAGCACGACCAGGCGCAGCGCGCCGGGATCGAACATGCGCGGTCCGCGTCCGCCGAAGGGGCCGCCACGATGACGACCGAAGGGACCGCCGCGGCCATGCCGGCCGCCGCCCCTGCCGCCATCATGCTGGCCCGACATGGACCCATTCTCCACGGCAACGATGATTGAAATTCGGGTGGTTGAACATGTGAGTGCCTCTCCAGGATGTTTCCTTCATGTCGCTATATCTATTAAAAGATATATCTTTTGCAAGATAGAACTTGTCGATTTTCTCGCGGCCTGCGATGGCGACTGCCCGAAAACGGCTCTCGCAAAGCGCCCCAAGCACCCCACGGAGGATTATTTTTCTTATTTACTTCAGATGCTTATGGAAAATTCGCGCCGCAATCGAAGCGGCCAGGGCGAGAGCGAAATCCAGCGCGCTTTTGCGGCCTACGCACCGACGACGATGTCCGCCAGGGTCTTACTGAAGTGCTCTTCCTGTCGCTCCAGCCATACATGGGCCGCCGACCAGTTGGCCGGATCCATCATCGCGACGGGATGATCATGCAGGTAGCAGAGCTTGTATTCGCCGCGCAGGCTGACGCCCAGCGCTTGCCCAAGGCCAGGTTCGAACGCCGACAGCCGGTTCAACGTTGTGGCAAAGCCCTCGCCGCGCTGACCGCGCACGAACAGCCCGACGCTTCGATTGGTCAGATAGAGCGAAACCACCAGATCGTCGGCAACGTGCCGCCAGCGCGAATACAGGCTGCCATGGCGTATCCTGGGATCGTTGCGCCGGGCGAGATAACTGTCCCAGAACGCCTTGATCTCGCGAGATGAAAGCGAACGCAGGCCGCCATGCGCGATCCCATTCGTCCATCTGCCGGTCGGCCATCCGTCGTCTCCGAAGCGCCACCCGTTCGTTTTTGGGTGGACGCCTAGAGATCACAAAAGAACGGCCGGCGAAAAGCCCTTTCCGCCGGCCGGCCCACCTGCCCTTGCCTGTTGCCTTATTGCTTGCTGGCCTGGAGCGAAGATGCCAGCCGCACCAGCGACAGGAACTCCGCGCGATAGCCGAATGGATCGCTCCCGCGCGCCGCAGCGGCAATTTCGGCGATACGCGCATAGTCCATTGCGGCAAGCTGGTCGGTATCGCGCAGCTTTTGCCCGAAGGCCGCTACCGCCACCGAGAAGCGCTGGTCGGCACCTGCCGCATCGAAGCTCGAAACCTCGTTCGACTTCGTCACAGGGGTCGTGATCAGCTTGCTGACATCGCCGTCGGGCGCCTTGTAGCGGATCTTGACGAAGGCGTATTCGCCGGCATTCGCAACACCGTCCTTGCCGGTCGTGGCTTCGCCATAGCGCAGCGGATCGACTGTCTGCGCCGGGCTGCCCTTCGGCGTGATCTCGTAAATCGCCGTCACCGAATGCCCCGAACCGATCTCGCCGGCGTCGACGCGGTCGTTGTTGAAGTCTTCGCGGTTGAGCGCGCGCGTCTCGTATCCGATCAGGCGGTATTCCGAAACCGCACCGGGATTGAACTCGACCTGGATCTTCACGTCCTTGGCGATCGGAAACAGCGTCGACGATGCGTCCTGCACCAGCACCTTCTCGGCCTCGGCCAGCGTGTCGATGTAAGCCGCCGTGCCGTTGCCGTTCTGGGCGATGGTCTGCATCATCTGGTCGTTGAGATTGCCCCGGCCAAAGCCGAATACCGACAGGAACACGCCCGACTTGCGTTTGTCCTCGATCAGCCGCTTGAGATCGTCATCGTCGCTCTGGCCGACATTGAAATCGCCATCGGTGGCCAGCATCACGCGGTTGACCCCGTCCTTGACGAAGGACTTCTGCGCCAGGCGGTAGGCCTCGCGGATGCCCGCCTCGCCCGCCGTCGAACCGCCTGGCGTCAACGTATCGATCGCCTGCAGGATCTTTGCCCGGTCGGATACCTTTGTCGGTTCGAGCACGGTGCCCGCATCGCCCGCATAGGTGACGATGGAGACGGTATCGTCGGGCTGAAGCTTGCCTATCAAGAGGCGGAACGCCGAACGCAGCAGCGGCAGCTTGTCCGGCTCGTCCATCGAGCCCGACACGTCGATCAGGAACACCAGGTTCGCCTTGGGCTGCTCGGCGGGCTTGACGTCATAGCCCTTGATGGCGACGTGCATCAGCTTGGTGTGCTGGTTCCAGGGCGTCGGCATGACGCTGACGGTGGTGTTGAACGGCGTCGCCGCCGCATCGGGGCCCTTCCAGTCATACGGGAAATAATTGATCATTTCCTCGACACGCACCGTATCGGCTTGCGGCAGCAACCCTTCCTTCAGCGAGCGGCGAACGAACGAATAGGATGCCGTGTCGACATCAATCGAGAAGGTTGAAACTGGATCTTCAAGGGCGGAGCGGACCGGATTGGTCTTGAACTTTTCCATGCGGTCGCGGTTTTCCGCCTGCGGCGGCATCGGCATGTCCGAAGGCGCGATCTGGGGCTGAGCCATCAAAGTCGGCATGCGGCTGGTCGCAATCGCAGCATCGGCCATTGGTGCAGGCGCGCTGCCGCCGACCGGTGCGGCCTCGTTCATGACGGCCTCTTCGGCCGCCGATTTCGCCTCAGGCTTCGCCGGCGCCGCTGCAAGAAGGTCGGTCGTAGCCTCCCGCCGTTCCGCGTCGGCTTTCTTGAGCGCGCTGGCAGGTGCTTCCTTCGAGCGCGTAACCGGCGCCTGCGCGACCTCCTGCTCGGCGCCGAAATTGAACGGCGACCCTTCCATCAGGTAGAATGTGGCGTAGCCGGCGATCGGCAGGGCAACCAGACCGGCAAGGGCCGGCGCTGCAATCAGCTTCTTTTGCATGATGTCTCTCCAGAGCTTTCGTGCTCGTTCGGTGAGACGATGGGTCGTGGCCGATCCTTGGGTGGCGGCAGGATTTTTTTCGAGGTCGTAGGTTGCCATGGCGGCGGCAAGCGCGCGCGCCTTGGCGTCGGCACCAGGCGCCGGAGTCGGAATGTTGCGGAGCATGTCGAGTTCGTTGTCGTCGACCATGGTCACTCTTCCCCGGCCGAGCGCATGAGCTGCTTCAGCCGTTTCTTCGCTTCATGGATGTGCCAGGACACCGTGGTTTCCGCGATCGCCATCGCTTCGGCGGCGGCACCATGTGACAGCCCCTCGCCGTAGACCAGCAGCACCGCATCTCGTTGCTTGTCCGGCAGCTGCCTGACCGCTGCCCACAGCCTGTCGGCAGGGTCCTCGGCGACTGGCTCGATGTCGACCGCCACCAGCGCATGGGCACCATAGGCCGCGGTCTTGGCGGTTTCCCGCGCGGTCTTGCGCTGCATGTCGCGGGCGGCATTCAGCGTCATGGCGTAAAGCCAGGTCGTAAATGCACTGCCACCGCGATAGTCGCGAATGGCGCGGCCAAGCCGAACGCACACTTCCTGGGCGATGTCCTCGGCGTCGGTTCGGCTGCCGCACCAGCGCCAGGCGACGCGATGGACAAAGCCGTAGTGCCTCTCGACGAGTTCGCCGAAAGCCACCCTGTCGCCGCTGCGCGCTCGTCCGATCAGGTCGTTGTCGGAGGCTTCGCCTTCGTCCAGCATCATCGCCATCATTTGCCTGTTGGACGAAAGCTTTGGGGCAATCCTTGGGGTGGCGCGAGAATATTTCTAGGCGGCTTGTCCGGCGGCCCAGCCGGAAGACCAGGCCCACTGGAAATTGTAGCCGCCGAGCCAGCCGGTGACGTCGACGACCTCGCCGATGAAGTACAGCCCCGGCACCGACTTCACCTGCATGGTCTTCTGGTCGAGCGCATTGGTGTCGACGCCGCCCAGCGTCACTTCCGCCGTGCGGTAGCCTTCCGAACCGGCCGGCTTGATGCGCCAGGCATTGACGGCAGCATCGACCGTCTTGATCTGGGCATCGTTCAAGTCGGCGAGATTGCCGTCAAGACCGGTGCGCTCGGCAATCGCCTGCGCCAGCTTCTTTGGCAGATGGGCGGCAAGGACGGTCTGAACCGCCTGCCGGCCATTGGCGCGCTTTGCCTCGCGCAGCAGGCCGGCGACGTCGGTTCCGGGCAGCATCGAGATCGCAATCTCGTCGCCCTCGCGCCAATAAGACGAGATCTGCAGGATCGACGGCCCGCTGATGCCGCGATGGGTGAAGAGCATGGCTTCAGAAAAGCTGGTCTTGCCGCATCCGACGTCCGCATCGACGGCGATACCGGACAACGGCGCCAGTTTCACCAGCGTGTTGGCATCGAAGGTCAGCGGCACCAGCGCCGGCCGCGTTTCCACCACGGGCAAGCCGAATTGCGCCGCAAGCTCATAGCCCAAGCCGGTCGCGCCCATCTTGGGGATAGACTTGCCGCCGCAGGCGACGACGAGCGAACTGCAACCGACGCGACCGCCGGATAGGGCCAGTTCGAAGCCGCCGGCAGTCTTGCGAACGTCCTCGACCACGGTCGACAGGCGCAGTTCGACGCCGCTTTCCTGCATCTCCTCGACCAGCATGTCGATGATCTGCCGCGCAGAGCCGTCGCAGAACAGCTGCCCCAGCGTCTTTTCGTGATAGGCGACGCCATGGCGCTCGACGAGCGCAATGAAATGGCGCTGGGTGTAGCGGCTGAGCGCGGAGATGCAGAAATGCGGGTTCTGCGACAGGAAGTTTTTTGGGCTCGCATGGATGTTGGTGAAATTGCAGCGTCCGCCGCCTGAAATGCGGATCTTTTCGCCGGGCGCTCGGGCATGGTCGAGGATCAGCACCGACCGGCCACGCTTGCCCGCCTCGAGCGCGCACATCATGCCCGCGGCGCCGGCGCCGATCACCACGACATCAAAATATTGCATTTCGGACTTTCCAGATCGATCGGCGCGCGACCCAAGCTGACCGCGAAGGCTATATTCCGTGCCTGATAGCCGAACCCGTCGGGATGGCAAAGTTGGAAGTTTGCGCGGGCCGCCTGGATCAGCCCTGCTCGTCGATGCGGACGGTCCTTGCGCGCACGTGCAGCGTGCGGCCCGCGCCCAGCCCCATCGCTGCGGCGCCGAAGCCCAGCACGACGAACAGAATCGCCGAAGCCGAAAAGCTGCCGGTCCATCCGCGGATCAGGCCGACCAGCAGCGGCCCGACTGCCGCCAGCACATAACCGACGCCCTGCGCCATGCCGGAAAGGTGTGCCGCGATATGCGAATCCGGCGAGCGCAGCACGATCAGCGTCATCGCCGCCGCGATCAGCCCACCCTGGCCGATGCCTTGCAGGATCGCCCAGAACAACACGGTCGACGTCGGCGCAAACAGGATGCCCAGCAGCGCGACCACCGCCGCAACGACGAGCGCCACGTTAACCCCGCTCTGGTTCTTCCGGCGCACCGCAAAGGACGGCACGGCGAGGCAGGTGACGACCTGCGCCATCACCGATATCGAAACGATCGCACCGGCGGTCGTGGCGTCGAAGCCGCGCTCGCGCAGGATCGGCGCCAGCCAGCCGAAGACGCAGTAGGCGAGTGCCGACTGCAGTCCCATGAACAGCGTGACCTGCCAGGCCAGAAGGTCGCGCCACAAACCGACGACGCGATAACCGCTGTGGCTGGCCTGCTTGCCGGCAGCCAATGCCTGCGGCGCCCAGATCACCAGCACGATCAGCGCCGGCACAGACCAGGCGGCCAGTGCTCCCGACCACGACCCGGTGATCAGGTGCTCGATCGGCAACGTCAGGCCGGCAGCGGCAGCCGAGCCGGCACAAAGGGCCATGGTGTATAGCCCTGTCATCATCGCGGCCTTGCCGGCAAAGTCGCGCTTCACCAGTCCCGGCAGCAGTACGTTGCCGATGGCAATGGCACCACCAGCCATGAAGGTGGCAAGGAAAAGCAGCGGAACGGACCCGAACCAACGCAACCCGGTGCCGATTGCCAGCACGGCGAGCGCCCCGAGCAGCGTGCGTTCGGCCCCGTAACGCTGGGCCAATTTGGGTGCAAACGGCGCAAACAGCCCGAGGCACAGCACCGGCAACGTCGTCAGCAGGCTAGCACCGGTCGTCGAAAGCCCTGTTTCCTGCATCACTTCGGGCAACAGCACCGACAAGCTCGAAAACAGCGGCCTGAGATTGAAGGCGATCAGCACGAGGCTTGCACCGAGCACAATCTGGGCAGTGCGGCTGCGCAGCACAGGCGGTTGCGGCTTGGGCAGGCTGTCGATCTCGGCATCGACAAGCTGGTCGTCGAGGCCGTTGACGGTTTCGATGCACGAATCTCGCAGGTCGCCGGAACGGAAATTCTGATTCATGGCGCAAGCAGCCTGTCGAGTTCCAGAAGCACCGGTGCGACGAAGTCGCGGATGGCGGCAGCCGCGCGATCCGGATCGCCCGACGCGACCGCGTCGACGATGGCCTCGTGCGCGGGACCGTCTGGTTCCGGCAAATCGCCGCCAAGCGTCGCTTGGATGGTCTCGGCGATGGCACCGGTGAAGAAATCGTAGAGTTCGATCATCGCCTTGTTGCCGGAGGCCTCGACCACGGATTTGTGGAAGGCGATGTCACGGCGGATGAAGGCCTCGTATCCTCCATCGACCTGGGTGCCCCTCTCCTCAAGCAGGCGCCGCATTTTCATGACGTCCGCCGGCGTATGGCGTAGCGCGGCAAGCCTCGCCGCCTCGACGTCCAGCGCCGTGCGCGCCTCCCATTGGTCGCGCAGTCCGGCGCGCTTCATCCGATGAAGTGCAGCCGAGGGGTCGACGGTCGAACGAACATAAGTGCCGGAGCCTTGCCGCGTCTCCAGGAGGCCTTGCGAGACCAGCGCCCTCACCGCTTCGCGCACCGTGCCACGGCTGACCGTCAGCAATTCGGCGAGCGCTGCTTCATTGGGGATACGCTCACCGACGCTCCAGCGTCCGCTCACGATTTCGCTGCGCAAGCTTTCGCCCGCACTGTCGGTCAGGTTGGTCCGGCTGGCCGGTTGCATGGCAGAGCCTATTCATCAAATCATCGGATGACTAGATGAATAGGCTCGACAACCCTCTGGGTCAATTGGACAGGCTTACGGACGCGCTTGGACCAGACCGACCTTCCTCAGAAGCCGCCGAAGCTCCTCATGTGAAAGGCCTGAACCTGTCTGGGATATCTGAAGGCCAGGCCTTGCGGACAAGCGTTGCGGTCCAGACACCCACCGGTCCGGCACGGAACGCCCGTCGGTCCGCGCACATGCGCAAGGCACCCCCGATGGGCGAAACCGGTCTCTGAATAGGCATCGACCGGACAGGACTTAAGGCAGGGTTTTCCGTCGCATAAGTCGCAAAGGTGAATCTGTTTCAGAGATTCTTGCTTGTCGATCTCCGCATCGAACAGCAAGGCGCCGCGGTAGGCATGCCACAGCCCGTATTCGGGATGCATCAGTATGCCGAGCGGCGAAGGCTTCAGGCCCTCTGCACGCATCGCCCATTGCTGGAACGGCAGATAGGGCTTGTCCGAAGGCGATACGGCGTGAGCACCGAACGCCCGTGCCACCTTGCCGATCGTCTCGCGCGACCAGCTGTCCAGAGGATTTTCAAGATCCTTTGGCTGCCGTTCGAGCCAGTTCCGGTAATGCGGCCAAGGCGCAGCGCCCGCCTGCCCCACCAGCAGCGCGGACCGAGCCGGTCTGCCTGCCGGTCCGGCCGGTGCGGCGTCGCCATCGCCGAACGCAAAACCGCCGCGCGGAATGAGACCATGCTCAGCCAGCGCGGTGGCGATGTCGTCAACCAGACGGGGTGACAAGCGTCACCCTTTCCGGTCCGGATCGGAGAACGCGCTCCGCCAGACTTCCTTGTGAATGATGCTGGCGACTTTAGCCCCGCCTGAAACGGGCTCCTTTCACGTGAAGGCGTCGGGCATCGACGCCTTCTTGGCGGCGATGAAGTCCTTCAGGCCGTCGTCTATGCTTGGGTCGAGATACGGCGCCTCGTAGCTTTCGAGCCAGCGCCGGGCGAGCTCGTTGGCGCGCTGCGGCGCGGTCTTCTGCCCTTCGGCAAGCCACTGCTCGTAGGAATTGTTGTCGGCGATGCTGGAGCGGTAGAATGCCGTCTGGAAATTGGCCTGGGTATGGTCGCAGCCGAGATAATGACTGCCGGGGCCGACCTGGCGGATGGCGTCCATTGCCTGGCCATTTTCCGAGAGGTCGACACCTTCGGACAGTCTCTGCGTCATGCCGAGCTGGTCGATGTCCATCATGAACTTTTCGTAGCAGGAGGCGAGACCGCCTTCGAGCCAGCCTGCCGAATGCAGCACGAAGTTGGTACCGGCCAGGATGGTCGAATTCAGCGTGTTCGCGCTTTCGTACGCTGCCTGTGCATCCGGCACCTTGGAGGCGCAGAGCGAGCCGCCGGTGCGGAACGGCAGTCCGAGGCGGCGTGCGAGCTGGGCAGCACCGTAAGAGACCAGCGACGGCTCCGGCGTGCCGAAAGTCGGGGCGCCCGACTGCATCGAGATCGACGAGGCGAAGGTGCCGAACAGCACCGGCGCGCCCTTGCGGATCAGCTGGGTGAACGATGCGCCGGCCAGCACCTCGGCCAGTACCTGGGTCAGCGTTCCGGCGACCGTCACCGGGCTCATCGCGCCGGCCAGGATGAACGGCGTGACGATGCAGGCCTGGTTGTGGCGCGCATAGACCTTCAGCGCCCCCAGCATGGTTTCGTCGAAGACCATTGGCGAATTGGCGTTGATCAGGCTGGTCAGCACCGTGTTGTTTTCGACGAAGTCGTCGCCGAACACGATCTTGGCCATGGCGATCGTGTCTTCCGCGCGTTCCGGGGCCGTGACCGACCCCATGAACGGCTTGTCGGAATATTTGATGTGGCTGTAGATCATGTCGAGGTGACGCTTGTTCACCGGCACGTCGACCGGCTCGCACACCGTGCCGCCCGAATGGTGGATCGACGGCGCCATGTAGGCGAGCTTCACGAAATTGCGGAAATCCTCGATCGTCGCGTAGCGGCGGTTGCCGTCGAGATCGCGCACGAAGGGCGGGCCGTAGACCGGCGCAAAGACTGTGGCGTTGCCGCCGATCTGTACCGAACGCTCCGAATTGCGCGCATGCTGGGTGTAGATCGAGGGGGCGGTCTTCAGCAGCGAGCGGCACAGGCCCTTGGGAAAGTGGACGCGCTCGCCCTTGACGTCGCAGCCAGCCTCTTTCCACAGCTGCAGCGCCTCGGCGTCGTCGCGGAACTCGATGCCGATTTCTTCGAGCACCGTATCGGCGTTCTTCTCGATGAGCGCCAGCCCCTCCTCGTTGAGGACCTCATATACGTTGATCTGGCGCTTGATGTAAGTGAGCTGGGTGCCGGGCCCGCCGCCGGAGCGTGCGGCGCGCCGTGCGGCCGCTCCGCCACTTGCGCCGCGCCCGCGTCGTCCACCCGACGCTTCCTGATCGGTCACGAGGTTTTCTGTCATCGCCATCATCCTTGAAACACGTTTGGCCGCCTGTCGCAGCACCTCGCAGGATCGTAGTCATGCACCCTAGGCGAAACGGCTTGCCAGCGCCAACGCCTGTCGCAAAATCGACAAGCAAGTCGGCAAGTTATCAGTCGCTTTCGTTTTGCAGGAGGTCGCAAATCAGCTATGGATTTGCGGCACTTGCAAGCTAGGTATTAGCGCAGTAGCCGCCCGCCGCAATTTGGCGCCGTCCCGAGGGAGCCCCCGAACATGTCCGACGATGAAATCATCCTGTCCGAGCTTTCCGACGACGAACTCGTGCAGCAGATGCACGACGATCTCTATGACGGGCTCAAGGAAGAGATCGAGGACGGTACCAACATCCTGCTCGAGCGAGGCTGGGCGCCCTACAAGGTGCTGACCGAGGCGCTCGTCGAAGGCATGCGCATCGTCGGCGAGGATTTCCGCGACGGCATTCTGTTCGTTCCCGAAGTGTTGCTGTCGGCAAACGCCATGAAGGCCGGCATGTTCATCCTGCGCCCGCTACTGGCGGCCACAGGTGCTCCCAAGCAGGGCAAGTTGGTCATCGGCACGGTCAAGGGTGACATCCACGACATCGGCAAGAACCTCGTCGGCATGATGATGGAAGGCGCCGGCTTCGACGTCATCGACCTCGGCATCAACAATCCGGTCGAGAACTATCTGGCAGCCATCGAGGAACATCAGCCCGACATCATCGGCATGTCGGCGCTTTTGACCACGACCATGCCCTACATGAAGGTCGTCATCGACACGATGAAGGAAAAGGGCATCCGCGACGACTTTGTCGTGCTCGTCGGCGGCGCCCCGCTCAACGAGGAATTCGGCAAGGCCGTCGGCGCCGATGCCTACTGCCGCGACGCGGCGGTGGCCGTCGAGACCGCCAAGGACTACATGAAGCGCAAGCACAATTTGCGCGCCTCTGCCTGACGCAACAAGGCCGCACCTTGCGGTGCGGCCTCTTCGTGCCGATGTGAATGAGATTGACGGCGATCAGTCCCCTATTGGACTGTGTCCTCGATGGCGTTCGCCGTACCTTTGACGTCCTTGCCGACGCCGCGAATGGTGTTGGCACAAGAGGCCAGTGCGAGCGCGCAGGCGATGATGGCGACCGGTGCCAGACGTGACAGTTTCATGGACTGGATTCCCTCTCTCTGTATTTCGCCCTAACGCAACGAAGGCCGGTCGACTGGGTTCCATGGCCACAAAGCAAAAAACGAAACCCGACATCGCGGACAGGCTGCTGGTCATAGGCTGCGGCATGATTGCGCGCGAGGTGCTGACGGTCAAGGAGCGGCTGGGACTCGATCATCTCGAACTCACCTGCCTACCGGCCGACTTCCATTTTCGCCCCGACCGCATCGCGCCTGTCATGGACAAGGCGATCACCGAGGCCAAGGCGGAAGGCTACCAGCACATCTATGTCGGTTACGCCGATTGCGGCACCGGCGGCCTGCTCGACCGGGTCTGCGAAAGGCATGGCGTCGAGCGCATCGCGGGCCCGCACTGCTTTGCCTTCTACCAGGGCGCCGAAGCCTACGCCAAGGTCGGCGAAGCCGACATGATGTCGTTCTACATGACCGACTTCCTGTGCCGGCAGTTCGATGCCTTCTTCATCAAGCCACTCGGGCTCGACCGGCACCCGGAGCTGGTGACCGACTACTTCGGAAATTACGAGAAGCTGATCTACCTCGCCCAGACCGACGACCCGGCCCTCGACAAGGTGGCCGAGGACGCCGCCAGGATGCTGGGGCTGGTCTATGAGCGGCGCGCCACCGGCTATGGCGACCTGCCCCAGGCCCTTGCCAACGCAGCGTCAGCCACGGCAGATCATTAAAGCGCCTGATTCCTCCCCTGAGGTTCGGCCACAAGGGGAAGGTTTTTCATGGCTTTTCGCACGTTGATGCTTGCTGCGGTCCTCACGGCGTCCGCCGGTTTTGCCCATGCCGACGGCGCGGTGCAGAAGCTCATGACGCCCGCCGACAAGGCGCGGCTCGAAAAATACGACGACACGCGGAAAGAAGCCCTGCAGGGCGCCAGGACCGGTGCGCCGGCAGATGTGGCCGTGCTCGACGGAATGCTCGCCAAGCCGCTGCTTTCAGTTCCCGATTTTGACATGGCCGGCAATTGGCAGTGCCGCACCATCAAGGCCGGCGGCGACGTGCCTCTCGTGATCTACGGCTGGTTCAAATGCAAGGTCAGCGACGACGGCTCAGGCTGGCAGCTGGAAAAACTGAGCGGCTCCCAGCGCACCAAGGGCCGTTTCTACGACGACGGCGAGAAGCGCTCGATCTATCTCGGCTCCGGCTTCATCGCCGGCGACAAGCCGAAAGCCTATGGCGACGGCCCGGAAACGGACCAGATCGGCTATGCCTTCCGCTCTGGGCCGGCAGAATGGCGCATCGAATTTCCGTCGCCGCGATACGAATCCAAACTGGACGTCATCGAATTCCGGCGCTGACATTGCATTCGGGGCCGCGCGGCATCACATGCAGCCTTCCGGTGTCATCAAGGATTAACCTGGCCGTCGCACACTGCGATGGGGATCGGCGCATGAAGATGCTGCCGCAAGTGGGCTGAAGACTGCATGAAAAGGCAAAACGACGAATCTGACGCGAGCGAAATCGCTGCGGCGCCGCAGCGGCGTCGCGGACGCCGCCTCTCCACCATCTTTGCCCAGCTCGCCCGCGACGCCAACGGCAACATCTCCATCGGCGACATCAGGGACACCTTGGGCAAGCGCAGCTTCGCGCCGCTCCTGGTGCTGTTCGCCGCCTTCAACCTGCTGCCCCTGCCGCCGGGCGCTTCGGCGGTGCTCGGCCTGCCGTTGCTGATCGTGGCCGCACAGATGGCCTTTGGCAGCAACCGCGCCTGGCTGCCCGACTTCATCACCAAGCGCTCGCTCTCTGCCGAGCAGTTCCGTACCGTCACCGACTGGGTCATTCCGAGGCTGATCCGCCTCGAAGAGGTCGTGCGGCCGCGCTACTGGCCATTCTGGCGCAAGCAGGGCGACCGCGTGATCGGCATCATCGCGCTCATCCTGTCGGTCTCGATCACCCTTCCGATTCCCCTCGGCAACTGGCTGCCGGCCTTTGCCACGGCACTCCTCGGGCTGGCACTGTCGGAGCGCGACGGCATCCTCTTTGCCGTGGGCAGTGCGGTTGGCGTCGCCTCGCTGGCAGTCGTCGGCATCGTGGTTGGCGGCGCGGGCTTTGCCACGCACGCCTTCATTGCCTGGCTGGGGTAGCTTGAATGGATCGCAGGCCTATCGTCTTCGTCACCGAAGGCGGCGAACATATCTGGGCTATCATCAACAGTCTGACCGATCGCTTCGGTCCCATATCGGTCGTTCTTGAAACGCCCTATTCCAAGCGTGAGCTGCTGGTCCGCAGGGCCAGGAAGCTCGGCCGGTTGTCCGTCATCGGACAATTGGGCACCATGATCCTCATCCGGCTCGGGAAAAGCTTCTTTCACGGCCGTATCGACCAACTGATCGCCCAGGAAAACCTGGAAACCGAGCCCCGCGCCGGCCAGGAAATCGTGTCGATTTCATCCGCCAACGGCCCCGAACTGGTCGAGACGGTACGCCGGCTCGAGCCGGCGGTGGTGTTTCTTGCCGGCTGCAGGCTGCTTTCGGCAAGGATCCTCGCCGACATCCCCTGCCCGGTCATCAACTACCACTCCGGCATCAACCCGAAATATCGCGGCATGAATGGCGGATACTGGGCGCTTGCCACCGGCGATACCGGGAATTTCGGCTCAACTGTGCATCTGGTCGATGCCGGCGTCGACACCGGTGCAGTGCTCTACCAGTCGCGCGGAATGCCCGGCAAAGGCGACACCATCGCCAGCTACGCCATGCGCCAGGCCGCCTTCTCCCGCGACATCTGCGCCCGGGCCGTCGAGGATGCACTGAACGGAACCCTCGCGCCGATCGACACAGGCCTGCCCTCCAGGCAATGGTACCATCCAACCGTCTGGCAGTACCTTTGGAGCGGCATCCGACGCGACGTCTGGTAGCGCCGCGGCAACTACCCAACCTCTATCTTTTTACGACACGCCACCGCGTCGCTTTTGAATGCGCGCGCGTCGTCCCATAACAAGCAGCACCCCCGTGGTTGCGGCAAAGCTCAACGTCACTGAAAGCGAGACCGAAATGGCCGACCTGATCATTGTCTACTGGCGCGACATCCCCGCTCAGGTGATCGTCAAAAAGGGCCGGCAGAACGCCAAGCGCGAACTGCCGCTGCGCTTCACCGAGGCGATCGACATGTGCGCCATGCGAACTGGCGCAGGCGACACCGACGCCTATCTGGCGGAGTGGCGCAAGGCCGACCCGGTTCCGGTCAGCGACGACCTCGAAGGCGAAGCCGACAAGGCCATGGCCGAGATCGATGCGAATTTCACACGCGAGCGGCTGGTCGCTCTCGTCAAGGCAGGCGGCAAGGAAGATGGTTGATACCCAGCCGACAGTAACCCAGGCGACCTTGGTCAAGAAGGCCGCTCCCAAGAGCGACTACAAGCCCGCCGACGTGTCGCCCCAGCGCCGCGTCCAGCGCAGCTACACGATCAGGCTGTGGTCGATCCGCCATTCGCGCCTGCTCGAATGGTTCTACAGCCGCTTCGCTGACATGTTCCTGCTGCTCCATCCCTTGTGGAAAGGGATCGGCTATGGCCGCGTCGAGGCCCCGATCAAGTTTGTCGAGAAGCGGGTCAAGGGCCTGATGTTCGACTGCCGCATGTGCGGCCAGTGCGTACTGTCGTCCACCGGCATGTCGTGCCCGATGAACTGCCCCAAGCAGTTGCGCAACGGCCCATGCGGCGGCGTGCGCGCCAACGGCAATTGCGAGGTCGAACCCGACATGCCTTGCGTCTGGGTCAAGGCTTGGGAAGGCTCGCGCAACATGGTCAAGGGCGACGCCATCCTCAATGTCCAGAAGCCGGTCGACCAGTCGCTGCGCGAAACCTCGGCCTGGCTCAGGGTCACGGCCCAAGCCGCCGCAACGCGCGAAACCGCCAGCAAGGAAGTCGCATGACCCCGCCGCGCCCGCGCCAGACCGACGAGCATCCCGACGGCATCGACCTGCCGCTCGACCGCCTGCCCGGCCATTCGTCGCGGGGAAGGTTGGAGCGCGTGCTTCGCCGGGGCGAGTTTGCCGTGACGACGGAACTCAACCCGCCCGACAGCGCCGACCCCGAAGACGTCTACAACCGCGCCAAGATTTTCGACGGCTGGGTCGACGGCATCAATGCGGTCGACGCCTCCGGTGCCAACTGCCACATGTCGTCGGTCGGCATCTGCGCCCTGCTGACCCGCATGGGCTACGCCCCGATCATGCAGATCGCCTGCCGCGACAAGAACCGCATCGCCATCCAGGGCGACGTGCTGGGCGCCGCGGCCATGGGCGTCGCCAACATACTCTGCCTCACCGGCGATGGCGTGCAGGCCGGCGACCAGCCTGGCGCCAAGCCGGTCTTCGACCTCGACTCGATGTCGCTGCTCGAAACCGTCCGCATCATGCGTGACAACGGCAAGTTCCTGTCGGGCCGCAAGCTGACGACCCCGCCACAGCTGTTCCTCGGCGCGGCAGTGAACCCCTTCGCCCCGCCCTATGACTTCCGACCGGTCCACCTTGGTAAGAAGATCGCCGCCGGCGCGCAGTTCGTGCAGAGCCAGTACTGCTTCGACGTGCCGATGTTCCGCACCTTCATGCAGCGTGTCCGCGACCTCGGCTACGCCGAACAGTGCTTCATCCTGTGCGGCGTTGGCCCCCTTGCTTCGGCCAAGACCGCCAAGTGGATCCGATCGAACGTGCCGGGCATCCACATCCCGGATTCGATCATCGCGCGCCTAGAAGGTGCCCAGGACCAGAAGAAGGAAGGCAAGCAGATCTGCATCGACATCATCAACGAGGTGAAGGAGATCGCCGGCGTGGCGGGCATCCATGTGATGGCCTACAGGCAGGAGGAATACGTTGCCGAGATCGTCGATGAATCGGGCGTGCTGAAAGGCCGCCGGCCTTGGAAACGCGAAGCCCGCCCTGACGACCAGCTGGTCGCCTCGCGGCTTGAGCACATCCTGCATGACGACGTTACCGAATCGCAGGTCGACATGGTGAAGACCGCGCACTGAAGATACGGGCGCGGCCGCCGCGCTTGAACGAAAACAGACAACGATATAAAGAAATCTTTATATCCCACGGAGAGGATACATGACCCGCACCATCGTCGCCTCGGCGACCCGCGAAATCGTCATCGGTTTCGACCAGCCCTTCTGCGTGATCGGCGAACGCATCAACCCGACCGGCCGCAAGAAGCTGGCCGCCGAGATGGTCGCCGGCAATTTCGAGACCGTCATCAAGGACGCACTGGAGCAGGCCGCCTGCGGCGCGACGATGCTCGACATCAATGCCGGCGTCACTTCGGTCAACCCGAACGAGACCGAACCGGGCCTGCTGGTGCAGACGCTGGAGATCGTCCAGAACCTCGTCGACCTGCCGCTGGCCATCGACAGCTCGGTGTCGGCAGCCATCGAAGCGGCGCTCAAGGTCGCCAAGGGCCGCCCGCTGGTCAATTCCGTCACCGGCGAAGAAGAAAAGCTCGAAGCGATCCTGCCGCTGGTCAAGAAGTACAATGTGCCCGTCGTCGCCATCTCCAACGACGAAACCGGCATTTCGATGGATCCGGATGTCCGCTTTGCGGTCGCCAAGAAGATCGTCGAGCGTTGCGCCGACTTCGGCATTCCCGCCCATGACGTCGTCGTCGACCCGCTGGTCATGCCGATCGGCGCGCTGGGCGATGCCGGCCGCCAGGTCTTTGCGCTGCTGCGCCGGCTGCGCGAGGAGCTCAAGGTCAACACCACTTGCGGCCTGTCCAACATCTCGTTCGGCCTGCCGCATCGGCACGGCATCAACGCCGCCTTCATCCCGATGGTCATCGGCGCCGGCATGACCTCGGCGATCATGAACCCGGTTCGGCCCCAGGAAATGGAAGCAGTCCGCGGCGCCAACGTGCTCAACGGCACCGACGAGCACTGCACCAACTGGATCAAGACCTACAAGGACTACAAGCCGGCCGAAGGTGGACACGCCGTGGCAGCATCGGTCGCGGTCACTGCGCCAGGCGACGCCGCCGGCGGCCGCCGCCGCGGCGGCCGTGAAGCTCGGATGGCCAGGGGGTAGCCAAAGACATCGTGATCAGCGACGCCACATCTCGCTTCCGCTGCAGCTCCGTCGACGAACGACGGGAAGCGTTGGCGTCGCAGAATTTCCCTTCTTCCCGGCCCCGGGGAGAAGGTACCGGCAAATGGAAGTCGCGCGACGCCACAGCCCCGGTGCAGACTGGAGTATTGCAATGAACTCTCCCGCCAACATCACCGACCCGCTGGTGCTCTTCATGCCCTCGGGCAAGCGCGGACGGTTCCCGGTGGGAACGCCCATCCTCGATGCCGCGCGCCAGCTCGGCGTCTATGTCGAGAGTGTGTGCGGCGGACGCGCCACCTGCGGCCGCTGCCAGATCGAGGTCCAGGAAGGCAATTTCGCCAAGCACAAGATCGTCTCGTCCAACGACCACATCTCGCCAAAGGGTCCGAAGGAAGAGCGCTACGAGCGCGTGCGCGGCCTGCCCGAGGGACGTCGTCTGTCGTGCTCTGCGACCATTGCCGGCGACCTCGTCATCGACGTGCCGCAAGACACCGTCATCAACGCCCAGGTGGTGCGCAAGGCGGCTACCGACCGCGTCATCGAGCGCAATGCCGCCGTCCAGCTCTGCTATGTCGAGTTGGAAGAGCCTGACATGCACAAGCCGCTCGGCGACCTCGACCGCCTCAAGGTCGCGCTCGAAAAGGACTGGGGCTGGAAGGACCTGCTGGTCGCGCCCCACCTCATCCCCCAGGTCCAGAAGATCCTGCGCACCAAGCTGCCTGACCAGCCCGAAGTCAGCCCCGGCAAATGGGGCGTGACTGCCGTGGTCCATCGCGACATGGATTCCTCGCGGCCCTTCATCATCGGTCTTTTCCCCGGCCTCAAGAACGAGGCCTATGGCATCGCCTGCGACATCGGCTCGACCACGATCGCCATGCACCTGGTATCGCTGCTATCGGGCCGCATCGCCGCATCGTCGGGCACATCGAACCCGCAGATCCGCTTCGGCGAAGACCTGATGAGCCGCGTCTCGTACGTGATGATGAACCCGGATGGCCGCGAGGCCATGACCAAGGCCGTGCGCGAGGCGGTCAATTCGCTGATCGGCAAGGTCTGCGAAGAGGGCCAGGCCAACCGAGAGGACATCTTCGACTGCGTCTTCGTCGCCAACCCGATCATGCACCACCTGTTCCTCGGCATCGATCCGACCGAGCTTGGCCAGGCACCGTTCGCACTCGCCGTCTCGGGCGCGCTGCAGTTCTGGGCGCATGAGATCGACATCGAGGTCAACCGCGGCGCGCGCCTCTACACCCTGCCCTGCATCGCCGGCCATGTCGGCGCCGATGCCGCCGGAGCGACGCTCTCGGAAGGCCCATACCGCCAGGACAAGATGATGCTGCTCGTCGATGTCGGCACCAATGCCGAGATCGTTCTTGGCAACAGGAACCGCGTCGTCGCCGCATCCTCGCCCACCGGCCCGGCCTTCGAAGGCGCCGAAATCTCCTCCGGCCAGCGCGCCGCACCGGGTGCCATCGAACGCGTGCGCATCGATCCCGAAACGCTGGAACCGAAGTACCGCGTCATCGGCACCGACAAATGGTCCGACGAGGAAGGCTTCGAGGAAGAATCGTGGACCACCGGCGTTACCGGCATCTGCGGCTCGGCCATCATCGAGGTCGTGGCTGAAATGTATCTGTCGGGGATCATCTCCGAAGACGGCGTCGTCGACGGCACGCTGATGGCCAAGAGCCCCCGCATCATCCCGAACGGCCGGACCTTCTCCTATCTGCTGCGCGAAGGCCGCCAGGGCGAGCCGCGCATCACGGTGACGCAGAACGATATCCGCGCCATCCAGTTGGCCAAGGCAGCACTTTATGCCGGCGTGAAGCTTCTGATGGAAAAGCAGGGCGTCGAGACGGTCGACACCATCCGCTTCGCCGGTGCCTTCGGCTCTTTCATCGATCCGAAATATGCCATGGTGCTCGGCCTGATCCCGGACTGTGTCCTGAGCGAAGTCAAGGCTGTCGGCAATGCAGCCGGCACCGGCGCCCTGATGGCGCTGCTCAACCGCGACCATCGCCGCGAGATCGAGCAGGAGGTCGGCCGGATCGAGAAGATCGAGACTGCCCTCGAACCGCACTTCCAGCAGCTGTTCATCAACGCCATGGCCCTGCCCAACAAGGTCGATCCGTTCCCCCAGCTCGCCGAGCAGGTAAAATTGCCGCCGCGCAAGGTGTCTGGTGCGGAAGGCGAGGCAGCGGACGCCTCTCCGCGGCGCCGTTCTCGCGAGGAACGCGCCGCGCGGCGCGCCCGCGACTGAGCGGATTAGGCAGGACACGGGGCCTGGGCGGGGATTTCGTGCCCCGCTGAAGCGCTTTCGTGCTAGCATGTCCGTATCGGGCATGTTTCCACTGCGCAACCGTTTCAGCACAATCCTGCGTTGAAACGAAATCGACCCGAAACAAATCCGAACTAGTTTCCGCTCGTCAATTGCCGCCTGCGGACGTCCCTGCATCGGCACTCACGATGAAAAGGAGACATCCATGTCGATCATTGGTTCGATAAGCCGCTACGGTGCCGACATCCGCAAGGCACGGCGCAACGCCAGGTCGCTGCGCCATCTGAATAGCCTGCCGCCTGAAATCCAGAAGGACATCGGCTGGCCGGCTGGGTGCGATGAGCAGATCAGGGCACTCCATTCGGCCTTCTTGTCGCAACGCTAGCCTCATCCGGCTGTCCGTTCTGTTTCAGAATCCTTTCATCCTGAAACAGAAAAACGACTAGGCGATATCAAAGTGAAACATAAGCGAACGTAAACTTCTGCCCGGTCGGCGGCGCATCCCAGTCTCGCGTAGCGCCGCCGACCCGTAGTCCCAGGAGACATCCATGTCCATCATCGGTGAGTTTCATCAATTTGGCGCCGTGCTCAGGCATGCCCGTCGTGACGGGCGCGTCGAAAAGATGATGAATGGCCTGCCGCGCGAATTGCAGGTCGAACTCGGCTGGATCGAGGGACCGTCTCGCCATGGGACGGGCACCGCAGGCCAACTCCACAAATACGGCCGCGTGGCGCTGCTGATGAACAAGCTGCCGCTCGACATCCAGATCGAGCTTGGCTGGCCGGTCGGTCCGCTGGCTTCGATGTCGAACGTGATCGCCTTCGACGGGCGGAAAGCACGTTGCGCGTGACCTTCGCCGAAAAGGTCCACATGCTGGCGTTCCGCAGTCGCAGCCCCGGTCGGCCTGCCGCGGCCGACCGGGGCTTGCGCTGGACGCTCAAGGCCATGCGCCGCGCCGGCTAGATCCAGATCTCCAGGCAAATCGACGGACAGGCGCCATGCCTTTATTTGACGAACTCGGTCGCCTCGGCGCCCGTTACAAACAGGCGCGCAACGAGCGAAGGACGGCGCGGATCATGAATGCGCTGCCGCCCGAGATCCAGCGCGACCTCGACTGGAACCCGCCGCCATCAGCGATGGCGAAGGTCTATCGCTGGGCCGCGGTGTCGGTCAGGCGCTGAGCTTCAGAACTTGCCGGTGAGATTGAAGGTTTCGAACGCCGCGCGGATGTGATCGGCGGCAGCCTTCACCGGTGCGCTCGCCTCCGGCGCCACGATCATCGCCAGGCTATAGTTGCCGATCTCCGGCATGCCGTCCTTGGCGCCGAGTTCGACGAGTTCTTCGCCAAGGAAGGATTTCGGCAGTGGCGCAACGGCCAGGTCTGAAAGGATCGCGGCGCGCTGGCCTGCCGTGTGCGCGCTCATGTAGGCGACACGGTAGTTGCGTCCCTCGCGGCCCAGCGCCTCCAGCGCCCCTGCCCGCCAGGCACAACCCTCTTCCCACAGCGACACCGGCAACGGCTCGCGCATATGGGCGCAGCCACCCTTGGCACCGGCCCAGACGATCGGCTCCGTCAGAAGCGTCTCCGCACCGGCCGCATTGGCCTTGCACGCATTGGTGAGCAACGTGATGTCGAGGGCGCGGTCGTCCATGCGCCGGCGCAAATTGCTGCTCTGGTCGATGATGACGTCGACGGCGATTGCAGGATGGGTCTGGGCGAAACGCTTGAGCACGAACGGCAGCACGCGCTCGCCGAAATCGTCGGGCGAACCCAGCCGTACCACGCCGACGATGTCCGGAATGATGAACTTCGACACCGCCTCGCGATTGATCGCCAGCATGCGGCGGGCATAACCGAGCAGCATCTCGCCATCGGTCGTCAGCGCCACCGAACGGGCGTCGCGCAGGAACACCGACCGGCCGAGAATGTCCTCGAGCTTCTTGATCTGCATCGAAACGGCCGACGGTGTGCGGAACACCGCATTGGCTGCGGTCGTGAAGCTGCCCGTCTCGGCGATCGCCACGAAGGTGCGCAGCACATCGAGATCGAGCAACGGCAGAGGATGATTGAGTGGCGCGTTCATGACCGATGTCCTTCAATATTTCTGATCGAACACATCATTTCATTTCGTTTGATTGAACCTCATGTCTCGGCGATAGTCAACTCCATCGAAGCACGGGGCATAGGCTCCAGCATCGAGGTTGCCCGGAAGCAGAAGCGCGAATGTGCGCAAGACGGTTTGAAACCAGCGGTGCCCACCGGGCGAGCACCTGAAGCCGGCCTTGAACCGGCCCATGAGGAAAGGTAACCGCAATGTCTATTCTTTCATCGATCGGTCGTATCGCCAGCGGCTTCAACGCAGCCCGCGCCCGCAACCGCACCGCGCGCTCGATCAGTTCCCTCCCGCTTGAATTGCAGAAGGACATCGGCTGGCCCGAGGCCTTCGATTCCGAAACCGGCTATCGTCATGGCAATGGCGGCCAGGCGCACTGAGCGAGACTGAAGAACGGCCTGCCGCACAAGGATCCGGCAGGTCCGATCGCACGGCGCTCTCGCGACAGCCATGCACCCCCTGCACACCAAATGCGACCTGCACGCATGGCCCGCAACCTGAGACTCAAGTAACTGTAAATATTGACTATTTTCCGACATTCGATACACGATTTCGAAGCTGTCGGAAACGATGTCGCTTTTGTCGCTCGCCGCTTCGTTTTTGCAGCATACGGGGCCGTATCCAAGCCCTATATGCCCATCATCAAACGAGCTGCCCCACTCCAGAGCGCGAAGGCACCCCGTGTAACCTGGATGCATGGAGACGTGTCATGAAGATTTTCGCCCGCCTTTTCGGCATCGGCCGCAACGCAACGCTCTCGACCGCGATCGAGCGCCAGCGCCTTGCCAAGACGATGCCCGGCCAGACCGGCGCCTTGGCCGCCAATCGCCTTGGCATGCTCATCGGCTGAATTCGAGCCGATCCGCTCCCTCCCGCGGATCGCAACCTGACCGCCCTCCGGCCAACGCCGGAGCGGCGGTTTTTTCATGCCTGCCGCCTCACAAGCGCCACACTGCCGAAAATCCAGGGGCAACGGACACCGATGTCGCAGATTTAATTTTAGCGACAGGCCCAAACCCATTGACAGCAAGGGAATTTGCTGTTGTCGCTATGCTATTCGCGACATCAGGTTCGCGCCGTTTCCGGCCAGCGTGAGGGTTCCTTTGAACGCCATCAGACATCCGATCAAACGATCGCTTGTGTTCTTCCTCGTACCCGATTTCACCATGGTTGCGTTTGCAACTGCCCTCGACCCGCTGCGGATCGCCAATCGCATGCTCGGCTATGAAGCCTACAAATGGCGGCTTGCCAGCATCGACGGCAAGGCGGTGCGCGCGTCCAACAGCGTCGAATGCGCGGTCGACACCTCGCTCGAAGAGGAGCGCAAGAAGATGGCCGGGCCCGAGCGCCCGTCGATGGTCATCGTCTGCACCGGCATCAATGTCGAGACCTACACCAACAAGTCAGTCTTTGCCTGGCTGCGCGAGGAGTACAATCGCGGCGTCGCCGTCGGCGGCCTGTGCACCGGTGCCTATGTGCTGGCCAATGCCGGCCTGCTGTCCAACAAGCGCTGCGCCATCCATTGGGAAAACCTGCCCGGCTTCTCCGAGGCCTTCCCCAAGGCCAATGTCTACGCCGACCTCTTCGAGGTCGACCAGAACATCTACACCTGCGCCGGCGGCACCGCCGCGCTCGACATGATGCTGAAGCTGATCGGCGACGATTTCGACGACAATCTCGTCAACCGCATCTGCGAACAGGTGCTGACCGACCGCGTGCGCAGCCCCACCGACCGTCAGAGGCTGCCGCTGCGCGCGCGGCTGGGTGTGCAGAACTCCAAGGTGTTGACCATCATCGAACTGATGGAGGCGAACCTGTCTGAGCCGCTATCGCTGATCGAGATCGCCGACCATGTCGGGCTGTCGCGCCGCCAGATCGAACGCCTGTTCCGAACGGAGATGGGCCGCTCCCCTGCCCGCTACTATCTCGAAATCAGGCTCGACCGCGCCCGCCACCTGCTGATCCAGTCATCGATGCCGGTGGTCGAGGTCGCGGTCGCCTGCGGCTTCGTCTCGGCCTCGCATTTCTCCAAATGCTACCGCGAGCTCTATGCCCGCTCGCCGCAGCAGGAGCGCCTCGATCGAAAACAGCTGATCGCGGCTTGAGCGGCGGCCCTTACTGGTCGCCGTCGTAACCGCCATCCCGGTAATCGTCGGAACCGCCGTCCTGGTAGTCGTCGTATCCCTGGTCGTCACAGATGCATTCGGCTGACGATATCACGTCGTTCCAGCCGCCGACCGAGCGCACGTTTCGGAAAAACTCCTGCGATGCGCCTCCCATTCGGGTGTGCTCGTAGGCGACGAGCGAACAGCCCGGGGCGACGCGCACCGACGATACCCTGTCGTTCCAGAACTGCCCGTTGCGAAAGCTGACGGACTGGCCTGACGCCATCGGCAGGACACGCCCGCGGAACGAGACGTGCTCATACATCTCGCACGCGGTTTCGTCCTCATAGTATTGAGCGCCGGCAGTGCCGACCATGAGGACCGAAGCGATCGCTGCAATGGCTGCTTGGCGTTTCACGATCCGAGTTTCCTTCCAGACGTCGACGGTTCGGGGAACCTTGCGCTCCCCAACATTGACGCTTGTATGGCAACATCGGAAATTCTAGCGGCTGTCCCACAGCCAGGAACGGTCGCGCCAAAGCTTCTCGCCGACCAGGCAATCGTATTTCGGTCGCGCCTGGGCAAGCACGACGGGCGGACTAGCAGCCTCCTCAGCAGCCCATTGCGGCGAAGCCGGGCCGGCCAGTTCCATCACCAGCTTGCGCCGTATCGCTTCGGGGAACTGCGACCACTCGTTGACCGGGATCATGAAGGCGCCCGGCCCGCCGATGACGCAATCGGCGTAGTAGCGATCGAGATCCTCGACGTCATAGGCATTGCCGAAGCCGCCATTGGTCATCAGCGGCAGCCCGTTGATGGTGATCCCCTGGGCCACCACGCCGTCGCGGATGAGATCGACCGGCGGCCCCTGGTTGTTCGGCCCGTCGCCGGAGATGTCGATCACCCGCTTCATGCCGCGAAAGGCGCTTTCCGCGAACAGATCGCTGCCGAATTCGAGCGCGCTGGAGATCGAGGTCCGGCGAGCACTGTTGGGTGGCTTGGCGGTGAGCTGACGAACCACGCGCTCGGCGTCGGCGCGATTGGCAATGACCGTCCACGGCACGATGACGATCTGGGAGGTCGACCCTGCCCACTCGACATAGGTGACGGCGATCTTGCCATAGGCACCTTCGGCGATCGCCTGCAATACGCGTTCATGCGTCAGGGCGGCGGCATAGCCGTGGCGCTGGATTTCGAGTTCATCCGGCGACATCGACAGCGAAACGTCGACGGCAAGCACCAGCTCGACATCGACCTGCTCGACTGCCTGGGATTGCGACGCGAGGCCAAGCACCAGCGCCACAGCGGCACCGCCTGCAAAAAGAGCTTTGGCCACAGCAGACATTCATTGAGGGTAAGCGAGAATCCGCCACTTCAAAAGAAAAGCCCGGCAAGAATGCCGAGCTTTTCATTCACATTGTTGCGAAGTGCTGTCCGAATGCCTGCGCCAAGCCGACAAGAATGGCGATCAGCTCCGCGGCTTGAGGTTCTCAGGGTCATAGAGCGGCTTGTAGCCAACGCCTGCGACTTCGACTGGATAAGTCTCGCCGAAATACTCGACCTGCAGCTTGCGGCCTTCCTGGGCATAAGCGTGCGGCAGGTAGGCGAGCGCGATGTTCTTGCCGATGGTCGGGCCATAAGCGACGGAGGTCGTGTAGGAGCGGCGGCCGAGCTGGTCGACGAGAACGGCGCCCGTCTGCGGATCCATGACCGGCAGCGTGCCGACAGGGTAGCGCTTGACGCCGTTCCCGTCGGTGTTCTCGGTCATGACCAGCGTGCACAGCATGGCCGGCTGGTGGTCGCGCGCCTTGTACTCCAGGTGCTTGGCCTTGCCGCGGAAATCGGCATCCTTGACCTTCGGACGGGCAAGGTCGGCCTCGATGAGATTGTACTGGGTCAGCAGATCGGCGTTCTGCAGGCGCAGGCTCTTTTCCATGCGGCGCGAATTGGCATAGGTCTCGACACCGAACGCCATGACGCCGGTCGCGCGCAGCGCATCCCAGACGGCAAGGCCGTCCTCGTATTTCATGTGCAGCTCCCAGCCCTGTTCGCCGACATAGGAGATGCGGAAGGCTGTCACGTTCTTGCCTGCGATGTCGATCTGCTTGATCGCAGCGAAGGCGAAATTCTCCTGGTCGAGACCAACGGGATCCGCCACCACCTTCTTCAACGTCTCGCGGGCGTTCGGACCCCAGATGCCGATGGTGATGAACTTTTCCGAGACGTCGGAGATCGTGACGTCGAGGCCGCGATCCTCGGCGACGCGCTTCATGTAGTGGAAGTCGCGCGGGCCAGCGTCGGCACCGTTCACCAGGCGGCAACGGTCGGCCATGCGGAAGACGGTGAAGTCGGCGCGAACCATGCCCTCATCGTCGAGGAAGTGGGTGTAGACGCCCTTGCCGATGTTGCCATCACCGCCGATCTTGGCCGCACAGAGCCATTCCAGCAGCTCGACATGGTCGGGGCCTTCGATGTCGACCATGTGGAAATGGCTGAGATTGACGATGCCGCAATCCTCGCTCATCGCCAGGTGCTCGGCGTTGGAAACACGCCAGAAGTGGCGGCTGTCCCATTCGTTCTCGCGCACCGGCACCCGATTGCCGTATTTTTCCAGCAGGTGCTCATTGGCCTTGTAGCCATGCGCACGCTCCCAGCCGCCGAGCTCCATGAAATAGCCGCCGAGCTCGACTTCGCGCTCGTAGAACGGCGAACGCTTGACGTTGCGCCCCGTCGCATAGGGCTCGCGGGTGTGCACGGCGGGGAAATAGATCTTTTGAGCCGCTTCGAAGGTACGGCCTTCGATGAACTTCTCCTCCAGCTGGTGTGGATAGAAGCGGGCATAGTCGATCGAGTTGTGGTCGATCTCGGTGCGGCCGTCGGTCATCCAGTCGGCGATCAGCTTGCCGTAACCGGGGCCGTCCTTGACCCAGATGGCTACGCAGTACCAGAGACCGCGCACCTTCTGGCTCTCGCCGCAGGAGGCGCCGCCGGCGGCGGAAACCTGCAGCAAGCCGTTGAACGAGTGGCTTTCGTTGTAGCCGATCTCGCCGAGGATCGGCGTCAGCTCCATGGCGCGCTCCAGCGGCTCCATGATCTGTTCCATGTCGAGGTCGCGCTGCGACGGCGACAGGCGCGCTTCGTGCTTTTCGAGAATGTCGCGCGGATGGCAGAGGCGCGGATTGGTGGTCTCGTAATAGCCCCACTCGATCTGGCCGCCTTCGGTAGTCTTCGGATCGCCGGTGTCGCGCATGTAGGCTGAATTGCCCTGGTCGCGCAGCAGCGGGAAGCCGATTTCCTTGCCCGTCCCTTCGAACTCGTTGTAGGGGCCGAAGAAGGTCAGCGGGTGGTCGACCGGCATCACCGGCAGGTCCTCGCCGACCATCTCGGCGATCAGGCGGCCCCAGATGCCGGCGCAAACGACGACATGGTCGGCCATGATGGTGCCGCGATGCGTGACGACACCCTTGATGCGCCCGCCCTCGACTATCAGCGACGTCGCCGGCGTGTTGCCGAAAATCTGGAGCTTGCCTGATTTTTCTGCGGCATCGACCAGCTTGCCCGCCACCGTCTGCGAACGCGGGATAACCAGGCCGGCGTCCGGATCGAACATGCCGCCCATGACCTGATCTTCCTCGATCAGCGGAAACATCGCCTTGATCTCGGACGGCGAGACATAGTGCGCGCGGGTGCCGAAGGCCTTGGCGGAGGACAGCTTGCGCTTGATCTCTTCCATCCAGGTGTCGTCGCCGGTGCGCGCCACTTCCAGACCGCCGATGCGGGCGTAGTGGCCCATCTTCTCGTAGAAATCGATGGAATACTGCGTCGTCCAGACCGACAGATAGTCATGGCTGGTGGTGTAGCAGAAATCGGAGGCATGCGCCGTCGAGCCGATGTCGGTGGGCACGCCCGACTTGTCGATGCCGACGATGTCGTCCCAGCCACGCTCGATCAGGTGATGGGCAATGGACGCACCGACAATACCGCCCAACCCGACGATGACGACCTTCGCCTTTTTCGGAAACTCTGCCATTGCCCTCGACTCCGAGATGATAGTTTTGGCGGCAGACTATAGGGCGGGACCGCACAATTGCAGCCTGTTTGCGACATTGCCAAAGAGCCGCGCGACCTCGCGAAATTGAAGCTTACGCAGCCTGCCAAACGGCATGCATCCGCTATGCGGCTCGCTGTGCAACGGCCGTGTCGAAACGCGGCTTCCACATCGTCACCAGCATCATGCTCATCGCCCCGATGAAGACGAAGAAGAAGCGGTCGTCGGGCAGAGGAAAGCTGGCGAACTTGCCCAGCGTGCCGATTGCCAGGGCGAAGATCAGTGCGTTCTCCCGGCCGCCCCGCGTCCGCCCGGCGCGAGCAAGCAGCGCCCAGCCGGCCAGCAGCAGGGCAAGGATCGCCGGCCATTCATTGTCCATCACGGCAACGACCGCCCCCCTGACGTAGCCGCGGGCAAAGTCGACCAACGAAAAATCGGGATGGAAATTCGCCATCGAGTTCTGGATCTGCACGCATGAGAAATAGAAGTGCGCCCACCAGCCCGGATGACCGCCGAGCCTGGCAACGATCATGCCGCCGGCCAGCGCCGCCACGAAGGTGATGAGAAGCGGCAGCACGCGCCAACCGAAGGCGATGGCTGTCAACAGCAGCGCAAAGACCAGGATGATGTTGTCGGGCCGCAGGAATACTGACGCGAACAGCAGCACGCAGGCAGCAAGGTCGCGTTTCCTGAGCAGCAGGTAGATCGCAACGAACGAGACCAGCGAGACCAGCATGTCAGGCACGACGGCCGTGGTCATATGGGCATAGTCGGCGAGCACCAGCAGCGGCGCTAGCACGAACGCCCCTTGCAGGGCGTCCTCCCTGGCAAGCCAGAAGAGGCAGAAGCCCCCTAGCGCCAGCGACGGCAGGACGCTCAGCAGGATGGCGGCGTTGACAAGCCCGACGACCGGCTCAAGCGCCCGCAACGTCGCGATGTAGGCCACCTTCACCCGATACATAGACAATTGTGACTGGAAGTCGGCAGGGTTCTGCCACTGGTTGAGGTTGTACGGGTTGCTCTGTTGCAGCGCATAAAGCTGGGTGTCGCTCGCGCGCTCGCCGATCAGCTTCCAGGTTTCGGCGTGAAGTTCGACCGGATCGCTGTGGCGATCCTCGAGCGCCGTCGCGACATAGGCGACCATGTCCCAGTTGTAGTCGGGCCGGACTAGCGCATAGGCCGAAATGGCGAGGCAGACGACGGCAAAGAAGGCTGCCGCAAGGCGGTCGAGCAACCGCTTGCTGCCGACCGTCTGTGTGAGCCATTGGACGATACCCGTCCGCAGCGCCCAATCCATGACCGTTCCGTCGCGAGCCATCATCTCGAGTTTCTCGCCTGCCCCGTGCGTCAACCGACCTGGCTCTTCACGAAGTCCTTGACGATCGAAACGATGCCGCGCCCAAGAAGGCTGTCGAGAGACTGGACCAGCACATCGACATCGCCACGGCTGCAGGTCAGCGGCGGCAGCAGGCGAACGACGTTGCGGTTGTACTCGGTGAAGGCCACCAGCACGTCGTAGTCGCGCAGCAGCAGCGCCCCGACGAAGCCCGAAAGCGAGCCCTTGAGCTTGTCGTCGAGCACGCTGACGACCGGACGCAGCACCATCGGCAAGGTCTGCGAGAAATCGTGGAACTCCAGGCCGACCATCAGGCCCTTGCCGCGCACATCCTTGATGATCTTGGGATATTTCGCCTTGAGCTCTTCCAGCCGCTCCAGCAGATAGGCGCCGGTCGCAGCGGAGTTCTCGATCAGCCCCTCGTCGTAAAGCACGTTGAGCGTCTCAATTGCAGTGATGCAGCCTTCGCCGATGCCGCCGAAAGTCGCCATAGCGTGGATCATCGCCGTCTTGGGGGTGCCGTAGGATTTCATGTAGACGTCGCGGCGGGCGATCATCGCCGCCATGGCCGCCTTGCCGCCGCCGAGCGACTTGGCGACGGCTGTGATGTCGGGCACGACATCGTAATGCTCGAAGGCGTAGAAACGGCCCGAGCGACCGACACCGCATTGCACCTCGTCGGCAACCCAGATGACGCCGTACTTGTCACAGAGCGCGCGCAGCTTCTGCCAGTATTCAGCCGGTGCCTGGTTGATGCCGCCACCGCCCTGGATGGTTTCGAGCACGATGGCACCGATTGCCGGATCGGAACGGAACGCATTCTCGACAGCGTCGATGTCACCGAAGGGCACGCGCGCGGTGTTGTCGGTGAGCCGAAACTCACCACGATAAAGCGCGCCGTCGGTGATCGAGAGCACGCCCTTGGTCTTGCCGTGAAACGAGTTCTCGGCATAGACGATCTTGGGACGCGCCGGACCCGCCGCGCGCTCGGCAAGCTTGACCGCCGCCTCCATCGCTTCCGAGCCGGACGAGCCGAAGAAGACCATGTCGAGGTCGCCGGGCGAAATCTGGGCCAGATTGTAGGCCAGCGCCGACGCGTATTGCGACATGAAGGCGATCCCGATCTCGTGACGCTTCTCGTCCTGGAATTTCTTGCGCGCCTCGGTCACGCGCGGATGGTTGTGGCCGAGCGCCAGCGAGCCGAATCCGCCGAAGAAGTCGAGGATCTTGCGGCCGTTCTGGTCGATGTAGTGCATGCCCTCGGCACGCTCGATCTTGATCTTGTGAAAGCCGAGCAGCTTCATGAAATGCAGCTGGCCCGGGTTGAGATGCGCTTTGAACAGGTCGGTCATCTTGACTACGTCGAGCGACTTGGCCTGCTCGACGGTCATCAGCTTCGGCTTGGCGATCGCCGTGGCCGACATTGCGGGGGCACCGCCAATGGCGAGGGAACTGGCCGCATCCGGCTTGGTAACGAGCGTCATGGTCATATCCTTCATTCGGCCGGGGCGTGGTGCGCGCCAGCAGCGACGCCGTCCTTCTTGGCGCGGTATTCCTTGTAGGCAGCGATCAGCATGTCTTCGTCGCGATACTTTGGCACCCAGCCGAGCTGACGGTCGCCCTTGCTGACGTCGAGCACGCATTCCTCGTCGGCGATCAGATATTGCTCGGGGTCCATGATCGGCATTTTCAGGAGGTCGAGCAGGTCGAGCGTCCGCTTGACCGCCCAGGCCGGCGTCGGCAGCAGGATCGACTTCGAGCCGGCATGCTTGACCAGGTCGCCGAGGAGTTTGCGCACCGGCGGCGGGTTGAGCGAACCGAGGTTGTAGGCCTCGTTGGGCACGCCGGCCTTCCAGGCCAGACGTGCCGCCTCGGCGCAATCGAACACCGAGATGAACTGATACGGGTTCCTGCCCGAGCCGATCATCGGCACGGGAAGGTTCCAGTCGATCAGCTTGAACAGCTTTTCCAGGATACCGAGACGGCCGGGGCCGATGATCAGGCGTGGCCGGAACAGCGAAATGTTCATGCCGCGGCCGCGCCACACCGCGGCCAGTTCCTCGGTCTTCTGCTTCGACCAGCCATATTCGCCCAGCGGCGCCACCGGATGCTCCTCTGTCATCGGATAGGTGACCGTGTGGCCGTAGATCATGTCGGTCGTGTAGTGCACGAGCTTCGACGCGCCCGCATGGTCCATCGCCTTGATGATGTTCTCGGTGCCGAAATAGTTGACCGGGAAGAAGAAGTCGTGCCGCTTGGCCCGGACCTGGATCGGCGACAGCATCTTGGCCGACAGATTGTAGACCACGTCATCGATCTTGAGGCCGAGTGCCGCGATCGACGCAGGGTCGGTCACGTCGCACTGGACGAAACGCACGTTTCGATAATGCGCCAGCTCGCTCTTGACGATGTCCGCGACGATAACTTCCTCGCCGTCGGCGATCAGCTTTGGCGCAAGATGGCGACCGACGAAACCGTCGCCTCCGAAAATGACGTGTCTCATCGCAGGAGCTCGCTTGTCTTGGTGGGTTCGGTGGAGGCGGTGACGACCGTTTCATCATGGTCGCGGCCGCTCTGGGCGATCAGCACGGTGCCGACGCAGATGAAAGCAATGCCGGCGATGCGCCAGGCATTCAGGTCTTCCCGGAAAACGAAATAGGCAAACACCGCGACCGCGACATAGGCCAGGCTGAGGAACGGATAGGCAAAGCTGAGCTCGACCTTCGACAGCACATAGAGGTGCGACGCCATCGAAATGACAAAGGTCAGAAGTCCGGCAAAGACCCACGGACTGAAGACAATCTGCAGCAGCTTTACCAAGGGATTTGCACCCTCGAACGAAATCGCTCCAAGCGACATCATGCCTTGCTTGAGCATCAACTGTGCAGCGGCGTTGGTCATCACTGTGAAAAGAATGAAGGGCAGGTATTTCATTGCTTTATCCGTTCTCTTCACAAGCTAGCGGCAAGCCGCGAATATTCCGTGAAACTTTCCGTACAATTTGAAACGCCTGTGCATTTCTCAACCGATTGCAGGCTGCCTACTCGGCCGCTTGCGCAGCCCTACCGTTGCGCGACGCCAGTCGACCCGCGGTGCGCACCCAGAAATCCGACATGAACGCTGGATCGCGCATCGTTTCGAGCCGCTGCCAATCCGGAAAGGAGGCCGCGAAGGTCGCTGCCGACATGCGGGCGTCCTTGTAGGGATTGACCGCGCCACCGGCCTCTACCGTGATGCGGTCGAGTTCGGCGAGAAGCTTCAGCGTGCGCTGGCCATGGTTGGGAAAATCCAGCGTCAGCGTGTAGCCGGGCCGGGCAAACGACATCAGGGCTGGCGACCGCTGCGCGCCGAAACGCTTGAGCACCGTCAGGAACGAGCCCTGCCCCGCCTGTCGTGTCGCCGCCAGCAATGCCGACATGGTCTCGCGCGCCGCATCGACCGGCACGGCACTCTGGTGCTGGAAAAGCCCATTCGGGCCATAGAGCCGGTTCCAGCCAGCCACGCGGTCGAGCGGAAAGAAGAATTTCCGGTAGCTTGCCGTGCTGGTCGCGGCCCGTCCGCGCCGCCAGCCATAGGCAGCGTTGAACAGCCTCAGGAACGGCCGGTTGAGCAGGGTCAGCGGCGGCTGGAACGGCACCGACAGTCTCGCCGCCCCTTGCTCGACCGCGCGCGCACCATCGGCAGCGTGATTGCCGGCGAGCAAGAGGCCGCGCCCGGCGCTTCTTCCGCCCGCCATTTGGTCGATCCAGGCGACCGCATATTCATTATCGCGGTCGGCCGCCTCGGCCAGGTCGAAATATTCTTCCAGGCTGCCGAACGGCTTGACCGTCTCGGCGATGTCGAGCGACGGCACGCGCATGAGACGGATGGCGGCGGAAAGAATGATGCCGGTCAGCCCCATCCCGCCGATCGTCGCCCAAAACAGCCGTGCGTTTTCCAATGGCGAACAGGCATAGGTGAGGCCATCGGAGCGCAGCAGCGTCAGCCGTTCGACATGGCAGCCGAAGCTGCCGCGGCGATGATGGTTCTTGCCATGGACGTCATTGGCGACCGCGCCGCCGAGCGTGACGAACTGGGTACCGGGCACCACGGCAGGGAAAAAGCCGTGCGGCGCTCCCGCCGCGATGATATCGGCAAGCAGCACACCTGCCTCGGCCTCGATCACGCCGGTCTCCACATTAAAGGAGAGGATTCGATCGTGCGAGCGCATGTCAACGACGGCGCCGCCACTGTTCTGGCAACTGTCGCCGTAGCTGCGGCCATTGCCATAGGCGAGCAGCGACGCTGCGCGCGCCGATCCGCTGGTCAGCAATTCGGTCGCCTCGGCAACATCGATCGCCTGGCGAGCAGGTGGGTTGGTGCGGCCGAAGCTTTGGTAGTCGCCAGCCGCCATGCTCACCACCCCGCGACCAGAAGCAAGGCAGCACCGATCAGAACCACGATCTGGCTGCGCCAGTCGCGAATGATGAAGACCACAGGATCGTCATGCAGTTCGTCGCGGCGGGCGAGTATCCAGACGCGCATGGTGAGGTAGAGCACGATGGGCGCCAGCGGCCATATCAGCCAAGGCTCCCGGTAAAGTTCGCGCACGGCGCTGCTGTCGATGTAGAGCGCCAGCACCAGCACCGACGAAAAGGCCGAGGCCATGCCAGCCTGTGCGACGATGTCCTGGTCTTCGATGCGGTAGCCGCGCCCGGCAATGCGTTCGCCGACATTCAGCGTCGACGAACGCAGTTCGACGTAGCGCTTCACCAGCGCCAGCGACAGAAAGAAAAAGATGGAGAAGGCAAGCAGCCAGAACGAAACGTCGACGCCAGTCGCTGCCGCACCCGCCAGGATGCGCAGGGTATAAAGTCCCGCCAGCGTCAGCACATCGAGCAGCAGCATGCGCTTGACCGCCAGCGAATAGGCGGTCGTGGCGACGAGGTAGATGAGCAGTACAGCCAGAAATTCGATCGACGTGAAGGCAGCCGTCGCCAGGCTGATGACGAGCAGGATGGCAACCGAGGCAAGCCCGAAGGGTATCGATAGCTTGCCGCTGGCGAACGGTCGATCGCGCTTCGTCGGATGCGACCGGTCGAGCGTCAGGTCGAAGAAATCATTGACGATGTAGATGGCCGATGCCGCCGCACTGAACGACACGAACGCCAGCAAGGCCGGCGCCAGCATGTCGAGATTGACGTATTTGTGCGCCAGCACCAGAGGTACCGCGATCAGCGAATTCTTGAGCCACTGGTGGACACGCAGCATCTTGAGGATCGTACGCAGGCTCGGCTGCTGCGTCGCGATCAGCTCCGAGCCGTGGCTTGCCTGCCAGCGCGCGGCGGCGCGGTCGGGGGCAACGACGATCGCCGCGCGCGCGGCCTCGAATACCTTGAGATCGTGACGGCTGTTGCCGGCATAATCGAAGCCGCCGTCGCCATAAGCCGCCACCAGGGCGTTGCGCTTGCGCTCGGAGGTCAGGTTTTCGCCGCCGTCACTGGCAAGCACGGCATCGAACAAACCAAGATGCCGGGCAATCGCATCGGCAAACTTTCGCGGAGTGCCGGTGGCAAGCACGATCTTGCGGCCATTGGACTGTTCGTCACGAAGCCGCTTCAGAACTTCAGGCCTGTAAGGCAGCGTTGCCGGATCGATGTCGACCGCAGCCGCAATCGCCTGCTTCAGACGGGCCGGCCCCCCGAGCAGCCAGAACGGCACCAGAAAGATGTTCAGAGGGTTCTTCTTGAGAAGTGCAAACAGCCCTTCCCATAGCAAATCGGTCGCAATCAGCGTACCGTCGAGATCGACCGCGAGCGGTATTGCGCTGTTTTCTGATCGCGCGTCCATCGTCCTGCCTGCCCTGCCCTTGCCGGACGGCATTACCCTCCGGACCCCCACCAGTCCGCTATAGCGGGCCACCGGGTTCGGGATGGTTAAGGCGGCAGCGGAATGCTGGAGGCGCGCCGGTCATTTCCTCGGTCATGCTTAAACAGATGTTAGCAACATACGCAAAAGGCCGAGCATCCGCCCGGCCTTTCGATCAGTTGCCAGCAATGGGCCGCGATTTACTTGATGCGGGCGACCCCGCCCGAAATCTCTACCGTCTCCGCACCGGTCAGCGCTTCGCGGTCGCCATTCGGCATCGTCACGAAGCAGCCATTCGAGCAGAATTCGACCGTCTCGCCGGCGGCAAGAGCGAGTTCGGTCTTGGAACCGCCCTCCGTCACGATCAGCGTACGCGGCTCGGTATCGAGGTTTACCGCGCTCGCGGCATGCGCCGCACCCGACATGGCCAGGAAGAGCGCGCCTGCGGCGACAAGAAACCTTTTCATTCTCATCATCGGTGTTTCCACCGCCTCTGTTCATTTTCGCAAGGCATTCTCGCCGTTTGCAAGAGAGCTTATATGAGTCCGAAGCTGAACGGCAACTGAATGCCTTGTTCATGCCACAATTGGTTGGCGCGACGCCGACGTTTCATTCCGGGTCGGCTTTTTTCCTTCCAGGCTTGCGCCTGGCCGCAGCTTCGGCGGTGCGTTTGCTGCGCGCTTCTTCCACCTCCGCCACCAGCGCTTCGGCCTGCTCGTCATCGGCAGGCCATTTCTCGGCGGGCTTGGGGTCGTGCGCGCGCGGTGTCGACGGGATAAAGATATGCTCGCGCTCGAAGGCTTCCAGGATGGCGAAACGGATGTCGTTCTGGACCGAATTGCTGCCCGTCACGTCACCGAGGAAGAAGCGAATCTCGAATTCCAGCGCCGCCGTGCCGAAATTTGCGAACAGCACGAAGGGTTCCGGGTTCCTCAGGATCATCGGATGCGCCCGCACGATGTCGAGCATGACGTCATGGGCGCGCTTGACGTCCGAATCGTAGGCGACGCCAACCTTGATGTCGACGCGGCCGAGCTTGTTGCGATGGGTCCAGTTGCCGACGGCGCTGTTGATCAGGTCAGAATTCGGCAGGATCACCGACTGGCGCTGGAACGTCTCGATCTCGGTGGCGCGCACGCTGATCTTCTTGACCGTGCCCGACACCTGGCCGGCAACGATCCAGTCACCGACCTTGAAGGGCCGCTCGGCAAGCAGGATCAGGCCCGAGACGAAGTTGGAGACCACGTTCTGCAGGCCGAAACCGATGCCGAGGGAAAGCGCACCGGCAACGAGCGCGAGATTGGAAAGGTCGATGCCTGCCGCCGACACGGCGATCAGCCCGGCAATCGCCACGCCGGCATAGCCGACGGCCAGCCGGATCGAATTGCGCACACCGGCATCAACCTTGCCGCGCGCCATGACCGAGCCGTCGAGCCAACCCTGGAACCAGCGCGTCACGAAATAGCCGATGGCAAACACCATGACGCCCGAAAGCAGACCGGCCGGCGAGAAGTTGAAGCTGCCGATCTGGAAGCCCGAGCCGATGCGGTAGAGCCAGGTGATCATGTCGCCGGGCTGGAAACCCCAGGTAAACAGGATCAGCGGCACACCGACGATCAGCACCAGCAGGTTGATGATCATGCTGGTGACGAGGCCAAGCTGGTCGAGCGTTGCATCGTCGAGGGTGAACATCCGCTTGATGCGCCGGCCGACAGTCGTCTTGATGAAGGCGTCTTCCTCGTTGATCGCCTGGGACGACAGGAAGCCGATATACATGGTGGCCAGGATCGTGCCGGTAATGACGATCTGCTGCGACACGAAGCGGGCCAGGCCGATGTACCCCAGCAGGGCCGCGGCGATGGTGACCCCGCCCAGCGCAAGCACGATGTAACGGAAAAGCCGCGGCCAGGGCTTCGGACGGCCGTCTTCATCGACGAACGGTCGCACCAGTCCGATGAGGATGACCAGCACGCCGATCACGACCGTCGACGTCAGCGCCTCGCCCACCGTCAATGCCAACGGCGAACCGAGCACCTGGTAGACCGAACTCAGGAAATAATCGAGGCCGGTAAAGAAGGCGGTAGCGGTGATGAGCAGCATCAGCCAGCGCGCCGCGCCGCTTTCGACCGGAATCAGCCGCCATTTGGGCAGCCTGGGCGAAAGCACCGCCACGCCGAGGCGCGAGACGAAGAACACGATGGCGATGACATAGAACAGCGACCACAGCATCGCGCCGATATCACCACGCAGCACCTCGAAATAATCGAACAGGTAGTAGGTGACGCCGAGGAACACGACCAGCGCCGTCGACTGCATGAAGGTCGACCAGAACGCCACCGAAAGCCGGCTGAGATAGGACGGCTCCTCTACCCTGCCGTCGGGCTCGAACATCCGGCCGAACATGCGCCGGCCGCCGAGAATGATGACCGCCGCCGCGCCAAGGGCGAAGAATGTTGCCGCAAGCATCGACTTGAGCTTGAAGCTGACAACGAAACGGACCCAGGACGAGACCGTGCGGTAGAGGTCGCTCATCTCCGTCCTGAAGGCGTCGACCACCTCCGATCCCAAGGCGAAATTGATCTGGTAGCGCTTGGTCAGGAGGTTCTGGAACAGGCTGCGGCGTATCTCTGTGATCTGGCTGATCAGCTTGTCGATACGGATCGAGAGGTTTTCGGCAACGCCGAGCACGGCGTTGATCTCGGTTTTCTCCGCGGCCAGGGCCTCGCGCTCGCTGGTCACCACCGCAGGTTCAGCCGGCTGGCCCTCCGCGGGCGGTTTGCCGAGCTGCTCCAGGCGGGTGTTGATCTCGGTCAGGCGCGGACGGAATGCGACACCGCTTTGCAGCAGGTCGCGCGACAGCTGCTCGAGCTGCAGTCGGATGTCGACAAGCCCGGCATCGTCCTCGGCGCTGGCATCCATCTTCTTCTGCAGCCCGTCGACCTTCGACGACAGGCTGGCGATGACTTCCTGCTGGTCTGCAATGACACCGGCAGGCGCTTTGCCGAGATCTTGCGCGACGGCCTGCGACAGGAGCACCGCCGCGAAAATGAACAGGGTGGCGCCGATGCGCCGGACTGCGGAGAAAAGCATGGTTTGTCAGCGACTCACGGTCTGTTTGCCAAGTTCACGGCGCGCCATTGATAAAGACGCCCAACCTGCCGGGCAAGCCGGCCCCGGATGGGCTGGTGGGAAAGTCGGCCTAGCGAAAGGCCATGGCGGAATATTGGCTTTGAATTCCGGAAGCTGCCTGTAGTGTCCGCCCACAGCCCATGGGATGATTTGCAGTATGGCGGAATATTCGGCCTTTTCGCTTCTCAGGAACGCGCTCAGCGGAAACCGCGACTGGAAACCGGCATGGCGCAAGCCAAGTCCCAAGGCATCCTACGATGTGGTGGTCATCGGCGGCGGCGGGCACGGGCTGTCGACTGCGTATTATCTCGCCAAGGAACACGGCATCACCAATGTGGCGGTGCTCGAGAAAGGCTACCTCGGTTCCGGCAATGTCGGCCGCAACACCACCGCCGTCCGCTCGAACTACCTCTTGCCGCAGAACACGCGCTTCTACGAGCACTCGATGAAGATGTGGGAAAACCTTTCCCACGAATTGAACTACAATGTCATGTTCTCGCAGCGCGGCGTGCTCAACCTCGCCCACACCCCGGGACAGCTCGACGACCTGGCGCGCAAGGGCAACGCCATGCGTCATCTCGGCGTCGATGCCGACCTGATGACGCCGGCCCAGATCGGCCGCCGCGTGCCCGGGCTCGACATGTCGCAGTCAGCACGTTTCCCGATCTATGGCGGACTGATCCAGGAGAGCGCGGGCACTGCACGGCACGATGCGGTTGCCTGGGGCTATGCCCGCGGCGCCGACCGCCGCGGCGTCGACATCATCGAGAATTGCGAAGTCACCGGCTTCCTGCGCGACGGTGACCGGGTCACCGGCGTCACCACCAGCCGTGGCGAGATCCGTGCCAAGAAGATTGCGGTCGCGGTCGCCGGCAGCACCGGACGCGTCATGCAGCTTGCCGGCATCGAACGCATGCCGATCGAAAGCCACGTCCTTCAGGCCTTCGTGTCGGAATCGCTCAAGCCGTTCCTCGACACGGTGGTGACTTTCGGCATGGGGCACTTCTATGTCGGCCAGTCCGACAAGGGCGGCCTGATCTATGGCGGCGACCTCGACGGCTACAATTCATATGCCCAGCGCGGCAGCCTGCCCATCGTCGAGGAAGTGATGAGCGAAATGCTGGCGCTGTTCCCGTCGCTCGCGACGGTCCGCGTTCTGCGGTCATGGGGCGGGGTCTGCGACATGTCGATGGACGGTTCGCCTATCATCGCCACGGGGCCCCTGCCCGGCATGTATCTCAATTGCGGCTGGTGCTACGGCGGCTTCAAGGCGACGCCGGCCTCCGGCTTCTGCTTTGCCCACACCATCGCCCGGGACGCGCCACACGAACTCAACGCGCCCTTCACGCTCGACCGTTTCAGCCGCGGCACCGTCATCGACGACAAGGGCCAGGGTCCGACACCGCGCATGCACTAGGGTTTGAACCATGCTGATCACCTGCCCCTATTGCGGTCCCCGCGACGTTTCCGAATTCGCCTACCAGGGTGACGGCAACCGCAGCCGGCCCGACCCGTCCTCGACCGACCTGGCCGCCTGGAACGCCTATGTCTATGACCGGCTCAACCCGGCCGGCGCGCATAACGAGATCTGGCAGCATGCCGGCGGCTGCCGGGCCCATCTGGCAGTGGTGCGCGATACGCTGAGCCATGAGATATCAAGCGTGCGCTTTGCCCGCGAAAAGGGCGCGCCTGCCCATGGCCGCCGCAAGTCGGGAGCCAAGCCATGAGCCCGCGCCGCAGGCCCTCGGGTGGCCGGATCGACCGGCTCCGCACCATCCGCTTCACCTTCGACGGCACGGCCTTTACCGGTCACCAGGGCGACACGCTGGCGTCCGCGCTGCTTGCCAACGGCGTTTCCCTGTTCGGCCGTTCGTTCAAGTACCATCGCCCGCGCGGCCTGCTGACCGCGGGCGTCGACGAACCCAACGCGCTGGTGACGGTGTTGCGCGGCGATGTTCGCGAACCCAACATTCCAGCGACAATGGTCGAAATCCACGACGGCCTTGTTGCCGTCAGCCAGAACCGCTTCCCCTCGCTCGCCTACGACGTCAGCGCCGTCAACCAGCTCGGCGGCAAGGTCCTTTCGGCCGGCTTCTACTACAAGACCTTCATGGGACCGGTGGTTGGCCCGCTGAAGGGCACACGCTTCTGGATGCTGTGCGAGAAGATCATCCGCCGCGCCGCCGGCCTCGGTCGCGCCGGCCATGCGCCCGACACTGCCCGCTACGAGCGCATGAACGCCTTCTGCGACGTGCTCGTCGTCGGCTCAGGTCCGGCCGGGCTCGCCGCTGCGCGCGAGGCAGCGGCTTCAGGCGCCAACGTCATCCTTGCCGAGCTCGACCCGCAATTCGGCGGCTCGGCCAACTGGTCCGGCGAAACGATCGACGGCGAACCGGCAGCCGCCTGGGCGTCCGACATCGTCGGCGAACTCAGGGACCAGGCCAACGTCCGCCTGCTCAAGCGCACCACCGTCTGGGGCTATTATGACGACAATACGCTTGCCGCCGTCGAGCGCGTCAGCGACCACAAGGCCTCCCCCGCCAAGGGTGCGCCGCGCCACCGCCATTGGACGATCAGGGCCGGCAAGGTGGTGCTCGCCACCGGCGCGTTCGAGCGGCCGCTGGTGTTTCCCGGCAACGACCGCCCGGGAGTGGTAATGGCGAGCGCGGCACAGCGCTATGCCAACGAGTTTGGCGTGCTTCCGGGCGACAAGGTCGCGGTGTTCACCAACAACGACAGCGCCTACCGGTCGGCCGTCGCCCTCAACAACGCCGGAGCAACGGTGGCGACCATCGTCGACGTGCGCGCCGAAATCTCCGAGGAGTGCCATACGCTTGCCCGCCAATGCGGCGCCGAGCTGATCGTAGGCCATGCCGTAACCGCCACCGAAGGCGGCAAGAAGCTGACCGGCATCAAGCTCGCGCCATTCACCGAGGCAGCCGGAGCACTGTCCTCCGGCGCCCGCAGCGTCGAGGCTGACTGCCTGCTGATGTCCGGCGGCTGGTCGCCGACGATCCACCTCGCCAGCCAGGCCGGCGCACGGCCGCTCTGGGATGCCGAGCTCCAGGCATTCCTGCCGCCCGAGGCCGGCAAGGGCTGGGTTGGCGCCGGCGCATTCAACGGCACCTTCTCGACCGCGCAAGCCATCGCCGAGGGTTTTGCTGCCGGCCGTGTCGCGGCAGACCTTGCCATGGTGGAGATCGGCACGCTGCCCGACGTCGAGCCGGCGGCACTCGATCCGCGCCCGGCGCCGGTTTTCGAGATCAGGGCCAAGGGCAAGTCGTTCGTCGACTTCCAGCACGACGTGACGTCCGACGATGTGCGCCTTGCCCATATCGAAGGCTTCGTCTCGGTCGAGCACCTCAAGCGCTACACCACGCTCGGCATGGCAACCGACCAGGGCAAGGGCTCGAACGTTCCAGGCCTCGCCATCATGGCCGAAGCCCTGGGCAAGCCGATCCCCGAGGTCGGCACCACGCGGTTCCGGCCACCCTATGCGCCGGTTTCGGTCGGTGCGCTCGCCGCCGAGCGCTTCGGCGATCTCAAGCCCGAACGGCTGACGCCTATGCACGACTGGCACCTCGACAACGAGGCCACCATGTATTCGGCCGGGCTCTGGTTCCGCCCCATGATCTATGGCGGCCCGGGCGAAACCATCGAGCAGGCCTATGTCAGGGAAGCGCGAGTGACCCGCGAGACAGCCGGCATCGTCGACGTCTCGACCCTGGGCAAGATCGCCGTGCAGGGGCCGGACGCAGCGGAACTCCTCGACCGCGCCTATTCCAACGTCTTTTCGACCCTGCCGGTCGGCAAGGCACGCTACGGCCTGATGCTGCGCGAGGATGGACTGGTCTTCGACGACGGCACCACCTGGAGGCTTGGCGACAATGACTTCCTGATGACGACCACCACGGCCAATGCCGGCAAGGTCATGCAGCACCTCGAATATTTCCTCGATGTTGTCTGGCCCGATCTCAAGGTGCATCTGACCTCGGTCACCGACCAGTGGGCGGGGGCGGCGATCGGCGGGCCGAAGGCACGCGAAATCCTCGCCGCCTGCGTCACCGGCACCAAGGTCGACAACGAGGCCCTGCCTTTCATGGGCATCGTCCATGGCGAGATCGCGGGTGCCCCCGTCATGATCTGCCGCCTCTCCTTTTCCGGCGAAATGGCCTTCGAGGTCTATTCCGGCGCCGGCCATGGCATCCACGTCTGGGAAGCGCTGATCGAGGCCGGACAGCCTTTCGGCATGGTGCCCTACGGGCTCGAGGCGCTGGGCACGATGCGCATCGAGAAGGGCCATGTAACCGGCGCCGAGATCGACGGCCGCACCTCGGCCCGCGACCTGCATCTCGGTTGGATGCTGTCCCGGAAAAAGCCCTTCATCGGTTCGGCCATGATGGATCGCGAAGGCCTGGTTGCCTCGGGCCGGCTCGAACTCGTCGGCCTGGTTTCGCTCGACAATCGCCCGCTCAGCGGCGGCGCCCACATCGTCGAGGACGTCGACATGGACAACCCGCACGGCTCGCTCGGCCACATCACCGCGGCATGCTTCTCGCCGGCACTCGAAAAATACATCGCGTTGGCGCTTGTCGCGGACGGCAAGGCAAGGCACGGCAAGCGCGCCCATGTCTCAGATCCCCTGCGCGACCGGTTCGGCCCGGTCGAGATCGTCAGCCACCACTTCTTCGACCCCGAAGGGAAGCGCATGCATGGTTGAGCAGCTTTCACCGCTCGCAGCAGTGTTCCGGCCCGGTTCGCACGGCAATTTCGTCGACGGCGTCGGCGTGACCCTTTCCGAGATGGCTCCTGGTTCCATCGTCCAGCTTGCCGCCTGGCCGGGCGAGGAGAAGAAACTGATCGCAGCCATCACCTCCCTCACCGGGCTCAAGCTTGCCGATGGCGCCGGCGCCGGGGCCGCATCCGAACGCCACACTGTCTTCGGCTTCGCACCGGGCAAGTTCTTGCTCACCGACACGGCGGAAGGGCTTGTATCTGCGGCCGGTGTAGTCACCCCGGCCATGGGCACCATTACCGACCTGTCCCATGGCCGAACCGCCATTCGCGTTGCCGGCCCAAGGTCCGAATGGGTGCTGGCAAAGCTGTTCGCCGTCGATTTCTCGCTCGTCGCCTTCCCCCAGGGGTCCGGCATCTCGACCGCCCACCACGACATCTTCGCCCAGATCCAGCGCAGCGGTCCCGACCGCTTCGACCTCTACGTCTTCCGTTCCTTCGCCCGATCGTTCTGGAAGATGCTGTGCCATGCCTCCGACGAGGTCGGCTACGAGGTGAGGTAGCGGTGGCCGGCCCCTCTGCGATGGACTAGGATCCCCGTAGCCCGCCATGCCCTGGCGAGGCCGATCTCGGTGTCTGAAGGTGCCGGGCCATGGCGAGCAATTCGTTCCGCTTCGATGAGGTCTGGGAAATTCGTGAGGTTCCGCCGCAAGAGGTGTGGGAGGTGCTGGCCGATCCCCGCCTGCTGCCGCTCTGGTGGGGCGACGTCTACAAGGAGGTCGAGAAACTGACCTCGCATGACCGGCCAACGGTCGGCGCCAGGGCGCGCGCCCGCGCCCGCGGCTTCCTGCCCTACGAACTGAATTTCATTCTCGAAGCGGTCGAACTCGAGCCCGGCAAGGTCGTCGGCGTCAGGACCACGGGCGATTTCGACGGCCATTGGCGTGCCGTGCTGTCGCCGGCCGATGAGGGAACCCACATAGACCTCACCTGGCAGGTGCTGGTCGAACGGCCGATCCTGCGCCTGCTTTCGCCCCTGCTCCGCCCGGCCTTCGCGTGGAACCATCGCTGGACGACGCCGCGCGGCGAAGCAGGCCTGCGCCGCTATCTCGCCGAGCGGCACAAGAAATCAGGCTAGCCGGCCTGCCTTCCAGCCGGCAATATGCGGCCACCGAGGGGAAAAATCATGGAATTCATCAATTCGGCAGAAGCCAAGGCACTCAAGCTGCCGTTCAGCCAGGCCGTCCGCGTCGGCGACGTGCTCTATCTCTCCGGCGCCCTGGGCAACCGCCCCGGCACGCTGGAACTCGTTGCCGGCGGCATGGAAGCCGAAACGCGCCAGACGATGGAGAACATCAAGGCGGTGCTGGAAGAGAACGGCCTCGGCATGGCCGATATCTTCAAATGCACGGCCATGCTGGCCGACATGTCGAGATGGCCCGACTTCAACAAGGTCTATGCCGGTTATTTCGACCCCGACCGACTGCCGGCACGGTCCGCATTCGGCGCCAATGGCCTGGCGCTCGGGGCGCTGGTCGAACTGGAATGCTGCGCCTACATGGGCAACCGGCCCAAGGTCTGACCTATTTCAGGAACTGCACCCATTGGTCCTGCGGGGCGCGCTCCGTGCGGAAGGTGCTTTCCGGCTTGCTGGTGTCCTCGTGGCCAAGCGCCATGCCGCAGACCACCACCTCTTCTTCGGGAATGCCGAGCACCGGCCTGATCTGGCGGTGGTAGGGCGCAAACGCCGCCTGCGGGCAGGTATGCAGTCCCCTCGCCCGTGCCGCAATCATGATGTTCTGCAGGAACATGCCGTAGTCGATCCACGAACCCTGGTTCAGCCGGCGGTCGATGGTGAAGATCATGCCCACGGGCGCGTCGAAGAAAACGAAGTTGCGGTCGTGCTGCGCGCGCATCCTGTCGACATCGCGGCGACCGATGCCAAGCACGCCATAGAGGCCAAAACCGTTGGCGCGGCGACGGCCAAGATAGGGTTCGAAAAACTGGTCGGGATAATATTTGTACTCGTCCCAGACCGCCTTTTCGGCACGCACACCCGAGTTGAGGATAGCGTCGCTGATGCCGCGCAGCGTCTCGCCCGAGGTCACGTAGACCTTCCAAGGCTGCATGTTGGTACCCGAAGGCGCGCGCGCAGCGACTTCAAGGATGTCGCTGATGACGCTGTCTTCAACAGGAGTCGGCAAGAAAGCGCGCACCGAACGCCGAGAGACAATCGCTTCGTCGACGATTTCTGTGTCAGTCAGTTCCAACGGTTTTTGGTCCGGTGCCAGCATCAGCTGTCCCTATGGCATCGATATTGTCGGAACGCCCCTCACCGCCCGTTCGAAATCGAGCCTTTGCACTCTCTCCCGGAGTCTCGCAAGCGAAACTTGCTGGGTCATGAAAATGAGCTTGAATTTTTCACAGCGATGACGTTTCATGAAATTCTGCAGTAAATTTTCACGAGGCCATTTTGAGTCCGACCGCAACAGCCTCCCTTCGCAAGGAAAGCGATGTCGCGAGCGACCTGCTCGCCAACGACCTGCGCGCGCTGCGCAAGTCGCGCGGACTGACGCTGGCCGAAATAGCCCTGAAGCTGGGCCGCTCCGTTGGCTGGGTCAGCCAGGTCGAGCGCGGACTGTCGACGCCGTCGATCGGCGATCTCAGGGAGTTCGCCGCGCTGTTCGGCGTGCCCATCAGCCTGTTCTTCGCCCATGAAGCCCCCGTCGAAGCCGAGCGCGGCGTTGTTGTCCGCTCCGGCCGCCGCCGGACATTGGGCAGCAGCGAATCCGGCCTTGTGGAAGAACTACTGTCGCCCGACCTTGGCGGCAGCTTCGAAATGCTGCGTTCGATCTTCGCCCCGGGCGCCGGCATGGCCAAGCCGGTGACGCGCCCCACCGAGGAGGCCGGCTACGTCGTCTCGGGCGGCTTCGACATCGAGATCGACGGCACCTGGCATAGCCTTGGCGAAGGCGACAGCTTCCGCTTCGACCACAAGCCGTTCCGGTGGAGGAACCCGGGAACGGCACCGGCAGTGGTCATCTGGGTCGTATCGCCGCCAGTCTATTGATTGCGTTTCTGGGGAGAAAGTCATGGCTGAGTTGCCGAGCACGGCACGCGTGGTGATCATCGGCGGAGGCGCGGTCGGCGTCTCCTCGCTCTACCACCTCGCCAAGGCGGGCTGGACCGATTGCGTGCTGCTCGAAAAGAACGAGCTGACCTCGGGCTCGACCTGGCATGCGGCCGGCAACGTGCCGACATTCTCGTCGTCCTGGTCGCTCATGAACATGCAGCGCTATTCGACCGAGCTCTATCGCGGGCTGGCGGCGGAAGTCGACTATCCGATGAACTACCACGTCACCGGCTCGATCCGGCTCGCCCACTCCAGGGAGCGCATGCAGGAATTCCAGCGCGCCAAGGGCATGGGCCGCTACCAGGGCATGGACATCGACGTCATCGGGCTCGAGGAGATCAAGCGCCGCTATCCCTTCATCGAGACGCACGACCTCAAGGGCGCGCTCTATGACCCCAATGACGGCGACATCGACCCGGCCCAGTTGACCCAGGCCCTGGCCAAGGGCGCGCGTGACATGGGCGCGAAGATCGTCCGCTTCTGCCCGGTGATTTCAGTCCGTCGCGACAAGGGCGAATGGGTCGTCGCGACCGAAAAGGGCGAAATCCGCTGCGAGAAGGTGGTCAACGCCGCAGGCTACCGCGCCGCCGAGGTCGGAAAGATGTTCGGCCGCGACGTGCCGATGATGGTCATCAGCCACCAGTACATCCTGTTCGACGAAATCCCCGAGCTCGCCGCATGGTCGCGGGAAGCCGGCCACAAGCTGCCGCTGCTGCGCGACGTCGACACCTCCTACTACCTCCGCCAGGAGAAGAACGGCATGAATCTCGGCCCCTATGAGCGCAACTGCCGCGCCCATTGGGCAACGCCCGACGACCGAATGCCTGAGGATTTTTCCTTCCAGCTTTACCCAGACGATCTTGAGCGGCTGGAATGGTATCTCGACGACGCCGTTCGCCGCGTGCCGATCCTCGGCACCGCCGGCCTGTCCAAGATCATCAACGGCCCGATCCCCTACGCTCCCGACGGCAACCCGCTGATAGGCCCGATGCCCGGGGTGCCAAATGCCTTCGAGGCCTGCGTCTTCACGTTCGGCATCGCCCAGGCAGGCGGCGCGGGCAAGGTGCTGGCCGAGTGGGTCACTCAGGGCGAAACGGAGTGGGACATGTGGTCCTGCGACCCGCGCCGCTTCACCTCATTTGCCTCTGCCCCTGACTACGCTGTCGCCAAGGGCATGGAGGTCTACGGCCACGAATACGCAATCCACTTTCCCCGGCACACATGGCCGGCTGCACGGAACCGCAAGCTCTCGCCCATCCACGCCCGCATCGCCGCTCTCGGCGCCCAGTTCAACGCCTACAATGGCTGGGAGCGCGCGACCTGGTACGCCCAGCCGGGCGACGATGTTTCGGCTGAGTCGACCCAGACCTTTGCCCGCTCCGGCCCATGGGAAAAAAGAATCCGCGAGGAATGCCTGGCTGTGCGCGATACCGCAGGCATCCTCGACCTGCCCGGCTTCAGCCGTTTCAATCTCGATGGACCCGGTGCCGCGGCATGGCTTGAGACGCAGGTTACCGGCACCGTGCCCAAGGTCGGCCGCATCGGGCTTTGCTATTTCGCCGACGATCACGGCCGCATCGTCACCGAGATGTCGGTTGTCCGCCACTCGGAGGACCTGATGACGCTGATCACGGCTGCCGTGGCGCAATGGCACGACTTCGAATGGCTAAAGTCACATATGCCTGCCGATGCAACCTTCAAGCTCATCGACCGCACCGAGGAATACTCGACGCAGATCCTTGCCGGGCCCAATTCGCGGACAATCCTGGTCGAGGTCTGCGGGGCCGACCTTTCCGCGCCGTGGCTGACGCACCAGGAGACCACCATCGCCGGACGCTGGGCCAAGCTGGTGCGCGTCTCCTTCGCAGGCGAACTAGGCTGGGAAATCCACACGAGGATTGCCGACACCGCTACCGTGTTCGACGCGATCTGGGCAGCCGGCCAGAAACACGGACTGAAGCCGTTCGGCATGTTCGCGCTCGACGCACTCCGCCTAGAAAAGGGCTACCGCGCCTGGAAGGGAGACCTTTCCACCGACTACACCATCCTGCAGGGCGGATTGGAACGCTTCGTCAGATGGGACAAGCCCGTATTCCGCGGCAAGGCGGCGCTGCTCAACGAGAAGCAGCAGGGCGTTTCGAAGCGCTTCGTCACCCTCGTCATCGACACCCCAGGCGACTGCGACGCGCCCTACATGTCGACGCTCTGGCACAATGGCGCCATTGTCGGTGAGACCACGTCAGGAGGTTGGGGCCACAGGGTGGACAAATCGATCGCGCTGGGCATGCTGCGTGCCGATCTGGCCGTGCCGGGCGCAACCATCGAAGTCGAGATTTTCGGCGAGCGCTTCAGCGCCACGGTCCAGCAGGACAAGCCCTTGTGGGATCCCGAAAACGAAAGGCTACGCTCATAATGTCCCTTCCCCATTCCGGTCGCGCCTTCGGCGCCTTCATGTTCGACATGGACGGCACCATCCTGAGCTCGATCGCATCGACTGAACGCGTCTGGAGCGCATGGGCAGTCAGGCACGGCCTCGACGTCGAAAGCTTCCTGCCGACCATCCACGGCGTTCGTGCCTATGAGACCATCCGCAACCTAAACCTGCCCGGGGTCGACGTGATGGCCGAGGTCGAGGCGCTGACCCAGGCCGAGTTCGACGATGTCGACGGTATCGAATCGATCCATGGCGCAGCGAGCTTCCTCAAAGCCCTGCCCCTCGACCGCTGGGCGATCGTGACTTCGGCGCCGCGCCGACTGGCGCTGCGTAGGCTCGAAGCGGCCGGCCTGCCTGTCCCCCCGATCATGGTCACCGGCGAGGAAGTCACCAACGGCAAGCCCGCCCCCGACTGCTTCCTGCTCGGCGCCCAGCGGCTTGGCCAGAAGCCCGAGGACTGCCTGGTGTTCGAGGATGCCCCTGCCGGCATCCGCGCCGGCGAGGCCGCGGGCGCCAGCGTGCTGGTCATCACCGCCACGCACAACCATGCCGGCGGCACGTCACATCCTTCGGTCTCCGGCTACGGAGCACTGACAGCGCGGCTCGACAGTGCGAGCCGGCTGACGCTCGCCACCCTGCTGGCTGCGGGAGCCTGACATGCCGAAGCCCTCTTCCCGCATCTCCGGCATCGTCCCGTCAGGCAAGGACGGCTGGGAAGTGCATTTCGCCGCCATGACGCGCAAGCAGGCGGGCGAAGAGATCATCATGCTGTCCGTCGGCGACCATGACTTCGACACGCCCTCGGAGACGGTCGAAGCCTGCGTCGACGCCGTTCGTGCCGGCTACCACCACTACACGCAGTTGCCCGGCCTGCCGCGCCTGCGCGCCGCCATGGCCAAGATCTCGACCCGCTGCAGCAGCATCGACACCGCGCTCTCGGAGATTATCGCCACGCCCGGCGGCCAGGCCGCACTTTACGCAGCAGTGCAGGCCACGCATGATCCGGGCGACCATGCCGTGGTCGTGGCGCCCTATTATGCCACCTACCCCGGCACCTTCCGCGCCGCCGGTGCCAGCTACACCGTGGTCGAGGCGCACGCCGCCGACGGCTTCCAGCCGCGCGCTGACGAGATCGAGAAAGCGCTGAAGCCCGACACGCGCTCGATCCTCATCAACACGCCGAACAACCCGACCGGCGCCGTCTATAGCAGGAAATGCCTGGAGGAGATCGCCGAACTCTGCGTCCGTCGCGACCTCTGGCTCTTGTCGGACGAGGTCTACTGGACGCTCGGCGGCGGCGAGCATGTGTCGCCGCGCGCGCTGCCCGGCATGGCCGAGCGCACGTTGGTCATCAACTCGATGTCCAAGAGCCACGGCATGACCGGGTGGCGCATCGGCTGGCTCACCGCCCCTGCCGACCTCGTCTCGCTGGTCATCAACCTCAACCTCGTCACCACTTACGGCCTGACCGATTTCGTCAGCCGGGCGGCGATCGAGGCGCTGGAGAACGATTTCGGCGTCGAGCAGATAGCAAGCACCTATGCCGGGCGCCGCACCCTGTTCATCGACCAGATGCGCGGCCTGAACAACGTCACCGTGCGCGGTTCGGAAGGCGGCATGTATGTCATGCTCGACGTCAGCGCTATCGAGCCTGACTGCGAGAAGTTCGCCTGGGACTTGCTCCAAAGCGAAAAGGTCGCCGTCATGCCAGGCAAAAGCTTCGGCGACGCCGCCTCGGGTCACATCCGCATCAGCCTGTGCCAGCCTGACGACGTGCTGAGGGAGGCCGCCGGTCGCCTGAGGCGCTTTGCCAACAGCTACGAGAGAACGGCCGCATGACCGAAATCCCCGCCCGCGCCCGCGCCGTCATCATCGGCGGCGGCGTGTCCGGCTGCTCCGTCGCCTATCATCTGGCGAAGCTCGGCTGGACCGACATCGTGCTTCTGGAGCGCAAGCAGCTCACATCAGGCACGACATGGCACGCGGCGGGGTTGATCGGACAGCTCAGGGCGTCGCAGAACATGACGCGGCTGGCGAAATATTCGGCCGACCTCTACGTCAAGCTGGAGGAAGAGACCGGGGTCGCCACCGGCATGCGTCAGGTCGGCTCCATTACGGTCGCGCTGACCGAGGAGCGAAAGCACGAGATCTACCGCCAGGCGTCGCTTGCGCGCGCGTTCAATGTCGACGTGCGCGAGATTTCACCTAGCGAAGTCAAGCAGATGTACCCGCATCTCAACGTCGCCGACGTGGTCGGCGCGGTGCATCTGCCGCTCGACGGCCAGTGCGATCCGGCCAACATCGCCATGGCCTTGGCCAAGGGCGCACGCCAGCGCGGCGCCAGGATCGTCGAGAACGTCAAGGTGTCAAAGGTTCATACCAAAGATGGCCGCGTCTCTGGCGTGTCCTGGGCGCAAGGATCCGAGCAGGGAACCATCGACACCGATATCGTCGTCAACTGCGCGGGCATGTGGGCGCGCGAACTCGGCGCGCAGAACGGCGTTACCATCCCACTGCATGCCTGCGAGCATTTCTACCTCGTCACCGAGGCCATCCCCGGCCTTGGCCGACTGCCGGTGCTGCGGGTGCCCGACGAGTGCGCCTACTACAAGGAAGACGCCGGCAAGATGATGCTTGGCGCCTTCGAGCCGGTGGCCAAGCCCTGGGGCATGGACGGCATCCGCGAGGACTTCTGCTTCGACCAACTGCCCGAGGACATGGACCATTTCGCCCCAATCCTCGAAATGGGCGTCAACCGCATGCCGATGCTGGAAACCGCCGGCATCCACACCTTCTTCAACGGTCCCGAGAGCTTCACCCCCGACGACCGCTATTATCTCGGCGAAGCGCCGGAACTCGGCGGCTACTGGGTCGCCGCCGGCTACAACTCCATCGGCATCGTCTCCTCGGGCGGTGCCGGCATGGCGCTGGCGCAGTGGATCCACGATGGCGAGGCGCCCTTCGACCTGTGGGAGGTCGACATCCGCCGCGCCCAGCCGTTCCAGAAAAACCGCAGCTACCTCAGGGAGCGCGTGTCGGAGACACTCGGCCTGCTCTACGCCGACCATTTCCCCTACCGCCAGATGGCGACGTCGCGAAACATCCGCCGCTCGCCGTTGCACGAGCATCTGAAGGCGCGCGGCGCCGTTTTCGGCGAAGTCGCCGGCTGGGAGCGCGCCAACTGGTTTGCCCGCGAGGGCCAGGAGCGCGAGTATCGCTATTCCTGGAAGCGGCAGAACTGGTTCGACAACCAGCGCGACGAACATCTCGCCGTCCGCAACGGCGTCGGCCTGTTCGACATGACCTCCTTCGGCAAGATCAGGATCGAGGGCCGCGACGCGCTGGCCTATCTCCAGCGCCTCTGCGCCAACGACATGGACGTCGAGCCTGGAAAAATCGTCTACACTCAGATGCTCAACCAGCGCGGCGGCATCGAGAGCGACCTGACGGTCACCCGCCTTTCGCCAACTGCCTTCCTGGCCGTTGTCCCTGGCGCGACCTTGCAGCGCGACCTCGCCTGGTTCCGGAAACATCTGGGCGACGCGTTCGTCGTCATCACCGATGTGACGGCCTCCGAGAGCGTGCTCTGCCTGATGGGGCCGAACTCGCGGGAACTGCTCGAGAAGGTCAGCCCCAACGATTTTTCCAATGACAAGAATCCGTTCTGCACCTGGCAGGAGATCGAGATCGGCATGGGCCTCGCCCGCGCCCATCGCGTCACCTATGTCGGCGAGCTCGGCTGGGAGCTTTACGTCTCGACCGACCAGGCGGCGCACGTGTTCGAGGCGATCGAGGACGCCGGAGCCGATCTCGGCCTGAAGCTCTGCGGTCTGCACACGCTCGATTCCTGCCGCATCGAAAAGGCGTTCCGCCATTTCGGTCACGACATCACCGACGAGGACCATGTCCTGGAAGCCGGACTCGGCTTTGCGGTGAAATCAGGCAAGGGCGAATTCATCGGCCGCGATGCGGTATTGCGCAAGCGCGACGCCGGCCTTACCCGCCGACTGGTCCAGTTCCGCCTGGCGGACCCCGAACCACTGCTCTTTCACAACGAAGCCATCGTCCGCGATGGCAGGATCGTTGGCACGATCACGTCGGGAAACTACGGCCACCATCTCGGCGGCGCCATAGGCCTCGGCTACGTGCCCTGCGCCAACGAAACGGAAGCCGATGTGCTCGGCTCCAGCTACGAGATCGAGATCGCCGGCGAGCGTTTCGCCGCCGAGGCCTCGCTCAAGCCGATGTATGACCCGAAGGCCGAGCGCGTCCGAATGTAACCGCCTCTTACAAAATCGCCCGCGCTGACATATTCAGTCGGAGGCGAGTTTCATGCGGCGAGGCCAGACAGTGACGAAAAAGCAGCGACGCGTCTGGTGGGGCGACTTCAAGGCGGCCGATTTTGCGGCGATCGACCCCGAGGCGACGATCGCCGTCATCCCCGTCGCCGCGATCGAGCAGCACGGCCCGCACCTGCCGGTTTCGACCGACCTCGCCATCATGGAGGGCATGCTGGCCGAGACCTTCGCCCATATGCCCGACGATCTCGACGCCCGCTTCCTGCCGATCCAGGCGGTTGGAAAATCCGACGAGCACATCCATGCGCCCGGCACGCTCAGCCTGCCGGCCAACATGCTGGTCGACGCCTGGACCGAACTCGGCGCATCGATTACCCGGTCGGGCATCCGCAAGTTCGTGTTCGTCACCTCGCATGGCGGCAACGAGGAGGTGATGGGCATCGCCTCGCGCGAACTGCGCGTGCGTTACGGCGCGCTCTCGGTGCGCTCGAGCTGGGGCCGTTTCGGCACGCCCGACGGTCTGTACCCTGCCCGCGAAATGCAGCTCGGTATCCATGGCGGCGACCTCGAGACCTCGCTGATACTGCATTTCCGGCCGGAACTGGTCGACATGGCCAAGGCGCAGGATTTTTCCTCGAGCTTCGAGCGTGCCGAAGGCGCGTTCGACCTGCTGCGTTCGCATGGCCCGCACGGATTCTCGTGGATTGCTTCCGATCTCAATCCACATGGCGTCGTCGGCAATGCGGCTATCGCTACCGCCGAAAAAGGTCGCCTGACGGCAGGCCATCAGGCCAAGGGCTTCGTCCGCCTGCTGCAGGACATCCGCAAGGCCAAGCTGGCAGAGTGGATCGCTTAGAGACTTGTTTTCGTGCTCGCCCGCCATCAGGCGAATACAGCTCAGTAGTCCTCATGGTGAGCCTGTCGAACCACGAGGACGCCGAGCGCCATATCTGATGACCCCAAAACCCATGGTTCGACAGGCTCACCATGAGGATTTGGTGCGCTCGTCATCTACGGGCTAAACCTCCAACCCGAACGGCACACCCTCGAAGCAATCTGCACCGCGGCCGAGGGCAGCGATGGCGGTCACCATCCTCCCGTCGCGCCCGAGAATCTGGTCGGCCACCGCAATCAGCCTTGGATTGGGCGTCGCGGTCGGCGAAAGCCGGCGCAACAGCGCGGCAAGCTCGGCCTCATCGCGCGACGGATCGAGCGCTGCCGCGATGATGTAGGCGGACGCCGTCGAGCGGCTGACGCCGGCCCAGCAGTTGATCGCCAGCGGCCGCGAGCGGTCCCAGGCGCGGGCGAAGTCCAGCAACTGCCGCACATGCGCCTCACCGGGCAGTGTCATGCCATCCTGCTCGGCTGCGATGTCATGCATGTTCATCAGCAGGTGGTTTTCGGCGCGAATTGCCAACGGCCGGGTCATCTCCGTGCCGGCCGAGAGCAGCGAGATCAGCCGTTCGGCGCCAATACGGGTGACCGTCTCGTCGACCTTCGACAACGGGCAGACATAAATCACCGCGCCGCCTCCTTCTTGGTCGCTTCCCGGTCCTGCGCCCAATCGCCCAGGGCCACATCGAGTCTGCGCCATTCGACCTCGTGCCCCGGGAGGCCGCAGCGCAGTTGCGTCGGCCGGTCGGCAAAACTGCGCACCAAAATGCCCTCGCGCCCCAGCGCTTTGAACAGCCCAACGGCGTCGGGAATGTCGACATGGCGAAACAGCGATGTGCCGCCGGTAACGATCACACCGGCGCGGGCGAAGGCCTGGTCGAGCCGGTGCGCGGCATGCGCCAGCGTCGTCCGCATCTCGCGCTGCCAGTCCACGTCCGACAGCGCCTTGATGCCGTATTCCAGCGACGGCACCGCCACCGACCACGGCCCCAGCTCTTCCTCCAGCCGTCCAGCGATATCGGGGTGAGCCAGCGCAAACCCAAGCCGAATGCCGGCAAGCCCATAAAACTTGCCGAAGGAGCGCAGAACGACAAGACCACCCATGTCGACATCACCGGCAAGGCTCTGCGCCTGCGGCCCGACATCCATGAACGCCTCGTCGACCACGAGCAGCCCGCCGCGCGCGCGCAGGCTGGCTGCGAGTTCGAGCAGGTCCTTGCGCTGGACGACGCGGCCGTCGGGATTGTTCGGATTGACCACGACGGCGAGTTCCGCCTCGAAAAGCTGGGCGAACTCCCTTGTCTCGGCCACCTGATGGCCTGCAATCGCCGCGGCGCGGGCATGTTCCTGATAGGTGGGCCCGAGCACGAAGGCGCGGCCCGGCCGTACCAGCGAGGCGATGCGCGGCAGGAGGATCTGGGTGCCCGGCGCAGGCACCAAATTGGCCGCCGAGGGCGCGCCATAGGCGGTGGCGGCAACGGCTGCGAGGTCGCGCGCGCGGCCCGGTTCGGGCAGACGCGACAAGGCTGTGGCAGGCAGCTCGAAAAGCGGATAGGAGTTCGGATTAATCCCGGTCGACAGGTCGACGAACGGCTCGGGCGCTCCCGGAAACAGCGCCCTCGCCCGTTCCAGGCTGCCACCGTGGTCCACGGTCCCTGTCCTACGTCCTGCAAGAAGCGTCATGTCTTTTCCGCTCGCCTTCCTGTCGCTTCTGGTTGAACTCGGTCTCGGCTACCCGGACCGGCTGGTTCGCAAGATCGGCCATCCGGTGATCTGGATCGGCAATCTGATATCCTTTCTCGACACCAGCCTCAACCGAGCCACCGATACCGACGCTCAGCGCCGCTTCTGGGGCGTGGCCGCGCTCGTCGTCATCGTCTTTGTGCCCGCCACGATCGCCTTCGCCATCGAACGCCTGTTCGGCCTGTTGCCTCTAGGCATCCTTCTCACCGCCATCGCCGCCTCCAGCCTCGTCGCCCAACGCAGCCTCGGCAGCCACGTCAAGGCGGTCGCCGACGCGCTCGACAGCGGCGGCATCGTTGCCGGCCGCAAGGCCGTCTCCCAGATCGTCGGCCGCGACCCCGAGCGCCTGGACGAAGCCGGCGTCAGCCGCGCGGCCATCGAGAGCCTGGCCGAAAACTTCTCCGACGGCATCACCGCCCCTGCCTTCTGGCTCGCCATCGGCGGTTTCGCCGGCGGCGCTGCCTACAAGGCCGCCAACACCGCCGACTCGATGATCGGCCACCGCACCAAGCGGCACGAGGCCTTCGGCTGGGCGGCGGCCCGTTTCGACGACCTCGTCAATCTGCCGGCCTCACGCCTGACCGCGCTCGCCATCGTGCTGGCCGCCTTCCTCATACCCGGTGCCGACCCGAAGGCGGCATGGGAAGCCGTCTGGCGCGACGCGAACAAGCACCGTTCGCCCAATGCCGGCTGGCCCGAGGCCGCAATGGCCGGCGCGCTTGGCCTCGCCCTTGCCGGCCCGCGCGCCTATGGCGGCGTGATGGTCGAGGACGCCTTCATGGGATCGGGCGGCCGCCGCGAGGCCAATGCCCAGGACATCCGCTCGGCACTGCGCCTCTACTGGACGGCCGACGCCATCCTTGTCGTCGCCATCGGCCTTGTCGGCCTCGCCATCTGGCTCTGACGCACCGAAAGCTAGAACTCGATCCCCTTCTGCGCCTTCACGCCGGCAGCGAAGTGATGCTTGGTAGCGCCCATTTCGGTGACGAGATCGGCAGCCTCGACCAGTGCCGGCTTGGCGTTGCGGCCAGTGACCACGACATGCAGGCCCTCGCGCCGGCCCTTGAGCGTCGAGACGACAGCATCGAGATCGAGATAGTCATAGCGCAGCGCAATGTTGAGTTCATCGAGCACGACGAGTGAGATGCTCGGGTCTGCCAAAAGCTCCTGCGCTTTCGCCCAGGCAGCCTCTGCAGCAGCAATGTCGCGCATCTTGTCCTGCGTCTCCCAGGTGAAGCCCTCGCCCATCGTGTGCCACACGACGCGGTCGCCGAAGGCGGCAAACGCGTCCTGCTCGCCGGAATGCCAGGCACCCTTGATGAACTGCACGACGCCGACGCGATGGCCATAGCCGAGCATGCGCAGCGCCAGCCCGAAGGCCGCCGTCGACTTGCCTTTACCGGGACCGGTGTTGACGATCAGCAGTCCCTTCTCGACGATGGTCTTTCCCGCCACCTCGGCATCCTGCACCGCCTTCCGCTTGGCCATCTTGGCGCGGTGGCGCTCAGCTTCCTGTTCGTCGATCGTCTTCATCATTTCACCTTCATCGGCAGACCGGCGACCATGTACAGCACCGCGTCGGCCACGGCCGCCACCTTCTGGTTGAGGCGGCCAGCATCGTCACGGAAGCGACGGGCCAGTGCATTGTCGGGCACGATTCCGAGCCCGACCTCGTTGGAGACCACGAACCACGGCCCTCGCGGGCGCGACAGCACGTCCGCGAGGGCGGCGCATTCGGCCTCGACATCGTGATCGGCCAGCATGTGATTGGTGAGCCAGAGCGTCAGGCAGTCGACCAGCACCGGCGCGCCCTCGGGCACGCTGCCAAGCGCGCCCGCGATATCCAGCGGTGCGTCGAGCGTTTGCCAGCCTTCGCCGCGGCGATCACGATGGATCGAGATGCGCTCGCGCATCTCGTCGTCATAGGCCTGCGCCGTGGCGATGTAGGTCCACGGAGCAGGAATTTGCGTGATGAGCCGCTCGGCATGCGCGCTCTTGCCGGAGCGCGCACCGCCGAGCAGGAAGGTCAGCGTCTCAGGCAAGGCGACCGTTCAGCGACTGTGCGGGTTCGCTCATGAAGCGATTGCGCACGTAGCCTGCCACCGCGCCCAGCACGACCCAGAACACCAGGTTGGAGATGGTGACAGCGACGACAAAGCTGTGGTGCAGGTCGGCCGGGATCGGTGACTCATGGCTTTCCGGCTGCGGCGCCCCGACGATGTGCGGCGCGACGATCAGCGCAACGCCGAGGACAGCCAGCGGCAACGACTGCTTGAAGGCAATCAGCGCGAGGCCAGCAGCGGTGGCCACGACAGTCAGCGTCCACCATATCTGGCGCGAGACGAGATCGGCGGCAGGCATGGCCGGCAGTTCCGGCGGCAGGCCGAGACCAGGCGCCAAGGTGAAGACGGCAAAGCCGGCAAAACCCCAGAACACGCCCTGGCGCCAGTTGGCGATGCCGCCGGCAAACTCGGAGACGGCGACCAGGATCAGTCCGAAAGCGATGCCACTGACGATGTTGGCGAGCGCCGAGTAAGCGAAACGCTCGAAGCCGTCGGCAGGCGCCCACGCTTCTTCCTCGGCCGGCGCCACAGCCTGTGCGTCGGCAGCAGGCGCGGTCGCTTCGGTACCGGCCACGGGTGCCGCGCCGTGGTCGTGGCCGCCGGCGTTTTCATAGGTCTCCGCCTTGAAGATCAGCGGATCGGTTGAATAGGTCTGGAGCGCAGCAAGGATCACGCCGGCCAATAGGCCACTGATCGCCGCGATGAACACGACGTTGCGAAAGACGGACATGGTTGGCTTGCTTTCGTTAGTGGCAGGGGAAAGCCATCGAGTGGCGATAGTCGTGGGCAGCATTGTGCACCACTTCCATGTGCGAGAACCCGAGGAAGCCAACAACGAAAAGGCCGAGCAGCGCGGCAAGAGCCAGCTGCATGATACGCGACTGCGAGGAGACGTCGGTGCCGAGAGCAGAAACAGTGTTCATCATAAGTCCTTTCGCCCTCCACCCGAGGGCACAGAGATAAGTGCCTGTCGCCGGCAGGTCTCCTGGCTTGCGGATTGGCACCCTTCCCCGCCTTCCCGAAGCAAGCTTCAGTGGCATTTGGGGAGGACTAGCCGCATACAGTTGCGGGGGCAGCCACGGCTTCGGACCCTCTAATGGACCTTACCGCATTCCCTCTTGATTCCGTAACGGAACCGACGACGCCGCAACTATAGAAACAAATGGCTTGGGCGGCAAACCAAATTCCGACGCCGCGGCGCTCGAATGCGGCGTTCTTGCGATCAGCCGCGCGCGGTGATTCGTTCGGCCACCAGGTGCTGCAGCCGCCACAGATGCCGGTCGTGGATGGAACGCTGCTCCAGGTTCTTGACCACATTGTAGAGATAGTCGGCGGCCGAGCCCCAGTGGCCGCAGGTCGTGGCCAGACGCTTTACGACCTCGTCCTCGCCAAGCGCCCCGGCATAGGCATGGCCTTGACGGTTGATGACGAAAGCGAGTGCGGTCAACGGCCCCTCATCGGTGGCGAGGTTCAGCCAGCGCGGCTTGTAGGTCGAGGGCTTCAGCGTCATCTCGCGGCGAAACAGCTTGTCCAGTTGCTCGCGCCGGTCGCCGTCCGTCAGCCTGAGCGCCACGCCCTTGCATTGGCCGCCGCGATCCATGCCCATCATCAGCCCGGGCTCAGTCTTTGTGGCGCGCCAGCGGGTCATGTTGATGCAGAACGAACGGTGCCAACCGCGCGCCAGCGCCACCCTTTCGTCGGTGTGTTCGACCTCGGGCTTCCAGATCAGCGAGCCATAGGCAAACAGCCACAGCGGCCCATTGCCGGGATAGGCGGCAAGCGTCTTGTCGATCATGCGTTCGTAATCGGCATCGTCGAGGTGCTGCGCATCAGGATCGGGGCCGGCATCAGCCACCTCACGATGGCAAAGTGCCACCAGTTCCTCGGTCAGCGACATCACACGACCGTTCATTGCAGGCATCCCCGAACCCTGTGCATGACGTTGGCTAGTCCCTCTCTTGCCGCGGTTCAACCATGATAGTGCTGCATGGGCGGCGAAACACCCGAAGCCCAAGCGAATGGCCATGACGATGCAACCGACCACCGACCAACTTCAAGCCCGGACACCGCGCGTTAAGGTGATCGACATTGCCCGTGGCGTGGCCCTCGTCGCCATGGCCGTCTACCATTTCGCCTGGGACCTCGAGTTCTTCGGCTACGCCGACCCTGGCATGACCGCCTTCGGCGGCTGGAAGCTGTTCGCCCGCTCGATTGCGTCGAGCTTCCTGTTTCTTGTCGGCGTAAGCCTCGTCCTTGCCCACGCAAAAGGCATCCGTTGGCGCGGTTTCCGCAAGCGGCTGGCGATGGTGGTTGCCGCCGCCGCGGCAATTTCGGTGGCGACATGGTTCGCCATGCCCAACACTTTCATCTTCTTCGGCATCCTGCACCAGATCGCCTTTGCCAGCGTCGTCGGCCTCGCCTTCCTGCGCCTGCCGCCGCTGTTGACGCTGGCCGCCGCCGTGCTGGTGATCCTGGCGCCGATCTATCTGCGCAACGATGCCTTCAACCACCCGGCCCTGCTCTGGATCGGCCTTAACACCGTTGCCCCGCGCTCCAACGATTTCGTGCCCGTCTTCCCCTTCTTCGGTGCGGTTCTGGCAGGCATGGGCGTTGCCGGGCTGGCGCTGAAATCCGGCCTGTACGACCGGCTGGCGCAGTTGAAACCCGGCACTTGGTCGAAACCGCTCGACTTCTTCGGCCGCCACAGCCTCGCCTTCTACCTCATCCACCAGCCCGTGCTGATTTCCTTGGTCTGGGCCTGGGCGCAGGTCTTCCCGGCACCCGTCGAAACCCGCGAAGTCGGCTTCCTCAAGTCCTGCCAGATCTCGTGCGAGCAAAGCCGCGACACCGATTTCTGCACGCGCTACTGTGTCTGCATGCTCGACGAGCTGCAGAAGGACGATTCGCTCGACCGCCTCTATGCCAGCGACCAAAGCCCTGAACTGAAGTCGCGTGTCGGCGACACCGCCGCCATGTGCACCGCAAGGACGGACGGCGAAATACCATCGGGAGGATCGCAATGACCGACATCAAGGCAGCCCCCAACCGGGTGCCATGGCCGCCTATCATCTACCTGCTGGCGATTGCCATCGCCATCGTGCTTGGACTGCTCTATCCGCTGCCCTGGATCACCGAGCCGATCTCGGATCTCTTGTTTGCCGCCGGCTGGCTGGCGATCGCCGGCTTTGTCGCGATCGAGGTGTCGGCGATGCGCGCCCTGAAGCGCGGCAACACCACCATCCGGCCGGACAAGGCCTCGGACCATCTGGTGACGAACGGGCCGTTCTCCTTCACCCGCAACCCGATCTACTTCGGCAACACACTGCTGATGATCGGCATCGGCATGGTCAGCGGCAGCCTCTGGTTCATCCTCCTGGCACTGATCGCCGCTTTCGCAACCCAGAAGCTCGCCATCGAGCGCGAGGAAAAGCACCTGCAGGCGCGCTTCGGCAAGAAATACATCGACTACGCGAAGAAGGTCCGCCGCTGGATCTGAGGCGTTCCCCATTTTCGGCAATGCGCTTGATCGATGGCGGCGGCCAAGTCGTGCGTCCTTCGACAAGCTCAAGATGAGGACTATAGGCGCTGCCTCAGGATGAGGACCGTAGACGCTGCACTCAAGACTGCGCCCCCTAAGACTGCGGTCCCAAGAAGAGTCGAAGGCTCTGATTTTCAACCAGAATCGAAGGCGCTGACCGTCAACACCTGCCGGCAACGCCAACGGTCCTCATCCTGAGCTTGTCGAAGGACGCACAACCCTCCAACCGCCGCAGCTCACGCAACCCGCGTCAGGTATTGACGCCCAGTTCCACCAGCCGCTCGACACAGGATTCTTCGGCCTGGTCCAGTTCGGCGAGCGTCTCCTCGAGGTCGCGACGCTTCTGGCGCAAATCCTCGCGCTTCTCCTCGATGCGCTTGATCATCAGCTTGAGCTGGCCGACCTCGCCGGGCGGCTCGCGATACATCTGGATGATCTCGCGGATCTCGTTGATCGAGAAACCAAGGCGCTTCCCGCGCATGATCTGGCGAATGAGATGCCGGTCGGACGGCCGGAACAGCCGGGTCCGGCCGCGACGCACCGGCTGCACCAGCCCTTCATCTTCATAGAAGCGCAAGGTCCGCGTCGAGATGTCGAATTCGCGGGTCAGTTCGGTGATCGAATAATATTCCCGCATCGTTCCTCCACCCCGCGAGCAAGACCGCCCCGCCTCAAAATCATGCCGGGCACTAGCCGAGGCGAATATGCCGGGTGACGGCAAGCGCCACACGGCAAGGACCATGGTTGATCCGCGCGGAGTCTCGCACGCGATTTACGTAAAAGTCAATTGAACTCAACCGTCTCTGTAGCCGGCAATACTCCGCTCGACCACACACGCGGAGGACACGCCAGGGTTGCAGTTCCGGCAAGGCCCTGGCGAAAGCCGAACCCGGATTTCGGCGTCATCCGCCGCCGAGATGCAACCACCATGTCGCGAGGCTGAGGAAGGCAAGAAAGCCGATCACGTCGGTGATCATGGTCGTGAAGATCGATGACGAAATCGCCGGGTCGGCGCCGACCTTGTCGAGCAAAAGCGGAATCAGGATACCGCCGAGTGCCGCCGCCAGCATGTTGAGCACCATCGCCGCGGCGATGACAAAGCCCAGGTCGGGATTGTGGAACCACAGACCGGCGACCAGGCCGAGGATGGCCGCAATCACCGCGCCGTTGAGCAGCCCGACCATCACCTCGCGGCGAATGACGCGGCCGGCGTTGTAGATGTCGAGGTCGCGCGTGGCGAGCGCCCGCACCGTCACTGTCATCGTCTGGGTGCCGGCATTGCCGCCGAGCGAGGCAACGATAGGCATCAGCGCGGCCAGCGCCACCATCTCCTCGATGGTCGCGCCGAACTGGCTGATCACCGACGCCGAAATGAAGGCGGTGCCGAGATTGACCAAAAGCCAGGGCACGCGCGAGCGCGAGGTGGCGGCGACGGTGTCCGACAGCTCTTCGTCGCCAACGCCACCCATGCGCAGAAGATCTTCTTCGGCCTCCTGCTGGATGACGTCGACCACGTCGTCGATGGTCAGCACGCCGACCAGCCGCTCGTTCTCGTCGACGACGGCGGCGGACAGCAGATCGTATTGCTCGAATTCGCGCGCCGCCTCTTCCTGGTCCATCGTCGCGGGAATGGCGTGCCGCGTCTCGTGCATCACCTCTTCGATCTTGACCGCGCGCTTGGTGCGCAGGATCTGGTCGAGATCGACAGCCCCAAGAAGCTTGAAGGTCGGGTCGATCACGAAGACCTGGCTGAATTGGTCGGGCAGGTCCTTGTCGTCGCGCAGATAGTCGATGGTCTGGCCAATGGTCCAGAACGGCGGCACCGCGACGAATTCCGTCTGCATGCGCCGGCCGGCCGATTCTTCGGGATAGTCGAGCGAGCGGCGCAGCCTGATGCGCTCGGTGAACGGCAGTTGCGCCAGGATCTCGTTCTGGTCCTCGGCGTCGAGATCCTCGAGGATGTAGACGGCGTCGTCGGAATCGAGCTCCTGGACGGCCTGGGCGATCTGCTCGTTGGGAAGGTTGTCGACGATGTCGAGGCGGATCGCCTCGTCGACCTCGGTCAGCGCCGAAAAGTCGAAGTCGGACCCCATCAACTCGACCAGTGCAAGCCGCTGTTCGGGCAGCAACGCCTCCAGCAGGTCGCCGAGTTCGGATTGGTGGAGGCCAGAGACGTCGCGCTTCAGCGACAGCGTGTCGCGATCTGCGATCGCCGCGCCGATATGGGCGAGGTACGACGCAAGGATGGCCCCATCCTCGCCGTAGATTTCGGCGCGGACAGAATCAGCGGCGTCGGCGCCGTGCATATGGTCGTGTCGGGCTTCCATCGGCGCTTCCCGCTTGCGGATTTCGGGATTCGAGGTGGGTTATCCCTAGCCCGCCAAGGGTCGGAATATCAAATGAAATACCGCACGATCAGGCCTTGCGGATCAGCCATTTCCACCCTGTTCCAATCAGGCCGCATGCTCGCTTGCGCATTGCCTGTGATCGGCCAGCACCTCGATGATGCGACAGTCGCAGATACGGCCGTGGCCGCATTCGTCGATCATCCGCGACAGCTCGCCGCGCAGCGCCTGGAGCCGTTCGATGCGCCTGTCCACCTCCAGCAGATGCGCCTTGGCGATGCTGTCGGCCTGATGGCACGACGCCTGCGGTTCCTGCGACATGGCGAGAAGCCCGCGGATGTGCTCGACCTCGAACCCAAGCTCGCGGGCATGGCGGATGAAGTTCAGCCGATCGACCTCCGGTTTGCCGTAGCGGCGCTGGTTGCCCTCGGTGCGCGGTGGCGCTGCAATCAGCCCGATCTGCTCGTAGAAGCGGATCGTCGGCACTTTCACGCCGGTGCGCCGGGCCAGTTCGCCAATCGGAATGTTCATCTCGAAAAACCTCTTGATCCTCTAGTGGCTAGAGATTCTAGCATCAGGTCATATAGGATTGAAAGGACTTGAAATGAACGATGCCAGCATCGGCAGGACGCGCTTTCGCGTCGGCGGCATGGACTGCGCCTCCTGCGCGACCAAGATCGAAAACGCGGTGACCCGCCTCCCCGGGATTACCGAAGTTGGCATCTCGGTCTCGGCAGGCACCATGACGGTGTCGCATCGCGGCCCGGCCCCGACCACCGAGATTTCGCGGCAGGTCAAGGCGCTCGGCTATTCCGTCGCTTCGCTGGGCGCGGCGCGGACCGCGGAACCGAAGGCCAAGGCGCACGAGCACGGCCCGGGCTGCAGCCACGATCATGATCACAAGGGGCATGACCATTCAGGTCATGATCACTCAGGCCACGACCATCCGGGACACGACCATTCCGGGCATGATCACAAGCACGATCACTCGGGTCACGATCACACGGGCCACGGCCACGGCGGTGTTGCTGCCCATGACGAACCTGCCGACGCGGGCCACAACCACTTCGACCTCGATGACGGACCCTGGTGGAAAACCCGCAAGGCGAAGATGACCATCGCCTGTGGCACGGCGCTTGTCGCCGCCTACGCCATCGGTCAGCTGATGCCGCAGATCGGACACTGGGCCTTCCTGGTGGCGCTGGCCGTCGGCCTGATCCCCGTCGCCCGCCGCGCCTATGCCGGCGCCATCACCGGCACGCCTTTCTCCATCGAGACGCTGATGACGATCGCCGCCGTGGGCGCGGTCTTCATCGGTGCCACCGAGGAAGCGGCGATGGTGGTACTGCTGTTCCTCATCGGCGAGCTGCTCGAGGGCGTTGCTGCCCGCCGCGCCCGCGCCAGCATCCGCGGCCTAGCCGACCTCGTCCCCAAGACCGCCTTGGTCGAAGAAGGTGGCGTGACGCGTGAAGTCCCAGCCGACTCGCTGGCGCTCGGCTCGGTGATCCTGATTCGCCCCGGCGACCGGGTCGCGGCCGACGGCACCGTCGTCGAAGGCTCGAGCACGCTCGACGAAGCGCCTGTCACCGGCGAAAGCGTGCCGAAGCTGAAGAGCGTCGGCGACGCCGTCTTTGCCGGCACCATCAACACCGACGCCGTGCTCAAGGTTCGTGTCACGGCAACCTCGGCCGACAACACCATCGCCCGCGTCATCCAGCTGGTCGAGGAGGCCCAGGAGAGCAAGGCCCCGACCGAGCGCTTCATCGATCGCTTCTCGCGCTACTACACGCCCGCGGTGCTTGTCGTCGGCGCGCTGGTCGCCGTCATGCCGCCGCTGGTTGCCGGTGGCGACTGGCAGGAATGGATCTACAAGGGCCTCGCCATCCTGCTGATCGGCTGCCCCTGCGCCCTGGTCATCTCGACACCCGCTGCCATTGCCGCCGGCCTGTCCGCTGGCGCGCGCCGCGGCCTGCTGCTCAAGGGTGGCGCCGTGCTGGAAGGGATGCGCCGGGTGACCTCGGTCGCGCTCGACAAGACCGGCACGCTGACCGAAGGCAAGCCGAAGGTGACGGACATCGTCGCCATCGGCCGTTCCGAGGCAAATGTCCTGTCGCTGGCCGCAGCACTCGAGACCGGCTCCAGCCACCCGCTGGCGGTTGCCATCCTCGGCCGCGCCAAGGCCGATGGCGTGCCTGTGCCCCCGGCCGTGGCGGCGAAGGCCGTCGCCGGCAAGGGCGTCACGGCCAAGGTCGGCGGCGAAGAGGTGTTCCTCGCCTCCCCGAATGCCGCCGACGATCTCGCGGCTCTCAGCGCCGAGCACAAGGAACGGATTGCGGCCTTCAATGCCGAGGGCAAGACCGTCTCGGTGCTTCTGGTCGACAGCAAGGCAATCGGCCTCATCGCCATGCGCGACGAGCCGCGTCCCGACGCCGTCGCCGCCCTAGCGAGGCTGAAGGCCGAAGGCATCTCAACGGTGATGCTGACCGGCGACAACGAGGCCACCGCACGTGCCATCGGCAAGGGCCTCGGCATCTCGGTACGAGCCGGCTTGCTGCCCGACGACAAGCAGCGCATCGTTCGCGAGTTGCAGCAGCAGGGCCAGGTGGTCGCCAAGGTCGGCGACGGCATCAACGACGCCCCTGCCCTTGCGGCCGCCGATTTCGGCATCGCCATGGGCGGCGGCACCGACGTCGCGCTGGAGACCGCCGATGCAGCCATCCTCCATGGCCGCGTCAGCGATATCCCCGACATGATCGCACTTTCGAAGTCGGTGATGGGCAACATCACCCAGAACATCACCATCGCGCTCGGCTTGAAGGCCGTGTTCCTGGTAACGACGATCATTGGCCTCACCGGCCTGTGGCCGGCGATCCTGGCCGACACCGGCGCGACGGTCCTTGTGACGGCAAACGCCATGCGGCTGCTCGCCTGGCGCGGCCGGTGAAGCGGCCGGAGAAATGACAGTCTTGCGGGCCGCCCGGGTCAGACCCGGGCGGCCCGTTTGACAATCCTGCCCATATGGCCGAGATATCGGCCATGCAAAAATCCTTTGCCATCCTCGTCATCTGCAAAGGCGGCCTCCAAATAGGCTGATAGCCTGGTGCCACTACCTGCGAGAGCAAGAGCGGCACCAGGAACGCGACACCCTCACCACATCACGAATCTGCCTGTCCCGGCCGAGCGATCTGCTGCGTTGTCGCGCGCCGCTCGTTGCCGACGGCATTCCTTTGGACTGTTCAAATGACCTTCAAATACAGCTTCACCTTCCCGATCAGCGGCGCAAACAAGCTGCCTCGTTTCAAGGACTGGGCGGCACAACACGCGGCCGATATCGACGTCAGCCTGCCGCCTCAGGTTCCGGTGAAGAGCGAGAGCCTGACGATCCGCCTCAAGTCCGCCGACGACCGGCAACAGCTCATGACCAAGCTTGCCGGCGTCGACCTGTAACGCCTAGCGACGGTGACGGGCCAGCCCCGTCACCGCTCACTTGCGGCAGGTCATGCACCATAGGCCGCACTGCCCCGGACAACTCGGCATCCTTCTTGCCCCGGCCCCGCAATCGGCATCAGGCTGGGCCGGGCATTTTGACAACCTTGCCCACACCCCATAAGTTCGCCGGACCAGCAGTCGTCCGCTCCGGATGGAGCAGGCCTTTCGAAGAGATCGGCGACATGATGACCTCGGCATTGGCACTTCTTCTGGCGATGTTCACCTCCTCCGCAGCGATTGCGGACGAGAATGCCTTTCTCGAAGCTCTTTCCGGCAATTGGCATGGTGGTGGGCAGGTACGATTGAAACCCGGCGCGATGCCGCTTTCCGTCTCCTGCAGCCTCGATTCCCGCGCCGACGGCACGGCCCTCAACCTCGCTGGCGCCTGCCGCGCTAAAGTCATGTTCTCCCGCCGCATAGGTGTCGATCTTCAAGCCAACGGCAGGCGCTACACCGGCTCATATGTCGGTTCGAGGCGTGGTGCCGCGCGGCTTTCCGGCACCCGCACCGGCGACACGCTCAATCTCCAGATCGTCTGGCCGGACAAGGGCTCCGGCTCGCGCGTCGCCAGCATGCAACTGGCAAGCGTCGGCACCGGGCATATGCGGATCGTCACCATCGAACCGCATCCCCAGACAGGAAAGAAGGTCGTGACGGCGACAATCGAGCTGACCCGCAACTAGCTGGCCTCGCATCGAGCTTTCAGGACATCCGTTCACTTCCGAAGCGCTGCTGTCGCGGCTACGGAACCGACACGATGCCCAGCCCTTGGGGCGGCTGGCATCCCAGGACGCCGCAATCAACGGCAGCAAGGCTGCGCAACTCTCTGTAATTCCTGAAAAACACCGGCGAGCCCCGGGGTGGCTCAAGCTGTTTCATCCTGGATGGAACAGCTCGCTCAGGTGATTTGGTATTCACCTGAAAAGTGATGGTGCGGTCGAGAAGACTCGAACTTCCACGGGTTGCCCCACAGCGACCTCAACGCTGCGCGTCTACCAATTCCGCCACGACCGCACTGTCACGAAGGGCCGGTCCGAACCGGCTCGCGGCATGTAGCAAATCGTTTCCGGGGAAACAAGCGCCCTGTGCGATATTCGTCCATCATTCTTGCTTGCCGCAGCGGAAGACGCCGCCACTTCAGGCAATAGCCGGCTTTCCGGGCGCGGGGACTGGACGTTTTGGCCGCAAGCGGCCATATCAGGCCGAAGAACGGACCGTCCAGATGACCGAACGCAGCCTGATCGCCACGTCGTTTCTCGCCCTTCCCGGCTCAGCCCCGGTCGAATGGCGAATCGAACCCGGCCTTACCCCCTACGACCAGGCACTCGCGATCATGGAAGAGCGCGCCGACGCGATTCGCCAGGGCAGTGCCGGCGAGATGGTCTGGCTGGTCGAGCATCCGCCGATCTACACCGCCGGCACCAGCGCCCAGGAACAGGATCTGGTCGAGCCCGACCGCTTCCCCGTCTTCAAGACCGGCCGCGGCGGCGAATACACCTATCACGGCCCCGGCCAGCGTGTGGCCTACGTCATGCTCGACCTCAAGCGCCGGCGCGAGGACGTGCGCGCCTTCGTCGCGGCACTCGAGGCCTGGATCATATTGGCGCTCGCCGCCTTCAACGTGAAGGGCGAACGCCGCGAGGACAGGGTCGGTGTATGGGTGGTCAGACCCGACCGCCCGGCCCTGCCGGACGGTTCACCCGCGGAAGACAAGATTGCCGCCATCGGCATACGCCTGCGTCGCTGGGTGAGCTTCCACGGCATCGCCATCAACGTCGAACCCGAGCTCGGCCACTTCTCCGGCATCGTGCCTTGCGGCGTCACCGACCACGGCGTCACCAGCCTTGTCGACCTTGGCCTGCCGGTGACGATGAGCGACCTCGACGTTGCGCTCAAGGCGGCGTTCGAAGAGATATTCGGACCGGCAGACATGATCGCCGAGAGCGTCCGAAAGACCGCCTAGGAACCCGCCTGCCGCCCCCAACATTGCGGCGGGCTTCAAGCGCAGTGTCGAGCCCTCGGCTCATTCCGGCATCGGGATATGTCCCGGTGCCGCATTCCTCATCGGTTCAGAACCCCATCGAAAAGAGGCCGAACCGGCATTCAATCACAGTGCGCCGATCCACATCGCCATGGTGACGAGGAAGGTGCTCATGCAGACCATCGAAATGACATCCTGTACCAGCTCAGCCATCTGTCGCTCCTGTTTTTAATATGTTCGTAATTTGTTCTATTTTTGTTCAAATGTCAACGTGCGCCAATTGCATTCGGGCGCCGGCGTTCGCGCCGAGCGATTCGACAGTAAATGAAGGGTTTATGCGCGCGAACGACCACCGCCGCGCGTTAACGAACGCGCGTCAGCCATCACCGGCATTGAAGTGAAGTCTGCAGGAATAGGCGCCCGGGGTGACCGCCCGCAGCTAGCGCAGCGGAACGATCTTGCCCTCGGCGAGCGTCACGCGGCGGTCCATGCGCCCGGCCAGTTCGTGGTTGTGCGTGGCAATCAGCGCCGCCAGACCGGATTGCCTGACGAGCGCCGAAAGCGCGTCGAAGACATAGCCTGCCGTCACCGGGTCGAGATTGCCGGTCGGCTCGTCGGCCAGCAGCACCAGCGGCGCATTGGCCACCGCTCGTGCGATCGCCACGCGCTGCTGCTCGCCGCCGGAGAGCTCGGACGGCCGGTGCTCGGCGCGCTTGCCGATCTTCATGTAGTCGAGCAGTTGCGCCGCACGCTCGCTCGCCTGGGCAGGGCTGAGCCCCTTCAGCAGCTGCGGCATCATCACATTCTCCAGCGCCGAGAATTCGGGCAGCAGGTGATGGAACTGATAGACGAAGCCGACGTCGTTGCGGCGGATCGCGGTACGCTCGTCGTCCGAAAGCCGCCCGCAGGCGCGTCCGTTCAGGATGACGTCGCCGCCGTCCGGGCGCTCCAGCAGGCCGGCGGTGTGCAGCAGCGTCGACTTGCCGGCGCCCGACGGCGCCACCAACGCCACCATCTCGCCCGGCGTGAGCGAGAAGTTGGCGTCATTCAGGATCGTCAGCTTGCGCGAGCCCTGCTCGTAATGGCGTTCGACGCTCTTGAGTTCGATAACGGCTTCAGTGGCCATCATTCGTACCTCAGCGCTTCGACCGGATCGAGCGTTGCCGCCCGCCATGCCGGAAACAGTGTCGCGAGGAACGACAGCACAAGCGCCATGAGAACCACCGATACCGTCTCACTCACATCCATCTTGGCCGGCAGCTGGCTGAGGAAATAGAGCTCGGGATTGAACAGAACCGTGCCCGACAGCCACGAGAAGAACTGCCTGATGCGCTCGACATTGAGGCAGATGACGACGCCGAGCAGCACGCCGGCAATGGTGCCGGTCATGCCGATGGCCGCGCCCGTCATCAAGAAGATGCGCATGACGGCACCCCGCGTCGCGCCCATCGTGCGCAGGATGGCGATGTCGTGACCCTTGTCCTTCACCAGCATGATGAGGCCTGAAATGATGTTCAGCGCCGCGACCAGCACGATCAGCGTCAGGATCATGAACATGACGTTGCGTTCGACCTGCAGCGCGGAAAAGAAGGTCTGGTTGCGCTGGCGCCAGTCGGTCAGGAAGATCGGCCGCTGGGCCGCCTCCTCCACCTTGGTCTTCAGCGCATCGACATCGTCGGGATTGTCGACATAGATCTCGATCGAGCCGACCTTGCCTTCGGAATTGAAGTAGAGCTGGGCCTCGTTGAGCGGCATGAAGACGATCGAGCTGTCATACTCGGACATGCCGACCTCGAAGATGCCGGAGATCGGATAGGCTTTCGCCCGCGGCGTCGTGCCCATCGGCGTGACGTCGCCGTCTGGCGAGATCAGCCGGATGGAATCGCCCAGCACCAGGCCCATGTTCTCGGCCATGCGCTTGCCGATGACGACGCCCTCGCCCTCGTCGAAGCCGACGATCGAGCCCTGCTTGATGTTGTTGGCGACCAGCGTCACCTTGCCGAGGTCGCTGCCCCTGATGCCGCGCACCAGCGCGCCGGCACCCGCGCCGACATTGCCCTGTGCCAGCACCTGGCCCTCGACCAGCGGGATGGCATATTTCACGCCGGCAACGCCGTTGATGCGGTCGGCGACCGCCGAATAGTCCTCGAGCGGCGTATCGATCGCGGTCACGACCAGATGGCCGTTGACGCCGAGGATACGGGTCAGGAGTTCGGCGCGAAACCCGTTCATCACCGCCATCACCACGATCAGCGTGGCGACGCCGAGCATGATGCCGAGGAACGAGATCGAGGCGATGACCGAGATCACCGTTTCCTTGCGCTTCGAACGCAGGTAGCGCCAGGCCACCATGCGCTCGAACACCGAGAACGGCCCGGCTCCGGCTGGCTTGGCCGCCGTCACTTGGCTCATGCCTTGGCGCCCAGCTTGGCGAGTGCGGCAGCCACCGGCAGCGTTTCGCGCTCGCCGGTCTTGCGGTTCTTGATCTCGACCTCGCCGGCAGCAGCACCGCGCGGACCGACGATGACCTGCCACGGCAGGCCGATCAGGTCGGCGGTGGCGAACTTGCCGCCGGCGCGCTGGTCGGTGTCGTCATAGAGCACGTCCTTGCCAGCGGCTTCGAAGGCCTTGTAGGCCTCGTCGCAGATCCGGTCGCACTCGGCGTCGCCGACCTTCATGTTGATCAGGCCGATGTCGAACGGAGCCACCGCTTCCGGCCAGATGATGCCGTTCTCGTCATGGCTCGCCTCGATGATCGCGGCGATCAGCCGCGACGGGCCGATGCCGTAGGAGCCCATCGAGACGAAATGCTCCTTGCCGTCGGGGCCCATGACCTTGGCGCCCATCGGCTTGGAATACTTCTCGCCGAAGTGGAAGATGTGGCCGACCTCGATGCCGCGCGCCGACACCTTGTCGGCCTCGGGCACTGCATCCCAGGCCGCTTCGTCGTGCATCTCTTCGGTCGCCGCATAAGGCGTCGTCCACTGCTTGACGATGCCGTCGATCTCGCCGTCATTACCGAAATCGGTTTCGGCGCCAGGCACTGGCAGCGCCAGGTAATCGCGGTGGCAGAACACCTGGCTTTCGCCGGTTTCGGCCAGGATGATGAACTCATGGCTCAGGTCGCCACCGATCGGGCCGGTATCGGCACGCATCGGGATAGCCTGCAGGCCCATCCGCGTGAAGGTACGGAGATAGGAGACGAACATCCTGTTGTAGGCGGCCTTGGCGCCCTCGAAGTCGAGGTCGAAGGAATAAGCATCCTTCATCAGGAATTCGCGGCTGCGCATGACGCCGAAGCGCGGGCGCACCTCGTCGCGGAACTTCCACTGGATATGGTAGAGGTTGAGCGGCAGGTCCTTGTACGTCTTGACGTAGGACCGGAAGATTTCCGTCACCATCTCTTCGTTGGTCGGGCCGAACAGCATGTCGCGCTCGTGCCGGTCCTTGATGCGCAACATCTCCTTGCCGTAGTCGTCGTAGCGGCCGCTTTCGCGCCACAGGTCGGCCGACTGGATCGTCGGCATCAGAATTTCAAGCGCTCCGGCACGATCCTGCTCTTCGCGCACGATGCGGCAGATCTTGTCCAGCACGCGCTTGCCCAGCGGCAGCCAGGAGAAGCTGCCGGCCGCCTGTTGCCTGATCATGCCCGCACGCAGCATCAGCCGGTGGGAAATGATGTCCGCCTCGCGGGGATTTTCTTTCAGGATAGGCAGGAAATAGCGCGACAGACGCATCGAATGTTCCATGAAAACGATGATGCCGGAATCGGCACGGGAAAGGCTTGCTTGAACGCGCTTCATAGCCATTTCATGGCCGAATGGAAACCCGCGCACGCCGTTTCGACGCAGCGTCAGAATGACCTGTCGCGTTGCCCCGCTCGTCCTGCCAAACAATTGTGCATTGCAGCACAGGATTGCTCTTGCCGAAGCAAAATTCTGCGTGACATTTCATTTCGGCTTGGTCTAATGTGCCCCGATAACCGAGAGGGCGGAGAAAAATCCGCTCTCCTACGCGGTCAAAGTCTTGGGAGGATGCGATCTAGGCGCGATAACTCGCAGCCGCCGGCAACGGAAAGCAGATCGGACGCGTTTAAATTGCAAGGCTTCGCGCCTTGCATTTTTTTTGGGCAATCATCAACTTACGATGCGCTGTTGAAGTAACGACTTCAACAGACGAGTCTTCCGGCTATACCCGAATGACATGAAAGGCAGCCTATGCCTGCCGCACGTCCGGCAGGGCGCGCGGTGGCCGTCGCTCAGTCGATCTTCGGCAGGAACAGCGGAAAGTCGTTGAAGCTGTAGCCGAGGCCGAGGGTGACGCCATAGAACGCGCCCATCAGCACCGCCGTCACCACCGTTGTCCACAGCACGGCGCGCAGCATGTGCGGCCCGCGCGGCGCACTCGCCTCGGTGCCCATCGTGACGTTGTTATCGTCGTCCTGCGTCTTCACGCCGAACGGCAGGATGGCAAACAGGGTCAGCCACCAGAAGACGAAATACATCGCAATGATCGAAATCCAGGTCATGCCTGTTCGAGCTCCACGAGCGTACCCTGAAAGTCCTTGGGGTGCAGGAAAAGCACCGGCTTGCCATGCGCGCCGGTCTTTGGGTTGCCGTCGCCGAGCACGCGCGCGCCCGAGGCCTTGAGATGGTCCCGCGCAGCCAGGATGTCGTCAACCTCGTAGCAGACATGGTGCATGCCGCCCGAGGGGCTCTTGGCCAGGAATGCCGCGATCGGCGAGCCCTCGCCCAGCGGCTCGAGCAGTTCGATCTTGGTGTTGCCGACGTCGATGAAGACGACCGTCACGCCATGCTCGGGCAAGGCCTGCGGCTCGGTCACCCTTGCGCCCAGCGTATCGCGGTAGACCGCGCTCGCCGCCGCCAGGTCCGGCACGGCAATGGCGACATGGTTCAAGCGTCCGAGCATATCAAATCCTGCCTTCAGCGGGTGACGAACACCGTCACCAGCGGTTTCTTGCCCCAGGCCTCATTGGCGGCACCACGCACTGCGCGACGCACGGCCTCCTGCACCAGGTCGAGGTCTTTTCGGCGCGCACGGGGTATGGAGTCCACGGCGCCGATTGCCGCATCGAGCATCAATTCCTCGAGCGCCTCGCCGCCGGCATCGACTTCAGCGACACCAATGGCCACCAGGTCCGGATCGCCCGACAGCTCGTACTTATCGTCGAGCACGACATTGACCGCAACATGGCCGGCAAACGACAGCTTGCGCCGATCGCGGATTCCCATCGCCTCGTCAGAGCCGATCAGCTTGCCGTCCTTGTAGACGCGGCCGAACGGCACCTGGTCGATGATCTCCGCGGCGCCCGGCCACAGCCGGAGCATGTCGCCATCGCGGATCTGCGCCACTTCCGGAATGCCCGACATCGACATCAGCGAGCCCTGGCCCACCAGATGCGCTGCCTCGCCGTGGACCGGCACGCCGATGCGCGGGCGGACCCATTCGTACATGCGCTTCAGTTCGCTGCGGCGCGGGTGACCGGAAACGTGGACCAGCGCATCGCCGTCCTCGATGATCTTCATGCCCTGGTCGATGAGCAGGTTCTTGATCTCGAGGATCGCCTTTTCGTTGCCGGGGATCGTACGCGAGGAAAACACCACCGTGTCGCCGGGCGACAGCGCCACCGACTTCATCTCGTCGCGGGCCAGCTTGGCCAGTGCCGCCCGCGGCTCGCCCTGGCTGCCAGTGCAGATGACGACGAGGTTTTCGCGCGGGATGTAGCCGTAGTCTTCCTCGGAAACGAATTCCGGCAATCCGTCCATGTAGCCGAGCTCGCTCGACACATCGATGACCCGCTTCAGCGATCGCCCCATGACCAGAACCTGGCGGCCGGCGTCGCGCGCGGCTTCGGCGATCGAGCGGATGCGGCCGACATTCGACGAGAAGGTCGTCACCGCGACACGGCCCTTGGCCTCTTCGATCACCTTGCGCAGCCCCTGCCCGACCTGCTGCTCGGACGGCGAGTCGCCCTCGCGCAGCGCATTGGTAGAATCGCAGACCAGCGCCAGCACGCCCTTGTCGCCATAGGCGCGGAACCGCGCCTCGTCGGTCATCGGGCCGATTTCCGGCGCCGGGTCGATCTTCCAGTCGCCGGTGTGGATCACGGTGCCGGCAGGGCTGGTGATCGCCAGCGAAACCGGCTCGGGGATGGAGTGGCTGACGGCGATCGCCTCGATCTCGAACGGACCGACGGTGAACTTCTCGCCGGCACGATAGACGGTCACCGGGATTTTCGGCGCACCCTGTTCCGACTGCCGCTTGGCTTCCAGCAGGCCGGCAGCAAAAGGCGTCATCCAGACCGGGGCCTTGAGCCTCGGCCAGGTGTCGTGCAGCGCGCCGTAATGATCCTCATGCGCATGCGTGATGATGATGCCGCGGAGGTTTGTCAGTTCCTCCTCGATGAAACGCGTATCGGGCAGCACCAGATCGACGCCGGGCAGGCTCGCATCGGGGAAGGTCACGCCGACATCGATGATGATCCACTCACGCGCGTCCGCCGGGCCGAAGCCATAGAGCGCGAAGTTCATGCCGATCTCGCCGACGCCGCCCAGCGGCACGAATACGAGTTCGGCCTTATCCGATTTCGCCATGTCAGAAATCCTTTCAGCCCTGTCAGGCCGCGCCGGCCGAAGCGACCGCGCCGAAATGCACATCGCCAGCGGCGATCTTGACCGTTTCACCTTTAGCGTCACGGATAACGAAGCGGCAATCCTCGTCGATCGTCTCGAAGATGCCGCGCACCACATTTCCCTCGACCCGCACGGCAACTTCGCTGCCCAGGCCGGCGGCGCGAGCCAGCCAGCGCTTGCGGATCCCGGCCAGGCCCCTGCCCTCGGCCCAGAGGCGTTCGTTCTCGCTCCACGCATCGGAAAGCGCCAGGAACAGCGTTTCGGCATCGACGCCGGCACCGAGGCTGGCGAGCGACGTCGCGGGATAGGGAACGTCGGTCGGATGGGCAACGACATTGACGCCAATGCCGATCGCGATGCCGAGCCGTCCATGCCCAAGCAATGTCGATTCAAGCAGGATACCGGCAAGCTTGGCGCCCGACGCCAGGACGTCGTTCGGCCATTTCAGCTCGAAGCGCTTGACGCCCGGCCCACTGCCGCCATCGACACCGACGGAAAAACGGGCATTGGGCGCCACCGCATCCAGCGCATCTGCAAGCGCCAAGCCGGCAACGAAGCCGAGCGTCGCCGCATAATGCAGATCGTGATCGAGAACCTTGAGCAGGGTCGCGGCGAGATTGCCTTCCGGCGTCGCCCACACGCGGCCGCGCCGGCCGCGACCGCTGTCCTGCTTCTTGGAGACGATCCAGAGCTTGCCCGGATCGCCCGCCATTGCACGCTCCAACGCCATCGCATTGGTCGACCCTACCGCCTGGTGGGCCTCCAGCCTGAAGCCTTGGGCATTTGCGGTCGGTGCGAGTTGGAATCCCATCCCGTCAGAAGAAGGTCTTGGCAGCAGCGCCAGCCATCTGCCCGACAGGGCCGCCGATCAGAACGTAGAACAGCACGAAGATGCCGGACAGGCCAAGCACGAGGCGAAGCTCGCCCGCCATCGGCTGGAAGCCGCCGACCGGCTCGTCGAACCACATGATCTTGATGATGCGCAGGTAGTAATAGGCACCCACCACCGAAGCCAGCATGCCGATCACCGCAAGCGCGTAGAGCTTGGCGTCGATCGCCGCGAGGAAGACGTACCATTTCCCCCAGAAGCCCGCCAGCGGCGGGATGCCGGCCAGCGAAAACATCAGGATGGTCAGGATCGTCGCCATCATCGGATTGGTCGAGGACAGGCCGGCCAGATCGCCAATCTGTTCGACATTGCCGTCCTTGCGGCGCATGGCGAGGATGAAGGCGAAGGTGCCCAGCGTCATCACCAGGTAGATCAGCATGTAGATGACCACGCCGCGCACGCCGGCTTCGCTGTTGGCGGCGAGGCCGACAAGCGCGTAGCCCATGTGACCGATCGACGAATAGGCCATCAGGCGCTTGATGTTCTTCTGCCCGATTGCCGCGAAGGCGCCCAGAACCATGGAGGCGATCGAGACGAAGACGATGATCTGCTGCCAGTCGAGGCCGATCGGCTCGAACGCACCCATGGTCACGCGCACGATCAGCGCCATCGCAGCCATCTTGGGAGCTGCGGCGAAGAATGCCGTCACCGGAGTCGGCGCGCCTTCATAAACGTCGGGCGTCCACATGTGGAACGGCACCGCCGAGATCTTGAAGCACAGGCCGGCGAGCACGAACACAAGGCCGAAGACCAGTCCGAGCTGGCGCTCGCCGCCGGTCAGTGCCGCTGCGATCGCCTCGAACGAGGTATGGCCGGTGTAGCCGTAGACCAGGCTGATACCGTACAGCAGCATGCCCGACGACAGCGCACCGAGGACGAAGTACTTCAGGCCCGCCTCGGTCGAACGCACGTTGTCGCGGTTGATCGCGGCAATGACGTAGAGCGCCAGCGACTGCAGCTCGAGCCCGAGATAGAGCGCCAGCATGTCGTTTGCCGAAATCATCAGCAGCATGCCGAGCGTCGCCAGCATGGCCAGTACCGGGAATTCGAACTTGTCGAACTTCTCTGCCTTGGCAAAACCCACCGACATGATGAGCGTCACCACAGCACCAACCAGCGTCAGCAGCTTCATGAAGCGCGCGAACGGGTCGGAGATAAAGGCCGTGCCATAGCCCTGCCCGTCATGGCCGAACACCAGCATCCAGGCGCCGGCCGCAATCAGCAGCGCAACGGCCAGTCCGGTCACGGTCGTGTTGGCGCGCTCGCCGGAGAACACGCCGATCATCAGCAGCGCCATCGCGCCGACGGCGATGATCAGCTCCGGCATGGAGAGCGAGAGGCTCGAGAGGAGTTCGGGCGTCATGGTTCGCAAAACCCCTGTCAGTTCGCCGCCGCGGTCTGCGCGGCGTCGATCGATACGGTTACGTTATTGACCAACGCCTTCACGGAAGCCGCCGTGGCGTCGAACACCGGTGCCGGGTAGACACCGTAGAAGATGACCAGGATGACGAGCGGGTAGAGCACCACCTTTTCGCGGCCCGACAGGTCGAACAGGCCCTTCAGGCTTTCCTTGGTCAGCGCGCCGAAGACGACGCGGCGGTACAGCCACAGCGCATAGGCAGCCGACAGGATCACGCCGGTTGCGGCAAGCAGTGCCACCCAGGTGTTGACTTTGAAGATGCCGAACAGCGTCAGGAACTCGCCGACGAAGCCGCTGGTGCCGGGAAGGCCGACATTGGCCATGGTGAAGATCAGGAACGCCACCGCATATTTCGGCATGTTGTTGACCAGGCCGCCATAGGCCGCGATGTCACGCGTGTGCATGCGGTCGTAGACGACGCCGACGCAGAGGAACAGCGCGCCGGACACGAGGCCGTGGCTCAGCATCTGGAAGATCGCGCCCTGCACGCCTTCCTGGTTCATCGAGAAGATGCCCATGGTGACGTAGCCCATGTGGGCCACCGACGAATAGGCGATCAGCTTCTTCATGTCCTCCTGCATCAGCGCCACCAGCGAGGTGTAGATGATGGCGACGACCGACAGCGCGAAGACCAGCGGGGCGAAGAACTCGGAGGCCAGCGGGAACATCGGCAGCGAGAAGCGCAGGAAGCCGTAGCCGCCCATCTTCAGCAGGATGCCCGCCAGGATGACCGAACCGGCCGTCGGCGCCTCGACGTGCGCGTCGGGCAACCAGGTGTGAACCGGCCACATCGGCATCTTCACCGCAAACGAGGCGAAGAAGGCAAGCCACAGCCAGGTCTGCATGTTCTCCGGGAAGCCATGCGACAGCAGCGTCGGGATGTCGGTCGTGCCGGCCTGCCAGAACATCGCCATCACCGCCAGCAGCATCAGCACCGAGCCGAGCAGCGTGAACAGGAAGAACTTGAAGCTGGCATAGACGCGACGCTTGCCGCCCCAGACGCCGATGATGATGAACATCGGGATCAGCACGGCTTCGAAGAAGACGTAGAACAGCACGATGTCGAGCGCGCAGAACACGCCGATCATCAGCGTTTCCAGGATCAGGAACGAGATCATGTATTCCTTGACGCGCTTCTCCACCGAATCCCAGCTGGCCAGGATGCAGAGCGGCATCAGGAAGGTCGTGAGGATGACGAACAGCATCGAAATGCCGTCCACGCCCATGTGGTACGAGATGCCGGAATCGAGCCAGGCGAACTTTTCGACGAACTGGAAGCCAGCCTCGTTGTTGTCGAAATAGATCCAGATCAGCAGCGACACCGCGAAGGTGAAAACCGTGGTCAGCAGCGCGACGTTGCGGATATTGCGGCGCGCGGCATCACCATCGTCCCTGATCAGCAGGATCAGGAACGCACCGACCAGCGGCAGGAAGGTGACCAGCGACAGAATGGGAACGCCAGACATCAGAAGGAGCTCCCGAGCATCATCCAGGTAACGAGGGCCGCCACGCCGATCAGCATGGCGAAGGCGTAGTGATAGAGGTAACCGGTCTGCAGCTTGACGACACGGTTGGTGACGTCGACGACGCGGGCCGAGATGCCGTCGGCACCGAACCCGTCGATCAGCCAGCCGTCACCCTTCTTCCACAGGAAGCGGCCGAGCCACTTGGCTGGGCGCACGAACAGGAAGTCGTACAGCTCGTCGAAGTACCACTTGTTGAGCAGGAAGGCGTAGAGCCCGCGATGGCGTTCCGCCAGTACCTTCGGCATCTCCGGCGAGCGGATATAGAACAGGTAGGCCATCAGGAAGCCGGCGATCATCGCGACGAACGGCGCGAGCTTCACCCACATCGGCACACCATGGAAGTCGTGCAGGATATGGTTGGTCTCGAGCGTGAACAGCGCGCCCTTCCAGAATTCGTTGTAGCCCTCGCCGATGAACTGGTCGTGGAACACGACGCCTGCGAACAGCGCGCCGACGGCCAGGATGAACAGCGGCACCAGCATCACCGGCGGCGATTCATGCACATGGTGCATGACGTCGGCGGTGGCACGCGGCTTGCCGTGGAAGGTCATGAAGATCAGGCGCCAGGAATAGAAGCTGGTGAAGCAGGCGGCGATCACCAGCGCCGCGAAGGCCAGGCCGGCGACCGCATTGTGGCCGACGAATGCGCCCTCGATGATGGCGTCCTTGGAGAAGAAGCCGGCCGTGCCGATGATCGTCGCCGGGATGCCGACGCCGGTCAGCGCCAGCGTGCCGATGACCATCATCCAGTAGGTCGTCGGGATCAGCTTGCGGAGGCCGCCCATCTTGCGCATGTCCTGCTCGTCGGAGACGGCATGGATCACCGAGCCGGAGCCCAGGAACAGCAGCGCCTTGAAGAAGGCGTGCGTGAACAGGTGGAAGATGGCCGCCGAGTAAAAGCCCATGCCCAGCGCCACGAACATGTAGCCGAGCTGCGAGCAGGTCGAATAGGCGATGACGCGCTTGATGTCGTTCTGCACCAGGCCGACGGTCGCGGCAAAGAAGGCGGTGAAGGCGCCGATGAAGGTGACGACCGTCAGCGCCGAATGCGACAGCTCGAACACCGGCGACATGCGGGCCAGCATGAACACGCCAGCGGTCACCATGGTCGCCGCGTGGATCAGCGCCGACACAGGCGTGGGGCCTTCCATGGCGTCAGGCAGCCAGGTGTGCAGCGGCACCTGCGCCGACTTGCCCATGGCACCCATGAACAGCAGCAGGCAGACGATGGTCAACGCACCCTGCTTGTCGAGCGCATAGCCGAGGAAGGTGAGCACGGTTTCGCTGCTCGCTGCCGCCCCTTCGGCCGGCAGATAAGAAGCGGCGCCCGCAAAGATCGTGCTGAATTCGACCGAACCGAACAGGACGAACAAGCCGAAGATGCCGAGCAGGAAGCCGAAATCGCCGACGCGATTGACCACGAACGCCTTGATGGCGGCGGCATTTGCCGACGGTTTCTTGTACCAGAAGCCGATCAGCAGGTACGACGCCAGGCCCACGCCTTCCCAGCCGAAGAACATCTGGACGAGGTTGTCCGAGGTCACCAGCATCAGCATGGCGAAGGTGAACAGCGACAGATAGGCGAAGAAGCGCGGCCGATGCGGATCGTGATGCATGTAGCCGATCGAGTAGATATGGACGAGCGCCGACACCGTATTGACCACGACCAGCATGACCGTGGTCAGCGTGTCGATGCGCAGTGCCCAGTTGGCCTGCAGGCCGCCGGAATCGATGAAGCGCAGCACCGGAACGGTGAACACTTCGACATCGCCGAGACCGACGGTGATGAAGGCAACCCAGGACAGGGCAGCCGACACGACCAGCAGGCCGGAGGTGATGTATTCGGACGCCTTGGCGCCGATCGAGCGGCCGAACAGGCCGGCGATCAGGAAGCCAAGAAGCGGAAGGAAGACGATGAAGTGGTACATCATTGGCCGATCAGCCCTTCATCATGTTCACGTCTTCGACCGCGATGGAGCCGCGGTTGCGGAAGAAGACGACAAGGATTGCCAGACCGATCGCTGCTTCGGCGGCAGCGACGGTGAGTACGAAGAGCGCAAACACCTGCCCGACCAGGTCGCCGAGCTGGGCCGAGAACGCCACGAAGTTGATGTTGACCGCGAGCAGGATCAGCTCGACCGACATCAGGATGACGATGACGTTCTTGCGGTTCAGGAAAATGCCGAACACGCCGAGCGTGAACAGGACCGCCGAGAGGGTGAGATAGTGCCCGATACCGACAACCATGATCAGATTCCCTTGCCCGTCTCGACCTTCTTGACCTCGATCGCGGTGGCCGGCGTGCGGGCGACCTGAGCCGGAATGCTCTGGCGCTTGACGTTTGGCTTGTGGCGCAGCGTCAGCACGATGGCGCCAATCATGGCGACCAAAAGCACGAGGCCGGCGATCTGGAAGAAGTAGATGTAGTTCGTATAGAGGATGTCCCCGAGCGCAGCCGTGTTGTGGCGCGTGGCGATATCGGGCGTCGGCTGCGCAACCGCTGTCGCGAGCTTCGGCGCGAAGGCATAGCCGCCGGTCACCACGATCAGCTCGGCAGCCAGGATCAGGCCGACAAGCGCCCCGATCGGCGCATATTGCAGCGCGCCCGACTTGAGCTCGGCGAAGTCGACGTCGAGCATCATGACCACGAACAGGAACAGCACCGCCACCGCGCCGACATAAACGACGAGCAGGATCATCGCCAGGAACTCGGCGCCGGTCAAAAGGAACAGGCCCGCGGCGTTGAAGAACGTCAGGATCAGGTAGAGCACCGAGTGAACCGGGTTGCGCGCCGAGATGACCATGAAGGCCGACGCCACCGCGATGAAGGCGAAGAGGTAGAAAAATACCGCTTCAAGTCCGTTGAGCATGGGTTCCCCCGGTTTTCCTTTCGGGCCGAGCGCGCCTGCGCCCTGCCCTGTTCACGTCCTTGCTCCGCCTCCGGTGCAGGTCGCGCGTTCCTTAGACGAGCCGACTTGGCCCGTCCATTGTTCAAGCCTCAGCGATAGGGCGAATCCATAGCGATGTTGCGCGCGATCTCGCGCTCCCACCGGTCGCCATTCGCAAGCAGCTTGTCCTTGTCGTAGTAAAGCTCCTCGCGCGTTTCCGTCGCGAATTCGAAATTCGGCCCCTCGACGATGGCGTCGACCGGGCATGCTTCCTGGCAGAAGCCGCAATAGATGCACTTCACCATGTCGATGTCGTAGCGCACCGTGCGGCGGGTGCCGTCGTTGCGGCGTGGGCCGGCCTCGATGGTGATGGCCTGCGCCGGACAGATCGCCTCGCACAGCTTGCAGGCGATGCAGCGCTCTTCGCCGTTGGGATAGCGGCGCAGGGCATGCTCGCCACGGAAGCGCGGGCTGACCGGACCCTTTTCATGCGGATAGTTCAGCGTCGCCTTGGGCGCGAAGAACTGGCGCATGGACAGGAAGAACGCACCGACGAAGTCCTGCAGCAGCAGCGATTTGGCGGCTTGGGCTAGCGCAGACATCATGCGGCTCCCGAAAGCTTGAGGACGGCGGCGGTGATGACGACCATCGCCAGCGAGATCGGCAGGAACACCTTCCAGCCCAGGCGCATCAGCTGGTCGTAGCGGTAGCGCGGCACAAAGGACTTCACCATGGCGAACATAAAGAACACCATGCAGACCTTGAGAACGAACCAGATCACGCCTGGAACCCAGGTGAAGGGTGCGAAGTCGAATGGCGGCAGCCATCCGCCGAGGAACAGGATCGTCGTCAGCGCGCACATCAAAACGATCGCGACATACTCGCCGAGGAAGAACAGCAGGAACGGCGTCGACGAGTATTCGATCATGTGACCGGCGACGAGTTCCGACTCGGCCTCGACCAGGTCGAAGGGCGGGCGGTTGGTCTCGGCCAGCGCGGAGATGAAGAAGATCACGAACATCGGGAACAGCACCAGCCAGTTCCAGTCGAGGAACGTGTTCGGCAGGCCAAGCCGCGTGCCGATGCCGTCGCCCTGCGACAGCACGATGTCGGTCAGGTTCAGCGAGCCGACGGTGAGCAGCACGCAGACGATGACGAAGCCGATCGAGACTTCATAGGACACCATCTGGGCAGCCGAACGCAGCGCGCCGAGGAACGGATACTTCGAGTTCGAGGCCCAGCCGCCCATGATCACGCCATAGACCTCGAGCGAAGAGATGGCGAAGACATAGAGGATGCCGACATTGACGTTGGCGATAGCCCAGCCTTCACTGACCGGAATCACCGCCCATGCCGAGATCGCCAGCACCGCCGAGACGACGGGAGCGAGCAGGAACACGCCCTTGTTGGAGCCTGACGGGATCACCGGCTCCTTGAAGACGAACTTCAAAAGATCGGCGAAGGCCTGGAGCAGGCCCCAGGGACCGACGACGTTCGGACCGCGGCGCAGCTGTACAGCCGCCCAGATCTTGCGGTCGGCGTAGAGGATGTAGGCGACGAAGATCAGCAGAACGACGATCAGGACGACCGACTTCAGGAGAATGATCAACGCCGGCAGGACGTAGAAGGAGAAAAAGGTATCCATGACAGCCCTTACTCCGCCGCCTGCTTGAAGCCGTTTTTGGCCAGTGCCGAACACTCGGCCATCACCGCCGACGCGCGCGCGATCGGGTTGGTGAGGTAAAAGTCCTTCACTACCGAGGTGAAGGCTGCCTTGTTCAGGCGGCCGCCGAGCTTGGCGACCTTGGCGATGTCGTCATTGTCGCCGGCATCGATCTCGTCGATGCGCGCCAGATGCGGGAACTCCGCATAAAGCCTGGCGCGCAGCTGCTGCAGCGAATCGAAGGGCAGCTTGTGACCGAGCACGTCGGACAGCGCCCGCAGGATCGCCCAGTCTTCCTTGGCCTCGCCCGGCGCGAAGCCGGCGCGGCCGGTCACCTGGACGCGGCCCTCGGTGTTCACATAGGTGCCCGACTTCTCGGTGTAGGCAGCACCCGGCAGGATGACATTGGCGCGGTGTGCGCCGGCATCGCCATGCGTGCCGACATAGACCACGAAGGCGTCGCCGGTCTTGCTGAGGTCGAGCTCGTCGGCGCCGAGCAGGAACAGCACGTCGCTGTCGCCGAGCATGCCGGCAACGTTCTTGCCGCCCTCGCCCGGCACGAAGCCGACATCCAGGCCGCCGACGCGGGCGGCCGCGGTGTGGAGCACGGCAAAGCCGTTCCAGTCCGGACGGCTCGCCTTGACGGCGCCGGCAAGCTTGGCCGCCTGGCCGAGCACGGCCGCACCATCGGTCCGCGCGATCGCGCCCTGACCGACGATGATCAGCGGATGCGAAGCCTTCTTGAGGACCGAGAAGAACTTGCCGTTGCCTTCGGCCAGATCCTTGAGCGTGTCCGGACCCGAGCCCAGTTGCTCGTAGTCATAGCGGGTGTCGCCGACCTCGCCGATGACGGCAACCGGCACATTGGCTGCACGCCAATGCTTGCGGATGCGGGCGTTCAGCACCGAAGCCTCGAAGCGCGGGTTGGCGCCGATGATCAGGATGGCGTCGGCCTGCTCGATGCCTTCGATGGTCGGGTTGAAGATGTAGCTGGCGCGGCCCAGCGACGGATCGAGTGCTGCACCATCCTGGCGGCAGTCGATGTTCTTCGAGCCGAGCGACGCGATCAGCTGCTTCAGCGCATACATTTCCTCGGTGGTCGCGAGATCGCCGGCGATGGCGCCGATGCGTTCAGGCGACGCCTTGGAAACGGCATCCTTGATCGCGGCAAAGGCTTCCGGCCAAGTCGCGGGCGCCAGCTTGCCGCCCTTGCGGACGTAGGGCCGGTCGAGACGCTGCGTGCGCAGGCCGTCCCAAATGAAACGGGTCTTGTCGGAGATCCACTCCTCGTTCACCTGCTCGTTGATGCGCGGCATGATGCGCATCACTTCGCGGCCACGCGTGTCGACGCGGATGGCCGAACCGACGGCATCCATCACGTCGATGGATTCGGTCTTGGTCAGCTCCCACGGACGCGCCTGGAAGGCATAGGGCTTCGAGGTCAACGCGCCGACCGGGCACAGGTCGATGACGTTGCCCTGCAGCTCGGAGGTCATCGCCTGCTCGAGATAGGTGGTGATCTCGGCGTCCTCGCCGCGGCCGATCAGGCCGAGCTCGGAAATGCCGGCCACTTCGGTCGTGAAGCGGACGCAGCGCGTGCAGTGGATGCAGCGCGTCATGATCGTCTTGACCAGCGGGCCGATGTACTTGTCTTCGACCGCGCGCTTGTTTTCGTTGTAGCGCGAGCCGTCGAGGCCGAAAGCCATCGCCTGGTCCTGCAGGTCGCATTCGCCGCCCTGGTCGCAGATCGGGCAGTCAAGCGGATGGTTGATGAGCAGGAACTCCATCACGCCTTCGCGGGCCTTCTTGACCATCGGCGTGTTGGTGAAGATTTCCGGCGTCTCGCCGTTCGGACCCGGGCGCAGGTCGCGCACGCCCATGGCGCAGGATGCCGCCGGCTTGGGCGGGCCGCCCTTCACCTCGACAAGGCACATGCGGCAGTTGCCGGCAATCGACAGCCGCTCATGGAAGCAGAAGCGCGGCACTTCCGCGCCCGCCTCTTCCGCCGCCTGCAGCAGCGTATAGTGGTCGGGTACCGAAATCTCTTTCCCGTCGACCTTAAGCTTTGCCATAGCGCCTCAAATCCCGCGGCTAACCCGCATTCCGTCCTGCAAGGGGCGCGGCTTGCGCTGCGCCCCGAAATCCACAATTCACGCGGCTGAGTTGCCGCCGGCAAGCGTCACCGCCTGCCCGATCCAGTCGTCCCGGCCGATCCGGCCCTTGAAGCCGAGATAGTCGTCGGCCCAGGCCACTTCTTCCGGCGTCCAGCCGGCGATCTGGCCATAGGTCCAGATGCCGAGACCGTTCAGCACCTGCTCCAGCTTCGGCCCGATGCCGGAGATAGCCTTCAGATCGTCAGCCGCTTCCGGCCGTTCGATCGAAGCCGGCTGCCTGAAATCCTCGGGCTGGATGCCCGCCGGCGCTGCTTCGACCCCGGCAGCCTCGACACCCATCGGATCGGTCGCAGCGACAACCGCCGGCTTCGCCTCGGCCTTCTCCAGCTTGCGCGCCAGCGTCTTCACCTCGGCGATCAGCGACGCGGTCGAGGCCGCATCCCTCTTCGCAGTCGTCTCGCGCACCGGCTTGGCTTGCGTCGCACCGGTGAAATCGCCGAAGTCTGGCGAAAACAGGCGCTGCGCCGCCTCTGACGCACCGGTCACGGCCCCGATCCAGACGCCCATGGCGTGACTGGCGAGGCCGACACTCAGTGCGGAAGCAGCAGCGATTCCAGCGGCGGGGTGCACCATGAGGTTCGCCGTACCGCCAAACTCCTTGGGCAGCATCGCCACGAAGTCCCTGTTCATCTGCTCCAAACGTTCCATCTCAGGCACTGCACTTTCGGGAATGGGAAATGTCGACATTGATAGCTCCTTGTCGCCTTCGCCGTTCGCCTCTGCCTCGTCGTTTCCTGTTTCGGACCTTTGGCCCGCACTTTCTGACTTAACCCTTACTCCGCCGCCACCAGCACCGGCTCGGCGCGGTGCGAATTGCGCGAAAACTCGTCGATGCGCCGCTCGATCTCGGGGCGGAAGTTGCGGATCAGGCCCTGGATCGGCCATGCGGCCGCATCGCCCAGCGCGCAGATCGTGTGGCCTTCCACCTGCTTGGTGACGTCGAGCAGCATGTCGATCTCGCGCTTGTGCGCTTCGCCGCGCACCAGGCGCTCCATCACGCGCCACATCCAGCCGGTGCCTTCGCGGCACGGCGTGCACTGGCCGCAGCTCTCGTGCTTGAAGAAGTAGCTGAGGCGCGCGATCGCCTTCACGATGTCGGTCGACTTGTCCATGACGATCACGGCAGCCGTTCCGAACGACGACTTGCGCTCGCGCAGGCCGTCGAAATCCATCGGGCAGTCGATGATGTCCTCGGCCTTGACCACCGGGCAGGACGCGCCGCCGGGGATCACCGCCAACAGATTGTCCCAGCCGCCGCGAATGCCGCCGCCATGCTTTTCCACCAGCTCGCGGAAGGTGATGCCCATGGCCTCTTCGACGGTGCAGGGCGTGTTGACGTGGCCGACCAGCATGAACAGCTTGGTGCCGACATTGTTCGGACGGCCGATGCCGGAGAACCAGGCAGCGCCACGGCGCAGGATGGTCGGCGCAACGGCGATCGACTCGACGTTGTTGACCGTCGTCGGGCAGCCATAGAGGCCGACATTGGCCGGGAACGGCGGCTTGAGGCGCGGCTGGCCCTTCTTGCCCTCGAGGCTTTCCAGCAGGGCGGTTTCTTCGCCGCAGATATAGGCGCCGGCGCCGTGATGGACGTAGATGTCGAAATCGTAGCCGTTCTTGTTGTTCTTGCCGATCAGCTTGGCCTCATAGGCCTCGTCGATGGCGCGCTGCAGCGCTTCGCGCTCGCGGATGAACTCGCCGCGCACGTAGATGTAGGCGGCCACCGCACCCATGGCGAAACCGGCAAGCAGGCAGCCTTCGACCAGCGTATGCGGGTCATGGCGCAGGATGTCGCGGTCCTTGCAGGTGCCCGGCTCGGATTCGTCGGCGTTGACGACGAGATAGGACGGGCGACCATCGGGGTTGCTCTTGGGCATGAACGACCACTTCAGACCGGTCGGGAAGCCGGCGCCGCCGCGGCCGCGAAGGCCCGAAGCCTTCATCTCGTTGATGATCCACTCGCGGCCCTTTTCGATCAGGCCGGCGGTGCCGTCCCAATGGCCACGCGCCATCGCCCCGGCCAGCGACTGGTCGAAGCGGCCGTAGATGTTGGTAAAGATGCGGTCCTTGTCTTCAAGCATGATTACGCTCCTCAGACCGGCTTCTTGCCGAAGACGCGGATGTATTCGGCCACACCACCCTTGGCGAGCGCCTTGGCCTGCTTGACCCAGTCGTCACGTTCGATGCGACCCTTGAAATTCAGATAGCCGTCGACCCATTCGCGCTCAGCCTTCTTCCACGAAGCCACCTGGGCAAACGTGAAGATACCGAGCTCGTGCAGGGTGCCCTCGATCTTCGGGCCGACGCCCGAAATCAGCTTGAGATCGTCGACGGCAACCGGACGGGCGATGCCGACCGGGCGGTTCTTGTCTTCGAGCGAAGGCTTCGGCGCAGCGACGCTTGCTGCCTTCTCGGCGGCCGGTGCTGCCTTGACCTTCGACGGGGTCTTCACCGCCGGGCTGGTCTCGATCGCGTCGGTCTTCGGCTTGGCTGCGTTCGACGGCGGAACGGTCGCCTCCACCACGGCTGCCTTGGCGGCCTTGGAAGCAGCCTTGGCTTCCTTGTCGCGGGTCGTCTTGAGAACGCCCTTCTCTTCCTTGAGCGACGTGAACCCGGTCAGCGGCGCGGAGTACACGCGGCCGGTCTGCGGGCCGGTCTTGACCTGCTCGCCCTTGCCGGCTTCGAACTGGTCGATGATCTCGCCCAGGCGCTCGGGCGTCAGGTCCTCATAGGTGTCCTTGAAGATCATGACCATCGGTGCGTTCACGCAGGCGCCGAGGCACTCGACCTCTTCCCACGACAGCGTGCCCGCCTCGTTGGTGTGGAACTGGTCGTGATGGATCTTCGAGCGGCAGACATCCATCAGTTCTTCCGAGCCGCGCAGCATGCAGGGCGTGGTGCCGCACACCTGGATATGGGCGCGCGTGCCCACAGGCTTGAGCTGGAACTGCGTGTAGAAGGTCGCGACTTCGAGGGCGCGGATATAGGGCATGCCGAGCATATCGGCGACATGCTCGATGGCAGCCTTCGTCACCCAGCCGTCCTGCTCCTGCGCAAGCATGAGCAGCGGGATGACGGCCGACTGTTCGCGGCCCTTGGGGTACTTCTTGATCCAGGTCTTGGCCTGCGCCGTGAATGCCTTGTTGAAGGCGAAGGACGCTGGCTGGACGCTGGCTTCTGCGAGACGGCGGACTGACATTTAGCGGTCGACCTCACCAAACACGATGTCGAGGGAGCCGAGAACGGCCGAGATATCCGCGAGCATGTGGCCGCGGCACAGGAAATCCATCGCCTGGAGATGGGCGAAACCCGGTGCGCGCAGCTTGCAGCGGTATGGTTTGTTGGTGCCGTCGGAGACAAGGAACACGCCGAACTCGCCCTTCGGCGCTTCGACGGCCGCATAGACTTCGCCGGCGGGCACGCGGTAGCCTTCGGTGTAGAGCTTGAAGTGATGGATCAGCGATTCCATCGACCGCTTCATCGCCTGGCGCTTCGGCGGAACCACCTTGCCGTCCATGTTGGACACCGGGCCGGTGCTTTCCTTGCCGAGCAGCAGATCGACGCACTGGCGCATGATGCTCGCCGACTGGCGCATCTCTTCCATGCGGATGAGGTAGCGGTCGTAGCAGTCGCCGTTCTTGCCGATCGGAATGTCGAAATCCATCTCCGAGTAGCACTCGTAGGGCTGGCTCTTGCGCAGGTCCCAGGCAGCGCCCGAACCGCGCACCATCACGCCCGAGAAGCCCCAGGCCCAGGCGTCGTCGAGCGACACCACGCCGATGTCGACGTTGCGCTGCTTGAAGATGCGGTTGGGGGTCAGCAGGTCGTCGAGGTTCTTCACCGTCTGCAGGAACGGATCGATCCATTTGCCGATGTCTTCGACCAGCTTCTGCGGCAGGTCCTGATGGACGCCGCCCGGACGGAAGTAGGCTGCGTGCATGCGCGCGCCGCAGGCCCGCTCATAAAACACCATCAGCTTTTCGCGCTCTTCGAAGCCCCACAGCGGCGGGGTCAGCGCGCCGACGTCCATCGCCTGCGTCGTGACGTTGAGCAGATGCGACAGGATGCGGCCGATCTCGGAAAACAGCACGCGGATGATCTGGCCGCGCTTCGGCACCTCGATGCCGAGCAGGCGCTCGACCGCGAGAGCAAAAGCGTGCTCCTGGTTCATCGGCGCGACATAGTCGAGCCGGTCGAAATAGGGCACGGCCTGCAGGTAGGTCTTCTGCTCGATCAGCTTTTCGGTGCCGCGGTGCAAAAGGCCGATATGCGGATCGACGCGATCGACGACTTCGCCGTCGAGCTCGAGCACCAGGCGCAGCACGCCGTGCGCTGCCGGGTGCTGCGGACCGAAGTTGATGTTGAAGTTGCGGACGGAGGTTTCAGCCATGTCGCCGCCTCAATTCGTCTTGGCTTTTTCGTCGCCCGGCAGCACGTATTCGGTGCCTTCCCAGGGAGACAAAAAGTCGAAATTGCGGAATTCCTGCTTGAGCTCGACCGGCTCGTAAACGACGCGCTTCTGCTCGTCGTCGTAGCGAACCTCGACGAAACCGGTGAGCGGGAAGTCCTTGCGCAACGGATGGCCCTCGAAACCGTAGTCGGTCAGCAGGCGGCGCAGGTCGGGATGGCCGGAAAACAGGATGCCGTACATGTCGTAGGCTTCGCGCTCGAACCAGTCGGCGCCGGGAAATACCGACGTGATCGACGGCACCGGCGTGTCTTCGTCCGTGCTGACCTTGACGCGGATGCGCAGATTCTGGCGCGGCGACATCAGGTGATAGACGACGTCGAAACGCTTGCGGCGCTGCGGATAGTCGACACCGGCGGCATCGATGAATGAGACGAACTGGCACTGCACGTCCGAGCGCAAGAAGGTCATCACGTCGACGATGTCGGCTGCCTTCACCGTCAGCGTCAGTTCGCCATAGGCGACAACGCTTTCTTCGATGTCCGCATCGAGCTTTTCCGCAATGTAGGCGGCAAGGTCGTTCAAGGCTTCACTCATCTGGATCACCGCTCGATCGTGCCGGTGCGGCGGATCTTCTTCTGGAGAAGAAGGATGCCGTAGAGAAGTGCTTCGGCGGTCGGAGGGCAGCCGGGCACGTAGATGTCGACGGGCACGACGCGATCGCAGCCGCGCACCACCGAATAGGAATAATGGTAGTAGCCGCCGCCATTGGCGCACGAGCCCATCGAGATGACGTAGCGCGGCTCCGGCATCTGGTCGTAGACCTTGCGCAGCGCAGGCGCCATCTTGTTGGTCAGCGTGCCGGCAACGATCATCACGTCCGACTGGCGCGGAGAAGCGCGCGGCGCGATGCCGAAGCGTTCGGCGTCATAACGCGGCATCGAGATGTGCATCATCTCGACGGCGCAGCAGGCCAGGCCGAAGGTCATCCACATCAGCGAGCCGGTGCGCGCCCAGGTGATCAGCGCCTCGGACGAGGTGACGATGAAGCCCTTGTCCGAAAGCTCGCTGTTCAGCTCGCCGAAAAAGGCGTCGTCGGAACCGATGAGCTTGCCGGTGTTGGGATCGATGATGCCTTTCGGCTTCGGCGCGATCAGGGTGCCGGAGGCGTCGTTCAATCCCATTCCAGCGCTCCCTTTTTCCACTCGTAGATAAAGCCGATGGTCAGCACGGCCAGGAAGATCATCATCGACCAGAAGCCGAGCATTCCGATCTCGCCGAAGGACACTGCCCACGGGAACAGGAACGCCACTTCGAGATCGAAGATGATGAACAGGATGGAGACCAGGTAGAAGCGAATGTCGAACTTCATGCGGGCATCGTCGAACGAGTTGAAGCCGCACTCGTAGGCAGAAAGCTTCTCCGGATCCGGATTTCGGTAGGCGACAAGGAAGGGCGCCACGATAAGGGCGATGCCGACGAGTAGCGCCACACCGATGAAGATGACGATGGGCAGATACGAACTCAGGAGAGCGTTCATGCTGCGAATTCCGTTGGTGGCCTATCCACCCAGATTTACAGCACGGGGTCCGTTTCCGGAAGCGCGACGAATTCTCGCCGGCCCTGACGAAACGGTCGTGCTGCAATGCGGCGACGGTTAGCGCAGCCGGTCGGGCGAAGCAAGCCCAACCTTGTCCAAAACGGGGCAAACCCCACCGCTGGACCAAAATCCTGCGCGTGTGGCTCCTGTTTGATTTCCTTCGTCTTTTACTCAACTTTATATTCCTGACAAGCCTGGAACCGCACTCCTGCTAGCATTTGCAGCAAAGGCCGATTCTGGTGCCCTTGCGTCACTCATCCGGAGACTGCGATAGCTTGCCGCAATGAAGGAAAAACTCTCGCTTCCCACCGCCCGCCGCATCGCACTCGCGGCCCAGGGCTTCGCCGATCCGCGCCCGTCCGGCGCGGTCACTCGACGTCACCTGCAGCGCGTGCTCGGCCGCACCGGCCTGCTGCAGATCGACTCGGTCAGCGCCGTCGTGCGCGCCCACTACATGCCGCTCTATTCGCGCCTCGGCCCCTACCCCATGGCGCTGCTCGACGACGCCATGCAGCCGAAAAAGCGCATGCTCTTCGAATACTGGGCGCATGAAGCCTCGCTGCTGCCGCTGGAGACCTTTCCGCTGCTGCGCTGGCGCATGGAGCGGGCGGACACCGAGATGTATTCGGGGCTGGCGAAGTTCGGCCGCGAGCAGGCTCCTTACATAGAAGGGATCTATCGCCAGGTGGTCGACCGCGGCCCGATCGCCGCCTCGGACATCGAGGGCGCCAAGGGTTCGGGCGGCTGGTGGGGCTGGAGCCTTGAGAAACGCGCCTTCGAATGGCTGTTCTGGGCCGGCCGCATCACCACCCATTCCCGCCGCGGCTTCGAGCGTCTCTACGACTTGCCCGAGCGCGTGCTGCCGGCTGACATCTACAACAGCCCTGCTCTGCGGGCCGAAGATGCCCATCGCGAACTGTTGCGAATCTCCGCTCAGGCCCATGGCGTCGCGACCGGCACCTGCCTGCGCGACTATTTCCGCCTGTCGCCGGACGACATGAAGGGCCGGCTCGAAGAGCTGGTCGAGATGGGCGAACTGATTCCCGTGCGCGTCGAAGGCTGGAACAGGCAGGCCTATCTGCATGCCGAGGCCCGCATCCCTCGAAAAGTGCAAGCACGCGCCCTGCTCGCGCCCTTCGACCCGCTGGTGTTCGAGCGCACCCGCGCCGAGCAATTGTTCGACTTCCGCTACCGCATCGAGATCTACACGCCAGCGGACAAGCGCCAGTACGGCTACTACGTCCTGCCCTTCCTGCTTGGCGAACGCATCGTCGCCCGCATCGACCTCAAAGCCGACCGCCCGGCCGGCGTGCTGCGCGTCCATGCCGCCTATGCCGAGCCCTGCGCGCCCCCGGAAACAGCAGCCCAGCTCTTTGAAGAACTCAAGCAGATGCGCGACTGGCTCGGCCTCGAACGCATCGAGGTCACCCCCGCCGGCGACCTCGGCCCGGCGCTGAGCGACATTGTTGGTCGCTCCATTGCGTTGACTCCACCCCACGCGAAAGCCTAAATCGCCCACAGACGGTCCTTCGCCCGCAACGGCGGGGGCTAAGAGGGAATGCGGTGCGGCGCATATGCGCCAAAACCGCGGCTGTCCCCGCAACTGTGAGCGAAGAGCCAGACCCGAAGACCACTGGGATTTCCCGGGAAGGCGGGCGAAGGCGACGATCCGCAAGCCAGGAGACCTGCCGTCGCAGACATTGATCCGATCGCCTGGCGGGTGCCCCGGGCAGGGAGCCTGGATTTGGACTTCGACGACAACCTTCCGGTCGGTACTTCTGACGCATCCGGCGATGCAGCAGGCGTGCGCGCCTGCGACGTGACCATCCTCGTGTGCTCCTCCTGCCGTGACGAAACCGGTTCGGACGCCCATCCCCGCGCCGGAGAAAGACTTGCCGAATCCGCCCGTCGGGCAGCAGTCGGCCAAGGCGTCACCGTCCGCACCGTCGAATGCCTCGGCAATTGCAAGCGCCGCCTGAGTGCCGCCCTGCTCCGAGACGGCGCATGGAGCTACGTGTTCGGCGATCTCAACGTTTCCTCCGGCGAAGACCTCGTCACCGGCGCACAACTGTTCAGCACCTCCACCGACGGCCTGATCCCCTGGCGCGGCCGTCCCGACAGCCTCAAGCGCGGCCTCGTCGCGCGCATCCCTCCGCTTGCTCTCATCAAGGAAGACAAATGACCGCCTCCGTCGAACGCGTTCCCTGCACCGTCGTCACCGGCTTTCTCGGCGCCGGCAAGACCACCCTGCTGCGCAACATCCTCGAAAACTCCAAGGGCAAGCGCCTCGCCATCATCGTCAACGAGTTCGGCGATGTCGGCATCGACGGCGAAATTCTGAAGGGCTGCGGCATCGACGCCTGCCCGGAGGAAAACATCGTCGAACTGGCCAATGGCTGCATCTGCTGCACCGTCGCCGATGATTTTGTCCCGGCCCTCGACCAGATTCTCGCGCGCACCCCAAAAGTCGACCACATCCTGATCGAGACTTCGGGTCTGGCGCTGCCGAAACCCTTGGTCCAGGCCTTCCAGTGGCCGACGGTGAAGAGCCGCGTCACCGTCGACGGGGTCATCGCCGTGGTCGATGGCCCGGCTCTCGCCGAAGGCAAGGTCGCCTCCGACATGGAAGCGCTGGCCGCCCAACGCCAGGCCGATGATTCGCTCGATCACGACGACCCTGTCGAGGAGGTGTTCGAGGACCAGGTTGCCTGCGCCGACCTCATCATCCTGTCCAAGTCCGACCTTCTCGACGACGCCGGCCATGCCCGCGCCAGCGCCATCGTCAGCGAGCACCTCGCCCGCGCGGTCAAGATCGTGCCGTCGGCGCATGGCAAGGTCGACCCATCGGTGCTGCTCGGCCTCGGCCTCGCCGTCGAGGACGACATCGAGAACCGCAAGACCCACCACGACGGCGCCTTCGACCACGAGCACGACGATTTCGACACCTTCGTCATCGAGATTCCCTCGATCGCCAACCCCGACGAACTGGCCAAGCGCGTCGCCACGGCCGCCGAGGAAGAAAACGTGCTGCGCGTGAAGGGCTTTGTCGACGTCGGCGGCAAGCCGATGCGCCTGCTCGTCCAGGCCGTCGGCCCGCGCGTCAACCACTACTATGACCGCGCCTGGACCGCCGAGGACGACCGCCGCTCGCGCCTCGTCGTCATTGGCCTCAAGGGCCTCGACCGCCCGGCCATCGAGCGTATCCTGGTCGGCTAAAACGATGTCCCCTCACCCGACCTCCGCTGCGCTCGGTCGACCTCTCTCCAAACTGGAGCGGAGATCGCCGACGTCAGCGCGTGCCTCATCTCCCTGCCGGGGAGAAGGTCGCCCGAAGGGCTGGATGAGGGGGACATTTCGCGCGACCTCAAGCGAGGCGAGCTGATGCACATCCTCACCACCACCTCCGCCTCGCTCGACGACCTCATCGAGCCTGTGGACCTCGGGCAGAAGCCTGCGGATGTGGTGGCGCTGTCCTTCACCGACAGCGATCTGGCAGGCCTCGCCAACGCCTGGAAGGCGGGTGCAGCAAACCTGCCGTCGATGCGGCTCGCCAGCCTGCGCGACCTCCGGCACCCGATGTCGGTCGACCTGTGGATCGACAGCGTGGCTGCCCACGCCAGGGTCATCCTCGTCCGTATCCTCGGTGGTCACGACTGGTGGCGCTACGGCTGCGACCAGCTTGCTGCGGTGGCTCGCGAAAGAGGCATCGCGCTGGCGCTGCTGCCCGGCGAAAGCCATGACGAGGATCTCAGGCTGATCGAAGCATCGACGCTACCACGCGCCGAACTCGATGCCCTGCTCGGTTACTTCCGCGAGGGCGGCCCGGAGAACATGAAGGCGCTGGTCGCGCGGCTGGCTGGGCTGGCAGGTGACAAGAGCATCATCGTAGCACCTGTGGCGGTGCCGAAAGCGGGGTTTTATGATCCGGAGCGGGGCGTGATTGAAGCCCCCTTCTCCCCGTTCACGGGGAGAAGGTCCCGGCAGGGGGATGAGGGGCAAGCACCGACCTCTGGCAGCCTTGCGCAGCCCCTCAACCGCCCCTTCGGGGCACCTTCTCCCCGTGAACGGGGAGAAGGAAACGTCATCCCCATCCTCTTCTACCGTTCAATGCTGCTCGCCGCAGACGTCGCCCCCATCGACGCGCTGGTCGAAGCACTCAGGACCCAAGGCCTCCGCCCCGTCCCGATCTTCGTCTCCAGCCTCAAGGACAAGGCCTCCCTCGCCTTCATCGAGGCCGCGCTGACGCAACTTGCTCCGGCAGCCATCGTCACCGCCACCGCTTTCGCAGCAGGCGCCGAGCCCGGCGCGGAAACGCTGTTCGACCGCGCCGGCGTGCCGGTGTTTCAGGTCATCGTCGCCACCACCCGCCGCGAAGCGTGGGAAGGCAGCCCGCGTGGCCTCGCGCCCGCCGACCTTGCCATGCATGTGGTGATGCCCGAGCTCGACGGCCGCATCCTCGCCGGTGCCATCTCCTTCAAGGCCGAGAGCGAGGTCGACCCCGCGCTCGGCTTCCGCGCCTTTGCCAACCGGCCCGAACCCGACCGCGTCGACCAGGTCGCCCGCCGCATCGCCGCGCATCTCAGGCTGCGCGAGACGCGGCCCGAAAACCGCAAGCTCGTGATCCTCATCCCCGACTACCCCAGCGCCCCTGGCCGGACGGGTTATGCCGTCGGCCTCGACGTTCCGAACAGCGTGCTCGCAATGCTGCACGACCTGAAGGACGCGGGCTATGCGGTTGAAGGGATTCCGGAATCACCGCGCGCACTGCTCGACCTGATCGAGGCAGGTGGGCATGGGCTGGCGCTGAATGACTATCTCGCGCTTTCCGCCGATCTGCCCACAGATGCAAGAAATGCGGTTGAGGCGGCGTGGGGAGAAGCAGCGCAGGAAGCTGTAATTGCGCTTTCGCGCCGCCCCTCATCCTCTGCCGGACCATCTCCCCGTCAGGACGGGGAGATGGAAGTCCGCCGCAACGCCAGCGCCAACGAAGACAGCCTCAACGCTTACGCCCCCCTCTCCCCGACCTTACGGGGAGAGGGTAAGGGTGAGGGGCAGCTCAACCTTTGCGAGGAGCAACGCCATTTCCCCTTCCGCGCTGCAACCTTCGGCAATGTCACCGTAGCCCTCGCCCCCGACCGTGGCCGCTCTGCCGATCGCCGCGCCGATTACCACGACCCGACGCTGCCGCCCCGCCATGCCTTGCTCGCCTTCGGCTTCTGGCTGCAGAAGTCGCTCGGCATCCATGCCATCGTCCATGTCGGCGCCCATGGCACGCTCGAATGGCTGCCCGGCAAGGCGGTGGCGCTGAGCCAAAACTGCTTCCCCGAGATCGTCACCGGCTCGCTGCCGGTGGTCTATCCCTTCATCGTCTCCAATCCCGGCGAGGCAGCCCAGGCCAAGCGCCGCATCGCGGCCGTGACGCTTGGCCACCTGCCGCCGCCGCTCGCCAGCGCCGGGCTGGATGAAAACCAGCACAAGCTCGAGCGGCTGGTCGACGAATACGCCCAGGCCGACGGCCTCGACCGCCGCCGCCGCGACCGGCTCGCGAAGCTGATCGTCGAGACGGCGTCGCAGACCGGCCTTGCCGCCGAGGCCGGCGTCGCCAACACCGACGCGCCCGACGAAGCGCTGCGCCGCATCGATTCCTGGCTCTGCGACCTCAAGGATTTCGCCATCAAGGACGGCCTGCACGTCTATGGCCGCGCCGAAGAGAACGAGCCGGACCCAGCGCGCCGCGCCAGCGCCGAGGCCGAGCGGAAAAACCTGATCGCCGCACTCGACGGCCGCCACGTCAATGCCGGTCCCTCGGGCGCCCCTGCCCGCGGTCGCACCGACGTGTTGCCCACCGGGCGCAACCTGTTCACCTCGGATCCGCGCACAATGCCGACGCCGACCGCTTTCGACCTCGGCAAGATGGCCTCCGACGAGATCATGCGCAGCTACCTGCAGAGCCACGGCGAATGGCCGCGCGCGCTGGTCATCGATCTTTGGGGCAGCGCGTCGCTGCGCACCGGCGGCGAGGAAATCGCGCAGGGCCTGGCGCTAATGGGCTGCCGGCCGCAATGGGATGCCGCGACCGGCCGCGTCACCGGCATCGAGGTGCTGCCGCCGGCAGCGCTCGGCCGCCCGCGCGTCGACGTCACCTGGCGCATCTCCGGCCTGTTCCGCGACATGTTCCCGACCCAGATCGCGCTGGTCGATGCCGCTGCCCGTGCTGTTGCCACCCGCGACGAGGACGACCATGACAACCCGCTCGCCGCCAGCACCCGCGCCGCAGGCAAGGTCGAGCCGCGCATTTTCGGCTCCTCCCCCGGCACCTATGGCGCTGGCCTCGAAGACCTTTTGTCCAGCGGCGACTGGCAGGCCCGCGAAGAGCTCGGCCGCGCCTATCTCGACGCCGCCTCCCACGCCTATGGCGGCAGCGACGGCGAAGGCTTTTCCGCGCCCGGCGCATTCGCCGGCCGCATCGCCGAGGCTGACCTTCTCGTCCACACCGGCGACGACCCCGGCCGCGACATCCTCGAAGGCTCCGCCGACGTCGCCTTCATCGGCGGCTTTTCGGCGGCGGTGGCAGCACTCGGCAAGAACGCCGACGTCATCGTGCTCGACACATCGGACCCGCAAAAGCCGCGCCCGCGTTCGGTCACCGAGGCCGTCGGCCGCGTCGTCAGGGCACGCGCCACCAACGCCCGCTTCATCGCCGGCCAGATGCGCCACGGCCCGCGCGGCGCCTCCGAATTCGCCGAGACCGTCGACCGGCTGATCGGCTTCGCCGAAACCACCAACGCCATTCCGGGCGCGCTGATCGAGGCCGTCCACGACGCCTATGTCGGTGACGAAGCCGTCCGCGACTTCATGCTGCGCGAGAACCCGGCAGCGGCAAAGTTCATCGCCGAGCGTTTCGCCACTGCCCGCCGGCGTGGTCTGTGGCACCCGCTGCGCAATTCCATCGACGACGATCTCGTCGCCCTCATCGCCGAGGCTGAAGCGCGTGAGGTGGCGGCATGACAGGCTTTTCCCGTCGCGGTGCCTGTCCGGCGCTATCAGCCCCGATGCAGACCGGCGACGGCCTGCTCGTGCGGATCAATCCGCTCGTCGGAGAACTTACGCCCAACACCTTGATCGGACTCTGCGAATCCGCAGCTAGACATGGCAACGGCATCGTCGAGGTCACTGCACGCGGCAGCATCCAGATCAGAGGGCTGACGGAGGAGAGTGCCTGTTTGCTGGCCGAAGAAGTCGACACGCTGGGCATCGCGGTGCGCAGCGGTGTGCCCGTCGACACGAGCCCGCTCGCTGGCATCGATCCCGAGGAAGTCGTTGATCCCGCGCCTCTCGCCGCAGCGATCCGCACAGGCATTGAGGCTGCCGGCCTCGCTTCGCGGCTCGGGCCAAAAGTGTCCGTTGTCGTTGATGGATGTGGCCAGATCAGGCTCGGCGCCATCATGGGCGATGTCAGGCTTGTCGCAGCGGATGCAGAACGCTGGCGCCTGTCGGTGGCTGGCGATGAGACCTCGACGCGTTTGGTCGGCGAGTTCGATGCGGATGCCGCCTGCCGCGCCACGCTCGACATGCTTCACGCAATTGCGGCGCTGGGTCGGCAAGGCCGCGCCCGTGACCTCAAACCGGAGGCCTTGCGCGCCGCCATAGCAGGATTTGAAGCCTCTCGTTCCTTCGCACCCCCCTCTGTCCTGCCGGACATCTCCCCCGCAAGGGGGGAGATTGGCAGCTCCGCTGGTAGCGCTCATCTTAAAGCGCTGCGGATGGGCGGAGACGGCGATGGCAGCCTGATCTCCCCCCTTGCGGGGGAGATGTCCGGCAGGACAGAGGGGGGTGGGAAGGATCGCGACCTAAACGATCAGCCATCGCCAAAAGCAGCTGATTCAAATCATGAGCACTCCGCCGCAACCGATTCATCTCCCATCGGAATCTTCCCGCTAACCGGCGCCCGAATCGCCCTCGGCATCGCGCTACCCTTCGGCAGCGTCGACGCCCCAACCCTGACCAAATTCAGCCAGGCAGCGAAAGCCGCCGGCGCCACCGGCATCCGCCCAGCACCCGGCCGAACCCTGCTCGTCATGGGCCTCGACCGCACCGCCGCCGCCACCCTAACCTCCACCGCCCAATCCCTCCGATTCGTCACCTCGCCCGCCGACCCGCGCATCCGCATCGCCGCCTGCCCCGGCGCGCCGGCTTGCGCATCGGGCATAATCGCCGCGCGTGACGTCGCCTCGAATATCGCAACCAAAATCGGCGATGACCTCGACCCAACGCTTTCGCTCCACGTCTCCGGCTGCGCCAAGGGCTGCGCCCATCCGGGGCCTGCCGCGCTCACCATCGTCGGTGACGAAAAAGGTGCGGCATTTGTCGTCGGCGGAACGGCAAAGGGCCTTCCGGCATCCTACACCGCAGGATATGAAGCCGCGCGCGGCATGGGCCGCCTCATGAAATTGCTCGCCCAGGAGCGCAAGCCGGACGAAAATGCCGCCGCTTGCCTCGCAAGGCTGGGCGCAAAGCGCCTCGCGCAAGCACTGGCACAGGAATGAACATGGCCGCCTACGACTACATCCATGATGGCACGGCCATCTACGAACGCTCCTTCGCCATCATCCGCGCTGAGGCCGACCTCACGCGCTTCTCGGAAAACGAGGCCGACGTGGCGGTGCGCATGATCCATGCCTGCGGCCTGGTCGAGGCCGCCGAGCATTTCGTCTTCTCGGAAAACTTCGTCTCCGCCGCGCGTGGCGCGCTGCAGGTCGGCGCACCAATTTTCTGCGACGCAGAGATGGTGTCGCGCGGCGTCACCCGGGCCCGCCTGCCCGCCAATAACGAGGTGCTTTGCACCCTGCGCGACCCGCGCACGGCAGACATCGCCAAGGAGATCGGCAACACGCGCTCGGCCGCAGCAATCGACCTCTGGATGGACAAGATCGCCGGCTCCGTCGTCGCCATCGGAAATGCGCCGACAGCCCTGTTCTACCTGCTCGAGAAGCTGCGCGACGGCGCGCCAAAACCTGCCGCCATCATCGGCATGCCGGTCGGTTTCGTTGGCGCTGCCGAATCCAAGGACGCGCTGGCCGAGAATTCCTACGGCGTGCCCTATGCCATCGTCCGTGGCCGCCTCGGCGGCAGCGCCATGACTGCGGCTGCGCTCAACTCGCTGGCGAGGCCCGGCGTATGACTGCTTCCGCTGCAAAAGGCCGCCTCATCGGCGTCGGCACCGGACCCGGCGACCCCGAACTGCTGACGGTCAAGGCCGTGCGCGCTCTGGCCGAGGCCGACGTGATCGCGCATTTTTCCAAGCGCGGCGCCAACGGCAACGCCCGCACCATCACCGGTGCGCATTTCCGCGACGGCGTGATCGAGCTGCCGCTTGTCTATCCCGTGACGATTGAGATCGACAAGGATCACGACGACTATCGCTCGGCGATCACGGGTTTCTACGAGGAGTCGGCGCAGGCCGTCGCCGCCCATCTCGACCAGGGCCGCACTGTCGCCATCCTGTCCGAAGGCGACCCGCTGTTCTACGGCTCCTACATGCACCTGCATGTGCGCCTGTCGCATCTCTACCCGACCGAGGTCATCCCGGGCGTCACCGCCATGTCAGGCTGCTGGTCGCAGACCGGCGTGCCGATCGTCCAGGGCGACGACGTGCTGTCGGTGCTGCCGGGCACCATGAGCGAGTTCGAGCTCACCCGCCGCCTCGCCGACGCCGACGCCGCCGTCATCATGAAGGTCGGCCGCAACCTGTCCAAGATCCGCAAGGCGCTGGAGGCGACCGGCAAGCTCGACCGCGCGCTTTATGTCGAGCGCGGCACCATGCCGAACACGCAGCACATGCGGCTGGTCGACAAGACGGACGACATCGCACCCTATTTCGCCATCGTGCTGGTGCCCGGCTGGGCCGGCAAGCCTGGAGCGGACAAGTGAGCAGCCGCCTCGTCGTTATCGGCCTTGGGCCCGGCAATCCCGACCAGATCACGCCGGAAGCCAGCCGCGCGGTCGCTGAAGCCAGCCATTTCTACGGCTACAAGCCCTATCTCGACCGGCTGGAGCTGCGCCCCGACCAGACCCGCGTCGCCTCCGACAACCGCGAGGAAATCTCGCGCTCCAACGCCGCGCTCGAAATGGCAGCCAGCGGCCACAAGGTCGCCATGGTCTCCGGCGGCGATCCCGGCGTCTTCGCCATGGCCGCCGCCGTCTGCGAAGCGATCGAGGCCGGCCCGAAAGAATGGCGCGACATCGAGCTCGCGGTCATTCCCGGCGTCACCGCCATGCTTGCCGTTGCCGCCCGCGTCGGTGCGCCGCTCGGCCATGATTTCTGCGCCATCAACCTGTCGGACAACCTGAAGCCGTGGGATTTGGTCGAACGTCGCATGGTCGCGGTCGCCCAGGCCGGATTCGTCATTTCGCTCTACAATCCGATCAGCAAGGCCCGCCCGTGGCAGCTCGGCAGCGCGTTCGAAACGCTACGCAACCACTTGCCTGAAACAACGCCAGTCATCTTCGGCCGCGCCGCCGGCCGGCCCGACGAACGCATCGAAATCGTAACGCTCGGCGAGGCCGTTGCTGATATGGCCGACATGGCGACCTGCGTCGTCATCGGCTCGCCGGAAACGCGCCTCATCGAACGTGACGGCAAGCCCCCGCTGGTCTACACGCCGCGCTTTTCAACTGGTGTGGCGAAATGATCGACCATCTCGGCCATCGCAGAGACGCTTGGAGCGGACGGCACGTCGGGCAGCTGCGGTCGGCGGAACAGGATCACCTCGATGCCAAGCTGCCTGGCCGCCGCGATCTTGCCGTAGGTCGCCTGCCCGCCACTGTTTTTGGCGACGATGACGTCGATCCTGTGCGCCTCAAGCAGCGTCCGCTCGTCGGCTTCGGCGAACGGCCCGCGCGCCAGGATGTAGGTCGCATCAGGCACGCCGAGCGGCGGCTCGATCGGATCGACGCTGCGAATGACATAGGCATGCTGGGGCGCGGTCTCGAACGCCGCCACCTCCTGCCGTCCGAGCGCCAGGAACACGCGGCGCGATGCCTCGCCCAGCGTGGCAACCGCTTCTTCGGCAGTGTCCACCAGCGTCCAGCGATCTCCGGCGACAGGTGCCCAGCCGGGACGGCGCAGAGCAAGAATCGGCACACCGGCTATCCGCGCCGCCTCAGCCGCATTGGCCGAGATGCGCGCCGCATGAGGATGCGTGGCATCGATCAGCAGATCGATCTCGTGCCCGGTCAGCCAGTCGGCCAGCCCCGTCGCGCCGCCGAAGCCGCCTGTTCGCACCGGCACCGGCTGCGCGACCGGGTTTTCGGTTCGGCCGGCCAGCGACAGGGTGATGTCGAGATCCCCGCGCGCAGCAAGCTTCGCCGCCAGCAGCCGCGCTTCGGTGGTTCCGCCCAGGATCAGTATCTTCTTCATGTCGCCTGCGATTATCCTAATAAGGGGGAAACGGCCCCTCACCCTTACCCTCTCCCCGTAATGACGGGGAGAGGGAGTCGTCAACCTGGCCGCTTCTCCCTTCTCCCCGCCTGCGGGGAGAAGGTGCCGGCAGGCGGATGAGGGGCAGCGCGACATGACAGACTCACATAGCGCCGTGCAAAAGTGGCTGACTGTCGTCGGTATCGGCGAAGACGGCGTGGCAGGCCTCGGCGACGAGGCCAAGCGCGCTATTTCGTCTGCTACCCGCGTCTTCGGCGGCAAGCGCCATCTGGCGCTGGCCGCAGAGCTGATCAAAGGCGAATCCCGCCCTTGGCCGACACCCTTCGACGACGAGATGCGCGACGTCGTCGCCCTGCGCGGCGAAAGCGTCTGCGTGCTGGCGTCGGGTGACCCGTTCCTTCACGGCGTCGGCGTCACGCTCGCCCGTGCAGTGCCTCCGGCGGAAATGCGCGTCATCCCCGCTCCGTCCGCCTTCTCGCTGGCAGCATCCCGGCTTGGCTGGGCGCTGCAGGATGTCGAGACCATCTCGCTCCACGGCCACGCCATCGAACTGATCCGCCCGCGACTGCATCAGGGCGCGCGCATCATCGCGCTCACCTCCGACGGCGAAGCGCCTGCCCAGATCGCAGCGCTGCTCACCGACAGCGGCTTCGGCCTGTCGCGGCTGACGGTGCTCGAAGCGCTCGGCGGTGAAAACGAGCGCATGCGCACGAGCGTCGCCGCCTCTTTCGACGTCGAAAACATCAATCCGCTCAACGTCCTGGCGCTTGAGCTTGAATCAACTCCGCAGGCCCGCATCCTGCCACTCGTCTCGGGGCTCCCGGACGACCTGTTCGAGCATGACGGCCAAATCACCAAACGCGAGATCCGTGCGGTCACGCTGTCCACCCTCGCCCCGCGCCGTGGCGAGCTGCTGTGGGACATCGGCGGCGGCTCCGGTTCGATCTCGATCGAATGGATGCTCTGCCATCCCTCCCTGCGCGCCATCGCCATCGAGCACAACGACGAACGCGCCGAGCGCATCGAACGCAACGCCAGCGCCTGCGGTGTACCTGGCCTGAAGGTCGTCAGGGGTGCAGCACCCGAGGCACTCGCCGATCTGCCCACCCCCGACATGATCTTCATCGGCGGCGGCGGCTCGGAGGATGGTGTCTTCGATGCGGCCATATCAGCTCTTTGTCCCGGTGGCCGTCTCGTTGCCAACGCCGTCACGCTCGAAATGGAAGCGCTGCTGCTCGCCCGCCACGCCGCGCACGGCGGCGAGCTGCTGCGACTACAAATCTCCCGCGCCGCCCCCGTTGGCGCGATGACCGGCTGGCGGCCGGCAATGCCGGTCACACAGTGGAGCTGGGTCAAGCCATGATGGTCGCAGGCATTGGCTGCCGCAAAGGCGCAGCGCACGAAGACATTCTTTCCGCCATCGAAACCGCGCTCGAAGCGCACGGCCTCGTCGTCACCGCGCTTTCGGCGCTGGCCACCGCCAGCCTGAAACGTGACGAGCCCGGCATTCTCGCCGCCGCGCGCCGGCTCGACCTGCCGCTGCTCGTCATGGATGACGCGGCACTGGCGGCCGCCACATCCCGCACGCTCAGCCACTCGCAGGCTTCGTTGGAAGCAGCCGGCACGCCTTCCGTGTCCGAAGCCGCCGCCCTCGCCGCCGCCGGCGCCGACGCCGCCCTGCTCGGCCCGCGCATATCCGTCGGCCCCGCCACCTGCGCCATCGCCACCTCTGGAGCCACAGCTTGACCGTCCATTTCATCGGCGCCGGCCCGGGCGCGGCAGACCTCATCACAGTGCGCGGCAGCCGCCTGCTCGGCACTTGTCCGGTCTGTCTCTATGCCGGTTCCATCGTTTCGCCGGAACTGCTCACCTATTGCCCCGATGACGCCCGGCTGGTCGACACCGCACCGATGTCGCTCGACGAGATCGAGGCCGAGTATGTCGCCGCCCACAAGGCTGGCCACGACGTCGCGCGCCTGCATTCGGGCGACCTCTCGGTGTGGAGTGCTGTCGCCGAACAGATCCGCCGGCTGGAGAAAAACGGCATCCCCTACACGCTGACCCCCGGCGTGCCGTCCTTTGCTGCAGCAGCGGCAGCACTCAGGCGCGAGCTGACCATCCCGGAAGTCGCGCAGAGCCTGGTGCTGACCCGCACCTCCGGCCGCGCCTCCAAGATGCCGCCGGGCGAAACGCTCGCCGGCTTCGGCCGCACTGGAGCAACGCTCGCGGTCCACCTGTCGATCCACGCGATCGACCAGGTGGTAACGGAACTCACCCCGCATTACGGCCCGGAGTGCCCTGTGGCGGTCGTCTTCCGCGCCTCCTGGCCAGACGAGCGCATCGTCAGGGCCACGCTGTCGACGATATCAGCCGAACTGGCCAAGGACCCGATCGAACGCACCGCCATCATCTTCGTCGGCCAGTCGCTGGCGGCGGAGGATTTTCGCGAAAGCTCGCTCTACGACGCCTATTATCAGCGCCGGTTCAGGGGCCGCGACGGGTTATGACAGGCGGCGAAGGGCGCATGCCCCATCAGCTCGCCCTCGCGGTTGAAGACGAGGATTTCGAGCGCGATATCGGCACTGTTGAGCGCGCCGGCCGCCGTGCGCCACGCCGCAGCCGCAACCGCGTCGCCGATCGCAATGCCGGCCTTGCGCGCCTCGATGAAGGCTTCGGCGACCGTGTTGGCGCTCTTGATGCGCGCTTCGAGCGCGGCATCGGCGCCTGCCTCTACAGCGACTGCGGCAAGCCCGTCGAGATCGGCCGAACCGCGGTTCGAATGCACGTCGAGCAGGCCTTGCGACAGCTTGGTCATCTTGGCGACGCCACCGGCGATCGTCACCTTGGCCACCGGATGGGCGCGGATGTATTTCGCCATGCCGCCGACGAAGTCGCCCATGTCGATCAGCTGCACCTCGTGCAGGCCATGGAACTTCTGCACCGCCAGCTCGGAAGCGTTGCCGGTCGATCCAGCGACATGGTCGAAACCCATGGCGCGCGCCACGTCGACGCCGCGATGGATCGAGTGGATCCAGGCCGAGCACGAATAGGGAATGACGATGCCCGTCGTTCCCAGGATCGAGATGCCGCCGAGGATGCCGAGGCGGGGATTGAGCGTCTTGAGCGCCATCTCCTCGCCGCCGGCAACGGAAATCTCGACCTCGACATCGGCGCCCTCGCCCAGCACCTCGGCAACGACACCGGCAATCATCTTGCGCGGCACTGGGTTGATCGAGGCTTCGCCCGGCGGGATCGGCAGGCCCGGCCGCGTCACCGTGCCGACGCCCTTGCCGGCCTTGAACACAACACCGCTGCTCGCAGCACCGGGGCGCACCGTGCTCATGACAAGCGCGCCATGCGTGACATCAGGGTCGTCACCGGCGTCCTTGACGATGCCGGCCATGGCCCAGCCGTTGCCCCGCTCGCTTTTCGCCAGCGCAAAGGCCACGTTCTGCCCGCCCGGCAGCACGATCTCGACCGGGTCCGGAAACGCCCCCGTCGTCAATGCCAGGCACGCCGCCTTGGTGGCGGCGGTGGCGCAGGCGCCGGTGGTCCAGCCGCGCTTGAGCGGACGATCTTCTTCATTCATGACGCGATCTATAGGCTGGCCGAGCCTGAACGTCATCGCCGAAAGCGACACGCATGAGCCTTGAAACTGCCATCTCGCGTCTGAACTACCAGCAGCGCATTCTCGAGCCGGGCCATGTCTGGCTCGCCGGCGCCGGCCCCGGCGATCCCGGGCTGCTGACGCTGGACGTTTTGTCGGCGCTCGCCCAGGCCGATGCGCTGGTGCATGATGCACTGGTATCACCCGAAATCGTCGCCGTTGCCGAGCAGGCGGAGAAGTTCTTCGTCGGCAAGCGCGGCGGGCGGCTGTCGATACCACAGGGCGACATCAACGCGCTGCTGGTCAAGCTGGCACGCGAAGGCCGCAAGGTCGTGCGGCTCAAGGGCGGCCATCCCTTCGTCTTCGGCCGCGGTGCGGAGGAAGCGCTGGTGCTGACCCGCGAGAACATCCCGTGGCGGGTACTGTCGGGCATAACCTCTGCCTTCGGCGGCCTGTCCTCTGCGGGCATCCCGGCCACCATGCGCGGCGTCAACGGCGCCATCATCCTCGCCACCGGCTTTGCCGCCGTGAGCGACGACCGGCCCGACTGGGCAGCCCTTGCCCGCACCGGCCAGCCCATCGTCATCTACATGGGCCTGACCCACATGGCCGACACGGTGGCCGAGCTGATGGCCGGCGGCCTATCGGTCGACACGCCCGCGGCCTTCGTCGAAAACGCCTCGATGCCGGAGGAACGCACAGTCACTGCGACGCTGGGCACGCTGGTCGCCACCGCCGAGCGCGAAAAGGTCGTGTCGCCGTCACTCATCGTCGTCGGCGGCATCGTTGCGCTGCGCGCCGAACTGATGGGGCAAGAATGACAGCGCGCGGACTCATCATCGGCGCCCCGCGCTCGGGCTCGGGCAAGACCAGCGTCACCATCGGCCTTTTGCGCGCGCTCGCCCGCCGCGGCGTCAAGGTGCGCGGCGCGAAGTCCGGCCCCGACTACATCGACCCCGGCTTCCACGCGGCCGCCACCGGCCTTCCCGGCGTCAATCTCGACAGCTGGGCCATGGCGCCTTCCCTGCTCAACGCGCTTGCCGCCGATGCATCGTCCGACGCCGAGATCGTGATCCTCGAAAGCGCCATGGGCCTGTTCGACGGCATCCCCTCGGACAAGGGCCGTTCCGGCGCGGCAGCCGATCTCGCCCGGCTTTACGGCCTGCCGGTTCTGCTGGTGCTCGACGTCTCAGGCCAATCCCAGACCGCCGCCGCCATCGCCAAGGGTTTCGCCACCTACGATCCCGATGTCCGCATCGCGGGCGTGGTGCTCAACAGGCTCGGCAGCGACCGTCACCGCAAGCTTGCCGGCGACGCTATCGAGGCGCTCGGCCTGCCCGTCGTCGGCGCCATCCTGCGCGACCCGACCTTGTCGATTCCCGAGCGCCATCTCGGCCTCGTCCAGGCCGAGGAGCATGCCGACCTCTTCGCCCACATCGAAAAGCTCGCCGACATGGTCGAGCGCTCGCTCGACCTGGATGCCATCATCGCGCTGGCGACGCCACTGGCGCCAACCGCCGGCGACCAAGCTTTCGCGCTGCCGCCGCCGGGCCAGCGCATCGCACTCGCCCGGGACGCCGCCTTCACCTTCCTTTACCCTCACCTTGCCGCCCACTGGCGCGCCATGGGGGCGGAACTGGTGCAGTTCTCGCCGCTCGCCGACCAGGCGCCCGACGCCTCCTGTGATGTCTGCTGGCTGCCAGGCGGCTATCCCGAACTCCATGCCGGCCGCCTCGCCGCTGCTGAGAACTTCATATCCGGCACTCGCCGTTTCGCCGAAACCAGGCCCGTCCATGGCGAGTGCGGCGGCTTCATGGTGCTCGGCCGCTCCATCGAGGACGCCGATGGCGTCACCCACGGCATGCTCGGCCTGCTCGGCCACGCCACCAGCTTCGCCAAGCGCAAGATGAACCTCGGCTACCGCCAGGCGACACTCTCGGCACCCTGCCCGCTCGGCCCTGCGGGCGGCATCATACGTGGCCACGAATTCCACTACGCCCAGACGATCGAGCGTGGTGAGGACACGCCTTTGGGCGAAATCGCCGATGGCCAGGGCAACCCGCTCGGCGGCTTCGGCGGCCGGCGCGGCCATGTCACCGGCACCTTCTTCCACGCGATCGCGCGAGGTTGAGATGGTCAAGCCGGCGACCATCTTCGACGACATCCGCCTCGGCCTCGTCTTCTTCACCCGCCTGCCGTTGCCGCATTTCGAGGTCAGGGACCGTTCGCTTGCCGACGCAATCTGGACCGCGCCGCTGGTCGGCGTCGTCGTGGCGTTCGTCGCCTGGCTCGCCTTTGCTGCCGGACACGCTCTCGGCCTCGCCGAGGGACCGGCGGCCGCCCTGGCAATTGCCGCCGCCATGCTGGTCACGGGTTGCCTGCATGAAGACGGCTTATCCGATTGCGCCGACGGCTTCGGCGGTGGGCGCACGCGTGAACGCAAGCTGGAGATCATGCGCGACAGCCGCATCGGCAGCTATGGCGCCGCAGCCCTGATGCTTTCGATCCTGGCGCGCTGGAGCGCGATCACCGAAATCGAGGATCCCGCTCCGGTCTTCGCCGCCCTGGTCGCCGCGCATGTCGGCTCGCGCGCGCTGATCCCAGCTTTCATGCACCTCTTGCCGCAGGCACGCATCGACGGTCTTGCCGCCGGCGTCGGCACAGTCGCCGATAGTGCCGCGGTCACAGCCCTCGTCATCGGCGCGCTCGGCCTGCTCTTCCTCGGCCTCCGGGGCGCGATCGTTGCCGCCTTGTGCCTCGCCATCCTCTTCTTCGGCTTCAGAAAGCTTTGCCTCGCGCAGATCGGCGGCCAGAGCGGCGACACCATCGGTGCCCTGCAACAGCTCGCCGAAATCGCGCTGCTGTTCGTCGCATCCGCCATCCTTGCTTGATTCAGTTTTGGAGTATTCGCAGACATGGCCTTCAAATCGCTCGATCAATTGCGCAATGCCTGCCTCGACCTGCCCTCCGGCAGCGATACCGCAGCGGATGCCGTCGCCCGCCGCCAGGACACGCTGACCAAGCCGCGCGGCAGCCTCGGCAAGCTGGAGCAGATCGCCGCATGGCTCGGCCGCTGGCAAGACCGCGACATGCCCAGGCTCGACAGGGTCAAGGTTATCGTCTTCGCCGGCAACCATGGCGTCACCGCCCAAGGCGTGTCTGCCTACCCGTCCGAGGTGACGGTGCAGATGGTCGCCAACTTCGCCGGCGGCGGAGCTGCCATCAACCAGCTCGCCCGTCTTGCCGGCGCCGAGCTTTCGGTGATCCCGCTCGACCTCAACCACCCCACCGGCGACTTCACGCAGACAGTCGCGATGACCGAGGCCGAGTTCCTCGCTGCCGTCTCCACCGGATACGAGGCGGTCGACCAGGACCTCGACCTGATCTGCTTCGGCGAAATGGGCATCGGCAACACCACCCCGGCCGCGGCCATCGCCGCTGGCCTGTTCGGAGGCACCGGCCGGCAATGGGCCGGCCGCGGCACCGGCGTCGACGATTCAGGCCTGTCGCGCAAGTTTGCTGCAATCGATGCCGGCCTTGCCCGCCATGCGGCGACGCTCAACGATCCGCTGGCCGTCGCTGCCAATCTCGGCGGCCGCGAGCTCGCCGCCATCCTCGGCGCCACCCTCGCCGCGCGCCACCACAACGTGCCCGTCCTGCTCGACGGCTTCGTCGTCACCGCCGCTGTCGCGCCACTGGCAAGACTCCACCCCGAAGGCCTTGCCCACACGCTCTCCGCCCACGTCTCCGCCGAAGCCGGCCACCGCCAGTTGCTGGAGGCGCTGAAACTTGCGCCGCTGCTCGATCTCGGCATGCGGTTGGGCGAAGGCTCCGGCGCCTGCCTTGCGGTCAACCTCGTCCGATCGGCACTGGAATGCCATGCCCGCATGGCGAGCTTTGCCGAAGCCGGCGTGACGGACAAATAGTCGGACTTTCCCCTGGCAACAGTTCAAAAACTTCGCATTGGAAAACGATTTCTTCGGTTTCAGAAAAGATAGAAGAAAATTCTTATCATGAGCGCAGAGGCAACCGGCCTCTGCCTCCTCCTGGCGCAGCCTCCCGACTATCTTGCGGCCTACTTCAGCCATTTGCCGCTTGTCTCAGGAGAGCCCCATGAAACGTTTCCTTCTCGTCGGCGCCGCGCTCGCCGCGATCCTCGCCGACCCGCTGGAGGCTTCCGCCGCCGACAAGCTGCTCAATGCCTCCTACGACGTCGCCCGCGAGCTGTTCGCGGGCGAGAACGCCGCCTTCATCGCCAAGAACCCGGGCATCACCGTCGACCAGTCGCATGCCGGCACCTCCAAGCAAGCGCGCGCCATCGTCGAGGGACTCGAGGCCGACGTCGTCACCTTCAACCAGGTCACCGACATCGACTTCCTGGTCAAGAACGGCTTCGTTTCCGACGACTGGAAGCAGGATTTTGCCAACCAGGCCTCGCCCTTCTATTCGCTGCCGTCCTTCCTCGTCCGCGCCGGCAACCCCAAGGGCATCAAGGACTGGTCCGATCTCGTCCGCGACGACGTCAAGGTGATCTTCCCCAATCCCAAGACCTCGGGCAATGCGCGCTACACCTATCTCGCGGCGACCGCCTACGCCAAGGAAGCCTTCAAGGGCGACGAGGCCAAGGTGAAGGAGTTCGTGACCAAGCTGTTCGACAACGTGCCGGTGTTCGACACCGGCGGCCGCGCCGCCACCACCACTTTCGTCGAGCGCAACATCGGCGACGTCCTCATCACCTTCGAAGCCGAGACCCGCTCCATCGCCAGGGAGTACGGCGCCGACAAGGTCGAGAGCGTCATCCCGTCCGTCAGCCTGCTCGCCGAGTTCCCCGTCGCGATCGTCGACAAGGTGGTCGACAAGCGCGGTTCGCGCGATCTCGCCAAGTCCTACCTCGATTTCCTCTATTCGCCCGAAGGTCAGCGCATCGCCGCCCAGCATGGCAACCGCGTCCATGAGCCTGCCGTCGCCGCCGAATTCAAGGAACAGTTCCCCGAGGTTCGTCTCGTCACTGTCGAAGACGTCTTCGGCGGCTGGGACAAGGTCCAGAAGGAACATTTCGGTTCCGGCGGGCTGCTCGAAGAGATCTACGGCGAGCGTTGATCGCACGTGCATGACCCCGAAAATCGATATCGATTTTCGCAAAAGGATCATGCACAACTCAAGTGCTGCAGCGTCCTTCGCGCGTCCAGAATAGACGCGCGGCGCTGTCACCATGCTGTTGAAAATTGGAAAGCCGGTCACGCCGGCTTTCCGCATTGACGTATCCAGGAAGGCATTTCAGTGGCGCGCCGCATTCTGCCAGGGTTCCCCCTGGCGCTGGGGATAACCCTCGTCTACGTCTCGATCATCGTCGCGCTTCCGCTCGGCGCGCTGGTCTTCAAGGCGGCCAGCCTCGGTTTCGAGGACTATTGGCGCATCGTCTCCTCGCCGCGTGCGGTCGCCAGTTATCGCGTCACCGCGCTGTCGGCGCTTGCGGCCACCGCCTTCAACCTAGTCTTCGGCATGGCGCTCGCCTGGGTGCTGGTGCGTTATCGCTTTCCCGGCCGCCGCTTCGTCGACGCGCTGGTCGACTTGCCCTTCGCGCTGCCGACGGCAGTTGCCGGCATCGCGCTGACCACGCTGTTTGCCGAAAACGGCTGGTTCGGCTCGGTCCTTGCACAAGCCGGCATCAAGGTCGCCTACACGCCGCTCGGCATCATGGTCGCCATGGCCTTCACCAGCCTGCCCTTCATCGTGCGCACCGTGCAGCCCGTGCTGGAAGACCTCGACCCGGCACTTGAGGAAGCCGCGCAAACGCTTGGCGGCAGCGATCATTCGATCTTCCTGCGCGTCATCCTGCCGCTGCTGACGCCAGCACTGCTCGCCGGCCTGTCGCTGTCCTTCGCCCGCAGCCTCGGCGAGTTCGGCGCCATCATCTTCATCGCCGGCAACCAGCCGATGGAAACCGAGATCACCGCCCTCCTGGCCTTCATCCGGCTCGAGGAATACGACTACCAGGCTGCCGCAGCCATTGCCTCGGTGCTGCTCATTGCCGCCTTCCTGATGCTCGCCGTCACCAACATCCTGCAGGCGCGTGCCCTGCGCTACACGGCAAGAGGCTGAGATGAGCGCTTCCGTCAAAGGCCGCCCGCCCCGCGTCGGCGACGCTCCAGGCTTCCGCCGCGCCCTGATCGGCGTCGTGCTGACCTTGGTGGCGATCGTCATCATCGCGCCATTGGCGGTCATCGGCTACCAGGCCTTTTCGCAAGGACTGCAGGTCTATGCCGCGGCAATCGCTCATCCCGACACGCTGCACGCCATCGGGCTGACGGTGGTCACCGCCCTGATCGCTGTGCCCATCAACACCGCCTTCGGCGTCGCCGCCGCCTGGGCGATCACGAAATTCGACTTCTGGGGCCGCCGCTTCCTGCTGGTCGTCATCGAAATCCCGTTCTCGATCTCGCCCATCGTCGCCGGCGTCGCCTATCTCTTCGTCTACGGCCTGCAGGGCCTGTTCGGCCCGGCGCTTGAATCGGCGGACATCAAGATCCTGTTCGCCCTGCCCGGCATCGTGCTCGCCTCGATGTTCGTCACCGCCCCCTTCGTCGCCCGCGAACTCATCCCGCTGATGCAAGCGCAAGGGCGCGATCTGGAAGAAGCCGCGACATCGCTCGGCGCCTCGGGCTGGCGTACCTTCTTTTCGGTCACGCTGCCCAACATCCGCTGGGCACTGCTCTACGGCGTGGTGCTGTGCAATGCGCGCGTCATGGGAGAGTTCGGCGCCGTCTCGGTGGTGTCGGGCAACATCCGCGGCCAGACCAACACGCTGCCACTGCACATCGAACTGCTGTACCACGACTACCAGACCGCAGGCGCCTTCGCCGCCGCATCCATCCTCGCCCTGCTCGCCGTCGTCACCCTAGTGGCCAAGGTCCTGCTCGAACGCCAGGGCGCCGGGCGCGCGCGCCGCGGCCCGGCACTGGCGGCCCCGGCTGCCGCTCCCAAAACCGCTTCCGCAGAGGTTTCGTCATGAAAATCCGCCTCGACAACGTCGTGAAGACCTTCGAGACCTTCCGTGCCGTCCACGGCGTCTCGCTCGAAATCGAAAGCGGTGAACTGGTAGCCCTGCTCGGGCCCTCCGGCTCGGGCAAGACCACCATCCTGCGCATGGTCGCCGGCCTCGAATATGCCGATGCCGGCCACATCTATTTCGGTGCGGAGGATGCCACCGACATTCCGGTGCGCGACCGAGGCGTCGGTTTCGTCTTCCAGCATTATGCGCTGTTCCCGCACATGACGGTGGCCGAAAATATCGCGTTCGGCATGAAGGTGTCGAAGGTCCGCCGCGACAAAGGCGCGATCGACACGCGCGTTGCCGAACTGCTGCGCCTCGTCCAGCTCGATGGCCTGGGCGAGCGCTTTCCCGGACAGATCTCCGGCGGCCAGCGTCAGCGCGTGGCTCTTGCGCGCGCGCTCGCCGTCGACCCCAAGGTGCTATTGCTCGACGAACCGTTCGGCGCGCTCGATGCCAATGTCCGCCGCGACCTGCGCCGCTGGCTGCGCGAGATCCATCAGGAACTCGGCATCACCACCTTATTCGTCACCCACGACCAGGAAGAAGCGCTCGACCTCGCCGACCGCGTCGTCATCCTCGACAAGGGCCGTATCGTCCAGCAAGGCACCCCCGAAGAGGTCTGCCGCAACCCGGCATCCGCCTTCGTCATGAACTTCCTGGGCGACACCAACCGCTTTTCCGCCGCGGTCTCCGGCGGCGTCGCACGGCTCGGCGACGCCAGGATCCCCGCCCCCGGTTTTGCCGACGGACCGGTCGACATCTTCCTGCGCCCCAGCGATCTCGGCTGGAGCCAGTCGGGCGAAGGCATCGCGGCAACCGTCGCGCGCGTCATCGACAGGCCGGCCGGACGGCGCATCCTGGCGCTGACGGCGACAGGCGAAGCGGTCGAACTCGACGTCGCCCCGGAGACGGTGGTCAGCGCCCAGCAGAAGGGCGTCATCACCATCGAGCGGGCCAAGGTCTACGCCACGGCCTGATTCTGGCCCAAAACACGCGAAACTTACGGAAAATCAACGCGTTTCGGCTTGTATATCAAGTCGCTGGAATTTATCTCTGACGAAAGCCGGAATGCGATGGGGCCGAATCGTTATCCTCGGCATGCAACCTCATGCTGCGACAGGCAGCGGAAGCCGATGACACGCGTTCGCCATGCTGACTAAAAAAGGCAAATACGGGCTCAAGGCCCTCGTCCATCTGTCCCAACTCCCCGCAGGCCAGCTCGCCTTCGTCGGCGACATAGCCATCACCAACAAGATCCCGAAGAAGTTTCTCGACGCCATTCTGGGCGAGTTGCGAAATGCCGGTTTCGTCCAGAGCCGCAAGGGCAAGGACGGCGGCTACCGGCTTGCCAGGCCGGCGACTGAGATCAAGATCGGCCATGTCGTGCGCGTGCTCGACGGCCCCCTGGCACCCATTCCCTGCGCCAGCCGGACCCAGTACCAGCCGTGCGACGACTGCGACGAGGCCACCTGCCAGATCAGGCACATGATGCTTGAGGTGCGCCAGGCGATTGCCGGCGTGCTCGACAACCGCAGCCTCGCGCAGGTCCGGGATGCCGCCAATGACGACATCCTGGCCGAGGCCCTGCACCACGCCTGAGGGTCAGACCACCTGGCGCAGCGCCACGGGCCGCTTGCGCGGGCTCGCCGGCGTCGGCCGCCTGAACATCTTGCGCACAACCGCCATGACCTGATGTCCGAACGAAGCGATAGCGTCGGCATCGTCGAGGCCGTGGACGATGAAGTCGCTGACGCCGAGTTCGACGAAGCTTGCCAGCACCGCCACGGCTTGCTCCGGCACGATGCCGAGTTGCCAGGCCTGATCGCCTTCTCCGGCAAGCACAGGCAGCGAAAAGCGAATGCGCCGTGTCCGGCCGAACGGCTCGGCCGCCGCCCTCAGGCGCTCGATCAGCCGTCGTGTTTCGTCGAAGCTGCCAGCCGGCAGCTCGAACCGGTCGGCGTGCCGGCCGGCGATCTTGAGCGCGGTGCCCGACAATCCGCCGAGTTGCAGCGAAATGGCGGCGCCCTCTGCCGCCTTCATCGGCACGAAGCCACCATGGATGCGATAGAACAGGCCCTCATGCTCGAAGGGTTGCGCATTGCTCCAGAGCCGCTTGAGCAGCGTCAGGTATTCATCCGTCCGCCCCAGCGTGGCGACCAGGCCGCTATCGTCGTTGGTTTCGCGCAGGTCGCGGCTTGGCGGCACGCGCAGTGCCAGTCGGCTGGGCCCAAGCTGGTCGAGAGCCGCAAATTGCCGGGCCGCCACCACCGGCGCGACGATGCCCGGCCAGTGGGACACCAGGACGCCGATCGATTGCGTGCTGCGCAACGCCAGCGAAGCCAGGTCCATATTGGCGAGCAGGCCGCCGGCATCGTCGATCAGGACACCGCTGAAGCCCGCCTTTTCAAGCTGCCGCAGTCTCTGCACGGCCAGTGCCGTGTCGGAAAAGAAGGAAGGGTGAAGTTCGTCCTTGTCGGCAACGCCGCCCGGGCAATGGGTGAAGTCGATCTGCATTGCAAACTCCTTCATCTTGTCAGGAACAGTCTTTGGCGCCGCCCGCGCCGGTTCACGCGCTACTCGGATAAGCCTTCATCATCGGGGTTGAGGATTGCGTCCGCCTCCGGACGCGCATTTGGGGTAGCCTAGTGGACCAGGCCAACCACGACGGCTGCGGTGAAGCCGAACGAAACCGCAAAGACAAGGTAGGAACCGAACCTGGCAAATGCTGCAGGCCGCGCGGTCGAGGCCGCGGCCTGCGCAGCGCGGCCGTTCGAGAGATACTGGGTCTGTGCCATCGCAATCTCCATCATGACCTTAGTCTATAAAATTAATAGACTTTGTCGATTGCTAATTTTGGCAAGATTGTGGAACGGCATTGCCGCGACATGCACTCCGCAGAGCATATTTTCCCGTCAGGCCAGCCACCGGCGAAGCGCGAAGAGATCGAAGATGCGGCTAATCACCTGATCTATTGCTAAAAAAGTCAAGTAATTACAGATAGATAAATTATCGCCACCATTGCCTTCACGCTCGTACGATCACGGGCCGCGGCCAAAAAACGATGTCCCGAAGGCGCATCGGCACCCTCGGGACATCGCGCATGAAAGATAGTCGGCTCAGTAATAGCCGCGCGGGCATTCCGCGAGATAGGTGCGGCCATAGCGGTCGCGATAGCGGCAGCGATTCGGCTCGTTCGCCCGACCGATCAGGGCACCGGCCACGGCACCCACGGCACCGCCGACAAGAGCACCTTCGGCGCGGTTTCCAGGCGCAGCAACGGCACTGCCGATCGCCGCGCCGCCGAGACCGCCGATCGCAGCCCCCTGTTCCGTCTGCGAGCAGGCCGCCAACGGCACCAACAGTGCCAGACACATCACCAGTTTCTTCATCACCATCACTCCGAAAAGGTTTAAACGCCCGTCCGAATCTAACAATGCGCAACGAGCGGAATCGATCCATCGCCTTCTGGACGGCGGATCGCACGAATCCCTTCAACTCCTGAGATGCATACGCACTGCGGCAGCAATCGGGCGACGTTGCCCCTATGTCGGTGAGCCGGTGCTCATCGGCCTATGCGGCCTTGCTCTTCTTTCGGGCCTGCGACGGACGCCGCACCTTCCTTTTGGCGGCTTTGAGGGGGACTGCGGGCGCATCGGTCAGGGCGCCGATCGCAGCACCAGTCATGCCGAACGCGGCAAAATCGGCGTTGAGGTCACCGGCCAGCTTCCCGGCATCCCCGCCAGCGGCATCGGTCCACAACACGACCCCGACCCTCAGCGACGGCTTGGCGCGCTTCAGGCGCCGCACCAGGAAGCGGCCATGGTTCAGCGAATCGGCGTTCAGGAACCCCACCACGGCCGTCTGGACGCCTTCGAGCGGCAGGCTCCTGATGTTGGACGGCTCCATGTCGGCATGGCTCGCCGTCGTTGCTGCCGCCCCCTGTACTGTCAGGACCTGTGCCAGCATGGCGGCAGCCGCATTGTCGAGTTCGCCGCGGCCGCCGATGCAGAGCACCGATTTTCCAGCCCCGTCCGGCAGTTCCTCTTCCTCCTCGCCATCGGCTTGAGCCGCGTCGTCCGAAGCATCGTCATCGTCTTCGTCGGCCTCTTCGTCGGCGATCTCGTTCAGATTGGCCACCAGCGTCACGGCGCTTGCCGCAACGCGTGTCCGCTGCTCGTCGGTCAAGGCACCTCGCGCCCGGTCCAGTTCGCCCAGCAGCAAGGCAGGAATGGCGACCTTGCCGTAGAAGTCGACCAGATATTCGGTCTCGAGCATCTCCTCGGCATGATCGGTCGCCTCGTCCGGATCGCCCGCCAGCAGGCGCTGGTACAGCCGCTCCTTGGGGTCGAGCACCGGTTCGTTGCCGAACAGCACCTCCAGGAACTCGAACTGCGGCACATGCTTGCCGAGCACCACGAGGCACACGGTCAGCGGCGTCGACAGCACCAGGCCCACCGGTCCCCACAGCCACGTCCAGAAGATCGCGGCAACGATGATGGCGAGCGGCGAGAGCCCGGTCCGCGAACCGTATAGCCAGGGCTCGATGACATTGTTGATGACGAGTTCCATGGCGATGAACAGCGCCGCCGCCCACAGCACCAGCGACCAGCCAGGCGCCACGGCAAGTGCCAGAAACAGCGGCAGGATCATCGCGATCGCCGGGCCGATATAGGGCACGAAGCGCAACACGATGGCCAGCAGGCCCCACAGGATCGCGTTGGGTATCCCCAGTAGCCAGAGGCCCATGCCGATGGGAACGCCATAGGCCACGTTCACCACCAGCTGCATCAGCAAGTACTGCCCCACCCTTCGGCCGGCATCCTGCAGCGCTTCGGTCGTTCGGTGCAGGTCGCCATAGCCGACAAGGCGGATGAACCGGTCGCGCAGGTCCTCGCGCTCCAGAAGCATGAAGATGACGACGACAATGACCAGGCCTGCCGTGGCGAGCGGCCCGATCAACGGTCCGATCAGGTTTTTCAACGTCTCGATCGGCCTCTGCGGCGTGAATATCTCGACCAGCAGCGGGTCGGGACGCGATGGCTGCGCTGCGGGCACTGTCGCCGATTCAGGCTTTTCGATCTCCTGGCCGACGCGTTCGATGACGCCGCTCAGCCTGTCGATGATTCCGCCGCCGCTGCCGCTTTCCTTGAGAGAGCGCACCTTCTCCAGGATGTTGGCCTGGTAGGTCGGTACGTTGCGGGCAACCTCGCCGACCTGGGAAACGACGACAAAACTGAACACCGCGACCACGCCGAACGCGGCCAGCACGCAGGCAATCACCGAGACCAGCCTGGGAACGCCGATCCGCCTCAACCAGGCGACGATGGGCGCCAGGGCGAAAGTCAGCAGCACGGCGATCGCCAGTGGCAGGAATACGTCGCGGGCGAAGTAGAGGATCGCGACCACCGCCGCGGTGGCGGCAAATGTCGGCAAGGCCGTCCTGGAATGCGGTTGCAGCGACAGCTGGTTGCCGGAACTCAGGCTTCGGCCCTTCGAAATTGCCTCGACCACCCGCGACCTCCTGCCCTGAATTGCCGCGTGCCGACGACGCGCACTCCATAGTCGCGGAAGAGCGGCGGCTTTTGCAATGGGCAAGCCTAACCGTTGAAGGTTTGCTGCCTGTCAGACGCAGCCGGAAGCCGCGGCAGAAGCCTAAAACGTGACGGATCAGGCTGGTTTCGGCGAAAAGATCGACCAGTTCATCCTTTTGGTCAGTTGCTCCAGCGCGATCGAGCCAAGCATCGAATTGCCGCGCGCATTCAGCCCCGGCGACCAGACGGCGATCGACGCGACACCGGGCACGATCGCCAGGATGCCGCCGCCGACACCGCTCTTCCCCGGAATGCCGACACGGAAGGCAAACTCGCCCGAACCGTCATAGTGGCCGCAGGTCAGCATCAGCGCATTGATGCGCTTGGCCCGTTCGCTCGAAATGACCGTGTGCCCCGACGAGGGAACGCGCCCGGCGTTGGCCAGGAACCGGCCGGCATTGGCCAGTTGCTGGCAGTTCATCGCGATGGCGCAATGATGGAAATAGACGCCCAGGGTCAATTCCGGCGCATGATTGAGGTTGCCAAAGCCCTTGAGGTAATTTGCCAGGGCAAAGTTGCGGTAGCCTGTGACGCGCTCGGAACCGGCGACATCGCCATCGACCACGATCGTGTCGTCATCGGCCAGCGAGCGCACGAAACTCACGATCTCGCCGATCGCTTCGCGCGGCTGATGGCCTGCCAGGAGCACGTCGGAAACGACGATTGCACCGGCATTGATGAACGGGTTGCGCGGGATGCCCTCCTCCCGCTCCAACTGGACGATGGAATTGAAAGGTGTGCCGGACGGCTCCCTGCCGACACGCTTCCACAAGGTGTCGCCGACACGGCCCAGCGCCAGGGCCAGGGTGAACACCTTGGAGATGCTCTGGATCGAAAACGGTTCGTCGGCGTCGCCCGCGACCAGCACCTCGCCATTGGTCAAGGTGACGGCGATGCCGAACTTGTTCGGATCGATCTTGCCGAGTTGGGGAATGTAGGATGCGACTGCGCCGCGGTCCGAATATCCTGCCATCTCCGCGACGATCTCGTCGAGGACATCTCTCAAACTAGGCATATTTTATCCCGAAATCTTCCCGGCCCGAATCGCGCTTGCGTTCGACAATCGGCGCTCCGCTAAAGCAAGACAAGCTTACCGGCGCCAGCCGGCCGGACAGGAAACGCGTTTGCGACGATGGAAAAGACAGAGGCTCTTGCCGGAAGCCGGCACCAGAATTTCGTATCATCTTGCATGAAGAATTCAGCGGAAGTCTTTGAGAAGACTTGGTGGGTGCGACAGGGATCGAACCTGTGACCCGCTGATTAAGAGTCAGCTGCTCTACCAACTGAGCTACGCACCCACTCGACCGGTAAACCGACCGTGGCCGGCATATAGCCAAGCCATTTTGCGCTGTCCACCCCACCAGTCGTTTTTTCTTCAAGTCGGCAAAAATTCCTTCGCTTCAGACCAAGAGAACGCCTTCTGCGGTCCTCACGGCATGCCCGCCGATGCGCGCGGCGACGAGATTTCCACCCGAGACGTCCAGTTCGAGCCTGATTCTCGACGGCCGGCCCATTTCGATTCCCTGTTCGATCCAGAATCGCTGCCCGCCATCGGTCGGCCTGTCGAAGTTCATGATCGCACCGGCAAAGGCGGCCGCCGCCGAACCCGTGGCCGGATCTTCGTAAGACGGGCTGCCCGGCACCATCATGCGGGCATGGAAGGCGCTGGTGTGGTCGATCGTCTCGCGGCAGTAGACATAGGCGCTGGCGACAGCGAATTCGCTCTTCTTCGGCGAAAACTCGAACCAGGCCTCGTTGTTGAACCGGATCTTCGATGCAGCCTGAAGGTCGGCGACCGGCACCGTGATGTAGGGTACGCCCGCCGACCACAGCGACACGCGATGGTTCTCGAAGCCGATTTCATGCGGCCCGAGCCCGAGTGCCGCCCCGATCGCCTCGGCATCGGCCGACAGCGGCAGTTGTTCCGGCAGCTTCGGCAGGTCGAATTCGGCGAACAGTCCGGAACCGACCTTGTCGACCGCGCATCGCACCAGGCCGATGTTCTCTTCGAGCACGAAAATGCCGGCGAGATCGCCACTCTTCTCCATCTCCGACAAGGCGATGGCCGTGCCGACCGTCGGATGGCCGGCAAAGGGCATCTCGTAGTCGGGCGTGAAGATGCGTACCCGCGCCTTGTGCTTGGGATTGTCGGGCGGCAGAACGAACGCCGTTTCCGACAGGTTGAATTGCCGGGCGATCGCCTGCATCCCAGCCGAATCGAGCCCCTTCGAATCGACGACGACGGCCAGCGGGTTGCCCGCAAGCCTGTCCTGGGTGAAGACGTCGTAAATAAAATACTTGCGTCCGATCGTCATGTTTGCTCCTTCTGCTGCCGGCAACATGAGCGAAATTTAATTTGAATTCCGGGACAACACGGCCGATCTGTGATCCTAGAGCATGACCCCGAACGGTGGGAAACGGTTTCGGAAAGATCATGCTCGAGCAACAGGCTCTAAGTGGGTTTTCTCGAGCCATCAAAGGGGTCTGGCTTGGACCAGTTGGTAAATCGTCAGGATCAGGCGAGCACGCCATCCATCGAGACGGCACTCGGCCTCGATGGCAATGGCCGCACAACGCGTCGGCGCAAGGGCTGGCTCTGGCTGATTCTGGCTGTGATTGTCGTCGCCTTGGCCTATGCCGCCTTCTCCTGGCTCGGCACACCTTCCGAGCGCATCGTCTACACCAGCCAGCCGGCCGAGGTCGGCGACATCACCGTCGAGGTCTCCGCGACAGGTAACCTGCAGCCCCTGACCCAGGTCGACATTTCGAGCGAACTTTCGGGCGTCGTCCGTTCGGTCGCCGTCGTCGAAAACCAGCAGGTCAGGAAAGGCGACGTGCTGGCCGCGCTCGACACCACCCGGCTTTCCGCCCAGATCGAACGTGCCCAGGCTTCGGCAAAGGCGGCTGCCGCCAAGGTCGAGGATACGCGCACGACATTGTCGCAGAATGCGCAGGCCTTGACCCGGGCGCAGGAACTGACACGCCGCGGCATGGCCACCACCCAGGCGCTCGAAGCAGCCACCGCCGAACGCGACCGCGCCCAGAGCGCGCTCGACATGGCGGAGGCCAACCTCGCCATCGCCGAGGCCGACCTCAAGCTGCAGCAGGCCGACCTTGCCAAGAGCAGCATCTATGCCCCCATCGACGGTGTCGTGCTGACGCGTTCGGTCAACCCGGGCCAGACAGTCGCCTCCTCCATGCAGGCGCCGGTGCTGTTCGTGCTCGCCGCCGACCTGTCCAAGATGGAGCTCAAGGCGGCGGTCGATGAGGCCGACATCGGCACGGTCGCCAAGGGTCAGCACGCGCGCTTCACCGTAGATGCCTTCCCCGACCGCAGTTTCGACGCCTCGATCCGCGACATCGCCTATGCCTCGGTCACCACCGATGGCGTGGTCACCTACAATGCGTGGCTCGATGTCGACAATGACGAACTGTTGCTGCGCCCGGGCATGACCGCCACCGTCTCGATCGTCACGCGCGAGGCCAAGGACGTCCTCACGGTGCCGGCGACGGCATTCCGCTACCGACCCACCCCCGCCGCACGCAACTCCGGCTTCAGCCTGCAGAACGTGTTCCTGGGCCGGCCATCGCGCGGACCGACCGATCGCAGCCGTCCAGCCTCGACCCCTGCCGACGGCTCGCGCACGCTCTATGTCCTCAAGGACGGCGCACCGGTTGCGGTCCGGGTCAAGACCGGGGCCACCGACGGCGACCGCACGGAGATCGTCTCCGGCCTCAATGCCGGCGACCAGGTCGTCACCGCCTCGAATTCGTCGCGGGCGAATTGAGAACCGACATGAGCCCGGCTCCGCTCATCGTCTTCGACAAGGTCTGGAAGACCTACGGCCAGGGCGAGGCTGAGGTGCGCGCGCTTGCCGGCATCGATCTTGCCATCGGCCAGGGCGAGTTCGTCGCCATCATGGGTCCGTCCGGCTCGGGCAAGTCGACGGCGATGAACATCGTCGGCTGCCTCGATACCCCGACCTCCGGGCGCTACGGCTTCATGGGCGTCGACGCCGGCCGGCTCGATCGCAACCGGCGTGCGGAACTGCGCAATCTCTACATCGGCTTTGTCTTCCAGGGCTACAATCTGCTGCCGCGCACCACGGCGGTGGAAAATGTCGAGCTGCCGCTGATCTATCGCGGCGTTCCGGCCCAGGACCGGCGCGCTTTGGCCATGAAGGCACTGGCCGAAGTCGGCCTCGAGGACCGCGAACACCACACCCCGGCCGAACTGTCCGGCGGCCAGCAGCAGCGCGTCGCGATCGCGCGTGCCATCGTCACGCGGCCGACGCTGCTCGTCGCCGACGAACCCACCGGCAATCTCGACACCGCCCGCAGCCACGAGATCATGCAACTGCTCACCCGCCTCAACGAGGAGTACGGGCTGACCATCGTCATGGTCACGCACGAATCCGACATCGCCGCCTATGCCGGCCGGACCATCGCCTTCCGCGACGGCCACGTCGCCTCCGACACCAAGAAGCTCGAGGCGGCATAGGCGATGATCTGGGAAACCGTCCGCCTTGCCCTTCGCTCGGTCCGCCGCAACGCGCTGCGCTCGTTTCTGACCCTGCTCGGCATCGTCATCGGCGTCGCGGCCGTCATCGCCATGCTGACCATCGGCAGCGGCACGACGCAGAAGGTGAAGGCGGACATCTCGCAACTCGGCAGCAACCTGCTCATCGTCCGCTCCGGCCGCCCCGCCGCCCCCGGTTCGGGGCCGCAGCAGACGATCCGGCCGCTCGGCGAAAAGGAAGTCGCCGCCCTGGCGGCCCATCTCGAAGGCGCCCGCGCGGTCTCGCCGGCGTCGCAGAAGCAGGTGCGCGTCGTGTTCGGTACCGAGAGCCTGACCTCCTCGATCACCGGCACCGACAACGCCTATCTCGACGCGCGTGACTGGAAGGTCACCTCGGGCCGTTCGTTCAGCGAATCGGAAGTGCGCGGCGGCATCAATGCCTGCCTGATCGGTGAAACCGTGCGCCGGCAGTTTTTCGGCGCCGGCGACCCCGACGGCGCCAGCATCCGCATCGGCCGCATGAGCTGCAAGGTCGTCGGCCTGCTCGAACCCAAGGGTTATTCCGGTTTCGGCCAGGACCAGGACAATGTCGTGTTGATGCCGCTGTCGGCCTTCCAGCGCCGCATCGCCGGCAATCGCGACATCGAAACGATCTATGTCGCTGCCGACGACGCCACGCCGACCCAGGTGGTGCAGACCCGCATCGAAGACATCATGCGCGACGTCAGGCGCGTCACCGCCGACCGCGAGGACGATTTCTCGGTGCGCGACATGACCCAGATTGCCGACGCCATGGCCAGCGCCACCGCCACGATGACCGGCATGCTCGGTGCCGTGGCCGGGGTAAGCCTGCTCGTCGGCGGCATCGGCATCATGAACATCATGCTGGTGTCGGTCACCGAGCGTACGCGCGAGATCGGCATCAGGCTGGCCATCGGCGCGCATGAAAAGCACATCTTGATCCAGTTCCTGGTCGAAGCGACGGTGCTGTCGCTGCTCGGCGGGCTGATCGGCATCGCCATCGGCCTGGCACTGGCAGGTGCCGCGTCGCTGGCGCTGTCGATCCCGTTCGTGCCCAGCCTGGCCGTGGTGCTGCTCGCCGTCGGCTTCTCCGCGCTGATCGGAATGGTGTTCGGCTTCTTCCCGGCATTGCGAGGCGCCCGCCTCGATCCGATCGAGGCCCTGCGCCACGAATAGGGCTACTGCTTCAGCACCGTGTTGGACGTGCCTTCCTCGACCTGGTCGATGACGAGCAACTGGACTGGCTCCGCGCCGACATTCGCGCCCTGGTGCCACTCGCCGATCATTTCGACGATGAAGTCGCCCTTCTTGTAGCTGGTGCTCTTGCCGGTCTCGACGTTCGTGACCTCGAGGTTCCCGGCCAGCACGTAGGCGTAGCGCGCGGACGGGTGCTCATGCACGGGCAGCTTGGCGCCTGGCGGTATCTCGAAGGATGACACCAGCACCTGCACGTTCTTCTGCGGCAGCACGATCGGCTGTCCGCTCGCCGTCGTGGTCACCGACGCCAATGGCGTCACGACGACCTTTGCGCCTGGATTGCCGCTGTCGAGCGCTTGCAACCCGCTGCTGGACAACAGCATCGCCGTCGAAACCACGATCGCCGCGTAGCCGCTGCGAAGCATCGATGTGACCATGAAATCCCCCCTTGGAATATCACCGACAGTGCGCCTGGCGCGCACCGTCAGCAAGAGGGTGTGGGTGAGACGGCTAGCGCCGGGAGAAATGCCATTCCACCAGAGGGCGCATATGCGGCATCAGGCCCTCGGGCAGGTCGTCCATGCCGCGAATGATCACCGGCCCTTCGATCTCGGGGGCGGGATCGTCGGCAACGAACCTGGCTATCTGCGCCGCCACCTCGTCGGCCGTTGCCGCCAGGCGGTAGCAACGCACGATGGCCGTGCCGCTTTCCACCGAAAGCGCATGGCAGCGTTCCTCACGGCTGGCCGTGCCAAGGTCGAGGCCGGTCTCCTCGCGCACCTCGCGCGCCATGTTGTAGTCGAGGTCGACGAGGCCGTCGCGAAAGTCCTCCGGCTCAAAGGAGCCAGCGGCAAAGTACACCTTGCCGGCATTGGCCGTATGCGCGCCCATGCGGATCGCCACCAGCTTATCGTCGCTCGAAATCAGCATGGCATGCGCGAAAGCGTGCTCGGCGCTCGTCACCGGCTTCAGTCTGCGCCACAGCATGAAGGTCGAGTAGCGGATGGCATGGCATCGGCCGGTCAGCCGGTTGTCGCCGTAGGCGAGTTCCGACAGGAGCACCACCGTGCCGTCGAAAAGCGCTGGCCGCGCCGCTTTCTCCGCCGCCCAGTTTGCGGCGATGGCTTCGGCATTGTCGCGCTCGAAGGGATGCGGCTCCGCATCGAGGCGCACGTCGACCACGTCGACCGGCAGGATCTGGTTGCGCGGAATGTCGAATGCCAAGGCTTGGCCTCTCAGGTGATGTCGAGGGTCACGGCCACCGGACAGTGGTCGGAGGCCTTGGGCCTGTCCCAGCCGGCGCGCGGATAACGTTCCACCTCCTGCCCCGGCGGGAAGATGGTGCGCCAGGGCTGTCCGCGTCTGACGATGTCGGGTACGGCTTGGCCGTTTGCCTTCGCCAGCGCCGGCGACAACAGGATGTAGTCGAGCTGGCACAGGTGCCGCTCGAGCGGCCCGCGCGTATGGTAGAGCGTCCAGCGCTCCATCTCGGGTCGTCTCTCGACGACATTTTCGGCAAAACCGTCGGCCAGGAACACGTCGAGGCATGAGGTGGTCTCTTGGACCGGCGTGAAACTGTAGCCCTGATAGGCATCGCCGCCGATGACCACCCGCTCGCGGTAGTCGTTCATGTCGCCGCAGATCACCCAGCGCCGCTCGCCGACATGGTCCTTGCCGAAGCGGTCCTCGATGATCCGCCGCACCGCCTTGGCCTCGGCGATGCGGATCGGCATCGTCGCATCACGGCCGTTCAGCCCGTTTCGCGGCGAGCCCATCGACTTGAAGTGCACCGAATAGATGGTCAGCGGCTTGCCGCCGATCTTGACGTCGATCTCGAGGCAATCGCGCCGGAAGATGCGCTCGAACGGCTCCTGCCCGAGTGCTGCGAGCTCAGGCGTATGCAGCCCGAACTGCTCGAAGGTGACATGGGCGTGGCTGGTCATGCGCACGAATTCGATCGGCTGGCCGTGCGCCGTCTCGGCCCGCATCATCACCGCCACGTCGATGCCGCGCGAATCATTGCCCGAGGTGGTGTATTTGTGCTGGTAGCCCTGCCCCACCATCTTGAAGAGATAGCCGTACTCGAACGCCTTCAGCGCTTCGATGTTGTCGACCTCCTGCAGGCAGATGATGTCGGCGCGGGTCTCGGCGATCGCCAGCGCAGTCAGCTGGCGCATGTCGTCGGCGTGCGCGATGGCCCGCGCCTGCTCCAGCAACCGGTACTCGGCCTCGCTGCGGATCTCGAACAGCGCAAGCGCTCGATCCTCGTTGAGCTGGTTGCGGTAGCCGGAATAATCGAACCTGTTCATCAGGTTCTCGACATTGAAGGTGGCAAGGCGCAGCGACATGGCGCGAGCATTGCCTTCATGTCGGCCCAAACACAAGAGCGCAAACAACGGGACGGCGGGAACCCGCGCCGTTCATTGCACGTTCAGGCTGAGAAGCCGAACATGTGTGATCTCCATCGAAGATTGGGGGCATGGGGCCTTTGACATTCGAACGTCAGGAGACGACGAAAATGAAACTCTCATCCTTCTTGCGCTCAGGTATGCTCGCATTCGGCCTTGTTGCCGGCCTGCCGCTGGCAGCGTCGGCCGGTCCGATTGGTCTTGGTCAGCTGCCGGCGGCTCCCCGGGCGGCCACGAACATCATCCCCGTCGCCAGTCAGCTCTGCGAAATCCGTGGTGACTGCCGTCGCTATGGCCGCCGCGACGGCTGGCGTGGCGACAATTGGCGCCACAACAACTGGCGCGGTGATCGCTGGCGCGACGACCGGCGCTGGCGGCATCGTCCGCACCGGCGCAATTGGGGCGGCACCGGGATCTATCTGAATTTCGGCATCCCGGCCTACCGCTACGACGAGCCGCGCTACTACCAGCCGCGCTACGTGCAGCCTCGCCGTGTCTATCGCGGCGGCCTGTCGTCGGTGCATGTCAGGTGGTGCTACAACCGCTATCGCTCGTACCGCGCCTGGGACAACACGTTCCAGCCCTACAACGGGCCGCGCCAACAGTGCTGGTCGCCCTATAGCTGACGCTCAGGCGGCGCCGGCAAGGTGGGCGCCGCCCCAAAAACCTCGTGTTTACATGTCCACGCTAGGACCCTCCGCAGCGTGCGGTCGTTTGCCTGCACGCGCATGGACCGAGCGAATGAGCGACGACGCAGAAATCAACAACCGGCGCGAGCACCGCAATCGCGTGCTCAAGGGCGCCACCATCATCACCGGTGTCGCCAATTCGGAAATCAGCGTCACGGTGCGCAACATGCACCAGAACGGCGCCGAGCTGCGCGTCAGCGCCGACGCGCGCGTGCCCGAGCGCTTCCTGCTCTATGTCCCGGTCGATGGCATCGGCTACCGTTGCGTCGTGCGCTGGCGCAAGAACGACCGCGTCGGCGTGCAGTTCGAAGGCACCGAGCCGAAACCGGCCTGGCACTACGGCTGATCCCCCCGCAACGACAAAGGCCGACGGACTGCCCCGCCGGCCTTTTTTGAGTCTGGCGCCGAACGCCATGGAAATCCGGAGCAATTCGCCACTGCCGCGCTGAAGGCTGCGGCAGGAGCGAATTGAGACGGGCTTCTTAGTTCTTGGTCTTGTCGACCAGCTGGTTCTTGGCGATCCAGGGCATCATCGCGCGCAGCTTCGCGCCGACTTCCTCGATCTGGTGGCTGTCGTTGTTGCGGCGGATGCCCTTGAAGCGGGCCGCACCCGAACGGTACTCCTGCATCCAGTCCGAGGTGAACTTGCCGGTCTGGATGTCCTTGAGGACGCGCTTCATCTCGGCCTTGGTCTCGTCGGTGATGATGCGCGGACCGGTCACGTACTCGCCCCACTCGGCGGTGTTCGAGATCGAGTAGTTCATGTTGGCGATGCCGCCCTCATAGATCAGGTCGACGATCAGCTTCACTTCGTGCAGGCATTCGAAATAGGCCATTTCGGGGGCATAGCCGCCCTCGACGAGCGTCTCGAAGCCGGCGCGGATCAGCTCGACCAGGCCGCCGCAAAGCACGACCTGCTCGCCAAACAGATCGGTTTCGCACTCTTCCTTGAAGTTGGTCTCGATGATGCCCGAACGGCCGCCGCCAACGCCGCAGGCGTAGGACAGGCCGAGATCGAGCGCGTTGCCCGAGGCGTCCTGGTGAACGGCGACCAGGCACGGCACGCCGCCGCCCTTCTGGTACTCGCCGCGCACGGTGTGGCCCGGGCCCTTCGGCGCAACCATCAGCACGTCGACGGTCTTCTTCGGCTCGATCAGGCCGAAATGCACGTTGAGGCCGTGCGCGAAAGCGATGGCGGCGCCGTCGCGGATGTTCGGAGCGATCTCGTCGCGATAGATGTCGGCCTGCAGTTCGTCAGGCGTCGCCATCATCATCAGGTCGGCCCACTTGGCAGCTTCCGCAACCGTCATGACCTTGAGGCCGTCGGCTTCGACCTTCTTGGCGGTCGCCGAGCCGGCCTTGAGGCCAACGACGAGTTCCTTGGCGCCCGAATCCTTGAGGTTCAGCGCGTGCGCGCGGCCCTGGCTGCCGTAGCCGATGATGGCAACCTTCTTGCCCTTGATCAGGTTGAGATCGGCATCACGATCGTAATAGACACGCATTGGTGGGTTCCTTCCCGGTTTAGATTAGAGGGCCCTGGGCCCGGTTTTCGCTCCGTGGAGAGCAAGAAACTGCTGCGTTGCACGCGCGGCATCGCCGTCGATCCCCGCAGCAGTCAATTCCAGCCGGTCGCCGAGCAGCAGACGTATCTGCACGTCCCGCGCGACCAGCCCGAAAAAGGTTCGGAACGCCTCCTCGGCGTCGTCGAATTCGAGAAGCCCCGCCTCGCGGCCCGCTTCCAGCACCGGCTTGAGCCTGCGGCCGAGAGCAAAACGGCCACGCTCGAGCACGATAGCGCCAAGGTCGCGTTTGTCCGAGCCGGCATGCACGACCCCCACGCGGTTGAGCGCAATCGACGTGTCGCTTGAGATCACCCTAAGCCAATCGGAGGCGAAGCGCTCGAGACTTGCCGTCAGCGAGACGAGGTCCAGTCCCTTGCGGTCGACCGGCGGCACCCGCACCTTCGAGGCCTGCCACTGCACGGTGGCCGTCAGCAAGCCGTCGCGGTCGCCGAACCATTTGTAGAGCGTCTCCTTGGAGCAGCTGGCGCGCCGGGCAACGGCGGTCATGGTCAGCCGGTCACCTTCTTCGACGAGCAGGCGCAGCACCGCGTCAAGCACGTCCTGCTGACGCGCCGTCGGCCCCTCGCCTTCCATCATCTCGGTGACTGCCTGCAGCATCTTCGCCTGCCGTGGATCGTGGCCCGGCGCGCCCTGCGGCGCCGTACCGTACGTTACGGTTCGGCTTATGCCGCAAATTTCATGGCCTCGCAATGGGCAAGTTCGCCTTGTCGGAATTTAGTTGGCTGGGTCGCGAAGTCGAAAGCGCCAAGTCCGCCGCCAATCGGAAAAAACGCCCGGCGACAACGCAATCGCACACACCTGCGTTGCCGCGCGAAGGCCGCTTCCCGTGTTGGCCAGATGCTCCGGAGGTTAGTTCAACTTGACCAGCGCAACGCGCCGGTTCTTGGCCCGCCCCTCGTCATTGTCGTTGCTGGCAACCGGCGCCATCATCCCCGCCCCTGCCGCCGTCAGGCGCCCACCGTCGATGCCGAATTGCGAAACGAGAGCGGATTTCACCGCAGCGGCGCGGCGATTGGACAGGTCGACGTTGTAGTCGAACTTGCCCTGGTTGTCGGTGTGGCCGACGACAGCCACCGCAAGTGCCGGATCGTCCCCCAACAGCTTGGCGATCTCCTTCAATGTCGGCTCCGATTCGGGCTTGATGTCGGCCTTGTCGGTGTCGAAAAAGATGCCATAGAGCGAGATGGCGCCGCTCGCCGACAATGAATCCGCCATCTTGGCCGCTTCCACCAGCACCATCTTCTTGTCGCGCGCCTTGGGCTCCAGCACGTGCACGATGGCGATCGTGCGCGCATTCAGCTCCTTGCAGTAGAGATCGTCGAGCAACTGGAACGTCTGCACCGTGACATATGCGTCGCCGCCGTCGCGTGGAACCTTGGCGGTGAAATAGCGCTGGTCAGCGACCCCTGACGAGGCCACGCACGCGGCATTCGAAAATGCCTCCACCCCGAGTTCGCTGTCATAGAAGAAGTTCATCATCAGGCTCATGTCACCGCCGCCGCTCGAAGCCGAGCGCGAGGCGTCGCCGCCGCACTCCTCCTTCTTGCATTCGAAGACGACTTCGCCGCCGGCAGCCTGCACCACGTCCTGGTAGTTGCGCAGCACTTCGAGCGGCGAACGGCCGTCCGGCAGCACATAAAAGAGGCGGGTGAGCGAACCCTCGACCTCTTCCGCTTTTTCCGGCTTGAACACGGAATTGTTGTTCTTGTCGCGTTTGTCCGTGTCGGGATCCGCCTTCAGCGGCGCCAGTGGCACGCTGAAATCTGTGTAGTCGAGCTTCTGGTAGTAGACGATGAACGCGCCTTCATAGCGCTTGGCGAGCGCATTGTCGGCAGCACCCTCGATGTCGGCAGTGGGAATTGTCGCATCCGCCAGCGCCGGCATGCAGCCCAGGGCAAGCAGGACTGCCGCCGCCACCACCTTGCGAATTCCGCGCAGCATGAACCCCGACATCACAGCCCCTCGGTTGAATGTGACGCAACGTAGCCACAACCGCAGCATGGCTCAAGCCGGGATTCGAGCAGCCCCCTCATCGCTGCGGCTCGTCCAATCCGCCTCCTCGAGCCCCGCCGGCGCGAACGGATCGATCAGCGTGCCGGCGACGATGGAAGCAAGAAGCTGTGGCGTCGGCGGGATCCTGGCGACGGTCGCAACGAGACTGTCCCGCAGAAACGGCAAAAGCATCGAGTCCGACTGGTAGAACGGCGTGAAGACCAGCGAGAGCGCCTGGAACAGCCTGACGTGCCAGCGCCGCGCCCGGAGATAGCTGGCAAGCGCCGCGTCCACATCGCTTGCCTGCCTCAGGGCATAGGCGAGCGATGCCGCGTCGAGCAGAGCCATGTTTGCGCCCTGCCCCAGTTGCGGGCTGGTCGAATGCGCGGCATCGCCAATGACGGCAAAGCCCCGCGCTGCCGGTTGCGCCAAGGTGAAGTGGCCATAGCGGGCCAGCGTCAGTTGCTCGAAATCCTCGATCTGGTCGAGATAGGCCTGGCTCTCCGGCCACAGCCTTGCCACCTGGGCCTTCCAGGCAGCCAGGCCGTCGGCTTGCACGCGTTCGGCGTCGGTCGGCTTCAGGCTCCAGAAGAACGCCGCCATCTTCCGCCCCTCCGCTTCCGCGCGTCCGATCGGCAGGACACCAATCATCACGCTGGCGCGGCGATAGCGCTGGGACAGCGCGCGCTCGTCAAAGCCTTCGCCGCGCCAGTCGAGCGAGGTCCAGAATGCACCATAAGCGAGCGGCTTTGGCTCCCCAGCGAGGCCGGCACTACGGCGCAGCTTGGAGCGCGAACCAGTGGCGTCCACGACGAGATCGAATGACCCGAGGCCGCGCCCCTTGTCGTCGACAAGCCGGGTTCGCCCGCCAGGCTCCACCGCATCGAGTTCAACGTCGGTGACAACCTCGATGCCCACCCGTTGGGCCGCGCGATAAAGCGTGCCGAACAGAACCGCACGATGCACGGCGACGCCGAAGCGTCCGCCCGGACGCGCATCGTAGCGGACGTCGAGCACGGTCCGCCCGCTCGCCGCATCCGTGCCATGCAGCCGGTCGATCCGGCTGCCAAGCATGCGAATTTCATCGATCAGGCCCATATCGTCGAGCACCGTCAATCCGGTCGGCTGCAGGATAAGCCCAGACCCTACTGGCCTCGGCTCGGCAAAGCGTTCGAAAACGGTGACGCGATGGCCATCCCGCTGCAGGTAGAGGGCCGCGGCAAGCCCGGCCGGCCCGGCGCCGGCAATTGCTATTTGAAGATTTCGACCGTTCATGCGCACCCCATCCGCGGCAAAATTCACGGATGGCCGCGCTTTGGCAATGCTACACTTCGCCCTAGCCAAGGTCCGGCAAGGACGTCAGATCGAGACCTGGGTGCCGACCTCGACCACACGCCCGGTCGGAATCTGGAAATATTCGGTCGCATCTGCCGCAGTACGCGCCAGCCCGATGAACAGCCTGTCCTGCCATGCCGGCATGCCCGAATTGGGTGACGCCTTGAGCGAGCGGCGCGACAGGAAGAACGACGTCGTCATGATGTCGAACTTCCAGCCCTGCTTGCGGCAGATGGCCAGCGCCTTGGGAATGTTTGGCTGCTCCATGTAGCCGAACTTCAGCTTCACGCGCATGAACAGCTCGTTGACCTGCTCCATCTTGACGCGTTCGCTATCGGGCACGATCGGCTGCTGCGCCGTCACCACCGACAGGATGACGTTCTGCTCGTGCAGCACCTTGTAATGCTTGAGGCTGTGCATCAGCGCGGTCGGCGCGCTGTCGGGGTCGCTGGTCAGGAACACTGCGGTGCCGGGCACCAGGTGCGGCTTCTTCTTGATCAGGCTGCCCGCCAGGAAGTCGAGCGGGATTTCGTTCTTGCGGGTCTTGTCGAAGAGATAGCGGCTACCGCGCACCCAGGTCCACATGATCAGGACGATGGTGAAGGCGACGGCCAGCGATGCCCAGCCGCCGTCAAACACCTTGACGATGTTGGACGCGAAGAAGCCGATGTCGATCAGGCCGAAGATCGAGATCGCCACGACGACGACGGCGGCCTTCCAGCGCCAGATGCGCAGCATCACCACCGACAGCAGCAGCGTCGTGACCAGCATGTTGCCGGTCACCGAAATGCCATAGGCCGAGGCGAGCGCGCTCGACTCGCCGAAACCGACGACCAGCAGCATCACCACCAGGGCCAAAAGCAGGTTGACGCGCGGCATGTAGATCTGGCCCTGCGTCGTCTCCGACGTGTGCTGGATGACCAGGCGTGGCAGCATGTTGAGCTGCACGGCCTGGCGCGTCAACGAATAGGCGCCGGTGATCACCGCCTGGCTGGCGATGACGGTCGCAGCCGTCGCCAGCACCACCATCGGCACCAGCATCCAGCCCTCGTTCATCTCGAAGAACGGATGGCCCACCGTGCCGTTGTGCGAGAGCACGAAAGCGCCCTGCCCGACATAGTTGAGCAGCAGGCAGGGAAAGACGATGCACAGCCAGGCCAGCACGATCGGCCGGCGGCCGAAATGGCCGAGGTCGGCATAAAGCGCCTCGGCGCCGGTCACCGCGAGGAAGATGGCGCCGATGGTGACGAACGACACCTCCGGCTGGTTGACCAGGAACTTCACGATGTAGATCGGGTTGACCGCCAGCAGGATTTCGGGGTCGTCGGCGATGTGGACGATGCCCGAATAGCCGATGGCCAGGAACCAGACCAGGGTGATCGGCCCGAACACGGTTGCCACGCCGCCGCTGCCGAAGCGCTGGACCGAAAACAGCGCCGCCAGGATCACCAGCGTCAGCGGCACGACATAGGGCTGGAACGCCGGCGTCACGACATTCATGCCCTCCACCGCCGAAAGGACGGAAATCGCGGGCGTGATCACCGCATCGCCATAAAACAGCGCAGCGCCGACCATGCCGAGCGCCAGGATGATACCCGACCGCTTGGGCAGGCTGCGCCGCGCCAGCGCCATCAGCGACAGCGTTCCGCCCTCGCCCCGGTTGTGCGCCCGGAGCACGAACATGACGTATTTGACGGTGACGATGATGGTCAGCGCCCAGATGATCAGCGACAGCACGCCGAGAATGTCTTCGCGGGAAGCGACCTCGCCGCCGGCCGACGCCACCAGGGCCTCGCGGAAGGCGTAGATCGGGCTCGTGCCAATATCGCCGAAGACGACGCCGAGCGCACCAAGCACGAGAATCCTGATGTCGTGGGAATGGCCGTCCGTCTGGACCGCCTGCCCGCTCGTGTTCGCCTTGTCAGGGCCGGCATCGGTCATGGACGACTCTCCGTGAAGCCGCGGGGCTCTACGCTTGCTGCAATGCAAAAGCAACAGCTGTTTTGCGACAGCTAATGTTCAACCCTTGCAGCCGGCGCATGCGTTCTACCACCCGCAGGCCTTCAGATATCGCTTGATCGTACCGGTCATGCCGTATTCCAGCGCATCTGCCGTCAGGCCATGGCCGATCGACACTTCCGCCAGCTTCGGGATGCCGCGCATCAGCAGTGGCAGGTTGTCCACGACCAGGTCGTGGCCGGCATTGACCGCGAGGCCGGCAGCGATCGCGGCATCCGCGGTTTTACCGAGCATTTCCAATTGCTTCTCTGCCCCGGCGGGATCGTCGTGGCAGGCGCCATAGGGCCCGGTGAACAGCTCGATCCGGTCCGCGCCGGTATCGCGCGCAGTGTTGACACCGGAAGGATCGGCGTCGGCAAACAGGGAGACACGGAACCCGCCCTTCTTGAGCCGCGCCACCACCGGCTTCAGCAGCCCCGCCTGGGCGGCAAAGTCCCAGCCGTGGTCGGAAGTCGCCTGCGACGGATCGTCCGGCACCAGCGTCACCTGTTCCGGCTGGTGCTTCTCGACCAGTTGGAGGAAATCCTCGCTCGGATAGCCTTCGATGTTGAATTCTGCCTTCGGAAACTCGTCGTCGATCAGCGCCCGCAGCTCAGGCACGTCGGAAAAGCGGATGTGCCGCTGGTCCGGACGCGGATGCACGGTCAGCCCATGCGCGCCGGCGGCAAGTGCCAGCCGGCCCAGGCCGGTCACACTGGGCCATGGCAGGTCGCGCCGGTTGCGCAGCATGGCGATGGCATTGACGTTCACGGAGAGCTTGGCGGGCATCGGCAACTCACGGCAAATCTTGAGACGAACGCACCTAACACGCCTTGGCCGGGAACAGAGAGCGCTTTTATGTGTTCCAATGTCGTTGCAGCCAAAAACCGCCAGACGGCCAGCGAGGAGGACACCAATGAAATCCATGGATGCCCCACCGCCTTTCCGGCGCATCGACACCGACAACAGCGAGGTTTTTGCTTTTGAGATCGTCGGCCATTTCACCCAGGCCGACATCGAAAACGCCTATGGCCTGCTCGACGCGGCCTACGAAGGCCATGAAAAGATCGACGTTTTGCTGCGAGCATCGGGTTATGACGGCTTCGACTGGTCGGCGCTTTTCGATCCTCTTACCTTCAAGGGCAAGATGAAGGCACTGCACCATATCAGGCGCTATGCGCTGGTCGGCGGCCCCGCCTGGATGGGCCCGGTCGTCGGCCTGTTTGCGCCGCTCACCTCGATCGAAACCAGGCATTTCGGCGATGCCGACGAGGCCGAGGCATGGCAATGGCTTGGCGCAAGGCCAGTCGAATAGCCTGCGGTCACACTCCGGTCACGGCCGCGCGCCAGACAGCTCCATCATGCCCAGCATCCGCATCATAGATTCGATCACCGCCCCCGGCTCCATCAACCGCCCGAACGAGGACAGCGCCGGCGGCAACGCCACCTGCGCCTTCGTCATCGACGGCGCCACCGGCCTCGGCGGCGCCAGCCTCGTCGGCCTGCATGGCTCGGACGCGGCCTGGCTGGCCCGTTTTGCCCGGAGCACGTTCGAAGAACTGGCCCGCAACGGCCGCCCGATGGCCGATGTCGTGCGCGAACTCAACCAGCGCGCCGCCAATGTCGTGCACGAGGCCGCGCCGGCGCTGCCGATCGAGCCGTGGAACCTGCCGGTGGCAAGCTTCCAAATGGTCCGGATCGAAGGCGACGAGATCGTCACCCACGGCCTTGGCGACTGCCGGCTGTTCCTGCTCAGCGCCGACGGCAGCACCCTCAGCACCAGCGCCATCAAGGGGGCGTCCGCCCAGGAGCGCGACGGCGCACGCGCGGCCATCGCTCATGCCGGCGGATTTGCCACCCATCAGGCCTTGGCCGATGCTCCGGGCGTGCGCGAGGAACTGCGCCGCCACCGCGCCGACTACAACCGCGTCGGCGGCTCGGTCTGGACGCTTGGCATCGAGCCGTCTGCCGCCGAGCATCTCGTCACCGAAACGCTCGCGCCCTCCCTTCCGGCCAGGGGTCTTCTCTGCAGCGACGGCTTCGCCGCCCTCGTCGATCAATACGGCCGCTACGACGCCGCCGGATTTGTAGCTGCCGCGGGCACCGCCGGCCTTGCTCCGCTGCTTGAGGAATTGCGCCACATCGAGTTGACCGAAGACCCCGACGGCAAGCAGTTTCCCCGCTTCAAGGTCTCGGATGACGCGACGGCGGTTCTGTTCGAGATCGTAACCTGACGGCGAGCAGGCGCTCGGCTCCACGGCCGGCAACGACGCATTTCGACAGCCGAACGGGCCTTGCAGTTGAGCAGCGGAAGCGCACGCAACGGCCCTTTTCGTGCGGCCGTATCCCCTACCGAACGACTGTCAGCCGTTCGGCCGCACGGGTAATCGCCGTATAGAGCCAGCGCTGGCGCGTGTCCTTGAAGGCCCAGCTCTCGTCAAACAGCACGACATTGTTCCACTGCGAGCCCTGCGCCTTGTGCACCGTCAGCGCGTAGCCATAGTCGAAGTCGTCGTATCGCTTCTTGGTGCCCCAGGGGATTTCTTCGTCCGGGCTCTCGAACACCTGCTTCAACAGCTTGATCTTGGCGACGCCGCGGTCGGGATCGTCTTCCTCCGGCGCCACCAGAAGATTGATGCCGGGCTTCACCGTCTCGCGCGACGAGGTCATCACCTTCCACAGCGAGCCGTTGAGCAGGCCCTTGGCCGGGTCGTTGCGCAGGCACACCAGCTTGTCGCCGGCCTGCGGATAACCGGCGGTGAAACCCTTGAGCTCGCGCAGCCGCTGGTTGTAGCGCCGGCGCGTGCGGTTGGTGCCCACAAGCACCTGGTCGGCGCCCAGCACCAGATCCTGGTTCACGTCTTCCTTGCCGATCACCTGCGCGGTGCCGTAGTCGCCGCGCATGAACTCGCGGCCCTCGCGCACGTCGAGTGCCAGCCGGATGATCGGGTTGTCGCGTGCCTGGCGATGGATCTCAGTGAGCAGGAAGTCCGGCTCATGTTCGGTGAAGAAGCCGCCGCCCGAAATCGGCGGCAGCTGCGCCGGGTCGCCGAGCACCAGCACTGGCGTGCCGAATGTCAGGAGATCGCGGCCGAGTTGTTCGTCGACCATCGAACATTCGTCGATGACCACGAGCTTGGCCTTGGCGATCGGGCTCTGGCGGTTGAGCGAGAAGGTCGGCGACATCGAGGTCTTGCCGGTCGCTTCGTCGGCAATCGCCTCCTCGCCCTTCGGCCGATAGATCAGCGAATGGATGGTGCGCGCATTGGTGGCGCCCTTTGAGCGCAGCACCTGGGCGGCCTTGCCGGTGAAGGCGGCGAACTGCACCTGGCCATCGACATGCTCGGCGAAATAGCGCGCCAACGTCGTCTTGCCGGTGCCGGCATAGCCGAACAGGCGGAAAACCTGCGGCTTTCCCGATTTGAGCCACCGCGCCACGGCCTGCAGCGCATCATCCTGCTGAGGTGAGAATTCCATGGGCTTGACTGACAGGATTCGGACGCGAAGGGCAAGGGATTTGCCGATCAGGCGAGATCGGTTTGGGCGAAATCGTTGCCCTTGTAAATCAACGGAACGCCAGAGCGGATTGCTGCAGCATAGGAAAAACAATCGCCGAAATTCAGCCGTGCCGGATGGCCGGAACCTTTACCGTAGCGCTCATATACTTGAAGGGCTGTGATGTAGGTGTCGGCCTCTACCGGCTCAATTGCGATGCGGGCGCGCGCCAAAAAGTCATGAACGACAAACGTAATCTGGTCTATCGGCACCCGCCGAATGCGGCAGAGCGCCACCACTGTTTCGAACATCACAAGTGGAGACGTGAAATGCGGCGGTTGCTTTTCAAGCTGCGCAGCAATTGCCTCGCCCTCGGGTTCGGCAGCAATCAGCGCCACAAGAGCGGAGCTGTCCACGAAGCTCACTCGGCGTCCTCCTCGCCCCAAAGACTGTCATAAAATTGCTTGTCGGCAACCTCGCCGGTCAACGGGTATGCGCTAACCTTGGCCCGCAAGTCGGCCGTACGCTCCCACAGTGACTGCTTGCTGTTTTCAGCGGCCAAGGCCTCTTCGACAGCTTCCCGTATCGCCTCGGTAATCCCTATCCCTCGCCGGTTGGCGAGATCGCGGACAAGTCGATCCGTCTCTTCATCTCTTACGTGCAAAATCATATCAACACAACCTTACGGTGTCAACACATCGATTGTATCGTATATACCATCGGAACACAATAAGAACATCCAACCTTCCAGAACGCCTCATCGAGCGGCGTGCTAGCGTCTCCGTGGCGCGCCCCGTCTGGCATTGTAGTGAGGCGGAAAGGCCAACCTCTGCGTGACGGAGGCCTCGCCAGCCGACGGCAAGCGGACTTTCAGCGCTCGGCAAAGGGCTTAATCGTTGCCCCTCCCAGAGGGATTTATACCCTCCGATACCATGGCTTCAGAATTCTTCACCAATGCCCGGGGCAACGATCTTGCCAAATCGCAGAAGCTCGCCGGCAATCAACTGGTAGCAATTGCCGACATGGCTTTCGGCTGTCGTTACAAACCGGAATGCTTTTTCGGATCGTTCTCCAGCAGGATCGGCTGGCCATGCGGCGTGGCATGCGCAGCCCGCTCCCAGGCGGCGGCGACCGCATCGACCTCGTCGCGCCCGGCGAACCCCTTCTCCGCCATCAACCGCTCGAGCGCGGCAAGCCATCGCTCGTAGTAGTCGCTTCCGTCGGCGGCAGCACCGGGTTTTTTCACTTCTGCCGACAACCGCTCGGCCCATTCCGCCCAGGTGAACAGGCCTCGCTCGTGCAAGGCGACCACAATGGCGAAAGCTTCGGCCTGCCACGGCTCGGCGAAGACCGGTGCGTCGACGCCCTCTGGCCCGACTGGCAAACCCGCCTCATGCCGGCTCAAGATAACTCTCCCAGGCGTCGATGCTGACTTCGAGTGTCGGGTCGGCACCCTCGCCCCACAATTCGCTTGCTGCGAACACCACCGTGTAGAGCCACTGCGGGTTCTCGCCCTTGCCATGCGCATTGGTGTCGGGGAACACATAGCCCTCGCGCACCGCGTCGATCACGCCTTCCTTGCCACGGGCATAACGCGGCAGGCGGGTGTGGCCGGCGGGGTGAAAGTTCCTGGTCCGCACGCGTTGCCCGACAGCAAAAATCACCGGTGCGGCGACCGGCCGGTCGCAGGGTCCGCCCTTTGCCAAAGCGGCCGGCACGTTTTCCGCCTTCAGCACCCGCTTGGGTGTCGCCGCCGGATCGACGGCATCGCCGACCGCGAAGTCGTTGGCTGTCACGAAGTTGTGCCGCTTGAGCAGCGTTTCCAGCCCCTTGATCCAGATTTCGTAGTAGCTCGACGCATAATAGTCGACGGGGTGCAGCGATTCCCGCGCATGCCGGCTTTCGTCGATGTTCCAGGCACCCATGGCACCGGCCGTCAGCGTCACGCCGAGCGCGCGCTTTTCCCATTCGGCATGAAAACAGGGCTCGTCCTTTTCAGGTGCCACCGGGCCAAAGCCCATCTGGCCGCCGAGATCCTGGGGGCCGTTCATGCAGCCCCCCGCGCAACGCCGGTGCCGATCATCGAGTCCCGCGTCACCAGTTCGGCCAATTGCGCCTCGCTCCAGCCTTCGGTGCCGTCGGGACGCTGCGGCACGACGAGGTAACGCAGCTCCGCGGTCGAATCCCAGACGCGGATCTTTTTGTCCCTGGGCAGCGTCAGGCCGAATTCCTCGAGCACGCCCCGCGGATCGATCACCGCCCGCGAACGGTACGGCGGCGCCTTGTACCAGACCGGCGGCAGACCAAGCACCGGCCACGGGTAACAGGAGCACAGCGTACAGACGACCAGATTGTGGGTCTCGTCGGTGTTGAACACCGCCTGCATGTGCTCGCCCTGGCGGCCGGTGAAACCGAGCGAGGCGATCGCGGCGGTCGCATCCCGCTTCAGCCAGTCGGCGAAGTCGGGCTCGTTCCAGGCCCTCGCCACCACGGCAGCGCCGTTGCGTGGGCCGACCTTGGTCTCATAGGTGTCGACGATGACGTCGATCGCTGCAGGGTCGATCAGCCCCTTGCGGGTCAGGATCGTCTCCAGCGCCCGCACCCGGGCAGCCATCGGGTCCAGTTCATTGTCATGATGGTCGTGGTCATGATCGTGTGACATGGTCGAAAGCTAAGCCCACGCGCGGTGCTGCACAAGCCTCCGCCCCTTGGTCCAGCCCTGTGTTTGCGCCACTGGCCCGACGCCCGCTATCGTCGCCGGATGCGGGTTCTGATTCTGGGCGGCAACGGTTTCATCGGGGCGGAAGTGGCGCGGTCGCTGGCGGCACGCGGACTGTCCGTCACGGCACTTGCGCGAGACACGGCGACTGCCGCCCGCCGCCATCAGGGGATCCAATGGGTCAAGGCTGACCTGGCGCACTTTCTGCGACCAGAAGATTGGCGCCCGTTGCTGAAGGAAATCGACGCCGTGGTCAATTGTGCCGGAGCGTTGCAGGACGGTCCGCGTGACAATGTCGCCGCAGTCCAGTTCGACGCCATGAGCGCGCTCTATGGCGCCGCCGCACCTTCGCTGCGTATCTTCGTCCAGGTCTCGGCGCGCACCGACGACGTCGCCACTGACACTCCGTTCTTCGCCACCAAACGCCGGGCCGACGCGGCCCTTCGCGCTTCCGGCCTGCCATTTGCCATCCTGCGCCCGGCCGTCGTCATCGGCCGGACGGCGCATGGCGGTTCCGCGCTCCTGCGCGCACTGGCCGCATTCCCGGTCATCACCCCGCTGGTCTTTGGCCAGAGCCGGATGCAGTTCGTGTCCCTCGACGATGTCACTGACGCCGTGTTCGATGCCCTGTCAGGCGACATCGCGCCAGGCAGCGACATCGACCTTGCAAGCGATCAGACGCTCTCGCTCGCCGAGGCCGTGGCCGTCCACCGCCGCTGGCTCGGCCTGACTGAAACGCGGACCGTGCGCTTGCCCGGCCTGTTCGCCCGCCTCACCGCACATATTGCCGATCTTCTCGGCCGTCTTGGCTGGCGCTCGCCCTTGCGTTCGACCGCCCTCGAAGTGGCAGCCGGTGGTATAAGCGGCCACGCACGGGATTCCGGCCGACGCCTCCTTACGCTGGCCGCAGCACTCGACCTCTACCCCGCCGGGGTGCAAGACCTCTGGTTTGCCAGGCTCTATCTGCTCAAGCCGGCGATGTTTGCAACGTTGAGCCTGTTCTGGCTGCTGTCGGGCATCATCGCTCTGCTGCGCTTCGACGTTTCGGCGGCACATCTGGTTTCAGCCGGCGCGACGCCCACACTCGCAGCCATCGCCACGGTGGGCACCAGCCTTGCCGATATCGCCCTGGGAATGGGTGTTGCCATCCGCCGCCACGCCAGGGCAGCGCTGATCGGCATGGTAACCGTGTCGCTCGGCTATCTCGCGGCTGCCACCGTGCTGGCGCCAAGCCTCTGGGCAGACCCGCTCGGGCCCCTGGTCAAGGTCCTGCCGTCGATCGCGCTGACACTCGCAGCGCTTGCCATCCTGGAAGAGCGCTGAGTCATGGAAGAGCTGCTGCGCCTTGTCCATGTCGTCGGCGCTGCGGTGCTCCTGGGCACCGGTGCCGGCATCGCCTTCTTCATGGTGATGGCCCATCGCACCCGGGACCCCACAATCATCGCCCATGTCGCAGGAACCGTTATTATCGCCGACTTCCTGTTCACGACGACGGCCGTAGTCCTGCAACCGGTCTCGGGAGCCTGGCTGGCACATGAGGTCGGATGGTCGCTCAGCGAAGGCTGGCTGCTGTGGTCGCTGGCGCTCTACGTCTTCACCGGCCTGTTCTGGCTGCCGGTCGTGTTCATCCAGATCGAGCTGCGCAAGCTTGCCCGCCAGTCCGCCGCCACCGCCAGGCCGCTGCCGGAACGCTATGACAGGCTCTACCGTATCTGGTTTGCCTGCGGCTTTCCGGCCTTCCTCGCCGTCATTGCCATTTTCTGGCTGATGCTGACGCGGCCGGCGATCGAATTGTTCTGACTATTTCAGCATCGGCCACAACGTCGCCGCCAACAGCAGGCCCATGCCGATGTTGAACCATTTCAGCCGTACCGGATCGGCAAGAAACCCGCGCAACACCATGCCAAATCCGGCCCAGCTCGACACGCTTGGCAGGTTGACCAGGGCAAAGGCTCCGGAAATCAGGAGGACGGAGAGAAACGGCGATTCCGGGCTGGTGTAGACGGCCATGGCAGTCACGGCCATCACCCATGCCTTGGGATTGACCCACTGGAACGCTGCGGCCTCGAGAAACGTCATCGGCCGCGCCTGCGCCTCGCCATCCTTGCCGAGCGAACGCGACATGCCGATGCGCCAGGCGAGATAGAGCAGATAGGCGCCGCCGGCAATCTTGAGGCCGCCATGCAGCATCGGAAAGGCAGATAGCACCGCTCCGAGGCCAAAACCGACGCCAAGCAGCAGTGTCAGGAAGCCGATGCCGATGCCCAGCATGTGCGGGATGGTACGCACGAAGCCAAAATTCACGCCCGAGGCAAGCAGCATGAAGTTGTTCGGCCCCGGCGTGATCGAGGTCACGAAGGCATAGACGAGCAGTGCCAGAAACGCTTCGGACGACATACGGCCTCCTCTGAATATGTCAGCAGTATTGTCTCTTTTTTGGGGGCGCGGAAAAACCAGGTCCGGACGGACCTTTGTACCAGATGCTGTTTGCAGGAAAGGTTGGCGGCGACCGAAGTCGCCGACCCCGATCACATGCCCTGCGGGCCGCGGTTCATCGCCGCCACGCCGGTGCGGCAGACCTCGACCAGGCCGAGCGGCTTCATGATGGCGATGAACTGCTCGATCTTCGACACCTTGCCGGTCAGCTCGAAGATGAAATGCTCGGTATTGGCGTCGATCACCTTGGCGCGGAAGGCGTCGGCCAATCTGAGCGCTTCGACGCGGGCGTCGCCGGTGCCGGAGACCTTGACCAGCGCCAGTTCGCGCTCCAGCGCGCCGCCGGTACCCAGTTCCTGCGCCGTGACGGTCAGGTCGACGACCCGATGCACCGGCACGATGCGCTCGAGCTGGTGCTTGATCTGCTCCAGCACGTGCGGCGTGCCGCGCGTCACGATGGTGATGCGCGACAGGTGCTTCTCATGCTCGGTTTCGGAGACGGTCAGGCTCTCGATGTTGTAGCCGCGGCCGGAAAACAGGCCGATGACGCGGGCAAGCACGCCCGGTTCGTTGTCGACCAGCACCGATAGGGTGTGGATTTCCGGCTTCTCGGTTTCCTTGGCGATGAAATAGGCCGAACCGGTGGGTTGTAGCTGTGCGTTCATAGAATGATTCTCGATCTCAGGCGGTTGCGCCAACTCGTTGATTGTGCGGCCTTCTTCGGAAGGCCGCACGCGATCCGTCAGACCAGTTCGCGGCCCTTGGCGTCGATGGCGTTGGCCACCGCCTCATCGGTCGCCTCGTCCGGCAGCAGCATCTCGTTATGCGCCTTGCCCGACGGGATCATCGGGAAGCAGTTGGCGAGCGTGGCCACGCGGCAGTCGAAGATCACCGGTTTCTTCACCGAAATCATCTCCTTGATGGCATCGTCGAGCTCATCGGGCTTTTCGCAGCGGATGCCGTGGCCGCCATAGGCTTCCGCCAGCTTGACGAAGTCGGGCATCGCCTCAGTGTAGGAATGCGACAGCCGGTTGCCGTGCAGCAGCTGCTGCCACTGGCGCACCATGCCCATGTAGGAGTTGTTGAGGATGAACACCTTGATCGGCGCATCGTACTGGAGTGCCGCGCTCATCTCCTGGATGCACATCTGGACCGAAGCGTCGCCGGCAATGTCGATGACCAGCGCCTCGGGATGCGCGATCTGCACGCCGAGTGCCGCCGGCAGGCCATAGCCCATCGTGCCCAGGCCGCCGGAGGTCATCCAGCGGTTCGGCTTCTCGAAGCCGTAATGCTGGGCAGCCCACATCTGGTGCTGGCCGACTTCCGTGGTGATGTAGGTATCCAGGTGCTTCGTGTTCTCGTAGAGCCGCTGGATGGCATATTGCGGCATGATCACGTCGCTGTTGGGCTTATAGGCATAGCTGTCGCGCGCGCGCCACTTGGCGATCTGTTCCCACCATGGATAGAGCGTCTTCTTGTCCGCCTTGGCGGTCGCCCGCCACAGCCGCACCATGTCTTCCAGCACCCGACCGACATCGCCCAGGATCGGCACATCGGCGCGCACGTTCTTGTTGATCGACGACGGGTCGATGTCGATGTGGATCTTCTTCGAGTTCGGCGAGAACGCGTTGAGACGGCCGGTGATACGGTCATCGAAGCGCGCACCGACGCAGATCATCACGTCGCAATCATGCATCGCCATGTTGGCTTCGTAGCTGCCGTGCATGCCCAGCATGCCGAGCCAGTTCTTGCCCGAAGCCGGATAGGCGCCCAGGCCCATCAGCGTCGAGGTGATCGGGAAACCGGTCAGGTCAACCAGTTCGCGCAGCAGGTGGCTGGCCTCGGGACCGGAATTCACCACGCCGCCGCCGGTATAGATGATCGGCCGCTTGGCCCCCGCCATCAGTGCGACCGCTTCCTTGATCTTTTCCAGGTCGCCCTGGACCTTGGGCTGGTAGGACGTGCGCGGCGCGGTCTGCGGCGGCGTATAGATGCCCTTGGCGAACTGCACGTCCTTGGGAATGTCGACCACGACCGGGCCGGGGCGGCCGGTGGTGGCGACATGGAAAGCCTCGTGCAGGATGCCGGCCAGGTCATTGACGTCCTTCACCAGCCAGTTGTGCTTGGTGCACGGCCGGGTGATGCCGACCGTATCGCACTCCTGGAAGGCGTCGGAGCCGATCAGCGAAGTCGGAACCTGGCCGGTGATGCACACCAGTGGGATCGAATCCATCAAGGCATCCTGCAGCGGCGTCACCGCATTGGTGGCGCCCGGCCCCGAGGTCACCAACATCACGCCTGCCTTGCCGGTCGAGCGGGCATAACCCTCGGCGGCGTGGCCGGCGCCCTGCTCGTGGCGCACCAGGATGTGCTGGACGTCGTCCTGCTGGAACAGTTCGTCATAGATCGGAAGGACGGCGCCGCCGGGATAGCCGAAGAGGTGCTGGACGCCGTTGTCCTTCAGCGCCTGCACCACCATCTCGGCGCCGGTCATTTCGCGTCGTCCGCTGTCACTATGTCCGCTCATCGGTCCGTCCCGTCTTCCTTTTCGCCGTTCTCGGCGGTTGCTGCTCGTTTAGTCCTGTTTCGGGCAATAAAAAAGGCCCCCGAGGGAGCCTTCACATTTGCGCATGGGGGATTTCGCCCGGCGGTTACACCGCCTTGCCCATGCGCAATCCTACTACGAGAATGAGTATCGTGTTCATGGGCGCGGACGTTAATGCGCATGACCGCGAACTGTCAACCTGACCTGAGCAAATTTTCCGCAGCGTCAGCTGCCGGCACAACGGTCGAATTGCAGCTTTCCGGTTAACCCCGGCTATACCATCCGCCATCACCCGACCTTAACCGCGCTGCGCTAGCCTTGCGGCTTGGGGAATAAGGGACGTGGCATCAATGTACATCGAACGTCAGGCGGCGGGTGGCGAAACCACCTCGCAGGAGCGGCGCGATCCGAAACAGGATGACGCCCGCATCCTCGGCAACGTCGTGCAGTGCGACGGTGCGCGCGCGGTGATCAGCGCCTATGCCGAGACCGGCAGCGCAAGCATGGTCGGCCTCTGGACGGTCGGGCGCATGATCTGCATCAATCTCGGCGAAACCCGGACGATCGGACTGGTCTATTCCATCGCCAAGTCGGATCGTTCCTGGAGCAGCGAGGGCGACAACCCCATCGAGGTCAATGTCGAGCTGATCGGCGAAGTCCGTGACGTCGGCGCGGACAAGAAGCCTGTCTTCGACCGCGGCATCACTGCCTATCCCTATATCGGTGCCATCGCCCACCGCATCCGCAGCCGCGACCTTCAGGCCGTCTACGACCTTGCCGGCCGCCACACCGTGACCATCGGGCAATTGTCGCAGGACGACAGCATCGATGCCTGCATCGCCATCGATGAGACATTGGCCCGCCATTTCGCCGTCGTCGGCACCACCGGCGTCGGCAAGTCGACTGCCGTCTCGCTGTTGCTGCGCAAGGCCATCGCCGCGCGGCCGGACCTGCGCGTGCTGATCATGGACCCGCACAACGAGTTCGCCGGCTCGCTGCCCGAATACTGCGTCAAGGTCGACAGCAACACGCTCGACCTGCCGTTCTGGCTGTTCCGCCTCGAAGAATTCGCCGAAGTGCTGTTTCGCGGACGCGAGACCGACGCCGACGAGATCGACGTGCTGCGCGACCTCATTCCGGTGGCGAAAAACCTCTACCGCAGCCCGCAGGGCGGCGCCTTCCTGCGGCGCGGCGTCGATGCGCTGACCGCCGACACGCCGGTCCCCTACCGCATGGCTGACCTCATCAAGCAGATCGACGAGCGCATGGGCCTGCTCGAATCCAAGAACGAGCGGCCGATCCTGAAATCGCTCAGGACGCGCATCGAATCCGCCCTCGCCGACCCGCGCTATCGCTTCATGTTCCATTCCAGGCTGATCGAGGACACCATCCACGAGACGATCGGCAACATCTTCCGCGTCCCCACCCATGGCCGCCCGGTCACATGCTTCGAGATGGCCGGCATGCCGTCGGAAGTGGTCAATTCGGTCTGCTCGGTGCTGGCCCGCCTCGCCTTCGATCTTGCCCTGTGGAGCGAAGGCCGGCTCAAGCTGCTGCTTCTGTGCGAGGAAGCCCATCGCTACATGCCCGCCGACCACCGCCTCGGCTTTGCGCCGACCCGGCACGCCCTGTCGCGCATCGCCAAGGAAGGCCGCAAGTATGGCTGCTATCTCGGCGTCGTGACCCAGCGGCCTGGCGAACTCGACCCGACGATCCTTTCGCAGTGCTCGACCGTTTTTGCCATGCGGCTCGCCAACGAGCAGGACCAGGCGATCATCCGTTCGGCGATTGCCGACTCGTCCGCTTCCAGCCTGTCATTCCTGTCCTCGATGGGCCAGCGCGAAGCCATCGCCTTCGGCGAAGGCGTTGCCACCACCATGCGGCTGAAGTTCGAAAAGCTCTCGGCCGAACTCATTCCCGGCACCGGCAAGCGGGCCGCGGAGGCCCCGTCCGGCAGTGGCGACGACGTCGATCTTGTGGCAGTGGTCGAGCGCCTGCGCAACGTGCCCAAGCCGCAGGCAGCAGCCATGGGTTTCACCGAGGTCGTCGACAGCCAGCGCCAGGCTGGCGACAGCGACTATCAGAAGCCTCCGGCCAAGCCGCAGCCCGACGACGATTTCGACACCCGCTTCGGCTTGCGTCCGTCGACGTTTGGCGGACGCCCGCCAAACGGCTGAGATTTCTGAGGAAGGCTGCCGGTGCAGGCGGCAGGCCAAGCCGGCTATAGCGCCTCAGATTCCCGAGCCGTCCAGTTGCTCCTCGTCCTCGCCTTCCCAGGGCGTCGGCATCAAGGGCGAATTCTTGCTCAGATTGGCCTTCGGCAACGGCATCCAGCACTTCAGTTCCGGGTCGGCGTAGCCGATCACGCAACCCGGATAGGAGTCTGCGGCACGCCAGCCTTCGATGCCGAACGCGTCGGGCCTTGCCCAATAGGCGACATCGACCTCGGCCGGTCCCTGTTCCGACGAACGCACCGTCACCAGGATGCGGCTGCCGTCCTTCGGCGCGCTCGCCATGTTTCGCCACCGATCGGGTTCGTCCATCGCATTCCTCCTATGCACTCGGGCACCCGCAGCCTTGGCCGGCAAGCGGACAAGCCAGTGTTGCTGCGATGAAGAAGGACGTCCAGCGGCAAGTTCAGGGAAAAAGCCGGCATGGCGAGATCGGGGATGGCGAAAGTCAGGCGCAGACGCGGTTGCGGCCCTGCCGCTTGGCCTCGTAGAGCTGCTTGTCGGCGCGGCGGTAGAATTCCTCGGCGGTCTCTTCCTTGTCCCACAAGGCCAGGCCGACGCTGGACGTCACGTTGAGCTGGGCACCACCGGTCTCGATGGCGAGCGAGGCGATCGCCTTGCGCATGCGCTCGGCAACGCGTTGCAGCAGCTCCAGGTCCATGTTGGGTGCGACGATGGCAAATTCCTCGCCGCCGAGCCGCGCCACCACGTCGTGGTAACGCGTCATGCTCTGCAGGCACTTGGCGACGGAGCGCAACACCTCGTCGCCGGCATCATGGCCGTAGGTGTCGTTGACCTGCTTGAAATGATCGAGATCGAGGATCATCAATCCGACCGGCTTGTCGATGCGACCGAACTCCCCGAGATACTCCCTCAGCGCGTCGTCGAAATAGCGCCTGTTCTGCATGCCGGTGAGCCCGTCGGTCAGGGCCGCCTGTTCGAGATTGCGCGAGCGCGCACTCAGCGAAGCCGTCATCTCGCGCAGCTTGCCGCCTTCCTTCACCTGGGTTCGTATCTCGGGGAAAATGAAGAACAGCCCATAGACCAGCGTGCCAGCCAGGAGCACGGCGATGGCCAAAAGCAGCTTCTGGAGAATTTCGATGCTCTCGACGCGCCCGGGCATGTACAGCGCATCAGCCGGACCCTCGACAAGCGTCCAGGCATAGAAGGTCGCCAGCGCTGCGGTCAAAATCAGCGCTATGAAGACGAAAAACGCGGTTTCAGCCTTGTGAAAGCGCATGGCTACCCTGATTGATCCCTAAGGGCCTTATGCCATGCCGCGACTTACGGAGGGTTAATCCGTCGCGCGCAAATGGCTATGTCGCAGCGGTTTCGTCCGCTCTGCCGGCCTCGCCGCCGATCCTTTGCCATTCCGGTCCGAACTGGTTGCGGAACCATGTCGACTGCCGCTTGGCATATTGCCGGGTCGCGATCTTGGCCCGTTCGATCGCCTCGTCGAAGCTCGTTTCGCCAGCGATTGCGGCAGCAAGCTCGCGCACGCCAATGGCCTTCATCGCCGGCAGTTCAGGCGCAAGCCTCATCGCCGTGATCGCCTTCACCTCGTCCAGCGCACCATTGTCGAGCATCCTGTCGAAGCGCAGGTCGATGCGCTTGACCAGCAGGTCGCGCTCCGGCTCGATGACGATGAACCGCGCTGTTGCCAGGTCGATCATCGGATGGCCGCGATCGGCCTGCCACTTCAGGATCGAGCGCCCCGATGCCTCGAGCACCTCCAGCGCGCGCACGATACGCTGGCCGTCGCTGGCCTTGAGCCGCATCGCCACCTCGCTGTCGACCCGCATCAGCAGCCGGTGCAGCCTGGGTGCGCCTTCCTCGTTCAGCCGCCAGCGCCAGCGGTCGCGGATTTCGGTCGGAATTTCGGGCATCTCCGAGATGCCTTCTGCCAGCGCCCGGAAATAGAGTCCGGTCCCGCCGACGAAGATCGGCGGCCTGTCGTCGAACAGGCCGCTGTCCGCCAGAACCGCCACGTCGCGCAGCCATGTCCCCGTGGAATAGGCCGTCGCCGGCGACACGTGGCCGTAGAGGAAATGCCGCGCGCGGCGGAGATCATCGGTGCCCGGCCGGGCCGTCAGCACGCTGAGCACGTCATAGACCTGCATCGAATCGGCATTGACGATCACGCCGCCGTCGCGCTCGGCAAGCTTAAGCGCCAGCGCCGACTTGCCGCTGGCCGTCGGCCCGGCTATCAGGGTCGCGTTCTTGATGCGCCCCTCGCTTGTTCCGGAATTTTCGATGCCGCTCGTCGCCACGCTCATGTCCCATCCCGACCGCGCTCTGCTGCTGCCGTCCCTTGCCGATAAGGCCTGCCGCGCCCTCGGTGCAAGCGCCATTGTGTGGCTCGACGCCAACATCGCCTGCGACATGGCCTTGCCATCGGGGCTTTCGGTCGACGACGCGAACGCAGCGCTGGCTGCCTCCCTTGCCGGCGAAACCATCGACTTCGTCGTCCAGGACAACGCGACGCGTAGGAAAAAGATCCTCATTGCCGACATGGATTCGACCATGATCGACCAGGAATGCATCGACGAACTGGCCGACGAGATCGGCGTCAAGGATCGTGTCGCCGACATCACCGCACGCTCGATGAATGGCGAAATCGCCTTCGAGCCGGCACTGCGCGAGCGCGTGGCCCTGCTTGCCGGCCTCGACGCCTCCGTCATCGACCGCATTATCGACACCCGTCTGACCCTCGCCTCGGGTGGCCAGGCGCTGGTCGCAACCATGAAGGCGCACGGCGCCTACTCAGCGCTGGTCTCCGGCGGCTTCGACGTGTTCACCTCGCGCATCGCGGCCAAGCTTGGCTTCGACGAAAACCGCGCCAACCACCTGATCGAAGCCGACGGCCGCCTCGCCGGCAAGGTTTCCGAGCCGATCCTCGGCCGCGCCGCCAAGGCCGATGCGCTGAACGAGATTTCCCGGCGCCTCGGCCTCACCGTGGACGATGCCATCGCCGTCGGCGACGGCGCCAACGACCTCGACATGATCCGCCTGGCCGGCAGCGGCGTTGCTCTCCACGCCAAGCCCTCCGTGGCCGCTGAAGCCAGGATCCGCATCGACCACGCGGATCTCACCGCCCTGCTCTATCTCCAGGGCTACAGCCGCAGCGACTTCGCCTGATGGAACCGCTCCGCACCCACCGCCTGATCCTGCGCAACTGGGAGGAGCGCGACCGCGTACTTTTCCATCGCATCAACGCCGACGACACGGTGATGGAGTTCTTCCCGATGCGCCGCAACCGTGCCGACAGCGACGCGCTGCTCGACAGGCTGGCGAGCGGCGTCGATCGAGATGGCTTCGGTTTCGCCGCCGCCGAGATTGCTGGGACCGGTGAATGCATCGGCTTCGTCGGCATCACTCGTACCGATCTGGAGCCCTTCATCCCACAGGGAACGATGGAGATCGGCTGGCGGCTTGCCCCCGAATTCTGGGGCAAGGGTTATGTCACCGAAGCGTCCGAGGCCTGGCTCGCTCACGCCTTCGACGTGATTGGCGAAGACGAGGTCGTTTCCTTTGCCGTCTGGAACAACCATCGTTCGACCGCCGTCATGCAGCGGCTCGGCATGCAGCACGACCCGTCTGGCGATTTCGACCACCCGCGCGTGCCCGAGACACATCCCGAATTGAAGCGGCACCTGCTCTACAGATTACCGCGCAGCCTGTGGCAGGAACGAAAAAAGGCGGCCAGATAACCGCCTTTTTCTTTTGTTTCAGTGAGTTGTCGCCGTTTCCGGACTCAGTCCATGCGGATCGTCACGAACCGCAGCTCGCCGGTCTTGGAGGCGAGCATCAGCAGTGCGTTCTTGCGGCCCTGTTCCTTCAGCGCGGTGATGCGGTCCATCACCTCCTTGGGCGTCGACACCGATTCCTGGGCGATCTCGGTGATCACCTCGCCGGCGACGATGCCGCGCTCCGCGGCAGCCGAATCCTTGGCGACCGCCGTCACCACCACGCCCGACACGTCGGCCGCGATGCCGAATTTGGCGCGCGTATCGTCGTTGAGCTCGCCGATGGTCATGCCGAGCATGCTTGCGGTTGCGACTTCGGCGCCCTTGTCGGCGCCCTCGTCCGGCTTGGCCGCTTCGCCTTCGGCCAGCTTCTCGCCATCCTCCAGCCTTCCGAGCGTGACCTTTACCGTCTGCTCGACGCCTTTGCGCACGATCACCACATCGACCGCCTTGCCCACCGGGCTCTCGGCGACGACGCGCGGCAGGTCGCGCATCTCGACGACATCCTTGCCGTCGAACTTGATGACCACGTCGCCCGGCTGGATGACGCCGTTGTCGACAGGTCCGCCCTTGATGATGCCGGCCACCAGGGCGCCCTTGGCGGTCGTCATGCCGAGGCTTTCGGCGATATCGTCGGTCACCGGCTGGATGCGCACGCCAAGCCAGCCGCGGCGCGTCTCGCCGAACTCGGTCAGTTGCTGCACCACGCCCGTCGCGATTTCGGCCGGGATCGAGAAGCCGATACCGATCGAGCCGCCCGACGGCGAAATGATCGCCGTATTGATGCCGATCACCTCGCCCTCCATGTTGAACAGCGGTCCGCCAGAATTGCCACGGTTGATCGCAGCGTCGGTCTGGATGAAATCGTCATAGGGGCCGGAATTGATGTCGCGGTTGCGCGCCGAGATGATGCCGACCGTCACCGTGCCGCCGAGGCCGAACGGGTTGCCGATGGCCATTACCCAGTCGCCGATCCGCATCTTGTTGGAATCGCCGAACTTCACCGCCGTCAGCTTCTTGGCCTTCGGGTCGATCTTGAGCACGGCAATGTCGGTCTTGGTGTCGGTTCCGACCAATTCGGCCTTCAGCTTCGAACCGTCCGAGAAATTCACCTCGATCTCATCGGCGTCGGCAATGACGTGGTTGTTGGTCACCACGATGCCTTGTTCGGCATCGACGACAAAACCGGAGCCGAGCGACTGCACCTTCTGCGAGCCGCCATTGTTCTGGCCTTCGCGGTCCTTGAAGAAGTCGTCGAAGAAGTCCTGGAACGGCGAGCCCTCGGGCAATTGCGGCATCGGGACAGCATTCTCGCCCTCCCCGCCCTTCACCGTCTGAGAGGTCGAGATGTTGACCACCGCGCCCAGCAGGCCCTCGGCGAGATTGGCGACCGATTCCGGCCCTTGCGCGAATGCAGGTGTCACGAAGGACGGGGCGGCGGTCGCACCGATCATCAGCGCCGTCGTGGCGGCCAGAGAGGCCTTTCGCATGGCGCGCAAAAGGGGCGTGGAAATCATCGATGAAGCCTCCCGGGCTGTCTTGGCTTTCAGCGCGCCGGGCCGTCCGGACGCGAAGCGCCATGATCAAAATAAATAAGGCCTGTTTGCGGCTATTGCCATCGGCGCGGAATAAATCATCCGTTATCCCCGGATGAGCCAGACAATGCCGACGCCGATGGCGATTGCGGCAAGGCCGACTGTCCTGAGGACGGCGTCGGGCATGTCGGTCACCTGCGCCGCCATCTTCCTGGCGGCGGCAGGAAAGCCACCATAGACCAGGCCCTCCAATACGAGGACCAGGCCTATGGCGACGATAAAGTCCCGCACCTGCTTAGTTGCTGGTGCTGGGGGCTGCAGCGCCGGCGGCGGGAGCCGGCGTTGCGTTGTTGCTGCTGTCAGGGCTGCGGAAGTAGCGGAAGAATTCCGATTCCGGCGACAGCACCATGGTCGTGCCGTCTGCATTCAGCGCGGTTCCATAGGCGCTCATCGAGCGGTAGAAATCGAAGAACTCCGGATCGCGGTTGAACGCATTGGCAAACACCGCGGAGCGTTGGGCTTCGCCCTCACCGCGCAGGATTTCCGATTCCTTCTGCGCCTCGGCGACGATCTCGACCACTTCGCGGTCGGCACGGGCGCGAATACGCTGTGCCGCTTCGCGGCCGCGCGCCCTCAGCCTTTCGGCCTCGGCCAGACGCTCGGCCTTCATGCGGTCGAAGGTCTGCTGCGACACCTCCTGGGTAAGGTCGGTGCGGCGAATGCGGACGTCCTGGATTTCGAGACCCAGCGACGTCGCGTCCGGCTGCAGCTGGTCGCGAACCTCGCGCATCATTGCCGCGCGCTCTTCCGAAAGTGCCGCTTCGAAGCCACGCACGCCGTAGACACGGCGCAGGGCCGCATCGAAGCGGGTGCGCAGGCGCTGTTCGGCCAGTTCCACGCTACCCGAAACCGTCGAGCGGAACCGGCGGGCGTCGTTGATGCGATAGGCGATGAAGGCATCGACGTCGTAGAACTTGCCGCCCGAAACCTGGACGCGGATGTCGTCGAGGTCGAGACGCAGCACGCGGTCCTCGATGACCTGCACATTGTCGGCCTCGAACATCGAGAACGGCGCCTTGAAGTAGATCCCCGGCTCGGTCTTGACGTCGACGATCTCGCCGAAACGCAGCACGATGGCTTGCTGGCGCTCGTTGACCACGAAGATCGACGACCAGATCAGGAACAGGATGATCGCGGCGAAAACGCCGATGATGGGAAGACGATTGGACATTAGTTGCCTCCCGCCGCCGGAGCGCGCTTCTGCAGTTCGGGCAATGGCAGATAGGGCACCACGCCCTGTCCGTTGCCCTGCTCGACGATCACCTTGCCGGAGCCCTGGAGCACCTTTTCCATCGTTTCGAGATAGAGGCGCTTGCGGGTCACGTCGGGCGCCTTGGCATATTCGTCATAGACCGAGATGAAGCGCTGGGCCTCACCTTCGGCTTCCTGCACGACACGGTTCTTGTAGGCGGCGGCGTCTTCGCGGACTTGCGCCGCCTCGCCTCGCGCCTGGCCGAGCTTCTGGTTCGAATACTGGTTGGATTCCTCGACGAAGCGGTCTTCGTCCTGTTCGGCACGCTGCACCTCGTCGAATGCATCGGCCACTTCGCGCGGCGGCGCAGCATCCTCGATCGAGATCGCGTTGACGGCGAGGCCCGCGCCATACTGGTCGAGCGTCGCCTGGATGATGTCGCGAACGCCGGCGGCAATGCCCTGGCGGTCGTCGCGGAAGATGTCCTGAGCCGGACGGCGCCCGACCACTTCGCGCATCGCGCTTTCGGCAATCTGGCGAACCATCACGTCTGGTTCGGAAACCTTGAACAGATAGGCTTGCGGGTCGGAGACCTGGTAGGCAACGGAGAACTTCACGTCGACGATGTTCTGGTCCCCCGAAAGCATCAGGCCGGACGAGGTGCTGCCGCGTACTTCGCCGATATTGACCAGCTTTTCAGCCGTGTTGACCTTCTCGACGGTTTCGATCGGCCACCAATGGAAATGCAGGCCCGGCTGCGACAGTTCCTGCTTCGGCTTGCCGAAGCGCAGTTCGACGGCCAATTCGTCAGGCTGGACGGTGTAGATCGACTGGAATGCCCACAGCGCCAGCAAGCCCGCGCCAATCAGGCCGAACACCATGGCGCTCGAACCGCCGCCGCCCGGAAGCGCACGCTTCAGCCGGTCCTGCCCCTTGCGGATGATGTCTTCGAGATCGGGAGGCGAGCCCTGCGGTCCACCTGGCCGCGGTCCCTGCCCCCAGGGGCCACCGCCGCCGCCGCCACCGCTGCCGCCGCCCCATGGGCCGCCGCCGCCTCCATTTTGATTGTTCCAGGGCATGAAAGTCCTTTCGACTACGTATTATTGGCGGCCGCGCCTGAAACGGCCGGATATTTCCTACCACCATCTATAGGCATGCGATCAAGCGCTTTCAACGCAATGGGCCGTAAGCGCTTCTGATTTCACTACATATGTATGAAACCACGACCTCAATGCACCTCGTGGCGCTTCTCGTAAACTGTATAGCGTGTCGCATGGCTGTCTTTTTCGCCGGCGGGCAATTCCTCCGAACGGACAACCGTCCAGACCGCCGGGTCGATCGTCGGGAAGCGTGTGTCGCCGTCGGGGCTGGCCAGCACATGCGTGACATGCAGCCGGTCGGCCAGCGGAAGCGCCTGGCGATAGATCTCGCCGCCACCGATCACGCAGATTTCGGTGACGCCCGGCTTCAGGCGTCCCTTCGCGGTGGCCAGTGTGATCGCGTCTTCGACCGATTGTACCGTCTCGGCGCCCTCGACCCGGTAGGCCGGATCGCGGCTGACGACGATGTTGAGCCGGCCCGGCAAAGGCTTGCCGATGCTCTCATAGGTTTTTCGCCCCATGATGATCGGTTTGCCCATCGTGTCGGCCTTGAAGCGCTTGAGATCGCTCGACAGCTTCCACGGCAGGCCGTTGTCGCGCCCGATCACCCCGTTTTCGGCAATCGCCACATAGATCGCTACGTCCATCAGCCGCCGCTCCCTTTGCCCGCGGCCTTGGCCTTGGCACGTTCGAACCCTCGTCAGGGCAATTTCGCTGCTCCCGCCACAATATGGACGGTCGCTTGCCATGACAGGCAAACTGTATGTTGCCCCCCGGCCATAGTCCAGATTCAGCCAAGGTTGTCCGCACCTTGAGACTGCGGCAATTGTGCAGGCCCGGGCCGTCGGCTTGCACAGATACGGTTGATGCTAGGAGTACAGGTAACCCACGCCGCGTATCGTCTTGATCACTTCCGGCTTGGAGGGATCGTTCTCGATCTTCTTTCGCAACCGGGAGATCCGGATGTCGATGCTGCGGTCGAAGGGATCCCAGCCGCGATCGTGGGCGAGTTCCAGCAACTGGTCGCGATTGAGCGTCTTTCCGCGATTGTCGGCGAAGACTTTCAGCAGCCGGAACTCCATCGGCGTGATGGCGATGTCGGCGCCCTCGGGATCGGACATCTTGTGGGTTTCCAGATCGAGCCGGCAATTGCCGAACCTGACGACATGCGGGCCCAGATGGTCGCCCAGGCCAATCGCCTGCTCGTGCCCCGATGTGCGCCGCAGCACGGCCTTGACGCGCGCAAGCAGTTCCCTGAGGTCGACGGGCTTGGCGATGTAGTCATCCGCGCCGACCTCCAGGCCGACCACCCGGTCGATGATCTCAGCCGAGCCGGTCAGCATGATGATGGCGACCTTCGAATGCTCGCGCATGTAGCGGGCCAATGACAGGCCGTCTTCGCCCGGCATCCGGATGTCGAGGATGACGACGTCGATGGGCTGGGTGTCGACGAGCTCGCGCAGCGCCGGCCCGGCGTCGGCGGTCGTCACGGCGTAGCCATTGCGTTCCAGATACTCCGCGACCGTGTCGCGTAAATCCGGCTCGTCGTCGCAGACAACGATGTGCGGGTTAGCGGTCAACGATTCCTCATCTCTGCTAAAAATAGCCTTCTTCGCAAGGGCAGGCAAACGCTGGCTTTCAGGCGTCACGGTTGACCAGCCGGGAGACGAAGGTCCGGAGTTCGAACGGCTTGACGGGCTTTTCCAGGTAGGGCCGTTTCGTCGCGCGCAAGAACACCTGAGCGTCCGGACTGATCGTGTCTCCGGTCAGGAAAGCCAGTCTGTCAGCCTCCGCCGGATGGAAGTCGGAGACATGATTGTAGAACCTGCGGCCATCCATGTCGGGCATCTTCAGATCGCTAAGAATAACATCGAATGTCCGCGATTTCAGCTGTTTCAACGCCTCCTTGCCGGATCCGGCAACGATGACGGTGAACCCATCCTGGGTCAGGATCTCGGCAATCAGTTCGCGGACGTCCTTTTCATCGTCCACCACCAGGCAGACGCGTCCCGTCGATTTCGGCAGTTCGATGGCCTCGGCCTCGGACCGCTCGGCAAGCCGGTCGGACGCGGGCAGCGAGACCACGAAGGTCGACCCACCACCCTCCGCCGTCTCCACCTGGATGGTGCCCTGGTGGGATTGGATGATGCGATGGCAGAAAGACAGTCCGATCCCGGTACCGGCCCCGACCTCCTTGGTGGTGAAGAACGGTTCGAAGATGCGCGGCAGGATCTCGCTCGGGATCCCGGGACCGGTGTCCGCCACCTTGACGAGAATGTTGCCGCTCTCCGGCTGCAGTTCGGTCGACACCATGATCTGCCTTTGCCCCTCCCAGCCATGCACCGCATGCTCGGCATTGACCAAGAGGTTGATCAGCACCTGGGTCAGTTGGTCGGGGTCGGCCCAAATCGCCGGCAGGTCCGGCGCGCGCCGGACCGAAAGCGATATGTCGGACGACTTGATCGAATAGCCCACGACCTCGACCGCTGCCGTAACGATGTCGTCGATGACGACGTTCGAGGTTCTGGTCGGCTGCTGCCTCGCCATCGCCAGGAACGTCCTGACGATGCGCGCGCAGCGCTCCGCGGCCCTGCTGATCTTGTCGGCCCGTTCGACCGTCTTGGGATCGGACGCCGTCTCCTTCAGAGTAAGGGACATGCCGAGGACCACCGACAGCGGGTTGTTCAATTCGTGCGCCACGCCGGCCAGCAAGCCGCCGAGCGCGGAAAGCTTCTCGTTCTGGTGCAGGGTCTCGCGCTGGCGCTCCAGCTGTTGCTGCATCTCGATACGGTCGGAAAGGTCATAGGTGTGGGAAACAATGACCTTGTCGCCGTGAAAATCGATCAGCCTGGCCGAGAGCGAGCACCAGCACGCGTCTCCGTTCTTGCGCTTGAGCTGCGTTTCGAAGTCATCGACCTCTCCCATCAGCAGCAGCCGTTCGACGAACTGCTTGCGATGCGCAGGATGGAGGTAGCTGTCGAAGGCGTTGTCGACGTCGCCGAGCAACTCATCCGAGGCCGGGCTCCGGTAAAGCAGCTTTCCATCGTCAGCGCGGGTCATCTGGATGCTGGCCGGGCAGGCCTCCAGCACCCTGCGAACCAGTTCATCGGCCTCCTTCGCAGCCAGTTCTGCGCGCTTGCGTTCCGTGATGTCGACGCGCGTGACCACGAAGCCGCCCTCGCGGGTCGGACAGTTCGAAACGAAGAACCAGCCACCATCGGTATGCTGGAACTCCTGCTGCCGAAACTCGCGCCGATCCTTGGCCCGCTCGACCAGCCAATCGTCGATCCTGTCCTGTGAAACCGGAAACTGGTTGCGCTGTGCGGTGACGCGCAGGAAGTCGAACCAGTTGACACCGGGAACCAGCACATCCGCGCTGAGGGCGTGCATCTTCCGGTACTGGCTGTTGGCCAGGACAAGGCGGTCGTCCTTGTCATAGAGCGCAAAACCTTCGGCAAGGGATTCGATGGCATCGATCAGGCGCTCGCTCGCCTGTCGGGTCTGGGTCTGGGCTTCGATGATGTCGGTGATATTGGACGCGTTGGAAACGATCACCGGCCGCCCCTGGAAATCGATCAGCCGCGCCGAGATCGAGCCCCAGAAGACATTGTCGTTGCTATCGTACTGCCGCACCCGAAAATCATCGATGCAGCCCTTGTCGAGAAGGACGCCGACCAGCGTCTTGCGATCGTCGGGATTGACGTAGTAGCCGCCGATCTGGCCGCGGTCGCCGTAAAGTTCCCTGCTGGCAGGGTTGCGGTAGAGCGTTTCGCCCTCGATCGTCGACATCCGCGTCGGCACCGGGCAGGCGTCGAGCACCTTTTGCATAAGTGCTGTGGCTTCATGCTTGATGGCTTCCGCCTTCTTGCGCTCTGTGATGTCGAGAACGCCGATGACCAGCGACGGCCGGCCGCGATAGTGGCTGCGGCGGCAATTCGTCGAACACCAGACGCTGGAGCCATTCGGCCGCCTGAGCTCGATTTCGTGATCGCGCAGGATGTCGTCATGGCCGACGCGTTCCGTGATCTTCTCGAAATCGTCGGGGTCGGCGAAATGATCGATGATGAACTGCGGCTCGTTCGGCCGCCACTTGCGCCCCAGCAGGCGCGAACCGTCGAGGCTCTCGTAGACGATCTGCTTGCTTTCCTCGTCGACGACCCAGACCGGAAGCGGATGGCTGTCGGTGATGCAGCGAAAGATTTCGGCACTGTCGAGATGTGCGATCTGGATACGCTTCATCTCGGTGATGTCGGTGCTGATGAGAGCGACGCCGCCATTGGGCCTGGGATGGCTGGTCAGCAGCCGCCAGCCGCCATCGACCGTCTGCGCTTCGAACGGGGGCACGTTGTCCTGGCGCCAGCGCGTCGCGACGTGGCGCGCAAATTCGTCCGTCGGCTCGACCTCGATGCCGTCGAAGCTCTTCAGATTCCGGAGAACCTTGCCGACGACGCCACCGACATCGGCCGGCCCGTCCTCTCCAGCAATGCTGGCGCCGCTGTCGCCGTAGATTGCGGCATTGGCGTCCTCGAGCACGTCGTGGATATCGAACAGCGCGTAGCCTGTTCGCGCATCCGCAACTCGGCATTCAGCTTGCATAGGTCGTCTCCTCGACGGAAGCCCGGCATCGTCTTCACGGCGGCGTGATCGCCGATCGCTGAATAGTCGCGCTTTGTTTCGACTTGAGGTCGAACCAAACCGATTTGTTTCAGTCTTTCCGGCATCCGGGCCGCCTGGGTGAACAAACGAAACTTTTTTCCCGCGACGCCGAGAACGAACTGAAACACGCGCGCGCTACGCTCAATTGCATCGACTTCGCTGGAAACGGTCTGCGCAGCGGACCCGACAGCCTACCAAAAAACCGGCAGGCTGTTGATGCCGTTGGCCGCAGGGCTCGAACGAGGTCAATCGACCATCCCAAGAGGAGAATTGAGATGAGACGGACCCTGATGGCGTTGTCCGCCATTGTTTCGGCATGCGGCGCGGCAGATGCCACCGACCTCGCATCGATCATGCAGTTTCCAAGCTTCCAGGGCATCGCATCGTATCAGCCCCACCAAGCGCCACGCTCGAAAGGCACCGAACCGAAGTCCGCGGCAACGGCGTCGCTCGGAGCCCCGTTCGTGCCAGGGCGATTGCGCTACATGTTCAAGGGCGCGCCGATGCGCTCCACCATTCATGGCGCGCCCGGTCTTTCTCCCGAGATGATGGCACCCCGCGGCGCCAATCGGCTCGTTCCGTGCCCGGCCATGCACCCGCCTGGCGATTGAGCGGCAAGCCACGGCGCCTCTGGCAATGGCCAGATTGAAACAAACGAAACACTTCCATCGCCTCCCTGAAAACGAGCTGAAATGAAAATGAACTATTCCTGAAGTGTCGCCGGTCCCTGGCGTCGCCAATTGACGGAGTCCTCCCAAATGTCTGCCCTTGCCATTCGGTCCCCCGCTGTTGCTTTCGTCCTCTCCCAGGGGGCAAGAATTCGCCTCGTCATCGAGGCATATCTCGCCCGCCGGGCCCATCACCGCGCCGTTCGCAACCTGTCCGAGCTGGACGACTACCTGCTCAAGGACATTGGTGTCGCGCGCTGCGAGATCGACTCGCTTGCCTACGGTTCGTCGGAACGGAAGCGTGGCCATGAACACGACATGGGCTGAGTTGAGCAGGTCGACCTTCACCGAGGTCGAGTTTCGGCTGCCCGTACTTGCGTTGCATGGCGCAGCCAGCAGCAGCACGCAATGGCATGGCCTGTCGGACTATCTCCGGGGCAGCTACCATGTCGTTGCGCCCGATCTGTCCGCCTTTGCCAGTTCCGATTCCGCAAAAAGCGCGATCGAGGCGATGGTCGACGAGCCCGTGCATCTCGTCGGCCATCTGCACGGCGCTGCGCTCGCGCTCGAGATCGCCCTGGAGCGGCCCGAGCTGGTGCGCAGCCTGACGCTGATCGAACCGACGGCTTTTCACCTGCTGCGGGACGGCGCCCCGTCCGACCGGGCACTGTTCGCCGAGCTTGTCGGGCTGGCCAACAGGATGAAAATTGCCGTCGAGGCGCATGACCCGGCAGGCGGCATGAGCGCCTATGTCGACTTCTGGTACGGCCGCGGCGCCTGGCAGCGAACCAGCCCGGGCCTGCGGCAGATGCTCGCCTCCCATCTGCCCCGGACTGCCGCGGGTCTGGCCGCTTCCCTTGTCGCCTCCTGGCCGGCCGACGGCTGTGCCCGGATCCGATGCCCGACGCTCGTGGCGATGGCGCTGGAAAGCCCGGCGGTCAGCCTGCGCGTAACCGAGATCGTCGCCGAAACGATCCCCGGCGCGCGCCTTGCCATGATTGCGGATGCCGGACACATGGCTCCGCTGACCGATCCGCACATCGTCGACCCCATGATCGGCGCGCATCTGAAGGCGGTGGACCGCCCAAGGCGCAAGCGCCGGCCATGGCACAAAGCCAGCCCGCGCAGCCCCGCGACCTGCCTGCCGGCGATCTGACTTTTCCCGCCTTCGACACGTTCAATCTCCACCTGTTGCCTGCACGGCGACAGGTGGAGATTTGCGTTTCGGCACCGCCAGCCTGCCCCAAGGAGCAACCGGCTTGATCGCCTGTCGCCCCTACCCGTCGAAGCCGGCGCCGCTGCCGAAGATTCCCTGCTGTTTCCCTGTCGCTCGCCCTGCCTGCTGCTCCAGCCGCCACCAGGCGACATCTTTCGCGGCCATGCCAGGCAGCCGCTGTGGCGGTCGATCCCTCCATATTTCCGCACCCGACGCAGATCTGAAACAAACGAAACACTTCTCCCCGGCGACAGAAAACGCCCCGCAACAGGAGACCGCTAGAAATGGGACGTCGCCGACATTGGCGTCACTCCCAAGAAAGGAATACTCGATGAAGACTCTGGTTCTCGCCGCCGCCTCACTCGCCATGATGTCCGGCGTCGCACTCGCCTCCTCGCAGAACGGCATGATCGCCAAGTTCAATTCGTCCGCTCGCGTCATCACTCTCGAGAGCGGCAAGAGCTTCACCATCCCGCGTGACGTTGCCCTTCCGCCCGTCCAGGTCGGCGAGCAGGTCTCGATCCAGCTCAACGACGAAGGCGACAAGGTTACCACCGTCCTGCGTTAATTCGAATCTCGACTGCCGCAGCGGCCGGACCAGCCGCCACAAAAGCCATGGACGCTGACGCGCTCCATGGCTTTCTTGTTCAGGCCGACAATGTCGCCGCGCACATGTCCGGTTTGGGCTGCCGTCAGACGGCCACGTCCGCAAGGATCGGTGGATAAGGATCGTAACCGCTCACCTCGAAGTCTTCGATCCTGTAGCCGTCGATGCTGTCCGGCTTCCGGAGCAACTTCAGGGTTGGGAACGGCCTCGGCTCCCTCGTCATCTGTTCGCGGGCCTGGTCGAGGTGGTTGAGGTAGAGGTGGATATCACCGCCCATCCAGACGAGGTCGCCGAGTTGCAGCCCCACCTGCTGCGCAACCATCGCCTGCAATGCCGCTCCACCGATGCAATTGAACGGCGCGCCGAGCAGCAGGTCGCAGGACCTCTGGAAGATCAGCATGTTCAGCCGCCCGGCGCTGGTGACATGGAACTGATACACCATGTGGCAGGGCGGCAGCGCCATCTGCCCGATCTCGGGCACGTTCCATCCATGGAAGAGCATCCGCCGGCTCGAGGGGTTCGTCTTCAGCGTCTCGATGACACTGGCGATCTGGTCGTGCTCGACCCCGTTGGCGTCCTGCCAGCGGCGCCACTGCTTGCCGTAGACCGGGCCGAGCTCACCCCATTTGAGCGCAAACGCCTGGTCTTCGACGATCCGCTGTTCGAAATCCTGCTGGGAAATGCTCTCGCCCGTCTCCTTCCGGTACTTGGCCAGCGGCCAGTCCGTCCAGATGCGTACCTTCTCCTGCAGCAGTGGCCGGATGTTGGTTTCGCCAGTCAGGAACCAGAGCATCTCCTTCACCGCCAGCTTCCAGTAGACCTTCTTGGTCGTGAGGATCGGCACAGTGCCATCGGACAGGTCGAAGCGCAGCATCGCGCCGAATGTCGACAAGGTGCCAACGCCCGTGCGGTCGATCCGCTTGTCCCCCTTTTCGAGGATGTGGGACATCAGGTCGAGATACTGGAATTCCGGATGGCGCAAGTTCGCTCCTTTGGACGGAGTTAGGCCCGCGTACTCGGGCAGGAAGCGGCTACGGCATTCCTTGGAAAGCCTCTAGCCATGTGGACGGAACTACTGGCTGCCGTCCGCTGCGCCCATGTCGGCAAAGTCGAGATCAAGGCGCAATCGGTCGGGCTCGATTCGGGAGTTCCCGATCATAGCGGAGCTGCCGGGCCTGAGGCAACGCGAGGCTGCGGCACCGCGCTGCTGCGCAGGCAAGTTGCCCACACGTCAAAACAACCAACGCCGGGCGGCAAAGCCCGGCGCTGGACGATCGACTTGAAGCAATGCGGCTTAGAGCGCGCCGAGCTTTCCCAGTTCCTTGGCCACCAGATAGTAGAAGGTGACACGGTTCTTGGTGTTGTCGGCCGACATCGCCTTGCAGACCTTCTCGAGCGCGCCGTCGGCCTTCTTGGCATCCTCGACGCCCAGCTTCTTGGCGATCCAGCCTGCCTTCACGCGGTCCAGTTCCTTGGGATCGGTGCACGAGACCAGCGAGGAATCGCGGTTCCGAAGCGCGATGCCCAGGTGCTTGACGATCTTGCTCACCACCTCTTCCTTGGCGCCGGCATCGTATTTCTTCACGTCTGCAAGATAGTCGCTCATGTGAATTCCCCTCGTCGACGAATTGGACTCATCTCGTGGGGACGGCCGGCCTTGACCGGTTCACGCAACGCAGGCTCCCCCAGCGCCGGGAGCTTCGGTTCGCGCAACGCGCGAGTCAACCCTGCGCCTTCGCGTGGTCTGATAAAACTGTTGCATATGGCTGCCTTGACTGGCCGTTCGACCTTTTCTTTTGCGCCGAGCCTCCCTATATTCGACGCGTCAGCTTGACTGACTATGGCGATAAACTGCCGATGAAATAAGCCATTCGGACCCGGGGGCGGTACCCGGCGCCTCCACCAAAATCCGCCGCGCAATGAGCGACGGTTTTTGCTGGGGGCGAAATAGGATCGACGAGGGTGTAAAGATCGGACTTTTGCTCGGCATTGTACCACCGTTATCGGGCTAAACTTGTAGTTGCAAACGACAACTATGCGGAAGCACGTCTCGCTGCTTAATGCGGCGCGATAGCTTCAAATCAAGTCCTAGCGGTTCGCACTGCTAGGCGGGGTTCGGAGGTACCTGGCAACAGAAACCTCCACTTCCCTCCCCCCATCTGCTTTCCCCAAGATATCAATTGCCGGCCTGCGTTGGCTTGCCGTTGCGTGGTTGATCCCGCAACGCCAGCCATCCTGTGCATGGCCGGTCCCCTTTTGCCTGGAGACCTTTCGATGACCCTGTATACCGATCGCTTTTTCGTGCTCACCGGCGGCCCCGGCTCGGGCAAGACCACGCTCGTCTCGGCACTGGCCGAAGCCGGCCATGCCACGTCGGTCGAGGCGGGCCGCGGTGTCATCAAGGATCAGGCCGCGATCGGTGGAACCGGCCTGCCCTGGCACGGTCGCGCACTCTTTGCCGAACTCATGCTGTCATGGGAAATGCGCTCGCACGCGATTGCCGGCGAGGCATCCGGGCCGGTCTGGTTCGACCGCGGCGTGCCCGACGTCATTGGCTATGCCAGGCTCGTCGCGCTGCCTGTTCCGGCACATTTCGAGCGCGCCGCACGGGAGTTCCGCTACAATCGCCAGGTCTTCATCCTGCCGCACTGGCCCGAAATCTTCACCCAGGACAGCGAGCGCAGGCAGGACGAGGATGAGGCCCGGCGCACCCACGCAGCGATGATCGAAAGCTATGCGGCGTGCGGCTACGATCTCGTCGAAGTGCCGAGGGCACCGGTCGCGGAACGGCTCGCCTTCGTCCTGGAACGCTCGCGCCAGCCCTGAACCTGGCTCATGCAGCACTTGGCAGTTGCAACCCTTCCGCGAACGTCCGGTTGCGGCCGGCGCGCTTGGCGGCATAGAGGATCTTGTCGGCGCGGCCGATCACGTCCCACAGCCCCTCGCCGGGATGGGCCTTGGCGATGCCGAAGCTGCAGGTCACCGCGAAATCCTGGGGCAACCCGGAAAAATGGGCGATTGCGATCTCGCGGCGCAATTTCTCGGTCAGGCTGTATGCCTGGTCCAGGGAACAATTCAGCACCATGATGAACTCTTCGCCTCCCGTCCGCGCGGCTACGTCGCCGGCCCGCAGCCTTTTCCTCATGATCCCGGCGAAGGTCGCCAGCACGAGGTCGCCGGCGGCATGGCCGAACCGGTCATTGATGTCCTTGAAACGATCGATGTCGCAGGCAACGACGCCGAGCGGCTTGCCCCGACTGGCCGACAGCAGGCGTGCTTCCCGTCCCTGCAGGCCGCGGCGATTCAGCAATCCCGTCAGCGGATCGGTGTCGCGTTCGCTCTTCAGCGCCAACACGATGTCGGCGCAGGCGACCACCAGCAGACCGAGACCTAGCGCTGCGCCAATCAGGGACATGCTGAACTGCGCCCAGATCCAGAACTTGGATTCGAAGAATGCGTCGACATCGTCGGTCGGAACCGAATTGCCGTCGAGCAGGACGCGCGCGAAAAAGGTCAGCCCCAGTCCAAGAAACAGCCAGACCATGGCGCGGTCAACGACATTGCCGCGCATCAGGTCCCTCAGTTTCCACGCTCCGCTCAGGATGATGCTGCCCATGCCGATGTTGAGGGCGTAGACGCGGACCTGGAGATTGTTGTCGACGAAATAGAAATAGCACAGCAGGCCAACGATTGCCGCGAACCAGGCCGCATGCAGGGCCGCCGGCATCGACCTGCTTGAGCGCGCCAGCGCGCCTTCGACCAACAGCAGCGGCCCCGCGGCATAAAGCATGGCCGAGACGATGGTGTTGTAGCCGATATCGGGAGGCCAAAGGGCGAACTGCACGATAGTGGCGCTTCCGACTGCCGCAAAGGCAAGCGAGAAGAACAGCAGATGCCGCCGGCGTCGCTCAAGCAGCCACACGCAAAAGAACGTTGCCGCAAACAGCAGCAGCAAGGCGGAGGGGATAAGCTTCAAGATTTTCGATGGCCTCGGCGTCGTCGCTCTACTTCCGGTGGTCTTGGCAATGACTTACCGACCCATAGGTAAATAAGACGATATCAAGGCTGCATGAAGGTAGGCGCGACATTTCGGCTCGATCCCGACAGTCATCGCACGACCATCGGCACTGACGATTGCGGGGCCGGACGACCATCGTCCGGCCCCGCAAAGTTCATTCGGCCGGCGCCTCCATCGCCACGTCGCGATGACGGCCGAGCGTCACCTGGGCAAGCGCGAAGGCGATGACCGCCGACGTCGTGATGCCCACCACCATTGGCAGCGGCGTGCCATCGAAGAACAGGCCGGCTACCGCCATTGCGACCGCGCCGGTGGCAAAATGCAACGTTCCCATCAGTGCCGACGCCGTTCCGGCAATCTCGCCATGCTCTTCCATCGCCAGCACCGAAGTCGTCGGGATGACCAAGCCGAGGAAGCCGTAACCGATGAACAGAAGAACAGCCAGCACATCGAGCCGGTCAACGCCCGAGGCGAATACGGCGAGCAGCACCACCATCATCGTGGCATAGCCGACCACCGCGACCCGCACCACGCGCCGCAGCCCGAATCGTTCGGTCAGGTATCCCGTCAGCTGCGACATGCCGATGAAAGCCACGGCATTGATCGAGAAGAACACGCTGTAGACCGACGGCGACAGGCCGTAATGGTCGATCAGGATGAACGACGAATTGGCGAGATAGACGAAGAAGCTGGCGATGCCGAAGCCGCCAATAAACGTCAGGCCGAGGAAATTGCGGTCGCCGAGCAGGAAGCGATAGCCGCTCAGCGCGCTGCGTACCGAGCTTTCGGCCCGATGCGCGGCCGGGCGCGTTTCCTTGAGCGAGGTCGACAGCAGGACGATCGCCAGTACCGCCGCACCGGTCACGACCCAGAACACGGCGCGCCAGCCGAAACCTTCGATCACCAGCGAACCGGTCAGCGGCGCCAGGATAGGCGAGACGGAAAAGACCAGCATCAGCAGCGACATCAGCCGTGCCGCCTCGGTGCCGGTGTGCAGGTCGCGCACGATGGCACGCGGCACCACCATGCCGGCCGAGGCACCTAGGCCCTGGACGACGCGGAAGGCGATCAGCCATTCGATGTTGGGCGCCAGTGCTGCCCCCACGCCGCCGATGGCAAACAGCACCAGCCCGATATAGAGCGGCGCCTTGCGGCCTATCATGTCGGAGATCGGCCCGACGACGATCTGGGCCAGCCCCATCGCCAGGAAGAAAACGAGCAGGCTCATCTGCACGGCGGCAGTGCTGGCATTGAGATCGGCGCCGATCGTCGGCAGCGCCGGAAGATACATGTCGATTGCAAACGGGCCGATGGCCGACAAAAGGCCGAGGACGACCGCTACGCGGAGGAATTGGGGTGTCATGGGCGTGATTCTTTCGGATCTGGTTTCCGCCGCGACAAGGCGGCGACGTGTAATCCAAGGACGTTCCGCAATCCGTGTTTCCGACTCCTCCCGAACCGGCCGCATCGAATTGAGTACATATTTTTAGACAGACTTGTCCAAATCGTCAATCACCTGTATATAAAAACTCCATGACACCTGCCATCGCTCCTGACATTGCGGTCGTCCCCCGCAGCCACACCGCCAAGCGCCTCTCGATCATCGATGCTGCGGCATGCGTCTTTTGCCGCGAAGGCTTTGCCGGCGCTAACATCGACCTCATCGCAGCCGAGGCCGGCGTCTCGCGCCAGACCGTTTACAATCATCACGGCGATAAGGAGAATTTGCTGGTTGCAGTAGTCCGAGAAATCACCGAACGGATCAATGCAGGCGTTTTCGACACGCTCGCCACCTTCCCCGACAAGCCGGTCGATCTCGAGGCCGACCTCGTGGCTTTCGCGGTGCGGCTCAACCAGAATTGCATCTGCAACCGCGACGGCAAGTTCCTGCGCAAGCTCCTGCATACGGAGGGCGAGCGTTATCCCGCGCTTTTCGCCGGCTGGCGCGAGGATGGTCCGGCAAAGACCTGGGCTGCCCTTGCCGCGCGCTTTGCCCGCCTGGCGCATGCCGGATGGCTTGAAATCGACGACCCCGACGTCGCCGCCCGCCAGTTCCTGGCCCTCGTCAACGCCGATCTGCAGATGGCGATGATCTTCGGCGACACCGTCTCGGAGGAGCAATTGAGGACCGCCGCGACCAACGCGGTGCGCTGCTTTCTCCGCGCTTACGGCAAGCCTCGCCCGGCTGCAATCTGATCATCTTCAATACCGCGCTATATCCGGTTTACGCCGGGCTCAAGCTTGATTACAGGTAAGGGGACGATTCAATCGGACCCGCATCGACATATGGCCGAAGACCAGATCCGCTACGATATTCTCGCCCAGGAGGCACTGCGCGGCGTTATGCGCAAGGTCCTGGCGGAAGTCGCGCGAACGGGCCTGCCGGGCAACCACCATTTCTTCATCACCTTCATGACCGGCGCGCCCGGCGTGCGCATCTCCAGCCGCCTGCACGAGCGCTACCCCGAACAGATGACCATCGTCATCCAGTTCCAGTACTGGGACCTGAAGGTCACCGATACCGGCTTCGAGGTCGGCCTGTCGTTCTCCGACGTGCCGGAAAAGCTCGAGATCCCCTTCTCCGCCGTGCGCGGCTTCTATGACCCCTCGGTCAATTTCGAACTCGAGTTCGAGGTCAAGGCCGAGCCAGCAGCCGCGGCAGAGGAAACACCGGCCAAGCCGGAACCGATCGCCGTCGTCAAGCCGGCCGAGCGCAAGGCTGCACCGAAGAAAAAGGCCAGCGCAGAGGCTGAAACGCCGGAAGAACCGGCTCATGGCAAGGGCGCCGACGTCGTATCGCTCGACGCTTTCCGCAAGAAGTAACCCCGGACGGGGCCGTCCATGGCCGACATCGTCAATCTTCGCCAGTTCAGGAAGCACAAGGCGCGTGCCGAGCGCGAGGCGCTTGCCGACCAGAACCGCGCTTTGCACGGCCGCAGCAAGGCTGAAAAGACGCGCGACCGGCTGACCGCCGACCGCGCCGAGAAATTCGTCGACGGCCATCGCCGCGACAGCGACCCGGAAAAACCCGGCCAGTGAGCCTCGTCGAAAAACGCTCGGTGACGATCCGCGGTCACCGCACCAGCTATTCGCTGGAAAAACCTTTCTATGACGACCTCGTCGCCATCTCGGCCATGCGCGGCATCACCCTTGCCGGCCTTGTTGCCGAAGTCGACGCCCAGCGCCCGCGCGAGGCAAACCTGTCCTCCGCACTCAGGCTCTTCGTCCTGGAACAGGCAAAGCTTGGCGCGACCGAACGGCCCGGCAGCTAGCCACCAGGCTGCAGGGGTACCATCCTTGCGAGACACATTTTTCGTAACACGTTTATTCTTGCCCCCGCCAATTAAAAGTAATACTTTTAATGAAGATCGTCTGGGACGAACCGAAACGGCTGGCCAATCTCGAAAAGCATGGCTTCGACTTTGCCGACGTCGTGTTTTTCCATTGGCATTCTGCAGTCATCCAGCCCGCTCGACCAGACAACGCTAGCCGTCGCCGCATGAAGGCAGTCGGATATTTCGACGATCGGATCGCTGTGGTGATCTTCGTCACGCTGGGCACGGAAGCGATGTCCGTCATCAGCTTCAGGCCGGCAAGCGCTCAGGAAAGGAAGGTTCTGTCATGACCGGCAAAGCACTGAAAAAGGCGTTCGAACCCGGACACGGCTATACCAAGGAAGATTGGGACGCCGTGGACAGCCCGGAACTGACTACAGAAGAGCTAGCCCAATTTCGCCCGGCTCGGGAAGTCTTGCCGCCAGAATTCTTCGAAGGCATCGAGAAAGCACGCCGCACCCGCGGTCGTCCTTCGGTCGAAGCGCCCAAGCAGGTCGTCTCGATCCGGCTCGATCCCGATGTGATCGCCAAGTTCAAGGCCACCGGCAAAGGCTGGCAAAGCCGTATCAACGACGTCCTGAAAAAGGCCAAGGTCGGCTGAGCCGAGACGAAGGCAGCGGCGCGAGCCGGTTCTCGTCTACTGGCTCTGCAGCGACTTGAAGAAATCGTCCAGGCTGAGCGGCTCGAGTTTTTTCACGGGAGTGTCCGTGGGAGCCGCCGCTGGCTCTTCGGGGGTCGTCTCGCCAGGCACGCCCATCGGCCGCACCCCAGGCAGCGGCGCGCGCTCGATGTCGGCGGCCGGCTTCGGCCTTTCTGCCTCCGCCTCCTGCCTTGCCTTCTGCTCGGCCTCCAGATGCGCCTTTTCCTCGGCATCCCGGCGCGCCTTCCCTGCATCCTCGAGCGCCTTTTGCCGGGCGGCTTCGGCCTGTGCATCGGCAGCAGCCTTCGCGGCGCGGGCTTCCTCCTCCGCCTTGAGCCGCGCTTCCTCGGCTCTCGCCTTGGCTTCTTCCTCGGCGCGGATGCGGGCTTCCTCGGCCAGCCGCGCCTCTTCGGCGATCCGTTCGCGCTCGGCCTGAAGCCCGGCGAAATAACGCACCTCGCGCCGCAGCCGCTGCTTTTCCAACAACACCGCCTGCATCGCCTCGACGCGGGCCTGCTCCTTTTCCAGCGCGCGCTGAGTCAGGAACTGGGCCATCGGTTCGCTGTCGAACAGCAACACGGTAGCCTCCGGCGGGCCTTCTATGCGGAAGCCAAGCACCGGCTCCGAACCCACCAACGCCTCCTTGCCCGGCGCGTAGGTGATGTTGCCATCCGCGGCAACGACCCCGTCGTTGAGATCGGCACGTAGCTCCGCCGTCAAGGTGGCTGACGGATTCTTCAGCGTCAGCGGTGGTGCCCGCAGGATGCCGCCGGCAATGGTGAAAGCGACCTCGGCCTTTGTCGCAGCGAAGCTGCCGTCGCCGGCGATCTCGGGGGCGAACTCGGCAACCCGCGCCCCGTTGATGTCACGGCCCAGCGCATCGGCCTTGACGATCAGCGGAGCGAACGCATCCGGGTTCAAGCCTGGCACTGTCAGCCCGTCGACGTCGGCGGTGCCGGAGCCCGACAAGGACGCGACCAATCCCTCGACCGACTTGCCGCTGCCGGAGAAGGTCGCCGAAAAATCGCCCTTGCCGCCCAGCGAACCCGCACCGGGAACCTGGGCAATGTCGGCGGAGCCGAGTTTCAGCTGGCTGGTCAGCAGGGCGGTGCCGTCATTGTTCTTGAGTTCGACCAGCCCTTCAAGCGCGCCGCCGAACAGCTTCGCCCTGAGATTTGCGAGCCTGAGCGACTGGCCGTCGAGCTTCAGCGCCAGCACCGCATCATTGGCAGTCGCCAGCGGTTCGGCGGCAAGCGTACCCGCAATGATTTCAAGATCGGCGGTGAACGGCGCCACCGGCTTCTGCTCGAACGGCACTGCCGGCCAGGCGCCGTCGCCGCTCTCCAGCGCCCTGGCGCCCAGCATCATCTCGGCAAAGGGCGCGAGGTCGAGTTCGTCGAGCGTCAGCGAACCGCCGAGATGCGGCACGCCCCCGACCAGTTCCGCCCTGAGGTTGCCGACCATGGCCCCTTCGTTCACGGTTCCGTCCAGCCTGTCGAGCAGCAACGGCCCGCCGGCATAACTTGCGTCCGCGGCAAGATCGACCGCCTTGCCCGTGCCCATGCCCGGCAAGGCCACCCCTGCCGTCATCAGCCACGGCTCGATGTCGGCGGCGCGCAACGTCGCCCTGCCCTTCAGGCTCGCGCCCTCGTCGCGCAGCGCAACCGTTCCGGCAAAACCCGCGGCCGCGTCGTCGCCCTTCAGGCTTGCAGTGACCTCGAGGCCGCTCTGGGCCGCGCCCTTTGCTGCCACGTCCATTTCACCCGCTCCGATCACCCCAAGCGGCAGCGCCGGCAGGCCGGCAAGCGCCATCAGGCTGGTCGCGTCCTCGTTGCGGGCAGAAAAATTGAGCGTGACTTGCGATGCTTGCATCGAGCCGTCAAAGGCAGGCGCGGAAAGGGTCGCCACCAGATCGGAACCGCCGGCCTTGCCCTGCGCGCTCAGGGCGACGCCGGTCGAACCGTTGCCGTTTTCCACAGCACTTGCCACGAAATCGATCCGGGCATCGGCAAGCAGCCCCGGATAGGCCGCGGCGCGCTCGGCAAGCTCCGCAAGCAGCCTGTTGTCGGGCGACTGCGCGGCAGCGAGCGCAACCAGCGGTGCGAGATCGACCGCCACCACCGAAGCATCGAGGTTGCCGGTCGGCGTGGCGGGAAAATCCCTGATCCGGCCGGTAGCGCTCAGCGATGCGCCGGCCAGCCCGCCTAGCGACAGCTTGTCGATCTCCAGCACGCCCTCGCGCAGGCGCAGCGCGGTGTCCAGGCTGTCGGCGCTCAGGCCGCCAAAACTTACCGGTCCGGCCTTCACCGCCAGATCGAGATCGCTGTCGGCAAAGCGATTGGCCCCCTGGTCGGTCACGAACAGCGAAGCGAAGGCGCGCAGGCCTTCGAGGTCGAGTTCGCCACCATCGAGCTTCATCATCACCGAGGCCCGTGCGTCGCCCGGCTGCAGGCTGTCCAGTTCGCCAGTGAACTTGGCCTTGCCCAGGATCAGTTCGATGTCATCCAGTTTCTGCTGTTCGCGCGTCAGCGCCACCTTGGCCTTGAACCCGGCGGCAGGCAGCCGGCGCACCGCCTCGTCGACATCCTTCGCCACCCAGGCGGCAAAACCCGAGGGCTGTCCGACCGCCAGCAGCAACTGGCCATCGAAGCCCAGGCTATCTTCGGTTTTCAGGAAGCCGTCGGCCTCGAGCCGGGTGCGGCCGGGCAGCGTCGCTGCCACCGAATTCAGCTTCCAGCCTCCCTCGCCCGGCTCTGCGGACAGCTTGACGTCGCGGACCGTCGTGTCTCCGGCGACGATCGCCGGCAGGTCGACGTCGACGGTGCCCGGTATCGTCGGACGCGGCAGGTCGACCAGCACATTCTCCAGCGCCGTCAGGCGCTGTGTGATCGAAAACCCAGCACCTGTCGCTTCTCCGCCCACCGCCTCGTCGAAGCGCACCTGCGCACCGTTGGCGGCAATGGAGAAATGCGGCGAGGATCCAAGGTCGATCTCGGCCGTGCCGTCGGCGGTATAGGGATTGTCGAGCGGCCCGCTTTCGAAGCGGAACTCCTCAACCCCGAGCTTGGCGTGGTCGAGCGCGAACTTGCCCTTCAGCCTGAACCCTGGACCCTCCGCCTTGCTTTGCGCCTTGGGCTTGTCGCCCTTGGCGGCCGGCGGCTCGGCTTGGGCCTCGATGACGCTGAAATTGCCGGCATAGAGCCCGCGTCCCTTGTCCATGCTGGCATTGCCGTCGCTTTCCAGCACGAAACCCCGGCGTTCGGGCGTCGCCCGCAACCTGAGCCGCATCTGGCCGCTCGGGTCAACCGAACCGGTCGAGGCCGACAGCTGCGTCTTCATGCCATTGACGCGCAGCGAGCCGTCCATCCGCCACGGGCCGGCCAGCGACTTGGCCGAAACCTCGGTGTTGATTTCCGACAGAAGCTGGTCGCGCCCGCTCGTCGCATGCCGCACCCTCACCTGCCCTTCGGTGACGGTCAGCTTCTCGATGGAGATCTGCCTGGCATCGAAAGGCGCCGATGGCCGCATCGCCCAGTCGACGGCGCCATCGGCAGCGACATCGATCGTTGCCTTGGGCCGCACGAGCCGCATGTCGTAGATCAGGAACTCACCGCGCAGCAGCGGCGCCAGTTCGGCATCCATCGAGAACGTCTCGACGGTCATCGCGTCTTCGCCGTCGGCCCCGCCCCCGACTGTCACATCGGAAAACGTCACCGAGGGAAACGGCAGGATTCGCGCGCGCACGTCGCCCTGCACGGCCACCTTGCGGCCGAGGATGGTGCCCGCCTCGCGCTCGAAGTCGGCCTTGTAGCCGGACCAGTCGATAAAATACGGTCCCACCAGAGCCGCGAGCAGCGCCAGTACGAACAGTCCACCGAATATTACGAACAGGCGAGCGAGCATTGCCTCGGGGCAAATCTTTTCAGGCGTCCCAGGCGTCTAGCGCAGGAGCATGGTCATTTGGTGACATGTTGGGCTGTACGCCGCGGCGCGTCAACGCCGCGGCGTAGCCTGTCCCGCAAAAAGCGACGGCTGGACCCTACGCCGGTCGGCGCATGCGAACCACTTGCAGCGGCCGCTCCTCCTCGTCCTGGTCATGGCGCTGCGTTTCGGCGAAGCCCAGGCGGCGATAGAATACCAGCGCAGGCCCGTTGTCGGCATAGACCTCGACGTCGAGCGCTCCCTTCAGCCTGGCGGCGTGCAGGACCAATGCCTTGCCGAGACCACGGCCATGGCACGCCGGATCGATGAACAGGCCGCCGATGAAGTCGTTGTCGAGCAGGCCGATGAAGCCCACCGTCCGGCCATCGAGCTCGATCACCCAATTTTCGGCTTGCGGCAGATAATCCTCCCGAACGTTGGCCTGCTGATCGAGCAGTCTTGCCTCGCCCAGGAATGGATGGCCGACACGCGATGCCTCGAGCCAGATATCTGCCAGGCGGTCGCGGTCGGTTGCGGAATAGGCGCGGATCGTCGCGCCGTGAGCGTGTGTCATGGATTTGTCCTTGGATATGCATTTCAGAGAAGGCGCAAGCACCCGTTGGCCTTTCAGCCACCATCGGCTCGGGGCCGACGCTTCAGCGATGGAAGTCTCTGCGCATAAGTTTCCTGGTTGGACTGGGCCGCACTAGCAAGCCGGCGCGGTCGGGTCAACGCCCGTCCTATCCTGCCGGCAGGATCTTGCCGGGATTCATGATGTTGTTCGGATCGAGCGCCTGCTTGATGGCCCGCATCACCGCCACGCCATGGCCGTGCTCGCGCTCCATCAGTCCCATCTTGCCCTGGCCGATGCCGTGTTCGCCGGTCGAGGTGCCGTCCATGGATATCGCCCGCTCGGCCAGCCGCTTCACGAATTCCTCGGCCCGGCCGATGTCTGCCGGATCGTTCGGGTCCATCAGCACCAGCGTGTGGAAATTGCCGTCGCCGACATGACCGACGATCGGGGCGATCAGGCCCAGCCGCTCGATGTCGGCTTCGGTCTCGGCGATGCATTCGGCCAGCCGCGAAATCGGCACGCAGGCGTCGGTCGACAGCGCGCGCGCACCGGGACGCAGGGTTTGCGACGCCCAGTAAGCGTCATGCCGCGCCTTCCACAGCTTGGCCCGCTCCTCGGTCACCGTGGTCCACAGGAACGGCCCGCCGCCATATTCGGCGGCGATCTCGCCAAAGCTTTCAGCCTGCTCCGCCACGCCGGCATCCGAGTCGTGGAACTCGAGGAACAGGCACGGGCTCTCGGGATAGTCGAGCTTGGAGTAGATCTTCATCGCCCGCATCTGCAGCGCGTTGACCAGTTCGATGCGCGCCACCGGGATGCCCATCTGGATGGTCGTGATCACCGCCTGGCACGCCGCCTCGACGCTCGGAAACGGACAGACGCCGCCCGAAATCGCCTGTGGGATGCCCTGCAGCTTGAGCGTCACTTCGGTGATGATGCCGAGCGTTCCCTCCGACCCGACAAGCAGCCGCGTCAGGTCGTAGCCGGCCGAGCTTTTCCTGGCCCGGTGCGAGGTCGTGACCTCGCTGCCGTCGGCCATGACGGCGCGCAGCGACAGCACGTTCTCGCGCATGGTGCCGTAGCGCACCGCATTGGTACCCGAAGCGCGCGTCGCCGCCATGCCGCCGAGGCTGGCATTCGCTCCGGGATCGATCGGAAAGAACAGACCGGTGTCGCGCAGGTAGGTGTTCAGTGCCTCGCGCGTCACCCCGGCCTCGACCGTGCAGTCGAGATCGTCGGTATTGACGGTGACGATCTTGTCCATGCGCGAGGTGTCGACCGAGATGCCGCCGGCCGGTGCGTTGACATGGCCTTCCAGCGACGTGCCCGTGCCGAAGGCGATGACCGGCACGCGATGCGCCGCGCAAGCCCGTACCACCCCCTGCACGTCCGCCGTGCTTTCGGCGAACACCACGCCATCGGGCGCCTGGTTGGGCAGGTAGGTGGTGGTGTGGCCATGCTGTTCGCGGATCGCCTGGCTGGTCTGGAAGCGCTCGCCGAATTTCTGCTTGAGGATGCCGAGCGTCGTGGCGATCCCCGCCTCGTTCCGCGCCATCGCCTTCAGGTCGCTCAGAGCCATGTTTTCCTCCGCGATTGGAACAGCCTGGCGCCTTGCCGGCACCTTATGCTCGGGTAATCTGCCACCCCGTCCGGTTTGTCCAGCGCAACCAAAGACCAAAGGATCAAGCCATGCCAGCTCCGTTCGTGTCGCGCGTCATGGAGATCGAGAAAGACTGGATCGACTATAACGGTCACCTCAACATGGCCTACTACAACGTCCTGTTCGACCGCTGCAGCGACGAGGCGCTCGATCTGCTCGGCATGGGGGCTGCTTACGTCCGCGACAGGAAGCTCACCATCTACACGGCGGAAGTTCACGTCTGTTATGTCCGGGAACTGCATCTCGAACACCGCGTCACCGCGAGCTTCCAGTTGCTTGACCATGACGACAAACGCCTGCGCGTCTACCAGGAACTGCGCCACGTCGATGGCTGGCTGGCGGCGACCTCGGAATATCTCGCTTTGCATGTCGACATGACCGGTCCGAAGGTCGCGCCCTTCCCCGAAGACATCATGGCGAGCCTGCAGGAAATGGGCGCCGCCCATGCCGCACTGCCCATGCCCGAGCGCGCCGGCCGCTCGATCGGCATCAGGCGCAAGCCGGCATAGTGGCTGAAGGGCCACAGGCGGTTAACCTTACCTGTTCATAACCTGCATCACAGCCTGCGGTTCGTTGATCGGCCGCACCCTCACCCCGACAATCCCACACAGCGAAATTGAGTCGCGGCGGGCACCGGACGGCTTGAGGCAAGGCATGCAACCAGACATCGAAGCGACAGCCAACAAGCTCGCCTGCGACCCGCGCATCAGCGACTACGACTTCTGGCGTTCGCTCCGCAACATCAACAACGAAATCTTCGAGATCGCCAACAACAACGGGCCGATCCCGATCGAGATGTTGCGCTGGCGCGTCATCCTGCGCCAGGCCCGCTCCAAGCGCGGCGTGGCCTGAGCTTCGTACGGCCAGGCGCGCGAACGGTCGGCGCGCCTGCCACCAGACGGATCAGGACAGTTTTTCCCTGAAGAAGGCAATCGTCCGACCCCAGGCCAGGTCCGCTGCCTCCTTGTTGTAGCGCGCTTCGGAGGTGTCGTTGTTGAAGGCGTGCTGGGCGCCGTCATAGACGTGGACCTGGAAATCCTTGCCGCCTTTTTCCAGCGCCGCCTTGTAGGCGTCGATACCGGCGTTGATGCGCTCGTCCATGCCGGCATAGTGCAGCAGCAGGGCCGCCTTGATGTTGGCGACTGCCGCCTCGTCCTTGGGCTGGGCGCCGTAATAGGCGACGCCGGCGCCGAGATCCGGCGAATTGACGGCGAGCAGGTTGACGGTGCCGCCGCCCCAGCAGAAGCCGACCGCGCCGACCTTGCCGTTGCCGCTCTCATGGCCCTTCAGGAACGCCACCGTCGCGATGCCGTTGGCCACGGTCTGCGCAGCGTCCAGCTGGCCGAACATCTCGCGCGCCTTCTCCTCGTCCGGCGGCGTGCCGCCGAGCGGCGACAGATAGTCGGGCGCCAGCGCGACGAAGCCTTCGAGCGCGATGCGCCGCGCCACGTCGCGGATATGCGGGTTGAGGCCCCGGTTTTCGTGGATGACGATGACCGCCGGCAGCTTGCCGGCACGATCGGCCGGCTGGACGAGATAACCCTTCATCTCGCCGGCACCGCCGGGATAGGCGACATCCTCGGCCTTGAGCCGCGCGTCGTCGTCGGCAACGATGGCCGCCTGCGCTTGGCTGGCCGCGAGCATCGGCGCGATCACAGCCGCCGCCGCGGCCGATCCGGTCAGCTTGGTCAGCGTCTCCATGAAATTGCGCCGGTCGAGCGTCAGGTGGGTGTATTCGTCATAGGCATCGATCATCGCCTGGGTGATGGCAGGTCTGGTCATGGCTCGCTCCCTGTCTTCGACATCGGGCGGCGAGTTTAGCGTATGCAAATGTAGTTGGTGTCACTGTTGCGTGAACGGCGCCCGCGCCATCGGGCGCGAGCGCGCACGGGACGTCGGTCAGTCCTCGCCTTCCATGAAGCGGATGCGGTTGCCGAACGGGTCGATCACCTCGCACTCCAGCCCCCAGTCCTGATGCTGCAGGCCCGGCCGATTGTATTTGTAGTCCTTGGCGATCAGCCCCTTCTGGAAGGCTTCCACGCCTTTCATGTAGCAGACCGCCGTGGCACCTGGACTGGCGTCGCCCGAATGCTCCGACAGATGCAGCTTCAAACCGCCGCGCGACACCTGGCAGTAGAGCGGCGCGCCGGGATGGAAACGATGCTCCCAGTCGACCGTGTAGTCGAGGAACCCCTCGTAGAAGCCCCGCGCCTTGTCCTCGTCGAAGATGCGAAAGATCGGCACCGGCTGGGTGAAGGATAATGAGCCTGCGGAAGGCTCTTCCCCCTTGTCCAGCTTGCTCGACAGGATGTTCCAGTTGTCGACGCCGAACTGCCGGGCGACGATTTCGAGCGCCTCGCTGTGGCTGACATCGAGGTTCTTGGCGCCAAGCGCCTCGCGCATGGCCTTCGCCATCGCCTTTGCATCACGATAGGTTCGCATGATCTTCCGATCCCAGGGTTCCGGTGAGCCTGTCCATCAGTGCCCGCATTGCCGATGCCCTCACCGTCCGTTGGACCGGGTTCAGGAAGCGCTCGGATGTGTTCGCCATACCCCTGCGGGCGCGGACTGCCGGCCACGTCCAGCCGTGCGGTTACCTAGCCACGCCCCCGGCATCCCGGTCAAGGGTGCCACTTTCCCCGGCTAAACGAGAACAAAACAGAGACACTTCTGGCCTTTCCGCCCCGAATCACTACATTCGGGGCAAATGTCAGACTTTCCGGACGACATGCCGTTTTTCGACGAGCCCGGCGGAATGCCGCCCCGGACCGCTGGTGCCTCTGCGCCGGGCGGCATTGCCGCGCGCGCCATGGCCGCCCGCCAGGCGCCGCATGCGCCGGACTACCTCAAGGGCCTGAACCCCGAGCAGCGCCAGGCCGTCGAGACCACCGAAGGCCCGGTCCTCGTGCTTGCCGGCGCCGGCACCGGCAAGACGCGCGTGCTCACCACCCGCATCGCCCATATCCTCAGCCAGGGCCGCGCCTGGCCCAGCCAGGTTTTGGCCGTCACCTTCACCAACAAGGCGGCGCGCGAGATGAAGCAGCGCATCGGCCATCTCGTCGGCGAGGCGGTCGAAGGCATGCCCTGGCTCGGCACCTTCCACTCCATCGGCGTCAAGATGCTGCGCCGCCATGCCGAACTGGCCGGCCTGCGCTCCGACTTCACCATTTTGGACACCGACGACGTCATCCGCCTGATCAAGCAGCTGATCCAGGCCGAGGGCCTCGACGACAAGCGCTGGCCGGCGCGCCAGTTCGCGATGATGATCGACGGCTGGAAGAACAAGGGCCTTGGCCCGGCCGAAATCCCCGAGGGCGATGCCCGCGCCTTCGCCAACGGCAAGGGCCGCGAGCTTTACAGGGCTTATCAGGACCGGTTGCAGACCTTGAATGCCTGCGACTTCGGCGACCTCTTGTGCCACCCGATCCGCATCTTCCGCGCCTATCCGGACGTGCTCAAAGAATACCACAAGCGCTTCAAATACATCCTGGTCGACGAGTACCAGGACACCAACACCGCGCAATACATGTGGCTGCGGCTCCTGGCGCAGGAAACCGGCGCCCCCGGCCAGAAGAATGTCTGCTGCGTCGGCGACGACGACCAGTCGATCTATGGCTGGCGCGGCGCCGAGGTCGACAACATCCTGCGCTTCGACAAGGATTTCCCGGGCGCCGTGGTCATCCGGCTTGAGCGCAACTACCGCTCGACCGCGCACATCCTCGGTGCCGCCGCCCATCTCATCGCCCACAATGAGGGCCGTCTCGGCAAGACCCTGTTCACCGAGCAGGCCGACCCCGACGACGCCAAGGTCAACGTCCACGCCGCTTGGGATTCCGAGGAGGAGGCCCGCGCCGTCGGCGAGACCATCGAGCAGTTGCAGCGCCAGAAGCACAATCTCAACGACATGGCGATCCTCGTTCGCGCCTCGTTCCAGATGCGCGAGTTCGAAGACCGCTTCGTCACGCTCGGCCTCAACTACCGCGTCATCGGCGGCCCGCGCTTCTACGAACGCCAGGAAATCCGCGACGCCATGGCCTATTTCCGCGTCGTTGCCCAGGGCGCCGACGACCTCGCCTTCGAGCGCATCGTCAACGTGCCCAAGCGCGGCCTCGGCGAAGCCGCCATCCGCCAGGTCCACGACACCGCCCGCGCTCTTGGCGTGCCGATGCTCCAGGCAGCCGCCCAGTTGGCCGAAAGCGACGAGCTCAAGCCCAAGCCGCGCGCCGCGCTGCGCGAAGTCGCGGCCAATTTCGAGCGCTGGCAGAAAGCGCTCGACAACACGCCCCACACCGAACTCGCCGAGATCATTCTCGAAGAGAGCGGCTACACCGACATGTGGAAGAACGACCGTTCGGCCGAGGCACCGGGCCGGCTCGAAAACCTCAAGGAGCTGATCCGCTCGATGGAGGAATACGAATCGCTGCGTTCCTTCCTCGAGCATGTCGCGCTCGTCATGGACGCCGAGCAGGACGAGCAGCTCGACGCCGTCTCGATCATGACGCTGCATTCGGCCAAGGGCCTCGAATTCGAGACCGTGTTCCTGCCCGGCTGGGAGGAAGGCCTGTTCCCGCACCAGCGCGCACTCGACGAAGGCGGCCGCTCAGGCCTCGAGGAAGAACGCCGCCTCGCTTATGTCGGCCTGACCCGCGCCAAGAAGAACCTGCATCTGTGGTTCGTCTCCAACCGCCGCATCCATGGGCTGTGGCAATCGACGATCCCCTCGCGCTTCCTCGACGAACTGCCCGAGGCCCATGTCGAGGTGGCGGATGCCGGCAATTCCTATGGCGGCTATGGCGGCGGCCGCCAGAACCCCTACGGCGCCTCGCGTTTCGACGACGTCGGCCAGAAATCCTTCTCCAACACCTATGCCACGCCGGGCTGGCAGCGGGCGCAGCAGAACCGCACCGAAGCCACCGACCGCAACTGGGGATCGCGCTCCGGCCATTCGGTCGAACGCATCGGCTATGGCGAAACCGATTCCGGCTTCGGCGCCGGCCGCGGCTCGGTGAAAGGCCGCACCATCGAGGGCGAGCTGATCGCTAAGTCGGTCGCGACCGAGCCCTCGCGCTTCAAAGTCGGCGACCGCGTCTTCCACCAGAAGTTCGGCAACGGCAACATCTCGGCCATCGACGGCAACAAGCTCACCATCGACTTCGACAAGGCCGGCCAGAAGAAGGTGCTGGACGGCTTCGTGAACCCGGTGTGATGAAAATAACGGATTTTCAACCAGAACCTTGGGTCCGCAATTTCGATGTGCATACTAGCGATCCTGGTTGGCTCTACGTTCTAAAGAGCGGTAGCCGCCTGAAGATTGGAACGACTACAGATTTCAACTCCCGTTTCAGGACAGCGCGTACGTGGATACCCGATATCCAAGTTGTCGGTGTCAAGCCGTTCTGGGAATGTATCCATCTAGAAAGAATTCTCCACATAGCGTTGTCAGATTACTGGATAGGGGGCGAGTGGTTTAATTTTGACAGAGATGAATTCGAGCAGTATTTCCTGGAAACATTTTGCGAATTTTATGACAAAGACATAAACCGAAACTCTGTTGAGTTTACATATTGGATGAACAGTACGGGAATGTCTGAGTTTACGATTGAATATAGCAGACGAGGCGTATCGCTTCCGGAATGGAGGAGACAAGAAAACTATCGGCGGCGAAATAGCCGCAACGGGGCGTAAACCCCGCATAAAGTGCTTCATCGACGCTTCCGCCCAGGATGCAAGGTCACTGCTCGCGCCGGGTTCGCCGCAAAACTCCTGAGCATCTTGTCGTTCCAGGTCACCAAACGCTTGGTGAGCGCAGCCACATATCGGTTGCCGCCCTCTCGCCACAGGCATAAAATTAGCAAGTGCTAATTTTTAATCATAGGGAGGCGAAGACGATGCGCCAGTATATCGATTGCCGTGAATTCCCGAGCGAAATGAAGTGCACGGTGGCGATTGCCGCGGACAACGAGGACGAACTGGTCAATGCCGCCGTCCAGCACGCCGTCACCGTTCATGGCGAGCACGACACGCCCGATTTCCGTGCCGAAGTCAGGAAAGCCATCCACGTCGGAACTCCGCCGGCCTGAGCAACGCCAGCTCGCCCGCGTCGGACGCACCCAACTGTCGGCAGAAGCTTTGCTATTGCTGGCGAGTCGCCGTGCCGCTGCGCATGGCTTTCAGCCGCTCGGCCGCGGAGGCCGCCAGTTCGGCATAGCGGTCTTCCAGCTTTTCGGCGGCAACCAGCACCTCGGGCTCGAAATCATTGGCCTCGAGCACCTGCCGCAGCCTTTCGACGAATTCGGCCTGCTGCTCGAGCGCGGCAAACAGCTTCTTCACCTGGTCGCGACTGATGTCGGGGTTGGCCAGCGTCGTGGGCACCTCGCGCGCCATCTCCGCGCCGGTCCTGGCCTGCTCTTTCAGGATGTCCAACCAATCAGTCACGCCACACAACACCCTACCCGCACCGATCTTGTTCCCCTCGCCGCCCAGCGTCAACCTTCCAGAGGCTGGACGGCGCCGCAGTCACGCTTTCGCACCCGCTTTCGCGTCGTGCCGCTTGGCTGCTTCCTCGCATTTGCGCCTGATTTCCTCGACCTCGGTCTCGGTCAGGTGCTCGATGCCGATGAAATGGTTCTGTGCCCTGCCGACGCGGATGAGCTCGTCGAGCTTCGCCTGCATCGCCGCGCCATCGCGGTTCTGCGTATTTTGGATCAGGAACACCATCAGGAATGTGATGATCGTCGTGCCGGTGTTGATGACCAGCTGCCAGGTGTCGGAAAAGCCGAACACCGGACCGGACACCGCCCAAGCCACGATGATGAGGCAGCACATCACGAACGACAGCGGCGTGCCTGAGGCATAGGCAACCTTGTTGGCGACACGAGTGAACAGGCGTTCGAACATCGCGGCTTTTCCTGACAATGCAGGAAAACCGCCGGAATGCCGGCTGGTTCCATCGCGCAGGTGCTACAGGCCTTCCAGCACGTCCCTCAGCACGACGGCCTGGTTTTGGATCTGGTCGCGGGCCGAATAGACCAACGTCAGCCGCCTGCCGCCGGCCTGCTTGCGCATTGCCTCCAGCCGCTCGTGCTGGCCGTCGAGTTCGGCCAGGTATCGCCTGCGGAATTCGCCCCACCGGGCCGGGTCATGGCTGAACCACCGTCGCAGTTCGGTCGAGGGCGCGATTTCCTTCGCCCACAGCTCCACCGCCGCGGCTTCCTTGCTGATGCCACGCGGCCAGATGCGGTCGACAAGCACCCGGAACCCATCCTCCGGCGCCGGTGCGTCGTAGACGCGCTTGATACGGAATTCCGGCATGCCCTCCTCCTGGGATATGGCCAGGCGCAGTTCCGGCCGTCCTAGCTCCAGCGGTCGAGAAACGCCTCGATCGGCAGGCTCTGCATGTCCGGAATGGCCTCGAACAGCCGCTCGGCCGGCCAGTCCCACCACGCCAATGCCTCGATGCGGGCGGCGATTTCGGCGGGAAAGCGCAGCTTCAACCGCCTCGCCGGCACCCCGGCGACTATCTCGAACGGCGCCACGTCCTTGGTCACCACCGCATTCGCCCCGACAACCGCGCCATTGCCGATCGTCAACCCGGGCATGATCACCGCGCCATGACCGATCCACACGTCATGGCCGACCGTCACCGGCTTTGCCCTGCGGCGTTCGCGGAAATCGCCGTCGACACCGAGATAGCGGAAGTATTCGTTGGGCCGGTAGCTCACCTTGTGGGTGGTCAGCCGCTCCATCGGATGATCGAGCGCATTGATGCGGGTATTGGCGGCGATCGAGCAGAATTTTCCGATGGTGGTGTAGATCGCCTCGGCGTGGCGCTCGAAATAGGAATAGTCGCCGACGACGACCTCGCGCAGCACGACGCGTTCGCCGATGGCGACATGACGGCCCAGCCGGCAGCCTTTCAGCTCTGACGTCGGGTGGATGCGCGGCTCGTCATCCTTGAAGCGAAGGTCTGCAGGTGTGTCCATGACGCGGATTTACGCCCGCGCCACCTTGCCCGCAAGCTATTGCGGCTTGCCCTTGGTCCAGGTGACGTTCTGGTTGTACAGCGGCACGGTCGTCATCGACATCTTCGCCGAGCCGTCCTGCACCTGGCGCGAATGCGCGAGATAGATCAGCGTCTCGTTCTTCTTGTCGTAGATGCGGTTCACCACCTGCTCCTTCCAGATCAGGCTGATGCCCTGCTTGAACACCTCCTCGCCCTCTTCGCTGAGATCGATCTCGCCGATGGTGATCGGCCCGGTCTGGCGGCAGGAGATCGCGCTGTCGGAGGGATTCTCGAACCAGTTGCCCTTCTGCAGCCGGTCAATCACGCCGCGGTCGAAATAGGAAACGTGGCACGTGATGCCCTCGACCTCGGGATCCTTGATCGCCTCGACGATGATGTCGTTGCCGAGCCAGTCGACGCCGACCTCGCCCACCTGCTGGGCATTGGCGGGGGCCGCAGCCGCGGGCGCAAGGGCGGTAGCTAGGACAAAAAAGGCAAGCCTCATCGAAACCTCCTGGAATGCTGTCCGCCCACACTTGGGTCGGCGGTCCGCGCGTTGCAAGCCGCATCGTCATGCATCCTGCTCGCGAAAAGGTGTCTTGTGGGCAAATGAGGGCGTCAACATGTCCCTTTTGGCAACGCGCGTAGCGCGCTATGTAGGGTGATGAAACAGGCTCTGCCCATATCGCTTTCGACGACCGCGTGGATCGCGCTCGGCCTGACGGCGTTTGCGGCTGCCACCGGCCTCGCTTTCGCCTCCTGGCTCGACAAGGACGCCGGCATCTTCATGTCGCTGGTCGAAGCAGGCATGTCCTGGTGCTTCTGAGGCGGTCACAAATCACACCATGGAATCACAATCGATGATGCGCACGATCCTTGCCGGCATTCTGATCCTGATGGCAGCCGGCGTCGGCTGGCTGACTTTCGACTGGTACAGCAGCAGGAACAGCGCTCAGGCCTTCGGCGCGCCATTCGTGCTGGTCGACCAGAAGGGCGGCGAAATCACCGAAGCCGCCTTCCGCGGCCAGCCAAGCGCCGTGTTCTTCGGCTTCACCCATTGCCCCGAGGTTTGCCCGACGACGCTGTTCGAACTCGACGGCCTGCTCAAGCAGATGGGCGACGAGGGCAAGAACATCCGCGCTTATTTCGTCTCGGTCGACCCCGAGCGCGATACGCCCGAGGTGATGAACACCTACGTCACCAACGTCTCCGACCGCATCACCGGCATCACCGGCTCGCCCGACAAGATCGCCGCCATGACAAAGTCGTTCGGCATCTACTCCAAGAAGGTCGAGACCGAGGGCGGCGACTACACCATGGACCACACCGCATCGGTCCTGCTGCTCGACAGCAAGGGTGATTTCTTCGGCACCATCGCCTATGAGGAAAAGCCAGAGACTGCGCTCGCCAAGCTCAAGCGCCTGGCGAACGAAGGCTGACCCTCCTCGACCGGACCCGACATGACCCAGACACGGCTCTACCTCACCACCGGCCGCGAAGCTGCGAACCGCATCTTCTCGGCCCTCGAAACCGCCTTCGAGGAAGATGGCTGGCCGATCGCCGTGATCGAGGTCGATGAGGACCGCGACATCCACGAGGTCTCGCTCTACACCGACGGCGATGTCGAAGACATCGCCCGCCGCATGGCCGAGGTCGTTGCCGAAGCCGGCCACAAGGGCGCCCTGGACCGCGAGGTCCTTCCCGACATCGACTGGGTGGCGAAGTCGCTCGAAGGCCTGAAGCCGGTCCAGGCCGGCCGCTTCATCGTCCACGGCAGTCATGACCGCGACGACGTGCGCCCCGGCCAGATCGCCATCGAGATCGAGGCCGGCCTTGCCTTCGGCACCGGCCACCACGGCACCACGGCTGGCTGCCTGGAAATGATCGAGAAGGTCGTCGCCGAGGAGCATCCGGCCAACGCGCTCGATCTCGGCACCGGCAGCGCGGTTCTCGCCATCGCCGTCGCCAAGCTGGCGCCGATCCCGGTGCTCGCCACCGACATCGACCCGGTCGCCACCGACGTCGCTGCCGCCAATGTCCGCCTCAACGGCGCCGGCGACCATGTCGAGACCGCGACGGCGGCAGGCTTCGACGATCCGATCTTCGCCGCGCGCGGCCCGTTCGACCTGATCGTCGCCAACATCCTGGCGCAGCCGCTGATGCAGCTTGCGCCCGACATGGCAGCGCATCTCGCGCCAAACGGCTCGCTGGTCCTTTCGGGCATCCTCGACCGTCAGCACGACGCGGTGGTCGAAGCCTATGTCGCGGCGAAGTTCCGCCATGTCGAGACCTTCCACAGGGAAGGCTGGGTGACGATCCACCTCAAGAACTGACGGCCGTGGCACAAGCCGGCGGCGTTGCCAGTGGTGGCGCACGAAGATAGGTTCGCCGGACATCCAGATTCCGGGAAACCACCATGTTCCAGTCCTTCGATTCAGCAGGCGATCCCTCCGTCGGCAAGCCGCGCACCGCGCTCCTCAGGCAGTGGCTCAGGGTGAACGGCCTCGACGGCTTCATCGTGCCGCGTGCCGACGAGCACCAGGGCGAGTATGTCGCGGCGCGCTCGAACAGGCTGCGCTGGCTGACCGGCTTCAGCGGTTCGGCCGGCGTGGCGATCGTCCTTGCCGACAGCGCCTATGTCTTTGTCGACGGACGCTACACCCTGCAGGTGCGCGACGAGGTCGATCTCGGCATCTTTTCGATCGAGAGCCTGATCGAAAACCCGCCGTCCGCCTGGATCAGGGACAGCCTGCCCGCCGGCGCGCGGCTGGGTTTCGACCCATGGCTGCACACCATCGGCGACGTCAAGGCGCTTTCCGCCTCGGCGGAGAAGGCAGGTGCAACCCTGGTTCCCCTCGCCCGCAACCCGATCGACGCGATCTGGGAAGATCAGCCCGACGCGCCGCTGGCCCCGGTCGAGATCCATCCCGAGGCTCTGGCGGGCGAGCTCGCCAAGGACAAGCTCAAGAGGCTGGCTGCGGCGATCGATGCCGAAGGCGCAACCCACGCGATCCTCACTGACCCGTCGTCGCTGGCCTGGGCCTTCAACATCCGCGGCGGCGACGTGCCGCACACCCCGCTCGCGCTCGGCTTTGCCATTCTGGCGGCCGACGGCGCGCATGCCGTCTTCATCGACAAGCGCAAGCTCGGCCGCACCGAGGAGGCCTATCTCACCCAGCTCGCCGACATCAAGGCGCCAGGCAAGCTCGACGACGCAGTCACGGCCCTCGCCAAGGCGGGCGCGAGGATCGCGCTGGATCCCGTGCTCGCCGCCGACAGGCTGCGTGCCCTGATCGAGGACAATGGCGGCACAGTCGTTGCGTCGCCAGATCCGGCCCGCCTTCCCCGCGCCACCAAGAACGCCGCCGAGATCGCAGGCTCCCGCGCTGCCCATCGCCGCGACGGTGCGGCGGTGGCCAAGCTGCTCTGCTGGCTCGACCGGCAGGAGCGGGGCAAGCTCGACGAGATCGCGGTGGTGACCAGGCTGGAGGAATGCCGCCGGCAGACCGGCGAAGAGACCCAGATGCCGCTGCGCGACGTCTCCTTCGACACCATCTCGGGTGCCGGACCCAACGGCGCGATCATGCACTACCGCGTCTCGCGCGCCACCAGCCGCGTGCTCGGCGACGGCGAGCTGTTCCTGCTCGATTCGGGCGCGCAATATCAGGACGGCACCACCGACATCACCCGCACCATGCCGGTCGGCCAGCCGACGGAGGAGATGCGCGAGCGTTTCACGCTGGTGCTCAAGGGCATGATCGCGATCTCGGTCGCCCGGTTCCCGGCCGGCACGCGCGGCGCCGACATCGACGCCATGGCACGCATCGCCTTGTGGAAGCATGGGCTGGACTATGCCCACGGCACCGGCCACGGTGTCGGCTCCTACCTTGCCGTGCACGAGGGTCCGCAGCGCATCGCCAAGACGGGCATGGAGAAGCTGCTCGCCGGCATGATCCTCTCCAACGAGCCAGGCTACTACAAAGAAGGCCACTACGGCATCCGGCTCGAGAACCTGATCCTGGTGACCCCGACTGCGGCGATTCCGGGCGGCGATATCGCCATGCACGGTTTCGAAACGCTGACTCTGGCCCCCTTCGACCAGCGCCTGCTGCGCGCCGATCTCCTGACCCGAGAAGAACTGGATTGGCTCAACGCCTACCATGCACGCGTGCTGGCCGAGATCGGACCGATGCTCGACGGCGAAACGCTGGCATGGCTGGAAAAGGCGACGGCACCGATCGTCTGAGGGGTGCCGCAGACCGGCCCTGTCAGGGGCCGTTATCTGCAGCGCTGTGGCTCGGCCGTGCGTCCTTCGACAAGCTCAGGATGAAGATCCTTTGCGCTCGTCAATTGTGGCGTTGCGCGCATTTGAAGATGTAGACTTGCCCTGCTTCGATAGCGCTGACGCAAGGCAACGGCGCCAACACTCCTCATCCTGAGCCTGTCGAAGGACGCACAGCGCTCCAACAGCGGGACATCGCCGCCCCGACCAACTCAGCCGATGAAGTGCCTGAGTGCGATCAGCACGGCAGCGCCGGCCAGGAACATCGTCATCAGGCCGCCGCGCAGCCCGACGACGGCCGCCACGGCAAGTGCCGCCAGTTCTGCCGGCCCGGCCGAGAGTGCCGCCGGCGCCACCAGCGTCGTCAGCACGGCCGCCGGCACGGCATTGAGACCCGCCTCGACGCGCGGATGCAGGCGTTCGAAACGGGACAGCAGGAGATGCCCGCCCACACGCGTCAGATAGGTCGCAACCGCTCCCGCGATGATGATCCAGAAGGTCGTGCTCATGTCGAAGCCTCTGCCGGCTCTTCGATGCGGATGGGCATCGCTGCGGCAAACAGCACGCCCGCAAGCGCGCCAAGCGAAACATGCCAGGGCGAGCCCACGGTCTTGTAGGCCACCATCGAAGCGATTGCGCTGGCGATCACGATGGGCAGCCAGCGCGGCCGATTGCGGAAGCTCATGACGATGCCGAGGAAATAGATCGGCAGCAGGAAGTCGAGCCCCAGCGCATGGGTGTCGGGGATCAGCCGGCCGAACAGCGCACCGATGCAGCTTTCCACCACCCAGAACACATAGAGCGTCAGCCCCATGCCCATGTACCAGGCGAAGCTGACCTTGTGGCCTTGCTCGCGAATGCGCTCCGCTTCGGCATATTGCGGATCGGTCAGGAAGAAATAGGCGATCGCCTGCTGGGCCCAGGGCCAGTGCGCGATGTGAGGGCCGATAGCGGCTGAATAGAGCACGTGGCGGAAGTTGACCGCAAAGATTGACAGCACGACAAGCCAAGGCGCGACATGCTGGCCGAACAGTTCGATGCCGACCAGTTGGCTGGCGCCGCCGAAGATGGTGGCGCTCATCAGCGTCGCCTCGGCCACCGTGAACCCGTTATCCACGGCCAGTGCTCCAAATAGCACGGCAAAAGGCGCCGATGCGACCACCACCGGCACGCTCATCCGGGCACCGCGCGAAAACTGCGCCAGCCGATCGCTCATTTGTCCAACCTCCCTGAGCATTCTGCAGCCAGACGGAACGTCTGGCGTCGCACAAATGCGACCCAAGAACAGATAGAGCAGCAGATCTGCACTCGTCGGAATGCCCGCCGCCTTGCGCTTCGGCGCGAAAATCGGAACCGATTTTCGGAGTGCACGATGCACAGATTCACTTTAGAGCGTCCTTTGTACGTCTATTCGGATGCACCGCGCTCTCGAAAGAGGCCCTGAATAAGTCAGCCGGCTTGCCCTGTCACATCAATTCGCTTGAGCCAACCATCAGCGGAACTCAGCGCTTTTTGGCGGCCCGCTTCACCGAACAGGGCGTGTAGCCGCCGGCATGGAGCCGGCCCGTGGTCATCTCGAGCCTGATCGGCAGGTCGCGCATCGCCGACACGTTCAGCTTGCGCGCGGCCGCCAGCGCCACCTCGCCGCAGGCATGCGCGTCCTCGGCCGCATTGTGGTGCTTGAACGAGAAGTCGATGGCGCGACACCTCGTTCAGCCGGTGCGAGGCAAGATCCTGCCACACCGCCTTTGCCATCTTGAGCGTACAGGCATAGTCGATGCTGGGACAGCTGACCCCGTACAACTGATAGCTCGCCCTCAGCACGCTCATGTCGAACGACGCATTGTGGGCGACGAGCAGCGTGTCCGAGAGGTCGGCCTCGAACTCCTCCATCACCTCTGGAAACTCGGCAGCATCCTCGACATGCTCCGGACGGATGCCGTGGACGGCGATGTTGAAGCGCGAGAAACGCATATCTTTGGGGCGGATCAGCCGCTCCTCGACGCGGATCACCGCGCCGTCCTCGATCCAGGCCAGGCCGACGGAACAGGGGCTGCTGCGCTGCTCGTTGGCAGTTTCGAAGTCGATGGCAAGTGCACGCATGAAGTCGATCAGCCCGCCTGCCCGACGCGCTCGAACCACTGGTCCTCGGTGATGACCTCAATGCCGAGGTCGGTCGCAGCCTTGAGTTTCGAGCCCGCCCCCGGCCCTGCCACCACCAGATCGGTCTTCTTGGACACCGAGCCTGCCACTTTGGCTCCCAGCTTCTCGGCCATCGCCTTGGCCTCGTCGCGCGACATCTTTTCGAGCGAGCCGGTGAAGACCACGGTCTTGCCCGATACCGGCGACGACACGTCGCCGATGCGTTCCTCGTCGAGCGGGGTCACTTCCGCCAGCAGCGCATCGAGCACCTGACCATTGTGCTCTTCGGCAAAGAACTCGACCACCGCTTCGGCGACGATGCCGCCAATGCCGTTGACGCCGGTCAGTTCCTGCCAGGCGGCGTTGCCCTTGTCGCCCTTGCCCTCGGGCATGGCGGCAGCCGTTCCCGCCTGCCGGAAGGCATCGAAGCTGATGTAGTGGCGTGCCAGTCGCTTGGCGTTGGTCTCGCCGATGTGGCGGATGCCCAACGCAAACAGGAAGCGAGAGAACTCGACCTTTCGCCGATCGTCGATGGCGGCAAACAGCTTGCGCGCCGAGGTCGCGCCGAAACCGTCGATGTTCTCCAGCTTGGTGAGCGATCCCTCCTGACGCCGCTTGAGCGTGAATATCTCGGCCGGCGAGCCGATATGCAGCGCCGGATCCTGCGACTGGAAGAAGAATTCGATCTGCTTTTCGCCCAGCCCCTCGATGTCGAAGGCGTTGCGCGAGACGAAATGGCGGAGCCGCTCGACCGCCTGTGCCGGGCAGATCAGGCCGCCGGTGCAGCGCCGCACCACCTCGCCCTCCTCGCGCACCGCGTGGCTGTCGCACGCAGGGCAGCGGATCGGGAACTGGTAGGGCTGGGCGTCGACCGGGCGCTTTTCCATGACGACGTCGAGGATCTGCGGGATGACGTCGCCCGCGCGCTGGACGATGACGGTGTCGCCGACCCTGATGTCCCGGCCTTCGCGGATCGGCTGGCCGCTATTGCCGATGCCCTTGATGTAGTCCTCGTTGTGCAGCGTCGCGTTGGTCACCACCACGCCGCCCACCGTCACCGGCTGCAGCCGCGCCACCGGCGTCAGCGAGCCGGTGCGGCCGACCTGGATGTCGATGCCGAGAAGCGTCGTCGTCGCCTTCTCCGCCGGAAACTTGTGCGCGATCGCCCAGCGCGGCGAGCGGGAGACGAAGCCCAGTCGCTGCTGCAGGTCGAGGCGGTCGACCTTGTAGACCACGCCGTCGATGTCGTAGCCGAGCGTCGCCCGGTTGGCCTCGATCATGCGGTATTGCGACAACAGCCCCTCGACGCTGTCGAACACCTTCATCAGCGGATTGATCTTGAACCCGTAGCTGTCGAAGGCCCGGACCATGCCCATCTGCGTGTCGGCGGGCATCTCGCTCACCTCGCCCCAGGCATAGGCAAAGAAGCGCAGCGGCCGGCTGGCGGTGATCGAGGTGTCGAGCTGGCGCAGCGAGCCGGCGGCCGCGTTGCGCGGATTGGCGAAGATCTGCTTGCCGGCTTCGGCATTGCGCCGGTTGAGCTCGGCGAAGTCGGCATGGCTCATATAGACCTCGCCACGCACCTCCAGCACCTCAGGGAAATCGCCCTTCAGGACGTTCGGAATGTCGGCGATGGTGCGGGCATTGGGCGTCACATTCTCGCCGACCTGGCCGTCGCCGCGTGTCGCCGCCGTCACCAGCCGCCCGTTCTCATAACGAATCGACAACGACAGGCCATCGATCTTGGGCTCGGCGGTGATCACCACCGCCTCGTCCGCACCGAGCCTGAGGAAGCGCCGGATGCGGCCGACGAACTCGCTCACGTCCTCGTCGGCGAAAGCATTGTCGAGCGACAGCATCGGCACGACATGGGCGACCTTGCCGAATTTTTCCGAGACGGCAGCTCCCACCGATCTGGACGGAGAATCCTCGCGCACCAGGCCGGGAAAGCGTTGTTCGATGGCGAGGTTGCGTCGCCGAAGAGCATCATAGTCCGCGTCCGAAATCGTCGGCGCGTCCTCGGCGTGATAACGCAGGTCATGGCCTGCGATTTCTTCGGCCAGCCGCGCAAGTTCCGCCGCGGCTTCTGCCTCGCTCAGCGAATCGACTGGTTTCTCGGACATTGTGCGACTCCGGCTGACGTGCGGCGCCACCATAAATGAGGATGCGCCCGGGCGGGAGCCGCCCACCCCGAATTCCACGTCAAATCAGCAGGATCGCGATCGCTCCTGACATAGACCTGTCAATGATGCGGCTCAGGAAGCAGCGGCAACATTTTCGCGCAGCAGCCGCTCTGCGGCGGCGCGAGCCTCTTCGGTGATCGACGCGCCCGAGAGCATGCGCGCGATCTCCTCCTGCCGCGCCGTGCGGTCCATCTCATGGATGCCGGTCGCCACCTTGTCGGTGTTGCCCTTCTTGGAGATGAGGAAATGCGTCGCAGCCCGTGCCGCGACCTGCGGCGCATGCGTCACCGACAGCACCTGAACCCGGCTGGCAAGACGAGCCAGGCGCTGGCCGATGGCATCGGCCACAGCACCGCCAACGCCAGAGTCGATTTCGTCGAACACCAGGGTCGGTGCCGAGCCGCGATCGGCAAGCGCCACCTTGAGCGCGAGCAGGAAACGCGACAGCTCGCCGCCCGACGCGACCTTCATCATCGGACCAGGACGCGTGCCCGGATTGGTGCGCACCCAGAACTCGACCTGGTCGATGCCCTCGAGCATGCGGTTGTCGGCTTCGCTCGATATCTCGACTATGAACTCGGCCCGCTCCAGCTTGAGCGCCGGCAGCTCGGCCATGACCGTCTTGCGTAAGCCTTCGGCTGCCGTCTGGCGCAGTTCCGACAGGCTGGAAGCGATGCGGTCATAGGCATCGCGCGTCGCCTTCGCCTGCTGCTCCAGCACCTGCAGCCGTCCCTCGCCCGCATCGAGGTCGGCCAGGTCGGCAACCATCGTGTCGCGCAGCTGCGCCAGATTGTCGACGGCGACATTGTGCTTGCGGGCGGCGGCGCGCAGCGCAAACAGGCGCTCTTCGGCCTTTTCCAGCCGCTGCGGATCATATTCCGTTGCGCGCAGCGCCGCATCGACGCCGGATTGCGCGGCATCGAGCGAGATCATCGCCTCGTCGAGCGACTTCACCACCTCGTCGAGCAGGCCGGGCACCTCGGCCGCCTTGCGCTGCAGCCGGCGCAACAGGCTGGCCAGCTGCGGCAGCGGCGACGACGAGCCGGACAGCACGTCCTGCGCGTCCTGGATCTCGGAAGCGATCTTTTCGACCCGCATCATGGCGGCGCGCAATTCGGCGAGTTCGCTTTCCTCGCCCGGTTGCGGATCGAGCTTGGCCAGTTCGGTGACCGACGCGCGAAGATATTCGGCCTCGCGCGCCGCAGCCTCGACGCGGGCGCGATGGCGCGACAGCTCCTGCTCGGCCGTACGCCAGAGTTTCCAGGCCTCCGCCGTCGCCCTCGCCTCCCCGACATGGCCGCCGAACGAATCGAGCACCTCGCGGTGGGCGCCACCATCGACCAGTGCGCGATCGTCGTGCTGGCCATGAATCTCGACCAAAGCGCGGCCTATGTCGCGCATCAGGGTCACGCTGGAAGGTTGGTCGTTGACGAAGACACGCGTGCGCCCGTCGGCGGTCTGCACCCGGCGCAGGATGATGTCGCCGTCGTCGTCGATGGCATTGTCGGCGAGCAGCGTCCGCGCCGGATGGTTGCGCGCAACGTCGAAGACCGCCGTCACCTGGCCCTGTGTGGCACCGTGGCGGACGAGCGAAGCATCGCCGCGCGCGCCGAGCGCGAGCGACAATGCGTCGAGAAGGATGGATTTGCCGGCACCGGTCTCACCCGTCAGCACCGACAGGCCCGGCATGAAATCGATGTCCAGCCGTTCGATCAGGACGATATCGCGGATCGACAGGCGCGAGAGCATCTATCGAAGGTCAGGCGCCGGAGAACATCTTCCCGGCCTTGGAAATCCATGAGCCGGCATTTTCACGCGGCTCGAGACCGCTGGTCTGCAGCAGCTTGTACGAATCCTTGTACCACTGGCTGTCAGGATAGTTCTGGCCGAGCACGGCAGCTGCCGTCTGGGCTTCCGAGGTCAGGCCCATCGCGTAGTAGGTCTCGACAAGACGGGCGAGCGCTTCTTCGATATGTCGGGTGTTCGAGTAGTTTTCGACGACATTGCGGAACCGCTTTGCCGAGGCGATGTATTCGCGGCGCTCGAGATAATAGCGGCCGATCTGCATTTCCTTGCCGGCGAGTTGGTCGCGGGCGAAGCGGATCTTGGCGTTGGCGTCGTCGACATATTCCGACGCCGGCCAGCGCTGCACGACCTCGGTCATCGCCTCGATGGTGCGGCGGGCTTCCTTCTGGTCCTGCGTCACGTCGCGGATCTGGCGGAAATAGCTGAGGCCGATGATGTATTGCGCGTAGGCCGCGTCATCGGTCGACGGGTAGAGCGCGAGGTAGCGCTTGGCCGAATTGATGGCCTCTTCATAGGAACCCTGGCGATAGCTGGCGAAAGCGCCCATCACCATCGACTTGCGTGCCCACTCGGAATACGGGTGCTGGCGGTCGACCGCCTCGAACTTGCGGCTGGCCTCCTTGAGGCGGCCTGCATTGAGGTTGGCGAGGCCCTGATTGTAGAGCACGTCGGCCGGTTCGGTCTGCTCGACATAGGTTGCCAGATCGACATCGGCTTCGCCCGACATGCAGCCGGACAGCGCAAGCGTCGGAGCGACGAGCGAAAGCGCCACAACCAGAGGCTTCACGCGCAATTTCGATCGATCGGCTCGTATCAATGACATCACAGAGTTTCGCCCCTTTGGCGCTGTTTCGCTTTTAGGCAATGGCCATAGATCACAACTGGCCGTGCCGGGCAACGCTATCAGCCGGCAATCGCGCAATTTTGTGGCAGGTCAAGATGCATGCCATTTCGCCGGGCGAGTGGTGCAGCCACGCCACACCGTCAAACCGGCGATTTGCCTTCCGTCAGAGGGTCCAGGGCGCGTGGACTGCGGCACTGACGGCAATCAGTTCGGCCGAACGGCCGCGCTCGCGGCGCGACGTCTCGACGACCTCGAAGGCGGACCGGTCCGAAAGCAGGCGGCGCAACGCAGCCGCGTTCAGCCTGTGGCCGCCGCGATAGGAACGGAAGCAGCCGATGAACCGCGCACCTCCAAGGGCAAGGTCACCCATCGCATCGAGCGTCTTGTGGCGCACGAATTCGTTCGGAAAACGCAAGCCTTCGATGTTGATGATCTGGTTGTCGTCGCCGATGACGACGGAATTCTCGAGCGACGAACCGAGTGCGTAGCCGGCTGCCCACAGGCGCTCGACGTCCTTCATGAAGCCGAAGGTGCGGGCACGCGAGATGTCGCGGCGGAAGATGTCGTCGTTGATGTCGGAAGCAAAGGACTGGCGGCCGATCGCCGGGCTTTCGAAATCGATCTCGACCTCGAATCGCGTGCCGCCATAGGGGCGGAACTCGGCCCACGAGGCGCCGCTTTCGATTCGCACCGGCTTGAGAACGCGGATGTAGCGGCGCTTGACGCCCTGCACCTCGATGCCCGCTTGGTCGATGGCTTCGACAAACTGCGCAGCACTGCCGTCGAGGATCGGAATTTCGGCGCCTTCGACTTCGATCACCAGATTGTCGATGCCGAGGCCGAACAGGGCGGCCATCAGATGTTCGATCGTGGCGACATGCTGGCCGGCGGGGTCACCAAGCAAGGTGCAAAGGTCGGTCGCACCCACTTCTGACACAATTGCGCGGAATTCTCGGTCAGCAACCTGAAACACCACGCCCGTATCCGCGTCTGCCGGCGCGAAATGGATGGCTACCGGTTTGCCGCTATGAACGCCAATGCCCGACAGCGTGACACGCGATTTGAGTGTTGTCTGATAGTCCTGCAAGTCGATCCCCATATGCCCGTCCAATCAGGCCCGTTCCATCGCGTTGCAGCGACGGGCCCTTGTCGGCTCTGATGGACGGGGCCTCATCCCCACTGCACCCGTCCGGCCGACCTTGAGGCGCCATGCATCCGCCTGAACCGGCGAAAGACGTCCCAACATTCCAACTCTGCATGCATCACGCAAAATCCAGGACAGACGTCCCGTCGGATGCACCAATCGGCGCGAAGATAGTCTTCCGGATGATAGACTCCAAATCACGGTTTCTTACTCTGTGTAACTGCCGAGACGCTTCGACTCGCCCCGTCAAGTCAATGATTTGACTGATCTTTTCAGATCAAAAGGCGGGCGTCGAGACGCCCGCCTTTCAAACAGTGTTACTGCTCGTTCACAGTTCAGTTGGCTTGCCGGCGAAGGAACGCCGGAATCTCCAGCTGGTCGTCTTCCTGAGTCCGTGCCTGCGGTGCCAAGCGGCCGTGCTCATCGAGCTGTCCGCGGCGCGGCGCGTAGAGCTGCGATTCCTGGCCGGTGACGCGGCGCTGCTCCGGCGCGGGCTGGCGCAGCTTCGGCTCGCGCGGCTGCGCGGGCTGCAGGCGTGCCGGCTCTTCCTCGCGGCGGGTCAGGCCGCTCGTCAGGCGCTTGAGCAGGCCCATCGGACCGCGGTCCTCATGGTCCGCCGGCTGGGCCTTGGCTTCCACCTCGGCCTTCACCATCGGCGGGAAGTCCTCGACGCGCGGCATGCGGGCCTGGACCGGCGCTGGCTGCATCATTTCGCGCTGCGGTGCCACCTGCGGCTGGGCCACCGGCTGCGGAACCGGCTGGTGGAACTGCTGCGGCTGCGGCTGGTACTGCTGGACCTGCGGCTGGGCAGGCGGAGCGGCAAACAGCTTGCTCTGCGGACGGAACTCTTCACCCTGCGGTGCGGCCGGGCGTGGCTGGGCCATGGCTGCGGCGTTGGTCTCGGCGAGGCGGATGGCCTCGGCGACCGGGTCGTTGGTGCGCACTTCCATGCGCGGCTGCTCGACCGGTGCCGCCTGCACGACGGGACGAGGTGCCTCGACCTGACGCTGGGCCGGCTTCGGTGCCTGGCGGATGGTCAGAGGTGCAGCGGCCATGTCGGCGGCCGACTTGTCGATGCCGGTGGCAACGACCGACACGCGGATGACGCCTTCCAGGTCCTCGTCGAAGGTGGCGCCCAGGATGATGTTGGCGTCCTGGTCGACTTCTTCGCGGATGCGGGTCGCAGCTTCATCGACTTCGAACAGGGTCAGGTCGCGGCCGCCGGTGATCGAGATCAGCAGGCCCTTCGCACCCTTCATCGAGGTCTCGTCGAGCAGCGGGTTGGCGATCGCAGCTTCCGCGGCGGCCATCGCACGGCCCTCGCCCGAGGCTTCGCCCGTGCCCATCATCGCCTTGCCCATCTCGCGCATCACCGAACGGACGTCGGCGAAGTCGAGGTTGATCAGGCCTTCCTTGACCATCAGGTCGGTGATGCAGGCAACGCCCGAATAGAGCACCTGGTCGGCCATGGCAAAGGCGTCCGCGAAGGTCGTCTTGTCATTGGCCAGGCGGAACAGGTTCTGGTTCGGGATGACGATCAGCGTGTCGACGCACTTCTGCAGCTCTTCGATGCCGTAGTCCGCCGTCTTCATGCGGCGCTGGCCTTCGAAGTGGAACGGCTTGGTGACGACGCCGACGGTCAGGATGCCTTTTTCGCGCGCGGCGCGGGCAACGACCGGAGCAGCACCCGTGCCGGTGCCGCCGCCCATGCCTGCGGTGACGAAGCACATGTGGGTGTTCGACAGGTGATCGATGATCTCGTCGATGCACTCTTCAGCTGCGGCGCGGCCGACTTCCGGCTGCGAACCGGCGCCGAGACCCTCGGTGACATGCGCGCCGAGCTGGATCAGGCGCTCGGCCTTCGACATGGTCAGCGCCTGGGCGTCGGTGTTGGCCACCACGAACTCGACCCCGCGCAGGCCGGCAGTGATCATGTTGTTCACCGCATTGCCGCCGCCGCCGCCGACACCGAACACGGTGATGCGGGGCTTGAGCTCGGTGATGTCCGGCTTTTGCAGATTGATCGTCATAGTCCTCGTCCTTTTTGCCTTTCAAGCCGCTTCGCCGTGCGGCCGCCAATGGGGCTGTCCCCGTCAATTCCTAAAAACTGTCTCTCAACCACTGACTCATGCGATGCAGTTTTCCGCCAGTTCCCGTCGCCCTGAAACGGGAAATCCCTTGCGCCGATTGGCTCTCGATGCCAGCCATCTGCGGGTAGATGAGAAGCCCGACGGCGGTCGCGAAAGCCGGCCCCTTGGCCGCCTCCGGCAGACCTGCCACGCCGAGCGGGCGGCCGATGCGCACATTGCGGCCGAGAATGCGGCGCGCTGCCTCGGGCAGCCCGACGAGTTGACTGGCGCCGCCGGTCAGGACGACGCGCTTGCCGACGGCATTGCCGTAGCCAGACTTGTTGAGCCGGTCGCGCAGCAGTTCGAGCGTCTCGTCGATGCGGGCGCGAATGATCCGCGTCATCACAGAGCGCGGAATCTGCAGCGGCACTTCGTTGTCGTCGACGCCGATCGGCTGGATGCTGATCATGTCGCGATCGTCGGTGGTGCCGGGCAGTGCCGAGCCGTGCATGACCTTGAGACGCTCGGCGTCGTCGAGCCGGGTCGACAGCCCCTTGGCCATGTCCATGGTGACGTGGTTACCGCCGACCGGAATGGCGTCGGCATGAACGAAGCGGCCTTCCGAGAAGACCGACAGGGTCGTGGTGCCGCCGCCCATGTCGATGCAGGCGGCGCCCATTTCGAGCTCGTCGTCGACCAGTGCTGCCAGGCCGCTGGCATAGGGCGTCGCCACCAGGTGCTCGACCGACAGGTGCGAACGGTTGATGCAAAGCTCGAGATTGCGCATCGGCGCCGAATCGCCGGTCAGCACATGCATGTCGACGCCAAGCGTGTCGCCGACCATGCCGCGCGGATCGCGCACGCCACGTTCGGCATCGAGCGAAAACGCCACGGGCAGCGAATGGATGACGTCCCGCTCGGCCTTCAGCGCCTGCTTGGCGCCGGCAGCCAGCACGCGCCGGACGTCGGCTTCCTCGACCGCGTGGCCGCCGAGATTGATCGTGGCGGTAAAAGCCTCGCTCTTGATGCGGCCGGCCGAGAGATTGACGATCAGCGAGTCCGCCGTCAGCCCGGCCATGCGCTCTGCAGCGTCGACTGCCAGGCGGATGGCGTGCTCGGCGCGATCGAGATCGACGACCACGCCCGACTTCACGCCTTGCGATTTCTGGTGGCCGATGCCGATGACCTGGGCCTGGTGAGTACGCCCCTTGAGCAACTGGCTACCTTCGGCCGGCTTCAGCTTGGCCACCACGCAGCACACCTTGTTCGAACCGACATCGAGCACCGTGAGGATGCCCGAGCGACGCGAAACCGGATCTTTTTGACCGCCAAGCCAGCTCATGTTCTGCTCCCCGCCTTCGCCTTGACGACCTTCGGCTTGGCCTTCAGCGCGTCGGCACGACGCTCGACCGCTTCCGGCGTGAGCTGCACCACCAACCTGTCACCGAAACGCATGTCGATCGCCGAGATGTCGCGCGTCAGGATCGCGTCGTCGCGATCGAGTGCAGCAAGATCGGCAAGAGCCGTATCGACCCTGTTTTCCGGCAGCTTGACGGTGATGCCGTTGTCGAGACGCAGGTCCCAGCGCCGCTCACCGATGCGGATGTAGCCCCGCACGCGCGACGCCAGCTCCGGATAGGCCTGGACCTTGGCGACGAAATCGGACCCGCGCTCGGCGGCACCGAAACCAATGACGAGCGGCAGGGAGACCTGGCGCCCGCCCGTGAAGGGAGCAATGACCTTGCCGTCCTTTTCAACGACGCTGAGCTGGCTGCCATGCTGCCAGATGGCAAACGCATCGCGCTCGTCGACACGCACCTCGATGGTGTCGGGATAGACCTTGCGGACGGCGGCATCGCGAACCCAGGGCAGGCTGACGATGCGCTCGCGCGCTTCTTCGGGGTTGAAGCCGACCAGCGACGTCCAGCCATCGAGCTCGAGCTTGTCGAGAATGTCGATTTCGGATGTCTCGCGGTTGCCCGAGACCTTGATCTGGTCGACGGCAAAACCGCTGCGCGCCGTCACGCCCTGGACCAGCGCCGGGAAATGACCGCCGACATAAGCACCATAGAGCGAGCTCGCGGCCAGGAACGCCGCAGTCAGCATCGACGCGGCATAGGGCGGAGGAGTGAACTCCCCACGCCCGAAGCGCGACAGCATGCGAACCGGTTTGCGCAGCAGCCGCGGCAGCACGAAATGCTCCGCGGACAGGGACAGCCCGAAGACGCGCGGCGTTGCGCCGTTCACCCTCCCGCTATCTCCTGATCTCAACGCAAACACGAAGCGTCCTCCACCATCCAACTCAACAACTCACCAAACGTATGCCCGGCATGGGCAGCAATCTCAGGCACCAGCGACGTCGGCGTCATGCCGGGTTGCGTGTTGACCTCCAGCCAGACGACCTCTCCATTTTCGGAATGGCGGTCGTCGTACCGGAAGTCAGACCGGGAGACGCCCCGGCACCCGATCGCTTGGTGAGCCTTGAGCGCCAGTGTTTGTATTTTTTGGTAAATATTCGGTGAAACTTTCGCGGGGCATTCGTGCTTTGATCCCCCGGCAACATATTTTGAATCATAATCGTAGAAGGCGTGCCCGGTCGGGATGATCTCGCAGACGCCGAGCGCGACATCGCCCATCACGGCGCAGGTCAGCTCCCGTCCATGGACGTAGCGCTCGACCATCACAGTGTCGCCGTAGCGCCACTCCGAAGACGAGATCACCTGCGGCGGATGCGACTGATCCTCCTTGACGATGACCACGCCGAAGCTTGAGCCTTCCGACACCGGCTTGACCACGTAGGGCGGCTTCATCGGATGCTGGTCGCCGATCGCGAAACGGTCGAGGACCCGGCTTTCGGCAATCGGAATCCCGGCAGCCTTGGCAACCTTCTTCGACTGCTCCTTGTTCATGGCAAGCGCCGACGCCAGCACGCCGGAATGGGTATAGGGAATGCCGAGATATTCGAGGATGCCCTGGATCGTGCCGTCTTCGCCAAAGGGACCATGAAGCGCATTGAACGCGACGTCCGGCTTGAGCTCGGCAAGCACCGCGCCGACATCGCGACCGACATCAACCCGGGCGACCCGATACCCCACCTGCTCGAGCGCATCGGCACAGGCATTTCCGGACGACAGGGACACAGGCCGCTCGGACGAAAACCCGCCCATCAGGACAGCGACATGCTTCGACTTCATCCCCGGCAATCCCCTCTCAACTCCGAACACAACGCCTTGTTTCCAAAGACCGAATCGCTGCCGTCCGGAAGTTGACGCTCCGGATGAAAACGCGGGTTACGCGTCACGCGACTCAAATCAGGAAACGCTTTAGGTCAGAGAATCAGAGACTTGATTCCGTGGCAAGTGCCGATTGAAATTCATTGCCATTTCGTGACCTCGGGCGAATCCCGGGAACACCTGGATGACAGTGGTGGAAGGCAAAAATCGGGCAGCAAAAAGCCCTCGCTGCGCCACGCATCGAGGGCTGAAATGATTGTCCGGACGGCTGCCCGGAACGGAGTTTCCTAGAGCATTTGCCCAAGAAACTCCTGCACTTCGCGGCCGGCCTTGAACTGGCCGATGCGCTTGATTTCCCAGTGCAGGCGGATGCCCGAATTCTCCAGCACCCGGCTGCGCACCGTCTCGCCGAGAAATTCGAGGTCGTAGCCGGTCGCATTGCCCGTGTTGATCATGAAGTTGCAGTGCATCGGCGACATCTGCGCGCCGCCGATCATCAAGCCACGGCAGCCGGCATTGTCGATTTCCTTCCACGCCGAGCTGCCCTCGGGGTTCTTGAAGGTCGAGCCGCCGGTCTTCTCACGGATCGGCTGCACCGTCTCGCGATGGTGCTGGACCGCATCCATCGCCGCCTTGATGGCGTCCTTGTCTTCCGCGTAGCCCTCGAAGGTCGCCGACGTGAAGATCAGGTCGGCAGCCGCCGACGAGTGGCGATAGCTGTAGCCCATGTCGGCGTTGGACAGCACATGCAGCTTGCCCTGGCGATCGAGCGCACGGACCTCGACGACCCGTTCGCGCGTCTCGACGCCGTTGGCGCCCGCATTCATGCGCAAGGCGCCGCCGATGGCGCCGGGGATGCCGTGGTAGAAATGGAAGCCGCCGATGCCGCTGTCATGGGCGAGTGCCGCGACGCGCTTGTCGGGCGTCGCCGCCCCTGCCCGGATGCCGGTCGGCGAGATCGCCACAGCCTCGCCGAAGCCCTTGGCCGACAGCCGCACGACGAAACCGGGAATGCCGCCCTCGCGCACCAGCAGGTTGGAGCCGATGCCGACGACCATCACCGGGACCTCTTCCGGCACCGCCTTCAGGAAGGCCGCGAGGTCGTCTTCGTCGGCCGGCTGGAACAGCGCCTGGGCCAGGCCACCGGCACGAAACCAGGTGATCTTTTCCATCTCGGCGCTGGGCGTGATGCGCCCGCGAAGTCCGGACAGGCGGTCGCCGAGCTTTTCGATCAGCGCCTCGCCACCCGTCACGATCCGCCCCCGGCGAGTTCGCCCGGCAACGCATAGGCCCATTGCGTGATGTTGCCGGCGCCGAGGTAGACGACGAAGTCGCCCGGCTTGGCCAGTTCGCGCACGATCGGAGCCACGGCAGCGGCACCTTCGATGAAGCGGGCGTCGCGATGGCCGCCGGCGCGGATGCGCGCGGTCAGCGTCTCGGAACTGATGCCGTCGATGGGGTCTTCGCCGGCCGCATAGACGGGTGCGACCATCACGGTGTCGGCGTCGTTGAAGCAAGCGGAGAAATCGTCGAACAGGTCGCGCAGGCGGGTGAAGCGATGCGGCTGGGCAATGGCGATGACGCGGCCCTTGGTGGCCTCGCGCGCCGCACTCAGCACCGCCTTGATCTCGACCGGATGATGGCCGTAATCGTCGAACACCTCGACACCGTTCCACGAACCGGTATGGGTGAAGCGCCGCTTGACGCCACCGAACGAAAGCAGCCCCTGTTTCACCGCCTCGGCGGAAATACCGAGTTCGGTGGCGACAGCGATGGCGGCAGTCGCGTTGGAGACGTTGTGGCGTCCCGGCATCGGCAGGCGCAGGCCCTCTATGGTGGTCGCCGTCGCCGACTTGCGGCTGCGGATCACCACGTCGAAGACCGAAACCGCGCCGTCCATGCGGTGGTTGGTGAAGCGCACATCGGCCTGGGCGTTTTCGCCATAGGTGATGACGCGGCGATCCTCGATGTGGCTGACCAGCGCCTGCACTTCGGGATGGTCGGTGCACATCACGCCGAAGCCGTAGAACGGAACGTTCTCGACGAACTGGCGGAACGCCTCGCGCACCTTGTCGAAGGTGCCGTAGTGGTCGAGGTGCTCGGGATCGATGTTGGTGACGACGGCGACATCGGCCGGCAGCTTGAGGAACGTGCCGTCGCTCTCGTCGGCTTCCACCACCATCCACTCGCCCTCGCCCATGCGGGCGTTGGTGCCGTAGGCGTTGATGATGCCGCCATTGATGACTGTCGGATCGAGCCCGCCGGCGTCGAGCAGCGTCGCCACCATCGAGGTCGTTGTGGTCTTGCCGTGAGTGCCGCCGATGGCCACCGCGTTGCGGAAGCGCATCAGTTCGGCCAGCATCTCGGCGCGGCGCACGACCGGCAGCAGCCTCTCGCGCGCGGCCATCAGTTCCGGATTGGTTTTCTTGATCGCCGTCGAAACGACGATCACCTCGGCGTCGCCGAGGTTCTCGGCCCTATGGCCGACGAAGCACTCGATGCCCTTCTCGCGCAGGCGCTGCACGTTTGCGCTCTCCGACTGGTCGGAGCCCTGCACCTTGTAGCCGAGATTGTGCAGCACTTCGGCAATGCCACTCATGCCGATGCCGCCAATGCCGATGAAATGCACGAGGCCTATCGTCTGCGGCATCTTCATGGCCGCACTCCCTTCCTGAACTCCGCAACGGGTATTTTCGACGCAATAGCCTCTGCGAGATCGGCGAGCAACCGTGTGGCGTCCGCTTTGCCGACTGACTTTGCGGCAGCTGCCATGGCAGCCATGCGCGCCGGGTCGTCCATGGCTCCGCCTATGAGCCCCGCGATCCGCTCGACGGAAAGCGTCGATTGCGGGTGAACTTCGCCGCCGCCGGCCGCAGCCAGGCGCGCCGCATTCGCGGCCTGGTCGTGGTCGAGGGCATGCGGATATGGCACCAGCAGCGCCGGGCGGCCGATGACCGCGATCTCCGAGACGGTCGAAGCCCCCGAGCGCGACATCACCAGATGGGCAGCGGCCATGCGCTGTGCCATGTCGTTGAAGAACGGCGACACATCTGCCGCGATGCCGAGCCCGGCATAGGCCGCCTTGACCTTGTCGGCATCCTCGACACGGGCCTGCTGGGTGATGCGCAAGCGCTTGCGCTGCGCTTCGGGCAGCAGCGCTATGGCGCCAGGCACCGCATCGGAAAAGAACTGCGCGCCCTGGCTGCCGCCGAACACGAGAAGATTGAACGCGTCCGAAGCGCCGGATGCCACGTAAGGCGTGTTCGACGCTTCGATCACCGCCGGCCGCACCGGATTGCCCGTGACCACGATCTTGGCGCTGTTGCTACCCGAGTTTTCCGGCAGGAAGCCGCCGGCAATCGCGTCGACCTTGGCGGCCAGCGCCCTGTTGGCGCGGCCCATCACGGCATTCTGCTCGTGCACCATGGCCGGCACGTTGCGGCGGGTTGCGGCATAGAGCGGCGGCAGCGTCGGATAGCCGCCGAAGCCGATGACCACGGACGGCTTGATCCTGGCAATCACCTGCGAAGCCTGGCGCACGCCGCGCCAGATGCTCCAGAACGCGCGCATCAGCGCAACGGGGTTTTTCGAGCCGATCGTCGACGATGATATCGGATGGATGGCGGCGGCCGGAAACTTGCCGGCGAAGCGCTCGGCGCGGTCGTCGGTGGCGAGATGCACCTGCCAGCCGCGCGCCGTCAGTTCATGCGCCAGCGCCTCGGCTGGAAAGAGATGGCCGCCGGTACCCCCGGCGGCAAGCATGACAGTTCCCTTGGCCATGTTATTCCGCCGGCATTGCGTGCCGCGGCATGGCGGAAAATCCGGTCGGCCTGAGCTTCTCGGGCTTCTTGCGGGTCAGTGCCAGCACCATACCCATCGAGATGGCGATCGCGATCAGCGAAGAGCCGCCATAGGAAATGAACGGCAGCGTCATGCCCTTGGCCGGCATCAGCTGCAGGTTCACGCTCATGTTGATGATCGACTGGAAACCGAACACCACCACCAGGCCGGCCACAGCGTAGCGGGTGAAGTCATCGTGCTCCTTGAGCGCGGTGCGCAGGCCGCGCAGCACGATGAAGGCGAAGATCGACATGATGATCAGGAGCAGCACGATGCCAAACTCCTCGCCGGCCACCGAAAAGACGAAGTCGGCATGGCTGTCGGGAATGACGCGCTTGACCGTACCTTCGCCCGGCCCGACGCCGAACCAGCCGCCATTGATGATCGCATCGCGGCCCATGTCGACCTGGAACGTATCGCCTTCGCCGGTGAGGAAGCGGTCGATACGGCCCGCGACGTGCGGGAACATCGTGTAGGCGGCAAAGCCGCCGCCGAGGCCGACGGCGCCTAGGGTGATGATCCAGAACCACGACATGCCGGCCATGAAGAACATCACGCCCCAGGTGCCGAGCACGAGGATCGTCTGGCCGAAGTCCGGCTGCGCCATCAGGAGCGCCAGGACCACGCCGAGCAGTATCATCGCAAACAGGTTGCCGGGAATGTCGGGATGGCGCTCGTTCTGGGCGAGCAACCAGGCCGAAATGACGACGAAGGCCGGCTTGAGGAACTCCGACGGCTGGATCGAGATGCCGGCCAGCGAGAGCCAGCGCCGGGCGCCCTTGACCTCGACGCCGACGAACAGCACCGCAACCATCATCACCAGCATGATGCAGAGCATCACCAGTGCCATGCGCCTGATCTGCCTGGTGTCGAGGAACGACACCGCGATCATCACCGCCAGCGCCGGGATCGTGAAGATGATCTGGCGTGTGGCGAAGTGGAAGCTGCCCAGGCCGATGCGCTCGGCGACCGCCGGGCTTGCAGCGAATGAAAGCACGATGCCCAGTCCCATCAGCGACAGGAATGCCGCGAGGAACCAGCGATCGACCGTCCACCACCACAGGGCGACGGGACTTCTGTCGAGACGGCTGGCCATTATCTTGCCCCTCCGATAGCGCTGACGCCATCAATAGCATTCACAGCTTGCCTGAAGGCTTCGCCGCGAATCTCGAAGTTCTTGAACTGGTCGAAGCTGGCGCAGGCCGGCGACAGCAGCACCACCGCCTCGCTGGTGTCGTCCCTGGCCGCGTCTTCGGCGGCATGTTCGACCGCAGCCGCAAGCGTGCCCGAAATCTCGTAGGGAACCGCCTCGCCCAGCGTGGCCGAGAATGCCGGGGCTGCCTCGCCGATCAGATAGGCGCGCGCGATGCGCGGGAAGAAGCTGCGCAGCGGCTCGATGCCGCCTTCCTTCGGCAGGCCGCCGGCGATCCAGTAGATGCGCGGGAAGCTTGACAGCGCCGGCGCTGCGGCGTCGGCATTGGTCGCCTTGGAATCGTTGACGAACAGCACATGGCCCTTGCGTGCGACCTGCTCCATGCGGTGGGCAAGGCCGGGAAAGGATTCGAGGCCCGCCTGGATCTCGCCGAGATCGAGCCCGACCTTGAGACAGGCAACGACGGCGGCAAGCGCGTTCTGGGCATTGTGCTGGCCGCGCAACGAGCCGATGCCTTCGAGGAAGGCGATGCGGCTGTAGCGGCCGTCGATTGCCTCCATCAGGTTGCTGCCGTCGGCGAAATAGCCGTCGGTCAGCGGCAGGCGCTTGGAGATGCGCACCACGTTCTTGCCGGCCCGCTCGAGCCGGTCGGCGATCTGGGCGCAATAGACGTCGTCGACGCCGATGATGGCGGTTTCGCTGCCCGCCACCAGCCGCTCCTTGATCGAGGCGTAGTGCTGCATGGTGCCATGACGGTCGAGATGGTCGGGCGTCAGGTTGAGCAGGATGCCCGCCGTCGGGTTGACCGAAGGCGCGAGATCGATCTGGTAAGACGAGCACTCGACGACATAATGCCGCTCCGGCTGCGGCGGATCGAGCGTCATCACGGCGCGGCCGATATTGCCGCCCATCTGCGTGTCGCGTCCGGCCGACTGCAGGATGTGTGCCGTCAGCGCCGTCGTCGTCGACTTGCCGTTGGTGCCGGTGATCGCGATGAACGGTGCGGTCGGCGCGGTGGCGATGCGCTCGCGAGCAAACAGCTCGATGTCGCCGATCACCTCCACGCCGGCGCCGCGCGCCAGTTCCACGGTCCAGTGCGGCTTGGGATGGGTCAGCGGCACGCCTGGCGACAGCACGAAGGACGAGATGCCGGCCCAGTCGGCACCGCGCAGGTCACCCGTGGCGATGCCTTCGGCGGCGGCCTTGGCGACGCTTTCGGGATTGTCGTCCCAGGCCAGAACCTCCGCCCCGCCTTCCGCCAGCGCGCGCGCCGTGGCGATCCCCGAGCCGCCGAGGCCGAAGAGCGCTACTCGCTTTCCCTGAAATGAGGTGGCGGGGATCATGTTGGCCTCAGCGCAGCTTGAGGGTGGAAAGGCCGATCAGCGCCAGGATGACGGCGATGATCCAGAAGCGGATGACGACCTGGCTTTCGGTCCAGCCGAGTTTTTCGAAATGGTGGTGGATCGGCGCCATCAGGAACACCCGCTTGCCGGTCATCTTGAAGAAGCCGACCTGGATGATGACCGACAGCGCCTCCATGACGAACAGGCCGCCGACGATCGCCATGACGATCTCGTGCTTGGTGGCCACCGCAACCGTGCCGATCAGGCCACCCAGGGCCAGCGAGCCGGTGTCGCCCATGAAGATGGCGGCGGGCGGCGCGTTGAACCACAGGAAGCCGAGGCCGGCGCCGATGACAGCACCCAGGATGACGGCGAGTTCGCCGGTGCCGGGCACGAAGTGGATCTGCAGGTATTCGGCGAAAACCGCGTTGCCCGAGAGGTAGGCGATGACGCCGAACGACGCCGCGGCGATCATGATCGGAACGATTGCCAGGCCGTCGAGCCCGTCGGTCAGGTTCACCGCATTGCCGGCGCCGACGATGACGAAGCAGGCGAACGGGATGAAGAACCAGCCGAGATTGAGCAGGAAATCCTTGATGAAGGGGAAGGTCAGCGACGACGAGAACGGCGACTGGCCGTTGTGCATGATGATCCAGGCAGCGATACCGGCGATCACGAACTCGATGCCGAGGCGCGCCTTGCCGGACAGGCCGAGATGCGACTGCTTGGTGACCTTGAGATAGTCGTCATAAAAGCCGATGGCGCCGAAGCCGAGCGTTACGAACAGCACCACCCAGACATAGACGGAGGTGATGTTGGCCCAGAGCAGGGTCGAGCCGATGATGCCGCAGAGGATCATCAGGCCGCCCATCGTCGGCGTTCCGGCCTTCTTGAAGTGCGTCTGCGGGCCGTCGGCGCGGATCGGCTGGCCCTTGCCTTGCCGCAGGCGCAGCGCGTTGATGATCGCAGGGCCAAAGATGAAGACGATCAGCGCCGAGGTGATCAGCGCGCCGCCGGTACGGAAGGTGATGTAGCGGAAGACGTTGAAGAACGACACCTTGTCCGCAAAGTCGACAAGCAAAGTTAGCATGCGTATCCGTCCCCCGAGACCCCGTCAGGTCGGTGTGGTGTTGCCGGCATGCGCCGGGAATGTCTTGATGAGTGCATCGACGAGCCTGGAAAAGCCGATGCCTTTCGACGATTTGATCATGACCGCGTCGCCGGGCTGAAGTGTCTGCAACAGGACGGACTTCAACTCGTCGACACCGGCGCGGTATTCCGACTTGACCCCCTCGGGCAGCGTATCGGCAAGCGCCTTCATCTCCGGCCCGGCCATCAGCACCACGTCGGTCCTGGTCGAGCCGATCAGTTCGGCAAGGCCGGCATGCAGTTTGGCCGAATGCGCCCCCAGCTCCAGCATGTCGCCAAGAACGGCGATGCGCCGCCCTGCCCCGTGGATCGGCGTTGCGTCGAGCAGTTCGATCGCAGCCTTCATCGAAGCCGGATTGGCGTTGTAGCTCTCGTCGATCAGCGTGATCGGCCCATTGGGCAGGGCCAGCACGTGGCGTTGCCCGCGTCCGCTTTCGGCGGTCATCGATGCCAGTGCGGTGGCAACCGTCGGCACGTCGGCACCGCAGAGATGGGCCGCCCCCATGACGGCGAGCGCATTCTGTACTATGTGGCGGCCTGGCGCGCCGATGCGGGCGGGCACGTCGCGGCCACCGATGCGCGCCACGATCATCGAATGGTCGGCCTCCAGCGTGCATTTCAGCAGCCGGAAATTGGCACGCGCGTTCTCGCCATAGCTCATGACGTTGTCGACGCCTGTCGCGCGGGCGAATTTTTCGAGAAGCTTGTAGCGGCCGTCGTCGCGGTTGAGCAAAACCGCCCCGCCGGGTTCGACGCCCTCGAAAATCTCCGCCTTGGCCTTGGCGATCTCGTCGAGGTTGCGGAAGAAGCCGAGATGCGCCGCGGCAATCAGCGTCACGATCGCGATATGCGGCCGAACCATGCGCACCAGCGGACTGATTTCGCCCGGATGGTTCATCCCGATCTCGAAGACTGCGTAGTCGCAATCCTCCGGCATGCGCGCCAGCGTCAGCGGCACGCCCCAATGATTGTTGAAGGATGCCGCCGAAGCATGCACCTTACCGACCGACGACAGTGCATGGCGAAGCGCTTCCTTGGTCGAGGTCTTGCCGACCGAACCGGTGACCGCGATGATCCGCGCCCGCGAACGGGCACGCGCCGCAACACCGGCCTTTTCGAGCGCCGCCAGAACGTCGGGCACCACTATCATCGGCGCCGTCAGCCGGCCGAGCGCCGGCAGTTTGCCTTCAGCGACGACAAGCAGTCCGGCTCCCGCCTTGATGGCGGCGGTGGCGAAGTCGTGGCCATCCATCGCATCGCCCTTGATGGCGAAGAAGGCTTCGCCCGGCTTCAGGCTGCGGCTGTCGATGGAAATGCCCGATATGCCTTCAGGCATCTGGCCGAACGGACGGCCGCCTGTCGCTTCGACCAGGGCCTCGGAGGTCCACAGCAGGCTCATGCCGGGCTCCCGGCGAGCGCGTTGCGCACTTCCTCATGATCGGAGAAATGCAGCGTCTCGGTACCGATCGTCTGGCCTTCCTCGTGGCCCTTGCCGGCGACGATCAGCGTGTCGCCTGCATGCAGCATGCCCACGGCCTCTTGGATCGCTAGCCTGCGGTCGCCGATCTCGATGGCGCCGGGCGCGGCAGCCATGATGGCGGCACGGATCGTTTCAGGCACCTCCGAGCGCGGATTGTCGTCGGTGACGATGGTAACGTCCGCCAGCCTCGTGGCGATCTCGCCCATGATCGGGCGCTTGCCGCGGTCGCGGTCGCCGCCACAGCCGAAAACGACGATGACGCGGCCGGTCGTGAAGGGCCGAACCGCCGCCAGCACGTTCTCCAGCGCATCGGGCTTGTGGGCATAGTCGACATAGACGGGCGCGCCGGCAGCGGTGGTGCCGACGAGGTCGAGGCGGCCAGGCGCGCCTTCGAGATATTCCAGTGCCCCAAGCGCCTTGCCGACGTCGGTGCCGGTGGCGATGGCAAGGCCGGCAGCCACGAGCGAGTTGGCGACCTGGAAATCGCCGGCCAGCGGCAGGTCGATCTCATGGATCGCGCCGTCGCACTCGATCTCGGCGCGTTGGCGATGGCGCTCGTGCTCCACCCGTTTGAGGCTGAGGAAATCGCCATGGCGGCCGACTGTGAGCACCTTCAGGCCGGCGGCACGCGCCGCGTCGATGGTCGGCTTCGACCATGGGTCGTCGGCGAAGACAATCGCCGGAGCGCCCTTCGGCAGCAGGGTGTCGAACAGGCGCAATTTGGCGCGGTGATACTCTTCGACCGTCGGATGATAATCCATATGGTCGCGACCGAGATTGGTGAAACCCGCCGCAGCCAGCCGCACGCCGTCGAGGCGGCGCTGGTCGAGACCGTGGCTGGACGCCTCCATCGAGGCATGCGTCACGCCCGAGGCGGCCAGTTCGGCGAGCAGCTTGTGCAATGCGACCGGGTCCGGGGTCGTCAATTGCCCGTATTCGTTGCGGCCAGGCGCCACCACGCCGGTGGTGCCGATGCTGGCGGCGGCATAGCCCGCATGCTTCCAGATCTGGCGGGTAAAGGCTGCGACCGAGGTCTTGCCGCTGGTGCCGGTGACGGCGACCATCGTTTCGGGCTGGCGGCCATAGAACTTGGCGGCACTCAGCGCCAATGCCAGGCGCGGATCGTCGACGGAGATCACCGGAATGCCGGCCGAGGCAAGGCCCGCCCCCTTGGCGGCGACAATGGCAACGGCACCGCGTTTGGCCGCATCGCCGGCATAGGTGGCACCGTCGGCCTTGCTGCCGGAGACGGCGAAGAACAGCGTTCCTGCCGTCACCTGCCGCGAATCCGACGAAACCCCGTTCACCTCGACATCTCTGGGCAGAACCCCATCGACGGGCAGGATACCGGCAAGGTCAATCAGTTTCATCGAGTTCCGTTCGCTACATACAAAGCGGCGCGCCGCCGGCGCGCCTGCAGAATCAGGGATAAGAAGCCAGAGTTGCACTACCTTCTTGGCCGAATTCTGGCTTCACGCCAAGCAGGGACGCCGAACGCCGGATAATGTTTGCCACCATCGGCGCGGCGGTGAAGCCGGCCGTGGCCGAACGGGTCGAGCCTTCGAGCTTCGGTTCGTCGATGATGGTCAGCACCACATATTGCGGATCCTCCATCGGGAAGGCGGCGATGAAGGCGTTGAAGTTCTTTTCCTTCGAATAGCGCCCGTTGACGACTTTTTCGGCCGTACCGGTCTTGCCGCCGACCCGATAGCCGGCAACCGTGCCGCGCTTGCCGGAACCGCCCGGCGCCGTCGCGTTCAGGTTGTACAGGTAGCGCATGTCATTGCTGGTCTGCTCGTTCACCACCTGCGTCGAGGCTGCGATCGCCTCGTCCAGGGTGCGCGGCAGGAAGGTCGGGGTCATGTAGCGGCCGCCATTCATCAGCGCGACGACGCCGGCCGCCGTCTGCAGCGGCGTTGTCGAGAAGCCGTGCCCGAATGCCGCGGTGATCGAATGCACCTTCTTCCAGACCTTCGGCTCGGTGGGACGTGCGGATTCGGGAAGTTCGGTCTGCAACCGGTCGAGCAGGCCCAGGCGCTTGAGGAACTCGCGATGTCCCTCGATGCCCACGACGTCGGCCTCCTTGGCCGAGCCGATGTTGGACGAATAGATGAACACTTCCGGCACAGTCAGCACGCGGCCCTTGCCGTGGAAGTCGCGGATCGTCTGGCGGCCGATGGTCAGCGGGCGGCTGGCATCGACGGTGCTGTTGAGCGTCATTTTGCCCGAATCCAGCGCCATCGCCGTGGTGAAGCTCTTGATGGTCGACCCCATCTCGAACAGGCCCGCCGACATGCGGTTCAGCCGGTCCTTGTCCTGGGCATTGAACGGATTGTTTGGATCGAAGTCCGGCACCGAGCCCATGCCGAGGATTTCGCCGGTCTTGGCGTTGATCACCACCGCACCGGCGGCCACCGCACGGTACTTTTCCATCGCCGCCTGGATCTCGTCGCGGACGATGTGCTGGACGCGCAGGTCGATCGACAGCCTGACCGGCTTGAGATCCTTGGCGATCGCCAGTCCCGAGGCCTGCAGGTCGGCAAGCCCCTGGTCGTCGATATACTTCTCGAGACCGGAAATGCCCTTGTTGTCGATGTTGGTCAGGCCGACGATGTAGGAAGTCGTTTCGCCGCCTGGGTAGAAGCGGCGCTTCTCGGTACGGAACGCGATGCCGGGAATGCCCAGCGCCAGGATGTCGGCCTGCTGCTTCGGCGTCAGCTGGCGCTTGAGCCAGACGAAGCCGGTGCCGCTCTTGAGCTTGTTGTAGGTCTGCTCGACATCGAGGTCCGGCAGCACCGTCGTCAGCTTCTCGATCGCCTCGTCGGCGTCGACGATGCGGCGCGGCTCGGCAAACAGTGAAGCGGTCTTGATGTCGGTGGCGAGCACTTCGCCGTTGCGGTCGACGATGTCGGGGCGCGATGCGGTCACGCGGCTTTCAGGCCCGTTAGACATCTCGGGGTCCTGCATGGCCAGATAGACGAGACGGCCACCGATCGTCGCATAGATGCCGAAGAACACCGCCATCGTCATGACGACGCGGTTGCGGGTGCGTCCGCCGGTGGTCTTGCGCGCGCTGTCGACGACGATGGAGCTGTCGCCCGCGCTGCGCTTCTTGCCGAACAATCCGATCACTGGGCGATCCCTCCGGTCGTCGTCTGGTCCGGCGCGATTTCGGCGACGCCGCCGAAACGCTCGCTGGTGATGTCTTCGATGGTCAGCGGGCGCACCGGCAGGTCCTGGAGGCTGACGATCTGGCGGGCATCCACCGGCAGAAGCTTGAGCTCCGTCTCATAGACTTGCGCCAGCTTCTGCAGCCGTGACGGCTGGGTGAGCAGGCTCCAGTCGGCCTTCAGCAGGTCGATGGTGTCTTCCTCGAAGCGGATCTGCGCCTGGATCTTGTCGACGGCCTTGAGCTGGTTCTCGGCCTCGTCCTTGGTCTTGTAGGTGAATGCCGCGGCGCCAACCATCACGGCGATCAGCACGATGTCAGTGGTGCGGAACATGGGCTCACCTTTCTCCCGACTGGCTGACGTCGGGAAGCTTCGGAAGTCCGAAGATGGAAAAGTCTTCGCCGCGAGGTGCGACGCTCGTGCGAACCGCCGCACGCAGCTTGGCCGAGCGTGCGCGCGGGTTGACGGCTGTCTCGGCGTCGCTCGGGCCGACGGCATTGCCAGCCTTGATGAAGGTCGTCGCGATCACCTCGAGCTCCGGCATGTAGCGCGACCGCGACGGCGCGCTCGAGCGATCGGCGATGAAGCGCTTGACGATGCGGTCTTCGAGCGAATGAAAGGTGACGACGACGAGGCGCCCGCCGGGCTTCAGCGCGCGCTCGGCGGCAAACAGCGCCCGCGCCAGCTCGCCCAGTTCGTCATTGACATAGATGCGCAGCGCCTGGAACACGCGCGTCGCCGGGTGGATCTTGTCCTTGGGCGCACGGCCGATATGGGTCTCGATGGCATCGGCGAGATCGAGCGTGCGCTCGAACGGACGCTTTTCGCGGCGGCTTTCGATCATCCGGGCAATGCGGCCGGCATGGCGTTCCTCGCCGAGGAAACCGAAGATGCGCGCGAGATCGCCCGCCTTGAAACGATTGACGACGTCGGCGGCACTTGCGCCTGCCTGGGCCATGCGCATGTCGAGCGGCCCGTCGGCGCGGAACGAAAACCCGCGCTGCGCCTGGTCGAGCTGCATCGAGGAAACGCCGATGTCGAGAACGACCCCGTCGACCAGTTCGACATGCTCGTCGAGGCTGGAGAACGGCGCCTGCACCAGGCGCAAGCGCCCGCCCGAGTGCGCCTCCAGTTCGCGGCCGGCAGCAATGGCATCGGGGTCGCGGTCGATCGCCACGACGGAAGCTCCGACGGCCAGGATGGCCTTGGTGTAGCCGCCTGCGCCGAATGTGCCGTCAATGAAGACCTCGCCCGGCTGCGGCTTGAGCGCGGCCAGGACTTCGGCGAGGAGAACCGGAATGTGGCGGGCCGGTCCGCCGACAGCTTGATGGCCATCGCCGTGACCCGCCATCATTCCGGTCGCTCCCCAGGCTTCGTCCCCTGCCGAAGCTTCAGGAGCCGGGCACGAACGTCCGCGCCATGGCTGCGCAGCCGCTCCGGCTCCCACATCTGAAAAAACTGCCCGCGCCCGACGAAGGCCACGTCGGTCGTGATCCCCGTATGCTCGCGCAGGAAATCCGAGACCGAGATGCGCCCGTCCTGGTCGAGTTTCAGGAACGTGCTGTCGCCATGGATGAAGAAGGACATGTCGTCCGCCGTCTGCAGGAACGGATCTTCTTGCGCGATACGCTGCTCGTAGCGGTCGAGCAGGTCGAGCCCGCCGACGTCGAGCGCCGGAACGTCGAGCGCCCTCAGGGCATAGAGCTCGGCATAGCCGCGCTTCTGCAATACGGCACGGAAATGCGCCGGAACGGAGACCCGTCCCTTCGCATCGATCCTGTTCACCGCATTTGACAGAAACCGGTCCATCGCATGATCCGGCCGCTTCCGCGGCCGCGCCCCTCGTCGTCATGTCGCCCGCGCCCCAATGGCCCGGTCCAACCGCAAATCCAGACTCTCCGTCGACCGACACGCCTCGCCATCCGCAGTCGCCGCGACTGCCGGATCGGCGAACGCCTCACCCTCTACTGGAACGAAATCATGGTTACCGATTTGGGATAACATGGGGTAATATGGGCGTCAACGGGAACTAGGCACACTACACACCAGGATCAGCCTTTCCGGCCCTTTCGCGGCGTCCCGTTTTTTATGGTCCATTAAGGCTAACGAAGGGTTATCGACTGGCCCAGCGCGCCAGCGCTCTTGCCCGGGTGCAGCAGTCGCCCTAGCGTCGGGGTGAAGGTCCCTGCCCGGAAAGTCCGCATCCATGACCAACGCTTCCAATTCCCGCGCCGCCTCTCTTGCCCATCTGCGCCGCGCCAGGCTCTCGGTCGGCGATCCCATTCCCCTGCCCTTGACCATGGCGGCGATCTTTCACGCCCCCGGCGACGCCACCGGCTTCAACCAGTACGGCCGCTTCAGCAATCCGGTCTGGGACGCGGTCGAAGAAATGCTCGGGCATCTGGAAGAGGCCCCCTGCGTGGGCTTCCCGTCGGGCATGGGAGCAATCTCGGCGGTGTTTTTCGCCTTGCTCAAGTCGGGCGACCGCATTCTGCTGCCCTCGGACGGCTACCACACCACCAGGATTCTGGCGGACCGCTTCCTCGGTGCCTTTGGCGTTGCCTGCGACGTCAGGCCGACATCGTCATTCCTCGACGGCGGCTTCGACGGCTATCGGCTGGTCTTCGTGGAAAGTCCGTCCAACCCGGCGCTCGACATCTGCGACATAGCGGCCGTGGCCGCCGCGGTCCGCAAGTCTGGCGGCCAGTTGGTGGTCGACAACACCACCATGACGCCCTTCGGCCAGCGTCCGCTCGACCTCGGCGCCGACATCGTCGTCGCCGCCGACACCAAGGCGCCCAACGGTCATTCCGACGTGCTGTTCGGCCACGTCGCCAGCCGCAACCCGGAAATCATCACCGCCGTTGCCGAATGGCGGCAGAACGCCGGCGGCATCCCGGGACCGTTCGAAGCCTGGCTCGTCCATCGCGGCTTGGAGACGCTCGAATTGCGCTTCGACCGCATGTGTTCGTCGGCCGAAGTCATCGCCCAGAGGCTGCAGCAGCATCCAGCCGTCGGCGGCCTGCGCTTTCCGGGCCTTGCCGACGACCCGTCCCACAATCTGGCCCGCGCCCAGATGGAGCGCTTCGGCTTCCTGATCAGCTTCGATCTCGGGTCGGAAGCCAGGGCCGAGGACTTCATCAACGGCTGCGAATTGATGCATGCGGCAACATCGTTCGGCGGCGTTCACACAGTCGCCGAGCGGCGCCTGCGCCGTGGCGACGCAGTGACGCCGGGTTTTGTCAGGCTATCGGTCGGCTGCGAACCGGTGGAAGAGCTCTGGGCCGCCATGCAGGCCTCGCTGGACCGGCTTTCGGCGTGAAGTGTCTATGACTTCACTTCGTCACTGGTGATGTTGCGCCGACCGTGGAGGACTCGAAGATGACTACCTCCCCGTCAGACACCTTGTAGAAGGTGACGTATTCACCCTCGACGACGTGCCGCACTTCTGGCAGCACATCCTCACGCGAAGCGCCGGATCGAGGTGTTGAGTTGCCAACAACTCCGACCGATCCGACAGACGCGTCATGAGCCGGAGCGCCGCCCGTAGAAGTACTGGTCGAAATCGCGACGCCGCTTACAAAATTCCCGAAAGCTAGCTGGGTTTGGCGGATGGAAAAGGAACCTCGCGGGCTCTCAAGGCTAACTGACATTATCCCTTCCCTTTGGATTTTGTGTTTTTTCAAATTCTTCGACTAAATTCCTTAGATAGTCTATGAGTATATTTACATTTTTGATACTTAGCATGTGATATCTATTGATCTCATCAAGTGTATACATGAATATCAATCTGGATTCGTCGCTTGAGCTTGAGTCTTTCGATATATTGAACTCGGCAACAGGCCGGCCGTTCCAGTCCCTGAGAGGGATTCGTGAAACAACTGAATAGTTGTATCGCCGATTGAATAGTCGCATGAGTCGAGTGACTAATAGCATCTAATTCTCGCTTACTTGTCTAGAAGAAGTACTGAAACCTGACGATTCCTGGACGTTCCCACGTAACATATTTACCTCTCATGGAAGGCCTCATCTGTCATTTCCATCAGCGGATCGAGCAGGAACTCGATCACGCGCCGGCTACCCGTCTTGATCTCGGCGGTGACTGACATGCCTGGGATGAGCGACACGTCTTGTCCGTCTACGCGTATTGACGACTGGTCCAGAGTTATGCGTACCGGAAACACCAGCGGTCCCGCGGCGCCGCCGACGGACTATGCTGCGCGAGGTAGTCGCCGATCGCCTCGACATCGGCTATAGCCCGAGGCGTCAGGCGATAGCTCATCGGCCGCCTTCGCGTTTGTCGAGTGCCTCGTACTTGCCGGAGAGCCGCGCCATGAAGCTGGCGCCATCCTCACCCGGCCCGCTATCGATGCCTTCCTGGATCAGGGCACGCAATTCCTCGAGGGTGTAGCCGAAGAGGTCGCGGCGCTCTTTCCACAATCGCAATGCGTCGCGGATGACTTCGCTGGCTGAGGCGTATTCACCGGCATCGACCGCACCATCGACGGCGGCGGCAAGTTCGGGCGACAGCGTGATGCTGCGCTTGTCGACATGACCCATGGCACTGCTCCCGTTTGCGGCAACGGTACGATCAAATCGCACCGAACTCAACAACAGCAGCAGGTTTGCCTTGGCTGGACAACATCGAAGCGCTGAATCAAGACAAGCGAACATCGCCGCAAGTCACTGAATTCATATGGCTGAAGGCAGCGCCAGCTGGCCTGTAAGCCGGGTTCTGTATGGCCCCCGCGCCTTGCGGCACGGGAACGTGGCGACCATTCTTCTTGGACGCATGTTGCCATGCGCCTCACGCAACCTACCCGGGCGGTGAGCCGGAAACAGCCCTGAGGGTCGCCCCTCGTACCACCCCTATTCGGTTTTGCTCCCGGTGGGGTTTGCCGTGCCGCTCCTGTTGCCAGTCGCGCGGTGGGCTCTTACCCCACCCTTTCATCCTTACCGCGGAATCCGCGGCGGTTTGCTTTCTGTGGCACTTTCCCTGGGGTCGCCCCCGCCGGCCATTAACCGGCACCGTGTATCCATGGAGCCCGGACTTTCCTCACCCGCGGCCTTTCGGCGATTGCGGGTGCGGCCGCCCGGCCAGCTGGCAAGGGCGTATAGAATGGTTCGCACGGCAAAAGGCAAACAAAAACGTGCGCCGTCCCGGGAACCATCCCTGTCCTTGGGCCGTTAGCTGCCGATACGGGCCTGTACTTTTTTGCAATAGGCGGCAGAAACCGGGTTCATGCGCTTGGCGCCGTGGCCGGCATTGTACCTGAGGATCGTGCCGCAGGTCGTGCCGCCAGCGAGTTCATGTGCCTTGGCGAGGTACTTGATGCCAAACTTGATGTTGGTCTCGGGGTTGAACAGGCCCTTGGCCGAGCCGCTGTAGCCCATCATCCGCGCGGTTGCCGGCTTGATCTGCATCAGGCCGATTTCGCCGGCCTTGCCGCGGGCGTTCGGGCGATAATTGCTCTCGACGCTGATCACCGCATGCGCAAGCGACACCGGCACGCCGTAGGAAGAAGCATAGCGCGCGACGATTTCGCCGAACGGCGCATTCGACTTGGTTGCCTTGGCGGTCTTGCCGGCCTGGTCCTTGAGCGTCTTGGCGCCCTTGGCGCCGATCGAGGCGGTCTTGAAGTTGTCGACGGCAGCTTCCTTCTTGGAGCTGCAACCGAAGAGATAGGGGCAGTCGTCTGCAGCCTTGTTTGTCTTGGCGTTTTTGGTGGTTTCGATGATCGCCTTCGAGGCCCTGACTGCTCCGTCCTGGGCGTGAGCGGCAAAAGAAGTCAGGCCGGCGGCTAACGCCACCGCAACAACGGTCAGATTCTTCATGTTATCCTTGTTCTCGAACAGGCCGCGCGAAAGCTATCGCGCAGCATCCCTTCCTGACGCCGGGGCCCTCTTCGGGGCATTGCAGGATTAGCCGGCGCCTTGCACGGGGATGCATGTGACGGGCGAACTGGCGGGAAAAATGACCGGGCAAGTCACAAAGGGTGACAGGTTGTAATCTGGCGAATCAGCCACCTGGACTAGTCAAGGCTGCCTTCGAGGGAGGAAAGCAGCCGCCGCAGGGTCGAAACTGTCGAGGCATCGGCCACCCCGTCGACGCAGCTGGTGCGGAAATGTCGTTGAAAAGCTTGGACAGTTACCGCTGTCTGCGCATCGAAATGGCCGGTGATTTCGACACCGTAGCCATAGAATGCCAGCATCGACTGCAGTTCCTCGACAGCGCTGCCGCTCTCGCCAGGTTGCAATTCGCGGCGCCCGTTGCGCGGCGAAGGTGCGACCCAATGACCTATGCCGGCCTCGTGCAGCATGCGCCACGAAAACTTCTCGCCCGGGTCAACCTTGCGCCCCAGCGCCACATCCGAGTGCGCCAGCACGCGTTCTGGCGGCACATTGTGACGCCCGGCAATGCCGAGGCAAAGCGCGACGACCGCCTCCATCTGCCGCCTTGGAAAAGAGCGATAGCCGAAGGCATGGCCGGGATTGACGATCTCGATGCCGATCGAGCAGGAATTGATGTCGGTCTGGCCCTGCCAGGAGCTCTTGCCGGCATGCCAGGCCCGGTCGCTCTCGCGCACCATCTGCACGATGCGGCCGTCCTCGTGCACGAGATAGTGCGAAGACACCTCGCTCACCGGGTCGCACAGCCAGGCTTCAGCGCCCGCCCCGGTTTCCATGCCGGTGTAGTGCAACACGATCATGTCAGGCTTCACACCCTCACGCCGCAGCCCGAAATTGGGCGAAAGCCGGACCTCGGCATGCGGGTGGTCGGGTTGGAAACCGCTCATGCGTGCCGCAGCCCCCTTTCGATCATTTCGTAGGCCGCATTGATTGCGGCGATGCGCGTAGTGGCGATTCGGATGAACTCTTCCGGCAGGCCGCGTGCAATCAGCTTATCGGGATGGTTGTTGGCGACAAGCTTTCGATAGTGCTTGCGCACATCCTCGAACGATTTTCCGCGCTCGATGCCGAGTACCCGGTATGGATCGGCCTCGCCGAGATCGAGATGCCGCGCCAGGATGGTCTGGTAGTGGGATTCCTCGATGCGGAAGATCTCCGACACCCGATGCAGGAACGTGCCCTCGCGCTGGTGCAGCATTCCATCCGACTTGGCGATGTGGAACAGCCCGTCGAGAATGTCCTCCAGCATGCCGCAGTTGGTATGGCCCGAGCCGCACAGCCGGGCCATGCGCTGGGCGTAGAGCTCGAAGCCGGCAACATCCTGCTGGGCGATGTCGTAGAGGCGCGCCACGTCGCGCGCATGCTCGGGCGGAACCGCGAAAATCTCGTAGAAGGCGCGAACCTCGTCCTGCGACACCACGCCGTCCGCCTTGGCCATCTTGGCCGAAAGCGCGATCATCGCCACCGAAAAGGCGACGCGGCGGCGCAACTCGGCATCGCCTGAAAAGACGGTCCTGACAGCCTCGACGACATCGGCCACGCCGTTTGCCGCCGACGCCGAGATACGCGCAATGAAGTCGCCGAGGCGGTCCCAAATCGACATGGCCGCTTCTTAGGATGAAACATTCGCAAATGCGAGATGCCATTGCGCCCCAGGCATAACTTTGTCGGCACTGTAGTCCCTGGACCAAAACTCTGGACCAACGGAAAATCCACGACGCGAAAGCCCGGCCCCGCTAACGGTTGCGCCATGGACGCACGCAACGCCACCCAGTCGCCCTCCAGGATTTCCCGCGAGACCATGGGGCTCGCCCTGGGCACGCTTGGCGTTGTCATTTTCGGCGGGACCCTGCCGGCGACACGGGTCGCCCTCACGACCTTTTCGCCCTGGTTCGTCACCCACGGACGCGCCGCCATGGCGTCCCTTGCCGCGGCACTGCTGCTCGTCATCCTGCGCAAGCGCCTTCCCAGGGGCGATGCGCCTGCTCTGTTCCTCGCGGGCCTCCTGCTGGTATTCGGCTTTCCGATCTTTTCGTCGATCGCCATGCAGACGGTCCCGGCATCGCATGGCGGCGTCGTCCTCGGCGTGCTGCCTTTGATCACCAGCATATTTGCGGCTCTGATCGGCGGCGAGCGCCCGTCGGTGCTGTTCTGGATTTGCGGCGTGGTGGGTGCGGCACTGGTGGTGGCGTTCGCCATGCGCGACAATGGCATGACCCTCTCGACCGGCGATCTGTTCCTGTTTCTCGCCGCGCTGTCCGCCAGCCTCGGCTATGTCGTGTCGGGCAAGCTGGCGCGCCACATGCCGGGCTGGGAAGTGATCTGCTGGTCGCTGATCCTGACGGCACCGATTTCGGTCCCGGCCGCCATCTGGAGCTGGCATCCTGAATTCTCCAACGCTTCGGCCGCCGCCACCTTTTCGTTCCTCTATCTGAGCTTCGGCTCGATGTTCCTTGGCTTTTTCGCCTGGAATGTCGGCCTCGGCATGGGCGGCATCGCCCGCGTCAGCCAGGTCCAGCTGCTGCAGTCCTTCGTCACCCTGGCGATTTCGGCCTTCCTGCTCAAGGAATATGTCGGCAGCGAAACCGTGCTGTTCGCACTCGCGGTGATTGCCATCGTGGCGCTCGGCCGACGCGCGCGCGTCTCGCGCTGATATCATAGAAAAAGCCGGAGCAGTTGCTCCGGCCCTTCCCTTGGCTTGTCGGTCGCCGCTTACTGAGCCGGGGCTGCCGGTTCGACCGGCTTCGGCTGCGTCGGCTCGCTGTTCTGCATGTCGCCGCCAGTACCGGTTTCCGGCGTCGGCGTGATGCTCTGCGTCGTCGAGTTGTCGGTAGCCGGAGGGGTCGCCTCGGGCGTCGCGGGTGCTGGCGTCACCGGTGCCGGCTCTTCGGTCGCGGGCGGCTGCACGCTCTGCGTGGTCGTGTCGTCGGTGTCGCTGCAGGCGGCGACGCCAAGCAGTGCGAGGGCAGCGACCGAACCAAGAATGAGCTTCTTCATGACAATCTCCTTGCGTAACGGCCCGTCAGGCGGGCGTCGGAGAAGAAATGCATGGGGCCGGGCGCGGTTTCATAACGTTCGGAGTCCCGCTGTCACATTCCCGGGCAGCGTGGGATGTCGCACAGGCGTCATTGGCGCGTCACCGCGCTGTCACGCCGGTGCGCTACCCCGCGGCCAACAACGAAGCGGGGAATCGCATTTCCATGACCGACGTTTCCGGAGAACTTGTCTTTCGTCGCGGCAAGAAAGTTGGAAAGGCTGTCTACCAGAACCGGCCGCTTTCCAGGGAAGGGCTTTCCGAGCGCCTGTTCGCGCTTTTGTTTTCCGGCCTGGTGTACCCCCAGATCTGGGAAGATCCCGACGTCGACATCGAAGCGATGCAACTCGCCGAGGGCCACCGCATCGTCACCATCGCCTCCGGCGGCTGCAACATCCTCGCTTACCTCACCCGCTCGCCGGCGAAGATCGATGCCGTCGACCTGAATGCCGCGCACATCGCCCTCAACAAGATGAAGCTGGCCGCCGTCCGGCACCTGCCTTCGCAGGCCGACCTGTTCCGCTTCTTCGGCACCGCTGGCACCGAGCACAACTCGCATGCCTATGACCGCTTCATCGCCCCACACCTCGACACCGCCACCCGCGGCTACTGGGAGCGGCGCAACTGGCGCGGCAAGCGGCGTATCGCGACCTTCGACACCAATTTCTACAAGACCGGACTGCTTGGCCTGTTCATCGCCGCCGGCCACCGCACCGCCAGGCTCTACGGCGTCGATCCAGCCGGCATCATGGCGACCGGCAATCGGGCCGAGCAGCGCCGCTTCTTCGACGAACACCTCGCCCCGATCTTCGACCGCCGCGCCCTGCGCTGGATCACGTCGCGAAAGTCGTCGCTGTTCGGCCTCGGCATCCCGCCCGCGCAATACGACTCGCTGCTGACCTCGGGCGACGGCTCCATGGCCGGCGTGCTTCGGGCGCGCTTGGAAAAGCTCGCCTGCGACTTCCCGCTCGAAAGCAACTATTTCGCCTGGCAGGCCTTCGCCCGCCGCTACCCCGAGCCGGGAGAGGCAGCCCTGCCCGCCTATCTCGAACAGGCCAATTACGCGACGATCCGTGCCAATGCCGACAAGGTGGCAATCCACCACGCCAACTTCACCGAACTGCTCACCGGCAAGGACGCCGGTACGGTCGACCGATACGTCCTGCTCGACGCTCAGGACTGGATGAGCGACTCCCAACTCAACGCGCTCTGGACCGAAATCACCCGCACGGCAGCTCCCGGCGCGCGCGTCATCTTCCGCACCGCCGCCGAACCGAGCCTGCTTCCCGGCCGGCTGTCGCCTGCCCTGCTCGACCAGTGGAGCTACGCCGACGAGATGTCGCGCGATTTCACCGCTCGCGACCGTTCGGCGATCTATGGCGGCTTCCACCTCTATGTGAAGAAGCCCTGATGAGCGCGCCCGATGTCTCGACCAATCACTCCGGCTTGATGGACCGCGTCTACCGGCATCAGCGCCATATCTATGATCTGACGCGCAAATATTACCTGCTCGGTCGCGACCGCATGATTGCGGAACTGTCCCCGCCCGTCGGCGGCACGGTGCTCGAATTGGGCTGCGGCACCGGGCGCAACCTGATCCTCGCCGCCCGCCGCTTTCCCAACGCTCATTTCTACGGCCTCGACATTTCCGCCGAGATGCTGGCCACCGCCAGGGCGTCGATCGCCCGGGCCGGCCTGTCGGACCGTATATCGCTGGCCCAGGCGGACGCGACCGCCTTCGACGCCGCCGCCCTGTTCGGCCGCAGCGGCTTCGACCGAGTCTTCGTTTCCTACGCCCTGTCGATGATCCCGGGCTGGGAACGCTCGGTGTCGGCGGCGCTTTCCGTGGCGGACGGCTCGGTCCACATCGTCGATTTCGGCCAGCAGGAAGGCCTGCCCGGATGGTTCCGCAACCTGCTTCGCGGCTGGCTTGGAAAATTCCACGTCTCGCCGCGCGAGAGCCTGGCGACGGAGATCGCACGCCAGGCCCAGGCAACCGGCAAGAGCTTTCGCTTTTCCTCGCTGTACCGCGGCTACGCCTGGCTCGTCGTCGTCGGCGGACCGAAGCCTATTTGAGCGCCGCCGCCAATGCCGCGAGCATGGCTTGCGGCTTGTAGTGCAGCTTCGAGGGTGTGAGCCCCATGCGCACCACCACCAGCCCGGCCGACGGCACCATCGCCACCGTCTGGCCGTCATGGCCCTGCATCCAAAACGTGTCCGACGGCAGGTCGAAGCCGGCGTCGGGATCCTCGCCTTCGGGCGAGCCGCCCTCCGGTCCGCGCAGCCAGAGCTGGCCACGGCCATAGTCGCCGTTCGAGGCGGGAGCCACCTCCCGCATCCAGGCGACATAGCCCTCCGGCAGAACGCGCGTGCCGTTCCAGACGCCGTCCTGCAGCAGGAACTGGCCGAAACGCGCCCAGTCATGCGCCGAGGCGTAAAGATAGGACGATCCGGCGAAGGTGCCGCGCGCATCGGCCTCCAGCACCGCACTCGTCATGCCGAGCGGCCCGAACAGTTTTTCCTGCGGCCAGGCCAACGCCGTGGCGGGATCGCCGACCGCATCCTGCCACAGCCGCGACAGGATCAGCGTCGTGCCGCTGGAATAGGAAAACACCTTGCCGACATCGCCGGCCAGCGGCTTGGCCGCCGCGAAGCTCGCCATGTCGGGCTCGAGATAGAGCATGCGGGTGACGTCGGTGACGTCGCCATAATCCTCGTTGAACTCCAGCCCGCTCGACATCGCCATGAGGTCCGCCAGGCTGATGGCGTTGCGGCCGTCCGCCTTCCACGCCTCGAACAGCCCGGTCTTGTCGACCGACATCCTGCCGTCGCCGACCAGCGTGCCGATGATCGCCGCCGTCACCGTCTTGGTCATCGACCAGCCCAGCAGCGGCGTCGCCGCACCGAAACCCTCGCCATAGCGCTCGCCGACGATGCGTCCGTTCTGCACCACCACGATCGCCCGCATGTCCGGGCCTGCCAGCCCGGCGTCGTCCAGGATCGCCGCGATGGCCGGGTTCTGCGAGGCATCGACCTTGTCGCCCTCCGGCCACAGCCCGTCGCTCTTGGCCGCGGTTGCGGCCGGAACCACCCCGAGTGCTGCCGCCGCGACATCGCCATCCGGCACATTGCTGCAGCCGGCACCGTCATGCACCACTGCCAACCCCCGGCCGAAGATGCCGAACAGCCCCGCCCGCACCGTGCCCGCACTGTCGTCGACATCCACCGACATCAGTCGGAGCAACGGATGCCCCGGCGCCTGGACATCGTCGGCCAGCACCTCGCCGGCATCCCGATTTGCAATGAACACGTTGGAGCAGACGATCTTGGCGGCATAGCCCGAGCCGACCCGGATCAGTGCCGGCGGCGCGAAATAGAGCCATGCCGAGAGCCCTGCGACCGCCGCCACGACAAGAGCCACCAGCCACTTCAGGATCTTGCCGACCATGCGCATTGCCGTCCCCCGCCCCGCCATCTTGCTTCCGCCATGGAATTGCCGTCATTCCTCACGCAAATCCCGGAGGCTGTCGAGCGCGATCAACGGTTTATCAACCATGATCGGCGATCACAGGAGGGGATGCGCGGTGTCTTGGGGAAACCGCCGGTCCATCAGGCTAACATCCGGCCGCGAGGCCGACCCCGCAACGATATGCACTGGCCAGCCCCGTCTGGCCGCAAGGAGAGGTAATGCGCCGCGCTCCGGCTCTTTTGCTGCTCGCCTTTCTCGGCGCCTGCTCGACTTCCGACACCTTGTCGCTCGCCCCCGCCGGCAAGTCGACGACCATGGCCAGCGTTTCGGTCAAGAACCCGCGCTTCAGCGACAGCGATCCACATCAGTGGGAAAGCGGCGCGCCCTGGACCTACGCCGTCCACGGCACCGACGTTTCGAAGTACCAGACCTCGATCGACTGGCAGCAGGCCAAGGGCAGCGGCATCTCCTTCGCCTTCATCAAGGCGACCGAAGGCGGGGACCGCGTCGACGACTATTTCGGCGAACATTGGCGTGAGACCAAGGCTGCCGGCGTACCGCGCGGCGCCTATCACTTCTATTATTTCTGCCGGCCGGCGGCCGAGCAGGCGCGCTGGTTCATCCAGAACGTGCCCAATGAGCGCTCGTCGCTGCCGCCGATCCTCGACATGGAATGGAACCCGCTGTCGCCGTCCTGCAAGCTCCGCCCGCCGGCGGCCACTGTGCGTAGCGAGATGAAGATCTTCCTCGAAATGGTCGAGAAGCATTACGGCAAGAAACCGATCATCTACACCTCGATCGACTTCTTCGACGACAACGACCTGTCGACCTTCCGCGGCTATCCCTACTGGCTGCGTTCCGTCGCCGGCCATCCGACCTCGCGATACGGCAGCCACCCCTTCACCTTCTGGCAGTACACCGGTACCGGTGTCGTGCCCGGCATCAGGGGCGACGCCGACATCAACGTGTTCAACGGCACCGAAGCGCACTGGAAGAAGTGGCTCGCCGCCAACACGAGATAGCCTACGACCAGCCCTGCCTGCACCGCCGGGCTGCATATTTCGCATGGCAGATGCGACAACAAGAGGGGGTGCGGCCCTCGCCCCGGTTCTGTAGAAGGCGCGGCAGAGACATCGACTTGGCCGTCTGCCTGCATGTCGCCATCCGGCGAAGGCAAGAACCCGAAACGACGGGCCAAGCAGGAGACCTGCCCAATGAATCTGCTGAGCAAAGCGCTGGCCGCCGCCCTGTTCGCCACCGCCTCAATGCCTGCGATCGCGCAGGAAACCGCCGCAGTGCCCCAGGGCGCTCCGACCGTAACCTCGGAATGCGGCGACGATTTCGCCACCTGGAAGCAGAACCTCGCCAACGAAGCCCGCGCCGCCGGCGTCGGCGAGAAGGGCCTGTCGGCGCTGGCAAACGCCACCATCGACCCCAAGGTGCTCGAGCGCGACCGCGCCCAGGGCGTGTTCGCCCAGACCTTCACCCAGTTCTCCGAACGCATGATCAGCGACTACCGGCTCAAGCACGGAGCTGCCAATCTGCAGAAATATGGCCAGTATTTCGCCAAGGCCGAACAGGACTACGGCGTGCCCGGCCCCGTGATTGCCGCCTTCTGGGCGCTGGAAACCGACTTCGGCGCGGTGCAGGGCAATTTCAACGCGCTCAACGCGCTGGTCACGCTGGCCCATGACTGCCGTCGCCCGACGCTATTCCGGCCGCAGGTCGTGCCGCTGCTGACCCTGATCGACCGCAACGTGCTGCCCGCCGACGTCAAGGGCGCCTGGGCCGGCGAAATCGGCCAGACCCAGATCCTGCCGTCCGATTACCTGGCGCGCGGCGTCGACGGCGACGGCGACGGCATTGTCGACCTGCGCAACACCCCGGCCGACGTCATCCTCACCACCGGCAAGAAGATCCAGTCGCGCGGCTGGAAGCGAGGCGAACCCTGGATCGAGGAAGTCCGCGTGCCCACCGAAATGGCCTGGGAAGAAACCGGCCGCACCAACAAGCAGCCGCTCTCCCGCTGGGCGGCGATGGGCGTCACCATGCGCGACGGCACCGCACTGAAAGACACCGGCCTCAAGGCCGGCATCGTCCTGCCGATGGGCCGCAAGGGCCCTGCCTTCCTGACCTATGACAATTACGACGTCTACCTCGAATGGAACCAGTCGGCGACCTACACGCTGACGGCCGCGAACCTTGCCACCCGTCTCGCCGGCCAGCCGGCCTTCGAGCGCGGCAATCCCGACGCCGGCCTGACCGGCGACGCGATGAAGGCACTGCAGCAGAAGCTGCACGACAAGGGCTACGATGTCGGCGGCATCGACGGCATCCTTGGCACCAACACCCGCGAAGCCATCCGCCAGGAGCAGATGCGCCTCAAGCTGCCGGTCGACGGCTGGCCGACGGACGAACTGTTGGCGAATCTGTGAGGGAATAGGGAATAGGGAATAGGGAATAGGGAATAGGGAATAGGGAATAGGGAAGGATTACCAACGTCTTGCCGTTGGAACCTCCCCTTCACTATTCACTATTCGCTCTAAAACAACGTCGCCGCGTCGCCATGCACCGGCTTCCAGCCAAGCTCGCGGCGCGCCTTTCCCCCGCTCAGCCGCTGGCTGATGGCGTAGCCCCGCGCCCATTCGCCAAGGCGTTCCGCCGCACGGTCGGCGCTGACGATGCGAATGTCGGGACGCTCCGTTCCCATCTGCCGAGCCACTGCCGCCACGATCTCGGCGACGGCAAGCCCGTCCATGGCCGAGCCGTTGTAGACCGAACCGGGCTGTGCCTTTTCGAGCACCCGCAAGTACAGTTCGGCCAGATCCTCCGCATGGACCAGCGGCCAGACCACCTGCTCCGAACCGATGACATCGACCGGCACCCCGTCCCGCATCGCTTCCATGTACGAGGAAAACACCCCGCCTGCTGCCGAATAGACCATCGCCGGATGGATCGCCGCAGCAGAAACCTCCGGCGCATCGAGCACGCGCCGCATGTTGTCAATCATCCAGCCGAACGCCGGCAGCGGCGCAAACGGGCTGTCTTCGGTGGCCACCCGCTCACCGGTGGCACCAAACAGCCAGCAGCCGCCGGTGTAGATAAAGCGCGGCGATTTCGGCATCGCCCCCAGCGCGGGCAACAGTGCGTCGAGCAACGCGGTCTCGACCGGCCCCATGTCGTCGCCGAAGTCCGACGCGGCATGAATGACCCCGTCCACCGCCGGTATCTCCGCCACCCATTGCGCCGGCGCGCGCAGGTCGCCGCGCAGCGGCACAGCCCCTGCAGCCCTCAGGCGATCTGCCGAGGTCTCCGAGCGGGCCAGGCCGATGACCTCATGTCCGGCCTCGACAAGCCGCCGCAGCACGTGACTGCCGATGAAGCCGGTGCCGCCGAGAAGGAAAATGCGCATGCGAATGGTCACTTAGCGAGTAGCGAGTAGCGAGTAGCGAGTAGCGAGTAGCGAGTAGCGAGTAGCGAAGATCGGAGCAGCCACCCGGCAATTCAAGCCGCGCCTTGCCCTGCTCGCCGCGCTAGCCTCAGTCAGCCATCGTTTCCAGGCTGGCGAGCCCGACGGGCGCCTCGCCCTCGTCGAAGGGCGTCGTCACCTCGACGAAGGTGTCGGGATAAAAGCCGTTGAAGCGGGTGCGCAGCGACAGCGAGTAGGCGCCGATATGGCCGATCTCGATCCAGTCGCCGGTGTCGATCGTCTCCGGCAGCCAGAACGGCCGCGACAGGATGTCGACCGAATCGCAGGTCGCGCCGCACACCTTGAACGGCACGATGCTGCCGGAGTCGCCATTGCGCGTGCGGATCGCCGGATCCGGGATGAAGCGCGCCGGCAGTGTGATCTTGCCGGTCCAGGAATCCGACAGCGACGCCCAGATGCCGTCGTTGATGTAGAGCCGCCTGCCCTTGCGCAACAGCACCCGCACGATCAGCGAAAGGCAGCGCGCCACGATCACCCGGCCCGGCTCGGCCACCAGCGGCATCTCGTCGAAATTGTATTCCTTCAGGTCGCCTCGGAAGCGCGACATGATCTGCCCGATCGACGGCATCGCCGGCTTCTTGCTGTTCGGATCATGGCCGTATTCGGCCGGGAAGCCGCCGCCGACGTCGAGGCCGGCGAGATCGAACGACACGCGGTTGCGCACCCAGTCGACCGACGCCAGCGCGCGCTCGTAGGTGTCGGGATCCTCGATCTGGCTGCCGACATGGAAGCACAGCCCCACCTTGTAGCCGTTGCGGTTGAGCCGCTCGGCCAGTTCGACGGCATTGGCCGGTCCTGCGCCGAACTTCTTCGACAGTTCGTAGGCCGCAGAGCCCTTGGTCTGCACGCGCACGAACACGGTGATCGCACCGGGATCGATGTCGAGCGCCCGCACCACGCGGTTGAGCTTGTTGATCTCGTCCTCATGGTCGACGGCGATCACCCGGATGCCATAGGTCTCCAGCGCCAGCCTGATGTCGGACTGCGCCTTGACCGGGTGCATGTAGATCATTTCGGCCTCGGCCGAGACCTCCCGCACCGCCGCGAACTCGCCGGGCGATGCCACGTCGAACATCGTCACCCCGGCCTCGACCAGCGTCTTGAGCACGATCAGCTCGCCGTTCGTCTTGACGGCATAGGCGGTCCTGCCGGGGAACATCTCCATGAAGTTCCTGGCATCGGTCTTGAGCACTTCGGGCCGGAAACAATAGACCGGGGCATCCGGACGGAGCGCCAATGCGGCCTCGCGGGCGTTCTCGAATCGCTGCATGGATGCTCCTCGTTGCCGGCCGAAATCTAAACCAAGCCGCCGATGATGCAACCCGAGCGGGTTTGGCAGGAGCGTTGCGTCACCTTTTGGATTCGGGTGGCCCTACCCGAGAACCGCGCGTAGCTGTCGAATGTGACGAAGCGAAGAAGGAAGCCGAAATGAGTGCACGCGATTGGGCAAGACTGCTGCTCCTGGGGGTCATCTGGGGCGGTTCGTTCTTTTTCGTCCATATCGCAGTGGCCGAGATTGCACCGCTCAAGCTCGTGCTGTTCCGGGTGATGATCGCCGCATGCGCGCTGCACCTCTATCTGCTCGTCCGCGGCCCTTCCTTCCGCCTTGCCCTGCCGCTGGCAGCGACGCTGTTCGGGCTGGCACTGGTCAACAACGTCATTCCCTTCTCGCTGATCTTTGTCGGCCAGACCGAGATCGGCGCCGGTCTCGCATCGGTGCTCAACGCCACCACGCCGTTCTGGACGCTGGTCATCGCCAACATGATGACCACCGACGAGAAGCTGAACTGGAACAAGCTCGCCGGCATAGCGCTCGGCATACTGGGCACCGCGGTGATGATCGGGCCCGGGCTGATCGCCGGCCTCGGCGGGCCGGTCTGGGCCAAGCTGGCGCTCATCGGCGCATCGCTGTCCTACGCCCTTGCGCTGATGGTGGCGCGGCGACTCAGGGGCGTGCCACCGGCAGTCGTGGCGACTGGCCAGCTCACCGCGTCCACCATCATCATGATACCGGTCGTGCTCGCCGTGCATGGGACCGGCGGCCTGTTTGCGGCGAGCAGCGGCGCCTGGATGGCCGTCTTCGCCCTGGCGCTCGTTTCGACAGCCTGTGCCTATCTGCTGTTCTTCGGCCTGGTCGCCTCGGCGGGCGCCACCAACACGTCGCTGGTCACCCTGGTCGTGCCGGCGAGCGCCATCCTGCTCGGCGTGACCTTCCTTGGAGAACGCCTCGAAGCCTTCGAACTGGGCGGCATGGCGCTGATCGCGCTGGGGCTCGTCACCATCGACGGACGCCTGTTCAGGCGCCGGGCAGCCGCTGCGGGCTAGGAGTTTGCCACAATTTCTCCACAACCTTGGCCGGCCGTTTTGGTAAACAAAACCAAAGGCTAAGAGCGGAGAATGCGTCGCATTTCTCACAATCTTGTCGCAATGCAGCACATTTTTCGCTTGTGTGTGACCGAAATGACCCTAGATTCCGGCCTGTGGCTTGCGCAGAGGAGGCTATGCATGGGACTGACTAGGTCAATCAATGCACTCATGATTTGCGCCGCGTTTGCTTTTATCGGCGCGCTCATCGTTGGAGTTCTTCCATAAAAGGCCGCTAGACGGCGGAAGACGATAGCACCTCTAAGGTGGACAGCTTCGAAAAGGCCGGGATGAATGTCCCGGCCTTTTTGGTTCTACAGCGCTGCCCATCCGCGGGCGCGCAAACTACTTTGCAGCTTCTTGGGCAGCCGCTCAGGCGGCCGCAGAGCCCTGCACCGCCGGCTGCGGCCGGATGCCGATCATGTGGCACACCGCCACCACGAGGTCGGCGCGGTTCATCGTGTAGAAATGGAAGTCGCTGACGCCGCGTTCGACGAGATCGAGCACCTGCTCGACCGCCACTGCCGCAGCCACCAGCGCATGCGTTTGCGGGTCCCGGTCCAGCCCCTCGAAACGCTCCGCCAGCCAGTACGGCACATGCGCCCCGCAGCGCGCCGAGAAATTCGCCACCTGCGCGAAGCTGTGGATCGGCAGCACGCCCGGCACGATCGGAATGTAGATGCCGGCCTTGCGGGCACGCTCGACATAGCGCTCGTAAAGGTCGTTGTCGAAGAAGAACTGGGTAACGGCCCGTGTCGCGCCCTTGTCGACCTTGCGCTTCAGCATGTCGAAATCGGTGGCGAAGTCGGGGCTTTCGGGGTGCTTTTCCGGATAGGCCGAGACCGAGATGTCAAAATCGCCCTGCGCCTTCAGCGCGCCGACCAGCTCGGCGCCGTTGGCATAGCCGCCCGGATGGGGCTGGTAGGCCGCACCGACGCCTTCCTTCGGGTCGCCGCGCAGCGCCACGAAACGCTTGACGCCCATGGCGGCAAACTCCGCGATCACCTGGTCGACCTCCTCGCGCGTGGCATCGACGCAGGTCATGTGCGCGGCCGGCGTCAACGTCGATTCCTGCAGGATGCGCTTCACGGTGCGCGCGGTGCGCTCACGCGTCGTGCCGCCGGCACCGTAGGTCACCGACACGAACTGCGGCTTCAACGGCTCGAGCCTGGTCACCGTGTCCCACAGCCGCGCCTCCATCTCGTCGTTCTTGGGCGGGAAGAACTCGAACGACACCCGGATCTTGTTGCCGATGTCGGAACGCCTGGACAGGGGGTATTGATTCATCAGGCGGTTTCCCTTGCGGCTTGAATGTCTGGAGTTGGTTCGGCGATCAGCTGGCGGCGGTCATGCGCCAGCCAAAGCTTGACGGTCAGGCTGGCCTTGGACGATCCGCGCGGCTCGAACTCCTGCGTATCGTCGAGCTCCAGCCCTGCCTCGGCCAGCCAGTCGGCAATTTGCCGGTCCGAGAATCCGAGGCGGGCATGCGCATGTTCTGAGCGCAGGAAATCGAGGCCGTGCGGCGCGAAATCGACGATCACCAGCCGCCCCGACGGGCGCAGCAGGCGTGCCGCCTCCTGGATGGCACGGGCCGGATCGTCGAGGAAATGCAGCACCTGGTGGACGGTGACGAGATCGAAGGCGTCGCGCTCGACCGGCGGCGAGAAGATGTCGCCCTGGCGTACCTGCGCATGCGCCACGCCCGCCTTGTCGAGATTGGCGCGTGCCACCGCCAGCATCTCGCGCGACATGTCGATGCCGACGCCGCGGCGATAGAGCGGCGCAAAGATTTCGAGCAGCCTGCCGGTGCCGGTGCCGAGGTCGAGCATCGACTGGAACGGCCGCTTGCCGACCAGCTTCAGCAGGGCGGCCTCGACGGCCCTGTCAGGCGCATGCAGTGTACGGATCTCGTCCCAGCTCGCGGCATTGGCGCTGAAATAATGAGCCGCCCTCTCCTGCCGCTTGCGCTTAACGTCGACGAGGCGCTCGAAGTCGCGCACCACCTGGCCGTCGCCCGTGTCGATGCCCGACACCAGACCCTGCACGAAGCCGCGCGCCTGGTCGGCGTCGGAGAGGCGGAAGAAGGCCCACGAGCCCTCTTGGTAGCGGTCGATCAGGCCTGCCTCGAGCAGCAGCTTGAGATGACGCGACACGCGCGGCTGCGACTGGCCGAGAATTTCGGTCAGGTCGGAAACCGTCAGGTCGCCGCGCGAAAGCAGCGTCAGGATGCGAAGGCGGCTGGATTCGGCGGCCGCCTTCAAGGTATCTACCATGGTGTCGAGCGTAACGTGCATCGGCTTTGGTTCTCGCCAAAAGACATAAACATATCTTTATGTGACGTAGCGAGTGATTGCAACGCCCAATGTCGCATGCGGGCAAGAAAATGGCGCGACGGTGGGAGGACGCCATGCAGATGTTCGAACAACGCGAGGGCGAAGTGGCGTTGTCGGTCGATCCTGCCGGCCAGCCGGGCGACGCCAGTCTCGTCTTCATCGGCCGCATCGCCTCGCCGTGGAAGCTGCGCGAGGAATGCCCCAAGAACATGGATGCCGCGCGCGAGCGTGGCGGCGGCGCAACCGTGACCGTCGACACGCTCTATCGGCCGGGCCTCGCCGGGCTGGCTGGCTTCAGCCACGTCGTCATCTTGAGCTGGTTCGAGAAGGCGCCGCGGAATCTGATTGTACAGAAACCGCGCCATGCATCTGACGCCAAAGGCGTTTTCGCCCTGCGCTCGCCTGCCCGGCCAAACCCGATAGGAATGCATGTCGCCCGCATCGTTGCGCTCGACGTCGATGCCGGCCGCATCGAGCTCGACGCCATCGACGCGCTCGACGACACGCCGGTCATCGACCTGAAGCCGTATTTCGCATCCGTCGATGCCTTCCCCGACGCTGCGCGTCCCGTCAAGGAAGGCCGTGCATGAATGCGCCGACCGGCCGCCGCCGCGCCGTTGCCAAGTCGCTGACAGCATTGCTGCCGCTGGCACCCTACGCCGACATCGAAGTCATCCGCGCCGACGCGCTGGCCGTGCACATGAAGACGCTTCCGCCGTCCATCGCCGTCTGGCTGGCGACCGTCGCCCATGTCCGCCACGCCCACAGCGACTACGAAAAGCTGCTGTCGGAGGGCTACGACCGCGATTCCGCCCGCTTCTTCGTCATCGACCAGATCAACGCCATCCTCACCCGCTGGCGCGCCACCCGCCTGCTCGATCCCGATGACGAGGATGTCTAGGGAGCAGAGTGCAATCAGCCCGTCGATGCGGCGGTGAACACCGCCAACTGGGCAGCGAATGCCCGCTTGAAAGCCGGCCGCGCCTCGCCGCGGGCAACGTAGGCGGCAAGGCTGGGATATTCCTCCAGCAACCCCGATCCGTTCAACCGGCGCAGCACCATCACCATCATCAGATCGCCGGCGCTGAATGCATCGTCAAGCCAGCCGGCATCGCCAAGGCGAACGGAAAGCTCGCCCAACCGGCCACGGATACGATCCTCGACGATCGGCATGCGCTGCGCGAACCACGGCTCGTCGCGTTCCACGAGCCGCGCGATTTCCCGATCGACGATCGGCGGCTCCAGCGTGCTCAGCGCGGCAAACATCCATGTGATCGCGCGAGCCCGGGCGTTGGCATCGTCCGGCAACAGACCCGCATGACGTTCGGCGACGTGCAAGACGATCGCCCCCGATTCGAACAGCACGAGATCGCCCTCCTCATAAGTCGGGATCTGCCCGAAAGGATGAAGCGCGCGATGCGCGGGCTTCTTCAATTCAGGGAACGACACGAGGCGAACGTCGTAGGACTGGCCGACTTCTTCGAGCGCCCAGCGAACACGCATGTCGCGCGCCTGTCCCCTGCCACGGTCGGGCGACCGCTCGAAGGCCGTGATGGTGGGGGTCATTTGAAGCCTCCGATTGCCGCGATCGTTTTCATGGTCAGGTATCCACTTCTCGCACTCTTCAGCCAAAGGACGAACGACAGGTGCGACTTCCGACAACTTGCTTGTTTTGTTCAGCCATCCCGGTCCGGACGCGACCCGCGCCGCCCCATTGCTCGCGCGCACCATCTCTGCTTTCCTCCACGGCCATCGCAGCTTGAGAGGAGCAGGCGCATGACGGAAAGCATCGAGCCCTACCGCCATCATCACAAGGACGGCAGCCTGTGGATCGTTGGTCAAACGCGCGACGGCCAGGCCGACGGCTACTGGGAATGGTTCCGCAAGGACGGCACGAAACTGCGCTCCGGCCATTTTTCCAAAGGCGTCCAGGTCGGAGAATGGACGACCTACGACAAGACGGGAAAGGTCTACAAGGTCACCACCATCAAGAAGACTGCGGCCTATGCGGCTGGCCCCCTCACGGATGCCAGCCTCCCTCGCTGACGGGCTACGCCCTGTAGATCCACTGCTCCGGCACGCGCACCGACACCTCTTCGCCGGCGAAGATCGCGCCGGGCTTTTCCACCCAGCCCACCAGCCCGCGCAGGCGCTTGGCCGCCTTGGGGAACATCAGCGAGCCGGCATCGTGGTCGGCCATGCCCGCATGCTCGGCGATCGAGCGCCCGGCGATGCGGCACGGCGCGTTCTGCCCGTCGATCTTGATCGTCACGCCGCCCTTGAAGAACAGCATGGTGCCCGACGGCAGCATCGACAGCATCGGCACGCCGTCGAGCAGGAGATTGGCGCCGATCCACTCCGGCTTGATCTCGCTGAGCCCCATGCGCCCGGCGACGATGGCGAGTTCGTCCGGCGCCACGATCGACAGCTGGCGCTCGTTGCGCATCTCGGTGCCGCGCGGATACCACGGCTCGCGCCCGCCTGAGCGGCGGGTGTGGCCGGCATGAAAATCGCCGTCGATGCCTTCGAAGCCGAGCGGCAGCGCCTCCACGGCGCGCGTGACGAAGTGATCCGATGGCGCGGTATAAATGCCGGCGACCCGCGCGGCGAGCTTCCTGCCGGGCAGGATTTCAGGTTCGCCTTCCCTGCGCAGTGTCGGATCGAGCATCGTTCGCCTCTCAATGTGAGGCGGCACCATGCCGATCGGGCAACAGAAAATCCAGACAAAAAGCCTGATCTGGGGATCACCCGGGCTGATGCGTCAGTGCATCCGCACCAGCGCGCCGCCGATCGAATAACCGGCACCGAAGGCGCAGATCAGTCCGTGCTCGCCCGGCTTCATGTCCTCGTGGTTTTCCTTGAGCGCGATGATGGCGCCTGCCGCCGCCGTATTGCCCAGCCGTTCCAGCACCATCGGGGCGGTGTCCTGGTTGGCCTCGTGGCCCAGCGCCAGCTTCAGGATCATCGCATTCATCCGCGCATTGGCCTGGTGCAGCCAGTAGCGCCTGACATCGGAGGGCGTCATGCCGTGGTCGGCAAGGAAGACGGTGATGAAGCGGTGCGCCGCATGCGTCACCTCCTTGAACACCTTGTTGCCGACCTGCTTGATCATGTTGCCCTCCATCGTAACGACGGAAGTGTGTTCCTGGCCGGCGCGCAGCAGGAAGCCGAAATTGGTGCGGATGTTGTTGGAGAACTGCGTCCAGTTGCGCGTGTCGAGAATTTCGAACCGCCCCGGCCGCGTCTCCTTCGGCCCGAGCGCCTCGACCACCATCGCCACCGACGCGTCGCCGAAGATGAAATGTGTCTGCCGGTCGCGGAAATTGAGATGCCCGGTAATGATCTCCGGCGTCACGATCAGCACCCGCTTCTGGCCGCCCGCGCGTACCAGGTTATAGGCGACATGCAGCGCCGCTGCCGACGACGAGCAGCCGAGGCTCATGTCGAAGGCCGCGCCCTCGATGCCGAGTTCCTTCTGGATCTCGATGGAGATCGCCGGATAGGGCCGCTGCTGGTGCGATGCCGCACAGATGACCATGTCGATGTCCGCGCCGGTCAACCCGGCATGGTCGAGCGCCTTTCGCGCCGAGGCGACGCCGAACTCGGCTTCGACCGACAGCGCATCGTCGGCCCGCGGCGCGATGCGCGGCGCCATACGCTCGGGGTCGAGAATGCCGTCGAGCGTATGCACATGGCGGTTTTTCACCCCTGAGGCATAGACGATGAAGTCGCTGTCCGACTTCTTGATCGGCTCTTCGCCCACCGACAAGCGCCTGGCGTTCTCGATGTCGGCCCAGGCGTTGAAGCTCTCGACCAGTTCGTCGTTGCTGATCGATGCATCAGGAATTTCAACGCCGATGCCGCTGATGATGACGCGATGCATGAAAACCGTCCGATGCCTGAAATCCGTCGCGAAACCTGCCCCGCCGCAGATTCGCCGAAGCCCAGTCTACGCCAGCAGGAGCGCTTCGAATACGCCTGCAGGACATTCGATCCCGAAACGAATTACGCCCCGCTTTGAGCGGGGCGTAATGAAAGTCCAGGAGATCAGCGCGTCAGGCGCTTGTGGCTCATCCGGTGCGGGGCGGCGGCCTCCGCGCCGAGGCGGCGGATCTTGTCCTTCTCATACTCTTCGAAGTTGCCCTCGAACCACTCGACATGCGCGTCGCCTTCATAGGCGAGCATGTGGGTGGCCATGCGGTCGAGGAACATACGATCGTGCGAGATGATGACGGCGCAGCCGGCATAGGCTTCGAGCGCGTCTTCGAGCGCGCCGAGCGTTTCGGTGTCGAGATCGTTGGTCGGTTCGTCGAGCAGCAGCACGTTGCCGCCGTTCTTCAGCATCTTGGCGAGGTGGACGCGGTTGCGCTGGCCACCCGACAGATTGCCGACCTTCTGCTGCTGGTCGCCGCCGCGGAAGTTGAACGACGAGCAATAGGCGCGGCTGTTCACTTCGTGCTTGCCGAGCTTGATGACTTCAGCACCGCCGGAAATCTCTTCCCACACGGTCTTGGTCGGGTCGAGCGCGTCGCGGCTCTGGTCGACATAGCCGAGCTTGACGGTCTCGCCGACACGGATCGAGCCGCTGTCGGGCGTTTCCTGGCCGGTGATCATCTTGAACAGCGTGGTCTTGCCGGCGCCGTTCGGGCCGATGACGCCGACGATGCCGCCGGGCGGCAGCTTGAAGTTCAGGTCCTCGATCAGCAGCTCGTCGCCGTAGCCCTTGTTCACGCCCTCGACCTCGATCACCACATTGCCGAGCCGCTCGCCGGCCGGAATGACGATCTGGGTGTCGGTCGGCTTGCGGTTCTGCGACTGCTCGACCAGTTCTTCATAGGCCTTGATACGGGCCTTCGACTTGGTCTGACGCGCCTTGGGCGAGGACGCGATCCACTCACGCTCGCGCCAGATTGCCTTCTGGCGCGAATCGTCCTCGCGGCCTTCCTGGATCAGGCGCTTGGCCTTGGCGTCGAGATATTTGGTGTAGTTGCCCTCGTAGGGAATGCCGCGGCCGCGATCGAGCTCGAGGATCCAGCCGGTGACGTTGTCGAGGAAGTAGCGATCGTGGGTGATGATCAGCACCGAACCTGGATAGTCGCGCAGGTGCTTTTCCAGCCACGCCGTCGTCTCGGCGTCGAGATGGTTGGTCGGTTCGTCGAGCAGCAGCAGGTCGGGCTGCTCGAGCAGCAGGCGGCACAGCGCGATGCGGCGGCGCTCGCCACCCGACAGCTGGGTCACCTCGGAATCGGCGGGCGGGCACTGCAGCGCGTCCATCGCCATCTCGACCTGCTGTTCCAGGTCCCAGAGGTTGAGGCGGTCCATCTCGTCCTGCAGACGCGCGCCTTCGTCGGCGGTCTCGTCCGAGTAGTTCATCATCAGCTCGTTGTAGCGCTCGATGATGGCGGTCTTTTTGGCGACGCCGTCCATGACGTTCTCGAACACGGTCTTGGCCGGGTCGAGATGCGGCTCCTGCGCCAGGTAGCCGACGGTCGCACCGTCGGCCAGCCAGGCCTCGCCCGACCATTCTTTGTCGAGGCCGGCCATGATCTTGAGCACGGTCGACTTGCCGGCGCCGTTGGGGCCCAAGATGCCGATCTTGGCGTCCGGGTAGAACGACAGGTTGAGATTATCCAGCACCTTCTTGGTGCCGTAGGACTTGGTCAGTCCCGACATGTGATAGATGAACTGGCGTGCCACGCGCGCGTATCCTGCTTCAGGTGAACGGAGATTTGCGCGCTATGTAGGCCATCCCACCCCAAACGGCAAATGCTTTCGGGGTGCCGTATCGGCCCGCCAACACGGTGCTCCTGACGCGACTGCAGGCGCAAAGCAAAATTTAACCATATTTGTCCATCCTTTCTCCATCGTTCTGTCGAGTTGGGGACATTCCGGAAATCACGCACTGCGGTCGCTCGCCGGCCGTACGACGTTTGCGGGACGACTGGTCTGCTACGCGTTAGTGAGTAAAACCGTTTATTTTCGGCCTCTTGGCCGTCTTTTGCGTCCATTGCTGATCGCTTCCCTCGGCACCGCCTTTGCGGGCGTGGCCGCGTGGTCGATGGCCGGCATGGTGGCGATGGGCAACACCCGCGCTTTCGATGCGACCCATTTCGCGCCCAAGCCGCAGGTCCACGTGGTCAAGGTCGCCAAGGCGTGGCCCACGGCCTATGTCAGCACCGACAAGGCGTCGCGACTGGTCGCCGCCGCCAAGCCCCGGATCACGGCCAAGGATGACAGGCCGGTCGCCACGGCCAGCCTGGCCGGCAGCCTGGGCAAATCCGCCCGCCATGCCGGCATCGCCCCCCCATCCGGCCATGCCGCCCGCTTCGACACCATCGCAAGGCAGGCCGATCTCAGCTCGAAGACGCTCGCCAGCCTGTTCGCCTCGGTCGACAAGGCCGCGCCAGAACGCATCGCCGCAACAGCGCCCAGCCAGGACGTGCCGCTGCCCGCCTCGACGACGCAGCACCCGACGATGCTCGCTTATGCCGATCCTTCGCCGGGAGGCGCCGCCGACACCGCGCTCTCCACGCTGCTGACCGGTCCTTCCGAGGACCTCGCCGCGGCACAGGCCGAAGCGGAAGCCGCCCTGCCCGACTATGCCGAGACCCCGTCCGCGGCCCCCCGGCCGGAGCTGCGCCCGCAAGCCAGGCCCGCCGAGGCGGACGCCGGCGAGCCCGAGGCGGATGCTCCGGAAGTCGCCGGCAAGCGCGAAACGAAGAAGCCTGAGAAGCTCGCCTATGCCCGCCCGGAGGTCCCGGAAGACAAGCCAGGCAGCACCCTTGGCCAGTCGCTGCGCAACATGTTCGGCGGCAAGACCAGGGCCGGCAATGGCGTCGCCGTCTACGACATCAGCGCTGCCAAGGTCTACATGCCCGACGGCAGCGTGCTCGAGGCGCATTCCGGCATCGGCAACATGGCCGACAACCCGCGCTACGTGCACGTCAAGATGAACGGCCCGACCCCGCCCCACACCTATAACCTCAGGATGCGCGAAAGCCGCTTCCACGGAGTCGAGGCGATCCGCATGCTGCCCGTCGACGGCAAGAACAAATATGGCCGCGACGGCTTCCTGACCCACAGCTACCTGCTGCGCGGCGGCCGCGAGGAGTCGCATGGCTGCGTCGCCTTCGCCGACTACAAGCGTTTCCTCACCGCCTTCAAGCAGGGCAAGGTCAAGCAGATGATCGTCGTGCCGAGCGGCGGACGCGAAAGCTTCCGCCTCGCATCTAACGGCAAGAGCATCTGACGGACGGCCCGCAATCGCCGGCTGGCCACAGCCGCCGGCGGCTGCCGATAGACATCGTCTCCGCGCCATTCCATAACCGGCGCCATGCTCAGCGAAACGAAGCTCCTTCGGATTTCCATCGCCGTGACCTTCGTCGTCGCGCTGTTCGGCATTGCCTTCGGCGTCTTGAGCGGTTCGTCCTCGATCGCCTTCGATGGCGCCTATTCCCTCGCCGACGCGACCATGACCATCCTGGCGTTGATCGTCGCGCGGCTCATCACCAGCAATGCCAACCACAATCGCCGGCTGCACAAGCGCTTTTCGCTCGGCTTCTGGCACCTTGAGCCCATCGTCCTGGGCATGAACGGCATCGTCTTGATGAGCGTGTCGATCTACGCCCTGATCAACGCCATCGCCAGCCTCTTGGCCGGCGGCCGCCAGCTCGAATTCGACTTCGCCATCGTCTATGCGGCGGTGACGCTCGCCGCCTGCCTGACCATGGCGTTCATCGGCAACCGCGCCAACCGGACCATCCAGTCCGACTTCGTCACCCTCGACGTCACCGCGTGGATGATGTCCGGCGGCATCACCGCGGCCCTGCTGGTTGCCTTCATCGGCGGCAGCCTGGTCGAAGGCACCGAGCTTGCCTGGATCGCGCCCTATGTCGACCCCGCCGTGCTGGCGCTCGTCTGCCTGATCATCATCCCGATGCCCGTCGGCACCGTCCGCCAGGCCTTCTCCGACATCCTCCTGATCACGCCGGAAGCCCTCAAGACACATGTCGACGAAGTCGCCCGTGCCACCGTGGCCAGGCACGGCTTCGTGTCCTACCGCGCCTATGTCGCCAAGGTCGGCCGCCTGATGCAGATCGAACTCTATTTCATCGTGCCGCCCGGCCTGCCCGCGAAAACCATCGAGGCATGGGACCGCCTGCGCGACGAGATCGGCGACGCCCTTGGCGATGAAGGTCCCGACCGCTGGCTGACCATCGCCTTCACCGCCGACAGGGAATGGGCCGAATAGCCGCCCGTCCTACGCCTTGATGCGCCAGCCGGTCCTGAAGATCCACCAGACCGCGATCAGGCAGGCCGCGAGGAATGCAAGCGTCATGCCGAGGCTGATGCCGACATTGACGTCGGACACGCCGAAGAAGCTCCAGCGGAAGCCGCTCACCAGATAGACCACCGGGTTGAACAGCGACACGGTGCGCCACAGCGGCGGCAGCATGTCGATGGAGTAGAAGCTGCCGCCAAGGAAGGTCAGCGGGGTCACGATCAGCATCGGCACAAGCTGCAATTGCTCGAAATTACCGGCCCAGATGCCGATGATGAAGCCGAACAGGCTGAAGGTGACGGCCGTCAGCACCAGGAACAGCAGCATCCAGCCGGGATGCTGGATTTGCAGCGGCACGAACAGCGAGGCGGTCGCCAGGATGATCAGCCCGAGGATGATCGACTTCGACGCCGCCGCCCCGACATAGGAGATGACGATCTCCAGATAGGACACCGGCGCCGACAGCAGTTCGTAGATGGTGCCGACGAATTTCGGGAAATAGATGCCGAACGAGGCGTTGGAGATGCTTTGCGTCAGAAGCGACAGCATGATTAGCCCCGGCACGATGAAGGCGCCGTAGCTGATGCCGTTGATCTCGCTGATGCGCGAGCCGATGGCCGCGCCGAAGACGACGAAATAGAGCGAGGTCGAAATGACCGGCGAAACGATGCTCTGCAGCAGAGTGCGCCAGGTGCGCGCCATTTCGAACAGGTAGATTGCGCGGATAGCGTGATAATTCATCGCCGTTCACTCACCAGGTTGACGAAGATCTCCTCCAGCGAACTCTGCTTGGTCTGCAGGTCCTTGAAGCGGATTCCGGCGTCGTTGAGATCCTTGAGCAGCGCGGTGATGCCCGTCCGCTCGCCTTGGGTGTCATAGGTGTAGACGAGCTCGTTGCCGTCGTCGGACAGCTCCAGCCCGTGGCTCGAAAGCTCCGCCGGCACCTGCTCCAGCCTCTGCTGCAGCTGCAGCGTCAGCTGCTTGCGGCCGAGCTTGTGCATCAGCTCCGCCTTGTCCTCGATCAGGATGATCTCGCCATGGCTGATCACGCCGACTCGGTCGGCCATCTGCTCGGCCTCCTCGATGTAGTGCGTGGTCAGGATGATGGTGACGCCGGTTTCGCGCAGCGAACGCACCACCTCCCACATGTCGCGCCTCAGTTCGACGTCGACGCCGGCGGTCGGCTCGTCGAGGAACAGTATCTGCGGTTCGTGCGACAGCGCCTTGGCGATCATCACGCGCCGCTTCATGCCGCCCGACAGCGTCATGATCTTGCTGTCCTTCTTCTCCCACAGCGAAAGGTCTTTCAGGATCTTCTCGATATGGGCCGGATTGGCAGGCTTGCCGAACAGGCCGCGGCTGAAGCTGACCGTCGCCCACACGGTTTCGAAGGCATCGGTGGTCAGTTCCTGCGGCACCAGCCCGATGCGCGAACGCGCGTCGCGGTAGTCGCGAACGATGTCGTGCCCGTCCGCCAGCACCGTGCCTTCGGTCGGGTTGACGATGCCGCAGATGATGCTGATCAGCGTCGTCTTTCCGGCGCCATTCGGCCCGAGCAGGGCGAAGATCTCGCCACGGCTGATGTCGAGATTGATGTTCTTCAGCGCCGAAAAGCCCGACGCATATGTCTTGGAAAGATTGGAAACGGAAATAATCGGCTGCATGGCGATCATCGCTTGAGATGTGAATGAAAATGGAAGCAAAAACCGGCTGGGGGCACGCCGGCGCTGGGGTTAGCGGAATATATGGGCTGATGTCGAGCGAACAAGTGCCCTGCCGCCGCCTCCTGACATTGTCGTGTTGATCCGCTGCCGCCGCCCTTGACGCGCAAGGCTTGCACCCTCAACAGTCCGGGTCGAGGGAAGACAACAATGCCGTTCGACAGCCGCATTCCGCTCGCATCGCCCACGGGTGCCCATATCAACCTGTTTGTCCGCCGCGCCGAGGTCCCTGCCCGGGCGGTGGTGCAGGTCAACCACGGGCTGGCCGAGCATGCCGCGCGCTATGGCCGCTTCGCCGACTTCCTCGCCGGCCACGGCTGCCACGTCTACGCCCATGACCATCGCGGCCATGGCGCGACCTCGGCGCCCGATGCGCCCACCGGGCGTTTTGCGGCCAGGGACGGCGTCGATCGCGTCCTTGCCGACGTCGGCGCCGTGCACGACTTCATCGCCGTCCAGCATCCCGGCCTGCCGGTGGTGGTCTTCGGCCACTCCATGGGTGGGCTGATCGCACTCAACTTCGTGCTGCGCCATTCTGAACAGGTCGCAGCCGCAGCCATCTGGAACGCCAATTTCTCCGCCGGCCTCCTCGGCCGGCTGGCACAGGCGATCCTCGCCTTCGAGCGCTTCCGGCTGGGTTCCGACGTGCCCTCGCGCATCCTGCCCCGGCTGACCTTCGGAGATTGGGCGAAGAAGATCCCCGGCCGCCGCACCGATTTCGACTGGCTGTCACGCGACGCGGCAGAGGTCGATGCCTACATCGCCGACCCGCTCTGCGGCTGGAATGCCTCGGTGTCGATGTGGACCGACATTTTCGAGCTGGTCTTTGCCGGTGCCGACGACCGCAACTTTGCAAGCGTGCGCAAGGACCTGCCGTTCAACCTCGCCGGCGGTGCCCACGATCCGGCAACCGATGGCGGCAAGGCGACCGAGGCGCTTGCTTCCCGCCTGCGCCGGATGGGTTTTTCGAATCTCGTTTCAACGGTTTACGCCGAAACCCGCCACGAAAGCCTGAACGAGCTGAACCGCGATGCCATCATGGCCGATTTCGCCGGCTGGCTCGACCTTACATTTCCGCGGTGAACATGGGTGCTGGCCCATCGCAACGTGGTGGCGGCACACCGGGACTCCTGATAGATCGTGGCGCGACCGAAATGATCTCTGGTGCCCCATGAGCCATCCGCCCCTTCACGGCGTCCGCGTCATCGAACTCGCCCGCATCCTCGCTGGCCCCTGGGCCGGACAGTTGCTCGCCGATCTCGGCGCCGATGTCATCAAGGTGGAAAACCCCGATGGCGGCGACGACACCCGCAAATGGGGGCCCCCCTTCGTCACCGGCCACGACGGCGAGAACCTGTCGGCCGCCTATTATCACTCCTGCAACCGTGGCAAACGCTCGATCGCGCTCGACTTCTCGACGCCGGAAGGCGCGGAGATCGTGCGCAAGCTGGTGTCGGACGCCGACGTTCTGATCGAGAACTTCAAGCTCGGCGGCCTCAAGAAATACGGCCTCGACTACGACAGCCTGAAGAAGATCAATCCGAAGCTGGTCTACTGCTCGATCACCGGCTTTGGCCAGTCGGGCCCTTACGCCCCACGCGCCGGCTACGATTTCATCGTCCAGGGCATGTCCGGCCTGATGTCGATCACCGGCCCTGCCGGCGGCGAGCCGCAGAAGGTCGGCGTCGCCGTCACCGACATCTTCACCGGCCTCTATTCGGTCATCGCCATCCAGGCGGCACTGCGCCACGCCGAAGCCACCGGCCAGGGCCAGCATGTCGACATGGCACTGTTCGACGCCCAGATGTCGGTGCTCGCCAACCAGAACCTCAACTACCTGGTCTCGGGCAATTCGCCGGTGCAGATGGGCAACGCCCATCCCAACATCTCGCCCTACGAGGTGCTGCCGGTGCGCGACGGCCACTTCATCCTCGCTGTCGGCAATGACGGCCAGTTCCAGAAATTCTGCGCCATCGTCGGCCTCGACGACCTCGCCGCCGACCCGCTCTTCGCCACCAATTCGGCGCGCGTCGCCAACCGTGTCGAACTGCGCGAAAAGATCGTCGCCGCACTCGCCGCCTTCGACCGCGAAACCTTGCTCGCCCGGCTCGAGGCATCAGGCGTGCCGGCAAGCCCCATCAACAACATCGGCCAGGCCTTCGCCGACCCGCAGGCGATCGCCCGCGGCATGCGCATGGATCTCGACGACGGCCACGGCAACAAGCTGCCCTCGGTGCGCGCGCCAATGGTCATGTCCGAGACCCCTCTTTCTTATGTCAGACCTTCACCGCGGCTGGGGGAACACACCGCGGAAATCCTTGCCGAACTGGAGAAGAAACAAAAATGAAGACCGGCGGACAACTGATCGTCGACGCGCTCGAGGCCAATGGCGTCGACCGCATGTATTGCGTGCCGGGCGAATCCTACCTGGCCGTGCTCGACGCCCTGCATGATTCCAAGATCCGCAGCATCGTCTGCCGCCAGGAGGGGGGTGCCGCGATGATGGCCGACTGCCACGGCCGCCTCACCGGCAAGCCCGGCATCTGCTTCGTCACCCGCGGCCCCGGCGCCACCAACGCGTCGGCCGGCGTGCACATCGCCATGCAGGATTCCATCCCGATGATCCTGTTCATCGGCCAGGTGGCCAGCCACGCCAAGGAGCGCGAGGCCTTCCAGGAGGTCAACTATCGCCGCTTCTTCGGCGACATCGCCAAGTGGGTGGTCGAGATCGACGATGCCGCGCGCATCCCCGAGCTGCTCACCCGCGCCTTTTCCGTCGCCACTTCCGGCCGCCCCGGCCCCGTCGTCATCTCGCTGCCCGAGGACATGCTGACCAGCGTCGTCGAGGCCCCGGTCGCCCTGCCCGCCGTGGCCGTCGAAACCCGCCCCGGCGAAGAGGAACTGGTCAAGCTGGAAGCGTTGCTCAACGGCGCCAAAAACCCCTTCGTCATCCTCGGTGGCACGCGCTGGAACGCCGAAGCCGTCGAGCGCATGAAGAAGATTTCCGAGGCCTGGTCGCTGCCGGTCGGCGTTTCCTTCCGCCGCCAGATGCTGTTCGACCACCTGCATGAAAACTACGCCGGCGACGTCGGCATCGGCGTCAACCCCAAGATCGCCAAGGCGATCAAGGACGCCGACGTGGTCCTGCTTGTCGGCGGCCGCTTCGGCGAGATGCCGTCCTCGGACTACACGCTGATCAAGAGCCCCTATCCCGACCAGAAGCTCGTCCACGTCCATGCCGACGCCGACGAACTCGGCCGCGTCTACCGCCCGACCATCGCCATCAACGCGTCACCGGCGGCCTTCGTCGAGGCCTTTGCCAAGCGCAAGCCGGCGGCAAAGCCGGCATGGAGCGAAAACACCAGGGCGCTGCACGCCGCCTATCTCGAATGGTCGACCCCGCCGCTCGCCGGCCCGGGTGCCGTCCAGATGGGCCCGATCATGAACTGGCTGGAAAAGGTCCTGCCCGAGGACGCCATCCTCACCAACGGCGCCGGCAACTACGCCACCTGGGTCCACCGCTTCCACCGCTTCCGTCGCTTTGCCACCCAGGGCGCGCCGACGTCGGGCTCGATGGGCTACGGCACGCCGGCGGCGGTCGCCGCCAAGGGCCTGTTTCCCGAGCGCGAGGTCGTGGCTTTCGCCGGCGACGGCTGCTTCATGATGAACGGCCAGGAGTTCGCCACCGCCGTGCAATACGGCCTGCCGATCATCGTCATCGTCGTCAACAACGGCATCTACGGCACCATCCGCATGCACCAGGAGCGCGAATATCCCGGCCGCGTCGAGGCGACCGACCTCAGGAACCCCGATTTCGCCGCCCTCGCCCGTGCCTATGGCGGCCATGGCGAGACGGTGCGCGAGACCGACGAGTTCGCCCCCGCCTTCGAGCGCGCGCGTGCCAGCGGCAAGCCGACGATCATCGAGATCAAGCTCGATCCCGAGGCCATCACGCCGACCCGCACGCTGAGCGACATCAGGGACAAGCGCTGATCCCCGCCCCCTGGGACAAGCGGGACTTGCCCCAGGGAAAGCGCGAGCGTCGTGGCAAATGCGCGGCTTTGGTGATATTGAGGCCGCGCATTCCACCATCCAATCTAACATGTCCCAGGCAAGCTGATGATTTCAATCGTCATTCCGTGCAAGAACGAAGCCGAGAACCTGCCGATCCTGGTCGGCGAGGTCCACGACGCCATGGCCGGCCGCGACTATGAGGTCATCGTCGTCGATGACGGCTCGACCGATCGCACGGCCGACGTTCTCGCCGAACTGGCGCGCAGCGCCGGCCGCCTGCGCCATGTCAGGCACGACCGCTCGGCCGGCCAGAGTGCCGCCGTCCGCTCCGGCGTCTTCGCGGCGCGCGGTAGCATCGTCGTCACCATGGATGGCGACGGCCAGAACGACCCCGCCTACCTGCCCAGGCTTGCCGACGCGCTGATCGCCGCCGGCCCCTCCGTTGGCATCGCCGCCGGCCAACGCCTCAAGCGCACCGACACCAAACTCAAGCAACTGTCCTCGCGCTTCGCCAACGGCCTGCGCGAGATGATCCTGCGCGACGGCACGCGCGATTCCGGCTGCGGCCTCAAGGCGCTGCACACCGATCTGTTCCGCCAGTTGCCGTTCTTCGACGGTTGGCACCGCTACCTGCCCGCGCTTTCGCTGCGCGAAGGCCGCGGCGTCGTCCATGTCGATGTCGTCGACCGCTCGCGCCGCCACGGCAAATCCAACTACGGCATCCTCGATCGCGGTCTGCGCGGCGTCCTCGACCTTTTCGGTGTCTGGTGGCTGCGCCGCCGCCGCAAGGTCGTGCCATCGGTCACGGAGCTTGGCCAATGAACCTGATTTCCGAACTCGGCACCTGGCTGCACGATGTCTTCGTCGCCCAGTTCGACGGCTGGATCCTGCTCGGTTTCCTTGCCCAGGGCATGTTCACCATGCGCTTCGTGGTGCAGTGGCTCGCTTCCGAGCGCGCCAAGCGCTCGGTCGTTCCCGTCGCCTTCTGGTTCTTCTCGCTCGGCGGCGGCGCCCTGCTCTTGATCTATGCCATCCAGCGCCAGGATCCGGTGTTCATTGCCGGACAGGGCCTCGGCCTGTTCATCTATATCCGCAACCTCTGGCTGATCGCCAATGAGCGGCGCGCCGCCATGGCCGACACCGAGTAGCCCGGGCATGCTGGAAACCGGAATCAACAACGCAGAGACCCAGCACAAGTCTTTGTCTCTACTCACCTATCTCCTGCTTGCGGCACTCTGCCTGTTTGCCTTTGCGCCCGGCATTTCCACCCTGCCGCCGACCGACCGCGACGAGTCGCGCTTCGTCCAGGCCACCAAGCAGATGGTCGAGAGCGGCGACTATGTCGACATCCGCTTCCAGGACGTGCCGCGCTACAAGAAGCCCGCCGGCATCTATTGGCTGCAGTCGGCCGCGGTCCTGGTCAGCGGAAAGGGCAGCGACGCCCCGATCTGGGTCTACCGCCTGGTCTCGGTACTGGCCGGCACCTTCTCCGTCCTTGCGCTCGCCTTCATCGGCGACCGCATGTTCGGCCGCACGGCCGGCGTCATTGCCGGCCTCGGCCTCATGGGCATCCTGATGCTCGGCGTCGAGGCGCGCATCGCCAAGACCGACGCGACATTGCTCGCCACGGCCCTGCTCGCACAGGGTGCGCTGGCCGCTGTCTATCTCGGCCACAAGGCCGGCCGGCCGCAGGGCAAGGCCAACTGGCTGTTCTGGATCGCCCACGGCCTTGCCCTGTTGATCAAGGGTCCGGTCATCCCGTTCCTGAGCCTGCTCACGGTCGCCGCCATCGCCATTCTCGACCGCGACCGCTCCTGGCTGCGCAAGCTCCGGCCCTTCACCGGCCTCCTTGTGATGCTGCTCGTCGCCGCGCCCTGGCTGATCCTGATCACCATCAAGACCGGCACCGAATTCTGGCAGGAATCGGTCGGCAAGGACCTGTTGAGCAAGGTTGGCTCCGGCCAGGAATCGCACGGCTTTCCGCCCGGCTACTACTTCCTGACCTATTCCGTGTTCATGTGGCCCTTCGCGCTCGTCGCGCTCGAAGGCGGTCTCAAGGCGCTCAAGCGCTTCCGTGACGACCCGCGCCTGCTGTTCTGCCTTGCCTGGTACCTGCCCTACTGGATCGCCATCGAGCTAATCCCCACCAAGCTGCCGCACTATGTGCTGCCGGCCTATCCCGCGCTGATCCTGCTCATGGCCTGGTCGCTGACCGACCCGTCCGCCGCAGGCATCGAGCTGTCGCGCTGGCAGCTCTGGATCCGCCGCGCCTGCGCCTTTGGCGTCTTCGGCATCAGTGCCGGCCTTGCCGCCATCGCACTCGGCATCACGCCCTACTTCCTCGGCCAGTTCTCCTGGTGGGGCCAATTGGCCGGGCTGCTGGTCCTGGTTGCCGCCACGCTCGGCGCCGGCATGCCGAGCGACATGTCGCCGCTCAAGCGCACCGGCATTGCCGCCGCCGCCGCAGCCGCGGCCTTCGGCGTGCTGACCCTGAAGGTGCTGCCGCCGCTCAAGCCGTTATGGCTCAGCCAGCAGATTGCCGCGCAGTTCGAGAAGCTGAAACCCTGCACCACCTCGGTGCTCGCTTCGGCCGGCTACAGCGAACCGAGCCTGGTCTTCCTCGCGGGCACCTCCACTGAACTCACCAATGGCAAGGGCGCCGCGGCAGCCCTGGCGGCAGATCCGGCATGTGCCATTGCAGTCGTTTCGGCAGCCGAGAGCGAGGCCTTCCTCGCCGCAGTGCCGGGCGGCGCAGCAGCACTCAAGGAGCGCGGCCGTATCGAGGGCATGAACTATTCCAAGGGCGAGCCGCGCACGCTGACCTTCTACACGGTGGCAAACTAGCGTCTGAACGGCGGTCGGGCCTTGCGCCCGAGCCGCTTGGAACTGTCGCCATGGTGGGGGTCGCGAGACCAGGTCGCGTTCCAGACAGTGCGCGACTTGATGCGACCGCCGTCCTCCCCTGGTTCCATGTCACCAACTAGGTATTCGCGCATGGACGGGATTGGGCATGAACAGGACAGCAGCAACCCTGATTGGCTTTGTCGCCATCCTGACCTGGTCGTTCCTTGCCTTGCTTTCGACCGCGGCGGGAGCCATTCCGCCGTTCCAGCTTGCCGCCATGACATTCGCCCTGGGCGGCCTTGTCGGCGCCTCAAGCTGGATCGCGCGCCCCCAGGCAATCAGGTCGTTGCGACAGCCATGGCAGGTGTGGGCGTTGGGCACGGCCGGACTGTGCATCTATCACTGCGCCTACTTTTTCGCGATCCAGTCGGCCCCACCCGTCGAGGTCAGCCTGATCGCCTATCTATGGCCGCTGCTGATTGTCGTGTTCGCCGCCTTCCTTCCCGGTGAAAAGCTGAAAACGCACCACGTGATCGGCGTCATCCTTGGACTTGCGGGCGCTATTGTCGTCATCACCAAGGGTGGCAGCGTCGGACTTGCCGACGGGATCAGGCCAGGGCATGTCATCGCGCTGTCCTGCGCGTTCATCTGGTCCGGATACTCGGTCCTGTCCCGTCGCTTCGGCCAGGTCCCGACGGACGTGGTCGCCGGCTACTGCCTCATCACCTCGGCGGTTGCGTTCGCGCTTCATCTGGCGCTTGAGACCACCATCTGGCCCGAGGCGGCAACACAGTGGGCCGCCATCGTCATCCTGGGCACCATACCGCTCGGAGCCGGTTTTTATGCCTGGGATTACGGCTGCAAGCACGGCGAGATCATGGTCCTGGGCGCCCTGTCATACGCGGCGCCACTTTTTTCGGTGATCGTGCTCTTGCTGGCGGGCTTCGGCGCGTTCCATTGGTCGGTCGCGCTCGCCTGCATCCTGATCACGGCAGGCGCAGCGATCGCCGCCAAGGACATGTTGCTCAGGCGGCAATCAAGGCTGCCTTCGGCCGGAACGACGGCCACCTGAGGCGCTCCCCCGGGCGGTCGTTGCTGAGATCAGCGCTCATTCCCCATTGTCGCGGCACGCCTTGGGGAGCCCTGGCGGCCACTCCTCCCCCCGCAGTGAGCGGGGAGAGGTCGTTGGCATCTCCCGCGGCAACGCTATGCGCCGGCGGAAGACCTTACTTGATCGCCTTGTCGGTGATCGTGGACGTCCAGGCGCCCGAGGGCTCCTTGGTGATGATCTTCTGCGCCAGGAGCGCTTCTGCCGTACGCTTGTAGGCCGCCTCGATCAGCTTGCCGTCGGCATTGTCGATCAGCTTGGCCACCTCGCCCATCATGCGCTTCTGGTGGTTTTCGTCCTGGCCACCATTATCGACGACGATGCCGGCTGCCTCGTCGGGATTGTCGACGGCATACTTCCAGCCCTTCATCGAGGCGCGCACGAACCGCACCATCTTGTCTTCGAAGGCCGGGTCCTTGAGCTTGTCTTCCATCGCATAGAGGCCGTCCTCGAGCAGGTCATTGCCCATGGCGGTGTAGTTGAAGACGGTCAGCTCGTCCGGCTTGAAGCCGGCGTCGATCAGCTGCCAGTACTCGTTGTAGGTCATGACCGAGATGCAGTCGGCCTGCTTCTGGATCAGCGGCTGCACGTCGAAGCTCTGCTTCAGCACGGTCACGCCATCGGCACCACCTTCGGTCGACAGGCCGAGCTTGTTCATCCAGGCGAAGAACGGATATTCATTGCCGAAGAACCAGACGCCCAGCGTCTTGCCCTTGAAGTCGGCTTCGGTCTTGACCGGCCCGTCCTTCGGGCAGACCAGTTCCATGCCGGCCTTCTTGTAGGGCTGTGCGATGTTGACGAGGCCGACGCCCTTCTCACGGGCTGCCAGCGCACCGCCCATCCAGTCGACGATGACGTCGGCGCCGCCGCCGGCGATCACCTGCTCCGGCGCGATGTCGGGGCCGCCCGGCTTGATGTCGACGTCCAGGTTCTCCTCGCCGTAGAAGCCCTTCTCCTTGGCGACGTAGTAGCCGGCAAACTGCGACTGCGTCACCCACTTGAGCTGCAGCGTCACCTTGTCGGCGGCAAGTGCCGCCTGTGCGGCGGCCAGCGACATCGCTCCCGCCATCAACGATATCATCAGTCTTTTCATCTTCTTTTTCCCTCTGAAGTTGGACCGCGGCCCCGCCCAAGGAGCTCAGGTCACGCCCGCCCACCACGGACAGACGGATGCCAGAAAGTGGTGGCCCTCTCGATCAGGGCGACCACGCCATAGAAGACGGAACCGGCCAGAGCCGCAACAGCGATCTCCGCCCAGACCATGTCGACATTCATGCGCCCGATCTCGGTCGAGATGCGGAAGCCCATGCCGACGATTGGCGTGCCGAAGAATTCGGCGACGATAGCGCCGATCAGCGCCAGCGTGGAGTTGATCTTCAACGCGTTGAAGATGAACGGTGCTGCCGCCGGCAGGCGCAGCTTGAACAGCGTCTGCCAGTAGTTGGACGCATAGGTGCGCATCAGGTCGCGCTCCATGTGTCCCGATGCGGCGAGGCCGGCAACCGTGTTCACCAGCATCGGGAAGAAGGTCATGATGATGACCACGGCCGCCTTCGACTGCCACTCGAAGCCGAACCAGATCACCATGATCGGGGCGACGCCGATGATCGGCAGCGCCGACACCATGTTGCCAATCGGCAGAAGCCCTTTGCGCAGGAAGGGCACGCGGTCGGCCAGGATCGCGACCGCGAAACCCGACGCGCAGCCGACGATGTAGCCGAACAACACAGCCTTGAAGATCGTCTGGCGCACGTCGGCGGCAAGCGTCGGCAGCGAGGCGCCGATGCGCGCCGCAATCGCGCTCGGCGGCGGCAGCAGGATGAAGGGAATGCCCGCCCCGCGCGTCACCGCTTCCCAGATGATCAGGATCCAGGCGCCGAAGATCGCCGGGATCACCAGGCGCAGCAACGTCCTGGCCTGCTGCGACACCGGCCTATGAGCCGACAGCACCGCCACGCAGCGCCACGCCAGCAGCCACGCGGCGGTCAGCAGCAGGAAGTACGGCGTGCGTGCCATGCCTTCATTGCCCGAGATGCCCGCAATCAGCAGCCACGCGGCCCCATGCGCCCCGATGAAAAGCACGGCAGCGCTGGCGAGGCCGGAAAACATGGCGAAGGAGGCCACGCCGCTCAACGCGACGAGCCCGATGACAAGCGACGACATGCCGTTCGACATCGGCGCCGTGGCCTCGGTCGCAAGCATCGGCATCGTCGCCATGGCGGCGGCGCACAGCACCAGCGCCAGCAAGACTTGCCAGGAGGGTTTGGAATTCATCATGCCGGCCTCCCGCCCATCGAACGTTCGACAAGCCTGCCGACGATCCCCACCAGCACAACCAGCATGGCCGCGACCACCGAGCCGGCGACGAGTGCTGCCCACATGTCGATGGTCTGGCTGTAATAGGAGCCGGCGAGCAGCTTGGCGCCGATGCCGGCCACCGCCCCGGTCGGCAGCTCACCGACGATCGCGCCGACGAGGCTTGCCGCCACCGCCACCTTCATCGAGGCGAACAGGAACGGCACCGAGGCCGGCACGCGCAGCTTCCAGAAGGTCTGCGATTTGCTCGCATTGTAGGTGTGCATCAGGTCGAGATGCATGAGATCGGGCGAACGCAGGCCCTTCACCATACCGACGGCGACGGGGAAGAACGACAGGTAGGTCGAGATCAGCGCCTTGGGGATCAGGCCGGTGATGCCGATCGCCGCCAGCACGACGATGATCATCGGCGCGACAGCCAGGATCGGGATCGTCTGCGAGGCAATGATCCACGGCATCAGCGAGCGGTCGAGCGCGATGACATGCACGATGCCGACGGCGATCAGGATGCCGAGTGCAGTGCCGAAAGTGAAGCCCAGCAGCGTCGACGACAGCGTCACCCACGAATGGTAGACGAGGCTGCGCGCGCTGGTGACCTTCCTGAGGAAGGTGTTTTCAAAGAAATTCTGCGCCACCTGGTGCGGCGCCGGCATGGTCGGCTTCGGCTGCGACAGCGTCTTGCCGATGAATTCCATCGTCGTCGGCGTCTCGCCCGCCCGCCGGTCGAGATCGCGCTGGAACGGCGCGTTCATGTAGACGGCGAAGGCATACCAGGCGGCCACGATGACCACGAGGATGGTGATGACGGGAACGACCCGGTCTCTGAGGCGATCCATCAGTGGACCTCCCGAGGCTGGCGGCTGCACATCTTAGGTTCCTTGATGTTCATGGGCGCGCCCTCTCAAGGCCAAGCCGCTGCCGAAGGGTGCTGACGATGTATTCACCCTCGCCGGAGTCTACGCCCTTGGCCACCTGGATTGTCTTCGCGCCGTAATCGAAGGCCACTGAAGACGGATCCCCTTGGCGGCTCCACTGTGATCCACTCCCCTCTTTCCAGCGGAGCTTTGTGATGGAGGCCGGATTGAACCTGCGTGTGCGCGACCAGAAGAGCAGCCGGTAGGAATGCGTCAACGCAACGCTGGTCGCCCCGATCACCTCGGCACCGAAAATCTGCCACACGAGAGTGCCGACGGCCCCAATCCAGCCCAACGCCCATGCGCATAGCCAGAACAGCAGAAAACCCTGTGCCCCACCCTGCGCTACACCGAGCTGATTGAACGCCATGACTCCGCCGGCAGTCCACGCGCCTAGCCACACCAGCAGAAAGGCCAACCCAAATGCGTTACGGCTGGGAGGCACGCGCAAGATAACCTCGCCATTGATGTTCGAAGTTGTAATCCGCGACGTACGAGGATCCTCGAACCCCATGTCAGTCGTCATAGCTGTGCCCAGCCCTGAGCCCATCGCGGACGCGCGCGGCGATCGCCAGGAACTCCGGGCTCTCGCGGATGTCGAGTGGTCTTTCCGCTGGCAGCGTCGACTCGATCACGTCGGTCACCCGCCCCGGCCGCGGCGACATCACCACGATGCGCGTCGAGAGATAGACGGCCTCGGGAATCGAATGCGTGACGAAGCAGATCGTCTTGTTGGTCTGCGCCCACAGCCGAAGCAGCTGTTCGTTGAGGTGGTCGCGAACGATCTCGTCGAGCGCGCCGAAGGGCTCGTCCATCAACAGCAGGTCGGCGTCGAAGGCGAGCGCTCGCGCAATCGAGGCGCGCTGCTGCATGCCGCCGGACAGTTGCCAAGGATATTTCTTCTCGAAGCCGGAGAGGTTGACCAGATCCATCGTGCGCTTGATGCGCGCCTGCTGCTCGGCCTTGGGCAGGCCGATGATCTCCAGCGGCAGCCCGACATTGCTTTCGATCGTCCGCCACGGAAACAGCGCGGCTGCCTGGAACACGTAGCCATAAGCCCGCGCCTCGCGCGCCTGCTCGGGCGACATGCCGTTGATCGAGATCTTGCCTTCGGTCGGCTGCTCGAGATCGGCAATGACCCGCAGGAACGTCGTCTTGCCGCAGCCCGAAGGCCCGATGAAGGAGACGAACTCGCCCTTGTTGATGGTCAGATTGACGTCCGACAGCGCCCGCACCGGGCCGTCATTGGTCTGGAAGGTCAGCCCCAGTTGTCTGGCTTCGACGACGGCGTTTCGTTCGACGCTCGTCGCCGTGGCTTGATTGACTGTCATGAGCATTGCCCGACTTTACCCCACATCATGCCATCCTCTCCGAAGATGAGGCAGGCGTCCACTTGATCGGGATGTTTTTGCTGGCCTTGAAGCCGGATGTCGTTCCGGCGCCATCCTTGCGGCCGCAAGGCGCGGCCGCCATCCCTGTTCGGTACACGGAGATTGCCTGCGCGCAGGCGCGTCTACACGCCCGTCGCCGGGATGCCTGTGCGTTCGACCTTGCGCGGCGCGGTGATCTCCTTCCACTGCGACAGCGCCCGGTTGACCGCCGCATGCGGCTCGCGGGCCACGAACTCGCCGTGACCGGGATTGGCCTTGATCTCGTGCTCCTGGATCGCCAGCTCGCCGCGGGTGAAGACGAAGCGCGGCAGGCCGGTCAGCTCGATGCCCTCGAAGACGTTGTAGTCGATCACCGACTGCTGGTGCTTGGCCGCGATCGTCTTCTTGCGCTTGGGATCCCACACCACGAGGTCGGCATCCGCGCCTTCGACGATGGCGCCCTTCTTGGGATACATGTTGAGGATCTTGGCGATGTTGGTCGAGGTCACCGCCACGAACTCGTTCATCGTCAGACGGCCGGTGTTGACGCCCTTGGTCCACAAGACAGGCATGCGGTCCTCGAGGCCGCCGGTGCCGTTGGGGATCTTGGTGAAGTTGCCGACGCCGGTGCGCTTCTGCTGGGTCGTGAACGAGCAATGGTCGGTCGCCACCACCTGCAGCGACCCCGCCTGCAGGCCGGCCCACAGCGAATCCTGGTGCAGCTTGTTGCGGAAGGGCGGGCTCATCACCCGGCGTGCCGCATGGTCCCAGTCCTTGTTGAAATATTCGGTCTCGTCGAGCACCAGGTGCTGGATCAGCGGCTCGCCATAGACGCGCATGCCCTTCTGCCGGGCCCGGCGGATCGCCTCATGCGCCTGCTCGCAGGAAGTATGCACGACATAGAGCGGGCTGCCCACCATGTCGGCGATCATGATGGCGCGGTTGGTCGCCTCGCCCTCCACTTCCGGCGGCCGCGAATAGGCATGCGCCTCCGGCCCGTTGTTGCCTTCGGCCAGAAGCTTGGCCGACAGTTGGGCCACCACGTCGCCGTTTTCGGCATGCACCAGCGGCAGCGCGCCGAGCTCGGCGCAACGCTTGAACGACGAGTACATCTCGTCGTCGTCGACCATCAGCGCGCCCTTGTAGGCCATGAAGTGCTTGAACGAGGTGATGCCCTTGTCGACGACCTGGGCCATCTCGTTGAACACCTGCTCGCCCCACCAGGTTATGGCCATGTGGAACGAGTAGTCGGAGCACGCCTTGGAGGTCTTGTTGTCCCACATCTGCAGCGCTTCGAGCAGCGACTGGCCCGGCGACGGCAGGCAGAAATCGACCACCATCGTCGTGCCGCCGGAGAGTGCCGCGCGCGTGCCGCTCTCGAAGTCGTCGGCCGAATAGGTGCCCATGAAGGGCATTTCGAGATGGGTGTGCGGGTCGATGCCGCCCGGCATGATGTAGCAGCCGGTGGCGTCGAATTCGTGGTCGGCATGCAAGTTCTCGCCGATGGCGACGATCTTGCCATGCTGGACCAGCACGTCGGCCTTCCACGTCCGGTCCGCCGTGACGATGGTGCCGTTTCGGATGACTTTGGTCATTTTGGTTCCCCAATTGCTGCCACGCTTCTTTCCGAGCGCTTTGGCAAATTTTCAGATCATATAAGGACAGGCACTCCGCACAGGCAAAGCGCAAGCAGCCCTTCCCCCTTGGGGGAAAGGCCATCCTGCGCGGCAATGTCGGTCCAACAATTCACTCCACGATCTCCGCGGTCTCGACCACGGCATGAAACAGCACGTCGCAGCCGGCGGCGGCCCATTCGGGATAGATTTCCTCGGCCTCGTTGTGGCTCAGCCCGTCGACGCAGGGGCAGAAGACCATCGCCGTCGGCGCGACGCGGTTGATCCAGCAGGCATCGTGGCCGGCACCCGAGACGATGTCGCGATGGCTGTAGCCGAGCCGGTCGGCGGCGTCGCGCACCGCCTTGACGCAATCAGTGTCGAAGGCAACGGGGTCGAAATGGCCGACCTGCTCGATCTCGAAGGAGATGTCGAGCGCCTCGCAGATGGTGGCGATGCCCTCGCGCACGCGCCCGTCCATCGCATCCAGCACCTCCTTTTCCGGCGAGCGGATGTCGATGGTGAAGACGGTGCGCCCGGCGATGATGTTGCGCGAGTTGGGATAGACCTCCATGTGGCCGACGGCACCGACGGCGTCGGGTTGGTAGTCCATCGCCACCTCGTGCACCAGTTCGGTCACCCGCGCCATGCCCAGGCCGGCGTTGCGGCGCTTGTACATCGGCGTCGAGCCGGTATGCGCTTCCATGCCGGTCAGCGTCACCTGCAGCCATTTGAGCCCCTGGCCATGGGTCACCACGCCGATCTCGATCTCCTCGTCCTCGAGGATCGGCCCCTGCTCGATGTGCAGCTCGAAGAACGCCTTCATCTTGCGGGCGCCGACCTTTTCGGAACCTTTCCAGCCGATACGTTCCAGCTCATCGCCGAAATGCTTGCCGTGCGCATCCTGGCGTGCATAGGCCCAGTCCTGCTCCAGCACGCCGGCAAACACGCCGGAAGCCAGCATGGCCGGCGCAAAGCGCGTGCCCTCTTCGTTGGTCCAGTTGGTCACGACGATCGGATGCTTGGTCTTGATGCCGAGGTCGTTGAGGCTGCGGATGACCTCGAGCCCGCCGAGCACGCCGAGCACGCCGTCGAACTTGCCGCCCGTCGGCTGGGTGTCGAGATGGCTGCCCACATAGACCGGCAGCGCCGCGGGATCGGTGCCTTCGCGGCGGGCAAACATCGTGCCCATCTCGTCGACGCCCATTTCGAGGCCGGCCTCGTCGCACCATTTCTTGAACAGGTGGCGGCCTTCGCCATCCTCGTCGGTCAGCGTCTGGCGATTGTTGCCGCCGGCGATGCCGGGGCCGATCTTCGCCATCTCCATCAGCGAATCCCACAAACGGTCTGAATTGATTCGCAGATTCTCGCCTGGGGCGGCCATGGCCAACGTCCTCTCATTCTCTTGTTATGCCCGGAAACCCAGCGGTTCCCGGCGCCGGATTTCCTTCGGTGGCTTTCGCCCGGAGCCCCATCCACGGACGGGACCCCTTTTTGTCTCTCGGAGCCGTCTCCGGAGAGCATGGACGCCCTCCGGGTTCAAGCTCCGTTGGTCAGTCGATCGTCCGCAGCACCTCGCGGACGTGATCGATCAGTTCGTCGATCTGGCCCTTGGTGATGATCAGCGGCGGCGACAGCGCGATGATGTCGCCGGTGGTGCGGATCAGCGCGCCGCGCTCGAACGCCTTCACGAAGGCCGAGAAGGCGCGCTTGGTCGGTGCGCCGGCAATCGGCGACAGCTCGATCGCGCCGATCAGGCCGATGTTGCGGATGTCGATGACATGCGGCTCGTCCTTCAGCGAATGCAGCGCCTCTTCCCAATAGGCGCCGAGTTCGGCGCCGCGGGTCAGGAGCCCCTCTTCCTTGTAGGTGTCGAGCGTGGCCAGTGCCGCGGCCGAGGCAATCGGATTGCCCGAATAGGTGTAGCCGTGGAAGAACTCGATCATGTGCTCGGGGCCGGTCATGAAGGCGTCGTGGATTTCCTTCTTCACGAACACCGCGCCCATCGGGATGACGCCGTTGGAGACGCCCTTGGCGGTGGTGATGATGTCGGGGACGACGCCGAAATAATCGGCTGCGAACGGCGTGCCGAGACGGCCGAAACCGGTGATGACCTCGTCGAAGATCAGCAGGATGCCGTGCTTGGTGCAGATGTCGCGCAGCTTCTGCAAATAGCCCTTCGGCGGGATCAGCACGCCGGTGGACCCGGCGACCGGCTCGACGATGACGGCGGCGATGGTCGAGGCGTCATGCAGGGTTACGATGCGCTCGAGCTCATCGGCCAGCTCCGCGCCATATTCCGGCTCGCCCTTGGTGAAGGCGTTCTTGGCGGGCAGGTGCGTGTGCGGCAGGTGATCGACGCCGCCCAGAAGCGTGCCGAACATCTTGCGGTTGGTGACGATGCCGCCGACCGAGATGCCGCCGAAATTGACGCCGTGATAGCCGCGCTCGCGGCCGATGAGGCGGGTACGCGCGCCCTCGCCCTTCACGCGCTGGTAGGCGATCGCCATTTTCAGCGCGGTCTCGACCGATTCCGAACCGGAATTGGTGAAGAACACGTGGTCCATGCCCTGCGGCGCGATGTCGACGAGGCGGTTGGCCAGTTCGAAGACGATCGGGTGGCCCATCTGGAAAGCCGGCGCGTAGTCGAGCTCGGCCGCCTGTTTCTGGATCGCCTCGGTGATCTTGGGCCGGCAGTGGCCGGCATTGACGCACCACAGACCGGCGGTGCCATCGAGAATCTTGCGGCCGTCGCTCGATGTGTAATGCATGTCCTTGGCCGCAACCATCATGCGTGGCGCCTGCTTGAACTGCCTGTTCGAGGTGAACGGCATCCAGAATGCGCTGAGATCGTTGGGCGTAACTTTTAGCCTGTCCGACATGACCAAGCTTTCCTTTCTTCCCCTGTTTCGGTACGGCCAACGCTTGGTCTTCGGTGCGTTTTTGTGTTACGCAATTTTTTGACCGATTGGACAAACGTTAGCACCGCCGCTTCGGCGGTCAAGGGATTACTACCGGAAATGCGGCTTCTGAGGCGCGCTCCACAGGTCGGCAAGAACTGGTCCAGCGGATTGGTCCAGATACGATCTCCGTCCACCCTCCAATGCGGGACGCCATAACCATGGAAGGCTCGACACCGCGCGGCCGTACCCGCATCCAGAAAGAGAAGCGCGAGGTCATTCTCGAAGCGGCGCTGGAGGTGTTCTCCACCAATGGGTTCCGCGGTTCGACCATCGACCAGATCGCCGAGGCGGCGGGCATGTCGAAGCCCAATTTGCTCTATTATTTCCGCCGCAAGGAAGACATCCACGAGACGCTGATGCACCGGCTGCTGGAAACCTGGCTGGCGCCGCTGAAGGAACTCGACAACATCGGCGACCCGATGACCGAGTTGCGGGGCTACATCAGGCGCAAGCTCGAAATGGCGCGTGATTTTCCGCGCGAAAGCCGGCTCTTCGCCAACGAGATCCTGCAGGGCGCGCCCCGCATCATGGCGATGCTCGAAGGCGAGCTGAAGACACTGGTCGACGAAAAGGTCGACGTCATCAAGGGCTGGATGCGATCAGGCAAGGTCGTCCAGGCCGATCCCTGGCACCTGATCTTCGCGATCTGGGCCACGACCCAGCACTATGCCGATTTCGACGTCCAGGTCCGCGCCGTCCTCGGCCCCGACCGCGGCGGCGAAGGCCGCTTCGAAGACGCCGCCCGCTTCCTCGAACAGCTGTTCATCGAAGGACTTAGGCCGAAAAGCTGAATCGGTGCGGCATCTTGCGGCTTCGTTCAAATGCTGTCGTTGCATGCAACCAGATATTGAAAAATCGGATTGTACTCTCGTCAGCCTGAGTTGGATGACTAGATGGCCACCCTGCGGATTGCACTCCTGATTGACGCCGACAATTTGCCGCCAAGCCGGGCACCGGAAATGTTGGCAAGAGCCAGGTCTCTGGGCCACGTCGTAGTCAGAAAGGTCTTCGGTGACTTCTCCGCAGGCCGGCTCGCAGAGTGGATCGAGCAATGCCAGTCCATGGCGCTTGAGCCGGTTTTCCAGATCTCCAGCGGTAAGGGCAAGAACTCGACCGACATGGCCATGACGATCCATGCGATGGACCTACTCCACGGCGACCTTGTCGATGCCTTTTGCATAGCATCCAGCGACCGCGATTTTCTACCCCTCATCCACCGGTTGGTCGGATCTGCCAAGGAGGTCCATGGTATCGGCGAGGCCAAGACCAACGACGCTGTGAAAAAGGCCTACACTGCCTTTTTTGAACTTGGCGCAGAGCCGAAGCAGGCACCCCTCTCGGCCACCACATCGGCACACTCCGGGTCGAAATCGCCTGGCAATGCACGCCTCCTCGCTGCCTTGGACAAGATAGAGCCCATGTCGGCCGTAAGCGATTGGTTTGTGCTATCGACACTTTCCAACGCACTTCGCAAAGCCGATCCAGCGCTCGCTGCCTCATTTTGCGGAAAAGGCAAATTCCTGAAAAATCTCAGGGCCTGCGGTCTCTTCGTTGAAAAGGGCAGCGGCGCGACAATGCAAGTTTGCCTTCGGACAAATGGCAGACAGCACTCGCCATGACCTTCGCAATAGCACCACAAACTTCCGCCGAACTACAAGTGCGAGGCCGGGCGCAGCCAGTTCCGCTCAGGCAGCCCTGGCTTCGGCCACCGGATGCACGGCGTGGAACGTCACGCACAGCCGGTTCCAGGTGTTGATCATACCCAGCGCCACAGTCAGCTTGACCAGTTCCTCTTCGGAGAAATGCTTGCGCGCCGCGGCGAACAGTTCGGCCGACACGCCGGCCTCGGCGATGTTGGTGACCGTCTCGGCCCAGGAAAGCGCCATGCGCTCGCGCTCGGTGAAGAGCGGCGATTCCTTCCACGCTGCGACGAGCCAGAGCCGCTGTTCGGTTTCGCCGTCCGCCTTGGCTTCACGGCTGTGCATGTCGACGCAATAGGAGCAGCCGTTGATCTGGGACGCCCTGAGCTTGACCAGGTGCAGCAGGCCGCGCTCGAGCCCGCATTCGTCGACAGCCTTGTTGAGCGCGACCAGATGCTTGGTCAATTCGGGTGCTGCGGTGTAGAAATTCAGCCTGGGCTTCATGGCATCTTCCTTTCGTTGATCGTTCTTGTCTTGGAACTCTGCGGCCGCTGGTTCTGCGCCACGAAGGCGCAACTGGCGGCCACGACGCGCGGATCGGCATCCGCGGTGAAATCGGCAACGATGTCAGACAGCCGCGTTTCGGCGAGCGCCGTCCGGTAGGCCCGTTCGGCCTTGAGCATGGCGACGTTGATGCCGCAGGGTTTGACATAGGCCGAGGCGTCCAGCGCATAGGCGCCTTTCTGCCGGATCTCGCCGCAGCGGAACGCCGGCTCCCTGCCCTCGACAGCAAGCACGATGTCGAGCAGCGTGATCTGCTCCGCCGAACGCGCCAGCCGGTAGCCGCCATTCGGCCCGGGCACCGATTCCAGGATCTTCGCGCCGGTCAGCGCCTTGAGGTGCTTGAGCAGGTAGCTCGGCGACTGGCCGAAGGCCTCGGCCATGGCATTGCCCGGCAGCGTGCCGTCGCCCTCGACGCCCGCCAGCATCGCCGCGCAATGGATCGCCGCCTCCACGCCGTCGCCAAGCTTCATGACCGCACATTCCTATTCATGGATATCTGTTATCATGGATATCTATTATCCACAATAGAAGCATGAACCAAGGATGAGGATCGTTTTCGCAGGCCTGCTCGATGTCGGATGCGTCTGGCCTAAGTGGCCCCGGTGACGTGGCTGAGTACGCAGTGCCATCTGGTCCCGCGGCGGACGAAGACGTCGGTGGTCCATTCGTCAGCCGTGAAGGCTTGGCCGCGGAAATGGCCGCTGTTCAACATCCGCGCGGTGTAGAGCGCGGTCGCGCCGTAGGTCTCGACCCTGGCGTCGCCAATGCCGTGCATGGCGTCGTGGGCCAGGTCGCCCGAGGCGACCAGGGCGAGAAAATCCGCCCTGGACGTCGCGCCGTCGGGGCCGACGATCACCCACTCGTCGGCCATGAAGGCGCCGATGGCGGCGGCATCGTTGGACACGATCGCCTCCGCCCAGGCAAGAGCGAGTTCAACAATCTCGCCCTTGTCGTCCACGGCTTGCCGCTCCTACTCCGCCGCCACCTTGGCCATCGGGTTGTTGGGATGCGTCGTCCAGTTGGCATAGTTGGGCGACACCGGCTTGCCGGTGCGCTTGTCCATCGCTCCGACCGCCAGCGGCTCCATGGTGATGCAGCCGTCAACCGGGCAGACATTGACGCACAGATTGCAGCCGACGCATTCTTCCTCGATCACCTCGAAGTGGCGCGCGCCGTCGAGCATGCTGGTGATCGCCTGGTGCGAGGTGTCCTCGCAGGCGATGTGGCAGCGACCGCACTTGATGCAGGCGTCCTGGTCGATATGCGCCTTGGCGACGTAGTTGAGGTTGAGATACTGCCAGTCGGTGACGTTGGGCGTGGCGCGGCCGACGATGTCGTCGAGCGAACGGTGGCCCTTTTCGTCCATCCAGTTTTCGAGGCCGGCGATCATCTCCTGCACGATCTTGAAGCCGTAGGTCATGGCGGCCGTGCAGACCTGCACGTTCCCAGCGCCGAGCGCCATGAACTCGGCTGCATCGCGCCAGGTGGTGATGCCGCCGATACCCGAGATCGGCAGGCCCGCCGTCTCCGGGTCGCGCGCAATCTCGGCCACCATGTTCATGGCGATCGGCTTGACCGCTGGGCCGCAATAGCCGCCATGGCTGCCCTTGCCGTCGATGGTCGGCTGTGGCGCGAAGCTGTCGAGGTCGACGCCGGTGATCGAGTTGATGGTGTTGATCAAAGACACCGCGTCGGTGCCGCCGGCAAGTGCGGCGCGCGCGGGCTTGCGCACGTCGGTGATGTTGGGCGTCAGCTTGGTGATGACGGGCATGCGGGTGTTCTGCTTGCACCAGCGCACCACCATCTCGATATATTCGGGCACCTGGCCAACGGCCGCGCCCATGCCGCGTTCCGACATGCCATGCGGGCAGCCGAAATTGAGCTCGATGCCGTCGGCGCCGGTTTCCTCGACCACCGGCAGGATCGCCTTCCAGGCTTCCTCGACGCAGGGCACCATCAGCGACACGACGATCGCCCGGTCGGGCCACTCCATCTTGGTCTGCTTGATCTCGCGCAGATTGGTCTGCAGGTCGCGGTCGGTGATCAGCTCGATATTGTTGAGGCCGAGCAGGCGCCGGTCGGCGCCCCAGATCGCGCCATAGCGCGGGCCGTTGACGTTGACGACCGGCGGGCCTTCCTCGCCGAGCGTCTTCCACACGACGCCGCCCCAGCCCGCCTTGAAGGCGCGGACGACGTTGTAGGCCTTGTCGGTCGGCGGCGCGGACGCCAGCCAGAACGGGTTGGGCGACTTGATGCCGACGAAATTGTTGCGAATGTCTGCCATCGTGGCCTCCCTTAGCTCATCAAGGCGCGGTTGATGGATTCAGCCGCGTCGCGGCCGGCGGCCACGGCAGCCACGGTCAAATCCTCGCGGGCGTCGACGACACAGTCGCCGCCGGCCCAGACCTTGGCGAGCGACGTCCGCCCCTCTCCGTCCACCTTGATGCGCCCGCCTTCCATCGCGACCGACGGGCCGCTGCCGTTGAGCGCCGCGGGTTCGAAGCTCTGGCCGATCGCTTTGAACACCTGGTCGGCGGCGAGCCGGACGATCTCGCCCGTGCCGGAAAGCTTGTCGCCCTTCATGGCGGTGTATTCGAGTTCGATGGCAACCACCTTGCCTCCGTCCGAAATGACCTTCTTCGGCTGCAGCCAGTGGCGGATGACGACACCGTTGGCAGCCGCCAGATCCTGCTCGAATCCCGAAGCGTTCATGTGCTCCTGGCCGCGGCGGTAGCAGATCGTCACCTCCTCGGCGCCGAGCAGCTTGGACTGCACGGCAGCGTCGACCGCCGTCATGCCGCCGCCGATGACGACGACCCGGCGTCCGACCGGCAGGCCGGCAAGATCGCTCGACTGGCGCAGCACCGAGATGAAGTCGACGGCGTCGGAGACGCCGCTGGCGTCCTCGCCTTCGGCGCGCAAAGCATTGACGCCGGCAAGGCCGAGGCCGAGAAACACCGCGTCGTAGGACGCGGTCAGATCGGCGAGATGATAGTCGCGCCCGAGCGCCTTGCCGTTTTCGGTGTTGATGCCGCCGATCGCGGTGACGTAGTCGACCTCTGCCTGGGCGAAGTCGTCGGTGCTCTTGTAGGCGGCGATGCCGTATTCGTTGAGGCCGCCGGCCTTGGGCCGCGCTTCGAGGATGGTGACCTCATGGCCGTAGCGGGCGAGCCTGTGAGCGGCGGCGAGACCGGCCGGCCCGGCGCCCACGACGGCGACCTTCTTGCCGGTCGGCGCGGCGCGCTCATAGAACTGCTTGCCCTGCCCCATCGCCACGTCGGTGGCGTAGCGCTGCAGGCGGCCGATCTGCACCGGCTTGCCCTCGGCGACCTCGCGGACGCAGACCTCCTCGCACAGCGTCTCGGTCGGGCAGACACGGGCGCACATGCCGCCGAGAATGTTCTGGTCGAAGATAGTCTTGGCCGAGCCGATCGGATTTCCGGTCGAGATCTGGCGGATGAACATCGGGATGTCGATCGACGTCGGGCATGCCTGCATGCACGGCGCATCGTAGCAGAAATAGCACCGATCGGACTCGACCAGCGCCTCGTGGTGGTCGAGCGGCGGGTGCAAGTCGGAGAAATTGTCAGCGTATTGCGCAGGCGCAAGGCGGCCGCCGACGATGCCTTCCTTGAAAAGACCTTCTGCCATTCCAGTTCCCCAATTTCTTTTGGTTTTGAGGAAGCGTAACACTTTCTATTTTTTTATCAATTGGTCAATTTTCGAGCTAACCAATTGAAAACACGCAAAAATAACATGACTTTCACAGTCATGATTTGCATCAAATGTTTGCTGCACCGCAGTAAATTTCGCGATGCTGTCGGAATTCCGTCCGGGTCGGCGTCCTATGATGGTTCCGCTGCGTCACCGGCGCCACCCGAATGCCGGCGATGGACGGCAGTCATGCAAGGGAGCCACATCATGCCCCACACCCCGCAATCCTTCTTCTGGTACGAACTGATGACGACCGACCTCGACGCCGCCGAGGCCTTCTACACAGCCGTCGTCGGCTGGCGCGCCGAGCCCTTCGACAAGACGCCGGGCATGCCGCGCTACATCGTGGTCAATGCCGGCGACCGCGGTGTCGGCGGGCTGATGACCCTGCCCGACGACGCCAGGAAGATGGGCATGCCGCCCGCCTGGCTCGGCTATATCCACACCGGAGACGTCGATGCCTCCGTGGCCTCGCTGACCAAGGCCGGCGGCGCCGTCCACCGGGCACCCGACGACATCCCCGGCGTCGGCCGCTTCGCTGTCGTCGCCGATCCGCAAGGCGCGACCTTCATGTTCCTGCAGCCGAATGGCCCGGATCAGCCTGCAATGCCGCTGGACACGCCGGGAAATGTCGGCTGGCACGAACTGTTCACCACCGACTGGCAGAAGGCGCTCGATTTCTACTCCGGTCAGTTCGGCTGGGGCAAGGACGACCAGTTCGACATGGGCGACATGGGCATCTACCAGATGTTCAACGCCGGAGCCGGCATGATCGGCGGCATGATGAACAAGCCCGCGCAGATACCGGTACCGGTCTGGCTGTTCTACTTCAACGTCCCCGCAATCGACGCCGCCACCAAGCGTGTCACCGACAATGGCGGCAAGGCGCTGATGGGCCCGATGCAGGTACCCGGCGGCCAGTGGATCGTGCAATGCCAGGACCCGCAGGGCGCGCATTTCGCCTTGCTGGCGCCGGTGAAGTAGGCGGAGCGGTGCGCCTTGCTGCCTTCTCCCCTTGTGGGAGAAGGCAGGGCACGCGCAGTGCCCGTCATCCCATCCTTCGCGCCCCGCTCGGCTGCTTGCCCCGCTCAGTCGCCTCAGTGCCTTGGCACCGCCAGCCGCCGCAAGGCCCGGGCTTGGGGGCTCATCACCCAGCGAGGAGAACCGACCTCCCGCCAGCCCGGCACCGGCGCTTCCCCCCGATGCCCGGTGCGCACCGGGGTCCCGTGGAAGATCGCGAGGAGGATGATACGGGAGGTGGAGAGGGTGTGGAAAAACGGTCGCGGTTTGTCCACGCTGGTTGCTGACAGATGGTGACAGTCTGCGCGTGGCAGGCGGGCCATTCTGCACCGCAGCCGCAACTGCTATTTCACGGCATGGCAACTGTGTCTATGCCGTAACGACGAAGCTGGAGCTACAGTCCAAGACGAGGGAGCGCAGAACACTGAACCCATGGGCGAAACAGCATATGCCCCTCCCGAAGCGACGGCCGGCATGGCGGAAAATCAACGCAACAGCGAGGATAAGCCTCCCCGCCTCCCGCAAGCATTTCGTGGTCCTCGTGGACAAGAACCCGATCGCCCCAATATCGCAGGACGGCTGGAGAACTGAGCACGAGTTCGAACCAGTCCCCTCCGTCCTTGTAGGGATCGCCGGCACCCCCGGTCATGCCTTGCAGTCTGAACAGGCCGTCCCGCACGCTCTTGCAAAAGACGTGCCACACCAGCCGCTGCCCTTCGAACAGGACATGAATCTCGTCCTGATTGGCTTGGTCAACCTCGATAGAGTAAGGCCCGTTGGAGGATAGGAACGGGATGGACCGCCGCCCAAAGTCGGCAATTTCATGGTCCCAGATCCTTGTCTCTTCTCCCATTGATCCCCCTAGGACTGCATGCGGATACCACACCTCTTGTGGCTCAGCCTAAAGGATAGACGCTCCCGAACCGAATCGAGATTGCCGAAATGTTGAGGAACAGCAGCTCTCCGCCTCACCCCTCCGGCGTCACGTCATGCGCGCCGCCCTTGCCGAGGCTGATGACCGGTTCCATGGCGTCGAAGGCGCTGGGCGGCAGGTGGCACTTGATCTGGTGGCCGCCGCCAAGCTCGCGCACGGGCGGAACCTGGGTCTCGCAGAGATTGCCCGGGACCTGGCTCTTGTAGCGGCAGCGGGTCTGGAACGGACAGCCTGTAGGCGGGTTCATGGCCGAAGGAATGTCGCCCTCCAGCACGATGTGCTTCTTCACCACTGACGTATCGGCGATCGGGATCGCCGACAGCAGCGCCTCGGTATAGGGATGGTAGGGCGGCGAGAAGATCTGGTCGGTCGTGCCCTGCTCGACGATGTGGCCGAGATACATGACGACGACGCGGTCGGCGATGTAGCGCACCACCGAAAGGTCGTGGCTGATGAACAGCATCGTCGTCTTCGACTTGCGCTGGATGTCCATCAAAAGTTCGGTGACCGCGGCCTGGACGGAGACGTCGAGCGCCGACACCGGCTCATCGGCCACCACCACCCTGGCCTGGCCGGCGAAGGCGCGGGCGACGCCGATGCGCTGCTTCTGCCCGCCGGAGAGCTGGCGCGGCATGCGCTCGGCGAACGCGCGGGGGAGTTTGACGAGGTCGAGCAGCTCCAGCATGCGCTGCTTGCGGTCGCCGGCGGTCTTGCCGATCTTGAATTTTTCCAGCGTGCGGATGATCTGCGAACCGACCGAATGGCTCGGGTTGAGCGTGTCGAAGGGGTTCTGGAACACCATCTGGATCGCCGACACGGTACCGACGTCGCGCCCCTCGATGCCGGTCGACTGGATTTCCTTGTTGCCGAGCAGCACCTTGCCGGAGCTGGCCGTCTCGAGCCCGAGCAGTACCTTGGCGAGCGTGGACTTGCCGCAGCCGCTCTCGCCGACGATGGCGACGGTCTCGGATTCGCGCGCCTCGAAGCTGATGGTCTCGTTGGCCTTGACCACCCTGCCCTCGCTCGAGCCGAAGACCTCGCTGCCGCCGACGCGGTAGTATTTCCTGAGGTCGTCGATCTTGAGCACCGGGGCCCCCGGCTTGACCGGCTCGTGCTTCTTTTCGGCACCCGGCGGCATGGCCGCCCAGTCGATCTCGTTGAAGCGCACGCAGCGGCTGAAATGCCCGGCATGGCCGGCGACCGGGATCATCGGGATCTCGTCGGCGTTGCACAGCCCCTCGACGAAGTGGTGGCAGCGCGGGCCGAAATTGCAGCCTTTGGGACGCTGATGCGGCAGCGGCAGCTGGCCGGGAATGGCGACCAGGGGCCGCGAATTCTTGTCGGCGCCGGGCAACGGGATCGAACGGAACAGCCCTTGCGTATAGGGATGGCGCATCCGGTCGAACACGTCCTTGATCGAGCCGGTCTCGACCGCCTCGCCCGAATACATCACCGTGATGCGGTCGCAGGTCTCGAGGATCAGGCCGAGATTGTGCGACACGAAGATCATCGAGGTGCCGAACTGCTTGCCGAGCCCCTTGACCAGCTGGACGATGCCGGCCTCGACGGTGACGTCGAGCGCCGTCGTCGGCTCGTCGAGCAGGAGCAGTGCGGGCTTGGACAACAGCGCCATGGCGATGACGATGCGCTGCTGCTGGCCGCCGGAGAGCTGGTGCGGGAAGGAACGCATCATCCGCTCGGGGTCGGGCAGCTTGACCGAGCGGACCATTTCGAGCGCGCGTGTGTAGGCCTCCTCCTTCGACACCTTGTCGTGGATCATCGGCACTTCCATCAGTTGCTGGCCGACCTTCATCGCCGGGTTCAGGCTCGCCATCGGCTCCTGGTAGATCATGGCGATCTTGTTACCGCGGATGGAGCGCAGCTCCTCGTCGGACATGTCGCCCATGTCCTTGCCCTGGAACTTGATGCGGCCGCCGACGATCTTTCCGATGTTGGAAAGGTCGCGCATGATGCCGAGCGACACGGTCGACTTGCCGCAGCCGCTCTCGCCGACGATGCCCATCGCCTCGCCCGGCATGACGGTGCAGGAAAAGTCCATCACCGCGGGGATTTCGCCGCGCCGGGTGAAGAACGAGATCGACAGGTTCTCGATCTCGATGATCGGTTCGGCGGCGGCGTTTCTGACGGTCTCGTTCATGGGAGCCTCCATCAGTCCTTCATCGATTGTTCGCGCAGCGCATCGGCCAGAAGGTTGAGGCCGAGCACGAAGGACATCAGCGCAATTGTCGGCGGCAGTGCCGGGTGAATGAAGGAGCGCAGCAGGCGGCTGGCATCCTTGATCGCGGTGCCCCAGTCGGGGCTTTCAGGCGCCAGGCCGAGGCCGAAATAGCCGAGCGTGCCGAGCAGGATGGTGGTGTAGCCGATGCGCAGGCAGGCATCGACGATCAGCGGCCCGCGTGCGTTGGGCAGGATTTCCCACAGCATGATGTACCACGGGCTCTCGCCGCGGGTCTGGGCGGCGGCGACGTAGTCGCGCGTCTTGATGTCCATGGTGAGACCCCGCACGATGCGGAACACGCCGGGGCTGGAGGCGAAGACGACGGCGACGAAGATGTTGAGCTGGTTGGGGTCGATCGAGATGATGCCGAGCGGGTCGGCGTCGAAGACGAGGCCGACATAGACCCAGCCGCCGAGCAGCAGCGTCAGGCCGAGCAGCAGGTAGATGCGTTCGGGCCGGCTCTTGAAGCGGGTGTAGAACAGCACCGAAAAGAAGATGATCGGAAACAGGAAGAAGACGCCGGCCATGGCATAGGGGATCGGCGTGTCCATGATGCCGGGCGTGACCAGCAGGTAGAACAGCAGGATGACCGGGAAGGCCAGGACCAGATTGGCGAGGAACGACAGAAACGAGTCGATCCGCCCGCCATAATAGCCCGCCGGCAGGCCGAGTGTTATGCCGACCATCAGCGCGAAGGCGGTTGCCGCGGGCGCGATGATCAGCACGATCTGGCTACCGAAGACCATGCGCGAGAACACGTCGCGGGAGAGCTTGTCGCCGCCGAACAGGTAGACCTGCTTGGAGGCCGGCTCGATGGCGCCGGGCAGTGCGTCCTTCATGATCGGGATCTGGGCGAGCGGGTCGAACGGCGCCACCTGGGCGGCGAAAATCGCCGTGAACAGCCAGAAAAAGCAGATCGAAACGCCGGCAATGCCGACGCCGCTGTCGAAGAGCTGGCCGTAGAGGCCGAGATGCTTGCGGAAGTTGAAGCTGGCGACCAGCACAATGGCCATCGCCAGCCACACCGGCCAGAAGCGGGCGAGTACGCCCAGGAAGACCTGGAAGGCGCCGATGAATTCGATCTGCATGCGGCCGTCTCCCTACTGAACGCGGATGCGTGGATTGAGGTAGGCGTAGCCGACATCGGAGATCAGCTGGGTGATCAGCACGATGAAGACGGAGACCAGCGAACAGCCGAGCAGGAGGTCGATGTCGTTGTTGCCGGCAGCCTCGACCAGCGTGTAGCCAAAACCCTGGTAGCGGAACATCACCTCGACGATGACGACGCCGGTGAGCAGCCACGGGAACTGCAGCATGATGACCGTGAACGGCGCGATCAGCGCGTTGCGCAGCGCATGCTTGACCACGACATTGCCGAAGGACAGGCCCTTCAGCCGCGCCGTGCGGATGTATTGCTGGGTCATCACCTCGACCATCGAGGCACGCGTCATGCGGGCGATGTAGCCGATGCCGTAGATGGCCAGCGTCATCACCGGCAAGGTGAAGTTGTAGAAGGTGATGCCCTGGCTGGCCGACGCCGCCGAGCCGTTGAGCCAGCCGAGCCAAGAGGCGAAGATGACGGTGAAGATGACGCCCGAGACGTATTCGGGCGTCGCCGTCGTCGCGATCGAGGCGACCGACAGCGTCCGGTCGGTGCGCGAGCCCTCGCGCATGCCGGCGAGGATGCCGATCAGCAGCGATATGGGCACCATGGTGACCAGCACCCAGAACATCAGGATGCCGGTGGAGCCGAGCGCCGGGAACAGCTTCGTCGAGACCTTGGTCTTGAACTTGGTCGAGCAGCCGAAATCGCCCTGCAGGACGCCGGAATAGGTCGGCACCGCCGGCTCGTTGCAGAAACGGAACCGCGCCACCGCCTGGCCGGTGGCCGGGTCGATGTTGGGCTGCTTCTGGACGACGCCGAGCCACTGGCCGTAGCGGATGAAGAAGTTCTGGCGGTAGCCGTTGCGCTGCAGCCAGCTTTCGAGCTGCTCGGCGGTGGTACGCATCTCGGTCTGGCTGATCGCCAGCTTCTTCAGATTGGGCTCGAGATTGATGAGGAAGAACACCACCAGCGTCAGGCACAGCATGGTCAGGACCATGGTGCCGAGGCGGCGCATTACGAAGGATAGCATTGGCGTCCCCTGCCTTTGTGGGTTTGGGGTCCGTGGCAGTCAACCCTGTCGCGGAAGGGTGGAGGGGTGTCGTCCACCCCTCCCCGATGTGCGGCCCAGGCTTACGCCTCGTCGAGCCACACCTTACCGTAGTCGTGCTCGAAGGTCGGGTGCATGCCGCCGCCCTTCACCGCAGCGACCGAGTGGTTGTAGAGCTTGCGCCAGTACGGCTGGATGATGATGCCGGCATCCTGCAGCGTCTGCTCGATGTCCTTCATCATTTCCTTGCGCTGGGCGACGTCGGCAACCGCGAGTGCCGCATTGAGCTTCTTGTCCCATTCCGGGTTCGACCAGGCGCTTTCGTTCCACGCCTCGCCGGTGCGATAGGCAAGCGCCAGGACCTGCACGCCGAGCGGGCGCATGTTCCAGTTGGTCATCGAGAACGGATACTTGGTCCAGTCGTTCCAGAAGGTCGAGCCCGGCAGGACGGTGCGCTTGACCTTGATGCCGGCCTCGCGCAGCTGGGCGGCGATGGCGTCGCCGGTGTTCTTGTGCCAGTCCTCGTCGACGGTGATCAGCTCGTGCTCGAAGTCGGCCTGGCCGGCTTCGGCCATCAGCTTCTTGGCTGCCTCGATGTCGCGGGTCTGCTTCGGCAGCTCGAAATATTCCGGGTGGATCGGCGCGACGTGGTGGTTTTCGGCGACCGCTCCGGCGTTGCCGTAGCCGAGTTGCAGCACCACCGCATTGTCGACGGCCTTGTGCAGCGCCTGCCGAACCTTCTGGTCGTCATAGGGCTTGTTGGCGACGTTGGTGCGGGCAACGATGGTCGCTGCGGTGACGACTTCCGACTTCACCAGGTCGAGACCGTCGAGGATCGAGACGTAGTCGGCCGAGGTCTCGAAGTTGGTATGGACCTCGTTGGCCTCGAAGGCGCTGACCATGGCGGCCGGATCGGTGCCGTAGTCGATCAGCTCGACGCCGTCGAGATAGACCTCGCCGTTCCACCACTTGTTGTCTTCGCGGCGCTTGTAGACGACCTTCTGGCCGACGTCGTAGGAGACCAGCTCGAACGGACCGGTGCCGATCGGGCAGGCAGCGAAGTCGCCGCCCTTCTCGTCGAAGGTGCGGTGCACGATGAGGCCGGGATAGTCGGTCATGTTCGGGATGATCGAGATGTCCGACGAGGTCAGCTTGAGCTTGACCGTCATGTCGTCGACCTTCTCGACCGAGCCTTCGCGCAGCTTGCCGGTCTTTTCGTCGACCAGCGTGCCGAGGCGGCCGGGCATCGAATTGCCTTCGGCGCTCTTGTCGGCCCAGCGGGTGATGTTGAAGATCACGTCGTCGGCGTTGAACGCATCGCCATTGCTCCAGGTCACGCCGGGACGGACGTGCAGGACATATTCGGTGGCGGTGTCGTTCACTTCCCAGCTCGCGAGCAGATAGGGCTCGAAGGTGTATTTGTCGGTGTACTTAACCAGCGGCTCGATCGCCTGGCGCTCGGCATTGGCGATCTCGGACCAGTCCGCCTTGCGCGGATCCTTGGGATCCTTGATCCACTGCGCGACTTTCAGCACGCCGCCCTTCTTGGCTTCCTGGGCGTGAGCCTCGGTCGGCACGGCGAGACCGATCATGCCATAGGCCATCGCGGCAGAGGCGCCGAAGGTCGTCGCCATCGCGAGGAATTCGCGACGGTCCATCTTGCCGTCGACAACGGCATTCGCCAGCTCACGGATGTGGCCGGGAACAAGATCAGAGTTGCTCTTGTAGAATGTCATTTCCGTCTCCCATTGAATTGGCCTGTAACGTTACCATTTCGCATCCGATTGCCGTTGTCAAAACGGGTGGATGTCGTCGTTCCCAGGTCCAAGGATGCAATTTTGAGACGGGTGCAGTTCGCGTGATAGCGACAGAGTTGGCGCAAAAATGGTAGTGCGCGCCGGATTCCCGGAAATCTTCGCCGTTACTAATTTGCTCATGCCCCCACAATCGCCGACAGTGCCACTACACATTGTCGATGATGTCAGCCGGCAGCGTCGCCGCGATCAGTATTCGCGTTCGTAGAAGATGCCGCCCTTGGCTTCGCCGCCATCGGTGGCCTGGCCACGCAGCTTGACGCCACGGCCGATGTTGAGATCGATCGTGGCCTTGCCCGAACCGGGCTGGTCGCCCTTCTCGATGGAGAGATAGGTGCGGTCGTTCAGGTACTTGCCGACGGCGACCGACGTTCCGCCCTGCTCGTTGGTGCGGATGTCGAGGTCGTCGACCCCGAGCGTGGCACGCAGGCTGGACAGCAGCGAGGTCGTGCCGCCGATGCCGGCCATCTGCGCTGCCGCGTCGGCGAGCTGGGCGATCTGCAGCGGCGACAGGTTCGACATCGACCGGCCGAAGATCAGCCGCGCCAGCACCTCGTCCTCCGGCAGGGCCGGCACCGAGGAGAAGGCGAATTTCGGATTGTTGGCCTCGCCGGTGATGCGGATGGTGACGGTGGCGTCGCCGGCCGTCGTCTCGGCGGCGAAGTTGATCGTCGGCACCAGCGAGCCGGAGAAGCCGACCGAGCCTTCGGTGAAATTGAGCCGTTTGCCAAGGATCGAAAGCCGGCCGCGCCGCAGCGTGAACTGGCCGACGGCCTGCGGCGACGCCGACGAACCGGTCAGCCGCAGCGAGCCGCCGAGCTCGGCGTCGAGGCCACGGCCCTGGACGAATATCTGGTTCGGCGCATTGACGGTGACGTCGAGCGTCAGCGCACCGCTGCCGCCGCTGGCCTTGGCCGGCGGACGCATCGCCTCCTGCTGGGCGACGACGGCCTTTGGCGCGTTCTTGTGCTTGACGTCGACGGCAGTCAGCGCGCCGGGGAATTTCTCGGGGATGCTGATGACGGTGCGGGCAAGATTGATGGTGCCTGACAGCACCGGCGCCGAGACCAAGGGCCCCTTGATGGCGATGTCGCCACCGAGATTGGCGGTGACCACGCGGCCGTCGGTGTAGCGCCCGTCGGTCAGCTTGATGGCGATGTCGGCGGGGAAACCCTGCGCGGCTTCGGTGCCGACCGTGCCGCTGGCAGTCAGCGTGCCGCCGGTCGACAGATTGCCGGTGAGGCGGTTGATGCGCGCGACGCCGGCGCCGATGCCGATGTCGAGATTGATGTCGTTGATGGCAATGCCCGACTGCGCCACCAGCAGCCGCGCGCCCGACGAACGGACGCTGCCGCCGATGACCGGCGACGTGGCCGGGCCGCGCACCTGGACATTGACATCGGCGGCACCGGTCAGTTGCATGCCCTGAGCGGCGAGCGTGCGGGTCAGGAAAGCGAACGGAACGGGGCCCGCAAAATTGAGGTCGAGCGCCACCGGCGCGTTGGTGACGACGGTGCCGCCGCCCTTCAGCGCCAGGCCCGAGCCGTCGCCGATGGTCGACTGGAAGGTCAGCTTGCCGCCCGCAAACGTACCGGTGGAGCCGATGTTCATGGCCCCGAAGCCGGCACCCGTGGTCTGAGACGTCGCCGCACCCGCGACCTTGAGGTCGTAGCCGACGGTCGGGTTGGCGGCAGCGCCCGACACCTTGACGGTGCCGGAGATCGAACCTGCGGCGCCGAGGCCGGGCGAGAAGGAGTTGGCGAGCGAAGCCGGCACGCTGGCGAGCGACGCATTGAGATTGAGCGCAGAGCCGGCGGTGCCTGAAATGGTCGCCGTGCCGCCGCCCAGGTTCAGCGCCAGCCGGTCGAGCGTCGTCGTGCCACCGGCAATCGCAACCGTGGTCGGACGCGCGATGGCCGCCTTGATGCCGCGCATCGTCGCTTCGCCCGAGGCCAGTTCGATCGTGGTCGTACCGCCGCCAACCTTGAGGCGGCCGGCAGCCTTGGCCGGAATGTCGGCGACGGTCGCGCCGCCGGAGAAGCCGGTCCATTCGCCATCGCGCTTGAGATTGACGTCGATGCCGGAAATGACGGTCTTGCCCGAGGTCACCGACTTGGCCTTGACCGTGCCGGAGATCGCCGGCGCCTTGAGATAGTTCAGCACGTCAGCGTTGACGGCGACGGCATTGGCGGCGAGGTCGCCGCGCTTGAGCTGCGCCGTGTTGAGCTCGACCTTGACCTGCGGGACATCGCCGCTGCGGGTGAAGTCGATGCGGCCGCGGATGTCGCCCTCGGCCGTTTCCAGCGCAAGGGCTGCCAGCGGGCCGATGTCGGGCATGTCGATGTTCATGGTGCCGATCGGCACGAAACCCGTGTCGAGCACGAGATCGCCCGCCAGCTTGTTCTGGCCGAGCGACAGCGACAGGCCCTTGATCTGGCTGCTGCCGTCGGCGGTGGCGAGCACGGCGCTGCCCGACAGCTTCTGGCCTGCGACGTCGCCCGACAGGGCAACATTGGCCGCCGGATTGGCCGGGTCGACCTTGCCGGTGGCCTTGAGGTTCAGCCCGGTGATTTCACGCGTTGCCGCCTCGATGCGGTCGCTGGTAACCGTCAATGACACGTCGGGCGCGGTGCGCGCGCCCTTGGCCGTCAGCGCGAAGTCGATGGCACCCTTGGCTTCCTTGGACAACAGCGAGACGTCGGCGAAAGAGCCCTTGAGATCGGCGTCGATCTCGCTGCCCTGCATGCGGGCCGTTCCCTGCGCCTTCAGCGCGCCCGAGGTCAGCTTGATGGCGTTGGCGGCAAAGGCGCCCTCGGCATCGCGGCTGGCCGTGGCCGAGAACTGGGTCCGTTCGGCAAGCGCGATGCGGACGCCCGCCGGCAGCGCGCTCGACACCACGTCGGCCTTGAGCCCGAGCTGGAGTGCAAGGTCGGCCAGGTTGAGCTTGGCGTTCATCTCGCCGTTGAGCGCGTCGCTGCGGATAATGCCCGTGTCGACGGCGATTTCGGTCTGGCTGACCGAACCGGCCATGTCGACCGACACCCGCCCGGCAACCAGCGGCGCAAGCGTGGCGACATCAGTCTTGAGCTCGGCCACGCCGAGCTTGATCTGGACGGGTCCGCTGCGGTTGGCGATGTCGAAGGCGTCGGAATGGGCGGACGCTGCGATGTCGCGCAGTTCGGTGTTGCCGGCGATGACCGAAAGCAGCGAAGCGCTGAAATCGACCGCGGGCGCCTTGCCGTCGCCCAGGGCGCGCAGGCTGGCAGCGTTGATGGCGACGGTGACGGGCTGGGCGTCGCTGCCGACGCTGAGCACGATCGGCCCTTCATTCGCCTTGACGTCGAGCGCGAGGTCGGCGGCACCCTGTGGGTCGAGCGCGCCAGCGGCCGTGGCCGTCAGGGCCGTGCTGGCGACCGTGGCCCGCTCAATGTCAATGCCGCCGGTCGTGGTGCGCGTTCCCGCGATATCGAAAGTGGTGTTGCCCGCCAGCAGCGGCTTGAGCATCGCCGGCAGGAAGTCCTCGAACGCGCCGTCGCCCTTGGCGGTGACGACATTGCCCCGGTCGGTCAGTTGGTGCGTGCCGGAGATGCGCGTGACGACATTGCCGCCGACGGCGAAGGTGCCGTTGCCGCTCCAGTCGGCCAGTGGTCCCTCGCCCGCCACCAACAGTTCGACCGCCGGTTGGTCGGGCAGCTTCAGGATGTTGGCGAGGATGCCGCCGGCAGGCTCGGCGGCGCGGACGTTGAGCGTCAGCCGGTTCTCGTCAGGCGCGAAGGCGATGTCGGCATCGACCGAGCCCTGCTTGCCGTCGCTGCGCGCGACGTTGAGCCTGGTCTCGATGCCGAGCGGCGAACCGCCCGCCTTGAGCATGCCCTTGGCCGCGAGTTCGGCGATGCCTGTGCCGGCGAGCGCCTCGCCAAGCGCGATCTCGGGCAGGTCGATGTCCCTGATGTCTATTGCGACCGGCAGTGAGAGGCCGCCGCTGCTCGGCTGCGCCGGTTGAGTGCCGGGTTTCGGCGCCCGGGCCACCTCGATGCGCTCGGCAGCGATGCGGTCGGCGCGGAAAGTGAAGGACAACAGCGCCAGCGGCGACCAGTCGACCGACACGCCGCGCAGGGCAAGCCAGGCACCTTCCCTGTCTTCGATCACCACGTTGTCGAGCCGGAGATTGCCCGACCAGATGCCGTTCAGCCCGCTCAGCCTGATCTTCTGCTCGTCGCTGGAGGCCACCGACGATATCAGCCCGGCGAGGTTTTCACGGCCTTTGGCGGTCAGCGTGAAGACGGCCGCGGCGCCGATGACGAGGGCCAGGACGACCAGAATCGCCAGGGACAGGAGGCGCAGGATTTTCTTCAGCATAACCATCGTGGTCAGAATGCCTGGCCGACGCCGGCATAGATACCGTAGCTCGGGTCGCCGGGACCAGGATTGAGCGGCACGGCCACGTCGACGCGCAGCGGGCCGAAAGGCGTGAGATAGCGAAGGCCGATGCCGGCGCCGACCTTCACGCTCGCGAAATCGGGGAACTGGCTGGTCGAAACCGTTCCCGCATCGATGAACGGCACGATGCCGATCTTGTCGTTGTAGGCGTAGCGCATCTCGATCGAGGTCTCGGCATAGGACAGGCCGCCGGTGGGCTTGCCGTCGGTGTGCGGGCCGATACCCTGGTAGGCATAGCCGCGCACCGAACCGCCGCCGCCTGCATAGAAGCGCCGGTCGGCAGGCACGTCCTCGAGGCTGGCGCCGAGGATCGAGCCCATGGCGACGCGGCCGGCGAGCACAAAGCGGTTGTCGGCGCCGAGCCCGTAATATGCCGAGCCCTCGCCCTTGAGCTTGACGAACATGTTGCCGTTGAGCGCGTCGTAGGTCGGCTCGGCATAGGCGAGCGCGCGGAAGCCGCGCGTCGGGTTCAGCTTGTCGTCGCGGTTGTCATAGACATATTGCAGCGGCAGGCTGACCAGCAGGTAGCGCTTGCCGTCGGGATTGAGCACGTCCTCGATGTCGGAATAGTCGACCGCCAGCGAGCCCGAGACCGTCTGCTCCTTGGTCAGTTCGTAGGACAGGCCGACATTTCCCCCGATCGAGAAGCGGTCATAGGCATCGGGGTGCTCGGACACCGCCTTGAGGTTGGCGAAGAACTTCGAGGCTGGCCCGATGACGCCCGGCTTCTCGAACATGATGCCGGCATTGTAGTTGAGATTTCCGATCTCGGTGGTGTCGCCGATGCGGCTGATCGAGCCGCCGATGCGCAGCTTTTCGGCCCGGCCGAACAGGTTGCGATGGCCCCAATAGCCTTCGATGCCCGCGCCTTCGGTGTTGGAGAAAGTGGCGCCGGCGCCGAAATAGCGCATCTTGCGTTCGCTGACGCGGACGTCGATGGGGATTTCGCCGGCCGGGTTGAGCGCCAGCGCCTCGTTGATCGACACGGAGCTGAAGACCTCGAGCGCCAGCAACCGGTTGCGCGCGTCGTCGATCTCCTTGGGCGAATACTGCCGGCCGCGTTCCAGGCCGGTCATGTAGACGGTGAAGTCGCGGTCGACGGTCTCGGTGCCTTCGACAGTGGTCTCGCCATAGCCGGCGATCGGGCCCGCGGCGACATCGAGGGTGACGTCGAGCGTGGTGGTGGCGTGGTCGGCGACGATGGTCCGCCCCGTGACCTTGGCCAGCGGGCGGCCCTCTTCCTTGAGACGGCGGACGATGCCGGCCTCGGCCTTGAGGATCGCGTCGGACGCGGCGTCGCCGCCTGCGATCAGGCCGTAGTCGGCGCCCATGATGCCGGCCGCATCGCCCTTGAGCACGATGTCGCCGAGGGTGAACTTGGAGCCGGGCTGGATCGAGACGGTGACCGGAACAGGCTGCGGCCCGTCGAACACGGCATCGGGTTGCAGGTCGTCGAGCTTCTTGCCGGCAATGGAGATGTCGACGACGCCGTCGTAGCGCGCCTTGGAGAACAGGGCTGCGATCAGCCGCTCGCGGTCGTTGCGCGCCTTGGCCAGCAGGCCGAGCGAGCCCGATACCGGCCGTTCTTCATCGCCCTTGAGAGTGGATGCGTTTTCGAGCGCCTTGGTGAGGTCGTCGTCGTCGCCTGCGACCTCGAAGGTCACGGCATAGTCGAGCGGGTCGACGACATCGGCATCATCTTCCTCGGCCGAGCCCCAGAGCCTGATTCCGAAGATTTCGAAGGCTGCGGCCTTGTGCGTTTCGGCGGCAAGTATCGCGGTAGACAACAGCGCTGCCATGCCCGCGCGCCAAAGCACGCGAGCGCTGGTTGGACTGTCGATTCCACGCATACGCCGCACAAACATCAAGCCAACGTAACCTCCAATCCTAAAATTGGAATGAAGTTTCTGTGTTTTCGTAAAGCAGCCACAATCGATATGTCAGAATTGGTTGGGCGAATGAATGACAGCCGGGATAGGGATTCGGGTGTGTTCATCGGGGCGATCCGCATGGCCGGGCAATATCCATGCACAGCGTCCATGACAAGCAATTTAGCGCGCCGGGCCACGCCCGGCGGCTGCCGTATTGACTGTGCGGCGGCAAGCCTGAACATGTCGCGTGAAGCGACGACGAGGGTGTTGGAAGGATATGACGATGCGTGCGGCGCGTGCTTTTCCGGTATTCGTTCTTCTCTTTATGGCCTGGACATTCGGAGCGCTGGCGGCCGAGCCGCGGCGCATCGTGACCAACGAAAACAGCGATTACTTCGGCTTCGACCTGCGCTCGGAGCAGAACCTGACGCTCGACCAGTGCAAGACCTCGTGCCTCGGTGATTCGCAATGCCGCGCCTTCACCTACAACACCAAGGCGAAGTGGTGCTTCCTGAAATCCGACTTCGCCACCGTCAAGCCGTTCACCGGCGCCGTCGGCGGCAAGGTCGTTCCGGTAAACGGTGATCCCGACATCGGCGCGCCTGCCGAGCTGTCCTTCTTCCCGGCCTCGATGGCCGACGAGGCCCGCCAGTACCGAACCGCCCTGACCGACGGTTCGGTGGCTGCCGGCGAGGAAGGGCTGGCGGCACTCACCGCCGCCGGCGACAATGCGCTGCTGACCGGCGATCCGCGCACGGCGATGCAGAAGTTCCGCGCGGCCGTCGCCATCCTCCCGGACGACGCCGCCATCTGGACCCGCCTCGCCCGCGCCGTGACCGGCGTCCAGCCGAGCAATGGCGAGGAGACCGGCGTGCTGCAGCGCGACGGCACCGCGAGTGCCTACAACGCCTACCTGCTGTCGCGCACCGCCGCCAGCCGCGCCGAAAGCCTGGCGCTGCTCGCCCGCGGACTCGACAAGCGCGACATGTTCCGCCCGTCCCTGCAGGCCTACGAGGCGAGCCTGGCGCTCGACAACTCCGCTTCCATCCGCGCCGAATATGAAGACCTGAAGGCGCGAAAGGGCTTCCGCGTCGTCGAGCACTCGATCGACGCCGACACCACCTCGCCGCGCGTCTGCGCCCAGTTCTCCGAGGCGCTGGTCAAGACCGGCGTCGACTACGCGCCCTTCGTCACCGTCGACGATGCCGGGCCCAAGAGCGTCGAGGCCAAGGACAAGCAGATCTGCGTCGAGGGCCTCGAACACGGCAAGCATTACCGCGTCAGCTTCCGTTCCGGCCTGCCGGCGGCGATCGGCGAGGTGCTGGAAGCACCGGTCGTGCTGTCCGTCTACGTCCAGGACCGGGGCCAGTCGGCCCGCTTCACCGGCGACAGCTTCGTGCTGCCCGCCTCGGCCCGCCGCGGCATCCCGGTCGTCTCGGTCAACATGGACGCGGCCCAGATGAAGCTCTACCGCGTCGGCGACCGCTCGCTGGCGCAGCTCCTCTCCGGCTACCAGTTCCTGCGCCAGCTCGACGGCTACGACCTGTCCTCCATCGCCGACCAGATGGGCGAGCCGGTCTGGGAAGGCCAACTGGCGATCGCCAACGAGCTCAACAAAGAAGTGACGACCTCCTTCCCGGTCGACGAGGCGCTGCCCGAGCGCAAGCCCGGCGTCTATGTGCTGACCGCCCAGCCGGTCGACGACAAGAGCGACACCTGGGCGACCAAGGCGACGCAGTGGTTCGTCGTCTCCGACATCGGGTTGTCGACCTATACCGGCCAGGACGGGCTCAACGTGTTTGCCCGTTCGCTCGGCACCGCCAGGCCGATCGCCGACGCCGAACTCACGCTGCTGGCCCGCAACAACGAGATCCTGGGCACGGGCAAGACCGACGCCGAGGGCCGCGCCACCTTCAACCCGGGCCTGACCCGCGGCAATGGCGGCATGGCGCCGGCGGTGCTGATGGCCAGGCAGGGCGACGCCGACTTCGTCTTCCTCGACATGACCCGTGCCGGTTTCGACCTGTCCGACCGCGGCGTCACTGGCCGCGCCGCACCCGGCGCGCTCGACGTCTTTGCCTGGACCGAACGCGGCATCTACCGCGTCGGCGAGACCGTGCATGCGGCAGCCCTTGCCCGCGACGATGCCGCCAACGGTGTCGACAACCTGCCGCTGACCTTCATCTTCACCCGGCCCGACGGTGTCGAGGACCGGCGCGTCGTCAGCCAGGGCGGCAAGGCAGGCGGCCATGCCGTAGACCTGCCCTTGTCGACGGCCGCCATGCGCGGCACCTGGACGCTCGCCATCCACACCGATCCCAAGCAGCCGGCGGTGTCGAGCCAGATGTTCCTGGTCGAGGACTTCGTGCCCGACCGCATCGAGTTCATGCTGACGGCCGACCGCAGCGAGATCGCCGCCGGCGAAGCCGCCGAAGCCACCGTCGACGGCCGCTTCCTGTATGGCGCACCCGCCGCGGGCCTGGCGCTGGAAGGCGAGCTGACGCTGTCGACGAAACGCCAGTGGGCCAGCTTCAAGGGCTTCTATTTCGGCCTCGCCGACGAGCAGGAAGGCGAAGCGACCCGCATTCCGCTGACCGACCTGCCTGCAGTCGGCGACGACGGCAAGGCGACGTTCCCTGTTAGGGCCGACCAGTTGCCGTCGACCACGAGGCTGGTCAACGCCGCGCTGACGGTGCGCATGCGCGAGACCGGTGGCCGCGCCGTCGAGGAAAAGCTCGACATCGGCATCCGCCCGCAGGCGACGATGATCGGCATCCGCCCCGACTTCTCCGGCGAGGAGGTGCCGCAGGGCGGCACGGCCAAGTTCAGCCTGATCGCCGCCGAACCCGATGGCAGGCGCGCAGAGCTCAAGGGCGCGCAGTGGTCGCTGGTCAAGGTCGAGCGGAACTACCAGTGGTACCGCTCGGGCAATTCGTGGAACTACGAGCCGGTGACCTTCACCAAGTCGGTCGCCACCGGCCAGGTCGACCTGACCGCCAATGGCGAGGCGAGCGTTGCGATGCCCGTCGACTGGGGCCGCTATCGCCTCGAAGTCGAGACAGCGGACCCCGCCGGACCGGCGACGAGCTATGAGTTCGATGCCGGCTGGTACGTCTCGGCGACCTCGACCGAGACGCCCGACGGCCTAGAAGTGGCGCTCGACAAGGAAACCTACGCGGCGGGCGAAGTGGCCAAGCTGAAGGTCTCGCCGCGCTTCGCCGGCGAGCTCCTGGTCACCATCGGCGCCGAGAAGCTGGTCAAGACCATCACCGCGTCGGTTCCGGCCGACGGTGCCACCGTCGACATTCCCGTCGGCGAGGACTGGGGTGCCGGCGCTTACGTCACCGCCACGCTCTATCGCCCCGGCGAAGCGCAGGAATCGCGCATGCCGGCCCGCGCCATCGGCCTGAAATGGCTGTCGGTCGATCCCGCCGACAAGAAGCTTGCCGTCGCGCTGACGCTTCCGGAAAAGACCGAGCCGCGCAAGACGCTGTCGATCCCGGTTGCCGTGACGGGGGCCGCAGCGGGTGAAAAGGCCTATGTCACGGTTGCCGCCGTCGATGTCGGCATCCTCAACCTCACCAACTACAAGGCGCCGGACCCCGAGACCTGGTATTTCGGCCAGCGCATGCTCGGCCTCGAACTGCGCGACCTCTACGGACGCCTGATCGACGGCTCGCTGGGCGCCATGGGCAAGCTGCGCACCGGCGGCGACGGCGCCGCCCTGACCTCGCAGGGCAGCCCGCCCAAGGAAAAGCTGGTCGCCTTCTTCTCCGGCATCGTCGAACTCGATGCCGAGGGCAAGGCAACCGTCGACTTCGACATCCCGCAGTTCAACGGCACCGTGCGCGTGATGAGCGTCGCCTGGACCAAGACTGCCGTCGGCCATGCCACCGGCGACGTGATCGTGCGCGATCCGATCGTGCTGACGGCCGGCATGCCGCGTTTCATGGCACCGGGCGACTTCGCCGAGATGACGCTCGACATCACCAACACCGATGCCCCGGCCGGCGACTACACGCTGTCGGTCGACACGACGGGCGACCTGTCCACCGACGCCACCGCCCTGCCCCCGAAGCTGACGCTGGAGCCCGGCAAACGGCAGACGGTCAGGATTCCGCTGATGCCGGTGACGTCCGGCACCGCCGGGATGACGGTGCGGCTTGCCAATGCCGAGGGGCTGACGGTCGAACAGGAGCTGTCCTTCCCCGTGCGGCCCGGCCAGCTGCCGGTGACGACCCGCATGGTGGTCGACCTCAAGCCCAACGCCGCGCTGCGCATCGACAGGGAGCTTCTGGCAGCCAGCCTGCTCGAAGGCGCCCATGTCAGCGTCGGCGTCTCGCAGTCCTCGGCCTTCGACGTGCCGTCGCTGTTGATGACGCTCGACCGCTATCCCTACGGCTGCGCCGAGCAGACCACCAGCCGTGCGCTGCCCCTGCTCTATGTCAGCGAGCTCGCCACCGAGGCCGGCATGGCCCAAGACCCCGAGCTGCGGGAGCGCATCCAGGGCGCGATCTACCGCGTCCTGAACTACCAGTCGTCGTCGGGCAGCTTCGGCCTGTGGTCGCCCGGTTCCGGCGACCTCTGGCTCGACGCCTATGTCACCGACTTCCTGACCAGGGCACGCGAAAAGAGCTTCGACGTCCCCCAGGGCGCGATGATGCAGGCGCTCAACAACCTGCAGAACTCGATCGGCTATGACGTCGACGTCGAGGACCGCGGCTCCGAGATCGCCTATGCGCTCTATGTGCTGGCCCGCAACAAGAAGGCGTCGGTCGGCGACCTGCGCTACTTCGCCGACACCAAGCTGGAGGCCTTCACCAGCCCGATGGCGGTGGCCCAGCTCGGCGCCAGCCTGGCACTCTACGGCGACGGCCAACGCTCGGAACAGACCTTCGCGGCTGCCCTGCAGCTGGCCAGGGCGACGCCCGACCACAATTGGTACCGGTCGGACTATGGCTCGCGCCTGCGCGACGGCGCCGCCATGCTGGCGCTCGCCGCCGAAAGCAAGCCCGTGCCCTCGGTGGTGCCGGCACTGGTCAAGATGGTGGCGGCCGACCGTGCCGCGGCCAAATGGACCAGCACCCAGGATGACGCCTGGATGCTGCTTGCGGCGCGCGCGCTGAAGGCAGGCAACGACTCCATCTCGCTCGACGTCAACGGTGCCGCCCACAGCGGCGCCTATTCCGAACGCGTCGACGGCGCCGACCTGCTGGTCAATCCGATCACCATCGCCAACAAGGGCAGGGACCCGCTGCAGGCCGTGGTGACGACGGTCGCAGCACCTGCCCAACCCCTGCCCGCCGGCGGCGACGGCTTTACGATCGAGCGCACCTACTACCGGCTGGACGGCAGCGAAGCCAACGTGACCGAGGTCAGGCAGAACGAGCGTTTCGTCGTCGTGCTCAAGATCAACGAGCTCAACGACTGGCCCTCGCGCGTGGTGGTGGCCGACATGCTGCCGGCCGGCTTCGAGATCGACAATCCGGGGCTGGTCAACAGCGCCAACCTGTCGAACTTCTCGTGGCTGGAGCAGACCCAGGCCGCCCATCTCGAATTCCGCAACGACCGCTTCGTCGCCGCCATGGAAAGCGGCGAAGGGGCCGACCAGGAATTCACGCTGGCCTATGTCGTGCGCGCGGTCACGCCGGGCACCTATGCCCACCCGGCCGCCAATGTCGAGGACATGTACCGTCCGCAATATTCGGCGCGCACGGCCACCGGCATGATGGAGGTGAAGGCGGAGTGATCCGCCTTCATTCGAAGAACGTGACGCACGAGATACCCCCACCCCTAACCCCTCCCCACGAGGGGGAGGGGAACGATTTCATCACCGTTGCCGTCAACTTCGTCGACGCTTGGCGCGGAGCGACGGTGCCACAAGGTCCCCCTCCCCCTTGTGGGGAGGGGCTAGGGGTGGGGGTATCGTTTGGAGCTGCCCGCTCAGCGCGGCCCCTCATCCGCCTGCCGGCACCTTCTCCCCGTCATGACGGGGAGAAGGTAGACGGCCGCTACGTCGACGCCCCCCTCTCCCCGTTCTTCACGGGGAGAGGGTAAGGGTGAGGGGCGGCGCCATGCTCTCCGCAAAGATCATCCGCAGGATCGCGGTCTGGACAGCAGGTGCTGCCACCCTCGCCGCCCTCACCTCGGGCAGCCTCGTCGCTCTCGACCGCGCCTTCCCGCCGCCTCTGCCCGAAAAGCTCGCCGTCTCCGCCGAAGTGCTCGATCGCGACGGCCAGCTGTTGCGCGCCTATGCGACGCCGTCGGGCCATTGGCGCCTCGGCGTCGGCCTCGACCAGGTCGACCCGCAACTGGTGAAGATGCTGGTCGCCTACGAGGACAAGCGCTTCTGGGACCATGAGGGCATCGACCTCCTGGCGCTTGGCCGCGCCGCCCAGCAATTCGTCAGCAACGGCCGCATCGTCTCCGGCGGCTCGACGCTGTCGATGCAGCTGGCGCGGCTGATCGAGCCGCGCGAAAGCCGCAGTTTCGGCTCCAAGCTCAAGCAACTGGCCCGCGCGGTCCAGATAGAGCGCCGGCTGTCGAAGCAAGAAATCCTCGAGCGTTACCTGACGCTCGCACCCTATGGCGGCAATCTCGAAGGCGTGCGCGCCGCCGCCCTCGCCTATTTCGGCAAGGAGCCGAAGCGGCTGACCGTCTCCGAGGCGGCCCTTCTGGTCGCCCTGCCGCAACTTCCCGAGCGGCGCCGGCCCGACCGCAACCCTGGCAACGCCCAGGCCGCGCGCGACCGGGTGCTCGGCCGCATGGTGACAGCGGGCCTTCTAGGACAAAACGAGGCCGCACGCGCCGCGCTCGATGACGTGGCCGCCATGCGGCTGGCCCTGCCCGCCTTGGCGCCGCACGCCGCGGATGCCGCCTTGCGCAACCAGCCTGGCGGCGGCCAGCACCATCTGACCCTGCGCAAAAGCGTCCAGGAGGGGCTCGAGGCCGTGGCCCGCGAGGCCGCCACCCGGCTCGGGCCGCGCATTTCGGTGGCCATGGTGATGGCCGACGCCATGACGGGCGAAATCCTTGGCGAGGTCGGCTCGGCCAGCTTCCTCGACGCCTCGCGCTCGGGCTGGATCGACATGACCCGCACCGTGCGCTCGCCCGGCTCGACGCTGAAGCCGTTCATCTACGGCCTCGCCTTCGAACAGGGACTGGTGGCGCAAGAGACGTTGATCGAGGACCGGCCCGCCGACTTCGCCGGCTACCGGCCGAAGAATTTCGACATGAGTTACCAGGGCGACGTGTCGGTGCGCCAGGCGCTGCAGCTGTCGCTCAACGTGCCGACGATCCGCCTGCTCGACGCGGTCGGGCCGCAGCGGCTGACCGCGCGCTTTCGCCAGGCCGGCGTGACGCCGCAATTGCCGCCCAACGAGGTGCCGGGCCTGGCCATTGGCCTCGGCGGCGTCGGCGTGACGCTGCGCGACCTCGTCCAGCTCTACACCGGGCTTGCCAATGGCGGCCGCGCCAAGGTTCTCCGCGACGGATCGGAGACGGCAACGCCCGCCCCGCTCGCCAACGGAACGGTTCTCGAGGAACAGGCCGCCTGGCAGATCGGCGACATCCTGTCCGGCGTCAGGCCGCCGGAGGGCGCCGCCAGGCGCACCATCGCCTACAAGACCGGCACCTCCTACGGCTACCGCGACGCCTGGTCGATCGGCTATGACGGCCGCTACGTGCTGGGCGTGTGGGCCGGGCGGCCGGACGCCGGTGCCGTGCCCGGCCTGTCGGGATACGTCTCGGCGGCACCCATCCTGTTCGAGGGATTTGCCCGCTCCGGCCTGCCGTCGATGCCCCTGCCGCGCCCGCCGGCGGGAACGCTGCGCACCGCCCGCGCCGACCTGCCGGTGACGCTCGGGCGTTTCTCAACCTCGAGCGAATTGCCGGCGGTCGCGGCCGCGATCACCGAACCGGCGCCGCAGATCGTCTTCCCGCCCGACGGCGCCCGCGTCGAGCTGGGTGCTGCGACGGAAGCCGCGGCACCGCTGGTGCTCAAGCTGCAGGGCGGCCGCGCGCCGTTCCGCTGGCTCGCCAACGGCAAGCCGCTGGCGGCGCTGGCGCGCCGCCGCGAAGCCACCTGGCAGCCCGACGGTGCGGGGTATGCAACGCTGACCGTCATCGACGCGGCGGGGCGAGCGGCCAGTGTCAGAGTGTTCGTGGAGTAGCGCCCTTCCCGCTCCGCATGCCGATGCAGCTTCCCCTTGCCGCCCCCGCCAACTCCCCTAGAGCCCTTCATGTTTTAACGGAAGCGTATCCGGCGTTTTCGAAGTAGTTCCTGCATTCGGCTGCCTCGATGGTTTCGACGAGGTGGCCGATGT
>NZ_JACHOU010000002.1 GCF_014206975.1 Aminobacter aganoensis
TGGTCAGCGTGCCGACCCGACGCTCAAGTGCCGAACGATTGACGCAACGCATCGATTCCAGAAAACCAAGATCAAGCGCCATGCCCGGATTGCGCGGCAAGCCGATGTCAGCATCTGACACAGCATGCACCACACGCACACTCGCGCCGCTGCCCTCATGCATTTCCATTGCCAATCCCACCACAAGGCCCACCAGATAAGCGGCCACGTGCCGCGATTGAGGTCACAGCCATACAGCCGCCTTGAATGAAAGGAGGCATTATATATGTGATAATGTCAACATAATTCATGTTATAATTCTCACATTCATGCGGCGAAAAATGCAAAACCTTGTACTGCCCAGGCCAACTTGTTAGGTCTCTGACATCCAGCAACAATGGAGTCTTCCGGTGGCGAGAGCCGGCTCAGCAAAAGCGCAGCGTATGGAGCGCCTCCAGGCAGAGCTGGCACAGGGCCGGGCGTTGCACATCAGCGCTGTCTCCAAACTCCTGGAGGTCTCCGAGATGACGGTGCGTCGAGACATCCAGCAGAACCCAGGCAAACTCGGGTATCTCGGCGGTTATGTGGTGCCACGCGGCATGTTCGAACCAGAGAACTCCTATACGCTCGATATGGCTGCCGACCAGCAGCGCGATGCCAAGCGACGGGCCTGCGAAATCGCCCTGCGCCATGTCCGCGCCGAAGAGACCATCTTCATCGACTGCGGCACGACCCTGATCGAGTTGGTCGACCTCATCCCTAACGACATGCGGCTTACCGTCGTCTGTTACGCGCTCAACGTTGCCGAGCGGCTGGCACACAAACCGAATGTGACGCTCGTGATGCTCGGCGGCGTCTACTATCCCGCGTCCGCTACCTTCTTCGGTCCAGAGGCGCTGGCCACCATCTCGTCGCTGGGAATAAATGTGGCACTGTTGTCTGCTGCCGGTTTCGATTGGGCGCGAGGCGCGACCTGCGCGCATTTTCACGAGGCCGAGATAAAACGGAAGGTCATGGCCACTGCCAGCCGCAATATTCTCGTCATCGACACCAGCAAGATAGGCAGATTGCGCTCCGTCCTGTTCGCAGAAAGCACGAGCTTCGACGCGATCGTCACCGAACTCAGTGGGGATGAGACCTCACAGCACCCCGCGTCATGAGATAACTAGACCGGTCGAGTTGTTCATCAGGGCCAGCCGGTCGAGCGACACCCTTGCATTTGAGACGCCGCCGGCCGGCTTGAAGCCGACGGGAGAGACGGCCTGCTGGTGATGACGTCGGCAACCGCCATCGTTGCCACCATCGAGGCGCGCGAGACATCGCGCTGACATGGAGACTTCTCCAACGATCTGCTTCATCAGGAGCCCAGGATCGTCCGGCGGAACAGCCGCGCGTAGCGGCCGCCATCGACCGCCAGGGCAACATCGACAGGCTGCCCAAGGCTTGCGCCGTTCAATTCGGATTCGCCGCGATGGGCGCGGCGGTCGACGAGCGTCTGGCCGCGCGAACGCGATCCATCGGTGCACACGCTGACCGGAAACCGCTGCGTCGTCAGGCCTTCGGGGTCGATCACGGCACAGACCGCGCCGGCATCGCCGAGTGCCGCAATGGTTCCCGACGGGATGCGTTTCTGGCCAGCATCCTTCACCGCAAGGTGCCGGAAGAGCTTCGCGCACAGCTGCGCGCTCTGCACGCTGGATGTCTCCAGCGCAAACACGTCATCTTCGGATACCGCGGCACTGTAGAAGACGTCGAGGCCATACATCATCGTCGGAATGCCACTGTCGACGACGATCGCCGCCGCCTCGGGGTCGGCCCAGGTGTTGAACTCGGCGACCGGGGTGGCATTGCCGACGCTGGCGCTGCCTCCCATGAAGACGATCCTGTCGAGCCTGGCGGCAACGTCGGGATACATCCGGATGAGCAGCGCGACATTGGTCAGCGGTGCAAGGGCGATCAGGACGGGCGGCGTCGGGCTGGCCAGAATCTGCTGGCGCATGAGTTCGACGGCATGCATGTCGCTGGCGTTTGATGCCGGTGCTTCGAGTTCCAGCCCGGCCAATCCGTTGTGACCGTGGACATGCGCCGCGTTGCGCGGTGCCGCAATCAGCGGACGGGAGGCACCGCGGGCAACGGGGACGTGTGCCGCACCGGCGACGGACAAGACGGCGCGGGTGTTGCGATAGACATCGTCGAGCGGCGCGTTTCCGGCCACGCAGGTCACCGCACGCAGGTTGAAACCCGGGTGAAGGGCCGCAAAAACGAGCGCAAGGGCGTCGTCGACGCCGGTGTCGACGTCGACCAAGATTTCAATCGGCTGCGGCATCACTCAGTGCTTTCCATGGCTTCGGCGACATCCTCGATCAGCGGCTGGTCGAGGAAGTCTATGGTCAATGTCTCGAACGACCTGCCTCTATAGGCGAATTCGCCGGAATATTCGTTCGATACCCGGTCGGCGGCATCCTTGCCTATGTCGATGCCCCAGAACGACAGATGCGCGGCAGTTGTCGGAATGCGCACCGCCCCTACCCTCTGGCGGCCATGCAGGAGCACGAGCTCGGCAGAATGGCCCTGCCGGTTGTGCAGGGCAAATCCGGCCTCGCATGTTCCCGCCGGCAGCGGGGCATCGGCGACGCAGGTGGTACGGCGGCCAAGCTGGACATGTTCGAACACCAGGCGGCCGTCCTTCACGTAGAGCGTGTACCCTCCCCTCCGGTCGCCGCTCGCGACCAGGACGCCGCCCTCTGCCAAGGCCCGATCTCGGAACGAGGCGGTCACGAGCATGGATCGCTCCGAACCGGCGATCATGCTGCTGATCGGCACGTGGCTCTGGCCCGGTCGGAAGACCAGCCTGTTGCGCGACATCAGGCCGATCGGCGGCCGGGCGCGCAACAGCTGCACTAGCGTGCGGTCGTCGAGCGGCAGCACGTTGTTCGCCTCCGCCTCCTGCCACCAGCGGCCGATCATCTCCTTCAAGCGCTCGGGCTCGTCATCGGCACGATCCCTGGACTCCGAAAAATCGCCCTCGGTGTCGTAGAGCCGCCAGTCGTCATCGTCGTAGGCGACGCCTTGCCTGTGTTCGGTTACCGCGCGCCAGCCCTCGTGCCAGATGGCGCGGTGGCCGAGATTTTCCCAGTACTGGGTCGCACGCGGCGCAGGCACGTCGGTCGCAGCAAAGGTCGAGGCGATGCTGCGGCCATCGCATGGCAGCGGATGATCGAGCCCCGCCAAGGACATGATTGTCGGTGCAAGATCGATCACATGGGAGAACTGCGTCCTGACCTCGCCTGTCGTGCCGATGCCCTTGGGCCAGGAAACAACCATGGGCGAACGCACGCCACCGAGGTCGACGTGCTGCTTGTAGCGGCGGAACGGCGTGTTGCCGGCCATGGCCCAGCCTTGCGGATAGTGCGCGCCGCCGTGACGGGTGCCGATCTGGTCGAGATGCTTGAGCTGTTCCTCGACGCTCTGCGGCAGGCCGCTGTAAGGCGCGTTGGTGTCGACAGCGCCATCCTTGCCGCCTTCGCGGCTGGCACCATTGTCGGACATCACGATGATCAGCGTATTGTCGAGCTCGCCCAGCCGTTCCAGTTCGTCGACGAGGCGGCCAAGATGGACGTCGGTGTGCTCCAGGAAGCCGGCATAGGCGGCCTGAAGATGGGTGTAGAGCAGCTTCTGGTCGGCCGAAAGCGAGGCCCAGGCGTCGACCTCGTCGTTTCGGGGCGCCAGTTCCGCGTCCTGCGGCGCAATACCCAATTCCTTCTGCCGCAACAGGCGGTCTTCACGCGTGGCGTCCCAGCCTTTGGCGAACACGTCGACATAGGGCTCGATGAAGGACCGGGGGGCCTGGAAGGGCGCATGCGTGGCGCCGAAGGCCAATTGCAGGAAGAAGGGTTCCTCGTCGCGGAAGACCGTATGGTCGCGGACATAGGAGATGGCCCGGTCAACCAGATCCTCGGTAAGGTGATAATCCTCGCCGAATTCGCGATCGACCTGGTGATTGTCTTCGCAAAGCTCGGGTGTGATCTGGTCGGTGCAACCGGGCAGGAAACCGTAGAAGCGGTCGAAGCCGCGGCCGAGCGGCCAGTTGTGGTAGGGGCCGGCCGGCGAGATTTCATGCGACGGCGTCAGATGCCACTTGCCGACGAGATAGCTGCCATAGCCCTGCTCGCGCAACATCGCCGGCAACAGGGCCACGTCGCGGTCGATGCTGCCGCGTGAATTGGGAAAGCCGGTATCGGTGTCCGACAGGAAACGCATGCCAACTGCATGGTGATTGCGGCCGGTCAGCAGGCAGGTGCGTGTCGGCGAACACAGCGGCGTGACGTGGAAATTGGTATAGCGCAGCCCGCGCGCAGCCAGCCGGTCGATGGTTGGCGTGCGTATCTCGGAACCGAAGCAGCCGAAATCGGCCCAGCCTGTGTCGTCCAGCACGACAACGACGATGTTCGGCTTCTGCTCCTTGTGATTGCAGCTCGTCGGCCACCAGGGCCTGGATTCCGCGACGGTCCGACCGATATGGCCGGGAAACTTGTCATGTTTCATTGCTGTTCCTCGAAATCAGAAAATCGCCGTGCGTGCACCGAGGTCGGCAGTACATCGAAAGCCGAGATGGCTCGAGGCTGCATCGACGGCATTGGAAGTTCGTCCCGAGACGCGGTAGCGGTTGCAGTAGCTGCGGTGGCAGAGATAGGAGCCGCCGCGCATCGCCTTCAGCTGCGGCCGGTCCTTCGACCAACTGTCCGCAGTCCACTCCCACACATTGCCGACCATGTTGAAGAGGCCATAGCCATTGGGCTCGAACGCATCGGCCGGGGCCGTCGACAGGAAGCCATCTGCTGCGGCGTTGTCCATGGGGAAGCGCCCCTGCCAGATGTTGCAGCGATGCCGGCCGTCATCCAGGAGCTCATTGCCCCAGGGATAGATCTTGCCTTCGAGGCCGCCACGGGCGGCGATCTCCCATTCGACTTCCGTCGGCAGCCGCTTGCCGCGCCAGGCGGCGAAGGCCGCGGCGTCATTCCAAGAGACGTGCACGACCGGATGATCGCCGCGATCGCGCCAGTGCGATCCAGTGCCGTCGGGCGTCGACCAATTCGCCCCCTTCACCGGCAACCACCATTCCGGCGAGCCGGTCTGCAGCGACAGGACATCCCGTTCGGCACCTGGATGCAGTTGCGCGTAGAAGACGAACGACCAGCCGATCCGCTCCGCTTCCGTCTCATAACCCGTCGCATCCACGAAGCTGGCAAAATCGCTGTTCGTCACGGCGGTCCTGTCGATCAGGAAGCCGTGGCAATCGACAGTTCGGCATGGCCCTTCGCCGTCTTCGGGATATGCCTCCGGCCCATCATAACCGACCCGCCGGATGCCGGCGGGAATGGCAGCCATGTCCGAGCTGTCCAGACTGCGGGACATAACCTTGGGCTGTCGCATCGGGATCGGCTGCTCCTCGCTTTCCCGGACTGGTAAACAACACGACATCAAGGCGTTTCCTGGTGACGCTTGGATTCTGGGCTCCAAAGCATGGTCGGATTATTTGACAAAGGCTGGATGCCGGCCAATACATTTAGGCTTGAAGGCAATTCCAATTGGTTATGAGCCGGGCATCCCCCATGTCGTTCGAAGTCCCCAACCTCACCTTGCTCAAGCACTTCATCATGGTTGCCGAGGACAAGGGAATCTCGAAGGCGGCGAAGCGCCTGCGCATCTCACAGCCGGCCCTTTCGAAGAACATCAAGCGGCTTGAGGAGATGCTCGGGACACGGCTCTTCGAAAGGCATTCCGGCGGCGCCGACCTGACCCAGACGGGACAGGCCTTCTTCAACCGGGCCCAGATCATCGGGCTCGAATACGAGCACGCCGTGCAGGAAATCCGAAACCTGCTGTCCGAACAGGACGCGACCATCCGGGTGGCGGCCGGGCCGATCTGGTCGTCGACCATACTCCCGGCGGCGGCTTCCCGTTTCCACAAGCGCTTTCCACGCCATCGCCTGTCGGTGCAGACCGGTTCGGTCGACCAGTTGATCGAGGATCTGAGGCTCGGGCGCGTCGACATCTTTGCAGGCGCCGTGATCGCCAAGAGCAGGCTGCCTGGCTTCACGTCGCGGCGCGTCGCCAAGGCGCAGCTCGGCATCATGTGCGCGGAGCATCACCCGCTCGCCCGGATCGAAGGCCCGGTCGATCCCAAGGAGCTCGTCAGCTACCCGTTCGTGTCGTTCAACCTGAACAGGGACGTGCTGAAGACGCTGTCCGACTGGCTCAAGGAACGCGGCGCGCCGCCTCCCCGCTACCTTCTCGAAACCAGCTCGATCTACACCTGCGCGGAACTGGCACGCTCGGGCGACTACCTGTTCTACGAGTCGACGATGGTGGCGAGCAGCCCGATCGGACACGGACTGAAGGTGCTCAAGACCGACAAGGAAATCTTCCAGTACGATTTGGGCTTCGTGTTTCGCCAGGGCATGGACCGGCTGCCGCCGCACAGCGGCCTGATGAAGGCCATGGTAGAGGTGTTCGAGAACAGAGGCCTGCGCAACCTGCCGAGCGCCGCCGAATAGGCGGCGCTCCCCGATCGTCAGTCGATGTCGCCGCTGGGCGGCACGATCTCGCGGTCGTCGCCGAGTTCGATCACCAGCCGGTGGAGCTTGCCCGTGAACGGGAACTCGCCTGCGATCGCATCGCACACCGGCGGCATGCCGCTTCGCCCGATGAACATGGGCGCAAGGGAAATGCGCAGCAGCGTCTGGTGCTCACGCTCGCCGGTTTGCCGCTTACCGTTTACAACAAGCGCGCCAATGCCCTTGAGAAGGCCGGTCTTGCGGTATTCGAAGCCGAGCGTGATGGCACCGAACTCACTTAGCCGCTCCGAAGCCAGTCGCGTGATGTCACCGCAATGGTTGTAGACGTAGTTGAGCCTGCCATCCTTCAGATAGAGGACGTAGCCGCTGCCGCAGTTTCCGTAGCTGACCAACGTGCCTTCCGACTGCTGGTCGATCATCACCTCGGCGGTGATGCGATGCGACGTGTCCTGGGTCAGCGGCGCTGCCGACGAGGGGACGGATTCGAGCTGCGGGTAGAAGACATATCTGCCGCGCGCGCGGATGGAGTCCGGCTTTGCCTTGGCGCGGAAGCGCACCTCACGGTCGTCGAGGGGCATCACGTCATACCGCCCGGCCTCCGCCCACCAGCGCTCGGTCATTTCGCGCAGCTTGGCCGGATGGTCATCCGCCAGGTTTCGGGTCTCGTTGAAATCCTCGTCCAGCTTGTAGAGCTCCCAGTCGTCGAGCTCGAAGTCGTCGCCCCGCTTGTGCTTAGTGACCGCCTTCCAGCCCCTGTGCCAGATGCCGCGATGGCCGAACATTTCGAAATACTGGACGTCCTTGCGCGACTCTGCTTCCGGGGCGTCGAAGGTGTAGGCAAAGCTCGTGCCATGGACGGGCATCTGGGCTACGCCCCTGTAGACCTCGGGCGCCTCGACACCGCAGATCTCGAGTACCGTCGGGGTGATGTCGACGACATGATGGAACTGGTGGCGGATGCCGCCCTTGTCGGCAATCCGCGCCGGCCATGACACGATCATCGGGTCGCGCACGCCGCCGCCATGGGTGAAGGACTTGAACAGCCGCAGCGGGGTGTTGCTGGCCTGGGCCCATCCCCAGGGATAGTTGCTGAAGCTGCGCGGCCCGCCGATCTCGTCGATCGCAGCGAGATTTCGCTCGAACGACTCCGGTATCTGGTTGAAGCGTCGGAGCACGTTGGTCGTGCCCTCGGGACCGCAGTCAATCGACGCGCCGTTGTCGGAGATGACCACGATCAAGGTGTTGTCGAGCTTTGCGCTGGCCTCCAGGAAATCGAGCAGCCGGCCCAGTTGCTCGTCGGTGTATTCGAGGAAACTGGCATAGGCCCGCTGCAGCCTGGCGGCAACCTTCCGCTGGTCGGCCGACAACAGGTCCCAGTCTTCCACTCCCGGAGCATCCGGCGGCAGTTCCGTCGAAGCCGGAACGAGGCCCATCGCCTTCTGCCGTTCGAGCCGCCGTTGCCGGATGACGTTCCAGCCCTGGTCCCAGACGCCCTCGTATCGGTCCATGTAGGCCTTCGGCACCTGATGCGGGAAGTGCCCGGCCGAGAAGGCGAGGTTCAGGAAGAAAGGAGTGTCGGGCGCCAGCGAGACGTGGGCGCCGAGCATGGCGATCGACTTGTCGACCAAATCGGCGGTCAGATGGTAGCCTTCCTCCGGTGCATTTGGCTGCGCGACGGCGTGGTTGTCTTCCACCAGCTCGGGATAATACTGGTCGGTGCTGCCGTTCATGAAGCCGTAGAAACGGTGAAAGCCACGACCGAGCGGCCATTGGTCAAACGGTCCGACGGCGGTGATCTCGTCGGTTTGTGCGACATGCCACTTGCCGACGGCAAAATTGGCGTAGCCGACGCCGCCCAGCATTTCGGCAATGGTGGCGGCGCGATGCGAAATCGATCCGCGTCCGTTCTGGTAGCCGAAGTCGAAATTGGCAAGGCAACGCATGCCGACCGCGTGATGGTTGCGCCCCGTCAGCAGGCAGGCCCGCGTCGGCGAACACATCGTGGTCGTGTGGAAATTGCTGTAGCGGAGCCCCGCCTGGGCGAGCCGATCGAAATTAGGCGTCCGTATCTCTGATCCGAAACAGCCAAGGTCGGCGAAGCCGACATCGTCGAGGATGACGTAGATGACATTGGGGCTGCCGGGCGCGGGCCTGGGCCTGGTTTCAAACCAGTTGTCCGACTCGTGATAGGTGCGGCCAACGCGGCCGGGGGTGCGGTCTCTAGACATGAGCGCCTCGGAACATCGGGTAAATCGGAGATGCCGCATCTCGCCGATCATGCCGCATCCGTTGAATCTTGACCCGACCTGCCCACCGGCAGGCCGGGCCTGTGGCCACTACATGGCCACGCCAGGATCCCAGCGAATGATCCACTTCTCAAGCATCGAGACGATGGCGAAGCCGGTGATGGCAATGACCGAAGCCGTCAGGATCGTTGCAAACAAGCGCGGGGCGTTGAAGTCGAACATGCTCTGCAGCAGGAGATAGCCGATGCCCTTGTTGGCGCCGATCCATTCGCCGACGATCGCGCCGAGCACGCACATCGTCACCGAAATCTTGAGCGCCGAGAAGATGTAGGGCAGCGCGCTGTAGACCCGCACGCGGAGGAAGACCTCGGTCTTCGAAGCGGAGAGCACGCGCATCAGTTCGAGCAGTTGCGGATTGACCGCGCGGAAGCCGCGAACCGAGTTGACCAGGGTCGGGAAGAAGCAGATCAGCGCTGCGATGACGATCTTCGGTTCGATGCCGTTGCCGAGAATGATCTTGAGCACCGGCGCAATCGCCACGATCGGGATCGTCTTGATCAGGATCGCGACGGGATAGAACATCTCCTCGACGACCTTGTTGTAAACGAAGGAAACGGCGACGAGCAGCGCCACTGTATTGCCGAGCAGGAAGCCGAAAAACGCCTCCGTGATCGTCGGAACGGCTGCCTCGAGCAACAGCGGCAGATCCCGCGATACCGCGCCAGCTACGTCGGTCGGTGCCGGCACCAGGTAGGTCGGCACTTTGAACAGGACGATGATCAGTTGCCAGATGATCAAGGTAAGAGTGAGCCCCAGCATGGCCATGCCGAGAGCCCGCGCAGCATCGGGGCTTGGGAAGATGCTCCAGATGCGCGGCAATGGCGCGGCTGTGGTACCGACTGAACGATCGATGCTCATGGCTTATCCAGCTCCCAGCATGTCGCGCAGCCTGGCGACGTAACGGCCCAGTTCCGGGGCGTCCTTCAAGGCGAGGTCGCGTTCCGCAGGAAGATCGACCTCCAATATCCCGCCAATCCTCGATGGCCGACGGCTCATGACGACGACGCGCTGCGACAGGAAGACGGCTTCCTGAAGCGAATGGGTAACGAAGACGATCGTCATCCCGCTCTGCTTCCAGATGCGCAACAGCTCGACATTGAGCGTGTCGCGCACCAACTCATCGAGCGCCCCGAATGGCTCGTCCATCAACAGGACTTTCGGGCGGGTAACCAAGGCGCGCGCAATCGAGACACGCTGGCGCATGCCGCCCGAGAGTTCCGAAGGCAGCGCATCCTCGAAGCCCTCCAACTCGACGAGCTTCAGCGCTTCGCGCGGATCCATGAAGTTGCCGGTCTTCGGATTGGCCCCGCCAACCTCGAACGGCAGCCGCACGTTGTCGATGACCTTGGCCCAGGGCATCAGCACGGATTGCTGGAACACCATGGAGAAGGTGCGCGCCGCGCGTGCCGACGAGGTCGTCCCGGCAAAAATGCTGACCTTGCCTTCCGACGGCTCGATGATGTCGGCGATCGTCCGCAGCAACGTGGACTTGCCGCAGCCCGAATGCCCGATCAGCGAAATAAATTCGCCTTCGTGGACCTTCAGCGAGACATTGTCGATCGCACGCACGGCCTTCGAGCTGCCGCCGAACGTCACCGCCACGTTGTCGATGTCGATGGCAACCCTGGCGGGGGCGATGCCTGCCGTGCCGGTATCAGCGGTCGTCGCCGCATGCGCCATGGCGTTCACCGCTTCGTCCTCTGCGCCGCAACAAGGACACGGTCGTCGAACACGTCGTCGGCCGTGAGTTCCGGCTTGATCTCGCCGATCCTGGCATAGGTCTGCAGCGTCGCGTTCCAGCGGTCCTTGCTGATGTTGGCAAAGCCGTGTTCGCGCGTTTCATCGGTGTAGATGAAATCGGCCACGATCACCTTCAGGGAGGCAAGTTCCTTGTCCTTTTCGATGGCGCTCGACATCGAGGCCACCATGTCGATGGCTTCCTCGGGATTGTCGGCCGCATAGGCCCAGCCCTTGTCGCAGGCCTCCAGGAACTTCGCCAGCATGTCGCTGTCGGACTCGATCAGGTCGGTGCGGGCGATGTAGTAGTTGGACTGGAACTGCAGCCCGTTGTCCCAGATGCTCTGGGTGTTGTAGCCGCCGGCATGCTGCAGGACGGGAGCGTTCTGGGCAACATTGGTCGGCCAGGAGGCGACAACATCGACCTGATCCTGGAGGAGGCCGGGTATCTGGGCCTGGATGAAGGTGATGTCCTCGAACTTCAGGCCACTGTGGTCGAGAACCGCCTTGACCTGGGCGGTTGCACCCTGGCCTGCGCCGATACGCTTGCCCTTCCAGTCGGCGACCGTCTTGATGTTGGCTTCACCGAGCGAATAGAAGGTCAGCGGCGCCTTTTGGAAGGCTGCGCCGAAGGTCTTGATCGGCAGTCCCTGGTTTGCACCATACATGATCTCGGGCGCATAGGTGGTGGCGATCTGCGCCACGCCCGACAGTGCCTCTTGCACCGTATTGGAGTTCGGTCCGCCTGGAAGGATCTCCACGTCCAGGCCCTTTTCTGTGAAATAGCCCTTCTTCAAGGCCACGATTTCACCGGCGGAAGCTGCATTGTAAAGCCAGGCGAGTTGCAGTTTGACCTGCTTCTGCTGAGCATGCGCAGGAACCACGCCCCCAAGCCCCAACGAGGCGAGCGGCATGATGCTGGCGGCTGCCAGAAGTGAACGTCGGCTGATCATCTTTATCCTCCAATCAGACAAGCGCAACGACCTAATCTCGGCGAGGATAGACCGCGTCCAGCGGCTCCACACCATAACATGCTTCTGCGAACTCATTCCATGTGGTTATGGTCGCCACCACGCGCCGAAGCGCGCGAAGAATGCGTCTGGAGGTCGCCCGCACAGCGAAAACCCAGATGGCTCGACGTGGCGCCAAAATGGTTGCAGGTCCGGGCTGCAACCCGATAACGGTCGCAATAGCTCGCGTGGCAAAGATACGAACCGCCGCGCATTGCCATCAATCCGGGTGCCTCGTTCGACCACGGCGAAGCAGTCCACTCCCATACATTGCCGAGCATGTTGTAGAGGCCGAAGCCGTTGGGCGGAAAACTCCGCGCCGGCGCTGTCGCGAGGTAACCGTCGTCGGCCGTGTTGTTGAGCGGAAAGCGCCCCTGCCAGATGTTGCACATGTGGCGCCCGCCAGGATGGAGGCCGTCGCCCCAGGTGTAGACGGCCCTCTGCAGGCCACCCCGCGCCGCCGCTTCCCATTCAACTTCCGTGGGCAGGCGCTTGCCGACGAAGCCGGCAAAGGCGGCGGCGTCATTCCACGAGACATGAACGACGGGATGATCGCGCAACCCATGCAGGGAGGAGCCTTCCCCATCAGGCGCGTGCCAGCAGGCGCCGCGAACAGGGAGCCACCACTCCGGCGCGCGCGCGTCTGCGCCCGCCACGACAGCGGCCTCCGGGTGCGCCTGGGCGATGAAGACGAACGACCATCCGAGACGCTCTGCCTCCGTGACATAACCGGTGGCACTGACGAACGATGCGAAGGCCTCGTTTGTCACCGCGGTCTTGTCGATGAGAAAAGCGGGCAGATCGACATACCTCACCGGCCCCTCCCCGTCATCGGGATTGGCGAAAGCCCGGTCCTCGCCGAGCAGCCAGCTCCCAGCGGGGATTCGCGCCATGTCCGGATGGCCGCCCGCCGCAAGCGAGACGGGAGCAGAGATTTGTTCCTGGGGACGATCGACTGCGGACCGACCCGGAGTGCAACAAGCCATGACGCGGTCCTGTCGAAAAACTGGGATCGTGGAATTTGACTCTTTCTCGATAACACGTAAAGGTAGGACGTCCTACCTCTTGGAGGAAAGAACGATGTCAGGATCTGCCACCGAGCGCGTCATGCAGTACATTCGCCAGCAAAAGCTGGTCGCAGGAGATCGCCTGCCCGCGGAAGTGGACATTTCGCGGATACTCGGCCTCAGCCGCAATTCTCTGCGTGAAGCCTATGCCGACCTGATGGCCAAGGGCCTGCTCAAGAACAAGCACGGCGTCGGCACGTTCATCGCCAACCCGCCCATTCTCAACGCCCTGACAGGCTCGGCCGGGTTCTGGAACCTGATCGAAAAGGCGGGCATGAAAGCGTCCTTTCGCGAGGTCCTGCGCGATCAGGTGATCGCCCCCAAGGAGATCGCCGTCATCTTTGGCCTGGCGGCAGAGAAGCCAACCCAGCGCCTGCGCTGGCTGTTCCTGGCCAACGACCAGCCATGCATTCTCGTCGACCATTATCTGGCACGCAGCATTCCGCCGAGTGCCTTCAACCAGACCACCGAGCATGACGCACTCGCTGCCATCGCGCCGTTCACGGTCGTCGATGGCGCGTCGCTGTCGACACGCACGTCGGCGATCAACGCGACCGACGAAATCGCCGAACTGCTTCAGGTCAACGAGGGAGACGCGCTCCTGTGGAGCACAGCCCTCGTGCACTCGGGCGACGGCAGCGTGCCGCTGGCCTCGCGCTCGTGGATGGTCCCCCACCTTCTCAACAGCCATCAGGTGATGGCTCTCTCTCCCGTTCATTTCCAGGGCAATGCAGCCCCTTCGCCGGAGGACGAACCGAAATGACCCGATTTACCAAGACTGCCCTCGGCCTTGCGTCCAGCCTGTGGCTGTTCTCGGCACAAATGGCCGGGGCGCAGACCCTCCAACCCGTACGCTTCGGCGTCGACGCCTATACCACCGGCTCCCAGATCTGGGTCGCCAAGGAAAAAGGCTTCTTCGAGAAGGAAGGGATCGATCCGCAGATCACCACCTTCGCCACCGGCGTCGAGGCGATCGACGCACTGCTGATCGGCCGCGCCGACATGGCGGTGGGGCTCGACTTTCCGATCGTCTCGCGCATCCAGGGCGGCAAGCTGACCGTGCTTGCCGGGATTTTTCATTCGACGCCGGGCTTCCACAAGCTGGTCGTCAGCAACGAGATCAAGGAAGCCAAGGACCTGGTCGGCAAGAAGCTGGGCATTGCCGCCGGCACGGCTCAGCACCTGGTCACGATGAAATACCTCGAAGAGAATGGCATCGCCGAGGACAAGGTCGAGATCGTCGGCTTCACCAGCCTGCTCGAAATCGTCGCGTCCCTCCGCTCCGGCCGCATCGACGCGGCATTCGTCTGGGCCGACGGCACTCAAAAGTCTATCGATGGCGGCGAGCGCTACGTGCTGACCGACGACGCGGCCGCCAAGCGCAACAGCAGCGCGTATATCGCTGCCCAGACCGATTTCACCGAAAAGCACCCCGAACTGACGGTGGCGACGCTGCGTGCGCTCAACGAGGCAAGCGCTTTCATCACGGCCAACAAGGACGAGGCTTCAGCCATCATCGCCAAGAATACGCGCGCGCCGCGCGACACCGTGCGCGAGCTTCTCAACTACAACGAGTTCGCGCTGGCGCTGACGGACTATGAGCGTCGCGGCTTCCAGGAAGTTGCGGACTTCCTCGCGAAGACCAAGTCCCAGCCAGTGACCTTCGAAACGGGCGTCAACCCGAGATACCTGAAGGAAGCGGCCCCCGACCTGGTCAAGCTGGATAATTGAGCGATACGACCATGACAAACAGCCCAACAAGCGAGACCCCTCCGACGCCGGCGGTGGTCTTCGACAAGGTCGGCATGGCCTATCCCGGCCAGAAGGCCGGCAGCGAACTGATCCTCGCCAACCTCTCGGTTACCGTGCCGCAGGGAGAATTCTTCGTGCTCGTCGGCCCCAGCGGCTCGGGCAAGTCGACCTTGCTGAAGATCGTCGCCGGCACCGAGAAGCAGACCGAGGGTCGCGTCCTTGCCAATGGCAACGTCATCGACGGACCGGACCGCCGGCGCGGCATGGTGTTCCAGTCGATCGAGGAACCGTTGTTCCAATGGCTGACGGTCGCGGAGAACATCGGCTTTGGGCCCAGCGTGGCCGGCAAGTCGCGTTCCGAGTGCCGGACAATCGCGCAGCATTACATCGACCTCGTCGGCCTGCGCGGACACGAGGCAAAGTTCCCGCACGAACTGTCGGGCGGCATGAAGCAGCGCGTGCAGATCGCCCGCACCCTTGCCGCCGAACCGGAACTGATCCTGTTCGACGAGCCGTTCGCCGCGCTCGACGCGCTGACGCGCCGCGTGCTGCAGAAAGAACTGACGCGAATCTGGCGCGAGACCGGTTGCACGATGGTCTATGTCACGCACGATATCCGCGAAGCGGTGCTGCTCGGCCAGCGTGTCGCCGTCATGAGCCGGGGACCGCGCGCCAACATCACCCGCGTCTACGACATCGACCTGCCCTACCCGCGCGACGACCTCGACAGCCGTTTCGCCGACGCCGTGAAGGCGATCGAGGGCGACATCGAAAGGGAGGCGGCTTCGCAATGGGAGCAAAACTGATGCCATCCTATGCATGGTCGGCGCTGAGCGTCGCCACCGTTCTGATCGTCTGGCAGATCGCCTCGACCTGGCTGGTCGACCCGATGTTCCTGCCCGCCCCGATGGCAGTCCTCAAGGGCGCCGGGCAGATGCTGGAAGAAGGCACGCTCAGCCAGTCGGTGCTGGTGTCGATGATGCGCATTCTGTCGGGCTGGCTCGTCGGCAGCGCCATCGCCATACCGATCGGCCTTGCGGTCGGCGTCTCGCCGGTGGCCCGTCACCTGGTCGACCCGTTCATCCACTTCTTCCGCTTCGTTCCGGCGATCGCGCTGGTGACGCTGTTCATCATCTGGTTCGGCGTGGGCGAGATGTCGAAGATCATCCTGATCGCCTACGCGACGGCCTTCATCGTGATGGTCAACACGGCAAGCGGCGTGTCCTCGATCTCGCAGGACAAGCTGAACGCCGCGCGCTGCCTTGGCGCCAACGAACGACAGGTCTTCTTACGGGTGATGATCCCGGCCTGCCTGCCCTCGATCTATGTCGGCATGCGGCTGGCGCTTGCCTCGTCCTTCCTGGTGATCGCGGCGGCCGAAATGCTCGCCGCCGACGCGGGCCTCGGATACATCATCTGGACCTCGCGCCTCTACTTCCAGGTGGACTGGATGTTTGCCGCCATCATCGTGCTCGGCCTCCTGGGTTTCGCCACTGACCGCCTGTGGCGGCTCCTCGGGCGCACCTTGCTCAAGCGCTATTTGCGCGGCGTCACAGGCTATTGATCCAATCGGGCCGGACCTGGCCTCACTTGGGTCCGGCCGTCATCTCTCAGACTTGGGACTGGTTTCATGACTTCCGAATTTCGCGGACGCATTGGCCGTACGCACCACGAATCCGCACGCGACTACGCAGACATCCCGACAGGCCCGGCTGGCAAGCCGAACGTGATCTATGTCGTGCTCGACGACGTGGGCTATTCAGATCTCGGCTGCTTCGGCTCGTCCATCGATACGCCGAATTTCGATTCGCTCGCCAACAACGGCCTGCGCTACAGCAATTTCCATACGACGACGCTGTGCTCGCCGACGCGCGCGTGCCTTCTCACCGGGCGCAACCATCACTCCGTCGGCATGCGCTATCTCGCGAACGCCGACATGGGCTGGCCCTCCGGCCGCGGCGCGATCAGCCATCGCGCGGGAACGCTGGCCGAGATGCTCAAGCAACAAGGCTACGCGACATATGCAGTCGGCAAGTGGCACCTCGCGCCGACCGAGAACGCCAATGCTGCCGGCCCCTTCGACCAGTGGCCGCTCGGGCGCGGTTTCGAGCGTTTCTACGGCTTCATGAACGGCAGCACCGACCAGTTCCACCCCGAACTCTGCCAGGACAACCAGCAGGTTTCGCCGCCGGCGACGCCTGAACAGGGCTACCACCTGTCCGACGACCTTTCGAACCGGGCGGTGCGCTACATCGCCGACAAGATGGCAATCTGGCCGGACAAGCCGTTCTTCCTCTACCTTTGCTACGGCGCCGGGCATTTCCCGCACCAGGCGCCCGAGCCGGCACTGGCAAAATACCGCGGCCGCTTCGCCGATGGCTGGGACGAGGAACGCGTCCGCAGGCTGATCAAGCAAAAGGCGATGGGGCTGGTGCCCGAAAGTACCGAACTGCCCCAGCCGAACCCCGGCGTGCGCGCCTGGGAGGAGCTTGCCGCAGATGAGCGCGAAGTGTCGGAGCGCATGCAGGAGGCCTATGCGGCGCTGCTCGACCACACCGACGCTGCGTTCGGCAAGCTGCTCGATTTCCTCGACCGCACCGGCATCCGCGACAACACGATCATTGTCCTCATCTCCGACAACGGGGCCTCCACCGACTGCGACCCGGACGGCACGACGAACGTGCTGCGCTGGTTCAACCGCTTGCCCGAGGACTATTCGGTCTCGGGCGAGCGCATGGCCGAAATCGGCTCGGCGCGCAGTTCCGGCAACTACCCCTGGGGCTGGGCACAAGCCTCCAACACCCCGCTCAAGCTCTACAAGAGCTTCACCCATGGCGGCGGCGTGCGCGATCCCATGATCTTCTCCTGGCCTGCCGGCATCGCCGACAAGGGCGGGATTCGTGCACAGTTCACCCATGTCACCGACATCACGCCGACAATCATGCAGCTTTGCAATGTCGCCGCGCCCGAGACGATCAACGGCGTGGCGCAGATGCCGATCCACGGCGAGAGCTTCGGCTATTCGTTCGATGCGCCCGATGCGGCAACCGAAAAGCAGTCGCAGTACTTTGAAATGTACGGGCATCGCAGCATCTGGCACCGCGGCTGGAAGGCGGTGACGCAACACAAAGCCGGAAGCGATTTCGACAACGAGCACTGGGAACTCTACCACCTCGACGAAGATTTCTCTGAGCTTCGCGATCTCTCGGTGGAAATGCCGGAAAAGCTGGCCGAGATGAAGGAGCGCTGGTGGGCGGAGGCCGGTCGCTACGGCGTCATGCCGCTCGACGACAGCGACGTGCTGTTCAAGCCTCCCTACCGGCCCGGCGCGCCGCGCTGGCGCAACGAATGCAGCTTCTTCCCGCCGACCTCCTCCATCCCGGCGGAGGCAGCGCCGATGACCCAGGATGTCTCGCATCGCATCACGATCCAGATCGAGCGCGACGATGCGAACCAAGGGGGCGCGCTGGTCTGCTTCGGCAGTTGCCACGGCGGCTATGCCATCGACATCATCGATAACCGGTTGGTTTACACCTACAACTACGCCGGTTTTGAAGTCAGCCGCATCGTTTCGGACCTAGAGATCCCGCTCGGTGCAGCGACCATCGCCTTCGAGTTCGAGAAGACGGGGACGCTCAAGGGGCGCGGCAGCCTGATCGTCGATGGGCGGCCGGCAGGCTCGCACCTATTCGAACGGACACTGCTCAGGCTTTCGCTGTCACCCCTGATGTTTGGGCGCAGCAATGCCGAGCCGGTCGACCCGAAGCGACGGACGAACCCGGATTTTGCCGGGCGGATCATGCGTATCGACTACGCCATCGGCCAGGATCGCGACGTCATGCCGGCGAGCCTGGATGTGGATTGACCAACTTAGGGGCTAAAGCACCACGCAGCTTGCGAGATCGCATTCGTTCCGAAAGGCGGGCGCAGTCCCTGTGCCCGCCACCGTCTAGAGGCCGCGGGCGATGACGAGGCGCTGCACCTCGCTGGTGCCCTCGTAGATCTGGCAAACACGCACGTCGCGATAGATCCGCTCGACCGGGTAATCCGCGAGATAGCCGTAGCCGCCATGGATCTGGATCGCCGCAGAGCAGACCTTTTCCGCCATTTCGGAAGCGAAGAGCTTGGCCATGCTGGCTTCGGTCAGGCAGGGCTTGCCCGTCTCGCGCAGCATGGCCGCGCGGAGCATCATGAGCCGCGCCGCGTCGATCTGCGTGGCCATGTCGGCCAGCCTGAAGGCCACCGCCTGATGCTCGATGATCGGCTTGCCGAAGGTGATGCGCTCCTTTGCATAGCTCAACGCCGCCTCATAGGCGCCGCGCGCCATGCCTACAGCCTGCGCGGCGATGCCGATGCGGCCGCCCTCGAGGTTAGAGAGCGCGATCCTGTAGCCGTCGCCTTCGGCGCCCAACCGGTTCTCGACCGGCACCCGCATGTCGGCGAAGGCCAGCGCGCAGGTGTCCGAACTGTGCTGGCCCAGCTTGTGCTCGACCGAGACGACCTCGTAGCCCGGCGTGTCGGTCGGCACTATGAAGGCCGAGATCCCCTTCTTGCCCGCTGCGGGATCGGTCACCGCAAAGACGATCACCACCGAGCCGTTTCGGCCAGAAGTGATGAATTGCTTGGCGCCGTCGATGACGTAGTGGTCGCCCTCGCGTCGGGCGTGTGTCTTCAAAGCCGATGCGTCCGATCCCGCCTGCGGCTCGGTGAGGGCGAAGCCGCCAATCCATTCGCCGCTCGCCATCCTGGGCAGGAAGCGTGTTTTTTGTTCTTCGGTCCCGAAACGCAGGATCGGCGTGCAGCCTACGGAACTGTGTACCGACACGATGGTCGAGCACGCCCCATCCGCCGCCGCGATCTCTTCCAGCGCCAGCGCATAGGCGACCATGCCGGTTTCCGAACCGCCATACGTCTCGGACACCAGCATGCCAAGAAACCCCAACTCCCCCATCTCGGTCAGTTCGGCACGCGGAAAGGCATGGTCACGGTCGCGTTGCGCCGCACCGGGCAGCAGCCGCTCCTGTGCGAACTGTCGAACAGCCTCGCGGATCTGTTCCTGTTCCTCGGTGAGCATCAGATCATCCTTTCGATGGCGACGGCCGTGGCCTCGCCGCCGCCGATGCACAGCGAGGCAACGCCGCGCCTTTGCCCATGGCTTTCCAGCGCTGCCAGCAGCGTGACCAACACTCGCGCGCCCGAAGCGCCGATGGGATGACCCAGCGCACAGGCGCCGCCATGGATGTTCACCACCTCATGCGGCAGGCCCAGGTCGCGCATCGTCGCCATGGCGACCACGGCGAAGGCCTCGTTCACCTCGAACAGGTCGAAATCGCCGAGTTGCGTCCCGGTCCGCTCAAGCAGCTTGCGGATGGCGCCAATGGGCGCGGTCGGGAACAGGTTCGGCCTGTCGGCATAAGTGGCATGGCCAAGGATACGCGCACGGGGGGTCAGCCCGCGCCGCTCTGCTTCCGAGGCGCGCATCAACACCAGCGCAGCCGCCCCGTCCGAAATCGAGGAAGAATTCGCCGCCGTCACCGTTCCGCCCTCGCGGAATGCAGGCTTCAGCGTCGGGATCTTGTCGATCCGCGCCTTGCCCGGCTGCTCGTCGACGCTGACGACGGCCACGCCGGCGCGCGACGCCACCGATACCGGCGCGATTTCGGCCGCGAAACGTCCTTCGGCGATTGCCGCCTGGGCCCGGGTCAGTGATGCGATGGCGAACGCGTCCTGTTCCTCGCGGGTAAACTGATATGCCCCGGCGCAATCTTCGGCGAAGGTGCCCATCAGCCGACCCTTTTCGTAGGCGTCCTCGAGCCCGTCCAGAAACATGTGGTCCAGCACCTGGCCATGCCCCATGCGATAGCCTGCGCGCGCCTTGGGCAGCAGATAGGGCGCGTTCGACATGCTCTCCATGCCGCCCGCGACAACGATTTCGGCGGAACCGGCCTGGATCGCGTCATGGCCCAGCATCACCGCCTTCATGCCCGAACCGCACATCTTGTTCACCGTTGTCGCCCCCGCGCCCAGCGGCAGCCCGGCCTTCAGCGCTGCCTGCCGCGCCGGAGCCTGGCCCTGGCCGGCCGGCAGGACGCAGCCCATGATGATTTCCTGCACCGCGCCGGGCTCCAGCCCATTCAGGGCAGCCGTGATGGCGGTGGCGCCCAGCGTTGGGGCATCGACGCCTGCGAAATCGCCCTGGAAACCACCCAACGGGGTGCGGGCCAAGCCGGTGATGACGATCGGGTCCTTGTCCATGATGATCTCCTTACTTTGGCGGGTGGTCACTATCGCGATCCTCGCACGAAAATTGAGCTGAGCCTCGGGTGAGTTTGAGAGCTGCGGTCATGCGATCGCCGATCGCTGACGATATTCGCAGATCTCAAATATGCAGCGCATGGCCCAAGGCACGCAGGCTGGCCTCGTGCAGGGCCTCGCCACGTGTCGGATGGGCGTGAATGGTACCGGTGATGTCCTCGATCAGGGCGCACATTTCCAGCGCAAGCGCGAAGCCGCCGGCCATCTCGGCCACACCGGCGCCGACCGCCTGGATGCCCACAACCTCGTGCGTATCTTCACGTGCGGTGACGCGGATGAAGCCCGCCTCGTCATCGGCAGTCATCGCCCGGCCATTGGCGGCGAAGGGGAAGAGACCGCTGATAACCTTCTGTCCCTTGGCGTGGGCCTCGTCGGGCGACAGGCCAACAGTGACAATCTCGGGATCGGTGAAGCAAACCGCCGGAATGGCGCGCTTGTCCCAGACGCGAAGCTCACCGGCGATAATTTCAGCGACCATCTCGCCTTGCGCCATGGCGCGGTGGGCCAGCATTGGATCACCTGTAACGTCGCCGATGGCGCAGACGCCGCGCATTGAGGTGCGGCAACCGTCATCCACGGCAATGAAGCGGCCTTGCATGTCGAGTCCCAGACCCTCAAGGCCGAAACCGTCGATAACCGCCGTGCGGCCCGCGGTGACCAGCACCTTGTCTGCCGCGATTTCCTGCCGGCCATCAACCGTTGCCAGCGTCACGCGGCCATCTGCAAAGCCTTCGGCATTCGCGTCGGTCAGCACCGTGACGCCCAGTGCCTTGAGCCGTGCCGCCACGGGTCGGGTCAGTTCAGCATCATATTGTGGCAGGATGCGCGGCCCGGCCTCGATCACTGTCACGTCGGCACCGAGTTTTGCCATGGCGGTGCCGATTTCCAACCCGATATATCCGCCTCCGACCACGGCGAGACGCGACGGCACCTTCGACAACGAGAGAATGTCCGTCGACGACAGGACATCGCCGCCGAAAGGCAGGGCGGGGATCGACAGCGGCTGCGATCCGGTCGCGATGATCAGGTTCTCCGTCTGGATCCTGATCGGGCCATCGACGCCGTCGACCTCGACCGCCTTGCCGTCGATGATGCGCGCATGACCGTTGACGACACGCACCTTGGCCTTTCGCAGGAGGGCCGACACGCCGCCCGTCAGGCGATCGACGATCCCGTCCTTCCAAGCAACGGTGCGCGCGAGGTTAATGGTGGGCACGGATGTGGAGATGCCGAGCGCGTTCTCAGCCGAATGAGATCTCGCCGCGAAGAATGCGTCCGCTGCGTGGATCAGCGCTTTCGAGGGAATGCAGCCGACGTTCAGGCAGGTGCCGCCAGGCGCTTGTGCCTCGACGACAATCGTGTCCAGCCCCAACTGTCCGGCACGAATGGCGCAGACATAGCCGCCAGGCCCTGCCCCTATGACCAGGACCTTGCAAGTCTCTCGTTTCATGCCTCGTCCTCCATGAAGATCAGAGCTGGCGCTTCCAGCAATTGCTTGATGCGCTGGACGAATCTCGCGGCGTCCCAGCCGTCGATCACCCGGTGGTCGAAGCTGGCAGAGATGTTCATCATCTTGCGCGGCACGAACTGGCTGCCGTCCCACATCGGGCGAACGGCCATCTTGTTCACGCCAAGGATCGCCACCTCGGGGTGGTTGATGATCGGAGTGGTGGCAATCGCGCCAAGAGGTCCCAGCGAACTGATGGTGATGGTCGAGCCCGTGAGCTCGTCACGGGTGGCCTTGCCGGTGCGAGCCGCTTCGGCGAGCCGCCCGATCTCGCCAGCCGTGGCGTACGGGCCATAGGCCTCGGCATGGCGCAGGACGGGAACGACAAGCCCGCTGTCCGTCATCGTGGCGATGCCGATATGGACTGGATTGTGGCGCGTCACGATCCCGGCATCGTCATCGAAATGCGCGTTCATCTCGGGATGATCCACCAGGGCACGGCAACAAGCGGCGGCCATGAAGGGTAGCATCGTCAGCTTCGGCCGGGCCCCACGCGTGGCGTTCATCGTGGCGCGAAGTTCCTCCAGTGCGGTGACGTCGACCTCCTCCACCACGGTGATATGCGGGATGCGCGCATTGGCCAGAGCCATGCGGTCAGCGATCTTGCGACGCAGGCCGATAATGCGGATCGTCTCGCTTCCCTGGCGCCGTCCCCGGCCGGAACGCGGCACGGCGCCTGCGGCATCGGCCGTGGAAGACGCAAACACCGCATCCAGGTCTGCATTGACAATCCGTCCGGCCGGGCCGCTTCCACGCATTTGCCGAATATCGATCCCGGCCTTGCGGGCACGGGCACGAACCGCGGGGGACGCGAGCGGTGGCTGTCCTTCGGGACGCGGCGCGCTGGCCGTGCCGGCAGGCGGAGGGACGGAAGATTGGAGGGGTCGGGCCGCGGAAACCGGCGGATTCTCATCCCGCTCTGCCGATGCCGGTTTGGGCTCGGAGGCCGTCGCCAGAGGTACGGGAGGCGCCTTTTCAGACGAAGGCTCAGCCGAAACCCGGCTTTCTCCCTCATGCTCGATCGTGACAAGGACCGACCCGACCAGAAGCGTCTCGCCGATTTCGCCGCCCAGCGAGACGATGGTCCCCCCGAAGAGACTGGGAATCTCGACAGTCGCCTTGTCGGTCATCACCGCGGCGAGGACGTCGTCCTCGCGGATATGGTCGCCCGGCTTGACATGCCATTCGATCAATTCGACCTCGGCCACACCTTCGCCGACGTCAGGAACCTTGATGTTGCTGATGCCCATTTCAATCCCCCATGACCTGGACCAGCGCTCGGGCGATACGGGCTGGGCTCGGGAAATAATCCCACTCCTGGGCGTGCGGATAGGGTGCGTCCCACCCCGTCACACGCAGAAGTGGCGCGCGCAGGTGCCAGAAACAGGCCTCCTGAACCTCGGCGATCAGTTCGCCGCCAAAGCCGCCGGTGCGTGTTGCTTCGTGGACGACGACGCAGCGGCCGGTTTTCTCAACCGACGTGCGGATCGTTTCCACATCCAGCGGCAGCAGGGTCCGCAAATCGATGATCTCGGCATCGACGCCGGCTTCGGATGCGGCCGCCTCGGCGACGTGAACCATCGTGCCATAGGCGAGGACGGTGACATCGGAACCAGCACGGCGGATCTCGGCTTTGCCCAGCGGCACCGTGTAGTGACCTTCGGGTACCTCGCCCGCCGGATGAGATGACCAGGGAACCGACTTGCCGGAATGGTCTCCGAAAAAGGGGCCGTTATAAATGCGCTTGGGCTCAAGGAAGATCACCGGGTCGGGGTCTTCGATGGCGGAGATCAGCAGGCCCTTCGCGTCGTAGGGCGTGGCCGGGATCACCACTTTCAGACCGGCGACATGGGTGAACAATGCCTCGGGGCTCTGGCTGTGGGTCTGGCCTCCGAAGATGCCACCGCCCGTGGGCATGCGCACGACCAGCGGACAGGTGAACTGTTCGTTGGAGCGATGCCGCAGCCGCGCGGCCTCCTGGGTGATCTGGTCGTAGGCCGGAAAGACATAGTCGGCGAACTGGATCTCGACGCATGGCCGCATCCCCTGCGCGGCCATGCCGACGGCCAGACCAACGATGGCGCTTTCATTGATCGGGGTGTCGAAGACACGCTCCTCGCCATGGCGAGCCTGAAGCCCTGCCGTGCAGCGGAAGACACCGCCGAAATAACCAACGTCCTCGCCGAAGACGATGACCGATGGATCATCCATCAACTTCACGTCCATGGCGCTGCGAAGCGCCTCTATCATGGTCATTCGCGCCATGTCAGCACCCCATTTCCTGCCGCTGCCGCCGCAGATGCTCCGGCAAGTCGGCATAGACGCCCCGGAATATCTCGGCGGGCGAGATCGGCTGCGGATCGACAAAGGTGCCGTGGGCCTCGACCGCCTTCTGGATAGCGGTGACCTCGTCGAGAATCTCGGCTTCGGCCTGCACATGGCGTTCTTCCGACCAGTCGCCACGGACGATCAGGTGGGCCTTCAATCGCTCGACCGGATCGCCGAGGGGCCAGGCTTGCGCCTCGTCCTTCGGCCGGTAGGCCGTTGGATCATCCGAGGTCGAGTGAGCGGCGACGCGGTAAGTAAACCATTCGATCAAGACCGGACCGAATCCTTGACGGGCGCGGTCGATCGCCCAGCGCGACACGGCGGCCACCGCCAGGTAGTCATTGCCATCCACGCGCAAAGCCGGAATGCCGTAACCAAGTGCGCGCGCCGCATAGGTTTCGCTCTTGCCGGCCGCAGTTCCGGTATATGTCGAAATGGCCCATTGGTTGTTCACGACATTCAGAACGACGGGCGGCAGGTAGACCGAAGCGGACAACAGCGCACTGTGGAAGTCGTTGGAGGCGGTCGCCCCGTCGCCGATCCAGCCGGCCGCAATCTTGCCGTTGCCACGCAGGGCGCCGGCCATGGCCCAGCCCACCGCCTGCACATACTGCGTGCCCAGATTGCCTGAAATCGAGAAGAAGCCATAGTCGCGCGCCGAATGCATGATCGGCAGTTGGCGCCCCTTCAGAGGGTCGAGGTCGTTCGAGTACAGCTGCCCCATCAGCGATTCCAGCGGATAGTCCGCTGCGATCAGCAATGTTTGCTGGCGATAGGTGGGGAAGTTCATGTCCCCCCGTTCCAGCTGACGCTGAAAACCGCAGCCTATCGCCTCCTCTCCGGTGCATTGCAGGTAGAACGAGGTCTTGCCCTGACGTTGCGCATTCAGCATCCGCCGATCGACGGCGCGCATCTTCAGCATGTCGCGCAGGCCAAGCCGCAGTTGTTCGGCCGAAACGTCCCCCAGGTATTCCGCCCAGGGTCCAACGGCCCGGCTGTTTTCGTCCAGCACCCGGACCATGCCGACCGCAAAGGACCGGGCATCTTGAGCCTCGATGTCAAGGGGAGGCACGGGCAAGGCACCGGCCGGCGGCACGACAATGTTGGAAAAATCCGGCGGTTGGTCAGGACGCGCGGGCGGGCGCGGAAAACTGAGTTTTGCCGCGGTTATTTCGCGCCGCGCTGCCGGCAAGACAACAGGTTGCATCCTCTCCCCCATCGAACATCTGTCACGACGTCTTCTAGACTGAGGCCGCGCATATGTTTTGCCTTCTTCCTCCGAATTCTGCTACTTTGTGCATTTATGATCTTCATTTATAGGAAAAATTGGCTGAACCATGCACACTGTCGATGAGACGGACTTGCGCATCCTTCGAGCGATGCAAAGCGACGGAAACCTGACCGTGACCGAGATCGCCGAACGGGCTGGCATCTCGCAATCCCCATGCTCGCGCCGGATCGCCATCCTCCAGGAAAAAGGGGTCGTCAAAGGCAAGCAGACCCTCCTCGATGCCAAGAAGCTGGGCTTCGACACGCTGGTCATCGTGAGGATCAAGCTCCAAGGGCACGACGCCACGCTTCTCGAAGCGTTCAAGAAAGCCGTGCGGAGCATTCCCGAGATCCAGATTGCGCTTCTGGTTCTTGGAGATTTCGACTTCTACCTGAGGATCGTGGTGCGAGACATCGAGCACTATCAACGACTTCTGCAGGGTAAGCTCGTATCGCTGCCCGGGGTCCGGGAGATGCAAAGCTCCGTCATCCTTGAAGTCGTCAAGGACTCGGCTGCCTTGCCGTTCTAGCAGGCCGCCGACCTTCTATCTTGCCACGGCCGAATGCCGGGTCCGAGAGGCCGGGCGGTCGCCCCTCACGACGCCGGCTCGACTTCTAAAGCAAACCCAGCCAGCGCGGCGAGCGGCAGTTCGGCCTTCCAGTCTTGCCGTTCATCGTCGTTCTCCCTCGTCTCAGGCCTCGTGTCGGTTCCTGAAAATCTCGTAGGCAAAGCGCGCCCTCACCCCGATATCGAGCAGGGGCCGAGGCGGAACGGGCGCCGGGGTGCCGAGGCTGATCATGTCCGCAATCAGGGGATCATCCTCGCCAAGCGCCATTGCCGCGGCGAGCCGGCCGCTGATCGTGCCCTTGGCGACGCCGACGGCGTTCTGGCAGACCGCGCTCCAGACATTCGGAGCAACCTGTCCGAAGCCCGGTGCGCCATTGCGCGAAAGGCAGATATAGCCAGTCCACGTACGCTCCATGGTGACGCCCTTGAGCATCGGAAAGCGATCGTCGAAGAGGCGTTGATGTTCGGCTCCGACCCTTGCCCGGCGCTCGTCGGACTGGCGCAGGCTCGGGCAGAAATGGATATTCTGCCGGATCAGGATGCGATGATCGTTGGTGTAGCGCATGGTAATGCCCGCAAAGGCATTTGCCGGCGTCGAGCCCCAGGGCGCGATGTTCCCCAGAGCGGCCTGTTCAGCCGCAGTCAGGCGGCGCGACAGGCTTGCATGGGCTGCGAAATTCAACAGCCTGCCCTTCCAGAATCCGAAGCGCATAGCCAGTCCGTTGACGGCAAGGATGACCTTTTGGGCGCGCACCGAGCCGTGCGCGGTCTTCAGGCTGATCGTCGTGCCTAAATCGGCCTCGAGCACGGGGCAGTTCTCGTAAAGAGTGACATTCTCGGGCAGGTTCTCACCCAGCCCCCGGTTGATCGCCGCGGGATTGAGAAGCGCGGTTCCCGGCGTATAAACCGACGCCACGAAATGGCTGGTGCCCAGTCGCTTGGCGGTCTTCCCGGCGTCGAGCCATTCATACGGCTCGTTCAGCCGCTTCAATTCCTCGACAGTGGGCAGCAGAATTTCCTCTGCGCCGCGCTCCGAACTTGCCGTGTGGTATTTGCCTTGCTCGCTCCAGTCGCACTCGATGCCATGACGCTGCACGCTGTCGCGCAGCGAAGCGATCCCCGCTCTCGCAAGCCGCATGTAGGCCTTGCCCTTGGCAAGTTCTTCGAGAGACGAGCCCACATTGTGCGGGAGATCGATGGCAAAGCCCGAATTCCGGCCTGAAGCGCCCTCGCCCAGTTCCTGCGCGTCGAAGACCACGATCTTCGCATGTGGCCTGAGCTCACCCAGACGCCGCGCCGCGCCCAATCCAGCATAGCCCGCGCCGATCACCACGAAGTCCGCAACGATGTCGCCGGACAGCGACGGCTTGGCTTGGCGCGAAGGCAAAAGGGCGCTCCAGCCATTCGTGCGGTCGTCCTTGGGAAGCAATGTGATCCGGGTCATGCGGCAGTAGCCGCATTGACCCAGCTCGCGGGCTGCAGGCTGTAAAAAACGAGAGCACTCGCCGCGAGGTAACGCACCCGCGTTCCGGCCGGCAGCCAGATCGTGTCTATCGGCCCGGCGTCGAGCCGGCCCTGTGGGGTCTCGACCGCAAACTTCCCGGAAATGACCAGGATCAGCTCGTCGTATTGGACTTGCCAAGGGATATCCGCATCGCGAAATCGGGCAAAGCCGCCAGAAAGCTCGCTGCGATCGGCGAGGCCGGCGACTTCCACGACATCGGCCATTTCAGGATAGGCGAAGCGAGGCTGAAAGCTGAGGTCGGCAAAACGGTTCAGGCGCGCGGGCGCCTTGTCGATATCCGTCATCTTTCTCTTCCCCCTGCCATGCCGTCTGTTGTGGTGCAGACAGAAATCGCACATGCCCGTACAGATGTGTACTGAACCATACAACTATTTATGTACATATATGTACAGATCAGTCAAATGAAAAAGCGCCAGGTGATTGAGCGTGTCAGCAGCCAGGCTGAGGAGGACCGCGCCCAGCCCCGGCTGACGCGGGCGGATTGGCTGGAAAAGGCGCTGGAGGTGCTGATCGAAAGCGGCGTCGATGCAGTGAGGATCACCAGGCTGGCGGAGCTGCTTGGGGTCACGCGCGGCAGCTTCTACTGGCACTTCGAGGACCGGAATGAACTGCTCGAGGCCATGCTCGACGTCTGGGAGCAATCAAATACGGCGAGCATCATCCGTGCGGCGACATTGCCGCACACGCTTCAGGACCGCATCCTGCCTCTGTTCATGTGCTGGCTCGATCCCGAGCTCTTCGATCCGTTACTCGATTTTGCGGTGCGCGACTGGGCACGTGGCGATGCCAGGCTTCAGGCGATCATCGCGACGTCGAACCAGCAGCGGATGGAGGCCCTGGTTGCGACATTCGCAGCCCACGGCTTTCCCCAGCAGCAAGCCGTCATTCGCGCCCACAACATCTACTACATACAAATGGGATACTAAGCGTTGAATGTTCGCGAGCCGCTGGCGGATCGGCTCGCCTACGTTGCGACCTATTTCGAAACGTACACGGATGAAAAACTGGACTCACTGGCAGAGGCGGAATTCCGCAAAAAAGTCATCGGGCGAAAGGACCGGGAAGGCGACAGCATTCCAGACAAGAGCAACGACGGGCCAGATACTGCCTCTTCCCAGTGACCAAAACTGGCCCGTTCGCGGCAGCCTGGTGCTCGTCACTCCGCCGCGCCTCGTCATGCGTGCTCGGCAATCACCGCGAGGAAGGCGGGGCCGTAGCGGTCGAGCTTAGCTTCGCCGATACCGGGAACGTTGGCCATCTCCGCGCGCGATGCCGGCCTGGCCGACGCCAGTTCGATCAGGGTCTTATCGTGGAAAATCACATAAGGTGGCACGTTCTGCAGGCGCGCAATTTCCGTGCGCTTCTGCCGCAGCGCCTGGAACAAATCATGGTCCGTATCTGAGACGGCGGCCTGCGCCGCACTACGCGCGACCTTGCCACGTCTGGCGCGCGCCGGTGCCGGCACGCGCAACATCAGCTCCGGCTTGTCGCGCAGGAATTCGCGGCCGGCTGGTGCAATCGACAGGCCACCATGGCCGGCTAAATCGACGTCGATGAGGCGCAGCGCGATCAGCTGGCGCAGGATCGCCCGCCATGTCCGGTTGTCGTGCTCGGTGCCGATGCCATAGGTGGAGATGCGGTCATGGCCGAACTGGGCGATGCGCTCGTTGTCTACGCCCAAAAGCACGTCGACGACATAGGCCTGCCCGAAACGTTCGCCCGTGCGGTAGATGCAGGACAGCGCCTTTTGCGCGGCGATGGCACCGTCGAACAATCTTGGCGGCTCCGCGCAGGTGTCGCAATTGCCGCACGGTTCGCTGTGGTCGCCGAAGTAGGACAAAAGAACCTGCCGGCGGCAGCCCGCCGTCTCGGCCAGCCCCAGCAGCGCGTCTAGCTTGTGCCGCTCCATGCGCTTGCGCTGGTCGGGCGCCTCCGACTCCTCGATGAAGCGGCTACGCAGGGCGATGTCCTCGTAGCCGTAGAGCATCAGCGTATCGGATGGCAGGCCGTCGCGCCCGGCACGGCCTGTCTCCTGGTAATAGGCCTCGATGCTGCCAGGCAGGTCGATATGGGCGACGAAGCGCACGTCGGGCTTGTCGATGCCCATGCCGAAGGCGACGGTGGCGACCATGACAACAGCATCGCCATGCTGGAAGCGCATCTGGTTGGCCTCGCGCGCAGCCTTGTCCATGCCGGCGTGATAGGCGAGCGCGTCGTAGCCGAGACCCTGAAGCCAGGCGGCGGTTTCCTCGGTCCGGCGCTTCGACAGGCAGTAGACGATGCCGCTCGCGCCCTCGTAGCGCTTGAGGAACTCCTTGAGCTGTGCGCGCGGATTGTCTTTTTCCTCGATGGCATAGCGGATATTGGGGCGGTCGAAACCGGCGATGAAGGCATCTGCCTCGTCGATCGCCAGATGCGACAGGATTTCGGCGCGCGTCGGCTCGTCGGCCGTCGCCGTCAGCGCCATGCGCGGCGTGCCGGCAAAACGCGCCACGACCATGTCGAGCTGGCGATAGGAAGGCCGGAAATCGTGCCCCCATTGCGACAGGCAGTGCGCCTCGTCGATGGCGATCAGCGACAGCTTCACATCATCGAGCAGCTCCAGCACATCCGGCCGCAGCAGCGTTTCGGGTGCGACATAGAGCAGGTCGAGCGCTCCTGCGCGAATATCGCGCCACAGGGCACGGCGATCGTCGGGCGAAAGGTCGGAGTTGAGCCCGGCCGCCCGCACCCCAGCCTGGCGCAGCGCCGTCACCTGATCGGCCATCAGCGCGAGCAGCGGCGACACGACGAGACCCATGCCGGGACGGACGATCGCGGGGATCTGATAGCAGAGCGACTTGCCGCCGCCCGTCGGCATCAGCACGAAGGCGTTGTTGCCGGCAATCACATGCTCGACGATGAGCGCCTGCGGTCCCCTGAAGGCATCATAGCCATAAACGGTCTTGAGGATTTCGAGGGCAGTGGCGGTCATCGGCTGCAGCAAGGAGAATCATGGAGAGGTCCTTCATAGCAGCTTCGCCCGGCTAGCGATCACTGATGCACAGTTTTGCGAATCTCCGGACCATAACGGCCTTGCTTGAAAGCCCGAGTCGGCCAGCCTTACAGGTCGATCCAAGCACGCGCAGACGCCAACCGCGCGGCTTCCTGCTTCGTTGATCGCGCCCAACCATGGACAAGCTGGCGATTATCGCGAGGTACCCAAGTTCATGGCACCACCTCGGGCTTTGGCAATTGTCATGACCGCCATCGATGGTTAGTGAGGTAGGGAGCCGAGCGACAAAGGGAGAGCCGAGATACTGATGCCAGACAACAGCTTGCTGACGTTACTTATTGTGCTGCCATTCCTCGGAAGCCTGGTAACCGTCATGCTGGCATCAACGTCGCGAAACCTTGCCGGCGGCATTGCCGGCGCAGTGGCGCTTGCCTGTCATCTGCTGGCCTGGCTGCTCTATGTTCCGGTCCGGGACAACGAGGTGGTCCGCGCGGTGTTCGAATGGGTGCCCAGCCTCGGCCTGACCGTGTCGCTGCGGCTGGACGGCTTCGCCTGGCTGTTCGCGCTGCTGGTCAGCGGGATCGGGGTGCTCGTCGTCCTCTACGCCCGCTACTACATGTCGGCGGAAGATCCGGTGCCGCGCTTCTTCGCCTTCTTCCAGGCCTTCATGGGAGCGATGCTCGGCATCGTCGTCTCGGGCAACCTGATCCTGCTGGTCGTGTTCTGGGAGCTGACCAGCGTCACCTCCTTCCTGCTCATCGGCTACTGGCACCACAACCAGGCGGCGCGCGACGGCGCCCGCATGTCGCTGACCGTCACCGCGATCGGCGGGCTCGGCCTGCTGGCCGGCGTGATGGTGATCGGGCACATCGTCGGCAGCTACGACCTCGACCGGGTGCTGGCATCGGGCGACCTGATCCGCGCCCACCCGCTCTACGTTCCGGCGTTGCTGCTGGTGCTGCTGGGAGCGCTGACCAAGAGCGCCCAGTTTCCGTTTCACTTCTGGCTGCCCAACGCGATGGCCGCGCCGACACCGGTCTCCGCCTACCTGCATTCGGCCACCATGGTGAAGGCAGGCGTGTTCCTGATGGCGCGGCTCTGGCCGGTGCTGTCGGGCACGCCGGAATGGTTCATGATCGTCGGCCTGGCCGGCATGGCCTCGCTCGTCTTCGGCGCCTATCTCGCCATGTTCCAGCAGGATTTGAAGGGTCTGCTCGCCTATTCGACGATCAGCCATCTCGGGCTAATCACCCTGCTTCTCAGCCTCGGCAGCCCGCTCGGACTGGTCGCCGCCATCTTCCACATGATGAACCATGCCACCTTCAAGGCATCGCTGTTCATGGCGGCAGGCATCATCGACCACGAGACCGGCACGCGCGACCTCAGGAAGCTGAGCGGACTGTTCCGCTTCATGCCGATCACCGGAACGCTCGTCATGGTGGCGAGTGCCGCCATGGCCGGCGTGCCGTTGCTCAACGGCTTCCTGTCGAAGGAGATGTTCTTCGCCGAGGCCGTGGCGACGCACGCCGATTCCTGGCTCGACAGGGTGGCGCCCTATGCCGCCGTGCTGGCCAGCGCGCTGGCTGTCACCTATTCGATGCGCCTGATCCACTCGATCTTCCTCGGCGCCCCGCCCGAGAGCTTTCCGCGCGAACCGCACGAACCGCCGTTCTTCATGCGCCTGCCGGTGACGCTGCTGGTGTTCGCCTGCCTGGTGGTCGGCATCGTTCCCGGGCTGACGATCGGTCCATACCTGCACATCGCAATCACCTCGGTGCTGGGCGCCGCGACGCCGGAATACAGCCTCGCGGTCTGGCATGGCTTTACCGTGCCGCTGGTCATGAGCCTGATCGCGCTGGTCGGCGGCGCCCTGCTCTATCTTGCCATCGGCAACTATCTCGAGCGCTCCGAAGGGGCGTTCCTGCTGCGCCGCTTCCAGGCCCAGCGCATGTTCGAACAGGTCATGGTCACCGTCTCCTGGCGGTGGGCCCGTTTCATCGAAACCAATCTCGGCACACGGCGCCTGCAGCCGCAGTTGCGCCTGCTGGTGTTCGTGGCATTCGCCGCGGCCCTGCTCTCCCTGTTCGGCAGCGATATCGGGCTGGCACCGGTGCAGCTCGCCGGCACTGACTGGGTTTTCACTGGCATGTGGGCCGTCGGCGTGACCTGCGCCATTGCCGCCGCGCACCAGGCCAAGTTCCATCGCCTGGCAGCGCTTGCCCTGCTTGGCGGTACGGGCCTGATCACCTGCATGACCTTCGTCTGGCTGTCGGCCCCCGACCTCGCGGTCACGCAGCTGGTCGTCGAGATCGTGACGACCGTTCTGATCCTGCTTGGCCTGCGCTGGCTGCCCAAGCGCTCCCAGGCGCTCACCGAACCGCTGGGGGCGATGGCGCGCGTGCGCCGGCTGCGCGACCTTGCGATGGCGATTGCCGCGGGCGTGGGCATGACCGTCATCGCCTATGCGGTGATGACCCGCCCGGCGCCCGAGACGATCGCCGACTTCTTCCTCGAGAAGGCCTACAGCGAGGGCGGCGGGCGAAACGTGGTCAACGTCATCCTCGTCGACTTCCGCGGCTTCGACACGCTCGGCGAAATCACCGTGCTCGGCATCGTGGCGCTTACGGTGTTTGCGCTTCTGCGCCGGTTCCGGCCAGCGCCCGACAGCGTCGAGCGGCCAGAGCAACAGCGTATCCAGCGCGCCTATGACGAGGCGCAACCGGACCGCCAGCCCGGCGCGACCGCCGCCGACTACCTGTTCGTGCCGTCGGTGATCATGCAGTGGATGTTCCCCGTCATCATCATGTTCTCGGCCTATCTGTTCCTGCGCGGCCACGATTCACCCGGCGGAGGCTTTGCCGCCGGCGTGGCAATGGCCGCCGGCTTCATCCTGCAATACATGGCGGCGGGCACCATCTGGGTGGAAGACAGGCTGCGCATCCTGCCGGTGACCTGGATCGGCGGCGGCCTGCTCGTGGCCTTGTCGACAGGGATCGGTGCCTGGGTGTTCGGCAAGCCGTTCCTGACCTCGTACGCGCAGTATGTCGACCTGCCTCTCATCGGCAAAATACCGCTGGCGACAGCCGCCCTGTTCGACCTCGGCGTGCTGACGCTGGTCGTCGGAGCGACCGTCTTGATGCTCATTGCGCTTGCCCACCAATCGGTCCGCAGGTTGCGGGCCGCGCGCAGCGAGGAGCAGTCATGATGGAACTGACGCTGGCCATCGCCATCGGCTGCTTGACGGGATCTGGTGTCTGGCTGCTGCTGCGCCCGCGCACCTACCAGGTGGTCATCGGACTGTCGCTGTTGTCCTATGCGGTCAACCTCTTCATCTTCAGCATGGGCAGGCTCCGCGTCGGAGCCGCACCCGTGCTGGAGGGCGCCGGAACTGTCAACCCGGCGGACTACGCGGACCCGATCCCGCAAGCCCTGGTGCTGACCGCGATCGTAATCGGCTTTGCCACCACGGCGCTGTTCCTCGTCGTGCTGCTCGCCGCGCGCGGCTTGACCAGCAGCGACCATGTCGACGGGCGGGAGCCATGATGGGTTTCTCGCAGCACCTGCTGATCCTGCCGATCCTGCTGCCGATGGCGGCGGGAGCAATCCTGCTGTTGATCGAGGAGCGTCGCCACGGCGTGAAGGCCGGCATCAACATCGTCGCCACTGCCCTACTCCTGGTCCTGGCCTGTGGACTGCTCCGCCTCGCCGACACCGGCGATGCGGCAGGTGACGCCATGACACACACCTATCGGCTGGGCGATTGGGCTCCGCCGTTCGGCATCGTTCTGGTCCTCGACCGGCTGTCGGCCCTGATGCTGGTGCTGGCCTCCGTGCTCGCTGCCGCGGCGCTGGTCTTCTCGCTGGCGCGCTGGCACAAGGCGGGACCTCATTTCCACACGCTGTTCCAGTTCCTGCTGATGGGCGTGAACGGGGCCTTCCTGACCGGCGACCTGTTCAACCTCTTCGTCTTCTTCGAGGTCCTGCTGGCGGCATCCTATGGCCTGATGCTGCACGGTTCAGGCACCTTTCGGGTCCGTGCCGGCCTGCACTACATCGCGATCAACCTTGCCGCATCGCTGCTGTTCCTGATCGGCGTCAGCCTGATCTACGGCGTGACCGGCACCCTGAACATGGCCGACCTCGCCACGCGCATCCCCGATGTGGCAGCCGAGAACCAGGCCCTGCTTGCGGCCGGTGCGGCCATTCTCGGCATCGCGTTCCTCGTCAAGGCCGGCATGTGGCCGCTGTGCTTCTGGCTTCCATCGGCCTACATGGCAGCCTCCGCGCCTGCTGCGGCGCTGTTTGCCATCCTGAGCAAGGTCGGATTCTACGTGCTGCTGCGGCTCACGCTGCTGCTGTTCGGCGAAGGTGCCGGCCCGCTTGCCGGCCTGGGCAGCCAGGTGTTGCTGATCGGGGGCATGGCAACGATCGCATTCGGCGCGTTCGGCGTGCTTGCCTCGCAGTCGCTGGGCCGGCTCGCAGGCTACAGCATCCTGGTGTCGTCCGGCACGCTGCTGGCCGCAGTCGGGCTTGGCGACCATGCCGTGGTCTCCGGTGCGATGTTCTACGTCGTCACGTCGACGCTCACCGTCAGTGCGCTGTTCCTGATGATCGAACTGGTTGAGCGGGCGCAGGAACCCGGGGCAAACCTGCTGACCGTAACCATGGAGGCCTATGGCGACGACATCGAGCCCGAAGCGGAAGACGAGGAAGAAGTCGGCGTGGCGTTGCCGGGGGCGCTTGCCATCCTCGGCATTTGCTTTGGCTGCATCGGCCTGCTGCTCGCCGGCCTGCCGCCGCTGTCCGGCTTCATCGGCAAGTTCGCGCTGATCAATGCCATCTTCAATCCCGATGGTCTCGGATCCGCTACCGGCGGCCCGGACAGCATCGGCTGGATCCTGACGGCACTTCTGATCCTGTCGGGCCTGGCAGCCCTGCTCGCCATGATGCGAACCGGCATCCGCACGTTCTGGGCGCCGCTGGAGGTCATCGTGCCCAGGGTCCTTGTGGTCGAGATCGTGCCGATCATCCTGCTCATCGGGCTTTGCTTCCTGCTGACGATCCAGGCCGGGACGGTCATGCGCTACACCGATGACGCGGCGCAGGCACTGCACGAACCGCGGTCCTACATCGAAGGCGTGCTACCCGGTCCTGGACAGACGAGCGGGGTGTCGACGCCATGAGACGCATCCTGCCATACCCAGTTCTCACTGCATCGCTGGTCATCGTCTGGATGCTGCTCAACGCGTTTTCGCTGGGCCATTTCCTGCTCGGCCTGGTCGTGGCCGTGGGCGCCTCGCGTGCCATGATGCAGCTCGAGCCGTCGAAACCGCGGCTGCGGCGCTGGCAGCTCATCCCCTGGCTGTGCGGCATCGTCCTGCTTGACATCGCGCGCTCCAACATCGCCGTCGCCACCATCATCCTCCGGGGCGACCGACAAGCGCGCAGAGCCGGCTTCGTTTCGATCCCGCTCGACCTGCGCGACCGGACCGGGCTCGCCGTGCTTGCCTGCATCGTGACCAGCACTCCCGGCACCGCCTGGGTGGAATACGACTCGGCGTCGGGCGTCCTGCTCATCCATGTCCTCGACCTCGTCGACGAGCAGGAATGGGTCGACCTGATCAAGACGCGCTACGAAGCGACCCTGCGGGAGATTTTCGAATGACCGCCACCATCCTCGCCTGGTCGGTGACCGCAGCCCAGCTGATGCTGGTTGCAGCCATGGCCTGCAACACCTACCGGCTCATCATCGGCCCCCGCGCCCAGGACCGCGTCCTCTGCCTGGATGCGCTCTATGTCAACGCGATGCTGCTGGTTCTGACCTTCGGCATCCGCACCGGCAATGCGCTCTATTTCGAGGCGGCGCTGGTGATCTCCCTGCTCGGTTTCATCTCGACTGTCGCCCTCGCCAAATTCCTGATGCGCGGCGAGGTGATCGAATGAGCCATGCCGAAAACCTGCCCGCATGGGCGGCCCTGCTGGTTGCGTTTCTGGTGCTGGCCGGTGCCGGCCTGACCCTGATCGGGGCGATCGGCACGCTGCGTTTCCGCAGCTTCTTCGAACGGGTCCACGCGCCGACTTTGGGCACCAGCTGGGGCACGGGGGCGATCGTTGTCGCATCCATGATCCTGTTTTCGGTACTCGGCTCGCGGCCGGTGTTGCACGAAGTCTTGATCGGCGTGTTCATCAGCGTCACCACGCCGGTGACGCTGATGCTGCTTGCACGCGCGGCACTCTATCGCGACCGTTCGGAAGGCAGCTCCGACGTGCCGCCGGATCATCTCGCCGATAAGCCGGATGAGCGATAGCCATCGTTCACTGCCGGGTGCCCAAAGGAGGGCCGTGAGTATCTGAGACGGAAACGGAACTCCCCGGACGCTGGCCCGTTAAAGCTTACCTAATCCGAAGCGGCGGGCCTTGATGACCAGCAGTGAACATCTCCTCGGCCCGCTGCCTGCCGCAGCCTACACCACCGATGCGAACGGTCGGATCACCTATTTCAACGATGCGGCAGCGGAACTCTGGGGTCACACCCCCGAGATCGGCAAGGACGAGTGGTGCGGCTCCTGGCGGCTGAGGACCGCCGATGGCGATCCGCTCGCACACAGCGACTGCCCGATGGCGCTGGCATTGAGGGAAGGCCGCGCAATTCGCGGCGCAGAAGCCATCGCCGAGCGGCCGGACGGGACGCTCGTGCCGTTCCTGGCCTTCCCTGCCCCGCTGCGAGACGGTTCCGGCAAGATTACGGGCGCCATCAACCTGCTGATCGACATCTCGGCGCAGAAGCAGGCGGAAGTGCAGACGATGCGCCTGGCGTCGATCGTCGAATCCTCCGACGACGCCATCATCAGCAAGGATCTGTGTGGCGTCATCGAGAGCTGGAACGCCAGCGCCACGCGGCTTTTCGGCTATTCCGCGGAAGAGGCCATCGGTAAGCACATAACGATGCTGATCCCCGCAGACCGGCAGGGCGAGGAGGACCTTATCATCGGCAAGGTCCGGAATGGCGAGCGTGTCGACCATTTCGACACGATAAGACGGCGCAAGGACGGGCGAGAGGTGGCGATCTCGCTCACTGTCTCGCCCGTGCGCAGCCCCGCCGGCAAGGTCATCGGCGCTTCCAAGATCGCCAGGGACATCACCGACCGCAAGGAAAGCGAACATCGCATCCGCATGCTGATGCGCGAGGTCAACCACCGGGTGAAGAACCAGTTCGCGGTGATCCTGTCCATGATCCGGGAGACTGGCAAGCACACGGCGACGATTGCCGAGTTCGAGCGCCAGATCCGCAATCGCATCATGGCGCTGTCGCGATCCCAGGACCTGCTCGTCGACGGCGACTGGCGCGGCGCCGACCTCGCCAACCTGGTCGACAACCAGATCCGGCCTTTCGCTGCGGGACATCGTGTCCAGATATCTGGCGAGCCGATCATGCTGTCGACCGTCGCCGTCCAGAATCTCGGCATGGCCTTCCACGAACTCGCCACCAATTCGGCCAAGCATGGCGCGCTGTCGTCACCCGGAGGAACCGTCGAGGTCGTCTGGACCACGTCCGGCCGCTTCCGCCTGACCTGGAAGGAAAACAATGGGCCAACGGTGGAAAAGGCGTCGCGAAACGGTTTTGGCAAGATCGTGCTCGAGCGGATCGCGCCGCTGGCACTGAATGGCGTCGGCCATCTCAGCTTTGAACCGAATGGTGTTACCTGGACGCTGGATGCGCCTGTCGAATCGATCCGTAACGCCGAACTCTAGCCGCCACCTCCCCTGCAGCCGCTGGCGCGTTCAGATCTCGGAGACCGGATCGACGAGCAACGGCGCGCTGTGCAGGTAGCGCGTCGTCTTTCGCTTGGAGGCAATGTCGGTCCACACCCGCCCGACCTGCTCGGCCGACAGCCCCGCGGCACGGCCGACTTCTTCGACCGGCACGCCATTGTTGAGCCCATAGAGGCACAGGTCCATCCGGTCATAGGGCAAGGAGAAATAGAACTCCTCCTGCGTTTGCTGCAGCGAATAGGTGTCCGTCGTCGGCGGCCGCCGGCGGATTTCCTCGGGCACGCCGAGGTGCTCCGCAAGCTGGTAGACCTGCGACTTGTACAGATGCGCTATCGGCTTGACATCGGCCGCACCGTCGCCGTTCTTGACGAAGAAGCCCTGGTCATACTCCAGCCGGTTCGGCGTGCCGATCACGGCATAGTTGAGACGGTCGGCGTGGAAATACTCGACCTGCTTGCGCGTGCGTTGCTTCATGTTGGTGGACGCGACGATGCCGAGATAGACCTGCGGCGGCATGCGCAGCTTGGTCTGCTTGCCTTCGGGGTCCTGCACAACCAGCGAGGAGATGTTGTAGCCGTCATTGGTCAGCGCATTGGCAATCACGATCTTGCACGCCCAGCCGGATCCGTATTCGGGTACCAGTTGACGGATGAAGTCGTCGCGGCGCTCGTAGCAGCCCATGGCCTTGAGCGTCGGGCCGATGTTCTCGACGACTGCCGAAATGCCGAAAGTTTCGGCGACGAGACGTCCGAGGCGCAGGCTTTCGGGGTCGGAATCGTCCTCCGGCATGAACAGCGCAAAGACGTTCTTGGCGCCGACGGCTCGCACGGCAAGGGCGGCACTCACGCTCGAATCGACGCCGCCCGACAGGCCGAGCACGAGGCCGCGCCGGCGCAGCGTGCCGGTCAGCTGGGTGCGCAAGGCAGCAGCAATCCTCGCGGCCTCGGCCTCAGGATCGATCGCCAGCGTCGCAGCGCTGAAGCTTCCGGCTTGGACTACAGTCAGGTTCATCCCGTCGGCTCCATGGATTCGGCGGCCAGGCGCCGGCTCACCTTGCCGGTGTCGGTCCTTGGCAATTCGGATCGAAATTCGATAATTTTCGGAACCATGAAATCTTCGAGATGGCCCTGGCAGTGGCGCAGGATCTCGCGCTGGGTCAGCCCCGGGTCGGACAAGACGACAAGGGCCCCGATCGCATGGCCCAGGATCGGATCGGGCACGCCGATGACCACGGCCTCCGCGATACCGGGACAGGCGTGCAGCACGGCCTCGACCTCCTTGGGCGCGACCTTTTCGCCGCGCGTCTTGATGATGTCATCCTTGCGCCCGACGAAATACAGGAAACCTTCCGCATCGCACCTGAACAGGTCGCCGGTGTAGAGCAGCTTTTCCCAAGGATTCGTCCCCGGGCGCAGCATGCGGTTCGTTGCTTCCTCGTTTTCCCAATAGCCTTGCATGACATGCGGCCCACGGATCACCAGTTCGCCGGGTGTATCTGGCGGCACCGGATTTCCGTCGTCGTCGAGCACGAAGGCTTCCGTGTTGGGAATGGCGATGCCTACCGAGCCGGGACGCCGGTCGAGCTCAGCCGGCGGCAGATAGGTGCAGCGCTTGCACTCGGTCAGGCCGTACATCGAATAGAGGCGCACGCCCGTGAACAGCTCGCGCAGCCTGGCGATATGCGCCGGCGGCAAGGCGGCCGCGGTGTTGGTGACGTAGCGCAGGCTGGGCAGGAAGCCCGGCTTGATGTCGCGCATCTGCAGGATCAGCGCGGCCATCGTCGGGACCAGCGGAAAACCTGTTACATTCTCAGCGCGAATGACATCGAAGATGGCCTGCGGGAAGGAAAACGACTTCTCCAGCACCAGCGTGGCGCCAACCTTGACCGACATGATCAGCTGGTAGAGGCCGTAGTCAAAGGCCAGCGGCAGAACGTTGAGAATGATGTCGTCGGGCGTGTTCTCGACATAGGTGGTAATCGAGTTGGCGGCAGCCTCGATGTTGCGGTGGGTCATCATCACGCCCTTGGGTCGGCCCGTTGAGCCCGAGGTGTAGATGAGCATGGCAAGGTCGACATCGATGCCGCCATGATTGGCGAGTGCCATGTCGCTTGCGAGGCAATCGTTGAACGAGACCGTACCTTTCGGAGCAACGCCAGCCGTTGCGGTCGAGACCACCAGCAAATCCCTGTCGCCGCCGGCCAGTGCCTCGGTGACGACGGGCAACAGCCTGGCCTGGGTCAGCACGGCGCGCGCACGGCAGTTGCCAATGACAAAATCGAGCTTGTCGGCCTTGGTCGATGGGTTGACCGGGCTGAAGACCGCTCCTGCCTTGGCAATGGCGAAGACCGACACCGCAGCTTCCCAGCAATTGTCCATGAACACCAGCACCCGGTCGCCACGGCCAATGCCGAGATCGCCAAGCGCTCCAGCGAGCCGATCGGAAAGGCTGTCGAGCTGGGCGTAGGTGAGGCGTGCGTCGCGCGCAATCAAGGCCGTCTTGTCGCCCCGCAAGCGCGCGCTGTCGCGCAAGAATTGCTCCAGTCGCATTGCCCCTCTCCCGGCGCCGTCAGGCAGCGCCTGCCGCCTGCTCCGTGGGCTGTGCCTTGGCCATCTTGGTCTCGATGAAGGCCGTAATGCGGACCAGCGAGTCCAGATTGGCAGGAACGATGTCGGAGTCCGCCATCTCAAGCCCGAACTGGTCCTCGATGAAGGTAACCAGTTCAAGCACGCCGGTGGAATCGACCACGCCGCTTTCGATCAGCGAGACGTCATCGTCCAAAGCATAGGAGGTGTCCCCGAACAGGAAGTTTTCGATGATGAAGGCTTTGACGGTGTCCTTGATCTGCGGCGTCATGCTCTCTCCTATTGGCCCATCCTCAGGCAGCCACGGTGGCGCCCGACTTCGTCCCGGCAAACGACCGGTTCCATAACTGCGTCGACAGGATGCCCACGAAAGCGGCATTGTCGCGGAAACCGGCCACCGCCTTGTGCCGACATTTTTCCGTCAGCTTTCGTACCGTCGAAACATCAAAAAATCCCGAATCCGCAATCGCTTCCGGGCTCATCGCTTCGCGCATCCAGTCCTGCTCGCCGGTGCCGACGAAAGATTGCGAATCCGGAGCGCGATAAGGCTGCTTGACCCGCCTGCCGATCGACGCCGGCAAGAGATCCTTCGTCGCCTCGCGCAGGATGTGCTTTTCGACCAGCCCCTTGAGCTTCATCGTCGGCGGCAGCCGGCTGGCGAACTCCACCAGGCGATGATCAAGGAACGGAAAACGCCCCTCGATGCCGTGCGCCATCGCCATGCGGTCGCCCTGGCTCGACAGGATGTAGCCCGGCAGCAGGTAGCGGCTTTCGAGATATTGCGCCTGGTGCAGCGGGTGCCAACGGAAGAACCGCTCCGGCAGGGACGCGGCAAGTTCGGCGGCGGCATCGTATGAAGCAAGCTTGGCGCGCAGATCGGCGGAAAAGAAAAGCTTTGCCGCCGCGGTGTTGCGCATCCGCGGACGATGCGAATAGAGCGGATCGTCGAGGCTGTCCTTGCCCGCACCGAAGAACGCGGCGAGATAGGCGGCGGACTGCTTCTGCAGCCCGGGCAGATAGGGATAGAGCTTGCGGAAGATATGCGGCCTGCTTGCCGACCCAGGCTGGCGGTCGCAGAAGCGCCGTACCAGCGTCTCCTTGAAGATGTCGTAGCCAGCGAAGACCTCGTCGGCCCCCTCGCCCGTCAGCACCACCTTGATGCCCTTGGCGCGGACGAGGCCGGAAAGCTGGTAGAGTGGCGCCGGCGCCGTGCGGATGACCGGCCTTTCGGTGGCGTCGATCACCTTGGGGAAGACCGAGGCGATGTCGCCCGGACCGACATTCACCGCGCTATGATGCGACCCGATGGCCAGGGCCATTTCTTCCTGGAACTCGCTCTCGTCGTGCTCGGCACTGTCGAACGTTACCGAAAAGGTGCGCAGCCCGCCGGCCGCCATCGGTGCGGCGAGCGCCGAGACGATGGAGGAGTCCAAGCCGCCCGAGAGGTAGGAGCCGACCGTGACGTCGGCGCGCATGCGAATACGCGTCGCATCGGTCAGCAGCGCCCTGAGCTCCTCCGCGGCGCCGGTTTCGTCGCGCGGTTCGCGGCTCGCTTCGGCGTCGGGGAAATCGAGCCGCCAGTAGGGACGCGTGGCGAGCCCGCCCCTGTCGGCGATAATGATGTGCCCGGGCTCGAGTTCGAAGACGTTCTTGAACGCCGTGCGCGGGGCGATCGGCGCCCAGAGCGTGAAAATCTGGTCGAGTGCTACCTCGTCGAGCTCGGCCGCAAAGCCGGGAACCTGCAGCAGCGCCTTTACTTCGGAGGCAAAATACAAGGTGCCGCGCACCTCGGCGTAGAACAGCGGCCGCACGCCCATCCTGTCGCGAGCCAGGAACATGCGCTGGCGCGGCGCGTCCCAGATGGCGAAGGCGAAATCGCCGTTCATCACATCGACGCAATCGGGACCCATCTCCTCATAGAGATGCAGGATCACCTCGGTGTCGCTTCCGGTCCGGAACCGACGCCCTCGCGCCTTCAGCTCGTCGCGCAACTCGACATAGTTGAATATCTCGCCGTTGAAGGCGATGTGGAGGTCGCCCGAGGCGCTGGCCATCGGCTGCTGCCCGTCGCCAAGTCCGACAACCGACAAACGCGCGTGGCCGAGCCCCGCCCCGGATGAAACATACACCCCCTGCTCGTCCGGTCCCCGGTGCGCGATGCTGCTGGTCATCCGGCGCAGCAGCTTTTCAGCTGCAGCAGGCTCTACATCGCCAAGATACCCAACAAATCCACACATACGCCGAACCCTGATACGCTAGCGCGACGAGCGCACTGTCTAGCGCAGGTTGATCAAATCAGGAAAGCACACTTCGGCTCCCGAGACACATCACAAAGGCGATAGTCTTGGCTTTCCGGGCGCTCGACATCCCAGGTACGAAGCCTCACTATGTAAGCAATTGTATGAACAAGTCATGTTGATGGTCATCCTTGCCGGCGAATGCATTGATCAGTTGACGATCTTGGCACCAGCAGGTTGTGATGGACGTTGCGAAAGACTTGGCGAGGGCAACAATGCATATCGTTAAGGGCGACGGCGACAATATTCGCCTCCACCGCTTCATGGGAATAGAACTGGAGCTCGGACCCGACGTGCTGGTGCCGCGCGAGGAGACCGAGATCCTGGGCAATGCCGCGGTCGGCCTCCTTGGCGGATGCGCAGCCGGCGCGCGCGTGATCGACATGTGTTGCGGCTCGGGCAATCTGGGCCTGGCGGTCGCCACCAAGGTGCCAGGGGCGCAGGTGTGGAGCGCCGACCTGACAGACGCCACCGTGGCAGTGGCCCGAAGAAATGTGGACCGCCTCGGGCTGGGCGACCGTATGAGCGTTGCGCAAGGCGACCTGTTCGGTGCGTTCGACGGGCTGAACCTTGCCGGAACCGTGGATCTGGTCGTCTGCAATCCGCCCTACATCTCGTCTGCCCGTCTGGAGGGCGAACGCAGCGAACTGCTCGCATCCGAACCGCGCGAAGCCTTCGATGGCGGCCCCTACGGCCTGTCGATCCACCAACGGCTGATCCGCGACGCGGTGGCGTTTCTCAAGCCGGGAGGATGGCTGGCGTTCGAATTCGGCGAAGGCCAGGACCGCCAGGTCGCGGCCCTCGTCGCCAGGGCACGGGCCTACGCGCCGGTGGAATTCGCCACCGATGCTGCAAGGTTGCCGCGCGTGGCGATCGCCCGGAAGCTCGACCCGGCGTGACCGGAGTTCGAATTTCGAAACGCTTCCTAGATGTTTCCACCCTAAGCCATTGCTGTCGTGAAATGACCGAGGCTTCGCCCGATGCCTGAAATCCGTCCCTTGCGGGCCGACGATCTGCCTGTCGTGGCAGACATGTTCCAGCGCGTGCTGCGCAAGCGACGCAGCCCGGCGCCCGCGACGCTGGCCAGCTACCTCCAGCGCCTCTATCTCGATTCCACCGACGGCAGCGCCGGATCGCCGTCGCTCGTCCACGTCGCCGAGAACGGCCGGGTTTCCGGCTTCGTCGGGGTGACGTCGCTGCCGATGCGCTTTGGGGAAACCAGGCTGAACGCCTCGATCTGCGGCTCGCTGATGGTGGACGAGGACCAGCGCAACGATCTTTCCGGCGCCAGGCTTCTCAAGGCGTTCCTTGCCGGGCCTCAGGACATTTCGTTCAGCGAGACGGCGAGCGACGTCACCGCCAATATGTGGACGACACTGCGCGGCACGATCTTGCCCCAGCACAGCCTCGACTGGATCAAGGTCATCAAACCCGCGAGCTTTACCATCGCGGGAGCCAAGGTGCGCGTACCGATGGCCCGCTTTGCGGCTCCACTCGCCCGTGCCGCGGACGCCGGCTTGCGGCTCCGGCGCAGCGGCGAATTCTCGCGCTGGTTCGGCGCCCGCGATGCCGCGGCGACTCTCGGTCGCTACACGGTCGCGGACATCGACCAGGACGGCTTCGCCAGGCTGCTTGGCAATTTTACGTCAAGATTCGCGGTTCATCCCGAATGGAACGATGCCTTGCTGGCGCGCATCATGGCGGACGCCTCGGCCAAGCAGGACTTCGGCGCGCCGTTCCGATGCAGGGTGTCGAGCCGAACCGGTGCCGTCATCGGCGCCTTCATGTATTTTGGACGCGCCGGAGAAATCGGCCACGTCCTCCAGGTCCTGGCCCTGCCCGGCCAGGCCGGGGCAGTGATCGACTGCCTGATCGCGCATGCGGCGACAACGGGCCTCGCGGCGGTCAGGGGACGAACCCAGCCTGCATTGCTGGAAGCGATGCTCGGCCGGCAAATAATCTTCATCAACGTCAATTCGACGGTGGTGCACGCCCGCGATCCGGAACTCGTACGGCAGTTCCAGGCAGGAAACGGCTTTTTCAACGGGTTGGTGGGGGAGCATTGGAGCCGGATATTCGGCGACAGGTTCGACTGAGCGGCCGCCGGCTCAGAAGGCGTAGGAGAGAATGTCTCCGGCCTGGCTGCTCATCGGTCCGAAGCGACACGCGCCCCGCATCGATTTCGACACGCAAAACCGGTTGACCGCGCGCGTCGTGGTTCCGCTGAGCACGCCGTTTACCGGACCGTTGTAGAAACCGGCTTCCTTGAGCTGATGCTGGGCCAGGTAGATGTAGGCGTTGGGATGGGTGGTGCGCATCATGCGTATGAGCGATTGGCGCTGCTCCGCCGAAAGCTCTTGCATGCGCGCTGCGATCTGCTGGTAGCCTCCGCGCCCTGAGGGCTCGGCCGAGAACAACATTTCCTCGACAAGCCTGTCGCCCCGCGACAGCCAGGGCGAAACCCCAGCGAACAGCTGGCGCGCGCGCTTCGGATCGGCCCTGATGAAGGTCGTGCGTCCGTAGCGGCGGCCGTCGCGATAATAGCTGATCAGGTGGCGCGCGGCCGCGATGTTGCCGGCCTCGGCAGCCTGAACCAGAAGAGCGACCGCAGCCTTGGCGTCGCGCTTCGTACCCATGCCGTAGAGCATGGCATCGGCCAGCGGGACGACCGCGTCCAGCAGACCCATGGCATCGGCCTGGCGCAGCGCGGCAACGCCGTCGGCTGGCTTGCCGGCATTGCGCAGCAGGCTCTCCGAAAGTGCAGACCCGAGAATGAGCAAGCCGTAGGCATCGCCGGCCTCGGCCGCCTGGCGGTAATATCCGGCCGCGCGCCGTCCGTTGCTCTGCAGCAGCTTGCCTTCGCGGTAGAGGTCGCCGAGCCTGATCAGGCCCTGCGTCCAGCCGAGCGATGCGGCTTCGGCATATTCCCGCATTGCCGCCGATAGATCGGGCGGGCCGGCATCGCCCCGGGTCAACAGGTCGCCCATGACGACATGCGCCTCGCCCTCGCCGCTTTCCGTCGCTTTCCTTACCATGGCGCGACCGGCGGCGACGTCCTGCGCGGTGCCCTGTCCTCGCGCCGTCATGGCGCCAGCCCGGACCTCGCCTGCAACGCTGCCGCGCGCAGCAGCCTGGCGGTAGTAGTCGAGCGCCTTCGGCAGATTCACGGCAACCGTCATGCCGTCGCTGTAGAAATCGCCGAGCCGCACCAGTGCATCCGCATCCTCGAGATCGGCAGCCCGCTCGTAGGCTGCAACCGCGCCTTCGCCGTCGACCTTGCCCGATTGCGGTTCCCGCAGCAGGTCGCCCAGGGTGATCAGCGCCACGGCATTTCCGGCATCGGCGATCCGCCGAACGATACTGCGCCCTGCCTCCACGTCGCGTGGCGTACCAAGCCCATGCGCCGTCAGTTCGCCCAAACGCAAGGCAGCGTGGACGTTGCCGGCGGCACTTGCCTGCCTGTAGTAGGCGAGTGCTGTCGGGAAGTCGGCTGCCGGCACGCCCGACGTTTCACGGCTATAGATGTCGCCGAGCACCGAAAGCGCCTCGGCATCGCCTGTGTCGGCGATCGCCTTTATCGCGGCCAATCCGCCCTCGACGTCCTGGCGCGTGCCTTGCCCCCGAAACGTCAGTTCGGCGACACGCAGCTTGCCGAGTTGCTGCCCTGCCCTTGCCGCCGCCCGGTAGAATTCGAACGCCTTGGCAAAGTCCGGTTTGCCGGCGCGGCCACTGCCATAGAGATCGCCGAGCCTCAGTGCCGCATCGAGATGACCAAGGGCTGATGCCTTGGCATAGGCTGTCTCCGCTTCCTGGATATCGAGCGCGCCAACCTTGCTGTCGCTCATGAGGTCGCCCAGGGAAACGAGCGCGTGCAAATTGCCGCGATCGGCGAGCGAACGCACCAGCGCGCGCCCGGCCTCACTGTCCTTTTCGGCACCTTGGCCGCGCGCCAGCATTTCTCCGCTGCGCAGTATGCCTGTTTCATTCCCTGTCGCCGCGGCGCGGCGGAAGTAGTCGTAGGCGCGGGGCAGGTCGAGCGACAGCCCGCGGGTGCCGGGGCGGCTGTAGAGGTCACCCAGCAACGCAAGGGCAGCGCCGTCGCCAGAGGAAGCGATCTCTTCGATGGCGGCGAGGCCGGCATCGACATCGCTTTCGGTGCCTTCGCCAAGGACGCGCATTTCGCCGACGCGAAGCCTGGCAGTTGCACTGCCGGCCTCGGCAGCCTGACGATAGTAGTCGAATGCCCTGGAAGGATCGCGGCTGGTGTTTCCAGCGTCACTGTAGAGGTCGCCAAGGCGCAGCAGCGCGTCGGCGTTGACGATGCGGCCAGGTGTTGCGGCATCGCCGGCGCTTGCCGATGCGCCCGTCTCCGGCGCGGTCTGTGCCGACAACGCGGTGGCCGCCAACAAGGTCACGACCGAGGCCGACAACACCACATGACATAAACGCGACAACGCCAACTCCCCAGCCGCAACACCTGCGCTGTTCAGTAACGAACGCTTTCGCCCGGCGCCGTTGCCGTCGGGTTTTCTGCGTCGACTGCTTTCAGATAATACTCCGCCGCCTTCTTGCCGTCCGACGGCACACCCTTGCCGTCGCGATAAAGATCTCCGAGCCGGAGCAAGGCATCCGCCCGCCCCTGCCGGGCAGCACTCTCGTAGGCCGCCACAGCGGCCGGGCCATCGATGGCCCCAATGGCACCCGAAAGATGCAGGTCGCCGAGCACGACATAGGCATAGGGGTCGCCGGCCGCGCCAACCTGCCGGACGAGTTCGAGGCCCGCCGCGATGTTCTGGGGCGTACCTTCGCCGCGTGCGGTCATCTCGCCCTGGCGCAATCGGCCGGTCTCATCTCCGGCCAGCCCGGCCCTGCGGTAGAACTCGAATGCCTTGCCCGAATCGACTGGGATAGGTCCGCCCTGGCGATAGATGTCGCCGATGCGCACCAGCGCCTCAGGTCGGCCGAGGACCGCCGCCTTCTCATAGGCACGCACCGCCTCCGGCGCATCAAATGTCCCCGTCGAGCCGTCCGCCATCAGTGTTCCCAGCGACATCAGCGCGTCGCTGCTGCCGGCATCTGCCGCAGCCCGCACCAGCGCGAGGCCACTTGCCACGTTCTTGGCCGTGCCCTGGCCACGAACCATCATCTCGCCGGCGCGCACGCTGCCGATGACGCTGCCAGCATCGGACGACTTGCTGAAATAGCCGTAGGCCCGGGCCGGATCGGCCTGCAAGAGTCCGCCGATGCCACGCTGGTATAGCGCGCCAAGCAGGTTCAACGCATCGGCGTCTCCGTCTTTCGCGAGCGCATTCATCTGCGCGAGCCCCGACTCGACATCGCGGTTCGTGCCACGCCCGAGCAGGGTCATCTCGCCGGCGCGCAGTTTTCCCAAGACGTTGCCCGCCTGCGATGCCCTGGCGTAGTAGGAGAACGCCCTGGGCAATTCCGACGTGATCGAGCCGTTGCGGCTGTAAAGATCGCCAAGCCTGACAAGGGCATCGGAATGGCCGAGCGAAGCCGCCTTGTCATAAGAAGCAACAGCCGCAGCGAGATCGACGGGCGCCACAGTCGCATCGCTGAGCAGATCGCCAAGCGCGATGAGCGCGAAGGTATCGCCCTGGTCGGCAAGACCGGCCAGCATGGCGCGCCCCGCCTGATAGGACTGGCCGGTGCCGCGTCCTCGGGCCAGCATCTCGCCGGTTCGCAGGATACCAGTCTCGTCTCCGCTGTCGGCGGCGCGGCGGAAATAGCCGAACGCCTTGGCAAAATCGATCGAGATGACGCCGCCGTCCGAACGGCTGTAGAGCGAACCGAGAAGCACAAGCCCGGCAGGATTGCGGGTGCGGGCCACCACTTCCTCGATCATCGCGATCCCGGCGGTGACATCCTTCGCCACGCCCTGGCCGATGGCCGTCATTTCGCCGATCCGAAGCCTGGCGACATCGTAGCCGAGAGCGACAGCCTTTCGGTAGAAGTCGAACGCCTTGGCCGGATCCATTGCGACCATGCCCTGGCCGCCCGGCCTGTATAGATCGCCGAGCAGCACGAACGCCTCGGCGTTGCCGCCATCGGCAAGGGCGGTGATGACGGCCAGCCCCTTGCCGGTATCGCGTGTCACGCCCTGCCCGCGCGCCAGCATCTCGCCCACCCTCAGCCTGGCATCGTCGCTGCCGGCCTTGGCTGCCTGGTCATAGAAGAGGTAGGCACGCTTCGGGTCGGCGGCCACCACCCTGCCCTCGCGGTAGAGATCGCCAAGCCGCATCAGCGCTTCGGCACTGCCCATGGATGCGGCCTGCAGGTAGAGTTCGGTCGCGGCGAAGGGATCGGCCGTGGCGTCCCTGGCGATGCCGATCAGATCGGATGGCGCAATGATCGCGTAGACGGCATCGGGGCGGCCCGGATTGGCCATAACGCGATAAAAAGCGAGCGCCGCCTCGGCACCCTCGACCGTCGTCTTGCCGTCGCGATAGAGGTCGCCGAGCGCCATATAGGACGCAGCAAGCGCCTTGGTGAAGCCGTCGGGACGCGCCGACTGCTGGCTTTGCCCGACTGGCGGCCCGACTTCAGGAGACGTCGGAGCCTGCCCGTCGGGACTGGCTTCAGCCGCCATTCCCGACATCACAACGCTGGCGACAAACAACCAGCCGAAACGCATGGGCCCAAGCTCCCGACAGCGCGCAGGCTGCATTCAATGCAGCAACGCTAATATGAAACAATCATTGCACTTTCCCGGCAAGAACAATTTCGAGCGGCATGCCAGCCACGCCTGTTCGCGCAGGCCGGCAGCGCGATACGACACCCATGGCGGCACGCTTCTACCTGACCCATTCGCCCATCCTTATGCCTTCGCCGTCCGGAGCGAAGATACTGGCGTCGGGCGTCGCCCTCACCAGCCGAAACCGCGCCGAAGCCCGCAAGGCGCTTTCGATGTCATCAAGCGACCCTTTCGGCATGACGCCGAGGTCGTCGATGTATGCCTTCTGGCTTCGCGTGATGATGACGAACGACGTGCCCGGCGACCGGCCTCGCAACCAATGCGACAACTCCGCAGCAGGGTCGGCCAGCACGGCAGCGATGGACTGCTTGCTCTCTGCGGAGATCGGCACATAGGTGAAGTGCTCGTAGTTCATGAACTGCTCGGGGTAATTTGGCGCCCCCTCGACCAGGACAGAACCGACCGGCGCATGCGCATAAAGCCATTGCGAGGCCTGAACCTCGGCCTGGGTGAAGCTGTACTGCCTGTCCTTGCCATTGTTGGCGAGCACGAACGCCACCGACAATGCCGCACCCATCGTTGCCAGGGCATAGCGCGCGATCGCGTCACGCTGCGTCCCCGACCATGGAAAGAACAGGGCAGCGGCGAAGAAAGCGAGGAATGGCAGCGCAAACAGGTAGACACGGAAGGCGATCTCTCCGCCATAAGACGTCGCGACCAATAGGAAAGCAGGGGCAAGCGTCAACACGACCGCAGGCCCATCACGGTAGCCCGCTGCCAGCCGCCGCAATCCGCCGAACACGGCGGCGAGCGCAATGATGCCAGTCAGCGCGCGCGAGGCCCACGACACCACCACCTGTCCCGGGCTTACGATAGAGGTGTCGACGAGGCGCTCGCCGATCTCGGTGGAGGTGTCGCCGAAGCGCTGGACCAGTTCCGGCAAGACCGAGGCCATGTAGCCGTCGGCGTAAAACAGCAGCCATGCCGTTTCGACCAGCACGGCAAAGACCAGATATCCCAGGCTGAGCTGCCCGAGGAACCACAGGCCGCCGAGAGCCACCATGACCACCATCGGCGTCAAGGGATGGGTCGCCACGATGGCAAAGATCAGCACCATCGCCAGCACCGAGGCCATCACCCGCACGCGCGGCTGCTGCCCCAGCGTCATCAACGGCTGGCCACGCGAAACCAGGCCGAAATAGCGACCGCAGAGCCCGACGAGGCTGCGTCCGCCGGGATCGGCCCAGGATTGCTCCGCGCGAAGCGGACCGACGCACACGGCGATGAGCATCAAGTAGAAAAGGAATGCGACACCCTGCGGCGAGTAGTAGTCCTGACCGATCCAATTGCCGACGGCGAAGAGCCAGACAGCGCCCCAGACAAGCCTGGGGTCAGCGGTAAAGCGGCGGTAAATGAGTGGCAGCACGAGGATGTAGAGCAGATTGAGCACCGGCGGCGAGAACCGTGCGATGTTGGCGACCTGGAGCGGCTTGATGTCGAACAGATTGGCAATGGCGGCGCTGACGACGAACAGACCAGGCCAGTTGCTGTAGGCGGCAAGGAAGGGGGCCGTCGGATCGATCTGGCCATGCCGCTGCACGTAATCGACGACACCGACATGCTTCCATGCCCAGGCATAACGCAAGGTGTCGTAGACGATTGCGGGGGTGCCGTGGAGCAGCAGGACCAGCAGGGCGATCTGCAGTAGCGGAATTTGGGTCTCGCATACGCCACGTTTCAGGCTGAGTGCGAAGCCCGCGCCGACGGCTGCGTAGGCCGCCCATATCGTGGCCGGCAGAACCGAGAACAGGCCGTAGTCGTCCACGCCTGCAGTGTCCGTGAGGAAGAGGCTGGCTATCCAAAGCGCGAACCCCAGGCCGAGGCACGTCAGTGACAAGATGGCCGAACGATCGGAAAACCAGCCCGCCCTTGTAGCGGGTGGATGCTCGACTGCCGTAACGATGGCAGCAGGGATCACTTCGGTCGCCATCACATTCATATCGCGCCTCCATTGGAGGATACGATACGAAGGACGCGATCGACATTCGAAACTATCCAGAGCCGGCTGACTTCGCTGCGATTGCGATCCCTTGACCGCTCGCTGACCTGATGCAGCCAGACCAGACCAACCATTGCGCGGATCGCTTCGGTATCTCTGCTCCAGTGGCGATCGTCGTCAGCAGCGCCGGAAAGCCAGGTTCTTTCGTCCACATGCCAGGCCGGCTCCCAAAGAAGGTCGGCAACGACACCACCCAACGGTTCCGTCGAAGCGCTCATGCGCGCCGCGATCGCTAGGCCGCAACTGTCGAAACCGCCTGGCGCGTTCGATCGCGCATTGCCCCATTCAAGAATGCTCGCGAGCCTGACGCCGGCGCCGCCAGTCCTGGAAAACCGGAGATTGCGTAACTGCAGGTCGCCGTGGCACCAGCCGAGACGCTCGTCCCGCTCCAGCCAGTACCTGCGCTGCGCCGCCACAAACATTTCGAGCGCCTGCTTCCGCCGGGCCGGCGACATCAGCGAACCCTTCAGGTGCAGCAACTGGGCCGCGGGGCGCTCGACCCATTCCCGGAACCAGATTTCGTCGATGGCTTGCAAGGATGATGTCTGGTCGTGCAGCAGGGCCATGGCGCGGGCCGCTTCCGCGAGCCCGAACTGAAGGCGCATCGGGGTTTGCAACAATGCATTGCCATCCTCGCCCGCAACCATCGACTCCATGCATTCGACAATGCCGTCCGCACGCCGGACGGCCAGCAGAGAGGGCAGCAGCGGCAGCAGCCCTTCAAGTCGCGGGTCGGCGCGCAGCAGGTCGAGATTGTCGATCATCCGCTCGAGATAGGCGGCGGCGACGGGATCGCGCGCGCTGCGCAAAATGGCATGCGTATCGAAACCGTGTTCAGCGCGACCATCGTCAGCATGATCGCCAAGGTAAATGATTGCCGTTCCTTCCGGTCCCTGCCCGGATGACAGCGCCTGCCAGCGGAAAGCGTCCGGCGTGCCGGTCAAACCGAGCACCGGCACGAGATCGGTCTCGCCGGGCAGAACGGCCACATGGCGACGTCCCGACGGCAGCAACGGGCCCGCGAGCCGGCTCAGCGAGTGCGCCAAGGCCAAGCTCCAATCGTGCAGGCTGTGGCGTCGATTGCTGACAAGGGCGACGACGCCAATGCCGCATGTGACTACCAGCATGGCCAGCAGCCAGGCATGGGCCATACCGATCGGCCCCTGGAGGCGCACGAGAACGGCACCAGCGCCAAGCGCCAGCACCATCAGCGAAACCTCGACGGCAGCGACCGACCGCATCCAACCCTTGGTGCGGGCAATCGAGAGGTAGATCGACAGTACCGCGGAGACGACGCTGGTGATCGTGAAGACACGCAGGATGGAGGCACCTTCGGCGGCGTAGGCGGCGCCGAAGACCGACATCACCGGATGCGCGAACACCAGCATCAGCACCACGAGGCCGAGCAGCGGCAGCACCGACATGACGGCGGCATCGGCGGCGAGCGTGCGCAGCCTGCCGCTGTCGCTTGCGCCTTCGGCGAGCAGCGAAAGCCCCATCGAACTGCCGACATAGTAGAGGGAGGTGAAGATCGTCCACGCAACGAAGAAGCTGGCGCTCTCGGCAGCACCGACGAGGTTGAGCACAATCAGGGGGGTGGCAGTCCATGCCACCATCATCGACACCGAACCGATATAATCCCAGCCGAAGAAGCGGGCCATGGCGCGGCGGTCGAACAGCCGTGGATCCCCCGGTCCGGCCTTCGGCAACAGGTGCCTGAAGATCAGCAGGTTGACGGCAAGGACAAAGACCAAGACCGGCGCCGTCCAAGACAGCGCTATCGCTTCCCAACCGAGGCCGACGAGGGCAAGCGGCACCAGCATCGCAATCTTGACGACCTGATAGATCGTCTTGGAGACGGGAACCCATATCGACTGCCGCAGGCCCGAAAGCGCGCTGTCCTGCAGGGCAAAGACCGACCAGATGGCGACGGTCGCCACGAACCAGGCGATGACGCCGACGCTATCCGTCAGCACGTCGAGCTTCGGCATGAATGCGCCGACGACGAGCAGGAAGACTGCCGCCACGATGACCGAGGCAACCACCGATGTCGCATAGGCAAACAGAATCAGCCTGCCGGAGCGGTTCCCGATGGTCGGAACAAAACGGACGAGCAGATTGCCGAAATTAAGCTGGGCGGCATTGGAGAGGTTGACGATGGTCGCAGTGATCGCACCACCGAGACCGATCGCCTCCTGCGAGCAGTAGCGCGCCGCCAGAAACCAGAAGGCCAAGCCCAGTACGGCGCTTAGCCCGCTGTTGGCGATGAGGGCGTAGCCGTTGCGCAGCAGCGACGACGCCATCAATCCCGACGGCACAAGCGATTTCCAGTTCCACCCGCGCCTGCCTCTGCCCGGGATAGGTCCCGATCCAGAGTGCCGCAGGCTGGGCGGATGTGCGGTCATTGCCCGACGCGCCGCCAGACCCGGACATAGTCGACCAGGAACTCGGCCGGGAACTTCGTCCTGGCATTGGGCGAGCCCGGCCAATTCCCGCCCACCGCCAGGTTGATGAGGAGGTACATCGGCTCCTGGGAAATGCCTTCCTGGTTGGTGTAGCGCCACATCTCCTTGCCATCAAGGTACCAGATGACGGCGTCCTTTCGCCACTCCAGCCCATACACATGCCAGTTGTCGGCGAGGTCGACGGTCTTGGCATTCTTGCCGGCGCTCTTCCAGTTCTTCTGCTTGTCGAGATAGTGCAGGTGCATCTCGTAAGTGCTGGTCGCGTGGCCGAGCACTTCAAGAATGTCGATCTCAGGGCGCGGTTCCTGCGTCGACGGCAGCAGCCAGATGGCCGGCCACAGGCCCTTGCCGCGCGGCACCTTGGCCCGGATTTCGAAGTAGCCGTACTTCGTGGCAAAACGGTCGAGCTGTGCCCGCTCGAGGTAGTCGCGCCCCGTCGTCACCATGCCGGATGTGTAGTTGAAGATACGGCCCTCGTGGCCTGAAACGTTCTCAGGCCGTGCCGTCAGGCGCAGATGCCCACCGGCAACGCTGACATTGTCGGGCATGTACCACTGCAGTTCATTGTTGGCGAGGTTGGTGCAGCCGCCCTTGTCCCACCAGTAGCAGCGGGTCCATTTGCTGCGGTCTAGCCTCGGCCGGTTGAACTCCTCGGTGAAGATTCGTTCCCATTGCCCCTTGATGAGCGGCGGCTCGAGGTTTCGGGCCGAAGCGCCTTCAAGCGAAAACCACCAAACACACGCCAGCCCTACCAGCGCCGCACCCCAAGATCCCATAACCATGCACCAACCCAATAGGTCCGACTACATTGGCCCGCCGTAGTACATGCCAGCCTGAAGTTGCCTGCGTGGTTCCGCAAAACGGATCGCGCGCATTTGCCAACTGTGTCAGGCAGTCCGTCGCTTACGATCTGTTAACTAGGGCCGACCGGAGCACGGTTCGTCAAGCAATTTTACCTGTCGCGGTAAATGACAATGCCGTTACAGGGCACCAGGAAAGATCACCGAAACCGAAAACGATCACGTCAATTTGAGCAGACCAACTATCTCTACATACTCGTAATAGATCGAATGATTTACTTACATGCTGATTTTCAAGTCTATAATCCACACCGCAGCGAACAAATAATAAATTGTTGATCGAAAATCTCTATCAATTCAGATTATGGATGCTTCTTGAAAAACACGAAACTGTGAAAGTAAATCTCGCCTGCGCGCAATTGCAATTTTGCAAGACCAGCGACACCGGCCGGCAAAACGGGAGGGGTTCACGGACCCGACGGATTTCACGATGACCGAGAACCCGCTGGCAGCGGCAGTCGCGCGATCGCGCGGGTTCGTCGTCCAAAGCCCTGCGCCGCGCGAGGTCTGGCGGCGCCTGATGCTGCTCGATCACGAAGCCCTTCCGTATCAGTCGCCGGCTTGGCTCGACGCCCTTTGCGCACTCGGCAAGCACAAGGATGCAAGCCGCGCCTATCGCTTCGACAGTGGCCATCAATACATCCTGCCGATGGTCAGCCGCAGTGGGCTGCCCGATCGGCTGTCGGTCGCCGAGTCAATGCCCTATGCCTGGGGCCGCGGCGGGGTCATCTCTTCGGCACCACCCAGGATAGAACACCTGCGCGCCATTTTCGAGGACCTGGCCAGCCTGCCCTATCTCAGGGTTGCGGTCAGGCCGAACCCACGGCATGCACATCTGTGGTCGGCCGCAGCGCCGCCGTCCGTCACCGTCGTGCCGGGGCTTGCCCACGTGCTCGACCTGAAAGGCGGCTTCGAAGAAGTTTGGTCGAAACGTTTCAAGAAGACGACACGCACACGCGTTCGCAAGGCCGAGCGCACGAGCATCGTCGTCGAGCGCGATACGACCGGAAGGCTGGTGCCGGTGTTCCATCAATTGCTTCGCTCGTCCTTCAACCGATGGGCTGACAAGCAGCACGAGCCACGCCTGCTCGCAAACCTGCGCGGCGGCCGACGCGACCCGATGGCCAAGTTCAGCTCGATTGCCAGGCACTTCGGCGAGGCATGCCACGTCTGGATCGCGTGGGTGGACGGCAGGCCGGCAGCGGCCGCATTCGTGCTTCAATATGGAAACGTCAACGACGCCCGCGGCGCGATAGATCGGCAGGCACTCGGCACATCCGGCGCCAACGACCTGATCCAGAAACTGTCCATCGAGGAAGCCTGCCGCAGCGGATGCCGGTATTACCATTTCGGCGAGACCGGCGCCTCCGCCTCGCTGGCACACTACAAGCAGCGATTTGGCGCCACGCCACATCCGCATGCAGAATATTTCCTGGAGAAGCTGCCGATCACGGCTGCGGACGCACGCCTGCGCAGGGCCGCGAAGTGGATGATCGGCTTCAAGGACACCTGAAGACGGACATCATCCCGGCACTGCCAGCAACACCAGCCGCTGCGCTGCGAAAAAGAACGCCGCCGCGAGCACCACCATGGTCGCTGCCTCGAGCCACCATGGCCAGCGCGTGCGATCTGGTCGCAAGCTGGCAACCGACATCTGGCGAAAGGCCAGAACCGCGATGGCCGATGCCACGGCAATGAGACCATTGCGATAGCCGCCGGCAGCGTCGTCAACTCCCAACTGCTCCTCGCCAATCTCTGCCTTGAGCTGCAACTGGCCCTTGTCGTCAACGCCGTCGGCGCTCAGCACCCTTGCCGTCCTGATCGAGGGATGGGCGATCAGCGCCTCACGGAAACGGTCCAGCACCAGCGGATCATAGGCGTCGCCAGGCTTGAATGGCTGCAGGCGGACTAGTTCCGCTTCCTTGAGGCCGACAAGCCCGCTGTAGGTGACGGCACCAATGCTGGCCATGGCGCCAGGATCGACTGCGATGCGCGCCACCGCCAGCGGCCGGCCCGGCATCGGCTGCAATTCGCGGCCGGCAATGCGGACGAAAGGATACGACGCGCTGCGAATGCGCCAAAGTATCTCATCCTCCAGAATCGCAAGGACCTCGCCTTTTGCCGGCTTGCCGGCGGCGGTGGCCATCTGCCGGGCGATGTCGTCGCGGACCGCCTGGGCAAGGCTGCCAACACCATCGAGCTCGATAAGGCCGACACGATAGAGCGGGCCGGGTTGCGGCTTGAACACGACCTTTGACGGCAAAACTCCATCCGAAGGGCCAGAGACTGCGATGCGTGCCTCGCGATAGCCTTGGCCACGCATCATCTCTACCAGACGAAGCCGCTCGGCTTCGACGAGTGATTGCCAGGGCCCCGGCCGTTCGATACCGGCCCTCGACCGCTCCAGTTCCGGGGCGTTCAGGCTGGCTCGCAGCGCCCTGTCGAGGGCGGCATCGGAGGTCGGCTCAAGTGCGATGGAGGGAAAGTCGGCAGCAAAACCAACGCCCACCAGCCACGACAGAATTGCCCCAAAAGCCATCGTCAGGACAATGGCTGGCAAGAACCTTGCTCCTGGCATGTCTCTCGCTGTCACAGCTCATTCATACACCGCGCCTTGCCGGAGTGGGAATAGCCTTGGCCGGTTCCATCGCTCAGGGTCTCGCGACACGCGTCATCCCCATTCGCTGACGTGCGCCGAAGCGAACGTCTCACCTGCGCCACAGGAACGGCGCTGCGACAAAAGCCGAGCCCGACGGGAAGGAACTGTTAACCACTCGCTTCCTATTGCTCGGGGGTACGTTTCACCGGCGAGTCTTGAGTATGGCATCCACGCGTTATCCTCGAATCAATCCTTCCAACCCCGCCTCGCCCGACAGCTCCGAGCAGCCGGGAGGCGCCGGCCATTCCGGGCGGGTCGTCAACCTCTATGGCGACGAACAGACCTACATGAAGCCCGGTGGCAATCTACCGGCCGGCTCTCCGAAACCTGGCGGGGTGGAAAGCCCCACCTGGCAGGACTATTTCTTCCTCGCACCCAATGTGCGCTTCACCCGCACGCCCGACTACGAGGCGGCGAAACGTTCGCCACGCGACACCGAAGCCGATGTCGCAGGGATTGAAACCGCCGCACCCGTTGACTCCCAGGCATCTTCGACCGGCCAGCGGCCAGTGGCACCGGTGAACAATCGGGACACCGCGCAGCCAACGACAGGCAGCAGGGCGCATCCGTCGCCGGCCGGTCCGCTGCAGCGTGTCGTCGAAAAGGCACAGGTTCTGCGATCAGCCGCGCCGGCGACGGCCACGGCTACGACCGCAATGGCGCAGCGGCCAACGCCCCGGCAGACCGACGCGGCGACTGCCGGAACGAGCGGCCAAGAGACGCGCTGGTCGTATCTCTCCGACCACGCATTCTTCGAGTTCATGGCGCCATACGTGGTCGAAAGCACCAGGCTCGCCGTGCCTTCGGCACCTGTCCAGGCCCGCGTGGCGCCCGCCGTGACGGCACCAATTGCACCGGCTCCCGTTGCCGCAAGGCACGTCGATGAACGCCCGGCTCCGGCGATCGATGTCACCTCGCTGTTCCGCGTCATCGAGCGCCCTTCCAAGGCGCAATCCGCTGCCACATCGGCCTCTGCAGCACTTACACCCGTCGAGCCCAAGACTGCGATCGCCGAGGCAGCGCCGGCAAGAGCCTTGCAGGAATCTGCCATCGCGCCGCTGGTCGCAGCCAATGACGCCGTTCCGGCGCCGGCGGCCAAAAGCGTGGAAATCACCATGCCGGTTCCAGTGGCGCGGCCGGCCTCGCCCTTGCCTCCGATGGCTGCGCTCATTCACTCCCATGCGGGCGAGACGTACGAACTCCCCTCCGAGGAACTGCTGCAACTGCCGCCGGAAGGCCAGGGCTTCTACATGTCGCAGGAGCGGCTGGAGCAGAACGCCGACCTTCTGGAAAGCGTGCTCGAGGATTTCGGCGTGCGCGGCGAGATCATCCATGTCCGCCCGGGGCCTGTCGTCACACTCTACGAATTCGAGCCGGCGCCGGGCGTCAAGTCTTCCCGCGTCATCGGCCTCGCAGACGACATCGCGCGTTCGATGTCGGCGATTTCGGCACGCGTGGCCGTCATCCCCGGCCGCAACGTCATCGGCATCGAGCTGCCCAACGAAACGCGCGAAACCGTCTACTTCCGCGAACTGATCGAGTCCGGCGACTTCCGCAATACGAGCTGCAAACTCGCGCTGTGCCTGGGCAAGACCATTGGCGGCGAACCCGTCATCGCCGAGCTCGCCAAGATGCCCCACCTGCTCGTTGCCGGCACCACCGGCTCGGGCAAGTCCGTCGCGATCAACACCATGATCCTGTCGCTGCTCTACCGGCTGAAGCCGGAGGAATGCCGCCTCATCATGGTCGATCCCAAGATGCTGGAACTGTCGGTCTATGACGGCATCCCGCATCTCCTGACCCCTGTCGTCACCGACCCCAAGAAGGCTGTGACCGCGCTGAAATGGGCCGTGCGCGAAATGGAGGACCGCTATCGCAAAATGGCGCGCCTCGGCGTGCGCAACATCGACGGCTACAACCAGCGTGCCGCCGTTGCCCGCGACAAGGGCGAGACGGTGGTGATGCAGGTGCAAACCGGCTTCGAGAAGGGCACCGGCGCGCCGCTGTTCGATGAGCAGGAGATCGACCTCGCGCCGATGCCCTACATCGTCGTCATCGTCGACGAGATGGCCGACCTGATGATGGTCGCCGGCAAGGAGATCGAGGGTGCCATCCAGCGGCTCGCACAGATGGCGCGCGCCGCCGGCATCCACCTGATCATGGCGACGCAGCGCCCGTCGGTCGACGTCATCACCGGCACCATCAAGGCCAACTTCCCGACCCGCATCTCGTTCCAGGTGACGTCGAAGATCGACAGCCGCACCATTCTGGGTGAACAGGGTGCCGAACAGCTGCTCGGCCAGGGCGACATGCTGCACATGGCCGGTGGCGGCCGCATCGCCCGTGTCCACGGCCCATTCGTCTCCGACGCCGAAGTCGAGCAGGTCGTCGCCCATCTCAAGTCGCAGGGACGGCCCGAATATCTCGAGACCGTCACGGCCGACGAAGAGGACGAGGCGCCTGAGGCCGACGAGAGCCCGGTCTTCGACAAGAGCAGCATGGGCGCCGAGGACGGCGACAACATCTACGACGAAGCGGTCAAGGTGGTGCTGCGCGACAAGAAGTGCTCGACCTCCTACATCCAGCGTCGCCTCGGCATCGGCTACAACCGCGCGGCCTCGCTGGTCGAGCGCATGGAAAAGGAAGGCATCGTCGGTGCACCCAACCATGTCGGCAAGCGCGAGATCATGCTCGGCCGTCGCGAGCCGGGAAACGGACCCGACGACATGGAGTGATGGCCGCCGGGTGAATCCCAGCGCAATGCTTCAAACCAGAAATGCCCAAGACGGTCCCCCGTCCTGGGCATTTTTGCTATGACCTCGTCAGCTAACTGCCAGATGGTCTACCCGGCGATGGCGCGGCTCTTGAGGATTGCCGAAAAGCGCGGATCGAACGCCCGGCTGATCGGCTCCGAAGCAGCCCCGAGCGCGATCGACCACGGATCGGTGATGCCCAACTGCAGGCGCGGCAAGGTTCGGTCCGGCCGGGCGGCGATCGACTGTAGCAGCGGATGCATGGCTTGCAGGATGAGGCGGGCGAGCGCCTCGGGGGCACCGCTGGTCAGGATAACAGTCTGCGGATCGAAAACCGTTTCGATGAGGTGGACGCTCCAGCGCAGGTCCTGGGCGGCGGCATTCACCCAAGCCAGCAATTCCGGGTCCCTGGCCATGGCGAGTGCATCGACACGTTCGTAGAGACCGGCATCGGAAGGATCGAGTTCCAGATGCTGATAGAGCGAGGCGAGCGAGGCCCGGTGCTCCAGGACCGTGCCGTCGGCGCCACGCGGCGACAGCAGCGCCATGCCGATCTCGCCGGCATTGCCGTTGCCGCCACGGTAGAGTTCGCCATTGAGGATGAGGCCGGCGCCGATACCGTATCCGACATAGAGACAAACGGCGTGGTCGACGCCATGTGCCGCACCCACCATGCGCTCTGCCGTGGCGCAGGCCGCAGCGTCGTTCTGCAGGCCGACCTCCAGCCCTGTGCCGGCGGCAAGCGTCTCGAGCAGCGGAAATTTCTGCCAGGCCGGCATCATCCATTTGTTGTCGCCGAACTCTTCCAGCCCGAATGGGCCGGGCATGGCAACGCCGAGGCCGACAAGGCGCTTTTCCGACTGCGCCGAGATGCGCGAAAGCTTCGCCCTGATGCCCTCGATCAGGCCGAGAATGACCCTGACACCGCCCGAGGGATCGTCGGGCGGCAGGTTCGCCTCCGAACGGACCAGGACGGTGCCGACGAGGTCGACGGCAACGGCGCGGGTCAGGTGCCGGTCGATCTGCAGGCCGATGGCAAACGCGCCTTCGGGCAGCAGCCGGTAGGGCGTAGATGGCTGGCCCCTGCCCTTTCTCACCGCCTCCAGCGGCACCACGAAACCGTCGCGCTCAAGCTCGTCGATGATGTTGGACACGGCCTGCTTGGTGAGTTGCGTCGCCCGAGCCAGGTCGGCACGCGACAGGGCGCCATTGAGCCGCAACGCGTCGATCATGACGCGGCGGTTGTGGGCGCTCGCGCCCTCCTGGTTGGTGCCGCTGGTGGCTCGGATGGGCCTGATATCGTTCACCGCTGTTTCCCCTCTTGACTCCAATAGATAATTGCAGAAGTAATAAGTCAAGTCAGTTGACTTAATAAGGAGCCGTGAGAGTTCCGGGGAATGAAGACGGCTGGAGCCGTCGCGCTTTTCGACTGTGACACCGCCTGGGAAAGAACGCCGAGACCTTCGCGCGATGCCTTTCCGAAGCGAGATGACGGCGCGTGGCGCCGGCATCGCAGGAATTGCCAACGTCAGATAATGGAGGATGCAATGTTGAAATCGTTTAGCAGGATGCTGCTTGGGGCGGCTCTCATTGGCGCGGCTTTCGTGCCCCAGGCTTTCGCCGAAACGTCAATCAATGCGCTGTTCATGGCGCAGGCCGCCTACAGCGAGGCGGACGTGCGGGCCATGAGTGAAGCCTTCACCAAGGCCAATCCCGACATCAAGGTGAACCTCGAATTCGTGCCCTATGAAGGCTTGCACGACAAGACCGTGCTGGCCCAGGGTTCGGGCGGCTACGACGTGGTGCTGTTCGACGTCATCTGGCCCGCCGAATATGCCAGCAACAACGTGCTGGTCGACGTCTCCTCGCGCATCACCGACGACATGAAGAAGGGCGTGCTGCCGGGCGCCTGGACCACCGTCAACTATGACGGCAAGTCTTATGGGATGCCCTGGATTCTCGACACCAAGTATCTGTTCTACAACAAGGAAATCCTAGAGAAGGCGGGCATCCAGAATCCACCCAAGACCTGGGATGAACTGGCCGAACAGGCCAAGATCATCAAGGACAAGGGCCTGCTGGCAACACCGATCTCGTGGAGCTGGTCGCAGGCTGAAGCCGCGATCTGCGACTACACCACGCTGGTCAGCGCCTATGGCGGTGAATTCCTGAAGGACGGCAAGCCGGCGTTCCAGAGCGGCGGCGGGCTCGACGCGCTGAACTACATGGTGACCAGCTACACCTCCGGCCTGACCAACCCGAACTCCAAGGAGTTCCTCGAAGAGGACGTCCGCAAGGTCTTCCAGAACGGCGAAGCCGCCTTCGCACTCAACTGGACCTACATGTACAACATGGCCAACGACCCCAAGGACAGCAAGGTCGCGGGTAAGGTCGGCGTCGTTCCCGCCCCCGGCGTCGCAGGCAAGAGCGAGGTGTCGGCCGTCAACGGTTCGATGGGTCTCGGCATCACCACGGCCAGCAAGAACCCCGACGAGGCGTGGAAATTCATCACCTTCATGACCTCGCAGGCGACGCAGAACCAGTATGCCAAGCTGAGCCTGCCGATCTGGGCTTCGTCATACGAGGATCCGGCCGTCACCAAGGGACAGGAAGAGCTGATCGCCGCAGCCAAGATCGGCCTGGCCGCGATGTATCCGCGCCCGACGACGCCGAAGTACCAGGAGCTGTCGACGGCGCTGCAGCAGGCAATTCAGGAATCCCTGCTTGGTCAAGCCAAGCCGGAAGACGCGCTCAAGGGGGCTGCCGAAAACAGCGGCCTGTAAGCTTTACTGCCCCAACTTCCGGGCGGCTCCGGCCGCCCGGCCCTTTCGTTTCCAATAATAAAGAGTCGCCTCATGTCGGGCTCATGGATGACGACCCGCGCATGGCTGCTGATGCTGCCTTTGCTTGTGGTCATGGTTTCAGTCATCGGCTGGCCCCTCGTCGACACCGTTCGTCTGTCCTTCACCGACGCCAAGCTCGTCGGCACCGAGGGCAACTTCGTCGGCTTCGACAACTACGCAAAGATGCTTTCGGGCTCGAATTTCCAGCGCACGCTGGTGACGACGACCTGGTTTGCGGTCATCTCCGTCGCCGCGGAGATGGTACTGGGCGTTCTTGCCGCCTTGTTGCTGAACCAGCAGTTCCGTGGCCGCACGCTGTTGCGTGCGCTGATGATCCTGCCATGGGCGCTGCCGACGGTGGTCAACGCCACGCTGTGGCGGCTGATCTACAATCCCGAATATGGCGCGTTGAATGCCGCACTGACGCAGATCGGCCTCCTCGACGCCTATCGCTCCTGGCTCGGCGAACCCAACACCGCGCTCGCCGCCCTCATCGTTGCCGATTGCTGGAAGAATTTTCCGCTCGTCGCGCTCATCGCCCTGGCCGCCTTGCAGGCCGTGCCGCGCGACATCACCGCGGCATCTATGGTCGATGGTGCGGGGCCGCTCGCGCGCTTCCGCTTCGTCATCCTGCCCTATCTCGTCGGGCCGCTTCTGGTGGCGCTGGTGTTGCGCACCATCGAGGCATTCAAGGTCTTCGACATCATCTGGGTGATGACCCGCGGCGGGCCCGCCAATTCGACCAGAACGCTGTCGATTCTCGTTTACCAGGAGGCATTTTCGTTCCAGCGCGCCGGTTCCGGCGCATCGCTGGCGCTGATCGTCACCTTGCTGGTCACGGTCCTGGCCGTCGCTTATGCCGCCCTGGTCAGGAAGGCTGCGGGGAGTACCGCCTGATGGAACGCAAAAGCCCGCTCTTCACTGTCTTCGTCTACGCATCGGCGCTTCTGCTGGCGATCGTGATCCTGGCGCCCGTGCTGTGGCTGTTCGTCATGAGCATTTCGCCTGCCGCCGATCTTTCGGCCAAGCCGTTGCGCTGGTGGCCGCAGGAAGTCGACTTCTCGCGATACGCGATGCTGCTGTCGACGGCCGAAAACAGCGCGGGTGCCGCCTTTGTCGCCTCGCTGTGGAACAGCCTGAGGATCGCCGGCATGGCAACGATTGCAGCGATCGCGCTGGCCATCCCGGCCGGCTGGGCGGTGTCGCGCACGCCTCAGGTTGGCTGGTCGCTGTCGGTGGTGATCGCCACCTACATGCTGCCGCCGGTGGCGCTGTCCGTCCCACTGTACATGGGCCTTGCCTGGCTCGGCCTGCTCAACAACATCTTCGGCCTGGCGCTCGTCTACCTGACCATCCTTGCGCCGTTCACCACCTGGCTGATGAAGTCGGGCTTCGATTCCATACCGCGCGAAATCGAGTCCGCCGCGATGATCGACGGCGCCAGCCTGTTCCAGACATTGCGTATCATCACCTTGCCGCTGGCAGCGCCCGTGATGGCGACGTCGGCACTGTTTGCGCTGCTGCTTGCGTGGGACGAGTTCTTCTATGCACTGTTGTTCACGTCGGACCTGCGCGCCAAGACGCTGACAGTGGCCATCGCCGATCTCGCCGGCGGCCGCGTCTCCGACTACGGGCTGATTGCCACGGCGGGCGTCCTGGCCGCGCTGCCCCCGGTGCTGATCGGCCTGGTCATGCAGCGCGCCCTGATTTCGGGGCTGACCAGCGGCGGCGTGAAAGGATGACCATGACCCCACAAAAGACCAGGCCCGCCGGGCTCGTGGCGATCGACCGCGAAATGGCGCGCCAGTATGGCGATGCGCTGGCATCGTTTGCCGAAGCCTCCGAGACGGCGGCCAGGGTTGCCGCATCCCTGGCCAGCACGGGGCAGTTGCTGCTGCTCGGCATGGGCGGTTCGCATGCGGTGGGCCGCGCAGTCGAGCCGCTCTATCGCGCCCTCGGCATCGATGCCATCGCGCTGCCCTTGTCGGAGCAGCTCGGGCAGCCGCTGGCACTTGACGGCCGCACAGTGCTGATGACCTCGCAATCGGGCGAAAGCGCCGAAGTCCTGCGCTGGTTTGCCGAGACCGGCGGAAATTCCGAGACATTCGGACTGACGCTGGAGGCAGGCTCCTTCCTGGCCCGCACCGCGCCTTCGCTGGTCGGCATCGGCGGCACCGAGCTCGCCTTTGCGGCAACGCGAAGCCTGACCGTCACCCTGGCCCTGCATCTCGCCATCCTGGCCGCACTTGGCGAACACCCGAGCGGGGCGCTCGTCGCGCTCCAGGCACCTGAAGTCGTCGACATCCGTCCGGCTCTCGCCGCGCTGGCGAACGTCGCTGCCGTCGTCACGTCGGGACGCCGCCTGCAAGGCGTTGCCGAAGCACTGGCCCTCGGCCTGACGGAGTTGTCGCGGCGGCCGTGCTTCTCGCTTGAAGGCGGGCAGCTTCGGCATGGGCCGATGGAAATGCTCGGCCCCGACATCGGCGTCGTGCTGTTTCGCGGCGACGATCCGACCGCCGCTCTCGTCACGGCCATGGCAGTGTCGGCAATCGACACCGGAGCACCAGTCGTCATCTTCGATTCGTCCGCAAAGAGCCCGGTAGCCGGTGCAGTCACGCTTCGGTTCAAGCCGGCCACCGGCATGGCCGCCATCTTCGCAATGCTGCCCACGGCGCAGCGCCTGATGATCGCATTTGCCGATGCCCGCGTCGATGATGCCGGCACTCCGGTGCGATCGACCAAGATCACCCGGAGCGAATGAATGCGGCCACTTGCGGTGATCGGCAACGTCAATGTCGACCTCATTCTCGGACCGACCGCCCCCTGGCCGAAGGCCGGCACGGAAATCATCGTCGACCACGACGAGTTGCGCGTCGGCGGCCAGGCGGGCAATTCGGCTCTTGCGTGGGAGGCGCTCGGCGTTGACTTCGAGATTGCGGCGAATGTCGGCAACGACCAGTTCGGCCTGTGGCTGCGGACCGCCTTTGGCCGCCGCGCGGCGAAGTGGGCCATCTCTTCCGAGCGGACGACGCTGTCAGTCGGCATCACACACCCCGACGGCGAACGGACGTTCTTCACCACGCATGGGCACCTGCCCCGTTTCAGCCTCGCCGACACGCTTTCGGTGCTCGACGGCAAGCGACTGTCCGGCGGCTATGCCCTGCTGTGCGGCTCGTTCCTGACCACTGACCTCGCCCAAGACTACGACGCCATTTTCGACTGGGCGCATGGCCACGACATCTCGGTCGTTCTCGACACTGGCTGGCCGCCGGATGGCTGGACCGAAGCGAACTGTGCAACGACCCGCACCTGGCTATCCCGCTGCGATTGCGCGCTGCTGAACGAAGTCGAAACAACGACGCTGGCTGGCCGCGACAATCCAGCAGAGGCGGCACGGACGATCTGGTCCAGCATGCGCAAGGGGGCCGTCGTGGTGGTCAAGTGCGGACCGGATGGCGCCATTGCCATCGGTGCCGACGGCGAGCTGGTGTCGGCAGGCGCCCCAAAGGTGAAGGTCGTCGATACCATCGGCGCCGGCGACGTCTTCAACTCGGCTTTTCTCGCGGCCCTTGCCAAGGGCCAGCCGCTCGCCACCTGCCTCGCTGCTGGAACGCAGGTTGCATCGCGCGCGATCTCCACCTTGCCCCGCAGCTATGGCCACTTGCCGGATTTCAGGGACGACATTGCATGAGTGCGCTTGAAATCCAGAACATCCGCAAGAACTACGGGGCCGTCGAAACACTGAAGGGCATAGACATTTCATTGCAGAGCGGCGAGTTCCTGGTCCTGCTCGGTTCGTCGGGTTGCGGAAAGTCCACCCTGCTCAACATCATCGCCGGGCTGGCCGAAGCGACGAGCGGCGACATCAGGATCGGCGACCGCTCGATTCTCGGCGTTCATCCCAAGGACCGCGACATCGCCATGGTGTTCCAGTCCTACGCGCTCTACCCCAATCTCAGCGTGCGCCGGAACATCGGCTTCGGGCTCGAGATGCGCAAGGTGCCGGTCGCGGAGCGCGACAAGGCCGTGCAGGAGGCAGCGCGGCTGCTGCAGATCGAGGCGCTGCTCGACCGCAAGCCGAGCCAGCTCTCCGGCGGCCAGCGCCAGCGCGTCGCCATCGGCCGCGCGCTGGTGCGCAAGCCGCAGGTGTTCCTGTTTGACGAACCGCTTTCCAACCTCGATGCCAAGCTGCGGCTTGAGATGCGTACCGAGCTCAAGCGCCTGCACCAGATGCTGCGGACGACGGTGGTCTACGTCACCCACGACCAGATCGAGGCGATGACGCTGGCGACGCGGATCGCGGTGATGAAGGACGGCCGGATCGAGCAGCTCGGCACGCCCGAAGAGATCTACAACCGCCCAGCCACGCTCTATGTGGCGGGCTTCGTCGGCGCGCCGCCGATGAACATCCTTGATGTCACCGTGCGCAATGGCCTGCTTGAGATTGCAGGATCCGACGTGACGATCCCGCTGCCACCGCGATATGCAACGATCGGCGACGGGACCCGCCTTTCCCTTGGCATACGCCCCGAGGCGCTCCGGCTCGCAGCCGAAGGTGCAGTCGGCCTGACGTTGCCTGCCAAGGTCGAGGTCGTCGAACTGACCGGTCCGGAACTGATCGCGACAGCTCGAATCGGCGGGCAGAAGCTGATTGCCTGCCTTGCGCCACGCACGCGTCTCGGCGAAGGTGAAAGCCGCAGATTTGCTTTCGAGGAAGAAGCACTGCATCTTTTCGATCCCACGACCGGGCTGGCTTGCGAAGGGGCGCCGTAGGACACGACGCTGGGTTTCATAAGGCCGGCAATTCCTCCCCAAAAACGCGAAACTGCTTCTCACAGAATTGGCTGTCTGGCCTCTTGTGCCATCCATGCAACGAGCAGAAGTTACCCCGGTTTGCGCAGGCAGCCATGTCCTGCGCTGGATCATTGGTCACAGTCGGCTGGGATGGACACGCTGGAACAGCGTCAAAGCCGACGGTGTGAGGAGCAGCAACGCTCGGCAAGGCCACGGGGTTCTTCGATCCACTCGGGATCATGGGCCATCGCAGCCTTGCGCGTGACGGACGGCCGCTCCCCGCGCCACATGGGAGGAAGCAAAGAGTGCTCGAGAAGTATTTCAACCTGAAGGAACAAGGGACGACGGTGCGCACCGAGGTGATCGCCGGCGTCACGACCTTCCTGACGATGGCCTACATCATCTTCGTCAATCCCGAGATCCTGTCGTCGACGGGCATGGACCGCAACGCCGTGTTCGTGGCCACCTGCCTTGCCGCAGCGCTCGGCTCGCTGATCATGGGCCTTCTGGCGAAGTGGCCGATCGGCATGGCGCCGGGCATGGGCCTGAACGCCTTCTTCGCGTTCACGGTGGTCGGCGCGATGGGCTTTTCCTGGCAGCAGGCGCTGGGCGCCGTCTTCATCTCGGGCGTCATCTTCCTGCTTTTGACCGTCAGCGGCGTGCGCAGCTGGCTGATCGCCGGCATCCCGCACTCGATGCGTAGTGCGATCGCCGCCGGCATCGGCCTGTTCCTCGGCATCATCGCGCTGAAAAGCTCGGGCATCGTCGTTGCGAGCCCCGCAACGCTGGTGACGCTGGGCGACCTCAGCCAGACCGGAACGCTCCTGGCTATCGCCGGCTTCTTCATCATCGCCGCCCTCGACGCACTCAAGGTGCGTGGCGCTATCCTGATCGGCATCCTGGTGATCACCGTCGCCTCGATGGCGCTCGGCGTCAGCCAGTTCAACGGCATCGTCTCGATGCCACCTTCCATCCTGCCGACCTTCCTGCAGCTCGACGTCGTCGGCGCCCTGCACGCGGGCCTTGTCCATGTCATCCTGGTGTTCGTGCTGGTCGAGGTGTTCGACGCAACCGGAACGCTGATCGGCGTCGCCAAGCGGGCCGGGCTGATCGAGCCAGGCAAGCCCAATCGCCTCGGCCGCGCTCTGCTGGCCGACAGCACGGCGATCGTCGCCGGCTCGCTGCTCGGCACCAGCAGCACCACCGCCTATGTCGAGAGCGCCTCGGGCGTCCAGGCCGGCGGCCGCACCGGCCTCACCGCACTGGTCATCGGCGTGCTGTTCCTCGCAGCGCTGTTCTTCTCGCCGCTGGCTGGCTCGGTGCCGGCCTATGCGACCGCTCCCGCCCTGCTCTATGTCGCCTGCCTGATGATGCGCGAGCTGGTCGAGGTCGAATGGGCCGACATCACCGAGGCAGCTCCTGCGGCGCTGACCGCGCTGATGATGCCGTTCACCTATTCGATCGCCAACGGCCTCGCGTTCGGCTTCGTCACCTACGCAGCGCTCAAGCTCCTGACCGGACGCCCCGGCGAGGTGCACATGGCAACGTGGCTGGTCGCGGCGCTGTTCATCATCCGCTTCGCCTTCTTCCCGCACTAAGGCTCGACAAAGCATCGCCGGAGGCTGCGCCAGCGGCCTCCGGCGATTTTCGTTCCAGCCCAGCCCCACGGGCTGCGGGCCTATTTTGGCGCCGCTGCTGCGGTTTCGCCCGGCGGCAAGATCCGGAACGTGAAGGTCGATACCTTTTCGCCCGGCTTGAACGGCCCCGGCACCGCATTGCTGACCGGCTTCACGCTCTTGAGAAAAGCTGCAATTGCGGCCGCGTCTTCGGGGGTGAGCTGGGCCAGGGCACGCCACGGCATGATCGGCGCCAGTTCCCGCCCGTCCGGTCTCTGACCGGTCTGGAGCGCCGTGACGACCTGCTCGGCTGTCCACTTGCCGATGCCCGTCTCGTTGTCGGGCGTGATGTTGCGGCCGACGAAGACACCCAGCCCCGGAATCTCGAAGCCGACATCCGAGCCGCCGAGATACTTCGAATCATCGGGCTTTCCCAAGAGATAGCCCGGCGTGTGGCAGTCGGTGCAACCACCCATCGTCACGAGATATTCGCCTCGCGCAACCTGCGCCTCGTCAGCAATGGCCGCCGAAGATGCGGCGATTGTCGCGGCCCACAATGCAAGTCCAATTGGTGTTCGAAACATCGTTTCACCCCTGACGTTGCCTGTTTCTGCTCCCTCGCGTTCCGCCGCCTGTCGTCCCCGCCCTGGCATAGGTGCGGGACGCCCTAATTCTCGCACCCATGCGGGACCCTGACCAGCAGGGATCGCTTCATCATGACCTCGATCCAGGCTGCCGCGAGGCCCTTTCGTTTTCGCCAGGCATCCCAAAAAACGAACATTGCGGTCAACAAATGTCGTGCAATCGCCACGCTGAACCCTGTTTCGCGGGCGCAAGAACAGAATATTCAGTGCAATCCGCGCAAAAATCGCAACCAGATCGCTGAAATCCAATGCCCTACGCGACGTAATGCGCAACGGCACGATCATCGCTATATTTCGTTTGACATTCATTTCTAGTTCGAAATAATCGAAATCGAGCTTCGGAATACCCTGAAATTGCTGCACTGCGAAAAGGCGACGAAGGCGTGAGCATGCCCGAGATATACGACATTTTCGTCATCGGCGGCGGCATCAACGGCTGCGGAATCGCCCGGGACGCGGCTGGGCGCGGCTACTCCGTCTATCTCGCCGAAATGAGCGATCTGGCCAGCGGCACGTCGTCCTATTCGACCAAGCTGATCCATGGCGGCCTGCGCTATCTCGAGCACTATGAGTTCAGGCTCGTGCGCGAAGCGCTGATGGAACGCGAAGTGCTGTGGCGCAACGCACCGCACATCATCTGGCCTATGCGCTTCGTCCTGCCTTACGCCAAGGGCCTGCGTCCTGCCTGGCTGATCCGTCTCGGGCTGTTTCTCTACGACCATATCGGCGGCCGCAAATTGCTGCCGCCGACCCGCACGCTCGACATGCGCAGCGACGCCGCCGGCAAGCCGCTGAAGCCGATGTTTGCGCGCGCCTTCGAATATTCGGACGGCTGGGTGAACGACGCCCGCCTGGTGGTGCTCAATGCCCGCGACGCGGCCGACCGCGGCGCCGTCATCCGCACCCGCGCCAAGGTGACGAGCGCGCGGCGCGACAACGGCCACTGGAATATCGCCGTCGAAGATCTGCGCAACGGCCAGGTCGAGGAGGTCAAGGCACGGTTGATCGTCAACGCCGCCGGCCCGTGGATCGACCATGTGCTGACGGAGACCGTCGGGCAGAACAACGTCCACAATGTGCGGCTGGTCCAGGGCAGCCACATCGTGGTGGCAAAGAAGTTCGACGACCCGCGCGCCTATTTCTTCCAGAACAAGGACGGGCGCATCATCTTCGCCATTCCCTATGAGGAAGACTTCACCCTCATCGGCACCACCGACCAGGACTATGACGGCGACCCGCGCCAGGCCAAGATCAGCCAGGCCGAGATCAGCTACCTGTGCGACGCAGCAAGCGAATATTTCGCCGAACCGGTAAAGCCCGAACACATCGTCTGGACCTATTCCGGCGTGCGGCCGCTCTATGACGATGGCGCCAGCAAGGCCCAGGAAGCGACGCGCGACTACGTGCTGAAGTCCGACGGGCGCGAAGGCCAGGCGCCGATCGTCAACATCTTCGGTGGCAAGATCACCACTTACCGGCGCCTTGCCGAGTCGATGCTGGAAATCATCGAAAAACACCTGGGCAAGAAGGGCAAATCCTGGACCGCGACGGCAGCCCTGCCCGGCGGCGAGTTCGAGGCAACCGCCTTCGATGCGGAGGTGGTGAAGCTCAAGGCCGCCTATCCATTCCTCGACATGCGTCTGGCGCGGCGCCTGACACGCCTTTACGGCACGCGCGCCAAAGCCTTGCTCGGCCTTGCGAGGTCCGAGGCAGACCTGGGGCGCAATTTCGGCGCCGACCTCTACGAGGCAGAAGTCCGATACCTTGTCGCCAACGAATGGGCTTTGACGGCGGAGGACATCTTGTGGCGGCGAACCAAGCGCGGCCTCAAGCTCGCCAAGGAGCAGGCCGCGTCACTCGACGAATTCATGCATGGAATAAGCCCGGGCGTGCACAACGCCGCGGCGGAGTAGGCGCCACCGCCTGATATCTGCCCTGGGAGGAGGGGAAATGCTGGAACTACGCAATGTAACCAAGGCGGTTGCCGGCGCGGACCACATCCGCGACGTCTCGCTCAACCTGCAGCACGGCAGCCTGAACGTGCTGCTCGGGCCGACGCTGTCCGGCAAGACAAGCCTGATGCGGCTGATGGCCGGGCTCGACAAGCCGACCGCCGGCTCGGTCTGGTTCGATGGCGTGGACGTCACCGGCGTGCCGGTGCAAAAGCGCAACATCGCCATGGTCTACCAACAGTTCATCAATTACCCGGCGATGACGGTCTACGAAAACATCGCCTCGCCGCTGCGTGTTGCCGGCGCCGACAAGGCCAGGATCGACCAGGAGGTCAAGCGCGCCGCCGAACTGCTCAAGCTGACGCCCTATCTCGACCGCACCCCGCTCAATCTCTCCGGCGGCCAGCAGCAGCGCACCGCGCTTGCCCGCGCCATCGTCAAGAATGCCCGGCTGGTGCTGCTCGACGAGCCGCTGGCCAATCTCGACTACAAGCTGCGCGAAGAACTGCGCGCAGAACTGCCGAAGATCTTCGCCGAAACCGGCGCGATCTTTGTCTATGCCACGACCGAACCGCATGAAGCACTGCTGCTCGGCGGCAATGTGGCGACTCTGTCGGAAGGCCGTATCACCCAGTTTGGTCCGACGATCGAGGTGTTCCGCAAGCCGAACGACCTGATCACGGCGCGGACCTTTGCCGACCCGCCGCTCAACACGATCGTGCTGAAGAAGAGCGGCCGCAGTTTCCAGCTTGATGGTGGGGTGGACCTCCCGGTGCCGGCAGACCTCGCCGGCATTGCCGACGCCAGCTATACGATCGGCTTCCAGCCCCACCATCTTTCTTTCGAGAAGCGCAACACAGATGCGGTTGGCGTGAAGGCCAAGGTGACGGTGACTGAGATCACCGGCTCCGAAAGCTTCGTGCACCTCGATTTCGCGGATGCCCGCTGGGTGATGCTCACGCCTGGCATCCGCCAGTTCGAGCCGGACGAGACCATCGAGGTCTTCATCGACCCTCGCCACGTCATGGTTTTCGACGCGAACGGCCGTTCTGCCGCCGCGCCATCGCAGCTGGCAGCGTAGGAGGGCGAAATGGCACGCATCGACCTGAACCATATCCGCCACGCCTACGGCGCCAACCCGAAGTCCGACAAGGACTATGCCCTTCGCGAGGTGCATCACAGCTTCGACGACGGCGGCGCCTACGCGCTGCTCGGCCCGTCGGGCTGCGGCAAGACCACGCTGCTCAACATCATCTCGGGGCTGCTGCACGCCTCGCACGGGCAGCTGCTGTTCGACGGCAAGGACGTGACCCGGCTGTCGACGCAGGAGCGCAACATCGCCCAGGTGTTTCAGTTCCCGGTCATCTACGACACCATGACCGTCTACGACAATCTGGCGTTCCCGTTGCGTAACCGCGGCGTCGCCGAAGCCGACGTCGACCGCAAGGTGCGCGAGACGCTCGACATGATCGACCTTGCCAGCTGGGCCAAGCGCAAGGCGCGCGGGCTGACCGCCGACCAGAAACAGAAGATATCGCTCGGCCGCGGGCTGGTACGCTCGGACGTCAACGCCATCCTGTTCGACGAGCCGCTGACCGTCATCGACCCGCACATGAAGTGGGTGCTGCGCTCGCAGCTCAAGCAACTTCACCGCCGCTTCGGTTACACCATGATCTACGTCACGCACGACCAGACGGAGGCCCTGACCTTCGCCGAAAAGGTGGTGGTGATGTATGACGGCGAGATCGTCCAGATCGGTACCCCTGCCGAGCTGTTCGAGCGCCCCAAGCACACCTTCGTCGGCTACTTCATCGGCTCGCCCGGCATGAACGTGATGCCGGTCAGTGTCGAAGGCAATCGCGCCCGCCTTGGCGGCCAGGTCATCGACTTGCCCGGCAGCCCAAAGGCCGAAGGCAACGAGATCGAACTCGGCATCCGGCCCGAATATGTCCGGCTCGGCGCCGCGGGCATGCCTGTCACCGTGCGCAAGGTCGAGGATATCGGCCGCCACAAGGTGGTCCGCGCCAGCCTCGAGGGCCGCGAGATCGCAGCTATCCTCGGCGAGGACGACCAGGTGCCCGCCGATGCGCGTGTCACGTTCGACCCCGCCGGCATCAACCTCTACGACAAGTCCTGGCGCGTCGAGATGGGAGCCTGACCATGGAAAAGACCTGGAACAACAAAGCCTGGTTGATGGTGCTGCCGGTGCTCGTGCTGGTGGCGTTCTCCGCGGTCATCCCGCTGATGACGGTGGTCAATTATTCGGTGCAGGACACATTCGGCGGCAACCAGTTCTTCTGGGCCGGCGCGGAATGGTTCCAGGAGATGCTGCACTCCGATCGCTTCTGGGCGGCGATGGGCCGCAACCTGATCTTCTCGGCGATCATCCTGGCGATCCAGATCCCGCTCGGCATCTTCATCGCGCTCAACATGCCCAGGAAAGGCTGGGGCGTGCCGGTCTGCCTGGTGCTGATGGCGCTGCCGCTGCTCATCCCGTGGAATGTCGTCGGAACCATCTGGCAGGTCTTCGGGCGCATCGACATCGGCCTGCTCGGCTATACGCTGCATGCGCTCGGCTTTGACTACAACTACGTGAACGACCCGTTCGATGCCTGGGTGACGGTCATCATCATGGATGTCTGGCACTGGACGAGCCTGGTCGTGCTGCTCTGCTATGCCGGGCTGGTGTCGATCCCGGATGCCTTCTACCAGGCGGCCAAGATCGATGGCGCCTCGCGCTGGGCGGTGTTCCGCTACATCCAGTTGCCGAAGATGCAGCGCGTGCTGCTGATCGCCGTGCTGCTGCGCTTCATGGACAGCTTCATGATTTACACCGAGCCGTTTGTCGTCACCGGCGGCGGGCCCGGCAATTCCACCACCTTCCTGTCGATCGACCTCGTCAAGATGGCCGTCGGACAGTTCGACCTCGGCCCGGCGGCGGCGATGTCGATCATCTACTTCCTGATCGTGCTGCTGCTGTCATGGGTCTTCTACACCGTCATGACAAACTACGACGTGGAGAAGTGAGATGACGGACACGAGCGAAGCCGTCGTGAGCACCGACAAGGACAAGATGATGCGCAATGCGCCGGCCACCGAAGGCGTGGCCCATGGCAGTTCCGCCGATGCGGCGCTGGCCAGGCGGATGCGGCGACGCGGTGAGGAATCGCGCTTCTGGTGGGTGGTGCCGACGATCTACATCATCTTCCTGATGCTGCCGATCTACTGGCTGATCAACATGAGCTTCAAGTCGAACCAGGAGATCCTGGGCGCCTTCTCGCTATGGCCGCAAAACCCGACGCTTCGCAACTACGGCGTGATCTTCACCGATCCGTCCTGGTACAAGGGCTACATCAACTCGATCATCTATGTGGTCATGAACACGGCGATTTCGATCTCCGTCGCCCTGCCTGCGGCCTATGCCTTCTCGCGCTACCGCTTCCTGGGCGACAAGCACCTGTTCTTCTGGCTTTTGACCAATCGCATGGCGCCACCTGCGGTGTTCGCCCTGCCCTTCTTCCAGCTCTATTCCGCCTTCGGCCTGATCGACACGCACATCGCAGTTGCATTGGCCCATTGCCTGTTCAACGTGCCGCTGGCTGTGTGGATCCTCGAAGGCTTCATGTCGGGCGTGCCGAAGGAGATCGACGAGACCGCCTATATCGACGGCTATTCGTTCCCACGCTTCTTCGTGAAGATCTTCGTGCCCCTGATCGCCAGCGGCATCGGGGTCGCGGCCTTCTTCTGCTTCATGTTCTCGTGGGTCGAACTGCTGATCGCCCGCACGCTGACCACCACCGACGCCAAGCCGATCGCCGCTATCATGACGCGCACGGTCTCGGCCTCGGGCATGGACTGGGGCGTGCTTGCCGCAGCGGGCGTGCTGACCATCATTCCGGGTGCGCTCGTCATCTGGTTCGTCCGCAACTACATCGCCAAGGGCTTTGCCCTGGGCCGCGTCTGAGGGAGCGCTTGCGATGGATTTTTCCTGGATGGCCTGGACGCTGCCAACGGCAGCCTTCTTCATCACCATCTTCCTGATGCTCGTCGGCATGGGTGTGTGGGAGTATTTTTCGCCCGGCGGCAACCCGCGCGTCGGCATCCTCCGGTTCGAGACGACCCGGGGCGACAGGCTTTTCGTTTCGCTGCTTGGCAGCGCCTTCATTCATCTCGCATGGCTGGGCCTGATCGGGCCCAACCTGTGGTGGGCTCTCGCTCTCGCAGTGGTCTACGCCATCGGCGTATTCCGCTTCGTCTAGAGGGGGAAATGTTGGGCCGCCGCAAGCCCGCGGCGGCGCCAAATGGCAATGCAACCTTGTTTGGGAGGAAATTAATGCGACGCCATATTCTAGCATCAACGAGCGTGATCGCCCTGCTTTTGGGCGCGGGCAATGCCTTTGCCGGCATGGAGGAAGCGAAAACCTTCCTCGATACCGAGATCAAGGACATGTCGGCGCTCGACCGCGCCGGCCAGGAAGCCGAAATGCAGTGGTTCATCGATGCGGCGAAACCTTTTGCCGGCATGGAGATCAAGGTCGTTTCGGAAACCATCACCACGCACGAGTATGAATCGAAGACGCTCGCCAAGGCGTTCTCCGACATCACCGGCATCAAGATCACGCACGACCTCATCGGCGAGGGCGACGTCATCGAAAAGCTGCAGACGCAGATGCAGTCGGGCGAAAACATCTATGACGCCTATGTCAACGATTCCGACCTGATCGGCACCCACTGGCGCTATCTGCAGGCGCGCAGCCTGACCGACTGGATGGCCAACGAAGGCAAGGACGTCACCAACCCCAACCTCGACATCGCCGACTTCATCGGCACGAAGTTCACGACAGCCCCGGACGGCAAGCTCTACCAGCTCCCCGACCAGCAGTTCGCCAACCTCTACTGGTTCCGCTACGACTGGTTCAACGACGAGAAGAACAAGGCGGACTTCAAGGCGAAGTACGGCTACGACCTCGGCGTCCCGGTCAACTGGTCGGCCTACGAGGACATCGCCGAGTTCTTCACCGGCCGCGACATCAATGGCCAGAAGGTCTATGGCCACATGGACTACGGCAAGAAGGACCCCTCGCTCGGCTGGCGGTTCACCGACGCCTGGCTGTCGATGGCCGGCAACGGCGACAAGGGCCTGCCGAACGGCCTGCCGGTCGACGAATGGGGCATCAAGGTCAACGAGAAGTCGCAGCCGGTAGGCTCCTGCGTCGCCCGCGGCGGCGACACCAACGGCCCGGCCTCGGTCTATTCGATCGTCAAGTATCTCGACTGGCTCAAGGCCTATGCTCCGCCGGAAGCCCAGGGCATGACCTTCTCCGAATCCGGACCGGTCCCGGCCCAGGGCGCGGTTGCCCAGCAGATCTTCTGGTACACCGCGTTCACTGCCGACATGGTCAAGCCCGGCCTGCCTGTGATGAACGAGGACGGCACGCCGAAATGGCGCATGGCGCCCTCGCCGCACGGCGTCTACTGGAAGGACGGAATGAAGCTTGGCTACCAGGACGTCGGTTCGTGGACGATCCTGAAATCCACGCCTGACGACCGTGCCAAGGCCGCCTGGCTCTACGCGCAGTTCGTGACGTCGAAGACCGTGGACGTGAAGAAGAGCCATGTCGGCCTGACCTTCATCCGCCAGTCGACCCTCGATCACAAGAGCTTCAGCGATCGTGCGCCGCAGCTCGGCGGCCTGGTCGAGTTCTACCGTTCACCGGCCCGCGTGCAGTGGTCGCCGACCGGCACCAACGTGCCTGACTATCCCAAGCTGGCCCAGTTGTGGTGGCAGGCGATCGGCGACGCTTCATCGGGTGCGAAGACGGCCCAGGAAGCCATGGACTCGCTTTGCGCCGAGCAGGAAAAGGTGCTGGAACGCCTTGAGCGCGCCGGCATCCAGGGCGAAATCGGTCCGAAGCTGGCGGAGGAGCATGATCTCGCCTACTGGAACGCGGAAGCGGTCAAGGCAGGCAATCTTGCACCTCAGCTGAAGATCGAAAACGAAAAGGAAAAGCCGATCACCATCAACTACGATGAGTTGGTGAAGAGCTGGAGCAAGTAAGGGCTCAGGCGGACATTCCGCCTGGCAGGACCTGGGGAGACGGCGCAGTGCCGTCTCCCCTCTTTTTGCAAGTGACTGCGGAGGGGAAGATGAGCGGATTCATTCTGGCGATCGACCAGGGCACCACGTCCAGCCGGGCAATCGTGTTCGATCAGGCAATGAGGGTTGCAGGCGTCGGCCAGAAGGAATTTGCCCAGCATTTCCCGGCGTCGGGCTGGGTCGAACATGATCCGGAAGAAATCTGGGACAGCGTGGTTTCGACTTGCAAGACTGCCCTGAAGAAGGCCGGCAGGGACGCCGCCGACATCGCGGCGATCGGCATCACCAACCAGCGCGAAACCGTGGTCATCTGGGACAAGGCGACAGGCAAGCCGATCCACAACGCGATCGTGTGGCAGGATCGGCGTACCGCCCCGCTGTGCGCCAAGCTCAAGAAGCAAGGGCTGGAGCCGCGCTTCACCCGGAAGACCGGCCTGCTGCTCGACCCCTATTTCTCCGGCACCAAGATCGCCTGGCTGCTCGACAAGGTCAAAGGCGCGCGCAAGCGGGCCGAGCGCGGCGAGCTGCTGGCGGGCACCATCGACTCGTTCCTGATCTGGCGGCTGACCGGCGGCAAGGTGCATGCGACGGACGCCACCAACGCCTCGCGCACGCTGGTCTACAACATCGAGAAGAACGTCTGGGATGCCGAACTACTCGACATCCTGCGCATTCCGGCTTCCCTCTTGCCCGAGGTCAAGGACTGCGCCGCAGACTTCGGCGTGACCGCGAAGGCGCTTTTCGGCGCGGAAATCCCGATCCTCGGCGTCGCCGGCGACCAGCAGGCGGCGACCATCGGCCAGGCCTGTTTCGAGCCCGGCATGATGAAGTCGACCTACGGCACCGGGTGCTTTGCCATCCTCAACACCGGCGGCGACATCGTGCGCTCGAAGAACCGGCTGCTCACCACCATCGCCTACAGGCTCGACGGCAAGACCACCTATGCGCTGGAAGGCTCCATCTTCATCGCCGGCGCTGCGGTGCAGTGGCTGCGCGACGGCATCAAGGTGATCGGCAAGGCCGAGCACAGCGGCGAACTGGCGGTACAGGCCGACGACACCCAGAGCGTCTATCTCGTGCCTGCCTTCGTGGGCCTCGGCGCACCGCACTGGGATGCCGAGGCACGCGGCGCCATCTATGGCCTGACCCGCAACACCGGACCCGAAGAATTTGCCCGGGCAGCACTGGAGTCCGTCGCCTACCAGACCCGCGACCTGCTCGACGCGATGAAGAAGGACTGGAAGACCCGGAACGGCAAGACGGTGCTGCGCGTCGACGGCGGCATGGTCGCCTCCGACTGGACGATGCAGCGCCTCGCCGACATCCTCGACGCACCGGTCGACCGGCCGACGGTGCTCGAAACCACGGCCCTCGGCGCTGCCTGGCTTGCCGGTTCCCGGGCGGGGGTGTGGCCGAAGGCCAAGGACTTCGCCAAGGCCTGGGCGCTCGACCGACAGTTCAAGCCCGAGATGCAGCCGGCCGTGCGCACGGCCAAGCTGAAGGGCTGGCACGACGCCGTGCGCCGGACCCTGACGCCAAAGTAGCGGCTCCAGGCAGCCGGCCTATCTGGCGAAGCTCGACAACAGAGCCTGCGCTTCCTCGGCGAGGGTTCGCGTCAGCTCGGCCGCCGGCATTTCACGGCCGAAACGTGCAGCCTGGCCCGCCCACAACGACATGAAGTCGCCCGAGCCCTGCGGCTCTGACTTCGCCCGAAGCGGCGCCAGCGCGCCGCCGGCAAGCGGAAAAGCCGGCGCCAAATCGGACAGCGGACCAACTTCGCGCATGATGCGGTTGACGATGCCTCGCGCCGGCCGGCCGGTGAAGACATTCGTCAGGGCGGTGTGATCGTCCTTGGCGCTCCGCAGCACTGCCTTGTGAGGGGCGGCCACCTTGGCTTCCGGGCAGAACAGATAGGCGGTGCCGATCTGCACCGCCGAGGCCCCAAGCACGAAAGCCGCCACGATGCCGCGTGCATCGGCGATGCCGCCGGCCGCGATGACCGGCACCTTGACCGCATCGACCACCTGCGGCACCAGCGCGAAGGTGCCGGGCTGGTTGGCGAGGTCGTCGGTGAGAAAGATGCCGCGATGGCCACCAGCCTCGGCACCCTGGGCGATGATGGCGTCGCAGCCATGCTGCTCCAGCCAAACTGCCTCATCGGCAGTGGTCGCCGACGACAGCACCTTGGCGCCAGTCGCCTTGACCCGGTCGAGCAGGGCTGAATCGGGCAGGCCGAAATGGAAGCTCACCACCTCGGGACGGAATTCCTCGACGATGCCACAGAACTGTTCGTCGAAAGGCGCGCGCGCCGATCGCGGCGCAGGCGCCGCGGGATCGAGCCCCAGTTCGAGGTAGAAGGGTTCGAGGCGCTTTTTCCAGGCTGTCTCACGAGCGAGGTCTTCCTCAGGCTGCTTGTGGCAGAAGAAATTGACGTTGATCGGCCTGGACGTACGCTGCCGGAAGATGCCGAGTTCGGTCCGCGTCTTTTCCGGCGTCATCAGCGCACAGGGCAAGCCGCCCAGCCCGCCAGCTTCGGAAACGGCAATCACCATCTCGGAATCGACCGGCCCGGCCATCGGCGCCTGCAAGATCGGAAGGTCGAGGCCCAGGAGATCAAGAATTCGACGATCGGGCCACATGTTGACTTCCTTCCTGGGTTTGGCTGCTCAGGGCCGCTGGCGCTCGGCCCTGCGGGCAGCGATCTGGCGCATGGCCATCACGCGACGCCGCAATATCTCGGTGCGCATCGCCATTAGATGCAGAGTGAAGAACAGAAGGGTAAAGCCAAGCGCCATCACAAGCAGGGGCCAGAGCAGGCTCGGATGGATCGTCGGGCCGTCGAGGCGGAACACCGAAGCCGGCTGGTGCAGCGTGTTCCACCATTCAACCGAAAACTTGATGATCGGGATGTTGACGAAACCGACCAGCGTGATGACCGCCGCGGCACGCGCCGAACGCGCGGGATCGTCGAGCGCGCGGGTCAGCGCGATGATGCCGAGATACATCAGGAAAAGCACGAAGACCGAGGTCAGCCGCGCGTCCCATACCCACCAGGTGCCCCACATGGGCTTGCCCCATATCGACCCGGTCAGCAGCGCGAGAGCGGTGAACACGGCACCAACCGGTGCTGCCGCCTTCAGTGCCACGTCGGCGAGAGGATGGCGCCAGACAAGCGTGCCGAGGGCCGCGATCGCCATCACCGAGTAGCACATCATGGCGAGCCAGGCGAAAGGCACGTGGATGTACATGATGCGGACGGTGATGCCCTGCTGGAAATCGTCAGGCGCGGCAAAGCCGAGATACAGCCCTGCTGCCAGCACCAAGGCCGAGGCGCCGGCGAGCCAAGGGACAACCTTGTCCACCAGCGCGATGAAGCGGGTCGGGTTGGCCAGGTCGCTGAAACGCCAAGCCTGCGAACTCGTCTGTGTCATGGACGCTAAATAGCCGTGGCCGGCCCTCTTCGCAATCAGTTCCAACGTCGCGGCCCGCAACGCAAACGGGGCGCCGAAGCGCCCCGCAGCAATGCTGACAGAAAAACCGACCAGACCCGCTGCCTCGGCGGACAGCGTCAGGCCGCTGCCTCGACATGGGTGACGCGGCGCACCTCTTCGTCGTTGAGCAGCCCGCCGGCGCGCAGCAGCGAGGCAAAGCGGCCGTTGCGGGCCGAGAGCTCGCCAAAGCCGCCCATCTCGACAACACGGCCGTGATCCATGAACACGACGAGATCGGCATCGCGCACGGTGCTCAGGCGGTGGGCGATGATGAAGGTCGTGCGGCCATCGCGCAGCATGTCGATCGCGTCCTTGACGCGGTTTTCGGTCTCGACGTCGAGCGCACTGGTCGCTTCGTCGAGCACCAGGATCGGCGCGCTCTTGAGGATGGCGCGTGCGATCGCGATGCGCTGGCGCTCGCCGCCCGACAGCTGGCCGCCGCGTTCGCCGACATTGGTGTCGTAGCCTTCGCTCTTCGACAGAATGAAGTCCTGCGCTGCCGCGGCGCTGGCCGCTGCATGCACTTCCTCATAGCTGGCGCTGGCGCGGCCGACGCGGATGTTGTCCTCGATCGAGCGGTTGAGCAGACCGGCGTCCTGGAAGACGGTGGCGATCGAATGGCGCAACGACTTCTTGGTCACTGTGCGCGTATCGATGCCGTCAATGAGGATTCGGCCATGCTCCGGCGCATGAACGCGCTGAAGAAGGTTGATCAGCGTGGTCTTGCCCGCACCGGTCGGGCCCACGATGGCAACCGTCTGGCCGGCGCTGACCTCGAAGGAGACGTCGCTGACGCCCTGCCCCGAATTCGGGAACTCGAAGCTGACATTCTCGAAGCGGACATGGCCGGTGACGTTTTCCAGCTCACGCAGCCCCTCGGGCTCGCGATGGTCGGCGGCGCAATCCTCGAGGCGATAAAACTCCTCCAGCTTCGAACGTGCATCGAATATCTGGTTCGCAAAGTTCGAGACCTGATCGAGGCGGCTGATCAGCAGGGCGGCGAAGCCGGTGAAGGCAACGATGTCGCCGATCCGCAGCTGACCCTGGGTGACGAGATAGGCACCGATGAGCAGGACGACCATCATCGAGATCGTCGAGGCGAGGCGATGCATGGCGGAAGCCAGGGCCCACCAATCGAGAACCGGGTTCTGCGTGGTGATCAGGGCCTTGACGTAATCGCGCAGCGATTCCGTCTCCTGGCCGATACGGTTGTAGCTCTGCAGCACCGCCACGTTGCTGACCGAGTCAGACACATGGGAGAAGACCTTGTGATAGTGGCGCTCGACCGAGGCCTGGCCTTCCTTGGTCTTGCGCATCACCAGCCGACCGATCATCAGATAGAGCGCGCCGAGCCCGATGAGCACCAGCGACATGCGGACGTCCATCGAGAAAGCCGTCGGAATGAGCAGCGTCAGCGCCACAGCGGTCGACAGATGGGTGCGCATGAATTCGAGCCACAGGCTGAACAGCGCCTCTACCGCGCGCAGCAGCGTGTGCAGCGAATGCGACGTGCCGCGCTGCTGATGCCAGGCCAGCGGCATGGTGATGACGCGTTCGAAAGACTGGCAGAGAACTTCGCCGCGCCGCGCGTGGGCGAGCCGGTCGGCGCCACGCGCCACCAGAACGAATGCGACAATGTTGAACGCGCCGAAACTGGCCCACAGCGCCATCGTCGGAACGACTTCCGTCTTGCCGGCAATCGCATCAATGATGCGCCCGAACAGGATCGGCTCTGCAATAGTGACAATCGCCAACACGACGTTGGCGGCGCAAATCAGCCCAACCTTCTTGCCGTCTGCGGCAAGATAGCGAAGGGCTCTCCAATAAACCTCAAGCAACGACACTTTGGTACCCCTTGAGTCCCGTTCGTCCCTTTATTGTGCACTGCACCATGGCCGACAGATAACGACCCCGGGTCCGCAAGACAATGCGCAGATAACGTCTGAGTTCAAAAAAATCGAACAACACATGGCTACGCTCGGTAATCTCGTGTGATCCGATAAGGAATTGAGAACTAACGAAAAAAGGCATCGTTGCGGCGAAATGATGACGAAGATGCCGGACAAGTTAACGCAGGGGCATCCCGGTCAGGCCGGAATGCGCACCACCACCTCGATCTCGCCGCTGTCGCGCATGGCAAAAGATGCATCCTTGCCCTTCACACCATCGACGTCAGCCTTCGCAGCCTTAGTGGTTTTGTCTCGCACCACCCGCAACCTATAGACAGCCCCACCCAGGCGCAGGGTTGCAGAGTAACCCTCCCAATGCTTCGGGATGGCCGGAGACACCACAAGGCGGTCACCGCGCCGGCTGATGCCGAGGATGCTTTCGACCGCTGCACGATAGAGCCAGCCGGCCGAACCTGTGTACCAGGTCCAGCCGCCACGCCCGGCCTTGGAGGCGTCGGCATAGACATCCGCCGCCACGACATAAGGTTCGACCCTGTAGGTCTCGGCCCCCTGCTCGTCGAGCGCGTGATTGACCGGGTTGAGCATCGAGAAGCAGCGGTAGGCCTCGTCAACCTGCCCCATTTCCGCCAGCGCGATGACAAACCACGTCGCCGCATGGGTGTACTGGCCGCCGTTCTCGCGAACGCCCGGCGGATAGGACTTGATGTAGCCCGGCTCCTTCTCCGTCTCGGAGAATGGCGGCGTAAACAGCCGGATGAGCTTCATCTCATCGTCGACCAACATCTTGGTCGCCTGGGCCATGGCGGTGCGCGAGCGGGCCGGATCGCCCTCGCCCGAGATCACGCTCCACGACTGGGCGATCGAATCGATCTTGCATTCGTCGGAATTGCGCGAGCCGAGCGGCGTGCCATCGTCGAAGCTGCCGCGGCGGTACCACTCGCCATCCCAGGCGGCATGCTCCAGCGCCCGCTTCAGGGCATTGGCATGCTTGTCCCAGGCATTAGCGCGCTTGGAGTCGCCCTCGGCCTTGGCCAGGGGCGCGAACTCGCCCAGCGTCTTCAGCAGGAACCAGCCAAGCCAGACGCTGTCGCCCTTGCCTTCCTCGCCGACGCGGTTCATGCCGTCGTTCCAATCGCCTCCAAGGATCAGCGGCAGGCCATTCTTGGCCGTCCGCTTGATGGCGAGGTCGAGCGCGCGGGCACAATGCTCGTAGAGTGACGCCTTCTTCTTCGACGCCTCGGGCGTAAAGAAGGCATCATGCTCGCCCGGATTCAGCTGCTGCCCTTCGATGAACGGCAGTTGCTCGGCCAGGATCGCCGCATCGCCCGTAACCGAGACATAGCGTGCCGTGGCGCTCGCCAGCCAGACGACGTCGTCGGAGATCATCGTGCGCACGCCGGCACCGGTGCGCGGCAGCCACCAATGCTGCACATCGCCTTCGGCAAATTGCCGGCCTGCCGCATTCAGGATCTGGGCACGGGCCAAGCTTGCATCATGCATCAGCAGCGCTAGCGTGTCCTGCAACTGGTCGCGGAAGCCGAACGCACCGCTCGCCTGGTAGAAGGCCGAGCGCGCGCGGATGCGGCAGGCAAGGCTTTGATAGGGCAGCCAGTTGTTGACCATCGCGTCGAGCGCCTTGTCCGGCGTCTCGACTTCGATCGTGCCGAGGAACGAGCGCCACTCTTGCGCGTTGTCGCCGAGCCGCTTGTCGAAGTCGACCTTGAGATGACGGGCGACAAGCGCGCTCGCCTCCTCGTCGGAGCCGGCATCGCCGAGCAGCCAAAGCAACGACACCGAGCCGCCGGCCGGTACCTCCACGTCCCGCGCAATCGCCGCGCAAGGATCAACACCGGCTTCCACGCGGCCGGTCAATTCCACGCCGAGCGTCACCGCCCGCGGCGCTTCGACCGTGCCTCCGGTGCCGATGAATTCCTGGCGATCGGCTGTGACCGTGCCGGCCTTGCCATCCATCGCCATGAAGGCGACGCGCTCGCCGAAATCGAGACCATAAGTGTTGCGCGCCAGAAGTGCGCCAGTGGCAGGGTCGAGCGAGGATACGATGTTTGGCGCGGTCTTCGCCCGCCCGGTGCCGAGCACCCATTCGGCATAGGCATAGACCCTGAGCTTGGCTGCCACGGCGCCGGAATTCTCGATGCGCAGCCGCGAGACACGAACCGGATCCGACGGGTCGACGAGATGTGTCAGCTCGGTCGTCAGCGTGCCGCGCTTGGAGCGGAAGGTCGAGAAGCCCTGACCATGGCGCGCCTCATAGGAAGCGCTCGCGTCCCTTGCGACAGCGGCAATCGGCGAGTAGGTCCGGCCACTGGTGCGATCGAAGACATAGACCGCCTCGCCCGGACGGTTGGTGACCGGGTCGTTGGACCATGGCGTCAGCTGGTAGTCGCGGCTGTTGCGGCTCCAGGTGAAGGACGCGCCCTCGGCCGAGCTATGGAAGCCGAATCCGGGATTGGAGACGACGTTGATCCAGGGCTGCGGCGTGGCGCGCATGCCATTGAGGCGCACCACATAGTCGCGGCCGCCGGCATCGAAACCGCCGAACCCGTTCCAGTGGGAAAGTCCGTCGCCGACCGCCTTGCGAGCGTTTCGCGACGGCAGCGTTGCCGTTGCCGTGGATTCCGGGCGATCCGTTGCCTGAGCCGTCGCCAGCGCATCGCGCGCCTGCAGGGCTGCGGCCTCGGCACGCTCGATCTGGTCGAATATGGTGCCGTTGCGGGTGTGCAAGCAGACCCGTGCGACAGCGAGCAGCGTGCGATAGGACGCTTCGTCCATCAGGTCGCGGCGCACGGCAAAGATGTGCTGGCGCGGTCCGAGTTCCTTGCCGCGCAGGCGGCTGTTCTCGCACAGATGTTCGATCGCCTGCTGCAGGTCCTGAACATAGGACGAGGCCTGCTCGTTGACGATGACGAGATCGGCAACCAGGCCGCGGGCCCGCATGTACTCCTGGAACCGCAGCGCCTGGGCGACGATCTCGATGTCGGCGACGTCGCCGATGCGGATCGCCAGGATCGGGAAATCGCCGGAAATCGCCATCGGCCACAGCGCCGACTGCCGGCCGAGGCCGGAGGCGATCGCGTCCGCTGAAAGGCGCAGGAACGGATCGGGATAGATCAGATAGCGCGCCAGCTTCTGGACGTTGGCGGCGTCGGCGAGATTGAGGCCGAGATGGCGCGTCTGAACCTGCGAACGGGTCCAGGACAGCATTGCCTGGCGCGGGAAACCCTCGGGATGGTCGAGCCGGGCCACCGTCTCTTCGACTTCCTCGCGGGTCGAGCCGACGACGGTCCAGAAGGTCAGCGAGACCTTCTTGTTGGCGGGCACGCGGACCCGGCGTCGAAGGGCGGCGACCGGATCGAGCGTGAAGCCGGCGCTGCCCGAAAGCTTGGCGCCGGCATCGAAGGCGGCCGGGTCGGCGATGGTGCGGCCACGGCCGATGAAGGCGCGGCGGTCGGTCTCGGCTTCGGTGTCGCGTGCAAACCCCGACTGATCGGTGACGAAATGCGCGGCAACGATCGACGGCTCATTGGCCGCCCGCTTCTGCCGGGTTGCCAGGATAGCGCTGCCGTTGTGGGTGATCTCGGTCTCGACGAACATCTTCGAGAACGCCGGATGGGCGTTGTCGTTTGCTTCGGGTGCAAGCACCAGTTCGGCGAAGGACGTCACCTCGATGTGACGATCGACGGCGGCATCGTTCCAGATGACGACGCGGCGCGCTTCGCCATTGCCTTCGGAGACGACGATGCACTCGACCTCGCTGCGCAGCGTGCCGACAGTCTTGATGAAGCTCGCCTTGTCGTCGCAGAACAGCGTCTGGGTCTGCTCGCCGGTGGCGCGCTTGGGTTCGGCGGTAGCCGACCACCAATCGCCCGTATCGATGTCGCGCAAGAACAGATAGGTACCGAGGCGATCCTCGGTCGGGTCGGGCTGCCAGCGCGTGATCGCCATGTCGTTCCAGCGGCTGTAGCCGGAACCGGTGGCGGTCACCATCACCGAATAGCGGCCGTTCGACATCAGGTTGGTCGAACGCAGGGCCCGCATGGGATTGAGCACCAGGCGCGTGTCGGCGCTGTGGTCGGCGGTTTCGTCCTTGGTGTGCTCGGCGACCTCGGTGCGAACGGTTGCCACCGGGATGTCGCGCGGCGCCTTCTCCTGCAACAGGAGCTCGGCAGCCTCGATCACCTGGTCGCTGTGGAACCGGTCGCGCATCCTGCCTTCGAAGATGGCGTTGGCAATCGATACGATCGACATGCCCTGGTGGTGGGCCATGTAATTGTAGACGACGGCATGATCGGTGCCCTCCGGCACGCGCTGCGGCGTGTAGTCGACCGCGTCGTAATAGCCGTAGCGGCCGAGCGCGCCGAGCTTGCGCAAGCGCCGGAGGTTGGCCGTCGCTTCGCTCGGCATGAACTGGGCTGCCAGCACGGTCGCGTAAGGCGCGATGACGGTGTTCTGGCCAAGACCTCGCTTGAGGCCGAGGCCCGGCACGCCGAAGTTGGTGTACTGATAGGTCAGTTCGCGGTCGCGGCCATTGTAGGCGGCTTCCGAAATGCCCCACGGAATGCCCTTCGAACGGCCATACTGGATCTGGCGGCGGATGATGAGCTTGTTGGTCTGGTTGAGAATGCCGCCCTGCGGCTCCTTCATGACCAGCGGCGGCATCAGGTACTCGAACATCGAACCCGACCACGACATCAGCGCGCCCTGGAAACCGATCTCGACGATAGGCCGGCCAAGCCGGAACCAGTGCTCGGTCGGGATATCGCCCTTGGCGATGCCGAACAGGCTGGTCAGACGTGCCTCGGAAGCCAGCAGGTCGTAGCAGCTTTCGTCGAGCTGATGTTCCTCGACCCGGTAGCCGATGGACAGCAGCTTGCGCTCGTTGCGCATCAGGAACGAGAAGTTCATCTCGAACGCGAACTTGCGGGTGCGTTCACGCAGTTCCATCAGCTTGGCCCGCAGGCCGGCGACGGCCAGGTCGTCGCTGTGCGCGTCATGCACGTGCGCCTCGCACGTCACCTCGAGCGTCCTCGCCCAATCGGACAGGACTTCGCTCCTGGTCGATGCGGCCTCGGTGTGGATGGCACCGGCCAGCTTGCGGATCTCGCCCGACAGGACCGCCAGGTTGATGGTGCGGATCGACGCCATTTCGGGCTGGGACTTGATGGTTTCCACGGCGCGGCGCATGCCGTCGATGCGGTCGATGAGCCGCTGGCGCAGCGGCCTCAATTGCCGACGGTCGTCCGGCAGGTCGGCAACGCTTTCCTCGATGATCGAGACGATGTCGAGAATCCCTTCGAAATCGCCCTGCAGATGGACGGACGGTGCTTCCGCCCATTCCGAGCAGGCCGCGGCGACCGCCACGAGGTGGCCGGCGAGATTGCCGCTGTCGACGCTCGAGACATAAAGCGGATAGAGCGGGCGCAGATTGGTCGTGTCGTACCAGTTGTACAGATGTCCCCTGAAGCGCTCCATCTTCTCGATGGTCGAAACCGTGGCGTCGATGCGGGCAACCGCGTCGGCCAGGCTGATCCAGCCGAAGTCGCGGGCGGAGACGACCGACAGCAGGTAGACGCCGATATTGGTCGGCGAGGTGCGGGTGGCAATGACGCCGGTCGGGTTTTCCTGGAAATTGTCGGGCGGCAGGTGGTTCTGCTCGGGCGTCACGAAGGTTTCGAAGTAGTGCCAGGTGCGGCGCGCCACGGTGCGCAGCGTGTGGACGTCCCAGGGCATGACGTGCAGCCGGTCCTCGGTCTCGGCCGAGCGGCTGATCAACCAGGCGAAGGCCGGCGAGCCGGCCCAGAAGACGGCGAAGGCGAAAGCAACGAACGCACCGGTGGAATCGGCGAAAACCGGCACCGCCAGGCCGATCACGGCGATGATCACCGCGCCATACATCATCCGGTAGTAGGCGGCGAGGTCGTTGCCGCCCGACTTGTGGGCCTGCGAGGCGGTGCGCCATTCCAGCAGATCCTTGCGGCTGACGAACAGGCGATAGAGCGTGCGGACAATGGCGTCGCCCATCATCCAGGCGAGATGCGCCATGAGCACGATCTTCAGCGCCACCATTGCCGTGCCGAATGCCAGGTCGCGGCCAAGCGCGCTGAAATGGCCACGCGGCGTGGCGTCGCGGTTCTTGGGCAGGATGGCGTCGATGATGTCGAAAGTCGGCGCCATGAACAGGCTGAGGATCAAGAGCGCCTGCCACTGCGCCGCCTGGGTGAAGGGCAGCAGCGTCCAGCCGGCAATCGCCGCCATGACCCAAAAGATCGGCGTCAGCGAGCGCCTGAGGTTGTCGACCATCTTCCAGCGCGACAGCGCCGGAACGCCGGACTTCGGATCGAAGATGAAGCCGAGCAGTTGCCAGTCGCCACGGGCCCAGCGATGCTGGCGCGAGGCGTCGACCGAATAGCGGGTCGGGTAATCCTCGACGACCTCGACATCGGTGACGAGCGCTGAACGCGCCAGCGCGCCTTCGAGCAGATCGTGGCTGAGCACGGTGTTTTCGGCGATGCGGCCCTTGAGCGCTGCCTCTATCGCATCGACATGGTACAGCCCCTTGCCGGTGAAAGTGCCTTCACCGAAGACGTCCTGATACAGGTCGGAAACGGCAAAGACGTAGGGGTCGAGGCCGCGGTGGGCCGAGAAGACACGCTGGAAGAACGAGGCCTCGTCGCCCGTCGTCAGGGACGGCGTGACGCGCGGCTGCAAGATTGCATAGCCAGCCGTCACCAGGCGCTTTTCGACGTCGAACTCCGGCCGGTTGAGCGGGTGGCACATCTTGCCGACCAGCTTGGTGACCACGCCGCGCGTCATGCGCGTGTCGGCGTCGAGCGTCATGACATGGATGATGTTGTCAGGCAGCGGCACGTCGGTCGGCATGAAGGTGGTGTCGCCGTCTCCGCGCAGCAGAAGGTTCAGCTCGTGCAGCTTGCCGCGCTTGCGCTCCCACCCCATCCAGCAGCCTTGCGCCGGATTGTAGAGCCGGCGGCGGTGCAGCAGGTAGAACCGCGGCGCACCCTCGCTCGGATAGCGCTGGTTGAGCTTGGCAATCTCGCGGCGGGCGTAATCATAGATTTCGCGGTCACCAGTCGAAATCTCGGCCTGGCTGTCGGGCCAGTCCGACAGCACAGCAAAATGGATTTCACCCGACATGTTGGCGAGGTGATGGACCTCGATGTTGCGGATGTTTTCCTCGACATCGTCACGCGAGCCAATCAGCGACGGCACGACAACCAGCGTGCGGGCCTCTGCCGGCACGCCGTCCTTGAATTCGTAGCCGATGAGGCGGGTCGGCTCGAGGAACTTGAGCACGATGGTGTTGAAGAAGGCGAGCGCGCCTTCGCTTGCCGGCACCGCAAACAGCGTCAGCATCAACGCAATCGCTGCCGAAGGCAGGCCAAGGGCGGCGAGCGCATTGCCGGCAAGCAACAGCAGAAGCACGGTCAGCGCAAAAACCGGCAGCGCTATGCCGATCCAGTTGGTCTTGCGGAAGGCACGATTGATGACGCGGCCGATCGTGGGGCGATAGCCGATCGCCTGCTCCAGTTCCTGCCGGCGCGGGCCGACGAGGAAGAAGCCGACGTCGGAGCATTCCTTTTGCAGATCGCCCTGCTCGTCGAGCGGCGCGGGCTTTTCCGTCTGGGCGAAATCGGTGGCGCGCTCGGCAACCTGGAATTCGGACAGCTTGGAATGGCGAGCGAGATCCTCGATGGCGGTGCGATACTGGTCACGCGAGGCAAAATCGAGCGCGGCAAAATTTGTGCGCTCGCGCAGCAGCGTGTCGACGCGGCTGACATCCTCGAACCATACCGTCCAATCCTGGTCGTTGATGAGGCGAAGGCCACGGATGATGTTGCCGGTGGTGACGTTGCCACTGGAGAGCGTGTGATGCTCGCCGATGATGATCTCTTCGGCGTCGCTGCCGGACTTCTCAAGCTCGTTTTCGAGCCAGATCAATGCCTTGCCTGCATTTTGCGAGCCATCGCGCAAGCGGTAGAGCAATTGCGTCGCAAAGGTCGTGTCACGGGCATGCGCCGCGTAGGCCCTGAGCAGGGCCAGCCCGTCATCCTGTTCCTGCACGCCCTGCAGGCGGTCGGCAACGTCATTGGCGATCGCCCGCATCTCGCGGGCGCGATTGACCCGCACGGCAATGCGGCGCAGGTTCTCGACCAGCACGAAGCGCAGCAGCGACGGAAGCGCCCAGAGTTCGCCGATCTGCAGCGGCTCGACGGACTGGTAGCCCTCGACGATCGACTTGAACATCTGGGCCGACACGGTGCTGTCGGAGTGGGCGACGTAGATCCAGGCAATGGCGAGCGCGCGCGGCACCCGCTGTCCTTCGCCGAGTTCGATGGTCGGCAGTTCACGGTAGAAGCGGCGCGGCAAGTCGCGCTTGACCTGATAGATGGTCTCCTCGACCAGATAATTGTTGTCGAGCAGCCATTGCGCGGCGGGCGTTATCGGCTCGCCCCTGCCCTGCGCGGAATTGGTGTCGCGATAGACCTGAAGGATTTTCTTGGCGCTCTCGCGAACGCGGGCGTGGAAGTCGAACGCCTCGAGACCGACATAGGAGCGCAACTCCTTGCGGGCGAGGCTTTCACCCGTCGCCCTGAGCCGATCTTCATGCAGCACGGTCGCCCTGATCGGCTGCTCTGCCACAGCCGGGAAACTAGGCACTACATCTTTGATCCGGCGCGGGTCGGTCTGAATATTCATCTACAACATTTCCGTTTGACAGAAAGTCCGCCACGCCTGCCGGCGCCGCGGACCTGTCGCATAAACCGTTTCAAACAAGAATTGGTTGCATCGCAACACAACAGGTCGACTGATCGCTCTTGCACCGCGATTGAGTGAAAATATGGCGCCGCCCTCACCCACGTCGCCGGTCGCCTCATAGCAGTGCCGGATGGAGACCGGAACGGAAGGATTCAGGCTTTTTCGTGTTCGATGCTCGAATTTGGCCATATTTCAGGCAGTGCCCGTCACGGGAAATCGCTTTGGCATTTGCGAGGCACGAATCTTCTCTGCTGCGAGCCCCGGATGCCTCTCGTGCAGGCCAGGATTTCGCCCGGCCAAGCCGCTTTGCCAAGGTTATCCGCCGCGCGGCAATACGGTGTAGACCCTGACGACAAAAGCATGGAACTCGGCCATGTAATTCCTCAGGAATTCGGCGGTGTCGTCATTCGTCACCTCGCCCTCATCGGTGATCAGGCCGGGCTTGAACTGGATGTAGGCTTCCGGGGCGTTCATCTGCGGCGAATTGCAGAAACTCAGCACACTGCGCAGGCTCTGCTGCGCCACCGCCGTGCCGATGGCGCCGGGCGACGTGCCGATGACGGCCGACGGCTTGCGGGTGAACGAATTCGTGCCATAGGGCCGGCTCGCCCAATCGATGGCGTTCTTCAGACCACCGGGAATGGAGCGGTTGTATTCGGGCGTGACGAAGAGGATGGCGTCTACGCTCGCCAACGCCTGCTTGAAGGCCCGAGCAGGGGGCGGAAAATCGGCATCGTAGTCATAACTATAGAGCGGCAGGTCCCGAAACGAGATCTCCTCCATCTCGAGATGTTTCGGCGCCAGCCTGACCAATGCCTTGGCGAGCTTGCGGTTGATCGAGCCTGCGGCAAGGCTGCCGATGAAATAACCGACCTTGTAGGTGTCCATGGCACAATCTCCATATTGCCTGCGACATCGGTCGCCGGCCTGACTACCCACCCCGAAGGGATAGTTCGCCAGTTCCGGCCAGATGTCACGACGATTTTGGAGATTGCGGGACTATTGGCGCCGAATGGAGACGAGCAGGAGCGACACCGGCTCGTTGGGCTCGATTTCCAGCACATCGGGACCATCGCCGGAATACAGCGTGTCCAATGCGGCAATGTCCTCGCCACCGACACGCACCGAGCCGGACGCAAAGAAGGCGAGGCTGGCGCCCTCCCCCACAGCGACCCTGGTCGGCTCTGCAAATTCCAGCCGCTGGACTGAATGGCTGATGCGGCCACGCCGGGTCATGACGTTGAAATCGAGCACCGGCCCGTCGATCAGTGTCGCCTCGGTGCTGACATCGCCCGGGAAAACGTAAGGCGCCGATGTTGGAGAAAGCGTGACCGGCGGCGCTGCGCCCGCCGCAAGCCGCATGCTCCCGGCCAGGACCGTCAGCGTCCGGTCGATGCCGGCAAAGACGGAAAACGGCCCGCCGCTCGCGACCTGCGCCATCGAGATGCGCCAATCGAAGCCGTCGAGACCGGTCGCAGGCGGCCAAGCCATGATTTCGGTCGTCACGCCGCCGCCGTTCTTCCACGGCATGGGGCGGCAGTCGGCGTGACGAATGATGCGCATGGTCATCCCAGGATCGTTAGCCCAAGATTCCAGGCAGGTTGAGGCCCTTGTCCTTGGCGCAGTCGACTGCAATGTCGTAGCCGGCGTCGGCATGGCGCATGACGCCGGTCGCCGGGTCGTTCCACAAAACGCGCTCCAGCCGGCGCGCCGCATCTTCGGTACCGTCGGCACAGATGACAACGCCCGAATGCTGCGAAAAGCCCATGCCGACGCCGCCGCCATGGTGCAGCGACACCCAGGTGGCGCCGGAAGCGGTGTTGAGCAGCGCATTGAGCAGCGGCCAGTCGGACACGGCGTCCGATCCGTCCTTCATCGCCTCGGTCTCGCGGTTCGGCGAGGCAACGGAGCCCGAGTCGAGATGGTCACGGCCGATGACGACGGGCGCCTTGAGCTCGCCCTTGGCGACCATCTCGTTGAAGGCGAGGCCAAGCCGGTGGCGGTCGCCGAGGCCGACCCAGCAGATGCGCGCCGGCAGGCCCTGGAAGTGAATGCGCTTGGCCGCCATGTCGAGCCAGTTGTGCAGGTGCGTGTTGCCAGGCGTCAGTTCCTTCACCTTGGCGTCGGTCTTGTAGATGTCTTCCGGATCGCCCGAGAGCGCTGCCCAGCGGAACGGACCGATGCCGCGGCAGAACAGCGGGCGGATGTAGGCCGGCACGAAGCCGGGGAAGTCGAACGCATTCTCCACGCCCTCTTCCAGCGCCATCTGGCGGATGTTGTTGCCGTAGTCGACGGTCGGAATGCCCATCTTGTGGAAATCGAGCATCGCCTTGACGTGGACCGCCATCGACGCGCGGGCAGCCTTCGCCACCGCATTGGGATCGCGCTGACGCTTGTCTTCCCACTCGGCCACAGTCCAGCCCTGCGGCAGGTAGCCGTTGACGGGATCATGCGCCGAGGTCTGGTCGGTCACGGCATCGGGCTTGATGCCACGCTTGACGAGTTCCGGGAAGACGTCGGCGGCGTTGCCCAGGAGAGCGACCGAAATCGCCTTCTTTTCCTTGCAGGCCTTGTCGATGATGGCGAGCGCGTCGTCGAGATCCTTGGCCTGGACGTCGACATAGCCGGTCTTCAGGCGCATCTCGATGCGGCTCGGCTGGCATTCGACGGCAAGGCATGAAGCCCCGGCCATGGTCGCGGCCAGCGGCTGTGCGCCACCCATGCCGCCGAGACCTGCCGTCAGTATCCAGCGGCCGGCGAGATCGCCGCCGAAATGCTGACGGCCCATCTCGACGAAGGTTTCGTAAGTGCCCTGAACGATGCCCTGGCTGCCGATATAGATCCACGAGCCGGCGGTCATCTGGCCGTACATCATCAGGCCCTTCTTATCGAGGGCGTTGAAATGATCCCAATTGGCCCAGTGCGGCACGAGGTTGGAGTTTGCGAGCAGGACACGCGGCGCATCCTTGTGCGTGCGGAACACGCCGACCGGCTTGCCCGACTGGATCAGCAGCGTCTCGTCGGCCTCGAGCTTGCGAAGGGCGGCGACGATGCGGTCGAAGCTCTGCCAGTCGCGGGCGGCTCGGCCGATGCCGCCATAGACGACCAGTTCGCTCGGCTTTTCGGCGACCATCGGGTCGAGATTGTTCATCAGCATGCGCAGCGGCGCTTCGGTGAGCCAGCTCTTGGCAGTGAGCTCCGTACCGGTGGCGGCGCGGATGACGCGGTCATTGTCGATGCGGGAATGTTGGGTCATGCGTAAGCCTCCTAGGAGTGTCGGCTGCCCGCCCAAGCGAGCGCGGTTTCGAGAATCTTGGTGAGCGTCGCGCGCATCGGCGCGGCGAATGCGGGATCGTAGCGGCTCGGCCAGTTGGAAGGCGCGACCTTGCCTTCCGGCTCCAGCATGTAGCCGCGGCAGGACAGCTCCATCTGCAGGGCGTGGACGCCATGTTCCGGGCGACCGTGGTGGCGGGTGATCCAGCCACCCTTGAAACGGCCATTGACGACAGAGGGTCGGCCCGTCGCCGCCATCAGCGCGGCAACCTGGTCCTGCAAGGCAGGGTCGGCGCTGGTGCCGGAGTTGGTGCCAAGATTGAACAGCGGCAGCTTGCCTTCAAATAGCCTCGGGATGACCGAGCGGATCGAATGGCAGTCATAGAGCACGATCTGCGGATGCAGCGCCCGCAGGCGGGCGACCTCCTTCTCGAGGGCGGCATGATACGGCTCGAAATAGGTTGCGCGGCGACGTGCAACCTCGTTGTCGTCGGGCGCCTGCCCTTCTTTATACAACGCCTCGCCGTCGAAGGTCGTGGTCGGGCAAAGCTCGGTCGTCGCCTGGCCGGGATAGAGCGAGACCCCAGAGGGATCGCGGTTGACGTCGATGATCGAGCGCGAAACCGTGGTGCGAACGACCGTCGCGCCCAGCTCGCCGGCGAAGTCGTAAAGCTGCTCGATCCACCAGTCGGTGTCACGCCGGGCAAGCCAGGGCGAGACGAAGCTGCCGTCGAGCCCAGCAAGACCGGTACCGGTGTGGGGGATACTGACGAGCAGCGGAGCATCGCCCCGATTGACCGTCAGCCAGGAGCTATCGCTCATGCTTGAGCCCCTGAAATCTGCGGCAAGGCCACGCTGCCAAGCGCTTCGACGATCGCCCCGGTGCGGATCATGGCGATGGCCTTTTCCATGTCGGGATGGAAATGACGGTCATCGTCGAGATGCGGCACCTGCGCCCTGACCAGCTTGCGCACCGCTTCAAGCGCCTCGCTCGATGCCAGCGGGGCATGGAAGTCGCAGCCCTGGGCAGCGGCCAGCAGTTCGATGCCGAGCACGCCATTGGCGTTTTCGATCATCGACAGCAGCCGGCGGGCGCCGTGGGCAGCCATCGAGACATGATCTTCCTGGTTGGCTGAGGTCGGGATGGAATCGACGGATGCCGGGTAGGCTTTCTGCTTGTTCTCGGAAACCAGTGCTGCAGCAGTGACCTGCGGGATCATGAAGCCCGAGTTCAGGCCCGGCTTGGGCGTCAGGAATGCCGGCATGCCGGAGAGCGCCGGGTCGACCAGCATGGCGATGCGGCGCTCGGACAGAGAGCCGATCTCGCAAACGGCCAGCGCGATCATGTCGGCGGCAAAGGCCACCGGTTCGGCGTGGAAATTGCCGCCGGAAAGCGCCGTGTCGTCTTCGGTGAAGATCAGCGGATTGTCGGTGACGCCATTGGCTTCGGTGCCAAGTGTGTCGGCGGCCTTGCGCAGCACGTCGAGGGCCGCGCCCATCACCTGAGGCTGGCAGCGCAGGCAATACGGGTCCTGGACACGTTCGTCGCCGACGCGGTGGCTTTCGCGGATGGCGCTGCCGGCCATCAGGTTACGCAGCGCCTCTGCCGTCTCGATCTGGCCGCGGTGCTTGCGCAGCAGATGGATACGCGGGTCGAACGGGGCGTCGGAGCCCTTGGCGGCGTCGGTCGACAGCGCGCCGGTGACCAGTGCCGACTTGTACAGGACTTCGGCGTCGAACAGCGCCGCAAGGGCATAGGCTGTCGAGAACTGGGTGCCGTTGAGCAGCGCAAGGCCTTCCTTGGCGCCAAGGGTGATCGGCTCGAGTTCGTGGGTGACGAAGGCAACCTTGGAGGGCACGATGCCATGCGGGGTGTGGCAATCGCCGACGCCGATCATCGTCGCGGTCATGTGCGACAGCGGCGCCAGATCGCCCGAGGCGCCGACCGAGCCCTGCGCCGGCACGACCGGGATGACACCCTTGGCCAGCATCGCCTGCAGCAGGTCGATGGTCTGCTCGCGTACGCCGGAGGCACCCTGCGCCAGGCTTGCCAGCTTGAGCGCCATCATGAGGCGCGTCACCGCCACCGGCATGGCCTCGCCGACGCCCGCGGCATGGGAGAGCACGATGTTGCGCTGCAGGGTTTCAAGGTCATCCGCCGGGATGCGAACGCTGGCCAACTTACCGAAGCCGGTGTTGATGCCGTAGACCGGCTCGCCCTTGGCGACGATCCTGGCCACCGTTTCGGCGCTGGCCCTGATCCTGGGGCGGCAGGTCGGGTCGAGTTCGGGCACTGCGCCACGATAGATGGCGCGCCAATCGGCCAGCGTTGCGTTGCCGGGCTTCAGAACGAGCGTAGTCATTTACCTCTCCAGATACGGGCATGGAGCGGGTTGAACCCCATGCGATAGACAAGTTCGGCCGGGCTTTCGATGTCCCAGATGGCAAGGTCGGCCCATTTGCCGGCTTCGAGCGTGCCGGTCTCGGCAAGCAGGCCGAGCGCCCGAGCAGCTTCGCGGGTGGTGCCGGAAATGCACTCCTCGACCGTCATGGCAAACAGCGTCGCCGCCATGTTCATGGTCAGAAGCAGCGAGGTCAGCGGCGAGGTGCCGGGATTGTTGTCGGTGGCAACCGCCATCTTCACGCCGTGCTGGCGGAACAGGTCGAGCGGCGGCTTTTTGGTTTCGCGGATGAAATAGAAGGCGCCGGGCAGGATGACGGCGACCGTTCCGGCCTTTGCCATGGCAATCGCGCCGGCCTCGTTCGTGTATTCGAGATGGTCGGCCGACAGCGCACCATAGCTTGCGGCAAGGGCTGCACCACCGAGATTGGAGAGCTGGTCGGCATGAAGCTTGACCGGCAGACCGCGTGCCGTGGCCGCATCGAAGACACGCGCCATTTGACTAGGTGAGAAGGCGATGCCCTCGCAGAAGCCATCGACGGCGTCGGCCAGGCCTTCATCGGCGACCCTGGCCAGCATCGGACCGGCAACGAGGTCAGTATAGGCATCCTTGTCGCCATTGGCTTCCGGCGGCAGGGCATGGGCCCCGAGGAATGTCGTGCGCACCGTCACTGGCCGCACCCCGGCCAGCTGCCTCGCGGCGCGCAGCGACTTGGCTTCGTTGTCGAGGTCGAGGCCGTAGCCCGACTTGACCTCGACCGTCGTCACACCTTCGGCGATCAGCACATCAAGACGCGGCAAGGTCTGTGCCACCAGCTCGGCTTCGCTCGCCGCGCGCAGCGACTTGACTGACGAGACAATGCCGCCCCCTGCCCGCGCCACCTCTTCATAGGTGGCGCCGGCGAGGCGCATCTCGAACTCGTTGGCGCGATTTCCCGCGTGAACCAGATGGGTGTGGCAGTCGATCAGGCCCGGCGTGATCCAGCGCCCCTGGCAATCGACAACTTCGGCACCGGACAGCAGGCCGGCAGGCATGTCGGCTTCAGGACCGGCATAGACGATGCGGCCGTCGCGCGCCGCGACCGCGCCGGCCTCGACAACGCCAAGACCTGACGTGCCCTCGGCCAGCGTCGCCAGTCGCGCATTGCGCCAAACCCTTGCCGATCCTGTCGATTGAGCGCCAACCATGATCTTTTTCGTTTCCTCCACTTTCAATTATGTATATACATATCTAAGCGCGATGCAAGTGCTATCGTGCGGTTTGCGACAGCGGTGAGGAGATTATGGTGGCAACGATCTTTGCGGAACAGGCGCTTCTGGCCGATGGCTGGCAACGAAACGTGCGGCTGACGCTGGCCGACGGACGCATCGAACAAGTGGAAACCGGAGCCGTGGCCACCCCAAGCGACGAGCGCCATGCCATCGTGCTGCCTGGCATGCCGAACCTGCACAGCCACGCCTTCCAACGTGGCATGGCCGGCCTTGCCGAAATCCGCGGTCCCTCCTCCGACAGCTTCTGGTCCTGGCGCGAGGTGATGTACAAGTTCGCGCTGTCGATGACGCCGGACCAGGTCGAGGCGGTCGCCGCACAGCTTTATGTCGAGATGCTGGAGGCCGGCTTCAGCAGGGTCGGCGAGTTCCACTATCTCCACCACGACCGCGACGGCAGCCCCTACGCCAACATCGCCGAGATGGCCGAGCGCATCGCGGCAGCCTCGGTCGACACCGGCATCGGGCTCACCCTGCTGCCGGTGTTCTACGCACATTCCGGGTTCGGCGGTACGCCGGCCAATGACGGCCAACGGCGATTCATCAACGATACGAATCGCTTCGCGAAGCTTTTTGAGAAGTGTGGCGAGGCGGTCGCCGGCGTCGATGGCGCGGTGCTCGGTCTTGCGCCGCACAGCCTGCGCGCAGCGACCCCGGACGAATTGCCGGTCGTCACCGCCATGACCACCGGGCCGATCCACATCCACATCGCCGAACAGGTGAAGGAAGTCGAAGATTGCGTCGCATGGTCCGGCAACCGGCCCGTCGAGTGGCTTCTGCGTAATGCCGACGTCGACAAACGCTGGTGCCTGATCCATGCCACGCACATGACCGAGGCCGAGACGACCGCCATGGCCCGGTCGGGAGCGGTCGCCGGACTGTGTCCGATCACCGAGGCCAATCTCGGCGACGGCGTCTTTTCGGCGCCGCTGTTCGTCGAACATGGCGGCAGGTATGGCGTCGGCTCGGATTCGAATGTCGAGATCGGCGTCGGCGGCGAGCTGCGCATGCTCGAATATTCGCAAAGGCTGGCGCATCGCGCCCGCAATGTGCTTGCAACATCGGGCCAATCGACAGGGCGCGCGCTGTTCGACGCCGCCCTCGCAGGCGGATCGCAGGCGCTCGGCGCCAGATACGCTGCCATCGCGGCGGGTGCGCCTGCGGATTTCATCTCGCTCGACGCCACCCACCCGACGCTGGCGGGAAAATCAGGAGACGCCATTCTCGACGCCTGGATCTTCGCGCGTGGCGGCAAGGTCGATTGTGCCTGGGTCTATGGGCGCAAAGTCGTTTCGGATGGCCAACATTTCCGCCGAGATGCTATTGCAGCGCGGTTCCGGAGCGTGATGATGCAACTGACGGCGGCGTAAAGGCGGGGGACTCCTGGTGCCTGATTCGATAGCGGACCTGGTTGAAACGCCGGAGAGCGGCGATGCCGCGACGTCGCTCTACCAGCGCATCCTCAACGACATCCGGGACCGCATCGTTTCGGGCGAGTGGGAACCCGGCTATCGCATTCCCTTCGAACACGAACTGACCGAGGAATATGGCTGTTCGCGCATGACCGTGAACAAGGCGCTGTCGCAGCTCGCCAAGGCCGGGCTGATCGAGCGGCGTCGGCGCTCTGGCAGTTTCGTCCGCCGGCCGCAGTCGCAGGCAGCCGTGCTCGAGATTCACGACATCCGCATCGAGGTCGAAGCGCTTGGCCTGCCCTATCGCTACGAGTTGATGTCGCAGATCAAGCGACGCGCCGGCGCCGGCGACCGCGACAGGCTGGGATCGAGCGTGTCGGGCCAGTTGCTGGCATTGAAATGCCGCCACCATGCCGGCGCGCGGCCATTTTGCGTCGAAGACCGGCTAATCAACCTCGCCGCGGTGCCTGAGGCCGCCGACGAGGAATTCATCGAAACAGCACCCGGCCCGTGGCTGATCGGACAAGTGCCGTGGAGTGCCGCCGAACACGTCATCCGGGCAGCTGCCGCCGATGCCGAGACAGCAGCGGATCTCGGCCTGTCGGCCGGAGCGCCCTGCCTGGTCATCGAAAGGCGGACCTGGAGCGCCGAGCGTCCCGTCACGCATGTGCGCTTCACCTATCCGGCGAATGCCCATGCGGTGGTCGCCCGCTTCACGCCGTCCGACAGCTAGAAAAAGCAAAAAACGCCGCGCATCCCGGGGACGCGCGGCGTTTCTTTGGGCTCGAAGCCGAAGGCTATCGTCAGGCAGCAGCCGTGACGATGATCTCGACCTTGTATTCCGGGCCGGCCAGCTTGGCTTCGCCGGTCGCGCGCGCCGGCGTGTTGCCCTGCGGCACCCAGCCATCCCACACCGAGTTCATTTCGGCGAAGGTCGACATGTCGTCGAGCCAGATGATCGCCTGGAGTATCTTGGTCTTGTCGGTGCCGGCCTTGGCCAGCAGCGCGTCGATCTCGGCCAGGATGGCCTTGGTCTGCGCGGCAACACTTTCGCCCGGGGCGCCGACCTGGCCTGCCAGGTAAACGGTGTTGTTGTGGATGACGATCTGGCTCATGCGAGGGCCGACATCGATACGACGAACGCTCATGGTGGTCTCCTTCCGTTACAGGTGGCGCCTTCTTAGATTTTGCTGGCCCTTGGACGCAAGGCCGCAATAGTCAAATTCCGTGGGCCAGTACGGTTCGCCGCGGTGCTGCAGGGAAAATGCACCGCTTTGTCGCAGCACATCGTTGACTAATGTAATAACATCACATATCCAGGGTTCGAACGAGCGGTTGCCTGTGGACAGATCGATGACCGACGCCTGCCTGACATTCAAGGACCTGACGCTGGGCTACAACAGCCATCCGGCGGTCCATCACCTGAACGGCTCAATCAGGACCGGTTCACTGACGGCGGTCGTCGGCGCCAATGGCTCGGGCAAGTCCACGCTGATGAAGGGCATCGTCGGCGTGTTGAAGCCGATGGCCGGCAGTTGCACGCTCGCACCTGGCAAACGTATCGCCTATCTGCCACAGCAATCGGAACTCGACCGCAGCTTTCCTTCTCGCGTCGTCGATCTCGTGTCGCTCGGCCTGTGGCCGAGGCGCGGCCTGCTCGGCCGCTATACCAAGGAAGATCGCGAAGCCGTCGGCCACGCCTTGATGGCCGTCGGGCTGGAAGGCTTCGAGAAACGGCCGATCGACACGCTGTCTGGCGGACAGCTGCAGCGCGCGCTGTTTGCCCGCGTGCTGGTCCAGGACGCCGACATCATCCTGCTCGACGAGCCGTTCAACGCGGTCGACGCCAAGACGGTCGGCGACCTGATCAGGCTGATCAAGCGCTGGCACGGCGAAAACCGCACTGTAATGGTGGTCGCCCACGATCTCGAACTGGTGCGTGCACATTTTCCCGACACCCTGCTGCTCGCCCGCCAGCCGATCGCATGGGGCGAAACGATCGAGACGCTGCGGCCGGAAAACCTCCTGAGGGCCCGGCGTTTCGACGAAGCCTGGCACGACGATGCACCATGGTGCGAGCCGGAACCCGGCCATGCCCACGCGCATGGCCATGACGACCACCACCATCATGAGCACGGCGAGGTCCACGGCCATCCCGATCATGAATCTGGCCCGCGGGCAGCTTGACGATGTATGATTTCCTGATCGCTCCGTTCGTCGAGTTCGGCTTCATGCAGCGTGCGCTTGCCGGCTCGCTGATGCTGGCGCTTGGTGCCTGCCCTGTCGGCGTGTTCTTGATGCTGAGGCGCATGAGCCTGACCGGCGACGCCATGGCGCATGCCATCCTGCCAGGCGCTGCCGCCGGCTTCCTGCTCTACGGTTTGCAGATCGTGCCAATGACCATCGGCGGGCTGATTGCCGGCGTCATCGTGGCGCTCGGTGCCGGCGCGGTGTCGCGCTTCACCGTACAGCGCGAAGACGCCTCGATGGCCGCCTTCTACCTGATTTCACTGGCGCTCGGCGTGCTGATCGTGTCGCTGCGCGGCTCGAGCGTCGACCTGATGCATGTGCTGTTCGGCACGGTGCTGGCGCTCAACGACGATGCGCTGACGCTGATCGCCTTGATCTCGGGCATCACGCTTTTTACGCTGGCGATCTTCTGGCGCGCGCTGGTCGCCGAGTGTCTCGACCCGTTGTTCCTGCGCTCGGTCAGCCGGCTGGGCACGCCGGTCCATTTCATCTTCCTCGGCCTTGTCGTGCTCAATCTCGTCGGCGGCTTCCAGGCGCTTGGAACACTGCTTTCCGTAGGCCTGATGATGCTGCCGGCCGCAGCCGCCCGCTTCTGGACGGCGCGGGTCGAACCGATGTGCGCGCTGGCCTTCGGCTTTGGCTCGGTCTCCTGCGTCGCCGGGCTGCTGGTGTCCTACCATGCCTCCCTGCCCTCGGGCCCGGCGATCATCCTTTCCGCCGGTGCGATCTATCTGGCGTCCATCCTGTTCGGCACGCGCGGCGTCTTCAACACCAAGCTGCGCCGCCACCGCCACCGCACCGCCTGAACCCTTCGAACTTCCGATTCCCAAGACAGGAGAACTTTATGCTCAGGAAGATTGCTTTCGCCTCCGCGATGAGCGTTATAACATTAACTTCCGCATGGACCGCTTCGGCTTCGGCCGAGCCGCTGAAAGTCGTGGCGAGTTTCTCGATCATTGGCGACTTTGCCACAAATGTCGGCGGTGACCGCATCGAACTGACGACGCTGGTCGGCCCGGATGGCGACGCCCATGTCTACGAGCCCTCGCCGGCCGACGCGGTCAGCATGTCCAAGGCCGATGTCGTGCTGGTCAACGGCCTGCAGTTCGAAGGCTTCCTGCAACGCCTCGTCGAAGCCAGCGCGACCAAGGCTTCGGTGGTCGAACTGACCAAGGGCGTCGAGCCGATCAAGATGAAGGAAGAACACGAGCACGCTGCCGAGGCGGGCAGCGACCATCACAACCATGGCGACCTCGATCCGCATGCCTTCCAGTCGGTCGCCAACGCCAGGATCTATGTGAGGAACATCGCCGACGCATTTTGCGCTGCCGACGTCACCAACTGCGACATCTACAAGGCCAACGCGCTTGCCTACACCGCCAAACTCGACGCAGCCGATGAAGAGATCAAGACGACGGTGGCAGGCATCCCCGAGGACAAGCGCACGGTCATCACCTCGCATGATGCCTTCGGCTATTTCGAGAACGCCTATGGCCTGACCTTCCTGGCGCCGGAAGGCATCTCGACCGAGGCCGAAGCCTCCGCCGCCGACGTCGCTGCACTGATCATGCAGGTACGGGGCGACAAGGCGTCGGCGATCTTTCTCGAAAACATCACCAATCCGCGACTGATCGAGCAGATTTCTTCGGAAACCGGCGTCAAGGTCGGCGGCACGCTCTACTCCGATGCGCTGTCCAAGGCCGGCGGCCCGGCGACCACCTACATCGACATGATGAAAGCCAACATCGGCACTATCAAAGCAGCCATATCGGGAAGCTGACGACCCTCACGCGCCCGACAATCCAGCGCCTTCAATGACTTGGCGCGACGTCCGGCGAAACTGATTCAAGCAATCGAGGCCGGCAGATGCCGGCCCAACAGCCTCGGCGTACCCTGCCCGACAAAGGCGGGACTCTGTCGTGCCGGCCGGTTTAATTTGTTACGTAATAACATATGGAGCTACCTATGAAGTCCCTGCTTTCGGCCGCATCGGCCTTGGCTATTTTCGCCGCCTCTCCGATTACACCAGCCCATGCCGAGGAAAAATCGGCATGGCGGCTGTTCGTTTCCGATCACGCCCAACCGATCGTCCACGCCATCGACATGGAGACGGGTCATAAGATCGACACTTTCACCATCAAGGCGCCAACCAGCCTCTACCGCAGCGACAGCGGCCGTACCGTCTTTGCCTTGCAGGGCAAGGGAGATGTGATCTCGGCGCTTTCGAGCGGCATTTCCTTCGGCGACCATGGCGATCACGGCGACATCGACGTCGAGGCGCCAAAGCTTCTCGACATCAGCTTCGAGGGCAAGAAACCATCGCATTTCGTCGACCATGATGGCGACATCGCCTTGTTCTTCGATGGCGAAGGAAAGGCGCGGGTTACAAGGGAGGCAGACATCCTCGAGGGCAAACCGGCCATTCGCGAAGTGGCTACCGACGCGCCGCATCACGGCGTGGCCATCGCGCTGGGCGACCACGTGCTGGTGTCGGAGCCAAACGCTGAAAAGCCCGATGAACTGCCCGTCGGCATTCGCGTGGTCGACCGCTCCGGAGCATCTGTCGGCGATCTGCACGAATGCCCGGACCTGCATGGCGAGGCGTCGTCGGGCAATCTGATCGCCGTTGCCTGTGCCAAGGGCCTGCTCGTCATGTCGGTTGGCAAAGGTGCCCCGGCAATCGACCTGCTGCCTTACGCCGGCCTTCCCGAAGGCAAGTCGACCACGCTGGTGGGCGGCCGTGGCCTGCAGTATTTTCTCGGCAACTATGGCCCCAGCGCCGTCGTACTGATCGACCCGAAGTCCGAGAACGCCTTCAGGCTGCTCGAACTGCCGACACGCCGCGTGCATTTCGCCGTCGATCCGGTGCGGGCAAAATTCGCCTATGTCTTCACAGAGGATGGCAGCCTGCACCGTATCGACGTGGTAGCCGCCAAGTTGGATGGCTCGCTCAAGCTGACCGAGCCCTACAGCATGGACGGCCACTGGAGCGATCCGCGCCCGCGCATCGCCGTTGCCGGCGACCGCATCGTCGTCTCGAACCCGCTGAAGGGCCTGCTGCACACCATAGACGCCGAGACGTTTGAACAGACAGCCGACATTGCAGTCGAAGGCAGGCCGTTCAATCTCGTTGCCGTCGGCGGCTCCGGCGAAACCCACTGACATGACGGGGAGCCGGCCTGAACCGGCTCCCCGCCTGCTCTGCTACCTCCAGACGGTTGCCCCGACGCGCCGAGAGTGGCAAGACTGGCTTCGACCAGCCGCGCATGCGGCCACGAACCCTGCGAGGACGAACATGGAATTTCGCCAGATCACCGACGAATACTCGGTTTCCGGCCAGATCACGCCGGACGAAGTTGCCGCCATCAAGGCCGCTGGCTTCAAGAGCGTCATCTGCAACAGGCCCGACGACGAGCAGCCCGGCCAGCCTTCCGCGGACAGCGTCAAGGCGGCGGTCGAGGCCGCCGGCCTCGCTTTCCGCTACATCCCCGTCATCAGCGGCCAGATGACCGGCGACAACGTTGCCGACATGGCCGATGCGCTCGACGAGATGGATGGCCCGGTCTTCGCCTATTGCCGCTCCGGCACGCGCTGCACCAACCTCTACATGGCGATTCAGCAGAGCAAGGGCTGACTGAGAAAGCGGCCGGCCGGTTTGCAGGACAGGCGATTGTGACCTAAATTATCACAGGGATCGCGCCATGAACATTTCGGTTGCAGAAGCCAAGGCCAAGTTTTCCGAACTTATCGAACGGGTGGAAGCCGGCGAGGAGATCGTTGTTACACGCGACGGCAAGGCTGTGGCCACGATTGCTGCTCCCGTAGACGTCGCGTCATCGCGCCAGAGCATCATTGGCGCGATGAAAGGCAAGGTCTGGATCGCCGATGAATTTGACGAACTCGGCCCTGAATGGGACGAATACGCCAAGTGAGCGACCCGAAATTCCTTCTGGACACCCATGTGTTCCTTTGGGCGCTTCGCGACGACGAGAGGCTCTCGCCTGAACACCGCATGATCATTGCGCGCGGCGAAGGAATAGCCATCAGCGCCGTTTCTATTTGGGAAATTGCCATCAAGCGATCCAGCGGCAAGTTGCGTGTCGATGGCGACATGGTGCAAGTGCTCAATGAACGCGGAACTCCGATACTATCGATCAATGAGCACCACGCGTCGCGCGTCGAGCATCTTGCCGACCATCATCGCGACCCATTCGACCGGCTGCTGATCGCTCAGGCACAAGTCGAGAACCTCGTCATCCTGACCGCTGATCCGATGTTTGCGCGCTACGATGTAGCGCTCGCCTAAAGGCCCAGCCCTTCGACCTCCCCAACGCGGAACTGCAAATCGTAGTCCAGGAAGAACTCGTCGAGTTGCGGCGGTGCGACCGACGTACCGGACAGCATCGCATGTACCTGCCCGCGGTGGTGGATCTGGTGGATGAACAGATGCGCCAGCAGGTCGCCGATGCGTTCCGGTATCTGCCCGGCTTCGCCTCTGTCGGAAAGGACTCGCCGGTCGAGATCGGCTTCAGCCAGCCGGTCACAGACGGCCACCAGCCTGCGATCGAACACCAACTGCGCCTCCGCCAGAGCCACGGCATCCTCGAACACGACGAAGCGATCGAATATCCTGCGTCCCGCTCCCGTCTCCTCGATCATGTCGAGATAATAGAGGTCGACCTCGAGGATGTGGTTCAGCGTTTCCTGGAGCGAGGGAAAGAAGCTGGTGCGCGTGGCCGCGAACTCACCAGGCTGCAGGGCCGTCACGGCGCGGTAGATGCGGTCGTTGGACCACAAATTGTTCCGCGCCATGCGGCAAAAATGGCTCGTCATGTCCATGGCGGCCTCAGGCCGGCTCGAACCTGCCAACCTGACGTTCGATCGCACCGAAGATCGAGTGGCCGGACTTGTCCTTCATCTCGACCCGCAGCGTGTCGCCGAGCGAAACCGACAGCGCCTCGACCGCGCCCCTGACGATGGCGCCGGTGCCCAGCGGTCTGGTCGACGCCGCATCGGCAATCAGCTTCGGAAAGCTGGTCCAGCCGACCGAGGCAATGCTTCGCGTGCCCGCCTGCAGCGGCAGGTGCACCGCACCGTCCCAGGCATCGCCCAGTTCGTCGGGCGTCACCGCGACAGGCGACAGAGCCGACGTTCCGCTGTGGCCGGCATCGAGGTCCGTGTCGGCCGAGAGCACAACAAGGGCAATGGCGTCCTTGGCGGCGTCAGCCGTCGCGCCCATCGCAACGTCTGCGACGATCACGGCAACGGCCGCCTCTATCTTGGCATCGCGCGTCTTGCCGGCCAGTTCGATCGGATCGCGCGGGCCGACAAAGGCATCGCCGCCGCCGAGGCGCTGGTAGGCGCGTGGCAGGGGCGAATGGGCGTCATGCTCATGGAAGCGCGACGAAGGCACCGAACCGATTTCCAGCGAATCCGCCAATGCTGTGATGTGCGGGAAAATCCGACGCCAGTCGTCCAGCGCCGCCTGCAAGTTCGGCGCCAGGAAGGATGCATCGGTGTATCGCGTCAGGTCGCGCGAGACGATGACCAGTTTCCCGTCACGCGAACCGTTCTTCAGCGTCGCCAGTTTCATGCAGGTCCTCCCGATTGCGGGCGTCATCGCCCTCGACCACCACAACAAGCCCGTCGCGGCCGATCGTCAAGGTACCATTCCATGTTTTCCTGACAGCCTCGACCCAGTCGGCCTCGCCTATCTCGGGATCGTCGGCGGGAATGAGGTGATTGAGCACCAGGCGGCCGACGCCGGCACGCGCCGCGATCGTGCCCGCCTCGCCGGCAAGGCTGTGGCTTGCCATCAGATGCTCGCGCAACCGCGCGCCGTTGCCGGTGCGCGCCACCAGCCGCTCGACGCCTTCTTCCAGCATCGCCTCGTGCAGCAGGATGTCGGCGCCGCGCGCGAAATCCGCCAAGGGCGGGAAAAAGGCGGTGTCGGCGGAAAAGACGATTGCCGTGCCCTGGTGTTCGAAGCGCAGGGCGAAGCACTCGGTGACAGGCGGGTGGTCGACGCGCAGGGCTGTGACCGACAGATCGCCGTCGCGCAGCACCTCACCCTCGCCGAACTCCACGACCTCGACCATCTCGCGCAGATCAGGTCGGCCTTCGTCGATGATCCGGATTTCGATGTCGAATTCAAGCGCTTGCACGAAACCCTGCCAGTATCGATTCAAGCCGGCAGGACCGAAAACCTTGACCGGCGTCGCAAGCCCGGCCGTCCAGGCGGTGTGGAGCAAGGCGCCCAGCTCGAGCACGTGGTCGGAATGGAGATGGGTGATGAAAATCAGGTCGAGCGCCTTGAGGCTGAGACCGGCATCGGTCACTCCGCGCGTCACGCCGAGCCCGCAATCCACGACGATTGTACGCCCGCCGAGCTCAACCAGCGTGGATGTCGGCCAAGGGCCACCGGGGCGGATCGCCGGGCCACCCTTCGTGCCAAGCAGAACGATACGATATTTGCTCATCCAAAATCCCGTGCTGATTGCAAGGTCGCTGCCAGGTTAAGACTAATGATTGCAGGCGCGTTTTCGCAGCGATAACATCATGTCAGTCTGGCTATGGGAACATACGAAGGGTTTACGTCAAAGGTCGCAAGGCCTTCGTTGGCATCAAAACTCTGGACAGTATGCATCTCACTCGGGCTGTTGCTCTGCTGCCAGTACGCTGTGCTGGCAAAGGAAATGCCTTTGTGGGAAGGGCAGCACAAAGATGCCCGCCTTCTGGAAGTGGATAAGAAATTCGTAGAAGGCATACGGCAAGCGACAGGCAACCGGCTGGACAGGGGAGCACAGCACGCGATCAAGAGAGGTTGGGAGCCATTCAACGCCAATGATTACGAGCAGGCTATCCGGCGCTTCAATCAAGCCTTGGCTGCTAGATCCCGACAACGGCGCGCTCTATTGGGGTTTTGCCCTCACAACACATTTGCGCGGCGATGATCTGGCGGTAGTTGAGCGTTGGTTCGCAGAAGCCGAGAATCGGTTGCCCAACGTTGCAGAACTGCTGACGGATCACGGACGCATTCTGGAGGAACATGACCAACCGGAACGTGCCCTTACCTATTTCAAAAGATCGCTAGTCATCAATCCAAACCTCGAAGCTACACATAGCGGCATAGCGTTTGCGGCCAGAAAGCTCGGCGACAAGGAGCTGGAAGAATTTCACACCAAGCAGAGCATCAATCTGAAAGGCAACGCGAATTGACCTGAACTGCTTCGTTGCCGCACGCGCAGAGCCAAAAACGTCAGTCGACGCGGCGCGGATACTGGACGCGAGGCGGGATCCAGTGATGGACGAGCGCCAGCACAAGCAGGCTGATGCAGCTCAGCAGCACGACGACGAACAGCGTGCTGCCCTGAAAAGGCGTGGCTGTCGCCACAAGCGGAATCGCACCTGCTGGCGGATGGGTAACGCGGAACATCAGCATCAGCGCGATCGAGACACCGACCGCGACCGCCGAGACCTCCCACATTCCGGGAAACGCCATAGCAGCCGCCACCCCGATCATCGTCGCGATGAAGTAGCCGGCGAAAATGTTGATCGGCTGGGCCAGAGGGCTGGCCGGCTGGCCGAACAGCAGGACCGCGGTCGCGCCCAGCGGCGCGATGAGCATCGGCAGGCCGGTGACTGAGGCAAGGCCACCGACGGCGGCCAGGCCGACGATCGCGCCCGATCCCGACTTGACGTGCGAGATCATCTGTCCTTTCGGCTCATGCCGAGCAGTAAGGGTGCGTATGTGACTGCGCATCGTCGTTTCCAGCCGAAGGGCCCGCTTCGATAGCAACAGCGGCTTCGGCTGACAACGGGGCTTTATTCGAAAATTTCACCTTACAGTGAAAAAACTTTCCTTGCGTCACCAATCCATCACCACTTTGCCGGAATTGCCGCTGCGCATGGCGTCAAAACCGGCCTGGTAGTCGTCGATGCCGATGCGGTGCGTGATGAGGCCCGTCACGTCGAGCGGCCCTTGCACCAGCGCGATCATCTTGTACCAGGTCTCGAACATCTCACGGCCGTAGATGCCCTTGAGATGCAGCATCTTGAAGATGACCTTGTTCCAGTCGATCTCGAAGCCGGTCGGGGCGATGCCGAGGATGGCAATCTTGCCGCCATTGTTCATGGTGTCGATCATGTCGCGGAAGGCGACCGCTGAACCCGACATCTCAAGCCCGATATCGAAACCTTCGGTCATGCCCTCGTCGCGCATCACGTCGCGCAGTTTCTCCTTCGACGCATCGACCACGTGATGGACGCCGAGCTTTTTCGCCAGCGCCAGACGGACAGGGTTGATGTCGGTGATGACGACCTTCCTGGCGCCGACGCACTGGGCGACCAGAGCCCCCATGATGCCGATCGGCCCGGCACCGGTGACCAGCACATCCTCGCCGACCAGATCGAAGGACAGGGCCGTGTGCACGGCATTGCCGAGCGGGTCGAAGATCGCGGCGATCTCGTCGGACACGTCGTCGGGGATCGGCACGACGTTGTGCTGGGGGATGGCGACATATTCAGCGAAGGAGCCGGGGCGGTTGACACCGACGCCCAGCGTGTTGCGGCAGAGGTGCCCCCGCCCGGCGCGGCAGTTGCGACAGTGGCCGCAGACGATGTGACCCTCGCCCGATACTCGCTGGCCAACCTTGTAGTCCTTCACGCCGGCGCCGAAATCGGCAACAGTGCCGACGAACTCATGCCCCGTCACCATGGGCACCGGCACCGTCTTCTGCGCCCACTGGTCCCAATTGTAGATGTGGACGTCGGTGCCGCAGATCGCCGACTTCCTGACCTTGATCAGCACGTCGTTGGGGCCGATCTCGGGCACTGGTACCTCTTCCATCCAGATGCCCGGTTCGGCCTTGGCCTTCACCAGAGCGCGCATCATGTTCGACATTGTCTTCTCCTGCGAATCCCTTGACCCAGAATCGCTTTTGGCGCTGCCGGTGGCTTAAGAAACGACGCCCAATTCTCGCCCGACGTCGCCGAAAGCGGCCACCGCTCGGTCAATATCGGCAGCAGAATGCGCCGCCGACATCTGCGTGCGGATGCGCGCCTGCCCCTTTGGCACGACCGGGAACGAGAAGCCGATGACGTAGATGCCACGCTTGAGCATCTGCGCCGCCATTTCCTGGGCGAGCGAGGCGTCTCCCAGCATGACAGGAATGATCGGATGGTCGGCGCCGGCGAGCGTGAAGCCGAGCTTGCGCATGCCCGAGCGGAACCGGGCGGCATTGGCATAGAGCTTTTCGCGCAAGGCTCCGCCCGAGGCGATCATGTCGAGCACCTTGATCGAGGCACCGGCTATCGACGGGGCCAGCGTGTTGGAGAACAGATAAGGCCTGGAACGCTGCCGCAACCAATCGACCGTCTCGCGCTTGGCCGAGGTGTAGCCGCCGGAAGCGCCGCCAAGCGCCTTGCCCAGCGTCCCGGTGATGACGTCGACCCTGCCCTCGACGCCGCAATGCTCCGGCGTGCCGCGACCGTGCTTGCCGACGAAGCCCACGGCATGGCTGTCGTCGACCATCACCATCGCCCCATATTTTTCGGCCAGGTCGCAGACGCCCCCAAGATTGGCGATGATGCCGTCCATCGAGAACACCCCGTCGGTGGCGATCAGCTTGAAGCGGCTGCCCTCGGCCTTCCTCAATTCCTCCTCAAGCGCCGCCATGTCGTTGTTGGCGTAGCGAAAGCGCCTGGCCTTCGACAGGCGCACGCCATCGATGATCGAGGCGTGGTTGAGGGCATCGGAAATGATCGCGTCCTCTTCGCCCAGCAGCGTTTCGAACAGGCCGGCATTGGCGTCGAAGCAGGAGGAATAGAGGATCGTGTCCTCCATTCCGAGGAATGCCGACAGCTTCGTTTCCAGTTCCTTGTGCTCTTCCTGCGTGCCGCAGATGAAGCGCACCGAGGCCATGCCATAGCCGTAGCGGTCGAGGGCTTTCTTGGCGGCGTCGCGCAACTCGTGGCTGTCGGCAAGGCCGAGATAGTTGTTGGCGCAGAAATTCAGCACCCTTTCGCCGCCGACCTCGATCTCGGCGCTCTGCGTCGAGGTGATGACGCGCTCGGACTTGTAGAGCCCGGCCGATTTCAGTCCCTCCAACTCGGAGGACAGATGGGACAAAAACGCTTTGCTCATGGCCAGCTTGCCGCCTCAAATTCGAGTGCATCTGGTCGAGTGTCGTCCCTGCCCGGGTCAAAATCCATCACAAAAGCGACGGCGGGACGAATGGACGCCATCCGCCCCGCCACCCAGTCAGGTCAGTTCAGCGGCGCGCCGATGATGTCGATGCCGTTGCGGGCGCAAGCCTCGGTCAGCATGGCGATGACTTCAGCTGTCGGTGCTTCCTGCGGCGGGATCTCCGCCCTCGGGGCCGGAATGCTGACTTCGCGCACCATGCGCTCGAAATCGCCGCGCGTCGTGATGGTCAGGCAGCGGGCGCCCTCGGCGGATTCGACGCGATAGCTGTGCGGAATGCCCTTCGGCGCCAGCATGGTCTGGCCGGCGCGGCCGTAAAGGTCCTTGCCACCGACATTAAAGCGCACCACGCCCTCGAGAATGTGGAAGACCTCGTCCTCGTTGCGGTGAATATGGAGCGGCGGCGACGAGCCGTACGGCATCAGGTGCTCGATGACGCTGATGGTGTCGGCGCCCGCCTGACCCGAAACCCGGATGGTCGCAAGACTGCCGTTGAACCACAGCAGTTCGCCATCATTCTCGGTCTTTGCATGAATGGTCACTGTGTTTTCCTTTTCGAACAAGCGCAGCGCCGGGCGCCGCGATGGCCTTGCTCTAAGGGGTGAGCGTATCCGTTCGAATTCAGCAAAACCGAAAGCTGTATCCGCAATCTGAAACACTTCGCGCCTCGTACGAACCAGGAATCGAGAGCAGTTGTCACGAATACGACGCCTGCAAGCGCCGCTTCCCTTATCGCTGCCGGGTATCGGCCACGCTATCCTTGGTGCACATCAAGCCTGCGCCCGGGGACAGCATGAGCGACGCGACGATTTCGAGCATCCGCATCTTCCGCCAATGGCAGCCGTTTCGCGACGGTACCTATCGCTGCTCGGGCGGGCGCAGCGCCGAAGGCTTCGATTCGACCATCGTCGAAATCACCAGCCGCGACGGCGTTGCGGGCTATGGCGAGATGGCGCCGCTGGGCAGCTTCTACGACCCGGCCTTTGCCGCCGGTGCACGCAAGGCTATGCAGGAACTGGCGCCGCAACTGCTCGGCTGCGATGCATCCGGCACCGAGGCCCTCAACCGGCGCATGAACCTGCTGCTCAAGGGCCACCCCTATGCCAAGTCGGCGCTCGACATGGCGCTGTGGGATCTGTCAGGCAAACGCTCGGGGCTTTCGGTTGCGGCGATGAGCGGCGGCGCGGAGGGATCGGCGCTGGCGCTCTATCGCTCCATCGCCCAACAGGCGCCAGACGCCATGGCGGCACGGGCGACGAAATACATCGCCGAGGGCTACCGCCGCCTGCAGGTGAAGGTCGGGCTCGACGTCAACGAGGACATCGCCCGGCTCGAGGCCGTACGAGCAAGCGTTCCGGCCGACACGGTCCTGTTCTGCGACGCCAACGCCAGTTGGGGCACGGCCGAAACCCGCCGCTTCCTGATGGCGACGCGAAATCTCGACTACACGCTGGAGCAGCCCTGTGCGAGCTATGAGGAAAACCTCGCCATCCGCCGCGCCACCGACCGGCCACTGGTGCTTGACGAAACGATCGACGGCGTCGACGTGCTGATCCGGGCCATTTCGGACGGACTGGTCGACGGCATCACGATCAAGCTGGCGCGGGTCGGCGGCCTGAGCAAGGCAAAGCTGCTGCGCGACATCGCGATCGCCAGGAACCTCAAGGTTACCATCGAGGATACGGGCGGTGCCCAGATCGACACGGCGGCCTATTCCGGCCTGATGTCGTCGACACCGGAACATCTCAGGCAGCACACCGTCGACTTCCACAACTGGGTGACGGTGTCTAACGCGCGCGGAAGTTTTACCATCTTGGATGGCATGATGAGCATGCCGACCGGCCCAGGGCTTGGCCTCGACATCGACCCGGCCATCTTTGGCGAGCCGATCTTCAACTGCCATGCCTGAATGATGGCTGGACGGATGCGCCCCTGCCGAGCGCCGGCGCTATGGTAGCGGGGCGCCGACGGCCTCGATGGAACTGCTCGCGCGATCGTCGGAAAAAACCCCGGCGACTGAGGGATCCGAACGGCTCATCTGGCGGACCAATTGCTCAAACTCGTCACCTTCGGTGACAATCAGGCAGGTCGCGCCGTCGGCGGACACGATCTCGAAATCATGCGGAAGCCGATTGGGTGCCACGACCGTCTGCCCGACATGGGCGAGAAAAATCCTGTCGCCAACCTGAAACCGCATCATGCCGTCGAGAATGTGGATAAGCCCATCGCCACTCAAGGTCACCTGCAGCGGCGATACGCCCCCTGCGGGCATGCGGCATTCGATAATGCTGGTGTGATCGTTTTCGATGCTCGCTGCTACGCGGATGGTCATGAGGTTGTCGCCGAACCACAGGATCTGACCGGCATTTTCGAATGTCGTCTTGGCGTTCATCAACGATATCCCCTCTGACAGTCCAACGAAATACTGCCGGACGCCTCAGGGAATTATCGACGCCATGTATCCGCCTGACGTCGAGAAGCCAACGGCGTGTTTCATGATTATGAAACAATTCGCGCTATGGTCGAATTTAAATCGCACCACCTAAACCAGAAAGCGAACTTAACGCGCACCCATCCCGGCCTGTGGCCAACAAAACGGCCGCATGGAGTGTCCATGCGGCCGCCATGACCTTCAGCATGTCGATCGAAGGCTCAGAAGAAAGCCTGCAGGCCTGTCTGGGCGCGGCCCAGGATCAGCGCATGCACGTCGTGCGTGCCTTCGTAGGTGTTGACCGTCTCCAGGTTCTGCGCATGGCGCATGACGTGGTAGCCGATCTGGATGCCGTTGCCGCCATGCATATCGCGGGCGACACGCGCGATGTCCAGCGCCTTGCCGCAATTGTTGCGCTTGACGAGGCTGATCATCTCGGGCGCGAACTTGTGCTCGTCCATCAGACGGCCGACGCGCAACGAGCCCTGGAGACCAAGAGCAATCTCGGTCTGCATGTCGGCCAGTTTCTTCTGGTAGAGTTGCATGCCGGCCAGCGGCTTGTTGAACTGCTTGCGGTCGAGGCCGTACTGGCGGGCACGGTGCCAGCAATCCTCAGCGGCACCCATGACACCCCAGGAGATGCCGTAGCGGGCGCGGTTGAGGCAGCCGAAGGGACCCTTGAGGCCTGAAACGTTCGGCAGCAGCGCGTCTTCGCCGACTTCGACGCCCTCCATGACGATCTCGCCGGTTATCGAAGCGCGCAGCGACAGCTTGCCGCCGATCTTCGGCGCCGACAGGCCCCTCATGCCCTTTTCCAGCACGAAGCCGCGGATCTGGTTGTCATGGGCAGCGGACTTTGCCCAGACGACGAAGACGTCGGCGATCGGCGCGTTCGAAATCCACATCTTCGAGCCGCTGATCTTGTAGCCGTTGGCCGTCTTCTCGGCGCGGGTCTTCATGCCGCCCGGATCGGAACCCGCGTCCGGCTCGGTCAGGCCGAAGCAACCGATCCACTCACCAGAAGCGAGCTTGGGCAGGTACTTCTTGCGCTGCTCCTCGGAGCCGTAGGCATAGATCGGATACATCACCAGCGACGACTGCACCGACATCATTGAGCGGTAGCCCGAATCGACGCGTTCGACCTCGCGGGCGACAAGGCCGTAGGTGACGTAGCCGGCGCCCAGGCCGCCATATTCCTCGGGAACGGTCACGCCGAGCAGGCCTGCCTCGCCCATTTCGCGGAAGATCGCCGGATCGGTCTTCTCGTCGAGATAGGCTTCCTCGACGCGCGGCGCGAGCTTGTCGGCGGCAAAGCTTGCTGCCGCATCGCGCATCATGCGCTCGTCTTCGCTCAACTGGTCTTCGATCAGGAACGGGTCGGCCCAGACAAAGCTGCCGCCGCCGGCCGGTGTGGATGCGCTCATGGTTCCTCCGGAGAATAGGTGATTTTCGCTCATCCTAGACCGCCTTGGCACTTTTCGCTAACAAGTAATCTCGCATAGTTTATGCGCAAATTCGATCAACTCGACGACAGGCCAACCAATGCGCCGCAGCTATGTCCCGACGATTGCAGAGCTTGAGGCATTCCGCGCCTGCGCCAGCCTCGGCACGACAATTCGCGCGGCCGATCAGCTCGGCCTGACGCAGAGCTCGGTCAGCCGGTCGATCGGCCAATTGGAGGACCGGCTGGGCGTGGCTCTGTTCCACCGTATCCGGCAGCGTCTGGCGCTGTCGGATGCCGGCCGCCGCTTTGCCCGCGACGCTGAGGCGATCCTCGACAGCCTGCATGAAGCAGCGGTGCGGACCATGGCCTTCGGCGGCCAGTCCGACGTGCTGAGCATAGCGGTGCTACCAACGCTGGCCGATCGCTGGCTGATCCCCAGGCTCGCCGGCTTCCATGCCGCCCATCCGCATGTCGCCATTGACCTTGCGGTGCGGCTGGAAACGGTCGACTTCGAAGCCGAAGCCTTCGATGCTGCGATCCAGCGCGGCCCGGCGGAACCGGGGCAAGCGGGCATCGTCAGGCTGTTCGACGAGCAGCTTGTGGTCGTCGCCTCGCCTTCCCTGCTCGACGGACGCGCCGCCCTCGACGACGCCGAGCTTGCCGCGCTGCCGCTGCTGCAGCAGTCGACGCGGCCGACACTGTGGCTGAAATGGTTCCAGGCAGCCGGCATCGACCCGCGCACCACGCTGCGCGGGCACCGCTTTGAACAGTTCTCGATGGTGGTCGAGGCGGCGGTCGCCGGCCTAGGCGTGGCGCTGGTGCCAGAGGTGCTGGCCGAGCGCGAGCTCGCCTCGGGCCGGCTCATCATGGCGTCGCCGAACCGCATCGTCGGCGAAGCGCCCTACCGGCTCGCCTTCCGCCCCGGCGGCGAGGGCCGGCCGGGCCTGCGTGAATTCGTCCGCTGGCTGACGGCCGAGGCGGCGGACCAGCCCGTCAGATCCTTAGCCCGAACCTGATGCCGTCATAGATGGCGGCATGGATATTGCGCGCCTGCACGGCATCGCCGATGCGCAAGAGCAAGAAACGGCCATCCGGGTTCTTGTCCGTGAAGATGTCGCCGCCATGAACGAGACGCTCATAGTCGATGGCGCCCAAGTTCTTCGACTGTGGCTTCAGCTCGAGATAGAGGTCGTCGAGCGGCAGGGTGCCATGCTCGACAACGATCTGGTCGACACGGCGCTCCTCACTCCAGCCCTTGGCGAAATCGGAGGCCAGTGCAGCTATCAGTTGGTTGCCGTCGCGCCGGACCGACTTGAGCCGCGTGTTGATGGTGATCTTCACGCCATTGCGGTGGAACGCCTCCATGTAAGGTACGTGGTTCATGCCGCCAATCTCTGGGACGAAGAAGCGCTCCGGCGTCAGCAGTTCGAGCTTTGCCCCGGCCTTGCCGATGAGTTCGGCGGCGGTCATGCCCTGGTGGCCGCCATTGTCGTCGTAGAGCAGCACGTTCTCCGCTGGCTTGACGCTGCCGGCGATGATGTCCCAGCTCGACGCCACCAGATCGTCGCCCGCATCGAGTGGCGGGTTCTGCGGCAGGCCGCCGGTGGCGATCACCACGGCGTCGGGCGCGAGCGCCAGCACATCGTCCACGCCGGCCCAAATGTCGTAACGGATCTCGACGCCAAGGCGCTCCAGCTCGGCAAGCCGCCAATCGACGATGCCGATCAGTTCGCGCCGGCGCGGGTTCTGGGCGGCGAGCCTGATTTGTCCCCCAGCCTGGCCCGACGCCTCGAGCACGATCACCTTGTGGCCGCGCTCGGCCATGACGCGAGCCGCCTCCAGCCCGGCAGCACCGGCGCCGACCACGACGACCTTGCGCAGCGGCCCATCGGTGCGGGAAATATCATGCGGGATCGTCGCCTCGCGCCCCGTTGCGGCGTTATGGATGCAGAGCGCGCCGCCGCCCTCGTAGATGCGGTCGAGGCAGTAGGTCGCGCCGACGCAGGGGCGAATGCGGTGTTCTTCGCCTGACATCACCTTCCTGGTGATATGCGGGTCAGCGATGTGGGCACGCGTCATGCCGACCATGTCGAGCTTGCCGGCCGCGATGGCATGGCGGGCGGTGGCGACATCCGAGATGCGCGCGGCATGAAAGACGGGGAATTTGGTCGCCGCCCTGACCTCGCCGGCAAAATCGAGATGCGGTGCCGACGGCATGCCGTGGATGGGGATCACGCCGGTCAGCGCCGCGTCGGTGTCGATATGACCGCGGATGATGTTGAGGAAGTCGAATTTTCCTGACGCCGCAAGGCGACGGGCGATCTCGACGCCCTCCTCTCGCGACAGCCCCTTGTCCATGTCCTCGTCGGCGACCATGCGGATGCCGACGACGAAACCAGGGCCGACGGCAGCGCGCACGGCATCGATCACCCGCCATGTGAAGCGCAGGCGGTTGTCGAGCGAGCCGCCATAGTCGTCGTCGCGATGGTTGGTGGCAGGCGACCAGAAGCCATCGAGCAGGTGGCCGTAGGCCTCGAACTCGATGCCGTCGAGGCCTGCCGCCTGCATGCGCTGGGCGGCCGAGGCATAGTCGGCGACGATGCGGTCGAGGTCCCAGTCCTCGGCTGTCTTGGGGAAGGTGCGGTGGGCTGCCTCGCGCACCGGAGATGCGCTGAGCACCGGCAGCCAGTCGGCCTTGTTCCAGGCTGTGCGCCGGCCAAGGTGCGTGAGCTGGATCATGACCTTGCAGTCATGCTCATGGCAGGCATCGGCCAGTTCGGCCATCCACGACACGATGGCGTCGTCATAGGCGTGCAGGTTGCCGAAAGCGGCCGGGCTGTCGCGCGAGACGATGGCCGAGCCCGCCGTCATGGTCAGCGCCATGCCGCCCCTGGCCTTCTCGGCATGGTAGAGCCGGTAGCGCTCCTTCGGCATGCCGTCCTCGGAATATGCCGGCTCGTGGCTCGTCGACATGACACGGTTCTTCAGTGTCAGATGCTTGAGCCGGTAAGGCTGGAGAAGCGGGTCGTTGCTGGTCATTGCCTTCCTGCATTATCAGGCGCTAATAAGCGCCACCGAAAATCTGGCCTTGGAGTTTCGCGCGCCAGCGAGCCACGGCAATGAGCCAGAGCCAGCCCGAAGAGCCGCCCAATGACCATCACCGACACCCTCACCCAGCTCGGCACCCATGTTCAGACGCCGGCCTCGCCGGAAACCGCCGTGCTCGAAACCGTGCCCTACGACCGCGTCGGCGGCCCACCGGCCATCGTTCGCTTCACCTGCCCGGAGTTCACTTCGCTGTGCCCGGTGACAGGCCAGCCCGATTTCGCGCACATCGTCATCGATTATGCACCGGACAAGCTGCTGGTCGAATCCAAGTCGCTCAAGCTGTTCATGGTGTCGTTCCGCAACCATGGCGCCTTTCACGAGGACTGCACCGTGATGATCGGCCGCCGCGTCGTCGAAGCGACGAAACCGCTGTGGCTGCGCATCGCCGGCTATTGGTATCCGCGCGGCGGCATTCCGATCGACGTGTTCTGGCAGACCGGCACGCCCCCGGAGGGTTCGTGGCTGCCCGAAACCGGCGTTGCGCCCTATCGCGGGCGCGGCTGAGCCAACGCGACATGCTTCTGCCGGCTCATCGCGCCGCAGCGTCATCTATCACCTCGACCTTGGCGATCCGGCAGTTCGCATCGAAATGAACGGTTTCCACGCCGGATCGGCTGAGGCGCACGCCGGTCGCCGCATCCGAAGCGTCGAGCCGCCAGCGCGACCAGGCCGCCCGCGGCGACAGCGCGGCCACGGTCTCGTCCTTGGAAACCTGGTCGCCATAGACGGCAAAATAGCCGCGAAACGCCGCCATGATCGCATCGCGCCCGACGATCGCACCGACCCCATCGGAGACATATTCGGCATCCGGCGCGAAACAGGCTTCGATAGCCTCGAAGTCGAGGTCGTCGATGGCCGCGTGGTAGTGCTTCAACGCCGCAACGGGATCGAAGGCCAGCTCGTTCATGCCGCCGTCCATCAATACCACGCATCTTCCATCGACGCCTTCTTGCGCGTCATGAACTCCTGCAGCGCTTCGTCGATGCCGGGATCGAGCGGCGGCGCCTGATATTCAGCCAGCATCGTCTTCCAGCGCTTGTTGGCGCGAGCGGCGGCGTCGACCGAACCCGCCGCCTCCCATTTCTCGTAGGGCTCGTTGTCGGCGATGGCCGAATCCCAGAACGCCGTTTCGTAGTTGGCCATGGTATGGGCGCAGCCGAAGAAGTGGTTGCCGGGCCCGACCTCCCTGAAAGCGTCGAGCGCCAGCTGGTTGTCGTCGATCTTCACGCCGTCGAGATAGGTGTGCAGCGCCCCGCAGAAATCGGCATCCATGACGAACTTCTCGTAGGACATCGACAACAGCCCGTCGAGGAAACCGGCGGAGTGCAGGATGAAGTTAGCCCCGCAATGCACCGCCGCCAGCATCGACATGGTGCCTTCGTTCATGGCGTGGGCATCGGGCAGCTTCGAGGTGGTGAAATTGCCGGAGCAGCGCAGCGGCAGGTTGAGCCGCCGGGCCAGTTGCCCGATCACCATCGAGCCGATTGCCGGTTCCGGCGTGCCGAAGGTCGGCGAGCCCGAACGCAGCGACATGGACGACAGGAAATTGCCGAAGATAACGGGCGCGCCGGGTCGTTCGAGTTGGGTCAGAGCGCAGCCAGCCATGGTTTCGGCCAGCGACTGGGCGATGGCGCCGGCATTGGTCACCGGCCCCATGGCGCCGCCGAGGATGAAGGGCACGACCACCGCCGCCTGGTTGGCGCGGGCATAGGCGCGCAGGGCGGTGGTCATCGTGGCATCCCAGACCAGCGGCGAATTGACATTGACGTTGCCTAGGATGACGCAGTTTTTATCGGCGAACTCGTCGCCGAAGACGATGCGTGCCATGTCGATGGAATCTTCGGCGCGGGCTTCCGAGGTCACCGAGCCCATGAAGGCACGGTCGGAATAGCGGATATGGCTGTAGACCATGTCGAGATGGCGCTTGTTGACCGGCACGTCGACGGGCTCGCAGATGGTGCCGCCGGAATGGTGCAGCCAGGGCGAGGATTGGGCCAGCTTCACGAAGTTGCGGAAGTCCTCGATGGTGCCGTAGCGGCGGCCCTTGTCGAGATCCATGACGAAGGGCGAGCCATAGGCCGGCGAAAACACCACGCTCTTGCCGCCGATCTCGACCGAACGTTCGGGGTTTCTCGCGTGTTGGGTGAAGGTCGCAGGTGCAGTCCTCAGCAGTTCGCGCAGCAGGCCGGGCTCGAACTTGACCAGCACGCCCTCGACCTTGGCCCCTGCCCGCCGCCAGTGGTCGAGCGCCACCGGATCGTCGCGAAATTCGATGCCGATCTCGGCCAGGATGCGGTCGGCCGTCTCTTCGATGCGGACCAGGTTCTCCTCCGACAGCATGTCGTAGGTGGGGATGTTGCGGACGATATAAGGCCGGCCGTGCGCTTCGGGTCCGTGCGAGCGTTGCTCGCGGCGAGCGTTCCGGCCGCCGCGCTCGCGGCGTTTGACTGGCTCCACCTGGGTTTCGGGGGCAACGACGTTCATGCATGGCTCCTGAGCATTCCAGCATGAAGCTAGCCTTTGGCAGAGCGCCTGTGACGCTTGAAAATCCTCATCATTTGCATAAGCTTTGCTTATGCAAAGCCTGCGCCACCTATTGCCATCGGCCGGCAGCCTGATCGTCTTCGAAGCCGCCGGACGGCTGGCGAGCTTCACTGCAGCCGGGCGCGAGCTCGGCATGACGCAGGCGGCCGTCTCCTATGCCATCAGGGGACTTGAGGACCAGTTCGGCGCCAAGCTGTTCCAGCGCCGGCACCGACAGGTGCTGCTGACGGAGGCTGGCGAACGTTTCCACGCCGATGTCACGCTGGGGCTGTCGCATATCCGCAAATCGGCGGAAGAGCTCAGGGCGCGGGCCGGCGGCATGCATGTCACGCTGTCGGCATCGACCGCCTTTGCCTCGTTCTGGATGATGCCGCGCCTGCAAAAGTTCCGCGACGACCTGCCCGGCATCGACCTGCGCATCCAGACGGCCGACCGCGATCTCGACCTCGTCGCCGAAGGCATCCCGCTGGGCATACGCGGTGGCGACGCCGCCGACTGGCCGGATTATGAGCTGGCCCCGATTGCCGGCGAGGACATCTATCCCGTCGCCGGACCGGCCTATCTGGCGCGCGCCGACACGCCCAGGACGCCAGCGGAGATCACCCTGCACCACCTGATCCACCTCGACGAGCCCTACCGTCCGGCAGCGACATGGAACGAGTGGTTCCAGTCGGCCGGCCTGAACGGCGCGGTTGCCAAGCGCGGACTGGTCATCAACGACTATGTGCTTGTCATCCAGGCGGTGATGGAGGGCCAGGGCATCGCGCTCGGCTGGCGCCACCTTACCGACCGGCTGATCGCGGCCGGGCTTCTGGTCAGGCTCTCCGATCACGTAATGACGACCGGCAAGGGTTTTCACGTTGCCTGGCCGAAGAACCGGGCGCTCAGCGACAGCGCTGAAAAAGTGCGCGATTGGCTGGCGGCGCAAGCATGAGCCGACCATCGTGGCTCTGCCCCTCATCCGGCAAGGGGATGAGAGGCGGCATGCCATGCGACCACCAATCCACTGTGGATGCCCATAGCCCCCGCAATGCATCTGTCCCCGCTGAGCCGAATCCCGCTATAGTCCTGCCATGCCCATTCGCCAGCTTTCCGAAACGATGATCAACCAGATCGCCGCCGGCGAGGTCGTCGAGCGACCTGCCAGCGTCGTCAAGGAACTGGTCGAGAACGCACTCGACGCCGGCGCCTCGCGCATCGAGGTCGCGACCGCCGGCGGCGGGCTCAATCTGATCCGTGTCGTCGACGACGGCTCGGGCATGCCTGAGGAAGAGCTGGCACTGGCGATTTCGCGTCATTGCACCTCCAAGCTCGGCGAAGACATCCTCGACATCCGCTCGCTCGGCTTCCGTGGTGAAGCCTTGCCATCGATCGGTTCAGTGTCGAAGCTCATCATCCGCTCGCGCACGCGCCACGCCGACAGCGGCGCCGAAATTTCGGTGGAGGGCGGGCGGGTATCGGGCGTGCGGCCGGCGCCGACCAACAGGGGTACGTCGGTCGAGGTGCGCGACCTGTTCTACGCCACCCCTGCCCGGCTCAAATTCATGAAGACCGAGCGCGCCGAGGCAACGGCCATCGCCGACACGATCAAGCGCATTGCCATCGCCTTTCCCGCCGTGCGCTTCACGCTCTCCGGCACCGACCGCTCGACGCTGGAGCTTTCGGCGACCTCGGACAGTGTCGACGGCAGGCTCGCCCGCATCGCGCAGGTGATGGGCACCGACTTCCCCGACAATTCGATCGTCATCGATGCCGCGCGGGAGAGCGTTCGGCTGGAAGGTCACGTCTCGATCCCGTCCTACACCCGCGGCAACGCGCTGCAGCAATATGCCTATGTCAACGGCCGGCCGGTGCGCGACAAGCTTATCGCCTCGGCGATCCGCGGCGCCTATGCCGACGTCCTGCCGCGCGACCGCCATGCGGTGACGGTGCTGTTTCTTTCGCTCGACCCTGCCTATGTCGACGTCAACGTGCATCCGGCCAAGGCCGATGTACGCTTCCGCGATCCCGGCCTGGTTCGTGGCCTCATCGTCGGCGCGATCCGCCAGGCGCTGGCCGGCGCCGGCATCCGCCCGGCGACCACTGGAACGCACGCAATGATGGGCGCTTTTCGGCCGGGAGCTGCCAGCTACGGCCACCCCGGCCCGGCCAATGGCCATCGCGCCTACAATCCGGATTTCCGTGCGACGACCTCGCCAGGGTACGAGCCGCAACGCTCGCCGTTCCGGCCACTCGATGCCGGCTTCGCCGAGGCGGCACAGGCGAGCTTCGACACAGGTCCGCTGCACAGCGCCGACGCCCGCGCCGGATTGACCGAGGTCGCGGAAGTGCTGCTGCAGACCGAACTGGGTGCTGCCCGGGCCCAGGTGCACGAAAACTACATCGTCGCGCAAACGAGAGACTCTCTCGTCATCGTCGACCAGCATGCCGCCCATGAGCGGCTGGTCTACGAGGCGTTGAAGAACGCGCTGCATTCACGCCCCGTCGCGGCGCAAATGCTCTTGATGCCGGAAATCGTCGACCTGCCCGAGGAAGACGCGGAACGGCTTGCCATGCATTCGGAGACGCTGGCCCGCTTCGGCCTCGGCATCGAGCGTTTCGGCCCGGGTGCTGTCGCCGTGCGCGAGACGCCCGCCATGCTCGGCGAGACCGACGTCACCCAACTTGTGCGCGATCTGGCCGACGAGATCGCCGACAGCGATACGGCCGACACGCTGAAAGAGCGGCTGCATGCGATCGCCGCCACCATGGCCTGCCACGGCTCGGTCCGGTCCGGCCGCAGGCTACGGCCCGAGGAGATGAACGCGCTGCTGCGCCAAATGGAAGCAACGCCGGGTTCCGGCACCTGCAATCACGGCCGGCCGACCTATATCGAGCTCAAGCTTGCCGACATCGAAAAGCTGTTCGGCCGGCGCTGACACGTTTTCACGGTCCCTGCTCTCGGTGGGGTTCGTTCCAGCGGCGGCAGCTTGACCTCGGGCATTTGGTGGCCGTAAAAGCCGAGCAAGGAAGTTGAGCAAAAAGCGATGATGAACCGTTTCGAAGGCCCCGGCTCACGCGAAGCCCGTATCCGCTATCTCGACGGCGATTTCCAGGTGACGAGCCCCGGTTCCTTCGTGCGCTGTGCGGTGACGTCGGACTCGATACCGCTCGATGAGCTCAAATACTGGAGCGTCGCCCGCCAAGAACCTTATCGCGACGCGGCGGTTTCGCTGGCACGCGAGATCGACATGAACCCGGACCTGCGCAAGCGTCGCTAACTCAGCCAGCGATCATCCGTCGGCGCCAGGCATCGAGCGTTTCATCGACGATGCGCTCGGCCGAATGCTCGATGTCGAACACGGCATCGATCTCGAGCACGTTGAGGCGCTCGAGGAATGCGGGCGACGCCACGCCATGGCGCAGGCGCGCGGCGTCCTTGGACGTCGTCAGCAGCTCCAGTTCACCAGCGTCTGCTGCAGCCGCCAGATCGTCCAGTTCGTCGGGAAGATAGAAATGATGGTCGGCAAAGGCATGTGCCAGGACGACCGTGCCGCCGGCCTTGCCAATGGTGTCGAAGAACTTCTCGGGATGGCCGATGCCGGCAAAGGCAAGGAAGCGGCGACCGGCGAACGCCTTCTTGCCGCGCGGCCGCGCCGTCGCCGAAAAGACGGGCTTTCCGGCCCGCGCCGCCTGACGCACGACGGAATCGGCCCTTTCGCCCTCGCCCATCTTGAGGATGGCATCGGCAAAGCGGAGTTGGTCGATCAGCCGGGCGCGCATCGGCCCGCCGGGAATGACATGCCCATTGCCCAGGCCGAACCGCGCATCGACCACGATCAGCGAATAATCGATATGGATGCGCGCGCTCTGGAAGCCGTCGTCCATGATGAGGAAATTGCAGCCGCGTTCGATGAGCAGGCGCGCGCCCGCGGCCCGGTTGGCCGAGACGGCAACCAGCGCATGCTCGGCAAGCAGCAGCGGTTCGTCGCCAACATGCTTGGCGCTGTCATGGTGGGTATCGACGACGTGCGGCTCGGCGAAGCTTCCGCCATGGCCGCGTGACAGGAAGCCCGGCACCAGTTGCATGCGCTTGGCCTGCCTGGCGAGCGCGATCGCAATCGGCGTCTTGCCGGTGCCGCCGACAGTGAAGTTGCCGACGCAAAGCACGGGCGCGTCCATCTTCTCGCGACGGGCCGATTTCATGCGCCGGCCGGCAACCAAGGCATAAAGCGACGACACCGGGTAAAGCGCGTAGGCGCGCCAATCCGGCTTTTCCCACCAGAAAGGAGGCGCTTCGCTGGCCAGCTCTACCTCCCGCCCGCGCCCTTGAGGCGCGACTGAACGATCAGCGGATGGATGAAGGGCTCGAGCGATTTCAGCGTGCGGGCAAGTGCGCCGCGCATTTCCTCAACCGTCACCGCACCTGCGGCCATCATGTCGTGACGTGCGATCTCGTTGCCGAGCAGGAAGTTGACCGCACCCGCAAGCATGTCGCGGTCGCGCACGATCTTGGCGCCGCCACGGTCGATCAGCCGCTGATAGGTGTCGCGGAAATTCTGCACGTTGCGTCCAGCAAGCACCGCAGTGTCGAGCATGGCCGGCTCGAGCGGGTTCTGGCCGCCCTGCGAGGTCATGGACCGGCCGACAAAGGCGATCTCGGTCAGGCGCAGATAAAGCCCCATCTCGCCGATCGTATCGCCGAGAAGGATGTCCGTGTCAGGCGAGATGTTGTCGCCGCTGCTGCGACGAACGACGTTGAGGCCCATGCCTGTCAGTTCGGACATCAAGGCGACGGCACGATCAGGATGACGCGGCACGATGATGGTCAGCAGGCTGCGGTGGCGGTTGCGCAGCATGGCATGCACTTCCGCCGCCATGACCTCTTCGCCGTCGTGGGTGGAGATGGCGGCCCAGGTCGGCCGGCGGCCAATCTGGCGCTGGACCGCATGCAGGGCACGCTCGTCTGCCGGCGGCGGCGCCGTATCCACCTTGAGATTGCCCGAAACTGTGACGGGACGCGCGCCGAGAGCACGAAAACGCTCGCCGTCGACCTCCGACTGAGCGACCACATGGGCCATGTTTTCGAACAGCGCTTCGGCGATGTTGGCACGCCTCTTCCACGAAGCGAACGACCGGTCGGACAGGCGCCCGTTGACCAGTATCTGCGGCACGCGCCGTGCGCCGAGCTCGAGGATGGTCATCGGCCAGATCTCGGATTCCGCGATGATCGCAAGGTCCGGGTGCCAATGGTCGAGGAAACGGCTGACCGCCGGCTTGAGGTCGAGCGGCACATATTGATGGATGACCCGATCACCCAGGCGCTCTTCCACCACCTGCGCGGAGGTAACGGTGCCAGTCGTCAGTACGACATGAATGCCGTAGCCCAGAATGGCCTCGATCAGGGGCACGACCGCAATGGTCTCGCCGACACTTGCCGCGTGGAACCAGATCAGCGGGCCCTCGGGCCGTTCGCGACTCGGCACGCCATAGCGCTCGCGGCGACGATTGCGGTCTTCCTTGCCCTTGGAGGCTCGCCAGGCGACGTAGCCGCCAACCATCGGATATGCGGCGGCACCGGCATAACGATAGGCACTCAGAAAGGCGCGGGCCCAGCGTTCGCTCATCGGGGACCGTCCACCAGGCCATACGCCTTTTCGGTCGCCCGATTGAGAGCGGCGGTCACCTCGACGCGAATCCGTTCCATCTCAGCATCGTCGGCATCGGCTGGCACCGGGATCAACGGCTCGACGATAACCGCGCAACGGCCGAATGGCAGGCTGATCGTGGTCTTGTCCCAGGTCTTCTCCAGCACCTTGCGTCGGCTGGTGGCAATCGCGATCGGTGCGATCGGCCGCCCCGACAGGCGGGCCAGAAGGACAATACCCATGCCCGACTCACGCGGCTTCCCATGCGGAATGTCAGCGATCATGGCGACGTTCTTGCCGGCATCAAGCGCCTTTTTGAGGGCAATCAGCGCAGTTGCGCCGCCCTTTTCGAGCCTGCTCTTGCTTTCCCGCCCGCCGGAGCCGCGCACCGCTTCGATGCCGAATTTTTCGACCACCTGAGCGTTGAGCTCGGCGTCGGCACTGCGCGAGACCATCGCCACCAGACCGCGCTTGTTGGGATAGACCGTAGGCGCCAGGAGATGCTGGCCGTGCCACATTCCAAATACCAACGGCTCGCTGTCGGCATAGGCATAGTTGGCAAGATCGACGGAGCCATCGACCAGAGGGTTGGTGCGGCGAATGAAACTCAAGCCATAGGCAAACAGATTGGTGATCGCGGCCTTGGCGAAACGCGACTGGGCAAGCGGTTCGCGAATGCGCCGCCAAAACGTCTTGGATGCCTTCTTGGCACGCTTTTTCTTCGCCGCAGGCCTCGCGGCCGGTGGCGCCATGCCAGGTTGCTCCATCAATTCTGACCGGCCGCCTTCGTGTCCGGCTCCAGCAGCCGATGCAGGTGGACGACGAAGTAGCGCATATGGGCGTTGTCGACGCTCCCTTGGGCTTTCGCCTTCCAGGCAAGCTCGGCCGACTTGTAGTCGGGATAGACGCCAACGATGTCGAGCGCGTCGAGATCGCGGAACTCGGTTCCGCCCAGTTTCGTCAGCTCGCCGCCGAACACCAGATGCAAGAGCTGTTTCTTTCCGTCTTCTTCCGACATCTTCTTCCTTGATTCATCATCTCAGGGCCCGCCTGATCTAGACCAAACCGGGCCGTTTTGGAACTGTTTGCAGTTCGTCAGCCGTCTTGACCGGCAAGAACCCCTGCCATGACGTCGAGCAAGGCCCCGCTGCCGGCCATCAGCGCGCCATGGACGATCTCCCTGCCAGCAAAGGCCGGAAGGCCGCCGTGGCTGTCGAGCAGCTTTCCGCCGGCCTCGGCCAATATCAACTCTGCCGCGGCAATGTCCCAGTCATGTGCGTTCGGCTTGACGAAGGTCGCGTCGAGCGCACCGCTGGCGATCATCGCCAGACGATAGGCAAGCGAGGGGATATACGCCTCGCGATCGAGCCTGCCTTGCCATTCCTCCGGCATCCGGTCGATCATCGGCTTGGGGCCGGCCATGCGCACCCGCTCGCCCATCTCGCGAACCCGGATCGGTGCATCGTTGAGGAAAGCTCCGCCGCCCGCGACCGCCCAATATGTCTCTTCACGCGCCGGGCATTCGAGCACGCCGGCCAGCGACCGGCCGTTTTCGACGACGGCCACACTGACGCACCATGCCGTGCGGCCTTCAACGAAGCCGCGTGTGCCGTCGATGGGGTCCACCACGAAGGTGCGGCGTGCGCCGAGCCGGTCGGGATTGTCGGCGGTTTCCTCCGACAGCCAGCCATAGCCAGGCCGCGCCGCCATCAGCGTGTCGCGCAAATAGCTGTCGGCGGCGTAGTCAGCCTCGCTGACCGGCGAATTGCCGCCCTTGAACCAGACTTCCGGGCTCTGCCGGAAATAGCCCATGGCAATGCGCCCGGCCTCGGTCGCTGCCGAACGCAGCAGTTCGAGTTCGGCCTTGAGCTCCGCCTGGTCTGTGATCTCAGTCTCCGGCAAGGGTCATGCCTTCGATCAACAGGGTCGGCGCGGCGGTGCCGTAGTTGCGGTCGAGGTCGCTCGCCGGCACCATGCGCATGAACATGTCCTTGAGGTTGGAGGCGATGGTCACCTCCGACACCGCCCAGGCAAGCTCGCCATTCTCGATCCAGAAACCCGAGGCACCGCGGCTGTATTCGCCGGTGACCATGTCAACACCCTGGCCGAACACCTCGGTGACGTAGAAGCCGCGCTTCAGCGAGCGGATCAGCTCTTCGGGGGATTTCTCGCCCGGTTCGATGGCAAAATTGGTCGAGGATGGCGACACGGACGAGCCACCACGCGCACCGCGACCGTTGGTGACCAGTCCGAGTTCCCGTGCCGCCGACGTCGACAGGAACCAATGGTTGAGCACGCCCCTGTCGACCATCCTGAGTGTCGCGCCCTCGATGCCTTCGCCGTCGAAGGGCCGCGAGGCCTGGCCGCGCCGCTTGAGAGGTTCGTCGATCGCGGTGATCGCGGCGGATGCCACCTGCTTGCCCATCATGTCGCGCAGGAAGCTGGTCTTGCGGGCCACCGAAGCGCCGTTGATGGCGCCGGCAAGGTGCCCGGCGATGCCGCGCGCGACACGGGGATCGAAGACGACATCGACCGGTCCGGTTGCGGCCTTGCGCGCGTTGAGCCTCTTGACTGCGCGCTCGCCGGCCTTGCGGCCGATGTCGGCCGCGGCATCGAGATCGGCGAAATGCAGCCGAGAAGAGTAGTCGTAGTCGCGCTCCATCGACGTGCCCTCGCCGGCGATGACGCTGGCCGAGCGCGAGAAACGCGAACCGACATAGTGGCCGACGAAGCCATGCGACGTGGCGAGCACCAGGCCGCCCAGACCGGCGGCGGCACCGGCGCCAGCCGAGTTGGTCACGCCCTTGACGGCGAGCGCCGCCTCTTCGGCAGCAAGCGCATCTTCCCTCAGGCGCTCGGCCGATACCTCTGTGTCGTCGAAGAGATCGAGATCGCGCGGCGATTTGGCCAGAAGTGCTGCGTCGGCCAGACCCTGATAGGGATCCTCCGGCGACACCCTGGCCATGGCGACGGCGCGTTCCGCAAGAGTCCTGGGGTCAGACGCGGCAGTGGCCGATACGCTGGCAACCCGTTGGCCGACGAAAACACGAAGCGACATGTCCTCGCTTTCGGACGCCTCGGTGCCCTCGACCTTGCCCAATCGCACTGACACGCTGGTCGAACGCCCGCGTACGGCAACTGCATCGGCAGCATCGGCGCCGGCCCGTTTTGCCGCCTCGACGAGGCTCGCCACCCGGTCGGCCAGTTTCGCGGCGTCGTTGCTATCGTTCATTGGCATGTTCCGATTGCTTGCCGCATGGGACGCGGCCCGTCCCCTCCATCTATTGTCCCCGACCGGCTTGTGCAATGGGCGGGTGCATGGTCAAACGACCCTAGCCCGGCACATCGCCGCACAAATCTTCGGGAATTCGCATGTCCGCACAGGCCCAGGCACCGGCAAAATTCACCACCGGATCGACCATGCGCCATGTCGTGGTCATGACCGGCACCGGATCGATTGGGCTGATTGCGATCTTCATCGTCGACGCACTCAACCTGTTCTACATCTCGCTGCTCGGCATCGAGGAACTGGCTGCGGCGATCGGCTTTGCCTCGACGCTGCTGTTCTTCACGCTGTCGATCTCGATCGGCTTCACCATCGCCTGCGGTGCACTGGTGGCCCGCTGCCTCGGGCGTGGCCAGCGCGAAGAGGCCGCACGCATGGGCGGCGCCTCGATGGTCTTCATGGGCCTAGCGACCCTGGCCATGACCCTGGCTGCCATGCCGTTCCTGCGGCCCCTGGTTGCGCTTCTCGGCGCGACCGGCGACACACTCGACCTGTCGACGCGCTTCCTGCAGATCGTGCTGCCGTCGTTTCCGATCATGGCGCTCGGCATGTGCACGACGGGCATCCTGCGCGGCGTCGGCGACGCCAGGCGGGCGATGTATGTGACACTGGGCAGCGGCATCGCGGCGGCGATACTCGACCCGATCCTCATCTTCGGCTTCGATCTCGGCCTCGACGGTGCGGCGATCTCGACGGTGCTGACCCGCTTCGTGATGCTCGCCATCGGCTTGCATGGCGCCCATGTCGTGCACAAGCTGATCAGGCTTCCAAATCTGAGCGGCTTGCGCGATGCGGTGCGGCCGTTCTTCGCGATCGGCGTCCCGGCGATGCTGACGCAGGTCGCGACCCCCGTCGGCAATGCCTATGTGACGATCGAGATGGCCGCCTTCGGCGACCAGGCGGTAGCCGGCTGGGCGATCATCGGTCGCCTCGTGCCGGTCGCCTTCGGCGTCATCTTCGCGCTCTCGGGCGCAGTCGGACCGATCCTTGGCCAGAACTATGGCGCCCGCAAGTTCGACCGACTGACGACGACGATGCGCGACAGCCTGCTGTTCACCATCGTCTATGTCCTGGCTGTTTGGGCGCTCCTGGCCATCTTCGCCAATCCGATCGCCAGCGCCTTCGGCGCCGAAAGCGTTGCGCGCGACCTGATTGTCTTCTTCTGCCACTTCGCCGCTGGCAGCTTCCTGTTCAACGGCGCGATCTTCGTCTCCAGCGCTGCCTTCAACAATCTGGGCTATCCGACCTATTCGACGGTCTTCAATTGGGGCCGCTCGACGCTCGGCGTCATCCCCTTCGTCTGGGCCGGCGCGCACTATTGGGGCGCGATCGGCGTCATCGCCGGCTGGGGCCTTGGGGCGGTTGTGTTCGGCGTCGCGTCGATGATCGTGTGCTTCCGCGTCGTCAAGGCGATCGCCAACGAACCTCAGCACCAGGACGAAGCCGTGCCGACAGCGCCACCGGCCGCGCAGTCGCCCTTTTCCACCGGCAAGGCATCGACGCTGCAATAGGCGCCGATACGGCTGAGCTACTGCAGCACTTCGTCGACGGCGCGCTTGAGTTCGTCCTTGATCGCCACGGTCTCGGCCATCACCTGGTCGATCTTGAGGAAATCGAGCGCCTTGAAGCGCGACACGGGCGGGCGCAGGAAGATGTCGGGCGGGTTCTGGCTCAGCTTGTTGGCGATGATCGACTGCATCATCAACTGGCTGGCACCGAACATCAGGTCGATCGAGTTGGGCTGCTTGCGGCCGTTTTCGAACGGTGCGCCGACGACGTCAATGGCGATGGTGAAATCGGCCACGCCATCGAGCAAATCGAACGGCACCGGGTTGTAGATGCCGCCGTCGATGTAGAGCGTGTTGCCGCGCAGCACCGGCTTGAAGACGGCCGGTATCGCCGCCGACGCCGCCAGCGCCGAGAACAGCTCGCCTTCCTCGAATACCGACAGGCAATGGCCGTAATAGTCGGTCGCCGTCACCTTGAGAGGCAATTTGAGTTCTTCGAAGGTCGCCGGAACGCCCTCCGGCAGGAATGCCTTGAGGATTCGCTCGACATTGAACTGGGTGACCCGGATGCCGCTTTCGACCATCTCGGAAAGCGTGCCGGGGCGCGCGCGCCACATGCGGCTGGCGACTTCGGCGGGCCGGCCGAGCACGGCGCGGGAATGCTCGTGGATGTCGCGGCCGCTCAGGCCTGCGGCCATGCCAGCGCCCATGACGGCGCCGATGGACGAGCCGGCAATCGCCACCGGCTTGATGCCGAGTTCGTCGAGCGCCTCGATGACGTGGATGTGGGCCAGCCCGCGTGCGCCGCCGCCGCCGAGTGCAAGGGCGAAGGTCGCGCTCATCCCTTGCTCGTTTCGGCGAATTTCGGACCGAGGATCATCACTGCCGGCTCGACCGTCAGCAGCTTGCGCGCCGCTGCCTTCACCTGCTCGAGCGTCACCGCATTGATCAGTTCGACGCGGCGCTGCATGTAGTCGATGCCAAGCTCGTCGGTCTGCAGGTCGACCAGCGTGCTGGCGATGGCACCCGAGGAGTCGAGATTGTTGATCGCATAGGCGCCGAGCATGTATTTCTTGGCCGCATCGAGTTCGGCCTCGGTGGGCCCCTCTTCCGCCATCTTGCGGATCACCTCGCGAATGACGCCCAATGTCTCGGCGGCCCGGTCGGAGCGGGTCGCGGTGCCGATGATCAGGGACGAGGCGTGTTCCTGGTTGATGAGCGCGGAACTGACGCTGTAGGCCAGCCCCCGCTTCTCACGCACTTCGTCGAACAGCCGCGACGAGAAGGTGCCACCGCCGAGGATGTGTTCCATCAGCGCCGCTGCAAGGAAGTCGGGCGCCTCGCGCGGCACGCCGGGATAGATCAGTTGCAGCGACGTCTGCGGCAACGGGTACTCCATATGCATCGTCTGGCGCAGCTTGGGCTCGACGCGTTCGACGACGCGCAGGTCGGCCTTTTCCGGCAAGCCGCCGAACACCTGGTCCAACCGCTTCTTCAGTGTTTCGGCATCGATCGCGCCGACAACCGCTACATGAATGTTCTGGCGGGTGAAATTGGCCTTGTGGAAAGCGCGCAGGTCGTCGGCGGTGATTGTGGCGAGCGACGTTTCCGTGCCCTGGTCGGGCCGAGCATAAGGATGGTCGCCATAAACCGCCTTGGCCCATTTACGCGCCGCCTGCGCTTCGGGGTCACGGGCGTTGGCAACGATGCCGGACACGATCTGCGAGCGGATGCGGTCGATCGGAGCCTGGTCGAAACGCGGCTTCTCGACCGCCAGCTTCAGCAACTCGAACGCCTCGTCCTGCCTGTCGGCCAACATGCGCATGCCGCCGCCGACTGCGTCGTTGCTTTCGTTGAAGCCCATCTCGGCACCGGCTTCGTCGAGCCTGGTCTGGAAGGCATCGCTGTCGAGGTCGCCGGCACCTTCGTCGAAGAGACCGGTCATCAGATTGGCAAGTCCCTCCTTACCGACCGGGTCCTGCGTGCTGCCGCCGTCGAACAGGAACTTGATGGCGAAGATCGGGACAGAATAGTCCTCGACCAGCCAGGCGGTGATGCCCCTGTCCGACTTGACCTCCTGGATGCGTACCTCGGCGCGCGCGGCCACCACCGCCGGCAGCACCAGAAACACCAGCGCCAGCATCAGCGTCAGCGCCGACATCGAAATCCTGAACCGCATTGCCGTAAGTGTGGTCATCAGATCATTTCTCGACAGATTTGGCCGGCAGCAGATAGCCGGCGACCGAATGGTCGGGATTGAGGTACTTGGCAGCAACCGCCTTGATCTGGTCGGCGCTGACCGCCCGTATCCTGTCCGGCCACTGCTTGATGTCGTCGACGGTGCCACCGGTGGCCAGCGTGCTGCCGTATATGTTGGCCATGCTCGCCTGGTTGTCGCGCGCAAAGATCATCGAGCGGACAAAGCGGTCCTTGGCCTTTTCAAGCTCGTCCGAGGTCACGCCATCCTTGATGATGCGGCGGATTTCGACGTCGACCGCGGACTCGACCTGCTGCAGCCCGGCTTCGCCACGCGGCGCGCCGTAGACGGTGAAGCTGGTGTCGTCGACCATCGTTCCCTCGAAGAAGGCACCGGCAGACGAAGCGATGCCATCCTTGACCACCAGCGCCTGGTAAAGCCGGCTGCGGTTGCCGCCACCCAGTATCTCCGAAAGCAGGTCGAGCGCCTCAGCCTCGCCTGCTTCGGCAGTCTGGTAGGACGGCACCACCCACGCCTTGGAGAAGCTGGGCACGCTCACCCGCTCGTCGGTGAGTTCGACCGTGCGCTTGGTGTTCTGCTCCGGCTCCGTCGGGCGGACGCGCGGCGGAAGGTCGGGGCCACGCGCGACCTGGCCGTAGGTTTTCTCGGCAAGCACCTTGACGTTTTCCGGCTCGACGTCGCCGGCGACGATCAGGATCGCGTTGTTGGGCGCGTAATAGCGATCGTAGAAGGCGGTGGCATCGAGCCGGTTCAGTTTCTCGATCTCGTGCATCCAGCCGATGACCGGCGTTCGGTAGGGCTGGTTCTGGAACAGCGTCGCGTCGACTTCCTCGTTAAGCAGCGCGCCGGGATTGTTTTCGATGCGCGAACGGCGTTCCTCGAGGATGACGTCGCGCTCAGGCCCGATCACCGCGTCGGTCAGGACCAGGTTGCGCATCCTGTCGGCCTCGAAACCCATCATCGCTTCGAGCGCGCCTGGGGTTACCGTCTGGTGGTAGGCCGTGTAGTCATAGGTGGTGAAGGCGTTTTCGCTGCCGCCGATTTCAGCGACCTTCTGGCCGAACTCGCCGGCCTTGTGATTGGTCGTTCCCTTGAACATCAGATGTTCGAAGAAGTGCGCGATGCCCGACTTTCCAGGCATCTCGTCGGCGCTACCGACCTTGTACCAGACCATGTGGGTGACGATCGGCGCACGATGATCTGGGATGACCACCACCTGCATGCCGTTGTCGAGCGTGAAGCTGGTGACGTCCCAGTCGCCGCGCGGCGCTTCGGCCAGAGCCGGCCCAGCCCATGACAGGCCCAAGGCGAACACGGCCGGCAGCGAGCCCTTCGACCGCAAGAATCCCAAAATCATCAACTGCCTCTGAATGTGGACGTGCTGCCTTATAGGCGTCGGCACGAAGCGGCGGGAAGTGAATTGTTCGTAACCTTGGCCGCCGAAAGAGGCTGAAGTCGGGCGCCGGCCTATCGGGCTTCGATGAAGCGGATCACCGTCTCGCCATAGGAGCGTTCGTCGACGACGGAAAAGCCGGGGCCCGGCTCGAACGGAACCGATGCCACTTCCTCGACCACGCACAGCGCACCCGGCGCGAGCCAACCGCCGGCACGAGCCGACCGCAACGCACCTTCGCCCAATCCCTTGCCGTAGGGCGGGTCGGCAAAGACCAGGCCAAACGGCCCCAGCGTGCCGGCGTCGCCGAGACCGGTCGCGTCGCGACGGAAAATCTTCGTCCGGCCGGTCAGGCCAAAGGCTTCGACATTGGTGCGGATGAGCCCGCGGCCTTCCGCGGACTCCTCGATGAACACGCAACAAGAAGCGCCGCGCGACAGCGCCTCGATGCCGAGCGCACCGGTGCCAGCGAAAAGATCGAGCACGCGCGCGCCTTCGAGCCTGTCGGCGAAGCGATGGGCAAGCATGTTGAACACCGCCTCGCGGGTGCGATCGGTGGTCGGGCGGATGGCGTTGTCGCGCGGCGTGGCCAACGGCCTGCCGCGCAGATCGCCGCCGACAACCCGCATCAGCCGCGATCCTTGCGCGGACCGCTTGGGCGTCCGCCACGCGGACCATCGCCTCTTGGCCTGTCAGAACGAGGCTTGTCCGAACGTGGCTTATCGAAGCGAGGCTTGTCGAAATCAGGCCGGTTGCGCGGCTTGGAAGCGGCTTCAGCCTTGGCCTTTTCGCTCTGCGGACGCGCGCCCGGAGCCATCCAGACATTGGCCTTGCGGGCGCCCGGAGTTTCGAACGGCTTCTTCTCGCGATCGTCGCCCTTCTTGCCGCCGAACTTCGGCTTGTCACCGAATTTGGGCTTGTCGCCAAACCTGGGCTTGTCACCGAACTTTGGCTTGTCGCCGAAGCCGGCGGGGCGCTCGGTCGAAAGACGGCCAAGCACATCCTCGCGGTGACGCTCGTTGGAACGCTTGCGGTTCTTGATCAGGCCGCCCTCGCCGATGCGGCCGCGTTCGCCGTCGCGCTGGAACTTCGGACGTGCCGGTTCCTCCTCGCGCGGCTCGCGTGGGCGCACCGTCGGCTTGTTGGAGAAAGGCTTGACGATGTCGGCATCGAAATTGGCGCCGGCCTCCTCGATCAGCCGCTCGCCAAGCTGGTCGCGCAGCATCTTGCCCTTGATCTCCTGGACGTGCCCCTCGGGCAATTCGCCGAGCTGGAACGGGCCATAGGAGATGCGGATCAGCCGGTTCACTTCGAGGCCGAGGGCGCCGAGGATGTTCTTGACTTCGCGGTTCTTGCCTTCGCGAAGGCCGATGGTGATCCAGGCATTGGTGCCCTGCTCGCGGTCGAGGGTCGCCTCGACAGCTCCGTAGAACACGCCGTCGACGGCGATGCCGTCCTTGAGTCCATCAAGCGTCTTCTGCTCGACCTTGCCGTGGACGCGCACGCGGTAGCGCCGCAGCCAGCCGGTCGCCGGCAGCTCGAGCACGCGCGACAGGCCGCCGTCATTGGTCAGCAGCAGCAGCCCTTCGGTGTTGATGTCGAGACGACCGATGGTCATCAGCCTGGGCAATTCGGCCGGCAGCACGTCGAAGACGGTCTTGCGGCCCTCCGGGTCGCGGTTGGTCGTCACCAGTCCGGCCGGCTTGTGGAACAGGAACAGGCGGGTGCGTTCAATCGGCGGGATTTCGGTGCCGTCGAGATGGATGACATCGTCGACCATGACGTTGAATGCCGGCGACGACAGGATCTTGCCGTTGACCTTGATTCGGCCGGCAGCGATCAGTTCCTCGGCGTCGCGACGCGACGCAATACCGGCGCGCGCCAGCCGCTTGGCGATACGCTCGCCCGGCTCGGCTGCCTCTTCGGTCCGGCGCGGACGCGGCTTGAAGCCCTCGTCCCTGGGACGGTGGTCGCCCTGCGGCCGTGGACGGAACGCCCTCGCCTCGCCATCGCCGCGCGGCTGGTCGCTGTCGAAGCGACGGGGACGCGGGGCACCGCCGTCACGCTTTTCATACGGCTTGCCCTGATAAGAGCCGCCTTCACGCTTCTCGTACGGCTTGCCCTCCGGGCGCGGGCCCTTGCGGAAAGGTCGCTCGCCGCCAGCACCTGCCTCGCCGTCGCGCGGACGGAATTCGCGGTGCGGCCGCTCGCCGCCTTCAGATGGCCGCGGACGGTAAGGCTTGTCACCGCCGAAGGAGCGGCCGCCCTCGCGCTTTTCGTAGGGTTTGCCCTCGGAGCGCGGACCCTTGCGGAATGGCCGCTCGGCGTCTGCTGAGCGGGCCTCGCCATCACGTGGACGAAAGTCGCGCTTCGGGCGCTCACCCTCGCCGCCCTCGGCTGGACGCGGACGATATGGCTTGTCCTGGAACGGACGGCCTTCACGCTTCTCGTAAGGCTTGCCCTCGGGACGCGTGCCCTTGCGGAAGGGGGCTGCAGCGTGTTCGGGCCGCGCCTCCCCGTCGCGTGGACGGAAGTCGCGCTTCGGGCGCTCACCGCCTTCGGCACCTTCGGCACGCTTCACGAAAGGCTTCTTGGCAAAGGGCTTGGCGCCGCCTTCGGCGCGCGGCTTGCCGAATTTCTTCGCACCGCCATCGCGGCCGCCTGCACCACCCGGCTTGGAGCCGCCCTTGCGCGGGAATTTCTTTCGATCGTCGTCCATGGTGGCCTTTGCCCTTTTCGGCGGCTAGATAACAGGAAGCTCGGGGGTTAGCGAGGGGAAACAGGATGGCTGAGGCGTGAAACGGCCCGATTACATGGCTCTGGCATTCGCGGAAGCAGAAGCCGCCGCCGCACGCGGCGAGGTGCCGATCGGTGCAGTCATCGTCAACGCCGGCGAAGTCGTCGCGCGCGCCGGAAACCGCACCCGCGAACTGAACGACGCCACGGCCCATGCCGAAGTGCTGGCAATTCGCGAGGCGTCGGAAAAATTCGGCTCCGAGCGCCTCACTGGACATGACCTCTATGTGACGCTGGAACCCTGCACAATGTGCGCAGCCGCCATCTCGTTTTCACGGCTCAGGCGGCTCTACTTCGGCGCGGTCGACGACAAGGGCGGCGCAGTCGTCAGTGGCGTGCGCTTTTTCGCCGCGCCGACCTGCCATCACGCTCCGGACGTCTATCCGGGGATAGGCGAAACGCGGTCGGCCGAAATACTGAAAGGCTTCTTCAAGGACCGTCGCGACCTATAGGGAATCGCGACGCGTCAGCAATCGATCAGAACGGCCACCAGCTGCTGCTCTTCTTGGCAAGCTTCTTCTTGCGGCGTTCCTTCTTGATCTCGTCTTCGCCGAGTTCATCCTGCGCAGCACTTGCCGACGCCTCGCGATACACCAAAGGCGGCTCGCTCAGATATTTGCGGGTGCTGGCACTGCCCTGCTTGTTCTCGCGCAGGCGGCGCTCGATCTCGACCTTGCGCTGCGCGGGCGTCCACTTGCTCATGTCCGGGCCGTTCAGCGACGTCATGTCGTTGACGACCTGCGGCTCGAAGTTCGGGTTGTCGCGATTCTTGGTCGCGTCGTCGCGGATACGGGCACGGCGTGCCTCGGGCGATTCGGGCCAATCGGCGCTGGCCGTGCTGACGATGTTGTCCTGCGGCGCCGGCAGAGCGGCAGCCTGGCCGGTCTTGGGCTTCACCAGCTCCGGACGCGGCTTGTAGTCGATGTTGTTGGTCTTCGGCTTCATCGAGAACATGTTGGTGACGTCGCCAGCCAGCTGCTCGGTCGCCGTCTTGTCGGTGCCGTAGGTGGGCGCGCTCATGCAGCCCGTCAGCGCCAGGCCGGAAACGGCGAGCGACGCAAGCAAAGCTCCACGCGCGCTGATGCGGTCCGTCATGCCAGTAATTTTCACTCGAACGCCTCTCGCTAGATGCCGGCCTTGAGCCGGGTCCCGGTCCGTTTGCTCATCCGACGGAAATCCGGCGACAATTTGTCTGCCGAAGTTTCGCGCTTTTACCTTAATGGGCCGTCAAGGGCAACGACCGGCAGGAGATGTCCCGCCGGTCGTTGTATTTCGGCAACCAGCCTAGAGCCGGCCGAGGGCCTGCAGTTCGTGCAGCGCGGCGGCATCCCGGGCCGATACATCGGCGAACGCGGCGTCGGAGCCGACGTCGCCGGTGTAGCGCCACGAACGGGCACACTTGACCAGCCCGCGGCCATCCGCCTTCTCGACAACCACCGCCACGCCGGGAACCTCGCGCAAGGCGAAGGCATCGGCCGGGACGTCGCCATGCGAGATGACGAGATCGCTGGTGATGCTGATCTCGGCCAGATCGATGCCGTCGAGAGCATCCTCCAGCACCGCATCGGTCATGTAGACGACCGGCACGGCCTCCAGAGACGAACCGATGGTCTTCTTGGCGCGTTCGAGCTCAAGGGCACCGGTTACCACGCTGCGTACCTGGCGGACCTTGCGCCACTTCTCGGCCAACGCCTCATCACGCCAGGCAGCCGGCACCTCGGGGAACTGTTCGAGATGCACCGACTCGGACTGCGGATTGCGCTCGAGCCACGCCTCTTCGGTGGTGAAGGGCAGCATCGGTGCCAACCACTTGACCAGGCAGTTGAACAGTTCGCGCACAACATGGACGGCTGCCTTTCGGCGCACGCTCGATGGCGCGTCGCAGTAAAGCACGTCCTTGCGGATGTCGAAGTAGAAGGCCGACAGCTCGACGACCATGAAGTCAATCAGCGCACGGGTGATGCGCTTGAACTCGAAATCGTCATAGCCCTTGCGGACCAGGGCATCGAGTTCGGAGAGCCGGTGCAGCATCAGCCGCTCCAGCTCCGGCATGTCCGCCAGCGCAATCTCCTCGCCCTCGTCATGGGCCAGCGTGCCGAGCATCCAGCGGATGGTGTTGCGCAGCTTGCGGTAGGCGTCGATGTTGGTCTGCAGCACGTTCTTGCCGAGGCGCTGGTCTTCCCAATAGTCGGTGGTCATCACCCACAGGCGCAGGATATCGGCGCCCGACTGCTTCATGACGTCCTGCGGCACGACCGTGTTGCCGAGCGATTTCGACATCTTGCGGCCTTCCTCGTCCATGGTGAAACCATGGGTGACGACCGCCTTGTAGGGTGCGCGACCACGGGTGCCGCAGCTTTCGAGCAGCGACGAGTGGAACCAGCCGCGATGCTGGTCCGAACCCTCGAGATAGACGTCGGCCGGCCATTTGAGATCGGGGCGATCCTCAAGCGTAAACGCATGCGTCGAGCCCGAGTCGAACCAGACGTCGAGGATGTCCATGACCTGCTTCCACGCCTCGTTGGCGCGCGAACCGAGGAAGCGCTCGCGAGCACCCTCGGCGAACCAGGCGTCGGCACCTTCCTTCTCGAAGGCCTCGACGATGCGGGCGTTGACCGCCTCGTCCTTCAGCACATTGCCGTCGGCATCGGCGAAGATGGCGATCGGCACGCCCCAGGCGCGCTGGCGCGACAGCACCCAGTCCGGGCGTTCGGCAATCATGGCCCGCAGGCGGGTCTGACCGGCCTCCGGCACGAAGCGGGTGTCGTCGATGGCCTGCAGCGCGCGGCTGCGCAGTGTCGTGCCGTCGCCGAGCTGCTTGTCCATGTAGACGAACCACTGCGGCGTATTACGGAAGATGATCGGCTTCTTCGAGCGCCAGCTGTGGGGATAGCTGTGCTTGAGGCGGCCACGCGCGAACAGGGCGCCACGCTTGATCAGTTCGTCGATGACGGCCTTGTTGGCGTCGCCCTTCTTGCCGTGATCGTCGATGACGCGCGCAGGTCCGCCCTCGCGGTCCGGACCGAAGCCCGGAGCGTCCTTGGTATAATAACCGGCGTCATCGACCGGAAATGGCAGCTGGGTGTCGATGCCGCGCTTTTCCAGCTCGGCAACGGCATCCATCCAGGCGTCGAAATCCTCACGGCCATGGCTTGGCGACGTATGCACGAAACCGGTGCCGGCATCGTCGGTGACATGGTCGCCGGCGAGCATCGGAACGGCGAATTCGTAGCCGCCACCGAAACCTTCGAACGGATGGGAAAGCGTAAGACTTCCAAGCTCTTCGCCTGGCACGCTGCGAAGCAGATTCAACGTGACCTTGGCCTTGGTTGCCGCCTCTTCGGCAAGCGCTTCGGCGAAGATGAGCTTTTCGCCCGGCTGCGGACCAAAATCATTCTCGGCAGCGGTAACTTCGTAGACACCATAGCCGACGCGGGGCGAATAGTTGACCGCGCGGTTGCCGGGGATGGTCCAGGGCGTGGTCGTCCAGATGACGACATGCGCACCAGCCAGTGCATCCGACCCCGAAGCTACGGGGAATTTCACCCAGATCGTATCACTCTCGTAATCCTGGTATTCGACCTCGGCTTCGGCGAGTGCCGTGCGCTCGACAACCGACCACATCACCGGCTTCGAGCCGCGATAGAGCTGGCCCGACATGGCAAACTTCAGCAACTCGCCGGCGATGCGCGCCTCGGCATGGAAGTTCATGGTGGTGTAGGGATTGTCGAAATCGCCGATGACGCCGAGGCGCTGGAATTCCTCGCCCTGGACCTTGATCCAGCCGGCGGCAAACTCACGGCATTCCTTGCGGAATTCGTTGATCTCGACCTCGTCCTTGTTCTTGCCGGCGGCGCGGTACTTCTCCTCGATCTTCCACTCGATCGGCAGGCCATGGCAGTCCCAGCCCGGCACGTAGTTGGAGTCGTAGCCGCGCATCTGGAACGAACGGGTGATGACGTCCTTGAGGATCTTGTTCAGCGCGTGGCCGATGTGGATGTTGCCGTTGGCATAGGGCGGGCCGTCATGCAGCACGTACTTCTCGCGGCCGGCAGCACTTGCGCGCAAGCGCTTGTAGAGGTCCATCTTCTGCCAGCGGGCAACCGTCACCGGCTCCTTCTCGGGCAGGCCGGCGCGCATCGGAAACTCCGTCTGCGGCAAATAAAGGGTCTTGGAATAGTCGATCTTTGCGGACGTGTCGGTCATCTGTCTTGCCATCTTGCCCGGCAAATCTGCCACGGGCGTTCAACTGTCGTGATCTGGAAAAGGCGCTGTGCGGCGCGCAGGCAAAGTCGTCCCGGACTTGCGGACGCGTCAAAGCGCCCGGAAGGCCGGGCCCATAATTCGTATCGAAGTCGCGAAGACGGGCGCGAGAAATCTCATGGCCGCGCTTTTAGCGGAGGCGCGGCGCGGAATAAAGCGTCTAATTCGCCGGAACTCAAAGGTTGAAGTCGAAGCGGTAGCTGGTCGAGACGCCGATCGTCAGCTGGTCGCGCGAACCACGCTCCTTGACGATGGTCGAATCCGCCGCCGGGCCCATCAGGCGCGAATATTCGGTGAACAGGCTGGCAGTGACGTTGTCGGTGGCCTTCCAGGTGATCGCCCCGCCGATGCCGGCCGACTTCACACCACTGCCCGGATCATATGCAGTAATGCCGGAGGCCAGTGCCTCCTGCGCGCTGACGCCGTAATAGGCATCGAAATAATCGGCGGTGGCGAAAGACACGCGCGGCCCGCCGGAAACGCGGATCGTCGGTGTCACGTCGTGGAAAGCATCGACGGCGATGTCGGCGACAACGCCGCTATGCGCACGGATGCCGTGACGGACTTCGGCGCGGGCGCGCATCCAGTCGGTCGGATAGAATTCGAAGAAGCCGCCGACTTCGCCACCCCAGCGAACGTCGTGCAGCCCCTGGAGTTCGTCATCGGCATCGCGCCCGAAGATGATCTTGCCGTTGAGGCCGGCGCGCACGCCGCCGCTGTCGATCAATGCCAGCGAGATGTTGTCGTTGCGCGAGGAAAAGCGCGTCTCGCCACCAGCCTTGCCAAGCGAGATGATCGGCTGGGCGCTGAACATGTATTTCTTGGAGCCCTCGAAGCTGGGGGCGACCATGCCGGTGGCGCCGAGCGTCAGGTACCAGTCGCCCTTCATCCAACCAAAAGCGCCGCCTTCGCCTGCAAAAGCCGGACCAGCGACCAAGGCAAGCGCAGAGGCTGCCACAGAGAGACGAACGAAAGAAACCATCACAACCCCGCGTACACGAAACATACCTGTCAGGACACCCCGGATTTGCCGCAAGTTCGGTAAAATTTGATTTAAATTCTTGATCTCGCGCGAGGTTTTGCTGGTCGGCCGTGGACGAGAATGCTGGACGGACTCAACTGCCGGTACTAGCGTTCATGCATGGCCCACGGCCATGAATTGAAGACAGGCAACTTCAAGGAGAAGGGACCAATGGCTATTTCCGATCAAATGCCCGGCGGCGACGTGGCCGCGTTGCGCTCCAAATGGGGCTGGTTCGTGCTGTTGGGGGTCGCCCTGCTGGCAATCGGTTTCATTGCAGCAAGCAATCTCCTGACGGCCACGGTCGTGTCAGTGTTCTTCGTCGGTGCAATGATGATCGCCGCCGGCGTTGTCGAGATCATCCACGCGTTCGGCGTGAAAAGCTGGGGCAGCTTCTTCTGGTGGCTGCTCGGCGGCATCCTCTACGTCATTGCCGGCTGGCTCGCCTTCGTCAATCCGGTGCTGACGTCTGCGATCCTGACGCTGCTGCTGGCCGCCAGCCTCGTCGCGTCGGGACTGATGCGCGTCTGGATGGGCATCAAGGGCAGGTCTGTCCTCGGAAGCTGGGGCTGGATCGTCGCGGCCGGTGTCGTCACCGTGCTCGCCGGTCTCGTCATCGCCGCAGGCTGGCCGGTCAACAGCCTCATCATCCTCGGCATCTTCCTTGCCGTCGACCTGATGTTCCAGGGCATTGCCTACGTCGCCTTTGGCCTGGGCCTGAGGAAAGGCGCCTAGAAGGCCATCGCCCGATCAAGCTCGGAGAGGGGGCGTACGCCGGAGAGCAGCGCCCTCGCCTCGGCCTCGTCGCGCTTCATCTGAACGACAAGTGCGTCCAGGCCTTCGAACTTCACCTCGCCCCTGAGGTAACCGAAGAACGAGACCGAGGCGACCTCGCCGTAGAGGTCGCCGGAAAAGTCGAAGACGAAGGTTTCGAGCAGCGGCGCGAGATTGTCGCCCACGGTCGGCCGGCGGCCGAAGCTCGCCACGCCGTCATGCAGCGAGCCATCGGCCCGACGAAAGCGGACGGCATAGATGCCCTCCTTCAACCCGGCCTCGGCCGACAGCCGCATGTTGGCTGTCGGGAAACCCAGCGTGCGGCCCAGTTTCGCACCGCCCACGACCTCGGCTTCTACCGTATAGCGATAGCCGAGCAGACCGGCCGCCTCGGCCGCTTCGCCTTCGGCAAGCAGTTCGCGAATACGGCTCGACGAGATGATCTCGGTGCCTTCGTCGCGAAAGGCGTCGACCAGTGTCACGCCGAACCCATGGCGTTCGCCCGCCGCCATCAGGAAGGCCGGACCGCCCTGGCGGTTCTTGCCGAAGTGGAAGTCGAACCCCGTCACGACATGGCTGATGCCGAGTTGCCGCTCCAGAATGGTGGTGACGAAGTCCTCCGCCGAAAGACTGGAGAATTCACGCGTGAACGGCCGCTCGATGACGGCGGCGAAGCCGAGCGCCTCGATCAGCCGCGCCTTGACATGCGGCGGCGTCAACACGAACAGCGGCAAGTCGGGCCGGAACACCTTGCGCGGGTGTGGCTCGAAGGTCAGTACCAAAGCGGGTACGTCGCGCTGGCGCGCCTCTTCCAGCGCGCGCTCCAGCACCGCCTGGTGGCCACGGTGGATGCCGTCGAAATTGCCGATGGCCACGACGCCGCCGCGCAGCCACTCCGGCACGGCTTCTTCACCTGCAACGCGGAGAAAGGCCTGTTCCATCGTATCGCCTACCGAAGCCTCGGAATGGTCGCCACCGGTGCGTAGCCGTGCTTGTCGAGAAACGCGGCAAGCTTGTCGGCATCGGGTGCCAGCGGATCGCCATAATCGCGGGCGTGAATGCCGCCCGAGACATAAAGCACGTCGACGCCGTTGTCCGCAGCGCCCTTGACGTCGGTGAACATGCCGTCGCCGATGGCCAGCGCCTCGGATGCCTTGACCTCGCGGCCCAGCACCTCGCCGGCAGCGGCGAGTGCAGCTTCGTAAATCGGCCGGTGCGGCTTGCCCGAAACCAGCGTGCGACCGCCGAGCTGGCCATAATCGCGCGCCAACGCGCCAGCGCACCAGATCAGCTCGTGGCCGCGCTCAACGACGATGTCGGGGTTGGCGCAGATGAACGGCAGGTTGCGGGCGCGGAGGCGGCGCAGCATCTCCGCATAGTCGTCAGGCGTTTCGGTCTCGTCGTCGAACAGCCCGGTGCAGACCACGACGGACGCTTCGAACTCCTCGACGAGATCGACGTCGAGCCCGTCATAGATCGGGTAGTCGCGCTCCGGCCCGATGTGAAAGACACGGCGCGGCCCCGAACGGATCAGGTCGCGCGTCACGTCGCCCGACGTGACGACACGGTCCCAGGCGGAAGCCGGCACGCCAAGGTTCGCCAACTGGGCGATGACACCGTCGCGCGGACGCGGCGCATTGGTGATGAGCACCACGGCCACCCCCTTCGCGCGCGCCGCCTCGAGTGCTGCGGCGGCCTCCGGGAAGGCGTGCACGCCATTGTGGATGACGCCCCAGACATCGCACAGCAAGGCCGAGTAGCGGCCTGTGAGCGCTTCGAGCGACGCGATTGATTGCGGCAAACCCGCCATTGTCTGTCCTTCGATCGTTCCCAAAGGGAGAGTTTTTGGCCGAACGGCCAGGCAGCCCGGAATTATCCGAACCAGCCTTGCCTGTCACCAGCTTTCGCGGCATCCCGTTCCGACACCGACGAAACCGCAATCCGCCGGCGGGCGGAATTGGTTATCGCTTTACTAAGCAGCCGCTCATATTTCTCGCAATTTAGAGAACCGCAAATTTAAGGATTTCATGAGATCGTCCCCAGGTTGAGCTTGGGGAAGCAATCCAATGATCCGCAAATTCCTGAAGGATACGCGCGGCAGCTATGCCATTTTGACGGTTGCCGCGATGGTGCCCATCATGGGCGCGCTGGCGCTGGCGATCGATTATGCGGAAGTGTCGCGACAGCGCGAGGTGGTGCGCAATGCCCTCGACGCCGCCGGCATGGCGGTGGCGCGGCGATTGCTCGACGGTTCGCCCGGGGAAACGCTGACGGACACCCAGTTGAAGGCCTATGCCGCCGATTTCTTCAACAGCAATCTCGGCTCAGTCAAACCCGCCAACGCCCCTCTGACGGTGACGCTGCCTACCAACAGCTTCGGCGGCGGCACCTTGGAGATGGAGGCAACGCTCAGGTACGACCCGTATTTCTTGCCTGCTGCTGCCGCACTGATCGGGAAGAGCAGCAGTGACCTCAATCTGAGTTTCGTCGTAAAATCAGGAATTCGTCTCAAGAACACCATCGAAGTCTCACTTGTCCTCGATAACTCTGGCTCGATGGACGAACTGGGATCCGGCACGGGCCAGAGGCGAATAGACCTTCTTAAGGCTGCCTCGAAACAACTCGTCGACAAGATGGCGGAGCAAGCTAGCGCCATGCGGCAGATCAACGAACCTGTCCGGTTCGGCGTGGTGCCGTTTGCCGCTTCGGTCAACATCGCGCCGGACACGGACAACAAGCCATGGCTGGACACGCTCGGCCTGTCACCTGTCCATCACGAGAATTTCGACTGGTCCTCAATGGTACAGGCCAACATGACCGCTGCGGACATTGCGCAAATTGGCAACCGCTTTGCCGAATACAGCGGCGGCGTGTGGCGCAAGCGCGGCAGCGGATGGGGCGAAACCCAAGGAGAGGCCCTCACGCGCTTCAGCCTCTACCAAGACATCATAGCTCAAACCGACAGGGAAGCGATTCCGAACACCAAACGTCGCGTGTGCAGAACCACCGTGAGCTCCACCAACGCCTGCAGCAAGTATACCGACGAACCGGAGTATCAATACACCGTCGCCCAATATACGAGCTGGCAGGGTTGCGTCGAAGCCCGCCCAGCGCCGTATAACAACGATGACACTCCAGCGACGGCTACCAACCCCGCCACTTTGTACGTCCCAATGTTCGCCCCTGATGAACCCAAGCATCTTTGGCGCGACGTGAACGACGACAATATTCTGGACCTGAATGGAGATACCTTCGGCTACAGGAACGACTGGTGGGCGGATTGGAAAAATAGCGACGCCACCTCCCGCCAGCGGGACATGCGGAAATATTTCCGGGTCAAGCCATTCGAGGCCTCCCCGGCAGGCGACGGATACGGCCCAAATTTTTCTTGCACGACGAACCCAATCACACCGCTGACGGACGTCAGCGACGCTGCCGGAAAAAAAGTAGTCAAGGATGCGATCGATGCCATGAAGCCCGGCGGGAACACCAACGTTCCCGAAGGAACGGCATGGGGATGGCGGGTCATTTCAAGCGGTGCGCCCTTCACCGAAGGACGTACCGATGGCCAAAGGGGCAATGACAAGGTGGTCATCGTGCTGACCGACGGTGCCAACACGTACAGCAACACGCCGAGCAGCAGCGACGGTGCAGGCAATGAATCGACCTATGCGGCATATGGCTATGCCGGCCAAAAATATAGCACGAGTGGCGTGACGCGCATCTTCAAGGACACCTCCAACGCCATAGGCAAGACCACCTTCACCACCAGCAATTATCAGGCGGCAATGGATGAACAGATGCAGAAAGTCTGTGCCAACGCCAAGGGTCCAACCGCACGCCAGGTAAATGGAACCGGCTCAGACAACGTCATTGTCATGACTGTTTCGCTGGACCTGAGCACGTCGAAGTCGAACGAGAAGAAGGCGATTGACGCACTCATGAACTGTGCATCCTATTCCCGCACGACCGTTGGCAAGAAGCTTTACTGGAATGCCACCGGCGCCAATCTGATGCAGGTCTTCAAGGAAATCGCGGACGAGCTGTCCAACCTGCGCATCGTCAGCTGACGCAATCAGCATCAACGACAAAAGGCGCCCTCCTCGCGGACGGGCGCCTTTTTCATGTCAATCCATATGCGCCGCCGGCGCGCCACCGGCTGTCGCCTGTGCCTTCGGCTTGCGCAACAGCAGAGCCAGCGGGATGGCGCAGAGCGAGACGATCATCATCAGCTTGAAGTCGTCGATGTAGGAGATCATCAGCGACTGGATGTTGACCAGGCCATCCACCTGCGACAGCGCGGCCGGGTTGCCGGCAGCAGCGCCGGGCGACAGCGCCATGAGGTTGGGGTTGAAGGGCGTGATGTTGGCCGACAATTCGGCGTGGTTGATCTGCACATTGCGGGTCAGCAGCACCGAGACGATGGAGATGCCGATCGACGAGCCAATGTTGCGGACGAGGCTGAACAGGCTCGCGGCATCGGTCCGGTGATGGGGCGCCAGGGTGGCGAACGCCACCGTCGACAGCGGCACGAACACCAGGCCCAACCCAAGCCCCTGCACGACCCCGGTCGAGACAATCAGGAAGGCGTCCATCTGCGGCGTGAAACCGGTCATGTAGTAGAGCGAGATCGCCGTCAGCAGCAGGCCAGCGACCACGAGATAGCGGGAGTCGACGATGCGCACGAGCCGCCCGACCAGCAACATCGAGATCATGGTGCCAACACCGCGGGGAGCCATGACAAGGCCCGTGGTGATCGTCGGGTAGCCATAGATGCGCGACAGCATCGGCGGCAGCAGCGCCAGGCTGGCGAGCAGGATCACGCCGATGACGAAGATGAACACCAGGCCGGTCACGAAATTGCGGTCGGTGAATATCTTCGGGTCGAGAAAAGTGTTCTGCGACATCGCCATGTGGACGGCGAAGACCCAGAAGCCGGTGATCGCGAGCCCAAGCTCGATCCAGATCTCGACAGCCGAGAACCAGTCGACTTCACCGCCGCGGTCGAGCATCAGCTGGAGCGCGCCGACGCCAAGGGACAGCATGGCGAAGCCGAAGAAGTCGAACCCGCGCAAGCGCTTCACCACAGCCGGCAGATAGGCTGCCGAGCCCATGAAGGCGACGATGCCCACCGGCAGGTTGATAAAGAACACCCAGCGCCAGTTGAAACTTTCGGTCAGCCAGCCGCCGAGCGTCGGGCCGATGATCGGCCCGACCATGATGCCGGCGCCCCACATGGCCATCGCCTGGCCGTGGCGCTCCTTGGGATTGATGTCGAGCAGGAAGGTCTGGCTCAGCGGCACGATCGCGGCGCCGAACACGCCCTGCAGGACGCGGAACAGCACCATCGATTCCAGGCTCCAGGCAACGCCGCAGAGCATCGACATGATGGTGAAGCCGACGACCGAAACGAGGAACAGCTCCTTGCGGCCGAAGCGATCGGACATCCAGCCGGTCAACGGCGTCATGATCGCGGCCGCGACGATGTAGGAAGTCAGCACCCAGTTGATGGTGTCCTGGGAGGCGCCGAGGTCGCCGATCATCGACGGCAGCGCGACATTGGCGATGGTGGTGTCGAGCACCTGCATCACCGTCGCGAGCATGATGGCGACGGTGATCAATCCGCGATGCGGCACATCGGTGAGAGACTTTGCGGCTGCCTGGCTCATTCGAACGACCCTTGGAACCTTGCGGCCGTCAACCGGCGACCGGAAAACCGGAGTGCCGGCCGCATGCGGCAGCCGGCACGATCCAGGACTTCATGCGCACCCTTGGCGGGCGTGTTATTCCGCGGCCACGGCGTGACCGAAGATGCTGCCAAAACCGCGCGAGACACCGGTATCGATCGACACGGTGGCGCTCATGCCCGTGCGCATGGCCAGCCCGCCGTCGGCGGTATCGACCTTGACGCGCACCGGGATGCGCTGGGTGACCTTGACCCAGTTGCCGGTGGCGTTCTGAGCCGGCAGCAGCGAGAACTCCGCGCCGGTGCCTGCACCGATCGCCTCGACCGTGCCGCGGAAGGTGCGGTCGGGATAGGTGTCGAGCACGATCTCGGCTTCCTGGCCCGGCTTCATGTGGGTCAGCTGCGTTTCCTTGAAATTCGCCTCGACCCAGGTGTCGCCGGTCTCGACCAGGCTGAACAGCGCGGTTCCCGCGCCGACATACTGGCCGATCTTGAAGGACGCAGCCTGCGACACCACGCCGTCGGCGGGCGCGCGCACCGTCGTCTGGGCCAGATCGAAGGCCGCCTTGTCGCGCGCTGCCAGAGCCGACAGCACCGTCGGATGCTGGTCGGCCTCGATTTCCGGGTTGCCGCCGAGCGCCGCCTTGGCGCTGACGATGCCCTGCACGGCAGCACTGTGCTGCTCCTGCGCCTTGTCGAGATCCATGCGGGCCTCGTCCAAGGACGACTTGGTGTTGACGCCCTTGGTGACCAGCCCGTCGCTGCGGTCGAACTGCGCCTGGGCATAGTCGAGGCCGCTGGCTGCGACGCGTTCCTGCGCCACGGCCTGGCTGTAGCCGGCACGAAGCTGCTCGACGTTGAGCCGCGCGGCGGCAAGTGCGGCATCGGCCTGGGCCAGCGCGATCCGGTAAGGTTCCGGATCGACCTCGAACAGCACGTCGCCGGCCTTCACTGCCGCATTGTCGGCGACGTCGACCTTGACGATCCGGCCCGCCGCTTCCGAGGCGATGTTCACCCTGGCCTGGCGCAGATTTGCGTTTTCGGTTTCCTGATAGCGACCGCCGGTCACCCAGAAATAGCCGCCTCCGACAACCAGGGCCAAGGGCAAGGCAGCCATCAGCACCATGCGTCCACGCTTCTTTGGCGCCGGTGCGGGCGCTGCCGCCGGCGGAAGCTGGGTTGCCGTCGCGAGTTCGACCTTTGCGCTGTCTTCGTTCACTTTCGCCACCGCGTTCATTTCGTCTTCTCTCTCAAACAATTCGCATCGGCGGGTTCGCCCGCGGAAAGGTTGTCGACTATGGTGCGCAAGGCACGGACCGTGGCGAGGCGCTCTTCAGTGGAGAGCCCGTTCAGCGCGCGCTCGTAGACCTCACCGGCTACGGCCTTGACCTTGGAGAAGGCCTCAAGCGCCTTCTCGGTCGGGAAAATCATGCGCACACGCCTATCGGAGGCACCTTGCCGGCGCTCGATCCAGCCGCCCTCCTCCATGCGGTCCAGAAGCCGCGACACGCTTATCGGCTCGATTTCGAGAAGCTCGGCAAGGCGCGCCTGCGCCACGCCCTCATCCTTGACCAGCCTGACCAGCAACCGCCATTGCGCCGCCGACAGGCCGAATTCGCTGCCGCGCTGCTCGAAATTGCGCCGCATCAGGCGCGCCGCGTCATGGATGAGGAAACCCAACCTCTCGATGCCTTCGTTTTTCATGAGCGGCATATATTATAAGCATGCTTACCATTCAAGACCTAATATAGCGCTTCGACATGGAGCTGCAGGTCGCCGGCGCGGCGATTAGGCCCCTGTTAATCACGTCCGCACATCGTCTACGAAAGGGGCCACACGCCACGGGACCTGTTGCATGCAAAACCCGCCGCCGAACCGGCGCTACATCCTGAAAGCCCTTGCCGGCATGAGCGCCATGGCCCCCTTGCCGCTCTGGGCCGCGCCCCTGCCGACGGTGGAGGAAGTTGCCTTCGACCCCGACATCCCTGCGCTGGGCAATCCGGTCGGCAACGTCACCGTAGTCGAGTACACGGACTACCAGTGCCCCTACTGCAAGCTGAGCTACATCGAACTGTCGAAAGTCATGGCCGAGGACGGCAACATCCGCGTCGTGATGCGCGACTGGCCGATCTTCGGGCAGGTTTCGCGCAATGCAGCGCTGCTTACGCTGGCATCGCACAGCCAGGGAGGTTACGCAGAGGCCGTGCAGACACTGATGACCGCCACCGAGCGCCTGACCTTTCGCAGCACCGCCACGCTTCTGAGCAATGCCGGCATCGATGTCGACCTGGCCCGGAACGAACTCGGCGCGCGACAGGATGTCTTCGTCAGCCTGCTGGCGCGGACCGAAGCGCAGGCAAAAGCCTTCCAGCTCAAGGGCACGCCAGGCTTCCTGATTGGCAAGGCACTCTACAAGCGCGGAATGACGGCCGACGACTTCCGCAAGGCGATCGCCCAGGCACGCGCTTAATTCGGTGAAATCTGGCTGTCGTGAAGCCGTCGTTCCCTTGACAGTAAAGGGGCGACGGACTATCTCACCGACACGTTAGCACTCGCCTGAAGTGAGTGCTAACCAAGTCCGGCCAGGCCGGACCGAGGGTTCTCAACAGTTCACCGAGGAAGTTCAAATGGCAAAGTCGAAGTTCCGCCCGCTTCATGACCGCGTGGTCGTTCGCCGGGTCGAATCCGAATCCAAGACCGCCGGCGGGATCATCATCCCCGATACGGCCAAGGAAAAGCCGCAGGAAGGCGAAATCGTCGCCGTCGGATCCGGCGCTCGCGACGAGGCCGGCAAGCTCGTCCCGCTGGACGTCAAGGCTGGCGACCGCGTGCTGTTCGGCAAGTGGTCGGGCACCGAAGTGAAGCTCAATGGCGAAGACCTTCTGATCATGAAGGAATCCGACATCATGGGCATCATCGGCTAATCGCCACCCATCCGCACCATCCAATCTGAAATTCGGGCCTCCAAGGCCCAACTAGGAGCTTAAAATGGCTGCCAAGGAAGTAAAATTCTCCCGCGACGCCCGCGAGCGCATGCTGCGCGGTGTCAACATCCTCGCTGACGCGGTCAAGGTGACCCTCGGCCCCAAGGGCCGCAACGTCGTCATCGACAAGTCGTTCGGCGCCCCGCGCATCACCAAGGACGGCGTCACCGTCGCCAAGGAAATCGAGCTTGAAGACAAGTTCGAGAACATGGGCGCCCAGATGGTCCGCGAAGTTGCTTCGAAGACCAACGACATCGCCGGCGACGGCACCACGACCGCGACCGTTCTGGCCCAGGCGATCGTTCAGGAAGGCCACAAGGCCGTTGCCGCCGGCATGAACCCGATGGACCTGAAGCGCGGCATCGACCTGGCCGTGGCCGAGGTCGTTACCCACCTCGTCAAGAGCTCGAAGAAGATCAAGACTTCGGAAGAAGTCGCCCAGGTCGGCACCATCTCGGCAAACGGCGAGAAGGAAATCGGCTCGATGATCGCGGAAGCGATGCAGAAGGTCGGCAACGAAGGCGTCATCACGGTTGAAGAAGCCAAGACCGCCGAGACCGAGCTTGAAGTCGTCGAAGGCATGCAGTTCGACCGCGGCTACCTCTCGCCCTACTTCGTCACCAACCCCGACAAGATGGTTGCTGACCTCGAGGACGCCTACATTCTCCTCCACGAGAAGAAGCTGTCGAACCTCCAGGCCATGCTGCCGGTCCTCGAAGCCGTCGTGCAGACCTCGAAGCCGCTGCTCATCATCTCGGAAGACGTCGAAGGCGAGGCCCTGGCCACGCTCGTCGTCAACAAGCTGCGTGGCGGCCTGAAGATCGCTGCCGTCAAGGCTCCGGGCTTCGGCGATCGCCGCAAGGCCATGCTGGAAGACATCGCCATCCTGACCGGTGGCCAGGTCATCTCGGAAGACCTCGGCATCAAGCTCGAGAACGTCGGCCTCAACATGCTCGGCCGCGCCAAGAAGGTGTCGATCTCCAAGGAGAACACCACCATCGTCGACGGCGCCGGCAAGAAGGCCGAGATCCAGGGCCGCGTTGCCCAGATCAAGCAGCAGATCGAAGAGACCACGTCGGACTACGACAAGGAGAAGCTGCAGGAACGCCTCGCCAAGCTGGCAGGCGGCGTTGCCGTCATCCGCGTCGGCGGTGCGACCGAGATCGAGGTCAAGGAGCGCAAGGACCGCGTCGACGACGCGCTGAACGCAACCCGCGCCGCTGTTGAAGAAGGCATCGTTCCCGGCGGTGGCGTGGCTCTGCTGCGTTCCTCGCTCGCCATCAAGGCGGCCGGCGAGAACTCCGACCAGGCCGCTGGCATCAACATCGTCCGTCGCGCTCTGCAGGCTCCGGCCCGCCAGATCGCTTCGAACGCTGGTGCTGAAGCTTCGATCGTTGCCGGCAAGATCCTCGAGAACAAGACGGCTACGTTCGGCTACAACGCCCAGACCGGCGAATATGGCGACATGATCGCCTTCGGCATCGTCGATCCGGTCAAGGTCGTTCGCACGGCTCTGCAGGACGCAGCCTCGGTTGCCGGCCTGCTGGTCACCACCGAAGCCATGATCGCCGAAGCTCCGAAGAAGGAATCGGCCGGCGGCATGCCGGGCGGTATGCCTGGCGGCGGCATGGGCGGCATGGGCGGCATGGATTTCTAATCCAGCTACCAAGCTCAAGCTTACGGAAAGGGCGCCTTCGGGCGCCCTTTTTCGTTGCTGAAAAGTTTTCAAAAAAACTGCTACGAGGCGGAACCTTTTCCGCCTGTCGACGTTTTGCGCTTGTCCGAGGCACGTCCGGATGGAGCAATCCTGAAGGAAAACCAAAGGACAAATAGGACGCCTCCAGCACTTCAACGGGTGCGGGAGGCGTTCTCTTACGTGCGCCCTAATCGTGTGCGCCCTATTCCGCCGCGGCAGCCACTTGGCCCGGAACGCCTGCACGACGGCGGATTTCGGCCGCGGCCCTGGCGATGTTGAGATTGTTTCGCAGCGCCAGCCTGCCGGCTTCGACCGTCAGGTCAACTTCGGCGACCGGCAGTTTCAGGCGAGTCGGAACCTGATTCAGCCTTGCGCGCATCCCGGCGTCGACGTCGTGAAACGAAACCAGCTCGATCACCAGCTCGACGTCCCGGCAATTCCAGCCCGTCAGGTCGCCGCGAAGCGTGCGCACTTGCGACAGCGACAGGCCGCAGCGGTAGCGCACCAGTTCGTCTTTCCAATTGTCGGTCGCGAGCTTGAGCGCGTCGAATTCGTTGCGAACCAATGACGAGATGGTCGTGCCTGCCGCGGCATCGAGCAAGGGCCCGACGCTCGGCCCGCTGACCGTCTCGCCCCATGTGACCGTGGTCGACTGGCCGGCATCGGCCACCACGAACATGAAGGTGCGCAGTTTCACCGCATCCGCCGGAGACAACGGCCCATAAGGCGTCTGCGCCGACAGGCGCTCGATGGTGAAGCCGGTTACGCCGATATTGTCGGTCAGGCCACCGTCGAGGAGCTTCACATAATCGAGGTCGTCGGCCTTCTGATAGCTCTGGAGCGCGCGGGCATAGGACCGCAGGCGCAGCGAAGCGCCGGGCGTATCGAGCGCCTTGGACAGCCATTCGGGCTGGGTGTAGTTGCAGTCCGGGTTCGTTGCCGCCACCACGAGCGGGGCAAAGACCACCGGCACCGCCGCCGATGCCGCAACCGCGTCCGACAAGCGGACCTTTTCAAGGTCGCTGCAAAGCGCGGCAAAGGTGTCATAAGTGAACAGGAACGGCGTGCGATTGAAGATGTCCGAGGCATTGATCCACACCACCGGCGCATCCGTCCGGTCGAGAGCAGCGAACGTCGCCCCGTCGAACAGGTTGTCGTCGAGCCAGCGCGGGAAGCCGTGGCGGTCGTTGACGCCGCCACCGTAGGCGCGAGCCAGGTTGAACGGCGAAATACTGGTGCGCAGATAGGCCTCGGCGTCCTTGACGAGAAACCGCTCTCGGAAGTCGCCGTAGCCGTCCCTGCCCTTGTAGCCGAAATAGGTCGCCGTTACCGCGCCGCCCGACGCGCCCGAGATCATCCTGATGTCGTCGACCAGGGTTCGTCTTTCTGGCTGAAGGTCGACGACCATCTCGTCGAGTTCACGCAGCACGCCATAGGCAAAAGCGGCGGCCCTGGTTCCGCCGCCGGAAAACGCAAGGCCGACGACGGTCGAACCGTCATCGGAGGCCTCGGGAATGAACTCTGCGGAAGAGCGGCCAACGGTGGACATAAGCTCGTTGATGGGGCCGACATCGTTGCCGACACAAGCGGCCGACAGCGAAGCGCAGGCAAGCGCAAGAGCAGCATTCAGAATTCGCACGCCATCCCCCGGCAAGCTTGCGCAATAAAGCGAAGAGCTTAGCCGCATTGGCGGCAGGCAGCAATTTGACCGCGGGCAAAAGAAACAAAAGCCCTCTTGCGCTACCCGACCAGCGTTGGATGCGAAGGGCGTGCCCACCCGTACTGACAGCGCATTTGGCCCAACCGGGGTGGCAAACCGCCCTCCTGTTCTACCTTAAAACCGAGGCCTCGGCCTTTGAACCGATTAGCTTTCCCGGGCGGCCCAATCTCCGCTTGATGCCTTGGGTGCAACGCGATAGGCCGATGCCCGCAACGACATTTTCGGAGACCTGATCGTGACAGCCCAGAAGACCAGAACCGAGACCGACACATTCGGACCGATCGAGGTCGCTTCCGACCGCTATTGGGGCGCGCAGGCGCAACGCTCTCTGGGCAATTTCAAGATCGGCTGGGAAAAGCAGCCGCTGTCGGTCGTGCGCGCGCTCGGCATCGTCAAGCGCGCCTGCGCCGAGGCGAACATGGCGCTGGGCCGCCTCGACCCCAAGGTCGGCAACACCGTGGTCGCCGCCGCCCAGGAAGTCATCGACGGCAAGCTCAACGACCACTTCCCGCTCGTCGTCTGGCAGACCGGTTCGGGCACCCAGTCGAACATGAACGCCAACGAGGTGATCTCCAACCGCGCCATCGAAATGCTGGGCGGCGAGATGGGCTCGAAGAAGCCGGTCCATCCCAACGACCACGTCAACATGAGCCAGTCGTCGAACGACACCTATCCGACGGCCATGCACATCGCCTGCGCCGAGCGCATCGTCCACGACCTGTTGCCGGCGCTGAAGCACCTGCATGCCGCCCTCGACAAGAAGGCGCGCGAATTCGACCACATCATCAAGATCGGCCGCACCCATACCCAGGATGCGACACCGCTGACGCTGGGCCAGGAGTTCGGCGGCTATGCGGCGCAGGTCGCTTCGTCAATCAAGCGCATCGAACTGACCTTGCCGGGCCTGCAGGAACTGGCCCAGGGCGGCACTGCCGTCGGCACCGGCCTCAACGCGCCGATCGGCTTCGCCGAGAAGGTGGCCGAGCAGATCGCCGCCATCACCGGCCTGCCCTTCGTCACCGCGCCTAACAAGTTCGAGGCGCTTGCGGCGCATGACTCGATGGTCTTCTCGCACGGCGCCATCAATGCGGCAGCCGCCTCGCTGTTCAAGATCGCCAACGACATCCGCTTCCTCGGCTCGGGCCCGCGCTCGGGTCTCGGCGAACTGGCACTGCCAGAGAACGAGCCGGGCTCGTCGATCATGCCGGGCAAGGTCAATCCGACCCAGTGCGAAGCGTTGACCCAGGTCTGCGTGCAGGTGTTCGGCAACAATGCGGCGCTGACCTTCGCCGGCAGCCAGGGCCATTTCGAGCTCAACGTCTACAATCCCGTCATGGCCTACAACTTCCTGCAGTCGGTTCAGCTGATGGCCGACGCGGCGGTGTCGTTCACCGACAACTGCGTCGTCGGCATCGAGGCGCGCGAGGACAACATCAAGGCCGCCCTCGACCGTTCGCTGATGCTGGTGACCGCGCTCGCACCGACCATCGGCTACGACAACGCCGCCAAGATCGCCAAGACCGCGCACAAGAACGGCACCACGTTGCGCGAGGAGGCGCTCGCTACCGGCCTCGTCAGCGCCGAGGACTACGATCGCATCGTCCGTCCGGAGGACATGACCCGGCCGGGCTGAGGCGAGAAAGCAAAATCGTTCCGATCGTGAACGATCTGTCGACACTTTCGCACCTTTAGTGAACAGTCGAAATCGCATAGGTGTGGGGCATCGAGTTTCAACGGAGCCCCACCCCATGTCCAACGCTTCCATCGCTTCCGAAAAGGCCGTCAGCGGCAACGCCTCGGCCCTCATCCTCGCAGGCCGCGTCCTGCTCTCGGTCATCTTCATCCTCGCCGGCTTTGCCAAGCTGACCGCCATTTCCGGCACTGCCGGCTGGTTCGCCAGCATCGGCCTGCCGGTACCGACCGTCACGACCGTCGTCGTCGGCCTGCTCGAGCTGGTCGGTGGCATCGCCATCCTGGTCGGCTTCCAGACCCGCATCGCCGCCATCCTGCTCGGCGTCTTCACGCTGGCCGCAACCGCCATCGCCCACACCGACTTCGCTGACCAGGTCCAGGTCATGTTCCTGCAGAAGAACCTGGCAATCGCCGGCGGCCTGTTCGTGCTCGCAGCCTTTGGCGCCGGCGCGCTGTCGATCGACGCCCGCCGCAAGTAAGTTTCAAGAATTCCTCCCAAGGAATGGCCCGGGCTCGTCCCGGGCTTTTTTGTGCGCAAATTGCGTGGCGGCGCGATGTGATGACTTTGCGAACATGCGGGCGCATTGTCGGCGGACCATCGAGAGTGCGCCAATGCTCGGAAACGTGTCGTTGCTGCTTGCGAGGCTGTTGATCGCTGCACTTTTCGTGCCGGCGGGCATCAGCACCTTGTCCAATGTCGCCGGTGCCGCCAGCTACTTTGCCGGACTTGGCTTTCCCCTGCCGACACTTGTCGCATTGGGTGTCGGCCTGTTCGAGCTGGTCGGCGGCGCGCTGGTCCTGATCGGCTTCCAGACGCGCATTGCAGCACCTCTGCTCGCTGCGTTCGCGCTATCGGCGGGTTTCGTCGGCCACTACGGCCAAGGCGGCGGCGACCCGGCCATGCTTTTCATGCACCAGCAGGCGCTGATGAAGGACATCGCCACGGCGGGCGGATTGCTGGCGTTGTCGGTCGCAGGCGCCGGGGCGATCTCGCTCGATCGCATGCTTCAACGCCAGGCTATTTGACCGGCGTACTCGGCCCATCCTCGACCGCCAGCACCAGCTTGCGGCCAGTGACCTTGGCGAGCTGTGCGAGGCGGCCGGCCGGACGTTCGCCATAAAGCTGACCGAATTCCGCGGGGATGACGAGTGCCAACACGCCCCCGCCCCTGTCTTCCCAGCGCAGCTTGGGCATGACGCCCGGCATCGAGGCCGAGAGCAGATAGACCACGCGCATCATCGCACCGAGGATGCGGGCGCGTTCGAGATAGCGCGGCGTCGCCAGTTCCTTCAGCTCGGGCGCGAAGCTGTCGTTGAAGACGCCGTCATGCCGGAACAGATTTGCCAGGGCCAGAAATGCCCGGCCGGGATGGTCGACGCCGATGAACGACGCGTGGGCGATGATGTTGAGCGATTGGCGTCCCCGGTATTCGGGATGGGCGCGCCAGCCAATGTCGGCGAGCAGGCAGGCGGCATGGCGATACCGCGCTTCCTCCTCGGTCTCTTCGATGCCGAAAGCGGCAAAGGCCTGCTTGGTCCACTCGGTCAGCTCACGGGCATGGCGCACCGAACGCGCGCGCAGCACCGCCAGTTCTTCGGCGGCCGAGATCAGTGGGTCGGAGCGGCGTTCTTCCTCATCGAGCAGCGAAAACAGAAAGCCCTCGCGGACACCCAGCGCCGAAACGACGATCTTGGACGGCTCCATCGCGGCGATGATTTCCAGAAGCACCACGGCACCGTAAGGCAGCAAGGAGCGGCGGTTCTTCGACACGCCCTCGATGCCCTTGAGCTTTTCGACGTCGCCGCGCGCCACCTGCTTGAGGAACGGGATCATACTGGTCGGGTCGAGCTGGTAGTGATGCATGACTTCCAGCGGATAGTTGGTCACGCCCATGTGCAGCCGGGCGAGGTTTCGCCAGGTGCCGCCGACGGCATAGAACGTCCTGCCCTGCCCGCCCTTGAGCAACTTGGCGCGCATCATCTCGGTGCGGGCGATCTTGGCCGCCATGACGGGCGAACCCTTGGCCATGTCCTGGAGACGCAGTCCGCCGAGCGGGAGCGTGATGCCGTCGCCGATGTCCTCGCCCCTGACATCGACCAGTTCGAGACTGCCGCCGCCAAGATCGCCGGCGATGCCATCAGCGGCATGGAATGCCGACATGACGCCCATGGCCGAGAAGTGCGCTTCCTCGCGGCCTGTGAGCACCTGGATCTCGGTACCGAGCACGCGCTCCGCACGCTCGATGAAATCCGGGCCGTTGACGGCCTCGCGGGCGGCGGCGGTCGCCAGCACATACATCTTCTCCGCGCCTGCCTGCTCGGACAGCGCGCGAAAGCGCCTGAACTCCTCCATCGAGCGGGTCACGCCCTCAGGATCGAGCTTGCCGGTCGAAACGATGCCGCGACCGAGGCCGGCGAGCATCTTTTCGTTGAACAACAGCGTCGGCGAGCGCGCCAGGCCCTCATAGACGACGAGACGTATGGAGTTCGAGCCGATATCGATGATCGACAGCGGTCGGCGGTCCTTGAGCCGGCCCTGCGAAAGCTCGGCCATCAGCTGGCCGCAGCCTCCGCCTTCTTGCGACGTTTGAATTGCGCAATGCGTTTGGGAGCATGGGACTTCAGCGCGTCACCCCGTCCGGACAGGCTCGGATTGGTCATGAAATATTCCTGCGCGTTGAATGGCTCTTCGCCCTCGTCCAGCGTCACCCGACGCGAGGTACCATCCGCCAATACTTCGAAACTTTGCTGGTTGTCCATGATATTTCCCAGCATCACCTGGCCAAGCACCTGCTCGTGGACAGTGGAATGCGTGGCAATCGGGACCATGCATTCGACACGGCGGTCGAGGTTGCGCGGCATCAGATCGGCCGAGCTGATGTAGACCACAGCCTCGTCCGAAGGCAGGCCATGGCCGTTGCCGAAGCAGTAGATGCGGCTGTGCTCGAGGAAGCGGCCGACGATCGAACGAACGCGGATGTTCTCCGACAGTCCGGGCACCTGCGGCCTCAGGCAACAGATGCCGCGCACCACGAGATCGATCTCGACGCCGCTTCGGCTGGCATCATAGAGCGCATCGATCACGTCAGGATCGACGAGCGAGTTCATCTTCATCCAGATCTGCGCGGGCCGGCCGGCGCGGGCATGCTCGACCTCGTCGGCAATGTGCTTGAGGATGCGGCTGCGCAGCGTATAGGGCGACAACGCGATGCACATCTCGTCCGCCGGCTCGGCGTAGCCGGTGATGAAATTGAAGATCTGAGCCACGTCGCGCGCGATCGCCGAATCGGTGGTGAAGAACGACAGGTCGGTGTAGATGCGCGCGGTGATCGGGTGGTAGTTGCCGGTGCCGAGATGAACGTAGTTGCGCAGGCGGCCGTCCTCACGGCGCACCACCAACGACATCTTGGCGTGCGTCTTGAGCTCCAGGAAGCCAAACACGACCTGTACGCCAGCGCGCTCGAGATCGCGCGCCCAGCGGATATTCGCCTCCTCGTCGAAGCGAGCCTTGAGCTCGACAAGTGCCGTCACCGACTTTCCCGCCTCGGCAGCGTCGACCAGGGCGCGCACGATCGGGCTGTCGTTCGACGTGCGGTAGAGCGTCTGCTTGATCGCCACCACCTCGGGGTCGATCGCCGCCTGACGCAGGAACTGCACCACCACGTCGAAGGATTCGTACGGGTGGTGGACGACGAAGTCCTTTTCCCGGATGGCCGCGAAACAGTCGCCGCGATGCTCGCGGATACGCTCGGGGAAACGTGGATTGAAGGGCGGGAACTTGAGGTCGTCGCGCGGAACGGCGACGATTTCGGAGATCTGGCTGATTGCCAGCGGGCCGCTGAGGACGCTGACTCGGCTCGCCGACACGCCCAGTTCGCCGGCGACGAAGTCGCGAAGTTCGGACGGCATCTGGCTGTCGAACTCGATACGGATGACCGAACCGCGGCGGCGGCGCTTGAGTGCAGTCTCGAACAGCCGAACCAGATCCTCGGATTCTTCCTCGACCTCGATATCGCTGTCTCGAATGATCTGGAACGTGCCCGATCCCTTGACCTCGTAGCCGGGGAAGAGCTTGCCGATGAACAGGTTGACCGTTTCCTCGATCGGAATGAAGCGAACCGTGCGCTTGCGATCCGGCAGGCGGATGTAGCGCTTGAGCGCCACCGGCAGGCGCAGCAGCGCCGTCATCTCCTCGCCGCTCTTGCGATGGCGCAACTGGAGCGCGATCGAGAAACCAAGATTGGGAATGAACGGGAACGGATGCGCCGGATCGATCGACAGCGGCGTCAAGACCGGAAAGATCTGCTCCATGAAGTGGTCCTCCAGCCACTTCTTTTCGTCCTTGCCGAGGTCGGCTGCGGCGATGCTTTCGATGCCTTCGAGCTTGAGCAGTTCCATCAGGCTCGACAGGCTCTTCTGCTGGTCTTCCTGGAGACGCTCGACCTCGAGCAGAAGTTGATTGAGTTGCTGCTCGGGGGTGCGGCCATCGGCACTGCGGACGGTGATGCCTTCGCGCACCTGGCCGGCAAGGCCGGCGACGCGAACCATGAAGAACTCGTCGAGATTGCCGGCCGAGATCGACAGGAAGCGAACGCGCTCCAGCAGCGGGTGGTTCGGATTTTGCGACTGTTCGAGCACGCGCCGGTTGAACTGCAACCAGGAGAATTCCCGATTGACGAAGCGGTCGGGATTGCCGTCGACTGCGCCGGTCGGCGACTTGTCATTGACGAAATCGGTATGGACCGGCTTCAACTGATTCATATGCAAACCTTCCCCACTGCCGCGTTCCGCCGCTTATCCGGCTCAACTTATCCTCTGACAGGCAATTGCGACAGTTTCATTTCAGCATCTTGCAAACCCGTCGCTTATGATACAAACGCTGTCGAATAACGGCGTCGCGCGCCCTGTGGACGCGCCGAAGACGTCTTGGCATTCATGCGCGCAGTTCCTCAGAAGGGAAAAACACCATGGCCGGCGGCTCCATCCCCCACTTCCAGAACGATGCTGGACATGCCGTGATCGAAATCGGCGTGAAGGAATTCATGTGCGTCGGCGCCAACCCGCCCTTCGACCATCCGCATGTCTTCCTCGACATGGGTGCGGATGCCGAGAAGGTCTGCCCCTACTGCTCGACGCTCTATCGCTACTCGTCCAAGCTGAAGGCCACAGAGACGCTACCGCAAGGTTGCCTCTACGTGGTCGACCGCGCAGCCTGACCCGCAAGCCGCGGTCATGCCATCGCGGCGGATCGTGGTCGCTGGAGCCGGCATTGCCGGGCTCACTGCAGCCATCGCCTTTGCAAGGCATGGCTTCGGCGTTCGCGTCTTCGAACGCTCGCCGGTGCTCGAGGAGGTCGGCGCCGGCCTGCAACTCTCCCCCAACGCGACCCGCATCCTCGACCGTCTCGGTGTTCTCGACCTGGTCAGCCCGTCGACCGTGCGTCCGGAAGCGGTCGTGTTGCGCGATGCGGCAACGCTGAGCGAACGGGCACGCGTTCCGCTGGGGGCAGCCGCAGAACGCCGCTGGAAGGCTCCCTACCTCGTCGCCCATCGCGCCGACCTGCAGAGTGCGCTGCTTGCTCGCGCGACGGAAAGCCCGTTGATCGAGGTCTTGACGGACGCCACGGTCAGCGGGGTCGAGGCGCAGTCCGGCGGCAACAGGATAACCCTCACGCAAGCGGGCATCGTCTCCCACGAGCAAGCCGCGCTGCTGGTTGCGGCAGATGGCGTCTGGTCGACGAGCCGGCGCCTGGTCGGTCCCAACGAAAAGAGCCGCTTCACCGGCGAGTTGGCCTGGCGCACGACGCTTTCCGCCGATGGCGACGTCGGCCGGCATTTTGCCTCGCTAAGTTCGCCGGCCATGGTGACGACCTATCTTCATTCAGGCTTCCACCTGGTCGCCTATCCGATCCGCGCCGGGACTGCGATCAACCTCGCCGCATTCACGCCGGGCAATTCAATTGCCGAGCAGTGGTCGGGGGAGACCGACGCCGGTGCGTTGAAACGCGCGATGCGCGGCACTGCTCCCGGGCTCTCCAGGCTGATCGAGGATGCCGGGCCATGGACGGTCTGGCCGCTGCATGCCGTCGATCAGTCTCGGCCATGGACAGCGCCGAGCGGCATCGCACTCATTGGCGATGCCGCTCATGCGATGACGCCCTTCGCGGCACAGGGCGCGGCGATGGCGATCGAGGACGCCTTTACGCTGGCCGACGCGATTGCCGCCGCCAAGAACACCGCCGATGGCCTGTCGCAGTGGGAGACGTTGCGGAAACCGCGCGTGCGGAAAGTGGCGCGACGCGGCGCGCTCAACCGCCTCGCCTGGCACGCCAGCGGACCGGTCGCGCTCGGGCGCAACATGTTCCTCAAGTTCAAATCGCCGGAAAGCCTCGCAGCCGACATGGACTGGCTTTACGGCTGGACCCCGCCCGGCTGGACCGACGACGGCCGGTTGTAGAGGCCAAGCGACCAGTTCAGCGTCACAGGCAGCGGATTCCACCACCCTGTCGTCAGGCCTGCCTGCCGCAACGCAGCCGCAGTCCAGGTGTTGCAGCCGGCGAGCGCATTGAACTTGCCATTGGCGTCGAAGAAACCGTCATAGGCACCATAGGCGACACCGGGAATGCGCTGAACGCCCGTGGCGCTCCGCACGAAACTGCGCTCGATGAAGTCGAGCATCGAGGCAAACCCGGCCTCGCTGACGTCGAACCTGCTAACCGTCGGTTGCGGCAGGGCGACATCGCCGGCGAGATCGACATGCATCACCGAGCTGTCGAGCGTCAGCGCCGCAAGCACAGGCCCGGGCTTCAGCTCCGACCATGTCGGCGTACCGATATAGAAGGCCTTGCTGCCCCAGCCGAACACCAGATAGCGCGCGCCCGGCAGGCCGGCCTGGATTCCTTCCTCCACCAGGAAGCCGAACCTTTCCAGCACCCCTTCGTCGATCGGTACGGCGATGTCGGTGTGGATCGGATTGGTGAAAACGAGAATGTGGCGCGGGGTTGCACCGCCTGCCGCCGCGCCGCCGAACAGCGGCCTCGGCACCACGGTACCGAGCGCCACACCAACGGCGACCAGCAAGAGAAACACGCCCAGGAGACGGAAGGCTCTTCGCAACGGCTTGGCATTCCTGCTGCTGTTTCGACGGCTCCAACAAAAAGCCCGGCCGAAATGCGACCGGGCTTCTCGAAATATTCCAGCCGAACCTAGTGCAGTATCTGGCTGAGGAAGAGCTTGGTGCGCTCGTGGCGGGGATTGTCGAAGAACTCGCCCGGCGTGTTCTCCTCGACGATCTGGCCCTGGTCCATGAAGATCACCCGGTTGGCGACCTTGCGGGCAAAGCCCATCTCGTGGGTCACGCACAGCATGGTCATGCCCTCTTCGGCGAGGCCGACCATGGTCTCCAGCACTTCCTTGATCATTTCCGGATCGAGCGCCGAGGTCGGCTCGTCGAACAGCATGATGCGCGGGTTCATGCACAGCGAGCGCGCGATCGCCACGCGCTGCTGCTGGCCGCCCGAAAGCTGGCCCGGATACTTGTTGGCCTGCTCGGGGATTTTGACCCGGCGCAGGAAGTGCATCGCCTGCTCTTCGGCCTGCTTCTTCGGCGTCTTGCGCACCCAGATCGGCGCCAGCGTGCAGTTCTCCAGGATGGTCAGGTGCGGGAACAGGTTGAAGTGCTGGAACACCATGCCGACTTCACGGCGGACCTCGTCGATCTTCTTGAGATCGTTGGTCAGTTCCTTGCCGTCGACGATGATCTTGCCCTTCTGGTGTTCCTCCAGCCGGTTGATGCAGCGGATCATGGTCGACTTGCCCGAGCCGGACGGGCCGCAGATGACGATGCGCTCGCCGCGCATGACCCTGAGGTTGATGTCCTTGAGCACGTTGAATTCGCCATACCACTTGTGCATGCCGACGATGTCGATGGCGACATCGGTGTCCGAGATATGCATCTTCGCCCGATCAACCTTGATCTCGTCGGCGCTGACTGCGTTTTCGATGGCCATGGGCCGTTCCCTTATGTTGTTCGTTATCGCTTATGCCCGGTGTCGAGCCGTCGTTCCATGAAAATAGAATAGCGCGACATACCGAAACAGAAAATCCAGAAGACGAGCGCTGCGAAGACCAGGCCCGAAGCCGGCGTCTGCGGAGAAGCCCAGGCCGCATCGGAGAAGTTCTGGCGCACCACGCCGAGCAGGTCGAACATCGAGATGATGTAGACCAGGCTGGTGTCCTTGAACATGCCGATGAAGGTGTTGACGATGCCGGGAATGACCAGCTTCAACGCCTGCGGCAGCACGATCAGCCCCATCTTCTGCCAGTAGCTGAGACCGAGCGAGTCTGCGCCTTCATATTGCCCCTTCGGTATCGCCTGCAGGCCACCGCGCACCACCTCGGCCATGTAGGCAGAAGCAAATAGCGACACGCCGATCAGCGCCCGCAGGAACTTGTCGAAGCTGACACCGGCCGGCAGGAACAGCGGTAGCATGACGCTGGCCATGAACAGCACCGTGATCAGTGGCACGCCGCGCACCGTCTCGATGAAGATGACGCAGAGCATCTTAACCACCGGCATCTTGGAACGCCGTCCGAGCGCAAGCAGGATGCCAACGGGCAGCGAGACCACGATGCCGACGAAGGACAGCGTGAGCGTCACCAGCAGGCCGCCCCAGAGCGGGGTCTCGACATGCGGCAACCCAAACACGCCACCGATCAGCAGGAAGTAAGAAACGACCGGAAGCACCAGGAAGAACAGGACGGCGTTGAGCCCCTTGCGCGGGACGCGTGGAATCAGCAGCGGCACCAGCAGGGCCACGAACATGATTGCCACCAGGATGACGCGCCAACGCTCGTCGAGGGGATAGCGGCCGAACATGAACTGGCCGAACTTCGCCTTGACGAACGCCCAGCAGGCGCCCGACCAGCCGTCGGGCTGGATGCCGCCCTGCGCCACGGTAGCGCAGAAAGTTCGATCGGTGCCGGTCCACTGGGCATTGACGATGGCCCAGTTGAACAGCGGCGGCAGGATCATCGCCACGATGACAAGCCCCACGATCGTCAACGCCGAATCAAACGGGTTGGCGAACAGGTTCTTGCGCATCCAGGCCAGCGGCCCGCGCTCGCGAAGTGGCGCCGGCTGCGGCAGCGCCATTTCGGTACGGACGTATCCGATATCTTGCGACATGCCCGCCCCTACCTTTCCACCAGCGCCATCTTGGCGTTGAACCAGTTCATGAAGGCTGACGTGATCAAGCTGAGACCGAGATAGACAACCATCCAGATGACAACGATCTCGATGGCCTGGCCGGTCTGGTTGAGCACCGTGCCCCCGACCGCGACCAGGTCCGGGTAGCCGATGGCGATCGCCAGCGACGAGTTCTTGGTCAGGTTGAGGAACTGGCTGGTCAACGGCGGAATGACGATGCGCAGCGCCTGCGGCACCACCACCAGCCTGAGCGCCTGCGCGGACCTCAGGCCGAGTGCGGCGGACGCCTCGCTCTGCCCGCTGCTGACGCCGCGAATGCCGGCCCGGACGATCTCGGCGATGAAGGCAGCCGTATAGAACGAAAGGGCGAGATACAGCGACAGGAACTCCGGCTTGATCTGCAGGCCGCCGGTCAGATTGAAGGTCGACTTCTGCGGGAAGTCGAAGCTCAACGGAAAGCCGGTCGCGACCAGCGCCAGGAAAGGCAGGCCGATGATCAGCGCCACCGACGTCCAGAACACGGGAAATGTCGCGCCAGTGGCCATTTGCCTCTGCTTGGCCCGCCGTGCGACGAACCAGGACATGGCAATGCCGAGCAGCAGCGCCACCGGGACCAGCATCGACCCCTCGCCCCAGACCATCTTCGGGAAATAGAAGCCACGGCTGTTGAGGAAGGAGCCGAAGGGCAATTCGATGCTCTCCTTCGGCAGCGGCAGCACCGAAAGCACGCCGAAGTACCAGAAGAAGATGACGAGCAACGGCGGAATGTTGCGGAACAGCTCGACGTAGACCGTGCAGATCTTGCGGATCAGCCAGTTGTGCGACAGCCGGCCGATGCCGATCAGGAAGCCGAGAATCGAAGCGGTGACGATTCCGGCCGCGGCGACGACCAAGGTGTTGATGAAGCCGACAAGCAAAGCGCGCCGATAGGTCGAATCCGAATCGAAGGCGATCAGCGTATCGCTGACGTCAAAGCCGGCCCGACCGTTGAGAAAGGCGAAACCCGAGGCGATGTTGGCGCGCTTGAGGTTTTCGACCGTGTTGCCGATGATCCAGTAGACGAACGCTACAAGCGCTACGACCACCAGGATCTGGAAGAAGATGCCGCGCACCTTCGGATCGTAGAAAAGCGACGCGCGGCCGCCCCCTACGTCTTGGGGAATGTCCTGCGTAGCCATCTGAAGTCCCTCTGAAAGAGTAACCGGAAGGCAGACGACCTGCCTTCCGGACGAGACTTCGGATCAGCGGATGGGCGGCGCGTACTGCAGTCCACCCTTGGTCCAGAGCGCATTGATGCCACGGGCGATCTTAAGCGGGCTGCCCTGGCCGACATTGCGTTCGAAGACTTCGCCGTAGTTGCCCACGGCCTTGACGATGTTGACGACCCAGTCGTTGCCGAGGCCGAGATCGGTACCGATCTTGGTGTCTGCCTCAGTGCCGAGGACGCGCTTGATCTCGGGATTGCCCGATGCCTTCATCTCCTCGACATTGGCCTGGGTGATGCCCAGTTCCTCGGCGGTCAGCAGGCCGAAATAGACCCACTTGACGATGTGGTACCACTTGTCGTCGCCCTGGCGCACGGCAGGTCCGAGCGGCTCCTTGGAGATGATCTCGGGCAGCACGACGTGATCGTCCGGCGAGCTCAGCTTCAGGCGAATGCCATAGAGCCCCGACTGGTCGGTGGTGTAGACGTCGCAACGGCCGGCGTCATAGGCAGCGTCGACCTCTTCCAGCTTCTCGAAGACGACCGGGCTGTACTCCATCTTGTTCGCCTTGAAGTAGTCGGCGAGGTTGAGCTCGGTCGTCGTGCCGGTCTGCACGCAGACGGCGGCGCCCGACAGCTGGAGCGCGGAATTCACGCCCGGCAGCTTCTTGGCGTTGATCATGAAGCCCTGGCCGTCATAGTAGGTGACGCCGACGAAGTTCAGGCCAAGTGCGGTATCGCGATTGATGGTCCAGGTGGTGTTGCGCGACAGCATGTCGATTTCGCCCGACTGAAGTGCCGTGAAGCGCTCCTTGGCCGAAAGCGGCGTGAACTTGACCTTGGTGCCGTCACCAAAGATCGCGGCAGCCACGGCGCGGCAGAAGTCGACGTCGAGACCCTGCCAGTCACCCTTGTCGTTCGGCGCCGAAAAACCGGCCAGGCCGGTGCTGACGCCGCATTGCAGAAACCCCTTAGCCTTGACGTCCTCGAGCGTGCCGGCCGAAGCGGCAGTCGCCATGAGGCCGAGCGCAGCAGCCCCGAGAATGCCTGAAATGATGTATTTCATGACCCACGAACCCTTTTCTGTTTTTTCCAGGCTGTTGCCTGTCTTTTTAATGTGTGAACTCAGCATCCCCTATCCGGCCCATATCCGGATTGCGCACCTTGCCGGTGCGCTTTGCTGCAGTCCGGTTCACAAATGCCATCGAAGGCGATAATTCTTGTTAGGTCAAGCAATAAAGGCCTGCCGACACCGGCTGCACCTTTAGTATTAGTCCGGCCTCGCCGCTAAGCTTCAAAGCGCATTGGACGCCTTGTTCTACGCTCCTGCGACAGGAAGCCTGCCTTGGCGCATCCCCATCGCTGCCGGCAGCATCTTTCCAGGCCTCGGCCGGAAGCCGACACGCCGGGCGGCCAGAAAGCGCGCCATGACCACCGTCAGCACGAAAGCGAACAGAAATCCCGCGAGGACATCGGAGGGATAGTGGGCAATGGCCGGAACGCGAAAGGCCGACAGCACAAGGCAGACGACACCGATCGGCAGCCACTGGCGCGGAGACCAGATCATCAGCACCGCGGCAAGAGCGCCGAGCGTCGTCGAATGCCCCGACGGAAAGCTCGAGAAATACTTGCTCACCACAAACGGGTCGAAATGATAGGCACCAAACTCGCCGAACATCGAGGGACGCGCGCGGCCGATGACGATCTTCACCACATTGACGGCGATGCCGGTAATGGCGACCGCGCCGAACAGGAACGCCGCCTGCCCGAACCAGGAAACGAGCCGGGCCCTGACGCGATAGCCTGAATTTCTCCAGTCCGCCGTGGCCGTCACCAGATAGACCAGCAGCGCCGGCACCAGATACCATTCCGACTTGCCCGCCTGGCTCGCCTCCGCAAGCCAGCCTGTCAACCGGCCGCGGTTGGACAGCATGAAGTCCATCACCCGGGCGTCGACCGTAAACAGCAGCAGGACAATCACCGCACCGCCTGCCGCCAGCCATGTCAGTTCGCGCGTCCAAACCCGCTCGTGCACCCCGATGGGATTGCGCCAGATGCGGCGCCAGGAAACCGACACCGTTTCCGCGAGGCGCCCGAAATGGCCAGCCGGCCAGATCTGGCCCAGCCGAACGGCGGGGCGCGGCGGTTGCGCCGGCCCGGTCGGCGCACTATGGCTGGCGTCTTCGCTGAAAGGGTGCGGATTCATGACTCGAGACAACGGCAGGATCAAAGGCGTCAACACGCGGCTCGCGCATTCCGGGCACGATCCACACGGCTTTCATGGCTTTGTCAATCCGCCGGTCGTCCACGCGTCGACGGTTCTGTATCCCAACGCCGCAACGATGGCGGCGCGTGCTCAAAAATACACATATGGCACCCGTGGAACGCCGACGACGGACGCCCTTTGCGCGGCCATCGACGAACTGGAAGGCTCGACCGGCACCATCGCCGTGCCATCGGGGCTGGCGGCAGTCACCATCCCCCTGCTCGGCTTTCTCTCGTCGGGCGACCACATCCTGATCACCGATTCCGTCTATCACCCGACGCGCCATTTCGCCGACACCATGCTCAAGCGGCTCGGCGTCGAGGTCGACTATTACGATCCGCATGTCGGCGCTGGCATCGCAGCACTCATCAAGCCGAACACCAAGGTCGTGTTCACCGAGTCGCCTGCATCGAACACATTCGAGATCCAGGACATCCCGGCCATCGTCAAAGCGGCGCATGCCGCCGGCGCGATCGTCATGATGGACAACACCTGGGCCACGCCGCTCTATTTCAAGGCGCTCGACTTCGGCGTCGACGTCACCATCCATGCGGCGACCAAATATCCCGCCGGCCATTCCGACGTGCTGAGCGGCACGGTTTCGGCCAACGCCGACTGCTGGCCACGGCTCAGCGAGGCCTTCTTCACCCTCGGCTGCTGCGCCGGCCCGGACGACGTCTACCAGGTGCTGCGCGGCCTGCGCACCATGGGCGTCCGCCTCGCCCACCACGAAAAGAGCGCACTCGACATAGCGCGCTGGCTGGAAAGCCAGCCGGGCGTCTCTCGCGTGCTCCATCCGGGCCTCGAAAGCCACCCCGACCACCAGCTGTTCAAGCGCGACTTCGGCGGCTCGAGCGGCATCTTCTCGGTGGTGCTGTCGGGCGGCGGCCAGAAGAAGGCCCACGCCTTCCTCGATGCGCTCGAGATCTTCGGCCTGGGCTATTCCTGGGGCGGTTTCGAAAGCCTGGCGGTGCCGGTCAACGTCAGCGACCGCCATGTGGCCAAGGGTCCCTATGAGGGTCCGATCATCCGCCTGCAGATCGGGCTTGAAGACATCGCCGACCTCAAGGAAGATATCGCGGCCGGGCTGAAAGCGGCAAACGCGGCGGAGTAAGGCATCCAGGCTTTCGTCCCATCGACACAGATCGACAGCCTGAGGCATGCCGCGACAAGGACAGATTGAGTTTCCGCGAGGAACAACATGACCACGTCCGACCGCCCCGCCGAGATCGCCCACTGGACCGAAGTCGAGCGCCCCGACGGCGAGACGTTTTCCGGCACTGACGAATTGCGGGCTCTCGGCGCGCCACTTGCTGTGTATTTCGGCCTGCAGCGGCTCGGCATGCACCACATGCGGTTGCCGCCGGGCCGGCGCACGTCTTTCCCCCATGCCGAAAGCCTGGAGGAGGAGTTCGTCCACGTGCTGGAGGGCGAACCCGACGTCTGGCTCGACGGCAAGCTGCATCGGCTGAAGCCCGGCGATTCCGTCGGCTTCCCGGCAGGCACGGGGCTGGCGCACAGCTTCCTCAACAACACCGAAACCGACGTGCGGCTGCTGGTTGTCGGCGAAACCAACAAGGCCGAAAACCGCATCGTCTATCCCGTCAATCCCGAGCGCAAGGCGATGCGCAACGACTGGTGGGACGACGCGCCTCAGCGCGTCCTCGGCGACCATGACGGCGTGCCCGACCGGTTGCGCCCCAATCGCTGAAAACGGACATTGGGGAAAGTGAACGATCATTGTCCTGATGGGGCCCGCGCCCTACAGATACGAAATCGTGGACAGAAAACGAACCGGGAGCCTGATCAATTGTTCAGGCCCGTGCGGTGTGTGCCCTGCGAAGGACAGGCTGTCACCGGGTCCCATGAGATATCGCATCGAACCGATCCGGTAGGTCATTTCACCCTCCAACAGGTACAAGAACTCCATTCCGAAATGTTCGAGCGGTGGAAAGGCGTCTGTCTCCTTGTCCAAGGTGAAGAGGTAGGTTTCGACCGTCGGACTGCTCGCATGAGTGCCAAAGTACCCGAGCAGTTTGTAGCGCTGGGCAGCGCGGGCCTCACCCATTTCAAACGCAGTTTCGGCCCCGGCCGGAACGAAGATGGCGTTGCCCTCGTATTCTCGACCTCGCAGGAACGTGGTGAGAGGGACGTCGAGCGCACGCGACAGCGCCTGGAGCGTGGCCAACGACGCGGAAATCACTCCGTTCTCGATTTTCGACATCATACCGACGGAAATGCGCGAAGCGCGCGCGAGATCGGCCGCCGTCATGCCAAGCCGCGTGCGGCAGGCACGCACCTGTATCCCGATTGCCAGTTCAAGCGGATTCTCGCCGGATCCATTGCCTGAACCAGGGTACTGGTGCGGCGGCATTGACGTACTCATCCTGGCACCTTCCGCTGTCTGGAATGCGCAGCCTTATTGCCCCGAGGCATGGGCGACTGGCCAAAAGTTGGATTGAACGGAGCGCGCCTCCCCCCGGGGCAGCGCACAAGCTGACCGGCGTTGGTCGCGCGGCATGCGCCCAGCGGAGAATCCCGCTGGGCGCATCGCTTGCTCAGACCGTTTCGGACGGCCGTCTCGGCTTGCCGTCTGCCGAGATGCAGCGCGCGATACCGCAACGGCGGTAGTAGTCCGCCGCTTCCCGCATCTCCCGGTCCTCATCAACGATGCAGCGGTAGTGCCACCAGACCCAGAAGCATACCGCGCCTGCCACCAGCAGCCATTCGAAGCCCTGGAAGGGGTAGAAGGCACCGATGGTGTCGAGATTGGTCCAATCAGTCAGTCCGGGTTCCATAGATTATGTCTCCTCCACGTTGTTGACGGTCATGAGCGCGCAGCCTCGTTGCGCTCCAGGGCTTCGAACTCGGTGACCACACCGGCGCCATAGGGATAGATGTCCCGATTGTGCCAGGTGTCGGCACCTGCCAGTTCGACTTCAAACGGTTCGCGCAGGATGCCCATGCGCTGCAGCACCTTGGCCACGACCCAGGTGGCAAGAAAGCCGAACACCCCGAAGGTGAGAATCGCACCGATGATCATGCCGATGGGGTTGATCGCCGGGTCTCCCGCCGGCGTCGTGCCGAGCCAACCGACAGATCCTGCCCAGTTCTGCACATCGGGTGCGGCCGGTGCGGCGGGATAGCCCCACAGGACAAAGCCGCATACGATGAGCCCCCAAACGCCCGCATAGCCGTGAACCGCAATGGCCCCGACAGGATCGTCGATGCGGAAACGGCGCTCGACATAATGGTGAAGCTTGAACGCGATCGCCGCGCCCGATGCGCCGATGAACATCGCCACCAGCGGGTGGTAGAGATCATTGCCCGCCGAGGCAGCGATGATGCCGGCAAGGCCCCCGGACAGCGTCCAGAACGGATCGCCGCGGCTGACCACATAAGCCGCCATCAGACCACCGGCGAGCGACATCAGGAAGTTGAAGGTGATGGCCGAGAGCGTGGTGGGCGTTCCATAGATGGTCGTCGCCGCGAACCGGACGGTTTCGGCGTCGCGGCTCACATCGACGATCGGAATGTTGCAGGCCGCATAGAAGCCCCAGAAGCCCGTGTAGATGATGAACAGGCCAAGAACCGAGAGGAAGGAGTTGTGCGGCTTGATCTCGCGGACCTCGCCGTTCGGACCAAACTTGCCGATGCGGGGTCCCAGCACGATCGTCAGCGCCAGGCAGGCGCCGCCGGCGATGGCGTGGATGACGCCCGATGCGTAAGCATCGTGATAGCCGAGCAACTGCGTCGTCCAGCCGGTGGCGTTCCAGCCCCAGGAGGCGTGCCAGATCCAGGTGACCGATCCGACAAGGACGGACAGGATCATGAAGGCGCCGGTTCTCACCCGTTCAATCGCCACGCCGGACAGGATGGCGCTCATCACCCAGGAAAACAGCAGGAATGCCGCCCAGAACACGCCCTGTATGTTGTCCTGGAAATTGGGGCCCATCTGCTCTGCCCAAGGCAGTGCCGCAGCCGTTGCCGCATTGGATATGACGCCGCCGAAGAGAAACGGCCCGTTGTTGAACGCCCAGTAGATCCACCAGGCAAACAGGAACCAGGTGACCGTCACCAGCGCCAGGCTCATCGTGTGGCGGACCAGGGTCTGGTTGAGATTTTTGGGACGGGTGACGCCGAATTCATAGGCGAGCAGACCGGCATGAATGAGAAACATCATGACGACCGTGACCCAGTAGTAAAACTCAGTGAAAATCGTCGTTAGTGCAGTTAGTTCGTTATTCATATGTTCCCCTACAATTCTGTTTCCATGGGCGGCAGACAACAGTCAGCCCCTCCATCAGGCGCATGGCGCGATGGTCGAACAGCTCCTCCCCAGGGCGGCAGCGGACACCTGAAACGACCAATGGCTTGCTCGGCGCGATGACTCGGCCAGCCACAGCTCTATTCATGGTCATTCGACGGAGTGATGGACGCTCAGACGTCAGAAAAATGCCACGGCGTGCGAGGCATTGGACACACACCCAAGCGTCAGAACCGCTTCCGAATGATACGCGACGGCCTCCTTACTCTCGTCAGCGTAAGAGAAGGGCCGTCCCTTGGTGTGTATCGAGGCGCAGGTCGTCCTGCACAGTAGGAAGTTTACTTTCCTATCAGTGGAAATCAACTGGTCGGCATCGATTATTTTTCGAAAATGACCGGCGATGGTAAGATGGCCATTCCGGCAGGTTGGCTCACAGTAAAATGAAGCATTGCGTCGGACGGAAAGCTCAAGGTAGTACCTGGAACACACGCGCGCGGCCTAATTGCGTGGGCGAACTGTTGATAGGGTGACATGCGCTTTCACTGCCGTACGGGCTTCGGAATCTTCTGTGTTCTAGCTTTGGCGACCGGCGCCCAAGCGCAGGATCTCACCGCTCATGACTGGTCGGGCGTGTACCTTGGAGCCAGCATTGGCGGGGTCGGCGGCTCTGGAAAGGTCGAAGCCACGACCTCGGACGGCTTTGTCGGATCCTACTTTACCTCTCCCGATCCCGAGCAGATTGCCGCGACTGTGGCCGGTCCCCTTTCGCAATGGAGAGCCACTGGCGGCGTATTCGCCGGCTATGGACAGCAATGGGACAATCTCTACCTGGCGGTCGAGGGCAGTGCGAATAGTTTGAGCTTTGATGGCTCTCGCTCGTCCGGCGCTGTTTATCTTTCGAACCCGGACGGACAGTTCACCCACAGGCTGTCAGCCACGGCTGATTGGCAGGCAACGGTACGTGCTCGGTTGGGCCTGGCACAGGATCGATGGCTTGGCTACGTGACGGGCGGCGCTGCGGTTACGCGCATCAAGCTGGACGCTACGTTTGCCGATGACTTCTTGGGCGCAGGCGCGGCTGGCCACAGCGCAAGCGACGACACCGTGTTGGGTTTCGTATTGGGCTCGGGCGGCGAATACGCACTGAACGACCGATGGACCGCCAGGGTCGAGTATCTCTATGCCGACTACGGTAAGGTGAGCACGTCGTCCGTTGTCACCAATCCCGCTTTTCCGGTATTTTCGAATGATCTGGATACCTCATTCAGGTTCCGGACCCACACAATATCTGTCGGGCTGCACCATCGCTTCTGATCGCGGTTCCGCAGAACGGCGAACGCATCCCGGCCTGCTGCGATGAATGCTAGAAGTGTGACCAAGGCCCATTCGCGAAACAAGTTTCGAAGCCTTGTCCCCAAGCATGATCTAGACCTGAAAGATAAGATGGCGATCCCGACAGGATTCGAACCTGTGACCATCGGCTTAGAAGGCCGGTGCTCTATCCAGCTGAGCTACGGGACCGCTGGCCGGCCACCGTCGGGCCGGCATGGCAATGCCTGGGAACGTCAGTGCGTCCAGGGCGTCCTGCGGTCATACCGGAAATTGTCCGAGTAAGAAATCTGCCGGCGCTTGGCTTCCTTCGGCTCCTGAACACGGAAGGCGATGCCTTCGCGCTCGGCATAGGCGACGGCCTCTTCGCGGGTCTCGAAGGTCAGGCGGATCTGGCTCTTCATGTCGCCTGAGCTGGTGTAGCCCATCAGCGGGTCGATCTTCTTCGGCTTCTCGGCGTCGAATTCGAGCACCCAGTGCCCGGTCTTGGCTTTGCCCGACTGCATTGCGGTCTTGGCGGGGCTGAAAATTCGCGCGGACATAATTCCCTCACTTGTGAGTCCGCAGCGTGCGCGGACGTCCAGATGCGACCGTCATTTACTGCGCAATCGTCATTGCTGCAAGGCGAAAGCCGGTTTCCGCTTTTTTGCCCTTGCCATGTCGAGCGGAAGCCACTAGGCACGGCGTCGAAATGTGATTTCGGAGTGTAGCGCAGTCTGGTAGCGCATCTGGTTTGGGACCAGAGGGTCGGGAGTTCGAATCTCTCCACTCCGACCATTCGCACCTGGCAACCCGCCACCAATCCATCGCCAAGAACCGTCAATGCATGACTGTCAGAAGACAGCGCGCTGGCCCGTGCAACCAAGTTCGTCCGTTGCCGTGGGCGATCAGTGCTGGGTATGGACGTCGCGAAGGCCCCGCCCGCAGCCGGAACAGACCAATTCGGCTCTCCGCAGCCTCAGCCCTTCCTGAAATTGCGCTGGTAGGTGTCCTGGATCAGCTTGCGCGAAGCTTCCTCGGCACCGGCCTCGTCCTTGGCCTCGATGGCGATGGCAATCGCCTCGTGCATCGACAGGGAGTGGCCGATGCCACCGAAGGTGCGCATCGTCTTGGGGATACTGACGGTCAGTGCGGCTCGGATCACCGATGAAACCGGCAGCAGGAAGCGGTTGTGGGCGGCCTGGATGATCTGGAGGTGGAAGGCAATGTCGGCCTCCACCGACTGCCGCTCGTCGTCATACTGGCGCGACATCGCCTCGAAGGCGCGGCGAATGCCTGCCCGATCGGCAGCCGTCGAACGGCGCGCCGCCAGCCCGGCAGCCATCGGCTCGATGGACAGGCGAATCTCGAACAGTTCCTCGGCCAGCGTCTCGCTGCTTTCGGAATCGTCCTGCCATGACAGCACGGTGGGGTCGAGCGTGTTCCACCGGTCGGCCGGCAAAACCCGTGTGCCCATGCGCGGCTTGGCCTCGATGAACCCCTTGGTCGACAGGATCTTCAGCGCCTCGCGCAGGGTCGTGCGGCTGACCTGGAGGCTCGACAGAAGCTCCAGCTCCTTCGGCAGCATGTCGCCCGGCTTGAGGTCGCCGCGCGTGATGCGGCGGCCGATCTCGGCGGCGATCTGGGCCGGCAAGCCGCGTTCCTGCATCAGCATTGGCTTGGTCATGGCATCCGGTCCCGACATGGATTTTCCGCAGTAACAGCCGGCACGGCACAGCGCGCCAGAAATCCCGGCGGCGCGCTGCCATAATTCACAGCATTGGCTGCAATACAACCAGTGCCTACGCCATGGTCCTGCACTGCAGAGGCCCGAGATCGGCGGCGAAGCGGTCGATCATCGCAAGCCCGGTCGCATTCGGACGCAAGGCCGGGCCGCGATCGTGGACGGTCAGTCCGCTGCGCAGGGCAAACAGACGCTTGCCGTAGCAGAGCAGATTCTCCAAACCCTGCATGGTGGAGACTACCGCCGGAAGCATCCTGCGATAGGTCGCCAGCGCCCCCTCTTTGTCAGCAGCGCGGAAGCTGTCGTAGGCTGCGACCGCATAGTCGATGCAATCGGGCGCCAGGATCAGCCCGCGGCAGCCGATGCGCAGATTGTCGAGCATCTCCAGCCCGGCCCGCCCGTTGAAGATCGGCAGCTTTCCGCCGGTCGCCTCGACAAGCCCGGCGATGTCGACCACCGGTCCCTCGCCTTTCACCAACTGGATGTTGGGATGCTGGCGCACGAGATCGCTGATTTCGGCGGAGCTCAGCCCGCGGCCCATGAAGGCCGGCGCATTCTGGATGGCGACGGGCAGATCGGTCGCCTCGGCCACGCGGCCGAAGAAGCGGATATATTCGGCGGCACCATACTGGCCGACCATCGGCGGCTGCAGGATCAGCCAATCGGCACCGACGCCTTCGGCGTGGCGGACCTGAGCGATCTGCTCGGCGATGGACGAGCCGAAGATGGTCAGCGCCAGCGGCACGCGTCCGCCGGTGTCCTCCGCGATCCAGTCCATGACGGTGCGGCGTTCGGCTTCGGTCAGCTTGGACACTTCGGTGGCGAGGCCGAGCGCGGCCATGCCGTGGACGCCAGCCGACAGGCAGACCTCGACCTGACGGCGCATGGCCTCACGGTCGAGCTGCTCCTTTTCATCGAACAGCGCGTAGAGGATGGCGTGGATGCCGTGCATGTCGGCGACCGGAAAACGGGACATCGGCATCTCCCTCAATGGCTTTCGCGCGGCACGTCATGGCCGCGGCAGCCGACCAGGAAATCGAGGTCAGCACCGCGGTCGGCCTGCAAGACACGCTCGACATAGAGGCTCTGGTACCCGCCCTGCATGTCCGGCACGGGCGGCGTCCAGCTTTGGCGGCGGCGCGCGAGCTCGTCGTCCGATACTTCGAGGTGCAGGCGGCGGTTCTCGACGTCGAGCTCGATCATGTCGCCATCCTGGACGAGCGCGAGCGGCCCACCGACGGCCGCTTCAGGCGCGGCATGCAGCACGACGGTGCCAAAGGCAGTGCCCGACATGCGGGCGTCCGAGATGCGGACCATGTCGCGCACGCCCTTCTCGAGCAGCTTCTGCGGCAGGGCCATGTTGCCTACCTCGGCCATGCCCGGATAACCCTTGGGACCGCAGTTCTTGAGCACCATCACGCAGGTTTCGTCGATGTCGAGCGCCGGGTCGTCGACGCGTGCCTTGTAGTGCTCGATGTTCTCGAAGACGACGGCGCGGCCGCGGTGGCGCATCAGTTCGGGCGACGCGGCCGAAGGCTTCAGGATCGCGCCGTTGGGGGCGAGATTGCCCCGCAGCACGGCGATGCCGCCCTGGGCGGTCAGTGCCTTGTCGCGCGGCAGGATGACCTCGTCGTTGAAATTCTCCGCGCCGGCGATGTTTTCGCCCACCGTCTTGCCGGTGACCGTCAGGGCGTCGAGATCGAGCAGGTCGGCGATCTCCTTCATCACCGCCGGCAGGCCACCGGCATAGCAGAATTCCTCCATGAGGAACTGGCCGGAAGGCATGAGGTTCAGAATGGTCGGAGTATCGCGGCCGTAGCGGTCCCAATCATCGAGCGAAAGCTCGGCGCCGATGCGGCCGGCAATCGCCAGCAGGTGGACGACCGCATTGGTCGAGCCGCCGATCGCGCCGTTGACGCGAATCGCGTTGGCGAAGGCCTTGAGCGTGAGGATTTTCGAAAGGCGCAGGTCTTCCTTGACCATGTCGACGATGCGCCGTCCCGAAAGGCGGGCGAGCCGCGCGCGGTGCGCGTCGACAGCCGGATATGCGGCGTTGCCCGGCAGGGCCAAGCCAAGCGATTCCACCATCGACGCCATGGTCGAGGCCGTGCCCATGGTCATGCAGTGGCCGGGCGAGCGCGACATGGCGCTTTCGGCGGCGGCGAATTCCTGCTCGGTCATGACACCGGCGCGCACATCCTCGGAGAACTTCCAGACATCGGTGCCCGAACCGATGGCCTTGCCGCGGAAGCGACCATTGAGCATCGGCCCGCCGGAGACGACGATCGCCGGCACATCGCAGGAGGCGGCCCCCATCACCAGCGACGGCGTGGTCTTGTCACAGCCGGCCATCAGCACGACGCCATCCATCGGGTTGCCGCGAATGGCTTCCTCGACATCCATGGAGGCGAGATTGCGGAACAACATCGCCGTTGGACGCAGGTTCGATTCTCCGCAGGAGAAGACCGGGAATTCGAGCGGCAGGCCGCCGGCTTCCAGAATGCCGGCCTTCACGTGCTCGACGAGCCCGCGGAAGTGGGCATTGCAGGGCGTGAGTTCTGAGAAGGTATTGCAGATGCCGATCACCGGGCGGCCGTCGAAGGCATCGTCCGGCAGGCCGTTGTTCTTCATCCAGCTGCGGTGGATGAAGGCATCCTTGCCGAAGCCTCCGAACCAGGCCTGAGAACGCAATTTCCGTGTCACGTCTTGTCTATCCCGTTGTTGCTCGGCGCCTTGCAGCGCCGATGGGCTTGAACGCGCCTGCGGCCATCTTGGCTCGCCCGCGCAGACGCCGGAACTGCAGGAATGATGGCGGCGGATGTTCCCAGCAAGCCTGCCGGCACTCCTCCTCGCGCTACCTCCCTCGAGCCGACGCATGCGACGCTCGATTCCACAAGCAGTCAAGCAATCAGTCTTGTTTTCTCTTATAATCGGAGTTATTGGGACGTCAAGAGCATCCAATTTGCCTGGGAGGGCGCGTGAGCGAGTTCGTTTCGTGGACAGCGGGAGAGACGTCGGTCGCAGGCCTTGCGATCCGCGGCATCGAACCGCCGACGCCCGGCGTTTCCGCCGGCCAGAATGAATGCTCGGCGGCGCTGGCGCGGCACTCGGTCGCGCGCAGCAAGGCGCAATCGCCCAGGCCCATGAGTTGATCCATCGGGGGCGGCGCTCTCGCCACCACCCCGGTCATCCCCGAAATCACAACCCAAGAGAGGAGTTAACATGCGTCTCAAAGCGCTCGCATTCACGCTGGCTGCAGCCGTCAGCCTCGTCGGCCTTGCCGGCCAGGCAACTGCCGCCCGGCTCGGGCATGGCATGCCGGCAGAGCACCCCCAGGCCGTAGCCATGAAGAAGTTCGCCGAAGACGTCGCCAAGGCGACCGAAAACCGCGTCGAGATCCAGGTCTTCGACGGCGGCATCCTCGGCGGCGACGACAAGATGCTGCAGGCCGCGCAGAGCGGCACGCTCGAACTCTACATCGGCGGCGTCGCGCCGCTCTCCGGCAGGATCAAGGAAGTCCAGATTTTCGACTTCCCGTTCATGTTTGCGAACCGCGAGGAAGCCGGCGCCGTGCTGAACGGTCCGATCGGCCGCAAGATGCTCGATCGCATGTCGGAGATCGGCCTGACCGGTCTCGCCTGGAGCGAGTTCGGCTTCCGCAACCTGACCAACGGCCAAAAGCCGATCAAGTCGGTCGACGACATTTCGGGTCTGAAGCTGCGCGTCATGCAGAACCCGGTGGCTCTCGACACCTGGAAGGCACTGGGTGCCAACGCCGTGACGATGTCCTTCTCCGAGGTGTTCTCAGCGCTGGAGACCAAGGCGCTGGACGGCCAGGAAAACCCGCTCGCCCACATCTATGCCAACCGCATCTACGAGGTGCAGAAGTACATCACGGTGACCAACCACGTCTATTCGCCGGTGGCCATCGTCGCCTCCAAGACCTGGTTCGAAGGCCTGTCGGAAGCTGACCGCAAGGCTGTGATGACCGCTGCCGCCGACGCTTCGGCCTACCAGGCCAAGCTGATCGCTGAAAACGAAGGCAAGATCACCGACCAGCTCAAGGCAACCGGCATCGAGATCGATGCGATGCCGGACGCCGAACTCGCCAAGATGCGCGAGATCGTCAAGCCGGTGGTCGACAAATACACCGCGTCGGTCGGCGCCGACTTCGTGGCGGAATTCACCGCCGCCGTCGAAGCCGCGCGCAAGGGCGCAGCCAACTGACACGCAAGCCAAGAGATGCCGCAGGCGGGAACGCCTGCGGCATCTCCGCATGTGTCCCTGATCCATTCGGGAGGTCCGAACAATGACGCGTCTCGTCGACAGATTTTTTCAGCTGCTTGAAACCGTCATGGTGGTCTGCATAGCCGGCATGTTCGTGATGGTGCTTGGCAACGTCATCTTGCGCGCCGGGTTCAACACCGGCATCGACATCTCCGAAGAGCTGCCGCGCTTCCTGTTCATCTGGCTGACCTTCATCGGGGCCGTGGTGGCGATGCGGGAGAACCGGCATCTCGGCGTCGACACCGTCGTCCTGGCACTGCCCGTCAGGTGGCGGCGGATATGCTGGACGATCTCCCAGATCCTGATCTTCGTGTGCAGCGTCTACATCTTCGTCGGCACCTTCATGCAGCACGAGATCAACGCCAACACCATTTCGACGGTCATGCAGCTGCCCATGAGCTGGGTCTACGGCGTGACCCTCATAACCGGCGCGCTGATGGCTGCGCTCTGCATCCACAATCTGGTTCGTCTGGCGCGTGGCCAGGTCCGCGACGACGAACTCATTCAGGTCGAGGAAGAAGGCATGCACGAGGTCGATTCCAGCGTTCAGGCGGCGCGCAAATCATGACCATCCTCATCTTCGTCGTTTCGCTGCTTGGGGCGATGGCGATCGGCATGCCGGTCGCAATGGCCCTCGTCGTGTCGGGCCTCGCCCTGATGTTCCACATGGGCATGACCGATCCCCAGATCATCGTGCAGAACATGTGGGACGGCGCCAACAGCTTCCCTCTGCTTGCCGTGCCGTTCTTCATGCTGGCCGGCGAATTCATGAATGCCGGCGGCATCACCCGGCGCATCATCCACATGGCTATGGCGTGGGTGGGACACCTGCGCGGCGGCCTCGGCTTCGTGGCGATCGGTGCTGCCGTCGTCATGGCCTCGCTCTCCGGCTCGGCCGTCGCTGACACGGCAGCGCTGGCCGCAGTGCTGCTGCCGATGATGCGGCAGGCAGGCTACGACCCCTACCGCTCCGGCGGCCTGATCGCAGCCGGCGGCATCATCGCTCCCGTCATCCCGCCGTCCATCGGCATGATCCTGTACGGCGTCGCCGCCCAGGTCTCGATCTCCAAGCTTTTCCTCGCCGGCATCGTGCCCGGCATCCTCATGGGCACGTCGCTGCTGGTGACGTGGATGTATGTCGCCCGCAAGGACAAGATCGAGGTGGCGCCCAAGCCGCCGCTCAAGGAGCGGCTTCGCCTCACGCTCGACAGCTTCTGGGGCCTGATGCTGCCGGTCATCATCATCGGCGGTCTCAAGGGCGGCTTCTTCACGCCGACCGAAGCCGCTGTCGTGGCGGCCATGTACGCCTTGATCATCGGCCTGTTCGTCAACCGCGAGCTGAAGTTTGGCCAGCTCTACGGTCTCCTGCTCAATGCCGCGAAGACGACGTCGGTGGTGATGTTCCTGGTCGCAGCAGCCTCGGTCTCGGCCTGGCTGATCGCCGCGGCCAACATGCCGGCCCAGATGGTGGCGCTGCTGGAGCCGATCATGGACAACCAGATGCTGCTCATCCTGGTGCTGATGGTGCTGGTGCTGATCGTCGGCAGCGCGCTCGACTTCGCGCCCACCATCCTGATCCTGACCCCGGTTCTGGTGCCGGTGCTGAAGCAGGCCGGCATCGACCCGGTCTATTTCGGCGTGCTGTTCATCATGAACAACGCGATCGGGCTGATCACCCCGCCCGTCGGCACGGTGCTCAACGTCGTCTGCGGCGTCGGCAACATGCGCATGGGCAAGCTGATGAAGGGCATCTGGCCGTTCCTCCTGGCCGAGACCGTGGTGCTGTTCCTGCTCGTGCTGTTCCCCGAACTGGTGATGGCACCGATGCGCTGGATGAGCCAGTGACGACGCCAACGCTCCCGAAATCACGCCAAGGATCGCCTACATGAGCATCTCGCAGGATACCTCCATAGCCTCGACCGCAGCGCAGGGCGATGCGTTCTGCGTGGCGGTCGACTGGGGCACCAGCAGCTTCCGAGCCTGGCTTCTGGCCCGGGACGGCAAGGTGCTGGCGGAAAGCCGCGGGCCAGAGGGCATGACGCATTGCGTGACGTCGGGCTTCGAGCCGGTGCTGCGCGCGCACCTGGTGAAGCTGGCGGCACCGGCATCCCTGCCGATCCTGATCTGCGGCATGGCCGGGGCGCGTCAGGGCTGGGTCGAGGCGCCCTATGTCGACGCGCCGACACGGCTGACCGACTTCGCGACCAGAGCCGTCCGCGTGCCGAACGGCTTTGCCGACATCCGCATCCTGCCCGGCATCGCCCAGCGCGACCCGCTGGCGCCCGAGGTGATGCGCGGGGAAGAGACCCAGCTTCTCGGTCTCGGCGCGGGTGTGGCGCGCCAGCTCGTCTGCATGCCGGGCACCCACAGCAAATGGGTGGTGCTCGAAGATGGCTGGCTGAGGCGGTTTGCGACCCTGATGACAGGCGAGCTCTTCGGCCTGCTCAGCAAACATTCCACCCTCGCCTTCGCCATCGAGGCCGACGTCAAGTTCGGCACCGATGCGCCGGCCTTCCTCAACGCCCTCGACAAGGGCGCTGCAGACCCGTGCCTGGCATTGAGCAGGCTGTTCGGCGTCCGCGCCGCGCAACTGCTCGGCTTCGAGACCAGGAGCGATGGCGCGGCACACCTCTCCGGCCTGCTGATCGGGGCTGAAGTGCTGGCCGCCAGGCAGAACTTCCCCGACCACGCCGACGTCACCCTGGTGGCCTCGGGGTCGGTGGCCGATCTCTATCGGGCGGCACTCCAGCGCGTCGGCTTGAACGTCAAGCACGTCGACGCCGACCACGCCGTCCGCCAGGGCCTTTATCTGGCCGCGCATTCACTCTGGGCATAAGGAACAAAGAACATGGCCTCAATCATCGCCTGGCCGCAGCTGCAGCGTTCGCTCGTCGCCATCCTGCGCGGCATCAAGCCGGCGGAAGCCGAATCGATCGTCGGCACGCTGGTCGAGGAAGGCTTCGAACTGATCGAGATCCCGCTCAACTCGCCAGATCCCTACACCTCGATTCGCAAGGCGGTAGACGCATTCGGCAGCACGTGCGTGATCGGTGCCGGAACCGTGCTTTCCGCCGAACAGGTCGACCGGCTGGCCGATGCGGGCGGCCGCCTCGTGGTCAGCCCGAACATCGAACCTTCGGTGATCGCGCGCGCGTCGGAGCACAAGATGCTGACCATGCCGGGCGTCTTCACGCCGACCGAAGCGTTGCTGGCGATCAAATGCGGAGCGTCCGCGCTCAAGTTCTTCCCCGGCAGCGTGCTCGGCACAAGCGGGGTCGCGGCGATCAAGACCATCCTGCCCGCCGAAACGATCGTCGGTGTCGTCGGCGGCGTCTCAGAGGCGTCTTTCGCAGACTTCAGAAAGATCGGCGTGTCGACCTTCGGCACGGGGTCAAACCTCTATGCGCCGGGCGACGACGCAGCGACAGTGCGCGGCAAGGCCCGCCGGTTGATCGCGGCCTACGATCAGGCAGCAGAGATCAACTAACCTCCCTGCATTGCCGGCCGGCAAAACCGGCGCGCCGCACTGCAACACTCCGGCACGCGATAAGAATCTGGATGTAATCCGCAGCAATCGCGTGCCGCGGTCCCAAAATACCGGCTGATCAAGCACGCCAACACCAGGATTGCGACATTTGGGCACCTGCCGCGGAGTTTGCCGGCGGCAGACGTGATGCTATCCTTCTACTTGGGTGGGAGTAGCGAACGATTGCCGGAACTTTCCGAGAGATTCATCGACCAGATCTACGAAGCTTCCTTCGTACCGGAGAAATGGCCGACATTGCTTGAAGGCCTCGCGCATGCTGTCGAGGGCATGGGCGGCTATCTGTTCACTATCAGCCAGGGCGCCTCGGCCTTTACCGCATCGGAAGCTGTCGCGCCGCATGTGGAAGCGTTCATGCGCGAAGGCTGGGTGGCCGTCAACGCACGCACCGCACGCGCCTCGGCCCTCGCCCATCCAGGTTTCATCACCGACCTCGACGCCTTCACCGAAGAAGAACTGGACAGCGAGCCCATCTATCGCGACTTCCTCCGCCCGAGAGGCATGGGCTGGGCAGCGGGCACGCACATCCCGCTTCCGACGGGGGACGTGCTGTCCTTCAATCTCGAACGTCGGACAGTCCGAGGTCCCTTCGAGCGGCATTATGTCGATTCCCTCGATCGCATGCGGCCACACTTGGCGCGCGCCGCCATGGTCAGCGCCCGCATGGGCCTGGAAAAAGCACACGCCGGCGCCGACGCGCTGGAGGCGCTGGGCCTGCCGGCAGCGGTGCTGGGCGCGCACGGACAATTGCTGGCCTGCAACGGGCTGATGCACGAATTGATCCCGGCCACCATCCAGGACGGCACCGGTCGCGCCCGGATCACGGACAAGAAAGCCGACGCGCTGCTTGAGAATGCACTGACCGCCCTGGCCGCCGGCACAAGGCGCGGCATCGTCCAGTCGTTTCCGATCACCGGTCGCGACGGCAAGCCGTCCAGCGTCGCCCATCTCCTGCCGGTGCGCGGTTCGGTGCACGACCTGTTCAGCCGCATCCACTGCATCCTCGTCATCATGCCCCTGCCCGGCCCCGGCGCGCCGCCGGCCAATGTGCTGCAGGCACTGTTCGACCTGACGCCGAGCGAAGCGCGAATCGCGTCGGCGCTGGCCGATGGCCGGTCGATCGATGCCATCAGCACGGATTTTGGCATCGCGCGGGAGACCGTGCGCACGCATCTGCGCTCGATCTTCGCCAAATCGGGCGTTTCCAAGCAATCGGCCCTGGTCCGTCTGCTGATCGGGGTGACCCTGTCTTGCGGTTCCCTGAAGGGTGGCTAGACGATAGGCCTACTCGACAGCTGGCCGATGACCTGCGCATCTGGTCCGGGGAGGAACAAAAGTGCCGTATCTCGACATCTATCTCGCGCAGCTCATCGACCCGTTCCGCATCGGGTTGCTGATCGCGCTGGTGCTAACCGCAGCAAACACCGCTCAAACGCTCAATCGCTGGATCCCAATCGCCTTGGGCATCGTCTTCGTCGCCGTGCTGATCCCTCTCAGCATCGGGGCGAACAGCGCAATCGACACCCCGACATCGGTCCTCGTCGGTCTCGCCTCGAATGCGACGATCCTCGCCGTCCTGCTCGGCGCAAAGGCACTGTACTCGCGCTTGGCCTGACGGTTAGAGCTCCAGTTCGCCCTGCCCGGCATCGAACGCACCGACCGTCTCGGCGGCAAGCGCCCGTGTGATGCGGGTCTTCTGCTCGAGTGCCGCGCGGTCAAGGCGGTCGACGACGCGGATGGCCGTCGACAGCGATCGCTCGATTCGCCGAACCAGGAACTGCACGACATGCGGATCGACTTCGACCTGGCGGTCGGCGAACAGCTTGGTGATGACGCCTGCCAAAAGCAGGTCGTCCGGCTCCTCGATCTCGACCGTCGCTGCCGCCTTCAGGCGCGAGGCGAGATCGGGAAGCGTGACGCCCCAGGCGGCAGGAAAGCTGCGTGCCGTCAGCAGCAAATGGGAGCCGGCACCGCGCACGGTGTTGATGAGGTGGAACAGGCCGTCCTGGTCGAGCCTGCCCCGATCGACGTCGTCGATCAGAACCGGCGCAGCACCGATCTCGCCGATATGGGCCGCGATGTCGGAACCCGATATTTCGACCGCTCCGGCATGCTCGCGCCAGATCGCAGCTAGGTGCGTCTTGCCCGATCCAGCCGGACCGGCCAGCAGAACCACCGGCGCCGGCCATGCCGGCCATCGATCGATCAGCGAGGCCGCCTGGGCATTGGCTGCGGAGACGACGAGATCGTCGCGTGAGAACCCCGGCGAATGGCCGAGGTCGAGCGGCAGCTGGCGCGGTTTCCGAGGCTCGCGCGACACGTTCATTTATCCGGGTTGGACCCGCTCGCCTTGCGGGCCTCGACAGGCGGCGGCACCGCATGGCCGTGATAGAGCGGCGACTCCAGATAGCGCCCAATGGCAAAGCGGACCAGAACAGCGACGGCAGCAGCGGCGGGCACGGCTACCAGCAAGCCGACAAAGCCGAACAGCGCACCGAACGCGAACAGCGCGAACATCAGCCAGACCGGATGCAGGCCGACACTCTTGCCGACCAGCCGCGGCTGCAGAATGTTGCCCTCGATGAACTGACCGACGAAGAAGACCGCAGCCACGGCCACCACCATGGTCCAGTCCGGCCAGAACTGCACGAAGGCGACGCCGACCGACAGCACCAGCCCGACCATCGAGCCGACATAGGGAATGAAGCTGATCAGCCCGGCGAACAGGCCGATGAGAACGCCGAAGTTCAGCCCTGTCAGCGTCAGGCCGATGGCATACATCACGCCGAGCACCAGGCAGAGCGTGCCCTGGCCGCGGACAAAGCCCGCAGTCGCGGCGTTGATGTCGATGGCAAGCCGGCGCACCGTCTCGACGTGGTCGCGCGGCACCCAGCTGTCGACGACGGCAACCATGCGGTCCCAGTCGAGCAGCATGTAGAAGGCCACGACTGGCGTGATGACGAACAGGCTGGCGATGGTAAACAGCGCGACGCCCGAACTCCAGATCGACTGGAAGACGGTCGACAGGAAGCCGAAGCCGGTACTCAGCAGCGAGTTGAGGCCTTCGCGCAGACCGGCCGCGTCGACGCCGAAGCGCTGTTCCAGCCATTGCGGGTCGAAATTTGTGACCAGTTGCTGGAGTTTCTCGACATAGCCCGGCACCTTGGCCGCGAAATCCGCCATCTGCGAGGCCAGCACCGGAATCAGCACCACCAGCGCCAACGTCAGCAAGACGATAAAGCAGACGAGGATCACCACCGTCGCCATGATGCGCGACAGGCCAAGCCGCTGCAGCCTGTCGGCGACCGGGTCGAGGAAATAGGCAAGCGCCATGCCGGCCACGAAAGGCAGCAGGATGTTGCTGAACAAATAGAGGAAACCGGCGAACAGGACGGCGGTGATCAGCCAAAAGCGGATCTGCTTGCGGAATGCCGCGGACGCGGCCTCTTCGGCCGCCTCGTCATCGGTTGGGAGTTTCGCCTTCGCCATAACCGCTCATGTGCCTCAGCCAAGCCACGAGATAGGCTGCCGCGGAAGCCACGGTCAAGAGGCCGGACAGTATTATCAACGCCGGCCGAACGGGGCCAAGTTCGAAGGTAAAGGCAAGTTCGGCAAGGACAATCGCCGCCAGGACGATCTGCATCGCGGTGTTGACCTTGGACACCATCAGCGGCTTGACCACCACCGGATTGCCCATCACCGTCGACAGCAACACCGCGCAGACGATCAACGCATCGCGCGACACGGCGAGGATCACAAGCCACAACGGCAAGTGATCCATGATGCCGAGCACGACGAAGACGCTGACCAGCAGCAGCTTGTCGGCAATCGGGTCGAGATAGGCGCCGAGCTCGGAACGCTGGTTGAAATGGCGGGCGATGAAACCGTCGACGCCGTCCGAGACACCGGCAATGACAAAACCGGCAAAGGCCCAGTCCCATCGCGCCGAGAGCATGGCATAGATCACGCACGGCACCAGAATGAGCCTCATGATGGTGATCATGTTCGGAATGGTCACAATGGACATCCACCCTTTGTCTTTTCCCGATACATGGGCGACAGTTCACCGGACCGCAAGAGACAGGCAGGGTAGCGAGCCCTGTCCACGGCTTTGACAGGCGCATCCGGTCGCACCGGGCCACTGTCGCTTGCGGGAACGGGCCGTTCATGCGAATAGCGCGCAAAAGGCGTAGGACATCAGGATTTTGACGATGAGCGAAGGCAGCAAGGGTCTCACCTACGCGCAGGCGGGCGTCGACATCGACGCCGGGAACCTGATGGTCGAGAAGATCAAACCGCTGGTGCGCTCCACGCGCCGGCCAGGTGCGGATGGCGAGATCGGCGGCTTCGGCGGCCTGTTCGACCTCAAGGCGGCGGGTTTCAGCGACCCGATCCTGGTCGCGGCCAATGACGGCGTCGGCACCAAGCTCAAGATCGCCATCGATGCCGGCAAGCACGACACCATAGGCGTCGACCTCGTCGCCATGTGCGTCAACGACATCGTCGTCCAGGGCGCCGAGCCGTTGCTGTTTCTCGACTACTTCGCCACCGGCAAGCTCGATCCCAACCAGGGCGCCGACATCGTCTCAGGCATCGCCGAGGGCTGCCGCCAGGCCGGCTGCGCGCTGATCGGCGGCGAAACCGCCGAAATGCCGGGCATGTATCACGGCAACGACTACGACCTCGCCGGCTTCGCCGTCGGTGCCGCCGAGCGTGGACAACTCCTGCCGACCGACGACGTGGTCGAGGGCGACGTGCTGCTTGGCCTCGCCTCCTCGGGCGTGCACTCCAACGGCTATTCGCTTGTCCGCCGCATCGTCGAGAAATCCGGCGTCAAATGGGCTGACCGCGCGCCCTTCGCCGACGGGCCGACGCTCGCCGAAGCACTGCTCGAGCCGACCCGCATCTACGTCAAGTCGCTGCTCAAGGCGATCCGCGAGACGCACGGCATCAAAGCGCTGGCCCACATCACCGGCGGCGGCTTCCCCGAAAACATTCCCAGGGTGTTGCCCAAGGAATTCTCGGCCGAGCTCGATCTCTCGGCGATCGAAGTGCCGCGCGTGTTCTTGTGGCTGGCAGAGACCGGCGGCGTCGCGCCGGAAGAAATGATGCGCACCTTCAACTGCGGCGTCGGCATGATCGCGGTCGTAGCCGCCGGCCAGGCCGCACAGGTCGCAGCTGTGCTGCAGGAGGCGGGTGAAACGGTCACGCCGATCGGCCGCATCGTGCCGCGCCGCGACACCGGCGTGATCTATCGCGGGTCGCTCGCCCTATGAATGCGCCGCGCAAACGCACCGTCATCCTGATCTCCGGCCGCGGTTCCAACATGGCCGCGCTGATCGACGCAGCGGCCGATCCGGCCTTTCCGGCCGAGATCGTCGGCGTCATCTCCGACCAGGCAAACGCGCTCGGCCTCGGCATTGCAGCCAGCCGCGGCGTCGCCACCAAGGTCATCACCCGCGCCGACCATGCCAGCAAGGATGCCCATGACGCGGCCATCGATGCAGCGCTTGCCACTTTCGGCGCCGAGATCGTCGCCCTTGCCGGCTACATGCGGCTTCTGACGACCGAGTTCGTCGAGAAGTGGCAGGGGCGGATGATCAACATCCACCCGGCACTGCTGCCTTCGTTCAAGGGTCTTGATACGCACAGCCGCGCGCTCGATGCCGGCATCCGCGTCCATGGCTGCACGGTTCATTTCGTCACGCCAGCCATGGACGACGGTCCGATCATCGCCCAGGCGGCCGTGCCCGTTCTGATCGACGACGACGAGCCGACGCTTTCGGCCCGCGTGCTCAGGGCCGAGCACAGGCTCTACCCCCTCGCCCTCAAGCTCTTCGCCGAAGGCAAGGTGCGCATGGATGGCAGACGCTCGGCGTTTTCGGGCTTTGCCGAGACGACGAGCCACGCATCGGTCGAGGCCCCGAGCCCGGCCCGAGAAGAGGTCGACTTCGAACAGCTGGCACGCATCACGCCCTGAACGGGGAAAACGGCATGGCGAAGACCAGGCAACTGCTGCTTCTGCGCCATGCCAAGTCGAGCTGGGACGATGCCGCGCTCCCCGATTTTGACCGTCCGCTCGCACAGCGGGGCGAAAAATCGGCGCCAATGATGGGGGCGGAGATCGCCGGCCGTGGCTGGCTGCCCGACCTCGTGCTCGTTTCCCCCGCGCTCCGTACGTTGCAGACATGGCAGCTGGCCTCGGCAGCATGGCCGCGCCCCCTGCCCCCAGCCGATTTCCCACACGGGCTCTATGAGGCGTCGGCGCACGCCGTGCTGGCGGAGGCGCAGGCCGCTCCCGCCTCGGTGCGAACGCTGCTGGTGGTTGGCCACAATCCCGGCCTCGAGGACTTTGCGCGCGAGGTTGCCGGCCCCGGCTCGGACGGCCAGGCACTTCGGTCCATGACCGAGAAATTCCCGACAGCAGCGCTGGCCCGCTTCGAGTTCGAGGGCGCCTGGGACGGGCTGCAATTCGGCAGCGCCCGACTGACACATTTTCTCAAGCCCAGGGATCTGGGCTAAAGGCATCAGAACCGGCGGCGCAGCAACGACACCAGCCAGGGCATCGCCAGGATCAAGGCGGCGCCCAGCGCCCACGCGACGACAATCAGCGGGCGCAGCACCACGCCGACAAGATTGGCCAATCCGGCGAGAAAGCCCGTGGTCTGGACGCTGTCCACGGCGCCAACGACCTCCTTGCCGATGCCGGTCGCAGCCGCGGCGTCTTTGCCGGTCTCGACAAGCGCGCCGACATTGGAAGACGCCCAGGCAAGAATGCTGTCGACGAGGCCGTAGCCGACCCAGGCAAACAAGGACCACAGGACCAGCGCGACGAGTGCTGCGCCCAGGCGCAATTTCGGCCGTTTCGACCGAGGTTCGGGCCGCGCATTGGCGCTGCGGCCGAACGGCCGGCCCTGCGACCCGTATTCGCCAGCGCCCCAATTGTCGTTCTCGACGCCACGCCTGTCGGGGTCCTTGTCATCGGAGGCGTTCTTGGATCCCAATGTGGCGAGGGCTGCGGCGAGCAGCAGCCCTCCACGGCCCTTGCCGTCGCTGCGGCGAAACTCGGTGCCATAGCCTCGGCCTTTCGACTTCCCGCCATGCTTGCCGTTCCTGAAGCCATGTCCACCCATCGACTGTCTCCTTTGAGTGCCGAGCCTGAAGTCAGCCCGGAAAGCATAGGATCTCTAGTTACTAGAGCTTCAAGGGCAACGTAGACGGCAAGACAGAATGACGCAGCTCAGTGGATGCTCTCCAGCGGCGCGCAGTTCTCGCGCTCCATCTGCAGCGTGGTGTGGTGAAGGTCGAACTTGTCCTGCAAGCGGGCTTCGATCGCACGGCGCACCGTCTCGGCGTCGGCACCTTCCTCCAGTACCACATGGGCCGTCAGCGACGCCTTGCTCTGGGTGATCGCCCAGAGATGCAGGTCGTGCACCGAGTCCGCACCCGGTACGGTGGCAACGGCTTGCTCGACCTCGGCCAGGTTCATGCCGGGCGGCACGCCTTCGAGCAGGATGTTGACGCATTCCTTGAGGAGTACCCAGGTGCGCGGGAACACCATGAAGCCGATGCCGACGGCGATCAGCGAATCCACCCACTGCCAGCCGGTGAACCAGATGACGAGCGCGCCGGCTATGACGCCGACCGAACCCAGCATGTCGGCCCAGACTTCGAGATAGGCGCCCTTGACGTTGAGGCTCTTGTCCTTGTGCCCGGTCAGCAGGCGCATCGACGTGAAATTGACGGCAAGGCCGATGACGGCGACGACGAGCATGCCGAGCGAGGCGATCTCGGTCGGCTGGTTGAGCCGCTCATAGGCCTCGTAGAGGATGTAGAAGGCTATGCCGAGCAGCACCAGCGCATTGAACGCCGCGGCCAGGATCTCGAAGCGGGCGTAGCCATAGGTGCGCAACAGGTCGGCGGCGCGCCGGCCCACCTTGATGGCGATCAGCGCGATCGCCAGCGCCATGGCGTCGGTCGCCATGTGCATGGCATCGGAGATCAGCGCCAGGCTGCCGGTGACGATGCCGCCGACAACCTCGGCGATCATGAAGCCGCCGGTCAAGCCGAATGCCAGCCAGAGCCTGGTCTCCGGCGTGTTCTGCATGTCGCCGTGATCGTGATCGCCGCTCATCGTTCGTCCCCTCGCGCCGCGCTGGCGCCATATTGGGGAGACGGGCGGAATTGAAAACCCCTTCCGCCCTCACCGCGGATCACCTTGTCGTGGGTGAGCGCATCTACACCGCGCGCACCCAAACCTTGTTGTCGTGCACGGCCGCACCGCCATAGGGCGCCGGCGCGTCGGCACCGGTCAGCACATTGATGCCCTCGCCGCGCTCATGATCCGAATTCGGCCAGATGCCCTCGGCGATGACCACGCCACGCTGGATCTTGTCGAACAGTTTCGCATGCAGCACGACTTCGCCGCGCGTGTTGCCGATTTCGACGCGGTCGCCCGTTGAAACGCCCATCGCCGCGGCATCCTCGGGATGGATCAGCAATTCGGGCCGCCCTTCCTTCTCGCGCGACACAGGCGTCTCGGCGAAGGTCGAATTGAGGAAGTTGCGCGCCGGGGAGGTCGCCAGCCGGAACGGATGCTCGGCATCGGCCACCTCGATCAGATCGACATGGTCGGGGAACTCCGGCAGTTGCTGGTAGGGCCCGAAAATGCCCATGCTCTTCGGCGGCTTGTTGGGCGCCGAACCGCCATTCCACTGCGGCTTGAAGCGGAACTTGCCGTCGGGATGGCCGAACCCGTTGAGGAAATGCGCGTCCTCGAACTCGGGCTGCATGTCCGCCCATTTCTTGTCCTTGAACGAAGCGAAATCGCCGAGCCCCTTCTTCGTCAGTATGACGTCGATGTGCTCGCGTTCGGTCATGCCGAAGCCGGGCAGATGCGCCACGCCAAGCCGCTTGCCCAGTTCCTCGATGACGTAGTGATTGGTGCCCGGCCCCTCCGGCGGGTCGATCAGCTTCGGACCCAGCGTGATGTGCTGGTTGCCGCCGCCCTTGTAGATATCGTCATGCTCGAGGAACATCGTCGCCGGCAGCACGACGTCGGCGACCTTCGCGGTGTCGGTCATGAACTGCTCATGCACGCAAGCGAACAGGTCGTCGCGCAGGAAGCCCTGGCGCACCAGGCGCTGCTCGGGCGCGACATTCATCGGATTGGTATTTTGGACCAGCAGCGCCGTCACCGGCGGGCCGCCATATAGCGCATCCTCGGCACCTGTCAGCACCGGGCCGATGCGCGAATGGTCGAGGTAGCGGATCTTGGGATCGCGAAACTTGGTGCCTTCGAGCAGCTCGCCATTGAGCTTGAAGATGCCCGAATTGGAGTGGAAAGCGCCGCCGCCTTCATGCTGCCAGGCCCCCGTCACCGCCGGGATCGACAGCGCGGCATGCATGTTGACCGAGCCGTTGCGTTGACGCGAAAAGCCGTAGCCGAGGCGGAAGAACGTCTTCTTGGTGGTGCCGACGAGCCGGGCGAAGGCCTCGATATCGTCGACCGACAGGCCGGTGATGCCAGCCGCCCATTCCGGCGTCCTGTCGCGCAGGTGCGCTTCCAGGCCCTTGGGGTCGTCGGTGTATTTTTCGAGATAAGGCCGGTCGGCAAGGCCATCGCGGAACAGCACATGCATGACAGCGCAGGCCAGGGCGGCGTCGGTGCCGGGCTTCAGCACCAGGCCCATGTCGGCCTGCTTCATGGTGGCCGTCTCGTAGATGTCGATAACGACGATCCTGGTCCCGCGTTCCTTGCGCGCCTTGATCGCATGCGTCATCACATTGACCTGGGTGACCACGGCATTGGTGCCCCAGATCACCACGCAGTCGGACTTGCCCATCTCGCGCGGGTCGGATCCGCGTAGCGCGCCCGTGCCCATCACATAGCCGGTCCAGGCCAGGTTGGTGCAGATCGAGCCGAAGAAGCCCGAGTACTTCTTGGCGTGTCGCAGCCGCTCGATGCCGTCGCGCTGCACCAGCCCCATCGTGCCGGCGTAGAAATAGGGCCAGACGGTCTCCGAGCCGTACTTCTCCTCGGCGGCGATGAATTTTTCGGCGACGAGGTCGAGTGCCGCTTCCCAGCTCGCTTCCTTCCAGTGGCCGTCGCCCTTGGCGCCGGCGCGGATCAGCGGCTTCAGCAAACGGTCGGGATGGTGGACGCGGTCGGCATAACGCGCGACCTTGGCGCAGATCACGCCAGCCGTGTAGCTGTTGTCCTTGGCGCCGTGCACCCGGCCAATGCGCTTGTCGTCGAGCAGTTCGACGTCGAGCGCGCAGGTCGAGGGGCAGTCATGCGGACAGGCGGAATGGCCGACCCTGATCTTGGCGTGCTGGTTCATGGCGCCCTTTTACCCTGATGTCGGATTGGCGTGTAGGGCCAATCCGACAATGGTCTGACCGCCAGCCTATTCCGCGATGCCTTCCTCATATTCAGCCGACATCGTCAGCCATTTTTCCTCATGGCCGTTGAGCTGGGCGCCGAGTTGCGAGCGCTCCTTGGCAAGCTGCGTCGCGGTCGTCGGGTCCTTCTCGTAGAGCTTCGGATCGGCAAGCTGGTCCTCGATGGTGTCGATCCGCTTGCGGATGCGGTCCATCAGCGCCTCGGTGGCACGGATTTCCTTGGCCAGCGGCTCGAGGGCGGCACGCCGCGCCGCGGCCTCGCGCCGCTTGTCGGCCTTGGACGCCTTGTCGGCCTCGCGCTTCTCGCGCCGGTCGCCCGACACGCCGGTCACCAGCGTCTTGTAGTCTTCGAGATCGCCGTCATACGGATTGACCGACCCGTCCTTGACCAGCCACAGCCGGTCGGCCGTGGCCTCGAGAAGATGGCGGTCGTGGCTGATCAGGATGACGGCGCCTGGAAACTCGTTGAGCGCCATGATCAACGCCTCGCGGCTGTCGATGTCGAGGTGGTTGGTGGGCTCGTCGAGGATGAACAGATTCGGTCCGTCAAAGGCGGAAAGCCCCATCAGCAGGCGCGCCTTTTCGCCACCGGAGAGGTCCTTGGCGGCGGTGTTCATCTTCTCCGTGGGCAGTCCGAACTGGGCGACCCGGGCCCTCACCTTCGATTCCGGCGCCTCAGGCATCAGCCGGCGGACATGCTCGTAGGCATTTTCCTCGGGCCTCAAATCGTCGAGCTGGTGCTGGGCGAAGATCGCGACCTTGAGTCCCGGCGCGACGGTCACCGAGCCGGTCTCGGCCTTCAGGCGCCCCGCCAGAAGCTTGGCAAAGGTCGACTTGCCGTTGCCGTTGGCGCCGAGAAGCGCAATGCGGTCGTCGGCATCGATGCGCAGCGTCATCTTCTTGAGGATCGGCTTGTCGGCCTGATAGCCGACATTGACGGCATTGAGCGCGACGATCGGCGACGCCACGGTCTTCACCGGTTCGGGAAAGCTGAACGGCCTGACATTGTCCTCCATCAGCGCCGCGATCGGCTTCATCTTCTCCAGCGCCTTGATGCGCGACTGCGCCTGGCGCGCCTTCGATGCCTTGGCGCGGAAACGGTCGACGAAGGATTGCAGGTGCTTGCGCGCCGCTTCCTGCTTGACGCGGCCCTTTTCCTGCAGCTCGCGCTGCTCGGCGATCTGGCGCTCGAACTGGTCGTAGCCGCCGCGCCAGAAGGTCATCTTCTTCTGGTCGAGATGGACGATCGAATTGACCGCGCGGTTGAGCAGATCGCGGTCGTGGCTGATCAATAGAACGGTGTGCGGGTACTTCGACACATAGTTCTCGAGCCACAGCGTGCCTTCGAGATCGAGATAGTTGGTCGGTTCGTCGAGCAGCAACAGATCGGGCTCAGAAAACAACACCGCCGCCAGCGCCACGCGCATGCGCCAGCCGCCCGAAAAGGACGAAGCCGGACGGCGTTGCGCCTCATCGTCGAAGCCGAGGCCGGCGAGAATTGTCGCCGCGCGGGATTCGGCCGAATGCGCCTCGATGTCGGCCAAACGGATGTGAATCTCGGCGATGCGATGCGGGTCGGTTGCCGTCTGCTCCTCGGCGAGAAGTGCCGTGCGCTCGACATCGGCCTTGAGCACGATCTCGATCAGCGGCTCCTCGGTGCCGGGCGCTTCCTGCGCCACCTGGCCGATGCGGGTGTTCTTGGGCAGGCTGATGCTGCCGGTTTCCGAACTGAAATCGCCGGTGATCGCCTTGAACAGCGTCGTCTTGCCGGTGCCGTTGCGGCCGACGAGGCCGGCCTTGGTACCGGCAGGCAAGGTCAGCGACGCGTGGTCGAGGAGAAGGCGTCCGGCGATACGGAGGGAAAGATCGTTGATGATAAGCATGGCGGCGGTTTTGGCCGAGAGTTGCAGCAATGGCAAGGGTGCGCTGCGCACGTTAGACGCAACGCATGGTCGAAAATGCCTTGGGTTCAGGCGATAGCCGGCCTGCCCATGCGGTGCATGGCGCCTTCGCTCGCCTCACTACCGAGAACGGCGGCACGGCCATCCAGCGAGGCAGGGGGCGGCGAAGCGTAGCCAAGAGCGAAGAGCACGGCCGAGCCGGCAGCGAAGGCCGCAAAGAGCATGAACATGCCTTGCCCGCCAAACATGCCGAGCATCATTCCACCGAGCAGCGGCCCGAAGAAATTGCCCACCGAGCACAGCGAATGTGCGCCGAAATAGGCCCCGCGGTTGCCGTCGTTCGAGATCCGGTCGACCAGCACATATTCCGAGGGAACCACCAGGACCTCGCCGATGGTGAACAGCACCATGAAGCCGATCAGCATGGTGGCGCTGGTGGCAAAGGCAAAACCGACCTCGCCGCCGAGAAACAGCAGGCAGCCGAGCACCATTGCCTTCATCGGCCCGATGCGCTCGATCACCATCCGCGCCGGTGCCGTGGCAAGAACCACCACCGCCGCGTTGGTGGTCACCAGCCAGGCAAAGATCGTGACGCCGTCTTCCAGGCTGGTGGTGAGATACTGCGACAGGGTTACCGACCATTGGCCGTAGACGGCCAGCAGCAGCGTGCCGCCACCGAGGTAGAAGATCAGCCTGCGGTCGCGCAAAGTCGCGAGCAAGCGGCGGAAGCCTGGCATCTGCGCAGCCGCATTGGCTCCAGCCGTACCGACGAAGACGGCCGGGACGATGAGGAAGATCGCGGCCGAGAAGGCGAAGTGCACCGTACCGGCGATGAAGAACGGCATCGGCGAATTGGCGCCGATGGCGATGCCGATCATCGGCCCGACGGCCCAGCCGGCATTGATCACCAGATAACGCCAGGAAAACACCTTGAGCCTGAGCTGTTCGGGCGCCGCATCGCTCATCAGCGCACGGGAGACAGGTTCGTAGACGGCGGCAGCCACCGACGAGACGATGTGGGCAATGGCAAATGCGGCGACAGATTGCGCCAGCCCCAGGCCGACCAGCCCGAGACCGGCGAACAACAGCGCCACAGTCAGCACGCTGCGGCGGCCGATGCGGTCGGACAGCGTTCCTGCAAAGGGGCTGGCGGCGGCGCCAAGCAACGGACCGGCGCCGATCAGCATGCCGATGGTTGCCGGGCCGAGGCCGAAATCCTTCTGAAGGCGGATGGCCAGGAAGGTCAGTGTCATGCCGCGCGCGATCGCCACCATGCCGGAGCCCGCGATGAGCAGCAGCACGATTGCCTGGCCGGTCTTTTTGCCGAAGGCGCGCAAGGGCATTCCCCGTGGTTCGAAAATCGCGGTCGCCAATGGGATATGAAATCCGTGGCTGACCGTCGCATCCCTCTGTCTCACCCGGGGCGAGAAGGCAAGCGGCCGCAACGGCAGGATGTCATGATCCAGACAGGCTCATGACATTTCGCTCCTGGAAAACGAAACGGCCCGCAGATCGCGGGCCGTCCGAAAAGTCTGATTGGGCGCCTCAGCGGCTGGCGGTGCGCAGCAGCTTGCAGAGCTCGCGCAGGTCGCTTTCAAAGGCCATCGGGTTCGACAGAACCATCTTGCAGCGCTTGACGTAGGCCGCCACCTGCGCCGCGCTCATGCCTTTGATCACGCCAGGATTAATGCCGGGAACGCCCGGGCCGCCGGGTCCACCGGGACCGCCAGGGCCGGCAATGCCGGGACCGCCGACGTTGACGCCGAGGTCGAGCAACGTGCTGCCGCCCAGTCCGACATTGGTACTGACCTTGGCCAGGCTGCCATTGCCGCCGACATTGGCCCCGAGATTGGCGTTGAGCCCGCGCGATCCGCCGACAGTGGCATTGGCCTTGGCATCGACCAGGCCCTTGCTGCTGCCCACATTGGCGCCGACATTGGCGTTGATGCCCTTCGAGCCGCCGACCGAGGCGCTGACATCCGCGCCGGCGAGCCCCTTGCTGCCGCCGCTGCCCAGGCCGACGTCTGCGTTGACGCCGCCCGATCCGCCCACCGTCGCGCCGATGCCCTTAGAATCGACAGAGACGCCGAGGCCGCCGCTACGGCTGCCGATCTCGAGTGCCGTCGCCGGCAGGCTCAACGCGGCAAGGACGACGCCCCCTGCCAGAGCTTTCACAAGAGTCGTTGAACAACAATATGCCATGTCCTTCTCCCTGTGGTTGCCAAATGCAACAACCAGTCACCTGAAACCGGCTGCACTTCAACCAACGTCACACCGCAGGAATAAGTTTCATCGATTTCTTGTTTTCCTTAGATTTTCTCTGCGCAATCGACCGCATCTACTTGCGATAGTAAATTCTCAAACGATTTTTATATTTCATTTTTAAAATATAAAAATTTAATTCTATTTTACGCAAACGCCCTGCCATCTTCCGTTCTCTGAAACTGAATGAGGTCGAGGCCGACCGACTCCCGACCGAGAACTGTCAGGATCATATGGGCCTGTCCGCGATGGTGGGTCTGGTGATTGAAGAGGTGCACCAGCGCCGGCGCCAGCCGCTGGGAAATGGTGCGCATGTCGGTGACGGTCATGTAGGTGAAGCGGCCGGCAAATGCCGCATCGCTGAGCGAGCCGATCCATTCCACGATGCGCTGGTCCTCGGCCTTGCGTGCCACCCGCAGCTTGTCGAAGTCGGCATGGACGATCGTATCCAGGGCGGCCGGCGCATCGCCTTCGCCGGTGAAGCGCTTCATCCAGATGCGGTCGGCAACCAGCAGATGGTTGAGCGTACCCCTCAGCGACTTGAAGAAAGCGCCGGTATCGCGGGCGAACTGTTCTTCGTCGAGCGTGGCTGCGGCCTGGTAAATCCGCTCGTTGGCCCATTGATTGTAGGCGGCCAACATCATGAAATACTGCTTCATCTGATATCCTTCGGCACTTCGCATTCAATTCCCTCCTTACTACAGCCCATCGGGAACCCAATGACCATTCTGCTCTATGATCTCGTCGGCCGCGACGCGGCCCGCCCGTTCAGCCCGCATTGCTGGAAGGTGGCGATGGCACTCGCCCACAAGGGACTCGACTATCGCGCGGTTCCGACGCGCTTCCTCGAAGTCCCCGGGATAGAAGGCGGTGTCTCGACGACCATCCCGGTTATCCGCGACGGCGACAAGGTCGTGTCCGATTCCTTCGCCATCGCGCTCTATCTCGAAGAGACCTATCCCGACCGACCGACGCTGTTCGGTGGCAAGGGTGGCCAGGCACATGCACGCTTTATCGAGCGCTGGTCGCAACTGACCATCCATCCCTATCTCGGCGTTACCGCTCTCGGCGCCCTGCACGGCATGCAGGACGACGCCAATGCAGGCTACTTCCGCAGCAGCCGCGAAGCGCGCTACGGCAAAGCGCTGGAGGAGGTTACGGCAGGGCGCGAGGCGGGACTCTCCAGCTTCCGGGCAGCGCTCGAACCACTGCGCAGCATGCTGTCCTATCAGCGGTGGATCGGCGGCGACGGCCCGCTGTTTGCCGACTACATCGTGTTCGGCGCCTTCCAGTGGGTGCGCGTCGCCACGGCATTCCAGTCCATCGACGCGAACGACCCCATCGCGGAGTGGTTCGGCCGCTGCCTCGATCTCCACGCCGGACTCGGACGCAGCGTGCCAGCGGCAGCCTGACCCCTTGGCAATGCGGCGGGCGGCCTGTATAGAGCCCGCCACACTGCAAATCCCCATATCACAAGGACCTATCATGGCGATCGAACGCACTTTTTCGATGATCAAGCCGGACGCAACCAGGCGCAACCTGACCGGCGCCATCACCAAGATGCTCGAGGATGCCGGCCTGCGCGTCGTCGCTTCCAAGCGCGTGTGGATGAGCCGCCGCGAGGCCGAGGGCTTCTACGCCGTCCACAAGGAACGTCCCTTCTTCGGCGAGCTCGTCGAGTTCATGTCGTCGGCCCCGACGATCGTCCAGGTTCTCGAAGGCGAAAACGCGATTGCCAAGAACCGCGAAGTGATGGGCGCCACCAACCCGGCCAACGCTGCCGAAGGCACCATCCGCAAGGTCCACGCCCTGTCGATCGGCGAAAACTCCGTCCACGGCTCGGACGCTCCCGAGACCGCTGCCGAAGAGATCGCCTACTGGTTCTCGGGTACCGAGGTCGTCGGCTGATTCAGCCGAGGCTCTCAAGCCACTGATACAGAATCGAAAGCCGGGGCCTGCGCCCCGGCTTTTTCTTTGTTCCGAAGGCTTCTCCCAGATCGCAAGACTAAGCTATTTCAATGGCTTGTCTTGCTCCGCCGAGAAACCGATTCAATCAGCCGGCGACGAAGCGCAGCACGTCCTTGCCGTCCTTGTCGGCGAGGATCAGCTTGCCTGCTTCGATACGGAACGCGGCGGCACGGCCCAGCGCTTCGTGGAACTTGTGTTCCTGGTCCATGGCCGCCTGCTCGCAGGCCATCTGCGTCGAGCCTACCTGTCCGAACTCGATCTTGCTGCCGTCGACCTTGGCGCTGCCGAAATAGCCGTTGCAGCCACCGCGACCGGAGACCTTGCCGTCCTTGCCAAGGCGCAGCGTCGACTTGGCCTTCTCGCTGACCGCAGCGCCGCCAATGTCTTCGGCCACCCAGTCACGCTCGAAGATGCTTTCGTCCTCGGCCGCGCCCGACTGCCTAACCATCTTGACCACCATCGTCTGCGGGCCGGCGGTCAACGGGTCGAGCCCATGATGCTCATCGTTGATGAACCAAAGCTGGCCATCGACGCTGATGCGCGCCTGCAGGGCATAGGTCATGTTGGTCTTGATGGCGGCCGGGTCGAAGGGAATCGCAAACTTGATCGGCACCTGGCCGGCAGGATCGATCTTCTGCTCGCCGAGTATCCTGGCGGGGGCATCGGCCAGGGAGACATCGGCAAGCTGCACAGAAAGCACCGCATTCGGCGGCAGGGCGATGCGCTCGCGATAGAGCACCTCGCCGGTGACCGACGTCTCGTCGGCCGCAGCCATGACGGGAACCGCCAGCATGCCGATCACCATCGGCGCAAAGCCGAAGACTAGAAATTCTGCGAGTTTGCCGATCATGGCTTTCTCCCCAATGCGTTGTTGCCGAGACGGCGCGCCGGAGCGCGGCGTTTCGCGAATGAAGCTACAAAGGATTGCGGTGGTTCCAAGGCCGCCGACGCATCTCGCCGCGGCCACCCGTCACTGTCCGGCCCAGCGGGCGGCCGCGATCTCGTCGCTTTCCCTGGCATCCACCCAGCCGCCCTCGCTGCCGTCGATGCGATGCTCCTTCTTCCAGAAGGGCGCACGCGACTTGAGATAGTCCATCAGGAAGCTCGCGCCATCGAAGGCCGCCTGCCTGTGCGTGGAGGCGGCAACCACCAGCACGATGTTCTCGCCGGGCCGGATGCGGCCAAAACGGTGGATCACAGTGATACCGGAAAGCGGCCAGCGCGCGATGGCCTCGCCGGCAATCCGCGCGATCTCGGCCTCGGCCATGCCGGGATAGTGCTCCAATTCGAGCGCCGAGAGGCTGCCCTGCTCGTCGCGGCAAAGGCCAGTGAACGTCACGACGGCGCCGATATCGGCCCTGCCCTGCGTCAGCCTGGCAATCTCGGCGGCGACGTCGAAATCGGCTGCCTGGATCCGCACCATCGGCACGACAGCGGCATTCATGGCCTAGCCACCCGTCATCGGCGGGAACAGCGCGATCTCGCGGGCACCGGCGACCGCCTCGCGGTGGTCGACATGCTCCTGGTTGATCGCCACGCGGATCACCTCGGGATGCTGCAGCGCGCTTTCGAACTCCTCGCCGCGCGACTTCAGCCACAGCAGGAGATCGCGCACCGTCTTCACCTCGGCGGGCAAATCGATGTCTTCTTCGGTCTTGCCGATGCGCTCGCGCACCCAGGCAAAATAGATGAGCTTGGTCATGGCTTCACTCGTCCATGATATGCTTCAGGCCGGCACGGAAATAGTCGTAGCCGGTATATAGCGTCACCAATGCCGCGATCCACAACAGCACGAGGCCAATCTGGGTCGTCAGCGGGAAGATCTTGTCTCCGGCGGGACCGGCGAGCAAGAAGGCGATTGCCACCATCTGGATGGCGGTCTTCCATTTGGCGAGCTGGGTGACCGGCACGCTGACCTTCAGCGCCGCCAGATATTCGCGCAGGCCCGAGACCAGGATCTCGCGGCACAGGATGATGATCGCCGCCCACAGCGACCAGCCAGCGATGCCGCCGCGATTGTCGGTGTCGGCTGCGAGCAGCAGCAGGCAGGTCGCGACCAGCAGCTTGTCGGCGATCGGGTCGAGCATGCGGCCGATGTTCGAGGTCTGCTTCCAGGCACGCGCCAGGTAGCCGTCGAGATAGTCGGTGATGCTTGCGATGACGAAGATGGCCAGCGCACTCCAGCGGGCGAAATCGCTCGACTGCAAGCGCCCCTCCAGAAAAAAGCAGAGAACCACCAGCGGCACGGCCAAGATGCGCGCATAGGTAAGCATGTTGGGCAGGTTGAATGCGCGCTGGGCCATGGTCTCTTATGCTCTTTCGTCTGCCTTAGTGAAATCAGAAGGGCGGGCTGGGGGTCAACTGCCTATCGATAGTCCAGGCGGTCACTGGACGGCAATCCATCGTTCATCACCCATTATCGTGAAAATGGTTGTAAACAAGGCGTGCGATCGACTCCGAGATACCTTCCACCGCCATCAGGTCGTCCACCGCCGCCCGGCTTACCGCCTTTGCCGTGCCGAAAGCATGTAACAAAGCGCGTTTGCGCGACGGGCCGATGCCGCCGATCTCGTCGAGCGGGTTCTTGACCATCTCCTTCTTGCGCCGCGCCCGGTGCGAGCCGATGGCAAAGCGATGCGCCTCGTCGCGCAGGCGCTGGACGAAATAGAGCACCGGATCGCGCACCGGCAGCGAGAACGAATCCTTGCCCCTGACGAAGAAGCGCTCGCGCCCGGCCTCGCGATCCTGCCCCTTGGCGACGCCGATCGCCACGACGCGATCCTCGACGCCGAGTTCGGCAAGCATGGCGCGGACTGCGGTCATTTGCCCCTGCCCGCCATCGATGAGGATGACATCCGGCCAGGCGGGAAAGGCGCCGTTGCCCTCCAGGCCGTCTTCGGATTCGGCGTTCTCGTCGCCATGTTCCTTGAGCAGCCGCGAGAATCGCCGCGTCATCACCTCGCGCATCATGCCGAAATCGTCGCCAGGGGTGATGTCGGTCGAGCGGATGTTGAACTTGCGGTACTGGTTCTTCACGAAGCCTTCGGGCCCGGCAACGATCATGCCGCCGACGGCGTTGGTGCCCATGATGTGCGAGTTGTCGTAGACCTCGATCCGCACCGGCGCCTTTTCCAGCCCGAAGGTCTGGGCGAAACCTTCCAACAAGCGCGCCTGTGTCGACGTTTCGGCGAGGCGCCGCCCGAGTGCCTCGCGGGCGTTCTGCAGGGCGTGATCGACCATGTCCTTCTTTTCGCCGCGCTGCGGCACCGAGATCGCCACCTTGTGCCCGGCACGGGTGGAAAGCGCCTCGGCCAGCAATTCCTGCTCCTCGACCGAATGCGACAGCAGCAGGGCACGCGGCGACGGCTTGTCGTCGTAGAATTGCGCCAGGAAAGAACCGAGCACCTCGGCCGCCTCCAGGGACGGATCGGCCTTGGGGAAATAGGCGCGGTTGCCCCAGTTCTGGCCGGTGCGGAAGAAGAACACCTGGATGCCGGTCTGGCCGCCTTCCTGATGGATGGCGAAGACATCGGCCTCGTCGATGGTTTGCGGATTGATGCCCTGGTGGCTCTGCACATGCGACAAGGCGGCGAGACGGTCGCGATAGATGGCGGCACGCTCGAAATCGAGTTCCTCCGCCGCCTGCTGCATCTGGCTCGAAATCTCGGTCTTCACCTTCTGGCTGCGGCCGGACAGGAAGTCCTTCGCCTCCTGCACCAGCTCGTCATAGCCCTCGCGCGAAATCTCGCCGGTGCAGGGTCCGGCGCAGCGCTTGATCTGGAACAGTAGGCAGGGCCGCGTGCGATTGTCGAAGAAGCTGTCGGTGCAACTGCGCAGCAGGAAGGCGCGCTGCAGCGAGTTGATGGTACGGCCGACGGCCTGCGCCGAGGCGAAGGGGCCGAAATAGTCCCCGCCCTTGCGCGAACGCGCGCCGCGATGCTTGTAGATGCCCGGCGCCGTGTGATCACTGGTCAGCATGATGTAGGGGAACGACTTGTCGTCCCGCATGAGCACGTTGAAGCGCGGGCGAAGCCGCTTGATAAGGTTCGCCTCAAGCAGCAGCGCCTCGATCTCGGTGCGGGTGACGACGAACTCCATCGTCGCCGTCTCGCGCACCATCTTGCCGATGCGGTTGGTGTGGAAACGTCCCTGCGCGTAGTTGGTGACGCGCTTCTTCAGGCTGCGCGCCTTGCCGACATAGAGCACGTCGCCGGCGGCATTCATCATGCGGTAGACGCCCGGTGCGTTCGGAAGGCGCTTGACCAGGGTCTGGATCACCTCGGCGCCGACCATGCCGTCGGCGTCGCCGGCATGCGCGGTCCAGTCGATCGCGGTGAACGGCAGGTCGGGACCGCCGGGAGCGACTGCCTCCTCCATCGCCTCGTCGTCGTCGAGTTCGACGTCGGGCATGTCTTCGGCGGCACTGGCGCCCTTGCGGGGGCCCGGACCGGAATCTGGCTGGCGAGGACTCATTCCACCATGCCTGTCACGTCCGGCGTCTGCCAGGCGAGATGCTGGCCGCCATCGAGCGCGATCATCTGGCCGGTCACCGAACGCGCCTGCCAGAGATAGCGGATCGTCTCGCCGAACTCCTGGAGGGTCGGACCGCGCTTCAGAATCAGCCCGTCGAGCTGGGCGCCAAAGGCTTCCGCGTCCTGCCGCGAACTCGGCAAAGTCGGGCCAGGGCCAATGGCGTTGACGCGGATCCGCGGCGCCAGCGCCTGCGCCATGGTCCGGGTTGCCGCCCAAAGCGCCGCCTTCGAAAGCGAATAGGAAAAATACTGCGGCGTCGGCTTGAGCACGCGCTGGTCGATCATGTTGACGACCAGCCCCTCCGCCCCCTCGGGCAGGGCTGCGGCAAAGTTCTTGGCCAGCAGCGCCGGCGCCTTCACGTGCAGGGCAAAATGGCGGTCCCAGGTCTCCCAGCCGAAATCCGTGACCGAATCGCCTTCGAAGACGGAAGCGTTGTTGACGAGCAGGTCGATCGGCCCCAATGCGGCGCTGGCCGCGGCAAGCAAACCGTCCACGGCAGCCATGTCGGCAAGGTCCGCCTGCACAACTGTCGCGCGGCCGCCATTGGCATTGATCGTGGCAGCCAGATCATCGGCCGCCTTGCGCGCGTGGTTGCAGTGAATGGCGACGCCAAAGCCATGCGCGGCAAGGTCCTCGGTGATCGCACGACCGATGCGCTTGGCCCCACCCGTCACCAGCACGTTGCCTGCCATGTTCGCCATCCAGTCCTCTTCCTCTCATGCTGTCGCCAGCCTCGCCGGAGGCAGGCGCGGTTACATCTCGGTAACCTATGTAAAAAGCGGTTCATCGATCTGGCAGCAATGTGGCGAAGGCCTCGAATACCACCTCAAAACCTGCCCGCGAAGCATGCCGGCAAGCGAGATATAGAACGCCCAATCCCATGTACCAAGCGGCCTGAGGCAAAACGCGGCCAAAGCTGCTGACAAGGCTGTTGCATTAGCGCAACGTCATGTTTCAGCCTCATTTGCGCCGGCCAATCACCTTACTTCAGGTTCGGTTCAGCCGCATTTCGACACGACATTCGGAACCGTTCGGCGCCCAGACCGTTTCTCCCCCCGGACGGGCTAGGGGCGCCATTTCTAAAAGAGCCAGTGTCTAGTTGGCTTAAGGAGTAAAACAATGACTGCCATTCTCAAGCACGCCCGTCCGCTCGCGGCCGCGTTCGGCCTGGTCGCGCTGGCGTCGATGCCAGCTTTCGCTGCCGACGTCGTCATGGAAGAGCCGCCGGCACCTGCCGCTCCGATGGAGCAGCCCCCGCTCAACACGTGGTCGGGCCCCTACGCCGGTGTGTTCATCGGCTACGGCTTCAGCGGCGAGTCCGACATCGGCGGCACCAACAACGTCGACACCGATGGTTTCCTCGGCGGTGCCTTCGTCGGCTACAACTACCAGATGGACAACATCGTCATCGGTGCTGAAGGCGACATCGGCTACAGCGGCGTCGAAGGCGACAACGCCGGCGTGAATGTCAAGTCGGGCTTCGAAGGTTCGTTGCGCGCCCGTCTCGGCTATGCCGTTTCGCCCGACATCCTGCTCTACGGTACGGCCGGCGGCGCCGGCAAGCGTATCGAAGTCAACGACGGTGTTGCTGAAGACTCGAACACCGCGCTCGGCTGGACCGCCGGCGTCGGCACCGACGTCAAGCTCACCGAGACCGTCTTCGGTCGCGTCGAGTATCGCTACACCGATTTCGGTAGCGACGATTTCGCTCTGAGCGGCGGTTCGACGGAAGTGTCGAGCAAGGATCACCGCATCCAGTTCGGCGTCGGCATGAAGTTCTGATCCACAAGATCAGCACCAACGGAAAAGCCGGGCCTCGCGCCCGGCTTTTTTGTTGTCCTGGGGTAAGCGATCAACCTTGCGGCACGACCGCCTTCAGCTCCGGGAACTTCTCGTCGAAGCGCGCGGCCCAGCGCTTGAGGCGCGGGCGCCCCTTTTCCCACTTGCCGGCGAAGCGAAGGTCCATGTAGCCGATGGTGACCCTGAGCGCGATCTGGCCGGCACTGATCGCCTTCGGCAGCTTGGGCGGGTTGGCGTTCAGCAGGTCGAGCGCGCGCGTCACCTTCGACCACTGCTTGTCGATCCATGGCTGGTGGATGATCTCCTCCGGTCGCGACCGGCGTTCGTAGACGATCGCCAGCAGGCAGTCGCAGATACCGTCGGCGAGCGCTTCGAGGCGTTCGGCATCGAGCCGCTTTTCGGCATTGCGGGGGAACAGCTTGTTGCGGGAAAGCCGGTTCAGATACTGGGTGATGACCCGGCTGTCGTAGATGCTTTCGCCTTCGTCGGTGATCCACACCGGGATCTTGCCAAGCGGGTTGGCGTCCGTCAGCAGCGCCGGCTGCGGGCCAGTCTCGACGGTGACGGATTCGACCGGGATGCCGGCATAGACGGCCGCCATGCGCACCTTGGCGCTGTAGGGCGAAGCGGGCGAGTAGAACAGTTTCGGCATCGAGCGGCTCCCTTTGGCGGCGGACGATAGTCCGCACGGTTCGTTCCGGCAATGCGGCGTCCTGCTCAGCGGCCTCGCACAGGCGGCATCACCACCTTGTCGAGGCGGCAGGCGCGGCGGTCGACCTCGGCGCAGGATCGAAATTCGAGATCCTTGGTCATGCAGATCCGCACCTCGCGCAGGTATCGACGGTCGCAGGTCACCGCCACGGCGTCTTCTTCGAGGCCCGGATTTGACTGGAGGAAGGCATTCTCCGCCTGGCCCGGTGCCAGCGTGCGATAGTCGTCCAGGCGCTTGAATTCACGGGGAATCTCGACTTTGTTCCGCGCAGCGCGCAGTACCTCGAAATAGTCGGCCTGGCCGAGGCCCGAACAGGTGCCGTGCTTGCGCCATTGATGGCGAATGAGCCCGGCCGAAGGCATCAGGTCGTAGAGGCCGCGCAGCGTCTCGTTCGAGACCGTGCTTGCACCCGCCTGGCAATTTTCGGGATAGCCGCGTTCGTATTGCGGCCACAGGCCGTGGACCACGAAGGCATAGGGCCGGCCGGCGCGGCACTGCTGGCCATTGGCCTGCTCGCCCTCGGCCTCGCAGTAGCTGGGCGACCACGACAGCGACAGCACGTAGAAGTCAAAACCCTGGCCACGCGGCACGGCCGCCGCTTCAGTCGTGGCAGCGGGCGACGTTTCCTGGGACGCCTCGTCTGAGGGCGCGCAAGCCGACAGAGCGAGCAACACCGCAACCGCCGATGCTCGCGCGCACGCCAACAATCTCATCGTGAAGTCCGGCCGGCCTCAGCGCAGAACGCGGCAGCGTCCATTGTAGACGTACCAGCGATCGAAGCCCGAGACGCAGAACTCGACATTGTCGCCGACCGAGGCAAAGCCCATGCCTTCTTCGATCAGGTACCAGATGTCGCGGTCGCCGCCATCCGACAGCGTTACCGTCGCACCGCAATAGCGCCGGCCGATCGGATGGCTCTCATCCGCCGGCTCGTAGCGGTGCTCGTGGATGCGCTGGAAGTCGGTGATCGCAACCTGGGGCAGGTTTGGCACATGGCGCACCTGGTAGCTGAACCGGCTGGTGATGCGGTTGAGCACCGAAGCGTTGCCACAAATGCCGGGATCGCCGGAATAGTCCACCGAGGTGGAGAGATCGGCTGCCTGCGCGGAGACCGCGCCCAGCCCTGCCGCTCCGAGGCCGATCATTGCGGCGATAAGGGTGCTTGCGACGCGACTCATGGTTCCCACTCCAAGGCTGATGCGATCCAGTTTGCGGTTTCGCCGCGCTGCGGTCAAGAAGCCGCCGATTCGCCCGCCAGCCACTCGACCGTCCAGCGCGCCTTCGCATCCTCCCCGAGGATCTTGCCAAGCGCCGGCAACATTACCCCGAGCTCGGCCTCGAGCGGAAATGGCGGGTTGACCACCACCATGCCGGTGCCGTCGAGCCGCGGCTCGGACGACGGCGGGCGGATGTAGAACTCGATGTCGATGATCTTGGGGATTCCCGCACCGGCAAGCGCCTCGCGGAAGGCCGCCACGGCCTTGCGATCCTTGACCGGGTACCACAGGGCGAAGATACCGCCCGGCCAACGCCGGTGTGCCTTCTTCAGCCCTTCGACCAGACGATCGAACTCGCCGGCGACCTCGAAGGGCGGGTCGACCAGCACCAGCCCGCGCTTTTCCTTGGGCGGCAGGTGCGCACCGAGCGCCAGCCAGCCGTCGAGTTCGGTCACCCGTGCCTGGAAGTCGCCCTCGAACAGACTGGCCAGGCTGGTGGCATCTTCAGGATGCAGTTCGATTGCCGACAGGCGGTCCTGCTTGCGCAGCAGGTGCCGGGCGATCAGGGGCGAGCCCGGATATCTTTCGATGCCGCCATCCGGGTTCGCCGCGCGAACGGCATCGAGATAGGGCGCAAGCAATGCGGCGGCGTCGGCTGGCAGGGTCGCATCGACCAGGCGGCCGATGCCGTCATGCCATTCGCCGGTCTTCTGCGCCTCCTCCGACGACAGGTCGTAGAGGCCGATGCCGGCATGGGTGTCGACGACGCGAAAGGCCTTGTCCTTGCGCTTGAGGTATTCGACCAGCCGGGCGAGCACGGCATGCTTGACCACGTCGGCGAAGTTCCCGGCATGGTAGACGTGGCGATAGTTCACGACTGGCTGTCCCCGCCCCTGCCCCAGCGCGGAGCCGGAGGTTGCGAATTGGGATTTTCGGGCCGGCCGCCCTTGCCGCGGCGCAGCGACAGCACAAGACCGACAAAACCGACCGCCATCAGCGAAAAGCCGATCGGTTGGGCGCGCTGGTCCGCTTCGCCGGCGCCCGAACGCAGGATGAGGTCGACGCGCTGGATCTGGACGTTGTCGTTGTCGCCCTGCGCGACCACGAAACGGTAGCTGCCCGCGCTCACGTCGCGGATCAAGCCGACATCGTCGCGAAACACCGGGTCGGGCAGTTGCGGACTGCGCTCGCGCGGCGTCGTGTCGTGGAAATTCAGGGCCTGGGCCAGCACCGTCTCGCCGCGCGTGGAGGCGGTGACGGTCAGGATCGCCCGCGCCGGCGTCACCACCGGCGGCGCCAGCGTCGTCAGATCGACCAGCACGCGCACCGGCGTGTCGGCAGTCGCCAGGGCCACCTCGACCGGGCGGAAACTGCCACCGCGATCGTAAACGCGATAGACGCCGATCTCGCGGCCGGTAAAATTGGTCGTCGCCCATGGATAAAGGATGCCGAGGCCGGTGCCGGCAAGCAGAACAAGAAGAAACAGAAACCGCATGGCGCTCGAACTCTGTGGCTAGCCCTCGCAAGGCGGCTCGCCGATTGGACGTCGCCTCCCTACTACGGCTTTTGGCCGACGCCGGAAAGTCCGGCATTGGCTTTGCCGGCAACTTCGGCTCCGCGGCGCGGAGCACCATCGGCCCGCCAAGCGAACGCCATGACCATGCCGGCGCCAACCCCTCGCCGACTCACTGCCTTCAACGGCTCGGCATCAGGCCTTGCGTTCCCAGCGGCGGTCCGGCGTCTGCTGCCAGTAGGTCACGGCATGCCCGCCGGCCTTCATCGTCTTCCAGTGTTCGCGCGCGCCTTCGAGCTGCGCCGCATCATGGCCATCGAACAGAAAGACGGCACGCTGATAGGACCCGATGTCGGGCGGCGACGCGCCATCGACCAGGAAGCGTATTTCGGCCGCGTTCGGATTGGCTTCACCCGTCGTCAGCACCACGGGTTGATCGGCTGCGTGCGGCTCGCGGTCGCTGCCATGGGCCAGGAACGAATCGTCGCGGAAGCTCCACAAATGGGCATCCAGTGCGTCGCGCCGTTCCTCCGAGCCAGTCTGCACCACCGCCTTCCAGCCGCGCTGCAGGCTACGCTCGAGCAGGCCCGGCAGGGCATCCTCGAGCGTCGATTCGGTAAGGTGGTAGAAAAGGACTTCGGCCATCGCTCAGTTCGCATCCATGGCCGAATTGTCCAGCCTCATCCTTCGTAGTGGTCGCGCACCAGCCTGTCGAGCAGCCGCACGCCGTAGCCGGAACCCCAGGACTGGTTGATCTCGCTGGTCGGCGAGCCCATCGCGGTGCCGGCGATGTCGAGATGCGCCCAGGGCGTATCCTTGACGAAGCGCTGCAGGAACTGCGCTGCCGTGATCGAACCGCCAAAGCGACCGCCGATGTTCTTCATGTCGGCATTCTTGGAGTCGATCAGCTTGTCGTATTCCGAGCCGAGCGGCATGCGCCAGAGCTTTTCCTGCGTCGCGGTACCCGACGAGGTCAGGCGCCCGGCGAGTTCGTCATTGTTGGAGAACAGGCCGGCGTGGCTCTGGCCGAGCGCCACCATGATCGCACCCGTCAGAGTCGCCAGATTGACCATGAACTTCGGCTCGAAGCGCTGGTTGCAGTACCAGAGCGCGTCGGCGAGCACGAGGCGGCCTTCGGCGTCGGTGTTGAGAACCTCGATGGTCTGGCCCGACATCGAGGTGACGATGTCGCCGGGCCGCTGGGCGTTGCCATCGACCATGTTCTCGACCAAACCGATGATGCCGACCACGTTGACCTTGGCCTTGCGTGCGGCCAGCGCATGCATCAGGCCGGTGACGGCGGCAGCACCGCCCATGTCGCCCTTCATGTCCTCCATGCCTGCGGCCGGCTTGATCGACACGCCACCTGAATCGAAGACCACGCCCTTGCCGACGAAGGCCACCGGCTTGTCCTTGGCCTTGCCGCCGCTCCACTGCATCACAGCCATGCGCGGCGGACGCACCGAACCCTGGGCGACGCCGAGCAGCGCACCCATACCGAGCTTTTTCATCTCCTTCTCGGTCAGGATCTCGACCTTGACGCCAAGCTTTTCCAGATCCTTGGCCTGGGCGGCAAACTCGACCGGACCAAGCACGTTGGCAGGCTCGTTGACCAGGTCGCGGGCCAGCAGCACGCCGCCGACCACCGCCTCGATATCGGCAAAGGCCTTCTTCGCAGCCGCCGGATCGGCGCAATGGATGGTGACCTTCGCCGGCTTCTTGTCGTCGGCCTTGCCGTTGCCGTTGTCCTTTTTGGTCTTGTACTTGTCGAAGGTGTAGCTGCGCAGCAGCATGCCGGCCGCAACGCCGGCAGCGGCGGCGCCATCGACCGTGGCGCCAGCAATGTCGAGGACCACGGCAACCTCGGACGCCTTGCGCAATTGTGACGCCAGCGTGCCACCCAGCTTCAGCCAGGAATATTCGTCGAGCCCCGACGCCTTGCCCACGCCGACGGCCACCAGACGGTCGACCGTCGTGCCCTCCGGAGCCAGTACCTCGACGAGGCCACCAAACTTGCCGTTGAAGTCGACGACCGGAAAGGCGCGATCCAGCGTCTTGGCCGGATCGTTGCCGCGCGCGATCTCGCTCAGCCCGCCCTCTTCGGCAGAGAAGACGAAAACAGTGCCCTTTTTCGGCGTACTCGCCTTGGCGAAGCTGATCGACGGCTTGGAAGTCATGATGTCCTGCTTTCGGATCCCGTTCATATGGTGCGCGACATTTGGTCGTTTTGGAAAGTTTGGCAAGCCTCCCGTCATCCTGGCACGATATGATTAAAGTTGAAAAAGGGCAGGAAACCTTGTGTTAACCACCTCTGTTCGGCCTTTCTTAGCCATTGGCGCCGAGAGTCGCGGCCGGTGGGAGATGGTGTTGGAACGATGCCGGCTGGAAGGGGCCGGTTGTGCCGGCTTGCCTTGGACTATACCTTAGACACCTGCCGGTCACACGACGTCCCGTCGTCCGGCCAAGTCGGAAACACGGAATCCTGATCATCGATGAAGGTTGTTGAGCGCTACATCCTGCGTCGTGCGTTTGCGGTTTTCATCGCGGCGCTGACTTGGACCTTGGTGATCGTCTGGACCACCCAGGTGCTCGGGCGAATCGACCTCGTCACCGACAGCGGCCAGTCGGCGCTGACCTTCTTCGAGGTCGCGGCCCTTATCCTGCCCACTCTGATTCCGATTGTCGTGCCCTTTGCCGTGACCATCGGCGTGGCCTTGACGCTGAGCTCGATGAACAGCGATTCCGAACTGGTGGTGCTCAACGCCGCCGGCGCTTCGCGCATGACCGTCATCCGGCCGATTCTCATCCTGGCAGTCGGCGCCAGCGTGTTTTCCCTGCTCGTCCACAACGTCGCCGACCCGATGGCGCGCCAGCGCAACCGCGAACTGATCGCCTCCTCGCGCGCCGACCTGCTGTCGCTGATCATCCAGGAAGGCACCTTCCGCAAGGTCGACGAGGGTCTGTTCGTCCAGGTCGGCGAGCGCCTGCCGAATGGCGGGCTCGGCAGCATCTTCGTCGCCGATTCGCGCGAACCCAACGTCGATCTCGTCTACTACGCCAAGGACGGCGCCTTCATCGAGCGCGACAGCAAGCAGATGCTGGTGATGAACGACGGCGTGATCCACCGCAAGGCGCCGGGTGGCGAGGTGTCGGTGATCAGTTTCGACTCCTACGCCTTCGATCTGAGCGAGTTCTCCGCCGTGGCGAAGGAAGTCACGATGCAGCCGAAGGACCGCTCGACGCCGTACCTGATGAACCCCTCGCCCAGCGACAAATACTACCAGCGCAATCCGCGGCTGTTTACCGCCGAACTCGACCGCCGATTCACCGAGTGGCTCTACCCGATCGCCTTTGCGCTCATTGCGCTGGCCGTGGCAGGCGACGCCCGGTCGCATCGAGAGGCACGCATCCATCCGCTCGTCACCACGATCACCATCGCGCTGTTTTTCCGCTGGCTCGGGTTCTTTGCCGGCAGCAAGGCCGAGACGGTGGCTTGGGTCCGCTATGCCGTCTATGCCGTGCCCATCGTCACGGCACTGATCGCCATCTGGTTCATCCGCACCAACCGCAGCATGGAACTGCCGGTTTCGGTCGCCGATCGCATCGCTTCCGTCTGGGCGCAGATTCGCGACAGGATCACGGCGCTGCGGCTGCGGCTCGGCGGCGGCGCTCCCCATCAGGGAGCAGCATGATGGGCTGGACGCTCGGTCGCTATTTTTTCTTCCGCTACGCCACCATCACGGCGTGGTTCTTCGTCGGCATCTTCGCGCTGATCTTCATCATCGACGTCACCGAGTTCTCGAACAGCGCCGGCGGCGTGCCGGGCTTCAAGTTCAGCATTGCGATGACGGTTTCGGCATTGCGCGTACCGATGATCATGCTCCAGGTGGTTCCGTTCGTCGCCCTGTTCAGCGCCATGGCAACCCTGGTGTCGCTCAACCGGCGCTATGAACTGGTCATTGCCCGCGCCGCCGGGATTTCGGCATGGCAGTTCCTGCTGCCCTGCTGCCTGGGCGCGCTGCTCTTCGGCTTCGTCACAGTCGGCATCCTCAACCCGATCGCAGCCTACGGCTTCTCGCACTCCGAATCCCTGGAATCGGAGCTGCGCTCACGCCAATCCAATTCGGTATCGGCATTTTCGGCGCCATGGCTGCGCCAGAAGGCCGATGGCACCGAGGTCATCATCGGCGCACGGGCGGTGCTCAACCAGGGGATGGAACTGTCCGACGCGGTGTTTTTCGTCTTCGACGCCGACGACAACATGGTCGAGCGCAAGGATGCCGAGCGCGCCTATCTGCGCGACGGTTATTGGGAACTGGTCAATGTTCGGACCATGAGAGGCGGCGAAAACTTCACCTCCGAAGCCGCCGCCAAAGTGCCGACGAATCTGAAGCCGGAGTTCGTCCAGGAACGCCTGGCGCGGCCCGAAACCATTCCTTTTTTCCAGCTTCCGTCAAAAATCGAAGTGGCGCGATCCTTCGGACTCCGGGCAAACGCCTTTGCCATGCAATTTCATTCACTTGTCGCACTTCCCTTCCTCCTGGTCGCGATGACGCTCATTGCTGCAACAGTGTCGATGCGATTTGCGAGGATGGGGCAGTCCGGAACGATGATTCTGGGTGGCGTCGTCGCCGGGTTTCTGCTTTATGTCGTTTCGGTTCTGGTCAAAGCATTTGGCAATGCGGGATTCGTGCCGACTTATATTGCGGCGTGGCTTCCAGTTGTCGTAGCAATGTTTTTCGGGGTGACATTCCTGCTCTACAACGAGGATGGTTAGTGTGAGGGGCGCAATGGCCAACCGCAGGACAGCCCACAGGGCTCGCCTATTCGGTGCGACTGCGCTCGCATGCCTGTTTGCATGCGCGCTTCCGCTTGCCCCGGCTTACGCACAGACCATCGCCGATCTCGCGCCCAGCGTGCCCGAAGGCTCGCAGATGCTGCTTGAGGCGGACACGCTCGTCTATGACAACGACGTCCAGACGGTTACCGCCGTCGGCGGCGTGCAGATCGACTATGCCGGCAATCGCCTTGTCGCCCAGCGCGTCACCTACGACCGCAAGACGTCGCGGCTGATTGCCAGCGGCAATGTCGAGATCGTCAATTCCGACGGCACCAAGATTCTCTCGCAAGAGATCGACATCACCGACGATTTCGCCGATGGTTTCGTCAACGCCCTGCGCGTCGAAACCGTCGACAAGACCTACTTTGCCGCCGAGAGCGCCAAGCGCGAGCGCGGCATCCTGACGACGTTCAACAATGGCGTCTACACGGCCTGCGAGCCTTGCGAGCAGAAGCCCGACAAGGCGCCCATCTGGCGCATCAAGGCGCAGAAGATCATCTGGAACGGCGAGAAGAAGACGGTCCGCTTCGAAAACTCCAATTTCGAATTCTTCGGCTTCCCGATCGCCTTCCTGCCCGCCTTCGAGATCGCCGACCCGACCGTGAAGCGCAAGAGCGGCTTCCTGATGCCCGGCATCAGCTACAAGAGCGAGCTCGGCGTTGGCGTATCGATCCCCTACTATTTCGCGCTCTCGCCGACCTACGACCTTACCGTCAAGGGCACCGGCTACACGCGCCAGGGCTTCCTCGGCGAGGCCGAGTGGCGCCAGCGTTTCAACAACGGTCAGTACAGCCTGAAGATCGCCGGCATCCACCAGATGAACCCGGACAAGTTCGACGCCGGTACCGTCGACAGGGGAGCAGGCGACGACAACAAGCTGCGCGGCATGGTCGGCACCAAGGGCCGCTTCGACCTCAATCCGCGCTGGGCCTTCGGCTGGGATATCCTCGCGCAGTCGGACAAAAATTTCTCGCGCACCTACGGCATCGAAGGTTTTTCCGACAGCACGCATCGTTCCGAGGTCTATCTCACCGGCCTCAACGACCGTAACTATTTCGACCTGCGCGCCATGCGCTTCCAGGTCCAGGAAGAAGCCCTCGACAACGACCCGGAGGCGCGTGCCGACAAGCAGCCCTGGGTGCTGCCGTCGCTCGACTACGCCTACATCCCCGACGCGCCGCTGGCCGGCGGTGAACTTTCGTTCGATCTCAACGCACGCGTCATCCGCCGTACGGAACTCGATTCAGCCATTACCGGCCTGAACGGCCCGACAATCCACGGCCTCGAAGGCACGTCCAGCCGTATCACGGCCGAAGCTGAGTGGAAACGCACGATCGTGACCGAAGGCGGCCTGCTGGTTACACCGCTGATGGCCTTCCGCGCCGACGGCAGCTACCTCGACGCCTCCAGCGCCTCGCTCAACGCCATCAACAACATGGCCATCGATCCGGACATCGGCGTTGCGGCCGACGTGCGCTCGTCGCTATTCCGCTACATGGCAACGCTCGGCCTCGAGCTGCGCTGGCCGGTGCTATTCTCGTCGACGAGTTCGACCCATGTGCTCGAACCGATGGCCCAGGTCTTCGCACGCCCCAGCGAGAGCGCGATCGGCGGGCTCGGCATCCCCAACGAGGATGCGCAGAGCTTCGTCTTCGACGCAGCCTCGCTGTTCGAACGTGACAAGTTCTCGGGCTACGACCGCATGGAAGGCGGTACGCGCGCCAATATCGGCCTGCGCTATTCCGGCACCTACAGCAATGGCTGGACCACCAACGCCCTGTTCGGCCAGTCGTATCAACTTGCCGGCGACAACTCGTTTGCCGCACCGGACCTCGTCAACGCAGGTGCCTATTCCGGCCTGGAAACAGATACGTCCGACTACGTTGCGCTTGCCGGCATCGCCAGCCCGAACGGATTCTCGGCCTCGGTCAGCGGCCGCTTCGACGAGCAGAGCCTCGACGTTCGCCGCGCCGAAATGAAGGTCGGGCTCGATGCGCGCCCGATCGCCGTGTCGGCCCGCTATGCCTTCATCGATGCCCAGCCGCTCTACGGCTTCAAGGATGACCGTCACGAGGTCACGCTCGGCGCCACCGCGCGCTTCAACGACGAATGGCGGGTGTTCGGCTCCGGCACCTACGACATCAAGAGTGACCTGCTCGTCAAGCACGGTGTCGGCTTCGCCTATGACGACGAGTGCTTCACCTACATGATGACCTACGCCGAAAGCCGCGATCACAACGATCCCGACGACGTCACACGCTCGGTGGGCTTCAACATATCGTTCCGCACGCTCGGCGATATCGGTTCGGCGAGCTTCTAGGACAGCCGGAAAGCGGTGTCAGGGCGACCTGACATCGTTTTGCCGCATAACGCGGCCATTGGACGGGGCAGCATGCATTCGGGCAATGCCCGGATCTGGGGTTTGAACGGGACTTTATCGATGCGAAAGCACCTCTTTTCGGCAGGCCTCGCCCTGCTCGTAGCGGCAACGTCGCTCTCGATGACCGCTTATGCGCCGCCGGCCCAGGCGAGCGAGATCAAATACATCGTCAACGACGTGCCGGTCACCAGCTACGACATCCAGCGCCGCGCCGCGTTTCTCAAGCTGCAGAAGCGCAAGGGCAATGCCGGCGAGGAAATGATCGAGCAGACGCTGCGCCAGGCGGAGATGAAGCGGCTCAACATCCGCATCTCCGACAAGCAGGTCGACGACGCCTATGCGCGCTTTGCCGGCTCCAACAAGTTCAAGCCCGCCCAGATGGACCAGATCCTGGCCCAGGCCGGCGTCACGAGCAGCCATTTCAAGGACTACATCCGCACGCAGATGGGCTGGAATCAGGCGCTCAGCGCCCGCTTCCGCGCCGAAGGCGGCGGTGGCGGTGGCGGCACCAGCGAGCAGGACGCCGTCCGGCGCATGCTGCAGCAGGGCGGCGCCAAGCCAAGCGCTACCGAGTACATGCTGCAGCAGGTGATTTTCGTGGTGCCGGCATCCGAGCGCGGCTCCGTCGGCAAGCGCAAGCGCGAGGCGGATGCCATGCGTGGCCGCTTCAACGGCTGTGAGCAGACGCGCGAATTCGCCAGGGGCCTGCTCGACGTGACGGTGCGCGACCTCGGCCGCGTGCTCGCACCGCAGCTGCCGCCGGAATGGGCCGACCAGATCAAGAAGCTCAAGGCCGGCGGGGCAACCCCGGTTCGCGAAACAGAGCGCGGCGTCGAATTCATCGGCGTCTGCAGCGCGCGCGAAGTTTCCGACGACAAGGTCGCACAGATGGTCTTCCAGGCTGAAGGGCTCGGCAAGGAAGGCAACGAAAAAGCCGACGAGCTGAGCAAAAAATACATCGAAGAGCTGCGGGCCAAGGCTCGCATCGTCAACCGCTAAGTCGTGGGCCCGCATGGCGCCCCTCTGGCGCTGACTGTCGGCGATCCCTCGGGTATCGGCCCCGAAATCGCAGTCGCTGCATGGCGGCTGCGCAACGAGGCGCGCGTACCGGCCTTCTATCTCCTCGCCGACCCCGCCCTGGTTGCCGCGCGCACTTCGGCGCTCGGCGTCGAATTCCAGATCGCCGAGACCGGCCCGGCCGATGCGGCCAGGCAATTCGCCGACGCGCTGCCGGTCGTGCCGCTTGCCGCCGCGCTCGTCGACACGCCGGGCCAGCCCGACACGCAGAACGCCGCCGGCATTATCGAGGCGATCGACCGCGCCGTGGCGGATACGTTCGAAGGTCGCGCCGCCGCCGTCGTGACCTGCCCGATCGCCAAGAAGCCGCTCTATGATGCCGGCTTCCGCTTTCCCGGCCATACCGAATACCTCGCCCACCTCGCGGGCCTGAAGACCGGCGCCGAGGTCATGCCTGTGATGATGCTCGCCGGGCCCGAGCTTCGCGCCGTGCCGGTGACCATCCATATCGCACTGGCCGAGGTGCCAAGGGCCCTCACGACCAAGGCGATCACCGAGACCGTCCGCATCACCGCGCATGACCTGCGTCGGCGCTTTGGCATTGCCAGGCCGCGGATCGCCGTGTCCGGCCTCAATCCGCACGCCGGCGAAGGCGGCGCCATGGGGCACGAGGACGAACGCATCGTCCGTCCGGCGATCGAAGCGCTCAAGGCGGAAGGCATCGATGCCTTCGGCCCCCTGCCCGCCGACACCATGTTCCATGGCCGCGCCCGCGCCGGCTACGACGCGGCCATCTGCATGTATCACGATCAGGCGCTGATCCCGGCCAAGGCGCTGGCCTTCGACGAGACGGTCAACGTCACGCTCGGCCTGCCTTTCATCCGCACCTCGCCCGACCACGGCACCGCCTTCGACATCGCCGGCAAGGGCATTGCCCGCCCGGACAGCCTGATCGCCGCGCTGAAGCTGGGGCGCCAGTTGGCGGACGTCGAGGCCAGATCATCATGAGTGCGACCACCAGCATCGACGGCCTGCCGCCGCTTCGCGACGTCATCGAACGTCACGGCCTGCAGGCCAAGAAGGCGCTCGGCCAGAACTTCCTGCTCGACCTCAACCTGACCAGCAAGGTGGCGCGGGCCGCCGGCGATCTTTCCGGCGTGACCGTCATCGAGGTCGGTCCCGGCCCAGGCGGGCTGACGCGGGCGCTGCTGATGAACGGCGCCAGGCGCGTCATCGCCATCGAGCGCGACGAGCGCTGCCTAGCGGCCTTGGCCGAGGTCTCCAACCATTACCCGGGACGGCTGGACGTGGTCTCGGGCGATGCGCTGAAGACCGATTTCGCAGCGCTGGCTGGCGGCGAGCCGACAAAGATCGTTGCCAACCTGCCCTACAACATCGGCACGGAACTGCTGGTCCGCTGGCTCACGGTCCAGGACTGGCCGCCCTTCTATCAGTCGCTGACCCTGATGTTCCAGCGCGAGGTCGCCGAGCGCATCGTGGCAAAGCCCGCGAGCCCGGCCTTCGGCCGCCTTGGCGTTCTGGCGGGATGGCGCACCGACGCACGCATCGCCTTCGACGTGCCGCCGCAGGCCTTCACCCCGCCGCCCAAGGTCACTTCGTCGGTGATCCACCTGGAGCCACGCATGCAGCCCCTGCCAGCCGACGTGAAGGTGCTCGGCCGCGTCACCGAAGCGGCATTCGGCCAGCGCCGCAAGATGCTGCGCCAGAGCCTGAAAAGCATGGGCGGCGAAAGACTGCTGGAAACCGTCGGCATCGACCCGACGCGCCGCGCCGAAACGCTCAGCGTCGAGGAGTTCGTGGCGCTGGCAAGGGCGGTCTGAACACAGATTACCCTCCCCCTTGTGGGGAGGGTGTCGGCGAAGCCGACGGGTGGGGGTCCTTGGCTGAGTGCTGATCACCCTCACCCCGACGCTGCGCGTCGACCCTCCCCACAGGGGGGAGGGTAAGGAACCCTCAAACCTTCTCGTCGAGCAATTTCGAGACGAAATCGAACAATCCCGGCCTGCGGTCGCGGCGCAGGCGCTCGGCGGCCACGATCGACCGTACCTCGGCAAAGGCGCGGTTGAGATCTTCGTTGATCACGACATAGTCGTACTCGCCCCAGTGCTCGATCTCGTCACGGGCGTTCTTGAGCCGCGTCTCGATCACTGCGTCCTGGTCTTCGGCGCGGCGCTTCAGGCGGGCTTTCAGTTCGCCCATCGACGGGGGCAGGATAAAGATCGAGACGATGTCGCCACGCATCTTTTCCTTCAACTGCTTTGCACCCTGCCAGTCGATGTCGAACAGCATGTCGCGTCCCTGCGACATCGCCAGCTCGACCGGCTCGCGCGGCGTCGCGTAGAAATTGCCGTGGACCTCGGCCCATTCGAGCAGCGCATCGTTGTCGCGCAACAGCTCGAACTCGCGCTTACTGGTGAAATGGTAGTGGGCGCCGTCGATCTCGCTGCCGCGGCGCGGACGGGTAGTCACGCTCACCGACAGCCGCAGCTCCGGATCGGTTTCGATCAGGTTGCGCGAAATGGTCGACTTGCCCGCGCCCGAGGGCGACGACAACACCAGCATCAGGCCGCGCCGCCTGATGACATTTGAAAGGCTTTCGGCGCTCATGCGCTACTCCAGATTCTGAACCTGCTCGCGAAACTGATCGACGACGGCTTTCAGTTCCAGCCCAATGGCAGTCACTGTTGCAGCGTTCGACTTCGAACACAGAGTATTCGATTCGCGGTTGAATTCCTGCGCCAGAAAATCGAGCTTGCGGCCGATCGCACCGCCACCCGACATCAGCGTGCGTCCCGAGGCGACATGCGTCTTCAGCCGGTCGATTTCCTCGCGAATATCGGCCTTGGTGGCGAGAAACGCCGCCTCCATGTTGAGCCGCGCCTCGTCGAGCGCCGGCGATGCCTCGAGCAGCAGCCGCACCTGCTCAGCGAGCCGCTGGCGGATCTGCGCCGGTTCGCGAGACGGATCGGCCTCGGCCCGCAGCGTCAGTTCCTCGATGGTGGCGATATGGCCCGTCAGCAGCCCGTGCAGGGCCTCGCCTTCCGCCTTGCGTGCCTCGACGAGGCCAGCAAGACCGGTCTCCAGGCAGTTCATGACCGCCGCATCGATCGCCGCACGCTGCTCTTCGGTTTCGACCGCCTCGGGCATGTCGAAGACGCCGCGCAGCGCCAGCAGCCCGTCAGCGCTGGCGGGCGCCGCACCGAACTGGGTGACCAGGCGGTTGGCGAGTTCGGCGACGTCGCGCAGGAAGACTTCGTTGATGACCGGCTGGACCATCGAACCGCTTGTTCGGCTGACGGTCAGGGTCGCCTGCACATTGCCGCGCGAAAAGCGTTTCTGGATCGCCTGGCGCACCGCTGGCTCGAGGCGTTCGAAGCCCTGCGGCAGGCGCAAGCGCACTTCCACGCTCTTGCCGTTGACCGACTTCACTTCCCAGGCGATGGCGGTTCCGTCATGTTCGGCCGCGACGCGGGCGAAGCCTGTCATGCTCTGCAGGTTCATCTGGCAGCGCGCCCCTGTTGCCTGTTGTTGCTGCGCCGCGCGGTCCGCCTGGACGCGCGGCGAGCCTGTCTTACTTCTTGACGGCGTTGGTGGTCGTTGCGTCTTTCTTGGCCGGATCGGCCTCGCCGGCAGCCTTCTCGTCCTCAACGACCTTGCGCTGGAAGGCGCGCCAACGCGCGACGTTCTCGTTGTGCTCGTCCAGCGTCTCGGCAAAGACATGCCCGCCGGTGCCGTCGGCCACGAAATACAGGTCCTTGGTCTTGGACGGGTTGGCCACGGCCTCAAGCGAAGCCTTGCCCGGATTGGCGATCGGCGTCGGCGGCAGGCCCTTGATGGTGTAGGTGTTGTAAGGCGTCGGCTTGTCGATGTCGGAGCGATAGATCGGCCGGTCGGCAGGCTTACCCTTGCCGCCGAAGATGCCATAGATGATCGTCGGGTCCGACTGCAGCCGCATGCCCTTGTTAAGGCGGTTGATGAAGACGGCCGCTACGCGCGAGCGCTCGTCGCCGCGGGCAGTTTCCTTCTCGACGATGGAAGCAAGCGTGACGAATTCGTTGACGTCGGCGATCGGAAGATCGGCTGTACGGCGCTGCCAGATGGTTTCGACCAGTTCCTTCTGGTCGGCCAACATCTTGTTGATGATCTGCTGGCGCGTCAGCCCACGGGTAAAGCGCTGCGTGTCCGCGGCAAGCGTGCCCTCGGCCGGCATCTCCGCTGGCATGTCGCCGGTAAGGGCTTCCTGTTCGGCGATGCGTTTCCAGGCCTGCTCGACGGTCAGCCCTTCCGGGATCGTCAGCGAATACTGCACAGACTTGCCGCTCTTCAGCAGTTCCATGATCTCGTGCATGGAAGCGCCGGCCTGGATTTCGTATTCACCGGCCTTCAGCGAACCATCATTGCCGTAGGCACGCACGCCCATGCGGAAGATGCGCGCATCGCTGATCAGTCCGCGACGCTCAAGCTGGTCGGCGATGTCCTGTACGCCCGTCTTTTCCTTGACCAGGAACGTGCTGGGGACCGCCGACGGGCCCTCGCCGTTGAATTCCTGCTTGCCGAAATAGAGGGCTGCGCCGCCGGCGAGGATCACCAGCACCGCCGTCGACATCATGAAATTCATGAACACGACGATCTGGTTGCGCGAGGCACGCGAACGCTTGGGCGGCGGCGTCCCGATTTCCGGCCGCAGCGCTTCCTGCGCCGTCTTAGGAACGATCGGATTTGCCGGCGCGGCGCGCCCAGCACCTTCCCCTTGACCTGGCGTATTCATGCTCATTTTGCCTCGCCACTCCCTCTTGCGTCGAATCCCCGCCGGGAGACTAGAGCCGAATGTGGCAAAAATCGCGGCAAAGAGGGCGCTTAACGCCCCCTTCCCACAGAGTTGTCAGCCATTATAGCGCTGGAAGACCAGCGAGGCGTTGGTGCCGCCAAAGCCGAAGGAGTTCGACAATGCGACGTCGATCTGCCTGGAACGCGGCTTGTTCGGCACCAGGTCGATCGGTGTCTCGCGCTCGGGGTTGTCGAGATTGATCGTTGCCGGCGCGATGTTGTCGCGAATGGCGAGGATCGAGAAGATCGCCTCCGCCGCACCGGCAGCGCCGAGCAGGTGGCCGATCGACGACTTGGTCGACGACATCGACACCTTGGAGGCAGCGTCGCCGACGAGGCGTTCGACGGCGCCGAGTTCGATCGTATCGGCCATGGTCGAAGTGCCATGGGCATTGATGTAATCGATGTCGGCGGGCGAAAGGTTGGCGCGCTTGAGGGCCGCGGTCATGCAGCGGAACGCGCCATCGCCATCCTCGGCCGGGGCCGTGATGTGATGGGCATCGCCCGTCAGGCCGTAGCCGACGACCTCGGCATAGATCTTGGCGCCGCGCGCCTTGGCGTGTTCGAGCTCTTCGAGCACGACCACGCCTGCGCCCTCGCCCATGACGAAACCGTCGCGGTCGCGGTCATAGGGGCGCGAAGCCTTTTGGGGCTCGTCGTTGCGGTCGGTCGACAGCGCCTTGCAGGCAGCGAAACCGGCAAGCGAAAGACGCGTCACCGGCGACTCCGCGCCACCTGCCACCATCACGTCGGCATCGCCGAACATGATCAGCCGGGCTGCGTCGCCGATGGCGTGCGCGCCGGTCGAGCAGGCGGTGACCACGGCATGGTTGGGGCCCTTGAGCCCGTGCCGGATCGACACCTGGCCCGAAACCAGATTGATGATCTGGCCGGGAATGAAGAAGGGGCTGATGCGGCGCGGGCCGCGTTCCTTGAGGATCAGCGCATTTTCGGCAATGCCGTCGATGCCGCCGATGCCCGAGCCGATCATCACGCCGGTGGCGTTCTGCTCGTCCGGGGTCTTGGGCGCCCAGCCCGAATCCTTCAACGCCTCGTCCGCGGCCGCGATCCCGTAAAGGATGAAGTCGCCGATCTTGCGCAGTTCCTTGGGTTCGAGGACTGCTTCGGGATTGAAGGTATTGTTCGTGCCGTCCCCCCTGGGGATGACGTTGGCGATCTTGCAGGGGAGGTCTTCGACCTCGAACTCCGTGATCCGCCTTGCGGCGCTACGGCCGGAAAGAAGCTCTTTCCAGCCGTGCTCGTAGCCCATGCCGAACGGTGAAAGCAGGCCAAGGCCCGTGACAACCACACGCCTCATCGCAGGCATCCCTGACAATTCGCGATCGCTCAGGCCGAAGCCTTGTCGATGTACTTCACGGCGTCGCCAACGGTGAGGATGGTCTCGGCCGCGTCGTCGGGGATCTCAACGCCGAATTCTTCTTCGAACGCCATAACGAGCTCGACCGTGTCGAGGCTGTCCGCGCCCAGGTCGTCGATGAAGCTGGCAGCTTCAGTCACCTTGTCGGCGTCGACGCCAAGATGTTCGATGACGATCTTCTTGACGCGCTCTGCGGTGTCACTCATGTGGGCATCCTCAGTCTGGTGTTTGTTAGGTCTTCGTTAGCGGGCGGAATGCCGCTAATCAAGCAGTAATCTGCGCTTTCCCAAGCGCTCGGGCAGCGGTCCGTCTTCGGTCCGGCCACCTGATGGAGCGCGGCAATACACGAAATCTTGACCGCGTCCAAGGCAAAAGGGCCAGTTATCCCGGCCAATCAGCCCAATCAGATCATCGCCATGCCGCCGTTGACATGAATTGTCTGGCCGGTGACGTAGGCTGCCTCGTCGGAAGCAAGATAGGCGACGGCCGAAGCAACTTCCTTGCCGGTGCCCATGCGCTTGGCCGGGATCGCAGCCATGATCGCCTCTTTCTGCTTGTCGTTGAGCTTCTCGGTCATTGCCGATTCGATGAAGCCGGGTGCGACGCAGTTGACGGTGATGTTGCGGGTGGCGATCTCCTGCGCGAGCGACTTGGAGAAGCCGATCATGCCGGCCTTCGAGGCGCAGTAGTTGGTCTGGCCGGGATTGCCGGTGACGCCGACCACCGAGGTGATGTTGATGATGCGGCCATGGCGGCGGCGCATCATCGGATGGGTCAGTTCGCGCGTCAGGCGGAACATCGCCGTCAGGTTGATCTCGATGACGCTGTCCCAATCGGCGTCGGACATGCGCACGAACAGGCCGTCCTTGGTGATGCCGGCGTTGTTGACCAGGATGTCGACGCCTTCGAGATCGGCCTCGGCCTTCTGGCCCAGCGCCTTGACCTCGTCGCGGTCGGCGAGATTGGCCGGAAACAGCTTGACGCGATCACCGAGGTCGCCGGCGAGCGCCTCGAGCTTTTCGATGCGCGTGCCGTGCAGGCCGACGATGGCACCCTGCTTGTGCAGGATGCGGGCGATTTCCTCGCCGATGCCGCCGGAGGCGCCGGTGACGAGTGCCTTGCGGCCGGTCAGATCCAACATATTTCCAATCCCTTCCTGAGCACACCCTTCACACGGGTGGGGTCACTGAGTTGTTCAGCCGAGCGCGGCGATTGCAGCCTCGACGTCGGCCGGGTTGTTGACCGCGGCGGTGGCGATGTCCTTGTTGATGCGGCGGGCGAGGCCCGACAGCACCTTGCCGGCGCCCACTTCATAAAGCGTGGTGATGCCGTTATTGCCGAACCACTCGACGGTCTCGCGCCAGCGGACGCGGCCGGTGACCTGCTCGACGAGGCGGGCGGCGATCTCTTCCGGATCGGTGATGGGCTGGACCGAGACGTTGGCAACGACCGGGATGATCGGCGCATGCTTCTTCACGCCGGCAAGCGCCTCGCGCATCTTCTCGGCCGCAGGCGCCATCAGGGCGGAATGGAAAGGTGCGGAGACCTGCAGCATCAACGCGCGCTTGGCGCCCTTTGCCGTGCAAAGCGCTGCGGCACGCTCGACGGCCGCCTTCTCGCCCGAGATGACCAGCTGGCCGCCGCCATTGTCGTTGGCGATCTGGCAGACCGAGCCCTCCGCGGCTTCGGCGCAAGCCGCGTCGACATCGGCCTGCTCCAGCCCGATGATGGCTGCCATGGCGCCCTTGCCTGCCGGCACGGCCGCCTGCATGGCATCGCCACGAATGCGCAGCAGGCGCGCTGCGTCGGCCACGGAAACGAAGCCCGCGGCGGCAAGTGCGGAATATTCGCCGAGCGAGTGACCGGCGACATAGGACACCTTGTCCTTGAGCGACAAGCCGCGCGCTTCGAGCGCCCTGAATGCAGCCATCGACACTGCCATCAACGCCGGCTGGGCATTGGCCGTCAGCGTCAGCGTTTCCTCGGGCCCTTCCCAGATCAGCCTCGACAGCTTTTCGCCGAGCGCGTCGTCGACTTCCTCGAAGACCCGGCGCGCTTCCGGAAAGGCATCGGCCAGTTCCTTGCCCATGCCGACTGCCTGGCTGCCCTGACCTGGAAAAGTAAATGCAACGGCCATATTCGTCTCCTGGCTGCTGGCGCATCGCCTGAGGCCATTCCGGCCCTTCGGCGCCATGCGCAGACATAACAATCCGAAGTACGCGTCCCGCCCCCGGGGAACGTCGGGCACTCCAGATCGCTGTGGCTCTGGCGCAATGCCCCCCGTCAAGTCAAGCCTTGTGCGTCCCGAGGCCCGAAACGGGCCGATAATCACACATGATTAAGCCGAAACACGATTTGTTGGCCAACGCTTCTCAATTTTGCCATAAGCCCTAGCTTCTGCATGACAGTTTGATGACGTTCAGGTGACGTTCAGGTGACGCCTGCATGATGATGCCGTCATGAAGCCGAGGAAGTTGAGTTGGGAAGTGTAGTCGATAAGGCCGCAAGCAGTGCTGAGGACGCGAACCAGACCGCGTTCGACCGGCGTGCCTATGCCTTGGGCGTCCTGCGCTCGGTCATGGTCACGCTCGCCGTGTCGGCGGTGCTGGTCTTCGCCATCGAGTTCGTCGCGCGCGGCTCCTTCATCGACACGCTCAATTTCTTCCAGCAGCCGTTCAAGCCGAGCTGGACGACTGTGGCGCTGTTTGCGCTGCTGCTGGTCGGCCTCGACGCCCTGCTCGGCCGGCCGCACAACGGCTTGCTGATCGTCGCGCCGGTGGCGCTGCTGCTCGCCTTTGTCGGCCATCAGAAGTCGCTCTATCTCGGCGACCCGCTCTACCCGACCGACTTTCTCTATGCCCGCCAGATCGTCGAGCTGATGCCGTTGCTGGTGCGCGAGCGCCCGATGGCCGGCATCGGCATCGCCGTCGGCCTCGTTGCCGGCATCGCGCTGCTCGTCTTTGCCTGGCGCTACTGGCGCCGCCGCATGCCGGCGCTGACTTTCTGGGCGCGCATCTCGCGCCTGGCCATCGCCATTCCGGCGCTCGCCTTCTTCGTCTCGATCATGGACTACGCGACCTTCTCGTGGACACGCGACCGTCTCCAGATCATCCCGATGATGTGGGACCAGAAGGAAAACTACGCCTCCAACGGCTTCGCCATCGCGTTTGCGCTCAACGTGCCGATGGCCAAGGTCAAGGCGCCGCACGGCTATTCGGAAAAGGCGATCGATGCCATCGCGCGGCCGGAACAGGCTGCCGCCGCCCTGCCCGAGGAAAAGCCCGACGTCATCATCGTGATGAGCGAATCCTTCTGGGATCCGACGCGCCTGCCCGGCGTCTCGATCATGCCCGATCCGATCGCCAACGTGCGCGCGGCCCAGTCGGGCCATGTGTTCTCGCCGGAGTTCGGCGGCATGACGGCCAATGTCGAGTTCGAGGCGCTGACCGGCTTTTCCAACGCCTTCCTGCCGGCAGGCTCCATTCCCTACCAGCAATATGTCCGCGCGCCGGTGCCCTCGCTTGCCACCTTCTTCAAGAGCGAAGGCTACGAGACCAAGGCCATCCACCCCTTCGGCGGCTGGTTCTGGAACCGCGCACCGGTCTACAAGGCCTTCGGCTTCGACCAGTTCATGTCGGAAGAAAACCTGCCGCAGCTGGAAAAGCGCGGACCTCTGGTATCCGACGCCGCCCTGACCGAAGAGATCATCCGCGAGGCCGATGCTGCCGAACATCCTTTCTTCTACTTTGCGGTCTCGCTGCAGAGCCATGGCCCCTACGAGCCCAACCGCTACAGCGACACCACTCATAAGGTCGAGGCGCCAACCTCGCCTTGGACGCGCGACTCGATCCTGACCTATGCCGAAGGCGCATCGGACGCCGACCGCGGCCTCAAGCGGCTGATGGACTGGGCGAGCAAGCGCAAGCGTCCGACGGTGATCGCCTTCTTCGGCGACCACCTGCCACCGCTCGGGCCCGTCTATGTCGAAACCGGATTCATGGACGAGCCCGTCGCCAAGCGCAAAGCGGCGATCGGCGAGATGCTGGTCCAGCACGAGACGCCCCTGGTGGTCTGGTCGAACCGCACCGGCACGACCAAGGACATCGGCTCGATCAGCCCGGCGTTCCTGCCACTCCACGTGCTCAAGACCGCGGGAATAAGCCACCCCTACTACACCGGCTTCCTCGGCGACCTGTCCGAGCGCTTCCGCGTCGTCGACCGCAACGTGCTGCTGCCGAAGGCGGGCGAGTCGGTGTTCGACTGGTCGCGCCAGAAGGACGTCGACCCGTCGATCCGCGATTACCGCTGGCTGCAATACGACATGATGTTCGGCAAGCGCCGCGGCGCCAAGCCGTTCTTCCCCGAGACGGTCGACAAGGTGGTTGCCGACCGCACGCGTTCGCCGCTGTTCCTGCGTCCGGAAGCGCTGGGCTGAGGCCCACCGCCGCCGAAAAAGCCCGATTTCAGCGGGATTCTTGGCCCCGCCCCTTGCCTTGAAGGCGCTTTGCGTATAGACGCCCGCCATCTGCCGGTCCCAGCTGGGGGCTGAACGGAGGGCCGGAGGTTTTCTTGAAAGCCGCCGTGCGAAGCGAAAACGCTTCCGCCTCCCGTGTCTCCGCTCTCGACCGTCTCGTCGTGCTCCTTTCTTCCCCTGAGAAGGCCGTAGGCCCTCGAAGGGTCAGCGAGGTCGCAGAGGCTCTAGCCGCCGGGACCGGAAGATGGAAACGAAGAAAGGCAAAAACTATGGCTCTTTACGAACATGTGTTTCTTGCCCGCCAGGACCTTTCGCAGCAGCAGGTCGATGCACTTGTCGAACACTACAAGGGCATCATCACTGAAGCAGGCGGTTCGGTCGGCCGGGTCGAGAACTGGGGACTGAAGTCCCTCACCTACCGCATCAACAAGAACCGTAAGGCGTATTACACGCTCATGGACATCACCGCTCCGTCGGCTGCCGTCAAGGAAGTCGAGCGCCAGCAGGGCCTGTCCGAAGACGTGCTGCGCTTCCTGACCGTAAAGGTCGAGGCGCATGAAGAAGGCGTCTCCGCCATGATGCAGAAGCGCGAAGAGCGCTCCGAGCGTGGCGAACGCGGTGGCTTCGGCGACCGTCCGCGCAGCTTCGGCGATCGCGACCGTGGTGATCGCGGCCCGCGCAGCTTCGGCGACCGCGATGGCGGTGGTGACCGTGGCCCGCGCCGTCCGCGCGAAGGTGTTGAAGGGGGTGCAGAATAATGGTCGACATCAATCAGATCCCGACCCGTCGTCCCTTCCATCGCCGCCGCAAGACCTGCCCGTTCTCCGGCGCCAACGCTCCGAAGATCGACTACAAGGACGTGCGTCTGCTGCAGCGCTACATCTCCGAGCGTGGCAAGATCGTTCCTTCGCGCATCACCGCCGTCAGCCAGAAGAAGCAGCGTGAACTCGCCCAGGCGATCAAGCGCGCCCGCTTCCTCGGCCTGCTGCCCTACGTGGTGAAGTAAGACATTCGAAGCGGGCGGTTCGCTGCCCGCTTCCTCCCTTCCGCGACGGGCGCGGTCGGGCGAACCTCAAATCCCGGGTTGGTTCTCCGAGGAGGACCTAACTGCCGCGACAGGCAGGACAGCGAAACCGGCGCAGCCCGCGCCCTGATTGCTTCCTTGCCCGTTGAATTTTTCCGCTGCCTTTGCAGCCAACGAAAGGACAAGGACAATGGACGTCATTCTCCTCGAACGCATTTCCCGCCTCGGCCAGATGGGCGACACCGTCAAGGTCAAGGACGGCTTTGCCCGCAACTTCCTCCTGCCCAAGGGCAAGGCGCTCCGCGCCAACGAAGCCAATAGGAAGAAGTTCGAAGGCCAGCGCGCCCAGCTCGAAGCCCGCAACCTCGAGCGCAAGTCGGAAGCCGAGAAGGTTGCCGAGACGCTTGACGGCAAGACGTTCGTGATCGTGCGTTCGGCCGGCGAAACCGGCCAGCTCTACGGTTCGGTCTCGAGCCGCGACATCGCGGACCTCCTGGCTGCCGAAGGCTTCACGGTCGGCCGCAACCAGGTCGAACTCAACCAGCCGATCAAGACCATCGGCCTGACCAATGTCGCGATCGCGCTGCACGCCGAAGTCGAAGTCACCATCACGCTGAACATCGCGCGTACGGCCGACGAAGCCGAGCGTCAGTCGAAGGGCGAGACGCTGACCACCGCCGAAGCCATCTACGGCGACGACATCAACGAGAACGCCCGTCCTGACAGCTTCTTCGACCCGAACGAAGACGGCGAAGGCGACGAAGGCTGATTTTCAGCTTTCCATCCAGTTTTCTGGACCAAGCCCGGGTGGAAACACCCGGGCTTTTTTGTGCCAGGTGGAACCTGAGCGTGCCCGCGCTAGTTACCCGTTTCTGACAACAGGACTGACACATCGCGAGCATTGCCCATGAACGTGTTGCTGCAGCGCATTTTCGCAAAACTCGTCCGCACAGGAAACCTGACCGTCACCGGACCCGACGGCGTGCCGCACCGCTTCGGCGACGGCAGTGGCGAGCCGGTCCACATGCTGATCCGAACGCGGCGGGCCGAACGGGCCATCACCTTCGATCCGACATTGGCCGTGCCGGAGGCCTACATGGACGGCGAGATGGACATCGTCGAAGGCAACATCTTCGGCTTCATGCGGATTGCCTTCCAGAATCTCGGCAACGGCACGGTCGACGCCGCCTGGTCGCGCGCCATCGAAGGCCTGCGGGTGGCGTTGCGCCGCTTCCAGCAGGTCAACACCGCAGCACGGGCGAAACGCAACGTCGAGCGCCACTACGATCTTTCAGGCGATCTCTACCGGCTCTTCCTCGACAGCGACATGCAATATTCCTGCGCCTATTTCGCCAACCCCGAAATGACGCTGGAAGAAGCCCAAACGGCCAAGAAGGCGCACATCGCCGCCAAGATGCGGCTCAAGCCAGGCCAGTCGGTGCTCGACATCGGCTCCGGCTGGGGCGGCCTCGGGCTCTATCTTGCGCGGTCGTTCGAAGCGCAGGTGTTGGGCGTCACGCTGTCTTCCGAGCAGCACGCGGTCGCCACCGAACGCGCCCATCAGGAAGGCCTCGACAGCCACGTCCACTTCGAAATCCGCGATTATCGCGACCTCGTCGAGCGCTTCGACCGCATCGTCTCGGTCGGCATGTTCGAGCATGTCGGCGTCAATCACTACCGCACCTTCTTCGACACCGTCGCCAAGCGGCTGAAACCCGATGGCGTGATGGTGCTGCATTCGATCGGCCGTTTCGGCCCGCCGACGGCGACGAGCGCATTCATCCGCAAATACATCTTCCCCGGCGGCTATATCCCTGCCCTGTCGGAAGTCCTGCCGGCGATCGAGAAGGCGGGGCTGATGGTCGCCGACGTCGAGGTCCTGCGGCTCCACTATGCCGAGACGCTGAAGCATTGGAGCAAGCGCTTCGCCGCCAACCGGGACAAGGCCAAGGCGATCTATGACGAGCGCTTCTGCCGGATGTGGGAATTCTACCTGGCAGCATCCGAAGCCGCCTTCCGCTGGCAGGACCTGATGGTGTTCCAGATCCAGATCACCCACCGAAACGACACGCTGCCGCTGACCCGCGACTACATCGGCAAGTGCGAGAAGGCGCTGGCCATGCACGAGATGGCGCATCGCACCGCCGAACCGACGACCAAGGCCGGGCGCAAACGCACGGTCGGCGACAAGGAATAGGATCCAACAGGCCGATGTCAGGCCTTGCCCCACATGGGCTCGCATAGGACAAAGCCCGTCTCCCCTTCGAGCCGGGCTTTGTCATGACCTATGCCATCTACGTCGCTGCCGCACTTGCCGAGATCGCCGGCTGCTTTGCCTTCTGGGCGTGGTGGCGGCTTGACAAGTCGCCACTCTGGCTGGTGCCGGGCCTCGTCTCGCTCGTCGCCTTCGCCTGGCTGCTCACACTGGTCGAAGCCAGTGCCGCGGGCCGCGCTTACGCCGCCTATGGCGGCATCTACATCGCCGCCTCGCTGTGCTGGCTGTGGCTCGCCGAAGGCGTACGGCCCGACCGCTGGGACATCATCGGCGCGGCCATCTGCATTTTCGGCGCCTCGGTCATCCTGCTCGCGCCGCGGGGCGCGTAGCCGCTGGGGCGGGATGGTCTTACCCAGCGTCGCGGTCTAGGATTCGGTCACAGTCAAACTGATTCCAACCGCAGGAAAAGTGTCCTGTGGATTAGTTGGGCCAGCCTGTGAATTTTTGGACAAACTAGGTCCTAAAGAAAAGAAAGTCAGACCGAGACCGCTTTTCTGGATTGGACTCTGATACGGGAGTATCTCTCTCAGAGACGGGGAAGACATTGGCTGAGGCAGCGCGCAAGTTCGAAGTGGCGGAAACCCCGCTCTACCGGGAAGCCCCGAACAACATCGAGGCCGAGCAGGCGCTGCTGGGCGCGATGCTGATCAACAACGACGCCTTCTACCGCGTCTCCGACTTCCTCAAGGCGACCCACTTCTACGAGCCGCTGCACCGCAAGATCTTCGAGGTCTCGTCCGAGCTCATTCGCATGGGCAAGATGGCGAACCCGGTTACCCTCAAGACATTCCTGCCGGTCGACGAAAAGGTCGGCGACATGACCGTCCTGCAGTATCTGGTGGCGCTGGCGGCCAATGCCGTCACCGTCATCAATGCCGCCGACTACGGCCGTGCCGTCTACGACCTCGCCACGCGGCGTGCGCTGATCACCGTCGGCGAGGACATGGTCAACATCGCCTATGACGCGCCGGTCGACATGTCGCCGTCGGAGCAGATCGAGGATGCCGAACGCCGCCTGTTCGAACTCGCCGAAACCGGCCGCTACGATGGCGGCTTCGAAAGCTTCTCCGACGCGGTCAAGACCGCCATCGACATGGCCAGCGCCGCCTACATGCGCGACGGCCACCTCTCCGGCATCGCCAGCGGCTTGCAGGATCTCGACGCCCGCATGGGCGGCCTGCAATCCTCCGACTTGATCGTGCTCGCCGGCCGCCCCGGCATGGGCAAGACCTCGCTCGTCACCAACATCGCCTTCAACGTCGCCCACGCCTATGTCCCGGCGCAGCAGGCCGACGGCTCGTTCAAGGCCGAGAATGGAGGCGTCGTCGGCTTCTTCTCGCTCGAAATGTCGTCCGAGCAGTTGGCTACCCGTATCATTTCCGAGCAGGCCGAGGTGCCCTCCTCCAAGATCCGCCGCGGCGATCTCACCGAAGCCGATTTCGAAAAGCTGGTCAGTTGCACTCAGACGCTGCAGAAGATCCCGCTGTTCATCGACTCGACCGGCGGTATCTCGATCGCCCAGCTCTCTGCGCGCGCCCGCCGCCTCAAGCGCCAGCGCGGCCTCGACCTCATCATCATCGACTATATCCAGCTGATGCAGGGCTCGTCGGCCAAGTCGTCGCAGAACCGCGTCCAGGAAATCACCGAGATCACCACCGGCCTCAAGGCGCTGGCCAAGGAACTCAACGTCCCGATCATCGCGCTGTCGCAGCTGTCGCGTCAGGTCGAAAGCCGCGACGACAAGCGCCCTCAGCTCTCCGACCTTCGTGAATCAGGCTCGATCGAGCAGGACGCCGACGTCGTTATCTTCGTCTACCGCGAGGAGTACTACCTCAAGAACAAGGAGCCGAAGCCGGGCACCGACGACTACATCAAGTGGGAGGGCGACATGGCCGAGGTTCGCGGCAAGGCCGAAGTCATCGTCGCCAAGCAGCGTCACGGCCCGACCGGCACCGTCAGCCTCGGCTTCCAGGGTGAGTTCACCCGCTTCTTCGACCTCGCGCCCGAGCATCATTTGCCGGACAGGTTCGGGGAAGAGTAGGCTTTGTCCAACGCGGCATTCCTTCGCACCACCCTCTGGCCTGCCGGCCATCTCCCCCGCAAGGGGGGAGATCAATCGCATCGCCGGCGGCGGTCATCCTGCATGCTTGCCAGTGCAGGCTTCGCAAGGTTGGTGATTGGCCCCGGCGCCGAAGAAGGCGTGATCTCCCCCCTTGCGGGGGAGATGTCCGGCAGGACAGAGGGGGGTGCGAAGAAGCCCTACCTCCCCCACTCAGCATCGCAGCACCCCACCCATGGCTAAGCCCCGCGTCCAATTCATCTGCCAGAACTGCGGTGCCGCGCATCAGCGCTGGGCCGGCAAATGCGATTCCTGCGGAGAGTGGAACACGCTCGTCGAGGAAGGCACGGCCGGCGGCATCGGCTCCGGACCGGGTTCGCTCAAGAGCGCGCGCAAGGGCCGTCCCGTTACGCTGACCTCGCTCGATGGCGACATCGAGGATGCGCCGCGCATCGTCTCGGGGATCGGCGAACTCGACCGTGCCACCGGCGGCGGCTTCGTGCGCGGCTCGGCGCTGCTGATCGGCGGCGATCCCGGCATCGGCAAGTCGACGCTGCTGACCCAGGCGGCGGCAGCACTCGCCGCGCGCGGCCACCGCGTCGTCTATGTCTCGGGCGAAGAGGCCGTCGCCCAGATCAGGCTGCGCGCCCAGCGCCTCGGCGTTGCCACCACGCCGGTGGAACTCGCCGCCGAGACCAATGTCGAGGACATCCTCGCCACCATCGCCGACGGCAAGCGGCCGGACCTCGTCATTATCGATTCGATCCAGACGCTGTGGACCGACCTCGCCGATTCGGCACCCGGCACGGTCACGCAGGTGCGTGCAGCGTCCCAGGCGATGATCCGCTACGCCAAGTCGACGGGTGCCGCCGTCGTGCTCGTCGGCCATGTCACCAAGGAAGGCCAGATCGCCGGCCCCCGCGTCGTCGAGCACATGGTCGACGGCGTGCTCTATTTCGAGGGCGAAGGCGGCCACCATTTCCGCATCCTGCGCACGGTCAAGAACCGCTTCGGCCCGACCGACGAGATCGGCGTCTTCGAGATGTCCGACAAGGGTCTGCGCGAGGTCGCCAACCCCTCAGAGCTGTTTTTGGGCGAGCGCCATTCCAAGGCGCCGGGTGCCGCGGTGTTTGCGGCAATCGAGGGCACGCGGCCGGTGCTGGTCGAGATCCAGGCGCTGGTGGCGGCGTCGTCGCTGGGCACGCCGCGTCGCGCCGTCGTCGGCTGGGACTCGTCGCGGCTGTCGATGATTCTCGCCGTGCTCGAGGCGCATTGCGGAGTCCGCTTCGGCCAGCACGACGTCTATCTCAACGTTGCCGGCGGCTATCGCATATCCGAGCCGGCCGCCGACCTGGCGGTCGCTTCCGCACTGGTTTCATCGCTCACCGGTCTTGCCCTGCCTGCTGATTGCGTCTATTTCGGCGAAATCAGCCTTTCTGGCGCCGTGAGGCCGGTTGCGCATGCACAGCAACGCCTTAAAGAGGCCGAAAAGTTGGGCTTCGGAAGGGCAGTCCTGCCCGCCGGCAGTGGGGACATCGCAGGTGGAATCGGGGCCGGTTCGTTCCAGCCGACCGCACTCGCGGATCTGGTGGCGCGGATAGCCGGCTCAAGACGAAGCCGCGCGGAAGAGACGGATTGAAACCGTCGTCAGGGAGTGAGAGACACTATGCCGATTACGCTGCTTGACGGAATTCTGGTCGGCTTCACCCTGGTTTCGGCGATGCTGGCCATGGTGCGCGGCTTCTCGCGCGAGGTACTTTCGGTCGCCTCCTGGGCCGCTGCCGCGGCTGCCGCCTTCTTCTTCTACAAGCCGGTGGTGCCCTACGTTCAGCCCTATATCGACAACGAGAAGATCGCGATGGCCGCAGCCGCCGGCATCGTCTTCATCATCGCGCTGATCGTCGTCACCATCATCACCATGAAGATTGCAGACTTCATCATCGACAGCCGCATCGGCGCGCTCGATCGGACGCTCGGCTTCCTCTACGGTGCGGCGCGCGGCATCCTGGTGGTGGCCGTTGGGCTGTTGTTCTTCAACTGGCTGGTCGGCGACAAGTCGCCCGCCTGGGTTTCCGAGGCGAAGTCGCGGCCGCTGCTCGAAAGCATCGGCACGACGATCGAGAACATGCTGCCGGAAGATCCCGAGAACTCGATCCTCAAGAAGCTCAATTCGCAGGGCGAGCCCGAGACCGGCACCGCCACGCCGCCTGCCGAAGGTGGCGCCGACGAGCCCGCCGGCGCACCCGCGGCCGAGACGCCGCCCGCCAACAACTGAGCGACTTCGCGATCATCAGGACTGGTGATCGCACGTGACTTTCTTGAACGCCGTGCCTCCCTTGGGAGGCACAGCGTTCTGCATTCTGGAAGCTAACGATATCGCCATCCGGTAGCAGCCACTGGGCCGACGCGCCCCGGTCAGAGCACGTCAAACTTCAGCCAATTCCGCGATCACTTCATGTCTTCGAACAGAAGCTTGTTGGTGTTCATGACCGACATCTGGACGATGTCGTCTTCCTTGACGCCGCGCGCCTGCAATTCGGAGAAGAATTCGCGCAGGGCATCGCCGACGCCGGCCGAGAACACCTGCCCGACGTCCGACGACAGAATCACGCCCTGCGACCCAACCCCCTCGATGACTTCGATGTACTGTTCGTAGCTCAGGTCATCCATCGCGAGGTTGACGAAGGCCAGTTCGCTGTAGGCGCCATATTCTTCCCACATGCGCCGCATTGTCTCGGGATCGAGTTCGGTGGTCTGGAACAGCGGATGCGTCATGATGATCCGGCGAATGCCCATCTCATGGGCGATGCGGACGACCGTCAGGGTCTCGTTGCGGTCGAAATGCCCCGTCGCTAGGATGAGGTCGTTGTCGGCGATGACCTGCAGCGCACGCCTGAGCGCAGCCATCTTGTCGTCATTGCCCTCGTCCAGCGTATAGCCGGTGCCCTCGGCATAATACCTGGTGTACTGCCCCTTGATACCCCAGGCTTCGGACAGGTCGCGGCGATTGTATTTCCGCAAATGGGCCTCGCAGCACATCGTCGGCATCCAGACCACGAAACGGTCGGAATCGGGGTCGGCCGCCGTCACGTCGCGCTTCCAGCCGGAAAGCGCCGAGCGCACGCCGTGGTCGTCGACGCCGCCGCAGCCGAAATTCAGGGCAACGGAACCGACCAGTGCCACCTTGTCGTCGGGCCGGCGCAACTGGCTGACCTGCCCGGTGGTCGGCTGGAAGTGGTTCTTCATCACCACGCCGAATCCTTCTTTCCGCGCCTCGGCCGCGAGCGTCTCAGCGCTGTATTTCCGGCGTAAGAATTCCGGTCCGATATGCACATGCATATCGATCACGCGCTTGTCGCCAACGTGCGGTAGTGCCTTCATTACCCAACTCCATTCCTGGTCACGGCAGTAAAATTATGTATATACATAATTACTATTCTATACGCATGGAAGCTTGTCAACACGCCGCCGCGAGCCATTGCCGCGGCGACCAATGCGTCTCTGCTTGCCAACGCTCGCTGTAGCCAAGTTCCTGGCTTGCGAGTCAAGCCGACAGCATGCATGAGCTCTTTGGCTCAGCTTGCGCAACTTCAATTATGTATATACTTATTTTCGCGGCTTGAAGCCGCGCCTCCATCGTGTCGCGTGGGCAGAGCGCATTTACTGGGAAGGAAAGCATGTCAATTAAGTCTTCTACGGCGCAGTCGCCGACCCTCGCGGACGATCGGGACGCGCCCGTCAACAGCTACGCGCGCAAGGCGTTGATCGCATCCAATCTTGGGTACGCGATGGACGGTTTCGATCTGATGATCCTGAGCTTCATGCTGCCGGCGGTCACCGTCGGCCTGGCTCTTTCGAGCTCGGAGGCAGGCTCGCTGATCACATGGACGCTGATCGGCGCCGTGATCGGCGGCCTGATCGTCGGTGCCCTCAGCGACCGTTTCGGCCGCATCCGCGTCCTGTCGTGGACCATCCTGCTGTTTGGTGTGTTCACCGGTCTTTGCGCCCTCGCGCAGGGTTATTGGGACCTCCTCATCTACCGCACCATCGCCGGCATCGGCCTGGGCGGCGAGTTCGGCATCGGCATGGCGCTGGTTGCAGAGGCCTGGCCGGCACACAAGCGGGCGCGGGCTTCGTCCTATGTCGCGCTCGGATGGCAGGCCGGCGTCCTGGGCGCGGCACTGCTCACGCCGCTGCTGCTGCCGTTGATCGGCTGGCGCGGCATGTTCGTGATCGGACTGATCCCGGCCGTGGTGGCCTTCGTCCTGCGCAAATACCTGCACGAGCCGGAAATGTTCGTGGCCGCGGCCAAGAAGGATGCGGGAAAGCGCGTCAACCCGTTCCGCTACCTGGTCGCGGACCGCGAGTCGCTGCGGTCGACGATCGGCATCGGCATCATGACGTCGGCGCAGAACTTCGGCTATTATGGCACGATGATCTGGCTGCCGGCCTACCTGTCGACGCAGATGGGCTTCTCGCTCACCAAGTCGGCGATGTGGACGTCGGTCACCGTGCTGGGCGGCGCTGTCGGCATGTGGATCTTCGGCCATCTGGCCGACCGTTTCGGCCGCAAGCCGCTGTTCATCGCCTTCCAGATCGGCGCAATGGCGATGGCCTTCGTCTATCCGCAGATCAAGGACCCGATGGCGCTGCTTGTTGCCGGCGCGATCACCGGCGTCTTCCTGAGCGGCATGATCGGCGGCTACGGTGCCCTGATCTCCGAAAGCTACCCGACGCAGGCCCGTGCGACGGCACAAAACGTGCTGTTCAACGTCGGTCGCGGCATCGGCGGCTTCGGCCCGCTGGTCATCGGCTGGCTGGCGACGCAATATTCGCTCTCCGCCGGCCTGTCGTTCCTGGTCTTTGTCTGGGCAATCGATATTCTTGCCACGGTCTTCCTGATCAAGGAACGCAAGGGCGTTGAACTGGCCTGATAGGCCAAATCGCCTGCGCAGGTTCGTTTCCTGCGCAGGCGATGCCCAGTCACTCCGAGGCCGGCCATCCGCCTGCGACAAGGCCTGCTAAAATTGGTGATGGTATTGCCGGTCGGCATGCCCTATATGACGGCTTTCCGACACGAGACCGTGACCCGATGGTTGACGCAGAAACACCTCTCTCCGCCGAGGCTGATGATCATTTCCACGATGAATGCGGCGTGTTCGGCATATTTGGCCGGCAGGACGCAGCGGCCATCGTCACGCTGGGCCTGCATGCGCTCCAGCATCGCGGCCAGGAAGCCGCCGGCATCGTCTCCTACGATGGCAGCCAGTTCCACGTCGAACGCCATATCGGCCTGATCGGCGACACCTTCACCAAGCAATCGGTCATCGACAGGCTGAACGGCAACCGCGCCATTGGCCACACCCGCTATGCCACCACCGGCGGCGCCGGCATGCGCAACGTGCAGCCCTTCTTTGCCGAGCTTTCCGACGGCGGCTTCGCGGTGGCCCACAACGGCAACCTGACCAATGCCATGACGGTACAGCGCGCCTTGCAGAAGCAGGGCTCGATCTTCTCGTCGACTTCCGACACCGAAACCATCCTGCACCTGGTCGCGACATCCAAGGAACGCGACCTCAACTCGCGCTTCATCGATGCCGTGCGCCAGGTCGAAGGCGCGTTTTCCCTGGTGGCACTGTCGTCGAAGAAGATGATAGGCTGCCGCGACCCGCTCGGCATCCGCCCGCTGGTGCTCGGCGACCTCGACGGCGCCTGGATCCTCGCTTCCGAAACCTGCGCGCTCGACATCATCGGCGCGCGTTTCGTGCGCGACCTCAAGCCCGGCGAGATGGTGATCGTCACCTCCAAGGGCATCGAGAGCATCTTCCCGTTCGAGCAGCAGAAGCCGCGCTTCTGCATCTTCGAATATGTCTATTTCGCCCGTCCCGACTCCTCGGTCGAGGGCCGCAACGTCTATGACGTGCGCAAGCGCATCGGCGCCGAACTCGCCATCGAGAGCCCGGTCGAGGCCGACATCGTCGTGCCAGTGCCCGATTCCGGCACGCCGGCCGCCATCGGCTTCTCGCAGCAGGCTGGTCTGCCCTTCGAGCTCGGCATCATCCGCAATCACTATGTCGGCCGTACCTTCATTTCGCCCGGCGATTCGATCCGCCACATGGGCGTCAAGCTCAAGCACAACGCCAACCGCCGCATGATCGAGGGCAAGCGCGTGGTGCTGGTCGACGATTCCATCGTCCGCGGCACCACCAGCCAGAAGATCGTGCAGATGGTGCGCGACGCCGGCGCCAAGGAGGTGCACATGCGCATCGCCTCGCCGCCCACCCGCGCCTCCTGCTTCTACGGCGTCGACACGCCGGAAAAGTCCAAGCTGCTGGCCTCGCGCATGACGATCGAGGAAATGGCCGAGTTCATCCGCGTTGATTCGCTCGGCTTCCTGTCGATGGACGGTCTCTACCGTGCCGTCGGCGAACCCGGCCGCGACAACGAACAGCCGCAGTTCTGCGATGCCTGCTTCTCGGGACAGTACCCGACGCGCCTTGCCGACCTCGAAGGCTCGGACAATGTCCGCACCCTATCGCTGCTGGCAAACAACGGAGCCTAGCGCCTCCTGGTGCTGACTTCCGGCTTCCGTGTCAGTTCCCGGAAGCCGTCTCGCCCTTCCAGATCAAGCCCTGCCGCATCGCCAGCTTTTCACCTGGACCGTGGACGGCTGCGAACAGCAGTCCAGCGAGGAAGGTGAAGTGGTCGACGAAGAAGCCGAACTCGGCCTGGTTTGCCTGCCAGAGCGCGGGGCCGTGAAAGGCGAAGGCCAGGAAGATCACATAGGCCCCGGCAAGCAAAGCCGCTTCCGAAAAGAAGGCGCCCGTCAGGAACGCCGCCACCAGGCCAACTTCGAAGATGGCCGCAAGCCAGGCCAGAAACAGCGGAAAGGGAAAGCCGGCAGCCGCAATGTAAACGGCGGTCTGTTCCATTCCAGCGAACTTGAAGACAGCCGCCATGGCAAAAGCGCCGGCGAAGATCAGTCGGGCGAGAAGGATTGCAACGGTTCTGCTCATGCTCGAACCTCCGGGAACTTCGTTCTTGACCGAGGACGATGGGGCGCAGGCGTTTCCGACATTGCTGGCGCGGAATTTCGCTGCTTGCGACACATAGTCGGTCTTCATTGTGCGTTGCGGGGTTTTGTTCGCGGCGAAATCGTCCTATCAGGCAGCGGATCGACCAGCTCGAATTGGGTGCCCGCATGACCACGACTCCCGACCTCTCCGGCCGCATCGCCCTTGTCACCGGCGCCTCGCGCGGCATCGGCTACAACGCAGCCAAGCAGTTGGCAGCCGCTGGCGCGCATGTCATCGCGGTTGCGCGCACGGTCGGCGGTCTCGAAGAACTCGACGACGAGATCAAGGCTGCCGGCGGCCAGGCGACGCTCGTCCCGCTCGACCTGACCGACATGACCGGCATCGACCGGCTTGGCGGTTCGATCCACGAACGCTGGGGCAAGCTCGACATCCTGGTAGCCAACGCCGCCGTCCTCGGCGTCATCGCGCCCATCGGCCACGTCGAAGCCAAGGTCTTCGACAAGGTGATGGCGGTCAACGTGACCGGCACCTGGCGGCTGATCCGTTCGGTCGATCCGCTGCTGCGCCTCTCCGATGCCGGCCGCGCCGTAATCGTCACCTCCAATGCCGCCCATTCGGCGCGCGCCTTCTGGGCTCCCTACGCCGCCTCCAAGGCTGCGGCCGAGACGCTGATGCGCTCATGGGCCGACGAAACGCGCAACCTGAGGCTTCGCGTCAACGCCTTCGACCCGGGCCGGACCCGCACGGCGATGCGCGCCCAGGCAATGCCGGGCGAGAACCCCGAAACGGTGCCGCACCCCTCCGAGGTCGCGGCCCACATCCTGTCGATGGTCGACCCTGCACTCAGCCAGACCGGCCTGATCTATCAGGCCCGCGAACAGCGCTGGGTGTCCTACCAGCAGCCGGCCTGAACATCTGCTGCCGCCCCGGCGCCTTGCACCGGTGGCCGCGACGAGGCAACGATCGCACTGCTGCCGCGTTGAACATCGCCATTCGACGAATGTGGGGACATCGACCGCATGACGACAGACCAGCTGATGTCCCTCGCCGTCATCGTACTGATGATGGCAGCGTTCATCTGGGGTCGATTCCGTTATGATCTGGTCGCCTGCGGCGCCCTGATCGTCGCCGTTGCCGCCGGCATCGTGCCGCAGGCGGAAGCCTTCAGCGGTTTTGGCGACGACATCGTCATCATCGTCGGCTCGGCGCTTCTGGTCAGCGCCGGCGTCGCCCGCTCGGGCATCATGGAATATGCCATCCAGCGCTTCGCCCCCGACGTTTCCAGCGTCAGGGCACAACTGGCGCTGCTCGTCATCGTCGTCACCCTGCTTTCCGCCTTCGTGAAGAACATCGGCGCGCTGGCGATCATGATCCCGATCGCCTTCCAGTTCGCGCGACGCTCCAACGTCTCGCCCTCGGTCTTCCTGATGCCGATGGCCTTCGGCTCGCTGCTCGGCGGCCTGATGACTCTGGTCGGCACCTCGCCCAACATCGTCGTCTCGCGCGTGCGCCAGGAGATGACCGGCGAAGCCTTCTCGATGTTCGACTTCACGCCGGTGGGTGCGGCTCTTGCTGCCGCCGGCATCGTCTTCCTGGTGCTGTTCTACTGGCTTCTGCCCGTCCGCACGCGCGCCTCGGCCTCCATCCACGAGGCCATCGACATCGACAACTACGTCACCGAAGCCCGGATCGTCGCCGACTCCGCCGTCGTCGGCAAATCACTGGCAGACCTGCTCAAGCTCGGCGGCAGCCGAGCCGTGGTGACGTCGATCCTGCGGTCGCGGGCGTTGCACATCACGCCCTTTCCGGACGTCGTGCTCCGCGAGGGCGACATCCTGCTGATCGAGGGCGCCCCTGACGTGCTCGATCGCATGGTGGCGCAGGCCAAGCTCAGCGTCACCGGCAGCCGCGCTTCCGCCGGCGGCCAGCACGCCGCGGCGGCCGTCGAAGCGATCATCGGCGAGAATTCGAGCCTGATCGGCGGATCGGCCCAGAGGCTTGCGCTCTACGACCGATTCAACGTCAACCTGCTGGCTGTCAGCCGCAAGGGCGAGCGCATCCAGGAGCGCCTCGGCGCGGTCACGCTGCGCATGGGCGACGTTGTTGTGCTTCAGGGCAATCCGCAGACCTTGCCAGAGATCTTGCGCGAACTCGGCTGCCTGCCGCTCGCGGAGCGGCCGATCCTGCTCGGCAGCGTCCGCCGCGGCATCGTTCCGCTGGCGATCCTGACCGCCGCGATGGCGGCGACCGCCTTCGGCCTGCTGCCCGTCCCGCTGGCCTTCTTCTCGGCTGCCGTTGCCATGGTCCTGTTCCGCGTCATCCCGATGCGCGAGGTCTATGGCGCCATCGACGGGCCGATCCTGGTGATGCTCGCAGCCCTCATTCCCGTCAGCGATTCCTTGCGGCGGACGGGCGCCACCGACGTCATTTCGGCCTGGCTGGCGGAATTCGCCGCCGGCTTGCCACCAGCGGGCGCACTGACCCTGATCATGGTCGTGGCCATGGCGGTCACGCCGTTCCTCAACAATGCAGCGACGGTGCTCGTGGTGGCTCCCATCGCGGCCGGTTTCGCCAGTTCGCTCGGCTACCAGCCGGAAGCGTTCCTGATGGCCGTCGCCATCGGCGCCGGATGCGACTTCCTCACGCCGATCGGCCACCAGTGCAATACGCTGGTGATGGGACCGGGCGGCTACAAGTTCTCCGACTACCCGCGCCTCGGGCTGCCATTGTCGCTGCTGGTCATCATGGTGGCGGTGCCGATGCTGCTGCTCGTCTGGCCGATGTAGGCGACACGCAAGCGTGATTGGCCGTTGATTTCGGCTCGCCCTAGCCTTGCGCCTCAATCGACAAACTAGGGAGGAACGATCGATGAAACGCATCCTCATCCTGTCCGCGGCACTGTGCTCGGGCCTTCTCACCGCCAGCGCCCAGGACAACACGATGAGCTTTTTCGTGACCAGCGTCGGGCTGGGCAAGGGTGCAAATCTCGGTGGCCTGGCAGGCGCCGACGCCCAATGCCAGAGCCTCGCCGAAGCTGCCGGCTCGACCGGCAAGACCTGGCATGCCTATCTCTCGACCAGCGACACCGACGCCAAGGATCGCATCGGCAGCGGCCCATGGTCCAACGCCAAGGGCCAGAAGATCGCCGACGATGTGGCCTCGCTGCACAGCGACGCCAACAACATCAACAAGGAAACCGCACTCGACGAGAAGGGCAACACCATCAACGGCCGCGGCGACCAGCCCAACAAGCACGACATCCTGACCGGGTCGATGCCTGACGGCACCAAGGCCGCCGACCAGTCCTGCAACAACTGGACCAGCGACGGCGACGGCGTCGCCATGATGGGCCATCACGACCGCATGGGCCTCGACGACTCGGCGGCGGCGAAATCGTGGAATTCCTCGCATGCCTCGCGCGGCGGATGCGGCCAGGAAGCCCTGAAGGGCACCGGTGGCGACGGCCTGTTCTACTGCTTCGCCACGAACTGAGCAGGCTGCATCAACCTAGCGTTCGGCCGATACCGAAAGGTCCGGCCGAACGTTCAGCGTCTGGAACACGACGCAGTAGCGCTCGGTCAGCTTGATCAGGGCGTCGATGCGGTCCTGGGGCTCGTCGGTATCGAGCTTGAAGGCCAGCCGGATGGCGCGAAAGCCGACCGGTGCATCCTTGGCGACACCCAGCGTGCCGCGAAAGTCGAGATCGCCCTCGGCCGAGACCGTGGCCTCGCCTAGCCTGAATTCCAGCGCCGTGGCGACCGCCTTCAAGGTCACTCCGGCGCAGGCGACGAGCGCCTCGAGCAGCATGTCGCCGGAGCAGAGCTCCAGCCCGCTGCCGCCGGTCGCCGGGTGCAGCCCGGCCGTCACGATCGCCCTGCCCGTCTCGACCTTGCAGGCGATGGAGCTGTCGTCGACAGCGCCGGCCGCGCGCAGGGTGATCAGCCCCCGGTCGGCATCCTCGCGATAGGCATCCTTCAGGGGCGCCTGCAGCGCCTTCAGTCCCGCGGCATCCATGATCTTCTCCCGGCAAACTCCGACGATGCTAGCACAGCAAATGCGCCTTGGCTCATGACAGCAGGCTGGCAGGAGCGATGCGATAATCTAAGCTTGTTTTGCAGGAGGCAGGCATGGTCACCGACAGCTTCGACGGCGCCTCGGAACACCGGCTCGGCGTCCTGCTCGTCACGCTGTCGGCGGCGGTTTTCGCCCTTTCAGGGATCCTCACCAAATCGATCGACGCCGATCCCCTGACCATCACCTCATGGCGCGGACTGGTCGGCGGGCTCCTGATCACGGCCTACGTCCTCTGGCGCCGTCGCGCCGGCCATGGCGAAAGCCTCGACCTCGGCTGGCGAGGCTGGATGCTGGCCATACTGGGCACCTTCGCCAGCATCGCCTTCATCGCCGCCTTCAAGAACACCTATGTCGCCAATGTCGTCGTCATTTATGCCACCGTGCCCTTCGTCGTCGCCTTGCTCGCCTGGCTGATCGTCGGCGAGGTCTTTCGCCGCCAGACGGCAATCGCGGCAGCGATCTGCCTCGTCGGCGTCGCCGTCATGGTCTGGACCGGACTGGGCGGTGGCCACGCCTTCGGCGACATGCTGGCGCTGCTGATGACCTTCACATTCTCGCTCTACGCAACCCTTGTCCGCCGCTTTCGCAATGCGTCCGTGGTGTGGGCCGGTGCCGTTTCGGCATTCCTCGGCGTTTTTCCCGCCTGGTTCGTCACCGATCCGCTCGCCGTGCCAAGCCAGGACATCCCCGTGCTCGCCATTTTCGGCTTCACCTTCGCGCTGGCGGTGGTTCTATGGACCGAAGGCGCGCGCCGCATACCCGCTGCCGAAGCAGGGCTGCTGGGCACGGCCGAAGTGCCGTTCGGCATCGTCTTTGCCTGGCTTTTTCTCGCCGAACTGCCGCCGCTGGCGAGCTTCGCGGGCGGGGCTGTCGTGATGGCCGCCGTATTCTGGCACACTTGGCGCGACTGGCCCGGCGCGCAGATGCCGCCGCCCATGCACGATACCAGCATGGAAAAAGATTCGCAGAAAGCCTGAACTGGCGTGGAACCAAATCGCGGGATCGACGTTATTGGCCTCAGGACGGGTTGCCCCATCCCCCCATCCCCTCCACCCGTCCCTTTGCTTTAAGCCGGTCGCAAGACCGGCTTTTTCCTGTCCTGAACCCCAGGGGTGGCGGGGACGATGCGCATTGACGTGGCGTCGGCATCGTCTAGTTTCTGTGCGCGCGGTGGGGCGTCGCGTGCATTGGGAGGTGCGGCATGGTCCTGGCCAGTGCAATTCTGCTCGGTCTGGTCGCGGCATGGATGCTTGCCGCGGGCTACCTGACCTACACGCTCGGCATCCGCCTGCGCCAGGGGCTGCTCTATCTGCCGCTCAAGCTGCTGTGGCGCGTCCACGACAAGGCCATGCGCCAGGCGCGGGACGCCGAGGCACCGGTCATCTATGTCGTGTCGCACCAGTCCCGGCTCGAACCGGCGCTGATGCTGTCCCTGCTGCCGGAGCAGACGCTGCACATCCTCGACGACGCGTCCGCCCGCGCCGTCTGGCTCGAGCCATGGCGTGAACTCGGCCGCACCATCGCCTTCAACGCCGAACATGTCTTCGTCAGCCGTCGCCTCGTGCGCGTGCTGCGCGGCAAGGGCCGCCTCGCCGTCTACCTGCCCGACACCGTCGAGCCCGACGTCAAGTCGTTCCGGCTGTTTCGCGCCGTCGCCCGCATCGCAATGCAGGCCGACGCCCGGATCGTTCCGATCTTCGTCGGCGGCGCGCGCCATCTGCCATTTTCGCTGACACCTGCCGAACGCGCCCCGCGCGGCTGGTTCCCGCGCCTCCGGATCGCAGCCCTTGCGCCGATGACCATGGCCGAACTGCTCCAGCGTGCCGGCTATTCCCAAACCACGACCGCAAACGCCCTGTTCGACCGTTTTGCCGAGGCGAGGCTTGCCGGAACCGACCTCGACCGGGGTCTGTTCTACGCCGTGCGCGATGCGGCCGACCGCTACGGCGCCTCGCGCCCGATCGTCGAGGATGTCGTCGGCGGCGCGCTCAGCTACCGCAAGCTGCTGACCGGGACGCGCGTGCTGGGCAGGCGCCTCGAGGCCCAGACCAGCCACGGCGAAGCGGTCGGCGTGCTGCTGCCCAATGCCAATGGCGTGGTGCTGACCTTGCTCGGCCTCGTCTCGGCAGGCCGCGTGGCCGCCATGATCAACTATACCGCCGGCGCCAGCAATGTCGCCTCGGCGGTGAAGACCGCCGCCATCAAGACCATCGTCTCGTCGCGCGCCTTCATCCAGAAGGCCGACCTTGCCGATATCGTCGTCGCCGCCGAGCAGGCCGGCGCGCGGATGGTCTGGTTGGAAGAGCTGCGAGACAGCATCACGGCCATCGAAAAAGCCGTTGCAGCCGTTCAATGGCGGCGCCCGCTGCAACCGCAAGACCCCGCCAGGCCGGCCGTCATCCTGTTCACCTCGGGTTCCGAAGGCATGCCCAAGGCCGTCGTGCTGTCGCACCGCAATCTGGTCGCCAATGCGATGCAGGCAGAGGCCCGCATCGGCATCTCGCCGGCCGACAAGCTGTTCAACGTGCTGCCGGTCTTCCACTCGTTCGGCCTCACCGGCGGCACCATCCTGCCACTCGTCACCGGCGTGCGGCTGTTCCTCTACCCCTCGCCGCTGCACTACAAGCTCATCCCCGACGTCGCGCGCAAGATCCGCCCGACCATCATGTTCGGCACCGACACCTTCCTGGCCGCCTATGCCCGCACCGCCGAGGATGGCGACTTCTCCAGCCTGCGCTTCGTCGTTGCCGGCGCCGAGCCGGTACGGGCGGAAACGCGGCGCGTCTGGCGCGACCGATTCGGCGCCGAGATCATCGAGGGCTTCGGCCTGACCGAGGCAGCGCCGGTGGTGGCCGTCAATACCGCGACCCATGGCCGCGACGGCACCGTGGGACGCCTGTTGCCCGGCATGCGCATGCGGCTCGAAGAGGTCGAGGGCGTCAGCGAAGGCGGGCGGCTCTGGCTCAACGGCCCCAACCTGATGATGGGATACATGACCGCCGACCGGCCGGGCGAGTTGCAACCGCTCGAAGGCTGGCACGACAGCGGCGACATCGTCTCGGTCGACCGCGAGGGCTTCGTCACCATCCGCGGCCGCGCCAAGCGCTTTGCCAAGATCGCCGGCGAAATGGTCTCGCTCGGCGCCGTCGAGATGCTGGTGCAGGCGCTGTGGCCGGAGGAACGCCATGCCGCCGTTGCCGTTCCCGACAAGCGCAAGGGCGAGCGCATCGTGCTCGTCACCACCGCCGGCAATGCCGACCCCGAAACACTGCGCCTCTATGGCAAGCAGGCCGGCGCCGCCGACCTGATGGTCCCGCATGACATCATCAAGGTGCGCGAGATCCCGGTGCTCGGCTCTGGCAAGACCGACTATGTCGCTGCGCGCCACATGGCCATCGAGCAACTGGGGCTGGCAGCCTAACCCGCCGGCTTGCTCTCGTCCGCGGCTTCGGCTGCCTCGGCCTCGGCGGCAGCAGCCGCGGCCTTCTCGCCCTCGATCCTGGCACGCCGGGCATAGGCGCTGGCGCTCAGCGGCAAGAAGATCAGGTAGCCGATCACCGACGCCGTCAAAGTCTGCCAGGGATAGACAGTCAGCAGCAGCACGTAAAACACGGCGATCAGCATGACGGGCAGCAGGTATTCCCTGCGAATGCTCAGCTTCTTGCCGGAATAGACGGGCAGCCGGCTGACCAGCAGGAAGGCGACGAGGATGGCGAAGCCGGTGGCGACATAGGCCACCGTGCGCGTGCCCTCGAGGCCGAGGAAGCCGAGATACATCGGCAGCATCAAGGTGATGGCTCCGATCGGTGCCGGCACGCCGACGAAATATTCGGCCTGCCATGCCGGGCGATCAAGGTCCTCGTCGAGCACGTTGAAGCGCGCGAGCCTCAGGCCCATGGCGATGGCGAACAGCAGCGTCGCGATCCAGCCCAGGGAGCCGGCCTTGTCGAGCAGGTAGGCATAAAGCACGAGCGCCGGAACGACGCCGAAATTGACGATGTCGGCGAGCGAATCCATCTGCGCGCCGAACCGCGAGGTCGCCTTCAGCATGCGCGCGAGACGGCCGTCGATGCCGTCGAGGAAGGCTGCCAGCAGCACCATCACGACGGCCGATTCAAACCGGTCCTGGAAGGCGAGCCGGATGCCCGACAGGCCGGCGCAGATCGCCAGCACAGTGATCAGGTTGGGCAGCACCATGCGCAGCGGAATCTCGCGGATGCGCGGTCCACCGCTTCCATGCGGCTCGAAGGGTTTGAAGGATGACACCGGCGCGGTCCTCAGGACACCCGCACCAGCGGTGCGTGGCTGGTGCCGCCGAACTCGGCAAGGGTGGTTTCGCCGGCCACCGCGGTCTGGCCGACGGCGACGCGCGGTACAGCCCCTGCGGGCAGGAACACGTCGACGCGCGAGCCGAAGCGGATCAGGCCGAAGCGCTCGCCCACGGCGATGTTGCCGCCGACATCGGCCCAGCAGACGATGCGCCGCGCCACGAGGCCGGCGACCTGGACTGCGGCGACCTGGCCGTTGGGGCTGTCGATGACGATACCGTTGCGCTCGTTTTCCTGGCTCGCCTTGTCGAGTTCGGCGTTGAGGAACTTGCCCGGACGGTGTTCGATGCGGACGATCTTGCCGCGCACCGGGGCGCGGTTAACGTGGCAGGAAAAGACGTCCATGAACACCGAGATGCGGGTCATTTCGGCGTTGCCCAGGCCGAGTTCGCGCGGCGGCACGGCGGGGCCGACGGCCGAAACCACGCCGTCGGCGGGGCTGACGACGAGCCTGTCGTCCACCGGCGTCACGCGCTCGGGGTCGCGGAAGAAATAGGCGCACCAGGCCGTGAGGATCGCCCCGATCCAGAACAGCGACGTCGAGAAGAAGCCGAGCAGGATGGCGACCGCCGCGAATCCGGCGATGAAGGGGTACCCCTCGCGATGGACCGGAACGAAGGCGTTGCGGATCGTGTCGGCTATGCTCATGAAGGGGTGGCCGTTGCTGTTGAAGTCCTGGAGTGCTTACCGGAAAGCTCTGGCCGCCGCAACGCGACATTGCCTGCCGGTGACCAGGTGACGCGAGGGGTGGCGGCACCAGCTTGACTGCTCGAAGTCTCGTAACTACAAAAGTTACATGAAACACGACAGCCGCCTCTCCGCGACCCTGCACGCCCTGCTTCACATGGCAGATCACGGCAAGCCGATGACGTCCGACCAACTCGCGATGTGCCTGCGCACCAACCCCGTGGTCGTGCGCCGGACGATGGCTGGCCTGCGGGAGGCCGGTCTGGTGACATCGGAGCGGGGTCATGGCGGCGGCTGGACGCTGGCGCGCGACCTCGCCTCGGTCAGCCTGCGCGACATCCACCTGGCACTGGGCGAGCCGGTGCTGCTCCCACTCAGCCCGGCCACCGAAAGCCCGGGCTGCCTGGTCGAACAGGCTGTCAATCACGCGCTCGACGACACGTTTCGCGAGGCGCAGGCGCTGCTGTTCGAACGGTTCGGACAGATCCGGCTCAGCGATCTCGCCGCCGATTTCAGCCGCCGGATGGCGGACCACGCACAACATGCAAAAGGAAATCACGATGCAGCATGACGCCATCATCGTCGGCGGCAGCTTTGCCGGCCTCGCCGGCGCCCTGCTCCTGGCCCGCACTCGCCGGCGCGTGCTGGTGATCGACGCCGGCAAGCCACGCAACCGCTTCGCCACCCATTCGCATGGCGTGCTCGGGCATGACGGCCGCGCCGGCAGCGACCTCCTGGCAGAGGCCAGGGCGCAGTTTCTTGCCTATCCGTCCGCCTCGTTCGTCTCCGGCGAGGCAATCGCCGCCGAAACAACCGAAGAAGGCGTCACGGTCAGTCTTGCCGACGGGACGCGGCAACAGGGCCGGCGGATGCTCATCGCCACCGGTGTGCGCGACGACCTGCCGGCCATTCCCGGCCTCGTCGAGCGCTGGGGCAAGACCGTGCTGCACTGTCCATATTGCCACGCCTATGAAATCGGCGGCGGCCCGATCGGCGTGTTCGCCACCACTGCGCTGTCCCATCACCAGGCTTCGCTTCTGGCCGACTGGGGCGACACGATCTATTTTGCGAGCGCAGAATTCCCGCTCGACGATGCCAGCACCGCCTTGCTCGCCGCCCGCAAGGTGCGGATCGAGGACACGCCATTCACGGCGGTCGAAGGCCCTGCCCCGGCAATCGACGGCGTGCGCCTCGCCGACGGCAGGCTGGTGCCGGTCAAGGCGCTGTTCATCGGGGCGCCCTTGCGCATGGCCAGTCCGTTGGCGCAACAGATCGGCTGTGCCTTCGACGAAACGCGCCTTGGCGTCAAGATCCGCACCGACGGTTTCAAGCAGACGACGGTCCGCAACGTCTTTGCCGCGGGCGATGCCGCCACCGAAATGCACAACATCACGCTGGCTTCAGCGGACGGCGCCCTTGCGGCCCTTTCCATCCACCGGTCGCTGATCGAGGAGGACGCCGCAAACGCGATGGGCGCGCGGGCTGCCTGAGCTGTATCAGGCCCCGCCGGTGACCTCGGGAGTGCGGCGGCGCACGACGACGCCGAGTTCATCGCCCTCGCGCGCCTGGCGCAGCCTTTCCTCGGCCTCGGTCGCTTCGCGCTGGCGGTCCCACATCGAGGCGTAGAGGCCGCGCTTGCCGAGCAGTTCGGCATGGGTGCCGCGCTCAGCGATGCTGCCGTCGGCCAGCACGATGATCTCGTCGGCGGAAATGACCGTCGACAGGCGGTGCGCGATGACAAGCGTCGTGCGCCCCTTGCTGACCAGGTCGAGCGCGCTCTGGATCTCCTGCTCGGTCTGGGTGTCCAGCGCCGACGTCGCCTCGTCCAGCATCAGGATGGGCGGCGCCTTGAGGATGGTACGGGCAATCGCCACCCGCTGCTTCTCGCCACCCGAGAGCTTGAGGCCGCGCTCCCCGACCATCGCCTTGTAGCCGTCGGGCAGGCGCTGGATGAAGCCGGCGATCTGGGCCAGTTCGGCCGCCTTGCGCACGTCTTCCTCGTCGGCATTCACGCGGCCGTAGCGGATGTTGTAGGCGATGGTGTCGTTGAACAGCACGGTGTCCTGCGGCACCATGCCGATGGCGCCGCGCAGGCTCTCCTGGCTGACGTCGCGAATGTCCTGGCCGTCGATCAGGATGGCACCCTGCTGGATGTCATAAAAGCGGAACAGCAGCCTGGAGATCGTCGACTTGCCAGCACCCGATGGTCCTACGATCGCCACCGTCTTGCCGGCCGGAACCTCGAAGCTGACACCTTTCAGGATCTGGCGGTTGGGGTCGTAGGCAAAATGCACGTCGCGGAACTCGACCCGGCCGCTGCCGATCTCCAGCGCCCTGGCACCCGGCTTGTCGACCACCTCCTGCTCGACGTCGAGCAGGTCGAACATCTGCTCGATGTCGGTCAGGCCCTGGCGGATTTCGCGGTAGATGAAGCCGATGAAGTTGAGCGGGACGGAAAGCTGCATCAGCATGGCGTTGATGAAGACGAAATCGCCCACTGTCTGGGTACCGGCCATGACCTCCAGCGCCGACATGCCCATGACGATGGTCATGCCGATGCCGAAGATGACGCCTTGGCCGAAGTTCAGCCAGCCGAGCGACGTCCAGATACGGGTTGCCGCCGTCTCGTAGCGCGCCATCGAGCGGTCGAAGCGCGCGGCTTCCATGGCCTCGTTGTTGAAGTATTTCACCGTTTCGAAATTGAGCAGCGAGTCGATCGCCTTGGTGTTGGCGTCGGTGTCGGAATCGTTCATCTCGCGGCGGATGCCGATGCGCCAGTCGCTCGCGCGCACCGTGAACCAGGTGTAGATCCAGACGGTGGCAGCCACGACAGCCACATATTTCCAGCCATAGGCGAAGCCGAAGATGCCGGCCGTCAGCGCGAATTCGAGCACCGTCGGCGCGGTGTTGAGGATGGTGAAGCGGACAATGGTCTCGATGCCCTTGGTGCCGCGCTCGATGATGCGCGACAGCCCGCCGGTGCGGCGCTCGAGATGGAAGCGCAGCGACAGCTGATGCATGTGTACGAAGGTGCGGTGGGCAAGCTGGCGCACCGCATACTGCCCGACGCGGGCAAACAGCGCGTCGCGCAGCTGGTTGAAGCCGAGCTGGACGATGCGGACGACATTGTAGGCAACCACCAGCATCACCGGCGCCACCAGGAACGCCGGCAACGGCAGCGGCGAACGCTGGTCGCCGGCCAGCGCGTCGGTCGCCCATTTGAAGAAATAGGGCCCGGCCACCAGCGTCAGCTTGGCAACGACCAGGAACACGGTCGCCCAGACGACGCGCGCCCTGAGGTCTGGTCTGTCCTGCGGCCACATATAGGGCCAAAGGTTCCTGATCGTGCTGAAAGTCGAGCCGCGATCGGCTGAGACGGTCTTGTTAGCCAATGTTCTTGCCTTGATTAGATGTCTGCGCCTTCATCGGCGCAGCAGGATTCGACGAGCGCCGAGACGGATGCGGAAACGGCGGCCAGCGCCGCCGGGTCGATCTGGTAGCGCGAGCGTTGCCGCTCCGGCGCATAACGGACCAGTCCCGCCTCGACGAGGATCTTCAGGTGTTGCGAAACCGTCGACTGCGCAAGGTCGAGATGCTCGACCACTTCCTTGCAACAGCACGATCTGCCGCCGCCCAGCCGCCGCAAGATGGCAAGCCGTGCCGGATGCGAGAGCGCGGCGAGCTTCTGCGCCACGTCCTCGGCGGAGGCGGCGCAATTCTGCGGCAATGGGAAAGTTTTCATCGTCTATCGACGATAGACGATGAATTTCGTTCGCGCAACCGGGACGTCGGCAAATCCGGTCCCGAAAGCCCTATGGCTTGGGCGCCGGCATCGCCTGCTCGCCCATCGCATCCATGTTCGCAGCCTCACCTTCCTTGGATTTTTCGGGCACGCGAAACACCTGTCCCGGCCAGATGCGGTCTGGGTCACGGATCTGATCCTGGTTGGCGAGGTAGATGTTCGAGTAGCGCACGCCATGGCCGTAGACGCGGCGCGAAATCCGCCACAGGGAATCGCCGCGCCGGATGATCACGGCGCCGTTCACAGCCTCCAGCTTGGGGGCCGTCGCCTCGGGCATTGCGGGTGCCGCGGCGACATCGGCGGGTTTTGCTTCGGAGGCAGCGGGTGCCGCCGGCGCCTCGCCGGTCACTGGGGCCGGGGCTGCCGCTTCAGGATTGGCTTCGGGCTGCTGTGCTGCTGCCGGCTGCTTCGCCGGTTCCTGCGGCGCAACGGCTGCGATCGACTCGCCCGGCTCGCGCTGGAACGGCACCGCCGCGCGGGCCACCACCTTGACGCCATCCGGCTCGAGCGCGTCGACGCGGATGATGTAGTCGCCCACCGGCAATTCGCGTTCCGCCTCGATCAGGAAGCGCCCGTCCGGCGAGGTCTGGGTTTCGCCGATGAGGATCTCGTTGGCATAGGCGCGCACCTTGCGGCTGGCATCGGCTGCACCGGCGATGAAGATCTTCTTGCCTTCGATCTCGACGGCTTCGACAACCACCTTTGCCTGCGCGGTCGGCGCGTCCGACGTGGCTGGAGCCGGCTGCGTCGCGGTCTGCGCTTCGGGCGTGGTCGCCGGCGCATTGGCGGGCTGTTCGGCTGCGGGTTGCTTCGGGGCCTCGGCAGGCTTGGGCACGGTGATCAGTTCCGCCGGCTTGCCCGGTTCCTCCACCAGCGCCAGAACCTGGCCGCCCGGCTCGGACGGCACCGAAACCACCGCCGTTTCGGTCGACGTCGCCACGACGTTGTCGGGCGCGGTGGCGCGCAGCACGATCTGGTAGTCGCCCGGCTTCAGCGGCTTGTCGAGCACGACGGCGAAATCGCCGTCGGCACCGGCCACCGCAGCGCCGATCACCTGCGATCCGGTCACGATCTCGACCTTGGCACCGCCCGCGGCCTTGCCGGCGATGACGACAGCACCATTGTCCTCGACGCGCACGACGTCGAAAGATGGCGCGACGACCGCCGGCGCAGCCCCCGCCGGCGCCTCGGCTGCCGGCTTTGCCGGTTCGGCTGGCTTGTCGGCGGCTGGCGCGGTCGAACTGGGTGTCGGCAGCGAGGCTATCGCGGCCGGCGGCGCAAGATAAGGATCGAGCGCGCCCGACACATACGCAACCGTGGCTGCCGCGGCCGAGCCGCCGGCTGCCAATAGGAATATCTTCAACGGATTAATTGCCATATTTCCCTGCCCCTAGCCGCGCAACGGGTCTACCTTGTTTTGCCGGCAGCGACAAGAAAAAGCCCGTCCGGGCTTGACCCTGCGTGCAGACGCAATACCCAATCAGGCCATGAACAAGATTCGATCCATTTGCGTCTATTGCGGCTCCTCTCCGGGCCGCGACGAGGTCTATGTCAAGGCCGGACATCTGCTCGGCCATTCAATCGCCAAGGCCGGCCTGCGGCTGATCTATGGCGGCGGCACCAAGGGCATCATGGGTGCGGTCGCCGATGGTGCGCTGCGCGCCGGCGGCAAGGTCACCGGCATCATCCCGCGCTTCCTGATGAACAAGGAAGCGACCGAAACGGCGCTGACCCGGCTCGACGAAACCGTCATCACCGACAACATGCACGAGCGCAAGCACCTTATGTTCGAGAAATCGGACGCATTCGTGGCGCTGCCGGGCGGAATTGGCACGGTCGAGGAGATCGTCGAGATCATGACCTGGGCGCAGCTCGGCCATCACCGCAAGCCGATCGTCTTCGCCAACGTCAAGGGTTTCTGGAATCCGATGCTGGCCCTGCTCGACCACATGAAGGCCGAGGGCTTCGTGCACACCTCGCATCTGGTCCAGCCGCTGGTGGTCGACGAGCCCGAGGCCGTGGTTTCGGCCATCCTGGTCGCCGCCGGCACCGATTCGACGCCCACCGAAGGCGTGCAGTCGCTCATCGACAAGATGTGAATTTCCGGCACCGATCCCGAAGGCCCCGGCCCGCCGCTCGCGGGCCGGTCTCACCTGAACCTTAGCCGTTCTTCGCCCGTTCGGAGAACATCGACCAGGTGTAGATCGCCAGCGCCAGCCAGATCAGCGCAAAGGCAACGGCACGTTCGCTCGAGAACGGCTCCTTGAAGATGAAGACGGCGATGACGAAGATCATCGTCGGCGCGATGTACTGCATGATGCCGATGGTCGACATCGTCAAAAGCTTGGCGCCGTTGGCAAACAGGATCAGCGGCACGGCTGTGACGACGCCACAACCGAGCATCAGCCAGACGTCGGTCATGCCGGTGGTGCCGAAATGGCCGACCCCGGTCGACTGCAGGTAAAAGATGTAGCCGAGCGCCGGCAGTCCGAGGATCAGCACCTCGAGGAAGAAGCCCTGCGCCGGGCCGATCGGCAGCGTCTTCTTGAACAGCGCATAGAAGCCCCAGGACAGCGCCAGCACGATCGAGACCCACGGCAGACCACCGGTTTCCCAGGTCAGCAATGCCACCGCAACCACCGCCAGCGCGATCGCCACCATCTGCGCCCGCGTCAGCCTCTCGCCCAAAACGACGGCGCCGAGAAAGATGCTGAACAGCGGATTGATGTAGTATCCGAGCGCGGTTTCGAGCGCGCGGTCGTTGCCGATCGCCCAGACATAGACGCCCCAGTTGATGGTGATCAGCGCTGCCGTCAGCGTGCCCATCGCCAGCGTCCGCGGCGTCCGCAGCGCCTGCCTGATGTCGGAGGTCCGCCCGAGCCACCACAGCAGGAGTGCTGCGATCGGGATCGACCACGTGATGCGGTGGGCGATCACCTCGGGCGTCGGGATATGCGCCACTGCCTTCATATAGAAGGGCAAGACACCCCACATCAGATAGGCAGAAAGGGCAAAAAGGAAGCCGCGCGTGGCTTCGTCGCGAGAAATCGCAGGCGTGTTCGTGCTCATGGCGCGAACCTATGCGCCCGCCAGCCCGGCCATGCCATTTCAAAATTCTGATGGTCCATCGGCTTTTCATTGATGGATCAATGGATCGGGCCAGCTGCCTTGGCTGGCCCAACCATGCAAACCGCTCTCTACTCCGCCGCAACCAAGCCCGCCATGTCGCGGTTCTTCATCAGCTTGTAGATGATCGAATCCATCAGCGCCTGGAACGAAGCGTCGATGATGTTGGTCGATACGCCAACCGTCCACCAGCGCGCGCCGGTGCCGTCGTGCGATTCGATCAGCACGCGGGTTATCGCCTCGGTGCCGCCATTGAGGATACGCACCTTGTAGTCGGCCAGTTCCAGGTCGCCGATCTCGTGCTGGAACTTGCCGAGGTCCTTGCGCAGGGCGATGTCGAGCGCGTTGACCGGGCCGTCGCCCTCGGCCACCGACATCTTCTCCTCGCCGTCGACCAGGACTTTCACCACCGCTTCCGACACGGTCTTGAGGTTGCCGTTGGCATCGAAGCGCCGTTCGACAAGGCAGCGGAACGACGTGACGCGGAAGAAATCCGGCACGGTGTGCAGCATCCCGCGCGCCAGAAGCTCGAAGCTGGCGTCGGCGCCCTCATAGGCGTAGCCCTCGGCCTCGCGCTCCTTGACCACCGCAATCAGCGCGTCGAGCCGACGGTCTTCCCTTGGCACGTCGATGCCCCGCCGCTTCAATTCCGCGACGAAGTTGGCCTTGCCGCCCTGGTCCGAGACCATCACCTTGCGTCGGTTGCCGACGGCTTCCGGCGGCACGTGTTCGTAGGTCTTGGGTTCCTTGGCGATGGCCGAAGCATGGATGCCGGCCTTGGTGGCGAAGGCGGACGCGCCGACATAGGGCGACTGCGCCTCGGGCGCGCGGTTCAGCAGTTCGTCGAAGGCGCGGGAAAGCCGCGAGATGCCGGTCAACGCCTCGTCCGAAACGCCCGTCTCGAAACGCCCGGCGAAATGCGGCTTCAGCGCCAGCGTCGGGATGATGGTCACCAGGTTGGCGTTGCCGCAGCGCTCGCCGATGCCGTTGATGGTGCCTTGCACCTGGCGGACGCCGGCCTCGATGGCAGCCAGCGAATTCGCCACCGCCTGGCCGGTGTCGTCATGGGCATGGATGCCGAGATTGGCGCCGGGAATGCCGGACCCGATCACCTTGGCCACGATCTCGCGCACCTCAGACGGCTGGGTGCCGCCATTGGTGTCGCACAGCACCACCCAGCGCGCGCCGGCATCGTAGGCGGTGCGGGCACAGGCCAGCGCGTAGTCGGGATTGGCCTTGAAACCGTCGAAGAAGTGTTCGCAGTCGACCATCGGCTCCTTGCCGGCGTCGCGCGCGGCCTCGACCGAGGCGCGGATCGATTCGAGGTTTTCCTCGTTGGTGACCCCGAGCGCGACGCGAACGTGATAGTCCCAGCTCTTGGCGACATAGCAGACCGCGTCCGACCGGGCCTGCAGCAGCGTGGCAAGGCCCGGATCGTTGGAGGTCGACACCCCTGCCCGCTTGGTCATGCCGAAGGCGACGAATTTCGCCCGCCGCGTCCGCTTTTCGGCAAAGAAGGTCGTGTCGGTGGGATTGGCGCCGGGATAACCGCCCTCGACATAATCGAGCCCGAACTCGTCGAGCATGGCGGCGATCGCAATCTTGTCCTCGACGGAAAAGTCGATGCCCGGCGTCTGCTGGCCGTCGCGCAGCGTCGTGTCGAAGAGATAGATGCGTTCGCGCATGGTCATTTCCCTGCAAACCTGTCGGTCGCCCTGATCAGCTGATCGAGGATGCCCGGCTCCGAAAAGGCGTGGCCCGCGCCTTCGATCAAGTGGAACTCGGCCTGCGGCCAGGCCTTGTGCAGCGCCCAGGCATATTTCGCCGGGCACGGCATGTCATAGCGCCCATGGACGATGACGCCGGGAATGTCGCGCAGCTTGTGCGCGTCGCGGATGAGCTGGCCTTCGTCCATCCAGCCGGCATGGACGAAATAATGGTTCTCGATGCGGGCGAAGGCGACCGCAAAATCGTCCTCGCCGAACTTGCCGCTGGTTTCGGGGTCGGGCAGCAGCGTGATCGTCTCGCCTTCCCACAGGCTCCAGGCAAGCGCTGCCTCGACCTGCGCCTTGCGGTCGTCGCCGACCAGCCGCTTGCGGTAGGCGCCCATCATGTCGCCGCGCTCGGCCTCGGGGATAGGGGCCACGAAACGCTCCCACTTGTCGGGGAACATTTCGGAGACACCGAACTGGTAGTACCATTCAAGCTCGGCGCGGGTCAGCGTGTAGATGCCACGCACCACCAGCTCGCTTACCCTGTCGGGATGCGTTTCGGCATAAGCCAGCGCCAGCGTCGAGCCCCAGGAGCCGCCGAACACCTGCCACTTGTCGTGGCCTGCCATCTCGCGCAGCCGCTCGATGTCGGCCACCAGATGCCAGGTCGTGTTGGCCTCGAGCGAGGCGTTGGGCACGGACTTGCCGCAGCCGCGCTGGTCGAACAGCATGATGTCGTACAGCTTGGGATCGAACAGCCGGCGATGCTTGGGCGAGGTTGCCCCGCCCGGGCCGCCGTGCAGGAACACCACCGGCTTGGCGCCTCTGGTGCCCGAGCGCTCCCAATAGACCTGGTGGCCGTCGCCGACATCGAGCATGCCGCTGTCGAAGGGGTCGATCTCGGGATAGAGGCCGCGCAGTTCGGTCGTCATAGCTTCAGTCCATGCTCGGGCCAGTTGGCCGTCTCTTCATCGGGATGCTGGAAGGAGATGATCTGCTCCTGCCGCCTGTAGTAGTCCGGGTTGTCGTGCACCGGCGCTGCAAAGATCGCCTCGACCCAGGGCAGCCGCGCGCCATGGTTGATCTGGACCGCAGGCGCCAGGTCGGAACGGTCGTCGAAGGCACCGATGGCGATCTCGAGCTCACCAGGCTGGCGATAGGTCATCGGTGTGCCGCAGCGCTGGCAGAAGCCACGCGCGATGTTGACCGACGACTGGAAGTAGCTCGGCTCCTCGCGGATCCACTCGACGCCATCGGCCGGAACCGCGACGAAGGCGCCGAAGAACGAGCCGAACTGCTTCTGGCACATGCGGCAATGGCAGATCGAGGTGCGCCCGAGAGCGCCTTTGATGCGAAAACGCACGGCGCCGCACTGGCAGCCGCCGGTTCTAACTGTCTCGGTCATGACCTGTTCTCCGGTGGCCATTGTTCGGTGTCGTGGTCGGGGTGCTGGTAGGAGACGATGTCGTTGATGAAATCCGCCGCGTCGGGGTCTTCCTCGGTCGAATAGCCCGGCAATTCATGGATATGGTCGACATAGGGCAGCTTGCCCTCAAGGCCCCACTGCATGGCCGGCGCGATCTCCTCCGCATCGTCAAAAGCGGCAATCGCCAGGGCCACGCCATCCGGCGCCTCATAGCTCAGCGGCGTGCCGCAGTCACCGCAGAAGCCGCGGAAGGCAAAGTTCGACGAGCGGAATTTCTTCGGCTCGCCGCGCGTCCAGGTCAGCCTCGCCTGCCGCACCGACACCAGCGGGGCGTAGAAATTGCCGAACGCCTTCTGGCACATGCGGCAATGGCAGACCGAAGCGTCGCCGAGCGCTCCCTCGATGTGAAAGCGCACGGCGCCGCACTGGCAGCCGCCGGAATAGACAGGCCGGTTGTCGAGGCTCATGGCTTCAGTCCTTCACGTCGGCGCATGGCACACCGCCTCGATGTTGTTGCCGTCGGGATCGAAGGCAAAGGCCGCGTAATAGTCGGGATGGTAATGCGGACGAGGCCCCGGCCCGCCATTGTCCCTGCCGCCGGCGGCGATGGCGGCTGCATGAAACGCATCGACCTCGGCGCGGCTGCGCGCCGTGAACGCATAGTGACGGCCAGGGCCGGACTCCGCCTCGTGCAGCCAGAACACCGGCCGCTCGCGGCCATAGCCGCCGACCTTGACGCCGCCGGTATGCTCGGGCGGCACCATCATCAGCAGCGATGCGCCCAGGGGCGCGAACGCCTTGTCGTAAAAGGCCTTCGCGGTGTCGAAATTCTGAACCGAAATGCCCGTATGGTCGATCATTGCACGAACTCCTCCTTCATGCCGCCGGCCGTTCCCCGCCCTAGCCGGCCGAGATCACGATATGGTGGCAGACGTTATCGATATCGCGAAGCACGTCGTCGTTCCAGAAGCGGAGGATGGTCCAGCCGCTTGCCTGGAGGTACGTGGACCTCGCCAAATCGTGTTCGGCTTGTTCAGCCCGCGCGTGCTGGCTGCCGTCGACCTCGACGATCAGGTGATGTGACGAGCAGGCAAAGTCGACAATGTACGGCCCGATCGGCACTTGCCGTCGAAGCCCCAGCCCCAGCAGCCTGTGCGCGCGCAACTCGTTCCATAGCTTCAGTTCGGCTTCGGTCATGACATGATGCATGGCCTTGGCATTCTTGCGCTGACGCCGGGGGACGAGGTCGTGGCCCATGCTCAGGTCCCCACCCTGCGCAGCGAGGTCAAAGGCTGTGATCTGTCACACCCCCCTCTGCCCTGCCGGACATCTCCCCCGCAAGGGGGGACATCAACTCTCACGTCGACCTTCGCCAATCGCCGACGTTGCAGAAAAAGCAGCGCGGGCGCCGCCGCCAATCTCCCCCCTTGCGGGGGAGATGTCCGGCAGGACAGAGGGGGGTGCTGTCCCGCAGACCTCTCCGTCAAGACGACCGCCCAACGCCAGAGATGCCCGGCGGGGCAGAGGGGGGCGTGCAGCCCCACCCTATCCACACCGGACAGTGCCATCATCACCGCTTCACTTCCCACGTCGTCACGCGCTCACCGCTCACCGGATCCTTCCCGTCCTTCAACTGTACGCCCTGCGCCAGAAGCTCGTCGCGGATGCGGTCCGCCTCGGCCCAGTTCTTGGCGTTGATCAGTTCCAGCCGGCGCGCGATGGTTGCTGCCACCTCCGTCTCGTCCACTTCGGCGGCTTCCAGCGTGAAGCCGAGGAACAGCAGCGCCGACTTGAGTTCGGCCGCGGCCTGCGCGTCCGCACCCGCCTCTCCCGCCAGTTGCGACAGCCCCTGGAACGCGCTCGCCGTAGCAAGGTCGTCACTGAGTGCCGCGATCAGCGCAGCCGGCACTTCAGCTTCGGCCGCGCCGGCGCTGTCGGCCGCGCGTTTCCACTTGCGCAGCGTGTTTTCCGCCTCCTCGAGCTTGCGCACGGAAAAGTCGATCGGCTCGCGGTAATGCGTCATCAGCATTGCCAGCCTGAGCACCTCGCCCGGCCATTTGCGGCCACCGAAATTCTCGGTCTCGAGCAACTCGTGGATCGAGTAGAAATTGCCCAGGCTCTTGGACATCTTCTGGCCCTCGACCTGCAGGAATCCGTTGTGCATCCAGTAATTAGCCATCACCTCGGTGCCGTGGGCGCAGCGCGACTGGGCGATCTCGTTCTCGTGGTGCGGGAAGATCAGGTCGAGCCCGCCGCCATGGATGTCGAAGACGTCGCCGAAATAGGCCGCCGACATCGCCGAGCATTCGATGTGCCAGCCCGGACGACCGCGACCCCAGGGGCTAAACCAGCCCGGCTCGTCGGCCGACGATGCCTTCCACAGCACGAAGTCGCCTGGGTTCTTCTTGTGCGCATCGACCTCGACGCGGGCGCCGGCCTGCTGCTCGTCGAGATTGCGCTTCGACAGCTGGCCGTAGTCTTCCATCGAACCGGTGTCGAACAGGACTTCGCCTTGCGCTTCATAGGCATGGCCACGTTCGATGAGGCGTTGAATCAAGGTGATCATGTCGGCGCGGCCGTCGGCGCGCGGCTGGACGAACTCCGTTGCCCGCGGCTCGACCGTCGGTTCAAGGCAGCCCAGCGCCTTGACGTCAGCCTGATACTGGTTGGCCGTCTTTTCGGTGACGCGCCTGATCGCCTCGTTGAGCGGCAATTCGGGGAAGTCGCGCAAGGCGCGCGCGTTGATCTTGTCGTCGAGGTCGGTGAGGTTGCGCACGTAGATGACGTGATCCTCGCCATAGACATGGCGCAGCAACCTAAACAGCACGTCGAAGACGATCGCGGGCCGCGCATTGCCGATATGGGCGAAGTCGTAGACCGTCGGGCCGCAGACATACATCCGCACGTTTTGCGGATCGATCGGCACGAAGTCCTCCTTCGTGCGCGTCAGCGTATTGGTAAGGCGCAAGCCCTTGAATGCCTCGGACTTCAACGTGAGATCAGACATAACTCTCCCCTGGCCTGCTGGCCCGGGCGTTCAACCTGTCTTTGGTGAAGAAGAGGCGAAAACGTCCTGACCAGCGCGAACGCTAGCCAATAATGCAAATGCCGGAAATGGCGAAAGACGTTTTCATCGGCGGCTTTATCGCCTCGCGGGCCTGTTGCCGTCAAGACGCTGCGTCACGAAACTTTACCGCGCCGACCGGAACGGAAGCAGTACTGAAACAATTTGTTAAATATCCCGGCACTGTAATGAAACATTGCCCGGATAAAAGGCGCCGCATGCCACGAATTCGACCAAATCAGTGAGCATTTGCAGCCGCTCTCAACAGAAGTTGACGCAAGGGAAGAGAACGATGAAACGAAAACAATCCGAACAGGACCGAGCGCGTAGCCAGTACGCCGAACTCACCAAGCACTACCGGGCCATCGGCCCCGCAGCAATCCTGGCCGCACTGATCTGCGCGCCGAAGAAAGACAAGCAGTCTTCCAAGCTAGGCAAGGCGGCTTAAGAGGCTCAAGCCGATCGCGGCCATCACAAGGCCGATCAGCAGATCGAGCACGCGCCACGCGGACGGCCGGGCAAAGACCGGCTCGAGCAGCCGGGCGCCATACCCGAGCCCGAAGAACCACACGAACGATGCTGTTGCAGCGCCCAGCCCATAGGCAAGGCGCGCCTGACCTTCATAGGCGGCCGACAGGCCGCCGAGCAGAACCACCGTGTCGAGATAGACATGCGGGTTGAGGAAGGTGAAGGCGAGGCACGCGGCGATCGCCGGCCACAATCTGGTTTCGCCGCTCTTGGCGGCCTTGAGCACCTCGGGCTTCAGGGCCCGGCGGAAGGCGATGGTCGCATAAGCGAACAAAAACAGCGCTCCGCCCACCGTCACGGCCATGATCAGCCGCGGCGACTGGGCGATCAGCGTCCCGAGCCCGGCGACGCCGGCCGCGATCAGCAAGGCGTCTGAGGCCGCACAGATCAGGCTCAGGATGAAGACGTGCTGGCGCAGCAATCCCTGGCGCAAGATGAATGCATTCTGCGCGCCGATCGCGATGATCAGCGACGCACCGAGCAGGAAACCGGAAATGACGGCGGAAAGGACTGGCGTGGACACGCCGACTTTCTAGCGTCCGATCAAAACAGTTTCATCTGGTCGTCGTCGCTGGACTTACGCTTTTCCACTTTTGGCTTTGCCGCCTTCTCCGGTGCCGCTTCCGGCAGCGGCTCGACGCGGTCCTGGATCTCGGGGCCGACATTGGCCACCTTGTTGACCATCTCGGAGACCGGGATCTGCTCGAAAAAGTCTGGCTGCGCCGGCCGCATCAGTTCGGCAACGTCGCGCGGCTCCCGGGTGCGGCAGTCGAGCCAGCGAGCAAAATCTTCCGGCTGGATCACCACCGGCATGCGGTCGTGGATGTGCAGGATGTCGGCGCTGGCGCCGGTGGTCAGGATCGCCGCCGTGTCGATCTCCGAGCCGCCCGGCTCGCTCCAGGTTTCCATCAGACCGGCAAGCGCCACCAGCCCGCCCTTGCGCGGCCTCAGCCAATAGGGCTGGCGGCGGTTGCCCGGCAGCTTTTTCCACTCATAGAAGCCAGATACCGGGATCAGCGCCCGCCGGTGGCGCATCGCGGTCTTGAACGACGCCTTGTCGATCGCCGATTCGGAACGCGCGTTGAACAGCAGCGGCATGTCGCCGGGGTTCTTGGTCCAGGCCGGAATCAGCCCCCACCGCGCCAGCATCGCCATGCGGTCGGGCAGGTTCGAGCCCGGCGGGCGCTGCGGCCCGGCCATCACCACCAGGATCGGCTGCGTCGGCGCCACGTTGTAGCGCGGCGGAAAGCTTTCGAGGTCGCCGACACCGACAAAGGCTGCCGTCTCCTCGGGCGAGGCTATAACCGCTATTCGTCCGCACATCGGCACATATCCCGCTTCATCGCCTGAAAGTGGCGATGGATCGCACGCGCCGCAACCGCTAAAGCGGATATGGCCGGCTGTTCCACAATGGAACGCCTCGTCCGAGGCGAATGTTGATGACCGAAGCGAAAATTGTCCCTGCCGTCTCGGTCGCCGTGCTGCGCGACCGCTCGATCATGCTGGTGCGGCGCGGCCGCGCGCCGTCGAAGGGGCTGTACGCCTTCCCCGGCGGGCGTGTCGAACAGGACGAAACGCTTGAGGCCGCCGCCCGTCGCGAACTGATGGAAGAGACAGGCATAGAGGTCGGCACGCTTGTTGCCCTGCGCAAAATCCTGATCGACAGCCGCGACGACGGCGGCGCGGTCTACCTGCTCACGGTGTTCGGCGCGCGCCATGCGGGTGGCCAACCGGTCGCCGCCGATGACGCCGACGAAGCCGCCTTCTTCGACCTCGCCGAGATCGAGCGCCTGCCTCTGACCGATTCGACACTGGAGATCGTGCTCGAACTGCTCGACGGCACCGTCACCCTACTCGCATAGCGTTGGATAGCCGCGCCGCCGGCCTTGCGGCAGACAAATTGTTTCGCCACAAAAGCTTATGAGCCGCGCCTCGACCATGCTGATTGCCATGACGCTTGCCGCAAGTACCGTGCTTGCCGCCCCGGCGCGGGCCGTCGACGCACCGTTCGAACCGGGCCTCCTCAGGCTTGCCGAGGTTCTGGGCTCGCTGCATTTCCTGCGCAATCTCTGCGGCGAGAAGGGCACCCAATGGCGCGGCGAGATGGAAAAGCTGCTGCAGGCCGAAAACCCCTCGCCCGACCGCCGCGCCCGCTTCATCGCGTCCTTCAACCGCGGCTACCGGTCGTTCGACGGCACCTACACCGCCTGCACGCCATCGGCGACCGAAGCCATCGGCCGCTACATGAAGGAAGGCGAAGCGCTCAGCCGCGACATCGCCTCCCGCTACGGTAATTAACAGGCTATTTACTTTCCCGGCATTGCCTGCCGTACACGGACGGGCGATTGTGCTAGGTGTCTTAACGGGACATTAAAGGGATAGCTCAAGTTGATCCGAATCAACGGGTCGCTTGGCAGGGTGAAAGACCGAAATGGAACAAAGCGTAAGCGACATCGACGCCCTGGTCCGGGAAGAAAAGCGCCTGACCGCCGTCGAGAGCCACAACGAGGCATGGGCCGAGGGCCTCTCCGCCGGCATCGAGCCCGAGATCATCGCCGAAGCCGCCCTTGCCACCGCTTTCGCCGAGATCGTGGCCGCCAATGGCGAGCGCGCGGCGCTGGCCATGCTCGATCGCATGCGCGCCAAGGTCGAGGCCGGCGAGTTCGAGCCGCTGCGCCTGCGGCATTGAGCGCTCTCCCGGTTCTTTGACTAGCCGACACGGTTTCGGCATCATGCCGGCACATCACTGGCATCGGCCTGCGAACCGAATCGTTTTTCGGCGCGCACGATGCGCAGGTTTTGCAGTTTAGGGGCGCCAATCGGGTATCCGGATCGGATGCGCGGCGCCCGGGAAGACCGGAGCGTAGTTCTGATGCGGCCAAAGACTGAAATTGCGGCCCGCGGCGCATTGCGCATCGCGGCTTTCGGCCTTGCCGCTTCGTTTGCCTTTTCTCTGACCGCCGCCACCAGCGCGCTCGCGCTGAGCGAAATCAAGCGCGAAGAGATTCCGGCCCCCGCCACCCCGTCCACTCCGACGACGGATGGAGAGGCCGCGCCCGAGAATTCGGTGCCGATCCCCGACCCGATCCAGACACCCCCGGCCGCCAATGCACCTGCCGGCACCGAGGAGGCGCCCGAGGATCAACCTGCCGAGCCGCAGGACGGCACGCCCACGGAGCCTGACGCGACGGGGCCTGCCACGCCGCATCTCGATCCCGACGGCCCCCTGCCCGAGATCGTCTACGACCTCAGCCGACTGCCCGAGCCGGTGGCCCGCATGCGCAACCTGCTCGTCGAGGCGGCCAAGACCGGCGACATCGAAAAGCTCCGGCCGCTGATCGGTCAGGGCGATGCCATGCCGCAACTGTCGTTCGGCGAGATCGAGGGCGACCCGATCGCCTTCATCAAGAGCCTGTCCGGCGACGGCGAAGGCCAGGAACTGCTGGCGATCATGGAAGAAGTGCTGAACGCCGGCTACGTGCATCTCGGCGAAGGCACCGACGAGGATCTCTATGTCTGGCCCTACTTCTTCGGCATCCCGCTCGACAAGCTCGACGCGCGCCAGAAGGTCGAACTGTTCAAGATCGTGACGGCCGGCGATTACGAGGACATGAAGCAGTACGGCACTTACGTGTTCTACCGCCTCGGGATCACGCCGGACGGCCGCTGGGCGTTCTTCGTCGCCGGGGATTGAACTTTTTTCCTTCTCCCCACCCGCAGGAGAAGGTGGCCCCGGAGCATCTCTGTCTCGGTACAGACGCTCCCGTAGCCCTCATGGTGAGCTGTCGAACCACGAGGGCCCTGGGCAAATGCCGGCCTTCTCGTGGCGGTCTCAGCGTGCGCGACGGACTCCAGACAGTCAGCCCTCTGGATCAGAGTAATTGCGCGGACCACCGCCAGGCGCTTTCGTGGTTCGACAGGCTCACCATGAGGGCTACTTGGGCGTTGCCGCCGAACGTTCGTGGCGCGCCTACCGCACCACCGCTTCCGAAAACTCCACCGCCCTGCCCTGCGACGGCGTGGTGATCTCGGCTTCCCACATCACCCGGATGCCGCGGACGATGGTGCCGACCGGCCAGCCGGTGACCTTCTTGCCGTCATAGGGCGTCCAGCCGGCCTTGGAGCCGGCCTGGGCGTTGGTGATGGTCTCGGTGCGCTTCAGGTCGACGACGGTGAAATCGGCGTCGTAGCCGGCGGCGATGCGGCCCTTGCGGGCCATGCCGAAAATGCGGTTCGGGCCGTGGCTCGCAAGGTCGACGAAGCGCTCCAGCGTCAGCCGGCCGGCATTCACGTGGTCGAGCATGATCGGCACCAGCGTCTGCACGCCGGTCATGCCCGAAGGCGAAGCCGGATAGGGTTTTGCCTTTTCGGCCAGCGTGTGCGGCGCGTGGTCGGAGCCCAGCACGTCGACGACGCCCTGTGAAATGCCGTGCCAGATGCCATCGCGGTGGCGCGCGGAGCGCACCGGCGGGTTCATCTGCAACAGCGTGCCGAGCCGGGCATAGTCGTCCGAGCTCATCGTCAGATGATGCGGCGTCGCCTCGCAGGTGGCGACGTCCTTGTGGTGCTCGAGGAAGGCGATCTCCTCCGCCGTCGAGATGTGCAGCACGTGGATGCGGGCGCGCTCCTGCCGGGCGATACGCACCAGGCGCTCGGTGCACTGCAGCGCGGCGATCTCGTCGCGCCAGACCGGATGCGAGGATGGGTCGTTGTCGACGCGCAGGCCCTGGCGCTCGCGCAGGCGGAACTCGTCTTCGGAGTGGAAGGCAGCACGACGGCGGGTGTTGCGCAGGATCGAGGCAACGCCCTCGTCGTCCTCGACCAGGAGGTCACCGGTGGACGAGCCCATGAACACCTTGATGCCGGCCGCACCCGGCAGGCGTTCCAGTTCTGCCACGTCCTTCGCGTTTTCGCGCGTGCCGCCGACCCAGAAGGCGAAGTCGCAGTGCATGCGCGCCGTGGCGCGGCTGACCTTGTCGGCCAGCGCGGCTTCGCTCGTCGTCAGCGGGTTGGTGTTGGGCATCTCGAAGACTGCGGTGACACCGCCTAGCACGGCTGCGCGCGAACCGCTTTCCAGGTCTTCCTTGTGCTCCAGCCCCGGCTCGCGGAAATGGACCTGGCTGTCGACCACGCCCGGCAGGATGTGCAGCCCATGGCAGTCGATGGTTTCGCCGGCCGATGCGCTGCCGAGATCGCCGATGGCGGCGATCCGGCCATTGGTGACGCCGACGTCGCGGACGCTGATGCCGTCATGATTGACGACCGTGCCGCCCTTGAGGATGAGATCGAAGGTGGTAGCCATGTCGCGCGTGCCCTTGTCTGGGAATTGCCTGCGGCTTACGTAATGGCTCTCCGAAATGCAAGATCAGGTCCATGCCGACAGCCATCCTCGCAGACCGCGCCATCATTGATGTTTCCGGCCCCGATGCCGAGCATTTCCTGCAAAACATCCTGACGCTCGACCTGGATGCGCTGGGTCAACGTGAAGCCAGGCCAGGCGCGCTGCTCGCCCCGCAGGGCAAGATCATGTTCGATTTCCTGGTCTCGCGCAGCGGCGAGGATGCGCTCAGGCTCGAATGTCGCGCCGACATCGCTGACGATTTCGTCCGCCGCCTGACGCTCTACCGGCTCCGCGCCAAGGCTGACATTGCCAAGCAGGATCAACCGCTTGTCGCCGTCTCGTGGCAAGATGATTCAGCTGCCTCGCAATCCGATTCAACTGTCCGCGACAGCCGTTTCCAAGCCCCGGTCTTCCGCCACTACGGCGCAGTGCTCGAAGCCGGCGCCACCGAAGCCGACTGGCACGCATACCGCATCGCCAGCGGTGTTGCCGAGAGCGGCCCCGACTACGCGCTGGCGGACGCCTTCCCGCACGACGTGCTGCTCGACCAGATGGGCGGCATAGGCTTCAAGAAAGGCTGTTTCATCGGCCAGGAGGTCGTGTCGCGCATGCAGCATCGCGGCACCGCCCGCCGCCGCGTGCTTCTGGTCTCGGCCGATTCCGCCCTCCCCGCGCCCGGCACCGAGCTTAGCTCGGGCGGCAAGCTGGTCGGCACCCTCGGCTCGGTCTCGGGCAGGCACGGCCTGGCCATCGTCCGCATCGATCGGGTCAAGGCGGCGCTCGACGCGGGCGTCGAAATCACCGCCGGCGACGTCGCGGTGGCGCCTGCCATTCCCGGCTGGGCCAGCTTCACCTATCCGGAAGCCGCCGGCGCGGAAGACGCCTGATGGCCGACCGTCCCGGCGCCCCGCCGCGTGCCTGGCAGCGCATGTTGTCGGGCCGCCGCCTCGACCTGCTCGACCCCTCGCCGCTCGACGTCGAGATATCGGACATCGCCCACGGCCTCGCCCGCGTCGCGCGCTGGAACGGCCAGACCTCCGGCGATCACGCTTTTTCGGTGGCGCAGCATTCCTTGCTGGTCGAAGAGATCTTCCGCCGGATCGTGCCGGCCGCCTCGCCGGATGCGCAACTCGCCGCCCTGCTGCACGACGCGCCGGAATATGTCATCGGCGACATGATCTCGCCGTTCAAGTCGGTGGTCGGCGGCGGCTACAAGGCGTGCGAGGAGCGGCTGCAGCACGCCATCCACGTGCGCTTCGGCCTGCCGGCCGAGATCGGCGCGGGCCTGAAGAAGGACATCAAGCGCGCCGACCAGATTGCGGCCTATTTCGAGGCAACGGTGCTGGCCGGCTTTGCGACGGCAGAAGCGACCGAGTTCTTCGGCCGTCCGCGCGGCGTCACCGTCGACGGGCTCGACCTCGGCCCGCAGCCGGCAAAACGCGTGCAGGAGACCTTCCTCGCCCGCTTCGCGGCGATCGAAAAGCTGCGCTCGAACTGATCAAGCCGGCGGGATGAATTCCTGGCTGATCTCCTGGAACACCGGCATGGCCTCCAGCCCGGCAGACAGGGCCGCCAGCGCCGGAAAGTCGGTCATCGACACCAGGCCGGCATGGGCGTCGTTGATGAAGCGCAGCACACAGGCGACGCCGATGTCGGCATGGCCGATGCGGTCGCCGAACCAATAGTCGCTGTCCCTGCCGGCGCGATCGGCCTCCAGAACGCCCAGCACGTCGGTGATCTGCGTGCGGCAACGCTCCACCCAGACGGTCGACACCTCCTTGTGCAGCCGTCGCTCGTAGAACAGGCTCACCGCCTTGTCGCCCAGGCCCATCGCCAGCGCCGAAACCTTCAGCGCCTGATGGCGCGCCGGTTCGGCAATCGGGAACATCGCCAGTCCGCCCGGCGCCAGGCTGTCGAGATAGTCCAAAATAGCATGGCTCTCGATCAGCACCTCGCCATTGTCGAGCACCAGCGTCGGCACCCGTGTCAGCGGGTTGTAGCGCCGGAGCTTGTCGGCGTCGCCAAACGCCGACCACGGCTCGTGGGTGAACGGAACGCCATAGAGCCGCAGCGCTATGCCGACGCGGCGGACGAAGGGGCTGTCATACTGGCCGATGAGGATCATTGTGCGTCCCGGAGCGAAACCTGTTGCGCGATACTACACGAGGTGGTGTCCCGATCCAGAAGTACGGCTCCGGCTTTTCATCCCTCAGTGCCCGTGGTGCCTGGCCGGCTGCCCCCGGAGTTCGAGCACCGCCACCAGCACCATCACCGCCGTGGTGGCTGCCCCGATCGCCAGCGGCGACAGGTGGCCGGCGAATGGCACCATGGCTCCGAGGATGGCGAGGCCGACGACATGCGACAGCGGCGCCCGGCCGACGACGTAGAACTTGAACAGCAGATTGCCGGCGAGATAGAGCGCCGAGCCGCCGATCGCGGTCCATATCAGGGCCGGCTCGGCATGGCCGAGCGGATGGGCGAGCACCAGTTCGTCCGATACCGCCACCACGATGATGCCGGCCACCAGCACCACCGGGATGTAGGTATAGGCGATGCGGGCGATCCGGCCGGTGTCGGCGGCCTCGGCTATCTTGTGGTGGGCGAGCTCCTGGCCGACGTTGAAATAGACCAGCCACATCGCCACCGAGGCGAAGAAGGTGGTCAGGAACGCCGCCAGATTGACCCAGGTCCATTCCAGCTCGGCAAAGGTCGCGCCCGAGACGAGGATCGACTCGCCGAGCGCAATGATGATGAACAGCGCCGAGCGCTCGGCCATGTGGCCGCCTTCGACGTCCCAGTCGGCTGTCGAGGACGCGCCGTGCCAGGGTGTCCAGAAGCCCAGCGCCGGCGACACCAGTTCGATCAGCAGGGCTACCGCCCACAGCGCGAAGCGGTTTTCGGGCGCGGCCAGGCCGCCGGCAATCCAGAACACCCCCGACAGCGCCAGCCACAGGCCGATACGCACGAAGTTGCGGTAGTTGTCGGGGTTATGGTTCCTGAGCGCCCACATCATGAACAGCGTGCGGCCGACCTGCATGCCGACATAGGCGAGTGCGAACTGCAGGCCGCGCCCCTCGAACGCCTCGGGGATCGAGGTCGACAGCATCAGCCCGACCAGCATCAGCGCAAACAGCATGCCGCGCACCGGCGCCTTGCCGGGGTCGATCCAGTTGGTCACCCAGGCGGTGTAGTTCCACACCCACCAGACGGCGACCAGCATCAGCAGGCTTTCCAGTGCGCCGTCGAAACTCAGGTCCTTCAGCAGGAAGTGCGAGAGCTGGGTGACGGCGAAGACGAAGACGAGGTCGAAGAACAGCTCGACGAACTCGACCCTGGCGCTTTCGCCGGCGCGCCGCTTTCGCTGGTAGTCGTGAACCGCACCCTTGATCGCCATGCCTGCCCCTCGATATTCGGTCCCGTTGCTAAGTCCGACGGACACACCCCGATCAGAGATGCGGGGCCAGCCCCGCCGCCGTATCCTTGCTGGTCGCCACCGGCACGATCTCGAAACCGACGAGGTCGGCCCATTCAACGACCCAGCGCTGGAGCAGCGTCACGTCGTCGGCTTCCACCAGCATGAAACAGCGGCTCATGTCGGCCGCGATCCAGCTGTGGTGGACGATGAAACCTTCGGGCGCCAGCCGGCCCTCGTCGCGGAAGCGGCGATAGATCGCCTTCGGGTCACGTCCGCGAAAATCCTCGATGACAAAGAACTGCATGTCGTCCGTGCCCCCGTTCTCACCCGGAGAAGATCAGGGGGCACGGGAATTGGCAAGGTGGTCAGTCGACGAGCCGCCCGGTCAGGAAGACGCGCGCGCCGTCGCGGGCGAACGCGGTGGCGACCGCGCCTCCGATCGCACCGCCGCCGCCATAGACGATGGCCGTCCTGTTTTCGAGCAGCATCTCATCCTCGCCTGGCAGTTGCCTGCTCACCGTCGATGCGCCGGCCGTATTCGGCCACAAGCCGCGTGTGCGTCCTCCAGAACCCGTCGGGCTCGCTCCCCTCCAGCCGCGCCGCCAGTATGTCGAGATGCGTATGCCAACCCGCCGCGACGTTCAGCAGGGCGCCATCTTCGGCGAGACGGCGGTGGGTGACAGTCACCAGCACCTTGCCGTTGCGCGGTTCCAGTTCGAAGCGCACTTCCGAGCTTTCGCCCGGTGCGCCTCCCCAGCTGTAGGCGAGCAGACGCGGCGGCTCGCAGGCGATGATCTCGCCGGCCACCCGATGCTCGGCAAAGCCGGCCATGTGCGCCGGCGGCGGGTCGTCGTTGCGGGTCAGCTCGGAATTGCGGAACACATTCTCGACCTGTCCGCCGGGCCGGAGGTCCATTGGCCCTCCGGCGAGCCACTGCGCGCGCTTGTCCGACTGGGTCAGGTAGTCCCACAGTCGCTCGACCGGGCCGGGCAGCAGACGCTCGATGCGCACCGTGCCGGGTTCCGTGACGACGCCATAGGAATTTTGCAGAGCTTGCATGGTCATGGCTTTGCTTCCTTTCGATTGTTCTCGGCGGCGCGGTCCTCCGCCTCCAGAATGGCCTCGAGCGTGTCGAGTTGCCGGCTCCAGAATTTCTCGTAGTGGCGCATCCACTCCACGCCGGCATGCATCGGCATGGCGTCGAGGCTGCAGACATGGGTGCGGCCCTGCACGCTGCGTTTCACCAGCCCCGCCTTTTCCAGCACCTTGATGTGCTTCGACGCCGCGGCCAGCGACATGTCGAACGGCGCGGCGAGGCCGCCGACATTGCGCGGTCCCCTCGCCAGCCCGGCGAGCATCGCCCTGCGGGTCGGGTCGGACAGCGCGTGAAAGATGGCGTCGAGCGTTTCTGTATCTTGCTCAACCATAAGGTTGAACGTAGGCCTACAAACCCGGATAGTCAACCATTCGGTATAATGTTTTCAGACCTACTTGCCGTTGCGCTCCAGCCGGTCGAGGAACCACTGGGTCAGGCGCACCCAGATCTCGTCCTTCTCGCCGGAATCCTCGACACCGTGGTCGAGGTTGGGATTGTCGTTGACCTCGATGACAAACACGCCATCCCTGGTCTCCTTGAGGTCGACGCCGTAGAGCCCGTCGCCTATGCAGCGCGCGGCGCGCACGGCGGTGTCGATGACATGGCTCGGAGCATGCTTCAGCGTAAACGTCTTGATGCCGCCCTCGACCGGCTTGCCCTTGCCGTCGTGGTTGACGATCTGCCAGTGCTTCTTGGCCATCAGATAGTGGATCGCAAACAGCGGCTGGCCGCCGAGCACGCCGACGCGCCAGTCATATTGCGTCGGCATGAACTTCTGGGCGATCAGCAGGTCGGAATCCTCGAGCCACGCGGTTGCCAGCGTCTTCAGCTCGTCGAAGTTCGACGCCTTCTTGACGCCCCGCGAAAAAGAGCTGTCGGGGATCTTCAGCACCAGCGGAAAACCCAGCGTATCGGCCGCCAACTGCAGGTCCGACAGGCCGGAGATCATCACCGTCGGCGGCACCTGCACGTTGTTGTAGGCCATCAATTCGTTGAGATAGACCTTGTTGGTGCAGCGGATCATCGACAGCGGGTCATCGATGACCGGCATGCCCTCCTGCTGGGCGCGGCGGGCGAAGCGGTAGGTGTGGTTGGAGATCGAGGTCGTTTCGCGAATGAACAGCGCGTCGTAATTGGCGAGCTTGGCGAGGTCCTTCCTGGTGATCGGCTCGACCTCGACGCCCATCTTTTCGGCGATACGGGCCCAGTGGCGCAGCGAGGAGATCGCCGATGGTGGCAGTTGCTCGTGCGGATCTATCAGCGTGGCAAAGGTGTAGCGCGATGGCGTGCGGGCCTTGGTGTCGCGCCATTCGCGGCTGGTGTAGGTGTCGAGCGCTGCAACGAAGCGCTTCCTGTCGGCATCGTCGAGCCGCCCGAGCGCGGCAAAGCCGATCTTGTGGATCGACGCCCATTCGCCGTCCTTGATCGCCACTTCCAGCGCTGGCGCGCGGAACCAGTCGAACAAAAGCCTGGCGAAGCGGTCCCAGGCCTTGGCCGGGCCGATGCCGAAGAAGATCGTCACCTTGGCCGGAAAGCTGCCGCCCAAATCCTTGCGGCACTTGTTCAGCGCCAGTTCCAGCTCCGGCAGGGCGTTTTCGTAGAGCTTGCGCTCCGACAGGTCGATCATCGTCTCGACGGTCGGGATCACCTTGTGGCCGCGCGAACTCGCCAGCAGCGAAGCGTAGTAGCCACGGCTCTGGTAGCTGTAGCGGTTGGACAGGTTGATGACCTTCGGCCGCTGCCCGCGAAACAGCGAGGGATGGGCGAGATAGTCCCGGTTGGTGATGATCTTGTGCGGCGTCGCCGTCTGGTCGAGATCGCTTTGGCGGCCGGTGAGTATGACCCAGGTCATCGTTTCCCAAGCTTTCCGAGGATGATCGCGGCGCGCAGGCCATCGCGGCCGAACTGCGCCATGCGCATGAAGATGTCGTAGGGGACGGGTATGTTGGCGGCATCCGATGCGGTCTCGCGCTGTTCGTCCTCGATCCAGGGGTCATGGATCAGGATGTGGCCGCCATCGTCGCCGATGGCCAGCACCCAGTGCGGCACCTTCTTGCCGAACATGATGAAGCCCGAGATCAGCACCAGCACCAGCTTGCCTTCGGCAAGCCGCGCCCTGATGTCGTCGATGCCGAACGGGCGATAGGTCACGGGAATTGCGTATCTTTCGGCGCGATCGCGGAAATCGGCCTGGGCCAGTTCCATCACGCGGCGCTTTTCGGCGGTGCGCACCGATTGCAGGAACAGCACGCCTTCCGCCGAGACGAAGATCTCGGTGCCGAGCCCGGCCTCGTGCGCGGCGACCGCCAGTCCGAACGGCTCGCAGCCGCCGGGCCCGGACATCATGAAGATCGTCGTCGCCTCGCGCCACAGCCGGATTTCCATGACCGGGTCGGGCACGAAGCTGCGGTCGAAATTGGCCATCGCCATCATCAGGCAGCACGGCCCGCAGGTGAAGTCGCAGGTCTGGGCGTAGAACGGCACCTTGGTGGTGATCGGCACGTCGCCGCGCAGCGTCTTTTCGAAGCGAAGCGCGGCCATGCCGTCTTCGTAATAGTCGGGCTCGTGGCCGATCCTGCGGTAGCCGCCCTGCTCGTAGAGCCTGATCGCGCGCGCATTGTCCTCGCGCACCTCGAGCCGCATCATCATGCGGCCGTGCTCATAGGCGACATGCTCGGCGGCCTCGAGCAGGTTGCGGCCGGTGCCCTTGCCACCGAAATCGGGGCCGATGGCAAAAGAATAGAGCCGCGCCACGCCGCTGCCCTTGCGGAACAGCACCATGGCGTAGCCGGCGACACGGCCGCCGACCTCGGCGACGAGTGCCTCGGCGGTCTCGTGATCGATCAACTGACGAAAGGAACGGCGGGAAATCCGGTCGCCGTCAAAGACGGCGTTCTCGATGGCGACGAGCGCATCGACATCTTCTGCGCGGGCCGTACGGATGTCGGCAGCCATGCGGTTTCGAGAACCTCGATTGGGCGGAGAAATGCCCGGAAGGATATGCCCCTGCGAAGCACCGATGCGCTCGCATTGCCAGCGCAGTCACGCCTCGATTCGGGCCTTATTGTGACATGGCGTCGGGGGCTCGGGGATATGAATCTCATCAAGATTTGACGCCGAAAGACAGGTGCATCCTTCGAGGCTCGTGCGTCCGTGCGCCCCCCACTGTGCGGGCATCGAGGACGCACGACCTACGACCGCGCCAGCCCTGCCCCTGCCAGCAATTGCTTGTAAGCATCCCTTGCAACCACGCGGAGTTCGTCCGGCGGCAAGGTTCCGACGACGGCGCAGCCATAGCCCTGCTCCTGCCAGTAGACGGCTTCAGGTCCACCATCCGCCAGCACATAGGTGCCCTTGGTGGCGTCGATGCCTCCGGTGGTGACATAGACGGAAATCCGATTGCCCTGCTCGTCGGCATAAAGCATCAGCGCCGCCGTGCTGCCAGCGGCAGGCACGAGACGGCCGCCGAGAAGCTGGAAGCCGTTCCCGGTCAGGTCCGGCGCCACCAGATTCAACCCGGTCCGCTTGGACAGCCAGCCGGTGAGGTAGGCAGGATCGCTGCCATCGACCTCGACCGGCCGGTTCTTGTCGGCGGCAAAGGTCTGATGCGCGGCGATCGCCAACTCGGCCATGCGGTCGTCGGAATCGGGGCCAAAGCCGAAACCGCCCGTCCCGACGAGATATCCGCCGAGACCACCGGCGATGAGAAGTGCAGCCGCCGCCGACATTCGCCACCACGGCGGCATGCCCTTGCGCTTCGGCGTATCGCCATTGACCGCGGCCGCCAGCCGCGCCGGCACGGGCTCGTCGAGGACGCCCGAAAACAGGCCGCGCAACGCGGCATTGTCGGCGGCGAAACGCTGGCTCCGCGCCTTCATGTCGGGATTGGCTTCCAGCCAGGCCTGGTAGGCGGTGCGTTCGTCCTCCGGCAGCTCGCCGTCGAGCGCCAAATGAATATCGCGGTCGGTGAAGCTGCGCCCGTTCATTTCTCGACGATCCTTATCGTCCGGCGCCGCGCCTGGTCGTCGAGCAGCGCCCGCAGTTCCTCGCGGCCCCGGGCAATGCGCGACATCAGCGTGCCGGCGGGCACGCCGAGCATCGTCGCCGCCTCGGCATAGGAAAACCCTTCGATGGCGACCATCACCAGTGCCGCGCGCCGGTCGGGGCTGATCTGCTGCAACGCGTCGACGATTTCACGCGAGGCGACGCTCTCGGCCTGGATGGCGGGGGTTGCCAGCGCCTCGCCGGCGTCGAGCGGCAGGATCGCTGCTTCGCCGCGGCGTTTGACCTTTCGCATCTGGTCGATGAACAGATGATGCATGATCGTAAACAGCCACCTCCTGGGGCTTTCTCCCGTTCGCCAGTTCTCCATGCGCGTCAGCGCTCGCTCGAGGCAGTCCTGGACGAGATCGTCGGCAGACTCGCGGTCGCGCAAAAGCGCACGCGCATAGCGCCGCAGGCGCGGGATTTCCTGAAGTATCGCTGCCTTCTTTTCTTCCATCGCTGCGGATCGTGGATCGCCCTTTGAACATGCTGATAGAACGCGCCTTGCCCCGGCGACGCAAGCGGCCCCTGAGATCCGCCGCTATTACCCAAGCATGCAACTAACGCTTGCCGTGCTGCGCCTATTCCCGACCCATCAGAAATGTTGAAGCATGCGGTAGTTCAATTGATTTTGAACATGACATCGGATCGGCTAAAAGGGGCGTCCTCACGGGAGAAGCGACGATGACGGCAGCAGCGGCAACCACCAGGTCGGGCAATGCGGTGCCGTGGCTGATCATCATCTGCGGCTGCCTGATCGCCGCGCTTACCTTCGGGCCGCGCTCTGCAATGGGCTTCTTCCAATTGCCGATGCTCGCCGAAAAAGGCTGGGACCGCACCACATTCGGTCTCGCCATGGCCATACAGAACCTGTTCTGGGGCCTGGGACAGCCGATCTTCGGCGCCGTCGCCGACCGCTTCGGGACATGGCGCGTGCTGACGCTCGGCGCTGTGCTCTACGCGCTCGGCCTCTATCTGATGGCCTCGGCCGACAGCCCGGGCATGCTGCATCTGAGTGGCGGCGTTCTGGTCGGTCTCGGCGTCGCCGCCGGTTCGTTCAGCATCGTGCTGGCCGCCTTTGCCCGCAACACCAACCCAAACAACCGCAGCATGGTGTTCGGCATCGGCACCGCCGCCGGGTCGGCAGGCATGTTCATCTTCGCGCCGATCAGCCAGGGCCTGATCGATGCCTATGGCTGGTCCGACACGCTGGTCTACATGTCGATCGCCATGCTGGTCATCCCGGTGCTGGCCATCCCGCTGGTCGGCAATTCAAGCTCGGGCAAGGCCTCCCAGGCCGAAATCCAGCAAACGCTCAGCCAGGCCCTGTCCGAAGCCTTCGGCCACCGGAGCTACCTGCTCCTCGTCTCCGGCTTCTTCGTCTGCGGCTTCCAGGTCGCCTTCATCACCGCCCATTTCCCGGCCTATATCAGGGACATCGGCATCGACGCCCGCTATGCAGTGATCGCGCTCGCCCTGATCGGCTTCTTCAACATCATCGGCTCGCTCGCCTCCGGCATCATCGGCCAGAAATACTCGAAGCCGCGCTTCCTGGCCTGGATCTACCTCGCCCGGTCGGCGCTGGTAGCTGCCTTCCTGCTGCTGCCGCAATCGCCGACCAGCGTCGTCATCTTCGCCGTCCTCATGGGGTTGCTCTGGCTGTCGACCGTGCCGCCGACCAACGGCCTCGTCGCCATCATGTTCGGCACGCGCCACCTCGGCATGCTGGGCGGCATCGTCTTCTTCTCGCACCAGATCGGCTCGTTCCTCGGCGTCTGGCTCGGCGGCTACCTCTACGACCACTTCGGCTCCTACGATACGGTCTGGTGGCTCGGCGTCGCGCTCGGCCTGTTTGCCGCCGCCGTCCACTGGCCGATCAAGGAACGCCCCGTCGCCAGGCATCCCGCACTGGTGCCGGCTGAGTAGCCTTCCTCTAGTCCTCCAAAATGCAAGAACCGGCACAACGATGTTGCGCCGGCTCTTTCATTTGAACGATCCAGACGGCAGAGCGATGCTCAGAACCGGTAGTTCAGGCCCGCCTTCAGCGTGTTGCTGTCGAGCTCGTCGGCCTGCTGGGTTCCACCCACCGTCGACCGCACCTTGCCGTAGTCGACGCGGTTGTACTCGACCTTGGCCGTGACCTTGTCGCTGATCGCCTGCTCGACGCCGGCGCCCAGCAGCAGGCCGCCTTCCCAGTTGCTGCCCGAGGTGACGTTGCTTCGGGCATCGAACTTGCTCACGCCGTAGCCCGCGGTGCCGTAGACCAGCGTGCGGTCCATGCCGACGCCGGCGCGGACCTTGGCCGCGGCGTCGAACTTGCGCTCGAGCTGGGCACCATTGGCGATGTTGTGGCGGGCGCCGTTGGAGAAGCTGGCGTCGGCCTCGGCGCCATAGACGAACATTCCGGACTGGAAGTTGGCGCCGACTTGGCCGCCCAGCTGCCAGCCGGTCTTGCTCGAGAACGGGTTCGGGAAGCCGTCATTGGAAACGCCGACATGGGCGCCGCCATAGACGCCCGACCAGTCATAGGCGCCGCTGGAGCTTTCCTGGTAATAGTCAGAAGCTACGTCAGCAGCATTGGCGACGACTGGGGTGGCAAAGGCTGCGAGGGCAGCGAAGAGAACGGGAAACAGATTCCGCTTGGACATGATGTAGTGCTCCGACATTGCTTGGGACAGCCAGGCCCTTGGCTTGGCGATCCTGTGACGGGCCACGACGCAACGGCAAACGGGGGAGGAAGTCCGCAGGCCGAGTCCCGTGCGCCATATCATTGGCGCGAGGCGACCTTCGTCGCCATTCGTTGCCGAAACCTTGCACGATTTTAATAAATGCCGATCCGACCAGGCAATCTTTCGGTAATGTTAACAGCGGGTTAATCGCATTCCTTAGCGGGCACCGAAGGCAGGCCGATTGGGCCGGGCCTGCCTTCCATGCACCTGGACCCGGCCTAGAACCGGTAGTTCAGGCCGGCCTTGACGGTGTGGCTCGACAAATCGTCGGTCCGGCGGGCACCACCCGACACCACCGAGGTGACGTCGCCATAGTCGACATAGTTGTATTCGACCTTGGCCGAGATGTTGCCGGCGAAGGCCTGCTCGACGCCGCCGCCCAGGAGGTAGCCGCCTTCCCACTTCTCGTCCGAAACGACGGTGCCTTTGGGCTTGAACTTGGCAACGCCATAGCCGGCGGTGCCATAGACCAGCGTCTTGTCGAAGGTCATGCCGGCACGAACCTTGGCGGCACCGCTCCAGGTGCGCTGCAGCTCGGCACCGCCGCCCAGCTTGTGCTTGGCCCCGCCGGAATGGCTGCCGTCGAGTTCGGCGCCGTAAACGATGACGCCGGACTGCATGTTGGCGCCGACCTGGCCGCCGAACTGCCAGCCGGATTTGCTGGAGAAGGGATTGGGAAAGCCCTCCGAGGAGACGCCGCCATGGACGCCGGCATAGATGCCCGACCAATCATGGACGGGATCGGTCTGCTGCTGTGCGTAGTAGTTCGAGGCCGCGTCAGCCGCATTGGCCATCACCGGCACGGCAAGAGGGACAAGGCCAGCGAAGAGGACGAGATACAGATTTCGCTTGGTCATGATTGAGGTGCTCCGTCAGTGACTGGGGCTGCGAAGCATGAGCTCCGCAGCCGTTGGCGGGACACTGGCGCGGCGGTAACGGGGGAGAAACCCACCGAGCCAGGTCCCGTGCACCATTTTGTTGGGGTGCGAGGGGAACCTGACCTCGGCGGATTGCGTCAACATTGCATCGAATCCAATAAAATCAAATATTTAAAGGTAATCTTCCGGTAACCTTCGTTAAGCCTTCCTTGCGTCTAGCGCGCAGCACGCGTCAGCAGGCGCTGGTAGAACAACCCGATGCCGATCAGCACGGCGCCCAGCCCTATGAAGGACAATGCGCGCAGCACACCTTCCAGTTCGGACATGTCGAACAGGAAGACCTTGGCGACGGCGATCGAGATCAGCGCCGCCGAGGCGATGCGCAGCACCTGCGACCTGAGCGTCACGCCGGCGACCAGCAGGCCGACGCCCATGGCGAGCCACAGCGCCGAGTAGGAATAGGTCTCGACCTGGCCGAGCCCGGCCCACAGGCCGATATGCTCGCCCTGGAACAGCCGGCGCACCGACAGCGTGGCATAGGCGAAAGCGAGCAGCGCGGCGACCAGCGCCAGCATCGCCGAATACCATTTCGGCCGCTTGCCCCTGGCGTAATACGCAAGGGCTGCCGCAGCCAATGCCGGCAGGAGATAGGCCAGGAACAACAGGTTGAACAGCGGGATGCTGCCCGTGCCTTCGTCGGTGAACAGCGGGTTGAGCACCAGGAAGTGCTGGCCCAGCACCGAAAGCACCGACAGCACGCCAATGGCGAGCGAGCCGTAGCGGAGCACCGGGCTCGGCGAGCGCATGTCGAGCGCCACCAGGATGCCGCCGCCGCCGAGCGCGATCAGCGTGTAGATCGCCTGTTCGGCCAGCGTCGGGGAGTTCGAGGTGATGACGCCGCCATTCATCGCATGGCGCACCAGCATCGCCACGGCCAGCAGCGAAAACAGGGCCGCCACCGCCTCCATGACCAGCCGCGGCCTGCCATTGGTGGTTCGTGCCAGCTGCCATGCAGCGAAGCCGAAGGCGATCGCCGGGATGCCGTAGCCGGGCAGGATCCAGTTGAAGACCGGCGTCGTGCCGAGCCTGTCCGCGCCGACGATCGTCGGGTCGAATCCGATGCGGGCCAGGACGGCAACCGCCGCGCCGACGCTCAGCCAGCCGAGCACCGGATATCGACGCTGCCGCGTCGCCAGCGCCGGAACCACCGCGGCAAGGCCAAGCAAGACCGTGGTCAGGCCAGAGCCGAAACCCATGTGAAGGGCAAGCAGCAGCGCCACCCCTGCCCCGCCAAACGCGAAGGAGACGGCCGGCCCGCCCTGCAGCGGCGGCTGTTCAGCGCGGGCGATCCATTCGCCGCCGGCGACGAAGGCAGCGACCAGAACCACAGCGACGAGCGCGCGCAGGACATCGCGATCGGGGTTGCCATAGGCGATCCAGAGCGAGGTGAGCACGACCAGCGGCACCGCAACGCCCCATCCGGCCCAGGCTGCCGCGCGCCAGGGTGCTGCCGCCACCTGCCGTTGCGCGCGCCACAGGCCGGTGCCGGCAAAGATGAGCCCAAGCAGCCACCCGATGCGGGTCAGCGACCTGCCGGCAACCTCGATCGGCAGGCCCTCGACCATCAGCCCGCCGATCGGCAGGTCGAGTTCGAAGGTGCCGCCCAGCGCGTTGCGCAGATAGACCAGGACCGTGGCGATGCCTGCCGCAAACAGCAGCGACACCGCGGCCGGCCGGTAAAGGGCTACCGCCAGCAAGCCGACCAGCAGCAGGGTTCCGCGCAGCGGCCCGCCGAGCGCGGCGTAGGTCGGGTGGATGAACAGCACCATGGCTGTCACGGCCACGAAAAACGCCGGCACCATCGACGGCCAGTCGAGCACCGTCGTGTCATCGCGGCGCCCAAGCCACAGCAAGGCGAGAGCCGCCAGCGTGACCGCGCTGATGAACAGGATGATGTTGAAATCGGCCAATGGCGCATCGGCGAGGTAGAGCAGCGTCCATAGGCCGGTGCCGATGAAGGCGGCCCCCATCAGCAGCGACCACCGGCGCGTCCGGGCAACGGCTGCTGTCGCCACCAGGACGATGGCGAGGTAGCCGAACAGAGCCCAGAAATTGGGCGCGGTGGAGGACACCAGCGCCGGCGTCACCATCGCGCCGAGCAGGCCGAGGCCGGCCAGGGCCTGGCCGTGGGCAAGGGCTGCGGCGATCGTCGCCACGCCGACGATGCCGAGCAGCACGAAGGCCGTGCCGGCGCCTATGAAGCCATAAAGGCCGTGCGCGGCATAGATGGTGCCGAACAGGGTGAAGGCGCCCGCCGCCGTCAGGATCGCCGGGATGTAGGCGCTGCCGCCGTTCTGGATCGGCACGCGGAAACCGGTGCGGCGGATGAACTCGCCACCGCCGACCAACACCAGCCCGAGCAGGGCCGCCATGCTCAGCCGCAAGCCGGGGCCAAACAGGCCGGATTCGATCGAATAGCGGATCAGGAACACGCCGCCGAAGGCCAGCGCCAGTCCGCCGACCCACACAGCCCAGCGCGTGCCGAGCGCGGTTTCGATGTCTGGTCTTTCCCGCGCTGGCGTCGGCCCGGCAGCAGCCGGCACACCGCCCCAGGGCCCGGGTTCGGCAGTCTCCGCCGTGGCCATGGCTGCCGCCGGAAGCTCTTCGGCGCTTTCGGGCGCTTTATCCCCGGCAATTGCCTCGGTCTCCGGCAGTGACGGTTCTTGCGTTGCTGCCTTGAGCGCTTCCGGTGGTGCCGGCTCGCTGATCGCCTCGCCCGACGTCTCTGCCGCCTTGGCGGCCGGGACGGGCACGGCGCCCGACAGCACCAGGCTGCGTAGCGCGCCGAGTTCACGCTCGAGCAGGCCGAGCCGCGACTGCTGCTTCGAGATGATGATGAACAGCGCGACGATGGCGATCACGCCCAGAAGGCTCTCAAGCATGGCCGTTCCCCCTCAGATTGGCCGGCTCACCGCGCCGCCAGATTGGCGACGGGAAAGATCGAACATGTTTCGGTACCGAAGGCCAGCAGCTTGCCGTTGCTGTCCTTCAGCGTCGCCTCGGACACGGCGAGCGTGCGTCCCTTGTGGATCACCCCGCCCTCGCATACGACCTCGCCGGTATCGGGCGTGATCGGCCGCGTCAGGTTCACCTTGAACTCGACCGTCGTATAGGCCTCGCCCCTGGCGAGCGTGCTGTGCACGGCACAACCGAGCGCCGAATCGAGAATGGTCGCCGCCCAGCCGCCATGCACGGTGCCGAGCGGGTTGAGATGGCGCCCATTGGGCACGCCGCGGAAGACCACCCGCCCCTCATCCACTTCGGTGACGGTAAAATTCATCACCCCGGCGATCGGCGGCGCCGGATAAAGGCCGTCGACAACCCGCTGGAGCAGCTCCCTTCCGGAAAAAAGATGCACGTCCTCGTGCGGGATGGTGCCCAGGCCAAGCGGCGAGACATGGCCAGGGAACAGTTCGACGTCGCTCATGCGGCGGTTTCTCCATGGGAGATGGCGCGGGCGCCATAGAATTTCCTGAGCGCCATCAGCAGGCCGCTGCGGGCATCGGGCACCTCGATGCCGCGCGGCTCGTAGACGTGGCGGGCAAAGAAGAAGCTCGACAGCCGGAACGCATCCTCGATGGCTGCGAGGTCGGCTCCTTGCCGCGCCCCGCGCCGCAGGAAAGGCGGCAGCGGGAACAGCTTGTCGCGCCATGGCTCGCCGGCGGCACGCGAGACGGCGCGGCCCGACTTCGGCGAAACATAGGTCAAGTCCTCGACGGCGCCGGTCGCGGCGCATTCGGAGAGGTCGAGGCCGAAGCCGAGTTCGTCGAGCACCAGCAGTTCGAAGCGGACCACCAGTTCGCCGACGGCTTCGGCGTCGTTGAGATGCGCGATCAGGATCGCCAGCGTTTCGTAAAGTCCGGCATGCGGGTCGCGTTCGGGCAGGAGCCTGAGATGCGCGGCCAGCGTCTGCAAGGCGTAGACGGCGACGGCGCTGTCGATTAGCCTGGCAGCATTGAGCTCGATCGGCTCGGCCTGGAAGGTGCCTAGATGCTCGTCGAGCCGCGCCCGCCAGATCAGGTCGACGCGGTTGCCGGCCTGCAGCAGCGGCTGCTGCTTGCGCGAGCGGCCGCCGCGCACCAGCCCGAGATGGCGGCCATGCGTACGCGTCATGACCTCGAGCACGGCCGAGGTTTCGCCATGCTTGCGGGTGCCGAGGATGATTCCTTCGTCGCGCCATTCCATGGCCGGACCATCAGCCGGTTGGGCGGCGAAATCAAGAACATTGGCTAAGGCCTCCGGACGAGCCGGAGCGCCCTCATTTGTCCTTCAGCGGCGGGATCGCCGCCAGCAGCAGCAACGCAACCAGCACCAGTGCGGCGGCAACGATGGCAAGCGGCAGCAGCCCCCCGTGATGAAGGGCGCGACGACAGCGGTGCCCGCCGCCGTGGTGCCGAGGATGGCGACCACCACAAGGGCCGCGCCACGGGCATCGTCGCCCTGCGAGGCCACCACGGCGCGATGGAAACCGGGTGGGCCACGGAAGCCAAGGCCGAAGTTGAACGGCACGAACAGCGCGGTGATCACCAGCGTGTTGGCGCCACCCACCAGCCCATAGCCCAGCATCGCCACGCCACCGAGTGCGGCCAGCCCGGTGCCGAACCAGATCATGCGTTCGGCGCCGAAACGCCCGGTCAGCCGGCCGGTCCAGTTGGCAGCGATGATGAAGGTGACGATGCCCGTCACCTGCATGATGATGAAGTCCTTGAGCCCGGCGCCGAGGGCCGCGACGAACACAGTCGGCGCCGCAAAGACGAGACCAGCAACGCGCCCAGCGTGAAGGCGTGGCTCACCGCATAGCGCAGGAAGGTGGCGTCGCGCAGCAGGTGGGCGTAGCCGCCGGCGCCCTTGCCCGTCGTCAGCGCCGGCAGATGCCTGCCAAGGCCGGCAACGGCGGCGGCGAGCACCAGCGCCAGCACGGCGATGACGTCGAATGACGCGGTCCAGCCGGCGAGCGACAGCAGCCATACGCCGGCCACGGGGGCGAGCGCCGGGGTCAGCGCCTCGATCGAGCCGAGCAGGCCGAGCTTGCCGACCGCGCGGTCGTCGCCGAACAGCGCCCGGATCATGCCCGGCGCGAACACCGCAGCCGCCGAACCCGCCGCGCCCTGCAGAAAGCGCAGGCCGATCAGCATGTCGAGCGACGTACTCATGCCGGCCGCAGCCGAGACCAGGCCATAGGCGACGAGCGAGGCCACCAGCAGGCGGCGCTGGTCGAAATGCGCACCCAGCGTGCCGAAGGCCAGCAGCCCGACCGCCGCGCCGGTGACGAAGGCCGCCAGCACGAACTGCGCCTGCGCATAGGTGCCGCCCAGCACCTCCGGCAGGCTCGGCACGGCCGGCAGCACGAGATCGGTGCCGGCGATGCCGAGCACCGTGCTGGTCACGATGAGTGCGAAAGCGATGCCTGCATGGCCGCCATGCTTGCCGGTGGTCATTGTCCTGCCAGTCCGTTGATGAAGGCTTTTTTCGGGACGGCGTCAGTGCCTCATGATGGGCCACGGGTCAAGCAAAGCCGTTTGGTCCAAGGCGGCCGCCGCCGTCGGGCAGCGGCCGCATCGCGTCAGGCGAAACGTGGAGGCAGCACGCGCGTGCCGGCCCAGTCGAGCGCCAGCATCGCCAGCAGCGAGATGCCGACGAGCGGAAAGACGATGCCGCCGATGGCGAGGATGGCGATCAGCCCGCGGAACACCTTTGTGTCTTCGGGCAGCGGCGGCACGCCGAGCGACCCTGCCGGACGCCGCTTCCACCACATCACCCCCGCCGATACGGCAAGCAGCACGATGCCGAGGCAGGCGGCCAGCAGCACCATTTGGTTCACCAGGCCGAACTCCTGCCCCATATGCACAGAGATGCCCCATTCCATCCACTTGCCGCCCGGGCCGTAGTCTGCAAAACCCATGTCGATCAGCGGCTCGCCGCTGTACTGGTCGAGATGGATCACCCGCTGCCGGGCCGCGTCGTCGGGATAGACCGAACCGGTGTAGACGCCCTCCGGCTTGGCCGGGATCGCGACTGCATAACCGCGATGCAGGCCGAGCCTGTCGAAGGTCTCGACCGCCTTATTGAGTCCGATCGGCGTGTCGGCGGCGACCGAGGATTCCGGCAGCCTGGCCTGCTCCAGCGACCACGACGTCTTGGAGACATGGTCGAGATGATCGCCTGACATCGGCACGTCGACGCGCACGCCCGAGGGATAGCCGAAGTTGCTGCCATTGGTCCATTCATTGACCTTCTCGCCCCAGACGCCCGACCAGGGCATGCCGGTGACTGCCAGGAAGACGATGAAAAAACCGACGAGCAGGCCGGTCACCGCGTGCAGGTCGCGCCAGAACATGCGGTTCCCGGGCTTGCCGCGCACGGTGACGACACCGCCCTTCTTGCCGCGCGGCCACCACAGATAGATGCCGGTGCCGACCAAAAGGATCGACCAGCCGCCGGCAAGCTCGATCAGCAGCCGTGCTGTGTCGCCGAAATATTTCAGGCTGTGCAGGGTGCGGATGGTCCACATGATGGTGCCGCGGTCGGGCAAGGCGCCCAGCACCGCGCCGCTGTAGGGGTTCACATAGACGGCCAGCTTGCCGAAGTCGGCCGTCGCAACCGTGATCTCGGCCGGGCTCTCCGGCGTTGCCGGGTCGAGGTACTTCACCGCCGTGCCGGGATAAGTGGCCAAGGCCGCATCCACCATGGCTTCCGGCGCAACGTTGCCCTGCTCGATGGCAACGCGCTTGATCTCGGGATAGACGAAACCGTCGATCTCGTCCTTGAACAGGTAGAGCGCGCCTGTCACGGCGAGCGTGACCATGAAGGGCAGCACCATCAGCCCGGCATAGAAGTGCCAGCGCCAGACGGCGCGATACAGATTGGACGCAGAGCGCGCGACGGCGTTCTCCCGTCCGGGGGTCGTTTCGGACATTGTTGTCTCCATAAGCGTGGAAGCGCGAGCCGCACGGGCCCGCAGGTTTCGACGTCAGATGGAGACGTGCGGAGGCGCCCTCGCCTCGGCGATCAGGCCACGCAGGCCCCGGGGTGCCGGCTGCCGCTTTTCGGCGACGACGGCACCACTCGCCTCGGGCCGCTCAAGGATGAAGGCCAGTTGCTCGCCCGGCAGGCCGGGCGTTGCGGCCGCTGACAGCTGGCACAGCGTGCCGCAGGGACACTCCGCGGGGCTGCGGGCGGGCTGTGTGTCGCCGCCTGCCGGGTCCATGCCCTCCATTGTGCAGATAACGCCGAGCGGATTGGCGGCGGAGGCGGCCATGGCGCCTGTCGCGGCACCTGAAAGCAGCGCCTGAAACAGCAGCATGAAGGCGACCATGCCGGCGATGGCGCCAGCCGACAGCCTGTCCCGCAAGATGAGCCGCATCCCCTTCATGCTAGCGGAATGACACGATTCCGCGGCAACGTCACTGCGGCACGGACGTCAGGCTGCCTCAGCCGTGGCGCGGCCATTGCGGGTGCAGCGTGTCGATGACGAAGCCATGGGCGTGGCGATGGCCGAGGCGGTGCCCGCCTTCGGCCCAGTGCGGGTCGTCGTCGGCAAGTCCGTCGTGATGGTGGTCGACGACATCGGGATCGGACGACGGCCACAGGCGCAAGGCCACGGCAACCGCCGCGGCCGCGATGCCGGCCATGATGACGAAGGTCGCCGGCAGGCCGACCTTCACGCCAAGCCAGCCGGCCAGCGGATAGGTGACCAGCCAGCAGGCATGCGACAGCGCGAACTGCGCGGCAAACAGGGCCGGCCTGTCCTCGGCACGCGACGAGCGTCGGAGCAGCCTGCCCGCTGGAGTCTGCGCCATCGAATAGCCGAGGCCGAGTATGAACCACAGCGGCAAAAGCGAAGCAAAGCCCTGCACCAGCGTGCCGGAAACGAGGCCGAGCGCCAGCAGGGAAATGCCCGCCAGCATGATCGAGCGGTCCTGCACCCGGTCGAGGATTCTCGGCAGCATCAGCGCCGCCGTCATCGAGCCTGCGCCGTAGGCGGCGAGCGCCAAGGCCGTCGCCTTCTGCGACAGGCCGTACTCGCCCTGCACGATGACGACGGTGTTGACGATCACCATGGCGCCGGAGGCTGCGACCGCCATGCTGACCGCGAGCAGGCCCTGCAGCCTGGGCGTGGCGAGATAGATGCGCACGCCGCGCGTCGTCCGCTCATAGATGCCGCGCGGCGCCGACAGCTTCGCGCTCGGCAGCGTCACCGAGACCACCAGTGCTGCCGACGCCAGGAAGCCGACGACGGTGCCGGCGAACAGTTCGTGGAAGCTGACCACCGTCAGCAAGGCGGCCGCCAGGATGGGGCTGACAAGGCTCTCGAGATCATAGGCCAGCCGGGTCAGCGACAGCGCGCGGGTATAGTCCTTCTCGTCGGGCAAAACGTCGGGGATCGTCGCCTGGAATGCCGGGGTGAAGCCGGCCGAGGCCGACTGCAGCACGAAGATCAGGACATAGACCTGCCAGACCTCGGTGACGAAGGGCAGAAGCAGCACCACCGCCGCGCGCACGAGATCGAGGCAGACGAGCATCGAACGACGCGGCAGGCGTTCGGCAAAGGCTGCCGCGACGGGTGCCACGGCGACGAAGGCGATCATCTTGATCGCCAGGGCCGTGCCGAGCACCACGCCGGCATCGGGCCCCGCCAGTTCGTAGGCCAGGAGCCCGAGCGCAACGGTGGCAAGGCCGGTGCCCAGCAGCGCGATCAGCTGCGCCGCGAAAAGGTGGCGATAGGTTCGGTTGGAAAGGATCTGCAGCATCGTCGCCCTGGCGGTGTTCGGCGGCCCGAGGGCCAGTCAGTCCTTCGGCATCCGACGTGGCCGCAGAACGGCCGCGGCGCGGCCTAGAGGTACTTGGTGATTTCCTTGAATTCGTCGATCGACTGGCGCTGCTGGCGCGGCAAGGTTCCGACCGCGTCTTCGAGGCAATGGTCGAGATGATCCTGGATCAGCGTGCGCTTGGCCTGTCCGACCGCCTTCTCGACGGCATGAAGCTGCTGGGCGATGTCGAGGCAGGGGCGGCCCGCATCGATCATGGCGATGATGCCGCGCAGATGGCCCTCGGCCCGCTTCAACCGCTTGACCGTGTCGGGATGGGAGGCGTGGTGGTGAGCATGTTCCGTCATGTCCAATTGCTATCCCCCCGGAGGGGATACGGTCAAGGCCAGATATCACCATGAATCAAGCTTCGCGACCGGACCGAGCGCCCAGGCACTGGCTCGGAGCAAAGCTCCGATCGGAAATGTCTGTGCTCAGCGATAACCCGTCGTATCCGCCGGCTTGCCCGCATCCTGCACCTCGACGACATAGGGCCATGCATTGGGCCTGGAGCCGTCGAGGTCGGTGAAGCCATAGACCTGCGCCAGTCCGCCGCTCGACAGCGACTGGCCGTTCCAGCGCGCAACGTCGGGGTCGGCGGCGAGAGCCGCCACCGCCCTGCCGACGAAGCGCGGCGTTTCGGAGATGGCGAAATGCGGAACATTTTCGAGCGCGTCGCGCCAGTTAGCTTCGGTCACGCCGAAATGCTCCAGCATCATTTCCGAGCGCAGCCAGCCCGGCGTGATCGCTACCGAGGTCGCGCCATGCGGAGCGAGATCCTTGGCATGGGCCCAGGCCATGCGCAGCACCGCCGCCTTGCACAGGTCGTAAAACGGCGACAGGCGGTAGTTCACGGCATTGTATTCGGCCGTGCCGTCGGTCACCTCGACCAGCAGCCCGCCCGACTTCTCGATCATCAGCGGCAGCGCGTGATGGGCGGTGATCAGATGCGTATCGATGGATAGCCTCAGCATACGGAGGCCGTTGTCGAGATTGTGGTCCCACACCGGCTTGTTCCACTCGAACAGCTTCTCGCCGCCCCAGATGTCGTTGACCAGGATGTCGAGCCGGCCCTGTTCCTTGCGGATTCGGGCGACGAGATCGCGCACCTCGTCCGACACCAGATGGTCGACGCGCACCGCGATGCCTCTGCCGCCCAGCGCATCGATGGCCTCCGCGGTTTCCTCGATCGTCTCGGGCCGCTGGTATTCGGATTGCCGGTCGCGGGTCGTGCGCCCGGTCACGTAGACGGTGGCGCCGGCCGCGCCCAGTTCCATGGCAATGCCCCTGCCCGCGCCGCGGCTGCCGCCGGCGACGAGCGCCACTTTCCCTTGCAGTGTCATCGATCTCTCCCGAAATTGTGTCGGTCGAAGGCTGGAAATCACCTTTAGGGCGATATATAAATGAATATTCGTTTATAAATTAACGGTCAATATGCCCCGCCCCAAGACCCTTTCCGACCATGACGTGCTCGTCGCCGCTTCCCGGCTGCTGCATGACAACGGCCCCGATGCGCTGACCTTCGAAAGCCTCGGCCGTGCCTGCGGCCTGTCGCCGGCGACGCTGGTGCAGCGCTTCAAGTCCAAGGCCAGGCTGAAGCAGGCAACGCTGCTGCATGCCTGGGACGGGCTCGACGCCAGGACGGCAGCGCTGGCCGCCTCGACGCCAAGGACGCCCGAAGGGGCGATCGAGCTGCTTGTCGGCCTGTCGGATTATGGCGGCATCGAAACCTATGCCGAAGGTCTCTTGGTGCTGCGCGAGGATCTGCGCGATCCCGTACTCCGGGCCCGCGGTGCTACCTGGAAAGTGGCGCTGTCAGCCGCCCTCGACGAGCGCTTCACTGATGTTGCCACAGCACCCCGCGGCATCGGCCTGCTGATGGCCTCGCAATGGCAAGGCTCGCTGTTGTGGTGGGGTTTCGACCCGCAGGGCAAGGTCCAGGACTTCGTCGCCGCCGGCCTGCGCGGCTTCGTTTCCGCCGTGCTGGCCGAGCCGGCAAAAGCCGGCTGATCCAGTCCGTTGCTACTTGTCGCCGGGCTTCTTCTTGCCGCTCAAAAGCGCATAGACCGCCATCGAATGGCCGTGGCCGAGGGCGAACTCGTCGCGCAGCCATTCGATGATCTGCCCGGCCTTGACGCCTGGCTTCAGCTTGCCGCCGTCGGAAAATCCCTTGCCGTCGGCGAGCGCTGCCAGTTCCTCCGGCCCCTTGCCGGTCTTGGTCTTGATGGTGTCGAGATAGGCCTGGAAAGACATGTCGTTCTCCTCGTTGACGATTGAATTGATCAGGCGCACTTGCGGTTGGCCAGCACACCGCCGGCGATGATCGCGGTAAGCCCCACGACCGACAGCATGGTCAGCACGTCGTTGAACAGCAGGGCTGCCAGCACCACGCCGAAGCCCGTGCCCCAATAGCCGAGTTGGCTGAAGAACACCGGCCCGCCGATCTCCTGCAGGCGGAAGTTGAGCAGGTAGGAGCTGGCTGACGTCGCCACCATGCAGCCGATCCAGAACAGGATGTCGCGGTCGAGGAAGATCCAGCTCGACGGCGCCTCGAAGAACGGCGCCACCAGCGCCACCATCAGGCTGGAGCTCAGCAGGATGCCGCAGGAGAAGGCGAGCGCCGACGAGCCCTTGGGCCAGTAGGCCGTGCGGATAATGTTGCCGGCGGCGGCGCAGGCCGGAATGATGATGCCGAGCAGCACCCAGACGGTCTGCGAGAAGTCGATCTCGGCGATCTGCTGCTGCACAAGCGCGGCCATGCCGGCAAGACCGATCAGGATGCCGGCGAAGCGCCTGAGATACATGCGCTCGATGCCGAGCCCGGCGGCGAAGCTCATCGTCAGCAGCGGCGACAGCGAATAGACGGTCGAGGTGTAGGCCGGCCCGACGCGGTCCACGATATAGTAGCCGAGCACGGTCGGGATGGTGAAGCTGATGATGCCGAGCACCAGGTAGAGCACGAGATGGCGCCGCTCGCGCGGGATGCCCTGCCCCGACGCGGCCAGCAGCGGCAGCAGGATCATGCCGGCGCCGACATTGGCGACCAGCGCCAGCTGGAACGGCTGCATGCCGGCATTCAGCGCCGCCTTGGAGATCATGATGCGGGTGGCGAAGACGAGGCCGCACAGCGCTAGCAGCAGCAGAGGCGAGCGCGCGGCATAGGCCACCGGGGTGCGGAGAACTTCCTGTTGCGTCATGGTCGACCTCGAGATATCTTAGTACTAAGATAAATGACGGAACTATCTTAGTGTCAAGACATCTCGACGAAAATATCGGGGAACCGGCCAGCGACGGCCTGCAGGACGGCATCGACGCGCGCCGGGCACAGTGGGCGCGGGAACTGCCCCATCTCGACACCCGCGGCATGGCGATCCTGGGTCGCGCCCGCTGGATCACGCTCGCCGCCCGCCCCGAGATCGAGGCGATCTTCGCCTCCCATGGGCTCGACAGCGGCGAGGCCGACGTGCTGTTCACGCTGCTGCGCTCGGGCCCGCCCTACCGGCTGCGCCCGACCGAGCTCTACAAGTCGATGATGATCTCGTCGGGCGGCGTCACCAACCGCATCGCCAAGCTGGTCAAGGCTGGCCTGGTCAGGCAGGTGGCCTCCGACGGCGACGGCCGCAGCCTGCCGGTGGAGTTGACGGAGGAAGGCATTTCCCGCGCCCGCGAGGCCTTCGAGGCCGACATGGCGGTGGAAACGCTGATGCTGGAAAGCTTGAGCTGGGATGAACAGGCCCAACTCGCCCGGCTGCTGCGCAAGCTGGCGCTGTCGCTCGGCAGTGCGCCGGCGCTGGAGTGAACCTGGCCAAGCACCTGCCCCGGCTGGCGCTACCGGTCACCGAGATCGGCACGCCACAGTGCGCCCGGAATCACCGACCGCATCACGGGAAACGAGAATGAACCGCGACGATCTTGCCACAATGCTGAGCCAGCAACCGACCGCGAAGGCGCTCGATAAGCCCTGGGGTCTTGTAGCTGCCGGCCGGCCGCTTTCGGTCAAAACGCCCCTGCGGGCGGCCAGCAACACCAAGACGTTCGTCGCGGCCTGTTATTCGCCAGCCTCCGGCATCGCCGTCGCCGACTTCGCCACCAATCGCGAGGCCCGCGGCGCACTGGTGTCGATCGTCGAGCAGGTGCTGGCCGAAGCATGATGACAGCTTCCGAAATCGAAGACCTCGCCCGCTTGTTTGCACCGCACGAGACGCTGCTCGCCGGCCTGCTGGCGCGCTGGGACGGCGCCATGGCCGAGGGCGACGGCTCGCATGACCGCTCGCACCTGATGCGGGTGTGGGCCCTCGTCTGCCGGATCGCGGCGACGGAACCGGGCGCGGACATGGAGGTGCTTGCGGTGGCGACGCTGTTCCACGACTGCGTTGCCGTGGAGAAGAACTCGCCGCAGCGCGCCATGGCCTCGCGCCTGTCGGCCGATGTGGCGCGCGGGCTCTTGCGCCAGGCCGGCTGGCGTGCGGAGCGTAGCGAGGCGGTCGCCCATGCCATCGATGCGCACAGCTTCTCGGCCAACATCGAGCCGCGCAGCCCCGAAGCGGCCATCCTGCGCGATGCCGACCGGCTCGACGCGCTGGGCGCGCTCGGCATTGCCCGGGTGTTCTACGTCGCCGGACGGCTGGGATTGCCGCTCTACGACGCGAATGACCCGTTCTCGCAACGCCGCCCGCTCGACGACAGGCGCTTCGCGCTCGACCATTTCGAGACCAAGCTGTTCCAACTGTCGTCAGGCCTGCTCACCGCCGCCGGCCGCAAGATCGGCCGCCAGCGCACGGACCTGATGAGGGAGTTCGTCGCGGACCTCGGCCGGGAAATTGCGGGCGCCTAGGCCCGCTCTTCCCAGACCCTGGCCAGTTCGACGATGGTCTTCACCGCCTTTTCCATGTCCTGGCGGCTGACCCATTCGAGCGGCGAGTGGAAGGCATGGCCGCCGGCGAAGATGTTGGGGCATGGCAGGCCCATGAACGACAGGCGCGAACCGTCAGTGCCGCCACGGATGCTGCCGCGCACCGGTTCCATGCCGGCGCGGCGAATGGCCTCGACGGCGTTCTCGACGATCTCGGGGTGGCGGTCGAGCACCACCTTCATGTTGCGGTACTGCTCCTTGACGGTGAAGCTGTAGGTCGAGCCGGGATAGGCCGAGACAACGTCGCTGACGATCTGTTCGAGCATGGCCTCCTTTTCGGCCAGCCCTTCGTCGCGAAAATCGCGGACGATCAGGCTGATCGTCGCCTTTTCCATCGAGCCGCTGACGCTGGTCGGGTGGACGAAGCCCTGCCGGCCTTCGGTCGTCTCGGGCGCCATGTCCCTTGGCAGCCGGTCGATGATGGCACCGGCGATCTTGATGGCGTTCTCCATGCGACCCTTGGCAAGACCGGGATGCATGGCGACGCCCGAGATCGATATCTCGACGCCGTCGGCGGAGAACGTCTCGTCCTCTATGGTGCCAGCCGTCTCGCCATCCATGGTGTAGGCGAAGGCTGCGCCGAGCTTGGCGAAGTCGACCTTGTCGACGCCGCGGCCGATCTCCTCGTCGGTGGTGAACAGGATCTTGACCGTGCCGTGCCTGATGTCGGGATTGTCGACCAGAACCTTGGCCGCCGCCACGATCTCGGCGACGCCGGCCTTGTCGTCGGCGCCCAGCAAGGTCGTGCCGTCGGTGGTGACGATGTCGTTGCCGATCTGGTTGTTCAGTTCGAGATGCTCGCTCACCCGGATGACGCGGGAGGGATCGCCCGGCAGCACGATGTCGCCGCCGGCATAGTTCCGGATCACCTGCGGCTTGACATTGGTGCCGGTGAAATCAGGGGCGGTGTCCATGTGCGAGCAGAAGCAGATCACCGGCACCTGCTTGTCGCTGTTCGACGGGATCGTGGCGTAGACGTAGCCATGCTCGTCGAGATGCGCATCGCCAAGGCCGATCGCCTGCAGTTCCTCGACCAGCAGGCGGCCGAGGTTCTTCTGCTTTTCGGTCGACGGCTGGGAGGTCGAGCTTCCGTCGGCTTGGGTGTCGATGACGACGTAGCGCAGGAAACGGTTGAGAACGGTATCGGTCATGGCAAGGTCCAGTGCAATCGGTCGGGCCTGTATAACCGCCCGCGCCGCCGGGGTGAATGCGTTTCTCCGTGCCAGCCCTTGTGCCAGCAGCCCGACGCATGCCGCTTCCGGTTCCGAGGGGCGACGAGTTCCTCGGTGTGAAACCATCCCAAAGCCAGCCGACGAATTCGGACGGCCGATGAAACCTTCGCCAACGTTGCGCGTGCAGGTTGTCGTGCCTTCCCAAACAGCGAGCCATCCCCTATCCGCAGCTTGACCCACACTGGATAGAATGGACCGAACGTGATCAGACCGGCCAGACTGACGGATGCCTCCAGCCTCGCCGCGCTCGGCCTGGAAGTCTGGCTGAACACCTACATTCGCAACGGCGTCAGTGCGTTCTTCGCCGACTACGCCCTGGATCATTTCACCGCCGCCCGCTTCGAAGGGATCCTGACGCAGGCTGGCCAGACCATCCTCGCAAAACACCGTCGGCATCGACGGATTCGTCCACGTCTCGTTGGGTTCGCCGGCGCCTGTAGCGGGATGCTCCGACCTCGAAATCTCGACGCTCTACGTCCAACCCCGCCACCAGGGCTCCGGCGCCGGCGCAAGACTGCTCGCGGAAGCCCTGCGATATTGCGCTGCTGCCAGCCGGCCGGATGTCTGGCTCACGGTCAATGCGGAAAACACCCGCGCCACGGACTTCTACCTGAGAAAGGGCTTTGAGAAGGTCGGGGAAACGCGTTTCCAGATCGCCGACCAGTCCTACCCGAACCATGTTCTCCGATACGGGTTTCGTCCAGCCGACAGCATCTCCAGCCAAACCATTGATGGCTAGATCATGCGTCCGGCCACGTCGCCATCGACGCCGGGGCTCCCGCGACAAGCAGCTTTCCTCGTCCCGAACTGCTAAGCAAATGGTGTCGTCAGAATCAATCGAACACGAGGCCCTTTGCCTCGCAACGAGATCATGCCAAGCACTCCGGAAGACCACACAGCCCTCCCCGGCCGCCTCGCCGCAGGCCAGAAATCGTTCAGCGGCCTCGACCTGCTCGGCACTTCGCTTGCGCGCCTCGATCTCAGCGGCTGCGAATTCGTCGACTGCAACATGCCGGAATGCAACTTCGCGGCGACAAATCTGGCGGACAGCCGATGGATCAACTGCCGCATGTCGCGGGCGAAGCTTACGTCCATCGATGCGGTCGACGCACAATTCGAGGGCTGTGACCTGTCGAACACCGACTGGACGCGCTCGCGGCTCAACACCACCGCTTTCCGTCGCTGCAAGCTGACCGGCGCGACCTTCGCCGACTGCTCGATGAACGGCATCGACTTTCAGGAGTGCCGGCTTGTCAGCGTGTTCCTGTCAGGCGTTTCGTTTCGCCGCAAGACGCTTGAAAGCCTCGATTTCAGCGACGCCGACCTCAGGAACTGCGACTTCCGCGAAGCCGTTTTCGATGGCTGCAGCCTGCGCGGTGCTGCCCTGCGTCTGTGCCGCTTCGAAAGCGCCGACCTGCGCGGCTGCGACCTCGGGCCGCTCAAGCTCAACGATGCGGCATTCCTGAAAGGTGCCGCCATCTCGAAAAGCCAGGCGACGGATCTCTTGCGCAACCTCGGGCTTCAAGTGCTGTGAGGCATGGCCGCCGACGCGGACATGCGGCCTCGGCTCATGCTGACAGGCCCGAAGACTTTGGGCGACCAGGAGACTGGTTGCAGCTTAGTGCGGGAAATCCAGTCCCATTTCGCGGTAGCGCTCGGGATCGTCGCCCCAGTTCTCGCGCACCTTGACGAACAGGAACAGGTGCACCTTCTGCTCGAGTATGCCGGCGATCTCCATGCGCGACGCCTGGCCGATGGCGCGGATGGTCTCGCCCTTGTGGCCGAGCACGATCTTCTTCTGGCTGTCGCGCTCGACAAAGATCACCTGTTCGATGCGGACCGAGCCGTTCGGCAGCTCTTCCCACTTTTCGGTTTCGACGTGAGACGAATACGGCAATTCCTGATGCAGCCTGAGATAGAGCTTCTCGCGGGTGATCTCGGCCGCAAGCTGGCGCATCGGCAGGTCGGAGATCTGGTCCTCGGGATAATACCACGGACCCTCTGGCAGGCGCTTGGCCAGGAAGTCGAGCAAATCCTTGCAGCCGGAGCCGGTCAGCGCCGAAACCATGAAGGTGCGCTCGAACTCGACGGCCTCGTTGGCGGTCGCCGTCAGCTTCAGCAGCTTTTCGGGATCGACCCGGTCGACCTTGTTGAGGATCAGCACCTTGGGCTGGCGCACATCCTTGAGGCGTTCGAGGATGGCTGCCGCGTCGCCCTTGATGCCGCGTTCGGCGTCGATCAGCACCAGAATGACGTCTGCGTCCCTGGCCCCGCCCCAGGCGGTGGTGACCATCGCCGTGTCGAGGCGACGCTTCGGCTTGAAGATGCCCGGCGTGTCGATGAACACAATCTGGGCGTTGTCGTGGGTGGCGATGCCACGCACGATGGCGCGCGTTGTCTGCACCTTGTGGGTGACGATCGACACCTTGGCGCCGACGAGCCGGTTGACCAGCGTCGACTTGCCGGCATTGGGCGCGCCCAGAAGGGCAACGAAGCCCGAGCGGGTGGCACCCGTCGCGGGCGTGGCGGTCTCAGGGGCATCGGTCACGATGCGGTCTCCTCGTTCTTCCATACGCCCTGGCGCACCAAGAGGGCGGCGGCGGCGTTCTGCTCGGCCTCGCGCTTGGAGCGGCCGGTGCCTGTGGCGGGCAACAATTGGCCGACCCGCACGCTCACCGAAAAGACGGGGTCGTGATCCGGGCCGGTGCGGCTTTCGATCTGGTAGGCAGGCACTGAAGTCGACGCCTGGTGCGCCCACTCCTGCAATTCGGTCTTGGGGTCGCGGCGGGCCGCGCCTGCGGCTTCGGCACGCGGCTTCCAGAATTTGTGGATGAAGCGCTTGGCGGCGTCCATCCCGCCATCGAGATAGACGACGGCAAGCAGCGATTCCAGCGCATCCGCACGCAGGTTGACGCGCTTGCGCTCGGCGAGGTTGCGCACCTCGCTGCCGGCGCGGATCAGCTCGGCGAGGCCGATCTCGTCGGCGATCTGGGCCAGGGCCTCGGCATTGACCAGCGCGTTGAGCCTGACCGAAAGCTCGCCTTCGGGCGCGTTCGGGAAGTCGGCCAGCAGCATGTCGGCAACAGCCAGCCCGAGCACCCGGTCACCCAGGAACTCGAAACGCTCATAGTCGACGCCGGCATGGGCGCTGCGCGCACTGCCATGCGTCAGCGCCCGTTGCAGGCGCTGGTGGTCGCGGAAGATGTGGCCGGTGCGGAGTTGCAGCGCGTCGGCGAGTTCCGTTGCGGTGAGCCGCTTGCCAGCCATGCCTATCGGACGAAGTTGAACAGGCGCGAGGCGCGCATCTCGGTCGGCCACTTCCAGATTTCCAGCGGGCTTGCACCGTTGGCGATCGAGAAGAAGATGATGTTGGCGCGGCCGACGAGGTTTTCACCCGGCACGAAGCCGACATTGAAGCGGCTGTCGGTCGAGTTGTCGCGGTTGTCGCCCATCATGAAGAAATGACCTTCGGGCACGACGAACTCGCGGGTGTCGTCGCCGATCGCGTTCGGCGTCAGGTCGAGCGTGTCGTAGGAAACGCCGTTCGGCAGCGTCTCGCGATAGACGTCGACCGGGCGGTTGACCTCGGTGATGTCGGGATTGTCGATCTGGCCGACCTTCTCGCGCGCAACGGCGGTACCGTTGATGTAGAGCTGGCCTTCCTTCATCTGGATGCGGTCGCCCGGCAGGCCGACGACGCGCTTGATGTAGTCGAGCGAAGGGTTGGGCGGGAACTTGAAGACGACGACGTCGCCGCGCTCGGGATCCGAGCCGAAGATGCGGCCGTTAAACAGGTTGGGCGACAGCGGCAGCGAATAGCGCGAGTAGCCGTAGGCCCACTTGGTGACGAACAGATAATCGCCCTCGAGCAGCGTCGGCCGCATCGAACCCGATGGGATCGAGAACGGCTGGAACAGCAACGTCCGGATCACCAGGGCGAGCAGCAGCGCCTGGACGATGACGCTTACGGTCTCGCCCAGCCCGCCGGACTTCTTCTGTTTTTCAGCCACGCTCATGTCGTCCTCGATTGTAGGTCGCGATGGGTATAAGGGCTCGCCGTCGCCGGGGCAATGTCCCAGCCGCCGCCAAAACCTTAAGATAGTGGCCGTTATTCGACCGACAGCGCCTCGATGATCACAAAGGCTTGCGCGAGGGGAAAATCGTCGGTGATGGTCAGGTGGACCACGGCGCGATGGCCGTCCGGCAGCATCGCTGCCAGCCGCTTCGCCGCGCCGCCGGTCAGTTGCATCGTCGGCCGCCCGCCCGGCAGGTTGACCACGCCCATGTCGCGCCAGAACACGCCCTCGGCAATGCCGCAGCCGAGCGCCTTGGAGCACGCCTCCTTGGCGGCGAAACGCTTGGCATAGGAGGCGATCCGGCCGCGGCGGCTCTCGGCGCGCTCCTGTTCGACGTCGGTGAAGATGCGCTGGACAAAACGCTCGCCATGCCTGGCGATCGATTTTTCGATCCGCCTGATGTCGACGAGGTCGCTGCCGATGCCGAGGATCATGGCTGCTCCACAGTATCGCGAAGGCCAGAGCTTATCCGCATTTCTGAAGACGGGCGCGAGGCAGACGCCCCCCTCGCCCCGTCCTTCACGGGGAGAGGGTATGGGTGAGGGGCAATCTTGCTGCGTTTCCGCTGCCCCTCATCTGCCTGCCGGCATCTTCTCCCCGTGAAGGACGGGGAGAAGACCGCCGTCCGCAGCGCCGCGCCACATTCTGCACCGCTGGGCAAATGTCCTGGCGCGATCAGGCTCACCGCCATCCGCCTCAGATATTCCGGCTGCCCGGCTTTACCGCCGGGATCGCCGCCAGTTCCGGCGGCAGCTGATCGGCCGGATAGGCCGGAACCTCGTATTCGGCAAGCGCGATCAGCGGCACGCCGACATCGGTCTTTCCCGCCGAGCGGTCGATGATGCAGGCGGCGGCCACGACCTCGGCGCCGAGCTCGGCCAGGCAGGCAATGGTCTCGCGGATCGACAGGCCGGTTGTGACGATGTCCTCGACGATGACGACACGGGCGCCTTTCTCTATTTCAAAGCGGCGCAGACGGAAGGTGCCCTGCTCTCGCTCGACCCAGATCGCCGGAACCTTCAGGTGGCGTGAGGTCTCATAGGCCGGGATCAGCCCGCCGATCGCCGGTCCGACGACATAATCGATGTCGCCGGCGACATCGGCACGGATCTTGTCGGCCAGCGCCTTGCACAGCACCTCCGTCTTGTCGGCGTGCATGAAGACGCGCGCCTTCTGCAGGAAGGTCGGGCTGCGCAGGCCCGAGGTCAGGATGAAATGGCCTTCCAGAACGGCACCGGCCGAGCGGAAGATGTCGAGGACGTCGCTTGTCTGCATCGGTTTCGTCTTTCCTGTCGCGCGGCCCCGCCGTCAGCCATTGACGCGGCGGGCGTCGCTGACGCTGGTGTTTTCCTTGAGCTGGGAGATCAGCCGGTTCAAGTGCTTGAGGTCCCAGACCTCGAGATCGAGCAGCATTTCGGTGAAGTCGGGCGCCGTGCGCACCATCGACAGCGTGTGGATGTTGGCGTCGTTGGCCGCCACCACCTGGGCGATGTCGGCGAGCGAGCCCGGCGCGTTGATCGCCGTCACCGTCAGGCGTGCCGGAAAGCGCTCCTTGGAGTCCTCGTCAAGATCCCAGCGCACGTCGATCCAGCGCTCGGGCTGGTCGTCGAAGGCCATCAGCGACGGCGACTGGATCGGATAGATGGTGATGCCGGAGCCCGGCTGCATGATGCCGACGATGCGGTCGCCCGGCACAGCGCCTTCCGGCGCAAAGCGCACCGGCAGGTCGCCGCTGACGCCGCGGATCGGAACGGCCGGTCCCCAGCGCTTGCTTTCCTTGCGCGGCGGCGTCGACGAGCGTCCCGGGATCTGGAACAGCATGCCCGCGGCGTTGCGGATCTTCGACCAGCCTTCCTCGCGCGGCTTCGCCGACTGGGTGACGCGCTCTTCCTTGTAGTCGGGGAAGACGGCGCGGACGACGTCGTTGGACGACAGCTCGCCGCGGCCGACCGAGGCCAGAACGTCCTCGATGTCCTTGCGCGCCAGCCGGTGCAGAACCGGCTTCAGCCCGTCCTTGGTGAACTTCTTGCCGGCGCGCTCGAAGGCGCGTTCGAGGATGCGGGTGCCGAGCCCGGAATATTGCTTGCGGATGGCGTTCTTGGTCGCCCGCCGGATCGCCGAGCGGGCCTTGCCGGTGACCACGATCGATTCCCACGCCGCCGGCGGCACCTGCGCCTTGGAGCGGATGATCTCGACCTCGTCGCCGTTCTTGAGCTCGGTCATCAGCGGCATCACCCGGCCGTTGACCTTGGCGCCGACGCAGGTGTCGCCGACATCGGTGTGCACCGCATAGGCAAAGTCGATCGGCGTCGCGCCCCGAGGCAGCGCGATCAGCATGCCCTTGGGCGTGAAGCAGAAGACCTGGTCCTGGAACAGTTCGAGCTTGGTATTTTCGAGGAAATCCTCGGGATTGTCGCCGTCGGCGAGCTGCTCGATCGTCCGCCGGAGCCAGCCATAGGCATTGGTTTCCTTGGAGATCTGGTGCTCGGCGCCGTTGGTCTTGGGCACGTTGTCCTTGTAGATCGAGTGCGCCGCGACGCCGTACTCGGCGACCTTGTTCATCTCGCGGGTGCGGATCTGCAACTCGATGCGCTGGCGCGACGGACCGACGATGGTGGTGTGGATCGAACGGTAGTCGTTCTGCTTCGGCGTCGAGATGTAGTCCTTGAACCGCCCCGGCACCATCGACCAGGTGGTGTGGATCGCGCCGAGCGCGCGGTAGCAGTCCTCGACGCCGTCGACGACGACGCGGAAACCGAAGATGTCGGACAGTTGCTCGAAGGACAGCGCCTTGGTCTCCATCTTGCGGAACACCGACCACGGCTTCTTCTGCCGGCTCTTCACCGTCGACTTGATGCTGTATTTCTCGAACTGCGCCGACAGCGCCTTTTCGATGTCGGCGAGCACGCCCTTGTTACGCTCGGAGAGGTCGGCCAGCCGCTCGGTGACGGTGCGGTACGCCTCCGGATTGATGTAGCGGAAGGCCAGCTCTTCCAGCTCCTCGCGCATGCCCTGCATGCCCATGCGTCCGGCCAGCGGCGCATAGATGTCCATCGTCTCCTCGGCGATGCGCAGGCGCTTGCTTTCCGGCACGTGATGCAGCGTGCGCATGTTGTGCAGCCGGTCGGCGAGCTTGACCAGCAGCACGCGCACGTCCTCGGAGATCGCCAGCAGCAGCTTGCGCAGATTCTCCGCCTGCTCGGCCTTCTTGGAGACGAGGTCGAGTTTCTTCAGCTTGGTCAGGCCCTCGACCAGCCTGCCGATGTCGGGGCCGAACAGCTCGTCGATCTCGGCGCGCGTCGCACTGGTGTCCTCGATGGTGTCGTGCAGCAGGGCGACCGCGATCGTCGCCTCGTCGAGATGCATGTCGGTCAGGATCGCCGCCACTTCGAGCGGGTGCGAAAAATAGGGATCGCCCGAGGCGCGGCGCTGATGGCCATGCTTCTGCATGGCATAGACGTAGGCCTTGTTGAGAAGTGCCTCGTTGACGTCAGGCTTGTAGCGCTGGACGCGCTCGACAAGCTCATACTGACGCATCATGGGCGGCTTCCCGTAACTCGAAATGAATCATGCGCCGCAAGGGCTTGCGACGCATGTCATAGATAAACACTGATGTGGCGGCGCGGAAGTGCCGATTGGCCGGTTTGGCGCGCGTTTTGGCGCGACACGAGACCTTTTTGAGAATTCGCCCCGCCGTCTCAGGTGGCCGGCAGGGTAGAATTCTCGACAGGTCTCAGTAGTCGTCGCTCTTTTCCGGTGCCACCAGGCTCTCGATGCCGGCGAGCAGGTCTTCTTCCGACATGCGGTCGAAGTTGATGTTCTCTTCCGGCTCGTCGCTGTCGACGGCGGAGGCCGTGGTCTGGTCGGCAGGCTCGGGCGCCTCCGGCTCGGGCTCGTCGACCTCGACGTGCTTCTGCAGCGAGTGGATCAGGTCTTCCTTGAGATCGTCGGGCGAAAGCGTCTCGTCGGCGATTTCGCGCAGCGCCACGACCGGGTTCTTGTCGTTGTCGCGGGGAAGCGTGATCTGCGCGCCCTGCGAGATCTGGCGGGCGCGATGGCCGGCGAGCAGCACCAGCTCAAAGCGGTTGTCGACCTTGTCAATGCAGTCTTCAACGGTTACGCGGGCCATGAAGTGCCCCTTTCATGCATGGATTTGACGGAAAGCTGGCGCGTGCATTAACCTGAAAGGCCGCGCAATTCAAGCGTGAAGCCTGCTTCGCCTTCCAAGCGACAGCGTCGCGCCACCGGCCCACCCACAATTATTTTACCGCTTCACAACCCTGCCCCTCTTGGAATGATGCACCACGGGCGATATTTGCCGCATTGGGGCAAGTCATTGATTTGGGGAGAAACCGGGCGCTCGATATTGACGTATTTGGCGACAGCCTATTTCAACGAGGAAATTTTCCTATGTTTGATCCGCGCGAGAAAATCGCACTCTTTATCGACGGAGCCAACCTGTACGCGACCTCCCGCGCGCTGGGCTTCGACATCGACTATCGCAAACTGCTTTCCAGCTTCCAGAAGCGCGGCTACCTGCTGCGGGCCTATTATTACACCGCCCTGGTCGAGGACCAGGAATACTCCTCGATCCGCCCGCTGATCGACTGGCTCGACTACAATGGCTTCAAGGTCGTCACCAAGCCGGCGAAGGAATTCACCGACGCCACCGGGCGACGCAAGATCAAGGGCAACATGGACATCGAACTGACCGTCGATGCCCTGGAACTCGCCGATGTCGTCGACCACTATGTCATCTTCTCCGGCGACGGCGATTTCCGCACGCTGGTCGAGGCCCTGCAGCGCCGCGGCCGCAAGGTCTCGGTGATCTCGACCATGGCTTCGCAGCCGCCGATGATCTCGGACGACCTGCGCCGCCAGGCTGACCACTTCATCGACCTGATGACGCTGAAGGGCGACATCGGCCGCGAGCCTTCGGAGCGCCCGGTCCGCAAGGTCGACCCCGTTGATCCGGCGACCGACGACATTTGATGCTGTCGTCGCCTGCCCTGCCCGTCGATCCCGACCGGGATTGCCCGCTCTGCCCGCGCCTGCATGATTTCATTGCCGGCTGGCGGCAGCGCGAGCCGGGCTGGTACAACGCGCCCGTCAGCAGCTTTCTTCCGCCCGAAGGCGAAGACAGCGTGCGCTTCCTCATCGTCGGTCTCGCGCCGGGCGTACGCGGGGCAAACCGCACCGGGCGGCCGTTCACCGGCGACTATGCCGGCGACCTGCTCTACGCCACGCTGAAGCGCTTCGGCATGGCCCGCGGCGAATTCGAGGCGCGGCCCGACGACAGCCTCGAACTGATCGGCACGGCGATCACCAATGCGGTGCGCTGCGTGCCACCCGACAACAAGCCGGTCGGCGCCGAGATCAACACCTGCCGCACCTTCCTGGTGCCGACGATCGCACGATTCCGCAACCTGAAGGCCATCCTGACGCTCGGCTCGATCGGCCACCAGTCGACCGTTAGGGCGCTCGGCGCACGTGTCGCCGCCGTTCCGTTCAAGCATGGCGCACGCTCCGACGTCGGCGGCATCGCGGTGTTCTCGAGCTATCACTGCTCGCGCTACAACACCAATACGGGCGTTCTGACGGAAGAAATGTTCGTCAATGTTTTCCGCGACGTAGCCAAATTCCTGCAGGAATAGAGTCAGCCCTGCGACGTCCGAGCACGGTTTTCCGGCGGATAAGTCACTGATATTTCCTTACTTTTTAGCTTCCCTGCCAACCTTCTCACGGTCGGAACCGACATTTTCCCACCGCACCCTGTCAGCAACTCTGTCAGCATGCCGCGTGGATAGCCGCCCGCCTTTTTCCACCCCCCTCTCAACCTCCCGTATCATCACCCTCGCGATCTTCCACGGGACTCCGGTGCGCACCGGGCAACGGGGGGAAGCGCCGGTGCCGGGCTGGCAGGAGGTCGGATCTTCTGCTGGGTGATGAGCCCCCAAGCCTGGGCCTTGCTGGCGGCCTGCGGAAACCCCGCTGCCGCGAAGAGCGGGGCAAGAACACCGGGCGGGGCGCGAACGTCGCGCCACATAAAATACTATCGGAAGGCACGGCCTCGCGCCCCGCTTCCCGAACTTCCTCATCCTGAGCTTGTCGAAGGATGACAATGGCCAGGCGCGAAAGCGAGCGTGGCGGTGAACAAGCTTGGCTTCTTCTCCCCGTGAACGGGGGGAGGTCCAGGCAAGAGGATGAGGGGTAGCGCAAATCTCTGATGCGGCACGCGCCCAGCGCAACCCCCATCCTGAGCCCAAGCGCAGCCCTCATCCTGAGCCTGTCGAAGGATGGGATGACGAGGCGCCTGCCTTCTCCCACGTGGGAGAAGGCAATACCCGGCCTACCCGCGCTCCTTGAGCAGACGGCCCTTCTCGCGGTTCCAGTCGCGCTGCTTTTCGGTCTCGCGCTTGTCGTGCAGCTTCTTGCCGCGCGCGACGGCGAGCAGCATCTTGGCCATGCCGCGATCGTTGAAGTAGATCTTGAGCGGCACGAGCGTCATGCCTTCTCGCTCGATGTTCTGGGCCAGCTTGGCCATCTCGCGCTTGTTGACGAGCAGTTTGCGGCGGCGCCGCGTCTCATGGTTGAAGCGGTTGGCCTGGAGATACTCCGGCACATAGGAATTGATCAGCCAGAGCTCGCCGCCCTCGAACGAGGCGTAGGACTCCTGGATATTGGCCTGGCCGAGGCGCAGCGACTTGATTTCGGTGCCGGTCAGGACCATGCCGGCCTCGAGCGTGTCGAGCACCTCATAGTTGAAGCGCGCCTTGCGGTTTTCCGCGGCGATCTTGTTGTTGGGGTCGGACTTCTTGCCCTGGCTCATGGCATCGCAATCTGTTTGGTGCGTCCTTCGGGGCGCCCCCTCGACAAGCCGGGGGGTGCACTTTCAGGGCGAGGAGGTTGCCGCGACAGTCCGGGCCGGACGCTGGAATCGCGACCTGGCGGACGAAGCGGAACGGCTTGCCTCATTCTGAGGCGCGGAGCCTCGGGAACGCACGATCCAAAGAGCCCTACATGGCTGCGGGGAAGCTATTCCGCAACCCTTGTGGGTTCAGTTGATGAGGCCGGCGTGCTTCATCGCCGTGTCGATCTTCTCGGCGGTGGACGCCTCGACGGTCATCAGCGGCGAGCGCAGCACGTTCTGGATCTTGCCGAGGCGCGACAGGGCATATTTCGCACCCGATGCGCCGGGCTCGATGAAGATCGCCTTGTGCAGCGGCATCAGGCGGTCCTGCAACTCGAGCGCCTTGTCCTTGTCGTTGGCAAGGCTCGCCTGCTGGAACTCGGCGCAAAGACGCGGCGCGACGTTCGAGGTCACGGAAATCGCGCCGACGCCGCCATGGGCGTTGAAGCCGAGCGCCGAGGCATCCTCGCCCGACATCTGGATGAAATCCTTGCCGCAGGTGATGCGCTGTTCGGAGACGCGCTCGACCTTGCCGGTCGCGTCCTTGACGCCCTTGATGTTCTTGAAGTCGTGCGCCAGCCGTCCCATCGTCTCGGGCGTCATGTCGATGACCGAGCGCGGCGGGATGTTGTAGATGATGATCGGCAGCTTCGTCGCCTCGGCACAGGCGGCGAAATGCGCATAAAGCCCGCGCTGGGTCGGCTTGTTGTAATAGGGCGTGACGACCAGTGCGGCGTCGGCACCAACGCTTTCGGCGAACTTCACCAGGCCGACGGCCTCTTCGGTGTTGTTCGAGCCGGCACCGGCAATGACCGGCACGCGGCCGCGGGCGACCTCGACGCAGATCTTCACCACCTGGCGATGCTCGTCATGACTCAGCGTCGGCGACTCGCCGGTGGTACCGACCGGCACCAGGCCGTTTGTGCCTTCGGCGATCTGCCATTCGACGAACTCGCGAAAGGCTTTCTCGTCGAGACGGCCATTCGTGTCGAATGGTGTCACGAGCGCGGTGAATGAGCCTCTCAGCATATCGTCCAACTCCAGGAACCCTACGGTTTCACGGTCTGTTTGATGTCGCCGGCTTTCTAGCCGAAAGCGGGGCCGCGCACCATAGTCTCGACACCAATTTGCGGCAAGTGTGAGCGCCACTTATATGAGTTCGAATCGAACGACCGCGCTAACCTTTCATTAACCGGCTCTTCACCAGATAAACCTAGTCTCGAACGATCCGCTCCCGACCACACCCCGCAAGGATAGGGAATGACCAAGATCATTCCGGCAGCCAGGCCGCATCATCTCGCGCTTTTGAGCGCTCTTTTGACCCTGGTGCCCCTGCCCGCCGGGAGTTCCAGCATCGACCCGCAGGCGACATCGGCCCTGCCGTTCGCGTCGATCGGCAAGCCGGATGCGGTGCGCGCGGCCTTCGGCACGATCGATCAGCTCAAGAACGGGCTCGACGCCCTGTCCAGCGGCGATTTCACGCAGGCCCGTGCGGTGCGCGACAGCCTGCCGGCGACCGCGCTCGACCGCCACATCCTGATGTGGGCGATCGCCATCAATGGCGGCGACAAGGTTCCCAGCGCCGACATCGCGGCTGCCGCCCAGGCGCTGCCATCGTGGCCGGGCCTCGCCACGCTGCGCCGCAACAGCGAACGCGCCATGGCGCGCGAGGCGCCGGCCCCGCGCGTCGTCGTGCGGGCCTTCGCCGGCAGCGAGCCGCAGACCGTCCAGGGTGCGATGCTGCTCGCCCGCGCCCAGGTGGAGCTCGGCGACGCCAAGGCGGCGCGCGCAACCATCGCCCCGTTCTGGCGCACCGAAAAGCTCGAGGCCAAGCAGGAAGTCGCGGTCCTCGCCGAATTCGCAGCACTAATCCCGGCGGCCGACCACCGCATCCGCATGGAAAGAATGCTCTATGCGGACCGGGTCAACTCGGCGGCCCGCGTCGCCGAACTGGCCGGCGCCAAGCCGCTGGCCGACGCCTGGTCGGCGGTCATCAAGGGCGACAAGAAGGCGGCGGCGCTGCTCGAAGCCGTACCGGCAAGCCAACGTTCGGCCGGCTATTTCTTCGCCAAGTCGCGCTACCTGCGCAAGCAGGACAAGTTCACCGACGCAGCCGCCGCCATGCTCAAGGCGCCGAAGGACAGGGCCAGCCTGGTCGATCCCGACGCCTGGTGGATCGAACGGCGCGTGCTGTCGCGCGAATTGCTCGATGCCGGCGACATCAAGACCGCCTACCGGATCGCTGCGGCGCATTCGGCCGAAAGCCCGACCAATGCCGTCGAAGCCGAGTTCCATGCCGGCTGGTATGCGCTGCGCGGCCTGAACGATGCCAAGACTGCGTCGGTCCATTTCGAACGCATCGCCAAGATTGCCGGAAGCCCGATCTCGCTGTCGCGCGCCTATTACTGGCTCGGCCGGGCGGCCGAGGCCGGCGGCCCGGGCAACGCGAAGGACTATTTCGCGCGGGCCGCCACCTACGGCACCACCTTCTACGGCCAGCTCGCCGCCGAAAGGATCGGCCGCAAGGCGCTCAACGTCGCCTATCCCGCACCAACCGCCGCCGACCGCCAGACCTTCGCCCAGCGCGAGGCCATCAGCGCGATCACGCGGCTCGAAGGCGCAGGCTACCCCGCCTATGCCGAGATGCTCTATCGCGATCTCGCCGCGCAGTTGAACAGCCCGGGCGAATTGGCGCTTCTCGCCAACATGGCCGAGAGGCAGGACAACCACTATCTCGCCCTGCGCGTCGGCAAGATTGCCGCCCAGCGCGGTCTCGACGTCGGAGCATTGTCGCATCCGGTCGGCGTCATCCCGACTTCGGCAAACATCTCCGGCTCGGGCAAGGCTCTTGCCTATGCGATCGCGCGGCAGGAAAGCGAGTTCAAGGTCTCGGCGGTTTCCAAAGCCGGAGCGCGCGGGCTGCTGCAGCTGATGCCGGGCACGGCAAAGGACCTGGCGAAGAAGGCCGGCCTGGCCTATTCGCAGGATCGCCTCACCTCCGACGCGGGCTACAACGCAACCCTGGGCGCGAATTTCCTCGGCGAGCAGCTTGGCCGCTTCGACGGCTCCTACGTGCTGACCTTCGCCGGCTACAACGCCGGCCCGCGCCGCGCCGACCAGTGGATCGCGCGCTATGGCGACCCCCGCGGCAAGGACATCGACACGGTCGTCGACTGGATCGAACGCATCCCGTTCTCGGAGACCCGCAGCTACGTCCAGCGCGTCATGGAGAACTATCAGGTCTACAAGATGCGGCTGTCGGGCAGCTACGACATCAATGGCGACCTGATGAACGGCCGCTGAGGCGCAGTTGTGCCTGCCTCCATGCCGATTTGACCTCGCCCCGGGGCTTCGCTAGCTAGTTCGGGCAAGCGCGGCGGCGCTCTGGGTGGAGAAGCGGCGCGATGGTCAACGGGAACGGCTTTTCAGATTTCTTCTACGCGTCGCAAGACGGCCTGAAGCTTCATGCACGGATATATGGCGATAGCACTCGAGGCGGCTTGCCGGTCGTCTGCCTGCCGGGACTGACGCGCAACGCACGCGATTTTCACGAGCTGGCGCTTCGCCTTGCCAACGATCCGGAAAATCCCTGTCGAATCATATGCTTCGACTATCGTGGCCGCGGACTGTCGGCCTACGATCCGAACTGGCAGAACTACAATGTCGGGGTCGAGACGGCGGACGTCATCGCCGGTCTCGACGCGCTGGGCATCGATGAAGCCGCCTTCATCGGCACGTCGCGCGGCGGCCTGATCATCCATGTGCTCGGCGCGATGCGCCCTGCCCTGATCAAGGCAGCGGTGCTGAACGACATCGGCCCGGTGATCGAAGCGGCCGGACTTGCGCACATCCGTTCGTACCTGGAAAACGCCCCTCGCCCGGCCGATTTCGCCGGTGCGATCGAACTGCAAAAAACCATCCACGGCGCTGCGTTTCCGGCGCTGGCCGAGGCCGACTGGCAGCGATTCGTCCGCGCCATCTATCGCGACGAAGACGGCAGGCCGGTCGCCGACTACGACCCGGCCTTGATCAACACGGTTCTGGCCATGGATCTGACCCAGCCGCTGCCAGATCTGTGGCCGCAGTTCGAGTCGCTGGCATCGATCCCGATGCTCGTAATCCGGGGTGAGAATTCACGACTGCTGTCATCGGCAACGCTGGACGAGATGGGGCGGAGACATCCGCAATTCGAAGCGATGACGGTTGGCGGCCAGGGTCACGCGCCATTGCTTGAGAGCGGGGATTTGCCTGACCGGATCGCCGGGTTCCTGAGCGAAAGCTCAGCTTAGCCCATCTATACCTGTTGTCGCCAAATGCCGGCTGAGCACACCGCCGGGTGCAGGCGACCGGATCCACGGCACATTTCACAACGAAAAAACCCGGCGGTTGCCCGCCGGGTTTTCCTCAGATCAGCAGATGAGCTGATTAGAACGAAGCGTCGAGACGCAGGAAGCCCGAGAACACGCCGTCGTTGTCTGGGTTGGCGACGGTGGCCTCATAGCTGTCGCCGTCGTTGTAGTTGAGCGCCAGCTTGGCACTCAGGTTTTCGACGATCGTGTAGTCGATGACGGCGCCAATTGCCCAGTCGTCGGCACCGCTCGACATCGTCTGGCCGGTAGTGAAGTTACCGAAATGGCGATCCGAGAAGTACTGAGCACCAGCACCGATCGACAGCTTGTCGTTGACGGCATACTTCAGGTAGCCGCCGAGCGACCACTCGTAGCCGGAGTAGTGATCGAGCAGGCCAAGCCAGGTTGCGCCGGATTCATAGGTTGCAATCGCCTGGATGGTCAGAGCGTCGGTCGCCTTGACGTTCGCAACGCCCTTGAGGGCGAACTCTTCGAAGCGGTCGTCATAGGCGGCGAAAAGGTTGACCGAACCCCAGCCCTGCGACACCGACACCTTGCCGACGACGAGCGGCATGTAGTCATAGTTGCTGTCTTCTTCTTCCAGGCTGAGCGACACTGCGATGCCGTTGCCGGCGTCGAAGGTGTAGCGGATCTGGTTGATGAAGTCGCCGCCGCCCTTGTCGAACTCGCCGGCGAGGGCACCGTCCCACAGGGTGTCGTTACGACCGACCATCAGGCCGCCGAGTTCGAAGAAGGCATAACGGAGGCCCATGGCCGAGTCGTCCGAATATGCGCGAAAGCCAACGCCATTCGGCGCAGCGAAGGTGCCGCCGTCGTTTGCCCATTCAACTTCGATGAAGCGACGGAACGTGCCGTATTCGGTTTCCGAACGGGCGTCGAGGTTGACGCGAGCCTTGGTCGTCTTGCGCCAGCCGTTTTCACCCTCGTCAACCGCTGGGGTCGCCGAGTTATCCTCGACGTTGTCGAAGCCGATCTCGTAACGAACGAGGCCGCCGATCTTGAGGCAGGTCTCGGTGCCGGGGATGTAGTAGAAGCCCGCGCCGTAGACGTCGCAGATGCGGACGTATTCCATGGGTTCCGGCTCAGCGACGACGACAGCGTCGGCCGCACGAGCGCCGGAGACTGCGAGCAGAGCCGCAGCGGAGCCGAGAAGAAGGCTCTTAATGTTCATTTTCTGACCTCCAGTCAGAATCGCGATCGCAAGCCGAAAAACGGACGAACAAGCGAGCACGATAGCGCCGCAATCGCTGGCCGTTTCGACGCAAGCGATTGAAATAGCGATTGTTTCTGGAGTTCTTGAGATTTGACGGCTTGAAGCTGGCGGAGAGGATGGGATTCGAACCCACGAGAAGCTTTTGACCTCTACTCCCTTAGCAGGGGAGCGCCTTCGACCACTCGGCCACCTCTCCGTTGCGCGCTGGATAAAGAAAAGGTGCGGCACAATCAATAAGGCTTTGCGTCAATCGACGGGAAAAAGCGCTGTCTGCCTGGCGAATTACGAATCGGCCGCGCAGCTGCTGTCGCCGAATGCCTTGGAAAAGGCCTACGATTCGAAGCTTGGCACTGTCCCGCATTGCCTGGATGCCCAGAAATGCGGTGTCGAAACGGCGCCATTTCTTAATGAGTTCTTTATGGGGGGTATCAAATCGTGTCATTTGTGCAACATCGCCATGCGATAGAGCGCCGGGACGCCCTTGCCGGTTGCGTTGGTTGTTGAACCGCGGCGGCTCATGGGTAATGTCGGGGTCGAAGAGGGAGCGCGGTGCGCATCTTTTTCAAACGGGGATGGGGCAGGGAACGCTGTCCTTCAGCAAAAAATACCCAGACCCTCTTTTGAAACTTTTGACTGGAGGTCAGAAAATGAACATTAAGAGCCTTCTTCTCGGCTCCGCTGCGGCTCTGCTCGCAGTCTCCGGCGCTCGTGCGGCCGACGCTGTCGTCGTCGCTGAGCCGGAACCCATGGAATACGTCCGCATCTGCGACGTCTACGGCGCGGGCTTCTACTACATCCCCGGCACCGAGACCTGCCTCAAGGTCGGCGGCCTCGTTCGTTACGAAATCGCCTTCGACGACGACGATGACGGCTGGAAGAAAGAGACCCGGGCCCGCGTCAACCTCGACGCCCGTTCGGAAACCGAATACGGCACGTTCCGTCGTTTCATCGAGCTTGAATATTCCAACAACGGCGGCTCCACGGGCGAGACGTTCTTCATCGATCCCGATACTGGCCTCATCGATTCGTCGGGTGGCTACACCGGCGATTCCTCGACCACGAAGATCCGTTACGCCTTCTTCGAACTCGGCGGCCTGATGGTCGGTCGTAACGACACCCTGTTCGACGGCGACCTCGGCGGCGAGTTCGACTCCGGCGGCGGCGACTTCGTCAACCAGATCCGCTACACCTTCGACGCCGGCAACGGCATCGCAGTGTCGCTCGGCCTGGAAGAAGAAGACCGCAACTTCGACTACATCCCGCTCATCACCGGTAAGGTTTCGGTGTCGCAGGGCTGGGGTTCGGTCGACCTGTTCGCCGGCTATGACGATCGCTTCGAAGAGTTCGCCCTCAAGGGTATCGCTCGCATCAAGGCGACCGACGCTCTGACGGTTGAACTGCTCGCAGCCTACGAGTCGGGCGCTACCTGGTTCGGCCTAGAAGACTTCTACTCGGGCTACGAGTGGTCGGTCGGCGGTTACCTGAAGTACCAGGTCAACGAGAAGCTGCGCGTCGGCTTCGGCGGCCAGTACTTCGCTGATGCCCACGCCGGCACGTTTGCCGCTGACGGCACCGCCCTCACCACTGTCTCGACCGGCCTCGACGACTGGCAGATCGGCGCAGTCATCGACTACACGATCGTCGAGAACCTGAACGCCAAGCTCGCCCTCAACTACGGCGACGGCGACAGCGGTCGCTTCAACGATGTCAACGGCGACGGCTCGTTCAACGGCTTCCTCCGTCTCGACGCCTCGTTCTAATCGACTGACGTCGTAAGCAATAAGGCGGCCCGGGCTTCGCAAGAATCCCGGGCCGTTTTTCTACCAGCGGAAAGTGCTGGGAACCTGCGTGAACGAAGGAGGAGATTGACGCTGTAAGGCACGGTTCACGACAGGGGGAACGAAATCGTGATGTTCCCACAGGCTTGTCGTCAGCCGCCGTCATCTTGTAGGCCGCCACTCACTGGAGTACCCATTGCCTCCAGTCACGGGACGGTTGCCGACACTCATTATGAAGAAGTCAACTTCACGGAACGATATTATGAGCGGCCATCATTCAGCCGCCCTGATGACTAATTGCAAAGTCACATACAATTTCAGCACTATCAAAGAAGTAAAGTCATTCAGGGTTTTAGAACTTTTTTCTCAGTACAAAGATATTTTATGGGATGACGGAAAGCACAAGTACAATGTCAGCTCCTTTATCGGCGAGATCGACGAGGTTCTTCTAGGCGAACGCTTCAGTGCATTCTCCCAGGAAACGCTCGACGGCCTGATAGGCTCCCTGCGCCAACGCGGTAACAGCAACGCGACCATCAATAGAAAGATGGCCGCTTTGAGCAAACTACTGCGCAAGGCCTATAAAATGGGTGACATCCACAGCCTGCCGGAGTTCCGTCGCCAGAAGGAACGGGCGGGACGAATCCGCTTTCTCGAGCTCGAGGAAGAGGACAGGCTTTTTGCTGCCATCAAGGCCAAGAGCGAGGACGCCTATCGGCTTTCCGTGTTCCTGGTCGATTCGGGCTGCCGGCTCGGCGAGGCGATCGGCCTCATCTGGAACGACATCCAGGACACCCGCGTCAGCTTCTGGATCACCAAATCCGGACGCAGCCGCACCATCCCGCTGACCGCACGCGCCCGAGAAACGACCAAATGGCCGGCCGATCGCGGACCCCGGCCGAAGGGCCCGTTCGCGATGCTGACGCAGCCGCAGTACCGGGCGATCTGGAACGAGGCCAAGGCGGAAGTGGGCCTGGGTGCCGACGACCAGGTGGTGCCGCACATATTGCGCCACACCTGCGCCTCGCGCCTGGTGCAGGGCGGCATCGATATCCGTCGCGTGCAGATGTGGCTCGGCCATCAGACCTTGTCGATGACCATGCGCTATGCCCACCTGGCGACGAACGATCTCGACCGCTGCGTGGTGGTGCTGGAACGGCACTGAGGCTGGCGGACCCGCCGGGACCTGCGGCGGGCCGAAACGGCCCGTCGTGAATATCGCATTCGGCCCACGCCTCCAGGGGCTTGGCCGTCATATCCTGGTGTTGTCGGTTATCGGGCACACCGATCCACCGGCAGCAACAAAGCTCTGCACGTCGCGGCTTTTGTGTCGTATAGGCAGGTGACTTCGTCGGCGCAGGCGCCGGCGTTCTGTTCGTTTCATCAAGAGTTGCCTCATGTCCATGCGCCCGCCGCTCACGCCCGTCATCCGTGCCCTTCCATCGACCGTGCCCTTCGTCGGGCCGGAAGCGCAGGAGCGCGACCGCGGCAAGCCGTTCCGCGCCCGGATCGGCGCGAACGAGAGCGGGTTCGGCCCCTCCCCGCGCGTCGTCGCGCGCATGGCGGAGGCTGCGGCCGAGATGTGGAAATATTGCGACCCCGACAACCATGACCTCAAGGTCGCGCTGGCGCGCCATCTCGGCGTCGCCGTCGAGAACGTGGTCGTCGGCGAAGGCATCGACGGCCTGCTGAACCTGGTGGTTCGCATGTACGCGACGGAAGGTACGCCCGTCGTCACCTCGCTCGGCGCCTATCCGACCTTCAATTTCCATGTCGCCAGCGTCGGCGGACGCCTGGTGCCGGTGCCATTCCGCGACGACAGGGAAGACCTCGAAGGGCTGCTGGCGGCCGTGAGGCGCGAGAACGCACCGGTCGTTTACCTGTCCAATCCCGACAATCCAATGGGCAGCTGGTGGGAAGCGGGCGACATCCTGCGCTTCATCGAGGCGCTTCCCGAGACGACGACGCTGATCCTGGACGAGGCATATGGCGAGACCGCGCCCGCCTCGGCGCTGCCGCCGGTCGACATATCGCGCCCCAATGTCGTGCGCATGCGGACCTTCTCCAAGGCCTATGGCCTTGCCGGCATACGCTGCGGCTATGCCTTCGGCGATGCCGAGGTGATCGCCAGCTTCGAGAAGGTGCGCAACCACTACGGCGTCAGCCGGATGGCGCAGATAGCCGGCGAGGAAGCGCTTGCCGACCAGGCCTATCTGGCCGAGGTGGTCGCCAAGGTGGCCGCCGGACGCGAGCGCATCTCGGCGATCGCCAGCGACAACGGGCTGAAGCCCCTGCCCTCGGCGACGAATTTCGTGGCCATCGACTGCGGCCGGGATGCCGCCTTTGCACTCGAGGTGATGCGCAACCTGCTGGCGCGCGACGTCTTCATCCGCAAGCCGATGGCGCCGGTGCTCGACCGCTGCATCCGGGTCAGCGTCGGCCTCGAGCACGAACTCGACATCTTCGCCGAAGAGCTACCGAAGGCAATCGCGGCCGCCCGCGGCGCCTGAGCGCAAAAAGACGATTTCAACCGTCGATAGACGCAGCGCCAGCCGCAGCATACGGCTGCGCGAAGATATATGCGCATATCCTAATTTATTCATTCGAGCGCCGCATCATCAACACAGTTCCTGCCTAGGCCGGTTTTCGGGCGGAACGGGACATTTTGGGGGTCCAACAGCAATCTAGAACCAACCGGGGAGACCCTATGCCTCAGCACAGCGCCAACGAGCAGTACTTGCTCGAGCTCATCAACGCGGAGCGCGCCAAGACCGGCGCCCAGCCTCTGGCATTCGACAACGACCTCAGCGAAGCCGCTGAAAATCACGACAGATGGATGCTTTCGGCGGACGTCTTTTCGCACACCGGTTCCGGCGGCACATCGCCGACGACGCGCATGAAGGCGGCCGGCTACACGCTCAGCGGCTCGTGGGCGACCGGCGAGAACATCGCCTGGGCGACGACCCGCGCACCGACCGGCTACACCGACGAAGTGAAGCTGCTCCACACCAACCTGATGAATTCCTCCGGACACCGGGCGAACATCCTCAACCCGAATTTCCGTGAGGTCGGCCTCGGCTTCGAGGTCGGCGACTACAAAGGCCGTTCGAGCGCCTTCGTGACGGAAGATTTCGCCAAGACCGGTTCGGACCTGTTCCTGACCGGCGTTGCCTTCGACGACAAGGACGGCGACCGTTTTTACGATCCGGGCGAAGGATTGGGTGCGATCGCCGTGACGGCCAAGAACGCCGCCGGCCAGACCTTCAAGACCACGACATCGGCCGCCGGCGGCTATGACCTGGTGCTGAAGCCCGGCACCTACACGGTGACCTTCTCGGGCGCCAACATCGCGACGTCGACGCAGACGGCGACGATCGGCACCAAGAACGTCAAGAAGGACCTGATCGACCCGGTGATGAAGTCGGGCACGCTGGCTGCCACCGAGACCGCAGACGACGCAGGCACGGCTGCACCGACCGCGCCGACAAAGTCGGTCGACGTTGCCGACACCACCGATACGGGCAACGCCGGCGGCAACAGTGCCGGCGGCAACCCCGCCAGCACCTGGCTCGCCGACTTCTTCAAGAAGATGGACCATTTCGGCCAGGACCAGGGCACGCGCAGCGACCCGGGCACGCGTGGCGAACGCGAGGTTGCCGGCTCCGCCGACGCTTCGGCCAAGAAGACGGTGGCGCTCGACGGCGACCACTTCAACTTCAGCTCGAAGGTGGCCGCGCACATCAATGCCGACCAGGTCAACGATACTGCCGACGGCGGCCATGTCCAGCAGGCTGTCGATCATGCGATCGCGGCGCTGCAGGCGCACCTGCCTTCGGACGGCCACGGCGTTGCCGATGCGGGCGATGCCGCCCAGGCGGCAGTCGCCAAGATCTTGGCGCAGATGGCCGCACATTCGGGCCACCAGAACGCCGACGTCGCCGCCTGACCTTTCTTGCGACCTAAGAGGCGGGCCTCGTTTCGGCGAGGCCCGCCGCATTGCAGCCGAGCGGCTGCCATGGGGGATAAGTCCTGACCCACCCGCTTGCGAATGACCCGAACCGCCGCTCCGAGCTGCGCGATGCGCTCGGCTCCTTCCGCGGCACGTTCGTCGCCGTTGCCGGCTTCAGCGGCCTGATCAACATCCTTATGCTGTCCGGCTCGCTGTTCATGCTGCAGGTCTACGACCGCGTGCTGCCGAGCCGCAGCGTGCCGACGCTTGTGGCGCTGATCATCCTCGTGGCCGTGCTCTACGCCTTCCAGGGCGTGCTCGAAGCGGTGCGCGCCCGCGTGCTGACGCGGATCGGCGCCGGAATCGACGAAATCATCAGCGGCCGCGTGTTCAACTGCATCGTGCGGCTGCCGTTGCGCACGCGCGACCGCGGCGAAGGGCTGCAGGCGATGCGCGACCTCGACCAGGTCAGCGGCTTTCTCTCCGGCGCCGGACCGGCAGCCCTGTTCGACCTGCCGTGGATGCCGCTTTATGTCGGCATCTGTTTTCTCTTTCATCCGTGGATCGGCGTCGCGGCACTGATCGGTGCGCTGCTGCTCGTGGCCCTGACCGTGCTGACCGACCGCCTGGTGCGCGGGCCGACCAAGGCGATGTCCGGCTTCAGCACCCGGCGAAGCGCCATCGCCCAAGCAGGCGCCCGCAATGCCGAGGTTCTCGTCGCGATGGGCATGAGCGACCGGCTGGCAACGCGCTGGAGCAAGGCAAATGGCGACTTTCGCGAGGCGCAGGAGCGCGCCAGCGACCTGACCAGCGGCTTCGGCTCGGTGTCGCGCATCCTGCGCATGATGCTGCAGTCGATGGTGCTGGCGCTGGGCGCCTACCTCGTCATCTACCAGCAGGCGACGCCGGGCATCATCATCGCCAGCTCGATCCTGACATCGCGTGCGCTGGCGCCGATCGAACTCGCCATCGCGCACTGGAAAAGCTTCCTCAACGCGCGCCAGAGCTGGCGCCGCCTCGACGACCTGTTCGCAGCCATGCCGGCCGGCGAAGGCGGAATGGACCTTCCGGCACCGGCCGCCGAACTGGCCGTAGAAGGCGTCAGCGTCGTCGCGCCGGGCGACCGGCGGCTGGTGGTGCAGGATGCAGAGTTCTCGCTGCAGGCAGGATCCGGCATGGGCGTCATCGGCCCCAGCGGCTCGGGAAAATCCTCGCTGGCGCGTGCGCTGGTCGGGGTGTGGCCGCTGATGCGCGGCAAGATCAGGCTGGACGGCGCTGCACTGGAGCAATGGCCGGCACAATCGCTTGGACGCCATGTCGGCTACCTGCCGCAGGACGTCGAGCTGTTTGCCGGAACCGTGGGCCAGAATATTTCGCGTTTCGAGGACGAGGCGCCATCCGAGACGATCATCGCGGCGGCGAAGGCAGCCGGCGTGCATGACATGATCCTGCGTCTGCCCGAGGGCTACCAGACCGAGATCGGCGAAAGCGGGGCTGCACTCTCCGCCGGCCAGCGCCAGCGCGTGGCCCTGGCACGCGCGCTCTATCGCGATCCGTTCCTCGTCGTGCTCGACGAGCCCAATTCCAATCTCGATGCAGCCGGCGACCAGGCCCTGACGCAGGCCATCGAGCGCATCAAGGCGCGCGGCGGTATCGTCATCGTGGTCGCGCACCGGCCGAGCGCGCTCGCGGCCCTGGACCACCTGCTGGTCCTCGGCGGCGGCAGGCAGCAGGCATTCGGCCTGAAGAGCGACATCGCAAGGCAGGCACTGCAACCCGTGCCGGTGCCGCTCCATGCAGTGGGAACGGCGGGCTGACAATGACATTGGTAACGACCCATTCCGCGGCAGACCGGCTGAAGGCAGCGCGGGATCTTGCAGCGTCGGTGAAAACACAGGCGCTTGCGCTGCTCGACAGGGGCGCCAAGCCGATCGAAGGCGCATCGCCGCAACAGCAGCGGCTGCGCCATGCCATAAGACGAAACGTGCGGCTGGGCGGCGTTGCCGCGCTGGCGCTGGTCGGCGGGCTCGGCCTGTGGGCAGCGACAAGCAGCCTGTCGGGCGCTGTCGTGGCTGCCGGCCATCTGGTGGTCGATTCGAACGTCAAGGCAGTCCAGCATCCGCAGGGCGGCGTGGTCGGCGCACTGAACGTGCACAATGGCAGCGTGGTTTCGGCCGGCGAGGTGCTGGTGCGGCTGGACGATACCGTCGCCAAGGCCAATCTTGCCATCGTCGACAACGGCCTGGACGAGCTGATTGCGCGGCGGGCCCGCCTGACCGCCGAGCGCGACGGGGCTGGCGAGGTTACCTATCCCGAGGAACTGACAGCACGTGCCTCCGATCCCGGCATCGCCCAGCTGATTGAGGGCGAAAACAAGCTGTTTGCACTCCGACGGCAGGCGCGGGATGGCCAGGTATCGCAGTTGCGCGAGCGCATTGCCCAGTTTCGCCAGGAAATCTCCGGCATCGAAGCCCAGCAGAAGAGCAAGCAGCAGGAGATCGCCCTGATCAAGGTCGAGCTCGACGGCATGGAGGAACTGTGGAAGAAGAAGCTGGTGCCCATTTCACGGCTGGCGGATCGCCAGCGGGCGCAAGCGCAACTCGACGGCGAGGACGGCCAGTTGACGGCAGCGGCAGCGCAGACGCGCGGCCGGATCAGCGAGACGGAACTCGCCATCATCCAGATCGACCAGGACATGCGCAGCCAGGTGGCGAGCGACCTGCGCGAGATCGACGCCAAGGCGGGCGAATTGCGGGAACGACAGGTCGCCGCCGAACAGTCGCTGAAGCAGATCGACATCCGTGCACCGCAGGCCGGCCGCGTGCACCAGCTGGCCATCCACACGGTCGGCGGCGTCGTCACCCCCGGCGAAGCGATCATGCAGATCGTGCCGACGGCGGACGCGCTGGTGGTGGAAGCCCGGGTCGCGCCGCAAGACATCGACCAGGTGCGCATCGGCCAGCCGGCGACGCTCCGGCTGTCGGCCTTCAACCAGCAGACCACACCCGAGGTGGACGGCACGGTCGACCGGGTTTCGCCCGACATGATCGAAGACCAGAAGGCCGGGCTCTCCTATTATGCCGTGCGCATTGCCCTGTCGGCCAGGAGCCTGGAACAGGCCGGGAGCCCCGACCTCAAGCCCGGCATGCCGGCCGAGGTGTTCCTCAAGACCACCGACCGGACGGTGCTTTCCTATCTGTTCAAGCCACTGACCGACCAGGCCAGCCGCGCATTCCGCAGCGACTGAGGCACACCAGCCCCGATCCAGGGCGCGCCCAACGATGCCTCTTGAATTAATTTAACGTTCGTTTTATTAATTGGCCCATCCGGGAGGAATGGCTCAATGGCGCGGACGGCGGGTTCGGACGGCGGCAGGACGGAAGCGGCAATCCGCGACGCAGCGGTGCTGCTGATCGCGCGCCATGGCTACGAGGCCGTGACGATGCGCCAGTTGGCCGCCGAAGTGGGCGTGCAGGCGGCGGCGCTCTACCGCTATTTCCCCACCAAGGAAGACCTGCTCCGCACGCTAATGCGCGAGCATATGGAAGCGCTGCTCGGCACCTGGGAAAGCGCGCGCCCCGACAATGACGACCCGGTGGCGCGCCTGACCGCCTTTGTCGCCAACCATATCCGTTTCCATGTCGAACGCCGGCACTCCACGCATGTCTCCAACATGGAACTGCGCAGCCTTTCGCGCGATAATCTGACCGGCATCCTCAAGCTCCGCACCGCCTACGAGAAGGAGCTCAGGACGATCCTGCGCGACGGCGCGGAAGCTGGCGTGCTGGAGGTCGACGATACCGGCCTGACCGCGATGGCCATCATTCAAATGATCACCGGCGTCATCGTCTGGTTTCGTCCCGATGAGAGGCTGTCGGTCGACGAAGTGACGGCGACCTATCTTGCAATGACCATGCGCCTGACCGGCGCCAAGACCAACACGGAGCACAGTCATGTACGACAAGACGCTGAACTTCGGGCTCGGTGAGGACATAGACAGCCTGCGCGAGATGGTGCGGCGCTTCGCCCAGGAGCGCATCGCGCCGATTGCCGCCGACATCGATCGTTCGAACGAGTTCCCCGCGCATCTGTGGCAGGAACTCGGCGCGCTCGGCCTGCTGGGCATCACCGCCGAAGGCGAATATGGCGGCTCGGAAATGGGCTATGTCGCTCATGTCGTCGCCGTGGAGGAGATCTCCCGCGCCTCGGCTTCGGTCGGCCTGTCCTATGGCGCGCATTCGAACCTGTGCGTGAACCAGATCAAGCGCTGGGGCACGCCGGAGCAGAAAGCCAAGTACCTGCCCAAGCTGTGCTCCGGCGAGAATGTCGGCGCACTCGCCATGTCGGAAAGCGGCTCGGGTTCCGACGTCGTGTCGCTGCGCCTCAAGGCCGAGAAGCGCAACGACTGCTATGTGCTCAACGGCTCCAAGATGTGGATCACCAACGGTCCCGACGCCGACACGCTGGTGGTCTATGCCAAGACCGATCCGGAGCGGAAATCGCGCGGTATCACCGCCTTCATCATCGAAAAGACGACGAAGGGTTTTTCGGTGGCGCAGAAGCTCGACAAGCTCGGCATGCGCGGTTCCAACACCGGCGAGCTGGTGTTCGAAAATGTCGAGGTGCCGTTCGAAAACGTGCTGCACGAGGAAGGCCGCGGCGTCGAAGTGCTGATGTCGGGCCTCGACTACGAACGCGTGGTGCTGGCCGGCGGGCCGATCGGCATCATGGCCGCCTGCCTGGACGTGGCGGTGCCCTACGTCCATGACCGCAAGCAATTCGGCCAGCCGATCGGCGAATTCCAGCTCGTGCAGGGCAAGCTCGCCGACATGTATTCGACGATGAATGCCGCGCGCGCCTATGTCTATGCGGTGGCGGCAGCCTGCGACCGCGGCCAGACGACGCGCAAGGACGCTGCCGGCTGCGTGCTGTTTGCGGCGGAGAAGGCAACGCAGATGGCGCTCGATGCGCTGCAACTGCTCGGCGGCAACGGCTACATCAACGACTATCCCACGGGGCGCCTGCTGCGCGACGCCAAGCTCTACGAGATCGGCGCCGGCACCAGCGAGATCCGGCGTTGGCTGATCGGGCGCGAGATCATGGCGGAAGGGGCATGACAGCGCACGTTTGTCGCTTTTTGCCATTCATGGCATAATCTCGCTTTCTGCCACAGATCGGGATTCATGCCATGACTGAGCCAGAGATACCGGAGGGTTTCGCCGAAGAGCCGCAGAAGCCCTACAGCTCCAGGATCCGGGATGAACTGCTGCGCAAGCCGCCGCGTTTCGAACGCCTGCGCGTGGGCGATGGTGGTCGCCTCGTCATCCCAGCAGCGATGCGCGAGGAAATGGGCATCAAGCCCGGCGACGATCTCGTTGCGCACGTCGAGGATGGAGAACTGAGGCTGATCTCGCACCAGATGGCCCTCACCCGGGTCCAGCAAGAAATGGCAAAGTACAAGAAGCCGGGCGAGAGCGTGGTCGACGAGTTCCTCGCGGAACGTCGGGCCATGTGGGGCGAAGAATGATCGTTCTGGACACCTCTGCAGTCCTGGCGGCCATGCTGCAAGAATCGGGAGCAGAACGGGTGCATGCCATCGTCGACGAGAGCATCGTCTGCACCGTCAATGTCACGGAGATCATCTCCAAGCTTGCCGACAAGGGCTACGACGAGATCGAGGTCCGGCAACAATACGAGAATTTGCGCCTTCAGGTGGCCCCTTTCGACCACCACCTTGCACTGATCGCCGGGCACCTTCGGCCAATGACCCGCCACAAGGGCCTGTCGCTGGGCGACCGGGCGTGCCTGGCGCTCGCCATCCGGGAGGGCGCGACAGCCTTTACCGCCGACCGCAAATGGGCCGACCTCGACGTCGGCTGCAGGATAGAGATCATACGCTAGAGCACCGACGATGCTGGACTTCGCCGAAATTACGAGGCTAGTGCGTTAGATTCGCCACCCCACCATGACTGCTACGCGCCCTGGGCGCAGCAGCGCATGGGTATCACTCCAAGAGGACAAATGCCGACGCTCCACTCCCTGCTCTCCCCCTCCTCCGAAAGCTTCAAGGCCAATGCCGCGCGCCTGCGATCGCTGGTGGCCGACATCGGCGAAAAGGCGACGACGGTAGAGCGCGGCGGCTCGGAAGACGCGCGCAAGCGGCACGCCTCGCGCGGCAAGCTCCTGCCCAGGGAGAGGCTGGCGCAGTTGCTCGACGCCGGTTCGCCGTTCCTCGAGGTCGGCCAGTTCGCCGCCTGGGGCCTCTATGGCGGCGACATCGCCTCGGCGGGACTGATCGCCGGCGTCGGCCGCGTCGAGGGCACCGAATGCATGATCGTGGTCAACGATGCCACGGTGAAGGGCGGTACCTACTACCCGATGACGGTGAAGAAGCACCTGCGAGCGCAGGAGATCGCGCTGCAGAACAACCTGCCCTGCATCTACCTAGTCGATTCCGGCGGGGCCAACCTGCCCAACCAGGACGAGGTGTTTCCCGATCGCGACCACTTCGGCCGCATCTTCTTCAACCAGGCCAACATGTCGGCAGCGGGCATTCCGCAGATCGCCTGCGTGATGGGCTCGTGCACGGCGGGCGGCGCCTATGTGCCGGCGATGTCGGACGAAACGATCATGGTGCGCAACCAGGCGACGATCTTCCTCGCCGGTCCGCCGCTGGTGAAGGCGGCGACGGGCGAGGACGTGAGCGCCGAGGAACTGGGCGGCGCCGACCTGCACACGCGCGTCTCGGGCGTCGCCGACCACTATGCCGTCGACGACGAACACGCGCTGGCGATCGTCCGGCGCATCGTCAAAAACCTGAATCGGAAGAAGGACATCGGGCTGGTCCTGAAGAAAGCGATTCCGCCGCTTCATGCGCCGGAAGAGGTCTATGGCGTCATTCCCGCCGACCTGCGCCAGCCCTATGACGTGCGCGAGGTGATCGCGCGCGTCGTCGACGGCTCCGAGTTCGACGAATTCAAGCAGAACTACGGCACCACGCTGGTGACGGGCTTCGCCCACATCCACGGCATGCCGGTGGGCATCATCGCCAACAACGGCGTGCTGTTTTCCGAGAGCGCGCTGAAGGGCGCGCATTTCATCGAGCTGTGCTGCCAGAGGAAGATTCCGCTGGTGTTCCTGCAGAACATCACCGGCTTCATGGTCGGCGCAAAATACGAGGCCGGCGGCATCGCCAAGGACGGCGCCAAGCTGGTGACGGCGGTGGCAACCGCTCAGGTGCCGAAGGTGACCATCATCATCGGCGGCTCGTTCGGCGCCGGCAATTACGGCATGTGCGGCCGGGCCTATTCGCCGCGCTTCCTGTGGATGTGGCCTAACGCCCGCATCTCGGTGATGGGCGGCGAACAGGCGGCGACCGTGCTCGCCATGGTCAAGCGCGACGGCATCGAGCGCAAGGGCGGCAGCTGGTCGAAGGAAGAGGAAGCCGAGTTCCGCGCCCCGGTCCTGGAAAAATACGAGCGCGAAGGGCACCCGCTCTATTCGTCGGCCAGGCTTTGGGACGACGGCATCATCGACCCGGCAAGGACGCGCGAGGTGCTGGCGCTCAGCCTGTCGGCAGCACTCAACGCGCCGATAGCCGACACCAAGTTCGGCGTCTTCAGGATGTGACGGCAGGGCCGCGCCCCGTGAGGGCATGGCACCATCCGGGGAAGGATTCAGAAGCCTTGAGCGATCGCCCGCAACATGACGGCCTAGGCAGCAGCCTGCGGCAGGTAGCGCAGGATGACGCCGCCGTTCTTGAGCGGCGTGGTCTGGGTCAGCTTCATCGCAAGCTCGCGGCCGGGCTTGAACAGCGGGTTGCCGGCGCCGAGCAACACGGGTGCGATGCACAGCCTGTACTCGTCGACAAGGCCATTGGCGAGCAAGGTGTCGAGCAGGTCGGCGCTGCCGAACACGAAGATGTCCTTGCCCGGCTCGCGCTTGAGACGCTCGACGGCGGCAACGAGGTCGCCCTCGAGAAGGCGGCTGTTGTTCCAGGTCACCTGCGCCAGCGTGCGGGAGGCGACCGCCTTCTCGCTGTTGTTCATCATGTCGGCGATGGCGCCGGTCTCCTGGGTCCAGTAGCTGGCCATGCCCTCGTAGGTCTTGCGGCCGAAGAGCAGCGTGCCGAGCTCCTCGCCCTGGGCCAGCGAGAAGGCCTCGAGCTCTTCGCCCCAGACGACGTTGTGGAAGCTCAAATCCCAGGGGCTCTTGCCCTCGAAATAGCCATCGAGGGTCATGACGTTCCAGGCGACGATCCTGCGCATTTCGGCTCCTCCTCCATGCTTTCGTTCTGCAACCTGTCATTGGATCGCATAACTGATTTCGATGTGCAATCAGTTTTGCCTTTGACGACGACCGGCCTCGGCAAGGCGGTGGCGGCATGAGAGCGCGCATCTCGGTCATCGTCGCCGACATCACGACGCTCGAGGTCGACGCCATCGTCAACGCGGCCAACGCGTCCTTACTGGGCGGCGGCGGGGTGGACGGCGCGATCCTCGTGCCGCGGGGCCAGAGTTGCTGGCCGAATGCCGGCAACTGGGCGGTTGCGACACGGGCGACGCGAAGATGACGGGCGGCTACCGACTGAAGGCGCCGCACGTGATCCACGCCGTCGGCCCGGTCTGGCACGGCGGCGGTGCCGGAGAGGCCGACCTGCTGGCATCCTGCTACACGCGCGCCTTGCAACTCGCCACTGAGCACAGCCTGACAAGCATCGCCTTCCCGGCAATCTCGACCGGCATCTACGGCTATCCCAAGGATGAGGCGGCAGGCGTGGCCGTTGCCGCCGTATTGCGCCACCTCGGCGCCAGGCAGTCGCCGGAGACAGTGGTGTTCTGCTGCTTCGACGAAGCTGCCGCCGCTTTCCATCGCGCCGCGCTCGACCCTCTCGGGGGCGACGATGAATAGCGCGCCGCTTCCAATGACCCACTTCGTATCGGGGGAATGATGTTCTCGAAAATCCTCATCGCCAATCGCGGCGAAATCGCCTGCCGCGTCATCCGCACCGCCCGCAAGATGGGCGTGAAGACGGTTGCAGTCTATTCCGACGCCGATGCGCGGTCGCTGCATGTGGCGATGGCCGACGAAGCCGTGCATATCGGCGGCTCGCCTGTCGCCGAAAGCTACCTGCGCGGCGACGTCATCATCGCGGCGGCCAAGGCGACCGGCGCCGAAGCGATCCATCCCGGCTACGGCTTCCTCTCCGAAAACCCCGACTTCGTCGACCAGGTGACGGCGGCCGGCCTCGTCTTCATCGGCCCGTCGGCGGCCTCGATTCGCGCCATGGGGCTGAAGGATGCAGCCAAGCGGCTGATGGAAAAGGCCGGCGTGCCGGTGGTGCCGGGCTATCACGGCGAGGCGCAGGAGATCGTCATCCTTGCCAGCAAGGCACGCGAGATCGGCTATCCCGTGCTGATCAAGGCGCGCGCCGGCGGCGGCGGCAAGGGCATGCGCCGGGTCGACCATCCCGACGACTTCTCCGACGCGCTGTCGGGCGCGCGGCGCGAGGCCAAGGCCGCCTTCGGCGACGACCGCGTGCTGGTCGAGAAATACGTCGACAAGCCGCGCCACATCGAGGTGCAGGTGTTCGGCGACAACCATGGCAATGCGGTGCATCTGTTCGAACGCGACTGCTCGGCGCAGCGCCGGCACCAGAAGGTGATCGAGGAAGCCCCTGCCCCCGGTATGACGCCGGAACTGCGCACGGCGATGACCGACGCCGCGGTGAAAGCCGCCAAGGCGATCGGATATTCGGGCGCCGGCACGATCGAGTTCATCGTCGACGCCTCGGACGGGCTGAAGCCGGACCGGTTCTGGTTCATGGAGATGAACACGCGCCTGCAGGTCGAGCATCCGGTGACGGAAATGGTGACGGGCGTCGACCTTGTCGAGTGGCAGTTGCGCGTGGCGGCGGGCGAGGAACTTCCCGTCGGGCAGGACGGCATCGGGCTCGATGGCCATGCCTTCGAGGCGCGGCTCTATGCCGAAGACCCGGCCAAGGGTTTCCTGCCGGCGATCGGCACGCTGCACCATCTCAGCTTTCCGTCCGAAAGTGCGGCCGGCACCGACATCCGCATCGAAACCGGCGTGCGCCAGGGCGATGCCATCTCGCCATTCTACGATCCGATGATCGCCAAGGTGGTGACGCATGGCGCCGACCGCACAACTGCACTCGACGCGCTGGCGGATGCCGTCTCGCGCACGGAGGTGGCGGGGTCGACCACCAATGCGGCGTTCCTGGCAGCCCTTGCCCGCGACCCTGACTTCGCGTCGGGCGATGTCGACACCGGCCTGATCGAGCGCAAGCAGGACGAACTCACCACATCCGCCGCGCCGGGCAGCCGCGCGATCGCGCTTGCCGCATTGGCGGCGACCGGAGCAACCACACCAGCCGACTCGGACGATCCCTGGTCGGGCCTTGCCGGCTACGCCCACTTCAATCCGCTGGTGCGGCGGACGGCGCTGTCGTTTGGCGGCACCGAGATCGTCGCCCACATTTCGGCCAGGCCGGACGGACGCTTCGACGTCAGGCCGGAGGGCGGCGAAGCCTTCGTGCTTGCCGCCGAAACAACGGAAGCCGGCGCCACCGTCGCCGCCTGGCCCGGCCACGTCACCGTGTTCGAGAACGGCCGTTCCTTCGACTTCGCGATCAGCGATCCGTTCGCCCGGGCCGCCGAGATCGGCGAAGGCACGTCGAGCATGCGCGCGCCGATGCCGGGGCTGGTCAAGCTGGTGCGCGCGGCCAAGGGCGACAAGGTCACCAAGGGACAGGCAATGCTGGTGCTCGAGGCGATGAAGATGGAACACACCATTACCGCCACCCATGACGGGGTGATCCAGGAGATCGCCGCGGAAGGCGCGCAGGTGACGGACGGAACGGTGCTGGTGCGCTTCGAGGAATAGTGCCGCCGTTTGCGAAAGCGCAACTCCAGCCCGAAAATGGGTTTCGATCTTCGGGCTGACGCCTTAGAGCTGCAGGGCAGCGACCAACGACAGGCGACCCCGTGACCGAAACCAGCAGCGAAGCCATCCCGCATGGGCTCTACGAGGATATGCTGGCGCTGCTGACCGGCACGATGCTGGTCGCGCTGGGACTGGTGCTCTACACCCATGCCGGGCTGATCACCGGCAGCTCGGCCGGGCTGGCGCTGCTCATCCAGTATGTCACCGGCTACGGTTTCGGTGCGGTCTTCTTCGTCATCAACCTGCCGTTCTATTATCTCGCGGTAAAACGCATGGGCTGGCCGTTCGCGCTACGCACCTTTGCCGCGGTGGCGCTGATCTCGGCCTTGTCGCGGCTGACGCCGGAATGGATCGGCATCGCGCATGTCGAACCGCTCTATGCGGCGGTCGCCGGCGGCGGGCTGATGGGCATGGGACTGCTGATCCTGTTCCGCCACCGCGCCGGGCTCGGCGGCTTCAACATCCTGGCGCTCTACCTGCAGGACAATTACGGCATCCGCGCCGGCTATTTCCAGCTTGCCGTCGACCTCAGCATCCTGGTCGTATCACTGTTCTACCTCGACTGGACGAAGGTGGCGCTGTCGGTGGCGGGCGCGGCGGTGCTCAACCTGATCATCGCCATCAACCACCGTCCCGGCCGCTATGTCGGCATGAGCTGACGCAGCAAACAAAAAAGCCGCGCCAAGGGCGCGGCCTTCGCTGCAATCCGTTGCGGATCAGTGCGTGGTCGGCTGCTTGGTCTTCCTGAGATAGGGCAGCACGCGCTCGAACGAGCCGAAGCGCTTGATGGCATCCTCGTCGGACACGGCGGCGGTGACGATGACGTCGTCGCCCTGCTTCCACTGCACCGGCGTTGCCACCTGATACTTGGCGGTCAGCTGGATCGAATCGAGCGCGCGCAAGATCTCGTCGAAGTTGCGGCCGGTCGACATCGGATAGGTCAGCGTCAGCTTGACCTTCTTGTCGGGCCCGATGACGAACACCGAGCGCACGGTGGCATTGTCTGCCGGGGTGCGGCCTTCCGAGCTGTCGCCGGCACCGGCCGGCAGCATGTCATAGAGCTTGGCGACGGCAAGCGTCGGATCGCCGATCATCGGGTAGTCGACCTTGTTGCCGGACAGTTGCTCGATATCGGCCTTCCACTTGTGGTGGTTTTCGACCGGATCGACCGAGATGCCGATCATCTTGGCGTTGCGCTGGGCGAAATCCGCCTTGAGCCCGGCCATGTAGCCCAGTTCGGTCGTGCAGACCGGGGTGAAATCCTTGGGGTGCGAAAACAGCACGGCATAGCCGTCGCCGATCCAGTCGTGAAAGCTGATCGGGCCTTCCGTGGTGTCGGCTTTGAAATCCGGGGCGGTGTCGTTGATACGAAGGCTCATGGCTCGGTTCCTCCTGAAATCGACGCACGAAGCGACGTCGCAGCCAAAACGGCGCGCATATGACGTCCGAGTGCGAATGCGCCATCTTGCGCCAAGCCCACGAAAACGACAATGGCCGGGAAAAGCCCGGCCATTGGAACAATTCGGACTTTCCAGGAAAACCTACTGCTGGATCGGCGCGTACTTGCCGTCATGCCACTGGTTGATGTCGTAGCTGGCGTTCTTCAGGTCGCCCTTCTCGTCGAAGACCACGTCGCCGACGACGGTGCTGATCGGCTTGCCATCCTTGAGCGCCTCGGCGACCTTCATCGGATCGTCGGTGCCGGCGCGTTCGATGCCCTGCGCGAAAGCCTGGATGGTGGCGTAGGAGAACAGGGTGAAACCTTCCGGCACGAAACCGCCGGCCTTGATCTTCTCGACCGCTTCCTTGGCTTCGGGCTTGGCCTGCGGATCGGACGGGAAGACGAACATCGTGCCTTCGCCGGCCGGACCGGCGATCTGCCAGAATTCAGGCGAGGCGATCGAGTCCGGCATGATCAGCTGATACTTGAAGTTCTGCTCCGCCGACTGGCGCAGGATGAGGCCGGCCTCGGGGTGGTAGCCACCGAAATAGACGACATCGGCCTTGAGTTCCTTGAGCTTGGTGACGAGCGCCGAATAGTCCTTCTCGCCGGCATTGATGCCTTCGTACAGAAGCTCGGTGAGGCCCGCGGCATTCATCGTCGTCTTGACGGCATCGGCCACGCCCTGGCCGTAGGCGCTCTTGTCGTGCAGCACGACGACGTTCTTGCCCTTGTACTTCTCGGCGATCCACGGCCCGATGAAGGCCCCCTGCGCGTCGTCGCGGGTGTAGAGACGCATGATCGTCGACCAGCCCTTGGCGGCCGCATCGTCGGTCATGATCGGGTTCGACGACGCCGGCGACATCATCAGCGCGCCGCTCTCGGCATAGACGGCGGAGGCCGGAATGCTCGAGCCCGAGCAGGCGTGGCCGTCGATGAACTTGATGCCGTTGGCAACGATGCGGTTGGCGACTGAAACCGCCTGCTTGGGATCGCAGACGTCGTCCTCGACCGAAAGCTTGAGCTGGCGACCCAGGACGCCGCCCTTTTCGTTGATCGCCTTGACCGCAGCCTCGGCGCCCTGGCGGAACTGGTCACCGATATTGGCGAGCTGGCCGGTCATCGGCCCGACGACGGCGACGGTGATGTCTTCGGCAAATGCCACGCCGGCACTGAGCGACAGCGCGAGCAATGCGCCAACTGAACGTTTGAAATGCATTCTTCCCTCCCCCTGAGCGCGCCGGCGATGCCGCGCGCCATCAAATGCACTGGAAACCTCCCACCCAGCTTGTGCCTTGTCTTGGCGCATGGGCGTCGGAGCATTGTGCCTGCAAGCGGCACTGGCGGCAATGATGCCGGCAGCCGGGTCGCCGACTGGCCAAAAACAAAAAGGCCGCGCCGATCTTGTTTCGATCGGTCGCGGCCTTTTTCGTGGAGGACGTCGCGGAGCGTCTTTGGCCCCGTCGCAGTCCGCCTGCCCTGTCATGCGTCGCGCCTCGCCCGTCCTTCAGACCGTCGCGTTGTTGTTGTTGGAAGCCGCCATGCCGGCGACCTCGATCTTCCCCCCGAAAGCGGTGTTCAGTGCGTGGTCATCCATTCGCGGGCTTCGCGCAACGCCTTGACGATGTCGAGCTTGGACATCGAGCCGGACAGTTCCGAGCGCAGCTCCGCGGCGCGGGCCGAGCCCTTGATCGCGGCGATGTTGAACCATTTGTGGGCGGCAATGACGTCGACCTCGCAGTCGCGGCCGGTCGCATACATCATGCCCAATTCCAGAAGAATGTCGGCCTGAGCGGTGGAACCCATCGCGCCGAAGCCAGCATCAAAGATTTCGAAACGTGCCATTTTCTTATCCCCTGTCTGTCTCCCGAGAGCGGGCTCGCTGGTGTCCCCGGAGCTGCTCTTTCGATGCTTCCGAAGATGCCGCCCAGCCTTGAATCCGTCGTTAAATGGCGTGCTTAATTCCAGGAAAACAAACCTCAAACAAAGGGTAAACCTCGGAATTCATTAAGGATAGGAACCGTTGCACCGGTTGGGATTTGGAGAAAATGCGATGAAAATTTGCGCGCGGACGCGAAAGTCTTTGATAACCACGCCCAGCTTTCATCCGTCGCCATCGGTGAATTTCGGGGTCTCATTCCGGCGTTTTCGGGCCGCAAAAATGCGCCCAGCTTCCGCAGCGGCACCGCTTTTGTTTTCGCCGGAGCTGCATTACGCTTACGTTTGCGTAAACGTCAGGCGGGGGAGATGCCTGTGAGCAAGACACCAACCGGGAGGACTTCAATGTTTCGCAAGATGAGCGTGGCCGTGGCGGCCACGATGATGCTGGCCGGCGCGGCCCATGCCGATCCGATCGAAGGCAACTGGAAGACCGAAGCCGGCTCGACCGCCGCGATCGCGTCCTGCGGCGGCAGCTTCTGCATCACGCTGAAGGACGGCAAGCATGCCGGCAAGAAGATCGGCACCTTCAACGCCGATGGCGACAGCGCCTATTCGGGCAAGATCACCGATCCGGCCAACGACAAGACCTATACCGGCAAGGCCAGCCTTGCCGGATCGAGCCTGAAGATGAAGGGCTGCGTGCTTGGCGGCCTGATCTGCAAGACCCAGAACTGGTCGAAACTGTAAGAGCGAACGAGTGAGTAGTGAGTAGTGGTCCGGCCCAGGCCGAAGCTACAACCCTCAAGGACCCACTATTTCACTATTCACTATTCACTATTCACTATTCACCATTCGCTATTCCCCAATCGCCTCCCTCACGCCCTCGCCCGCTGGCCGAACAGCACCTTCTGGGCTTCCTTGTCGTCGGCGAGGTTGCGGCGGTGGTCTTCGCCGACGGAGATGCCCTTGATCACCGCGGGGCGCGCCATCAGCGTTTCGAACCAGCGCTTGAGGTGCGGGAAGTCGTCGATTTCCTGGCCCTGGTTCTTGTAGGGCTTGACCCAGCCGAGCGAGGCGATGTCGGCGATCGAATAGTCGCCGGCGAGGAACTCGCGGTCGGCGAGGCGCTTGTTCATCACCCCATAGAGGCGATTGACCTCGTTGGTGTAGCGGTCGATGCCATAGGCGATCTTCTCCGGCGCATATTGCCGGAAGTGATGTGCCTGGCCGGCCATCGGCCCGAGGCCGCCGACCTGCCAGAACAGCCACTGATCGACCTCGGCGCGACCGCGCTCGTCCGACGGATACAGCTTGCCGAACTTGCGGCCGAGATACTGCAGGATCGCACCCGACTCGAAGATCGAGATCGGCTCGTGGCCCCACTTGCCGTCGGCGCCTGGACCCTCGGGGTCGACGATCGCCGGCATGCGGTTGTTGGGCGCGATCTTGAGGAATGACGGCTCGAACTGCTCGCCCTTGCCGATGTTGATGTATTTGACCGTGTAGGGAACGCCGAGTTCCTCCAGCATGATCGAGATCTTCCAGCCGTTGGGCGTGGGCCAATAATAGAGCTCGATCGGCAGTGTCTGGGTGGTCATCCCGCAGTCTCCGTTGATGGTCGATGGACTGGAGATATGCGCGGGCCGCTGAAACGCAACCCTGCGAACGTCTTAAGCACCGTCAATAAATTTGAACCGAAGATGAACGGAGGTCTCAGAACCCGTTCAGTCGCGGCCGGGCATATTCCCTCGCATTGAAGGGAAAGACACCAATGCTCGCTCGCCGGTTCACCATCGTCTGTCTGCTCAGCGCCCTGTTCGGCATCGCATTCGCCACCATCGTCGCCGAGACCAGCCGGCCCGCCCGCTCCTGGGACATCGGCAGTGTGGTGCCTTGTGTCTTCGAAGAGGGCCTGACCTGCAAACCGCCGCACAGCAAATAATCGAACCAACTGTCCGAGACGAAAGAAACGCCAATGACCCGCACCGCAACCCAGATCAGAAAGACGCTCCGGCTCCTGCCGCGGGCCGCGCTGATCCTGATGGTTCTCGCCGCCCCGGTGCTGGCCGTGCCGCAGTTGCGCGCCGACAACGGTTCGACGATCGAGGCGCCCGCGGCACGCAAGGGCGGCGTCGGCTTCGTGCTGCTGGTCAGCCTGCAGCGGAGCTGAGCGTGGATTTGACGGGAGCCGCCATCGGCCCCCTCCCCACTGTCATGATTGGTCTCTATAATGGGTCATGGAAAAGCGAATCTATCCTGAGCCCATCGAATCCATCTCCTCGCCGCTGCCGTTTCCCAAGCAGAGCTTCAGCGATGCCGGCAAGGCGGTGGCCGCCCTGCAGCAGCTTTACGAACGCAACACCGCCTTCCTGCGCGAGGCCTTCGCTTCGCTTGCCGCGGGCGCCGACACCAATGTGCGCTTCCGCGCCTTCTACCCCGAGGTCGGGGTCACCACGACGTCCTATTCGCAGGTCGATTCCCGGCAGGCCTATGGCCATATGCCGACGCCAGGCCATTTCTCGACGACGATCACCCGGCCCGACCTGTTCCAGAACTACCTGACCGAGCAACTGAAGCTGATCATGCGCAACCATGGCGGACCGGTCACCGTGTCGGAATCGTCGACGCCGATCCCGCTGCATTTCGCCTTCCTCGAAGGCACCCATGTCGACGGCGCCGCCGCCGACCGCATCCAGCGGCCGATCCGCGACCTGTTCGACGTGCCCGACCTCGACGGCACCGACGATCACATCGCCAACGGCACGTTCGAGATCATGCCCGGCGAAGCGCGGCCGCTGGCCGTCTTCACCGCCCAGCGCATCGACTATTCGCTGCACCGGCTGGCGCACTACACCGCGACCACGCCGCATCACTTCCAGAACTTCGTGCTGTTCACCAACTACCAGTTCTACATCGACGAATTCGTCCTGCTGGCCCGCGAGCTGATGGCCAAGGGCGGCGGCGGCTACACCGAGTTCGTCGAACCGGGCGGCGTGGTGACCAAGGCAGGCGCCAGCGCACCGTCCGAAGGCACGCCGCTTGGCCGGCTGCCGCAGATGCCGGCCTATCACCTGAAGAAGCCCGGCCATGGCGGCATCACCATGGTCAATATTGGCGTCGGCCCGTCCAACGCCAAGACCATCACCGACCACATCGCCGTGCTGAGGCCGCATGCCTGGCTGATGCTCGGCCACTGCGCCGGCCTGCGCAACACCCAGGCGCTGGGCGACTACGTGCTGGCGCATGCCTATGTCCGCGAGGACCACGTGCTCGACGACGATTTGCCGGTATGGGTGCCGATCCCGCCGCTGGCCGAGGTGCAGGTGGCGCTGCAGGAGGCGGTGGCCGAGGTGACCGGGCTTTCCGGCTACGACCTCAAGCGCATCATGCGCACCGGCACTGTCGCCACCATCGACAACCGCAACTGGGAGCTGCGCGACCAGCGCGGGCCGGTGCAGCGGCTGTCGCAGTCGCGGGCGATTGCACTCGACATGGAATCGGCGACGATCGCCGCCAACGGCTTCCGCTTCCGGGTGCCCTATGGCACGCTCCTGTGCGTTTCCGACAAGCCGCTGCATGGCGAGCTCAAGCTGCCCGGCATGGCGACGGAATTCTACAAGCGGCAGGTGGCGCAGCACCTGACCATCGGCATCCGCGCCATGGAAAAGCTGGCCGAGATGCCCAACGAGCGGTTGCACTCGCGCAAGCTGCGCAGCTTTGCCGAGACGGCCTTCCAGTAGCCCAGCCGCGCCCGTGAATTTGCGGGCGCGAATGCCTTGGCGCGCCAGCTATTGGCCGTTGACGAAGGTCAGGATCAGGCGGTGGACGTTGCCGCCATCGCCGAGTTCGACGCGGTCGAAGTCGCTGCTTTGCCGGCGCTGGGCGAGCGAAGCTTCGGACAGCGGCCTGATGATCTCCTGCCTGATCTTCTTGCAGCCGGGATCGCCCGGCACCGAGAGGCCGATGGTGGTCTTTTCGATGGTCGCCACCATCTGCTTGATCATCTCGCCATGCACCAGCTCGTGGCGCCTGACGCCTTCGTAGAACACGTCCCAGCGCTGCTGCAGCGCTGCCGGCAAGCGGCCGGCCGGCTTGGGCAAGGTGTAGGTGATGATGAGCTTGGGCCTGGCCGCGACCAGGGTGCAGGCATCGCCCTGCGGCTCGTACTTGCGCTGCCAGGTGAGCTTGAAATTGGTGTGTGCGATGGCGCGGCCGACGCTGGCCTTGGGGCCGCGCTCGCCGATCGAGGCATAGAGCTCGGGCGCCGTGCTCCCCGAGATGGCGTAGGTCTTCGTCTGCTCGACGACCTGACCGTTGGCGCGGGCGTCGGCCGTCGTCGCCAGAAGCAGGACCGCACAAGCCCGCAGCCAGTGATGGGCGGCTGTTTTCATTCCATTCTCCGCAAGGCAGTTGCAGCGTCGAGCAAACCGCCACGAAGGCCGGCGGGTGCGGTCCATCGGTCTCACGGTTCGCCACGGATTTCAACCGGGGCGGGCGATTGCGACCGATGCAAGGGGCTTGTCAACGAAGCCTTGCGGCAAGATACAGGAGGCCCATAATCGATCATCAATGGGCCGCATTTGTCGCGACATGAAGCGGACATGACGACCATGGCTTTTTACAAATTCGGCAGGATCGCCTGCTTCCTGGCGATGATGCTGCTTTCGGTGCCGCTGGTCGCCGGGTTCTTCGGCGCCTGGCATCCGGCGCTCGATTCCTTCGCCCATTTCAGGGTGCATCTGGCGGTGCTGATGATGCTGGCGGCGTTGCCGCTGCTGTTCGGCTCGCTGCGCTGGCAGGCGATTGCCGCGCTGGCCTTTGGCGCCGCAGCACTGTCCACAACGTCGAGTGCGCTGCCGCTGCCCGGCCTGGGACCGGTGCATGCCGCAATCCAGCCGCGCGCCAGCGACCGTCCCGTCTACAAGATGCTGCAGCTGAACCTGCGCTTCAACAGCACCGAGCCGGGCAAGGCGCTGTCGCTGATCGGGCGGACCCAGCCAGACGTCATCACGCTCGAGGAAGTGTCGGCGCAGTGGAACAAGAGCCTCGAGCCGCTGCTTGCCCGCTACCCCCACCGCATCCTGTGCCCCTACCCCAACCGCATCTTCGGCGTGGCGATCCTGTCGCGCCGGCCGTTTGCCGAAGGCAGCGAGCCGCAGTGCTTCGGCGGCGGCGCGCTGGCCATCGCCAAGGTCGATTTCGGCGGCCGGACGGGCGACGTGGCCGCCCTGCATCTCGGCTGGCCGTGGCCGTTCGAGCAATCGCAACAGATCGGCGAGTTGAGCAGCGACCTCGCCTCGCTCGGCGACAGTGCGATCCTGGGCGGCGACTTCAACGCGACACCGTGGAGCGCTGCGGTCAGGCGCATCGCCGAGGCCGGCGGCCTGACGCTGATGCCCTCGGCCGGGCGGACCTGGCTGACCTTCATGCTGCCCGACTTCATGCGCTTTGCCGGCCTGACCATCGACCATGTCATGGCCAAGGGCGACGTGACCGTGCATTCGGTGACCATGGGCGAGGACGCCGGGTCCGATCACCGGCCGCTGCTGGTGGAATTCTCGTTCAAGGACAGCGCCCCCCAGCCCGAAGACAGCGAGTCGCAGACGGTGGTGCTCGAAGCGCCCCCGTCGCCACGCGGCAGCTGAAACCATTCGCCCCAAGGAAACGGCCCGGAAGTCGCGAGGACTTCCGGGCCATTTCCTTGTTACCGCATTGCTGTGCAGCAGAAATCACATATTCGGATAGACGGGCCCCTCGCCGCCCTGGGGCGGGACCCAGTTGATGTTCTGGTTGGGGTCCTTGATGTCGCAGGTCTTGCAGTGGACGCAGTTCTGCGCGTTGATGACGAACTTGGCATCGGCATGGCCGGGATCGCCGGCGATCGAATTGCCGTCGGCATCGACCCATTCGTAGACGCCGGCCGGGCAGTAGCGGCTCGACGGGCCGGCAAAGACGCCGTATTCCGAGCGCTTCTGCAGCTCCATGTCCCTGACCTGGAGGTGAACCGGCTGGTTCTCCTCGTGGTTGGTGTTGGACAAGAACACCGAGGACAGGCGGTCGAAGGTCAAGACACCGTCGGGCTTGGGATAGTCGATCTTGCTGTGCTTGGCCGCCGGCTCGAGCGACTGGGCGTCGGTCTTGCCGTGCTTGAGCGTGCCGAAGGGCGAGACGCCGAACAGCGTGTTGAGCCACATGTCGAGGCCGCCGAGGCCGACGCCGAGGATGGTGCCGAAGCGCGACCACAAAGGCTTGACGTTGCGGACCTTCTTCAGGTCCTTGCCGATGTCGGTCGAGCGCCAGGCCGCCTCGTAAGCGACGAGCTCGTCATTGGCGCGGCCGGCGGCGATGGCGTCGGCGACGTGCTCGGCGGCGAGCATGCCCGACAGCACGGCGTTGTGCGACCCCTTGATGCGGGGCACGTTGACCAGGCCGGCCGAGCAGCCCATCAAGACGCCGCCGGGGAACGACAGCTTCGGCACCGACTGGTAGCCGCCCTCGGTGATGGCGCGGGCGCCATAAGACAGGCGCTTGCCGCCCTCGAAGGTGGCGCGGATCGCCGGATGGGTCTTGAAACGCTGGAACTCCTCGAAGGGCGCGAGATAGGGGTTCTTGTAGTTGAGGTGGACGACGAAGCCGACCGCCACCATGTTGTCTTCGAGGTGGTAGAGGAACGAGCCGCCGCCGGTCTTGAAGTCGAGCGGCCAGCCGAAGGAATGCTGGACCAGGCCCGGCTTGTGCTTCTCCGGCGCGACCTGCCACAGCTCCTTCAGGCCGATGCCGAACTTCTGCGGCTCCTTGCCGGCGCCGAGGTCGTACTTTGCGATCAGCTGCTTGGCGAGCGAACCGCGGGCGCCCTCGCCGATCAGCACGTATTTGCCCATCAGCGCCATGCCGGGCGCAAAGCCAGCACCGCGGCTGCCGTCGCGCTCGACGCCCATGTCGCCGGTGACGACGCCGGTGACGGCACCGTCGTCATTGTAGAGCAGGCCGGCTGCGGCAAAGCCGGGATAGATCTCGACGCCGAGCGCCTCGGCCCTGGTCGCGAGCCAGCGGCAGACATTGCCGAGCGAGACGATGTAGTTGCCGTGGTTGCCCATCAGCGGCGGCATCAGGATGTTGGGCAGCCTGACCGAGCCGGCCGGCCCGAGCACCAGGAAATGGTCGTCGGTGACCGGTGTCCTGAACGGATGGTCGGCATCGTCGCGCCAGTCGGGCAACAGCCGGTCAATGCCGATCGGGTCGACGACAGCGCCCGACAGGATATGGGCGCCGACCTCGCCGCCCTTCTCCAGCACCACCACCGAAAGCTCGGGACTGACCTGCTTGAGCCGGATCGCCGCCGCCAGACCCGCCGGCCCGGCGCCGACGATGACAACGTCGAATTCCATGCTCTCGCGTTCGATATCGCTCATCTGTCCCTCCGCGTTGGCTGGCCCCGTCCCAAGGGCGAAATCTGGCTAAGCGCTGCATAACGCATCATTGGCAAACGTCAAATCGTACCGGTTGCACATCGGCCTTTTGGCAATGACGTCTCTCCCGCACGATGAATTATCTTACGTTAACGTAAAGGTCAAAAGATTTCACCTATCGGCTCCATTCCTCGCCCCGTACTGTCGGATTGCAGGTGTGTTCCACAGCTACTCGTCCATTGATTCTTCATGCGCCCATACGTGCCTTGCAGGACCGGACCGAAGCGCCGTCACCCTAGACGCCACATCCTGGCCGGGGCCGCCCTTCTTATTGCGACATGGCTGAGCAATGAGAGTCGCTCTCAAGAGACCGAAGCAGACCAGAAGGTATGGAACGCCGGCGCCTATTCGTTCTCCGACGAACTGGGCGGCTTTCGCATCACCTCGGTCTCGGGCACCGGAACGCGCAAAGACCCCTTCATCATCCGGGAAGAGCTGCTGTCGGCGACACCGGTGACGCTGACGATCAGGACGACCCGGCCGATCAGGCCCTTCGACAGCTCGGGATTTTACGCCAGCGGGATCATGTTCGTGCGCGTCGAAGCGCTGAACAACAGCGGCCAGGCCTGGGTGGAATTCGAATTCGAGCTGCAGGAGCTGCAAGGACAGGCCAGCGTGTTCGGCGACGGGCTGTCCTTCGACCAGCGCCGGACCGACAACGCCAACATTTCATCGGACAGCTTTGCGCAGTACAGCCGCGACTTCGAGCCCTATGACCGCCTGCGCTACACCGATGGCAAGGTCGACCCTGGCGCTGTGGTCGGTTTCAGCTTCCTGGTGACCGACTACACGCCGCGCTGGCGCTTTTATCTGGTGCAGGACCCGCGCATTCCGTCGTCGTGAACTTGCAAACCGGCGGCGTAACGTCGACAAAGGACCATGGCCTCCATTTCGGGAAACGAACGTCCGGATCTGCGCGATCTGCTCGCCTTCTATGCGGCGGCGGGCGTTGACGATGCCATCCTGGACGAACCCATCGACAGATTTGCCGAAAGCGCGCAGCGCCAGGCAGCCGCGGTGCAAGGGGCAGGGCAGCAAAGTGCGGTTCGCTCCGAGCCGACGCGACCTGACAGGGGCGCACCGCCCCCGCCGCCGCGGCCGGCCGCTTCCGCGGCCGTGCCAGACGAAGCGCAGGCTGCCGCAGCCCGCGAGCTTGCGTCCAAGGCCGCGACGCTCGACGAGCTCAAGCAGATCATGGAGAGTTTCGAGGGCTGCAACCTCAAGGCCACGGCCAAGAGCATGGTGTTTGCCGACGGCAACCCCGAAGCGGACCTGATGCTGGTGGGCGAAGCGCCCGGACGCGACGAGGATCTCGAAGGCCTGCCGTTTGTCGGCCGTTCGGGGCAGTTGCTCGACCGCATTCTCGAGGCGATCGGGCTCGACAGGAAATCCGCCTACATTGCCAATGTGATTCCGTGGCGCCCGCCGGGCAACCGCACGCCGACGCCGCATGAAACGGAAATCTGCCGGCCCTTCATCGAGCGCCAGATAGCACTTGCCAAGCCCAAGGTGCTGGTGACGCTGGGCGGGCCTTCGGCGAAACTGCTCGTCGGCACGCAGGACGGAATCTTGAGGCTGCGCGGCGGTTGGAAGAGCCATGTCACGGCGGATGGCACGGATATCCCTGTCATGCCAACGCTGCACCCGGCCTATCTGCTGAGAAATCCCGCCCACAAGAAACTTGCGTGGCGGGACTTCCTGGAGGTCAAGGCGAAGCTGCGGGAACTGGGCAGCCTCTAGTCAGACAGCGGCGGCGGCAGCAGCGCGGCGGATGCCGATGAACTGCAGTTCGGCGAAGACCGCGACCGCCAGCGCCTGGGCAACCACGAAGGCGATGCCGAGCGCATTCGGCGCCACCAGCCCGCTGATCAGCAAGCCGAAGCTGGCCACCACCCACAGGGCGTTGATGACGATGATGTCGATCATCAGCAGCCTCGACACCGTGACGCGGCGGGCAAGAACCACCAGCATGGCGACAAAGGGCACCAGCACGAGCCCAGCCCAGAACAGCAATTCGCCCGGCAAGCCGAGCAGCGGCGACAGCAACGGCGCGCCGAGCATCATCAGGATGCCCGCGGCGCCGCTGATCAGCGCATCGGCATGGAGAACCTTGCGGAGGAAAGGCGTGACGACGATGGACATGGGAAGCTCCTGTCTGGTTGTGGAGGCTGTCTGCGACCGCCTTCCTGACACCGAACATCTCATCGCCGCTGAGCCAATTCGATTACGCTTGAGGTAATAGCAATCAGAATTCTTCCTGCCTAATGTAAGGCCATGGCAACGACACAAAATCCCGTAGGCGACCTGATCCGCGAATGGCGCACCAGAAGGCGCATGAGCCAGCTCGACCTGGCGATGGAAGCGGAAATCTCGCAACGGCACCTGAGCTTCATGGAAAGCGGGCGCTCGGCTCCCTCGCGCGACATGGTCCTTCACCTCGCCGAACAGCTGTCGATCCCGCTGCGGCAGCGCAACCAGCTGCTGCTGGCAGCCGGATACGCGCCGAGTTTCGGCGAACGGCCGCTCGACCATCCGTCGCTGGCGCCGGCCATGGACGCCGTGCGCATGGTGCTGAAGGGCCACGAGCCCTACCCCGCCATCGCCGTCGACCGGCATTGGAACCTGATCGAGGGCAATGCGGCGCTGGCGCCGATGCTCGCCGGGGTGGAGGACGCCTCGCTTCTGGCGCCACCCGTCAACGTGCTGAGGCTCAGCCTGCATCCGAAAGGTGTCGCGCGCAACATCGTCAACCTGCACGAATGGCGCTCGCACCTGATCGAGCGGCTGAAACACCAGAACGACATAGCGGGCGACCCGGTGCTGAAGGCACTGGAGACCGAGTTGCTCGGCTATCCCGACGGGCCGCGCACGGGCCGGCCGATGCAGGCCGATCCGCTGTCGATCGCCCATCCGCTGAAGCTGCGCACGGGCGATGCCGTGCTGACCTTCATCAGCACGATCACCGTGTTCGGCACGCCGCTGGACGTGACGTTGTCGGAACTGGCGATCGAATCGTTCTTCCCGGCCGACGAGGAAACCGCAGCCCGCCTGCGGGCACTGGCCCAGCAGTGAGCTATTGCGGCGAGGCAGCCTTCTTGGCCGCCTGGCGCTCGATGCCGAGACGTCGCTCGCGCCAGACGATGAAGATGCCGGCGCCGATGACGATGACACCGCCAACAAGCGTGTAGAGCGTCGGCAGGTCGCCGAAGACGAGATAGCCGGCAACGATGCCGAGCAGCAGGGAGGTGTATTCGAAGGGTGCCACCGTCGAGGCCTCGGCGTGGCGGTAGGCCTCGGTCATGAACAGCTGGGCGACGCCGCCGCAGAAACCGCCGGTGACGAGCAGCGCCGTCTGCTCCCAGTTGAGCGACTGCCAGCCGAACGGGATGCTGAACAGGGCCATGACGCTGGCGGTGAGCGAGAACCACAGGACGATCGTCGCCGTGCGCTCGGTGTGGACCAGGTTGCGGACCAGAAGCATGGCGATGGCCGACAGGGCCGCACCGACAAGGGCGGCCACCGCGCCCATCGCCGCCTTGTCGCTCACGCCTCCGGGCGAGGTGAACATCGTCAGGTTGGGCCATGACACGATAAGCACGCCGACGAGACCGATGGCGACCGCGGTCCAGCGGTAGGCGCGGACGTTTTCACCGAGGATGAGGGCGCTGAAGACGACAACCAGCAGCGGCTGGGCATAGTTGAGCGTGATCGCCTCGGGCAGCGGCAGCTGTGTCAGCGCGAAGAAGCCGAAGCCCATCGCCGTCACCCCGGCGAGCCCGCGCATGATGTGCCCGAACGGCCGTTCGGTGACGACCGCCGTGCGCAATTCGCCGCGAAAGGCGAGGAAGACGAGGATCGGAAAGATGGCGAAGAAGGAGCGGAAGAAGACGATCTGGCCGGCGGGGACCTGGCCGGCCAGCTTGATGCTGGTCGACATGCCGACGAAGATCGCCACCGAAATGACCTTGAGCGCGATACCCGTGAGCGGCGAGGAAGCCTGCTGAACGACTTGATGCTTCACTTCACCCGGGCCGCCTCTATCGCTGCCCAGACACGCGCGGGGGTGGCAGGCATTTCAATATGACCGATGCCGTAGGCCCGGTGGAGCGCATCGGTGACCGCATTGAGGGCGGCCGGCGTGGCGCCGATGGTGCCTGCCTCGCCGGCGCCCTTCATGCCCATGGCATTGGTGGTCGAGGGCACGTTGCGCGTCTCGAAATGGAAAGACGGCACGCTGTCGGCGCGCGGCATGGTGTAGTCCATGAAGCTCGCCGACAGAAGCTGGCCGTCCTCGCCATAGACCGCCTCTTCCGACAGCGCCTGGCCGATGCCCTGGACGACACCGCCATGGACCTGGCCCGCCAGCAGAAGCGGGTTCACCGTCATGCCGAAATCGTCGACGATGGTGTAGGCAACGACGTCGGTGGCCCCGGTCTCGGGATCGATCTCGACCTCGCAGATGTGCGTGCCGTTGGGATAGGTCGCCTCGTGCTGGACGAACTCGCCCATCGCCTTGAGATCGCCGGGGTCTTTCGCGGCCGCATGAAGCGCGGCGAAGCCGATGGCACGGTCGGTGCCGACGATGCGCGCCTCGCCGTCTTCCAGCTCGATGTCGGCGGCGGCTGCCTCCAGCTCGTCGGCGGCGAGTTTCTTCAGCTTCTCGGCCAGTGCCGCCCCGGCGCGCGACGCCGAGACGCCGCCGAGCGGGATCGAGCGAGATCCGCCGGTACCGCCGCCGCTGGCAAGCTGGTCGGTATCGCCCTGGTGAACGTGGATCCTGGCGATGTCGAGATTGAGCTTTTCGGCGACGAACTGGGCGTAGGCGGTGGCGTGGCCCTGGCCGTTGGACTGGGTGCCGATGAAGATCGAGACCGAGCCGTCGGCATTGAGTTCGACGCGCGCCGGCTCGGAGCCGGCGAAGGCGCAGGCCTCGATGTAGGTCGCCATGCCGAGGCCGCGGATCCTGCCGCGCTGCTTCGCCTCCGAGAGACGGTCGGGAAAGCTGTCCCAGCCGGCGCGCTGCATCGACAGGTCCATGTGCGCGGCGAATTCGCCGACGTCGTAGAGCCGGCCGGTCTGGGTCCGGTAGGGGAACTGCTCGGGCCGGATGAAATTGCGGCGGCGGATCTCGTCGACCGTCAGGCCGCGGTCGCGGGCACAGGCATCGACCAACTTCTCGACCAGAAGTGCAGCTTCCGGGCGCCCAGCGCCGCGATAGGCGTCGACCGGGCAGGTGTTGGTGTAGACACCCGAGATCGTCACGTCGAGCGCCTGGATGTCGTAGACGCCGGTCGACATGCTGGCGCCGACATGGGCGATGACCGGACCGTATTGCGAGACATAGGCGCCGACATTGGAGAGCAGTTCGACGCGCAGGCCGAGAAAGCGGCCGTTGCCGTCCATCGCCATTTCGGCGGTGACGACGTTGTCGCGCCCTTGCGCGTCGGTGAGGAAATGCTCGGTACGGTCGCTCGCCCATTTGACCGGCCGGCCGAGCCGCCTTGCGGCCTCCAGCACCAGAGCATGCTCGCGATAGACGAACGACTTGGTGCCGAAGCCGCCGCCGACGTCGGGGGTGATGACGCGCAATTTGTCGGCCGAGATGCCGAAGACCTGGCCGGCAAGGATGCTGCGCATGGAATGCACGCCCTGCGACCCGGTGGTCAGCACGAAGCGGTCCTCGTCGGCGCGCCACTCGCCGATGGCCGAGCGCGGCTCCATGTAGTTGCAGATCAGGCGGTTATTGACGAACTCGATGCGGGTGACATGGTCGGCCGCGGCGAAAGCCTTGTCGGCCTTGTCCTTGTCGCCGAGGTGGTAGGTGAAGGCCCGGTTGGAGCCCAGTTCGGGCCAGACCAGCGGCGTCCCCTCGTCAAGCGCCGTACCTGTGCTCGCCGCGGCGTCCTCGCCGTCATATTCGACCTCGATCAGTTCGGCCGCGTCCTGGGCGAGCGCCCTGGCGTCGGCGACGACGAAGGCGATGGCATCGCCGACATAATTGACCCGGTCGCGGCACAGGATCGGGATGTCGCGGGTCGGCGCGCGGGTGCCGTCGGGTTGCTTCTGCATGACCATCGACTTAAGGTCACCGAGATGGGCGACATCGGCGCCGGTCAGCACCAGGCGGACTCCGGGAGCCGCACGCGCATCGTCGACCGAGCCGACCTTGAAGCTGCCCTTGGCGACCGGCGAACGCAAGACATAGCCATGAAGCTGCGATGCCGGGGCGATGTCGTCGGTGTAGCGGCCCGTGCCGGTGATGAATGCCGCATCTTCGAGGCGCAAAACGGATGCGCCCATCCCGAATTTCGGCGTGACGATTGTCATCTCTGCCCCGTGAGGATTGGTGAAGGGAGCGCAGCAAATGTGCGGTCCCCAACAGTTTTGCCGAGGGGGCGTTTCGTGTAAAGAGCAGCGGCCGCATATTTGTTCTACCAGCATGCAGCCAGCGTTCGGACGTCGACAGGAAGGCCCACCACATGCGCACTGATACCGGACAGGTGTTTCGTCTCGAGGATTACCGGCCGAGCGACTACCTGATCCCCAGGACCGAACTCGACTTCCGCCTCGGCGCAGACAACACACGGGTGGTGGCAAGGCTGACGATCGAGCGGCGCACCGGTGTCGACAAGCCGGTGCAACTGGAACTCGACGGCGACGGACTGACGCTGCGCCGCATCGAGATCGACGGCGAGCCCGTCGATGCGGCCGATTTCGATGCCACGCCCGACAGGCTGGTGATCTACACCCCGCCCGCCTCCGGCCGGTTCACGCTGCTGATCGAGACCGAACTTGACCCGTCGCGCAACGAAGCGCTGATGGGTCTCTACCGGTCGAGCAAGGTCTATTGCACCCAGTGCGAGGCGGAGGGCTTCCGCCGCATCACCTATTTCCTCGACCGGCCTGACATCCTGTCGGTCTACACGGTGCGCATGGAGGCGCTTCGTTCGGAAGCGCCTCTGCTGCTTGCCAACGGCAATCCGGTCGAGCATGGCGACCTCGCCGACGGCTGGCACTATGCCGTCTGGCACGACCCCTTCCCCAAGCCGTCCTACCTGTTTGCGCTCGTTGCCGGCGACCTCGGCTGCATCAAGGACCGCTTCGTCACCGCCTCCGGCAAGGATGTGGAACTCGGCATCTATGTCGAGCACGGCAAGGAGAACCAGGCGGGCTATGCGATGGACGCGCTGCGCCGGTCGATGAAATGGGACGAAGAGGTGTTCGGCTGCGAATACGACCTCGACGTTTTCAACATCGTCGCCGTGTCCGATTTCAACATGGGCGCGATGGAGAACAAGGGGCTCAACATCTTCAACGACAAGTACGTGCTTGCCGACGAGGAGACCGCGACCGACGCCGACTTCGCCAACATCGAGGCGATCATCGCGCATGAGTATTTCCACAATTGGACAGGCAACAGAATCACTTGCCGCGACTGGTTCCAGCTCTGCCTCAAGGAAGGGCTGACCGTTTTCCGCGACCACGAGTTCTCCGCCGACCAGCGCTCGCGGCCGGTCAAGCGCATTGCCGAGGTGCGTACGCTGCGCGCCCACCAGTTCCCCGAGGACCAGGGACCGCTGGCCCACCCCGTCCGGCCGAGGCGCTATCGCGAGATCAACAATTTCTACACGGCGACCGTCTACGAGAAGGGCTCGGAAGTGGTGCGCATGATCCGCACCGTGCTGGGCGCCGAGACCTTCCGAAAGGGCATGGACCTCTATTTCGAGCGCCATGACGGCGACGCCGCCACCATCGAGGACTTCCTCAAGGTGTTCGAGGACGTGTCGGGCCGCGACCTGTCGCAGTTCGCGCTCTGGTATCATCAGGCAGGTACGCCGAACCTTAGCGTGACGGCCTCGCACAATGCGGCGGCGGCCGAATTCACCATCGAGATCGAGCAGTCGGTGCCGCCGACACCGTCGGAAAGCCGCAAGCGGCTGATGCACATCCCCCTCGCCTTCGGCCTGGTCGGCGCCGACGGCAAGGATCTCGCCCATGGCGGCGCCGAGGGCGCGACCGTCGAGAACGGGGTCATCCATGTCCGCAAGCGCAAGCATGTGGTGAGGTTCTCCGATGTTGCCGAACGGCCGGTGCTGTCACTCAACCGCGGTTTCTCGGCGCCGATCACGCTGAGCGTCGAGCAGCGCACGGAAGACCAGATCTTCCTCGCCTCGCACGACAGCGACGCGTTCTCGCGCTGGCAGGCGTTCAACACGCTCCTGACCGACGCCACCATCGGCGCCTTCCGCAACATCCTGGGCGGCAAGCGGCCCGCCTTCAGCGCCGACCTTGCCGCACTGGCCGGGCGCATCGCCGGCGACGGCGCGCTCGAACATGCGTTCCGGGCGCTGGCGCTGGCGCTGCCCGGCGAGGCCGACATCGCCCGCGAGATCGGCAAGAACATCGACCCCGATGCCATCTTCACCGGGCGCGAAGCACTGGCCAAGTCGATCGCAGAGGCGAATAGCGGAGTCTTTGCGCAGCTTTACGACGATCTGCGCATCCAGGGCAGCTTCTCGCCGGATGCCGCCAGCGCCGGCCGCCGGGCCCTGCGCAACACGCTGCTCGACTATCTGGCCATCCTGCCGGGCGGTGCTGCGCGTGCGGCAGCGCACTTCACCGCCGCGACCAACATGACGGACCGTGCCGCCGCCCTTTCGGTGCTGGCGCATCGCCATGCCGGCAGCGAGGAAGCAAAGGAGGCGCTGGCCGAATTCGACAAGCGCTACCGCAGCGATCCACTGGTCATGGACAAGTGGTTCATGATCCAGGCGACGGCCCCCGGCGCCGGCGCGGTCGATGCCGTCAAGGCTCTGACCGAACACCCGGCCTTCTCGATCGCCAACCCGAACCGGGTGCGCTCGCTGATCGGCGGCTTTGCCAGCGCCAACCAGACCGGCTTCCACCGCGCCGACGGCGCCGGCTACACCTTCTTCGCCGAAACCGTGCTGACGGTGGAAAAGCGCAATCCGCAGGTCGCCGCACGCCTTGCCACCGCGCTCAGGTCATGGCGATCGCTGGAGCCCAAGCGCCAGGCAAAGGCGCGTGCGGCGCTGGTGACGATCCAGGCCAAGGAAGGGCTGTCGGCCGACCTTCGCGACATCATCGAGCGCACGCTGGCCTGATCCAGGCCGCGTGGAATTCAGGTGGGGCCGGCCTATCCTGAAAATTCGCCTGCCAAGGCAATGCTCCAAACGGCGGCCTCCGAAAACGGAGCCGCCATTTTGCCGCGCCGCCCATTGCGCCGACTTTTAGCCGAATTTTAATCTTTTTCGCCCGGCCCACTGGACAAGGCGAATCAGCTTTGATTCTTTAAGGACGATTCGGAAGTTCGGTGTATGCCGGATCATCTACCAGGAAACGGGATTTGGGGAGCCATTTATGGCCAAGGCGGACGCGTGGGGCGCGCCCGATGAGACTGCTTTTGGCCGTCGCAGGCAGGCGCGTGGCGCTGGCCTGTCGGGCAATGCACGTCTGATCGCGGAGCCCGCGTACCGCCGGCTCCTTGCCGCCGAACCGCTGCTTCGCCGCTCCATTCCGACGCTGATCGTCATCTTCCTGATCGTCGTTGCAGGCGCACGCTTCCTGTCGATGATGGCGCTGCGCGACGACGTCGAACGCAACGCCAAGGCGATCCTGGCGCTGTCGGCCGGCGAACTGGTCAACTCGCTGATGGCAGGTGCCACGGCCGACGTGCCCTTCGCCACGGCCAGCCAGGACCTGCTCGAACGCACGAGCCAGCAGGGCACGCTGAGCCGCAGCCATGTGATCGCGCTGACCGACGGCAATTTCCGCATCGTCGCGGCGAGCCCGCAATCGACCGGCTGGCAGGGCCAGTCGCTCGACGCCATCATCTCGGGCGGACAACCCCTGTTCATGTTCGGCGACCGGGCCGGCGTGATGGACATCCGCATCGGCGGACAGGACTGGCTGGCAGCCGTCAGCCTCGCCGACGACAAGCGGGCGGCAGCGGCCGCCATGGTGCCGATGGATGCCGTGTTCGCCGACTGGCGCAAGACTGTGTCGCTCAATGTCGCGCTGTTCGTGATGACGGCCGGCATCCTGATCGTCATCCTCTACGCCTATTTCAGCCAGGCGGCGCGCGCCCAGGCCGCCGACGGCATCTACCTCGAGGCGCATGAGCGCATCGACCTCGCCCTTGTCCGCGGCAAGTGCGGGCTGTGGGACTGGGACATGGTGCGGGGCAAGATGTACTGGTCGGGCTCGATGTACCAGTTGCTCGGCTACGAGGCCTGCGAGGCGATGCTGTCGTTCGGCGAAGTGGCGCGCATCATCCACCCCGAGGACGGCGACCTGTTCGAACTGGCCAACCAGGTGGTGGCCCGCGAAGTCGACCATATCGACCGGGTCTTCCGCATGCGCCATGCCGACGGCCGCTGGGTGTGGATGCGTGCCCGTGCCCAGGTCGTCGATCCCGAAGCACCCGAAATCCAGATGACCGGCATCGCCGTCGACATTACCGAGCAGCGGCACCTGGCGCTGCGCTCGGAGGCCGCGGACCAGCGGCTGCGGGCGGCGATCGAGAACATCACCGAATCCTTCGTGCTGTGGGACGCCAGCGACAGGCTGGTGATGTGCAATTCGAAATACCAGCATGACAACGGCCTGAGCGACCGCGACGTGCTGCCGGGCACTGCCCGCGAAGACCTCGAAGAGCGCATGGTGGCCTTCGCTTCCGAACGGCGGCTGGCCAACGTCAACGGCCCGCGTGCCGGCGCGACCTATGAGCGCCAGCTCGCCGACGGCCGCTGGCTGCAGGTCAACGAGCTCAAGACCCGCGACGGCGGCATGGTGTCGGTCGGCTCCGACATCACCCAGATCAAGCAGCACCAGGACAAGCTGATGGAGAGCGAGCGCCGGCTGATGGCGACGATCCACGACCTCAGCCTGGCCCGCCGCTCGGAAGAGGAGCGCTCGGGCGAACTGGTCGAGCTGAACCGCAAATACATGAAGGAAACCGAGCGCGCCGAAGCGGCCAATCGCGCCAAGTCGGAGTTCCTCGCCAACATGTCGCACGAGCTGCGCACGCCGCTCAACGCGGTCATCGGCTTTTCGGAACTGATGGAGGGCCGGCTGTTCGGACCGCTCGGCTCGCCGCGCTACGAGGAATATGCCCGCGACATCAATTCCAGCGGCAAGTACCTGCTGGGCGTCATCAACGACATCCTCGACATGTCGAAGATCGAGGCCGGCCAGTTCTCGATGGACCGCGAGGAGATCGACCTGTGCCCGCTGATCCGCGAGACGGTCCGGGTCGTCTCGCTGCAGGCGGCGCAGAAATCGATCACTGTCGAGACCCAGATCGCCGAGCAGATGACGCTGTTCGCCGACCGCCGCGCGATCAAGCAGATCGTCATCAACCTGCTGTCGAACGCGGTGAAGTTCACCGGCCAGGGCGGGCGCATCACCGTGCGGGCACGCAACGCCTCGGGGGCGCTGACGCTGAGTCTCGAGGACAATGGCTGCGGCATCCCCAAGCACGCGCTGGGCAAGCTCGGCCGGCCTTTCGAGCAGGTGCAGAACCAGTTCTCCAAGAACCACGAAGGCTCCGGCCTCGGCCTCGCCATTTCGCGGTCGCTGGCCGAACTGCATGGCGGCGCGCTGAAGATCCGTTCGACCGAAGGCGTCGGCACGATCGTTTCGGTGCGCATACCGGTGCGCCGCATCGAGCGCCTGGCCAAGGCGGCATAAGGCCAGCCCCGGAGGCCAGAGCCCCCGGGACGGCAGGCTGCGTTACTGCTGGAAGCGCTTGCCGTGGCCATTGCGGCCCGGCATCTCGTCCTTGACGATCTTGCCGTCGTCGTTGCGATCCATCAGTGCAAACATCTTCTTCTGGCGCGATTCGATCTCGGCCTTGGTCAGTTCGCCGTCGCCATTGGCATCGAAACGCTTGATGAGACGCTCGGCCATGCGCTCGGCGCGCATGCGCTGGATCTGGTCGGCCACCTCGGCGACGGTGATCTTGCCGTCCGTGTTGCCGTCGGCGTTCACCAGCCGCTCGTTCATCGCAGCCGCGAACTCCTCGAAGGTGACGTCACCGCTCTTGTCGGCATCGGCCCGCTCGAAGCGCATCTGCGGCTTCATGCCCTGGCCGCGCGACGGCTGTGCGACGGCAAAGGCGGAGGTGCCGGCCGTGCCCGCGAGGGCGAGAAAGGCGATGGCGATCTTCGTTGACTTGCTCATGGGGTTTCTCCTGTTGCATCGACACCCCCGATGCTGATCGAAGCCCAAGCGTGGCGTCCCACCGCCTCACTTGCGCTTCGCCCGAAGCAAACGGTCGAAATGCGTCCTGACCGTTTGCGACGTCTCCTTGAGATGGGCCTCCAGCACGCTGAAATCGGGAAGGTCGGTTGCCGCAAGCAGCAAGTCCGACAGCCCTGGCGGAACGTCGTTCCGCTCGAACGCACCGGTGAGGCACAGCCTCGTCATCTGTGTAATGGCCGCATAAAGCCCATAGGCCTCGACCAGATCCTGTCGCACCTGCGCGTCGGCAAAGCCGGGCGCGAGACGGTGAAGCGTATCGGCCGTGCCGGTGGCATGGCGCTCGCCTTCGATCCTGCCGGTCAACACCGCCACCTGGGCGATGAATTCCAGGTCGATCAGGCCGCCAGGCACAAGCTTGATGTCCCAGAGGTCATGCGGCGGCTTTTCGTCCTCGATCATCTGGCGCATGTCGCGCGCCTCGGCGGCAACCTTGGCGGCATCGCGCGGCAGGGCGATGATGGAGGCCACCTCGGCCTCGACTTCGGCGCACAGGGAGGCATTGCCGGCAATGGGCCGCGCGCGCGTCAGCGCCATGTGTTCCCAGGTCCAGGCTTCTTCGCGCTGGTACTTGCGGAATGACGAGATGTGGGTTGCGACCGGCCCCTTGTTGCCGGATGGGCGCAGCCGGAGATCCAGCTCGTAGAGCACGCCTTCGGCGGTCGGGGCGGAGACTGCCGCGATCAGGCGCTGGGTCATGCGGGCATAGTAGTGCGACGGGGCAAGCGGCTTGTCGCCGTCGGATTCCTCGGCCTGCTCGTGGTGGTCGTAGAGCAGGATCAGGTCGACGTCGGAACCTGCGGTCAGTTCGCGGCTGCCGAGCTTGCCCATGCCAAGGATGGCCACGCGGGCGCCGGCGACCTTGCCATGGCGGCGGGCGAACTCGGCCTCGACAGCCTCCAGCGCTGCACCAACAGTCAGGTCGGCGAGGTCGGAGAAGGCCTTGCCGGCGCGGGCCGGATCGATCGCGCCGGCAAGCAAGCGCACGCCGATCAGGAACTTCTGCTCGGCGGCGAAGATGCGCAGGCGGTCGAGCACTTCCTCGTAAAGCCTGGTGCTTTCGAGGAAGGCCGAGAGACGGGTTGCGAGATAGGCGCGGTTGGGCAGTTCGGACAGCAATGCGGGATCGAGCAGGCCGTCGAAGACATGCGGCCGGCGCGTGATGATGCCAGCAAGCCGAGGCGCCGCGCCCATGATGGTGGCGAGCAGCTTGAGCAGCGCCGGGTTCGACTGGAGCAGCGAAAACAGCTGGATGCCGGCAGGTAGGCCGGCCAGGAACTCGTCGAAGCGCATCAGCGCCTCGTCGGCCCGGCGGGTCTTGCCGAAGGCTTCGAGCAGCGCCGGGGTGAGTTCGGTCAGGCGCTCGCGGGCTTCGGCCGACTGGGTGGCGCGATAGCGGCCGAAATGCCAGCTGCGGATGACCCGGCAGATGTCCGAGGGCCGCTGGAACCCGAGCTGGCGCAGCGTGTGCAGGGTGTCGGGATCGTCGACGTCGCCGGTGAAGACGAGATTGCCGATGCCGGCGGAAAGCTCGGGCGCTGCCTCGAACAGCGCCGCATAATGCCGCTCGACCTCCTGGAGCGAGGCACGAAAGGTTTTGGAGAAGGCTTCTGCGTCGGCAAAGCCGAGCATGTGGGCGATGCGCTCCAGCCCCTCGTCGTCCTCGGGCAGAGTGTGGGTCTGTTCGTCGGCGACCATCTGGATGGCGTGCTCGACGCGGCGCAGGAACCAGTATTGCCGTTCGAGCGCGTCGCGGGCTTCCATGGTGATCCAGCCGCGCACGGCGAGCTGGTCGAGCATCGGCACGGTGGCGCGGCCGCGCAATTCGGGAAAGCGGCCGCCGGCAATCAGCTGCTGGGTCTGGACGAAGAACTCGATCTCGCGAATGCCGCCCCGGCCGAGCTTGACGTTGTGGCCTTTGACGGCGACCTCGCCGTGGCCCTTGTGGGCGTGGATCTGGCGCTTGATCGAATGGACGTCGGCGATGGCCGCGTAGTCCATGTATTTGCGCCAGACATAGGGCTGCAGCTCTTTCAGGAAGGCTTCGCCGGCCGCGATGTCGCCCGCCACCGGGCGCGCCTTGATCATGGCGGCGCGTTCCCAGTTCTGGCCGCGGCTTTCGTAGTAGTGCAGCGCGGCATGGACCGAGATCGCCAGCGGCGTCGAACCCGGGTCGGGGCGCAGGCGCAGGTCGGTGCGGAAGACATAGCCGTGCTCGGTGCGGTCCTGCATGATGCGGACCAGGCGGCGCGTCAAGCGCGCGAACAGTTCGGTCGCTTCGAGCGGATCGACGATCGCCGGCGCCTCGGGGTCGAAGAACACGACGAGATCAATGTCGGAGGAGAAATTGAGCTCGTGGGCGCCGAGCTTGCCCATGCCGAGCAGGATCCAGCCGGAGCCGACGGTCGGGTTTTCGGGATCGGGCAGCTTGAGCTTGCCCTGGTCATGCGCATCCCTGAGCAGGAAGTTCACCGCCGCGCTGGTGCACAGGTCGGCCAACTCGCTCAGGCGGTAGACGCTGGCCGCCGCGGTTGCCTCGCCGGAGAGATCCGCAAGCGCGATGAGGAAATGCGCCTCGGCCTTCAACCGGCGCAGCCGCATCATCAGCGTTGCCTCGGTCACCCCCTCTTCACGGGCGGATGCCGCAATCGCCTCGCCGATCTCCTGAAGCCGCTCCTCGATCGTGAGGTCAAACAGCCGGTCGAGCATTTCCGGTTGGCGCCTGGCGCTGTGACGCATGAAATCCGACAGGTCGAAGACCGCTGCAAGCAGGCCCTGGGCCGGGCCCCTGACGTTCAGCGACGTTGCGAGCCTGTCGAGGCCCTCTTCCCTGGCCACGACCGCGAGGTCGGCAAGCTCCTGCCAGGCACGTTCGGGATCGAGAGGCGCGAGGTCGATCTTGGGGTCGAGCCGCCATTCGGTCGCTTTCTGTCCGGCAGCAGTTTTCATCTATTCGTCCTTCGGTCCGGGGAAGCCCATCAGGACCGATAATCCGGGATTGCCGGGCTGGAGATCAAGCCGGCCGTTGTGAAACTTCATCACGGCCTTGGCGAGACTGAGGCCGAGGCCGGAGCCGGGCTGCGACCGACTCTTCTCCAGCCTGACGAAACGCTCGGTGGCGCGGTTGCGGTCGCCTTCGTCGGGAATGCCTTCGCCATTGTCGGCAACCTGGAGCCGTATCTCGTCGCCCTCGCGCCGCAAGGTGACGTCGACATGCGGCTTTTCAACCGCGCCGGCGGAATATTTGATGGCATTGTCGACGATGTTCGAAAGGGCCTGGGCGACAAGCTCACGATTGCCGCTGACGACAAAGTCGCCCGAGATCGTCGCTTTAAGACCGACGCCAAGCTCTTCGGCGACAGGTTCATAGAGCTCGACGACATCGCGAACGACGGCGGCGAGGTCGACCTTGGCCACGCTCTCGGCGGAATAACCCGCCTCGAGCCGCGAAATCATCAGGATGGCGTTGAAGGTGCGGATCAGCTGGTCGGATTCGGCGATCGTGCCTTCCAGCGCCTCGCGATAGTCGGCTCCGGTCTTCTTGCCCGACAGGGCCGCCTCGGCGCGGTTGCGCAGGCGCGTCAGCGGCGTCTTGAGATCGTGGGCGATGTTGTCGGAAACCTGCTTCAGCCCGTCGTTGAGATGGGCGATGCGGGCCAGCATGGCGTTCAGGTTCTCGGACAGCCGGTCGAACTCGTCGCCCGCGCCGGTGACCGGCAGGCGGCCTGTCAGGTCGCCGCCCATGATGCGCCGGCTGGCTTCGGAAACGCCATCGATGTGCTTCAAGGCGCGGCGGCCGACGAAATACCAGATCAGCAGGCCGCCAAACGCCATCATGCCGAGCGCCAGCATCAGCGAACGCTGGATGACGTCGCGGAAACGCTCGGGCTCGCCGAGGTCGCGGCCGACCATCAGGATCATCTGGTTGGGCAGCCGCAGCACCACGGCAATGGCATTGTGCCCGACTTCGGTGGCGGCTTCCGCTTCACCCTGCTCGCCCGCGCCCTGGGAACGCCTGCCGGACGCCTCGCCATAGCGCTCGTAGGAGAACGGCAGCGCGGTCCAGCCCTCGCGCTGCAGGACACCAGGCTGGATGCTCTGGACATTGCCCGACAGGATGCGGCCGTTGGGATCGGCCAGAAGATAGAGATTGGCCCCGGGCTGGCGCGAACGCTGTTCGACCACCCGCACGAGAACCGGGATGCCGCCGCGCTGGTAGCCGCGGCCAAGGCCCTGGACTTCCTCGTTGATGGTCTCCTGCGACTGGGCCATCAGCATGCGCGCCGACAGCGAAGTCATGTAGAAGACCAGCAGCACCGCGCACAGCGCGAACAGCAAAAGATAGAGCGCCGAAAGGCGCGCCGCCGTGGTCTTCATGATGGCCGGCAGCCTGAACGCCATCAGCCGGCCTTGAGCATGTAGCCGGCACCACGGATGGTGTGCAGGATCGGCTTGTCGAAGCCCTTCTCGATCTTGCCGCGCAGCCGCGAGACATGGACATCGATGACGTTGGTCTGCGGATCGAAATGATAGTCCCAGACGTTTTCGAGCAGCATCGTGCGCGTGACGACCTGGCCGGCATGGCGCATCAGGTATTCAAGCAGGCGGTATTCGCGCGGCTGGAGAGTAATCTCCTGCGAAGAGCGGCGGACCGAATGGGAAAGCCGGTCGAGTTCGAGGTCGCCAACCCGGTAAAGCGTCTCGGATTCGCGCGCCGGGGCGCGGCGATTGAGCACCTCGACGCGGGCGAGCAGTTCGGAAAAGGCGTAGGGCTTGGTCAAATAGTCGTCGCCGCCGGCGCGCAGGCCGGTGACGCGGTCATCGACCTCGCCCAAGGCCGACAAGATCAGGACAGGGGTGGTGTTGCCGCGCGAGCGCAGGCCGGCGATGACCGACAGGCCGTCGCGGCGGGGCAGCATACGGTCGACGACCATGACGTCGTATTCGCCGGCATCGGCAAGCGCGAAGCCGGAATCGCCGTCGCCCGCCACATGGGCCGTATGTCCTGCCTCGGCGAAGGCTTTCTGCAGATAATCCGCCGCCTCGCGGTCATCTTCGATGACGAGAATCTTCATGCCGCCGTTATACGCGATTTTGCCGGAGATCAGAGGCGCCATGTCATACTCCTCTTGCATGCGAAAGCGGCAGCGGGCGATGGGAAGTCCGCTGCCGCCGGGGCCGGAACTAACACTGACAAACTATCCGGCACCGTCAGCTCCCACCGGGCGGCTCGGGGGTGATGAAACCGCCCGACGGGAACTACCGTTCAGCCCTGGCCGACAGGCAGGGCGACGAAGCGGTTGGTGTCTTCGCGGCTGATCTGGAAGAGCACCGCCTTGCGGCCGGCTTTCGCCGCCTGCTCGATGGCAGCCGAGACGTCCGCCGCGCCCTTGACCTCGACCGCGTTGACCGAGGTGATGACGTCGCCGGCCTGGATGCCGCGATCCGCGGCATCGCTCGACGGATCGACATCGGTGACCACGAGACCCTTGCCGTCCTCGGACGGCGTGACGGTCAGGCCGAGATCTGCCAGCGAGGTCGGCTCGCCGGGTTCAGCCTGCTGGTCGGCAGAGGCCTGCTTGTCGCCGCCCGGAATCTCGCCCAGTCCGACCTTGATCGTTTCGGCCTTGCCATTGCGCCAGACGGTAATGTCGACCGACTTTCCGGGCGTGATGCCGGCGATCAGGCGCGACAGCTCCTTGGGCGAGGCAACGTCCTGACCGTCGACGGCAGTGATGATGTCGCCGGCGGCGATGCCCGCCTTCTTGGCCGGGCCGGTGTCCTGGGCGCTGGCAACCAGGGCACCCTTGTCACTCTTCAGGCCGAGGGACTCGGCGATGTCGGACGTGACGGGCTGAATTTCCACGCCGAGCCAGCCGCGCTGGACACTGCCGCTCTTCATCAGGTCCTGGACCACTTGCTTGGCGGTCGAGGCCGGAATGGCGAAGGCAATGCCGACATTGCCGCCCGACGGCGAGAAGATGGCGGTGTTGATGCCGACGACCTCGCCATTCAGGTTGAAGGCCGGGCCGCCTGAATTGCCGCGGTTGACCGCAGCGTCGATCTGCAGGAAGTCGTCATAGGGACCGGCGCCGATGTCACGGCCGCGGGCCGAGACGATGCCGGCGGTGACGGTGCCGCCGAGGCCGAACGGATTGCCGACGGCCACCACCCAGTCACCGACGCGCACCTTGGCGTCATCGGCAAAGCCGACATAGGTGAACTTGGCGTCGGCATCGACCTTGAGCACGGCAAGATCGGTGCGCGGGTCGGTGCCGATCAGCTTGGCGTCGTATTCCTTGCCGTCGTCGGTGACCACCGTGTAGGCGCTGCCGTCTTCGACGACGTGGTTGTTGGTGACGAGATAGCCGTCCTCGGAGATGAAGAAGCCCGAGCCCTGGGCAACCGGACGCGGCTTCATCTGGCCACGGTCACCCCGATTGGAGCGCGGACCGCGATTCTGGCTGCCGTCTTCGCCAAACTGGCGGAAGAAGCGCTTGAGCGGATGATTGTCGGGAAGGTTGTCGAAATCACCCGGGTTCGCGAAAGGCGAGTCGCCGCGGTCGGAGGCCGGCGCGATCTTGGCCTTGACCTGGACGCTGACGACCGCAGGCGAAACCTGGGAAACGACATCGGCAAAGCCTGGCGCCTGGGGCGCCTCGACACGCACGGCTTCGGCGAAAACCGGTGCGGTTCCGCCGGCAACGGCGCCAATGCCGATCGCGCCAGCGAGGGCAACGGAAGCGGCGGCGGCCATGAAACGCTTGCGCGAACGCGAAAGGGAGGTGGGAGCGTTGCTCATTGTCTCTGATCCTCTTGAACGGGATGCCTTGGATTCGCATCCGATGGCTCAAGAGATAGAGAGGCTCACATTACGGTACCATTTCCGAAGCATGAAACTTTCGTAATGTTGGCGGCGTCAGGCGTCCTTGCGCAGGATGGCGTCGAGCGCTTCCTGCTCGTCCTTGCTGAGAGCTGCCGGTTCCTGCCTGCGCCGCGAGCGGGCCGACAGGAGAACAAAAGTCCCGCCGCCGAGCAGCAGCAGCAGCGGCGTGGCCCAGAGCAAGGCGTTGCGAAGGTTGAACTGCGGCTTGAGCAGCACGAACTCGCCATAGCGCGAGACGATGTAGTCCATCACCTGTTCGTCGCTGTCGCCGGCGACGAGCCTCTCGCGCAGCAGCACGCGCAGGTCGGCTGCCAGTTCGGCGTCGGATTCGTCGATGGACTGGTTCTGGCAGACCATGCAGCGCAGCTCTTCCGACAGCAGGCGCGCCCGCGCCTCGAGCTTCGGATCGGCAAGCATCTCGCTGGGCTTCACGGCGAGCGCTGTGCCCGCGACAAGGAAGGCGGCGAGGAAGCCCGCAATGGCCGGCAGTTTGGTCTTCATGTCGCAACCGGGCTCGGTTTCTTGTCGGTGGCCTTGCGCTTCGCCGGCGCACCGACGCGCAGGCGACGGTCCATCAGCGATACGAAGCCGCCCGCCATCATCACCAGCGTACCGCCCCAGATCAAGGTGACCAGCGGCTTCCACCAGACACGCACGACCACCGATCCCGATCCGTCGGTCGTTTCATCGCCCAGCGAGACGTAGAGCTGGCTGAGACCGATCGTCTTGATGCCGGCTTCCGTCGTCGGCATCTGCCGGACGGGATAGAAGCGCTTGGCCGACATGATCTCGGCGAACGGCTGCCCGGCAGGGCTCAGCAGCGAAAAGCGCCCCTGGTCTTCGGTAAAATTGGGTCCGCGCACGGGTTGAAGGCCCTCGAAACGGAGGCGATGGCTGGAGATTTCCAGCACCTGCCCCGGCTTCATGACGAGGATCGCCTCTTTCTCGAACGACAGCACCCCGACAATGCCGAGCAAGGTCAGGCCGAGGCCGAGATGAGCGAGCGCCGTGCCGAACACCGATCGCGGCAGGCCGAGGAAGCGGCGCAGCGCAACCTTCGGCGCCACGTTGCCGATGCCGGCCTTGAGGGCGAGGTCGGTGAGCGCACCCAGCACCAGCCAGGCGGCCAGGCCCGATCCGAGGGCGGCAAAGACCGACGCGCCGTCGATGAACAGGAAGGTGACGAGGACGACCAGCAGGGCCGCGCCGAAGGCGAACATCAGCCTTTGCGCCACCGCGGCAACGTCGCCGCGCTTCCAGGCAAGCAACGGCCCGAACGGAACGAGCGCCAGAAGCGGCAGCATCAGCGGTCCGAAGGTGAGGTTGAAGAACGGCTCGCCGACCGAGATCTTCTCGCCGAACAGCGCCTCGACCACCAGCGGGTAGAGCGTGCCGATCAGCACTGTGGCGGTGGCGGTGGTCAGGAACAGGTTGTTGAGCACCAGCGCGCCTTCGCGCGAGATGGGATGGAAGATGCCGCCCGCGGTCAACGACGAGGCGCGCAGCGCAAACAGCGCCAGCGAACCGCCGATGAAGACGGTCAGGATGCCCAGGATGAAGACGCCACGGCTCGGATCGCTGGCAAAGGCATGGACCGAGGTCAGCACGCCAGAACGCACCAGGAAGGTGCCGAGCAGCGACAGCGAGAAGGTCAGGATGGCGAGCAGCAGGGTCCAGATCTTCAGCGCCGAACGCTTTTCCATGACGATGGCCGAATGCAGCAGCGCGGTGCCGGCAAGCCAGGGCATGAAGGACGCGTTTTCGACCGGATCCCAGAACCAGAAGCCGCCCCAGCCGAGTTCGTAGTAGGCCCAGTAGGAACCCATTGAGATACCGCCGGTGAGGAACACCCAGGCGGCGAGCGTCCACGGACGCACCCAGCGCGCCCATGCGGCGTCGATGCGGCCCTCGATCAGTGCCGCGACGGCAAAGGAGAAGCAGACCGAAAAACCGACATAGCCGAGATAGAGCAGCGGCGGATGCACGGCGAGGCCGATGTCCTGAAGGATCGGGTTGAGGTCCTTGCCTTCGATCGGTGCCGGAACCAGGCGCGCGAAGGGGTTGGAGGTGATCAGGATGAAGAGCAGGAAGGCGGTGCCGATCCAGCCCTGGACGGCCAGCACATTGGCCTTCAGCGTGGCCGGGAGGTTGCCGCCAAAGGCCGCGACCAGGGCGCCGAAGAAGCTGAGGATCAGCACCCAAAGCAGCATCGAGCCTTCGTGATTGCCCCATGTGCCGGTGAACTTGTAGATCATCGGCTTGAGGGAGTGCGAATTCTCCCAGACATTGACCAGCGAAAAGTCGGACTGGACATAGGCGATGGTGAGCACCGTAAAGGACAGCCCGATCATCGCAAATCCGGTGACCGTCACCGGTCCGCCGACCGCCATCAGCCGGGCATCGCCCTTGTGTGCGCCGTAGAGCGGCACCAGCGACTGCACCAGCGACAAGACCAGCGCCAAAACCAGCGCGAAGTGACCCATTTCGACCATGTCAGCGCCGTCCGCGGTTCATTGCGTGGTTTCCTGCCAGACGCCCTTTTCCTTCAGGCTGTCGGCGACTTCCTTGGGCATGTAGTTTTCGTCGTGCTTGGCAAGCACGCTGTCGGCGACGAACACGCCGTCGGCACCGAACGTACCCTCGGTGATCACGCCCTGCCCTTCCCGAAACAGGTCGGGCAAAATGCCAGTGTAGCGCACTTTGACCGTTTCCTCGGAATCGGTCACCCCGAACGCGACCTCGGTGCCCTGGCCGCGCACGATGCTTCCGTTCTCGACGAGGCCGCCGAGACGAATGCGCTGCCCTGGTTCCAGGGTTGCCGCCTGCAGGTCGGCGGGCATGTAGAAATAGGATGCCTTCTGGCCAAGCGCATAGAAGGTCAGTGCTGTCGCCGCGCCGAGAAAGACCAGCGCACCAGCGATGACCGACAGGCGTTTCTGCTTGCGCGTCATGGGTTACTCCGTGACCTTCAATCCGAGCGAGCCAGCCAGTTCGGTGAGCTTGCGGCCGTCCTCGCTGTCGCGGCCGAGTGCGGTGTAGGCACGCCCCAGCGCGTCCTGGGCCAGGTCGGTCTTGCCGAGCACCTGATACGAACGCACCAGCCGCAGCCAGCCTTCCGGATCGCGCGGATTCTGGCGCAGTTTCTCGTCCAGCGTCGCCACCATGCCTTCGATCATCGCCGTGCGATCATCCGTCGACATGGAAGCGGCGGCATCAATGTCACCCTGGTTCGGTCCGGGTGCTGCCGCCGTTGCGTCGGCGGGGGCGCCACGCGCCTCGGCCTGGGCAACGGCCTGTTCGGCGACCGAACGCCACGGCGAATCCGTCGGCACGCTTGCGGCCAGCTGACGCCAGGCAATGGCGGCCTCGGCAAACTTGCCTTCCTGCGCCAGGGCGACGCCGAGGAAATAATGCGCCTTTGGATTTGCCGGCTCGAGCTTCAGCGCCGCCTCGAATGCCACGCGCGCATCCGACGTGACGATGCCATCCGATACGCCGGCAATCGCCTCGCCAAGACCGGACTGGCGCGCCGCGGTGGAGCCTTCCAGGCGGATCGCGTTGCGATAGGCGGTGACTGCGTCGTCGGCGCGGCCCATGCGCTGGTAGATGGGCGCCAGCACGTCCCATCCGCGGCCGTCGGAGGGGTTGGCGACCAGATGCGCCTCGGCCCGGGCGATCAACTCGTCGACTGAACTGTCGGCCGGCTTCTGCTCGAGACGCGCCTTCAAGGGCTGCGACGGGACATCGGGCGAACCTATCGAGGTGTAGATGCTCCAGCTCAGCACGGGAATCGCCAGCACGGCAACGACGCCGACCAGCCGCGGCGCGAACTGCGAAGCGCCCTTCATCTTTGCCCCGCCTTCCGCATCGAGCTTGATGATGCGGCGCGCGATTTCGGCGCGTGCCTGCTCGGCGTCGACGGGCGCGATCAGCCCGCGCGCGGCATCCCTGTCGAGCTCGGCCAGCTGGTCGCGGTAGACTTCGAGGTCGTGGCTGGTGTCGGATTCGCCTTCGACCTGTCGCGTCAATGGCAACAGAACCGCAAGGCTCGCACCGAGTGTCAGAAGAGCGGCTATGACCCAGAACAGCATGGCACCTAAATAGCCAGCAGCCGCCGGGCTGCCAACATCCCCGTCCTGCGGCTTATTGACGGTCCGCGTCGTTGACAAAGCAACAACGCGTGAGAATTCAGGTCAGAGGCGTCCAGCTGCCATCCGCATTGCGGCAAGCGGTCCCGCGGGCGACCAGTGGCGTCCCTGTCGTAAACACGGTCTGCGAATACTGGCGGCAGTCCTGCGAGCCGACACGATATGGCTGTGCAGCGACGACCTCACCGGAACGGCCGTCTCCCTTCCAGGCGACAGCTTGTCCGCCCTGACCATATTCCAGCGCGCGGTACTCGGCTTCAAGCGCCTTGCGCCGGTCGCTGCCGCTCAGCCCATTGCCGACCGTGCCGCCGATCAGGCCGCCATCCATCGCGTTGATGATGCGTGCCGCGACCTTGCCGTTGGAAGCACCGCTGTCGCCGCCGCCGAGCGCCGGCACGATCCCACCGCCGCTGCTCAGGCCCGACGTCGTGCATCCAGAGACGGCAAGCAATCCCGCAACCAGTGCCACCCGAAGTCTCATGCTCATCACCGGTTCCGAATTTGCGTCCGCTTACAAGGGCTTGGCGCCGCGTTAGATTGCATCTTTGGCCGAAATGGGGCCGATTCGGCCAGCCATTTCTATTGCACGCCGCGCAACTCGATGACGGCCTTCAATCCGCCCATCGCTGATCGCTCCAATCGAAGCGTTCCGCCATACTCCTTGACCAGATCGGCGACGATGGCGAGGCCGAGGCCCGTGCCCGGTTTTGTTTCGTCGAGGCGCTTCCCGCGCTGCAGTGCTTCGCGCGCCTTGTCCTCCGGAATTCCCGGGCCGTCGTCCTCGATCCGGAGCAGGAAACGCGGCGGCTCCTCGCCGGCTGGCGGCACCGGCTCAACCGAAACCTTGACGGCACTGTGCGCCCATTTCATCGCGTTTTCGAGCAAATTACCGACCACCTCCTCGAGATCCTCCCGTTCGCCGGCGAAGACCACTTCGGTTTCCGGCAGGGAGAGGGTGATCCTGGTGCCGCGGGTCAGCTTTTCCATCACCCGTACCATGCGCTGCAACAGAGGCGTGACGGGGGTGCGGTAGACGACGCTCTCGCGTTGTGCCGCCACCCGCGCCCGCTGGAGATAGTGGTCGATCTGCTTTTGCATCGCCGTCGCATGGTCGGCAATGAGTTGCCCCTTGGTCCCGCCAAGCGCACGCCCCTCGTTGAGCATCACCGCAAGCGGCGTCTTCAGCGAATGCGCCAGATTGCCGACCTGGGTGCGCGACCGCTCGACGATGCGGCGGTTGTTTTCGATCAGCGCATTGGTCTCGTTGGCGAGCGGCTGGATTTCGGCGGGAAAACGCCCGGTCAGGCGTTGCGCCGTGCCCTCGCGGACCATGGCGAGCGCGTTGCGGACCCGCGTCAGCGGCTGCAGGCCGAGAAGGATGGCAATGGCGTTGATAGCGATCATGCCCAGGCCGAACAGCGTCAGGTAGGTGAACAGGCGCCATTCGAAGCCGCTGATCTCGTCCTCGAGCTCGGTGCGGTTGCCCATGACGCGGAAGCGCGCGATGCGGTTCTGCGAATCCAGCACGAACTCGGTCTCGAAAACCTCGAGTTCCTCGCCGACGATGCCGTCGACCCGGTAGTGGCGTTGGAACTCGGCATCGAACGGCGCGTCATTGACGCTCGGCGACGCCACCGGCTCGGTCATCGACGACGAACGCAACTGCCCGACAAGCCCCTTGGAGACCGGCTCGACAGACCAGTACCAGCCCGATTCCGGCTCCGAGAACCTGAGGTCGCCGAGATCGGGACCTCCGGTCAGCGTGCCGCTGTCCGACACGCCGACGGAGCCGATGAGGTTAAAGAGGTGCGCCGACAGCAGGCTGTCGAAACCGCGCTCGCTGGTCTGGCGGTAGAGCGAACTGATGACCGTGAAGATCAGCGCAAAAGCCAGGATCGCCCACACGGTCGAAAACGCGATGACGCGGAATGCCAGCGAACGCGGGCCAAGGCCCAGCACGTAGCGCTTCCACCGCCCCAGTCGTTTGCGAAGCTGTTCCGCCTTACGCCTCCGGCTCGCGCATGCGGTAGCCCATGCCGCGGACGGTTTCGATCATGTCGATACCCATCTTCTTGCGGAGGCGACCGACGAAGACCTCGATCGTGTTGGAATCCCTGTCGAAATCCTGGTCGTAGAGATGCTCGACCAGTTCGGTGCGGGAGACCACCTCGCCCATGTGGTGCATGAGATAGGCGAGCAGGCGGAATTCGTGCGAGGTCAGCTTCAGCGGCACGCCGTTGACGTCGGCCTTGGACGCTTTGGTGTCGAGCCTGACCGGCCCGCACGACAGTTCCGACGAGGCGTGGCCGGCGGCGCGGCGTATCAGCGCCCTCACCCGCGCCAGGACTTCCTCGATGTGGAACGGCTTGGTGACGTAGTCATCGGCACCGGCGTCGATGCCGGCAACCTTGTCGCTCCAGCGGTCGCGCGCCGTCAGCATCAGCACCGGCATCTTGCGGCCTTCACGGCGCCAGCGTTCGACGACGCTGATGCCGTCCATCTGCGGCAGGCCGATATCGAGCACGATCGCGTCGTAGGGCTCGGTATCGCCGAGAAAATGCCCCTCCTCGCCGTCAAAGGCCTTGTCGACGACATAGCCGGCGTCGGTCAGCGCCTCGGAGATCTGGCGGTTCAGGTCCTTGTCATCTTCGACGACGAGTATGCGCATGCGATTTTGCGACCAGTGGAACGATGGCAGAAGATATAGGCGATTCCGGGCGTGCGGGAAATCCGGGCTAGTTGGCCGGCACCACGACCTCGACGCGGCGTGGGCGCTGGCCATCCTTTGCAGGCACCAGCACCACGATCACGCAGACCGACTGTCCGCCCTGATTGGATTCGGACGCCCGTGCCAGGGTGCCGCCCTGCTGGTCGGCCACCTGCTGGCCGATCGAATAACAATCTGCGGCCGCCACCAGGATTTCCCCGCCTTCCGCCGTGCGCAGGGGCGCGGCGTTCGCCGACACGGCGAAAAGGCCGGCGGCGCAGAGCGCTGCAATCGTTGGCCGGAATATGGAGCGAAGCGTTTTCATGTCGTGGTTTCTAATACGCCAGTGCTGAACGTGGAATGAACGATGAATTCATGCAATCGACGCCATTGCAAGTCTGCTAGCCTTTGCCAATGCGTTGCTTGGCCGCCAGCCTGCCAAAGATCGCAACCAGTCCAGAAAGGGCGGTGATCGCCTGCAGGATGGTGTCGGTCAAGGCGGAGTTGTCGATGCCGTCGAGCGGCAAGCCGGCAAGCCCGGCTCCGCCCACCAGCATGGTCACCACCGAGGCCCAGATCGTTCGCGAGAGATACCAGGGTTTCAGGTTCAACATGTCTGCTCCTTTCAACTGCATGAGCGCCCGCCTCAGGCGAGCGAAAACCGTCCTGAGGTGGGCAGGCCCGGGCCGGCGGCAACGCTCAATTGGCGCACGGTAATGTCGAGCGCTGGCGGCGGGCTGCCGAAATCGGCGACGATATCCGCCGCTGCGTAGATCCAGGCCGCTGTCGACACGGTTGCCGACCGGCGCAGCCCGCCGCCCACAGCCGACACCTCGACGCGATATTCCTCCCGCTCCTCGCCGAGCGGAATGTCGCTGGCTTCCCAACTGTCGGCATCGATGCGTCCGCGCCTGGTCCACGTCAGCGAAAGATCGCCACCTTCGGCCCTCGCCCTGAGGTGAACGGGAGAAAGCGGCATCAGCGCGCGCTTGCCGCCTGTCTCCGTCGACGCAGCGAAACTGGCGCTGGAGAAATCCGCGCCAAGCGGGCCGACGCGCCAATTGAGTTGCAAGCCGGCTTCGCCGGCCAACAGACCCGCGGACACCACGCCTTCGTCGAGGACGACAAGGTCTGCGCCGAGCGCGGCGCCGGCGGATGCGGCATCGCCAGTCCCGAACTGCCCGCGCAACAATCCGCGCAATCGCCATATCTCGGGTGCAATTTCCTCCGCCGTCTCGAACTGCAGCACTTCCCATGCCCCGATGGCAGACCGCACAGCCACGAGGTTCGCGCCGTTGAGCAGTTGCAGTCGGCTGACACTTGCCAGTTCGCCTTCGTAAAGCTCGGCGGTCACGGTAGCCGCCCGATCGAGCCTGCCTTCCATCCCCGGCGCCAGCGCAGCGGTGAGCACGCCCATGTCGGCACGACGGCCGACCGAGCCGCGCAGCGCAAAGCCGGTCTCCTCCGGCGATACGAACAGCGCCTGGCTTTTCCACGGCGTCTGCGTCACCGCTACACGAAATTGCAGATGCGGATTTGCCGTAGTCCCATCCATCATCGGCAGGTCGAGGAACACGGCGTGAGGCTGTCCGGCAACCACCGGAGCGGTGGCTGCAACACCAGGATTCGATGACCGCCATGGCGTTGGCACCGATCGCGCCATCTGCCGCGCGGCAACCTTGCGCACCAGCCCCTGTTCGATCTCGGTGACGAGGAATTCAGACGTGCTGCCGGAAGCTGGAAGCTTGATGATCGTGCCAGGCTCGACATCGGCCCGCGGCTCGGCAAGGGCGAAGCTGACAATCTCGCGCTCTTGCCAGGCCCTTCGCATCCAGTCATCGGCAAGCATGCGCGCCTGTCCTGCGTCCAGAACGCCGGGAAAAGACAGGAGATGCTGGCGGCTGCCCGTCGCAGCAAATCTCCTGCTCCTGACCGATGCCGATTGATAGTCGGCAACCGGGTCGCGGAATCCGAGTATCGCCTCCGCCGGCAGGTCGTGATCGGGGCTGCGTGCAGTCTCGGTCACGGCGTTCTCGCCGTCGAATGCCAAGTCAGTCAGCTCGATTGCGGTGGCGTTCGATGTCGTTGCGCGCCTGAATGCCAGTCCCTCCGGTCGCTGGCTGGCGGAAATGCCAAACATGTCGATAAGCGGTTCGAGCGAGCCCCGTGCCGAGGCCGGGTCGGCGATCACATAGCCGGTCACCGTTCCGTCGACGCCGTCCACATCGGCCGGAGGCAGTCCGTGATCGTGCAGGATGGCATTGACGAGATCGGCCACCGTCGGACTGCCGAATCGGCCGTTCAGCCAGTGGCCGCGATGCCAGCCGGCACCATCCGACCAGACCCGCGACTGCAGCGGGAAGACCGGATAGGGACGCGCGTCCCACGCCCAGACATAGCTGCGCGCCGCGTCGACCATGCGACCGCCATAGACCGGCGACAGCGGATTGTGCGCCCCTTCGAAGCCGGCGGCGGCCGGATCCCAATGCATGGCGTGTGCCTCGAGCAAGCGGCGCTGTGCAATATCCGACCGGCCGCCGTTGGAAAAATGGGGCGTTCCATTCTCGGACGATTTGACGTCCGGAAACATGTTGGGCTGGTTGGGGCCCTTGTCGATCGCCGGGCCTCCCAACTCGGTGAACCAGATCGGCTTGCTGCGCGGCACCCACGCCGTCGGGGTCGCCGCTTCCACGCCGCCGGGGCGATTGTGGTGCTGATTGCTCCACCAGCCGACCAGGTCCTTGTATCGAAACACCCAAGGCTTGCCATGGGTGCCATCGCTGATCGGCGTTCTCGATCGCGACAGCCTGGCCGCGAAGTCCGCATAATACCAGTCGAAGCCCTCGCCGCCGGCGATCATCGCACCCAGCGCCGCCGGATCGTAGGGCGAAGCAAATCCGTCTGGATTTCCGCCGGCATAGTCGGCGTCGCGCCAGTCCGACAGCGGCATGTAGTTGTCGATGCCGACCGCGTCGATCGCCGGATGCGCCCAAAGCTGATCGAGATGGAAGTAGACGTCGCCACTGCCGTCGCCGGGCTGGTGGCCGTAATATTCGCTCCAATCGGCGCCATAGGTGATACGGCATGCCGGTCCCAGCACCGCGCGAGCATCAGCAGCCAGAGTGCAAAGCTCCTCGACGAACGGAAACGCGTTGCCGCCATCGCGCAATGTCGTCAGGCCCCGCAACTCGGTGCCGATGAGGAACGCATCGACCCCACCCGCAACCGCTGCGAGGTGTGCGTAATGCAGGATGAAACGCCGGTAGCCCCAGTCGTTCGGGTTGCCCCAGTAGGCGATCGTGTCGGCGGCAGCGGCAAACTGGGTCCGCAGTGCGGCTCCCGCGAAGGCATCTACCTGGCTCCGCGCCGCCGCCGTGCGATCCACGGTGCCGGGGAGCAAAGGCGCCGGGGTGCAGGTGATGCGCCCGCGCCACGGATAGCTTGGCTGGCTGGCATGGCCATAAGGATCGGGCAGGCTGTTGCCCTCGGCAATGTCCATCATCACGAACGGATAGACCGTCACCTTCAGGCCGCGTGCCTTGATCTCGGCGATCGCCTCCCTGACGCTCTTGTCAGATGGCGTCCCGCCATAGGCCGGGCCGCCGTCGTGGCTCGACACCACCAAGGCTTGCGGACGGGTCACGCCGGAAACCAGCCAGTCCGACGACAGGCCGGATGGCGATGATTGCGTGACGCCGGGCCGGATCAGGCATTGCCCTGCCCGCAGATCGGTGCCGAACCAGGCGACGACAAGCGCCACGTTCTCCAAGTTTGGGCACAGCATCTGCAGTTCGTCGAGCGAAGCGGCAATGTCGGTGCCGGCGTAGAGCACGTGGCGATTGACCGCCTCGGTGTCGCCGGGCCGCCTCTGGCGCCGGACCAGGCTTGTCGACAGGCCATATTCGGTGGCCCCCGGTATCAGCGAGATCGCGCGCACTTGATTGCGCAATTGGCCGATCGGACGGATCACCTCGAACTGCATCTGGGGAATGCGGTTGCCGTATTCGCCGATGTCCAGGTTCTCGACCACGGCATAGGCCACGCCGCGATAGGCTGGCGCGTTGCCGGTGCCCTGCTTGGCCGCAATCAGCGGATCGACGACCTGGTTTTCAGCGCCAAGGTGGATGCGCAGTTCGATCGTGTTGCGGTCGATCTCGCGGCCGTCGGCCCAGACCCGGCGAACTCCGGCGATCTCGCCTTCGCAAAGCGCAAAGGCGGCATTGCCGTAATAGGCATACTCGGTAACCTTGGGGCCCATCTTGCCCTGGCGCCGCGTCGTACGCGTCTCCCGGAAGCGCGTCACCCAGATCAGCGTGCCTCCGACACGCGCCGTGCCGTAGATCCGCGGAAGCGAGGCGCCCTCTTCGGCTGTGAACGGCCGCGCTCCCGCAAGGCGCGGACCTTCGATGCGCCTCGTGCCGTCGATCAGCGCGCGGTCGACGACATAACCCGCCAGCGCGCCCGCGGCCGTGCCGATGGCGGTGCCGATCGGCCCGAGCATGCCGCCGAGAAATGCCCCGGCAGCCTGCAATAGAATGGTCGCCATCGGCGGTCTCCGCTAATCGGCTATGTCAGACATGGAAAGGCAAAGGCAGCGGCGATGCGGCGGCGCCACTGCGGCACCAGCCGTGTCAGCGTCACGCCGTGGTCCTGATAGGCATGCACGAAGTTATCCGGTTCGATCAGGATCGCCGCGTGCTTGGCCGGCAGATGCGGCCGCCAGCGGAACACGATGAGATCGCCGGCAGCCATGGCCGAGATCGGCTTGTCCTCGAAATGCCGGCGCAAGCCCTCGAGCAAGCGCTCCTGTCCGGTGGCTTCGGCCCAGTCGGGCGCATAAGGTCCCGGCGGCTCCAGTTCGCGCCCGTAGATGTCACGCCACACGCCCTGCACCAGTCCCAGGCAATCGCAGGCCACGCCCTTGCGGCTGCCCTGATGCCTGTAGGGCGTGCCGACCCATTCCAACGCCGCCGAAACGACAGACGCGGCAATACGGTCCCTGCCAGCATTCCCGCTCATGACACGACCGGCCCGCCATCGAAATTGCCGCCCTCCGTGACGTAGGCATAACCGGCATCATTGCCAGGCAGATGCGGAAACCCGCGGAAACTCAGCGCGTTGGAGAATTTCGCCTTGCAGGTCGCGAACGTCTTGTCGCAACCGGCGCGAACCGAGAAGCCATCTCCCGCCGACGCCGGGGAACCGGCATGCGACCCCATGACGAGCGTCACGCCCAAACCATCCCGACGATGGTCGACGATCCTTTCGCTGCGGCCGGCTCTGGTCCCGCTGGTCCAGGTCAACGTGCCGTGCCCGAACCATCCCGGCGCAAAACCATTCAATCCCGAAACGGTCAGCATGTCCGGCTCGGCAGCGGCCAAGACCGTCCCGCTGCCCGAAAACTGAGGCTGGTTCAGCGCCACGCCGCAGCGCTGGTCGCCTAATTCGGCGTCGCATGAGCGGCTGACATAGCGCCCCCGCACCTGGTCGACCGCGTGCGTGGCGCTCTCCAGTTCGGCAACGAAGCGCTGGTCGCTCCGGGTGATCTTGCCCACGGTCGCCGTCCGCAGCAGTGCAAATTGCCCGGGGGCTATCCAGTTGACCAGGAACGTCTCGACGGTCGCGCTGTCGTACAGTCCGGCTGCGATGTCATCATCGCGGATCCGGTCCGAACTCAGTGCGCCCTCGACATCGACCGTGTCGACCGCAAGGCCGAGTGAGCTGCGCGCTTCGCTGGCGCTCAACCCGGATCCAGGCTCAAAGGTCGTGCCGTCGAATGCAAGCGGCCGATCGTGGTCGGTGTAACCGCTGACGACACCATCTTTCCTGGTCAGTCGCCAACAATGGCAGACGCTGGTCACGGCTCGGCCGAGATGATCGGCCAGTTCCACGGGCATGGTCACAGGCGCACCTCCACCAGCGGGATCGACGGGATCTGCCCTGCCTTGAAAGCCGTCAGGCTCAGCGACAAACGCTCGACATCGAAGCGCACGGGCACATGGAATTCGAAACCTGCCGTGACCAGGGTGCCGGTGCCCGGGATGGATCCAGGCGAAAACACGACATCACCGGTCGCGCCATCGAACGAGAACTCAGGCGAAAATCGTTCGACGCCCGCGACAGCGACACGAAGACTGGCCAGGACCGGTTTGGCGATAAGGCGCTTGTACGCATCGACGCCGGAACCGTAGGCTTTCACCAGGCCGAAGCGTGCCCTGGTTCCGTCTCCCGAACCAAGCAACTGGTCGAGCATGGTCGGCTGGTCTCCAGGCCGGCACGACTTCATGTCGAAGGGATCGCGGAAACGAAATGCATGCAGCGATCCGCGCCGCGCCTCGAAAAACGACAGCACGTCGTGCAGATCGTCCAGCGACTTCACGCCGCTGCCGACGTCGTAGTGATGGCGCGACTGCGAAAGACGCAGGTTGCGCTTCTCCCGCCCCGAGGTCAGCGAAACGATCTCGTTGCGCCGCTCGGGTCCGCCTGTCGCGCCGAAAGACACGGCGAGCGGAAAGATCTCATCATGAAAACTGGCCAGTTCCGACACGATCCCTCCCTCAGAACGTTCTCGCGCCGCGCGAAACAGCCCGCGCCAGCATGCCTGTGATCTGTGCTTCGGATTTGCGGAACGATGCAGCGTCCTGCGCCGTGACGTTGAAGACGACGTTGACGGCGCCACCGCCGCCGGGTGCCGCGACGCCGAGGCTGCCGTCAGCCCCCCGGCGCAGCGGCAGGATGGCCTCGGGACCAGCTTCGCCCATCAGTCCGATGTTCCTGCCGGCCGGAAAATAGGTAGGCGATGACACCACCCCGCCGGAGGCAAACGGCGTCACGCCGCCAGTCACCCCGCCTTTCGCGAAGGGAAGAACGTTTTGCAGGCCTTTCAACAAGTTCTCGAACAGAGACGCGCCCTGTGCCTGAAGCGGCTTCAGGCCGTGCCCCAACGCCATGCCAGCGAGATTCATTCCCAGGTTTCGCAGCACGTCCTCGAGTTCGCGGCCGCCGACGGTTGCCATCCTCAGCGCGCTGGTAAGATGAGCACCAAAGCTGTCGGATAGCTTTTCCAGCGACTTCAACGTCTCCACGAACGAACTGTCGTCCGCCTCTATCCTGACCTCGACCTTCTCAGCCAATTTGGCTCTCCGTTTGATCCGGAAACCGGTTCATCAATTCAATCAGTTGCGCCTTGCCCGGCGCTCCGGTTCTGGCTGTCGCGATAGTGCTCATCGCCCGCTCCAGTTCGCGCGGCGTCATTGCCCAAAAATCTTTCGGCGATAGCCGCAGCAGGCCGAACCCCGTGGCCATCGCGCGGTCCCAGGGAAATTCGGCAGCTGTGCCCGCTGCGGCGGCTAAGGGTTTGGACCATCCTCGGCCTTGGGCGCAGCGCCGAAGGTCGTGGTCAGGAGGTCCGAAACGATCGCGGCAAAGCCGGCGACGCCACCTTCGGCCCGCATGCTGCCCACCTCGTCGTCGGAAAGCTGATGTCCGGCACCGCGCAAGCCGGCGCCGATGATACGGATCATGTCGGTGGCGGACAGCCTGCCGGAGGAAAAGCGCTGCACCAGCGCAGTCAAATCATCGGCGGCATAGCTCGCCTCGAGCTCGGCCAGGGCGCCCAGTGTCAGGCACAGCCGGTGGCTCTTGCCGTCCAGTTCGGCGGCAATCTCGCCGCGTCGCCTGTTCACCGTCATGGCGCCACCGTGAAGCCAACGACGCCGGCAGACTCCAGCGCTACCTCGAACGTCACCTCGCCGTCGTGGTTGCCGGTGTATTCCAGCGCGGTGATCTGGAACGGCCCGTCGACGACGCCGAAATCCGGCACGGCCAATTGCCACCTCACGATCTCACTGCCAAAGAAGCAGGTGCGGATCCTGGCATCGGACTGCTGGTCCTTGAAGATGCCCGAGCCGCTCACCGCCGCCCGCTGCACGCCGCTCCCGGCCAGCAGTTCGCGCCAGCGCCCGGCCGACTCGGCATCGGTGATGTCGACCGTCTCGCTATTGAAGGCGATGCGTTTTGAGCGCAGCCCAGCAACGGTGACGAAGCTGCCAAGACCGTTGGTGTCGATCTTGAGCAGAAGGTCCTTGCCCTTCTGTGCGACCATTCGTTGGTCTCCTGAAATGTCTTGAGAAAGATACTGGAGAGGCCGCGCGTCAGGCAGCCACCGGCTCGGTCACGGCGCGAAAGCGCAACAGGCCGTGCTGCACCGACAGCCGGTCGTCGAACCGGGCCTCGGAGAATTCGAGCCGCATGCTGACCAGATGCTGCGTGCCCAGGTTGAGCGTCGCGTCGTCGAGCAGGCCACGCACCGCTTCCATGATGTCGAGCGCTTCGCGCTTGCCTTGCGACTTCGACCAGACATGGACCGAAAACAGCTGTTCGGTGCCGCTTTCGGTGTCGGTGCTCCAGTCGTAGACGCTCGTCCGCCCGAAGGTCAGGTAGGGAAAGCCGACATTGGCGGGCGCCTGATCGTGTATCTTCGGGCCGCCCAGGAGCGCCACCAGCGCGGCGTTGCCGCGGAGCGCCGCAAACACCGCCTTCTGCAACTCAGCGGCCGGGGCGGTCATCGTTTCGCTCCCTCTTGCTTCTCGCTCGTGCCCGCAAGGACGGCACATCGGCCAGCCTTTTGGCGGGCGTTGCGTCACGGTAGCCCTGTTCGGCGTTCTCCGCCAGTTCATGCGCCTTCCAGCGCAACGCCCGCTTCAGCCCATCCAGCGTCAGCTTCATCGTCACGTTCATGCACCTTGCTCCCTTGTGCGGCAAACGAGGTAACGCTGTGTTTCGTCGGGGTCGTGCACGGTCACGATGTCCAGCACGCGCGTGCCCCGGCGCAGGCGCATCCCGCTTTTCAAGCCGACCCGCCACCGCACCGTCACTCGATGCGTCGCCGTCTCCAGCGATTGGTCGGCGCCGAACAGGCTGTGCGCCGAAACCGGCTCGACCCGCGCAAACAGGGTCGCCAGTTCGACCCAGCTTTCCGCATGGCCGCCCATGCTATCCGGCGTCGTCACGCATTCTTCGAGCGCAAACTCGCTGCGCAGCGCGCCGGGGTCGATGAAGCTCGCGCGCATCAGAGCCTCCGGGCCCGATAGCCGGACAGCAGCCGGTCATATCCACCGGGGTAGGAAACCGGCTGGTCGACAGGACCGAAGCTGCTGCGGAACTCGTAACAGTGCGCCACGAGCAGGAGCATCGCCCGTTTGAGCAGATCGGGCACGTCGGTCCCCGCCTCGCCGAAACCGGTGCGAAAATCGATCTCGACGCCATTCATCGTGCGCAACCGCTGCGGTGCGCGCTCGAAGTGGATGCGCGCCGGCCGCGACAGCGTGTCCAGTTGGTAGTCGCCGGGATTGACGACCGACGCCTCGCCCTCGCTGCCGAAGGTCGTCACCGAAATCACCTGGCGCACCGGGTGCCGCGTCAGCATCACGAAGTTGTCGGCCGGCCAGCGATCGAGCACCAGCCGCCAGGTCTGGTCGATCAGGGCCATACCCGTCGTGCGCTCGACATCCTCGCGCGCGGCGCGGATCAGGCCGCTCATCAGCGCGTCCTCGCTGGTGTGCGATATGCGCAGATGTGACTTGGCGTCGACCAGCGTCACGGGCTCGACCGCCGGCGCGACGGTTCTGATCAAGGTCATTCATCACCTGTGTCTGGCATGGAAAGGGAGCGGCCCCGGAGCGGGGTGGGACACCGGGGCCGCAACGGCACTGAGCGGTCGACGCGAGGGATATCCCGGTCTGGCCGGCTTACGCGGTGCCGTATTTGAGCAGCTTGATCGCGCTGAAGTCCTGGACGCCGCCGCCGACGCGCTTGGTCGTGTAGAAAAGCACGTAGGGCTTGGCGGAATAGGGATCGCGCAGCACGCGCACGCCAGTGCGGTCGACGACCAGATAGCCGCGCCCGAAATCACCAAAGGCGATCGGCGTCGCGTTAGCCGCCGCATCCGGCATGTCTTCGGCCTCGACAAGCGGGAAGCCCATCAGCATGGCCCGCTGTCCGGGTGCCGAAGGCGGCTGCCAGAGATAGTTGCCGTCGGCATCCTTCAGCTTGCGGATCGATGCCTGGGTCTTGCGGTTCATCACCCAGCTGCCGTTCTGCCGGTACCCTGCCTTCAGCGTGTAGACGAGGTCGATCAGGATGTCCGAAGGGCTCGACGCGGGTAGCGCGCCCGATACGCCGGTCACCAGGTAGCCGATATCGCCCCAGGCCCAGCTCGCCTCGGCCACCTTGTTGTAGTCGAGGAAACCCTTGGGCCTGTTGACGCCGTTGCCATTGACGAATGCGGTGCCTTCCTGCTCGGCAAAGGCCGTCTCCACCTCGGAGGCGATCCACTGGTCGAGATCGACGACGCTGTCTTCGAGCAGCGACGCCGTGGCCGCCGGCATGGCGTAGAGCTCCATCGTTGGGAACTGCAGCTCGGCCAGGACAGGCGTCGCCGTCTGCGGCCGCGCAGCCGTCTCGGCAACCCAGCCGACGGCCGGTCCCGTGGTGGTGAACGGCTTTTTCAGCACGGCGGCCGAAACCTGCCTCACCGAGGCGATCGAACGCAGCGGCGACAATGTCGAGAGCCGGCGGCCGATCTCGGTTTCCGTCTCGTTCGGCACCAGATAGCCGCCGTCCTGGCCGGAGCCATACGACATCGCCTTGGTGTCGAGGGCGCGTAGCTGACGGTCGTCGCCGTTGCGCATGTAGGCATCGAATGCATCCTTGTGCTCGCTCGGCATCGACCGGCCATCGCGCCCAAGTGCCGGCCGCAGCCGCTTCAGCGACAAGCCGTCGAGCGTGCGCTTCTGTTCCTCGAGCGCACGCGAGATGCGATCGACCTTGTCGCTGGTCACCACGTCGGCGCCGAGCTTGCCTTCCAGCTGCGCCAGGCGCTCATCATTGCTGTCCTTGAAGGCTTCGAAAGTGGTCATGAACTCGCCGAAGGCATCCTTCAGGTCGAGGTTGTCGCCGGCAGCCGTCTTGATTTCGGGGGCGCGCGGCGCGTTGGTCTCGTTCATACGCTGCTTCCTTTTTGCTTGATCATGCGCGTGGCCTCGCGGATGCGTTCGGCGAGGCCGCTCTCAGGTCCCCATGCGGCGTCCCGCTTGCGCACGAGGCTGGCAAAACCCTCGGCGATGACCGCCCGGGCGTCGCTCCTGGTCAGCCCCGCATCCCGCGTGAGCCAGCCTTCGAATTGTCGAGTGGTGGGCAGCCGCCCCCTGCCCTTGACCGTGTCGATGCGCGCTTCGGGCAGCATCGGGAAGGTGACGATCGAGATCTCCCAAAGATCCGCCTCGAGGATATGGCGGACACCGCTCGCCTGTTCCTTTCGTGCCTTCACGGCGCGAAAACCGATCGACAGGCCGTCGAGCGCACCGCCGCGCAGCAGGTTGTGCACGTCGCGGGCCCGCGCCACGTCCTTGGCCAGCCGGCCACGCACGAACAGACCGCGGCTGTCTTCCTTCAGCTCGGTCCAGGTGCCGATCGGCTGGTTGGGATCATGCTGAAACAGCATTCGGATGCCCGCCGCGCCGCGTGTCCGAAGCGATTTGGCGAAGGCGCCGCGCTCGACAACGTCCTTGCCGAGATCAACCCGCCCAAACAGGCTGGCATAGCCCGAGAAATTGCCGTCGACGGCGACTTCGTCGAGCACCAGGTCGACGAGCTTCCGCTCGCCGTGCCGCATTGCTGCCTCATGCACCATCAGCGCCGTTCCTCTTCCGTCGGTCGTCGAGCCACCGGCCGACGCGGTTGCCTTCAAAGGCGCGCATGACAAAGCCGAGCGCCCACCAGGCACACAGGCTTGCGGCTGCTGCTCCCATCATCGTCATCTCGGTCGGGCTGATCAGTTCTTCGATGCCCAGTTCGGCGGCGATCTTCAGGCCGACGGTACCGCCGAACACCAGGCCGCAGACCACGCCCACGGCAAAGCGCGCCGCGGCCTCGCGCCGGCCTTGCGGCAGAATGTAGGCAAGCGAGATCGCCGAACCGGCAATCGCGCCACCGCCCTTGGCCAGCCACAGCCAGCCGGGGTTGGATATGTCGGTCATCGTTCAGGTCCCAGATTGTTCAGCCGCGCGGCGGATAACCCACCGCCTCGCGCTTTTCGTCCTCGCTGAGGAAATCGGCGGCCCTGAGCCGGGTCCACAGGGCATCGCGCTCTCCAGCGAGCCCCTCGACCTGATCGGCGTCGTACCAAAGCCGCAGGCCGCTGCCGAAGGCCGGCGCCAGCCATGCCGACAGGTCCTTCGCCGTCCGTGCCACCAGCGGCAGCACCGTCAAGCGATAGAAGGCGCGGTTCGCCTCCTGGTAGTTCGCATAGGTGTTGTCACCCGGGATGCCGAGCAGCATCGGCGGCACGCCGAAGGCGAGCGCGATGTCGCGGCTCGCCGAGTGCTTCGCCTCGATGAAATCCATGTCCTTCGGCGTCAGCCCCATCGCCTTCCAGTCAAGACCGCCCTCGAGCAGAAGCGGCCGGCCGGCGCGGGTCGCTCCGGAATAGCCCTCTTCCAGCTCGGCCTTCAGCCGGTCGAACTGGTCGTCGCTCAGGTTGCCGCCGTCCTTAGGCGCATAGACCAGCGCCCCGGATGGTCGCGCCGAATTGTCGAGTAGCGCCTTGTTCCAGCGCCCGGCCGCGTTGTGCGTGTCGAGGGCGATCAGCGCCGCTTCGAGCGGCGGGAAGCCGTAATGATCGTCGAGCGGATGAAACAGCGTCAGATGTGCAGCGCCACCCTGGTCCGACAGGCCGAGCGCGATGCGTCGGCGCGCGCCACCTTCGCGATAGTCCAAGGCCGTCGGCCAACCGCTTGCGTCGCTTGCCACGGCGACCCGGTCGGGCCGCAGCAGATGCAGTTCACGCGCACCGCCACCGGCCTCGACCATTTCGACATAGGCGTTTCCCGACAGCAGCAGGTGACCATAAAGCGCTTCCATGAAACTGCCGCCGGCCTGGCGCTCGTTCGGCCGCTCGAACAGGTCGAGCAAGGCGTGGTCGCCCAGTTCGGTGGCGCCCTCGTAGAGCAGCCAGGGTATCGCCGACGCCGTTTCCGAGATCAGGCGCACCGAACGATGCACGATCGGATTGCGCATGAAACCTTCACGCGCCAGCCCGGCATAGTCGCGCCGTGTCCAGCGCGCCTCGCCCTGGGCATGGAGGGCGACAAACCCGGTCGGTCCGCCGCTCTTGCGTTCGGGCACGACGCTTCCCTTCCCGGTCCGCCAGAACCAAGGCCAAGTCACAGCCATATCGCTTCCTGTTCAGAGAAAATCGCGGATTCGCGGTTCGGTCGACCAGTCCGGCATCAGTTCGCCGATCGCCCAGACCAGCGCATCGACGCGGTCGGGAGAGCGGCCATTCGACAGCCCGTTCGGGCCGAAGTCGCACATTTCGTCTTCCAGGGCCGGAAAACGCCCTGCATGCAAGACCTTGCCTTGCGGATAGAGCGCAGCGATCGGTTCGGCGCGCAGCCATTTCGACCGCTTCGCCCGCACCGCCTTTACCGGCACCGCCGGATCGACGGTTCGGATCACCGCCGTCACCATCTCGCCGCCCTGGTTGGTCTCGGCGACGATGCAGTCAGCCTCCAGCCGATGAAACAGCCGTACTGCCGCGCCGGCCCAATCCTGCGGTTTCGCTGCCTGGACCGTGGCATCCGCCAGGACCACTGCCCGGCCGGCCGCATCGAGCCCGACCGCGACGATGCCGCAGGCATCCGATGTCTTGCGCGAACTCGCCGGCGGGTCGACCGCCACCACGATACGACGCAAGTCGGCGGCTTCCGCGACGAAGGCCGCTTCGAGCATGTCGCGCGACCACAACGCGTCGGCGCGGTCCTCGATCAGTTCGCCATCCAGTTCCTGCCGTCCGAGCACACTGCCGCCATAGCGGCCGCGGATCGCGCCCAGAAAACCCGGCGCCAGGTTAGCGATGTTGTCGTCCGACCGCATGCGCGTTACCGCAACACCAGGATCGGCGAGCAGACGCTTCAGCAGCGGTACGGGTCGCGGCGTCGTGGTGATGACCTGGCGCGGCCTGTCGCCGAGCCTCAGCCCGAACTGCAGCATGTCGAAACAGGCATCGGCATGTTTCCACTTCGCGAGCTCGTCGCACCATGCCGCCTCGAACTGAGGCCCACGCAGGCTGTCGGGATCTTCGGAAGAAAATATCTGCGCCACCGCGCCACTGTCCCAGACCAGCCTCTTGCGGCTCGGTTCGAAACGGGGCCTGTCATGGCGCGAAATCGTTGCGATGCCCGACGGCCCTTCGATCATCACCTCGCGCACGTCGGCAAGGGTTTCGCCGACCAGGGCTATCTGCGAATGCCGCCTCGATGCAAAGGGAGAAAAACCGCGCACCAGGCTGTTGACCCATTCCGCCCCGAGCCGGGTCTTGCCGGCGCCGCGTCCCCCCATCACCAGCCAGGTCGCCGGTTCGGCCTCGAGCAGGTATTGCTGGATCCGCGCCGACCTAAACCACTCCTTCGCGATCAACCTGCCTTGGCGCAGGGTCAGTCCCTGCTGCGCAAAGCACTCGCGCATAGTCTCTGGCAAGTTCGACGATGCGTTGGTCGATCCTTGCGAGCACGTCTGCCATTTCTGCATCTCTGTCCGTCTGGCTCACTTTCGCTGCCTCGCCTCCCCGCATCAATTCGGTAATCTTCTCGACCGTCCTGATGATCGAACCCACCATCTCCACCTGCGCCTTGTCGAAACCGTCCTCGTTCTCCAGGCGCAATGTCTCGACCTGAGCGACAAGTGAATCGGCCAGCCGTGCCAACCGCTCGGCGAAGTCGCCCGGGGCGGCAGCAATCCAGCCTTCCCGCGCCGACCGCCTTTCGATCGAAGCGACCGCATAGCCGCTTGCCACCGAGAGGAGTTCGACGTCCGCCGTCGCACCCTCATGGAGCGCGCGCAGCGCCCGCCATCGCTCGTCCGCTATCGCGACCAACGAAACCTCCAGCTTCATGATTGGGAAAACCGCCCGCCGTGTGCCCGTTTGGCTACACTTCTTTGACGATATCCGGACACTATCAAAGCACCGTCACGCTGTCAAGAATATATTCCTATGTCGATGCTTTTTCTCTTCCCGGGATGCTGTCCGCCACCCTCTTGTCGCGGCGTCGAAAATCGGGGACAAGTCAGTCATGGGCCGAGGGACGCGCGCCCTGAATTCGCCAGCAATCCCATTTTGATATAAGCTGCAGTCACGCGCCGGACCCGTCTCGAATGGAAAATCCCGTAGAACCACGCAAGAAAAGAGGCCGCCTGGCTGCGGGCCTGCTCGCCCTCGATGCCTGGCTCGACTCCTCGCTCTACGAACTGCGTTTCCGCGCGCAGCAATTCTGGGAAAACGCCACGATTTTCTTCCGCCGCTTCCGCGTCAAGGGCTGGCGCCGCGGCATCATCGAGGTCCTGAGCGAAGGGTTCACCATGGCCGCCGGCGGCTCGGTGGTGATGCTCGCGCTCGCCATGCCGGCCTTCCAGGAGACAACCGGCAACTGGCGCAACCAGGACGACTTCGCAGTCACCTTCCTCGACCGCTACGGCAACGAAATCGGCCAGCGCGGCATCATCCAGCGCGACTCGGTTCCCGTCGACGAAATGCCCGACCACGTCATCAAGGCCGTGCTGGCGACCGAAGATCGGCGCTTCTTCGACCATTACGGCATCGATTTCCTCGGCCTGATCCGCGCCATGTCGGAAAACGTGCGCGCCAACTCGGTCGTCCAGGGCGGATCGAGCCTCACCCAGCAGCTCGCCAAGAACCTGTTCCTCACCAACGAGCGCACGGTCGAGCGCAAGGTCAAGGAAGCGTTCCTGTCGCTCTGGCTCGAATCGAACCTGTCGAAGAAAGAGATCCTGCAGCTCTACCTCGACCGCGCCTATATGGGCGGCGGCACGTTCGGCATCGCGGCCGCAGCCGATTTCTATTTCGACAAGCAGGTCAAGGACCTCAACCTCGCCGAGGCGGCGATGCTGGCCGGCCTGTTCAAGGCCCCGACCAAATACGCCCCGCACATCAACCTTCCGGCCGCCCGCGCCCGTGCCAACGTCGTTCTCAGCAACCTCGTGCAGGCAGGGTTCATGACCGAGGGCCAGGTGCTGTCGGCGCGGCTGCGTCCCGCAGACATCGTCGACCGCGGCGACCGCAAGAGCCCCGACTATTTCCTCGACTGGGCCTTCGACGAGGTCAAGAAGATCGCGGCCAAATCGGGCATCCATTCGCTCGTCGCGCGTACCACGATAGACATGAACATCCAGAAGGCGGCGGAAGAATCCGTCGAATTCCATCTCCGCCAGTTCGGCAAGGAGTACCACGTCACCGAAGGTGCAGTCGTGGTGATCGAGACCAACGGCGCCGTGCGCGCCATCGTCGGCGGCCGCGACTACGGCGCCAGCCAGTTCAACCGCGCCACACGGGCGCAGCGCCAGACCGGTTCGTCCTTCAAGCCCTATGTCTACGCCACCGCTATGGAAAACGGCTTCACGCCGGAATCGGTCATCTCGGACGGCCCGATCAGCTGGGGCGCCTGGTCGCCCAAGAACTACACGCGCGGCTATTCCGGCCGCATGTCGCTGACGACCGCGCTGGTCAAGTCGATCAACACCGTGCCGGTGCGCCTCGCCAAGGATCATTTGTCGATACCGCCGATCAAGGCGATGACCGAGGCGATGGGCGTCGAGTCTCCCGTCAGCTCGCACAAGACCATGGTGCTCGGCACGTCGGGCCTGACGGTCATGGACCAGGCGACCGGCTACAGCGTGCTTGCCCAGGACGGCATCGTCGGCACCCGCCACGGCATCACCCAGCTGGTCACGCATTCCGGCCAGCTCATCTACGACTACAGCAAGGACGCCCCGCCGCCCCACCGGGTGCTGTCCGAGCAGGCGGTGGCGTCGATGAACTCGATTATGGTGCAGATCCCCGAGGTCGGCACGGCCCGCCGGGCCGCACTTCCCAACATCCGCTCCGCCGGCAAGACCGGAACCACCCAGTCCTATCGCGACGCCTGGTATGTCGGCTACACCGGCAACTATACGGCCGCCGTCTGGCTCGGAAACGACGACTTCTCGCCGACCAACAACATGACCGGCGGTTCGCTGCCGGCCATGGTCTGGCAGCGTTTCATGGCCTACGCCCACCAGAACATCGACCTGAAGCCCATCCCCGGCATCAAGAACCCCTTCGTCGATCCGGCGACCATCGCCAAGGCCGAGGAAGCGGCCAAGAGTGGAACCCAGCAGCCGGCAGCCGACACCGTCGACAGGCCTCCGGTCCTGTCGAGCACGACGACGCGGGCATTGCGTGCGATCGCGGACGTCTTCCGTCAGGCGCCCGCCATCTCCCCGCCGGCCGAACCCGAGACGCTTTCAGCGCTGTGATTGCTTGAAATTGACGGGTCAGCGATCATTCCCGCACCGGCTGCAGCCCTTCCCGGCTTGCCTTCGGGTCGCATGGCGGGATATTCCTCCGCCAACTCCATCCTGCGGCGGCTCATGCTGAAACAATCGCTCCTGATAGTTATCGCCCTCGCGGTTGCGGTCGGCGGCGGTGCCGCCAGCGTGGCGATGGTGCTCGATTCGCAGGAAGGCATCGGCGCCGTCGCGGTCGGCCCATGGACCGCCTTTCCCGACATAGGCACCCCTGACGCAGATCCCTATTCGAAAGCCCGTGTCGCGCGCGATGGCATGCTTGCGCTGGGCCGCGCCGAGGGCCTCAGTTTCGTCGCGGACCGGGACTCGGGCGGGGTCACCTTGAGAAGCGAATGCAGCTATCGCGTCGAGGGATCGTTGCCGGTTGCCAGGTTCTGGACCTTCTACGCAACCGACAAGGCGCAGATGACGCTCAAGTCGGGGATGCGCCGTGATCCGTCGATGCATTCTCTTGAAATTCTGCACCAACCCGACAATTCCATCGAGATTGCGGTCGGCGCGCGGCCGCACCCCGGCAACTGGCTGCCGGTATCGGGCGCCGGCGAAATGAACCTGGTGCTGACCCTCTACGACACGCCCGTCGCCAGCAGCACCGGCCTGTCGGGCATCGAGATGCCACGCATCGTCAGGGTCCAGTGCAATGCGTAGGCTGTTCCACGCCCTCGCCATCGGGCTGGTCGGCGCCGGCATCGCCCATATCGCCATTCTGCTGCTGGTTCCCAGCTTTTCCGAACGGGATGCCTGGTCGCGCCTGGCCATGGTCGCCGGTCCCAACAAGGTTGTCCGCCTCGACCAGGAAATTGGCGGCGCACCGGTGGTGAAATCGCTCGATCCGTCTTTCTACGAAGCCGCCTGCCGCTTCGATCTGGGCGAAGGCGTCGTCCGCATCGACAACGCCGGCAGGGTCCCCTACTGGTCGGCTTCGGTCTATGATCGCAGCGGCCAGAACATCTACAGCTTCAACGATCGCACCGCGACTGACGGCAATCTCGACTTCGTCGTGCTCACGCCGGCGCAGATGATCGACCTGCGCAAGGAGCTGCCGCCTGAGTTCGAAAAATCGATCTTCGTGGAAACGCCGATCGACGAAGGCATTGTCGTCGTGCGCGCATTTGTTCCCGACGACAGCTGGAAACCGATCGTGTCGCGCTTCCTCGACGGCGTCAGTTGTGAAATCCAGTAGACGCGCAGCCCGTCGGAAGCGTCAACCACGTTGCCTGTGACCGGTTCGGCTCCGCGTCAATGCCGCGGCAACGGATCCTTGCGGCGATTGCTGCCTTCCGCCCGGTGTCCAGGCGGCGAAGCCGTGTCGACGGTGCGCTCATAGCGCACGCCGGGGAAGATGATGATGGATGCCGATGTATCCGCCGTATGTTGGGACCGGCGGGTGGCCGCTGGACGCGGCATGAATGAAACTATGCTGCCCATGGTTCGCGATTCCCTCTCGGTTGAACCGGAGTAAGCACGCAACGCCTCCATCTCGATAAGGCCAGTAGAGGGTTAACAGCCGGTTACTTCATTGCATTTGCTTCAATTGAGGACTGCCGTTTCGCTTTCGACAGTGCATTCATACCCATGCGGCGTGAGCGGTCTGTGAATGCAGCAGCATTGCCACGTCACGGATGCCCGGCTGAAAACGGGCAATTCGGACCTTGCGTCACGATTTGACTATAAGCCTTTGTTAATACACGACTTCCTTAACGCCAAAGTTAACAGTCCGCTAACAAATCTTCGCTAAGTTTATGTTCACCTTCGGGAGCACGGATGCAGCAGCGTTCGCATCCCAGGGCAGTGCAAGGTTGTGTCAGGCGTATCCGTTCGTGTCAGCATCGGACTTCAGGCAAATCGCCATCGGTCGCGAAACCGGAAAGCCCGAGCGGCTCTTCCGGGCAGCGGTTTCCGCCTTCTGCGCGCTGCCCCGCCCCTCGCGCCGCGAAATCGCACAACTTGAAGACCTCACCCTTCCACTTTTCGACAAGGTGTCGGTGGAGGCGCGCCGCTATGTCTCCGCTGCGCTTTCAGAAACCGAATATGCGCCGCCCGGCCTCGTTCGCCGCCTGAGCGACGAAAGCGTCGATATTGCCGCGCCGCTGCTGATCCGTTCGCCCATGTTGTCGGATGTCGCACTCATCGCGTTGATCGGGCGCCACGGCCTGCCGCATGCGCGCGCGATTGCCCGTCGCCCCAGCCTCAACCAGACGATCGCCGACCTGATCCGCGTGCTCGAACGGCCACGACTGGTGTACCCCGAGATGACGGAACAGGATCAAGCATCGGCCACTGCGGCAACCGCTCCGACGACAATCGAGGCGGCACAGGACGCGTCGAACATCCCAGCCCCGGGCGAACTGGCCGAGAACGTACGCCGCCGCCTTCGCTCGATGATGGCCCCTAACACAGCGCACCAATCGGCGCCGGGCGAAGGACAGACGCGTGGGCCGGCCTACGAACGGCTCAAGTCGACTGCCCTTACCGGCAACGGCACCTTCTTCCAGACCGCCCTCGCCGACGCGCTGGAGATCGACTTCCAGACGGCCCGTGCGATCACGGAAAAGTCGGGCTACTCCTCGCTTATCGATGCGCTCAAGGCGCTCGACCTGTCGGAAGAACAGGCCTTCCTGCTGGCGGCGACGACGTTTCCCAGCCAGTTCGCCCATGCCGAAGCCGTCAGGCTTTTCCTTGAGCGCTATCGTCTGTTGCATCGCGACGTAGCGCTCGACCGGGTGCGCGACTGGAAGGCAGCCGCAGTTGGCGCCAGCATCCGCGGCAATGCCGAGAGACTTCAGCCGAAGTCAGGGGCAGCCGGATCAAAGAGCGACCAGCTCAGGGCGTCGTAAGCGACACCAGATCCTTGATCTCGGTCTGGCCCGGCTCGATCTCGACCACCCAAATGTCCGGATCGAACCGCCGCTCGCGCTCGAGCCGCTTGTCGATCGCCGCTCCGTCGTCGTCGCTTTCAAGCAGGCTGAACTGGCGCTCATCAGGCCGCGCCATGTCGTAGCTGGTCTGCGGCGCGGGTCCGTACAGGCTGGTGCGGCCGAAACGATCGCGGGTCAGGATGAAGACGGCGCCGGCTTCTAGTGCGCCCCGGCTGAGGATCGCGCCAAAGCCGCCTTCGCCGAAAATCCGGCGCAGCAGGGCAGATACCCAGAAATCAGTGGTTACGCGCATTGCCCGGCCCGATCGCAATTTCGATCCGGCCTCTATAGCGGCTAGTTCGGAAGGCGCACAGGCCAAACGATACCGGTCAGGCTCAGTTGGTCAGGCCGATCTCACGCATCTTGACGTAGACGGCGGGGTCGGGCTCGCCCGTTTCAGGCAGGCCGAACAAAGCCTGGAACTCGCGGATGGCCGCCTTGGTCCTGGCGCCTGGAACGCCATCGATGTCGATGCCGTCGTTGCCGAAGGCCTTCAGTCCGGCCTGGATCTTCATGATGCGCGCGCTGGGATCGGCGTTGACCGCAGGTTCGGCGCGCACAGGTGCAGGCGTGGCCGCGCCGGTGCGCGGGCTCGACGCCGGCGTCGCCTGCGCACGCGGCGTCGGTGTCGGCGCAATTCCGGCGGTGGTTTCGGAAGCGCCAAGCTGTTCAAGCAGCGCGCCGTCGACATCGCCCGTGGCCGTCAGTCCTACCTTCTTCTGATAAGCCTGGATGGCACTGCGCGTCGCCGGTCCGTTCAGCCCGTCGACCGCGCCGTCATAAAAGGCAAGATCCTTCAGGATGCTCTGTATCTGTTCGATCTGCGGGTCGCCGCTGGGGCGCACGACTTCGGCCTGCGGCCGCTCGATCTTGATCGTGGTTTCTGCCTCGCTCTCGCCCATGTCGGGGAACTCGACTGCCTCGCGAGTGGAGAAGAAGGCACCCTTGTGCGCATATGGCTGATACCACAACGCATTCGCGGAGACGTAGAACAGCGCCACCAGAAAGGCGGTCGAACCGCCGACCAGCATCGGATTGCGAGCAATCATCCCGCCGAGCGCCACCGCGCCATCCTGCAGCGGGCTGCGCTCTTCGACGACCCGCTTAGCTTGCTTTGCGGAGCGGGCCATTGCGCATCTCCCTGATCCTGTCCGCCGGCAGTCGCATCACTTCGCCCTTCGTAGGCTCCGGACGGAATGCCGGTCCTTCTATCGGCAGGCTGATGGTAACCGTGGTCCCCTCGCCCGGCGCGCTCTCGATCGACATCGTGCCGTCGTGCAACGCGACCAGTCCCTTGACCAGCGAGAGCCCAAGGCCCGTGCCTTCGAAACGTCGGGTGTAATCGTTCTGGATCTGCGTGAATGGCGTGCCCAGCCGCGACAAATCTTCCTGGGCAATGCCGATGCCGGTGTCCGACACCCAGAAATGCAGCCGCGAGCCAAGACGCTTGGCACCGATCTCGACCCGACCACCGTCGGGGGTGAACTTTGCCGCATTGGACAGAAGGTTGATCAGCATCTGCTGCACCGCGCGACGGTCGGCCTTGACCTCGCCCGTGCCGGCTGCAACTTCGACAGCCAGATCAAGCGCCTTGGCCTCGATCTGCAGCGCCATCATCGAAGCGCACATGTCCACCGCCTCGCGGAACCTGAACGGCTCCGGATTGATCGCATAGCAGCCCGACTCGATCTTGGTGACATCGAGGATCGAGTTCACCACATCGAGCAGGTGCTGGCCGGACTCGCGGACGATGCCGACATATTCCTTCTGGCGTGGCTCCTGGAACTTGCCGAACATCTCGTGCAGCAGCATGTCGGAAAAGCCGATGATCGCGTTGAGCGGCGTCCTGAGTTCATGGCTCACCGCTGCCAGGAAATTGCTCTTGGCGAGTTCCGCGCTCTTCACGGCGTCCGTGGCCTTGGCCAGTTCGCTGCGCAGTTCGGCGACGGTGTCGTTGTTGCGGACGATCGCAATGAACTCGACACCGGTCCTGATGAATTCGAGTGCGAAGGGCCGGAAGTTGTCGCCCGCGTCGTTCTCGGTCTGCCTGGGCAGGCGCAGAAGCAGCTCGACCTGACGCGATTCGGCTCCATCGCGCATGTCTGCCAGCGCGCAGAGATAACCGACACGGTCGGCGACGTGGATGCGCTCGAACAGGGCAGTGCCCAGGAGCAATTCCGGCTGCAGGCGCAACAGCGTCCGCGCCTGCTCGGAGACATCGACGACATCGCCATTCTGCGCGACGCGCAGCACGACAGCCTTGAGAACCTGCTCCAGCGGAGCGGCCGGCAGAGCCGCCTGTTCGGCGCCATGGCTGGCAAATTGCACCGCACGAACGACGAAGGTCGCCAGCCAGGCGACAGGCAGCAACCAATGCCATGCCGATGCAGTCGCATTTTCGGCAAATGGCATGACGCCGAGTAAACCTTGCAGCAGCAGTGCAGCAACGGCGGCGATCGCGCCGAACATGGCCGCCTTCCGCGTCCGCCAGACCCACAGCGCCTCGAGCGGAAGGGCTGCTGCGAGAAGCGCAGCCGGCGAGGTCAGGCCGCCTGCGGCAGCAATGATGGCGCCAGCCGTGGCGGCGCCGACGCCAAGCGATGCGACACCGATCAACGCGCCCCTGCCGGTCGCGGCAACCAGCAGCGCCGCCAGCCAGCTCAGGCTGAAGGCGGCGAAGATGACGGCAAAGGTCGGAGCCGCGCCAAGATTGGCCGACACGAGAACCACACCAGCACCGGCAACGAGGAAAGGTGCCGCCAGCATCAGGCCGACGAGGCGCCGTTGGCGCGACCGTTCGGAACCATCGATCGACGGATGGACCAGCCGGTCACAGCCGCCGGCGACCGCGCCGGAAAACTCACCGTATCTGGTCATGACAAAACTCAACGCTACGCACTCTTCCGTGGCTCGCTTTGCGGCTCTTCTCTGGTTGGTCTCCAAACTCGCACCGAGCCTTTAATGAAGGAATAAAGCCAGCCGACCGAAACCCCGGCTCATGGCGAATATCGGGATCGCGGCGCCGACATTCGACAACAGTTCTCGCCATGGTAAATGGAGAGTTATTTGCCTACTTCGGCTGCCCGAATCTGCGCGAAATGCGCGATCTCGCAGTTTCGCAATTTAAATCAATTGCTTACGAGTTTCGTGAGAGATTGCCTCTGCGCACCGGCCCGCAAGCCGGACCAGTCGGTTAAACTTTGGTGAAAAGCCTTCGCGAAATGCCACCTTTTGCAGCAAGCGCTCCTTTGCTCGTTCATGCCATTGTCGGCCTGGCAAGATACGTGGCCGCATAAATTCGGCCGCGACAGACCACACGAGGCTTCCCATGGGCTTTCTCTTCAGAACCGCTTTCTGGTTCTCACTCGTCCTGCTCCTCCTGCCGCTCGGCACGGGTCCCGACGGCGAGAACAGCGTGAGCCCGCTGCAGGCCATTTTTGCCGCGCGCGAGGCCGTTGGCGACCTCGCCGGCATCTGCGAACGCAAGCCCGATGTTTGCGAAACCGGCAAGGCGGCGATGCAGACCATCGGTGTCAGGGCGCGCGAGAGCGCCCGTATCGCCTATGAGGCGCTCGACCAGCAGTTCGGGCAGCCCGACACGGCGACCCAGACCGGCAGCGTTCCCGCAACGGACGACGAACCGGCCGTCGAGGCCCCGGCACACTGATTGCGACTTTCGGGCAGATACCAATGCCCCGCCGCAGAGCCCGCCTCCGGCACCTGCGGCGTATTTCTTTTTTCGTGACGGGCCGCAGCGCTGGCACTATATCCAGATCACCATGACGACCTCGATAGACACCATCCGCGACGACTTCTCCTTCCTTGACGAGTGGGAGGACCGCTACCGCTATGTCATCGAGTTGGGCGAGGCACTTCCCAGCTTCCCGGAGAGCGCGCAGACCGACACCAACAAGGTGCAGGGTTGCGTCAGCCAGGTCTGGCTCGTTACCCACAAGGACGAAGGCGCCGATCCGGTCATCCGCTTCGAGGGCTATTCCGACGCCCATATCGTCCGCGGGCTCGTCGCCATCATGCTCGCCCTGTTTTCGGGTCATCGCGCCAGCGAGATCATGGCGACCGATGCCGAAGCCACGCTCAAGTCGCTGGGCCTCAACGAGCACCTTTCGCCGCAACGCGCCAATGGCTTGCGCTCGATGGTCAAGCGCATCAAGCGCGACGCCGAAGCTGCCCTGCATCAGGTCGCCTGAGTTCCGCTCATGCGCGGACGATAATCCTCGGCCCCCCAATGCAGGACCTTGCGGCCAGCGGAAGCGGGGTGAGGATTGTAGTGCCTGGCCAGCACGCCAAGTGCCGACTTGAGCATGACCTTGGCCGACCGCACCGGCCAGCCGCGCTCGGTTTCGACACGTTCCAGCCCCTTAAGGAAGCAGCAGACGTCGATCAGGACGCCGGAGAGTTCCGGCCCGACCGCATCGATGGCCCTGTTGACGCGCTGCCGTGCGGCGAGCGCCGCATCCGTCAGTTCAGCCACGCCGCCGCCGGCACTGCGCTTGCCACAAGAGACGCTTGCCACCCAGTTGGCGCCCATGCGCGGCATGATCTGGCCGCGCGTATAGTCGGAACGCAGCCGCTCGCCAGCCACGAACTCGCTATTGTTCAGGAACGGCTGGCCCGCCTTGCTCTTGCGTCGGGCGAGTTGGCCGAGTGGCGACTCCGAAAGATTGATCAGCGCGGCTTGTCGCCCGGTAGCGGTGTCGACCATCGCCGTGTCGAGGTCGCGGTGCTGGCTCTGGAACGGATCGGTCGGGCTCTCCTGTCGGCGCGCGGCGGCTTGTCCGTCCGGCGTCAGCCGCAACGTGCGGCCAGCGCAAACGACAAGCCCTTGCCGGGATAGCACCGCAAGCACGTCGGCGCCGACAGCGATCCTGTCACTCCTGTCGTTCTCCAGCACCATCTTGCCGCCGGTCGCGGCCGGTTCGCATTCTGCAGCGCCCTTGGCCAGCAGTGCGAGCACGCGTTTCTGTGCCTTTTCGCCATCGATGCTCATGTCATCCCTCCAGCCGGTCGCGAAATGCTGCGATAGCCACCCGCTCCGCCAGCGCCACGATCCGGTCGAACTCGGCGTCGTCGCGCAGGTCCTCGACAGTATGGCAGGCGTAAAGCACCGTGGTCCGGTCGCGCCCGAAACCACGGCCGACCTCGCGCATGCTGAGGCGAAACACGACATGGGCGACATACATGGCAATCTGCCGGAGCCGGCTGATGTCGTTGCCGGTTCGGCCAACGCGGCGAATCTCCCTGCTCGGCACGCCGAAAAGCGCCGCCATGAGGTCGATCATCGCATCGCAACGCTCCACCACCTGGTCACGACGCCGGCCGGCGATCAGCTCTTCAGCGGATCGCTCTTCCCTGGCGGCAGCGGCGCGCGCCTCCTTCTGCCGTTTAACCAATGTTGCCGACGTGGATCCCACCGAACTCTTCCCCTCTCAATATAGGAATAAGTTCTTATATCCGCCGTGCCGCAGGGTGTGAACAAAAAAAGAACAAGCGAATGAAGGGGAAAACTTCAACACGCTGTAATCATTGTTTTATTTATTCCGCCCTGATGAATTCTTGGCGCAGTTTCTCCCCACCCCTCGAGGTGGCTGCATCATCGCACGATCACAGTCACATCAGGCAGGATCGCGATGCGGGATTTTTCGAATGAGATTGCAGCCTTCAAGCAGAACAAGCTGTCCGAGTTCACCGACGCCCGGCAACGGGCAGCGCTGCAAATCTGTTGCGGGATCGAGCTTTCACATGCGTTGTCCGCCGAGCCGACATCGACATTGGCGCTGCTCAAACGCCTCGAACGGGCGATCGAGCGTGAACGGCTCAGGGGCGTCAACCGCCACTGGAGCTACGATCTCAACCGCCACATCGCGCTCAAGCAGGTGCGCGACCGGCTGAAAGGCGTCTTCCCCGACCAGCCTGGGCGACTGTCGCTCAGGCCGCGCCGGCGTCGGCCCAAAAGCAATACGGCGCCCGAAGGCGCCGCTCGCTGAACGTCTGTCAAAGGGAGTATTACTTGCCCTTGCGCTTGCGGCCCAGGCCCATTTTCTTGGCCAGTTGCGAGCGAGCTGCCGCATAGTTGGGCGCGACCATCGGATAGCTGGCGTCGAGGCCCCACTTCTCGCGATACTGGTCGGGCGTCATGTTGTAGTGCGTCATCAGGTGACGCTTGAGCGATTTGAACTTCTTACCGTCTTCCAGGCAGATGATGTAGTCGTCATGTACCGAGCGCTTCGGATTGACGGCTGGCTTCTGCTTGTCGGCGGGCGGTGTGTCGGCGACGTTGCCGACGCGGCCGAGGGCGGCGTGAACGTCGGCGATAAGCCCCGGAAGTTCTCCCACCGGGACCGGATTGTTGCTGACATAAGCGGCCACCACGTCGGCGGTCAGCTCGATCAGCGTTTCGCTATTTGATGCAGGCGTTTCGGAAGTATCCATATGCTTCAGGCCCCAATGTGACTGGTTGTTTTTTGCCCGATATTGCGACCGGGATGCGGCGCGATCTTGTATCGTAATTTGCCATTACGAGTCGCGTTCCATCACTTTAATGAGCCTGCAGCGATAACAAGTCAATTCACTATTCTTTGCAACTTCAAGAACAATGCATTCATCACTTCTCTAACAAATGAGCGTTTTTGACAGGGCAATGTCATCACACGAGATTAAGTTACACAACGCTAAAAGCTTCTCATCGGGGTCATTGTCGGCGTTAGGTGGCGATATCGCGGTTGTTCTTGTCCCCCGCCACAGTTTCAGGAGAATCGTCGCCGGGTTTCCCCTGCCACGGCGAAATCCGGCCGAATAAGTCGCGCTGGCAAGAAAATCGACCGAAATCGGCGCCGTCAGCACCAATAACGCTGCTTCGACCAGCCTCGCAGTGCCGTGGAAAGTTCGCCGACATACGTGGCAAGAACGAATGACGTGAGCCATGAATCAGGTGTCAGATATCGCGCAGGTGCAGCAGTCCCGAAGGCCGCTCAAGGCAAGCAACGCACCCGTCGCGATCAGGCCTCCAGCAAGATAATCACCAGCACGGCCGTTCACGACAGGTCTTCTTCAGTCTCTTGCTCGGGAATGGAAGCCGCCGCCGGTCAAAAGAGAGGGAAGGCAACAAGAGCGAGAAAGCCGACGAGCAACGCGCCGTAGCCTCAATCATCACCAGGCAATCGAGGTCGAGCCTGAACCGATACGACGTGACGGGCAGTATCGCTCGTTCAATACGGCGTGATGTACTTGCCGTAGACCCAACCGGTGGCAAATTGCCCGTTCTGGGCCGGATCATGCCAGACCTGGCACCAGCGATAGCGCACACGCTGTGCCTGCTTCCATTCCGGCAAATGCGTAATGTCGAACAGATCGAGCCCGCCAGTGCATTTTCCCGTCATCTGCAGCACGGTGCCATTGGGATAGGCAGCCTGCTTCTGCGACCCGCTGGACGGATACTTGCGGATGTTCAGCGTGTCGCCGAACGGCACATCGCTCACCTGCCAGGCAGCAAAGGCAGATGCCTGGACCTGACCGGCGAACACCGCAACGGTCGAGGCGACAGCGAGGGCGGCGGCAGTCTTCAACAACGTACTCATTTCTCTCCTCCGGGCTCGCCGGTCATTCGGAACGTTGACGCACAATGCAACTCAGCCCTTGAACCCGCCCTGATCGCCGTGTTCATTCGCCATTCAAGATTCACGCCCTGCGAGACCCAATGACCCGACCTGCCATTTTCGCCGACATCGCCCCGCCGTCGACCGAGCGTCGCCCCGTTTCCGACACCCGGCACGGCATCACCCGCATCGACGAATATGCCTGGCTGCGCGCCGACAACTGGCAGGAGGTCGTCCGCGACCCGAGCCTGCTCGATCCGGTAATCCGCACGCATCTCGAAGCAGAGAACAGCTACCAGGCCGAACTGATGGCCGGCACGGCAGACCTGCGCAAGAAACTGTTCGATGAAATGAAGGGACGCATCAAGGAAGACGATTCCTCGGTGCCGATGAAGGACGGCCCCTTCGCCTACGGCTCGTCCTACAAGAAGGGCGGCGAGCAGCCGCGCTATTTCCGCCTGCCGAGCGAAGGCGGCGCGGAAGAGATCATCCTCGACGGCGACAAGGAAGCCGAGGGTCACGCCTATTTCCGTCTCGGTGGCATCGACCACTCCTCCGATCATGCCCGCCTGATCTGGGCGTTCGATGACAAGGGATCGGAGTTCTACACCTTGCGCGTCCGCGACCTGGCAAGCGGTGCCGAGCTCGCCGACATCGTCGGCGATACTGGCGGCTCGGGCGAGTGGGATGCGGCCAATGCCGGCTTCTTCTACACCCGCCTCGACCCCAACCACCGGCCCTCGAAGGTGTTCTACCATGCGCTCGGCAGCGACGTTTCGGCCGACCGCCTGATCTACGAGGAGACCGATCCCGGCTTCTTCATGAGCGTCGGCGGCACCCGCAGCAATGACTGGATCATGATCTCGATCAGCGACCATGAGACCTCGGAGTACCGGCTGCTTCCCGCCAGCAATCCCCTCGCCTCGCCGGCTCTCGTTGCGGCGCGCGAAACCGGCCTGCAATACGACCTCGAGGAAGGCGGCGACATCTTCTTCGTACTGACCAATGCCGACGGCGCCAAGGACTTCAAGATCATGACCACGCCCGCGGCAAATCCGGAGCGCGCCAACTGGAAGGAACTGGTCGCGCACGAGCCAGGCCGGCTGATCCTGTCGGTCATCGGCTTCAGGGATTTCATGGTTCGCCTGGAACGCAAGGAAGGCCTGCCGCGCATCGTCGTGCACGAACGGTCCACCGGTGCGGAGCATGTCATCTCCTTTCCGGAAGAAGCATTTTCGCTCGGCCTGTCGGGATCTTATGAATACGACACCGAAACCATGCGGTTTTCCTATTCGTCGATGACGACACCGACGCAGCTGTTCGACTACAACATGCGCACGCGCGACCGCGTCCTGCTCAAGACGCAGGAGGTTCCCTCCGGCCACAATGCCGAGGACTACGTCACGCGGCGGCTGATGGCGCCGGCGCCCGATGGCGAACTGGTGCCGATCTCGCTGATCCACCATCGCGACACCCCGTTGGACGGCACGGCACCATGCCTGCTCTATGGCTATGGCTCCTATGGCATGACCATTCCGGCCTCGTTCAACACCAACTGCCTGTCACTGGTCGATCGCGGTTTCGTCTATGCCATCGCCCACATCCGTGGCGGCAAGGACAAGGGCTACGCCTGGTATGACGACGGCAAGCGCACGGCGAAGACCAACACTTTCACCGATTTCATCGCCTGCGCCCACCATCTCGTCGCCGAGCGCTACACGGCGCATGACCGCATCGTTGCCCAAGGCGGCTCGGCCGGCGGCATGCTGATGGGCGCCATCGCCAACATGGCGCCGGAAGCCTTTGCCGGCATCATCGCCGAAGTGCCTTTCGTCGATGTCTTGACCACGATGCTCGACGACGCCCTGCCGCTGACGCCGCCAGAATGGCCGGAATGGGGCAACCCGATCGCCTCGGAAGACGATTACAAGACCATCGCCGCCTATTCGCCCTACGACAATGTGGCGGCGCTCGACTATCCGCCAATCCTGGCCGTGGCCGGACTGACCGATCCGCGCGTCACCTACTGGGAGCCGGCCAAATGGGCCGCGCGCCTGCGCGACCGCAAGTCGGGCAGCAGTCCGGTGCTGTTCAAGATCAACATGGATTCGGGCCACGCCGGCGCCTCGGGCCGCTTCTCCAGGCTGGAGGAGATCGCCTTCAACTACGCCTTCGCATTGAAGGTTGCCGGGCGCGCTTGACCGCCACAGACCGGCGGCCATTGGCCGCCGGTTTCCTCAACCAGCCGGCTTGGGCTGTGGCGCGGGGTAGCCGTTGGGATGGGGCGGCGTTGCCTTGAGATAGGCGGCAATCGCCTCGCGGTCTTCGGCGCTCAGCCGTGCCATGTTCTTCTGCACCTCGACCATGGTGCCGCCGACAGAATCGAACTCCGGCGTAAAGCCGGTTTCGAGGTAGCTGGCGATGTCGCTCTCCGACCAGCCGCTGATCCCGCTGCCTTCCGGCGTGATGTTGGGCACGATGCCTTGGCCCTCGGCGGCCGCGGCCCCGGCAAGCCACCGGGTCCTGTCGGCCCCGCCCGCAGGGCTGCGCGGCGTGTGGCATTCGCCACAATGCCCTGCCCCTTCCACGAGGTCACGACCGCGCAGGACCTTGTCCGGCGTGCCGTCGGCAAAGGCGACCACGGGCTGGTCGCTCAGGTAGAGCAGCTTCCACAGCCCAACGCCCGACCGGATGCTGACCGGAAATGGCAGCGTGTGGTCTGGCGCACTGCCCGCGACAGACGGCAGCGTTTTCATGAAGGCGTAGAGATCAGCGACCTCCGCGGGCTTCATGCGGGCATAGGAGGCGTAGGGAAACGCCGGGTAGAGGTGCTGTCCCTCTCGCGACACGCCCCTGAGCATGGCATTGGCGAAGTCTTCCAACGACCATGCGCCGATGCCGTCGTTCGGGTCGGTGGAAATGTTCGGCGCCACGAAGGTACCGAACCCTGTCTTCAGTTCAACGCCGCCGGCAAGCAGAAGCCGGGCTTCGCCATCGGATTTCGGCTTGGCGTGGCAGGAGGCACAACCGCCGGCGTCGAAGATGCGCTGTCCCCGTGCCGCGTCGCCGGTTCCCAGGGCAGCCACGGCATTAGGGCTCAGCCGTTCCGGCAGCGCCAGCCACCAGAGAGCCGCGGCTCCGGCGCCGCCAAGCGCCAGAGCCGCCACTGCGAACTTTTTGAAAGCTCCCATGCGAAGGGATCAGCCCTTCTTGACGCGGAACGCCTCATGGCAGGTGCCGCACGTCTGCCCGATGGTGCCGACCTGCGCCTTCAAGGCATCCAGGTCCTGGGCCGGGGCAGCGACTGCGGAAGCCGTCACCGCCTTGAACTTGTCGACCTCAGCCTGGAACCCGGCGGCGTCCTCCCAGATCTTGGGCGAAGCGGTGGTGTCGCCCTGGTCACTTCCGGCAGGGAAGGATGCGGCAACGTCGATCTTCTGGACATTGTCATTGAGTGCCGTCAGAGCCGCTAGGACAGCGGCAGCGTCGAAAGCAGATTCGCCCTTGACCATCTTGACGAGTGTTCCGACTTGCCTTGCGTTCTCCTTCATTACCGCCTGACGGTCGGTAATCACATCGGCGAATGCCGCAGTGGTAGCGAGTGCGATCGCTGCGACGGCGAGTACAAACTTTCTCATCAGGTCTCCTCTCGGTTGCAATAAGCTGCCTAGCGCGAACGGCGAAACTGGCCCAATTCGTCCCGGAATTCTCTTCACGCTTGCGTGACTGTTAGTCTTTTTCAAACATTGCCACGCAAATGCAAAAACCCCGGCCATGGCCGGGGTTCCTGGAAAAGTCGCGTTGTTGCCGCGCGCTGCATCGGGAGATGCGGCCGGCCACGATTGATGGGGCTCAGGCCTTTTCGTAGAGCTCGAGCACATAGTCCCAGTTGATCAGGCTGTCGACGAACGCCTCGAGATACTTCGGACGGGCGTTGCGGTAGTCGATGTAATAGGAGTGCTCCCAGACGTCGACGCCGAGGATCGGGGTTGCGCCGTGAACCAGCGGGTTCTCGCCGTTCGGGGTCTTGGAGATGGCGAGCTTGCCATCCTTGACCGACAGCCAGGCCCAGCCCGAGCCGAACTGCGTCGTGCCGGCGGCGATGAAATCGGCCTTGAACTTGTCGTAGCCGCCCAGGTCGGCATCGATTGCCTTCTGCAGCGCACCCGGCAGCTTGTTGCCGCCGCCGCCCTTCTTCATCCACTTCCAGAAGTGGACGTGGTTGTAGTGCTGGGCCGCGTTGTTGAACAGGCCGGCGTTCTTGCCGAACGACTGCTTCACAACCTCTTCCAGCGACAGCTTGTCCATGCCCGCTTCCGCAGCCAGCTTGTTGCCGTTGTCGACATAGGCCTTGTGGTGCTTGTCGTGATGATACTCGAGCGTCTCCTTCGACATGAAGGGCTGCAGCGCCTCGTAGTCGTAGGGCAATTCGGGCAATTCAAAAGCCATGGATCATACTCCCTTGCTGGCAATTTCGCGGCATGACTATGCCGTCTACAGATAGGTCGTCATCATCGTGTGACAACAGACGAAAGACGCTGTTTTTCTTCGCTACACTCAAGCCTTGCCGGTCGAGTGCGCCCACTCCCAATATAGCTCGCGAGACTTTTTTGCTACCGGTCCCGGCTGCAGAATTCGATCCTCGATGCGGGTGACCGGAACAACCTTGGAATGGTTGCCGGTGGAGAAGATTTCATCGGCCTCCAGGAACTCGCGCACCGAAAGCGTCTTCTCGACGACTGACATGCCGCTTTCGGCAAGAAGCGAGATCGTGCGGCTTCGGGTGATCCCGGAAAGGAACGTTCCATTGGCAGCCGGGGTATACACCTGCCCATTCTTGACCAGGAAGATGTTGGACGAAGCGGTTTCGGCAACGTTGCCCAGCATGTCGAGCACCAGGGCGTTGTCGAACCCGCGCATCTTGGCTTCGAGAATGGCCCTGCCATTGTTTGGATACAGGCAGCCGGCCTTGGCATTGGTGGGCATGGTTTCGAGGGTTGGCCGGCGGAACGGTGACAATCCGATCGAAAAGCCGGTGGGCGGAAGCATCGGTGATTCGTAGAGGCACAGGCAGAACCGGGTCGATGCCGGGTCGGCCGGCACACCCATGTAGCCCCCGTGCTCGGCCCAATACATTGGGCGGATATAGACCGCCGTCTTGCCGTCAAACTTCTTGAGCCCGTCCCAGGTCAGCCCAACGATCTGCTCGGGACTCATGGTCGGCTTCATGCCCAATGCGATGGCCGAGGAATTGACCCGGCGCGAATGCGCCTCGAGGTCGGGGGCGACGCCTTCGAACCAGCGGCCGCCATCGAAGACGGTCGAGCCGAGCCACATGGCATGGCTTCGCGGGCCAATGATCGCAACGTTGCCCTCGTGCCAGTCGCCATCGACAAAGCTCCAGGTCGTGGATTGTGCAGCCGCCGCGAGCGTCATGGTGTTTCCCATCCATCTTGTTGATCGCCGGTATGGAAGAGGCTTTGGCGCGCCCCGTCAATCGGCAGCACGGCGAAATGTTGGAGCCAGCCGATAGTTGCGCTTGCGCTCGGCGCCAAGCCGTTGGAAAACCACAGGCATGCGCCACGCCGCCTACATATTCGACGCCTATGGCACGCTATTCGACGTCCATGCGGCCGTCCGCCGCCATTCGGCCGACATCGGCCCCGAAGGCCAGCTTCTGTCCGAGATCTGGCGGGCCAAGCAGCTCGAATATTCCTGGGTGCGGACGCTCATGGGCTCCTATGCCGACTTCTGGCAACTGACCGAGCAGGCGCTGGACTTTGCCTTCCGCAAGGTGCCTTCGGTCGATCCCGCGATACGCAGCAAGCTGCTCGACGCCTATTGGCGTCTCGACTGCTATCCCGAGGTTCCGGGGGTGCTGCGCAACCTGAAAGAAAACGGCGCCCGGCTCGCCATTCTCTCCAACGGCTCTCCAGCCATGCTGGAAGCAGCCGTACGTTCGGCCGGGCTGGACCTTATCCTCGACGAAGTGTTTTCGGTCGACAGCGTCCGCCGTTTCAAGACGGACCAGTCGGTGTACGACCTCGTCGCCAGCAGTTGGCGGCTTTATCCGGAAGCGATGTCGTTTCAGTCGTCCAATCGGTGGGACATTGCAGGGGCGGCGAAATTCGGCTGCCGCACCGTCTGGATCAACCGCAGCGACCAGCCGGACGAGTATCGCGATTTGCCGCCATCGCTCATCCTGCCGTCGCTGGAAGGTTTAGTTACAATTGGTTAGCTATCCTTGGGTCAGTATTGTTGCCATAACGCAACAGTGATTGGCCTGTCACAGCTTCGCCATGCTTTGTCCACCCTAAGGTCTGAATTTGACCCGCCTATCTCCGCGAGCGTTAAGGGGCGACGCAGTTCGTTTCCTCTCAATTCACCATTTCTTTCGAACTGGAACTCTAGATCGCAGTCATGTCCACATTCACAGAATCACGTCCGCTCAGCCGTCGCGGCTTCTTGAACCTGGCGGCAGCGGGCGCCGCGTCGGCAGCGCTTTCTGCCTGCTCTACCGTTGGCGGAGGCGGTCAGATCGTCGATGCCCGCCCGATCGCGCCGCCGCCGGTCAGCGTAGATCCCGCCTTCGGCGACTTTGCTAACATGTATGCCCCCGTCACAGACGAGGGTTATGAAATCCCCGGCATCCCGCTCAAGAAGGTGAAGCCGCAGTTCCTGCGCCAGATCGTCCGCGATCCCACCGGCGAGCGGCCCGGCACCGTGGTCGTCGACACCTCGACGCACTTCCTCTATCTCGTCCGCGAAAACGGCGAAGCGATGCGCTATGGCGTCGGCCTCGGCCGCGCCGGATTTGCCTGGCAGGGCCGTGCTGTCATCCAGTGGAAGCGCAAGTGGCCCAAGTGGACCCCGCCGGACGAAATGATCGGCCGCCAGCCCGAACTCGAAAAATACAGCGTCAGGAATGGCGGCATGGCACCGGGCCTCAACAACCCGCTCGGCGCGCGCGCCCTCTACATCTTCCAGAACAACGAGGACACGCTCTATCGCGTCCACGGTTCGCCGGAATGGTGGACGATCGGCAAGTCGGTTTCGTCGGGCTGCGTGCGCCTGATGAACCAGGACATCATCGACCTCTACGATCGCGTCCCCGGCAAGACACCGATCCTGGTCACCAGCGGTCTCGGCACGGCCTGACCCTGAGCTTGGTCACCAACGAAAAACGGCGCGTCGATGACGCGCCGTTTTTCGTATTGCCATGGCTTTCCTGTTCAGAAGCCTTTCTTCAGGCTCCCGAGAATTCCGCGCACCAGCGCGCGGCCGACCGACGATCCCACGGAGCGCACGACCGACTTCAGTGCCGCTTCGGTCACAGTCTGCCGGTTTGAAGTTCGCGGCCTCGGCGCGTTGCCGGTGTTGCGGCCGCCCGAAGCCGGCGGCGCATCATTGCCAAAGCCCGGAATGGTCCAACCGCCGCCACCGCCACCGGTGTTCGCCTGCTGGGCCTGCTCCTGTGCCTTCTGTGCTTCGAGCGCCTTCTTCTGCAGCATTTCGAACGCCGATTCGCGGTCGACCGTCTCATCGTACTGCCCGGCGACCGGACTCTCGTTAATCAGCTTCTGGCGCTCCTGCGGCGTGATCGGGCCAAGCCGCGAGGCCGGCGGGCGTATCAGCGTCCGCTGCACCATCGACGGAACGCCCTTGGCTTCGAGCGTCGAGACCAGCGCCTCGCCGGTTCCGAGCTGGGTGATGGCCTTGGCGCAATCGAAATCGGGATTGGGGCGGAAGGTATCGGCTGCCGTCTTGACCGCCTTCTGCTCGCGCGGGGTGTATGCCCGCAGGGCATGCTGGACGCGGTTGCCGAGTTGGGCCAGCACGGTTTCCGGGACGTCGAGCGGGTTCTGGGTGACGAAATAGACGCCGACGCCCTTGGAGCGGATCAGGCGCACGACCTGCTCGACCCGGTCGACGACGATCTTCGGCGCCTCGTCGAACAGCAGATGCGCCTCGTCGAAGAAGAACACCAGCTTGGGCTTGTCCGGGTCGCCGACCTCGGGCAGCACCTCGAACAGCTCCGACAGCAGCCAGAGCAGGAACGTCGCGTAAAGCCTGGGGTTCATCATCAGCTTGTCGGCGGCGAGCACGTTGATGGCGCCGCGACCGTCGCGCGTGGTGCGCATGATGTCGGCAATCTTCAGCGCGGGCTCGCCGAAGAAGTTGTTGCCGCCCTGCTGCTCCAGAACCAGAAGCGAGCGCTGGATGGCGCCCACCGACGGCTTGGTGACATTGCCGTAGCGCGCACCGATCTCGTCGGCCCGCTCGGCGACATTGGCCAGCAATGCCTGCAGGTCCTTCATGTCGAGGAGCAGCATTCCTTCTTCGTCAGCGATGCGGAAGGCGATGTTGAGCACGCCTTCCTGCGCCTCGCTGAGGTTCATCAGCCGCGACAGCAGCAGCGGTCCCATTTCCGAGATGGTCGCGCGGATCGGATGGCCCTGTTCTCCGAACAGATCCCAGAAGATGACCGGGAATTCCTGGAAGTCGTACGGGTCGAGCTTGATCGCCTCGGCACGGGCAGTGAGAAAATCCTTGGCCTCACCCATCATCGCGATGCCGGACAGGTCGCCCTTGATGTCGGCGCAGAACACCGGCACGCCAGCATTCGAGAAGCCCTCGGCGAGTATCTGCAGCGTCACCGTCTTGCCGGTACCGGTGGCGCCGGTGACGAGACCGTGGCGGTTGCCGTATTTCAACAGCAGTTCCTCGGGCCTTTGGTAACTGTCGTCGGGCTTGCGGCTGGCACCAATGAAAATGCTGTCGTCCTGCGCCATGGGCGTTGTCTCCGGCAATGCTATTTCCCGACCGCGACGCGGCCACCTGCAAGGTATAGTGGCCGCCCGCCCGAGCGACAATGGCTTGGTTCGAGCGTCGGCCCATGTTATACATGAGTTATAACATGGAGACTGGGCCATGAATGTGACGGTTCGCAAGATCGGAAATTCGGAAGGCGTAATCCTGCCGAAGGAAGTGCTCGACCGCCATAATCTGCGGGCTGGAGATACGCTGGAGATTGTCGAGACCAAGGACGGTTTGACACTGAAGCCAACCGACGACGTGTTCGAGCGGCAAATGGAAGCCGCCAGCAAATTCATGGACAAGTACAAGGTAGCGCTTCAGAAGCTGGCCGAATGAGCGCGCTCTTCCTGTCCCGGCGTGTTGTCGAAGCGATGCACGCCGAGCAGCTCAGACGCCATGGCGGCGCCCAAGGGCTTCGCGACGAAAATGCGCTTGAGTCGGCCTTGGCACGAGCAGAGAACAAGGCCGCCTACGGCGAGCCCACGATCATCGAACTCGCCGCGGCATATCTCTTCGGCATTGCCCGCAACCATGCCTTCGTCGATGGCAACAAACGGACGGCCATCGTAGCTGCCGGCACCTTCCTCGCCGTCAATGGCTACGAATTGACCGCCGACGATGGCGCGCTCTACCTATTTGTCATGGGTATCGCCGCAGGCGAAATCGATGAAGCAGGTGCGGCCGCGTTCTTCCGCGACCACACGGTTGCCGTTGAAGACTAGACCTGGATTTCGACGATTTCCCAGTCGCGGCCGTTGACGGTGGCGACTTCGCCGACCGCCTTGCCGAACATGGCCTGGGCCATGGGCGAGACATGCGAAATGCTGCCCTTGGCCGCGTTGGCCTCGTCCTCGCCGACGATGCGCCAGGCGTGACGCTTGCCGTCATCGTCCTCGATGCTCACCTTCATGCCAAAACGGACGACCGACGTGTCGGGTTCGGGCACCGAAACCTCGGCGTTTTCGCGCCGTGCCTGCCAATAGCGCAGGTCGCGCGATACAGTCGCGATCCGTTCGCGGTCGGCATCGGCCTCGGCCTTTGCCAGATCCTCGCGCAGGTTCGCGAGTTGGGCTTCGATATGGACGAGGCCTTGTTCGGTCACGAGATTTCGCGACGAACTGACCGGCCGCTCGCCGATATCGGCAATGACGTTTTCGCTGTCATCTTCGCGGGTGAAAGCTCTGCTCATGAATTGAACCTAGGTGTTCATAGCTCCGATAACAAGCCAGCCAAACTGACCGACCATTTATGCTTCAGGCAAACGCAGAAGTGGGGCGAAGCGATGCGACTTCGATCCCGTTCCAGTTCTTCAGCACCGGCCTCGCCGCCTTGGCCAGGGTCGAGGACAACGCCTCGTCGCCAGCCAAAAGCCTGGCAAGGACCGCCGCGATCATAGCCTCGGCAGCCCTGCCCGCGCCGTCGTCGCATTTGAGCGCGATGCCGAGCCCAAGTTCCGGCACAGCCGCGCAGAAAACGCCTTCGGCGCCGACCTTGACGAAGATTCGTCCTGGTGCAGCCTGCATCAACTCCGTGTCTGCCCTGTCGGTTCCAGCGACCTGGAAAGGTTCTGCCATGCAGGCCGACATCAGCCGCCGCGCAGCCTTGGCCCTTTCCGCATCCAGGCCATTGCCGGTGACCATGCGCGCAAAGCCCCGCGCCAGGTTCTGCAACGGCACGGCAAAGGTCGGGATGGAGCAGCCGTCGGTTCCCCGGTTCGTTTCATTGTGGGGCGCACCGGTGACGGCTTCCATCGTCTCGCGGATCATTTGCTGGAAGCGGTGCTCCGGCCTGACGTAGCCGAGATGGGCGATGCCGAGGTGACGGCAGGTACAGACAAAGGCCGAGTGCTTGCCCGAACAATTGTTGTGCAAGGCGCTCGGCGATGCGCCGCTGCGCGCGAGCGCTATCGTGGCCGCATGGTTGGAAGGCCAGTGAGCTCCGCACTCCAGCGCGTCCGGCCCGAGGCCGGCCCTGGCAAGCATTGCATTCGCCAGTTCGGCATGAGCCGGCTCGCCCGAATGCGAGGCGCAGGCGAGGGCCAGTTCCCGATCGCCGAAGCCATAGGCATCGGCCGCACCGCTTTCGACGAAGGGCAACGCCTGGATCGCCTTGACCGCCGAGCGCGGAAATACCGGCTGGTCGGCATCGCCGGCGGCAAAAACGGTCTTGCCATCGCCATCGACAACGATGACTGCGCCACGATGTGCGCTTTCAACGAGGTCGCCGCGCAGCACCTCGACCAGAACCGGATTCGTCATTGTTTGCGTGCCTTCTTGCGAATCGAGGTTGGGCCACGTCCGCCACCAGTCAGCCAGGCGTCATGACCTGTCCCCCGATAACCCACCGGCGAGAAATCCGCCATCCACGGCGAGCGTGTGGCCATTGATGTAGCTGGCTTCCGGCGACAGCAAGAAAGCGGCGGCGGCGGCAATCTCATCCGGCTCGGCACCGCGGCCTTGCGGCACATGATGCCGTGCGATGCCGCCATTGCCTGCAACGTCCATATCCGCAGGCCCAGCGGCGATGGCGTTCACGCGCACCCCGCGGCCGGCATATTCCAGCGCCAGCACTTCCGACATGAGCTTGAGCCCTGCCTGCGACGCGGCGACGGCCAATTGCCCGTGATGGGCCCGAAGCCCGGCCACCGTGCCGATGCTGACGATCGAGAGCGAGGCGCCCATCCGCTCGAGCGCTGCCCGTGCCGCGATGAAGGGGGCAACGAGGTTGACGTCGAGCGCCTCCCGCAGCATTTCGGCGCTGGTGTCCTCGATGGCAGCACTGCGGGCGAAACCCGCCATCGAGACAAGCCCGCCAACGAGGCCAAGCCTGTCGACCACTTGGTCGAACGCCTCGGCGATGTCGTCCTCGTCGGTCGGGTCGGCTTCGATGAAGACGACGTCGTCGTTGTCGATCTGGTCCTCGGCCGCTTCGAGAGCGCCGCCGTCGTCATCGATCACCGCCACCGGCCATCCGTCCGCTATCAGGCGCTCGGCCACTGCAAGGCCGACGCCCGACGCGCCGCCGATGACCACGGCGGAATGCCTCATCTGATGCGATCCAGGATCGAGACATAGTTGGCGACAGCCGCGCCGCCCATGTTGAAGATGCCACCGAGCTTGGCATCCTTGACCTGGATGCCGCCCGCCTCGCCGGCAAGCTGCATGGCGGTCAACACGTGCATCGACACGCCGGTGGCGCCGATCGGATGGCCCTTTGACTTGAGGCCACCGGAGGGGTTGACCGGCAGGCGGCCGCCCTTGGCGGTGATGCCCTCCATGGCGAGGCGGGCGCCCTCGCCGCGCGGCGCAAGGCCCATCGCTTCATATTCGATCAGTTCAGCGATGGTGAAGCAGTCATGCGTCTCGACGAAGGACAGGTCGTCGAGCGCAACGCCCGCCGATCTCAGCGCCTGGTTCCATGCCAACTCGCACCCTTCGAACTGGAGGATGTCGCGCTTGGACATCGGCAGGAAGTCCTGCACATGCTCGTTGGCACGGAAGGCGATCGCACGGCGCATCCTCAGCGCGGTCCTGCTGTCGGTCAAGACGAGCGCCGCAGCCCCATCCGACACCAGCGAGCAGTCGGTCCGCTTCAGCGGGCCGGCGACAAACGGGTTCTTCTCGCTTTCCTGGCGGCAGAAGTCGAAGCCGAAATCCTTGCGCATTTGGGCGTAGGGATTGTCGACGCCGTTCTTGTGGTTCTTGGCGGCGATCATCGCCAGCGCGTCCGACTGGTCGCCATAACGCTGGAAATAGGCCTGGGCGATCTTGCCGAACACGCCGGCAAACCCCGCCGGGGTGTCGCCATCCTCAGGCAGGTAGGAGGCGCGGAGCAGGTTTTTACCTATTTCCGGCCCCGGCGTCGTGGTCATCTGCTCGGCACCGACCACCAGCACGATGCGCTGTCCGGCGTTGACTGCGCGAATGCCCTGGCGCACCGCAGCCGAACCCGTCGCGCAGGCATTCTCGACACGCGTCGCCGGCTTGAAACGCAGGCGGTCGTCGGCCTGCAGGACCAGGCTCGCAGTAAAATCCTGGGCGGAAAAACCGGCGTTGAAATGGCCGAGCACGATTTCGTCGACATCGTCGGGCCCGATGCCGGCATGCGCCAGCGCCTCGGTGGCAACCTGCGTGATCAGGCTTTCCAGCGTCTCGCCTTCCAGCTTGCCGAAGCGCGAATGCGCCCAGCCCACGATGCATGCGGTCATCTTCGTCTCCATCGCCATTGGCATGTTGCGCCATTTGCCGGGCGATTCCAACGCCCTTCAATTCCGTTCAAATATGAACAATTACCGGCCACTTTCAATGGCGCATTCGAGACGAAATGCGCCGTGTTTTTTATTGATTGATGCGTCAATTAAAAATACCCTGAACATTGGAGGAGCTTGCATGCCCAAGGTCGGAATGGAGCCGTTGCGCCGCAAGGCGCTGATCGACGCGACGATCTCGGCGATCGGCGAACGCGGCAGCCTTGACGTGACCATGTCGGAAATCGCCGGCCGTGCTGGCGTGTCTTCCGCCCTCGCCCACCACTATTTCGGCGCCAAGGAAGACCTGCTCGCCGCCACCATGCGACATCTCCTGTCCGAACTGCTGATCGACACGACTGCGGCACTGCGCGTTGCCGAGACCCCGCGTGCGCGCGTTTCGGCCGTCATCTCGGTCAATTTCTCCGAAAAGCAGTTCCGCGCCGAGACCATCGCCGCCTGGCTTGCCTTCTATGTCGAGGCGCAGAAGTCGCCGGCCCTGCGCCGCCTGCTGCGGATCTACGCCCACCGCCTGCAATCGAACCTGATGAGCGGGCTGACACGGCTGCTGCCCCGCACGGACGCCGAACACGTCGCCGAGGCGACAGCCGCGCTGATCGACGGGCTCTACATTCGCCGGGCCCTGCGCGACGGCATCCCCAACGCCGCGTCTGCGATCGCACTGGTCGAGGACTATCTGGAAACCAAGCTCTCGCAGGCGGCCCGCGCACGATGACCAGGAAGCCCAACATTCTCATCGTCATGGTCGACCAACTGGCCGGAACCTTCTTCCCCGACGGTCCCGCCGGCTTCCTGCATGCCCCGCACCTCAAGGCGCTGGCGGCGCGGGCGGCACGGTTCAGGAACAACTACACCGCCTCGCCGCTCTGCGCGCCAGGCCGCGCCGCCTTCATGAGCGGACAGCTGCCGTCGCGCACCGGGGTCTACGACAACGCCGCCGAATTCACGTCATCGGTCCCGACCTTCGCCCACCATTTGCGCGCCGCCGGCTATCACACCGTGCTGTCGGGCAAGATGCATTTCGTCGGGCCGGACCAGATGCACGGCTTCGAGGAGCGGCTGACGACGGACATCTACCCCGCCGATTTCGGCTGGACGCCCGACTACCGCAAGCCGGGCGAGCGCATCGACTGGTGGTACCACAATCTCGGCTCGGTCACCGGCGCCGGCACGGCCGAGATTTCCAACCAGATGGAGTATGACGACGAGGTTGCCTTCCTGGCCACCCAGAAGCTCTACGACTTCGCCCGCGTCTCCGATCAGGCCGAGCCTCGCCCGTGGTGCCTCACCGTCTCCTTCACCCACCCGCACGACCCCTATGTCGCGCGCCGCCAGTACTGGGACCTCTACGAGGATTGCCCTGCCCTCGAACCGGAGATCGGCTTCATCCCCGAAGACAAGCAGGACCCGCATTCGCAGCGGCTGTACCTCGCCAGCGACTACGCCAGCTTCGACATCACGCCCGAGCAGGTGCGCCGCTCGCGCCGAGGCTACTTCGCCAACATCACCTACATGGACGACAAGGTCGGCGAGCTTCTGTCGGTGCTCGAGCGCACCAACATGCTCGACGACACCGTCATCCTGTTCTGTTCCGACCACGGCGACATGCTCGGCGAGCGCGGCCTGTGGTTCAAGATGTGCTTCTACGAGGGCTCCGCGCGGGTGCCCCTCATGGTCGCCGGCAAGGGGGTCACGGCTGGATTGATCGAGGCGCCGACGTCCAATCTCGACGTTCTGCCGACGCTGTGCGACCTCGCCGGCATCGACCTCTCGGCCATTGCACCCTGGACCGACGGCCAGTCGCTGCTGCCGCTGGCGCGCGGCGAACAGCGTACCGCTCCGGTGCTGATGGAATACGCAGCCGAAGGTTCCTACGCACCGCTGGTCGCCATCCGCGACGGCCGCTTCAAGTTCGTCCATTGCGAGATCGACCCGCTGCAACTGTTTGATCTGGAATCGGATCCCCGCGAACTCGACAACCTCGCCGCAGATCCCGCTCACGCCGATCTTGTGGCCGGCTTCATGGCCAAGGTCCGCGCCCGCTGGGACATGGCGGCGTTCGACGCTGCCGTGCGCGAAAGCCAGGCGCGCCGCTGGGTGATCTATCCCGCGCTGCGCAACGGCGCCTACTACCCGTGGGATTTCCAGCCGCTGCAAAAAGCATCCGAACGCTACATGCGCAACCACATGGACCTGAACGTGCTCGAAGAGAGCAAGCGTTTCCCGAGAGGCGAATGATGACCACCACAGTTCCGAGCCTGGACAGGCTGCGCCAGGCCTATGCCGAAACATCGCGCGCGACGCAGCTGACGCCGCTGCTCGAATCCGCCGCGCTCGCCCGCGAGACGGGTGCTGCGCGCGTCTTCGTCAAGGCCGAGTCGCTGCAATGGGCAGGCTCCTTCAAGGCGCGCGGCGCCTATTGGCGGCTGAAGCAGCTCACGCCTGACGAAGCGCAGCGCGGCGTGGTCGCCTACTCCTCCGGCAACTTCGCCCAGGGCCTTGCCGCCGCCGGCCAGGCGCTGGGCATTCCCGTCACCATCGTCATGCCCATCGACGCTCCCGCAGCCAAGCGCGAGGCGACCAAGGGCTACGGCGCCCGCGTCGTGCTGACCGACCATGGCGAGCGCGCCCGAGAAGAAGTCGCCGCCGCAAAGGCACGAGAGATCTCGGAGACCGAAGGCCTCGCCTTGCTCCATCCGTTCGACGATCCGGAGATCGTCGCCGGCCAGGCCGGTGCAGGCCTCGAAGCACTCGACCAGCTGGCGGCAAAGGGCGTTGCCGCCGACGTCGTGCTCTGCCCGGTCGGCGGCGGCGGGCTCATCGGCGGCGTGGCGCTGGCCTTCCACTACCTCTCGCCATCGACGCAGGTGTTCGCGGTGGAACCGCAAGGCTTCAACGGGATGGGCTCGTCGCTGGCCCATGGCGCGATCGAAACCATGCCGCTGGGTCCGAAGTCGATCTGCGACGGCCTGATGGCACGCAAGCCGGGCGAAGCGCCCTATGCCGCGGTCACGACGACCAATGTGCGCGGGTTGACGGTCGAGGACGCAGCCGTCCGCGGCGCGATGAAGGTGGCCTTCGAGCGCCTGAAGCTCGTGCTCGAGCCATCGGGTGCCTCGTCGCTCGCGGCACTTCTGGGAGGAAAGGTCGACGTGGCCGGCAAAACCGTGCTCGTCGTCGCAACCGGCGGCAATGTCTCGCTCGCCGATTTCATGGTCCATGTGAACAATGCTTGAAGCAGATTTCGTAATCGTCGGCTCCGGCTCCGCCGGCTCGGCCATGGCCTATCGCCTGTCGGAAGACGGCAAAAACTCGGTGATCGTCATCGAATATGGCGGCACCGACTTCGGCCCGCTGATCCAGATGCCGTCGGCGCTATCGATCCCACTCAACATGAGCCGCTACGACTGGGGCTATTCGAGCGAACCCGAACCGCATCTCGGCGGCCGCGTGCTCGCCACCCCGCGCGGCAAGGTGCTCGGCGGCTCGTCGTCGATCAATGGCATGGTCTATGTCCGCGGCCATGCCCACGACTTCGACCATTGGGCCGAACAGGGTGCCACCGGCTGGGGTTATGCCGACGTGCTGCCCTACTTCAAGCGCATGGAGCATTCGAACGGCGGCGAGGACGGCTGGCGTGGCACTTCGGGTCCGCTCAATGTGCAGCGCGGCCCGCGCAGGAACCCGCTCTACCAGGCCTTCGTCGAGGCGGGCCATCAGGCCGGCTTCGAACTGACCGACGACTACAACGGCTCCAAGCAGGAAGGCTTCGGCGCCATGGAGCAGACCATCCATGGCGGGCGCCGCTGGTCGGTCGCCAACGCCTATCTGCGGCCGGCGCTGAAGCGCGGAAATGTCCGAGTCGTCAATGGCTTCGCCCGGCGCGTGGTGATCGAGAATCAACGCGCCGTCGGCGTCGAGATCGAAGCCCGCAAGAAGATCCAGGTCGTCAAGGCACGACGCGAGGTGATCGTTGCCGCGTCCTCGATCAACTCGCCCAAGCTGCTGATGCTGTCGGGCATCGGCCCCGCCGAACACCTGAAGCAGCACGGCATATCAGTCGTGGCCGACCGGCGCGGCGTCGGCCAGAACCTGCAAGACCATATGGAGCTCTACATCCAGCAGGAGGCGACCCAGCCGATCACCCTGCATTCGGTCTTCAATCCGTTCTCCAAGGCGCTGATCGGTGCCGAATGGCTGCTGTTCAAGACCGGCCTCGGCGCCACCAATCATTTCGAGGCGGCAGCCTTCGTCCGCTCGAAAGCCGGTGTCGACTATCCGGACATCCAGTTCCACTTCCTGCCCGCCGCCGTGCGCTACGACGGCAAGGCAGCCGCCAAGTCGCATGGCTTCCAGGCGCATGTCGGGCCGATGCGCTCGAAGTCGCGCGGCACGATCACGCTGCGGTCGAACGACCCGTGGGCCAAGCCGGAGATACGTTTCAATTACATGTCGCATCCCGACGACTGGGAGGATTTCCGCCACTGCATCCGCCTCACCCGCGAGATCTTCGGCCAGTCCGCCTTCGATCCGTTCCGCGGCAGCGAGATTTCGCCCGGCAGCCACGTGCAGTCCGACGACGAGTTCGACGCGTTCATCCGCGAACATTCGGAGAGCGCCTACCACCCCTGCGGCACCTGCCGCATGGGCCGCGCCGACGACCCGACAAGCGTGGTCGATCCGGAATGCCGGGTGATCGGCGTCGAGGGCCTGCGCGTCGCCGACTCCTCGATCTTCCCGCGCGTGACCAACGGCAACCTCAACGGCCCGTCGATCATGACCGGCGAGAAAGCCGCCGACCACATTCTGGGCCGGACGCCACTCGCGCCGTCGAACCAGGAGCCGTGGATCAATCCGCGCTGGCAGGTCTCCGACAGATAGAGCATCATCCGGCCACCCGTCCGGACACTGAAAATACAACTGGAGCAAACGCATGCGCGCCCAGCCAAAAGCCTCGCATTATGTCAACGGCCGCTACATCGACGACGATCGCGGAGCCCTGATCCCCGTCATCTATCCGGCGACGGGCGAAGCTATCGCCGAGTTGCGGTCGGCAACGCAGAACATCGTCGAGTTGGCGATCGAGGCCGCGCGCGAGGCGCAGCCGGCCTGGGCGCGGCTGAAGCCCATCGAGCGCGGCCGCATACTGCGCCGTGCCTCGGACATCCTGCGCGCCCGCAACGAGGAGCTGTCGCGGCTGGAAACCCTCGACACCGGCAAGGCGATCCAGGAGACGCTGGTGGCGGACGCGGCTTCGGCCGCCGACTGCCTCGAATTCTTCGCCGGCGCGATTGCCGCCTTCAACGGCGACTATGTCGATCTCGGCGGCCCCTTTGCCTACACCAAGCGCGAGGCGCTCGGTGTTTGCGTCGGCATCGGCGCTTGGAATTATCCGATCCAGATCGCCGGCTGGAAGTCGGCACCCGCGCTCGCCATGGGCAACGCCATGGTATTCAAGCCCTCGGAGAACACGCCGCTGTCGGCGCTGGCGCTGGCAGAAATCTACACCGAGGCTGGCCTGCCGGACGGGCTGTTCAACGTCGTCCAGGGTTACGGCGACGTGGGGGCGGCACTCGCCTCGCATCCGGTGGTCGACAAGATCTCGCTCACCGGGTCGGTGCCCACCGGCAAGAAGGTGCTGGCGCTCGCTGGCTCGCACATGAAGCACGCGACGATGGAGCTCGGCGGCAAGTCGCCGATCATCGTCTTCGACGACGCCGACCTCGAAAATGCCGTCGGCGGCGCCATGCTCGGCAATTTCTACTCGACCGGCCAGGTCTGTTCCAACGGCACCCGCGTCTTCGTCCAGAATGGCCTGCACGACCGCTTCGTCGAACGGCTGGTCGAACGCACCAAGTCGATCCGCATCGGCGATCCGCTCGACCCCGAGACGCAGATGGGCCCGCTGGTCAGCAAGGCCCAGCACGACAAGGTCCTGGACTACATTTCCATTGGCATGAACGAAGGCGCAGAATTGCGTTGCGGTGGTGGGGTGCCGTCGCTGCAGGGCTTCGAAGGCGGCTCCTTCGTCGAGCCGACTGTCTTCACCGGCGTGACCGACAACATGCGCATCGCCCGCGAGGAGATATTTGGCCCGGTGATGAGCGTGCTCTCCTTCGACAGCGAGGACGAGGTCATTGCCCGTGCCAACGACACCGAATTCGGCCTTGCTGCCGGCGTGTTCACCAACGACATCATGCGGGGCCATCGCGTCATCGGCGAACTCAAGGCCGGCACCTGCTGGATCAACGCCTACAATCTGACGCCTGTCGAAATCCCCTTCGGCGGCGCCAGGCAGTCTGGCATCGGCCGCGAGAACTCGCTTGCCGCCCTGTCGCACTACTCGCAGCTCAAGACGGTTTATGTCGAGACAGGCGACGTCGCCAGCCCCTACTGACTGCGCACAGCCTGAAGAGAAAAGCCGGCCAATTGGCCGGCTTTTCGTTGGTTCGGAGTTAGTGCGCGACGTCCTCTGTCTTGTCGAGATACTGCGTCAGTGCAGTCACAAGATGATAGAAGATGCTGGCCGGCACTTCCTTGGCCAGCGAGCGGCCGCGCTCGTCGATCTGGTCGATCCACAAGCCCTCCGGCGCGGGGTCGATGTGCCAGCGGAACAGCCGCCCGACACGCGCCTCGATCTCCGGCTTGAGGTCCGGACCGCCGGTTCCGTCGAGCGCGACAGCTGCCTTGACGGCTTCTGTCTGCGGCCAGCTGCGCGAGATGCGGTCGAGTGGCAGGCCGTGCCGCGAGACTGCACCGTAGGCCAGCCCCGTTGCACGGTTGAGCCCGTTGGCCACCGCCGAGGCATAGAGCTTGCGCCCGAAGGCAACGAGGTCCTTCTGGCCGCTCTTGTCGGCGAAGTCGACCAGCAACGACGCCCATTCGAAATGATGTCCCGGCTCGGTCCATTGCCCTTTATCGTCGGGCGCTGGATGCCAGTCGCGGTCGAAGAATTCGCCCAGCGTCCAGCTGTCGACCTCGAAGAAATGACTGCGGAACAGGTCGATGATGCGGGCGGCACGGCGCAGGTAGGTCCGGTCGCCCGTCACCGCGTGCCAGGCCAGAAACGCCTCCAGGAGGTGCATGTGCGGATTGGACCGCCGCACGCCCTCGACACCGGGGCTTTCCATGAAGCCGGTCATGCGCTCGTCCTCGAGATGCTTGTCGAGGAAGGCGAAGGTCTCTTCGGCAAGGCCCAGCGCTTCGACATTGCCGACGCGATGGGCATGCGCCAGCGCCAACAGCACGCAGGCGTGGTCGTAGGCATCCTCGACCGGGTCGACGACGCTGCCATCCGGGTTCAGCGCCCGGACCCAGCCGCCACGGTCGGTGCGGCCCTTGTCGGCCATGAAACGGATGCCGTGATCGATCAGCCGGTCGGCACTGCCGTCCCAGCCGCGCTGCTTGGCAACCGCAAAGGCATAGATCTGGCGCGCCATGGTGCGCATGCGCTTGGGTTTGGCGAGCGGCCGCGCATCGAATCCCAGCGCCTCGTGGAAACCGCCGAACTGCTCGTCCACACCTGCCGTGGACCACAGCGGCAATGTCTCTTCCATCAACCAGTGCTGCACCCGCCGGCGCCAGGCGCCATTGGCGAGAACACGGCCATGCGCCGGCGTGAACTTGGTCTCCAGACGCCCGCTCTTTTCGAGCTGCTCTACGATCTTCTTGACGTTCTGGCTGTGGCTGACAGGCGCCACGAACGTCGCGTCCGAGGTCGAGACGATGGCGACGTCCTTGAGGCCGATGGCGGAAAGCAGCCGCCCCTCGCCTCGCAAGTAGGAGTTCTCGCAGTCGATGGCGACGACGTCGCCGACGATAACGTTACCGTCCTTGTCGGAATGGCTGACATCAAGCAGCGACTGCCAAGAGCCGAGGTCGTTCCAGCGGAAACTCGCCGGTACCATGGCAATGCCGTCGACACGCTCCATGATGGCATAGTCGATCGAATTGGACGGAATGGCCTGGTAGAGCTCCAGGGGCATGTAGACGCCCGAGAGGTCTCTGGTAGCCACCTTGAATGCAGACTCTGCCTTCTGCCAGATTTCCGGCTGGTGCTTCATGAAGGCGTCGCGCATGGCGCTCGCCTTGAACAGGAAGATGCCGGCGTTCCAGAAGAAGTTGCCGGCGGCGAGATAGCCCTCAGCCTTCTTGAGATCCGGCTTCTCGACAAAGCGCGTCACGTCGGAAATACCGCCAGTCTCGGCACCGGCCTCGATATAGCCGTAACCCGTCTCAGGCGCGGTTGGGCGGATGCCGAACACCACCATGCGGTCGGCCTTGGCCGCAGGCACGCCGCGTTCGACGGTTTCCCAGAACTGGCGCTGCGTCGAAATCTCGTGATCCGACGGCACCACCAGCACGATGCCGTCGCCATAGGCCTTGATCGTCTGCAGTGCGGCGATCGCCACAGCCGCGGCCGTGTTGCGGCCGGTCGGCTCGAAGATCGCGCCGCCGCCTGCGAGATCGATCGTGGCCAGATCGGCGCGCACGCGTTCGGCATGGCGCTCCGACGCGATCAGGTAGATCGGTGTTTCGCCCTCGTCGCGCGCGGCAAGCCGCTTCAGCGTCTTGACCAGCATCGAGCCGTCGCCCGACAGATCGTGGAACTGCTTGGGGTTGTCCTCGCGCGACAGCGGCCAGAGCCGCGAGCCCACGCCGCCGCTCATGACAAAACTGACGATCCTCTCGGCCATGCCCATGCCCCTCAGAAGGTCTGGTTATAAGCGCCAACGGATGGATTGCGCCTCAACACTTCGTCAACCGCCTCGAACATCTCGCGTCGTCGTTCGGATGATACCGGGCTTTCGACCACCACGACCAGTTCCGGCTTGTTGGAGGAAGCCCGGACCAGACCCCAGGTGCCGTCCTCGGCAACGACACGCACGCCATTGACGGTCACCAGATCGACGATCTTCTGGCCGGCGAAGACCTCGCCATTGCGCTTCATCGCCTCAAAGTCGGCAACCACCTTGTCGACGACGCCATATTTCAGCTCGTCGTCGCAATGCGGCGACATGGTCGGCGTGCCATAGGTCAGCGGCAGGTCGCGATAGAGGTCAGCCATCGACTTCCCAGGGCTGCGGTCGAGCATCTGGCAAACGGCGATGGCCGTAACGATGCCATCGTCATAACCCCGGCCGATCGGCGGGTTGAAGAAGAAATGGCCGGACTTCTCGAAGCCGGCGATGGCCCCGAGTTCGGCGACCCGCCGCTTGAGATAGGAGTGGCCGGTCTTCCAGTAGTCGGTCCTCGCACCGTTGGCAGCCAACACCTTGTCGGTATTGAACAGGCCCGTCGACTTCACGTCGACGACGAAGGTCGAGTCCGGGTAGAGCGCGGAGATGTCTCGCGCGAGCATGACGCCCACCTTGTCGGCGAAGATCTCGTTGCCTTCATTATCCACCACGCCGCAGCGGTCGCCGTCGCCGTCGAAGCCAAGCCCGACATCGGCGCCGGTTTCCAGCACCTTGTCCCGGATGGCATGCAGCATCTGCATGTCCTCGGGGTTGGGGTTGTAGCGCGGAAACGAGTGGTCGAGCTCGACGTCGAGCGGGATGACCTCGCAGCCGATGCGCTCCAGTGCTTCCGGCGCAAAGGCCCCCGCGGTGCCGTTGCCACAGGCCGCAACGACGCGCAGCTTGCGGGCAATGCGCTTTTCCGCCACCAGATCGTCGAGATAGGTCTTGCGGAAATCCGGCACGAAATCGTAGGAGCCGCCGCCGATCAGATCGAAGTCGCCGTTGAGAACGATCTCCCTCAGCGCCGACATCTCATCAGGCCCGAAGGTCAGCGGCCGCTGCGCGCCCATCTTCACGCCGGTCCAGCCGTTTTCATTGTGCGAGGCCGTCACCATGGCGACCGACGGCGTGTCGAGCGCGAACTGGGCGAAATAGGCCATCGGCGATAGCGCAAGACCGATATCCTTGACGCGTGCGCCCGCCGCCAGCATGCCCGACACCAACGCCAGCTTGATGGACAGCGAATAGGAGCGGAAATCGTGGCCGGTGACGATATCGGGGCCGGCGCCGAGACGGCGAATCAACGTGCCGATGCCCATGCCGAGCGCCTGCACGCCGATCAGGTTCAGCTCCGGCTCCTTGTCCGAACTCGGATGGCCAAACCACCAGCGCGCGTCGTATTCGCGAAAACCGGTAGGCTTTACCAGCGCGCGCGTCTCGAATTCGAACGTATTGGGCGAGAGATGCCCGACTGGCTTAATGTTCACAACGTCACTCCGAGCATTCGCAAGATGGCGAACCGATGGCTTTCGAACGGTCTATCGCAAGTTCGGAGCGGTGTCCTCAGCCGCAGCACAGGAACAAAGCCGAAAAAGCTCAATAAGATAACTCACTTGCGAAAAATTACGCCAGCCAATCCTTTGCCGCTTGCAGGAAGCGGAAGTGGCGGCTATAAGCCCGCCGACTGGTCACGGAGTGTAGCGCAGCCTGGTAGCGCACATCGTTCGGGACGATGGGGTCGCAGGTTCAAATCCTGCCACTCCGACCAGTGAAATCAAAGGCTTGAGCAGCAAGCCAATCCCGAACCCCACAGATTTCCCCACAGATTGAGTCGGTGTCTACCGCCGCCCATTCGCATTGTTCTTGAACGGGTTCGGCTGATCCTTCGGTGTACCGTGGCTGAGCGTCAGACCGATATCCTTGCCAGCGCATTTCTCACACTTGAGCTTCGGCACGAGGTCGTTGTGCAGGGTGGAATGATCGAAGCCCAGCCGCTCGCCTAGCTTCTGCAGGTCCAGCACAGTGTGATGCCGGCAGCCGTTGCAGTGCGCCCGCAGCGTGTGCGGGTGATCGATCAGGGCTTGGATATGGTCGAGGCTGATGGTCATGAGAACGGACTAAGAACAAACGCACAGCCCGTCAAATCACATTGACGCCCCGCCGGGCTGTGCCACGCTAGGGCCATGGGCCAGTTCATCCCACCATGCATCCCCACGCTGACCGACAAGCCACCCGAAGGCGATGCCTGGACGCACGAGATCAAATACGACGGCTACCGCACCCAGATCCATCTCAGCGCCGGCAAGGTGCGGGCGTTCACCCGCAACGGGCACGACTGGTCAAAGAAGTACCTGTCTGTGCTCTCCGACGCGCGCGACCTGATCAGCCGCGATGCCATCCTCGATGGCGAGATGGTCGTGCAGGACGAAACCGGCCGCTCCGATTTCAAGAAGCTTGCGAGCGCTATCCGGTGGGAAGGTGCCAGCCTGGTCTTCTATGCCTTCGACCTTCTAGGGCTCGATGGCAATGACCTCCGCCGGCAGCGCTGCGACGACCGCCGGCAGCGCCTGCGTGATCTACTGGGCGATCCCAAGCTCTCGTCGCGCATTCAGTTCAGCGAGGAATTCGAAGGTTCGGGCGCCGAGTTCTTTGCCGCGGTCGAGAAGATGGACCTTGAGGGGATCGTGTCTAAGCGGCGTGCCAGCCTCTATCGGGGTGGAGACAGCAAGGACTGGCTGAAAACCAAAGCCTATATCTCGGGCGAATTCGTCGTGATCGGCTACGAGCGCAAGAAGGGTGCGGCTCCTTCCCTTTTGCTTGCCGAGGAGACTGACGCCAGCCTGCGCTATGTCGGCCGGGCAATTCCGGCGGTGCCAGGCGAGCAACGAGAAGAACTGTGGCAGGCGCTGGAGTTCCTGCACGCCGGCACCTGGGCCGCGAATGTCGGCCCGGGGAACAAGGCAGCGGTTCCCGTCCAGCCGATCCTCCGCGTCATAGCCAAGCACCTGCGAGGCGAGGAGAAGCTACGCCACGCGACCGTGACAGCGATCCTCGCCCCTTGAAATGCTCGTCTGTGGGGCTACGCTGCCACGCATGACAACGCGCATCGACTTCGCCGAGGAACTGGAGAGCGCTTCTGATCGGATCGCCGACATCAGCCGGCCCGATCTGCAGATCATGCTTCGAAGGGCCGCCCTCCGGCTGCGCAACACCGAAGGCATCGTGCTTGAGCCCGACGTCGACGAGGCCATTGACGCGCTGGCGGCCGATCTCAAGATGAACCGGAAAGACCTGTTGCGCGTCATCATCCGCGAATGGCTGGAGAAAGGCGCCTATCTGCCGGTGCGGATGCTTGAGGAAGGCGACGAGACTGACGGCAGCGCTTAGAGGCGCGCCATGGATTTGAAAATAAATTTTTGAGCTTTGGCGGCCTCTAGAGGTAAGTGCCATGCACAGAGGCACGCGCCTCGTAGCACCATTTTTCCAAAAAATCAATACCTCACCTGGCTAATTGACACCCTGTCAAGAAAAAATAGATATGAATGGTACCTGATGAGTACCTTGCAAAACCCAAACAGGAAAGGAGACGATATGAGCATCAAATCCTCAGCATTCGGCGGCGTCACCTTGACCGGCAAGGACGCAAAAAAGTTTGTGGCGCAAGTGCAGAAGGGAAAGCCCAATTCCGCGGCTGCTCCCGCTGTTGCACGTGGCGTTAAGATGGCCAAGGCCTACGCCGCTACAGGTGTTGTAAAAATCCGCATGAAGGACGGCAAGTTCGTTCATGCCGAATGACGATCCTGAGGAGGTAGTCATTCGCAGTATCGAGCCCGGGGATAACCTCCCCGGGTTTGTTTTGGCCGGGAAAACCAATCGACCCTTAAAAAGCTTTCTCAGGAAGGAAGCTATCCCCTATGAAAATTTTAGCCTTGCCCGAACTTGGGTAGCGGCTCTTGCCGGCAGCCCCGATCTATTGGGCTTCATCACCATAGTTTCCGGAGAGGTGAGCGTTCAGAAAACGGCCGTCCCCAATGACGACGGAACTCGAAAGTTTCGGTACCCATATTACCCTGCCATCAAGGTTGCTCGCCTCGCAGTAGACGACCGACATGGAGGTAAGAAACTTGGGTTGGCCTTGGTAGACTTCGCCCTGGGCGTTGCCAAAGCGCAAATTTGCCCAATGGTAGGGTGCAGATTTGCAATCGTAGACTCCAAAACCCAATCGATTGGGTTTTATGAGAAGTGCGGCTTCACGCTTCTCGACACCCCAGAGAATCGCGGTTTAGAGCATCCTTTCATGTATCTGGATCTCCACTGGCACTGAGAATCCGGCCAATGATCGGATGGATCGTTGCCGCCGGGGCCAACATCGCGGCGATGTGGCTGATGTGGCCGAGCCTCTAAACGAAAAAAGCCCCGCTAGCCGAAGCCAGCGGGGCGATCTTATGGGTTTATAGCCGAAATCAGCTATAAATGATCAGGGCAGCTTGAAGCCTCCGCCCATCGCTAGGTCGGCGGCGGTTTAAACCATCCCAGGATTTTCAGCACCGATTCCCATAGCAGAACGAAACCGAAGAGCAGGCCGGCGAAAGTGATCGTGAGCCATTTCGTCACTTTTCCGAAGCCGATCACCATCCTAATGATCGGGAGCCCGCTCTTGATGGTCGCGATATCCTCCGGGCTTAGGTCCGAAAGGAATTCGCGTGTCTTCGGCGGCAATTCCGCCATGCGTTCGGCTGGCTGGGATTGCTCACTCAACGAAACGCCCTCCCCAGCAAGAAGCCAAGGATAGCCACCACGATGGCCACTTGAACCGTGGACATCGGGACGATGATCGCCGCCGCAGTTTCAGTCATTGCCCAAGCCCTTTCGATAGGTTTCGTCCCATGCCCAACAGCGGGCAATTCGTGCATTCGCGCGGCTGAGCGCGCGATCGGTCTTCACGAGCGCTATATCGAGGCGGTCGTTCAGCTTGACCCCGGATCGCTCGGTTGAGCGGCAATCGGCCGGTTTGTCCGGAACCTTGGCGGCTTCCTGCAGCGCATTTCGCGTGGCTTGGGCCGTCGCTTCGGCTTGTTTGGCGGCGGACAGACGCGCCCGGTCACCGGTTGCGCAGCCGGTCAAAGAGAGGCTGATCAACAGCAGTGCCAGGTACCTTGGACCGGAGTTCTTCGAGATCATCGGATAGCCCCTCGTTTGCTCGCTCGGCGGCAATGCGAGCGTCTTCGAACCGTTGATTTGCCTCAGCCAGGGAAGCAGCCTTCCCTTCCATGAAGGCCCGAGCGGTCTTCTCCGCAGCCAGTTGCGCCTCGAGCGCATCGATCTCGGCGCCGGCCACGAGTTCCGTGACGGCCTTGTCGACCGCCTTTCGGACTGCCGATGACTTGTCGAAATGGACCCAGATGCCGACGGCGACGATCAGCGCCAGTGGAATCGGGATCATGATGGTGAGCACCCGCCAAGCGGCGAGCGCGAATGGCTTCAGGGCAAGCCAGGCCATCACAGGCCCTCATGCTTCGCGATGAACAGCCGATCTCGGAAGATGTAGACGAGCAGCACGAACACCGCGACGAGAAGAACCAGAGTGAAGAGGCTGATCCCAAGCGATGTCGAAATCGATTGACCGCTCTCGATCGCACTGGAGACCTCATATAGCTGACTGCCGATGCCGGAAGACGCCAGACCACCAGCGAACAGGCTGGCTTTGCCGATGTTCGAACGTGACGCAGGTTTTCCGATTTCCGAGACCTCGCCCTCGCCCCAGATCGCGACAGCGCGGCGGAAGGCGGCGCGGCGGTCAGCCAGACCGTTGTATCCGCCGTTGACCTTGCGGGTGACGCCGCGGATGTCGTTTCGGTCGGCCGGCGCGTTGCAGCCGTTCATCACCCAAAAGGCAATGGCGGCGCGGACCCCGTTCTTCGGGTCGAGCAGCAGGTCGGGGTCGCCTTCGAGATCGAGCCCCATTTCCCGGCCGATGGCGCGGTAATTGTCGCGTCCGGTGATCTGCTTCGGGCCGCGGCCCCGATAGCGCCAGCCGTCGCCAGGCTTCTCGTTGCCCATGCGACCGCCGTAGACCTTGTTGGCCAACGCCTGCGGGTTGTTGGCGAAGGGTTCGGCCGATTGCAAGGTCGGGAACCGCTTCGGCCAGACCGCGCACAGCCGGGAAGCCGAGTACCTGAGATTTTCCTCAGCCACCCGAAGCCCGCCGCTCTCGACGAATATCTGCGCCATGAAATGGCTGATGCGCAGCGGCGTATCGATGCCAGCAGCTTCCATTGCCGGCCAGGCATCGGCCAGCGCCTTGATGAGCGCCGGCTTGCCGCCGGGCGCGAACGCCTTCAGCTTGTTCAGCATGTCAAAATCCTGATTGGTGGGGAAAGGCGGCCGCTTTCGGCGCGGCGCGAATTCGGCTATATGTCAGCTCTCATGGCTGAGCGCGATTTCGACAAGCAATTCGACCTTGAACCTTCCGAGTTTCGCCGGGAGGATCAGCCCGAGCCGTTTTTTGGCTTCGGCGCGCCGGACTGGTCAGTTCTCGTGATCCAGATCGGGATCGGAATTTATGTCGCCAGGTGGTCGCACTGGCTTGTCGATACGCTAACCGACAAACACGGGCTGTTGGTTGGACTCGCTATTTTCGGCGTGATCGCTTGCGCCGGGATTTACGCGCTCAAGCTCATCGGCGATCTGATAATCTTTCTCGTACCCGCTCCTCGGCCGCCACGCCCCCCGCAATAAACGGTCGGGCATGATTTGGTAGCGCCGGCGCGGTCGCGGTACTCCCGCCGGTCACAACACCATCACGCAGTCGCTCGACAGCCGTCAGGGCGGCACGATCCTTCGCTGCCCCCGCTGCGGCGCCGGCCAGCGGAACCACGATGTTGCCACCCGGGAACATGCTGCCGACAAGCTGCCCAAGCGTGATGCTGACCGGGCCACGCGGCGCGAACTTCGACAATGCATTGACGACCTTGGACGGCGAGCCACCCTTGGCCATCTGCCGGATCAGGGAGACCTCGGCGTCGGAAAAGCCTTTGACCTTTCCCTTCTGGATCTGGGTGTAGAGCGATTCCATCTCGGACCGCACCGCATTGGCAAAGCCGGATTGGGTGTACTTGCCGGAGCCCTTGCGCTCGGCGTTGTCGAGGATGTTCTCGACGATCTCGGTCTTTTTCGCCTGAGCCCAGGTTTCGCGGGCTTTCTTCAAGAGCTTGATGCCGTTGCCATCACCGGTGAAGTCCGTCGATCTGGCGTTGTCGGCGAAGTCGTCCAGAACCCGCTTCATCGCGCCAAGTGTGCGGGCATCGTTTGCGCTGGCGCCCTTGATCTCCTTGCCGAGCACCTGGCGGAATTCCTCGAAATCTTCGAGCGACATCTTGCCGGTGAAAAGGTCATCCATTTCGTCAAGGTAGCCGGCCGTCTTCGGCCGCAGCTTTTCGTTGGGCTTGCCGACAGCAAGCTTGAGACGCTTCCCGAGCCGTTCGACTGCGGTATCGTTGAAATCCACCCCGGCCATTTCCGAGGCGGCAAACTGGTCGCTGGCGGCATCCTTGAGCTCGCGCGACGTCGTCGCAGCAGTCGAAGCCGGCGCGTTCTTCTTCGCCAGAAGCTGCGAAATCTTGCTGCCAACAACTTCCATGGTTCCCCCTGTCGCCGCGCCAAAGGCAGCACCAGCCAGCCCGCCAGAAATCCGCTCTCCGGGGTCGGCTTCACCGGAACCGTAGAGCGCGCCGTAGCCGGCACCCTCAAGCGCGGCCGCGCCGGTCTTGCCAACCAAGGGCAAATCCTTTCCGGCGACGGTGACGCCGCTTTTCGCCAGCGTGCCCCCGAGTGCCAAGCCGCCGGCAGTCTCACCTACGCCCGATGCTACCGGGAAGGCATCCCGGCGAGCGTCCTTCCGGTCGTCTAGCTGTTCCTGCTTCCTGGTATAGGCGCGGCCCATATCGAAGCCCTCGCCTTTCACAGCGTCTATCGCAGCGTCGATCGGCGACAGAAGGGCCGCGGTGATCTCGTCGTCGTAACCGCCGAAAACGCCGGCATGCGAGCCCTCAGTGACAGCATCGAAGCGCGAGCCTCCGTAGGCATCGGCTTTCGCCTTGTGAGATGCCTCGGCCTGTTCGCGCGCGGCCCTGATCTTGGCGCCGGCGCCCGCCATCCATTCGGTCTCGAAATCCCGTTTCCCTCCATCGACCAGTGCCTTGCCGGTCTCGATGAGGCTATCCGGGATGGGCGACTGGCGATCTTCGTCCGAGAGACCTGCTGAACCGCCGCCATACTTCTCCCACGGCTTGCCTGCGCCACCGGTGGCCAAGGGCATAGCATCCGATCCAGTCTGGTCGGCCGTTTCACCGCCCGTCTTGGCGTACTTGTCCCAAGGTCCGGCCATCAGCGCGCGATCTCCCAATTGTTCTGGTCAGCCGGGTCGCCGCCCTTGAAGCGATAGCCGCCATCGATCGTGCCGACCTTCGGAGCGCCGGCTGTCGCCACCGAGGGGAACAGCGGGTTCTGCTCGCTCCACGATGCCAGTTCTTCATCGAACCCGGCGTCGATCCGGCCCTCGTTGCCCTTGGCGTAGTCGCGGGCCAGCTTTGCGATCTGGATCTTGCGCTGGGCGATCTTCTTCTGCACCTCGATCAAAGCACGATTACCCTGAGGGGTATTGCCCAACGTCGGCACCTGGTCGGTGACGAAATCGCGGTCGGCGTTCGAAAAGCCCGACCCAAGCGACCCACCCATGCTGTCGAGCGCTGCCTGCTTGGCCATGGCGTTGAAGGTTTCGGTTGACGAAACCGATTCCGGGTCAGCACCCATGGCGACCGCAGCCCGCTTCAGTTTGGTGACGATCTCGGCGCCGCTTCCCGAGTAGAAGTTCGGGTCTTCCATGGACTTCGCCATGACATTGAGGGCAGTAATGGTGCGATTGGCCGCCTTCTCGTCATCCTGGGATGCCATGAAGCGCTTGCCGTATTCTTCGCCGACGGTCTTGTCGTAACCGCGCTCGCCGCCGACATTGACCGTGGTCCCCTCGCCGCCGACCGCCGAAATCTTGCCTTTGGTCTCGCCGGATTCATCGATCTGGTATGCCTTGCCGGCATCGAGACCGGCGGCCTTCTTCTCCTCGGCGGTGAGGAGCCGAAATCCAGCCTTCGGTGCCACGGTGACAGCCTTGCCGCTCGCGTCGGTCAATTCTTCGACGCGCGAGCCTTTCCTGACACCATACTTGCCGCCACCCATGTCGATCAGGTCGCCCTGGGCATTTTCGCGCTGGAACGCTCTGGTTTTTTCGTTCTCTTCAGCGTCGAAACGTCGGGCGGTGGCGGCTTCGTCCGAGCGGAATTTCATCTCCCGCTGGGCGCGCACCTCTTCAAGCGCAGCCTCGCGCTGAGCCTTGGCCTGTTCCAGTTGAGCGGAACCATAGCCCTGCATGGCGCCGCCGGCGATCATGGCAAACCCGACCATTACTGCATGCCCTCCATGAGGCCGCCATGCGGCGCGTTCGTTCCCGGATCGGCCTGTACTTCGCGGGGCTCGTCGCCGGCCGCATCTTCTTCTGACAGGCGACGGAACATCGCCTCGAGCTGTCCGTCCTGGTCAGCCCTCATGAGCTGATCCAGGTCCTGCGCAACAGCGGCTTCGTCGAGTTGACCGGATTGCTGCAGCATCTCGCGGTAGAGGTCGAGCGCCTTGAAATACGCACCTTCCAGCCCGTCGCGATCCTCGCCGAAGTCATGAATTCCCGCCTCGGAAGCGAGATTGGCGAGGTCTTCGAACACAGCCGTACCGGCGTGAAGCAGGACGTCGCCGGAAAGTTTGGTGCCGGCCTGCTGAGCCGCGCCAGCCACTCGCCCGATGATCATCGTTGCGGCGCGCGCCAGCCCTTCCTTCGGGTCGCCTTCGCCCTGTAGAAGACCAAGCACCTGCGGGAGCATTTGCTGGTTGTAGATCAGTTCGAATGCGCGCCCGATGAACCGTTCGTAGTCTGCCTGTTCTTCGGGGCTGGCTTGCACGGATTCGCCGAGCCCGCCCTGTACCGGCTGGGCACCATCAGGCATCGGCGCTGGCGCGTTAGCCATGTCTTGCTGATCCATGTCGGCAGTCCTTTCAGATCAACTGATTTCGATGTATTTTGGAGCGATGAAGATGCTTCTCGCCTCGATTGCCTTGCTTACCAGCGCCGCATCGGCCTCTGCCGGTTGCGCCAACTATGAGGACGGGTCGACCGACGGCCCGGCTCCGCGAGCAACGATCTGCATCGGAGCGGCTTGCGAAGAGACAACCGTCACGTTCCAGTGTGGCAACATCAACGGCGCCCAGTATGGTTTTGCCAACGGGCTGCAAGTCGATTTCGACAAGGACGGGAAGGCCTCGGCGTCGCGCCAAACATCGCCCGTCGATCCGGCGTCCCTGAAATGCACCGAAATCGACCCCGACGCCTGCTTCCCTGCCATCAAAGGCTAGGACTGCCCTGACACACTGAAACCGGCGCCCCATTTTTCGGCCGGCGTCGGACGCTTCACCGGGTCCACGAATGCGAGGTAGGTTTCCTCGAACCTTTCAGGCGTCGGCGGCGTCACCTTCTGGTCATCCTTTGGCTTCTTGACACGGTCTGGCCGGTCGCTTCCGCCTGATCCCATCAGGACCGAGCCATTCTTGCCGCCACCATTCGCGAAATCGTCGGCGATCCGCTGTCCGATTGTACGGTTGCCGGTGAGTGCCAGGCCAGCATTCAGAACGGTTGCCGCGGTCCCAACTCCAGGGAGCATGCCGGCCAAGACATCGATGCCATTCGCCAGAATAGGCGATCCGGGCTTCTGGACCGGGTCTGGGACGGGCATTGCGTCACCAACGACAGGGCCAGTGCCGCCGCCGGTGGCCGCACGGTTGGGGGCAGACACTGGTGCTGGCCGCGGCACGGTTTCAGCGACGCGCGTCACAGGATTGATCGGCGCGAAACCCCGGTTTAATCCGTAGTCTTCATAGGCCGCGACCTGTTTCGGCGAAAGGCCACCACTTGCCTTCGATCCGCCGAGGTAGCTTTCGGCGAACCGGTCTGCTGATGGCCGCGCCGACGGAAGGCTCGCGACCGTCGAAGGAAGATCAGGCGACGACCGGCCGTTGGTCCGAACGGACACGATACCATGGTCAACAAGGTCCTTCGCCATACCCCTGACGGTCGCGTAGTCAACGCCCGCCTTGTCGATGCCGTTCCTGTCGTAGTAGCTCTTCCCATCCTTGGTCGCGAGGGATGCCCACTCCCTGGCGAGCTCATTCGCGAACGCATCGACGTCGATCTGGCCGTTGACCGTGGCGCGGTCGGCGCGCTGTTGGAAGAGCTCCTGAGCGAGCTTGTCCTGCATTTCCGGAGTGAACTTTTCATCGAGCACCCCGAGTTTCGTTGCGGCGTTGGCAAGAGTTGTGTTCTTGAACTGATACCCGCCAAGCACATTCGAGAGGTGGCCTTGCGCTTTGAGGCCGCCAGCCATCGCAATGGCCTCCCGAACCGTCAGGCTCGTGAGGTCCGCATAATCGTTCGGGCCGCCGCCAACGAGGCGATTATAGGGGTTGGTGACGCCTGCCTCGGCACTTCGAATGGTCGCCAGCGCGCTTTCGCGAGCCAGATCCGCCATCGACTTGTTTTCAGCAGCACGTGCCCTCGAAGCCAGGTCCGTTGCCCGATACTGGCCATAGTCCTGCATCGACTTGATTTCAGATGCCCTCGCAGAGGTCATCAGCCCGCCGGTAGGTGTTGCGGGCGTCGTCCTGGCGCCAAGCGACCTGTCGATCTCGCGTTCCGTGGCATGACCGCCTATCGTCGGCGAAAACCCCGTGGCTGTCGTGGTCCTGTTGGACGACGACATCGGGCCGGCACCAGTGGCGCGGTTGCCGGCCGAATTCAGGCCAGTGCTACGCTCCGAACCAACCGAGCGTTCGCTGAGCGATCGGTCGATTTCGCGTCGATCGGAGCCGACAGACGACGTTGACGCCCGGTCGGGCCGATCACTGCTCGCCGAACTCGACCGGGAGGTCGTCGAGCGGCTTCCTGTCGACCTGTCGATCTCGCGTTCCGAAGCATGGTTGCTGGTGCCGCCACCGCTGGATTTGGTGCCAGATGACGACGATTTGCTCGTCGACTTGCTAGACCTGTTCGCGTTTTCCGCGTCGAGCATACCCATCAGCCGGCCACCCTTACGATGCGCTTCGACTGCGGATCGTAGTCATAGCGGAAGCGCTGGGATGCGGCCTTCGGCGCGCCTGGCATTGCCTGTGCTGCAGGCTGCTGTGGTGCCGTTGCAGCCGGCGGCGGGGTGGTGTTGCCGGCAAAGGCTGCATCCGGCACGTTGTAGGAGTCCGTGATCCTCTGTTCCTTGGCGCGCAGGAACCCGCGGTCTTTTTCCTGCTCTTCGGAATAGGCGTCGAGCTTGGCCTTCTCCATCAGACCTCCGCCGATTCCGGAAATCAATCCGGCTCCGGTTTCCGATTTCAGGAAGTCGAGCAAGCCACCCCCAGCCTTGCCAAGCGGCGAAAGCCCCGTGGCAGTCGCGGCCGGCGCGAGCCCTGCAGATGAGAACAATCCGCCTGCCGCCTGAGCCATGCCAGGCGGACCGAACAGATTGCCGGCGATCTTCGAGGCACCACTCAGGATATTGCCAAGCACCCCGCCGCCGCTGGCGATGCTGCCGAGCCCGCCGGCACCTGCCGCAGCGCCACCGGTGAAGACGGATGCACCCACGCCAAGAACCGCCTTTCCGACCTTGGCCACGCCGGAAACGACGGAGGTGAAAGCCTTTCCGATTGATGAAACCACACCGCTCATTCTCTATCCCTACCTATTCTAGCCATCGCCAAGTCTTGCGATACATAATGTCCCCGATAGTCGCCCGGTTGACGCCATAGCGCGCACCGATTTTGGCGAATGACATGGTGCCCCTCATTGTTCGAATCTCTCTGACAGAATCGCTCGTGAGCACGGCATTCCATACTTTCTCGCCGCGAACCTCTGTCCCATGCACCAGCCTATCGGCCATGTTTTCCGTTTGGGTAGCCCACCGCGTATGCAATGGTGCACAACAGCCGTCTCGGCCTTTCCCGCAGTTATGTGCGGCTAGATGATCAGGGGTTGGTGGAGGCCCGTTTACAACTTCGCACGCCATCCGATGAACTGGTCGATCCTTTGACTTGCCGTCCCAGATAAAGCCGTAGCCGTGCGTGTTTCTTTGGAACGGCCAAATCAGGCATTCATCGCCGACATACGGGACAACCACTTCCCTGAAAAAACGCTGTGATGCGCCCTTCTCAGTCCCCGTGAATTGCAGCGGATCGCCGTGCGTCCTCCATCGACCATAGTGGAGGCGACACCATCCACGAGAAAGATGTCGCTTGCCGCAACCGGGAATCGAGCATATTCGGGAATTAGCCATCTGACACCTCATTCGTGTTGGCTTGGTTAGGGCTGAGGCGGTGTTGCAAGCACCAAATCAGCCCGCTATTGATAGCATTTTCAGTGTTTTTTTCAATCACTTACGCAGTTCGAGCCGGCTGATCAGGCCGTACTGCTTGAAGCCGATCTGCGCCAAAAGACGCGACGTGACGGCCGGGTCATCGGCAATAATCGCCGTGGTGCCGCAATGGACCTCGACAACGGCAGGATTGGCTTCGGCCCATCCGACCATGCCCTTCATGAGGCCTATCGCATCGCGCGGGTCCGCATGTTCATTGACCAGCCAGAACAGGTCGGTTGCCATCAGCCTGTTGCCGATCGAGTACACGCGGGTCAGTGTGCCAAGGATCAGCCCGTCAATGCTGGCGCCGCTATCGACAACACAGACCCAACATGCGCCGCCGTGCTTCTGGCCGTGGCGCTGGATCGAGGCCAGGAGAAGCCGCTTCGCTTCGGGCTCATCGATCTCGGCGATGCCGGTACGAGCGTAATGCGTCTTCATGTACGATTGCTGCAAAAGACGCACGATTGCCGGAATATCAGAGAATGTCGCCGGTCTGATCATAGTATTACCATTTAATATCGATGTCATACATCTGTTCGACGAACGACAATTGCTTGTCTCGAAGCGCCTTTGCCGCATTGAGTTGCTGCGTCCTCTGCGTCGCGTCGAGAGCTGTATTTGCCATTATTGACTGCTGCGACCTGTTGAACATGTCCTCCATCGAAGTTAAAAACTGCGCCGCCGCGTTGCGATCCGACGAGTTGAGGTTGAGCGTCGCGATCCTCTGCTGCAGATCGCGGTCAAGCTTGTTCTCGGCGGTTCGAAAGCCGATGTCCTTGTCGACCAGCATGGTCTGAAGCGCGCGGTCGGCGGCGGCGAGACCCTCACGGGATGCGATGTCGCGGATCTGCTGGCTTTCCGCCGCGGTGATCGACGATGCCTGCATCTCGCGCTGCAGTGTCCGGTCGAGGCCTGCCTGGGTACCAGCGAAGGCCTGCGCATCGTTCTGCGCTGCCATCGAGTATTCGAAGTTCCGGGCGTTTTCGTTGCGGGCAAAATCCTGCGAGGCATCCTGAGACGCGATCGGCAGCACGTTCTTGATCACGGCATCCTGCGCGGCGCCGACGGCCATGGACGAGTTCAGCAGGCCGCGCCGGTTGGCCGATTTGAGGCCTTCGGTGCGCGCCATTTGGTTGAGCTTCGAGTCCTGCGACGACAGAGCCGTCACCTTGTCGGCAACGCTGTCATTGACCTGCTGAGGGGCAATCGACGGCATGGCCTCGCTGTCGCCCTTGGCAGCGTTCCACTGGTCGAAGGTCTGCCCGCCCGCCTTGGCGGCGTCGAACAGCCCGGGAGCCTTGATCGGTTTGGCCATCAATAGTGCTGCCATCGCAACCTCCTGATCTTTGTGGTACAAATAGCGAACCCGCCGAGCGTTGGCGCGCTGCGACGGGTTCTAACCAAGCCAACCTGTCATGAGGTCGAAATGGCTAATTCCCGAATATGCTCGATTGCAGGGTGCGGCAAGCCGCATAACGCTCGCGGATGGTGTCAGGCGCACTACCGCCGATGGCAGCACCATGGGGATCCGCTAGGGGGCGGCACGCCCAACGGCGCGCCTATGCGCTACTTCCGCGAGGTCGTCCTACCCTATGTGGGTGATGACTGCTTGATATGGCCGTATTACCGAGACGCCGCCGGCTACGCTCAAGTCAACGTTCAATTCGCCGATGAGCCACGCAGGCCAGTCCACGTTCATCGGCTGGCCTGCGAACACGTAAACGGACCACGTCCATCGCCTGATCACGAAGCGGCTCACAACTGCGGCAAAGGCCTTTTCGGATGCGTCGCCCCACTTCACACCCGATGGGCGACGCATGCTGAAAATATGGCTGACATGGTCGCGCACGGCACAAGTCACAAAGGCCAACGGCACCCCATGGCCAGATTAACCGAAGATGACGTTCGGGCCATTAGATCGATGAATGGCAGCGCCAGCCATCGAACTATCGGGGCGCAGTTTGGCGTCAGCAGAGAACAAATCCGCGACATTCTCAACCGAAAGAAATGGTCGTGGCTCGCATAGGCTTCAACGGATTGGGCGCGACCATGCGCGGCTCCTTTCAGTGAGCGATAGGCCATTCGCGGCCGATGTCAGGAAATTCTAGGATCAGTCCTTGGACTGCTCGCGCTCGCGGCGTTCAAGCTCGCGTTCGATGGCCGCCCGGATAAGGTCGAGGCGATCCTCGCCATCTTTCAGCAGCGAATCCATCCGCGCCTTTGCCCCTTCGGGCAAGGTCAGGTTGATGTTCTCGCGCCAAAGCTTCTTTCGTCCCACATCGCAGTCGAAACACACCGAAGCGCCCCGAGTCAAATTCACCTTATCATGTACACGATATTGATTTTTTGGCAGCAGTCGCCATTATCGTATCATGTACACGATATTTCGAGCACTCTTGACGCTTTCTCTGCTGTCGTCACCCGCCCTCGCCGGTCGCGAGGACCCGACATGGAACCCGCCAGCCCGCTTTGACTTCACATACCCCGGCAGGATGATCATTCGATACATGCCGCAGCGGATGGTCGTCGAAGAGTGCCATCGCCTTTCCAAGGGGCAGCGCGAACGGGCGATGGACCAGCGTGGCTGCGCCAAACGGCTATCCCCCAAGGTCTGTGTCGTGGTGATCGTGGACAAGACCTACAAGCGGGCAACCCCGAGCGCGGTTCTTCGGCACGAACGCGGTCACTGCAATGGATGGCCCGGCACCCACCCAGACTAACTCGGTGAGAACGAAGCGACTGTAACCGCATTCAAGCCATTGGTGCTTTCAAACGGCGAATAGGAGATGGACCGGGCCGCCTCCTGCGGCATCATTAAATCCCATCCCCAGCTGTGGCGTCTTTGCAGCGCGCCATCAAAGAGGATTTCATCGCCTATCTCGGTGAGATTAGTCCATGTGATGGCATCATTGCGACCGCGTTTGACGTTCCCCACGATCAGACCATTGGATGGGACATCGAGGCTCACCGTGCCTGAACCGCTCGTCGCGCCGCTCGTTGCGAATGCGGATGACAGGTCGTACCCAATGACCCTGGCCACGACTATGGCGGTCGGGAGAGAGTTCCACGAAACCACTACCGTGCCAGAAGTTCCGCTAGGTTGGGCGCTGAAGATTGCCGCTCCTGAGGCAGAACCTCCGCCACTGCCCGTTGTTCGTGCAACGTGCCTCGTGGCGGGCACACCGCCAATCGTTGCGGTAGGCGTCGTGCCAGGGTCCGTTGGTGTACCGTCATGATGGGCAAACAATAGCACCCAGCTACCGGCAACGGCTGGCCCCCACTCAACGTCCGAATGAGGAGCCGCCAGCGTCGAGCGAACATCTGTCTGGGTGATCGAGCGCAGAACCCCGGACGCGAACCCGGCCACGGGGCCTGTCATGCCGGGGATCATGGCTTTTTCACCACTTGCGAGGACACGGCAAAATGGGTCGTGGTGATGCACCGGATCGTCAGCAGATACCACTTGGTGCTGTCGCAATCGGTGATCGTCGGGACGTCGCCCAGAAACTGGTTGCCGAAAGTGATGGTGCGGTCTGTCGTATCGTTACCCTGGATGAGGATCGTGCGGTAGGTGCCGGGCTGACCGTTGGTCGGATTGCCGATGGCGCGGTTGCCAGCGGCGGTCAAGGTGCGGTTGATACCGGCATCCCAGTCAACGGCAACGGTAGCGGCATCGCTCAGCGCCACGGAAGCCGAAGCAGTCTCGATCAGGTCTGCCGCAATGTACTTGTCGGCGGTCGCGGCATAGACCTCGGCATCCGTCGCCTTTTCAACGATACCCTTGGCCGTCGTTGACGCATCGAGGCCGGTCGGAACCACGCCAAATGCCGTTCCTGTGCCGAGGGTCTTGCCCGTCAGCGTCTGCGTGCCGCCGACGGTGACAGCGCTTGCCGAGTTGGTTCCGGCCGTTGTGATGCGCAGATCACCGGTGCCAAGGGTCAGGACGCCGCTGGAATGGGTCAGGACGACGTTTGCGGCCGCGAAATCGATCACGGCGCCGGAGGCGAGGAAGAGATCACTCCAGGCGGTTCCCGAGACACCGAGCGCAGCGCCATCATTCGCCGCTGGCTTGATCGGCCCATCGGCAAAGCTGTAGCCGTTCGTCGTCGCCCCGGCGAAGGCAAGCGCATTGGTGCTGTGGGTGATCGTGACATCGCCGACACCGAAGTTAACGGCGGTAGATGCGGCGAGCAGCAGGCTCGCATCGAAGCTGTAGCCGCTCGAAGCGCCGGCGAATGCCAGGGCGTTCGCGGAATGGGTCGCGGTGACGTCGCCGGCATTCCAGTTGATGACCCCACCCGAGGCAAGGAACAGATCCGACCAGGCTGTACCGGATGCACCGAGCGCGCCACCATCATTGGCCGACTGGAGAAAGGCCCCGGTGGATGTCATTGTTCCGGCAGCAACGACATTGCCGTTCTTGTCGACATAGAACCTGTCGGAGCCGCCGATCTGCAACGTCAGAAGCCGCGATCCCGCCGCCGAGGCGGAGTCCGTGGCATTCATCTTGATCGCGTGATAGGTCGTCCCTGCGTCGTTCCACAGGTCGGTCAGCGAATGGATATAGGCGTCAGCCATTGAGTTTCAGCCTCTGAGATAATCGGGAATGGCGCGTAGAAGTGCGCCGAGTAGATTGAGCCAGAACCGCAGGCCCTTGGCGGGCTCCTTGGGCGCGCTCACAGCTTCGCAGCCGTCAGAAAAAGCGTGTCGACCATCTCGTCCGCGAGCCCGAGTTCGATCGAGAGCGCCCAGAGATATGGATGCCCTCTCGAGATGTAAGTCGCCTTCCGCCACCAGATACGAACAGGTTCGTAGGGATAGGCTTCGATCAGCGCATTCACGCGGCCAAGCAGGATGCCGTTGTCGTGCTGGTAGAGCGCGATCTCGGCCTGTGCAGGCGAAACCCGATCTGGAATTCGGACTACCGGGCCCTCGACATCATGCACTGCAAGTACATCGGTTAGATCGGATTCGCTCTTGATAGGGGTGACTGGCGTCCCCTTCGGCACGCTCTCGACGTAGCCCCTGGCTTTGCTTGACCAGATGCGAGCGTCTTCCCCCACCGACCAATACCAGTTCTGTGGTGTGTAAACGGGAAGATCAAGCATACTGCCCGCCCGTTGCAGTCGTGCCGGCCACGTTGCCGGGGAAGTAGTTGGCGCCGCCGCCGAAGGTGTTGACCACTGCGTTCAGCGCGGCATTGTAGCGCTTCCCTGTCGCGGCACCCGAGAACGTGGCGCTGAAGACTGTGGCGCCAGATCCGTTCGATGCATCAATGAAGGAGACGCCCCATGCCGGCGTCCCGGTGATCGTGATCGTCTGCCCCGACAGGACCAAAGCTCCGTAATTCAGCAGCCAGTGGTAGTTGGTTGCGCCACTAATCGTGTAGCCAGAATTGACGTTGACCGTGCCGCCCGTATTGATCTCCAGATGGGAGCGAGTGCAGGCCGCAAAGGCCATGTTGCCCGAGATGTTCAGGACGGCATTGTTCTGGACAAGGATGCCCTGCCCGAGCGAACTAGCTGCCGAGTTTTGGACCTGAAAGCCGCGAACGCTGAGGATCGACGCATTCGAGACGGAAAACGCGCCATAGGCGTTGTGCGAGATGACGCAGTTCGCCGGGGTTGTGGTATCCCCGGCCAACGTTACCTGGCCGCCGAAGAACGGCGTGTCGACCGATATCGAGCCGGTGTACGTCCCTGTCCTGACCTGGATTGTCACGCTGAAACCGCCGAGATCGAGCGTCTTGGCGACATCAATCGCCTTCTGGATGGTCAGGAACCCGCCTCCGGATGAATCCACAAGTCCGGTATTGCTGTCTGATCCGTCCGTTCGGACATAATAGGTGCGGTTGGCGGTCAAGACCTCGCGGGCCGTCGCCCATTCCGGCGCGGTCAGGGCTGCGTTCTGCCGCAAGACCTGAAGGGCTGTGCCTTTTGCCAGTTTGACCAGGGTATCCGCCCCGGTTGCGTAGAGCATATCGCCGGCAACAAGGGCCAGGCCTTCAAGTGTCTCGATTGTCGGATAGGATGCCCATTCCGGTGCCGTCGCCCCGGCGTTCATCCGCATATGCTGTAGCGCGGTGCCTTTGGCGAGACGCGCCCAAGTCGCCGCTCCATTCGAATAGATCAGATCGCCAGCAACAGCTGTTCCCAATCCGGCAAGGGCCGTGAGATCGGTATCAAGGGGCTGATACGCTGCCGCAATCGCCGCCGGCGTCAGAAAGTCCGTGCCGGCCTCAAGATTTACGCCCGCCTTGAACGCCGCTTCGTTGGCAAAAGTCAGGAACGACCGGCCGTATGGCGTGGTCGTCAGCGCCGCGATGTCGGTCAGGTTCTGGTTGAGCGGCTGATAGGTGCCGGGAAGACCCCCTTCCAGTTCCTTCAGCCTTGCCAGAACCTTGATCAGTTCGGCGCGCCAGAATGCCATCTAGCGCACCAGCCCGCGCATGGCGAAGTTGATCGTCGCCGAGGAAAGGGTGTGCTGGCGCTTGTCGGACTCTTCCGAAACCAGGGTCGCGGCAAAGTTCTCGCCGAACCCGTCGATATGGGCTTCGAAACGGCCTTCGGTCGCCTGCGTCCAGTCGATGGCGTCGTATAGCCCGGTGGTGATGATCGGCGAGCCAGCATCGATCGACTGACCTGCTGTCGATCCGCCAAGGCCCCGCGCATAGTCGATATCGAAGGTATGCCCCAAGGTGATATCGTCCGGGGTATCGATGTCGACCGAGAACTTCTTGAACACCTTGCGCTGCGTCGGGCTGCCGATCGAGTTGAACGGCAGTCTGACATAGGCCTGGATCGCGGCCCCATCGAATGAGAGCCCACGATTGAGCTCGTAGACGTAACCGTCGGTCGATCCGACGAAGAGCCGGTCGCCGGCACCGGCCGAAACTTCGCCCGAACAGGCACAAAATGCGGTGATCGGCAGATTGAACGGCAACGTCTCCGGTGCCTTGCGGCCGATATAGACCGTGACGCCTGTCCCATCATCGAAGAACAACTTGTATTGGTCCTTGGCCTTGACCCTCATCGAGGCCGCGGCGCGGACGCCGGCATCGCGCTTGGCCCGGATCAGGGGCTCGATGAGCTGCGTCAATGTTCCAGCCCGCCAGTCGCCATAGGCTGCAGTCGAGCCCAGATCACGGACACCGGCGTCGTCGAGGAAGAATGGCCGATCCATCATCTGGATACTGCCCTCGGCGCCGCCGCTGCTGTCGCTGATCGGCAGCATCTGGAAATCGCTTGCATCGTTGCCGGCGACGTACTCGATGCGGTTCTGGCCGAAGATCACCAATGAGGCAGCGGCTGCCGAAAGCATGCCTGTTGTGGCATCGCCAAAGGTGAATTCGCCCGCCCCTGTCGTTGTGATGTATTGCAGCGGTTCCCCGATGCTCGAAAACAGCACCGACCCCGAGAGGAAGCCCAGAAACAGGTGGTTCTTGTACTGGGCGATGTGCGTTGGGCGGTCGAACTGTGCCCGCATGATGACGACATCACCGCCACGGGTAAGGATGCGGTCGCCGTCGCGCTCCAGCACGTTGATGGTGTCTTCGAGGATGCCGGCCTGCGTTCCGGTACGGATCGGCGACAGCGAGTCCCCTGTCCATTCGAACGCGGTCCCCTGCCCGTTGGAGAAGTAGAGCGCGGGCTGTCGAGCGGCGCCATAGAAATTATGGACCACGAAGCTGTATTTGCCGCCAGACGAGATCACCACGGCATAGTTCGGCGAACCAGTAGCTGAGCCCGAATCGCTCGTGACGGTTTCTGTCTGGAATGTGCCGTTCACATTCGACAGCACCAGAAAACCGGTCGCGGTGCCGTCCCAGGCGCCGGAACTCATGACTACGCGCTCGATTGTGCCGGTGGCCGTCGACGTGCCGCCTACCAGCACCTCGCCCTCGAAGAATTCCGCAGTGCCTGCCGTGAAATCGACGATCTGGCCGAATGTGACCTCCTGCCAGCCGGCGGACGTGTCCCGGTGCATCTTGCCCGCACCGTCGATGCTGTCACGGAAGGCGTAGATGTTCCCGGCGAAGACATAGACGCCACGAACCGGCCCCGTCCCGGGCACGGCCTGAATTGCTGCCCGACGGGCTGCAATTTCGACAGGATCGCTGCTGTCGGATGGTCTCGGCCGGCCGTCGAAGCGCTCATAGCCACCATGACGGGTATAGCCGGCAACGTCGGGCTCATAGTTGATCGCCGCGATGCACTGGCCGGCCGGAATCGCCAGCGGCGGCGTGACGAGGTTCAACCCGCCGCGAAGCAGGAATGTCGTGGTCTGCTGCGACATCAGGCCAGCGTGTCGCCGAGGCTCATGCGCGGAAGCTGGTCGCGCTCGAGGTTGCTGAATTTCTCCGACTGGCGCATCCGCCAAAGCGGGATCTGCGTCGGGGCCTCGTCATGCGTGCCGAGCAACATCAAAGCGATGTCGACGATGACGTCATGGAAACGGGTCGGCAGCTCCGGGATGTCCGCATCGGCGGCGAGAACCTGGGTGTCCTTCCGATACCTGCCCCGGATCGTGTAGACCTTGTCCGGGGTCCACGACAGAACGATCTTGCTGTCGGGCGCAATGGCGAACATCGAGGGCTTGCCCTCGCTCTGCGTCCCGCGAAGCTGGGTCCGGTAGAACCATTCCCAGTCACGGAAGATCAGCGCGCCCTCGTCCGCAACACCAATCGACGGATCATAGATCGTGATGCCGCTGTCGACGTCGTTGGACGAATAGATCCAGTCCGCAAAGCGGGTGATCGTGCTTGCAGTCGCCAGATCGTTGAAAGCCGAGTAGGCGTAGCGCTGCTGAGACGCCACGGTCGGGCCGTAGAACTCTGCCTGCATCCAGAGCCACGTCGAATGGGCGTTCTGGATCTGCCGCCAGGCGTCATCGACCCACCGCACGATCTTGGCCAGACGGTCGACCTGGCCAACAACGGTAGTCGGTTTGACCCCGGAGACTGTGCCAGACTCCGAGGCAACGCGCTGGCAGAGGGCAAGATAGTTCATGATCGATCAGCCGAGGATCGAAAACGGGTGCGTCGGCACCAGCGTCGGATTGATCGGCTCGTTGTTCGGCCCCTTGTCGTACTGGACCTTGTTGGCATTCTTGAGCACTTCGACGACCTCGGACGGCACATCGACCGCAATGCCGCGCTTGATCAGGTAGACCTTGCCGTTGACCCCGACCGGAACCGCTTCCTTGCCGGCGGTGCTGCCGGGGATGTCCTGGTTCGGGATCATGATCTTGATCATCTTGGCCGGCGCACCACCATCGGCCTGGGGCTTGGCGGTCTGCGCCTTGGGCGCCTGATCGTCGGCAACCTCGATATGGTCCTTGTCATAGCCGACGGCAGCCATCGCGGCCTTGATCGCGGCCGAGCCCTTGCGATAGTCGATATCGAGCCCGAGGGAGACGGTTGCGAACTGCGCAAGCTGCGTTGCGGTCGCGTCGTCAATGCGGATCTGTTTCATTTTTCGGCTCCCTTGGCGCGCTTGGTGGGGGCGTCGACACGGACGGCGTTCGCCTCGTCGATCAGTTTCAGGACCGAGTTGAACGCCTTTTCGGCGCCAATGGCCTGCTGGACGACGTTGGCCGCCTGCTGGATCATGGCTTGGGCTTCGCGACCTTGCGCGCGAACGGCTTCGAGCTCGCGCTCGACATGCGATCGATCGATCATCATGGGGTGATGGACCTTGGAGTTTGGGCGGCTCGGGATTGAGCGGCCGGGGAATGGGCCGGGCGAGGTCTGCACCGCCCGGCCTTGGTCTTAGGACAGGGCCACGGAACCGGTGTTCACGACGACGTTGCCCACAAGAGCTTCATCGAAAAACACAACCAGGCTTTCTGCCGGGGCATTCAGCGTGGCAATCGTGTTGGTACCGTTGAACGTCGCGCCGCCACCAAGGGTGAGGGTGTGCGCCGCCGTGCCCGACGCCGACGTATCCGTGACGGTGAACAGGCCAGGCGACGGGGTGAAGGTGGCCGCAATCACGACAGTCGCGTGATTGAGCCGGAGGTTCTTCACGCCGGCGGTCACGGCGGCGGTTGCGGTGAGTTCCTGGGAAAACCCAGTCGCGTCGGCCGCCCGGTTGATCTCGGCGGCAGTGGCGGTGACCGCCGTGCCGCCGACGTAGTTGAAATCGCCGTTGACCAGCGCCTTGAGAACATCCGCGAGGTCTTTGAGCGACCCGTTGCGGATGGCCTGAATGGCCTGGTTGGCGACAGTGTTGGTGAGAGCCATGATTGAGCCCTCCCCTTACTGCTCGCCGCGCCATGCAGCATAGCGAAGCAGCTTGGCCTCGGTGGCGATCGCCGAGCCGATGGTGAAGCCCTTGGCGTCGCCGCCAAGAGTACCTTCATACCGGGAGATCGCCGAGGTACCGGTGGCCGAAGCCGCCGCCGTGGTGATCGCGCAGTTATGGACGACGTTGGCCGTCACCGTGGCATCGTTGATGCCGGCGGTGCTGTCGCTGTCGACATAGACGTTTTCGGAACCGAACGTGCCGACCAGCGAACCCTCAAGGAGCTCGATGAAGCCGGCAGCGTCGCCGCCAGCCCAGGTGCCGGAATAGAGCAGCACCTGGCGGACAACACCGGTGGCGGCGGAAGTCGCCCCCTTGATCTTGTCGCCGGCCGTGATCTCCTTGGTGCCGCCCGAAGTGAACGGGACGACCCAGGAAAGATACGCGATGGTGTACGGCGTGCCGTCGGTCGCGTTGTAGAGGTGGACACATTCCGGCACGAAGCCGAGTTCGATGTTGAGGGTGGCGCCGTTGCCGACCGCGCACCCAAAGACGGGCTGACCCTTCATGGGATCGATCCTTTCAAGGATTGGGGAGAGGAAGCGGGGCCGGAGCCCCGCCGATCAGCATCAGAGGGCGGTCGAGGCTGTCTCAAGCCTTGCCATCCACAACTGGTTCAAGATCAGCGCCAGGTGCCAGAACTTGTAGCCGGCATAGCCACGCTGGCCGAGCGGGTCGTCCTTGGTCTTCTGGCCGACAGGGATGATCGAGGGCGAAACCGAGCCCTGACCGCGCAGGGGGACCATGCCCCATGCTTCCTTGCCGAAGAACAGGACCGGGTAGACATCGGCGGACGTGCCCGAGGTCGACAACATCGTGACCTTGGCGCCGCCGGCATCGGCAAAGGCGCCGAGATCGGCCGACAGCATGTAGCGGACGGTTTCCACCGAGCCGATTTCATGGGGCGAGATCACCGAGCGGCGGCCGTATTCCGCGACCGGCAGGAAGCCGGGCATGTTGCGGATGTCGGAGTCGAGATCGGTATGGCCGACCGCGATGTAACCGCCTTCCACCGGACGGGTCGCGTAGTTCGGCGAGCCGTCCAGAACGTTGGTGATCTTCATGGCCTTCTGGGCTTCGAGAGCACGGATGACCGCACGCTGCTTGGTCAGCGAAATCGCCGTGTTGACGTCGGTGCGCTGGGTGCCGTTGGCATAGAAGACATTGGTGCCACCACGAAGGGCTGCGTAGTTCAGCGCTTCCTGGGTGCGGCCGATGTTCTCGCCAAGCTGCACGGTGATGTCGTTCAGTACCGGGTCTTCGTGGGTGTCCTCGATGACGTCGGTGACTTCGGCGACCATGCCGTACTGCGACAGCGAGCCCGCGACGTCTTCATAGCGGAAGGACGTCGAGGAAGGGGTGACGCCTTCCTGCAGCGGGATCGTGGATGCCTCGAACGGCACCGGGCGGCGGAACTTGATGTTCACGCCCTTGTTGGCCGGCATCGGCTTGATCAGCGGGCCGGTCTTTTCCAGCACAAGCTGGGGCTCGGCATGCTTGAGCATCTGGCGCTCAGCATACACGGTGGTGCGCTGGGAAATCCCAGGGCTGGTGGAGGTATTGATGCTCATTGCAACGATCCTTCGAGCGAAGCGCTCAACGGGTCAGGCGTTCCTGGGCATCGAAGGCATCCCAAATAGCCTTCGCATCGCCCTCTTCGGGGATACCGGAGACAGTCGGCCGGCCGACCTTCCCTTGCGGTGAGGCCGAGCCTTGGATCTGGCGCTGGCGCCTGTCGTCGAGCTTGGGTTGGGGAGCGGGCTGCGGTGCGGGGTCCGGCGTTGGCGCCGGGGTGTCCTTGACCAGCCCGAGATGCTTCTTGAAACCTTCCACGACCTTGATCGCGGCGTCGCTGTCGGCGATGACGTTGGCGTTCTGATGAGCGGCTTCGCGAATGGCGCGGGGTTGGTCTTCAACCCAGGCGACAAAGGCACGTCCGTTCTTGTTCAGGACATCCACATAATCGGGATGGACGGCGAGAAGTCTGTTGGTTTCGGCGTCGACCAGATCGTTTAGCTCGGACTGGGCGGATTCGAGATCGGCCTTTTCCGAAGCTGAAAGTCGGTCAACCTTCCCGTCAAGCTTTTCCAGCGCCTTCGAAAGGGGCTGGGCAATGTCGGGGTAATCTTCCTGGATGCCGGCGATTTCATCGCGGGCGTTTCCGATGTCGCGGCTCGGCTTGTCCTGAGCGGCGTTGATCTTGCGCTGGAGCGCGCTGATGCGGCCCGATGCGGACCTGCTGCGCTGCTCGAACTTGGCCCGCTCGGTCACGGCCTGCTCGTAAGCGGCGCGCTGTTCCGGCGTGGCGTTGGCCCAGATGTCCGGTTTCGGCGCTTCCGCGGCCGGCGCATCGGGCTTGGGGGTATTCTCGTCGACGGCAGCGGCTGGTGCGGCTTCCGCCTCTGGCTCGGGATCATCTTCGACGGTCTTGGCCGCCGGGTTGTCCCTTGCGTTTTCTTCTGCCTGGATTTCGTTCCAGAGCTCGGCCTCGTCCTTGACCGTATCGGCGAGACGCGGATCGATCAGGCTGAGGTCATCCGCCGTGATGGCGGCAGTTTCGGCGGCGGCTGGCGCGGCCTGGGTCTGTTCAGTCACTTCTTGGCCTCCGATCCGACGGCGTCGATTGCCTTCTTCATTTCGGCCTGCTTTTTCATCGCGGCCTTGAGGCGGGCCGGATCGGCCTTGACCTTCTCGGCGTTGATCAGGGTGCGGAGGTCATCCTCGGCTTCCCACTCCTTCATGTCGGCCGAACTAGGGCCGCAGATGCCTTTTGCCATTTCTGGGTTCCTTCTCAGTACGGCACGTTGGTGACGATCTCGGGCTTGGGCTTGTCGCTTCCGAGAGCGAGAATTTCGCGCAGGGCCTTGATCCTGCCGCGCTCGATGTCGGTTTCGGATGCGTTGAGGTGGGCGCCTTCAAGCCTGTCACGGCTGGCCTCGACCGCCTTCTCGGCATGGTCGCGCACCGCCTGCCATGTGGCGCTGTTCAGATCGATCGACATGTGGATTTAGGCCTGACGCCAGCCATCGAAATGATGGCGTAGTTCGGCGCGTGAGTAGACCAGCCCTTTTGGGTCCTTCCACCCACCAGAAGTTCGAAACTGCGCTCTGCTGGCGGGCACCATGCGGAAGTTCTGATCGAAGCCGGCTGGCCGGATGTATTCGAAGACCATCCCCTGTCCTGACCCCTTGAATGCCTCGATAGTCATTCCGCCACGCGGCTTCATGGGCAGTTCCAACATTGGCGCTAGTTTCATACCGCTGATCCCTCGGGAGCATCGCCGCCGGCCGAGATGTAGCCGCCGCTGCCCTTCGGCTCTTCGCCGCGAGCCCGGGCCGACTTTGCGTTGACTGCCTCAACGGCTGCTTCTGCGGTAAACACACGTTCCTTGGAGTCGATGGTCTGTCGATGCATCTGCATCCGCGCATCGATCTGGTCCAAGGTGATATTGCCCTGCTGCGCCAGTTTGATGAGTTCGGTCTCTTGCTGCAGGAGAGCAATCCGCTCCTTGGATTCGTTCTCCATGTTCGAAATGGCGACCGTGGCGTCGAGCTTGGCGAGTTCCAGATCATGCTGCTGCTGCGCAAGGTCGGCCTTCTTCGCCTCGGCCTGGGCCACGGCATCGTTTGCCGCTGCCTGCGCCATGATGGCGTCGATCTCGGTGTCGGTCAGCACGACGTCTGCCGACGGGATCATCAGCGCCTGGAACAGCTTGCGCAGGATTTCGCGGTTCTTGAGCATCGGGCCATAGATCGGATGGCCGCCAAGCTGCGTCGCCACCGCCATCAGCGTCTGGGCCTGCATCTCGCGCACCAGAAGGACCGAGGAACCGCGGGCATCGACGTCATAGTCGCCCTTGATCTCGTCCTTCGGATTGAACTGCATGTTCCAGTCGTAGAAACGACGGATGTCCGGCGTTGTGACGTCGTCATCGAAGTTCTTGACGATGCGGCGGAAAACCACGTTCGCCGAGTTCATCAGAAGCGCCATGCCCTGCACGGTTTTCGTCGTGTTGCCCTGCTCGCCTTGGGCGATCTGAGGCATTGCCGTCATGTCGTCGATGAACTGCTTCGACAGGGCGATGATGTTGGCGAACTTCGCCTGATTGTTCGGAATATCGAAGGTTTCGAAGACGCGGTGTCCAGTCGGGACGCCTTCCTTCGCCTTCCAGATTTTCGTTCCGCCACCGATGGTCCAGTCGCCGTCGGCCGGTTCGACTTGGCTGGTGGCGACAACGATCTGTGGCCCGGCGCTGTTGCCGGCATTGTCCATCATGGCGCGCCACGAGGCATTGAGCGACTTCTGCGGATCTCGCATCACATAAGGGACGCCATAGCCGAAGACCGAGCTTTCGTCCTTGATCAGGTTGAACACCGAATAGAGGCATTCGCCCGAGTCATAGGGATAGATCGCGAACTTGAGCAGTTCGCCGTCGCAGAACCAGACGATGGCGTTGAGGGTGTCGAGCGGATCGGCATCGGCCAGGTCTTTGACCGTCGCATCGTCACCCATCGCAAGGGCAAGATCCTGCATGTCCTCGGCGCTCAACTGCCCGGAATACTCCCAGACGTGATAGAGGCCGCTCGTCACCTGCTGCTTGTCGCCGGTGATATCGCGGATCGACGCCAGATATGACGGTGCCGGCGCTTTGGGCTTACCGGCCAGCAGGCGGCGGATGGCGCCCTTGTCGAAGCCAGGCAGGCGCGCGAGTTCGCGCAGCTTCTTCTGGTTCATCAGGTGCCGCTCGAGGTTGCCCTCGCCGTCCTCGATGTTGCGGACGTCCATATCGGGGAAGAACGACCAGATGTCGACGTAACGCATTGCCGGCTGGTCGCCGTTCGACATCTGCAGCTTGTAGGCGTCGGCCATGACCGGCTTGCCGTCAAGCCCGATCTGCGGCGTGCCGTCGGGGTTCCTGGCCGGCTCCTTCTGCATCTGCCAGCCCTTGCGGACCCGGTCGCCGGTCACTGGCCCCTTGGTGACGCCAGTACCGAGCTTGCTCGCATCCTCGATCTGGTCACGCTTGACCGCGTGGTAGCTCGATTCCTTGAGCTGGTCGTCGATCTCGGCGGCCATCAGGTCGCAGCGGCGGCCGCCTTCTTCGATGATGCCCTGAAGCTCTTCGGCCTTCTGCTGGGCAATATCGGCCTGCGCCTTGAGTGCTGCAGCCTGCGGATCGGCACCCTGGCCTTCCTGCTGTGCCGCTGCGGCCTCGTCTGCCTTCTTCTTGGCGTCGAATGCGGCACGCTCGGCCTGTTCAGATGCTTTGGTCAGGCGCGGAACTGGCGTCGGCTGGATGCCCCAGTTCTTGTCGTCGGTCGGGAACAGCAGATCCATGAGGCGCGCCGACATCGCGTCGGTCTTGGGCCGCGTCAGGTTGATGAACAGCTTCGACTTCTTCGATCCCGGGGCATTCAGCTTCCGCTGGGTGTCGGCATCATAGCGGCCATGATACTGGGCGAGGTCTTCGAGCCAGCGATCCTCAAGGGACTGGCGCTGCGCGATGCGCTTGGTCGCCATGTTCTCGAAACGACCGATGATGCCACCCAGGCGCTCGGCAAGCTTCTGGCGCTCAAGCTCCGGGTTGGGCTGCTGTTCGCCCTGCTCGATGATCTCTTCGTCGGCCATCAGTAGCCTGCGTCCGAATCCGCGATCACAGAGCCGCCCCCGACGGTACGGTCAGGAACCTGCACAGAGGCGATCTTGCTCCATGTCGCGATGAGGTAGCGCATTGCATCCATAGCGTGATCGAATTCCTTCACGATCTTGCCGTGCTCATCGCGGCGGTAGAGCTTGTATTCGGCCTTGAGGTTGACCAGCGTCGAGAAGACCTTGAGCCGGCCGGTTTCGAGTAGCGCCCAGACCTCATAGAGCCCGCTTTCCACGGCATTGACCGCGTTGACGAGGTCGAGCCCCTGCCCCTTATAATCAGCGATCAGTTGCTCGCCGTCGCGTTGAGAGCGGCCGCGAGCCGCAGGATCGATCGCGCCCTTGATCCAGATGCCACGCGCCTTGATGGCTTGGGCATGGATCACTGGAAGCTGATGGCCGCGATAATGCTCGGCATAGAGGTAGATCGTGCCATCGGCGGGGTCTTCGGCGCCCCAGATCGCCGCGGTGCATTTCCAGCCCACATCGAGTGCGTATGCTCGCTTCCAGAAGCGCGGGATCGCGAACGGGGCGACCTCGATATCATCGAGATCAACGGGGTAGATCGCCCCAGCACCCATCGACGGGATACCCTGCGAGCGCGCCTTGCGCATATGCGGCGGGTAGCTGCTGAGCAGTTCGGCTTTGGTCTTTTCGTCCAGGTGCGGGACGTCATCCCAGGCCGCCTGGACGAGGTATTTCGAAGCCGTGATGGCGGGCATCAGCGGTTCATCCATCGGCCCATGGCGAGCATCTGGCCATTCGGATGAGGGGTATCCACTCCGGCGGAGGCAGCATCCCATGCGGAGAAGCCTTCAGGGATGGCATAGACCATGTCCGCATCCTCGAAGCCGCTCGTTACCTGGACTGCTTCACCGAAGCCCAGGAGGTTGATCGTCGGGAAGTACGGAAGGACCGCCAGTGATGCGAAACTGAACCCGCCGAGACCAAGCTCAGGATTCTGGGTGCCCCCTGCCGTAGCATTCCATGTGCCGCTGTTCTTCCTGAACCAGATCAGCCTGGCATCGAAATCGACCGCCATGCAGTAGGTGACGCCTTCACCGGGGCCTTCCTGAAACTGCTGGTAGGCATTGGCGAGGTAGAAGTCAGTGCCCGCGAACTCGAACCTGTACTGGTACAAGCGGATCGAATTGACCTCGCTCGAAGTGTAGCTAAGGCCTTCGGCCAGAACGAACGTGGAAGGCAGGAAGCCGAAATCAACCTCGTAGTCCGGGTCAAACCCGAAATCGAGCGTGAGTTCGAAGTACCATTTGCCCGTCTCGCGCCCGGTGGTTGCCCTGGCCTTTGCGCCATCTACGGAAGACGATACAGTCCGCCCGCCGTTGGTAATCGTCAGATTTGCGGTCTTGGCCGCCGGGTCCCATCCCATGGCACGGGTCAGGCCACCAGCGACTTGAGGGCTTTGAGCTTGGCCTTATAGTCCTTGGCCGCCGTTTTCGCAGCGGCCTCTGCCACCACCAAGACAGCCTCTCGCTCATCGAGCATCGCGGCGCGGACATTGAGGCCATTCTCCATGGCGGCATTCATATCTGCGGTTTGTTTCAAGGCCTTTCGTTCCGCTGCGATTTCAGCCTTGAGGGCGGCAGCCTTGGCGTCGCGCTCGACACGGCCGGCTTCGAGCTTGGCCAACTTGGCGTCGATGTCGGCTTCGCGCTTGGTCGCGGCCTTCTCGCGCTCGACAAGGGCGCGTTCCGCATCGCCGATCTCGGTGACGAGCTTGCAGAGTTCATCGTCCTTGCGACTCAGGGCCTCGGCGCGTGCGTCCAGTTCGGCGCGCTGCTCGGCCAGCGCAGCCCGGGCTTCGCCAAGCTGGGCTTGGGCATCCTTGAGTTCGGCGAGCTTGGCCGAGAACGCAGCGGGGTCACTGACCAGCGTCATCAGGCCTTCGAGCACGCCGGCCTCGCTTCCACGGGATCCAGACATCATATCGATCAGCTCCCGTTGATTGCAGCCAGCTTGTAGCCGGCACCTTGAGGCACGCCATAGAAGCGGGTTTCGCCAGCACCGAGGCGGTGCCTGTTGTTGACGGCCGTCGGGTTGGCGCCGACAGCGACATGCGCAGCCGCCGAGGCATGAACCATGATGAACGCGGTCTGCGCGTTGAAGGCGCTGGACTGCGTCGATGTCGCCGGGTTTGCAATCTGCTGCTCGGCGACCGACGGTTCCTTGCCGGCGGCGATCAGGTAGTTGTGCCCGTCGCGCGCCAGCGTGGCGTATTCGGTGATGTAGATGTCAGCCATTTAGGCGACCCTTTCGAGTTCTGAGACATTGAGCGCCTCAAGTGCCCGCTCTTCGATTGTGGCCATGAAACTGCGCAGCAAATCAGGTGTCAGTTGATCGGTGCCGTCAGGGACAGGAAGCGGGGCAAGGCCGCCGTCCATCCACTTTCCGTTCGCCTTCCATGCCAGATACGCCCTGGTGCCAAACGGGTCATCTTTGGTCTTTTGGCTTGCCGGGATGAACACGATTTCGATCCTGGTCGTCGGTCGAGCCATTGCTTCATTTCCTCTCGAATTCTGCGGGCCGATCTTCGTTCGGCATGAACGCCAGCACGGTCTGCGTTAGCCCCTCAAGCGGGGTGAACGTCAGCAAGATCAGGCCATTCGTGGTCGCTGTTCGCGTCAGGCACTCGCCATAGACGTCAATCGGGCACTCTTCGTCAGGCCATATGACGTGCTGTGCCGTGCCTTCGAATGCGCCGCGCCCCTGCTGGTAGGACTTGAAGCCAAGCGTCGACCATTTGCCGCTGACGTGTCTGACCTTGATCGTGTCGACGAGGTCCTGGACACCCTGCTTCCAGCTTGGCAGGCCAATGAGGCGTCCCGGCAACAAGCCGGTTCCGGTGACGGTCTTTCGCTGCCCTTCGAATGTGATCTCGCCAAGCAGCGCCTTTTGCACCACGTCGCGAGTGCTTTCGTTGGTCTTGCCGCAGGCCCATGCCCGGATCGGACCATCGAAGCGCCGGCCCTCCCACCAATCGGGATAGAGGCCAGTCAGGTGGGCGGAGACTTCGTATCCACCCGCGACTGTCTTTCCCACGCGATTGGCGGCAAGGAAACAGCGCTCGCGATATTCAGCACCCGCCCGGAAGAACTCCATATGCTTGGCGTATTTGTGCCTGGCGTGGATGATCCGGCCGTCGGGCTGGATCGTGTCCTCGTCAGGGAACAGGGTGTGAAACATGCGCTGCGACTGGCGCTTCTGCTTCTCTGCCAAAATCGCGGCAATGACTTCTTTCCGCTCACGCGGCAGCGCTCGCAGCGCCTCGGGCGTCAGCGAAAGCATGATCAGTGGGCCGTCTGGCCCTCTTTCCCCGAAACCGCCTGCTCCAACTCTTTGTCGAGCTCGTCGTCCGACATGTCGGCGAAGGTGTGCCTGTGCTCGACCTCGGTCTTGTCGCGCCAGTCATCCTTGCGGCGGTTTTTCAGCCAGAAGATTGCAGCCGTCGTGTCCGCCGGGATGTGCTTGCGAACCTGGACGACCTCGACCTCTTCCTCGTGCTGGGCAACCTTGATCTTGATCGCCTGCTCCTCGGTGACCTCGTAGCCGGTCGCCTTCTGGTACAGAGAGCGCTCAACCCGTTCATCTGCATGGGCTTTCGCGCTTTTTATGGCGTCGCAGAAATCCTCGTGGTCGAGCTTCCAGCGATAGAGCGTTGCCCGATGGATGCCGAAGAAATCCGCCATCTCGTCATCGGTCGCGCCGAGCAGGCAAAGCTTGGCCGCTTGCTCGGCATATTCCGGCATGTAGCCGCTTGGACGGCCTTGCGGCCTGTCTTCGGTGCCGGCTGGCGCATCTGCCTGTGCGCGCAGTTCCGCGACGCGAGCGACGATGTTCTCATTTGTTGCCAGCCGCGATGCTGACGAGCGGCCACCCTTGAACCCGGCTTCTGCATAGGCGACCGCTTGTGCGATGCCCTGTGCCAGAAGCTTTGCGTATGCCTCGTACTTGGGCTTGGAGAGGGCCGGCACTAGTGAACCCACCCATCGGCGGCGGTCCAGACAACAGTGCTGTCGGCCGGCATGCGCGGTGGCATCTCGGTATTGCAGACCGGGCAAGGATCGCCGGCGCCGCCACAGCAGTTATCGCCTTCGCCCCACGAGACATGAGGATGGTTCTCGCATACCCAGCCAGTGCTTTCGCAGTTGAGGCATTTCGGTTGCGCGGTCATCGTCAGGCGCTCGCCACGCTCTTGAGGCTGTCCCAGATGGACGAGGACGCCTGTGCTGTTCCGGGTGTATCGGCCTGCACTTGGCCTGGCATCTCGAAATGACGCTGCGCTTCTGCCGGCAGGCGATCATACATCACGCGGATGCTGCCGCCGTCATAGGCTGGCATCGCCGCAATGATGGGCATGCAGAGTGCGAGCTCGTAAGTCGAGATGTCGGGGCGCGGCTTCCACGTCACGGAGAAGATGGCTACAGCGGTGAACATCAGCCGGCCACCTTCGCCTTCAGCGCCGCGACCTCCTGCTCATGCAGGCGCTGGCGCAGCAGATAGCCTTCGAGCTGCCAGACCTTGTTGCGCGCATTCTCGCGAGCGATCTTGCGGCCTAGCGCCTCATCGAAGTTCGCCGCGCTGGCGGATGCGCTTTCCCCGGTGACGATGAAGCTGTTGCGCAGCATGAGCGCGCAGACGGTCAAGGTGGTGCCCGGGAAGACGTGGTATGCCTCGCCGACGATGGCGGAGTCGACCAGATCAGGCGTGAGGCGCGGCGCGGTCAGCCCCTTGGTCTGGATCTCGGCCTCAATGGCGGTTTCGTCTCGGCTCATCTTCATCTCCTGGAGAGCGAGGGGTTCAAGCGCTATGGTCGGGATTGCGGCCATAGTCAGTCGGGTCTCTCGGGTCGTCCCCGAGATCGTAGCGGCTAACGGTCTTGCCGTTCTCGTTCATGACGAAGCATATGCCGCCCGTCAGCGGGAGCCGGGGGTCGGGCGATGAGTGTCCAACCGGTTCAATCCAAAGGGTCGGCGGACTCCGCCTGAAGTCGGCCGTGGGGACGTAATTCACGATGGGCGATGCGTAGATCGTTTCTTCGCCAGACGGCTGGATATGCTTGATGCTGAGCATGTGGATGCGTCCTTGTGCTGGTTCGTGCTGCTGGGTGATTCAATCGATGTCGCGGAGGTCCGCGATCTGGAATTCGAGGAAGTCGATCATCTCTTCGATCGACATTGCATGCAGCGCCATGCCGATCATGTTTTCGAGCGCGGCCTTGTTGGCGCGCTTGAGATAATCGGCTGTCGCCTGCTCTGAAATACGGTCAAGGTCGCGGTCGGACATGGTGTCCTCGCTGATGGTGGAATTGGCGTTGTGGTTCGAACGGAAGCCTTTTGACATGGGCTTCCTCCCACTATCCCCGCAGGGCGGGAGGGTCAGGACGGGCCGGGCTTGATACCGGCTACTGCAAGGGGCGGTCACCCTCGATGTGCACTCCGATCCACAAGGTACGGCCAAGACCACAGTCGCCGTTTTTATGGTCATCTGGTTTGCTACGCTGGCGGGCACACACATACCGCCTCGATAGCCGCTTTGCGTTTCCTTCAACGCCGCCGTCCTGAACTGCTTGGGAGCATAGGCACTCACCGAACCGAGCCCTGTGTCTGACATCAACGCCGTTCGGTCGTGGCTTAACGATGCCGGTCAGACACGTTGCCGTGCTGACGTACTCCCAACTGTGAATTTGGAATTGCTTACGCACTTCGTCGGGGGCCTATTGCCTCGACGGGAACGGGTGCTAGACGCTCAACCCTATGGCTGCGTACTGATCAGCAAATCGTCCCGAAGCGGTTATCGCTGATATTCGCTGAAAAATCAACATCTCGTGCATGACCAAATCAAGAACACGAGATATGGCTGACTACGCCGCCTGTATCAGGTCTTCCGGGACAAGGACCGTCTGATCCTTGCCCAGCATCCTCGACAGGACGAGCTTGGCAAATCCAGGCTTTACCTTGCCTTCCCTGAATGTGGCGGTGATGTTGTCAAACGGCCCGCCTATGATCAGAACCTTGTCTCCGTGGATGAAACCTGATCTCGGCCGCTTGCCCTGATCGAATGCACCGTCGGCGCAGAGGTAGCGCAGCTGCTCCACGGCTTTTTCATCGACAGGCAGGGCTCTATCCGTTCCCGGTGCCCTGACAATGCTGGCGACGTGCCTAAAACGGCGATCATGCTTATTCACGGTCTTGGTCTGCTCGATGGATAGCTGGGCGAACAGATAGCCCGGCATGAGCAGCATCTCTGTTTCCTTGCGCTGGCCCTTGGTATGCTTGATCAAGGTGAAGCGCTTGAAGGTCGGCATGAAATGGTTGATGTCGGCTTCCTTCAGCTCGTCCGCTGCGCGTCTGTCGCCATGGACAGTCGGGCGCACAACATACCAGTTCGGCTTCTGCTCGGTCATGAATGATCCTTCTGGTATGGGCTCGGGAGTTCTTTGGCGGCGGATCGTTCGATGTTGAGGCGGTGAAGCGCTTCGGCCTCGGAAATCAGGTGGTAGGCCGCGATCTGCACCGTGTCCCAGCCCTTGCGGAAGAGTTCGAGGGCTGAAAGCGGATTGACCTTGTGCTTCGATGGGCCGCGCCCTCGCGTCTCTTCGAAACCTGCGTAGGGGATCAGCGCCATCGGACCTGTCCCCCAAACTGCTCTTTCGACTTCGAGTGCGTCCGAAATGTTGTTTTCGCTACGCTTCATCCCTGCTCTCCCCCTTCATTTCGAATAGCGGAGGCGATGTCTTGGACCGCGCTGTTTGCCCAGTCTTGCGGGGTGGTGTGCCTGAGTTTGCCACCCACCTCGCCAAACGTGACAAGCCATTGTTCAGCGATCTGCGCACACCGCTCGCGTTCCTCGGCCTTGGCCTCCATAATCGCCGTGGCGACGTCGGCAATCGCGTCACCTTTCCAGACGTGGACCGTTGCAATCCGGTCAACGATTTCCTGCGCCTTCTTCTCGATGTCAGCGGGTATGGTCATTGGGCTGGGTCTCCGGCGTCGAGATAGCGAAGTTGCCACGTTGGGTGATACGAACCGCTGTGCTTTGAGCCATCGAGGCGGATAAGCAGGTATGGCCCCCGCGTGCCGGTGATGGTGCCAAATTTGCCCCGCGCATCCTTGAACGGGTTGTATTCGACGCGCCCGCCCCGCTTGGCGGGGACTCCATAATTGCTCCTGACCCATTCGATGCTCATTTCGTCTCCCTGGTATTGGAGAGGGCGGCGTGGCGCAGGAAGGCTGCTGTTGCCAAGATATGGTCGTTGCCTTGATTGCGGTTATCGGCCTTGCGGCGCTCCACGAGGGCGTCAATCTCTGAGGCGCAGGCGTCTATGGCTGCGCGGGCCTTATCCATGAGGTCGTACCGCATCGGGTGATCTTCGAATGCCCGGTTCCGGCAATTGGGGACCATCGGGAACATCGCCCTTGCGACCTTCTCCACCATGTCAGTCATCGTGCCGCCTCCATGTGTGTTCTTGCGATGTCAGTCACCGCATACCGGGAGTCAGAACGCCCGCCGGACCGCCGTAGAGGCTCGCCAAACAGCAGCGCGCCCTTGGTCATCAGCCCTTCGACCAGTGAATGGGAAACCTCTGGCCCGTTCGGCTCCAGCGTCCACCAGACCGTGCGTTCCCTGTCGAAATGGCACCACAGCGCCAAGCCGCCGATGATCTGCTTGAGCAATTCGGATTGAGCCGGGGTCAGGCGCATTGAGCCTTCTCCACGATCTGCAGGCTTTCGCCGCCATAGAGGAAATGCAGGTATGGCAACGACACCGGGACGATTTCAGCAGTGCGGGGTCCAAGTGGATTGCTGGCCGGCACCTGCTTCAAGGTGATCGCGCGGATTCCGAACGCGCGGCCGATCATCCGCCAGGAATGGCCGGCGAGGCGCATCCGTTGGGCTTCGGCAACATGGCATTCCTGCATTTTCGACATGACGCTTACTCCTACGCAGCTTTCGAACGTGACTTCGGTGCCGGGCCATAGATGATGCCGAGGCAGGCAACCCACTTCGCGCCGGCCGGGATCTGCCTGGTCAGGCTCAGCCGGCGGAACACATCGAGGTTGGCGTCTTCGACCAGCACGGGAAGGTGCGCGTTTTCGGCCAGCGCCTTCTGGCGCTTGATCAGGAATGGTGGGGTCGGGCCGGAATGGTACGCTGGGGCCGGTAGCCGTGGGCGGGCCCGGATGTCTATAAACTCCTGCCGCCTGCGAACTTCTTCAATGAATTCCGGCCCGGAGGGGGCAAACTTCTTCGACTGGTCCTTCACGTCGCCAGCCGCGAACCGTTCCGACGCCTCGATTATCGCCTGATCAGTCTGGCCAGCGCATAGCTTGCCCAGCGTTGCGAACAAGAGCTCGTAGTTCTGGCTTGTCTGGGGAAAGCAGTTCAGCATCTGTGTTATCGAATCTTCCGCCTGCTGGTTCATTTCGCTTGATCCTTCGGGATATGTTGGCTTCGACGGCGGTTTGGTGGCGGCCTGGCGGTGAACCCGAGTGCTGTGCCGGTGGCGGCGAATGGCTGTTGTTTTGCTTGCGATCGAGCCATGAGACGACAAAGCGCCGCATCCCTTTGCGGGTTTTCCGGCGTGTGGGATTGGCGATCAGCCAGGAGCGCATGGCACCAAGCTGCTGGATGACATCAACAGCGGGGAATGAGGCTCGCCATTCGGCAACATCCGATTCCGAGACCGGGTACATCTCACCCGAAACGCATGGAAGCTCGAATGCAGTCGGCGAAGCGACCACGACCGGAGCGGATTTTTCCGGCTCCGGGCAAGAGGATGCGTTAGCATCCGATATATCTGTATCTGTATCTGTCTCTTGGGCCGTCACCTCACCGTCACGTGACGGTTGCGTTACGTCACGCGTTACGTTCTCTTGCGTAACGTTATGGTCACGGTCGCGTTGTTGAACGTCAGATTTAGACTTGATGCGTTCGCGATATCGGCGCTGCCGTTCCTTAGCCCCGTCACTGTCGTATTGACGCTCCCCCCACTTCGCCACCATCCCGCCACCGATGCGGCCGAGACTTTCCAAGCCAGCGAGAATAGAACCCATGTCAGCGTCATCACATCGAAGAAAGTAAGCGGCCTCTCCGGTGTCGAATTCAAAGCGACCTCCTTCGTTTATCTCTGCAGCGCTTTCGAGAAGCGCGCCCCAAACCCACACCACACGCTCGACTGGCTGCTTTACGCGCACGGCCACCCGGACGAGTTTTTCGTCACGCATCATTCCTGCGTAATGGCGGAACCACCTGCTCAAGCCGCGATTCCTTGTTCCGTCTGCTGAATCAGCACGACACAGCCAGGGCCATCCTCAGCCCACTCAAACGAGAGCTTGCGGACGAAGTGGTTGCTGTCGTCTTCGATCAGGCCGTTGGCCTTGAGCGTGTCGAGAATGCACTTGCCGAGGTTGTCAGCGTCCCGTGCGCGCTTGTCGGGCGCCACGAGGCGGACATAGACAGACACCTGCCCCTTGAGCTTGTTCGGCCGCTGCTGGGCGATCACAGCCCATGCTTCACGGCCATAGGCCTTGTAGCGCGGGGTCGGCACACGGCCCCTGCCCTTCACGTTGGTGAAGCAGTCATGCAGCGGGACCGGGAAAGGCAGTTCAACGCGCGTCATGCATCCTCCAAACGTCGGAGAACGACGAGCAGGCCCGTTGAGCCAGCATTTCCACATGCAACGCGACGGACGTAGCCACGGGCAATGAGTTGGTTCAGATACGAATGGAAAGTCCCATAGGCGCGATAGCCAAGATCGGCCGCAACGTGTTTGCGCGGGATCTCAATCAGGTTTCCGACCGGCGCCAAGCCTGTCAGGTACGAAAGCAGAATCTCGCCGCACGGGGATGGGTGCTTGGCCTTCATGCCATACCCCCCCCTATTCCGAGATTGACATATAGGGCCAATGGTCCTAAGTTGACTGCGACAAGATCGGAGTTGCAGCCATGAACATTGAAGCCTTCCTCGCCGAACAGCTTGCCCGCCCGATGACGCATCGCGTCGTCACGACCTACGCCGACGGCAACACCAAGAGCCATGACACGTTCGGCGCTGCTCAGGCTGAGAATTGGGCCGTTGGCGAGCGCCGGAAGATTGGCCGCGACCTGACCGACCGTACGACGGGTTCCACCGTTCGCGTGGTATCGGTCGAGGTTGCCGCCCTCGCATGACGCCCGTTGATCTTGAGAGGCGAGCCTCATCTCTTTTCGGGCCTGACTGGCAGTCCGCACTTGCGCGACGCATCCGCGTAGACCCGCGAACCGTTCGGCGCTGGAAGGCAGGCGACCGCGAAATCCCCGAATGGCTGGACGTGATGCTGGAGTTGCTGGAGCGGTGATCATGATGTAGCCCTCCGAATTGAGGGCAATCCATAGACATCTATGAATGCCGCTATAACTTCCGCCGCGGCTTCCGGTACGATCGCATTGCCGCCAACGCGCCAGAGATCCACTCGGCCGGGAAGCCCATCAACCAGAAAGCGAATACCGGATTGGGCGCGCCGCGCTTTGTCGTCGTGGCAGACGATCCAGTCGGCGTCGGACCAGTAGGTTCCATTTCGAAGCAAAGACCGTTGAGAAGCGGTTCGCCTGAACGCGCTCCCGACCTCGCCTTCCTTCCACCCTGCACGTCCGCCACGGTTGGCGTCGGCATGTAGGCTAATGCCGTCGCCGCCAGATAGTCGTTCAAGTTCGCCATGCCGTGGCCATTCGCCTTGTGCTTCGCCACGTATTCCGGCGAATGAGGTGGAAAGCCGTCCCGAGCCTGTGCTGTCGGCCACATTGATTGCGGTACCTGCGCCATCTGCCTCGGCAACTGGTCGACCCTGTTCCGGTCGCCTGCTTCCGTTGCCATGCCCGCGCTGTCCTTCCAGTCCCGAGCCGAAGGCGTCACCCAGGGTGACGCCTGATGCATCTGCGCCGGCAGAGGCTGGCCGCCAGCTCCGAAACTCATGTTCGGGCCACCCTTCTCCCCATCCGAAGCTCTCGGCGTCGACCACGTTGATTGCGGACCAGTATTGCCGGTTCCGTTGGTGTGGCGCGTCGACACTGCAAGCCGGGAAATCGACTGACCGGCTGGCGTAGTTTTCTCGCGCCAGATCAGCGCGGACTCCGTCGAACCAACCGTAGCCAGCCGCTCCCGCAACCTGCTCTCCCATGATGACAGGGGGCCGGGCGGCACGGGCGAGGCGATGTACGTCCGGCCACAGATGCCTTGGATCATCGGTTCCTTCCCCTTTGCCGGCCGCCGAGAACGGCTGGCAGGGGCATGAAGCGGTCCAGATGGGAGCCCAGTCAGGCCAGCCAGCAAGTCGAGCTGCGACGGACCAGAGCCCGCCTCCAGCGAAGAGATGGACTTGGGTGAATTTTGCAAGGTCATCGGGCGTCAGTTCCTTGATGGAGCGCGTGTCGACGACGCCTGGCGCGATCACGCCGTCGTCAATCATTCGGCGGAGAATGTGGGCCGCTGCCGGGTCAATCTCGTTGTAGAGGGCCGTCATGCCGCAGCCCCTTTCCGCTCTATCGATCGGCGATAGTCATCAGCGATGGCGTGAAGGGTTTCGACCTGATACCGCATCCGCTCGCCCTCATGGTCGGGGCGCTTGTTGCGGCCTTGGCCATGCTGCTCGAGCCATGTCGTCTTGGCCTGGATGATGCCGTTGAGGCAGTCGAGCTTGTCCTGGAGGGTCATAGCAATGCCTCCTGCTTCGGAGCCCGCACGGGCTCAGCCGGGTTCCGCCACTTGTCGTAGTCGGCCTCTATCTGCGGGAAATTGACCGGGTGCTGAGCCCTGAAATCAGGAAGGTATTGACCGGCAACCCAGCCACCACGCCCGTCCTGGACAAGCCACCGGCCTTGCGTCCATCGAGACATCGAAATCTTGAAGTGGGAGAAGTCCTGCCTCGTGACGAAGCCGCGCTTTTCGAGCGTGACCACGATCTTGATTGCCCGTATTTTCCAGTCCGTCAGAGCAATGGGGGCACTGGCGCCAGCAGCGACGTCAGGAACCCATTCGGGCAGATCGAGCCGCCGCGCGGGCGCGAGTTCATGCCAGACTTCGTTCCAGTACTGGTCCGTGGCTGTCGGGAGATCTGGCCATATCGGCGAGCGGACTACTCCGGGTTCGCGCGGCCGATGGACAACGACAGTGACGCATAGGAGCCGACACAACTCGGCCAGTTCGCGGTTATGAGCCTCGGGAACCAGCACTGCACGGCAATCGGGCCCCGGCATTGCGACATAGCTTCGACGGCAGTCTTCTGCGGCCTGAAGGATCACCTTGGCATTGAGTTTGAGCTTGGCCTCGACCCCGATCTGAAAACCGTCGGCGCGGGACAACAGAATGTCGAAACCTCCGGTTTCTGGATAGGCGGTCCAGTTCGCTGGCAAGGCTGCGATGAATGCTTGGCAGAGGTCGGACTCCTTGGCGAATGTCGTCATGCCGCCCTCGCCTTCTTCCGGCGATCGACGAGCGTATAGCCCTCGCCCCAGACGGTTTCGATGTGGAGGTCGAAGGGCTTCAACTTGCGGCGGATGCGGCAGATGAAGACGTCAACAACCCTGTCATAAGGCTCGTCGCTCCGGTTGCTGTAGAGAGCCTGCATGATCGCCGATTTGCTGGCGAGTTCGCGCGTCGTCAGAAAGGCATAGATCCGCTTCTCGTAGTTCGTCAGTTTCCATTCGACTGGTATGTGAACGCTGGGCGGAGCCAGGGCTTCCTCAAGCTGGCGCACCTGCTCCTGCAGCGTTTCGATCTCGCGCCGCTGCCGGATGACGAGATCGTCGACGCCAGTCATGCCGCGACCTTCCGCAGCAGATCATCAGCCCTGCGTTCGCCCTCGGTGCCGCGACCAACAGACCGCAATGCATGGTGGGCGCAATACGGGCTGTCGAGCACACTGGGATGACCGCAGAACAGGTGATCCTCGCCCTTGGCTGCATCATTGACCGCCCAGCGGCATTCGAAGCGGCTGAGATCAGCGAGCGGGACATGACGCGACGCAGCATCATAATCGGCGCTGCGGATGGCAGGCACTGCAGGTTCCATTCGCTTGACCTTTGCGGATAGCGGGATGACGGCGCTCTTTCGTGGGCTGGACGCTGGCTTGAGTTTTTTCGCGGGCTTGATCTGGGCTGCTTCGCCTGTGGGGCGGCCGCCAGGATTTGCCCAGAACCCGATTTCGCGCAGGGTCCGGTCCCGGTGGACGATGCCGATAATCATGTTGCGAGTGACTTCGGAGCCGCGCTCGCGCGACAGCGCATTAGCGATCTGCGAGGCGCTGAGCTTGTCCCGCAGCTTGCGGGCGATGAATTCGATCTCATCCGGGGAATAGCTCGGGATCATGGCTATGCGGCCTCCCCACCAAAGAGCGGACCAAAATCCGGAGAAATTGCCTTCTGCGGAACCCGCCATTCCGTTTCGATGCGCCTGCGCGACATCTCGGCGTATTCAGGGTTGAGTTCGATCAGCGCCGCGCGCCGTCCGTGGCGCAGCGCGACCAGCGCCGTGGTTCCGGCCCCGCCGAACGGGTCGAGCACCAGCCCACCTTTTGGACAGCCGGCGAGAATGCAGCGCTCGGCGAGTTCCGGCGGGAACGTGGCAAAGTGGGCATCGCTGAAGGGCTGCGTGGCGATGTTCCAGACACTAACGGGTGCCGGCTCATAATTGCGAAGGTTGCGGCCGAACCCGCGGAGCGTAGCTTCTATGCCTGTGTGGTTGACACCACCAGCATGGCGCGGACTGGCAACGTCCGTAGCGCGAATCTTGGTGCGGGGACCGCCAACGGCCTTCATGGTGCCATTTGTCTTGGCGCCACCGTTGGCCCTATGTGAGCCTTCCTGGCTTTCGACATCTTGCGACCAGCGTCCGTTGCTGGCTTCAGCAGATGGCTGGCGCACAGCTTCTGCGTCATAGAAGTAGCGGGCGGACTTCGACAGGAGGAAAATCTTCTCGTGACTGGTCGCCGGACGGTCGCGGATGCTTTCGGGCATCGGGTTCGGCTTCGCCCAGATGATTTCCGAGCGGACCCACCAGCCATCTTCCTGCAGCGCGATCGCCAGGCGGTTTGGCACCATGCAAAGGTCTTTGGCCTTCAGCGCGCCGCCGATGGTTGAGAAGGGCTTGTCTCGGAAGGTGCGGTCGTCGTTACCTGTTGCCTTCGTGTCTGCTGCCGAGCGGCCATTCGGGCTGGTGGCGTAGCAGTCGCCGTAATTGATCCAGAGCGTGCCAGCCGGTTTGAGCACGCGGCGAATTTCGCGGAAGACAGCAACCATGACTGCCAGATGCTCGGCCAGCGTCGGCTCGAGGCCGATCTGCCCGTCGACGCCATAGTCGCGCAGCCCCCAATAGGGCGGCGACGTCACCACACAGTCGACGGAGTTGTCCGGCAGCAACGCGAGCTGCGCCAGGCAGTCGCCGACAAAGAGCGTGACGCGCCCGTCGAGGAACCGCCCGTAGGCGTCCATCCAATCATGGGTATCGCCACGCAAGCGCTTGGCCTCTATGGCCGCGTCATAGCTCTTGCGGGCGTCGTCGGCGGGATCGTAGTCGCTCATGCCTGTTCAAGCCTTCGAATGACGGTGAAGATTCCGCTGGTGCCGGCGTAGCCGCGGGCGATCTGGCGGATGCGACGAGTGGAGACCAGTTCGCGGATCAGGACCGCGAACGTCTGGGAGCTTCCGATCTCAAGGTCTTCCATGATCCACTTGCGAGGAACCTCGAAGGTCTCGCCAACGGGAGCCAGGCCAGTGAAATAGGACAGCAGGACTGCGGCGCGCGGCGTCATCCCATCCTCGCGCCGGCAAAGAAGCAAAGCTGCTTCAAAGAGGTTGGGAGCAGACAGATATGGTAGAGCCCGTCGGGGCTATCCTTGGTCTCGGCATAGGGGATGACATACGAGCGCGGGCCGGTTTTCGCGGTGATGAAGTCATGGTCGCCCGGGAGAAGCGTGACCTCGTAGCCCGAAGGGCCTTCCTTGACCCTGGTGGCAGGGACGGTGCCACAGTCCCGATTGGAACAGCACGAAAGAGGATACCTCCACCCGCTCGGGGCCTCATGCGCCTTGGCGTTGGTCGCGGCAAGAACAGCCATCCCAAGCGCTGCGATACCAGCTATCCCGGCTCCCCAGCACAGCACATGGAGCACGACGCGAACGGCCGTCGAGCTGCGCACCGGCTCGCCGTCACAGCGCTCATCGATGCATCCGCACGCTGGCCAGATCGAACAGCCATCGTCCATCGACGTATCGGTTAGGTATGGATAGCCGTTCTGCTTCATATGCCGTCCCCTTGTCCGTAGTTTCGATGTCGTGTCTGGCCAGTTCGTCGACCTCCTCTTCGGAGGCGTGACGAACGAAAACTTTGCGGAGCGCTGTCATCAGGAGCGCTCAGCCGTTGGCCTTCATGGCTTCTTTCGACGCTTGAACGCGCGCCACCAAATGCGCAGCTTCAGCTGCCAGATCTTCCAGATTGTCATCGCTACCCAGGGCCTTTTCGATCTCGATCTCGCGCAGCAGTTTCTGGACCTCGCTCTCGCAAAGGTTCAGGTATGCCGACCTGATCTGGTGGTAGAGCCCCGTGTCGCAGGTCTTCGCCCGCTTTGTTCTGAGATGGTTCAGCGTCCAGAACGGGATGCTGTACCGGCGCGCGATGCGCTTGAGAGCGTTGAGCTGATCGCCCCAGCCCGAGCTCTCCTTTTCGACCATGCGATTTACATAGCCACCCGCCTTCGTGGCGTAGTCGCAGCTACTCATAATCTTTGGCTCCGAATGCTGAGATTTTGTGCACTTCATGCTGCCAGTCCTTCGCTAGGTTTTGCCCATGAGCGAAGGACGACGAAAGGAACTGGACGACGGCCACGACAGGTGGACCGAAGACGATGCGAAGGACGCTGCTCGATTGCTTGCGAGGCTGGAGCAGCGGTGTGCAGGGGCTTCGGGAGGCCTTCAAAACACTCCCGAAAAAATTCAAGGGCAGCCGAGCAGGCGCGGACACGCAGCCGCTCAAGGCGCTCAATATCAGATGGATTTCAGCCGCACTTCGTCCCCGTCGGCTGAAAAACGCGGGGAGGCCAGCGCCAAGCGCTAGGGCCTCCCCGCAATCACCTGACGCAAGGCGGGGGGTGGGGAATTGCGCCAGGGTGCCGGTCATGCTGCCGCCCTCGACTTGGTGCGCTCATTGGCACAGCCGGAGCACAGGACGGACAGCGACTTGATCTTGCACGATGCCGGGTTCAGACAGCCCGGCTCTTTGACTGGTTTCAGGAAGGCCGGAATTTCGGCCTCAGAGATTTGATTGGCGGCTTGCTCCGATTTGGCGACTACGGCCTCGGTCTCAACGACCGCCCGCACACCGGCGCCGGCATCAGAACTTGGTTCACTCAGATGGCCGCCGTCACCTGTTAGAGGCCGGTGGCGGGTAATCTCATGCGCATCAACTTCATCGGAAAGGTCTGCCCCGGAGACTTCGTTGACTTCGGAGGGGGTCGAAGCCTCCGGGGCACTCGACGTCGTGGAGGAACGATCCGTCGAGGGGGAAGCAATTGCCGAGCTTTCGTCGCCCGACTGCTCGGCGGAGTCGGCTGGCTCTTGGGTCGGGTTAACAGGCCGGCCCTGCGACAGAGTGCTTGCTGCGCCTTCGGCTGCATCATGGTCTTCGAAAATGACGCCGTCCTCATCGTGAGGCGGCAGGTCCGTCGCAATTCCGCTATGGCGCATGTTGATGTTGGCGCCGTTGTCGGAGCGATTTTTCTCAATGTTTTCTACGTGCGCAGGCGCGGGTCGCGCGGGAGCCTTCGAAAGGCCCTTGTTGAGCGCATTCATGTAGAGGTCGTACATCGCTTCCTGCTCCTGCACTTCGGCAGGATCGGCGTTCAGTTCCTTCCGCTTGTCACGGAACACAGCGCGCGTGGCCTTGGTGTCGTAGCCACCGCCCTTCATGTCTGCGAACAGGTCTTTGGATTCGTCGCCGAGCTTGCCCTTGGCATCTTCGATTTCCTGCCAGCGGCGGAAAAAGCCAGCAAACTGCTCAAAGGCGATGGTATCGTCGCTCATGCCGCCCGCTCCGGCTTGGTGGACGGTGCAGGCTCGAAAAACAGCTTATCCGACCACTTAATGCGCCGTTCCGCCGCCGCATCCCTGATGCGTTGCATCTCCTCGAGGGTCGGAGACCCGCCCTTTTCCCATCGGGAAACAGTTGCCTGCGTAACACCTGCAATCGCGGCAAACTCGGCCTGGCTGAGGCGGAACACGGTCTTGCGGATATGTCGGATAACGCTCATAGCGCATTTATACGCATACGCATACGATTAGGCAAGAGGATATGCGTTGGTGTATTTTATTTCCATGTCACCCCTTGATATGCGCTGGCGTATGGAGTTGAAAACAGCTATTCGCCGCCTGCGCACCGTCGCCAGTTTGAACCAAGGTGAGTTTGCCGATGTCCTCGGTGTAACTCAGCCCACGGTTTCAAGATGGGAGCGCGGGTCCAAGCCGGAGTTCGAGCACGTCGCGAAGCTGAAAGCCTTCGCCGATGAGCGTGGTATTGACTTTGACCTATCAGAGACAGGCTGGGAAACCGGCTGGACACAGACCGTGAGTATTTTTGGGTATGTCGGTGCCGGTGCCGAGGTCACACCCATACTTCACGATGACAACCATGGCATCGACCATGCTGAGGTCGACTTCCCTATCCCTGACGGGACAGGTGCTGTCATCGTTCGTGGCGATTCTCAAATGCCTGTATTTGAGGATGGGGATCTGGTCGGCTACCACAAGGAAGGCCGCCCGCCTCACGACTTGATCGGGCGGACTTGTATTCTCCGGCTGGCAGATGGGCGCATGTACATCAAAAAACTTCGCCGCGGATCGTCCGATGGGCTCTATACCCTGGTCAGTTCCAACGCCGCAGATATCGAAGATGTCGTGATTGAGTGGGCTGCTCCATTCCGCTTCCGTATTCCGCGGGAGGAATGGTCACGAATGTAAAAGCCTTGGGAGGGGCGCGCGCATGGCTTGGGTCGCCGGTATTGGGCTTGGCTTAGTTCTGCTGTTCATGTTTCCCAAGCAGGTTGGGCTTCTCGCGCTTGCCATAGCCGCAATAGGTGGTGCGACCTTCGCTTACATGTGGGCTGAAAGTAAGATCGACGAATCCGAGCGACTAAAAATCATTGTGACAGTAGAGTACAATACGGTGCGTTGCGCGCCCGAGCGCCCTATTTATATCGTCTTCAGAAACTCGAACGACAAGACCCTGACGAGGATGTCTTTCGTTTTAGAAGGATACCGACCCGGATACAGTTCATCGGTATCCGATGACTTGCTTTTCTCAGACAAGATTATCGAACCCTTGAAGGGTTATGGCGGTTGCTGGATGTTCGACCAACCAACCTACAAAGACCCAATCGATGCCCCGTCTCTGGACTGGCGCGTTCGGTTGACCAGCGCTACGTGGGAGTAGCCGAGGTCTCCGTCACTTCCAAGTAACCATAAATGCGCATCACCCCGCATCGTCGAGCGCAAAATTAAATATGCGTAGGCGTATTTTTGCACTTGCGGTTTATGCGTATGCGTATATATTCGCTCCATAGGCACACAGCCAACGGAGCGAGCAGATGACCGAGGACGACCTCAAGGATTTCTTGGAAACGAACAAGGCCGAGATCCAGGCCGCCGTTAAGGTTCGGATGATCGAGAACCTTCTCTCGCAGAACCAATGGGCAATCAGCGGACAGATCGCAAAGGTGGTCGAGGAGTTCGTGACCGCCGAGATTATTCCCGATGTCAGGGCGTACCTCGCCGACAACAAGGGGCCCCTCCTTCAAGCTGCCATCGCTGGCGCTGCTGAGATCGGTGACACCCTGTCCAAGGCCATCGTTGCTCGCACCGCTAAGCGTCTCCAACCCGACAACTACGAGTTCCGCAAGGTGCTCGAAGCTCTGTTCTCCTAACCCTCCATCAGGAGCAAGCAGATGAGCCTCTACAACTTCTGCACCCACCTCAGGAACGGAAACGACCTGATCATCGTGCCGGATTTCGAATGCCAGATTGAAGTCTCTGTCGGAATCGAAGGCAGCATCCCGGAATACACCGTCGGCGCCATCATCAAGGATGGCGTTGATCTGACCAGAGGTCCGGATGCCTTCTCCCTGCTGATCGCCAGTCAGGTCGAGAAACATGCGATGCAGGATTGCCGCTTCCTTGACCTCGTCAACGAGCGCGAAGGCATCGTCTATCGCGGCATGAGCTACAACGACCCGGCTGGATATTGGAGGGCTGCGTGATGCGCGTCGTCATCGAATATCGCGACTTCGAAATCCGCCCGTCGCTGGTCAGCTACATGGCTGCTTCGGACTGGACCTACGCCCACAAGGATTACGACCCGACGCCAGTCTATGCCGATGACGGTCCGAGCGACAGCCGCTGCGGCTTCGCCGGTTCGATCGACGAAGCCATGGCCGAAATCGACGAGTTCTATTCCGAGCAGGAGGCCGCGTGATGGACACCAATGTCATTCAGAAGCGCTTGAATGCTCTCGCCAAGGCGATGATGGCCAAGGGGCTGCGCAATCCAGATGCCAAATTCAACCTGCGCGCCAACGTTGAACCTCAGGTCTACCTGACTTGGGACAACATCAAGGTAAAATACAACAACCACTACGAGTTTTTCAACGACGCCGACATCACGGCAATGTTGGCAAAGGCTGACGCGTTCGTAGCCTCCCTGCCGAGCCCCGATGAAGCCCGCATGAATGAATTCATGACCGCGCTTGGCTCGGTCATCGATCTTGGCCGCGAAAACAACATCGAGGTCGAATTCGTCAATCCGCTGATCGCGACGATGAAGCGGCTGTCGGAGAACGTGCTCACTGACCAGCGGGTGGCGTCATGATCGCCCGTATCATCAACAACCTCGAACCATTCGAACTCGTCGGCCTCGCCATCATGTTCGCGCTCGTCGTCGATGCAATTGAGGGGTGGATCTGATGGCAAACGAGATTGAAGACGGCGGGCCTGCCTTTGCCGCTCTCGCAGCATCGCCAATGGGTGATGTGCATCACCAAGAAGGCATGAGTTTGCGTGATTGGTTCGCTGGTCAGTTTCTCGCTGGCGCGGCTACCGACAGCGGCGCCTTGGACGTCAGTGTAGCCGCAGACCAGTACGACATTGACGTCGCTCTTGGCGAGTATTGGGCGAAAGTCGCTCGCGCCGCGTACATCGCCGCAGACGCCATGCTCAAGGCGAGGAAAAGGCCATGAACGCCCCCTTCGTCCGAGGCGCATCGCTGCATGCTGAAACGCCAAGCCGCGAACTCTATCGCCCAACACCCAAGACCATGGCCCATGGCGGCATCACGCCTCGTGAAAAGGAGTTGATGGACGAGCACGCCAAGCTTTGGATCGCACGCGCCATGCGCACGGCACCGATCGAGCCCGACAAGATCATACCGGCCATCGAAGGCCTCTATGCCGTAGCCGGCCTCAAGAAGCCTCGCATCGTCATTGTTCCATCTCCTATGGTCATGGCCTTCGCCTATGGCGCATCGGCGGCGATCTGGCATACTCGGAAGCAGGCGACCGATCAGGCGACCGATCAGGCGACCGATCAGGCGACCCGTCAGGCGACCGCTCAGGCGACCGATCAGGCGACCGATCAGGCGACCCGTCAGGCGACCGATCAGGCGACCCGTCAGGCGACCGCTCAGGCGACCTATCAGGCGACCGCTCAGGCGACCGATCAGGCGACCGATCAGGCGACCCGTCAGGCGACCTATCAGGCGACCTATCAGGCGACCCGTCAGGCGACCTATCAGGCGACCCGTCAGGCGACCGCTCAGGCGACCGATCAGGCGACCGATCAGGCGACCTATCAGGCGACCCGTCAGGCGACCGCTCAGGCGACCGCTCAGGCGACCCGTCAGGCGACCGCTCAGGCGACCCGTCAGGCGACCGCTCAGGCGACCCGTCAGGCGACCGCTCAGGCGACCCGTCAGGCGACCCGTCAGGCGACCCGTCAGGCGACCGCTCAGGCGACCCGTCAGGCGACCGATCAGGCGACCTATCAGGCGACCCGTCAGGCGACCGCTGCCGCTCAGGCATGCTTTGACCTAGCCAACGATCTCGGAATCCAGTGTGCGCGCCGCTGGGGCTATGTCTACCAGGGCGGCAACATGTGGGCGGGATACGATAGCTACCTGACCGCGTGCCGGGACATACTCGGGCTCGAATTGACCAGCCATGCCGGCTACGCGTTCTGGGAACAGGCAGCTATACACGGCGGCTTCCGCGTCATGCACGAAGATTTCTGCTTGGTCTCTGACTTCCCGGAGACGCTGCATGTTGACGAGCAGAACCGCCCCCACGGCGAAACCGGACCTTCGCATCGCTGGCGCGATGGCTGGAGCCTGTATCACTGGCACGGCGTTCAGGTCCCTGCCGATTGGATCGAGAGCCGTGAAACCGTGACCCCGGTTGAGGTCCTGCAGGCATCGAACGTCGAGCAGCGCGCAGCAGGCATGCAGATCATGGGTGCCCGCATGATCCCGGCGTTGAAGCCACGGATTATGGACGGCGACCCGGACAGTGACATCGGCGCTCTGGTCGAGGTCACGCTCGAAGGTTTCCCCGATCCGGGACGTTACCTGCAGGCCAAATGCCCTCGCAATGGGACCATTTTCGAGGGCGTACCACTCACTTCCGACATCGATGGGAAACCCATCAGCACCGCCTTGGCCGCACAGGCCTGGCGAGTTGGCCTTGCCCCGTCGGAATACCGGCACCCCCCGAAGCGCACCTAACCCAATCGAAAGGAACCACCATGCGTGAAGTCATCGGAGCACAGGGCGAAGTTACGATCATCAAGATCGATGCGCTGCCCGACAACATGGACACCAAACCGGTCGAGCGCCATGGAGCCAAGGGCTACATCATCAGCCACAGCGAGCAGGGCCATCATCACTGCCTGTCGGGTGGCGATGTCCTGGAGCGGACCAGCGGCGTCCCCGTCGGCATGCAGATCCTTTACGCCGTTCTGGCGGCGCCGCAGCGGTTCTTCCAGGACGCCGCTCATCCGCACGGCGAATACGAACTGAACCCCGGCATCTACGAAATGCGCATTGCTCGCGAATACGACCCCTTCGCCGAGCAGGCGCGTCGCGTCGCCGACTAACCGGAGATCGAGGGCGATGGATAGCGTTCTTGTCCGAGGCGCATCGCTGGAACCGACCGAGCGCGAACTCTGGCGCCCGTCAAAGCACGACCAACTCCACGCCCTCGAAATCCTTTTCGCATCCGACATTTCCTCAGAGCTTCGCAGCGTCCTCATGGATCGCGAGCGAGAGCTTGCTACACGGGAGGACTGAATATGAACGCTCATTTCCCGCCTCAGTACGCATGGTACTTCAAGGCCCTCGCCATGGCTGGCGACTGCGGCGAACTCACCCGCAGCCAGCTTTCGACGCTCGGCATTTCCGAGGGCGACCCGCAGCCAGGGTTCTATCGCAAGCGCACCCACAAGGATGGCCCATTCGTCCCGGTTGCGATCTGGAACACCGAGGGCGGGATGGTGGCGCTTGTCGGCGGCACCGCTGCCGATCCGGCCAACGTCTGGTCGTTCTGTGCTCGTCATCCGATTTCCGAGGCCACCTACAACGCTGTCGATGCTGGCGCGAACTGGCCGGATGCCGATCCGGTCGTCGCTGAACAGATCGCGCCTGCCGGCCACAACAGCGGCGCTGTCGATGAAGCCGAGGCACTGCGCGATCAGATCGACGCCGCCCGCAAGGGTGTCGACGCCTACAAGGTGATTGCCGACGACGAGACGTTGGCCAAGGCGCAGTCGCTTCGTTCCCGGCTCAATGAACTCTCCGGCGAGGCGGATAAGAAGCGCGAGGACTTGAAGCGCCCTCACCTCGACGCCGGCCGCGACATCGACAAGAAATGGCAGCCCTTGGTGAAGTCGGCCAAGGAAGGCGCGGACGAAATCCGCAAGGCCATGAGCGCCTACGAGACGGCGAAGCTGCAGCGCCAGCGTGAAGCCGAGCGCAAGGCCGAGGCGGAACGGCGCGCGGCGGAAGAAGCTCGCAAGGCTGCCGAGAAGACCGAAGAGGCGTTCGACCCGGTTGACGAGCCTGCAACACCCGAGCCCGTCACCTCTGCAGCCCCAGCGCCGATCAAAGGCAGCTATGGCCGAGCGGCGTCGGTCAGCGTCATCAATGTCGTGACCGCGATCACCGATCAGGCCGCGCTCTACGAGTTCCTGAAAGACCATCCCGACCTCAAGAACTGCATGTTCGACCTCGCCAAGCGCGCGGTGGCCAGGGGCCATACCGTTCCGGGCGTTTCGGTCGAAGAACAGGCAAAGGTGGCTTGATATGAACGCTCAGACCGAAGTCCGGCTTCCAACCATCGTAGGTGGTGGCCATGTCGCGGCGATCGTGCCGCAGACTTTCGAAGAAACATGGCGCATCGCAAAGGCCGTGCTGAAAGGCGGGCTTGCACCGAAGTCGCTTGTCGGCAAACTCGTCGGCGACGACGCTGTCAGCGCCGTGGCTGTGGCCATTATGTCCGGTGCCGAGTTGGGCTTGAAGCCCATGGTGGCGCTGCGCAGCTTCACCGTCATCGAGGGCAAGCCCGCTCTATATGGCGACGGGCTGATCAACGTTGTCAGGCAGTCGGGTCGTGTCGCCTATCTCCGCACCGGCTTTGGCCGGGACAATATCAAGGTCATGCAGGCCGCTGGTGTGCTGCCGTCCGATGAGGACGAAAAAGAGCGCCCCGGTTCGATCCAGACTGCACTCGCCGCAATGACGCAGGACGAACGCACTTGCGGCTGGTGCGCAGCCAAGCGCAGCGACACCGGCGAGGAAAAGACCGTACTGTTCACCGTCGCCGACGCGAAGCGCGCCGGCCTCTGGCAGGACAGCCCGACGAAGCCCGGCTATGCGTGGAAGGGCGGTAACAAGGTCTGGGACGAGAACGCCCCGAATACCAGTCCATGGTTCCGATTCCCGCAGCGAATGGCCCCGTGGCGCGCCGCCGGCTACTGCCTGCGCGAATTGTTCGGCGATGTCCTTGGCGGCATCCACGACGAGTTCGAGGTCCGCGAGATTTCGGACGCAGAGGAAATGCGCGACGTGACACCGTCGCGTCCGGCAGTGTTGCGGCCACCATCGCCGACAGCATTGATGGCGGAAACCATCGAACACGAGGCGGTCGAGGAACAGACCGCGACGGAAACGTCCGAAGAATCCGAGCCTGCCGATGAGGACACCGGCACCGACTATGGCGACTACTTCGAGCGGCTGAACACCGCAATGAACGGCGCGGCCGACGCCGCATCAGTGGAAGAAGTCTGGACCGAGTTCGATCCCGAAGCAAAATTCCAGGATGACAAGGAAAGCCGGGAACTGGCCGACCTGATCAAGCGCCGCCGCCTCACCGCAGTCCATCCGCTGAACGGGATGTGAGCGATGGCAAAGAAACCTGAGCGCCCCGTCTTCGCTTTCATTCGCCGCGGTAACCATCTGGTCCCGGAAATGGACATGGACATCCATGCTCTCGACGGCATCAGCCAAAACCAGCGCGTCCGCATCGAGATCAAGGAATTCCGCAACGTCGACCGCCACCGCGCCTATTGGGCGATGCTGCAGGAGGTGGTTGACGCCACCGAGTGCGCGCTATCGCCGGAACGACTGCACGAAGTCCTCAAGCTCGAGACTGGTGTCGTCGACCTGATCGGACTTCCGAATGGCATGAGGGTCGCGATCCCAGGATCCACCAGCTTCGATAAGATGTCGGAAGGCGAGTTCGAAACCTTCTTCAAGGCTGCCGAGCGCTGGCTTTCCGAAACCTATGGCTACGTCAACGAACGGAAGCGGAGGGCAGCGGCATGAAAAAGCTCGTCTCTGTCTCGTCATATCTGCGCCAGCCTGCCGGCTACTCCGAGTTCATCAAGACCACCGAGCAGCTTCGGGCCGAAGTCGCGAACTTCGACCATGTTCCGCTCATCCTCATTGCTGAGCTTGAAACGGCTCTGACCGGTTTCCGTGGCGAGGCTATTGACGTGCCGGCAGGCGCCAGCACAGCGCGGGAGGCGTTCTGATGGCCCGCACCGTCTCCGAGTGGATCGGCAAGACCGACGACAGCGCGCCATCCGAGGCATGCAAGCGCCGCATCGTTGCGAAGCAGGATGGCGCGTGCGCTCTCACTGGCCGACCGTTCACACCGCAGGATCGCCCGCAGTTCGACCACAAGGTGCCGCTGTGGCTTGGTGGGGAGAACCGCGAACGCAACCTCCACGCCATTATTGACGAAGCCCACAAGGCGAAGACCAAGGCCGAGGCAACGGTTCGTGCCCAGGTAAACGCGCGCCAGTCCTCGCATCTTGGCCTGAAAGCTCCGCCCAAGCGGAAAATCGCCTCTCCTCCCAAGCCCCCGAAACCCAAGGCCGACAAGCTGGCGATGCCCAATCCCCGCCTCCTGTTCGCCCCCGCAAGGACTCCCTCCAATGTCTGAGATCAACGACGGCCCTATCTCTGAGATCGATGTAACCGGCTGGGGCGTTTGGATGGGCCACGCCATCCCGATCTCCGTCGCGAGGCACATTGCCGGGAAGATCAATGACCTGATCGCAGGTGTCCACTCGCCCGCGCTCAGCGACGAGCAGATTGCTCATATGGTGAGCCGCTTCCTAGGTTGGCGTCTTCCTGACGACTTCAGCCCCGACGGCGGCATCAGCTTCAAGCGCGACTACAATACGGCCACGCCTTGGCCCTCAAAGCACGAGCCGGTTGGCACCAACCTGTTCGATGTCAATCAGGCTGAGGCGATGGTGCGACACATGCTTGAAGGCATGCCAGCCGCCACCCGCTCCTCTTCTATGAGGAGTGCGGGATGAGTGGGCGCACCGAAGACCGCTGCAAATTCTCGACCTATGGCTACGCCTGTAGCAAGCCTGTCGAGCATGGGCGATATCTGTGCGAAGAGCACGCAACCGCCAAGTGCTCAAGCTGCGGCCAGCCCGCGACGCACGGTTGCGACTTCTGTGGCCAGTTCGTATGCGGCGCACCCCTCTGCGACGAATGCACCTATGGCACTGACGAGACCAAGTCGTCGGGCGCGTGGGGCTTCATGAACCATATCCACGTCAGCAAGCCGGAATTCGCGCTCAAGCACAGCCACGCGCGCCTGCTGGCGGCTCTGACGGAGACGGCAAACGCCATCGGCGAATGGTCTCGCCCGACTGGCGCGAATGGTATGACCACGCCCCGCAACAACCACCCTCTATTGCTGGCGCTGAGCAACGCCAACGCCGCCATCGCTCGCGCGGAGGGCCGCCGCCCATGACCAGTCTCATCCGACGGGTTCTTTGCCGCATTGGGCATCACAGGCAGCTCGACATCATCCAAACGTTTAGAGCCGCGCAGCACGTCGGTTGCCCCGACTGTCGCAGGCGCTACGCCATCCACCACGGCTTGCGGACGTTCGTCCCTTGGGACAGCGATTTTGCCGACCTCTACGAAGGCATGGGCTACGACACTGCCCATGCAACAAATCGGTGGTTTGACTACCTCGATACGCGGGAGCACCGTCCATGACCCTCAACGCAAAGGCTCTGGAAGCGGCGCTCGTCAAGATCATCGAAAACGCGCTTGTCGCTGTCCGGTTTGGTCAAGACCCGGTCGAAAATGAACGGCATCTGGCCAAAGTTGCGGCTCGGCAGTTCATGGGCTCCATCAAGTCCAACCCGGTGGCCTGGACGAACGTTTACAATCTCGACTTTGGCAGCCGGCAGATGGCCGCGATATGGCGCGAACCTCGCGCTGCTGACGGAGTTCTAGACTCCGTAGACGTTCCGCTCTTCGCCTCCGCTCTCGAAGCCCTTCCCCAGGCAGGGGTAACCGAGGAGATGGTCGAGACGTTCCGTCGCCCCGGCATGATGGTCTTTCTCGACGGGCGCAACGAACACGGCTCGCACGTCATCCCGTCACTGCCCACGAACATGGAAATTGACGGCTGCGAAGGCGATATGCCCGAGTTTGCCGAAGAGATCATCAGTGCAGCAGAAGCTTTGGGCTTCGCGGTTGGGGACTGCGTCTGGACAGAATGGCTGTGGAATAAGCCCCAGATAGGAGACGAGGGCCGCGTCGAACTCGACGGATATTGGGAGTTCGTTCGGGTCAACCCCGTTGTTTCCCGAGCCCTTGCTGGTCAGCCTCTCGAAGCAGCCCTTTCCAGCCAGCGAGAAGAGGCGGTGCCGGTCGGGTGGAAGCTTGTCCCTGTCGAACCGACAGAGGCGATGTGCCGATCTGGAGAAAGCAGCAAAGGCGCCTCGTCTCCCGAGAGTTGGGTGGACGGCTCCTACACGCCAGAAAACGTCGAACTGATCTGGAAGGACATGCTCGCAGCGGCACCAGCCTCTCCCGTCCCAGCAGATGCAGGAGAGCCGGCGATCAGGGCGCTGGAGACACAAACAGACAGGCTCATGGACCTGCTGTTCGGGCAGTACAATCAGAACAGCAACTACCATTGCTGGGTTCCGACATCGAGAAAGGAGACCAGGCAAAAGCTCCTCGCCGCTCTCATGTCCATGTCGTCACATGGGGACGTGCTCATCCCCGCCACAAGCAAGGCGAAGGGGAGCGAATAGATGGCGTCCCCTTTTCTGTTGCCAGACGGCAACGTGCAGATTGCGTTCAGTGGCGGTCGCACGTCAGGTCGCATGTTGCACGACATCATCCTGGCGAACCAGCCGTGGCCTGCCGATCGGGTGAAGGTCATCTTCACCAACACCGGCAAGGAACGTGAGGAAACGTTGGAGTTCGTGCGGGATTGCAGCGTCCATTGGGACGTCGACATCATATGGCTTGAATATCGACTGCGCTGGACCGGCGGCCCTCATGACCCGAAGAACAAGGTATTCGACACGAAGGCGCATAGCTTCGATGTTGTCACTTTCGAGACGGCCAGTCGCAACGGAGAGCCCTTCGAACAGCTCGTCCAATATTTCGGCTTTCTCCCCAACCGCGTTGCCGATTTTTGCTCGCACAACCTGAAGAGCCGCACCGCGCGGCGCTACTGTGTCGTTGAGGGGTGGGAACACTGGACCACGGCCATCGGCATGCGCTCCGATGAACCGCAGCGTATCCTGAAGAAGCAACCCAAGGAGCGCTACCGCGTCTGGTATCCGCTGAACGGAGCTGGCATCACAAAACCGGACGTGTCGCTGTTCTGGCTGCTTCAGCCGTTTGATCTGGCGCTCCTGGATGTCGACGGCGTGACCCCTTCAGGGAACTGCGATGGCTGCTTCAAGAAGTCCGAGCGCAAGCGTGCTGAGCTGGCCCGGAGCGAGTGGCACCGCGCCGAATGGTGGGCCGCCCTTGAGCGCCAGTACGGTGGCACCTTCGACAAAACAACGTCGTGGGACGAACTGCGGGGCTACATCAACAGACAGGGCGATTGGCTCTTCCAAGACAACGATGCGTTATGCCAGCGCGACCAAGGGGAGTGCTCCCCATGGTGACGATGACGCCCGCCCCAACGGTCCGCTTTGACATCTTCATTGCCGGCGATCTCGCGCATGCAAAGCAGGTGTGCCGCGAACATTGCCTCGCCGTCGGCCTGTGCGTCACCGTCGAGCCCGTGGCTTACATCTATACGGGCGGCGAAGAAGCTGGCGTTCGTGTCGGATTAATCAACTATCCGCGCTTCCCTGCATCACCCGACGAGCTTCGGGACAAGGCCCGCGCTCTCGCCGGTCTTCTCATGGAGCGGCTTTGCCAACATTCCTATTCCATCGTCGGGCCTGAAACGACTGAATGGTATTCGCGGAGGCCAGCATGACCGCCCCTGACCAAGTGGAGAGGCTGCGCGGGCTTATCGAGCGCGTCGAAGCCGGGGAGATCAAAGCCCTCAGCATCAAGCAGCCGTATCCTCATCACATCTTCCATGACGGCAAGGATGTCGAGAACCGCGACTGGCCGACGAAGGGCCGGGGCTGGATCATTATCCATGCCGGCGTCTCCAAGTCAGAGCTGGACATGGACGAGCCCCGCGAACGCGAGATGCCCCGTGGTGGTGTGGTCGGCATGGCGCGTATCGTGGATTGCGTCACTGAGATGGATAGCCGGTGGTTCTTTGGCCGGTACGGGTTCGTTCTTCGCGATGCCTTTCCTCTGCCGCTGATCCCATGCCGTGGGCAACTCGGCTTCTTCCGCCTCGAGCCAGACACGTGCACGGCAGTCGCCTCAACCCTCCGCGCCCTTCAGGAGCAAAGCAAATGAAGCTGACGTCGAAACAGCGCGAGTTTCTGATACGTGCGCGGCGCGACACACACGCCGACGGCAGCGGGTCGGGGGCGAGGCCCCATGATCGACGCGAGATCTTTACCGCCACAACACTGCACCGGAAGGGCTTGGTGACGCTCCCGGCGGCATGGACTTTGTTTTCTGGCTGCCGCATCACCGAAGCCGGTCGCGCTCTTATCTCGAAGGAGCAGGACAATGGCTGACATCGCGAACAGGCTGCGTGAAGGCGTGCGCTGGAGTGGTGCGCATCCTATCGCCGGAGACATAGACGACGCCGATACGGTCATGACCGAAGCAGCCGATGCCCTCGACGCCAAGGACAAGCGGATAGCCGAACTGGAGGCGGCGCTGCTCATGCACCCCATGGCCGAGCGGATCGCCGATCTGCCCGACTTCATGGTCGCGCTGTCGGACTGGGGCTGTGTCGACCCCGGCGAGCAGGCTGACACAATCACCAAGTTCCTGAATTCGACCGTCGGGCTGCGCGAGTACCTGGAGGATCAAACACAAGCAGGAGGCCGCGATGGCAACTGAATGCATCCACCTCCTGCGCTCAGATTTCGATGAACGCACGCTCCTTTGCGAATGGCCGGACCAGCATCCTGAGCGCTTCGAAAACGCACCGATGTGGCTCCTGAAGCTCGTCGGATCAGGGTTGTGCGTTCGCCCTGAGGTCGACTGCGTGAAGTGCCCGGCGTTCCGTCCCTCTTCCCCATCAGGTGATGCAAATGGGTGAAACGCTTGCTCGTCTGCTTGGTGGCCGGCCTATGATGTGCGAGGGCTTTGCCTTCACCGACCTCGTTTCGGGCCGCTCCGTCTACTACTGGCGTGACAGGTTAGGCCGCCCATGGCTGGCAGAAAGCGCTTGGGCGTCATTCCGTGTCCGCCCCTCACCCGACGGTGAAGCTCATGGATAGGCGGACGCCGGAGCAGATCATCGGATCTGATGCCTTGATGCAGCTCGTCTTCGAGGGCTACGAGGTCGTGCCAGCAGTTGCGACACCGCAGATGCTCGCCGCTGGCTGGCAGCAACTCAAGCGCGCTCACCTGCCGCGCCTTGGCCCTGGTCCCGGCCTCGTTGAGGCATATGCAGCCATGCTCGCAGCCGCCCCTGTATCTGCACAGAAGGATAAGGCATGACGCGGGCTCTGCGACAGCATGTGGAAGTCGGGGATAAACTGCCGGCAGAAGTGGCCGTTGATGCCCCGTTGCGCCTCGATGTGGCTGCCAGGCTCGCTTTCCCCGACGGCTCAATGGGTCCGGCAGGCTTGCGGAAGGAGCGAGACGCGGGCAGGTTGGCAACCGAAATGATCGCTGGCAAGGAGTATGTCACCTTGGCAGAGATCGCGGCTATGAGGGAACGATGTCGAGGACTTCGAAAGGCGCGCGCCTCGTCTGGCGGGACGAAAGCCGGAAAGCCAACGGCTCCCTACGCAACAAGGCCGGCTGGTTCATCCGCGACGGGCAATCCTTCATCAGCGCTTGCGGCGGCACTGGCGACCGCGAACGCGCTGAAAAAGCGCTCGCAGAACACATCACCGAAAAATACCGGCCGGCCCGCGAGCGCGGACGTGATCCCCATCAAGTAGGCGTCGCGGACGTCGTGAACGTCTACATGCAGGACGTCGTGCCAACTCATGCATCGCCGTCGGAGGCCGCAAGCCGCTTGGTGGCTATCCTTGGCTTCTTCGGCGGCGACATGCTGTCGGATGTCAATGGGCAGCGATGCCGCGACTATGTCGACCAGAACCCAAAGAAGGCGGCAGCGCGCCGCCAGCTCGAAGATCTGCGGGCTGCCATCAACCATTATTGCGCTGAGGGCTACGTCACCACAGCCCCCAAGATCACGCTTCCAAAGAAGCCCATTGCACGCCACAGGTGGCTGACACGACAAGAGGCTGCCCGGCTTCTGCTCGCAGCCTGGCGCATGCGTCAGACATGGAAGGGCGAGGAAAGCGACCGCCGCACTGGCCGCCATGTGGCCCGCTTCATGCTGACGGGCCTCTACACCGGGACTAGATCCGGCGCGGTATGCGGGGCTGCGATGCGACCGACCGAAGGGCAAGGCTTCGTCGACCTCGCCCGCGGCGTCTTCTTTCGCCGAGCACAGGACGCAGTCGAAACCAAGAAGCGCCAACCAGCCGTTCGCTTGCCCGATCGCCTTGTCGCCCACATGCGTCGGTGGGCAACAACGCCGCTCGAGATGAAGACCCGAGGGCGCAGCAAGAGCCAGATCGTTGGCCGCATGATCGCGCATGACTACGTTGTGGAATGGAACGGAAAGCCTGTCCTGTCGATCAAGAAGGCCTTCAAGTCGGCCGTCGAGGCTGCGGGGCTCGGCTGGTACGAAATGGCAATCGGGAAAGATGGCAAGCCGAAGCGTGTCTTCAAGACCGACGTCACACCCCACACGCTGCGGCACACCGCGGCAACATGGCTGATGCAGAACGGCACCGAGCTATCCCTGGCGGCCAGCTACCTCGGAATGACCGAGCAGGTTTTGCGTGACACCTATTGGCACCACCATCCTGATTTTCAGGCCAAGGCCGCCGCCCTGATCACCGCCAAATCGCCGGAGATGAGGGTCAAGAGCAACGTCGTCAGGATGCCCTGACCGCCCCACAGCTACCCCACAGAAACCTCACAGGAACAGCGGAAATAAACAGGAACATTCAGAGTCAGGAAGAACGGGAAAGGCCGGAATTCTGCGGTTTTTCTGGCGGCCATACTTGTTCGGGACGATGGGGTCGCAGGTTCAAATCCTGCCACTCCGACCAGAAAAAAATCCCGACATCACGATCTGCAAAGCCTTGGCGGCACACCCGCCGGCGCATGCGCGCCACAACTGGGCGCCACCCGTCGCTTTCGCCTGCCACTCGCCACAAGCAAGCCACCATGTCCTGCCTGCATCGATACAGATGCCGCCGTTGCAGGCAATCCGTTGTTTGGCCAATCAGGCGCGTCTTCTTGAAACCTTCCCACACAACCCAATAGCACAACTCAATTCACGCAATGATTGTAGAAGAATTTATATGGATTGTTGGGATATGATACAGTCTTTCTTGAGCATCAGCTACCATCAGTCATCACATTAGCAAATCAATAATCTTCTATGTGCAATCTGCTGCTGATCTTGAGCGTCTCCACAGGGTGATGTGAATAGATCTTGGCTATCGCCAAACAGGTGGCATATGGAATATCATAATTACTTTGCATACAAACAATGTTCTCGTGACATTCAGGCCTCGCAAAGACGCACGAAGCGGTGTTTGTGGCGCACGTCTCGCCTGCGCGGCAAAGTGGGTGCAGACGGTTCCAAGCCCTTCACCGAACGGATCGGCCTGAAGGCCAGGCAGGACAAGTCGCTGTCCCGCACCCGGCCACCTGATCGGCAGACCATCATTCGAGACCAATCCGGCACTTCGGCAATCGAATTTGCAATCGTCGCCCCGGTCTTCATCCTCTTGGTATTCGGGATGATCGCCTACGGCATCTATTTCGGCGCACTGCATTCCGTCCAGCAGATGGCAGCCGACGCAGCCCGCACCGCAATTGCGGGTCTTGACGAGAACGAGCGCAAGACACTTGCGCAACGCTACATCGATCTCAACGCGGACGGTTACGTCTTCATCGACAGGAAAAAGCTCGTCGTCGAGGTCAAGGACAGCGACAAGGACAGCGAGCAGTTCGTCGTTTCGCTGCGGTACGACGCCAGCCAGCTTCCGATCTGGAACCTGCTGCCGATGCTGCCGCTACCGGAAAAGACCATCTCTCGTTCTTCGACAATTCGGGTGGGGGGCATCTGAATGCGCACGAGCATCATGCAGAAGCTTCACAGCTTCCGACGTTCGACCAGGGGCAACTTTGCGACGATGTTCGCCCTGAGCCTGCCGATCGGCATTGCGGCGGCGGCATTTGCCGTCGACGAAGGCGCGCTCTACGTCGAACGCCGCGAAGCGCAATCGATCACCGACCTGGCCGCGATCTACGCCGCGGCCAACATCGCCAAGGCCGATGCTGCGGTGCTCAAGGTTTTCGCCAACAACGGCCAGGGCGGCGTGTCCCTGTCCGGTTCTTTCGACGTCCAGCCGGCGGCGGTCGGCTATAGGGAAGTCCGGGTCGAGAAGGGCCGCTACACGCCCGACGCGCTGGTCGAGGCAGACAAGCGGTTCGTCGTCGATGCGACGCCTTACAATGCGGTGCGCGTCACCTACCGCAAGGACGGGACCACCTACTTCGCCAATCTTGTCACCGGCCAACGCAACATCGTCACCTCGGCGGTCGCCAGCGCGCCCGCGGAAGCGGCATTTTCCATCGGCTCTCGCCTTGCCAGCGTCAACACGCAGCAAAGCGCCCTGCTCAATCCGCTTCTGGGCGGACTTTTGGGAACCAACCTGTCCCTGGCGGCGATGGACTACAACGCCCTGCTGGCGACGGACGTGAACGCCCTGCAGTTCGTCGATGCCCTGGCGACCGAAATCAAGGTCAGCGCCGGCACCTACAATGACGTGCTGAAAGCCGAAGCCACCGTCGGCCAGATCGTGTCGGCGCTGGCGGCCACGACCAAGGACAAGGATGCCGACGTGGCCCTTGCCAAGCTGCTCGGCGCCAAGCTGCCCGTGACGCTGAAAGTGCCGTTGTCGCACTTCATCGACCTGGGTCAGGTCGGCAAGCTGGCCCTGGGCCACGGCGCGTCGGCATTCGACGCCAAGGTCGGCCTGATGGAACTGATCGGCGCTGCCGCGGCAATCGCCAACGGCAAGAACCAGGTCGCGGCCAACATCGGTGCCGGCGTCCCCGGCCTGCTGTCGGTCAAGCTGGACCTGGCAATCGGCGAGCCGCCGCAAGGCGGCACCTGGTTTGCGATCGGCGAGGCAGGCAAGATCGTCCGCACCGCCCAGACGCGCCTGCAGATCGAAGCGACGGTCGGCGGCGCCGGCGGATTGCTCGGCGGCGTGCTTGGCGCCTCCATCAAGCTGCCCGTCTATGTCGAATTGGCCTATGCCGAGGGCCAGCTCAAGAGCGTCTCCTGCCCGACTGGAAAGCCGGCCAGCGCAATCGTCAACGTGGCCGCCAAGCCCGGCATCGCCGAGGTCTGGCTGGGCCAGGTCAATCCGGCCGATCTCCGTGTCTTCACCAAGGAACCGACGGTCCAGCCCGCGGAGTTGGTCAACGTCAATGCCGTCGGCCTGATCAAGGTCGAGGTCAACGGCAGCGCGAATGTCGACATCGGCAACACCACGCCCAAGACGCTCGCCTTCAACAAGAACGACATCGACGACCGCACCATCAAGTCGGTGTCTTCCAGCAACCTCACGCAGTCGCTGACCAGTTCGCTGATCAAGAACCTGACGCTCAGTGCCGATGTAAGATTGCTGGGCCTGGGGATCGGTATCCTCTTGCCCTCCGAGGCCGCGGTCAAGAACGCCGTCGCAAACCTGTTGTCGAGCGTCACGGCCCCGGTCGACGGCCTGGTTTTCAACGTCCTTGCGCTGCTGGGCGTCAAGGTCGGCGAGGCCGACATCCGCGTCCACGGCGTGTCCTGCGGCCGCTCGGTGCTGGTTCTGTAGCCAGAGGAGCAAACGCCTGCGGGGACAACCCCGCAGGCGCGTTCGTTCAGGCCGATTGCCGGAACTTGGTCTCGTCGATCGCCGCAGCCATCAGCGTCTTGGTATAGGTCTCGCGCGGATCGCCGAAGATCGCCTCGGTCGGCCCCTCCTCGACGATCTTTCCCTGCTTCATGACGATGATGTAGTCCGACATCGCCCGCACCACGGCCAAATCGTGGCTGATGAACAGATAGGACAGGTCGTGGTCCGCCTGCAGCTTGCGCAGCAGCTCGACGATCTGCTTCTGCACCGACCGGTCGAGCGCCGACGTCGGCTCGTCGAGCACGACGACCTTGGGCTTCAGGATCATCGCCCGGGCAATCGCGATACGCTGGCGCTGGCCGCCGGAGAATTCGTGCGGATAGCGGTTGCGTGCAGCCGGATCGAGGCCGACCTCGCGCAAGGCTTCGACGGCACGGGCATCACGCTCCTTGCCCGACAGCGACGGTTCGTGGACGAGAAGGCCCTCGGTGATGATCTGCCCGACCGTCATGCGCGGAGACAGCGAGCCGAACGGATCCTGGAAGACCAGTTGCAGTTCGCGCCGCAACGGACGCATTTCCGACTTGTCGGCCTTCGACAGGTCCTGGCCACCGAAGTGGATCGACCCCTCGCTTGGCAGCAGCCTGAGCAGCGCCCGTCCGAGCGTCGACTTGCCCGATCCCGACTCGCCGACGATGCCGATCGTCTGGCCGCGCTTGAGCGCTACCGAAATGTGGTCGACTGCCTTGAGCAGCATAGGCGGACCAGCGAGAAAACCACCGCCGATCTTGAACTCGACCTCGACGTTGCGCCCGTCGAGCAGGATCGGTGCGTTGTCTGGCGGTGCGGCCTTGCGTCCGGTCGGTTCCGCGGCCAGCAGCATCTTGGTGTAGTCGTGCTGCGGATTGGCAAACAACTCGTCGGCCTTGCCCTCCTCCACCACCTCGCCCGAGCGCATCACATAGACCCGGTCGGCAAAGCGCCTGACGATGCCGAGATCGTGGGTGATGAAGACGATCGCCATGCCGAGCTTGCGCTGCAGTTCCGCAAGCAGCATCAGGATCTGCGCCTGGATCGTCACGTCGAGAGCCGTCGTCGGCTCGTCGGCGATCAGGATGTCCGGATCGTTGGCGAGCGCCATGGCGATCATCACGCGCTGGCGCTGGCCGCCCGACATTTCGTGCGGATAAGACTTCAGGCGGCGCTCGGGGTCGGGAATCTTGACCAGTTCGAGCAGCCTGAGCGCTTCGGCGCGCGCCGCCTTGGCATCGAGCCCGCGATGCCGCCGTATCGGTTCCATCAGCTGGTTGCCGATCGTGTAGAGTGGATCGAGCGAAGTCATCGGCTCCTGGAAGATCATGCTGATCTTGCGGCCGCGGACCTTGTTGAGTTCCGACTTGCCGAGCGTCAGCAGGTTCTTGCCGCGATAGTCGACCGCGCCCGTGGCCTCGCCGTTGGACGCCAGCAGGCTCATCGCCGCCATCATCGTCTGGCTCTTGCCGGAGCCGGACTCGCCGACCACCGCCACCGTCTCGCCGGCATCGACGTGAAGGTTGATGCCCTTCACCGCCTCGACGGCGCCGTCGAGCGTGCGGAAGCGGACGCGCAGGTCCTTGACCGAAAGGATCGTTTCGCCAGCCATCTCACCTGTCCTTCGGATCGAGAGCGTCGCGCAGTCCGTCGCCGATGAAATTCAGCGCGAACAGCGTCGAGACCAGGAAGAAGGCAGGAAACAGCAGCAGCCAATTGGCGGTGCCGATGTTCTTTGCCCCGGCGGAAATGAGCACGCCCCAACTGGTCATCGGCTCCTGGACGCCGAGCCCCAGGAACGACAGGAAGCTCTCCAGGATGATGACCTGTGGCACCAGCAGCGTCATGTAGATGACCACCGGCCCGAGCAGGTTTGGAATGACGTGTCGCTGAACGATGCCGCGCGACCTCACCCCGAGCGCTTCCGCCGCCTGGACGTATTCCTGTCTTCGGATCGACAGTGCCTGGCCACGCACGATGCGCGCCATGTCGAGCCACAGCACCGCTCCCACGGCCAAGAACATCAGCACGAAATTTCGCCCGAAGAAGACGACCAGCATGATGACGAAGAAGATGAAAGGAAGCGAATACAGCACATCGACAATGCGCATCATCACCTCGTCGGTCTTGCCGCCCATGAAGCCGGCGGTGGCACCATAGACGACACCGATGACCACCGCGACAATGCCGGCCAGGAGACCGATCGCCAGCGAAATGCGGCCAGCCATCAACGTTCGCGACAGCAAGTCACGGCCGGTGTTGTCGGTGCCGAAGAAGAAATATTGCTGCTTGATCGTGGCGCTCATGACGGCCGACAGACCGTCGGCGGACGTGCTCTCGAGCTTGGCATTGTCGAATGTGTCGGAACGGTCGAGATAGCGGATGTTGCGCGCATCCAGCGGCTTCGCCGACGTCACCGTGATGAACACGCGTTCGTCTTCCTGGCGCCACTCCTTGACGTCAACCCGCATGCGGCGGACGGCGTCGTTCATGGCGGTCTCGATCATTTCCGGCTTTGGATAGGCCGAGAAGCTCGGTGGGGTCCTGACATAGTCGGCATAGATGGTGGTGTACTGGTGCGGCACGAAGTACGGGCCGACAATACAGACCACGCTCATCGCAATCAGGTAGAACAGGCTGAACATGGCAGCCTTATTGGCCTTGAGGCGAGCCCAGGCATCGCCCCAGAGCGAGCGCCCGACGACGGGCGCGGTGATGGCAGTGTCAGTCATAGCGCACCCTCGGATCGAAGAAGGCGTAGAGGATGTCGACGATCAGGTTGAAGGCGATCGTGAACAGCGCGATCACCACCACCGTGCCCATCACCAGCGTGTAGTCGCGGTTGAGCGCGGCATCGACGAAGTACCGGCCGACGCCGGGAATGGCGAAGATGGTCTCGACGATGATCGAGCCGGTCAGCAGCGCCGCCGCTGCCGGTCCCGCATAGGACACGATGGGCAGCACGGCGCCCCTGAGTGCATGCTTGACGACGACCGACCAGTCGGAAAGCCCGAGGGCCCTCGCAGTGCGGATGTGGTTGGACCGTAGCGACTCGATCATCGAGCCGCGCATAAGGCGCGCCACGATGGCGATCTGCGGCAGCGACAGGGTTAGAATCGGGCCGATCTTGTTGATCAGGGCGCCGTCGCCCCAGCCGCCGATTGGCAGCAGCTTCCAGGTCAGGCCGAACAGGAGCTGGATCACAGGTGCGATGACGAAGGTCGGGATCGTGCTTCCGGCGGTAGCCAGCGCGATCACCGAATAGTCCCCGGCCTTGTTCTGGTTGAGCGCGGCTACGATCCCAAGGATTCCGCCGATGAAAAGGGCGAGCGCGAGCGCCGAGAAGCCAAGCTGGATAGAGATCGGCAGCCCCTTGGCAAAGAGCTCGGTGACGGTGAAATCGGGGAGATTGTAGCTCGGCCCGAAATTGCCGTGCAGAAGGTTCTTGAGGTAGTTGACGTACTGGAGCCAGAGGGGGTCGCCCAGGCCGAACTGCGCTTCGAGGTTGGCCTTGATCTCCGGGCTCAGTCCTCGCTCCTGATTGAATGGCCCGCCTGGGGCGATGCGGATCAGGAAGAATGCCAGCGTCACGATGACGAAAAGGGTGGGAATGGCGGTCAGAAGCCGCCGTATCACATATACAAACATGGGCGCCGTACTCCGTTACGCCAGCCAGAAACATTCCAGCTAGGGTCGCCGCTCCCAGGTGGGAGCGGCGACACGATCAGAGTTACTCGACTTTGCTGATGAAGCGGGTCGGGTGAACGTCCATGACGTTTTCATCGAAGCCCTTGAGCTTGGACGAAACGAGGTTCTTGTAGCTGTAGTAAAGGATCGGAATGAAGCCCGTGTCCTCGAGGACGATGCGCTCGGCTTCCTGCATGTCCTTCATGCGCTCTTCCGGCTTGCCGCCAGCGGCAGCAGCCTTGTCCATGGCTTCCTCGAACTTCGGATTGTTGTAGACCGAGTAGTTGTTGCCGCTCGCCTTGCGCGCGACGCCGAGGAAGGTCTCCGGGTCCTTGTAGTCGGCGATCCAGCCGACGCGGGCCGTATCGAAGTCGCCCTTCTGCTCAAGGAACCCGTAGTGGGTCTTGGTGTCGGTGTTGACCAGCGAAACCTCGACGCCGAGCGGCTTGAGCTGCTCCTGGATGGCGACGGCCGTGTTCTTGTGGTTCTCCGACGTGTTGTAGCGGATCTCCATCTTCAGCGGCTTGTCGGGACCATAACCCAGTTCCTTCAGGATCTTGGCGGCCTCGTCTTCGCGGTCGATCTGGGTTTTCTCGGCATAATCGGCAGCGATGGGCGTGTAGCCTTCGATGCCCGGAGGCACCATCGTGTAGCTCGGCAGCATCGAATTCTGCCAGACCTTCTCGGCGATGAAGTCACGGTCGATCGCCATCGAAATAGCCTTGCGAAGCTGCAGGTTGGTCCACGGCTCCTTGTCCCACTTCATCGCGTAGTAGTAGGTGCCAAGCTGAGCACCGACGCGCAGCTGCTCGCCGAACTTGGCCTTCAAGTCCGCCATCTGCTCGGTCGGGATGTCGTCGTTGCTGTCCAGTTCGCCAGCCTCGAAACGCTTGATGGCGGTCGAGCGGTCTTCGGTCGGGATGTAATTGACGACGTCGACCTTGACGTTCGCCGCGTCATAGAACTTCGGGTTCTTGACCAGCTTGATGTGATCGTTGGGCACGAATTCGGCCAGCGTGAACGCACCATTGGAAACCAGGTTGCCCGGCTTGATCCAGTCGGCGCCAAGCTTCTCGATCGCCGCCTTGTTGACCGGGTAGGCCGCCTGGTGGGTGAGCATTTCGAGGAAATAGGGCGTCGGAGCCTTCAGCGTCACTTCAAGCGTCGAAGCGTCGACAGCCTTCACGCCCATGTCCTCGAGCTTTGCCTTGCCGGTATTGACCTCTTCGGCATTGACGATGGGGTAGAGCATCGAAGCGTACTCGGCGCCGGTTGCCGGGTCTTCCAGGCGGCGGAACGAGTAGACGAAGTCTTCAGCCGTTACCGGGCTGCCGTCCGACCAGGTCGCGCCCTGGCGCAGCTTGAAGGTGTAGACTTTGCCATCGTCCGAAACGGTCCAGCTTTCGGCCGCACCGGGGATCAGGTTGGCGCCCTGGTCCTGCATCACCAGGCCAAAGAACAGATCGCGCAGGATGTGCGCTTCGTAGACGGTGGACGTCTTGTGCGGATCCAGCGATTCCGGATCGGCCGAGTTGCCGCGATTGTAGGTCACCTCTGCAAAGGCCGGCATCGAGATCGCGCCGGTAGCCAAGGCAAGCGTCGTGGCGAACACGGTCGCTTTCAGCATGTTCTTCAGCATGATTGTTTCTCCCAAGTGGCCTGTTCCTCGCAAAACAAGGCCTCGCCTAGTTGCGCCCGAATGCCGGATTTTTCCGGTTTCGTTGAGCGAGCCGGCAGCTCCCTACCGCCAGCGGTGGCTGACACTATCCATGGGAAATTTTTATTTCAACACGACTCGCACCTCACCTAAAGTCAACTTGAGCGCGCTCAAACCAAGCGTCCGATGAAATAACCGAGCGGAGGAAGCACGATGCTGCCTCGTTCGAATTCGCCCGAGGCGCCAGGAAAATCGAGCGGCAGCAACCCGGAAAGCCGTGCAGGAACCGGCCAATTGGCGGAATCCCTGGCAAAACTGAAAACGCAAAGCAGCCGCTCGCCATCTGCCTCGCGCACGAAAGAGAGCACGTCGCCATCTGCTTCGAGCAAGGAAATCGAACCGTGGACAAGTGCCGGCAGCCCCCTGCGCGCCGCGAGAACGGCGCGGTAGCGGGCCAGGACCGAGCCCTCGTCTCGCTGCTGCCGGTCGACGGCATGGGCGCGATGGCCGGCCGGAATCGGCAGCCATGGCTTGCCGTCGGAAAAGCCGCCCTGCTCCGACTGGGCTTCCCAGACCATCGGCGTGCGGCAGCCGTCCCGGCCCTTCTGGCCAGGCCAGAACCGGATGCCATAGGGGTCGCGCAGGTCCTCGAAGGCGAGTTCCGCCTCCTCCAGGCCAAGTTCCTCGCCCTGGTAGATGCAGATCGAGCCGCGCAGGCAGGCAAGCAGGGCAATCGAGAACTTCGCCACCGCCTCCGGATCGCCGCCCGGCCGCGTCCAGCGCGTCACATGGCGGGTCACGTCGTGGTTGGAGAACGCCCAGCAGATCCAGCCGTCGGTGACAGCCGCCTCGAAGTCGGCGATGCATTTGCGGACATGGGCGGCCGAGAATTTCGGCCCCAGCAGGTCGAAGGTATAGCACATGTCGAGCTTGTCGCCGCCGGAGGTGTAGGCGGCCACCGTCTGCAGCGAGCGCTCGCCGTCGCCCACCTCGCCGACCGAGCTGCGCCCGTCATACTCGTCGAGCAGCGCCCGGAACCGCTTGAGAAACGCGAGGTTTTCCGGCTGCGTCTTGTCGAACAGGTGGTCCTGGAATTCGTACGGGTTGGTTTCCTCGTTCTCGCCGGCGATGCTCTTCGGCAGGGGCGGGTTGTCGCGCAGCCATTTGTCGTGGACGTAGAAATTGACCGTATCCAGCCGAAAGCCATCGACACCCCGGTCGAGCCAGAATCGCACCGTCTCCAGCAGGGCATCCTGCACGTCGGGATTGTGGAAGTTGAGGTCGGGCTGCGAGGCAAGGAAGTTGTGCTGGTAATACTGCCTGCGCGTCGAATCCCACTCCCAGCCCGGGCCGCCGAAGATCGATATCCAGTTGTTCGGGGCGCTTCCGTCGGGCTTGGGCGGCGCCCAGACGTACCAGTCGGCCTTGGGGTTGTCGCGGCTGGCGCGGCTTTCCACGAACCAGGGGTGCTGGTCCGACGAGTGCGACAGCACCTGGTCGATGATGATCTTCAGCCCCAGGCGATGGGCTTCGGCAATCAACGCGTCGAAGTCGGCCAGCGTGCCGAACATGGGATCGACATCGCAGTAGTCGGAAACGTCGTAGCCCATGTCGGCCATGGGCGACTTGAAGAACGGGGAAAGCCAGACGGCGTCGACGCCAAGCGAAGCGATATGCGCCAGGCGCCGGGTGATGCCGGCAAGGTCGCCACTGCCGTCGCCCGTCGTGTCCTGGAAGGAGCGCGGATAGACCTGATAGATGACGCAGCCGCGCCACCAGTCAGCCGCAGGCGTCGTTGCCGTTTTCCGCACCATCGCAGTTCTCCTTGACCGTCACTCGCCTGGACGTTCGATCGCAAAAATCGCGCTGCGCGCCGGCACGGCGAACTGGTTGTCGACCGGCCTTGTCCCGCTTGCCGCCGGCAGCCACTGGAAGCCGGGACGATCCGGCAGCCGAAAGGCGGCGTCGCGCCGCGCGCCGTTGATCATGACGGCGAGCCGGCCTGCCAGGGCAGTTCCGCTTCCAAGCAGCATGGTCAGGCGATGCCGGTCGGGCTCGCGCCAGTTGGCGTCGGTCATCGACCGTCCCGTTTCCGTCAGCCATTCCACATCGGATACATCCGAGCCATGCCTGGGCGCGCCGGTCAGGAACTCCACTTCGGCCAGCGCGGGCATCTCGCGCCGGAGCCTCGAAAGGTCGGCGACGAAATCCTCGAGCGCGACGTCCCGGTCAGCCCAGTCCAGCCAGGTCAGCTCGTTGTCCTGGGCATAGGCATTGTTGTTACCATGCTGGCTGCGGCCGAACTCGTCGCCCGCGGTCAGCATGATCGCGCCGCGCGAGGCAAACAGTGTGGCCAGCATCGCACGCACGTCCCGACTGCGCTCGGCGGCGATCTCGGGATCCCGGCTTTCGCCCTCGACACCGTTGTTCCACGAGAAGTTCTCGTTGTGGCCGTCGTGATTGTGCTCGCCATTGGCCTCGTTGTGCTTGCGTTCGTAGCGCACGATATCGGCCAGCGTCATGCCGTCATGGGCGGCGACGAAATTCACCGTGCGCGTCTGCGCACCGCCGCCGAAGATGTCGGACGAACCCGCAAGCCGTGTCGCGAGCGCGCCGACCATGCCGCGGTCGCCGCGCCAGAAGCGCCTGACGTCGTCGCGATAACGATCGTTCCACTCCAGGAATTCAGACGGGAAGCCACCAAGGCGATAGCCGTTGTGGCCGATGTCCCACGGCTCGGCGATGAGGATGCGGTCGCCGATGACCGGGTCCTGCCGCATGGCCTGGAGCAGCGGTGCATCGGCCCTGAACTCACCACCGACCCGTCCGAGTACGGGCGCGAGATCGAAACGGAAGCCGTCAATGCCGGCATGGACGACAAAATGCCTGAGACTGTCGAGGATCATCTCCTGCGCCACCGGATGGTCGCAGGCGAGCGTGTTGCCGGTCCCGGTATCGTTGGCGTAGCGGCCGGGGTCGTCGACCGCGGCGCGATAATAGGCGCGATTGTCGAGACCACGCAGAGAGAGCGTCGGCCCGAATTCGTCGCTTTCGGCCGTATGGTTGAAAACGAGATCGAGGATGACGCCGATGCCGGTTGCGTGGAGCGCTGCCGTCGTCGCGCGCAGGTCGTCCATTCCGCCGGGTGCCAGGCGGGGATCGAGCGCCATGAAGGTGACGGGATTGTAGCCCCAGGAATTGCTGAGCCCCAGCGCCGGCAGGTGGCGCTCGTCCATCGTCGCCGTCACCGGCATGAGTTCGACAGCCGACACCCCGAGCCGCAGGAAATGGTCGATGACGACCGGCTCGGCCAGGGCGCGGATCGTACCGCGAATCTTCTTCGGGATGGTCGGATGGGCCGTCGAGAAAGCCCGCACCGGCACCTCGTAGATGAGCCCGCCCGGCGTGAAGGCGGGTGCGGTGGTCGACGCGGCTGGCAGCCTCGCCGCCACCGCCTTGGGCATCAGGTCGGCGGTGTCGCCGCCCTGGCCTCTTCCCGCCGCCAGCCGCCCGTCATGGCGATAGGCCCTGTCAATTCGAGCGGCATAGGGATCGACCAGCAGCTTGTCCGGATCGAACCACTGGCCTTCGTCGGGCGCATAGGGCCCGTCGGCGCGGAAGCCGTAGCGCGTTCCCTCGGGCAAGCCGGCCACCGACAGCGCGAAAACGCCGTCGCCCGCGCGCTGGAGTTCCAGCCTGTCGGTCTCGGACTTGCCGACCGCATCGAACAGCGACACCCAGATGCGCTCGGCAGCACCGGACCAGGCGGCAAAACGGATGCCGCCTTCGGATACGGTCGCGCCGAACCGCGGCCGATATGCAGCCGCACCGTCTGCTGGCATCAGGTGATAACGCTCGGCTTGTCGCGGCCGGTGTGACTGCGGATGCCGGCAATGTCCTCGGCAGCCTGGATCAGGTCGGCAAGGGCGGCCTGCGTGTCGAGCCCGTGCCGTGCAGGGTCGGGCTCGTAGCGCTCGATATAGACACGCAATGTGGCACCCGAGGTGCCTGTGCCCGACAGCCTAAAGACGACGCGCGAGCCGCCTTCGAACAGGATGCGGATGCCCTGGTTTTTGCTCACAGAGCCATCGACAGGATCGTGGTAGGCAAAGTCGTCGGCACTGGCGATCTTCATGCCCTGCACACTCGTCCCCGTCAGCGAGTCAAGCTTGCCCCTGAGTTGGTCGACCAGCGCGTTGGCGCGGTCGGTCTCGACCTCCTCGTAGTCGTGGCGTGAATAATAGTTGCGGCCATAGGTCGCCCAATGCTTGGAGGCGATGTCCTTGGCACTCTCGCCGCGCACGGCCAGGATGTTGAGCCACAGCAGCACGGCCCACAGACCGTCCTTCTCGCGGACATGATCGGAGCCGGTGCCGGCACTCTCCTCGCCGCAAATCGTCGCCATGCCGGCGTCGAGCAGATTGCCGAAAAACTTCCAGCCGGTCGGCGTCTCGTACATGCCGATGCCGAGCTTCTCGGCCACCCGGTCGGCGGCCCCGCTGGTCGGCATCGAGCGCGCGATGCCCTTGAGCCCGGACTTGTAGCCCGGTGCGAGATGGGCGTTGGCGGCCAGCATCGCCAGCGAATCCGACGGCGTGATGAAAATGCCGCGGCCGATGATCAGATTGCGGTCGCCGTCGCCGTCGGAGGCCGCGCCGAAATCCGGCGCGTTCGGCCCCATCATCTCGTCATAGAGATGCTTGGCGTGGACCAGATTCGGGTCCGGATGGTGGCCGCCGAAATCCTCCAGCGGCACGAAGTTGCGCGCCGTGCCCTCGGCAGCACCCAGCCGGCGCTCGAGGATTTCCTTCGCATAAGGGCCGGTCACGGCATGCATGGCGTCGAAGCGCATGCGGAAGCCCGACTTGAACAGTGCGCGCAGGGCGTCGAAATCGAACAGCTTCTCCATCAGTTCGGCATAGTCGGCCACCGGGTCGACGACCTCGACCTTCATGCCGCCAACCTCGAAGGTGCCGAGCTTGTCGAGATCGACCGCGCTGACATCGGCGATCTTGTAAGCCGTGATCGCCTTGCTGTGCGCGTACATCGCGTCGGTCAGCTTTTCCGGCGCCGGACCGCCATTCTCGGCATTGTACTTGATGCCGAAATCCTCGTGCGGACCGCCGGGATTGTGGCTGGCCGACAGGATGATGCCGCCGAAAGCCTTGCGCTTGCGGATCAGGTTCGAGGCAGCCGGCGTCGACAGGATGCCCCCCTGCCCGACCACCACGCGGCCAAAGCCGTTGGCCACCGCCATGGCGATGACCTTCTGGATCACCTCGCGATTGTAGAAGCGGCCGTCGCCGCCGACGACCAGCGTCTTGCCGGCAAAGCCGTCGAGCGCGTCGAACACCGACTGGATGAAGTTCTCGGCATAGTTCGGCTGCTGGAAGACAGGCACCTTCTTGCGCAGGCCTGACGTGCCGGGTTTCTGGTCGCCATAAGGCGTGGTGGATACGGTGCGAATCATTCAGGCATCCCTTTTTGAGAGAAGCTTGCGGTAAAGTGCGGCATATTTCTGGGCGCTGCGGTCCCATGACACATCCGACTTCATTCCCTGCTTCTGGATCGCGGCCCAGGCGGCCGGGTCGGCATAAAGCGCGTTGGCCCTGAGGATGGCGTGGTGGAAATCGCCCGCGTTCTCCGGCGCAAACTGGAAGCCTGTCGCTACCCCTGCCGTGACCGCAGCCTCGTTGGCGTCGATGACGGTGTCTGCAAGGCCGCCGGTGCGCGCGACGATCGGCACGCAGCCGTAGCGCAGGCCATAGAGCTGGGTCAGGCCACAGGGCTCGAAGCGCGACGGGATCAGGATGCCGTCGGCACCGCCCTGCAACTGGTGGGAAAGCCCCTCGTCATAGCCGATGACGACACCGACCCGGCCACGATGGCGCGCAGCCGCAGCCAGCAATGCGCCTTCCAGACCCGCGTCACCCGAGCCCAGGATCGCCAGTCGCGCGCCGGAGCCGATCACCGGATCGATGATCGACGCCAGGATGTCGATGCCTTTCTGCCAGGTCAGGCGGCTGACGACGCAATAGATCGGGCCGTCGTCGCGGTCGAGCGTCATGCGCTCCTCGATCGCCCGCTTGTTCGCCTTGCGCCCCTTCAGGCTCTTGGCCGTGTAGGTGGCGGCGAGATGTTTGTCCGTCTCGGGGTTCCAGATGTCGTCGTCGATGCCGTTGACGATGCCGGAGAGATCGGGCGAGCGCAGGTTGATCAGCCCGTCGAGCCCCATGCCGAAGGCCGGCGTCCGGATCTCCTGGGCATAGGTCGGGCTGACGGTGGTGATCGCCCAGGCCGCCTGCAGGCCAGCCTTGAGGAAGCCGACGCCGCCATAATATTCGACGCCGTCGAGCGCCATCGCCTGCTGCGGCAGGCCGAGGCCGGCAAAGATGTTGACGCCGAACTGACCCTGGAAGGCCAGGTTGTGAACCGTCATCACCGACGGCACCTGTGTCGCCTCGCCGTAGCGCATGTAGGCCAGCGTCATCGCCGACTGCCAGTCATGGGCGTGCACGATATCGGGCTTGTAATCCTTGGCCGCGCCGGCGGCGATATCGGCGCCGACACGCCCCAAGGCCGCGAAGCGTCGCCAGTTGTCCTGCCAGTCGGCGCCGGTGGCATCGCCATAGGGACCACCCGGCCGGTCGAACAGGTGCGGCGCATCGAGCACAAGCAGGTCGAGGCCCGCCACCTCCGCCGCATGCAGCGTTGCCTTGCCGCCGTGCAGGGCGGTGTATTGATGAACCGCCTTTTTCTTCTTCAGCGCGCTCATCACGACAGGATAGCCCGGCACCAGGCTGCGCATGCCGACGCCGAACCCCGCGAGCGCTTGGGGCAGCGCACCGGTGACATCGGCCAGCCCGCCGGTCTTGATCAGCGGGAAGATCTCGGGCGTGACCGAAAGCACCTGCACCAGTTACGACTCCAGCCTGTTGATCATGTCCTGGGTAATCAGGCAGATTCCCTTTTCCGAGACGCGGAAGCGCTTGGCGTCCAGCACCGGGTCCTCCCCGACGATCAGCCCCTCGGGGATGTGCACGCCGTGGTCGATGACAACGCGGCTGAGCCGGGCGTTGCGGCCGACATGGCAGGCCGGCAGCATCACGACATCCTCGAGCGTGGCGTAGGAATTGATCCGCGCGCCGGTGAAGATCAGGCTGCGCTTCAGCGAGGCGCCGGAAACGATGCAGTCGCCGGACACTAGCGAAGAAACCGCCGAGCCGCGCCGGCCATCCTCGTCATGGACGAACTTCGCCGGCGGCGTCAGTTCCGAATAGGTCCAGATCGGCCAGTCGCGATCATAGAGGTCGAGTTCAGGCGTGATGTCGGTCAGGTCGATGTTGGCTTCCCAGTAGGCGTCGACCGTTCCGACATCGCGCCAGTAGGCCTCCGCCTCGGTGCTCGAGCGTACGCAGGACTTGGCGAAGCGGTGCGCCACGGCTTTGCCGTGCTGGACGATGTAGGGAATGATGTCCTTGCCGAAGTCGCGGCTCGATTCCGGCTCGTTGGCATCGCGTCGCAGCTGCTCCATCAGGAGCTTGGTCTTGAAGACATAGATGCCCATCGAGGCGAGCGCGTAGTCGGGCTTGTCGGGAATGCCGGGCGGGTCGGCAGGCTTCTCGATGAAGGAAATGATGTTGTCTTTCTTGTCGACGTGCATCACGCCGAAGCCGGTGGCTTCCATGCGCGGCACTTCGAGGCAGCCGACGGTGACGTCGGCGCCGGCATCGACGTGCTGGCGCAGCATCAGCTCGTAATCCATCTTGTAGATGTGGTCGCCGGCGAGGATGACCATGTATTCGGGGCCGTAGGCCTCGATGATGTCGATGTTCTGGTAGACCGCGTCGGCGGTGCCTTCGTACCATTGCGTTTCCGAGACGCGCTGGCTTGCCGGCAGGATGTCGAAACTCTCGTTTCGCTCCGGCCTGAGGAAGTTCCAGCCGCGCTGCAGGTGGCGGATCAGCGAATGCGCCTTGTACTGGGTGGCGACGCCGAGGCGGCGGATACCCGAGTTCAACGCGTTGGACAGCGCAAAGTCGATGATGCGGGTCTTGCCGCCGAAATAGACGGCGGGCTTGGCGCGCCGGTCGGTCAGCTCCTTCAGGCGGCTGCCCCGGCCGCCGGCAAGCACATAGGCCATGGCATCGCGCGCCAGCGGCTGGTTTCTCTTCAGTTCCATGCCATCCTCCCTGCTCAGTCCGCCACAAACTCGAGCATGACCGTCGCCAGCGGCGGCAGGAGCAGCGTCGCGGCCGCCTCTCCTCCGTCCACCTGCCTGGCGGTGACCATGCCGCTGTTACCCTTGCCCGACCCGCCATATTCCAGCGCGTCGGAATTGAAGATTTCACGCCACTTGCCCGGTTGCGGCAGCGGCACCCGGTAGTTATTGCGCAGAACCGGAGTGAAGCTTGAAATCACGGCGATCGGCGCGCCGCCCGGCGCCTTGCGCAGCCAGGCGAAGACCGAGTTGGCGGCATCGTCGACGATCAGCCATTCGAAGCCTTCCGGCTCGCAGTCACGCGCGTGCAGTGCCGGGCGCGAGCGGTAGAGGTAGTTGAGGTCGCGCACCAGCTGTTTCACGCCGCGATGCGGGGCGAAGTCGAGCAGGTTCCAGTCGAGCGCCCGGGCCTCGCTCCATTCCGAACGCTGGGCGAACTCCTGGCCCATGAACAGCAGCTTCTTGCCCGGATAGCCCCACATGAAGGCATAGTAGGCGCGCAGGGTCGCAAACTTCTGCCAGTCGTCACCGGCCATCTTGCTGAGCAGCGTGCCTTTGCCGTGCACGACCTCGTCATGGGACAGCGGCAGGACGAAGTTCTCGCTGAAGGCGTAAAGCAGTCCGAAGGTGATTTCATTGTGGTGGTGCTTGCGATGAACAGGCTCCTTGGAGAGATACTCCAGCGTGTCGTGCATGAAGCCCATGTTCCACTTGAAGCCGAAGCCGAGCCCGCCTTCATGCACCGGCTGCGACACCTTGGGCCAGGACGTCGATTCCTCGGCGATCGTCATCACGCCGGGATGGGCACCATAGACGGCGGCATTCATCTTCTGCAGGAAACGCACCGACTCCAGGTTCTCGCGGCCGCCGAACTCGTTGGGGATCCACTCGCCTTCCTTGCGGGAATAGTCGAGGTACAGCATCGAGGCCACCGCATCCACGCGCAGGCCGTCGACATGGTATTTCTCGGCCCAGAACAGGGCGTTGTTGACGAGGAACGAGACGACCTCGCGCCGGCCGAAATTGTAGATCGCCGTGTTCCAGTCGGGATGGAAGCCCTGGCGCGGGTCGGCATGCTCGTAGAGTGCGGTGCCGTCGAAATGCGCCAGGCCGTGCTCGTCGACGGGGAAATGGGCCGGCACCCAGTCGAGGATGATGCTGATGCCCGCCTGGTGGGCACCGTCGACAAACCGCGCGAAGCCATCGGGGTCGCCGAAACGGGCGGAAGGCGCATAGAGCCCGGTCGTCTGGTAGCCCCAGGACGGATCGTAGGGATGCTCGGAGATCGGCAGGAATTCGATATGGGTAAAGCCCATCTCCGCCGTATAGGGGATGAGCCGGTCGGCCATCTCGTCCCATGACAGGAAGCTGCCGTCGTCGCGGCGCTGCCACGAGCCGGCATGCACCTCGTAGATGCTGATCGGCTCGCGCCGATGGTCGGCTGCCTTCCAATGGGCGCGGTGCTTGCCGTCGGCCCATTCGTGGGCCTGGGGCCTGTCGGTAACCGACGCGGTGGCGGGCCTCAGTTCCGAGCGGATGGCGTAAGGGTCGGCCTTGAGCGGCAGCCGGACGCCACGGGCGCCGATCAGTTCGAACTTGTAGGGGCGGCCCGGGCCGATGTCGGGAATAAAGATCTCCCAGATGCCGATGTCCTGGCGCAGGCGCATCGGGTGCCTGCGACCGTCCCAGTCGTTGAACTCGCCGACCACCGAGACGCGATGGGCATTGGGCGCCCAGACGGCAAAATGCGCGCCATCGACGCCTTCATGCGAAATCAGATGGGCGCCGAGCTTGTCGAACAGCCTGAGATGCGAACCCTCCGAAATGAAGTAGTCGTCCATCGGCCCCAGCACCGGGCCGAAACTGTAGGGATCGGTGAGCCACCAATCGCCGTTGCCATTGCCGGCGTGCAGTTTGAGCGGCTGGCGCTTGCGGATCGACAGCTTGCCTTCGAAGAAACCGGCATCGTTGCGGCGCAAAAGCTGGCCGCACGCCTTGCCTTCGAGCGTATGGGCGGTCACCGTTTCGGCATGCGGCACGAAACAGCGTGCCAGGAAGCCCTTGCCCGACTGCTGGAGCCCGAGCACCGCGAACGGGTCGCCATGGGTGCCGTTCACGATCGCCTCGATATCGCCATCCGTGGCTCTGTCGAGCTCCGGTTTCGTTTCGGCGGCCGCGCCGGGCTTCAGCATGTTTCGGTGTCCCCTCCCAAGGCTTCGTGCGAGGTCAGTTCATGCAATCACATCAGGCCGGTACGTTCCAGATTTCTTTGGCATATTGGCGGATGGTCCGATCGGAGGAGAACCAGCCGACACGGGCGACGTTGCGGATGGCGCGGGCATGCCAGTCGGGGCTGTCGCGCCAGACAGTGTCGACCTGGCGCTGTGCGGCGGCGTAGGAATCGAAATCGGCGGCGACCATGAACCAGTCATGCTGGTAGAGACCGTCCATCAGTTCGCGATAGCGGGCCGGATCGTCGGGCGAGAACACGCCGGACGAGATCGCGGCCACCGCCTGCTTGAGTTCGGGCGAACCGTCGATCACGGCGCCCGGCTGGTAGCCGCTGCTGCGGCGCTGGGCGACCTCCTCGGTGGTCAGGCCGAAGATGAAGATGTTGTCGTCGCCGACATGTTCCTTGATCTCGACATTGGCGCCGTCGAGCGTGCCGATGGTCAGCGCCCCGTTGAGCGCGAACTTCATGTTGCCGGTGCCAGAGGCTTCCATGCCCGCGGTCGAAATCTGCTCCGACAGGTCGGCCGCCGGCATCAGGATCTCGGCGGCGCTGACATTGTAGTTCGGCACAAACACGACCTTCAGCAGGCCCCGCACGGAGGGGTCGCTGTTGACCACCCTGGCAACGTCATTGGCCAGTTTGATGATCAGCTTGGCATTGTGGTAGCTGGGTGCTGCCTTGCCGCCGAAGAATTTCACCCGCGGCGTCCATTCGCGTTCGGGGTGCGAGCGGATCTGGTCGTAGAGCGCCACCGCCTCGATGATGTTCAGCAGCTGGCGCTTGTATTCGTGGATGCGCTTGATCTGGATGTCGAACAGCGCCGACGGATCGACCCTGATCCCCAGCCGTTCGCCGACGAGGTTGGACAGCCGCTCCTTGTTGACGCGCTTGACGTGGGCGAACTTCTCCCGAAACGCGGCGTCGCCTGCGAACCCGTCGAGTTCGCGTATCGCCTCGATATCGTCGAGGAAGCGGTCGCCGATAGCCTCGCGCGCCAGCCCGGTCAGCCCGGGATTGCACTGGATCAGCCAGCGGCGCGGCGTGATGCCGTTGGTCTTGTTGTTGATGCGCTTGGGATAGAGGCCGTGCAGGTCGGCGAACACCGTTTCCTTCATCAGCTCGGTGTGCAGCGCCGACACGCCGTTGACGCTGTGCGAGCCGGCAAAGGCGAGGTTGCCCATGCGGACGCGACGCTCGCCGTTCTCCTGGATCAGCGAGATACGGCTGATCTGCTCACCGCTGAAGCGGCCGGTCGCCCTGGCTTCCAGCAGGACCTCGGCGTTGATCGCATAGACGATCTGCATGTGACGCGGGAGGAGCCGCTCGAACAGCGGCACCGGCCAGCTTTCGAGCGCTTCCGGCAAAAGCGTGTGGTTGGTGTAGGCGAAGGTCCGCTTGGTGATGTCCCAGGACGTGTCGAAGTCCATGCCATGCACGTCCATCAAGAGACGCATCAGTTCGGGCACGGCGACGGCGGGATGGGTGTCGTTGAGGTGGATCGCCGCCTTGTCGGGCAATGACTTCAGATCGCCATACTTGCTGATGTGGCGCTGCAGGATGTCCTGCAGCGAGGCGGTCGAGAAGAAATACTCCTGCCGCAGCCGCAGTTCCTGGCCGGCCTTGTGCGAATCCGCGGGATAGAGCACGCGCGACAGCGCATCGGCCTTGTTGCTTTCGGCCAGCGCGCCGATGTGGTCGCCGGCATTGAACTTGTCGAGCAGGATCGGGTCGAGCGGCATGCCCGACCACAGCCGCAGCGTGTTGACACGCGCGCCGCGCCAGCCGACGACAGGCGTGTCGTAGGCAACGGCCAGGACGCGATCGGTGGGTTTCCAGACGTGGCGCTCGAGCCTGCCGTCCGGTGCGGTGACCTGCTCGACCGAACCGCCGAAACCGACCTCGAAGGCGCGTTCGCGACGCTCGAACTCCCAAGAATTGCCGTGTTCGAGCCAGGTTTCAGGCAGTTCGACCTGCCAGCCATCGTGGATTTCCTGGCGGAACATGCCGTTGGCGTAACGAATGCCGTAACCATGGGCCGGAATGTCGACGGTCGCCATGCTTTCCATGAAGCAGGCGGCGAGCCGGCCAAGGCCGCCATTGCCGAGTGCCGCATCAGGCTCGAGCTTGGCGATGACGTCGAACTCGACGCCGAGCGAGGCAAGCGCCTGGCGCATTGCGTCCATCAGGCCAAGATTGGAAAATGCATCGCGCATCAGGCGGCCGATCAGGAACTCCAGCGAGAGGTAATAGACCCGTTTGGCGCTCTGGTCGTAGGCCTCCTTGGTGGAAGAGATCCACTCGTCGACGATGCGGTCGCGCACGACCTTGATCGAAGCGGTCAGCCAGTCATAGTCGGTCGCGACCGTGGCATCCTTACCGAGCCGGTACTTCAGCGCGCTCAGGATTTCGGCAGCCAATGCCTCGGGGCTCGTGTCGCCAAGCGGCGGCTGAGGAATCTTCGTGGTCACTGCGCGGGTCATCTCGCCTCTCGCATATTGTTCGGCCACCCTTGACTTGCCTCGCCTGCCGACACCTGACCTCCCGCATTCATTTTAGCCATCCCGAATGCGATCTCAATCGATTTAAATCTCCGCGTCAATATCTCGCGGCGCGGAGATCTGAGGTTGTACCCGGCCGGTCAGGCGGCGATTGCTGCCTCCGGCGGTGCCTTGGCTCCGGTCATGAAGGCCACGGCATCCGACATGGTGTATTCCTTCGGATCGATGACCGTCAGCCGGCGCCCGAGGCGATGGATGTGGATGCGGTCGGCAACCTCAAAGACATGCGGCATGTTGTGCGAAATCAGCACGATCGGCAGGCCGCGCCGCTTCACGTCGAGGATCAGTTCGAGCACGCGGCGACTTTCCTTGACGCCGAGCGCCGCCGTCGGCTCGTCCATGATGACGACCTTGGAGCCGAACGCCGCGGCTCGTGCCACCGCCACGCCCTGGCGCTGGCCGCCGGAGAGCGTCTCGACCGCCTGGCTGATGTTCTGGATGGTCATCAGGCCAAGCTCGGTCAGCTTTTCGCGCGCCCGCTTTTCCATCGCGCCCCGGTCGAGCATGCGGAACCAGTTGCCGAGAATGCCTGGCTTTCGGATTTCGCGACCGAGGAACATGTTGTCGGCGATCGACAGCGCCGGCGACAAAGCGAGATTCTGGTAGACCGTCTCGATGCCGGCGTCTCGCGCCTCCATCGGCGACTTGAAGTTCACCGGCTTGCCTTCCAGCAGTATCTCGCCCTCGTCGGGCGTGACGGCGCCGGAGATCGCCTTGATGAGCGACGACTTGCCGGCGCCATTGTCGCCGATGACGGCGAGAACTTCGCCGGGATAGAGGTCGAAGTCGGCATTGTTGAGGGCGGTGACGCGGCCGTAGCGCTTGACCAGCCCGCGGGCGGTGAGAAGAGGTTCGGTAGCCATCAGCCTGCAACCTTTCTGATCCACTGGTCGATCGCGACCGCGATGATGATGAGGGTGCCGATCAGCAGATAGGTCCACTGCGGGTCGGTGCCGATGAGGCGAAGGCCGAGCTGGAAGACGCCGACGATCAGCGCGCCGAACAGCATGCCGAGGATCGATCCGCGCCCGCCGAACAGCGAGATGCCGCCGATCACCACCGCGGTGATGGATTCGATGTTGGCGAACTGGCCTGCCGTCGGCGACACGGAGCCGATGCGGCCGATCAGCATCCAGCCGCCGAGGGCACAGATCAGACCGGAGATGACGTAGACCGAGATGAGGACCCTGTTGACCCGCACGCCGGAAAGCTGGGCGGCTTCGGGATCATCGCCGATGGCGTAGACATGCCGCCCCCAGGCGGTGTGGTTCAGGATGTACCAGAGGACAGCCACCAGCAGCACCATGGCGACAACGCCATAGGTGAACACGGCATTGCCGAGGCGGAAATTCGCACCGAAGAACTGGAGGATCGGCGCCTGGGTCTCGATATCCTGGGCGCGGATCGTCTCGTTGGCCGAGTAGAGGAAGTTCGTCGCCAGAACGATTTGCCAGGTGCCGAGCGTGACGATGAACGGCGGCAGCTTCATGTAGGAGACGAGCGCGCCGTTGATCCAGCCGCACAGCGCGCCGACGGCGAAGCCGCACAGGATCGCCAGCGACGGCGGCAGGCCGTAGCGGAAGGTGAACTGGCCCATCACCACCGACGACAGCACCATGATGGCGCCGACGGACAGGTCGATGCCGGCGGTCAGGATAACCAGCGTCTGGGCGGCGCCGATGATGCCGGTGATCGCCACCTGCTGCAGGATCAGCGTCATCGAGAAGGCCGAGAAGAACTTGCCGCCGATGATCAGGCCGAAAAGCACGATCGAGGCCACGAGCACGATGAGCGGCACCGCGGCCGGATTGGAATGCAGGAAATGCTGGATCTTCTCGATCGGCGAACGCGTATGCGTGTCGAAGCTGGCCACTGACGTGTCGCTGCCCGAGAGAACCTTCTCGAACTCTTGCGGCCGCCTGGCATCTGCCGAAGCGTCAGTCATGTCGATTTCCTCCGATGAGGGATTTCATATCCCCCTTGTAGGAAGGGCGACCAAGGGGCCGCCCTTCGTCTGCAAGGAGTGTCACGCCGTCAGGCGGTCAGATCAACCCCAGCACTTCTCCAGGCCGGTCTTGACGTCGATGGATTCCACGCCGGCGGCCGGCTTGTCGGTTACCAGCGAAACGCCGGTGTCGAAGAAGTCCTTGCCTTCGGTCGGCTTGGGCTTCTCGCCGCTGTCGGCGAACTTCTTGATCGCCTCGATGCCGAGTGCGGCCATCATCAGCGGATATTGCTGCGAGGTCGCGCCGATGACGCCGTCCTGGACGTTCTTGACACCCGGGCAGCCGCCGTCGACCGAGACGATCAGCACGTTCTTCTCCATGCCGACGGCCTTGAGCGCCTCGTAGGCACCGGCAGCGGCAGGCTCGTTGATGGTGTGCACGACATTGATGCCGGGATCCTTCTGGAGAAGGTTTTCCATGGCCTTGCGGCCACCTTCTTCGTTGCCGTTGGTGACGTCGTGACCGACGATGCGCGCGTCGTCTTCGTCGCCGATCTTGTTGGCGTCCTTCACGTCGATGCCGAAGCCCATCATGAAGCCCTGGTCGCGCAGGACGTCGACGGTCGGCTGCGAGGGGGTCAGGTCGAGGAAGGCAACCTTGGCGTCCTTGGCCTTGTCGCCGAGCGTGGCGGCGGCCCACTGGCCGATCAACTTGCCGGCGAGCAGGTTGTCGGTGGCGAAGGTGGCGTCGGCAGCATCTGCCGGCTCGAGCGGGGTGTCGAGCGCGATGACCAGGATGCCGGCGTCGCGCGCCTTCTTGATCGTCGGCACGATGCCCTTGGTGTCGGACGCGGTGATCAGGATGCCCTTGGCGCCGTCGGCGATGCAGGTCTCGATCGCCGCGACCTGGCTTTCGCTGTCACCGTCGATCTTGCCGGCGTAGCTCTTCAGTGTCACGCCGAGCTCGGTTGCCTTGGCGGTGGCACCTTCCTTCATCTTGACGAAGAAGGGATTGGTGTCGGTCTTGGTGATCAGGCAGGCGCCAACCTCGGCGGCCGAAGCCGGCGCGGCTATGCTTGCGAGCGCGGCAACGGCCGCACCAAAGACAGTCGTCTTCAGAACTGAAAATTTCATCTGGTACTCCTCCAAACCAAACCATGCGAGCCCGATCAGCGGGCTTCGCCCCGGATGCTCGTTCACTCTTCCCAGTCGAGTATCCGGCACCGACGAAACACCAATCGAGATCGGCTGTCAATAATTAAATCACTCTTATTTATTATTGACAGGATTGCAGTCGGCCCGCATTCTGTCCCAAAAGAAAAGTCTGAAATTGACGGGAGGAAGCCGGTGGAGGCCGGAAGTTCGAGGCACGGTTCGCCGGACGCTGCTGAAAGCCAGCAACTGCGCGGCACCAACCAGAGCGGCATGCGCGATCACAATGAACGGCTGGTGCTGTCGCTGGTCAGGCAGAGCGGCGCGCTGGCCAAATCCGACATTGCGCGCATGACCGGCCTGTCGGCGCAGACAGTCTCGGTGATCATGCGCGAATTGGAGGTCGAAGGGCTGCTGCTACGCCAGGAGCCCATCCGCGGCAAGATCGGCCAGCCATCGATCCCGATGGCGCTCAATCCCGAGGGAGCCTTCTTCATCGGCCTCAAGATCGGCCGTCGCAGCGCCGAACTCGTGCTCATCGACTTCCTCGGCAAGACGCGCGCCATGCTGCAGAATTCGTATGGCTACCCCACTCCGCGCGACACGATCGACTTCGTCAGATCGGGCATCGCCCAGATGCGCGCCAGCCTGACGCGGGAACAGGACCAGCGCATCGCCGGGCTCGGCGTCGCCATGCCGTTCGAGCTGTGGAGCTGGGTCGACACGGCGGGTGCGCCGCGCGAGGTCATGGACGAATGGCGCAACCGCGACATCCGCGCCGATCTGCAGACGCTGTTTTCCTTCCCCGTCTACGTGCAGAACGACGCCACCTCCGCCTGCGGCGCCGAACTGGTGTTCGGCGATATCGGCGCCTTGCGCGACTTCGTCTATTTCTACATCGGCGCCTTTGCCGGCGGCGGTGTCGTGCTGAACGGCAGGCTCTACAGCGGCCCGACCGGCAATGCCGGCGCGCTCGGCTCGATGCCGGTGCCAGGCCCGGGCGGGAGGCCGACGCAGCTCATCGACGTCGCCTCGATCGCGGTGCTCGAAAAAGCGCTGAACGCGAAGGGCATCGAGGCGTCCTATCTCTGGACCTCGCCCGAGGAGTGGCGCGACCTCGGCCCTGAACTCGACGGCTGGATAGCGACCGCATCGGACGCGCTGGCCTACGCGATCGTCGCGTCGGCCTCGGTCATCGATTTCGAAAGTGCGGTCATCGACGGCTGGATGCCGCCGGCGATCCGCACCCGCCTGGTGCAGGCGGTGCAGGCGGCAATCGGCAAGATCGACGTCGAAGGCCTGCGCATTCCGTCGGTGCGTGAAGGCACGGTGGGCATCCACGCGCGCGCGCTGGGCGGCGCCAGCCTGCCGCTGTCGGAACGCTTCCTCATCGGCTCGACGGCGCCGTCGCGGGGGGTCTGATCGTGCTCATCGGCATTCCCCCCCTGCTCGGCCCGGACCTGCTGTTCACGCTCCGCGCCATGGGCCATGGCGACGAAATCGCCATCGTCGACGGCAATTATCCCGCGCTTGAGCATGGCCGCCGCGTCATCCGCGCCGACGGCCTCGACCTGATCCCCGTGCTCGACGCCGTGCTTCAGGTGCTGCCCGTCGACGATTTCGTGCCGCAGGCGATCTTCCGCTCCTCGGTCAAGGGCGACCCTGCCCTGCACGACCCCGTGCACGGTGAGATCGAGGCGGTGTGCGCCCATCGCGCGCCCGGCTTTTCGGTCGTGCCGCTCGCCGGCGACGCCTTCTACAGCCGCGTCAAGACGGCCCACACCATCATCGCCACAAGCGAACCAAGGCTTTACGCCAACATCATCGTCCGCAAGGGCGTCATCTACCCGAAGGGAACCGGCAAGCCATGATCCTGTGCTGCGGCGAAGCGCTCATCGACATGCTGCCCCGGCACAGTGCGGCCGGCGAACCGTCCTTCGCACCTTATGCCGGCGGCGCCATCTTCAACTCGGCGATCGCGCTCGGCCGCCTCGGCGTGCCCACCGAATTCTTCTCCGGCCTGTCGTCCGACCTGTTCGGCCAGCAGATTCGCGAGGTGCTTGCGGCAAGCGATGTCGGCTCGCGCTATGCCAACCTGTCGGGCCGCCCGACGACGCTGGCCTTCGTCCGGCTCGACAACGGCCATGCCACCTACACCTTTTACGACGAAAACACCGCCGGGCGGATGCTGACCGAGGCCAACCTGCCCACGCTCGGCGACGACATCGACGCCCTGCTGTTCGGGGCGATCAGCCTGATCCCGGAACCCTGCGGCTCAGCCTACGAAGCGCTGATGAAGCGCGAGCACAAGAACCGGGTGACGATGCTGGACCCGAACATCCGGCCGGGCTTCATCCAGGACAAGCAGGCGCATCTCGAACGGATGCGGCGGATGCTCGGCATGGCCGACATCGTCAAGCTTTCGGACGAGGACCTGGCCTGGTTCGGCGAAACCGGCAGCCATGACGAGATCGCCGCCAACTGGCTGCTCAAGGGTCCAAAGCTGGTGATCGTCACCAAGGGCAGCAAGGGCGCCACCGCCTACAGCGCCCGGCACACGGTCTCGGTGACGCCCGAAAAGGTGACCGTGGTCGACACGGTCGGCGCCGGCGACACGTTCAACGCGGGTGTCCTTGCCGCCCTGCATGAACAGGGCGCCCTGACTAAAGGTGCCGTCGCCGCCCTTTCGGAATCAGCCATCGAAGCAGCACTTTCGCTCGGGGCACGGGCAGCGGCGGTGACCGTGTCGCGGGCCGGCGCAAACCCGCCATGGCGGCGCGAACTGGCCTGAAACGGACGTTTTCCGGCGATTTAGCCGATCACTTTATGTTTCGCATCGCCAAGCCGGCTCAACGGCCGGCGCGCAAAACCCCATGTTTTCCGCCGATTTGGGCGCGAAATCGCTGCAACCGAAAGTAACAAGAACCGGAGCCGCGCCAAGGATGCCGCAGGGGGCTCGGCTGTTTCGGACTCAGCAACTCTGCTATCAGCGGCCCGAAGAAACGATTGGGTTTTTGGGGCCATCATGCAGTTCATCGATCTCGGCGCGCAGCGCGAACGAATCCGCGACCGTCTGAAGGCGGCTATCGACAAGGTTGTCGATGACGGCCGCTACATTCTCGGCCCTGAAGTCACCGAATTCGAGAACCAGCTGGCAAAGTATGTCGGCGTCAAGCATGTCATCGCCTGCGCCAACGGCACCGATGCGTTGCTTCTGCCGCTGCTCGCCTCCGGCATCGGCCCGGGCGATGCCGTCTTCGTGCCGAGCTTCACCTTTGCCGCGACCGCCGAGGTGGTGGCCCTTGCCAAGGCCGAGCCGGTCTTCGTCGACATCGAACCCGACACCTACAACATCTCGATCGAGAGCCTGGAAGCCGCGATCGCCATGATCAAGGCGGAAGGCCGCCTCAAGCCGAAGGCGATCATCCCGGTCGACCTGTTCGGCATCGCCGCCGACTATGCGGCGATCGACGCCATCGCCAAGCGCGAGAACCTCCTCGTCATCGAGGACGCCGCCCAGTCGATCGGCGGCTCGCAGGACGGCAAGATGTGCGGCGCCTACGGCCATGTCGCTTCCACCAGCTTCTATCCGGCCAAGCCGCTCGGCTGCTACGGCGACGGCGGTGCGATGTTCACCAACGACGACGAATTCGCCGCGCGCCTGCGTTCCTTCGCCTTCCACGGCAAGGGCGAGACCCAGTACGACAACATCCATGTCGGCCTGAACTCACGTCTCGACACGCTGCAGGCGGCGATCCTGATCGAGAAGCTCGCCATCCTCGAGGACGAGATGCAGGCACGCGCCCGTATCGCCCAGCGCTACGCCGACGGCCTCGGCGACGTGGTGAAGGCCTCGCGCGCGCCGGCCGGCGGTCGTTCCGCCTGGGCACAATATGCCATCGAGACCGCCGACCGCGATGGCCTCAAGGCCCACCTGCAGGCCGAGGGCATCCCTTCGGTCATCTACTACGTGAAGCCGCTGCATGTGCAGGTGGCCTACAGCCACTATCCGCGCACGCCGGGTGGCCTGCCGGTGTCCGATGCAGTCCCGGGCACTATCCTGTGCCTGCCGATGCATCCCTATCTCAGCGAGGCCGACCAGGACCGGATCATCACCACGATCCGCAACTACGTCGGCTCCAACTCGGCCAAGATCGCGGCCGAGTAAGACGCCGCTTCCCGATCAGAACTTGAAGGCCGGATCGACGATCCGGCCCGTCGAGACGAAGTGCGGGTTGGCGAAGTCGTCCTCGCCGGCCTGGTTGCGCTTGCCATAGACGAGCGGTTCGCCGTCGAGCGTGTGGGTGATCCCGCCGGCCGCGCGCAGCACGGCATCGCCTGCGGCGGTGTCCCATTCCATCGTCCGGCCGAAGCGCGGGTAGATGTCGGCCTCTCCGGCCGCCACCAGGCAGAACTTCAAGGACGAACCGACAGACACGATCTCGGCCGCCGCGACCTTCTTGATGAAGGCATCGGTTTCCGGCGTCCGGTGCGAGCGGCTGGCGACGATGGTCAGCGGCTGGCGGCCCTCGCGCACGTGAACGCGACGGCGCTCCGAGACGGCCTCGCCGTCACGGGCCTCGAAGGCTTCCGCCCTGCCCGGCCGGCCGGAGAAGAAGCGCCCCGTGCAAGGCGCGTAGACGACGCCGATCTCCGGCGCTCCGCCCCGGATCAGCGCGATGTTGACGGTGAAATCGGTATGGCGCCTGACGAATTCCTTGGTGCCGTCGAGCGGGTCGACAAGAAAGAAAACCTGACCGAGCTCTGGCGGGACGATGCCCTCGGCCGTCTCTTCTTCGGCAACGCAAGGGATGTCCGGAAACGCCGAGCGCAGGCCCGCCAGGATCACGCGTTCCGCCGCGCGATCGGCTTGTGTCACCGGCGAGGCGTCGGCCTTTTCCTTCACCGAGATGTCGGAATGGAAGACGTCCATGACCGCCCGCCCGGCATCCAGTGCCAGGCGTTCGATCACTTGCAGGATGGCTTCGTCAGATGCCGCCGCCGTCGTCGTATTGGTGTTCTGCAATGTCTCGCTCATTCAGCCAGGCCTCGACCGCCTCGACCATCTCTTCAGGGGTCTTGCCGAGGGTCTGGAGATGAATCTCAGGATTCTTCGGCGTTTCATAGGGCGAATCGACACCGGTGAAATTCTTGATCGCACCGGCCAGCGCGCGCGCATAGAGACCCTTCGGGTCGCGCTTGGCGCATTCCTCGAACGGCGTATCGACGAACACCTCGACGAACTCGCCCTGTCCCATCAGTTCGCGCGCCATGCGGCGCTCGGCTCGGAAGGGCGAGATGAACGAGACGATGACGATCAGGCCGGCATCGGCCATCAGCTTGGCGACTTCGGCGACGCGGCGGATGTTCTCGACCCGATCCTCGTCGGTGAAGCCGAGATCGCGGTTGAGGCCGTGGCGGACATTGTCGCCATCGAGCACGTAGGTGTGGCGCCCGGTGGCGTGCAGCTTCTTTTCCAGCAGGTTGGCGACCGTCGACTTGCCGGAGCCCGACAGGCCGGTGAACCACAGCACCGCCGGGCGCTGGTTCTTGAGGTCGGCACGCGCCTTGCTCGTCACGTCGAGCGACTGCCAGTGGATGTTCTCCGACCGGCGCAGCGGATGCAGGATCATGCCGGCGCCGACGGTGGCGTTGCTGATCCGGTCGATCAGGATGAAGGCGCCAGTGGTGCGGTTGTCGGCGAAGCTGTCGAAGGCGACAGGCGACTGGGCCGAAATGTTGCAGACGCCGACCTCGTTCATCTCCAGCGACTTCGCCGCCTCATGGGCGAAATCGTTGACGTTGATACGGTACTTGAGATCGGTGACGGTGGCGCTGGCCTGGTCGGTCTCGGTGCGCAGGATGTAGGAGCGCCCGGGAAGCAGTGCCTGCTCGTCGAACCAGACGACATTGGCGGCGAACTGGTCGGCGACATGCGGCCGTGCCGCAGGCGCCACCAGCAGATTGCCGCGGGAAACCTCGACCTCGTCTTCGAGCACGATGGTGACGGCCTGGCCGGCAACCGCCGTGCGCAGGTCGCCGCCCTGGGCGACGATGCGCTTGACCGTGGAGGGTTTTCCCGACTTGGCGACGACGATCTCGTCGCCCTGTGAGACCGAGCCTGAAGCGATGGTGCCGGCGAAGCCACGAAAATCGAGGTTGGGCCGGTTGACATATTGCACCGGGAAGCGGAACGGGCGCTCGGCAGCTTCTTCCTCGACGACCACCGACTCGAGATGCTCGATCAGCGTCGGGCCCGAATACCAGCCCATCTTGTCCGAGCGCCGGGTGACGTTGTCGCCAAAGCGCGCCGACATCGGGATCGGCACTACCGACTTGAAGCCCAGGCTCTCGGCAAAGGCGGCGTATTCGGCCGTGATGCGGTCGAATACCTTCTGGTCGAAGCCGACGAGGTCGATCTTGTTGACCGCGACGACGATGTTCCTGATGCCGAGCAGCGAGGCGATGATCGAGTGGCGCCGCGTCTGGCGCAAGACGCCCTGTCGCGCGTCGACCAGCACGATGGCAAGATCTGCCGTCGAGGCGCCGGTCGCCATGTTGCGCGTGTACTGCTCGTGGCCGGGCGTGTCGGCGACGATGAACTTGCGCTTCGGCGTGGCAAAGAAGCGGTAGGCGACGTCGATGGTGATCCCCTGCTCGCGTTCGGCTTCCAGCCCGTCGACCAGCAGCGCGAAATCGACATCCTCGCCCGTGGTGCCATGCTTGCGGGAATCGCGTTCCAGGGCCGCGAGCTGGTCCTCGAAGATCTGCTTGGTGTCGGACAAAAGCCGGCCGATCAGCGTCGACTTGCCGTCATCGACCGAACCGCAGGTCAGGAAGCGCAGGAGCGACTTCTGCTCCTGGCCGGCGAGATATTCGCGGACGCTTTCTGCAGCCTCGACCTTGTTTGCCAGTGCGTGCCGCATGCTCAGAAATACCCTTCGCGCTTCTTCTTTTCCATCGAGCCGGCTTCGTCGCGGTCGATGAGGCGTCCCTGCCGTTCGGAGGTGCGAGCCGTCAGCATTTCGCTGACGATGCCTTCGAGGCTGTCGGCGTCGGATTCGATCGCACCGGTCAGCGGGTAGCAGCCCAGCGTGCGGAAGCGCACCAGCTTGTTCTCCACCACCTCGCCCGGATGCAGCTTCATGCGGTCGTCGTCGCGCAGGATCAGCATGCCGTCGCGCTCGACCACCGGGCGATGCTTGGCGAAATAGAGCGGTACGATCGGTATGTTTTCCTGCAGGATGTACTGCCAGATATCGAGCTCGGTCCAATTGGACAGCGGGAAGACACGGATCGATTCCCCAGCCGACACGCGGGTGTTGAATATCTTCCACATCTCCGGGCGCTGGTTCTTGGGGTCCCAGGCATGCTGGGCGTTGCGGAACGAGAAGATGCGCTCCTTGGCGCGCGACTTCTCCTCGTCGCGGCGGGCACCGCCGAAGGCCGCGTCGAAGCCGTATTTGTCGAGCGCCTGGCGCAGGCCGACAGTCTTCATCACATGGGTGTGGGTATTCGACCCATGGTCGAACGGATTGATGTTGTCGCGGACACCGTCCGGGTTGACGTGAACCAGGAGATCGAAGCCGAGCTCGCGCGCCATCGTGTCGCGAAACTCGATCATCTCGCGGAACTTCCAGGTCGTGTCGACATGGAGGAACGGAAACGGCGGCTTGGCCGGGTAGAAGGCTTTCATCGCCAGATGCAGCAGGACGGAGGAATCCTTCCCAACGGAATAGAGCATCACGGGCTTGGTAAAAGTGGCTGCGACCTCACGGAAGATGTGGATCGCCTCCGCCTCGAGACGGTCCAGGTGAGTCAGTCTGGCAAGCATTGAAAAGCCTTCGGAAATCGTTCCTTGGCCGCGGCTCTGGAGCCGAAACGACCGATTGGCTGCAGTTTCCCCGCAAACCGGCGGCGTCTCAAGCAGCGCAAGTCCAAATTTCGCGGCCGGCCAAGTCAGTTTTGCCCCCTGCGCCGCAACTTCGGGAATGCCATTCCACCGCATGCCGAAACAGGGCTCGAAGCGTGGATAGACATGTCCGCTTTTCCACCCCCCTTCCGGCCGGCCCTATCATCGCGCAAGAGCCAACGAGAGGAGCCCGCCTTGGAACAAACGACCAACCTGAAAATGCCCTTCATCATGCCGTCCCAGGCACAGAAACATGTCACCCACAACGAGGCGCTGCAGGCGATCGACATCCTCGTGCAACTCTCCGTTCTCGACCGGCATCTGGCAGCGCCGCCTGCCTCGCCTGCCGAGGGCGACCGCTACATCGTCGCGGCTGCGGCAACCGGCGGCTGGGCCGGCAAGGTCGGCCAGATCGCCGGCTGGCAGGACGGCGCCTGGGCCTTCCACAACCCGGTCAGGGGCTGGCTTGCCTGGGTCGCCGACGAACAGCGCATCCTTGCCCATGACGGCACCGGCTGGGTCGACACCGTCGCGCTCGGCATCAACCCGGCGGCCATGGTCGGCATCAACACGACCGCCGACACCACCAATCGGCTCTCGGTGAAGAGCCAGGCGGTGCTGTTCGACAATCTCGGCGCTGGCCAGCAGGTCAAGATCAACAAGGCTGCCGCCGGCGACAATGCCTCGCTGCTGTTTCAGACCGGCTATTCCGGCCGCGCCGAATTCGGCCTCGCCGGCGACGACGACTGGCACCTCAAGGTTTCTCCCGATGGCGGCGCCTGGACGGAGGCGCTGCAGGTCAGCCGTTCGGACGGGCGCGTGCTGTTGCCGGCAGCGTTGCCATTGACCGACCAGAACCAGGCAGTGGCAAGGCGCCATGTCCGCGAACTGCTCGCTGCCAACCGGACCTATTTCGTCCGCACCGACGGCTCGGATGCCAACAACGGGCTGACCAACACCAGCGGCGGCGCCTTCCTGACGATCCAGAAGGGGCTCGACGCCGCGGCGAGCCTCGACATGGCCGGTTTCACGGTCACCATCCAGGTCGCCGACGGCACCTATGCCGGCGCCATCGTCGTTCCGGCGATGACCGGCCAGGCTGGGCCATCGGCGCTCGTCATTGCCGGCAACAACGGGACGCCGGCCAACGTGATCGTCTCGACCACCAGTGCGAATGCCATCAGCGCGCCGTCCGGCACGGCTTGCCTGGTCAAGGACATGGAGATGAGGACGTCGGCCAGCGGCTTCGGCCTCGACGCGGACGGCGGCACGCTCCGGTTCCAGAACGTCCGTTTCGGGGCCTGCGCCCAGGCGCATATCCTGTGCAGGAACAACGGCGCGGCGATCGCTGCCGGCAACTACAGCATTTCAGGCGCATCGCCGATGCATTGGTCGGCGCAGAGCGGCGGGATCATCAACACCGACGGCCGGACCGTGACGCTCTCGGGGACGCCCGCCTTCGCCACCGCCTTTGCCGGCTGCCGGCATGGCACGATCGCTTGCGCGGGCATGGCATTCAGCGGCAGCGCGACCGGCCAGCGCTACAGTGCGGCACTCAACGGCGTCATCGATACCGCCGGCGGCGGAGCGACCTACCTTCCCGGAAGCGTGGCCGGCGCTGCGGCGACCGGAGGCCAATATGCCTGAATGCCCCGGCTATTGGACGCGGTAGTACCGGCCGTACCAATCGACGAAGCGCAGCAGGCCCTCCTCGATCGGCGTGTGCGGAAGCTCGCCGATCAATGCCTCGAGGTCGCTGACGTCGGCCCATGTGCTGAGCACGTCGCCCGGCTGCAGCGGCATGAAGTTCTTCACCGCCTCTCGGCCTGTCGCGCGCTCGAGAATGCGGATCATCTCCATCAGATGTTCCTTGCGGCGGTTGCCGATGTTCATGACGCGATGCGGCGCCCAGCTGCCCGTGGCGCCGCCAGCGGCGATGTCATAGTCGGGATCGGCCTTTGGCGGCAGGTCGATGAGGCGGACGATGCCCTCGACGATGTCGTCGACATAGGTGAAGTCGCGGTACATGTCGCCGTTGTTGTAGATGTCGATGGGTTCGCCCGCGAAGATGGCACGGGTGAACTTGTAATAGGCCATGTCAGGCCGCCCCAAGGGCCCGTAGACGGTGAAGAAGCGCAAGCCGGTGGCGGGCACGCCGAACAGGTGGCTGTAGGTATGCGCCATCAGTTCATTGGCCTTCTTCGTCGCCGCATAGAGGCTGACGGGGTGATCGACGCCGTCGCGCGGCGAATAGGGCTGCTTCTTGTTGCCGCCATACACCGAACTCGACGAGGCGTAGATCAGGTGCTTCGGCTGCGTTGCGCGGCAATTCTCGAGGATGTTGAGAAAGCCGGTGACGTTGGCGTCGACATAGGCTTGCGGATTTTCGAGCGAATAGCGCACCCCGGCCTGTGCGGCGAGGTTGATGACGATCTCCGGACGGCATTCGAAGGCCGATTTCACCGCCGCCGCGTCGGCGAGGTCGGCCCGGATGAAGCGGAAATCGTCGTTCTCGGCCAGGATTTCCAGCCGCGACCGCTTGAGCGAGGTGTCGTAATAGTCGGTGACACTGTCGAAGCCGACAACTTCGTATCCCTCCGCCAGAAGCCGCCTGGCGACGTGGAAGCCGATGAACCCGGCAGTGCCGGTGACAAGAACAGTCATGATCCCAATGCTCTTCAAATGCAAAACGCCCCGGCCTTTCTAGAGCCGGGGCGTTGCTAAGACCAGTATGCAGTCCTTGGCCGGTCAGCCCTTCTTGGGAAGCAGCGCCCAGATCGCCGGAACGGCTGCGGCAGCGAGCGCCACCTTGATCAGGTCGGGCACGATGAACGGCACGACGCCGAACTGCCACGACTTCTCGGCGCCGATCAGCAGCGACAGCCAGGAGAAGCCCATCGCCATCATCACGACTTCGGCGACGAGCATGGCGCCGAGCATCTTGACGATGCTGCGGCCCCAGCCGCGGTCGACGGCCCAGCCGACGATCGCCACCATGGCGACGAAGCCGGCGAGGTAGCCGCCGGTCGAACCGAGCATGTAGGCAAGGCCGAGGCCCTTCTCGGGCGTGCTCTGGAACACCGGGTACCCCATGGCGCCCTGGGCCATGTAGAGCAGGATCGTCGCAAGGCCGAGACGCATTCCGTAGGCTGCGGCGATGCCGAGGACGGCGAGCGTCTGCAGCGACATGTCGACCGGTCCGAGCATGACCTTGGTCTTGGCCGAGGCGATGAGCAGCAGCGAACCGGCAACGGCCAGAAGAAGCTGGGTCGCCAGGCGCATCGCGCCCTTTTCGGGCAATGCCGCGGAGATGAGTGCGGTGGAACTGCTGGATGCAACGGCCATGTAAACCCCTTTGTGCTGTGCGTACCAAAGCACGCTAGACGTGATTTTCCCTATATTGTCTTCCGTGCTACGCGGCAAACGAATTTGCCTCTGGCTCCTCGAACTCACAGATATTGGCCGGCCATGTCCCTCGACCTCGATACACGCTTCGATCCCGCCTACGGCCAGCCGGTCCCGGTCGCCGAGGGCGTCATGCGGATCACCGCCAACAATCCCGGCCCTTTCACCTTCCACGGCACCAACAGCTACATCATCGGCCGCGACACCTTGGCCGTCCTCGATCCCGGGCCGGCCGACGAGGCTCATCTCGAAGCCCTGATCCGCGCCATTGCCGGGCGGCCGGTCAGTCATGTCTTCGTCAGCCACACCCATCGCGACCACTCGCCGCTGGCAGCGCGCCTCAAGGCGCTGACCGGCGCGGTAACTGTTGCCGAAGGCCCACACCGCCCCGCACGGCCGTTGCGGATTGGCGAGATCGCCCCGCTCGACGCCAGCAGCGATACCGACTTCGTGCCCGACCTCGTCATGGCAGACGGCCAGATCGTCGACGGCGACGGCTGGCGCATGCGCACGGTGCTGACGCCCGGCCATGCCGCGAACCACGCCGCCTTCGCGCTCGAGGGCACCGGCGTTCTGTTTTCAGCCGACCACGTCATGGCCTGGTCGACCTCGATCGTCGCCCCGCCCGATGGCGCAATGTCGGACTACATGGCATCGCTCGACAAGCTCATCGCACGCGATGACCGCCTCTATCTGCCCGGCCATGGCGGCCCGGTGGTGGCGCCACAAACCTTCGTGCCCGGGCTGAAGGCGCACCGCAGGATGCGCGAACAGGCCATCCTCGAGCGGCTTGGCGCCGGGGACCGCCTGATCCCCGACATCGTGCGCGCGATCTATCGCGATACCGATCCCCGGCTCTACGGTGCAGCCGGCCTCTCGGTCCTCGCCCATCTCGAAGACCTGGTCGGGCGCGGCCAGGCTACCAGCAGCGAAGCGCCAGCGATCGACAGCGTCTATTCGCCGGTCAGGTGAGGCTATTGCTCGGGTGTTGCGGTGGTTGCCGTGCCGGCCTGGGCGGCGATCTCCTGATCGAGCGCCGTCAGGAATGCGGTGATCCGCTCGGCATTGTCGCCAAGGTCGTGACGGCCGTAGCGTGAGGCGGAACGCATGTCGACGAAGGTCGAATCGCCGTCATCCACCAGCCGAATCGCCACGTCCGACGGCAGGGCCAGAATGAAGGTCCGCGCTACGGCCTCGATGTCGACCTCGCCGATGGCCTGCTCGGCGGCCGGCGGCGGCACCACGACCTCCCAGCCCTGCCGTCCCAGGACCGCCGACACGCTCTCCAGAACCCGGTCGAGCGACAGGTCGTATCGCCGCCCGGCAACCAGCGGATAGGCCTGGGCCTGCAAGGCGCGCTCGCCGGCCGAGGGCAATTCCAGGCTGTTCATCGCAGGCGTCCGCAACGACACCGCCGCCGTCAACGCCGGCGGAACCTCGGTGTCGGTCGAGATGTCGCGCAGCATCGGCAAGGTGGCGATCTGGTAGGCGACGAAGCCGAACGGCGCGAGAACGACGAGCCCGAGCAAGGCACCGGCTGTCAGGTCGTGACCGCCGCGATCGCCAAACTTCCACAGCCGCGAAAAGGCAAAGCCTGACAGCAGCAACGCGAAGGCGGCGAGCAGGGCAACGATGCCGAGCACCCAGAAGAACGCGGTCGTCTCGATCAGGCCACGGCGGTGGCCGAGCACGGCGGTGATCAGCAGCACCGTTGAAAAGGACGCCATGCCGCGCGACAGTCCGGCCGAGCGCGTGGTGCGCTGCTCATGATATCTCGACTGGAACTCGACCATGGAACCCCGTACCCGTCTGCAATGTCACAGCGCCGCCGTCCCCACGGCGAAAATGCTGCTGCTGCAAACTAGAGGGTTTCATGCGGCGGTTGAAGCGGAAAGGCGACGCCTGCCGCCGTCCCGCACATGAACCTGCTCAACCGGCGGCGTCGGATGGCAGCCGATAGTCCCTGAACCTCTCGCGCAACGCCATCTTCTGGATCTTGCCGGTAGCCGTGTGCGGGATCTCGTCGACGAAGGCGACATCGTCGGGCATCCACCACTTGGCGACCTTGCCATCGAGGAAGGCCAAGATGTCGGCCTTCTCGGGCTCCCTGCCCGGCTTGCGCACGACAACCATCAAAGGGCGCTCGTCCCAGCGCGAATGCCTGACTCCGATCACCGCCGCTTCCTGGACATCGGGATGCGCGACGGCGAGATTTTCCAGCTCGATCGAGGAAATCCACTCGCCGCCCGACTTGATCACGTCCTTGGAGCGATCGGTGATCTGCATGTAGCCGTTGACGTCGATATGCGCGACGTCGCCGGTGTCGAACCAGTCGTCGGCATCGAATTGCTCGGCGCTGGCGCCACCGAAATACGCCCCCGAGACGGCCGGTCCGCGCACCTTCAGCCTGCCAAACGTCTTGCCGTCCCAGGGCAGTTCGTTGTCGTCGTCGTCAGTGATCTTCATCTCGACGCCGAAAGGCGTGTAACCCTGCTTCTGCTGGAGGTTCAGCCTGTCATTGCCTTCGAGATCGTCATATTCCGGCTTGATCGTGCACAAGGTGCCGAGCGGCGACATCTCGGTCATGCCCCAGGCATGGATCACCTCGACGCCGTAGTTGCGCTCGAACTTTTCGGTGACCATGCGTGGGCAGGCCGAACCGCCGATCACCACCTTGTTGAGATGCGGCAATTTCTTGCCGGTCTCCTCGAGATGCTGCAGCAGCATCAGCCAGACGGTCGGCACGGCAGCGGTGAATGTCACGCGTTCGGTGTCGAGCATCTCGTAGATCGAGGCGCCGTCCATCTTGCCGCCCGGCATGACGAATTTCGCGCCGACCATCGGCGTGCTCTGGGCGAGGCCCCAGGCATTGGCATGAAACATCGGCACGACCGGCATGACCACGTCGCGGACCGAGATGCCCATGGCATCCGGCATCACCGCGATCATGGCGTGGAGCACGTTGGAGCGATGGCTGTAGACGACGCCCTTGGGATCGCCTGTCGTGCCCGAGGTGTAGCACATGCCGGCTGCGGCATGCTCGTCGAGCGCCTTCCAGGCATAGTCGCCGTCGGCCTCGGCCAGCCACTCCTCATAGGCCGTGACATTCGGCAACGCCGTCTGCGGCAGGTGGGCGGCGTCGGTCAGGACGATGATGCGCTTGAGCGAGGGCACCTGCGGCGCGACCTTCTCCACCAGCGGCAGGAAAGTCAGGTCGACGAACAGCGCCTGGTCCTGAGCATGGTTCATGATCCAGACCAGTTGCTCGGGAAACAGGCGCGGGTTGAGCGTGTGGTAGACCCCGCCCATGCCCATGATGCCGTACCACGCTTCCATGTGCCGCGCCGAGTTCCAGGCCAGCGTGGCGATACGCTCGCCCGTCTTGTAGCCGTCGCGCTCCAGCCGTTGCGCAACCTTCAGCGACCGCGTGCGCAACTCGGCATAGTTGGTGCGGACGATGGGCCCCTCGATCGACCGCGACACGATCTCCCGGTGCGGGTGCTGCCGGGCGGCATGGTCGATGATCTTGTGGCACAGCAGCGGCCATTCCTGCATCAGTCCAAGCATGCGGATCCTCCCAGATCGTCTGCTGCCATTCTGGTCGCAATGGCGCGATTGTCCAGCCTGCCCTCCGGCATGCCAAGCCGGCAAAACGCCGGCGGCCATATTGCGGCCACGGTCCCGGTTAACCTTTGTTACCGGCTGGTGTGGTGGGTAGAGTAATGTGAGGGATCACATGGATACGCAGCCGCGCGCGGAGGATGAAGTCCTGCCGCAGACCGATACCCAATCTGGAGAAATCGGCACGGTCGAGCAGGCCGATACGGATGCCAGCGAGCAACTGGCCGGCGACGAGACGGCGGCAGCCGTCGAAGGCGGCGAAGTTGACGCTGATTCCGCGATCGAAACCAGCGAACCGGTCATGGAAGCAACAGGACCGCTCGAGCTGTCGGCGGAAGAGACCCCCGGCATGATCGAACCCGAGACGTTCGACGACGAGCAATCGTCCGAGCTGGCGACGGCCGAGGCTGAGGAGCCGGTGGCAGAGAGTTCCGCCGCACCGGAAACCGTCATGCTGTCGCCGGAAGACCTCGCGCTCGAACCCGTCGGCGCTGCCGACGCGGCGAGTGAACAAGCAGTTGCCGAAGAGGTGGTGGTTGCCGCCACCGGTGTGACGGAGGAAGAATTCACGCAACTCGTCGACGACGCGCTCGAAGCTGTCGGCGGCATCCTGCTGTTCAAGATGCACATCGACGACGACGGCGAAGACAAGCATGTCGCGGCCGCCTCGATCGGCGACGGCGCGCGCCGCCAGTTCCTGCTGCTTTCGCTGCCCGTCAGCGGCGGCAAGCTGAAGGTCGAATCGGCATCGCGCAGCAACAGCCCGCTGGCAAAGCTGGCCGAAGCCTATGTCGGCGTGGTCGAGGCCTTCCGCGCCGCAGCTTGAAGAGACCGGCTTGGCAGCGCCGAGCGGATTGCCGATCCAATATACCCTACACAAATTGCTGAAGTAGGGTATTAGCTATACCCTACGCAAGGTATCGCTGCACATACCAGGATCTCCTCGAAGCGCATCGAATGCGCGACGTGAGGGCTATCGCTGGCTCTCCCTTCCTCAAGGAGCTTCCGCAAGGCAAATACTGGTACGCGCGGCAAAGAATTGGTGACAAGCCCGTCGATCGCTACATTGGCCCGGACAGTGACGACATGCGCCAGCTCATCGCACGCCTGCGGGAAGATATCCAAGACGACAAGAGCCTTGAACGGCACTCCGCCTTGCTGGTGGCGCAACTGCGCGCAGCCGGGCTTGCGGCGGTCGACCGCCAAACTGGAAGCATCCTGAGCGCGATGGCGAGAGTTGGCGTGTTCCGGTTGGGGGGAACACTGGTTGGAACACACGCGTTCCGACTTTACGGCGCCGAACTGGGATTTGCCTTTTCAGGCACACTCGCAGTTACACAGGACGTCGATATTGCCGCATTCGAAAACCTCAAGCTGGCAATTGACGATCAGGTCGATCCATCGCTGGCTGAAACGTTCAAAACCCTGTCTTTGGAACCCGCACCCGGGCTCGACCCTAAAGGAAGGTCTACGAGATGGCGGTTGAAAGGCGGCGGAGCGATGGTCGACTTTCTTGCTCCTCGCATGCAGAGCAAAAGCGAAGTCGTCAAGCTCGAACCTCTGAACGTCTACGCTCAGACGCTTCCGTTCCTGAGCTACCTGATCGCAGAGCCGATACCAGCTGTCGCGCTATACCGAAGTGGCGTGTTGGTTCAGGTCCCGAAACCTGAACGCTATGCAGTGCACAAGCTGATCGTGGCCCAACGCCGAACCGGGCTAGGCGTGGCCAAGATTGCGAAAGACCTAGCTCAAGCCGAGACGCTGATCCGGGTCTTGGTCGAAGATCGTCCTCAGGAACTGGCGATCGCATACGAGATCGCCCTGAACAACGGAGCGAAGTGGCGCGAAGCTATCGCGTCATCGCTCAAGCAACGGCCAGAAATCAACCGCCTGCTTGACGAAATCTCCTGACGCAGCCGGTCATACCCAATTTGCGAATTGGGTATGACTCGCTCACGCGATCGCGCTGCTACCTTTGCGCCTTCACCGCGGCCTGCGCTGCGGCCAGCCGTGCGATCGGCACGCGGAAGGGCGAGCACGAGACATAGTCCAGCCCGACGCTTTCGCAGAACCTGATCGAGGCCGGGTCGCCGCCATGCTCGCCGCAGATGCCGAGCTTGATCTCGGGCCGCGTCGCCCTGCCCTTCTCGGCAGCGATCTTGACCAGTTCGCCGACGCCATCGATGTCGAGCGAGACGAACGGGTCCTGCTCGATGATGCCCTTCTGGCGGTAGGTCTCGAGGAACGAGGCCGCGTCGTCGCGCGAAATGCCGAAGGTCGTCTGCGTCAGGTCGTTGGTGCCGAAGGAGAAGAACTCGGCGGCTTCCGCGATCACATGGGCGCGGATGGCCGCACGCGGCAGCTCGATCATCGTGCCGACGAGATAGTCGATGTTGACGCCCGATTCCTGCATGACGCTCTTGGCGACCGCATCGATGCGCGCCTTGACGTAGTCGAGTTCCTTCATCAGTCCGACCAGCGGCACCATGATCTCCGGCACGACGGGGCTGCCCGTCTTCTTGCCTGCCTCGACTGCCGCCTCGAAGATGGCGCGGGCCTGCATCTCGGCAATCTCGGGATAGGAGACGGCAAGACGGCAGCCGCGGTGGCCCAGCATCGGGTTGAACTCGTGCAGCGCCTCGGTGCGCTGGCGCAGCTTGTCCGCCGACACGTTCATCGCTTCGGCGACTTCGGCGATTTCGTCCTCCGTCTTGGGCAGGAACTCGTGCAGCGGCGGATCGAGCAGGCGGATCGTCACCGGCAGGCCGGCCATGATCTCGAACAGCTCGATGAAGTCCGAGCGCTGCATCGGCAGCAGCTTGGCAAGCGCGGTGCGCCTGTCCTTCTCGCTGTCGGCAAGGATCATCTCGCGCATCGCGACGATGCGGTCGCCGTCGAAGAACATGTGCTCGGTGCGGCACAGGCCGATGCCCTCGGCGCCGAAGGAGCGCGCCATGCGCGCGTCGGCCGGCGTCTCGGCGTTGGTGCGCACCTTCATTCGCCGCGCCGCATCGGCCCATTCCATGATCGCGGCGAAGTCGCCCGACAGCTCCGGCTGCAGCATCGGCACCGAGCCCTTCAGCACCTGGCCGTTGGAGCCGTCGATGGTGATGATGTCGCCCTTGCGGAAGGTACGCCCCATCGCGATCAGCGTGCCGGCGCGATAGTCGACCCGCAGCGAGCCGGCGCCCGACACGCAAGGCTTGCCCATGCCGCGGGCAACCACCGCCGCGTGGCTGGTCATGCCGCCACGCGTCGTCAGGATGCCTTCGGAGGCATGCATGCCGTGGATGTCCTCTGGGCTCGTCTCGATGCGCACGAGGATGACCTTGCGCCCGGCAGACTTCAGCTCCTCGGCCTCGTCTGACGAGAACACGATCTCGCCGGTGGCCGCACCTGGCGACGCCGGCAACCCGACGGCGATGACCTCGCGCTGCGCCTTGGGGTCGATCGTCGGGTGCAGCAACTGGTCCAGCGACGACGGATCGATCCGGCCGATCGCCTCCTCCCTGGTGATCAGGCCTTCGCCGGCCATCTCGGCGGCGATCTTCAGCGCCGCCTTGGCGGTGCGCTTGCCCGAACGGGTCTGCAGCATCCACAGCTTGCCGCGCTCGATGGTGAACTCGAGGTCCTGCATGTCGCGATAGTGCTGTTCGAGGCGATTGGAGATCGCCACGAACGAGTTGAACGCTTCCGGCATCAGCTTCTGCAGCGACGGCTTGTCGGAGCCGGCGGCGATGCGCGCCGCCTCGGTGATGTTCTGCGGCGTGCGGATGCCGGCCACCACGTCCTCGCCCTGCGCGTTCACCAGGAACTCGCCATAGAGCATCTTCTCGCCGGTCGAGGGGTTGCGGGTGAAGGCAACGCCGGTGGCCGAGGTGTCGCCCATGTTGCCGAACACCATGGCCTGGACGTTGACCGCCGTGCCCCAGCTCTCGGGAATGTCGTGCAGGCGGCGATAGGTGATGGCGCGATGGTTCATCCAGCTCTGGAACACCGCGCCGATGGCACCCCACAGCTGCTCGTGCGGGTCCTGCGGGAAGGAGCGGCCGAGCTCTTCCTCGACCTTGGCCTTGTAGAGCACGATGACGTCCTGCCACTGCGCCGCCGTGAACTCGGTGTCGAGCTCGTAGCCGAGGCGCCCCTTTTCATCCTCGAGCAGTTCCTCGAAGACCTCGTGGTCGAGGCCGAGCACCACGTCGGAATACATGGTGATGAAGCGGCGGTAGCTGTCATAGGCAAAGCGCGCATCGCCGGCGTCCGCTGCCAGAGCCTCGACGGTGACGTCGTTGAGGCCGAGGTTGAGCACGGTGTCCATCATGCCCGGCATCGAGGCGCGGGCGCCGGAGCGCACCGAGACGAGCAGCAGGCTTTCGGGATCGCCGAAGCGCCGGCCGGTGATCGCACCGATATGGTCGAGCGCCGTGCGGACATCCGCCTCCAGCGTCTCTGGATAGCTGCGGCCATTGGCATAAAACCAGTTGCAGGCGGCCGTGGTGATGGTGAAGCCGGGCGGTACCGGCAGGCCGAGACTGCACATCTCGGCGAGATTCGCCCCCTTGCCGCCGAGCAGGTCGCGATCGCTCGAACGCCCCTCCGCCGCACCGTCGCCAAACCTGTAAACCCACTTGGTCATGCCTTCTCCTCGCCGACTGAGTGTGGAACAGGGCGGTGGCCGCCGCCCGCTTCTGGGCGAGCGATATGATGCTGCGCTGCGAAAGGCAAGGCGGAGTTCCGCCACCGGATGTCCTACAATCGATTAATGGAGCGACGGATGGGAAAGCTTGCGGCAGCCATCTACCTCATATAGAACATATAGAGAACAATTCCTGGAGACGACAATGCGAAAGACCGGCAAACTCGACTACATCGAAATGGCGGCGGTCGGCGGCACGCTCGACCATGTGAAATCCTTCTACAGCGCGGCCTTCGGCTGGACCTTCACCGACTACGGCCCGGACTATGCTGCCTTCGCCGAGGGCCTCGACGGCGGGTTCCAGGCCGAAGTGCCGGCCAAGCCGCTGCCGATTCTCTATTCCGAGGCGCTGGAAGAGACGCTTGCGGCGGTCGAAGACGCCGGCGGCACGATCGTCAAGCCGATCTTCTCGTTCCCCGGAGGACGGCGGTTCCACTTCACCGATCCCGCGGGCAACGAGCTCGCCGTGTGGGGCGAATAACCCGCACATCCGCAGAGGAAAAGCGGCGAAGGCGCGATTGTGCTTTTGCCGCGCACTGAATATAAGGCGGCGGTCGATTGACTCGCCTGCGGCTCGAGAATTGTCAGCCTGCGGCCTGTTGGGGCGTCGCCAAGCGGTAAGGCATCGGTTTTTGGTACCGACATTCCCAGGTTCGAATCCTGGCGCCCCAGCCATCTGTCCTGAAGTCTGATTCCCGGCCAGCGGCATGAATCTTGTGCCAATCCGTGCGCGGCGTTACATCCCTGGATGTGTTCAGGACAAGGAGGCAACGATGACAGAGATTGCCGTCAACATCCGCTACATGGTCGACGACGTCGACGCTGCCGTGGCATGGTACACCAAGCATCTGAACTTCTCGCCCCTCTCCAACTTTGCTCCAGCCTTCGCCGACGTCAGGCGGGGCCCGCTGCGACTACTGCTCAGCGGCCCGACCAGCTCGGCAGGAAGGCCCATGCCCGATGGCGAGCAACCGGTCTCTGGCGGCTGGAATCGCATCCAGCTGGTTTTCGACGACCTGCCCGGCGAGGTCGAGCGGCTGCGGGCAGCAGGCATCACCTTCCGCAATGACATTGTCTCCGGCCCCGGTGGGCTGCAGATCCTGCTCGTGGACCCCTCGGGCAACCTGGTCGAGCTGTTCCAGCCGGCGCAACGCGGACCAGCAGCGAAGTAGCTCTGACAGCACCTCGAGCACGGCGCGCGCCAATCCGGGCACCAAACGAAAAAGGCCCCGGATCGCTCCAGGGCCTTTTTTCATCTTCATCGGTCTCAGTGATGGGCCGGTTCGGCCATCTGCTTGGCATCGGGCAGCTCGGCGTGTGCTGCCAGGTCCTTGCGCGAGATGAAGGTGTAGAACATCGGCACCACGAACAGCGTGAACACGGTACCGACGAGCACGCCCGAGAAGATCACCAGGCCCATCGAATAGCGCGCTGCAGCGCCCGCACCCGAGGCAACGATCAGCGGCACGACGCCCAGCGCCATCGCAGCGGTGGTCATCAGGATCGGCCGCAGGCGAACCTTGGCCGAGGCGATGATGGCTTCGCTGCGCGACAGGCCGTGCTCCTCACGTTGCTGGTTGGCGAATTCGACCAGCAGGATGCCGTGCTTGGTGATCAGGCCTATCAGCGTGATCAGGCCGACCTGGGTGTAGATGTTCAGCGTACCCAAGCCGAGATTGAGCGGCACGATGGCGCCGAAGATCGACAGCGGCACCGACATCATGATGATGAACGGATCGCGGAAGCTTTCGAACTGTGCCGCCAGCACCAGATAGATCACGACGATGGCAAGCGCAAAAGCGATCAGGATGGTGCTGCCCTGCTCGCTTTCCAGGCGCGACTGGCCGGAATAGTCGACGAAGAAACCGCCCGGCAGCAACGGCCGTGCGATGTCCTCGATCGTCTTCAGGCCGTCGCCGGTGGTCACGCCGGGCACCGGCAGTGCCGAGATCGTCGCCGAGTTGAGCTGGTTGAACTGCTCGATCGAGGCCGGCGACGAGTTGGTCTTGATCGTCACGACCGCCGACAGCGGCACCATCTGGCCGTTGACGCTGCGGACGAAGAACTCGCCGAGCTTCTCCGGGTTGTTCCGGTATTCCTCCGGCACCTGCATGATGATGTCGTAGCTGTTGGAATCGCGGTCGAACTCGGCGATCGCGCCGCCGCCGACAAGCAGACTCAGCGTCGAGCCGACATCGCTGACGGACAGGTTGAGCGCTGCCGCACGGTCGCGGTCGATGGTCACGGTGACCTGCGGCGCGTCGAAGGACAGCGAGTTCTGCACGACGATGAAGCGTCCCGAAGCCTGCGCCTTTTCCTTGATCTGCTCGGCCACCTCATAGACCTGGCTCGGATCGCCGGTCGACTGGATGACCATCGAGATCGGCAGGCCGCCACCGGCGCCCGGCAGCGACGGCGGGGCGAAGACCAGCGCCTGCACGCCGCTCACCTTGGCCAGCCGGCCCTGGATATCGGCTTGCAGTTCGGCCTGCGAACGGTCGCGATCGGCCCAGTCCTTGAATGCCCAGACCGAGAAGCCCGAATTGGTCTCGCCACCCATGCCGACGATGGAGAAGTTGGCCTTGAGCTCCGGCAGGTCCTTGGTCAGGTCGCGGATCTGGTCGGCGTAGAGGCTGGTGTACTCGGTCGTCGCGTAGCGAGGTGCAGTGATCAGCGAAAACAGCGCGCCCGAATCTTCCTCGGGCGCCAGTTCGCTCGACGTCTTGAAGAACATGAAGCCCGTCACCGAAACCAGCGCAATGACGATCAAAAGCGTCACGGGCCGGTATTTGAGCGAGCCGGAGACCAGCCGCTCATAGCGGTTGGCGACGCGCTCGAAGGTACGGTCGACGAACTGCGCGAAGCGGCTGTGGTTGCCGGCCTTCAGCAGGCGCGCCGACATCATCGGGGTGATGGTCACCGCGACGAAGCCGGAAATGACGACGGCGCCTGCCAGCGTCAGCGCGAATTCACGGAACAGCGAACCGGTGAGGCCGCCGGTGAAGGCGAGCGGGGCGAAGACGGCGGCGAGCGTGATGGTCATGGCGACCACCGGCGCGAAGATCTCGCGCATGCCCTTGAACGCCGCCTGCATCGGCGTCATGCCCTCTTCCATGTGACGGTGGATGTTCTCGACCACCACGATGGCGTCGTCGACCACAAGTCCGATCGCCAGCACCATGGCCAGCAGCGACAAGAGGTTGATCGAATAGCCCATCATCAGAAGGATGAAGCAGACACCGATCAGCGACAGCGGAATGGTCACCACCGGCATCAGCACCGAGCGGAACGAGCCGAGGAACAGCAGGATGACGACGACGACGATGGCGACGGCTTCGGCGATGGTCTTGAACACCTCCTCGATCGAAGCACTGATGGTCTCGGTCGAGTCATAGACCATGGTGATGGTCATGCCCTCGGGCAGGCTGGCGCTGATGGCCGGCAGTTCGTCGATGACGGCTGCCGCCGTATTCAGCGGATTGGCCGAAGGTGTCGGGAAGATGCCGATGAAGGTGCCCGGCTCGCCGTTGAAGTTGACGACGGTGTCGGTGCTTTCGGCGGCGAGTTCGACACGCGCGACATCGCGCAGCCGGACGACGTTGCCGTTCGCGGACTTGAGCGGCAGTTCGCCGAACGATTCCGGCGTCTGCAACGTCGACTTCATGGTGATCGAGTAGGCGACGTATTCGTTCTTGGTCTTGCCCGGCGCCGACAGGAAGTTGGAGGCGTTGATGGCCTGCAGCACTTCGGCGGCGGTGAGGCCGCGTGCAGCGAGCTTCACCGGGTCGACCCAGACGCGCATCGAATAGTTGGCCGCGCCCAGGACCTGGACCTCGGCAACGCCCTCGATGGTCGACATGCGCGGACGGATGACGCGTTCGATGTATTCGGTCAGCTCTTCCGAGCTCATGTTCGGGTTCTGCATCGCCAGGTACATGATGGCGAACTGCATGCCCGTACCCTTGACGATGGTCGGGTCCTTGGCGTCGCTCGGCAGTTGCCCACGCACCTGCTGGACCTTGGACATGACCTCGGTCAGCGCCGTGTCCGGATTGGAGCCGAGCTCCATCTGGACCGTCACGATGCTGGTCGACGGACGACTCTGCGATGTCACGTAGTCGATGTTTTCGGTCGTCGCCACCGCGGCCGAGATCGGCGCGGTGATGAAGCCCTGGATCAGGTCGGCACTGGCGCCTGGATAGACGGTGGTGATGGTGATCACCGTCTCCTCGACTTCCGGATACTGCCGGACCGAAAGGTTGAACAGCCCCTGGAAACCCAGGAGCAGTATCATGAAGGCGACCACCGTCGACAGGACGGGGCGGCGAATGAAGATGTCGGAAAAACTCATTTCGGGGCTGCCTTCGCGTTGGCCGAAGCCGTGGGCGAAACGGTGTTGTCGACCTTTACCGGCGTGCCGTTGGTCAGCCTGTTCTGCCCGGCAATGACGAGTTCGTCGCCCAGCGCCACGCCTTCGGTGATCTCGACGCGGCCTTCGGAGCGCCGGCCGACCTTGACGAACACCTGCTTGACGACAAGCGCCGGCTCAGCCGCTGCCGGCTGCGCCGGGGCGGCAGAAGCGGCGGCGGGAGCCGCTGCACCAGCGGCGGCCGGTTTGGCCTCGGCCGGACGCACGACATAGACATAGTCGCCATAGAGGCTGGTGGTCAGCGCCGTCTGCGGCACGGCCAGCACGCCGTCTTCCTCGGGAAGCTCGACGCGGACGCGCACGAACTGGCCGGGGCTCAGATTGCCTTCCGGATTGGTGATTTCGGCGCGGACCGAGACAAGGCGGCTCTGCGGATCGACCTTGGGGTCGATGCCGACCACCGAGCCCTTGAAGGGCATGTCGTCGGCGGCAACGCCGAAGCCGACCGGCTGGCCGATCTTCAGCAAGCCGAGCTGCTGCTCGGGCACGGAAAAGTCGGCCCGCATCGTCTCGAGATCCTGAAGCGTGGCGACGATCGTGCCGGGCGCCAGATACTGGCCGTCATCGACCTTCGGAATGCCGATGGTGCCGGAGAACGGCGCGCGCAGCTGCTTCTGGTCGACCACGGCCTGCAGCTTCTGCACCTGCGACGCCGATGTCGTGGCCGCTGCCCGTGCGGCATCAAGCGCGACTTCGGAGCCGACGCCACGACGCTGCAGCTCGATGGCGCGGTCGAGCGACTGCTGGTCGAGCGCGGCCTGGGCCTTGGATGCCGCCAGGTCCGCCTGCTGCACGGTGTCGTCGAGCTGGATCAGCACGTCGCCCTGGTTGACGTGCTGATTGGCCGCGAACTTGATATCCTTGATGATACCGGCCTGCTCGACGGTCAGGTCGACGCCCTGGGAGGCGTTGACAGTGCCGATAGTTTCGATGCCGGGGGTCCAGGGAGCGGGCTCGACCTTGGCGGTTGCCACGGTTACGGAGGCGACCGGCATGTTGGCGAAGAATTGCTGGATCGCGTTGTCGCGGAAAACGTTGAATCCGACGATGCCGCCAACGACAAGAACGAGCAATACGAGAGCGATGATGAGACGCTTTATCAAAGGAGATCCCCAATCCGTAAGGAATCGGCATCCGGGCGGGCCGCGATGCACATTGAACGTGTTTATAGAAAAACCCAAGTGCGGAGCGCTTACTGTACCGTCTGGACGGTATTGTCAATCCAAGATAATGTGAAGTTTCACGGAGACTCCACCATGTCGGGCCACAGACCCAGTTCACGCGAGAAGATCCTCGCTGCCGCCGCCGAACTCGCGGACATCGTCGGCCCGGGCAACCTGTCGCTCGATGCGGTGGCCCAGCGCGCCGGGGTGTCCAAGGGCGGGCTGCTCTACAATTTCCCTTCCAAGGCCAAGCTGATGCAGGCCCTGGTCCAGGACTATCTCAAGACCTTCGAGGAAGCGCTCAGCGCCAGGTCGTCCGATGGCGAAGCCAACAGCAGCCTGGCTGCCTATGTCGAGCTGTCCGCCCAGGAATGCACTCAAAAGCAGCCTTCTGCGGCCGGTGTCCTTGCCGCACTTGCCGAAGACCCCGATTTCCTCAATCCGGTCCGCGACTTCAAACGCCATCTGCTCGACCGCCTCAAGGCCGAAAATCCCGATACGGCCAAGCTGCTCGTGGCCTTCCTCGTCATCGAAGGGCTGCGCAGCATGAAGCTCTTCGACATGGACATACTCCATGAGGATGAACGCAACATGGCGATCGCCTATCTGCTCGAGCAAGCGGCAGTAAAGTAGGCGGACTGCGCCGGGGCGATCTCCGAGCGCCGGGAAAACTTCATTGCCTACGTAGATCAGGCCGGCCGCCAACCGGTGCCGATCAGCTCGCCTCGCGCAGGGCCTCGGCGGCCTGGAGGTCGACCGAGACGAGCTGGCTGACACCCTGCTCGGCCATGGTGACGCCGAACAGGCGGTTCATGCGCGCCATGGTGATCGGATTGTGGGTGATGACGACGAAACGCGTTTCGGTCGATGCCGCCATCTCGTCCATCAGGTTGCAGAAGCGCTCGACATTGTGGTCGTCGAGCGGTGCGTCGACCTCGTCGAGCACGCAGATCGGCGCCGGATTGGTCAGGAACACCGCGAAGATCAGCGCCATGGCCGTCAACGCCTGCTCGCCGCCGGACAACAGTGTCATGGTCTGCGGCTTCTTGCCGGGCGGACGGGCCAGGATTTCGAGGCCGGCTTCGAGCGGGTCTTCCGACTCGATGAGCTGAAGCTCCGCCGTGCCGCCGCCGAACAGGTGGGTGAACAGGCGCTTGAAGTGGCCGTTGACGAGGTCGAAGGCGGCCAGCAGGCGCTCGCGTCCTTCCCGGTTCAGGCCCTGGATGCCCTGGCGCAGCTTGCGGATCGCCTCGATGATGTCCTCGCGCTCGGAGACGATCGCCTCCAGCCGCTCGGACAGTTCCTTCTGCTCTTCCTCGGCCCGCAGATTGACAGCACCAAGCCGCTCGCGCTCGATCTTGAGCCGCTCCAGCGTGCGTTCGACCTCGACCGGGTCCGGCATCGGGCTGTCGGCTTCGAGACCGGTGTGGCGAAGGACAAGATGAGGCGGCGTGGCCAGCACCTCCTGGATGCGCGCCTCGACCTCGCGGCGACGTTCGTCGGCGGCTGTCAGGCGTTCCTCGGCGCGCGCACGGGACTCCCGGGCCTCGGCAAGGCCCTGGATCGCGGCGGTCGCGGCCTTGTCGAGAACTGCCTGTGCGGTCTCGGCTTCCTGCAGGCGATCCGAGACTTCCTTGCGCAGGACCTCGGCGCGGCTGAGTTCCGACATCAGCGCGCGGCGGCGGGCGTCGAGTTCGTCCGGAGCTTCGGCCAGCGTTTCGCGTTCGGCAGCGGCTTCCTCGCGTCGCTCGGCGAGCGCTTCGATCTGCTCGGCAGCACTTTCGGCACGCAGCACCCAGCTCTGGCGCTCGGCGGCGATCGCGGCCAGCCGGCGCGCCCTCGCCTCGGCCTCGCGGCTGAGCCCGTCATGCACGGCGCGCGCATCGGCCACCGCCGAACGTTCACGCGCGACCGCGCCTGAAAGCTGTTCGAGGCGCATCTGCAGGTCGGCGAGATCAGGTGCCGAGCCGAGCAGGTCCTCGGCCTCGACATAGGTCTCCTGCGCCTCCTCATGCGCATCGGCGACACGCGTCCGGGCTTCTTCGAGCGCCGCACGGCGGCTGGTCAATTCGCCCGCAGCCTTTTCGGCCTGGGCCAGTGCATCGCGGGCGGCGCCCACCTGGTGCTGCGCTTCGCGCCATGCTTGGCGCGCCTGCCGCTCGGCCTCGGTGCTTTCGCGCACGGCGGCCTCGGCGCGTGCCAGCGCTTCTTCCGACTTGCGCACGGCCAGCGTCGCGGCGACGGCCTCGGCATCGAGTTCGGCCAGCCGATTCTTCTGCGCCAGACGCTGCGCTGCCGCCGTCGGGGCGTCGGCGCTGGCTGTCAGCCCGTCCCAGCGCCACAGCGCGCCTTCACGGCTGACAAGCCGCTGGCCCGGCGACAACAGCGCCTGGAGCTTCGGGCCGTCAGCGGCATCGACCACGCCGACCTGTGCGAGGCGCCGTGCCAGCTGGCGCGGGGCGCGGACGACTTCGGCGAGGCTGCGCGCGCCGGCGGGCAGCCTGGGATCGCCCGGCGCAGGTTCCGCATCGCCCCAGTGGACGGGGGCTGCGCGGTCGAGCGCGGCTTCCAGGTCGTCGCCCAGGGCAGCGCCCAGCGCCGTCTCGAAGCCACGTTCGACGCCGATCTGTTCGAGAACCGCCGGGAAAAGGTCGCCCGAGGCAGCGTTGATGATCTTGGCCAGCGTGCGCGCTTCGGTCTCGATGCGCGCCAGTTCGGCCTTGGCCTCCTGCAGCGGCGCGCGCGCGGCAGCTTCGGCCTGCCGCGCCTCGGTGACCGCACGTTCGGCTTCGGTCGCTGCAAACTCGGCCTCTTCCAGGGCCTCCTGCGCCGCTTCGGCCAGCATCTGCTTTTCCGCGGGATCGGCCAGCGCCGAGATGCGGGCGCCAATCTCGCCGGCCTCGCGGTCGAGCTCGGCAAGCTGGCGGGCGAAGCGGTCGCGGCGCTCGGCGGCGTCGCGCATGGCACGCTCGGCCTGGGTGCGCCCGGCAGCCGCGTCGGCGCGTTCGGCGGTCACCCGGCCCAATTCGGCCTCGGTCAGCGCCAGCGTCGCCATCGCCTCCTCGAAGGCAGCGCGCGTCGCCGTCTCGCGGTCGGTGGCGCCTGCGTTCTCGTCGTTGAGCGACCTTTCCTCGGCGTCGAGACGCGACAGGATTGCGGCGTTGTCGCCGATCATGCGCTGCTCGCGGGCAATGTCGGCGTCGAGCTGCTGCAGCCGGCGGTCGAGCTCGCTCTGGCGCGAGTTGATGCGCCCGGCTTCTTCCTCGAGCTGGGACCGAGCGATGGAAAGCCGCTGGAAGGTCGCGGCCGCCGCCGCAGCGGCATCGCGCATCTCCGGCAATTTGTGGGCACCGACGGCCTGGTCCCTCGCCGCGGCCATCTGAGCCGCCGCACGGTCGCCGACGAGCGACGTCGCGGTCGCCAGCGCCGACTGCGCCTCGCCCTCCTGGGTCTTGGCCAGCGTCCAGCGCAGGTGCAGCAGCGTGGCTTCGGCCTTGCGGATGTCGGCGGACAGGTTCTTGAAGCGCGAGGCCTGGCGCGCCTGGCGCTTCAGGCTTTCGATCTGGCTTTCGAGCTCGCCGACGACGTCGTCGAGGCGTTCGAGGTTCTGCTCGGCGGCGCGCAGGCGCAATTCCGCCTCATGGCGGCGGGTGTGCAGGCCGGAGATGCCGGCCGCTTCTTCGAGCAAGGCACGACGCGCCTGGGGCTTGGCCTGGATCAGTTCGCCGATGCGCCCCTGCCCCACCATCGACGGCGAGCGTGCGCCCGTCGACTGGTCGGCGAACAGGAGTTGCACGTCCTTGGCGCGCGCTTCCTTGCCGTTGATGCGGTAGACGGAGCCGGCCTCGCGCTCGATACGGCGCGACACCTGCAACTCGTCGGCGTCATTGAAGGAAGCTGGTGCGGTGCGGTCGCTGTTGTCGAGGAACAACGTGACTTCGGCCGTGTTGCGCGCCGGCCGGGTGCCCGAACCGGAGAAGATGACGTCGTCCATGCCGGACGCGCGCATGTTCTTGTATGAGCTTTCGCCCATCACCCAGCGCAACGCTTCGACCAGATTGGATTTGCCGCAGCCATTCGGCCCGACGATGCCGGTGAGGCCGCGTTCGATGACGAACTCGCCCGGTTCTACGAAGGACTTGAAACCGAGAAGGCGGAGGCGCGAAAACTTCATGCGCGCCGTTCCGCACGGAAGGGTACGCCGAAGCCGCGTGGCTCCGGCGCTACCAAACTGTCAGAGCATGCCGTCGATGACCGCCGACATTTCCTCAATGGACAAAGCCCCTTTGTAGACATTCCCGTTGATGAAGAAGGTCGGCGTGGAGTCGACCTTGAAATCCTTCTCGCCGCGGGCACGTACCGCCCTGATATCGTCCAGAAGCTTCTGGTCAGTCAAGCAGGCCTCGAACGACTCCTGTGAAAAGCCGGCGAGCTTGGAAATCTGCAGCAGCGCGTCCTTCGGGTTCTGCGATGCCGCCCAGTTCGACTGCTGCTTGAACAGCACGTCGACCATCGGGAAGTAGTTATCCTTCGAGCAGCGCGCAAGCATGAAGCCTGCTTCGGCCAGCGGGTCGAAGGGGAACTCGCGGTAGATCAGGCGCACCTTGCCGGTGTCGATGTAATTGGTCTTGATCGTCGGCAGCGTCTTCTCGTGGAAGCTAGCGCAGTGCGGGCAGGTCATCGAGGCGTATTCGACGATGGTCACCGGCGCGTCCGCCTTGCCGAGCACCATGTCGGGCAGGCTGCCGGCTTCGAGCAGCTTGGCCATGTCGACCGTGCCCTGCGCCTCGGGCGCCTTCACCGCCTGGACAGGCGTTGCAGGAGCGGCCGGGGTGGCGGCCGGCGTTGCCGGTTCGGCAGGCTTGGGCGTTGCCGCGTTGGCCTGCTCGCCAGAGTCGCTGCAAGCTGAAAGCAGCGCCGCGGCCGAAAGGGCTGCGAGCCCGGTAAGTGCGGTCCTGCGAGAAATCGAACGAAGCATACGAATCACCTGACGATGGTTGGATTTTGCAATGTGCGGTTACGTGAAAGCGAGAGTTGGCGCGAATTAAGGCATGGCTGTCCCCAAACCAATCGCGATTTGCCGCACTTTCGATCACGAATGCGCGAGAAAGACAGCCAGTTCTACTTTCGGCTGCCCAGTATGCTGGCGCCAAGCTTCTCGAGCGATGCCTTCAGGCCCTCGTCCTCGATCAGGCGCACCGCGCCCGACAGCTTGCCCTGCTCGGCGTCGGTCAGCTTGCGAAGGCGCGGCCGCGGCCTGGTTGCCGCTCCCGAAACCGGTTTCTGGACGATGCGGATTCGGCCTATGGCGTTGAAGCCGAGATAGGAATTGACCCGGCCGATGATCTCGCCGGTCTCGTGCTGGAGATGCAGCGCTGCCGGCCCCGAGCAGGCGACGATCAGCACCGCCGGTTCGAACGGATCGTCCTCATGCAGGCGCCGCGGCCACTGGATCTTTTCAGGCCGGGTGTTGTGGGCAAGGCGGGGGCCGACGATCTCTTCCCAAGACTGGACAAGCCCGACCGAGATGCCGGTGCGCTTACGCAGGACGGGATCGAGGATGGCGCTCGCCAGATCGCTGACCGGGACGGGATTGCCCGTCCACCTTTTCCCTGCCATGTCGTTCTCCAGAATACCCCTGTCGACACGCAACGCCGAAGGCAGTCCAGACCATCAATGGCATCCCCGACCGATAGCCGCAAGCACGCCGCCGATGTCGACGGCAGGATCGCTGAACTGCTGCTCGCATGGTACGACGTTCACCATCGCGAGTTGCCCTGGCGCACGCCCCCCGCAGACCTGAAGCGGGGCATCCGCCCGGATCCCTACCGCGTCTGGCTGTCGGAGATCATGCTCCAGCAGACCACCGTCGAGGCGGTGAAGCCCTATTTCCGCGCCTTCCTCGAGAAATGGCCCACCGTCCGGTCTCTGGCGGACGCCGAAGCCGAGGACGTGATGAAGGCCTGGGCCGGGCTCGGCTACTACTCGCGCGCCCGGAACCTCAAGGCCTGCGCCGAACAGGTGGTGCAACTGCTGGGCGGACGCTTCCCCGACAGCGAGAACGGCCTGCGCGAACTGCCCGGCATCGGCCCCTATACGGCGGCGGCGATCGCTTCGATCGCGTTCGGCCGGCCGGCGGCGGTCGTCGACGGCAATGTCGAGCGCGTGGTCACCCGGCTGTTTTCGATCGCAACGCCCCTGCCCCAGGCCAAGGTGGAAATCCGTGCGCATGTCGAGCGCATGCTCGCCGCCGCGAGGCCTGGCGACTTCGCCCAGGCGATGATGGACCTCGGCGCCACCATCTGCACGCCGCGCCGGCCGCGCTGCATGCTGTGCCCGCTACGCGACGACTGCAGCGCCGTTGCCCATGGCGACCCCGAGCTTTACCCGGTCAAGCCGGCCAAGGCGGAAAAGCCGATGCGGCGGGGCGCGGCCTTCGTCGCCGTCACGCCGGACGGTTCGGTGCTGTTGCGCAAACGGCCAGGCAAGGGCCTTCTGGGCGGCATGACCGAGGTGCCGACGACGGGCTGGACCTCGCGGATCGACGGCGCGACAGGCGCCGCCAGTGCCCCCTTCCCCGCCAGTTGGCGGCGTGCCGGCAGCATCGCCCATGTCTTCACCCATTTTTCGCTCGACCTCGAAGTCTATCGCGCCGAGGTGCCGCCAAGCGCGCCACCCCAGGGGCACTTCTGGTCGGCCGCGGCCGCGCTCAATGGCGAAGCCTTGCCAACCGTCATGAAAAAAGTCATCGAAGCTGCCATACCGGGCGCAACGAAACGAACACGCTAGGGAAGCCATGAGCGAGATCCGCCACATCGTCTACGACATCGGCAAGGTGCTGATCCACTACGACCCGGACATCCCCTTCAGCCGCATCATCCCCGACGCCGCCCAGCGCCGCTGGTTCTTCGACAATGTCTGCACCAGCGAATGGAACATCGAGCAGGATCGCGGCCGGACCTGGGAAGAAGCCGAGGCGCTGCTGGTCGCCGATTTCCCCGAGCACGAAAACAACATCCGCGCCTTCCGCCAGAACTGGCACGAAATGGTGCCGCACCACTACGAGGACAGCGTCTCCTTGATGGAAAGCCTCGTCGCCGCCGGCCACGACGTCACCTTGCTGACAAACTGGGCCTCGGACACCTTCCGCGAAGCACGCGGCCGTTTCCCGTTCCTCGAAACGCCGCGCGGCGTGACCGTGTCGGGCGACGTCGGCCTGATCAAGCCCGACCGCCGCATCTACGACCTGCATGTCGCGACCTTCGGCCTCGACCCGAAAGCTTCGCTGTTCATCGACGACAGCCAGAAGAACGTGAACGCCGCCATCGACGCCGGCTGGCAGGCAGTGCTGTTCACAAATGCGAAAACGCTCGAGGCGGACCTCGAGCGTCTCGGGATCGGACGGTGACTGGAAACCGGCCGATCGACGAATCCGGACTGGCTGGATAGGCTGCCGGAATTCAATTTCTATCGCAGGCCCGAACCGGGCTCTGAAGGTCCAGACGGGGTGTCGATGAAGCCTGCGCGCCGGTTTGTCCGGCGCGAGACTGATCGATCAGGCTCCCGCCTTTTCCATGCCGACGCGGACGATGCGGCGCAGCTCGTCGATCTGGGTCAGGCCGCCGGCGCGTTCGTAGTGCCAGAAGGTCCAGCCGTTGCAGGCGTCGAGCCCTTGGACCGACGCACCGACGCGGTGGATCGAGCCAGCGGTGTCACCGATCGCCAGCGTGCCGTCGGCACGAACCTTGGCTGCCCAGCGCTTCTTGGCATCGTACAGCGTGGCGCCGGGCGCCAGCAGGCCCATGTCGAGCAGGCTGCCGAAAGCGACACGCGGCTCGGCGCGCTTGCCGGTGAGCACGGTCAGTGCCGGGCCTTCGAGCGGACGCACCGAAGCGATGCGCTCGTTGGCGGCGTCGATATAGGCCTGCTCGCGTTCGATGCCGACGAAGTGGCGGCCGAGGCGCTTGGCCACGGCACCCGTCGTGCCCGAGCCGAAGAACGGGTCGAGGACCACGTCGCCGGGCTTGGTCGAGGCCATCATGATGCGGGCCAGCAGCGCCTCCGGCTTCTGCGTCGGATGCAGCTTGTTGCCGGCCTCGTCCTTCAGGCGCTCGCCGCCGGTGCAGATCGGGAACAGCCAGTCCGAGCGCATCTGGACGTCGTCGTTCGACGCCTTCATCGCATCGTAGTTGAAAGTGTAGTTCTTGCCCTTCTGGTCGCGCGAGGCCCAGATCATCGTTTCATGCGCGTTCTGGAAACGGCGTCCGCGGAAATTCGGCATCGGGTTGGTCTTGCGCCAGACGACGTCGTTCAGGATCCAGAAGCCGAGGTCCTGCATCGTCGCGCCGACGCGGAAAATGTTGTGATACGAGCCGATGACCCAGATTGTGCCGTTCGGCTTCAGCACGCGGCGGGCGGCAAGCAGCCAGGCGCGGGTGAAGGCGTCATAGGCGGCGAAGCTCTCGAACTGGTCCCAATGGTCGTCGACCGCGTCGACCTTCGACTGGTCGGGGCGATGCAGGTCGCCGTCGAGCTGCAGGTTGTAGGGCGGGTCGGCAAAGATGATGTCGACGGAGTTGGCCGGCAGCTTGTCGAGCGCCGCCACGCAATCGCCCTTGATGATGGTGTCGAGCCATTCCGACTGCTGGGGAGTGCGGGAAAGCTGGTCGAGAGGACGCACTGCTGACATTCTGATACCCGGGATGACGCGTTACTGTTTACTCACCGTTATGGTTACCGATCAGCGTAAACAATTGGTGAAGCGGCTCCGGCAATTTGCGGTTCGGGGCAGAATGGTGTAATCGCCGCGCCTTGAGCTTTTCGGCCTGCGCCCCGGCGCCGCCCCAGTTTCCCGGACCGTCATGACCCAGCCAGAACTAGTGATATTCGATTGCGATGGCGTGCTCGTCGATTCCGAAATCATCGCCGCGCGCATCGAAGCGGAACTGCTGACCGCAGCCGGCTTCGAAATCACCGCCGAGGAGATCGCCGAGAGCTATGCCGGCCTGACCTTCAAGGACATCATGCTGAAGATCGAGGAGAAGGCGGCCATCCCCTTCCAGGCCTCGCTCATCAGCCAGGCCGAGGAACTGGTCGACCGTCGCCTCAAGAGCGACGTGCGCGCCATCGACGGCGTGCACGAGGCGGTCGCCGCGGTGACCGCGCCGCGCTGCATCTGCTCCAACTCGACCGCCGAGCGCATCGAGATGATGCTCGAACGCACGCGCATCCTGCCGCTGTTCAAGGGCCGCATCTTCTCGGCGCTGGAAACAACGAGCAAGAAGCCGAAGCCGGCGCCGGATGTCTTTCTGCACGCCGCAAGCACCTACGGCGCCGATCCGGCCAAGACCTTCGTCATCGAGGATTCGGTGCATGGCATCTCCGGCGCTGCCGCGGCCGGCATGCGCGTCATCGGCTTCACCGGCGGCGCGCACAGCTATCCCGGCCATGCCGACATGCTGACCGAGGCAGGCGCCGAGACGGTGATTCGGCGCTGGGCCGACCTCGGCGGCGTGCTCGCTGCACTGAGCATGTGGTCCGAGCACGCCTGAACGCAAAAGCGCCGGCGAAACGCCGGCGCTTGATGCCTGAAGACGCTGCCCTGAAGGTCTTGCCTTACTGGGCCTTCTTCTTGGCCGGACCCTCGTCGAAGCCCGCATAGATCTGGATGTCGCGCGCGGTCGGAACCGGGATCACGACATTGGCGTCGGTGAAGACGAACTGGGTCGCGGTCGACGGATCGGACACCTGCACCACGTTCTTGTGGAGCTGCGAATAGAGCACCTCCTCGCCGCGGATCACGGCGATGCGGATCGGCATGTTGACCGTGCCGGCACCGCCGGCCGGGCCGACCACGACCTTGCCGGCAACGCCGACCTTGATCGTCATCTGGCCGTCGGCGCGCGTGCAGCTGCGGGTGACGTCGGTGATCGCCGACTGGTGGACCAGCTTGGTCGCGTCATCCTGGCCGCCCTTGGCGTAGCTGTTGAAGAAGGCCGTGCCGTCGCGAAGCGTGACATTCGGGCAGTAAGCAAGCAGCTCGCTGGCCAGGATCTTGCCTTCCTCGGCGGCAATCTCCTTGGGGTCCTTCGGGGCGGGAGGGCTGAAAAAGCCGCCGCTGCCGCCCGATTGGCAGCCCGTGACGGCGAGCATAAAGCCTGCGGTCGCCAAAGCCGTCAGAAAACGGCCGTCGATCAAACGAAACACCATGAACTGCACTTCCCTCTCGCAAAGCAGTCGTTCTATATCAACCGCGCGGCAAAAATGCGACTGATGGAGCGCAGTTTTCCCCGTCCCGCCGATCACCGGCAGGTCGCTGCGCGTTGGAACGGATAGATATGCACTATGTGAGTACCCGTGGGGAAGCGCCCACGCTTGGATTTTCCGATGCAGTTCTGGCTGGCCTGGCCCGCGACGGCGGCCTCTATCTCCCGGCGACATGGCCCACCTTCAGCGCTGCCGAAATCCGCGCCATGCGCGGTCTCGGCTATGCCGACCTGGCAATCCGCATCCTGACGCCATTCCTCGGCGGCGAGATCAAGCAGGACGTCTTCGAGCGCCTGGTGCGCGAGGCCTATTCCACCTTCCGGCACGACGCCGTCTGCCCGCTGGTCCAGACCGGCGCCAACAGCTTCGTGCTAGAGCTGTTCCACGGCCCGACGCTCGCCTTCAAGGACGTCGCCATGCAACTGCTGGCACGCCTGATGGACCATGTGCTCGCCGAACGCGGCCAGCACGCGACCATCGTCGGCGCCACCTCCGGCGACACCGGCGGCGCCGCCATCGAGGCCTTTGCCGGGCGCGAGCGGACCGACATCTTCATCCTGTTCCCGCATGGCCGCGTCTCGCCGGTGCAGCAGCGCCAGATGACGACCTCCACGGCCGCCAACGTGCACGCCCTGTCGATCGAAGGAAACTTCGACGACTGCCAGGGCCTGGTGAAGGACATGTTCAACGACCACGGCTTCCGCGACCGGGTGCAGCTGTCGGGCGTGAACTCGATCAACTGGGCCCGCATCATGGCCCAGATTGTCTACTACTTCTCCTCGGCCATCTCGCTCGGCGCGCCCGACCGTCCGGTGTCCTTCACCGTGCCGACAGGCAATTTCGGCGACATCTTCGCCGGCTACGCCGCCAAGCGCATGGGCCTGCCGATCGACCAGCTGGTGATCGCGACCAACGACAACGACATCCTCGCCCGCACGCTGCAGAGCGGCGAGTACCGCCAGACCGGCGTGGTCGCCACGACCTCGCCGTCGATGGACATCCAGGTGTCGTCGAACTTCGAACGGCTGCTGTTCGAGGCCTCCGACCGCGACCCGGCAGTCGTCCGGCGCTACATGGCAAGCCTCAAGCAATCCGGCGCCTTCACCATCGAGGCAAAGGCTCTGGCCGGCATCCGCGGCGAATTCGGCGCCGGCCGCGCCAGCATGGACGAGACGGCCGCGACCATCCGCACGACGCTCGAAGCCAGCGGCTACCTGCTCGATCCGCACACCGCAACCGCTTTCCACGTCGCCTCGGGGCTTCCCGGGAGCGACGTTCCAATGGTGGTGCTGGCCACCGCCCACCCGGCAAAATTCCCGGCCGCGGTGAATGCCGCCTGCGGCATCGAGCCCGCCCTGCCAAAATGGCTGTCGGGGCTGATGGAACGTAAGGAAAAGTTCACGGTACTTCCATCAGAGATAAAAATGGTGGAAGATTACATTAGCCGCCGCACACGAGCGGCGGGTTAGGGAGTACGCTTAATATGAGTGTTGAGGTAAGCCGTCTGTCGAACGGCCTGACAGTGGCCACTGAAACACTTCCAAGCGTAGAGACTGTAGCTCTCGGTACCTGGGTCAAGTCGGGCGCGCGCAACGAGCGCGACGACGAGCACGGCATGGCTCACCTGCTCGAGCACATGGCGTTCAAGGGCACCAAGAACCGCACCGCCTTCCAGATCGCCTCGCAGATCGAAAATGTCGGCGGCGAAATCAACGCCGCCACCTCGGTCGAGACGACGTCCTTCTATGCCCGCGTGCTGGCCGACGACGTGCCGCTGGCGGTCGACATCCTGTCCGACATCCTCCAGGATTCCGAATTCGATCCCGACGAACTCGAGCGCGAACAGCATGTCATCCTGCAGGAGATCGGCGCCGCGCACGACACGCCGGACGACATCGTCTTCGACCGCTTCACCGAAACCGCGTTTCGCCACCAGACGATCGGCCGCTCGATCCTCGGCACGCCCGAGACGGTGCAGTCCTTCACCTCGGCCCAGCTTCACGACTTCATGCAGCGCCAATATGGCGCCGAACGCATGGTCGTGGTGGCTGCCGGCGACGTCAAGCATGACGAATTCGTCCGCCACGTCGAAAAGCGGCTCGGCAATTTCCGCTCCAAGGCCGAAAGCGCCATTCCGCAATACGCGCAGTATGTCGGCGGCGACTTCCGCGAAGACCGCGACCTGATGGACGCGCAGATCGTGCTCGGCTTCGAGGGCCGCGCCTATCATGTCCGCGACTTCTACGCCTCGCAGGTGCTGTCGATGATCCTCGGCGGCGGCATGTCGTCACGCCTGTTCCAGGAAGTGCGCGAAAAGCGCGGCCTTTGCTACTCGGTCTATGCCTTCCACTGGGGCTTCTCCGACACCGGCATCTTCGGCGTCCACGCCGCGACCGGTCAGAGCGACATCGCCGAACTGCTGCCCGTCATCATCGGCGAGTTGCAGAAGGCCGGCGACAGCATCCTGCTGGAAGAACTCGACCGCGCCCGCGCCCAGTACCGCGCCGGCCTGATCATGTCGGCCGAGAGTTGCTCCAGCCGCGCGTCGCAGATCGCCCGCCAGCTTCTGCTGTTCGGTCGCCCGATCGCCAAGGAAGAGCTGATGGAGCGGTTGTCGGCCCTCACCGTCGAGCGCCTGACCGACCTTTCGGCACGGCTGTTCTCCACCCGACCGACGATCACGGCGGTTGGACCGGTCGGAACGCTCGCGCCCTACGAATCGATCCTCGACGCGCTGCCGGGTGCACAGGCGACCGCGCGCAAGCTCGCCGTCTAACCAGCCTAAACTCGCATGTTGTCGTTCTCGCTCTTTCGCCGCGACACCCCGGCTCTGAAGGGCGAACGCGTCAGCCTGCGGCTGCCGACCTGGCGCGACTACCACGAGTGGGTGGCGCTCAGGGCTGAAAGCCGTTCGTTCCTGGAGCCCTGGGAGCCGCGCTGGGCACCCGACGAGTTGGATCGCTCGGCCTGGCGCGTCCGCCTCTCGCGCTACAAGGACGAATTCATCCAGGGCACGGCGCTCGCCTTCTTCATCTACGAAAATTCGAGCGGCAAGCTCGTCGGCGGCATCACGCTCGGCAACATTCGCTACGGCGTCGCCCAGACCGGGCATATCGGCTACTGGATCGGCGAGCGCTACGCCGGCCAGGGCTTCATGGTCGATGCCGTCAGGCTTGTGGTCCGGCATGCTTTCGATACGCTCCGGTTGCACCGGATCGAGGCTGCCTGTATCCCCGACAATGCGCGCTCTGTCCGCGTGCTTGAAAAAGCCGGATTCCGGCGCGAAGGACTTTTGCGATCCTATCTCAGGATCAACGGCGAATGGCACGACCACTATCTCTACGCACTGATCGCGGACGACCCGCAAGCTGTCACCATGAAGGCCTGAACTTGTCGAAGCATTTCCTGCTGGCGCCCTTGTTTGCGCTCATCGTTTCCATGATCGCCAGTGTCTGCGCGGTGTCGCCGGCACTCGCCGTGGAACCGATCAAGATCTCCCGTGACGACGTCGCGCTCAACCTCTCGGGCGCCGTCGAAATCTACCGGAATCAGGGCGAGAACTTCCAGGTTTCGACAGCACCAGGCCTCGACGGCATCGTGCGCCGCATCGAGGTCGAGGCCAACGACAAGCGTTCGTCCGGCGACTGGGCGGTCTTCGCGCTTGCCAACACCACCGACCAGGTCATCGACCGCCTGATCGTCGCGCCGCATTTCCGTCTTGTCGGCTCGGGCGTGTTCTGGCCCGACCTCGGCTCGAGCCGCATCGCCGCCATCACGCCGAGCGAGGGCTTTGCCCTTGACCGCCAAGCCAGCCCCGACGCCGACGTGTTCCTGGTCACGCTCAACCCGAATTCGGTGGTGACCTTCATCGCCGAACTCGCCTCGCCCAAGCTGCCGCAGGTCTATCTGTGGGAACCGGAGGCCTACAAGGACACGGTCAATTCCTACACGCTGTTCCGCGGCATCGTCATCGGCATTGCAGGCCTGCTCGCGCTGTTCCTGACCATCCTGTTCGTCGTCAAGGGAACCTCGATGTTCCCGGCGACCGCCGCACTCGCCTGGGCGGTGCTCGCCTACATCTGCGTCGACTTCGGCTTCCTCAACAAGGTCATCGAGGTCTCGCCCGGCAACGAGCAGATATGGCGGGCGGGAACCGAGGTGGCGCTGGCTGGAACCTTCGTCGTCTTCCTGTTCGCCTATCTTAACCTCAACCGCTGGCATGGCCATTTCAGCTACGGCGCCTTCGTCTGGATCATCGGCCTGCTGCTGATCGCCGGCGTCGCCATCATCGATCCCGCCGTCGCCGCCGGCATCGCGCGCATTTCCTTCGCCGCGACCGCGCTGACCGGCCTCGGGCTGATCGTCTATCTCAGCATCCGCGGCTACGACCGTGCCATCATGCTGGTTCCCAGTTGGGCGATGGTCCTGATCTGGCTGAGCGGCTCGTGGATGGCGATCACCGGCGTGCTCGACAACGACATCGTCCAGCCCGCCCTCGGCGGCGGCCTGATCCTCATCATCCTGCTCATCGGCTTCACCGTCATGCAGCATGCCTTCGCCGGCGGCGGGGCGCATCAGGGCCTGTTCAGCGACATGGAGCGGCAGGCCCTGGCGATTTCGGGCTCCGGCGACATCGTCTGGGACTGGGACGTGCTGCGCGACCGCGTCGTCACCCGCCCCGACGTGTCGATCCAGCTGGGCCTGGCACCCAACAGCCTTGGCGGGGCCGCGCGCAACTGGCTGCCCGTGCTGCATTCCGACGATCGCGACACGTTCCGGACGACGCTCGACGTCGTGCTGGAGCACCGCCGTGGCCGGGTGTCGCAAAGTTTCCGCCTGCGTGGCGCCGACGGCCACTATCACTGGTTCTCGCTCAGGGCGCGGCCGGTGATCGGCTCCGATGGCGAAGTGATCCGCTGCGTCGGCACGATGGTCGACGTCACCGAGCAGAAAAAATCGGAAGAGCGGCTCCTGCACGACGCCGTGCACGACAACCTGACCGGCCTACCCAATCGCGAACTGTACATGAACCGGCTCGAGGCGATCATCTCGATCGCCCGCACCGAGGAAAAGGTGCGGCCGTCGGTCTTCGTCATCGACATCGACCGCTTCAAGCTGGTCAATGACGGCCTCGGCATCTCCGCCGGCGACACGATCCTGCTGACCATCGCGCGACGCCTGCACCGCCTGCTCAAGCCGAAGGACTCGCTGTCGCGCTTCGCCGGCGACCAGTTCGCCCTGATGCTGCTGTCGGAGCAGGACCCCACCCGCATCGCCGCCGTCGCCGACGCCATCAAGCAGGCGATCAAGGCGCCGATCACCTTCGCCAAGCGCGAGATCGTGCTCACCGCCTCCGTCGGCCTGATCACCTGGACCACCGCCCAGGCCTCGGCCGAGGACATGGTCAAGGACGCCGAGCTTGCCATGCATCAGGCCAAGCGTTTCGGCGGCGACCGCATCGAACCGTTCCGCCCGGCTTTCCGCACCGTCGGCACCGACCGCCTGCAGCTCGAATCGGATCTCCGGCGCGCCATCGAGCGCAAGGAGTTCACGCTAGCCTACCAGCCGATCGTGCGGCTCGAGGACGGCACCGTCGCCGGCTTCGAGGCGTTGCTCAGGTGGGACCACCCGCGCCGCGGCATGATCCCGCCGGGCGACTTCATTCCGGTTGCCGAGAGCTGCGGCCTGATCGTCCAGCTTGGCCTGTTTGCCATGCAGCGCGCGGCCGACGACCTCGCCGACTGGCAGAAGCAGATCAACGACGCCCCGCTCTCCGTTTCGGTCAACCTGTCGAGCCGTCAGCTGATCCGCCGCGACCTCGTCAGCGACGTCCGGTCGGTCATCGCGCGGGCCAACCTCAAGCCGCGCTGCTTCCGCCTCGAACTCACCGAATCGCTGGTCATGGACAATCCCGAGCAGACCAACCACGTGCTGACCAAGCTGAAGCAGCTTGGCATCGGCCTGTCGCTCGACGATTTCGGCACCGGCTACTCATCCCTCGCCTACCTGACCCGCTTCCCCTTCGACACCATCAAGATCGACAAGAGCTTCGTCGACGACACCTCGCCCAAGCGCGCGGTGCTGATCAAGTCGATGGTCAACATGGCTCACGAACTGGGGCTGTCGGTCGTCGCCGAAGGCATCTCCGACGAAAGCGACGCGCTGGAGCTGCGCCAGATGGGCTGCGAATATGTGCAGAGCTTCATGTTCGGCGCGCCGATACCGGGCGACCAGGCGCTCAAGATGCTGAAGGAACAGTACCCGCTCGCTCAGGCGTGACCGGCTGCCGTGCTCAATCGCGCCAGGTCGATGCCGAGCGTCGCCAGGATGCGGTCATATTTGCGGTCGATGTCGGCGTCGAACAAAAGCTCCGACGTCGCCGGGCAGGTCAGCCAGCCATTCTCGGCGATCTCGCTTTCGAGCTGGCCCGCACCCCAGCCTGAATAGCCAAGCGCCATCAGCGCATGGCGCGGCCCGCGGCCGGCGGAAATCGCGCGCAGGATGTCAACGGTCGCCGTCAGGCAGATCTCGTCCGAGACCGGCAGCGAGGACTCGACCTTGTAGTCGTCGCTGTGCAGCACGAAGCCACGGCTGCGGTCGACCGGCCCGCCATTGCGGACGATGAAGTCCTTGGCCTTCATCGGCAGCCGGATCGCCTCCTGCTCGTCGAGAATGCCAAGCTGGACCAGGAGATCGGGAAAGAGCAGCGGCTGGACCTGGTTGATGATCAGGCCCATGGCGCCCTCGTCGCTATGGGCGCAGATGTAGATGACGGCGCGCGAGAACCTGTCGTCCTTCATGCCGGGCATGGCAATGAGGAACTGGTCATCGAGAAAACCGCGCTGCGATGCGCCTTTTTTCTGGCGTAAGAGGTCCATAGCCAAGGGTAACGCGTTTCCCGCTGTCTTGAAAGATGGCTCAAGGGGACTACGCGCTCACCTTTGGCCCACGGCGTCACGCAAATATGATGGCGACGTGACCCAAAGGCATGTTGCGCGGACCGACGGAGGCTATCAAATCACCGCCATGAAATTCACGCTCCCGCTCGCCCTCTGCCTCGGCACCGTTTCTCTGGCCGCTGGCCCCGCCCATGCATCGTCGTCCGCCTGGTTCGAGACCGACGGCGGCCGGTTCCGGCTGGTGACGTCCGGTCAGCCCGACGCCTCGGGCAAGCTCCAGGGCGTGCTCGACATCGAGCTCAAGCCCGGCTGGAAAACCTATTGGCGCGACCCCGGCAATTCCGGCGTGCCGCCGCAGATCGACCTGTCGGCCAGCAGCAACGTCTCGGGGGCCGAAATCTCGTACCCTGCCCCCCAGCGCCACGATGACGGCTATGCCAAATGGGCCGGCTACGACTTCCCGGTCCGTCTGCCGGTCAGCTTCACCGTCCCGGCACCGGGCGAGCCGACAGCAATCAAGGCCGACGTGTTTCTCGGCATCTGCGAGACCATCTGCGTGCCGGTACAGGCGCGACTGGAGATCGACCCTGCCGCAGATCCCGCCAATGCCGGCGATGCCGCGCTGGTGACGGCAGCACTTGCCGCGCTCCCGTCGGGCGCCCAGCCCGATTTCGGCGCCACCCTGTCGCCCGCTCGGCGCGAAACAATCTCGATCGAGGCAATCGCGCCCGGCGACCCCGAAGGCATCGATCTCTTCCTTGCCGGCGTCGACGGCTACCAGTTCGGCACGCCCGAGCGGCACGAGCAAGCCGGCAAGCTCACCTTCTCGCTGAAGGTGATCGACCGGCCTGCGACAAAGCCCGCCGGGAAGGGCATCCCCTATACCCTGACCAGTTCCGGCGGTGCGGTGGAAGGATACCTCGCCTACCCCTGAACCCCTCGGCGAACCGCCGGCCATTGGATATCCGAAGCATCTGCGCTAGTGGATCGCTGGGGTCTACCCGACTTCAATCACATTGCCACGAGGACCGACATGACCATTTCGATCGGCGACAAGCTGCCCAGCGCCACCTTCAAGACGATGACCGCCGACGGCGCCAGGAATCTCACCACCGAAGAAATCTTCGCCGGCAAGAAGGTCGTGCTGTTTGCGGTGCCAGGTGCCTTCACGCCCACCTGCAGCAACAATCACCTGCCCGGCTACGTCGAGAACCATGACGCCATCGTCGCGCGCGGCGTCGACACCATCGCGGTGGTCTCGGTCAACGACGTGCATGTCATGGGCGCCTGGGCGCGGTTCAGCGGCGGCGAAGGCAAGGTGCAGTTCCTCGCCGACGGCAGCGGCGATTTCGCCCGCGCGATCGGCCTCGACATGGATCTGTCGGCAGCCGGCATGGGCCTGCGCTCGAAGCGCTATTCGATGATCGTCGAAGACGGCAAGGTCGCCCAGCTCAACCTCGAAGGCACGCCCGGCCAGGCGGTCGATTCGGGCGCGGCCCGCATTCTCGAACAGCTCTGACATGAAAATGGCGCGCTGCCTTCAGGCGGCGCGCCCCACTCAGGCCTGGCAGAAGTCCGAGCCTACGTTCTGCTGCGGCCGTTCTTGAACGGCGCCATGCCCTCGCGCGCCAGTTCGTCGGCGCGTTCGTTCTCGGGATGGCCGGCATGGCCCTTGACCCAGTGCCAGGTCACCTTGTGGCGCCTATTGGCCTCGTCCAGCGCCTGCCACAGCTCGCCGTTCTTGACCGGCTTCTTGTCGGCGGTCTTCCAGCCGTTCTTCTTCCAGCCGTGGATCCACTTCGAGATCCCGTCCATGACGTATTTGCTGTCGGTGTGCAGGTCGATCTCGCACGGCTCCTTGAGGGAGTTCAGCGCGGAGATGGCAGCCAGCAGTTCCATGCGGTTGTTGGTGGTCTCGGCCTCGCCGCCCGACAGCTCCTTGACCTTGGCCTTGTAGCGCATGATCGCGCCCCAACCGCCCGGACCCGGATTGCCCGAGCAGGCGCCATCGGTGAAAATTTCAACTTGCTTCATTTCAGTCCGTATTCCTGGGCGGACTTGATCGTCCTGTGGAAGCGCATACGGCGTATGTATTCCGAAGGATCGCGCTTCATCACCAGCCCGCCATCCGGCACCGTCAGCCAGTCATACAGCCTGGTCAGCATGAAGCGCAGGGCCGAGCCGCGCGCCAGGATGGGCAGCGCCGCCTTCTCGTCCTCGCTCAGCGGCCGGACGCTCTGGTAGCCGTCCAGCAGCGCCGTGCCCTTGGTCAGGTTGAAGGAAAAATCCTTCTCGAAGCACCAGGCGTTGAGGCAGGTGGCGAGATCGTAGGCGTAGAGGTCGTTGCAGGCGAAATAGAAGTCGATCAGGCCCGACAGCCTGTCACCGAGGAAAAAAACGTTGTCGGGAAACAGGTCGGCGTGGATGACGCCGGAGGGCAGATCCTTCGGCCAGTTCTTCTCGAACTCGGCAAAGTCGGCATCGACCTCTTTGGCAAGGCCCGGCTCGACCTCGTCGGCGCGCGGGTGCGCGGCGTCCCAGAGCTTGCGCCAGCCGTCGATGGCGAGCGCGTTCGGCCGCGTCATCGCAAAATCCTTGCCGGCGACATGCAGTTCGGCCAGCGCCCGGCCGACCTCGCGGCAATGCACGACCTGGGGCCGGCGCAGCCACATGCCTTCCAGGAAGGTGATGATGACGGCGGGACGGCCGGCCAGCATGCCGATGACGTTGCCGTCCTTGCCGTCCACCGGCAGCGGGCAGGAAATGCCCTTGTGGGCGAGGTGCTGCATCAGGCCGAGGAAGAACGGCAGGTCGGACTTCTCGACGCGCTTTTCGTAGAGCGTCAGGATGTAGGAGCCTGTCGTCGTGTGCAGCAGGAAGTTGGTGTTCTCGGTCCCCTCGGCGATGCCCTTGTAGGACAGCAGGTCGCCGACCGGATAGTTGCGCAGGAACGCCTCGAGTTCGCCCTCGCCGACATCGGTATAGACAGCCATCAGCCGTTACCGTTGACAAAGGCCATGTCGGCCGGCGTCAGCTCGACGTCGCGCAATACCCGCATCACAGGGAAGTCCTCCGTCTCGGTCGCCGTGATGGCGAGTTCCACGTTCACCTCGAAGCGCTCGCGGAAGGCGTTGATGATCTCGTCGACGATGATCTCCGGTGCCGAAGCGCCCGCCGACAGGCCCAGCGTAGCGATGCCGCCGATGTCGTTCCACGGGATCTCCGACGCGCGCTGGACCAGCAGCGACATCCTGGCCCCTGCCCGCTCGGCGACTTCGACGAGGCGGCGCGAATTGGACGAATTGGGCGCACCGACGACGAGATAGAGATCGGCGCCCGGCGCCGTTTCCTTGACCGCATCCTGGCGGTTGGTCGTGGCGTAGCAGATCGATTCGGCGGCGGGCGCCTGCAAGGCCGGGAACTTCTCCTGCAGCGCCTTCAGGATGCCCGCGGTGTCTTCCACCGACAGAGTCGTCTGGGTGACGAAGCCGAGCGCCTCAGGATCGGCAGGCGTGAAGTTGCGGACGTCGGCCTCGGTTTCGATCAGCGTGACCGCGCCATCGTCCAGCTGGCCCATGGTGCCGATCACCTCCGGGTGCCCGGCATGGCCGATCAGCAGCACGTGGCGTCCCTTGCGCTGGTGGCGCATCGCCTGCTTGTGCACCTTGGAGACCAGCGGACAGGTCGCATCGAGATAGAACAGGTTGCGCGCCACGGCATCCGCCGGCACCGACTTCGGCACGCCATGGGCGGAGAACACGACAGGCGCATCGTGGTGCTCGTCGGGGATTTCGCTCAGTTCCTCGATGAAGACGGCACCCAGGTTCTGCAACCCCTCGACGACGTAGCGGTTGTGCACGATCTCGTGGCGCACATAGACCGGCGCGCCGTATTTCTTGAGCGCCAGCACGACGATCTGGATGGCGCGGTCGACGCCGGCGCAAAAGCCGCGCGGCTGGCAGAGCCTGATGGTCAGGGGCGGTTTTGCAGAGGTCTGGAGCATGTGATCCGGTTCTTCGTTCCGTGCCGAAATGATGTCTGCGGCCCTGTGCTGTCAAGGCCGGCAGGTGCTGTCATTTGCTTTCCGGCCGCCGCAGCAACCAGAAGCCCATGACGCCCAGCAGTGCCGCCGCCAAGCCGTACCAGGTGACCGCATATTGCAGGTGGTTGTTCGGCATATCGACCATGGTGACGCCGCCCACCGGAAGGCCGCCCGGGTTCGGCGTCTTGTCGGCATCGACGAAGAACGGCACCACGGCCGCATCCGCCGGCAGGCCCGCAGTCGCCGCCATGACGCCGAGGTCCTTCCAGTAGAAGACGTTCTTTGCCAGGTCGTTGTCCGGCACCAGCGAGCCTGGCTTGCCCGCCAGCGGATTGCGCGCCAGGCCGGTGATGCTGACGGGGCCGGTGACCTGGCCCACCGGCCGCTTGGCCGCATCCTTGAAATCATAGGGAACGAAGCCGCGGTTCACCATGACGAAGCGGCCGTCGTCCAGCTTGAGCGGGGTATAGACGTAGAAGCCGGACTGGCCTTCCCAGGTGGCGAGGAAATGCCGTTCGCCGGCGTGCTCGAAGGTTCCCGAAAGCGTCACCGGCCAATAGTCGACATCACCGGTGGCGCGGTACTTCACTTCCATTTCAGCCAGCCGCAGCGGCTGCATCTGCGTGCGCTCGTTGATCTGGGCGATCAGCCCCTCTTTCCAGTTCAGGCGCTCGACCTGCCAGCTGCCGAGCCCGATCAGCAGCGCAAAGGCGATCGTGCCGAGCACGAGCATCAGAACGCGGCCGGAGCGGCGCGCCGGCGCAGGCAAGGTATTCTGTTCGATCATTGGCCCTTGTCCAAACGCCCTTCGGCAGCCTTGTTGCGGTATTGCAGGGTGATCAGCACGCCCTTGATCAAGCGAAGGGAGCCGAGGCTGAGCACGAGCGTCAGCGGTATCCACAAGAGCAGATGGAGCCACAGCGGCGGCGACAGCGTCACCTCCATCCAGAGCGCCAGACCGACGACGACGAAACCGATGATCAGGATGACGAAGACGGCGGGACCGTCCCCGGCATCGGCAAAGGAATAGTCGAGGCGGCATACGCCGCATTGCTTGGCGACGGTCAGGAAGCCCGAAAACAGCCTGCCTACGCCGCAACGCGGGCAGCGCCCCTTGAGACCCGCCGCCACCGGCTCGACCGGCGGCCAGATCGCCTTGTCTTCACTCATGGATTTATCTCGATGGGAGTGCCGTTTTCGACCATCTTCCAGATCTCCGCCATGTCCTCGTCGGTAACGGCGATACAGCCATTCGTCCAGTCGAACATCTGCATCAGCCAGGACCACCAGCCGAAACCTTTTGACTGGCCGTGGATCATAATCATTCCGCCGGGATCGACACCTGCCCTCTTTGCCGCAGCCTTGTCGTCAGCGTCGGGATAGGAGATGTGGATCGACTTTGTGAAGGCGCTACCGGGGTTGCGCCAGTCGAGGACGTAGCGCCCCTCCGGCGTACGCTCGTCGCCCTCCTGGCGCTTGTGTCCGACAGGGTTTGCGCCCAGCGCCACCGCATAGCTGCGCACGACCTTATCGCCGGAGAGCAGTTCCAGCAGCCGCTCCGACTTGTCGACCCGCACCAGGTCGACGGCCTCGGCGCGGGCCATCGGCGCGGACGCGAACAGGGCAAGCAAAGGAAGAGCGAAGCGGCTGGTCAGCATCCCGGATGCTTGGCGCAAGAAAGCGCCCAAAAAGAGAAGGCGGCCGCGTTGCCGCGACCGCCTTGCTCGAAACGTCCCGGACTTAGTGGACAGCGATGGTGCCGCCGACCGAACCCCAGATGTAGATCGCGGTGAACAGGAACAGCCACACCACGTCGACGAAGTGCCAGTACCAGGCAGCCGCCTCGAAGCCGAAATGCTGCTTCGACGTGAAGCCGCCGGCCATCGCACGGAACAGGCACACCAGCAGGAAGATCGTGCCGATGATGACGTGGAAGCCGTGGAAGCCTGTCGCCATGAAGAAGGTCGCGCCGTAGATCGAATCCTTGAACGCGAACGGAGCGTGGATGTACTCGTAGGCCTGAACGAACGAGAACAGGACGCCAAGGCCGACTGTGAGCGCGAGGCCGTTGACGAGGCCCTTGCGGTCATCGTGCAGCAGGGCATGGTGCGCCCAGGTCACCGCCGTACCCGACAGAAGCAGGATGATGGTGTTGTAGAGCGGCAGATGGAAAGGATCGAGGATCTCGATGCCCTTGGGCGGCCACACGCCACCGGTGAACTCCGTGCGCATGACCTGCGTGGCCTCGCCCGGGAACAGGCTGGCGTCGAAGAAGGCCCAGAACCAGGCGACGAAGAACATCACCTCGGAGGCGATGAACATGATCATGCCGTAGCGCAGGTGCAGCGACACGACACGCGTGTGGTGACCTTCGTTGCCTTCCTTGATGGTATCCGACCACCAGCCGAACATCGTGTAGAGCACGACCAGCAGGCCGATCGCGAAGATCCAGTAATTGGCGTTCGCGACGTTGTAGCCGAAGATCGGGAACTCGGCGCCCTTCAAGTGCTGCATCCAGGCTACGCCGCCGAACGCCATGATGAGCGCGCCCAGCGAGCCGAGGAACGGCCACGGGCTTGGATCGATGATGTGGTAATCGTGATGTTTGGCGTGTGCGTCTGCCATATCAGCCCCCCGCTTTTCCGTCGAAATTGATAGTTTTGGTTTCGCCGTCGGCCTTGGGCGCGGCAGCTACGGGCTTTTCCCCCTCAATCGGGAAAAAGGTATAAGACAAGGTGATCGTCTTGATGTCCTTGAGTTCAGGGACATTGACGATTTCCGGATCGACGAAGAAGACGACCGGCATGTCGAGCGTCTCGCCCGGCTTCAGCGTGGTGTCGGTGAAGCAGAAGCATTCGACCTTGTTGAAGTAGGCGCCGGCGAGATCGGGCGTGACGTTGAACGTCGCGCGGCCCTGCGTCGGCACGTCGAAGATGTTCTTGGCCACGTACTGGATCTGCGTCGTCTCGCCGATCTTGATCTGGACGTCGCGCGCCACCGGCTTGAAATCCCAGGGCAGCCCGCCGGACGTATTGGCGTCGAAGCGGACAGTGATCGTGCGATCCAGGATCTTGTCAGAATACTGCTCGACGCGCTGCGTCGTGCCGCCATAGCCGGTGATCTGGCAGAACATCGCGTAGAGCGGAACCGCCGCATAGGCCATGCCGACCATGCCGCCGACAAAGGCGATGCACATGCCGGCAACCATGCGATTGGAGCGCTGCTTCTTGGCGTCGGCGGCCTGCGTTTCGTTGGGCATGCTGTCACTCATAGCGGCCGGTCCAGGATGGCCGGGCCGAACTTCGCGATGGTGGCGAGATAGAAGATGATGACGAGTGCCGCCAGCGCCAGACCGATGGCGATGTTGCGGCTGCGGCGTGCCTTCTTCTGCTTGTCGGTGAGCGTCACCAGGTGATCGTCAGACATCATGCACCTCCAAGCGCGAAGACACGCTCGACAACGCTGTCGGCCAGATAGGCCGCAAAGATCACGAACAGGTAAAGCAGCGAATAGCCGAACAGCGCCTTGGCCGGCTTCATCACCCGGTCGCTGTCGGGCATGCGCAGCACCTTCCAGGCATACCAGACGAAGCCGATGCCGAGGGCGAGCGAAACGACGCCGTAGCCGATGGTGGTGTAGCCGAGCAGCCATGGCGCCACGCCGACAGGCGCGAGCAGAAGCGAATAGGCGAAAATCTGGCGGCGGGTCGAAGCCTCGCCGGCGACGTTGGGCATCATCGGGATGCCGGCACGCTCATAGTCCTGCGACTTGAACAGGGCCAGCGCCCAGAAGTGCGGCGGCGTCCACAAGAAGGTGATGAGGAAGAGCACGACGCTCTCGAAGCTCACCGAGCCGGTCACGGCAGCCCAGCCGATCATCGGCGGCAGCGCACCGGCTGCGCCACCGATGACGATATTCTGCGGCGTCCAGCGCTTGAGCCACATCGTGTAGACGACGGCGTAGAAGAAGATGGTGAAGGCGAGCAGTGCTGCCGACAGCCAGTTGACGAGGACGCCCAGCGTCATCACCGACAGGACCGACAGCACCAGGCCGAAGGTCAGCGCCTCGTGCGGCGTCACCTTGCCGGCCGGGACCGGCCGGTTGACGGTGCGCGTCATGACGGCGTCGATATCGGCGTCGTACCACATGTTGAGCGCACCCGAGGCGCCGGCGCCGATGGCGATCGCGAGGATCGCCACCACCGCCAGGAACGGGTTGATGGTGACGGGCGCGGCAACCATGCCGACAAATGCCGTGAAGACGACCAGCGACATGACGCGTGGCTTCAGCAGGGCGAAGAAATCGCCTGCAGTCGCCTCCGACATGCGGATGGTCTGGTCTTCAAACCGGTTGTGGACAAGGGCCATGCGTACTTACGTCCAGTCGTTCCGTTTGGCCGAAACCGCCGGTCTTGCCGGCGGCTTCGTAGTTCAGTCAGTGCCTTACTTGATCTTCGGCAGCTGTTCCCACTGGTGGAAGGGCGGCGGCGAAGGCAGCTGCCATTCGAGGGTGGTCGCACCCTCGCCCCACGGGCTGGCACCGGCGACGCGCTTCTTGGAGAAGGCTTCGAAGACGCCGAACAGGAAGATCAGCACGCCCACGGCGGAGATATAGGAGCCGTAGGACGAAACCGCGTTCCAGCCGGCATACGCATCGGGATAGTCGATGTAGCGGCGCGGCATGCCTGCGAGGCCCAGGAAGTGCTGCGGGAAGAACACCAGGTTCACGCCAATGAACGTCACCCAGAAGTGCGTGTTGGCGATGGCCGACGAGTACATGTAGCCGGTCATCTTCGGGAACCAGTAGTACCAGGCCGCGAAGATCGCGAACACGGCACCCAGCGACAGCACGTAGTGGAAGTGCGCGACGACGTAGTAGGTGTCGTGGAGCGAACGGTCCAGGCCGGCGTTGGCCAGCTGCACGCCGGTGACGCCACCGACGGTGAACAGGAAGATGAAGCCGATCGCCCACAGCATCGGCGTCTTCATCGAGATGGAACCGCCCCACATGGTGGCGATCCACGAGAAGATCTTCACGCCCGTCGGCACCGCGATGACCATCGTCGCGAAGACGAAGTAGCGCTGCGTGTCGAGCGAGATGCCGGTGGTGTACATGTGGTGAGCCCACACGACGAAGCCGACGGCACCGATGGCGACCATGGCATAGGCCATGCCGAGGTAACCGAAGATCGGCTTGCGCGAGAAGGTCGAGACGATGTGGCTGACGATGCCGAAGCCCGGCAGGATCAGGATGTACACCTCGGGGTGACCGAAGAACCAGAACAGGTGCTGGAACAGGATCGGGTCGCCGCCGCCTTCAGGAGCGAAGAAGGCCGTGCCGAAATTGCGGTCGGTCAAGAGCATGGTGATGCCACCAGCCAGAACCGGCAGCGACAGCAGCAGCAGGAAGGCGGTGATCAGCACCGACCAGGCAAACAGCGGCATCTTGTGCAGCGTCATGCCCGGAGCGCGCATGTTGAAGATCGTGGTGATGAAGTTGATCGCACCGAGGATCGACGAGGCGCCGGCAATGTGCAGCGACAGGATCGCGAGATCCATCGCAGGCCCGGGCTGGCCCGAGGTCGAGAGCGGCGGATAGATCGTCCAGCCGCCACCCACGCCGTGAGCACCCGGCGCGCTCGGCATGAAGGCCGAGATGACGAGCAGGATGAAGGCCGGCGGAAGCAGCCAGAACGAGATGTTGTTCATGCGCGGGAACGCCATGTCAGGCGCGCCGATCATGATCGGGACCATCCAGTTGGCGAAGCCGCCGATCAGCGCCGGCATGACCATGAAGAAGATCATGACCAGGCCGTGGGCCGTGGTGAAGGCGTTGAACATGCTCTTGCCGGCATCGATCGCAGCGTCGCCTTCGACGCCGTAGACCATCGAGGCCAGGCCGTGGAAAATCTGGATACCCGGCTCAGCCAGTTCCCAGCGCATCATGACGGACAGGAAGCCGCCGACGCAGCCTGCCATGATCGCGAAGATCAGGTAGAGCGTTCCGATATCTTTGTGGTTGGTCGAGTACACCCACCGGACCCAGCCCTTCGGCTTGTGGTCGTGATGGTCGTGAGCTGCAGCGCCTGCCATGTTCCGCTCCGTTCCCTGATCCTATTTCGCCGCGGCTCAGTTGCCGGCGGCCGCGACCTTGGCCGCACCGTCCGTCTCAGCCATCAGCGCCTTGTTGGCACCCGGCAGGTCGGTCCTCGCGGCAGCCAGCCACGTCGTATACTGTGCGTCGCTGACGACGCGGATTGCGATCGGCATGTAGGCGTGGTCCTTGCCGCAAAGCTCGGAGCACTGGCCGTAATACAGGCCTTCCTTGTCAGCCTTGAACCAGGTCTCGTTGATGCGACCCGGGACGGCGTCGACCTTGATGCCGAAGGCCGGCATGGCGAAGGCGTGAATCACGTCCGATGCGGTGACCAGCACGCGAACGACCTGACCAATTGGAACGACAACTTCGTTGTCGACGGCGAGAAGGCGCGGATAGGCACCCTTGTCTTCCTTGCCGGCAGCCGCGCGGTCACCCTCGGCGAGCATCGCCGCGTTGAACGAAAGCGGCTCTTCCGTCTGGTATTCGTAATCCCAGTTCCACTGGTTGCCCGTCGCCTTGATCGTCAGCTTCGGCTCCTCGACGGGCGAATACTGCGCGGTCAGAAGCTGGAAGGACGGGATGGCCAGGAACAGCAGGATGACAACCGGACCGACGGTCCAGACGACCTCGATCAGCGTGTTGTGGCTGGTGCGCGACGGCACTGGATTGGCGCTCGCCCGGAACCTGATGATGCAATAGGCCAGCAGGATCAGGACGAAGAGCGTGATCGGAACGATGAACCACAGCGTGTAGCGCTCGAACCAGGTGATCTGCTCCATGATGCCGGTCGCGGCCGGCTGGAATGTGGTCTGCCACTCTACCGGCTGCGCCGCATAGGCCACGGCGCTGGCAAAGGAAGCAGTCGCCGCGACGGCGCTAGCAAGGATTTTTCTCATCACCCTCTGTATCTCCCATTTCCATGCGGTCTTGGCCGCAAGGACATCGTGCCGCTCCGGGACGGGAATCCCAGAGACGTTCGGAGGTTCAAACCATACTCTCTTTGTAACCGCAAGGAAGCAGAGGCGGAACTCATGCGGCATTTTTGCGCGCAGGCGGCAAGGCTGGCGCTTGGGCCCGTTTGGCGCTAGTTGATGGACGCATCAGGGTGGGCCAGCCGCCCGCAGGGTGCTGGCACGCGCTCAAAAGTCGTCGCAATTCGAGCAAAATTGAACTCGAATGTCTGGAAAACCTATGATTGCGGGATGGCGAAGGCGCCCTCTTGTTATTTACTAGCTGCCGGCACGACCTAAATTGTCGTGATTCGCAATGGAGCCGTCATGAAGTCTGGGCTTTTGAAAACCTTGGCCAAGGTGTTGGTCGCCGCTGTCTGCCTGGCCCCCATGCAGGCCGGCGCGCAGCAGAGCGGCACGGTCAAGTCCACCCATGGCGCGTGGTCGATCATCTGCGACACGCCTGCGGGCGCCACCAACGAACAATGCGTGATGATGCAGAACGTCATCGCCGAGGACCGCCCCGAGATGGGTCTCTCGGTGGTCATCCTGCGCACTGCCGACAACAAGGCCGAGATCCTGCGCGTGCTCGCGCCGCTCGGCGTGCTCCTGCCCAACGGCCTTGGCCTCAATGTCGACCAGAAGGACATCGGCCGCGCCTATTTCGTGCGCTGCTTCCAGGACGGCTGCTATGCGGAAGTGATCCTCGACAAGCCGTTGCTCGACACGCTGAAGGCCGGCAAGGCCGCCACCTTCATCGTCTTCCAGACGCCCGAGGAAGGCATCGGCATCCCGGTCGACCTCAACGGCTTTGGCGAAGGCTTCGCCGCGCTGCCCTGATGCGGAGCGGCACGGCGCTGCCGCGCCAGCGCCTCAACGTGGCTTGAACGGCGAGATCGGCTCCATCAACTGGGCCTCGGGCATCGTTTCGACTTCGAGGCCGTGCTGGCTGGCATAGCTGCGCAGAGCCTCGGTCGCCGCAGGTTCGGACACCTCGACATCGATCATCGACCGCGAGCGCGACGTCACCGAGATGCCGGGCAGGCTGTCGATCTCGCTTGCCACTTGGGCTGCGTCCTTCGCAGCCTTGCCAATGATCAGAACCAGCTTTTCCACGCGCGAGCACTCCAGCGTCACGATCGGCCTCGGATCGTCGCCCGAGGATATAGGGCGCCGCTTCGCAAGCGCAACCGGGCGGGCAGCCGTCAGATGATCATGCCGCCGCCCTCGCGGACTGCGCCAAACCCATGCTTGCGAAGGCTGGCGAACGCCAGTTGCCTCATGGCCTGGTGGCGAGCCCTGTTGCCCGGCATCGCAAGGATGGCGGGGTTGGCCGACAACATCCGCGCAATCGCACCCGTCATTGCCGGACATGCCATCGACGTACCGCTCATCGGCGCATATCGGTCGCCCGGCACGGTGGAAACCACGCCTGCCCCCGGCCCGATCAGGTCTATCCTCGTCGGCGCATGCCCCTCGTTGGAAAAGCTGGCGAAGAAATCGTCGCGATCGGGGTCTCCGCGGTCGCTCGACAACGTCCAGCGGTCATATGCATTGGCGGGCATGCCGGGCTCCCAGCCAAGCGCCGAAACGGCAATGGCATCCCGGTGCCGTGCCGGAAACGCCACGAAGCGCCGGAAGTCGTTGCCGGCCGCGGCAACGACGAGGACGCCCTGCTCTGCCGCATTCTCGATTGCCAGCGACAGCACGCGATCGTCCTGGCTCGGATTGGCGTCCCGCTCGAACTTCAGGCTGAGGTTGATGACATGGCATCCGTCCGCAACGGCCTGCTCGATCGCCCGGTGGATCTCGAAATTCCTGGCGATACCTGTGTCCGGGTCATCGAACACCCGGTAGCTGCGAATGCGCGCGCCCGGCGCAACACCGCCGTACCCGTTCGCGCCATTGCCGGCGATGATGCCTGCGACATGCGTGCCGTGGCCGATCGACGAATCTTCGTCGCCATCCACGTTGGGCAGGTCCACATGTCGATCGACACCGCTGTCCACGACCCCGACCACCACGCCTTTGCCGCTGCCTGCAGGTCCGGGCGGAAGAAAATGCCGGAGGCTGTCGGCTGCGCTCGTCAGATCGATTGGATCCAGCACGATGACGCTGCCCGACGGCAGGTCCGCCTTTCGCCGAAAATGTCCCCAATGTCCGGCAAAGCCAGGCTCGACGGCAAGCATCGCGTCCATCACCGCCGGTGCCCTCAGGCCGAATCTCACGATGCCGGCGCTGTCCGAAACGGCCGTCAGCTGCTGGCCGCCGTTCTTCAGCCCCAATGTCGCAACCGCATTGCTGACGGGATTGCCGTTACCGGCCGACTGGAGAGCGATGCTGAAGAACTCGGCCCCGGACGGACCGAGGCTTCCGGTCAGGCGAAGACGACCGACACGAACATCCGCCACGGCCATCGTGTAGTTCACCACGGGATGGAAGGTTCCACCCACGGCGGCCGGCGCCGGTCCCACGATCGATGTCCTGACCAGCGTGACGCCGCTTTGCGGAACGACTTCCAGAACCTCCAAGCCACGTGTCGTCAGCTCATCGGCCACGGGCATGGGCCTGACGGTTACCGGCAGTGCGAAACCTATGCCTCCGGCCGGAGCCGCCAGAAAATCCAGTTCCGTATCAATGGCCACCACCTTCTCCAGCGCGACCACCACATCCTCGCCGCTGGAGCGCTGATCGGGAATAAAGACGTACTCTTCCATTTGCTCCCCCATTTGGCGCGATCTGATTGAGCGCAGCGGCCAGAATACTCTTATTGATTGTATTTCTCAATTTACACATCTCTAGCTTGTAGGCCTGGATACGAGGCATGGCGTCCCTCGCCACTCCGCATCAGGCTAACGATTGCGATGACGGCCAAGCCGCCCTACATCAGGTTCAAACCTCTCCGGGATCCCTGCCATGAACCTCGTCAGCCAGTTCGACATCACCGAAGACCGCGTGCGCAAGCTCGTCGCCGATACGATCGAGGGCGCCGACGATGGCGAGCTGTTCCTCGAATACCGCGAGGGCGAGGCGCTGATGTTCGACAATGGCCGGCTGAAGACGGCCAGCTTCAACACCGACCAGGGTTTTGGCCTGCGCGCGGTCGCCGGCGAGGCCACCGGCTATGCCCATTCCAGCGAGCTGTCCGAAGCGGCCCTGCTGCGTGCCTCCGACGCCGTCTCCGCGGTCAAGGGCGGCTATTCCGGCACGCTCGCCGCCGCCCCTGCACGCACCAACCGCCATCTCTACGGCGAGGAAAACCCGATCTCCTCCCCCTCGTTCGAGGCCAAGGCCAAGCTCTTGCAGGAAATTGACGCCTGGCTGCGCGACAAGGATCCGCGCGTCCGCCAGGTCACGGCGTCGCTTGCCTCGTCGTGGCAGCATGTCGAGATCCTGCGCGGCGACGGCCAGGTGGTACGTGATATCCGTCCGCTGGTGCGCATGAACGTTGCCGTGGTCGTCGGCGACGGCGACCGCCAGGAAAGCGGTTCTTATGGTGCTGGCGGACGCAAGAGCTTCGATGAATTCCTGACCGAGGACAGCTGGCAGACCGCCGCCTCGGAAGCCCTGCGCCAGGCGCTGGTCAATCTCGAGGCGATCCCCGCCCCTGCCGGCACCTTCGACGTCGTGCTGTCGTCCGGCTGGCCCGGCGTCATGCTGCACGAGGCCGTCGGCCACGGTCTCGAAGGCGACTTCAACCGCAAGAAGACCTCGGCCTTCGCCGGCCTGATGGGCCAGCAGGTCGCTGCCAAGGGCGTGACCGTCGTCGACGACGGTACCATCGCTGAGCGCCGCGGCTCGATCACCGTCGACGACGAGGGCACGCCGAGCGGCCGCAACGTGCTGATCGAGGACGGCAAGCTGGTCGGCTACATGCAGGACCGCCAGAACGCCCGCCTGATGGGCATGAAGGCGACCGGCAACGGCCGCCGCGAATCCTACGCGCACCAGCCGATGCCGCGCATGACCAACACTTACATGACCTCGGGCGACATGACCCCGGAAGAGATCATCGCCTCGGTCAAGAACGGCATCTACGCCGTCTCCTTCGGCGGCGGCCAGGTCGACATCACCTCGGGCAAGTTCGTGTTCGGCTGCACCGAGGCCTACATGATCGAGGACGGCAAGGTGACCCAGCCGATCAAGGGCGCGATGCTGATCGGCAACGGCCCGGACGCGATGCACCGCGTCACCATGGTCGGCAACGACATGAAGCTCGACACCGGCATCGGCATGTGCGGCAAGGCCGGACAGGGCGTGCCGGTCGGCGTCGGCCAGCCGCATCTCAGGATGAACCAGATGACGGTCGGCGGCACGCGCGTCTAGTCAGGCACCTTGCCAGGCTAAACGAGTATTCAATGATTGAATGATAGCAACGGCGGCATCACAGCCGCCGGAGCTTGCCGAATGCTTGACAGCTTGCCGATCGAATTCTGGTATGCTGTCGTTGCTGTTAGCACGGCGATGTTGGTTCACCGGGCATATCGCCGGCGCAAGACCAATACCTCGCTGGCAGCGCTTCCCGAAGCCTTTCGGCGCGGCGCCACCATGCTCGCAGGATCGCCGCAGGCAGCAGACGCAGCAGCACGCGCGGACTTCCTCATCCCCTGGGCGATCCAGCAGGTGCGTGGCAATGACGAGCCGGTCGATCCGACTGCCCTGACGAGCCGGGAACTGCGCCTGGCGGAACTGGTTCATGCAGCGCTCGTTCTGGACGAACCGGCCTTCAAGGCGGCTTGCGGCCAGGTGTCGGCAATCGAAAGCAAGATCCTCGAATCGGTGCGCGGAATGGCGGCCCAGGAGCCACGCGTGACGCTGGAGCAATTCAAGGGCGACAGGCTGCAGGAAAGAGTTCGAAAGGCGCTGGCGCCGCGGCCGCCCTTGCCCACGGCATCGGCGGCGGCGGAACGCGGCGAGGCCCCTCCCCGCCGTTTCAAGCAGGTGTCGGAATTGCTGGACTGGCTGCCGGACAACAGCGCCCCCGATCTCTGGCATCTGCTGGTTGCCAACCTGAACTACGACTACGAAGACACGCTCAAGGTCGTGCATTGGATCGTCAGCCAGCCCGACTGCGATCGGGCGACGGCGGCGCTGGCCCTCTTCCTGATCAATGCCGATGCCTATATCGGTTACGAGACCCTCGAAGCCTGCGACGGCTGGGATCGCCACTACTGGTCGATAGCACGGACGATCTGCGAACGATCGGAAGCAGGCCTCTATCCCCGGTCGCGCTTCAACCTGACCTGTGTGAACGTCGACAACGACCAGACCGGCACGTTGGACATGTTGCTGCGCTGCGCGAGAGATCTGGTCGAGCGCGGCAAGAGGGTGCCATGGCCGATGCCGGTCAGGCTCCTGTCGCAACCGTTCGAAGGGCGCGATGCCATGTCGGCGACCTATCTGGTCAACGACGACACGCTTTACCACCGCGCCTAGGCGTTCGCATCGAGCGGGCTCAGCGCCGCTTCTTCGGCTTCTCCAGCAGCGCCACCGCCTCGACGTGGTGCGACCAGAGGAACTGGTCGATCGGCGTCACGCTCTTCAATGCGTAACCGCCGTCGATGAGGATGCGGAGATCCCGCGCCAGCGTCGCCGGGTTGCACGACACCGCAGCCACATAAGGCACGTCGGAGCGGGCGATCTGCTTGCACTGGTCCTCGGCGCCGGCGCGCGGCGGGTCGAAGGCGACGCCGTCGAAGGCGTTGAGTTCCTTGAAGGTCAGCGGCCGGCGATCGAGGTCGCGGCGCTCGACGGTCACGCGCTTCAGGCCCGACGCGAAGCGGAAACCACGATCCAGAGCCGCCAATGCCGGCGCGTCGCCCTCGACGGCATGAACCTCCGAATTTGCCGCCAGCCGCAGCGAAAAGGTGCCGCTGCCGGAGTACAGGTCGGCGACCTTCTTGGCCTTGCGCAGATGGCCGGTGACGAGCGAGGCCATCGCCTGCTCGGCTTCGCCGACAGCCTGGACGAAACCGCCGGTCGGCGGCGTCACCGTGGCTGTGCCGAAGGTCAGCATCGGCTTGACCGGCTCGACGATGATCTCGCCGTCGATCGAAAGCCTGGCGATCTTCGACTTGATGACAAAATCGGTGGCGGCGCGGCGGATCGCCTCGGTCGGCTTGCCGCAATCGCTGGCGGCCACGTCGAAGCCGGATTCGGTCGCGGTGACCAGGAACCTGAAGGGTTTCGACGTGTTGGAGATGATGCCGGCGAGGTGGCGCAGGGTGCCCGCCGCCTCGACGATGGCCGGCAGCAGCACCGGGCACTCCTCGATATCGACGAGGGTGTGGGAAAACGCCTTGTTGTAGCCGAGATGCATCCCGGTCTCGGTGTTGCGGGCGGTAAAGGCGGCGCGCCTGCGGCTGTGCGGCGGACAGGCGACGAGCTCGCCGACCGCAGTTTCGATGCCCCTCGCCTTCAGCGCATGCGCCACCAGCCCGCGCTTCCAGTCGCGATAGGCCCGGTCCTCGAGATGCTGGATGGCGCAGCCGCCGCATTCGGTGAAATGGCGGCAGGCGGGCTCGATCCGCTGTGGCGAGGCCTCGATCACGGCGAGCAATTGCGCGCGATCCTTTTCACGCGCAGCGGTCACCGTCTCGCCAGGCAGCGCAAAGGGAATGAAGATGTGGCCGCCATTGGCATCGACAACGCCGTCGCCATGCGCGCCCAGCCGCGCAATCTCGAACCGTGCAGTCATCGATCTTTCACTCCAGCGAGCAGGTATTCACGATTGCCGTCGGCGCCTTCGAGCGGCGACGGGCAGATGCCGAGCGCCCGCCAGCCCGGAATGGCGTCGAGCCAGATGCGCAATTCGTCGGCAATGCGCGGGCCGTCGTCGGCATTCCTCAGCAGGCCGCCCTTGCCGATCGCATCGCGCCCGGCCTCGAACTGCGGCTTGACCAGAAAAACACCCCTTGCGCCCGGCGCTGCCAGGTCGAGCGCGTTGGGCAGCGCCAGACGCAGCGAAATGAAGCTCACGTCAGAGACGAGAAAGTCCGGCTGCCTTCCGCCGAGGTCGTCAGCGGCCAGGTGACGCGCATTGAGGCCTTCGAGGCAGGTGACGCGCGGGTCCCACCTCAGCTTCTCGTCCATCTGGCCGTATCCGACGTCGATTGCCACGACATGGGCCGCACCGCGCTCCAGCAGCACCTGCGTGAAGCCACCCGTCGAGGCGCCGATGTCCAGTGCCGTGCTGGCAGCCGGATCGAAGCCGAAATGATCGAGCCCGGCGATCAGCTTCAGCGCGGCGCGGGAAACATAGGCCTGCGCCGGATCGTCGACCTCGATGGCAACACCGACCGCAACCGTTTGTCCGGGCTTCTTCGCCGGCTGGCCGTCGACCGTCACGGCGCCGCGCCCCACCGCGTCGCGGGCGCGCGAGCGGCTGGCAAAAAAACCGCGGCTGACGAGCAATTCGTCGAGCCGCAGGCTGGCTCCGGAGCGCTGCGCGTCCGATTGGACGCGCACTGGTGCTCCAACTTCCTGAACCTGCGTATCGTGCTTTCCGGAAATCGATTCCGATTTCCGGGCCGATGCGCGGCCTTGCCTCGAGGTTTCCATGGCTTTCAATGGCGAATGCGCGCCCCGAAGGCAAGCGCCCCGATCAGGCGCGCGCCGCTTGGGCCGACTTGCCGAGTGCGGCAAAGACCGCACGCACGATGCCGGCCGAATCGAGGCCCGCATCGACATACATCTTGTCGGGATTGGCATGGTCGACGAAGCTGTCGGGCAGCGTCAGCGGACGCACCTTGAGGCCGTTGTCCAGCAGGCCGTTGCGGGCGAGGAAATCGAGCACCTGGCTGGAGAAACCGCCAACCGACCCCTCCTCGACCATGACCAGCACCTCGTGCGAGCGCGCCAGGCGGCGGATCAGGTCCTCGTCGAGCGGCTTGGCGAAGCGCGCATCGGCCACCGTCGTCGACAGGCCGGCAGCGCCCAGCTCTTCGGCCGCGAGCAGGCAATCCTTGAGGCGCGTGCCGAAGGACAGCAGCGCCACCTTGGTGCCTTCCCTGACGATCCGGCCCTTGCCGATCTCCAGGACTTGCCCGCGCTCGGGCATGTCGACGCCGACGCCATTGCCCCGGGGGTAGCGGAACGAGATCGGACCTTCGTCGAACTCGGCCGCGGTGCGCACCATGTGGCGCAGCTCGGCCTCGTCGGCGGCCGCCATGACGACGAAATCGGGCAGCGACGCGAGATAGGCGGTGTCGAAGGCGCCGCAATGGGTCGGGCCGTCGGCACCGACGAAGCCGGCGCGGTCGATGGGGAAACGAACCGGCAGTTTCTGGATGGCGACGTCGTGGACGACCTGGTCGTAGGCGCGCTGCAGGAATGTCGAATAAATAGCCACGAACGGCCGCATGCCTTCGGTGGCGAGACCTGCGGCGAAGGTCACCGCATGCTGCTCGGCGATGCCGACGTCGAAGGTGCGCGAGGGAAACGCCTCGCCGAACAGGTCGAGGCCGGTGCCCGACGGCATGGCGGCGGTGACGGCGACGATCCTGTCGTCCTCGCGGGCCTCCTGGACCAGGCTCTCGGCAAACACCTTGGTGTAGCTCGGGGCATTCGCCGGCGCCTTGGCCTGGGCGCCGGTGATGACGTCGAACTTGTTGACGCCGTGATACTTGTCGGCGGCTGCTTCCGCCGGGGCGTAGCCCTTGCCCTTCTGGGTCACGACATGGATCAGCACGGGGCCGGTTCCGTTGTCGCGGACATTCTTCAGCACCGGGATCAGGTGCTCGAGATTGTGTCCGTCGATCGGGCCGATGTGGAAGAAGCCCATCTCCTCGAACAGCGTTCCGCCGGTGACGAAGCCGCGAGCATGCTCGACGGCGCGGGTGATGGCGCGGTCGACGCGGCGGCCGAGATAGGAGGTCAGCTTCTTGCCGAGCTCGCGCACGCCGGCATAGGTGCGGCCCGAGGCGAGGCGCGCCAGATAGGCGCTCATCGCGCCTGCAGGCGGGGCGATCGACATGTCGTTGTCATTGAGGATGACGATCAGCCGGGCGTCGAGCGCACCGGCATTGTTCATCGCCTCATAGGCCATGCCCGCCGACATCGCTCCGTCGCCGATGACGGCGATGACGTTGTTCCTGCCGCCGTTGAGATCGCGCGCCACGGCCATGCCGAGGCCGGCCGAGATCGAGGTCGAGGAGTGCGCGGCGCCGAAAGGATCGTATTCGCTCTCGGCACGCTTCGTGAAGCCGGAAAGCCCGTTCTCCTGCCGCAACGTGCGGATGCGGTCGCGGCGGCCGGTCAGGATCTTGTGCGGGTAGGCCTGGTGGCCGACGTCCCAGATGATGCGGTCGTCGGGCGTGTCGAAGACGTAGTGCAGCGCGACCGTGAGCTCGACCACGCCGAGGCCGGCGCCGAGATGCCCGCCCGTCTGGGACACGGCGTCGACCAGCTCGGCCCGGAGTTCGCTGGCCAGCTGCGGCAGCTGGGCCTCGTCGAGCGCGCGCAGTTCGGCCGGTAGCCGGACCTTGTCGAGAAGGGGAGTTTCAGGTTTTGCGTTCATCAAACAGCACTAACATCCATTAACCCACGGCAGATACGACCGCCGACCCGGAAAGTAAATGCGCGGCGGTGACGCGGCCGGGCCAGGATCGTGCTTCCAAGGCGATCCTACCCCTCGGGCAGCGGGATGAATTCTTCTTCATCACCGGGAACGATATCGAAGCGGCCGGTCTTCCATTCGTTCTTGGCCTGCTCGATGCGCTCCTTCGACGACGAAACGAAGTTCCACCAGATGTAGCGCTTGGAACCGAGCGACGCGCCGCCGAAGAGCATGAAATGTGCGCCGGTCTCGGACGAAATGACGATCTCGTCGCCCGACTTGAACACCAGCAGGCGCTCGATCGGGAAGCGGTCGCCCAGGATGTCGATCTCGCCGCCCAGCGTGTAGATGGCGCGTTCCTCGGCATCGGCCGGAATCTTGATCCTGGCCCCCGGCGCAAGCGAGATGTCGGCGTAAAGCGTATCGGAGGCGGCCCGGACCGGCGAGCGCAGGCCCTTGAAATCGCCGATGATGAGCCGTCCGCTGACACCGTCGGCGGCAAATTCCGGCAGGTCGGCGCTGACGGTGTTCTCGAACAGCGGCGCCACCTCCTCCTTGCCGTCGGGCAGCGCCAGCCATGTCTGCAGGCCCGACACCGACATCGGCGCGCCGCGCAGCTCCTCGGGCGTACGCTCGGAGTGGACGATGCCGCGGCCGGCGGTCATCAGGTTCACGTCACCCGGCGCGATCACCATTTCGGTGCCGAGCGAATCCCGGTGCCTGATCTTGCCGTCGAACAGGTAGGTCACGGTCGCAAGCCCGATATGCGGATGCGGCCGCACGTCCAGGGCATGGCCGGCGCGCAGGATCGCGGGGCCCATGCGGTCGAAGAAGATGAACGGCCCGACCAGCCGGCGCTTGGCCGTCGGCAGCGCGCGACGGACCTCGAAGCCGTCGATGTCCTTTGCATTGGGCACGACCATCAGTTCGATCTGGTCGCAGGAAAAGGCGTCACCCGGGGTCGGATCGGCGGCTGGGAAGAAGCTCATGACGGTATCCTAGAGTTACGGGAGCGCTGCTGTCACCACTGGTGTCAGGCAAATCTCAGCGCCGAACGTGCCTTTGCCTTGGCGGCCTCTTCCTCGCGGTTGCGCGGATGCTGGTGGGTTTCCATCTCATGCAGCATGTCGTGCGCAGCTTCCGCGATCCTGTCGACCGCCCGCGTGAAAGCCTCCTCGTTCTTCTTCGACGGCTTGGTCGAACCGCTCAGCTTGCGGACAAACTGCAGGGCGGCGTCGCGGATCTCGTCATGCGTCGCCGGCGGCTCGAAATTGAACAATGTCTTGATGTTGCGGCACATCGCCTGCTCCCGGGTTCTATCAACCGTGTGGGTTCCCCATAACTGGGCGCAACGTGCCGCAAGGTCAAGCCATTCGGCCGCCGATCACTCCGCGTCGAGCGGCTCGGTGCCGACCGGCTTGCCGTCGCGCGACAGGCGGATCTTCTCGACCTTGTCCTCGGCCGCCTTGAGCAGACGGTCGCAATGCGCCTTCAGCGCCTCGCCGCGTTCGTAGATCTTGATCGACTGGTCGAGCGGCACATCGCCACGCTCGAGGTCATCGACGATCTTCTCCAGGGCGGCCAGCGCCTGCTCGAAGCTCATCGCCTTGATTTCGTCATTGGGCTCAGCGGCCATGGTTCATCCTTTCATGAGGCGGGTCACGTGGGCGGCGACCGAGAAGGCCAGCCCTTGAAGGTCATAGCCGCCCTCGAGCAGGCTGACGAGGCGGTTCGACGAATGCCGCGCGGCACGGTCCATCAGTTGGCCCGTCGCCCAGTCGAAATCGGCTTCGGTAAGGTTGATCTCGGCCAGCGGGTCGCGATGATGCGCGTCGAACCCGGCCGAGATGATGATCAGGTCCGGCGCGAAATTGTCGAGCGCCGGCAGCACGCGCGAGCGGATGGCGTCGCGGAAATGGTCGCTGCCGGTGTCGGGCGACAGCGGCGCGTTGACGATGTTGCCGACGCCGGTCTCGCCCTTGGCGCCGGTGCCCGGAAACAGCGGCATCTGGTGGGTCGAGCAGTAGAGAACGCTCGGGTCGTCCCAGAAGATGTCCTGGGTGCCGTTGCCGTGGTGCACGTCCCAGTCGACGATGGCGACACGCTCGGCGCCATGCTTCTTCTGGGCGTAGCGCGCGGCAATGGCCGCGTTGTTGAACAGGCAGAAGCCCATCGCCGTGGTCTTCTCGGCATGGTGCCCAGGCGGGCGCGAAGCGACGAAGACGTTGTCGGCCTTCTTGGAGAAGACGTCGTCGACCGCCGCGTTGGCGGCACCGATCGCCGTCAGCGCCGCCTGCCAGCTCTTGGGGCTCAGCACGGTGTCGCCATCGATCCGTTCCATCCCCTCTTCCGGCACCTGCCGGCGGATGCCCTCGACGAAAGGCTCGGGATGGACGTAGAGAATCGTCTGCTCGTCGCCTTCGGGCGCCTCGACGCGGTCGAGCCTTTCGAACGGTTCGTCGTCGAGCACGCGCTGGATGGCGCGCAGCCTGTCGGGCCGCTCGGGGTGGCCGGCGGGCGTCAGGTGTTCGAGATAGATCGGATGGGTGTAGAGCCGCGTGGTCATCGCCCCACCTTATCAGCTATGGCCGGCCAGACCACGTGATTGCCGACGAAGCCTGGGGAAAAATAGGCGGGCTTCAACGCACCCTGACACCGCGACGCAATCCCGGTGCCGACGCAGGGGCGCACGTGGACCGGGATGCAGGCATCAGCCGGGGCACTTGTTGTCCACCAGCAGTCCCTCCATCAGCGCGCGAAACGCCTTCACCGCCTTTTTCGACGTCGCGCCAGGGTCATCGGAGTTGGCGATCCACTGCGCCGCATAAAGCGAAGCGCCACTGATCAGCCGCGCCATGGCCTCCGGGTCGATATCGCGGATGACCCCCTCTTCCTTCAGCGCGGCGAGGTTGGTGGTTATCGACATGATACAGGCGTTGGCGTTGGGCCATTGCGCCGGATCGCCGAGGACTCCGGGACCGTCGCGCAGCATGATGCGCTGGATTTCCGGCTCCAGCGCCATTTCGACGTAAGCGATGTTTTCGTCGACGAAACCCTGCCAGCGCGTCGTGGCCTTGGCCGAGATGACGTTGAGACGCACCGACATCTCCCGGTCGATCTGGGCCACGACGGCCTCGAACAGACCCTTCTTGTCGCCGAAGTGGTGATAGAGCGCGCCGCGGGTGAGCCCGGCATCGGCGGTGAAATCATCCATCGATGCGTTGGCGTAGCCCACCGTGGCAAAGGCCCGGCGTGCGGCCGCCGTCAGCTTGGCACGCGTTTCGGCAACCATCTCGCTTCGCGGCTTGTGCGCAGTCTTCATCGCCACTTCCTTGCCGGCCTCTCACATACGTTGCGTATATTTATTCGCATACGCGACGTATATTAATTGACATACGCGGCGTATGCAATTATTTCGTTCACATACGCCGCGTATGTAAGTGGCGCATCCTCGCATTTCCAGGAGTGCTCCAATGCACAATCCGTATGGTGAAATCTTCAGTGTCCCGGGGGCCAAGGGCTTCGCGGCGGCTGCCTTCTTCGCCCGCCTGCCGATCGCCATGGCGCCCATCGGCATCGTCGCGATGCTGTCGCAGACGCACGGCGAGTATTGGCTGGCAGGCGCGGTCTCCGCCACCTTCGCCTTGGCCAATGCCTTTGCCGCCCCCCAGATCTCGCGCCTGATCGACCGGCGCGGCCAGACTGCCGTGGCCGTGCCCGCCACGGTCATCTCGGTCCTCGCCTTCGCCACCTTGCTCCTTGCGACGCGCCATGACTGGCCAAGCTGGACGCTGTTCGTCTCGGCCTTCCTCGCCGCGGCCATGCCAAGCGTGCCGGCCATGGTGCGGGCCCGTTGGACCGAGATCTTCCGCGACCGACCCGAGCTCAACACCGCCTTCGCCTTTGAATCGGTCGCCGACGAAATGGTCTATATCGCCGGCGCTTCGATTTCCGTCGGCCTGAGCGTCGCCCTGTTCCCGGAAGCCGGCATGGTGGTCAGCACGCTGCTGCTGGCCTTCGGCATGGCAGCCTTCATCCTGCAACGCTCCAGCGAACCCAGGGTCAGGGCGCCCGAACTTGCGAGCGGCGGCTCGGCGATCATGCTGCGCCCTGTCCAGATCATCACGCTGGCGCTCATCTTCGTCGGTTCGATCTTCGCCACCGCCGAGATCAGCGCCGTGGCGATCACCAAGGAACTCGGCCAACCCACCGCCGCCAGCCTCGTCATCGGCGTCTACGCTGCCGGTTCCCTCGTCGTCGGACTTATCGTCGGCGCCCTGAACCTCAAGGCACCGAAGCAACGCCTGCTCGCCATGGCGATCGCCGTCGTCGCGCTGACGACGCTGCCCTTGCTGGTCGCCGACACGGTTCCCCTGCTCGCGCTCGCCATCTTCGCCAGCGGCATTGCGATCTCGCCCACCTTCATCATGGCCTTCGGCCTGATCGAACGGCGGGTGCCCGAGGCCATGCTGACCGAAGGCATCACCTGGGTGATGACGGGCATTGGCATCGGCATGGCTCTGGGCGCCTTCGTGGCCGGCTGGGTCGTCGACAATTTCGGCGCGCAGAACGGCTTCTGGGTTTCCGTGGCCGCCGGCACGATCTCGTTCGCAGTCGTCCTGCTGGGTCAGAAAGCACTCGCGGACGAGCACGAAGTAGAGTTGCCGCGTGCTGCTCCACAAGCAGCGGAATGAGCCAACATTTTCTCAGGCATGCCCTTCCGGCTGCACCAACGAGTCGCCATATCAGGCGGCTCGACTGGCTTTGAAATCTCAGTTATCTCCGCCCCGGTGACATCAATGCGCAATCCATACTCTGAAATCTTCAAGGCACCGGGGGCCAAGGCGTTCTCCGCCGCCGGCTTCGTCGCGCGCCTGCCCATGTCCATGGTCACGCTCGGCATCGTGACCATGCTGTCGGAAACCCACGGCGAATACTGGCTGGCCGGCGCCGTGGCCGCCGCCTTCGCCCTGTCGAGCGCGGTCATTGCGCCGCAGGTCGCCAGGCTGATCGATCGCTACGGCCAGGTCCGCATCCTGCTGCCGAGTGCTGCCCTGGCTGTGGCAGCACTGTCGGGACTGATGCTCGCGACGCGCTACGGCGCGCCCAACTGGGTGCTCTTTGCCTTCGCCATTGCCGCAGGCGTCACGCCGATCATGGGCGCGATGGTGCGCGCGCGCTGGACCGAGATCTACCGTGACACACCCCAGTTGCACACCGCCTTCGCCTTCGAATCGATCGTGGACGAGGTGATCTTCATGGCCGGCCCGATCGTCGCCATCGGCCTCAGCGTCGGCTTCTTCCCGGAGGCAGGCCCTCTCGTTGCGACCGTTTTGCTGGCCCTGGGCAGCCTGCTGTTTGCCGCGCAGCGCTCGACCGAGCCGCCCGTGCATGCGCAGGACCGCAGCGACGGCAAATCCGTGATCTGGCTCGGCCCGGTCCAGATCCTGGTGCTGACCCTGATCGCCATCGGCGCCATCTTCGGCACCGCCGAAGTCACAGCCGTGGCCTTCGCCGAGGCCCAGGGCAACAAGGCGTCCGCAGGCTTTGCGCTGTCCGCCTATGCCGCCGGCTCGCTCATCTCCGGCCTCGTCTTCGGCGCCATGAAGCTCAAGATGCCGCTCGCCCGGCAGCTCCTGATCGCGATCGCGCTTGCCGCCCTGACGACGCTGCCGCTGATGGCCGTCGACAACGTCACGATGCTTTCCGTCGTCCTGTTCCTCGCTGGCGTTGCAGTGTCGCCGACCATTATCCTGACGATGGCGCTGGTCGAGAAGATCGTGCCGTCGACGAAGCTCACCGAGGGAATGACCTGGGCCGTTACCGGCATCAGCATCGGCATGGCCGCGGGCTCGTCGGCGTCGGGCTGGATGATCGACAATCTCGGGCCCAACAGCGGCTTCATGGTGTCGCTGGTGGCGGGCTTCATCGCGCTGGTGATCACCTTCCTCGGACAGCGTCCGCTGCGGCAATCGGTGCGCATGGCACCGGCAATCACCCAGCCGGCGGAATAGAAGCGGCGCGGTCCGCGCGCCTTGGCGCGCGGACCGGTCTCTATCAGGTGCTCTTCGGCGTGCCGTCCCAGCGCGACGCCTCGCCCGAACCGAAGGCCTTTTCCTTCAGCTCCCGGAACTTCGAAGACGTCTCCTCCAGCTTGCGATCCCATTCCGGGTTGGGCACCTGGCCCTCGATGACCCTGAAATAGACCTGCATCAGCGAGGCCACGGCGAAAGGCTCGATCAGCGCCGACTTGAACGCCCAGGCAAAGACGATCGCCAGCACGAAGGCCCAGCCGCCAAGCTGCCCCGGCATGAAGTAGAGGATGGCACCTGCCGGCGCGAGCATGAACAGGAAGATCAGCAGCGACACGACCCAGACGACCAGCGACAGCCAGACGGCGTTCTTGACCATGGTCTTGCCGTTCTGCGCGTAGAGCACCACGCCCTGGCGCGCGCTCTGCCATGGCGAGGTGCTGCCGATGCGGATGTTGTAGCCGAGGATGATCTCGTCGACATAGGTCAGCGACATGCGGATTACGGTGTTGATGAACCTGACCACCCCGTCGAGACCCGGGATCGGCAGGAAGGCGGCGATGCCGCCGATCAGGCCGGTGATGGTGCGGATCACGCCCTTCACCAACTGGTCGAGCACGAACAGGATGCTTGCCTCGCTGAAGCGCTCGTTGACGACTTCGCGGGCGTAGGCGATCTGGTTCCGGCCGCCGGGGATGTCGCGCCCGTCGATGAGATGGACCATCACGGCGATGTGCCCGGCCTTGACGATGTAGAGGATGTATTCGCGGATCCAGTAGACCGCGACCGACACCACGCCGAAGCCGGCGATGCCGCCCCACAGGGCGAACGAGACCGGGCCTTCGGGGTCGGTCGCGATGTGGCCGACGCCGTAGCCGACGCCGGCGCCCGCCCCCATCGCCACGATGTAGGCGAGCGTGATGCCGAAATAGACGACCATGCGCAGCACGATGAACGGCCAGGTGCGCGCCATGATGGCCAGGCTTTGGCCTATGCTGAAATCCCACATACCCGACTCTCCCCCAAGAGAGGTCAAAAGAATGCGCCGCGGCGAGCGGAAGTCAATCACCTCCGGAAGGGGTGAAAATCAGCGGATTTCGGTCTTGGCGATACGGATGCCGAAGCCTTCGAGACCGACATAATGGCGCTCGCGCGAGGCCACCAGGTTGATCGACGAGATGCCGAGATCCTTGAGGATCTGGGCACCGAGGCCGATCTGGCGCCATTCGTCTTCACGATGGCGGGCTTCTTCATGATCCTCGCGCTCGGCCGAAGGCCGGTTGCGGCCGAGGTTGGAAACGCCGACCGATCCTTCGCGCAGGTAGACGATGACGCCGCGCTTGCATTCGCCGAAGGTCTTCATGATGTCGCCAAGGCGGTTGCTGGTGCCGAACACGTCGGTCACCACGTCCTCGGTGTGCAGGCGCACCGGCACTTCCTCGCCGTCGCGGATGTCGCCGAAGACGATGGCGAGATGGTGCATGACGTCCCACGGCAGCGTGTAGGTGATGGCCTTCGCGGTGCCGGCGGGGGTCTCGATGTCGAAGGTGTCGACGCGCTCGATCAGCGTCTCCTGGCGCTGGCGATAGGCGATCAGGTCGGCGACGGAAACCTGCTTCAGCGCGTTCTTCTCGGCGAAGGCCTGGACCTGCGGACCGCGCATGACGGTACCGTCATCGTTCATCAGTTCGGAAATCACGCCGACCGGCGGCAGGCCGGCAAGCTTGCACAGGTCGACCGCCGCCTCGGTATGGCCCGAGCGCATCAGCACCCCGCCCTCGCGCGCGATCAGCGGGAAGATGTGGCCCGGCCGGACGAAGTCGGCGCCGCCGACATTGCCGTTGGCGAGGTTGCGCACGGTCAGAGTGCGGTCCTCGGCCGAGATGCCGGTCGAGGTGCCGTGCTTGAAATCGACGCTGACGGTGAAGGCCGTCGTGTGGGCGGAATCGTTGTCGGCGACCATCGGTGCGAGGTTGAGCCGGCGGGCGTCTTCCTTGAGCATCGGCGCACAGACGATGCCGGAGGTGTGGCGCACGATGAAGGCCATCTTCTCGGCCGTGCAATGGACGGCGGCGACGATCAGGTCGCCCTCGTTCTCGCGCCCGTCGTCGTCCATGACGACCACGATCTCACCGCGCTCGAAGGCTCTCAGCGCTTCGACAATCTTCTTCTGGTCGTATGGCATGGTTGCTCGCTTCGCTCGTTCCGGCGAATGGGGAATGGTGAGTAGCGAATAGAGGCAAACGGCACCATTCGCTACTCACTATTCGCTATTCGCTCATCTTCCCGTCTGTCCTCGATGGCGCAGATAGTGGTCGGCAATGGCGCAGGCGACCATCGCCTCGCCGATGGGCACGGCACGGATGCCGACGCAGGGGTCGTGCCTGCCCTTGGTCATCACGTCGACCTCCTTGCCATCCTTGTCGATCGACTTGCGCGGCGTCAGGATCGACGAGGTCGGCTTGACCGCGAAGCGCGCGATCACCGCCTGCCCCGTCGAGATGCCGCCCAGTATACCGCCGGCGTGGTTGGACAGGAATATGGGCTGGCCGTCATTGCCCATGCGCATCTCGTCGGCATTCTCCTCGCCGGTGATGCGCGCGGCTTCGAAGCCGTTGCCGATCTCGACGCCCTTGACGGCGTTGATCGACATCAGGTTCGAGGCGATGTCCTGGTCGAGCTTGCCGTAGATCGGCGCACCGAGCCCCGCAGGCACGCCCTCGGCGACGACCTCGATCACCGCGCCGACCGACGAGCCCGACTTGCGGATGCCGTCGAGATAGTCGGCGAAAGGCTGGACCGAAGAGGCATCGGGCGTGAAGAACGGGTTCTCGGCGCTGCCGATGAAATCCCAGTCCCAGTTGGCCCGGTCGATCGACCTGGTGCCCATCGACACCAGCGCGCCGCGCACCACGAGACCCGGCACGATCTTGCGGGCGATGGCACCGGCAGCGACGCGGGCGGCCGTTTCGCGCGCCGAAGAGCGTCCGCCGCCGCGATGGTCGCGCAGGCCGTATTTGACGTCGTAGGTGTAATCGGCATGGCCCGGGCGATATTGCCGGGCAATATCGCCATAATCCTTGGAACGCTGGTCGACATTCTCGATCATCATCGAGATCGGCGTGCCGGTGGAAATCAGCGTCTCGCCATCGTCGTCCAGGATCACGCCCGACAGCACCTTGACCTCGTCGGGCTCGCGGCGCTGGGTAACGAAACGCGACTGGCCCGGCTTGCGCTTGTCGAGCTCGTCCTGGATGTCCTTCAGCGTGAAACGAATGCCGGGCGGGCAGCCGTCGACGACGCAGCCAAGTGCGGGCCCATGGCTCTCGCCCCAGGTGGTGACGCGGAACAGATGGCCAAAGGTATTGTGCGACATGGACAGGCCCTTTCCGGCGGCTTGCCGGGGTATGGGGCCTTCTAGCGCATGGCCCCGAAAAGTAAAATTCCTTTTCGGAAAGGACCGTGCGCCAACCCGCGGGGATGGCGCGTCCTTGCGCCTCCGCAACGACGTGCGGGGTGCGATCGTCTTTTTAGTGGTGGTCAAACCGTGATCGTGGGCGATTTAGTTTTGACACATTCGGTTGGTTTCTGCTTCCCTCCGACCGCCCGTAAATCGTCGCCTTTCGGGGGAGAGGCGTGAATGAACGTGAAAGAAAGAGGACGATAATGCGTACCCTTATTGGCGCAGTTACCGCCGTTCTGATGATCTCCGGCGCCGCGCTGGCCGCAGAGGCCGAAGGTCAGGTCAAGTCGGTCGACAAGGACAAGTCGGTCATCACGCTCGACAACGGCAAGTCATACAAGCTTCCGGGCGAATTCGACGTCGACAACATCAAGCCCGGCATGGAAATCCTTCTGGCCTACGATGTGGTCGAGGGCGAGAACCTGATCACCGACATGGAACTGCCGCAGTAGGCACCGAAATCGCGGCTGCTAGATCCAATCCAGCCGGCCGCCTTCGAGTTTCAGCACGCGGTCCTGGGGAACCTCCAGGGCCGCGGCTCTGTTTTTGGGCAGATCTTCGACAAGGCGGAAGATGGCGCGGATGACGCCGCCATGGGTGACGCACACGGTCGGCTGCACGACCTCCTCCAGCCACGGACGGATACGGGCCGTCAACATCTCATAGCTCTCAGCATCCTTGCCGGGCGGCACGAAGTCCCACTTGTCGTGCAGGCGCGCTGTGCTGGCGCCGGGCTGGCGGATTTCGAGCTCGGGAAAGGTAAAGCCCTGCCAGTCGCCGAAGTTCACTTCGACCAGGCGGCTGTCGGTGCGATAGGCCGAGGGATCGAGCCCCATTGCCTTGCGCACGCGCTCCATCGTCTCGCGGGTTCGCCGCATCGGGCTCGCCACGAAATCGAAAGCCTCGGGATCGCCGACGAACTCGGCCAGGCGACGGCCGTTGCCGTCGGCCTGTTCGCGGCCGATCGCATTGATGTCGGTGTCCGCCTGCCCCTGCAGGCGCTGCTCGGCATTCCAGGGCGTCTGGCCGTGGCGCACGAAATAGGTGAGCGGGGTCATGTCAGGCTGGTACTGTATGTCAGTCCTTGACGGTCGCGATGTCGGGCGCATCGACCGCCTTCATGCCGACGACATGATAGCCGGAATCGACGTGATGCACCTCGCCGGTGACACCGCGCGACAGGTCCGACAGGAAGTACAGCCCGGAATCGCCGACTTCCTCGATGGAGACCGTACGGCGCAGCGGTGCATTGTACTCGTTCCACTTCAGGATGTAGCGGAAGTCGTCGATGCCGGAAGCGGCAAGCGTCTTGATCGGGCCGGCGGAGATCGCGTTGACGCGGATCTTCTTCGGGCCGAGGTCGACGGCGAGATACTTCACGCTCGCCTCGAGCGCTGCCTTGGCGACGCCCATGACGTTGTAGTTCGGCATCACCTTCTCGGCGCCGTAATAGGTCATGGTCAACAGCGAGCCGCCATCGGTCATCAGCTTCTCGGCGCGCTGGGCGACAGCCGTGAAGGAGTAGACCGAGATGTCCATGGTGCGCAGGAAGTTGGCGTGGCTGGTGTCGACGTAGCGGCCGGTCAGTTCATCCTTGTCGGAGAAGCCGATGGCGTGGACGACGAAGTCGAGCTTGCCCCACTTCTTCTCCAACGTCTCGAAGCAGGCGTCGATGGTCGCCATGTCGGTGACATCGCAATGGCCGCAGACGAAGGCGCCGATTTCGGCGGCCAGCGGCTCGACACGCTTCTTCAGGGCATCGCCCTGATAGGTGAAGGCCAGCTCGGCGCCCTGGTCGGCGCACGCCTTGGCAATGCCCCAGGCGATCGATCTGTTGTTGGCGACGCCGAGAATAAGGCCGCGCTTGCCGGCCATCAGGCCCTGTCCACCCGCCATATGAGCGCTCTCCGATGCAAGAATTGTTTCGCAGAGCCTATCGCATAGGCAACTCATGCCTTCAAGCTTTGATACGCCGATGGCCGGCGACGTCGCGCCGGCCGGCTGTCAGCCGTTGGACTTGCGCATCAGCTCTTCGAGCGCAGCATCGCCAGCCTCGGGCAGCATGACGCGGACATGGACATAGAGATCGGCCTTGCCGCCGGTCTTCTCGGGCAAGCCACGCCCCTTGATGCGCAGGACCTTGTCCGAGCTCGACCAGGCCGGAACGTTGACGGCAAGGCGCCCGGTCGGGGTTTCCACGGCAAGCTTGGCGCCGAGCACGGCATCGCGCAACGGGACCGGCAGGTCGGCGTGAAGATCCCTGCCCTCGACGCGATAGCGCGGATGGCGGCGGAACCTGATCTTGACGAGCGCGTCACCCGCGCCGCCCAGACCCTGCTCGCCCTGGCCCTTGAGCCTGATGGTCTGGCCGTCCTCGACATATTCCGGCAGCTTGACCGCCATCTTGCGTCCGTCGGGAAACATCGCCGTGACCTTTGGCGCGGTCGCGGCTTCCTCGATCGTCACGTCGAGCGTGACGTTGACGTCGCCGCCCGGCTGGGCGCGCTGGCCACCGCCCATGCCGGCGCCCGCACCCGCTCCCGAGCCACGCTGGCTGAAGGAATCACCGAAGATCTGGCTGAATATGTCGCCGGCATCGAAGGACGCGCCGCCGGGGCCACCGGAACGGAACTCGAAGCGCGAGCCGCCAGGCCCGGCCTGCTGGCGGCGAAAGCCGCCGAACGGATCGCCGCCCGCGGCACCTTCGAAGCCATGGAAGCGCTGCTTGCCCTCGGCATCGATCTCGCCGCGGTCGAACGCGGCCTTCTTCTTCTCGTCGCCGAGAATCTCGTAGGCCTGGTTGGCGGCGGCAAAACGTTCCTTCGCCTTCGGATCATCCGGATTCTGGTCCGGATGATGCTTCTTGGCGAGCTTGCGAAAGGCCGCTTTGATGTCCTTGGCCGAGGCGTTCTTGGCAACGCCCAGCACCTCATAGGGGTCGCGCATGCGCAATTCCACAACAGAGAAGAGGGTTGGTTTCCTCCTATATGCGCTCGGCTAGGAAGAAATTCCAGAGGCAGGCTTGCCGCAAAGCGTCAGGCCGGCTCGAAAGCCACCATTTGCCAGGCGCCGGCACCGGCGGCACACACCTCGCCCTTGTACAGGCCGACGCCATCGAAGCTTTCGCGCGAGGCGGCGAATTGCCGGCACAAGACGCCACGTCCGGTGCTTTCCACCAGCGCGCTGATCGCACCGCGCGATCCGGTCTCGGCATTGGCCCAGGGAATTGCCTGTCCCTGCAGGCCTTCGACGTCGGCGGAAGAGACCGCGTTGCGGATCGTCGCCTCGTCGGACAGGCGATTCGCATCGTTGCTGCGGCTGGCATCGTCCGGCACCTTGCTGGTCAGAAGCGTGCGGTCGACCTCGGCCTTCTCCAGGCTGAAGCCGCCAACGCCACAGGCGCTGATCGTCGTCAGGCTCAGCAGCAGCAGCACCTTGAAGGATCGGAACCCGAATTGTGGGAGGCAATGGCCCTCAAAGGCTTGCGCGAAGCGCGACAATAGGCATTCTCCCGGTCGTAAATGGCAGGTCGAGTAAGAGCTATGACGGACACAGAGTTAAAAAGCGGTGACTTCACCGAGAGCGCGGAGCCTTATCGGCTGTTTGCAGCGTGGCTGAAGGACGCTACCACCAGCGAACCGAACGATCCCAACGCGGTGGCGCTGGCAACCGTCGACACCGACGGACTGCCCGACGTTCGCATGGTGCTGCTCAAGGGCTTCGATGAACAGGGCTTCGTCTTCTACACCAATTTCGAGAGCGCCAAGGGCCGCGAGATCCTGGCGACGATGAAGGCCGCCATGTGCTTCCACTGGAAATCGCTGCGCCGCCAGGTGCGGGTGCGCGGCCCCGTGGAGATCGTCACCGACGCCGAGGCAGACGCCTATTTCGCCTCGCGCCCGCGCGGCAGCCGCATCGGCGCCTGGGCCTCGAAGCAGTCGCGCCCGCTCGAAAGCCGTTTCGCACTGGAGAAGGCGGTCGCCGAGTACACCGCGCGCCACGCCATCGGCGAGATTCCGCGGCCCGCCCACTGGTCCGGCTTCCGCATCCGGCCGAGCCAGATCGAGTTCTGGCACGACCGTCCGTTCCGGCTGCACGACCGCATCGTGTTCACCGCCAACGCCAAGGGCGAGTGGGACAAGGACCGGCTCTATCCCTGAGTTTCTGCTCTCCCCCGTCCGGGCGGGACAAACTCACTTCTTGCGCGTCATGAAGGCGACGAGTGCGGCGCGTGCCTCGTCCGACTTGAGCCGGGCGCGGAAGTGCTCGCCTTCCACCTTGATGCGGGCAAAAAGCTCCGAGCGGTCGCCGCGCATCAGGTCGCGGGCGATCTTCAGCGCTTCCGGCGGCTTGGCGGCGATGTCGCGGGCCGCCGCCAGCGTTGCCGCCTCCAACTCGTCTTCCGCCACGACCTTGTAGATCAGCCCGGCAGCGAGCGCCCGTTCTGCCGCGAACCCCTCGCCCAGGCCGAGCAGCGCAAAAGCGCCCTGGCGCCCAAGCACCTGCGGCGCGAGCAGGCTCGACCCCGCCTCCGGCACCAGGCCGAGATCGACGAAGGGCGTGCGAAACACCGTGCGCGGCGTGGCGAAGGTCAGGTCGCAATGCAGGTTGATGGTCGTGCCGATGCCGACGGCGATGCCGTCGACGCCCGAAACCACCGGCTTTTCGGTCCTGGCCAGGGCGAGCAGGAAATCCCACACCTCGCCGCCGCCTTCGCCACCGGTGGCGATCGTCATGAAGTCGGCCAGGTCGTTGCCGGCCGAGAACGCGCCGGGCACGCCGAGAAAGACGTGGACGCGCACGGCCTTGTCGGCATCGCCGGCGGCAAGTGCCGACGCCATCTCGGCATACATGGCGCGGGTGATCGCGTTCTTCTTGTCCGGGCGGTTCATCCGGATGATCTGCACGGCATCCTGCCGTTCGATGACTATATGGTCGCTCACGTCAGACTGTTCCTCGTCCCAAAATCTTATGCCGAAACCAGCGCCTTGGCGGCTTCGCGCAGGCTCGCCGCGCCGCCGGTGACGCGATCCTTGAGTGCGGCGGTCTCGCCGAGCAGGTTCTCGGCGAAGAACCGGCACAGCGCGATGCGCCCGGCATCGCCCTCGGCAAGGGCGGCGCGTGCCAGGTAGGCGCCGCCGGCAGCCAGCGCGAACAGCCTCAGATAGGGCGTGGCGCCGGCCAGGGCGTCGTCGGAGCGGCCGTCCTCGAGCAGCTTCTGCAGGAAACGCGTCGTCTGCTGCAGGTCGTCGAGCGCCTGCTCCAGGCAGATGGCGCTGCGGCCGTAGTCGTCGCTGTTCAGTGCCGCAACCGCATTGGCGACCGCGTCGAGCTCGCCGACATAGTCGAAGACATGGTCGCCATTGCCGAGCGGCAGCTTGCGGGTGACGAGGTCGATCGCCTGGATGCCGTTGGTGCCCTCGTAGATCGGGGCGATGCGGGCATCGCGCAGCAGCCGCGCCGCGCCCGTCTCCTCGATGAAACCCATGCCGCCATGGACCTGGACGCCGAGCGAGGCGACGTCGACGCCGACATCGGTGGCAAAGGCCTTGGCGACCGGGGTCAACAGATTGGCCCGGTCCTGCCAGTGCGCCTTGGCTGTGCCTTCCGAGACGCTCGCCATGTCGATGGCATGGGCGCAGGAATAGGCGATGGCGCGCGCGCTCTGGGTCAGTGCCTTCATGGTCAACAGGTTGCGCTGCACGTCGGGGTGATGGACGATCGGCGCCATGCCTTCGCCGCTGTAGCCCGAGGCCTTGCCCTGGCGGCGGTCATTGGCATAGGCGAGCGCCTTCTGGAACGCCGCCTCCGCCACCGCCACGCCCTGCATGCCGACGGCGAGGCGGGCATTGTTCATCATCGTGAACATGCAGGCGAGGCCACGGTGCTCCTCGCCGATGAGCCAGCCGACAGCGCCGGGCTCGCGGTCCTTTGCGAAACCGTCGCCATAGATCATGGTGCAGGTCGGCGAGGCATGGATGCCGAGCTTCTCCTCGAGCCCGGAACAGAACACATCGTTGCGCGCGCCTGGCCTGCCGTCGTCGTCGAGCAGGTATTTCGGCACCAGAAACAGCGAGATGCCGCGCGTGCCGGCGGGTGCGTCGGGCAGCCTGGCCAACACCAGGTGGACGATGTTGCCGGTCAGGTCGTGCTCGCCATAGGTGATGAAGATCTTCTGGCCGAAGATGCGGTAGCTGCCGTCGCCGGCACGCTCGGCGCGGGTGCGCAGCGCGGCAAGGTCAGAGCCCGCCTGTGGCTCTGTCAGGTTCATGGTGCCCATCCATTCGCCGGAGACGAGCTTTTCGAGATAGGCCGCCTTCAGGTCCTCCGAGGCGTGCTTGTCGAGCGCCTCGACCGCGCCCATGGTCAGCGTCGGGCCGAGGCCGAAGGCCATCGAGGCTGAATTCCACATCTCAAGCGTCGCGACGCCGAGCATCGTCGGCAGGCCCTGGCCGCCGAATTCCTCGGGACCGTTGAGGCCGTTCCAGCCGCCTTCGATCCAGTGCCGGTAGGCCTCCTTCCAGCCGGGCGGCATGGTCACCGCCGCGTCCTTGAGCCTGGCACCGGCCTTGTCGCCGACCTCGTGAAGCGGCGCCACCTCGTCGGTGGCGAAGCGGCCAGCCTCGCCCAGGATGGCGTCGACAAGGTCCTCGCCGAGGTCGCCGAAGCTTCCTGCATCGAGCGCGGCCTTCAGCCCCGCGACATGCTTCAGCGCAAAGGCAATCTCTTCCACCGGGGCGCGGTACATGACACTTCCTCCTGGTCATCCGGCGCGGCCCGCCGGCCGCCTTGCGCGACACACTATCCGCCTTCTTCCGCCGAGGGGAAGTGACTTTTTACGTAAACGTCAATTTTTTGTGCAGCTTTGAACTAAAGTCTGGCGCTGCCAAGGGCGGTGCAACAATCCGATTCAGCAGTGCTCGCCGGCGCGCTACCGCAAGCGCGAGGCAGACGGCAATCCGCCGAGCCCACCCGCGCCGGATCCGTCCTCCCGCAGGCAACCCCGTCCAACGAGGGCAAATAGCCGCCATTGCAACCGCTGGGCGGTGGAGCTTCATCAGCTTTTCCTTAACCATGACGGTTCACGATCGGCTATCGGTCATCGGGGATCGCCGCTTGAGGGGATTGGCGTCTAGATTTCGCAGGCTCGCGCTTTCAGCGATTGCCGCCGCGTGCGCCACGTTCCCGGTAACGACCCACGCCTCCGACTTCTCCGAACCTTGGAAGAAGGTCGACCGGGCGCTGGTCATCGACGCCTACGAATACAACTCCATCGACTGGCAGAAGCTCGCCGGCGACAAGCGCATTGTCGGCTTCATCAACAAGGCCTCCGACGGGTTGCCGCCACCCTACTCCTGCTCCGGCGAGGAAACCGCCTACAGGCTGTGCAAGGCGCTGTGGAAACGCCATGCGGTGGCGCGCGAACTGTTCCACACCCGCAGGACCGTTGCCAAGGCGCTCGGCCTCAAATGGGGCGCCTACCACCTCGCCCGCCCCGGCAATCCGATCGAGCAGGCTGAGAACTTCCTCGACTTCGCCGAGCCCGGTCCCGACGATTTGATGGCGCTCGACATCGAGGAGAACGACCCGACGAAATGGATCTCGCTGGAAGATGCGGAAATCTTCGTCCGCCACATCTTCCTGCGCACCGGCCGCTATCCGATCCTCTACACCAACGGCACGACCTCGCGGTACATCGCCGACAACCGCTACCGCTACCGGCTGCTGTCGCGACTGCCGCTCTGGTATGCCCGCTACAAGCCCGAGATCGGCATCCATTTCCCGAAGGGCAACTGGCAGACCTACACGCTGTGGCAGTTCTCGGCACAGGCCAATTGCGGCATCCGCCGCTGCCCCTATCGGGTCGCCGGCACGCCCAACGACATCGACGTCAATGTCGCGCCGATGAATGCCGAAAGCCTGCGAAAAGCCTGGCCGTTCGGCAAGCTGATCGAAGCGACCGACGAGTTCGTCGCATCGGTGCCGGTGCCGATCGCCCGCGAAAAGGGTCTCAAGGGCGAAAGCCGCATCACCTACGCCTCGGTCGCCTACCCGGTGCGCCTCGATCTTCTGGCGGAAGCGCTGCGCTCAAGCTGGGACAGGGCAGTTCTCGGTGCCGTGCCGGCTATCCAGCCGCCCGCACGCCGTTATGCCCACGGTATGGCCGAATATATCGCCGCCAGGCTCGACACCCGCCCCGATGTCGGCCGCAAGATCGACTTCGACCCGGTTTCCACCGCCTCGACCGAGATGGACAGCGCCGGGCGTTAGCCCAAGGGACGGAATCAGTCGCCTAATTGCCCTGTTCGCGGGCCACCGCGAGCCAGCCGATGTCGCGGCGGCAGAAACCGTCCGGCCAGTCGACCAGGTCGACGGCGGCATAGGCTTTGGCCTGCGCCTCGCTGACCGTGCGGCCGGTCGCCGTGACGTTCAGCACGCGGCCGCCATTGGCCACGATGTCGGCGCCCTGCACGGCGGTGCCGGCATGGAACACACGGGCGCCGGAAGCTTCGGCCTTGTCGATGCCGGCGATGACCGAGCCCTTTTCCGGCGTGCCGGGATAACCCTTCGCCGCCATGACGACGGTCAGGGCGGCCTCGTCGCGCCACCGCGCCGAGACATGGGCGAGCTGGCCATCGGCGGCGGCATTGAGCAGCACCAGCAGATCTTCCTTCAGCCGCAGCATCAGCACCTGGCATTCGGGATCGCCGAAGCGGGTGTTGTATTCGATCAGCCTCGGCCCCTTGTCGGTCAGCATCAGGCCGGCGAACAGCACGCCGGCAAAGGGCGCGCCCATCTCGGCCATGCCGCGCATCGTCGGCTCGACGATCTCGCGCATCGTCTGGTCGATCAGTTCGGGTGTCATCACGGGAGCCGGCGAATAGGCGCCCATGCCGCCGGTGTTGGGGCCGACGTCGCCGTCGCCGACGCGCTTGTGGTCCTGGGCGGTGCCAAAGGGCAGCGCGGTCTTGCCGTCGCAGAGGCAGAAGAAGCTCGCCTCCTCACCGGTCATGAACTCTTCCACGACCACCGATGCACCGGCGCCGCCGAAGGCGCCGTCGAAGCAGCCGTCCACGGCGGCCAGCGCTTCGTCCAGCGTCATTGCAACCGTCACGCCCTTGCCGGCGGCAAGCCCGTCGGCCTTGATGACGATCGGCGCGCCCATCTTCTCGACATAGGCGCGGGCGTCGGCGGCATTGTCGAAGCGGCCATAGGCGGCGGTCGGAATGCCGTAGCGGGCGCAGAGGTCCTTGGTGAAACCCTTGGAACCCTCGAGCTGGGCCGCAGCCCTGGACGGGCCGAACACCCGGATGCCAGCGGCGCGCAGGTCATCGCCGATGCCGGCGACCAGCGGGCCCTCGGGGCCGACGACGACGAGGCCGATGGCCTTGTCCTTGCAGAGGGCAGCGACCGCGGCATGGTCGGCGATATCCAGCGCCACCAGTTCCGCCTCCTGGGCGATGCCGGGATTGCCAGGCGCGGCATAAAGCTTGGTCAGCATCGGCGATGCCGCGATCTTCCAGGCGAGTGCGTGCTCGCGACCACCGGAACCGATGAGCAGGACATTCATGCGCTTGACCTCTTGCCGATGCGGAATTTGATGCACCCGCTAGTGGCCGAGAGAGACGAGGTCAAGGAGAGAACGCGTTTCGCCCGCCATCAACCAAGAGTCAGGACCGGCTACCGGTCATAATGGTAGCGGCAGGCGGCGATCTCCAAGGCCTGCGCATCGCCCTTGCCTGTCACCCGATAGACGAGTCGATGTTCCCGCGTGATGCGGCGCGACCAGAAACCGGAATAGTTGCCGGAAAGCGGTTCCGGCTTGCCGATGCCGACGAAGGGCGAGCGCCTGGCATCCTTGATGAGCTCATTGATACGGTCGCAAACGGCTTTGTCTGCCTGCTGCCAAAACAAATAGTCAGACCAGGATGCTTCCGAAAAAATGATGCGCATCACTCGATGAGATCGCGTTCGACGCCGGAACCGGCATTGAGTTCATCAATGGAGCGCTGGAGATGTTCGGCGTTGGCGCGAGAGCTCAGCAAATGCAGTGTTTCGCGCAACCCTTCAAGCTCAGACAGGGCCATGACCACCACAGGCTCGTGATTCTGCCTGGTCACCACCAGTTCGATCCGGTCCGCCTCGACCTTGTCGAGATACTTGGCCATGTTGGCGCGCAGTTCGGTAAGCGTTACATGGGTCATATCGGCCTCCTCGATCACTTCTGTACATATATACGTACAGAAGGCCAACAACAAGTTCGACGCGACTTGACGCAGGATTTGACGCCTGCCACTCCATTTTTATGGAAACCATTCAGTCAAAAGCCGGCCAGGGCCGGGTCGCCGACGCCCCCAGCGGACATTGGGTTTACCGCGCCCTGCCGCGAGGCCTCTGGCCCTATGCGCAGCTGGCGCGCTGGGACCGGCCGATCGGCTGGGTGCTGTTGCTCTGGCCGTGCTGGTGGTCGGCGGCGATGGCGGCAAGCGCCTATGCCCGCCCCGGCGACAGCCTGATGTCGCTGCTGCCCTCGCCGTGGTTCCTCGTCCTGTTCCTCGTCGGCGCCGTCGCCATGCGCGGCGCTGGCTGCACCTACAATGACATCGTCGACGAAGGCATCGACGCGCAGGTCGAGCGCACCCGCTCGCGGCCCCTGCCCTCCGGCCAGGTCACCCGCCGCCAGGCCTGGACGTTCCTCGTGCTGCAGGCGCTGGCCGGCCTGGTCGTGCTGCTGCAGTTCAACAGCTTCGCCATCCTGCTCGGCATCTCGTCGCTGGTGATCGTGGCGATCTACCCGTTCATGAAGCGCATCACCAACTGGCCGCAATTCGTGCTTGGCCTCGCCTTCTCCTGGGGCGCGCTGATGGGCTGGGCGGCCGAGTTCGGCGACCTCGACGCCCCGGCGGTGCTGCTCTATTTCGGATCGATCATGTGGGTGATCGGCTACGACACGATCTACGCCCACCAGGACAAGGAAGACGACGCGCTCGTCGGCGTGAAGTCGACGGCCCGCTTCTTTGGCGAAAACACCAAGTCGTGGCTGGTCGGCCTCTATGCCGGGGCGCTGATGCTGTTCGCCACGGCCTTTGCCATCGCGCAGGTGCCGATGCCGGCGCTGGCAGGACTGGTTGCCGCCGGCATACATATGGCGAGGCAGATCACTTCGCTCGACATAGACGATCCGGACCAGTGCCTGCGGCTGTTCAGGTCGAACGGCCAGGTCGGCTGGATCATCTTCATCGGCCTGCTCTGCGGCGGCGCCTGGGTGGCGCTGAAGCCGCTGATCTGATCACGCCCGGGCGATGATTTCTTCGCCGTCGATGACGAGGCGCACACCGAGCGTGCCCGACTTGCGACGGGCGAGGAAACGTGGCCGGCGCATGCGCGACACGCGGCCCTTGCGGCGGTCCTGCGGCGGCATGGTCTTGATCGCCGCACCAAGCGACTCCTCGAGCGTGCGGGCAACGCCGTCCGCCTCGATCAGAAGCATCGGCAGGTTGTAGAAGTCGGCCCAGGCGCGCCAGTCGGCGGCAACGTCGTCGAGGTCGTGGGCAACCAGCAGGGGCACCGACAGCATCGGGTCGTTGTGCAGCAGTTCGAGCGTCACCGTGACGTTGAGGTTCTCGTCCTCCATGGCACGCGCGGCGACACCGCGGAAGGCGCGGGCCGGCAGTGCGATGATGGCGGGGAGCCCGCTCTGCGCCAGCACCCGGCGAATGACGGCGCCGCGGTGGTCGATGGTGAAGGTGACGTCGCCAAGGTCGTCACGCGTGGCGTAGCTGACCATCTGCGGCAAGCGGAACGGGTCGAGGCGCATGTTGCGTCCCGCCCAGACTGGCTTCAGTCCGGTGTTCATATTGTGCCTTCCTGTTATCTCCTGAGAGCCGGTTTCCGGTCTCTCCGGACCAGTTTTCCCGGTCTCGTTGGGAAGGACACTAGCGGGGCCTCCTTACCGCCCCGCTTAAGAAATTCGGTTAAATTTTGCTGATCGCGGCGATGGTTATCGGAATGCCACCAGAGACGTTCAAATCGTCTTGCCGGGGTTCATGATGCCGGCAGGATCGAACGCCGACTTGACCCTGCGCATCAGCTCGATGGCGTGCGGCGGAGCGGTGGCGATCAACTCGTCGCGCTTGAGCTGGCCGATGCCGTGCTCGGCCGAGATCGAGCCGTTCATGCTGCGCACCACGTCGTGCACGGCCTTGTTCATGTCCCGGTACAAAGCGAGGAACGCCGCAGCTTCCATGCCCGCCGGCTGCGAGATGTTGTAGTGCAGGTTGCCGTCGCCCATGTGGCCGAAGCAGACCACACGCGCCTCGGCGCACACTCCGGCCACGACCACCGCAGCCCGTTCGATGAAAGCCGGGATGCTGGCGATGGGCACCGATATGTCGTGCTTGATCGAGGCGCCTTCCGGCTTCTGCGATTCCGGCAGCATCTCGCGCAGGCGCCAGAACTCGTTCGCCTGGCCGAGGCTCGCGGCAATGACCGCATCGCCGACCTGGTCCGCCTCGAAGCCGGCCGACAGGATGTCCTCCATCAGCGTGCGCGCATCCTCGGCCGAACGGCCGGACGAGATCTCCATCAGCACTTCCCAGGCCCAGTCGCCCGAGAGCGGTGGCCGCGCATCGGGGATGTGGCGCATGGCAAAGCTCATCGGGGTGCGGCCGATGAGCTCGAAGGCGGTGAGCGCGCCGCCTCCAAGCTCCTGCGCGGTGTTGAACAGCGCCAGCGCTGCCTCGGCCGACGGCAGGCCGACCCAGGCGACTTCGCGCCCCTTCGGCTTCGGATAGAGCTTCAGCACGGCGGCGGTGATGACCCCGAGCGTGCCTTCCGCGCCGACGAACAGGTTCTTCAGGTCGTAGCCGGTGTTGTCCTTCTTCAGCTTGCGCAGGTCGTCGAACACCTCGCCGGTGGGCAGCACCACCTCGACGCCGAGGCAGAGCTCGCGCGCATTGCCATAGGCAACCACGCCGGTGCCGCCGGCATTGGACGACAAATTGCCACCGATCTGGCAGGAGCCTTGCGACGCCAGCGACAGCGGGTAGAGCCGGTCGACCTCGTCGGCCGCCTTGTGCAGCACATCGAGCACGACACCGGCTTCGGCGATCACCGTGTTGGAAACAGGATCGATCTCCCTGATGCGGTTGAGCCGCGACAGCGACAGCACGACCTGGCCGCCCGATCGGTCTGGAACCTGGCCGCCGACGAGCCCGGTGTTGCCGCCCTGCGGCACGATCGGCGTGCGCGTCTCCGAGGCAAGTTTCATGATCGCGCTCACCTCCGCGACGCTGCCTGGCCTGAGCACCAGCGACGTCACACCGGCAAACAGGCCGCGCGGCTCGTGCACATAGGGCTCGATATCGGCCTCGGCGCGAACGGCGTAGCGTGCGCCAACGATGGCTGCGAAGCGCTCAGCGAGCGCGGGATCGAGGCCGGGAAGATCTTGCGTCATCTCTTGAAGCTAAATTCAGACGTGGAGATTGTCACGCGGTGCCGCCGCGCGCGCCAGCCGATCGTTGATCGCTTCGCCAAGCTCGTCGGACGGCACGGGCTCGACGGCGATCGATGCGGCACCGCTGCGGTCTAGCGCCTGAAGGTGGGCGAAGAGGTTCGTCGCCGCCTCGCGCAGGTCGCCCGTCTCGGACAGGTTGAGGAAGGCACGCGCCTGCTGCCAGCCTTCGGCGCGCTCCGGGCCGAAACCGAGCAACGCCTCGCCTGCCCCGACCTTGCCGACATTCAGCCGCAGCGCCGCACCCGGCGCATAATGCGAGGCGAGCATTCCCGGCGCTTCGATGCCGGCGGTGGCACCGCGCAGCAACGGCGCGCCGGCCAGCGCCTCGATTTCGCTGGCCGCGACACCGCCCGGGCGCAGCATGCGTACCTTGCCGTCCTCGACCTTGACGATCGTCGACTCCAGCCCGACCGGCGTTGAGCCGCCATCGACGACAAGCGGGATGCGGCCGCCGAGGTCGCTCGCCACGGCCTCGCCGCTGGTCGAACTGATCTTGCCCGAGGTGTTGGCGCTCGGGGCCGCCAGCGGCCTGCCGAGCCTTGCGATCAGCTTGCCGCCGAAGCCCATCGGCATCCTGAGCGCGATGGTGTCGAGCCCTGCGGTGACCAGCGGATGGATGCCCGCTTCGGGCCGCAATGGCACGACCAGCGTCAGCGGCCCGGGCCAGAATTTCTCGGCCAGATTTCGCGACAGCGGATCGAACACGCCGATGCGCTCGGCCATGGCCATGTCGGCGACATGGGCGATCAGCGGGTTGAAGCGCGGCCGGCCCTTGGCCTCGAAGATGCGGGCGACCGCCTCGCCATTGGTGGCGTCGCCGGCAAGGCCATAGACTGTCTCGGTCGGGATGGCGACGACTTCGCCCGCGCTGAGCAAGGCCAGCGCCGCGTCCATCGCCTTGTCCGCTGCGATCAGTTCCGCCACGTCATAGCTTCCAGTTGAATGCCCCGGTCCCTAGCCCGCATCAGGCCGAGCGACAAGGCCGAGGTCCAAGATTTCAGCCATTGCCTAAAATGCGCGGCATCTTCGCAAGCCGGCTGCAACCGCCGGCGAGATAGATTGCCCTCAAAGGTTGATTCAAGTCTGAGGGCTAAATGCGCCTGTTTGCTGCGTTTCTTGTTGCCGCCGTTTCCGGGTCGGCCCATGCGTCGTCGATCGTCACCGTCAGAGGCGATGCGGCCAGCCCGTCCTCGATCTCGGTCGGACTGCCGCAATCGGCGTCCCGCTCGATTGTCGCGATCGGCATGCCGGACATCGATACAGGCAAGGTCGCGGCGGTCGACGCCAAAAGCTCCGGCCCGCAACTGGCCCCCGAACTGATGGTCATTCGCGGTGGCGAAGTCGGCAGCGCTTCACCGGAGCCGGCACTGGCCTCGCCAGATGCCGCCACGCCAGCGCAGCAGGCGGCCGCCGGAGACCAGGCTGCCGTTCCGGCCTCGCCCGATGCAGCAGTCGATCCAGCGACTGTGCCCGCAGAAACGCAGTAGCCCGGCCCGACACCTCCCAGTCGACGCGCAGCACCATCCTGCACGGCGATCAGTTGATCGAGGCCCACCGCAACAGCGTCAAGGTCCCCCTGCGCGACGGAGGGCGGCCTGCGCCGCCCTGCCTCAGCCGGCGATCTTGGAGAAGTCGGCGACCTGGTCGGTCGCCGCGCGGATGCGGGCGAGCAGCGCCAGGCGATTTGCCCGCACGGCCAGATCCTCGTCATTGACGAGAACCTTCTCGAAGAACGCATCCACCGGTTCGCGCAGCACGCTCAGCGCGCGCATGGCGCCGGAAAAGTCTTCATTCCGTATGGCTTGGCCGGCTTCGCTGATGGCCTGATTCATCGGCGCGAACAGCGCCTTCTCCGCGTCCTCGCGGAACAGGCCGGGGTCGACGGCATCGGCGACGGCCGTGCCCTTCTTCTCTTCGGCGGCCAAGATGTTGGCCGCACGCTTGGTGCCGGCCAGCAGGTTCTTGCCGTCTTCGGTGTCGAGGAACTGCCCGAGCGCCTCGACCCGGCGGGTGACGGCCAGGAGGTCGTCCGCCTCGGGCGTGATCACCGCGTCGATCAGGTCGTGGCGGGCGCCGAGCTCGCGAAGATAGACCTTGAGGCGGTCATGGAAGAACGCCAGCAGGTCGGCCTTGAGCGCGCCGGCAGCCGCGATGACGTCCCGGCGCAGCTCGGCCTCGTAGGCGGCGAGCGCGTTGTCGACGTCCTGCTCGCCATCGACGTCGCCGCTGTCGATCGCCGCCTGCGAGGCTTCGAACGCCGCCAGCCGGCGCTGGACCGAGCCTTCCTCGAGCTGCGCAAGGGCCGCGTCGAACAGACCCTGCAACGGCAGGCTGCCGCGTGCCGACAGGATGATCCTGACGATGCCCAGTGCTGCGCGGCGCAGCGCGTAGGGGTCCTTCGAACCCGTCGGCTTCTCATCGATGGTCCAGAAGCCGACCAGCGTGTCGAGCTTGTCGGCCAGCGCCACCGACACCGAAACCGGGTCGGCCGGCACCCGGTCGGAGGGGCCCTGCGGCTTGTAGTGCTCCTCGAGGGCGGCTGCGACCGACGGGCTCTCGCCCTGCAGCAACGCATATTTGCGGCCCATGGCGCCCTGCAATTCGGGGAACTCGCCGACGACCTCTGTCTGCAGGTCGGCCTTGGCGAGCACGGCGGCGCGGTCTGCCAGCTTCGGCTCGGCGCCGACCAGCGGCGCGATGGCGCGGGCCAGCTCGCGGATGCGCTGGACGCGCTGGCCTTGCGTGCCGAGCTTGGCGTGGAATGTCACGCCGAGATGGTCGAGGCGGGCCATGCGCTGGTCGAGCGGCTTGTTGAGATCCAGGCCGAAGGCTTCGGCCGACGATTTCAGCGTATCGAGGTCGGGCAGGTCGCCCTGGTCGGTGTTCCAGAAATAGAGCGCATCCGACAGGCGTGCGCGCACGACCTTGCCGTTGCCATGGGCGATTTCCTTGCCGCCATCGGTGGCCTCGATGTTCGAGGTCAGGATGAAGTGGTTGGAGAGCGCATCCTCCTGGCCCTGCGGCCGCGTCACGAAGCACTTCTGGTTGGCGCGGATGGTCAGGCGGATGACCTCGGCGGGGATTTCGAGGAAGGCGTCCTCGAAGGTGCCCATCAGCACCACCGGCCATTCGACCAGGCCCGAAACCTCTTCCAGCAGCCCCTCGTCCTCGACCAGTTCGAGCCCGCTGGCAAAGGCAAGGTTGCGCGCGTCGGCGACGATCATCTCCTTGCGGCGGTCGGCGTCGATGACCACCTTGGCCGCCTCCAGCTTTGCCGCGTAATCGTCGAAGCGGCGCACCGTGATCGCGCCAGGCGCGTGGAAGCGATGACCGTATGTGACGTTGCCGGAGCGGATGCCGTCGACCTCGAAGTCGATCACCACAGGCTCTTCAGTCTCGGGGCCGAAGGTGCAGACGATCGACTGCAGCGGGCGCACCCAGCGCAGGCTGCCCGGCTTGGCCGAGGCCGGGCCCCAGCGCATCGACTTCGGCCAGGGGAAGCTCTTGACGATCGCCGGCATCAGCTCGGCGACGATTTCTTCGGCCGCACGGCCTGGCTTGGAGATGTGGGCGACGTAGAAATCGCCCTTCTTGGGATCGCTATGGACATGCGCCTCCGAGATCGAAGCCAGTCCGGCGCTGCGCAGAAACCCCTGGATCGCGGCTTCCGGCGCCTTGGTGCTCGGGCCCTTGCGGTCCTCGCGGATGTCCTTGGAGCGAGCGGTCAGCCCCCTGATGTCGAGCGTCAGCCGGCGCGGCGTCCAGTATTCGCGCGCCGCCTCATAGGTCAGCCCCGCCTCGACCAGACCGTCGGTCAGCATCTTCCTCAGATCGCCCGCCGCCTTACGCTGCATGCGCGCGGGGATTTCTTCGGAACGCAACTCTAGAAGCAGATCGGGCATCGGACGGGCTCACGCGGGAAATGGTCCGCGCGGCATAGCAACTCAGCCGCCCGCTGTCACCTTCCCGAACGCGTTCGGCAAAATTCCGTCGAGGTGTCGGGGCGTGGCCGGCGAATTCGTCCTTGGAATGAAGATTTCCATGAACCGAACGCTGCGCTGGAGCGACCCACGCTCAGACAGACACCTATTGGCAAAACGACGATGAAAACCGCCTCCGCCCTGCTCCAGATCCTCAGCCTCAGCGCCCTGCTCGCCATGCATGTGGCGGCGCCGGCCGAGTTCAGGATGCCCGGCGTGCGCAAGGCGCTGCAGACGATCAATGGCGAACCGCTGCAGCCACGCCTTCCGGAAGGGCTGGAACTCGCTGCAGCCTGATTGCCGCTTCGCGGCGACCTCCCCCATCAAGGGGGAGGTAAATAGCTCAAGCCGCCAGGCCGCCGACTTCCGTCAACAAGAAAGCTTCGCCGCAAGCCTTGGACAAGTTGCGGACGCGCAGGATGTAGCTCTGGCGTTCAGTGACCGAGATCACGCCGCGTGCGTCGAGCAGGTTGAAGACGTGGCTCGCCTTGATGCACTGGTCGTAGGCCGGAAACACCATCTTGTGCTGGGCCAGGTTGCCGCCCTCGGCGGGCGCGCCGGCGGCCAGCAGCGCCTTGCACTCGGCTTCGGCATCCTCGAAGTGCCTGAGCAGCATCGCCGTGTTGGCGTGCTCGAAATTGTGCCTGGAATATTCCTGCTCGGCCTGCAGGAAGACCTCGCCATAGGTGACCTTGTCATCGCCTTCGAGGCCGTTGAAATTGAGGTCGTAGACATTGTCGACGCCCTGCACATACATCGCCAGCCGTTCGAGGCCGTAGGTCAGTTCGCCGGCCACGGGCGCGCATTCGATGCCGCAGACCTGCTGGAAGTAGGTGAACTGCGACACCTCCATGCCGTCGCACCAGCACTCCCAGCCAAGGCCCCAGGCGCCCAGCGTCGGGCTTTCCCAGTCGTCCTCGACGAAGCGGATGTCATGCACCAGCGGGTCGATGCCGATCGCCTTCAGCGAGCCGAGATAGAGCTCCTGCAGGTTGGACGGGTTCGGCTTCAGGATCACTTGGTACTGGTAATAGTGCTGCAGGCGGTTGGGGTTCTCGCCATAGCGGCCGTCCTTCGGACGGCGCGACGGCTGCACATAGGCCGCGTTCCAGCGCCGCGGACCGAGCGCGCGCAAGGTCGTCGCCGGGTGGAAGGTACCGGCGCCCACTTCCATGTCGTAGGGCTGCAGGATGATGCAGCCCTGCGCGGCCCAGAAACTGTGCAGCGTCAGGATCAGCCCCTGGAACGAGCGGCTGGGGTGCATGTGGGCAGGCATGGTGTCGGTCACGGGCAACGCTCGATCATTGGCGCGCCCCGCAGCAAAACGGGGCCAGAGAGGCCCCGTCCTATTCCGCCCGAAGATATGGGTCAAGCAGCGGCGCTCAGCCGCCGCCAATGCTGCCGGTCAATTGCCGGGCAGGCGCAGTTCCTGTCCGGGCGCCAGGCGGGCCGGATCGCCGCGCAGTTCGGGATTGAGATCGAGCAGTTCGCGGTAGCGGTCGCCATTGCCCAGCACCTCGTTGGCGATCGACCACAGCGATTGGCCACGCTGCACCTTGTAGGCGGCAGGGATGGCCTGGACCACGGGCTCTGTCGCCGGCGTCTCCAGCTCGCTCTTCTTCTGGCTGTCCGTTGCAGGGGCTGCCGGCTTGACCACCGGCGGCTTTGCCGGGGCTTCGAGGGCCGTCGGCTTCTCCGGCATCGGCGGCATGCCTTTCGCCAGCTTCTGCTCGACGTCGGCCAGGACATTGGGCTCCGGCTTCATGTCGCGCGCATGGCTCCACTGGAACGTCGCTTCGAGCCGGCGCCCGGCGCGCCAGTAGGCATCGCCGAGGTGGTCGTTGAGAACCGCATCGTCGGGCTTGAGCGAGACGGCACGCTCCAGCTCGCGCACGGCATCGTCGAAACGGCCGAGGCGATAATAGGCCCAGCCGAGCGAATCGATGATGTAGCCGTCGCTCGGACGCAGGTCGGCGGCCTGCTTGATCATCCCGAGGCCCTCCTCGAGATTGATGTTCATGTCGACCCAGGAATAGCCGAGATAGTTGAGCACCTGCGGCTGGTTGGGGAACAGCTTCAGCGCCTCGCGGAAGTTCGGCTCGGCTTTCGGCCATTCCTTGAGCCGCTCATAGGCGATGCCGCGCTGGTAGAAGACGTTCCAGTTGACGTTGGTCGGCGTCTTCAGCACGCCGACAGCCTTGTCGTAGACATCGGCTGCGGCGCGGTAGTTGTCGGTCGCCGCATAGACGCCGCCGAGCGCGAGATAACCGCGCATGTCTTCGGGATTGGCGTCGACCAGTGCCTTGAGATGCTTGATCGCCTCGTCGTGGCGCTTCAGGTCCGCAAGGTTGAGGCCGAGTTGCAGTTCCGACAGCCGCTTGAGCGGCGAGGATGCGGGCACGCGGCGATAGAGTGCGATCGCCTGTTCGCCGTCCTGCTGCTGTTCGGCAATCGCCGCGAGCTGCACCAGCAACTCGTCGCTCTCCGGCTTCAGCGCCAGCGCGTATTGCAGGTACAGCCGGACGAACGGCTCGCCGCCGCCGCGATTGAGCGCGGTCGACAGGTTGAGCAGGATTTCGGCGGCACCGTCGTTCGGGCCGGAGACCAGCGGCGCAATCTTCTCGCCCTTGGTGATCTTTTCCCGCAAGGACGAAATCGGCAACTTGCCCGGCGCAAACTCGTCGGCGCGGTCGAGGACCGCCAGCGCTTCGGTCTTCTTGCCACCGCGCGCCAGGAAGCCGGCATAGGCCTCGGCGGCACGCATCCAGGTTTCGGGCGCGGCGCTGCCGGCGCCGAGATTGTCGATCGCCGCCTTGTAGATCTCGCCGGCCTTGTCCTTCTGGCCGGCAGACTCGGCGATCAGCGCACGATGGTAGGTCTTGAACAGGTCGTACCATTCGGGTCCCTCGAGCTTGTCGAGGAACTGCAGCCCGTCGCCGGCCTTGCCTTCGCCCTGCTTGGCCCAGCCGGTCATCACACCGGTGATCAGGCGGTCGAGGTCGGATTCGAGCGCCAGCTTGAGCCAGTTCTGGGCGGCTTCGTAATCCTTCTTGCGAAACGTATCGACGGCCAGCGCCAGCCGCGAGAAGCGCTCGACGTCGGGGACCGTCTTCAGCATCTGGGCATAGGGCAGCGATTCATCGAAGCGGCCCTGCGCGATCAGCGCCAGCATCACGCTTTGCTGCAGGGCGGTGTCTTCGGGATCGAAGGCCAAAGCGCGCTTGTAATAGGCGATGGCGCTGTCCAGGTCGTCGTCGGCTTCGGCGGTACGCGCCGCCAGGTAAGCGCCGGAAAACGAGCTGATTTCAACCGGCTCGGTGATCTCTTTGGCATATCCGGGCTGGGTCAGGGCGGTAAAGCCCGCCAGAGCCGCAAGGCCCAACAGCCAGATCGCGCGTCGCTGCCGCATGAAAGTCCTTCCTAGTGAGGTCCCACGGTCATCATGACACCCGTAAGCCGGGTCGCAACCGCTTGTCTGCGCCAAGCATGGCCTTTTTGGGGTCGCGCATCAATCCGCAGCCGCTTCACAATCCGACAGCCGGTCCAAGGTTTGCACAGCCGGCGGCGGATGCGCGAACCAGGGCCGGCCTCAGACGACGCGGCTGATGCAGAAATCGATGACGTCGAGCAATGCCGACTTTTGCGGCGTCTGTTCGAGCGGGGCGAGCGCGTCGCGGGCAATCTCGCCGAAATGGCTGGCGCGTCCGATCGTGTCGGCAATCGCACCGTGCCGCACCATCAGGCCGACGGCCTTCTCCAGGGCGGCGTCGTCGGTGGCGCCATCCTCGATCGCGCTTTTCCAGAATGCGCGCTCGGCAGCGGTGCCACGACGGTAGCTCAGGATCACCGGCAGGGTAACCTTGCCCTCGCGGAAGTCGTCGCCGACATTCTTGCCGAGGTCCTTGGCCGAACCGCCATAATCCAGCGCATCGTCGATAAGCTGGAAGGCAAGGCCGAGATTCATGCCATAGGAGCGCAGTGCCGCCTTGTCGTTCTTCGAGGCGCCGGCGATCACCGGGCCGACTTCGGCGGCAGCAGAAAACAGCGCCGCGGTCTTTGCCTTGATGACGGCGAAATGCTCGTCCTCGGTGGTTTCGAGGTTCTTGGCGGCAGCCAGTTGCATGACCTCGCCCTCGGCGATGATCGATGCGGCGGACGACAGGATGTCGAGCGCCTCGAGCGAACCGACCTCGACCATCATGCGGAACGCCTGGCCGAGCAGGAAGTCGCCGACCAGCACGCTCGCCTGGTTGCCCCAGATGGTGCGGGCCGTCTTCTTGCCGCGACGCAGGTCGCTTTCGTCGACGACGTCGTCATGCAGCAGCGTTGCTGTGTGCATGAACTCGACCGACGTGGCCAGCCTGACGTGGTTTTCGCCGGAGTAGCCGAACATCTGGGCGGCTGCCAGGGTCAGCATCGGCCGCAGGCGCTTGCCGCCGGAGGAGATGAGATGGTTGGCGACCTCCGGGATCATCTCGACATCGGAGCCGGCCTTGGAAAGGATCAGCTCGTTGACCCTGGCCATGTCGGCCGAAGTCAGGTCGATCAAATCCTTGATCGACGCAGCGTCCCGCTTTCCCTTCTCGATGTTGAGAACGACACCCAAGGCCTACACTCCCAGTTTACACAGGCGCGTGGTCGCGCGCGTAGCTCTTAGGCGATTCTAAGGCGGCATGCACTCTACCCGCAAGTGGCGAATTGGCGCGGTGCAACACGCGGCGTTTACTTCACGGCCTCAAACTGCGAATTTCCCCGGCATGATCGAACTCATCCGCACCAACGACGCCGTCATCATCTCCTTCGTGGAATCGCTGCTGCGCGATGCCGGCATCGGCTGCTTCGTCGCCGACCAGAACATGAGCGTGCTCGACGGTTCGATCGGCATCCTGCCGCGCCGCATCATGATCGACGAGGACGACGCCGACGAGGCGCGCCAGTTGCTGACGGATGCCGGCATCGAGCACGAAATCCGCCAGAAGTGACAGCCGAACCGCCGCCAGCCCCGGACGTGGATCTGCCGCCGCACACGGTGGACGCCTTCCACCGCGGCGAGTTCTGGCTGGTCCAGCCGAAGGACAACGGCCACCGCTCCGGCATGGATGCCTTGACGCTCGCCGCTGCCGTACCGGGCTCATTCGCCGGCCGGCTCGCCGATTTCGGGGCCGGCGCCGGTGCTGCCGGCCTTGCGGTCGCCTCGCGCTGCAAGCAGGCAGAGGTGGTGCTCGTCGAGCTCACGCCTGAAATGGCGGCCTTTGCCGACGCCACGCTTGCCCATCCCGGCAATGCGCAGCTGCGCCAACGCGCCTCCGTGCTCGTCGCCGATGTCGGCCTTTCGGGTAAGGCACGCACCCAGGCCGGGCTTGCCGACGGCTCGCTCGACTTCGTCATCATGAACCCGCCCTTCAATCCGCCGCATCACCGGCCGACGCCGGACGCGCTGAAGCGGCAGGCGCACGTCATGGACGACGGGCTGTTCGAGAACTGGATCCGCAGTGCCGCCGCAGTCGTCAGGCCGCGCGGCGGGCTGGCCATCATCGCCCGGCCGGAACAGTTGGCCCCCATCCTCGGCGCCCTGGACGGGCGTTTTGGCAAGGTCGAGATCGTGCCGGTCCATCCCCGCGCCGACGCCGCCGCGATCCGCGTCGTCGTGCGCGCCGTCAGGGCCTCGCGGGCGCCGCTGGCGCTCTGCCCGCCGCTCGTGCTGCGCGATGCGGACGACAGGTTGTCGCAACGCGCCGATGATATAAGCAACGGCCGCTCGTCGCTTTTCGGCGACTGAGCAACGCCAAAGCATTGCGGATGTCGCAGGAATGCATACATCCCGCATGACACAGACCGGAGAGACCGAAACGTGAAGAAGCTGTTGCGCCGCCTGCTGCCGAGATCGATGCGTGGCGGCGAGGTCGTCATTCCCGTGCTCAGGCTGCAGGGCGCGATCATGTCGGGCGGCGGCCAGTTCCGGCCGACCCTTTCGCTGGCAACCACTGCCGGCCTGATCGAGAAGGCGTTCGCCATTCCCGGCCCGGCGGTCGCCATTTCGATCAACTCTCCCGGCGGCTCGCCGGTGCAGTCGCGGCTGATCTACAAGCGCATACGCGACCTTGCCGCCGAGAAGAACAAGAAGGTGCTGGTCTTCGTCGAGGACGTCGCCGCCTCGGGCGGCTACATGATCGCGATCGCCGGCGACGAGATCATCGCCGACCCCTCGTCCATCGTCGGATCGATCGGCGTGGTGTCGGCTTCCTTCGGCTTCACCGACCTGATCAAGAAGATCGGCGTCGAGCGGCGCGTCTACACGGCGGGCGAGAACAAGGCGACGCTCGATCCGTTCCAGCCGGAAAAGAAGGAAGACATCGAGCGGCTGAAGAAGCTGCAGCTCGAAGTGCACGAGACCTTCATCGACCTGGTCAAGGACCGTCGCCGCGGCAAGCTCAAGGACGACCCGGACCTGTTCACCGGCCTGTTCTGGTCGGGCAAGAAGGGGCTGGAGCTCGGCCTGGTCGATTCCCTCGGCGACATGCGCACCGTGCTCAGGGACCGCTACGGCGCCAAGGCCGAACTCAAGCTGATCACCGCGCCGCGCGGCCTGTTCGGCCGCCGCCTCGGCCTCGGCTCTTCGACTTCAGGCTTTGGCCCCGATGTCGCCGGCGCCGTCGCCTCGGGGCTGGTGGATGCGGCGGAAGAGCGCGCATTGTGGAGCCGCTTCGGCCTTTGAAAAAGCCGAAACCGCGGACTATCATCGGGGAATGACCCCGGCTGGCCGGAAACGCACCCGGCAACCGAAGGGAGGAGAATGACGATGCCTCAGCTCATCTTTTTCGCGCTTGTCGGCGTGGTCGCCTATATCGGCTATCGCTCCTTCATCAGGGAGGCCGAGCGGGTGACGGCCAAGGTGCGGCGCAACGAGCGCCAGCGCGAGACCGGCGCCTCGGGCACGCTGGTCAAGGACCCCGAGACCGGCGAATACCGGCTCGAGAAGGAATGAACGCCGGCTCGTGACCCTGAACAGCGTTCCGCTCGCCGAACTCGCCCCGGCCAAGATCAATCTCGCGCTGCACGTCACCGGCCGGCGCGCCGACGGCTACCATCTGCTCGAGACACTCGTCGTGTTCGCCGAATTCGGCGACCGCATCACGGTTGCGGCGTCGAGCGAAGACTGCTTCTTCGTCGACGGTCCCTTCGCCGGCGACGTGCCGCGCGATGCCGGCAACCTCGTCCTGCGCGCCCGCGACGCGCTGCGGGCGGCCTATCCCGCCCATGCCGCCCAGCCGGTTTCGATCTCGCTCGAAAAGCACCTGCCTGTCGCGTCCGGCATCGGCGGCGGTTCGAGCGATGCGGCGGCGACGCTGCGCGCGCTGTCCCGGCTCTGGCGCCTCCCGGCCGACGCCGCCGCACTGGCGCGCCTCGCCCTGCCGCTCGGCGCCGACCTGCCGATGTGCCTCGCCGGGCACCCTCTCCTTGCCCGCGGCATCGGCGAAAAGCTCGATCCGGTCCGGCATTTTCCGGCCCTGCCGATGGTGCTGGTCAATCCCGGCATCGCCGTGGAGACGCCAAAAGTGTTCCGCGCGCTGGCCTCGCGCGACAATGCCCCGCTTGCGCCGCTCGACAGTGCCGACACCGTGCTCGACTGGCTCGCCACGAGCCGCAACGACCTCGAGCAGGCAGCGATGTCGATCGAACCGTCGATCGCCGAGGTCCTGGCCGCGCTTCGCAGTTCAGGTGCCGCCTTCGCCCGCATGTCGGGCTCCGGCGCCACCTGCTTCGGCATCTTCGACAGCGCAGCAGCCGCTACGCGTGCGGCAGCGGCGATCTCGAACGCGCATCCCGGCTGGTTCAGCACCGCCACCGTGACGCGGACCTAGGAGCCCAGGAATGGCAAGCGAGCCCCGCCCCTTCGTGCCTGTCCGCATCGCGGTGCTCACCGTCTCCGACACACGCACGCTGGCCGACGACAAGTCGGGCCAGACGTTGGCCGACCGCATCACTGAAACCGGCCACGTGCTCAAGGCACGCGACATCGTCACTGACGACAAGGACAAGATCCGCGAGCGCGTCACCGCCTGGTCGCTCGACCCCGAGATCGACGTCATCATCACCACCGGCGGCACCGGCTTCACCGGCCGCGACGTCACGCCCGACGCGCTGGAGCCTATCTTCGAAAAGCGCATGGACGGCTTCTCGGAGGTGTTCCACCGCATCTCCTACGACAAGATCGGGACGTCGACGATCCAGTCGCGCGCCACCGGCGGCGTGCTCAACGCCACCTTCGTCTTCGTGCTGCCGGGGTCGCCCGGCGCCTGCCGCGACGCCTGGGACGGCATCCTCAAGGCGCAGCTCGACTACCGCCACATGCCATGCAACTTCGTGGAAATCATGCCGCGGCTCGACGAACATCTCAGGCGCGGCGGCACCAAGACAGCCTGACGCTACCGCTGGGCGACGACGATCTCGGCGTCGAGCGTCTTCATCGCCAGCCCGCGGGCGATGCCTTCGGCATCGGCGCCGTTGCGCGCCTGCACCATCGCCTGCTTCCTGGTGATGATCAGCGCCTGCTCCAGTGCCCGGGGCCGTGATGTCACCCGCGCCCAGAACGGTCGGTTGCTTGCCCTCGACCGGGTGAAGCGGGCAGCCATGGACAGCCGGCTCATGTGGCGCACCGCGTCCTCGGTCCAGCCTTCGGCCAGGCGGGCGCCGGGTTCGACCAGCAGCAGCCAGTCACTCTTGGCCTGCGCGATGCCGGCCTTGATGCCGCCGCTGGCGACATAGCCGCAGCCGGCATGCTCGGCGACATAGTGCGTCTGGTCGGTCGAGCCGAGATCGCAGACGATCACCTCGCGCACCACGCCCTCGACGGCAGCACCGACCAGCGAGGCCAGCGTGCGCGCCAGCCCCTCCTCGTCGTCCCTGGTTTCGATCAGAACGCTCAACATCCCTAGCCGCATATCCGAAAGCCGGGCCCAGCGCCAGTTTTGCCGCCGCATAGACAAAGTTCTTGCTTTGTTCTCATTCGCCGAATAGGAATAGTTTCATGCTGGACGAATCGACGGACGGCGCTTTTCCCTCCGGGAGACAGTGAAATGGAACCCATTGCGTGTGCCGATATTGCTGCCTTCAAGGGCGGCGGAGCCGGGATGGCCAATGCCATGGTCGAGGAAAGCGGCCTGCGCATCAACCATGAACGCAGGCGCGGCCGTGGCGCAGGCGTCAATCCGTCAGGGCGCTACGAGCCGGTCAGCCGCCATGTCTTCGACGACGGCTGGAGCACCATCGAAGAGCTGCCGCCGTTCAAGACTGAAGTACAGGTCGAAAAGCCGCGCACCATCATCACCCGCAACGAGTCGCCGGACATCTCCTTCGACCGCTCGATCAACCCCTATCGCGGCTGCGAACATGGCTGCGTCTACTGCTTCGCCCGGCCGACCCACAGCTACATGGGCCTGTCGGCCGGGCTCGACTTCGAGTCCAGGCTGTTTGCCAAGCCCGACGCGGCGCGGCTGCTCGACCGAGAGCTGTCGAAGGACGGCTACCAGCCGCGCACCATCGCCATCGGCACAAACACCGACCCCTACCAGCCGATCGAAAAGAACTGGCGCATCATGCGCGAGGTGCTCGAGGTGCTGGAGGCGCGCAACCACCCGGTCGGCATCGTCACCAAGTCGGCGATGATCGTCAGGGACATCGACATCCTCGGCCGCATGGCCGAGAAGGGTCTGGCCAAGGTGGCGCTGTCGGTGACGACGCTCGACCGCCTGCTGGCGCGCACCATGGAGCCGCGCGCCGCGACCCCGACCAAGCGGCTCGAGGCGATCCGGCAACTCTCAGATGCCGGCATCCCGGTCTCGGTGATGGTGGCGCCGATCATTCCCGGGCTCACCGACCAGGAAATCGAGCGCATCCTCGATTCGGCGAAGGCCGCCGGTGCGACCAGCGCCGGCTACGTCATCCTGCGCCTGCCGCTCGAAGTCAGCCCGATCTTCAAGGACTGGCTGCTGCGCCATTACCCCGACAGCTATCGCCACGTGCTGTCGCTGATCCGTTCGATGCGCGACGGCAAGGACTACGATTCCGAGTGGGGCAAGCGCATGAAGGGCAAGGGCCCCTATGCCTGGCAGATCGGCCGCCGTTTCGAGATCGCCGCCCAGCGCCTCGGCCTCAACTCGGTGCGGACGCCGCTGCGCACCGATCTGTTCGAGGCTGCCCCCAAGGACCAGCAGCAACTGATGCTGCTCTGACCACGGCGCGGGCAGGCCATGCCCGCTGCATGAGATCCCGTCCGGCCCCTCCCCGTGGCCAGTCGACGGTGCCTTCCCGGGCCGCCGCCCCAATCGGCCGGGAAGGTCTTGCGGATAATCGGAGCCGATGCGAGCATCGCCGCACTATGGCTCGCCCGCGTTCCGATTCTCCGCCCCTCTTCGAGTTCATCGACAAGCCCGACTTCGCCTTCGAAACGAAAGCGATCTCGGGAGGGTTGTGGCCATGCGCCGGTCTCGACGAGGCCGGACGCGGACCGCTCGCCGGCCCGGTCGTGGCCGCAGCCGTCGTGCTCGATCCCGACAACATCCCCGCTGGCCTCGACGATTCCAAGCGGCTGACCGCTGCCCAGCGCGAGGCATTGTTCGATGACGTCCTGGCCAAGGCGCTGGGCGTCGCCGTTGCTTCCGTCTCGGCCGACAGCATCGACCGCAGCGACATCCGCAAGGCAAGCCTGGAAGCGATGCGCCGCGCGCTGGCGGGCCTGCCGATGACCGCGAAATCGGCCCTTGCCGACGGCCGCGACGTGCCGCCCGGTCTCGCCTGCACCTGCAAGGCGTTGGTCAAGGGCGACCAGCGTTCGCAATCCATCGCAGCCGCCTCGATCGTCGCCAAGGTGACGCGCGACCGGATGATGTCGGCCTGCGGCTCAAACGACAATCGCTACGGCTTCGAGGTGCATATGGGCTATGCCACCGCCCGCCACCGCGCAGCGATCGTCGAGCATGGCGCTGCGGTGCGCATCCATCGCGTGTCCTTCGCGCCGTTCCGGGACTGACCGCACCCGCACGACACTTCGAGGCTCGCCCGCTCGACCTACCCAGATGCTTCGATCTCCCAAGGCACGTCCCGAAAACAAAAAAGCCGCCGGAAATTCCAGCGGCTTTCTGCATTCTTTTCGGCGTGCTCGACTTAGTTGAGCTTGGCCTTCAGTTCCTGAACCGAACCCTTGAACAGCTCGGCATTGGTCTTCGCGTCAGCCTTGCCGGCCAGAACCTGGCGGGCCGCTTCGACCGCGAGGTCGACTGCATTGGCGCGGACTTCGTTGATCGCCTCGCGCTCCGCCTGGCCGATCTTCTGCTCGGCAAGCGCGGTCCGGCGCGCAACGTATTCCTCGGTCTTCTTGTGCGCTTCTTCAGCAAGAATGCCTGCTTCACGCTTCGCCGATTCGACGATCTCGGAGGCTTCCTTCTCGGCTTCCTTGCGCTTGCGCTGATACTCGGCGAGCAGCTGCTGGGCTTCTTCGCGCAGCTTGCGTGCATCTTCGAGCTCGGCGCGAATGCGGTCGGCGCGGTCGTCGAGCGACTTCGACAGCATGCCCGGCACCTTCAGGTACAGGACAACCCCGACAAAAATAACGAGAGCGACTGTGGCCCAGAATGTTGCGTCCATGGCCTCTCTCCTACTTGCCCGCTGCCTTGACGGCAGCGGCGATGTCGGCCTTGTCGACCTTGCCCGCACCCAGAGCCTGGACGATCGCAGCTGCGGTGTCCTCGGCGATGGAGCCCACTTCCTTCATGGCGTTGGCCTTGATGGTGGCAATGCGGGTCTCGGCAGCGCTGAGCTTCTGGTCAAGCCCGGCTTCGACTTCCTTGCGCTTGGCTTCGGCTTCCGCCTTGGCTGCGTCGCGTGCGTCCTGGCCGATGGCGTTTGCCCTGGCTTTCGCCTCGGCAAGCTCCTGCTCGTATGCGGCCACGGCCGCATCCGCCTCGGACTTCATCCGGGCGGCCTGGTCGAGATCCCCGGCGATGCGATCGCGACGCACCTCGAGGATACCGCCGACACGCGGCAGCACGACGTTCTTCAGGAAAAGATAGAACAGGCCGAAAGTGATCGCGAGCCACAAGAGCTGCGACGGATAGGTCGACGAATCGAAAGGCGGAAACAATCCACCGCCGCCGCCATGCTCCGCACCCGTTTCCGTGTGCGCTGCAGTACCGGCATCGGTTTGAGCTTCCCCAGCCGCAGGCGCGACTTCCTCGGCATAACCCGGCGTGACAAACATCTCTTTCCCCTGTCATCTACCGGCCGCAACTTGCGGCCGGTCAACTCGCCTGCGCGGCTCTTATGCGAAGAGGAGCAGCAGAGCGATGAGGAGCGAGAAGATGCCGAGAGCTTCGGTCACGGCGAAGCCGAAAATCAGGCGGCCGAACTGGCCGTCAGCTGCCGACGGGTTGCGCAGGGCGCCCGAGAGGTAGCTGCCGAAAATGGTGCCCAGGCCGATGCCCGCGCCACCCATGCCGAGGGTCGCGATGCCTGCGCCGATTGCCTTTGCTGCGTCTACTTCCATTGTCCAACTCCTTGTGGATCGAAACTCAGTTGCGATTTCCCGACCGGCGGCGAGCCGCCGACGATTCTTGCTCAGTGGCCCGGATGCAGGGCGTCGTTGAGATACATGCAGGTCAGAACCGCAAACACGTAGGCCTGCAGGAATGCGACCAGGACTTCCAGGCCGGTGATCGCGACCGTCATGAACAGCGGCAGGATCGAACCGACGACACCGACAGCGCCGAATGCGCTGAGCGAGGTGACGAACCCGGCAAAAACCTTGAGGGTGATGTGGCCGGCCAGCATGTTGGCGAACAGACGAACCGACAGGCTGATCGGACGCGACAGGAACGAGATCACTTCGATCAGCACCACCAACGGCACCAGGATGCCCGGCACGCCCTGCGGCACGAAGAGCTTCAGGAAGCCGAAACCGTGCTTCATGAAGCCGTAGACAATGACGGTACCGATGACCAGCAGTGCCAGCGCGAAGGTGACGATGAGATGGCTGGTGACGGTGAAGAAATAAGGAAACAGGCCGATCAGGTTGGCGACGAGCACGAACATGAACAGCGAAAAGACGAGCGGAAAGAACCGCATGCCCTGCGAACCCGCGGCGTCTCTTAGCATCGAGGCGACAAATTCGTAGGACATCTCCGAAACCGACTGCATGCGGCTCGGCACGAGGCCGCGGCTCGACGTCGTCAGGAACAGGAAGGCGCCCGCGGCGATCACGGTGGCGACCATGAAGGCGGCCGAATTGGTGAAGGAGAAGTCGAGGCCGCCGATCTCGATCGGAATCAATTTCGAGATCTGAAACTGATGAATTGGATCGTTGGCCACGTGGCCCCCCTTCGCCTAAATTGCGCCTTGCAGCGCCACTATTTCTTTTCCGGTCCGTCCGACGGCTTGCCAGACGACCTGACACCCGCCTCGGTAACCATTCCTGCCGAACGCAGGACATTGAGCACACCGGCGCCGAAGCCGAGCAGCAGAAACACGATCAGCCCCCAGGGCGACGTACCTGCCATCCGATCGATGATCCAGCCGAGGCCTACACCCACCGCGATCCCGGCGATGAACTCGCTGGACAGCTTGAGCGCCTGGCCGTAGCCGGTCACACCACTCGACCCTGTACTCTTTTCCCCCTCGCGCTCGGCCTGGCGTCTTGTCGCAAGAGTTGCTTCAAGCTGTTGCCGGCGGCGCTCGAGTTCATCGTCGCGAATGTCGTTTTCAGCTCGATTTTCAGGCCGGTCGTTTCCAGTGTCGCCTGGCCCTGATGGCTTGGCCATTGCAAACTCCCGCCCGGTCCGAGCGTATCCGTTCGTCCGCTTCAAAGTCGCCGGCAACATAGTTAGAGGGCCCCGGCCCGTCAAGCCACGGGGGCGCCCATCTAACTAAGTATTTTATATAAGAAAATCATGAGGTTGGCGAAGTGCGACATCCTGCCCGCTGCTCCGTCCGGCGATCAGCGGCCGAATCCCGCGCCAATCGTCCCGCCGGCCCGACTCCACGAGCCAGGCATGAGCGCGTCAGCTCCAGCCGCCGCCATAGGTGCGATAGAAGATGTGCAGGCCGATCTTGGTCATCTTCTTCATGCCGCGGGCCCAGCCCGGATTGACGTAGTTGGCGTAGTAATGGGTCGACGAACCGACCTCCGGGATGAAGATCTTGCCGGCGGTGACCGCCATGGCGACATCCTGAGCCGTCTTGTAGTGCGACGGGCTGGTGACGCGGTCCTTGATGCCGTCGCAGGCGAACGAAAACTGGCAGCGGTTGAACCAGCCGTCATTCTGGTAGACGACGCCGCAGATGCTGCCGGGATAGGCAGGGTTGCGGACGCGGTTGAGGATGACCTGGGCGACGGCCGCCTGGCCGCGCACCGATTCGCCGCGCGCCTCGAAGTAGATGCCGTTGGCGAGGCAGGCCTGCTCGGCCTTGGAGAAGACGCTGGCCGGCAGCGGGTTCTGCAGCCACGCATGATCGCCCTTGCCCATCGGCGGGATGAAGCGGCCGCTCGCCTCGTCCTCGTCGCGCAGCAGCGCTTCGAAGGGCGAAGCCTTGGCATAGTCGGGCTCGGCCGGGGCGTAGGCGGTGGCGAGGATGTCCGGCTTGTCGTTGTTGACCAGCGACGCCAGCATCGGCGGCACGCCGGAGGCCCTGCTCTTCGTTTCCTTGGCGTGGAAGGCGGCGGCGATCTCGACTTCCTTGCCCCGGATGTCGGGCTTGGCGAAGGTCATCTTGAGACTGCTGTCGAGCGCCGGGCGCAGCAACGAGCTGGTGCGCTCGAATACCGAACCGGCGATGAAATTCCTCGGCGGCGCGACCGGCGAGACATTGATGATGCGGCCCTTCTTGTCGACGCGGACGATGCGGTCCTCGTCGGGAAGATCGGATGCGCCGAATTTCTTGCCGCGGAACGAGACGGTGCCGACGCCGGCGATCTTGACGCCCGAGCCCGAGATCGGGCCGGTGACGATACCGTCGACGAAGGGCATTTCGGCGGCATGGACCGAGCCGGCGGCAGCTTTCTCGACGTAGGAGCTCCAGCGCGCCTTTGGACCTTCGAGGCCGGAGACAAGGCTGGTCATGTCCTGGTAGGCGGCGACGGTGGGAAAGCCGAGCCAGATTCCGAGCCCGAGGATGGCGGGCGCCAGGAACGAACGTCTTCCCTCGCGGGCAGCAGCAATTCCCTCGCGGGCAGCAGCAAACCGCCGCTTCACAACTCGTCGATGCACGGAAACTCTCCAGGACGCAACACACCCTACTGGAGATGAAAATGATGCATTAACCTTGATGGAGCGTTAACGGGCGCAACGGTGCCGCCATGCAAGAAGGGCCCGCGATGCGAGCCCTTCGATGCTTCACTTCTTCTTTTTGGCGCGCCCGGCGAACGGGTTGTCCGAGGTGCGCAGCGCCATGCGGATCGGCACGCCGGGCATGTCGAAGGCGTCGCGCAAATTGTTGACGAGATAGCGCACATAAGACTGCGGCATCGCATCGGGGCGCGAGCAGGAGACGACGAAGCCGGGCGGCCTGGTCTTTGCCTGGGTGATGTACTTGACCTTGAGGCGGCGGCCGGCGACGGCGGGCGGCGGATGATGGGCCAGGATGCCTTCGAGCCAGCGGTTGAGCTTTCCGGTCGAGATGCGGCTGTTCCAGACGCGGTGCGTCTTCATGACCGCGTCCATCAGCTTGTCGAGCCCGCGACCGGTTTCGGCCGACATCGGCACCGCCTGCAGGCCACGCGCCTGCGGCAGCAGCCGCTCGGTCTTCTCGCGCAGTTCGGCGAGCGCTTCCTGCGGGTTGTCGATCAGGTCCCACTTGTTGAAGGCGATGACGGGTGCCCTGCCCTCGCGGATGATCAGGTCGGCGATCTGCAGGTCCTGCTTCTCGAACGGGATCGTCGCATCGAGCACGATGATGACGATCTCGGCGAAGCGGATGGCGCGCAGGCCGTCCTGCACCGAGAGCTTTTCGAGCTTTTCCTGGACCTTGGCCTTGCGGCGCATGCCGGCGGTGTCGAACAGCTTGATGCCGCGACCGCGCCAATCCCAGTCGACCGAGATCGAATCGCGGGTGATGCCGGCTTCCGGTCCGGTCAGCAGGCGCTCTTCGCCGATCAGCGCATTGATCAGCGTCGACTTGCCGGCATTGGGCCGGCCGACGACGGCGATGCGCAGCGGCTTGGTCTCGTCGTAGGCGTGCTCGTCCTCGGCGTCGGGATCGGCGATGTCCTCGCCGATCAGCACGTCGCTTTCGGCGATGTCGTCGGCATCGTCCTCGCCGTCGGCAAAGACGCGTTCCTTGCCAAGCGCCTCGACGACGGCGTCGCGCAGGTCGGGCATGCCGAGGCCATGCTCGGCCGAAATCTGCACCGGTTCGCCGATGCCGAGTTCCCATGCCTCGAGCGCGCCGCCCTGGGCGCCGCGCGCCTCGGACTTATTGGCGACGAGCACCACCGGCTTGCCGGAGCGGCGCACGATCTCGACGAAGGTACGGTCGTCAGGGGTCAGGCCGGCCTTGGCGTCGACCATGAAGAAGATGAGATCGGCCTCGTGGATGGCGATCTCGGTCTGAGCCCGCATGCGGCCCTGCAAGGTCGCCGCACCGGCGTCCTCGAAACCAGCGGTGTCGATGACGTCGAAGACGAGATCGTAAAGCTTGGCCGGATGGACGCGGCGGTCGCGCGTCACGCCTGGCGTGTCGTCGACAAGGGCGATCTTCTTTCCCACCAGGCGGTTGAAAAGAGTGGATTTGCCGACGTTGGGCCGGCCGATTATCGCAATCTTGAAAGCCATCGGGCCCGCATCACGACGCGTTGCCGGAACCGCGGATCAGTTCGGCCAGGAGGTTGGAGCGCTGACGCGCGTTGCGCGGGGCGCCTTCATCGGAAGCGATCTGCTCGAACAGCTTGAGCGCGTCGGCGAGCTTGCCTTCCTTCCAGGCGGAGAGGCCGAGAGCCTCGCGGGCGGAATGGCGCAGCGGATTGGTGTCGTTGGTCAGCGCCTCGACGCGGGCCGAGACGTCGGCGTAGGAGCCGTGGTCGACCAGCAGCATGGCGGCGCGCAGGCGGGCGATGTCGCAGATGACGGCAGGGATCGAGCTGTCAGCGGCGACTTCGTCGAAGCCGGCGATGGCAGCCTTGAAGTCGCCCTTGTCGGCCTGGACGGTGGCGGCACGCATGCTGGCCAGCAGCGGATAGGCGCCGTAGCCATCCTTTTCGAGCACTTCGAAGGCGGCGAGCGCCTCGTCGGCCTTGCCGGAGTTGGCGAGCGTCAGCGCCTGCGAGAACTGGTCGCCGGAGCGGTTGGCCTCGGTCTCGACCCAATATTCCCAGGCGACGAAAAGGCCCGTGCCGATCACGACCAGGATGGCAAGCACGATGGCCAAGGGGCCAAAACGGTCCCACAGGGCCTTCGCCTGCTCCTGGCGAATTTCCTCGTTTACCTCACGAAAGAAACTGTCGTCCGACATGCTATCCAACCACCTTTGCCCCCTCGGGGCCGTTTGAGCCTGCGTTTTAGCGGAATTTCGCCGCCATGGAAGGGGGCGGGGTGGAAATTCGGTGAAAGGCAAGAACCTGCCTTGCCACGCCCCGTTTCCGGTCTGGCCATTGTCATCCTTCGACAAGCTCATCCTTCGACAAGCTCATCCTTCGACAAGCTCATCCTTCGACAAGCTCAGGATGAGGAAAGCTCGGGAAGCGGGGCGCGAGGCCGTGCCTTCCGATAGTTTAGTAATGGCGCGACGTCCGCGCCCCGCCGGCGATTTCTGTTCCCGTCCGTTCCGCTTCCGGGGCAAGGGCATTTTCGCCCGCGCCCCCACTAGCGCATCGTCCAGCGCACCCGGGCCGTAGTGCCCGAAGGGGAACCCTTGGACGGAACCTCCCCGGACCGCGAGCCACGTTAGCCCACGAGCGGAGGCGCCGGTTCCTCCCCACATGCCACCGTCGCGACCGGCGTTCCCGCGGGAGAAACTGGCATGGATTGTAAGGGAGGTCTGGAGGGCGTGGAGAAACAGGGCCGGCTATCCACGCGGCATGGTGACAGATGGTGACACGTGGAAGGCGGAGGCAGTGCCTTGTGAAGCAAACTTCTGGCCTCTCATTCCTTCGCCCCCCCCCTGCCGGCGTTCGATGCTCGAAAAGCCAAGCAGTTGGTTTTTCGTCCGCTGCGCGGACTGCATCTCACCCCACAGGCAAGAGGGGGGTGCGAAGGAATGAGGCGATGAAGATCAGGAGCCGCAGGACCCAACAACAATCACCGACCGTGGAGAAACATTCCACGCCGGGCCAACTGCACCCAGCACCACGCTACATGCCGCATTCCACCGCGAACGCATCCATGCCACATTTCGGCCGTACCCGCCTTTTGTCGCCAAGCCCCCGAAATCGCATCGAAGTTCGCCATGTCCAAAGCGTTCCGCCTCAGTGTCCTGTTGTCCGCATCACTGATGGCGCTGCCGGCGGCGGCCGGCCCTGCGCCCAAGGTCGACGAGGTCAAGGAACCGCAAGTGGTGCTGATCTCGTTCGACGGCGCGCACGATGTCGCCCAGTGGCAGCGCAGCCGCAACCTCGCCGCCCGCACCGGCGCGCGCTTCACCTATTTCCTGTCCTGCGTGTTCCTGCTGTCGCGCGAGACGCGCGGCGAATACCGGGCGCCGGGAAAATCGGCAGGCAGGTCGAATGTCGGCTTCGCCATGGACAAGCAGGAAGTGGCCGACAGGCTTGGCCAGATCAATCTCGCCGCAGCCGAAGGCAACGAAATAGCCAGCCACGGCTGCGGCCATTTCGACGGCGGCAAGTGGAGCAAGGCCGAGTGGACCAAGGAGTTCGACGCCTTCTCGACCATCATGCGCGATGCCTACAAGATCAACGGCATTGTGCCCGAGCCGGCTGGCTGGGCCGGCATCGCCGCCTCGGTGAAGGGCTTCCGGGCGCCATATCTGTCCGACAGCAAGGGCCTGACGGCGGCGCTGCACGACAAGGGTTTTGCCTACAATGCCAGCGGCGTGTCGCGCGGGCCGGAAGAACCCCGGCTCGACGGCAGCATGATGGAGTTTGCGCTGCCGCTCATTCCGGAGGGCCCTTCGGAGCGGCGCATCATCGCGATGGACTACAATCTGTACGTCCGCCACTCCGGCGGCGTGGACAAGCCCGAAGAAGCGGCGACATACGAAAACCGCGCCTATGGCGCGTTCCGGCAGGCCTTCGACACGCAATATGCGGGCGGCCGCATCCCGCTGCAGATCGGCTTCCACTTCACGCTGATGAACGACGGGGCCTATTGGCGCGCGCTGGAACGCTTCGCCAGCGAGGTGTGCGTGAAATCGGACGTCGAATGCATCAGCTATGCCGACTTCGTGGCGCGGCGCAACGACGCCCCGGTGCAGACCGGGGGGTGAAGCGAGGCTTTTCTTCAAACGGGACGGTGACGCCCCCTCCCCCTTGTGGGGAGGGATAGAGGGTGGGGGTACTGCCAACGCTTCCGCTGGCCATCATCCAAAAATCATGAGGGTAGGAGAACTTCACCCCACCCCTTACCCCTCCCCACAAGGGGGAGGCAGCACGGACGTTGCGCCAGACCAATCACGCCACCGGCTGGTCTTTAGGCTTCAAGCCAGCCTTTTCGCGATCGAGATAGCGCTGGTCGATGTCGGGCAGCGCCTCGCCCACGAGCGTCGCCTCGAAGGCGCGCAGGCGCTTGTAGACCGACAGCAACTCGACGATGGTCGACCAGGAATTGACCAGGAACTGGAACGAGCTGGTGACCTGGGAGAAGGCGTAGCTGATCTGGTTCATCAGGCCGAGCGTCAGCTTTCCGGCCGCAATGGACGGCACCATGACGACCAGCGAGAAGATGTTGTTGGCCTGAAGGTAGGTGTAGCGGACGACGTTGAAATAGACGTAGTGGAAATAGAGCCGGAAGTAGTTGCGGCGGACGTTGGCGAACAATTCGGTGACGGTTGCCGGCTGGGCGCGGTCCTCGTGATCCTCGCCATAGACGAGTTCCTTGCGGTAGGCGGCCTCGACGCGCTGGTTGCGGAACTGCAGACCCGGCAGCTTGTAGCCGGCAAGAACCAGGCTGACCGTGCCGAAGATCGACCAGGCGATGGCTGCGACCAGAAGCGGCTGCTTGACTTCACCCAGCAGCGGCAGGTGCGTGATGTGGGTCGACAGTTGGATGAGCACCGGCGTGAAGGCAATCAGCGTCATGATCGAGTCGATGAAGTTGACACCCAGGCCCTCCATGATCTGGGCAAAGCGCATGGTGTCTTCCTGCACGCGCTGGGAGGCACCCTCGATGTGGCGCAGGCGCGACCAGTGTTCCATGTAGTAGCCGTTCATCGCCATGCGCCAGCGGAAGATCCAGTGGCTGACGAAGAAGGCGTTGACGACGGCGATGTTCATGCCCAGCAAGGCCAGGCCGGCAAAGCTCGCGACCTCCCAATAGAGCTGCTCGTCGGTCGCCGTGGTGGCCTTGGACAGGACATTCTGGATGAGGTCGTAGAACGGGCCGTACCAGTTGTTGACGGCGACGCTGACCTGGACCTGGAAATAGACGACGAACAGAATGAGCGCCGTGCCGAGGACCGACCAGCGCTGCCAGGGATGCGGCGAGAACCAGGCCCAAAAGGCGTAGAAGATCATCACGCCGACGAAGAAATAGATGTAGAACCACAGGAAGGGCGGCGACCAGAACACCGACACGCCGATGATCTTGGGGGCGTCGGCAGCCGCCGGCGGCATACCGAAGACGGCCCCCAATTGTTCGCCTCCGAAGAACCAAGCCAGGACAAGGACGAGGCTCCAGACGGCAGCCGAGGAGAAAAACAGCTTCGGCTGCGGGAAGAAGGATACGAACACGCTTCAGGGTTCCTTTCGGCGTTCTGCGGCCCATGCAAAAGAGGCATATGCAATTTGCCGCATGAAGTCATACTTCGCGCCTGATGGGAATCCCCGCGGGCGCATCGACATTGCAATGCGCGCCGGATCGTGGCGATTTTCGGCCCCCGACCATTACAGTTTGGCAATGCAAGCACGGAACCCGCGATGAACCAGCCAGCCCTTGCCGCAGCCGGGCTCTATGCCGCGCTCAATGCCCTGATCCTGCTGTGGCTGACGATGGCGACCGCGCTGGTGCGGCGCAGGCACATGGTGGCGATCGGCGACGGCGGGGTGGAGCATCTGCGCAGGACCATGCGTGGCCATGCCAACGCCGCCGAGAACATGCCGGTGATGCTGATCCTGCTCGGCCTTGCCGCAGTACTCGGCGCGCCGGCGCTGGCGATCCATGTGCTGGGCGCGGCCTTCACCTTCGGCCGGGCGGTGCATGCCTGGCACTTCACGCATGAGACGGCGGCGCAATGGCAGCGCGCCACCGGCTTCGGGCTGAGCGTGATGACGATCGCTGCCGCGGCACTCGGCGTGTTCGGCCATGCGCTCACGCTCATCTAGGCGCGGCAGGCGCCCTCGCCCGGAACCGGCAGGGCCCGCCTGAAGCCACGACCGAGCGGCAGGTCGCCGAGCTCGCGTGCATCCATGCGCTCTATGTCGGGATGGGACAGCGGATCGCGCAGCCAGGCGAGAAAGCGTTCGCTGTCGCTGCCTTGGTTGTCGTGCCGGCCTTGCAGCAGGGTGGTGAGGCTTGAGAAAATCTTCATCTGACTTCTCCCGAAGCGTTGGTCCTTTCACTCAAATTCGGCTATAAACGCTGTTCCTACAATCAAGAACTTGGCCGACGGAGTTTAGAAAATCTCAAGTCAGGCGCTCAATCGCGTGCATCTCAACCGCGTGCATCTCAACGGGCTCCGCGCGGTGGAGAGCGTGGCGCGCTGCGGCTCGCTGGTCAAGGCGGCAGAGGAGCTGGGCGTCTCGGCCAGTGCGGTGAGCCAGCAGATCGGCCGCACCGAGGCGCAGCTGGGTCGCGCGATCTTCCAGCGCACCGGGACGGGGCTGGCGCCGACGGCGTTCGGCGCCAAGTTCTGCGCCAGGCTGACGAGCGGCTTCCAGGAGCTGGGGCGCGCGGTGGCGCTGGCCGACGAGGCGAGTTCGAAGATGCTGGTGGTGTCGGTGGCGCCGGCCTTCGCCTCGCGCTTCCTGGTGCAGCGGCTCAGCCGCTTCAACCAGCGTTTTCCCGAGCTGAAGCTGAGGATCGACGCCTCGACCGGGCTTGTCGATCTCGACCATTCCGACGTCGACCTGGCGATCCGCATGGGCGACGGCAAGTGGCCGGGGGTGCGGGCGGAGCTTTTGCTGGCGCAGGAGGTGTTTCCCGTCTGCGCGCCGGCGCTGGCGGCCAGGCTGAAGCGGCCGGCCGACATCGCGCAGCTGCCGGTCATCGCCGACGAAAGCACCATGATCAGCTGGGAGCGCTGGTTCGAGGCGGCGGGGCTTGCGCCCTACCCGGTGCTGCCGGCGGGCCCTGCCTTCACCGACCCGATCCTCGGCATCGATGCGGCGATCGCCGGCCAGGGCGTGGCGCTGGCCTGGCAGTTGCTGTCGGCCGACGCCTTGGCCGACGGGCGGCTGGTGGCGCCGTTCGGCATCACGGTGGCGAGCGGGCTCGGCTACTACCTGGTGACGTCGGCGGCCGAGCGGCCGCAGCGCAAGGTCAGGGAGTTTTCAGGCTGGCTGGCCGAGGAGGTCGCCGCGACGATGGCGCGGTTCGGATGTCAGCCCGAAAAGGCAGCGTCGTAGATTTCGGGCTTGAAGCCAACGATGCGGCGGCTGCCGAGATCGAGCATCGGGCGCTTGATCATCGAGGGCTGGGCCAGCATCAGCGCGACGGCCTTGCCGGCGTCGACGTTCTGCCTGTCGGCGTCGGGCAATTTCTTGAAGGTGGTGCCGGCGCGGTTGAGCACGGTCTCCCAGCCGAACTCGCCGACCCATTTTTCCAGGGTTGCGCGGTCGATGCCGGCTGCCTTGTAGTCGTGGAAGTCGTAGGCGACGCCGTGGCCCTCGAGCCAGGTCCGGGCCTTCTTGATCGTGTCGCAGTTCTTGATGCCGTACATTTTGATGGGCAAGGTCGGGTTGATGGGCAAGGTCGGGCCTCCGCGTCTGGCGGCCGGGCGGCATTGCCGACTCGACCGTTTCGGTTGCGGCTAGCTTGTACATCGAGGCCGCTTTGGCAAGCGCGCGGCGGCGCCGGTGCCGGTGCTGTACGCCTTGCAAAACGCCTCGGGATTAATTACATAGGAAGCTAATCATTTTCATACTAATAAAAAAGGGGATCGAGATGAGCGACGAAGCCTTGAAGGCGGCATTTTTCGACGAACTGCTGAAGGTCAACCGCAAGATGCGGACGATGTTCGACGCCCGGGTCAAGAAGCGCGGGCTGACGCTGGCGCGCGCCCGGCTGATGATGCAGATCGCCGAGTGCGAAGGCAAGACGCAGGCCGAGCTGGCTGAGCAGATGCACATCGAGCAGCCGTCGCTGGTCGGCCTGATCGACGGACTGGAAAAGAAGGGGCTGGTGGTGCGCTGCACCACCGACGATGACCGGCGCGCAAAACGCATCTTCCTGACGCCCACCGCCCGGCGCGAGACCGACGGCATGCGGGCCTTCGTCGCCGAGCTGCGCAACCGGGTGCTGGCCGGCGTCGACGACGCCGACATCGAGAGCGCCACCCGCGTGCTGAGCGTGCTCAGCCGCAACATCGGCGAGGCCGCCTGCGAATAGGGATGGCCGAGATGCAGCAGGCACCGGACACCGGCGAAGGCCGTGGTAAGAGGGCTGAGCCCGGGCAAGCCGATACGGCGACCCGGAGTGAGGTGCCTGTCGCGCCGCAGCCTGCTGCGCCGGCGCCAGCACCCCCGGCCTTCGTGCCCAAGCCGATGCCGATGGCCGCGGCCTATGTCTGCGCCTCGGTGGTGCTGGCGCTGACGCAGGGGCTGGGCATGAACCTGGTCGCCGCCAACGTGCCGCAGATCCAGGGTTCGATCGGCGCGACGGCGACGGAGACGACGTGGCTGGTCGCCGCCTACATGGCGCCGAACGTCTCGCTGGCGCTGGCGCTGATCAAGATCAGGACGCAATACGGCCTGCGCAACTTCGCCGAGCTGAGCATCCTCGGCTTCGTCGTCGCCTGCGTGCTCAACCTGTTCATCTCCGACCTGCAGTCGGCGCTGGCGGTGCGCTTCATGAGCGGCATCGCGGCCGCACCGATGTCGACACTCGCCTTCCTCTACATGCTGGAATCGTTTTCGCCGGAAAAGAAGCTGAATGTCGGCCTGCCGCTGGCGCTGACCAGCATCGCGCTGGGATCGCCGGTGGCGCGGCTGATCTCGCCCGCCCTGTTCGACATCGGCGGCTTCCATGCCGTGACCATGTTCGAGCTCGGCATGGCGATGGTCGCCTTCGCGCTGGTCTACGCCTTGCCGCTGGCGCCGCAGCCGCGCGCCAGGGTGATCGGGAAGCTCGACGTGATCAGCTACCTGCTGATCGCCACAGGCTTCGGGGCAACCGCCATCGTGCTGGTGCTAGGGCGGCTCTACTGGTGGCTGGAAGCGCCGTGGATCGGCGTGCTGCTGGCGCTGGCCGTGGCCTGCATCACCATTGCCGCCGTCATCGAGCTCAACCGCGAGAACCCGCTTCTCGACATTCGCTGGCTGGCGAGCCCGCCGATCCTGCATTTCACCGGCGTGCTGCTGATGTTTCGCCTGGTGCTGTCCGAGCAGACGCTGGGCGCCTCCAGCCTGTTCCAGGCGCTCGGCCTCAGCAACGAACAGACGCGCTCGGTCTATGGGGTGATCCTGGTCGCCTCGATCGCCGGCGGGCTGACCTGTGCTGCGCTGATGAAGCACGGCAAGGAGGAGCGCATCCACATCGCGGCGCTGATCCTGATCGCCATCGGTGCGTACATGGATAGCCGCGCCACCAACCTGACGCGGCCGGAGCAGGTGTTCTACAGCCAGGCATTGATCGCCTTTGCCGGGGCGCTGATCCTGCCGCCGGCGATGAAGAGCGGGCTAATGTCGGCGCTCAAGAAGGGGCCGAACTACATCCTCAGCTTCATCATCGTGTTCCTGACCACCCAGAGCCTGGGCGGCCTGCTGGGCTCGGCGGTGTTCACCACCTTCGTCACCAGCCGCGAGCAGTTCCACCACAACATGCTGGTGGAAGACATCGCGCTGACCGACCCGCTGGTGGCGCAGCGCGTGGCCCAGCTCGGCGGCGCCTATTCGCGCGTCATCACCGACAAGGCATTGCTGAACGCCGAGGGGCTGCAGTTGCTGTCGCAGCAGGCGACGCGCGAGGCCTATGTGCTGGCCTACAACGACGCCTTCCTGCTGATCACGGCGATCGCGCTGGTGTCGCTGGTCCTGCTTCTCGCCCATATCGCCATCGTGGCCCTCCGCAACCGGACCGCCGCGCCCCAAGTTCCAGCCACTACGTGAACCGCCATGCTATCCAAGAGCCTCCATCTCCTGCGTTCCGCCAGCACCATCCTGGCCATCGTCCTCGGCATCGCCGGGCTGACGCTGATCCTCTATGTCTGGCAACTGCCGCCGTTCAGGAGTTCGGTCGAGGTCACCGAAAACGCCTATGTGCGCGGCCAGCCGACCATACTGGCGCCGCAACTGTCGGGGACTGTCGCCGAAGTCGCGGTGCAGGATTTCCAGAAGGTCGAGGCCGGGCAGCTGCTGGTGCGGATCGACGACCGCATCTTCGTCCAGAAGCTGGAACAGGCGCGGGCGACACTGGCATCGCAGCAGGCCGCACTGGCGAATTCCGAGCAGCAGCGGCATTCGGCCGAGGCGCGCGTCAAGTCTGCGGAGGCGCAGGTCGCGTCGGCCAAGGTCGCCTATGACAATGCCCGGGCAAGCTGGGGCCGGATCGAGCCGCTGCTGGCGCGCGGCGTGTCGACGCTGAGCGAAGCCGACAAGTCGCGCACCGCACTCGAACAGGCGCGCGCCGCCCACAGCCAGGCGGAAGCCGCACTCGAGGTGACGCGGCAAGACCTGCAAGCGACGATCGTCAGCCGCGCAGCACTGGAAGCAGCGGTCTCGGGCGCGGAAGCAACCGTGCATCTCGCCGAGATCGACCTCAAGAACACACGCATCGTGGCGCCCGAGGACGGGCGGCTCGGCGAGGTCGGCGCGCGGCTCGGACAATATGTGGCGCCGGGCACGCAGCTGGTGGCGCTGGTGCCCGAGCGGATCTGGGTGGTCGCCAATTTCAAGGAGACCCAGCTTGCCGGCATGAAGGCCGGCCAGCCGGTGACATTCACCGTCGATGCGCTGGGACACACCCGGCTCGACGGCCATGTCGAGCGCTTTGCCCCGGCGACGGGATCGGAATTCAGCGTGCTACGGCCCGACAACGCCACCGGCAACTTCACCAAGGTGGCGCAACGCCTGCCGGTGCGCATCAGCATCGAGCCGGGCCAGACGATGGCCGACAGGCTGGCGCCCGGCATGTCGGTGGTGGTCAGCATCGACACGGCGGCGCAGCAACTGGTCGAGACGGCAGCACACTAGACTAGGGATGCCGATACCGGAACTTGGCTTCGTGCTTGCGCACGAAGTCGCGTATCGTTACGGGCTTGCGCCCGGTGATGTTCTCGAAATTGTCGAACACCTCATCCGCCCCGGGAATCTCCTTGCGCCCATGCATGACGAAGTGCTCGTAGATGCTGCGCATATAGGCCGGTTCGAGGCCGTTGGTTATCGATTCCAGCACCTCTTCCGGCGGTCGCGGCACGTAACGAAAAGGTTGCCCGAGTTCCTCCGTCAGGATGCCGGCAATGTCGGCATGGGTTTTCGCATCGTAGCCGAGGCGATAGACTTGGCCGTTGTGCCTGTCGGGACGAGCCAGGCACTCGACGGCGACTGCCGCGACGTCTTCGCAGTCGACCCAGCTAAGACGGGCATCGGCGAAATGCGATGACAAGACACCATTGCTGGCGGCGCGGTCGCCCTGATAGCCGATGAGATTCTGCATGAAGGCTTCCGGGCGCAGATGCGTGAAGGAGAAACCAGCCCATTCGATGTATCGCTCGACGAACTGGTGCCAGCCCCAATGCGGAACCCTGGTGTCGTCAGGGCCGCAAGCACCCAGATGGACGACATGCTTGACGCCTGCTTTCCTGGCATCGTCGATGAAGGATTTGCTCTGGCGCAGCATGTCGATGGTGTATCCGGTCATCAGGAACGCAACGTCTACGCCCTGCAATGCCGGCAGCAAGGTTTCCGGGCGGTCATAGTCCATCTCAACGACAGGCAAGCCGAAATGGGCAGCTTTCTCCGGTGAGCGAACGGCCAGAACCACATCCAGATCGGTGCGCGCCGCCAAAAGACGGACGATCGCTCCACCGACTTGGCCGGTGGCGCCGGTCACGAGGACAACTGGTTTCCGGGGCTGATGTGCCATTTGTATGCTTTCGTTTGACTGCGACCGTTTCGCCGCTGAAATCGGCGGACGCGGAGACTAAAAACTGGCCCGGCGAAAACAATCCAGAATCAGATCACCAATCCTGCGGGAATCCTTTGGCCACAGGACCTGGAATTCTTCCGCTTTGCTTCGAATCGCGACAGCGCTCCACCTTCTTGTCTTGACGCAATCCCAGGAAAACCGCTGCACACTTTTCCTTGAATTGCCCTGGGATCAGCCGGCCGTTCATCCGTGCGGCATTCGCTCGAATTTCTGCAAAGACGCATCCACCGTATCCCACGCATGGCCGCGGATGGTGTATGTGACCGCCTGCGGATTGAACTGGCCCGGGTCGTCCAGGCTGGCCGCGTGGATCGCGATCACATCCGGCATTGCGACGAATGTCAGGTAGACCGGCGTTCCGCAGGTCGGGCAGAAGGCGTGGATCTTTTCGGCGCCGCTGTCGGCTGCGACCCGCCAGGTTCTCGCTTCGCCCGTTATCCTGACATCGGCCTTGCCGGCGAAACTCAGATATGAACCATGCCCGGTGCCGCTTCGTTTCTGGCAATCGCGGCATTGGCAGTGGTTTTCGAAGACGGGCTGGCTGCCCGTTTCATAGCGGATCGCGCCGCAGGCACATCCGCCGGCATAGAGCCTGGTCATCGGCAATCTCCTTTCAGGCTGGCCTCAGGCCGCTTTCGGCTTGGCGAAAATGTCGAGGGCTCGGCCGGTTTCGAGGAAGGACTTCAGGCTGGAGAGCACGATCGGCCAGCCCTTGCTGATGCCGTTCGCCATGCCGCTGCCGGCTTCGAGCTCGTCATGAATGACGGTCAGCCGAACCATGCTCTCATATTCCTCGATCTCGAACGTCACCCGGCTGTGGCTAGCCGGATCGGCGGCCTGCGAGGCGTTTGCCCAACTGATGACGAGACGGGACGGCGGCGAGATTTCGATGACCTTGCCGACGAGCTCGACGGTGCGCTCGTCATTGGCGCGGACATGCTCCCACTTCGAACCGGGGCTCCAGTCCGAGACGTTCTCATGGCCCCAATAACGCCTTGCGACGTCGGGCCTGGTGACGGCTTCGAACACCTTTTGCGGCGTCGAGAGAATGTAGGTCACGTAGACAAAGCTGGTCTTTTCCGTGGTCATCGTCACTCTCCTTCGAGTTCCTTCTTCAGATCGTGCAGCAGGGTGAGCCGCTGACGTTCGAACTTCCGCACCCAACGTTCGTAGACCTCGTGCAATGGCACCGGGTTGATGAAGTGCAGCTTTTCCCGACCGCGCCTGACCGTGCTCACCAGATTGGCCGCCTCCAGGATTTCGAGGTGCTGGGTGGCGGATTGCCGGGCCATTTCAAGGTTTTCGCAAAGCTGGCCAAGCGTCTGCCCGTTCTGTTCACACAGAAGGTCGAGCAGCCTCCTGCGTGTCGGGTCGCCCAGCGCTTTGAAAACCTTGTCAGTGTCCATAGGTCTCACTCGTCGGTGAGATCATAATATGCAGGTAAATACCTGCATGTCAAATCACGGCGCATGCCTGCTGACAAAGGACACCGTGCAGACCACGGCAGGCTCCAAACTCCGCTTGCAACAAAAAGGGCGCCACCGCGTGGTGGCGCCCTTTTCGTGCAAGGTCGTCGGGGGCTTACGCCTTGCGGTGGGTCGGGTAGCTCGTCGAGAAGATCTCCTCGACCGGCGGATGATTGAAGGTGCGCAGCGGATATTTGGCGATGACGCCGTCGAACTGCGCCTGCGCGCGCTTGCGGTATTCTCGGTCGTCGACACCCGGTATGACGCCGTTCTCCATGACGAAGCGACCGGCGATCATCACCGTCGAGACCGACCGGGCCGAGACGTTGAGCATCAGCGTCTGGATCGGGTCGATGGTCTGGCCCATGAACGGGTCGTCGAAATCGACGACGATCAGGTCGGCGGCGGAGCCGGCCTGCAGGCGGCCGAGGTCGGGGCGGTTGAGCGCGTCGGCGCCGCCGGTCGTGGCAGCGTCGTAATAGTCCTCGGAGCGGCAGCCGTCTGTGCCGCCTTCCTCGATGCGGCAGAGCATCATGCCGACCTGCATGTTGAGGAACATGTCCGGCGGATAGGTGTCTGTGCCGAGGCCGATGCGGATGCCCATGTCGCGATATTTGCGGAACGACTGCAGCGCGTTGCCATGGCGTGCGGAGACCAGCGGGCAATGGGCGATGGTGCCGCCGCCGTCGCGCAGGATCTCGAGATCCCTGCCCGGCCGGTCGATGCCATTGCGGCCGCTGACATGGGTGCCGTGCGGCAGGATGGCGCGCGGCGACAGGAAGCCGAGGCTTTCCAGCCATTCGGCCGGGCTCATGCCGCGCAGCTTGAGCACGCTCTGGTACTCGAACGGCGACTGGCAGCAATGCAGCCGGATCGGCACGTCGAGCGCCTCGGCCGCCGCTGCCGATGCCTTCAACAGCTCGGGCGTGCAGGTCTCGATGCGGTCGGGCGCCAGCATGGTGCGGATCAGGCCCTTGGCCTGGCCCTCGAACTTGCGGCAGAAATCGACGGCGTCGGCGAGGCCGTCGAGGCCGCGTTCCTCGTCGAAATGGAAATCGATGGTGCCGTCGCGGCGGACAAGTGAATTGCCGGAGCGATAGGCCGGGCCGAGATAGACGCGCAGCCCGAGGTCACGCGCGGCTTCGGCGGCGGCGCTGAACTCGCCGACGGTCTCGCCCCACTGGCGGTAGAACAGCGAGGCGATGGGCAGCGCCGTGGTGATGCCCGAGCGGATCAGCCGCGAGAAGGCGTAGCGCTTCTGGAACGCCAGTTCTTCCTCCGAGTACATCTCGAAGGGACCGCTTTCCATGTAGGTCTCGGGCCAGATGCGGCCCTTCCTGGCCGCCGGCTGGTTGTCGTAGCCGAGCACGGTGGTGTCGAGGTCGGAAAGCGCGTCGAGATCCACGAAGCCCGGGCCGATCAGCGCGTTGCCGTAGTCGATGCGGCGGGCGACCGGGCCCTCGTAGCCATGACCGACGAAGAGCACGCGGTCGCCGGAGACGACGACTTCGCCATTGGGGTAGAGGGCATGGCGGCCGCCGACATGGCCGACAACCCAGCGGGCGGTGAGGAGCAATGGTTCGGTCATTTCAAATTCTCATTCGACTGTGAACAGGGCCTGGCCGTCGCGGGCCACCGGCTTGCCGCGCTTGAGCACCAGCTTGCGTTTCGGACGGGCGGCGACCGCTTCCGGCACGGTCTCGGCATCGAGCAGCACGATGTCGGCGAAGGCGCCCTCGCGCAGGCCGTAATCGGCGATCTCCATGACGTCGGCGCCGCCCTGGGTGCAGATGTGGAGGGCGTATTCGACGTCGGCGTCGTTGCGGAAATTGTTGCGCAGGCCGATGAACAGCGCGCGCTCGAGCATGTCGAGATTGCCGTAGGGACCCCAGGTGTCGCGGATGCCGTCGGAGCCGGCGCAGAGGCGGACGCCGGCGCGGCGCAGCTCGGCGGCCAGCGGCACGGGACGCGAGGCGGGCGCCGTGGTGGCAATGGCGATATCCTGATGCGCCAGATGCTCGGTGAGCGCTGCGGCGCGGGCACGGTCGGTCATGCCGAGGCAGAAGGCGTGGCTGACGGTGACCTTGCCCTGCATGCCGAGCGCGCGGGTGCGCTCGATGATCATCTCCATCGAGAAGGCGCCGAGGTCGTCGGCCTCGTGGAGATGGATGTCGACCGGCTTGCCGTGCTTCTGGGCAAGGCCGAAAATGGCGTCGAGCTGGCCCTTGGGATCGCGGTCGATGCCGCAGGGATCGAGCCCGCCGACTACATCGGCGCCATTGGCGAGTGCCTCGTCCATCAGTTCGAGCGTGCCGGGGCGGATCATCAGGCCCGACTGCGGGAAGGCGACGATCTCGATGTCCATGACATCGCGGAAGCGCTCGCGCGTGGCGGCCACGCCGTCGAAGCACCACAGCTTCTGGTCGGTGTCGACGTCGACATGGCTGCGGATGGCCGTGGTGCCGTGTGAGGCGGCGAGCGCCACCTGGCGCGCCGACTGGCGGGCGGGATCGATGTTGAGTTCGCGGCGCAGGCGGCGCTCGGTGGAAATCTTGTCCTCGAGGGCGGGGCCGGCCTGGTGGACATGCCAGCCCATGCCCCACAGCGACTTGTCGAGATGGGCGTGCGCCTCGACGAGGCCGGGAATGGCGATGGCGCCGCCGCCGTCCTCGACCTCGGCGGTCGAGGCTTCGGCCTTGCCGATGCGGGCGATGCGGCCATCGCGGATGAGGATGTCGGTCAAGGCACCGCCGAAGGGCCGGACGTTCCTGAGGAGGAGTTCTTTCATTTCAGCACCGCTGCATTGTCGGATTTCGGTGGTGCCGGGCGCGGACGCCCGGCGCGGTCAGCCGGCGACCTTTTCCGGCTTCGGCGCGGCGTAGCCGGCGGCTTCCTCATGATGGAGAAGCTCGGCCGGGCGCTTGAGCACGAACTGGTTGTCGGCGGCGATGTAGTTGTCGGCGTGGAGCCGGGCGATCGGCTGGTAGACCTCCGGCCGGACATAGCGGCCGCGCTCGTCGAGGCACTCGTCGCGGACATACATCTGCACGACCTCGCCGATGACGATGGTGCGGCGGCCGTAATCGAGGATCTGCGACACCCGGCACTCCATGGCGCAGGGCGATTCCGCGATGCGGGGTGCCGCGACCTTGACCGAGGGCGTGCTGGTCAGGCCGGCGACCTCGATCTCGTCGACGTCGCTGGGGAAGTTGATGCCGGTGACGATCATCTCCTTGGCGATGGCCATGTCGACCATGTGGACGACGAACTCGCCGGAGCGCCTGATGTTGGCGACGGTGTCCTTGGCGGTGCCGTCGGGGCGCGTCTGCATGCCGAGGACGAGCAGCGGCGGCTCGTGCGAGAAGACGTTGAAGAAGCTCATCGGCGCGGCATTGTTGCAGCCGTGCTCGTCGATGGTGGTGACGAGCGCGATGGGCCGCGGCCCGACGAAGCTGCACAGCAGGCGGTAGCGGTCGTTCTCGGGCAGTTCGGCGAAATCGAAATCCATTTTTTCTCCCTCAGACCGCAGCCCGCAGCGGGTGGACGGCACTTGCCTGCGCCACGATCGGCTCGATAGCACGCCCTTCCTCGACCGCATGGCAAGAGGCGCGAACGCCGCCATCATACATGCGAAGCACCGGCGCCTCACTCCGGCAACGTTCGTTGGCGAGCGCGCAGCGCGGATGGAAGTGGCAACCCGGCGGCGGGTTGATCGGGTTTGGCACCTCGCCCGCGGCCGGCTGGCGGTCGCGCTTCGACATGCCGAGATCCGGAATCGTGTCGAGCAGCAGGCGGGTGTAGGGGTGCTGCGGATTGGCGAACAGCTCGGCCGCCGGCGAAACCTCGACGAGGCGGCCGAGATACATGACGCCGATCCAGTCGGACATGAAGTTGACCACGGCGAGGTCGTGGCTGATGAACAGGTAGGTCAGGCCAAGCTCGCGCTGCATCTCGCGCATCAGGTTGAGGATCTGGGCCTGGACGGAGACGTCGAGCGCCGATGTCGGCTCGTCGCAGACGAGGAACTCGGGCTTGGTGGAAATCGCCCGCGCGATCGAGATGCGCTGGCGCTGGCCGCCGGAGAATTCGTGCGGAAACTTGTCGCCGTCCCTGGCGTTCAGCCCGACGAATTCGAGCAGGCGGTCGACCTCGCGGCGTTCGTCCTGGCGCGAGGCGCACATGCCGTAGGTGCGCAGCGGCTCGGCGATGATGTCGGCCACGCGCCAGCGCGGGTTGAGGCTGGCATAGGGATCCTGGAAGATCATCTGCATGCGGCGGCGGATGTCCGCCGGCTGGCCGGCTGGCGCACGCGAGATGTCGGCGCCGTCGAACAGGATGGAACCGCCGGAGGGATTGGACAGGCCCATGATCAGGCGGGCGACCGTCGACTTGCCGCAGCCGGACTCGCCGACGAGGCTCAGCGTCTGGCCGCGCGGGATCTCGAGGTCGAGACCGTCGACGGCCTTGACCGTCTGCTGTTCGCCGCCTTCGAGCAGGCGGTTGAGGAAAGGCTTCGCCATGGCGAAGTGCTTCTTCAGGCCCTTGACCTGGAGCAGCGGCTGGCCGGTTCCGGCAATCGGTGCGGCGTTCATGGCGTCACCCCTTCATAGAGCAGGCAGGCGGCGGCACCGTCGGCCACCGGGCGCAGTTCGGGCCGGACGCGGTGGCATTCGGCGAAGACCTTGGGGCAGCGCGGATTGAAGGCGCAGCCGGTGGGGATGTCGGTCAGGCGCGGCATCGAGCCCTCGATCTGGATCAGCCGCTCGGGGCGCGGCCCGACGCGCGGGATCGAGCCCATCAGGCCGGCCGTATAGGGATGGCTCGGCTTCTGCAGCACATGCGCCACCGGGCCGATCTCGGCGAGACGGCCGGCATACATCACCGCGACCCGGTCGGCGGTCTCGGCGATGACGCCCATGTCGTGGGTGACGAGGATCGCGGCCGCGTTGCGCTCGCGGCAGACCCGCTTGAGCAGCGCGATGATCTGCGCCTGGACCGAGACGTCGAGTGCCGTGGTCGGCTCGTCGGCGATGATCAGCCGCGGCTCGGCGCAGAGCGCGAGCGCGATGACGACGCGCTGGCGCATGCCACCGGAGAACTGGTGCGGATACTGGTCGAAGCGCCTGTCGGGCGCCGGGATGCCGACCTCGGCGAGCCAGCCGATGGCGCGCTTCCTGGCTTCCGCCGCCGACATCGGCAGATGGGTGCGGATCGTCTCGACAAGCTGCTCGCCGACGGTGAACAGCGGATTGAGGCTGGTCAGCGGGTCCTGGAAGATCGCGCCGATGTGGCGGCCGCGGACCTTGCGCATCTCGTCGGGCGACAGGTTGTCGATGCGCTTGCCGTCGAGGCGGATCTGGCCGCCGCCGATGCGGCCGGGCGGTTCGAGCAGGCCGATGACGGCGGCGCCGGTCATCGACTTGCCGGCGCCGGATTCGCCGACGACGCCGAGGATCTCGCCCTGTTCGACGTTGAAGGAGACGTTGTCGACGGCGGTGAGCACGCCCTTGCGCGTGGGGAACTCGACTTTCAAATTTTCGACTTCAAGCAGGGCCATGGCCTTACCTCAGCTTCGGATTGAGGGCGTCGCGCAGCCAGTCGCCGATCAGGTTGACGGCGAGGACCAGCACGGCGAGCGTTGCCGACGGGAAGATCACCACCCACCAGATGCCGGAGAACAGGTACTCGTTGCCGACGCGGATGAGCGTGCCGAGCGAGGGCTGGGTCGCCGGCATGCCGACGCCGAGGAAGGACAGCGTCGCTTCCGTCAGCACCGCCATGCCGAGATTGATGGTGGCGATGACCAGCACCGGGCCGAGCACGTTGGGCAGGATGTGGGTGAGCATGATGCGCAGGCGGCCGACCCCGATGGTGCGGGCGGCCTGGACGTATTCGCGCTGGCGCTCAACCAGCGTCGAGCCGCGCACGGTGCGGGCGTATTGCACCCAGTTGGTGAGCCCGATGGCCAGCACGAGAACGAGGATGGCCGCGCTCTCGTGCTGGTTGGCGGGGAGGATGCCACGCATGACACCATTGATCAGCAGCGCGACCAGGATCGCCGGGAAGCTCAGCAGGACGTCGGCGACGCGCATGATGACGGCGTCGACGATGCCGCCGACGAAACCGCCGACCAGGCCGAGGAAGACGCCTAGCACGGCGGCGAGGATGACCGAGGCAAAGCCGACAAAGAGCGAGATGCGCAGGCCGTAGAGGATCGACGACAGAACGTCGCGCGCCTGGGTGTCGGTGCCGAGCCAGTAGGCCGGGTTGGCGCCCTCCATCCAGGCCGGCGGCAATTCGCTGTCGAGCAGGTTGAGATGGGCGATGTCGAACGGATCGTAGGGGGCGATGACCGGCGCGAAGATCGCGCCGAAGAACAGCAGCGCCAGCGCCATGGCGGCGATGACCGTCGTTTTCGAACGGCGGAAGCTGTAGAACAGGTCGCTGTCGGCGAAGCTGCGCAGACGCCCGGTGAAAGAGGTGTCACTCATGGTCATGGGTTCCCGTCAAGCGCCCTTCCCGGTGGCCCGGGTCGGATCGGTGCGAAGGCGCGGATCGATGACGTTGTAGAGAAGGTCGACGCTGGTGTTGATGATGACGAAGATCAGCGAGACCATGACGAGATAGGCCGCCATGACCGGCACGTCGGTGAAGTTGACGGCCTGGATGAACAGCGCGCCCATGCCCGGCCACTGGAACACCGTCTCGGTGATGATGGCGAAGGCGATGAGGCCGCCGAGCTGCAGGCCGAAGATGGTGACGACCGGGATCAGCGTGTTCTTGAGCGCATGGCGGAAGTGGATGGCACGGTTCTTGAGGCCGCGCGCCTTGGCGAACTTGATGTAGTCGGCGCGCAGCACCTCCAGCATCTCGGCGCGCACCAGCCGCATGATCAGCGTCAACTGGAACAGGCACAGCATGAAGGACGGCAGGATCAGCGCCTTGAGCCCGGAGGCGGTGAGGAAGCCCGTCGACCACCAGCCGACATCGACGACATCGCCGCGGCCGAAGGACGGCAGCCAGCCGAGCCAGACGGAGAAGACGAGGATCAGCAGGATGCCGGTGACGAAGGTGGGCAGGGAGATGCCGATCAGGGACAATATCTGCAGCCCCTGGCTGAGGACGCCGCGCGGCTTGAGCGCGGTGTAGATGCCGAGCGGTATGCCGAGCGCCAAAGACAGGATGGCGGCGACAAGGACGAGCTCTGCCGTAGCGGGGAAGCGCTCGGCGAGCAGCGCGCTGACAGGCCGGCTGTTGCGGTAGGAGATGCCGAAATCGCCGCTGGCGGCATTGGCGACGAAACGCCCGTACTGGATGACCAGCGGGTCGTCGAGGCGCAGGCGCTGACGCACCTCCTCGCGCTCGACCTGGGTGGCGTCCTGGCTGACGATGTTGTTCACAGGGTCGCCGAGGAACCGGAACATCAGGAAGGCGATGAACGCCACGGCCAGCATGACCATGACGGCCTGCAGCAGACGGCGGACAAGGAATACGAACATCGTCGCAGCTCCCTAGAGGGGTAGGCCCGCTTCGTGGCGGCGGGCTTGCCGGTAGCGAAAAGGCCCCTGCCCTCGCAGGACAGGGGCCCGGTTCGGGTTACTTGACCTTGGCGTACCAGAGGCGGAGCAGATCGTCGGCGGTCTGCACGACCTCGACATTGTCACGCACTGCCCAGGACAGCGGCTGCTGGTGCAGCGGCAGCCAGGCGACTTCCTGCTCGGTGATGCCGAAGGCCTCGACCATCATGGCGCGGCGCTTGGTCTCGTCGAGCTCGACGTCGATCTTCTTGACCAGCTCGTCGACCTTGGCGTTCTTGTAGCCGCCGGGATTCCAGGTGCCGAGCTTCTCCTCGGGCGAGTGCAGCATGGCCGACAGCACGGAGAAGCCGTCGAGCATCGGCAGCGTCGCCCAGCCGATCATGAACATGTCGGTCTGGCCTTCCTGCGCCTTCTTGAAGTGCAGGGTGCGGGCCTCGGTGACCAGCTTGGCCTTGAGGCCGACCTGAGCCAGCATCGCCGTCATGGCCTGGCAGACTTCCTCGTCATTGACGTAGGCGTCGTTCGGGCAGTTCATGTTGAACTGGAAGCCGTCGGGATAACCGGCCTCGGCCAGCAGGGCCTTGGAGGCTGCCGTGTCGTAGGGGAACCGCTCGTTGAGCTTGGCATCGAAGCCAGGCACTTCAGGCGCGATCTGCATGCCCGCATTGCGGGACTTGCCGCGCATGATCTTGTCGCGGACGAGATCCATGTTGATCGCCTGGTAGACGGCCTTGCGAACCCGCGCATCCTTGAACGGATTGCCCTCGACGTTGCCGTCGACCAGCTTATCGCGCATGTTGAAGTTCATCATGATCGAGCGCAGGCCGGGCGACTCCAGCACCTTGGTGCCGGGGTTGGATGCAATGCGCTTGGCATCCTGCAGCGGCGACGGCGTGATGATGTCGACCTCTCCGGAGAGCAGGGCCGCGACACGGGTGGCGTCGGAGGTGATCGGCGTGAAGGTGATCTTGGTCAGGTTGTGCTCGGGCTTGTCCCACCAGCCTTCGTTGACGACGAGAACGGTCTGGGCGTCGGGACGGCGGCTCTCGACCTTGAACGGGCCGGTGCCGTTGGCGTGGGTGGTGGTGTAGCCCTCCTCGCCGAGCTGGGCATCGACGGGGGCCACCGCATTGTTCTTCTCGAGCCAGCCGGCATCGAAGATGGCAATGTTGGTCAGGTAGTTGTTGAGCAGCGGCGTCGGGCCGGAGAGATGCAGGTCGACGGTGTAGTCGTCGATCTTCTCGACCGATTTCAGCGCCGGCAGGTTGCCCTTGATCGGCGACTTCTCGGCGGTGGCGCGCATCAGCGACACGACCACGTCGTCGGCGCCGAAATCCGCACCGTCCTGGAACTTGACGCCCTGGCGCAGCTTGTAGCGGATGACGTCAGGCTTGATCACTTCCCAGGAAAGCGCCAGCGCCGGCTCGATCTTCAGCTCCTTGTTGTAGCGCACCAGCGGCTCGTAGACGTGCTGCAGGAAATTGATCGAGAAGCTGTCTGTCATCGAGTGCGGGTCGAGCCCGTAAATGTCGCCGGCCGCGGCGTAGCGCAGTTCGGCGGCGCTCGCATTGCCCATCAGGCCAAGCTGGACCAAAGCCGCGGCGGTGGCCGCGAGCAGGAACTTCTTCATTGAACTCCTCCCGTTACAGAACCTATGGACCCGCGCCGTTTCGTTTGCAGGGCGCCTTTGGGCTCCATCCATTTCACGCTGACATCGTATCCAATTATTGTCAACAATCTATGTCGACAAATTTGTTGACTTCCTGTCTTTTTGAGATTGAATAGGTTGCGGGTCGCATGTTCGGACCCGGCGGGAGGAGGAGCGGATGGACATTGAAGCCGGCAAGCGACATGCCACCGATCAAGACATCTACGAGAAAATCTGGAATGCGATCGCCGAGCGGCAGATCGGCCCAGGCACGCGGCTGAAGGAAGAGCAGCTCGCCGACATCTTCAGTGCCAGCCGGGCGCGCATTCGACAGGTGCTGCAGAATCTGGCGCGCGACGGCCTGATCACATTGGTTCCAAATCGCGGCGCTTTTGTATCCAAACCATCGATCGAAGAGGCCCGCGATGTTTTCTTCGCCCGCCGCACCATCGAAGAGCGCCTGGTCGAGCGGCTGTGCGCGACGATCAATGCCGAGGGCATCGCGCGGCTGGGCCAGCATGTCGAGGCCGAGCGCAAGGCCCACCAGGGCGGCGATGTCGCCGGCGCGATCAGGCTGTCGGGCGCGTTCCACATGCTGATCGCCGAGCTGGCGCAGTCGCAGATCCTGGCCAGCCTGCTGCGCGACCTTGTCTCGCGGACATCGCTGATCATGGCGATGTACCAGCAGAAGGACGTGCTGAACTGCGGTCCCGACGAACATGCCGACATCGTTGCCAGCATCACCGCGCGCGATGCCAGGAAGGCGCTGGCCGTCATGCACCACCACCTCGCCCATATCGAAAACCAGCTCGACCTTGAAAGCGACCGCGTCACCGCGCGCGACCTGGAAGACATTCTCGGCCTTTGAGCCGCCGGCAACTCGGAAAGCAGACGACATGGCGCAGCCCGACATCCTCGTGCGCAACGCAACCATCGTGACCATCGACCGGGACCGCCGGGTGATCGAGGGCGGCTGGCTGGCCGTCACCGGCGACCGCATCAGCGCCATCGGCACCGCCGGCGATGCCGCGCCGACAGATGCCAGGGACAGCATCGACGGCACCGGCATGGTGGCGATGCCGGGGCTGATCGACAGCCACTCGCATGCCGGCCACGGGCTGGTGCGCAATGCCGGCGCCGGCGTCGACACCTGGTTCGAGGCCTGCGAGGAGATCTATGCGCGCGGCTCGACGCCCGCCTTCTGGCGTGCCGAAGCGCGGATGACCCAGCTCGAGCGGCTGCGCGGCGGCATCACCACGGCGATGACGCTGCTCGGCGGCGGCGCCGACATCTACCGCACCGACGACCCGGCCTTCGGCGACGCCCATAGCGGGGCGACCGCCGAATCCGGCCTGCGCACCTTCATGGCGGTCGGCCCGGGCCGGCCGCCCTTCCCGCGCAGCTATCGCCATTTTTCCGACGCCGGACAGGCGAAGGACGTGACGGTGTCGTTCGAGCGCCAGCTGGAGGTCAGCGAAATCCTGATCGACCGCTGGAACGACCTGCCTGGCCGCGGCACCGGCGTCTGCCTGGTGATGCCGGTCTATTATGCCGCCCAGGTGGCGGATGCCGACGCCCGCCGGCAAGTGGTCGAGATGGGCGAGGCAATCATGGATCTGCGCCGTCGCAAGAGCGTGCTGTTCACCCAGGACGGCCACCGCGACGGCTCGATCGCGCTGGCGCGCGATCTTGGCGTCCTCGGTGAGTTCGCACTGCTGGGCCACAGCGTCGACCTTACCGAGGACGATTTCGCCGCACTCAGGGAGACGGGCGCGTCGATCATCCACAACCCTTCCGCGATCATGTCGGTCTATGGCCGCTGCCCGGTGCCGGAGCTGATCGAGGCCGGGGTCAATGTCTGCCTCGGCTCGGACGCGGCTGCGCCCGACCGTGGCTACGACATGTTCCGCCACATGGCGCAGTGCATGCACTATCACCGCCGCCACTTCCGCGACCCGGCCTATCTGCCGCCCGGCAAGACGCTGGAGATGGCGACCATCGACGCGGCGAAGGCAATGGGACTGGAGAGCGAGCTCGGCTCGCTGGAAATCGGCAAGAAGGCCGACATCGTGCTGGTCGACATGCGCAAGCCGCATCTCTACCCGCCGGTCATGCCGGTGACGCGCATCGCCCATTTCGCCAATGCCGCCGATGTCGACACCGTCATCGTCAACGGCAAGGTGCTGATGCGCGGGCGCAGGACAGATCATCTCGACGCCGACGACATCCTCGCCGACGCGGCGGAACAGGCAGCGCTCGCCTTCGAGCGCGTCGGCCTGACGCACCTGCTCGAAGAGCCGCAGGAATTCTGGCGCAACGCACGGCAGCCGCTGCCGATCTGACCTCACCCGAGCAAGGGCCAGCGGCCGACGCTTTGTCGGTCGCCTCTTGTCAGACCTGTACCGTGCGGGAGATGAAACTCCGAACCCGGCCGATTAACAGGATTTCACGAAGTTCACGATTCATTTTTCTTCCCAGCAACAACGGCTTCACGCCGTGTCGATATCATCCGACTTGCACATGGGAGGATCCATCGATGACCATCGCGCAAATGAACTGGGGGCGGCTGACGTTTTCTCCTGAAGATCCACGACTGAAGGACTTCATGGACAGCCTGGACGAGGTCTACAGATTGGCAGAACGCCATCCAGGTTTTCTATGGAGAATACCCGACGAGGTCATAGCCCAAGAAATCCAGGCAAGCGGCTTCGACAATCGAATGTCTGCCACCGTTTCACTTTGGACGAGCTTGGACGCCCTTCACGACTACACCTACAACTCACTCCACGGCGTCTATCTCAAACGGACTTCCGAATGGTTCGAGAAGGTGGATGGACCGCAACTGGTCGTCTGGGATGTTGAGGACGGCAACATAAGGCCAAGCTTTCGAGAAGCTTGGGAACGCCTGCTTGCCCTTCGCGAGTCTGGCCCGTCAGCAAGAGGATATGGGTGGCGAACATAATGCAACGCCGACGGCTTCAGCTTGCGCCAAGCGCGCCAGCCCAAGTGCTACATTGCGTTGGAAATGAGAGTGCCGTCCGAAGCTTGGCTCGTTCCCTCAGCCAATCGGCCAGCGACAGCCGGAAATGCCGGCCCAACCTCGCATGGCTTCGGCTGCGCACATCGAGTTGACCACGGCTTCCCCGGTGGCTTCGGCGGCGGCGCGGAACAGGCGGTCGATGCGGTTTTCGTTGAGGGCAGACATGGCGACGAAATCGGCGCTCTCGTCGTGGTCGAGGGTCCGCGCGGTCGAGAAGCCGAGCGCGATGTCGCCTAGGCTCCGCGCAACTGATGCAGCGCTGCGTATTGCAGCAGCATGATGGTCTTGCCGTCGCAGATGCGACCGTCGGCGATCATGGCCAGCGCCTCGTCGATGCCGATCTCCAGCACCTCGATGTCCTCGCCCTCGCCCGCATGGCCGCCGCCGGCGGAGACGCGATCGGCCGGCTCGTACTCGCCGACGAAGAAATAGATCTTCTCGGTGACGGCGCCGGGGCTCATGAAGGCTTCGAAGACGCGGCGGACATGGTGGATGCGGAAGCCGGTTTCTTCCTCGACCTCGGCGCGAATGCGCTCCTCGGGTGCCGCGTCATCGAGCAGGCCGGCGGGCGTCTCGATCAGCATGTCGTCGTAGCCGGTGACGAAGGCGGGGTAACGGAACTGCCTTACCAGCACGACGGTGCGGCGCGCGGGATCATAAAGTAGGATGGTGGCGCCGTTGCCGCGATCGTAGGTCTCGCGGCTCTGGACCTGCCATTCGCCGTCGCCGCGGCGGCAAGCGAAGGTGGTCTTCTTGAGGACGTACCAGTCGTCGGAAAGGGTGGTGACGTCCTGGACACGGATGCGGTCGGCAATGCTCATCTGACACCTTCAATGCGGGCCACTCGGCCGGAGATTCGCGGGCGCCAGAATAGGCGGGGCCACGCCGGAGCGCGACCCCGCATGGTGAGCCTCAACGCACCGGAGGAGCGTACATCAGGCCGCCGGCGTTCCACTGGGCGTTGATGCCGCGATCGATCTTGAGGTCGCTCGACTGGCCGAGATTGCGCTCGAAGATCTCGCCGTAATTGCCGACCTTGGAGATGACGTTGTAGGCCCAGCGCGGGTCAAGGCCGAGTTGCTGGCCGCTGTCGCCTTCAGCGCCGAGGAAGCGCTTGACGGCCGGGTTGGCCGAGGTCAGGCCGGCTTCGGCATTGTCCCTGGTGATGCCGAGTTCTTCGGCCTCGATCAGCGCGAACAGCGTCCAGCGGACGATGCTGAACCACTTGTCGTCGCCCTGGCGCACGGCAGGGCCGAGCGGCTCCTTGGAGATGATCTCGGGCAGCACGGTGTAGGCGGCGGGGTCGGTGAGCTTGAGGCGCTGGGCGTAGAGTGCCGAGGCATCCGTGGTGTAGACGTCGCAGCGGCCGGTGTCGAAGGCCTTGATGATGCCGTCGGCGGAATCGATGACGACGGGTTCGTATTTCAGCTTGTTGGCAGAGAAATAGTCGGCGACGTTCTGCTCGGTCGTGGTGCCCTGCTCGGTGCAGACCGTGGCGCCGTCGAGCTTGAGCGCGCTGTCGACGCCGAGGTCCTTGCGGATCATGAAGCCCTGGCCGTCATAATAGGCGGTGCCGGCGAAACGCAGGCCGAGGCTCGCGTCGCGCGACAGCGTCCAGGTGGTCTGGCGCGACAACAGGTCGACGGCGCCCGACTGGACCGCGGTGAAACGCTCCTTGGTCGACAGCGGCACGTAGCTGACCTTGTCGGCATCGCCGAGGACGGCAGCCGCGACCGCGCGGCAGACGTCGATGTCGAAGCCCGACCACTTGCCGGCATCGTCGGGCGCCGAGAAGCCGGCGACGCCCTGGCTGACGCCGCAGGTAACGGTGCCGCGCTGCTTGACGATGTCGAGCGTGTCGGCCTTTGCCGGCGTGGCAAGTGCTGCCGTGCCGAGCAGAAGTGCTGAGATCAGATGTTTCATGGTTGCTCCTCCCTTGTTTTGAGGCAAAGCCTCTTCGTGCCGCCGGCGCCGGGCGCCGGAAGTCCTTGAAATTCGCCGTGTCGAATGCCGCCGCGCGACAGCCGCGCGGGTTTTCAGTTACACCCCGCCGGCCTCCACGGCAGCAAAGGTCTCGTCGAGAACGCCGACCAGATGATCGGCATCGCGCCTGGTGAAGATCATCGGCGGGCGCATCTTCAGCACGTTGTCGTGCGGGCCCTCGGTGCCGATCAGCACGCCGCGAGCGCGCGCCCCGTCATTGACCTTGCGGGCGAAGGCGGTGGCCGGCTCCCTGGTCCTGCGGTCGGTGACCAGCTCGATGCCGAGGAACAGGCCCATGCCCCTGACGTCGCCGATGACCTCGTAGCGCGTCTGCATGTCGCGAAAGCGCCCGACGAGATAGGCGCCGACATCGGCGGCGTTGTCGCGCAGGCGGTCGCGCTCGATGACGTCGAGCACGGCGAGGCCCGCAGCACAGGACACCGGGTTGCCACCGAAGGTGTTGAAATACTCCATGCCGTTGTTGAAGCGGTCGGCGATGTCGCGCGTGGTGACCAGCGCCGACATGGGGTGGCCGTTGCCGATGGGCTTGCCCATGGTGACTATGTCGGGGACGACGCCCTGCGTCTCAAAGGCCCACCAGTGGCTGCCAACACGGCCGAAGCCGACCTGCACCTCGTCGGCGATGCAGAAGCCGCCGGCGGCGCGGACCATGGCGTAGACTTCCTTCAGATAGCCCTCGGGGAGAAAGACCTGGCCGGCGACGCTGGGGATGGATTCGGCGATGAAGAAGGCCGGCGCGCGGCCTTGCTTGCGCATCGTTTCGATCTGCTCGGCGATGCTTTCGGCGAAGCGTTTTGCATGCTGCTCTGCCGGCCAGTCCGACGGCGCGCGGTAGCTGTCGGGAATGGTCGCCTCGAAGACATGCGCCGGCCGGCCCTTGCCGCCCTTGCGCTTGTATTTGTAGGGGCTCAGGTCGATCAGTTCCTGGGTGGTGCCGTGATAGGCCCAGTCGAGCACCAGCGCGTCGTTGCTGCCGGTCAAGGTGCGCGACATACGCAGCGCCAGGCTGTTGGCCTCGCTGCCCGAGCAGGCGAAAGAAGCGACCGACAGGCCCTCGGGCAAGGTCGCGGTCAGCCGCTCGGCATAGGTGACGATGGCGTCGTGCAGGTAGCGCGTGTTGGTGTTGAGCTTCGCCGCCTGGGTGGCGATGGCGTCGACGACATCGGGATGAGCGTGGCCGAGGTGGCAGACATTGTTGAAGCAGTCGAGAAAAGCACGGCCGCGGTCGTCGATCAGCCAGGCGCCCTCGCCGCGCACGAATTTGATCGGCTGCGAATAGGAGATCGACAGGTTGGGCAGAAGCGAGGTTTTCCGCGCAGCGACGATTTCGGGGCGGGAGCGGCCGGTCTGGCGGAAGGTCTCGGGCGGGATACCGGCCAGCGTCGCCGCATCCGGGAACAGCTCGGCCCAGACGTCGAGATAGCGCGCCTCGCCGACGCCGAGGATGTCGCGGGCAGCGAGATCCGGGTCGGTGGAGATCTGGAAATGCAGATGCGGCGCCCAGCCGCCGTTTTCGGCGGGCGCACCCATAGCACCGACGAGCGCGCCGGCTTCGAGCCTTTGTCCGGGCTTGAGGCGCGACATCGCTTCATGCGCCATGTGGCCCCACAGGGTGACGAAGGGCGGGCAGCCCTGGGGTGCGTGCTCAAGCGCGACCAGACAGCCATAGCCGAGCGGGTCGTCCTCAATCTCGACGCTTTTCACGGTTGCGGCGAGCGGGGTGTAGACCCTGCTACCAGCCGGCATGAACAGGTCGAGCCCGAGGTGGTGGACGCGGCGGGCACCCTCGACGAAGCGCGACCAGAAAATGTCGGAGGTATAGACGGTGCGCGCTTCACCCCACGGGCCGATGCCGAGCGCGATGTTGTTTTCCGCGCACCAGGCGTCCCACCAGGCGGTGGCCTTGTCGGGTTCACGGCCCGCCGAGGTAACCGTCATCGGATGGGCCGGATCGCCATAGGGCACCAGCGCCTTGGCGAGCGTCGCCGGATGGCGGTCAAGCACGGGCGCAAAGCTCTTGCGGTTGACCTCGATCCAGGCGGTGACGGCCTTCGCCCCAGGTGCCGCGTCGAAGCCGCAGGCATGGCGCAGGATGGCGGTGGCGAAGCGCCGGTTCATGGCATCGAGGCGACGAAGCAGGCGCCAGGCCGGGGCCTCCGAGATGGCGAGATAAGGATTGTCGCCGACCTGCGCCTTGCGCACCGCTGACAGCGAGACGGAGATGACGAGGCGCGCGACGATGAGATCGAACAGAAGGTCGACTTCCTCCTCGCGCAGCGGAAACTCGGCATGGAAGCCGGCTGCGAGTGCGGCGGCAGCGCCGATGGGGTCCTCGACGTCGAGGATGGAATAGGCGCAGGCCACCGCGACTTCGGCGATCAGAGGCGAATGGAGCGCGTCGCCGAAATCGATGATGCCGGCGATGCGGCCATGGTCGTTCTCGTCGACCAGCACGTTCCAGTCGTTGGCGTCGTTGTGGATGACCTGGGCGCGGAGCGACGGAAGCTTCGGTACAACCTCACGGTCGAAGCGTTCGAGGAACCGTTCGAGCAAAGCGCGGTCGGCATCGTGGGCGACATGGGCAAGGCGGTCACGAGCGGCGCCGGCCTGGCGGATGTCCCAGTCGAAGCTCCTGAGCGCGCCGGGATGGATGAAGCCCTGCAGGGCACGATCGAGCTTGCCGAGGGCACGGCCAAGATTTTCGAGCAGCGCCGGGGTCCGCGCAGCTTCGGCCAGCGGCAGGCCGGGCAGCCAGGAGACGAGGCGCAGCGCATGCCGGCCGCCGTTGGACGCCGATGCGTGGGCGAGCGCTTCGCCGCCGGCGGTCTTCTTCAGGCCCGGCACGGCGACATCGGCGCCCGAACGGGCGAGATGGTCGAGCAAGGCTGCCTGGAACTCGCTTTCATGGCGCGGTTCGGACGCGTTGACGATCTTGAAGATCCAGTCGCCCTCTGCCGACATCAGCCTGAAATTCTGGTCGCGCTCGCTGTCGAGCGGGGTGGCGACGCCGCCGACGCCGAAATGGCCGGCGGCGAGTGCCGCCGCTTCTTCGCGGGAGAATTGCGGTGCGGGGTGGTTTACGTCGGTCATCGGCAATCCAGGATTTCTGATGCCGGAGCTTGGCACGGGCTTAAAAATGAGGCATCCGGCAATGTGACGGTTGCACCGGCACTTCGCGTGCATTGACCGGCACATTCACGGCGACCGACGGAAGCGAACGATGAAGGAACTCGACGCCAAGGACAGGGACATTCTCGGCATCCTGACGAAGGAGGCCCGCATCCCGATGAAGGCGCTGGCGGCGCGCATCGGGCTGTCGCGAAGTGCCACCACCGAACGCGTGGCGATGCTGGAAAAGAGCGGCGTCATCCGCGGCTATCGCGCCGATATCGGCCAGATGGACCGCGGGCTGGTCTCGGCCTTCCTGATGGTGACGCTGGTCTCGACGCCATCGATGGGCGTGCTCGACCAGCTGGCGCGCTATTCGGAGGTGCGGCGGGTGTCGTCGGTCACCGGCCAGCTGGACCTGATCGTCGAGGTGGAGGTGCCGTCGATCGACAGGCTGAACACGCTGCGCGACATCATCGCCACGCATCAAAGCGTGCAAGACCTGACGACGCTGATCGTGCTGCGCCGGGACATCGAGCGGCTGGAATGAAGCGCCTGACGGAGCGTTTCCGCGAAAACGCTTCGTCTTCCTGTTCTTGCGCCATTCCCGACGGCATCGGTTTCAAGAATTGCCCCAGGGCTTGCCCCTGGCCATGAGTTCGATCGCCTTGACGTGCTCGGCCTCGTCGAGGCTGGCGAAGCCGAGGCGGAAGGCCTCGGACGGGTGCGCGGCATCGAGCGCGAAGCGAACGCCCGGCAGGATGGACAGCCCAAGGCCCCCGGCGCGCGCCGCCCAGGTCTCGGCGCTCAGCGGCCCGTGCAGTTGCAGCCAGATCGCCAGCCCGCCGGCCGGCAAGGCGAAAGATGCGACGTCGCCGAAACGTTCGGCCAGAAAGCCGGCCAGATGGTCGCGGCGCTGCTGGTAGATGCGGCGGGCCTTGCGGGCATGGCGGCGCAAGGCGCCGTCCGAGATCAGCCCCGCAATGGCGTTCTCCAGCGGCAGGTCGCCCTGTCGGTCGATGGCCTCGCGGCGGTCGGCCATGCGCTGAAGCAGGCCGCGCTCGGCGACGGCGTAGCCGACGCGGATGCCCGGCGCGAGCAGCTTGGACAGCGAGCCGATGTAGACGACGCGCTGGTCGGGCGTCGCCCGCGCCGCCATCGGCAGGACCGGCCTGCCGTCGAAGCGGTATTCGTGATCGTAGTCGTCCTCGATGATCGCCAGCCCGAAGCGGCGGGCAAGGTCGAGAAGGCGGAGCCGGCGCGCCGCGCCGAGCGTCACCGTCGTGGGATACTGGTGGTGCGGCGTGAGGTAGACGGCCTTCAGCCCCCGCTCCCGTTCGGCGAGGCGTTCGAGGGCGTCGATGTCGAGACCGCCGCCGTCGACCGGCACGCCGAGCACGCGGGCGCCGGCGGCGCGGAAGGCCGCCCAGGCGAGCGGATAGCCGGGTGTCTCGACGGCAATGGCCTGGCCCGGCGACAGCATCGCCGACGCCGCCAGGAACAGCGCCATCTGGCTGCCGCGGGTGACGAGGATGTCGTCGGGGGCGGCCGTCAGCCCGCGCTCTTCCTTGAGGTAGGCGGCGAGCGCCTCGCGCAGTTGCGGGCTGCCGCGCGGATCGCCATAGGCGCAGGCGGTCAGGAAGGACGGCCCGGCAAGGGCATTGCGAAAGGCCCTGGCGAACTCGGCCGCCGGCATGAGACGGGCATCGGGGGCGCCGTCCGACAGGTTCAGCATCGGCTTTCGCGCCGGGACGGCGGCGGGCGATGCTGCCGATGGTCGAGCGGGGCGCGCCGGCGCCATGCCGAAATCGGGCAGGTCGTGCGCGACGAAGGTGCCGCGCGATGGCTCGGTGGCGAGCCAGCCCTGCATGGTCAGCTCGTGATAGGCGGCATCGACCGTGTTGCGGTTGAGCCTGAGGTTCTTCGCCAGCGCCCGCGTGCCCGGCAAGGGATCGCCCGGCTTGAGCCTGCCGCGTTCGATCTCGGCGATGATCGCGGCAGCGAGGGCGAGAAAGACCGGCTGGCCCGTGTCAGGCCCGAGCTCGATCGCAATGTCCTTTCGCCCCGCCATCCGGCCTACCCATTTTCTTCAAACCGGACCTGTTGACTAGGCCGGACAAGGCCTATCGCATGAAGACGAGGTTGCTGCAATCCCGCGGCACCGAGATCGAAAGGACAAGGTCATGGCCGAGAAAGCCGTTTTCTATCATGCCGGATGCTCCGTCTGCGTCGATGCCGAGCAGCAGTTCGCCTCGGCGCTCGACGGCGCGCGCTACAAGGTCGAGATCGTTCATCTCGGCGAGGACAAGGCGCGGCTCGGCGAGGCCGAGGCGGCCGGGGTCAAGTCGGTTCCGGCCTTCGTCATCGGCGGCGCCGTCTATCACATCAACCACGGCGCCGACCTCTCGGCCCTGCGCTGAGCGGCCGACGGAGACTGGCATGCTGAAGTCCGCGATCGCCATACGGCATATCCACTTCGAGAACCTGGGCACGTTCGAAGCCGTATTGGCGGGCGCGGGCTACAAGCTTCACTACCACGACGTCGGAGTCGACTCGCTGTCGATGCTCGACCCCGTGCAGCCGGACCTGCTGGTCGTGCTCGGCGGTCCGGTCGGCGTCTATGACGACGACGCCTATCCGTTCCTGGCCTGGGAGCGGGCGCTGCTGTCGCGCCGCCTCGCCGCCGGCCGGCCGACCTTCGGCATCTGCCTCGGCGCGCAGCAGATGGCGGCGACGCTGGGGGCCAAGGTGGCGCCGACCGGCGTCAAGGAAATCGGCTTTTCGCCGCTGACGCTGAGCAGCAGCGGCTGGGCAAGCCCGTTGCGCCATCTCGACGGCGTCCCGGTGCTGCACTGGCACGGCGACGCCTTCGAGATACCGGAAGGGGCCGAGAACCTGGCTTCGACGCAGCTGTGCGGCCAACAGGCGTTCGCTGTCGGGCGCAACTTGCTGGGCGTGCAGTTCCATCCCGAGGCCGAGGCCTGCAACGGCCTGGAACCCTGGCTCGTCGGCCATGCCACCGAACTGTCCACCGCCGGCATCGACCCACGCGCGATCCGGGCGGACGCGATACGCCACGGCGCGCGCCTGCGCGAGGCAGGCCGGGCGATGTTCGGCGAATGGCTCGAAGGGCTCGAGCCATGAGCGGCGACGTCGCCGCCAATCTGGCAACGGTGCGCAACAAGATCGGCGAAGCGGCCGAGCGGTCCGGACGCACGGCCGAGGCCGTGCGGCTGGTGCTGGTGACCAAGACGGTGGCGGCCGAACGCGTCCGCCAGGCCGTCCGCGCCGGCCAGATCGACCTCGGCGAGAACAAGGTGCAGGAAGGCCGGCGCAAGGCCGACGGGCTTGCCGGCGAGACGATCCGCTGGAGCATGATCGGCCATCTGCAGAGCAACAAGGTCAAGGACGTGCTGCGCTTCGCCGCGGAAGTGCAGTCGCTCGACCGGCTGTCGCTGGCGACCGCGCTGGAGAAGCGCCTGCAGCATCTCGGCCAGGGCCTCGACGTGCTGGTGCAGGTCAATACCTCGAACGAGGCAAGCAAATATGGGCTCGCGCCTGACGAGGTGCCGGCGTTCCTGAAGGCGTTGCAGGCGTTCGACGCCCTGCGCCCGCGCGGCTTCATGACGCTGGCGCGGTTCACGCCGGATGTGGCCGAGGTGCGGCGCTGCTTCCGCGTGCTGCGCTCAATCCGCGACAAGGCGGTGCTCGACGCGCCGCAGGGCGCGGCACTCGCCGGACTTTCGATGGGCATGTCGGGCGACTACGAGGTGGCCATCGAGGAAGGGGCGACCATCGTGCGGGTGGGCCAGGCGGTGTTCGGCCCGCGGCCCCTGCCCGATTCCTACTACTGGCCGGACCTGGCCATGACGGCCGGGGGAAGCTGACCTCTCCCGGCTGCGATCGACGCACATCCGGCCCGCCCGTGCCGGGACTGACCAAGGGACGTTTCGGCCTGGCGACGAGAGGGCGCGCCCAGGCAATCTTCGTTCGTCGTAGCGATCACGCTTCCACGTCGCCGCGCTGCGGCAGCCCTCTACCACCTCCCAGGTGCCGTTCGGATGTATTAGTCGCTTCTGGCAGAGCTGTTTCAATTGCTGTACGCTCTGCGACGGAGGAACGAACGCCGGCACAGCCAGCGTCACAGACCGACGAATCTGGGAGGGTTCATGGTCGACATCATTTCCAAGCGGGACGGCCCGCGGCGCGAGGATGTGCAGATCAAGCGATTGGTCGAGCAGAACCGCGCCACGATAACGCGCCTTGCCGACCAGATCAGTTCCGGTGCCTATTCCGCCCGCAAGGCTCCGCGCGAGGCGCCCAAGGCCCAGGGCCTGATCTTCCATCAGGTCACCGCGGGCTCGCCTGCGGCAGAGCCTGATCCGCACGTGCGGATCAGCCTCAACGGGCGCGTCGTCATCGTCGACCAGAACTGCGGCAAGCAGCTTCATCACATTGGCGAGATTCGAAGCAAGAACGGCCTGGACGTGTTCGTGCTCGCCACGCGCGCCAATGGATTCTTTTCGCCGGTCAACGAGGCGATAGCCGAGGCGCTGTTCGAACTCGACGGCACGACGATCGAGGCCAGCGGAAGCGAAGAACAACTTGCCGTCGCCATCGGTGCGAGATTGGGATTTGCCGGATAGCGGACTCTTCGACGGCATGTGCCAAGCCATATGGTCAAACAACAACCAGGAACTTGATGTAACAGCTGGATGACAAAAGAGATCGGCCAAGACGAAATCCAGGTCGCTGCCCGTCCGTCGCGCTCAAGGCCGGTTGCGGGAAAGATGGTCCCGGCCAGCGCGGACTATGACGAGCGCATCACGATGCGCGCCTGGGAGACGTTGCTGTCGGGCGAAACCGGCGACGCAAGCCACCGCTTCCCTGTTCGTTCGCTGATCCACGATTCCTGGAGCCGTTGCGCCATCGGCGGCATCAACGCCCAGCAAGGCGAAGCCCCCATCAACAGCGGCAAGGACGAGATCGAATATCTCACCCGCGCCAACAACGACCTGCTCGCGGCCGCGCGCCGATCGTTCGCCACCATCGGGCGCCTCCTTGACGGCACTGGCGCGATGCTGGTGCTGGCCGACGGCGAAGGGATGCTGATCGACGCCATCGGCGACAAGAAGACCATCCACGACGGCATGGATATCCATCTCGCCATTGGCGGCAAATGGACCGAGGACGTGGTCGGCACCAACGGCATCGGCACGGCGCTATGGACGGGCGAGCCCGTCTTCGTTCATGCCGCCGAGCACTTTTGCGCCGGCATCAAATCGTGGACCTGTGCCGGCTCGCCGATCCGCGACCCCTATGACGGGACGATCATCGGCGTGGTCGACCTTTCCGGCCATCCCGACATCTTCCGTCCCCACAACACGGCGCTCGTCACGGCGGCCGCGCGCGAAATCGAAAAGGCGCTTGCCGACCATCAGAATGCCGAGCGCACGCGGCTGCTCGAGGTGTTCATCGCGTCCGCTCCGCATTACCGCCGTACCGACGGCCTGATGATCGTCGACCGGCGCGGCCGGCCTATCTATTGCAACAACCTGCCGGATTACGCCGCCGGCAATCCGCTCGACGACCAGTTGCCACAAGGCCGGGGCTGGCGCCTGCAGTTTCCAGAGGCGGACACCGTCGCCGCACTGGCCAACGCCCTGCCCCAGGGCCTGCAGGCCTGCAACATCAGCCCGCTCAATCTCGACGGCGATCTCCGCGGCGCAGCCCTGGTGTTTCCATCGGGCAGGGTTGCGCGTCGTACATACCCCTCGCGGCCGGCGACACCTCACCTGGCCGAAGCCGCGGCAGAAATCGTCGGGGACAGCGAAGCGCTGCTGGCGGCCATCGACGTCGCATGCCGCGTTGCGCAATCGAAGGAGGTCACCTCGGTGCTGATCGAGGGCGAGACCGGTGTCGGCAAGGAGCTGTTCGCGCGCCTGGTCCACGCCGGCAGCCGGCGTGCACCCAGCGACCCGTTCGTGGCCCTGAACTGCGGCGCCATAACAAGAGAGCTGTTCGGCAGCGAATTGTTCGGCCACGTCGCCGGCGCCTTCACCGGCGCCAGCCGCGAGGGCAAGCCGGGTGTCTTCGAGCTGGCCAATGGTGGCGTGCTCAGCCTCGACGAAATCGGCGAGATGCCGCTGGAGATCCAGCCCTTCCTGCTGCGCGTCCTGGAGGAGCGGGTTGTCCATCGCCTCGGCGACAGCCGTGGCCGCCCGGTGGACGTGCGCCTGATCGCCTCGACAAATCGCGATCTCAAGCAGGAGGTTGCCGCCGGCCGCTTCCGGCGTGACCTCTACTACCGCATCGGCACCGTATCCATCCATGTGCCGCCGCTACGCGAACGCGGCGACGACTGGCAATTGCTGCTCGAGCACTTCAATCGCAAGATCGCCGGCCGGATCGGCGGCACGCTCCTGGAATTCTCCGACCCTGCCCTTGAGGCGTTGCAAGCCTATCAATGGCCCGGCAACGTCCGCGAGCTGCGCAACCTGGTCGAACGGCTGCATGTACTTTCGCATGGCAACATGGTGGAGGCTACAGACCTGCCCGAAGAGATCGCTTCGCCGGCGAAGCCTGAAATGCCCGCGAAGATCGCTGAATCAACCGCAGCACCGATCATCAGTTTCGAGGACGCCGAGCGCCAGGCAGTGCTGTGCGCGCTGACGGCCGAGGGCGGCAATCTCAGCCGCGTGGCGCAGAGGCTCGGCATTTCGCGTCCGACGCTGTACCGCAAGCTCGATCAGTTCGGCATTCGCCGCGGCTTCGTCTGAGCGTTGTTTCCCTGTCGGCAAAAAAGAACCCCATGGCCGTGAGCCATGGGGCGGGGAAAGGCGGCGCGTGGCCGCCACTCTCAGGCTGCCACTCTCAGGCGGCCCCTCTCAGGCAGCTTGCGCGGCAGTGTCGCCAACGAGAATGGCGCGATTGCGCAGCAAGAGCCCGGCCGCGGCCGCGCCAAGGCATGGGGCAACGATGTAGAGCCAGAGCTGCGACATCGCCGCTCCGCCGGCAAACAGGGCCGGTCCGAGCGAACGAGCCGGATTGACCGAGGCGCCCGAGACGACGATGCCGGCGAGATGGATCGCCACCAGCGTCAGTCCGATCGCCAGGCCGGCAACCGGTCCCGAACCGGCCTGCGACGTGGCGTTCAGGATCACCGTGACGAACAGGAATGTTGCCACCAGTTCGAACAGGAAGGCCGAGACGACGGAATAGGCTGACCAGCCGTTCTGGGCAAAGCCGTTCGCCGCCACGTCAAAGCCGGAGACCTTGCCCTGCGCGATGACATAGAGCACGCCGGCGGCGACGATCGCGCCGAAGCACTGGGCAATGACGTAGCCGACAAGATCCCCCGAGCCGAGGCGCCCGGAGACCAGAAAGCCAAGGCTGACGGCGGGGTTGAGATGCGCGCCCGAAATCGGGCCGATGGAATAGGCCATCGCCACGACCGACAGGCCGAAGGCCAGCGCCACGCCAAGCAGCCCGACCTCCGAGCGCATGAACAGGATTGTCGCGCAGCCGAAGAAGACCAGCGCGAAGGTGCCGATGAATTCGCAGACGTATTTGTTCACTTTCCACTCCCTGGGGTTGATATGCCGGATCGGCCGTCTCTTCTGTTGGGGCGACCGATCCGGATCCATTCACGGCATGAGGACACGCGGCCTCATGATCGCTTGCTTTCGCTCGAGCCTAGGCCCGACCGAGCTTTTCAGCGCCGCCGCCCAGCGCCGGGCCGGCTGTCGGGTCTTCCTCCTCGGCAACGTCGCCGACGAGCGTTTCCGTCGTCAGGATGAGCACGGCGACCGACGCGGCGTTCTTGAGCGCGGTGTAGGTGACGCGGACCGGATCGATGATCCCGGCTTCGTACATGTTCTGGAACTTGCCGAGCGCGGCGTTGTAGCCGTAGCCGCCATTGACCCGCGACACCTCGGCCACGACAGCTTCCGGATCGCCGCCGGCATTGGCGACGATGCGCCAAAGCGGCCGCGTCAGCACCGACTTGACCAGGCGCACGCCCTCGGCGACATCGCCGTCGACCGCCGCGAGCACCTCGTCGAGCACCGGCGCGATCTGCGTGAGTGCAGAGCCGCCGCCCGCCACGACGCCCTCTTCGGAGGCCGCTCGCACGGCGTGCAGGGAATCCTCGATGAGCTGGATGGTCCGCTTCTGCTCGACCGGGGTTACGCCGCCGGCATAGAGCACGGCCGTGCCGCCGGAGAGCTTTGCCAGACGTTCGCGCAGCTTGTCCTGCTCGATGTTCGGCGGAGCCGCCTCGTATTGGCGCTGCACCTGGGCGCGTCGCGCCGCGATGGCGGCGATGTCGCCGCCGCCGCGGATGACCGAGGTGTAGGTTGCGCTGGTCTTGACCCGCTCGGCCGTACCGAGATCTTCGGCGGTGATGTCTTCGAGACGCCCCCCAAGATCGCGCGCCAGCACCTTGCCGCCGGTCAGGATCGCGAGATCCTCCAGCATCGCCTTGCGCCAGTGACCGTATTCCGGCGGATGGACGACGAGATACTTGCCCGGCCCGTTCTTGCCGAGCAGCGTGACCACCACCTCCGGCGACACTTCTTCCGCCACGATCAGCAGCGGGCGGCCGTCCTCGTCGGCGATGCGACGAACCGCATCCAGCGCCGCCGGATCCTTGATCTTGAGATCGGTCATCAGGATGTATGGCCGGTCGAGCACCGCCTCCATCCTCTCCTGGTCGGTGACCATGTGGTGGGAAAGATAGCCGCGGTCGAAAGACATGCCTTCGACCACATCGAGGGTGGTCTCCGTCGTCACGCTGAAGTCGGTGGTAATGACGCCTTCAGCGCCCACCCGCTCATAGGCCTCCGCGACCAGCGCGCCGAGCCTGGGGTCGGTGGCAGCGATGTTGGCGACCGCCGCCAGGTTGCCGTTGGACCTGGCCGGCTTGGCCGAAGCCTTCAGCGCGTCGACGACCCTGGTCACGGCAAGATCGATGCCCTTGCACAGGTCGACGGACTTCGCACCGCGCTCATTGGCCTCGACGCCCTTCTGGATCAGCGCATTGGCGAGTACGATCGCGGTCGTGGTGCCATCGCCGGCGACTTCGTTGGTCTGCATGGAAACCTCGCGCACCACCTGTGCGCCCATGTTCTCGAAACGATCGTGGAGTTCGATCTCCGACGCGATGCTGACGCCGTCGCGGGTGACCATCGGCGTGCCGATCGGCCTGTCGATCATCGCGTTCATGCCTTTCGGTCCGAGCGTCGGCTCGACAGCGGCAGCGAGTTGGAACACGCCGCGTGCAAGCGCACGCCGGGCATGGGAATTGTGGATCATAACTTTAGGCATGACTCCTCCTTCCGCCTTACGGGCGGTTTGTTGATTAGGGGCCTCGTGCGAGGGAGGCCGTTGTCTCAGGTCAGTGGCGCTTGGGTTGGCCGTGCCTTGTCCGGAACCCGATCCAGGATGAAATCGACAAGGGTAGGTTCCCCGTCGACGACATCCGCTTCCTTGTATCGCGTGTGCTTGAGCCCCCGGCACAAGGCGCCGTTGAACTCCATGTTGATACGAACCCCGCGCAATTCCGCGAGATAGGCGCCCAGTGCCGAGTTCGGGATGCCAGCGCCCTCAGATGTTACGAAGACCGGGTCCTCGGGCCGCCGCCCGGGAAAACGCTCGAGCAGCGCTGCGCGGTATCGCGGCATTTGCTTCGCCGCCTCGCCCGGCTCGAACCGGACGACATCGAGCGCCGCCAGGTCCATGCCGAGGATTTCCCGATCCGTCAGGCCATGCCGCCGCAGGCCGCACAGCACCGCCTCCTGGCGCCGCTTGAAGGCCTTCACCCTGAAGGTCTCGCGCAGGCTTTCGAGATCCTGGTCGCCGGAAAGCTCGCCAAAGATCTGGCCAAACGTCTTGCCGGCCTCGATGCCGCGATTGACCTCTTTGGCGAACATGTGGTCGTGCAGCCAGACGCGATAGGCCGGCGACCACGAGAGCCCGTCGAGCGCCTTGCGGATGCCGTCGAGCATGAGATAGGCGAAGTTGGGCGAGCACCAGTAGGTCGGCAGGCGGAAATCGACCTCCACGCTGCCGTCACCCCTGACTTCGGCCCGCTCGACGAACCCCATCTCGGTGACGGGTTCGTCGAGTTCAGGATCGTTCACCTGTGCGAGAAGCCGCCGGAGTTCTTCCTCGCGGCTGATCGAAACGCCGGCGGTTCCCATGGCCCCTACTCCGCCGCGATGCTGAACGGAGACCGGGCGAAGGCCGCCTTCTTGGCCTCGATGTCGATGTCGTAAAGCCGGGCCGCGTTCAGGCCTAGGATCTTCTCCTTGATCTCGGGCGTAAGGTCGACGCCCCGTTCCTGCTTGATGTCCTCCGGCAGCTCGAAGGCCCAGAACTTCTCGACCAGCCAGCGCGGCGTCCAGATCGCGTAGTCCGAGCCGAACAGGATCTTTTCCGGGCCGGCCCAGAACAGCAGTTCGGAGATGACCTCGGCGAAATAGCGCGGGCGCGAGTGGATGAAGGGCAACGCAACGGCCAGGCCGCCATAGACGTTGGTTTCCTGCACGGCGATCCAGCAGAAATCATCGAGGCGCGGCAGGCCGCAATGCTCGACGATCCAGTTCAGGTTCTGGAAATCGGTCGCCGCGTAGTCGACGTCATGGACGTCGAACGCATCCTTGTTGAGCGGGATGATCGTCGGTCCCTTGTGGACGTGGACGTTCTTGATGCCGAGCTTCTCGCAGAGCTCGAAGCACCTGTAGGCTGCGGGGTCGTTGAGCCGCCATCCCTTGGAGGCACCGTTCCATTCGGCCGTGTACATCTTCACGCCCTTGATGTCGTAGGTCTCCTTCATGAAGTGGATGTATTCGAGCGCCTTTTGGCCATCGCGCGGGTCGAAGGAGCCGTTGACGATGAAGCGCTCGGGATAGCGCTTGGCCATTTCCGAATTGCGCTCGACGGTGTTGAAGCCGTTCTTGTAGAAGTCCTTGAGATAGGTCGACTGCACGATGGCGACGTCGTCCGGGCCGTCGATGAACAGGTCGCGGTAGAGATCGTCGGCGCTGTACTTCTCGAACTTGCTCTTCTCCCACAGCTGTTCCCTAGGGCTGAGTGCCGTATGGTAGGCGTAGAAGCACTCGACGAACTGCTTGCCGTGGATGTTGCGCTGGTTTTCCGGGCTGCCGTCCCAGAAATGGGTGTGCCCGTCGACGACGAAGATTTCCTTGCCTTCCGGTGTAATGAACATTGCTGCCTCCGCAATAGTCGCGTTGATCGGGCCGGCGCGCCAATCACTGGCGCGCCGGGTCTGCCGCGTTGCCTCAGATGTATTCGAAGACCTCGTCCATATCGCCGAACAGGATGACCTCGTTGTCGTCGATGCGGACCATCCGGCCGTAGTGGGTGGAGGTGTTGACCTCGAAGATCTCGGCCGTCATCTCGCGGCCGAGATACTCGCCGATTTCGTCCATCTTGAAGATCAGCTTGCCGTTGCCGTCGATGCGGATCATCGCCGGCTGGTAGGTGACCGTGACCCCGGGCTTCTTGCCCATGAACTCGGCAATCGCCCGCGCTTCGACGGAGTCGTTCATGGTGACCCCGCACTGGTGCGAGATCGTCTGCTCGAAGGTGATGTCCTTCATCGACTTGAAGATGTTGGACTGTGAAGCGTCGCGTGCTGCAGTTGACATGGCAATTGCTCCTTGTTCAGCGCTTGAGGCCGAGTTCGCCGAGGATCTGACCAATCCGTTCCTCGGACTGGGCACGAACGTCCGCGAAGGAAATCGGCTTGGAATGCGGCATCGACCAGATCGGCTGAAGGCCGATGGCTGCCTTGTCGGCGAGCGCGCCGTGCTTCGTGACCCAGCCCTGGAAGAGCTTCCTGTTGGCTGCGCCGTGCTTTTCGTCGTTGGCCAGCAGGTAGATCAGGTCGATCGTGTTGGCGAGGTTGCGCTCGTAGTCGGCTTCAGCCGCCGAAACCACCGGCGGCGTGATGAAGTCGTGGTTGGCGGCAGCGGCCTGCATGAGGAAACCGGACCGGAAGAGTTCGCCGACCAACGGCTCGAAGATGATGTTGATGGCGAAGTACTGCTCGAGATAGTCGGGCGTTCCCATGATGGTTTCGATGGCTTCGCGCGTGCCCTGCCAGATGCCGTCCTCGAGCCAGTGCTTCTTGCCGAGCTCGTCATCCCAGCCCGCGATGTCCATGCCGATCTCGGCAAGGTAGAGCGTGATGTCCTGGGCGAGGCGCAGCTTGTAGGACGAGTTGGTCAGCGTCGCATTGTTAATCATCTGGGTGTAGCCGTAACGCTGGGCCTGCATCAGCGACGTGCCGAGGCCGAACTCGGCATGCTTCCAGGCGCCGAGATGCGCCTGGAGTATCTTGACCCAGACCTTGTCGAAGGTCTTCGGCGCGCCGGCCCTGCGCGCGTTGGTGATGACGCTCTGCACCATCGTCTCGATCTTCGACTGGCGCTGGTAATGGGTGCGTTCCCATTCCTGGTCGGGCGCGCGGAAGGCATGCCAGTTGGAACTCTTGGCCGCCGTGTTGTCCTTGATGTAGGCGCCCTTTCCGTTGGAGAAGGAGATGATCCAGTCCTGGATCAGGTAGCGTTCAGGGTCGGGTTGAACGTCGACGGTGACGTCCTCGTAATGGGTGGCGCGCTGGCCCTTGGGGTCGAAGTACCGGTACTTGCGGCTGTCGGAATCGGCGAATATCGCCGCACCCGCGGCTCCCGATCCGACTGAACTCGAAGTTGCTGGCATGGTCTCACTCCCTTGTTGCAGTTGCTCTGGTATGTCCGGTTCCGGCTCAGTGAGCCGCTGTGCCGCCGGACGATGTGGTGAACTTGTCGAAGAAGATGCGCTCCAGTTCGAAGCCGTTCATGAACAGCACCGGCTGCAGCGCATCGATCATCGGCGGCGGGCCGCAGGCGTAGACGTCGCCCTGCCCGTCGACCGCGAGTTGCTTGAGCTTGGCGTCGACGCTCTCATGCACGAAGCCACGCTCGCCATCCCAGGCCTCACCGTTGACGTGCGAGAGAACCGGGATGAAGTTGACGTCCGCATGCTGGCCGACGAGTTCGGCGATCCTGTCGAGATAGAACAGGTCGTCGGGCGTACGGGCGCCATAGAAGAAGTAGACCGGTCGCTTTTCGCCGCTCTTGAGGTGATCGTTGAGGATCGACCAGACCGGCGACATGCCGGAGCCGGCGCCGACCAGCACTAGCGGCCCTTCTCGCTCCTCGCGGCGAAAGCAGGTTCCATAGGGTCCGACGACGGTGACATCGGCTCCGACCTTGATGCCTCCGGAATCGAGCTCTCCGGAGAACTTTCCTTCGGGATATTTCTTGATGATGAAGGAGAGTTTTTGGGTTTGGTCCGGCGTATTTGCCATGGAGAACGAGCGCGTAATCGTCTCCCCTTTTTCCGTGGTGACCGTGATGTCGACATATTGCCCCGCCCAGAACTTTATCGGGGAGCCGAGTTCGATCTCGATGCCGCGAATGTCGTGGGTCAGGCGCTCGACGTGAGCGATCCGGCCTTTGAATGTCTTCACGGCAATCGATTTCGCCAGAACCTCCTCGTCATAGTTGAGAAGTTCGACTTCCATGTCGGAGTAGGCGATCGCCCGGCACAGCAGGATGTGACCGGTGTCCTTCTCCATGTCGTTCAGCGCGAAGGTCGAGTATTTGAGCATGTCGACTTCGCCGTCGAGCAGCACGCATTTGCAGGCCGAGCACTGCCCTTCCTTGCAGCCATGCGGCAGCGCGATGCCCTGGCGAAACGCCGCGTTCAGCACCGTCTCCCCGTTCTCGACCTCGAATTCGACGCCGACGGGCTCCAGGCGCACTGTGTGAGCGTCACTCATTAAATTAGCCTCCCGATAGCGAGTATCTTCACTGGTGCTCTTGGCTTCTGACCGAGCGAGCCCTTGTAGCCAGCCGTCACCTTTCTCCAGTCGTCGGCAGGCGGATGGGCCCCTGTGACGGTGAAGACGGTTGTGGCGATTGCAGCCCAGGCCGCGACGACGATGGGCAAGGCGAAGCGGGCTCGTGTCATGTCGACCACCAAGCGGTGGGCGGGCCGGCGGTGAACCGGCCCGCCTGACCGTCAATTGAACGGCGAAATGGTGAAGCCGGCGCGATACTCGGCGAGGTGCTTTTCGCGATCGGCCGGCGACATTGCGCGGAGTGCGTTCAACGGCGATCCGAGGGTGTGGCCACGCACGTCGTCGAGCGTCCACATCTCCTTGGCGTCGAAGCGCAGATGCGGCTGCGGGACGAGCGTCTTGCCATCGGAACGAACGAAGTTCAGATCCTTGATCGCATCGGCCAGATCCCAGCCATCATAGAGCGTCTCCCACTCGCGCTTGCCGCTGAAGCGGCCCATCGCCGGCGTCGGCCGGCCCTGGTACTCGTCGGCGAAGGCCTCGACGGCGGTCCAGCGATCGAGCTCGTGGGCGAAGGTGTGCAGCTTGCCGTCGATCTCGTCGACCACCATGTCCTCGCGGATGAGGCATGGTACGAGGCAGCTCCAGCAGCGGTGCGGATAGACGTAACCGACGTCTTCGTTGAAGGTGATGATCTTCTCGCCGCGATGGCTGAGCTTGTCGTACCACTTCCAGAAATCGCCGAACTGCGCGTACCAGCCGGGATACTTCTGCTCGAACCACTCGAAGTCCTTGTCGGTCTGGGCTTCGATGCGCCAGAAGTTCACGGGCCAGCCGACGGCGAAGAACTGCGCGACCTTGTGGACGTAGAGCTTCTTGGTGATGCGGTTCCAAGCCTCGTGGACGTCATCGTGATGGATCTTGATGCCGTATTTTTCCAGCGGCAGCATGTAGGTGCGGTAGTAGTCCTCGAAGATCCAGCGGTGCCACATCTCCGCATAGGACTCCTTGTCCTTGTCACGGTTGGTGGTGCCGTACTCGATGAAGGTGCCGATCGCCGCGTCGACGATGGCGTGGTTTTGCCAGAAGGCGTAACGCAGATCGCGTTCGAGCAGGAGATGGTTCTCCGGCTCCTTGAGCGCGGCCATCAGCAACGAGTGGCCATTGCCGATATGCCGGCTTTCGTCGGACTGAACCGACAGGAACACGGTCGGCAGCGCATAGTCGCCGTTGCGGGCAGCTTCCGAGGGCATCGCCACGAAGAGCGTGTTGGTGAAGGCGGTCTCGGCGACCACGGTCAGGTACATGCAGGCCGAGGTCATGGTGTCGCCGGTGATGAAACCTTCACCGAACTGACGGCCAATCGTCGTGGCATAACACTTGCCGAAGGCCTCTTCGGTGATGTCGAAGCCGGCCGGATCGATGTAGTTCTCCATGTACCATTTCTTCAGGTTCATCTGGATGGTCGAGTGACGGAACTCGTCGACCATCTGCATGGTGAAGCCGGTACGCAGGTCTTCGCCGGGGGCGAGGCGCGCCACCATCGCCATGGAGCGGGCGGCCGAGATTTCCGGGAAGGGGATGATGGCCAGGAAAAGCTTCATCCACTCGACCCAGCGCGGCTCCACATTGCGGAACATGTCGCCGCGCAGTGCTGCGTCGAGCGCGCCGTAGACGCGGTTGTCCTTCTCCTCCTGCATCGGGAAGTAGGACCGCAAAACCTGCTTCATCGGATCGCGCGGTGCCTTGGCGATCTTGTAGTCGGTTGGAAACGTCATCGCTTCCTGGACGTAGGTCGGGTTCCAACCGAGGTCGGAAATCTTCTTGGTCGCCTCGCCGACGGAAATTCCGCGTTGCGAGGTAATCTTGTTGAGCGTCAAAGACGTCATAGCCATAAGCCTCCACTGGATTGCGCCGTGGGCCTCATGGCCCAGGCAGGAAGCGGCACACACCACCGCCAATTGAAGTTCGAGCGACATGCCAAAGGGTGGCGCCGTCAGGCGCGGCCCCAGGCCAGCCGTTCAAGTGGATCACGGCAAAGGTGCGGGAAGAGCCTTCGGCTGCCCGTCGAAGCCGCCCGCAGTCGCGGGCACGCCATCGCACGGGGCTGGCCGAAACCTGTCTCCTCCATTCCTTCGTTCTTGTGGCACCGCTTCGATGCGCGGCGGGCTTCTTATGCGAAAGTACTATGCAAGGGGTGTGCCAACTCGGGGAAACAGCCCCTGAACCGGCGAAACGCGGCTCGGCGGCAATCAAGAATGGAGCCTGCCAGCAAATTTGTAACGTTATTTTACAGTCGTAATTTACAAATGTAATATTTTATATTTTGAGGTCAAAATAATATACGCTTTTGATTACAAGATAACCGATGGTCGACATCAATCTTTATTTGGATTATCTAATTTTGCAGCGATTTTTCGCTCACCTCTTTATCCGGGAATGACCATGACGGACCAGAATGGACAACCGGGGCGGCCGGAGCCGCTGCAGGACGTGACAACGGAACTGGTTCGCCTGATGCCGCGCGACCTGATCTTCACGATGCGCTTCCTGGGCGAAAGCCAGCATCGGCTGCAGCGGCATTTCCAGGATTTCATCGAGACCGAGATGAGGTCGGCAGGGATGACCCCGCAGACCCATCCAATGCTCCATGCGTTCATCGAACGCCACGCCATCATGCTACGCGACTTCGTTTTTTCCGGTGTCTCGCTGTCGCGTCAATTCCATGTCGACGAGATCGAGCGGCTCATCGGCGACACCACCTCGCTGCTTCGCGTCGACATCTGGGATGATCTCAAGAGCCACATCGAGGCGGCGGAAAAGCAGTTCAGGTCACAGGTTCCACGCCTGCCAAACCTGCTGTCCGACTGGGAAAGCCCGGCGCCCGATACTCCGGAAGACGGGCAATGACGGGCCTTTCAGTGCCGGACCCGGCCACCCTGCCACGCGCCCAGGATCGCCACCGCGCTCTCGCGCAGCGCCTTGTGGGCGTCGGCCATCAGGCTGGCCCGCATGTCCGGATCGAGTGCGGCGAGCGTGGCCTGCGCCTCCACCGTGGCGTCGGCGCCACCCTCTCCCGCCGCCCGTTCAATGGCGGCGAGGCAAGGATGCCCGCGTCCCAGTCTTCGTTCGGCAGCGGCGCGCAGGGCCTCGAAGAATGGCTTGCCGGTCGTTTCGAACATTCCGCTGCCTCACCTTCCACCGATCCGGTCGCCTTCGCCTTCATCCGCAACGATAGGGGATTGCAATGAACGATCAAGCACCCTCCGCGACCGAATTGCTGCAACGGCGCCTGACGCTGGTCGGCGACGTCTCGACGCTCAACGCCCAGGCGCTGAAACTCCTCCAGGCGCTTGCCGGCGCCGAAATGGAGGTCCTGCGACTGGAACTCGAAATCGGCAGAACGGCCGCCTCCGCGCAACTGGTGCGGGATTTGCATGAGGCTGAGAAGAACGCCGCGGCGATCCGGGCCGCGCAGACTGAATGCGACGACCGGATTGCCGATGCCGAACGGGAAGTCGCCGAACTCGACCTCCAGCTTGCAACGGCGCGGCGAACCTGACGGGAGGAAGACATGAACCAGCAGACCATTCGCAACTTGACCCTGTTCGAGCTCCTGGCGCGCAGTTGGAAGCGCCCATCGCCGATCGCCGACGTCCGCTTCAGCGCCGACGGCTCGGCGGTTGCGTTTTCCGGCACCGACGGCAGCGTCGCCATCGCGCCGACCACCGATACCGAGCCGCCGGAGGAGCGGATCAGGGTCAGCGCCGATCTCGGCCAAACCACGATCAGGCCGCGGAAGAACCCGCCGGCCCCGATCACCGCCGCCGTCATTCGCAATGATGGCGACGCCCCCCTGGCCGCATATCGGACGTCAGGTTTCGTCTGCGGCGGCGGAACCGGCGACGTCCTTGGCCTTTCTTGCACCGGCGAGGTCGAGGAAACACTGTTCCGGACGGAGGCCGGGCCGGTGATAGCGGTCGACCATTCCGAGCAGGCCGGCATCACGATAGCCACGGATGGCGACCACCTCTACATCTCGCGCGCCTCGGGCGAAGTGACGCGCCATGGACGCGGGCCCGGTTCCCACATCGAAGCGCTTGCCATATCGCCGGACGGGCGCCAGGTGGCCGCGTCGTTCGCCGACGGCCTGTCGATCTGGACGCTTGAAGGCTCCAGCGCCGCATTGCACGAAATCACCCTGCCCTCGCGGCCACATTCCTTACGCTGGAAAGCCGACGGAAAGGCCCTCGCCTGCAGTCTCGAAGGCGGCGGTTTTGGCCTTGTCGACCTGCAGGGCGGACGCGTGGAGCTGTTCGGCGACTTCCCTGCCTCCGTGCAATCATTGTCGTGGAGCAGCCCGGCCGATGCACTCGTCGCGTCTGGCGCGTTCCGCATCGCGGCGTGGTCAGGCGCATCGCAGCAGGACGGAGACCGCGCCGCGCTCGTGACCGGCCGCCCCGGACTGGTGCTGGTCGATGCAGTGGCGGCCCACCCGAAAAAGGCGCTCGTGGCGGCGGGTTACGCCAACGGGCAGATCGTCATTGCCGAGATCGGCGCGCGCGACGAAATGCTGGTCCGGTCCTCGGGCGGCGTCGTCACCGCACTTGCCTGGTCCGCCGACGGCACCCACCTCGCCCTGGGCGACGCCAGCGGCACGGCCGCGATCGTCACCTTCCCCCATCAGATGTTCAAGTAGCCTGCAACCAGGAGGAAACGATGCAGACCCAACTCACCAGCGATGAACAGAGCAAGGACGAGTTCTTTCAGCAGCTTGCGCAGCTGTCCGAAGAAATGGTGACGAAGCACGGCAAGGATTTCAGCATGGGCGCGCTGGTGCTGGCGGCACGCTGGATCGCCGAGAACCGGATCGGCGAAAACCGGGCCGGCGAGGCCAAGTCGAACTAGGACATCCCGAACCGAGGTCCGCGCCGCGAACGGCGGACTTCGGCTTTCGGATCAGATCATGGTCCGGCAGGACGTACAGAGCCTCGTTCCGTTTCAGCGGGAACGAGGCTCCAGGGGCCAGGCGAAACTGGCGGAAAGGGTCATGCCCGAGCCTGGCGCCCGTCCGCACTCCCGGCCTGTTCCTGCTGATGGAGCAGGCAGACCGTCCGCAACATGGAAGCGAGGTTCGATACGCCATCATGGATTTCGACAGCTTCGTCGTGCAGCGCGGAGATGAGCTTGGAGGTCGACAACCCCTCGCCCAGCGCAATCTCGTCGAGCACGTTCCAGAAGGCCGACTCAAGCCGGATGCTGGTCGAATGACCGGCAATGCGGAGCGAGCGGCTCACCTGCTGGAATCTCTGCGGCGCCTGGGTTGCCAGGACTCTGCACATATCGGTCTCTCCCACCTGCGTCTTCCTCCTGTTGCATCACGGTCGCCGGGAGCTCCGCCGCCGGCGCGACGTCCGGCAGCGGAACTTTCGATCCGCCGGCCAGGCCTGGCGCCTGGCCGGCGATCACCCTTACGGGATGAGCACGGCGCGGCCGTGGATCTTGCCGTTGTTGAGGTCGTGCAGCGCGCGGTTGGCATCGGCGAGGCGATACTCGACGGTCGTCAGCTCGACGAGACCGCGGTCGGCAAGCGCCATCAACTCGACCAGCTCGGCCCAGGTGCCGACCAGGTTGCCGATGATGTTCTTCTCGGTAATCACCATGTCCACCGTGGGCACGCGGATGTCCTCGCCATAGCCGACGACATAATAGCTGCCCATCGGCCGTGTCATGGCGAGGCCCTTGGTGGTGGTGCCACGCTCGCCGACGAAGTCGATGACAGCCTCGGCGCCCTGCCCCTCGGTCAAGGACAGCACAGCCTCGACCTCGTTGCCGTCGGCAAGGACCAGCTTGTCGGCGCCGATCTTGGCGGCCAGTGCCAGCGAAGCCTCCGACTTGTCGACGACGACGACATCTGCCGCACACATCGCCTTCAGGCACTGGATTCCGATATGGCCGAGGCCGCCGGCACCGATGACGACGCAGGTCTCGCCAGGCAGCAGATGGCGGGTCGCCTTCTTGACCGCACGGTAGGCCGTCAGGCCGGCGTCGGCATAAGGCGCGACTTCCTTGGGCGACAGCGTCTTCGGCAGCGGCACGATGTTGCGTTCGGAGGTGCAGAGATACTCGGCATAGCCGCCGTTGCAATCAAGGCCGGGGAACTTGCCAGGCCCGTGCATGTCGAAGCCGCGCCGGCAGGCCAGGCAGGTGCCGCCCGAGATCTTGGGATGGACAATCACCGGGTCGCCGACCTTGATGCCTTCGACCTCCTTGCCCACCGCCTCGACCCAGCCGGCATTCTCGTGACCCATGATCAGCGGCAGCAGCTGGCTGCCGTTGGGGTCCATGTGCGGACGCCAGACGCCCTCGATGATGTGCAGGTCTGTTCGGCACACGCCGGCGCCGCCGATGCGCACGATGACATCGGTCGACTTGTTGATCTTCGGGTCGGGGACCTCCTGAAGCGACACCCACTCGTCGGCCTTCAGGCTGTCATCGTAGTTGGTCAGAACCTGCGCTTTCATCTTCTTCTCCCTTGCCGCCGGAATCCTCGACCCGGCCGTCGCCAGAGAGCGTGGCAAGTTGCGTGCCAGTATGTAAAATACAATAAAATCAGATATTTGTTCCATAAACGCCAACTCATGCCCGTTCGCCAACTGAACGTTCGGGCGAATGGACTGTGCAGTTTCTGGCTATCTCAAATCCGCTGTTTCGGCCGGGCCTTCGGGCCGGCACGGACGCCTGGGAGGACCCATGCAATACCTGTCTGGAATTGATCGCGCCCGCGCGGCACTCGAACGCGGCGACCGCTTTCCTGCCGGCGCCCTGTCTGCGGCCGTCGCAGAGAGCTGGCAGCGCTGCCGCGACCTCGGTCTTGATCCGCGCGCCACGCCGCAAGGCAACGTCATCGCCTTTTCCGACGTCAACCGCCGGCGCGAAACGAACGCTGCCCTGCGGCGCCTGGCGCTGGCCGAGATGCAACTGCTCCATTCCCAGATTGCAGGCTCAAATTTCATGATCGCCCTGGGCGACGCCGACGGCGTGGTGCTCGACACGATCAGCGACCAGCGCTTTGCCGACAGCGCGGCCGGGCGTTCGATCATTCCCGGAAGCGTCTGGAACGAGAGCGACCGCGGCACCAACGCGCTCGGCCTGGCAGCGCTGAGGCGCGAGCCGGTCGCCATATACGGGCGCGAGCATTACTTTTCCTGCCACGGACATTTGAGCTGCATGGCCGCCCCGATCCTCGATCCCGGCGGCCATGTTCTCGGATTGCTCGACGCCTCCTGCTCGGAAGAAGCACGCCAGCAACACACCCATGCGCTGGTGAGGATGGCCGCCGCCCAGATCGAAAACGGCCTGATCTTCCAGGAGCGTGCCGAAAGCTTCATCTTCGCCTTCCATCCGCGCGTGGAATATCTCGACACGCTGTCGGCCGGGCTTCTGGCCGTCTCCCAGGACGGAGAGGTCTTGTCGATCAACCGTCCCGGCGTCCACCTCCTGACCGGGCTGCCGGCAACACTCGGCATCCATTTCGACGGATTGTTCGAGGCGGGTTTCGGCACGGCGATGGACGGCCTGCTAAGCGGAGGCGTCATTCGCATACGCGATCGCGCCGGCAGCGGCGTGTTCATGGTTTGCCGTCAAATCGGCCAGCGTGGCATCGTCGAAAGGCCGCAACGCGCACGCGCGGTGCCGGCCGTGCTCAGCTCGCCAGGCACACCGGACTTCGTGTGCGAGGATCCCGCGCTCAAGCGGTCGGTAGCCGACCTGGCGAGGGCGGTGGCGCTGCGCATGCCGATCCATGTGGCGGGCGAAACCGGCACCGGCAAAGAACTGATGGCGCGGCACGTTCACGATCTCAGCGGCAGGAAGGGCGAATTCGTGGCATTGAACTGCGGCGCGGTGCCGGAGGCCTTGTTCATTGCCGAGATCTTTGGACACGAGCGCGGGGCCTACACCAATGCGCGCGCCGACGGCGCTCCGGGTCTGGCCCGGACGGCCGACCGCGGCACGCTGTTCCTGGACGAGGTCGGCGACATCCCGGCTTCCGCCCAGACGGCCCTGTTGCGCTTCCTCGACAGCATGGAAGTACGCGCGGTTGGCAGCCAGAAGACGCACAAGGTCGACGTGCAGATCGTCTCGGCGACGAACCGCAACCTCGAGGAGATGGTCGCGTCACGCGAGTTCCGCGCCGATCTGCTCTATCGCCTCAACGCCTATACCGTGCGCATGCCGCCGCTGCGGTCCCGGTCGGACTTCGCCCTTGTCGTCCAGCATCTCATGCAGAAGATCGCGCCGGGCACGGCGATCACCGATGCCGCGATCGCGCGGTTGTCGCTGCGCAGTTGGCCTGGCAACATCCGCGAGCTCCAGTCGGTCCTGCAGCGTGCGCTGGTGCGGCAGCATCTCGAATTTGTCGACGAAGAATCCTTCACCGAGCGAGAAACAGCGCCAGAGGACAGCTGCGAGGATTGCCGCGGCCACGCATTGAGCCGGCACAAGTGCCGCGAGATCAGGAGCGTGTTTCGTGCCTCGGGTGACAACGTCTCGAAGACAGCGCGGATGCTGGGCCTCTCCCGAACCACGGTCTACAAGCACGTCCGCTGACTTGGCAGCTGACTGCGAGCTTCCCCGCAACTCGCAGGAGCGCCGAAGCGCACTCCAAGGCACGCGGCGCCGAAATGGCTAAGTCACTAGCTCGCCGAAACGACGCTATTGCCGTTGTTTGCCCGTCACTCCCACTCCATCATCAACAAGACGGCTTAGATATTGAAATTCAATATTCTTTTCCACAAGCAGAATCAAAAACACCGTCGCTTTTACCGTCAAATCTAACTATCGTCTATCATTGAGGAATTTTGGGCCGCCAAGCTCGGCATTCATGTCGCGTCTTGCATCATCTATCGGTAGCGGCAACATGTTGATAAGTAACTGATTTCTCTATCTTTGCCAAATTCGCTCATATGGGGTGCCCGATTTCGCTACATCATCAACAGGCTTATCAAGCCAAGTAGCCGATTCGTAACTATATGATATAGAAGAAGAATTTCTCTTCTTTGTGAACCTCTCCAACCGAAGAAAAATGACGGTAGATGGTTTTTGGCACCACTTCCTCACGATACCATGGACCTACCCCCTAGCCGGCAAGCGGTGCCGGGGTGCATGCGGCGCATCGAACCTGGGAGCAGGAAGGCGGAGGAGAAGTGCACGACGGTCTGTGTGATGCGACTGGTCATGGCGGCGGTCTCCGCGGGAGCGCGCCCATGCGTCTCCATATCGGTCCCCATCCGAACCGGAACGATGCCTGATGCTGCCAGTACGTCCGTGGCCAGCGCGGGCGCTCATTCCAGCTCGAATGAAGCGACACGCCGCACCGCATTGGCACAAGGCGTTCGCTATCGACAATTCGGTGATGAATGGCGGGGCGCTGACACCGCGAAGCCAAAACTGCCAAATCAACGAGTTGTACAAATGCATGTTGATTAAGTTTTGAACGAGGCACGTGGCACGATTTATTTCTTCTTATTTCCGAGTGCAGGACAGACGGCCAGATTTAGTTATCGATATTTTGGAGATTTCAGGAAATAAAATCCAGCGCTCCTATCATTCGCGTGCCGCAGGCGCTATATGGGTTGGGTGGCGATCCTCACATCGACCGCGGAAAGACCCTCAAAGCATCGCATGAGATTTCGCCTGCTCCGCAGCCGCATGGTCATTCGGCATGCGGCAGGCGTTCTGGAACCCAGCTCGACGAATTCCCGGCCCAACGGGCCGTCTCGTACATGCCGATTTCCGTGTCTCGACATCCGTCGACGCGGGAGCAATCGGAACATCGATCAGAAAGGGTTGATACCATGGCCGTGCAGAGCGTGACGAAACGATCCTTCACTCAGCGTTGGGAAGCTACCAGCCGTCGAATCCGTGCTGTTCTTGTCCTGTGCCGGGGCGATCGTCGCCACTATGATCGTCGGCTTCACTGGGGTGGCTGGGTGACCGGCGGCACATCACGCGCAACGGCGGCCACTGCGGGCGACATCGCGCGTGGAGAGCTGGCGTCGGCCATATGCGTCGAAAGGTTCAACGCAGCGCCGGACGCGGCGGCAAAGCTCTCGGAGTTCAAGGCCCTGACTGACAGCTACAAAAAGCGGCAGTTCGTCGAAGCCGGCGGCTGGACGACGATGCCTGGGCGAACGACCTCGGACAGGCTCGCAGTCCAGGGTTGCGCCACCGCCCTTGCCGCATAACAGGCGACGCGAGATGCCGCCGGTCGCCGGGACTCCTTTCCTGGCGGGTCGGCGGGCCGACCACAACCAAGGAGCCCGACGATGAGCCCCCACGACAAGAAGACCGACCCGGCACCGTCCTCAAAAGAGTTCGAAGAAACCGAGGAAAACCGCTTCGAACGCATTCGCAAGGCCGCGGCTGAAAGGCACAGGAAGGCGGATACCGATGGCACGCGCCGCCGCGCACGACAGACGGCGGAGGACAATCGCCTCATCTGAGCACTCGGACCGTCGGCGTCACGACTGGACGTTCGCGATCCAACACAAGGAAGCCGTCATGAAAAATCCGATCCTGCCTCAAATATACCTGTATGACTTCAGGAGCCTCTTCGTCAGGGTTTCGTTCGCGGCTGCAATCGCTTTCATTCTTTATTCCGTGCTGTTCGGGAGCCTATGACCGGCTTCCAGTGGTCGCGTTTGCGATGAGTATTCGTCTGGCGATTGACCGAGGCGGAATGCCGTGCCTGCTACCGGCCGGCGTGATGACCTGCTCGCGGGCGACAGCGGTTTGCCGCGGGCATATATAAGTCGACCTATTGCAGGCACACCGAACCAACAAAGATGGCGGCGGCGGCTCCGCGTGCCATTCCGCGATCCGGAGCCTTGGTCTAGGAAACATCGCGATGGTTGCAAGCGGATGCGGCCGCGGGACCCGGATGCTTCCGCTCCCCTCCCTCCTCGGCGATGTCCTTCATGTTGCGCTGAGGGTCACATAGCGATCGCTGTCAAACAGCCAACGTGGTCGCGCATATAGCCTGGAGCGAGAGGTGGCTGGCTTTAAAGGCTAGCCGGTCTCTGCTCGCCGATAGGCATAACGCGGATCGTCCCTCAAACCCGTTCCGTCAGGAAATCCTGTTTGGCGGATCGAACATCCGCTGCTGGCAGCAAGCCGGGAACAATCATGAAAAGTCGAGGCGAATGAACAGCAATCTTGCGCAGCTCCCGAAGGAACCGGCGGATCTGTTCACGAGGCCGTTGACGCGGTTCCTGCGCATCGAGGCTATGGCAGGCGCTATCCTGCTTGTGTGCACGATCGTCGCACTGGTTCTCTCCAACACGGCCTGGTCGACGCAGTTTCTCGGCTTCTGGGAAACCAAAGCGGGGTTTAGCGTAGGCGGGATGGAATTCGTCCGCTCGCTGAAGCACTGGATCAACGACGGCCTGATGACGCTGTTCTTCTTCGTCGTCGCCCTCGAGCTGAAGCGCGAGCTCGTGCTGGGCGAATTGCGAAACCCGCGACGGGCCGCCTTTCCCCTCGCGGCCGCTCTCGGCGGGATGGTGGTGCCGGCCGGCCTGTTTCTGCTGCTGGTGGGCGACGAGCCGGGCGCGAGCGGCTGGGGCACCGTCATGTCGACGGACACGGCATTTGTCATCGGCTGCCTGGCGATTCTGGGCGCCCGCCTTCCGCACAGCTTGCGCCTGTTCCTCCTGTCCCTCGCCATCTTCGACGACGTCGGTGCGATCCTGGTGGTGGCGATCGCTTACGGCGGGACCTTGAACTGGATCGCGCTCGCGCTGGTGGCGCTGGGGCTCGCCATCGTGGCCGGGATGGCGCGTCTCGGCTTCCGCAGCATTCCCGTCTACTTCGCGATGGGCGGGCTGATATGGCTCGCGCTCGACGCATCGGGCGTTCATGCCACGCTCTCGGGGGTGATCCTCGGATTGATGACGCCGGCCCGGAGCTGGGTAAGCGACAGCCGCCTGCACGCGATCTTCGACCGCGTCGTCGCGTATCCTCCCGGCGCCCGATGGGGAGGCAACACGTCCGCCCGCCAGGATCTCCGCCGCGCCGGCATTGCAGCCCGCGAAGCCCTGTCCCCGATAGAGCGACTGGAGGTATCGCTTCATCCCTGGGTGGCGTTCACCATCATGCCGCTGTTCGCCTTGGCCAACGCCGGCGTTCCGATCGGCGCCACAGGGTTCGTCCCTGCGCTCGCAACTTCTATTTTCGTGGCCTTGGTGATCGGAAAGCCGATCGGGATCGTTCTCTTCAGCTTCATGGCTGCCAAGATGCGTTTGGGCATCCGGCCGAGTGATTTGCCATGGAGCCTGCTGGCGGCCGGCAGCCTTTTGACCGGCATCGGCTTCACCATGGCGCTGTTCATCGCCGAACTCGCTTTCGATCCGGGCCTGCTGAATTCCGCAAAGCTCGGCATCCTTGCGGCCTCCGTCGTCTCAGCCGCAATGGGCTTTCTCGCGTTGGTCTGGCTGACCTCCCGCGGCAGTCAAAATGCTGGCTAGCTCCGCGGAGCGCCAAGGACCGGACAGGCTCGCATTACGGGCAGCGCCTGTTCGGCGATTTGATGAAACGAGAATTGTAAGGAAAACCGAAGACGGGCATCTTCCGCGGCGACCGGAAGCAAAGCTTGGCGCGGAGCCGGTCAGACCGCGACACCCAATTCAGCCAGCGTTCTTTGCAGGTCGCTGGTTCCCAGCGGCTTCCTGATGAACCGGCTGCCCGCCGGCATGTTCCCCGTGTTTGGACGCCTGTGGCCGGACACGACGATCAAATGGCATGGTGGCCAGCGGTTTCGAACCACAAAGGTCAAAGCGAGGCCGTCCATGGTTCCCGGCATGTCCACATCCGTCACTACTGCCGTGACGGCGGGTTCGGACTCCAGGATCGCAATCGCCTCGTCGGCATTTGCCGCTTCAAGAACGGAATAGCCCAGCTTCTCAAGCATGTCCGCCAGATCCATGCGGATAAGGGGCTCGTCCTCGACGATCAGTATCTTGGCTGCGGGGTGGGAGGTCACTGAGGGGCTCCATGGATGCAGAAATGCATCCAAGCCCCCGTGCATCGGGAATGGCAGCTCGCTGCAAGCAAGGGAAACCGCGCTTCTGTCCCTTTTGTTCCCTATGTACGTCGACTTTTGACCCCGCTATGGCGCGGGCATGTCGAATACAAACCGCGTCACGCCTGCGCCGGACGTCGCGGTCAACGTTCCGCCATGGGCCTTGGCGATCTCCGAGGCGATGAACAGCCCCAGGCCCAGACCCTCGCCGTTGCGGTCACCTTCACCTCTCGCGAACGGCTCGAAGAGCGTTGCCAGGGTTTCCGTCGGGACTGGTGCGCCGCCGTTCTCGACGGCGAGTTCGAAGCCGGCCTTGTCCGCTTTCGCAGACACTCGGACCGGCTTGTCGGCATCGCCATAGCTCAGGGCGTTGCCGATCAGATTGGACAGAAGCTGGGCGACGCGTCCGTGGTCCACCGGCACGGCTTCATCGAGCGAGAACTCGGCAACGATCGACCGGTCCGGATGCGCGGCCCGCAGTTCGTCGACAACCTGATCGAGCGTCCGCTCGAGATGGACATCCGCCTCCAGGTCGAGCGTCAGCCCGCCTCCCAATCGCGATCTCGCAAAGTCCGCGATGTTGTCGACCAAGCCGCGCATGCGCAGAAGGCTTCCCTGCATCAGCAGCAGGATGCGTCTGCTGTCGGGTTCCGCCTCGTGCTTGCGCATCAGCATCTTGGTACCGGAGACGACGGACGCGAGCGGATTGCGCAGATCGTGGCCGAGCACGGCGATGAACTTTTCACGCATCGCGCCGAACGCGCGCTCCCTGGCGAGCAGCTGCTCGCTGATGGCGATCTGATCGATGGAGTCCAAGTGAGCGGCGATCAGCTCGGCGAAGAGCCTGAACATGCCGACGATCTCCGGGTCCTTCAGCCGGGCCGGCTTGGGATCGATGGCACACAGCGTCCCGAAGAACGACCCGTCCTTGCGCACGATCGGCATGGAGATGTAGCTCTGAAAGCCGTACATCGCTGGCGTCGGGTGGCCGCAGAATACCGGGTCATCGGCAACGTTGTTGATGATGACCGGCTCCCCGCTTTGCCGGATCTCATGGCAGATGGTGGTTTCGACCTGAAGCTCGCCGCCGGGCTGGAGCCCGAACGCGATGTGGTCGAGGACGCTGCAGGCGATCCATCGGCTGTCGGTGACGCGCGCGACAGCGGCGAATCCCATCCCCGTCGTGCGGCACACCACGTCGAGAATGGTGGGCACGGAGTCGATGTTCCCGATGGCATCGATATCCGCCTGATAGTCGCTTTTCAAATCCGGACTTCCAATGAGGACGTGGCGGAGACGCTCCACACCAGTTGCGGGGCAAGGCAACCTCCGGCGCCATGTTTTCGTCCGTCCATAATGCGCCAGCGACGGATAGGTCGCAATTGGCAACGCAGCTGGACCAAGGAAACGGACGGGCTTTCGCAGATCCTGCAATCCCTTGTCGCCTTTCCCGTGAGAAGGACTATGGTGCCTGCTCACGGTTCGCCGCTTCGGCCCGCCGCAACGCCCGTGCACAGCATGGGCCAGCAGGGAGACCCGGTGCAGGTACTCGCGCGCGACAACAATATCGAACAGGCCCTCCGGGTCCTGAAGAAGAAGATGCAGCGGGAAGGCGTCTTCCTTGAGATGAAGGCCCGCAGGGCCTATGAGAAGCCGTCCGAGAGGAAGACCAGGCAACGAGCGGAAGCCGTGAGAAGAGCGCACAAGCTGGCCAGGAAGCGCGCGCAACGAGAAGGCCTGCTGCCTCAGACGAAGAGAAAAGCCCCTCTCTCGCGCCCGTCCGCGCCGGGCGCGCAACAGGCTGCCGGCGGCGGAGGCGGCTTCAGAACGCCGTCCGAATGAGCGACGGGCGGGCGACATGATGACGTCGACCTACGTGGCGCTCAAATCGCAAGGACTTTCGACAAGGGCGCTCTGGCGCGCGGCGAAGCTCAACTTTGAAAACAGCGGCAAGGCTGCCGCCAGGCTTCCGGGCCCCTGGTCCCAGCGATTCTGGACGGAAATCGTCGCCTGCCGCCTCGCGTACAGACGAAAGACCGGCCTCGATATCGAGAAGGTCATCGGCAATTGAGCGGGAGCGTCGGCGGCTCCCTTTGGTCGCCGACTGCTGGAACCGCGTTCATGCGACGTCGCATCAGCGTGACGGATCGCCGTTGCCGCCTGTTCGGCCAGGCATGCGGAAGTTCCGGCTCTCGATGTCGATCCTCTGCCCGCAGCCGGGGCATTCGATCTGTGTGTGCTTGCGAATCCAGCCGATGCTCTTCCTGATCTCATACTCGCAGGCAGGACAGATGATACCGATCTCGTCGTCTTCGTAGCTGCTGCCCGACAATGGATTCATCCTTCGCCTGTCGGAGGGAACCACGGCTCGAGTCTTGCAAAATCGAGTTCAGCTACAGCCACCGTTTCTGTCGCGCGACGACACATCATCGCGCCCTGCGCCGCTCCGAGTCTGCCAGCGCGGATCCACAGCCCTTCGATAGCGGGCGAAAGCCGGATGAGCGCCCCCCGATCGGTAGCGGCGACAATTGATGCTGACAGGTCGAGCATGTCGACGCAAGGCCCGCCAAGCCCTTGAAGCGAGCGAAATCGAAAGAGCGCCAGTGGAGACGAAAAGCGGTACAAAGGCCGGCGGACGGCCATCTCCGTCATCGGCGCTGCGGACCTGACTTGAGAAAAAGCAAACTGAATCCGGCCGTCGCTGCTGTCCAGGAGGCAATGTATATTTTCGCCTACGCCTTGTTTCGAACACCGTCATGGCCTACATTCGGAATATCGATCTTGCTTGTTGAAATTTGTTTCCGGCGCAAAATGCGCCATCGGCGATCTTCCTCTCTCAAAATCGATCTGAACCATTTGCCTGGCGTGCTGCCCGGCAAGCAATCTTCTATTACCGATTGAAAGGAAATCGTCATGAATACTGGAACCGTGAAGTTCTTCAATTCGACCAAGGGCTTCGGCTTCATCGAGCAGGGCAACGGTCAGCCGGACGTCTTCGTCCATGTATCGGCCGTCGAGCGTGCGGGCATGCGTTCCCTCGTCGAGGGCCAGAAGCTCAGCTTCGACCTCGTGAAGGACAACCGCAACGGCAAGAGCGCAGCCGAGAACCTTCAGGCCGCGTAAAGGGACTGCGCTTCTGGTCTTTGACCATGGATGTACTGGCACTGATCATTGAGGCGCATAGGAGAGGCCGGGTTCGCCCGGCCTTTTTGCTTTCTTAGTGCGGAGGCGGATATGAGCAGATCCATCACAGAGCACGCCCTGTTCAGGCCCAGGGCGTCCAAGGCCGAAACCAAGGCCGACATCACAGACCATGCGGCCCGCGCGATCATCGGCGATGAAGCGGCGCGCCGCGAGGCAAAGACGGCGAAGCTCCGCCAGGCGCGGCTGGAGAACGAGGCGAAACCGACCACCGTTCCGGCCCCAGCCAAGCTGCGCCCGAAGAAGGCCGCATCGGCACGTCAAGAAAAGTTCTCCGCGTGAGGGAACACCCTCGCCGGGAGCGAATATCCTCGCGTGGGGCGTCGTATGCTAATAGGGTCCGATCGTCGGTAGCTTCGTTCAGGGCGCTGCCGGTTGAGGGCGGCCATCGTGCCCTTGCCCCCGACCGCGAAAGGAGGACGTCCTGTCTTCCGCCTCCCAACATCAGCACTACCTGACACCCGCCGACATGGGCATGATCATGAGCGCTCGCGCGAAGAACCAGATCGCGTTCCCGGCAGTCTCGACGCCGAGCGCCTGGCCGCCCTGCTGGTCAGGGAATTGCAATACGGCGTCTGCTGCGAGGCCGACCTTCTCGCGGCTTTCACGGCAGGCAGTATTGTGCTGCTGAGCGCGCCGGTCGGACCAGCTCATCGGCAATGCACAGGTGGGAAACCGACGGCGGCACCCTTTCCCATTGATTATCCGTCGTCCGTCCGAGGACCCTCTCCCATGCGCTATCTCGCCCGCCTGAACGCCGACCCGACCTCTTGGCTGCTAATCCTTCTGATCGGCAGCGTTGTCGGCACGCTTCTATATGTCGTCCTGACCAGCATCACCTTTTAGGCAGTCTTCATTGCCGAGCACGGAAACCGGATGAGCAACGTTGTCACCCTGCATGGCGACAAGCGCTGGAAGGCGGTCATCGAATATCGCACCGACGAAGGCCCGAAGAGCATCGAGCATTATTTCGAGGAAATCTCGGACCTTCATTTGATCATCGAGCACGGTCCCGACTGGAACTTCCTGATCCGCTGCACGGTCACGCTGAACCGTCCCGACGAGGGAGAGGAACAGAACAGCGTGGAGAAGGCGCTGCGCGAGGAACGCTCCCGCTGATAGATTTGTGCGGGGTGTTGTGTTGCACGATCACGACCGCGTCGCGCCGTTCGGTGAGAAACTACAAGCGGCGCCCTCTCGATCCTCTGATGGATGTAGTTTCTTCGAACGATTAGTTCGCATTAGCGGCAGGCCGAGCCGGTCGACATGGCACTCAAAAAGCTGTTCCCGGTCCGTTGGCCGTCGGACACGCGGTATTTCAGAACGCACATCAATTTGGTGCGTCGCAGCAACGATCGCGCTGCAGGGGCGTTCTGCATGGCATAGGGACGATTTCCGGCTTGGTCCGAGGGCCTCACTTGAAATCATGAGATGATCAAACGGCCCGGCCCTTTCGGCGGTAAAGATGAGACTGGCGATCCACCACAGGACGACCTATCGCTACGCACGTCCTGTTGTGCTCCAGCCGCACCGCATGATCCTGCGCCCGCGCGGCAGCCATGACATCACCCTCTTGTCGAGTTCGCTATCCTGCACGCCCGTCGCGGATCTCGAGTGGACGCAGGACGTCTTCGGCAATTTGATCGCAACCGGCATCTTCTCGCAGGCAGCCGTAGAACTGGTCATCACAAGCGAGTTCATGGTCGAGCAGTCGGCGGTGGCGTGGCCGGTATTTCGGATCGCCCCCGAGGCGCATTCCTTCCCGTTCAACTATTCCTCCGACGATATGGCCCATCTGGGCGCGCTTCGCATTCCGGAACATGGTGATCCCGAGGGACGGATGGGCGTGTGGGCGCGCGCGTTTGTCCGGGGCGCCTCGACCGACACGCTTTCACTGCTGAAAGACCTCAATGCCGGCATCCTCGGCTCGGTGGCCTATCGCGTGCGTGACGAGGAAGGGACGCAGACCCCGCTGGAAACGCTGGCGCTGGCGAGCGGCTCATGCCGGGACATTGCCGCGCTGTTCATCGAGGCGGTCCGTCATCTCGGCGTCGGCGCCCGCGCCGTCTCGGGCTATCTGTTCGATGCGCAGCAAAGCGTCGACGACCCCGGATCGACCCATGCTTGGGCGGAGGTCTATCTTCCTGGCGCAGGATGGATCGCCTTCGATCCGACGCATCGCCGCCTCGGCGGCGCCAACCTCATCCCGGTAGCGGTCGCACGCAGCAATCGCCAGATCATGCCGATCGTCGGCGGCTATATCGGCGAGCCAGGGGATTTCCTCGCCATGGATGTCGCTGTGAGGGTCAGGCCGGTCTCATAGCGGCTGCACTACCGGCTTGCGACAGATGCGGGCTTTCAAAACCCAGCTTCTGCAGGCCGGATTGCACTTCCGGCGCACTCATGAATAGGCTCCAGAGCAAGCCGCTGCGAAAATTCTCGGTCATTATGATGATCGGTCCCTGGTTGATCGCCAGATAGGTGCGTGCATACCAGTTATGGCTTTCACAGAAGGCATCCACCAAGCCGAACCGACCCCAAATGCGATGCTTCGGCTTGGTCAGGAAATAGCGCAGCGCGCGCATCGCCTCCTCTGGCGTATAAGGAAAGCTCGCAAGCGCGGCGCTCGGCGTGATCACGCCGATGTCCTTGCCGGGCGCGTGCGCGACGTACCCCCTCGGGCCGTGGCTGGACGTAAGCCCCCAGCAGTCCGGCCCATATCCCGCGTGGCCATGCGGATTGGCGACGCAGTGCTCGTAGTTGATGCGGGTATGGCGAACATTCTGCTGCCAGTAATCGGCATGGCGGTCTGAGAGTCCTCGCGGGTCGAGGCCGCAGAAGGAATAGTGGGCGATGAACAGCGGGCCGCCGTGATCCATGCCGAGTGGAAGCTCGATGCCATGATAGCTTCGCCCGTTGCGGAAGCCCGGCCCTGACGCGAACCCTTCGTGATAGACATCGGCGTCGATCGTATGTTCCGGCGCGCCGGCGGCAAGCACGTAAACCAGCAGGCCCTCGTTCCAGCCGGCGATCTCTCGATTCATCGCCCAGCCCTGGTCGGGGCTCCAGTGCCAGTAGAGGTGATTTCCTCCATCCCGCCTGTACCAGTCCCACTCGGCTTCGAGCCAGAGCCGGTCGATCCGGTGACGAAGGTCCCGTTCGGCGGTGCTGTCCCCATCGAAATACTGGCGGGCGCAGAGAAGCCCCTGGAACAAGAGAGCGCTTTCGACAACGTCCCCGCCATCGTCCTTGCGGTTGAAGGGGATGGTCGCTTCGGTCCGCCCGTTGATGAAATGCGGAAATAAGCCGTGGTATCGTGGTGTCCGTTCCAGGCATGACAGCATCGTGCCGAGCCGGCTCACGGCATCGTCGCGCGATATCCAGCCGCGCTCGACGCCCACGACGACCGCCATGATGCCGAAACCCGAGCCGCCTATGGCGACGAGGTCGTTGTCGGGGTCGCCGGTCGTCTTCTGACGATCGCGGGCAAGCCCGCTTATGGGATGCGCGCCCTCCCAGAAGAAGCGAAGTGTCTGCCTCTGGACCAGATCGAGGATCTCGTCATCGGCTTCAGAAAACTGCGGGGCAAAGGCATCCACTTGCGGGCTCATGAGAAGATCAACAGGCGACATGGCTGCGATCGGCTAGAACGCAGATCGCAGCCATGTTGTAGCCCGCACTGTCGCTCAATACGCACCGAACGAATAACTCTCATCGTTGGGCGACCGGACCATTCTGTCTTCGCTCCAAGGGCTGCTAGAATGAGAAGACCCGTTCCATTCTTTTCAGCATCTTCAACACTACAGGAACCGGATGCCGGCTGTTTCATTGACAGAGACGCGCAATGCGCAACTCTCCTCTCAAAGGAATTTCCATGGCCAAGAGCGCTAGACAGTCGTCGGGCACGCCCGCGACGATCCATGACCAGAAACTTGAGCGCGGCAATGGCGGCGAGTTGCACCAGATTGCCGAGGGCGACACTCCGGTGCTGACGACGGCCCAGGGCGTTCCGGTTGCCGACGACCAGAACACCTTAAAGATAGGCGAGCGCGGGCCGTCACTGATCGAGGATTTCCATTTTCGCGAAAAGATCTTCCATTTCGACCACGAACGTATTCCCGAACGCGTTGTGCATGCGCGCGGCTACGGCGCGCACGGTTATTTCGAGACCTACGAATCGCTGGCGAAATACACGCGCGCCGACATCTTCCAACGCGCCGGCGAGAAGACCCCGGCCTTCGTGCGATTCTCCACGGTGGCCGGCAGTGAAGGGTCGGCAGACCTCGCCCGCGACGTGCGCGGCTTCGCTGTCAAGCTCTACACGAAGGAAGGCAACTGGGACATCGTCGGCAACAACATCCCAGTTTTCTTTATCCAGGATGCCATCAAGTTTCCCGACATCATTCACTCGGTAAAGCCGGAGCCCGACCGGGGCTTTCCGCAGGCCGCGTCTGCCCACGACACTTTCTGGGACTTCATCTCGCTGACGCCGGAATCCATGCACATGATCATGTGGGTCATGTCGGACCGGGCGATCCCCCGCTCCTTCCGCTTTATGGAAGGTTTCGGCGTGCACACATTCCGCTTCCTCAATGCGAAGGATGAGTCCACCTTCGTCAAGTTCCACTGGAAGCCCAAGCTCGGCCTGCAGTCGGTGGTGTGGAACGAGGCCCTCAAGATCAATGGGGCCGATCCTGATTTCCATCGCCGCGATCTCTGGGATGCGATCCAGTCTGGCAATTTTCCGGAATGGGAATTGCGGGTCCAGCTCTTCGATCAGGACTTCGCCGACAGTTTCGACTTCGACGTGCTCGATCCGACCAAGCTCATTCCCGAGGAGGTGATCGCGCCGATCGCGCTGGGCCGCTTGGTTCTCGACCGCATGCCGGATAACCTCTTTGCCGAGACAGAGCAGGTCGCGTTCATGACGCAAAACGTGCCGCCCGGCGTCGACTTCTCCAACGATCCTCTGCTTCAAGGTCGCAACTTCTCCTATCTCGACACGCAGATCAAACGGCTCGGCTCGACCAATTTCACGCACCTTCCGATCAACGCGCCGAAATGCCCGTTCCACCATTTCCAGCAGGACGGACATATGGCGATGCGCAATCCGGTTGGGCGGGTGAACTACCAGCCGAACTCCTTCGGCGAAGGTCCAAGGGAATCGGCACAGCGCGGGTTCCGGTCGTTTCCCGAAGCCATGGATGGCCAGAAGGTCCGGCTGCGCGCGGCAAGCTTTGCCGATCACTACAGCCAGGCGCGCCAGTTCTTCAACAGCCAGACCGCGCCAGAGCAGAAACATATCGGCATGGCGCTGACCTTCGAATTGAGCAAAGTCGAGACGTCTGTCATCCGCGAACGGATGATTTCGCATCTCCTTAATATCGACGAAGGACTGGCCGAAACGGTCGCCGACAAACTTGGCATCAAGGAACTGCCCAAGCCGGCGGACGCGGCAGTTGCGCCACGCGACGATCTTGAACCGTCACCGGCGCTCAGCATACTCGCGAACGGACCGGATAGTTTCGCGGGCCGGAAGGTCGGCGTGCTGGTCAGCCCTGGCGCTGACGCGTCGCTCCTGAAGAAGCTCCGAACCGCAATTGAGAAGGAAGGTGCGACGGTGGAGGTCATCGCTCCCAAGGTCGGCGGCGTCGAAGCGGCGGACGGAACTATGATCGCCGCCAAGCACATGATCGACGGCGGTCCGTCGGTCCTGTTCGACGCGGTGGCGTTGGTCCTTTCCGAGGAAGGTGCGGAGCGCCTCGCTGGCGAAGCCGCCGCGCGCGACTTCGTTGCTGATGCCTTTGCCCATTGCAAGTTCATCGCGTTTACGCCGGGCGCCGCGCCGCTGCTGCGGAAGGCCGGCGTGGATCCGAAGGCCGATGAAGGGCTGATCGGTCTCGGCGATGCGAAGGCGATCGCCGGGTTCATCGAGTCCTGCCGAAAGCTCCGTCTCTGGTCTCGAGAGACGGCGGTTAAGCTGTAGTACGGTTTTTGCCGGCACGACGAAGGAGCCAGCCACGTCTGGCTCCTTCGTTAAGACGCACATTCCGATACGGGCGAGGCTATCAGCGCATCAGCCCGGCGGTCCTCAGGGCGTCCTCGATAATCTTCTGCACAGCTGAAGCTGGTGACGCCTCCAGCTTCGGAGATGCCGACAGTTCCGGAGGCCGCGCCGACGTCCTTGGTCCGGCATTGGGACGGGAACCGATGGGCGGCGGGGTATATCCGACTATGTTCCGCCGCTTCGACCCTGCAGAAGGCCGTGCTTCCCCGCCCGCGATCTCCCAGAACCGCGCGATCTCCTGCGTCGAGGAGATGCCGACATCGAGCATGTAGGGTCCCGGCGTTCCGTAGCCGTTCTTGTCGATTGGCGTGCCATGGCCCATCCCGGCAACAATGTTGACCTCTAGGACGACCTCCCCACTGGCATTGCACCAGGACTGCCGTGTGCTTTTGCCCTCAGTGCGGGCATGTGTCGGCGCGCTGTCGAGTTGGTGGACGCCGCGCCACTGGCTGGCGATCGCCTCGGCATTGGAAGCCGCGACAGTCTGGTCGCTTATCCCTTGCCAGATCGAAACCCTGGGCCACGCCCCTCGATGAGACGACGCCTCACGCAGCATGCGCCGTAACTCCACGTCCGACGGCCCGCCATGGCCTCGCATGCGGTCAAAGGCTTCCGGAACCGTCGCCGCGCTGCCATAGGCGAGCCCCGCGATGATTGCGCCACCGGCGAAGACATCAGGATAGGATGCAAGCATCGCCGCGGCCATGGCGCCACCGGCCGAGAGGCCGGTGATGAAGATTCGTTTCCGGTCAAGCCCATGCGCCTCGACCATCGCCTCGATCATCTGTCGTATCGACAGCGCTTCGCCGGCATCCCGCTTCACATCGGCAGGCTGGAACCAGTTGAAGCAAAGATTCGGATTGTTGGTTCGCTGCTGCTCCGGATAGAGCAGTGCGAAGCCGGCATCGTCAGCAAGCTGGGACCAGCCTGAATGATGGTCGTATCCTGCCGCGCTCTGAGTGCAGCCATGGAGGACGACCACAAGCGGCGCACCTTCCGGCAGGTTGTCAGGAAGATAGAATCTCGCTGTCAAAGCGCCCGGGTTGGAGCCGAAGCGGGCTAGCGCCGAAAGACGGTCGGGCGCGCCGAGGCTCCCGGGAGAGGCCCCATGGCGTGCCTGAAGCGCGGCAAGCCGCGCGATCGTGTCAGAGATTTTTCGCAATTGGGCCGTCCTTGTTGTGACGCCCGGAATTGGACGGCAATGCGTGCAACGCACTTGCAGCAATATCGTTGCTGCACTGCACAATAACAAGGGAATTGGTCAGGTGTCGACGTCAGGCGATAAGTTTGCCTGCCGCGTCCACCAGCTTCCTGACCATTCCTGTGCGCCCAAAACCGAAAAGCTTTGCGTCTGCATCGTCACGCCCTGCAATCGCGGTCGAAATGATCTCTGACGCGATCTGCGAGAATGTGATTCCGTTGCCGCCATATCCCTGGACGGCGAAGATGCCGGGATGACCGGGCAGCTCGCCGATATAGGGCAGGCCGGTCGTCGTGGTGCCAAAACATCCGGTCCAGGCGAATTCGGCCGTGGCATCCAGTTGCGGAAACAGATTCTTGAGCTTGGTGGAAATCGTCCGCGTCTTGGCTGCGAGCAGACTGTCCCGTTTAGCCTCGTCGACGAAATCCTCATCCTCGCCGCCGCATATCACCCGTCCGTCGGCGGTCGCGCGCATGTAGAGATAGGGATCGGACGCCTCCCAGACGAAAGCCGCGCCGGGCCAAAGCGCACTCTTCTGCGGCTTCGTTGCGATGGCGTAGGTGGAAATGACGGAATGAGTGTCGGAGGGCACGATGTCCAAAAGTTCGTACCCCGTCGCCAGCACAACCTGCCTGGTAGAGATCACCGGCCCGTCCTGAGTTTCCGCGCGTACGCCGGTCGGCCCGGTGGCAAGGCCTGCGACCTCGACGGGAGCGTAGAAGCGGGCTCTTCGTTCGAGCGCCTTGCCTAGAAAGCCAGCTGTGAGCTTGCGGGGATCGAGGGCGAGATTATCCTGGCTGAGAATTGCTCCTTTGCGGTCGATGCCGAACTTCGCCTTGAGAACAGCAGGCGTCAGATAGGTCGCGCGGATACCGGCGCTTGCCCTAGCCTCCGCCTCCAGTCGCAATTCTCCGGGATCGAGAGCGTTCCCTGCAAGGTACAAGGATTGAGTTCGCGTCATGTCGCAGGCGATACCGAGTTCACCGATGCGATCCCGCAGATTGGTCACCGCCAACCGTGACCGTCTCCAGGCCTGTTCGGCGTCGGATCGTCCGATCTTCCGGCTGAGTTCAGAGAGCGGTTGGTCGATCTCGAACTGCACCAACGCGGTGGTTGCGGGCGTCGAGCCGAGCATGCTGCCACGGCGATCGACGCCAATGACAGCAAGACCCTGGGCGGAAAGCGCCTCGACCAGCATTGCGCCGCTGATGCCGAGCCCTACCACCAGCACGTCGCACGAAACGTCCCGCGTCAGCTTTTGCGTCGGTATGCGGGGAGCGCGGTAGGCCTCCCAGACAGGAACGCCGGTCCGTAGGTCGAGCATGCGCGTCATGGCAATCGCCAGTGTATGGGAGAAAACATGAACCCCGGCGAATGATCACCGGGGTCCATCGAAGATGGTTGTGGGCCGACCATGCCGAGCAAGGCAGCCGAGAACCGGCTATCGCGATGTCGTCACGTAGGCGATCTCGTCATCGTCACGCTGCCTGCCGCCGAGCGCGGCGGCGGCACTGGCGATGAAGGCGCCGATCAGCAACGACAGCGCGCCGACCAGCGCGAACGTCGCTCCGGCCTTGCGTGCGGTGTCGGCAGCTTCCTGCGCGGTGACCTTGGCCTGCTCGACCTGGGCCAGGACGGCATCGACGCGCGCGGTGGCATCGCCCTGAGACAATCCCGTTCGGGCTGCTACGAGTTGACCAAGATAGACCTTGTCGTCCGCCGACATTTCTCCCGCTGCCGCGCTGGCGATGAGGATCCGCGAGGCCTGCGCGGCCGCGGCCGTATCACCCTCCGCTCCCGGCGCCGCCAGTCTTGCAGCATCGACGGGACGGAAGAGGGAGTCGACGAAATAGGAAGTGGCATCGGTTCCACCACCATCACCGGCATTTGCGGATGCTCCCGCCGATGCGCCCATCGCAGCTCCGGAGGCCACTGTGGAAGCAGCCTGAACGCCCGTGCCGATCGCCGCCGAGAGCGCCGAGCCCAGCACGAAGACGACGAGCAGCGTGGCAAGCGCCCAGGCCATGAAGCCATGCGCTGTGTCGCGGAAAAACGTCTCGTCGGTATGGACGCCGACCCATTTCGTGCGAAGACGCCCGGTCAGATAGCCTCCGAGCCCGGACGAGAGCCACTGCACAATGACGAGCCAGATGGCAGTTGACACCGCGAAGGTTGTGACACTGGCACCGGTGCTGGACCACGGTGAAACCATGGTGAGGCCGAGGCCGGAGCCAAGAAGCATCAAGATGAAGGTGAGCGTGGCGGCCGCGAAGGAGCCGGCAATGATAGCTCCCCAGCTGACGGCCGATGAGGACGACTCGACCGGGGCGGCCACGTCGGTGGCCAGGATGGTTGAAGCCATGATTGTCCTCCTATCGCATGAACAGAGCGAGAAGGATGATGATCGGAATCGGAACCCCGAGCAGCCAGAGCAAAATGCCGCGACCCATAATTGTCTCCTGTGGGATTGATGCGAACTGAAAGAAACCAGCCACCGCGGCGGAGCCGGGTAGCTGAATGTGGGTCAGGCGGCCTTGGCCATCTCGTTGGCGGATGCGTCCGCAAGGCCGGTCAACGCCTTGTCGGTCACCGTTTCCTCGCCGAGCGTCTGGTCGAGCAGCTTGGAGGCCTCTGCCATGCCGAGGACCTCAGCCCAGCGTTTGAGTGTGCCGTAACGCGTGATCTCGTAGTGCTCGACCGCCTGGGCCGACGAGATGAGACCGGCATCGATCGCTGCCGTGCCCTTGAAGCTTTCGATGATCTCCTCGCCCTCGGAGATGATGCCTTCGATGGCGTCGCAGGTTTTGCCCTGCGGCCGCTTGCCCATCAGTTCGAAGACCTGCTGCAGACGATCGACGTGGCCCTCGGTCTCGTCCTTGTGCTTTTCGAACGCCGCCTTGAGTTCCGGCGATGATGCCGCGCGCGCCATTTTGGGAAGAGCCTTCAGGATCTTCCGTTCTGCGTAATAGATGTCCTTGAGCGTATCGTGGAAGAGATCTTCCAGCGTCTTTTCTTTTGCCATGGGAGTTTTCCTTCGGTGCGCATCTTGTGTGCGCTGCCATTCACGGGGTCGTGAAATGCATCACCTACAGCGTCCCCCAGGCGGAAAGGTTCCAAATGCCACGCTCAGGAAGCTTTGTGGTTCGGGTCCGGTGGTCACCCCGTCGCCTCACCGTCATGTCTGGGCATAGGATATCGGATACATCGGATATGGCCGAAAGGCAGCCGGTTCATTAGAAGCCGCTCACGACAGATGACCATCACAGAACGCTTGCCGGACTGACCTCAGAATCTAAAGATCGCTTTTCCGAGAGCCGCTTCAGCGCTCTCGCCACACCGCGAACTCCATCGTCGAAAAGGACCGTCAGCCTTGTACTCTTTGTCGAGGATGAGCCGCTCATCCGGGTGGATCTGGCGGCATCGCTAGAAGATATGGGTTTCCCGGTTCTCGATGCGGCCAATACCGACGAAGTGATCGCGATGCTGGATTCCGATCCTGCCACCAGGGCGGTGATCAAGGACGTAGGCATGCCGCGAACCATGAATGGATTCGCTTTGAGTGGACCAATCGACATCTATGCCGATTGGCTTGAAGGCTCACGAATACTCAATGTCATCGCCCGCTACCCAAGCCTCGCCGGCAAGAAGCGTCCATCTTGACCTGCGCGGCATGGTCGCCGCAGCCCTCTTATATGAGACGGTTGTCTTCGGCCGTCTGGCGGGCTCGGCGGCGTGTGCCGTCGGTGTCCGATTTGCGATGCCGTTCAGCCGCTGCCTTCCGGATCTGCTCAAAGCGATTGTCGTCGACGTGCTCAGGTGGTTGCTGCGGGTCCGGCTTTTTCACAAACGAGATCATGGTGCACTCTCCTTTGGTCAGCGGATGAGGCGCTCCGGTGTTTGCCCGAGCGCCGTTTGGAAATCGGCCTACCGTCAAGCGGAAAGAGCGGTGGCGCATGCCTGCGCACCCAGCCTGTCTGGCGAAGTCTGCCCCGGCATCGTCGCCCAGCCGCCCGCTTCGACGAACTGACGCTTCTTGTAGCTGTCGGGTATCGCCTTGAACTCGGCAAGTTTCGCCGCGGCATCCGGCGACGCGTTGAACCTTTCCACGCATATGGCGGATGCCAGTTCTCCGCGCGCCGTGTCGCCAGCCGCTTTCGCCATGGTTTGCGAAGTGCCACCGGTGACCCAGCCGCCCCAGCTGAAGCCGACGACGATCGTGGCGATCACCGCCGCGATGCATGCCCAGACCAGCATGGTCTTAGAAGGCTGGTAGTCTTCCCAACGCCGGGAGAGAGATGGTTTCGTGGTGCTCTGTACGGCCATGGAGATTGTCCTTCCAGGTTGGAGTACGAATTGCTTTGTCCGGCCGCGCCGGCCGAACGGTTCAGGCACTGTTCTCAGTATCCCATTCCACCCATGCCGCCGTTGCCGGCCGCTGGCGCGGAATCCTTCGCAGGCGCGTCGGCAATCATTGCCTCTGCGGTGATCAGCAGCGCCGCGATCGAGCCGGCGTCCTGAAGTGCGGTTCTGACGACCTTTGCGGGATCGACGATGCCGGCCCTGATCATGTCGACATAGGTTTCGGTCTGGGCGTCGAAGCCCTGGTTGCGGTCCTTGCTGTCAGTCAGCCTGCCGACGACGATGGAGCCCTCGACCCCGGCGTTCTCGGCGATCTGGCGGACCGGAGCCTCGAGCGCCCTGAGTACGATGGAGATGCCGGCGGTCACGTCGGCATTGGCGCCCGTCAGCGAAGCGAGGGCGGCCCTGGCACGCAGCAGCGCGACGCCGCCGCCCGGCACGATGCCTTCCTCGACGGCTGCTCGCGTCGCGTTGAGCGCATCGTCGATGCGGTCCTTCTTCTCCTTGACTTCGGTCTCGGTCGCGCCGCCGACGCGGATGACGGCAACGCCACCGGCGAGCTTGGCCAGCCGTTCCTGTAGCTTCTCCTTGTCGTAGTCCGAAGTGGTCTCCTCGATCTGCGCCTTGATCTGGGCGATGCGTGCGGCGATTCCGGCCTTGGCGCCGGAGCCGTCGATCACCGTCGTCGTGTCCTTCTCGATCACCACGCGCTTGGCGCGGCCGAGCATGTCGAGCGTGACGTTCTCGAGCTTGATACCGAGGTCTTCGGAGATCATCTGGCCGGCGGTCAGCACGGCGATATCCTCCAGCATGGCCTTGCGGCGGTCGCCGAAGCCCGGAGCTTTCACCGCCGCGACTTTCAGGCCGCCGCGCAGTTTGTTGACGACCAGCGTTGCGAGCGCCTCGCCCTCGACATCCTCCGAGATGATGAGCAGCGGCTTGCCGCTCTGCACCACCGCCTCGAGGATCGGCAGCATGGCCTGAAGATTGCCGAGCTTCTTCTCGTGGATGAGGATGTATGGGGCCTCCAGTTCCACGCGCATCTTCTCTGCGTTGGTCACGAAGTACGGAGACAGGTAACCGCGATCGAATTGCATGCCCTCGACTACCTCGAGTTCGGTTTCGGCGGTCTTGGCTTCCTCGACGGTGATGACGCCTTCGTTGCCGACCTTTTTCATTGCCTTCGCGATCATCTCGCCGACGGTCGCATCGCCGTTGGCGGCGATGGTGCCGACCTGCGCGACCTCCTCGGAGGACTTGACCTTCTTCGATTGCGCCTGGATTTCCTTGACGACGGCGGCGACGCCGAGATCGATACCGCGCTTCAGATCCATCGGGTTCATCCCGGCAGCAACCAGCTTGGCACCCTCCCGTAAAATCGAGGCGGCGAGCACAGTCGCGGTGGTAGTTCCGTCGCCGGCGAGATCGTTGGTCTTCGAAGCGACCTCGCGGACCATCTGTGCGCCCATGTTCTCGAACTTGTCGGCAAGCTCGATCTCTTTGGCGACGGTGACGCCGTCCTTGGTGATGCGCGGCGCGCCATAAGCCTTGTCGATGACGACGTTGCGGCCCTTGGGGCCGAGCGTCACCTTGACGGCGTTGTTGAGCAACTCGACACCGCGCAACATGCGGTCGCGGGCGTCGCCGGCGAATTTGATTTCTTTGGCAGACATGGTGTTCGTCCAGTTCGGTCTTGAGATGCGGGATCGAAGATCAGGCGGCCTTCTTGGCGGCCGTACCAGTCTTCTCGACAATGCCCAAGATGTCGCTCTCCTTCATGATGAGGAGGTATTCGCCGTCGATCCTGACCTCGGTCCCGGACCACTTGCCGAAAAGGATGAGGTCGCCAGCCTTGACGTCGAGGGGAACCAGCTTGCCGCTTTCGTCGCGGGAGCCAGGGCCGACGGCGATCACCTCGCCTTCCTGTGGCTTCTCCTTCGCGGTGTCGGGAATGATGATGCCACCTTTGGACTTGAGTTCGCCTTCCGCACGTCGAATGACGACGCGGTCATGGAGGGGCCGAAATTTCATGGGGTTCTTTCTGGGGCCGGCGCTTAGGGCGACCACTTCAGATATATAGCGACCCTGGCACTCGAATGATAGGAGTGCCAGAATTATTTCTTACGCCTCGGAAAAATTTAACAATCGGACTCTTGAACACATTCGAACGGAAAAACAAAATCTCCCGCGTTCAGAAATATTTTTCCGCCCGTGTATTTATCACAACGCGAGGAAATAAATAAAAATGCAGATCGCCTTGCATAAAATACGATCTTAGCCCATATATGAATCTCGTTGATTTGGCCGATTTGGCTTCGCGGTGTCAGAGACTACGACCCGCCATTCACCACCGAATTCTCGATAGCGAATGCATCAAGCGCCGTTCCGGCGCACATATCGCTCTGTTCGAACATTGGAATGAACCCCGCCGCTGACCACGGATGTACTGGCAGCACGGAAGTTCGTTCCGGTTCGAATGGGATGATGCGGGAGGCGCGTGAGCGCTCTTCTGCGGAGGAATCGCCCCATGACAACGCGCACCACGCAAACCGTCGTCCGGTTCACCGCACCCTTCATGCTGCCCGGCTTCGACGCCGCGCAGCCTGCCGGCGACTATCGCGTCGACCAGGATGAGGAACTGCTGGAGGTATCCTCCCGCCTCGCCTGGAGACGTGTAGGCGCCTTTATTCACCTGCCGGCCATCGGCATTGATGGCCATACACATCAGATGGCGCCGATCGATCCTGCTGATCTCGACGCCGCACTCGAAAAGGACCACCAACAGTCATGACTTCTACAAGCTTCATTCAACGCACCGCCCGCCAGTTCCGGCGTGAGGTTCCGACGCATCTCTTCGCGGTCGGGCAGTCCGTCAAGCTGAAAGGCGGGTTCGCGAGACTCGCTCCTGCCGGTGACATTTATCGCATCACCGGCACGCTGCCCCCGAGGGGAGATTCCCTGCAATACCGGATCCGCAACGACGACGAGCGTCATGAACGCGTGACGACTGAAGACAGCCTCGAGCCGGTCGACATCTCGCAATCTGGCAGCGGCGCAACGCTCATCGAAAGGACGTTCGCACATGGCTAAGGGACAGAAACGAAGCAATCGCGAGATCAGAAAGCCGAAGCAGGAGAAGGCTTCATCCAAGCCTGAAAGCAGCTTCGGAAATCAGATCAAGGTTGCCGCAAACACCAATGGACCTCGTGGCAAGGGCAATCCCTGAGTTCGTGCTGGCCGAAAGGATAGCGATGCAAATCGTGATCGAATTCTACCGCACTAGGGACACGGACGACGCGCACGCCGTTGTCGGTCACGAGACTGCGGAGGCAGCCAATCTCGACGACGCAATAGAGGTCGCGCGACTTCTCTCGCAAACGCTCAACATGCCGCAACGACCCGACGCCATGACGATTACTGACGCAGCCGGCGCGGTGCTCTATGCCGGCGCGCTCGGAGTTGACGTGCCCAACGAAGAGAGGACACGACCATGAACACTCCCAACGACCACCCGGAACTGACACACAATCTCGCGGGCTCCGCCATCGACAGATGGGAAAACGAGGGCGGTGCGCACGGCCATGACTCCCCCGATCCTCACTATGGCCGCCGTGTCGAGGCGGACCGCTCCTGGACGGTCTACCATGTCTTCACTGGGGTTCCGGCCCGCATCGACGGCAGCATCATGATCGGATTAACTCAACGATCTGCCACCGACAGCATGCTGTCGCTCAATCGCCGCAACGAGGCGCACCGCCGAAATGGAGGCAGCCCGATGGCAGGCATCCGCAGCGCACCGCGTACGGCAGAGGAATGCCGACGGTGACGCTCGAATTTCCCAATCCGAGCCGCAGCTTCGACGAAGTGCGCAACGCCGTTCGCTTCATCGGGCATGACGGCATGTTCGAGGTGCCATTCTTTGTCGAGACCGCAGCGCTGGCAAAGCCCGGCAAAACGCAACTGTCCGAAGCCGACTCCCTCACGGCTTTCGATACGGCGCGCAGTTCGATCCACGATGTCGCGCGCGAGGCGTATTCGCATGGCCGCCGGACCACTTATACGCTGACTGCTGCCGATTTCCGGTAGAGGCACGAGTCAATGCTGATCCGTTACGGCTACGAGATCAAGTTGACCTGTCAGCAGCCGACCGCCCTGGTGTGTTTGCTGTCGGTCCACGAAGACCGTGCGGCCGACATAAGGGTGCCGGAGACGACATTCACCACTCCCGATGTGCCCATATCGACCTACCGCGATCTGTTTGGCAACCACTGCCGGAGGCTCATCGCGCCTGCCGGCGACCTGACCATGTGGGGCGATGCAACCATCTGGGACGACGGACAGTTGGACCGGGTCCTACCTAACGCACGCGAACTCGCGGTCCCGGACCTGCCGGACGATTGTCTCGTCTATCTCATGGGAAGCCGCTACTGCGAGACTGACCGGGTCAGCCAGATTGCGTGGGACCTGTTCGGCACGATCCGGCCCGGTTGGGGTCGCGTGCAGGCGATCTGCGACTTCGTCCACAATCATATACGCTTTGACTACATGCAGGCGCGATCCACACGCACGGCTTTCGAGGCCTTCAATGAACGCGTAGGCGTCTGCCGCGACTTCGCGCATCTGGCGATCACGTTTTGCCGGTGCCTCAACATCCCGGCGCGCTACGTCAACGGTCATCTCGGCGACATCGGCGTCCCAGTCGTCGATCCGATGGATTTCAGCGCCTGGATGGAGGTGTTCCTCGATGGCGAATGGCACACCTTCGATCCTCGCAACAACGTCCCTCGGATCGGCCGGATCGTCGTGTCGCGCGGCCGCGACGCGACCGACATACCGCTCGTCAACTCTTTCGGCCCGCATGTCCTGAAGGGGTTTCGGGTATGGACCTACGAAGTGCCGCATCATCCATAGTCCTGACGAATTCGGGATACCCCCGACAATCCACAGGCGAAGCGGCTAGGCCAACCACCAGGTGCGGTATCACTGCAAGACAGCCGGCACTCCGAATAGAATAGAGTAGAAATTCGAGCGGTGCCGCTGGTCGCTAAACAGTGGTGGCAGACGATGCTCAAGGTGAGGAGCACATCCGCCGGTTCCGAAGTCGGCGGTCCCTTGGTCCCATATCCTGTAGGTGAGGTCGTCTACGCGAGCACATGGCCCGCGGTGCGCTGCTGCGCGTGCTGGATCGCTGTTCTCCCGCCTTCACGGGAACGAACTTCGGCCTGAGCCGGCACCGGCATCAGTCCCGTGTGGGAGCGGGCCGGTATTCTCAACGAGAATATCGTTGCGGCGTGCGAAGGCGATGAGGGTCGCGCGAACTGTTTCCGGATCGACGTCGCCGGCGACGCCCGCCTTGCAGGCATTGAGGGCGAGGGTATGGGCGCCGCTGCGCTGCAGAGCAGGCCAGTCCTGAAGCAGCGCATATGCCTCCATCGCATTCTCGATCCTTGCCGGAAAGCCCATCCCGACAAGGATTGTCACTGGTTCGTCAAAGCGGCCGTGATTCATGATTTGAACCTCCCCTGGACGGTATGAGTCGCGGACCGGGCCGTACGGCAGCGGAACCGGACGTCGCCCCGCGCGGATAGTACAATTGCGCCGTCATTCCGTTTTGCTCCTGATGCCTGTTCGCACGCGTGGCGATCTCGACAATCGGCAGCCTGATTGGCCTGACGTCTGACATGGATGCGCGCTGATTCCGGCGCGGAAGCGGAAGCGCCCCGTACGCCTTGACCAGTGCCTCGAGCCAGGCAGCCACGGCAAGAGGCGCAACTGCTCTGCCCTCAAGCCACGATGCGATCTCGTTCTCATTGTACCCAAGCTGATCGGCGAGATCCGCAGCGTCCCATCTCAGAACCCTCAGACATTCGCGCAGGCGGGCGGCAATCATGACGACCCCTCCTTCTTGTCTGATAGCTCCTTGGCGGCCAGGAACATGATCGTGTAGGCGGCCTTGCGACGATCCCAGCCGGCGGACTCCGCTGCTTCGAGAAGCCCGGAAAGCTGGGGAGCGAGCACCTCCTTGCACTCCGTCTCATAGGCAAAATCGGTTCTCGGATGTGTCGGCGGCGCGATCCTTGTTATGCTGCTCATCATATTCATTGCAACACCCCATAGTGACTGAGTGGGCCGTGCCCGCCCGCGGCTGCCACGGCCCACTCTCCGTTCGTCAGAAGTCCATTCCGGCGCCGCCTGGCATCGCAGGGGCGGAGGCTTCCTTCTTGGGCTTCTCGGCCACCATGGCCTCGGTGGTGACGAGCAGGCCGGCGACTGAGGCCGCATCCTGCAGCGCGGTGCGCACGACCTTGGCCGGGTCGATGACGCCTTGGCTGTAGAGATCGCCGAACTCGTTCGTCTGGGCGTTCCAGCCCCAAGCAAAGTCGGTTTTCTCGCGCAGCTTGCCGACGATGATCGAGCCTTCAGCCCCGGCATTTTCGGCGATCTGGCGGGCCGGCGTCTCGATGGCCCGCCGCACGATCTCGACGCCGGTCCTCTGATCGGCATTGTCGGTCTGGACATTGTCCAACGCCTTCGCAGCCCTCAGAAGGGCGACGCCGCCACCAGGCAGGATGCCTTCTTCGACTGCTGCCCGCGTGGCGTGCAGCGCGTCGTCGACGCGGTCCTTGCGCTCCTTAACCTCGACCTCGGTCGAGCCGCCGACTCGGATCACCGCGACGCCGCCGGCGAGCTTGGCCAGCCGCTCCTGAAGCTTCTCGCGGTCGTAGTCCGACGTGGTCTCCTCGATCTGCGCCTTGATCTGGGCGATGCGGCCCTGGATCTCCTCCTTGCGGCCGACACCGTCGACGATGGTGGTGTTCTCCTTTTCGATCACCACCTTCTTGGCGCGGCCCAGCATCTGCAGCGTCACGTTCTCCAGCTTGATGCCGAGATCCTCGCTGATCGCGGTGCCGCCGGTCAGGATGGCGATATCCTCCAGCATGGCCTTGCGGCGGTCGCCGAAGCCCGGAGCCTTGACGGCCGCGACCTTGAGGCCGCCGCGCAGCTTGTTGACGACCAGCGTAGCGAGCGCCTCGCCCTCGACATCCTCGGCGATGATCAGCAGCGGCTTGCCCGACTGCACCACCGCTTCCAGAACGGGCAGCATGGCCTGCAGATTGCCGAGCTTCTTCTCGTGAATGAGCACGTACGGCTCTTCCAGTTCGACCCGCATCTTGTCCTGATTGGTGATGAAGTAGGGGCTGAGATAACCGCGATCGAATTGCATGCCTTCGACCACCTCGAACTCGGTCTCGGCGGTCTTGGCCTCCTCGACCGTGATCACGCCCTCATTGCCGACCTTTTCCATCGCCTCGGCAAGGAAGCGGCCGATCTCGGCATCGCCATTGGCCGAGATCGTGCCAACCTGGGCGATCTCGTTGTTCTGCGTCACCTTGCGAGCGTTGGCCTTCAGTTCGGCGACAACTGCGTCGACCGCCTTGTCGATGCCGCGCTTCAGGTCCATCGGGTTCATTCCAGATGCGACAGCCTTTGCGCCTTCCTTGACGATGGCCTGAGCGAGAACGGTCGCGGTCGTGGTGCCGTCGCCGGCAAGGTCGTTGGTCTTCGAGGCGACCTCGCGGACCATCTGGGCGCCCATGTTCTCGAACTTGTCCTCAAGCTCGATCTCCTTGGCGACGGTGACGCCGTCCTTGGTGATGCGGGGAGCCCCGAACGACTTGTCGATCACGACATTGCGGCCCTTGGGGCCGAGCGTGACCTTCACGGCATTCGCGAGGATGTCGACGCCTCGCAGCATCTTTTCGCGGGCCTCGGTGTGGAATTTGACTTCCTTGGCAGCCATTGGATCACTCCTTCAAATCTAGGCAGCTTTCGTTGACTGGTTGGTTTCTTCTGGGCCCGGTTCACGCGGCCTTCTTGAACGCGACGCTCTGGTCGACCACGCCCATCACATCGCTTTCCTTCATGATGAGGAGATCCTCACCGTTCAGCTTGATCTCGGTGCCGGACCATTTACCGAACAGGATGCGGTCGCCGACCTTCACGTCGAGTTCGATGAGCTTGCCGCTCTCGTCACGCGCTCCGGGACCGACGGCGATGACCTCGCCTTCCTGCGGTTTCTCCTTCGCGGTGTCAGGGATGATGATGCCGCCAGCCGTCTTTTCGTCGGCTTCGATACGGCGGACCAGGATACGGTCGTGCAATGGACGGAACGCCATTTCGTTCTCCTTCAGGACAAACAGATTTTGATGTTCCTCCACACCGGGCCGGCAATATCGGGCCGGTGCGGGGCGCGGCGACCCTTCAGCAGGCATCGCGCGCATTTCGAGCTAGTTTTGCGATTTCGCCATTTCAAGAGGTGCCACTAAATTTTTTGGCACTCGATCCTGCCGAGTGCTAGCATCATGAAAACATGCAGCTATTTGCCGGTTCGGCTCGTCCGGCGGCTTGAAATTTATCCGTGGTCAAGCAAAATCTAAGGACCGCCATGCGACATGCATGGCTTCTCGAATTGAGATCGAAATGGAGCTTTGGAACGGCAAACCGGAAGGAGGATATCGATGGGCCGAACCGATTTTTCGATGATCATCCCGTCACTGGCACCCGAAGCCGATGACCTCGCGCTCGACCGGTTGCTGTCGCCGGCGCGTCACTACAAGCATCCCGACGACGTACTGCGCGACGGAACGCTCGACCTGCACGAAAAGAGGGCGATCCTCTCATCCTGGGCTTCGGACGCCTGCGCGGTGGAATCCATGCCGGCGCTGAGGCAGCCACCCGGCGTCAAACAGCCGATCTCGTTCGATTGCATCATGGACGCACTGCGGCGTCTGGACGGCCCAGGTTCGGCGCTATCAGACCGCACCGAGGCAATGAGCCGGGCAGAACGCCAAAGACTGGATGCTTGAGGCAGAGAAAGGATAGGGAATGGCTGCAGTGGTGAGCCGGGAGTTCCGCATGCAGATGGAAGGTTACGGCCTGACGACCGCCGAGATTCGCTACCACATGCCCGACCATCCGAGCCTGCTGCAGCTCTATGTCTGGCAGGAATATGACCTGGCACCGGACTTTCCCGAACTGCGGGGATTTCTGGGCTACTGGAAGGAAACGCTGGAGGGCGCGCTGCACTCGGTGCGCGTCGCCCACCATCGCCTGATCCGGCCGTCCGAATGGAAGGCCGTGGATGGGATCATCGCGATTCACTGAGGGCCGCTGGCCGCCACGTATGCGCCTCGCATGATGCCGGCCCGTGCCAGGCTGGTGCGTCCGCTCGTCGCCGGCCCGGCAAAAGCCCCGCCCGGTTCGCGGCTTTGACGAAGCTTCGTCGTGCTATCTTCGCGCCACACCATCCATCGAGTGCGTCGCGACAGGCTGACTGCGCGCTGCGCCAGTTCCTGCCTCGCGCCCATTGCGGCCATTCGTTCTGAAGGCATTCGATCGCCTCGAAGCTGGTCGCGACCTTGCGGTCGCCGATGCCGGGCAAATGCAGGATGACGGGTTCCGAAAACGTGACGTCGTTTATAACTCCTCCAGCAATTCTGATCGTCTTTTTGAAGAATCAACCTGACGGGCGAGCGCTCCCTTTCGAAAACGACATGGTCAGCTTGCGGCCCGAGTTCAAGACGGCCCGGGGCCGAACGAGGTGCAAGCTTCGTCCTCGTCCGGTTCCAGCATCTCGATCAGCCTGCCCACTCGGGTTCCGGGCAGCGGGCGCCCCGCACCCATCAGCGCCTCGTCGTTGTGAAGCCAGCCCCATGCCTCCCGAAGCTCCTCGGCCGATGCTCCGGTCTCCATCAGCTCTGCGACGAGTTCGTCGTCGACCGGCCCGAGCACAGATGTGATCTCCTCGCGCGTAATCGCCATCATCCAGCCTCCTAGTATTTGCGACGTATTGTGAGCAGGTGAGGTCCAGAAACGCCGCATGTCTGATCGACGTTCCGGCGACAATTTTGGTCTCATAAGGGTCTTGAAGCGCGAAAAAACGATTCCTAGGTCAGTGACGCCGGTCGCTGAACGGGACCGGCATGGTCAGGGAGCGCCGGCTTCTTGGCGCTCCTCGTACCCATGTTGCTCAATGGAGGATATGGCTATGAGAACAGCATTCGACTTTTCCCCGCTCTATCGGTCGAGCATTGGCTTCGACCGCGTCTTCGACCTTCTCGAGAACGCGAGCCGAGCGACAACGACCATCGACAACTGGCCCCCTTACGACATCGCCAGGACCGGCGAGGACGACTACCGCATCACCATGGCGGTGGCCGGCTTCAGCCAGGACGAGTTGTCGATGACGCAGGAGCAGAACATGCTTCTGGTGACCGGCGAGAAGAACGGCGAAGACAAGGCCGAGTACCTGCATCGTGGCATCGCTGGCCGAGCGTTCGAACGCCGCTTCCAGTTGGCCGACCACGTAAAAGTTAATGGCGCCAGTCTGGAGAACGGCCTGCTGACGATCGATCTCAAGCGCGAGATTCCCGAAGAGATGAAGCCGCGCCGGATCGAGATCGGCAGCGCAGCGGCCACGCCGAAGGTCGCGCAGCGCAAGATCGAGGCCGAAAAGCAGGCCGCCTGAGCAATCCGCGATGATGCTCCCAAGAGCCGGACGTTCGCGTCCGGCTCGCGGCGGAGCTTTGCAGAAAGGCACACCATGAAGGCATGAAAGGAGAAAAACGATGAGCGTACGTGATCTGATCCCCTGGGGCGGCAACGACGGCAACCAGCTTCCGAGCGTCTTCCGCGATGACGATCGCGACCCGTTCCTGTCGCTGCACCGCGAGGTGAACCGGCTGTTCGACGACGTCTTCCGTGGTTTCGACAGCCGCCTGCCGGCCCTCGGCAGGTTCTCCTCGTTCGACGGCGGAGGCTGGCCGAACGTGGAAGTCTCCGATGGCGAGACGGAGATCCGCGTCACGGCCGAGGTTCCCGGCCTCGAGGAAAAGGACATCGAGGTGCTGCTCGAAGACGGGGTACTGACGTTGAAGGGCGAAAAGAAGTCCGAAACCGAAGACAAGGACCGTCAGTTCTCGGAGCGCTTCTACGGTCGCTTCGAGCGCCGCATCCCGCTTGGCTACGAGGTCGAGGACGACAAGGTCAGTGCCAATTTCAAGAACGGCGTGCTGACCGTCGCCCTGCCCAAGACCGAGCGTGCGCAAGCGAAAGCCAAGCGCATCGCCATTAACGGCAAGAACTGATGTGCTCAAACCAGCCGGAAGCAACCAGCCTCCGGCCCGGGCTCGCGGCTCGTCTTCGAGCCGCGAGGAGCGCCATAGGCTGTGCGGCGGCTGCAGACAGCTGACCGGCGTTGGGAGCTTGCCGTGGAGCTGCCCGTACGCCAGCGCAAGAGCCAAGCAGGGCGGACAATCGGCTCATGCCATCATCAACGAGACAGATTAGCTATTGATTTCAAATAACTTTTTCAATCATCAAAATCGAAAACACCGTCGCTTTTTACCGTCAAATTCTAACTATGGCCTTTCATTGAGGAATCTCGGGGCGCCAGGCCCGGCATTCATGTCGTGTCCTGCATCATCTATCGGCAGCCACAACGTCCTGACAAGTCACTGATTTTTCTACACCACCAAATTCGATCGTCTGGTGAAGCTCGCCTTCGGCACATCATCAACAAGGTGGCTGAGCCAAGGCGGCCGACTCGTAACCAATTGATACAACGTAAAAAAATCTTGCCGTGGAAAGCCGCTCCAACCGAAGAAAAATGACGGTATAGCATCCTCGCCGCTGAGACACTTCAACCCTTCCGGATTTTGGCCGTCGGCAACACTTGGGGTTCTCGTTGGAGCTCGTCCGGCGCTCCGCTCCTTGCGGCCCGTCCGGCCCAGAGCATCAGAGCAAGCCGAGCTTTACGTCCACGGCCCGCCGGCCGGCCAACGGCGCTCGAAACTCTCGCCTGCGACCAACGCCTCTGGAGCGGCGGAAGAACGAACTCGCCAATTGCGACGATCGTGGCCGGGAGGTTCTATGGCTGCAAGAGCAGCACTTCTTTCCCACGAATGCCGACCATTGCCGCACCTTCCCGAGCGACATTGCGGAGCCGTGTAAGGACGGACGCGGGAAGGTTGGCCGGCCTATCCTTCATCGGCACCCACGCTTTCGAAATAGGGACACACGACGCTCCAGATGCGCAACGCCTGAGCATATCGGACAATGTCGTCGGGCTTGGCTTTCCTGGATCGCCAGCCCGTGCGTAGCGCCTCCATTGCAACGTCGAGGCCGACGGTGTTGCGGATGCGGAAGCAGTCGACGATCGACTTGGCCAGATCGAAGATCCGGACAGGCACCGCATCGATGGTGTAAGTTTCCACCCCAAGGGTGAGTGCCTTGTCGCCGAAGCGGGCGACACGTATCGGCGGGTAGTCGATCGAGGGCTTGCGATCTTTCGAGCCGATTGCGATCCAGACGCTCCGCGGCAGTTGCAGCGTGATCTCATGAAACTGCAGCGCCGATACAAGGCAGATCACGCACTTGGAACACGCGTCGCGACCTCGGCTAGGGAACACGCGTCGCGACCTCGGCCAGGGAATGCGCGACATCGACCTCGGCACCTGCGCGTTCGTAGAGCCCGCGCGAGGGGCGCTCGAGGACGCGCTCGTCGACTAGGCGCGCAAGCGTTACCGGATTGATGCCTCGGCGTTTCAGGTCCGACAGGCGCATGATAGCGTGGCGCTCGATCAGTTTCACGGCAAGGTCGCGCTGCGAAGTTTCGGCGGATTTGGTCATGTATCAAACCGTCGGTAATTGCATGTAACTTCCAACATTTTTTGCATCAGATCATAGCGGCCGGAAAGCCGCCCTTCCTCCCGTTCTGTCAGTGGCAGCCCTTCGGCTCGGCTTGATCACCGAGCGGATCATGCAATTCATCAACTTCAGGGTGTCAATCGGCGCGCAAAGTTGACCCTGGATCGGCGTTCAATATTGACCCCCCTCGTAGTGCGCGACGGTGAGCGCCCGACCGGGTGGAGCTAGTCTGGGTTGCGCAGCCCGGTCGGGCGCGTTGGTGAGGCTTTTCGGCTTTAGCTTTGAGAGCGGTTCTTGAAGCGCCAGGATTCGTTGCCGGTCTCGATGATCTCGCAGTGATGGGTGAGCCGATCGAGCAGCGCGGTGGTCATCTTGGCGTCGCCGAAGACGGCGGGCCATTCCCCGAAGGCGAGGTTGGTGGTCACGATGATCGAGGTCCGCTCGTAGAGCCGGCTGATCAGGTGGAAGAGGAGCTGGCCGCCAGCCTGGGCGAAGGGGAGATAGCCCAGTTCGTCGAGCACGACGAAGTCGAGCCGGGTCAGGTAGTCGGCGATGCGTCCCTGCTTGCCGGAGCGGTGCTCGGTCTCCAGCCGGTTGACCAGATCGACGACGTTGAAGAAGCGGCCACGGGTTCCACTGCGGATGAGCGCGCGGGCGATCGCGATGGCCAGGTGCGACTTGCCCGTGCCGGTCCCGCCGATGAGGACGGCGTTGCGCTGGTCGGCGACGAAGGCGCCGGTGGCAAGGTCGCGCACGAGCGTCTCGTTAACGGGCGTGTCGGCGAAGTCGAAGTCGTCGATGTCCTTGGCCAGCGGCAGTTTGGCGACGGTGAGCTGGTATTTGATGGAGCGCGCCTGCTTCTCGGCGATCTCGGCCGACAGCAGGTCGCCGACGACTCTCGGCGGCTCGTGCTGACGCTTGATCGCGGTGGTCATGATCTCGTCGTAGGCACTGCGCATGCCATAGAGCTTCAGCGTCCCCATCAGATCCAGAACCTGGGTGCGTTCCATCAGCTTGCCCTCCTGAGGCTGTCGTAGCGGGCGCAGTCGGCCTGCGGCTCGATCGCCAAGCGCAGTGCGTCGGGTGTGAGGATGGTGATGGCCGGCGCCGGATCGCGGCGTCGGGCCAGGATGTTGAGGATGACGTCCGACGAGCAGACGTTCTCGGACAGCGCCTGCTGGCAGGCGGTCTCGACGGCATCGAGCCCATCCGACAGCACCGCGGTCAGGATCGACACCATCTGCCGGTCGCCGTCGTCGGCGGCCTTCAGCCTGCGCCTGACCCGCTCCATCGCCGACGGCAGTTCCCAGCCTTGGAACGGCGCGCCGTTGCGCAGCGCGCCGGGCTTGCGCGCCAGCACCGGGACGTAGTGCCAAGGATCGTAGACCGTCTGGTTGCGGCCGAACGAGCGGGCATGCTCACCAACGATCGTGCCGTCCTGGCGCACGACGATGCGATCGGCATAGGCCTGGATCTCGACGGGTCTGCCGACAGCGGTCGAGATCACCGAGTATTTGTTGTTGTCGAAGCGCACGGTGCAGGTCTTCGACACCGAGGCAGGAACGGTGTGGAATCCGTCGAAGGGACCACGATACTCGACCAGCTTGCCGCGTTCCTCCTCGAACACATCCCAGATGGTGCGCTCCGGCTGGTCGATATGGCGATGCGCCCTGGCGTAGGCGACGCACTTGTCGAGCAGCCATGCGTTCAGCTGCTCGTAGTTCTGGAAGCGCAGCCGCGGCGTGAAGAAGCGTTCGCGCACCAGCCCGACTTGGTTCTCGACCTGACCCTTCTCCCAGCCCGAGGCCGGCGTGCAGGCGACGGGCTGCACCAGATAGTGGCTGCACATCTGCAGGAAGCGACGGTTGTATTGCCGGTCCTTGCCGACGAAGACTGTCTCCACCGCCGTCTTCATGTTGTCGTAGATGCCGCGCGTGCAGGCGCCGCCGAAGAAGGCGAAGGCCCGGTCGTGGGCATCGAACACCATCTCCTGCGTCTCGCGCGGATAGGCCCGCACGAACATCATGCGGCTGTGGCAGAGCCGGACGTGAGCGACCTTCACGGTCACCGTCACGCCGGCAAGCAGGACGATCTCGTGGCTCCAGTCGAACTGGTAGGCCTCGCCCGGCGCGAAGAGCAGCGGCACGTAGGCCTCGGCCGCCGCCGATCCTCTCGTCTTCGCCCAGCTCCCCGCGTATCGGCGCACGGCGTCGTAGCCGCCCTCATAGCCAAGCGCGCGAAGCTCCTCGTAGATCCGGATCAGCGTCAGTTGCTCGCGCGCCGACTTGCCGAGATTGCCATTAAGGAGCCCGTCGAGCTGGTCCTTCCACGGTCCGGTCTTCGGCTTCGGCTGTCGCTCCCGCTCATAGGAGAACGACGTCTCGTCGGACCTGAGGATCTTGCGGACGGTGTTGCGCGACACGTGCAGCTCGCGGCAGATCCGCTTGAGCGACCACCCCTGCACATGAAAGGCACGCCGAACCCGGGCGATCGTATCCACTGACTTCATCCCCTCTCCACCCGCTCGCCGAAACGAACGGATGATCGCAGATCGACTTCACGAGGGGGGTCAAAATTGGACGCCGATCCTCCCGTCTAGGGGGTCAAAATTGCATGCCGATTCACATTCAGGGGAATGGCCCTTGAACGCCACTTAAATTTAAGATCGTCGAATCGCCCCCCATCTGGAGCGGCGCCAGGAACGGCTTGTAGAGCTAAATCGCCGGCGCTTGGAAAACTTACGCACCAGTGGCGAGTTGCTTCGCCAAGCAGAAGTGGCTCGGTTTGTTTGAACAGTTTCCGGGCTTTCGCTAAGTGGATTGCTGCCTCGGTTAGGCTGCCATCGGGATTGATGACTGCGCATTGAAGTAGGCCTCGTCTGGCGTCTGCCGGTCAAGGCTCGAATGAGGTCTGCGAGCGTTGTAGAAGTGGTCGATGTATCGGCCGAGTGAAGCTCTTGCCTCCGACACGCTGGCGTAGGCGCGAAGGTAGACCTCCTCGTATTTGATCGTGCGCCAGAGCCTCTCGACGAACACGTTGTCGCGCCATGCGCCCTTGCCGTCCATGCTGATGGCGATCTCGTGCTTCTTCAGCAGATCGGTGAAGGCGACGCTGGTGAACTGGCTGCCCTGGTCCGAGTTGAAGATGTCAGGCTTGCCGTATCTCGCCAGCGCCTCCTCGACAGCCTCGATGCAGAACGCCGTGTCCATGGTGATCGAGAGCCGCCAGGCCAGCACCTTGCGGCTGAACCAGTCGACCACGGCCGCGAGATAGACAAAGCCACGCGCCATGGGGATGTATGTGATGTCGATCGCCCAGACCTGGTTGGATCGCGTAATCGGCAGCTTGTGCAAGAGGTATGGGTAGATCTTGTGGCCCGGAGCCGGCTTCGAGGTGTTCGGGCGCCGATAGATCGCCGCGATCCTCATGCGCTTCATCAGTGTCGCGACGTGGAGCCGGCCGACATCGAAGCCCTCGCGAACGAGGAAGTCGCGCATCATGCGGCTGCCCGCGAACGGATAATCCAGATGCAGTTTGTCGATCCGCAGCATCAACACCAGATCGGCAGCGGGAACCGGTCGCGGCAGATAGTAGACGCTCCCCCGGCTGATGCCGAGGGCCGCCGCCTGCTTCCTGACGGGCAAGGGGTGCTGACGGTCGATCATCGTCTTGCGCTCAGCAACCCCGCCTTGGTGAGCGCGCCGGCTAAAAAATCGTTCGTGAGCGTCAACTCACCGATCTTGGCGTGCAGTTCCTTCACGTCGATCGGTGGCGGCGCTTCGGTCCTGCTGTCGCCGCCGAAGACTTCAGCTGCCCCTTCCAGAAGCTGCGTGCGCCACGACGTGATCTGATTGGCATGCACGTCGAACTGCTCGGCCAACTCAGCCAGCGTCTTCTCGCCCTTGATCGCGGCAAGCGCCACCTTCGCCTTGAAGGCCGGGCTGTGGTTCCGGCGAGGTCGTCTGCTCATGGTATCTCCTGTTCACGGCATCATGCCGATATCAGGCAGAAATGCCACTTATCCCAACTGTCCAGATTCCCAGAGCCACCTCTCTTTCTAGAAACTGAACGGGCCGAGACCGGCAACCACGGTTAAGAAGCATGTGGACGCCGTCCGCGACAGAGATAGAACCCGGTCGCGAACGCGAGAGCCAACTAGACTAGCGATTGGGCTGCAAAGGCGACGCTGGGCCCGCTTGTCACGGCGCGTTGAGCCGTCGAGCGAGCGGCAACAGACCGGCCGTTGCCAACGGAGTTGGGCGTGCACTTCCACGCCGATAGATGACAGGAGAGCTTCCGAATATTGCACGAAATCGCTTCGAAAAATGCAGCGGGTCGGTGTAGCCGCAGTGGAGCGCTACTTCAGCGACGCTTAAATTCGTCTGCGTGAGCAGGGTCTCTGCGCGAGCCACACGGAAAAGTTCCAAAGCTCTGACAAATCCCGTGCCATATTTGTCGGAGAACAGTCGGGCTAGATGTTCCTTGGAGACGTGCGCCACTGAAGCTAATTCAGTCATATCAATGGGCCGCATTCTCCTAGCCCATTCTTCTTTGATGTAGGTAAGAGCTGCCCCTAATGCCCTATGCTCTCCAATTTCCGGCTGGGGATGAGGTAAGTTGACGAACATTTGGAGAATAATGTCGACCACCCGCTCTGCGTGACTTACCCAGTCGGAGAAATCCTCCTCACTCAGCCAAAGCAGATACTCAAGCAAACCCGGCAGTGGTCCAGGTGATATTTGCCTCAATACTGGCCACGATGACGCCTCGGGGCGGGGCGAAATTTCAAAAAAAACATAGTTGATCCGGCATTCGGTACACGTATGCCATTCGGCGTACATCCCTTCACGGGCGAGAAGAAGGGTACCAGGTTCGAGGGTCATGTCGACGCCGCCGTCAAGCCAGTTCCAATTTGATCTGCCGGCAGTGGTCCACACGAACTGCCACTCTGTAATGCTTCGTGGCTTGGCGCTGACGCCCAGAGGATAGGTCGCACGAGTCGGCCTATAAACCCCTGAGCGGTGACGAAGTGAGATCATATATGGCCACGTATCACGACGCGACGTGGCTACTCAACAAACTCGGCATGGTGGGGCGAAATCCAAATGGAACGGGGTTGCCGACCACTCGAAAACAGATAGCCTGTTCCGCAGTTCAAAGGGTGCCACGAGTTCGGTGTCGTACCCTTTCATGCGCGCTCCAATAGCCCACTAGCCAGCGAGACCGCGGGTAGCCACGACTTAGATAAGACCGACGGGTGCGTCTATATAATGCCGTATGAGGGTTTTCCTTTGCTGTGCGATTTCGTCGTGGGGTTGAGCTCGGTGATGTTGACAAGTATCGATGGGTCGAGATCAAGAAGGCCTTGAGCGGCTTTCAAAATCGCAGGGGCATCCATGTGCTGCCTGGCCAGCAAATAGACTTCCGTTCCACCACGAGCATAGGTGTCCCGAAGTCCCAGGCGAACGAGGCGGCGGTTGGAACCGCGCTCTGCCATGAGCTCCGCCACCGCCGAGCCAAGCCCACCTGTAGTAAGGTGGTTCTCAACGACAATCGTTGCCCGGGTGCGTTCGACAGCATCTAGCACGGCAACGTCATCAAGCGGCCGAACGGTCGAGATGTGAAGGTGGTGGACCCCCACACCAGCATTCTGCAGCCATTGCGCGGCAAGAATCGCCGGCGAGGTGGTGATCGACGATGAGATAAGCGCGAGGTCCGTGCCGTGACTTAGTTCCCTGGCGACACCCAACTCGAAAGGGGTGTCAAAAAGGACTGGAACCTCGGTGGTCAAGAGTTCCGGCCGCGGTATTCTGCAGTAGACGGGTCCGTCCACGGGATCGAGCGTCGGCAGCATGGTGCGAATTTCGGTTGCATCCGCCAAGTCCAGGATAACCATTCCGGGAATCGCTCGCATCAATGCGACGTCATCGATAGCCTGGTGGCTCACGCCTCCAAAGTTTAGACCCGCGAAACCGCCTATGAGGCGGACGCGCATTTTCGGATAGGCAATGGCCATCACCATCTGATCAAAGGTTCGCCGAGTGAGAAAGGTGGCAATCGTGTGCACGAAAGGCGTCAGGCCGCCGCGTGCCATCCCGCCGGCCACGCCTATCATGTTCTGCTCCGCCATCCCAATGTTGAGGAATCTCTCAGGATGAGCATCTCGAAAGGCGGAAAGATTATTCCCAGCAGTGTCTCCTGCCAGAACCACAACATCTGGTCGAGGACCAGCATACTCCAGAAAGGCGGTCCCATACGGGTTCGCAATGCGGTCATTCACGAGCTTTGCGCTGGTCATGCCGAAGCTCCTTTTGCCAAGTCGTTGCGAGCGAGTTCCGCTTCATCTTTGGTGAAGCTAACCATGTGCAGTTTCTCGCGGTGAGACAGCGATGGGATGCCCTTCCAGATGCAGGTGCGACACGCAATCGCCCGCGTTCGCTTGCCGTCCCCTGCCTCGATTGCATTTGCAATCGCATGAAGGTCATGGCCGTCGATTTCCGCTGCATCCAATCCAAAGGCCTGTAGTTTCTCCACGACGGGATCAATCCGCATTACCCTATCGACGGACCCGTCAACCTGGCTGTCGTTTAGGTCGAAGAGAATGACGAGATTCACCAATTGATAGTGGCCGCAGGTCATTAGCGCTTCCCAGGTCTGGCCTTCCTGCAACTCGCCGTCGGACACGAGGACGAAGATCTTTCCTTGCTCGCCGCGAAGGCGCCGGGCGAGGGCCAGTCCGACCGCCTGACTTAACCCTTGCCCGAGGGAACCGATCGAAAAGATGGTTCCTGGCACTTCTCCGCTAGGGATTAGATCAAGGGGGCTGCCGTCTTGCTGAAAGGTGTTGAACTCATCTTCGCTAAGCTCACCTAATGCAACCAGCATGGCCCAAAGGGGCAATGCATAATGGGACGGTGAAAGAACGAAGCCGTCCCCGCGCCCGCGATCCATGCTTTGTACGTGTATTGCGCTGAGGATCTCAGCCGCGGAGCAGGCTTGTCCCAAGTAGGACATACCGCGTGCGATCGTCATCTCCAGGGCCTTGGACCGAATGTCGTGCGCGACTGCTTGCGCGCGCCTATGCCAATCTTGATTGTCTAGAGCGTGTCGCACTTAATCGGTCTCATATCCGGCAGCCTTGAAGAAGTTTCGGCATTGTGTTGGGTCGAAGAGGTCACAGATATCGCCGATTG
>NZ_JACHOU010000003.1 GCF_014206975.1 Aminobacter aganoensis
CGCGTCTGGACCGGCCACGGCCGCAGCCTCGACTGGCCAACCGCACAAGGCGAAGCCTTCCTCCGCCGTGCCGTCGAAGTGAAGAACGTCTGGGTCCCCTACGGCGATTGAGGGGGAAAATGAGGGAATAGGGAATAGGGAATAGGGAATAGAGAATAGAGAATAGAGAATAGAGAACAAGGCAGTAAGTTCTCCCTACTCCCTACTCCCTACTCCCTACTCCCTACTCCCTACTCCCTCAGCTTATCTTCGAAAGCAGTGCCACCAGTGTCGCCGCATCCTTGGCGGACAGTGGCGACAGCGTTTCTTCGGTGATCGTGCGCGCCACCGGCACGAGCTGGTCGATCATCTGGCGGCCTTCGCCGGTCAGGCGCACCATCAGCCGCCGCTTGTCGACCTCGTGCTTGGCCAGCTGCACCAGGCCGCGCGCGGCGAGCCGGTCGATCACGCCCTTGACGGTCGCCGCATCCATGGCGATCAGCCCGCCGAGCTGGTTCTGCGAGGTTTCGCCGACGTCGCGCAGCTTGGCCAGTGCCGCGAATTGCGGCGGCGTCAGGTCGACGATATGCGAGGAAAAGATCGCCAGGTGGCGCTGGTTCGCCTTGCGCAGGACGAAGCCGATCTGCCCCTGCAGCCGATAGTCGTTCTCGACCGCTTCCGGGCTCATCTCAGCCCATCCCAGGCCTTGATGTCGGAGGCCTTCAATCCACCCATGCGGTCGTGGATGCGCGGACCGCAGGTCATGACCAGTGCGAAGACGATCTCGTCTGGGCGCGGGCCGTCGGGCACGCCGACTTCCATGGCGTCGAAATGGCTGCGCACATAGGCGGCGTTGATGTGCCCGACCGGCACGTCCATGCGCGCGCCGAAACCGCCGAGCTTCTTCGCCGAAGGCACGATCGCCTTGGCCTCGCCCAGCCTTTCGCGCATGGCGTAGCCGCCGGGCACATGCCACAGCGCGCCATGTTCCAGCTCGCCGGCGCTGCCGACGATGGCACCCTTGCCATAGCCGTCGATGGTCCTGGCGTCGCCGAGCGCCGAGATCAGCCGGTCGGTCAGCATCAGCCCGAGCGGCTTGAGGTCGTCCATGGCGCTCTGCAGCTCCTCGACATGGCGACCGGCAAACGGGTTCCTCACCACCGCAAGGGCCGCAGCGCGGCGGCGCGGCTGCTGGGCGGGCGGGCCGCCATCGTGGAATATCTCTTCGACGGTGACCGCGATCTTGCGGATCGGAAACTCATGCATGGCTCAGTACCCCCCTCGTGAACCGCTCAGCCGGCATGCCGCTGACACGATGTTCGCCTGCAAGGAATAATACGGCAGTCTGGATCGACCCTTGCCGCCGCATCCGGTCGGCGACCGTAAGCCCGGCGTCGAGCGCCCGGTCGATCTCCGGCGGCGTCAGCAAACCGACACCGGTGGTCACCGGCCTGTCGCCGAGATCGCTGTCGGGAGCCAGATCGCGCGCCGGCCGCCGCGCGATCGCCAGGTGGCCCGGCAGGTCGACGGCATTGGCGATCAGCGTTGCCGCCGCGTCGGCCGCTGCCGCGCTCGCCGCAAGGACAGTGACCGCATCGGCGATGCCGAGCGAAAAGCTGCGCCCGCGCCAGCCGCTGGTGGCGATGCCGCGCACGGGATCCTGCCAGCGGATCGTCAGCCGGTCGGCGAGGCCATGGCCGGTGCCGGCGATGGCCGCCGACATCTGCGCGCCCGGCGCGATATGCAGCGCTACGTCGCCGCCATTGTTGACATAGGCCCGGTCGAGCCGGCGCCCGGCGACCATCGCCGCCAGCATCTCGTCGGCGACCGAGCCGGCGACGGCGGCCATCGGCGTGATGAACCGTCGCGCCAGCGGCGCGACCGCCGCTTCCATGCGCCGTGCCGTCGCGCTGGCGAAGTGCCGGGGGCTGGTCGAAGCCGGGCGGCGCAGCTCGCCCAGCTCTGCGACCAATTCGGGCAATATGGCCGGGAAGCGCTCGATCGCCTGGCCATAGGCGGCGCGCAGTTCGTCGCTCGCGCCGAAACCCTCGACGATCAGGTCAATCGGCCCGTGGTTGAGATGCAGACGGCGCCCGTCCGGCAGCCAGTGTGCCTGCGCGCCGTTCATGGCGAACTGCCCGGCTTAGCCCGGCGCAGTTGCACCAGCGGCGGCCAGGGATTGTCCGCCATCGCCGCTGCCACGGCCCGCTCGTTGAAGTATTCGCCGCCGCGCGCGAGCACGTCGCCAATGCTGCGGATGTCGGCCTCGTAGCCGCCGAGCGCCAGGTAGTCGTCCTTGCGCAGCGTGAATTCGATCGGGGCCACCAGCGCCGGCGTCGGCACGTAGCCGAAGGCGCCATCGGGCACGCGGGTGACGTCGACCATCAGCGTGATGCCGCCTCCCGGCCAGACATAGACCGGCGCCCCGCCGACGGTGACATAGGTTTTCAGCCCATGGACGGAGCGGGTCAGGTTGACCGGGTTTTCGGTGACCCCGGCGCGCAGCGAACCGCCTGCGCCGCCGACGAACAGCACGGTGCACAAAGCCGGCTCACAATTGTCCTCGATCAGCCCGACCGACTTGCGCAGCCGTTCGGGAAACGGCTTTTCGACTGGCTTGAGCGCCTCGTCCAGCTCGTAGTAGGCAAACTGCTCGCCCGTCGTCGACACCATCAGCAGCGACAGGCCGGGCCGTGCGCCCTTCTTGGCGTTCCAGTCGCCGAGGATGGCGAGGGGATCGGAGATCGACGTGCCGCCCCAGCCGAGACCGGGCTCCGATACCTTGAAATAGCGCCCCGGCGTCGATTTCCGCCCGAGGATCCGGATCCCCGTGTCTTCCCAGCCCAGCACCTTGCCGGCCTGGTGCTCGGACACGACGCCAGTGATGTGATCGTCGACCACCACCACCTCGTCGACCAGGCCACGCCATTGCGTGCCGAACATGCCGATGGTCGCCGAGCCGCAGCCGACCCGCATGCGGTGTTCGGCCTGGCCGTCGATGACCGGGGGCTTGCCGGCTTCGACGACCACGGTCGCGCCGCCGTCGATGGTCAGCTCGACCGGCTTCTTGTTGCAAAGCTCGAGCAGGGTCTCGCAGGTCGCCCGCCCCTCGGATTTCGAGCCGCCGGTCAGGTGGTGCACGCCGCCGAGCGACAGCATCTGCGAGCCGTATTCGCCCGTCGTCACATGGCCGACCGCCTCGCCCTGGGCGCGCACGGTCGCTGTCTCCAGGCCGAGATGGCGGTCGGTGTCGATCTTCACCTTGACGCCGCAATAAGAGAAGATGCCCTCGGTGACGACGGTCACAAGGTCGACGCCCTCGACCTCCTGGCTGACGATGAATGGTGCTGGCTTGTAATCGGGATAGGTCGTGCCGGAACCGATGGCGGTGACGAAATGCCGGCCGGTGTTGACCAGTTCGCCGTCCCAGGGCTCGTCGCCGAACGGCACCAGCGGGGCGCCGCGCTCGACGGCATAGTCGAGCACGCGCACGGGATCGCAGCGCACGATGCGGTTGCCGAAATTGCCGTAGCGGTCGCAGGCGCCGGTGCGGCCCTCGGCGATGTAGCACATGACCGGGCAGGCATCGCAGCGCAGCTTCTCGCCTGCCTGCCTGTCGCCGGCCTCATGCGTTTCGAAGCGCTCGGACAATTCGTTCATCGCGATCGGGCCCGATTTATTGCCTCCACGATACGCGTCGGGCTTGCCGGAAGCTTGCGGACCGAAGCGCCGGTGGCGTGGCGGATGGCGTTGAGGATCGCCGGTGCCGTCGGGATCAGCACGTGCTCGCCCAAGCCCTTGGCGCCGAACGGTCCTTCCGGGTCCGGAACTTCCACCAGAACGGTCTCGATCGGCGGCACATCGCCGATCGTCGGAATCAGGTAGTCATGCAGGTTCTCGGTGCGGCCGGGGATGTATTCCTCCATCAGCGCCATGCCGATGCCCTGGGCGATGCCACCTTCGATCTGGCCTTCGGCGAGCAGCGGGTTGATCGCTTTGCCGACATCGTGCGCGGCGGTGATTTTGATCAGCTTCACCGTTCCCAGCGCCATGTCGACCTCGAGCTCGGCGATCTGCGCGCCATAGCCATAGACCGCGTAGGGCTTGCCCTGGCCTCTGGCGTCGAGCGGCGTGGTCGGCGGGTCGTAGCTCTCCTCGGCGGCGAAGACGAGGCCGTCGCCATCGGGCGCAAGCAGCGCCAGGTCGATGCGCCGCCGTTCTCCGCCCTCATGCACCAGAAGCAGCCCGCCGGACAGCAATTGCAGCGATGCATCCGCGGAGACGTTGGCGTAGCGCAGGATGCGTTCGCGCAAGGTGCGTGCGGCCTTTTCCGCTGCCTTGCCCGAGACATAGGTCTGGCGCGACGCCGAGGTCTTGCCGGCATCGGGCGTGATTGCGGTGTCGGCGCTGCGCAGCGTGAAATCGCCAAGCGGCAGGCCGAGCGCGTCGGCGGCGATCTGGGCAACCACCGTGTTCGAGCCCTGGCCGATGTCGACCGCGCCCTGGTGCAGCGCCACCTTGCCATCGGGCGTGATGCCGAGCTTGATGGTCGAGGGGTTGGGCAGTGAGGTGTTGCCGCAGCCATACCAGCACGAGGCGATGCCGACGCCGCGCCGGACGACGCTCTGCGAAGCATTGAAGATGTCCGCGTCCGTCAGTGCGCGCGTCCAGTGTGGCGCGAGAGCAGTGAGGCAGTCGGCGATGCCGACGCCGGCTTCGAGCCGCTGGCCAGTTACCGTTTCGGAGCCGTTTCGAAGGGCATTCTGCAAGCGGATTTGCAGGCGGTCGATGCCGAGGCGATAGGCAAGCGCGTCGAACAGCGTTTCCTGCATCAGCGTCGCCTGCGGCACGCCGAAACCGCGGAACGCGCCCGACACCGGGCCGTTGGTGTGGATGGCGCGGGCGACGCCGCGGTAGTTGGGCGTGGCGTAAGGGCCCGATGCATGCACCGGCACGCGGTTGGCGACTGTGGGTCCGAAACTGGCATAGGCGCCGGTGTTGAAGTCGCCGGAAAAGACCATGCCGCGGATCGTGCCGTCGGCATCGGCGCCGATCGTCGCCTGCATGGCGGCGGGATGGCGCTTGGTGGTCGAGGCCATCGAGTCCGTGCGCGTATAGGCAAGGGCCGCCGGCCGGCCGGTCTTCAGCGCAACGAGGCCGATCAGCGGCTGCAGCGAGACATCGATTTTCGAGCCGAAGCCGCCGCCGGTCGCAGTCGGCACGACGCGGACCTTGTCAGGCGCGAGACCGAGGACCCGCGCCGTGTCGTCGCGGTCCATGTGCGGCGCCTGCGTGCAGGCGACGATGGTGAGCACGCCGTCGTCGACGAATGCATAGCCGGCTTCCGGCTCGATATAGGCGTGTTCGACATAGCAGGTTTCGATCTCGCTCGAGACGATGACAGCGGCATTGGCAAGCGCCGTCTCAGGATCGCCGCGCTCGGCCACGCCCTGCACCAGGATATTGTCCGGCCGGTGGGCATGGACCAGCGCGGCGCCCGCCGCCTGTGCCGTGGCGGGCTCCATCGCTGCCGGCAGCTCGTGCCATTGTATCGGGAATTCGGCGAGGTCGAGTTCGCGGGCGACCCAGCCTTCGCAGGCCACCAGCGCCACCGCCTCGCCGCGGAACCGGGCCTCGCTATCGGCCAGCGCCGGCTGGTCGGCGAAGGGCGGGATGACGCCGAAGCAGTTGACGCCGGGAATGTCGGCGGCGGTGAAGACGGCCGCGACACCGGCATTGCCGGCGATATAGGCGTCGAGATCGCCGAAGCTGAACGCGGCGCGGTGGTGCGGCGAGCGGACGACCAGCACCGACAGCGCATCCGCGGGGAACGAATCGCCGCCGAATTTTTCGGCACCCGTCACCTTCGCCACGCCGTCGAGCCTGACCGGCGAGGCGCCGACCGCCTGGCCTGCGGGCGGCAGGCGCAAATCCGGATCGCCGCCCGGCAGGTGCCGATGCGCATCCAGGACCGCTGCCACGATCTTGCGATAGCCGGTGCAGCGGCAGAGCACACCGCCCAGCGCATCCTGCACCTCGGCTTCGCTGGGAGACGCGTTGCGTTCGAGCAGCGCGGTCGCCGCCACGAGGATTCCCGGCGTGCAGATGCCGCATTGTGCTGCGCCATGGGCCAGCAGCGAGGCCTGGAGGGCAGACAGCCCGCCGCCGCCGAGACCTTCGACGGTTCGCACCGCAGCACCTTCCACCGAAGCCATCGGCAACAGGCAGGCGCAGACCGGCTCGCCGTCGAGCATTACCGTGCAGGCGCCGCAATCGCCGGCATCGCAGCCGACCTTGGTGCCGGTGAGCCCGAGGTCGTCGCGCAGCACCGACGACAGCCGCCGCAGCGGCGCTGTCGACACCGACGCCGGCGCGCCGTTGACGATGAAGCCGATCGGCGCGCGCTCGGTTTTCATGCCGCCGCCCGTTTGTCGCTCGCGCCTGCCGCCTGCACCAGCGCGCGCGCCACGATTTCCCGCGCCGCCGCCCGCCGGTAGCCGGCAGTGGCGCGCACGTCGTCGATCGGCGACAATTCGACGAAGGCAGCACTGCCGACGATCCGTTCGATGAGCTCCGGAGGCTGGCCGGCCAGTTCGCGCTCCAGCCCGTGCAGCCGCTGCGCCACCGCCGAGCACGAACCCACCGCGACCGCTGCCGTGGTCATGCGTCCTTCGCCGTCGAGGACGACGCGCGCTGCCGCCATGGCGATGGAGATGACGAGGTAGCGCCGCGCCCCAAGCTTGTAAAAGGCCGAATTGCCGGCAGTCGTCGCCCTGGGGACCCGCACCGCGGTCACCATCTCGTCGTCCCGCAGGATTGTCTTGCGGTTGCCGACGACGAACTGGTGCAGCGCAACGATCCGCGTGGCGTGCCGCGATCGCAGCTCAAGCTCGGCATCAAGCACCAGCAGCGCCGGAACGCCGTCCGCCGCCGGCGAGGCGTTGCAGATGTTGCCGGCGACCGACGCCACGTTCTGGATCTGGACCGAGCCGATTTCGCGCGCCGCCTGCTTCAGGGTGTCGAAGGCCGGCGGCAGCGGCGTATGCAGCAACTCCGTCCAGCTTGTGCGGGCGCCGATGACGAGATGGCTGTCGGTCCAGGCGATGCCGCGCAGCGCGGCGATGCCGTTGATGTCGATGACATCCTGTTGCAGCGGGCGGCTGCCGAGGGCGGGGTAGAAGTCGGTCGCTCCGGCCAGGATGCGCCACGACCCTTCGCTGAGCAGCGCGAGCGCTTCATCGAGCGTCTTGGGTTTCGCGTAACGGGTCACGCAATGCCTCCCGGCATGCCGCCGGACAAAACTCATTCGCATGCAAATGATAGCTCGCTGCGACCTTTTGTCAAAGCCGTTACGTCGCGTGAGGGCCGGCCCCTTGGACCGCCGCGGCCAGTTTGGCGGTTGACGCGGGCGGCCATCTGGTCGAGTTTCAGCGGCCGCCGGGACGGCGGCTCCACTCGACGCAGGTTTGATGGAGGCTCCATGGCTGGTGATGCGCTCATCGTCATCGACATACAGAACGATTTTTGCCCCGGCGGCGCGCTAGCCGTCGCTGGCGGCGACGAGATCATGCCGCTGGTCAACGATCTCATCCGCAACACCGAGCATGTGCTGTTGACCCAGGACTGGCACCCGGCCGGCCATTCCAGCTTTGCCTCCAGCCATCAAGGCAAGCAGCCCTTCGAGACCATCGACATGCCCTATGGTGCGCAGACGCTGTGGCCCGACCATTGCATCCAGGGCAGCAAGGGCGCCGATTTCCATTCCGGCCTCGCCTGGGCAAAGTCCGAGCTGGTCATCCGCAAGGGCTTTCGTGGCGGCATCGACAGCTATTCGGCCTTCTTCGAGAACGATCACCTGACGCCGACCGGCCTTGCCGGCTATCTCGACGAACGCGGCATCGATTCGATCACCCTGGTCGGCCTCGCGACCGATTTTTGCGTCGCCTATTCGGCACTCGATGCGGTCAGGCAGGGTTTCTCCACCACGGTGCGGCTCGATGCCTGCCGGGCCATCGATCTCGGCGGCTCGCTCGACATCATGATCGGCAAGATGCGCGACGCCGGCGTCAGGCTCGTTTGAGCATCCGTTCTGGGGTAAGGGTGAACCGGCGTTTCGCGCCGGCTTGAGGGGACGACATGAAATTCGTGCATATTGCGGCAGCTCCCTTGGCGCTGTCCGGGCTGCTCCTGACCGCTGGTTCGGCCTTGGCAGCGGAAGGGCTGCCCGGTGCGGCCATGTCGTTGTGGTGGACACTGCCTTTTGCCGGCCTGCTGCTCAGCATTGCCACCGGGCCGCTGCTCTATCATCACGTCTGGGAGCATCACTACGGCAAGATCACCGCCGGCTGGGCGGCACTGGCCGTCCTGCCGATGGTGTGGTTCCACGGTCTCGGCGTATCGTCGGAAGCGGTGCTGCATGCGCTGCTGCTCGAATACATGTCCTTCATCATCCTGCTGTTCGGGCTGTTCACCATCGCCGGCGGCATCCTGGTTGCCGGCAATATCCACGGCACGCCGATGGTCAATGGCGCGCTGCTGCTGATCGGTGCAGCGCTCGCCTCGGTGGTCGGCACCACCGGTGCGTCGATGATCCTGATCCGCCCGATCATCCGCGCCAATGACAACCGGCCGTTCAACGCCCATGTCATCGTCTTCTTCATCTTCCTGGTGTCGAACATCGGCGGATCGCTGACGCCGCTCGGTGACCCGCCGCTGTTCGTCGGCTTCCTCCGCGGCGTCGATTTCTTCTGGACGACGGCCAATCTGTGGCGCGAGACGCTGCTGGTCGGCGGCATCGTGCTCGGCGTCTTCCTCGCCCTCGACTGGTTCCTGCACAGCCGCGAGAAGGGCCAGCCCAAGATCAAGGACCCGACGCCGGACTCCAGGGTCCGCATCCGCGGCCGCGCCAACATCGTCCTGCTCGCCGGCGTCGTCGGCGCCATCCTGCTGTCGGCGTCGTGGAAGCCGGGCACGGCCTTCACCATCCAGGGCGTGCACGTCGAGCTGCAAAATCTCGTCCGCGACGCCATCATCGTGGTGCTTGCGCTGGTTTCGCTGCGCATCACCCGCAAGGAGTATCGCGCCGCCAACGGCTTCAACTGGGGCCCGATCCTCGAGGTGGCCAAGCTGTTTGCCGGCATCTTCATCTGCATCGTGCCGGTCATCGCCATCCTGCGGGCGGGCCTGGACGGGGCCTTCGCTCCATTGGTGGCGATGGTCACCGGGCCGACCGGCGCACCGAACGACCTCGCCTATTTCTGGCTGACCGGCGCATTGTCGTCGTTTCTCGACAATGCGCCAACCTACCTCGTGTTCTTCGAACTCGCCGGCGGCGATCCCAAGGTGCTGATGACCACGTTTGCCAGCACCCTGGCGGCGATCTCGGCGGGTGCGGTGTTCATGGGCGCCAACACCTACATCGGCAACGCGCCCAATTTCATGGTCTATGCCATCGCCCGCGAGAGCGGGATCAGGATGCCGGGCTTTTTCGGCTACATGCTCTGGTCGGGGCTTGTGCTGATCCCGACCTTCCTGATCGCGGGCTTCGTGTTCTTCGGCTGAGGGCGAGATTGCCCCTCACCCTTACCCTCTCCCCGTGAAGGACGGGGCGAGGGGGCGTCACCGTTGCGGCCGGCATCCTTCTCCCCGTCATGACGGGGAGAAGGTCCGGCAGGGGATGAGGGGCAATCCGATTACCCTACGCCGACATAGCGGCGCACCAGCGCCGGGTCGTCGCGTAACTGCGCGACGTCCACTGTCTCGCGGTTGCGGCCGTTCTCGATGAAGGCGACACGGTCGGCAACCGACAGCACCGCGTCCACCCGCTGCTCGACCAGGATGGTCGAGACCCCGCGATCGCGCAGCCCGGCCACGGTCTCGCGTATCCTGGCGATCATCGACGGCATCAGCCCTTCGGTCGGCTCGTCGAGCAGCAGCACATCGGGTTCGAGACACAAAGCACGCGCCATCGCCAGCATCTGCTGTTCGCCGCCCGACAGCGTGCCGGAGCGCTGCCTGAGCCGGTCGCGCAGCAGCGGAAACAGGTCGAGGACGCTTTCCCGCACGGCCTTGCCCTTGTTGCGCGTCATCAGGCCGATTTCGATGTTCTCGGCCACCGTCAGTTCGGCAAACAGGCGGCGGCCCTGCGGCACGTAGGCGACGCCCGCCTTAGGCACCTCATGCGCCGCAAGTTCGGTCAGTTCGCGCGCGGCCAGTTTGATCGAGCCGGCACGCGCCGGTACCAGCCCCATGATCGTCTTCAGCGTCGTCGTCTTGCCGGCGCCGTTGCGGCCGAGCAGGCACAACACCTCGCCCTTGCGCAACTCGAGCTCGAGGCCGTGCAGCACCTGCACCTCGCCGTAGAAACAGTCGAGGCCGCCGATCGTCAGCGCCGCGCTCATGCGCCGGCCTCCCGCACGGTGCCGAGATAGGCCTCCTGAACGGCGCTGTTGGCGCGGATTTCGGCCGGGCTGCCCTCGGCCAGGATCCTGCCGGCGTTGAACACGGTGATGCGCCGGGCCAGTTCCATCACCACCTGCATGTTGTGCTCGATCAGGAGCACGGTGGCATCCCTGGCGATCTCGCGCACCAGGGCGATGAAGTTCTCGATCTCGCCGTCCGACAGGCCCTGCGTCGGCTCGTCGAGGATGAGCAGCCGCGGCTTGAGCGCCAGGCCCATCGCCACCTCGAGCAGGCGCTGGTGGCCGTAGGCCAGCGCACCTGCCGGCTCGTGCGCGCGGTTTGCGAGCCCCACGCGCTCCAGCGCCTCCATCGCGCCCTGCCGCACCGCACCGCGCGAACGCCCGTCGGTCAGCGTCCGCTGCACCGGCAGGGCCACGTTCTCGTAGGCGCTGAGATTGGCAAAGACGCTGGTGATCTGGAACGTGTAGGCGATGCCGCGCCGGACCCTCATATGCGCCGGCATGTCGGTGATGTCCTCTCCGTCGAAGACGATGCTGCCGGAGGTCGGCGCGTAGCGGCCGCAGACGAGGCTGACGAAGGTCGTCTTGCCGGCACCGTTGGGGCCGATCACCGCCCGGATCTCGCCCGGCTCGAGCGAGAAGTCGACGTCGTCGACGGCGCGCAGGCCGCCGAAATGGCGCGACAGCCCTGTCGTGGTCAGCAGCGCCGTCATGGCAGCCACCCGAGCCAGCGCTCGCGCAAGGTGCCGAGAATGCCCTTGCGGAACCATAACACCAGCAGGATCAGCATCGCGCCGACAACCAGCATGTAGGCCGAAGTGAAGCCGCTGGTGATGTCGATGACGTAGTACATGAACAGCGTGCCGATCAGCGGCCCGAGCGTCGTCGCAGCGCCCCCGAGCAGCACCCAGAGCAGCGGCAGGATCGAATATTGCACCGAGGCGAAGGTCGAGCCGACATAGCCGAACAAAAGCGCGTAGGCGGCACCGGCTGCGGCGCAGATGATGCCCGAAATCACCACCGCCGTCAGCTTGTTGGCGAAGGTGTCGTAGCCGAGCATCCTCGTCCGCTCCTCGTTCTCGCGGATGGCAACGAGGACACGGCCGTGGCGCGAGCGCACGATGGCAAGCGTGGCGAACAGGGCCGCGGCAAACAGCGCCACCGCCGTGAGATAGCGCGTCACCGGGTTGGTCAGGTCGAGCGTCCCGCTGCCGAGCGTGATCCGCCGCGCCTGTTGCTGCAGCACCAGCCCTTCGTCGCCGCGCGTCCATTCGCCGAAATAGAGCGTGGTGAGGTAGAATACCTGGGCGAACATCATGGTCACGATCATGAAGGCGACGCCGGACGTGCGAAGCGCCAGCAGCCCGACGGCCAGCGCGACGACGAACCCTGCCCCAATGCCACCGGCAAAGGCCGGCACGACGCCCCAGCCGAGATGATAGAGCGGCAGGCCGGCGCCATAGAGCCCGGCGGCAAAGAACATCGCATGGCCGAGGCTGAGCAGCCCGACATAGCCGAACAAGAGGTTGTAGCCCATGGCGAAGACGGCGAGCACCAGCACCCGCGCCAGGACGCCATGATGATATTCGGGCAGCACGAAGTTCAGCGCGACGAGCAGGGCGATGACCGCCACATGCAACGCGTAGACCCTTGCCGCTTCTCCCTCTCCGGTCATTTCGTTGCCGTTCCGAACAGGCCCTGCGGGCGGAACACCAGCACCATGGCGACGACGAGCGTGGCGATGATCTTGGCCAGCGTCGGCGAGAAGAACATCGAGATGATGCCGTCGGACACGCCGATCAGAAGCGCCGCGATGACCGTGCCGCGCAGCGAGCCGAGCCCGCCGATGATGACGACGATGAACGACAGCAGGAGCGGGTCGAGCCCCATCAGGTAATGCGCCTGCTGGATCGGCACGATCAGCACGGCGGCGATTGCCGCCAGCATGGCGCCGAGCGCGAACACCGCGCCATAGACGCGGCCCACCGGGATGCCGAAGGCCTGCGCCGTTTCGCGGTCATACTGCGTCGCCCGCATGATGAGGCCGATCCTCGTGCGGGTCAGCACCAGCCAGGTGGCAAGCAGCAGCAGCGCCGAGGCCGCGATGATCGACAGCTTGTAGCCGGAATAGCCGAACCAGGGCAGCTGGATGCGGACGTTGAAGGGCGGCGCCACCGGCCGCGCCTCGGGGCCATAGAAGGTCAGCGCCAGCTGCTGGATGATGTAGAGCAGGCCGATGGTGGCAACGATCGTCGCCTCCGGGTTGTATTCGACCCGCCGCAGCACGAGCCGCTCCGACACCCAGGCTATGGCGCCGACGATCAGCGGCGACAGCACCAGGGCGGCGGCGAAGCCGAGCGCCGGGTGGCCGCTCACGGCAGTGGTGATCGCCCAGGCAAGCACCGCGCCGAGCATGAAGAACTCGCCATGGGCGACGTTGACGATGCGCATCACCCCGAACACCAGCGACAGGCCGAGCGCCGTCAGCGCCAGCACCGCCGAGGTGACCAGCCCTTCGAGCGTGGCAAGCAGGAGATGCGGGAAGAAGGCCATCAGGTGTCGATTGTCCGGCAAGGACAGCGCTGCCCCTCACCCTTACTCTCTCCCCGTAAACGGGGCGAGGGGGGCGTCGGCGTTGCGGCCGTCTTCCTTCTCCCCGTTCCACGGGGAGAAGGTCCCGGCAGGGGGATGAGGGGCAGCACCGGCATTGGGCCTTCAGCTCACAGCGGCTGCGTCGTGTAGTCGCCTTCCGGCTCGTACATGCCGTCCTCGATCGAGGTCCGGTGGACGACGTTGAGCTTGCCGCCCTCGACCTTGGAGATGTTCTGGTGGCCGAAGACCTGGTGGATCTTGCCGTTGAACGTCTTGTCGCCCTGCGGATGCTCGGGGCCGTCCTTGAACTCGGTCAGCGCCTCGGTCGCCTCGACCAGCTTTGCGCGGTCCTCCGGTCCCTTGTAGCCGGAATCCTCCATCGCCTTCTTGATGACGTAGAGCGTCTCCCAGCAGCCGAACATGTGGGCGGCGGTCGAGACGTCCTTGGCGTCCGTCGTCGAAGCGCCGTTGTCGTCGATGCCGACGGCTGCGCGGTAGGCCTTCATCGCTTCGCTGTCATTGGCCTGGGCGTAGCGCGGCGAGCCTTCCCAGAAATGGCTGCCGTCGAGGAATTCGAGGCCTGGGCTGTTGATGTCGACGGCTTCGAGCGAATCGATGAAGCCGAACAGCTGGGGCTTGTTCGAGCCGTAGAACTCGCCGAGTTCCTTGACGAAGGTCAAAACGCCGGGGCCGACCATGACGTGGTACAGGACCTCGGTGTCGGCGGGGATCTGCGGCAGGTACTTGGTGAACGAGCTTTCGGTCGGCGGGATCGGGATCTGCGCCACCACCTCGCCGCCCTGTGCCTTGATGGCGGGCGCGAAATAGTCGCGGTGGTCGTAGCCGAAGGCATAATCCGGATAGATCATCGTCACCTTCTTGCCCAGGTTGGCCGCGACCCAGGGCGCGACCGAGGTGACCTGCGAGCGCACGTCGGTGATGCCGGGCTGGAAGACCCAGCGGTTCAGCTTGCCCGAGGCGACGTGATAGCCCTCGCTGACCACGTAATAGGGGATCTTGAGCTCGCCGGCGGTCGGCGCCGAGCCGACGACGACATGGGAAAACAGCGTGCCGAAGACTATGTCGGTCTTGTGCTGGGACGCGAACTTGCCGACCACCTCGGCGCCGCGCTTGGGATCGGTGCCATCGTCCTCGACGATGATCTCGACCGGCCGGCCGTTGATGCCGCCGGCGTCGTTGATCAGCTTGACGGCGGCGTTGGTGGTCTTTTCGTACCAGCGGCCGTAGGCGGCGCCGATGCCGGTGCGGTGGGCCTGGAAGCCGATCTTGATCGGCGCCGACGACTGCGCCTGCGAATAGCGCACGAAACCGGGTGCCGCCATCAGGCCGGCACCCGCGGCGAGGCCCTTGAGTGCGGTGCGGCGCGTCAGTCCCGATTTGCCGAGGTCGAAGAAGCGTTTGCTGTCAGTCATGCCCTATCCCCTTGCCGTGCGTTTTGACCAACGTTCGCGTGGATGTGAAATCGTTTCCCCCGGACCTTGTGCCGGGACGAAAAATCGCATGTATACAAACTAGATCACCAATCCCGGGAGGTGGCAATAGTTGCTTCCCCAAGGTCAAAACCAGCTGCATTTGCACTATCCGGCGGTGGCTGTCGAGAGCAGCCAGAGGCCGAAAACGGTGTAGCCGATCATCAGCAGGGTCAGCGGCAACTGGCTGAGCGAGGCACGGGCGGCGGAGGGGTGCAGCCGCCAGGCGAGCAGGTGGGCGACGAGCACCGCCAGCACGTGTCCGCCGACGATGGCCGCCGCCTGAAGGTTCCACAGCATCCAGGCGGAATGCGCGCCCATGGCGATGCCGGCCTCTACCGGCATGTGCGCGGTGCCGAGCAGGTTCCAGCCGCGCGCGAACGGGTCCGACAGCGCCACCAGCGCGTATTGCCCATTGACCAAGAACGCCGTCAGGTAATGCGAGAAATGGTAGGCCAGCGCGATCGGCACGATCGACCAGACGAACAGGCCGGCGGATTGCCGAAGCGGCTGTTTGCTGCGCACCAGCCTTTCGCCGACCAGGACGGCAAGCAGGCCGACAGCGGCGAGCAGGAAGAGCATGACCGCGAGGCCCAGGCTGTTGGTGGCGACGAGTGCTGTGCGGCCGGGCAGTTCGAGCGGGTTGATGCCGTTGAGGCCGAGCCAGAAGAAGGTCTTGGAAAAGCCGTCGAAGGAGACCGAAGCCAGTGTCGCCAGCAGAAACAGCGCGCCCGACGGGGGCAGCGCCTCGGCCTCGTTGAGCTTGGCGCCGGGCCAGCACAAGGCGAGGCGCAGCCGGGGCCCGTCCTGCTTGCCCTCGAAGATGCCGAAGCGCGAGATCATGGCGAAGAAGGCCGACAGGAACTCGCCCTGCCGGCTCCAGCGTTCGAAGCCGAAGATCAGCATGGCGGCGAATGAGAACAGCCAGTAGGTGCCGGCTGCGATGGCGAGCCGTGCCGGGTCGTCGGGCGCCGGGTCGATCAGCTCGAACCAGGCAAAGGCAAGAAACAGGGCAAAGGCTGGGAAGTAGCCGACCCATTCGGGCAGGCGCAGTGGGCTGTCTTCCTTCGCACCGAGCGCCTTCCAGGCCAGCCGATACGGCCCGTACCAGGGGTTGAGCCAGGCCCACAGATTGCCGAGCAGGCCCTGGGCCAGGGTCAGCCCGACCCAGAGCAGCGTCCAGACGGTCAGCGGCAGCGGGTTGGACAGTGGGTCGCGGCTGCCGGTGATCCCGGCGGCGGTGAGCGTTGCGAAGAAGGCGAAGGACACGAGGCTGACCGGCAGCCGCAGGTCGGGGATCGAACCGAGCGGCAGACGCTTGCGCCAGAAGCTCGTCAGCCGTTCCGGCGGCAGCAGCGCCAGCACCAGGAAGGAGGCCGCCACCGCCAAAGCTGCGCCGGCTATGTAGTGCCCGGTCGGCAGCAGCAGGACGTGGCCCCGGTCGGAGGCATGGGCGAGGGCAGGGGAGGTTTGCCATGCGGTCGCAGCGCAGGCAGCAAGCGCTGCGGCCGTGCGTTGGATGGTTCTCGTTGTCGTGGGTCCCCGCATCACGCTCCCGATGTGCCATATGGCCGGAGGCGCGGGAAGAGTGCCCGAGACTGTCAATGGGCCGGTGACAGCGACGCTGGCGGTGTTGCGTAGCTCTACAAAGCAAACGTTCAGCGTCGTGATCCTTCGCAACCCCTCTGGCCTGCCGGCCATCTCCCCCGCAAGGGGGGAGATTAGTCTCGTCGCCGGCGGCGCCCATTCTACGAGTTCGCAAGGATCAATGCTGCAAAGTGGTGATTGGCCGGCAGCGCAGAGGGGCGTGCGAAGGATCGCGGCTGAGGCGGACTGCGGCAGCTTGCACGGGGTGATTGTCGTTCAGAAAAGCGCGAACCCATGGGTACGCCTCCCGAACTTGCCGGGCGCAGGGCTACCACCCTAAACCTTCACCAACTGCTCCACCCGGTCCTTCTCACCAAAGATGCGCAAGTAACGCGCGATTTCCTTTTTGTCGCCTGTGGCCTTGGCCGGGTTGTCCGACAGCTTGACCGCCGGGCGGCCATTGGTTTCGGTGACCTTGCAGACCAGAGAAATGGCGTTGAGCCTGTCGGTTTCCTTCGGCGCGCAGCCTTCGAAATCGTTGGTCAGGTTGGTGCCCCAGCCGAAGGACATGCGCACCTTGCCCTCGAAATGGCGGTAGGTCTCGATGATGGTGTCGACATCGAGGCCGTCAGAGAAAATCAAGAGCTTCGAGCGCGCGTCCTGGCCCTTCTTGCGCCACCAGTCGATGATGCGCTCGCCGCCTTCGATGGGCGGGGCGCTGTCGGGGCGGAAGCCGGTCCAGTCGGCGACCCAGTCGGGCGCGTCGCGCAGGAAGGCAGCGGTGCCGAAGGCGTCGGGCAGGACGATCAGGAGGTTGCCGCCATAATAGCGCTGCCAGTCGCGCAGCACCGTGTAGGGCGACTGCTTGAGCTCGTCCTCGCTGTTGGCGAGTGCGGCATAGACCATCGGCAGCTCGTGCGCGTTGGTGCCGAGCGCCTCGAGGTCGGTGTCCATCGCCAGAAGCACGTTGGAGGTGCCGGTGAACGCGTCGCCGATGCCTTCCTTGAGCGCCTCGACGCACCAGCGCTGCCACAGGAAGGAGTGGCGGCGGCGGGTACCGAAGTCGGAGATCTTGATCTCGGGCAGCATCTTCAGCCGCTCGGTCTTGTCCCACATCTTGGCCTTGGCGCGGGCATAGAGCACATCGAGCGCGAACGGCCCGAACGCCTTCATCGCCGAGCGCGAGCGCAGCTCGTTGATGATGGCGAGCGCCGGGATCTCCCACATCGAGGTGAGCACCCAGGGGCCGGCGAAGGTCAGCTCATATTGGCCGTCGCGCTTTTCCAGATGGTAGGGCGGCAGCTGGAAGTTCTCGAGCCAGGCCAGGAACTCCGGCTCGAAGATCTGCTTGCGGCCGTAGAAATTGTTGCCGCCGAGCCAGATCATTTCCTTCTTGGAAAAGCGCAGGGTGCGCGCATGGTCGAGCTGCTCGCGCAACTCGCCCTCGTCGATCTCCTCGGCGAGCTTGACCGAGGTGGCGCGGTTGATCAGCGAAAAGGTAGCGTTGACCTTGGGGTGCATGCCCCAGATCATCTGCAGCATCAGCAGCTTGTAGAAGTCCGTGTCGAGCAGCGAGCGGACGATCGGATCGAGCTTCCAGGTGTGGTTGTACACCCGCCGTGCAATATCGGTCCTGGCCATGCCGCTTCATTCCTCCTTGGCGATCCCCCGCCGCAGGGGTCTGGACCGCATCCTCGCTGATAGCATTGGGATATAGCGCCGGAGCGATCAAGCTGCCGACGAGAAAAAAGCAACCGTGGCCCTATCGTTGCATCGGCAGCACAAGAAAGACGAGGCGGCCCCAATGCTTAGCCCGTCGCCGTCGCTTTCTGCCCGCGCCGCTTGCGGATGCTGATCTGGCCGGTGACGGCCTGTTCGGTGCGCGCCGGCAATTCCTCGCGCTGGGCGAACAGCCAGTCGATGAAGACCTGGGCGATGGGCGCCGATTTCACCTCGTTGCGGCAGACGACGTAGAAGGCGTCGACCGCCGGCACCGACAGATTGAACGGCGTCACCAGCTGTCCCCTGGCGAGCATGCTCGACGCGGTGACGCTGTCGCCCAGTGCCAGGCCGTGGCCGTGGACGGCGGCTTCGGTGGTCAGGCTGGCGCCCGACATGTGATGCTGCTGCACCGGCCGGAGGTCGAGCGCGTCGGCGGCCGCAAGCCAGGTGTGCCATTCGCGGCCGTCGTCGGCATGCAGGAGCACGTGGTCGGCAAGGTCGCGGACACTGCGGATCGGCCGGTTGTTGATCAGCGTCGGGCTGACGACCGGGAACAGCTCCAGCGTCGACCATTTCTTCAGCCAGCAATCGGTCCAGCTGCCGTCGCCATAGAGCACGCAGACGTCGACGTCGGGCGCATGGATGTCGCGTGGATCGTTGGAGGCGTTCAGGCGCAGGCTGATGCCGGGATATTGCGAGGTGAAGCCGCCGACCCGGGGCACCAGCCAGAGCGACAGCAGCGCCGGCACGCAGCTGACCGTCAGCTTGCCCGAACTCGTCGGCCGCGTCATGCGCGCAGTGGCCGAGGCGATGCTTTCGAAGGCGCCGGTCACCGCAGGCAGCAGCTCGGCGCCTTGCGGGGTCAGCTTGAGCCGCGATCCGGCGCGCTCCAGCAACTTGACCTTGAGCGTCGCCTCCAGCGCCCGGATCTGGTGGCTGATGGCGCCATGGGTGACGTTGAGTTCGCCCGCCGCCTTGGTCAGCGAGCCATGACGCGCAGTCGCCTCGAAGGCGCGCAGCGGGTTGAGCGGGGGCAGGCGCCGGGACATGAAATCTCCGCCTGGGAGGGACGGTCCATTGTGAGAAATTCTCACACGATAGACCTTAACATTATCAATTGCTATTTCAACGGCGCTGCCGGAAACTCGCTGCAATAACAACCAAAAAGCATGCGGGGAACACGAGGTACAGGCTGGCCGCCGGGAGCGGACGGCCGCAGGCGATCATTCCCGCATTGCGACTTACGAGGAGGCAATCATGGGTTTCGACGTCAACAAGCTTGCCGAGCTGCGCCAGAAATACGGCGAAGGCCATGGCGGCGATCTGTTCGACCCGAAGTTTCGCCGTGTCGCCGACAAGATCTTCAACAAGGCGGGCACGCGGCTGGCGCCCTATTCGGGCGTGCCGACCTTCCTGACCGCACCCTATCTCCAGGTCGACAACGACAATCCCGATTTCGGCGACCTGCAGGTGGCAATGATCGGCGTGCCGATGGATCTCGGCGTCACCAACCGTCCGGGCTCGCGCTTCGGCCCGCGCGCGCTGCGCACCATCGAGCGTATCGGTCCCTACAATCACGTGCTCGACTGCGCCCCGGTGCAGGAGCTGCGTGTCGCCGACATCGGCGACGTGCCGTTCCGCAGCCGCTATCGCCTCGAGCTCAGCCATGAGGACATCGAGCGCCGCATCGGCCAGATCGTCGACGCCGGCGTGGTGCCGCTGTCGGTCGGCGGCGACCATTCGATCACCCATCCGATCCTCAAGGCGGTGGGCAAGAAGCGCCCGGTCGGCATGATCCACATCGATGCCCATTGCGACACCGGCGGCGCTTACGACCTGACCAAGTTCCACCATGGCGGCCCGTTCCGCAACGCGGTGCTCGACGGCGTGCTCGACCCCACCCGCGTCATCCAGATCGGAATCCGCGGTTCGGCCGAATATCTGTGGGAGTTCTCCTACGAGTCCGGCATGACAGTCATCCATGCCGAGGAGATCAGCGGCATGGGCATCCCGGCCGTCATCGAGAAGGCCAAGAAGATCGTCGGCGACGGCCCGACCTATCTCTCCTTCGACATTGACAGCCTCGACCCGGCCTTTGCGCCGGGCACCGGAACGCCCGAAGTGGGCGGGCTGACAACGCGCGAAGTGCTGGAGATCGTCCGCGGCCTCAAGGGCCTCAACCTTGTCGGCGGCGACGTCGTCGAGGTGGCGCCGCAATACGACTCGACCACCAACACCGCGCATGCCGGCGCCCAGGTGCTGTTCGAAATCCTCAGCCTGATGCTGTTCAGCCCCTTCGTCACCGGCAAGGGTGCCTGACCACAGCAATTTCGACTGGCCGCTGTTCTGGAAGCGGCGGCCAGGTGCTATCGCGACACTTCAACAACCAGACATTCCGAGGGATTCACGACATGAACATCAAGACGACACTCAGATCGACTGCCGCCGCCTTGCTTGTCGCCGTAACAGCGGCCCTCGCCGCCCAGCCGGCCCATGCCGACGCGCTCGAGGACATCGCCAAGGCCGGCCAGATCAATGTCGGCGTCTTTGCCGATTTTCCGCCCTTCTCCTCGGCCAGCGCCGACATGAGCCTCAAGGGCTATGACATGGACGTGGCGCAGGCAATCGCCGACGCGCTGAAGGTCAAGCTCAATCCGGTGCCGGTCACCGGTCAGAACCGCATTCCCTACCTGACCGACAAGCGCGTCGACCTTTTGATGAGTGTCGGCTATTCCAAGGAGCGCGAGCAGGTCATCGACTTCGCCGCGGCCTATGCGCCCTACTACATCGCCGTGATCGGCCCTGCCGAGCTCAAGGTTGCCGGCAAGGACGACCTCGCCGAGAAGTCGATCGCCGTCAATCGCGGCACGCTCGAGGACACCTCGCTGACTGAGGCGGCACCCGCCGGCGCCGACATCAAGCGCTTCGACAATTACAACGCCGTCATCCAGGCCTTCATTTCCGGCCAGACCCAGCTGATGGTGGTCGGCAACGACGTCGGCGCCCAGGTGCTCGCGCGTCAGGAGGCGCTGAAGCCGGAGCAGAAGTTCCAGCTCCTCACCTCGCCGTCGCATATCGGTCTCAACAAGAGCGAGGAAGGCCTGAAGAAGGTCATCAACGACACGGTGGCTGCGATGCTCGCCGACGGCCGTCTCAACACCGCGTCGGAAGCCTGGCTCAAGACCCCGCTCAACCCCGAGAACCTCAAGGATTGATCGTGGGCTACAGCCTCGACTTCGGCTGGCTTGAAGGGGCCGTGGGCGCAATCGCCCGCGGCGCCGCCATGACGGTCTTCCTGATCGTGGTGACGACGATTGCCGGGACGCTGATCAGCGTGCTGGCGGCGGCCGGGCGGCGCAGCGGGCCGACATGGCTGAAGCGCGCCATCACGGTCTATGTCGAGGTGATCAGGAACACGCCGTTCCTGGTGCAATTGTTCTTCATCTTCTTCGGCCTGCCGGCGATCGGCATCCGGCTCGATCCGATCGTCGCCGCCATCCTGGCGATGACGCTGAACATGGCGGCCTACACCACAGAAATCGTCGGCGCCGGCCTCGACGCTGTGCCGAAAGGCCAGCGCGAAGCCGCCCTGGCTTTGGGCTTGCGGCCGCGCCAGGTCTTCGTAAAGATCGTCTTGCCGCAGGCGCTCAAGGTCATCTTCCCTGCGCTGACGAGCCAGATCGTGATCATGATGCTCGAGTCTTCGGTGGTGTCGCAGATCGCAGTCAGCGAACTCACCTACGAAGCCGACATGCTGCAGGCACGGACCTTCCGCCCCTTCGAGACCTACTTCGTCGTCGCGATGATCTATCTCGGCCTGTCGATCGCACTGCGCCGTTTCCTCGTCGGCATCGGCCGGCGCACGCTCTCGGCGGGTGTGTCATGATCGAGTTCACCTTCTGGGACATACTTCGCAACCTGCTCTTCGCTACCCGCTGGACCGTGCTGCTGTCGATCGTGGCCTTTGTCGGCGGCGGCATCGTCGGCGTCCTCATCCTGTTCCTGCGCATCTCCAAGGCCAGGTGGGCGCGCCGCTTCGCCAGCGGCTACATCGCGCTGTTTCAGGGCACGCCCTTGCTGATGCAGCTGTTTTTGATGTTCTTCGGCCTGCCGATGCTCGGCTTCCGCATCGAGCCGTGGACGGCCGCCGTGCTCGGCCTGACCTTCTTTGCCAGCGCCTACCTCGCCGAGATTTGGCGCAGCGGTGTCGATGCCCTGCCGCGCGGCCAGTGGGATGCCGGTGCCAGCCTCGGCCTGCACTATGTCCAGGAGCTGCGCCTGGTGATCCTGCCGCAGGCCTTTGCCATCACCCGCGCCCCGGTCGTCGGCTTTCTGGTCCAGTTGATCAAGGCGACGGCGCTGACCTCGATCATCGGTTTCGAGGAACTGCTCAGGACCTCGAACGCCATCAACAACGCGACGTTCGAACCATTCACCGTCTACGGGCTGGTGGCGCTGATCTTCTTCGTGCTCTGCTACCCGCTGACCCAGTATGCCCGTTCATTGGAGGCCCGCGCCGCAGCACGCTGAACGACACTCCATCATAACAATTGGGAACAGCCGGCACAAAGCCGGCAACAAATGAGGAGAATGAAGATGACCAAGATACTGAACCATCGGATCAGCCGCCGCGCCGTGCTCGGTGCCGGCGTCGCGTCGGCAAGCCTGCTTGCCATGCCCTCGGTCCTGCGCGCCCAGGACAGGTCGATCAAGATCGGCGTCTATGGCGGCTACTTCAAGAAGTCCTTCGACGAGCACATCTTCCCCGAATTCACCAAGGCGACCGGCATCGCCGTCGAGTCGATCGCCGAGCCGACCGGCGAGGCCTGGCTGGTGCAGCTGGAGCAGGCGGCCAAAGCAGGCCAGGCGCCCGCCGACATTTCGATGATGTCGCAGACCTCGACGCTGAAGGGGCAGGCGACCGAACTGTGGACGCCGATCGATGCGGCCAAGATCAAGAACCACGGCAATCTGCTCGATCACTTCGTCAACAAATATCCTGACGGCCGCATCGCCGGCATCGGCGCCGTGGCGTGGTACATCACACTGGTGACCAACACGGACGTGTTCAAGGAGGCGCCGACCTCCTGGGCCGCCCTTTGGGATCCGGCAAACGCAGACAAGCTCGGGCTTTTGGCGCTGGCTTCCAACTCCTTCCTGCTCGAGGTCACGGCCTCCACCTTCATGGGCGGTACCAAGGCGCTCGACACCGAGGAAGGCATCCTCAAGGCGTTCGAGAAGCTGGCCGAGGTCAAGCCGAATGTCCGGCTGTGGTATCGCGACGAGGCGCAGTTCGAACAGGCGCTGAAGTCGGGCGAAATCCCGATGGGCCAGTATTACCACGACGTCACCGGCCTGGCCGCGGCTGACGGCCAGCCCGTGCGCTCGACGTTCCCCAAGGAAGGCGGCATCCAGGATTCCGGCAACTGGGTCATCTCGCGCGCCTCGACCATGGTCGATGAAGCGCATGTCTTCATCGACCATATGAGCCAGCCGGCCGTGCAGGCGCTGATGTCGCGCAAGGTTGGCACCGCGCCGACGCTCAAGAAAGAGGTTCTCGACCTCAAGCCGGAAGAGTTCGCCGCCGTCTCGTCCGACATTCCGCCGATCATCCCGCGCTACGACCTCTACACCACCAAGGCCGACTGGATTAACCAGAAGTGGACCGAGCTGATCGTCGGCTGAGCGCCTTTCCCTTCTCCCCGTTTACGGGGAGAAGGTGGCCCATAGGGCCGGATGAGGGGCAGAGCCAGCGCGGCAAGGCTCGCACCGCCCCTCATCTGCCTGCCGGCATCTTCTCCCCGTGAACGGGGAGAAGAGACGCTTTCCGCAACGCCGCTCCAACGTTTCAAGGCCCCCTCATGTCCGGACTCGTGCTTAAGGACATCACCAAGTCATTCGGCAACTTCAAGGCCGTCGACACGGCCAACCTCTCGGTGCCGCATGGCAAGTTCGTCTGCCTGCTTGGCCCGTCCGGCTGCGGCAAGACCACGCTGCTGCGCATGATTGCCGGCCTCGAGGATCCGTCCAGCGGCGAGATCCTGCTCGACGGCACCGACATCACGCCGGTGCCGACGCACAAGCGCAATCTCGGCATGGTGTTCCAGTCGCTGGCGCTGTTTCCGCATTTGTCGGTCGGCGACAACATCGCCTATCCCTTGCGTATTCGCGGTGCCTCGCGCGACGAGCAGAAGAAGCGCTCGGACGAGCTGTTGAAGCTCATCCATCTGCCCGGCTTCGCCGACCGCCCAGTGGCCAAGCTGTCCGGCGGCCAGCGCCAGCGCGTCGCCATTGCGCGTGCGCTTGCGCTGTCGCCGAAGCTGTTCTTGCTCGATGAGCCACTGTCGGCGCTCGACGCCAAGCTGCGCGAGGCGATGCAGGTCGAGCTGCGCCAGCTGCAGCAGCGCCTCGGCATCACCACCTTCGTCGTCACCCACGACCAGCGCGAGGCGATGACCATGGCCGACCTCGTCGTCGTCATGGGACACGGCAAGATCCTGCAGGCGGCCCCGCCGATCGAGATCTACCGCAGGCCGGCCGACGCCTTCGTCGCCGACTTCATCGGCATGACCAATTTGCTCGACGCGGAAGTCGACCGCGTCGGCCGTGTCTCGGTGCTTGGACAGGCAATCCCCGGGCTGACCATGCCCGAGGGCCTGACCAGGGCGTCGGTGTCGATACGGCCCGAAGACGTGCATCTCGGCCCGGTTGGCGGCGACGCGATCGCCGGCACGGTCACCTTCGTGCGCGATCTCGGCGGCACCATCGAGACCTTCGTCGAGGCCGGCGGCAAGATCATCGTGGCGGTGGCCACGCCGCGCGAGCGGCCCGACGTCGTCGCCGGCCAGCAGGTCGGCGTGACCTTGCCGGCCGAAGCCTGCGTGGTGCTCAAGTCATGAAACGCGAGGCGCCGAAATCCCTGGCCGATTACAGCCCGCTGTTTTTCCCCGGGCTGATGCTGATCGTCTTCTTCGTTATCCCGTTCTCGACGATGATCGCCGTCAGCTTCTTCCAGCGCGATCCCTCGGGCTTCTACACGCCCGATTTCGTCTTCACCAATTATGCCCGCTTCCTCAGCCTGTTCTTCGCCAAGGTGCTGGGCTTCTCGCTGATGCTGGCAGTGATGGTGGCGATCTGCTGCGTGGTCATCGCCTTCCCCTTCACCTTCCTTCTGACCAGGCGGCCGCGCAAGGTCCAGACGGTCTGGCTCGTCTGCCTGCTGTCGGTGCTGTCGCTGTCGGAGGTCATCATCGGCTTTGCCTGGTCGACGCTGTTTTCGCGCACTGCCGGCATCACCAACCTGTTCGTCGCCATCGGCCTGATGAAGGAGCCGGTGGCGCTGCTGCCGAGCTTCTGGGCGGTGCTGACCGGCATGGTCTACCAGGCGCTGCCTTACACCATCCTGGTGCTCTATCCCGCCCTCGTAAGGCTCGACCCGACCTTGCTTGAAGCCGCGCGCACGCTCGGCGCCTCGCCGGTCAGGGCATTCATGAACGTCGTCGTGCCGGCGCTGCGCAACACCATCGTCGCCACGCTGATCATGGTCTTCGTCTTTGCGCTGGGCTCGTACCTCCTGCCGCAGATCCTCGGCCGGCCGTCGCACTGGACGCTGTCGGTCCTGATCACCGACCAGGCCATCTACCAGTCAAACATGCCCTTTGCCGCTGCAATGGCGGTGTTCCTGGTGCTGATGTCGCTGGCGCTGGTGGGGCTGACGCTGCTCGTCGGACGCAGGGAGAACGCGCTGTGAGACAGACATTCCTTCGCCGGCTGTATTTCGTCGCCATTGCCCTGTTCCTGGCAGCGCCGCTGATCGTCGTCGCCGGCGTCTCGGTCAACGAGAAGCAGGACCTGGCCTTCCCGCCGAAAGGTTTTTCGCTGGCCTGGTACGCGCAGATCTTCGCCGATCCGGAGTGGCGCAAGGCACTGATCGCCTCGCTGTCGCTGGCGGTGACCGCAGCCGCCCTCGCGGTCGCCATCGCCTTGCCGCTGGCCTGGTTCCTGTGGCGGCGCATCGCGCCATGGGCCAACGTGTTCCAGATCCTGGGGCTCGCCCCCTTTATCCTGCCGCCGGTCATCACTGCGCTTGGCATGCTGACCTTCTGGGCGACGACGGGCTTCTACGGCCAGCCCTGGACGGCGGTCATCAGCCACGCGATCTTCTTCGTCACGCTGCCGCTGGTGACGCTGTCGCTCGGCTTCGCCTCCATCGACCGCTCGCTGGTCGAGGCGGCGGCGACGATGGGCGCCGACGACCGCACCGTGCTGAAGACGGTGGTGCTGCCGCTGATCCGGCCCTACCTCGTCTCGGGCTATGCCTTCGCCTTCGTGCTGTCGCTCAACGAATACATCGTCGCCTACATGACCATCGGCTTCACGCTCGAAACCCTGCCGATCAAGATATTCAACGCCCTGCGCTACGGCTACACGCCGACCATGGCGTCGGTGTCGGTGTTCTTCGTCGCGGTGGCGGCGCTGGTGTTCGGCCTGATCGCCAAGTTCGGCGACATCAGGCGGCTCTTGGGCGCGATGTCGTCGGAGACCTGACGGGCATTCAACGGTCGGGCGGCACCCTTTCGAAGGGTGTCGCCTGAGTGACAATTGCCAGTCGCCTGGTTGTCGCGCCAGGCGGCTGCCGCTCCTAGCATCGCTTACATGCCGACCAGACACCCGGCGGCCATGCGGGAGCGAAGCGCCATGTGCGGATTTGTGTGCCTCTGGAACCTCGACGACGAGGCGCTGGCGTCGCGGATGATCCGCAAGATGGAGCACCGCGGGCCCGACGCGCTGGAGGTGGTGCGACCCAGGAATATCCCTGTCGTGATGGCGCATGCCCGGCTTGCCATCATCGGTCCCGAAAACGGTGCCCAGCCGATCTACCAGGGCGACAACATCCTGGTCGTCAACGGCGAGATCTACAATCACACCGACCTCAGGGCGATCCTCGGCGAGAGCGCCTTCCAGACCCGCAGCGACAGCGAGACGGTGCTGCATCTTTTCCGTAGGAACGCGCTGCGCTGGGTGTCGCGGCTCGACGGCATGTTCGCCTTCGTGCTGGCGACGCCGGATCGCATCGTCGCCGCCCGCGACCCGCTCGGCATCAAGCCGCTTTATGTCGCCCATATCGGCGAAGGGCTTGCCTTCGCCTCAGAGCTCAAGGCCTTCGATGGTGTCGATGTCGCCAGGGTCGAGGCGCTCGAACCCGGCGCCATGTTCGACAGCCAGGGCGGCATGCGGCGCTGGTATCGCATGCCGCACGGCGCGGCGGATGCCGAACCCGGAATCAGCGAGGAACTGACCTGGCGCGAGCTGCGGCTGGTGCTGGAAGAAGCGGTGGCCAAGTGGATGGTGGCGGACGTCGAGGTCGGTTCGTTCCTGTCGGGCGGGCTGGACAGCTCGATCATCGCGGCGATCGCCGCCCGGCAGTTGCCGAAACGGCTGAAGACGTTTTCCGTCGGCCTGGCCGGCAGCCCCGATCTCATCGCCGCGCGCCGCGTCGCCGACCACCTCGGCACCGAGCATTTCGAGCATGCGTTTACGCCGGAACAGGTCGCGGCTGTGCTGCCGCATGTCATCTACCATCTCGAAAGCGCCGACATCGATCTGGTGCGCTCGGCGGTGCCGACCCATTTCGCCGCCCGGCTGGCGCGGCGCCATGTCAAGGCGGTGCTGACCGGCGAGGGCGCCGACGAGCTGTTTGCCGGCTACACCTACCACCACGCCTATGTCGACCGGCCGCGCGAGCTGGCCGACGAGCTGACGCGGTCGCTGGGCACCATGCACAACATCAACCTCCAGCGCGTCGATCGCGTCACCATGGCCGAGAGCCTGGAGGCGCGCACGCCCTTCCTCGACCGCGAGCTGATCGACTTCGCCCAGAGCATTCCGGCGACGCTGAAGCTGAGGCGCACCGACCCGGCCTCGCCAGAGAGCACAGGGCCGACGACGGAAAAATGGATCCTGCGCAAGGCCTGCGCCGATCTGCTGCCGCATGACCTGGTCTGGCGCAAGAAGGCGCAGTTCGACGAAGGCTCCGGCGCAGTGGCGGCGCTGGGCGAGGCGTTGCAGGCGATGACCGGCGCGGCCGGGCCGCTAGACCGCGCCGCCGAGGGCGCGGTCTATGAAAGCCTGCTGCGGCAAAGCTATGTCGATCCCGACCGCATCATGATGGCGGCGGGCAAGTGGGAATCGAACCGCGTCGCGATGGCGGTGGCCTAGCCGGCAGGCGCGGCGCCTGCCGGATCACTCGTCCGTCAGATTACCTGCTTGTCCATCAGGCCGAGTTTCTCGCGCCTGAGCCAGCGCCACAACAGCAGCACCGAAACCACGGCGAGGCCGGAGAAAAGGCCGATCCAGATGCCGCGGCCCTCGAAGCCGAAATGGAAAGCAAGGACGATGCCAAGCGGCAGGCCCACGCCCCAATAGCCGATGGCGGCGAGGATCATCGGCACCGTCGTGTCCTGCAGCCCGCGCAACTGGCCCGCCGACACCGCCTGGGCGCCGTCGACCACCTGGAACAGCGCCGCGAACACCAGGAAGCTGACCGCCAGGCCGATGACCTGGGCGTTGGCCGGGTCACCGATGTCGATGAAGGCCGAAATCAGCAGGTGCGGCCAGAACACCATCACCATCGCCATCAACGCCATGAAGCCGACGCCGAGCACATAGGCCGTCCAGCCGGCACGGGTGATGCCGTCATGGTCCTTGGCGCCGAAGGCGAGCCCGACGCGCACGGTGACGGCCTGGCCGAGCCCGAGCGGGATCATGAAGGTCACCGCGCAGATCTGGATGGCGATGGCGTGCGCCGCGAGCGAAGCCGAATTGATCAGCCCCATCAGGAAGGCGGCGGCATTGAAGATGGTGACCTCGAAGGCGAGGATGCCGGAGATCGGCGCGCCGAGCTTGAGCAAGGCCATGAAACGCGGCCAGTCGGCCCGCCAGAAGCGCCCGAACAGTCGGTAGCGGCGGAATTTCTTCTCCGTCATCACCACCACGGCCATGCCGACGAACATCATGGCGCTGGCAATGCTGGTGGCAAGACCGGAGCCGGCGATGCCCATCTCGGGGAAGCCCCATTTGCCGAACACCAGCAGCCAGTTGCCGAGCGCGTTGGCTGCGACCGCCACCGCCATGATGACCAGCGCCCAGCCGGGACGCTCGAGCGCCGAGATGAACGAGCGCAGGACGATGTAGCCGAAGAACGGCAGCGCCGCCCATTGCAGGTGATGGACATAGATGCCGGCCTGTTCGGCGAGCTTGGGGTCCTGGCCCATGACCAGCAGGATCGCCTCGGTGTACCACAGCAGGGCCCAGATGGGGATCGAGATCAGGACCGCCAGCCACAGGCCTTGGCGAACGGTGCGGCGGACATCGCGCACCGAATGGGCCTTGCGGCCGAGTTCGGCCGCCATCATCGGCGATGTCGCGTACATCAGGCCGAGCCCGAAGATCAGCGGCGCGAAATAGAGGTTCGAGCCGAGCGCGCCAGCGGCAAGCGCATCAGGCCCCAGCCGGCCGAGCATCATCACGTCGGTGGCGGTCATGGCGGTTTGCGCCAGGTTGGTGAGGATCATCGGCCAGGCCAGCGCCAGCATTGCGCGGAGCTCGCCACGCCAAGGACTGGCCGGTGATTGCGCGCCGGTTTCGATCGCAGACATGTTTTCCGTCTTTCGTGCCGATATCGCGAGAAATGCCGCAGATATCGTGCGATTCGGCCTCAAAACACCCGATTTTGCCTCGCCGTGGTCCGCTTTTGAAGCAAACCGCCCGGTGTGGCAAGCCGTCAGGGCGGCCAAGCATTGAGCCAGCAGGACGTCGAGTGGCGGCGCACGGCGCTGCCGTTCAGCCGCCGAAGTCGGCGATTTCGGGCAGGATCCACTCGCGGAAGGCGCGGATCTTGGGCACGTTGCGGCGCGCTTCGGGATAGACCAGCCAGTACGCATGGCCGTCGTCGCCGACGATGTCGAAGGGCTGGATCAGCCGGCCCTCGGCGATTTCGTTGGTGAAGAATTTCTGCGTCAGGATCGCCACGCCCTGGCCGGCCATCGCCGCGTTCGCCTCATAGGCCTGCGAGCCCATCGAGGTGTCGGGTCGCCCTTCGAGGCTGTCGATCGGCACGTTCGCCAGTTCGAACCAGCGCTTCCACCAGACATCCGTCGGATCGAGGATGCGGAGCTTGAGCAGGTCGGCCGGCTCCTTCACCCCGCCGATGCTGTCGGCGAGGCGTGGGCTGAGCATCGGCGTGTACTGGGCGCGGAAAAGCAGGTGGGCGACAAGGCCCGGCCATGCGCCGTCTCCCGAGCGGATGCCGATGTCGACCTCCTCGCGCGCGAAATCGACCATGTGGCTGGAGGTGTCGAGCCGCACGGCAATGGCGGGGTGGCGCATCTGGAACGAGCCGATATGCCGCGCCAGCCAGTTGGAGGCGAAGGTCAGCACGGTGGAGATGCACAATGTGCCGCCCGATCCGGCGCGCGCCGCGGCATAGGCTTCGCCCAGTATGTCGAAGGCGTCGCTGACGGCCGGCGCAAGGCGGCTGCCGGTTTCGGTCAGCACTACCTGCCTGGGTTTCCTCAGGAACAGCGGCGTGCCCACCCGCTCCTCCAGCAGCTTGATCTGGTAGCTCACCGCCGCCTGGGTCATGCCGAGTTCGGCCGCGGCCTTGGTGAAGCTGCCATGGCGCGCGGCAGCCTCGAAGACCCGTAGCGCCGTCAGCGGCGGCAGTTGCAGGCTCATGCCCAAGGCATCCTATGCATAAGGGCTCTTAATGGGTCGTGATCGACGTTCGATTGGAAATGCCAATCATTACAAACCAATATGTAGGCCAACGCATCAGCAATCTTCAAGCATCTCATAAGGATGACGATCATGGCCACGCTACAGGCAAGTCTTGTCCATTGCGAGCAGATCAGCTGGACGGCAAGGCTGGCTGCCGCCTTCGGCGTGCGTTCCCGGCGCCGTGTCCTCGATGCCAGGGACCTTTCCGACCACCTCAAGCGCGACGTCGGCTTTCTCGACGGCAACAACCCCTGCGGCCGGCGCCTCTGAAGCCCGGACGCATGCGCATGTGTCCTCGAAGGTCATATGAACGGTTCATTTCCGCCGCCAAAGCTCTTATGAGCAAGGGGGTGAACGAGGACCGGTCAGATGACACCGAAGGCAGTGTACTGGGATATGGACGGCACGCTGATCGACAGCGAGCCGCTGCATGAGCAATCGCTGGTCGCAGCACTGCGCAGCGCCGGCGTCGAGCCGCCGGTCGACCTGCACGCTCGTGTCGTCGGTCAGGCGGCACGGCCGGTCTATGAGGTGCTGCGCGAGCAATTCGGCCTAGGCCTTGAATTCGACGACTGGATCAACCTGAAATACGCCCACTATATGGGGCACGCGCCGGGCCTGCTGCCGCGCGAGGGCGCGATGGAGGTTTTCCGCGACCTGAAGGCCAGGGGCGTGACCCAGGCGATCGTCTCGAATTCCGACCGCATGGTGGTCGACGTCAACCTGCGGGCCGTCGGCCTTCACGAGCCGGCGATGAAGACCATCAGCCGCAATGACGTGCGCAACGGCAAGCCCGATCCCGAGCCCTATCTGCGCGCCGCCTGGCTGACCGGCATCGACCCGGCAGATACCGCGGTGATGGAAGACAGCGTCACCGGCGCCATCGCCGGCGTCGCCGCCGGCATGCGCACCATCTTCTGGCCGCAGGACAGGATCGACGGCCCGCCCGGCGCGCTGGTGGCGCACAGTGCCGAGGAAGTGCGGGCGCTGCTCGGGTTGGGGTGACTGGCTTTCGAACCTGCCTGGGGCGGTTGTCTTGGTGGAGATGTCACAGCATGGGTCCCCGGGTCTGCGCAGTTCGCTTCGCTCCTGCTCCGCCCGAGGATGACGAAGGGAGGGAGCCCCTCGCACATCGTGAACGTCGCTCCCGAAAATACGAGAACTGTCAGCCAACGAACCCGTCAGCCGTTGAACCGTCCGCGCATGCACGACCGTTCGCGATTGGTGGTGACGCCACCCAAACTCGTCATCCTCGGGCGGAGCAGGAGCGAAGCGACTGCGTAGACCCGGGGATCCATGCCGTTACGTTGCAGATGATGCGCACTACGCGAGGCCGCCCGCCTTTCAGTTCCGGTAGACCGGTTCCTGCTCGTCGAGGATGGCCTTGAGCTCGGCGAGGTGGCGTTCGGCCTGGCCGGGGTAGTCTTCCTGTTCCAGCGCCGCCTTTTCGGCGATCTCGTCGGACAGCGTCCGCAGCGGCCGGCCGGTCCACAAGGCCTTGATGTAGGTCTCGCAGGCGCGCTCGAAATAATAGAGCCGGTTGAAGGTGTCGGCGACGCTGTCGCCGATGACCAGCACGCCGTGATTGCCCATGATCATCACCTTGACCTTGGGGTCGGCGAGCAGGCTGGAACAGCGCTCGCCCTCCTCTTCGAAGGCGAGCCCGCCATAGTGCCCGTCGACGACATGGCGGCGGAAGAAGATCGCCGTGTTCTGGTCGATCGGCGGCAGGGTGGAATCGGCGAGCGAGGCGAGCACGGTGGCGTGGATCGAGTGCACATGCATGACGCAGCGTGCGTGCGCGCAGTTGCGGTGGACGGCGCCATGCAGGCCCCAGGCGGTCGGGTCCGGCGCGTTCGGCCCGGTCATGGTCTCGGGGTCGTTGGCGTCGATCAGAAGCAGGTCGCTCGCCTTGATGCGTGAGAAATGAACCTGGTTGGGGTTCATCAGGAACTTTGAGCCATCGTCGTTGACGGCGAGAGAGAAGTGGTTGGCCACCGCCTCGTGCATGTTGAGCCTGGCCGTCCAGCGGAAGGCGCAGGCAAGGTCGACGCGCTCCTCGTAGAACGGCAGGTTGGTCTGCTTGAGCTGGGTGACGGCCATCTCTTCCTCCCTCGCTGGCTGGAGGAAGAATGCCGTGTCATGACCAGCGCGGCAACCGCCGATCAGGCCGGAATCCGCTGGTCCAGCCTCAGCCCGCCATTGTCGACGATGAAGTCGATGACCGCCTCCAGCCCCTTGCCGCGCGAGAGGTCGGTGAAGCCGAACGGGCGCTTGCCGCGCTGGCGGGCGGCGTCACCTTCCATCACCTCGAGATTGACGTTCACATAAGGAGCGAGGTCGCTCTTGTTGATGACCAGGAAATCGGAACGGGTGATGCCGGGGCCGCCCTTGCGCGGGATCTCCTCGCCCTGGCAGACCGAGATGACATAGAGCGTGATGTCGGCGAGATCGGGCGAGAAGGTGGCCGCGAGATTGTCGCCGCCCGACTCGATGAAGACGATGTCGAGGTCGGGGAATTTTCGGTTCATCTCGGCGATGGCCTGCAGATTGATCGAGGCGTCCTCGCGGATGGCGGTGTGCGGACAACCGCCAGTCTCCACGCCCATGATGCGCTCTTCCGGCAGCGCCTGCAGGCGGGCGAGCAGCAGCGCGTCCTCCTTGGTGTAGATGTCGTTGGTGACCACCGCGATGGAGAACTCGTCGCGCAGCGCCTTGCACAGCTTCTCGGTCAGCGTCGTCTTGCCCGAGCCGACGGGGCCGCCGATACCGATGCGAAGCGGGCCGTTTTTCGAGGTCATGGCTGGAATCCCTTGATGGCGAGGAAGGCGAAGCCTGCGCCGATGAACAGGCACAGCGGCGAATAATACAGCCGGTCGAGCCGGGCGAAGGGCATTTCCGGCGTCAGTCGACGCCATGCCGGGGTGAAGCCGGCGATGCCGCGGCCGAGAAAGACCAGCGCGATCATCAGCGCCGAGGCAGCCAGGCCTTCCCTTGGAAAGGGCGTGGCGAACACGCCGACCAGCGCCAGCGGCCACAGCGTCGCCAGCAGCAGGCAGGCGGCAACCGTAAAGCAGGCGAAGGGCGTGGGCATGGCGTCGATGCCGCGGAAGCCGGCGATGGCCCGGGCGCAGGAGGCCTGGTCGGTGCCGGGCCAGACGCCGCCGAGGCCCCAATAGACGTGCAGCGAGGTGAGCAGGTAGAGCACCGCGGCGAGCGCGAAGGCGACGTTTGTCATGAGCGGAAAAGCCTTGAGTGCTGGGTTTCGTGGCGCATGGCCACGATGTCGGAGGCGATGGCGGCCGAGCCGAGGTCGTCGAGGCTCGAGCGCGCGGCACGGGAAGCGACCGTCAGGGCCGTCGGTTCGAACCCGGCAATGATGCCCGTCGCTGCGACCTGGCCGACGACGCCGAGGCGGATCGCCGCCTGGACGAGATTGGTCGAAAACGCCTGCAACCAGGCCGCAAGCCCATCCTCGAGGGCAACGCCATGGGCCCCTGCAACCGCGCCTACGGCAACGCAATAGGCGCACTCTGCCGGCAGTCTTTCGAGCACCGGATGCGGCCAGGCCGAGGCGGCGGCGAGGAAGGCCTGTCCCTGCAGCATCGTTTCCATGTGTCGTTCGCGCGACCCGGCCAGCGCTTCGGCGAGTTCGGCAATTTCGACAAGGTTTCCGTCGGTGCCGGCGCGGCGCCAGCTTTCCGCGAACAGCACCGTGTCGTTCCAGCCGGAGCCGAGTTCGGCGAGCGCGGTCAGCCATACGGCCAGGTCGTCGCGGCTGGCAACAAGCCCGTCATTCACGGCACGTTCGAGGCCATGGCTGTAGGAGAAGCCGCCGACCGGGAATGCCGGCGATAGCCACGCCATCAGCCGCAGCAGCGCGGCACCCTTGCCAGGCTCAGTCATGATGGTGATGGTGGCCGCCGCCATGATGATGGTGATGGTCACCGTGATCGTGGTGGTGATCCCCGTGGTCGTGCGAATGGCCGTGGGCATGGCCGTTTCCGTGGTCGTGGCCCTGGCCGGAATAGGCGCCGCGCACCGTTTCGAACGGCTCCAGGACATCGCGGACCCTGGCACCCAGGCCTTCGAGCATCGCCTTGATGACGTGGTCGCGCAGGATCAGGATGCGGTCGGCCTCGATCGCCGCCGCGAGGTGGCGGTTGCCGATATGCCAGGCGAGCTGCGTCAGGTGCACCGCATCGCGGGCGCGGATTTCGTAGAGCTCTTCGTCGGCGGCGAAGATCTCGGCGTGGCGCCCGTCGTCGAGCACCAGCACATCGCCGGTTTCGAGCACCACTGGCTCGGCCAGGTCGACCAGCACGCGGTCGCCATGGACCAGTTCGATGGCGCGGCGGCGGATGTGGCGTTCGTCATGGGCAAGCACGGCAAGGTCGAACGGCAGCGGGCGCTGCGCGTCGGCACGGATGGTCTCGGCGCGAATGAAACGGGAGGCGCGCAGCATCGGTAAGCTCTTTCCTTTCACGTGAAGTCGGGGCTTTAGCCTGTTCGGGCGATGGTGTCGAACAGGACCAAAACCGCGATATCTGACGGGTTACAGTAGCCGTGATGATGGCGCGTTGGAATTGCCCGCCGCGGGCGGCGATGGCGACAAAGTGCCACCAGCACAGGTGCTGACACCTCGATTTGCGGCCAATTACTGCGGGAAGAACTCCAAATCGAGGACCTGACTAATGCTGAAAGGGCAATCTGACGGGAAGGCGTCTGCAAGCAGTCCGGTTTCGGTGGCGGCGTTCGACCGTGCAAGCGCATATTCCTCGGCCAGAACCTTCCTAGGATAGCTGTTCAGGCTTGGGCTGTCCTTGACCACCCGCGAAATCCGCCAACGCTGTTCGGTAATCGTTGCTTTCCAGCTTCCCGCCCGCTGATCCGGCTGAAACCGCCATTTCAAAAGATGGACAAGCAGCACATTGAGCCTGCTTTCGATTTCGCGTTTGTCACTGCGCCCCAAGCTTTCGATCTCCTCGGCGAGATTTTCCCGGTCGAGCGCCTGCAGATTTCCTTCGCGCAGCAGTGCGCCTTGCTCTGCGCACCAGCGAGCATAGTCGGCCCCGTAGGGCGTCAATTGCGGTTTGCCGAAAATCTTGTTCATGGCACGTATCCTGCGCTGAAACAGGCGATCCGCCAACAGCTTTGGAGCAAGTGGAGCCTGACAAGATCGGCAATCCCGGTCAAATCACGCTATTTTCCCTTTCGCGGGATACTTACGGGTTTTTGCAATTGTCAAACCGTGTGCAATCCAGCTTGACCCTATTCATGAAAAAACCCCGGCGCGCGGGTGCGGCCGGGGTTCGATCTTGGCGAAAGCGCTGGTGCTTATGCGGCTTTGGCGACGTCGTCGTTCTTCAGTGCTTCAAGAATGTTCTGCGGCGAGGAAACGCCGTAGGGATCGCTGTCGCAATTGTCGGAGAAGCCTTCTTCCTCGAACCACTTCTCGATGCGGCCGTTGTTGATGACGGCGGCATAGCGCCACGAGCGCATGCCGAAGCCGACATTATCCTTGGCAACCAGCATGCCCATCTTGCGGCTGAATTCGCCCGAGCCGTCCGGGATCAGCTTCACCTTATCGAGGTTCTGCGACTTGCCCCAGGCGTTCATGACGAAGGCGTCGTTGACCGACAGGCAGTAGATCTCGTCGACGCCCTGGGCCTGGAACTCGCCGAACAGCTTCTCGAAGTCGGGCAGCTGGTAGGTCGAGCAGGTCGGGGTGAAGGCGCCCGGCAGCGAGAACAGCACGACGCGCTTGCCGTCGAAATAGTCGGCCGAGGTCTTGTCTTCCCAGCGGAAGGGATTGGGGCCGCCGACGGCCTCGTCGCGCACGCGGGTGCGGAAGGTGACGGAAGGAACTTTCTTCCCGAACATGTATGTCTCCATTTCCAAGATGGCAGAAGCCCCCCGATCTTGGGGCTCGGTGGTCCTGCCGAATTTTTGCTAGCGGAGGCTAGATAACAATTGGCCGGAGGCTGTTCCAGCATTGCCGCCGTGGCATCAGGTCGCGGGCCTGCCCCACGGGCAGGAATCCGTCAGAACAGGAAGTAGCGCTGCGCCATCGGCAGCACCGTCGCCGGCTCGCAGGTGAGCAGTTCGCCGTCGGCGCGCACCTCGTAGGTCTCCGGATCGACTTCCATCACGGGCATCGCGTCGTTGAGGATCATCGAGCGCTTGCCGATGCCGCCGCGGGTGTTTTCGACGGCCACCATCTGCTTTTCCACGCCGATGCGCTGGCGCAGGCCGCCCTCCAGCCCGGCCTTCGACACGAAGGTGATCGAGCTGTTGGTCAGCGCCTTGCCATAGGCGCCGAACATCGGGCGGAAATGGCTCGGCTGCGGCGTGGGAATCGAGCCGTTGGGGTCGCCCATCGGCGCCGTAGCGATCCAGCCGCCGAGCAGCACCATGTCGGGCTTCACGCCGAAGAAGGCCGGGTTCCACAGCACGAGATCGGCGCGCTTGCCGACCTCGATCGAGCCGATCTCGCGCGACATGCCATGCGCGATGGCCGGATTGATGGTGTATTTGGCGATGTAGCGGCGGGCGCGGAAATTGTCGCTGTCGCCTTTTTCGCCCGGCAATGCGCCGCGCTGGCGCTTCATCTTGTCGGCGGTCTGCCATGTCCGGATGATCATCTCGCCGACGCGGCCCATGGCCTGGCTGTCCGACGAGATGACGGAGAAGGCGCCGAGGTCGTGCAGGATGTCTTCCGCCGCGATCGTCTCCTTGCGGATGCGGCTTTCGGCGAAGGCGATATCCTCGGGGATCGACGGCGACAAATGATGGCAGACCATCAGCATGTCGAGATGCTCGGCGATGGTGTTGACCGTGTACGGCCGCGTCGGGTTGGTCGAGGCCGGGATGACGTTGGGATACTGGCAGACCTTGATGATGTCGGGCGCATGGCCGCCGCCGGCACCTTCGGTGTGGAAGGAGTGGATGGTGCGGCCCTTGAAGGCTGCGACCGTGTCTTCGACGAAGCCGCCTTCGTTCAGCGTGTCGGAGTGGATCGCCACCTGGATGTCGTAGGCGTCGGCGACCGAAAGACAGGTGTCGATGGCCGCCGGCGTCGAGCCCCAGTCCTCGTGCAGCTTGAGGCCGCAGGCACCGGCCAGCACCATCTCTTCCAGTGCGCCCGGCAGCGAGGCATTGCCCTTGCCGAACACGCCGATGTTCATCGGCAGGCCGTCGAAGGCCTGGATGATGCGGGCGATGTTCCATGGGCCGGGCGAACAGGTGGTGGCGAGCGTGCCGTGCGCCGGGCCGGTGCCGCCGCCGACCATGCAGGTGACGCCCGAATTCAGCGCCTCGTCGACCTGCTGCGGCGAAATGAAGTGGATGTGGGTATCGATGCCGCCAGCCGTCAGGATCTTGCCTTCGCCGGCGATGATCTCGGTGCCCGGGCCGATGATGATGGTGACGCCAGGCTGGGTATCGGGGTTGCCGGCCTTGCCGATGGCGGCGATGCGCCCGTCCCTGAGGCCGACATCGGCCTTGTAGATGCCGGTGTGGTCGAGGATCAGCGCATTGGTGATGACGCAGTCCATCGCCCCTTGGGCGCGGCTGAGCTGGCTCTGGCCCATGCCGTCGCGGATGACCTTGCCGCCGCCGAACTTCACCTCCTCGCCATAGACGGTGAAGTCGTTCTCGACTTCGATGAACAGCTCGGTGTCGGCAAGCCGCACCTTGTCGCCCACCGTCGGGCCGAACATCCGGGCATAGTCGGGACGGGAGATCTTCGCTGGCATCAGAGTTTTCCCATCACCTTCTTCTGGAAGCCGTAGACCTCGCGCTTGCCGCCGAGCGGCACTAGCGTGACGTCACGTTCCTGGCCGGGCTCGAAGCGCACGGCGGTGCCGGCGGCGATGTCGAGCCGCATGCCCCGCGCCTGTTCGCGGTCGAATTTCAGGCCGTTGTTGGTCTCGTAGAAATGATAGTGGCTGCCGACCTGGATCGGCCGGTCGCCCGTGTTGGCGACCTTGAGCGTGACCGTCGGCTGGCCCTTGTTGAGCTCGATCGAGCCGGGGGCGGGAATGATTTCGCCGGGGATCATGGCCGGGAGCTCCTCAAGCCGCATTTCTTGGCAATGGCGCGCAGCCTTCGGCTTTCAGCACGCGCTTGGTCGAGGCGGGGTATTTCGCAAGCATGGCAGCGGGCCGGATCGGCCGGGCGGAGAAATTGCCGCCGCAATTGGGGCAGGTGCCGCCCAGCACACCTTTCGCGCAGTCGCTGCAGAAGGTGCATTCGAAGGTGCAGATCACCGCGTCGGCAGCTTCGGGCGGCAGGTCGCGGTCGCAGCATTCGCAGTTGGGACGCAGTTCGAGCATGGCGGCCTCAGCGAATGGGTTCGTGCACGGTGACCAGCTTGGTGCCGTCGGGGAAGGTGGCCTCCACCTGGACGTCGTGGATCATCTCGGCGATGCCCTCCATGACCTGGGCACGGGTGATGACATGGGCGCCGGCTTCCATCAGCTCGGCGACGGGGCGGCCGTCGCGCGCGCCCTCGACGATGAAGTCGGAGATCAGCGCCACCGCCTCGGGATGGTTGAGCTTGACGCCGCGTTCGAGCCGCTTGCGCGCCACCATCGCCGCCATGGCGATCAAGAGCTTGTCCTTTTCCCTTGGCGTCAGGTTCATTCGGGCACCGAAATCCTAGAGTGACCACAGTCTGGGCAAGCCTGCCTGTCCGTTGAGCAGGGCGACCAGGGGCATGAGTCGTTTACGTAGCTGGTAGCCGTCCTCGGCGTAAAGCCTCGCAAGAAGCTTGCCAGTTCCGGCCACATTCCAGGCGCTGATGCCGCCATCGTCGCCGATGATTCGCCGCGCCGGTTCCACCAAGACCTCGGTTTCGCCGGAGATCAAGAGCAGCGTTGCCATGGCGATGCGCCCACCGGCCGATGCCGGTTTGGCGAGCATCGTTTCCATCTCGGGGCCGACCGAAAATTCTTCGGCGTGGACGAGTTTTCCCTCGCAGCGGATGCGCCAGCGGTCGCGGAACAGGCCGCTCCTGGCGCGCTCGCCCATGGCGCTGCGGCCGAAGACCGTCGCTTCGACGACCAGCGCCTCGGCGCCTGCGGCGAGGTCGACGTCGAGCGAACGCGAGAAGGCCGAGCGGTCGAAGACGATCGTCTCCTGCGGCAGCCATGCAAGCCGGCCGCCATGGCCGACCGTCAGCCGTACGTCCACTTCGGCCCGGCCGGCCAGAGCGCGGTAGACCTTTTCGCACGCCTGGGTGGTGATCGACGCCCGTGCATCGGCACCGACGGCGACCTCCCATCCGATACGGTCGCCGCCGGTCAGTCCGCCGGCCATGTTGATCAGCACCGCCTCCAGCGGCTCAACCCCGGTGTCGGGCAGCCTGATCTTGGCCGCGCCGTCCTGGTAGAGGCGGGCGAGGCGGCTGCGCCCGGCGCGATGCTCGATCTCGATGCGGGCGCGTGCGGCCACGCGTTGCGAGGAAATCGCTGCTGCGTCCGCCGCCGCGGATAGGGATACGTTGAAGGTCATGACGCCCTGAGGTTTAGCCGAGACGACGCGTTTGTCGACATATAGCTTGTTGCCTCACGGCGTTTCCGTTTCTATAGAGGGATGCCTTTTTGGCTCATTTCGGGGGCGAACAGTGCAATTCGGGCCTGCAACAGGCCCGGCGCGACAATCGCGTGACGCATGCCCGGCAAGTGTAAGAGAGTTCTGGGGAAGGGTACTGATGGCTGACAAGCTGGCAACGGAAATCATCGACAAGATCAAGGCGCATGCAGAGACCGGCGGCGAAGAGATCACGCTTGATACCGAATTGACCGCGCTCGGCATCCATTCTCTCGAGTTGACCGAGATCATCTTCGATCTCGAAGAGGAATACGGCATCGAGATCGAGATGAACACGGCCGATGCCTGGAGCAGCCTCAAGAATGTTGGCGACATGGTTGAAGCCGTACGCGGCCTGATTGCACAAAAAGCCTGACATGGATCGCAAGCGCATCGTCATCACCGGCCTCGGCGGGCTGTGCGGACTCGGCACCGACGCGGCTGCCATCTGGGACGGCCTGCGCAATGGCCGCTCTGCCATCGGCCCGATCGTGCAATCGCCATTGCACGATCTCAAGACCCGCACCGGCGCCGAGATCAAGGAACTGCCCGACCACGGCATCGACCGCAAGCAGCTGGTGTCGATGGACCGCTTCAGCCTGCTTGCCGTGATCGCGGCGCGCGAGGCGATGCGCCATGCCGGCCTGACCTCCGACGAGACCAACACCTACCGGATGGGCACCGTCGTCGGCGTCGGCGTCTGCGGCTGGGAAGCGATCGAGGAAAACTACCGCGCCATCCTGCTCGAGGGCAGGAACCGCGCTGGCATCTTCACCGTGCCCAAGGTCATGCCGGGTGCCGCAGCCGGCCAGGTCAGCATGAATCTCGGTCTGCGCGGCCCGGTCTTTGGCGCCACCTCCGCCTGTTCGTCCTCCAACCACGCATTCGCCACCGCCATGGATCAATTGCGCGCCGGCCGTGCCGACGTGATGGTCGCCGGCGGCACCGATGCGCCGCTGGTCTGGGGCATCGTCAAGGCTTGGGAAGCGCTGCGCGTGCTCTCGCCCGACACTTGCCGTCCGTTCTCGGCCGACCGCCAGGGCCTTGTGCTTGGCGAAGGCGCGGGCATGGCCGTGCTCGAGACTTACGAACATGCCGTCGCACGCGGCGCCACCATCCTGGCCGAGCTCGCCGGAGCCGGCATGTCGGGCGACGCCTCCGACATCGTTGCGCCGACTGTGGAAGGCCCGGCCGCCGCCATGCGCGCCTGCCTGCACGATGCCGGCCTGGCGCCCGAAGAGGTCGACTACATCAACGCCCATGGCACCGGCACCAAGGCCAACGACCAGATCGAGACCGCGGCCATCAAGCGCGTGTTCGGCGCGCATGCGCACAAGCTGTCGGTGTCGTCGACCAAGTCGATGCACGCCCACTGCCTCGGCGCCTCGGGTGCGCTCGAAATGATAGCCTGCGTCATGGCGGTGCGCGAAGGGCTGGTGCCGCCGACCGCCAACTATCGCGAGGCGGATGCCGACTGCGACCTCGACGTGACGCCCAATGTCGCCAAGGCGCGCCCGGTGCGTGTGGCGATCAGCAACGGATTTGCCTTTGGCGGCACCAACGCCGTGGTGGCGGTGAAGGCAGCCTGAGAGCGGCCTTCGTCCACGTTGCGTAGGGACAAATCAGCGCGCTTGCATATTGATGCAGCGCGCCTGCATGCCTAATTGATGCAGCGCGCCTGCATGCCTAACTCTTGCGTGCCCCACCATTCCGGTCAGCGCTCCGCGCCGGCCCACCCCCACGAGGAACCGTCGATGAGCGATCTCACTCCATTTCCGATTGCCGCGCGTTGGCCGGCGCAGCACCCCGACCGCATCCAGCTCTATTCGTTCCCGACGCCGAATGGCGTCAAGGTGTCGATCGCGCTGGAAGAGCTCGACCTGCCCTATGAGGCCCACGCCATCAACATCGGAAAGAACGAGAGCTGGACGCCCGAGTTCCTGGCGCTGAACCCGAACGGCAAGATTCCGGCGATCATCGATCCCAACGGCCCCGGCGGCAAGCCGCTGGCGCTGTTCGAATCGGGCGCGATCCTGCTCTATCTCGCCGAGAAGACCGGGCGCCTGATCCCCGCCGATCGCGCCCGCCATTACGAGACGATCCAGTGGGTGTTCTTTCAGATGGCCTCCGTCGGCCCGATGTTCGGCCAGCTCGGCTTCTTCCACAAGTTCGCCGGCCGCGAGATCGCCGACAAGCGGCCGCTGGAACGCTACCGCGACGAGTCGCGCCGGCTTCTCGGCGTACTTGACCAGCGCCTTGCCGGCCGCAAGTGGATCATGGACGACGACTACACCATTGCCGACATTTCGCTGCTCGGCTGGGTGCGCAACCTGATCGGCTTCTATGAAGCGGGCGACATCGTCGGCTTCAAGAGCTTCGAGAATGTCGCGGCATGGTTGGAACGCGGACTGGCGCGGCCGGCGGTGCAGGCCGGGCTGAACATCCCCGCGCGTTCCTGAAAATCGCGCTGGCCGGGGCTTGGTCTACTTGGCCTTGGCTTTCGCCTTGCCGCCGTCGCGGGTGATCACCGAGGCGGCGATGCCGGCCACGCCGGTTGCCACGCCCTTGACCTTGCGCATCATCCGGGCGGCCACCGATGGCCGCTTGTCGGCGGCGGGCGTCTTCGGGCTGCCAGCCTTCGCCGGCTTATCGGCCGCAGGCGTCACCTTTCTTGGCGCGGCCTTGCCGAACGCCGGCTTGGCCGCGTCTTTCGACCGTTCGGCCATTGCCGGCCCTGCGCCCACCTTCGACTGAAGGGCCTTGCCCGACCTGGGGGCAGCTTTCTTCGCCTTGGTAACCATGGCCATCACCTCGCTGTTCCGAATGTCCGGACCCGCATCTGCAGGTCGTACCCATCAGACAACGGGCAATCCGGGCTTCGGTTCCGGCTGGCTCAGATGACCAGGTCGGCCTTGCGCCGCGCCGCGAGCACGCGGTCGATGTTGGGCATGTCGTTGGTATCGATCCAGTTGCGGGCGTCGGCGTCGGACCGGCCATGCTCGCGCCAGCGTTCGACCAGGCGCCGTTCGAGTTCCTCGCGTGGCACGTCGACGAAGATGGTGAAGTCGAACAGGGATTCGAGCCGCTGCCAGGGCTCCTCGTCGAGCAGCAGGTAATTGCCTTCGACGAGGATGAACTTGACGTCGGCGCCGACGATCTCGGCCGCGGCGCGCGACAGCTCGATGCTGCGGTCGAACACCGGAATGGCAATGTCGGGTTCGGCGGCGCGCAGCCGCTTGAGCAGCACTTCGAAGCCGGCAAAGTCGAAGGTTTCCGGTGCGCCCTTGCGCGCGCTCAGTCCACGCGTCTCGAGCACCTTGTCGTCGAAGTGGAAGCCGTCCATCGGCACTACGGCAGCCGAACCTTCGGGCAGCACGTCGCGCAGCGCCGCCGACAGCGTCGACTTGCCCGAACCGGGCGGCCCGGCGATGCCGATGACGAAGCGCTCGGCGTGATGGGCGCGCTTGAAAAGGGTGGCTGCGATATGGGCTATCTCTGACATGGGCCTTCCCGATGGTCTCGTTTGGCATCCTGCTGGAGCATCAGACAAAATTGAGGCGGCGAAGGTTCCAGTTCAAGTGCGTTTTGCAATTCGCAGGAACTGATCGTCGAAGGCGGTGTCGCGGGTGCTGCCGTCCGCGAATGCCAGCCGCAGCGTTCCCGCGCCGGGAGTGATCGAAACCGGCGGCTGCCCGCCTTCCAGCGGCAGGGCGCCGACGACCTGGCGGAAGGCAACATGGCCGCCGAGCGCAAAGGCGGTCTCCACGCCCTCGCGCCGCAGCCAGTTGTCACCGAGCGAGGCGGCATGACCGATCGCCGTGCGGCCGTCCTCGATGCCGAGGGCACCGGCCCGGCCGTTCCACGGCGCGTAGTAGCGGCCGCCATTGCTGATCCACAGCATGGTAACGGGCAGCTCGTCCGGGTTCTTCAGCACCAGCACGACGTCACCCTCGGCCTTGCGCGCCACCGCCGTCCAGCCCATGCCGCCGTGGTCGGCTTCGACAAGCGTGACGAAATCCTCGTGCCGGCGGCTGGCGCTGTAGTCGGCGAGGTCGACCTCGCCGCCCGAAGCGTCGGGAAAGCGCGCCAGATCGGTGCTGCGGGCGGGGTAGGCGAGCAGATGGCTGCCGCGCGCCGGGTCGGGTTCGGTCGCATCCGGCGGAGTCGTCGCCAGCCGCTTCGGCGAAAACGCCAGCCGCCCGCCTGCCTGCATCTCCGTCATCGGGTGATGTGCGACGGAGATCGCGCCGGAACCGCCGGTGAAGCTGTGTTCCTGGTAAAGGAAGGGATGGCCGTCGCGCAGGATGAGCGTCTTGTCGACCGTCGCGCCCATCACCTTGTGCTGCAGCCGGAAGCCGGCGCGGCGGCCGCCCGGAATGGCTTCATCGAAGACGAGGTCCCATGCGCTGTTGGCCGGCCAGCCATGGAGCGGTGCTGCCTCGACGTCGCTGCGCGAAAACGGCGCGCAGAGAAAATCGCCAGACAGCCTGGCGACACCCGCCGGCAGCCCTTCCGGCAGGTCCGGCCTGTCGATCCACGGCGCGCGATGCAGCGGCCTGATGCTGCGCCCGCCGGCGTCGATGGCCAGATCGGCGAGGTGGCCGACCGAGAGGTCCAGTGCGACGGAAATGCCCCCGGCCTGCAATCGATGCACGTTCATCTGCCAAATCACCCGCTGTTGCTGCACCAGACAAGCCGCTTTTTCACGGCTGGCGCAAGCTTGCAGGTGTAACCAATAGTCAACACCGTCCGCGCAACATGAGCCTGGCGCGTCGAGCCAAATGGACGGCTTGGCGTACATTCTGTAGTTTCCGGCTGTTGTTGCCGGCCGGCATCTCACTCAGCCAGAGTTTTTGGCGACCACCGACAGGTTTTTCGTTGCTAGCCCAAGTTTTCCTGCTTCCGCGCTTCCCCGGGTCGTTCCAGCTGCCAGTGCCCCGGCTTCTCCGCCAGGTCGCAGCGCTGTTTGCCATGGCCGTGCTGCTCGCCGGCTGCGCCACATCGGAGGCGCTTGATGTCGCACCGCCGGCCGCGCCGGAAAAATATGCCGCCATCGTCGTCGACGCCTCCAACGGGCGCACGCTGTTCCAGGCCTATTCGACGGCGCCGCGCTATCCCGCCTCGCTGACCAAGATGATGACGCTGTACCTGACCTTCGAGGCGATGCAGCAGGGTCGGGTCGCCAAGACGACGCTGATCCCGGTGTCGGCCAACGCGGCGGCGCAGCCGCCGTCCAAGCTCGGCTTCAAGCGTGGCGAGCAGATCGAGCTGGAAGCGGCGATCCGCGCGCTCGCCACCAAGTCGGCCAATGACGTGGCGGTGGCCGTCGGCGAATATCTCGGCGGTTCGGAGGAGGGATTTGCCCGCCAGATGACGTCGAAGGCGCGCCAGCTCGGCATGACCTCGACGGTGTTCCGCAATGCGTCGGGCCTGCCCGATGCCGCCCAGCGCACCACCGCGCGCGACATGGCCGTGCTCGGCATGGCGCTGCGCAAGCATTTCCCGCAGCATTATTACTATTTCTCGGCCACCGATTTCAATTTCCGCGGCAAGCGGGTGCGCGGCCATAACGACCTGCTCGGCCGGGTCAATGGCGTCGACGGCATCAAGACCGGCTACATCAGGGCGTCGGGCTTCAACATCGTCACTTCGGTCAATGCCGGCGGCCGCAAGCTGGTGATCGTGGTGATGGGCGGCGACAGCGCGCGCAAGCGCAACGCCCATGTCGAGGAACTGATCGTGCGCTACATGCCGCAGGCTTCGGGTGGCAGCGTGGCGTCGTCGCTGTTCCAGCCGGCGCCCGCGGCCCAGCCGGTGCAGATGCCGACCGAGACGGCGGTTGCGATGCCCGCCGCGACGGCGATGCCGGCGCCTCCGGGCCTGCCGGCGGCCCCGGAACCGGTGCCGGCGGCCGGAATCTACTGACGCGCGTCCCCCGGCGCTCGATCCGCCGGGGCTAGCATGGGTTGGCTCAGGCCGGCGCCTTGTATTGCGCGGCGCTGACATGCTCGAGCCAGTCGACGGCGCGGCCATCCTGCGCTTCCTGGATCGCGATGTGGGTCATCGCCGTGGTTGCCGTGGCGCCGTGCCAGTGCTTTTCGCCGGGCGCGAACCAGACGACGTCGCCGTTGTGGATTTCCTGCACCTCGCCGCCCCAGACCTGGACCCAGCCGCAGCCTGACGTCACGACCAGGGTCTGGCCGAGCGGATGGGTGTGCCACGCTGTCCGGGCACCGGGCTCGAAGGTGACGCTGACGGCGCGGACCATGGCCGGCGCCGGCGCCTCGATGAGCGGGTCCTGGCGCACGGCGCCGGTGAAGTAGTCGGGCGAGGGGGTTGCCGACGGCCGCGATCCGCAGCGTTTGATGTCCATTTCGCAATCTCCTTTCAGGCAGATGGTGGCGCAAGCGACGGCCGGCGGCGCGGGCTGGGGGTGTCTTGCCCGAGCTTATGGCCGTTTCCCGGCCAGCGCCATCCGTGCCGCGCCCAGGCTGGCATGCTGCAAGGCCCGCACCGGGAATCAGTCGGGCAATGCCACGGTTGCCCGCCCGCTGCTCAGGTTGACGACCATCCCGGCGATGGCCGCCGCATCGGCTTCGGGCAGGGCAAGGGTCAGCACAGCGCCGGTGGCGGTGAAGGTTTCGACGACGGTGCGGACGCCAGGCAGGGCGGCTAACCTCGCCTGGACGATCGCCAGGTCGGCGAAGTCGAGGGTCACCACGGCGTCGACGGTGGTGACGAGCGGCACCTTGGCGGCCGCGCGCAGGCAGGCCGAAGCGGTGCCGCCATAGGCGCGGACCAGCCCGCCGGTGCCGAGCAGCACGCCGCCGAACCAGCGCGTGACCACGACCGCGACATTGTCGAGCGCCTGGCCGTCGAGCGCCTGGAGGATCGGCTTTCCCGCCGTGCCGCTGGGTTCGCCGTCGTCGCTGAAGCGGTACGCCTGGCCTGTGCGCCAGGCCCAGCAATTGTGGTTGGCCGACGCATCCGAATGGGCGGCGATGAACGCCTTGGCCGCAGCCTCGTCGGCCACCGGACCGGCGACCGCCAGGAAGCGGCTTTTCTTGACGTCCTGGGCGAAATTTTCGATGTGCGCGAGGGTGAACATGGCTGGGGGCGGTTAGACAATGCATGGCGATCCTCGTCAATCTGCTCCGGCGTGCGCCGGCACCCCGCTTCTGTCTCTGTCTCGGCCAGGGACGAGGCAAGGCGCGGCACGCGCGTGCGTTGCTCGCCACAACTGCCGCCTCGGGTGCGCGACTGCCGTGCGTGTCGCGCAACTCCATTTCCCCCGTTGAAGCCTGCCGCCGCATCGGCTATGAACGCGCGTCGTCCGGTGCGCCGGGCGTGTTCGGTGGTTGCCACCGACGAGCACCCGTAGCTCAGCTGGATAGAGCGCTGCCCTCCGAAGGCAGAGGTCACAGGTTCGAATCCTGTCGGGTGCGCCAATTGGCGGAAGTTTTCCGTCCGTACGCTTTTTGAATTGAATGCATTCCACTGCGGGCAATCTGGACGCACTGGAACCCTGAAATGGCTTCAATTCGAAAAGCGAAAAGGCACATGACTCGGCGCGAGTCCGTCATGTCGCCTCCGGAACTCCCCGCAGGATCGCAACACAATACGATCGCCGTCGACTGTCTCGCGCCAGTCTGCATCGTGGCGAAAGTCGGGTTGCTGAGCCGTCCCGGCTGTCGGACGGCGACAAGGTCTCCAAGGATTTTGCCGCTCTGAAGAAATAGGGCCTTCCCGCCGGTCCGGGCCCGCCGGTACCCGACGACCCGGCGCCATGGACGGCGTTCCCGTCGGCGCCTAGGTTGGGGCGCCCATCCAGGAGAACACCGAATGACCAGCAGCGGCATCAAGACGGCGGCGGCGATCCTTGCCGGGGGCTTGGCGACGGTTCCGGCCCTGGCAAAGCCGATGGTCCTGACCAACGCCAGGGTTCACACGGTCAATCCGGCCGCGCCGTCGGCGCAGGCGATTGCCATCGACGATGACGGCGTCATCCTGGCCGTGGGCACGAAGGAGGCGGCGCTGGCCGCAGCGGGCAAGGACGCCGATGTGATCGACCTCGACGGCATGTCGGTGCTGCCCGGTTTCCAAGACGCGCACATGCACCTGATCGAAGCCGGCGTGAACGAGATCCTGTGCGAGTTCGAACCCTTCGACACGCTCGACAACACCCTCGATGCGGTTCGCGACTGCGTGAAGTCCAGCAAGACCGAATGGGTGCTGGGGTCGGGCGTCAGCATGACGAACCTGCTCGACCAGAGCGACAACCCAAGAGCCTTGCTCGACGAGATCTCTCCGGACAGGCCGGTGCTGATCCTCGACGACATCGGCCATGGCGCCTGGGCCAACTCGGCCGCGATGCAGGCCGCAGGCTATGACGCGATGGCCGCCGATCCGCCTGGAGGCATCATCCTGCGCGATGCCGGGACCGGCGAGCCCAACGGCGTCGTGCTGGAGAACGCGCAGCAGAAACTGCGCAACCTGGCCTTTCCCGACACGCCGGAGAACGTCGAATTCGCTTATGAAAGCCTGTTGCCGACGTTGCGGACCCTGGCCGAGAACGGCATCACCTCGGTCAGCGACGCCGGCGGGTTCTGGCCGCAGGGCCACCTCAAGGTCTGGCAGAAGGCGGTGGCCAACGACACGCTGACGGTGCGCGCGTCGAATGCGCTCTATGTCTATCCGGACCTGCCCTTCGACGAGCAGATGGCGGCGCTGAACAAGCTCTATTCCAACGACCCCGCCAGCCTGCTGCGCTTCAACCAGGCCAAGATCTATGTCGACGGCATTCTCGAGCAGCGCACCGGTGCCGTGCTGCAAACCTATCTGAAGGGTGCCGGCATCGATCACGGCCATGACAGCGGCTTCCTCTATTTCGATGTCGACACGCTGGATCGCTATTCCCGGGAGCTGTCGAAGTCGGGCTTCCAACTGCACTACCATGTGACCGGAGATCGCGGCGCGCGCCTCGCCCTCGACGCCATCGAGCAGTCCGATCCCAAGCCCGGACCGCATCGGCTGACCCACCTCTATCTGCTCGACAAGGCGGACTATCCCCGTTTCAAGCAACTCGGCGTGGTTGCCGATTTCCAGCTGGCGCCGAGTTCGATCGATCCGGAATACAACAAGTTCATCCGCCAGTTCATCGGCGACCGCGCCGACCGCATGCTGCCGGCAGCGTCGCTGACGGCGACGGGCGCCGAGGTGGTGATGAGCAGCGATTTCGACGCCGACGAACTGTCGCCGCTGGTCAAGATACAGGCGGCGCTCACGCGCAAGAGCGAAGGCGCGCCCGATGTCGCCACCGCCATCGAATGGATGACCATCAACCCGGCGCGCCTGCTGCACCAGGACAGGACGACCGGTTCGCTCGAGGTCGGCAAATTCGCCGACCTCGTGGTGATCGACCGCGACATCACGGCCATTCCGGTCGCGCAGATCGGCAAGGCAAGGGTCGTGGCGACACTGCTGCAAGGCAAGCCGGTCTATGATCCCGACGAGATGTTCGAGGAATAGGAGCCTGGCGCAGGAGCGGATGTGCTGCATCCGCCCCGGTTCGAACAAATCGTCGCCAAGCGCCCCGAAACTGCGTGAACAGAGCGGGGTGGTCAGGTCATCGGGCCGCGTCCGGAGCTGCGACGCGGAGCAGCAGGTAGCCGACCAGCCCCGCGGCGAGCGAGCCCAGCAGGATGCCGATCTTCGCCTGTGCCTGAAGGTCGACGTCGCCTTCGAAGGCCAGCAGCGTGATGAACAGGCTCATGGTGAAGCCGATGCCGCACAGGAAGGCCGTGCCCGCAAGTTGCAGCCAGCTTGCATGGACCGGAAGATCCGCGACGCCAAGGCGTATCGCCAGCGTTGAAAGGCCGAACACGCCGACAAGCTTGCCGGCCAGAAGCCCGAGCCCGACGCCCATCGTCACGGGTGCGGCCAGGGCTTCCGCCGGCAGGCCGAGGAAAGGCACGCCGGCATTTGCCAGGCCGAAAATCGGCACGATCAGGAAGCCGACCGGCACATGCAGGCGGTGTTCGAGGTGGTGCAGCGGGCTCTTGCTCTCGTCGTCCGGGTGGCCGGGCGTGGGCCTGAGGGGAATGGTGAAGGCGAGGATCACGCCGGCCAGCGTGGCGTGGACGCCGGAGCGGAGCACGAACACCCACAGGACCAGCCCGAGCAGCAGATAGGGCGTCAGTCGTTTCACGCCGAACCGGTTCATCCCGAAAAGCACCGCGATCACGGCGGCTGCGCCCGCGAGGTCCGGGAGCGACAGGCCTGCCGTGTAGAACAGCGCGATGATGACCACCGCGCCGAGGTCGTCGATGATCGCCAGCGCGGCGAGGAAGACGCGCAGCGAGGCCGGAACCCGGTCGCCGAGCAGCGACATGACGCCGAGTGCGAAGGCAATGTCTGTGGCCGCGGGGATAGCCCATCCGCGTGCACTCGGACCGGCGTTGAACGCCAGGTAGATCAAGGCAGGCACGACCATGCCGCCAAATGCGGCGATGCCCGGCAGCGCACGTCGTGACCAGGTGGACAACTGCCCGTCGAGAACCTCGCGCTTGATCTCCAGCCCGACCAGCAGGAAGAACACCGCCATCAGCCCGTCATTGATCCAGTGGGAGACGGACATCGGTCCGACATAGGTACGGAGCAGGCCATCATAGGCGGGCCAAAGCGGCGAGTTCGCGGCGACCAGCGCCAGCGCGGCAGCCCCCATCAGGATCAGTCCGGCAGAGGACTGATTGTCCAGGAACCGGCGCAGGGCGCTTGGCTGGCGATTTACGGGATTGGTCATGGGCGTCTCCGGACACAGGCTCTCGGCGCTGACGGCCCGACCAGCGCTGGAACCTGCCCGCACAAGGCGAACACCCAGCGTGGATATGGCATCTGGGGACGCCGATCGCAACCCGACCGGTGTTTGTCCTCGTCTCGCGCCCGCTGGCCATGCCGGCAAAGTTCGGCTAGCTTCGTTTCGTCCGAAACATTCCGGTGAACCTTTTTGCGGCCAACGACGACCAAGCAGACAGGAGCCCGGCGGTTGCACCGGCCATGAACATCGCATCAGACCCCATGTCCGATCGTGATCTCGTGAGCCGGGTCGCGAACGGCGACCGCGCCGCCTTGCGGCTCCTGTTCACGCGCCACCACGCACGGGTCTACCGTTTCGTGGCGCGCCAGACGGGGTCGGAAGCCATGGCGGATGACGTTGCCAATGAAGTGTTCCTGGAGTTGTGGCGCAAGGCGCCGCAGTTCGAAGGCCGTTCGGAAGTCTCGACCTGGCTGCTCGGCATCGCCCGCTTCAAGGCGCTGTCGTCGCTGCGCAAGCGCAAGGAGGACTGGCTCGACGACGACGATGCAGCCGCCGTGCCCGACGGCTCGGACACCCCGGAAGTGGTGACGATGAAGCTGGACAAGGGCGCAGCCCTGCGCCGCTTCGTCGATGCGCTGGCCGAGGAGCATCGCACCGTCATCGACCTCGCTTATTATCACGGCAAGTCGGTGACCGAGATCGGCGAGGTGCTGGACATTCCGGTGGCGACGGTGAAGACGCGGATGTTCTATGCCCGCAAGAAGCTTGGCGAAGCCTTGAAGGCCGCCGGATACGACAGGGGCTGGCCATGAGCGCTGCCGAGAAGATGTCCCGCCGCGACGAGATCGAAACGCTGCTGCCGTTCTACCTGAACGGTACGCTGGAAGGCGCCGAACTGGCGACTGTCGAGGACTGGCTCGCCAGCGATCCGGCCGCACCCGCCGCCCTCGAGGCCGCCGAGGCAGAGTTCTCCGGCACAATGGCGTCCAACGAGGTGATCCGCCCGCCGGCCGATGCGCTGAGCCGCTTCTCCAGGATGCTCGATGCCGAAGCCGGGCCGGTGCGCGAGCCGCAGGCGCAGTCGTTGCTGTCGCGTGTCTGGGAAAGGTTCATGGGCCTGCCTGTTGGCGTCGCCTGGGGTGCGGCTGCGGCCTTGCTGGCGCTGGTCATGGTGCAGTCGGTGCTCGAACCCGGCGGCCGCGGCAACGATGTTCAGGTCGCCGGCACCGGCGAGGAGCAGTCGAAGCTGCCCTTCGCGCTGGTCACGTTCAAGCCGGATGCCAGGATGGCCGACATTGCCGCGCTGCTCGGCGACAACGGGGCGGCGATCATCGACGGCCCGACGGCAAGCGGCGTCTTCCGCGTCGCCATTCCCGCCGAGACCGTCGCCGACTACGACCGCATCGTCGGCCTGATCGCGGCGGCACCCTTCGCCGATACGGTAACGGCGGGAAGGAAGCCAGCGGGATGACACTGCCGGGGCAGGTTACAGGGTTGATGCTGGCGGCGACATTGTTTGCCGCCGCGCCTGCTCTTGCCCAGACCAACGATCCCAGCCTGACGCCGCAGCAGCTGGATTGCCTCAACCGAACGACTGCCGCAACAAGCGTCGATTGCCTGCAGCCCGGCGCCGGCCCGACGCCAGGCGGCCCGGCCGATGGTAGCGGAATCCCGCCCCGGGCGGTCGGCTTGCCCGAATTGCTCGTCGACCTCTTTCCCAATCCCGGCGACTTTCCCGGTGTCGCATCCGGCGGGCAGGCAGCTGTTCCGGTGCCGACGCCAAACCCGCTGCGCGACCCGGCCGCCGCAAGCCCCGATCCGTCTGGTGGCGGCACCCAGGCGGGCGGAACGCCGACACCGCCGCCACCTGATGTGCCTCCGCCCGGAGCGGCGATCATCGCACCGCCGCGTGCCATAGCGGGCGCCTTCGTGCCCGACGAGGTGCTGGTCACCGTTGATGGCGGTGCGCCTGTCGCCCAGGCTGTCGCTGCCGCCTATGGCCTGGAAATCCGGTCGCAGCGACTGTCGGCCCTGCTCGGCACCAGTCTCGTCCGCTACGGCATCCCCGATGGCCGTCCGGTCGGCACGGTGCTTGCGCAGCTCGCCGGCGACGGCCGCACCACGACACGCGAGCCCAATCACATCTACGAGTTGCAGCAGGCGGCAGCGGTGCCCAATTTCGCCTTCCAGCGTATCGCGCTCGACGAGGCCGCCGCTAATGGCGAGAACGTCAGCGTCGCGGTCATCGACACCGCCATCGACGACACCCATCCGGCGCTGAAGGGCGTTGTCGCGGGGAGCTTCGACGCCATGCCGGGGGTGACCGTCACCGCCCGCGACCATGCCACCTCGGTCGCCGGCCTGATCGCCGGCACGGGGCCGTTCAAGGGCATGGCGCCGGGCTCGAAGATCTTCCATGCCCGCGCCTTCGAAGGCGGCAAGTCCAACATGGAGATCATTCTCAACGCGCTCGACTGGGCCGCCGAGCAGAACGTCCAGATCGTCAACATGAGCTTCGTCGGGCCCAAGAACGCGCTGCTGGAGCAGGCCAGCCGTGGCGCCCGCGCCCGCGGCATGATCTTGGTCGCTGCCGCTGGCAACAATGGTCCCGGCGCGCCCTATGGCTACCCTGCTGCCTACAAGGGTGTCATCGCGGTGACGGCGACCGACGCCAAGGACGCGCTGATGAAGCAGGCCAATCGCGGGCCTTATGTCTACATCTCGGCCCCCGGCGTCGATCTCATGGCGCCGGTCGGCGGCGGCACCGACCTGGTGACGGGCACCTCGTTTGCCGCAGCCGTGGTCAGCGGCGCGATCGCTAACCTGCTGCACAATGAGCCTGGGCGCTCGGCCGACTCGATCGAAAAGGCGCTCGCCGCCACGGCCACCGACCTTGGCGACAAGGGCCGCGACACCGATTTCGGTTTCGGCCTGATCAACACCAAGGCCGCCGAAGCCGCCCGGGAGTAGGGGCTCGCCTCAGTCCGGCTTGCTTTCCTCTTCGAAGGTCACCGCGACGTCGGCATTGGCCGACAGGCGCACCTTATTCCCCTCGGTCTCTGCAACGAGCGCCATGGAGATGTAGTGATGATGGCCGCGATGGCTGCCTTCGCCGCTGTCCCGTTTCGTGAGCTTGATGCGCCCGTCCTCGACCTTGTCGACGGTGCCGATGTGCACGCCGTCGGCGCCGATGACTTCCATGTGCTCGCGAATTGCTGTGCTGGCTGACACGACCGTTCTCCTTGTCTGGGATTGCAAACGAAAACGCGCTAGGTCCCGATTGGATGCACGGATCGAACTTGCCTTGGCCGAAATTCGCACTTCTTGTTGCAAACGATTTGCAATTGCATTGACAGGCAGGCCGGCTGCCATTAGGTAATGGCAACGTATCTGCCGCCTGAGCGGCGCGCATTCTCGAACGGGACCCCCATGACAGCGCTACGCACCACCCTTGCCGCCATCGCCATGCTCGCGGCCATGCTCGGGCTTTCGGCCTGCTCCCAGGACAGCGAAGCCGGCGGCAAGATGAAAGTGGTGACCACTTTCACCGTCATCGCCGACATCGCCCGCAACGTCGCCGGCGACGTTGCCGAGGTGGAATCGATTACCAAGCCCAATGCCGAGATCCACAACTATCAGCCGACGCCGGGCGACATCATGCGCGCCCAGAAGGCCGACCTGGTGCTGTGGAACGGGCTGAACCTCGAGCTGTGGTTCGAGAAGTTCTTCGAAAACCTCGATGGCGTCGCGCAGGCCGTCGTCTCCGACGGGGTGACGCCGATGGGCATTGCCGAGGGCCCCTATACCGGCAAGCCCAACCCGCATGCCTGGATGTCGCCCGAGGCGGCGCTGGTCTATGTCGAGAACATCCGCAAGGCCTTCGCCGAGAAGGACCCTGCCAATGCCGAGACCTATGCCAAGAACGCCGCCGCTTATGCGGAGAAGATCAAGGCAACGGTCGCGCCGATCCACACGGCCATCGAGACCATTCCCGAGCAGCGCCGCTGGCTCGCCACCAGCGAGGGCGCATTTTCCTACCTCGCCCGCGATTTCGGCTTGAAGGAGGTCTATCTTTGGCCGATCAATGCCGACCAGCAAGGTACGCCCCAGCAGGTGCGCAAGGTGATCGACCTCGTCAAGGCCAACGGCATCCCGGCGATGTTCAGCGAAAGCACGGTGTCGTCCAAGCCGGCCGAGCAGGTGGCGCGGGAAACCGGCGCCAAATATGGCGGCGTGCTCTATGTCGACTCGCTGAGCGACGAAGGCGGCCCGGTGCCGACCTATCTCGACCTGCTCAGCGTCACAACCCAGACCATCGTCAAGGGACTTGCCCAATGAACGTGCCGCTGAAGGGCCGCCCCGCGGCCCAGGTGCAGGCCGGCGACGGCCTGAGCGTCGACAACATCTCTGTGACCTACCGCAACGGCCACACCGCCCTGCGCAACGCTTCCTTCGCCATTCCGCGCGGCACCATCACGGCGCTGGTCGGCGTCAACGGCTCGGGCAAGTCGACCCTGTTCAAGTCGATCATGGGCTTCGTCCCGCTCGCCACCGGCAGCGTCGAGATATTGGGCCATCCCGGCCGCGAGGCGCTGAGGAAAAACCTCGTCGCCTATGTGCCGCAGAGCGAGGACGTCGACTGGAATTTTCCGGTCCTGGTCGAGGACGTGGTGATGATGGGCCGCTACGGCCACATGAACTTCCTGCGCATGACGCGCGGCATCGATCGCGAGGCGGTGGATGCCGCGCTCGAACGCGTCGGCATGGCCGACTTCCGCAAGCGCCAGATCGGCGAGCTCTCGGGCGGTCAGAAGAAGCGCGTCTTCCTGGCGCGCGCGCTGGCGCAGGAGGGCGAGCTGATCCTGCTCGACGAACCCTTCACCGGCGTCGACGTGCGCACTGAAGAAGCGATCATCGCGCTTTTGCAGGGCCTGCGCGACGAAGGCCGGGTGATGCTGGTGTCGACCCACAATTTGGGTTCTGTGCCGCGCTTCTGCGACCGTGCCGTGCTGATCAACCGGACCGTGCTGGCCGCCGGCCCGACCGCCGAGACCTTCACCAAGGCCAATCTGGAAAAGGCCTTCGGCGGGGTGCTGCGCCAGTTCATCCTCGGCGGCGCCGAGTTGCACCAGGATGCCGCCGACACGCGCCAGGTGACGGTGTTGACCGACGACGAACGCCCCTTCGTCATCTATGGCGACGGCGCCGAGAAGGACGCCACGGACAGGAAGGGCGGGCGCAAGAAATGATCGCCACGCTCCTCGAGCCGTTCGGCTATGGCTACATGGTCAACGCCATGTGGGTGTCGGCACTGGTCGGTGGCGTCTGCGCCTTCCTCTCGGCCTATCTCATGCTCAAGGGCTGGTCGCTGATCGGCGATGCGCTCTCGCACTCCATCGTGCCGGGTGTCGCCGGCGCCTATATGCTCGGCCTGCCCTTCGCGCTCGGTGCCTTCCTGTCGGGCGGGCTGGCGGCCGGCGCGATGCTGTTCCTCAACCAGCGCACCAAGCTCAGGGAAGACGCCATCATCGGCCTGATCTTCACCTCCTTCTTCGGCCTCGGCCTGTTCATGATCTCGCTGTCGCCGGCCTCGGTGAACATCCAGACCATCGTGCTCGGCAACATCTTGGCGGTGACGCCGGCCGACACGCTGCAACTGGCGCTGATCGGCGGCATTTCGCTGGTCATCCTGCTCGCCAAGTGGAAGGACCTGATGGTCGCCTTCTTCGACGAGAACCACGCGCGCTCGATCGGCCTCAACCCCGACAGGCTCAAGGTTCTGTTCTTCATGCTGCTGTCGGCCTCGACGGTGGCGGCACTCCAGACCGTCGGCGCGTTCCTGGTCATCGCCATGGTGGTGACGCCGGGCGCGACCGCCTACCTGCTCACCGACCGCTTTCCCCGGCTGATCGTCATCAGCGTTGTGATCGGCAGCGTGACCAGCTTCGTCGGCGCCTATGCGAGCTATTTTCTCGATGGGGCTACGGGCGGCATCATCGTGGTGGCGCAGACGCTGATCTTCCTCACGGCGTTCGTCTTGGCGCCCAAGCACGGCATGCTGGCGGCAAGGCGAAGGGCGCGGCAGGAGCTGGAGGCGGGGGCATGAGCGAGTTTGTGACAGTCATCGCTGCCCCTCACCCTTGCCCTCTCCCCGTAATGACGGGGAGAGGGGGATCGCCGACGCTGCCGCTTCTCCCTTCTCCCCGTCCTTCACGGGGAGAAGGTGCCGGCAGGCGGATGAGGGGCTTTGAAGGCCGCGTGTCTTCGCAACGCGAGGCACAGCCATGATCGAAACCCTCACGCTCCCCATTGCCTTCCCCTTCATGCAGCAGGCCTTTGCCATCTCGCTCTTGGTGGCAGTGCCGATGGCGTTGTTGTCGTGTTTCCTGGTGCTGAAGGGCTGGTCGCTGATGGGCGATGCCATCAGCCATGCGGTGCTGCCCGGCGTGGTGCTGGCCTACATCGCCGGCATCCCCCTTGCCATCGGCGCCTTCGCCGCCGGCATGACCTGCGCCCTGGCGACCGGCTACCTCAAGCAGAACAGCCGGATCAAGGAAGACACCGTCATGGGCATCGTCTTCTCCGGCATGTTCGGGCTCGGCATCGTGCTCTACACCAAGATCCAGACCGACGTGCATCTCGACCACATATTGTTCGGCGACATGCTGGGCGTGAGCTGGAGCGACGTCGGCCAGACCGCCGTGATCGCGCTGATCGCCACCGGGGCGATCGGCATCTTCCGTCGCGACCTGTTGCTGCATGCCTTCGACCCGCAGCACGCCCAGGCCATCGGCCTGCCGGTCAGGCTGCTGCACTACGGGCTGTTGACGATTCTGTCGCTGACCATCGTCGGGGCGCTGAAGGCGGTCGGCATCATCATCGCCATCGCCATGCTGATCGCGCCCGGCGCCATCGCCTATCTTCTCACCGACCGCTTCGAGCGCATGCTGACGGTGTCGGTGCTGGTGGCGGTGCTGTGCTCGTTCGCCGGCGTCTATCTCAGCTTCTTCATCGACAGCGCGCCGGCGCCGACAATCGTGCTTTTGATGAGCCTGACGTTTGTCGTCGCGTTCTTCGTCTCCAAGCGGCGGACCGAGCTGAAGCAGCGGCAGGTGACGGTGGAGTGATTGGTGCTCTTCTCCCCGTCATTACGGGGAGAAGATGCCGGCAGGCAGATGAGGGGCGGCGCAAGCGTTGCAGATTGCCCCTCACCCTTACCCTCTCCCCGTGAAGAACGGGGAGAGGGGGACCTCGACGTCCAGCCCCTACCCCCGCCCCGGCGCTTTCAGCGCCGACCCTCCCCACATGGGGCAGGGCAAAAAGCTCAGGCCGCGACCGCAGTGCGCCGCCGGGCATACGAGCGGCCGTCGCCGCCGAAGATGTGCAAATCGTCGGCGCTGGCGGCGAGGCGGATCACCGTGCCGCGCTTGATCTCGACATTGCCGGGCAGCTTGGCGGTCAGCGGCTGGTCCGGCCGGCCGATGTCGACATAGACGAGCTGGACTTCGCCGAGCTGTTCGACATAGTCGACCATGCCCTCGAACAGGAAGTCGTCGCCGGTCGCGACATAGAGGTCCTCGGGCCGGACGCCGAAGCTGACGGCCTTGCCCTGGGCGTCGGAGGGCGTGGCCACTGGCACCGGCGACTTGCGCCCGGCGAGGTGTGACACGAGGCTCGTCTCGCCGGCGCGTTCGATGGTGGCCGGCAGGATGTTCATTGCCGGCGAGCCGATGAACTGGGCGACGAACAGGTTGCCCGGATGCTTGTAGAGCTCCATCGGCGTGCCGACCTGCTCGATGCGGCCGTCCTTGAGCACGACGATGCGGTCGGCCAGCGTCATCGCCTCGACCTGGTCGTGGGTGACGTAGATCATCGTCGTCTCGGGCATCGATTCCTTGAGCTTGGCGATCTCGATGCGGGTGGCGACGCGGAGTGCTGCATCCAGGTTGGACAGCGGCTCGTCGAACAGGAAGACCTTCGGGTTGCGCACGATGGCGCGGCCGATGGCGACGCGCTGGCGCTGGCCGCCCGACATCGCCTTGGGCAGGCGGTCGAGATATTTGGTCAGCTGCAGGATCTCGGCGGCGGCGCGCACCCGCTTGTCGATCTCGGCCTTGCTTTCCTTGGCGATCTTCATGCCGAAGGCCATGTTGTCGTAGACCGTCATGTGCGGATAGAGCGCGTAGGACTGGAACACCATGGCGATGCCGCGCTTGGACGGCGGCACGTCGTTGACCTTCTCGCCGGCGATCTCCAGCGTGCCACCGGTGATCTCCTCGAGCCCGGCGATCGAGCGCAGCAACGTCGACTTTCCGCAACCCGAAGGGCCGACGAAGACGATGAATTCGCCCGATTTGATGTCGAGGTCGATGCCGTGGAGAATGTTGAGATTACCGTATGACTTCTTGACGTCCCTGAGCGTTAGATCGGCCATGGTTTCCTCCCAGATTTCGTTCAACGTCGGTCAGGCGAAGCGCCCGAACCAGGCGCCGTAACCGCCGAGCCGGACCGCGCCGGCGTCTGTCTTTCCATCGAGCCCGTGTCCCGCCAGGGGCTGCAGGCTCTTGCCCCCGAGATCGACCGTGGCCGGCGCGCTGCCGAGATTGAAGACACAGACGATCTCCTCATTACCCTCGCGGCGGCTGAAGGCGACCGTGTCGCCCTGCGTGTCGAGGAAAGAGATGTCGCCCTTGGCAAGTGCCGGATGCGAGCGGCGGAAGGCGAGAAAGCGCCGGTAGTGTTCGAGCAGCGAGGCGGCGTCGCCTATCTGGGTGTCGACCGCCTTGGCGAGATGTTCCGCCGGCACCGGCAGCCAGGGCTTGGCCTTGGAGAAGCCGCCATTGGCCGCGTCCTTGTTCCACACCATCGGCGTGCGGCAGCCGTCGCGGCCCTTGAACTCGGGCCAGAAGCGGATGCCGTAGGGGTCCTGCAGGTCCTCGAAGGCGAGATTGGCCTCGGTCAGGCCGAGTTCTTCGCCCTGGTAGATACAGACCGAGCCGCGCAGCGACATCAGCAGCGCCGAGACCACCTTGAGATAGGCGGTGCGGTCGGCCTCGCCCATGCCCCAGCGCGAGGCGTGGCGGACGACGTCGTGGTTGGAGAAGGCCCAGCACGACCACCCGTCGCTGGCGGCCCTGCCGAAGTCTTCGAGCACCGTGCGTACCTTGGCGGCCGAGATCTTTTCCGGCGCCAGGAAGTCGAAGGCGTAGCACATCTGCACCTTGTCGCCGCCGGCGGTGTAGGACGCCACGACTTCGAGGCCGCGCTGGGAATCGCCGACCTCGCCGACGGCAGCGGCAGCCGGATATTCGTCGAGCACGGCGCGGAAGCGGGCGAGGAATTCGAGGTTCTCGGGCCGGCTCTTGTCGTAGATGTGGTCCTGGAAATTGTAGGGGTTCACCGCGGGTGCGGTCTGGTCGTTGCGCTCTTCGGGCGGCAGTGCGGGATTGTCCTCGAGGCCGGCCGAGTGGAAGTAGAAATTGATCGTGTCGAGGCGGAAGCCGTCGACACCGCGGTCGAGCCAGAAGCGGGTGACGTCGAGCAGTGCGTCCTGGACGTCGCGGTTGTGGAAGTTGAGGTCGGGCTGCTCGGACAGGAAATTGTGCAGGTAATACTGCATGCGCCTGGTGTCCCACTGCCAGGCCGAGCCGCCGAAGATCGACAGCCAGTTGTTGGGCGGGCTGCCGTCGGGCTTGGCGTCGGCCCAGACGTACCAGTCGGCCTTGGCGTTGTCGCGGCTCGCCCGGCTTTCCCGGAACCAGGGATGCAGGTCGGAGGTGTGCGAGATGACGCCGTCGATCATCACCTTGAGGCCGAGCCGGTGCGCCTCCGATATCATCACGTCGAAGTCGGCCAGCGTGCCGAACATCGGGTCGATGTCGAGATAGTCCGAGATGTCGTAGCCGAAATCCTTCATCGGCGACTTGAAGAAGGGCGAGATCCAGACGGCGTCGGCGCCGAGGTCGGCGATGTGAGCCAGCCGCGAGATGATGCCCTTCAGGTCGCCGATGCCGTCGCCGTTGGAGTCCTGAAAGCTGCGGGGGTAGATCTGGTAGATCACCGCCCCCCGCCACCAGTCGCGATCCGCGGCGGGAACAGGATTTTCGATTTTGCGCACAGCGGACTGCATCGGAGCTAGCCTCCCTTGACCGAGCCCGCGAGCAGGCCGCGGACGAAATAACGTTGAAGCGAGAAGAACACGATCAGCGGCACGATGATGGTGACGAAGGCCGAGGTCGTGAGGATTTCCCAGTCGCCGCCGCGCGAGCCGAGCAGGGCGTTGAGCTTGCCGGTCAGCACCAGCTGGTCGGAGCCCGAGCCGAGGAACACCATCGCTACCAGAAGATCGTTCCAGACCCAGAGGAACTGGAAGATGGCGAAGGAGGCGAGCACCGGGAAGGACAGCGGCAGCACGATCTTGACGAAGATCTCGAAGTCGCTGGCGCCGTCGATGCGGGCAGACTCCATGATCTCGCGCGGCAGGCCGGCGATGTAGCTGCGCAGCAGGTAGATGGCGAAGGGCAGGCCGAAGCCGGTATGCGCCAGCCATATGCCGAGATAGGTCTTGGCCGGCACGCCGAAGAACAGCCCGACGCCGTTGTAGAGCTTGAGCAGCGGGATCAGCGACATCTGCAGCGGCACGACGAGCAGGCCGATGATGACGGCGATCAGAAGTGCGCGGCCGGGAAAGCGCATCCAGGCCAGCGCATAGGCGGCATAAGCGGCGATCAGGATCGGGATGATGGTCGCCGGAATGGTGACCGTCAGCGAGTTGATGAAGGACCGGCCGATGCCCTCCGAAAACAGCACCGTCTGGTAGTTGTCGGTGGTGAAGCGCGGCGGCGACGAGGCGGAGAAATAGACGCGCTGTCCGCGGCTGCCCTCGAACGCCTTGGGCGAGGACATGACGTAGGAGCCGTCGTCATTGACCTGCAGCGTCACGCCGTCGCCGAGATCTGCGACCGCGCCGGCCTCGTATTGCGTCGGCTGCTGCGCCTTGGTGCCGAAGGCCGTGATCGTGCGCGCATCGCCGGCGCCGAACAGATTGCCCATGATGTGGAACTTGCCGTCCTTCTCGACCTGCTTGTCGGCGGCGTCGGTGCGGCCGGCTTCGGTCTGCGACGAGGTCGACAGTGCCGTCCACCAGCCCGAGACGATGAGCTGGTCCTTGTCGCGCAGCGAGCTGACCAGGATGCCGAGCGTCGGGATGGTCCAGATGGCGACGAAGACGAGCACCGCGATGTGGACGCCGAAACGGCCGAGGAAGGACTTTCCGCTTGAACTGGCCATCTCAGTGTCCTCCCCCGCCTTCGCGATTGGCCTGGCGGATGTTCCAGATCATGATCGGCACGACGGCGAGCATGATGATGACGGCGATGGCAGCACCACGGCCGAAGTCGCCGCCGCCGCGGAACATCCAGTCGAACATCAGGTTGGCCAGAACCTGGCTGTTCCACTGGCCGTTGGTCATCGTCAGCACGATGTCGAAGACCTTGAGCACCAGGATGGTGATGGTCGTCCAGACGACGGCGATGGTGCCCCAGATCTGCGGCACCATGATCTTCCAGAAGATCTGGAACGGGTTGGCACCGTCGATGACTGCGGCTTCGATTGTCTCCTCGGGAATGCCGCGCAGGGCGGATGACAGGATGACCATGGCAAAGCCGGTCTGGATCCAGATCAGGATGACCATCAGGAAAAAGTTGTTCCAGAACGGCGTCGAAATCCACACCTGCGGATTGCCGCCGAGATACTGCACGGCGGCGTTGAGGATGCCGATCTGGGTCTGGCCCTCGGCGCGGTACTCGTAGACGAATTTCCAGATCACGCTGGCGCCGACGAACGAGATGGCGAGCGGCAGGAAGACTAGGCTCTTGGCGATGTTGCCCCACCAGATCTTGTCGGTGAGCACGGCGATGATCAGGCCGAAGAAGGTGCAGGCGGCCGGAACGACGGCGAGCCAGAGCAGGTTGTTGAAGATCGAGTTGCGGAACTCGCGGTCGCCGAAGGCCCAGCTGTAGTTGGCGAGCCCGACGAAGTTCTCGCCGCTGCGGTCCATGAAGGACAGCCTCAGCGTCTCGATCACGGGATAGACGAGATAGACGGTGACGATCAGCATCGCCGGGCCGACGAACAGCCATGGCCGGATGAGGCCCTGGCGGCGGAGGTTGTCGACGGCGGCAGCGCCCGAGACGCCGCGCGACGGGAAGACCGCGTCGAGGATCTTGTTGGCGCCCCAGTAATAGACGACGCAGCCGCCGACGCCGATGATGATGGTGAAAATGGCTGAAACTATCTGTGCCGTCATGGGATCAGTCCCTTTTCAACGGGCTGGTTCGAACAGACTGCAGGGATGGAAAGACGCCCCCTCATCCGCTCTCCGCGACGCCCGGGGCACCTCTTCCCAGCGGGAGAGGGACCGGGACGGCGCCGCCGGTGCCTTCCCCAGGGGAGAAGGCGGCCGCGAAGCGGCAGGACGAGGGGGCGAACTAAGACGCTCTTACTTGATCGCGTCCCAGCTCTTCTGGATGTCGGCGGCGACATCGGCTGCGGGCTTGCCGCCGACGAGGTCGATCATGCCGGTCCAGAATGCGCCTGCGCCGATCTTGCCCGGCATCAGGTCGGAGCCGTCGAAGCGGAAGGTCGAGGCGTTGACCAGGATGTCGCCCTGCTTCTTCAGCGCCTCGTTGCCATAGGCCTCCTTGTTCGCTGTCTTGAGCGGGGTCAGGAAGCCCGACTGGGCCATCCAGATCTCATGGGCCAGCGGCATCTTCAGGAAGTCGATGAAGGCGCGCGCGGACTTGGAGTCCTTGGCGATCGTGAACAGCGTGCCGCCGCCGAGCACCGGGTTGCCGAGCTCGGGCTTGGAAGCCATCGGCGGCAGGTAGAAGAAGTCGGCATCCTCGCCGAGCTTGGTGCCTTCGGGGAAGAAGGACGAGATGAACGACGCCTGGCGATGCAGGTAGCACTTGGGCGGCACCGCAAACAGGCCCTTCGGGCTGTCGCGGAAGTCGGTCGCCGCGACGGCCGCCTTGCCGCCGTCGACATATTTGTCGTTGGTGGCGATCTTGGCGAAGATGTCGAGCGCGCCGACCACGGCCGGATCGTTGAACGGGATCTCGTTCCGGGTCCACTTGTCATAGACGTCGGGCGCCTGGGTGCGCAGCATGATGTCTTCGACCCAGTCCGTCGCCGGCCAGCCGGTGGCGCCGCCCGAGCCGAGGCCGATGCACCACGGCACGCCGCCATCGGCGACGATCTTGTCGGTCAGGGCCTGCATCTCTTCCCATGTCTTGGGAACTTCATAGCCGGCTTCCTCGAAATTCTCCGGCACATACCAGACCAGCGACTTCAGGTCGGCCTTGAACGGGAAGCCGTAGAAGCCGGGCTTGCCTTCCTTGTCCTTGTAGGTGCCGAGGTCGACCCAGGACTGGCCGGCGCCGTAGTTTTCCTTGACGAAGTTGGCTGTGCCCTCGTCGAGCGGGGTGAGCAGGCCCTTGGATGCCAAATCCTGGATGAGGCCGGGCTGCGGCAGGATGGCGATGTTGGGCGGGCTGCCGGCCTGGGTGTCGATGACGATCTGCTGTTCGTAGTTCTCGGACGACGAGTAGTTGATCGTGGCCCCGGTGGCCTCGCTGAAATATTCGAGCACGGAGCGGGCCAGTGCCTCGTCTTCGCCGCGCCACGGTCCGAAGATCGAGAGCGTTTCGCCCTTCAGGTCGACCTTCTTGAGTTCTTCGAAATTGGCCCAGGTGAAACGGGCGTCCTCGCCCGGCTTGAACTTCAGCTCCGCCGAGGCGGGCGCGCTCAGGGCGACGGCGGCCAATGCCACGCCCAGTAACAGGGATTTCCTCATGTCTTCCTCCCAGTGGATCGAAAACTCCGGACGGAACCTCCATTCCGCCCGCCTGCACCGCCCCGACTGTGCCCCAGACTTGCGCGAGCTGCAACTACACCGCACAACGGCATTTCAAAGCGCTTTGGCTATCGGCATCACGCCATTGGAATCGAAAAGAGTCAAGAGGTCGGGAGAATTAATCGATTTAAATGCTATGGGGATGTGCGGCGCAGCATGCTTTTTGGGCGGTGCAGCAGTTAATTTCGCTTCAAACCAAGCAGCCAACGGCCTAGTCTTGCGGAAGTGACACGGCTACTTGGTTCGGCGACCGGACAGAGCCATATCTAAAGCGCTTTGGGAATTGGAGCCGAGGTGAACCTCAAGCAACTGTCGACCATGCTCCAGCTTTCGCAGACGACGGTCAGCCGTGCGCTCAACGGCTATCCCGAGGTCAATGAGGAAACGCGCCGGCGCGTCGTGGAGGCGGCCAAGCGCCATGGCTATCGTCCGAACCCCAGCGCCCGCAGGCTGGCGACGGGCAAGGCCGGCATGATCGGCTACGTCATGCCGACGGGCGCCGCCGTCGACATCGACCCTCACTTCGTCGAGTTCCTGTCGGGCCTCGGCGACTATGCCCGCGGCCATGAACTCGACCTGGTGCTGAGCCCGGCCGATGCCCAGGACGAGGAGACGACCTACCGCCGCATCGTCGCCAACAAGCAGGTCGACGCGCTCTACATGTCCGCGCCGCGCGCCGCCGACAGCCGCATCGCCCTTGCCCACCAGCTCGGCATCCCCTTCATCGTGCACGGCCGCAGCGAGGGCCTCGATTTCGACTATCCCTTCATCGACATCGACAACGAGGGCGCCTTCCACGACGCGACGCGGCTGCTGATCCAGCTCGGCCACAAGCGCATTGCCGTGATCAACGGCGACGACACCCAGACCTTCGCCATCTTCCGCGAGCGCGGCGTCAGGCGGGCCCTGTCCGAAAGCGGGCTGGCACTCGATTTCAGGCACATTCGCTCCGAGGTCATGACCGAGGAGAACGGCTATCGCGCCGCCCGCTGCCTGCTCGAGGCGTCCGACGCGCCGACGGCAATCGTCTGCTCGAGCCTGATCATGGCGCTGGGGGTGGTCAGGGCGGCGCGCGACCTCAATTTGTCGCTGCCCGGCGACCTGTCGCTGGTCAGCCATGACGACGTCTTTCCCTGGCTGAAGCCGGAACACTTCTCCGTGCCGCTGACGACGACGCGCTCGTCGATCCGCGCTGCCGGCGCACGCGTCGCCGAGCGGCTCGCCGCCCGCATCTCGGGACTGGAGGACGGTGCCCGCGGCGAGGTCTGGCCTGTCGATCTCGTGGTGCGCGGCTCGATTGCGGGCGCACGATAGCGGGATGCGGTTCCGCGCGGAGCCGTCTTCGCGGCTGATCATCTGGGGATGAACACGTACATAATCTTTTGCAACTGGGTGTCATCTGGCACATAGTCGCGCCATGATGAAAACCGCCGCCAAGCCCGTTTCGAAAAAGACTGACTATGAGAAGGCGTTGCGCAAGGCGGGCATCCGCATCACCCGGCCGCGCAAGATCATCCTCGGCATATTGGGGGAAACGGAAGACCATCCCGACGCGCTGGAGATCTTTCGCCGCGCCGAGACCATCGACAAGAGCATCTCCCTGTCCACGGTCTACCGCACGATGAAGCTGCTGGAGGAGATGGGCGCCATCCACCGCCACGCCTTCGAGGGCGGGCCGTCGCGATTTGAGCAGGCCGGCGGCGATCACCACGACCACCTGATCGACATCGACACCGGCAATGTCATCGAGTTCCGCTCCGACAGGATCGAGCAGCTGCAGCAGGAAATCGCCCGCCAGCTCGGTTACGACATCGTCCATCACCGGCTCGAGCTCTACGGCCGCCGCCGCAAGGACTGATGCCGGCAGGGATCGGTGACGCAAGGTCAGGGCACGACGAGTTGATCGGCCGTTGCAGGCGCCTGAAGGTGCCGCGAGTTGACCTCGGCACGGGCGCGGTCAATCATGCCGCCACCCGAGGCCAGCGCAATCAGCAGACAGGACAGCAACCATGGAAAAAGCCGAAATCGGACTGATCGGGCTTGGAACGATGGGCTCGAACCTGGCGCTCAACATCGCCGAGAAGGGCCATCGCATTGCCGTCTTCAACCGCACGCCGGCGCGGACCCAGGCCTTCCTCGAACAGGCTGGCGGCTTGCGCGACATGGTCGTGCCCTGTGCTTCGATCGAGGAACTTACCGCCGCCATCCGCCCGCCGCGGCCGGTCATCATCATGGTTCTGGCGGGTGCGCCCGTCGACGAGCAGATCGCGGCGCTCCGCGGCACGATGTCGGCCAACGACATCGTCATCGACGCCGGCAACGCCAATTTCCGCGACACCATGCGCCGCTTCAAGGAGCTCGAGGGCTCGGGCCTGACCTTCATCGGCATGGGCGTGTCCGGCGGCGAGGAGGGGGCCCGCCACGGCCCCTCGATCATGGTCGGCGGCACGCCCGAATCCTGGACGCGCGTCGAAGGCGTGCTGACCGCGATCTCGGCCAAGTTCAAGGGCGAGCCCTGCGCTGCCTGGCTGGGCACCGACGGTGCCGGGCATTTCGTCAAGACCATCCACAATGGCATCGAATATGCCGACATGCAGATGATCGCCGAGATCTACGGCATCCTGCGCGACGGGCTCGGCATGAAGCCGAAGGAGATCGCACCCGTCTTCGCCGGTTGGAACAAGGGCAGGCTGGAATCCTACCTGATCGAGATCACGGCGTCCGTGCTCGAAGCCGACGATCCCGCGACCGGGCGTCCGGTGGTGGACGTCATCCTCGACCGCGCCGGCCAAAAGGGCACCGGCAAGTGGTCGGTCATCGAGGCGCAGCAGCTCGGCATCCCGGCGACCGCGATCGAGGCGGCGGTGGCGGCGCGCGTGCTGTCGTCGATGAAGGACGAACGGCTGGCGGCGGAAAAGGCCTATGGCGCCAACACCCTGAAGTTCGCCGGCGGCAGGGACGAGGTGCTCGGCGACCTGGAGCTCGCATTGTTTGCCGGCAAGATCGCCGCCTATGCGCAAGGCTTTGCCGTCATGGCCGGCGCCTCGAAGGAGTTCGGCTGGAACCTGCCGATGCCGACCATCGCCAAGATCTGGCGCGCCGGCTGCATCATCCGCTCGCAGTTCCTCGACACCATCGCCGAGGCCTTCGGCAAGGCCGATCCGTCGACCAATCTGCTGATGGTGCCGGCCTTCGTCGAGATGATGGGCAAGGCGCATCCGTCGCTCCGCCGCATCGTCGCCCGCGCCGCCGAGGCCGGATTGCCGGTGCCGGCGCTGTCGTCGGCGCTCGCCTATTTCGACAGCTATCGCCAAGGCCGCGGTTCGACCGACCTGACGCAGGCGCAGCGCGACTTCTTCGGCGCCCACGGCTTCGAGCGCATCGATGTGCCGGGCGCCCATCATGGCCCGTGGGGGAGCGGCAGCTAGCCCTCGTAGGCTTCCACCGCGCTCGGCTGGCTCAGGCTCTGCAGTGATGCGAGGTCGCGTCCTGCGATGCGGCCAAGCACGGCGCGGGCGAGTTCCGCTCCGGCCAGCCGGACGTCCTCGTTGACGACGTAAAGCTGCGGCCTCAGCAGGTGCAGCAGTTTAGATGTCTGCTTCGAGACGATGTCGACGTCCTGGCCGAGCTTGAAGCCGGCGTCCTCGACGCCCGCCACCAGCGCGAAGGTGCCGGCACCGGCGCCGCTGACGAAACCGTCCGGGCGGTTGGGCCGAAGCAGCAACTCGGCGGCGAGCTTGCGGATGTCTTCGATCGAATGGTCGACCGTGGCCGTCGGGAACGGCACCTCGCTCAAGCCATGCTCCATCAAGGCATCGGCAAAGCCGTCGCGCATGTGGGTGTAGTAGCTGAGGTTCGAGGGTGGGGCGAGCAGTGCCAGCCGCTTGCGCCCGAGCGCGGCAAGCTTCTGCACCGCCTCGCGCGCATAGGCGCGGTTGTCGAAGTCGTGGAACGGATGCTCGATGCCCATGTGGGTGCGGCCGTGCGTGGCGAAGGGCATGCCGTGCTCGGTCATGTAGCGCACGCGTGGGTCGTCGGGTTCGATATGCGAGATGATGACGCCGTCAGCGGATGCGGTTTCGATGACATAGCGAACCGGTTCGAGCGGGTCGTTGGTGCGCGAGTAGGGCGTCACCACGAGGTGGTATGGCGTCGGTGCCAGGGCTTCCGAGATGCCGTAGATCAGGTCGGAGACGAAGCCGCCGATCTGTTCCTCGGTGTTGAGCACCAGGCTGATGACATTGGTCTTGCCGGTGCGCAGGCGCACCCCGGCGCGGTTGGGGCGATAGCCGATCTGCCTGGCGACAAGCTGCACGCGCTGCCGCGTCGCCGCGCCGATTTCGGGGGCGTCCTTAAGGGCGCGCGAAACCGTGGTGACGCCAAGCCCGGTCATGAAGGCGATGGTCTTCAGCGTCGGCGGGCTGGTCTCGCCCCCGGTCACCTGCGCGGCACTTTCATCCGGCGCTGTCTTGTCGTTCATCGCCGCTGCCCGCCGTGTTTTCCGTTCGGCGCATATCGCATTTGCATCATGGACCATGCAAGCTTTTCAGGCAAGAACTGTAACGTTGCAGCTCGATCCCCTCGGAGGCCGTGCCGAACGTTAAGCGCGCTCAGGTTCGGGTGGCAGATGTGCCTGGCGATGCCGACACCCCGCGCCGGATGCTTCGGCGATTTGACAATGAAAATCGCCTGTTATGCCCAAGTCGGGCCGCGTTCTTGTCGTCGGAAACGACGATGCTTTAGTTCGGGACCCGAAGAAAGTCGCCTCGCTGGCCGCGCTGGCCATTGCGTCGGCGCGCGAGTTGAATTACACTTCAGACCTGTAACGTTACAGGTTGCAAGTCTCCAGCGACTGGAACGGCAACTTTTTGCCTGCCGCCTGTCGCGGCCGAGCTGATTCGGCACTTTTTGCCCGCCGGTTTCGAGTCGCGCCGGCCAGGACGAACCGCATGCGCAACCAACCGGACGAATGAGATGGACTGGTCGTTTCAACTCTACAGCGCCCGCAATTTCCAGCCCTGGAGCAAGGTGCTGAAGACCCTTGCTGCACTCGGCTATCGCCAGGTCGAGGGCTATGGCGCGGTCTACGGAGATGCCGTGGCCTTCCGCGCCCTGCTCGACGAGAGCGGCCTCGCCATGCCGAGCGGCCATTTCGACATGAACCTGCTGGAGCAGGATTTTGCCAGGGCCGCCGGCATCGCCGGGACGCTCGGCATGGAGCTGATCGCCTGTCCGTGGCTCGAGCCCACCGACCGCCCGGCCGATGCCGAAGGCTGGCGCGCCTTCGGCAGGCGTCTCGCCGCCATCGGCGCGAAAACCAGGGACGCAGGCTTCGACTTTGCCTGGCACAACCACGACTTCGAGCTTCAGCCACTCGACGACGGATCGGTGCCGCAGCGTCTCCTGCTGGAGGCGGCGCCCGACCTCGGCTGGGAAATGGACGTCGCCTGGGTGATTCGAGGCGGCTCTGACCCGCTGCACTGGATCGAGGAATTCGGCCCGCGCATCGTCGCCGCCCACGTCAAGGACATCGCGCAGCAGGGCGAGGCGGCCGGCGAGGACGGCTGGTCGGACGTCGGTCACGGCATCGTCGACTGGGCCGGATTGGTGATCGCGCTGCGCAACCGTACGCCGGCCCGCCTTTTCGTCATGGAGCACGACAATCCAGCCGATTTCGACCGCTTCGCAAAGCGGTCGATCGAAGCTGCCAGGACCTTCTAGGGGGAGCATCGCATGGCACGGAAACTTGGCGTCGGGGTGATCGGCTGCGGCAATATCTCGAAGACCTATTTTCAGCACGCACCTCAGTTCCGCGGCATCGAGATGCGCGCCTGCGCCGACATCAACATGGATGCCGCACGCAGCCGGGCGAAGGAGTTCAAGCTGCGCGCCGAGACGGTCGAGGGGCTGCTGGCGTCAGCCGACATCGACATCATCGTCAACCTGACCATTCCGGCCGTGCATTACGAGGTCTCGAAGCTGGCCATCGAGGCCGGTAAGCACGTCTATTCCGAAAAGCCCTTCGTGCTGGCGATCAAGGACGGTCTCGACCTCAAGAGGCGCGCCGACAGGAAGGGCGTCCGCATCGGCTCGGCGCCCGACACCTTCCTCGGCGGGTCGCACCAGTTGGCGCGGCATCTGATCGACAGCGGCAAGCTCGGCAAGATCACGTCAGGCACCTGCCATGTGATGAGCCACGGCATGGAGCAGTGGCACCCCAACCCGGATTTCTTCTTCCAGCCGGGCGGCGGCCCGATCCTCGACCTCGGGCCCTACTACATCGCCAATCTGGTGCAGCTCATCGGTCCGGTGAAGCGTGTCGCCGCACTGGCCTCGATCCCGGCCAAGGAGCGGACGATCTCGTCGAAGCCGCGCGCCGGCGAAAGGATACCGGTGACGACGCCGACGACGATCCTGGCCCTGATGGAATTCGACGCCGGCGCTGTCTTCACCTTCAATGCCAGCTGGGACGTCTGGCACAGCGGCCATGCCCCGATGGAGCTCTATGGCGAGGCCGGCACCATCCACATGCCCGACCCCAATTTCTTCGGCGGCGACTTGCGTTACACCAGGGGTGAAAAGCCGGTGAAGACGCTGCCGAGGTGGGACCACCCGTTCTCGATAGCCAACGAGAAGCATCCGGAAGGCATGATGGCCAATTACCGTACAGCAGGCCTCGCCGACATGGCGCTGGCGATCCTGCAGGGCAGGCCGCACCGCTGCTCGCTGGAGCTCGCCAACCACGTCATCGACGTCATGACCGGAATCCTGAAATCGGGCGAGACGAGGAAATTCGTCGACATGCAGACCACCTGCGAACGGCCCGAGCGGCTCGGCCCCGCCGCAGCAAGGGGGCTGCTGGCATCGGCAAAATAGGCTAAGAGAAGGGGACGGCGTCATCCGCCGATTCCCCTTCTTCGAGGACAGCATCATGACCTGGCAGCCGGCCGCAAACCGCTACGAAAACATGGTCTACAACCGCGTCGGCAGGTCGGGCCTCAAATTGCCCGCGATCTCCCTTGGCCTGTGGCACAATTTCGGCGAGGACACGCCGCACCAGACCAAGCGCGCCATCTGCCAGAAGGCGTTCGATCTCGGCATCACCCATTTCGATCTCGCCAACAACTACGGCCCGCCGCACGGTTCGGCCGAGACCGCCTTCGGCGAGATCCTGCGCACCGATTTCGCCGGCCTGCGCGACGAGATGATCATCACCACCAAGGCCGGCTACGACATGTGGCCCGGGCCGTATGGCGAGTGGGGCAGCCGCAAATATGTGCTGGCGAGCCTCGATCAGAGCCTCAAGCGCATGGGCCTCGACTACGTCGACATCTTCTACTCGCACCGCTTCGACCCTGACACGCCTCTCGAAGAGACGATGGGCGCGCTCGACCATGCCGTGCGCTCTGGCAAGGCGCTCTATGCCGGCATCTCGTCCTACAACGCCCAGCGCACCCGCGAGGCTGCCGACATCCTGAAGCGGCTCGGCACGCCGTGCCTGATCCACCAGCCCAGCTATTCGCTGATCAACCGCTGGGTCGAGGACGACGGCCTGCTCGATGCGCTGGACGGGCTCGGCATCGGCTCGATCGTGTTCTCGCCGCTGGCCCAGGGCATGCTGACCGGCAAGTACCTCCAGGGCGTGCCGGAAGGCAGCCGTGCGTCGCAGGGCAAGTCGCTGCGGCAGGCTTTCCTCAGCGACAAGACGCTTGCCAACATCCGTGCGCTCAATGCCATCGCCGAGCGCCGCGGCCAGACGCTGGCGCAGATGGCGCTGGCCTGGGTGCTGCGCGGCGGCCGCGTGACCTCTGCGCTGATCGGGGCCAGCCGTCCCGAGCAGGTCGAGGATTGCGTCGGTGCGGTCAGGAACCTGGCCTTCAGCGATGCCGAGCTGGCCGAGATCGACCAGTATGCGCGCGACGCCGACATCAACCTCTGGGCACGCTCGGCCGAGCGCGAAGGCCCGGCGCGGCAGAAGAAGTAGGGGGGCTGGGGCGTGTCCTTCGGCGCGGCTGCGTTTGTCAGGATACCCCCACCCCTTACCCCTCCCCACAAGGGGGAGGGGAAACGGCACCGTTGCGCCACTCAAAGCCTTTGAAGGCTGTCGTCTTTCGAGATTCGCGTATGGCGCCGCCGGCCAATCCCCCTCCCCCTTGTGGGGAGGGGTTAGGGGTGGGGGTACGGGGCGCTCAAGTCTGGTCAGGGTGTTCGCCACAGGTGCGACATCTGCCCGAAGTGCTCCAACATTGTCTTTGCCGGCGGGACGCGCTAGCAAAACCTGTGTCCAATCGCCATCTTGGGGCGATGGATTGTTCCGTCCGGGCATCGGCCCGGCCGAGGAAGGTGAAAGCGGAAAGATGGCGGCGCGGGCTACGCTGACGAAGAACCAGCGAATGGTTCTGGACAAACTGGAAGCGGCACGCGGCCCGCTCAGCGCCTACACGCTGCTCGACCAGTTGCGCGAGCATGGTTTTCGCGCGCCGCTGCAGGTCTACCGTGCGCTCGAGGTGCTGGTGAAGGACGGCTTCGTCCACCGCCTCGAAAGCCTCAACGCCTTCGTCGCCTGTTCCGAGCCGCACGACCACAGCCATCACAACCACCGCATGACTGCTTTCGCCATCTGCGACACCTGTGGCCAGGTCATCGAGATGTCCGACGAACTGGTCGGCAAGCAGCTCGACGATTGGGTCGGCTCGACCGGCTTCGTCGCCAAGAAGGCGGTCATCGAGTTTCGCGGCACTTGCGCCAAATGCGCCGCGATTGCCGCCTGACGGTCAGCGCGCCGTCGAGAACGCGAACCAGATCGCCACGGCCGCCAAAAGCGCCGACAGCGCCTGTCGTGCGACCTTTTCGACCTTCGGGTTGTTGAGCAGGGGCTCCAGCTGGCTCGCCAGCACCACGATCAGGCAATGGATGACGGTGGCGACCGCCACATAGATGGCGGTCAGCGTCAGCGTTTGCGCCAGCACCGGCCGTTCGGCGACGATGAATGTCGGCAGCACCGCGACATAGAACACCGCAGCCTTTGGATTGAGCAGGTTGGTCACCAGCCCGCGCGTGAAGTAGCGCCGGCCCGGGTCGCCGCTTTCGGCGGCCGCGTCGCCAGGGCCTCGCCAGCCTTCATAGGCGAGGTAGAGCAGGAACAGCACGCCGCTCCAGCGCAGGCCTTCGTAGAGCAGGTTGGAGGTGTGGATCAGCTCGGTGACGCCGAGCCCGGCCACCACGCCGACGACGGCGAGGCCGAGCGCGATGCCGGCCACGGTGGCGAAACCGGCGCGCCGGCCTTCGCCGGCCGACACCAGCGCCAGGTAGGTCATGTTCGGCCCCGGCGTCAGCTCGATGATCAGCGATGTCAGGGCGAAGGAGGCGAGCGTCGACGCATCCGGCGACGTCGCGAACTCCATCTCAGTGGGCCTCGTCCCAGCTATGGGCGCCATGGGCGTCGACGCGCAGCGGCACCGACATCGACACCGCCGGCATGGCGGCGTTTTCCATGACATGGCGGACGACGGGGATCGTCGCCTCGACTTCGGTCTCGACCGTCTCGAAGATCAGTTCGTCGTGCACCTGCAGCAGCATCCGCGCCGACAGCTTGGCGGTGGCAAGCGCGTCCTCCATGCGGATCATGGCGCGGCGGATGATGTCGGCGGCCGTTCCCTGCAGGCGGGCGTTGATCGAGGCGCGTTCGTTGAAGGCACGCACCGACGGGTTGGACGAGCGGATTTCCGGATAGTGGATGCGCCGGCCGAAGATGGTCTCGACATAGCCGTTGTCGCGGCAGAACGCCTTGGTTTCGTCCATGTAGGCGCGGATGCCGGGGAAGCGCTCGAAATACTTCCGGATGTAGTCGGAGGCTTCCTCGCGCGGGATCGACAGCTGGTTGGCGAGGCCGAAGGCTGAGATGCCGTAGATGATGCCGAAATTGATCGCCTTGGCCCTGCGGCGGATCTCCGAGGGCATGCCCTCCACCGGCACCGAGAACATCTCGGACGCCGTCATGGCGTGGATGTCGACGCCGTCGGCGAAGGCCTGCTTGAGCTGGGCGATGTCGGCGACATGGGCGAGCACGCGCAGCTCGATCTGGCTGTAGTCGGCCGAGATCAGCTTGTTGCCCTTGTCGGCGATGAAGGCGGTGCGGATCTTGCGGCCTTCGGCGGTGCGGATCGGGATGTTCTGCAGGTTCGGGTCCGACGACGACAGCCGGCCGGTGGTGGTGGCGGCCAGCGCGTAGGAGGTGTGGACGCGCTTGGTGTCGGGATTGATGAAGCCGGGCAGGGCGTCGGTGTAGGTCGATTTCAGCTTGGTCAGCTGGCGCCAGTCGACGATCTTGCGCGGCAGTTCATGGCCTTCGGCGGCAAGGTCTTCCAGCACCTGGGCCGAGGTCGACCACTGGCCGGTCTTGGTCTTGGTGCCGCCGGGCAGGCCCATGCGGCCGAACAGCAGGTCGCCGAGCTGCTTGGGCGAGCCGATGTTGAAGCGCTCGCCGGCGATGGCGTTGATCTCGTCCTCGAGACGGGCCGCGCCCTGGGCCAGTTCGCCCGACAGTCGCGACAGAATCTGGCGGTCGACCGAGATGCCGCGCTGCTCCATGCGGGCCAGCACCGGCACCAGCGGCCGTTCCAGCCGCTCGTAGACGGAGACCACGCCCTTGGCGGCGAGGCGCGGCTTGAGCACGCGCCACAGCCGCAGCGCCACGTCGGCATCCTCGCCGGCATAGGCGGTGGCCCTGTCGATATCGACCTCGTCCAGGCCGACGACATTCCTGCCCGAACCGGCAATCTCCTTGAACGGGATCGGCGTGTGGCCGAGCCATTTTTCCGACAGGGAATCCGCACCGTGGCCGCCACTGGTGCCGCCGTCGAGCACGTAGGACAACAGCATGGTGTCGTCGAACGACCTGAGGTCGATGCCGTGCCGGTCCAGGACCACGAGGTCGTATTTCAGGTTCTGCGCGACCTTGAGCACCGAGGCGTCTTCGAGCAGCGGCTTGAGGGCGGCGATCGCGTCGCGCACCGGAATCTGGTTTTCGACCAGCCCGCCGCCGAGAAGATCGCCGCGGCCGCTCTTGTGGGTCAGCGGCACATAGGCGGCGCGGCCGGGCGCGACTGCCAGCGAAAAGCCGACCAGCTCGGCCTGCATGGGGTCGAGCGAAGTGGTCTTGGTGTCGAAGGCAACGACGCCGGCCTCCCTTGCCTCGGCGATCCACTGCGTCAGGGTCGCCAGGTCGCGGATGGTGGCATAGGCGGCATGGTCGAACTTCTGCGACGCCGCCGTTTCGGCCAGCCGGTTTGCGAGGGCGGTCGGGGTGTCGGCCACGTTGCCGTTTTCGGCAGCGGCGGACGAGGCTGCGGCAGCGGCGTTGCCGCCGTTCGCACGCGCAGCAGGAGCCGCCGCTGGTGCCGCACCCGCGCCGACATCGGGCCCATGCGCATCGGCGCCCCATTGCACGGCGACGGGCACAGCCTCGATCTCGCCGGCCTCGGTGCCGGTGGCCTCGGCGACGCGGCGCGTCAGCGAGGTGAATTCCATGGTCTTGAGGAAGCCGATCAGCTTCGGCCCGTTGGGTGGCTGAAGCACGAAGTCTTCCAGTCCATCGGCTACCGGCACGTCGACCTTGAGCCGCACCAGCTCGCGCGAAATGCGTGCCTTTTCGGTGTTGTCGATGATCGACTGGCGGCGCTTGTCCTGCTTGATCTCGGAGGCGCGGGCGAGCAGCGTGTCGAGGTCGCCGAACTGCTCCAGCAGCTGTGCTGCCGTCTTCGGGCCGATGCCGGGCACGCCGGGCACGTTGTCGACCGAGTCGCCGGTCAGCGCCTGCAGGTCGATCATCTTTTCCGGCGGCACGCCCCACTTCTCGATGACCTCGGGGATGTTGATCTGGCGATCCTTCATCGGGTCGTACATTGTGACGCTTGGACCGACGAGTTGCATCAGGTCCTTGTCGGAGGAGACGATGGTGGTGTCACCGCCCGCCTCGCAGGCAAGCCTGGCATAGGTGGCGATCAGGTCGTCGGCCTCGAAACCCTCCATCTCGATGCAGGGCAGCTCGAAAGCCTTGGTCGCCTGCCGGATCAGGCCGAATTGCGGGATCAGGTCTTCCGGCGGCGCCGAGCGGTTGGCCTTGTATTCGGGATAGAGCTCGTTGCGGAAGGTCTTCGAGGAATAGTCGAAGATGACGGCGAAATGGGTCGGCACGACCCCAGCTTCGGTGTTGCGCGCGTCCAGCATCAGCTTCCACAACATGTTGCAGAAACCTGAGACGGCACCGACCGGAAGGCCGTCGGACTTGCGGGTCAGCGGCGGCAGCGCGTGATAGGCGCGGAAGATGTAGCCGGAGCCGTCGACAAGAAAGAGATGATCGCCTTTTTTCATGGCGATACGGGTAGCTTGGCATAGCGCGGCTGTCCATGGTCAAGCTGGTCCTGCCGCCGTCTACTGACAAGTCCTTTGCCCGCGCCGCATACTCGTCGTTGCCGAACGGGCGGCCTGCCTTGCCGCTCGCGGGTGCCGGTTGGCGGCGGCAGGTCATGGCGAAGCTTTTCCATTCTTCGCTGCGGTTGCAACGGCAATCAAGGCCCCAGGGCGATGATATCCTTCAAGTCGGGACCAGGATTGCCAGTGGGTACTTTACGTTGGGGAAGAATTCAACCCAGTCATGGGTATCGCCGGTGTCGCGGCCTGCCTTTTCGACATTGATCTGGAGAGCTTTTCCTTCGCTATCCATGACATCGATTTCAGTGCCCACAGCAGCGGCGGCTTGCCGGTCGATGAATACCTCGGTGGCGTCGGAGGGGCCGATGGCGCGCGCAGGGCCGATCACGCGCATGTTACAAAAGTGTAATCTTCGTGCCCTTGAATCGCCATGTTCAAAGGAACAAATAATGGGCATCGGCAGTTTTTGCCGAAGTCCGGTCTCAGGCCCGTCCCCCGCCTATCCGGACCCTGCGGCAGCCTCATCCCCCTCTCCGGGCTGCCGCACCGTTTGAAGAATGTGCCGCCGTGGCTCCCCCCTCCACCACGGCGGCACTTTTTTATCCCGACATTGCCGCGATCGTCATGCAGCCTTGGCCGTTGGCCCAATCCTGCCGGCTTTTCGTTTTCCCTTTGGCCAACTAGGTTGCGCCGCAGAAGAATCGAAAGGCACTCAAATGTCCGCTCTCTCGCCGGTCCTCGACCGTCTCGACAAGAATCTCGACCAGTCCCTGGAGCGCCTGTTCGGCCTGCTCCGCATCAAGTCGATCTCCACCGACCCGGCCTTTTCGTCGGATTGCCGCAAGGCCGCGGAATGGCTGGTCGCCGACCTCAAGTCGATCGGCTTCGACGCCAGCGTCCGCGACACGCCGGGCCACCCGATGGTGGTCGCTCATCACGACGGCCCTGCCGGTTCGCCGCACGTGCTGTTTTACGGCCACTACGACGTCCAGCCGGTCGATCCGCTGAACCTCTGGGAAGACGATCCCTTCGATCCCAAGATCAAGGAAATCGCAGGCGGCATCAAGGTCATCACCGGCCGCGGTTCGTCCGACGACAAGGGCCAGCTGATGCTCTTCGTCGAGGCCTGCCGCGCCTGGAAGGAGGTCCATGGCGGCCTGCCGTGCAAGATCACCCTCCTGTTCGAGGGCGAGGAAGAGTCGGGTTCGCCGTCGCTCAAGCCGTTCCTCGATGCCAATGCGGAAGAACTCAAGGCCGATTTCGCCATGGTCTGCGACACCGGCATGTGGGATCGCGAGACGCCCGCCATCTCGATCGCGCTGCGCGGTCTCGTCGGCGAGGAGATAACCGTTCACGCCGCCGACCGCGACCTGCATTCGGGCGAGTATGGCGGTGCCGCCGCCAACCCGGTGCGCATCCTGGCCAAGGTGCTGGCCGACATTCACGACGAAACCGGCCGCGTCACCATTCCCGGCTTCTATGACGGCGTCGAGGAGACGCCTTCGCAGATCCTGAAGTCGTGGGAGACGCTCGGCGAGACCGCCGAGAAGTTCCTCGGCGAGGTTGGCCTGTCCATTCCCTCGGGCGAAAAGGGCCGTTCGGTGCTCGAACTGGTCTGGGCCCGTCCGACCGCCGAGTTCAACGGCATCATCGGCGGCTACACCGGCAAGGGCTTCAAGACCGTGATCGCATCCCAGGCTTCGGCCAAGGTGTCGTTCCGCCTCGTCCACAAGCAGGACCCAGAAAAGCTCCGCGCTGCCTTCCGCGAGTTCGTCAGCGCGCGCATTCCCGCCGATTGCAGCGTCGAGTTCGAGAAGCATGGCGGCTCGCCGGCGATCCAGCTGTCCTACGACTCGCCGTTCCTCGCCAAGGCCAAGGACGCGCTCTCGGATGAGTGGTCGAAGCAGACGGTGATGATCGCCATGGGCGGCTCCATCCCGATCGTCGGCGACTTCCAGACCTATCTCGGCATGGAGTCGCTGCTGGTCGGTTTCGCGCTCGCCGACGACCGCATCCATTCGCCGAACGAGAAGTACGACCTGAACTCGTTCCACAAGGGCCAGCGCTCCTGGGCCCGCATTCTCGAGGCGCTGACCCGTTCGTGACCGCCTAAGATCAACTTTCTGTTGATTTTTCTTCCGATCGCGGCAAGGGAGAAGCCAAGCCGCGATCGGAGACAATGATGACCATCCGCTTCCACAAGCACGACCTGCCCGACCTCACGCACTACGACGTCGATGCGGTCGCCATCGACACCGAGACGCTGGGGCTGAACCCGCATCGCGACCGGCTCTGCGTGGTGCAGATCTCGCCCGGCGACGGCACCGCCGACGTCATCCAGATCGCGCCCGGGCAGAAGAAGGCGCCGAACCTGACGAGCCTGCTCAGGAACCGCAAGGTGACGAAGCTGTTCCATTTCGGCCGCTTCGACATCGCCGTGCTCTACAACGCCTTCGGTGTCGTGACCGAGCCGGTGTTCTGCACCAAGATCGCCTCACGCCTGACCCGCACCTACACCGATCGCCACGGCCTCAAGGACATCTGCAACGAACTGCTGGGCGTCAGCCTGTCGAAGCAGCAGCAGTCGTCCGACTGGGCCGCCGAGACGCTGTCGCCCGAGCAGCTCGAATACGCCGCTTCCGACGTGCTCTACCTGCACCGGCTGCGCGACGTGCTGGCCGGCAGGCTGGAGCGTGACGGCCGCACCAGGGAGGCCGAGGCCTGCTTCCGCTTCCTGCCCACCCGCGCCAAGCTCGACCTGATGGGCTGGGACGAGGAAGACATTTTCGCCCATAGCTGACGCTGCGGCAGCCTGCTTTGAGGGAACGAACGGACAGGTTTGGCCGTTTGGGATGCGTTACCTTGCAGCGCAGCGCGTCATTTGGGACGCGCAAAGGACGCTGCAAGACTTTTAAATCGTGCATGATCCTTTCCGAAAAATCGGGATCGATTTTCGGGGTCGTGCACAGTGAAAGGATGCATCCGAATGGCCACGACCCGTGAAGAAATCCAGTCCGACCTCGAAGCGCAGGTTGCCCAGCTGACCAAGCAGGTCTCGTCGCTGACGAAGGCGATGTCCAAACGCAGCGCAAGCGCATTGGCGGAAGGCCGCGAGAGTGCGTCCGAGTTCTATGACGGCTTCTACGACCGCTTCACCGACGCCCTGCCGGCCATGCGCAAGCAGGCCCGCGCGGCGCAGAAGACAGCCCAGGACAATCCGATGACGACGGCGCTTGTTGGCGTGGCGGTCTTCGGTCTGCTTGCGGCGCTGCTGACCCGCCGCTGACTTTTGCTGCCGCGTGGCTTTACCGGGCCGCGCGGTCGGCTATCGTTGGTTAGCAAATCTGAGGGATCCCGATGAGCGCCAAGACACCGATCTCCACCGCCCCGACGGACGGTTCCAAGGTCACGGTCTACTGGACCGACCGTGACGGCCAGGAAAACGAGTCCGTCGCCCAGTACCGGTCGCTCGACCGCCTGAAGGCGGCCGGCGGGCAGTGGGACGAAAGCGACGAAGGCTGGTGGGCCTATGTCGACAGCGACACCCAGAAACGCATTGTCCCGCATTCGTGGGCGGCACCCGGTGGCGACGACGACGACGAATGAGCGTATGCTCGGCATAGCCAGCCGGGAGAAGAACCATGGCCGAAAAACCCGATCGGAAAGAACACGAGTTCATGGTCGCAGGCGTCGAGCCCGCACCTGAGTCCAGCCTCGACGGCGTTGCCGTGACGCTGGTCGACGCGCGCGGCGGCCGCGTGCGTCTCCACATGAACCCCGACATGGCCGAGTTGCTGCGCGAGCGGGTCTCGGCCGCTCTCAACAAGACGACCGGTCCCTGAACGCGCTCCGTTAGCCCGCGCTTGCCAGGTGTCTGACCGGGCCTTGCCCGAAGCCGGACGCTTTGCCCCCTTTTCGTCGTCCGCAACCTGTGGCGACCCGCGATCCTGCCCCCGTCCAAGGCTGATGGCCTCAGGCGCGCGAAAAATTTCTCCACCGCCCTTTGAACCTTTTCTCCCCTCGAGCCGACCAAGCTTCGTGAGGTGGACAAATCTGTTTCAAAGGAGAGAACCATGAGTGCACTGCGCAACATCATACTGGCCATGGTCGCGGCTTCCGCCGTGACTGCCTGTCAGTCGACCGAAATCCGCCGCTGCGAATGGAAGCCGAAGGATCCTCGTTATCTCGAGAGCAGCAACTGCTGCAACAAGAACGACCCGTCGAGCCCTTGCTACAAGAGCAGCGACCGGCCGGACCGTCCCGACAAGCCGAACGACCCGCGTCCCAACGATCCGATCCCGGGTTGATCGCGCCTGCGTCCGTGGCCGCCGCCGTTCGAACGAACGGCGGCTTTGCCGCGTCGAGCGCTGCCTGCGCGTGGCGCCTGGCCACGCTTTGCCCACAGGCCGCGAGCCGGCTTGACTTAACGCCCCCTTAAATCGCCGCATTTACTGTCCAACCGGAACGCCATTGGCATGGGGGCCGGACAAACAGGTATGGCGAACCGAAACGACAGACGCATCGAACCCCGCTTCGATGGACCGCGCGATGAGCCGGAGGACGACGTCTTTTCGGTGCGCGAGGAGGACCGTGTCGTGCCCAGCCGCCGCAAGACCCCGGCCAAGCGCAAATCGTCCAAGGCACGGTCGACGCCGCGCGGCCGCTCGAAAAAACCCAGGCGCGGCATGTTCGGCATCTTCGGCCGGCTGGTCTACTGGGGCTTCGTGCTGTCCATCTGGGGCGGCATCGCCGCTGCCGGCATCGTCATCTACTACGGCGCCAAGATGCCGAGTTCGACGACCTGGGCGATCCCCGACCGTTCGCCCAACATCAAGATCATCGGCGTCGACGGCAGGCTTGTCGCCAATCGCGGCATGACCGGCGGCGAGGCCGTCGGCCTGCACGAGATGTCGCCCTACATTCCGCAGGCGGTCATGGCGATCGAGGATCGCCGCTTTTATTCGCATTTCGGCTTCGATCCGATCGGCCTGGCGCGCGCGCTGTCGACCAGGGTCCTGCACGGCCGCTTCACCCAGGGCGGCTCGACGCTGACCCAGCAGCTCGCCAAGAACCTGTTCCTCAAGCCCGACCGCACGCTCGAGCGCAAGGTCCAGGAGGTGCTGCTGGCGCTGTGGCTGGAGCAGAAGCACACCAAGGACCAGATCCTCGAAATGTATCTCAACCGGGTCTATTTCGGCTCGGGATCCTACGGTGTCGAAGCGGCCTCGCGGCGCTATTTCGGCAAGTCCGCGCGCGATGTCACCTTGTCCGAGGCAGCCCTCCTGGCCGGCCTGCTCAAGGCGCCCTCGCGCCTGTCGCCGGCGCGCGATCCCAAGGCCGCGGAGGCCCGCGCCCAGCTCGTTCTGGGGGCAATGCGCGGCGAAGGCATGATCGGCGAGAAGGAGCTGAAGACGGCGATGAGCGCGCCGGCCACGCGCGCCGCCTCGTTCTGGACCGGTTCGGAAAACTACGTCGCCGACCGCGTCATGGAGGAACTGCCCGGCCTGATCGGCGAGGTGCGCTTCGACATCATCGTCGACACCACCGTCGACATGACCTTGCAGGATCTTGCAGAGAAATCGATCCGCCGGCTGATCGACGAGAGCGGACAGAAGCTCAATGTCAGCCAGGGCGCATTGGTGTCGATCGACAATTCGGGCGCCGTCCGCGCCATGGTCGGCGGCTACGACTATTCGACCAGCCAGTTCGACCGCGCCTCCGAGGCGCGCCGCCAGCCGGGATCGGCCTTCAAGCCGTTCGTCTACATGGCGGCCCTGGAACAGGGGCGCACGCCCGACAGCATGCGCAACGACGCGCCGATCAAGATCGGCAAGTGGACGCCGGAAAACTACAACGGCAAGTATTATGGCCGGGTGACGCTGAAGACCGCGCTGGCGAAGTCGCTGAATTCGGTGGCGGCGCAGCTTGCGATGGAGGTCGGCCCCAACGCGGTCGTCGAGGCGGCGCATCGCATGGGCATCGAATCCGACCTCCAGCCCAATGTCTCGATCTCGCTCGGCACCTCCGAGGTCACGCCGCTGGAGCTGACGGCGGCCTATGTGCCGTTCGCCAACGGCGGCTACCGCCCTGAGGTGCACATGATCCGCCGTGTCACCACGACCGACGGCAACGTGCTCTACGAGAACACGGCTGGCGGCGGCCCGCGCGTCATCAGCCCCGAAGTGGTCGGCATGATGAACGCGATGATGACGGGCGCGGTCGAGGAGGGCACGGCAAAGAAGGCAGCCTTCGCATGGCCGGCGGCGGGCAAGACCGGCACCAGCCAGAATTCGCGCGACGCCTGGTTCGTCGGCTATACCGCCAATCTGACCACCGGCGTGTGGTTCGGCAACGACGACGGCAAGCCGATGAAGAAGGTCACCGGCGGCGCGCTGCCGGCGCTGGCCTGGCATGAGTTCATGGTCGCCGCGCACGAAGGCGTTCCGGTGGCCGCCTTGCCGGGCTCCTGGACGCCGCAGCCCGCGGCCCCCGCTGTCGCCGTCGAGGACCAGCCATTCGACGAGAACACCTTCCCGGCAGCACCCCAACCGGTCCGTCAGCAGGTCGGCGACGCCGGCGGCATGGCGCAGGAGCCGACGGCGTCGATCCGCCGCCCGGTGCCGCCCGCCGACGTCGGCGGTCCCGTCCAGCGCCGCGAGACCTCTATTCTCGACGTCATCATGGGCAACTAGACGCCGGCCATCCGTCTGCTTGTGAAAGGTCCCTGTCCCGCGGCGCGGCCGGACTCGAGGCCATAGTGTTGCCCGAATGCTTCAGGTCGGCGGAAACCCGCCAGGGTTGTGGCCTGCCATGCGCTCATCTTATTACGAATCTCTAATTTAGAGATGTATGTTGCCTCATCGAATCTCAGGCGAGGGGCCATCCGTGAAGACCTTTTTATCGAGCGTCTGCCTTGCAGCGCTGACCACATCCGCTTTTGCCGCAGATGCCTTGGCGCCGGTCGACGAGACCGTCATCCGCCAGGTCTCCGGCTATGGTGAAATCTACGGCGGCGGCGTGTGGTTCGACGAATTCGACGAGGGTGACATCTGGGCCTATGGCGGCGCCGCGCGCGTCAACGTGCCCTTCGCCGAACGCTGGAACGCACAGGGCGATCTCACCGTCGATGCCATCGATATCGAAGGCAACAGGCTGCACAGCATCGGCGGTGCCCTGCATCTCAACTGGCGCGATCCGGCATCCTATGCCGTTGGCGGCTTCGCCGAGGTCAAGACATATGGCTTGCCCGGCGGTGGCCCCGACCAGGACATCTGGGACTGGAAGGTCGGTCCGGAGGCCCAGGCCTATTTCGGCAACGTCACCATTTACGGTCAGGCCTACTACGGTGGGCTTGAAGTTGACGGGATCCCCGTCGACGTCGATCTGATGGGTATTCGCGGCGTGGCGCGCTACTTTGCGCAGGACAATTTGCGCTTCGACGCCGAGCTTGGCTTCCACAGGGTCAATCTCACTCAGGGCGGCACGGATGCGGATCTCGACGTCGTCGCATTGGCGCTGCAGGCGACCTACCGTTTCACCGACACCCCATGGTCGGTCTTCGGTCGCTACCAGTATGAAAACGTCTCCATATCGGAGGCATCGGACAGCCTGGACCTGCACAAGTTCTCGGTCGGCCTGCGCGCCAGCTTCGGCAGCGGCACGCTGCTCGACGAGGACCGCAACGGCGCCACGATGGACACCTACCGGCCGAATTTCGTCCTGCCCTTCGTCGGCGGCTGACCGTACAGCCTGATACAAAGAAAAGAAGCCGCGCAGGCGACTGCGCGGCTTTTTCGATTGGCTTGACTGTGCGCCCGGTCAGGCCGCGGCAGGCGGTGTCTCGGGCGTGGGCGTGTTCGCCGGCGAGACGCTTGTCATCACCTGCTCCACTATGCCGCGGGCGATCTCGCGTTCGCCCATGATCACCTTGTCGGCGCCGAGGCCGGTGAGATGGTCGACCTCGGCGTCGGAATGGGCGCGCGCGATGATGACCATCTCGGGATTGGTCGTCTTGGCCTTGAGGATGATCTGCCCCGCTTCGAACGCGTTCGGGATCGCCAGGATCAGCCGCTTGGCGCCGGCGGCATTGGCGGAGGCGAACACCTCGCCTTTCACCGCGTTGCCGGCCACCGTCTCGATGCCTTCGGACTTGAGCTTGGCGATCGTCTTGTCGGCATCCTCGATGACCAGGAACTCGATCCCGGCGGCCTTGAGCGACTGGCCGACGAGCGAGCCGACGCGGCCGTAGCCGATCAGGATCGTGTGGCCGGTCATCTTGGTCGGTGGCGGCGGCGCGTCCTCGTCGTCCTTGACCGGCACGGCCGTTATGGTTGCGACCTCGCCAGGTTCGGTCGCGGGGCCGATGGGAACGGCCTCGACTGTTTCCGGCACGTTGCCGGCGCGCTTTTCGAGCCATGGCTTGAGCCGAGCCGCGCCGGCGAAGGCCAGCGGGTTGAGCACGATCGACAGGATCGCGCCGGCGAGGATCAGGTCGCGCCCCTGCTCGGGCAAGAGGTCGAGGCTGACGCCGAGACCGGCCAGCATGAAGGAAAACTCGCCGATCTGGGCCAGGCTCGCCGAAATGATGAGCGCGGTTGCGATCGGATAGCCGAAGGCGATGACGATCAGGAAGGCGGCGACCGACTTGCCGATCAGGATGATGAACAGCGTGCCGAGGATCGGCCAGGTGTTGCTGAGCAGGCTGGTCGGGTCGAACAGCATGCCGACCGAAACAAAGAACAGCACCGAGAACGCGTCGCGCAAAGGCAGCGTCTCTTCGGCTGCCTGGTGGCTGAGTTCGGACTCGCTCATCACCATGCCGGCGAAGAAGGCGCCGAGTGCCAGCGACACGCCGAACAGCTTGGCGGCGCCGAAAGCGACGCCGAGCGCGATGGCCAGCACCGAGAGGCGGAACAGCTCGCGCGATCCGGTATGGGCGACGTAGTGCAGCAGCCAGGGGATGATGCGGCGGCCGACGACCATCATCAGCACGACGAAGGCCACGACCTTGGCGAGCGTGATGCCGAGCACGCCCCACACGCCGACGTCGAAGCGCAAGGCCAGGATGTTGGGCGATTGCGTTGCCGCCTGCTGCTCGCCGCCGAGCACGCCGGCCAGCGCCGGCAGCAGCACCAGCGCCAGCACCATGGCGAGGTCCTCGACGATCAGCCAGCCGACGGCGATGCGGCCGCGCTCGGTCTCGATCATGCGGCGCTCCTGCAGCGCGCGCAGCAGCACCACCGTCGAGGCGACCGACAGCGCCAGGCCGAAGACGAGGCCCGCGCCCAGCGACCAGCCGAGCATCCAGGCAAGGCCGACGCCAAGCACGGTGGCAAAGGAAATCTGTACCACCGCGCCGGGCACCGCGATGGCGCGCACCGACAACAGGTCCTTGAGCGAGAAATGCAGGCCGACGCCGAACATCAGCAGGATGACGCCGATCTCGGCGAGTTCCAGCGCCAGTTCCTGGTCGGCGACGAAACCGGGCGTGTTCGGTCCGACCAGCACGCCGGCGATCAGATATCCGACGAGCGGAGGCACCTTGAAGCGGTTGGCGAGAGCGCCGAAGATGAATGCCAGCCCCAGACCGGCGACGATAGTTGCGATGAGGGGCGTGTCATGCGGCATTGTCCCGGCGGCACCTTTCGGAAAGTCAATATTGTGTGGGGTGCGGCGGTGAAATCCGCTGCATTTCCAATATGGTGGACCGAAGGGAACCTGCGCAACCCTATGCGACCAAGAAACTGCGCCCGCGCCGAAAAAAATGCCGGCAATCGCTGCCGGCACAGGTCGTCTGGTTGCTGGGCAACTACTTTCGCGGGTCAGGCCGCCATCAGGATCGTCTCGATGTCGGCGACGCTGTGATTGGTCAGCGTCTTCGGAATCTCGGCCGAGATGCGTTCGTCCACTTCCTTGTGCAGCTTCTTGCGCAATTCGCCCAGCACCAGCGGCGGCGCCACCAGCACGATCTCCCGGAAATCGCCGGCATGGGCAAACTTGTAGAGCCGCTGCGCGATCTCGTCGGCGAAGCGCTCCTTGGCGACCCTGTGCCAGTCGGTATCGTCCACCGCGCTGCGGTGGATCGACGGGCCGTCGCTGTAGCGGCCGGGGCGATCGCTGCCCTGTTCGCGCGTCGGCGGGTTGTCCTGCTCCATTTCGCGCACGACCTCGAGATTCGGATACTTGGTATCGCCCCGGTTCTTCAGGAACAGCGCCTTTTCGCCATCCGCCACCAGCACCCAGATCCCGTGCTTCAGATTGATGTGCGTCATCTCGTGCTCCTTCTTGTCCGCATTGCACTGACATGGGAACGCGAGGGCGACGCCACGGTTCCGGATGACGGCGGAGATGGCGGCGAAGGGTGCCGTGCGTAATTCTACTAATTTGGTAGATATTAGGAAAAACGCTTTTCGGAGCTTCATCGTCTTCGCGCCGGCAAGCATGGCCCATTGGCGGCCCATCGAGGCAGCACCAGGCTGCGGACCCCCTGAATGCGCGCGATTGTCGGCATCATCGGGGCAGCCAGGCTTCCAACGGCCGCAGCGGCGATGAAGCGGATGGAATTACCCCGGTAGCGTCGCGGTGGAATATTTTTCTCCTCAGGCTGGGGCGAGGGCAAAAGCGATTGCCTCCCATCTCGGGGCGCGCGAGTGCGTTTCTTCTGCAGCGCAGCAATGGCGGCTAGAAATGACGGGTATTCCGGAAACCCTCGCGTCATGACCCAAGCCGCTGCCAAGTTGAACGCCTTCCCGATCTTCCTCAAGGTCGAAGGCGAAGCCGTGGTCATCGTCGGCGGCGGCGACGAGGCACTGGCCAAGGCGCGGCTGCTCGGCCAGTCGAGCGCCGAGATACGCATCATCGCCGACCATGTCGAGCCGCAGCTCCGTGACTGGATTGCCGCCAACGGCGCCACCCGCATCCACGCCGCCTACGCCGCCTCGCTGATCGGGCCCGCCGTCATGGTCTTTGCGGCCACCGGCAACGAAGCGCTCGATCGCCGCATCTCCGCGGACGCTCGCGAACTGGGCATCGTCGTCAATGCCGTCGACCGTCCCGAGCTCTGCGATTTCTTCACCCCTGCGCTGGTCAACCGTGCGCCGGTTGCGGTCGCCATCGGCACCGAAGGGGCAGGGCCTGTCCTCGCCCAGATGATCCGCGCCCGCGTCGACCGCATGCTGTCGCCGCAGCTCGGCGCGCTGGCCACGCTGGGTGCCGGCTTCCGCGACGCCGTCGAGCGTATCCTGCCCAAGGGCAGTGCCCGCCGTGGCTTCTGGCGCGAGTTCTTCGAAGGCGCGCCAGCGCGGACGCTGGACAGCGGCACCCTTGCTCAGGCCCATGACGCGGCAACCGAACTGCTGCTGCAGAAGGGGTCGATCAAGGGCCATGTCGCGCTCGTCGGTGGCGGCCCCGGCGCCGAGGATTTGCTGACACTGCGTGCTCACCGCCTGCTGATGGAGGCCGATGTCATCGTCCACGATGCGCTGGTGCCCGAGGCCGTGGTATCGATGGGCCGCCGCGACGCCGAACGCCTTCCGGTCGGCAAGCGCAAGGGCTGCCATTCCAAGACGCAATCCGAGATCAACGATCTGCTGGTCGAGCTGGCCCAGGCCGGCAGGCGCGTGGTGCGCCTCAAGTCCGGCGATCCACTGGTCTTCGGCCGTGCTGGCGAAGAGATGCAGGCGATGCGCGATGCCGGCGTGTCCTACGAGGTCGTGCCTGGCGTCACGTCGGCCTTTGCCGCCGCCGCCGATTTCGAGCTGCCGCTGACGCTGCGCGGCGTCACTTCCTCGATGGTCTTCACCACCGGCCATGATCTCAAGGGCGGCTCGCTGCCCGACTGGGCCAAGCTCGCCATCTCGGGCGCCACCGTCGCCGTCTACATGGGCCGCTCGGTGGCTGCCGATGTCGCCGGCCGGCTCATCGACGCCGGGCTGTCGCCCGACACTGCGGTTGCCGTCGTCGAGAACGCCAGCCTGAAGAACCGCCGCCGTTTCCACGGCACGCTCGCCGACCTGCCGTCGCTCGAAGCGCGCAGCGACCTCGACGGACCTGTCATGACCATCATCGGCGATGCCGTCGCCGGCGCCAATTTCGAACTTTCCGAGCCGTTGGCGGCACACAGGCACGAACAGGCCGCGCGCGCGGCGCTCGAAGGAAGCAGGGCATGAAGATTCTGACCGCCAACCGGCTGACCGACGGCGAGGCCGTGTGGTTCGCGGCCGACGGCACCTGGGCCGAGACCATCGACGTTGCCGAGACCGTCGACGACAAGGCTGGCGAAGCCCGCCTCGAGGCGATCGGCAAGGCCGCCCACGACAACAACGAGGTGGTCGACGTCAATCTGATCGATGTGTCGCTGGTCGGCGGCACGATCCATCCGCTGCGGCTGCGCGAGGTGATCCGCGCCGCCGGCCCGACCAACCGCCTTGACCTTGGCAAGCAGGCCCGGCCTTCGGCCGGCGCCGCCTGAAGATAGACCGGAAAACGACCATGTACCGCTATGACGAGTTCGACCATGATTTCGTGAAGGCCCGCGTCGCTGATTTCAGCGACCAGGTCGAGCGCCGCCTTGCCGGCGAGATCACCGAGGACCAGTTCCGGCCGCTGCGCCTGATGAACGGCGTCTATCTCCAGCTCCACGCCTACATGCTGCGCATCGCCGTGCCCTACGGCACGCTGAGTTCGAAGCAGATGCGCATGCTCGGTCACGTCGCCCGCAAGTACGACAAGGGCTATGGCCACTTCACCACGCGTCAGAACATCCAGTTCAACTGGCCGGCCCTGTCCGACATTCCGGCGATCCTGGCCGACCTCGCCTCGGTCGAGATGCACGCCATCCAGACCTCGGGCAATTGCATCCGCAACGTCACTGCCGACCACTTTGCCGGCGCAGCCGCCGACGAGGTCGCCGATCCGCGGCCCTATGCCGAGATCCTCAGGCAGTGGTCCTCGGTGCATCCCGAGTTCTCCTACCTGCCGCGCAAATTCAAGATCGCAGTGACCGGCGCCGAGCGCGACCGCGCCGCCATCCAGACCCACGACATCGGCCTGCATCTGAAGAAGAACGACAAGGGCGAGCTCGGCTTCGCCGTCTATATCGGCGGCGGTCAGGGCCGCACGCCGATGGTCGCCAAGAAGATCCGCGACTTCCTGCCGGAACAGCACCTTCTGTCCTACACCACCGCGATCCTGCGCGTGTACAATCTCCATGGCCGCCGCGACAACAAGTACAAGGCGCGCATCAAGATCCTGGTCCACGAGACCGGCGTCGACGAGATCATCCGTCAGGTCGAGCATGAGTGGCAGGCGCTGAAGGACGGCGAGCTCAAGCTGCCCGAGGCCGATGTCGCGGCGATCCAGTCCTACTTCGCGCCGCCGCCGCTGGCTGCGCGGCCCGAGGGCGACGAGGCCGTCAAGCTGGCCAGGCTCGATTCCAAGAGCTTCGGCGACTGGGTCGACCAGAACGTCTTCACCCATCGCAATCCCGACTACGCCGCCGTCACCATCTCGCTCAAGGGCATCGGCGAAGTCCCGGGCGATGCCACCGACAGCCAGATGGAGGCCGTCGCCGACATCGCCGAGAAATACGGCTTCGACGAAATTCGCGTCAGCCACGAGCAGAACCTGATCCTGCCGCATGTCGCCCGCACCGACCTGAAGGCGGTCTACGACGCGCTGGTGGCGATCGACCTCGCCACCGCGAATTCGAACCTGATCAGCGACATCATCGCCTGCCCGGGCCTCGACTATTGCGCGCTGGCCAATGCCCGTTCGATCCCGGTGGCGCAGGAAATCTCGAAGCGCTTCGCCTCACTGGAGCGCCAGCGCGACATCGGCGAGCTGAAGCTCAAGATTTCTGGATGCATCAACGCCTGTGGCCACCACCACGTCGGTCACATCGGCATCTTGGGGGTGGAAAAGAAGGGTGCGGAGCTCTATCAGGTGACGCTTGGCGGTTCGGCCGACGAGCACACCTCGGTCGGCGAGATCATCGGCCGCGGCTTCGGCCCGGAAGAGATCACCGACGCCATCGAGACGATCGTCGAGACCTATCTTGCCATCCGGCTCGACCGGTCGGAAAAGTTCCTCGACACCTATCGCCGCATCGGCCCCGCGCCGTTCAAGGAGGCGCTTTATGCTAGCGAAGCCAAGGCCGCCTGACGGCGACATCGAAGCGCAGGTTCTGGCCGAGGCCGCATCGCTCGACGCACTCTATGGGAACCTGTCGCCCCTGGAGATCATCGAGCGCACGGCCGGCGACCGCTTTGCCGGCGAAATTGCTGCCGTTTCCTCGTTTGGCGCGGATTCGGCGGTGCTGCTGCACCTGATCGCCGAGGTTGATCGCAACCTGCCGGTGATCTTCCTCGATACGGGCAAGCATTTCGGCGAAACGCTCGACTATCGCGATGCGCTGGCCGCCGATTTCGGCCTGACCGACATCAGGGTCATCACGCCCGACGAGGCGGCCCTGGCCCGCATCGACCCGACCGGCAATCTGCACCAGACCAGCACCGACGCCTGCTGCGACGTGCGCAAGGTCGAGCCGATGGCACGCGGCGTCGAGCCGTTCAGGGCCTGGTTTACCGGCCGCAAGCGGTTCCAGGCGTCGACCCGCGCCGCCTTGCCGGTGATCGAGCAGATCGGTCCGCGCTTCCGCATCAATCCGCTGGCGCGCTGGACGACGTCGGATCTCGCCGATTACATGCGCAAGCATGCTCTGCGCGAAAACCCGCTGGTCGCCTACGGTTACCTGTCGATCGGCTGTTTCCCGTGTACCCAGCCGGTCAAGCCCGGCGACGATGCCCGCAGCGGACGCTGGGCCGGCCAGGGCAAGACCGAATGTGGTATACATCTCTCCGGCCTCGAACATTCGCTGACCGACGCCTCCCTTTAGGAAACTTGCATATGACCGAAGCGACAGCCGAGAGCAGGACCCGCCTGTGGACCTCCGAGGGTTTCCGCGACGATGGCTGGGTACATGCTGAGGATGCCGGTGCCCTGGCCGGCAACCGTCGCGTGATCCTGCCGCTGCCCGCTTTCCTCGAACTCGATCCCGAGCAGCGCGAGGCCGCCAGGGAGCGCCTCGGCGTGCTGCTGCAGCCGGGCGATCAGCTGGACTCGATCGTCGATCTGCTCGACCAGCTGTCGCTGGTGGCGCTTGCCTTTCCGGCCTTCAACGACGGCCGCTCCTTTTCCAAGGCTCAGCTGCTGCGCAGCCGCCATGGTTTTGAAGGTGCCGTTCGCGCGACCGGACAGGTGCTGATCGACCAGCTGCCGCACATGCTGCGGGTCGGCTTCAATGAGTTCGAGGTTTCGCATCCGGTGCTGCTGAAGCGGCTGGAAGCCGGGCAGGTGGGCGGCTTGCCGCTGCACTACCAGCCTGCGGCAAAGCCCGCGGGCCAGGGCGCCGGCTATTCATGGCGGCGGGTGCCGGCCAAGGCCTGATCTGCCGCTTGGCCTGACTTACCGCTTGGCCCCTGATCTACCGCTTGGGTTGAGGCTGTCGCCGCTCGGCGGTCTCCAGCTGGTCGAGCAGGCGGCGCAGCTTCTGCGGCAGGTGGTCTTCGGTCTGGAATGCGGGCAACGCTTCCAGGACGCGCAGGTTGCTCTCCGTGGCGAGTTCGCTGCGGATGTTTGTCGCCAGCTTGGCCGCTGTCTTGGTGATGCGTCTGCTCGGCATGGCAAAGGACCTGTACTTTCTCGGCAAAACTCCTGCCAGATGCAAATGGTTCCCAAACCGATCCCCGCCATGGCAATGGTCCGCCGGTATGGTAAAACTTGAATTAACGTTGAAGCATCGGACCTTGTCCGGCCGCCGCGAGTGGCGGCGAAAGCCGCGGCATCGCGCCCCGGCGACCCTTGCCCCTTGATTTTTGGGCACCGAACCTCGATATCGGGCGCAACTTCCAACGTATCCGAACAACGGGAATTGGCGATGAGCGACCAGGCAAAAGACGAACGCACGCTCGATGAGACGGCGGCTGTCGAGGCCCAGGCCGAAAAGATCGAGGGCGGCATCGATGGCGACTACGAAGCCGTCGTGCGGCTGCTGAAAGAAAACGAGGAACTGAAGGACCGCAACCTGCGCACGGTGGCGGAAATGGAGAACCTGCGCCGCCGCACTGCGCGCGACGTGCAGGATGCCCGCGCCTATTCGGTGGCCAATTTCGCCCGCGACATGCTTTCGGTGTCCGACAATCTGCGCCGCGCCATCGAGGCGGTGTCCGACGAGGCCAAGGCTGCCGGCGGCGCCGGACTTGCCAGCCTCATCGAAGGCGTTGAGGTGACCGAGCGCTCCATGCTCTCGGCGCTCGAGCGCCATGGCGTGCGCAAGCTCGACCCGCAGGGCGAGAAGTTCGATCCCAACTTCCACCAGGCGATGTTCGAGGTGCCCAATCCCGACGTGCCGGCCAACACGGTCGTGCAGGTCGTGCAGTCCGGCTACACCATCGGCGACCGCGTGCTGCGCCCGGCCATGGTCGGCGTCGCCAAGGGCGGTCCCAAGCATGTCGGCGAGACCCCTGCCGAGCCCGGCCCGGTCAACGAACAGGCCGAGAAGGACGCGTAAGCGGCGAATGGCGAATAGGGAGTAGCGAATAGGAAATTGGCGGCTATTCTGCCGGTAAATCCGGGGGATGCCATGGCCTCTTTCTATTCGCTGATCACCACGCCCTATTCGCTTTCCGCATGAATCCGCTGCTCTATCTCGATTACGCCGGCGTGGCGGTGTTTGCCGCCACCGGCGCGCTTGCCGCCTCGCGCAAGGAGCTCGATGTCATCGGCTTCCTGTTCCTGGCGAGCTTCACCGGCATCGGCGGCGGCACCGTGCGCGACGTCATCCTCGGCCTGCCGGTGTTCTGGGTGGTCAACCCGGCCTATGTCCTGGTCTGCGCCGCGGTCGCGGTGCTCGTCTTCTTCACCGCCCATCTCGTTGAATCCCGCTACAAGCTGCTGCTCTGGCTCGATGCCCTGGGCATGGCGGCCTATGCTGCCATCGGCGCGGCCAAGGGCCTGGAAGCCACGGGTTCGCCGACGGTGGCCGTCATAATGGGCATGCTGACCGCCACTTTCGGCGGCATCCTGCGCGACCTGCTTGCCGGCGAGCCGTCGGTCCTGCTCAAGCCCGAGATCTACGTCTCGGCCGCGATGGTCGGTGCCGGCATCTACACGCTGGCCGAACTGGCCGAACTGCCGCCTGCGGTCTCGGCCGTCGTTGCCTTCGTCGCCGCCTTCATGGTGCGCGGCGGGGCGCTGAAATTCGGCTGGACCTTTCCCGCCTACCGCAGCCGCCCCGGCCGGAGACCTGAAGACATTCCCTGAGCCGCCAACCTATATACCTGTCAGGAAAGCCGGTCTTACGGGGTCTCGGCAAGGCAGAGGACAGAATCGATGCAGCATCGGATAGTGGTCGTCGGCGCCGGATTCGGCGGACTGGAAGTCGTCAAGGATCTGGCCGGTGCGCCCGTCAGCATCACCTTCATCGACCGGCGCAACCATCATCTTTTCCAGCCGTTGCTCTACCAGGTGGCGACCGCTTCGCTGGCGACTTCGGAGATTGCGTGGCCGATCCGCTCGCTGGTCAGCGACAGGCCCGAGGTCACCACGGTTTTGGCGACGGTGACCGGCGTCGATGCCGGGCGGCGCAGCGTGCTGCTCCAGGACGGTCAGGCGGTGCCCTATGACACGCTGGTGCTGGCGACCGGTGCGCGCCACGCTTATTTCGGCCATGACGAGTGGGAGGCCTTCGCCCTTGGCCTGAAGACGCTCGAGGATGCCACGACGATCAGGCGGCGCATCCTTCTGGCCTTCGAGCAGGCCGAGCGGGAGACCGATCCTCTGAGGCAGGCGGCATTGCTGACCTTCGTCATCGTCGGTGCCGGCCCCACCGGGGTGGAAATGGCCGGAACGATCACCGAGCTGGCGCGCGACACGCTGCCGCGCGAGTTCCGCAACATCGACACGGCCAGGGCCCGTGTCGTGCTGATCGAGGCCGGGGCGCGCGTGCTCGCAGGCTTCCCTGACGAGCTCTCTGACTATGCGCTGCGTTCGTTGCGCAAGCTCGGCGTCGAGGTCGAGCTTGGACGCGCGGTTTCCGACTGCACCGCCGACAGCGTCACCTATGGCGACGTCAGGCTGCCGACGAAGACGATCATCTGGGCCGCAGGGGTGCGCGCCTCGCCGGCGGCCGAGTGGCTGGGCGCGCCTGCCGACAGGGCAGGGCGGCTCGAGGTGATGCCCGACCTGACGGTCCCGGGCCATCCCGAGATATTTGCCGTCGGCGATACGGTGACCGTGGCGGGCCCGAACGGCAAGCCGGTGCCGGGCATCGCGCCGGCGGCCAAGCAGGAGGGCAAGCACGTCGCCGCCATCATCAAGGCACGGCTGGCCGGCAAGGTCGAAGCGATGCCGTTCCGCTACAGCCACCAGGGCAGCCTCGCCCAGATCGGCAAGCGGCGCGCGGTGATCGACTTCGGCCGCATCAGGCTGCGCGGCGCGCTGGCGTGGTGGCTATGGGGTGCTGCCCATATCTACTTCCTGATCGGCTCGCGCGCCCGGCTCAGCGTGGCGATCAACTGGCTCTGGATCCATGCCCGCAACCAGCGCAGCGCGCGGCTGATCACCCAAGGCGATGCGGCGGAACAGTCGCTGGGCAGGCAGGCCGAGCCGCCGGTTTCGGGCAGGATCGGGTAAAGCTGCGCGGCCGGCGCAAGCCGGCTCTATGTTTCGGCGAAGGCGGCGAGGTTTTCGAGCGACGAGGCGATCCCCTCGCGATGGTCGTCCTCGCCGATTCCCAGCGGCACGTCCTCGCAGCTGACGCTGACCAGCGTGCCGCTATCGACCGGTTCAAGCGTGGTCACGATCCGCATCGTCCCGGCAAAGGCGGGATCGTCCGATTCGAACGCGACAAGTTCGACCACCCGCTTGTCAGGCACCAGTTCGGCGAAGCGGCCCTCGAACACGTCGGCGTTGTCACTGGTCTTGCCGTGCCGTCCGGCGTCCTCGTAGATGAAGGCCATGCGGAAGCTGCCGCCCTCGCGCGCATCGAAGGCCAGGACTTCCCCCCGCATGCCTTTTGGCGGGCGCCAGCTGGCCACAGCCTCCGGCTCCACCAGCGCGCGGTAGATGACCGAGGGCGCAGCCTTGATGAGGCGCGACCCGGTGTCGGTGCGTCTGGTCTGCTCCGTGCTTGCCATGTGCTTCTCCGCCCCGTCCCGCTGTCTGATCAGCCCGCCGCTTGCCGTGCCTTGGCCAGGCTCTTCGGTGCCTGCATCAGCCAGGCGCGTTCGAGACGGGTCCGCAACTGATCGGGCGGGATGTCGTGGACGCGCACCAGCACGACCGGCCAGCCCTTGTAGTGGGCGGTTTCGAAATAGAGATGCGGATCTGCCTCCATCAACATCTCCTTCTCCTCCAGCGCGCACATCACCGCAGCCGTGTCGGCGTCCTTGACGCGGCAGAGGAATTTCTTGCGGACGTGAAGCGACGGTGTGCCGTAGGACGTGCCCTCGACCACCTCCGCCAGCCCTTCGGCTGCTTGTCGCAGCTTATCGAAGGCGGGCTGGAGGTCTTCAGCCACCGCCTACGCCGCGAAACGCTGCGTTTCGCCGCCGTAATAGTTGATGTAGCGGGTGCCGATTTCCTTGACCGGCATGACGACGAAGACGTCGACGGTGCCGAAGTCGTGGTCGATCACGCAGCCATCGCCGATCTTGGCGCCGACGCGCAGGTAGCCCTTGACCAGCGGCGGCATGGCCGTGATCGCCGCCTTGGCATTGACCGCCTCGATCGGCATCAGGTCCATCTCGCAATAACGGCCTGCCACCGCCCGCACATCCCAGTCGGCGCTGGTGCGGCAGTGGTGGGCGAGATAGGTCAGCGCTTCGGCATGTGCCGCCGGTATCGTGCCGTGGAACGAGGCACAGCCGGTCATGACGTCGATGTCGTAGCGGTTGAGATAGGCCCAGATGCCCTGCCACAGCGCCTCGATGGTCCGCTTGGAGCGGTATTCCGGCAGCACGCAGGAGCGTCCGAGTTCCAGGAAGCGCTGGCCCGGGTGCCGGGCGATCAGCTTGTTGAGCTCGAACTCGTCGTCGGAATAGAAGCCGCCGGCTTCCGTCGCGCGTTCCTGGCGCAGCAGGCGGTAGGTGCCGACGATGCGGCGATGCTCGGGGCCGGCAATCGAGGTGTCGAAGACCAGCAGATGGTCGCAGATGTCGTCGAACCGGTCGGCGTCGCGGCGGTCGATCGAGTGCAGGGCCTGCTTCCTCGCGCCGAGCTCGTCGAAGAACACGCGGTAGCGCACTTCCTGGGCGGCGGCGATCTCTGATTCGTTGCGCGCGAGGCGAACCTCGAGCGTTCCGATCCGTCCAAGCGGCGCTTCGGGCAACAGGGGTTTGGAAGGCACGGTCACCTTGGCGCCATTGGCTTTCTGAGTGTCACTGTCCGGCAAGGCTGTATGCACGGGTGATTCTCCTTCGAGCCATCCCTCCTGGCGCGGGGATACGGTGTCGGTGCTACAGGATTGTGACAGTATCGTGATCGACCCGCCCGGGCAAGGCTTGGTCGGTCGGCAACACAGTCTAGCCGGCTAGGAAAATCAGTCGGTTGCAGTTTAGGCCGCTGCCCGTTGCTCGACGAGATTGATCAGCACGTCGGGATCGAGCGGCTTGGTGACGAAGCCGCTGGCACCGTGGGCAAGCACGGCATGGCGGGTTTTTTCCTGGCTGTCGGCGGACAGAACCATGATCGGCACCGCAGCCAGGCCATGTTGTTCTTCGTGCCTGCGGATGGCAGAGATCGCGTCCAGCCCGTCCATTACCGGCATGTGCATGTCCATCAGCACGACGTCGTAGCGGCGCTTGCGGGCGGCCCCCGTCACGGCTTCGACGGCGGCCTTGCCGTTGTTGACGACATCGACTCGGTGCCCCGCCTTCAGCAATGCGGCGCGGGCCAGCATGGCGTTGATCTCGTTGTCTTCGGCGATCAGCACCGACAGGCCCTGCAGGTGACGGCTCGCGGCCGGCTTTGCCGCGGCGTGGCGGCTCGCCGGCTGCGGCTGCAGGCCATCCTGCTTCGCCAGCAGAACGCGCAGCAGCGTTTCGGCGCGCACCGGCCTGGCGAGGAAGGTCGAGTAACCGCTGGCGCGCAGTTCGCCCAGCAGGCCGCGGTCGGTCGGTGCGATCAGCGTCACCGCCTCGCTTGCCGCAAAGCCGTTTTCGCGCAACTGCCTGAGCACCCGGCCGTCGTTTTCTTCCATCGCCGCGTCGACCAGGATCGCGTTGCAGCCATCGGCGATGGCTGCCGCCTGCTCAGGGGTGACGACGACATTGGCCTGGCCGCCATGGGCGCGGATGGTATCGGCGATCGCTTCGGCCTCGGTGGTGTTCCGGGACAGGATCACGGCGCAGCGGCCGGCCAGGATGTCGGTTTTCGCCGGCGTGCCGTCGGTGGCGCCATAGGCCGGCAGGTCGAAGAAGAACTCCGAGCCCTCGCCGGGCATGCTCCGCGCGGCGATCGTGCCGCCCATCGAGTTCACGAGGCGCTTGGAGATCGCGAGACCGAGGCCCGCGCCGCCATGTGACCGGGTCGAGGTGCCGTCGGCCTGCTCGAACTCTTCGAAGATGCGCTCCATGTCTTCGGCGCGCAGGCCGGCGCCGGTGTCGGTGACGGTGAAGCGGATCCTGCCGGGGTGATCGTCGCCGGTACGCTCGACCGTCAGGCGTACGCCGCCCGCGTCGGTGAACTTGATGGCGTTGCCGATCAGGTTGAGCAGCACCTGGCGCACGCGGCCGGGATCGGCGGTGATCATCTGCGGCACGTTGGGCGCGACGTGGCAGCCGAGGCCGATGCCCTTGCCGAATGCGCGCGCGGCCAACAACTCGATCACATTGTCGGCGATTTCGCGCGGCGACATAGGCTGGGGCTCGGGGTCGAAACGGCCGGCCTCGATCTTGGAGTAGTCGAGCAGGTCCTCGATCAGCGCCAGCAGGGCGCTTGCCGAGGTCGAGACAGCACCCACATAGGTGCGCTGTTCCGGCGACAGCTCGGTGTCGTGCAGCAGCTTGGCCATGCCCATGATGCCGTTCATCGGGGTGCGGATCTCATGGCTGACGGTGGCGAGGAAGCGCGACTTGGCCTGGCTCGCATATTCGGCTCGCTCGCGCGCGCTGATCAGCGCCGTTTCTGCACGCTTGCGGGCGGTGATGTCGCGGGCGATGGCGCGATGCGACACCGCGTTGCTGTTCTTGTCGCGCACCGACAGTTCAATCCACGAGAACCAGCGCACCATGCCCGCCGAGCGGATACCGACATCGGTCGAACTCAGGCATTCGCCGTCCGAGAAGGCCGCGTCCGGCACCACGCCGACGTCGACGCCGATTTCAGACAGGGTCCGGCCGGCGAGATCGCGCTGATCCTGCCCGACGAGATCGGCGAACACCTTATTGGCATAGACGATGCGCCCGTCGCGGTCGCGGTGCACGACCAGGTCGCCCAGCGCGTCGATGAGGCCGCGGAAGCGCTCTTCGCTTTCCTGCAGTTCCCACATGCGGTCGGCGAGGTTTTCGATCTCGGCGCGGCTGCGCGAGGCGCTTTCGGTGATCGCCTCCGCGGCGCGCTCGCGCTCGCCCAGGCTGCGGGCGAGCAGCACCAGGCCGCTGAGCCCGGCTGCAAACAGGCCGAGGCTGATGAAGGTGGGCGCGCCGGTCAGGTGGGAGAGGCCTGCAAGCACCAGAACAGCCACCAGCGTGACGAAATAGAGGCCGCGCGGTGGCTCCTTTGGCAGTTCCGGCGCCAGCGCTGGCGGTGTGATGATGCGACGGTGCGACGTTGCTGGGCCGGCCCCGATATCGGCGCCACCTTGCGTCGTCTTTCCTTCCGCTGTTTCGGATTCCGTCGTCATGGCGGAATCATAGCGCGGAGAGCTTAGGGAAGATTTTGGCGGATAGTTCGAATTTTAGCGGTCGCGCGCTTTTGGGTCGGGATCGTGCGAACTACTGGACGTAACTCTTGTAGACGTAGCCGCGCTTGCCGTTGAAAACGATTTCGCACCATTGCGTGCACGAAACCACCTCGACGGCGGTCTTGGCAGGTATGACGCCCAGAACCGCGCCGCCTTTCTGGGGCTTGGCGCGCATGTTCACCGACCGCTTGACCGTGCCGCCGCGCGTGCCTTCGCTGGTCTTGATCTCGGCCTGGAGCGCCCTGACGGCGGAAGTCTCGCCCGGATCGGTCTTGGCCAGCGCGAGCGGTGCGGTTTCGCTAAGATCTTTTGCGATCACCTTTTCGGCGCCGGGAATGGCCGGCATCGCTTCGAGCGGCTGGGTTGCGCCTGCGGCCACGACCTGCGCCCAGCGCGGATCGGCGGCCAGCGGCATGTCGGGCGCTTCCGATGCGGAAGCTTCGGAGACCAGGATCGAACTGCGCGAGGTGGCGACCCGCTCCTTGCGGCCGGTCGGCTCGGCGGTGATGGTGGTGATCTTTTCCCGTGCCGGTTCGGCGGCGGCCTGCTGGACCTCTTGCTGAACCGCGTCGGCGGAGTGCTGGCCCATATGCGGCAGGATGAACAGCGCCGATACGGCGGTTATGCTCATCAGCGCGGTCATGGCAAGGACGCCGCAGACCAGGCCACGGTTGGGCGCATTCTCGCGCCACGAGGCTGGCTCGGTCTTTGTGAACATCATAGCGGAGCGCGGCTGATTCGCTGCGCCCAACCCGAAGGGCATTTTCACAAGCAACTCTCCACTCAGGCCCCAAGCGCTCGCAATATCGAGCGTCCCCACCTGTCGTTTCGACCCGCAAATCTTCGCCACGTGGCCGCAAGACAGTTTAGGCGGTGCCTTTCGGCACGTCCGCCGAACGCACCATGATCACCGATTGTGGCAGAGCTTGGACCCGATTGCGACCATCGTCAAAAAATTCTTAACCGCTAAATGAAGTCTCTGGGAAAATTCCGTCTAACTTCACGCTGTGATAACAGAACGTAAGACAACTTGATTCGCCCCCGGGCCGGCCCGGCGTTGCCGGTGAAGGCCTGGACTATTCGTCGGACGTGGCCGTCGGACGCCGACTGCGCCGCCAGCCCAGGAACTCGTCCAAAACCACGAGTGCCGCGCCGAGCGAGATGAAAACGTCGGCAAGATTGAAGATGGCGAACGACCACACCGGCGTGTGGAACAGGATGTAGTCGATGACGTGGCCGTAGACGGTGCGGTCGATCAGATTGCCGAGCGCGCCGCCGACGATCAGCGCGAAGCCGAAGCGCGATATGGTCTGCTCCGGAGTCGTGCGGACAGCCAGGTAGCTCACGAAGGCGATGACGATGCCGGTCAGCACGATCAGGCCGGTGTCGCCGACATTCGAGAACATCGAGAATGCGATCCCGGTGTTGTAGGTGCGGTAGAGCGCCAGGAACGGCAGCACGTCGACCTTCTCCTGCATCACCAGGTTGGCTTCGACGAGCACCTTGATCCACTGGTCGATGGCGACGGCGATGACCGTCACGAGCCCGTAGAATGCGGCTGGCTTCACACGATGCTCCTAAAGCTTCAGGGCGTTGCGCCGGATCTCGAACAGCATGACCCCGGTGGCGACCGCCAGGTTGAGCGAATCGGCACGGCCCGCCTGCGGGATGCGCAGCAGCCTGTCGCAGGCGTTTGCCAAATTGTCCGGCAGCCCTTGCTGTTCGTTGCCCATCATCAGCAGGACCGGGCGGCTGCCGAAATCGACGGAGCGGTAATCGACCGCGCCCTTGAGGTGGGTTCCGGCAACGGTCCCGGGGAATTCCTTGCGCCAGGCGAGGAAGGCTTCGGGGGTGGTCTTGGCGACGGGAACGGCGAAGATCGAGCCCATGGTCGCGCGCACGGTCTCAAGCGAGAACGGGTCGGTGGTTTCGCCGACCAGGATCACGCCCTTGGCGCCGACGGCATCGACGGTGCGGATGACCGTGCCGAGATTTCCCGGATCGCGAACCCGGTCGAGCGCCACCCAGACGTCGTCGCTCTTCGGGCGGATGTCCTTGAGCGGCACGAAGCGCTGGGTGAATACGCCGACCACGGCTTGCGGATTGTCGCGGCGGGTGATCGCCGTCAGGACCTTTTCCGAGACTTCGAGCACGTCGCCACCGGAAGCCACCGTGCGCGCCGCGACCTTCTCGATGGCCGGATTGCCGAGCCCGGTCTTGGCGAAGATCAGCGTCTTGATCGTCCAGCCGAGGTCGAGCGCGTCGATGACAAGCTTCAGGCCTTCGGCCATGAAGGCGTTCTGCTGGTCGCGGAATTTCTTCAGCGCCAGCGCCTTGATGTCCTTGACCAGCGGGTTGGCCAGGCTGGTCACTTCCTTGACGCGGCCAGGCGCCCCGGTGCGGTGTTCGCTCATTGGGCTACCCAGCGTGAGAAAAGCGATGTCGAAAGTGCGCGTCCCGCTGATTTCTCGCGGATGACGAGTTCGCCCGATTCGATGGTGCCGCCCATGCCGGTGAAGGTGTCGCGCATCAGCGCATGGATGGCGAAGAACGAGGCGCGGATCGAATAGGCGGTCAGCACCACGGCCAGCGGCTTTGGTGTCAGGATCGAGCGGCAGATGTCGGTCATTGCCGGCAGGCTCTCGAACAGTTGCCAGACCTCGCCCTTGGGGCCACGGCCATAGGCCGGGGGATCGAACAGGATGATGTCGTAGCGGCTGCCGCGGCGCTCCTCGCGCTCGACGAATTTCATCGCGTCCTCGCAGATCCAGCGGATCGGCTTGCTGGCGAGGCCGGCCATCTCCTGGTTCTCGCGCGCCCAGCCGATGGCCTTCTTGGAGGCGTCGACATGGGTGACCTCGGCGCCGGCGCGTGCGGCGACCAGCGAGGCGAGGCCTGTGTAGCCGAACAGGTTGAGCACCTTGACCGGGCGCTTGGCGGTTTCGATCAGCCGGGCCATGTGGTCCCAGTGGGTCGCCTGCTCGGGAAAGACGCCGACATGGCGGAACGAGGTGAAGCGGCCCTGGTAGTGCAAGCCGTCATGGCGCATCGGCCAGGTCTCGCCGAGCGGCGCTTTCGGGAAACGCCAGCGGCCAAGGCCTTCTTCGTCGGTGTCGCCGGTGAAGATGGCGTCGACGCGATCCCAGTCCCTGGCGGGCAGCGCGCGCTGCCAGATCGCCTGGCCCTCGGGCCGGACGATTCGGTAGGGGCCATATTGTTCGAGCTTCTGGCCGTCGCCGCTGTCCAAAAGGGCGTAATCGTCGTTGGGCGCCACCTCGAGGATCAGCGGCAGGCGCTCGGCCGGAAGCGCGCCTTCCCGGCGCACCAGCTTGCGCGGCTCGGCCTTCGGCTCCGCCTGGTGGTCCTGGCGCGGTGCAGGTCGCTGCGGTTCCGGCTTGCGTTCCTGTGGCCGCTCGACGCGGTCGCGTGCCTGCACGGGAGCAGCGCCGCCCTTGCGGGGTGGCTGCGGGCGGCTGTCGCGGCGTTTGTCACGCGGGTGCTTCAAGGAACGGCGTCTCCGGATGGTTGGCCGCTTTTGACACAGGGTACCGCCCACCGCAACCGGACGGGCTGTCGCGCGCCCGGAGGGGCTGACTTCCGGCAGGGCTCGTCGTGCCGCCGGAAGCGTGCTGTGCCATGCATGCCGGAGTTCGTGACGGCTATGCCTTGAGTGCCTTGTAGACGGCGATGCCGGCGGCGAGGTCCTCGAGGGCGGCGCCCACCGACTTGAACAGGGTGATCTCGTCCGCGGACTGGCGCGCCGGCTTCTGGTCGCGGGCGAGTTCATGCAGGTCGGCGACGATGTCGTCGGCCTTGAGCACGCCCGAGGCGATCGGCTGCACGATGTCGCCGGCTTCCTTGGTGGCGCCGGCGCGGGTGTCGACATAGACGCGTGCCCTGCCGATGGCGTCGTCGTCGGCCTCGCGCATGCCGGGCGTGAAGCCGCCGACGAGGTCGACGTGGCAGCCCGGCTTGAGCTTCGCGCCCTTGACCAGCGGCACCGTCGAGATCGTGCCGGCGGTGATGATGTCGGCCCAGCCGAGTTCGGCGTCGAGATCCGACACGGCTTTCGCCTCAAAACCGTCGCCACGCAGCGAGGCGGCGAGCTTCTCGGCATTGGCAAGCGTCCGGTTCCAGACGCGGATCTCCTTGATCGGCCGCACCGCGGCGTGGCCGCGTGCGAGGAACTGGCACTGCGCGCCGGCGCCGATCACCAGCAGTTTCGAGGCGTCCTCGCGCGCCAGGTAGCTGGCAGCGAGCGCCGAGGCGCAGGCCGTGCGCCATTGCGTCAGGCGTGGTCCGTCCATCAGCGCCTGCGGCTCGCCGGTGACCCCGTCGAGCAGGAGATAGAGACCGACCACGGCGGGCTTGGCGATGTCGTTGTTGTCGGGCGAGACGGTAACGATCTTGACCCCGATATGGCCTTCGGCGGCAGCCCCCGGTGCTTTGAAGTCGGTCCAGGCGGGCATCAGCAGCAGCGTCGAATCCGTGCCCTGGGCGCGCTCGACGGTGTGATGGTGGCGCACCGGCTGCACCGCGCCGTCGCGGAAGGCGGTCCGCAACGTCTCGACCAGTCCGGGAAAGGTCAGCGCCCGGTCGATGTCGCCGGCTGAGAAGTGCAGCATGGAAGTCTCCCTGAATGGCGCCGGGCGCCGGAGCGGATCAGTTGGGGCGCGGCAGTGCTGGGCCTTGCGGCGCAACTGGCGGGCGCTGTGCTGCCGCCTGGCGCAGGCTTTCGGCTTCGAGCCCGCGCTGGCGCGCCACCTTGCGGTAGCGGCCCTGCTTGAACCAGGTCACCGCCCCACCGAGGATCACGCCGAGCGCCAGCGCCAGAAACAGCAGCACGAACAGCGGCACCTGCACGGTCAGCGCGGGGTTGCCCGGGTTGAACGGATCGAGCGTGAAGGCGGTCGCGGCGCGGTTGGCCACGGCGAGTGCGATGAGCACGATCGCCACCGGCACGAACACGATGATGAGCATGAAGCGATTGAACATAAGTCTTCCCGTTTGAGCCCCCGGGTTGGCTGCTCGCCGGCCTATTTCGCCGAGTTCAGGCGCTCGCGCAGTTCCTTGCCGGTCTTGAAGAACGGCACCCACTTTTCCTCGACCTCGACGGATTCGCCGGTGCGCGGGTTGCGGCCGGTGCGGGCGGGGCGGTTCTTGACCGAGAAAGCGCCGAAGCCGCGCAATTCGACACGGTTGCCGTCGGCCAGCGCATCGGTGATTTCGTCGAAGATGGCGCTGACGATGTTCTCGACGTCCCGCAGGAAAAGATGCGGATTGCGAGTCGCAATGATTTGCACCAGTTCAGACTTGATCATGTGCGCGGTCCCCGTCGAGATTATGATGATTTTGTTTGTTTTTCAGTCGCCTGACACGGCTTTTTCAGCCTGCCAGAGCGACAGCATACCGTCAAGGAACAAGCGTTCCGCGCCGATTTCCCTGATCAGTTCCGAGGAGAAGTCGCCGACACCGAGCGTGCGGCCAAGTGCCTGGGCGAGCGCCTTCGGCAGGAACATGCTGCCGCTGCCGGCCGGCTTCCACTCGACCACCGACAGCTTGGCGTCGACACCCTTGGTGCCGAGCCATGCGATGGCCTGGTCTTCGCCGCCGACTTCGTCGATCAGCTTCTTGGCAAGCGCCTGACGCCCGGTGAACACCGAGCCGTCGGCGAGTGCGGTGGCTTCCGCCTTCGACATCGACCGGCGCTCGGCGACGATGCCGACGAACCAGTCGTAGCTGTCGAGGATCATGTTGCGCATCATCGCGCGCTCTTCGTCGGTCGTCGGGTTGAAGGGCGAGGGTTCGGCCTTCAGCGGCGACGACTTCACTTCTTCCAGCTTGATGCCGAGCTTGTCCATCAGGCCGGTCAGGTCGGGAAACTGCACCAGCACGCCGATCGAGCCGACGATCGACGACTTGCGCGCCACGATGTGGTCGGTGGCCGAGGCGATCATGTAGCCGGCCGATGCCGCCAGCGTGCCGACCTGGGCGACGACGGGCTTTTCGGCGGCCAGCTTGCGCACGGCATCGAAGATCGCCTCGCCCCCGGCGGTGGTGCCGCCGGGCGAATCGATCGACAGGATCACGCCCTTGACCGAGGCGGACTTGCGCACCTGGTCGATCCGGTCGAGCAGGTCCTCGTCCTCGGTGATGGTGCCTTCGATCTTGATCTTGGCGATGTGAGCGCTGGCGACACCGGGAATTCGCTCGCCGGCAAGCCATGTCGACAGGCCGATGATGGCCGCTGCGGCGATGACGAAGGCCGCGATACGCCAGAAAGTGAGCTTGCGCCGCAACCGGCGTCGGTCGATCAGATCGTCGGCTTTCATGGACATTGCGGGCCTCGCATGCTGTGCAAGCCTGCGCTTTTATCGCAACGGTTTGGCGAGAGCCACCGCTTTCCTGACGCAGCTGCCGTTGCGGGACCTTGGATTTGTAAGGTAAATAGCCATATTCGGGTTTGCATTACGGCAGCCGGCGCGCGGCTTTTGCGCGTTCGGCCGCAACTCTTTGACCTTATGGTCATATTTTTGTGGCTTTCATCCGTTTCACCGTGCCGGCCTGAGTGCGGCCTGGATAGTTCGAAGAAGGACATTTGCGTTGGCGCGACCAATCGAGACGAGCGGCGGCGGAAGCGGCGTTGCGGTGGACACCGCGATCGCGCTTGCGACGTCGCGCGCCGATGCCTTCGACCTTGCGGCGCGGCATTCGCGCCGGGTCCGTTTCCTCAAGCGCGCCTTGCCGGCCGCCGCGGTGGCGCTTACCGCCCTGTTCGGCGGCTATTCCTATCTTGCCGCACCGCCTTCCCTCCAGGTCAAGGCCGAAGGGGCTGCCTTCTCGGAAGGCAAGCTGGTTATGGCCAAGCCCCAGCTCAGCGGTTTCACCCGGGACAATCTGCCCTATTCGATGACCGCCGACCGAGCGGTGCAGGATCCGTCCAACCAGGGCGTCGTCGAATTGCATGGCATTGACGCCAATCTGCCGATCTCGGCGGAGAACGTCGCCTCGGTCGATGCGGCACGCGGCATCTACGACCGCGAAGGCAATACGCTCAATCTGACCGAACAAGTGACGGTAAAGACCAGCGACGGAATGGTCGCCAAGCTCAAATCGGCGTATCTCGACATGGGCAGCGGTGCGATGAAGACCGAGGAACCCGTCGAAATAAGCCTTGACGGTTCGCGGATCACGTCCGATTCGATGTCGATGCTTGAGAACGGCAAGGTTGTCGTCTTTGAGAAGCGTGTGCGCATGGACATCGATCCGGCGCGAATGAAGGCGGCACAGAATGGCAGCGGAGGCGGGAGTGCGGCAAATTAGGTCTTGGCGGTCATTGGCCGCCCTAGCATGCGCAGGGGCAGCGCTTTGCGTGACGGGTGCTTACGCCCAGGAAAGCCAGAGCAGGCTTTCGGGCCTCAAGCTGTCTGGTGACCAGCCGATCCAGATCGAGAGCGACAAGCTCGAGGTCCGCGAATCGGAGAACCTGGCGATCTTCACCGGCAATGTCAGCGTCACCCAGGGCCCGACCGTCATGAAGTCGGGCAAGATGACCGTCTATTACGCCAAGGACGGCGGCTCGGCGGCGACCGGCTCGGCCAACATCGACCGGCTCGAGGTCGACAACAAGGTCTATGTGAAATCCGACAAGCAGGTTGCCACCGGCGATCGCGGTACGTTCGACATGAAGACCGAGGTGCTGGTGATGTCCGGCAAGGAAGTCGTCCTGTCCGAGGGCGACAATGTCCTGGTCGGCTGCAAGCTGACCGTGCAGATGAAGACCGGCCTTGCCCAGGTCGATGGCTGCGACAAGGGCGCCAAGGGCAATGGCCGCGTCATGATGTCGATTACGCCGGGTTCGCAGAAAAAATAATGACGGAAGCATCCCCGCTGTTGTCGCGTCTGAAGCCTGGCTCGGCGCAAAAGCTTGCCGCGCCCGCGACAATGGGCACTGCCAAGAACAGCAAGTTCCAGGGCACGCTGATCGCCAAGGGCCTGACCAAGAGCTACAAGGGCAGGCAGGTGGTCAGCGGCGTGACGCTCGGGGTGCGCGCCGGCGAGGCCGTCGGCCTGCTCGGCCCCAACGGCGCTGGCAAGACGACCTGCTTCTACATGGTCACCGGCCTGGTGCCTGTCGACCAGGGCACCATCGAGATCGACGGTTTCGACGTCACGGCGATGCCGATGTATCGACGCGCGCGCCTCGGCATCGGCTACCTGCCGCAGGAAGCTTCGATCTTCCGCGGCCTGTCGGTCGAAAACAACATCCGCGCCATCCTCGAAGTGGTCGAGAAGAGCCGCAAGGAGCGCGAGAAGTCGCTCGATGCGCTGCTCGACGAGTTCCATATCAGCCATCTTAGGAAGTCGCCGGCGATTGCCCTTTCGGGTGGCGAGCGGCGGCGTCTCGAAATTGCCCGCGCCCTGGCCAGCCGGCCCAACTACATGCTGCTCGACGAACCCTTTGCCGGTATCGACCCCATCGCCGTCGCCGATATCCAGCAACTGGTCCGCCACCTGACCAAGCGCGGCATCGGCGTCCTGATCACCGACCACAACGTCCGCGAGACGCTGGGTCTGATCGACCGCGCCTACATCATCCATGCCGGCGAGGTGCTGACCCATGGCCGCGCCGATGAAGTGGTCGCCAATCCCGACGTCCGCCGCCTCTATCTCGGCGAGGGCTTCACCCTCTGATCCGGCTCCGCCGCCGCCTGCGCGCGAAGTGGGCGGCGGTTTGTGGCCATAGCGTGTGGGTGCGGCACGTCGGCGGCGTCCTGCACGGCAAATAAGCCCCAATCGGCTTGACATGCAAAAGCTGGGCCAGTTCTATCCCACATGGTAGGCGTGCCGGTTTTCGGCCGTCCTCGCTCGGGATCGGTGACTCTGAACAATGGCGCTGTCGGCAAAACTCCAGCTACGGCAGTCGCAGTCCCTGGTGATGACGCCACAGCTGATGCAGTCGATCCGGCTGCTGCAGTTCACCCACGCCGAACTGGAGCGCTTCATCGACGACGAGATCGAGCGCAATCCGCTGCTGGAGCGCGCGGAAGCGCCCGAAGACCCCTCAGGCGACCAGTTTCCGAAGATCGAGGCGCCGGGCGAGGCCAATGCTGCGCCGAGCGACGACTGGTTCGAAGGCGAGGCCGGCTGGAGCTCCGAGGCCATCTCGGAAAAGCTCGACACCTCGCTCGAGAACCTGTTTCCCGACGATCCCGGCGCTGTCGAGCGGATGGGCCCCGATCTTGCCATGCAGTGGAAGTCGGCTTCCGCCGGTTCCGGCCCCGGCGGCTCGTCCGAAGGCTTCGACATGGAGGATATGGCCGCAGCAGCCGTCACCCTGCGCGATCATGTCGGCGAGCAGATTTCATTCGCCTTTGTCGATCCGGCGGAGCGGCTGGTTGCTTCGGAACTGACCGACTGGCTCGACGAAGCCGGCTATTTCCGTGGCGAAGCCGCCGAGATCGCCGCGCGGTTCGGCGTCGACGAGCCTTTTGTCCTCAAGGTGCTGGCCGGTTGCCAGGATTTCGATCCGGCCGGCCTGTTTGCGCGCGATCTGGCCGAATGCCTGCGCATCCAACTCGCGCGCCGCGACCGCCTCGATCCGGCGATGGCGGCACTGGTCGACAATCTCGAACTGCTGGCCAAGCGCGATTTCCAGACCCTCAAGCGCCTCTGCGGCGTCGACGAGGAGGATTTGCTTGCCATGTTGGCCGAGATCCGTGCCCTCGACCCCAGGCCCGGCGGGGGCTTTGCCGGCGGTTCTGCCGACACCATCGTGCCCGACGTCGAGGTACGCCAGGCTGCCGATGGCAGCTGGGCCGTCGAGCTCAACCCCGAGACGTTGCCGCGCGTGCTGGTCGACCAGGTCTATTTCGCCGAGGTCACGGGCCGCACCAAGGACCAGGGCGAGCGCAACTTCCTCACCGAGTGCCTGCAGAACGCCAACTGGCTGACGCGCAGCCTCGACCAGCGCGCCAAGACCATCCTCAAGGTCGCAGCCGAGATCGTCCGCCAGCAGGATGCCTTCCTGGTCCATGGCGTGCGCCATCTCCGGCCTCTCAACCTGCGCACCATCGCCGATGCCATCGGCATGCATGAATCCACCGTCAGCCGCGTCACCGCCAACAAATACATGCTGACGCCGCGCGGCGTGTTCGAGCTGCGCTACTTCTTCACCGCCTCGATCGCGTCTGCCGAAGGCGGCGATGCCCATTCCTCGGAGGCCGTCAGGGACCGGATCAGGCAGATGATCGAGGAGGAGCAGGCTTCCGACGTGCTGTCCGACGATGCCATTGTGGATATCCTCAAGAAAAGCGGCGTCGACATCGCCCGCCGCACCGTCGCCAAATACCGCGAGGGCATGAACATTGCCTCGTCGGTCCAGCGCCGGCGCGAAAAGCGGGCGATCGCAGGCACCGCCAGCTAGCCGAAAAGTGATGTTTTTGGCCCGATCCGGGCCCTTGATTGACAATCCCTAATGAAGTGTCTAGAAGCCCGCCCGCATGAAGAGGGCTGAGCCCGCCAAGGAAAGATGCGGCACAGGATGGCTTGCGACACGAGCCAGCGACTGCCAGGTGGTGGCCCAAGATCAGCCGACAGGTTCGGACTTAAAATCGGTGTGGCAAGCGAGGCAAAGCTTGTTTGCATCGGCCACGGGTATAAACTCGGACCAGTTTGAAGTCTGAACAGAAAAGGTCAGTTTTCAGATGAGCCTGCGTATATCAGGAAAGCACATGGATGTTGGCGATGCGTTTCGTGCGCGCATCGAAGGACGTATCGGCGAAGCGATCGGTAAATATTTTGATCGTGGATTCTCCGGACACGTCAACGTCGTGAAGGCTGGCTCGCGCTACACCGCCGATTGCGTGGTGCGGCTCGATTCGGGCATGTCGTTGCAAGCGACCGGAGACGCCCAGGAACCGACTGCCGCGTTCGACGCGGCGGCCGACAAGCTCGAAACCCGCTTGAGGCGCTACAAGCGCCGGCTCAAGTCGCACAATCTGGGTGCAGGCAACGGCGAGTTGACCGATGTTGCCTACTCGGTGGTCGCAGCCCTCGTCGACGACGACGAGGATGTGCCCGAGGATTTCGCCCCCGCCATCGTCGCCGAATCGACGATGGTCCTGAAGACAATGTCGGTGGCTTCCGCGGTCATCGAGCTCGACACCAAGGACAGCCCGGTTGTGGTTTTCCGCAATGCCGGCAACGAGCATCTCAACATCGTCTACCGCCGGTCTGATGGAAACATCGGCTGGATAGATCCCTCGACCGCAAAGGTCGCCCAGGGATAGTCGCCGCCGACCGCATGTGGGGTTTTGGGGTAATGCGGCGGTGAGCACAGCAAGGGAATTTCAGCATGGATCTGAGTGATCTGATCGAGGTACCGGCAATCCTGCCGGCCTTGAAGGCGAACTCGAAGAAGCAGCTTTTGCAACTTCTCGCCGAAAGGGCCGCAGCGATTTCCGGCATCCCCGAGCGGGAGGTGTTCGACACCATCCTACAGCGCGAGCGTCTTGGCTCGACGGGTGTCGGCAATGGCATCGCCATCCCGCATGGAAAGCTCGCAGGGGTAAAGCGCATCACCGGCGTCTTTGCGCGCCTGGAAACGCCTGTCGACTTCGAGGCGTTGGACGACCAGCCGGTCGACCTCGTTTTCCTGCTCCTGGCCCCTGAAGGCGCCGGTGCCGACCATCTCAAGGCATTGTCGCGGATCGCGCGCGTGCTGCGCGATGCCGACACGGTTGCCAAGATTCGCGGCACGCGCGATGCGTCTGCCATCCACGCGCTTCTGTCGGAAACGCCTGCGTCGCACGCTGCCTGATTTCGATTGTTGGAAAAAGCTTGGTAAGGGCCGCTTCGTGCGGCCCTTTTCCGTTTCGCCCGTCACCTCGGCCTGTGCAGCCGATGCCCTTTGCAGGGTCAGTGGATGGCGACGGTCGTCAGATCGTTTTCCATGGCGCCGGCAAGGGCGCGGTCACGGGCATCCGACAGCAGGATCGGCTCGCCATTGGCGGCAAACAGCGCCCACAGTTCGAGGCCGGGATCGATCTGCGTCAGGCCGGGGAAGCGGCCGAGCAGGTCGTCGCTGGACACCTTCCGGAGATAGGCGACGGAGCCTTCGCCGAGATGAGCGAGTTCACCCGTGGTCATGGTGTTTCTCTGGGCAGTATTGGGCATGGTAGCCTCCTTCTAGCCAGGATGCCGTCACGGCCATCCCGCATGAGAGCCATCGGCAGTGTCAGTCTGCTACCGATATGTTTATTTTCCGTACTAGGCGTTCGGCTTCCGGTCGGTCGAGATCGACCGACAGCAGGCCGTTCTTCAGATCGGCCGCGATCACCCGCATCCCGTCGGCCAGCACGAAGCAGCGTTGGAACTGCCTTGACGCAATGCCGCGATGCAGGAACTCACGCTCCTTGTCGTCACCCTGTCGGCCACGCACGATGAGCTGGTTCTCTTCGACGGTGACTTCGAGATCGTTTTCAGCGAAACCGGCCACCGCCAGCGTGATCCGCAGCCTTTCGCCCCGTTCGTCGGCATCCCTGATGCGTTCGATGTTGTAGGGCGGATAGCTGTCGCCCGACTTGGCAAGGCGCTCCAGCGTCTTTTCCATCGTGTCGAAGCCCAGGAGAAGCGGGCTCGAGAAGGGCGTCATACGGCTCATGTTACAGCTTGTCCTCCGAGAGCGACATAATGCGGAAAAACCCGGATGGCATTTTCCCGACTGTTGTTGATATGGTCCGCCCCGTCGGCAACTTCAAGACTGCAAAAAACCTGCCCAACAAGGAAAGAAAATGCCCGTACCGCGCAAGATCATCATCGACACCGACCCCGGTCAAGACGATGCCGTCGCCATTCTGCTGGCGCTCGGAAGCCCCGAATTCGATATCCTCGGAATTACCGCTGTTGCCGGCAACGTGCCGCTGAAGCTGACTGAAAAGAACGCCCGCAAGATCTGCGAACTCGCCGGCCGCCCCGACATCAAGGTCTATTCCGGCGCCATCCGCCCGCTGATCCGCGAACTCGTCACCGCCGAGGAAGTCCACGGCAAGACCGGCCTCAACGGCCCCGAACTGCCCGAACCCACCATGAAGCTCGAGGAGCAGCACGCCGTCGACTATCTGGTCGAGACGCTGATGCGCGAGGAAGCCGGCACCGTCACGCTGTGCCCGCTGGGCCCGCTGACCAACGTGGCGCTCGCCCTCATCCGCGAACCCAGGATCGCGCCGCGCATTAAGGAAATCGTCCTGATGGGCGGCGGCTTCTTCGAAGGCGGCAATGTCACGCCTTCGGCAGAGTTCAACATCTATGTCGACCCTCACGCGGCCGACGTGGTGTTCCGCTCGGGCGTGCCGATCGTCATGATGCCGCTCGACGTCACCCACAAGGCGCTGACCACCACCAAGCGCATCGACGCCTTCCGCCAGCTTGGCACCAGGGTTGGCCTCGCCACCGCCCAGATGCTGGAGTTCTTCGAGCGCTATGACGAAGGCAAATACGGCACCGACGGCGGTCCGCTGCACGATCCGTGCGTCATTGCTTACCTTATCAAGCCCGAATTGTTCCAGGGTCGCCACTGCAACGTCACCGTCGAAACCGCTTCGGAGCTCACCATGGGTATGACTGTCGTCGACTGGTGGGGCGTCACCAAGCGGCCGAAGAATGCCATCGTCATGCGCGACATCGACCATGACGGGTTCTTCGCCCTGCTGGTCGAGCGTCTCGGCCGTCTGTAGTCACGTTTCCGCTCCGGACATGACGGGCGAAAGCAAAAGGGGCGGCGCGAGCCGCCCCTTTCATGTCCAACGGTGTCTTTGCCTTACTTGGCCCGCGAAAACGCCAGCCACACGCCGCCGCCGACCAGGAACGTGCCCGATATCCGGGTCATCAGCTTGAGGCGCCTGGCTGACAGGAACCTGCCGGCGCGGCCAGCCGCCACTGCATAGGTTGAATCCGACAGCGCGGCGAACACCATGGCGGTGATGCCCATGATGACGATCTGCTGGGCGTAGTTGGCGGTTGGGTCGATGAACTGAGGAATGAACGCGCCGAAGAAGATCAGCGTCTTTGGATTGCTGATGGCGACCAGGAAACCCTGCAGGAAGAAGCCGCCACGCGGGCGCTTCGGCGAACCGTCCGCTTCCAGCCTGCCGCTGGAACGGAACATCTGGATGCCGAGCCAGATCAGGTAGGCCGCGCCCAGCAGCCGCACCCACTCGAACCAGTGTCCCATCGTTTCGATCATCTGGTTGAGCCCGATGCCGACGATGGCGATCATGACGGCCACGCCGAGCTGCGTGCCGGCGACATTGGCAAGCCCGGCGCGGGTGCCGTGCCGGATGCTCGAGGCGATGATCAACGTGACGGTCGGCCCCGGTATCAGCACGATGACGATGCAGGCGACGACATAGGCGGCGTAAAGTTCGAACGACATGTCCGTTCCTCCGGCGGTCGCCTGGCAGTAAGCACGCAGAATTTGCGCGTGTCCAGCGAAGGGAAGCTCAACCCTTGAGCGCGGCATCCACCTCGGCTGCGAGCGGGATCGCGGGCTGGGCGCCCGGCTTGAGGCAGGCGAGCGAACCGGCTGCCGCGGCGCGGCGAAGCGCGTCTTCGAGCCCAAGCCCAGCCGACAGGCCGGCGGCGAGATAGCCGCAGAAGGTGTCGCCGGCGCCGACCGTGTCGACCGGCGTGATCTTCAGCGCGTCGACACGGCTGAGGTCGTCGCCCTTGGCCGCCAGCACGCCGTCGCCGCCGAGCGTGACGATGACGGTCGCACCCGTTCGGCGGGTGAATTCGCCCATCCGGGCGGACCGTTCGCCGGCAGGAAGGTTCAGCGCGTCGGCATAGAGGTCGAATTCGGTTTCGTTGGCGACGACATAGTCGGCCTTGCCGACGAAGCTTGCGGCCTCCGCCCGGAAGGGGGCGGTGTTGAGCATGGTCACCGCGCCGGCCTTGCGCGCCGCATCGAGCGCTGCATCCACCGTGGACAGCGGGATTTCGTGCTGCAGCAGCACGACGTCGCCCTTCTTGAACTGCGCCTTGGCGAGGTCGCCCTGCACTACCGAGCCGTTGGCGCCGGGCACCACGGCGATCATGTTCTCGCCGTCGCCGCCGACCAGGATCAGGGCGATGCCGGTGGCTGCCTGGATTTCGGCGACGCCGCCGAGGTCGACGCCGCCCTCCTTGAGATAGGCTGTGGCCTCGCCGGCGAAGGCGTCCTTGCCGACCGCGCCGACCATCCGCACCTTGGCACCCGCACGCGCCGCCGCGAGCGCCTGGTTGGCACCCTTGCCGCCGGGCGCGGACTTGAACTCGTTGCCGGGAACCGTCTCGCCGGGGCCGGGGAGGCGCCCGACGGTTGCGATGAGGTCGAGGTTGATGGATCCGACAACGGTAATCACGACAGTCTCCTGAAAACTCGGCGGAAACTATCCTGTGTCGCCGGCACTTGCCAGATGGCCGCGTGTCATTTGCCGGGCGAAAAGGCGATGTTCCGCCCTATCGCGCCACCTGGCCGGCCTCCCAGCCGAGAATGGCGCGCTTGCGCGTCAGGCCCCAGTGATAGCCGGTGAGCGCGCCGGATTTGCCGAGCGCGCGGTGACAGGGCACCACGAAGGAAAGCGGGTTGGCGCCGACGGCGGCACCCACGGCGCGGCTGGCTTTCGGCGCGCCGATCTCGGAGGCAATCGACGAGTAGGTGCAGGCCCGGCCCATCGGGATCTTGAGCAGGGCTTCCCAGACGCGGACCTGGAAATCGGTGCCGATCATCACCACCCTGAGCGGCTGGTCCTGGCGCCAGCGCGCCGGGTCGAAGATGCGGGCCGCGTAAGGTGCCGTGGCGCTCATGTCCTCGACATAGCTGGCGTTGGGCCAGCGGCCGGACATGTCGGCAAAGGCTTCCCGCTCTTCGCCGGCATCATTGAAGGACAGGCCGGCAAGGCCACGGTCTGTGACCATGACGAGCGCCACGCCGAAGGGCGAGATGTGGTAGCCGTAGCGGATGGTGAGCCCGGCGCCGCGCGTCTTGTAGTCGCCCGGCGACATCGCCTCGTGGGTGACGAACAGGTCGTGCAGGCGCCCCGGGCCGGACATGCCGAGTTCGAACGATGTTTCGAGCAGCGGCAGGCCCTCGTCCAGCAGCTTGCGTGCATGGTCGAGCGTCACTGCCTGCAGGAAGGCCTTCGGCGACAGGCCGGCCCAGCGGCTGAACAGCTTCTGCAGGCCGGTCGGCGTCTCGCCGACTTCGTCGGCCAATGCGTCGAGCGAAGGCTGGTCGCGATAGTCGAGGCTGATCTTTTCGATCACCCGGCGAACGGTCTCGTATTCGGCGCCGACGGGCGTGATGTCCTGCTGCAGGGTGGCGATGGGGCTCATTCTCGTCTGGGCGTTCATGGCGATGTCTCCTTGAACGCCAATATCGGCTGCCTCACCGGCAATTCCCACCCGATTCCTGCTCACCGCGTCCGTGCCGTGGCCAATGCGCGCGAAAACGCGGTGGCAAAGCTCTCGCGGTCGTCGGGATTGAGGAAACTGCCGATCGGCACGCTCTTTTCGCGCGACTCGACTGCCATGCCGGTGATGCCGATCTCGTCATGGCGGGACACGGCAAACCGTGCCCAGAACGGGTTGAAGTGGAAGCTCTCCGATTTGCCGGACGGCGCGGTCTTCAGGATGTCGAGGCTGGTGCGCGACACGCTCACCTCCTCGCGGGCACGGGCGGCGCGGTAGTTGAGCCGGAAGGCGACGTAGAGCGCGACCACGTCGAGGCCGAAGAAACCGAAGATCGGCCAGGCGCCGTGGCTGAGGAAGAAGACGCCGGTGACGATCCAGCCAAACAGCAACGCCCCCATGAGGATCATGAAGCCGGTGCGGCCGAGCGACCGGTGCGGCAAGAGCAGCGCCTTGAAGAAGGGCTCGTCAGCGGCAAAAGTGGCGTTTGTCTCGCTCATGCCGGTTAATTATAGAGAGGCGATGAAAAACCCCAAGCCCAAAGATAGCAGCAAGACTTCGACAGGTGGTCGCAGCACCGGCGCCGGCAAGAAGAAGCCGTCGGCCCGCCGCCCCCGTTCGCTCTATTCGGTGGATGAAGTCCGCGAGATCTTCCGCCGCTTCTCCGTCCAGCGGCCGGAGCCGAAGGGCGAACTCGAGCACGTCAACGCCTTCACCTTGCTGGTGGCGGTGGTGCTGTCGGCCCAGGCCACCGACGCCGGCGTCAACAAGGCGACGCGGGCGCTCTTCGCCATCGCCGATACGCCGCAAAAGATGCTGGCGCTGGGCGAGGAAACGGTCGGCCAGCACATCCGCACCATCGGCCTGTGGCGCAACAAGGCCAAGAACGTGATTGCGCTTTCGCAGGCCCTGATCCGCGACCATGGCGGCGAGGTGCCCGACGACCGCGACCAGCTCGTCGAGCTGCCGGGCGTCGGCCGCAAGACCGCCAACGTCGTGCTCAACATGGCCTTCGGCCAGCACACCATGGCGGTCGACACCCATATCCTGCGCATCGGCAACCGTATCGGGCTGGCGCCCGGCAAGACGCCCGACCAGGTCGAGGCGATGCTGGTGAAGATCATCCCCGACGAATTCATGCGCCATGCCCATCACTGGCTGATCCTGCACGGGCGCTACGTCTGCAAGGCGCGCAAGCCCGATTGCTGGCGCTGTGTCATCGCCGAGATCTGCAAGTCGCCGGAAAAGAGCACGAGCGAGCCGGCGCCGCTGGTGCCTTTGGACGACATCGACCCGATCGAAGTCGCCGAAGCGGAGGTTGCGGCTCAGTAACCGCGCGCCATCGTTGCGGCAAAGATCGGGATCAGCGCGAAAACGGCGACCTCCGCCGTGATGAAGCGGCGCACATGCGCGATCTCCGCGTCGGGCACGATGTATGCCTCGCCACCTCCAGCCGCGCGCCAGCGGGCAATGCGTATCGTGGGGGCGATGGACAGCAGTCCCACTGCGGTGAATGCCGCCATCTTGGCCCAGAAGGTCGGGTTGTAGATGAAGAATTCCCAACCCTTGAGGCCGAAATAGACCCGCGCCGCACCGATGAGCACCAGCAGTCCGGCCAGGGCGCCATAGGCGGCATCGACCCTGCCGAGCAGGGCGAGGCCACGCCGGCCGAGGCCGGGGCGCACCAGGACGGCTTCCACGGCAATTACGCCGGCGAGGGTGAAGGCGAGCAGGTGGTGGACGATCGTGAGCAAGAGGTCGGTCATAGCTGCCTCGCGAAATCGTTTCCTGGGCGCCACGTTAGCAAAGCCGGGCCGATGTCGATATGACGGCGGTGATTGTCGCCGCATCGGTTGACGATCGGGCACATTGCCCGCAGAATCCGGCGATGGCCCTGACGCGCGACATCAACCCGATGCCGGACTGGATCCGCAGCGAACTCGTTTCGCGCGGGCTGCTTGCAGCCTATGAGGCGCGACCGGACTATCAGCGCAACGACTACCTCGGCTGGATCGGCCGCGCCAGTCGCGAAGAGACGCGCCGCAAGCGGCTCGACCAGATGCTTGACGAACTCGAACGCGGCGGGGTCTATATGCGGATGGCCTGGAACGGCTAGCTGGCGGACATTGTCGGCGCTTTCTGGCCTGCTGCCTCGGCTGTCATCCGTGCTAGACCGGCGTCCTGTTTTCACGGAGCCTCATCGATGACCGTCTTTTCCCTTGCCGACATTCCCGTCATCGAGACCGAACGCACGATCCTGCGCGCGCATCGCATCGATGATTTCGAAGCCTATGCCGCAATGTGGGCGGATCCCGTGGTCACGCGCTTCATTGCCAAGCCGCGCACGCGCGAGGAAAGCTGGCAGCGCTTCCTGCGCCATGCCGGCTCATGGTCGCTGCTCGGCTATGGTTTCTGGGCGATCGAGGACAAGGCGACCGGCCGCTTCATCGGCGAAGGCGGCTTCCACGACCTGAAGCGCGACATCGTGCCTTCGATCGAAGGCACTCCGGAAGCAGGCTGGGGTTTCGCCGCGGACATGCACGGCAAGGGCATTGCCAGCGAGGCGGTGGCGGCCTTTGTGCGCTGGGCCGACAGCCGCTTCGAGGGCCGCACGGTGTGCATCATCGATCCGCTCAATGGTGCCTCGCTGCGGGTCGCCGAAAAGCACGGCTACCGTGAAATCGGCCGCACCACCTATCACGGCGAGCCGACGATCCTGCTCGAACGCCAAGGCTGACGTTCGAAGGGGATCAGCCGCCGACAGCGGTCGACAGGATCGGCTTGGCAGTGCCGATGCGCTCCCAGCGGCTGCCGTTGCCTTGTGCCTGGCGGGCGAAATAGTCGTAGGGCGTGCTCGACCAGTCGCGGACAGAACTTGTCAGGTTGTCGAGGATGAGGTCGCCCTCGCTGGTGCGCACCGTCAGCACGGTATGACCCTGGCCGCGATAGCGTGCGACCGTCAGCAGCAGCGCCGACGCCGGCCAGCCGCGCTTCAGCAATTCGCGCTTCTTCAGGATCGCGAAGTCCTCGCAATCGCCATAGGCGACAGGCACGCGCCAGTCGTCGCCAACGTCGTTGCGTTCCTTGATGCGCGAGTTGACGGCGCGGTTGACCTGCTTGAGTTCCGACTTGAGGTCGGCCTGCAGCGCCACGACCTTGCTTCCGCCCGACGTGCTGCACAGGCCGGGTTCACGGCCGCAGAAGGAGGCGAAGGCGGGCGGCGCGAAGGCTTTGCCCCTGGTTTCCATGATGGTTCCCGCCTGGGCTGCCTGGATTCCGGCAAGCAAAGACGAGAATGCGATCAGCGCAATAAAGCGTTTCACAGCAGATATCCCCGATGTGTGGATTTCAGAATGACGTAAGGTGATTAATGAGGGGTTGCTAAAATAAAACGTGGGGAAAGGCGATAGCGGTTCGGCTGACAAATTGTTGCGGAGGTCGTTACAATTTGAACTATTCCGCCTCTGGATCGACGCTTTTGTCGCCAGCCTACCCGTTGACCACGAAGCAAAGCAGCAGTTCTGGCGTCCTTATCGGGGCACGGACGATGTTGAGCTGGCCACGGTAGCGTCGCTCGGCGGCGCTGATGACGAATCCGCTGGCGATAGGCACGCCGTCATTGGCATCGAGCTTGGCGAAGATGTCCGCGACGTTGAGATCGAGCGACAGCCGGAGATCGCGATGCGCGTCCTCGCCGAACCCGACGGGCAATTGCCTCCTGACCAGATGCTGGAAGGCGGGATTGAACGTCAGGATCTTCTTGGTCGACGACAGCGCGAAAGCAGGCGCCGGGCACGCGCCGAGAATGGCGTTGATCGTGCGCAGCGAGGCGAGCTTGCCGAGTGCCGCACCCTGGTCGGACATCCAGCGCAGGCAGGCCACGCGGATCGCCGAGGCCAGGTTCGCGGTATCGCCATTGGCCTGTGCGATCACCTCCACCATCTCGCCGATGGTCAGGTGGTTGTGTTCTGCGAGTTGCCGCAGCGTGTTCCAGAACAGGCGCTCAAGCCGGATGCCGCGGCGGGTGCCCAGGCGGACGACGACGCGAAAATCGGTGGTCAGATCGTCGGTCGAAAAGACGTGGATACCGTGGCTGTCGGGCTCGGTGGCGCTATCGTTCACGAAGCGCCTCGTCGCGTGCCTTGTTGATGGGCTTGAGCAGGTAGTTCAGGATGGTCTTTCGCCCGGTGATGATTTCCACGGTGCTGATCATGCCGGGAATGATCGAGTAGGACTTGCCGTCCCTTTCCAGTGCCGAGCGGTCGGTCGAGACGCGGACCTGATAGTAGGGTTCGCCGGTGTTCTGGTCGACCAGGCTGTCGGCGGTGATGTTCTGCACCTTGCCGTCGAGGCCGCCGAAGACCGAGAAATCATAGGCCGAAACCTTGATCAGCGCCTTCTGGTCGGGGCGGATGAAGGCGACGTCGCGCGGCGAGACCCGCGCCTCGACCAGCAAGGTCTCGGATGTCGGCACGATGCCGGCGACCACGGCGCCGGGCTGCACGAACGCGCCGAGCGTGTTGACGTCGAGCGTGTTGACGATGCCGTCGACCGGCGAGCGGATGTCGGTGCGGGCAACGCGGTCGCTGGCGCCGCGGATGGTTTCGTCGACGACCGAAAGCTCGGCCAGCGCCTGGGTCAGCTCGTCCAGGGCTTCCTGCTGCAGCTGCAGGCCGAACTCGTCGACCTGGAGCTTGGCTTCCACGATCGCGGCCTCGGTCCGCTTGATCGTCTCGTCGGCGAGGTTGAGCTGGCCGCGCATTTCCGTCTGCTCGCGGTCGACGCGGATCTGCTCGGTCTTGGCCATCAGGTTGCGCTTGACCATGGATGTGACCAGGGCTGCCTCGCGGTCGCTGACCTGCAGGCTTTCCGTCAGCCTGGTCACGTTGACCTTGGCCTCGTTGAGTTCCTTTTCGCGCTGGTCGAGCCGCGATTTCAGCACATTGAGCTTGGTGTCGAAATTCTGCCGGCGCGCCACCAAGAGCTTCTGCTCGTTCTCGCAGATCTCGGGCGCGGTCTGCATCAGGTTTTCAGGGCAGGCCAGCGGTTCGCCGATCCGGCCTTCCTGTTCCTGCTTGAGGCGGGCGATGCGCGCGCCGAGCGTGCGCGCCTTGGCCTGCTGTTCGCCCAGGCTGGAGGTGCTGACGGTGTTGTCGAGCCGGACGATGAGGTCGTTCTTCTTGACCACCTGGCCGACCTTGACGGCGATTTCCTGGACCACGCCGGCCTCGCTCGCCTGCACGATCTGGGTCTTCGATGCCGGGATGACCTTGCCTTCGCCGCGTGCGATCTCGTCGACCTCGGCAAACGAGGCCCAGGCTACGAACGCCACGAACAATGCTGCGATGATCAGCACCGCGGCCGACGCGAAAAATGGCGGTCTGTCTTCTCTGGCTATCATGATGCCCCGTTATATTGAACGTGTTCAATATAATCATCCTGTCAAGCGGACTGCCTTCAGCTATTTGGCTTCTGCAGTGCCTGAATGACTTTTTCCTTGGGACCATCCGCAACTATACGGCCCTGTTCGACGACGATGAGGCGGTCGACGATTTCGAGCATACTGTAGCGGTGGGTCGATATGATCAGCGTGGTCTTGTCGTTGAACGCCGTCTTCAGCTGCCGTATCAGCTGGCGCTCGGACGCCAGGTCCATCGAGCCGGACGGTTCGTCGAGGAACACGATCTTGGGTTTCGTCATCAGCAGCCGGGCGATCGCCACGGCCTGCCTCTGGCCGCCCGACAGGTTGGTGCCGCGCTCCCCGACATTCATGTCGTAGCCGCGCGGATGGCGCGAGACGAACTCGTCGACGCCGGCCAGCTTTGCCGCGTCGATGATCTCTTCGTCGGTGGCCTCTGGCCGCGCCATCAAGAGGTTTTCCTTGATCGTGCCGGAAAACAGGTCGCCGGCCTGGGCGACGATGCCGACGGCGGCGCGTACCTCGGAAGGGTGGTACTGGCGGATGTCGATGCCGTCGAGCAGCAACTCGCCGGTCGTCGGCAGGTAGAGCCGGCCGACGAGCCGCCCGAACGTCGTCTTGCCGGAGCCGATGCGCCCGATGATGCCGACGCGCTCGCCCGGATTGATCGTCAGGTTCACCCCGGTCAGCACTTCGGTCTCGGTACCGGGATAGACGAAGCCGACATTGCGCATCGTCAGCGCGCCGACCCGGATCGGACGGTTGACGAAGCCGACGGTGTCGGGCCGGTCTTCCGGCTGCTGCATGATGGTGTTCAGCACTTTCAGCGACAGCGTTGCCTGGCGGAAGCGCGATAGCGTCATGGCCAGCTGGCCGAGCGGTGCCACAGCGCGGCCCGACAGCATCACCGCCGCGATGATGGCGCCTGTCGAGATGGCGCCGCTGTCGAAGGCGTAGGCGCCAGCCACCACCAGTGCCACGGTCACCATCTGCTGGATGAATTGCGTCATGTTGGCCGCGGCCGCCGACAGCTCCTTGATCTTTTCGGAGGTGTTGGCGGCATTCTTGGAGTGCTCGCGCCACTTGCGCAGCAGGTAGGCTTCGGCGCGCAGCGACTTGATCGTCTCGATCGTCGAGATCGATTCGACCAGCAGCGACTGGCGCTGCGACGCCTCGTTCAGCGATGCCGCGACCCGCTTGCCGATGCGCTGCTGCGCCACCAGCCCGATGACGACGGCCGCGATGAAGGCGATGATCGGAATGACCACCAGCCAGCTTGCCACGGCGTAGATCACCAGCAGGAAGACGAAGACGAAGGCGGTGTCGATGAAGGTGCTGACCGTGTTGGAGGTGAAGAACTCGCGCACGAACTCATACTGCGTCACCCGGTTGGCATACTCGCCGGTCGAGGCGGGGCGCGAGCTGAGCGAGGTGTTCAGCACCTTCTCGAACAGCATGTAGGAGATGCGCAGGTCGGCCTTGCGTCCGGCATGGTCGATGAGCGCGGCGCGCGCCGTCTTCAGCAGCAGGTCGAACAGGATGGCGGTTGCCACGCCGATCGCCAGCACCCACAGCGACGAGATCGACTTGTTGGGCAGGATGCGGTCGTAGACGTTCATCGTGAAGATGGGCGAGGCGATCGCCAGCAGGTTGATGAAGATCGCCGCCAGCGCCACGCGCGAATAGGACCGCCAGAACGCGCCCAGCGTGCCGTACAGCCAGTGCGGCCGCTCGATCTTCGCCGCGGTGCCGACGGTCATGTCCTCGGCGGCATTTGCATAGGTGATGGAGAAGCCGACGCCGCCGGTGATCGGCACGCCCATCAGTTCGGCGCGCGAGATCGAGGTGCGGCCATCCTCCTGCGGTCCCGTCAGGAACTCCGCGCCATCCCTCTGCTCCGCCAGGATGGCTATGGGCAGCCGGTTGGGCCGGAAGACGATGGCCGGCAGGTCGAAGCGGCCGCGCACGAAATCGCGATGCTCGAACTCTTGCGTTTCCAGGCCGATGCGCTCGGCCAGGTGGCGGATTTCCTGAACTTCGATCCTGGTCGCCGAGATAGGCACGCCGGAAAACAGCACGGTTTCGGCGCTGGGGCGGCCGAGATAGGCAGCCACCGCCGAAAAACAGGATTTGAACGCCTCGACCGGAGTCTGGATATGCGTCTGCTGGTTCATGACGGACGGGGGCTGCCGTCAGGCAGACACCCCTACTTCTTTCTGACCGGAGCGAGCAGGTCGAATGGCATGTCGTTGACCTGCTCCGACGGCGTCCGCGCATAGGTCTCGGTGTCGGCGGTCGCCGGCACGTTGAACTCGCTGCGGGCGTAGGCGGCAGCCTGCTTGGCCGGTGCGATGTTCATGGTCTTCAGCAACTGGCCCGTCGCGGCCAACAGCCGGTATTCGGCGAACAGCGACGCGAATGATGCGGTGTTTGCCAGCGTCTCGGTGTTGAAGCGCGTGTTCTGCGCGTCGAGCACGTCGAGAAGCGAACGCTGGCCGACCTTGAATTGCTCGCGATACGAGGTCACCAGCCTGTCATTGGCGACGGCCTGCTGGCGCAGCGTCTTGGCGAGGTCAGCCTGGCGGAAGCGGCGATCCCAGGAGATGCGCACGGCTTCTTCGATCTCGCGCTGCACCTGGTGCATGGCAAGGCGCTGCTCGCTGACGCGGCGGATCTGTTCCTGCTCGTTGGCCTTGTCGATGCCGCCGCGATAGAGGTTCCAGCGCAGCACCAGGCGGGCCTGCAGGTCGTTGGTCTCGTCGGCCGAGCCGTCGATGTCGTTGCCGACGCGGGCGCGGCCTTCAGCCACCACTTCCGGGCCGTACTTGGCGCGCGCTGCATCGACCAGCGACGCCGCGGCGTCGATGTCGCTGCTGGCCATGTGGATGCGCGGATTGTTGCGGCGGGCAAGGCCGATCGCATCGTCGAGCGAGCGCGGCAGGGCCTTGGCCACCGAACCGGGCTTGGACGGGCTGACCAGCGGTTTGCCGACGGTCTTGAAGAAGCGGATCTTGGAGGCTTCCAGCTCTTCGGACGCCTCCTGCACGCGCGCCTTGGCGGCGAACAGGCGTTCTTCGGCCTGCTGGCGGTCGGCGTCGGTCAGGGCGCCGCCCTGGATGCCTTCGCGAATGTCGCCGAGGATCGACTGGTGGAAGCCGAGATTGCGCTTGGCTTCGCCCACGATCTGGGCCTGGAGCACGTATTCGAGATAATCCTGGACGACCGAAAGGCCGATGAATTCGGAGCGTTCGAGCACGCGAAAGGACGCGCCGTCGACGCGCGAGGCCTGCCGGGTGAGCTCGGCGCGGCGGGCGCCGTTGTCGAACAGCTTCTGGGTGACGACGACGCCGGCTTCAGACGGATAGAGCGCATCGTCTTCGATCGACAGGGCGCGGCGCGAGGGATTGTCGAGCCGGCGTACGCCGGTCGAGGCTTCCAGGTCCACGCTGGGGAGGTAGAGACCCTTTGCCTGCCGCAGTTCGAACTCGATCGCTTCGCGGTTCTCGATGGCCTGGCCGATCTCGGGATTGGATTCGACGGCCACCGCCATCGCTTCCTTCAGCGACAGCGCGCTTGCTCCGTTGCCCGACAGCATGGTCGCCGCCAACAACACCGCCAGCCGCTGCGCCAGGCGCCCAAAATTCAACTGCATCTAAACTCTCCCCACTCCATCCCGACATTCGTCGCAGCCGGGATCCCAATCCGTACCCGCCGTGAGCAATTATCCAGCGGCGCATGAAAATCGACAGCTATTTGATAGTCCAGAACCTGAATCGGGGGGCATTGTGCTATTTGGTCAAAGCACTGATGCAAAAATACTACATTTCCGGCTGCAAAATTTGAATTTGTTAATGAACGTCGAGGTTGTGCACAGAGGGGCCGCGTGCCCGGCATGTCAGGCCAACCTGTAATTGTCCGGCAGGCGCGCGGGCGATTCCATGCTTCATCGTCTTTGGGCCGCCGGTCCACTATTGCCGCACCGGGCCTTCGCCGGGCGCGATCGTTGTGAAATCGTTGCCGACAGAGGCGATTTGCGCCGATCCTGACCGTGCGCCATGGATCCAGGCGCGGTCGGTGCTGAACGAATAGAGCGGGACGTAGCTCCTGTAGACGTCGTCGCCGGCCACGGTGTTGCTCAGATTGTCGAGGATGAAGTTTCCACTTTGGGTGGCAACCGACAGCACGGCATGAAACACGCCGCGGCCGGTGTCCTTGAGTACAACTAGGGACATGCTCCGTGCCGGCACGCCGGCCTCGATCAGCGCCGCCATCTTGAGGATGACATAGTCTTCGCAGTCGCCGACGCCGCGCGACAGTATTTCCGCAGGCTTGGCCCAGTAATCCAGGTTGCCGTAGACTGCGTCGTCCTGGCGGTAGGCGATCATCGTGTTGACGGCGCGGTTGACGCTGGCAAGCTTGTCCATGAACTTCTTGTCGCGGGCGCCCGTGGCGACGGCCGCAAACTCGGCGCCCCTCTTGCCGCAGTTCGCCTCGGCGCAGTCGTTGATCTTGCTGTAGACCTTGGCCCAGCGGCCTGCGACCGGGAAGTTGCGCATCGGAATGGCAACCGAGCCGAACACGCCTGGCACGATGGCAGCGGTCTTGATCGGATCGATGCCCGCGGGAACGTCATCCTTCGAAGCGGTGCGCACCGCCAGGCTGTAGCCATCGAAGTTCGGGCCGAACTGGAAAGGTTCGCTTGTGGCGGCCGCTGCCGGCGGTTGCGGCAGCATCAGGCCGCCGAGGAGCTGCATGGCGCTTGGCTGGTTCAGTGTGGGCGCTTCGGCGTCGGAACCCTCGCTTGCATGGGCGCCGGGCAATGCGATGGCAAGAAGAGTTGCTGCCGCAAATATGTTCAATCCGAACTTCGAAACGTTGGTTGATGTTGCTTTCATGTCGCCCACCTATTTTGGTGAACGCTAGCAACATCGTCTCAAATTATCGGAAAGGAACAAAGGTAATCGGGAGATAATCTTCAATGTACGCTTTAAATCGAATTTTATGCGAATTTTATACTTTGGCTCGGAAGGGCTGGCGCTGCGCCGCGATCCGTGGCCTTGTTGGCCCCGAGCGGAGGAGTGCGGGCAGCCTGGCATGGCAAGTGGCAGATCTGAATTCTGGATGGTCTGGTGCGGGCGAGGGCGGGTTCGATGACGCCGGCGCGGAAAATGCTGGTTCATGCCGGGGCGGCCCTGGGCATCGGCGCCGTCGCACTGACCATCATGGCGGCGAAAAGCGCCCATCGGCCGTCGCAGCCGATATTCGATCCCGTGTCGACCCAAGTGCGGGCGCTGCCGCCGCCTCGGCATCAGGGTGCGGCCGCCGCCGTGGCGCCGCCGAGCCCGGCCCGACCGATCTCGCCCGAGGTGGTCGCACCTCCCGAGATCGCCAGGCTTGAATTGGAGCGCATCGAGGCGAGGCCGCCTCTCGGCGATCTCGGGCTTGCCCCGCCGCCCAAGCGAATCGGGCCGGACGACTGGGAGGGCACGCTGCTCTATCGTCCCGTGGTGACCTCCTCGGCCTCGTTCGAGGCGATGGGCTACACCATTCTCCTTTCCGGCACGAAAGCCATCGGCAGCGACCAGATTTGCGCGTTCGAAGGCATCTCCTGGCGTTGCGGCGAGCGCGCCCTGCTTGCCTTCAGATATTGGCTGCGCGGCCGCGCGCCCCTGTGCCAGGTATTCCCGCCGGCCGAACGCCAGCCCGTGGCGGCCGCCTGCAGGTTGGGAAAACAGGACGTCGGCGCCTGGCTCGTCTCCAATGGCTGGGCCCATGCGCTGCCCGGTGGTGGCTATGAAAAGGCCGAAGAGGTGGCGCGGAAGGCCGGCATGGGCATGTTCGGCCCACCGGATTGATCGGCATAAATCGACGCAGCAAGTGGCTTCGGCCTGTTCAAAAGCACCGGTTTCGCCTAGTTTCCGGCAGATCCGTCAAATTGTTCGTATTCACAGAGGGAATGTTTCATTCTCACCGGATAGATCGATTCGACATGAGAGCGGAGGGATCTGGCGTGGACAATTCGGGTGCGGGGAATGCGGGTCGTGGCTGGGCGCCGGTCGCCCGCTATGCGTTGATGGGCTCGGCCGCATGCGCAGTGGTTGCGGCGGGCGCCGCGGCACTTTTGTTTCAGGGCCAGGGCGATCCCGTGTTCTGGCGTGGCGTCATTGGCGCCGGCGCCGTAGCCGGCCTGGTCGCCGCACCGCTGCTCGCCATCGTTGCCAATGAACGGCGCAAGTTCGGCGCGCTGAAGTCCGAGGTCAGCCGGCTGTCGTCGACCGACGCGCTCACCTCCTGCCTCAACAGCGGCGTCTTCGCCAATCTGATCGATGCTTTCCGCGGCAACTCGACGTCGGGCGGTCGCCGCCAGGGCGCCCTGCTCGTTGTGGAGATCGATGATTTCCGTGCCATCAACGCCAAGTTCGGCCATGCCTGGGGCGACGAAGTGCTGAAGAGCGTCGCCGGAACGATCAAGTCCTCGGTGCGCGCCGGCGACCTGGTCGGCCGCATCGGCGGCGAGGAATTCGGCATCTTCCTGCCCGGCACCAGTCGCGAGAACGCCGAGCGCGTTGCGGAGCGTATCCGCGGCACGGTCTCCGACACGGTGCTCGAGCCGGGTGCCCGGCAGTTGCCCCTGTCGGTCAGCGTCGGCGCGGTGCTGTTCGAGGACCAGGTCGAGTTCGATGATCTGTTCCGTCATGCCGACGACCGCCTCAGCGAGGCCAAGGCGCGCGGCCGCAACCGCATCGAGTTCGCCGACATGCCGGCGCAGCCGGAGGCACGGCCGGGCCTCGACTCCTGAGGCCCATGCGGCCTTGCAGGCCTATTTGCGAAACCGGTAGAATCTTAACGGTTCGCGCAAGAATTCCTGAAATCTCAGCATGTCCTGATGTACCTGCTTTTCATCTGGCGGGGCAGGTACGTGGAAAATCCTTCGGGCGAAACGCGGCAACTTCGGCGCCTGGCGGCGATGGCCATGTGTCATGGCTGGCGCGCCGAGGCGATGCCGGCCGGGGTGACCCTGGAGCTTGAGTCCGCCTCGCCAATGGCAATCGGCGCACCCAATGTCTCGGCCTGCAACAGTTGGTTGCTGGCGCATATATCGCCAGTCTCTAATCTGTGGTGGGGCTTGATTCGCACACCGAACGGAGAGGGAGAATACCCGGTGTTCACAAGCAGAAAGTTCCTCGTCAGCGCAGTCTCGGCATTCGCCATCAGCGTTTTGCCTATCACCTTCGATTCTTCGTCCATCGTCAGTTTCGCCAAGGCCCATGCCAAGGGTGGCGATCATGGCGGTGGCAACGACAAGGGCGGCGGGAACGACAAGGGCGGTGGCGGCTCTGATCGCGGCAACAGCGGCGGCAAGGGCAAGGGCAAGGACGGCAACTCGTCGAAATCGGGTGGCAAGTCGGCCTCGTCGGGAAACCTGATGGACTCGCTGTTTGGTGGCGGCAACAAGTCTTCTGTCCAGAAGGCGAAGCCCGGTGCTGCGAAGAGCGCCAAGTCCAGGCAGAAATCGAAGACGCCCGAGGTTCTCACGGCGTCGGTCGGCAAGACCGCGAAGGAAAAGAACCTCAACGCACGGCTGGCCGGCCTCAATTCGCTCAATCGCAATTATCACGCCTATCTCAACTCCCAGTCGCCCAGGATGGCGCTCGTCCGCGAATTCGTGCTGCAGTCTGCGAAGGCCGACCTGGCGGGTGAAGCGCTGGCAGCAGCCACGGAAAAGGCGGCGCAATCGCAGTCGGCGTTGGATGCGGCCCTTGCCGCGATCGAGCCGTTTGACGGCAGCGCGCCGATCGCCGATCCGACCGCCGATGCGCTCCAGGCGCGACTGGACGAGCTGAACGGCATGGAGCCGCCGCTCGACGCAGCCGAGTTCGATGCCTTCAACGCCGAAAAGCAGGCTCTTTCGGATGCGCTGGCGGCTTCCGACCAGCTTGTTGCTGACGATCAGGCCGTGGCGGACGCCCAGGCGGCTGCCGACGCGGCAGCCGAAGGCACCACGGACGCGGACCTCAAGGAAGCCCTGATGGCGGCCGCCAACAAGAACCGCGTTGCCGAGTATGGCGACGACTACGTCAACGACGAGGTGATGGATTGGGCCAAGGGCGTCCTTGGTGTCGGTGACGCCTACGGCAAGATCGACCAGATCAAGGAAACCCTTCCGGTCGAAACGGCGGAAGCCGGGCCTGCGCCTGCTCCGGTGGTCGAGCCGGCGCCGTAGACCGCGCCGGCCGTCGTTCCCGTGGTGTTGCCGGCCAACTGATCGAGGCCGCGGGCCGGCAAACGGCCATGGCTGGCTTCAAGCGTTTTCAACCGCCGTCGGGTATCCCGGCGGCGGTTGTGTGTTGAAGTCCTTGCGGCGAGCCGTGCGCCAGCATGTTTGCACGCCGCCAGGACCGTTCGTCGGCATGAGAAAAACAGCCTGAAGTCCGTCGGCACCCGTTGACACGGGGGTGTCCGTTTTGCAGAGTGAAACCGGTTTCACTTTCCGGGAACGTGCCGCTTGAAGTTCGACCTGTCGATCCTCGCCAAGCATATCCCCTTCCTGCTGGAAGGGGCCTGGCTGACGTTGCAGGCCTGCACGCTGGCCGTGATCGGTTCGCTGGTGCTCGGCCTGGCCGTCGGTGCCATGCGCACGTCGGCCTCGCCGCTGCTCAACAGGCTGGCGGCGGTCTATGTCGACATCTTCCGCAACATCCCGTTCATCGTGCAGCTGTTCTTCTTCTATTTCGGCCTGCCCGAGATCGGCATCTACATCGATGCCTTCACGACGGGCGTCGTTGCGCTTTCGATCGCCGGCGGCGCCTTCACCTCGGACGTCATCCGCTCGGGCATCCTGGCAATCGACCCGGGTGTCATCGAGGCAGCACAGGTCAGTGGGCTGAAGAAGAGCACGATCTTCCGCAGGATCATCCTGCCGATTGCCCTGCGCGCCTCGATCCGGCCGCTCGGATCGGTGTTCGTCAACCTGATCCTGACGTCCTCGATCCTGTCGACGATCACCCTCAACGAACTGACCGGTTCGGCCAAGATCGTGGCGTCGAACACGTTCAGGCCCTTTGAGGTCTATTTCGTCCTGCTCGTCGCCTACGCAGCACTGACCTATACGGTGTCGATCCTGATCGGCATGCTGCACCGCCATCTCAACCGTCACCAGGCGGAGGGGGCGGTCTGATGCGCTACGGGGATTTCACGCCGTTCGACATCGTGCTGCTGCTTCAGGGCCTCGGCGTCTCGCTGGCGCTGTTCGTCTCGACGACGCTGATTGGCCTGGTCATCGGCACGGCCTGGGCGGTGATCCGCTTCTATCGCGTGCCGGTGCTGGCCCAGATCGTCGCCTTCATCGCCGAGCTGCTCAAGAACTCGCCGGTTCTGGTGCAGCTGTTCCTGGTCTTCTTCGGCCTGCCGGCCTTCCTCAAGATCAACGTCACGCCGACCGAGGCCGCCGTCATCACGCTCTCGGGAAACAGCGCCGCCTTCATCTATGTCATCGCGGTGTCGGCCATCGAGTCGGTGGGGCGCGACCAGATCGAGGCGGCGCGGGTCTTCGGCCTCACCCGCTGGCAGATCCTGCGCCGGGTCATCGCGCCACAGGCGGCAGCCTTCGCCATTGGCCCGCTCACCGGGCTCCTGGTCAACCAACTGCAGGTGACCTCGCTGATCTCGGTCATCGGTGTCATGGACCTGACCAAGGTCGGCAATATCCTCAACCTGCGCACGCTGAAGCCGTTCATCGTCTGGACCGCCGTCGGCGCGCTCTATTACCTGACCGCAAAGCTGGTCGCCTACGCCGGAGGCCGCTTCGAAAAGCGGCTCAGGGCGCACACGGCATGGAGAGGCCTCTGATGATCAGCGTATCGGGTGTACGCAAATCCTTTGGCGCGGCCACCGTGCTCAATGGCGTCGATCTCGAAATCCGCCAGGGCGAGGTCGTCTCGGTTCTCGGCTCCAGCGGCTCGGGCAAGTCGACGCTCATCCGCTGCATCAACGGCCTGGAGAAGATCGACGCCGGCAAGATCACGGTCGACAATTTCGACGTCTCCAAGCCGCGCGAGCTTTCCGAGGCGCGCAAGCGCTCCGGCACCGTCTTCCAGCTCTTCAATCTCTATCCGCACATGACCGCGGTGCAGAACGTGGCACTTGCCCCCGTCGAGGTGTTGAAGGTGCCGCGCAAGCAGGCCGAGGCCGAGGCGCGCGAGCTGTTGAAGTCGGTCGGGCTGAGCGATCGGGCCGACGCCTATCCCTCGCAGCTCTCCGGCGGCCAGCGCCAGCGTGTCGGCATCTGCCGGGCGCTTGCCATGAAGCCGAGCTACCTCCTGCTTGACGAGGTCACCAGCGCGCTCGACCCCGAGATGACCTCGGAGGTGTTGTCGATCCTGGCCAAGCTCGCCAAGGGCGGCACGACGATGGTGTTCGTCACCCACGAGATCGAATTCGCGCGCTCCATCTCCACGCGCATCGCCTTCCTCGACAAGGGCACGCTCATCGCCGACCTGCCGACCGAGGAGTTCTTCTCCGACAAGGGCATGGCCCTGCCGCGCGTGGCTCAATTCCTCTCCAAGATGCGTAAAGACTGAAATGATCCTGCTTGCCAATTCCGAGGCCTGGCCCGGCTTCTCCAAGAGCGTCGACCTTCTGAAGGCTGGCAGCCATGGCATCGATGCCATGGTCGCCGGCATCAGTGAGGTAGAGCGCGAGGTCAAGGTCCGCTCGGTCGGCTTCGGCGGCTGGCCGAACATGCTGGGCCGCATGGAATTCGACGCCGGCGTCATGGACGGCACGACGCGCGAAGTGGGTTCGGTCGGTGCGGTGCCGGACACCATTCCGGTCGCCGCCCTTGCGCATGAGGTGATGAAGCGCCTGCCGCATGTCATGCTGACCGGCGACGGCGCGCGCCGCTTCGCCACCGAGATCGGCTTTGGCGTCGACGAGACGCTCTACGAAGACAGCAAGCGCGTCTGGTGGCAGCGGCTCGAAAAGGAGCTTTCGCCCGAAGAACTGGCGAAATTCCCCGACGTTCCGCTGGCGCCGCTCAGCCGCACCATCACGGATCCCGAGCGGGTGCGCGACACCACCGTGTTCCTGTCCAAGGACAGTACGGCCGGGCTCAACGTCGTCACCTCGACCTCCGGCTGGGCCTGGAAGTATCCGGGCCGCTTGGGCGACTCGCCCATCCCCGGCGCCGGCTTCTATGCCGACAGCCGCTTCGGCGCCGCCGCCTGCACCCATACCGGCGAGATGACGATGCGCTGCGGCACCGCCCGCACCATCGTGCTTGCCATGCGCCTCGGCCATTCGCTGGAGCAGGCGATTGCGCTTGCCATCGAGGAGCTGCGCGAACTGAAAAGCGGGTTCCTCGCCGGCGTCGTCATCCATGCGCTGGATGCCAACGGCAACCACAAGGTCGTCAGCCTGAATTGCGAAGAGCAGATCAAGTACTGGTTCTGGGACGAAAGCCTGCCCGAGCCGGAACATCGCTTCGCCGAACCGTTCACATCCTAACAACCCGAGGGAGAGGGAAAATGAAGAACCTGATCACAAAACTGGCCGGCATGGCGCTTGCCATCGGCATGGCGGCCACGGGCGCTGCCCAGGCCGGCAAGATCGATGAGATCCGCGAGCGCGGCACCGTCCGCATCGGCGTGTCGCTCGGCGGCGAGCCGATCGGCTTCCGCGACGCCCAGAACAATCCAGTCGGCTATGACGTCGACGTCGCCACCATGCTCGCCGAAAAGCTCGGCGTGCCGGTCGAATTCGTCGACGTGTCGGGCGACGCCCGCATCTCGATGCTGGTCTCCGGCCAGATCGACATCGCCGTCGCCAACACTTCGGCGACGCTCGAGCGCGCCAAGTCGGTCGACTTCTCGATCCCCTACAACCGCGCCGGCCTGCGCATCATCGTCCAGAAGGACGCCGGCATCACGTCGCTCGAAGGCCTCGCCGGCAAGAAGATCGTCGTCGGCCGCGGCTCGACGGGCGAAACCTTCATCAAGACTGCGGCGCCTCAAGCCGAACTGGTCTACACCGACAACTTCTCGCCCGAAGGCGTGCTGCTGCTGCAGCAGAAGCGCGTCGACGCCGCCATCGAGGACTCCTCGCTGCTCGACTATCTCGCCACCAAGAACGAGAACCTGGTGACGCTGCCGGGCCTGCACTCCAACGACCCGATCGGCATCGCTGTCGCCAAGGGCGACGAGGGTTTCGTCCGCTGGATCGACATGTTCGTGTCGGACTACATCCAGAGCGGTGCCTACGAGACCAACTACAAGAAGTGGTGGGGCGAAACCGCCAATCCGCCTGCGCTCACCCCGCTCTGGTAAGGCATGCAACGGGGCGCGCTGCGCTGCCCCTCATCCCCTGCCGGACCTTCTCCCCGTAACGACGGGGAGAAGGACGAAGCGGCAACGCCGATGCCCCCCTCTCCCGGTCCTTCACGGGGAGAGGGTAAGGGTGAGGGGCGACTTAGTTCTTACCCGGCGAGTTCGACCATTTTCGCCCTACGACGTCGCCCGGGGCACGAAGAAGGTCGGCACCGTCACGTCGGCCTTGCCGTCGGCGAATTCGCCCGGACGGCTGAGGAAGCGCAGGATCTCGCCGACATAGGCTTTCTTGTCGTAGCCGATGGACGAGATCGGATAGGCTTCGAAGTCGGTCAGCGACAGATTGTCGAAGCCGTAGAGCCTGAAGCGCCTGGGTTGATTTTGCGGGAAGCCGTCGCGATGAACGTCCATCACGCCCATCGCCATCGCGTCCGACGTGCAGAACACCGCGTCGACATCGGGCCAGTCGCCCGATTGCGCCATCTGCCGGCCGCTGGCGTAGGAATAGTCGCCGCGCAGCTCGGCAACGAGCCGGATGCCGTGCAGCTGCATCTCGGCCTTGTAGGCGGCGACGCGGATCTGCTCGACCGGCGAGGACACACGGCCGGTGACGAGGGCCGCAGTGGCGACCCCTTTGCCGGCGGCGTCGGCCACCGCTTCGGCGATGCCGATCGCCTCGTCGGGAACGACCGAAGGCGAGGAGCCGTCATGCATGCCGTTGAGCATCAGCACGTCGTCGCTGCGGAACATCTTGCGCACGCTTGCGGCGTCGGCAAAATCGGAGAACACCAGTGCTGCATCGACATGGTAGGCGACGCCGTTGCGCAGGAATTCCTCGATGCGCTCGACCGAGCCGACGCGCAGGAAGATGACCTGCTTTCCGATCGACTGGATCTCTCCGATCAGAAGGTCGAACAGGTCGAGGTCGGAGAAATCGTGGATGTGGTTGACGATGACCGCGATGAGATTGACCGTCTTGGTGGTCAGGCTGCGCGCCAGCAGATTGGGCTTGAAGCCCAGCTTCTCGGCTGCTTCAAGCACACGCGCCCGCTTGTCGGCCGACACCGGGCGGCTTTCGCTCGACAGCGCCCGCGAGGCGATGGCGCGCGACACGCCGGCAAGCTCGGCGACATCGGCGATGGTCGGCGACGTCCGTCGTTTGCGCGAACTGTCCATTGCTTCCTTTGCGCGGTATCGGTCATGAAATCCGGCGCGTCCGGCCGGATGCCCCGCCGCGGAATTTCTTTCGGGAACTGATTTGATGATTACCTGCTTCGACATTGGCGGTTCAACGATAAAAAGCGCCCGCGCCCGTTCGGCCGGCGAAATCGAGATCATCGACAGGGTGGCGACGCCGCTCGACGACTTCGATGCCTTCGCCGCCGTCATCGCCGGGCGCGTCGCGGCGGACAGGGGCCGCACGAAAGGCGTGTCGATCTCGATCGCCGGCGTCGTCGACCCCGCTTCGGGCAGCCTGAAATGCGCCAACATCCCTTGCCTCGACGGCAGGCTGATCGAAGCCGACCTCGAACGCGTCATAGGCCTGCCGGTCCGTATCGCCAACGACGCCGACTGTTTTGCACTGGCCGAGGCGACCAGCGGTGCCGGCAAGGGCCACCGCAACGTCTTCGGCGTCATCCTGGGCACCGGCGTCGGCGGCGGCCTGGTCATCGACGGCCGCATCGTTGCCGGTGCCGGCGGCTATGCCGGCGAGTGGGGCCATGGCAAGGCGCTGCAGACCGCGGTCGGCAAGCCGCCGGTCGAGGTCCCCCATTTCGCCTGCGGCTGCGGCCAGTCCGGCTGCGTCGACACCATCGGCGGCGCCCGCGGCATGGAGAAGCTGCATCACCTGCTCTGCGGCGAAGTGCTGTCGAGCACCGAGGTCATTGACCGCTGGCGCGCCGGCGAGGCCAGCGCCAGCCGCACCATCGACATCTATCTCGAACTGGTCAGCGTTCCCCTGGCGCTGACGCTCAACATCATCGGCTCGTCGGTCGTTCCGGTCGGCGGTGGCCTGTCCAACGTGCCCGAACTTATCGAAGCGCTCGACCGCGAGGTCCGCGGACGCACCCTGCGTCGCGCCGCCGGTCCGCTGGTGGTGAAGGCCGCGCTGACCACCGAGCCCGGCCTGCTCGGCGCCGCCGCCCTCGGCCTCCAGGAGATCGCCCGTGTCTGAAGCGACAATGCCTGAAAAGATCCTGCTCGAAGTCTGCGTCGACAGCCCCGAAGGCCTCGCCTCGGCGATTGCCGGCGGCGCGGACCGCATCGAGCTTTGCGCTGCGCTGGAGACCGGCGGCCTGACCCCGTCGCCCGGCCTGATGGCGCTCGCCGCCAAGGCGCCGATCCCGGTCTATGCCATGATCCGTTCGCGGCCCGGCGACTTCGTCTATGGCGACAGCGACATGGCGGCATTGCTGGCCGACATCGACGCCGTGCGCGCCTCGGGCCTCGAAGGCGTCGTGCTCGGCGCCAACCATGCCGATGGCAGCCTCGACCGCCAGGTTCTGGCCGGGCTGGCCACCCAGGCCAGGGGCCTGGGCATGACGCTGCACCGTGCCTTCGATCTCGCCGGACCGGACTTCGCAGGCGCCATCGACCTCGCCGTCGAGCTAGGCTTCGAGCGCATCCTGACCTCGGGTGGGGAAACGACGGCGCTGAAGGGGCTCGACGCGCTTGCCGCCTGCTTTGCCCATGCCGGCGACCGCATTGCCATCATGCCGGGATCGGGCGTCAATCTCGAAACCCTCGCCGCCATCCAGGCGCGGCTGCCTTTCCGCCAGGTCCACTCGTCTTGTTCGATGGCGGTCGACGCTCCCGCCGGCAAGGCGCGGGAGCTCGGTTTCGTCGCGCCGCGGCCGAAGCGCACCGATGCCGGCGTGGTGCGCAGGATGAGGGCTGCGCTGGACAGGCTCTAAGTCTTTTCGCCCAGGTCCTTGGTCGAGACTTCGTAGAGCGTCTTGTCGGTGGTGCCGTCGATGCCGACCATGCTGACCTCGTGGCCCCACAGGCGTTGGATGTAGCGCAGCGTCTCGTTGCGCGTATCTTCCTGCAGCGTGGTGCCGTGGTGGACCGTGTGCTTGATGCGCAGCTTGCGGTCGCCCTTGAGATCGGCGTCGACCGCCTGGATGTCGGGCTGCGTCACCCCGACATCGTAATTGTCGGCGAGACGCGAGCGCACGCGTTCATAGCCGCGTTCGTCATGGATCGCCGTGACCTCGTAATAGGGGTCCGAGGCCTCTTCCTGCAGCGAGAACAGCCGCATGTCGCGGATCAGCGCCGGACTCAGGAACTGCCGGATGAACGACTCGTCGCGATGCGTCGCCCATGCGTCGAGCAGCGTGCCGCACCAGTCGCCATTGCCGGCAAAATCCGGGAACCAGTCGCGATCCTCGGCCGTCGGCTCGGTGCAGATACGCTGGATGTCGCGCATCATGTTGAAGCCCAGCGTGTAGGGGTTGAGGCCGCCGTAGCGCGGGTCGTCGAAGGAGGGCTGGAACACCACGTTGGAGTGGTTCTGCAGCACCTCCAGCATGGTGCCTTCACTGATCTGGCCCTTGTCGAACAGCCGGTTCATGATCGTGTAGTGGGTGAAGGTGGCGCAGCCTTCGTTCATCACCTTGGTCTGGCGCTGCGGGTAGAAATACTGCGCGATGACGCGGACGATACGCAGGATCTCCCGCTGCCAGGATTTCAGCACCGGGCTGTACTTCTCCAGGAAATAGAGCAGGTTTTCCTCGGGATATTCGATCGCCGATTGCCGCTCCGACATGTCGGTCTCGACGCCGCGCGGCGCCTCGGCCTCGGGTGCCTGCGGCAACGTCCGCCACAGGTCGCTGAAGGTGCGCTCCTCATGCTCCAGCCGCTCGCGGATGCGCGCCTGCTCGCGTTCGACCGACAGGCGCGGACGCCGGCGATAGCGGAACACCGCCTGCGGCATCAGCGAATGGGCGGCATCCAGGACCGCCTCGACGGCCGCCGGTCCGTAGCGCTCCTCGCAGCGCGCGATGTAGCTCTTGGCGAACTCCATGTAGGCGAGGATGGCGCCGGCATCGGTCCATTGCTGGAACAGGTAGTTGTTCTTGAAGAAGTGGTTGTGGCCGAACGAGGCGTGCGCGATGACCAGCGTCTGCAGCGCCATGGTGTTCTCTTCCATGAGATAGGTGATGCAGGGATTGGAATTGATCACCAGCTCATAGGCGAGCCCCATGCGGCCTTTGCGGTAGAGGTTCGATTCGTGGACGAAATGCTTGCCGAAGGACCAGTGCTGGTACATCAGCGGCATGCCGATCGAGGAATAGGCGTCGAGCATCTGCTCGGATGAGATCACCTCGATCTGGTTGGGGTAGAAGTCGAGGCGAAGCTCGTCGACCGCGATCTCCTTGATCGCCTCATAGGCGCGCGACAGGTCGTCGAAGTTCCAGTCGGAACTGGTGAAGAGCAGTTGGGAGCTTTTGGCGCGATTCTCCACGTGGTGTCCTCATCCGCGTTTTGCCGGCGCTGGTGCCTTGGCGAACAACTCATGAAAGACGGGATAGATGTCCGACGGCTTGGCGATGCGCGTCATGGCGAAATTCGGCCACTCGGCGCCGACTTCGCGATAGGCGTTCCATAGCGACGTGCCGTTGTCGGCATGGCGGAACATCTCGCTTTCGCGCTCGTCGATGATCTCGACATAGGCGTAGTACTGGCAGAGCCGCATCAGCGTCTTGTCGAGGATCGACACGCAGCGTTCGGAGTCGTTGGGGATGTTGTCGCCGTCCGAGGCCTGGGCCGCGTAGATGTTCCAGTCCTTGCTCGGATAGCGCTCGCGGATGACGCGCAGCATCTCCTCCAGCGCGGTGGACACCACCGTGCCGCCGCTTTGGGTGCTGTAGAAGAACGTGTCCTCGTCGACCTCCGAGGCCTCGTGCGTGTGGCGGATGAAGACGATGTCGGTCTTCTCGTAGCGGCGTTTGAGAAACAGGTGCAGCAGCACGAAGAAGCGCTTGGCGAGGTCCTTCTCGCGCTCGCCCATCGAGCCCGAAACGTCCATCAGGCAGAACATCACGGCATTGGCGTTGGGGACCGGCTGCGGCTCGAACCGGTTGAAGCGGATGTCGATGGGGTCGATGTAGGGGATCAGCTTGCGCCGCCGCGCCAGCGTTGCCAGGTCCTCGCGCAGGACCATGATGCGTTGCAGGGTGGCGGCGCTTGGCCGCCTCTCACCCTCCAGTTTCTTGAGTTCCGCCGCGAGATCGTCGATCTCGGCCTGTTTCGGCCGCCTGAGCGCGATACGCCGGCCGAAGCTGTTGAACATCGTGCGTCCGACGCTGATGCTGGTCGGGTTGCCGCTCATCGTGTAGCCGGCCCGGCGCGGCCGGAAGGTCACCACCTCCTTGAGGTTGTGCTTGACCAGGTCGGGTAGTTCGAGGTCCTCGAAGAACAGGTCGAGCACCTCTTCGCGCGACAGCACGAACTGGAAATCGTCCTCGCCATCTCCCGACGATGACGGGTCCGAGCCCTTGCCGCCGCCGGCGGCCGGGCGGGGAATGCGGTCGCCCGTGCCGAAGGTCTTGTTGCCGGGAAGCACTTCCTCCCGGCGGCCGGTATGCGGCGCGCGCTGGAACGTCGGCTCGCCGATGCCCTTGCGCGGGATCGGGATGATCTGGTCCTGGTCCGCGGTCTCGATCTTGCCGGACCTGACCCGATCGTTGATCGCCCGTTTCAGCTCGTCACGTGCGCGCCTCAGGAAACGCTGCCTGTTGCCAAGGCTCTTGTCCTTGGGGTTGAGGCGCCGATCGATGAAGTTCGGCATGTGTGTCCCCGATCAGCCCGCCTTGTTAACCCGCATGTACCAGTCGACAAGCCGCCGGACCTGGCGCTGCGTGTAGCCGCGCTCGGTCATGCGCTCGACGAATTCGGCATGCTGTTTCTCGGTCGTGCTGTCGCGCTTGGCGCCGAAGCTGATGACCGGCAGCAGGTCCTCGACCTGGCCGAACATGCGCTTCTCGATGACCTCGCGCAGCTTCTCGTAGCTCGTCCACGACGGGTTGCGCCCGTTGTTCTTGGCGCGTGCCCTGAGCGTGAACTTCACCACCTCGTTGCGGAAGTCCTTCGGGTTGGCGATGCCGGCAGGCTTCTCGATCTGCGACAGCTCGGAATCGAGGATGCCGCGGTTGAGGATCTGGCCCGTGTCGGGGTCCTTGTAGTCCTGGTCCTCGATCCACGCGTCGGCATAGGCGATGTAGCGGTCGAACAGGTTCTGGCCGTATTCGCTGTAGCTTTCGAGATAGGCCTTTTGGATCTCGTGGCCGATGAACTCGGCATAGCGCGTGGCGATCTCCGACTTGATGAAATCGAGATAGGACTGCTCGATCTCGTTGGGAAACTGCTCGCGCTTGATCGCCTGTTCGAGCACATACATCAGGTGCACCGGGTCGGCGGCGATTTCCTTGGTGTCGTAGTTGAACGTCTCCGACAGCACTTTGAAGGCAAAGCGCGTGCTGACGCCCGTCATGCCCTCGTCGACGCCGGCGGCATCGCGATACTCCTGCATCGACTTGGCCTTGGGATCGACGTCCTTCAGGTTCTCGCCGTCATAGACACGCATCTTGGTGTAGAGCGGCGAGTTCTCGTGTTCGGTCAGCCGGGTCGAGACGGTGAAGCGGCTGAGGATGTCGAGCACCTCGGGCGCGCAGGGATTGCTCACCAGTTCGCTCTCGCGCAGCAGCTTCTCGTAGATCTGCCGCTCTTCGGTGACGCGCAGGCAATAGGGCACCTTGACCACCAGGATGCGGTCGAGGAAGGCTTCGTTGTTCCTGTTGCTCTTGAACTGCAGCCATTCGGATTCGTTGGAATGCGCCAGCACGATGCCCTGGAAGGGGAAGGCGCCGAAGCTTTCGGTGCCGTTGTAGTTGCCTTCCTGGGTCGCGGTCAGCAGCGGATGCAGCACCTTGATCGGCGCCTTGAACATCTCGACGAACTCCAGCAGTCCCTGGGTCGTGCGGTTCAGGCCGCCGCTGTAGGAATAGGCGTCGGGGTCGGCCTGGCTGAAATTCTCGAGCTTGCGGATGTCGACCTTGCCGACAAGCGCCGACACGTCCTGGTTGTTCTCGTCGCCGGGCTCGGTCTTGGCGATGCAGATCTGGCGCAGCCGCGACGGCGTCAGCTTGACCACGCTGAATTTGGAAACGTCGCCGCCGATTTCTTCGAGGCGCTTGGCCGCCCAGGGCGAAATCAGGCCGGTCAGCCGGCGCCGGGCGATGCCGTACTTGTCTTCGAGCAGATCGGCCATGCGCTCAGGATGGAACAGGCCGAGGGGTGATTCGAAGATCGGGCTGATCTGGCCGTTGATCTTGAGCGTGTAGATCGGCCGCTCTTCCATCAGCTTCTTCAGCCGCTCGGCCAGCGACGACTTGCCGCCGCCGACGGGCCCGAGCAGGTACAGGATCTGCTTGCGTTCCTCGAGCCCTTGCGCGGCATAGCGGAAGTAGCCGACGATCCGCTCGATCGTGTCTTCCATGCCGTAGAACTCGGCAAATGCCGGATAAATCTTGATTGTTCGGTTTGCGAAGATGCGCCCCATCCGGGGGTCCGCGCTTGTGTCGATCAGCGTGGGGGCGCCGATGGCGTCCACCATTCGCTCCGCGGCCGTGGCATACATTGCCGGCTGGTCGCGGCAGGCGAGCAGATACTGCTGGAGGCTCATCTCCTCGGTCGTCTGACTGCTGTAGATTTCCGAGAAGAGATTGAAGACGTCGGTTTCACGTGTTTGCATGGCACCCTCACAATGCCGAAGTCGGTGGGAGTGTAACACCACTTCGACCTTTTGCCTTCATCTCAACTTTCGTGAACAGCCAAAGTTCCCCACAGAATGTCGTGATCGAAGATTTAGTTTGCATGCATGGAATTGTGGCGGCGCATTCGCACTGGCGAACGGCGCGAGCGCACTGTCCATGGCGGTTTTCTGCCTGCGCTGAAGTTCAACTACGGGCTGTTTCCACGAGAGGCTGACCGCTCGAATGGATCGCGGCCAGTCGCCGGGTTTTTCGGCAGGCCGCCAGGCTCCATGTCGAAATCGCGGCCGCGACACAAGGTGACACTCGACGCTGCGACCTTCGCCCGGCTATGAACGACGACCGCATGGAGGCGGACAGTTTTTGCAGGGAAGGGATGGCTGTCATGAAGGCACGCATCAAATGGGTTGAGGATCGCACCTTCGTTGGCCAGTCCGGCAGCGGGCACAAGATCGTGCTCGGCACTTCCAAGGAGCCGGGCGGCCAGACCCCGGGGCCGAGCCCGATGGAGCTGATGCTGATCGGCGCCGGCGGCTGCTCGGCCTACGACGTCGTCCACATCCTGGAGAAGGGCCGCGAGGCGATCGAGGACTGCACCGTCGAGCTCGATGCCGACCGCGCCGAGACCGATCCCAAGGTGTTCACCCGCATTCACATGCATTTCGTGGTCAAGGGCCGCGGCCTGGCGCCCGCCAAGGTCGAGCGCGCCGTCAACCTGTCGATCGAGAAGTACTGCTCGGCCTCGGCCATGCTCGCCAAGTCGGCGGTCATCACCCACGACTTCGAAGTCGTCGACACCGCCGCGCCTGCCAGCGCCGGCTGACCCCGCTCCGACAAGGCACGGCCTCCATCTGTCTTGCCTTGTCCAATTGGTGCCGAGTAAATGCGCGATTGCCGGGCAATTGCGCATTTCCGAAAACCCTGCGAAACTGCCTCGGCAGATGATGAGGCACGACGCATGAGCTCCCGGAGCGAAAACCCAAGGCTCGACGAGGCCGCCCGCGCCGGCTGGCTCTATTATGTCGCCGGCAACACCCAGGACCAGATCGCCACCAAGCTCGGCGTCTCGCGCCAGACCGCGCAGCGCCTGGTGTCGCTTGCCATGTCGGAGGGCCTGATCAAGGTCCGGGTCGACCACCCGATCGCCAACTGCCTCGATCTTGCGGCCAGGCTCCGCTCGCGCTTTGCGCTCGACCTCGTCGAGGTCACGCCGAGCGATCCGGATTCGTCGTCGACGACGATCGGCATTGCCCAGGCCGCGGCCGCCGAGATCGAGAAATGGCTGCGCTCGCCCGAGCCGATCGTCATGGCCATCGGCACCGGCCGCACGCTCAAGGCGGCGATCGAGCAGTTGCCGCCGATGGAGTGCCCGCAGCACAAGGTGGTGTCCTTGACAGGCAACATCTCGCCGGACGGTTCGGCCGCCTTCTACAACGTCATCTTCACCATGGCCGACACCATCAAGGCACGTAGCTTTCCCATGCCTTTGCCGGCGATTGCCTCCTCGCCGGACGAGCGCCGCATGCTGCATGGCCAGCCCCTGATCCAGCCGACCTTGGCGCTTGCCGCCCAGGCCGACGTCACCTTCGTCGGCGTCGGCGACATGGGCCCCCAGGCGCCGCTCTACGAGGACGGCTTCATCACCGAAACCGAACTCAAGGCGCTGCAGAAGGCGGGGGCCGTCGGCGAGATCGTCGGCTGGGCCTTCGACCGCGACGGCAAGCTGATCGACGGCATCACCAACGACCGTGTTGCTTCCGCGCCGCTGCCGTCTCGTGAACGCTCGCTGGTCGTTGCGCTCGCCATGGGCGAGCGCAAGCTGCCCGGCATCCTTGCCGCCGTCACCAGGCGTCTCGTCAACGGCCTGATCACCGACGAACGCACCGCGGCAGCCCTGCTGGCCGCCTGAACCAGGCTCCCGAACCCGCGCCTTCCGACGCACGGGCGTGCCGTGCGGCCGCGCGCAATTCCCGGCTTTGCTTGCTCCATCTGCCGTCCTTCCGGCGGCGGCGTTGCCATGTCCAGATTCCTGCTTGACATAAATCACAGCAGATGAATAATTGCCCACAGCCAAGGCAAATGCTCACTTTGGCTTTTGGGAGGAATTCGATGAAACTGAACACGCTCTTCCTGGGCCTGTGCGGAGCGAGCGCGCTTGCGTTTGCCGCCCATGCCGAGACCATCACCATCGCCACGGTCAACAATGGCGACATGGTCCGCATGCAGAAGCTGACGGACGACTTCACCGCCAAGAACCCGGACATCCAGCTCGAATGGGTCACGCTCGAAGAGAACGTGCTGCGCGAGCGCGTCACCACCGACATCGCCACCAAGGGCGGCCAGTATGACGTCATGACCATCGGCACCTACGAGGTTCCGATCTGGGCCAAGCAGCAATGGCTTTTGCCGCTCGACGGTCTCGGCGCCGATTACGACGCCGCCGACATCATCCCGGCCATCGCTGGTGGCCTGTCCGCGGACGGCAAGCTCTATGCCGCGCCCTTCTACGGCGAAAGCTCGTTCGTCATGTACCGCAAGGACCTGATGGAAAAGGCCGGGCTGACCATGCCCGACGCCCCGACCTGGGAATTCATCGCCGACGCGGCCCGCAAGATGACCGACCGCGCCGCCGACATCAACGGCATCTGCCTGCGCGGCAAGGCCGGCTGGGGCGAGAACATGGCCTTCCTGACCGCCATGTCCAACTCCTTCGGCGCACGCTGGTTCGACGAGAAGTGGCAGCCGCAGTTCGACCAGCCCGAATGGAAGAACACGCTGCAGTTCTATGTCGACCTGATGAAGGAAGCCGGCCCGTCCGGTGCCTCCTCCAACGGCTTCAACGAGAACCTGGCGCTGTTCCAGCAGGGCAAGTGCGGTATGTGGATCGACGCCACCGTCGCCGCCTCCTTCGTCTCCAATCCGAAGGACTCGACCGTCGCGGACAAGGTCGGCTACGCGCTCGCTCCCGACACCGGTCTCGGCAAGCGCGGCAACTGGCTGTGGGCATGGTCGCTCGGCATTCCGGCCGGTACGCAGAAGGCGGAAGCGGCGCAGAAGTTCGTCTCGTGGGCAACCGGCAAGGGTTATCTCGACCTGGTCGCCTCGAAGGAGGGCTGGGCCAACGTGCCGCCCGGCACCCGCACGTCGCTCTACAACAACCCCGAGTACCAGAAGGCCGCGCCCTTCGCCAAGATGACGCTGGATTCGATCAACTCGGCCGACCCGACCAAGCCCACCGTCAAGCCGGTGCCTTATGTCGGCGTCCAGTTCGTCGCCATTCCCGAGTTCCAGGGACTGGGCACGACCGTCGGCCAGCTGTTCTCGGCAGCACTCGCCGGCCAGTCGAGCGTCGATGACGCGCTTGCCGGCGCCCAGACCGCTTCGGTCCGCGAGATGACCCGGGCCGGCTACATCAAATAGGCAGATCCTCCCTGCCTGGCCGTCCGGTCTCCCAGTCCGGACGGCCTCTTTCCAGACCTGACCTCATCTGCTCGAACGCAGGGTGAACGCCATGGCTACACGACAGACCAGCACGCTGGCGCGCTTCATGATGGCGCCTTCGGTGATCCTGCTCTTCATCTGGATGATCGTGCCGCTGGCGATGACCCTGTGGTTCTCGTTCCAGAACTACAATCTGCTCAATCCGGCCAATGTCAGCTTCGCCGGCCTGTTCAACTACAAGTTCTTCTACACCGACCCGGCCTTCTTCCAGTCGATCTGGAACACGCTGGTGCTGGTCGTCGGCGTGCTGTTGATCACCGTCATCGGCGGCATCGCGCTGGCGCTGCTGCTCGACCAGCCGATGTTCGGCCAGGGCATCGTGCGCATCCTGGTGATCTCGCCCTTCTTCGTCATGCCCCCGGTGGCGGCACTGGTGTGGAAGAACATGATCATGCATCCGGGCTACGGCGTCTTCGCCGACTTCGCCAAGTTCTTCGGCGCCCAGCCGGTCGACTGGTTCGCGCAGTTTCCGCTGTTTTCGATCATCATCATCGTCGCCTGGCAGTGGCTGCCTTTCGCGACGCTGATCCTTCTCACCGCACTGCAGTCGCTCGACGGCGAGCAGAAGGAAGCCGCCGAGATGGATGGTGCGGGCATTGTCAGCCGCTTCATCTACCTGACGATCCCGCACATCTCGCGCGCCGTCACCGTGGTCATCCTGATCCAGACCATCTTCCTGCTCGGCGTCTATGCGGAGATCCTCGTCACCACCAATGGCGGCCCGGGCTACGCCTCCACCAACCTGCCGTTCCTGATCTACCGCACGGCCCTGCTCGGCTACGACGTCGGCGGCGCATCGGCCGGCGGCATCATCGCGGTCATCCTTGCCAACATCGTCGCCTTCTTCCTGATGCGCGCAGTCGGCAAGAACCTGGACAAGTGAGGAGCAACCGATGGCACGCGCAGTTTCGACACGCCGCAAGATCGGCTTCACCGTTGCAGCCTGGGTGGTTGCATTGCTGATCTTCTTTCCGATCCTCTACACCATCATCACCAGCTTCAAGTCGGAGACCGAGGCGATCGCCGGCTTCAGCCTGGTGCCGTCGGGCACGCTGGAGAGCTATGCCGAGGTCCAGGCCCAGAGCAACTATTTCAAGTTCTTCCTGAACTCGGTGATCATCGCCGTGGGCTCGACCATCCTCGCGCTGGTCGTTGCCGTGCCTGCCGCCTGGTCGATGGCCTTCTCGCCGACCAAGCGCACCAAGGACATCCTGATGTGGATGCTCTCCACCAAGATGATGCCCGCGGTCGCCGTGCTGGTGCCGATCTACCTGATCTTCCGCGACACCTACCTGCTCGACACCCGCATCGGCCTGACCGTCATGCTGATGCTGATCAACCTGCCGATCGTGGTGTGGATGCTCTACACCTACTTCCGCGAGATCCCCGGCGAGATCCTGGAAGCCGCGCGCATGGACGGCGCCACGCTGTGGGGCGAGATCGTCTACGTGCTGACGCCGATGGCGGTGCCCGGCATCGCATCCACCATGCTGCTCAACATCATCCTGGCGTGGAACGAGGCCTTCTGGACCATCCGCCTGACCACCACCAACGCAGCCCCGCTGACCGCCTTCATCGCCTCTTTCTCCAGTCCGCAGGGGCTGTTCTGGGCAAAGCTGTCGGCGGCCTCGACGCTCGCCATCGCACCGATCCTGATCATGGGCTGGTTCTCCCAGCGCCAGCTCGTCCGCGGCCTGACTTTCGGCGCCGTGAAATAGTCCCCGCGGGAGGAAACCATGGGAAACATCACTCTCAACAAGGTGTCGAAGTCCTTCGGCACGACCACCATCATCCCCGAGCTCGACCTCGAGATCGAGGATGGCGAGTTCGTCGTCTTCGTCGGCCCGTCCGGTTGCGGCAAGTCGACCTTGCTCAGGCTCATCGCCGGGCTGGAGGACACGTCCGCCGGCAAGATCAGCATCGATGGCCGCGACGTCACCGGCGAGGCGCCGGCCAAGCGCCGGCTGGCGATGGTCTTCCAGTCCTACGCGCTCTACCCGCACATGACCGTCTACAAGAACATCGCCTTCCCGCTGAAGATGGCCGGCGAGGATGCCGCCGTCATCGACAAGAAGGTCAAGGATGCCGCGCGCGTTCTGAACCTGACCAACTATCTCGAGCGCCGCCCGGGCCAGCTCTCCGGTGGCCAGCGCCAGCGCGTCGCCATCGGCCGCGCCATCGTCCGCCAGCCCTCGGCCTTCCTGTTCGACGAGCCGCTGTCCAACCTCGACGCCGCCCTGCGCGGCACCATGCGGCTGGAGATCAGCGAGCTGCACCACCAGCTCAAGACGACGATGATCTACGTCACCCACGACCAGGTCGAGGCGATGACCATGGCCGACAAGATCGTGGTGCTGAATGCCGGCAACATCGAGCAGGTCGGCTCGCCGATGGAGCTCTACAAGACGCCGAAGAACCTGTTCGTCGCCGGCTTCATCGGCTCGCCGAGGATGAACCTGATCAACGGCGCCGCCGCCGCCAGGCATGGCGCGACGACGATCGGCGTCAGGCCCGAGCATCTCGGCATCTCCACCACGGCGGGCGAATGGAAGGCGACGGTCGGCGTCGCCGAGCATCTTGGCTCCGACACCTTCCTGCATGTCCAGGCCGGCGATGTCGGCACGCTTACGGTGCGCGCCGACGGCGAGCTTGGCGTGCGCCATGGCGAGACCGTTTATCTCACCCCGAGCCCGAACAAGATCCATCGCTTCGGTGCCGACGGGAGGGCCATGTGAACAACAGGCTCCAGGGAAAGTCGGCGCTGATCACGGGGGCCGCGCGCGGCATCGGCCGGGCTTTCGCCGAGGCCTATGTCGGTGAGGGCGCCGTCGTCGCCATCGGCGACATCAACCTCGAAGCGGCTGAAAAGACCGCCGCCGAGATCGGCCCGTCCGCCTATGCCGTCAAGCTCGACGTCACCGATCAGGCCTCGATCGAGGCGGCGGTCAAGGCCGTCGAGGCCCGGGCAGGCGGCCTCGACATCCTGGTCAACAACGCCGCGCTGTTCGATCTCGCCCCGATCGTCGAGATCGGCAAGGCAAGCTTCGACAGGCTGTTTGCGGTCAATGTCGCCGGCACCCTGTTCACCTTGCAGGCCGCCGCCCGCTCGATGATCGCGCGGGGGCAGGGCGGCAGGATCATCAACATGGCAAGCCAGGCCGGCCGTCGCGGCGAGGCGCTCGTCGCCGTCTACTGCGCCACCAAGGCCGCCGTCATCAGCCTGACCCAGTCGGCCGGCCTCGACCTGATCAGGCATGGCATCAACGTCAACGCCATCGCTCCCGGCGTGGTCGAGGGCGAGCACTGGGAACACGTCGACGAGCTGTTCGCCCGGTACGAAAACCGGCCGCGCGGCGAGAAGAAGCGCCTCGTCGGTGAAGCTGTCCCCTTCGGTCGCATGGGCACGGCGCAAGACCTCGTCGGCATGGCGATCTTCCTCGCCGGGCCGGAGAGCCGATACGTCGTCGCCCAGACCTACAACGTCGATGGCGGCAACTGGATGAGTTGAAGTTTCCTCTCCCCTTGCGGGAGAAGGTGGCCGAGCGGAGCGAGGCCGGATGAGGGGTGTTCCACGATGGCGCTCCGTCCAGCACCCCTCATCCGTCTCGGCGCTGCGCGCCGATCCACCTTCTCCCGCAAGGGGAGAAGGTGTCGCGAATGCCCGCGCCCAGGAAAGGAAAGCGTCGAACCCATGACCGTGAAGCTCTCCCTCGCCACGCTGCCGGATTTGCCCGCCAATGTCGCGCGCCCGGATTACGACCGCGCCTCGCTCCGGGCAGGCATCGTCCATTTCGGCGTCGGCAATTTCCACCGTTCGCACCAAGCGGTCTATCTCGACGAACTGCTCAATTCCGGCCAGGGCCATGACTGGGCCATCGTCGGCGCGGGTGTCTTCGACGGCGAAAAGGCCGGCCGCGCCAGGCTGGCCGAGCAGGATTGGCTCACCACCGTGGTCGAGCAGGACAGCGGCCACATGAGCGCCCGCGTCACGGCGGCGATGGTCGATTTCCTGATGCCCGGCGATGCCGCCGCCATCATCGAGCGCCTTGCCGATCCGGCGATACGCATCGTCTCGTTGACCATTACAGAGGGCGGCTATTTCATCGATCCGGCGTCGGGCCTGTTCAACCCGACCCATCCCGACATCGTCGCCGATGCCCGCAACATCGCCGCGCCGAAGACGGTGTTCGGCATCATCCTCGCCGGCCTCCGCCGTCGGCGCCAGGACGGCATCGTGCCCTTCACCGTCATGTCTTGCGACAACATCCCCCACAATGGCCGGGTTACTGCCGATGCGGTGATCGGCCTGGCAAGACTCGTTGATGAGAGCTTCGCCGACTGGGTCCGGGACACCGTCGCTTTCCCGAATTCCATGGTTGACCGCATCACCCCTGCCACCACAGACCGAGAGCGCGGCATTCTCGCCAGCGATTTCGGCGTCGACGACAACTGGCCGGTGTTCTGCGAACCGTTCAAGCAATGGGTGATGGAGGACCGGTTCACCGATGGCCGGCCGGCGTTGGAAAAGGTCGGCGTCCAGTTCGTCCATGACGTCGCTCCATTCGAGCTGATGAAGATCCGCATCCTCAATGGCGGCCACGCCACCATCGCCTATCCGGCCGGACTGATGGACATCCACTTCGTCCACGAGGCCATGGAGAACCCGCTGGTGCGTGCCTTCCTGGCCAAGCTCGAGCGCGAGGAGATCATGCCCACGGTGCCGCCGGTGCCGGGCGTCGTGCTCGAGGAATATTGCCAACTCATCGAGCGCCGCTTCTCCAACCCGAAGATCGGCGACACGGTGCGCCGGCTTTGTCTCGACGGCTCCAACCGCCAGCCCAAGTTCATCATTCCGACCATCGCCGACCGGCTCGAGGCGGGCGGCGGCATAACCGGCCTCGCGCTCGAATCGGCGCTCTGGTGCCGCTACTGTTTCGGCACCACCGACTCAGGCGCCGTCATCGAGCCCAACGACCCCAACTGGACCCGCCTGCAGGCGACGGCCAGGGCGGCCAGGGAAGCGCCCGGTGCCTGGCTCGCCATGGAAGACATCTATGGCGAGGTCGGCAAATCGGCGCCCTTCGCCGCGGCCTTTGCCCATGGCCTGGACGCGCTATGGGCGCTGGGCACCGGGGAAACCCTGACGCGTTACCTCGGCGACAGCCTCTGAGGCCGGGTCGCCGCTGCCCGCTGGCATTGGCCATGGCGCGCATATAGACTGCGCGTCATGGTTTTGATCGCGGCATTTTCAGACCTGTCGGACTTGCGGCAAACGCTGCCGGTGGTGCGCCTGTGCGCTGGTCGCAGCCGGACATTGTCGTCCTGATGGCGGCCCATCTTTGCGCCGTCGACGTGGGCACGGGCAGCGCGCGCGCCGGCATTTTCGATCCCGCCGGCAAGCTGCTCGGCCGCGCCGAGCATGCCATCGCCATGAACCGCTCGACCTCCGGCCAGTGCGAGCACGATTCGGAGCAGATCTGGTCGGCGGTCTGTGCTGCCGTGCGTGGCGCGCGTGCTGCCGCCGGCGTCGATGCACGCGACGTCGCCGGCATCAGCTTCGACGCGACGTGCTCGACCGTGTTCAGGGGCCGGCGCGGCGAGCAGGTCGGCGTTTCCGCCGGCGGCGGCGACCGCTGGGACACCATCGTCTGGCTCGATCATCGCGCCTTGGCCGAGGCCGACGAATGCACCGCCACCGGCCACGCGGTGCTCGGTTATGCCGGCGGCGTGATGTCGCCGGAAATGGCCACGCCCAAGCTGATGTGGGTCAAGCGCCACCTGCCGCAAAGCTGGGCCCGCACCGGCCAGCTCTTCGACCTCGCCGACTTCCTTTGCCACAAGGCATCGGGCTCGCTCGCCCGCTCGCAATGCACGCTGACCGCCAAATGGACCTATCTCGCCCATGAGCGCGAGGCCTGGCGGCACGACTTCTTCGCCGCGGTCGGCCTCGCCGATATCTTCGACCGTGCCGCCCTGCCGGAGCGCGCCAGCCCGGTCGGCACCGATCTCGGCCCGCTCACCCCGGCCGCCGCCGAAGCGCTCGGCCTCACCACCGCTTGCCGCGTCGGCGCCGGCATGATTGACGCCTTCGCCGGCGCGGTAGGCGTCATCGGCGGCCTACCGGGTATCGAGCGCCACCTCGCCCTGATCGCCGGCACGTCGAGCTGCGTCATGGCGATGTCGCCGGAGCCGCGCGCCTTTGCCGGCGTCTGGGGGCCGTATTTCGGCGCCGCCCTTCCTGCACTGTGGCTGAGCGAGGGCGGCCAGTCGGCCACCGGCGCGCTGCTTGATCACATCGTCCGCTGGCATGGCGCCGGCGGCGAACCCGATGCCGCGCTGCATCGCAAGATCACCGAGCGCATCATGCAACTGCGTGCCGGCGAAGGCTTAGACCTCGCCGGACGCCTGCATGTGCTGCCCGACTTCCACGGCAACCGCTCGCCGCTGGCCGACCCGCATGCGCTCGGCGTGATCAGCGGCCTGACGCTCGATTCGTCCTTCGACAGCCTGTGCCGGCTGTACTGGCGCACCGCCGTCGCAATCGCACTTGGCCTGCGCCATGTGCTCGATGCGCTCAATGCCAACGGCTACGGCATCGACACGCTGCACGTCACCGGCGGCCACACCCGCAATCCGCTCCTGATGGAGCTCTATGCCGACGCCACCGGCTGCACCGTCGTCGAACCGGTCGGCGGCGACGCCGTGCTCCTGGGCACGGCCATGGCGGCGGCGGCCGCCGCCGGCCTTTATCCCAACCTCACCGAAGCCTGCGCCGCGATGCGCCAGGAAGGTCGCGCGCGCCGTCCCAACCCGCAGGCATGGCCGCGCTTCGACCGCGACTATCGCGTCTTCCTCGAAATGCACCGCCAGCGCAGGGCGCTCGACGACATCGTCTGAACCCTGCGCCGCTCCCATGCAAAGAAGGCGGCGCGGCTAGTCGTGCCGCCGCCTCAAGGCGTATGCACCATCTTGGTCGGCGTTTCCAGCAGGCTGAAATCGGAGCCGTCGCACGTCACGTCTGGGTTGGTCGGGCTGAACATTCCGAGCGGGTTGTCCTTGAACAGCCAGGCGTGCAGGTCATAGTGGACGAAGTCCTTCGGGATCAGCGGTTCATGCCCCTCCATCGGGCCCTGGAATGGCTGGCCGAAAAGGCTCGGCCGCTCCTTGGCTTCCGCGAGCGGGACCAGCCATTCGACCGCGACCAGGCGCAGCTTCTTGCCGTCGGGCTCGTAGATCAGCACGTTCGGACGCTTCGGATCCGGCGGGCCGCTGACGGTGACGTTGACGAAGTGGATGCCCATGGCTCCCTTCGGATACTCCATGTGCCCTTCGATCTTTTCGCCGTTGTAGTGAACGCACCCCACCGTCGACAAATAGAGGTCGCGGATCGCATTGTAGGGGTCCTGGTATTTTTCCAGCGCCTGGCGAATGGCGTCGATTTCGGCCTTGTTCGGCTCTTCTGCCGGGGCCTGTGCGACGCCCCAGAAACCAGCCAGAGCAATGACCACGCAACGAGCGAGACTTGCAGTCCTCATGGCAGTTCCTCCAATTTGTGTTTCGCGTAAAAGCTGTACAAATGGACGACGCCTGAATGTCGCTCCGATCACTCCAATTGTAAATTCCTCGAAGCGGGCCGATGCGAGCCGCGCAAGGGAGTACCGCACAAAACGACAAACGCCACGGGTGGGGGATCCCGTGGCGCTGCCTTGTCGACGTTGGAGCCGAGCCGGCTAGTTCGACTTCAGCACGGCGGTCACGCGGTCGCCTTCGTCGTTCAAGATGATCGACACCGTCTCGCCGGCCTGGAGCGGCGGCAGCGCGACGTGGTGCGGCACCGTATAGCTCTTGCCGTTATCGAGCGTGATGACACGGACGCCGTGATTGTACCTGGCGACAACGCCGTTGGGGGACGACGCGAATGCCGCGCCGGCAAGGAATACGAGCGGTGTTGCGATGAGGATGATGGTCTTCATTTGGGGTACCTTCTGTTTTTGGACAAAGGCAGGGCCGTACCCGGCATCGCTTGATGCCTGGATTGTCCACGCCGGTGTTTTTTAAGGATTTGACTTCGGTCCGGTGACCGGTGGTGCGGGCATGCAGGCTGGCTGCAAGCCATTTCGATTATCGGTAGCGCATTTTTTGTCTCCTGCCTGTTTGGCGGCTTTTCGAGCCGTAGTTGAAGGCTGCTCTTTCCAGTTGCTGGAAAGTCAAGCGTCGCGATGGACAGCTGTGTCTGACGGTTTTGCGGGGCAGAAACCTCGTTGCACAGCAGCGTCGTGCACCCTCGATGCGCGGGCGTTTTTGGCCAGCCTGCGAGGCTGCGAGCGCGGTTGATTCGGTGCCGGTCGCAGGTTTGCTGCGGCGATGCATTCAATTTCGCTGCAGGCATCGGAACACGGTTGACCTTCCAGTCACGGGAAGCCCTAGCGTCGCCGAAATTCATCCAGCGGGGTCGTCACAGGCCTCGCATTTTTGTCGACGGGACCGTTTCGAATGACTGGGAAGACGAGAACACTATTGGTGGCTGTTGCGGCGTTGAGTGGTGTCGCATGGTTCGCCTATTCCGATGGCGCGCCGGCCTATGTCAGGCAGGCCCTGGCGTCCGGCGAGGCCAACCCGGTCGCACCCGTACCTCCGCCTCCACAGGTGCCGGTGGCGGAAGTCGTCACCCGCGTGCTCGCGCCGTCGTCCCAGTTCACGGGCGTCGTCGCAGCCGCCAGGACCGTCGAACTGCGACCTCGCATAGGTGGGGTCATCGAGGCGGTCAGCGTGCCCGAGGGCGGGCTGGTCGAACGTGGCCAGCTTCTGTTCCAGATCGATGCCAGGCCGTTCGAGGTCGCGCTCCAGAGTGCCGAGGCGCAATTGCGCCGGGCCGAGGTTCTGCTCGATCAGGCCGGCGTCGACCTCGACCGCTCGCGACGCCTGGCGCCAAAGGGCGCCATCTCCGAGAAGACGTTCGACGACGATGTCGCGCGCAAGCGGGAGCGGGAGGCGCAGGTCGAGGAGGCGAGGGCGGTGGTTGCCGCGGCCAGGCTCGATCTCTCCTACACGCGTGTCACCGCACCCATCTCCGGTCGCGTCGACCGCGTGCTGGTGACCGAGGGCAATCTCGTCGCCGGCGCCTCGGGTGCGGCCACGCTGCTCACCACTATCGTCTCCGTCGACCCGGTCCATGTCCATTTCGACATCGACGAGGCGACCTATCTTGGTTTCCAGGGACAGGGCAGGCCCGACGCGGCCGGCGAGGCGGCATCGGCGGTTCCCGTCGCCGTCGGCCTGACGGGAGAGGACGGCTTCCCCCACATGGGCAGGCTGGATTTCCTCGGCAATCGCGTCGACAGCACGACGGGTACGATCAGGGCCCGCGCCGTGCTCGCCAATCCGGCCGGCGCGCTGATGCCCGGCCTGTTCGCACGGGTGAATCTCGCCACCAGTGCTGCCCGCGACACCGTCCTCATCGACGATCAGGCAGTCGGCACCGACCAGGGCCGCCGCTACGTCCTGGTGCTGGGCGCCGGTGACATGGTCGAATACCGGCCGGTCGAACTGGGCGCGATGAACGATGGGCTGCGCGTCGTCGAAAGCGGCCTGAAGGCCGGTGACACCATCATCATCAAGGGCCTCGTCCGGCCCGGCATGCAGGTTACCCCGAACCGCATCGCGATGGCGCCCGATCAGCGCTCGGTCGACGGCGTTGCCGATGGCAGTGCGCAGGAGGCACGTCGATGAACCTGCCTCACTTTTTCATCAAGCGCCCGATCTTTGCGATCGTGCTGTCGGCCCTCATGCTGATCGCCGGCGCGATGGCGTTGTTCCGTCTCCCCCTCAGCGAATATCCGTCCGTCACGCCGCCGACCGTGCAGGTGACGGCCAGCTATCCTGGCGCCAACCCCGAGGTGATCGCCGAGACGGTCGCATCGCCGCTCGAACAGTCGATCAACGGCGTCGAAGGCATGCTCTACATGAGCTCGCAGGCCGCGACCGACGGCCGGATGACGCTGACCGTCACCTTCGCCCAGGGCACCGATCCGGATATGGCCCAGATCCAGGTCCAGAACCGCGTGTCGCGGGCGTTGCCGCGCCTGCCCGAAGAGGTCCAGCGCATCGGCGTCGTCACGCAGAAGACCTCGCCCGACATCCTGATGGTGGTGCACCTGGTATCGCCCGACAAGCGCTATGATCCGCTCTACATCTCCAACTTTGCCACCCTCCAGATCCGCGACACGCTCGCCCGTCTGCCGGGGGTCGGCGACGTCATCATCTGGGGCGCCGGCGAATACGCCATGCGCGTCTGGCTGGACCCCGCCAAGGTTGCTGCGCGCGGTTTGACCGCGAGCGATGTCGTCGCCGCCATCCGCGAGCAGAACGTTCAGGTCGCAGCCGGCTCGGTCGGCCAGCAGCCGTCGGCGGCGGCCAGCTATGAGGTCACCGTCAGCACGCTCGGGCGCCTGTCCAGCGAGGAGCAGTTCGGGGAAATCGTCATCAAGACCGGCGATGACGGGCAGATCGTACGTCTGCGCGATGTTGCGAGAATTGGCCTGGGCGCCGATGGCTACGCCTTGCGCAGCCTGCTCGACGGCGAGCCGGCCGTGGCGATCCAGATCATCCAGCGGCCCGGTGCGAACGCGCTCGACGTTTCCAGCGCCGTGCACGCCGAAATGGCGCAGCTGCAGCGTAGCTTTCCGGAGGGCCTGGAATACCGGATCGCCTACGATCCCACCGTCTTCGTGCGCGCCTCCCTGTCCGCCGTCATGACGACGCTGCTCGAAGCGATCATCCTCGTCGTCATCGTCGTCGTCCTGTTCCTGCAGACGTGGCGTGCGTCCATCATTCCGCTGGTCGCCGTGCCCATATCGCTCGTCGGCACGCTTGCGGTCATGTATCTGATGGGCTTCTCGCTCAACACGCTGTCGCTGTTCGGCCTGGTCCTTTCGATCGGCATCGTCGTCGACGACGCCATCGTCGTGGTCGAGAACGTCGAACGCCACATCGGCCTTGGCGAGACGCCGAAGGAGGCGGCGCGCAAGGCGATGGATGAGGTCACCGCACCGATCATCGCGATCACCTCCGTCCTTGCTGCCGTGTTCATTCCGTCGGCATTTCTGTCGGGGCTCCAGGGTGAGTTCTACCGCCAGTTCGCGGTGACGATCGCCATCTCGACGATGCTTTCGGCGATCAACTCGCTGACGCTCTCGCCGGCACTCGCCGCCATGCTGTTGAAACCGCACCATGGCGGCGCCCGCCGCGATTGGCTGACCCGCGGCATCGACTTTGTGTTCGGCAGGTTCTTCCGGCTGTTCAACCGTTTCTTCGACCGAGCATCCAGCGCCTATGTTGGCACCGCGCGCCGCGCCATCCGCATCAGCGGCGTGGTGTTCGTCATCTATGGTGGCCTGCTGGGCGCGACCTATCTCGGCTTCCAGAGCATCCCCAGCGGTTTCGTGCCGGCGCAGGACAAGTATTACCTCGTCGGCATCGCGCAACTGCCCTCCGGCGCCTCGCTCGACCGCACCGAAGCCGTCGTCAAGGAGATGTCCAGGATCGCGCTGGCCGAGCCCGGCGTCGAAAGCGTCGTCGCCTTTCCCGGCCTCTCGGTGAACGGCTTCGTCAACCTGCCCAACGCCGCCGTGGTCTTCGCCATGCTCGACCCGTTCGACCAGCGCAAGGACCCGGCACTTTCGGCCAACGCCATCGCCGGGCGTCTGATGGGCAAATACAGTCAGATCCCCGACGGCTTCGTCGGCATCTTCCCGCCGCCGCCGGTTCCCGGGCTCGGCACGACAGGTGGCTTCAAGCTCCAGCTCGAGGATCGCGCCGGCATGGGGCTCGAAGCCCTGGCCAGGGTGCAGGGCGAGATCATGGCCAAGGCCGCCGCCGCACCTGAACTCGCGGGCATGATGGCCAGCTTCCAGGTCAATGCCCCGCAGGTCCAGGTCGATCTCGACCGGGTCAAGGCCAAGGCGCAAGGCGTTCCGTTGACGGCGATCTTCGAGACGCTGCAGGTCAATCTCGGCTCGCTCTACGCAAACGACTTCAACCGCTTCGGCCGCACCTACCGCGTCATCGTCCAGGCCGACGAGCCGTTCCGCGCGCAGGTCGACGACATTGCACGGCTGAAGGTTCGCAATGCCGCGGGCGAGATGGTTCCGCTTGCGGCCCTTGCAACCGTCGTGACGAGTTCGGGACCGGACCGGGTGATGCACTACAACGGCTATCCCTCGGTCGACATCACCGGAGGTCCGGCACAGGGCTATTCGTCCGGGCAGGCGACGGCGGCGATCGAGCGGATCATGCGCGAGACACTGCCGGCCGGCATGGCGTATGAATGGACCGATCTGGTCTTCCAGGAAAAGCAGGCTGGCAACACGGCCATGATCGTGTTCCCGCTCGCGGTCCTGCTGGCCTTCCTGATCCTGGCTGCGCAATACAACAGCTGGTCCTTGCCGTTTGCGGTCCTGTTGATAGCGCCGCTGGCGGTGCTCTCGGCGATCGGCGGGGTCTGGCTCTCCGGCGGCGACAACAACATCTTCACCCAGATCGCGTTTGTCGTCCTCGTCGGGCTTGCGGCCAAGAACGCGATCCTCATCGTGGAGTTCGCCCATGAAGAGGAAAAGAAGGGCAGCGATCCGCTGGCGGCGGTGCTCGAAGCCGCGCGCCTGCGCCTCAGGCCGATCCTGATGACGTCGCTCGCCTTCATCGCCGGTGTCGTGCCCCTGGTCATCGCGACCGGCGCCGGCGCCGAGATGCGCCATGCCATGGGCATCGCCGTGTTCGCCGGCATGCTCGGCGTCACGGTGTTCGGACTGGTCCTGACGCCCGTCTTCTACGTCGTGATCCGGCGCCTCGTGCTGCGCCGCGAACGCACCAAGGGGGAGACGATGGCCGTCTCCCCGGCGGAGCGCTCGCCGCGATCTCCAGGGTAGCGGTCAGGCAGCCTTGCGCCGCTGGAAGGGTCCGTGCGGGATCTCCGGCGGCGCGAAGCTTTCGGCGTTGGCGCGGTCCCAGCGGCTGTACCAGTCGGCCAGTTCGGGAATTTCCTCGCCGGCGACGAGAAAGCCCTCCGGCAGGTACGGATAGGCCTCGTTGCCGTCGAGGAACTCGTTGTCCTTCTGCCGGAACATGAAGTGATAGGGCATGAAGTCGCTGGGATCGCTCAGGCCGGCCGACCCGGCGATTTCGCCAAGTGCCTTCATCGTGTTGCGGTGGAAGCGCGCGACGCGATCGCTCTTGTCGCCGACATCGAGCGCCCGCTGGCGGCCCGGGTCCTGCGTCGCGATGCCGACCGGGCACTTGTTGGTGTGGCAGGCCTGAGCCTGGATGCAGCCGATGGCGAACATGAAGCCGCGCGCTGCGTTGCACCAGTCGGCCCCCAGCGCCACCACGCGGGCGATGTCGAAGGCGGAAACGATCTTGCCGGCCGCGCCGATCTTCACCTCATGGCGGATTCCGGCGCCGCGCAGCGTGTTGTGCACGAAGGTCAGCCCCTCCAGCATCGGCATGCCGACCCGGTTGGCGAATTCGACAGGCGCCGCGCCCGTTCCGCCTTCGGCGCCGTCCACCACGATGAAGTCGGGGATGATCCCCGTCTTCAGCATCGCCTTGACCATGCTCATGAATTCACGGCGATGGCCGATGCACAGCTTGATCCCGACCGGCTTGCCGCCCGACAGGATGCGCAACTGGCCGACGAACCGCATCAGGCCGACCGGCGTCGAGAACGTGCTGTGGGCGGCCGGCGAAACGCAGTCGACGCCCATCGGAATGCCGCGCGCCTCGGCGATCTCCGGCGAGATCTTCGAGGCCGGCAGCATGCCGCCGTGGCCCGGTTTGGCGCCCTGGCTCAGTTTGATCTCGATCATCCTGATCTGCGGATCGGCGGCGAGCTCGGCGAATTTCGCGGGCGAGAAGCTGCCGTCGTCGTTGCGGCAGCCGAAATAGCCCGACGCCACCTGGTAGATCAGGTCGCCGCCGCCCTGGCGGTGATGACGGCTGATGCCGCCTTCGCCGGTGTCATGCGCGAAGCCGCCCTTCTTCGCCCCGGTGTTCAGGGAAAGAATGGCGTTGGCAGACAGCGAGCCGAAGCTCATCGCCGAGATGTTGTAGAGGCTGGCATCATAGGGCTGCCTGCAGGCGGAGCCGCCGATGCGCACCCGGAAGTTGGTGTCGCTGATCGTAACGGGCGAGGCCGAATGGGTCAGCCAGGCATAGCCGGAGCCGTAGACGTTCTCGATCGTGCCGAAGGGCCGTTTGTCCTCGGCGCCCTTGGCGCGCTGGTAGACGAGGCCGCGCGCCTGCCGGCTGAACGGCACCTCCTCGTGGTCGGCCTCGATCAGATATTGCCTGATTTCCGGCCGGAAGCCCTCGAGCAGGAAGCGCAGGTGCCCCACCACCGGATAGTTGCGCAGGATGGAGTGCCGGCGTTGCAACAGGTCATGCACGCCGAGCAGGAAGAGCCCGCCGCAGAGCGTGGCGACGACCAGCAGCCACGTGCTGTACAGCGCCGCCCCCGCAAGGGACGCGAGCGCAATGAGCCCGACGCTCACGAATATCGTATAGCGCTGGTGCGAGAGGATGATGCTCACCATTTTGGGATTTTGTCCGGAAAGTCCGCGAGAGGCGGTTGTGGCATTGCGTAGCGAGGGTGGTCCGGAACGGAATGCCGCGAACGGCAAATCACTCCGGCGACGCGCCTATAGCATCGAATTCATGACATTGCAGCGAATGTCGGCGGCGTTGCGGCGCGTGCGACAGCAATGTGGGGAACATCAGGACGCGCCAAGAAGTCCGCCAGGATACGGCGGTGTCGTAGGAATTTAGGAGTTGGGGGGCACTGGTGGTTAGCTGGCGGAGAGAGCGGGATTCGAACCCGCGATACGGTTCCCCGTATACACACTTTCCAGGCGTGCGCCTTCAACCACTCGGCCACCTCTCCGCATCGCGCGCTTTGCGCCGGCCGGTTTCGCCGGGCAGGTTGGGAGTGCGTGCATCTCCTGGGGCGTGGCTGCGGCCGCTGGGGCCGGCAATCGGGGCGCAGTCAACCTGCCTGCGCCTTCCGCCTGCGGCCGAACACAATCGCTTGCATTCCACCGCCGGGCTCATCTAGTCGATCCCGCGACGCTTGCCAAGCGGTCGCGTGCAAATCTTGCCGGCGAATTGGCCTTGCCGGCAAAATAGGACGTGATGCGCCCCGTGCGGCCGGCCTGCCCCCTGCCGGCGCGCCATGCCACAAAGCTCAGTCGACGACCCTTCTGTGGTCTGAGGGGGGATTTTCCGCGGGCGGGCGCCTGTGGAGCTGCGGCGCCGGCACCTTGCCAGCGCCGGCCGGCCCGAGCAGACTGGTCGCGGGACGAACAATGGGCGGGGCGGAACGATGACCACCGAAGGCGGCACGACAGGCAACAGGAGCATGCTTGGCTGGCTGCCGGTCGCATGGCTCTGCCTGGTCATGGCCCTTTCCGCCCGCGGCATTGACGGCAGCCTGGCCGTCGTCCTGAGCTATGACTTCCCCGGCCCGGTGCTCTATTTCATCTGGTTCACCATGCTGTTCGGCGCGGTCACCATCCTGTGGGGCCTCTACCTTCTGTTCTTGGCCTACGACCGGTCGCAGCGCTTCGCCGTCCAGTTCATTCGCTGGCAGAGCGTCATCATCCTGGTCCTCGTCGCCCGCGAGCTTTACGTGCTCGCCGCGCCCGACTTCGCCTTCTCTCTGGCCTCGTTTGCCTGGACCGCCGGCGAGGTCGTCGTCGGCGCGGCGATGATCGCCCTGGTCAGGCGCGAGCGCCAGGCCGGGCCGGTTGTTGTCGCAGCGGCCGGGGCGCCGCGAGCGCCCGTGTCGGTCCCCGCAGCGATCGCGCTCACCCTGCTCGGCATCGTCCTGGGCGGCGCGCTGGGTCTGGCGCTCGGCCTCGGCGGCGGCCAGCTCTATGCCGAGGCGACCGACATGAGCTGCTTCGAGGGCGGCTGCGGTTACTTCGTCATTTTCATGGGTCTGGGCGGGACCGTGGCCGGCGCCATATCGGGCGGCGTCTTCGCGCTCTGGCGTGTGCTGAGCCGCCGCGCCAGCCGGCCGGTCTAGGCATTTGCCTGTCAATTCGGCGTGTCCGTGATTGCGCCGCGGCGTCGCACGCCCTATTTCTGCTGTCGAAACCGGTATCCCAGGGCCTCGCATGATCCGCTTCGTGTTCCGACTTGCCGCAGCGATCGCGCTTTCGGTGGCCGTCATCATGGCAGTGCTCGACGCCACCCGCACGGTCGCCGTCTCGCGGCTCGTGATGACCCCGCTCGACACCAGCTGGCAGACGGCCTCGCCGAGCACGCTGGCGGCGACCGAGACTTTCGTCCGCGACAAGACGGGCCCCGTCCTGTGGGATGCCGCCATCGTGCCCGTGCTCAATCTTCCTGGCTTCGCGGTCTTCGCCGTCCTGGCCTTCCTGCTCTACGCAATAGGCCACAGGCGGCGCCCGGGCCGCTTCACTGCCGAGGTCTGACCGCCGGCCGCTGCCGCGGCGCGACAGGGTTTCGGCTCACCGAGAAAGGCAGACTCCCGATGTTTTTCCTGAGCGACATGCTGAACAAGAAGCTCAAGCTGCCGGTGCCCGGCGAGGCGCTGCCCGGCCGCGAGCGGGCGATCCCGACGGCATCGAAGCACTTCGTCTCCAGGCGCCCGCTCAAGGGGCCATACCCCGAAGGTCTCGAGCAGGCGCTGTTCGGTCTCGGCTGCTTCTGGGGTGCCGAGCGGCTGTTCTGGCAGACGCCCGGCGTCTGGGTCACCGCCGTCGGCTATGCCGGCGGACTCACCCCCAACCCGACCTACCAGGAGACCTGCACCGGCCTCACCGGCCATGCCGAGGTCGTGCTCGTCGTTTTCGATCCCACGCAGGTCGCCTATGCCGACCTGCTCAAGATTTTCTGGGAGAGCCACGACCCGACGCAAGGCATGCGCCAAGGCAACGATGTCGGCACCACCTACCGCTCGGCGATCTACACTTTCTCCGACGCCCAGCAGGCCGAGGCGATCGCCTCGCGCGATGCCTACCAGGCGGCACTGAAGGGGGCCGGGCGCGACAAGATCACCACCGAGATCGCGGCCGCGCCGGAGTTCTATTTCGCCGAAGAGGATCACCAGCAATATCTCGCCAAGAATCCCGGTGGCTATTGCGGCCTCAAGGGCACCGGCGTTGCTTGCGCGATCCCGCAGAAGGCCGCCATTTAGGCATTCGTTTCACACACCATTTGCAACGCCTGTGCATTTTTCCAAAAGGTCAAGATTCCGCGTGAATTTTGTCTTGGCCCGTGCAAGAAATGGCTATGCGTGGGGGGATAGGGCCCTCGCCATGCGCTGTGCGGCAACCGGAGGAACGGGGCGCGCGGCGATCGCAAAAAGACAACCGACAGGGTGTGGATCACATGAAACGTATCGTTCTCGGCCTTCTGGCGGCCACCGCCATGTGTCTTCCGGCGTTTGCCGCTGATGTCCAGCCGGCGCTGCTCTACGATCTCGGCGGCAAGTTCGACAAGTCGTTCAACGAGGCGTCCTTCAACGGCGCCGAAAAGTTCAAGACCGAGACCGGCATTGCCTATGTCGAGTTCGAGGTTTCCAACGCCTCGCAGCGCGAGCAGGCGCTGCGCCGCTTCGCCGAGGATGGCCGCAACCCGATCGTCATGGCCGGCTTTGCCTGGTCCGAGGCGCTCGACAAGGTGGCCACCGACTATCCCGACCTGAAGTTCGCCATCATCGACATGGTCGTCGAGAAGCCCAACGTGAAGTCGATCGTCTTCAAGGAGCATGAAGGCTCCTACCTCGTCGGCGTCATGGCGGCACTCGCCTCGACCTCCAAGAAGGTCGGCTTCGTCGGCGGCATGGACGTTCCGCTGATCCGCAAGTTCGGCTGCGGTTATGTCGGCGGCGCCAAGGCCGCGGGTGCGACCGAAGTCATCCAGAACATGACCGGCGACACGCCGGCCGCCTGGAACGACCCGACCAAGGGCGGTGAAATCACCAAGACCCAGATCTCGCAGGGCGCCGACGTTGTCTACGCCGCGGCCGGCGGCACCGGCGTCGGCGTGCTCCAGGCTGCGGCGGACGCCGGCAAGCTCGGCATCGGCGTCGATTCCAACCAGAACGGCCTGCAGCCGGGCAAGGTGCTGACCTCGATGCTCAAGCGCGTCGACGTTGCCGTCTACAACGCCTTCATGGATGCCAAGAACGACAAGTTCGAAGGCGGCATCAACAATCTCGGCCTCAAGGAAGGCGGCGTCGACTACGCCATGGACGACAACAACAAGGCGCTCGTCACCGACGAGATGAAGGCTGCGGTCGAAAAGGCCAAGGCCGACATCATCGCCGGCACCGTCCAGGTCCACGACTACACCTCGGACGACAAGTGCCCCTATTGATCGGCTGAACACCGGACTGCGAACCACCGGGCGGCTGCCTGGTGGTTCGTTTCGTTCAGGCAGGAGAATGTCACGGAGCTCGCCCGTCGGCGGGAGGATGCGATGGCTAAGGTCACCGGCATAGGCGGTTTCTTCTTTCGGGCCAGGGATCCGAAGGCGCTTGCCGCCTGGTACGAAACGCATCTCGGCATCGTCGACATCGCCAGGGAAGTCTGGAAGCAGCAGGCCGGTCCGACCATCCTGGCGCCCTTCAGCCACGACACCGACTATTTCGGCCGCGCCGAGCAGCAGTGGCTGATCAACCTGCGCGTCGACGATCTCGATGGCATGATGGCCGAACTTTCGGCGGCGGGAATAGCGGTTGAGACGCGGGCCGAATGGGATTCCGAGGTCGGGCGGTTCTGCCGCATCCACGATCCCGAGGGCAATCCGATCGAGCTGTGGCAACCTTCCGATGCGGCCGGACTGACCTGAGCTTGGCGGCCCGCGCTTCTACCAGTGCGGAGGTTTCGTCACCGGCGTGTCGGGCAGGGTCTGTTCTTCGAGGACGAGGAAACGGTCGGTCAGCGCGTCGAGCTTCTTCTGCAGCCGTTCGATCACCTTCCACTGCTCGGCAAGCTGGCCCGAAAGCTCCTCGATCACCTGCTCCTGTTCGGCGAAGCGGATTTCGAGCGTCGTCAGCCGGTCGTCGGACGTGGTCATGGTCGTTCTCCTCGGTCCGCAACGGTCCGGACCAGTTGAAAGTGGGCGTCCGCGCCCGGTTTGTCGAGTACGGCAGCCGAGCCGATTGGCAGGGCAGGGCGACCGTGCTAGCTCTTCGGACAAGCCATAACAAGAACATAAGAACCTGAGGTGGGACGGTCGAATGGCTGAAAATGCGATCGAGCTGATCGGCATCAACAAGAGTTTCGGCGCCGTGCGCGCCAACCGCGACATCGCGCTCGAAATTCCGCGCGGCACCATCCATGGCATCATCGGCGAGAACGGCGCCGGCAAGTCGACGCTGATGTCGATCCTCTACGGCTTCTACCAGGCCGACAGCGGCGAGATTCGCGTCAACGGCAAGACGGCCGCGATCAAGACGCCCAACGACGCCATCGCCGCCGGCATCGGCATGGTCCACCAGCACTTCATGCTGGTCGAGAATTTCTCGGTGCTGGAAAACGTCATCCTCGGCGCCGAGGGCGAGGCCCTGTTGACGAAGTCGATCGCCAAGGCGCGTTCGGAGCTGCGCCGGCTGGAGAAGGAATACGGCCTCGAGGTCGATCCCGACGCGCTCATCGAGGAGCTGCCCGTCGGGCTCCAGCAGCGTGTCGAAATCCTCAAGGCGCTCTATCGCGGCGCCGAGATCCTGATCCTCGACGAGCCCACCGGCGTGCTCACCCCGGCCGAGGCCGACCATTTGTTCCGCATCCTCGAGCAGCTCAAGGAGCAGGGCAAGACGGTGGTGCTGATCACCCACAAGCTGCGCGAGATCATGGCCATCACCGACAACGTTTCGGTCATGCGCCAGGGCACCATGGTGGCCACCCGCAAGACCAGCGAAACGACGGTCGAGGAACTGGCCGAACTGATGGTCGGCCGCCGCGTGCTTTTGCGCGTCGAAAAGGGCGAGGCGCAGCCCGGCGCGGTCAAGCTTGCGGTCAAGAACCTGACGGTCAGGGATTCGCGCGGCGTTACCATGGTCGACGACGTGTCCTTCGACATCCGCGCCGGCGAGATCGTCGGCATCGCCGGCGTCGCCGGCAACGGCCAGTCGGAACTGATGGAGGCCGTCTCCGGCATCCGCAAGGCGGTCTCCGGCACCGTCATGCTCGACGGCAAGCCGATCGACCTGACCGGCCAGGCCGACCCGGGCGAACTGCGCGACCGTGGCCTCGCCCATGTGCCGGAAGACCGGCACCATGTCGGCCTGGTGCTCGCCTTCGACGAAAGCGAGAACTCGATTCTCGGCTACCACGACAAGCCGCAATATCTGAAGGGCCCGTTCCTCAATCTCGAGGCGATCCAGAAGGACGCCCAGGAGAAGATCGAGAAATACGACATCCGCCCGGCCAACCCACGGCTCAAGACCGCCAATTTCTCCGGCGGCAACCAGCAGAAGATCGTGCTCGCCCGCGAGATCGAACAGGATCCCGGCGTGCTGATCGTCGGCCAGCCGACGCGTGGCGTCGATGTCGGCGCCATCGAGTTCATCCACAAGCGGCTGATCGCCATGCGCGACCAGGGCAAGGCGGTGCTGCTGATCTCGGTCGAGCTCGACGAGATCCGCTCGCTCTCCGATCGCATCCTGGTGATGTTCGCCGGCCGTGTCGTCGGCGAACGCGGCCCCGAGGCGACCGAAGGCGAACTCGGACTGCTCATGGCAGGCGTCGAACACAAGGAGGCCGCCGAATGAGCACGCCTTACGCAAAACTCCCGGCCTGGGCCGACTACGGCCTCATTCCCCTGGTCAACCTGCTCGTCGCCTTTGCCGTCGCCGGCCTCGTCGTGCTGCTCGTCGGCGAAAACCCGCTGCGTGCCGCCGTCATCCTGGTCGAGGGCGCCTTCGGCAGCGGCCAGGGCATCGCCTACACGCTGTTTTACGCCACCAACTTCATCTTTACCGGTCTTGCGGTCGCGGTCGCCTTCCACTGCGGCCTGTTCAACATCGGCGGCGAAGGCCAAGCCTACATCGCCGGCCTCGGCGTCGGCCTTGTGGCGCTTGCCTTCGACAGCGTCCTGCCGTGGTGGCTGACCTTCCCGCTGGCGATCCTCGCCTCCGCCCTCGTCGGGGCGCTGTGGGCTCTGATCCCGGCCTACCTCCAGGCCAAGCGCGGCTCGCACATCGTCATCACCACCATCATGTTCAACTTCATCGCCGCCAGCGTCATGGTCTACATGCTGGTCAACGTGCTGAAGCCGGTCGGCTCGATGGCGCCGCAGACCCGCCAGTTCCTCGAAGGCGGGCAACTGCCCAAGCTCGGCTGGCTGCTGGCCGAGTTCGGCCTCAAGGTCCGGCCGTCGGCACCGCTCAACATCTCCTTCCTGCTGGCGCTGGTCATGGCCTTCCTGGTCTGGGTGCTGATCTGGCGCACCAAGCTCGGCTACGAGATCCGCACCATGGGCTTCAGCCCCAAGGCCGCGCGCTATGCCGGCATCTCGGAAGTGCGCATCATCATCGTTACCATGCTCATCTCCGGTGCGCTGGCCGGCATGATGGCGCTCAACCCGATCATGGGCGACCAGCACAACGTGCCGCTCGACTTCGTCAGCGGCGCCGGCTTCGTCGGCATCGCGGTAGCGCTGATGGGCCGCTCGCACCCAGCCGGCATCGTGCCGGCGGCGATCCTGTTCGGCATGCTCTACCAGGGCGGCGCCGAACTCGCCTTCGAGATGCCCAACATTTCCCGCGACATGATCGTCATCATCCAGGGCCTGGTCATCCTGTTTGCCGGTGCGCTGGAAAACATGTTCCGCCCGACGATCCAGGGCATCTTCGCGAGCTTCAGCCCGCGATCCGTCGGCATATCGGCGACCAAAGGGGAGCGTGCCTGAGATGGAATTCATAGACACGCTCATCAACATCCTGAACTCGACGATCCGGGTCTCGGTGCCGCTGCTGCTCGCCTGCCTGGCCGGCCTCTATTCCGAACGCGCCGGCGTCTTCGACATCGGGCTCGAGGGCAAGATGCTGGCCGGCGCCTTTGCCGGCGCCGCTGCTGCCGCCGTCTTTGCCTCGGCATGGATCGGCCTGCTCGTCGCCATGCTGGTCTCCGTCGGCATGGCGCTGATCCACGGCTTTGCCTCGATCACCCACCGCGGCAACCAGATCGTGTCGGGCGTGGCGATCAATTTCATCGCCGCCGGCTCGACCATCATCCTCGGCCAGGCCTGGTTCCAGCAGGGCGGCCGCACGCCGTCGCTGCCGCCGGAAGGTCGCTTCGGCGCCATCACGCTGCCCGGCGCCGACGCGCTGCGCGACGTGCCTGTCATCGGCCAGCTCTATTCCGGCCTGCTGTCGGGCCATTCGCTGCTCACCTATGTCGCCTTCCTGGCCGTGCCGTTCACCTGGTGGGTGCTGTTCCGCACCCGCTTCGGCCTGCGCCTGCGTGCCGTCGGCGAAAATCCGGCGGCGGTCGACACCGCCGGCATCTCGGTGACCTGGCTGCGCTATCGCGCGGTCATCTGCACCGGCATCCTCACCGGCCTCGCCGGCTCCTACATGGCGCTCGCCCAGAACGCCGGCTTCGTCAAGGACATGACCGCCGGCCGCGGCTACATCGCGCTCGCAGCCCTGATCTTCGCCAAGTGGAAGCCGGTGCCGGCGATGTTCGCCTGCCTGCTGTTCGGCTTCCTCGATGCGCTGTCGATCCGCCTCCAGGGCACGCCGTTGCCCATCATCGGCAAGGTGCCGGTGCAACTGATGCAGGCGCTGCCCTACATCCTCACCGTCATCCTGCTCGCCGGCTTCATCGGCAAGGCCATCCCGCCCCGCGCCGGCGGCGTGCCTTATGTGAAGGAGCGGTGAAGGCCGAATGATCGAAACTCCAAGCCGCCCCTCATCCGCCTGCCGGCACCTTCTCCCCGTGAAGAACGGGGAGAAGGACGCTGCGACGTTGACGCCCCCCTCTCCCCGTCATTCACGGGGAGAGGGTAAGGATGAGGGGCAGATTTCAGGATACCGCCATGTCTCATGATCTCTTCCAGGCGGCCCGCACCGCCATGGCCAAAGCCTATGCGCCCTATTCGAAGTTTCCCGTCGGCGCGGCACTGCGCACCGAGGATGGACGCATCTTTGCCGGCGCCAATATCGAGGTCGCGTCCTATCCCGAGGGCTGGTGCGCCGAGACCACGGCACTTGGCCACTACATCATGGCCGGCGGCGGCAAGATCACAGAGATCGCAGTTGTCGCCGAGCGCATGGCCCGCATCACGCCCTGCGGCGGCTGCCGCCAGCGCCTCGCCGAATTCACCAGCCCGGATACCAAGCTGTATCTCTGCGACGATGCCGGCATCGTTGAAACGGTTACCATGGGCCAGATGCTGCCCTACGGCTTTGAAGGCGAGATCTTGAAATGAAGGAAGCCGTCGATCGTCTCGTCGAGCAGCTCGACGGTCTCGCGCCGGCAACGGCAATGGTGCTGGGTTCCGGCCTCGGCGGGCTCGTCGACGAGGTCGAAAACGCCGTCCGCATCCCTTACGCCGCGCTGCCGGGGTTCCCGAGAAGCGGCGTCACCGGCCATGCCGGCGAGCTCGTTGCCGGGCTGTTCGGTGGCCGGCCTGTCATCATGATGGCCGGCCGTGCGCACTACTATGAGCATGGCGACGCCTCGGTCATGCGCCCGGCGCTCGAGACGCTGGCCGGCATCGGCGTCACCAAGCTGGTGCTCACCAATGCCGCCGGCTCCGTCGATCCTGAAATGCTGCCCGGCTCGATCATGCTGATCGAGGACCACATCAATTTCGCCGGCGCCAATCCGCTGTTCGGAGAGCCCACCGACCGCCGCTTCGTCGGCCTGACCGAGGCCTATGACGGCCGCTTGCGCAAGGCCTTCGAATCCGCCGCCGATGCCGCCGCCATCGAGCTGCACAAGGGCGTCTACATGTGGTTCTCCGGCCCGTCCTTCGAGACCCCGGCCGAAATCCGCATGGCCCGCATGTTCGGCGCTCATGCGGTCGGCATGTCGACCGTGCCCGAGGCGATCATCGCCCGCTTCCTCGGCCTTAGGGTGCTGGCCTGCTCCGTCATCACCAACCTCGCCGCCGGCATGACCGGTGCCGAGCTGTCGCACCGCGAGACCAAGGACATGGCCCCCATCGGCGGCGCCCGTCTCGCCTCGGTGCTGCGCAAGGCTTTCGAGAAAGGCTCGTTCGATGAGTGAGGGCGCTCTTACCCTCCCCCTTGTGGGGAGGGTCGGCGAGCGCGCTTTGCAAGGCAAAGCGAGCGAGACGGGGTGGGGGTATGGCCGCCGCAGCCTCGTTGCTGTGAAGGCCTGCCTCTCGACCCCCACCCCGCTCCGCTGCGCGGATCGACCCTCCCCACAAGGGGGAGGGTAGCCGTGCTCCCGCAGGAAATCATCCGCCGCAAGCGCGACGGCAAGCAGCTTGGCGCGGCCGAGATCGCCGCCTTCGTCGCCGGCATAACTTCCGGCATAGTCTCCGAAGGCCAGATCGCTGCCTTCGGCATGGCCGTCTTCTTCAACGGCATGAGCCGCGACGAGGCCGTGGCGCTGACCACGGCGATGCGCGATTCCGGTGACGTGCTCGACTGGTCCGACCTGCCCGGCCCCGTCACCGACAAGCATTCCACCGGCGGCGTCGGCGACAATGTCTCCCTGATGCTCGCTCCCATCGTCGCCGCCTGCGGCGCCTATGTGCCGATGATCTCGGGCCGCGGCCTCGGCCACACCGGCGGCACGCTCGACAAGATGGATTCGATCCCGGGCTATCTCAGCCAGCCCGACCTTGCGCTGTTCCGGCGCACGGTGCGCGAAGCCGGCTGCGCCATCATCGGCCAGACTTCTGATCTTGCCCCCGCCGACAAGCGTTTCTACGGTGTCCGCGACGTCACCGCGACGGTCGAATCGGTGCCGCTGATCACCGCCTCGATCCTGTCCAAGAAGCTCGCCGCCGGCCTCGGTTCGCTGGTGCTCGACGTCAAGATCGGCAACGGCGCCTTCATGGAAAGCGCGCGTGACGCGTCTGCGCTGGCCACCAGCCTGGTCGAGGTCGCCAATGGCGCCGGCCTCAGGACCACGGCGCTCATCACCGGCATGAACGAGCCGCTGGCCTCCGCTGCCGGCAATGCCGTCGAGGTTCTCAACGCGGTCGATTTCCTCACCGGCCGCTTCCGCGACCCGCGTCTCGAAGAGGTCACGCTGGCGCTTGCCGCCGAGATGCTGGTCTCCGCCGGCCGTGCCGGCTCGCAGCGCGACGGCCTCGCGCGGGCGCGCACCGCGCTCGACGACGGCACCGCCGCCGACATCTTCGGCCGCATGGTCGCGATCCTCGGCGGCCCGGCCGACTTCGTGTCGAACCCGGTCAAGTATTTGCCAAAGGCAGAGGTGGAACTCGTGGTGAAGGCCCCGCACGGCGGCTTCGTATCAGCCATCGCCACCCGCGACATCGGCCTCGCCGTCGTCGCCCTCGGCGGCGGCCGCACCCGGCCCGAGGACAAGGTCGACCACGCGGTCGGCATCACCGCCCTGCTGCCGGTGGGCGCCGAGGTCGGCAAGGGGGAGCCGCTGGCGCTGGTCCACGCCCGCAACGCCGCCGATGCCGATGCAGCCGCAGCTTCGGTGCTTGCCGCCTACGCCATCGGCGAGGCGAAGCCTGCCCGCGCGAAGGTCGTGGTTCGGAAAATCGCGCCGCAGGATTGAGCGGCTTGCCGTGTCTGCACGTCAGCGGGAAGGCGAGCCTTGAAGGACGCGCTACTGCACCAGAAGCAGCGACCCGTCCTCGACCTGGTACTTCTTCAGCCGGGACAGGAAGCTCATGCCGATCAGCGTGCCTTCCAGCGCCTTGTCCTCGAGGACCACCACCGGCACGTCGTCGACGCTGATCCGCCCGATCTGCAGCCGGTCGATGCGCGCAATGGCGGCCTTGGCGATGCCGTTTGCGGTGTTGACCTCGCGGGTGAAGTCGCCGGCCGCGACCTTGACGCCGGCGCGGCGCGCCGTCGACAGGTTGATGGCGACCAGCGTCGCGCCGGTATCGACCATCGCGTCCACCTGCTTGCCGTTCAGCTTGAAGGTTGCGGTGAAATGGCCGCGCATGTCCTGGTCGATCACCACCCGGCGTCCGGCGACCGAACTGGTGGCGGCACTGACCTCGACCGGCCGTGGCGCATCCGCGCTGTTTTCGACAGCGGTCGAAAGCAACGATTGGCCGTGCTTCTCGTAAAGCGACGGCAGCGACGCCGATGCCGCGGCGAATACGCCGAAAATGATGACCTTGCGCAGCATGTGACGCCCTTTGTTCCGGGCGTCACGTTAGGCGGCGGATGGTGATCGCGGCTTTAACGGCCTCGGCCCAATGCCAAAGGCGGTAAACTGCCGGTTAAGCGCTTATTTCGTGCCGTACATGCGGTCGCCCGCGTCGCCCAGGCCGGGGATGATGTAGCCCTTGTCGTTGAGCTCGCGGTCGATCGAGGCGGTGAAGACGGGCACGTCGGGATGCGCCTTGGTAAAGCGCTCGATGCCCTCGGGCGAGGCCAGCAGGCACAGGAAGCGCAGATTGGTGGCGCCGCGACCCTTGAGCTTGTCGATGGCGGCAATCGCCGAATTGGCCGTCGCCAGCATCGGGTCGACGACGATCACCAGGCGATCGCCGAGATCGCTCGGCGCCTTGAAGAAATACTCCACCGCCTCCAACGTCTCGTGGTCGCGATAGAGCCCGACATGGGCGACGCGCGCCGCCGGCACCAGGTCGAGCAGGCCTTCGAGCAGGCCGTTGCCGGCGCGCAGCACCGAGGCGAACACCAGCTTCTTGCCTTCCAGCGTCGGCGCTTCCATCGTCTCGATCGGCGTTTCGATCATCTTGGTGGTCAGTTCGAGGTCGCGCGTCACCTCATAGCCGAGCAGCAGCGAAATCTCGCGCAGCAGGCGGCGAAAGCCGGCGGTCGAGGTTTCCTTGTCGCGCATGATGGTCAGCTTGTGCTGGACAAGCGGATGGTCGACGACGGTAACGGTCATGGGTGTACGCTCCTGGAACTCGGAAAATTGACGCCATTCTATCGGCTGGCGCGCTGTCGACCAATGTCGCGCCAGCCTTGAACCACAGTTTTGTCGGTCGAAATTCAGCGTTTATGGCCGTCCAGCCGGGCCATCAGCGCCGATTTTGTCTTGCGGTCGACGAACGCCGCCTCGATCGCCGTGCGCGTCGTCGCCATCAGCGCCTTCTCGTCCATGCCGAAATGCTCGGCGGCGAGGTCGTATTCGCGCTTCAGGTTGGTCCAGAAATAGGGCGGATCGTCGGAGTTCAGCGTCACCTTGCAGCCGGCGTCGCGCAGCTTGCGGAAAGGGTGCTCGCCAAAACTGTCGAAGACCTTCAGCGCGATGTTCGAGCCCGGGCAGATTTCGAGCACCACGCCCTCGTCGGCGATGCGCTTGACCAGGTCCGGGTTCTCGATGGCGCGCACGCCATGGCCGATGCGCGACGGGCGGATGTGGTCGAGCGCGGCCGCCACGCTTTCCCAGCCCAGCAGCTCACCGGCGTGGATGGTGATGCCCAGCCCTGCCTCGCGGGCGATCTCGAAGGCCCGCACATAGTCCTCGAAGTCGCCCATGCGCTCGTCGCCGGCCACACCGAAGCCGGTGACCAGCGGATGGTTGCACCTGGCCGCGAAGCGCGCCGCCGCCTCGATTGATTCGACGCCGACATGGCGCACGCCGGTGACGATCATGCGGCCTTCGATGCCGGTCTTGGCTTTCGCCCGTTCCATGCCTTCGCCGAGCGCATCGGTATAGGCCTTCGGCGACAGCCCGGCCTTGGTGGCGTGGTCGGGAGAGGTGAACACTTCCGAATAGATCGCGCCGTCGCGGGCGAGGCTCGTCAGATAGTGTTCCGACAGCCTGGCATAGTCCTCTTCGGTGCGGAAAAGGTCGGCGGCGAAGTCGTAGGCCGCAAGGAACGAGGTGAAGTCGTTCCAGACGAAGGCGCCGTTCTGGATGAAAGGTGAGACGTCCTTGCCGTATTTCTGCGCCTGGCGGATGACGAGTTCGGGTGCGGCCGCACCTTCTATGTGGCAGTGCAGCTCGGCTTTCAAAGGCATTCGTTGTTCCTTGTCTTGTCGGCGCGGGCGCGGCCTAAAACCGCGCCTCAAACAATAGCGCCGGCTGGTGTGATCGGCTATGGTCCCGCCGGATTTGATTGGACAACAAAATGTCAGAACAACGGACGACAGCCGTCGGCGGCATGGAAACTTCATACGGTTTCCGCAATGTCGGCGCGGGCGACAAGCAGGGCCTGGTCAACGAGGTCTTCCACAAGGTCGCCAACCGCTATGACGTGATGAACGACCTGATGTCGGGCGGGCTGCACCGGGTGTGGAAGGATGCCATGGTTGCCTGGCTCAATCCGCCGAAGCGGCCGGGCTGGAAGGTGCTCGATGTGGCCGGCGGCACCGGCGATGTCGCCTTCCGCATCATCGATGCCTCGCATGGCAATGCGCATGCCACCGTGCTCGACATCAATGGCTCGATGCTCGCCGTCGGCCGCGAGCGCGCCGAAAAGCGCGGCCTCGCCGGCAAGACCGATTTCGTCGAGGCCAACGCCGAAGAGCTGCCCTTCGCCGACGAGACCTTCGACGCCTACACGATCGCCTTCGGCATCCGCAACGTGCCGCGCATCGATGTCGCGCTGACGGAAGCCTGGCGCGTGCTGAAGCCGGGCGGCCGCCTGCTGGTCCTCGAATTCTCCGAAGTCGACATGCCGCTGCTCGACAAGGTCTATGAAGCCTGGTCGTTCAACGCCATTCCGCGCATCGGCCAGGCCGTCACCGGCGACGGCGAGCCCTACGCCTATCTCGTCGAGTCGATTCGCAAGTTTCCCAACCAGCAGAATTTTGCCGCGATGATCACCCGCGCCGGCTTCGATCGCGTCACCTTCCGCAATTACACCGGCGGCATCGCAGCGCTTCACTCGGGCTGGAAGCTTTGACGGACGCCGCGCGATGAGCAGTATCGGGGCGTCTTTCCGGCTCGCGCGCGCGGGCTGGGTTCTGGTGCGCGAGGGCGTGGTCGCGGCCTTGCCGGGCGACCAGCTGACCGGCCTGCCGAAATTCGGCTGGCGCGTCGCCAGGCTGCTGACCCGCCGGCGCGCGCTCAAGCGGGTGCGCAGCGATCGCCTCGCCAATGCCGTTGCCCGGCTTGGACCATCCTACGTCAAGCTCGGCCAGTTCCTGGCGACCCGCCCCGACGTCGTCGGCGACGACATCGCGCTCGACCTCGCTTTGCTTCAGGACAGCATGGCCACCTTCCCGATGTCGGAAGCCGTCGCCGCGATCGAGGACTCGCTTGGCCGCAAGGTCTCCGACCTCTATGTCAGCATCGACGCGCCGGTCGCCGCGGCTTCCATCGCCCAGGTCCACCCGGCCGAGGTCGCGACGCCCGACGGCCCGCGCAAGGTCGCGGTCAAGGTCATCCGCCCCGGCGTGCGCAAGCGCTTCTTCCAGGACCTCGAGAGCTACTTCCTCGCCGCCCGGCTGCAGGAGTGCTACGTCCCCTCGAGCCGTCGTCTGCGCCCGGTCGAGATCACCGAGACGATGGCCCAGACCACCAAGATCGAGATGGATTTCCGCCTCGAGGCCGCCGCCTATTCCGAGCTTGGCGAGAACACCCGCGACGATCCCGGTTTCCGCGTGCCGGCGGTCGACTGGGAGCGCACCGGCCGCGACGTGCTCACCATGGAGTGGATCGACGGCGTCAAGCTCAACGACATCGAAGGGCTTCGCGCCGCCGGCTACGACCTAAAGGCGATTGCCGCGACGCTCGTCCAGTCGTTCCTGCGCCACACTTTGCGCGACGGCTTCTTCCATGCCGACATGCACCCCGGCAACATGTTCGTCGACGCCAAGGGCGACATCGTCGCCGTCGATCTCGGCATCTCGGGCCGGCTCGGCAAGAAGGAGCAGCGCTTCCTCGCCGAAATCCTCTACGGCTTCATCACCCGCAACTACATGCGTGTCGCCGAAGTGCATTTCGAGGCCGGCTACGTTCCGCGCCATCACAATGTCGCTGCCTTCGCCCAGGCCATCCGCGCCATCGGCGAGCCGATCCATGGCCAGCCGGCCGAAACGATCTCGATGGCCAAGCTTCTGACGCTGCTGTTCGAGGTCACCGAACTGTTCGACATGGAGACGCGGCCCGAACTGGTGCTGCTGCAGAAGACCATGGTCGTGGTCGAGGGCGTCGCCCGCACGCTCGACCCGGCCTTCAACATGTGGAAGACCGCCGAACCGGTCGTTGGTCATTGGATTGCCGGAAATCTGGGTCCGCAGGGGCTGCTGATCGACGCCCGCGACGGCTTCGGCGCGCTGTTGTCGCTGGTCCGCCAGGCGCCCGATCTCGCCGCCCGCACCGAACGCCTGTCGCGCCAGATCGACGCCATGGCCGAGAACGGCCTGCGCTTCGACGAGGCGACCGCGCGCGCCATCGGCAAGGCCGAGGCGCGGCACACCCGCTCCGGCCGCATCGCGCTCTGGGTCATTGCGCTGACGCTGGTCTACATCGCCTGGGAATTGCTCTGACATAGGCCAAGTTTGACGCCGGTGCTGTCAATGACTACATTGCAGTCAATGACAGCATGGAGGCGTCCATGGCTACTCTCACCATCAGAAACGTGCCTGAGGATGTGAAGCAGGCACTGCGCGTGAAAGCCGCGCAGAACGGCAATTCGCTTGAGGAGGCGCTTCGCCAGATCCTGGCGGATGAGGTGGCAGCGCCGCATGCGGCCGCATCCCGTATCAACGCCGAAGAGATCATGCGACGCGCGGCAGAGCTAGAGTCCGACGAGCCGACCGACAGCCGATACAAGTACTACTCGCAGAAGGAGCTGAGCGATGCGATCAGTGGCGAGTATGAGGGCTTGTAATGGTCATTGACACGTCAGCTGTCGTGGCCATCGCTCGCCGCGAGCCCGAAGCTTTGGCATTCGCCAGCATGTTGGCGCAGACGCCGAGCAAGTTGATGGCAGTGCCCACTTATCTGGAATGCGTCTTCGTCCTTGCGGGCGTCGCGCCAACAAAAGGGCTGTCTTTTCTGCAAGGGCTGGTGTCCGACACGCTGATCACGCTGGTCCCATTCGGCGAGCAGGAACTGGAAGCTGCCATTGCGGCGCGGGTGAAGTTCAGCCGGGGTTCCGGGCACGCCGCGAAGCTCAATTTCGGCGACTGCTTCGCCTACGCGCTGGCGAAAACCCGAAACGTCCCGCTGCTGTTCAAGGGCGACGATTTCATCCATACCGACATCGAGCCGGCGCTGAAGCCGGCCTGAGGGCCAAGCATGTTTCTTTCCGGCAAGCGCATCCTGCTCATCATCGGCGGCGGCATCGCGGCCTACAAGTCGCTCGACCTGATCCGCCGCCTGCGCGAGCGTGGCGCATCGGTGCGGGCTGTCATGACCTCGGCCGCCCAGGAATTCATCACGCCGCTGTCCGTCGGTGCGCTCACCGCCGACCATGTCTTCACCGATCTCTTCGACCGGCAGGACGAGCAGGATGTCGGCCACATCAGGCTGTCGCGTGAGGCCGACCTGATCGTCGTCGCTCCCGCCACCGCCGACCTCATGGCCAAGCTTGCCAACGGCCATGCCAACGACCTCGCCTCCGCCGTGCTGCTTGCCACCGACAAGAAGGTGCTCATGGCGCCGGCCATGAACCCGCGCATGTGGGCCAACCCGGCGACGCGCCGCAACCGCGCCACCCTGGAAAAGGACGGCATCCACTTCATCGGCCCGATGAAGGGCGAGATGGCAGAGAGCAACGAGGCCGGCGAAGGCCGCATGGCTGAGCCGCTGCAGATCGTCGGTGCGATCGAGGAATTGCTCGACGCCCGGCCGAAGCCGCTGTCGGGCCGCAAGATCATCGTCACCTCGGGCCCGACGCACGAGCCCATCGACCCGGTGCGCTACATCGCCAACCGCTCGTCGGGCAAGCAGGGCCATTCGCTTGCGGCGGCACTGGCAAGGCTCGGCGCCGACGTCCGCCTCGTCTCCGGCCCGGTCACGATTGCCGATCCCGCCGGCGTCAAGACCGTCCATGTCGAGAGCGCACGCGAGATGCGCGACGCGGTAGAACAGCTGCTTCCCGCCGATGCCGCCGTCTTCGTCGCCGCCGTCGCCGACTGGCGCACCGACAATGCCGCCGGCGAGAAGATCAAGAAGGTGGCGGGCGAGGGGCCTCCGGCGCTGCAGATGGTCGAGAACCCCGACATCCTCGCCGGCGTCGGCCATCACGCGAAAAGGCCCTATCTGGTCGTCGGCTTCGCCGCCGAAACCCAGGACGTGCTCAAGAACGCCCAGGCCAAGCTCGCCAGGAAAGGTGCCGACTTCATCGTCGCCAACGATGTCAGCCACGAGGGTGGCGTCATGGGCGGTGACCGCAACCGGGTCAAGATCGTGAGCAAATCAGGCGTCGACGAATGGCCCGACCTTCCCAAGGAAGAGGTCGCCGAGCGCCTCGCCCAGCTGATCGCTGACAGGCTCCGGACCGTCACTGTCTGATCGCTGCGCTTCGTTGCGGTGAACATGCGAACATAGTGTTCACCCTGAAGTGACTAGGCCGCCTTGCCCGCGCGTGCGAGGAGAGGGCCACCTACCATTGGAGTTCCTCCCCGAAATGAAGCTTTTCTACATGCCCGGCGCCTGCTCGCTGGCCCCTCATATCGTCGCCAACGAAGTCGGCATCGACCTCGAGCTCGTCAAGGTCGACGGCAAGACCAAGACCACCGAGGCCCAGCAGGACTTCCTCGCCACCAACCCCAACGGCTACGTGCCGGCGCTGGTCCTCGGCGACGGCGAGCTGATGACCGAATCCTCCGTCCTGGTGCAGTACCTCGCCGATCAGAAGCCCGAGAGCGGCCTGATGCCCAAGGCCGGCGACATGGCGCGTTACCGCGTCCAGCAGTGGCTGGCCTTCGTCGCCACCGAACTGCACAAGGTCTTCGGCGCCTTCTTCAAGCCCAACACGCCCGAGGCCACCAAGGAGATCAACCGCGACCTGCTCGCAAAGCGCCTCGCTTATGTCGACGGCAAGCTCGAAGGCCGCTCCTACCTGATGGGCGATGTCTTCACCGCTGCCGACGCCTATCTCTGGACCATCCTCGGCTGGGCAAAACATGTCGGCATCGACCTGTCCTCCTTCGCCAACATCCAGCGCTATCTCGGCACCGTGGCGGCCCGCCCGGCGGTGCAGAAGGCCCTGCGCGCCGAAGGCCTGGCCTGATCGCCGGCTAACTTACCGCTGCCTCGGCAGCCTCATATCTGACGACAAGACGGCCCTCCGGCATCCGCCCGAGGGCCGTTTTCTTTATGCAATTCCTATTTCTTTGCCCGGGCCGCTCTCTCGAACCTTAATGCGGTTCTGCCCCAGATTCCTCCCTGACATCGACAGTTTTGCCGACGACGCCCGCACCGCTGGCGTCGTCGTGTCGTGCATCGATCCAACGCCCGCCCCCCGGGACGATTTCAGGAAAGGACCACGGAGATGGACATCTTCGTACTCGCCATAGGCGCCGTCTTCTTCGCCATGTGCTTCGCCTACGTCAAAGCCTGCGACATCCTCTGAGCACCGGCCCGAAAATCGCAAACGATTTTCAGGAAGCACGATGCGCAAATTCAACAAATGAGAGCGTCCGATGTTGTTCGACTACATTCTCGCTGGCGGGGTTACCGTGTTCCTGCTCGCCTACCTGACCTACGCGCTCATCCGCCCCGAACGGTTCTGAAGACCGTCCCGCGCATGTTCGGAAAGCTATTCTCATGACCATCAATGGCTGGCTACAGATCCTCGTCTTTTGCGGGGTCATCGTTCTGCTCGTGAAGCCGCTCGGCGGCTACATGTACCGCGTATTCAGCGGCGAGCGCACCTTCCTCACCCCCGTCCTCGGCCCGGTCGAGCGCCTGCTCTACGGCCTCGCCGGCACCAGCGAGCGCGAGGACCAGCACTGGACCGGCTATGCCGCGGCCATGCTGGCCTTCAACATCGCCGGCTTCCTGCTGCTTTATGCGCTGCAGCGTTTCCAGGGCTCGCTGCCGTTCAACCCTGCCGGCATGTCCGCCGTGCCCGCCGAGCTGTCCTTCAACACCGCCGTCAGCTTCGTCGCCAACACCAACTGGCAGAACTATGGCGGCGAAAGCACCATGTCCTACCTGGTGCAGATGGCCGGCCTGACGGTGCAGAACTTCGTCTCCGCCGCCACCGGCATCGCCATCGGCATGGCGCTGATCCGCGGCTTCGCCCGCGCTTCCGGAAAGTCGATCGGCAATTTCTGGGTCGACCTGACCCGCGCCACGCTTTACGTGCTGCTGCCGCTCTGCATCGCCTTGACCCTCGCCTATGTCTGGCTCGGCGTGCCGCAGACCATCGGTTCCTACGTCACCGCCACCACGGTCGAAGGTGCCGAGCAGGCCATTGCGCTCGGGCCGGTTGCCTCGCAGCTCGCCATCAAGATGCTCGGCACCAATGGCGGCGGCTTCTTCAACGCCAACTCGGCGCATCCGTTCGAAAACCCCGACGCCATCTCCAACTTCCTCCAGATGGTCTCGATCTTCGCGCTGGGCGCTGCCTTCACCAACGTCTTCGGCCGCATGGTCGGCAACCAGCGTCAGGGTTGGGCGATCTTCGCCACCATGGGCATCCTGTTCGTCGCCGGCGTTGCCGTCACCTACTGGGCCGAGGCTGCCGGCAACCCGCTGGTTCATGCGCTCGGCATCGACGGCGGCAACATGGAAGGCAAGGAAGTCCGCTTCGGCATCGTCTTGTCGTCGCTCTTCGCCGTCGTCACCACCGCTGCCTCCTGTGGCGCCGTCAACGCCATGCACGGCTCGTTCACCGCACTTGGCGGCATGATCCCGCTCATCAACATGGAGCTCGGCGAAGTCATCGTCGGCGGCGTCGGCGCCGGCTTCTACGGCATCCTGATGTTCGTCGTCATCGCCATCTTCGTCGCCGGCCTGATGGTCGGCCGCACGCCCGAATATCTCGGCAAGAAGATCGAGGCCAAGGAGGTCAAGATGGCCGTGCTCGCCATCCTGTGCCTGCCGCTCGCCATGCTCGGCTTCACCGCCATCGCTGTGCTGATCCCGAGTGCGGTGGCATCCGTCGGCACGCCCGGCCCGCACGGCTTCTCCGAGATCCTCTATGCCTACACCTCGGGTGCCGCCAACAACGGCTCGGCCTTCGGCGGCCTCACCGGCAACACGCCCTGGTACAACATCACCATCGGCCTCGCCATGCTGATGGGTCGCTTCCTGGTCATCATCCCGGCGCTTGCCATCGCCGGCTCGCTGGTCACCAAGAAGACTGTCCCCGCCTCGGCCGGCACCTTCCCGACCGACAGTGCGCTGTTCGTCGGCCTGCTTGCCGGCGTCATCCTGATCGTCGGCGGCCTGACCTTCTTCCCGGCGCTCGCCGTCGGCCCGATCGTCGAGCACCTCGCCATGATCGTCGGCCAGACCTTCTGATGCGCAAACCGAAAGAACCGGAGTCTCTCGCATGAGTACCCACAAATCCGCGAGCCTGCTCGACGCTCGCATCCTTCTCCCGGCGATCGGCGATGCCTTCAGGAAGCTCGATCCGCGCAGCTTGGCCCGGAACCCCGTCATGTTCGTCGTCGCCGTCGTCACGGCGCTGACATCAGTGCTGTTCGTCAAGGACCTGATATCGGGGGCGGACGGCCTCGGCTTCTCGTTCCAGATCATCCTGTGGCTCTGGTTCACAGTACTGTTCGCCAACTTCGCCGAAGCCGTCGCCGAAGGTCGCGGCAAGGCCCAGGCCGACTCGCTGCGCAAGGCGCGCACCGAAACCCAGGCCAAGCTGCTCGACGGCGATGGACGCACCGCCTGGAAGCTGGTGCCCGGCACCAGCCTCAAGGTCGGCCAGGTCGTCCTCGTCGAGGCCGGCGACATCATCCCCTCCGATGGCGAGGTCATCGAGGGCGTCGCCTCGGTTAACGAGGCGGCCATCACCGGCGAATCCGCGCCCGTCATCCGCGAGTCCGGCGGCGACCGTTCGGCCGTCACCGGCGGCACCCAGGTGCTGTCGGACTGGGTCCGCGTGCGCATCACCGCCGCTGCCGGCTCGACCTTCCTCGACCGCATGATCTCGCTGGTCGAGGGCGCCGAGCGCCAGAAAACGCCCAACGAGATCGCGCTCAACATCCTGCTCGCCGGCATGACGCTGATCTTCGTGCTTGCGGTTGCCACCATCCCGAGCTTCGCCACCTATGCCGGCGGCTACATCCCGGTCATCGTGCTGGTCGCGCTGTTCGTCACGTTGATCCCCACCACCATCGGCGCGCTGCTCTCGGCCATCGGTATCGCCGGCATGGACCGCCTTGTCCGCTTCAACGTGCTCGCCATGTCGGGCCGCGCGGTCGAGGCCGCCGGCGACGTCGACACGCTGCTGCTCGACAAGACCGGCACCATCACGCTCGGCAACCGCCAGGCCACCGAGTTCCGTCCGGTCAAGGGCGTGTCCGAGCAGGAACTGGCCGACGCCGCCCAGCTCGCCTCGCTCGCCGACGAGACGCCGGAAGGCCGCTCCATCGTCGTGCTCGCCAAGGAGCGCTACGGCATCCGCGCCCGCGACATGGGTTCGCTGCATGCCCACTTCGTGCCCTTCACCGCCCAGAGCCGGATGAGCGGCGTCGATTTCGACGGCTCCTCCATCCGCAAGGGCGCGGTCGATTCGGTGCTTGCCCATGTCCGGTCGATCGCCGCTTCCGCCTCGGGCACCCCGGCCGACAGCGAAGCCGTGCGCAGCATCCAGCAGATCTCCGACGAGATCGCCAAGCTCGGCGGCACTCCGCTGGCGGTCGTCCGCGACGCCCGCCTGCTCGGCGTCGTCTACCTCAAGGACATCGTTAAGGGCGGCATCAGGGAGCGCTTCACCGAGCTGCGCCGCATGGGCATCCGCACCGTCATGATCACCGGCGACAACCCGATGACGGCAGCGGCCATCGCGGCCGAAGCCGGCGTCGACGACTTCCTCGCCCAGGCGACGCCGGAGAACAAGCTGGCGCTGATCCGCGAGGAGCAGGCCAAGGGCAAGCTGGTGGCGATGTGCGGCGACGGCACCAACGACGCCCCCGCACTCGCCCAGGCCGATGTCGGCGTCGCCATGAACACCGGCACCGTCGCCGCCCGCGAGGCCGGCAACATGGTCGACCTCGACTCGGATCCCACCAAGCTCATCGAGATCGTCGAGATCGGCAAGCAATTGCTGATGACCCGCGGCGCGCTCACCACCTTCTCCATCGCCAACGACATCGCCAAGTATTTCGCCATCATCCCGGCGATGTTCCTCGCCTTCTACCCGCAGCTCGGCGCCCTCAACATCATGGGCCTTGCCACCCCGCAAAGCGCCATCCTGTCGGCCATCATCTTCAACGCGCTGATCATCGTGGCCCTCATCCCGCTGTCGCTGCGCGGCGTGAAGTATCGCGCTGTCGGTGCTGCCTCGCTGCTCCGCCGCAACATGCTGGTCTACGGCCTCGGCGGCATCGTCGTGCCCTTCATCGGCATCAAGGCCATCGACATGGCGATCACCGCCATCGGCCTCGCATAAGGACGACTTCCATGTTGAAGCAATTACGACCCGCACTCGTCATGATCGCAGCGCTCACCGTCATCACCGGCCTTGCCTATCCGCTTGGCATGACCGGCATCACCCAGGTGCTGTTCCCCAGGCAGGCCAATGGCAGCCTGGTCGAGAAGGACGGCAAGGTCATCGGCTCTGAGCTGATCGGCCAGGCCTTCACCGGCGACCGCTATTTCCACGGCCGCCCCTCGGCCGCCGGCGACGGCTACAACGCTGCAGCCTCCTCCGGCTCCAACCTCGGTCCGACCAGCGCCAAGCTGATCGACCGCATCAAGTCCGAGGCAGAATCCCTGAAGCAGACCGATCCCGGTGCACCGGTGCCGATGGAACTGGTCACCGCCTCTGGCAGCGGCCTCGACCCGCATCTGTCGCCCGAGGCCGCCTACTTCCAGGTCGCCCGCGTGGCCAAGGCGCGTGCCGCCGACGAGGCCTTTGTCCGCAAGCTCGTCGACAGCCACGTCGAGGCGCGCGAGCTCGGCTTCATGGGCGAGCCGGTGGTCAATGTGCTCAAGTTGAATTTGGCACTCGACGCTGCGATTGCACCCTGACAAGGTCGCGCCGGAGTTCTAACACCTGTCAGAACTCCGGCGCGCCGAGCGACACGAAGAACAGATGCCAGACGATCTCAGGGACAAGGAAGCCAGGCCTTCGCCGGACGCGCTGCTCGAAACCGCAGAGCGCGAGGGGCGTGGCCGCCTGAAGATCTTCCTCGGCGCAGCCCCCGGCGTCGGCAAGACCTACGAGATGCTGATGTCGGGCCGCGCCCGGCTCGCCGACGGCACCGACGTCGTCATCGGTGTGGTCGAGACCCATGGCCGCCGCGAGACCCAGGCGCTGGTCGAGGGTTTCGAGGTCGTCCCGCGCAAGGCGGTCGACTACAAGGGCCGCACGCTCGACGAGATGGACCTCGACGCCATCATCGCCCGCCGCCCCAAGCTGGTGCTGGTCGACGAACTGGCCCACACCAACGCCCCGGGCAGCCGCCACCCCAAGCGTTATCTCGACGTCCAGGAACTGCTGACCCAAGGCATCGACGTCTACACCACGCTCAACATCCAGCATGTCGAGAGCCTCAACGACATCGTTGCCCAGATCACGCGCATCACCGTGCGCGAGACGGTGCCGGACCTGATCATCGACCGCGCCGACGACGTCGAGATCATCGATCTCACGCCCGACGACCTGATCAAGCGCCTGCACGAAGGTAAGGTCTATGTGCCGACCACGGCGCGCCGCGCCATCGAGAACTACTTCTCGCCCGGCAACCTGACCGCACTTCGCGAGCTTGCCTTGCGCCGCACCGCCCAGCGTGTCGACGAGCAGCTGCTCACCCACATGCAGGCCCATGCCATCGAGGGGCCGTGGGCCGCCGGCGACCGGGTGCTGGTCGCCGTCGACGAGCATCCGCGCAGCGCCTCGCTGGTCCGCTTCGCCCGCCGCCAGGCCGATCGGCTGCGCTGCCCCTGGGCAGCACTCCATGTCGAGACCTCGCGCTCGGCCAATCTCGGCGACGCCGACAAGGACCGGCTCGCCGCCACCATGCGGCTGGCCGAACAGCTCGGCGGCGAGGCCGTCACCATTCCCGGCCAGGCGGTGGCCGAAGACATCGTTCGCCACGCCGGCACCCACAACTTCACCCACATCGTCGTCGGCAAGCCGTCCAAGTCGCGCTGGCGCGAGCTGTTCGAGGGCTCAGTCACCCACGACCTGATCCGCCAGGCCGGCAACATCTCGGTCCACGTCACCTCGGGCACCGAGCAGGATGCGGCACTGGCTTCGCAAGGCGTCAAGACCGCCGCCCAGCGTCGCCGCTTCGACCTGTGGCCCTATTTCACCGCCACGCTGCATGTCGTCGGCGCGCTCGCCGTCGGCTTCCTGCTCGACCAGTTCCTCGACGTCCGCTCCATCGCCCTCGTCTTCCTGATGGCGGTGCTGACGTCAGCGGTAACGCTCGGCCTGTGGCCGGCCCTGTTTGCCTCGCTGCTCAGTGCCGGCACCTACAATTTCTTCTTCCTGACGCCGCTCTACACGCTCGACATCTCCGATCCAGAGAGCGTCGTTGCGTTCCTGTTCTTCCTCGTCGTCGCGGTCATCGCCTCCAACCTCACCGGCCGCGTCCAGCGTCAGGCCGCCGCGGCGCGCGAGCGCGCCCGCATGACCGAGGACCTTTATCTGTTCGCCAAGAAGCTTGCCGGCACCGGCACGCTCGACGATGTGCTCTGGGCCACAGCCTTCCACATCGCCTCGATGCTCAAGGTCCGTGTCGTGCTGCTCTTGCCTGAGGATGGCAGCATCGCCGTCAAGGCCGGCTATCCGCCCGACGACACGCTTGCCGACGCCGACATCGCCGCCGCCAAATGGGCCTGGGAGCACAACCGCGCCGCCGGCCGTGGCGCCGACACGCTGCCCGGCGCCCGGCGCCTCTATCTGCCGCTGCGCACCGGCCGCATGGCCGTCGGTGTCGTCGGTCTTGACAATGACCGCCAGGGACCGATCCTGACACCCGAGCAGCAGCGCCTCTTCGACGCGCTGGCCGACCAGGCGGCGGTCGCCATCGAACGCATCCAGCTCGTCGCCGACGTCGACCGTGCCAGGCTCGCCGTCGAGGCCGACCGGCTGCGCTCGGCGCTGCTCACCTCGATCTCTCACGACCTCAAGACGCCGCTCGCCGGCATCATGGGGGCGGCGGGTGCACTGCGCGAATTCGGCGGTTCATTGCCGGAGGAGGGCAGGGTGGAGCTGGTCTCGACTGTCGTCGACGAGTCCGAGCGGCTCAATCGCTTCATCGCCAATCTGCTCGACATGACCAAGCTCGAATCGGGCGCGATGGAGCCCAACTACGCACTGCATTATGCCGGCGACATCGTCGGCTCGGCCCTGCGTCGCGCTGCCAAGATCACCGCCAACCACGAGACCGAAATCGACATGCCGGCCGACCTGCCGATGCTGAAGGTCGATCCCGTCCTGTTCGAGCAGGTGCTGTTCAACCTGCTCGACAACGCCGCCAAATACGCCCCCGAAGGCTCGTTGGTCCGCATCCGCGGCTGGCCCGACCACGGCTCGGTGGTGCTCCAGGTCATGGACGAAGGCCCTGGCATTCCGCAGGCCGATCTGGAACGGATCTTCGATACGTTCTATCGCGTGCGCAAGGGCGACCATGTCCGCGCCGGCACCGGCCTCGGCCTGTCGATCTGCCGTGGCTTCGTTGAGGCCATGGGCGGCACCATCGTCGCTTCCAACCGGACGGATCGGCCGGGCGCCGTGTTCACCATCACCATGCCGGTGCCGCCGGAGGCATCGAAACTTCAGGGATTGGCATGAGCACGTCATCAGTGAAGATTCTCGTCGTCGACGACGAGCCGCCGATCCGCAAGCTCTTGCGCGTCGGCCTCGGCACCCAGGACTACACCGTCATCGAGGCACCGGCGGCGAAGCCGGCATTGGTCATTGCCAGGGCGGAAAAACCCGACCTTATCCTGCTCGACCTTGGCCTGCCCGACATGGGCGGCCACGATCTGCTCGCTGCCTGGCGGGAGGAAGGGCTTGCGGTGCCGGTCATCATCCTGTCCAGCCGCACCGACGAGGCCGGCATCGTCAAGGCTTTGGAGCTTGGCGCCGACGACTACGTGACCAAACCCTTCGGCATGAACGAGCTGATCGCCCGCATCCGCACCGCGCTCCGCCATCGCCTGCAGCAGCAGGGCGAAAAGCCGGTGTTCCAGACCGGCGAGCTGTCGGTCGACCTGGTCAAGCGCATCGTCAGGGTCGCCGGGCAGGAGGTGAAGCTGTCGCCCAAGGAATACGACATCCTGCGCGCCCTTGTGCAGCACGCCGGCAAGGTGCTCACCCACCGCTTCCTGCTCGAGCATGTCTGGGGCGGCTCGGCCGACGTGCAATATCTCCGCGTCTATGTCCGCCAGCTCCGCCAGAAGATCGAAAAGACCCCCGACGAGCCGCAATACATCACCACCGAAACCGGCGTCGGCTATCGCCTGCGAGAGGCCGATTAGCGCGATACCGCAGAGGCGCTGGCCGCCTCCGCGATTGGCTCAGAGCGAAGCGGAGCCCTGCACCTCGTCGGGCCGCAGCGTCAGCACGTCCACGCCCGAAGCCGTCACCGCGACCGTGTGCTCGAACTGCGCCGACAGCGAGCCGTCCCGCGTCACCACGGTCCAGCCGTCGTCCTCGGTCCGCACGCTGCGCCGGCCGCGATTGAGCATCGGCTCGATGGTGAACACCATGCCTTCGCGCAGCATCAGCCCGGTGCCCGGCTTGCCATAGTGCAGGACCTCGGGCTCCTCGTGCATCTCGCGGCCGATGCCGTGGCCGCAAAAGTCGCGCACCACCGAATAGCCGTTGCGCTTGGCATGGCGCTCGATCGCCCAGCCGATGTCGCCCAGCGTGGCGCCCGGGCGTACCGCCCGGATGCCCTGCCACAGCGCTTCCTGAGTGGTCTCGACCAGCCTCCGGGCGGCAGGGTTCACCTCGCCGACGAGATAGGTCTTGCTGGAATCGGCGATGTAGCCGTTCTTCTCCAGCGTGATGTCGAGATTGACGATGTCGCCGTTCCTGAGCACGTCCGATGGCGAGGGTATGCCGTGGCAGACCACCTCGTTGATCGACGAGTTAAGTACGAAGCCATAGCCGTACTGGCCCTTGCTCGCGGGCCGGGCCTGGAGCTCGTCGACGATGAAGCGCTCGACCATGTCGTTGATCTCGAGCGTCGATCGGCCTTCGAGCGGGGTTCGGTCGAGAAGCGTAAACACCGATGCCAGCAGCCTGCCGGACTCGGCCAGCAGCAGCAGTTCCTCGGGCTGCTTGGTCATGCCTGGATCGCTGCCAGCGACTGGGCCGAAACGCCCGCCGAACTCAGCTCGCGCTCCATGATCTCGTTGAAGCTCAGCGTCGGATTGGTCTCGCACAGCATGCCGACCTTGATCCAGAACGCCGCCTGCGCGTTGATCGAGCGGCACGATACCTTGCTCGCCCTGCGCAGTTGCTCGTGCAGTTCGTCGTCTATGTTCACAATGCCCATCGGGGTCTCCATATATGGTTCATATATAGAACGTATATGGAAAAGCCAACCCCGCAGGCTTTTTGCCCACGCAAACCCCAAAAACACAATCGCCCCCTCCGCTGGGCAAAGGGGGCGAAATGAACCAGAGCGGAAAAGGCCGCGGTCAGACGTCCAGGTTGGCGACGCTCAGCGCGTTCTCCTGGATGAAGTCGCGGCGCGGCTCGACCTCGTCGCCCATCAGGCGGGCAAACAGCGAGTCGGCGTCGGTGGCGTCCGTCACCTGCACCTTGAGCAGCGAGCGCACGTTCGGGTCCAGCGTGGTCTCCCACAGCTGTTCGGCGTTCATCTCGCCTAGGCCCTTGTAGCGCTGCATGGTCAGGCCCTTGCGGCCCGAGGCGAACACCGCGTGCAGCAGCGCCAGCGGCCCGGCGATCGATTCCGAGTTCTCCTTGCGTCGCAGCACCGGCGGCTGGCCGTAGATCTCGCCCAGGCGGGCGGCAAAGCGGTCGAGCGCGCGCGCGTCGGCCGAGTTGATCAGCGCCATGTCGAGATGCACATGTTCGGTCACGCCGCGCAGCGTGCGCTCGAAGACATAGCCGCCGGAACCGTCGTTCGAGGTCGAAACCTTGCCGCTCCAGCCGCGCTCGATGTCTTCCGAGATCAGGTCGAGCCGCTCGGCGATGGCTTCGGCCATGGCGTTGGCGCGGCCGAGATCGTTGAAGATGTCGGGGTTGAGCGCGCCGGCGATTGCCGCCTGCTCGACCACCGGGCGCGAGTAGCGCGTGTGCAGCCCGTCCATCAAAGTGCGCACGCCGAGCGCGTCGGCCACCGCCGCGCGCAGGTCCTGGCCGACGCGCACTTCGCCGCCGGCCAGCGTCAGCGACGCCTCGTCCAGCCCGACATCGACGAGATATTCCTCGAAGGCGCTTTCGTCCTTCAGGTACTGCGAGCTCTTGCCGCGGGTTACCTTGTAGAGCGGCGGCTGGGCGATGTAGAGGTGCCCGCGCTCGATCAGCTCCGGCATCTGCCGGAAGAAGAACGTCAAGAGCAGCGTGCGGATGTGGGCGCCGTCGACGTCGGCGTCGGTCATGATGATGATCTTGTGGTAGCGCAGCTTGTCGGCGTTGAACTCGTCCTTGCCGATCGAGGTGCCGAGCGCGGTGATCAGCGTCCCGATCATGTCCGACGACAGCATGCGGTCGAAGCGGGCGCGCTCGACGTTCAGGATCTTGCCGCGCAGCGGCAGGATCGCCTGGTTCTGGCGCGACCGGCCGCTCTTGGCCGAGCCGCCTGCCGAGTCACCCTCGACGATGAAGATTTCGGATTTCGCGGGATCGCGTTCCTGGCAGTCGGCCAGCTTGCCGGGCAGCGAGGTGATGTCGAGCACGCCCTTGCGGCGGGTAAGCTCACGCGCCTTGCGCGCCGCTTCGCGGGCGGCGGCGGCTTCCACCACCTTGGCGATCAGCGTCTTGGCCTCTGTCGGATGTTCCTCGAACCAGGTGCCGAGCGCCTCGTTGACCAGGCTCTCCACCACCGGGCGGACTTCCGACGACACCAGCTTGTCCTTGGTCTGCGACGAGAACTTCGGATCGGGAACCTTGACCGAAAGCACCGCCGTCAGGCCCTCGCGGGTGTCGTCGGCGATGATCGAGACCTTTTCCTTCTTCGAGATGCCCGAGGTCTCGGCATAGCCGGTCACCTGGCGCGTCAAGGCTCCGCGGAAGCCGGCGAGATGGGTGCCGCCATCGCGCTGCGGGATGTTGTTGGTGAAGGCCAGCACGTTCTCGTGGTAGCTGTCGTTCCACCACATCGCCACCTCGACGGTGATGCCGTCGCGCTCCGCCCGGATGGCGATCGGAGCGCCGATCAACGGCTTCTTGGCCCGGTCGAGATACTTCACGAACTCGATCAGGCCGCCGTCATAGAGCAATTCCTGGCTCTTGATGTCGGCATGGCGCTTGTCCGACAGCAGGATGCGCACGCCCGAATTCAGGAAGGCGAGCTCGCGCAGCCGGTGCTCCAGCGTGCCGTAGTCGAAGTTGGTCATGGTGAACGTTTCGGGCGAGGGCAGGAACGTCACCTCGGTGCCGGTTTCGTCGCCGGCATCGCCCGTCACCTTCAGCGGCGCAACGGCGTTGCCGTGATTGAAGGTCATCTCGTGGATCTGGCCCTTGCGGCGGATCTTGAGCTTCAGCCACACCGACAGCGCGTTGACGACGGACACGCCGACGCCGTGCAGGCCGCCCGAAACCTTGTAGGAATTCTGGTCGAACTTACCGCCGGCATGCAGCTGCGTCATGATGACCTCAGCCGCCGAAATGCCTTCGCCGGTGTGAATATCGGTCGGAATGCCGCGGCCGTTGTCGGTGACCGTGACGGAGCCATCGGGATTGAGCGACACCGTCACCAGCGTCGCATGGCCGGCCAGCGCCTCGTCGATGGCGTTGTCGACGACCTCGTAGACCATGTGGTGCAGGCCCGAGCCGTCGTCGGTGTCGCCGATATACATGCCCGGGCGCTTGCGGACGGCGTCCAACCCCTTCAAAACCTTGATGGAATCTGCGCCGTACTCGGCCTCGGCGCCGGGAAGGTTCTCGGACTGGTCGCTCATGAAAAACTTTCGTCTGGCTGCCGCAGGAGGACGCGGCAAAATCGGCCCCGAATCGCACGTCGATTGATCCCCAGATATAGGGGTTAAGTGTGGTTTTTCCAAGTTTTACGGGCCTGTTCGGCGTGGATAACGGCGCTCGCCGCGGCATGGGCGGCATGCCGGTGAAGCGATCGTCTTGCGCCTCGAATTGCCGCCGGTTTGGAACTTCTCGCCGCCACGGCTGTTGATGTCGGCCGTATTGTGATCCTTACTGCCGGTCGTCCCTTGTTTTCGTAGGACGGCCTCGATTTTTTAACTGGGAATTGCGCTCGCTTATGCCCACAACCCTGCCGTCCGGAGCCGATCCCGCGGGTCTTCATCCCACCCTCGAGGGCGAGATGAACGGCCGCATCGCCGCAATGGATTGGGCGGCCACCCCGCTCGGCCCGATCAGCTCGTGGCCGTTGGTCATCCGCATGAGCGTCCGCATCATGCTGTCGTCGGCGGTGCCGATGTGCCTGATGATCGGGCGCCAAGGCATCATGATCTACAACGACGCCTACATTCCGATCGCCGCCGGCCGCCATCCCGCCTGTTTCGGCAGTTCCGTCTTCGACAGCTGGCCCGAGGTCGCCGACTTCAACCGCACCATCGTGACCAAGGTGCTCGAAGGCGATACCGTCACCTTCGAGGATCAGGAGTTCGTGTTCCGTCGCAACGGCCTGCCCGAGCGCGTCTGGCTCGACCTTGACTACAGTCCGCTGCTCGATGACGACGGCAGGGCGGTGGCGGCATTCGCCATCCTCGCCGAGACGACCAAGCGTGTCCGCGCCGAAAAGGCGCTTGCCCGCAGCGAGGAGCGCTTGTCGCTGGCGCTGGCCGCCTCGGGCATCGTCGGCGCCTGGGACATGGACGTCTCCAGCCGTTGGGTCACTGCCGATGCACGTTTCGCCCAGATGTTCGACCTCGACGCCGCTGATGCCGAGCGCGGCATTCCGCAGGCACGCTTCCTCGATCGGATCCACGAGGCCGACCGCGACCTGGTACTGAACGCCCTCGAACAGGCGATTGCCGAACGCGGCGACCTGCGCGTCGAATATCGCCTGCCGGGTGCCGATGGCACGCTGCGCTGGATATTGGCCACCGGCCGGGTGGTCGGCGACGCCGAGGGCGGCGAGCGTCTGCCCGGCGTCGTCATCGACATCACCGAGCGCAAGGCATTCGAGGCGGCGCTCGCGGCCAGCGAGGCCGGCTTCCGCACGCTCGCCGACACCATGCCGCAGATGGTCTGGTCGACCCGCGCCGACGGCCACCACGACTACTACAACGCCCGCTGGTACGAGTTCACCGGCATGGCGGAAGGCACCACCGACGGTGCCGGCTGGAACGGCATGTTCCATCCCGACGACCAGCAGCGCGCCTGGGAGCTCTGGCATCGTTGCCTGGCCACGGGCGAGCCCTACCAGATCGAATACCGCCTGCGGCACCACAGCGGCGAGTACCGCTGGACGCTCGGCCGCGCCTTGCCGATCCGCAACAAGGCCGGCGACATCATCCGCTGGTTCGGCACCTGCACCGACATCCACGAGACCAAGCTGGTCGCCGAGGAGCGCGAGGTGGTGGCCCACGAACTCAGCCACCGCATCAAGAACATCTTCTCGGTCCTCAACGGCATCATCGGCCTGTCGGCGCGCTCCTATCCCGATCTCAAGCCGCTGGCCGACGAACTGCGCCAGCGTATCGTCGCCATGGGCAAGGCGCATGATTTCGTCAGGCCGCACAGCGCCGCCTCGCGTCCGGCCGACAACAATTCGTCGCTGCAAGCGCTGGTCACGCTTCTGCTCGCACCGCATGTCGGTGGCGACAGTGGCCGCTTCGTCTTCGAGGGCGACGATGCCGTCATCGACGATGCGGCGGCCACGCCGCTGGCCCTTCTCATCCACGAACTCGCCACCAACGCGGCCAAATACGGCGCGCTCGCCAGCCCCCGCGGCAGGGTCGTGCTGAGTTCGGCAAGGTCCGGCGACGATTACCGCCTGGTCTGGAAGGAGACCGGCGGGCGGCCGCTCGAAGGCGAGCCGCAGGCCGAAGGCTTCGGCAGCCGCCTGGTCAAGCTCAGCGTCGAAGGCCAGCTCGGCGGCAGGCTGGAGCGCAGCTGGCAGGCTGAGGGCCTCGAAGTGTCGATCGTCGTGCCGAAGACGCAGCTCAGCCGGTCGTCGACCTTGCGGCGCTGATCCGGGCGACCCGCACAGCTGTCAGGATTTGTCGGCGTGCTCGTTGGAATTGTCGGCGAAGAGCTTCAGCCGCACCGGCGGCTCTGCCTCGACGCGATGGCGCCGCGCCGCCGCATAGGCGATGGCCTGCCGCAACTCCTCGTCCATGACGGGCTTCGGCATCACCCCGAGCGTCCCGGGAATGCCGTCGCCCAGTTGCGAGGGATTGGCGGTCATGTACAGCACCGTCACCCCGAACTGCTCGGCCAGGACATGTCCGAGATGCGAGCCCGTCGGCCCGTCGCGCAGGTTGAGGTCGACAAGCGCGATCTCGGCCATGTGCGCGAGGTCGAGCGCCGTCGCGGCGTCCATTGCGATGCCGACGGGGTGGTGCCCCAGTTCCTCGAGTACGCTTTCGATTTCGGTGGCGACGAAAATCTCGTCCTCGACCACCATCACCTTGCAGTTCGTCATGTGCCTACACGCCGGATCCCTGTTGTCTTTCAACCGGGGTGCCAACGACCCTGGCTGCAATAGGTTGCAATCTGGTTGCAGGATTCTGGCGCAGCGGCGGTTTGTCGCCCGCCTGTCTGTCGGGCGACAAGGGGTCGATCAGCCCGCGCGCAGCGGCTTCAGCGCCTCGCTCCAGCGGTGCAGTTCGTCGAGCATGGAGTTGGCGCTGTCCTTGACCAGTTCGTTGGCCTTGAACTCGCCGTCCTCGTCGAGGTGCTGGGCAAAGGCCGGAATGGCGATGGCTTCCGGGATCGGCATGATCTTCAGCGTCGTCAGCAGCATCTTTTCGGCCTGCACGGCGCGCAGGCCGGCCGACACGCCGCCATAGCTCAGGAAACCGGCCGGCTTGTAGTTCCACTCACGCGCCAGGTAGTTCACGGCGTTCACCAGCGCCGGTGCGGCGAAGAAATTGTACTCCGGTGTCACGAACACGTAGGCGTCGCCGGCCTTGATCGCCTCGGACCATTTCTTGGTGTGCTCGTTCTCGTACTGGCCGAGGCGCGGATGCCTGGGTTCGTCGAAGATCGGCAGGCCGAAGGCCTCGATGTCGGTGATGACGGGTTCGAATTTGCCGTGCTCGCGCGCATAGGCTTCGAGCCAGCGGGCGAAAACGGGTCCGACGCGGCCGGGGCGGGTGCTGGCCACGACGATGTTCAGCTGGTGTTTCAAGATTTCAGTCCTTGGGAAGGTATCAAATGGTGACCGGCGGGAAATAGGCGCCCAAACCCTCCGGTGGCAAGAAGGCACCTTTAGGTGACCTATGCATGGCCCCGAAAATCGGGACCTTTCGGAAGGATCATGCATGGATACCAGGTGGACGGCGCCCTTGGCGCTGCCGGGTGGCCGCGCGGCGCTGCATCTCACATCTGGTTCATCACGCGGTTCGGTCGCATGGACGCATGCCTTCGCCGCGCCTACATTCCGGGGGCGATGCAGGAACATCTGATGGACACCAGGCCCGAACCCTTCGTCCCGCCGGCGCCGATACCGCGCACCCGGCCGCCGTCGACGCTGGAGATGATGCGCATCGTCTATCGCAACCCGCTCGAGTTGTGGGGCGAGCCGTCATACAACGAGCCGTGGATTTCGGTTTCCGGTATCGGCGGCCCACTGGTCATCGCCAACGATCCTGGCCTCATCCGCCACGTGCTGGTCGACAACGCGAAGAACTACAAGATGGCGACCGTCCGCCAGATGATCCTGCGCCCGATCCTGCGCGACGGACTGCTGACCGCCGAGGGCGACGTCTGGAAGCGGTCGCGCAAGGCCATGGCGCCGGTCTTCACCCCGCGCCACATCTTCGGCTTCGCCCAGCCGATGCTGGCCCGCACCCTCGACTTCGTCAAACGCTACGACGATGCGTCGGCCCCGGTCGACGTCGCCCAGGACATGACCATGCTGACCTACGAGATCCTGGCCGAGACGCTGTTTTCGGGCGAGATCGCCGGCGAGGCCGGCAGCTTCGCCCATGAGATCGACCGGCTGTTCGAGACCATGGGCCGCGTCGACCCGCTCGACCTGCTGCGCGCGCCCGAATGGCTGCCGCGCATCACCCGCATCCGCGGCCGCAAGACCATGGCTTACTTCCGCAAGATCGTCACCGACACGGTTGCGATGCGCAGCGACAGGCTGGTTCGCGATCCGCAGGGCGTGCCCGAGGATTTCCTGACCCTGCTTCTGCGCGCGGAAGGCCCCGACGGGCTGTCGCGCCAGGAGATCGAGGACAACATCATCACCTTCATCGGCGCCGGCCACGAGACCACGGCCCGTGCGCTCGGCTGGACCATCTACTGCCTCGCCGAGGCCACCTGGGAGCGCGACAAGGTCGAACAGGAGATCGACGCGGTGCTGGCGCGCGAGCCCGACCCGGTGAAGTGGCTCGACGCCATGCCGCTCACCCGCGCCGCCTTCGAGGAGGCGCTCAGGCTCTATCCGCCGGCGCCCTCGATCAACCGCGAGCCCATCGCCGACGACGACTACAAGGGCCTGAAGATCCCGCGCAAGGCGCAGGTGCTGGTCATGCCCTGGACGGTCCATCGCCACCGCAAGCTGTGGGACAGGCCCGAGGCTTTCATGCCCGAGCGCTTCCATCCCGAAAACAGGGACAGCATCGACCGCTACCAGTACCTGCCCTTCGGCGCCGGCCCGCGCGTCTGCATCGGCATGAGCTTCGCCATGCAGGAAGCCATCATCGCGCTCGCCATCCTGCTCTCCCGCTTCCGCTTCGACACCGTCGCCGAAACCAACCCCTGGCCGGTCCAGAAACTCACCACTCAGCCCCAGGGCGGCCTGCCGATGCGGGTAACGCGGCGCTGAAGCAGCTTTCCTTCTCCCCGCCTGCGGGGAGAAGGTGCCGGCAGGCGGATGAGGGGCAGCGCGACGGTAGCGGAGATCGCTTCTTCTGACCCGACTTGCGCGACCCTCATCCTGAGCCTGTCGAAGGATGGGAAAGCGTGACGCCGACGTCTCCCTCCCCCTTGTGGGGAGGGATAAAGGGTGGGGGTATTACGGGGGCACGGGGCTGCAAGTGGCACCCCCACCCCTAACCCCTCCCCACAAGGGGGGAGGGGAATCTTCGCGCGCCACAGGGAGGTTGAGATGAACCACCGTGCCGTTCTCGTCCGCATCTCCGGCCGCGTCCAGGGCGTCAGCTTCCGCGTCTGGACGCAGCGCGAGGCAAGGCGCCTCGGCTTGAATGGCTGGGTCCGCAACGAGCGCGACGGCTCCGTCACCGCCTTGATCTTAGGCACTGACGAGGCCATGACCTCGATGCTGGATGCGTTCTGGCAGGGACCGCCCGGCTGCGAAGTCCGCAGCGTCGTCCAGGACGTAGCCGATCCCGCCGACGCGCCCGCTGGCTTCACCATCACTGGCTGACTGCGCCCGCTCCACGTAGCCTCGCGCGCCTTTCGCCGTCGCGGCGGGCGGGGAAGCCGGGAGATGCTGCGTTCGCCACTATCGCTTCCTCTCCCCCGGGCAGGGGAGAGGTGGTTCGCGCAGCGAACCGGAGTGTGGGTGCTTGGCGCCCGTACTACGTAGCCGGCCTCACGGCTTCGCGAACGGCTCGACGGTGCCCTTGAGCTTGATGGTGATCGGCTCGCCGAAGCGATCCTTCGATTTGCCGGCCGGCACGCGGATCCAGCCTTCGCTGACGCAATACTCGCTGACGTCCTGGCGCTCCTTGCCGTTGAACATGATGCCGACGCCCGCTTGCAGCGCCTCGGCGTTGAAAAAGGGGCTGCGCGGGTCGTTGCTCAGGCGGTCGGGAAGGGACATTGCCATCTCCAGTAACTCGGGCGCCTTCGGGCGCGAACCTCGATTGCCCGCAACGCGGGCTTTGCGTGGCCTGTTAGTGGCATTGGCCGCCGAGGTAAAGACGTAGCCGCGTCGGCCAGAAGCCCGGAAACGATTTTCGGAGCGCGGCTGGAGGTCAATTCCGTCCCTGGAATGCGTTCTCGACATGCACCGGCCAGCGCCGCGGCAGCACCGCCACCATGTCGAACCGCACCGACAGCCTGCCATAGTCCGGCTGCCGCGAAAGCCACAGGTCGGCGGCCCCCTCGATGCGCCGCTCCGAGCCGTAGGCCACCGCCTCCATCGCCTCGATCAGCGATTTCCTAGCCTTCACCTCGACGATCAGCACCAGGTCTCCGCGCCGCGCGATCAGGTCGATCTCGCCGAGCTTGGTCTTGTAGCGTCGGGCGACGATCCGGAACCCCTTGAGCATCAATGCCAGGGCCGCGAGCCATTCGCCGCGATGTCCACGGCCCAGTGCCTTCTGCCGTGCGAGCCGGTCAGTCACCGGCCCCTTCCTTGAGCTCCAGAAGCCGGCGGTAGAGCGCCGGCTTCTGCTGGCCGGTCATCCTTGCCGCTTCCGCCGCCGCCTTCGACGCCGGCATTTCTCTGGCCAGCGAAACCAGCAGCCTGTCGATGTCTTCCACGGTCTCGGCCCGCTCCTCCGGCGGCGCCACGCAGATGACGATCTCGCCCTTGGGCGTGTCGGCACTGGCATAATGCGCGGCGAGCTCGGCCAGCGTGCCGGTGCGGATTTCCTCGAAGGCCTTGGTCAGTTCGCGCCCGATCGCCGCCCTCCGGTCGCCCAGCACCTCGGCCATCGCTTCCAGCGTGTCGGCCAGCCGGCGCGGCGATTCGAACAGGATCAGCGTGCCGGGCACGGCCTTGACCTCGCCAAGCCGGGTCCGCTTCTGCCCGTCCTTCACAGGCAGGAAGCCGGCAAAGAAGAACGCATCCGACGGCAATCCCGAGGCGGTCAGCGCCGCCAGAACCGCCGATGCGCCGGGGATCGGCACCACGCGGATGCCGTGCGCCTGCGCCTGCTCGACCAGCCGGAAGCCGGGGTCGGAGACCAGCGGCGTGCCGGCATCCGACACCAGCGCCACGCTGCGGCCGTTCTCCAGCGCCTCGATCAGCCGCGGCCCGGCCTCCGAGGCATTGTGTTCGTGATAGGCGCTCGGCCGCTGGCGGATGCCGTAGCGGTCGAGCAGCACCCGGGTGACGCGCGTGTCCTCGCAAGCGACATGGTCGGCCGCAGCCAGCGTCTCCAGCGCGCGCAGCGTGATGTCGCCCAGATTGCCGATCGGCGTCGCCACCAGATACAGCGCCGGATCGAGCGGCCGCGCCGCGATCTCGGTCTGCCCGATCACAAAAACCCGCTTGGTGTCGCCTGTCTGCACTCAACCCCGCTCGCCGCCCGGTTCGCGATTGGGCGGCTTTCGCCCTGTTTGGCACGCCGCGCTCCGGCTTGCAAAACATGTGATCGATTCTGCCTTGGCTTTGCCACAGTGCGGGAAGCAAATCCGGCCGCGGATCGAACCACAGGGATTCGCGGACAACGGCCAAAGCACTCGCCATGCCCCATCGCTTCGACGCCTTCATCTCCCGCCTCGACGCCGCCACCAAGGCAGCTCCGCCGTCACGCCCTGTAGGCGACCAGAACCGCGCCCGCCGCGATCAGCGCGACGCCGAGCCAGTTCGCCGTGCTAAGTCGCTCGCCAAGGAAAATGACGCCAAACACCGCGACAAGAACGACGCTTAGCTTGTCGATCGGCGCCACCTGCGCCGCATTTCCCAGCTTCAGCGCCCGGAAATAGCACAGCCACGACGCCCCGGTCGCCAGGCCCGACAGGATCAGGAACGTGTAGGTCTTGCCCGAAATCGTGCCCAGCGCCTGCGCCTGGCCGGTGGCGGTGACGATGCCCGCCAGCACCAGCAGGATCACCACGGTGCGGATCAGCGTGGCGAAATCCGAGTTGACGTTCTCGATCCCGACCTTGGCGAAGATCGCCGTCAGCGCGGCGAAAACGGCGGAAAGTATCGCCCAGAATTGCCAGGTGGAAAATGCCGCAGTCATGTCTGGCTCCGTGAATGTGATCTGTTGGCTGCTGGAAAGTTGCTTGCGCCTCTTGTAGCAGTCGCCGGACTTTCGAAAGTCCCAAAAAAGCAGCAGGCAAGATGAAGAACGCCCGGATCCAGAATTATTCCATCTCCGACCTGCGCGACAGACCGGAATTCGCCGCCGACGTCGCCGACCGCATCTGGAACGCCTGGTGGCGCGACGAAGGGCATGAACTCGCCTTCATCGCGGGCCTGGTGGACGAGAACTTCGCCTCCACCGGCCTGCCGCAGGCGCTCGTAGCCCATGACGGCGACACCTTCCTCGGCACCGCCCACCTGATCGACAACGATCTCGAATCCCGCCCGCAATATTCGCCCTGGGTGGCGGCCGTCTGGGTCGACGAAGCCGCCAGGAAATCCGGCATCGGCGCAGCCCTCGTGCAGGCCGGCGCGGAAGCCGCGTTCAGGCAGGGTTTCGACACAGCCTACCTCTGCGCCAAGCCGGCGGTGTCTGCCTTCTACGAACAGATGGGCTGGCAGCGCATCGAGGACGACGTCGACGGCCTCGTCGTCTTTGCGATGAAGCGCAAGGCTTGACGGTCGTGTCGGCGCCGTCCGCCGGCATGACGCCGGCGTCTGTTTGCGCGGCCTGGAGAGCAACTTGAACCGTTTGGGCCGGCCGTTCGATCACGGCATGCAACGAGACCAAAAACACTTCGCATGAACACAGTTGCCATGCCGTGACGTCGAAACCGGCGCCGCGGTCAAATGCTACCGTGCCAGGTCGTGACGATAGCTGCTGCCGCGATCGTGCGCGCCGCAGGAGCTGTTGCCGAGGTTAGAGCAAAGAGCGGCAGCCTACCGCGCCAGATCCGCCACCACCGCGTCGAGCACGATCATGCCCTCGGGCGTGGCGCGCAGGCGCGAATTGCCGATCGGGGCCACCAGCCCTTCGCCCTGCAGGATCGACAGCCGCGCCGAAGACAGCGACTTGCCCGACAGCTGTTCGTAGCGGGCGAGGTCGATGCCCTCGACCAGCCTCAGGCCCATCAGCAGGAACTCGTCGGCCTCTTCCGAGCGGTTGAGCGTCTCGCCGCCGGTGACGCCGTGGCCGTGCTGCTCCACCAGTTCGGCCCAGCGCTCCGGCACCTTCTCTGCGATGGTGACGACACGCGTGCCGTGCTCCAGGAAGCGTCCATGCGCGCCGGGGCCGACGCCGACATATTCGCCGTAGCGCCAGTAGGTCAAATTGTGCCGGCTCTCGGCGCCGGGCCTGGCGTGGTTGGAAATCTCGTAGGCCGGCAGCCCGTTGGCCGCCGTCACGTCTTGCGTGATCGCATAGAGCTCGGCCGCATGCTCGCCGTCGGGAATTTCGAACTTGCCGGCATTGTAGAGCTGGAAGAAGCGCGTGCCCTCCTCGATGGTCAGCTGGTACAGCGACAAATGGTCGACGGCATAGCCGATCGCCTGCTTCAGCTCCGCCGCCCAGGCATCCGGCTTCTGGCCCGGCCGCGCGTAGATCAGGTCGAACGACAGCCGCGGAAAAATCTCGCGCGCAAGGCCGATGGCGTGCAGCGCTTCCTCGACATTGTGCAGCCGCCCGAGGAAGCGCAAATCGGCGTCGTTCAGCGCCTGCACGCCCAGCGACACCCGGTTGACGCCGGCGGCGCGATAGCCGCGAAAGCGTTCGGCCTCGACCGACGACGGGTTCGCCTCCAGCGTCACCTCGGCGTTGCCGGAAATCGTCCAGTTCTTGGCGATCGCCTCCAGCACTGCGCTCACCGTCTCGGGCTTCATCAGTGACGGCGTGCCGCCGCCGAGGAACACGCTCGTCACCTCGCGCGGCCCGGTTCGCGCCCGCATGGTCGCAAGCTCGGTGGCAAAGGCGCGCGCAAAGCGCTCCTGGTCCACCGGCTGATGGCGGACATGGCTGTTGAAGTCGCAATAAGGGCATTTGGCCGCGCAGAACGGCCAATGCACGTAGACGCCGAAGCCTGGCGAACGGTCGAGCATCATCGGGCGATCCTCGAAGCCTGATGCTGCCCCTCATCCGGCTGCCGCCACCTTCTCCCCGTGAACGGGGAGAAGGACGATGCGGCGACGTCGCGGTCAGCCCCCTTCTCCCCGCCCGCGGGGAGAAGGTCCCGGCAGGGGGATAAGGGGCAGCGCAAACGGTGGAAAGTCAAAGACATCTAATCAGGCCGACCCAAGCTTGGCGCGGGCAAATTTCTGGAAGGCGCGCGCCCGGTGCGACAGCGCATCTGCCTGGCCCGGCTTCCAGCCGTGCTTTTCCGCGGCGCTCATCTCGCCGAAGGTCTTGTCGAAGCCTTGCGGCAAGAACACCGGGTCGTAGCCGAAGCCGTCATTGCCACGCGGCGGCCACACCAGCGTGCCTTCGGCCTCGCCGCGGAAATATTCGGCGTGCCCGTCCGGCCAGGCCAGGCAGATCACGGCGACGAAGCGGCCGCTGCGCTGGTCTGCTGCCACGGCACCGCGCTCCTGCATGGCGTCCTCGGTGCGCTGCATCGCCATGGCGAAGTCGCGCGTGCCGTCTTCCTTTTCGGCCCAGTTGGCGGTGTAGACGCCGGGTGCGCCGTCGAGCGCGTCGACCACCAGGCCGGAATCGTCCGACAGTGCCGGCAGCTTGGTCGCCTCTGCCGCGGCCAGCGCCTTGATGTAGGCATTCTGCTCGAAGGTGGTGCCGGTCTCGTCGGGTTCGGGCAGGCCATATTCCCTGGCCGACTTCGCCTCGAAGCCGAACGGCGCCATCAGGTCGGCAAATTCGCGCAGCTTGCCGGCATTGTGGCTGGCGATCACGATCTTCTTGTCGGCGAGTTCACGCATCAGATACCCCATATCCTCGGCTCGGCAAACTCGAGCGAATTGCCCGAGGGGTCGCGGAAATAGATGGAGCGGCCACCTCCTGAGCTATTGCCGAAGGGCGGCCACTCGAAATCGGCCTCGATGGCAATGCCCGCGCCTTCGAGCCTTGTCTTCCAGTCTTCGATCTCTTCCGCCGTGCCGGCAAAGCAAAGATGCCCCTGGCCGGTCGTGCCATGCGGCGGCACCGGCAGCCTCGCACCAGGCTTGGGCGGCTGCCGCGTCGCATCGGCGTTGAACAGCAGCAGCACGCCCTGGCCGCAGCGGAAGAACACATGCCGCCCGTCCACCTTGGCGATCCGCGTCAGCCCCATCACCTCGCCGTAGAATGTTTCCGCCGCATCGAGGTCGGAAACGTAGAGGGCGGATTCGAGGATGGCGGAGGGCTGCATCTAGGCACCCCCCTCTGAGCATGCCGAGGGGCCGGCCATCTCCCCCTCGAGGGGGAGATGGCCGGCAGGCCGGAGGGGGGCAACGTCGAGCGCGAACATATCCTTGCGGCGGCTTACGCCACCGCCATCTGCTGCAGGCTGACCAGGCGCGAGATGCCTTTGCGGGCGAGGCCCATCAGCTGCTGGAACTCTTCCTCCGAGAACGGCACGCCCTCGGCGGTGCCCTGGATCTCGACGATGCCGCCCTTGCCGGTCATCACGAAATTGGCGTCGGTGCCGGCAGCGGAGTCCTCGAGATAGTCGAGGTCGAGCACCGGCTGGCCGTCATGGATGCCGCAGGAGATCGCCGCGATGTGATCCTTCAGCACCTTCTCGACGCTGACCATCTGGCGCGCTTCCATCCAGCGCAGGCAGTCGTGCAGCGCAATCCAGGCGCCGGTGATCGAGGCCGTGCGGGTGCCGCCGTCAGCCTGGATCACGTCGCAGTCGACGGTGATCTGGCGTTCGCCCAGCGCCTGCATGTCGACCACGGCGCGCAACGAGCGGCCGATCAGCCGCTGGATTTCCTGTGTGCGGCCGCCCTGCTTGCCTGCGGAAGCCTCGCGGCGCATGCGCTCGCCGGTCGAGCGCGGCAGCATGCCGTATTCGGCCGTCACCCAGCCCTTGCCGGAGTTGCGCATCCAGCCCGGCACCTTCTCTTCCAGGCTCGCCGTGCACAGCACATGGGTGTCGCCGAACTTGACCAGGCACGAACCTTCGGCGTGCTTGGAGACGTTACGCTCGAAGGAAACGGCGCGCATTTCGTCGAATTGGCGTTTGGAGGGGCGCATTCGGGTACTTTCTATGGCGAAATCGGAATTGTTGCCGGCTTGTAGCCCCATGCCGGTTGGAGCGCAAAGGAAAACAGGGGGCAGGCCCATGACCCGGGGGCCGACGGTTGTGTTCGCGCCGCCGCTGTCTATATCATTTGAGGCGGAGACCACGAACAGACATGACCAAAGCGGTTACCGACCCCAGCCTGCAATCCCTCGACATGCGCTCGCGTGACATCTTCCGGCGTATCGTCGATTCTTACCTGCGCGACGGCGAGCCGGTGGGCTCGCGCAACCTGTCGCGCATGCTGCCATCGTCGCTGTCGCCGGCCACCGTGCGCAACGTCATGAGCGACCTCGAACAGCTCGGGCTGGTCTACGCACCCCACATTTCCGCCGGCCGCCTGCCGACGCAGAAGGGCCTGCGCTTCTTCGTCGACGCCTTCATGGAGCTCGGCGACCTTTCCGACGACGAGCGCCGCGTCATCGAGGCCCAGGTCAAGGCGTCGGGCGAGGGCGCCACGCTCGAGCACATGCTGACCGAGGCGAGCCAGATGCTGTCGGGCATGTCGCGCGGCGCCGGCCTCGTGCTCGCCGCCAAGAACGAGGTCGCGCTCAAGCACATCGAGTTCATCCAGCTCGAACCGACCAAGGCGCTGGCCGTGCTGGTGTCGCAGAACGGCGATGTCGAGAACCGCGTCGTCGAGCTGCCGATGGGCGTCACCGTTTCGCAGCTCCACGAAGCCTCCAACTTCCTCAACGCCCATATCCGCGGCCGCACTCTGGCCGAGGCCCGGCTCGAAATCGCCCGCATCAAGGACGAGACCAAGGCCGCCCTCGATACGCTGTCCCAGGACCTCGTCGAAAAGGGTCTCGCCGTCTGGGCCGGCGCCGACAGCGGCCTGCCGGCGCGCCTCATCGTCCGTGGCCGCGCCAACCTGCTCGAAAACGTCACCGCCCAGGCCGACATCGAGCTGCTCAAGCACCTGTTCGAGGACATGGAAACCCAGGACGGGTTGATCCAGCTGCTCGACCTCGCCGAGGAAGGCTCGGGCGTGCGCATCTTCATCGGCTCGGAGAACCGGTTGTTCTCGCTGTCGGGCTCGTCGCTGGTCGTCGCCCCCTATCGCGACAAGGATGCCCGCGTCGTCGGCGCGCTTGGCGTCATCGGCCCGACCCGGCTCAACTATGCCCGCATCGTGCCGATGGTCGACTATACGGCGCAGCTTATTTCGCGCATGCTGCGGTAGCCGCGCAGCTCCAGGAGGCCCACATGGCGCTCGAACAGATCAAGGCCCAGATAGCCGTCCTGTTTCAGGAGATGGTCAACCAACCCGAGGACGCGCATGAGCTGCAGGAGCAGATCCGCGAAAAGCTCGCCGAGCTGCGCGCCCAGGGCCTGCCGCTGCCCAGGGACCTGGTCGAGCTCGAAAAGCGCCTTGACGAGGACTTCACCGACCCGGACGCCTGAGCGGCAGCGCCCTTATCCCCCCTTCGCAACCTTTTCCTCTTCGCCCCAGGTCACCTGCCTGTAGTCGAAGCCATATTCCAGCGTCGGCTTGACGATGCGGAAGTAGGGCGACAGGTCGAAGTCGCGCGGCGTGTACAGCGAGTGGTGGCGGATGTGCATGATCTCCTGGCGCATGTAGCTCGACTGCGCCGAGGCGCGGCCGGGCGCACGGGTGATTTCCGGCAGGATCGGATAGCGGATCTCGCCATAGGCCTGGGCGATCATCGTCGAGCAGATGGCGCGCGTCGGGTCGCCCGAGCCGAAGGCCAGCATGCGGCGGCGCCAGCGCACCGGCACCGGCGGCCTGGGGATGAAATAGCGCAGCATGTCGGTGATGTTCTTGAGGTCGTATTTCAGCCCCAGGCGCTGGATCATGAACCTGACGACATGGTCGCGGTCCTCCGGCGACAGCCCGTTGGCGCGGCAGATGCGGGTGTTGTAGGTGCGATACTTCGACAGCGGCACGGCCACGCAGCCTTCGCCGAGATTGACCTCGATCAGCCGCGGTCGCTCCGAGCCGTCGGCGGGCTCGGGCAAGGCGTCGCCGACATAGAGTGCCGAATGCGACCAGGTCGACTGGGTCAGGTACTTGATGACGGCCGAAATCCGCTGGTTGCCCTCGATCAGCAGGATGTCGCCGGGCTCCAGCGTCCGGCGCAGCGTCTCCGGGTCGGACGGCGTGTAGGGTTCGTAGCCGGAGGATTCGACCTGCAGCCGGGATGCGAGCCAGCGGCCGATGCGGTCGAGCAATGTATCGGTCTTTTGCGTCATGACGCACAGGACGTAACATGAGGCGCCCCGGGGTGGCCAGCCGCCGCCTCAGTCCGCTTCGCTCTCCGCCATGCCGTCGTTCAGGTCCTCGCGGGCCTTCCTGGCGAGCTTGCGCGCGGCCCGTCTGGGCTTGTCCTCGAACAGCTTGGCGGCGTCGGCAAGGCAGAGCTTGCGCAACGCCTTCTCGGCCCGCCTGAGCAGCCGCACCAGCTGTTTCGGCTCAGGGCCGCCGAAGGGCGCTTGGCGTGCCTCGATCAGCGCGCGCATGACGAATACGTCGTGCAGTTCGCCCAGGCTCTCGCCCAGTTCTTCGGCCCGTTCGCGCCGCGGCTTGACCGGCGCCGGCCAGAGCTTGCGCAGCAGCGACAGATGCGCGGCATGCGTCTTCACCGCCTTGCGCAGGTCGTGGAAATCGTTGGGCTCGCCGCGTTCGCGCGCTTGCTGCAGCGCCTTGCGTGCAAATCGCAGCGTTGCCAGCGCCCCGTCGGCAAGCACGTCGGCCGCTTCCTCCGCATGGTCGGGAAGAACGAGCATGTTGATCGCCGCCATGCCGGCCCGGCATTCGGCGACGGCATGGTCGAGCACCGCGCCGAGCCCGGCTTCGCCATGGACGCCTTCGCTGCGGTGGCGCGCCAGCATGGCGCGAATGCCGGCAAGGCCGGCGGCATCGGCATGCTCGGGAAAATCGGCGATCAGCCTGTCGATGGTCTCGATCAGCGCCGTCGCCTGGCGCGCGCCGGCGATCGACAGCGCGATGTTCCGGTAACGGTCGTTTTCGGCGCGGCAGAAGGCGTCGTCGCCGGGCCGCACGAGGCGCAGCAGCGCGCGCAACGCCTTGATGCGCTTGCGGGCGCTGTGCAGCGATCTTTCCGGGTTGTCGCGGGCGGCGTTCAGATGCGCGACGATCTTGTCGATCTCCCCGCCGGCAATCCGGCGAACCTCTGCGGTCAGCGCCAGCCGGGGATCGATGCGAAAGCTCATGCAACGGCTTCCGGAACGTCGCTCAGGGCCAGGGACGCGTTGTAGTAACGCGCGTCGCCGGTTACCTCCTGGCCGAGCCAGGCCGGCAGTTCGGATGCCGGCACGTCCTCCGGCGTTTCCAGTTCCGCAATCACCAGTCCGCTCAGCTCCCCGCCGAATACGTCGATCTCGTAGAGACGCCCGCGATGGCTAACATGGTGGCGTGTCTTCTCGATGACACGGCCGATGGCGAACTCCGCCATCTCCTCGGCCTCGGCCAGCGGCACCTGGTACTCGAACTCGTCGCGCTCGCGGCCGCGCGAGCCGAACTTCAGCGTCAGCGTCGCCATTTCGCCGTTGGCGATGCGCAGCCGCACCGAGCGGCCGGTGTTCGCCGCGAGGTAGAACTGCCGGATCCGGATCCTGTCTTCGACAAGGCTCCGCCACTCCGGTCCCTTCACCAGGAATTTGCGTTCGATTTCCTTTGCCATGGCGCCAATAAAGCGCGGCACGGCACGCCGCGCAACAATTCACTTGACTTTAATCAATCGATTGATTAAATAACTGGCATGAGCAAGACACAGACCCCGCAGACGACCACCGCAGCCGACGCCACCCGCATGGCGCTGGTGATGGCGGCGCTTCAACTGTTCGGCCGCCAGGGCTTCGACGGTACCTCGACCCGCGAGATCGCCGCCGCCGCCAATGCCAACATAGGCTCCATCGCCTATCACTTCGGCGGCAAGGAGGGGCTCCGCCTCGCCGCCGCCGACTACATCGTCGAGACGATCCAGGCCATTGCCGCCCAGGCCTTCGGCAGCGCCGCACCGGCATTGCCGACAGGCGCCGAGCAGGCCGAGGCGCTGCTCGACGCCACCGTCGAGCGCATGGTCGGCTTCATCGTCGCGCGTCCCGAGGCTGGCGAGATCGTCCAGTTCGTGCTGCGCGAGCTATCGACCCCCACCGACGCGCTCGACCGCATCTACAGCGGCGTCTTCGAGCCGGTTCACCGCAGGCTGTGCCACCTCTGGGCGACCGCCACCGGCGAGGATGCCGACAGCGAAAAGACGCGCATCAGCGTGTTCATGATGATCGGCCAGGTCGTCTATTTCCGCATCGCCCGTGCCGCCGTCATGCGGCGCATGGACTGGACCGACATCGGCCCCGCCGAAGCCGCCAAGGTCATCGGCATAGCCAAGGAAAACGTCGCGGCCATCATCGCCGCGCGAAAGGCAGGAAAGCCATGAGCATCCTTTGTTCGATACCTTTCGCAGCATCGCTGTTTTCGGCCTGCGCCGCTCCCGCGCCGCTCGCTGTCGGCTATGTCGAGGGCGACTATGTCCTGCTCGCCCCCATCGAGGTGGCGCAGGTCGAGACGGTGGCCGTCCGCCGCGGCGACCGCGTCCAGGCCGGCAGGCCGATCGCTACGCTAGAAAGCGGCGACGCCAGGATCGCGGTCACCCAGGCCGAGGCGGCACTTGCCCAGGCAAGGGCCGAACTCGCCGACCTCAAGGTCGGCAAGCGCCCGGAAGAGATCGCCGCACTCGAGGCGACCGTGCGCTCCGCCAGGTCCCAGGCCGAGGAAGCGAGCCGCGTCCGGGCACGCACCGAGGATCTTTTGAAGCGCGGCATCGCCACCCAGGCCCAGATGGACGAGGCGAGGACCCAGGTCGAGGTCTCCGAGGCCGCCATAGGCCTCGCCGAAGCCAACCTGAAGGTCGCCGGGCTGCCCGCCCGCGAAGACGCGATCAGGGCGGCGGAGAAGAAGGTCGAGCAGGCCGAATCGACCCTCGGCCAGGCCCGCTGGCGGCTGTCCAAGCGCGCGCTCACCGCGCCCGCCGACGGTCGCGTCGACGACGTCATCCGCAATGCCGGCGACACCGCCGGCCCGTCGTCCCCGGTGGTCTCGGTGCTGCCCGACGGTGCGGTCAAGCTGACGCTGTTCATCCCCGAGACCGCCTTCTCCTCGGTCCGGGTCGGCACCCGCTTGGCGGTGCGCTGCGACGGCTGCGCCGAAGGGCTGACGGCCAAAATCAGCTACGTCTCGCCCGATCCCGAATTCACCCCGCCGGTCATCTACTCGCTCGAGAACCGGCAGAAGCTCGTCTACCTCGTCGAGGCCCGGCCCGAAGACGCCAATTCGGCGCTACAGCCGGGACAGATCGTCGATGTGGCGCTGGAAGAGAGCGAATAGCGAATAGCGAATAGGGAGTAGCGAATAGCGAATAGCGAATAGGGCAGTATCCGCGCGCTACTCACTACTCACTACTCACTACTCACTACTCACTATTCGCTATTCGCTATTCCCTATTCGCTCTTTATACCCGAGGCAGCCGCAATGAACGCCATCGAAGTCACCAATCTCGTCAAGCGCTTCGGCGACAAGACCGTCGTCGACCACGTCACCATGACCGTCGCCGAGGGCGAGATCGTCGGTTTCCTCGGGCCCAACGGCTCGGGCAAGACCACCACCATCCGCATCATGTGCGGACTGCTCACCCCCGACGAGGGCGAGGGCCAGGTACTCGGCCACGACCTGCGCACCGACGGTCTCAAGATCAAGCGCGAAGTCGGCTACATGACGCAGAAGTTCTCCTTCTACGAGGACCTGACGATCGGCGAGAACCTCGAATTCGTCGCCCGCCTCTACAAGCTCCGGCCGGTCGAGGAACATGTCGCCAGGACCCTCGACGAGCTCGGCCTGACCAGCCGCCGCGACCAGCTCGCCGGCACCCTGTCGGGCGGCTGGAAGCAGCGCCTGGCGCTTGCCGCCTGCATCATGCACAAGCCCAAGCTGCTGCTGCTCGACGAGCCCACCGCCGGCGTCGATCCCAAGGCGCGGCGCGAGTTCTGGGACGAGATCCACCGGCTGGCGCGCGGCGGGCTCACCGTGCTCGTCTCGACCCACTACATGGACGAGGCCGAGCGCTGCCACCGCATCAGCTACATCTCCTATGGCAAGATGCTGGCCTCGGGCACCGTCGCGGAGGTGGTGCGCAATGCCGGGCTGACCACCTTCGTCGTTTCGGGCCCGCGCCTCGACCAGATCGCCGAGGCACTCGAGGGCCGCCCCGGCGTCGAGCAGGTCGCGCCGTTCGGCGCCACGCTCCACGTCGTCGGCTCCGACCGCAACAAGCTCGAAGCGGCACTTGCCGACATCCGCGGCCGCAAGGACGTCACCGTCGAACCGGGCGAGACCAGCCTGGAAGACGTGTTCATCCAGTTCATGGCCGGCTCCAGGGACAACATGTCATGAAAAACGTCACCAACGGGCTGTTCTCCTTCGCCCGGCTCGGCGCCTTGCTGACCAAGGAGTTCATCCAGATGCGGCGCGACCGCATCACCTTCGCCATGATGCTGGGCGTACCGCTGATGCAGCTCGTGCTGTTCGGCTTTGCCATCAACAGCGATCCCAAGAGCCTGCCGGCGGCGCTCGTCGCCACCAGCAACGACCCGTACACCCGCGCCATGGTCTCCGCGCTGCAGAACACCAACTACTACCGCTTCGACCACATCGCCGAGACCGCCGCCGAGGCCGAGCAGCTGATGGCCAGCGGCGAGGTCGCCTTCGTCGTCACCATCCCCGCCGATTTCGGCCGCCGGGTGGCGGCCGGCGAAGCGCCCCAGATCCTGATCGAGGCCGACGCCACCGACCCGTCGGCGTCCAGCGGGGCGGTGTCGACGCTCGGCACCGTCGCCAGCAAGGCGCTGCTGCGCGCCCAGGGCATGGAAGCGGCATCCGCCGAGCAGGCGAAGGGCCAGCTCGAGGTCGTCGTCCACCGCCGCTACAATCCCGAGGGCATCTCGCAATACAACATCGTGCCTGGCCTGCTCGGCGTCATCCTGCAGATGACCATGGTGATGATGACCTCGATGGCGCTGACCCGCGAGACCGAGCGCGGCACCATGGAAAACCTGCTCGCCATGCCGGCCAGCCCGGCCGAGATCATGCTCGGCAAGGTGCTGCCCTATCTCGTCGTCGGCGCCGTCCAGGTAACCGTCGTGCTGGTCGCCTCCAAGCTCCTGTTTGCCATCCCCTTCATCGGCTCGCTGTCGCTGCTGCTGTCGGCGATCCTGGTCTTCGTGCTGGCGCTGGTGCTGCTCGGCTACACCATCTCGACCATCGCCCGCACCCAGATGCAGGCGATGCAGCTGACCTTCTTCTTCTTCCTGCCGTCGATCCTGCTGTCGGGCTTCATGTTCCCCTATCGCGGCATGCCCGGCTGGGCTCAGGCCCTGGGCGAAGTCCTGCCGCTGACGCATTTCCTGCGCATCATCCGCGCCGTCATGCTGAAGGGCGCCGAGTTCCCCGCCATTGCCGTCGAGGTCGGCGTGCTCGGCCTGTTCGTCGCGCTCTTCGCCGGCCTGGCGCTGTTCCGCTTCCGCCGCACGCTGGACTGATGCCGCCGGGCGTTGCCCTGCTCGCTCCCGGCTCCCGGCTCCCGGCTCCCGGCTCCCGGCTCCCGGCCCTCGGCCCCGGCGGAGCGGGCAGGTGCATGCGGGTCTGGCTTCGCGGCTCGATCTGGCCCGGTGAAAATACCTCCTGGCGGGCCATCCCGGCGCTTGAGAAGCACGTCCGGCAATGGCAAATGTCTGCCGACAGGGGGGACTACGGAATGTACCAGCTCTACACACGCGCCGGCAGCGGCGGCTTCGTCGTCGAGGCGGCGCTCGAACTGGCCGGCGTGCCATTCGAATGCATCAATGTCGTCAAGGGCACGGACCCCGACGACAGGTTCCGCACCGTCAGCCCGCTTGGCCAGGTGCCGGTGCTGGTGCTGCCCGATGGCGGCGCGATGACCGAGTCGGCGGCGATGTGCCAGCTGGTCGCCGAGCGCCATCCCCAGGCCGGGCTTGCGCCGGCAGCGGATGCGTCCGGCCGGGCCGACTTCCTGCGCTGGCTCACCTTCCAGTCGTCGGTGATGTATCCGGCGCTGCTGCGCTACTATTACGCGCAGCGCTACACGGCCGACCCGCAGGGCATCGAGGCAGTGAAGGTCGCCGCCGTCGCCGAAAGCGATCGCGGCTTCGGCATCATCGACGCCGCGTTGCGGGGGCGCAGCTGGCTTGCCGGCGACCGCATGTCGATCGCCGACGTCTATCTGCTGATGCTGGCATATTGGCACCCTCAGGCCGGCAAGGTCGCTGCGACGTGGCCGGAGATCGAGCGCATCTGCGCGATGCTGCGCGACGTGCCTGTCATCAAGGACCTGAACGTCCGCCACGAATTGTGGTGAGGGCCGGGCGGGGCGCTCGACCTCTGTGCATGGAACTGTGGGGCGTGAAGCAGCCGGGCTTGCGCCGCCGGCGGGCGTAGCCGCGCCTAGAGGCGGGTCGAGACGATCGCCCGGCGTTCGCCGCGCAATGTGGTGGTGCGGTGATCGCTGGTTGGCCGGGCGATGCGGCTTTCGTGGCGTCCGATGACGGTCATGTCAGTGGAACGTCACGCGCGACTGGAGCGTGTTGCTGCGGCGGGCGCAGGCAGGTCCCGGGCCGCGCATGTAGTGGCGCTCGGGGCGGTAGGTCGGGGCGATGAATTCGCGAAGCGCCGATGCGGCGTGAGTGATTTGGTTCCAGATAGCCATTGTTCTTATCCCTGTCCCTTCGGGGCTCGTCCCGAACGTGGAAGCGACCATAGCCGGCGGGTGTGAATCTTCGGTGAACGCGATGTTAATCTTCGTGTGAAAATGCGCCCGATCGGGGCCGAATTGCGTTCTTTTCTAGGCATTTAGGCCGGATCGGGCGGCATTGGTTAAGATGTGTCTTTTGCGCCACGGATGTATCCGCAATTTGCCGTGCGGCTATCCACAGGTTTCAGTCCGCAGTTACATCGAAGCACGGTGTTGGGCAGGCCCGGCACTGGATTTCGGCCTCAGGCGAGGAAGGCTTTCTCGAAGGCGCGCTTGCCCGGGGGCGTGAATTCGACCACCCGGCTGCCGGCCGGCCGGCGTGCCCATTTCTCGGCGATGATCTTGTCGAGGATGGCGGTGCCCAGCGATCCCGCCAGATGCGCGCGGCGCACGCTCCAGTCGAGGCAGGCGCGGCACATCGGCCGGCGCGCAGCGCCGAGCCCGGACGTGTCGATGCCTCTGGCGGCAAAGAAGCCCGCGCCCGCCGGGCCGAGCCGAACCGTGTCGTCGTTCTGGACGATGATCTCTTCGGCCACGAAGCGGTCGAACATCGCCACCGCATGGTCGCCGGCAAGGTGGTCGTAGCAGACGCGGGCTTCGCGCATCGACTTGTCGCGCGGGCCCGGCCGGGCCCGCTGGGGGCCGGAGTGGGCGGCCACGCCGCTGATCGCCTCGATCATCGCCGCGACCTCGGTCCCGGCCAGCGCGTAGTAGCGATGCCGGCCCTGGCTCGCCACGGTCAGCAGCCTGCCGTCCATCAGCTTGGCGAGGTGCGAACTTGCCGTGGGCAGGCTGACGCCGGCCTCGAGCGCCAGTTCGCTGGCCGTCAGCGCACCGCCATCCATCAGCGCGGTCAGCATGTTGGCGCGTGCAGGATCGCCGACGAGGCTGGCGATACGGGCGATGTCTGGGCCTTCTTTCATGGCAGGCTACCTCCATGGTTCGATGGTAATCGAAGCGTTCTCGTCAGGCAATGCGTATTCTGCGTCCATGGAAAGGAGCAATGCCATGACGCCGAACACCCGATCCGCCACCGCGCCAGGACGCTTGCCGCTCGCTGCATTCGGCCGGGTGCTGGCCTTCCTTGCCCGCGGTTATGACCGGCACCTGCAACGGCTCGACCTTTCCGAACTGACCGACACCCAGCTCGACGACATCGGTCTCAGCCGCCGCGACGTGACGCGTGAAGTCGCAAGACCCTTCTGGCGCTAGCACGCCGGTTCGGCCGCACGCTTCGATGCCGGTCGAACCATTCCCGCCGCTCATGGAGACGACAATGACCATCACCTGCTTCATCCGCTACCGGATCGACCCCTTCGGCAAGGCGGCATTCGAGCAATATGCCCGCAACTGGGGCCAGGCGATCCCGCGCTGCGGTGCCGACCTGGTCGGCTGTTTCGCGCCGCATGAAGGCTCGGCGACGACCGAATGTGGCGTCTACGACATCGAAAGCCTGGCCGCCTGCGAGGCCTACCGGGCGCGGCTGACGGCAGACCCGCTCGGCCGCGAGAACTGTTCTCGAAGCGGGAACGGCTCATCCTGAAGGAGGACCGCATCTTCCTGAAGCTGGCATCGGGGCCGCATGCTTGTGGCGGTCGCCGGCGGCTGGCAGCACCGGACGAAAAGGGCCTTTGCCGATGCCATTCGCGCGGCATCCGTCGTGGACGGCGATGTCCGCCCGCTGTCGCAATCGGAGGCGCTGACGCTGATGTGCATCGCCTATTTCCAGCCGATCACGCGCAGCGAATTGTCGACTTTTTTCGGCAAGGAGGTGAGCCGCGACCTGATTGCCACCCTGCGTGCCCAGGACTTCATCGCATCGGGTCCGCGCGCGCCGCAGCCCGGAGCGCCCTACACCTATGTGACGACCAAAACCTTCCTGTCGGAGTTCGGCTTCGAGACGCTGCAGGACCTGCCCGACTTCGCGGCACTGGTGGAAATCTGACCGGGGACGCGTGCGGTCGCCCCTGAATACGAAGATACGTTTTGGGAGGCCGGTTGAAGAATCTCTCTACGTCAGATGCCTTGCCCAGCGCCACGCATGATGCCGGGAGTATTGTTGTGAGCAAGGCTCTTTCCAAGCGTAGCGAGAAGGTCGGTCTGCGAAATCACACCAACGACATGGTAGGCCCGGTCGACCACGATCACCGCATGGGCAACGCCATCGGTGAGGCGCGGAAGTAATCCTACGGCCGGCTCGTCGGGGCCTGCCGTAACCGCTTCCGAGATTGGAAGCAGTTCCGACGTCTGCCCGTTTGCCAGTTCGCGCAGACCGACCGTTCCCAGCAGGCGCTTCTCGCTGTCGATGACAGGGAGCGTGCGAATGTCGTGTTCCAACAGGAGTGCTTTCGCCTGCATCGGGCTGGCGTCCTCGGAAACCGACACGACATCGCTGGACATGATGTCGGCGCAGGTCAGTTCTCCGTGCACACGAAGCAAGGCTCGCTGCTCGACGTGCCGCAGAAGGGTGTCTATGTCTGCACGGCTAACATCGAGAGTCTCGTTCAGATCCGAAATGGCTGCCTCGATGTCTGTTTCGTTGAATCCGACACGGATGGCCGCAGGAGGGTCCGATGTCTTGTGAGTATTGACGGTCGCTATGGTCTGTCGATGCGGATATTGGCGACCGGCCAATCGATGAAAGATCGTGCCGAGCACAACCAGGAGCACCGAGTTGATTGCGACCGGCACCAAAGGAAAAAGGAAACCGGCGCGTGAAACGGCCACGCCGCCTATGACAGCGGTCAACGCGGCGGCGCCTCCAGGCGGATGCAGTGAGCGTGTTAGCGACATTGCCAGTATCGCGAGCGATACTGCCAGACCGATTGCGATCATTGGGTCCTTGATGAAGTAGACTACCGTCACCCCGACAAGGGCTGAGATCGTGTTGCCGCCGACAATCGACCAGGGTTGCGCCAGCGGGCTTGCCGGGACCGCAAATAGCAATACCGCTGACGCGCCGACCGGTGCCACGATCAGCGGGAGTTGGGGATGGTCGCCGAAAACCAGGCCGCAGACAAACCCCGTAACGCATATGCCGACCAGCGCACCGATACAGCCGAGAACTCGGTCTTTCAGCGTTGCGCCGGCAAGGATCGGAGAAAATACCTTGAAGGTAAGCTTTTTGCCCAAAAAATCGATCTCTTCGCTGTCGTGGGATCCGGTTCAGTGCCTGGTTTGCAACTCGCGCTTGGCTGCTTGATGCCTTTATGTGTAATATTTTACACCGAGGCAATATTCTTTCATAAGGATAATCGCATCGAGACGGCTTTTCGAGAAGCCCGACTGAGGTTGGTAACGGGATAGGGCTGACTATGGATCGTCTGGTTGAAGTGCTGGCAACCATCACAGCGATCGCCTTCAGCTGGCCCGATTTTACCCGGATGTTGGAAGTCAAGATCGAACAGACTCCTTCGACCCTCATGTCTGTTTGTGTGGCAGCGGCGGTCCATCTTGGAGTTATCGGGTATGCCTTCAAGCATATAGGCGCTGGACTTGGCCTCGCAGCTTGGACCGCAGGCATGGTGACTGCGTTGTCATTCCGCGTACATCGGGTTCCCATCGCCGCAAGGCTTCTTCTGGCTTGCTTGGCCTTTGCAGTGGTTCAAGCCAGTGCTGAAATTCCGCCCATCTAGGAGCCCATTGGCGGTGGAATGGGCAGCGATCTGGTAGGTGAATTGTTGGCACTGAGAGGCCGGAAATCTGGATCTGATTTGCTTCACCTCACTGAAAGCTAGGTAGTTCAGGCAAGCGTTTGGCCGAGAGGCAAAAATATGAGTTTTCGCGCTGGCGCTTTTTTCAACGCGGTTCCCGCCTCGAAGCCAAAGTCGTCAGTATGGTGACCAGATCCGGGGACATGGAACTGATTTCGTCGAGGTGCACCTGGGAAAGAGCACGCAGTCGCAACTCGCTTTCTTCAGTTAGAGTTAGCAGTACACGACGTCCGTCCTCCGGGTCATGATTGCGATGTACCAGTCCCGCATCCTCGAGGCGTTTTGCGAGTTCGGCTGCGCTGTGATGGCGCACCAGCAGGCGTGACGCCAGATCACCGACGGAGAGCCCGTTGTCTTCGCCAAATCCTTTGATCGTTAACAGTGCCTGGTGCTGCTGGGCAGTTAGCCCCGCTTCTGAGGCAGCCGCTTCACTGAACCCTAGAAATTTCCTGATGGCATAACGAAACTCCGCAAGCCGACGATAGTCGACCGGCGAGGCATGTCCTTGAGCGCCTGCTGCACTTTTTTTCACCACGGCCATTTTCAATCCTGCTATTATATCGTAATACGATATAAATTCCTCAAGCTGCCCCGACACCATGCCTATATCGACACAGACCAGTAAGCCAGTCGACGCCATGCTGGGGGGCCGCCATTCATCCCAGCCGCGCGTTGCAGATTTTACTGCTGATGCCCGCGTGCTGATGCTCATGGCAATCGCAGCGTTGGTGGGCGCTGTGGCCGTCGGGGCCGCCTGGGTCCTTCTTCGACTTATCGCGCTCTGCACCAACCTTGCCTATTTTGGGCGGGTTTCCTTCGAAGACGTGGTCATCGCGAATTCACCCTTGGGCTGGTGGATGGTCCCAGTGCCTGTGATCGGCTGTCTCATCATCGGGTTGATGGCACGTTTCGGTTCGGAGAAAATCCGGGGTCACGGCATCCCGGAAGCCATAGAAGCGATCCTCATCGGCAAAAGCCGCATAAGCGCCAAAGTTGCGATCCTGAAGCCTCTGTCCTCAGCGGTCTCGATCGGAACGGGTGGTCCCTTTGGTGCCGAGGGTCCGATTATCATGACCGGGGGTGCCATCGGGTCGCTGATTGCGCAAACAGTCCATCTCAGTTCTGTCGAACGTAAGGCGCTGCTTGTCGCAGGCGCTGCCGCTGGCATGACCGCAATCTTCGGCACCCCATTGGCGGCGGTGCTGCTGGCGGTTGAGCTGCTGCTTTTTGAGTGGAAGCCCCGTAGTTTCCTGCCTGTGGTCATCGCTGTCGCTGTAGCCGCATCGGCTCGCACCTTGTTGCTGGATCCAGCGCCGCTGTTTGCGTATGCCGGACAAATGGGGCCATCGCTCGGCAATTTTTTGTCCTGGGCAGCAGTGGGAGTGATCTCGGGTCTGGCGTCTGGCTTGTTGACTGCGATGGTCTACGGTTCAGAGGATCTGTTTCAGAAGCTGCCGATCCACTGGATGTGGTGGCCCATGATAGGGGGCCTCGTAGTAGGCCTCGGAGGTTTGATGGAGCCAGCGGCTCTTGGCGTTGGTTATGACAACATCCGCCATTTCCTGACGGGCGATCTCAGCTTCAACGCCTCTCTGATGTTGCTTGTGGTCAAGGCTGTCATCTGGGCCGTCGCGCTTGGTTCCGGCACATCCGGCGGCGTACTCGCGCCCCTTTTGATCTTCGGCGGCGCCATTGGCGCCTTGCTCACTCCGGTTTTGCCAAGCGCAGACACTGGCTTCTGGTCGCTTCTGGGCATGGCAGCGATGATGGGCGGAACCATGCGTTCACCGCTGACGGCCACCCTCTTTGCAATTGAACTTACCGGGGACCAGCATGCATTGCTGCCGCTGCTCGTTGCCTGCACGATCGCCTATGCCACGACCGTGCTTCTCCTCAAACGTTCGATACTGACCGAAAAGATCGCCCGCCGCGGCCTCCACATCACCCGCGAGTACCAGGCCGATCCCTTCGAGCAGTCCTGGGTTCGGGACGTAATGGTCAAGGAACCGGATGCCATAGACACGTCGTGGACGATCGGTCGAACCATCGACCATTTCATGAGTTTGGAGCATCGCCATAAGAGCTATCCGGTCGTTGACGCCAGCAAGATTGTGGTTGGCATGGTGTCACGCGGGGACGTGCTCGAGTGGATGAGTGACTCCGATGGCCCAGATCGCGAGAGCACGCTCGCACAGGCTATTGCGCCCGATCTCTTGTTGGGACGGCCGGATGAGCTTGTCAGTCACCTCGCGGATCGGATGACTGCATCTGGAATAGGACGCGTCCCCATTGTTGATGCCGAAGGACGACTGGTCGGGCTTGTAGCCCGCAAGGATCTCCTCTCCGCAAGGGCGAGGCGCACTGCGGAAGAGCGTGACCACGCGAGGCTTCTGGGCCCGAAAGCCCAGCCTTAGCGAAATCTGGGAAGGTGGTCGCCGCACCTACCGGGCTCGATCGTCACCATCGAACTCGCGACCATGCAGGGATTGGCATTCGCGGCGGTTCAAATCCTGGCAATCGTTACCGAGGGTTCGCTTCCGGATTGGCAGCCGGCCTTTCCCGCATGAGATCGCGCGACGTGGATTGCTTCCTGACCACTGTCCGCCGAAGTTACCGTCGAGGCCATGACAGACAACTTCTCATGACGCGAACGATCAAGGTCGCGACGGTTGTGTTGGTTAACAACACAGCTCGCATAGTGTGGGCATTGATGACCGGCGGTGCGCATCACAGGGTTGCCGCACCGATGAAAAATTCTAAGTCATTGTCTTTGTATTGAAAAATGCCAATGAGAAGAGAATAAAAAATATTTTCAAAAAAATTGCATAAAGGGTACAGCTGACGTTAGCCTTAGTCAGCAAGGAGACCTCGCGAATGAGCAGCCAGAACCCGATTTTCATTCCCGGCCCAACAAACATCCCGGATGTGTTGCGCAAGGCCGTGGACATGCCGACCATCGATCACCGCAGCCCGATTTTCGGAAAGATCCTTCATCCTGCTCTGGACGGGGTGAAGAAGGTGCTGAAGACGACGCAGGCAGAGGTTTTCGCATTCCCGTCGACGGGAACGGGCGGCTGGGAAACGGCTATTTCAAATACTCTTTCGGCCGGGGACAAGGTTCTCGCCACGCGCAACGGCATGTTCAGCCATCGCTGGATCGACATGTGCCAGCGTCACGGCCTCGATGTCGCGGTCGTTACCCAGAACTGGGGCGAAGGCATTCCGGCGAACATCTTCGAGGAAATGCTCGTGGCCGACAAGGCGCACGAGATCAAGGCGGTCCTGGCCACGCACAACGAAACGGCCACGGGCGTTCGTTCGGATATCGCTGCAGTTCGCCGTGCCCTTGATGCGGCCGGCCACCCAGCCCTGCTTTTCGTCGACGGCGTCAGCTCGATCGGTTGCATGGATTTCCGGATGGACGAATGGCGGGTAGACGTCGCCGTTGCCGGCAGCCAGAAGGGGTTCATGCTGCCGCCGGGCCTCGCGATCGTTGCCTGTTCGCCGCGCGCACTTGCAGCCGCCGAAACCGCAGGCTTGCACCGGACGTTCTTCGACTTGCGCGACATGGCCAAGGGCTATGCCAACAATGGCTACCCCTACACGCCGCCGGTCGGACTGCTGAACGGACTGAAGCTCTCGACCGAGATGCTCCTGGAAGAGGGAATGGAAAACGTGTTCGCGCGACACCACCGCATCGCGAGTGGCGTGCGGGCGGCCGTGGCGGCCTGGGGACTGCGCCTGTGCGCTGCACGCCCCGAGCTCTACTCCGACACGGTCAGCGCAATTCGTGTCCCGGACGGTTTCGATGCCAACAAGATCGTCTCCCATGCCCTCAACGCATATGGCGTGGCTTTCGGCACGGGTCTTGGCGATGTCGCCGGCAAGGTCTTCCGCATCGGCCACCTCGGCAGCCTGACCGACGTGATGGCCCTTTCCGGAATAGCCACGGCCGAGATGGTCATGGTCGACCTCGGCCTCCCCATCACGCTTGGTTCGGGCGTGGCCGCGGCGCAGCAGTACTATCGCCAAAGCATCGGCTCGCCGCAACAAAAGGCGGCCTGAAGGAGCCTGGAAGATGTACATCCCGACCCTGAATGACATGCTCGCGGCGCGCGAGCGCATCTCTCCATTCGTCCATCGCACGCCGGTGTTGACCTCGCGTATCCTCAACGAGCTTTCCGGCGCCGAGCTCTTTTTCAAATGCGAGAACCTGCAGAAGGCAGGGGCGTTCAAGGCACGAGGTGCTTCCAATGCCGTTTTCGGCCTGTCCGAGGAGCAGGCACGCAGGGGCGTTGCAACCCATTCGAGCGGCAATCACGGAACATGCCTGAGCTACGCGGCAGGTCGGCGAGGTATTCCCTGTACGGTGGTGATGCCACGCACGGCGCCACAAGCGAAGAAGGACGCGGTCAAGGGCTATGGCGGCACGGTCGTCGAGTGCGAACCCTCGACGACGAGCCGTGAAGCCGTGTTTGCCGAAGTGGTTGCCAAGACCGGGGCTGAGTTTGTCCATCCCTACAACGATCACCGCGTCATTGCCGGGCAAGCGACGTGCTCGGCCGAGCTGATCGAGCAGGTTGAAAACCTGGATGCCGTCGTGGCGCCGATCGGTGGGGGCGGGATGGTCTCGGGTACGTGCCTGACCCTCTCCAGCCTTGCGCCGCATCTCAAGATTTATGCCGCGGAGCCGGAACAGGCGGACGACGCCTACAGGAGCTTCAAGGCAGGCCACATCATCTCTGACGATGCGCCCGATACGGTTGCCGACGGACTCAAGGTACCTCTCAAGGACCTCACCTGGCACTTTGTCAGAAACTTCGTCACCGACATCCATACCGCCTCGGAACACGAGATAGTCGATGCGATGAAGCTGATCTGGAAGCGATTGAAGATCGTCATGGAACCGTCGAGCGCCGTTCCATTGGCAACTATTCTGAAGAATCGGGAAATCTTCGCCGGCAAGCGCGTCGGCGTCATCATTACTGGCGGCAATGTCGACGTCGACAAGCTGCCGTGGAACTAAGGAGAAGACGATGAACGCATCTGCAAGCTTTGCCGGTCTCGAGGTCGGTTTCGACGTGCCTGCGCTGCCGGGCATGAATGAAGCGGACATCCAGACGCCTTGCCTGATCCTGGACCTGGACGCGCTCGAGCGGAATATTCGCAAGATGGGCGACTATGCGAAGGCCCACGGCATGCGCCATCGCGCTCACGGCAAGATGCACAAGTCAGTCGACGTGCTCAAGTTGCAGATGGAGATGGGCGGGGCCATCGGAGTCTGCTGCCAGAAGGTATCCGAGGCGGAGGTATTCGCCCGCGCCGGCATCAAGGACATCCTGGTTTCGAACCAGGTCAGGGACGCCGCCAAGATCGACCGCCTTGCCAGGCTGCCGAAGCTGGGAGCCCGCATCATCGTGTGTGTCGACGACCGGGCCAATGTCTCCGATCTTTCCGCTGCTGCGCAAAGGCATGGGACGACGATCGAGTGCTTCGTCGAGATCGATTGCGGTGCCGGCCGCTGCGGCGTGAAAACGACCGAGGAGGTGGTCGACATTGCACAGGCAATCGCCGCCTCGCCAGGATTGTCGTTCGCCGGCCTCCAGGCATATCAGGGCGCGATGCAGCATATGGACAGCTATGAGGCGCGAAAGGCCAAGCTCGACGCTGCAATTGCGCAAGTGGCTGATGCAACAGCGGGCCTCAAAGCTGTCGGCCTCGATCCGGCACTGGTGTCCGGCGGCGGCACCGGCTCCTACTATTTCGAGTCGGGCTCGGGCGTGTACAACGAACTCCAATGCGGCTCGTATGCCTTCATGGACGCGGACTACGGACGTATCCAGGACAAGGACGGCAAGCGCATCGATCAGGGCGAGTGGGAGAACTCGCTGTTCATCCTGACATCCGTGATGAGCCACGCCAAATCCCACCTGGCCGTCGTTGACGCCGGCCTCAAGGCCCAGTCCGTCGATAGCGGACTGCCCTTCGTCTACGGGCGCGACGACGTCAAATACATCAAATGCTCGGACGAGCACGGTGTGGTCGAAGACCCGGACGGCGTGCTCAAGATCAACGAAAAGCTCAAGCTGGTGCCCGGGCACTGCGACCCGACCTGCAACGTGCACGACTGGTACGTCGGCGTGCGCAATGGAAAGGTCGAAACGTTGTGGCCGGTTTCGGCCCGCGGCAAGGCATATTGAGCAATTCCCCGGGGGCTTGGCCCGGTTTTTCTGAGGATGAGATTTGATGATCATCGTACCCGAACGAGAGATCGCCCGGCTTGTTTCGGCCGTTGATTGTTTTGCAGCGGTCGAGAGGGTCTTCGCCTCCATGGCAAAGAAGTCGGCCTCGAACCTCCCGGTCGTTCGCGAAGCGATCGGTCATGTCGATGCCATCTATGGCGTCAAGTCGGGCATCGATCGCGGCGGCCTCGTGCTTGGTTTGAAATCGGGCGGTTTCTGGCCGAACAACGCTTCCAGGGGGCTCACGAACCATCAGTCGACCATCATGCTGTTCAATGCCGATACTGGAGAGTGCCGGGCCGTAGTCGGCGCCAATTTATTGACCGCCTTGAGGACAGCCGCCGCGTCGGCGATCTCCATCAAGTATCTGTCTCGTCCGGACTCCAAGGTCCTGGGGATTGTTGGAGCGGGCCATCAATCGACTTTCCAGCTTAAAGCGGCGTTGCAGCAGCGCGCGTTCGAAAAAGTGGTGGGATGGAACATCGTCCCGCAGGATCTGGTCCGCCTCGAAGCTGTGGCTGCAGAGCACGGCCTGCCATTTGAACGTGTCGATCTCGATACGCTAGGAGCCCAGGCTGACGTCATCATTACGATCACGTCCTCGTTTGATCCGATTCTGCGGGCAGGGCAGGTGCGGCCAGGAACGCATCTGGCGTGCATGGGGACCGACACAAAGGGTAAGCAGGAGGTCGACGCGCGACTGCTGGCCAATGCAACTGTGTTCACGGACGAAATCGCGCAGGCGGTCACGATCGGAGAAACCCAGCACGCCGTTGCCGAGGGGCTCGTGGACGCCAGCGCCATCATCGAGATCGGTGCCGTCATCAACGGGGATCATCCCGGGCGCGTCAGCGCGGAGGAAATTACCCTTTTCGACGGAACCGGCGTTGCGTTGCAGGATCTTGCAGTGGCGTCAGTTGCCGTCGAGCGGGCGGTTGCCACGGGGGTGGCCACCACGGTCGACTTCTAGAGCCGGGACAAGCAACCGATCTTAGCTCAGCTGTCAGCTGCTGGCCGATGTTGGCAGCTGACAGGGGCTGATGGCAGCCTAGCTTCCTTGAACAGACCAAGCCGCGGTTTGTCGATCTGACCAGTCATTAACACAGTTCACGTTGGCAGTAGTCCCAGAACTTCTCCGCCGCTGCGCTCGGTTTCCGGTTTGCCAGCCGCACCAGCATGATGCTCCGGTGCGTCTGGGGCTTGACCATGATCCGGGGGACGCAACGAAAGGACTGTGCGTTCCGCATCGCATTCGCGGGCAGGATGGCGATGGCAAGTCCTTGTTCCGCCAAGGCAAGCGCGGTCGTTCCGAATGTGACTTCATAGCGGGTGTTGAGCGGTATTCCCAGTTGACCCGCCGTCCTGTCGACGATGTGGCGAAGCGGGCTGTTGCGATCCAGCAGCGCCAGCGGCGCGTTTCCCAATTGCCGCCAACTGACGGATTCAGCGGCGGCGAATGGATGATCCGGTGCGACATATGCCGTCATCTGATCGGTTTGAACCATTTCCTGATAGATTCTCGGATCGGCCTCCACCTTCGTCGCAATGGCGAAGTCGACCGCGTCGTTGCGCACCAATTCGACCAGATTCTGCTCCGCCGTATCGCGGATGACGACGCGTATGCCAGGAAAGTCGGCATCGAACTTCCGGATTGCGGTTGGCAGGTGCCCGGAGGCCAGCACCGAGGAACAGGCCACCCGGCATTCGCCGAGTGCCAGGCTCGACAAATCGCCGGAGGTTTCCTCCAAACGCTGGAGATCCGACATGATGCGCTCCGCAATCGGCAACAGTTCCAGCCCGGCCTGCGACAGCCGGACACCTCGCGTATTGCGGTCGAAGAGAGAGACCGACAGCGTTAGTTCGAGGTCGCGGATCAACATGCTGAGCGAGGGTTGCGTCACGCCGAGCACGTTCGCCGCCTGTGAGAAACTCTGCTGCCAGGCGATGGTGACAAAGGCTTGAATCTGTCTGTTCGTGATCTTCATCACCTGCCCTAGCTTATAAAAAAATCTTATTTCTCCATAAGGATTAATCCAATTTAGCTTGCATTCACAACCCTTTCGGCTGGTCCGCAAAGGAAGCTAGGAGAACCCCAGCTATGCAGGCTGTCATCGAGGCCATTCGCCCTGTTGCAACGGGGATCGTGCAGCTCAGCCTGAAGCCTGAGGCGGCCAGCCAGGCGCTCGAGGTCACGCCAGGGGCGCACATCGACCTGCACTTGCCGAACGGTCTTGTCCGACAGTATTCCCTGATCAATCCTGCCGCCGGCGAAACGCTCGATGTTGCGGTTAATCTCGATCCGCATAGCCGCGGCGGCTCGCGTTGCGTTCATCAGGATTTGAAGGCCGGTGACCGCATCGAGATCAGCCCGCCACGCAACAATTTCCCTCTCGACGAATCCGCGCATCAGTCGATCTTCATCGCTGGCGGGATAGGAATTACACCCATCCTTGCGATGGTCCGCCGCTTGAGCGAGCTTGGCCGTGCCTGGACGCTTTATCACTGCGCCCGAACCCCCGAGCGCACGCCCTTCATGGCGGAGTTGCGCATCCTTGCCGCGCGCGTCGGGGCAAGCCTCGTCCACGTCCATGACGGCATGCCGGGTATCGCACCGCTAGACATTGCGGCGGTTGTCGATGCCGCGCAGGACGACGCCCAATTCTATTGCTGCGGACCGAAGCCGCTCATGGCGGCTTTCGAGGCAGCCACCGCGAAATTGCCGCCAGCCCGCGTCCATGTCGAGTATTTCGCCAACGATGCCGTGCGGGCAAAGGGCCACGAGTTCGAACTGGTCTGTGCCCGCTCCGGTATGACGCTCACGATACCGGCAGGATGCTCGGTACTTGAGGCGCTCGAGGCACGGGGCATGGCGCCGCTTTGTTCGTGTCGCGAAGGCGTTTGCGGCACCTGCGAGACCGCCATCCTGGCCGGAGAAGCCGACCATCGCGATCTCGTCCTCAGTCCCGACGAACGTGCCTCGAACGCAACCATGATGATTTGCGTGTCCCGGGCCAAGACCCCCTCGCTCACTCTCGATCTCTAAAGGAAATCAACATGAGCCTCTTGAAGAACAAGACCATCATCGTCACTGGAGCCGGCGGCAACATTGGTCAGGCCTACTGTCGGGGCTTCCTCGCTATGGGAGCAAATGTCGTCGCTGCCGACCTGGTGGATATCAGCCGGGAAGCTGCAGCCTGGGGCTCCGCCGACCGGGTGCTGGTCGTCACGGCTGATGTCGTGAGGCAGCAGGATTGCGACGCTATGGCTGCTGCGGCGGTCTCGAAGTTCGGCCGGATCGACGGGCTGCTCAACAATGCCGGTTTCTTCAAGTCGGCGAGTTTTGGCTCATTCCTCGACATACCCGCTGATGAATGGAACCTCTGCTATGAGGTCAACGTCAAGGGGTCATGGCAATGCATCAAGGCGGTTCACGCCCAGATGAAGCTGCAGGGCCAGGGCAGCATCGTCAACGTCTCGTCGAACACGCCATACAAGGGCGTCCCTAATTTCCTGCACTACGTCTCCTCCAAGGCGGCCATCGTCGGCCTGTCACGTGCGTTGGCGCGCGAGGTCGGGGGCGATGGCATCATCGTCAATACGCTCTGCCCCGACTTGATCCCTGATGACGACATCATCGCGCGGCAGGGCACCATCGCCGACGAACGCATCATCGCCGGGCGCTGCATCAGGCGCACGCAGCTTCCCGAGGACATGGTTGGAGCTGCCGCATTCCTCTTCAGCGATCTCGCTGGTTTCGTCACCGGCCAGAGCCTTCTGGTCAACGGTGGCGCCCACTTCAATTAGGAGACAGCCATGCTCAACAACGAACCCAGGTCGCCCGCACCGCACGAAAACCCCACCTATCGGGCACTCCGCCATTTCTGGCATCCGGTCTGCTATTCGCACGAGATCGTAGACAAGCCGCATGGTGTCCAACTGATGGGCGAGAAGATCGTGGTTGCGCGCCTTGGCTCGGACCTTGTCGCCATGCAGGATCGCTGCCCGCACAAGGGGGCGGCACTGTCATTGGGACAAGTGGTCGATTGCAAGCTGGAATGTCCATATCACGGCTGGCAGTTCGACCAGCAGGGCGACTGCGTGCGCATCCCTGCGCGCGAGGAGATGGCATCGGTGATGAACCGCAAGGTGCGCAAGTACCATGCGACGGAGTCGGCCGGAATGATCTGGGTCTGCCTCGCAGACGAGCCGAAATATGCACCGCCCGAATTCTCGGAACTGGACGATGGCGAATATCGCGTGCTTCGGGGCAATTCCTACGACTGGAGCACCTCGACGCCGCGCCGTCTGGAGAATTTCGTCGATTTCGCGCACTTCGCCTTTGTCCACGACGGCACGATCGGTAGCCGCGAAAATCCGCGCGTCGAGGCTGTGAAGGTTTGGCGCGAGGATAACGTCATGCGCTTCGACCGCAGTGGCGTAAAGGAGCCGGGCGTCGGCAAGAAGAAGGAGCTTCTCGGCCTGACGGACGACTGGATCGAGCCCACCAATGTCTATCACGTCACCATGCCGCATACCGTCCATCTCAAGCGGATATTCCCGAACGGCAAGCGCTATGTCCTGTTCATGGCGGCTTCGCCGGTCGACGCCACAACGACCCGCAGCTTCTGGTGGCAGGCACGCGACTTCGGCACTGAAGCAGAGCACGATGCCTTCTTCATGGATTTCGAAGACGAAGTCCTGGCGGAGGACAAGCCAATCATCGAGTCTCAGACCCCGATCCAGATGGATTTGGCCGGTGAACTGGCGCGGCAGGAAATGCCGGTCCGTCACGCCGACATCGTCAGTGTGGAATACCGCCGTTGGCTGCTGGAACTGACGAACGAGTTGGCCAATGTCTGATGGCGGTCCGACGTCCATTTTTGTCGACGGCGCCGGAGTTCCGCTGCATGTGGCCGACTACGGTGGTTCCGGCCCCGTCATCCTCGCTCTGCACGGCGTCACCGGTGGCGGCTTTCTGTGGTCCGGGGTGGCACGTGAATTGGCGGGTCTGGCACGGATCGTCGCGCCTGATTTTCGCGGTCACGGCCGAAGCGGCTGGTCGGCGGACGGGGCCTATGGAACCGCCGACCATGTTGCAGATGTGCGCAGGATTCTGGATCAGGTCGACCTGGGCCCCGAGCCGCCGGTGATCATGGGATCGTCATGGGGCGCTCTGGTCGCCATCAGGCTTCTGGCCACGAGCCCGGACATTGCGCGCCGGCTGATCATCGTCGACGTCGAACCCTCGTTTGACGCGGCCGAAACCGATGTACTGCCGCGGCCCTACCGTTTCGCCTCCCTGGAGGAGGCCCTTGCCTGGGAGCGGCACCCGAACCGTCACGCATCCGAGACCGATCTGGCCAGCTTTACCCGCGCCTCGCTGGTTGAAAGCCAGGAAGGCCAATGGCTGCGGCGGCATGATCCCTTCTTCCTCACCCGCTGGCCTTTCCGTAACGACAATCTCTGGGAGGAGCTTGGCAGTCTTGGTCAGAAAGTGAGGATCATTCGGGGTTCAGAAAGCTTCGTGCGACGCGAGGTCTGCCTGCGCATGGCCGCCATGGGCAAGGAATGGGATCTGTCGGAGATCGCGGCGAGCGGCCATCTCGTGCCGCTCGATCAACCCCGAGCCCTGGCGAAGGAGGTCGCGCAGTTCATCGGAGGCGCCTGAACAGGCGGCTCCGATGCTTCGGGGAATAAAGACAATCGTATAGCAGCTAGGTCCTAGGGAGGAGCCCCATGCAGAATGCTAGTCAAGAGGCCAACGCCACACAATCGAAAGCCGCGCCGGCAGTTGATCCTGTCGATGAGATGCCTGCCCCGCCGCGGCTCGCCGCGCTTGGCCTTCAGCACGTTCTGGTCATGTATGCAGGGGCCATCACCGTCCCGCTCATCGTCGGCGGCGCGCTTGGCCTGAGCAAGCAGGACATTGCAACGCTGATAAATGCCGATCTTCTGTGTTGCGGCATCATCTCGATCATCCAGTCGCTTGGCATCGGCAATAAGATAGGTATCCGCCTGCCAGTCATGATGGGTGTCTCCTACGCCGGTTTCGCTCCGATGATTGCGATAGGTCTGACCCCTGACGTTGGCATGACAGGGCTCTATGGGGCGATCATCGCGGCAGGGGTGATCTGCTATCTCGCGACGCCGCTGATCGCCCGGGCGCTTGTCCTGTTCCCGCCGGTCGTGACCGGCACCACCTTGGTCAGCTTGGGGGTAGGGCTGCTGGGCGTCGCCACCACATGGATTGGCGGAGGCTTCGGAAGCTCCGAATTCGGGCGGCCGCTCTATCTTCTCATTGGCGCCTTCGTGGTGCTTTCGATCCTGCTGATAGCCCGCTTTGCAAGAGGCTTCCTCGCCAACATATCGGTGCTGGTCGGAATTGTGCTGGGTTATGCCGTCGCCTATCTCTTGGGGCTGGTGGACTTCTCGGGCGTGAGCGAGGCGCCGCTGATCGGCTTTGTCCAGCCGTTCCATTTCGGCCTGCCGACCTTCCATGTCATTCCGATCCTCACCATGACGCTGGTCGTCCTGATCGCGATGGTCGAATCGATCGGTCTCTTCTTCTCGCTGGGTGAGATCCTCGAGCGCGACCTGACCCGGGACCAGTTCCGTCGCGGTCTTCGTGCCGACGCGCTGGGGGCGGTGATCGGCGGCATCTTCAATGCCTTTCCCTATACCTCCTATGCTCAGAATATCGGTCTTGTCGGCATCACCGGTGCGCGCAGCCGCTTCATTTGTGTCGCTGGCGGCGTGATCCTGATCGTCCTGGGCTTCTTTCCCAAGGTTGCCAGCGTCGTCGCTTCGGTTCCGAGCTTCGTCCTTGGAGGTGCGGCACTGGTGATGTTCGGTCTGGTTGCCTGTTCTGGCATCCGCATCCTTTCGCGCGTCGATTGGCAGGGGAACCGCTACAACGCGTTCATCGTGGCCATCAGCATGGGCCTCGGCATGATGCCCAACATGTCGGCCAAAATATTCCACCAGCTCCCGTCTTCGCTCGAGCCTCTGCTTGGCAGCGGAGTGATCCTGACCGCAGTGTCGGCGGTTGTCCTCAACATCGTGTTTAACGGCACCCGGCCCGCCGCCAGCCGAGCGCCGGCTGTGCATTCAATCTGACATCCTCCTCCTGCGCCCGGTCGGGCGCAGGATCGAACCTCGAAGGCTTGCCATGACCGACGCTGTATCCAGCACGAACGACGACATCTCCCTCTACGAAGGGGCCGACTTGCTGACCCTTGATCCTGCTCAACCCCTGATCCGCAATGGCGCGATTGCCGTATTCGCCGACAGGATCCTGGAGGTCGGCCCCGCGGGAGACATGGCAAAAATTTACGGTGCCAAGGCGCGGCGGATCGACTGGTCGGGGCGCGTCGCCATGCCAGGCCTGGTCGACGGCCACACGCATCTGTTCCAGAGTCTCGGGCGGACGCTTGGGGACGGACTCTCGCTGCTGCCCTGGCTCGAGAAATTCATGCTGCCGCTTGCCGCGAACGTACAGCCCCAGGATGCGCTGGCCATCGTCCGGCTGGCGGCACTGAATTCCCTGCTCAACGGCACCACCTCGATCGTCGACAATCACTACGCCCCAGTCGATGCCGAAACGGTGGTGACCCTTGCCCGGGAGATGACCGCGATCGGCGTCCGCGGCGTTGTCGCGCGCGGCATCTTTGGGCCGATGGTCGAAGGCGGGCGGCGCATGAACTGTGATCCACGTCTCTTTCGCCACTCCTCGAAAGAGGAGATCGCCATCATGCGCGAATGCCTGGCCACGCATCCGGCAGGTGGGTTGGTGGAGATCTGGCCAATGCCGGAAAACATCGTCTATCTCGACCCGGACCTGATCGTCGCCTGTTCCGAATTTGCCCGGGATCACGGCATCGGCTGGCAGGCCCATTGCAGCGAGTCGAAATTCGAAGTCGAGATATTCGAGGCGATTCACGGCATGCGACCGGCAATCTGGATGGCGCGCGAAGGCGTGCTGTCGGAGCGGGCTTCCTTCGCGCATGGCATCTGGTACGACGATGCCGAAGTCGAGATCCTGGGTGAGGCACGCGCGAACGTCGTCCACAATCCGGTCTGCAACCAGTATCTTGCCTCCGGCATCATCCGGCTCGAGCCCTTGCTCAAGGCCGGTGTCAATGTCGCGCTTGGGAGCGATGGTGTGGCCGTGGGTGGCCTGAGCATCTTCGAGGCCATGAAGGCCGGCCTGTTGCTCCAGAGAATCCGCGAGTTCGATCCGCTTGCGACCACTGCCGAGCTGATGCTGGAACTCGCGACCCGTCGCGGTGGTCGCCTCTTGCGCCGCAACGTCGGGCAATTGCGCACAGGTTGCCTGGCCGACATCGTCGCGCTGGATATGGGAGGCCTCGCGCATCAGCCCGTCACGCGTCTCGCGAGCTCGGTGGTGATGGCCGGATTGCCGCCTGTTCGTGATGTTGTGGTAAATGGCGACATGGTCGTCAAGGACGGGAAGTCCACCCGGATCGATCAGGAGCAAGTTGTCGCAGATGCGCTGCAGGCAACGGCCGGCCTTATCGATCGGGCTGCGCTGCGACCGCTGGTCAAGGACTGGGTCGCGCCCCGCTTCAGCCTTGGCTGAAGGGGAATAGAATCGGCAACAGCAGGCAAGCGCGATGAGAATTGATGACGCTCAGGTTCCAGGGCGCCGAAATACCTCAGAGCGAAGGTGTGGTTGAAGGGAGGGTCCAATCCGAGCTTGCTTCCTGCATTTGCCGAAATGTGATTTCAAGCCTTGGAGATGGAGGCCTTGATGAAGCAGCGGCAATTGACCTGGTTTGAGCGATGCGGAATGGGCTCGGATCGAGCCGTTGCTGCCGCAAGGACGCACGGGCGCGCACCGGGTTGATGACCGCCGGGTGATCTCCGGCATCGTGCACATGCTCAGGAGCGGTGCCTGCTGGCGCGACTGTCCTCCGGAGTATGGGCCCTACACGACCATCTACAATCGCTTCAACCGCTGGAGCCGACAGGGTATCTGGCTGGGCATGTTCGAGGCGCTGACCGGTAACAACGGCATCTGGGGAACGGTGGCGATGGATGCCACCCATATCAAGGCGCACCGCTCTGCTGGCGGCGCAAAAGGGGGGCCTTCGCGCAGGCCATAGGTGTTTCGCGTGGCGGCCGCACCAGCAAGCTGCACGGACTGAACGACGCCCAGGGTCGGCCAAGGCTGCTCATGCTGTCGGCAACATCAACGACATGAGCATGGCAGGCGCACTGATCGAGCAGGATGCAGGCCGCTTCGATCGACTCATCGCCGACCGCGGCTACGACACCAACGCCATCCGGGCCGCCATTGCAGCCAACGGCGCCACCGTGGTCATTCCCTCAACCATGAGCCGACGAACACCGATCCCCTACGTTCGCGATGCATACAAGGCCCGAAACCTCGTCGAGCGCCTCCGGTGCAGGCTCAAGGACTGGCGGCGCATCGCCACGCGATACGACAAGCTGGCAAGGAACTTCCTCGCATCGCTGCAACACTCACTTACTGGTGCAATTGAGTCCGGATCCTAGCGCGTCAGCTTACCATGACCGAGCAAGGTCGCTCATACGATCTCGGCCGCGGCCGAAGCACCCGGCCGGGGGCCACAGAGATAGCTCAGCACGACGTCGACGACATGCTGCCGCCGTGCTTCCAGCCAGTCGGCGTCGGTCAGGTCGACCTGCAAAGTCCATGACATTGTGTGTTTGTTGGCCAGGTGCACCCAGCACAGGGCGAAGATCGTCAACCAGAGTTGCGTTGGGTCGGGATTGCGGATGAATACGCCGGATTCCACGCCCTTCTTTAGCATGGTGCTCACCGAACTCGACAATCGCGAAGTCATCGTCGGCACCAGTTCCGACTGTTTCAGGAACTGCGCGCGCAGGATGTTCTCATTCATGACGATGCTGATCAGGTCGGGATTGTCGGCGAAATGCTTGAAGGTGAAGTCGACTAGCCGTTCGAGGCCAAGACGGGGGTCCTCTTCGTCGAAATGCAGGTCCTGCTCGGCAGCGCGGACGGCGCGGTACACCTCCTCAATGGTGGCGATGTAGAGCTGCTCCTTGTCGGTAAAATAGTGGTAGAGCATGCGCATGTTTGCGTTCGCGGTCTTGGCGATGTTTTCGACGCGCGCGCCGCTGAATCCCTTGTCGGCGAATTCGTTCACCGCCGCGTCGAGGATACGGCGGCGCGTGGCCGCTGGGTCGCGCGGGACATAGGTGTGCTTTCGCCCAGCGGCGGCGCGCTTGCGGGGCGTCTTTTTATTCTCCGCCCCGTTCGCCTCACCGTCTTGCTCGGTGGCAGCAGGTGTAGATGGATTGCGTTTATCCATTTCGATGCCCCTTGCGGCCTTTTGTTATTGAAATCGCCGTGTTCGATCGGCCTTAGGATAATTCATCGGCGCCGTTCAGACCGCGCGCCCGGGCGCGCAGCAGATGTTTCTGCACCTTGCCGGTGGATGTCTTGGGAAGCGGGCCAAACACAAAGGTTTTAGGGATTTTGAAGCGCGCCAGATTGTTGCCGCAATATTCGGTGAGTTCGGCGGCGCCGATAGCAATCTCGCGGTCTTTGAGGTCGATGAAGGCGCAGGGGTGTTCGCCCCACTTCTCGTCCGGCCTGGCAACGACGGCCGCTTCGTGGATTGCCGGATGGCGGTACAGGATTTCCTCGATCTCCACCGAGGAAATGTTTTCGCCACCGGAGATGATGATGTCCTTGGCGCGGTCCCTGATCTCGATGTAGCCGTCTGGGTGGCGCACGGCGAGGTCGCCTGTGTGGAGGCGGCCGCCGGCCAGCGCCGCCGCCGTCGCGTTGGGGTTCTTCAGATAGCCCATCATCACGGTGTTGCCGCGCAACTGGATCTCGCCCATCTCGCGGCCGTCCCAGGCGACTTCGCGGCCGGTTGTCGGGTCGGCTACCACCGCCTCCTGCATGGTCACGAGGTTGACGCCTTGGCGCGTCTTCAGCGCTACCCGCTCTTCTTGCGGCAACGCGTCCCAGTCTTCGTGCCATTCGCAGATCAGGCTCGGCCCCGTCGTCTCGGTGAGGCCGTAGATGTGCATGACAACGAAGCCAATGCGTTCCATCGACGATATTACCGGCGTCGGCGGCACCGAGCCGCCGGTGAGTATGCGCACCGGCCGGCCGAAACCGCCCTCGATTTTTTCGGCCGCGCTTGCGATCATGTTGAGCACCACCGGCGCGGCGCTGAGATGCGTCACCTTTTCGCGCTCGATCAGCCTGTAGATCGCTACCGGGTCGATCTTGCGCAGGCAAACATGGGTGCCGCCGGCGGCCGTGACCGCCCAAGTGTGGCTCCAGCCGTTGCAATGGAACATCGGCAGCGTCCACAGATAGACCGAGCGGTCGTCGAGATGGGCGGCAAGTGCGTTGCCGAGCGCGTTGAGATAAGCGCCCCGGTGGTGACAAACGACGCCTTTCGGATCGCCGGTTGTACCGGAGGTGTAGCCGAGGCTGATCGGCGCCCATTCGTCGCTTATGCCTGCGGGCGCCATAGACGGCTCGCCAGAGTTCAGGAAATCCTCGTAGTCCTCTTCGCCGGCGGAGGGGGCGCCATCCGTGCTATGCTCGTTGGCAATGATCACCAGTGGCACGCCGATGCCGGCGCTCGCCATCGCGGCCTTCATCAACGGCAGGTATTCGGCGTCGACCAGCACAAGTTTCGCCTCGCCATGGCTGAGGCAGAAGCCGAGTGCCGCTGCATCGAGCCGCGTATTGAGAGCGTTGAGCACTGCACCAGCCATAGGCACGCCGTAGTGCGCCTCCAGCATGGCGGCGACATTGGGCGCCAGCACGGCGACCGTGTCGCCGTCGCCGACACCACGCGCGGCGAGCGCAGCCGCGAAGCGACGGCAGCGCTCGTGCATTTGCCGATAGGTGAAGCGACGGTCGCCGTCCACCACCGCCACTTTGTCGGGATAGGCGACCGCCGAACGGGCCAGAAAGGCGACGGGCGTCAGCGGCAGGTAATTGGCCGCGCAGCGCTGCAAGTAACTGTAGCTGTGACCTCCCACGCGGTTCTCCCTTCTCGACCGGTTCGGCAGCAGGATATCAGAGCCGATCACGAATAAGTAAGAAATTTTTTCAATCGGTGGAGTGGCATCCTCGGTGCCATACCTCGAGCTGTGTGGGTCCTGTTCGCACGTTTCCGTCAAATTGATGAGAAAATTCAAACGCGCAGCGCCTTCAGGCGCAATTCCGTAGGGGTTGTCGGAGGTGTTTTCGCGACCTTCCAGAGGGCCATTCGCTGCACCGGAAATCCCGCCTCCACACGCAGCAGGCGATTGACACAATTTTTTGTAAGTGTTTTATTACTTAGCGAATGCAGGGAGGAGAAACCGCATGGCTACACTGAAAAGATTGGCGCTTGCCGCCTCTATGTTGGCGTTGTCGGGCATGGGTGCGTTTGCCGACACGATCAAGATCGGCATCAACCAGCCGCTCACCGGCTCGGTTGCTGCGTCCGGTACATTCATTACCGATGGCGCGAAGCTCGCCGCTCAGGCGGTCAACGAAAAGGGCGGCGTACTCGGTGGCAAGCAGATCGAGTTGGTCATCGAGGACAACAAGAGCAATCCGAGCGAAGCCGCCGCCGCCGCCGAGAAGCTGATCTCGCGCGACGAGGTGGTGGCGATGATGGGGGCCTGGGGCTCGACCTTCACGCTCGCCGTCATGCCCAAGCTTGAGGAATACGGCGTGCCCATGGTGGTCGAGACTGCGTCCTCGTCCAAGGTCACGTCAGCCGGAAACCCATGGGTGTTCCGCATCGCGCCGACCTCCGAAATGGAAGCCAAAGCGTTCGGGCGGCTGGTGCCGAAGTTTGAGGTCAAGAAGGCCGATTTCCTCGTCGTCAACAACGACTGGGGTCGCGGCGCCGCCGATGAGTTCGGCAAGATGCTGAAGGCCCAGGGCGTCTCTGTCGGCCTGGTCGAGACCATGGACCCGGCGGCGCAGGACGTCTCGGCGCAGCTCGCCAAGATCAAGGCCTCCGATGCCGACACACTGTTCGTCACCACTGGCTTCGAACAGCTTAGCCTCGTGTTCAAGCAGGCAAAGGCGCTAGGCATCGATCGCCGCACCATCACCACCGGCGGTTCGCAGTTTCCAGACCGGCTTGCCGAGCAACTGGGCGGTGCGGCCGACAACAGCTACCACATTCTGTTCTTCGCGCCGTGGTTCCCGGAGGCCGCCGCCAACCCTGACGTCGCTGGCCAGTACATCGACATGTGGAACAAGAGTGGCTTCGACAAGTCCGGCCTCTCCGACGGTTTCCGCGGCTTCGATGCCGTGACGACTATCGCCGCGGCCATCGACAAGGCCGGCAGCGCCGACCCGAAGGCCATCCGCGATGCGCTGTGGGCGGTGGACGTGAAGGGTGTGAACGGCAACATCAAGTTCGATAAGGTGGGGGTCGAGGGTAGCGAAAGCGGCCAGAGCTCGCCCAACGTCTATGTCATCGAGATCAAGGACGGCAAGCTGGCGCTGCCGCAGATCTGACGCCCTGCCTCGAACCGGGTTGATGCGCCGTCTCCGCGTTGCTTGTGCGACGAGGCGGCGCTCATCCTCCCACGAGCATGATTCCAGAAGGCGCTGCCTTCGGAGAGGGATCATGCGCAACCAGAACAGAGCGGAATGATCGGATCGATCCGTTCCTGATCGAACTCCCGCTCCAGACTTTCACCAGAGGAAGCAGGCAGCTTGGACCAGTTGTTGCAGCATCTGTTGAACGCGTTGATCCTGGGCTCAACCTATGCCCTGCTCGGTATCGGCCTGACGTTCATCTTCGGCATCATGCGCGTCGTGAATTTCGCGCATGGCGAACTCTACACCTTCGGCGCCTACATGGTTTACCTGTTCTCGGTACTGCTCGGCGTCAATTTCCTGCTCTCCATCGTCATTGCCATCGTGCTTGGCATAATGCTCGGCGCCCTGCTTGAATGGGTGCTGCTAAGCCGGCTGCGCGGTGCCGACATCGACACCACCATGCTGGTGATGATCGGAGCCTGGATCATCATGCAGAATGCCGAGCAGCTGATCTGGTCGGGCGTTGCCAAATCGATCCCGATGCCGTTCCCCGAGGAGCCGCTGTCGGTCGGTGGCGTGTCGGTGGCGTGGTCACGCGTGTTCGTCTTCGCCGTCGCCATCCTGCTGATCGTCGGCTCGCAGACGCTGATCCAGCGCACCCGCCTCGGCAAGGCGATGCGCGCCACGTTCCAGGATCGCGACACAGCCTCGCTGATGGGCATCAACATCAACATGATCTACCTCGCCACCTTCGCGCTCGGCTCAGGCCTTGCCGCGGCGGCCGGCGCGCTGCTCGGCCCGATCTTCATCGTCATGCCGACCATGGGCAATCTTGCCGTGGTCAAGGCGTTCGCCATCGTCATCCTGGGCGGGCTGGGCAACATGAAGGGTGCCGCACTTGGCGGCTTCGTGCTGGCGCTGGTCGAGGAGTTAGGCGCTGGCTACATCTCGTCCGGCTACCGCGACGCGATGGGCTTCCTGCTCATCATCCTCGTACTCATGGTCAAGCCGACAGGTCTCTTTGCCAGGACGGAGCGCATCGGATGAACACCTTGGCGAAATGGCTCATCGTGGCCTTCCTGGTGACTGTGCCGCTGTGGCTCGGCAACCAGTACCAATATCACGTGCTCATCATGATGGGCATCTTCACCATCGGGGCGATGAGCCTCAACCTGCTGCTCGGCTACACCGGCCAGCTCAGCCTCGGCCATGTCGCCTTCTTCGGCATCGGCGCCTACACCAGCTCGCTGGTCTCCCTGGGCTTCGACCTGCAGCTGACGGACAGCTACACCTTCGTGGTCGAGCCGAAGCCTGTGTGGTTTGCCTTCTTCTGCGCACTGATCGTTTCTGGGCTCTGTGGCTGGTTCGTCGGCAAGCTGTCGTTCCGGGTGCGCGGTGCCTATTTCGTCATCGTCACCATCAGTTTCGCCGAGGTTGTGCGGTTGGTGGCGCTGAATTGGGTCGACCTCACCGAAGGCCCGATGGCGCTCAACAACATTCCGCCGCTCGCCTCCGGCGTGCCGTGGATGGAAGCCGGTGCGCTTTCTCGCCGGGTCGCCAACTACTACATGGTGCTGGCCGTAGGCCTCGTAGCCTTCCTCATCATCCAGCGGTTGGTGCAGTCGAGGGTCGGCCGCGCCATGATTGCGCTGCGTGAGAATGAGTCGCTGGCGAAGTCGGTCGGCGTCGACGTCACCCGCTACCTCGTTCTGGCGGCCATCACCTCGGCGGCGATCGCCGGGGCGGCTGGCGCGCTTTACGCACACTATGTCCGTATCGTCGATCCGGACGTGTTCTTGTTTATTTACACGGTGACGATGGTGATCATGGTGATTTCCGGCGGCAAGGGCACGCTTGCAGGGCCGCTGGTCGGCGGTCTCATCTTTGGCATCCTGCCGGAGTTGACGCGCGGTCACATGCTGCCGGAGGTGCAGTGGATTGTCTACGGTGCACTGATGATCCTGATCGTGTTCTTCCTGCCGCAAGGCATCGTTCCGGCGGTGCAGCGCGGATGGGCAACTTGGCAGAAGCGGCGCGACCAATCTGCAAGGGACACGTCGGCCAGCAACGGACGGCGGCAGGAGGTGGCGCGATGACCTTACACATGACGACGCCTGCGACGACGCGCCAGACGGTGCTCACCGTCGACAATCTCGCAGTGCATTTCGGCGGGCTGGTGGCGATCTCCGACGCCAGCTTCAAGGTCGACGAAGGCGAAGTGGTCAGCCTGATCGGCCCGAACGGCGCCGGCAAGACCACCGCCTTCAACGTGATCTCCGGCTTTCTCGCCGCCACCAAGGGCGTCGTGGCTTACAAGGGCAGGAGGTTGAACGGGCTGAAGCCGCACCAGATCGCCGATGCCGGCCTGGTGCGCACGTTCCAGAAGACCAGCGTCTTTGGCAACGATACCGTGATCGACAACATCATGATCGGCCTGCACAGGCGCGGCGACGCCTCGATCTGGCAGACACTGCTGCTGACACCGAAGGTGCGCCGCCAGGAACAGGCGTTGCGCGAGGCGGCGGCGGAAATCCTCGACTTCGTCGGCCTCGGTCACCGCTCGAACGAGCTGGCGGGCGCACTCGCTTATGGCGAACAGCGGCTCCTTGAAGTGGCGGTGGCGCTGGCGGCTAAGCCATCGCTGCTTCTGCTGGACGAGCCGGCCTGCGGCATGAACCCCACCGAAGCGTTGAATTTCCGCAACCTGCTCGGCGAAATCGGCAGGAAAAAGATCACCGTGCTGCTTGTCGAGCACAACATGCGCATGGTCATGGGCGTATCGGACCGCGTGGTGGTGCTCAACCATGGCCGGATCATCGCGGACGGTCCGCCGACGGAAATACAGCAGAATCCAGAAGTCATCCGCGCTTATCTCGGACACGGGCCGAAACATGCTTGAAGTAGACAACATCGAATGCCGCTACGGCAAGGTTGACGTGCTGCGGAAGGTTTCGCTTAGCGTTGGCAAGGGCGAGTTCGTGGCTCTGATCGGCGCCAACGGCGCCGGTAAAAGCACAACCCTGAAGGCGATTTCCGGCCTGCTGCCGCCGGTCGGAGGCCGTATCACCTTCGAAGGCGAGGACATCACCAGGGCGTCGGCACGGCGAATACTGGAAATGGGCATCGCCCATTGCCCGGAGGGCAGGCGGGTGTTCCCCTACATGACCGTCCAGGAGAATCTGGAGATGGGCTGTTACCGCCGTCGCGACTGGAAGCATATGAGCGACGACATGGACGCGGTGTTCGACCGCTTCCCGGTGCTCGGCGAACGGCGCGCCCAGGCGGCCGGCACGCTGTCGGGCGGCGAGCAGCAGTTGCTGGCGATCGGTCGGGCACTGATGTCGCGGCCGAAGCTGGTGCTGTTCGATGAACCGTCGCTGGGGCTTGCGCCCAACAACGTGCAGAAGACCTTCGAATACATCATGGAAATCAACCGGCAGGGCACGACCGTGCTGATGGTCGAGCAGAACGCCTACGCCGCGCTCGAGATGTGCGACCGCTCGTATTTGCTGGAATCCGGCCATGTCTCCCTCGAAGGCAGGGGCGACGACATGATCCACAATCCGCACGTGCAGCAGGCTTACCTCGGCATGGAAGTCTGACCTTTCGGAGGGCGCGATAGCGCTCTCCACATCCTCCCTCTCTTTGGGCCAGATAACGAAAACCGGGTTGACTTCGAGTGCTAAGTAAGTAAGTTATTACTTATTACGAACGACGAAAGCGAGGCTAAAGAAATGACGATCGTGACGAAGGTTCAGCAGCAGCCGGAAGTGTCCAAGGCGGAGCTCGAGGGGCTTCACCCCAGGGAGCTTCGCAAGATCGTCCGCGAAGGCCGCTGGACCGGCGGAACCGAGGGCCTGGCTCGCGGTTACGCGCAGGCCAACCTGATCATCCTGCCGAAGGAGGTTGCGCTCGACTTCCTCATCTTCTGCCAGCGCAACCCGAAGCCGTGCCCCATCGTCGAGATCACAGATCCCGGGAGCCCGATGATCACGCAGGTCGCCAATGCCGACCTTCGGACAGACCTGCCGCGCTACAGCGTGTACAAGGAAGGCAAGCTGGTCGACCAGCCAAGCGACATCACGTCCTATTGGCGCGACGACCTGGTCGGGTTCCTGATCGGCTGCAGCTATTCGTTCGAGGAGGCGCTGCTCAATGCGGGCATTCCGCTGCGCCATCAGGAAGAGAACAAGATCGTATCGGTCTACACGACCAATGTGCCTTGCGTTCCCGCTGGTCGTTTTGCCGGGCCGATGGTGGTGAGCATGCGTCCAGTCAAGCGCGACCAGCTGGTGCGTGCCGTGCAGGTCACCTCGCGGTTCCCTGCCACCCACGGGGCGCCAGTCCATATCGGCGATCCGTCGTTGATCGGCGTCGACCTTGAGAAGACCGATTTCGACACAGGCGTGTTTGAGCTCGCCGAGGACGACGTTCCGGTTTTCTGGGGCTGCGGCGGCACTCCGCAGGCTGTCGCGCTGGCGTCCAAGATCGACTTCATGATCACCCACAAGGTCGGCCACCTGTTCGTCACGGACAAGTTGTCCGAGGCGATCGCCGCGATCTGACGGGGTCGCCGACTATCCTTTTTTGTTCTGGAGGAATACGTGAAAGCAGCTCTTTTCCACGAATATGGCGGGCCTGAAGTGCTCAAATACGAGGACGTGGATCCGCTTCCTGTCGGTCGCAGCGACGTCCTGATCAAGGTGCGCGCCACCTCGGTGAACTGGTTCGACATCATCGGCCGCAAGGGCGACTACCGTCCCAACGCGCGTTTTCCGCACATCCCCGGTGGTGACATCGCCGGTGAGGTGGCCGAGATCGGCTCGGAGGTCACCAACGTCAAGGTCGGCGATCCGGTCGTCGTCTACGCCACCGTCGGCTGCGGCCATTGCGAATCCTGCCGCCGCGGCGAACCCAATGTGTGCCTGAATTACAAGTATTACGGTTCGGCACTGTGGGGCGGCTACGCCCAATACGCCACCGTGCGCTCGCAGAACGTGCTGCCGCTCTACAAGGGCCTCGACTTCGCCGAATGTGCAGCCACCAACATCACCTTCCTCACTGCCTGGCACAAGTTGGCGCGCGCCAACATCCGCGCCGGCGAAGACATCCTGATCCACGCCGTCGGTTCTGGCATCGGCCTTGCCGCGCTCCAGATTGCCAAGCTGCACGGCCTGCGTGTGTTCGGCACCGCCAGCTCGGACGAGAAATGCGAGAAAGGCCTGGAGCTCGGCGCCGACTACATGATCAACTACAAGAAGCAGAATTTCCGCGAGGAGATCCGCAGGCTCACCGGCAAGCGCGGCGTTGACGTGGTGTTCGAGCACATCGGCGCCGACGTCTGGGAAGACAGCGTCATGAGCCTGACGCGCTTCGGCCGCCTCGTCACTTGTGGCGCCTCGTCAGGCTACCGGGTGAGCATGAACGCCGCCCATATCTGGCACAAGCAGCTCTCCATCATCGGCTCCAACCACGGCACGATGAACGAACTGGCGACCATCGTGAAGCTGCTTGAGGCCAAGAAGCTGCGGCCGGTCATCGGCGCCAAGCTGCCGCTCAAGGATGCCGCCGAGGCTCACCGGCTGGCCGAAGGCCGCAGCATCTTCGGCAAGATCGTGCTCGAGCCAGAGCATCTGAACTGACACAGCGCCGCCAAGCCGGAAAAGTTGCAGGCTTTTCGGGTCATGCGGCCGAACAAGGAGACAGAGCGGGATGCCGATTTGACCTGATCGCGTTCCGCTCTAGTGTGACGGCCGGCCCGGGACCGGTGGGGAGGAAATATGTCCGACAATCGTATCGTCAAGGTGAAGGGCCGGTTCGACGCCGAGGTCTTCCTGAATCCCGGCAAGGTCGACGCCGGCAAGCGCCAGACTTGCTATGGGCAGGCGCAGGCCGAAGAGGCGCGCGCCCGGATCTCGTCCTGGGCAGACTATGCAGTGACGCCGCTCAGAGCTCTGCCCGGCGCGGCTGCCGAGCTCGACCTCGGTGGGCTGTGGTGCAAGGATGAGAGCCGGCGTCTAGGCCTCGCCAGCTTCAAGGCGCTCGGCGCCGTCTACGCCGCCGTCAGCGAGGTCTCGGCTCTGTTGGAGAAGCGGCTTGGCCATCCCGTGTCCGACCGCGATTTGCTCGACGGCAAGTACCGCGAGGCGCTTGTCGACAATTTCCTGATCTGCTGCACCGATGGCAACCACGGCTTCTCGGTCGCCCACGCCGCGCGCCGAATGGGGATGCGGGCGATAATCTACATCCCGAGCGGTGTCAGTGCCGGCCGCGAGCAGGCATTGCGGCGCGAGGGCGCCGAGGTGGTGAGAATCGACGGCATCTATGACGAGGCCTATGCTGCGGTCGAGCGGGTCGCGCATGTCGACCCGGGGGCGCTGCTCATCTCCGATTCCGCCACGCCCTATTACCAGGACATCCCGGTCCGTTGCATGGCCGGCTATTCAGTAATGGCGCATGAGATTGTCGAGCAGCTAGGCGGCGAGCTGCCGACCCACGTTATGTTGCCAGCCGGTTGCGGGGGCATGGCGGCGGCTATGTTGTCGGCCTTCCACCACCTGCTCGGCGCGCGCGCGCCGCAGGCGATCATCGTCGAGCCGGTCACTGCCGACTGCGTCTTCGCCAGCGCACTCGCCGGCGCGCCGGTGGTCGTTGAAGGCGACCTCGAAACCATCATGGGCGGCCTGTCCTGTGCGGCGGTCTCGCATGTTGCGTGGCCGACCATCGACACCGGCACGACGGCGTTCCTGCGCATGAACGACCAGGCTGCGGTGGAGGGGATGCGGCTTTTCGCCAACCCCCGCGGGCGCGATCCGCGCGTCGTCGCCGGCGAAACCGGTGCTGCCGGCCTCGCCGCAGTAATTGCCATCTGCGCCGACCCGGAGGCGCGCGCGCTCGTCGGCCTCGACGACAAGGCAAAGGTGCTGGTCATCAATTGCGAGGGCGCCACCGATCCTGCCGCCTTCCAGCAACTCACGGGGCAACGGCCCGAGGCAGCCTGATGGCGGCAGGGGAGCAAAAGGCCGGCAAGGGCATCGGCGTCCGCCTCCCGCGCAAGGAGGACGAGCGCTTCATGCGCGGTCGCGGCAGCTATGTCGGCGACATCAAGATGCCGGGCCTCACCGACGTCGCTTTTTTGCGCAGCCCGCTGGCGCATGGCCGCATCGTCTCGGTCACCGCGCCTGATGAGCTCGCCGGCCGCTTCTTCACCGCCGCCGACATTGCTGCTTCGGTCAAGCCGATCCGCGCCGTCTCCGGCCTGCCGGGTTTCAAGCCGTCCAGTCAGCCGGCGCTTGCCGACGGCAAGGTGCGGTTCACCGGCGAGTTGGTCGCCATGTGTCTGGGCCGCACGCGTGCCGAGGCCGAGGACGCGGTCGCGCAGGTGGTGGCCGAGATCGAGCCACTGCCGCCGCTCGCCGATTTCGCCGTGGCCGAGCAGCCGGACGCCATCTGCGTTCACGAGGAGTGGAGCGACAACATCTATCTCGAGACCAGGATCGAGAAGGGTGATCGGTCGCGGATCGACGGTGCGGCGATCGAGGTCGAGCGCGAAATCCGTCTCAGCCGTCAGTGCATGGTGCCGCTCGAAGGCAAGGGAACCATCGCTTGGTGGGATACCCGGCTCGACCAGCTCGTGGTCTACACCTCGACCCAGTTGCCGCACATGATGCGTACCGGGCTTGCCGAATGTCTCGGGCTGGAGGAGCGGCAGGTGCATGTCGTTGCGCCCGATGTCGGCGGCGGCTTCGGCTTCAAATGCGTGCTGCAACCGGAGGAGCTTTGCGTCGCCTGGCTAGCGCTGACGCGAAAGAAGCCATTCCGCTGGATCGAGGATCGCCGCGAGCATCTCGTAGCCGCTGCGAACACCCGCGAGCACCACTATCGCATCAAGGCCTTCGCCGATGCCGAAGGCCGGCTGCTCGGCATCGAGGCAGACGTTGCCGTCGATGTCGGCGCCTATTCGGTGTGGCCGTTCTCTGCCTGCCTGGAATCGGCGCAGATCGCCAGCATCCTGCCCGGCCCCTACCAGATGCCGTTTTATGCCTGCCGTACCCGCTCGGTCGCCACCAACAAGCCGCCCTTCATGCCGTATCGCGGCGTCGCCCGCACCGGCGTCTGCTTCGCGCTGGAGCTGATGATTGACGCCATCGCTCGGCAAGCCGGGCTGGAGCCCGCCGACGTGCGGCTGAAGAACCTGGTGCTGCCCGAGCAGATGCCATTCACCAACATCACCGGAAAGCTGTTCGACAGCGGGGACTATCCCGAGAGCGTGCGCCGCGCCGTCGAGACGATCGACCTGGCATCGTTTCGCGCCAGGCAACGCGAGGGAAGCGACGATGGCCGGCTGCTCGGCATTGGCTTTGCCACATATTGCGAGCAGGCCGCGCACGGCACCACCGTCTACGCCGCCTGGGGCATACCGATGGTGCCGGGTTTCGAACAGGCGACGGCGCGGGTCACACCCGACGGCGGGCTGGAGCTGCGCATCGGCGTGCATTCGCACGGGCAGGGCATGGAGACCTCGATGGCGCAGGTCGCCAACCAGGTTCTAGGCATCGACACCGACCGTATCAATGTCGTGCACGGCGACACGGCGCTGACGCCGTATTCGACCGGCACCTGGGGCTCGCGCTCGATGGTGATGGCCGGCGGCGCGGTGTCGCGCGCCTGCGAGATCATCCGCGAGCGGGCGCTGGCGATCGGCGCGCATCTCTTGCAGACGGGCAAGGACGAGGTCGAGCTGGTCGGCGGTCGCATCCAGGGGCAGGGCGGCAGTGTCGGTTTTGCCGACATCGCCCAGGCCTGGTACAAGTCGCCGGAAACGCTGCCGGCCGACGTCGCACCGGAAGGGCTCGAGGTTACGGCGGGCTACAAGCCCATGGTTGATAGCGGCACCTTCAGCTATGCCACCCATGCGGCCGTCGTCGCCGTCGATCCGGATTTCGGTTCGGTCGAGATCCTCGACTACGTCGTGGTCGAGGATGGCGGCACGCTGGTCAACCCCCTTATCGTCGACGGCCAGATCATCGGCGGCGTGGCGCAAGGTATCGGCACCGCGCTCTACGAGGAGTCGCCCTACAGCGCCGACGGCCAGCCGCTCGCCTCGACCTTCGTCGACTACATCATTCCAGGTCCTTGCGAGGTGCCAGACATCCGTATCGTCCACATGGAAACGCCGTCGCCGTTCACAGCGCACGGTATCAAGGGCGTGGGCGAGGGCGGGGCCATCGCCCCGCCGGCGGCGATCGCCAACGCCGTCAACGATGCGCTGCGGCCGCTCGGCGCCGAGGTGGCGATGACGCCGGTGACGCCGCACCGGCTGCTCGCGGCGATTGCCGCCGGCAGGAACGGCAGGCAGCCGGTCCAGTCATGAAGCCAAGTGCTTACAGATATGCCCGCCCGTCGAGCGTGGCCGAAGCGGTCCGGCTGCTGGCCGATTCCGATGGCGGCGGCAAGGTGATGGCCGGCGGCCAGTCGCTCGGGCCAATGCTCAACCTGCGCCTCGCCCAGCCCGAACTTGTCGTCGACATTACCGGTATTGGCGAGCTCGCCAGCGTGCGTGAGGACAAGGACGGCATCGTCTACGGCGCCTGCGTCACCCACGCTGCGGTGGAAGACAACCGCGTACCCGACGCCGCCAATGGTTTCCTGGCAAGGGTGGCAGCCGGCATTGCCTATCGTGCGGTGCGCAACCGCGGCACCATGGGCGGCAGCCTGGCGCATGCAGATCCTTCCGCCGACTGGATGACCACGCTGACCGCCGTCGACGCCGAGATGCTGATCGCCGGCGCCACCGGCGAGCGCCGTGTTGCCCTTGCCGAGTTCATGACGGCGCCGTTCTCCGTGGCGCTCGACGAGGCGGAGTTCATCGTCGGCATCCGCATCCGCCGCCATTCGCCGGCCGCTCGCTTCGGCTATTTCAAGTTCTGCCGCAAGCGCGGCGAGTTCGCCGAGGCGATGGCGGCGATCGTCGTCGACCCCGCCGCCGGCGTCAGCCGCGCGGTGATCGGCGCTACCGATTCCCGGCCGATCGTCCTGCCCGACATCTCCGCCTACCTGCCGCTTTCTCCGGAACGGCTGGAAGCGGCGAAGGCCATGGTCGAGGGGCTGGGCATCGCCGGCGAGCCGATCAAGGATGCGATGCACGCAAATGCCTTCGCGCGAGCACTGCAACAGGTGAAGCCATGAGCGAACTGTCTCTGACCGTCAATGGCGAGAAGGTGACCGTTGCTGTCGAGCCGCGCACCAGCCTCGCCGACCTCGTACGCGAAAACCTCAACCTCACTGGTACGCATCTCGGCTGCGAGCAGGGCGTGTGCGGCGCCTGCACAATCCTGGTCGATGGTGTGCCGGTGCGCTCCTGCATCGGCAATGCAACCGCCTGCGACGGCGCCAGCGTTCGCACCATAGAGGATTTCGACGCCGACCCGTTGATGACCGAGTTGCGCGCCGCCTTCAACGCGCATCACGCTCTCCAATGCGGGTTTTGCACGCCGGGCATGCTTGTCATGGCGCGCGACATCGTCTTGAGGCTTGGCGAAGCCGACGAGCAGCGCATCCGCATCGAACTCGCCGGCAATCTCTGTCGTTGCACCGGCTATTCCGGCATCGTCAAGGCGATCCGTTGGGTCATCGTGGCCCGCCAGGGCGCCAGGGGCGAGCTTGAGCAGCGGCCCGCATTGCCACTCGGGCCGGCCGGGTCGGGCCATGCAAAGACCGGCACGGATGTTAGCGGTGCGACAAAGGCGACTGCTTCATCCTTGCGTCCGGACGCTGAATTGGCGGCCCGTAAACCCGCGCCTGCGCCGCTTGGCGCCAGCGGCAAGAAGGCATCGGCGGTCAGGCAGAGTTTTTTGCTCGACGCGCCGCTGCCGGTCGTCTGGCAACGTTTTGGCGAGGTGCCGGCCATGGTGCGCTGCATCCCCGGCGCCAGCCTCGTCTCTGAGGCAGCCGACGGAACCTACGACATCAAGATGCGCATCAAGATGGGGCCGATCGGCGCGGAATTCGCTGGAACGGCGAGCCAACGACGCGACGACGCGATGATGGCTGGCGTGATCCACGGTGCAGGCCGCGACACCAAAAGCGCCACACTCGCCGAAGGCGAACTGAACTATAGGCTCACGGCTGAAGGTGAGGGGACCCGCGTTGACATCGAGGTCAGTTACCTGCTCTCGGGGGCGCTGGCGCAGTTCGCACGTGCCGGCATCGTCACGCATTTCATCGGCGCCATCACCGCACAATTCGCCGCCAATCTGGGCCGCTCATTGTCACCGGAGGGCGCGGTAGGCCCCATCGAGGACGCCGGCGAACTGCGTGTCGCGGGCAGCCTTGGGGTCGCCCTGAAAGCCTGGCTCAGCGAGCTTTTTCGCAATCCGTTCCGGCGCGGATGATCAGACCCTTCTCTTCCATGATGTGAAAGCCAGCGGCACTCGTGTGCGGCTGGCTCTTTTAGCCATCTCCGGTCCGGACATGCTCGTCGGAATGGATCGGCAGCCAAGCCCCGAAGGGCATGGCTGACTGACCTTGAGCTCTTCGTGCCTGCCGTGATCGACGGTGCCGGACAGCGGGCAACGACGCCTATTGGGCTGCGAAGTCGGGCCGCACCACCTTGCCGTCCTTTACCTGGACCACGAAGACGTTGGCGGTGTTCTGGCCGCTTTCGGCGCCTTCCGGCCCTTGCTTGTTGAAGTGGATGTTGCTGTTTACGCCCTTCACCTCGACCTCCCACAGCGCCTGGCGGATGGCGTCCGGCTCGGCCTTGCCGGCCTTTTCGATTGCTGCGGCAATGCTCAGGATGGCGTCGTAGCCGCGCTGGCCCTCGATGCGACCGGCAAAGACGAGACCTTTGCGCTCCCATGCTTCGGCGAAGAACTTCGCCACCTCCGGGTTGGGCGCCATGTCGGGAAACCAGGGGGCGAAAAGCACGGTGAAATAGGCGTTGTCGGCAGCGCTGCCGGCATGCTCGATTGCCTGGTCGGGTGTGGACGAGGTGGTGGTGGCGATAATGCGCTGCGGCATCTTGAGCGCATGCGCCTGCTTGAACACCAGCGTGAGCTGCTCGATCTCGGTCGTCACCAGCAGCACGTCGGCGTCGGACGCCTTGATCTTGGCGAGCTGCGCCGAAAGATCGACGGCGGCGGCATCCATCGTTTCGCGTAGTGTCGTCGGCACGCCACGCTTGTCCAGCATTGCCGAATACGCGTCGGTGTTGCTCTTGCCCCAATCGTTGTTGACCGCCAGGAACGCTGCCTTCTTCATCCCGAATTTTTCGACGAAAGGCGAGAAGGATTCTGCCAGCATGTCGCTGGTCGGTGCTGTACGGAAGATCCACTTGTTGCCTGAGTTGGTGACCTTGCCGGACGATGCCGTCTCCACCACCATGGGCACGCCGTATTCCTCGAGCTTAGGCATGACGGCGAGCGTCATCGTCGAGCCCCAGGCGCCCATCATAGCGCAGACCTCGTCGCGCATGATCAATTTCTCGGCGACCGCCGCAGCTTCAGTCGGATTGCCCTTGTTGTCCTCGATTATCAGCTCGATCTGCTTGCCGAGAAGGCCGCCCCTGGTGTTGATCTCCTCGACGGCGATGCGTGCGCCGTCGGTGACGTAGTTTCCGGACGCCGCCACTGGTCCGGTCAGCGGCTGGTTGACGCCGATCTTGATCGTGTCGGCGAAGGCCGCCGAGACCGACAAGGCGAGCGCCGCGACTGCGCCCACAATCATACCCTTTGCGTTCATCAAGTTCCTCCCGTTGAAGATACCGAAGGAGACGTTCCGGAGCACAGAATGACGCGATGCCGCAACTGCGCTTCCGCCGTTGCGACCGGTCGTTGCCGATGGGTTTTGCTTGCCTGTGGTTCTCCAGAACGGCTCTGTCGTCAGCCGATGCTGCAGAAGTAATTAAGTGCTTACTAAGGTGCGCTGTCAAGCGGCGCGCGCCGGCGACGATTTATTTCGCCTGCCGAAAATTGCCGGCCCTGTCGGCGGGGAGAAGTCGCACAAAATGACGGTCAAGGGCATTGACAGCCGCCGTTGTAAAAGAATACTTACTTAGCATCGATCACATGCGGAGGAACACCGGGATGGCGGCAACAGCCATGGTTCGGGCCGAGGACAGCGGCTTTATCGAGTTCGAGTTGTTCAAGAACGAGCTCTTCTCGATCGCGGACGAGATGGCCGTCACCATCTGCCGCACGACATATTCAGGCGTCTTGCGCGACAACATGGATTTTTCCACCGGCATCGCCGATGCCGAGGGTCGCCTGGTGGCGCAGGGCTTAACCTTGCCGGTGCATCTGGGTTCTATCCGCACGGCGCTGCAGGCGGTGATGAAGAAGTTCGCCGGAAGCATCGAAGAAGGCGACGTGTTCGTCCTCAACGACCCGTTTGAAGGCGGCATGCACCTGCCCGATATCTTTATTCTGAAGCCAGTGTTCGCGGCCGGAAAGCTGATCGCCTTCGCTGCGACCACTGCCCACCACGTTGATGTCGGGGGCCATGTGCCCGGCTCCAATTCGGTCAACTCGACCGAGATTTTCCAGGAAGGGCTGCGCATTCCGCCGCTCAAGCTGGTGGCTGCCGGCCAGCATGACGAGGCGCTGTGGACGTTGATCCGCAGCAATGTCCGGCTGCCCGTCCAGCTCTGCGGCGACCTGCGCGCGCAACTCGCCGCTTGCGAGATCGCGCAACGCAAGATCCTGGCGTTGGTCAACCGCTACGGCATCGATGCCTCGACCGTTCATATGCGCGAGATCATCGACTATACCGAACGCCTTGCGAGGGCGGCGGTGAAGGAACTGCCGGACGGGGAGTTCTCGTTCGAGGACTGGATCGACGACGACGGCATGGACATCGGTCAGCCGATCCGGCTGTTCGTGACGGTGCGCAAGCAGGGCGAAGCGGTCGAATTCGACTGGACCGGCAGCGCCCCGCAGGTGAAGGGCGCCATCAACTGCACGCTCTCGGTGACCGAGGCCGCTTCCTACACCGCACTGCGCTCGATCCTGCCGGGCGGAATCCCCAACAATGACGGCATATTCCGCATCATCAAGACAGTCGCGCCGGAAGGCACGATCGCCAACGTCGCCATGCCCGGCGCCTGTGCCGCCCGTGCGCTGACGGGCTTCCGCATGGTCGACTGCGCCTTCGGCGCGCTGGCGCGCATGGTGCCCGATCGGGTGTTCGCCGCTTCCGACGGCGGCAATGTCGGCGTCACCATCGCGGGCTTCGCGCCATCGGGAGAACGTTTCGTCTATGTCGATTTTTCCTGCGGAACCTGGGGCGGCCGTCCCTGGGCCGACGGTATCGACGGCATTTCCAACATCTTCGTCAACATGGCCTCGCAGTCAGTGGAGCAGATCGAATCCGAGCATCCGGTCGAGATTCTCGCCTACGAATTCGCGCAGGACCGTTGCGGCGCCGGAAAATTCCGCGGCGGCGCGCCGTTCTACCGCGACTACCGCATCAAGGTTCCCAACGCGACGCTGCAGATCCGCGCGGACCGGCAGACCACCCGCGCCTACGGTCTCTATGGCGGCAAGGCCGGCAAGCCTGGCTCGGTCAGCCTGAACCCGGGCAAGGGAAATGAGACGATAGGCTCCAAGGTCACCATCGGCGTCAACGAAGGCGACGAGTTCCGCTACGTCCTGCCGGGTGGCGGCGGCTGGGGCGACCCGCTTGACCGCGAACCGGCGGCGGTGCTGCGCGACGTCCGCAACGAAATCATCAGCCCGGCCGCGGCCCGCGAGGAATACGGCCTGGTCTTCGATGAGCAGGCCCTGGTGATCGACCACCACGCCACGGCCACGCTGCGCGGAAACCTCCGCAATGGCGGCGCAACCGAATTCGTCAACTGGGGCGACTGAGCCCAGTCCCGTACGCAGCCGAATACAGGAAAGACCACAGACATGTTGGACAGGACCAAGGCGGCTGGATGCCGCGTCGGCATCGACATCGGCGGCACGTTTACCGACCTGGTCGTCGTCAATGCCAAGGGCGAGACGTTTACCCGGAAGGTTTCCTCCACTGCGGACGACTATGCCCGCGCCATCATCGAGGGGCTAGCGGGCGTCCTCGAGCCCGCCGGGCTCGGTCTGGACGAGATCACCGAGTTCCTGCACGGCACGACCGTGGGGTCCAACACCATTCTCGAGTTGAAAGGCGCCCGCATCGGGCTCATCGCGACCAAAGGTTTTCGCGACGTTCTCGAGATACGCAATCTGCGCATGCCCAAGCTCTACGATCTGCACTGGGACAAGCCGGTGCCGCTCGTCGAACGCTACCTGCGCCTCGTGGTCGATGAACGCGTCGATGCCGCCGGGACGGTGACCAAACCGCTCGCGCGGGCCGAGGTCGAGGCGGCCGTGCGGCGGTTACTGGGCGAGGGGGTGGAGGGGATCGCGGTTTGCCTGCTCAACTCTTACGCCAACCCCGCGCATGAGCAGTTGATCGCAGAGGTGATCCGCGAGCTCGCACCGGACCTGCCTATGAGCATCAGTTCGGAAGTGCTGCCGCAGATCAAGGAATATGAGCGGACCTCGACTACCGTGGTCAACGCCTACATCATGCCGATCGTCGCCTCATACCTGAAGAACCTCGGTGACAGCCTTCATCGGCAGGGCATGAAGGCGCCGATCCTGCTGATGCAGTCGAATGGCGGCCTGACAACCGCCAAGGATGCCAGCGAGAAACCCGTCAATATCGTGGAATCGGGTCCGGCGGCCGGCGTGGTTGGCGCGGTGCGCCACGCGATGGAAAGCGGCCACAACAACATCATCTCCTTCGACATGGGCGGCACCACGGCCAAGGCCTCGGTCGCGGAGGAAGGCAAGTTTGTGCTGTCGCAGCAATATTCCGTCGGCGGCGGTATCATGATCTCGTCACGGCTCCTGACCGGCGGCGGCTATCTGCTCGCGGTGCCAGCGATCGATGTCGCCGAGGTCGGCGCCGGCGGCGGTTCGATCGTCTGGATCGATGCCGGCGGCTCCATGCAGATCGGCCCGGAAAGCGCCGGCGCCAATCCCGGGCCGCTCTGCTATGACAAGGGCGGCGAGCGGCCGACGGTGACAGACGCCAACGTGCTTCTTGGCTACATCAACCCGCATTATCTCGTCGGTGGCGAGCTAAAACTCAACGCCGAGCGCAGCCGTCGGTATTACGAAGAGCTGCTGGCAAAGCCGCTGGGAGTCGACGTCACCACGGCTGCCTGGGGCGCCCGCCAGATCGCCATCTCAAACATGATCCGCGCCATCAAGGCGGTGTCGTCCGAACGTGGTCGGGACCCCCGCGGCTTCACGCTGTTCGCGCTCGGCGGCAATGGCGCGCTGTTTGCCGCGGGCATGGCGCAGGAACTCGGTATCAAGACGATTCTGGTGCCGCCTTCGGCCGGTCTGTTTTCCGCTTATGGCCTGCTCTACGCCGATGTCGAGCACTATTACACCGAAACGATGCGGGAACTGCTGCGCGACGTCGATCCCTACGCATGGACGACGGCCTGGAATGTGTTGGAGGACAAGGCCGTCGCGCAACTGCGTGCCGACGGTTTCACCAGGGATGAGATGACGATCGGGTATTTCGCAGCGATGCGGTACAAGGGACAGACCTTCGAAATCAGCGTCCCCATTCCGCACGGGCCGCTGACCGCAGAGCGGATTCGAGAGATCGAGGAAGCGTTCGGCAGCGAACACGAGCGCACCTACGGCCATCGTGCCTCGTTCGACGAGCCTGTGCAACTGATCAGCATCCAGGTGGCCGGCCTTGCGGCGCATCGCAACACGCAGAAGCCGGGACGGCCGCAGCGGCACGCGGGCGACCTGAAGTCCGAGCAAAAGCCTCGCCAAGCCTATTTTGGCCGTGAGCACGGCTGGCTAGAAACGGCGGTCATTCCCCGCGCAGCATTGAGCGAACCGCGGCGGGGCCCCTGCATCGTGGAGGAATATGACACCACCTGCGTCGTGCCGCCGGGCGCCACGGCGCGGCTCGACGCTCTGAACAACATCATCATCACGCTCTACTGAGCGCCTGACTTTTCCAGCGAGGTCACGATGACAGCACACCAACAAAGCGCGCCCGACACGCCGGCCTATCTCGCGCTGCGCAAGCGCCTGGCGTCCCGCAACCGGGGCCTGCGCGACAAGACCACGTCTCTGTCGGAAGCAATCGCCACCATTCGGGACGGCGACCATGTCGCGATTGGCGGCAACACCTTTTCTCGTACGCCCTTCGCGGCGGTGTGGGAGATCGTGCGCCAGAAGAAGAAGCACCTCACCGTCTCGCGCTCGATCACCTCGACCGAGGGCGATTTCCTGCTCGCCGGCGATTGCGTCGACAAATACATGACGAGCTGGTTCAGCCAGGGCATCGTCTGGGGCCTGTCGCGGGTGATGCGCGACTATGTCGAGAACGGCAAGGTCACTTACGAGGAATGGAGCCACATGAGCCTGGGCATGATGTATCGGGCCGCCGCCATGGGCATTCCGTTCATGCCGACGCGGGTGATGATGGGCTCCACCATGCCCGACGCGCTGGTGACGAAGCTCGAGACCATGAGCTGCCCCTACACGGGCGATCCGCTCCTGCTTTTGCCGGCGCTTTATCCGAATGTGGCGCTGATCCACGTCCAGCGGGCCGACAAATTTGGCAACGCCCAGTATGATGGCCTGCCGTTCATGGACGCCGACATTGCCATGGCCGCCGACCGGGTGATCCTGACCACCGAGAAGATCATCGACAACGACGAGATCCGGCAGGCGCCTGACCACACCAAAATCCCGTTCATGGCCGTGGACGCCGTCGTCGAGGTGCCGTATGGCGCCGCGCCGCACGAATGCGCCGGCTGCTACGATCCTTTCTACAAGCGCATGGACGACTACGCCGATTTCACCCGCAGGAACGGCCTGGCAGGGGCGCTCGACTATATGCGCGAGCACATCTTCGAGCCGCGCGACTGGAACGCCTTCCTGGCGAAAATCGGTGTCGAGGCGAGAGGCTGAGGAGAAGCGAGATGGGCAAGCACCAGGCGACCGATGCCTACACGACCTCCGAACTCTTGTCGGTGATGTGCTCGCGCGTCATGCGCGACGGGTTGATCATTTTTGCCGGCGTCGGCGTGCCGCTACTTGGCGCGACGCTGGCCCAGCGGCTGAACGCGCCCAGCCTGACTATCTTGTTCGAGGGCGGCATCATTGGGCCGTTCATCCAACCCGGCCGGCTACCCCCGTCGACCAACGAGATGCGCACCGCCGAGAAAGCCAACATGCTGCTCAGCCCGACCGACGTGCTGGCGCTGCTGCAGCGCGGCTATGTCGACATAGGCTTCATCGGCGGCGCCCAGATCGACCAGTATGGCAATGTCAACAGCTCCTATCTTGGCGACCACCGGCAACCGTCGACGCGGCTGCCAGGCTCGGGCGGCGGCAACGACATAGCGAGCCTCGCCGAAACCATCGTCATCATGCCGCACGAGAAGAAACGCTTCGTCGAGACCGTCGACTTCATCACCAGCCCCGGCTATGTCGCCGGTGGACAGTCGCGCGCCAAATGCGGCTTGATCGCCGGCGGCGTGCTAAAAGTCATTACCAACCTCTGCGTGTTCGATTGCCATCCGCAGACGCGACGACTGTCGGTGAGCGCGCTGCACCCGGGCGTGAAGATCGATGCGGTCCTCGACAACATGGGTTTCCGGCCAGACATCCCGGACAACATCGTGGTGAGTGAGCCGCCGTCGCTCGAGGAGCTGAGCATTTTGCGAGGGATCGACCCGACACGAATGTACCTGAAGTAGGTTCTGGCCCGCCAAGGGAGCGGCGAGAAAGCCTCCAAAGGTTTTCGGAGTGGGGCGCTGCTCTTCCTGGGTTGCCCGGGCTGACGTCAGATGGCCTTTGTCGATCGCTAAGGGGGCCCGTCACTCGGCCAATCGCCGCCAAGTCGCGAAAAAATTGTGCTGGCTCTCCGGCTTTGGTTTGCCCAGCGGCGGCGGCATGTCACAACGTTTGGGGAAACTCCTCCAGCGCCTGGAAGGCAAGTCCCTGCACGACGCCTCGTGCGCTGCATGCGGCTGCGAGTTTACCACATGCTTCGATCGAACTTAGCTGCATTGTCGCTCTGACATCAAGCAACCGTAATCGCGTCCACCATCCATGGTGCTACCGCTACAAGCGGCGGCATGTAGCTCTTCTGCACAGCGCGACGACAGATTGTCGAAAGTTGCTTTGCGAAGCTGCCCATCTCGCCTTGCCTGACAACAAGATAAATGTGTCGCGAGAACCCCGCTCCAGGGAGTTGGAGCACCTGGATTGCGGGTGCCAGCGAAATGCACTTCCTGACGCACACAGGTGTCAGGATCGACCACCCTACGCCTGAGGCAACAAGACTGACGATCGATTCAATCGTGTCGCAAGAGAACGCCTGGGGCACGTCCAGTCTCATCCTGCGAAAATGTTGCTCGACCCGTTGGGCGATTCCGGTGGTGCTGCCTGAGCGGATCATAGGAAAACGGGTGGCGAAGCTGCGGAACTCGCTTTCATCCCCAAAAGGCGGCTCCCCGCGAGACACAAGCACCACGAACTGCTCCTGAAACAGCTCAAACCGTTCGAAACCGTCGACATCGTCGAATGGATCGGCCGAGATCACCGCATCGAGTTCACGCTTGAGCAGCCGCTGGCGCAGCGGTTCCATGAATCCTGTCGCAACCGAGATCGAGCCGACACGGTCGCGAAGCGCTTTTATCAGTATTGGAACCAGCGGATCGGACAGCGAGTCGATCAGGCCCAGGCGCAGCTGCGGGATCATCCGGACGTCTGCGCTCTGCAACTGCGCGCGGACCGCAGACGCTTCGGCAATCAGCCGCTCGGCAACATTGACCAGCTTTTGTCCGGCCAGAGTTGCCTTGAGCGGTCGCGATCCACGCTCGATCAGCGAAACACCGAGACGTCGCTCCAGGTTCAATATCTGCCGCGAGACTGCCGATTGTGTCAGGTCGGCCTGGGCCGCAGCGGCAGTCATGCTGCCTGTCCTGCAAACAGTGGTGAAAATCTCCAGAGACTGAAGGTCAAAGCCCAACCGGCTAACCACCATCTGGTTGTGCGCAGTCGAGTTCGTCACCATTGCACGCCACTACTATGAGTATGGATCATGTTAGTCAGAAATGTCGGTAATCGTCAACCTCCGCCCCAATGCGAAACATTTCGCAGCAGCCTATGCGATGGGTGAGAGTAATAGACTGTAATTGCAGTGTAATTTTTTGCACTCACAAATGCCGACACGGCGTCCATCCAACGCCGGCGCGGGGACGATGGCGGTTTCCAGGAGATGCGGTGGAGTCATTATGTTTGCGCCCAACACCCGTCTCTAATATTCCAACGCCCATCGGTTTTTTTGGAGGAATGAACCAAATGCTTACCAGACGCATGTTCGGAATTGCAGCGCTTGGCCTGGCCTGCGCAGTTTCTTATGCCGCACCCAGCTTGGCCGAGACCACGCTTGAGAAGATCCAGCGGACGAAGAAGGTTACCGTTGGAACCGAGGCTGCCTATCCGCCTTTCGAATTCGTCAAAGACGGCCAGATCGTCGGCTTCGGCAAAGATCTGCTGGATGAGATAGCCAAGCAATGGGGCGTTGAGGTCGAGCAGCTCGACCTGCCGTTCCAGGGCATCCTGCCAGGGCTCATTGCCGGCAAGTTCGATTTCGTGGCCACCTCGGTTGGCATCAACCCGGAGCGGGCCAAGCGCTACGCCTACACCTTGCCTATTGCCGACAGCACCGCCTATGCCATGAAGAAGATCGGCAATGCCGACATCAAGACGGTCGAAGACCTGAAGGGCAAGGTCGTGTCGACGCAGCTTGCTTCGGCGGTCGATCCGGTCGCCAAGGCCCTGGATGAGCGCCTGAAGGCCAGCGGTGAAGGCTTTGCCGACCTCAAGCTGTTTCCAACATTCAATGACTCATTCCTTGCGGTCGCAAATGGCACGTCAGACGCTGCACTTGCCGGCCTGCCGGTCCTGCAGAATCTGATGAACGAGCGCCCCGGCGTCTTCGAGCTGGTCGGCAAGGCTGCGGTGGTACCGAGCTACAATGCATGGGTCGTTCGCCCCGAGGACCAGGACCTGCGCGATGCTGTCAATGCAGCTATCCTCGAACTCAAGAAGAGCGGCAAGTTGGCCGAATTGCAGCAAAAGTGGCTCGGCATGACTTACGATCTGCCTGAGAAGGGCTACCTGCCAGAGGGCGCTCGCTAAACGCCTCCCTGCTGTCCCGACGCCAAAGGCCCGGGACCGGCATGACCACGAAAATCGGAAACGATCTTCGAACGGAACCATGCACAAATCCAAGATCCTACAGCGTCCTTGGTGTGCTCAACAGGACGTGGGGCGCTGTAGGCCAGCCATCCACCCCGACGTCGAAGGAAACCGACGATGGACTTCAGCGTTGCCGCCCTGGGCGGCGCCTTTCCCCAGCTCCTGCCGGCCATGGGCACCAATCTGGCGATCTCCCTTGTCGCCATGCTTCTGGCCTTGATCGGCGGGACGACACTTACGATCCTGCGCACGCTTGGCATCATGCCGCTCAATGCAGCGATCGGCGTGGTGATCAGCTTCATACGGGGAACACCGATCCTCGTGCAGATATTCCTGTTCTACTACGGCCTGCCGGCTCTCGGCCTCGACCTGTCGCCGATTCAGGCAGGCATCCTGGCCATCGCGTTCAACAGCTCGATATTTATCACCGAGATCATGCGCGGGGGATTGTCCGGCATGGATTCCGGTCCTGTCGAAGCAGCGATCGCCCTCGGCATCAAAGGCAAGGTCATCTGGACCAAGGTAATCCTGCCGCAGCTCTACATCCGCATCATGCCGCCGTTGGTCAACGAACTCACCACCATCGTCAAGGGCACAGCCCTGCTGTCGGTGATCACGGTGGTGGAAGTGTTGCGAACCGCGCAGCAGGTGGCCAACGCCTCCTTCAGGCCGCTCGAAACCCTGCTCGCCGCAGCGATCATCCTGTTTGCGGTGAACTTCGTCATCAGCCAGAGCGGCAGGATTCTGGAGACGCGCTTCGCCGCGCGCAGAGGATAAAGTCATGGCCTTCGACTTTAATGTCATTCTCGACAACTGGGCGCTTTTCGCGCGCGGCACATGGCTGACGATCGTCATCGCGGTCGCTGCCGTCGCAGCGGGGTTCCTGATCTCCATGCCGATCGCGCTGATGGCGCTGTCGCATCGCCGGACCTTGCGCTGGATCGCCACTGCATATGTCGAGTGGTTCCGCAACATCCCCTTCATCGTCGTGCTCTACCTGTTTTTCTACGGCCTGCCGTTCTTCAACCTTCGCCTGCCCGAAGCCATCGTCGGCACGATCGCGCTCGCCTTCTTTGCCAGTTCGTATTTCGCCGAGATCATCCGCGGCGCGATCCTCGCTGTGCCGAAGGGGCAGATGGAGGCGGCTCGGGCGATCGGCATGTCCTACTTCCAGGGCCTGTGGGAAATCGTGGCTCCACAGACCGTGCGCCTGTTGGTGCCGCCTTCGACCAACACCAGCATCTCGATGGTCAAGGAAACCTCGGTGCTCAGCGCGATTACCGTTGCGGAGCTGACCTACCAAGGGCTCGTCGTCCAGGGCGAAACCTTCGCCCCGTTCGAAGTCTTCCTGACCACCGCAGCCGTCTACTGGGTTGTCACCGCGATCTTTGCCCATTTCATGCACCGCGCGGAGAGGGCGTTTGGCGCCGCTCAGGGGGCTCACCAGGCGCGGAGCAGTCTGGCGGACAAGTATCTTTTGATCGGCGCACGGAGGCCGGCATGACCAAGACCCTTCTCAAGGTATCTAATCTGGCCAAAAGCTTCGGTGGTGCGGTGGCTCTTCGCGATATCAGCTTCGATGTCGCGGCAGGCGAGGTCGTCTGTATTATCGGTCCCAGCGGTTGCGGCAAGAGCACGCTCCTGCGCTGCATCAACCACCTCACCACGCCCGACAGCGGACTTGTTGAAGTTGCCGGCGCCTATATCGGCCGGGCGCGGAGGACGGACGGAAAGCTGCGGATGCAGTCGCATCGCGAGATCGACCGCATGCGTCCGAAGATGGGCTTCGTCTTTCAGCAGTTCAATCTGTGGCCGCATCTCAGCGTTCTGGAAAACCTCGTCAAGGGCCCCATCAAAGTCCAGAAACGACCACGGGCGGAAGCCGAAGAACAGGCGCTTGCGCTGTTGCAGCGGTTTGGGCTGCGGGACAAGGCTCATATGTTCCCCTCTTCGCTTTCAGGCGGCCAGAAGCAGCGCGTCGCGATCGCGCGTGCGCTGGCCATGGGACCGGAGCTGATGCTGTTCGACGAGCCGACCTCGGCGCTCGATCCTGAAATCGTCAAGGAAGTCCTATTGTTCCTTCGTGAACTCGCCGACTCCGGCATGACGATGGTCATCGTCACCCATGAAATCGGCTTTGCGCGCCATGTCGCGGACCGGGTCGTCTTTCTCGACCGAGGCTACGTTGCCGAAGCCGGTCCGTCGAACGACGTACTTTCCAACCCGACCAATCCTCGTCTGCGTGAATTCCTCTCGCAGATCACATCCGAACAACCGGCAAGCAATGTTTCGTCGCCTGCAGCCGAACAGCCAATCCACTGAGAAGGACAGCGAAATGACAGCACAGCTCACCTCCGCGCCCAAGCATGGCCATACAAGCATGCTCTATTCCAAGGTGCACACCGATCTCGACACGCTGGATGCGCATATCGCGTTCCTCGGCATCCCCTATGGCTCGGCCTACACCATCGACGAAGTGACCAATGACCAGACGCGTGCACCGACCGCCGTGCGCCAGGCGACCGACCGCGCCGTCCGCAACCTCGACAGGTACGATTTCGACGTCGGCGGGCCGCTGTACGACGACCGTGCCATCAAGGCGGTGGATTGCGGTGATGTCGTTGGCGATCCCAAGGATCCAGGCGCTCACTATCGCAATGCGGAAGCAGCGGTTCGCAAGATATTGGCCGCCGGCGCGCTGCCCCTGATCATTGGTGGTGATCACGGCATCCCCATTCCGGTCCTGCGCGCGTATGACGATCAGGGCCCGATCACGCTGATCCAGATCGACGCGCATCTCGATTGGCGTGACCAGATCAACGGCGTGCATGACGGCCTGTCCAGCCCGATCCGCCGTGCCTCGGAGATGGCCCATGTCAAGGACATCTTCCAGATCGGCATCCGCGCCCAGGGCACGGCGCGTCCGGAAGAATACGAAGCGGCCAAGGCCTACGGTTCCAACATCATCACCGCATACGAGTTGCACGACGTCGGCATGGACGCCATCCTTGACCGTATCCCCGATGGCGGCCGTTACTACATCACCATCGACGCCGACGGTATCGATCCTTCGGTGATGCCGGCCGTCGCCGGTCCCGCACTGGCTGGCGTGACCTACGCCCAGACCCGCAAGCTGCTGCACGGCTTGGTGAAGAAGGGCCGCGTCGTTGGCATGGACATCGTCGAGATCACGCCTTCCAAGGACGTCAACCAGCTCACTGCGATCTCGGCCGGACGGTTCTTCGTCAACCTGATCGGCGCCGCGGTTCGCGCCGATTATTTCGGCACCAGATCGGAGCTCGAAGCGAACACTGCAAAGGCCGCAAAGCCGGCGCACGAAGTGGCCTGAGATCAATCATGACCGGGCACGAAGACAATCGCTCGCGCACACGGCGCGAGCGCGATTCGCTGGGCGAACGGGATGTCCCCATTGACGCCTATTTTGGCATCCAGACGCTGCGGGCTGTCGAGAATTTCTCGCTTTCCGACATCGCGCTCAGCCACTTTCCGACGCTGGTCCGCGCTCTGGCCATGGTCAAGAAGGCCGCGGCCATTTCCAACCATGTCGCAAGGCAGCTTCCCGAGCCGAAATTCGGGGCCATCGTCAGGGCATGCGACGACGTTATTGACGGACAGCTGATGAACCCGTTCGTCGTGGACGTCTTCCAAGGCGGCGCCGGCACCTCAAGCAACATGAATGCCAACGAGGTGATTGCCAATCGCGCGCTCGAGCATCTGGGGCGACCAAAGGGCGAATACGAGACGATCCATCCCAACGACGATGTGAACATGTCTCAGTCGACCAACGACGTCTATCCGACCGCGGTTCGGCTGGCGCTGGTGCTCAGCTGCTCCGACCTTCAGACCGCCTTGGCCAAGCTGATCTCTGCCTTCGAGGTGAAGGGGCGCGAGTTCTCGACAACGGTCAAGATTGGTCGCACCCAGCTGCAGGATGCTGTCCCGATCACTCTTGGCCAGGAATTCGAAGCCTTTGCCGCGACACTGAGGGAAGATACAGCCCGGCTGGAGGAGGTTGCCTCGTTCTTCCAGGAAGTGAACCTTGGCGGAACCGCCGTTGGCACCCGGATCAATGCTTCACGCGCCTATGCCGAACGGGCCATCGTCGAGCTGTCGAAGATATCAGGCCTTGAGTTGAAGGCCGCCAGCAACCTTCTGGAGGCGAGCTGGGACACCGGTGCCTTCGTGACATTCTCCGGCATCTTGCGACGGATCGCGGTCAAGCTTTCCAAGATTGCCAACGATCTGAGGCTGCTCTCGAGCGGGCCGCGCAGTGGACTTGGCGAAATCCGCCTGCCGGCGGTCCAGCCCGGATCGTCGATCATGCCCGGCAAGGTCAACCCGGTCATTCCCGAGTCCGTCAATCAGGTATGTTACCAGGTCATCGGTAACGACCTCGCCGTCACCATGGCCGCTGAGGGCGGACAGCTGCAGCTCAACGCGTTCGAGCCGCTGATCGTTTACAACCTGCTGACTTCAATGCGCCTGCTCGGGCGGGCCATGACAAATCTTGCCGAGCGATGCGTGGCGGGTATCGAGGCGGATGTCGAACGTTGCCGCGCCGGGGCCCAAGGCAGCATCTCGCTGGCTACCGCACTCGTGCCGGTGGTCGGCTATGCCAAGGCCGCCGATATCGCCAAGCAGGCGCTTGCGTCCGGCCGGACCGTCAAGGAGGTCGCGGTGTCGCTCGGCCTGGATGCCGTCGCACTGGACGTCCTGCTCGATCCCCTGAGCATGGCCGTGCCGCACGAAATTCCAAGCGAGGGGCTGATCAATGCAAATGCCGGCTAAAGCATCCGATGCCGCGGTTTTGATGCGCTCGGTCAGCAAATGGTACGGACAGTTCCAGGTGCTCAAAGACATCGATTTCGACGTGGCCAAGGGCGAGCGCGTGGTCATCTGCGGCCCGTCGGGGTCCGGCAAATCGACATTGATCCGCTGTCTCAACCGCCTCGAGCAGTATCAGAGCGGCCAGGTCGTCGTCGACGGCATCGCGCTTACTGACGATGCAAGGTCGGTGGATGAGGTGCGTCGAGAAGTTGGAATGGTCTTCCAGCACTTCAATCTCTTTCCTCACCTGACTATCCTCGAAAACTGCACGCTTGCGCCGATGTCGGTGCGCGGTTTTAGCCGAAAGGCCGCCAATGAAACCGCCATGCGATATCTCTCGCGCGTCAGGATCTCGGATCACGCGCACAAGTACCCCTCGCAGATTTCCGGTGGGCAGCAGCAGCGCGCCGCGATTGCGCGATCCCTTTGCATGAACCCGAAGGTGATGCTTTTTGACGAACCGACGTCCGCGCTCGACCCGGAAATGGTGACGGAGGTTCTCGACACGATGGTGGGCCTGGCCGAAGAAGGCATGACCATGATCTGCGTCACCCATGAGATGGGGTTTGCGCGCCGTGTCGCCGACCGTGTCATCTTCATGGATCGCGGCCAGATCGTCGAAAGCGCCGAACCATCTGTCTTCTTCGACGCGCCGAAGCACGCCCGCACGCGGCTTTTCCTCAGTCAGATCCTGCACTAGGCGAGGGCAATGAAAACAGATCGAAGGAGCGGGCAAAAGGTCTTGGTCGTCTCGACGGGCGGCACCATTGCCTCGCGTTACGATCCGGACGAAAACGCCTTGATAAGCGTTGCCACCGGTGAGGAATTGCTGTCGACGCTCGGTATGCTCGCGCCTGACGTGGATGTTGTCGTTGAGGAGTTCAGCAATGTCGGCAGCAACCGCATCGACCTAAATACGTCGTTCCGCCTGGCACGCCAGATCGACAAATGGCTCAGGGACGACACGATCAGCGGATGTGTTGTCACCCACGGCACCGATACGCTGGAGGAAAGTGCCTTCCTCGCTGGCCTTGTCGTTTCGTCACCCAAACCGGTCGCCTTCACCGGTGCTCAGCGTGGCGCCGACCAGCCCGATGCGGACGGACCCCGTAACCTTGCAGATGCCATCGCCGTGGCTGCGTCGCCCGATGCCCGCGACCTCGGTTCGCTGGTCGTGTTCGCTGGCAAGGTGCTGGCCGCCATAGATGCCACCAAGGTGCATACCTCGCGCTTGGCGGCATACGATTCAAGCGCTTTCGGGCCGCTGGGAGAGGTCGACCACGGTGCGGTCCTGATCACCAGGCGGCTTTCGGGCTATCCGAGAATCAAGGCCGAACTTATCGAGCCACGCGTCGATCTGATTACTCTTGCGATGGGGGCTGACAGCCGCCTGTTTGACGCCGCAGTGGCGTCGGGCGCTCGCGGCATAGTGCTCGAGGCATTCGGCCGCGGCAACGCTACTCCTGCGGTGGTCGCAGCGGTGGCCCGGGCAAGCCAAAAGGGCATTGTCACTGTTGTCGCTTCCCGCTGTCCCGAAGGCCGGGTGCTCCCGCTTTATGGCGACGGTGGCGGACGGGACCTTGAGGATGCCGGGGCGTTTTTTGCCGGGCGCCTGCGGGGCCCGAAGGCGCGGGTCCTGTTGTGCTTGGCGTTGGCCAACAAACCGATGGGAGAGATCGCTGATCTCTTCGAACAGTTTGGCAGGTAGCTTCGAAGAACAATGCAAAGGATCCAAGGCAGGCGGACTCATCGCTGATCAGTACCCGCAAGGGACGCTTCCTCAGAAGCGAAGGAGTGAAGCCTTGCCCAGCTGCAGCGCTACTTTCCCTGCCGTCACAGGAGATGGGGAAGCACAGAGCGTTTTGAACTGCGCGCTAAAGGTCGAGAAGGTCAGGATGAACCGTTGAACGTTTTATGCAGCGCGACTCTAGGGCGTCCAGGCAAGGATTTTGCAGCATCGTTGGGCGCGTTGGGGCTGGAGTTTATCCTGATGAATGCGCGCCGCTTTTGCTCGGCCTTTGTTGTGGCTAGCGGCTGTTTGGCACGTCACTTGTCGAACGATCTGGCAACTGGGCCTGCATCAGGATTCTTGAGTTACTGGTTCGGAAAAGGTGTTTTGTAATTTTACGCAGGGGGTTCAACGTCAGCGTGGATTATTTCGAGCTTCGAGTCAAAGTGATGACAGGTACAGCTTTATACGAGGTCTTAGGTGTTGGACGCAATGCAACGCCCGATGAAATAAATAACGCTTATGTAGAAAAAGTTTCAAATCTGCCCAATTGTGGAATAAGTGGTCTGATAGTGAAGGTTTTTGGTCTGAAATATCACTTTGATTATGCGTATAGCGTGCTCGGAAATGCATCAAAACGAAGTTTATATGATGCTGAACCAGACAAATTTGATTCTGCGACGCCAAATTATCTCGGGTTCTAGAAGAGGATAGCAGGATAAAGCGCCTAATTGGAGAGCGAATATGATTTCTATGAAGCCCGGTGATGACGAGATTCTGGCATCAGCTGGCAAGCGTGCTTGCAAAAAGGGTCCGTCAAATCGCAGAAAAGTCCAAGTCGTAGGAAGTATAACTGCGAGAATACACAGGCGAATTAGGGTGATGTTTTTAGAAATTAAAGCTGTTTTCAGATAGGTACGTTGAGATCAATAGTAGTCCAAAGAATCTATCATAAATCTGCATCTTCTTCGTGTTCCCCGCAATACGAGACCAAGCTGCCAGACTTCGTCGTGGCCTGTGCGGTACCTTCAAATGACGACCCCATAACCTCTTAACTCGGCGAAGACATGCTCGACGTGCGAGTGGCCCTTCGACCTGACATTGTTGGCGCGCCGGGTGGTTCGGGGATCGGCCTGCCGTTCGGTTCCTGCGATGGAGCCGCCGACAAAGCCTTGCTTCTCCATGAAGTCTTATTGGTCCCCGACCTGCAGGCTGTGTCGGCCCCGACACTGTTGGTCTTGTCCAGTGGGCCTTGGCGCAGTCTTGCTATTCTCGCGGGCCGCCGCGCCTAAAGCAAGCCGGTCAGCTTTTCAGCCTCCAACAAGTTCGCAAATAAGGAGGCGAAGGTTAAGAATTCCGATCTTTTGGATTGGAAATATATCGTTGCTAGCTCTGATCCTGAATGATGGTCTTCTCAGAAGACAGATGGGGATCCGTACCCGCTCATCCTCAATCATTCAAATAATATTTGAAAGGGTAGAAAACAAGTATGAAAATCAAGGATATCCGGGTCAGCATCCACGCTTTCAAGAACTTCGTCCCGATCATCAACAAGCCTATCGAGGATGACTATCGCATCATATGCGAGATCGAAACCGACGACGGGCACGTAGGCTTCGGCATGGCGTCGCGGTTTCTCTGGCACGGCGTGGCCGGTATCGTCGCCCATCACATCGCCCCGGCCATCATGGGCATGGACCCACGCGACCTCGAACTGGTCCATGCCCGATTGCAGCCGATCCTTTCGGAACGCGGTCAGATGACTGGCATCAATCTTTCTGCATCGTCGTGTGTCGACCTGGCGTTGTGGGACCTTATCGGCAAGCAGAGTGGCCGCACCGTCGCGCAACTGCTGGGCGGACACAAGGACTACGCCGACGCCTATGTGACCTATGGGTTCCTCGCCTATAGCACGGACGAGTTGATCGAGATGGCGCGCCGCTTGATCGGCAAGGGGCACACACGGCTCAAGATGCTCGTGGGTTCCAAGGGCGGCGTGGTTGAGGATGCTCGGCGTGTGCGCATGGTACGCGAAGCGATCGGCGACGACATCCTGCTTGCGGTCGATGCTAACGAGAGCCTCAACGCCGAAAACGCGATGCGCCTGTGTCCGATGATACAGGATTACAACATCGCCTGGTTCGAAGATCCGCTGCGCCGGGTCGATGCTCGCGACCTCGGCATGCTGCGCAAGCGCACGACGATCCCGTTCTCGGCCGGCCAAATGGATGGCCATGTGCTTCGCTTTCGGGAGTGGGTGGAGCACGATGCCATAGACATCTTCATGCCCAACAGCATGTACAATGGCGGTATGACGGAGACCCGCAGGGTCGCCCATCTTGCCCAGGCCTACAACAAGCCTTTGTCCGACGCCGGCGGCGGCGGCATCTGGTGCCTGCATCACGTAGCCGGCTTCCGCAACGGCACATTGGCAGAAATCCATCTCGGGTCGGAGCAGGTCGAGGAACAGATGTTCATCGACGCGCCCAAGGCGGAGAACGGTCGGGTCGCCATTCCGAACGCGCCCGGCTTCGGCGTCACTCTCAACCGCGAAAGGCTCAAGGAAACGCTCGTCCAGAAGTACCTTTAGACATTTCAAGAAAGCAAAAAATGGGGAACTGAAATGCTCAATATCGTAAAGCGTGTCACCGGAAGCGGTCTTTTCTTGCTCGGAGCGGCCTTGTTTGCCGCACCAGCTAGCGCGGAGACGCTGACGCTGAGGATGTCCAGTCCTTCACCCGCCGCGACCATGGACACACTGCTCCTGCAGACCATGGCCGACAAGCTCAAGGCCAAGCTGGGCGATGACCTCAAAGGCGATTTTCATCACAGTGCGGCGCTGGGCGACGAGAATGTCCATCTGCAGCAGATCCGCACCGGCCAGATCGACGTCACTCCGATGGGGTCCGACGCCGTGCAGCTCGATCCGTCCTGGGCCGTGTTCGAACTTCCCTTCCTGTTTGGCGATCGCGGCGATGTTGCCCGTTTGCTCGATGGCGAGATCGGCGAAAAGCTTCGCCAGTCCATGCGGGCCAAGGCTGGTGTGGAAGTGCTGGCGTTCGGCGAAATGGGGTTCCGCCAGATTACCAACAATGTCCGCCCGATCACCAAGCCAGAAGACTTGAGAGGTGTGAAATTGCGGGTTCCAGGCAGCCAGGCGCGCATGCTGACGTTCAAGACGTTCGGTGCCACGCCGGTCTCGCTGAACTACGGCGAAATCTATCTTGCCCTGCAAAGTGGGACCATCGACGGCCAGGAGAACCCGCTCAACGACATCGTTTCGAATTCGATGCATGAGGTGCAGGCCTATCTGTCGTTGTCCAACCATGTCTACACGCCGGTTACCCTGGTGATGAACGGCTCGAAATTCGACAGCCTGAGCGACGCTCAAAAGACATTGGTCAAGGAGGCCGCGGCTGACGCGGCGGTGGAGCTTCGCAAGATCGGCGAGCAAAAGGACCGAGATCTGCTCGACAAGCTCAAGGCTGGCGGAAAGATCGCGATCAACGAGATCGACCGGCCGGCATTCCAGGCCGATTCCGCGGCGATCTATGCCTCGGTGGAGGGTATCGCCGGAGCCGACCTTACCAAGGCCGTGCTCGAGGCTGCCGCCGCGAAGTGATCATCGGGTGGCGTCGTCGTCGCAAGGCGACGGCGCCAGCCAAGCGATCTTGCCAATTCCTGGGAGGAGATTCCATGACCGTTCGCGACAGCGAACTGCGTGCCGATCTTGCGCACGCCATCACCAAGGCCTCGATCGAGGCCGAGCTTGCAGGTCCGGTCGATGAAACCACGGCGGACAAATGGATAAACGGCGTGATGGAGTTCCTGGGCGTGCTGGTCCTCGCAACCATCACCCTGCTGGTATTCGCCAATGCCTTCCTGCGCTACACTCTCAACAGCGGGATCATATGGGCGGACGAGGTCGTCATCGCCCTGGTGCCTTGGCTCGCCATGCTCGGCATGTTCTTGTCGGTACGCAGGCGGGAGATCATCCGCATTGGCTTCCTGATCGACCAGCTCAAGCCGCGTTCGCGCCGGCTTCTGCTCGTCTGCACTGAACTTTTTTCCACCGTCGCCTTCGGTTATCTGGCGCTGGTATCGTTCAACTATCTTTCGCTCTTCGGGGCGGATCGCTCAGTCTATCTGTCGGTGTCGAAGGGTTGGTTCACCTCGGCCATGTGCATCGGCGCTGGGCTGATCTGCCTTGCCTTCCTTGCCGAGGCGATCGGCCATTTCCGTCGCAACGACGCGGTCGATCCAGGCGAAACCGGTGCCAATGCAGGGGGACTATCATGATCGGCGCTTCAATAGGCATCGCTTCGCTTGTGGCCTTCCTGGTCGCAGGCGTTCCCATGATTGCTGCGCTGATGATCGCCGTCACCATCAGCATTGTCCTCGGCAGCCAATGGGGCCTCGTCCTGCCACAGAACATGGTCGCCGGCATGAGCAGCTATACGCTCATTTCGTTCCCGCTCTTCGTGCTTGGGGGCATCTATATGAACGCAGGCGGGATTTCCGGCAAATTGTTCAATTTTGCCCGATCGCTGGTCGGCTGGATGAAGGGCGGCCTCGCACAGGTCGACGTGCTGACCAGCATCTTCTTTGGTGGCATGGTAGGCTCCTCTACTGCGGACCTTGCCGGTAGCGCCTCGATCCTCATTCCGGAAATGAAGAAGGAGGGCTACAGCGCACCCTTTGCTGCGGCTGTCAGCGCGTCATCCGCCGGCGTCGGTCCATTGATCCCCCCGAGTTCGCCTGCGATCCTTTATTCGGCGGTTACGGGAACCTCGCTTGGCGCGCTGTTCCTAGCCGGACTTATTCCTGGCGTTATCCTTGGCATCCTGTTCATGATCACTGTCGGATATCTGGCGCACAAGAACGGCTATCCGACATTCGGCCGCTTCTCCCTGGCAGAGATCAGGCGTGCGGCCCTTTCCGCCAGCCTCGCCTTTGGCATGCCGGGCATCATCGTTGGCGGTCTGGTCTTGGGGATATTCACGCCGTCGGAAGCCGGAGCATTCGGCGCGGTTTATGCCGCGTTCCTGGCGCTGTTCGTCTATCGCTCGATCGACTGGATGGGTCTTTACCGGGCCACCGTGGCGGCCGTGCAGTTGTCCGGAGAATTGCTCCTGATCGTCAGCCTCTCGGCTGCGCTGGGGTCGGTCCTTTCGGCCGCGCATATTCCGGCCACGCTTGCTTCCTTCATCGACGTTCTAGCCATCGGCGACAGCCTCTTCTTACGCCTGTGCGCCTTGATGGTCATCGCCATCATCGCCGGCATGTTCCTCGATCCGCTGATCCCGGTCCTTGTGCCCGTACTCCTGCCGACCCTCATCGCGTTCGATATCGACCTGTTGCATTTCGGCGTTCTGATGGTGATGGCGGTGGTGATCGGCCAGGTTACGCCACCTGTGGCAATGTCGCTCATCATTGCCGGGCGCATTGCCAAGTGCGATCAGCTCAAGGTGTTCCGGGCCAACATGCCGTTTTTCATCGTGACGCTGGTCTTTACGCTGGTGCTGATGGCCGTTCCGGAACTGGCAACCTGGCTTCCGTCAGTGGCTAGGGACTGAGAAATCGCGCATCAGCAGAGCTCGGGGGCGTATCGCTCCCGAGCCGACCGGCCAGCTAGGCATTGCACGATGGGCGGTTGCGTTGACTTCTATTGTCGCCGCTCGCAGCGCACCGGCTTGATTTCGCTGCGTTCCCCCCTCACCAGTTGTGCCTGGCAGCGACAGGATCGGAATATCCAATCCAAAGGAACGACTAAAAGTTCTTTTCAAAGGTCACGCTGCGTCACATCGTTAACCAGCCATCTTCGATAGATTGGTTCAATTTGCAGGCCTCGATAGGCTTCAACAAAGGCCCATCCATGGTGGCAAAATCGCGACCGATCCCGGCAAAAGGGTTTAGCATGAAGCGTGATGCGCTCGTCTTTTACAGTCCAGTGGATGACCCAACGGCTTGGCGGGATGCTCTAGCTAGCGAACTTCCGGATTTGGATTTCCGCATCGATCCTGACGTCGGCGATCCCGCCGAAATAAACTACGCTTTGGCATGGCTGCCGCCCAAGGGCTTCTTTCGGCGCTTCAGCAATCTCAAGCTCTTGACCAATCTCGGTGCTGGGGTGGATGCGTTGTTGAACCGCGACGACCTCGTGCCGGTCCCGATCACCCGCCTTTCCGACCCCGGCATGGTGTCGTTGATGACGAGCTATGTCATCTTCGCGGTGACCCGTTATGCCCGCGACATGCACATCTTCGAGCGCGCCAAGCGGCGGGGTCAGTGGCACTATGTCCATCCGCGCCCTCTCGCCGAAATCAAGGTTTGCGTCCTTGGCCTCGGTGAACTCGGCGCCCACGCAGCCAAATCGCTTGCCGACATGGGTTATGACGTCCGCGGCTGGTCACGCACGTTGAAGACCATTCCAGGCGTTGAGTGTCATGCCGGGCGCGGCTCGCTCGAAACCCTGCTTGGCGACTGCGAAATCTTCGTTTCGATGCTTCCTGCCACAAACGATACACAGGCTCTGCTGGGAGCTCGCGAACTGGCGCTGATGCCCGCAGGTGCCAAATTCATCAATGTATCGCGCAGTGCCGTGGTCGACGAGGCGGCCCTGGTGGCAGCGCTCAGATCGGGTGCCATCGGCGAAGCAACGCTTGACGTCTTCGGTGCCGAGCCCCTGCCGCCCGAGCATCCATACTGGGCTTTGGACAATGTTTTCATAACGCCGCATTTGGCCAGCATCACCGTGCCGGCCCTGGCGGTTCGCGATGTGGCCGAGAGCATAAGGCGCGTGCGTCGCGGCGAACCACCCCTTCATCAGGTCGATCCGCAAAGGGGTTACTAAATTCGGGGAAAAACCCTGAGGTTTGCGCTGTCTCGCATCGCTGGGGAACGCGATGCCTGACAACGATGGTGTCAATAAACAAACAATGAAAAAATGAGGAGCATGCAATGAAGAATTTCTGGATTGGCATCGGTGCCGTGGCGCTGGCATCGTTGGCGACACAGTCAATCGCACAGGAGAAGCTGGTCGTCAGCACCTGGGGCGGCAACTGGAAGGACGGCACGGCCATCATCGCCAAGGAATTCACCAAGCGAACCGGCATGGAAGTAGAGTTCATTACCGGCGGTACGCTTGATCGACTGGCCAAGGCCAAGGTCGCCAAGGGCAATCCCGAGTCGGACGTAACCTACACGACTTCGCATGTGGGTGCCCTTTACCAGTCGGATGGCCTGTTCGAGAAGCTCGACATGAGCAAGATTCCGAACGCCGCCGACCTCTACCCGGCCGGCGATCGAGGCGGCTACGAGATGGGTGTCTACTCCTACGTCTATTCGCCGGCCTTCCGCACCGATCTCATGCCCGCCGGCTTCAAGATCGATTCATGGAAGGTGCTCTGGGACGATGCTATGAAAAGCAATCTGGGCCTGCCGGATTTTGATCCCAGCCACATCGTCATTGCCGCATCGGTCATGGAAGGCAAGAGCCCGGCCGATTGGGAAAGCACCACCGACAAGCTGACTGCTCTGAAGCCCAACATCAAGGCGTTTTACCAGTCCGACGCGACCAGCCAGGATCTCATCCGTACCGGCGAGACGCCTGTGCAAGTGCTGTTGTCGATCAACGGCTACCACCTCATCGAGCAGGGCCTGCCGATCGAGATCGCCATCCCCAAGGAAGGGGCCGTGGTTGGCATCGGTGCGCTGGGCATCAACACCGGAACCAAGAAGCTGGATGCCGCGCACGAGTTCATCAACGTCGCGTTGGACCCCATCGTCCAGCAGGAGATCTGTGAATTCCACAAATGCTCGCCCATGAACCGCAAGGCCAAGATATCGGAAGAGTTGGCGAAACTGCCGGGCATCTTCACCACCGACGAGCAGTGGAAGACCCAGGCCATCGTGCTCGACGATGCGACCTACGCCAAGCTTCTTCCGCAGTGGAAGACCTGGTTCACCGAAAACATGATGCAGTAACCAGCTGAAAGGATGGGCAGCGCCTTGTGCGCTGCCCAACGGCCATGACCAGACAGCGCCCCTTCTTCGTGCAATTTCTCGTTCCTGCGGTGCTCGTCGCGGTGATTTTCGCCGCAGCGATGTTCAACGTCCTGAAATACAGCTTCCTTGAATTCGTTCCGGGTTCGCTGAATGTCGGGGGCTTCACGCTGGAGAATTTCACCCGTATCAATCGGCCCATCTATTATTGGGTTTTGCTCGACACGTTCATTCTGAGCTTTGCGACGGCGTTCTTCGCCCTGCTGCTGAGTTACCCGATTTCGTTTGCATTGGTGCGCGCCGAGCGGAACTGGGTGCGGTCAGTGCTCGTCGTCCTGGCGATCACGCCACTGTTCACAGGCGAAATCGTGCGCACCTATTCCTGGATGCTGGTGCTTGGCTCGGACGGTGTCGTCAACACGGCGCTGAAGTCGCTGGGTGTCATCGATAGGTCCGTGCCTATCATGTACACGCGGGTGGGTGTCGTCATCGCACTGGTGCAGTTTGCCATGCCGGTCATGATCATCCTGCTGGCGACCGCGATCAGCCAGATTAATCGCGACTGCGAAAAGGCCGCGGCAAATCTCGGCGCCACGCCCAACACGGTTTTCTGGTGGGTCACCATTCCACTTACTCTGCCAGGCATTCTCTCCGGCTTCGTGGTGGTCTTTGCCTGGACGATGAGCGCCTTCTCGACACCTCAATTGATAGGCGGAGGCAAGGTGTTGATGATTTCCAATGTCGTCTATCTCCAGGGCTTCTCGTCATTCAACCTGCCTTTTGCCGCGGTTCTCAGTCTGGTCGCATTGTTTGCCGCGCTTGGAAGCCTGGCATTGATGAAACTCCTCACGGCCCGCCTCGAGCAGAATATGGCGACGTCATGAGCAAGGGTACGAACATGCGAAGCATTCTGTTCTGGACGGCTGTGGTCGCCATCCTGGTCTACATGACGCTGCCCGCCGTGGTCGTCGTGGCGACGTCATTCAACCCCACCGAGGTGATGGCGTTTCCACCAAGCGGCTTTTCGCTGCGCTGGTATGAAAAGGCGCTGACATATCCGGACTTTCAGGCGGCCTTCAAGAACAGCTTGATCGTCATGGGCATGTCGTCGACACTTGCCATGCTGCTTGGATCAAGTTTCGCCTATCTGATCTTCCACTACAATTTCCGTGGTCGCGGTCTTCTTGAAGCCGCGCTGTGGTCGCCTCTGATCGTGCCGCATTTCACCACCGGATTTGGCTTCCTCCTGCTCGGTAGCCATCTCAACCTGACGCAGGGATTTGCCGTTATCGTCATGGCCCATCTGCTGCTCGTGACACCATTCGTGACGCGCGCAGTCTTCGTCTCCTTGAGCAATGTCGACCCGAACTACGCCCGCGCCGCGGCCAATCTCGGCGCTACCCCCACCAGGGTGATGTTCAAGATCACCGTGCCCCTGATATTGCCTGGCATGATAGGCGGCTGGCTCATCGCAGCGATCCTGTCGCTGACCGAGTTCACGGCTTCGCTCTACGTCACGGCGAGCCGCACGCAAACGCTGCCTGTGGCGATGTACAATTACATCCGGGAATATGCGGACCCCACCATTTCGGCGATATCGGCGCTGCTGATCCTATCGACAACAGCCATCATGATCATCGCCAATCATTTCCTCGGCCTCCGTCGAATTCTCGGAATCGACAACGGCTGAAGCGCTAGAGGTTTAGCACCATGATGCATCAAAAAATGACCGCCATCACAGCTCTCGAACACTCGGTCGAGATCAAGGCTGTGAGCAAGACATTCGGCGCGTTCCACGCAGTCAACAACGTGTCGCTGCCAATCCGTGCCGGGGAATTCGTCACCTTGCTTGGACCCAGCGGGTGCGGGAAGACCACCTTGCTCAACATGGTGGCGGGCTTCATCGACCCCAGTGCCGGTGCAATCCACATCGGTGGCGTCGACGTCACCAATGTTCCCGTCCACCTCCGCGATACAGGCATGGTTTTTCAGAGCTATGCGCTGTTCCCGCACATGAACGTCTTCGACAACGTGGCCTTCGGCCTGCGGCAGCGGAAGTTCTCCAAGAGCGAAGTAACCCGGAAGGTCATGCAGACCATCGAGATGATGAAGCTGTCGGGCATGGAAGGCCGGCGTATCTCGCAACTGTCGGGAGGCCAGCAGCAGCGTGTCGCGCTGGCGCGCGCCATTGCCATCCAGCCCAAGGTTCTGCTTCTGGACGAACCCTTGTCGGCGCTCGACAAGAGCCTGCGCGCCCAGATGCAGGTCGAACTGATCGAGATGCACCGCAATACAGGCCTGACGACGATCTTCGTGACACATGACCAGGGTGAGGCGCTGAGCCTTTCCGATCGCATCGTGGTGATGAACCGTGGCCAGATCCAGCAAGTGGCCGAGCCGATTGATCTCTACAGCAATCCGGCCAACGGGTTCGTCGCCTCGTTCATCGGCGAGATCAATGCCTTGCCAGCGGCTATCTACCAGGCGTCAGATCGCGAGATCTCGCTGGCAATAGGCGATATCCGCATGACCGCACCGCGCCGTCCCGAATGGAAATTCGGCTCTGGCGAGATGGTGAAGGCGTTCGTGCGACCCGAACATGTCCGCATGGCGACGTCCGCCGACGCCGGCAGCAACGTGGTCACGGGCGAAGTGCTGACCCACATCTACCAGGGTTCGCATACCATCACGCGCCTGCGCATTGACGGTCTAGGCCCGATCGAAATGCGGCTGCCCGGCGGCGACGTCGTTGGCAGGGTCCCCGTAGGCATGCCGGCGCAGATAGCCTTTGATTTGTCTCAGGTCATTCTCCTGGCTGACAATCCGAACTGAACGGTTCGCCCGGTCAAGGCGGATAGTCGGCAGTCGCGCAACCTGGCCGGCAGAAAGGCATCTTTGATGTTGGAATTGTTGTCCGAGCAGGACTATCGAACGACGCCCTGGAAAAACGGCAAGGGCGTGACCCAAGACGTTCTTTTGCTGCCGCAAGGCGCATCGCACGAGAATTTTGATATCCGCATCAGCCGGGCGCCGATCGTCGATGAATCTCAATTCTCGCCGTTTCCGGGCATCGACAGGACGATTACGCGCATCGGTGACAATCCGCTGGTCCTTCGCTTCGAAGATGGGGGGGAGGTGATGTTGGAGCATCTGTCGCCCTACCGTTTCGACAGCGCCTTGGCGCCCTTTTCGCGGCTGCCGGGGGGCGCCACGCAGGTCCTGAACGTCATGACGCGCCGCAGGCGTTGGGACGCGCGAGTCGCCGTGATCGGTGGAGCTGACGCAGCGGGCATGTCGGTTCCATCAGGCGGGCTGCTCGTCGTGCACGTGATGCGCGGTGAATGCACAGCAGACGCTGGCCGTATCGAGGCCGGCGAAACGCTGGTTGTGCGTGACGTCGCCGAGGTCGATATTGCTCCGGGCAAGGGCAGCGCATGCCTGGTTGCCGTTATCGAGCCCGAGACAGAGCTGTGACCGCTGGATCAGAATTGCTGATGCCGTTGGTTGTTGTTTGATATTTTCCCGAGGCGCGACGTTGGGCTACGCTTTCGATCATGAACAAGATGGTCGATACTCGAAACGCACTCTTTTCGCCGTATCCCGGCTGCTTTGCCGGACGCGGCCAGCAGTCCCTTGTGCGGCTCAACTTGCATGAAGCCAATGGCGCGACCTTCGTCGAGCAATGCGGCGGTCCGGTGCAACTGCTAACCGACGCAACGACCGTGCCGGCTCATTTGCAAGCAGGCGTCATGATGCTCGGAAATTTTGATGGCTTCCATCGCGGCCACCAGGCGCTGATGGCTGCCGCCCGGGCTGCGGCACTTGCAGGTGGCAGCCCGATCGGTGTCATGTCGGTCGAGCCGCATCCGCGACAGCTTTTTGCGCCGCACTCCACTGCCTTTCGTCTTGGTACGCCTGCTACCAAGGCTGAAGCTTTCGGCCGGTTCGGTGTCGAGTTCATGTATAGCCCGCGTTTCGACCACGCCTTCGCCGGCCAGGAGCCGGAAGAGTTCATCGATGAGATCCTGGTCGGCGGTTTCAAGGTGTCACGGCTGGTTGTTGGCCACAATTTTCGCTTCGGCCGAAGGCGGCGCGGCGACGTGGATCTGTTGCGGCGCGTCGGTCGACTGCGCGGCTTCGCCGTAACGGCAGTCGAGGAGGTCCAGTGGGACGACGCCACATGCTCGTCGACGCGCGTGCGCGATCTGCTCATGGCGGGCGATGTCGAAGGCGCCAGTTCATTGCTCGGCCATGCCTGGACCGTCGAGCTAGGAGTGATGCCAGCCGCGGTGTTACGCTCGGGGGAGAGGATCGTGGCATGGCACGCAAGCGTGCTCAAGCCTGCCTGCGGTGGCTACGATGTTGTCATACGCCGGCCCAATGAACCGGGCTCTCTGTCGCAGGGACGGATCACCATCGACACTTCGGGATTGGTTTCGCTGGCACTGGAGAGCTGGCGCGTCGTGGAGTCGGTACAGGCGCCGTTGTTCGCCGATTTTATCCGCCACTGCGCAGATTAGTGCCGCTTCGTCGCAAGATCGCAAAAATTGATCCATAGGCACGAGCTATACTATTTTACAGATCTAACGGCCTGGGTGGATACCTATCAAAGAACATGTCGTGCCAGGCTGATCGTCATGGCCGGCATCATCTTTGGAGGTAGGCATGACAACCAGACCTGTATTGAAGCTCACGCATGCCGGCGCGCTCAAGGCTCTCGCCAGCGCTGTCGCCAAAGCTGAATCGCTCAACGTTCCCCAGAACATCACCATCGTCGACGATGGCGGCAACCTGCTGGCGTTTGTGCGCATGGATGGGGCAAAACTGTTGTCGCGCGAAACCTCGATGTCCAAGGCGATTACGGCCGCCTCGCATCGCCAGCCCACATCGCGTCTCGATCCGAACTATGAAATCAAGCTCGCGATTGCGGGCGGCGGCCGCCTCACCAATCTCGAGGGCGGCTTGCCGATATTGATCGACGGCCACTGTGTCGGCGCCGTCGGCGTCGGATCGGGGACGGGCGCCCAGGATGTCGAGGTGGCGCGTGCCGCTCTCAGTGGCATCGGCGCCGAAGACCAAAAGCCCTAACTCGCCTCGTTCAGCCTGGGCCGATTTCGCCGGGCCAGTGGCTTCGCCGCGGCAGTCCATTTCAGAACTCTTGCAAAAGGCGGGTCCCTGTCTTGAAGCTGTTTTACGCTCCCACTTCTCCCTATGTCCGTAAAGTCATGGTGGTTGCCCACGAAGTCCAGCTGGTCTCCAGCATCGAGCTGGTGACGAGCGGCACCACGCCGCTCGCAGGCGACGAGGACCTCATTGCGGTCAACCCGCTCGGCAAGATCCCTGCTTTGCTGACAAACGACGGCATGTGTCTGTTCGACAGCCGGGTCATCTGCGAATACCTCGCTGACCAGGCCGAAAGCGCCACGCTTTTTGGACGACAGGGACAACGCAATTGGCAGGCGCTGATGCAGCAGGCGTTGGGTGACGGGTTGCTCGATGCAGCATTGCTCGCCCGTTATGAGATGCTGGTGCGGCCCGAGGGTGAGCGTTCGCCGCAGTGGCGCGCCGCGCAGTTGCGCAAGGTCGAGGCGGCGCTGGACAGGATCGAAGCCTTGCTGCCCGAAATCGGAGGCGAAGCGACGATCGGAACCATCAGCTTCGGTTGCGCTCTCGGCTATCTCGACTTCCGTTTTCCCGAACTGGACTGGCGCGCAGGGCGTCCTGCGGCTGCGCGCTGGTTCGCCGATTTCGATGCCCGTGCGTCGATGGTTGCGACCAAGCCGTATGACCGTGTGGCGCCGGTCGAACCCACCAAGATCAAAGCATGATTGCGAGCGCGTGACCGACATGTCCGACATATTGCATATCGAAGTCCTCAATGGACCCAACACCAACCTGTATGGCCTTGACCCGAACGGTCCTTATGGCCGGCTCACCCTTGCTGACATCGAGGCGCGCTGCCGCAACAAGGCTGAATTGCTCGGGGTGACGGTTCGTTTCAACCAGTCCAGCTCGGAAAGTGTGCTCATCGACTGGATTCACGAGGCGCGTGGCAAGGCTCATGGCATCGTCATCAATGGAGGTAGCCTGTCTTATACCTCCATCGGGCTGATGGATGCGATGGCGAGCTTCGATGGCCCGAGCTTCCAGGTGCATGTCAGCAACGTCTTCAAGCGCGAGGCGATGCGCCATCATTCCTTCATTTCCCAGGCCGTTACCGGGTGCCTGATCGGGCTTGGCCCGTCCGGATACGAAATCGCCGTTGAAGCGATCGTGCAGAGATTGCGCGCTAGCTGACGCCTGTTTTGGCATGGCTGCATCAGGAATACCGAACCAAGGGATACTCAAGTTCTATTATAAAAATGATGCTTTTTGCGGCACTATTTACCCATCGAACAGGGCAATGAAAACTTCGAGAGACACGCAAAATGTCGACCCTCCAAGCATCGTACAGTAAAAGTCCTGAGTTCACGGCCGCTGGCCAGGAGTTTCCGACGGTTGATCGCGGGGCATTCGTCGGCGCCATGAGCGGCGCTGTCACCGGCGTCAATGTCGTTACCACGGACGGTCCCGCCGGCACCTTCGGCGTCACGGTCAGCGCGATGGCGTCGGTGTCTGCCGATCCGCCGATGCTGTTGGTGTGCGTCAACCGCCGTAGCCCGGCATGCGCGGCAATCAGGGAAAACGGCGTGTTCTGCGTCAATCTCCTGGCTGTTCACCAGGGCGATATTTCGGATGTCTTCGCTGGGCATCCGCGCGAAGGCGAGGCCTTCGATTTCCGCTGCGCCGAATGGCAGTCGACAGTGACAGGTTCGGCCCGCCTGCCGGATGCGGCAAGCACCTTCGACTGCGTCGTCGATAGCGGCCACGACGTTGGAACCCATACGATTTTTGTCGGCCGGGTGGTGGATGTGACCGCCACCGAAAGCGCGCCGCTGGCGCATTGCCGACGCGCATATTGCCATCCGTCCACCTTGCCGCTGAACAGCTAGCGGTCGGCCGGAAGCAAGACAGTACCCAAGAGAAAGGCGTATCGATGATCAGAACCGGTAATCAATATCGGGATTCGATCCGGGATGGCCGGCGGGTTTGGATCAACGGTGAACGTGTCAAAGATGTCACGTCACACCCGATGTTCAAGCCAATCGTCGACATACGGGCTCGCATCTACGATATGGCGCATGACCCCAAGCACAGCTCGGTCATGTCCTACGAAGAAGGCGGCGAGCGTTTCGCGGTCGGCTTGAAGCTGCCCTATACGCAGCAGGATTGGCACGACAAGCGCCGCTCCACCGATACCGTCCTTGACGAGGCGCGGGGCATTGTCACTCGCGTCGGTGACGAGACCGTCGGTGAGATGTGGTCGCTATTCGACGGCCGCGAAATGCTCAACGATGTCGACCCGCGCTTTGCGGTGAACATCGAGCGCCACATCAACACGGTTCTGCGCAACGATCCCTTCCACGTCTCGGCCAATACCGATCCCAAGGGTGACCGCTCGAAGCGGCCGCAGGACCAGGATCCCGACATGCTCCTGCATGTGGTCAAGGAGACGGACGCCGGCATTATTGTCCGCGGTGCAAAGTATGAGACCGCTGCGGCCTATGCCAACCAGGCCTTCACCAAGCCGACGATCGCCAACTGGGGCGACGACAAGCTGTCGGACTATGCGGTCGGCTTCGTCTGCGATTTCTCGTCGCCGAATCTTCGCTTCATTGCCCGAACCGGCTTTGCCGGACGCGCGCCGGCCGAGGACTATCCCCTGTCCAACCGCGTCGACGAGGTCGATACCCTGGTCATCTACGACAATGTGCTGATCCCGTGGGAGAATGTACTGTTTTACCAGTACACCAAGGCAGCACAGTTCATCCGCTCGACCTTGCATCGCTACTCGGCCTTCGCATTTGTCCAGCGCAACCAGAAGCTTGCTGACCTGATGATCGGTGCGGCGTTGTGGAACGTGCGCCAGACCGGCCTTGAAAAGCAGCAGGCGGTTCAGGAAAAGCTCGCTACGCTGGCCTGCTATCGCGAAGGTATCAATGCCCATCTGACGGCGGCAATCGCCACTGCCGAACCCAGCCCTGCTGGGTTGCTGATGCCGAACCAATCGTTGCTGATGGCCGGTCGCGTGCTTGCCTGCTCGCAGCTCCACCACATGATGCACATCGCCCGCGAGCTTTGCGGCGGCCAGATCTGCATCACGCCGGACTACGCCAGCTTCCGTGATCCTGAGGCTGGCAAATGGCTCGAGAAGTTCTACACGCTGAATGACAACTGGTACGCCGAGGATCGGCGCAAGCTTCTCGCCTTCGCGCGCGATTTGCTGAACTCCGACTACGCCGGACATCGCCTGACCTTCCAGCTCTTCGCACAGGCCCCGCCCTTCGCGCACCTCGCTGCCGTTTACAATAACTTCGACTGGAAGGAGCCATTGCGCTTCACCAAGGAAGCGGCCGGATTGTCGGACCGCGTCTACGGTCCGCAGAATTTTGCGGCGGCGGCGAAGTAGCACCGTTTCAATCGTCTCGCGCCAGCCGGTCCTCCGGCTGGCGCAGGTGTCCCTCGATGTTGTGAAAGAACCTCAGTCATGATCCACCAGCGCCTGCGCCCGTTCAACACCCGCGTCACCTATCCAGAACAGAAGCTCGACAACGATCTTTCGCAAGGTGTAGTCGCCCGCGGCACCACGGTCTTCCTTCGCGGCCAGGTTTCCCAGGACCTCGATACGCGTGAATGCCTGCATGTCGGCGACCCCGGCGCGCAAACCGCCAAGACGATGCAAAACATCAAGATGTTGCTTGAGGAAGCGGGCAGCGAAATGGCCCACATCTGTCGCATCGTCGTCTATGTCACCGACATCCGCTATCGCGAAGCGGTCTATCAGGAAATGGGAAAGTGGCTGAAGGGCGTTTTCCCTTGCTCTACCGGCATCGTAGTCCCAGCGCTTGCGCGTCCAGAATGGGTCGTCGAAATCGAGGTGACCGCGGTCATCCCCGACGCCGCCTGACCCGGAGGCTGAACAGTTGACCTTTTCGATTTCGGCCCGCTGCGCAACAACTGGAATGTTTGGCATCGCGGTTTCGTCGTCCAGCCCGTGCGTCGCGGCGCGCTGTGCTCATGCACGGGCTGGCGTCGGCGTCGTTGCCACCCAAAACATTACCGACCCCACCCTCGGCCCACTTGGCCTCGACCTTATGGCGTCTGGACTGAGTGCTGGCGACGCGCTCGAACGCATCAAGTCACAAGCCCGACACCTCCAGTATCGCCAGCTCGCGCTGGTCGATGGCAATGGTGATGGAGCCGCCTTTTCTGGCAGCAACACGCTCGGCACCCACCGAACCGTGATTGCGCCAAACGTCGTGGCCGCCGGCAATCTGCTGTCCAATGCGGCGGTTCCCGAGAAGATGGTCGATGCATTTATGGCAGTTGAGCGCGGATCGCTCGGCAGCCGCCTGATCAGGGCTATGCGGGCGGCACTGGCAGCAGGGGGTGAAGAGGGGCCGGTCCATTCGGTCGGCATGCTGCTGGTGCGCGAGGTAGCGTGGCCTGTGGCCGACCTGCGCGTGGATTGGCATGAGGCCGATCCTATCGGTGAACTCTCCAGGTTGTGGGAATTGTGGGAGCCGCAACTGGACGCTTACGTGTCGCGCGGGATCGACCCATCCGTCGCGCCGTCCTACGGAGTTCCCGGCGATATGTAAGTCAGTGATGACGCCTTGACAGCAAAATTTGTAGCCGCCATCGTTCGCGGTGGTTTCTTACGCAATCGTCCGATCGACGCCGCGAGGAATACCTAGCTTGAATACGAACCTAGCTCAGGGCCTCGTGAACGATCTGGATTTGCGTACCTTTTCAATGCGATTTACGTTACGGCAGCTCGCCTATTTCGTGGCTGCGGGCGAGGTAGGCGGGGTGACCCTTGCGTCGGAACGCATCAATGTCTCCCAGCCTTCGATCTCGGCTGCGATCTCGCAGCTCGAGGTGGAATTCGGCCTCCAGCTCTTCGTTCGGCATCATGCCCAGGGATTGTCCCTGACGCCGGCCGGCAGACGTCTTTTGCATGCCGCCAAGGCGCTTTTGCAACAGGCGGAGGACCTTCATGGCATTGCCGACGAAGTGGCCAAGTCGGTTTCCGGTCCGTTGCAGGTCGGCTCGTTCCGCACCCTGGCGCCGATGCTCATTCCTGAATTGTGCAAAGGGTTTCTTTCCCAGTATCCCGCCGTCAAGCTGCAGGTCAGCGAAGACGACGAGGCAGCGCTGATTGCCAAGTTGCGGCGTGCCGAGATCAACTTGGCGCTGACCTATGCGATTCACCTGACCGATGACATTGCGTTCGAACCGCTGGCCGAATTGCCCACCTATATCCTGCTGCAGGCTGATGATCCGCTTGCCCGAGAGAAATCGATCGAGTTGTCGGCGCTGGCAGATAAGCCGTTCATCTTGTTGGACATGCCGCTGAGCAAGGAATATTTCCTCAATCTGTTCGTAACGCATGGCATTGCCCCGAACATTACCGCACGGTCCGTTTCGCCCGAAACCGTTCGCAGTTTCGTGGCTTGCGGTTTTGGCTACTCGCTCATGACCGCGCGTCCCATGAACATGGCCGCCGTCAATGGAAAGCAACTCGCCTACGTGCCGCTGGCGGGAGACCATCCCCCCATGGTGCTCGGTATCGCTACGCTCAAAGGCCTGCGCAAGACGCGTGCCACGGAGAGGTTCGAAGAGCATTGTCGCGAGCTCATGACCTCCGTCAATCTGCCGGGCATGGCGCCGATGCCTTGAGGCTATGCTGTTAGGTCGTCGGCCAGTCTGCGCAGCATCGACATGCACTGGGTCATCTGGTCGAGGCTGATGAATTCGTCCGGCTTGTGTGCTTGGCGAATGTCGCCGGGGCCGCAAACGACCGTCGGTATGCCTAGCCGCTCGTGAAACAGTCCGCCTTCGGTGCCGAAGGCTATTTTCCCGAGCTTGCCGCCATTGGTGTATCTTTGAATCTCCTGAACCACGGCAGCGTCCGGCTGGGTGTTGAGACCAGGGTAGGCGTTGACGATTTCGAGCGCCACGCCGGAGTCGCGAAAGCGCGACTGCGCCTGGCTTGACAATTCCATAGCCCGATCGGTCAGACGGTCGAGCAGCGGCTGCGCATCGTCGGTCGGAATGTTGCGGATCTCGAAGTCGATGCTGCAACGGTTGGGTACTATGTTGAGCGCGGTCCCGCCGTTGATGATGCCAACGTGAACGGTCGTAAACGGCACGATGAAGTCCGGGTCGCGTGCGCCGCTTGTTAGCAGTTCGTCCTGAAGTGCACGCAGCGTGCCCACCATGTCGGTCGCGAGGTAAATGGCGTTCAACCCTTCAGGGGCATGGCTGGAGTGGCATTCGCGCCCGGTGCAGTTGATCCGGCCCGCGACCTTGCCCTTGTGTGCGACCACTGTCTGCATGCTGGTCGGTTCGCCGATCACACACATGGAAGGGCGGTATGAACTGTTGGCCAGCAGGTCAATCAGCCGCCGCACCCCCACGCAGCCGATTTCCTCGTCATAGCTGAAGGCCAGATGCAGGGGACGGTTGAAGCCGCGCGCCGCATATTCCTCGAACAGCACCAGCACGCAGGCGATGAAACCCTTCATGTCAGCCGTTCCGCGTCCGTAAAGAAGGTCGCCCTGCTGGGTCATCCGGAACGGATCGGTGCTCCAGGCCTGACCTTCCGTCGGCACGACATCTGTATGGCCAGACAAAAGCACGCCAGCAACCTCGGCCGGTCCGAGCGTCGCATAAATATTGGCCTTGGTGCCTTCCTGATTGTGGACGATCTGGGCCTTGATGCCGAGCTTGACCAGGAAATCGCTGACGAAGTGTATCAGGTCGAGATTGGAGGTCCGGCTGATGGTCGGGAAGGCGACAAGCCGATCAAGTATTTCCGTGGCGCGCTGAATGGACATTGATCCCGAGCTATGGCTCGTTGAAGTTCGTTCCAGTTACCCGACCGGGCTGCACCGGCGCCATTTGGTTTTTCCGAAGCCGAAGATCGTAAAGTCCATTGTTCCAGACGCGCGAAACGGTACCTGATCGTTTTCGCCGTTCTTCAGCTTAGTCTTTTGCGAATGGCAGGCTTGGGAGCGCCGTCCTAAGCCTGTTGGCAGCAATCCAGATATCGCCTGGGGCTTGCGTGAGGGTCTGGAAATGGAAATTCGGTTTCGACGCGAACATGACACCCTTGGGCATGTGGATGTGCCCTTCGATGCCTTGTGGGGGCCTCAAACGGAGCGCGCACGGACAAACTTCCAAATCTCAGGCATGACACTCGGCCGTTTTCCGCATCTCATCGTGGCGCTGGCCATGACCAAGCAGGCTGCCGCCCGCGCCAATGCCCGCCTTGGCTTGCTGTCACACGAAAAATGCGACGCCATCTCAAGTGCCTGCGACGCGGTGATCGCCGGCGGCCATTTCGATGCCTTTCCGCTTGACCCCGTCCAGGGCGGGGCCGGCACGTCGGTCAACATGAATGCCAACGAGGTCATCGCCAATCTTGCCAATGAGAGGCTTGGCGGTGTGCGCGGCGCAAATGAACCGGTTCACGCCAATGATGACGTCAACCGGTCGCAATCGACCAACGATGCTTACCCTACCGCGGTGCGCCTGTCGCTGCTTTTGGCTCATGGCGACCTCGATCAGGCGCTTTGCTCGCTGGTTGCCTCGTTCGAGGAGCGTGCAGCGGTTTTCGCAAAGATCGCCAAGCTTGGCCGTACCCAGCTGCAGGATGCGGTGCCGATGACGCTCGGCCAGGAATTTTCGGCATTTGCAACGGCGCTGCATGAGGATGTTTCCCGGCTCCGCGAGATGTTGCCGCTGCTGGCTGAGGTAAACCTCGGCGGCACGGCTATCGGTACTGGTCTGAACGCGCCCAAGGGATATGCCGGGATCGCGCTGAATGAGCTTTCGGCGATCAGCGGTCACAGGCTGACGCCGGCTGCCAACCTGGTCGAGGCCAGCTGGGATATGGGGGCATTCGTCCTTTTCTCCGCCATGCTGAAGCGGCTCGCCACAAAGCTCTCTAAGATTTCGAACGACTTGCGTTTGCTGTCGAGTGGGCCTCGCGGCGGCCTCGGCGAAATCCGGCTGCCGGCAGTGCAACCCGGTTCGTCGATCATGCCAGGCAAGGTCAATCCCGTCATACCGGAAGTCGTCAATCAGGTCTGCTTCCAGATCATCGGCAACGATATCGCCGTCACCATGGCTTCGGAGGCCGGCCAGCTTCAGCTCAACGCCATGGAGCCGCTGATAACTTTCAATCTGCATTTCTCGATGCAAATGCTGGAGGCCGCAATTCGCACACTGGATAAGCAATGCGTGCGGGGCATCGAAGCTGACGCTGGGCGTTGCCGGACGCATCTCGAAGCCAGCGTGGGCTCGGCCACCGCGCTGGTGCCGCTGATCGGGTATAGCCGCTGCGCTGAATTGGCCAATGACGCGCTTCGGCTGGATCGAAAGGTGGCTGAACTTGCGGTGGAGCGCGGTTTGGTGAGCGGCGAACAGGTGGATTTCATGCTCGACCCGATGACACTGGCCTTTCCAGTTTGATCGGCCCCTTGGCGGTCCTCGATCAGTTTATCCGATGCTGGGGGCCGATATTCACGAATGTACCGACGTCGGAAGCCTTGTCAAAACTGTGAGCAGGAAATCGCAGGGTGGGATGGTGAGGCTGTCGGTCCCTGCGCCCAATTCAACGATAGCAGGTATTCGCAGTGACAACTTTGCCGAAGATGATGAAGGCTGTGGTCGCGTCCCGTCCTGGCGGGCCGGAGGTTCTGGCGCTGGTCGAACGGCCCTTGCCCCATCCGGGGGCAGGAGAGGTTCTCGTCCGCGTCGAGGCCGCCGGGGTCAACAGGCCCGACATTGCGCAGCGTCGTGGTGCAATTGCGGTGCCGGCGGGGGTCACCGATGTGCTTGGTCTGGAGATTTCCGGTCAGATCGTTGCTGCGGGTCCAGGTGTTGCTCCGTCGATGGTGGGAACATCGATTGCAGCACTGGTATCTGGCGGTGGCTACGCCGAGTATTGCCTTGCCCACGCGGGCCACTGTCTGCCGATACCAGCCGGGCTCGACCATGTCGCCGGCGCGGCACTGCCTGAGGCAGCCTTCACAGTGTGGCACAACCTGTTCGAGCGCGGATGCCTTGCTCCCGGCGATACGGTACTCATCCACGGTGGCGCCAGCGGCGTCGGAACCCTGGCCATTCAATTGGCGCGGGCTGCTGGTGCGACCGTCTTGGCCACGGCTGGCGGTCCCGAAAAGACGCAGTTCCTGCGAGCGCTGGGAGCCGACGTAGCCATTGATTACCGCAGCGAGGATTTTGTCGAGATTGGCCGAAGGGTAACCGGCAATCGCGGTGTGGATGTCGTCCTGGATATTGTCGGCGGCAGCTACATCAGTCGCAATCTGGCTGTTCTGGCGCCCGGTGGCCGCCATGTCAGCATTGCCTTCATGGAAAGCGCTCTCGTGGAGGTCGACTTGACCGTCATCATGATGAAGGGACTCACTTTGACGTCCTCGACAATGAGACCCAAGTCGGTGGAAGAGAAAAGTCGACTGGCGCGCGCTGTAGGGCGGCACGTCTGGCCGCTGGTGGCGAGCGGCAAGGTCACGCCGCCGATCTTTGGAACTTATCCGCTGACCGCCGCGGCGCAGGCGCACTGCCTATTGGACGAAAATGCAAATATGGGAAAAGTTGTACTCCTTTGCGGCAAGCACAGCAGCCGTGCCGGCGAGTCTGCTTACGGTCGTGACCAGGGGAAAGCGGTCCGGCATGTCGAGCGTCTTGCGGTTGAGGGGTGACCAGCAGCCGTCGTCGATGATGCCGGTGACGGCCGCCGACGGTTTCGTAACGGCCCTTCCAGCCTGGAATCGCATTGAGCAGGGCCGCCAGCCACCGCTCGGGGTTGCCGCTGCGCGGCGTCGGCGTCCTGGTCGTCTCGATCACGGCGTCCGGCGATAGCCTTGGTGGAGACGGGACGGACACGCTGGGTGCCGTCGTAGGCGATGACGTCGGCGCCGGCTCGTGGAGGTTTTCGATCTGGATCTCCCCTGCGATCTCGATGACGTTGATTGTTGCGTCGAGGATTGGCGGCAAAAGGTTTCCTGGAAGCGACCGCCGGGGTGAAGTCGCAAGATTTCGGCGTTCTTGATTCAAACAAGGCCGATCCAGATTCTGCCTGAAGGGCGCTTGGCAAACGAGGTCTGTCGTCTCGCCGGGCAGGGAAGAAGGCGAAGTCGCCTGCGGTGATCGGCCAGCCGAAATTCGCGGCCTCTCACTTCACCCAGCACCATCCCAGGATACACCCGCGGATCACCACCTTTTGGGAAACGGCGAACGGATTGCCTTCTGGCAGCGCCACCCGGATCAGCCTGGAGCGATCCCTTGGCCGCAGCATGTTCTGGAATTCGGCCGGCAGCGCATCGGCAATCTGGAGGACTCTTTCGACGGTGCCCTTGGTGCGCTCGCTCCCGGCACTGACGTCGACCTTCATCCCTGCCGTTACCGGGAACAGATATTCATCGGGCAGATACGCCAGGATGTATGATCGTCCGCCATTTATCTGGAGAAGTTCGTCACCCGGCCGTACGAACTGGCCGGAAACGGGGACACGTGAGCCGACCACGCCGGTATCGAGGGCACGGATATTGCCGTCCTCGTATATTTCCTTCAGCTTTGCGACCGCGCTCTCGGCAACCTGCCGTGACGCCTGGACCATCCGGACCTGGGCCTGATTGTCCAGGCCTTGCGCAGTCAGCTCAGCAAGTCTTTGGGCGGCTTGGAAGCTGGTGCTTACCGCATCGTCGCGTGCCCGCATGGGGATGAGCCCCCGCTTGGCGACGGTGTCCAGCCTGGCGACTGTCTCGCCACTTTCGCGCGAGGCCCGCTGCGCCAGCGGCAGCAGAGTCGATATCGTCGTCGATTGCCCCTGCAACTCGGTTTCTTTCACCACGAGTTCACTGGATCGCACGGAGAGGTCCGCGATCTCCTTCACCATTTCGAACGACTCGAGCTGGACAAGCAATTCGCCTTTTTTGACGACGTCGCCCTCGCTGACCATGACCTTGGTGATGGTGGCGGGATAGCTCGCGGCGACCACGCGCTTCTCGTTGAGCACGATCCCGTCAGCTGACAGGAGGACCAGATTGCCAGCGAGGTAGTACGCGATCAGCAGGAAAAACCCGGCCAGCAGCGCGAGGTAGATCGTCCTGCCGATGCGGCCGGAATGCGATCTTTGCTGTTTGTCGAGATTGTCTAGCAGTGTCCTTTTGCGGATGTGTTGCATTGGTCACCATGGCCTAAGCAGGCGCACTTTTGCCGGCACGTAATTGTCGCGATGCGAGCCCGAGAGAAACCACTCGTCGATATAGGCGCTCAGTCGCACGAAGCGCATGACATACGACATGAACAGCGAATAGGCAGGCAGGAAGGGTGCGTTTCGTGCAAAGGCGGCGCGGCCGGTTATCCGGCTGGCGAGACCGAGCATCGCTGCATCCAGCACCAGCAGTGCCAGTTGCAGGGAAACCAGGATTGAGATCGCATCAAGTCCGTAATTCGCGGCGAGCCAGAGCAGGTAGATGGGGAACATGACTGCGCTGGCGACGCCGAACAGGGCGAAGTCCCACTGATGCAATGCCTCCGCCGGGCGGAAATTTTGCCCAAAAGGGTTGAGCAACCGGCGATGCTTCCGGAACCTGAGCCAGAAGGCGTCCCGCTCCCACCGCAAGCGCTGCCGGATGTAGGCATAAACGGACTCGGGAACGTCGGTGTAGCAGAGTGCATCGGGCACGAAGGCAATGCGCCACCCTGCCTGGCGCATGCGAATGGTGACATCGAGGTCTTCACCCCCGCCGACGTCAAGACCACCAACCTGGACCAGCGCTTCGCGGCGAAATGCTCCGAACGCCCCCGAACAGCATGTTACCTGCTCCAGCGACCCGCTGAAGCGCTTGCCCACGGATATGGATTCCAGATACTCGATTTCCTGAATTTGCGTCATCAGCGTCGCACTCGCGTTGCGGGGGGCGATGTCGCCACAGGCCGCCCCGACACGAGGGTCGTCAAAAGCCTGCAACAGCGCCTCAATGGCGAACCGGTCGAACGAGCAGTCGCAATCGACGTTTATGATGATGTCGCCCTGCGCGACCTTGCAGGCGAGGTTTACGCCGCTTGACTTCCCGCCCCTGACGTCCGTCGCCAGAATGCAGGTTGCATCTCCGGAGCCGACGATCTCGCGCGCCACCTGGCTCATCCGGTCGGTCGAGCCGTCGCTCACAATCACGATCTCGAAATCTGGAAAGGACTGTTCCCTGAGCGAGCGGACGCATGCCCGAATGGAATTGGCCTCGTTGTGTCCGATCAGGACGACGCTTACTTTGCGGGGCGCATTGTCGAACAATGGAGCCGCATTGACGCTCGATGGTTCCCTACGCTGGCTTAGCGCTACTGCGGCGAAGGGCAGGGCATAACGGGGCAGGTCGAACAACAACGTGTACCAGAATATCGCCACGATGCTCGACAGCGTCTGCGAAAGCAGAAGCGAGATGCTTAATTCGACATCGGTCAACCGCTTGCCCCATCCGAAGCACCCCACAGGATGCGTAGCCTCGGCTGCAGGTGATCCGACAGGACTGCCTCGCACATGTTGAGGATGACTTGTGCGTCGCCGTCCCTGTCGGATTGCGTGAGGTGGTAAAAGAGGACGAAATCGCGGTCCAGTGACGAGTGGACTGTGGCCATTCCTGCCAGATAGCCCTGAAGATTTTCGGTGAACAACCTGCGAAGGGAGGAAAATATGGCCTCTCCGCTCCTGCCCACAATGGTGTCTTGCGCCTCGTAGACCAGTTCGGCAACGACGCAATCCTGCCGTGCCGGGAGTTCATTCGTCAAAGAGCGCAGCTCCTTATGCAGCCCATCCGGACAGTCTTTCAGTTGCGGCGGCGAAAGCAGCAGCTGGCTGGCCCGATTGGTCAGTTGGAGCGTGGCATATTCCGACAACGCATACGAGAACACATCGACCCGGGTTACCCTTTGGCCGTCGACCCCCGCGCCGCAATCCTGGCACACGAACCCGATAGCCGGCTCGGACGTCGCATAGCGGCATCCACCACATACCTGCACATTTCCGGGCTTGTCATAGTCCTTCCCGTAGTTACGCAACTGCTTGCGGCATTTGGGGCAGACAAGAGCGTTGCCATTTCGGAATTCTGCCTCGGGGCCGAGTTGCGCACAGCTATAGTGATGGATCAGCGGCGACTCATCCAGATTGGCCGACCGGCACTTTGGGCATTCTTCCCTCACCACCAGCCTGTGTGAGCCACAGCTGTCACATTGGTGGTGTCGGTCGACGAATTGTCGTTCGAGCCACCCCCGATTTGCGAGAGCTTCCGCGATCAGCCTTGTAGAATGGGTGTCGAGAAATCCTTTCATGGCATGGAAATATCTGGAGCTGGAATCCCGCACCGGCGTGAGCGGTTCGCCGGAAACGAACAGATGAGCGACCATCCTGGCCGCTGGAGTCTCCACCAGCAGGAATTTGGGCGACAGCCGTGCCCTTCTCTCCGAGAACTTCCGGATAGTGGCAGCCGTCCTCATGAGCGCGTTGGGATCGGCGATGTCGAAATCGACGTCCGGGACGTGGCTGTATCCACCCGTCACGTTGATAACTGGTACCAAGCCAAGATTTCGAGCGCTTCGGAAATCCTCCAGGGCAGGGAGGTGCCGTTCGTCCGTGAGCACTATCGCGTCGACCTCTCCACTCTCAACGACCTTGAAGATCTTGCGGAGATTGCCAAACTTCGCGCTTGCCTGCGGGAACAGAGCTACCCGTGGAACGGGTATGTCGAACTTTTCCCATATAGATTCTAGTATTTCTATTGAAGTATAGGGTTCTATTTTAAGGTTTTTTTCGCCTATCGCGATTGCTTCAAATTCAGAAAAACTCTGGCTCAACATCAACTGCCTCCACTGCAAAATCAACAGATGAGAAGTGTTTTGCAGACTGGAAAGTTTCTTTAAAAATTAATCTTCATTTGATGGTCGTCAATCGCATATTGGAGCTATCCAAGCGCATAGCTATTTTGATTTAGGAGCCAGTGAAAGGATATGATCGGCAAGTATTTTGGGTGGAAAATTGGCACTCTAGAGTGATGCCGCCAGGCGTACGTCCTGGCGGCATCACTCTGGATTGAGATGTGGCCGCGAAGCGGCCGGATGAGGGGGTGGCGTGGTTACGCATTCCCGATCAGCACGCCTGCCGCAAGCACCAGCGCGCCGCCGAGCACCACCTGGAACGTGGCGCGCAGGAACGGCGTCTCCATGAAGCGGTTCTGGATGTAGGCGATGGCCCAGAGCTCGAAGAACACGACGATCGCCGCGACCGTCGTGGCGGTCCAGAAATGCGGGATCAGATAGGGCAGCGCGTGGCCGAGGCCGCCGACGGCGGTCATGATGCCGGAGGCGAGGCCGCGCTTGAGCGGTGAGCCGCGGCCCGACAGCTTGCCGTCGTCGTGGGCGGCTTCGGTGAAGCCCATCGAGATGCCGGCGCCGACCGAGGCGGACAGGCCGATGAGGAATGTCTGCCAGGTGTCCTGCGTGGCGAAGGCGGCGGCAAAGATCGGCGCCAGCGTCGAGACCGAGCCGTCCATCAGGCCGGCGAGGCCCGGCTGGACATAGGTCAGGATGAACTGGCGCCGTTCGCCCACCCTTTCCTCGTCCTTGACGTCCTCCGGCACGAGCTTGTCGCCGAGGCGCTGGGCCAGCGTCTCGTGGCTCTGCTCGGCCGCGGCGAGGTCGCCAAGCAGCTTGCGGGTCGAGGCGTCGCTCGTCCGCTTCATCGCCTCGACATAGAAGCGGTAGGCCTGGCGCTCCATCTCCTCGGCCTGGTCGCGGACCTTGTCGATGCCGAGCGGCCGCACTAGCCAGTCGGGCTTGCGCTCGTAATAGCCGCGGACATGCTCGCGCCGGATCAGCGGAATGCGCTCGCCGAAGCGGGCGCGGTGCAGCTCGATCAGCGCGGCGCGATGGCCGTCCTCCTCCTCGGCCATGGCGTCGAACACCTTGGCCGATTGCGGAAACTCGTCGCGCAAGCCATCGGCATAGGCGCGGTAGATGCGGCCGTCGTCTTCCTCAGACGATATTGCGAGGGCCAGGATCTCCTGCTCGGACAGGGAATCGAAGGCGCGGCGGCCGAAGCCGAAGACACGGGACAACATGGGCGAATCTTTCAGTTTAGAATAATTCTAAACTAGGCATTTGCCGCGCACCGGTCAATGCGCGGATGCGGCGCGTGACTTTTTTGCCGCACGCGCCGGGCGATGAAACGACGTTCCTTGTTATAGCCCAATGTTTGGCTATATAGCCTAATCTCACCTGATAGAAGGAATGCACCATGGCGGCCAGGCAGCACGCGCATCACATCGACCCCAAGCCCGTGCTCGAGCTGATCGCCAGCATCGAAGCGGATCTCGCGCGCCTCAAGGGCATGCTCGAGCCGCAGCCGGAAAAATTCGACCCGGCCAATCCGCACAACAAGACCTGCGACGGCAAGCTGACGCCCGACGGCGTCGAGTGCTGCTACCGCATGTTCGACGAGGGCAGCTCGCGCTATTCGGTGGCCCGCGCGATGAAGATCTCGTTCGCCGCCGCCACCCACCGCTTCAATGCCTGGCGCAAGGCCGGCGGCGAAAAGCGGGTGCGCTCGCTGCTCGGTTGAGCAACGCGCTGCGCGGAGCCGGAGCGTCCAGCGCCCGGCTCCTGCGCGGCCCTTGCCGAAAACCCCTGCCTGGACGAAAAAGTCTCCGGCGCCTGTCGAAATCGAGCTCCGTCGGGCGACATCCGTTTGCCCCGCGACGAAGCGGGTTGGAAACGCAGGAGACGACGATGCAGTACATGCTTCTCATCCACTTCGAAGAGACCGGCGAGGTTCCCAGCCCCGAAGAGGCAAGGCAGATGGGCGCGCCCTATGCCGCCTACAACGAGGCGCTGATCAAGGCCGGCGCGCTGGTCTCGGGCGAGCGCCTGCAGCCTTCGGCCACCGGCACCGTCGTGCGGGTCCGCGACGGCAAGACCGAAGTTCTCGACGGCCCCTTCGCCGCCACCAAGGAACAGCTTGGCGGCTTCTACGTCATCGAGGCGCCCGATCTCGATGCCGCGCTCAACTGGGCGGCACGCTGCCCCAGCGCCAGCAACGGCACCATCGAAGTGCGGCCCGTCTGGCCGACCCGCTAGGCATGGCCTCTGCCGCGGACCGGGCGCGGGCGGCAGCCGAAGCCGCTGCCGGCCGGAGTTATGGCCGGCTGGTCGCCTGTTTGGCCGCGCGCAGCCGCGACGTCGCCGGGGCCGAGGATGCGCTCGCCGACGCCTTTGCCGCGGCACTCGTCAAATGGCCGGTGACCGGCGTGCCAAGTCATCCCGAGGCCTGGCTTCTGACCGTCGCGCGCCGCCGCGCCATCGACCAGCAGCGGCGGCGCATCGCCGGCGAGGCCGGCCAGGACCATCTGCGCCTTATCGGCGAGGAGCTGGAACAGGAGATGGCGCGCGAAAAATTCCCCGACGACCGCCTCGGCCTGATCTTCGCCTGCGCCCATCCGGCGATCGACCCGGGCGTGCGCGCGCCGCTGATCCTGCAGGCGATCCTCGGCTTCGATGCCGCCGCCATCGCCTCGGCCTTCCTGGTCTCGCCCGCCACCATGGGCCAGCGCCTGGTCCGGGCCAAGGCGCGCATCCGCCAGGCCGGCATCCCCTTCCGCGTTCCCGAAGCGGCGGAGCTCGGCGAGCGGCTCTCGGCCGTGCTGGAGGCGGTCTATGCCGCCTTCGCCGAAGGCTGGGCCGATCCGGCCGGCACCGAATCCCGCCGCCGCAACCTTGCTTCCGAAGCCATCTGGCTCGGCGCCTGCTGGCCGAACTGATGCCCGGCGAGGGCGAGGCGGCCGGGCTGTTGTCGCTGATGCTGCACGCCGAGGCCCGTCGTGCTTCGCGCCGTGATGCCGGCGGCGAGTTCGTCCCGCTCAGCGAGCAGGACACGCGGCTCTGGGACGAGACCATGATCTCGGAAGCCGATGCGCTTCTCCGCCGCGCCGGCGCATTGGGCGGCATCGGCCGCTACCGCATCGAGGCGGCGATCCAGTCCGCCCATGCCGCGCGCCGCGTCACCGGCCGCACCGACTGGCCGGCGATCGCCACCCTCTATGCCGGCCTGATGACGATCACCGCCTCGCCCGTCGTCGCCGTCAACCATGCGGTCGCGGTTGCCTATGCCGTCGGCCCGGCAGCGGGCCTCGCCTTGCTCGACGCCATCGATGACGCCCGCCTCGGCCAGTACCAGCCCTATTGGGCCGCCCGCGCCGAGCTTCTGTCGCTGGCCGGCAGGTTTCCCGACGCCGACAAGGCCTACGAGATGGCGACCGGCCTCGAAACCGATGCCGCCGTCCGCCGCTTCCTGCAACGAAAACGGGCGGCTCTCGCCGCCCGCTGAAGAGAAGAGGGGGAAGGTCGCCCCTTAGCCGCCGAGGCCCTCGAACAGCACCGTCGACAGATAGCGCTCGGCGAAGGACGGGATCACCACGACGATGTTCTTGCCGGCATTTTCCGGCCGCGAGCCGACGACCACGGCCGCCTGCAGCGCCGCCCCCGAGGAGATGCCCACCGGCACGCCTTCTAGCCGCGCCACCAGCCGCGCGTTGGCGACCGCATCCTCGTTCGAGACCTTGACGATCTCGTCATAGATGGTGGTGTCCAGCACCTTCGGCGCGAAGCCGGCGCCGATGCCCTGGATCTTGTGCGGGCCGGGCTGCCCGCCCGACAGGATCGGCGATCCCTCCGGCTCGACGGCAACCACGTGCAGCGACGGCTTGCGAGCCTTGATCACCTGGCCGACGCCGGTGATGGTGCCGCCGGTGCCGATGCCGGCCACGAAGATGTCGACCGAGCCCTGCGTGTCGTTCCAGATTTCCTCCGCCGTCGTCGAGCGGTGGATCTCGGGGTTGGCCGGGTTCTCGAACTGCTGCGGGATGATGGCGTTCGGAATGGTCTGCACCAGCTCCTCGGCCTTGGCGATGGCGCCCTTCATGCCCTTGGCGCCTTCGGTCAGCACCAGTTCGGCGCCGAGCAGCGCCAGCATCTTGCGGCGCTCGATCGACATCGTCTCGGGCATGGTCAGGATCAGCTTGTAGCCCTTGGCGGCGGCGGCGAAGGCGAGCGCGATGCCGGTGTTGCCCGAGGTCGGCTCGATCAGCGTGCTCTTGCCCGGCTCGATGCGACCGTCGGCCTCCAGCGCCTCGATCATGGCCACGCCGATGCGGTCCTTGACCGAGGCGATCGGGTTGAAGAACTCGAGCTTGGCCAAAAGGGTCGCCACCACTCCCTTTTCCTTGGCGAACTTGTCCAGCCGCACCAGCGGCGTGTCGCCGATGGTTTCGGTGATCGAGCCATAGATGCGGCCGCGACCGGGCGCACGCGTGGAGGTGACGGGCTGGTTCATTGATTTCGCTCCCGAAATTGCCTGAGATTGGTGCGACGAAGATAGGGTGTCGCACGGCAAATTCCGAGTGGGCGTCGTGCTGATTAGGGCCATTTCCCGGAAACGTGTTTCCGGGAAAGCCGAATGCAAGGAATGAAATTCCTGTCCGCCGCCTACTGGCGGACGGCGATCGCCGCCGCCGCGCCGACCATGAAGCCGGCCGCCGTGCGGTTCAGCGCCTTCAGCGCCCGCGGCGTCTTCAGGAACCAGCGCGCCTGCGAGGCGAGCGCCAGGTAGGGCACCAGCACGATCAGCAGCACCACGATGGTGATCGCCACCAGGATGCCGTAGTCGGCCAGCGTCACCGTGCGCAGGTCGACCACCGTCGGGGTGATCGCCAGGTAGAAGATCATCGTCTTCGGGTTGCCGAGCGTCACCGTCAGGCCGGCGATGAAGCTCGAGAACAGCCCGCCCTTGCCCTTCTTCGCCTCGATCGTTTCGGGCGTGATGCCGCTGTTCCAGAAGTTCCAGGCCAGCCAGGCGAGATAGGCGACGCCCAGCCACTTGACCAGCAGGAACACCATGCCGAAGGTCTGCGCCACCACGGCGAGACCCAGCACCACTGCCGTCAGGTAGGTCAGGTCGCCGACCACCAGCCCCAGCGACATGGCGAGCGACGAGCGGAAGCCCGAGCCCAGCGCCCGTGCCACCAGCGCGGTCACGCCGGGGCCGGGAATGGCGGCGGCAATGGCAAGCGCGCCGCTATAGGCGAGAAATCCTGTCAGCGTCATGGGAACGGCCTGGATGTCGGTTGATCGACGGCTCTATGCCACGAAACCGGTATCCGGGGAATGGCGCGGGCGTTGGGCCAGCGATCACATTTTGCCGGAAGGCGCCTCAGACATCGACATTGCCCGCCGCGTCGTGTATGCGCTCGGTCCCGCTGCGGCCTTTCACTGGATCGGCCGCCCGATCACGCAGAAAAATTCAGGACGAGACGATGCGACCGGCTTTCGGCGGCATAGACTTTGGCACTTCCAACTCCACCGTCGGCGTTATCGAGAACGGCCGCCCGCGCCTCGTCGCGCTCGAGGGCGAAAACGTCACGCTGCCTTCGGCCATCTTCTTCAACTTCGAAGACAACCAGACGGCACTGGGCCGCCACGCCATCGGCGAATACACCGACGGCGCCGAAGGCCGCCTGATGCGCGCGCTCAAGAGCGTGCTCGGCTCATCGCTGGTGCATGAAAAGACCCGCATCAAGGCCAGGCAGATCGCCTTCACCGACATCATCGGCATGTTCGTCGGCCATCTCAAGGACCGCCTCGAGGGCCATGTCGGCGAGCCGGTCGAAAATGTCGTGATGGGCCGCCCGGTCCAGTTCGTCGACGACAATCCCGAAGCCGACGCCGCGGCCCAGGGCGAGCTCGAAAAGGCCGCCCGCGCACAGGGTTTCAAGCACATCGACTTCCAGTTCGAGCCGATCGCCGCAGCTCTCGATTACGAGCGCACCGTGACGGGCGAGGAACTGGCGCTGATCGTCGACATGGGCGGCGGCACCTCCGACTTCTCCATCGTCCGCGTCTCGCCCGAGCGCGCCGCCTCCAACGACCGCAAGGCCGACATCCTGGCCAATCGCGGCGTCCACATCGGCGGTACCGATTTCGACCGCCTGCTCTCGATCGCCCATGTCATGCCCGAGCTCGGCTATCTCACGCCGACCAAGGACGGCAAGCGCAACCTGCCTGCCGGCTATTTCATCGACCTGGCGACGTGGCAGCGCATCAACCTGCTCTACACGCCCAAGGCCAAGCTCGACCTGCGCCAGATCCGCTTCGAGGCACAGCGTCCCGAACTCATCGACCGGCTGATCGAGGTCGTCGACCAGCGGTTCGGCCATGCCTTGGCGACCAGGGTTGAAAAGGCCAAGATCGAGCTCACCGATGCCGCCGAAGCCTCCATCGACGTCTCGCTGCCGGCAGCGAAGTTCACCGCCTTGCTGACCCGGCAGGGTCTGGAGGACACCATCCGCGCCGCGGTCGGCCGCGTCACCGCCACCGTTGCCGATACGCTTGAAGAAGCGCAGGTGCGGGCCGGCGACATCACCGCCGTCTTCCTCACCGGCGGCTCGACCGCCATTCCGCTGGCGCGCCAGAGCATCCTGGCGCTGGTGCCGGAAGCCAGGATCGTCCAGGGCGATGCCTTCGGCTCCGTCGGCCTCGGCCTCGCCCTCGACGCCCAGCGCAAGTTCGGCTGACGGGCAAATCTCCGATGCGCCAGTAGCATTGCTGCCGTCGACGTGGTGGCCATGCCGTGAAGGTCGAGCGCCGCCACGGTTCGGAACGCGGCGGCCTATCCCCTGAGCAAATCCTGCGCGTCCCGCACCGAGGCCGCGTAGCTGACGGCGGGATGCTTGACGCCGTGGTTGATCAGCATCCGCCGCATCTGCGGCGAGGCTCCGGTGATGAAGAAGCGGACGCCTGCCTGCCGTGCCTTGCGGGCGGCGCCTTCGAGCACGTTGGCGGCGGTCGAATCGAGAAACGGCACGCCCGAGCAGTCGAGGATGAAGTTCTTGCGCTGGTCGGCGATGCGATCCAGCACGGTTCCCACGGTCGAGGCCGCGCCAAAGAAGAACGCTCCCGAGATGCGGTAGATCACCGTGTCGGCATCGCCGGCGTCGCTCGCTTCATAGGCATGGCGGCTGCCATTGCTGGCGTCGGCCACGTCCTCCTGCACCAGCGGCCGGTCGCTCTCCACCGCGATGCTCTTGGCCATGCGGTCGATGAACAGGATGGAGCCCAGCGCAAAGCCAACCACGATGCCTTCGGTCAGGTCGCGGAACACCACCAGGAGGAACGTCACCATCAGCACCAGCGCGTCGCCCCATGACGAGCGGATCAGCGTCGCGAAGGCCTGCTTCTCGACCATGTTCCAGGCAACGACCGCAAGCACGCCGGCCAGGGCCGCCAGTGGGATGTAGGAGGCGAGCGGTGCTGCCACCAGCATGAAGGCGAGCAGGAACAACGCATGCAGCATGCCCGACACCGGCCCATGCGCGCCGGCCCGCACATTGGTCGCGGTGCGGGCAATGGTGCCGGTGACGCAGATTCCGCCGAACAGCGCCGAGCCGATATTGGCAAATCCCTGCGCCACCAGCTCGCAATTGGACCGGTGCCGCCGCCCGGTCATGCCGTCGGCGACGACCGCCGATAGCAGGGATTCGATGGCGCCGAGCAGCGCAAAGGCCACCGCGTCGGGCAGCACGGCCATCGCCTTGTCCACGCTGAAGGCGGGCAGGGACGGCCAGGGCAGGCTGCGCGGAATGCCGCCGAAGCGCGTGCCGATGGTCTCCACCGGCAACGCCAGCAATGCCGTGGCGAGCGCTGCCACGCCGACGGCGATCAGCATGCCGGGCCAGTGCGGCCTGGCACGCTTGAGCACGAGGATGGTGCCGATCGTCAGCGCCGTCACCGCCAGCGCCGACGGATTGGCCGTGCGTGCCGCCAGCGCCAGCGCCTCGAGCTTAGGCAGCAGCGCTCCCGGTTCCTTGCCGGCCAGCGTCAGGCCGAACATCTCGCTCAGCTGGCTGGCGAAGATGATGACGGCGATGCCGGCGGTGAAGCCCACCGTGACGGGGTAGGGGATGAACTTGATGTAGGTGCCGAGCCTGAGATAGCCGATCGCGACCAGCATGACGCCGGCCATCATCGTTGCCAGCAAAAGGCCCTCGACGCCCTCGCGCGCCACCGTCGCCGCCACCAGCACGATGAAGGCGCCCGCCGGCCCGCCGATCTGGAAACGGCTGCCGCCGAGCGCCGAGACGATGAAACCGCCGACGATCGCGGTGAACAGGCCTTTGTCGGGCGAGACGCCCGATGCGATGGCGATCGCCATCGACAGCGGCAATGCCACGATCGCCACCGTCAGCCCGGCAATCGCATCGGCCCTGAACTGGCTTGCGCCATAACCCTCGCGCAAGACCGTCACCAGCTTCGGCGTGAACAGCTCCGCGAAGCTCGGCTGCCTGTGCTGGTCCTGTTGCCCTGATTTGCTGCCTGCGTCCATCATCCCACCACGTCGCAACGCGGCGGGATCGTCGGCAGGACTGTCGGCGGTCGCCGTCGCGGCTACATCACGCGGATCGTTAAGAGCTCAGGCCTTCTTCTTCAGGCGCACGCCCCGGCCGCCGCTGTCGCTCTCGCCGATCAGCTCGACGCCGGCGGCATCAAGCGCCTCGATGACCTTGGTCAGCGTGTCGACCACGCCGCGCACCACGCCCTCGCTCGCTTCCATGCGCTGGATCGTCGGCACCGAAACCCCCGCCAGTTCGGCGAGCGTCTTCTGGTCGATGCCTGCCAGCGCTCGTGCGGCGCGCATCTGTGCGGCTGTGATCACTGAGATGTTCCCGTCTCGATCCGCAACATCAATGTATCATACATTCATGTTGATGTTTCAAGCATCATTATTGATGCCTGTAGCGTGTGTCATGCCTCGCCGATTTTCGGCCGCATCAAATAGCGGCTGACCAGCCAGCACAGCGTCGCCCAGGCAAAGCCGGCGCACCAGCCGGCCAGCACGTCCGACGGCCAGTGGACGCCGAGATAGATGCGGCTGATGCCGACCATCAGGGTCGTCAGGATGGCGACGGCGAAGACGAAGATCGTCGTCGCCCGTCCCGGCAGGAACCGCGCCAGAAGCGCGCCCAGCGTCAGATAGGTCACCGCCGACAGCATCGCGTGACCGCTGGGAAAGCTCATCGTGTAGACCTGCGCCAGATGCGGCACCAGGTCGGGCCTGGGACGGTCGATGCCGAGCTTGAGCAGGCTCGACAGCACCTGGCCGCCGGCCACCGAGGCGAACACGAACAGTGCCGGACCCCAGCGCCGGGTCATGCCGAGATAGATGACGACGATGGCGGTGATGTAGATCAGCACCGAGGCGCTGCCGAGCGCGGTGATGTCGCGCATCGCCTCTTCCAGCCATGACGGGCCGATCGGGTCGGCCGGGTTGCCGGCTTCGCGGAAGAACAGCAGGATGTCGGTGTCGAAGGCGTGCGGCGCCGCGTCGCGCGCCACCTCGGACAGCTCGACGAAGCCCCACAGCCCGCCGGCGATGATGATACCCGCCGCCAACAGCGAGAATTCGATCCGGTTCCACAAGCTCTGATGCATCGTCGTGCCGTTCCCTTCCACCTTGGGATGGCCGCTTCCGGGCCCGTTCGCAACAAGTTCGGAACAAGTGGGGAGCTCTTTCCCAAAGAAAAGGCATGCATGCAAAAGGTCGCAGCGCGCTCGCGCCGGTCACGTTTGGCGGCAGGGCGGATTTTCGGCCACACTGTCATGCTGCTGTTATGCGCGGCAACTAGCGGTCTCGGCGAACCCCAAGCCGAACACCCGCCAGAGGTTACCAGATGAGCCAGCCCCACGATCAGAAGTTCCGCACGTCGATGCTCGAGGACAATGACGGCCCCGGCCACAACCCGACCGAAAACCGCACCATGGGCGACATCATCGCCCGGCGCTTCTCGCGCCGCGGCTTCCTCCAGGGCTCGCTCGCCGTCTCGGCCATCGCCGCCACCGTCAGCCCCATCGCCATCATCCTCGCCGACGATGCCCGCGCCGCCGGCGGCTCGGCCTTCACCTTCGACGAGGTCGCGGCCGGCATCGACGACAAGCACCATGTCGCCGCCGGCTACGACGCCGACGTGCTGCTGCGCTGGGGCGATCCGATCTTCGCCGATGCGCCCGAATTCGACCCGCTCAACCAGTCGGCGGAAGCCCAGGCCAGGCAGTTCGGCTACAACAACGACTATGTCGGCTACATCGAGCTCGAAGGCTCGTCCGAGCACGGCCTGCTCGTCGTCAACCACGAATACACCAACGAGCACCTGATGTTCCCGGGCATCGTCAAGCTCGTCGACGGCAAGATCGAGGTGTCTTCCGCCGACCAGAAGCGCGTCGACATCGAGATGGCAGCCCATGGCGGCACCATCGTCGAGATCCGCAAGGACGCCGGCAAGTGGCAGGTCGTCCGCGACGGCAAGCTCAACCGCCGCATCACCGCCACCACCGAGATGCAGCTGACCGGCCCGGCCGCCGGCCACGACCGCCTCAAGACCAATGCCGACGCCACCGGCACCAAGGTCTTCGGCACGCTCAACAACTGCGCCGGCGGCGTCACGCCCTGGGGCACCTACATCATGGCCGAGGAAAATTTCCACGGCTATTTCGGCGGCGAGCTGCCCGCCGACCACCCCGAAGCCGCCAACTACGAGCGCCTCGGCGTGCCCGAAGGCACCTATGAGTGGTTCAAGTTCTACGACCGCTTCGACGTCTCCAAGGAGCCCAACGAGCCCAACCGCTTCGGCTGGATCGTCGAGGTCGACGTCAACGACCCGACCTCGCTGCCCAAGAAGCGCACCGCGCTCGGCCGCTTCAAGCACGAGGGCGCCGAGTCGATCGTGGCCGGCGACGGCCGCGTCGTCTTCTACCTCGGCGACGACGAGCGCTTCGACTACGTCTACAAGTTCGTCACCGCGGGCAAGTTCAACGCGCAGGACCGCGCCGCCAATCTCGACCTGCTCGACGCCGGCACGCTCTACGTCGCCAGGTTCGCCGAGGACGGCGCCTTCGAATGGCTGCCGCTGGTCCAGGGCGAAGGCCCGCTTACCGCCGACAACGGCTTCGTCAGCCAGGCCGACGTCGTCATCGAGACCCGCCGCGCCGCCGACCTGCTCGGCGCCACCAAGATGGACCGCCCCGAGGACATCCAGCCCAACGCCGTCAACGGCAAGGTCTATGTCATGCTGACCAACAACACCAAGCGCAAGGCCGACCAGGTCGACGCCGCCAACCCGCGCGCCGAAAACGCTTTCGGCCACATCATCGAGCTGATCGAGGACGCCGGCGACTTCACCGCCACCAGGGGCAAGTGGGAAGTTCTGCTCAAGTGCGGCGACCCGGCGATCGCCGAGGTCGGCGCCTCGTTCTCGACCTCGACCTCCGAGAATGGCTGGTTCGGCATGCCCGACAACTGCGCCGTCGATTCCGCCGGCCGCCTGTGGGTTTCGACCGACGGCAACTCGCCCAAGGCCACCGGCCGCACCGACGGTCTCTGGGCCGTCGACACCGAAGGCGAGGCCCGCGCCACCTCCAAGCTGTTCTTCCGCGTACCCGTCGGCGCCGAGATGTGCGGCCCGCTGTTCACGCCCGACGACCAGACCGCCTTCGTCGCCGTCCAGCATCCGGGCGACGGCGGCGAGGACTGGGAAGGTTTCGGCCGCCCGTCCTATTACGAGGACCTGTCGACCCGCTGGCCCGACTTCAAGCCCGACATGCCGGTCCGCCCGGCCGTCGTCGTCATCACCAGGCAGGGCGGCGGCAAGATCGCGGTCTGAGCCCGACCGAACCATGCCACGACAATGGGGGCCGCCTGGCCCCCATTTGCCCTGCCTCTGATGTGCTTGCGTGCATCTGTTTCGGTTGACGAATCGGGGACGCGTCGGCATCTTTTGCCTGCGCGTGGCTCACGCTCAACCTCCTCGGACCTTCCCCAGCATGGTCCTTCCAGGAGGCAAAGGGACAGTTGTCTCGGGTCGTTGTCTTGGTCCTGATGTTTCGGGTGTGGTTGCTGGGGAACGCCGTCCGAGACGTGAAAGGCCCCGACGATGACCGAAAACCGAAACTTCAAGCGTCGCGTGCGCGCTCGTGCTGCCAGGACAGGTGAGTCCTACACCTCCGCACTCAGGCACCTCCGCCCATCCAGCAACTCGCAGCCTCAGGCCAGGTCCGTGCGTCTGGCCGTCGCCCAGACCACTGCCTGCGACGATCCCCGCGACATCGCCGGCCTGCGCCGTGCCGGGTTAGAGATACGCCGCCTCATGCTCGAGGCGCGTCAGCTGGGCGCGCGGCTGGTGCATTTCCCCGAGGGCGCGACCTGCACCCCCAACAAACGCACCATGTCCAGCACCGGGCGCGAACACATCGGCCCATCCGATTGGACCCGGTTCGAATGGGCTGTCTTGCGCGAGGAACTGGACGCCATTGGGACATGTGCGCGCGAACTCGGCTTATGGACGGTCTTGGGCTCGGTGCACCCTCTCACCGAGCCCAACCGTCCGCACAACTCCCTGTACGTTGTCTCCGACCGCGGGCAACTGGTGACGCGCTATGACGAGCGCATGCTGTCCAACACCAAGGTCTCGTTCATGTATGCGCCCGGCTCGATCCCGGTCACCTTCGATGTTGACGGTGTCCGCTTCGGCTGCACGCTCGGCATGGAGTCGCACTTCCCGGAACTCTTCGCCGAATACGAGCGGCTCGATGTCGATTGCGTGCTGTTCTCGACCACTGGCGGGGCTTTGCCCGATGGTTTTTCTGCCGAGATGCAGGGTCATGCGGCCAGCAACAGCTACTGGACCAGTTTCGCTGTCCACGCCCAGCACAGCGCGACGGCACCGTCCGGCATCATCGCATCGGGTGGTCGATGGGCCGCGCGGTGCCCAGCGGATGGCTCTGCCGCCATCGCCGTCGCGGACATTTCTTGCGATGCACAGAACCTGTCTCGCCCTTGGCGGCGCACCGCTCGCTCGGGCATCTACGAACCGCATCTGGTGAATGGCGACCCGCGTAGCGACGATCGCGACAGCTTCTAGACTTTAGGAAAGGGCACCGACCACTGCGGGCGGACCGGTCCCGATCGCCCGCGGCCTTACTTCCCGGCCAGCGCCGGCCCGAGCGTGATCAGCGCCACGGCCACCACCGCGAGCCCGACGCCGATGCCCTGGATGCCGCTTAGCTTCTCGCCGAAATAGACGATGGCGACGAGGTTGACGGCGATCAGCTGGATGACGGCCGACAGCGAAAACGACACCGACATGCCGAAGTCGCGCACCAGGCGCAGCATGATGAGGTTGCCGAGGGAATAGAGGAGCAGCGTCACCACCAGCTTGCCGATGGTCGGCTCGATGCCCCAGGTCTTGGCCACCATCGCGGCGATCAGGAAGATGACGGTCGAAAAACCAATCAGTGAAAGGCCGATAACTGACATGTGAGGCAAGCTCCCGAGAATGCCCGCGATTTGCTCCGAATGCCGCCCCAACGTCAAGCAGCGCGGCGACACGGTCCAACGCTATCGCGGCATCCCGCGCAAAAACCCTCCCGTCCGGAGACGGGAGGGTGGGCAGCTTCACGTCTTGGGAGCCCCTGATGCCATCAGGGATAGGTACACTTGCCTTTCTGCGGTTCGCCCTGCGGGCCGGGGGTGCCGGTTTCTTCCCAGTCGCCGCCATGGCCGGCGCAATAGGCGATCATCAGGTTGCACGATGCCTTGTTGTTGCACGTCTCGACATGGCCCTGTGCCTGTCCGCCGCCGCCCGGCGCCTTGAGGCCGAGCTGGTGCGGCGGTGGTGCCGGCACGCGGGCCTTGAGCTGGGCTGCGGAGGCAGCGCCGGCAAAGGCCGACATCGACAGGGCAAGCGTCGCGATCAGCGACGAACGGATGATGCTGTTGGTCATGGTCGTCATTTCGGGTTCTCCTCTGGGACACCTTGATCTTGCGGCTTTCCGGCCGCCACGATCGTGTGTGTCCTGGCAGGGGAAGAAGGTTCACGCCGGATAGGGAAAAAGTTCTGGCGAACTCCAGCTTTGCTTTCATGCCACGACAACCGGACATGGATATGCGGCAATCCATCCCCTGCGCCGACTTCGACGTCGCCATGCCGTGACATCAATGAAAGGCACGGCGGCCCAGAACGGCAGCCGTATCTTCCGACCGCACCTTCGCGCGGTAGCAATCCCAGCCGTCAGACCCCGTGTAATGCAAGCGCAAGGGTCAATTGACAGCCTAGCCACCTCCCGCCGGGATTGCCGCAACCACCCGCCCGGAAAGCGCCAGGTCATCGTTCGTCGCCATCACTGCCAGCGACGTCACCGGCAGTTCGGCCAGGATGCGCCGGCGCCACCGCTCCGCCAGCCCCGACAGATCGGCCGTTTCCGCAACGCTCAGCGCCGCCGCGAAGTGATAGCAGCCGACCACGTAGAAGCGGGTCTGCCGCGCGCCGCATGCCCGCTGGACGAGCGCGAACACGTCCTCGCCGTCGCGGCAACAGGGATAGACCGGCAGGTAGATGCGGCCGGTGTTGATCCGGCCGAGGAACGGCCCGCCGATGCGCAGGGAGAGTGCGCCCAGCGGGGCGAGAGCCGCCGCGGCGGCATCGGCGCAACGCGCCAGATCGGTTTCGGCAAGGCCGCCGACGATCGTCGCATGCAGCTTGGGAGAACGTTCCCGGCCGATTTTCCAGGCGATCTTGTCGCTGAACGAAAACGAGCGAAGCTCCGCCTCGAACCGTCGAAACGCCTCTGACCTGCCCAACTCCCCGGCATCGACAGGCACGACCAGCGAATGCCGCGGCGTCGCGTATCGACCGTTGCGATAGTCGGTCCCATCCTTGCCGGCCAGTGCGTCCGGGTGGCCCGGGGCCACCAGCGGCAGGTGGGCGAGGCGATAGGCCTCGTCGAAATCCAGTGCCTCGCCTGGGCCGAAGCTCCGGCGCGCGTCGTCGTAGCCCATCATGGCGTCGTCGCAGAATGTCATCTCGGGGGGGCCATGCGGGCAGGGCTGTCGGAGCGCCTCACGGCTTGACCATCAGCACCCAGTTCTCGCCCGCGCCGGTCCAGCCCTCCTTGACCATGGGCTCGGTAGCGATCTCGCGGTATCCGGCGCTCTCATAGAGGTGCCGGGCCGTGGCGTTGGCGTCCGAGACGATCAGGCTGGTGCCCGTGCAGCCGGTGGCCTCGGCTATTGCGTCGGCCATGGCCAGCAGCCGCGAGCCGAAGCCGCGTTCCCGCGCCTCGGGCAGCGTCGCCACCACGTTCACGTACCAGCTGCCGACGGCCAGCGCCTCGAGCATGTTGAACGGCACGAACATCGCGGGCGTGTCGGGGTCGGGTATCGTCGGCTCGATCGGATAGCCGATCAGGCAGGCCAGCACCTTGCCGTGCTCCAGCACGACGGCGTTGCGGTACGAGAAGCTGCCCTCTTCGCGCCGTGCCCGCTGGCGCCCCATCTCCCAGGGATCGCCGCCTTCGGCCATCTTGGTCCAGAGATACAGCGGCAGGCCGTCGCCGGCCATGTTCACCAGCCTTGCCAGGATGTCGGCGTCTTCCTTGGTGGCGGGGCGGGCCTCGGCGGTCAGGCCTTCGTCACTGTGCGCAGCCTTCTCGGCCATGACCGCTCCTCCATTCTGCAGCCGTCCCCCGGCTGCGGTCCATATAGGAGCGCGCACCGCCAGCCCAGTCAACCGCGCTTTGGGCTGCTGCCCGGGGGCAGGGCGGGAACGTCGGCTCTGCCGTTTGTCACCCATCCCGGAATGTCATGTTTTTAAACTTGATATTTTTAGTCCAGTTTTGTATTGGCTCATTCCAGGCGGCGGGTTAGGTTGCCATGGCCGCGCATCGTTCGGCGCGCGGTCATGGTGTCGGACGAACACAGGAGGCGAACCGGATGATGCATGTCGCTCCCAGCGCGGGCTTTTCCGAAGCAGGCAGCCGCGAAACGGACATTGGCCGCTATCTCTCGCTTTTCGGTCGTGTCGAAGCCCTGAAATCGCAGGTCGACAGCGCGCGGCGCATCGCCAACGAAAGCCTCGGCCGGCTCAATGCCTTGCCGCAGCCCGAGATCGGCGAAAACACCCTGTTCGTCGATGCCCTCGACATGCACCGCCGCGACAAGGAAGCGCTGTTCGAGGCGATGCGCCAGCTCGACGCGGCACGCGAAGCCCTGCGGCTGGTGGCAGCCGCCGTCGTTCCCGGCCGATGAATCACAGGCCCCGCCGAGGGCGCACACGTTTCTGATCTGGAGATTTTCTTGTTGGCACATCTGAGCGAGAACGAACGTCGGCACGAGGAAGCCCAGGCGCATATCCGCGCCACCATCATGAACGAATTCTGCGAGGTCATGCGCAAGACGGGCCTGCCGCCGATGGTCGTCATGCGGCTCGCCGCCCAGGCCGTGGGCTCGATCTACCGCGAGACCGCGGATGCCCACTCCGGGCCGGCTGCCTGCCCGTGTGGCTGGTGCCCGCGCGAAGGCACCGATGTCGACATTCTCTGCTCGGCGCTGCTGGCCGCCTGCACCCGCCGCAAGGGCCGCGACCTCCGCTCCATGGCGATTGCCGGAACGGCCTGACCGCGGCCCGCTCGCCCTGTGCGAGGGCCGCGGCGGCGCCGTGCCTCAGTTCGGCAGGCAGGCTTGGCAGATCGCCGCGATGTGGCGGTGGTCGGTGCCGCAGCAGCCGCCGAGGATGCGCATCGTCGGAAACGACCGCGTCAGCGCGCTGTAGCGGCGGCCGAGATCGGCGGGATCGCCGGGGTCCAGCGTTTCCGAATTGTCGAGCTCGGCATGGCTCTTGGCCGAGGCGTTGGCCTTCACCCCGGCCACCCGCTGGAGCCATTGTTCGCCCGCCGCCAGCGCCGGGGCGAAATGGCTCGGATGGGCGCAGTTGATCATGTAGTAGAGCGGGTAGGCGCCGGTCTCGCGGTCGGTCGTCTCGATCGCCTCCTTCAGCGTCTTCCCCGTCACCAGCCTGCCGTCGGTCTCCACCGTGAACGAGATCATGCACGGCATGCCGAGCTTTTTCGCCGCGCGGGCGATGCCGATCGCCTCGTCGATGTTGGTCAGCGTATAGGCCGCCACCATGTCGGCACCGGCCTCGGCAAAGCTGGCGATCTGGGCCGCGTGGTAGGCCTCGGCCTCGCGCGCATCCATGTTGCCGGCCTTGTAGCCGTCGCCGCGCGGGCCGATGGCGCCGCTCACCACCAGCGGCGTCTCCGGTGCTTCCCACGCGTCGCGTAGCTCTTCGAGCAGGCGGATCGAGCCGACGTTGATCGCCTTCAGCGCCTCCGCCCCGTAGCCCAGCTTCGCGCCCCAGTCGGGGTTGGCGCGCCATGTCGCGCTGTCGAGCACGAAGCCGGTGCCGCGCCGGCGGGCGATGTCGAGATATTTCTCGTAATAGCCCTTCAGCCGTGCCCGGCCCTCGGCGCTGTCGAGCAGCACGAAGGAGGCGAAATGCGGCAGCTCGACGCCGTCATGGAAAATCAGCGTCGTTTCCATGCCGCCGTCGCTGAGGAACAGTCCGCCCTTCATCTGCGGCAGGTCGTTGCGGTACTTGGCCATCTTTGTCTCCGATACCAACGGTTCCCGTCCTGCCGCACGGCCGGCATCGGGAATGGCGAAAGTGTCGCCCAGCCGTTGCTTCGGAACTAGAAATCTTGCGGTGCGGTGGTCGTCGCATCGTGAAACAGGTAAAAATTCCAATGGCTTGGCCAAGCCTGTGGCGGCGTGTGTGTCATCGGTGATATTCTGCCGGGGCCAAAAACCGTACCTCGGGTACAGCGTTTCGGATCGGATATGGGCAAGGGCCTCGAAACCCGTGAGCGGATTCTCGCGATCGCCGAGATGTCGGTGCTCGCCAAGGGTTTCGGCGCCACCTCCATCGACGAGGTCATCGCCGAGGCCGGCCTCACCAAGAGTGGCTTCTTCTACCACTTCAAGGACAAGAACGAGCTCGCCCGCGCCATGCTGCTGCGCTACGTCGCGGCCAACGACCGCGTCTTCGACGACGTCTTCGGCCGCGGCCGCCAACTCTCCGACGACCCGCTCCAGGCCTTCCTCATCGGCCTCAAGCTGCTCGCCGAGGTCATGGCCGACCTGCCCAATGGCCACCCCGGCTGCCTCATCGCCTCGGTCTGCTACCAGGAGCGCATGTTCGACCGCGAGGTCCGCGCCATCGCCGCCAGTTCGGTGCAGGGCTGGAACGCCCGTTTCCGCGCCACGCTCGACGAGATCGCCCGCCTGCACCCGCCGCGCGAGGCGGTCGACCTCGACACCGTCGCCGACATGATGTCCTGCATCGTCGACGGCGGCATCATCATGTCCAAGCTTATGGCCGACCCGCGCCGCCTCGAGCACCAGGTCCTGGCCTTCCGCAGCTTCGTCAAGATGCTGTTTGGTCCCGCCGCGGCCGTCCGCCCGGTCCAGCCCGCCACCGCCTGAGGTCGCAAAGCCGCGCTTGTTAACGCTTGCCGCCCCTGCTAAAGCGCGGCGCATGACCACACCGCTCGACCACATCCGCAATTTCTCCATCGTTGCCCACATCGACCACGGCAAGTCGACGCTTGCCGACCGGCTGATCCAGTCCACCGGCGGGCTGGAACTGCGCGAGATGACCGAGCAGGTCCTCGACAACATGGACATCGAGCGCGAGCGCGGCATCACCATCAAGGCCCAGACCGTCCGCCTCAACTACAAGGCCAACAATGGCGAGGACTACGTCCTCAACCTGATCGACACGCCCGGCCACGTCGACTTCGCTTATGAGGTGTCGCGCTCGCTGTCGGCCTGCGAGGGCTCGCTGCTCGTCGTCGACGCCTCCCAGGGCGTCGAGGCCCAGACGCTCGCCAACGTCTACCAGGCCATCGACAACAACCACGAGATCGTCGTGGTGCTGAACAAGATCGACCTGCCCGCCGCCGAGCCCGAGCGCATCAAGGAGCAGGTCGAGGAAGTCATCGGCATCGACGCCTCCCAGGCCGTGCACATCTCGGCCAAGACCGGCCTCGGCATCGAGGACGTGCTGGAGGCGATCGTCACCCAGCTGCCGCCGCCGCGCGAGGGCGACATCGACGCCCCGCTCAAGGCGATGCTGGTCGACAGCTGGTACGACACCTATCTCGGCGTCATCGTGCTGGTGCGCATCATCGATGGCAAGCTCAGGAAGGGCCAGACCATCCGCATGATGGAGACCAACGCCAAGTACCTGGTCGAGCGCACCGGCGTCTTCACCCCCAAGATGGTCCAGGTCGACGAGCTCGGCCCCGGCGAGTTCGGCTTCTTCACCGGCTCGATCAAGGAAGTGGCCGACACCCGCGTCGGCGACACCATCACCGAGGACAAGCGCCCCACCGCAAAGGCCCTGCCGGGCTTCAAGCCGGCCCAGCCGGTGGTGTTCTGCGGCCTGTTCCCGGTCGACGCCGCCGACTTCGAGGACCTGCGCGCCGCCATGGGCAAGCTGCGCCTCAACGACGCCAGCTTCTCCTTCGAGATGGAAACCTCGGCCGCCCTCGGCTTCGGCTTCCGCTGCGGCTTCCTCGGCCTCCTGCACCTCGAGATCATCCAGGAGCGGCTCGAGCGCGAGTTCAACCTCGACCTGATCGCCACCGCCCCGTCCGTCGTCTACCGCATGAACCTCAACGACGGTTCGACCAAGGAACTGCACAACCCCGCCGACATGCCCGACGTGGTCAAGATCGCCTCGATCGAGGAGCCGTGGATCCGCGCCACCATCCTCACCCCCGACGACTATCTCGGCTCGATCCTCAAGCTCTGCCAGGAGCGCCGCGGCATCCAGGCCGACCTGTCCTATGTCGGCAAGCGCGCCATGCTGGTCTACGACCTGCCGCTCAACGAGGTGGTGTTCGACTTCTACGACCGCTTGAAGTCGATCTCCAAGGGCTACGCCTCCTTCGACTACCACCTCACCGACTACAAGGAAGGCGACCTCGTCAAGATGTCTATCCTGGTCAACGAGGAGCCTGTCGACGCGCTCTCCATGCTCGTCCACCGCACCGCAGCCGAAAAGCGCGGCCGCGTCATGGTCGAGAAGCTGAAGGAGCTGATCCCGCAGCACATGTTCAAGATCCCGGTCCAGGCCGCCATCGGCGGCAAGGTCATTGCGCGTGAGACCATCTCGGCGCTGCGCAAGGACGTCACCGCCAAGTGCTACGGCGGCGACGTCACCCGCAAGCGCAAGCTGCTCGAGAAGCAGAAAGAGGGCAAGAAGCGCATGCGCCAGTTCGGCAAGGTCGACATCCCGCAGGAAGCGTTTATTCAGGCGCTGAAGATGGGCGATAACTAGCACTGCCCTTACCCTCCCCCTTGTGGGGAGGGTGGCGGCGCAGCCGCCGGGTGGGGGTTAGGCCCGCAGGGCCGGATGAGGGGCAGTGCTACCTCACCAACCAAGCTTCGTCGCAGATCAGCGGTGCACGTCGATGACGGGCTCCCCCAAAACCCTCATGGTGAGCCGTGAGCTTGTCGAACGGTCGAACCATGACGTTTTGGGGCGTCCAGAATATGGCGCCTTGCGCCCTCGTGGTTCGACAGGCTCACCATGAGGGCTACTGGAGCGCCTTCGCCTGCCACGGCCGTCTTCCCTCTGAGTCGCGACGACCCAGAACTTTACGCAACCCACCCAAAACACTCGTGGTTGCCGTGAGCTTGGGACGGTCGAACCACGAGGGTCTTGGGGCCGCCGCACCCACCGCCCTCATGGTGAGCCTGTCGAACCATCCGAATCCGGTCCATCATCGCCTTCGCCCGAACGCTTCCACCACGGCGTGAACTCAACCCCTTGCCGGTTCTTCGCCAATTCCGGCAGCCTCTCATAGGCCAGCGCAATCAGCGCTTCCTTCTTGGCACGCGTCCAGCCCTTGATCTGCCGTTCGCGCTCGATCGCCTCGACGATCCGGTCATATGTTTCGGTAAACACCAGCGTCACCGGTCGCCGCTTGGCGGTGTAGCCGTCATGGAGACCTTCGTTGTGCTCCCACACCCGCGCCTCGATCTCCTGCTTGGTCAGGCCGGTGTAATAGGAGCCATCCGCGCAGCGCAGGATGTAGACGGTGACTTCCATGCGTGCAGCCTCCGCAAAAATGCAGTGCTGGTCCCAGCGCAGCCCTCATCCTGAGCTTGTCGAAGGATGGGCCTGTCGAAGGATGACCTGCGTGCGCCACCCCCAAAACCCTCATGGTGAGCCTGTCGAACCATGACGTTTTGGGGCGTGCAGGATATGGCGCCCAGCGCCCTCGTTGTTCGACAGGCTCACAGTGAGGGCTACTGCGGCGCCTCCGCCTCTCAATCGCTTTCTTCTTAGCGGGGGGACGGCAGTGCAGATGCCGGGCGAAGGCTGAGTAAGTGCTTGGTGCTCTCTTGGTTCGACACGTTCACTATGAAGGCCACCGAGGGGGCGTTACGGGTTTGGAATTTGGCGCGCTGCTATGATCCCGCGAGCCGATTCTACTTAAGCTCTACTGACGGGGGGGCGCGTTGTCTGAAAAAGCTGACAAATTTTCAAAGGAACTGGATGAGCTGGTGGAGCGCGGCGATATGCTTCACATGGCAATGCAACATATGTGCCGTCCAAACGAATTTAAGAGTCAGGTCGAGAAGGCGTTCGGCAAAGATAAAGTCGATGGGTATTTTAAGAAATTGCCTGTGTTCAAATCAGAATATCAAGGATGGTTCTCTAAAGCGCAGGCTGTAGTTAAGCAAATACTTCCGGATCGCCTTAAAGATTTCAACTCATTTTATGAATACACGAAGATAAGAAAGGAAATTACCTTCGAGAATTACATGATCAGAGATGCCTTGCAGGGGCTTACCATTCGATGGGGAGGGGAAATACAAGTAGATAGTAGCGCGGCGATACCAGAATTTGTGCAACAACTTAACATCGTCAAGGCGGCAAGGGCTGCGCTTGGGAGCCGATTGCTTGAACTAAGAAGTGTACTACAAGCGGACCTATTTGATAGTGAAGTCGAGAGCGCAAAGGCGTTGGCGAAAGCGGGATATCTGCGAGCGGCCGGAGCTATTTGCGGAGTTGTAATCGAAAAGCACCTTACGCAAACCTGCGATTCGCACGGCATTTCCATTCGAAAAAAACATCCCGGAATATCCGATTTGAATCAGCTGCTTCGCGAGAATGACACCATCACCGTGCCGCAATGGCGGTTCAACCAGCATCTTGCCGACATTAGGAATCTTTGCGACCATTCGAAAGGTCGTGAGCCAACAAAGGAAGAAATAGAAGACCTCCTTTCTGGAACAGAAAAAATATTGAAGACAATTTTCTAGGCGTCGGCAAGCTAACTATTTCTGCATAGTAGAGGGGATCAAGTTGGAATGGTTGGGTGGCTTCGTTTTGGGGTTTGTCGCGGATATTTTTCGTTCAGTTTTCATCCCCACAAGCACCGAATGGATTAATCGCATTATTCCCTCCGCGCGCAGGAAGGCGAACGTTGAGGAAAATATTCTGACGCTAAGCATAATGGAAAAGCTCAAATCTGTGGGAAAAGACCCGGATTTGGTGAAGTACGCTCGCGATGATGCCGCTCAGTTCATGAGCGTTCTCAGCAGCCAACAAGAAGCGTTCGTTGAAAACGCCATTGAAGTTATCGACAGCACCCATATGACGCAGGCCGAAATGAATGTGGAGGCAGGACGCCGCGCGGACGTCGCAAGACAACAGATGGAACGTGCCGTCATCGCGTTGGAGCGCTCAGGCTGGATTAGCGCAGCGCAAGCATCGGCGCTCGAAGAAGCTCAGGAACGTTGGGAAAAGTATGCTCATACCCAGGCCAAGTTTGCTGCAGCCGAGTTTGAGGGCGGCTCCATGGCGCCTCTCGCTTACGCCAGCGAACTGGAATCCGCTACCGTGAGTCGGACTGGTGAACTGAAGCGCATGCTAGAAGAAATGCGCGAGCGCTACGACGACTAGTAGTGTCGCCAGTTCGGTCGACGGCGAGTTCAAGGACCGATCTACGCACGACCCTTTCACCTCCCAAACCGCATCACCCAATTCACCTCCCACGTCTCGCCGCCGTCATCGCCTGTTCCCAGCGCGGTTCCTCCCCACCCGTCCAGACAAACCGCACGCGCACTGGCACCCCACCCTCGACATCGTCGCCATAAAACACGCCACGGCTGACAGGCTTCCGTCAGCAGTTGTCAGGGGCGGCTTGACCAAATCCAGGCGGCAGGCTCATCTGCCGCCGCGATCCCGCCACACCTTCCGCCTAACGCCCGCTCCATGAAACCGCTCGCCGTCCTCCTTGCCCTGGCCATCCTGCCCGCCTGCGCTGCCCGTGCGCCCGTGCCCCCCGCGCCGGTGGCCGCGCCCCGGCCGGTGGTCGAGCAACCCGCCGTCGAACCGCTGCCGGCAGGGGTAAAACCGCTCACCGTCGAGCAGGACGAGCAGATTTCGCAGGGCTGAGCGGGGGAGAATTTCTCCACGGGTTTGAAGAGTTTTTCGATTTTCTGGGATGCTGTGATCCTTCGCACCCCCCTCTGCCCTGCCGGGCATCTCCCCCGCAAGGGGGGAGATCAGGCTGTCATCGCGTCTCCGCCAAGCCGCTGACCTCGCAAGGAAATTCTCGCCGCCTGGCCCGCGGGCGACGAGATTAATCTCCCTCCTTGTGGGGGAGATGCCCGGCAGGGCAGAGGGGGGTGCGAAGGATCTCGGTATGGGCCATTTGCGGGCTCCACCCCCGTGAACATCCGCGCCCCTTTCTCCACGCCCCCAGAAACCTGCCCCATAATCCATCCCGTCCCTGCCATGGGAACACCGGTCATGACGGTGATTGCGTGGGCAGGGGCCGGCGCCTCCGGCGATGGGCCAGCGTAGCCCGCCGCCCGGGGAGGTTCCGTCCAAGGGTTCCCCTCCGGGCACTACGGCCCGGGTGCGCTGGACGATGCGCTAGTGGGGGCACAGGCGAAAATGCCCGCGCCCCGGAAGCGGAACGGACGGGATCAGAAATCGCCGGACGGGCGGTCGCGAGACCGCGCCTCTATCAACCCGAGCGGCCCCGCGACCGCCCGTCTTCCCACCTCTCAATGGCCAGACCGGAAACGGGGCGTGGCAAGGCCGGCACTTGCCTTCTCCCTCTGTAGGAGAAGGAAACCCCCACCCCAAGGAGCCCCCATGAGCGACCAACCAAAATCCTGGCACCCCACCTTCGAGCCGAGAAATTTCCCGCGCCGCGCGGAAACCGACGCGCAATGGGCCTGCGTGCTGCGCGACCAGCGGGAGCATGCCGAGGCCAAGGGCATCTATCTCGGCCTGTTCCAGCTGCTCGCCGCCCATCGCGGTTTTGTCCGCACCTGCCCGTTGCGCGGCTGCCGGCGCTTGGGCCGCTGCACCGGCCGCCGCGCCGAGGACGACTGGTCGTTCCCCTTCAGGCCGTTCATCCCGCCCTGCGTGCCGCTCGATGCCGACCTTGTCGAGGAGCTGCGCGCCGAGATCCGCGCCGAAACCGACCGTATGGTCGCCGGCCTCGAGGCGCGGGGCGATGGCTGACCCCGTCGTTTCGGGCGGCTGGCCAATTTTCCTTTGGCCGGCATATCGGCTAAGCGGGACGGAGATTAGGAACTCCGGAACACCAGCGCATGCACGCCAGCCACCACGCCCCGCTTTTCCTCGGCATCGACACCGGCGGCACCTACACCGACGCCGTGCTGTGGTCGGAGGCGCATTCGCCGCAGGGCACGGTGCTGGCCAAGGCCAAGTCGCTGACCACCCGCCACGACCTTGCCGAGGGCATTTCGGGCGCGGTCGACGCGGTGCTCGACCGGGCGGGCGTCAACCCCGCCGCCATCAAGCTGGTGTCGATGTCGACCACGCTCGCCACCAACGCGCTTGTCGAGGGCCAGGGCGGGCGTGTCGCGCTCGTCATGGTCGGCTTTTCCGAGGCCGACCTTGGCCGCGACGGGCTCAGGACCGCGCTCGGCTCCGACCCGCTGGTGCTGTGCGAGGGCGGCCACGACGTCCACGGCAATGCCCGGCCCCTCGACCTCGCGCCGCTCGAGGCGGCCTTGCCCGAGCTCGAAAAATCCGTCTCGGGCTTTGCCGTCTGCGCCTATTTCGCCACCCGCAACCCGGCCCACGAGATCGCCGCGCGCGACCTGATCCGGCAAAAAACCGGCCTGCCCGTCACTGCCAGCCACGAGCTGTCGGCCAAGCTCGGCGGCCCGCGCCGGGCGCTGACCACCTTGCTCAACGCCCGCCTGATCTCGATGATCGACCGCCTCGTCGCCGCGACCGAAGGCTTCCTCAAAAAGCGCAACATCGTTGCCCCGCTGATGGTGGTGCGCGGCGACGGCGCGCTGGTCTCGGCCGAATTCGCCCGCCAGCGCCCGATCGAGACCATCCTGTCCGGCCCCGCCGCCAGCCTCGTCGGCGCCCGCCACATGACCGGGCTCGACAATGCGGTGGTCTCCGACATCGGCGGCACCACCACCGACGTCGCTGTGCTCGACCATGGCCGCCCGCGGCTCGATCCCGAGGGCGCAACCGTCGGCGGCTTCCGCACCATGGTCGAGGCGGTCGCCATGCGCACCTTCGGCCTCGGCGGCGATTCCGAGGTGGCGCTGGAAGAGGGCGGGCTGAAGCCCAGAATGTCGCTCGGCCCGCGCCGCGTCGTGCCGCTGGCGCTTGCCGGCATGGTCCATGGCGAGGCGGTGACGGCGGAGCTGGAGCGCCAGCTGCGCGCCCCCAATCCCGGCCGCCTCGACGGCCGCTTCGCCGTCCGCACCGGCGTGCCGGAACGGCTCGCCGCCGGCCTGACCGCGCCCGAGGCCAGGCTCTACGACCAGATAGGCACCGTGCCGCTGCCGGTCGACCGCCTGCTCACCTCCAACGCCCAGAACGCCACGCTCAACCGGCTGGTGTCGCGCGGGCTGGTCCATGTCGTCGGCTTCACGCCCTCGGATGCCGCCCATGTGCTCGGCCGCCAGGCGAACTGGGACGAGGCCGCCGCACGGCTCGGCGCCGAGCTGTTCGCCCGCAAGCGCGACGGCCGTGGCCAGCCGATCGCGGCGAGCCCGGAAGCGCTGTCCGAGCGTGTGCTGGCGACGCTCACCCGCCTGTCGGCGGAAGTCATCCTCGAGACCGCCTTCGCCGAGGACGGGCTCGACGGTGCCGCGACCGTTGCGCATGCGCTGGTGCAGCGCGCGGTCGATTCCCATCCCGGCATCGCGCGTTTCGCGGTCGCGCTCGACCGACCGGTGATCGGCCTCGGCGCTTCCGCCCCGCTGCATTATGCCGGCCTGCCGCCGCTGGTCGGCAACGAATGCGTGGTGCCCGAGGACACCGACGTCGCCAATGCGCTGGGTGCGGTTGTCGGCCAGGTCCGCGTCACCGCCGAGGCCCGCGTCAGCCAGCCCAAGGAGGGGCTGTTTAGGGTGGCGGTCGGCGAGCTCGTGCGCGACTTCGTCGACGAGGACGCGGCAATGGCGCTGGCCGAAGCCGAGGTGCGCGCCATCGTCGCCGCCAAGGCGCGCGATGCCGGCACCGATGCCGCCGAGATCGAGGTGACGGCCGACTTCAAGGTCTCGACGGTCGAGGGCCAGCGCATGTTCATCGAGGCGCATGTGCTGGCGATTGCCGCGGGCAGGCCCAGGATCGCGGTTTGACGGCTAAATCGATTTGCGGCGGCGCGCCGGGTGGCAATCTATGCTGCCTTGCAACATTGGACGAATTGACCCTGCGGGCTTTGCATGCCAAACGCCCGAAAACCTTGTTTTGAACGCCCCTGCGGCGCCGGAATTCTGGAGCGCAAGATATGACCGACACCGTCGAACTCTTTGGCCTATCGATATCGCGTGAGTTGCACGACTTCGTGGTGTTGGAGGCGCTGGTCGGCACGGGTGTTTCGGCGGATGCGTTCTGGGAGGGTTTTGCCGACATCGTGCACGATCTCGGGCCGAAGAACCGGGCGCTCCTGGAAAAGCGTGACGACTTCCAGTTGAAGCTCGATGCCTGGTACCGCAAGCACGGCGCGCCGCACGACATGGCGGCCTACAAGGCGTTTCTGAGCGAGATCGGTTACTTGGTCCCGGAAGGCCCGGCCTTTTCGGTGACCACCGACAATGTCGATCCCGAGATCGCCACCGTCGCCGGGCCGCAGCTGGTGGTGCCGGTGATGAACGCGCGGTATGCGCTCAACGCGGCGAACGCCCGCTGGGGCTCGCTCTACGACGCGCTCTACGGCACCGACGCGATTTCCGATGCCGACGGTGCGGAGAAGGGCAGGGGCTACAACCCCAAGCGCGGCCAAAAGGTCATCGCCTGGGCCAAGGCGTTCCTGGACGAGTCCGCACCGCTGGCACAGGGCAGCTGGTCGGATGTGACCGGGCTTTCGGTCGACGGCGGCGCGCTGAAGCTTGCGACCGCGTCGGGCACGGTTGTGCTGCGCGATGCCAGGCAGTTTGCGGGCTATCGCGGTGTTGAGAAGAATCCCGATGCCGTGGTGCTGGTCAGGAACGGCCTGCATGTCGAGGTCGTGGTCGACCGCGACAGCGCGATCGGCAAGACCGATCCGGCCGGCATCTCCGACATGATCCTCGAGTCCGCGCTGACCACCATCCAGGATTGCGAGGATTCGGTCGCCGCGGTCGATGCCGAAGACAAGGTCGTGGTCTACCGCAACTGGCTCGGCCTGATGAAGGGCGACCTGTCGGAAACCTTCGACAAGGGCGGCAAGCCTGTGACGCGCAGGCTGAATGGCGACCGTGAATACACCGGCCCGGATGGCGGCGCTGTCTCGCTGCCCGGCCGCTCGCTGATGCTGGTGCGCAATGTCGGCCACCTGATGACCAACCCCGCGATCCATGACCGCGACGGCCACGAGGTGCCGGAGGGCATCATGGACGCGGCGATCACCGCGCTGATCGCCCTGCACGACGTCGGCGCCAACGGCCGCAAAGCCAACTCGCGAAAAGGCTCGATGTATGTCGTCAAGCCGAAGATGCACGGCCCCGAGGAGGTCGCCTTCGCCGTCGAGATATTCGACCGCGTCGAGCGCCTCGTCGGCATGCCCCGGAAAACCATCAAGATGGGCATCATGGACGAGGAGCGGCGCACCACCGTCAACCTCAAGGAGTGCATCCGTGCTGCCAAGGAACGCGTGGTGTTCATCAACACCGGCTTCCTCGACCGCACCGGCGACGAGATCCATTCGTCGATGGAAGCAGGCCCGATGGTGCGCAAGGGCGACATGAAGCAGGCGCCGTGGATCAATGCCTACGAGGCCTGGAACGTCGACACCGGCCTCGAATGCGGCCTGTCGGGCCATGCCCAGATCGGCAAGGGCATGTGGGCGATGCCGGATTTGATGGCGGCGATGCTGGAGCAGAAGATCGCCCACCCACGCGCCGGCGCCAACACCGCCTGGGTGCCGTCGCCGACGGCAGCGACGCTGCATGCCACCCACTACCACAAGGTCGACGTGCACCAGGTGCAGGCAGAGCTCAAGTCCCGCCCCAAGGCGCGTCTCGACGACATCCTGTCGGTGCCGGTGGTCGTCCGTCCCAACTGGACACCCGACGAGATCCAGCGCGAGCTCGACAACAACGCGCAGGGCATTTTGGGCTACGTCGTGCGCTGGATCGACCAGGGCGTCGGCTGCTCCAAGGTGCCCGACATCAACGACGTCGGCCTGATGGAAGACCGCGCCACCTTGCGCATCTCCTCGCAGCACATCGCCAACTGGCTGCGCCACGACGTCTGCTCGCACATCCAGGTGATGGATTCGCTGCAGCGCATGGCGGCCATCGTCGACCGCCAGAATGTCGGCGACCCGCTCTACAGGCCGATGGCCCCCGAGTTCGACCAGTCGACCGCCTTCCGCGCCGCCTGCGACCTCGTCTTCGAAGGCCGCGCCCAGCCCAACGGCTACACCGAACCGGTCCTCCACAAGAGAAGGCTGGAGCTCAAGGCTAAGGAAAGAGGCTGAGCATTGCCAACGGAATGCTAAGCAGTCCGTGGTAATTTACGTCGCATGAACGCGTCCCTTGGCACCCCCCTCTGCCCTGCCGGGCATCTCCCCCGCAAGGGGGGAGATCACGCCGTCATCGGCGCTGCGGCCAATCGTCAAAATCGCAGGGACTATCCTTGCGACGTTGCAGAATGGGCGCCGCGGGTTGCGAGACTGATCTCCCCCCTTGAGGGGGAGATGCCCGGCAGGGCAGAGGGGGGTGCGAAGGAGCGCCCAATTAGCAACTCAAGGCGGCGGCCAATACCATGATCCTGCTCGCCATCGACTGTGCCGCAAGCCTCTGCGCCGCCAGCGTCTACGACACAGATGCAGGCCGCGAGCTTGGCCGGTCCGTGCGCGATCTCGGCAAGGGCCATGCCGAGCACCTGATGGCCGTCATCGACGAGGCGCTGGCGCAGGCCGACAAGGCCTATGCCGATCTTGGACGTATCGCCGTTTCCACAGGGCCGGGCTCGTTCACCGGCGTGCGCGTGGCGGTGTCGGCCGCGCGAGGGTTCTCGCTGGCGTTGAAGATCCCTGCCGTCGGTGTCACCACGATCGAGGCGCTGGCCCGCGAGACGCGCGATGCGATCGGCCCGAGGAACGTTCTCGCCGCGCTTGATGCCGGCCGCGAGGAAATCCACGCCGCCTTGTATGACGAGCAAGGTGCCGTGCTGCGCGAACCGGCGGTCCTGACCCTGGCCGAGGCAATCGAAATCGCCATGTCCGGCGACGTGGCCTTGGCGGGCACCGCCGCGCGGAAGATCGCCGATGCGGCGAAGGTCGACCGCATCTTCGCCTTCGGTCCGGAACTGGCGACGTCGGACATCGGCACCTATGCCCGCCTTGCCGCCGCCAAGGAACCGGGCGAGCGGCCGAAACCCGTCTACCTGAGAGCGCCGGACGCCAAGCCGCAGGCCGGCTTCGTGCTGCCGAGGGAACAGAAATGAAACTGCCGTTCTGGCCGCTGAAGCGCGACTACGCGCTCGAACTCCTGACCATCGGCGACAGCGCCGCCATCGCTCCGCTGCACCGCGAGGATTTCGTCCGCCCCTGGTCGGGCGAAGAGTTCGCCGCCCTGCTCGAACAGGATACGGTGTTCGGCTTTGCCGTGCGCCAGATCGGCCACGGCGCCGAGGCGCCGGCGGGGTTCGTGCTGGCAAGGCTGGCGGCGGGCGAGGCGGAGATCCTGACCATCGCGGTTTCGCGCAGCCATCGCCGCCATGGTCTCGGCTGGCGGCTGATGGATGCGGTGCTGCGCGAACTGCACGCCCAGCGCGCCGAAGCGCTGTTCCTCGAGGTCGACGAGACCAACGCGCCGGCGATCGGCCTCTACCGCAAGTTCGGCTTCCACGAGGTCGGCAAGCGCCCGAACTACTACCAGTCGGCGCAGGGCGCCACCGGGGCGCTTGTCATGCGGCTCGATCTTCGCTAGCCAGAGGCCCGTTCGGGGGCGTTGAGGGCTACATGATCGGAAAGATCCGCACGGGGCTTGCGCTCTTCTGGATGGTGGCGGCCTCGCTGGTGCTGGTGCCGCTGCAGGTCATCTCGATGAAGACCGGCCTGTGGCCGGAAACCTTCATCCTCAAGATCTGGCATCGCGCCATGCTGCGGGCGCTCGGCATGCGCGTCCGCATCGTCGGCAAGATGGTCGAAACCCGACCGCTGATGATCGCGTCCAACCATGTCTCGTGGACCGACATCATGGCGCTCGGCTCGCTGGTCGACGTCACCTTCATCGCCAAGTCGGAATTGAACGGTTGGCCGGTCTTCGGTTTCCTGTCGCGGCTGCAGCGCACCGTGTTCATCGAGCGCGAGCGCAAGCGCAAGTCGGGCGACCAGGCGAGCGAGATCGCCCGGCGCCTTGCCGCCGGCAACGCCATGGTGCTGTTCGCCGAAGGCAGCACCGGCGACGGCAACCTGCTTCTGCCGTTCAAGAGCACGCTGTTCGGCGCGGCCTCGATGGCAATCGCCGAGGGGGCTGCCGAGCATGTCGTCATCCAGCCGGTGTCGATCGCCTATACCCGCATCCATGGCCTGCCGATGGGCCGCCAGCACCGGCCGATCGCCAGCTGGATCGGCGACATGGACCTGGTGCCGCATGTCGGCCAGCTGCTCGCCGAAGGCGGGCTCGACGTCGAGATCCGTTTCGGCGAGCCGATCGACTTCTCGGCCAAATCGAGCCGCAAGGAAGCGACGCGGCTGATGGAGGAGCGGGTGCGCACGATGATGCTGCAGTCGCTGGCCGAGCCGCATCCGGCGCGGTAGGCGCAAGGCGTCTGTTTTTTGCCGTGGAAAGGCGCTAATAGGCGCCGCATGGAACTCGACGATATCTCCGAAATCATGCCGGCGGCCTCTGCCGCCGCAACGGCCGGCGCCGACCGCAAGGTCTTCATCAAGACCTATGGCTGCCAGATGAACGTCTACGACTCGCAGCGCATGAACGATGCGCTCGCAGCGGATGGCTATTCGGCGACCGAAACCATCGAGGACGCCGACCTGGTGCTGCTCAACACCTGCCATATCAGGGAGAAGGCTGCCGAGAAGGTTTATTCCGAGCTTGGCCGCCTGCGCCAGCTCAAGGCCGAACGGGCCGAGGCCGGGCGCGAGATGATCGTCGGCGTCACCGGCTGCGTTGCCCAGGCCGAGGGCCGCGAGATCCTGCGCCGCGCTTCGGCGGTCGACCTTGTCGTCGGACCGCAGACCTATCACCGCCTGCCCGAGGTGGTGAGGAAGGCGCGCGGCGGCCAGAAGGTGGTCGAGACAGAATATTCGCTCGAAGACAAGTTCGAGCACCTGCCGCAGCCGAGGAAGGCCGAAGTCGCCAGGCGCGGCGTCACCGCGTTCCTGACGGTGCAGGAAGGCTGCGACAAGTTCTGCACCTTCTGCGTGGTGCCCTATACCAGGGGCTCGGAAGTATCGCGTTCGGTCGCCCAGATCGTCACCGAGGCCGAAAGGCTGGCCGAGGCCGGCGTGCGCGAGGTCACTTTGCTCGGCCAGAACGTCAACGCCTGGCATGGCGAGGGCGCCGACGGCACGGAATGGGGCCTGGGCCGCCTGCTGTACCGCCTTGCCGAGATTCCCGGCATTGCCCGGCTGCGCTACACCACCAGCCATCCGCGCGACATGGACGACGAGCTGATCGCCGCCCATCGCGACCTTGCGGCCCTCATGCCCTACCTGCACCTGCCGGTGCAGTCGGGCTCGGACCGCATCCTCAAGGCGATGAACCGCAGGCACACGGCAGCGGACTATCTCAGGCTGGTCGAGCGCATCCGCACTGCCCGTCCCGACATCGCCATGTCGGGCGATTTCATCGTCGGATTTCCGGGCGAGACGGATGCCGATTTCGAGGCTACGATGGAGATCGTGCGAGCCACCAATTACGCCTCGGCCTATACGTTCAAATATTCGCCGCGTCCCGGCACGCCGGGCGCCGATATGGGCGGCCATGTCGAGGAAAAGGTCAAGGACGAGCGCCTGCAGCGGCTGCAGCGGCTGATCACCGAGCAGCAGCGTGCCTTCGCCGACGGGCTGGTCGGGCAGACCATCTCGACGCTGATCGAGAAGCCAGGTCGCCAGGCCGGCCAGATCGTCGGACGATCACCCTGGTTACAACCGGTTATTGTTGATGAAAAGGCCGGCGAAATCGGTGACATTGTTGATGTGCGAATCACGAAGACAGGTACCAACAGCCTGTTCGCCGAAGCGGTCTGATCGGCCGTACGGCAGATGAGGAGAGACGGTTGAGCGCTGCTGAACTCAAGAACCTGCCCTCCGGGGCGTCTGACATGGCGCACATCGTACTGACCTTCGACAACAACAAGCTAGCCAGTGCGCTTTACGGCCAGTTCGACGAGAACCTGGCCCGTCTCGAACAGAAACTCGGCGTCGACATCCGTTCGCGCGGCAACCAGCTGACCATCAAGGGCAGCGCCACCGCCGCCGAGCAGGCACGCCGGGCGCTCGATCATCTCTATGCCATCCTGCAGAAAGGCGGCGAATTGGCCCAGTCCGACGTAGACGGCGCCGTCCGCATGGCGGTCGCCCCCGACGACCAGCTGACGCTGCCGACGCTGGAGCGCAAGGGCAAGATGGCCGCCGCCCAGATCTCGACGCGCAAGCGCACCATCTATGCCCGCTCGCTCAACCAGGACGCCTACATGCGGGCGCTGGAGCGCGCCGAACTGGTATTCGGCATCGGCCCGGCCGGCACCGGCAAGACCTATCTCGCGGTGGCGCACGCCGCCATGCTGCTCGAGCGCGGCATGGTCGAGCGCATCATCCTGTCGCGGCCGGCGGTCGAGGCGGGCGAACGCCTTGGCTTCCTGCCCGGCGACATGAAGGAGAAGGTCGATCCCTATCTCCGCCCGCTCTACGACGCCCTCTACGACATGATGCCGGCCGACAAGGTCGAGCGCGCCATTGCCGCCGAGGTCATCGAGATCGCGCCGCTTGCCTTCATGCGCGGCCGCACGCTGGCTCATTCGGCCGTCATCCTCGACGAGGCGCAGAACACCACCTCGATGCAGATGAAGATGTTCCTGACGCGTCTCGGCGAGGGCTCGCGCATGATCATCACCGGCGATCCGACCCAGATCGACCTGCCGCCCAACACCAAGTCGGGCCTGGTCGAGGCGCTGCGCATCCTCGACGGCGTGCCGGGTGCGGTGACGGTGCGCTTCAACGACACCGACGTGGTCCGCCATCCGCTCGTCGCCGAGATCGTCAGGGCCTACGACCGTGACGGCAAAGTCGCGCGCGGCCTTGGCACCGAGGGTTGACCGGGAACGAATTTGGCAATGCCTGACAAGGATTTACCGCCGCCCACAGGCACTGTGGGCGGTCTCGACATCGACCTGATGGTCGAGGAGGGCGCCTGGCCGAGCGAGGCCGCACTTCGGGCGCTGGTTGACCGCGCCGTGCCTGCGGCTTTCCAGGAAGCCGAGGTTGAAGCCGCCGAAGGCGTCGAACTGAGCCTCGTCTTCACCGACGACGCGGCGATCCGCAAGCTCAACGCCGAATGGCGCGACAAGGACAAGCCAACCAACGTGCTGTCGTTTCCGGCCTTTCCGGTGACGCCCGGCGATCCGCTGCCGCCGATGCTCGGCGACATCGTGTTGGCCTGGGAGACGGTGGCGCGCGAAGCCGAGCTTGAAGGCAAGCCGCTCGAAAACCATATCACCCACCTCATAATCCACGGACTCCTGCATCTTTTGGGGTATGATCACGAGACCGACGAGGAGGCCGAGGAGATGGAAGCGCTGGAACGCCGGGCGCTGGCGAGGCTTGCCATTCCCGATCCCTACGCGTAACAGGGACGAGCAATCGACCGGAAGAAGATGAACGACAAAATAGAGACTGCCGCCACGCCCGAACCGGGAACCGCGGCAAGGGCCTCCGACCAGACCGAGGACGGACCTAGTACCAGTGCGCCGTTAACAACGACGCACGACACGCAGGCCGAGCGGCCATCCTTCATCGAGCGGCTGACCAGGCTTTTCCGGCACCGCAGCAACGGCACCAATATCCGTGAGGAAATCGTCGACGCGCTGGCCGAAACGGGCAGCGACGCCGATTCGTTTTCGCCCGGCGAACGCGCCATGCTCAACAACATCCTCCGCCTGCGCGAAGTGCGGGTCGAGGACGTCATGGTGCCGCGTGCCGACATCGAGGCGATCGAGCTGTCCACCACGCTCGGCGAATTGCTCTCGGTTTTCGAGCAGTCCGGCCACTCGCGCATGCCCGTCTATGTCGAGACCCTCGACGATCCGCGCGGCATGGTCCACATCCGCGACGTGCTGGCCCACATCACCCGCGGCGCCCGCGTCAAGAAGGGCCGGTCGCGCAAGGCGCAGGCCGCGGACGCTCAGCTCGACCTTGCCCAGGTGGACCTCAAGCGCAGCATCGGCGATCTCAACCTCGTCCGCACCGTGCTGTTCGTGCCGCCGTCGATGCTTGCCTCGGACCTGATGACCCGCATGCAGGCGACGCGCACCCAGATGGCGCTGGTCATCGACGAATATGGCGGCACCGACGGGCTGGTCTCGCTCGAAGACATCGTCGAGATGGTCGTCGGCGACATCGAGGACGAGCATGACGACGACGAGCCGATGATCACCCAGGCCGGCGATGGCGTCTACGTCGTCGACGGCAAGGCCGAGATCGAGGAGGTCGCCAAGGTCCTCGGCGAGGAGTTCTCGGCCGGCGAGCACAGCGAATATGTCGACACCATCGGCGGCATGATCTTCAATGCGCTCGGCCGCGTGCCGGCCCGCGGCGAGGTGGTGCAGGCGATCCCGGGCTTCGAGTTCCACGTGCTCGACGCCGACCCGCGCCGCGTCAAGCGGGTCCGCATCGTCCACAGCGTCAAGAGCGAGCGCCGCCGCCGCGCCAAGGCGGAACAGGCGTGAGCCTGACGTTCGGCGGCCCGCCATTTGGTGCCGCCACGCGGTGCTGCTACACCTTCGATCCGTGATTCTTGGACGAGGGGACAGGATGGCGCGCCTTGCTGGGCGGATAATTCTGCTGTGGGGATGGAAAAGGGCGCTGATGGCCTTCCTGGCCGGCGCCCTGGCAGTTCTGGGCCAGGCGCCCTACGATTTCTTCGCCGCCTGCTTCGTTTCCTTCCCGATCCTGGTCTGGCTCATCGACGGCGCCGTCGCCGACAGGCCGGCGGGCCTCCTGCGGCGGCTCAAACCGGCTTTCGCGACCGGCTGGTGGTTCGGCTTCGGCTATTTCCTGGCGGGGCTGTGGTGGGTCGGTGGCGCGCTGCTGGTCGAGGCCGACAGTTTTGCCTGGGCGCTGCCCCTGGCGGTCGTCGGCATTCCGCTGATCCTCGCCTTCTTCCACGGTTTCGCAGCCGCCTTGGCGCGGCTGCTGTGGAGCGACGGCATCGGCCGCATTGCCGCACTGGCCTTCGCCTTCGGCCTGAGCGAATGGCTGCGCACCTTCCTGTTCACCGGCTTTCCCTGGAACCCGCTCGGTTTTGCCGCAATGCCGGTGCCGCTGCTGATGCAGAGCGTCGCCATCGTCGGTGTCGTCGGCATGAACGTGCTGGCGGTCTTCGTCTTCGCCATGCCGGCGCTGCTGGCCGACCGGCGTAATCTCAAGCTCGGTGCCGCGCTGGCCGTGATGCTCGTCGCAGCCCACGCCGCCTATGGCTATCTCAGGCTGGCAGCGCCGGCAGCGAAGCCGGAACGAACGATCAACGTCCGCATCGTCCAGCCGAACATCGATCTCAGCGAGAAATGGGACGGGCGTGTCCGCGACCGCATCTTTGCCGGCATGCTGCAGCAGTCGGCCGAGGCGCCGAAGCGGGGTGCGCCGAAGCCGGACTTGATCATCTGGCCCGAAACGTCGGTGCCGTTCCTGTTCACCGAGCGGCCGGATGCGCTGGTGGCGATCGGCGAGATGCTGTCCGAGGGCCAGATGCTGATGGCCGGCATCGTCCGCGACGAGGGCCAGTCGGGAGGCGGCGAGGCCACGCGCTACTACAACTCCGTCGTCAGCATCAACGACAAGGGCGAGATCGTTGACGCTGTCGACAAGGTCCATCTGGTCCCGTTCGGTGAATACATCCCCTTCGCCGGGCTGATGGAGCGTGTCGGCCTGACACAGCTGGTCGCCGGCCCGATGAATTTTGTCGCCGGCACGGACCGGAGGCCGTTCACATTGCCGGGCGGCATCAAGGCCTCAGCCTTCATCTGTTATGAAATAATCTTTCCCGCACTCGTTGCAGTTGACGCGGCGTCAACTCAGATTATGGTGAATGTCACCAACGACGCGTGGTTTGGCGACACTCCGGGTCCTTATCAGCATTTCCGGCAGTCGCAGGTCCGCGCGGTCGAAAACGGGTTGCCGGTCCTGCGCGCGGCCAACACAGGAATTTCCGGCATTGTCGACCCGAGCGGGCGAGTTGTGGATGCACTTGCGATGAATGTTCGCGGCACCATCGATGTCTCGCTTCCGGTGGCCGCCTCCGGCGCTGCCTCGCCGCCGTTTTCGCGCGTTAACGGTTTCCTGATCATGTTCCTTATTGCCGTTGCGGCAAGTGGCTTGAAGCTCAGACAGAGGCTCAGGGCGAATTGACACTGCTATTGTTAGAAACTCATATGCCACCGCGCGGCTTCAGGCTGTGCCAATCGGCGTCCATGCCAGGACGCTATAAATTGCCCTGAAGGGGCTATCTGCCCAAATAATAAGCTGGAAAAATCCGGCGAGGAAAGACAGTGGAAAAAGAGAACAAGAAAAAACCGAACCCGACCGACGTATACGTCGGCGGACGAATTCGCCTGCGACGCAACATGCTGGGAATGAGCCAAGAGAAGCTCGGAGAAAGTCTCGGAATTACATTCCAGCAGATTCAAAAGTACGAAAAGGGAACCAATCGCGTTGGAGCGAGTCGCCTTCAGGCCATCGCTTCGATCCTCAGTGTGCCGGTCGCATTCTTCTTCGAAGACGCTCCAGGTGCCGATGGCGGCGAGCACAAGGGGCTTGCCGAGGACTCTTCCACCAGCTTCGTGGTCGATTTTCTTTCGAGCGCCGAAGGCCTGCAGCTCAACCGCGCCTTTGCCCGGATCTCGAACCCCAAGGTGCGGCGCAAGGTCATCGAACTGGCCAAGGTGCTGGCCGACGACGAAGAGCAGTGATGCCGGGGAGCGTCGTGCGTCCGCAAGGGCGCACAAAGGGCGCTCCAGATGCCTGAACTGCGCATCGTGCGTCCGGAAATCGGTTCCGATTCTCGAACGATGCGCGAGAGCGGCGGCGGTGCGCCGGCGCCACGCCCTTGCAATAACCAGCCTTCCGCGACGAAAGCCTGCTTGACGAGTTCCGGCAGGCTTCGCTAACACGTGACGCGCCAAACTGATCGGCATAGCGCCGATCGCTTTCCAAGAGGGGACATCCCGTGTCGCGGCAGAATTATCTTTTCACATCCGAATCCGTATCCGAAGGTCACCCCGACAAGGTGTGCGACCGTATTTCCGATGAGATCGTCGATCTCGTCTACCGTGAGGCCAAGAAGACCGGCATGGATCCGTGGAAGGTCCGCGTTGCCTGTGAAACGCTGGCAACCACCAACCGCGTCGTGATCGCCGGCGAAGTTCGCGTGCCCGACACGCTGCTGAAGAAGGACAAGAACGGCCAGATCGTGAAGGACGCCGCCGGTCATCCGGTCGTCAATCCGTCGAAGTTCAAGTCGGTGGCCCGCAAGGCCATCCGCGCGATCGGCTACGAGCAGGCCGGCTTCCACTGGAAGACCGCCAAGATCGACGTGCTGCTGCACGGCCAGTCGCCGGACATCGGCCAGGGCGTCGACAACGCCGCCGATCGCCAGGGCGAAGAAGGCGCGGGCGACCAGGGCATCATGTTCGGTTATGCCTGCCGCGAGACGCCGGACCTGATGCCGGCTCCGATCTACTACAGCCACAAGATCCTCGAACTGCTGGCTTCGGCCCGCCACGAGAACAAGGGCGACGCCGGCAAGCTCGGCCCCGACGCCAAGAGCCAGGTCACCGTCCGCTACCAGGACGGTAAGGCCCACGAAGTCACGCAGATCGTGCTTTCGACCCAGCACCTCGACGGCAGCTGGGATTCGGGCAAGGTCCGCAAGGTCGTCGAGCCCTACATCCGCGAAGCCCTTGGCGATCTCGAGATTGCCAATGACTGCAACTGGTACATCAACCCGACCGGCAAGTTCGTCATCGGCGGTCCCGACGGCGACGCCGGCCTGACCGGCCGCAAGATCATCGTCGACACCTATGGCGGCGCAGCCCCGCATGGCGGCGGTGCCTTCTCCGGCAAGGACACCACCAAGGTCGACCGTTCGGCAGCCTATGCCGCGCGCTACCTCGCCAAGAACGTCGTTGCCGCCCGGCTTGCCGACCGCTGCACGATCCAGCTGTCCTACGCCATCGGCGTTGCCCAGCCGCTGTCGGTCTATGTCGACCTGCACGGCACCGGCAAGGTTGACGAGGCGGTGCTCGAAGACGCGCTGCGCCAGGTCATGGACCTGTCGCCGTCGGGAATCCGTCGCCATCTCGACCTCAACAAGCCGATCTATGCCAAGACCTCGTCCTATGGCCATTTCGGCCGCAAGGCTGGTCGCGACGGTTCCTTCTCCTGGGAGAAGACCGACCTGGTCAAGGCGATCAAGGACGCCGTCGCCAGCAAGGAAGCAGTCGCCGCCTGAGGCGACTGTAAGTTAGATGGAACAGGAACCGCGCCGCAGCCGCACGACGGAAGCCTTCTTCGGGCGGCGGCGCGGCAAGCCTGTCCGCCCGCATCAGGCGCTCGCGCTTGAAAACGGGCTTGCCCGCCTGGGCATCGACATCAAGACCCCGGCCCCAGAGGACCTGCGCACGCTGTTTGCGGCGCCGGTCTCGAAGGTCAGGCTGGAGATCGGCTTCGGCGGCGGCGAGCATCTTCGCCATATCGCGGCGAACAATGCCGACGACGGCTTCATCGGCATCGAACCCTTCGTCAACGGCATGGCCAAGATGACCACCGCCCTCGTCGACAAGCCGCTTGCCAACATCCGCCTGTACGACGAGGACGCGACGCAGCTGCTCGATTGGCTGCCGGAGGCGTCGCTCGCCGGCATCGACCTGCTGTATCCCGACCCGTGGCGCAAGAAGCGGCATTGGAAGCGCCGGTTCGTCAGCCCGGTCAACCTTGACCGCTTCGCCCGCGTGCTGAAGAGCGGCGCGAAGTTCCGCTTTGCCTCCGACATCGACACCTACGTCAACTGGACGCTGCAGCACTGCCGCGCCCATCCTGCCTTCGAGTGGCAGGCAGCCGATGCCGCCGACTGGCACACGCCCTACGAAGGCTGGACCCGCACCCGCTACGAGGCCAAGGCGATCCGCGAAAACCGGACGCCGGCGTATCTGACTTTCGCCAGGGTTTAGGCCGCAGTTCGTCCTTCTCCCTTGTGGGAGAAGGTGCCCCCGAAGGGGCGGATGAGGGGTGTTGGCCGGAGCGCGACGACGTCATCCCGGCCGAGCGGAGCGAGAGCCGGGACCCATTGACTGGTTCATCGTGAAGCGCGGCCGGGTCCTCGCTTCGTGGCCTTCATGGACGCGTCCGCAAGCCCAGACCCCGGCCGTGCAAATCAATGGGTCCCGGATAACCTGCGCTTCGCTCCGGTTTCCGGGATGACGAGCGCCCCTGTCGGGCTCCTAAGCTTCGGGGGCCTTCCCAAACACCACCCGCACCCTGAGCCCGCGCCCGTCCGCGCCGGTGGAGAGCGCGAGCTGGCCGCCGAACAGTGAGGCGATCTCCTCGACGATCGGCAAGCCGAGGCCGGCACCGGGCTTGTCGCCCTCGCGCCCGCGCACGAAGCGCTGGCGCACGCTCTCCAGTTCCGACGCCGGAATGCCCGGACCGGTGTCCTCGACCTCGAGCAGCACGTCGGTGCCTTGCTCGAGCACCTTGACCGTCGCTTCCGAGCCTTGGCCGGCATAAGCGAGCACGTTCTCGATCAGGTTGCGGATCATTTCGCTGAGCAGCATCGGTTCGCCGCGCACCAACAGCGCATGCTCGCCTTCGAAACCCAGGTCGATGCCGGCCGCATGGGCCTGGGTGACACGGTCGGAGGTCAGCTGTCGGGCAAGCGCGGTGAGGTCGACCGCTCCGAGGTTCTTCAGCCGGTCCGATGCGGCTTCGTCGACCTTGGCGAGCAGCAGCAACTGGGCGATGACGCGTTCGGCATGCGCGACAGCCTCATCGCCGATGCGCGCCGCCTGCCGGGCTTCCTCCAGCGAATGGGCGCGTGACGCGAGCGCAAGCTGCGTGCGGATGATGGTCAGCGGCGTGCGCAGCTGGTGGCTGGCATTGCCGGTGAAGTGGCGCATCGCGCCGAGCGCCGAGCCGAGCCGGCCCATGAAGGAATTGACCGTGTCGACCAGGCCGCGCACCTCCTTGGGCACCGATTGTTCGATCGGGTGGAGATCGTCGGGGTTGCGCTCGGCGATGGCGTCGCGCAGCCGGTAGAGCGGCCCGAGCGAGAAGGTGACGGCGAGCCAGACGATGGCCGCCGCGCTGCCGATCAGGATGGCGAGCCGGAGTGCCGAGCGCAGCAGGATGGTCTGCGCAAGATGGGTGCGGGCGATCGTCGTCTCGGCCACGGTGACGACGAAGGGGATCGAACTCGCGCCCGTCGAGGCGGCGCGGGACAGCGAGGTCAGCCGGATCGGCTCGCCGCGGAAGCTGGCGTCGGTATAGCCGCTTTCCTCCTGCTCCAGCCCCTCGATGAGGGGCAGCGTCTGGTAGCCGGTGATGAAGCCGTCGGGGCCGTCGACGCGGTAGAAGACGCGGTCCTGTGCCGCCGAGGTCAGCATCTCCAGCGCGACATAGGGGATGTCGACCTCCAGCGCGCCGTCTTCGGCCACCACCACCCGCTCGGCGATCGCCAGCGCCGAGCCGGCCAGCACGCGGTCGGAGACGGCATTGGCGGTGTCGACCGCCTCGTTGTAGGTGTCGGCCAGGGCGACGAGGCCGAGCGCGACGAGCGGCACCAGGAGCCACAGCAGAAGCCGGCGGCGCAGCGAATAGGTCTTGGTCCGGGCCATCAGGGGCTGGGCAGCTTTTCGAGGTAGTAGCCGATGCCGCGAGCGGTGCGCACGGTCAGCCCGTAGGGCGCCAATCGCTTGCGCAGGCGGCTGACATATTGCTCGATGGCGTTGGCGCTGAGGTCCTCGTCGAAGCCGGCGAGCGATTCGATGATCGCCTGCTTGGCGACCACCTTGCCGGCGCGCATGAACAGCGTTTCGAGCAGCGCCAGTTCCCGTGCCGGGATGTCGATGGCAGCGCCGTGCGACGAGAAGCTGCGGGTGGTGAGGTCCAGCGTCACCTCGCCGAACGACACCGTCGATGCCTTGAGCCCGGCGCGGCGGCGCAACAGCGTGCGCACCCGTGCCTCCAGCTCGCCGACATCGAACGGCTTGACCATGTAGTCGTCGGCGCCGAGGTCGAGGCCCTTGACCCGCTCGTCGAGCGAATGACGCGCCGACAGGATCAGCACCGCCGCATCGTGCTGGCGCCCGCGCATGGTGCGCAGCACGTCGAGCCCGTCCATCTCCGGCAGGTTGAGGTCGAGGATGACGAGGTCGAAGCGCTCGGTGGCGAGCACCGCCACGGCGGAAGCGCCGTCGCCGACGACATCGACGGCATAGCCGCTGCCCTTGAGCACCGCCGCCAGCCCCCCGGCCAGCGTCGTATTATCCTCGACCACCAGAATGCGCACCCGAATTCTCCTTGCCCGCCCCGATCGGACGATGCCCATTCGCCAGGCAAAGGTCCAGAGCCCGTCATGCGCCTCGATGGCGCTTCGCCGTTGTGCCGGGCGCGTGCCTGTTGCATGGTCCGGCGATCATGCGCCTGGCCATACTCACCGTTCTTGCCTGCCTTTCATCGCCCGCCTGGGCCGAAGTCACCGTCTTTCCGGCGCTCAACGGCGCCGCGGATGCCCGTACGCTGGTCGTCTACTCATCGCTCGACGCGCCATTGGCCAGGCCGATGATCGAAGGCTTCCAGAAGGCGAACCCGGGCGTCGCCGTCCGCTACGAGGATTTGCAGACCGTCGACATCTACGACCGCGTCGTCGCCGAGACCGACGAGGGCAAGGGCACCGCCGACATCGCCTTTTCCTCGGCCATGGACCTCCAGGTCAAGCTCGCCAATGACGGCTATGCCCAGGAAAGCCGGCTGCCGCTGTCGGACCGCTGGCCGCGCTGGGCCAACTGGCGCGACACCGCCTATGCGCTGACCTTCGAGCCGGCGGTCTTCGTCTATCACAAGCCGAGCTTCAAGGATGCGCCGCCGCCGGCGACGCGCGGCCAGTTCGTCGATTTCCTCAAGACCCAGGGCGACAAGTTCTACGGCCGGATCGCCACCTACGACATCGAGCGCTCCGGCGTCGGCTTCATGTTCATGGCGCGCGACCAGGAGCAGTATCCCGACATCTGGACGGTGATCCGCACCATGGGTTCGGCCGGCGTGAAGCTCTATTCGACCAGCGGCGCCATCCTCGAGCGCATCGCCGACGGACGTTTCGTGCTCGGCTACAACATCCTCGGCTCCTATGCCGCCGACTGGGCGGCGCGGAACCCCGATGTCGGCATCGTCCTGCCCAAGGACTACACGGTGGTGATGTCGCGCATCGGCCTGGTGCCGGCGGCGGCGAAGTCTCCCGATCTCGGCCGCCGCTATCTCGAATATTTCATGTCGGCCGAGGGCCAGACGGTGATGGCGCGGCAGTTGCATATCGCGGCCGTCAATCCGGAGGTCTCGGGCGAGAACACCGCCAACCGCATGCAGGAGGTGCTCGGCGGGCAGTTGCGCCCGGTTCCGGTCAGCCCGGGCCTGATGGTCTATCTCGACCAGGTCAAGCGCTTGCGGGTCATCGAGCGCTGGAACGAGGCGCTGCGCAGCCCCTGATTTAGGCGATGTTCCCAAGCTGTTGCATCGGTGTCAGTCTGATGTCAGGTTGCTGCGATAGGGAAGTTTTGGCCCAACCGTTGGAGGCGGCGAGGCTCGGAAAGTTCGGGAGGATTTCGAACACGTTTCCGCTAACGGCTACCCGGCGGCGATGCTTTCGCCGAGCAGAGGGGCCGGGAAACGCTGCTATGATGGCAGGCCCCTGGGCCGGCTGGTTCCTTCCCCCGAAAATCCGAGACGCTGCCCAGGCGCGGGCCTCGAAACTGAAAAGCATCTGCACCGCGCATGCGGGCAAGGGAGGAACAGCAATGAAGCAGTTCGTATTGGCAACCATCGTCGCAGGCGCGATCGCCCTGCCGGCTGCGGCCGCCGACTACAAGATCATGGCACCTGCGGCCCCGGGCGGCGGCTGGGACCAGACCGCGCGCTCGATGCAGACCGCGCTCCAGGACGAGAAGATCTCCGCCTCGGTCCAGGTCAACAACGTTCCGGGCGCCGGCGGCACCATCGGCCTCGCCCAGTTCGTCAACCAGGCCAATGGCGATCCGGCACAGCTCATCGTCGGCGGCTACGTCATGGTCGGCGCGATCCTGACCAATGCTTCGCCGGTCACGCTCGACCAGGTCACCCCGATTGCCCGCCTGACCGGCGAGTATGAGGCGCTCGTCGTTCCCGCCGCTTCCGACATCAAGGACATGGCTGGCCTCGTCGCCAAGCTGAAGGCTGATCCGGGTGCTGTGTCCTGGGGCGGCGGCTCGGCCGGCGGCACCGACCACATCACCGCCGGGCTGATTGCCAAGGCCGTCGGCGTCGATCCGACCAAGGTCAACTACATCGCCTATTCCGGCGGTGGCGAGGCGCTTGCCGCCATTCTCGGCGGCCAGGTGACGGTCGGCATTTCCGGCTACGGCGAATTCGCCGAGCAGATCAAGGCCGGCACATTGCGCATCATCGGCATCTCCTCGGATGCAAAGGTCGAAGGCATCGACGCACCGACCTTTAAGGAAGGCGGCGTGGACGTCTCGATCCAGAACTGGCGCATGGTCGCCGCCGCTCCCGGCATCTCGGCCGAGCAGAAGGCAGCAGTGCTAGCCGACGTCGACAAGATGGTCACCTCGGCCTCGTGGACGAAGATCCTCGCCGACAAGGGCTGGGCCAATACCTATCTCGCCGGCGACGAATTCGCAGCGCAGCTGAAGAAGGACACCGAGTCCACCGCCGCGATCCTGAAAGACATCGGCCTGGTGAAATGAGCCTGGACAACCAGCAACAAGAAAAGCGCCGCCCCGATTGGGCGGCGCTTGCCATCGCCGCCGCCCTTTTCGCGGTGGCTGCCGTCATCGCCTGGAGCACCGCCAGCCATGGCGCCGGCGCCAACTATGCCCGCGTCGGCCCGACCACGTTCCCCTATGTGATCGCCATCGCCTTCTTCGGCCTGTCGATCTGGACGGCCATCGAGGCCTTGCGCGGCGACTTCCCCGAGCGCGAGAAACAAGAGATCAGCCCGATCCTGTGGATCATCGGCGGTCTCGCCGCGCAGATGCTGCTGCTCAAGGTGGCAGGCTTCTCGATCGCCACTGGACTGCTCTTCGCGGCGACGGCGCGCGCCTTCGGACGCGGCCCGCTGTGGAAGACGATCCCGCTTGGCATCGTGCTGGCCTTTGTCGTCTACGTCATCTTCGCCAAGGGATTGCAGCTCTCGCTGCCCGCCGGCCCGCTCGAACACCTGGTGTTCTGAGCGAAACTTACAAGGGAGCGCGGCTCTAAATGGATACCTTCGGTCTGCTGGCGCAGGGACTGCTGACGGCTCTCGAGCCGATCAACATGCTCTATGCGCTCATCGGCGTCACGCTCGGCACCGCTGTCGGCGTTCTTCCTGGCATCGGCCCGGCGCTCACCGTCGCCCTGCTGTTGCCTGTCACCTACAAGCTCGATCCGGCCGGGTCGCTGATCATGTTCGCCGGCATCTATTACGGCGGCATGTATGGCGGCTCGACGACGTCGATCCTGCTCAACACGCCGGGCGAAAGCGCCTCCATCGTCACCGCGCTGGAGGGCAACAAGATGGCGCGCAACGGGCGTGGCGGCCCGGCACTGGCGACGGCGGCGATCGGCTCCTTCGTTGCCGGCCTGCTCGCCACCATCGGCCTCGCCTTCATCGCCCCGACCGTCGTCAAGATGGCGCTGTCCTTCGGCCCGGCCGAATATTTCGCGCTGATGATCCTGGCCTTCATGACCGTCTCGGCAGCCTTCGGCGATTCGACGCTGCGCGGGCTGACGGCGCTGTTCATCGGCTTGGCGCTCGGCCTCATCGGCATCGACCTCCAGACCGGCCAGGCGCGCCTTGCCTTCGGCATCCCCGACCTGCTCGACGGCGTCGAGGTGACGACGCTTGCCGTGGCGCTGTTTGCCGTCGGCGAAGCGCTCAGCGTCGCTGCCAGCAAGGGTGGCGATTCGACCATCCAGGCGATCAAGGGCTCGGTCTGGATGACCCGCGAGGACTGGCGCCGGTCATGGAAACCGTGGCTGCGCGGCACCGCGATCGGCTTCCCGATCGGTGCGATGCCGGCCGGCGGCGCCGAAATCGGCACCTTCCTGTCTTATTCGGTGGAAAAGAACCTGACCACCAAGCCCGAGGAATTCGGCAAGGGTGCCATCGAAGGTGTCGCGGGTCCGGAAGCGGCCAACAACGCTTCTGCCGCCGGCACGCTGGTTCCGTTGCTGACGCTCGGCCTGCCGACTACGGCGACGGCCGCGATCATGCTGGCCGGCTTCCAGCAGTTCGGCCTGCAGCCCGGACCGCTGCTGTTTGCCACCAACCCGCAGCTCGTCTGGGGCCTTATCGCCTCGCTGCTGGTCGCCAACCTGATGCTGCTGGTGCTCAACCTGCCGCTGATCGGCGTGTGGATCAAGCTTCTGACCATCCCGACGCCATGGCTCTATGCCGGCATCCTGCTGTTTGCGACCCTTGGCACCATCGGCGCCAACTCGGCCGTGTTCCAGCTCAACGTCTTCGGCCTGTTCAGCTGGCCGATGTCGTTCGAGTTGGGCATGCTGCTGGCGTTCGGCCTGCTCGGCTACGGCCTGCGTCGCTTCGGCTATCCGATCGCGCCGGTCGTGGTGGGCCTGATCCTGGGGCCGATGGCCGAGCAGCAACTGCGGCGGGCCCTGGCCATCAGCCAGGGCGACCCGATGATCCTGGTGCATTCGCCGATCGCGATCGTGCTGCTGCTGCTGGCGGCAACGGCCGTCCTGCTGCCGCTCTACCTGCGCGCCCGCGGACGCGGCAAGGTGCTGGCCCAGCTCGGCGCAAGCGAAGACTGACATCGCAGCGCCTCTGAAACGAAAAAAGCCGAGGCCCGGATTTCCGGCCTCGGCTTTTTCATGTGCCTCGCAGGGGAGGCGGGTTCTCCAGGGACAGAGCGACGGTCAAGACAACCTGCCGCTCCGGAGCACGGTCCGACTGCCCAGCGTCTCGGCATACGCCAATGACGCGACCAGCGGTGTGCGCTCTCTACCCTGAGTGCCTGATCAGTATTTGCGGATGCGGTCGAAGTGGCGCGGATCGATGCCGAGCATCACCAGATCCTGGTTGGTGGGGCGATGACCGCGCTCGACGGCTGCTGCGGCAGCGACGGCGCTACCAAAGGTGCGGACCAGTACGCCAATGCGGCCAAGGGGCTTGCGGGTGTTCATCTCTCTATCCTCTTTTGCGCTGCATCATCATTTCTTGTGCAACGCAACAAATATAGGTGACGCAAAGGGAAGCGGTAGGGGCATCTGCGCATGCTTGCCATGCATCCGCTGCATTGGTCGGCTAATTCACCGGTCCTGGACGCAGCCGGCCTCAGGACTTGAAAGCCGCGCCGCCTTCGGCTATATCAGCCTCAAATTCTTGGTCGGTATGACGAAGAGTGGGTCCACCCGGTCCCGCTCTTTTTTGTTACCTGCCGACCGTCTGGAGAACCAATGACCGAAAACGCAGTCGAACAGACAGGCGATGACCGCATCATCCGCGAGACCGGCATCGACGCCCGCATCGCCCTGATCGTTCAGCCCGTCCTTCGTGCGATCGGCTTCCGCCTCGTCCGTGTCAGGCTGTCCGGCCAGAACGGGCTGACGCTGCAGATCATGGCCGAGCGCGACGACGGAACGATGACCGTCGAGGATTGCGAAGAGGTGAGCCGCGCGGTTTCGCCTGCCCTCGATGTCGATGATCCGATCGAAAAGGCGTATCATCTCGAAGTGTCGTCGCCGGGCATCGACCGGCCGCTGGTGCGCAAGTCGGATTTCTCGACCTGGATTGGCCATCTCGTGAAGATGGAAACCTCGGTCGTGGTTGCCGACCGCAAGCGCTTCCGCGGCAAGATCGCCGAGGCGGACGACGAAGGCATCCTGATCCAGCGTGACCAGGCGGCCTACGGCGAGGAGCCGACCGTGCGCGTGCCTTTCGAGACGATCTCGGACGCCCGGCTGATCCTTACCGACGATCTCATTCGCGATGCCCTGAGCAAGGACAATCAGGCGCGCAAGGAAGCACGGAAGCGTCGTGGCGAGCCCGAAGACGGGCCTGAAGACGAAGAAACCGAAACGGAAGATTGATAGAGCCGTGCGGCTGGGCCAGGTCCGGCTGGAAGCTCGGGGAGAAAGACAATGGTTGTAAGCGCCAACAGGCTCGAACTGCTGCAGATCGCCGATGCGGTCGCCCGCGAAAAGTCGATCGACAAGTCGATCGTCATCGCTGCGATGGCCGATGCGATCCAGAAGGCCGCGCGCTCGCGTTACGGTCAGGAGACCAATATACGCGCCGACATCAACCCGAACACGGGCGAGATGAAGCTGCAGCGCCTGATGGAAGTGGTCGAAAAGGTCGACGACTACGCCACCCAGATCGCATTGTCGTCGGCACGCGAGCGCAACCCCGACGCCCAGCTCGGCGACTTCATCGCCGAACAGCTGCCGCCGATGGATTTCGGCCGCATCGCCGCCCAGTCGGCCAAGCAGGTCATCGTCCAGAAGGTCCGTGAAGCCGAGCGCGACCGCCAGTACGACGAATACAAGGACCGCATCGGCGAGATCGTCAACGGCACCGTCAAGCGCGTCGAGTATGGCAACGTCATCGTCGATCTCGGCCGTGGCGAGGCGATCATCCGCCGCGACGAGCTGATCCCCCGCGAAAACTACAAGTATGGCGACCGCGTCCGCGCCTACGTCTACGACGTGCGCCGCGAGCAGCGCGGCCCGCAGATCTTCCTGTCGCGTACCCATCCGCAGTTCATGGCGAAGCTGTTCACCATGGAAGTGCCGGAAATCTACGACGGCATCATCGAGATCAAGTCGGTTGCCCGCGACCCCGGTTCGCGCGCCAAGATCGCCGTCATTTCGCGTGACAGCTCGATCGATCCGGTCGGCGCCTGCGTCGGTATGCGCGGTTCGCGCGTCCAGGCAGTCGTCGGCGAGCTCCAGGGCGAAAAGATCGACATCATTCCGTGGTCGCCCTCGGCAGCTTCGTTCATCGTCAACGCCCTGCAGCCGGCCGAAGTCGCCAAGGTCGTTCTCGACGAGGACGCAGAGCGCATCGAAGTGGTGGTTCCCGACGACCAGCTGTCGCTGGCCATCGGCCGTCGCGGCCAGAACGTCCGCCTTGCCTCGCAACTGACCGGCTGGGACATCGACATCCTGACCGAGCAGGAAGAATCGGAACGCCGCCAGAAGGAATTCGTCGAACGTTCGACCCTGTTCATGGAATCGCTCGACGTCGACGAGATGGTCGGCCAGGTGCTCGCCTCCGAAGGCTTCACCAGCGTCGAGGAAGTCGCCTATGTCGATGCCGACGAAATCGCCTCGATCGACGGTTTCGACGAGGACACGGCTTCCGAGATCCAGACCCGCGCCCGCGAATATCTCGAAAAGATCGAGGCCGAGCACGACGAGAAGCGCAAGACGCTCGGCGTGCAAGACGAACTGCGCGAAATCCCCGGCATCACCACCGCGATGCTGGTGGCATTGGGCGACGACGGCGTGAAGACGATCGAGGACTTCGCCGGCTACGCCGCCGACGATCTCGTTGGCTGGAAGGAACGCAAGGACGGCGAGACGAAGTTCTTCCCCGGCGTGCTTGCCGACTTCGGTGTCTCGCGCACCGACGCCGAACAGATGGTCGTTGCTGCCCGTCGCATGGCCGGCTGGATCACCGAGGACGAAGTTGCGTCCGAGGAAGAGCCTGCCGACGTCGCCGGTGAGTGATGTGAGGCGGGCCGGAGAATCCCTTGGACGAGATGAACGATCGCACCTGCATCGTCACGCGCAAGACCGCCGAACCGGATGATCTGATCCGGTTCGTCGTCGGTCCGGATTCGGCCGTCGTTCCCGACCTCAAGAGAAATCTGCCCGGCCGTGGTTGCTGGGTGACTGCCGACCGCCTACATATCGACAAGGCCGCCGCCAAAGGCGCGTTTGCCCGCGCCTTCAAGAAGCCGGTCGTCGTGCCGCCCGAATTGGGCGCCATGGTCGACGGCCTGCTCGCGAAATCGGCGCTCGGCGTGCTCGGGCTTGCCCGCAAGGCCGGGCTCGTGGCTCTCGGTTCCGCCAAGGTCGACTCCTCGGTGCGCGCCGGCAAGGCCCTTCTGGTACTCCATGCCTATGAGGGCGCCGAGGACGGCGTCCGCAAGATCACCCAGGCCCGCAAGGCCACAGTGCATATAGGCGGGCCTGCAACGCCTGCCTACAAACTTTTTTCGGAAGCCGAATTGGGTTTGGCATTGGGGGCAACAAATGTGATACATGCTGCCGTCCTCGCGGGAGACGCGGGCAAGGCGGTCGCAAAGCGCATGGTTGCGCTTGACCGATATCGGGGCGGATCCCCGGATGATCTGGCAATGATTGCGGCGATTGCCTACGACGATGATGCCGCAGAGGATATGGAATGAGCGATAGCAAATCGGGCGATGACAACACGTTGAGCGTCACTCCGAAGAAGACCTTGACGCTGAAGCGCCCGGGCTCGGAGCAGGGAACCGTACGCCAGAACTTCTCGCACGGCCGCACCAAGCAGGTCGTCGTGGAGACGAAGAAGCGTAAGTTCTCCATGCCCGGCGACAAGCACGAGCCTGCGCCGGCCGCAGCTGTATTTGCGCCCAAGCCCCAGTCGGCAGCTCCGGTTGCCCCGGCTCCGGTGGCTCCAGCTCCGGTGGCCGCAGCGCCCGCGCCTGCGCCGGTCGTGCGCGAGACGCCGCGGCCGCAGCCCGAGCGTTCGGGCATGGTGCTGAATGAATTGTCGCGCAGCGAGATGGATGCACGCCGCCGCGCGCTCGAGGGCTCCGTCGCGCGTGAGCAGGAAGATCGCCTGCGCGCTGCCGAAGACGCACGTCGCCGTGCCGAGGAAGACGAGCGCCGCCGCAAGGAGCGCGAAGAATCCGCGCGCCGCCAGGCCGAGGAAGAAGCCCGTCTCAAGACCGAGGCTGAATCGCGCCGTCGCGCCGAGGACGAGGCGCGCCGTCGTGCGCCGGCCGCCGCTCTCGAAGCCAACGTGCCCGACGAGGACAAGCCGAAGGGCCGCGTCGTTCCCGGCGTCGCCGCGGCAACGCCGATCCGCCGCATTGCGACCCCCGAGATCGCGCGCCCGGCCAAGACCAAGACCGAGGACGACCGTCGTCGCGGCAAGCTGACGCTCAACACGGCGTTGTCTTCCGCGGATGGCGATGCGCGTTCGCGTTCGCTGTCGGCGATGCGTCGCCGCCAGGAGAAGTTCAAGCGTGCGATGCACCAGGAGACGCGCGAGAAGATCGTGCGCGAGGTCATTCTTCCTGAGACGATCACCATCCAGGAACTGGCCCAGCGCATGTCCGAGCGCGCCGTCGAGGTCGTCAAGTTCTTCATGAAGCAGGGCCAGATGCTGAAGCCGGGCGACGTCATCGACGCCGATACGGCTGAACTGGTGGCCGGCGAATTCGGCCACACGGTTCGCCGCGTTGCCGAGTCCGACATCGAGGAAGGCCTGTTCGACATCGCCGACCACAGCGCAACGCTGATTTCGCGTCCGCCGGTCGTCACCATCATGGGCCACGTCGATCACGGCAAGACCTCGCTGCTCGACGCCATCCGCAATGCCAACGTGCAGTCGGGCGAAGCCGGCGGCATCACCCAGCACATCGGCGCCTACCAGGTCGAGAAGAACGGTCAGAAGATCACCTTCATCGACACCCCCGGCCACGCCGCCTTCACGGCGATGCGTGCCCGCGGTGCGCAGGCGACCGACATTGCGATCCTGGTGGTTGCGGCCGACGACAGCGTCATGCCGCAGACGGTCGAGTCGATCAGCCATGCCAAGGCTGCCGGCGTGCCGATCATCGTGGCGATCAACAAGATCGACAAGCCTTCGGCGGACGCCAACAAGGTCCGCACCGAGCTGCTGCGCCACGAGGTGTTCGTGGAATCAATGGGCGGTGAAGTGCTCGACGTCGAGGTTTCGGCCAAGAACGGCACCAACCTCGACAAGCTGCTCGAGGCGATCCTGCTGCAGGCCGAAGTTCTCGACCTCAAGGCCAACCCCGACCGTACGGCCGAGGGCGTCGTCATCGAGGCCAAGCTCGACAAGGGCCGTGGTCCGGTCGCGACCGTGCTGGTCCAGACCGGTACGCTGATGCCGGGCGACATCCTCGTCGCCGGCAACCAGTGGGGCCGCGTCCGTGCGCTGGTGGACGACCGCGGCACGCATCTCGAGGAAGCACCGCCGTCCATGCCGGTCGAGATTCTCGGCCTCCAGGGCACGCCTCTGGCCGGCGACCGCTTCGCGGTGGTCAACAACGAGGCTCGCGCCCGCGAGATCACCGAGTACCGCCAGCGCCTGGCGCGCGACAAGGCTGTCGCCAAGCACGCCACGCAGCGCGGCTCGCTCGAGCAGATGATGTCGCAGCTGCAGTCGTCCGGCCTCAAGGAGTTCCCGCTCATCATCAAGGGTGACGTGCAGGGTTCGGTCGAAGCGATCATCGCGGCTCTCGACAAGCTCGGCACCGACGAGGTGCGCGCCCGCATCGTCCATTCGGGCGCCGGCGCCATCACCGAAAGCGACGTCACGCTTGCCGAAACCTCGGGTGCGGCGATCATCGGCTTCAATGTCCGCGCCAACGCGCAGGCGCGTCACGCCGCTGAACAGTCGGGCATCGAGATCCGCTACTACAACATCATCTACAGCCTCGTGGATGACGTTAAGGATGCGATGTCGGGCCTGCTGTCGCCGGAGCGTCGCGAAACCTTCATCGGCAATGCCGAGATCCTCGAAGTCTTCAACATCACGAAGACCGGCAAGGTTGCGGGTTGCCGCGTCACCGAAGGCAAGGTCGAACGCGGTGCGGGCGTCCGCCTGATCCGCGAGAACGTGGTCATCCACGAAGGCACGCTCAAGACGCTCAAGCGCTTCAAGGACGAAGTCTCCGAAGTGCCGGTCGGCCAGGAGTGCGGCATGGCCTTCCAGAACTACGAAGACATGCGCGCAGGCGACGTCATCGAGTGCTTCCGCGTGGAGATGGTGACCCGGAGGCTCTAGGCCTCCGGCATTTGCCCAGTCGTTTGGACGGTGGCCGTTCGGCCGCCGTCCGTTTTCGTGCAGCAGGACGCGCGGTCCCATTCCGTCTCCTGCGACATATGGATTTTCAGGACCATGTCGCGTTTTCAGAGTTCCGGCCCATCCCAGCGCCAGCTTCGCGTCGGCGAGCAGGTGCGCCATGCGCTGTCCGAAATGCTCCCGCGCGGAGAGATCATCGATCCGGTGATCGAGACGACTGTCATTTCGATCACCGAGGTGCGCATGTCGCCCGACCTCAAGATCGCCACCGCCTTCGTGTCGCCGATCGGCGCCAAGGATCCCGACGCGGTCATCGAGGCGCTCAATAAATACGCCAAGTTCATCCGTGGCCGCGTTTCATTCGCCCTCAAGCAGATGAAATACATGCCGGAATTCCGCTTCCGGCTGGACACCAGTTACGACAATTTCGCCAAGATCAACAATCTGCTGCGCTCGCCCGAAGTGGCGCGCGACCTCGACGGCGAAGAAGACAAGGAAGACTGACATGTCGCGTCGCGGCAAGAAGAAAGGCCGGCCTGTCTCCGGCTGGCTGGTGCTGGACAAACCCGTGGGCATGGGCTCGACCGAGGCCGTCTCCAAGATCAAGTGGCTGTTCAATGCCGAGAAGGCCGGCCATGCCGGCACGCTTGACCCGCTCGCCTCCGGCATGCTGCCGATCGCGCTGGGCGAGGCCACCAAGACCGTGCCCTATGTCATGGACGGCGCCAAGGTCTACCGCTTTGCCGTCTCCTGGGGCGAAGAGCGGTCCACCGACGACCTCGAAGGCCCGGTGACCAAGAGTTCCGACAAGCGTCCTTCCGAGGACGAGATCCGCGCCATCATGCCGAACTACACCGGCGTCATCATGCAGACGCCGCCTCAGTTTTCGGCGATCAAGATCGCCGGCGAGCGCGCCTACGATCTCGCCCGCGAGGGTGAGACGGTCGACATCCCGGCGCGCGAGGTCGAGATCGGCCGGCTCGACATCGTCGAAAACTCCACCGACCGCACCGTCTTCGAAATCGAATGCGGCAAGGGCACCTATGTCCGCTCGCTCGCCCGCGACATGGGCCGCGATCTCGGCTGCTTCGGCCATATCTCCGAGCTCCGCCGCACCGAAGTCGATCCCTTCACCGCCGAGGACTTCGTCACCATCGCCGAGCTGGAAGCCGCTCGCGCCGCCGGCCAGCCGGATGGCGAGGAGGGCAGCTGGGATTTCACCGCCATCGATGAGTTCGTGGTCGACACTGCCGCCGCCCTCGACTGTCTGCCGCAGGTCGCGGTGACCGACGAGGCCGCCAACAAGATCAGGCTCGGCAACCCGGTCATCGTGCGCGGCCGCGACGCCCCCGTCGAGGCGGAGGAGGCCTGTGCCACCGCGCGCGGCAGGCTGGTGGCGATCGGTGCCATCGAGCAGGGCATGTTCAAGCCCAAGCGCGTCTTCACCGCCTGACACTTGTTTGCAATCGCCGTTTCCGATTGGATCGTCCCAGATGATTCCGCAGGCGAAGCGCGATGGCAGAGGCTGAGACAATAGCAACACGTCCATCGCGACACGCGCGGCGGGCCCCCGTGGGGGCCTCGCCCGGAACGTTGATCGCGGATCCGTCCGCCAAGCAATCGGCCCTCAACCTGACGCTGATTTCGCCCGACGCGTGCGAATTCATCAACAACGCCAGCCTCGACGACGTGGCAGCCGCTTGCGAGCAATGGCCGCTGATCTGGCTAGACTGCGTCGGCCTCGCCGACATCGCGCTGATCGAGGAAATCGGCAACATCTTCAGCCTGCACACGCTGGCGCTCGAGGATGTGGTCAACGCCGGCCAGCGCCCGAAGGCCGAATTCTTCGACGATCATGCCTTCTTCGTGCTCTCGATGATCGACGATGCCAAGAGCGCACGCTACGAGCAGATTTCATTCTTCTTCGGCGAGAACTTCGTCGTCACCTTCCAGGAGCGCGAGGGCGATCCGTTCGAGCCTGTCAGGCAGCGCATCCGCATCTCGAATCCAAGCCGGCTGCGCCATCGCAAGGCCGACTATCTCGCCTATGCCCTGATCGATGCCGTGGTCGACAGCTACTTCCCGATCGTCGATGCCACCGGCGACAAAGTCGATGCGATCGAGAACGAGCTGCTCAACGCGCAGCCGCAGCCGCGGCCGAAGGAACATATCGGCGAGCTGCACGGCCTGCGTCGGGCGACCAACCTGCTCAAGCGCACGCTTTGGCCGCTGCGCGATGCCCTGACGACCCTCATCCGGTCCGATGCGGCCTTCATCTCGGCCGAGACCAAGGTCTACCTCAACGACACGCTCGACCACGCGATCCGGCTCACCGAAACCGTCGAGTCGCAACGCGAGACCATGATCGGGCTGATCGAAATGCAATTGTCGTTGTCGCAGGCGCGCACCAACGAGATCATCGGCGTGCTGACCATCGTGTCGGCGATCTTCATCCCGCTGACCTTCCTTGCCGGCATCTGGGGCATGAACTTCGACCATATGCCGGAACTCAAGTCGGCCTATGGCTATCCGGCGGCGCTCGGCTTCATGGCCCTCGTGGCCGTCGCGCTGGTGGTGATTTTCAAACGCCGCAAGTGGCTCTGAACCCCGGCCGGGAGCCGGCTTGCGAAATAGCTGGCATTTGCCGCCAAATTCCACTATATGCGCCGCAACATCGCGTCTTTTGCCGCTTTGTTCATCGGCCCCAGCTGGACGACATCCCGGCCGTGGGCGTCCCGTTTCCTCAAGATCGAAAGGAAAAACACGATGTCGATCACTGCCGAGCGCAAGTCGGAACTCATGAGCGAATTCGCAACCGTCAAGGGCGACACCGGTTCTCCGGAAGTCCAGGTTGCCATCCTCTCCGAGCGCATCAAGAACCTGACCGAGCACTTCAAGGACCACAAGAAGGACAACCACTCCCGTCGTGGTCTTCTGGCGCTCGTCTCCCAGCGTCGTTCGCTGCTTGACTACCTCAAGCGCAAGGACGACTCGCGCTATCAGTCGCTGATCGAGAAGCTCGGTCTGCGCCGCTGACGAATTGACCGGCGGGCTCTCCTTGTGGGGGCCCGCCGGTCGCGCATTCAGGGCCATCAACCGGGTGGTCCCTCGGCCCGATCCTGCCACAGGGGTGCGGTCGCGTCGAAAAGGTTCCGGAGCGCCAAAGGGAAGCGCCCGAACCGCCCATGGACGGTCATGGGGCAGGATTGCAGGACGTTCGGTCGGCCGCCTTCGCGGCCCATATCCACCACCGAGCTTCTTGTTGTCTTGCCCGTGGCTGGCCAAACCGAAGCCAGGCACATGATCCATCAGGAAAGCCCAGTGGTTTTCCGGGATCCGTGCCTAACACCAGGGAATGGGCGCGCCGCAAAGCGGTGTTTGCCTCTCCCGCTACGAAGGACAAAATATGTTCAATCACCACAAAGTCGAAATCGAATGGGCCGGCCGTCCGCTCATCCTCGAGACCGGCAAGATCGCGCGTCAGGCTGACGCCGCCGTGCTCGCCACCTATGGCGAGACCGTCGTTCTCGCCACCGTCGTTTCGGCCAAGGAGCCGAAACCGGGCTTCGATTTCTTCCCGCTGACCGTCAATTACCAGGAAAAGACCTACGCAGCCGGCAAAATCCCGGGTGGCTACTTCAAGCGTGAAGGCCGTCCGAGCGAGAAGGAGACGCTGGTCTCCCGCCTGATCGACCGTCCGATCCGTCCGCTCTTCGCCGACGGCTACAAGAACGACACCCAGGTCGTCGTCACCGTCGTCCAGCACGACCTCGAAAACGATCCGGACATTCTGTCGATCGTCGCCACCTCGGCTGCCCTGACGCTTTCGGGCGTGCCCTTCATGGGCCCGATCGGTGGCGCTCGCGTCGGCTACATCAACGGCGAATACGTGCTCAACCCGCACATCGACGAGATGCAGGAATCGAAGCTCGACCTCGTTGTCGCCGGCACCGATGCCGCCGTGCTGATGGTCGAGTCGGAAGCCAAGGAACTGGCCGAAGACGTCATGCTCGGCGCCGTCATGTTCGGTCATCGCGGCTTCCAGCCGGTCATCGACGCCATCATCAAGCTGGCCGAAGTTGCTGCCAAGGACCCGCGCGACTTCACCTCGCCCGACAATTCCGATCTCGAAGCCGAGATGCTGAAGATCGTCGAAGGCGAACTGCGCGACGCCTACAAGAACATCGACAAGCAGGCCCGCTACGCCGCCGTCGACGCGGTCAAGTCCAAGGTCAAGGCTGCCTTCGCTGCCGAAGGCGACGAAGCTCCGAAGTGGTCGGCCGACAAGGTCGCCACCGTGTTCAAGGAACTCCAGGCCAAGATCGTGCGCTGGAACATCCTCGACACCGGTTCGCGCATCGACGGCCGCGACCTCTCGACGGTCCGCCAGATCGTTTCCGAAGTCGGCGTCCTCCCGCGCACCCACGGTTCGTCGCTGTTTACCCGCGGCGAGACCCAGGCGCTGGTCGTTGCCACGCTCGGCACCGGCGAAGACGAGCAGTATGTCGACGCGCTGACCGGCATGTACAAGGAAAAGTTCCTCCTTCACTACAACTTCCCGCCCTACTCGGTCGGCGAGACCGGCCGCATGGGTTCGCCCGGCCGCCGCGAAATCGGCCACGGCAAGCTCGCCTGGCGCGCCGTGCGTCCGATGCTGCCGGCTGCCGAGCAGTTCCCCTACACGCTGCGCGTCGTCTCCGAGATCACCGAGTCCAACGGCTCGTCGTCGATGGCCACCGTCTGCGGCACCTCGCTGGCGCTGATGGATGCGGGCGTTCCGCTGCAGAAGCCGGTCGCCGGCATTGCCATGGGCCTGATCAAGGAAGGCGAGCGCTTCGCCGTTCTCTCCGACATCCTCGGCGACGAGGATCACCTCGGCGACATGGACTTCAAGGTTGCCGGCACGACCAACGGCATCACCGCCCTGCAGATGGACATCAAGATCGACGGCATCACCGAAGAGATCATGAACATCGCGCTCGGCCAGGCCAAGGACGGCCGCCTGCACATCCTCGGCGAAATGGCCAAGGCTCTGTCGGAAGGCCGTTCGGAGCTCGGCGAGTTCGCTCCGCGCATCGAGGTCATGCACATCCCGACCGACAAAATCCGTGAAGTCATCGGCTCGGGCGGCAAGGTCATCCGCGAGATCGTCGAAAAGACCGGCGCCAAGATCAACATCGAGGACGACGGCACGGTCAAGATCGCTTCGTCGAACGCCAAGGAGATCGAGGCGGCCAAGAAGTGGATCCACACCATCGTGGCCGAGCCGGAAGTCGGCGAGATCTACGAAGGCACCGTGGTGAAGACCGCCGACTTCGGCGCCTTCGTCAACTTCTTCGGCCCGCGCGACGGTCTCGTCCACATCTCGCAGCTTGCCAACGACCGCGTTGCCAAGACCTCGGATGTGGTCAAGGAAGGCGACAAGGTCTGGGTCAAGCTGATGGGCTTCGACGAGCGCGGCAAGGTCCGCCTGTCGATGAAGGTCGTCGACCAGGCCACCGGCAAGGAAATCGCCAAGGAAAAGAAGGCCGAAGGCGAAGAAACCGCAGCCTGATAGGCTCGACAGCTGTTATGAAGCGGGCGCGGCCGAAAGGTCGCGCCCGTTTCGTTTGAGTAGACCAGACAACACCGGAAATCGGCCATGGCCCGCGATGCACTGAAGACGCTGTTCTACCCCTTCGAGGCCGAGGTTCTGGCGATGCCGGGGCAGGGCACCCGTGCGCTCTTCATCGGTGCCGAGCCGGGCTTCAGGAAGCCGCAGGGCTTCGACGCAAAGCTTTCCCTGGTTCAGGGCTTCAGGCCGCATGTGCTGGCGCTGGCGGCCGCTGGACACGATGTTGCGGCGAGCGCCGAGGAAGACGGCTACGACGTTGCCCTGGTGCTTGCCGGCAGGCACCGCGGCCTCAACGAACTGCGTGTCGCCGAGGCGATCGAGCGCGTGGCGGCGGGTGGCCTGATCGTGATTGCCGGCGGCAAGGACGACGGCATCGCCAGCCTGCGCAAGCGGCTGGGCTCGCTGGTCGAGATCGAGGACCACCTGCCCAAATATCATGGGACGGCGCTCTGGTTCCGCCGCACGGCGCAGGCCGAGGTCGCGTCCGCAATATTGCGCGCGGACAATCCCGGGCAACTGGTCGAGGGGCGTTTCCGCACCGCACCGGGCATGTTCTCGTTCGAACGCGTCGACGCCGGTTCGCGCCTGCTGGTCGACAACCTGCCTTCCGACATCAAGGGCAAGGTCGCCGATTTTTGCGCCGGGTGGGGCTATGTCGCGGCCGAGGTCGCCGCCCGGGCGCCGGGCCTCACGGCGCTCGACCTGTTCGAGGCCGATTTCGATGCGCTCGAGGCGGCCAGGGTCAACGTGCCCGACGCACCTGTCGCGCCCGCCTTCCACTGGCAGGACCTGGTCAAGGAGCCGGTCGAGCGGCGCTACGACATGGTGGTGATGAACCCGCCCTTCCACCTCGACCGCGATGCCGATCCCGAGATCGGCCAGCGCATGATCCGGGCGGCGTCTGCCGCGCTCAAGCCGGGCGGGCGGCTGTTCATGGTGGCCAACCGCCATCTGCCCTACCAGCCAGTGCTGGCGGCGACATTCTCGTCGGTTCAGGAAATCGCCGTCGACAGCGCCTTCAGGGTCTACGCCGCCAAGCGCTGACCTCAGTGTACACTGGCCGTGCGGTCGGCGGGAACGACAAGCCCGGCATCGCCGAGCACCAGCGGCGCCGGACGGCCGAAGAAATAGCCCTGCACCACCTGGCAGCCCGCCGCCCTGAGCAGGGTGGCCTGGTTTTCCGTCTCTACGCCCTCGGCGATGGTGCGCACGCCGAGCGCCCTGGACAGGCCGACGATGGTCGAGACCACGGCGCCGGAATTGCTGTCGGTCTCCATGCGGCTGACGAAGGAGCGGTCGATCTTGAGCTTGTGGAACGAGAAGTCGATCAGGTAGGCGAGGTTCGAATAGCCGGTTCCGAAATCGTCGACCGCCACCGAGATGCCCATCGCTGTCAGTTGCTTCAGGATCTGGGCGGCGCGGTCGCGGTCCTGCATCATCGCCGATTCGGTCAGCTCCAGCTCGAGCCGCTTGGGCGCGATGCCGGTTTCCTTGATGATCCTCTCGACGATGCCGACGAAGTCGCGGGTCATGAACTGGACCGGCGAGATGTTGACCGCCACGAAGCAGTCTTCCGGCAGCAGGCGGGCATCGGTGCAGGCCTTGCGCAGCACCCATTCGCCGATCGGCGCGATCATGCCGGTTTCTTCGGCGACCGAGATGAACTCGCCCGGCGGGATCGTGCCGCGCTCGGGGTGATGCCAGCGGATCAGCGCCTCGTAGCCGACGACGCGGCCGGTCGGCAGGTCGAGCTGCGGCTGGTAGTGCAGGTCGAAGTCGCCGCGCTCGAAGGCGACATGCAGTTCCGACTCGACCCATTGGCGGTGATCGGCGACGCGGCCCATCTCAGGCTGGAACACGGCCCAGTCGCCGATGCCGCTGGCTCGCGCGTTCTGCAGCGCCAGGTTGGAGCGGCGCAGCAGCGTCACCGGGTCGTAGCCGTCCTTGGGCATGGCGACGACGCCGACAGACACGTTGACCGACTGGAGGTGTGACGGCAGCTGGTAGGGCCGCATCAGGTCGTGGATCAGGCGGTCGATGAGGGCTTCGAGAGAGCCCTGCAAGGCCGGGTCGGGACTGAGGATGGCGAACTCGCCGGCGCCGATGCGGCCGATGACCACGTCGCGCGGCAGTGCGGCCTTCAGGCGCGCGGTAAAGGCCCGGATCAGCGCGTCGCCATTGCTGTAGCCGATGGCGTCGTTGATCTGCTTGAAGCGGTCGATGTCGACGTCGATGAGGAACACCGGCTTGCCGGTTCGCGCCGTGGCCGACGCCGCCTCGGCGATCTTGCCGACCATCGCCGTCCGCGCCAGAAGCCCGGTCAGCTTGTCGAAATGGGTCTCGTTGAAGACATAGTCGGCCGATTCGTCGATGCCGGCAAAGAACGACATTGCCGCGATCGATGCAGCGAGCGCGCAAAGCGCGGCGATGATCGTTGCAGCGACATCCGAGGGCATGCCGCCGACATTGGCTCCGAGGGCGAACCTCAGCCCCCACATGCCGAATACGAAACTGCCCAACCCCGCACTGGCGATGGTGACGAGCCGAAACAACGGGCTTCGACGGGGATTCCTGACGGCAGGCATGCGTGACTTTCCTAACTTGCGTGGCATCACTACCGATTCGCTCGTTAAGATCGCTTGCGGCGATTGTCTACAATTTTAACGTCGGGAGAGATTTTACAGCGCCGCATGTCCGCTGGAACGCGCGAAAGACGCTGTAGGAGCATGAATTGGCGCATGGCGCTTCGCGGAAATCGAATCCGATTCCCGGGCGCGTCAGTCGCGCCCGCCATCCATTTGCTTGAGTTCGTCCAGCGTCGGCATCGAGACGATGTGATAGCCCGAATCGACGTAGTGGATCTCGCCGGTGACGCCCGACGACAGGTCGGAGAGCAGGTACAGCGCCGAACCGCCGACCTCGTCGAGGGTCACTGTGCGCCTGAGCGGCGAGTTGCGCTGCTGGTAGGAGAACATGTGGCGGGCATCGGCGATGCCGGCACCTGCCAGCGTGCGCACCGGACCGGCCGAGATGCCGTTGATGCGGATGCCGCGCGGGCCGTAGTCATTGGCGAGATAACGCACGCTGGCCTCGAGGCCGGCCTTGGCGACGCCCATGACGTTGTAGTTGGGCATGACGCGCACCGACCCTGCGTAGGTCAGCGTGATCATCGAGCCGCCGTCGTTCATCAGGGCTGCTGCATGCTTGGCGACCTCGGTGAACGAGAAGCACGAGATGACCATGGTGCGCACGAAGTTGTCGCGCGTGGTGTCGGCGTAGAGGCCCTTGAGCTCGTTCTTGTCGGAAAAGCCGATGGCGTGGACCAGGAAGTCGATGCCGCCCCACTTTTCCCTGAGCGTCTCGAAAGCGGCCACCACCGAGGCGCTGTCCTCGACATCGCAGGGCACCAGTATGTCGGCACCGACCTTCTCGGCCAGCGGCTTGACGCGGCGGCCGAAGGCCTCGCCCTGGTAGGTGAAGGCAAGCTCGGCACCGTGTTCGGCGAGCTTCTGCGCGATGCCCCAGGCAATCGAGTGGTCGTTCGCGACGCCCATGATGAGCCCGCGCTTGCCCTTCATCAATCCGTCCATGTCGGTGTCCCTATGCGGAGAGGCGCTGGAAAACGAGCGTGGCGTTGGTGCCGCCGAAGCCGAAGGAGTTGGACAGCACCGTGTCGATCTTGGCGTTGTCGATGCGCTTGCGCACGATCGGCATGCCTTCGAACTCCGGGTCGAGCTCTTCGATATGGGCGCTCTCGCCGATGAAGCCGCCCTGCATCATCAGGATCGAATAGATCGATTCCTGCACGCCCGCCGCACCCAACGAGTGGCCGGTCAGCGACTTGGTCGAGGTGATGTTGGGCAAATTGCCGGCGAAGACTTCGCGGATCGCGCCCATTTCCTTGCTGTCGCCCACCGGCGTCGAGGTGCCGTGGGTGTTGATGTAGTCGACCGAACCCTTCACCGTCGACAGCGCCTGGCGCATGCAGCGCATCGCGCCTTCGCCCGACGGGGCGACCATGTCGTAGCCATCGGAGGTGGCGCCGTAGCCGACCAGTTCGCAATAGATCTTGGCGCCGCGCGCTTTGGCATGCTCGAGCTCTTCAAGCACCAGCACGCCCGCGCCGCCGGCGATGACGAAGCCGTCGCGGTTGACGTCATAGGCGCGCGAGGCGACCGGGGCGCGATCGTTGTACTTGGACGACATGGCGCCCATGGCGTCGAACAGGTTCGACATGGTCCAGTCGAGGTCTTCGTGGCCGCCGGCGAACATGACGTCCTGCTTGCCCCACTGGATCATCTCGGCGGCGTTGCCGATGCAATGCGCCGAGGTCGAGCAGGCCGAGGAGATCGAATAGTTGACGCCGTGGATCTTGAACCAGGTGGCGAGCGTGGCGGACGCCGTCGACGACATCGCCTTCGGCACCGCGAACGGCCCGATGCGCTTGGGGCTGTTGTTCTTCTGGGTGATTTCGGCGGCTTCGACGATGGTGCGGGTCGAAGGACCGCCCGAACCCATGATGATGCCGGTGCGCGGATTGCCGGAAATGACGCTCTCTTCGAGGCCGCTGTCGGCGATCGCCTGCTTCATGGCGACATGGTTCCACATGCCGCCCTGCGACAGGAAACGGGCGGCGCGACGGTCGACGAGCTCTGTCGTGTCGAGGTTCGGCGCGCCCCAGACCTGGCACTTGAAGCCGTGCTCGGCAAAGGACTCCGAAAAGCTGATGCCGGACTTGGCGTCACGCAGCGAAGCTTGAACCTCGGAGGCGTTGTTACCGATGGACGATACGATGCCAAGGCCAGTTACGACGACACGTCTCATGAGAATCTCCGGTCCAGTGTATGGGGCCGATCAGACGGCCGAGGCTTCCTGCTTCGAGAGCCCGACCTTCAGGTCGGTAGCCTTGTAGATAGGTTCGCCGTCGGCCTTCAACCAGCCGTCGGCGATGCCGAGCACCAGGCGGCCGCGCATGACGCGCTTGAAGTCGATGCCGTATTCGACCTTTTTGACCGAAGGCGTGACCATGCCCTTGAACTTCACCTCGCCGGTGGAGAGCGCCATGCCCTTGCCCTGTTCGCCGAGCCAGCCGAGATAGAAGCCGGTCAGCTGCCACATGGCGTCGAGGCCGAGGCAGCCCGGCATGATGGGGTTGCCGATGAAGTGGCAGGGGAAGAACCACAGGTCCGGCTTGATGTCGAACTCAGCGCGGACGAAGCCCTTGTCGAACTCGCCGCCGGTTTCGCTGATCTCGGTGATGCGATCGAACATCAGCATCGGCGGGGCCGGAAGCTGGGCATTGCCGGGGCCGAACAAGTCGCCGCGGGCACATGCCAGCAATTCTTCGTAGCCGTAGCTGGATTTCTGATCGGCCATGAACACCTTCCCCGTATAAGTTCTCGGGCGGTGCCGCCCTTCCTGTGTGCTCTCACTAGCACAGACTGTTTGCAGCCGGAAACCGGCGTTTGCGATTAACGCGCCCATCCGCCTGGGTCAATGCGCGCTATTGATCGCATTTGAACGACAGAATATATGTCAGGCATAGCTTGCCGGCGTTCTATTCGGATCTAGAAGCGCCCGGCGGATTTTTTTGAGGCGAAGGCAACCTTCGACGAGGCAAACCGAGTGGATTCCCGCAAGGCCAGTATTGCTGTGGAAACGCGTGTGCGCGATGCGGGCCTGAGGCCCACGCGGCAGCGTATTGCGTTGGCCGAACTGCTGTTTGCCAAGGGCGATCGCCATCTTTCTGCGGAAGAGCTGCACGAGGAGGCGCTCGGCGCCGGCGTGCCGGTGTCACTGGCGACTGTCTACAACGCGCTGCACCAGTTCACCGAATCCGGTCTGCTGCGCATCCTCGCGGTCGAAGGCTCGAAGACCTATTTCGACACTAACACCTCGGACCACCACCATTTCTATGTCGAGGGTGAGAACCGCATCTTCGACATCGAATCGAATTCGGTCTGCGTCACCAACCTGCCGGAACCGCCGGAAGGCATGGAGATCGCCAATGTCGATATCGTGGTGAGGCTGCGGCCCAAGCGCCCGGCCTGATCTCCGGGCAGCCCCGGTTTTCGGGGCCTTTCTTCATAATCGGCAGGTTTCTTCGCGGGCATCGCATTGGCGCGCGTTCCGAGAACGCGCGGCATGACCGGAGCCTGGCGGTCAGTTCTCGATGCTTTCGCCGGGGTATGCCCCCCAGACCTGCGACTGGTTGAGCCATCCGCTGGTCCCGGCAAAGCTCATTTCGCACCATTGGCCGTTGCACTGCTTGATCGAGCCGATCACGCCCGGGTCGATGACGGCCACGGTGCGCGCACCCTGCTCGGGCTTGGCGAGAAGGTTGAGCTGCGCCGGCTTGCCGCGCTGCCATGGTGCCGTCATCGCCGTGCGGTGGCCCGACAGCAGCGACTGGTTGATCCAGCCCTCGGCACCCTCTGAGTCGCGCACGCGGCGCCAGTTGTCATATTCCTGGATGATCTCCATCGGCAGGCCCGGCTTGAGATAGAGCCAGTCGACCGGGTAGTTGACGCCGGGGCCGATGCGCGAATTGACCTTGCCGGATTTCAGGCTGACGAATCGCGGCAGCGGCAGTCCGCTCGGCCCGAGCCTGACGTCCTGGGCCGCCACGGCGGGGCCCACCAGGGCGGCATTCGGTGAAACGAAAGCAATGCCGATCAGGGCTGCGCTGACGGCCAGGCGGAGCGACGCGGAACCAGACACTTCCGTAACCTCTGTTTGAATTCGGGCCCTTTGCGCGGGCACCCTTTTTCTTTGTCTTCGGCGGCACTGCTTGTTACACAGATTACCGCTCAGTGATCGGTTCCCAGTTTCGCCGGTCTTGGTTAAAGAGGTCTCAACGAGATCTTCGTCGAGGATAGAATGGCCGGTCGAAAAAAGCCTCTCGTCGTCATTACGCGCAAGCTGCCCGACCAGGTCGAGACGCGGATGCGCGAATTGTTCGACGCGCGCCTGAATGTCGACGACCGGCCGATGACCCAGCCGGAGCTGGTGGCGGCGGTCAAGGAGGCCGACGTGCTGGTGCCGACGGTCACCGACACCATCGATGCGGCTCTGATCGAGCAGGCCGGGCCGAACCTCAAGCTGATCGCCAATTTCGGCAACGGCGTCGACAAGATCGACGTCACCGCGGCTGCAAAGCGCGGCATCACCGTCACCAACACGCCAAACGTGCTGACCGAAGACACGGCCGACATGGCCATGGCGCTGATGCTCGCCGTGCCGCGCCGTCTGACCGAGGGCGCCAGCGTTCTCACCAGCGAGAAGAAATGGGCCGGCTGGTCGCCGACATGGATGCTTGGCCGCCGCATCGGCGGCAAGCGGCTCGGCATCGTCGGCATGGGCCGCATCGGCACCGCCGTTGCTCGCCGCGCCAAGGCCTTTGGTCTGTCGATCCACTACCACAATCGCCACCGCGTGCTGCAGTCGGTGGAAGACGAATTGGAGGCGACCTACTGGGAAAGCCTCGACCAGATGCTCGCCCGCATGGACATCATCTCGATCAACTGTCCCTCGACGCCGGCGACCTTCCATCTGCTGTCGGGCCGCAGGCTGGCGCTGATGCAGCCGCACGCCTACCTCGTCAACATCGCCCGCGGCGACATCATCGACGAGGATGCGCTGGTGAAGATGCTGCAGGACGGCAAGCTGGCCGGCGCGGCCCTCGACGTCTTCGAGCATGAGCCGGCGGTCAACCACAAGCTGCTCAAGCTCGCCGCCAAGGGCAAGGTGGTGCTGTTGCCGCACATGGGCTCGGCCACCATCGAAGGCCGCATCGACATGGGCGAGAAGGTCATCATCAACATCCGCGCGCATGTCGACGGCCACCGCCCGCCCGACCGCGTGCTGCCGCTGAGGACCTGAGCCTCCGTCCCAGGCTTGCGCTGCCGGCCCGCCGGGCCGGGGCTTGCTGTCCAGGACTGAGCTTCGCCTTATAGGTTCGCGCTGCCCCTCATCCCCTACCGGACCTTCTCCCCGTAAGAACGGGGAGAAGGATGCTTGCCGCAACGCCAACGCCCCCCCTCTCCCCGTTTTTCACGGGGAGAGGGTAAGGGTGACGGGCAGCGTCGAGCTAGCCGGAAAAGCTGACCTCGCCGTCCGCGCCAACCCTCACCGACTTGCCTCTAAAGCTGCCGAAAGCATCGCGCGGCAGTCTCACCGCCACCGGGGTCTGCCAGCCCATCTCGCGCGCCACGATCAGCCCGAGCAGCAGGATGGCGTCGGGCTCGTGCAGCACCAGCGCCGCCGGCGCATGGCCGGCGTGGACCAGTTCCATCAGCACCGCCGACGCCGAAGACGAGCCGATGGTGCCGGGCAGGAACAGCACCGTGCCGGCAATGCCTTGGCCACATTCGGGGTGGCGCACGTCGGCGATGCGGCCGGATTTCGGATCGACCCCGCCCCAGAAGCTGATCGGCGCCGACAGGATCAATGCCCGGCCTTCGCCAGCCTGGCCGGGAACCAGGATTTCGGCCCGCACCGAACTCATCGCCCGGTCCCCGCAAACAGCGGCTTGCCGGCGACGGCGCTTTCGACGCAATCGGCGAGCGAGCCATACAGCACGGCATAGCCGGTGTTGCCCGGCGCATAATGGGCGAATTTTCCCGAATTGGTCATCAGCACGCCGCCCGACCGGTCGGGCAGGATCGGCGTCACCACCACGCAGGTGTCAGCGACGATCATCACGCCCAGGGCTTCCAGCGCCTTGCGCCTGCCGTCGCGGTCGAGCGCGGCCAGCACATGCCGGCCGGTGCAGGCGTGGATCGGTACGGCCAGCTTGCGGTCGGCTATCAGCCGCTCGAGCGCGTCGAACTCGGCAAGCGACAGGTGCGGGCTGCCGATGGCGACGGCGTCGATGCGGTCCGCACCTTGCGCGGTCGACAAGCGCGCCTGCGCCGCGGACACCATGTCCGGCGTGACGCGGATCGTGGCGTCGGGCGCGATGCCGCCCAGCGCCGTCTCGGCATCGGGCGCCTCGGGTGTCACGCCAGCGATATGAAACAGGCCGACGGCGCCGGACGATGCGGCTGCCGCACCGAATGCCTTGAGCGCGTCTTCGCCCGGATCGCGCGCGACGCCTGAGACCACGCCGATGGAGCCGCCGACCTCGCGGCCATAGAGGCTGCCGAGCACCGGCCAGGCGATCTCGGACGCCATGAAGGCCGGGGGCAGGGCGGAAACGTCGAACACCAGGGTGGCCCGCCTGTTCTCGGGCCGGTGCAGGCCATAGTGGGGCGCCCGGCCGGATATGGCGCAGGCGATGTCGAGGAAGTCGCCGTAGCGGTTGGTGCGCGCGCCGAGCACCGAATTGCAGAACACCACGGCATTCGATTCGCCCCAGGCGACGTCGCTGCCGAATGCCGGGCGATGCCCGGCCTGATAGGGCGCGCAGGTCCAGCTCTGCTCGCAGCCGAGCTTGCGGTAGGCGTCCATCATCCGCCGCGCCATCGAACGTTGCGGTTCTTCGAGCCTGACACGCGAGCAGCCCATGAGGTCGAGCGCGCCGACATTGAGCGTCGCGCGCACCGCCACCCGTGCCCCGCCATCGACCAGCCTCTCGGCGAACAGCGTGCCCGAATCGCCGTGATAGAGCGCACCGTCGATATGCGCCGAGGCGACCGGGATCAGCCTGGGCGCGCCGAGCAGGGCGGCACTTTCGGCGACGATGCGCATCGCCATCGCGGCCCCGTCCGCGCCGCCGGCGATCCGCCGCTCGTTCGCGGTGAGTTCGAGGCTCAAGCGAGTGGCTTCCGGTAGGTGATCGAGGTCGCCCGGTCGTAGCCGTCATGCGCCGTGCGCTCGACTTCGACGAAGCCCATCCTGGCGAAGGTGGCGTGGTTGGACTCGAGCTCGATCCGGGTCTGCAGTTCGAGCGTGGGCTTGCCTTGAGCGATGGCGTGGCGTTCGGCCGCCTGCATCAGCGCCCGGCCGATGCCCGTGCCGCGCGCGCCGTCGTCGACGGCCAGCTTGCCGACATAGAAGGCGTCGGTGCGCTCGGCGGCGAAGATGCAGCCGGCGAGCCGTCCGTCCAGCGTGGCGATGAAGCAGGTTTCGCCCCTGGCCTTGTCGCGCAGACTGGCAGGCGTCAGCCGATGCGCCGAGGACGGCGGGTCGATGACGCCGTCCATGTAGGCGAAGGAGCGCATGATCAGCTCGAAAAGCTCGTCCCAGGCCGAAAAGCCCTCGGGCAGGCGGGTGACGGTCAGCTCGGCCATCGTCAGGGCGCCTTGTAGCGCACCGTGTCGAACCGGGCGCCGAGCGCATCGTAGAGCAGCAGACGGCCGACCAGCGGCTCGCCGATGCCGGTGATCAGCTTGAGCGCCTCCATAGCCTGCAAGGTTCCGATCACGCCGGTCAGCGCGCCGAGCACCCCGGCTTCGGCGCAGGACGGCACCAGCCCGGCCGGCGGCGGCTCGGGAAACAGGTCGCGATAGGTCGGGTTCTTGCGGCCATCGGCATTTGTCTCGAACGGCTTCAGCACGGTGATCGAGCCGTCGAATCGCCCGACCGCAGCGTGTACGAGCGGCCGCTTCACTTCGGCAGCGGCATCGGCGACGGCATAACGTGTCTCGAAATTGTCGGAGCCGTCGATGACCATGTCGTAGCCAGCGATCAGCCCGGCGGCATTGTCGGGCGTCAGCCGCATCTCGTGCAGCTCGACCGTCACATGCGGGTTGATGCGCAGGATCGTGGCCTTGGCGCTTTCTGCCTTGGAGGCGCCGACCGATTGTGTGTCGTGGATCACCTGGCGCTGCAGGTTGGACAGCGAGACATGGTCGTCGTCGACGATGCCGAGCGTGCCGACGCCGGCGGCGGCGAGATATTCGAGCACCGGCGCGCCGAGTCCGCCGGCGCCGATCACCAGCACACGGGCGCGCTTCAGCTTCTGCTGGCCCGGGCCGCCGATCTCCGGCAGCACGATGTGGCGGGCGTAGCGTTCGAGTTCTTCGGGCGAAAGCGGGGCGGACTGGTTCATGCCGCAACCATATCGCCGAGCGTTCTGCTTGTCAGTCGCCTTCCGTCGCGCGAACGCTGCCGTGGTCGACTGTCAGGAACTGCGCCCGGCCGGCGAGGCTGGAAAACAGCGCCGGCTCGGTGCCGGTCATGAAGGCCTGGCAGTTGAGGTCCTCGAGGATTTCAAACAGTGCGGCGCGCCGTCCGGCGTCGAGATGGGCGGCGATCTCGTCGAGCAGCAGGATGGGGGCAGCACCTGCCATTTCGCCGGTCAGCCGCGCGTGCGAAATGACGATGCCGACCAGCAAAGCCTTTTGCTCGCCGGTCGAGCACAGTTCGGCCGGCATCGACTTGGGCCGATGGCGCACGACGAGGTCGGAGCGGTGCGGACCTTCCAGCGTGCGCCCCGCCGCCCGGTCGCGCTCGCGGCCGCCGGCGAGAGCCTGGCGGAAGCGCTCCTCCAGTTCCACTGCCGGCATGTTGCCGATGCTTTGCTCCAGCGTTCCGGAAAGTGCCAGCTCCGCCTGCGGGAAGGGGCCGGTCTCGGGCATGCGGCCGATCATGGCGGTGAGCAGGCGCACCATCTCGACGCGGGCGGCGGCGATCGCGGCCCCGGTCTCGGCCATCTGGATCTCGATCGCATCGAACCAGGCGTTGTCGCGGCGGTCTTCGGCCAGCAGCCGGTTGCGGCCGCGCATCGCCTTTTCGTAGTCGAGCGCGCGCTGGCCGTGGGCGGGGTCGATCGCCAGCACCAGCCGGTCGAGGAAGCGCCTGCGGTCGCCGGTCGGCCCGGTGAACAGCGCGTCCATCGATGGCGTCAGCCAGACCACGCGCAGCCATTCGAGCATGTCGTCGGCCGATCTGGCATTGGCGCCGTTGATGCGCACGCGCCGGCCAGCCTCGCCTGCGGCTTCCGGTGCGGTGCCCGTGCCGATCTCGACGTCGCCGAACGGCCCTTCGATGCCGGCATGCACGGCAAAGCCGCCGGCACTGCCTTCGCGCGCCACGTCGGGGTAGGGCGCGCGGCGCAAGCCGCGTCCCGGCGTCAGAAACGAGATCGCTTCGAGCAGATTGGTCTTGCCGGCGCCGTTGTCGCCTGTGAACACCACCGGGCCGGGCCTGAGGTCGAGCGCAAGCGAGGTGTAGTTGCGGAAATCCGTAAGCATGAGCTTACGGATATGCGTCGAGGGGGTGCGTTTTCGTTCGCCCCCCGGTTCCAGGCCTGGCACGGGCGTGGGTGCGCTACACGCGCATCGGCATCAGCACGTAGAGAGCGTTCTCGTCGGCTGTGTCGTGGATGAGCGTGGGGGAGCCGGCATCGGCCAGCATGAAGCGCGCCTCGCTGCCCGAGAGCTGGGCGGCGACGTCGAGCAGGTATTTGGCGTTGAAGCCGATTTCGATCGGGTCGGCCGAATAGTCGGCGGCGAGCTCTTCGGTGGCACTGCCCGAATCGGGGTTGTTGACGGCAAGCGTCACCAGCCCGTCGGCGATCGACAGCTTCACGGCGCGGCCGCGCTCGGACGAGATCGTCGAGACGCGGTCGACGGCCGCGGCAAAGCTCTGGCGGTCGATGACCAGCTTCTTGTCGTTGCCGCTCGGAATGACGCGCTGGTAGTCGGGGAAGGTGCCGTCGATCAGCTTCGAGGTCAGAATCACGCCGCCGATGGTCAGGCGGATCTTGGTGTCGGAAAGCTCGGTCGTCACCGCCACGTCGGGCGTGTCGATCAGCTTCTGCAGCTCGCTGACCGTCTTGCGCGGAATGATGATGCCCGGCATGCCTTCCGAGCCGGCCGGGGCCTCGACCTCGGCGCGGGCCAGGCGGTGGCCGTCGGTGGCGACCGCGCGCAGCATCAGCTTGCCGCCGCTTTCATGCGTGTGCAGGTAGATGCCGTTGAGGTAGTAGCGCGTCTCCTCGGTGGAGATGGCAAACTGCGTCTTGTCGATCAGGCCCTTGAGCGCCTGGGCGTCGAGCCGGAAGATATGCGAGAAGGTGCCGGCCGAAAGCTCGGGGAAGTCCGACTGCGGCAGGCACTGCAGGCGGAAGCTCGAACGGCCCGACACCACCGACATGGCGTTGCCGTCGTCGTCGGTCCTCAACATCACTTCGGCGCCGTCGGGCAGCTTGCGCACGATGTCGTAGAGCAGGTGGGCGGGAACGGTGGTCGCGCCGCCCTGCTCGACATTTGCCGGCGTAGCTTCCGAAACCTCGAGGTCGAGGTCGGTTGCCTTGAGCTCGAGGCTCGCGCCATCGGCCTGCAGCAGCACGTTGGAGAGAATCGGGATCGTGTTTCGCCGTTCCACCACGCGATGCACGTGGTTCAGCGACTTCAACAGGTTGGAGCGTTCCAGGATAACACGCATGACGAAACAGGCTCGCTTATTTGAAGGTGCGGGCTCACGGGCTCGAATGCGCCCGGGAAAGCCCGCAACACGATCGGAATGGTGCCGAGTCTGACAGTAAAAAGTGCGGAAAGGCAAGCCCGCGCAGCCATTCCAGGGCGGTTGCGCGGGCGTTCTGGGGATAAGTGGCGGGCGTCGATCGGTCGCCGCCGCCATCCGGCCGTCAGGCCTGGTCGTTGATCAGCCTGCGCAGCAGTTCGAGTTCCTGCGCCAGCGTGTTGTCGCCGCCGGAAAGGTCCTCGATCTTGCGCACGGCGTGCAGCACCGTGGTGTGGTCGCGGCCGCCGAAACGCCGGCCGATCTCGGGCAGCGAGCGCGGCGTCATGACCTTCGACAGATACATGGCGATCTGGCGCGGCTTGACGATGGTGCGGGTGCGGCGGTTCGACAGGAGCTCCGTCTTCGACACGTTGTAGTGGCGCGCGACGATGCGCTGGATGTCTTCGATGCGCACGCGCTTGGGCTCGCCCGAGCGGTAGATATGGCCGAGGATCTCGTCGATCCTCTCGATCGACAGCTGCGGTTCGAACGACTGGCGGAAGATCAGCTGGTTGAACGCGCCTTCCAGCTCGCGGCCGCTGCCGGTGACGGTGCGGGCGACATGGGCGAGGATCTCCTCGTCGATGGCGAGGTTCGGGTCTTCGTTCTTGGCGCCGGCAAAGCGCAGCTTGAGCATGCCAAGGCGCATGCCGAAGTCAGGCGCCGACATTTCGAGCGCGACGCCGCCATTGAGGCGCGAACGCACGCGCGGCTCGAGCGATTCCAGCTCCGCCGGCGGACGGTCGGCGGCGACCACGACCTGCTTGGCCGAGTCGAGCAGCATGTTGATGAGGTGGCAGAACTCGTGCTGGATCGACTTGCCCTGCAGGAACTGCATGTCGTCGATGATCAGAAGGTCGATGTCGCGCAGCTGCTCCTTGAGCGTTAGCGCGTTGTTGTCGCGGATCGCGGTCGCAAAACGCCACATGAAGTATTCGGCCGTCAGGTAGACGACGCGCGACTTCGGGTTCTGGCGCAGCGACTCGGCGGCGATTGCCTGGAGCAGGTGCGTCTTGCCGAGGCCGACCGTGGCATGAAGGAACAGCGGGTTGAAGCGCGAGTTCGATTCCGCCACCGCGCGCGCCGCTGCCAGCGCCACGCGATTGGAGGGGCCTTCGACGAAGGACTGGAACGTGTAGCGCGGATCGAGCGGCGAGCCGAGAACGCTCTGCTTGAACTCCGCGTCCGCCGTGCCGTTGCGGGCAGGGGCGGGGCGCTCGGTGCGTCCGGCTGCCACCGTGCTGGTGGCCAGGGCCGTCTGAGCCTGGCGCACCGGCTTGCGCAGTGCCGTGGCTTCGGTCTCCACCCCGGGACGTACCTGACGTGTGGCCGTGCGGATGATGATTTCGAGCTTCAGCAGTTCGGGTTCTTCCTGCCGCCACAGCTCGGAAATCAGATCCAGATAGTGGCTGTTGATCCAGGAACGCAGGAATGCCGTCGGCACCGAAAGGCGCACGACGCCCTTCGAGGTTTCCGCAAGCTTCATGCGGCCGAACCAGCTCGAGAATACTTCACTGCCCAGGCGAACCTGGAGCTGCGTCTTGACCCGGTCAAAATTCTTCTCTGCGGCGCTGGTTGCTGCCACTTCGTTCCCCTCGATCAGTTCGCCGGTAAAAAGAAAGCCCGCATTTGCTTCCCTTTCGATGCCGCTTTGCATGTCGCAATCCCTAACCTTCGGTCCTCGTTGCCGTATGGGGATGCGCCGCTCGCATCTCCACCGGTATGTTCATTCGGGATGCTGCCGTTTCCGGCGAGGCCCCGTGTTGCCTTCATCGGCGCCGTCAGGCGCTTTCGGAAGGCCGGTGCTGCGGGGGCAGCAGCACCAGGCAAATGCGTAGCCACCCGGCGAAATCGCCGGTGCATTGCAAAGTCACCATGCCGTGTATCCCCACACGCCCCAAGTATATCTCGAAGTGAGCACGCCTCCCCCGATCGCGGATTCCATCCACGCCGAGAACGCCGCCGATTTTGTGGCTTGGCAGAGGGCTTGGTGCCCGTCCCTTCGATGAAAAGACCTTACAAAAATCGCTGTGGACAGGGCAAGGCCGAGTCTAACGCGTTTTTAATGAATCTGCTTAGCGCCCGTCCGGATTCAAAGCCCGTTTGTCCCCCTCGGGCGGCCAAAGCCTTTGTGATTCAAACCCTTTTCCGGGGATCGAAAAAAACCGGGCCCTGCTGGAAAAAATTATAAAAGAATCCGCTTGACACCAACTTGTCCCCCAAGCCCCGTGGGCGACGTGAACAACCTGTGGATGACCGCGCACAAGCTTATGAATTTACAGGAGAATTTCTGCCAGGGTGAGTCTGCGGCAGAGGCCGCTTGCTGCAGTTGTACTTATAAGAATAGCCGCATATGCCGGCAAAGATCTTGGTGCCCCAGGGGTATGCTCACGAGGTCGTTGCGGACTGCTTTTTCGGCCGTTTTCGGACAAAAGAAAAACCCGGCTGGTGAGGCCGGGTTGATCAGAAATCCAATTGCTTGCAGGGCTTAGGCGGAAAGCGCCTTGAGCCGCTGGGCCAGACGCGAAACCTTGCGCGAGGCAGTGTTCTTGTGGACCACGCCCTTGCTGGCGGCGCGCATCAATTCCGGCTGGGCGGCGTTGAAGGCGGCTTCTGCCTTTGCCTTGTCGCCCGAGGCCAGCGCCTCTTCGACCTGGCGGATGTAGGTCCGAACGCGCGAGCGGCGATTCTTGTTGACCGCGGTACGGGCGGCAATCTTGCGGGTAGCCTTCTTGGCCGAGGAGGTATTGGCCATGGTGCCTCTCTTTGATCTATGGTGGGCGCGAGCAGCTTCCCGCAAAGCGCAAAAATCATTCGGGCGTCCCTAGGGGCGCCTCGGTTGGTGCGGCTTATAGTTCAGCTTACTCCCAACGTCAACGCGATTCCGGTCAGCGGTTGCGGAAATTCGCGGTTCTCTTCTCTGCAAAGGCCGCCATGCCTTCCTTCTGATCTTCGAGCGAGAACATCGAATGGAACAGGCGGCGCTCGAAGCGCAATCCTTCCGAAAGCGTCACCTCATAGGAGCGATTGACGGCTTCCTTGCACATCATGACCGCCGGCAACGAGAAATCGGCGATCTTGGCCGCTGCCTTCATCGCCTCTTCCATGAGGTCGGCTGCCGGCACCACGCGCGACACCAGACCCGAGCGCTCGGCTTCGGCCGCATCCATCATCCGGCCGGTCAGGCACATGTCCATGGCCTTGGCCTTTCCGACGAAACGGGTGAGTCGCTGCGAGCCGCCCATGCCGGGGATGACGCCGAGCGTGATCTCGGGCTGGCCGAATTTGGCGCTGTCGGCGGCGATGATGAAGTCGCACATCATGGCGAGCTCGCAGCCGCCGCCCAGGGCGTAGCCCGCGACGGCCGCGATCATCGGCTTGCGGTTGCGGGTGAAGGCTTCCCAGCCGGAGAAGAAATCCTCGAGATAGGCCTCGACATAGGTCTTGGCCTGCATCTCCTTGATGTCGGCACCGGCGGCGAACGCCTTTTCCGAACCGGTGATGACGATGGCGCCGATGCCATGGTCGGCCTCGAAGGCAGCGGTGGCGGCGAGCAATTCGCCGAGCACCTGCGTGTTCAGCGCATTGAGCGCCTTCGGACGGTTGAGCGTGATCAGCCCGACCTTGCCTCGCGTTTCCACGATGATCGTCTCATAGGCCATCTTGCGCTCTCCCTGTCTCGCAGCATCAGCATTGAGACTTGGTCTAGCTTAGCGCTGGCACTGGCGGCAATAGAAGGTTGACCGCCCGCTCTGCACTATCCGCTCGACATGGCCGGCACAGCCGGTGTGCGGGCAGGGTTCCCCCTCGCGGTCATAGACCGAGAACGAGTGCTGGAAGTATCCCAGCGAGCCGTCGGTGTGGACATAGTCCCGCAGCGAAGAGCCGCCCGCCGCGATCGCATCGGCAATCACCTCGCGCACGGAGGTGGCGAGCAGCGCGGCACGTTCGCGCGCCGCCTTGCCCTTGCCGGCGATGGTGCCGGCAGCGCGCAGCGGCGACAGGCCGGCGCGCCAGAGCGCCTCGGAGACATAGATGTTGCCTAGACCGGCAATCAGGCGCTGGTCGAGCAGTGCCGCCTTGAGCGGCGTCTTCTTGCCTTCGAACAGGCCGCCCAGCAACGCGCCGTCGAGCGTGTTTCCGGTCGGCTCGACGCCGAGGCCGGACAGCATTGGATGCTCGGTGCCGTTGCGCTCGGCAAACAGCATGAAGCCGAAACGCCGGGGATCGTTGAAGACGACGCGTGCCGGGGCGCCTTTTCGGTCTGCGACGTGGAAGACGACGTGATCGTGCGCTTCCGACTTCGATCGCTCGTGATGGAACTGGCCCGGCGCCGTCGCGTCCTCGTCGGTTTCGATGCGGAACGAGCCGGACATGCCGAGATGGCAGATCAGCAGCGGCGCATCCTCGACATCGGCGAGCAGGTACTTGGCGCGGCGGCCGAGCGAGGTGATCCTCTTACCGGCAAGGCGCTCGCCGAAGCGGTCGGGGAAGGGGTAGCGCAGGTTCGGCCGGCGCGTTTCGACGCGCTCGATGCGCGCGCCTTCGAGCACCGGCTGCAATCCACGCCGGACGGTTTCGACTTCGGGCAATTCAGGCATGGGTGGCAATCGTTTCGAGGAAGGAGGTGCCGTGGCGCGCGCGTGGCAGGCCGAGATGTTGGGCCACCGTTTCGCCGATGTCGGCGAATGTCGGCCGCAGCCCGATGTCGCCGCCCGTAAGGCCGGGCGCGATGCCGATCACGGGAATGCGTTCGCGGGTGTGGTCGGTGCCGCGCCAGGTCGGGTCGTTGCCATGGTCGGCGGTCAGGATCAGCAGGTCGCCCGGCTTCAGCCGCGAAAGGGCCTCGGGAATGCGCCTGTCGAAGGCCTCGAGCGCCGCGGCGTAACCCGCCACGTCGCGGCGATGGCCGAATTCGGTGTCGAAGTCGACGAAGTTGGCGAAGACCAGGTCGCCGTCGCCGGCGTCGTCCATGGCGCCCAGCGCCTTGTCGAGCATCGCCATGTTGCCGACGCCCTTGCGCACCTCGGAGATGCCGCGATGGGCGAAGATGTCGCCGATCTTGCCGATGGCGATGACCTTGCTGCCGCGCTCGGTGAGCCTGTCGAGCAGCGTCGCCTCGGGCGGCGGCGTGGCATAGTCCTTGCGGTTCGGCGTGCGCTCGAACGTGTCCTTGCTTTCGCCGACGAAGGGGCGGGCGATGACGCGGCCGATGTTCAGCGGGTCGACGAGCCGACGGACGGTCCTGCACAGGTCATAGAGCCGCTCGAGCCCGAAGTGCTCTTCATGCGCGGCGATCTGCAGGACCGAGTCGACCGAGGTGTAGCAGATCGGCTTGCCGGTCAGGACGTGCTCTTCGCCGAACCGCTCGATGATCTCGATGCCCGAGGCGTGGCAGTCGCCGAGAATGCCTGAAACCTTGCCGTCGCGGATGATCGCCTCGGTCAGCGACGCCGGGAAGGCGGGAACTGTCTGCGGAAAATAGCCCCAGTCGAAGGTGACGGGAACGCCGGCGATTTCCCAATGGCCGGACGGCGTGTCCTTGCCGCTGGAGATTTCCTGCGCCGTACCGTGGAAGGCGCCGTCACGCAGTCTGGCCCCGGTTTCGAACTCCAGGCCGGTTGCCAGCCTTGCAGCGCGGCCAAGCCCGAGGGCCGTCATGTTCGGCAGATGGAGCGGGCCGGCGCGCAGTCCGTCGCGGTCGCCTCGGCCCCCGGCGCAGGCCGCCGCTATGTGGCCGAAGGTATCGGACCCGACATCGCCGAATTGCGCGGCATCTGCAGCGCCGCCGATGCCGAAGGAATCCAGGACGAACAGGAATGCACGCGCCATCTATGAGGGGCTCTCGGTTGCCAGCTTGCCGCACAGACATAGGGTCAGTCGCAGACGTTGGCAATTATCCCGCAGATGGCAACTGACGCATGCAAATCCTGCAGCAGTTCCAGGATTCAGGTCTGGCAGTCGTCACAGGGGATCGCCTGGCTCATGCGCGGCCGCAGATAGTAGACTTCGTCCATGGTGACGGGATCGATGGCGGCTGCGAGGCCGAGCACGGGCTTGTCTTCGGCGGCCCAGGTGATCATCGGCTTGTAGTCGAGTTCGCTGACGACCCGGATCAGGAAAGCCCCCTTGGTCCTGAGGGCGTCAGGCACTGTCGTCACCGTGTCCTTGGCGAGGTCCGGCGTCGCCGAGCCCTTGATGTATTTGCGCGACCACACGACCAGCACCCTGGGCGACGCCTCGTCGGTGACCTGGATTGCCGTGATGAAGATCTTTCCGGTGCTGCGATTGTAGGGTTGCAGGATCGACTCGGCGATCTTCATCACCGCGTCCACTTCGGCAGCCTTGATCGTCTGCTGCTGGGTGATGAGATCGGCGACCATCGAGCCGGCTCGGCTGACCTTCTTGTTCGTCTCGATCGCCTGGGAGACCTCCATTGTCACGAAATACAGCGACAGCAGGAGAGGGACGACGAAGGCGAATTCGACCGCAGCGATGCCGCGCCGGTCCGACATCAAGGCATATGCGCATGATCGCAACTTCTTAAGCATCGATAGTGCCCCCGGCCACGCCGACATCCCAAGTCTTTTCACACTCGTGCCGGCCCAATCCTGGCCGGCGGTTTCGATCAATCGTTGAACGGCTCGTTCTGCCAGACCACGGATGCAAACTGCAGCGTGTAGCCGCCCTCCAGGTTCGACATCGAAGCCTTCATGAAGTCGGTGACGACGGGCCATTTGTAGAAGACGCGCAGCATGTTCTTGGTCATGGCCGGTCCCGGCGTGACGGCAAATCCCGACGTGTCGATTTCTTTGTTGACGAACTTCAGCTTCACCTCGGCTGCCTTCTCGAAGGTCGGAAAGCTCCTCAGGTCGACGATCAGATTGGGGCAACCCTTGGCGACGAAGACCTCGAGCCGGTCGCAGATCATCTTCTCCAGCGAGGTTTTCGAGACTTCTGCGGCCCTGACCTGTCCCGTGCGCAACTGGCGGGCGACGTCGTCGGCTGCATTCGCCAGCACTTGCTGGCCGGCGAATGAGAGGCAGCTCTCGAGGATGGCAAAAACCAGCAGCGAGAACGGGATTACCAGCATGACGAACTCGATCGCCGTGCTGCCGCTGCGGTCACGCAGGAAACCGGCGAACGATCCTCGCCGGCGCGCCTTCGTCTCGTCATGCACTGCAGTAGCCGTGTCGCTCATGTCCCGACCGCCTTCTCATTTCGGACGGACAATAGTGCAAAGCCGTTGAGGTCCCGTTTTGATGACGGGGAAAATAGCAGGGAATATCTTTACCGAGCGCTAACCCTTGGCCGGGTCGCCGATCCCGGCGTCTTACTGGGAAGCGTTCATTTCGCTTTCGGACATCCGCTCGGCGTCGCTCTTGTAGGAGCTCTCGCAATAAGGTGTGCAAGAGAGAGTCTGTATCTCGGAGCGGCGGTAGATCCGGACGGAAGAGGCGTCGTGACGGATGACTGTCACCTGTTCGTCGACGATGGGCGTGCCATTGGCATCGAGCACCACGAGGTTGGTGACGCCAAAACCCTTGCCGGTCAGCACCAGGGTCGAGGCGTCCTGGACCGAGGCGTCGGCGATCGACGAGTTGCCGACCACGATGGTATCGGCCGGGCGGGCGAGCCGCACGATCTTGGCCTGGTTCATCGTCACTTCGATACCGGAACCCGCTTGGGCGGGCAGGGCGGCAGCCATCGCCAATGCAATTGCGCATGCTCCCGGAAAGAAAGCTCTCGGCCTCGTCATCGCTCGCCCCTCGATCGCTGGCAGTATCGACTGATCAATGGAAGATGAACGCTTTTGGTGAACCAACAGTTAAGCAGCCTGCCAGCCGGCAACCGATACGCGAAATGCTCCTCTCCATGATGAAGCGAGGAGACTGGAAACGTCTGTAGGTCACGGCTTCAAGGCGCCGACAAACCACCCGCGTCGTTTAGCCTGCGGTTAACCACGCGGCGCCAATGGCCGGCTAAAGGTTTCGGTAAGGCTGTTTCTTAAGCCGTTTGAAAGAGCTCCCCGCTAGGTTGCAGTCATCCGATCGACGACAAAGAAATGTTGACGGAAGTGCTGTAACAAACGGAGTAAGGAGCTCTCCAATGTCCAATCTCATCGCACGTTTTGTGAAGGACGAATCCGGCGCGACCGCCATCGAATACGGTCTGATCGCCGCCCTCATCGCAGTTGCCATCATTGCCGGCGCCGGCATGGTCGGCAGCGCACTCAACTCGAAGTTCACGACCATCTCGACCGAGATCTCGAACGCTGGCAACTAACGACTACTGCATTACTTGCCGGCAATGCGATCGAAAAGGCTGTCTTCGGGCAGCCTTTTCTCGTCGGGCGGTAGGAACAAATATTTGAATCGTCTTCATCCAGGCTTAATGCCCGCGAGCTAGGCTGGTTCAACACAGTGAATGCGGATGTTTGACGATGCTCGAAGCGCTGATCTTTGTCGTTTTTCCGTTCTGCATGGTCTACTCGGCTGTCTCCGACACCATGTCGATGACCATCGCCAACCGCGTGCCGTTGCTGCTGCTGGGTGTCTTCCTAGTCGTTGCGCCGCTGACTGGGATGGCCTGGGTCGACATCGGCATGCATCTGGCTGCCGGCGCATTGCTGCTCACCGTCACCTTCGCGATGTTCGCGCTTGGCGGCATGGGCGGCGGCGACGCCAAGCTCATCGCGGCGTCCGCCGTCTGGATGGGTCTCGGCATGCCGCTGATGCAATATCTTCTCGTTTCTGCTGTGTTCGGCGGAATGCTGACGCTCGCGATCCTGGCCTTCCGCAGCTCCGTACTCGCACACATCACCAGCCAGAACATGTTCCTCAGGAATTTTTCCAAGGATGCTGGCGGCGTGCCCTATGGCATTGCGCTGGGGATAGGCGGCCTGCTGACCTATCCGAGTTCGCCCCTGATGCTTTGGGCGCTGGAGCGGCTGGCGGCCCAATGACCGCCTCGCCTGCGGGCGTAAGGGATCGTTAATCATGTATATAAGGATCGCGTTAACCATAATTTGACGATTGTCTATGCAAAGTCCGACTTGGCTTGATGGGTTTGCCGGGGCGAGGTTCGGACAATGGCTGCATCGCGACTGATGATACTGGGCGTAGCGGTCGCCGCCGCGGGCGGCGCTGGTTTTGTCGCCAAGAACATGTCTGCTCCGCCTCCGCCGGAGGTCATCGTCGAATCCGGCCCGCAACAGCCGCAGCTCGCGCTTACCGACGTGCTGGTGCTCACCGGCGACGTGCCGATGGGCGGCGTCGTGGAAGGCAACATCAGCTGGCAGCCTTGGCCGAGCGATGCGGTCAATCCCAATTTCATCACCCGCAGCGCCGAACCCGAGGCGCTGGAAAAATTCAAGAATTCGGTCGCCCGCCTCGCCATGTATGGCGGCGAGCCGCTACGCAAGTCGAAGCTGATCGGCGAAGGCCAGAGCTTCATGTCGGCGGTCCTGCCGGCAGGCAGTCGTGCCGTCGCGACCGCGATCTCCGCCGACACTTCCGCCGGCGGCTTCATTCTGCCGAATGACTACGTCGACGTGATCATGACCCGCCGCAGCGATGCCGCGAAGTCGGGAAGCGGTTTCATCACCGAGACCATCCTCAAGAACATCCGGGTGCTGGCCATCGACCAGACCATCCAGGAGGATGAGGAAGGCAAGAAGGTCAAGGTCGGCGAAACCGCGACGCTGGAGCTCACCGCCCAGCAGGCCGAGATCATCACCGTCGCCCAGCAGATGGCGGATCGCCTCACCCTTGCCCTGCGCTCGGTCGCCGACGCCCAGGAAAGGAACCTCGCCGAGGCCGACTACCTGGTCTCGGGCAGTGGCAAGCGCGGCACGGTGCGCCTCATCAAGTCAGGTGAGATTTCCGAATCGGGAGCAAGGAAATGAGGTCCTCAGCCAGACTTCTTGTCACTGCTGCAACGTTGGCGCTGAGCTCCGTTGTGGTCTGGCAATCGCCCGTCCTTGCCGCCAAGGCGAGGGTCGGCGCGGAAAATTCCAGCCAGCGCGTCAAGCTCGGTCTTAACAAGTCGGTGGTCATCGACCTGCCGTCCGACGCCTACGACATCCTGGTCGCCAATCCGGCGGTCGCCGATGCCGTGACACGCACGGCGCGCCGCATCTATCTGTTCGGCAAGTCGGTCGGCCAGACCAATATCTTCGTCTTCGGGCCCAATGGCGAACAGATCGCCAGCCTCGATCTCGCCATCGAGCGCGACGTTGCGGGACTTGAGGACTACATCAAGCGCTTCATCCCGAATTCGCAGATCAAGGTCGAACTGATCAACGACAACGTCGTGCTGACGGGCACCGTCGACACGCCGCTCGATGCCAAGCGGGCCGTCGATCTGGCGACCATCTTCGTCACCGGCGGTGAGGCGACGACCGGGCAATATTCGCAGACCGCCAGCGGCGGCTCGGAAAATGGCGGCGTCGACATCGACAATCCCGACTCGACGCGACAGAAGAGCAAGATCGTCAACCTGCTCCAGATCGTCGGCGACGACCAGGTGATGCTCAAGGTCACCGTCGCCGAGGTCAGCCGCACGGTGATGAAGCAGCTCGGCGTCAACATGATCGGCTCGGGCGATGCCAACGGCATCAGCTGGGGTGCCATCAGCGACAGCATCCCAGGACTTGGCAAGCCGCTCGGCGCCTCGCAGGTGTCCATCGGCACCTCGCTTCTCGACGCGTATGTCAATGCCATGGAGCAGGCCGGCGTGATGAAGACGCTTGCCGAGCCGACCCTCACCGCTGTCTCGGGCGAGAAGGCGACGTTCAAGGTCGGCGGCGAGTTCAACCTGGTCACCAACCAGGAAGGAAACAGCTCCGGCGGCCGGACGTACGAAATCGAAAAGATCGAATACGGCATCGGCCTCGAATTCCAGCCGGTGGTGCTGTCCCCGGGGCGCATAAGCCTCAAGATCAGGACCCAGGTCTCCGAGCCGACCACCGAAGCGTCGGTCTCGCTCTCGGGAGGCGGATCCCGCGGGGCAACGTTCAATTCGCCCGGCATGACGGCGCTGTCGATCCGCAAGCGCCTGGCCGACACGACGGTGGAGCTGCCTTCCGGCGGATCCATGATGATTGCCGGCCTTGTCCGCGACGACGTGCGTCAGGCGGTCAACGGATTGCCCGGGCTGTCCAAGATCCCGGTGCTTGGCACCCTGTTCCGCAGCCGCGACTTCGTCCGCAACGAGTCCGAACTCGTGATCATCGTCACGCCGTATCTTGCCCGTCCGGTGGCGCGCAACGAACTCGCCAAGCCAGACGACAATTTCAACGCCGCCAGCGACGGCGCCGGCATGTTCCTCGGCCGCGTCAATCGCGTCTACGGCACAATGAAAACCGACAAGCCCATGGGCCGCTATCACGGCGTCGTCGGCTTCATCTACAAATGAGCGGGGATAGGGGCATGTCTCAGGCAATACACCACGCCACGCGCACGACCAGCCGGACCCGGCTGGAAACGTCGCGCCTCTTCCGTCCGCTTCTGGCGGCCGCCGCCGTCGCCCTTGTCGCCGGTTGCGCGACCAACCGCGACAGCGTCACCGTCGGCTCGATCCCGGATGACTACCGCACCAATCACCCGATCGTCATTGCCGAGAAGAACCAGACCCTCGACATCGCCGTCGGCAACAGTGACCGGGGCATCTCCAAGGGCCAGGAGGCGACATTCGTCGGCTTCCTCAGCGATTACGACAGCCGCTCCAAGCCGGCGCTGACGATCATGGTCCCCGCGGGGGCTTCGAACGACGTCGCGGCGAACGAGGCGGCACGGGCTCTGGCGCGCGTGGCTACCAGGAATGGCGTTCCGTCGAACCGCATCGACATCGCCCGCTACCAGGCGGCCTATGCCGATGCCGCGTCGCCGGTGCGCGTGACCTACACCGCCATGCGGGCGCAGACCGACCGTTGCGGCCGCTGGCCCGAAGACGTGCTCAACACGACCGAGAACAAGCACTACGCAAATTTCGGCTGTTCCTATCAGAACAACCTCGCCGCACAGGTTGCCAACCCCGCCGACTTGCTTGGACCGCGCAAGCAGACGGAGATCGACGCCGAAAATCGCGGCGAAGTGATCGATCTCTACCGCAAGCGCGGCATTACCACGGAGTTCAACAAGAACTCCGAAGTGAACTATTGATCGCGAGCTATGGGAAGAACGAGACAATGAGCAATCTCGCCTACGATTCCCAGCCTGAGAACGCGGAGCAGCCGCATCAGGACATGGCATTGATGCAGGCGCTGCGGCCCGTGCCGCGCATCTCCATCCAGGCCTTCTGCGAGAGCGACAGCGTCGCCGGCCCGATCGAACGGGCCGGCGCCGACCGGCGCATGGCCAAGGCCCATCTCCAGGTCCATATGGGCGGGGTCGAGACTGCCGTCGAAGTCTATCGCGGCGCGCCGACGCCCAACCTGATCATCCTCGAATCGCGCGGCGAACCGAAGACCCTCCTCGAATCTCTGCACGCGCTGTCGGAATATTGCGACCCGAGCTCCAAGGTCGTGGTCATCGGGCACTACAATGACATTGCGCTCTACCGCGAATTGATCCGCTCGGGCATCTCCGAATACGTCGTGGCGCCTGTGTCGACCGCCGACATCGTCAGCGTGATCTCCTCGATCTTCGTCGATCCCGAGGCGGAGCCGATGGGGCGCTCGATTGCCTTCGTCGGCGCCAAGGGTGGCGTCGGCTCCTCGACCATCGCCCACAACGTCGCCTGGAGCATGTCGAACCTGTTCAAGTCGGAAGTGGTCGTTGCCGACCTCGACCTGGCTTTCGGTACCGCCAACATCAACTTCGACCAGGACCCTGCCCAAGGTATTGCCGAAGCCGTGTTTGCGCCCGAGCGCGTCGACGAGGTCTATCTGGACCGTCTGTTGGCGCAATGTGCCGAACACCTGTCCCTGTTGGCCGCGCCCTCGACGCTCGAGCGCGTCTATGATTTCGACGCCGAGGCATTTTCTCAGATCATCGACACGGCCCAGCGCAGCACGCCGCTGCTGGTGCTCGACGTCCCCCACATCTGGAGCGGATGGAGCAAGAACACGCTTGCCCGTGCCGACGAAGTGGTCATCACTGCGACGCCCGAGCTCGCCAATCTGCGCAACACCAAGAACCTGGTCGACATGCTCAAGCGGCTGCGGCCCAACGATCCGCCGCCGAGGCTGATCCTCAACCAGGCAGGCCTGCCCAAGCGTCCGGAAATCGCCGCAAGCGATTTCGCCGAACCGCTCGGCATCACCCCGATGTCCGTCATTCCCTTCGACGCGCTGCTGTTCGGCAATGCCGCAAACAATGGCCGCATGCTGGGCGAGATGGATGCCAAGAACCCGATCGTCCAGACGATGAACGAGATTGCGCACGTGCTGACCGGAAGGTCGGAAGCCAAGGCCAAGAAGCAGTCGGGTCTTGGTGGAATCCTGGCCAAGCTCAAGGCACGCAAGAAGTGATACCCGCGCGGCGGAGGCGATAGTCGACCATGTTTGGCAGAAGAGGCAGCGACGACGGCAACCGCTCAACGCCGGGATTCCGCCCGAACGCACCGATACAGGCGCCGGTCGCAAACACCGGTGACACGCTGGTTGCGCCGCGCCCACCTGCGCCGGCTGCCGCGCCCGCGGAACCGGCCGCGGCGCAGCGGCGCACGGTCCAGCCGACGGCGCCATTCGCCGCCGAACCGCGCAAGCCGCAGCGCGAACGCAGCGAAAGCTACTACGATACCAAGAGCCAGGTCTTTTCGGCGCTGATCGATACAATCGACCTGTCGCAGCTGGCCAAGCTCGATCCCGACAGCGCGCGTGAGGAAATTCGCGATATCGTCAACGACATCATCGCGATCAAGAACTTCGCGATGTCGATCGCCGAGCAGGAAGAGCTGCTCGAGGATATCTGCAACGACGTTCTCGGCTACGGTCCGCTGGAGCCCTTGCTCGCACGCGACGACATCGCCGACATCATGGTGAACGGCGCCAGGAACGTCTATATCGAAGTCAACGGCAAGGTCGAGCAGACCGGCATCCGCTTCCGCGACAACCAGCAACTGCTCAACATCTGCCAGCGTATCGTCAGCCAGGTCGGCCGCCGCGTCGATGAATCCTCGCCGATCTGCGATGCGCGCCTGCCCGACGGCTCCCGCGTCAACGTCATCGCGCCGCCGCTGTCGATCGACGGCACTGCGCTCACCATTCGAAAATTCAAGAAGGACAAGCTGACCCTCGACCAGCTCGTCAAGTTCGGCGCCATTTCCCAGCATGGCGCCGACGTGCTGAAGATCATCGGCCGCGTCCGCTGCAACATCGTCATCTCGGGCGGTACCGGTTCGGGCAAGACGACCCTGCTCAACTGCCTGACCAATTATATCGACCGCGACGAGCGCATCATCACCTGCGAGGACTCGGCGGAACTGCAGCTGCAGCAGCCGCATGTGGTCCGCCTCGAAACACGCCCCGCCAACCTGGAAGGCGAGGGCGAGGTCACCATGCGCGACCTCGTCAAGAACTGCCTGCGCATGCGTCCTGAGCGGATCATCGTCGGCGAAGTGCGCGGACCGGAGGTGTTCGACCTGTTGCAGGCGATGAACACCGGCCACGACGGCTCGATGGGCACCATCCACTCCAACAGCCCGCGCGAGTGCCTCAACCGTATCGAGTCCATGATCGCCATGGGCGGCTATTCGCTGCCGCAGAAGACGGTGCGCGAGATCATCGTCGGTTCAGTCGACGTCATCATCCAGGCCGCCCGCCTGCGCGATGGCTCGCGCCGCATCACCCACATCACCGAGGTGATTGGCATGGAAGGCGACGTCATCATCACCCAGGACCTGGTGCTCTACAACATCAAGGGCGAGGACCAGAACGGCAGGCTTCTTGGCCAGCACGTTTCTACAGGCATTGGCCGGCCGCATTTCTGGGACCGGGCACGCTACTTCGGCGAGGATGTCCGGTTGGCCAATGCTCTCGAGAGCATGGAAAAGAGTGCTGACTGATATGACGCCGACAACGATGCGAGCGGGGAGGAATTAGGGCGCCATGTTCGGGCTTGATGCCTCAATGCTGGTCTTTGTCGTCCTTGCCGGTCTGAGCGCCGGCCTGGTGGCCTACGCTTTCCTGTTCAAGCGCATGGAAAGCGAGAGCAACACCGAGCGCCGCCTTTCGACCGTGCGGCAGACCGAAATGGACCGCTCGCTGGTCAAGGCTTCGCGCGATCGGACTGCCGAAGTCGCCAAGCGCCGGAAGTCTGTCCAGGACACGCTCAAGGAACTGGACGACAAGCAGAAGGCCAAGGACCGCAACATCAAGAAGCCGCCGCTGAAGGTTCAGATCAAGCAGGCCGGCATGCTGGTGACGATCGAGCGCTTCTACGTCTATTCCGTGGTTTGCGGCATCGTGACGACCCTTCTCGTCTACATCGCCGGCGCCCCGCTGATCCTGCTGCCCGGTGCGCTTCTCGCCGGCACGGTCGGGCTGCCACGCTGGTTTGTCGCCTTCCGGCGCAGCCGCCGGGTCAAGCAGTTCCTCGAAGAGTTTCCCAATGCGCTCGACATCATCGTGCGCGCGGTGAAGTCGGGCCTGCCGCTCAACGACGGCATTCGCCTGATCGCGTCGGAATCGCCGGAGCCGGTGCGGGGCGAGTTCCGCCGCATCGTCGAGGCCCAGCAACTTGGCATCGCCATCCCCGACGCGGCCCTGCGCATGACCGAGACCATGCCGTGTCCCGAAGCCGGGTTCTTCGGCATCGTCATCCAGATCCAGAGCCAGGCCGGCGGCAACCTGTCCGAGGCGCTGGGCAACCTGTCGCGCGTGCTGCGTGACCGCAAGAAGATGAAAGCCAAGGTTCAGGCGCTGTCGATGGAAGCCAAGGCCTCGGCGGCCATCATCGGCGCCCTGCCGATCATCGTCGCCTTCCTCGTCTACCTCTCGAGCCCGAACTACATCATGCCGCTGTTCACCACGAACACCGGCAATCTGATCCTGGGCATCTCCGGCATCTGGATGTCGATCGGCATCTTCGTCATGCGCAAGATGATGAATTTCGAGGTCTAGTGCACAAATGACCGATCAAGTCGTCAAGTCGCTCACCGACCCGTCCTTCCTCATCGCCCTGCTGGTCGGCATCGCCGTCTTCGCCACGGTCTTCACGGCGATGCCGTCGCTGATCGGCAATCCGCTGAAGGCGCGCATGAAGGCTGTTGCGCTGGAACGTGACGAGTTGCGTGCCAAGCAGCGTGTCCGTCTGGCCGCCGAAAGCGATCGCCGCCGCGGCGCGCTACGCGAGCAGCAGCATGCCGGTATGCGCAACATCGTCGAGCGCCTCGACCTGCGCCGCGCGCTCGTCGACGAAGGCACGCTCAACAAGCTGAAGGTTGCCGGCTTCCGCGGCCAGAATCCGTTGACCCGCTTCCTGTTCTTTCGCCTGGTGCTGCCCTTCGTCGGCTTGGTGCTGGCTGCCGTCTATGTCTTCGTAATGGGCGGAGCCGCGGAAAAGCCGGTCTTCGTCAAGATTTTCATCTGCATCGTGGCGGCCTATGTCGGCTTCTACCTGCCGGTGCTCTATGTTTCCAACCGCGCCACCAAGCGCAAGCAGTCGATCCAGCAGGCATGGCCGGACGCGCTCGACCTGATGCTGATCTGCGTCGAATCGGGCATGTCGGTGGAAGCGGCGCTACGCAAGGTCGCCGATGAGATCGGGTCGCAATCCGTCGACCTCGCCGAAGAGTTCGTGCTCACCAACGCCGAGCTGTCCTACCTGACCGAGCGTCGCCAGGCTTATGAGAACCTTGCCGCCCGCACGGGCCTCGATTCCGTCAAGTCGGTGACCCAGGCCCTGATCCAGGCAGAGCGCTACGGCACCCCTGTCGCGCACGCCCTGCGCGTGCTGGCGGCCGAAAGCCGCGACATGCGCATGAATGCCGCCGAGAAGAAGGCCGCCGCACTTCCGCCCAAGCTGACGGTGCCGATGATCCTGTTCTTCCTGCCGGTGCTGTTTGCCATCATCCTCGGCCCTGCCGGCATCCAGATCAGCGAACGTGGCCTCTTTGGCGACAAGCAGCAGTCGAGCAGCGAATAGGCTCCGGTTAGCCCGGACAAAACGAAAAAGGCCGCGTCGGACGACGCGGCCTTTTTCGTGTCCGCGCCATGCGGTCAGTTGGTGGTCGGCTTGTCCTCGGCCTTGATCTGGTTCCAGGCGTTCTGCTGGGCAAGCATGTTGCGGAGATAGGTGACATTGGCCTGCGCCTGCTCGGGCGAAAGCTCCTGTTTCGCGATCTGCTCGGCTTCGCCGAACCGCCCCTGGAGGCCGACGGCGAGCGCAAGGTTCTGGCGCACGCGGCTGTCGGCGCCCTGCTGCGAAGCGGCCGAGCGCAGATAGGTCTCGGCCGACGTCAGGTCGCCTTCGAGCACGTAGGACATGCCGAGATTGGAAAGCACGGTCGGTTCGTTCGGCTTGAGGTCGAGCGCCTTGCGATAGAGGCTGCGCGCGTCCTGTGTCTGGCCGAGCTGGTCGAGGATCGCGGCTTCGGCCGAGACCAACTTCCAGTCGGGATATTCCGGGGTCTGGGCGCGGCGCACGGCGTCGAGCGCCGGCTGCAACTCGCCCGAGGCGGCCAGCGCCTTGCCGTAAGCGGCGAGCACGTCCCGGTCCTTGGGGTAGCCGATCGCGAGCTTGCGCATCACCGCCAGCGACTGGTCCGTCTGACCCTTCATCTGCAGCGCCGAGGCATACTGCATCGCCACCGGCTTGTTGTTCGGATCGCTGGCATAGGTGCGTCCGATCTGGTCGGTGGAGCCGGCGATCGCGCCGGTCGACATGGTGTCGACCGATTTGCCGCGACCGATCGAACCGGTGGTCATCTTGCTGGTGCCGCAACCGGCGACGCCGGCCATCAGCAGCGCCATGAAAGCCGCTCTGGCAAGGCTTTTTCCCGTTGCGTTCATCGAGCGATTGGTCAACATCGGAGGCAGGTCTCCATTCGTCCGCGTGGCCGTTTCGCGGCCATTTCCCCGCTTTGGAGAAATAATCTGTTAACCCTAACGGATGGTTAAGAGTGCCCTGATGCACTGCCTTCCGACACTGAAGGAGCCGAAATGCCGGTCGAACTGCTCGACGCCAAGCCCAGCGATGCGCTGCCGATCCACCTGGTTGCCAAGGATGGCCTGGGGAATGCCGGTCTCGCCCCCGAAATCGTCGCCTGGGCCAGTGCCAACGGCTTCGCCGGCGAGGCCGGCAAGGTTCTTGCCATTCCCGGCGCCGATGGCCGGCTGGCCGGTGCGCTGTTCGGCACGGGCCAGCAGGAGAACGGGCTTGGCTACGGCGTTCTTGCCCGCAACCTGCCCGAAGGCGAATGGCATTTCGCCACTGCGCCGGCGCATCCCGAACTGGCGGCCCTTGCTGTCGCGCTCGGTGGCTACAGCTTCACCCGCTACGGCAAGAAGCCGGGCAGGGAGCTTGGGCTCGCTGTGCCTGCGGGCGCGGATGCAGCCCGCCTGATCCGCTTGGTCGACGCGGTGTTCCTTGTCCGCGATCTCGTCAACACGCCGACCAACGACATGGGCCCCGCAGCGCTCGAGGCAGTGGCTCGGAACCTCGCTGGCGCACATGGCGCCGAGGTCCGCGTGACGATGGGCGACGACCTGCTCGAACACAATTTCCCGATGATCCACGCCGTCGGCCGCGCCTCGCATGAAGCCCCGCGGCTGATCGACGTGACCTGGGGCGCGCACGATGCCCCCAAGGTAACGCTTGTCGGCAAGGGCGTCTGTTTCGACACCGGCGGCCTCGACATCAAGCCTGCCTCGGGCATGCTGCTGATGAAGAAGGACATGGGCGGTGCCGCCAACGTGCTCGGCCTCGCCTCGATGATCATGGCGGCACGGCTGAACGTCAGGCTGCGCGTGCTCATCCCCGCGGTGGAGAATTCGATTTCAGCCAACGCCTTCCGCCCCGGCGACGTGCTGCAGAGCCGCAAGGGCATCACGGTCGAGATCGGCAACACCGACGCCGAGGGCCGGCTGGTGCTCGCCGACGCGCTTGCCCTCGCCGACGAGGAGCAGCCGGAAATGCTGGTCGACATGGCGACGCTGACGGGGGCGGCGCGCGTCGCCCTCGGTCCGGACCTGCCACCCTTCTATACCGACGACGATGCCCTGGCGGCCGAGCTCGCAGCCGCATCCGGCGCGGTCGAGGACCCGATCTGGCGCATGCCGCTCTGGAAGCCTTACGACGCAAAACTGTCTTCGAAGATCGCCGACATGAACAACGTCACCTCGGATGGTTTCGCCGGCTCGATCACGGCAGCCCTGTTCCTCAAGCGCTTTGTCGAAAAGACCACCGCCTGGGCGCATTTCGACATCTTCGCCTGGAACCCGACGGACCGTCCGCACGGCCCGGCCGGCGGCGAAGCCCAGGCGATCCGCGCATTGGAAAAGGTCATCTCTGCGCGGTTTGGCTAAAGCGGGAGTTTGCCTCTAACCCTTACCCTCTCCCCGTGAAGAACGGGGAGAGGGGGCATGGACGGTGCCGCTTGTGCCTTCTCCCCGTCCTCACGGGGAGAAGGTGCCGGCAGGCGGATGAGGGGCGGCGCGACCTAACCAAGATGCGTCCCGCCTCACGCCCGCCGCAAAAATCCCATTTGACTGAAACGGAACCGAAACAATTAGCGTGGATGCTGGCGGCATGCCGATCGCATTGCGCCCGAGCCAGTCGTTGAAACTGCTGCAGCAGTTTGCCTTGTCCGAGGTGCGTGACGACGCGCCCGACCTGACGCTGCGCCAGATGGCGATCCTGCTCACCATCTATCTCGACCCGCCGCCGCACACGGTTCGCGGGCTGGCGGCCCGCCTCGGCGTTAGCAAGCCGGTCATCACCCGCGCGCTCGACACCATGGGTGCGCTCAAGCTGGTGTCGCGGCACCGCGATCCGAGCGACAAGCGCAACGTGCTGATCAGGCGCACCGTCGAAGGCGCGCTCTATGTCGAGAGATTGGGCGATGCTATCATCGCCAAAGCCATGGAGCTTCCGATTTGACCGCCCGCGACAGCCGCCTTCACGCTTTCCGTCCCGACCTTGCCGACGCCCGCCTTGAGGGCGAAGTGGCGGCCGAGCGCTACGTCGCCGGCCGTCCGGCGCGTGTCTCCGCACCCGTCGCCGACATGCGCAAGGCGCCCCGGCCGGATGCCGGGCTCAACACGCAATTGCTTCACGGCGACGACGTGATTGTCTTCGAGGAGGCCGACGGCTTTGCCTGGGTCCAGGCCGAGCGCGACGGCTATGTCGGCTATGTCGCCTCGGGCGACCTTGCGCCGGGCGGCCCGGCGCCGACCCATGTCGTCATGGCGACACGCACCTTCCTCTATCCCGGCCCTGACATGAAGTTTCCGCGCGGCGCCGCATTGTCGCTCGGCTCGAGGGTTGCGGTGACCGGCCATGCCGAAACGCGTGGCACGACATATGCCCTGCTTGCCTCGGGCGAGGCGCTGGTCGCCCAGCACCTCGCGCCGCTGGCAACCAGGGCCGACGATTTCGTTTCGGTGGCGGAACGGCTGGTCGATACGCCCTATCTCTGGGGCGGCTTCAGCGCCTTCGGCATCGACTGCTCGGGGCTGGTCCAGCTTTCGATGCGCATGGCCGGCCGCGACGTCCTGCGCGATTCGGACATGCAGGAAGCCTCGCTCGGCAGTCCGGTCGATGCGGGTGTGGATTTTTCGCAGTTGCGGCGCGGCGATCTCGTGTTCTGGAAAGGCCACGTCGCGATCATGACCGATGCGGTGAACATGATCCACGCCAATGGCCACACCATGACGGTCGCGCGCGAAGGCCTGCGCGATGCCATCGACCGTATCGGCTACCTCTATGGCGGGCCGACCGGGTTCCGCCGGCCTTGAGGGCTTCTGGCTCCTAGTAGCCAGCGGTACGGTCGACGACGTTTTCCAGCGGCTCGCCGCGCTCGAAAGCGTCCATCTGCCTGAGCATCGGCGGCACCAGGTGCGTCGGGTCGGACGTCGCGGCCGCATGCGGCGTGACGAACACCTTCGGGTGGTTCCACATCGGGCTCGTCTTGGGCAGCGGTTCGACCTCGAACACGTCCAGGCTCGCTTCTTTCAGCGTGCCGTCGTCGAGCGCGCGCAGGATGTCGGCGTCGCGCTGCAGCTTGCCGCGACCGGCATTGATCAGCACCGCGCCGCCGAGGCCGTTGCGCCGGCGCAACTCCTTGAGCAGGCCGTAGCTGATGATGCCCTTTGTCGCTTCGGTCAACGGCAGCAGGACCACCAGGATGTCGGTGGCGTTGAGGAACGGCACCAGCCCGGCATCGCCGCTGAATGTGGTCACGCCTGCGACTTCCTGCGGCCGGCGGCTCCAGCCATTGACGCGGAAGCCGGCGGCCTTGAGCGCTTCGGCCGCCGCGCGGCCGAGATTGCCAAGACCCATGATGCCGACCGAGATGTCGGCGGCGGGCCGCTGCGGCGGCTCGTGCCAGGCCTTCTTTGTCTGCTGGGCCCGGTAGAGCTGGCCCTGGCGGTGATGGTCGAACACCCGCCACAACACATACTCGACCATGTGCTGGGTCAGGTTTTCGTCCACGACGCGGACGATCGGGGCCGCAGGCAGGTTGGGATCGGCAAACAGGTGATCGACGCCGGCGCCGATCGAGAAGATGGCCTTCAGGTTCGGCAGCTTGGCCAGCAGGCCCGGCTTCTGTTTCCACACCACGGCATAGTCGATCGACGGGTCGGCGGCACCTTCCGGTTCGAGCACCACCTCGCGCTCCGCCGACAGCAATTCATACCAGCGCTGCGGGTTGAATCCGGTGATCGAAAGAAGAACCTTGCCCATGCCCGCCATGCTATGCCCTTGATGCTATTCGCTGACCACGCCGGTGGGCGCGGTCTCGATCTTGAACGCCGCCGATATCAGCGCCCGAGTGTAGTCCGTTTGCGGACGCTCGAAAATCTGCTCGGACGGCCCGGCTTCGACAACCTTGCCGTTGCGCATCACGATGACGTCGTTGGCCAGCGCACGCACGACCTTGAGGTCGTGGCTGATGAACAGATAGGCGAGGTCGTGCTTGGCCTGCAGGCTTCGCAACAGGTCGACCACCTGCGCCTGCACGCTCATGTCGAGCGCCGAGGTCGGCTCGTCGAGCATGACGAAGCGCGGCTTGAGCACCATGGCGCGCGCGATGGCGATGCGCTGGCGCTGGCCGCCGGAGAATTCGTGCGGATAGCGGAAGCGGGTTTCGGGGTCGAGGCCGACCTCGCGCAGCACGTCGACGACCTTGCGGTCGCGCTCGGCCACCTTGAGGCCGGGCTCGTGGATCTTCAGCCCCTCCTCGATGATGTCGGCAATCGACATGCGCGGGCTGAGCGAGCCGAACGGATCCTGGAACACGATCTGCATCTCGCGCCGGAGCGGCCGCATCGCGTTGAAGCTGAACTTGTCGATCTCGCGGCCGTCGAAGTCGATCTTGCCTTGCGACGAGATCATGCGCGTCAGCGCCAGTCCCAGCGTCGTCTTGCCTGAGCCCGATTCGCCGACCACGCCGACGGTCTGGCCGGCGCGGACGGCAACGTCGATGCCGTCAACCGCCTTCACATGGTCGACCGTCTTGCGGAAGAAGCCCTGCTTGATCGGGAACCAGACCTTGACGTCGGAGCCGGACATCACCGTTTTCGCCGCCGCGTCGGCCACCGGCGGCCTGCCCTTGGGCTCGGCGGCCAGCAGGTGGCGCGTGTAGCTGTGCTGCGGGTTGGCGAAGATTTCCTTGGTCGGCCCGGTCTCGACGATCTGGCCCTTGGTCATGACGCAGACCCGGTCGGCGATGCGACGCACGATGCCGAGGTCATGGGTGATGAACAGCATCGACATGCCCTTGCGGGCCTTCAGCTTGGCGAGCAGTTCGAGGATCTGCGCCTGCACGGTGACGTCGAGCGCCGTCGTCGGCTCGTCGGCGATCAGCAATTCCGGCTCGTTGGCGAGCGCCATGGCGATCATCACGCGCTGGCGCTGGCCGCCCGAGAGCTGGTGCGGATAGGCGTCGAGCCGCTTGCCGGGTTCGCGGATGCCGACTTCCTCGAGCAGTTCGAGCGTCCGGGCGCGCGCCTGCTTGTCGCCCATGCCCTGGTGCAGCGACAGCACCTCGACGATCTGCCGCTCGATGGTGTGCAGCGGGTTGAGCGAGGTCATCGGCTCCTGGAAGATCATGGTGATCTTGTTGCCGCGGACCTTGCGCAGGGCGTTTTCGTCGAGGGCGAGCAGGTCCTGGCCGCCGAACATCATGCGTCCCGAGGGGTGGCTCGCCGGCGGGTAGGGCAGGAGCTTGAGCACCGAAAGCGCCGATACCGACTTGCCCGAGCCCGATTCGCCGACCAGCGCCACCGTCTCGCCCTTGGCGATGTCGAAGGAGATGTGGTCGACGGCGGTCGTCGTCATGCCGCCCTGGCTGAAGGCGACGGACAGGTCCTGGACGGAAAGGAGAGGGGCGGCGCTCACTTGAACGTCTTCCTTGGGTCGAAGGCGTCGCGGGTCGCCTCGCCGATGAAGATCAGCAGCGACAGCATCAGCGAGATCACGACAAAGCCGGAGAGGCCGAGCCATGGCGCGTTGAGGTTGCGCTGGCCCTGCTTGAGCAGCTCGCCGAGCGAGGCCGAACCGGGCGGCAGGCCGAAGCCGAGGAAGTCGAGCGAGGTCAGGGTCGAGATCGAGCCGTTGAGGATGAACGGCAGGAAGGTCAGCGTCGCGACCATGGCGTTGGGCAGCAGGTGCCGGAATATGATGGTGCGATTGGGCACGCCGAGTGCGCGCGCCGCGTTGACATATTCGAAGTTGCGGGCGCGCAGGAACTCGGCCCGTACCACGCCCACCAGCGCCACCCAGGAGAACACCAGCATCAGCCCGAGCAGGATGAAGAAGCCGGGTGGCAGGATGGCGGCAACGATCAGGAGCAGGTAGAGCACGGGGATGGCCGACCAGATTTCGATGAAGCGCTGGAACAGGAGATCCGTCCAGCCGCCGAAATAGCCCTGCATGGCGCCGGCCGAGACGCCGATCAGCGCCGAGCCGGCGGTCAGGATCAGGCCGAACAGCACCGAGATGCGGAAGCCGTAGATGACGCGGGCGAGCACGTCGCGGGCCTGGTCGTCGGTGCCGAGCCAGTTCCAGTTGCCGATGGTGCAGTTGGGATCGTCGACGCCTTGCGGATAGCGCTGGCAGCGGACGTCCTTGGGATACATCCACGACGGCTTGGCGGGTGCGGCCTCGGGAATCTCGTTGTTGGTCGTGCGGTAGGAATAGCGCACCGGCGGCCAGATCATCCAGCCATTGGCCGCCACCGCCTCCTGCACCACCGACATGCGGTAGTCGGTGACGGGCAGGAAGCCTTCGTCGCCGAGGAACGTCTCTTCGCCATAGTCGCTGACGATCGGCGAATAGAATTCGCCCTTGAAGCGGATCAGCAGCGGCCTGTCGTTGGCGATCAGTTCGGAAAACAGCGTCAGCACGAACAGGACGAGGAACAGCCACAGCGACCAGTAGCCACGGCGGTTGGCCTTGAAGCTCTGCCAGCGTCGCTTGTTGATCGGGGAGAGCCATGGCCGCTTGACCGGTGCGGCAACCGTATCGACCGCCGACATCAGACGTCCCTCCGCTCGAAGTCGATGCGCGGATCGATCCATGTGTAGGTCAGGTCGGAGATCAGGCTGACGAACAGCCCCATCAGCGAGAAGATGTAGAGGTTGGCGAAGACCACGGGATAGTCGCGGTCGAGCACCGAGCGGAAGCCGAGCAGGCCGAGCCCGTCGAGCGAGAAGATGTTCTCGATCAGCAGCGACCCGGTGAAGAAGGCCGAGATGAAGGCACCGGGGAAGCCGGCGATGACTATCAGCATGGCGTTGCGGAAGACGTGGCCGTAGAGCACCTGGCGCTGCGACAGCCCCTTGGCCCGGGCGGTGACGACATACTGCTTGCGGATCTCGTCGAGGAACGAGTTCTTGGTCAAAAGCGTCGTGGTGGCGAAGGCCGACAGCACCAGCGCGGTCAGCGGCAATGCCAGGTGCCAGAGATAGTCGAGCACCTTGCCGCCCAGCGACAGCTGGTCGAAATTCTCCGACGTCAGGCCGCGCAACGGGAACCAGTCGAAGAACGAGCCGCCGGCAAACAGCACCATCAACAGGATGGCGAACAGGAAGGCCGGGATGGCGTAGCCGATGATGATGATGCCGCTGGTCCAGATGTCGAAGGACGAACCGTCCTTGACCGCCTTGCGGATTCCGAGCGGAATCGAGATCAGGTAGGACAGGAGCGTGATCCAGATGCCGAGCGAGATCGACACCGGCATCTTCTCGAGGATGAGATCGAGCACCGAGACGTCGCGGAAATAGCTGTCGCCGAAATCGAAGCGGATGTAGTTCCACAGCATCATGAAGAAGCGTTCGAGCGGCGGCTTGTCGAAGCCGAACTGCTTCTCCAGCTTGGCGATGAATTCAGGGTCGAGGCCTTGCGCGCCGCGGTATTTGGACGAGCCTTCACCGCCGGCCGGGTCGAAATTGTTGCCGCCGACATCGCCTCCGCCGCCCGAAAGGCGGTCGCCGGCGTCGCCGCCCTGGCCGGTCAGCTTGGCGATGACCTGCTCGACCGGGCCGCCCGGTGCGAACTGGATGACCGCGAACGAGATCGCCATGATGCCGAACAGCGTCGGGATCATCAAAAGGATACGGCGGAGGACGTAGGCGCCCATCAGGCGTGGCTCCCCGGGCGGAGCATAGCTTCAAGCGAAAAGATGTCAGGTCTTGCCAATACGTGCAGCCTTGTCCTTGTCGAACCACCACATCGCCTCGACGGGGAAGCCGAAATCCGGCTTCGGCTCCTTGTAGCCGAACATGTCCCAGAAGGCGGCGCGGTGATTCGCCGAAAACCAATTTGGAATCCAGTCTTGCCGGGCGCGCAAGACCCGGTCGAGTGCGCGCATGGCAACTGTCAGCGCTTCGCGATCCTTGGCCGCACCCACGGCGTCGATCAGCGCGTCGATGGCCGGATCGGCGGTGCCGGGCAGGTTGGTCGAACCCTGCAGGCTGGCCGAGCGCGAATGGAACAGCCCGTCGATCTCGTCGCGGCTGGGCGTCGCCGAAAACGACGCCGCGGCCGAGATGGCGTCATAGTCGAATGTCGTCTGCCGCGCCTGGTGCTGGGTCGAATCGACCATGCGCAGCGATGCCGCGATGCCGATCGCCCTCATGTTCTCGACCCAGGGTGAGAAGACGCGGACCAGGGAATCGTCGTCGACGAGGATTTCGAGCGTCAGCGGCTCGCCTTTGGCGTTGCGCAGGTTGCCGTCCTTGCGGGCCCAGCCGGCCTCGGCGAGCAGCTTCGAAGCCTGGCCGAGCAGCTTGCGGTCGCGGCCCGAACCGTCGGAGGGCGGCTGCAGCACCGCCTCGCCGAATGCCTCCTCGGGGATACGGCCGCGGAACGGTTCGAGCAGCGCCAGTTCGGCTGGCGAGGGCAGGCCTTCCGCCTTGTAGGCCGATTTCTCGAAGGTCGACTGCGAGCGCTCATAGGCGCCGTAAAACAGGTTGCGGTTGGTCCATTCGAAGTCGAAGCACAGCGCGATCGCGCGCCGCACGCGCGGGTCCCGAAACCGCTCGCGCCGCTGGTTGAGCGCCAGCGCTTGCATCGATGGGCGCTTTTCGCTGGGAAACTCGCGTTTGACCACCTTGCCGGCCTTCAGTGCCGGGAAGTCGTAGCCGGTCGCCCAGACGCGGGAGACGTATTCCTGCCGGTAGAGGATCGCGCCCTTCTTGAAGGCTTCGAAGGCGGCCTGCCGGTCCTGGTAGAACTCGATGCGGATGCGGTCGAAATTGTAGAGGCCGCGATTGACCGGCAGGTCGCGGCCCCAATAGTCGGCGACGCGCTCGAACTCGATGATCTGTCCGGGCGAGACGCGGCCGACCTTGTAGGGGCCGGAGCCCAGCGGTGCCTTGAGCTCAGAGCCGTCGAACGGATTGGCCTCGAAGAAGGCCTTGGCCGGGATCGGGTATGTCGCGATGTCGAGGATGGTCAGTTCCGACTGCTTGCCGTCGAAGCTCAGGCGCAGCGTATGCGCGTCGACCGCCTTCGCTTCCTTGAGATGGCTGAGCGGCAGCAGCAGGTTCGGATGGCCGTCCTTCTTGAACAGGTTGAAGGCATAGACCGCGTCCTCGGCGGTGAACGGCGTGCCGTCGTTGAAGCGCGCCTCGGGCCGGAGCGCGAAATCGAAGCTGTTGCGATCGTCGGAAATCGTCACCGACTTTGCCAGCAGGCCGTAGATGGCGTCGGGCTCGTCGATCGCCCGCGTCATCAGCGAATCGTAGCAGAGTTCCATGCGCGGCGGAGAATCGCCGCGACTGACGAAGGTGTTCAGCGTGTTGAAGGTCTGCGGGTTCTGGTTGAAGACCCAGTAGGACGGCGAAAAGTTGAACGTGCCGCCCTTGGGCGCGTCGGCATTGACGAAGTCGAGATGCGTGAAGTCGGGCCCGTATTTCAGATCGCCGAAGGCCGACAGTCCGTGCAGCCCGACATTGGTGGGGCTGGCCGCGAAGACGCGTCCCGGCAGCAGAGGTGCGACGGCTGCAGCCGCACCTAGCGCCAGGACGTCGCGACGGGTCGGGCGCGGTCTCAATTTGCTCCCTTGTACTTGGCGGCGAGTGCCGCCTCCTTGTCCTTGTCGATCCACCAGGAATCGATGTCGGCGCCGATGAAGCCGGGCTGCTTCTCGGGGATGCCGAACTTGTTCCAGTAGGCCAGCCACAGCACGGCGCGGTGGTATTGCGGCACGACGTAGTAGTTCCACAATAGGACACGGTCGAGCGCATGGGTCGCGGCCAGAAGGTCGTCGCGGTCGGTGGCGAAGATGACACGCTCGACCAGCGCGTCGACGATCGGGTCGCTGATGCCCATGATGTTGCGCGAGCCGGGCTTGGCCGCTGCCTTGGAGCTCCAGAAGTCGCGCTGCTCGTTGCCGGGCGAGGACGACTGGTTGAGCATCGTCGTCGTGGCGTCGAAGTCGAAATTGTTGATCCGGTTGATGTACTGGCTGGTATCGACCATGCGCAGCGTCGCGTCGATGCCGAGCCTGCGCAGGCTGTCGATGAAGGGCGTCGCGATGACCTCGTCGGTGGCGTCCTTGCCGAGGAACTCGATCTTGAACTGCTCGCCGGTCTTTTCGTTCATCAGCTTGCCGCCGCTGGCGCGCCAGCCGGCCTCGGCGAACAGCGCGACCGCCTGGCGCAGATGCTGCCGCTCGGCCTGGGGCGTGTCGTAGACCGGCAGCTTGAATTCTTCGGTGAAGAGTTCGGGCGGCAGCTTGTCCTTGTAAGGCGTCAGCAGCTCCAACTCCTTGCCGGTCGGCAAGCCACTCGAGGCGAGGTCCTGGCCCTGGAAGTAGCTGTTGGTGCGGGTGTTGAGCCCGAAGAACAGGGTGCGGTTCATGTACTCGAAGTTGTAGGCCAGCGTCAGCGCCTCTCTGACACGGCGATCCTGGAACTGCGGACGGCGCAGGTTGAGCGCATAGCCTTGGAACGGTTCGCCAGACGAGGTCTTGAATTCCTGCTTGATGACGTCGCCGGCCTTGAACGCCGGGAAATTGTACTGCGTCGACCAGCGGCGCGAGCTGTTCTCGGGCTTGACGTCCTCGAACCCGCCCTTGGTGAAGGCCTGCCAGTCGGCATTGTCGTCGAGGAAATAGGTGTAGCGGCGCTTGTCGAAATTGTTGCGCCCGACATTGACGCCGACGGTGGCCGCCCAATGGTCCGGCACGCGCGCCCAGACGATTTCGGTGCCCGGCTTGAAGCTTTCCACCTTGTAGGGGCCGGAGCCGAGCGGGATTTCGAGCGTCGGCCGCGTCACGTCGCGCTTCTTGCCGGAAGCATCGGTGCCTTCCCACCAGTGCTTGGGCAGGACCACCAGGTCGCCCATGATCTTCGGGAGCTCGCGGTTTCCCTTCTGGTCGAAGCGGAATTCGACCTCGCGATCCGAGACTGCGACGGCTTCCTTCACATTGGCATAATACTGGCCGTATTGCGGGCTGTTGGCTTTCAGCACATTGAATGACCAGATGACATCGTCCGTGGTGATCGGCTTGCCGTCATGCCACTTGGCGCGCGGGTCGAGCCGATACGTCGCGGAAGAGTAATCGGCAGCAAACTTGTAGGCATCGGCGATCATGGGGTGGCTAACGCTGGGTTCGTCGAGCGATTGCTTCATCAGCGTTTCATAGAGCAGACCACCGCCGAAATTGGTGAAGCCCGCGGCCGAAGCGCCTTTCACTATATAGGGGTTGAAGCTGTCGAACGTGCCGCCCACGGTCGAATTCAGCGTGCCGCCCTTGGGCGCATCGGGATTGACGTAGTCGTAGCGCTTGAAGTCCTGGCCGTATTTGGAAGGGCCGGTCAGCGACGAACTGGTTTGCCATTCCTGGGCACTCGCCGGCAGCAGGATGCCCGACGCCACGACAATGGCGAGGCCGGCGGTTGCAAATATCCTGGTCAGGCAAGCCGTCATCAAAATCCCCTTCGCCCGGTGCGTCGCGACACTCTAGTTGTTTCGCCGTGCATGGAAACCACACGTTAGACGATTGTCGCCGGATGTTTGCGCCGGGCAACAAAAAAGCCGGGTGAAACCCGGCTTTTTCAAGATGCGAAAATTACAAATCGTTTACTGGGCGGCCGGTGCCGGCGCAGCGCCTTCTGCCGGTGCGGCAGGAGCAGCGCCCTCGGCGGGAGCAGCCGGTGCGGCGCCTTCAGCAGGGGCTGCCGGGGCGGCGCCCTCGGCGGGAGCCGCAGGAGCAGCTTCGCCAGCCGGTGCTGCTGCCGGCTCGGCGGCCGGAGCGGCGTCTGCCGCGGGAAGCGGTGCCGGGCTGTCCGACTGCGAGTTCAGGTAGGCCAGCAGGTTGGCGCGCTCGTCATCCTTCTTGATGCCGGCGAAGCCCATCGCGGTGCCCTTGATGTAGCCCTTCGGCGACGCCAGGAAGTGGTTCAGGTGCTCGAAGTCCCAGACGACCGAGCTGCCCTGCGAGAACTCCTTCATCGCGCCCGAATAGGCGAAGCCTTCATGCGAGGCGATCGGACGGTTGACCACGCCCCAGAGGTCGGGGCCGACCTTGTTGGGGCCGCCCTTCTCGATCGAGTGGCAGGCCGTGCACTTCTTGAACACGGCGGCGCCGGCTTCGGCATTGGCGCTGGCAAGCAGCTGGGCGACAGGCACTGCGGCCGGGGCTTCAGCGCCACCGCCTGCAGCCGCGCCGCCTTCTTCGGCAGCCTCGATGGCAAAGCCCGGCTTCTCGGGAACCGGCGCAGCGAAGATCGCGTCCGAGACGAGCGAGATGGAGAACACCACAAAGGCAGTGCCCAGCAGGCCGCCGAGCACCTTGTTGATTTCGAATGAGTCCATACGCCCCTGGCTCCCTTATCCGGCCGATCGCCATCCTCTGCGACCGTCGCCGTTCGTCGGTATCGTCTATCGCCCGGCCGGCCGGGTGAAATCGCGCGGAAACTAGGTCTTTTGCTTGCCGGTTGCAACACCTATAAGGGCGCTTCCAGTGAGACCTTTTGACACTTTTCCACGCCATTTCGAGACAGCCCCAGCCAAGCCATGTCCACTCTCGTCCTGATCCCCGCCCGCATGGCCTCGACGCGCCTGCCGGGCAAGCCGCTCGCCGATATCGCCGGCCGCCCGATGATCGTGCATGTCGCCGCCCGTGCTTCGGAAAGCGGGCTGGGCCGCGTCGTGGTGGCCACCGACACGGATATTGTCGCCGAAACGGTGAGGGCGCACGGCTTCGAGGCGGTGATGACCCGATCGGATCATGAGTCGGGTTCGGACCGCATCTTCGAAGCGCTGACCAGGCTCGATCCCAAGGGCGAGGTCGAGACGGTGGTCAACGTCCAGGGCGATTTGCCGACCATCGACCCGGCGATCATCCAGGCGGCCCTGCGGCCGCTCGGGAACGCGGCGGTCGACATTTCGACCCTGGGCGTGGAAATCACCCGCCATGAGGAAAAGGTCGATCCCAACGTCCCCAAGATCATCGGCTCGCCGCTGTCGGCGCAGCGCCTGAGGGCGCTCTATTTTACCCGCGCCACCGCGCCGTGGGGCGACGGCCCGCTCTATCATCACGTCGGGCTCTACGTTTACCGCCGCTCCGCGCTCGAGCGTTTCGTCAGTCTCAGCCCGTCGCCGCTGGAAAAGCGCGAGCGGCTTGAACAGCTGCGGGCGCTGGAGGCCGGCATGCGCATCGACGCCGAGATCGTCGACACGGTGCCGCTCGGCGTCGACACCGCCGAACACCTCGAACGCGCTCGCGAACTTCTCTCGAAATAGACAAAGACAGGCCGACCATGCCGACACCGACCAACAAGATTGCCTTCCAGGGCGAGCCGGGCGCCAACTCCGACACTGCCTGCCGCAATGTCTATCCTGCCATGGACCCGTTGCCCTGCCCGACCTTCGAGGACGCGTTCAACGCGGTCGAGACCGGCAAGGCGGACCTCGCCATGATCCCGATCGAAAACACGATCGCCGGCCGGGTCGCCGACATCCACCACCTGCTGCCGGAATCGAAGCTGCACATCGTCGGCGAGTACTTCCTGCCGATCCATTTCCAGCTGATGGTGCTGCCGGGCGTCAAGCGCTCCGAGATCAAGACCGTGCACAGCCACATCCACGCGCTCGGCCAATGCCGCAAATACATCCGCAAGAACAGCTGGAAGCCGGTTGTCGCCGGCGACACCGCCGGTGCGGCCAAGCTCGTTTCCGAGGTCAAGGACCGCACCATGGCAGCCCTTGCGCCGCGGCTGGCCTCGTCGCTCTACGGTCTCGACATCCTCGAGGAGAATGTCGAGGACACCGAAAACAACATCACCCGTTTCGTCGTCCTGTCCAAGGGCAAGAGCTGGGCCGAGCGCACCAATCCCGAGACGAAGATGATGACGACCTTCGTCTTCCGCGTCCGCAACGTGCCGGCGGCCCTCTACAAGGCGATGGGCGGCTTCGCCACCAACGGCGTCAACATGACCAAGCTGGAAAGCTACCAGCTCGGCGGCGAGTTCACCGCGACCCAGTTCTATTCCGACATCGAGGGCCATCCCGACGACCGTCTCGTCGCGCTGGCGCTGGAGGAACTGCGCTTCTTCACCCGCGAGGTGCGCATCCTCGGCGTCTACGAGGCCAACGAGTTCCGCGGCACGCAGGCCAACGGCGGCGACTGAAGACTGGGCCTTGAGCCCATAAAGTTCGGTTGACGAGATTTCGGAGATCGGCCAATCAGCTGAAATATTCCAGATGGATGAGTGGGTACGGCCTGCCCTGTCCGTCGATTGGCGAGCGGCCTGTCTGCCTGAATCCCATTCGTTCATAGAAGCGAACAGCTTGATCATTCTGTTCGTTGACATCCGTTGTCATTCTTGGATGAAGCGTGAGGCCGTGGCGCACAAGCGCAGCACCGATGCCGGTTCCGCGATGAGCGGGATCGACGAACAGCGCCTCCATATGTCCATCGTCGATCAGCATGAAGGCCAGCGGGTGGTCATTTTCGTCAACCCCCAGCCAGAGTGGGGCTTGGGGAAGGAAGCCACGCACCATATCGTCAATGGCGAGGCGATCCTCAGGCGTCAGAAAATCATGCGTCGCGTCAACTGCGCCTCGCCAGATTTCGATGATGCGGTCGCCCTCACCGGGGCGGGAACGTCGGATCATGATCATGGGCTCCGAATACGATGGTTTGGGATCCGCGCGCTCCGTCGGAGTCGCTTCCGCTGCGGTTGATTCTGCCGCCTACAGGCGCTTGGAGTACCAGTGGTCGGCGAAAGGGTTGTCGTTGTACGGCGCGACTTCCTCGTAGCCATCGCGCCTGTAGAGCGATTGCGCTTCCTTGAGCGCACGGTTGGTGTCGAGACACACCATTGTCGCCCCGAGCTGGCGTGCAATCGCCTCGAGTTCGTGGAGCATGCGGCTGGCAACGCCGAGCCCGCGCGCCTCAGGCGAGACCCACATCCGCTTGATCTCCGCCGTCGCGGCATCCAGCATGCGCACCGCGCCGCAGCCGACGGGGCTTCCATCGAGCCGGGCGATCAGGAATGCCCCGTGCGGACGGACGAACTCGCTCCCGCGCACGCTGTTTCCCTTGCTGGTGTCGAAACCTTCCTCGAAGCGCGCGGCCAGCTCGTCGACATACAGCCGCATGCATTGCTGCGCGTCGGCGCTGCTGGCGTCTCCCTCGCCGACCGTCACGGACGCGGCGGCAAGCAGGTGCTCGACCTCTGCCATGGCCGCGACGAGGCGGTCTTGCGCGCTGGAAGAAAGCGGCTTGAGAACCGAAGCCGCCAATTCGTCCGACAAGGCATCGTAGGCCGCGTGCTCGGCGCGGCCCTTGTCGGTCAGGGTCGCGTGGCGGTTGCGGGCGTCGCCGTCGAGCTTGTCGACGGAGACGAGGCCCTGAGCTTCGAGCGACCGCAGCATTCGGCTGAGATAGCCCGAATCCAGCCCGAGCCGGGAACGGAGGGCGCCAAGTCCGGCGCCATCGGGCCCGATCTCGAAGATGAGCCGTGCTTCGCCGAGCGGGCGGCCGCGGCTGAGATAGCTGTCTTCCAGGGCCCCGATGCGGCGGGTCACCGCCCGGTTGAAGCTGCGCATCCGGGTGATTTGCAGGGATTTTTCCATTACCTGACTATAGTCAGGCATAGCTGAAAGACAAGATTTGCAGATTTTAGTCAGCTGTCGTCAAGCGCTGTCCGCCCAGTTGCGGATCAGCTGGTGGGCGATGGCGTGTGCCGGCGGCACCTTGAGTTCGCCGGGATGCATGCTGGCGAGCATCTGCAGCACCTCGGCGCGGGGAAACCAGCGGCAATCCTCGAGTTCGGCGGTGTCCGGGACGATGTCCTCGTTCAGCGCCTCGCCGTAGCAGCCGATCATCAGCGAATAGGGGAACGGCCAGGGCTGGCTCGAATGGTAGACGACGCGGCCGAGCCGGATGCCTGATTCTTCCAGCGTTTCGCGCCGCACCGCGGCCTCGATGGTTTCGCCTGGCTCGATGAAACCGGCGAGCGCTGAGTAGACGCCCGGCGCGAAATGCCGGCCGCGCCCCATCAGGCACCTGTCGCCCGACACCGTCAGCATGATGGCGACGGGGTCGGTGCGCGGAAAATGCTCCGCGCCGCAGGACGGGCACGACCTCTTGTAGCCGCCGGCGCGCATCTCGGTGGGGCTGCCGCAGCGGCCGCAGAAGCGGTGGCTGGCATGCCAGGCGAGCAGGGCCGCACCTTGCGCCATGGCGCCGAGACCGGCGGCGTCGATCAGGCCCTGCGTCAGGATTGAACGGAAGTCGATCGCCTTGAGGTGCCCGGGCATGGTTTCCGGCTCGACGGCGACAGGCACAGCGAGCATGGCGACGCCGTCGGCCCGGCCGAGCAGGATCGCGGCGTCAGGTCGGATGCCGATGGCCTGGGCCGCGGCGTGCGTGAAATAGGGGGTGGCTGCGCCGTTGCCGAAATCGAGCACCAGCCGTCCCGCGCCGATCAGCAGCAGGCGGGCGCCGGGCTCGGCCAGCGCCAACCGGGCGCAATCGTCGCTGCGCTTTTCCGACTGGCGGTCGATGACGTTGCCGGCAAAACCGAGGAACTGGCTCGCTTCGCGCTCGGGCGCGTTGGACAGGCTGAATTGCATTGCATGGACTCAGGCGCAGGGTCGGGGGAAGCCCTTATAGGGCGGCCTTGATGCTCTCGGCAAACCGGTGGAGGTCGTCGCGTCGGTAGGGCTCGCGCACGCCATGGCCCCAGACCGGGCCGGGCCAGCCGGGGTCGCCTTCGGAGCGGGCGACGACGTGGAAATGCAATTGCCGAACGACATTGCCGAGCGCGCCGCTGTTGATCTTGGCGCAGCCGGTCGCGCGCTTGAGCGCGTGGGCCACCATGTTGCTTTCGAAGGTCAGCATGGCCTGGTCGAGCGGGGTCAGATCATGGATTTCCTCGATGCCCGAGCGCTGCGGCACCAGGATGAGCCAGGGCCAGCGCTGGTCGTTCATGACCCGCAATTCGCACAATCCAAGCCACATCAAGGGCTCGCTGTCGGTGTCGAGACGCGAATCCAGCGCAAACCCGGCCTTGAGCCCCGACATCATTGGCGTTTTCCTTGTTCATGCAAAAGCTAGAGCCTGCCTGCTGCCGCTGCAAGCGAATCATTGCGCTCGGGCCGCCCTGCTTCGATCAATCTGCCGGGCTGCCGCGGGCATCATTAATGGGCATGTTTGCAGGCGGCGCTTGCTTGGCTCTTGCAATTGGTTCGGCAATTGCCGATATGGGGAGTGGGAGGTTGGTGGTGGACGATCCACTCGCCAACCGGGTCAGGTCCGGAAGGAAGCAGCCCTAACGAGCCCGGAACGGGTCATTGTTCCAGCCTCCCGCCTCTTCGCCCTTCTCCGCGTCATTGACGGCGTTGCGCCGTGCGGGCGAAACTCGTTTCGCGGAATCGGCCTTTTGGCGGCCGAGGCAGGGGCGCCACTACCAACGGGCGAGCGAACGGGGCGGATGAGCGAAGCCGGACAGACCGAAAAGACCAGGGACGGCGCCTACCGCGTTCTCGCGCGCAAATACCGCCCTGCCGATTTCACCGCCCTCGTCGGCCAGGAGCCGATGGTGCAGACGCTGACCAACGCCTTCTCCAGCGGGCGCATCGCCCAGGCCTGGATGCTGACCGGCGTCCGCGGCGTCGGCAAGACCACCACTGCCCGCATCCTTGCCCGTGCACTCAACTACAAGACGCCGGACATTGACCGCCCCTCGGTCGACCTCTCCGTGCTCGGCGAGCATTGCCAGTCGATCATGGAAGGCCGCCATGTCGACGTCATCGAGATGGATGCTGCGTCCCACACCGGCATCGACGACATCCGCGACATCATCGACCGCGTACGCTACGCGCCGGTCTCGGCGCGCTACAAGGTCTACATCATCGACGAGGTGCACATGCTCTCGACGCAGGCCTTCAACGGCCTGCTGAAGACGCTGGAAGAGCCGCCTCCGCATGTGAAGTTCATCTTCGCCACCACCGAAATCCGCAAAGTCCCGATTACGGTGCTGTCGCGCTGCCAGCGCTTCGACCTGCGCCGCATAGATGCCGGCAAGCTGGTCGGCCATCTCCGCAACATCGCCCAGCAGGAAGGCATCGCGGTCGAGGACGATGCGCTTGCCATGGTCGCGCGTGCGGCCGAAGGCTCGGCGCGCGATTCGTTGTCGATCCTCGACCAGGCCATCGCCCATGGCGGCGGCAGGGTGACGACGGATGCGGTGCGCGCCATGCTCGGCCTTGCCGACCGGGCGCGTGTCGTCGACCTGTTCGAAAACGTCATGAAGGGCGACATCGCCGCTGCCCTTGGCGAATTGCGCGCCCAGTACGACACCGGCGCCGACCCGGTGGCGGTGCTCAACGATCTCGCCGAATTCACCCATCTTGTCACCCGCCTGCGCTTCGTGCCGTCGGCGGCCGACGACGCTTCGCTGTCCGAGGACGAGCGCAAGAGGGGCGGGGAGTTCGCCCAGGCCCTGTCGGTGCGGGTATTGTCGCGGGCATGGCAGATGCTGCTCAAGGGCATTCCCGAGGTGCAGTCGTCCAACCGGCCGGTCAGTGCCGCCGAGATGGTGTTGATCCGGCTGGCGCACGCCGCCGACCTGCCGACCCTCGACGAGGCGCTGAAATCGCTCGGCGATGCGCCTTCGCAGCCGGCACCCGGCCCGCGCAACGGCGCAATGCCGGCGGGCGGCGGCAATGGCGGCCCGGCGGCCTCGGCCGTTTCGCAGGCGCGCATGCCGGTCAGCAATGGTGGCGGCCAGGCCATGCGCCTGGTCGAGACCGCGCCTGCGCCAGCGGCTTTTGTCGCGCCGACGCCGGCACCCGAGCCGGTGGCCGATGCGGTGCCTGTCAACTCGATCACGGACCTCGCCAACCTCGCCGAATCCAACCGCGAGATGGCCTTCAAAGTGCTGATCCGCCGCGTGGTGCGGCCGGTCCGCATCGAGCCGGGCCACATGGAAGTCAGCCTGACGTCGGATGCGCCGAGGACCTTCCTCAACGACCTCACCGTCAAGCTGAAGACCTGGACAGGCCGCCACTGGCTGGTGTCGCTGTCGAAGGAAGAAGGCGGGCCGACGCTGGCCGAGATTGAGGCCAACAAGCGCGAGGTCGCCCTGACCGACGCGAAGGCCGATCCGACGGTTGCCGCGATCCTGTCGCGCTTTCCCGGCGCCAAGATCATCGACGTGCGCCTGCCGACGCAGCCGGACGCGCCCGACCTGGATACCGACACCGAGTTGCCGCCCGATCCCGGCGTGGACAATGACGATGACGACCCGTTCTGAGACGAAAGGAATACGACCATGAAGGATCTGCTCGGCCTGATGGGCAAGGCGAAGGAAATGCAGGCCAAGATGCAGGCTATGCAGGAAGAGATCGCCCTGCTCGAGATGACCGGCCAGTCCGGCGGCGGCCTGGTGCATGTCACGCTGACCGGCAAGTCGGAGATGAAGGCGCTGAAGATCGACCCGTCGCTGCTGAAGGAAGGCGAGGGCGAGATCCTCGAGGACCTGATCGTCGCCGCCCACAACGACGCCAAGGCCAAGGTCGAGACGGCGATGCAGGAAAAGACCAAGGCCCTGACCGCCGGCCTGCCGATCCCGCCCGGCATGAAGCTGCCGTTCTGAGGAAGAGCGAAGAGCGAATAGCGAATAGTGAGTAGTGAGTAGGGAATAGTGAGTAGGGAATAGTGGGCGGCGCTTGAGGATCAGGCGACGTTTCTTTTATTACTACTCGCTACTCGCTACTCGCTACTCGCTACTCGCTACTCGCTACTCGCTACTCGCTACTCGCTACTCGCTACTCGCTACTCGCTACTCACCTAGAACCTCGTCACCACGCTGATTCCCAGCCCCTCGAACCGGTCCATCGCCATCAGCGCTGCCGGGGCTTCGTCGAGGCTGAGGTGCTTGCCGACGAGCATCTGCGGGGCGAGTTTGCCGGCCTCGATCATCTGCATCATCGCCTCGTAGCGGAAGGCCTGCATGCCATGGCTGCCGAGGATTTCGAGTTCGTGGGCGATCACCTTGCCCATCGGGATCTTCGGATCGGCGTGGTCGCCGAGCATCAGGCCGACCTGGACGTGGCGGCCGCGCCGGCGGAGGTTGGCGATGGAGTTGTAGCAGGTGGCGGGATGGCCCAGCGCGTCGAGCGACAAATGCGCGCCGCCCTTGGTGATCTCCTGGACGGCACCCACGACGTCCTTGCCGCCCGAGGCATTGATCGTCGCCACGGCCCCGACCTTCCTGGCGAAGTCCAGCTTGTCGTCGGCGAGGTCGATGGCGATCACATTGGCCCCGGCGGCCGCCGCGATCATGATCGCCGACAGGCCGACGCCGCCGCAGCCATGCACGGCGACCCATTCGCCCGGCTTGACCCGGCCCTGGTCGACGACGGCCCGGAACGAGGTGACGAAGCGGCAGCCGAGGCTGGCTGCCGTGGCGAAGTCCAGCGTCTCCGGCAGCCGCACCAGGTTGGTGTCGGCGAAATCGACGGCGACGTATTCGGCGAACGAGCCCCAGGCGGTGAAGCCGGGCTGGAACTGGTGTTCGCAGACCTGGTGATTGCCCGACGTGCACTCGAAGCAGCGGCCGCAGCCGCCGACGAACGGCACCGTGACTCGGTCGCCGACCTTCCACCGCGTCACCAGCTTGCCCAGCGCCGATACGGTGCCGGCAAGCTCATGGCCCGGCACATGCGGCAGCACGATGTCGGCATCGTGCCCCATCCAGCCATGCCAGTCACTGCGGCACAGGCCGGTCGCCTCGATCTTGATCACCACGCCAGCCGGCGAAGGCGTCGGATCGGCAACGTTCTGGACCTTTGGCGGCTGGCCGAATTGCTCGAACAGGACAGCTTTCACGATCGTCTTCCTCTTGCTTTTCGGCCGTTGCGCGGCGTCATGGCACCGACCTATAGCGACCGGGCGTTGCAGAGGCGACCCCTGCCGATCGCCACATTTCAGCCTTTGGCCATCATTTCGCCCGAAACGGGCTCATTGTTGCTGCAATCTGGGGACGTGGCGGTAGCAGGAGAGAGGCGCTTTGATCGCCAAAACATGGAAGATGCCGATCTTTGTCGGCGTCGTCGTCTCGCTGTTCGTCGTTTCCGGATGCACCACCAGCAAGCTTGCTGACGGCATCACAACGAGTTCGGTCCGCTCGGGTTCCTACGCCTATTCGGCGAAGGACAAGGAATGCCTGGCACGGGCGATGTTCTTCGAATCCAACCGCTCCAGCCGCGACGGCCTCGTTGCCGTCGGCAGCGTCGTCATGAACCGCCTCAAGTCGGGCGAATACGCCGACACCGTGTGCGGCGTGGTCGGCCAGAAGGGCCAGTTCGCGCCCGGCGTGCTGTCACGGCCGATGAATTCCAAGGCCTTGCCCGACGTGCAGGCGGCTGCCGACGCGGTGCTCAAGGGCGAACGCCACCCGAAGGTGAAGCCCGACGTGATGTTCTTCCACACGGCCGGGCTGAAATTCCCCTACAAGAACATGCATTACACCACGGTCGCCGGTGGCAACGCCTTCTACGAGAAGCGCAGCCGCAGGAAGCCGGTGCCTGCTGCGATCGAGGCCGAAACCATGGTCGCGTCGGCCGAGCCGCAGGCGCTGCCGGGCCTCGAAGACGAAAAGCCGACGACCGTCGCTTCCGCCGGTTCGGATGCGGCGCTGGCCAGTGCGATGTCGTTCCAGGCGACGCCGGACGATGCCGACGCGATCGGCGCGCTGATCGCCAGCCAGGACAGGCCGATGCAGGAATGAGCGAATAGGGAGTAGCGAATAGTGAGTAGTGGGGTCTGGGCGGCGGCTCTGCCCTGCTTCTTCACTATTCGCTATTCACTATTCGCTACTCGTTTTATACCCCTCGCATGTCGAAGCGAATCGCCGGTCCCGAGATCGAACGCCTGATTCAGCTGCTGGCCAAGGTGCCGGGGCTTGGGCCGCGTTCGGCCCGCCGCGCAGCCCTTCACCTGATCAAGAAGAAGGAGCAGTTGCTGGCGCCGCTGGCCGCTGCCATGGGCGAAGCGGTCGACAAGGTCCGCGTCTGCTCGACCTGCGGCAATGTCGACACCTCCGATCCCTGCATGATCTGCACCGATCCGCTCCGCGACCCCACCACCATCATCGTCGTCGAGGACGTCTCCGACCTCTGGGCGCTGGAGCGGGCCGGGGCCATGAACGCGCGCTTCCATGTGCTCGGCGGCACGCTGTCGCCGCTCGATGGCGTCGGCCCGGACCAGTTGACCATCAGGCAGCTTGTGACCCGCATTGCCGAGGGCGGGGTGAGCGAGGTGATCCTCGCCGTCAACGCCACCGTCGAGGGTCAGACCACGGCACATTACCTGACCGACCAGCTCTCGGGCTTCGACGTCAAGATCACGCGGCTGGCGCATGGCGTGCCGGTTGGCGGCGAGCTCGACTATCTCGACGAAGGCACGCTGTCGGCGGCGTTGAAGTCGCGGACCGTGTTTTGACGTAATTGCGGTCGAGGAAGCTGCATGAGCAAATTTTCTGAATCGTCGCAGTTCCGTCCCACCCCCCTCTGGCCTGCCGGCCATCTCCCCCGCAAGGGGGGAGATCAGCAGCTTTTGGCGCGGCTCTCATCCTGCGACATCGGTGATTGGCGGAAGCGGTGGCGACATCTGATCTCCCCCCTCGAGGGGGAGATGGCCGGCAGGCCAGAGGGGGGCGCGAAGAAACGCAAGCTCTCAATGCTGGCCGCCTTTGCCGCAGCGCTCATCGCGTTCGGCGCCACCCCCGCCTCCGCCGCCAAGATCGACGACCAGTTCCAGGCCTGGCTCACCAAGGACCTGTGGCCGGAAGCCAGGGCCAAGGGCATTTCCAGAGCGACGTTCGACGCGGCTTTTGCCGGCGTCTCCCCCAATCTCAAGCTGCCCGACCTCGTGCTGCCCGGTGAGAAGCAAAAGACGCCGAAGAAGCAGCACCAGGCCGAGTTCGGTTCGCCCGGCAACTATTTCGCCGAGAAGACGCTTGGTGCGGTCACCGCGGGCGGCCGCAGCCGCGCCGGGTCCAACGCGCAGACGCTCGCCGCCGTCGAAAAGCGCTTCGGCGTGCCGCGCGGCGTGGTGCTGGCGATCTGGGGGCGCGAGTCGGGGTTCGGCGCCGCCAAGATGCCTTACGATGCCTTCGAGGTGCTGGGCACCAAGGCATTCCTGGCGACCCGCAAGGAGATGTTCCGCAAGGAGCTTCTGGCCGGTCTCGAAATGGTCGAGCGCGGGCTGGTCAGCCGCAAGGCGATGCGCTCGTCCTGGGCCGGCGCGCTCGGCCAGCCGCAGTTCCTGCCGACGTCGTTCCTGCAGCACGCCATCGACTTCGACGGCGACGGCCGCGCCGACATCTGGAACTCGACGCCCGACACACTGGCCTCGATCGCCAACTATCTCGTCCACTATGGCTGGGTGAAGGGCCGCGACTGGGGCTTCGAAGTGTCGGTGCCCGACAGCGTCTCCTGCGCGCTGGAAGGCCCCGACCAGGGCAGGAAGATCGCTGACTGGGCGGCGATGGGCGTCGCCCGCGTCGGTGGCAAGCCATTTCCCCAGAACGAGGCGCGGGCCGAAGGTTTCCTGATGATGCCGGCGGGGCGTAACGGACCCGCGTTCATCGTCACGCCCAATTTCTACGTGCTCAAGGAATATAACGAGAGCGACGTCTACGCCCTGTTCATCGGCCACGGCGCCGACCGGATCGCCGCGGGCGACAAGCGCTTCACTGGTGCCTGGGGCAAGGTCGACGGGCTCTACCGCTCCGACGTTGCCGTCATGCAGCGGGGCTTGGAAAAGCTCGGCTACGACGTCGGCGGCGCCGACGGCCTGCCCGGCTTCAAGACCCGCCGCTCGATCGGCGACTGGCAGGCCAAGAACGGCCGTGCGGCGACGTGTTTTCCCGACAAGGGCCTCGTCGAGGCGATGCGGTAGCGCATTCTCCTTCTCCCCTTGTGGGAGAAGGTGTCGCCGCAGGCGACGGATGAGGGGTGCTGGCCGGAGCGCGGTCGTCCCGAATTCGCTCTTGGAGCGTCGTGATCCGTCCAACACCCTCATCCGTCTCGGCGCTTCGCGCCGATCCACCTTCTCCCACACGGGGGAAAGGAAGGGGCGGCTACGCCGCCTTCGCCAGCCCGGCGCCGACTTCCGCCAAAATCTCATACGAGCGCTTGCGTGCCTGATGGTCGAACACCTGGGCCGTCACCATCAGCTCGTCGGCACCGGTGCGGGCGATGAACGCCTCGACGCCGCGACGAACGGTGTCAGGCGAACCGACGACGGCGCAGGAAAGCGTCTGCGACAGCATCTGGCGGGCGACCGGGTCGAGGTCGCGCTCGTAGCCGTCGAGCGGCGCGGGCAGGCGCCCGGGGCGGCCGCTGCGCAGGTTGACGAAGGCCTGCTGGACCGAGCTGAACAGCAGCTTTGCCTCGGCGTCGCTGTCGGCGGCAACGATGTTGATGCCGGCCATGACATAGGGCTTGGCCAGGCGCTCCGACGGCTGGAAGCGCGAGCGGTAGATCTCGATTGCATGGTCGAGCTCGGCCGGGGCGAAATGCGAGGCGAACGCGTAGGGCAGGCCGAGCATGGCGGCGAGTTGCGCGCCGTAGAGGCTGGAGCCGAGCACCCAGACCTCGACCTGCTCGCCTTCGCCGGGCACGGCGCGGATGCGCTGCTCCGGCGTCGCTGGCTCGAAATAGCCCATCAGCTCGACCACATCCTGCGGAAAATTGTCGACGCCAGCCTCGAGATTGCGGCGCAGGGCGCGGGCGGTCAGCATGTCGGTGCCGGGCGCGCGGCCGATGCCGAGGTCGATCCGGCCGGGATACAGGGCGGCAAGCGTGCCGAACTGCTCGGCGATCACCAGCGGCGCATGATTGGGCAGCATGATGCCACCGGCGCCGACGCGGATGGTGCTGGTGCCGGCCGCGACATGGGCGATGACGACCGAGGTCGCGGCACTGGCGATGCCGGCCATGTTGTGGTGCTCGGCCAGCCAGTAGCGGTGGAAGCCGAGCGCCTCGGCATGGCGGGCGAGATCGAGCGTGTTCTGGAGCGATTGCGCGGCAGTGCTGCCTTCGGTGACCGGCGAAAGGTCGAGGACGGAAAGGGTGGTCATGGTGCAGCTCCGGCGGGGTGGGACCCGCCGGATATAGGAACCGCGATGCTTGCAAACAAACCTTCCCGCTCAGGGTAAGTTTTGGTCCAGCCGTTTCAGGCTGCCGTCCCGGCGGCCGAGACGCCCAGTTCCTTGCGCACCAGCGGCGCTACCTTGGTGCCGTAGAGCTCGATCGCCTTCATCACCTTGTCGTGCGGCATGATGCCGATCGCCATCTGCAGCATGAAGCGGTCGTTCTTGAACAGCTTGTGCTGTGCCACGATCTTTTCGGCCACCACTTCGGGGTTGCCGACGAACAGCGCGCCTTGCGGCGAACGCGATTGATCGAAATGCGCCCTTGATGTCGGACCCCAGCCGCGTTCGCGGCCGATGCGGTTCATCACCTCTGCTTGCGGCTGGTAGAAGTCGTCGGCCGCCTGTTCGGTGGTTTCGGCGACGAAGCCGTGGACGTTGATGCTGGTGGCGAGCTTGGCCGGATCCTGGCCGCCGCGCCGTGCCGCCTCGCGATAGAGGTCGAACAGCGGTGCGAACCGTGCCGGCTCGCCGCCGATGATGGCAAGCGCCAGCGGCAGGCCGAGCACGCCGGCGCGTGCCGCAGATTGCGGCGTCCCGCCGATGGCGATCCAGATCGGCAGCCCGTCCTGGTAGGGCCGGGGATAGACGCCGCGGTCGTTGATCGGCGCGCGCTGCGTGCCGGTCCAGGTGACACGCTCGCTGTCGCGCAGCGCCAGCAGCAGGTCGAGCTTCTCGGCGAACAGCTCGTCATAGTCTTCGAGGTTGTAGCCGAACAGCGGGAACGATTCGATGAACGAGCCGCGGCCGGCCATGATCTCGGCGCGGCCGCCGGAAAGCTGGTCGAGCGTGGCGAACTGCTGGAACACGCGCACCGGATCGTCGGACGACAGCACCGTGACCGCGCTGGTCAGCCGGATGCGCTTGGTGCGCTCGGCGGCAGCCGCAAGTGCCACGACCGGCGCAGAGGCTGCATAGTCGGGGCGGTGATGCTCGCCGAGGCCGAAGACGTCGAGCCCGACCTGGTCGGCCAGTTCGATTTCTTCGATGAGATTGCGCAGCCGCTGGTGCGGTCCGATGGCTCCCGGACCTGCTTCCGGGCTGACGTCGGCAAAAGTGTAGAGGCCAAGTTCCATATCGCTGGTCCTGTCGCTGTCATTCGTGCTACACGTAGCCATCGCTCCACGAAGCCGCCAGATGCGGACTAGTGAACAATCCATATCGAGATTGGCGCCAAAGAGCGTTTCCTATCCGCAACATCACGCGAATTCATGGGAGACATGCCTTTTTGGCGCTTGAACTCTGCCTTCGCGCGCGTATGTAAGCGGCGCGAAGTGACTCCAGGGAAATCAAATTGGCAATCTACAGGGAAAAAGACGTCTTCGAACGGCGTAGCGCCGCCAATGACGCAAAGAAAGCTCTCCTCGAAAAGTACAAGGCACGCCCGGCAGCTGACGATCCAGCGGTTCTGGCACGCCAGGCCGAACGCAAGGCTATCCTAGAGGCGCGCGCCATTCGCGAAGCCGAAAAGGAAAAGCTGCGGCAGGAACGCCTGGCTCGCGAAGCCATTGAAAAGGCCGAGCGCGAAGCCAAGGCCGAAGCCGAACGTCTGGCTGCCGAAGAAGCGGCACAGGCCGAGGCAAAGGCACGCGAGGCCGAAGAGGCCGACCGTATCAGCCGCGTGCTGTCCGACGAGGCCGAACGCAAGGCCAAGCGTGACGCGCGTTACGCAGCGCGCAAGGCGCGCGGCAAGCGCATGCCGCCTTCGGCCAACTTCGGCTGATTGCAGGACACGTTCGCCTGAAAGACGCAACGGCCCGTTAGCAAGGTTCGATTGCGCACATTCTCATTGCTGGCGGTTCGCGATCGGGGTTTTGCCAAGCCCCGGGCGCGGGCCGCTTTGGCATGCCTGCACGTCAGGCGCGCCATCGAGGCTTCAGTGGCCCGCCGGTGGGGCAGGCCAGTAGACGACCGCTCGATCAGGCGACCAGCTTGAGGCCGACGATGCCGGACACGATCAGGCCGATGCAGGCGAGGCGAAGTGCGGTCGCCGGCTCGCCCAGCAGCCAGATGCCGAGCATCGCCGTCCCGACCGTACCGATGCCGGTCCAGATGGCATAGGCCGTGCCGACGGGCAGCGTCTTCAGCGCCAGGCCGAGCAGGCCAAGGCTGATGATCATCGAAACAATGGTGAGGACGGTCGGCATCGGCTTCGAGAAGCCATCCGTGTATTTCAGGCCGATGGCCCAGCCGATCTCGAACAGTCCAGCAAAAAACAGATAAGTCCAAGCCATGGAACGCTCCATTGGATGGCGGGTCGTCCCGGCCGGTTTTTCGGAAAGGCGCAAGATCGTTCCTGCGCCAGAACAGATTGGGGTTTTCGGAGGAACAGTCAACCAAACGCCCGGCCGAGACCGGGCGCTGGAGATTGGCATCAAGCCGAGACCAAGGACTACTTGTCCTTAAGCTTGGTGGCTTGCACCGGCGGGGCCTTGAATGCTGGCGCTGGCGCCGGCTTCTTGGCATCCTTCTTGGGTTTCCGGGCTTCTTTTCCGGCTTTCATCGCACCCTTGGCCATGATTCGTATCTCCCGCTGCTGAGACACGAAGTGAAACGCGAAGTCGTCTCGCTTGCAAGAGGGCTGTTGAGCCACCCATCGCCTGTTTCGCAGCCCACGAAATGGCTTGAGCACAGCCCGCCGCCCGCTACAGTTGTCTCTCGCGAGGAATCGACGGTGGCACATTCCGGCTCGAGATTTGTGATCTTTGCGGCAATCGCCGGCAACCTCCTGATCGCCGTCACCAAGTTTGTCGCCGCTGCCTTCACCGGCAGTTCGGCGATGCTGTCCGAGGGCGTGCACTCGCTGGTCGATACCGGCAACGGGCTGCTGCTGCTCTATGGGCTCCGACGCGCCGCCCGGCCGCCCGACCGCCTGCATCCGTTCGGTCACGGCCGCGAACTCTATTTCTGGAGCTTCATCGTTGCGCTTCTGGTCTTTGCGCTCGGTGCCGGCGTCGCCTTCTATGAAGGCGTCATCCACATGCTCGATCCCGAGCCGATCGAAAACCCGCGCGTCAACTATGTGGTGCTTGGCCTGTGCATGATCTTCGAAGGCGGCTCCTGGCTGGTCGCGCTCAAGGAGTTCCGGCGCAGCAAGGGCAACATGGGCTATATTCGCGCCGTGCGGCGCAGCAAGGATCCGAGCGTCTACACCGTGCTGTTCGAGGATAGCGCGGCCCTGCTCGGCCTGGTCATCGCGCTGGTGGGCATTTCGGCGGCACACTATTTCGAGCAGCCCTGGATGGACGGCGCGGCCTCGATCGGCATCAGCCTGATCCTCGCTGCCACGGCTGTCTTCCTGGCCGTCGAGAGCAAGGGACTGCTGATGGGGGAGCCTGCCTTGCCCGACGTGCAGGCGAAGATACTCGAGATCGCCCAGGCCGATCCGGCGGTCGAAAATGCCAACGGCGTGCTGACCGTGCATATGGGCCCCGAGCAGGTCGTCGCCGGTCTCAGCCTCGATTTCGTCGATCACATATCGGCAGCCGACATCGAAACCTGCGTCGAGCGGCTGGAGGCCAGGCTCAAGACCGAGGTTCCCGAGGTCAGCGTGGTCTTCGTCAAGCCGCAGACGTCCGAACGCTGGCGCGAGCGGCGGGAACGGCTTGTGCCCGGGGATTTGGCGGCGCCGGATATGGAATAGGATGCCGGCGTCGAGCGTACTGGAAAGGGAGGAATTTCAATGAAGATCGAAGGCGGCTGCCATTGCGGCGCCATCACCTACACGGCCGAGGTCGATCCGGGGAAGACGGCGATCTGCCATTGCACCGATTGCCAGAAGCTGACCGGAACCGCCTTTCGCGTGACCGTGCCGGTCGCCGAGGACAAGATCGCGTTTTCGGGCACGCCCAGGATCTATGTGAAGACCGGCGAGAGCGGGAACAAGCGGGCCCAGGGCTTCTGCGGCGACTGCGGTTCGCATCTCTTCGCCACCTCGGTCGGCGACGGGCCCAAGGTCTACGGCCTGAGGACGGGCACTGCGAACCAGCGCGACGAACTGGTTCCACGCAGGCAGGTCTGGCACCGTTCGGCGCTGCACTGGCTGCCCGCATTCGACGGCATGGAAACGGTCGAGAAGCAGTCCTAGCGGCGCCTAATCGCTTTCCTCGACCACCCGCAACCTGAGCTGGCCGGTCTTGGAGTCGGCGGCGCGGGCGTTGGTTGCTTGAGGCTTCGCGGCCTCGTCCGTTTCGCCGGCATGCGAGGCGCCGAATTCCAGCGCCTCGATCTTTTCACCGCGCTTGGTGACCTTGGACGACGACACCAGAATGTCGTCGATATCCTTGCTGGCCTGGCCGAAATGGGTCTGCAGCTTGCGCACGCGCTCGTCGAGACGGCCGACATCCTCCATCAGGCGGATGACCTCGCCCTGGATCAGGTGCGCCTGTTCGCGCATCCGCGCGTCCTTGAGGATCGCCTGGATGACCTGGATCGACAGCATCAGCAGCGACGGCGAGACGATCACCACGCGGGCGCGGTGGGCACGCTGCACCAGCGATTCGAAATTTTCGTGGATCTCGGCGAAGATCGATTCCGAGGGCACGAACATGAACGCCGTGTCCTGCGTCTCGCCGGAGATCAGGTATTTGTCGGCAATCGCCTTGATGTGCACCTCGAGGTCGCGCCGGAAGGCCTGGGCGGCATATTTCTGCGCCTCCGCCGCAGCCTCGACATCGGCAGCCGCACGGATGGCGTTCCAGGCTTCGAGCGGAAATTTGGCGTCGATCACCAGCGACGGTGCGCCGTTGGGCATTTTCACGAGGCAGTCGGGCCGGTTGTTGTTCGACAGCGTCGCCTGGAACTCGTAGGCGCCGAGCGGCAGCCCGTCGGCGACGATCGCCTCCATCCGCGACTGGCCGAAGGCGCCGCGGGTCTGCTTGTTCGACAGGATCGCCTGAAGCTGCACCACCTGGCCGGCAAGCGACTGGATGTTGCCCTGGGCGGTGTCGATGACGGCAAGCCGCTCCTGCAGCTTGGCAAGGCTGTCATGCGTCGACTTGGTCTGCTCGGCCATGGTCTGGCCGATGCGCCCGGTCATGGCATCGAGGCGCTGTCCCAGCGACTGGGTGAGTTCCGCCTGGCGTGCGCCAAAAATGTCGGCGACGGTGCCGAGCCGCCCCTGCATCTCGGCCTGGGCCTGCAGGATGCCGGCCATGCGCGCCTCGGCATCGCGGGCGTGGTCGGCGGCTTCGGCGGCGGCAACCGCACGCGCCTTGGCCGAGCGCCACAGGGCGATCATGAGGATGGCGAGCAGGATCACGAACAGCAGCGCGGCAAAGCCGAGCAACTGGCCGAGCGTGACGATGGTCGCGCCAAGCTGGGCGATGGGGGCGGACAAGATGCTGGAAAGCTCGTTCATGGCCGGCACCATAACCGATTCGCTCCATTGGGTCAGATCAAAACAGGAACATTGCCGCATGGCCCCGGTTGACGGTTTTATCCCGACATCTTAGTTGAGGCACATGACCATCAAGCCGCTCATCATCCTTCCCGACCCCCTGCTGCGCGAGGTTTCCAGGCCCGTGGAGCGCATCGACGACGGCGTGCGCAATTTCGCGCGCGACATGCTCGACACCATGTATGACGCGCCGGGCATCGGCCTCGCCGCCATCCAGGTCGGCGAGCCGCTGCGCATGCTGGTGATCGACCTTGCCAAGGAGGGCGAGGAGCCGGCGCCGATGACGATCATCAACCCGCAGGTGGTTTCGCGCGGCGACGAACGCTCGGTCTACGAGGAAGGCTGCCTGTCGATCCCCGATTATTATGCCGAGGTCGAGCGGCCTTCGACGGTGCGGGTCAAGTATCTCGACGAGAACGGCAAGGAGCAGGAAGTCGAGGCCGACGGCCTGCTTGCCACCTGCCTCCAGCACGAGATCGACCATCTCGATGGCGTCCTGTTCATCGACTATATCTCCAAGCTCAAGCGCGACATGGTCCTGCGCAAGTTCAAGAAGCTCGCCAAGGACCGTCCGCCGAGCCGCATGGTGGGGTAATTCCCGCCCGTTTGCTGGCGTCGCCACGGTCTGATATCATTGATATCAACCGATGGAGGCGCTTATGGGCGACCTGCTGATCAGGAACATTCCGGAAGCCGTCAAGCTCGAGATCGCCGAGGCCGCCAAGGCGCGTGGCCAAAGCCTGTCCGACAAGGCAGTCGATCTGTTGCAGAAGGGTTTGCTGGCCGAGCGTGGCAGCGATGCGTCGCCGCAGGGTTCGGCCTGGGAAAGCCTGCGCGCGCTCTTTGGGAGCGACGGCTCGCCTGATGGCGAGTTCGCCAAGGCGATGGACGAGATCGAAGCGAAGCGAAAACGCGACTTCGGCAGGCCCGTCAGTTTTGGCCTCGATGCCGACGACGAACGATGATCGTCCTCGACACCAACGTCATCTCGGAGGCCGATAAACCGAACCCCAACGCCGCGTTGACGCAGTGGTTCGGTCGTCAACAGCAGCAGGAGCTGTTTTTGTGCGGGCCGGTGGTCATGGAGCTGGCCTATGGCGCGGAACGTTACCTGGTTCGCAGCGGATCAGACCGATATCTGACGACACTCGCAGGGCTGCAAGAGCTGTTTCGAGGTCGCATCCTCGACTTCGACGGGAGATCGCCAGCGCTGACCGGCAGGATAAGAGCCCTGCGCGAGGCGTCGGGCCACGTCATCTCCGTCCAGGACGCGATGATCGCCGCCATCTGCATCGTTCATGGCGCAACGCTCGCCACACGCAACGTCCGCGACTTCGACGGGCTTGACCTCGGGCTCGTAAACCCGTTTGAAGCGATGGCCTGAACGGTCGGCCGTTGCCGGCCGGGCATCTTGTGCTGGACTGCATATCCATATGAGCCTTCGCGTCATCTTCATGGGAACTCCGGATTTTTCCGTGCCGACGCTGCGCGCCATCGCCGAGGCCGGCCATCAGGTCGTGGCCGTCTATTCGCAGCCGCCGCGCGCCGCCGGCCGCCGCGGGTTGGAACTGACGCCGTCGCCGGTGCAGCGCGAGGCCGAGCGCCTGGGCATCGACGTGCGCACGCCGTTGTCGCTGAAAGGTGAGGCCGAGCAGGCGGCATTTGCCGGGCTCGATGCCGATGTCGCCGTCGTCGTGGCCTATGGCCTGTTGTTGCCGAAGGCCATCCTCGAGGGCACCCGGCTCGGCTGCTACAATGGCCATGCCTCGCTTCTGCCGCGCTGGCGGGGGGCGGCACCGATCCAGCGCGCGATCATGGCCGGCGACGCGGAAACCGGCATGATGGTCATGCGGATGGAAGAGGGATTGGACACTGGACCGGTCGCTCGACTTGAAAAAGTCGCGATCGGACCCGACATGACCGCAGGCGAATTGCACGATCGTCTGATGGCGGTGGGTGCGTCGCTGATGGTGGACGCGCTGGCGGAACTCGAAGCGGGCAGGCTGGAAACGGTGCCCCAGGCTAGCGAAGGCGTGACCTACGCCAAAAAAATCGATAAAGCGGAGACGCGGATCGATTGGACCTTGCCGGCGATGGCGGTCGACAACAATATCCGCGGCCTGTCGCCATTTCCCGGCGCCTGGTGCGAATTCGAGATCGGCGGACGGACCGAGCGCTTGAAAGTGTTGCGCTCCCAACGTGCCGCCGGACAGGGAGAGCCGGGAACGGTTCTCGACGACCGGTTGGAGATTGCCTGCGGCGAAGCCGCCGTCAGGCTGGTCGAGGTACAAAGGGCGGGAGGAAAACCCGTCACCGCGGATGAATTCCTGCGCGGTGCCAAGATCGAAAAAGGAATGAAGTTGTCATGAGCATGATGTCGATCCGGGCGGCTACGCCCCGCGACCGCGAGGCGATCCGCCTCGTCGAGGAACACGCCTTCGGGCAGCAGGCCGAAGCCGGCCTCGTCGATGCGCTGGTCGCCGGTGGCGACGCCGTCGTCGAACTGGTGGCCGAGGAAGACGACCAGGTGGTCGGCCACATCCTGTTTTCGCGCCTCTACGTGCAGAACGGTGCCAGGACGGTTCCGGCCGTGGCGCTCGCGCCGCTGGCTGTCGAACCTGATTTCCACGGCACCGGCATCGGTGGCGCGCTGATTCGCGAAGCCCACATCCGGCTCAGGGATGGCGGAGAGACGCTCGCCGTGGTGCTTGGCGACCCGGCCTATTACGGCCGTTTCGGCTACAGCAACGAGCGCGCGGCCAAGTTCGAAAGCGACTACCAGTGCGAGGCGCTGCAGGCGCTGGCCTGGGGCGATGCGCCCGAGACCGGCAAGCTGGTCTACGCCTCGGCCTTCGGTACGGCTCTGGCTGCCTGAGGCGGCCGGAGTTCGCCAGCACATGCCGCGCTATCGCCTCGATATCGAATATGACGGTCGCGCCTATGCCGGTTGGCAGCGCCAGGCTGGCCTGCACACAGTGCAGGCGGCGATCGAGCAGGCGATCCTGAAGTTTTCGGGCGATGAAATCTCGCTGCGCGGCGCCGGCCGCACCGATGCCGGCGTGCACGCGACCGCCCAGGTCGCCCATGCCGACCTCACCAGGGCATGGGCCGACGACAAGGTGCGCGATGCCGTCAACGCGCATATGCAGGCCGCCGGTGAGACCGTGGCGGTGCTCGCCGCCCGTCAGGTGCCGGACGATTTCGACGCCCGTTTCTCGGCCACCGGGCGCCATTACATCTACCGCATCCTCAACCGGCGGGCGCCGGCCGCGCTGGAGCGCGGCAAGGTCTGGTGGGTTCCCAAGCGCCTCGACCACGAGGCGATGGCCGAAGCTGCCAAGGTCCTGCTCGGCCGGCACGATTTTACCACCTTCCGCTCGACCCAGTGCCAGGCCAACAGTCCGGTCCGCACGCTCGACCGGCTCGACGTGAGGCGGTCTGGCGACACGATCGAGGTCACGACGTCGGCGCGCTCGTTCCTTCACAACCAGGTCCGCTCGATGGTCGGCAGCCTGAAGCGGGTCGGCGAGGGCGGCTGGACGGCCGACGATCTCAGCGCGGCACTCGAGGCGCGCAATCGCGCCGCCTGCGGACAGGTGGCGCCGCCGGACGGTCTCTATCTCACCGGCGTGGACTACTAGACGGGCTCTAGTAGAGCGGGTTCGCCAGATGCTTCGGCGCTGGCCAGTCCTGGGTGATGTCAGGCTGTACCGGCCGTTCGAGATAGGTCGACAGCACCACATAGCTGCGCGTCGAAGTCACGCCGGGGGTGTCGTAGAGGCGGGCCAGCAGCCCCTCCAAGGCGCGCGTATCCTCGGTCCGGACCTTGAGCAGGATGCAGGCATCGCCGGCGACGGTGTGGATCTCCTCGACCTCCGGAAAGGCGGAAACCGCCATCAGCTCCGGCGTCTTGCCCCAGCCCCTCGTGTCGACATGGACGAAGGCCAGCAGCGGCTTGCCGATGGCCTTCGGGTCGGCCATCGCCACTGTCTGGCGGATGGCGCCCGACCGGCGCAGGCGTTTCACCCGCTCATGCGCCGCCGGTGCCGAAAGGCCGGCCTTCTCGCCCAGTTCGGCGTAGGAGACCGTCGCATCCTCGACCAGGACGCCTAACAGCCTTCGGTCCGCGGCATCGATCGCGCGCTCCGGCTGGCGGTTCTGCCGAACGCCGTCTGTTTCTTGATCCATCCGGAAATTCTCCGTTGAAGCTGAACATCATTCGGCGAATATGCGACGATGCCGAACCTTGATCAATCATTTCCTGGCGTCGCCGAACCCGCTGCCCGCATTCCCGGTGCCGCCTACCTGCTGACCGCCTGTATCGCCGTCATCGGCTCCAACTCGCTGGTGCTGGGGCCGATCGCGCCGGAAGTCGCGCGCGGCTTCGGCACCTCGGTTCCGTTCGTCATGGCGGCCGCATCGGCCTTCGGCCTCGGCACGGCGGCGAGCGCGCTGTTCCTTGCCCGCTACATCGACCGCTTCGGCGCCCGGCGCATGCTGCAATGGGCGCTGGGCCTCTTGGCGCTCGCCCTTGCCGCCAGTGCGCTGGCGCCGACGATCCCGGTGTTGATCGCTGCACAGCTGGTTGCAGGCGTTGCGGCCGGCATCGCCTTGCCGGCGATCTATGCAAGTGCCGCCGCCATCGCCCCGCCCGGCCGCGAAAGCGGCACCATCGGCGTGGTGCTGACCGGCTGGACGCTGTCGATGGTCGCGGGCGTCTCGATGTCGGCCGTCATCGCCGACCTGCTGCACTGGCGCGCCGTCTTCGCGATCGTTGCCATGCTCGCCATTGCCGTGGCCATCGGCGTGTCGGCCGTGTCGCTGGCCGACAGGCCGAACGGCCATGTGGCTCCCGCGCCGCTGGAAGCCCTGCGCACGCCCGGCATCGTGCCGCTGTTGATCGCCTGCGGTGCCTTCATGACGGCGTTCTACGGCGTCTACGGCTATCTCGGCGACCATCTGCACGAGGCGCTGGGCCGCCCGGTCAGCGCCAACGGCCTGGCGGCGGTGTCCTACGGCATCGGCTTCGGCGCGGCTGCATTGCTGGACGGCGTCGTCGACCGGCTCGGCGCCCGACGGGTCATGCCCATCGCCTATGTCGCCGCCGGCGGCGTCTATCTGTTGCTGGCAGCGATTTCAGGCAGTTTCGGCGGGCTGATCGCCGCCATGGCGCTGTGGGGGCTGATCAACCATTTCGGGCTCAACGTGCTGGTGATGCGCCTGTCGGCGCTCGATCCGGGCCAGCGCGGCACCATCATGGGGCTGAACAGCGCCGTCACCTATCTTGCCGTGTTCGTCGGCACGACTGCCTTCGGCCCGCTCTACTCGGCTTATGGCTTTGCAGTTTCAGCACTGGTGGCGGCCGCCCTGATGCTGGTTGCCGCGACCGCCGCGCGGCGCTGAGATCTCAGTTCTGCACGGAAATGCCGAACATCGCCTGCAGCGAAAACAGAACGAGCAGTGACACCAGGAACATACCGGCAAAGACCGCCGAGCCGACGGCAGGCCCCTTGCCTATGGCCGCATTGGTCATCCGCCAGCTGAGCACCATCGACAGCACGAACAGCGCCAGCGACAGCATCGAGGTCGCGCTTTGCGCCGCCGGCATCACCATCCGAAGCAGCGCTGCGGGCAGCATCAGCCAGGCGATGATCGCTGAAGCCCAGTTGCTGGCCACGACATAGTGCACGAAACGGTCGCCGATCCCGACGCGGCGCGCCACCAGGGCAAAGACGATCAGCGGCAGCACCCAGGCGCCGATGTCGACCAGTGCCAGCCTGACGACGATGCCGAAGCGGCCTGCGAATGCGGCCGACTGCAGCGTCAGCTCGTCGGAAACGCCGACCCATCCGACGATCAGGGCAGGCACCGCGATCAGGATGGCGAAGAACGAATTCCAGAAGCCGTCGGCGCTGAGGTCGAGCTGGCGCAGGCCGTCTGCCTTGCCCAGCATCAGCCGCCATGCGCCTGACAAATATTGCTGGATTTCGCCGCTGCCCAACATAGCGCCCTAAGCCGTCATCCGAACCAGTCTTCCAGGAAACGCTGGTAGACCTGTGTCAGCATTTCGAGTTCGGCAAGCGGCACGCGCTCGTCGACCATGTGCATGGTCTTGCCGACCAGCCCGAATTCGACGACCGGGCAATAATCCTTGATGAAACGCGCATCCGACGTGCCGCCGGTGGTCGACAGTTTCGGCTTGTGGCCGGTGACCGCCTTGATCGAGCCGGCGAGCGCGTCGACCAGCTTGTCGTCGCGGGTCAGGAAGACATGGCTCGGCGTGTCGCGCCAGGTCAGCTCGAAGTCGATCGGCTCCTTGCGGCCCTTGCGGTATTTCTTTCGCCCGCTCGCCTTGTCCAGGCGATTGTGGATCTCCGACTGCAGCGTTTCGACCGTCCAGGTGTCGTTGAAGCGGATGTTGAACGCGGCCGTTGCCTTGGCCGGAATGACGTTGGTGGCGGGGTTGCCGACGTCGAAGGTGGTGACCTCGAGGTTCGACGGCTGGAAATCCTTGGTGCCCTTGTCGAAGGAAGGGTTGAGCAGCGCGTCGACCAGCGTCATCAGCCCGCGCACCGGGTTGTCGGCGAGGTGCGGATAGGCGGCGTGGCCCTGCCGGCCATTGACCGTGACGACGCCGGAGACCGAGCCGCGGCGGCCGATCTTGATCATGTCGCCCAGCGCATCCGGGTTGGTCGGTTCGCCGACCAGCGAAGCGTCCCATTTCTCGCCGCGTGCGGCGGCCCATGCCAGCAGCTTGACGGTGCCGTTGATCGCCGGGCCTTCCTCGTCGCCCGTGATCAGCAGCGACACCGAACCCTTGGGGCCGCCATTGGCCTCGACATGGCGTGCCACAGCCGCCACGAAACAGGCGATGCCGCCTTTCATGTCGACCGCGCCGCGGCCATACATCTCGCCATTGGCGATGGCCGCCGAGAAGGGCGGGTGGGTCCAGGCGGCCTCGTCGCCGACCGGCACGACGTCGGTGTGGCCGGCGAACATCAGATGCGGCCCGTTGCCGGAACGGCGGGCATAGAGGTTCTCGATGTCGGGCGTGCCGGCGTCGGAGAAGGTCGGGCGGTCGACGGCGAAGCCGAGCGGCTTCAGCATGGCTTCGAGCGCCGTAAGCGCACCGCCTTCGGCCGGCGTGACCGACGGGCAGCGAATGAGGGCGGCGAGGTTCTCGGCGGGATCTGTAGGCAGTTTCATGGCGACAGCGATAATTGAATCGCCCGGTCCTGTCACGACGTTCGGTTGCTCCGGTGAACGCGGAGTTAAGCTTCGCGACAGCGTCGTCCGGTCACGGCCCGGGCGACAGGGCGCCGGGTCGCCGGCGCCGTTATTACCAAAGCGAGGTTATCGCGGCGCGTTGGTCTGGTAGCCGAACTGGTTCGGGCCCGGCGTGCCGGGAAAGAAGCAGAGCGCGATGAAGGCGAAGATCGAGACCACCGGGATGAACAGCGCCACGGCGAAGAGACCGGGCTTGTCGAAATCGTGCAGGCGTTTGACGCTGAAGGCGATGTGAACCCACAGGAAGATGAGGAAGGTCATTCCGAACAGCATCGACCAGACCTGGGCCGCACCGCTTTCGGGGTGCACGCGCATGAACTGGTAGAGCGGGAACGACATCGTCACCAGCATGAACAGAAAGCCGAGCACGTAGGCCGCGCGGTTCACGCGGCCCGAGAATCGGAAGAACAACCAGAAAAGCTGGGATTTGTCGGGCAAAGTGAATCTGGTCCGTTCTGTTGGTCGGGCATTCGAGCGATCTGCTCAAATGCCCGGGAAAAAATTCTGCTGAAGGATCAATCCCTGAGCAGTTCGTTGATCGACGTCTTCGAGCGGGTCCGGGCGTCGACGCGCTTGACGATGACGGCGCAGTAGAGGCTCGGGCCGGCGTCGCCGTTGGGCAGCGGCTTGCCGGGCAGCGAACCTGCCACGACCACCGAATTGGCCGGCACTTCGCCATAGAACACTTCACCCGTGGCGCGGTCGACGATCTTGGTCGACTGGCCGATGAACACGCCCATGCCGAGCACCGAGCCTTCGCGCACGATGCAGCCCTCGACCACTTCCGAACGCGCGCCGATGAAGCAATTGTCCTCGATGATGGTCGGGCCGGCCTGCATCGGCTCGAGCACGCCGCCGATGCCGACGCCGCCGGACAGGTGCACGTTCTTGCCGATCTGGGCGCAGGAGCCGACCGAGGCCCAGGTGTCGACCATCGTGCCGCTGTCGACATAGGCGCCGACATTGACGAAGGACGGCATCAGCACGGCGCCCGGAGCGACATAGGCCGACTTGCGCACGACCGCAGACGGCACGGCGCGGAAGCCGGCCTTCTCGAAGTCGACCGAACCCCAGCCGTCGAACTTGGACGGCACCTTGTCCCACCAAGAAGCGCCGCCGGGCGCACCCGAGATGAGTTCCATCGGGTTCAGGCGGAACGACAGCAGCACAGCCTTCTTGAGCCACTGGTTGACCAGCCATTTGCCGTCGTCCTGGCGCTGCGCGACGCGGGCCGCGCCCTTGTCCAGAAGGTCAAGCGCCGTCTCGATTGCCTCGCGGACTTCACCGCGCGTCGACGTCGAAATGCCGTCACGTTCCTCGAATGCCTTGTCGATTGTCTTTTCGAGGCTGGCGAGATCGGGCTTCGACATGAACATCTCCGTTACGTACCGTTAAGGTTAAGGCTTCTAAGCTGGCATAAAATCGCGCGGACCCTATTTCAGGCTTGTGAAGGGGTCAATCGCGGTGACGCCGCGGAATGTCGCGGGCAACGTAATTTGGGGCTGAGTAGATTATGAATCCTATGGAAAAGGCTGGCTGGACGCCGCTGCCGCACTCCGATGAGGATCTGGAGCGGGCCAAGAGCGTGCCCGACACGCCGCAGACGCGCGCCTCGACCTACCGGCTGGCCTGGAACGACGAAGATTTCATGACCCAGCGCGACCTGCGCCCGGTGCGGCTGCAGCTCGAACTGCTCAAGACCGAGATGATCCTGGCCGAACGCGGCATCCGCTCGACGGTCATCCTATTCGGCGGCGCCCGCATTCCCGAGCCGGGCGGCGAGGCCTGGGCGGCCAAGAACGAAACGCAGCGCAAGAACCTCGAGGCCAACAGCAAATATTACGACGAGGCGCGCAAATTTGCCCGCCTGTGCTCGCAGCATTCCGCTGCGTCCTACTACCGCGAGTTCGTCGTCGTCACCGGCGGCGGCCCGGGCGTGATGGAAGCCGGAAACCGCGGCGCCGACGATGTCGGCGCACCGTCCATCGGCCTCAACATCGTGTTGCCGCACGAGCAGGCGCCCAATGCCTATGTGACGCCGGAACTGTGCTTCAACTTCCACTACTTCGCCATCCGCAAGATGCATTTCGTCATGCGCGCCAAGGCAGTCGCGGTGTTCCCCGGCGGCTTCGGCACGATGGACGAGTTCTTCGAGACGCTGACGCTGATCCAGACCGGACGCATGGAGCGGGTGCCGGTCATCCTGTTCGGCAAGTCATTTTGGGAGCGGGCGATCGACCTCGATTTCCTCGCCGACCAGGGCACGATCACGCCGGGCGACCAGGACATCATCGACTTCGTCGACACCGCCGACGAGGCCTGGGACATCATCGCCAAGTTCTACAGCCTTTGAGGCTGGCTTGGCTTGTCCACCGGCCGCGGCCGGTGGACAAGCGTCACCAGCACGAAGGAAATGATCATCAGCAGGTACCAGGAGCCGAGCTTCTGGATCGAGACCGGCGTCCAGCCGTCATGCTGGCCGGGATAGATCCAGGCGCGCGACCAGGTGCCGATGTTTTCGGCGAACCAGATGAACAGCGAGACCAGCAGGAAGCCGAGCAGCAGCGGCATGCGGTGGCGGAAGCGGAAGACGCGGTAATGCACCACCGTCGTGAGGTAGAGCAGCGCGGTGGCCGCAAACAGCCCGTAGCGGATGTCGACGGTAAAATGGTGGGCGAAGAAGTTGACGTAGATCGCCGCGCACAACAGCACCGTCGCCCAGAGCGGCGGATAGCCGCTGTAGCGCATGTCGAAGATGCGGCTGACGCGGGCGAGATACGAGCCGACCGCCGCATACATGAAACCGGAGAACAGCGGCACTGCGCCGATGCGGAAGAAGCTGTCTTCCGGATAGCTCCATGAGCCGGCGTAGGTCTTGAACACCTCCATCGCCGTGCCGACGACGTGGAAGATCAGGATGACCCTGGCTTCGGACGGCTTCTCCAGGCGCAGTGCCAGCATGGCGGCCTGGATAGCGACGGCAGCGAGGAACAGGAAGTCGTAGCGCGACAGCCCGGCGTCCGTCGGCCACCACAGGCGGGTGGCCATGATCAGCGCCAGCATGGCGCCGCCGAACAGGCAGGCCCAGGCCTGCTTCAGCCCGAAGACCAGGAACTCGACCAGCGCACCATAGAACCCGCCTGCCGGCAGGCGGTCGAGCACGGCATGTGCCGCCGCATCGATCCGCGCTTCGACGGAGGTGAAACGGCTCAAGCGGCGTTGGCCTCGACGATCGTCGTCAGGAAGGTCGCGAGATCGTCGGTGACGTAGTCGACGTCGTCCTCGTGGGTGGGGTCGCTCTCCCAGATTTCCGAGAAGGTCGGCTCGAAATTGCGTGGCACGATCAGCACCGTGGTCATGCCGAGCGACTTCGGCACCGAAAGGTTGCGCGCCAGGTCCTCGAACATCACCGCGTTGGCGCCCGTCACCTTGTGCAGGGCTGCGAAGGTCTCATAGGGCTGGCGTGCCGGCTTGGGCGTAAGCCCCGCGGCGACGATGTCGAAGATGTCGTCGAAATGGTCGAGGATGCCGAGCTGGCGGGCGGTGCGCTCGGCATGGCTGCGATTGCCGTTGGTGAAGATGAACTTGCGCCCCGGCAGCTGGCGAATCGCCGCCCCCAGAACCGGATCCGGCACCAGCCAGGAATAGTCGATGTCGTGGACATGCTCGAGGAACGCGTCGGGATCGATGCCATGGCGCTGCATCAGGCCGTTCAGCGTCGTGCCGTATTCGAGATAGAGCTCCTTCTGCAGCTTGCGCGCGTCCTCGCGCGACAAGGTCAGCAGCTCCGCGACATAGCCTGTCATCTTCACGTCGATCTGGGAGAATAGATTCGAGTGATGCGGATAGAGCGTGTTGTCGAGGTCGAACACCCAGTCGGTGACGTGGTCGAAGCGGGCGGGATCGGGAATATCGGTCATGACGCCCTTATGGCATGGTTCAGGAAATTTGGAAGCGTCCGCGGCTGCTCACGTTCGCGTTGGAGGATGGCGAAATTACGCGGGGTAAGTCGAATTTTAACTACCTAGGAAAGATGACCTTCAGTTGATGCTGGCATTCCAGCTGTCGGCAGGGAGCAGAAATTGAAGAGTGCGCTTTTAAAATCCGGTTTCGTCACACTATTGTGCATCGTGGTTACGATGGCACTCGTCCTGACGGTCATTCGGCTCACTGGCGGTATTGTCGATACTGCCGCTTATGTGTTGCCGGTGCTGTGTCCCGTCCTGATTGCTTTCCCGTTTTCTTTTCACACCTTCTGGCAGCGTGAAAAGCTGAAGGTCGCCCATGCCGAGCTGACGCATGCCCACGCCCAGCTTGCCGCCGCGCACAAGCGCCTGTCGGAAAAGGCAAGCCGCGACGAGATGACCGGCATGCTCAACCGCGAGAACTTCTTTGCGGCGCTCGACGGGTCCAGGCGCAAGACCGATCGCGGCGCTCTGCTGATCATCGATGCCGACCATTTCAAGCAGATCAACGACAGCTTCGGTCACCTGACCGGCGACCAGGCGCTGCTGCAGATCGCCGCCGCGATCACCCGCGGCGTGCGCAGCGGCGACATCCTCGGGCGCATCGGCGGCGAGGAATTCGGCGCCTTCCTGGTGGGCGCCACCAATGACGAGGCCAAGCTGGTGGCCGAGCGTATCCGCAGCGAGGTCGAAGCGCTACGCTTCCAGCCGAACGACGAGCGCTCCGTGCCGCTGACCGTCAGCATCGGCGGCACCACCTGTAAATCGGAGGCCAACGTCTCGGAGTTGATGAAGAGCGCCGACAAGCGCCTCTACGAGGCCAAGCGCCGCGGCCGCAACCGCGCGATCTTCGACACGGGCGTCCCCGAAGCGGCCTGATCCTGCCTGGCACAAGGTTTTTGAGGCCGCGTACGGTTGCACGCGGCCTTTCCCGCTTCTAGAGGGGACGGGCGGCGCCTCCTGCCGTCCCGCCGGACATTTCCATGGAACTCTGGATACCCATCACCATTGCCGCCGCCTTCCTGCAGAATCTGCGGTCGGTGGTGCAGAAGCACCTGAAGGGCGTGATGGGCACCACCGGTGCCACCTTCGTCCGTTTCGGTTTCGGTTTTCCCTTCGCGCTTGCCTTCGTCGGAGTGCTGCATTTCGTCGTCGGCTACGAGCTGCCTCGGCTGAACGGCACGTTCTTCGCCTGGGCCGTGCTCGGCGGCGTCGGCCAGATCGCCGCGACCTTCCTGTTGATCCACCTGTTTTCGTTCCGCAACTTCGCCGTCGGCACCGCCTATTCGCGTACCGAGCCGGCGCAGGCGGCGCTGTTCGGCCTGCTGTTCCTCGGCGAGAGGGCAACGGCCGGCGCCATCGCCGCCATCGCCATCAGCGTCTTCGGCGTCATGCTGATCTCGGTCGCGCATACCGCCTTCACCGCCCGCACGCTGGTGACCTCGGTGCTCAGCCGCAACGCGCTGATCGGCCTTGCCTCAGGCACCTGCTTCGGCATCTCGGCGGTCGCCTATCGCGCCGCGTCGCTGGCGCTCGGCGGGCCGAATTTCATGATGCAGGCAGCGGTCACGCTCGCCGTCGTCATCGTCTTCCAGACGCTGCTCATGCTGGCCTGGATCGTCTGGAGGGAGCGCGACGAGCTGCCGCGCATCGCCAAGGCGTGGCGGCCGGCATTGTTCACTGGCCTTGTCGGCGCCTCGGCCTCCTTCGGCTGGTTCATGGCAATGACGCTGCAGCAGGCGGCGATCGTCAAGTCGCTGGCCCAGATCGAGATGCTGTTTACCTTTGCCTCGAGCGTCTTCTTCTTCCGCGAGCGCATCAACCGGCTGGAGATCGCCGGTTGCGTGCTGATCGTCGGCGGCATCCTGGTGCTGCTGGCCGTCGGCTAGCCTCCCTAGATTGTCGCCGGGTCGAGCGGCGGCTCGTCCTTCCAGCGCTTGATGATGCCGGCCAGGTCGGAGTTCTGGAACGCGTCGCGGAGCACGTCGAACGACGGCAGCACGAAATAGGCGCGCTGGAACTTGTCGATCTCGTAGACTGTGCGCATCACCGTTTCGATGTCGAACGGCACCTGGTGCGCGTCGGCGCTTTCGACGGCGAACTGCAGTTCGGTGAAGGACGACATCAGGCCGGCGCCGAATGCCTTCAGCGGCTGGCCGGCCTCCTGCATCAGGCCGTATTCGGCCGTGTACCAGTAGAGCCGGGTGGTCATTTCGTCGCCGCCCAGCGCGATCAGGTCGCCGGCTTTCTCGCCATACATCTGCATGAAGTCGCCGAACACCGGCTGGCTCAGCACCGGCACGTGGCCGAAGAAATCGTGGAACATGTCGGGTTCGACGATGTAGTCGAGCTCTTCGCGCGTCCTCAGCCAGTTGGTGACGGGAAAGCGGCGATTGGCGAGATGGTCGAAGAACGGCTGTGCCGGGATCAGCCCGGGCACCGCGACGATTTCCCAGCCGGAGAGCTTGCGCAGCTTCTCGCTGACGTCGTGGAAATCCGGGATGCGGTCGACGAGGTCGAGCGCTGACATGCCGTCGAGATAGGATTTGTGCGCCAGCCGCTGGGTCAGCCTGGTCTGGCGGTCGCACAATGTGCGCCAGACGTCCTGCTCGGCGGCGCTGTAGTCGTATTTCTGCTCGGCGGTGAAATCGGGGCGGCAGACCGTGTAGTCGCCGCGCAACCCCTGGGCCGCACATTCCTGCGCGTAGTCCTGAACGCTGATGCCCATGGTCTGAACCTCCCGAGAACATGGTTTCGATGCAGAATCATAACCGCGGCGTTTGAGCGGAATTCACTTCTTTGCGCGCATGAGTATGAGAATTGAGGTATGTTGCCCTGTAAATATCGCATGGGGAGTGAAAATGCCTCAGTTCGACGAGTTCGAGATCAAGATGCTCGACATTCTCCAGCGCGACGGGCGCAAGCCGGTCTCGGAAATCGCGCAGGAGATCGGTCTCTCCAACACGCCTTGCGCCCGGCGCTTCGAGGCGCTGCAGGAAGCCGGCGTCATCAAGGGTTTTACAGCCCGCATCGGCCGTCGGGCGGTTGGCCTCATGGTCGAAGTCTTCGTCCAGGTCAGGCTGGTCAGTCACAGCGACGATTCGCCGGAGAAGTTCATCGCTGCCGTGCAGCGTATGGACGAGGTCTCGGCCTGCTGGACGATGACCGGCGACTACGACTTCCTGCTGCACGTCATGGTGCCCAGTGTCGACGACCTCAACGCCTTCGTCATGCACCGGCTGATGCGCCTGCAAGGCGTGCGCGACGTCCACACCCAGCTGGTGCTGCAGAACATCAAGGGTCCCGGCCACGTCCCGCTGGGGCATCTCAGGGGGTAGGGCAGTGGCTACTGTTCGGGATAGACGAGCCGGTAGCGCTCGCCGACGAGGCAGTTGACGGGTTCCGTCGCCTGGATGTTCAGCATCTCGGGTGCATCGGTGACGCCGCTGACTTCGAGAATCAGCTTGCGGCGGATCGCGGTGATGAACTCGGTCGCGAGGCGGATAGGCAGGACGAATGAACCCGGCCCGCCGGTCACGCATTCGGCGTAGTAGCGGTCGATGTCTTCGAGGCTTCCCGTCGGCCGCACGAGGATCGGCAGGCCGTTGATGACGATGCCTTTCGCAACCGCGTTGTTGCGGGCGATCTCCACCGGCGCCCCGGTGTTGTTCGGTCCGTCGCCCGAGATGTCGATGACCTTCTTTTCGCCACTGAAGTCGTTGTGCTGCAGCAGCCTTGCGCCGAACGCCACGGCATTCGAGATCGAGGTGCCGCCGGAGCCTTCGATCGGCATGATGGCAAGCTTGGCTGCGAAGGCTTCGGCGCTGTCGCGGCTGTCGATGACCTGCCACGGTATTACCGATTCCTGCTGGACGGTTCCCGCCCATTCGAAATAGGTCACCGCTATGCGGCCTTTCGATCCCGACAAGACGGCATTGATGAAGTCGGGGTGGCGCAGCGCCTTGACGTAGCCGGCGCGCTGGAGGGCGAACTCGCCTGCGTCCATCGAGCTCGAAACATCGACGGCCAGCACCAGTTCGACGTCCACCGTTCCGGCATCCACGCCGATGACCGGCGTGGCAGGCAGTTCGCAGCTCGTGCACAGCATCAGCGCCAGCGCAGCCAGCATGGTTCGATGTCCGAGGGACCCGGAAATCAGTGTGCGTCAACGCGGGGAAAATGAAAGCCGGGCCGGGTCAATGCTTCGTGAACACCGGGGCGTGGCTGACAAACGGCAAGGCCGGCAGAAGCCGGCCTGTCTTTGCCCACTGGAGCAGCAGTTTTCCTCCGCCTACGGAACGATCAGCGTGCCCGCACCGTGCTCGGTGAACAGCTCAAGCAGCACCGAATGCGGCGTCTTGCCGTTGAGGATGACGACGCCTTCGACGCCGCGCTCGATCGCCTCGATGCAGGTCTCGACCTTGGGGATCATGCCGCCCGAGATCGTGCCGTCCTTGATCAGCGCCTTGGCATCGGAGACCGTCAGCTCGTCGATCAGCCTCTTGTCCTTGTCGAGCACGCCCGGCACGTCGGTCAGGAACAGCAGCCGCGATGCCTTGACTGCACCCGCTATGGCACCGGCGAAGGTGTCGGCGTTGATGTTGTAGGTGTGGCCGTCGCGTCCCGGGGCGACGGGCGCCAGCACCGGGATCATCTCGGAGCGGGCCAAAAGATCAAGCAGCGTGCGGTCGACTTCGACCGGCTCGCCGACGAAGCCGAGATCGAGCACCCTTTCGATGTTCGAATCGGGGTCGATCATGGTCTTCTTGGCCTTTTCGGCGAAGACCATGTTGCCGTCCTTGCCGCACAGGCCGATGGCCCATTCGCCCTCGGCGTTGATCAGCGCGACGATCTCCTTGTTGATCGAGCCGGCCAGCACCATCTCGACGATCTCGACGGTCTTCTGGTCGGTGACGCGCAGGCCGCCCTCGAACTTCGATTCGATGCCCATCTTGTTGAGCATGGCGCCGATCTGCGGGCCGCCGCCATGCACGACGATCGGGTTGACGCCCGACTGCTTCAGTAAAGCGATGTCGCGGGCAAAGGCGCGGCCGAGCGTCACGTCGCCCATGGCGTGGCCGCCATATTTCACGACGACGGTCTTGTTTTCGTAGCGCTGCATGTAGGGCAGGGCTGCTGAAAGCAGGGCTGCCTGCATTTCGGCGGTGGCGGCGACGTTCGTCGTCATCGGCATGGTCCCGGATCGGTGGAAAAGGTCGGCGCGGTCTTAGCCGGAAACCGGGCAGGGGGCAAATGGTTCGATGGCCCTCGCGCCGTGCCTCCCGCGCTTCGAAATCGGTTGCAGGGGGCGGTGCGATCTAAACAGCGGTTGCAATTCGCCTGCCGCAACGTAACGTGACGACAATGACGCCGCAGGACATCACCAAACTTATCGTGCGGACCTCGATGAAGGACCGCGGTGCCTTCGATCTGCTCTACCGGCAGACGAGCTCGAAACTTTTCGGCGTCTGCCTGCGTGTATTGAACGACAGGGCGGAAGCCGAGGAAGCGCTGCAGGAGGTCTTCGTCAAGATCTGGACGAAGGCCGACCGGTTTGCCGCCTCCGACCTCAGCCCCATCTCGTGGCTTGTGGCAATCGCGCGCAATCATGCGATCGATCGTATCCGGGCGCGGCGCCAGGCGCCCCTCGCCATCGACGAGGCGCTTGAAATTGCCGATCCCGCGCCGGGACCGGAGGCGGCCGCGGTGGCGGGCGACGAAGCCGGGCGCATCCACGGCTGCCTCGAGGAACTGGAGAAGGACCGGGCGGCCGCAGTCCGCGGCGCCTATCTCAAGGGCGAGAGCTATGCCGAACTCGCGGAACGCCACGGCGTGCCGCTCAACACCATGCGGACATGGCTGCGCCGCAGCCTGTTGAAGCTTAGGGAATGTCTGGAAAGATGACGCTCGCGGAAGACAATGGACCGGAACGTGGAGGCGACGACATCGTCGCCGCCGAATACGTTCTCGGCGTCCTGCCTGCCGACGAGCGCCGCCAGGCCAGTGTCCGCATCGACGGCGAGCCTGGCTTCGCCCGCCTCGTCGACGAATGGGAGGTGCGGTTCGCCCCGCTGGGTGCGGCCTATCCCGAGGTCGAGGCGCCGGCCTCGGTCAAGCAGGCGATCGACGCGAGATTGTTCTCCACAACCGCGCGCTCCGCCTCCGGGCAGCCTGCCGGGCTGTGGTCGAGCCTTGCCTTCTGGCGCGGTCTCGCAACCGCTGCCGTGGCCGCGCTGGCGATCTATGTTGCCGTGCCCATGCTCAACCCGCCGGTCGACGTGCCGCAGGAGCGCATGGTGGCATCGCTTGCCGCCGACGGCAGCGACGTCAAGTACATGGTCATGTACGACGCCGCCACCGGCGAGGTCGGCCTGTCCCATGTCGCCGGCGAGCGCGGCAGCGGCAAGGACTTCGAGCTCTGGATGATCGAAGGCAGCAACCCGCCCGTGTCGATGGGCGTCATTCCGGTCGGCGCCACGATGAAGATGCCGGTCAAGGAAGACATGCGCGACAAGCTGGCAGCCGGCGCCGTGCTGGCAGTCAGCCTGGAACCGACCGGCGGTTCGCCGACCGGCCAGCCCACCGGCCCTGTCGTTGCGGCCGGCGATCTCCGGGAAATCTGAAAAACGTCGCGGAAAACCGGAGCGGCCGAAACTTATCCGCGCCCATCTCCGTATCTACAAGGTTTCGATAAATAACATACTGATTTTATTCAGATATTTCTGTCTTTTTGTGAAACTGTTGGAGACCCGGACCGTAATTCCTTGTGCCTTTCCATCTAGGGAAACAACCCCAAGGAGTTACGATATGCGTAAGATCTCTCTCGCTTTGCTTGCCGGCGCTTTCTCTGCTCTCGCAACGATGGCCCATGCCGAGAACCCGATGGTTGGCGGTGCGGCGATGTTTGCCGACAAGAACATCGTCGAGAACGCGGTCAACTCGAAGGATCACACCACGCTCGTCGCTGCGGTCAAGGCTGCCGGCCTGGTCGAGACGCTGCAGGGCAAGGGGCCGTTCACGGTCTTCGCGCCGACCAACGAGGCCTTCGCCGCCTTGCCGGCCGGCACCGTCGAGAACCTGCTCAAGCCCGAGAACAAGGATCAACTGACCAAGATCCTGACCTGCCACGTCGTCGCCGCCAAGGCGATGGCGGCCAACATCAAGAAGATGGTCGACGACGACAAGGGCGCCCACCCGGTCAAGACCGTCGGCGGCTGCACCTGGACCGCCAAGTATGACGGCGACAAGGTCACGGTCGAGGACGAGAACGGCAACGTCGCCAACGTCACCATCGCCAATGTCGAACAGTCGAATGGCGTCATCCATGTCATCGACAAGGTGCTGCTGCCCAAGATGTGAGCCAGGCTTTGTCGCGCGGAACTTCGCTGTCTCTCGCGCAATCGACGATGCGCCCCGCAACGGTCACCGTTGCGGGGCACGTTTTTTGACCCGCGGGCTCTTCGGCTTCGGCCCCTCAAGCCCTGTTGATTTCGCCGTGATGCGGCACCGGCCTAAGGTCGGACAGGAGGAGTGCCATGGACCGCCGTTCGTTCCTGCTGGGCAGTGCTGCGATGGCCGTAGTTGCCGGTTTCGCCGTTTCCAGGCGATTGACCGTGGCCGGCCCGGCATTGGCCGAGAGCTTCGAGATCACCAGGACGGATGCGCAATGGCGTGCCGTCCTTTCCGATGCCCAGTTTGCCGTGTTGCGCCGGGAAGACACCGAGCGGCCATGGACCAGCCCGCTGCTCGATGAGCACCGCAAGGGCACGTTCCATTGCGCCGGCTGCGATCTCGCTGCCTATGCCTCGGACACCAAGTTCGATTCCGGCACCGGATGGCCGAGCTTCTGGCAGGCGCTGCCCGATGCCGTCGGCACCAAGGCCGACAGCTCCCTGCTGATGACCCGCACCGAAGTGCATTGCCGCCGCTGCGGCGGCCATTTCGGCCACATCTTCAACGACGGCCCGCCGCCGACCGGCAAGCGTCACTGCATCAATGGCCTGGCGCTGGGCTTCAGGCCGGCGACGGCCTAACCGCCGTTGACCACCAGGGCGATTGCCTCGCGCAGTTCGTCCATACCTTCGTTCTTTTCCGAAGACGTGGCCAGTACCACAGGGAACGCCGCTGCCCGCTTCTTGATCTTGAGAAGCGTTTCCTCGATCAGCCTCGGCACGCCGGCAGCCTTGATCTTGTCGGTCTTGGTCAGGATGATCTGGTAGGAGATCGCCGCCTTGTCGAGCAGGGTCAGCACTTCCTCGTCGTTCTTCTTGATGCCGTGGCGCGAATCGATCAGCAGGTAGACGCGCTTGAGCGTCACCCGGCCGCGCAGATAGTCGAACACCAGCCTGGTCCAGGCGTCGACCTGTTCCTTGGGGGCCTGGGCATAGCCGTAGCCCGGCATGTCGACCAGCGCCATCGGCGGCAGGTCGCCCGCCGCGCCGGAATAGCCGTCGGGCACGAAATAGTTGAGCTCCTGCGTGCGTCCCGGCGTGTTCGACGTGCGCGCCAGCCCGCTCTGCCGCACCAGGCCGTTGATCAGCGACGACTTGCCGACATTCGAGCGGCCGGCAAAGGCGATCTCGGGTGGCCCCTCCGGCGGCAGGAACTTCATGGCGGGCACGCCGCGGATGAAGATCCACGGGCGCTTGAACAGCTCGGCGTCCACCGGTGCTGCGGGTCTTGTCTGGTCGTTCAAACCGCTGCCTCCAGCAGAGAAATATCGGAGCCGCGAATGGCGTTGAGGTTGCGGCCTATCTTGTCCACCGGCCAATCCCACCAGGCAATCGCAAGCAGCCGTTCGATGGTCTTGTCGTCGAACCGCTTCTTGACCGCGACCGAAGGATTGCCGGCTACGATCGCATAAGGCGGTACGTGCCTGCTGACAACCGATTTCGCAGCAATGATCGCGCCGTGGCCGATATGGACGCCCGGCAGGATCACCGCTTCCATGCCGATCCAAACGTCATTGCCGATCACCGTGTCGCCGCGCACCTCCTGCTGCCAGGTGGCGACGTCGAAACCCTCGTCCCAGCCATGGCCGAAGATGTTGAACGGATAGGTCGAGAAGCCGGACATGGCATGGTTGGCGCCGTTCATGATGAAGCGCGCGCCCTCGGCGATGGCGCAGAACTTGCCGATGATCAGCTTGTCGCCGATGAAGGGGTAGTGGTGCAGCACGCATTTGGTCTGGAAGAGGTCCGGCCCTTCGGGATCGTCATAGTAGGTGAAGTCGCCGACCTCGATGTTCTCGGCGTCGACAAGGGCCTTCAGGAAGCCGACGCGCTTGTGCATCGGCATCGGGTGCTTGATCGAGGGGTTCGGTCCCAGCATGGCGCGGCGTCCATATTGATGCGGATAAGGTGACAGTATAGCGCGGTGCGGCGCGATGACATCGCCGCGCCATACCTTCTTCACCCGATCATTGCGGGAATACTTGAATTCTTGGTTGCGATTTCTCGCGGCAACCGGGGTCCCGCAAGGGACAGCGGGACCCCGGCCTTGCCGAGACGGTTCGTTGCTGACCGGGGGGAGGTCAGACACCGCCACCCCGCAAGCTCGCGCCTGCAGGCATCTTCGAGATACGCGGCATCCGTCGAAAGAGTTTCAGCGGCATCGCCGACCCTGCAAAGAAAAAGGCCCCGGAAATTCCGGGGCCTTTTGTTGCATCGCCAGCATCCGGCCTATTCGGCCGGTGTCGGTTTCTTCTTGAACAGCGCCATGAGGTTGTCCCACAGCTCGATCTTGGCGCCCTGGCGCTTCATGATCACGCCCTGCTGCAGGATCGACAGCGAGTTGTTCCACGCCCAGTAGATGACGAGGCCCGCCGGGAACGACGCCAGCATGAAGGTGAACAGGATCGGCATCCAGGTGAAGATCATCGCCTGGGTCGGATCCGGAGGCGTCGGGTTCATGCGCATCTGCAGGAACATGGTCACGCCCATGATCAGCGGCCATACGCCGATCATCAGGAAGGCGGGCACGCCCCATGGCAGCAGGCCGAACAGGTTGAAGATCGACGTCGGATCGGGCGCCGCCAGATCGTGGATCCAGCCGAAGAACGGCGCGTGGCGCATTTCGATGGTGACGTAGAGCACCTTGTAGAGCGCGAAGAACACCGGAATCTGGATCAGCACCGGCCAGCAGCCGGCGAGCGGATTGATCTTCTCGGTCTTGTACAGCTCCATCATCGCCTGTTGCTGTTTCATCTTGTCGTCCGCGTACTTCTCGCGGATTTCCAGCATCTTCGGCTGCACCATCTTCATGTTCGCCATCGACTTGTACGACTTGTTGGCGAGCGGGAAGAAGATGGCCTTGACGATGACGGTGGTGGCGAGGATCGCCAGGCCGAAATTGCCGAGCAGCTTGTAGAGGTTGTCGATGAGCCAGAACATCGGCTTGGTGATGAAGTAGAACCAGCCCCAGTCGATCAGGAGCTCGAACTGGCGGATCTGGCGATCCGTCTCGTAGGCGTTGATCTTGGCCACTTCCTTGGCGCCGGCGAAGACCAGCGTTTCGACCGTAGCCGACTGGCCGGCCGCGACCGTGATCGGGTCGGTGAGGTAGTCGGCCTGGTAGCGCGGACGGCCGTCGTCGAAATAGGAGAAGCGCGGCTGGAACGGCTGCTTGCCCGAAGGAACCAGCGACGCGGCCCAGTACTTGTCGGTGATGCCGAGCCAGCCGTCGGTCGACTTGCCGGGCAGGACCTGCTTGTCGTCCTCGATCGTGCTGTAGCTGATTTCCTGCAGGCCTTCGGTGCCGGTCACGCCGATCAGGCCTTCGTGCAGCACGTAGGTCGAGGCATGCAGCGGCTTGTCGAAGCGGGTCAGGCGCCCGTAGTTGGACAGCGCGACGTCGGCGCCGCCGGCATTCGTCACCGTATCGGTCACCGTGAACATGTAGTTCTCGTCGACCGCGATGGTGCGCTTGAAGGTCAGGTTCTTGTCGTTCGTGTAGGTCAGCGTCACCGGCGTCGCCGGCGTCAGCGTTTGGTTGCCTTCGGCGGTCCAGACGGTGTCGGGACCCGGCACCGCACCCGTTGCCTCGCTGCCGACGAAGCCGATCTCGCCGTAGAAGCCGGACGGCAGCGCCTGCGGGTTCAGCAACTCGATGACCGGCGAATTCGGCTCGACCGTCACGCGGTAGTGCTTGAGGCTGATGTCGTCGATGCGCGCGCCGGTCAGGTTGATCGAACCCTTCAGGCTCGGCGTGTCGATGGCGATGCGGCCCGTGGCGGCGATCGCCTGGGCGCGGTCGGCAATGGCGGCCTGCGTCGTCGGCGCGCCGGGAATGCCGGCCTGCGGCGCGGCAGGCGTGCCAGTGCCGGGCGTCGTGCCGACGGGCTGCGCGGCCTTCTGCTCCTGCGCCACGCGCTCGGCCTCGATCCGCGCGGTCTCGCGCTGCGTTTCGATGCGGGGGTTCATGTAGAACACCTGCCAGAGCGTCAGGATCAGCACCGACAAGGCGATGGTGATGAAGAAATTACGGTTGTTTTCCATCGAAAGCCCTTATCGCGTTCCGCGAATGCGCCGAGAGAGTTCGGCCGTGATCTGGCCGAACGGGGCGGTGAGCACATCTTCGCGCCCGACGATCACATAGTCTTTGCCGGCGGCCATGTCACCTGCGGCATGTGTACGAACGGCTTCGCGAATGCGCCGTTTGACACGATTGCGGACAACCGCGTTGCCGACCTTCTTGGTGACGGTATAGCCGACCCGCGGCCCGGCCGTGTCGTCGCGATCCAGGACCTCGACGAGAAAAAACCGCCCGCGCCGCTTGTCACCGCGGCGGACGGCCAGAAACTGTTTTCTTTTCAGAAGCCGTTCGGGGCCGCGTCCATGCGGAGCAGACCCCTCTGGCTTGCCGTCAGCGGGCAAGGTTCCCGCCCACGGCTTAGGCGGAGAGCCGCTTGCGGCCGCGGTTGCGGCGGGCGGCGACGACGCCACGACCACCCTTGGTGGCCATGCGGGCACGGAAACCGTGACGGCGCTTACGGACGAGTTTGGACGGCTGATAGGTACGCTTCATTTGTTTTAATACCGCGGGGTGCGGCCCTTCTTGATTCTGTCACTGTGTAACAGGAGCTTGGCTCGGCTTGCCTCGACGCGATCAAAAACCGCGCCGGAAGCGGGTCCCGAGCGTGTGCGGGCTTATAGAAAGAAGGTGTCCCGAAGTCAATCCGCCGGTGCCGTTGCCACCACCGGTTGCCGTCACCCCGTCGGGGGCCGCCAGATGGCCCGCCCACGCCGCGGTTACAGACTGTCTTTTGCACTGCGGAATTTGCAACTGCGCTGCAATAGCCTATCTTTGCCGGAAAGGGATGCAAGGCGTATCGCGCCCTCAGTGGCCGAGCCCCACGCTCCCAGGGTGGACTTGCAGCAAAGACCAGCATGACTGAAGCAGCCGATACCGGCGCCTATGCCGGAAAACCAGCGGACCGTTCGGTTCCGCTTTCGCGCGGCCTCTCGTCCAAGCTGCTGCTCTTGACAATTGCCTTCGTGCTCTTTGCCGAAGTCCTGTTCTTCCTGCCTTCGATCGCCTCCTACCGCCTGCGCTGGCTCGAGGAGCGTCTGGCGACCGCCGCTGCGGTTGCGGCCATCCTGGTCCAGGGCGATCCCACGTCATTGTCACGTGCCGCCCAGAACGACGTGCTGATGGCGATCGGCGCCAAGGCGATCGCGGTGCGCGACGGCGGCGTCTCCAGGCTCTTGGTGGTCACCGACATGCCGCCCCAGGTCGACGAGCATATCGACATCACCAAGGAGGACGTGCTGAGCTCGATGCCGGCGGCGATCGACACCTTGCTGTTTGGCGGCAACCGTATGCTGCGCGTGTTCGGAACCGTCGGCGAGAGCCAGAAGGAATTCGAGCTCGTCATCCCTGACTATCGGCTGCATCGCGCCATGCTGGCCAATGCGCGCTACATCGTCTTCGTCTCGCTTTTGATTTCGCTGTGTACGGCAGCCCTGGTCTACGCCGCCATCGACCGCATCATGATCGGCCCGATCCGCGCCATGACGCGCTCGATGCTGACCTTTTCCGATGCGCCCGACAGCCCGGCCGGCGTCATTGTACCCACCGGGGCGCGCGGCGACGAAATCGGCGTCGCCGAACGCGAGCTGGCGGCGATGCAGCAGCACCTGCAGAAGATGCTGAACGAACAGAAACACCTTGCCGACCTCGGCCTGGCGGTGTCGAAGATCAACCATGACATGCGCAACATCCTGGCCTCGGCACAACTGATGTCCGATCGATTGCGGCAGGTGAAGGATCCGGCGGTCCAGGCCTTTGCGCCGAAGCTGCTGCGCACTCTCGACCGCGCCGTCGCCTATTCCGAGAATGTGCTGTCCTATGGCCGCGCCCAGGAGCTGCCCCCGGCGCGCCGCCGCCTGCGGCTCAGCCAGCTGGTCGACGACGTCCATGGCCTGCTCGGCCTCGAGCCCGACTCGGGCATCGAGTTCTTCAACGCGGTCGACACCGACTTCGAGATCGACGCCGACCCCGACCAGCTGTTCCGGGTGCTGACCAACCTCTGCCGCAATGCCGTCCAGGCCATGGCCGGCGTGGCCGACAGCGCCATCGTCAATCGCCTGACCGTCTATGCCGAGCGCGAGGGCAGTGTCAGCCGCATCCTCGTCGCCGACACCGGCCCCGGCCTGCCGCAGAAGGCACGCGAAAACCTCTTTGCCGCCTTCCGCGGCTCGGCGAGAAGCGGCGGCACCGGGCTCGGCCTCGCCATTGCCTACGAGCTGGTGCGCGCGCATGGCGGCTCGCTCGAGCTGGTCGAGAGCAATGGCGGCCGCACCGTCTTTGCCGTCACCATCCCCGACCAGCCGGTCCGCCTCGACGAGGCGCGCAACGGTTTGCGCCGGCCGGCCTGATGCCAAAAAACTTTGCCGGCAGCGGCTTGCATTTCGTCATGCCAGCCTTTAGGTAGCGCCAATCGCTGCGGTCGATAGACCGGAGCGTCCCGGCCATCCAATGGCCCGTTGCGCGCCCGTAGCTCAGCTGGATAGAGCACCAGACTACGAATCTGGGGGTCAGAGGTTCGAATCCTTTCGGGCGCGCCAAATACTGCCGATTTCCTTCCACAGTACGCCATGACCGCCGAGACCTGGCCCGCGCAAAGAACGGAAGCGCCATCGTGTCTCGAAACCTGGCGTTCTGAAAGCAGCTAGCCGATGGCGTCGAGCGCCAACAGTGCCGCATGCCGGACTGTCATGGTCAGCAAGCTCGGCGAGGGCGTCGGCAATAACTGGGAAGCGGCACCCAGGCGGCAGCTCATGGCAGCCGTCTTCCCTTTCGGAAAACAGCGCCTTTCATGCGCCGGGCGAGCGGCGTCGCAGCGACCGACGGATCAAGCCGCCGCAGGATGCGCCCGGCGGCACCCCACTCATGGCAGCTGCTGAACTCCGGTTGAGATCGAAGGGTGCTCCCCCTGGATGGCCCTGCGGGACGCCTTACAGCTCGATGCTGGGTATCAGCAAGCAGATGTGGCGCCAGCAGATCCTGCGCGCCCGTTCCAGGTCCTCTTCGATATATTCGCCTGCGTTCTGCCAGAAGAAGCCGTCGATCAGTGCTGCGATGCCATCGACGATGTCATCGACCTGGTCGGGTGGAACCAGTCGCTTGACCGCATACCGGATGTTGGAGACGAAGCGGGAGCCTGTCAGGCGGTAGAGATGCCTGATGCGCGGCTCGGTCTGCGCTGCGATCATGAACTGCATCCAGGTCACGGCGCGCTTGGGCACGCCGAGATGCTGTGGCGCGAAGGAGCCGTCGACGATGGCCTTCAACCGTTGCGCCGGCGACGGGTTGGTGGGCGCGAGCTTGAGTATATCCTGACGAAACAGGTTCGACAGATTGCGCATGGCCAAGGCCATGAGTTCTTCCTTGCTGCCGAAATAGTGGTTGACCAGTCCGGCCGACATGCCGGCGCGCCGGGCGATCATCGCCATGGTGGCGCCGGGCATGCCCTGCTCGCCGACGACGGCGATCGCGGCGTCGACCAGCTCGTCGCGGCGCATCGCCTTGATGGATCGTTTCGCCATTGCAAAGCCTTCTCTTTTGTATATTGATTGGTCATTCAATATATCATATTGTCGTTCAATCCAAGCCGGAGTTCCTATGCCCAGCGTCGTCATTTCCGGGGTCAGAACAGTCGAAACCCACTGGATTCCGCTTGCCGACGGCCGCAGGCTGGCGGCCCGCCTGTTCCTGCCGGAAGACGAACACACTCCCGTCCCGGTGATCCTCGAATACATACCGTATCGCCGCCGCGACGGCACGCGCACCGGTGACGACGAAATGCATCTTTTCTTCGCCGGCCATGGCTATGCCTGCGCCCGCGTCGACATTTCCGGCAGCGGTGATTCAGATGGCTTGCTCGACGACGAATATGTCGAGCGCGAGCAGGATGACGGACTGGAGATCCTGGCGCATCTCTGCGCGCAGCCCTGGTGCACCGGCGTTGCCGGCATGATCGGTATCAGTTGGGGCGGCTTCAGCGGCCTGCAGGTCGCCGCGCGCCGTCCGCCGCAGCTGAAGGCGGTCATCACGGCGTGTTCGACCGACGACCGCTATGCCTGCGACGCGCATTACAATGGCGGCCTGCTCATCAACGATAATTTCGGCTGGGGCGGAGCTTTGTTCAGCTATTCGGCGCTGCCGCCGGACCCGGCCGTCGTCGGCGAGGATCGCTGGCGCGACATGTGGAAAAACCGGCTCGCCGACCACAAGAACCATGCCGCGGAATGGCTGAAGCACCAGCGCCGCGATGCATTCTGGAAGCAGGGCTCGGTCTGCGAGGACTTCTCCGCGATCGAGTGCGCGGTGCTGGCGGTCGGTGGCTATCTCGACGGATATACGCAGACCATTTTCAATCTGGTCGAGAACCTCGATGCGCCGGCCAAGGGGCTTTGCGGTCCCTGGGGCCACAAGGAGCCCAACGCCGGCGTGCCGGGCCCGGCCATCGGTTATCTGCAGGAATGCATCCGCTGGTTCGACCACTGGCTGAAGGGCATCGACAATGGCGCCGACAGCGACCCGGACATGCGCCTCTATCTGATGGATTACGCCAGGCCGCATTCGCATATCGAGGTCCGGCCGGGCCGCTGGCTGGGTTTCCCGCAATGGCCGGCCAGGCAGATCGGCGCCAAAGTATACTGGCTGAACGGTGACGGCAGTCTCGGCGAAACGCAAGGCGCGGGCGGGACAACGCTCGCCATTTCCTCGCCGCTCGCCACCGGCGTCCAGGCGCAGGAATGGTGCCCCTACGGCCAAGGCCGCATTTCGGCCGAAGGCGCGCGCGACCAGCGTGCCGACGATGGCGGTTCGTTGTGCTTCGACAGCGCGGCGATGGATGCCGACCTGCCGCTTGCCGGCATCTCGAAAATCAGGCTGCGTGTTGCATCGGACAAGCCGCAGGCGCAGCTCTGCATCAGGCTGAACGACGTCGCCCCCGATGGCACGTCCACCTTCATCACCTTTGCGCTGCTCAATCTGGCGCATCGCCACAGCCACGAGTTCCCGACGCCTTTGACGCCGGGCCAGTTCGAGGACGTCGAGCTCGACTTCAAGCCGGTGGCGCAGATCATCCCCGCCGGACATCGGCTGCGGGTGGCGATTTCCTCGTCCTATTGGCCGATGGCCTGGCCGTCGCCAGAGCGCACCATGCTGACCTTCGATCCGAAGGGTTGCCGGCTCGAGCTCGCTGTCCTTGCCAGCGAGGACGGCCTGGCGCCGGTGGCCTTCGAGGAGGCGCTGTGGGCCGAGCCCGGTCCGGTGACAGTCAAGGAGCCGGCGCGCCAGCTGCGCTCGCTGACGACCGACCTGCCGACAGAACGCACAGAGCTGACGGCGATGTCCGACGACGGCCGCTTCGTCCTCGAGGACATCGGCACCGAGATCACCTCCTGGCGCCGCAAGATCTATGGGATCACCGACAACGACCCGGCGAGTTGTGTGACGCAGGTCACCTGCCATGAGGAGCTGACGCGTCCGGATTGGAACGCACGCCTCGATTGCGAAATCACCATCAGCTGCGACCGCGACAATTTCTACGCCCGTGGCTGGGTCAAGGCCTATGAGCGGGGCACGATCTTCGCTGAACGCATCTACGACGAGGTTATTCCACGCGACTGCATGTAAATAACAAGAGGGGGGAAAATGCGCATGAAACTCGACCGCAGAACGTTCCTGGCCGGCTCGTCGGCCCTGGCGATCCTGCCCTTCGCCCGCCACGCGCGGGCGGCCGGCAGGACCAACCCCATCATCGCGCTCGACGCCGATATCGGCAATCTCGATCCCGGCAACCGCGTCGGCACCACCGAAGGCAACATCATCCGCTCGGTCTGCCAGACGCTGGTGCGGTTCGAACCTGGCAAGACAAGCTGGACCAACGACGCGGCCAAGGAGATCAAGCAGGTATCCGACACCGAGTTCGAGTTCGAGCTCAACCCCGGCCAGATGTTCACCGGCGGTTTCGGCGAGATGACCGCGGACGACGTCAAATATTCGTTCGACCGCTACATCAACGGCGACAGCAATGGCAAGAAGCTTGCTTATGCCGACGACATGGAGGCGCTCAAATCCGTCGAGGTCACCGGAAAATACACCGGCAAGCTGATCCTCAAGCATCCTTCGGCAGCGCTCTGGCTGATCGGCATCTGCGACGCGTCGGGTGCAATCCTGTCCAGGAAGGCCGTCGAACAGCTGGGCGACAAGATCGCCACCACGCTGATCGGCTCCGGACCGATGGTTCTCAAGGAGTGGCGCCCGAAGGAGCAGTTCGTGCTCGCCGCCAACGCCGACTACAAGGGTCCGTACAAGGCGCATTTCCAGGAGATCACCGGCAAGATCATCCCCGAGCACAAGACATCTTTCCTGTCCTACCAGGCCAAGGAGCTCGATTTCACGGCTTTCGATGCCGACCAGCTCGACACCGCCAAGGGCTTGCCGGACACCAGCGTGATCGACCGTCCCGGCATCGACTACACCTGGATCGGTATCAATGTGCAAAAAGGCGATCTCGCTGACCCTAGGGTACGCCAGGCGATCCGCTGGGCGATCGATGTCGATGCCATCATCCAGGGCGCCTATTCCGGCGCCACCTCGCGCGCCAGGACGCTGCTCGCCCCCGGCCTGCTTGGCAACTGGGCCGATGCGCCGCTCTACACGAGGGATCTCGCCAAGGCGCAGGCGCTGCTCGCCGAGAGCGGCAAGACGGATCTGACCTTCACCTTTACCTGCCTCAACGACGCGACCTCGCTTGCGGTGGCGCAGATCGCGCAGGCGAACCTGGCCGAAGTTGGCATCGCGCTTACCATCAACGCGATGGATTCCGGCGCTTACTGGGCGCTCGGCGCCGACAATGCCAGCAAGGATCTCGAACTGACGCTCATCCCCTACACGTCCAAGTTCGACCCGAGCTTCCAGACGCAATGGTTTCTCGCCAGTCAGATCGGCCTGTGGAACTGGCAGGGCTGGAACAGCCCGGAATTCGACAAGCTCCACCAGGAGGGGCTGGAGACGCTGGATAAGGCCAAGCGCGAGGCGATCTATATCAGCATGCAGAAGCTGCTCGATGAATCGGCCTCCTGCATCTGGATCACGCATGGCCGCAACTTCTTCGTCAACACGGCCTGGCTGAAGCCGATGTTCCTGCCCAGTGGCAAGGATTGGCAGTTCGAATTTTTTGACAAAGCCTGAGATCGATCGGTGGACCTGGGAGGGGTGACCGGATGATGAGATGTGGCGGATCGGGGGGAAAGCGTTCATGAGCAGATCGCAACGGACCGCCGCTTTCATCGCGGGCCGTCTGGCGTCGGTGGTACTGACCATCGCCGGCGCCACGCTGCTCCTGTTCCTGATGGTGCGCCTGGTGCCGGGAGACTTCACCTCGGTGATGCTCGGCCCACGAGCGACGCCGGAGCTGCGTGCCCAGATAACCCATGATATGGGCCTCGACCGCAGCATGCTCGAACAGCTCTGGCTGTTCACCAGCCGCGCTGCGACCGGCGATTTTGGCGAGGATGTCGTCTCGCACCGGCCGATTCTGGATATCGTGCTTGATGTCATCCCCAACACGCTTGCACTGGCCTTCAGCGCCCTTGCGCTGGCACTGGTGGTCGGCATTCCGATCGGCGTCATCGCGGCGCTGAGGCCGGGTTCGTGGCTCGACAATGGCCTGGCGTTGCTGTCGATCTCCTTGATCACCACACCGACGCTGGTGGTGTCGGTGATCCTGTTCCTCATCTTCGCCATCGGCCTGCACTGGCTGCCGGTGGCGGGCGCGGGCGACCCGGGCGATCTTGTGGACCGCTTGCGGCATCTGATCCTGCCCAGCGTGGCGCTGGCGCTCGGCTGGGTCGGCTACATCTCGCGGCTGGTCCGCGCCGCCCTGCTCGACACGCTTGCCGAACTGCATGTGCGCACGCTGCGCGCCTATGGCGTTTCGGAGTACCGCATCGTCGGGCTGTACGCGCTGAAGCTTGCGCTGGTGCCTGTCGTGTCGATCCTCGGCATCGGCCTTGGTGATCTCATCGGCAGTTCGGTGGTCGTCGAGATCATCTTCGCCCGGCCGGGCATCGGCAGCCTGATCTTCAATTCGATCGCGCAACGCAACTTTCCCGTCGTGCAAGCCTGCGTGGTGTTCATCGTTGCCTTTTACATCGTCGCCAATCTCGTGGTCGACATGATCAACGCGCTGCTTGATCCTCGTATTGCGGCAGGGCGCGGATGAGTGGGTTGGTTGCGACGCTAAAAGGCATCTGCTCGGAGCGTGAGGGCCGGCTTGGGTTGGCCTTCACGTGTCTCATCCTGGTGTTCGCACTGGCCGGACCGCTGGTCAGCCCCGACCCGAACGTCATCGACGTCAAGGCCCGCTTCGCGGCGCCTGGGCTGGCGCATCTGCTCGGCACCGACAATCTTGGCCGCGATCTGTTGGCGCGCACCTCGGCCGGCACGCGCTATGCACTGACGCTGGCCGTGATGATCGTCGTCATCTCGTCAGTCATCGGCTCGCTGATTGGCATTGTCGCCGGCATCGCAGGCGGCTGGGTCGACCGGGCGGTGACGGCGGTGTTCGACATCGTCAACGCCTTCCCGCCGCTGATCCTGGCCTTCGCGCTGATCGCCCTTTATGGCAAGGGTTCGGCTACCTTCGTGCTTCTGGTCACCGTCGTCTTCATCCCGCAATTCGGGCGCATGGCGCGCGCCCGTGCGCAGACCTTGCGCAACCTGAGCTTCATCGAGGCCGAGCGCATGCTGGCCGTTCATCCCGTCACCATCGTTGTCAGGCATTATCTGCCCAATGTCGCCGGACCGATCATCGTGCTGGCCAGCATGAATCTCCCGGTGGTGATCGCCTTTGAGGCCTCGCTTTCCTTCCTCGGCTTTGGCGTGCAACCGCCGAAATCCTCGCTTGGCACGCTGATCAAGGACGGCTTCATCTCGATCAACCAGTCATGGTGGCCAACGGTCGCCTCGGCCCTTGTGCTGGCCATCGCCACGCTGGGCGCGACCTTGCTCGGAGAAGCGCTGCGGCGCGTCATCGATCCGAAGACGGCGGGGGTGCGCTGATGGCGATTTCGCTGCGCGATTTATCGGTCGACTACACCCTGCCGCAGGGCACCGCTCACGCGTTGCGCGGCGTGTCGCTGGACATCCGGAAGGGCCAAATGCTCGGGCTGGTCGGGGAATCCGGCAGCGGCAAATCGACCGTCGCCTTCGCCCTGATGGGCCTGCTTGCCAACAACGCCAGGGTGACATCAGGCACGGCGACGATCGAAGGCAGGAGTTTCGACCTGACCAAGCGCAACGCGACCGCTGATCTGCGTGGCCGCGGCATGGCGATGATTTTCCAGGATCCGATGCTGTCGCTCAACCCGGTGTTCACCATCGGCACGCAGCTTTGCGAAGTGCTGCGCCGGCGCGCCCCCGGCAGCGACCGCAAGACCCGCGTTGCAATGGCGCAGGACGCGCTCGCCAAGGTCAAGCTCAGCAACCCGCAGCGGCGGATGAACCAGTATCCGCATGAACTGTCCGGCGGCATGCGCCAGCGCGTTGTGATCGCCATGGCGCTGCTGTCCGAACCGGCGCTGCTGATCGCCGACGAGCCGACCACCGCGCTCGACGTCACCGTCGAGGCGCAGATCATGCGAGAGATCATCGGTCTGCGCGACCGCATCGGCTGCGCGGTGCTTTTGATCACGCACAGCCTCGGGCTGGTCACCGAGTATTGCGACGCAATTTCGGTGCTCTATGCCGGCGAGAAGCTGGAAAGCGGCACGGTGAAGGAGGTGCAGCGCCAGCCCGGCCATCCCTACACACGCATGCTGTTCGACTGCGAGGTGCCTATCGACTGCGAGCGCCATGCCGATGCCTCCGAGAACCGCTTCACGGTGATTGCCGGCGAATTGCCGGATCCGCGCCAGCGGCCGCCCGGCTGCATCTTCAATGGGCGCTGCGATGTCTCGTTCGAGGATTGCGCCGTCATCGATCCGGGCGATTATCCGATCGGCAATCATGCCGGGCACAGTGCCCGTTGCCTGCGGCTGCAGACGCCATGACCGACGCGATCTCGATCAGCCAGGCGCAGTTGCGATTTGGCGAGACCGCGGCACTCGATGGTGTGTCGCTTGCCATTCCCAACGGCTCATGTTTCGGCATTGTCGGCGAATCCGGCTCCGGCAAGACGACGCTGATGCGCGCCGTTCTTGGCCTGCAGAAGCTCGACCGGGGCGAGATACGCATTCTAGGCAAGCCGCTGCTGCACGGCCGCGCAGCGCTGAAAGAACGCGCCGGCTTCATCCAGCCGATCTTCCAGGACCCGGCCGCATCGCTGTCGCCGCGCAGCCGCATCCGCACGCTGATGGACGAGGTCGGCACGGTGCTGCGGGAGCCGCTGGCGGCAACGCATGAGCGGCTGCACGTCATCCTGAACCGGCTCGGCCTGCCGCCCGGCGTTGTCGACAAATATCCGCACGAGATCAGCGGCGGCCAGGCGCGGCGGGTGGCGATCGCACGGGCGCTGCTGATGAAGCCATCGATTCTGATCGCAGACGAGCCGACCGCCGGCCTCGATGTTTCCGTCCAGGGCGATCTGCTCAACCTCCTGCAGGACATCAGGCGGTCGCAGCATATCACGCTCGTGATCATCAGCCACAATCTGGCGATCGTGCGGCTGATTGCCGAAAACGCCGCGGTCATGCGGGCGGGCAAGGTGGTCGAGGCCGGCGAGGTTGGATCATTGTTCGGCTCGCCGCAGGACGCCTATACCCGCGAGTTGCTCGCAGCCTGGCCGAGCGTATCGGCAGCAAAATGATGGATCAGAGCGGTGATGTCAGTTTGTCCGCAGGTTGACAGTTGGAGTGACCTGAACCCGTGATCTCTTCCGGTTTGAGGGGTCGGCGATCAGTTACTCCGAGCCCATTCTTTGGATCGCCGGACACGACGGCGGGCTGGCGACGCCGTTGGAATGATCAACGCAATCGGCCCCACGATGCTAATCCGGCAGGATGCCCGCGCCGACCGGGGACGTGATGACCGCCGCGCCTGCGACGGCGCGCCATTCATTTTTCAAGGACTTGCAAAGTTGACGCTGGGCGAGGCGCCTGATGTAACGGCGTGCATGGAACAGTCATCGACAGGAACGGACCCGGCTGGCAGCATTGCCGAATGGCGAGGGGCGTTCGAGAACGCTGAAGTCAATGCTCTCCATGCCGAATGCTTTGAACATCGGATGTTCGAGGACGATTGGTGGACGCAGGTCAACCGGTACAGTCTTGGCTGGGTCTGTGCCCGGCGGGCAGGCAAGCTGATCGGGTTCGTGAACGTCGCCTGGGACGGTGGCGTCCATGCCTTCATTCTGGACACGATGGTGACGCCGGCATTCCAGCGCCAGGGCATCGCCAGGGCGCTGATCGAGGAAGCAGTCGGGCGTGCGAAGCAGACTGGATGCGAATGGCTTCATGTGGATTTCGACCCGCATCTCAGGCCCTTCTACTTCGACGCCTGCGGCTTCAAGTCGACGGACGCCGGGCTGATCCCGCTCAAGTAGCCGGCGCACCCAGGCTCCCTTGTGAGGTGCGCTCCTCCTGCGGCATCTTTGGAGCGGGAAGGACTTTGTCCGCCAGACGGACGGGCGAACTGCCGTTCCGCTAGAGACGGGACAGGGCATGTCCGCCGGTTGCCCAGAAAAAATCTGGCGGCGGCTTGCAATTCGCAGAACCAGCCGTTAGGTAGCGCCGGTCGCTGCGGTCGATTGACCGAAGCGTCCCGGCCATTTTTCAATTTTGGCCCGTTGCGCGCCCGTAGCTCAGCTGGATAGAGCACCAGACTACGAATCTGGGGGTCAGAGGTTCGAATCCTTTCGGGCGCGCCATTTTCCAAGAAGATGTGAGAACGGAGGGTGGTCTTGGTCTGCCCGCTGCGGCGCTCGGGGCCAGAATGGCCTTGGAGCCGTTGATCCCGTTGCCTGTGGTTGAGGCGCCTCGCTTATCTCGGCCGCCTCGGCCTGCTTCAGCCTCTTGCGTCCAGCCCCTTAATTTCCTGATCCAGCCCGTCGGCTGCCTTGTGATTGGCGCGGACGAGCCAGATGCCGAATGCGACGGTCAGAAAGCCCGGAATCAGGGTGCCCCATTCGATCCCATCGGGTTCGAAGAAGCCGGCGCCATAGATGAGCAGCAAGCCAGGCAGGAAGGGGGCGACATACCAGGAGAAAATGGAGCGAAGCGCGTCACGCTGGCGCACCAGTTCGGCCCGGTAGGCGGCCGATGTGTTGGAGCTGCCATCGATGAAAGCCTGGCCGCCAGCGCGGCGGCGGAGCTGAAAGATCGCCGCTGCCGCGCCAAGGCCCAGGAGGATGAAGCCGATGCCGGTCATCAGGCTGGACGGGGCGGCGGCAACGCTCAGCAGCATCCATGTGCCGAAAGCGACCGTGACCACAGCGACGATGCTGCCGATGACGTATTCGCGCTTGTTGCGGGTGCGGATACGGTCTTCGAATTCGAGGGAGCGGCTTTCGAGCATTTGCGGTGTCATGGTCTGGGGCTGCATATCCTGTTCCTTCCAGAGGTTTTTCGGGTCGGGGGACTGGGATTGGGGCGTCGGCGTCATGCCAGGACCTCCGCTTTGAAACCTTGCGCTAGGAGCGCCTTGATGCGGTGGATGCGGGTGGCGACGGCGCCGGCCGACAGTCCGGTAATTTCGGCTATTCCGGCCGCGTCGATGTCTTCGAGATAGAGCAGCACAACCTGCCGATCGGCAGGACGAAGACGGTCGATCAGGGTGTAGAGCCGCTCCAGCGTCAGCGCCGTGCCGGTGGCCTCCTCGGGGGTCAAGCGGCCATCGACGGGTTCCACCTGGTCGATATCGACCCAGCCCTGGGCCGGTCGCCGGCGCATGGCCTGGCCCACATGCTGGGCGCAGACATTGTGGGCGACCCGGTAGGTCCAGGTGATCAGGCTGCACTGGCCGGCAAAGACATCGAGGCTGCGCCAGAGGTGCAAGTGAATATCCTGCTCCAGGTCCTGGCGGGCCGCGGCATTTTTCTCATAGGCAGCGGCGAGGCGCGCAATCATGCCGCCATGCTGGCTCGCCAGGCTTTGGTAAAGATCCTGCTTTTTTGTCTGGTCAAGCATAGTGCCTTTCCGGTCCGCTGCATTCACACAACCAATAGTCGTGGCTGCGCGGTGTTTCTTACAGAAGAAGTCCCCCTGTTGGCTGCTCGATGCCTCATAAGCTGGAACTTCGACAATTATTTCGAGCGGCTCGGGCACGATATCGACGACGTCGTGCTGCAATTGCTGGGCCAGCGGACATTGGCGGATGCCCTTGCCGATATCGACCTGATCGACCAGGCCCGGCGCGACCCGTCCAGGGCTTGTGCCGAGGTTGAGATCGGCCGCATACGCCAGGCTTGACCCGGATCCGTCGCGACCGGCCGCTCAGGCCCCAGAGGGCGAGGGAGCAGATATGGTTCTCAGCCGCCCGGTGCAGCGCGCCATTCTCTCCCCAAATCGACGGCCTTGCCGGTGCTGGCGGACTGGTCGCCGACCTATCCCGGTTTCCACCTTATTACGCGGCCGGCGCGCCGCTTTCGCCCGCTGTGCGTGCGGTCGTGAACACACTTGGAGGCGGCGACTGACCGCATATGCGGCGGACGCCCGTTCACGCGCACGCCAAAAACCGATTGCGATCCAAGACCAGTCGATCTAGCCTGGAACCGATTGCACATTGCAATCAGACCCGCGCATATGCCGTTCACGGAAAGGAAGTGGTCATGGCCAAGCTCGTGTTCGGAATGAACCAGTCCCTGGACGGCTACGTCGATCACATGGCGTTTGGGCCAAGCCCCACGCTCTTCCGCCACTTCATCGAGGAGGCTCAGGGGCAGGCGGGCAGTGTGTACGGTCGCCGAATGTATGAGATCATGCGGTACTGGGACGACGATCACCCTGAATGGGATGCAGAGCGACATGCCTTCGCGGCGGCGTGGCGGAACCAGCAGAAATGGGTCGTCTCGCGCTCGTTGAAGTCGCTCGGCCCCAATGCCACGCTTGTCGAGGAAGATCTCGAGGGCACGATCCGCGCGTTGAAGGCCGAGCGCGATGGAGAAATCGAAGTTGCCGGCCCGGACCTGGCGCGAAGCCTCACCGAACTTGGCCTGATCGATGAGTATCGAATTTACCTGCATCCCGTCGTGCTCGGTCACGGCAAGCCATATTTTGCCGGTCCCCGGCCGCCGCTCCGCCTCATGACGCATGATCGGATCGGCGAGGATGTGCTCAGGTTGACCTACGTTCCTGCTTGATCCCTCGTGGCCTGATATCGATCTGGCGAGGGAGCCGGTCGCCTCGTGAGGCGCCGCGGCGTCAGGCGGCCTCGCGGAACTTTACGGCCAGGAAATCGATGAAGCTGCGCACCGCAGGCGAAAGCCCGCGGCGCGACGGGAACACCGCGTGGACGACACCGCTCGGCAGGGTCCAGTCCGGCAGGACCACTTCAAGCGTGCCGGCGGCGATCCCGGCTGCGACGATGTAGTCGGCCAACTGAACCATGCCGACCCCATCTTCCGCAGCCTGCCGCAGCGCGTACATGTCGTCGGCGACATAGCGCGGATCGAATGCGACGGCGCTGGACCTGCCGCTGTCGTCCACGAGATCCCAGGCGTGCCTTGGCGGCGATCGGATGAGGTCCATTCCGGGAATACGGGCAAGCTCGGAGGGCGCACCGGGCCGGCCGAGCCTGTCGAGCAAGGCAGGGCTGGCGACGAGTATCTGGCGGCTTTCCGCCAGGCGCCGCATCACCAGGCCTTCGCTGTCGAGCGGTGGGAAACGGACGCGGAGCGCGACGTCGATCCCTTCCTCGATGACGTCGACGCGGCGATTGGTTGCCGAGAGCTGCACGCGAACCATGGGGTTTGCCGTCAGGTATCGTGACACCATCGGGGCCACCCGGCTCATCATCAGCGAGACCGGGCAGGTGACCCTGATCGTGCCGCGAGGTTCGGCGCGGCTGTGGTCGACGGCTTCCTGCGCGGCTTCGGCTTCGGCGATCATCGCCACGCAATGTCGGTAGAAGGTCTCGCCGATCTCCGTCACGCCGAAATGCCGGGTCGAGCGCTGCAGCAGGCGGCTGCCCAGTCTTTCCTCGAGATGTGTGATGCGCCGGCTGAGCGTCGACTTGGGTACGCCGAGCGCACGGCCTGCAGCGGCGAACCCGCCATGCTCGACGATGCGCGCGAAGTAGTAGAGGTCGTTGAGATCTTGCAAGGCAGTGTTCCACTGATGGAACGAACTGTGCCGTTTTCTACGGCTACCGGCAAGATCGTTCCGCCATCATCTTCTCAGGGCGCCGACATTCCGGCCGTCAACAAGCCAGAGGAGATACCATCATGGCCAAAAGTTCCCTGCTCACCCCCGACGATCACGCGTTGCTGCTGATCGACCACCAGTACCTGCAATTGCTGGCGCTTCGTTCGCACCCCAACGAAACCATCGTCAACAACACCACCTTCCTCGCCAAGGCTGCCAGGCTGTTTGAAGTGCCGACGCTTCTGACCACGGCGTTCGCCGAACGCCAGGCGCTTTTCGAGGAAGTGCAGGCGGTCTTCCCCGAGCAGACCCCGATCGACCGCACCGGCCTCAACTCCTGGGACGATCCGCGCGTGCTCGACTGGGTCAGGAAGACTGGCAAGAAGAAGCTCGTGATGGCCGGGTTGTGGACTGAAGTCTGCTTGAGCATGCCCGTCATCGACGCGCTCGGCGACGGCTACGAGGTCTACATCGTCACCGACGCGTCCGGCGGCGGCACCAGCGAAAGCCACGAACGCGGCGTACAGCGCATGGTGCAGGCCGGCGCCCAGCCGCTGACCACCATCGCCTACGTGTCGGAACTGCAGCGCGACTGGGCACGCCCGACCGCCGACGGGGTCGCCAAGCTCTTTGCCGAGCATGGTGGCGGGTTCGGACAGGGACTGCGCTGGGAATGGCAGCTCCTCGACCTCAAGGAAGGCACCAGGTAGCGAGCGGGCTGGCCGCGGGGAGCTCTCTCGCCCCGCGGCCGGCCAGCCGGCTGTCGATATGCAGTCAGGCGAAGTGCGTGCTCACGCCGCCTTGTCGCGGCCGTCGAACCACAGCTGCGCTTCCGCAACCCGTCTCTCGTTGTCGATCGCCCAGCGCCCGAGTTCCTCGATGGGGCCGCGCAGGGAATGCCCCAGTTCGGTGAGTTCGTAGTCCACGCGGGGCGGGTTCGACGGCGTGACGGTGCGGTGCACCAGGCCATCGCGCTCCATGCCCTTGAGCGTCAATGTCAGCATGCGCTGCGAGATGGTGCCGATGGCGCGCTTGATCTCGTTGAAGCGGCGCGGACCGTCGCGCAGCGCCATGACGATGAGCACGCTCCATTTGTCGCCGACGCGGGCGAGGATGTGGCGGACGGGCCGGCAAATCTCCAGCAGGCCGTTGGGTTCAGGTAACATCGGTGTGCCTCCTTGCGCCTCTCTATCCAGTAACAATATTAGGCCAAGTTACGGAAATATACTAACTGGCAGGGCGAGCGACAAGGGCGCCCGCCGACAAAGGAGCGAAGACATGGAACTGGGCGTTTACAGCTTTGGCGACGTGCAGGCGGACGCCTCGACCGGCAAGCTCGGCTCGACCGCCGATGCCACGCGAAATCTTCTCGAAGCCATCCAACTCGCCGACCAGGTGGGGTTGGACTTTTTCGGCATTGGCGAGCATCACACCCGCGAAATGCCGGCATCCGCTGCGACTGTCATCCTGGGTGCGGCAGCTTCCACCACCAGGACCATCAAGCTCGGCAGCGCGGTCACGGTGCTCAGCACCGACGACCCCGTCCGTGTCTACCAGCAGTTTGCCACGCTCGATGCGCTGTCCAATGGCCGTGCCGAAATCACCGCCGGCCGCGGTTCGTCGACCGAATCCTTCCCGTTGTTCGGCCACAGCCTGAACGATTATGACGAACTCTATGCCGAGAAGCTCGACCTGCTGCTGCAGATCAACGAGAGCGAATCGATCACCTGGAGCGGTAAGTTCCGCCCGGCACTGAACGAGGCGCTGGTGGTGCCGCGCCCCGACGCCGGTTCGCTGCCGATCTGGCTCGCCACCGGCGGCAACCCGCATTCGTCGGTGCGTGCCGGCCTGCTCGGCCTGCCGGTCTCCTATGCGATCATCGGCGGCCAGGCCAACCGGTTCGCGCCCCTGGCCGATCTCTACAGGCGTGCCGCCGCACAGGCCGGCATAGCCGAGGACAAGATCAAGGTCGCCGTCGCCAGCCCCGGCTTCGTCGGCGAGGATGCGGCACAGGCCAAGGAGTTCTTCTGGACCCACTGGCACCGCGTCATGGAACAGCTCGGCAAGATCCGCGGTTTTGCGCCGCCGCCGCGCGCCCATTTCGACAAGGAAGCCAGCGGTGCCGGCGCGCTGTTTGCCGGCGGACCCGAGGAGATCGCCGAACGCATCGTGAGCCTGCACAAGAGCATCGGCCACATGAGGCAGTTCTTCCAGACCGATGTCGGCCAGATGCCGCACAGGGAATTCCTGCGCTCCATCGAACTGCTCGGCACCAAGGTGAAGCCGCTCGTCGATGCCGAACTCGGCACCAACGAGCCGAAGGAGTTGACCAAAGATGTCGCCTGAGACGCCTGCCATAGGCATTCTCGGCGCCGGCCGCGTCGGCACTGCGCTGGCGCGGCTGGCGATAGCTGCCGGCTACGAGGTCCGTGTCGCAACGGGTCGGCCGCCCGCCGAGATCGAGCTGCTGCTCGAGATCATGGCGCCCGGGGCCAAGGCCGTGACGGCGGAAGCCGCGATTGCCGACAGCGACATCGTGCTGCTGGCACTGCCGCTGTCGAAATACCGGAGCCTCAAGCCCGAGCTCCTGGCCGGCAAGGTGGTGGTCGACATCATGAACTACTGGGCCCCGACCGATGGCACCATCGCGGAATTCGAAGGCGTGCGGTCGAGCAGCGAGGTCGTCCAGGACTTCTTGTCAGCAGCATCGCTGGTGCGTAGCTTCAACCACATGGGCTACCATGAGATCGAGGAAGAGGCACGCCCGGCGGGCGATCCCGACCGGCGCGCGCTGGCCGTTGCCGGAAACGACGCAGCGGCGCGCGGCATCGTTTCCGCCTTCGTCGAGCGTCTCGGCTACGATGCCGTTGACGCCGGCCCGCTCATGGCCAGCCGCACCTTCGGAACCGGCACCCCGATCTTCGGCGCCACCTTCGGCCGTGCCGAGATGGAACGGATGCTGTCGGCCGAACCGGTGGCCTGATCCCGGAGCGGATCGTGCCCGGGTTCCATGATGTGAAAGCAGAGGAAACACATGTCTGAGATCGAAATCACCAGGGAAGAGCGCGGCCAGCGGCACGGCCGCTATGTCGCCCGCATCGCCGGCGTCGAAGGCGAGGCCGAAATCACCTTCACCAAGCGCGGGCCCGGGCTGATCAGCGCCGACCACACCGGTGCGCCCGAATCGATGCGCGGAACCGGTGCGGCCGCGGCCCTGGTGACGTTCCTGATCGAGGACGCGCGCAAGAACGGCTTCAAGATCCTGCCGCTTTGCCCCTATGTGCGGGCGCAGTATCGCAAGCATCCCGATTGGGCCGACGTCATGACGCTGGCGCCGGGCGAGGAGCCGCCGACCCTCTAGTCACAGCACCAGCCTGACCAGCAGGGGCACGATCAGCGACGTCGCGATGGCGTTCAGCGCCATCGCGATGCCGGCAAACAGCCCCGCCGTCTCGTCGACGTCGAAGGCGCGTGCGGTGCCGATGCCGTGCGAGGTCAGCCCGACGGCAAAGCCGCGCGCGGCATAGTCCTTGATCCGCATGGCATTCATCAGCGGCGTCACCACGAGCGCGCCGACGATGCCGGTCAGCACGACCAGCACCGCGGTCAGCGACGGGTTGCCGCCCAGCGACGACGAGATCGCCATGGCCACGCCGGCGGTGGCCGACTTCGGCAGGAACGAGACCAGCACGTCCTGCGACAACCCCGCCCACTTGCCCATCAGCACGATCGACAGTACGGCCGAGAAGGAACCGACGACCAGCGCTGCCGCCATCGGGATCAGCGCCTGCCGCACCTTCTGCCATTGGCGGTACAGCGGGATGGCGATGGCCACGGTGGCGGGGCCGAGCAGGAAATGGATGAACTGCGCGCCTTCGAAAAACGTCTCGTACGGCACGTCGAACAGCCACAACGTCGTGGACAACAGCGCGATGGTGATCAGCACCGGATTGGCCAGCGGGTGGCGCTTCAGCCGCACCGAGATGGTGGTCGCCGCGATCCAGGCAAACAGGGTCAGGGTCAGCCACAGCAGCGGCGAGGCAGACAGGTAGACCCAGAGTTCGATGGGGTGCTTCATCGGGCTATTCCCGCCCGACGAGCCGGCGGACGATGACGAACGTCCACACGGTGATGGCGAGGGTGAGGACGGCGGACGCCACCAGCACCAATAGGATCGCCCCGGCTTGGCTCTGCAACTGGCTCCACAGCGCTACGATGCCGACGCCGGCCGGCACGAACAGCAGGCCGAGATTGGCGAGGAAGCCGTCGGCAGCGGTCTCCGCCTCGGCGAACAGCCCGAGGCCGAGCATCTTGCATGCCTGCATCGCCACGAACAGCAGCACCAGCCCCACCACCGGCCCGGGCAGGGGCAGCCCCGTGGTGAAGACGATGCTTTCCCCCAGCAGCTGGAACAGCAGCAGAAGCGCGATGCCCTTGATCATGAGTGGCCTGTCCCGGACGCGGTTCGAAGGTGAAGAATGCGATTCAGCGGCCCTGCCTCGGATCGCCGGCCGAAGCTGGCTGGCTCTCCGCCCGCAAGATGACGGAGTTCGAAAGATCAGCCATCCAGCAGCGCCATGTATTCAGGGTGGCGGCTGGCATAGGCGGCCATGAACGGGCATTTGGCGATGGCCCGGCGACCGCTGGCCTTGATGGTTTCGAACACGCCTTTGGCCAGCCTGGAGCCGATGCCCTGTCCCGTGAACTGGTGCGGCACCTCGGTGTGGACCAGCACCACCCGGCCGTCCTCGATCCGGTAGTAAGCCGCGGCCACCTCGTCGCCGATTGCCAGTTCGTATCGGCTCATGGCTGGGTTGTCGACGACGTGTTCGTCCATGCTCATTTCCAATGCGGCAGCTTCCGACCCGATCCGCTGGGAAGCGGGGGCCACGACGTCATCCTCGACAACGGCGCAGGCAAAATCAACCGGCATTGAGCAGCGAACACCGATCCTTCGGCGCACCAAACATCGGTCACGGGCATTTGCGGTGCGTGGCCTTCCGGGGCGAGCTGACGGGAAGGTCAATGAAGCAGGTCGAAAGTCCACCAAAACCGGACGAACCTCTCTATTTCCTGCCTTCAGTTGTTGCGAAGCTAATCTTTCAGCTTGCTGAAGGATCAAGGAAGAAATGAGCAGAACGAAACCTTACAGGACATCTCCGACGAACCCCAATATCGGAGAAATTCACACGGATCCGAGCAGGGTCAAGGACATGCCCTATGCGCCGGCAATTCGTGTCGAGACACCGGGCGACCTGCTGTTCGTGTCGGGCGCAACGCCATCGCCGCTGTACCACAAGCATCCCCACGACTGGAGCGAGCACGACCACCCCAACGACATCCGCGAGCAGGCCCGGCGTGCCATGCACACCATCCAGGGCATCCTCGAGCATGAAGGGCTGACCTGGACCGATGTCGTGAAGATCACCAAGTTCCTGACCGACATGCGCGAGATCGAGGTTCTAAGCGCCACGCTCAAGGAATTTCTCGGCGATTGGTCCCCGGCAAGCACGACGATTTGCGTCAACTCGCTGTCGACGCCGGGCGCGCGCATCGAAATCGAGGTTCTCGCAGTATTCCCGAAGTGAACGCGCCTGGGTGCTGGCGGGGTCTTGGAGGAGACTATCGCCGGCTTGATGTCAATTGGCAACAAGCGCAGCCGCGCCGCCGATAATAGATACTGCGAAATCAGGTAGTTGGATCGATTTTTCGTCTGATCCTGGATCGCAGCCGATGAAATGTCTTTGATTGCTGGGAGGGCAATATGAAGAAGATGATAGCCTGCTCGCTGGGCCTTGCGCTCGGCATGTTTGCAGCATCCGCGCAAGCGGTCGAAACGGTTCGGCTGACGATGGCATCGAGCCATCCGACGTCGGTCGCCTGGGTCGGGGCCCTGAAGAGCCACGTCGTCGACAATTCGAACCGCCTGCTCGAGGAGCAGGGTTCCAACTACCGCATCGAATGGACGGAAGCCTTCGGCGGTGCGCTCTACGATTTCAACGATTCGCTCGAGGCGATCGAGAGTGGCATGGCCGACATGGGCTGGGTCGGCTCCCTGTGGGAACCGGCCAAGATGCCGCTGCAGAACATCACCTTTGCGACGCCCTTCGTGACCAGCGACCCGGCGATCGCGGTCGACGTCCTGAACGAACTCAACGACACCGTTCCCGAAATGAAGGCGGAGTGGACCAGGCACAACCTGGTGTTCCTCGGCGCCAGCGTCAACGACACCTATCACATCTTCACCAAGTTCCCGGTGAACAGCCTTGCCGACCTCAAGGGCAAGAAGATCGTCGGCAACTCCTCGCTCGGCCCCTGGCTGGAAGGCACGGGCGCCGTGCTCGTGGCCGGCGGCCTGCCGAGCTTCTACCAGCAGATCCAGTCCGGTGTCGCCGACGGGGCCATCATCATGCCCACCGGCTCCTTCTCGCTGAAGCTGCATGAGGTGGCGCCCCACATCACCCTCGTCGACATCGGCGTGACGACCGTTGGCGGCCTGGCGGTGAACCAGGACAGCTGGAACGCCCTTCCCAAGGATGTCCAGGCCGTGCTCACCAAGCTCGGCCGCGAATACAGCGACGTGCACGCCAAGCAGGTCATGGCAAGATACGACCAGTCCCTTGCCGACATGGCCAAGGAAGGCGCGCAGATCAAGCCGCTGCCGGCGCAGGACCGCCAGCTCTGGGTGGACAGCCTGGCGGCTCTTTCCAAGACCTGGGTGGAGACGGCCGAAAAGGCGGGGCTGCCGGCCCGCGACATCGTCGTCCGGTTCATGGACGAAATGCGCGAACGCGGTGCCAAGCCGCTGCGCAACTGGGATCAGGAACTCTGATCATTCGAGGAAAGCATCGTGGGCCATGCCCACGATGCTTCATGTCGTCGAGCTGGCCGCCAGCAACGACAGGCACGGGATGCCGGTCGCTTGAAACGGCAACAACCAGAATTCATGCGGCCGCGCGCAGACCCAAATCGGATCACACCATGACCACCAATTCCAATGTTGCGGACGCCACATCGTCCGACCACCCGCCGCTCCTCAACGTCCCGGACCGGTTCCTGAGAATTGGCTCGGACCTGCTCGCGACTACCAGTTCGATCTGGATCTTCGTGATCATGGCTGTGATCTGCGCCGACATTGTCATGCGGTCGCTGTTCAACCAGCCGCTGCAGGGCGTGCCGGAGATCGTGGCCTATTCGGTACCGAGCTATGTCTTCCTTGCCGTCACCAGCGCCATCCGCGCCGGCCGGTTCCTGCGCGCTGATTTCCTCTACGCACCGGTGCTGGAGCGCTATCCGCGCGCCGGTGCGGTGCTGGAAGGCTTCTTCAACCTCGCCGGCACCTGGGTGTTCTACGAGATCGCCTCGGGCCTGTGGCCCAAGCTGGCCGAGGCCTGGCGCACGGCCGAGTTCTTTGGCGCGGTTGGCGTGTTCACGGCGCCGGTCTGGCCCTTCCTGGCAACGATCTTCATCGGCGCCTGCCTGGCAGGGCTGCAGTTCGGGCTGATGACCACCGCCTCGACCATCCGGCTCTGGCAGGTTCGCGGCGACAGGCAGCATCCCTTCAGCCTGTTCGCCGCATTGGCCTTCATTGCGGTGCTGGTGGCCGGTGGGTACCTCGTGGTCAGTTCGGGTCTGTCGCCGATCACCGTGGGCTTCGTCGCCATCGGCGGCATGCTGCTGCTGGTTCTCGCCGGCGTGCACATCGCCACGGGCTTGATCCTGCTTTCGTTCATCGGCATCTGGGCGGTGCGCGGCAATCCCGAGATCGCCTCGCGTTCGCTCGTGCTCGCGGCGGCCGGCTCGATCAATTCCTACAGCTTCGGCGTCATCCCGTTGTTCATCCTGATGGGGCTGTTCGTGGACATCGCCAATGTCGGCCGCGACGCCTTTGCCGTCGCAGCCCGGCTGGCGCGGCGGCTGAAAGGTGGCCTCGGCATCGCCACCGTCTTCGCCAATGCAGTCTTTGCAGCGATCACCGGCAGCTCGATCGCATCGGCAGCCGTGTTCACCCGTGTCGCCACCCCGCAGATGATGCTGCATGGCTATTCGACGCGCTTCTCCGTCGGCGTCGTCGCGGGAAGCTCGGTGCTCGGCATGCTCATCCCGCCGAGCCTTCTGCTGATCGTCTACGGCCTCATTGCCGAAGTCTCCGTCGGCAAGCTGTTCATTGCGGCCGTGTTGCCGGGGTTGCTCCTGGCAGTTGCCTTTGCCGGGCTCATTATGGGTATGGCCCGCTTCTCGCCGAGCTTCATTTTCGCGGCCGGACAGCAGGCCAGCGCATCGCCGGCCGAACTGGACGACAGCGTCAGCTTCCGGGATTTTTCGTCGAAGATGATGCCGATCATGGTCCTGATCGCCGTCGTCCTGGGCGGCATCTACACCGGCTTCTTCACGCCGACCGAGTCGGGCGCGATCGGCGCTGCCGGCGGGCTGGTCATAGCCGTCCTCAAGGGCGCGCTCGACTGGAAGAAATTCTCCCGGATCCTCGTCGAGGCAGCCCAGATTTCGGCATCCGTCCTCGTCCTCATCGTTGCGGCCAACCTGTACAGCCGCCTGCTGACGCTCACCAACATTCCCCAGGGCGTTGCCGAATGGATCATCGCCGCCGGCTTCGGGCTGGCCGCGTTCCTCGCGATCTACCTGTTGATCGTGATCGTGCTCGGCATGTTCCTCGACTCGGTCTCGATCATGCTGATCCTGCTGCCGCTGATGCTGCCGGTGGTGTCGTCGCTTGGCGGCGATCTCGTCTGGTTCGGCATCGTCACCACGATCGCCGTCGAGATCGGGCTTTTGACGCCGCCATTCGGCTTGTCGGTCTATGTCGTCAAAGGCACATTGCCACCGGGCATGGCGACATTGAACGACATCTTCATTGGCACGCTGCCCTTTGCCGCCATGATGCTGCTGGTCACCATCGTGCTGATGGTATTCCCCTGGCTCAGCCTGGTCTTCGTGTGATGCCGAACCCTGACGCTCACGGGTGCTGCTAGCTGGCCCTGCGCCGACACCCTTGCAGAGGCCGGTGTCGCCGGTCTGGCCATGACATGCCTGCCGCCGGTGGCGTCAGCTGACCGTGTTTTCCTTCTTGCTTTCGCAGTCCCGGCCGCTGCCCTGACCGCTCGGCGGCGGGCAGTTTTCGCCCGAGCATTCCTGGGCCTGCGCGGGCGAGACGTGCATCGGTCCGGCGCCGGTTGCCGCCAGCAGGCTGGCGGTCGAAAGGATGAAGAGGAGGAGGCGCATTTCACTCTCCTTTGCCGTGTTGATCGGACGCAGCCGCCAATGTCGGCTGCCGGACGGGGCAGGCGCCTTGCCCGGGAAAGCTGCTCCCGGGCGGTTTGACCGCAGCATAGCTCAACGTCGTCCAGCGTAAAGCGCCTAGCTCTGCGTCCTGTGGTTGAGCGGCGGGGGCGGCAACGTTACAGGAGGTCGGTGACGTAGTAGCACCTGCTCATTTGCATTTGCCGCAACGGCAATTTCCGTTTATGGGCAAGTCCATGTCGAATTTGCCTGATGCTCTGCTCACCGGTTATCGCAACTTCATGAACGGTCGTTACGCGGCCGAAACCGAGCATTACAAGTCGCTGGCGCGCGAAGGCCAGTCGCCCGAAACGCTGGTCATCGCCTGTTGCGATTCCCGCGCGGCCCCCGAAACCATCTTCGACGCCGGCCCGGGCGAACTGTTCGTGCTCCGCAACGTCGCCAATCTCGTGCCGCCCTATTCGCCCGATGGCGAGTTCCATTCCACCTCGGCGGCGCTCGAATTCGCCGTGCAGGCGCTCAAGGTCAAGAACATCGTCGTCATGGGCCATGGCCGCTGCGGTGGCATCCGCGCTGCCCTCGACCCCAATGCCACGCCGCTTTCGCCCGGCGATTTCATCGGCAAGTGGATGAGCCTCGTCGGCCCCGCCGCCGAGACGGTCTCCGGCAACGACATGATGACCAAGTCCGAGCGGCAGACGGCCCTGGAACGCATCTCCATCCGCTATTCGATCGCCAATCTGCGCACCTTTCCGTGCGTCCAGATACTCGAGCAGAAGGGCCGGCTGGAAATCTTCGGCGCCTGGTTCGACATCTCGGCGGGCGAGTTGTGGGTCATGGACCGCACCACCGGCGATTTCGAACGCACTGGAACGGTCTGACGATCGGCCGCTGGCCTCATCGCAATGGCTTGAATGGCGTGGCCTGTCCGGCCTAGCCTTGCCGCGCTGACCAGGCAGCGGCGCCACGCCGTGACCGCGCGGCGAGGAGCATAGCCATGACCGTCGTCCCCATCCGCCAGCCCATCGATGGCCGCCATCGGCCGATGTTCATCGGCGGCCTGTGGGTGGATGCCGCTTCCGGCCAGACCTTCGAAACGCGCAACCCTGCCACCGGCGAGGTCATCGCCACTGTCCCGCGCGGCGGCCGGCAGGATATCGAGCGTGCAGTCGCTGCCGCCCGCAATGCCTTCGTCGGGCCGTGGAGCCGCTTCAAGCCGCATGAACGCCAGAAGCTCTTGCTGCGCATAGCCGACCTTTTCGAGCGCCACTGGGAGGAGATCTGCATCTCCGACACCACCGACATGGGGCTGCCCATCGCCAGGGCGCGGGGCAATGCCAACCGCGTCCTCGGCATGCTGCGCTACTACGCCGGCATGGCCACCGCCCTGCACGGCGAGACCATCGAGAACTCGTTGCCCGGCGACATCGTGTCGTTCACGCGCAAGGAGCCGGTCGGCGTCGTCGGCGCCATCATCCCGTGGAATGCACCGACCGCCGCTTCGGTCTGGAAGATCGGCCCCGCGCTGGCGACCGGCTGCACGGTTGTGCTGAAACCGTCGGAAGAGGCGCCGCTCACGCCGCTGCTGATCGCCGAGCTGATGGCGGAGGCCGGGGTGCCCGACGGCGTCGTCAATGTGGTCACGGGCACCGGAGCGGAGGCCGGGGCGCCGCTGGCAGAGCACATGGGCGTCGACAAGATCGTCTTCACCGGCTCGACCTTGACCGGTCAGAGCATCGTCCGGGCATCGGCCGGCAATCTCAAGCGCGTGTCGCTCGAACTCGGCGGCAAGTCGCCCGTCATCGTCTGCGCCGATGCCGATCTGGAGCGCGCGGTGCCGGTCGCCGCCATGTCGGTCTTCGCCAATTCCGGCCAGATCTGCATCGCCGGCTCGCGCCTGTTCGTGGCGCGCTCGATCCATGACGAATTCGTCGAGCGCCTGTCCGCCTATGCCGCGAGCTTGCGCATCGGCAACGGCATCGACCCTGGAACGGAAATCGGCCCGTTGATTTCGCAGCGCCAGCTCGACCGCGTCGAGGGCTATCTGCGCGCCGGGTCGGAGGAAGGGGCCCGCCTCGTTGCCGGCGGCACCAGGCTGTCGGATGGCGCTTTGGCAGCCGGCAACTTCATTGCCCCGACGGTTTTTGCCGGGGTCTCCGACACCATGCGCATCGCGCGTGAGGAGATATTCGGTCCGGTCATCTCGGCCCTGCCGTTCGACACGCTGGACGAGGCGGTGAGACGCGCCAACGACACGCCCTATGGCCTGGCCGCCGGTGTCTTCACGCGTGATCTGGCCACCGCGCACCAGCTGTCGCGCCGGCTCCAGGCCGGGTCGGTGTGGGTCAACACCTATCACGCCATCGACCCGGCGGTGCCCTTCGGCGGCTACAAGATGAGCGGCTACGGCCGCGAGGGCGGCGGCGAGCACCTTGGCGAATATCTCAACACCAAGGGCGTCTTCATCCGCATCGATTGAGCCCGGGCAGGCGGGCAAGCGCGAAGCCGCGTCCGCAAGCGGGCGCGGCCTTGAGCCCGCTCAGCGCATCAGCTGGAACTCATAGAGCCGGCGATAGAGCCCGCCGGCGTCCAGAAGGTCGGCATGGCGGCCCTGTTCGGCGACCTTGCCGTCCTGCATCACCACGATGTTGTCGGCCTGGTGGACCGTCGACAGGCGATGCGCGATCGCAATCGTCGTGCGGCCCGCCGACAGCTTTTCCAGCGCGTCGCGGAACAGCGCCTCGGATTCGGCGTCGAGCGCGCTGGTGGCTTCATCCAGCAACAGCACGTTGGCATCGCGCAGGATGGCGCGGGCAATCGACAGGCGCTGCTTCTGGCCGCCTGAAAGCAGCGCGCCGTTCTCGCCGACCTGGGTGGCGTAGCCGTTCTTCAGCGCCATGATGAAGTCGTGCGCGTTGGCGGCCTTGGCGGCGGCGATCACCTCTTCGTCGCCGGCGCCTTCGCGGCCGAGCCGGATGTTGTGCATGATCGTGCCGGTGAACAGGAAGGTGTCCTGGCTGACATAGGCGATGCGGTCGCGCACCGAATGCAGCGTCGCGTGCGATATGTCCTGCCCGTCGAACAGCACCTCGCCGCTGTCGGGATCGTACATGCGCATGATCAGGTTCATGATCGTCGACTTGCCGCTGCCCGACGGGCCGACGAGCGCGGTCATCTTGCCCGGCGGGAAGATCATGTCGAGATTGCGCAGCACCGGCTCGCCGTCGGCATAGGAGAAGCTGAGATTCCTGAGTTCGATCTTGCCCGGTCCGGGCAACAGTGCCTCCGCGCCGGGCTTTTCGGTAATCGTCAGCGGCCGGTCGGACAGTTCGAACATCATGCGCACGCCGACCAGGCCGGCCTCCAGCGATACGCGGAACCGCGCCAGCCGCTTGGCCGGCTCGTAGGCCAGGAGCAGCGCCGTGATGAACGACATGATGCTGCCAGGCGTCTGCCCTCCCTGCACGACAAGATAGCCGCTGACCAGCACCACCCCGGCGATGGCCAGGCCGGCCAGCGTTTCCATGATCGGGCTGGTGCCGGCTTCGAGCGCGGCGATGGTGTTGGCGCGCCGCTCGACGTCGGAGACGGCACGATGCATGCGGCTGCGCATCAGGGACTCGAGATTGAAGGATTTGACGATGCGCACGCCGACCGTCGTTTCCTGCATCACCTGCACGATCTGGGCCAGCGACATGAATTCCGCCTCCATGATCTTGCGCACGCGGCGCAGGATCTGGTTGACGCCGAAGATGGCGATCGGGCCGACGATGAAGGCGACCAGAGACAGCACAGGCTGCTGGTACACCATCACCGCAACCAGGCCGATCAGCGAAAACAGGTCGCGCACGAAGGAGGTGACGATGACGTCGAGCACCGTCCGCGCTGCCTGTGCATTGTGGGTGACGCGGGTGATCAGGTCCGACGAGGGGATCGAATGGTAGAAGGCGATGCCTTGCGCCAGGATGCGGTCGTAGATCTTGCGCTGGCGGTCGGCGATGATTGAGTTGCCGACGCGGCTCAGGAAGAAGGCCTGGACGAAGGTCGCCACGCCCTTGAGGATGAATATCCCCGCCACCATCGCCGCGATCATGTAGACGCGGTTGATGTCCTTGCCGATGACGAACTCGTTGGTGATGTCCTGCATGATCCAGGCGCTGGCCGCCGTCATGCCGGCGACCACGAGCATGGCGATGATGGCGATACCGTAGCCGAGGGCATGCTGGCGGAACGACTCGCGCAGCAATCGCCAGATCAGGCGATGATTCTGCGTCGGACGAAAAAATCCAAACAAATCAATGGGTCCCTTGAGGCGCGGCCCCCCGTGCGGGCCTATATAAAGCACCTGCGGGCGAAGGGAAACGGTGCATGTGCCGCAAATGTCCGGACCGGTCGTCGCGGCGCGCAAGGAGACGGTGGACAGCAGGCCGCCTACGGATTGCCGGGATTTCGTATTTCGCATACCGTTGACCAAACGATAAAAAACGCGCCTTCGCCAAAGAAGACCAAAACCAGCCAGAGGTGGATCGAATGCACAGCAATTCCAACAGTTCAGGCATTTCCAGACGCACCCTGATCAGGGCCGCCGGCGCCTCCGCTGCGGTCGCAGCCGTGGGCATCCCCGGCCGTCTGTTCGCCGCCGATCCGATCAAGGTCGCGGCCGTCTACACCGTTCCGGTCGAGCAGCAATGGGTCAGCCGCATCCACAAGGCGGCCAACGCCGCCAAGGACCGTGGCGACATCGAATATGTCTATTCGGAAAACACCGCCAACAACGACTATGAGCGCGTCATGCGCGAATATTGCGAGGCGGGGCACAAGCTGATCCTCGGCGAGGTCTTCGGCGTCGAGGACGCTGCCCGCGCGGTCGCCAAGGACTATCCCGACGTCGCTTTCCTGATGGGCTCGAGCTTCAAGCCCGACGCGGCGGTGCCGAACTTCTCGGTCTTTGACAATTACATCCAGGACGCCTCCTACCTCTCCGGCCTCGTTGCCGGCGCCATGACCAAGTCGAAGAACATCGGCATGGTAGGCGGCTATCCGATCCCCGAGGTCAACCGCCTGATGAACGCCTTCATGGCAGGCGTGAAGGAAGTGGCCCCCGACGCCAAGTTCCAGGTCGCCTTCATCGGCTCGTGGTTCGATCCGCCCAAGGCCAAGGAGACCGCCTTCGCCCAGATCGACGGTGGTGCTGACCTGCTCTACGCCGAGCGTTTCGGGGTGTCCGACGCGGCCAAGGAAAAGAAGGTGCTCGCCATCGGCAACGTCATCGACACCCAGGCCGACTATCCTGAAACGGTCGTCGCGTCGGCGCTGTGGCACTTCGAGCCGACGCTTGACAAGGCGATCGCCGAGGTCAAGGCCGGCACCTTCAAGGCCGACGACTACGGCGTCTATTCCTTCATGAAGGCCGGCGGCTCGTCGCTGGCGCCTCTCGGTACCTTCGAGAGCAAGGTGCCCGACGACGTCAAGGCCAAGGTCGCCGAGAAGGAAAAGGCGATCAAGGACGGGTCCTTCACCGTCGAGATCAACGACGCCGAGCCGAAGTCGAGCTAGCGCCGTTTCCTTCTCCCCGTTCACGGGGAGAAGGTGGCCCAAAGGGCCGGATGAGGGGCGGAGCTAACGTTCGCGGCTCGCGCTGCCCCTCACCTGGCTGCCGCCATCCTCTCCCCGTGAACGGGGAGAGGAGCCTTGTCCGCAACGCCGCTCCCGATCGTCAAACGTGACCAGCACCCCCGTCCTTCGCCTCTCCGGCATCACCAAGCGTTTCGGCCCGCTCGTGGCCAACGACGCCATTTCCTTCGAGCTGAAGCGCGGCGAGGTGATTGCCCTGCTCGGCGAGAACGGCGCCGGCAAGACCACGCTGATGAACATCCTGTTCGGCCACTATGTCGCCGACGAGGGCACTGTCGCGGCGTTTGCCAAGCCGTTGCCGCCCGGAGATCCGCACGCAGCGCTTGATGCCGGCATCGGCATGGTGCACCAGCATTTTACCCTCGCCGACAACATGACGGTGCTGGAAAACATCGCGCTCGGCACCCAAAGCTTATGGCGTCCGCGTCTCGACCGGGCTGCTGCGCGCAGCCGCATCGGGCAGCTGTCCGCCGACTTCGGCCTGGCGGTCGATCCCGCCGCGACCGTCTCGTCCCTTTCTGTCGGCGAACGCCAGCGCGTCGAGATCCTGAAGGCGCTTTACCGCGAGGCCCGCATCCTGATCCTCGACGAGCCGACGGCGGTGCTGACGCCGGCCGAGACCGAAGCGCTGTTTCGCACGCTGAAGCTGCTCGTCGCCAAGGGCCTGTCGATCATCTTCATTTCCCACAAGCTGCACGAGGTGATGGCCGTCAGCGACCGCGTCCTGGTGCTGCGCGCCGGCCGCCTCGCGGGTGAGCGGGAGACGAAATCGACCGACCGTAAGGAACTGGCGGCCCTCATGGTTGGCCAGGAGGTCAAGCCGGCGGAAGTCACGCCCGTCCAGCTCGGCGCGCCGCTGCTTTTGCTCGACCGCGTCTCGACCGCGCGCCACAACGGCGCCGGGCTCGACGAGGTGTCGCTGACCCTCAGCGCAGGCGAGATCACCGGCCTGGCCGGCGTTTCCGGCAACGGCCAGGCAGCCCTTGCCGCGCTCATCGCCGGCACCCGGCGCCCCACCGGCGGCAGCATTTCCGTTGCCGGCCGGGCGATCGGCGACTGGTCGCCACAGGCAGCGCTCGGCCATGGCATCGCCCGCATCCCCGAGGATCGCCATGCCGTCGGCACCATCGGCGACATGAGTGTGATGGAGAACGTGATTGCCGAGCGCTATGGCAGCCCGCGCTTCAGCCGCATGGGCTTTCTCGACTGGAAGGCGGCCCGCGCCTTCGCCGAGGAGATCATCGCCGACTACGACGTCAAATGCCCGTCGCCCGAGGCGCGCATCCGGCTGCTTTCGGGCGGCAACATGCAGAAGCTGATCCTCGGCCGCGCGCTCGATCCCGAGCCTGCAGTCATCCTTGCCAGCCAGCCGACGCGCGGCCTCGACGTCGGCGCCGTCGCCTATGTCCACCGCATGCTGCTCGCTGCCCGCGAGCGCGGTGCCGCGGTGCTGCTGATCTCGGAGGACCTGGAGGAAATCCTGGCGCTGTCCGACCGCATCGTCGTGATGTCCAAGGGGCGGCTGTCCGTGCCGTCGGCGCGCGGCGAACGCAGCATCCGGGAACTGGGTGAACTGATGGCGGGTCACGGCGGGGAGCAGGCGGCGTGAGCATGGAACGAGTAGCACTCCACGCCACCCGCCTCTGTCCTGCCGGACATCTCCCCCGCAAGGGGGGAGATCAGCTTTCATCGCCGCCCGTGCCAATCGCCAATGTTTCAGGAGGGGCGGTGAGGCTGACGCTGCCAATCTCCCCCCTTGCGGGGGAGATGTCCGGCAGGACAGAGGGGGGTGCTGTCCCACAGCCATCTCAAGCCGTTGGAAGGCAACATCATGCGGCTTGAGCCCAAACCCGCGCCGTCGCTGGCCATCACCCTCCTGTTCCCCGTTGCTGCCATCGTCGCCACGCTGCTCCTCACCTCGCTTCTGGTGCTCGCAGCCGGCGCTTCGCCGCTGTCGGTGTTCTACCTCGTCGCCAAGGGCGCTGCCGGTTCGCAATTCGCCCTGCTCGAAACGCTGACGCGCGCGACGCCGCTGATCTTCACCGGCCTCGCCGTTGCCGTCGCCTTCCGCGCCAAGCTCTGGAACATCGGCGCCGAGGCCCAGCTCTATGTCGGCGGCATCGTCACCGTCGTGCTCGGCACCGGTGCCTTGCCGTTGCCTTCGGTCGTCCTCATTCCCGTCATCATGCTGGCTGCGATGATGGCCGGCGGACTTCTGTTGCTCGGGCCGGCGGTGCTGAAGACCCGCTTCGGCGTCGACGAGGTGGTCACCACGCTGCTGCTCAACTTCATCGTGCTTCTGTTTGTCTCGATGCTGCTCGAAGGCGTGCTCAAGGACCCGATGGGACTCGGCTGGCCGCAGTCGCAGAAGGTCATCGCCGAGGCGCAGCTGCCGCGCATCATCCAGGGCAAGCGCCTCCATTACGGCTTCGTCATCGCCATCATCTCGGCCATCGTCGTCTGGGTCATCATGAAGAAGACCGTGCTCGGCTACGAGATGCGCGCCGTCGGCCACAATCCTGAGGGCGCGCGCTTCGTCGGCATCCCCGTCAACCGCGTGCTGATGAAGACGGCACTCCTGTCGGGTGGTCTCGCTGCACTCGCCGGCTTCTCCGAGGTGTCGGGGCTCAAGGGCAACCTGACCCTCGACCTGTCGCCGGGCTACGGTTACTCCGGCATCGTCGTTGCCATGCTGGCGATGCTGAACCCGCTCGGCGTCATCGCCTCGGCCATCTTCGTCGCCGGCATCTTCGTCGGCGCCGACGCCATGAGCCGCGTCGCCAAGGTGCCGAGCTACATCGCCGACGTCATGGTGGCGACGTCGCTTTTGACGATGGTGGTGGCGATCCTTTTGACGCGGTTCCGGGTGAGGTGGAAGTGATGATGGTTGTGATCCGTCGCGCCCCCCTCTGGCCTGCCGGCCATCTCCCCCTCAAGGGGGGAGATCAGTCGAGTCGACGCCACGCCAATGCTTGCAGCGTGGCAGAGCGCACTGACCGACCGGGAGCCCTGCTTTATCTGCTGACGAGTGGGCGAGGCCGTGGTGACCGCCTGATCTCCCCCCTTGAGGGGGAGATGGCCGGCAGGCCAGAGGGGGGCGACGTAGAGCACCGGAGCCATCCGATGGCGGCAACCAAGGCCAGGAGCCTCTGATGGACGCGCTTGAAATCCTCTTCACCGCCTCCTTCTGGGTCGCAGCCATCCGCATCGCCTCGCCGCTGATCTTCGCCACCATGGGCGAACTGATCTGCGAGCGGGCAGGCGTGCTCAATCTCGGCATCGAGGGCATCATGACGGCTGGCGCCTTCGCCGGCTGGTTCACCGTCTATGCCGGCGGCGATCTGTGGACCGGCGTGCTGGTGGCAGCACTTGCCGGGGCCATGTTCGGGCTTTTGCATGCCACGCTGACCGTGCCGCTAGGCCTGTCGCAGCACGTCGTCGGCATCGGCATCACGCTGTTGGCCACCAGCCTGACCTATTTCACCTATCGCCTGGCGCTGCCGGAAGTGACGTCGCCCCCCAAGATCGAGCCGTTCCAGCCGCTGCCGATCCCCGGACTGTCGAAGATCCCCGTTATCGGCGAAGCGCTTTTTACACAGACGCCGCTGACCTATCTCGCCTTCCTCACCGTCGCCGTGGTCGCCTGGGTGCTCTACCGCACGCCGGTTGGCCTCGCCGTCCGCGCCGCCGGCGAAAATCCGTCGGCGGTCGAGGCGCAGGGCATTTCGGTCACCGCCATCCGCATCGGCGCGGTCATGGTCGGCAGCGCGCTGATGGCGGTCGGCGGGGCGTTCCTGACCATGTCGGCCTTCAACTCGTTCTTCTTCGAGATGATCAACGGGCGCGGCTGGATCTGCATCGCGCTCGTCGTGTTCGGCTCGTGGCGGCCGGGCAAGGCGTTGATCGGCGCCATCCTGTTCGCCGCCTTCGATGCCTACCAGGTGCGCCTGCAGCAGATGTCGGGCGGCATCGTGCCCTACCAGGTGTTCCTGATGATGCCTTATGCGCTGTCGATCCTGGCCCTGATCCTGGTGGCGCGCCGCGCCACCTATCCGAAAGCGCTGATGATACCGTACCAGAAAGGCGAAAGATGAGCTTCGACCTGATCGTCAAGGGCGGCACGCTGCCCGATGGAACCGTTGCCGACATCGGCATCAAGGGCGAGCAGATTGCCGCGATCGAGCCAAGGATCGATGCAGCGGCCGGGCGTGTCGTCGATGCCTCCGGCAACCTCGTCAGCCAGCCCTTCGTCGACCCGCATTTCCACATGGATGCGACGCTGTCCTACGGCCTGCCGCGCATCAACGTCTCGGGCACGCTGCTCGAAGGCATATCGCTGTGGGGCGAGCTCAAGCCGCTGCTGACCCATGAGGCGGTCAAGGAACGCGCACTCGCCTATTGCGACTGGGCGGTCTCGATGGGCCTGCTCGCCATTCGCACCCATGTCGACACCTGCGACGACCGCCTGCTCGCCGTCGAGGCCCTGCTCGAGGTCAAGAAGGAGATCGCGCCCTACATCGATCTCCAGCTCGTCGCCTTCCCGCAGGACGGGCTCTATCGCTCGCCGACAGCCCGCGCGAATACCATTCGCGCTTTGGACAAAGGCGTCGACATCGTCGGCGGCATCCCGCATTTCGAGCGCACCATGGCCGACGGCACCCGCTCGGTGACCGAGCTCTGCGAGATCGCGGCGGATCGCGGCCTGATGGTCGACCTGCATTGCGACGAGACCGACGATCCGCTGTCGCGCCATATCGAGCAATTGGCTTACGAGACGCAGCGGCTTGGCCTGCAGGGCAGGGTGGCCGGCTCGCACCTGACGTCGATGCACTCGATGGACAACTACTACGTCTCGAAGCTTTTGCCGCTCATTGCCGAGGCCGGCGTCTCGGCGATCCCCAATCCGCTGATCAACATCATGCTGCAGGGCCGCCACGACACCTATCCCAAGCGCCGCGGCATGACCCGCGTGCCGGAGATGCTGAAGGCCGGCATCCGCGTCGGCTGGGGCCAGGATTGCGTCCTCGATCCCTGGTATTCGCTCGGCACCGCCGACATGCTCGACGTTGCTTTCATGGGCCTGCACGTCGCCCAGATGTCCTCGCCCGCCGACATGCGCCGCTGTTTCGACATGGTGACGAAGGTGAATGCCGAGATCATGGGCCTCGACCATCTCGGTCTGGAAATCGGCAAGACGGCGAGCCTCGTCGTGCTCGACGCTGGAAACCCTGTCGAGGCGGTGCGCCTGCGCGCCGAGCGGCTTTGCGTCGTCGCCAGGGGCAAGGTCGTGGCCGAGCGTTCCAAGCGCGACACGGCACTGTCGATCAAGGGCCGCCCGGCCTCCATCAACCGCCGCCACGTGGTGCCGCCGCAGGCGAACTGAGCTGAAAGTCAGACCGGCGACGGGAAGCGTACGGCGTTACCCTCTCCGGCCCTTCAGGCCACCTCCCCCAAAGGGGCGAGGAACCCAGCTGGAAATACCCCGACATCGAACGGATACGGTGATGAACCGATGCGGTTCAGAATCCAGGTTCCTCGCCCTTCTGGGGAGAGGTGCCGAGCGAAGCGAGGCGGAGAGGGGCCTTGCTGCCAGAGCGCTTGTCTCTAGGCATGCTCTTTCCGAACTCCGGTCAAACGCCTAAAGTAGCCATCCGGAATCAAGTTTGCCGGACCACTTGAATGCGAGGCGTAGCCATGAAGTTCAGGACCGTCTTGTTGCTGCTTACCGCCGCCGTTCTTGCCGGCTGCGTGTCATCGGAAGAACAGCGTGCCCGTGACGAGGAAAAGTGCCGCTCCTACGGGTTCAGCGCCCGTAACGACGCCTTTGCCGAGTGCCTGCAGCGCATCGAACTCGACCGCCGCGCCGAGTTCCGCCGCCGCAGCGACTTCGACGACTGGACCAGGCCTGTCGTGGTCTACAGGCCTGTCGTCGTCGCGCCCAGGCCGTGATCGCTGGCGCTGCGACGCAGCAACGCATGGTCCAGGGCACTTAGCCCTCGCAAACGCCGCGTTGCGGGCCTAGATAGGCGCGATCCGGGCCCGTTGCCCGGGCGGATTCCTGTGCCATGACCTTCCGACAAGCCCTTGCGCTGCCCAAGAACAATCTCGTTCTTGCCGGCGTCCTGTTGATGCTCCTGGGCGACTTCATGTTCGCCCTCAACGATGCCATGGGCAAATGGCTGGTCACCAGCTTTTCCGTCGGCCAGGTGCTCCTGATCCGCTCGATCGGCGCCTTCATCATCCTCGGCCCGATGATCGCCAAGCAAGGCGTGGGCCCCTTGACCAGGGTCGAGCGTCCCGGCCTGCAGGTATTGCGCGTCGTGCTCGCCACGGCCGACACGGGATTCTTTTACGCTGCCGTCGCCTATCTGCCGCTTGCCGACGTCATGACCTTCTACATGGCAGGCCCGATCTACATCGCCGCCCTTTCGCACTTCTTCCTGGGCGAAAAGGTCGGCTGGCGCAGGTGGATCGCCATCGTGCTCGGCTTCTGCGGCGTGGTCATCGCGCTGCGCCCGTCGACCGCCTCGCTGTCGTGGCCGTCGCTGTTCGCCATCGTCGGCAGCCTGTCCTTCTCCGTCACGCTGATCCTCAGCCGCAAGCTGCGCGCCACCAACGACACCACCCTCGTCACCTGGCAGACGCTTGGCGCGCTCGCCGCCGGCGGCGTGCTGGCGGTCGCCGACTGGCGGGCGCCAAGTGCGCTCGACTGGTCGGCCATGCTGCTGCTTGGCGTCGTCTCATGCGCGGCGCACCTGATGATCACGCGCGCGCTCAAGCTTGCGCCCGCCTCGCTGCTGGCGCCGCTGCAATACACGCTGCTGCTGTGGGCGGTGGTGATGGGCATCGCCTTCTTCGGCGACTATCCCGACGCCCAGGGCCTCGTCGGCTCGGCGATCATCGTCGTTGCCGGCCTGTTCATCTTCCACCGCCAGAAGGTGGTCGACAAGGCAGAGCCCGAGACGGTGCCGACCAGCGTGCATTGAGCACCTAAACAAACTGGAAATTACCCCACCCCCATCCCCTCCCCACAAGGGGGAGGGGATGGCCTCGCAGCCTCTTCCTGCCACCTCATTAAAGGTTGGCATCAAGTGTTCGCGAAGCCGCCGGTCCTCCGCCCTTGTGGGGAGGGGTTAGGGGTGGGGTATGTTGCCGCAATCCTGAAGGAAGCTACCGCCCCAGCACCAGCGCCCAGTAGCGCTTGTCGCTGCCCTTGCCCTCGCGGACATAGGCGAGCCCGAACTTGCTGAACCTGGGGTCGAGCATGTTGCGGCGGTGCCCGGCGGAGTTCATCCACATTGAAAACAGCTTGGCCGGCTCCATGCCGCCATGGGCGACGTTTTCCGCTGCCGCCCCCTCGACGCCGTTGTCGTTCATGCGGGCGGCAAAATCCTTGCCCCAGCCGGTGGTGTGCTCCATCTTGCCGCTGCGTGCCATGTAGCCCGCCTGCTGCAGGGCGGCACGTTCCAGCGTTGTATCGGGGCGCAACGGCGGCAAGCCGTGCTCCGAGCGGATGGTCTCGAGATAAGCGACACCCGTCGCCGACGCACCGGCGCCGTCACCCGCGAGGTTCGAACCGGTTTGGCACGCGGCCAGGAACAGCAGTCCGCCGATTGCCGTTGCGCGCAATGCCGCGCGAGCCATCTTCTTCGCCATCATCCGGTCCTTGTCTCGTGCCCGTCCTTGCGAGCCTTGATAAGGCAGATCATGGCTTTTTGGCGAGTGCTGCTCGCCCGGCCGGCCGCGTTAAGATCGCGGTTGGAACGTTTTATGCCCTTGTCCCCGCCGGATCGAGTGGCGGCTTGAGCTACCGCCCGTCACGCGGCGGGCGCGCCGGGGATGGGGAACGAGATGGGCAGGCCTGCGCTTTCGATTGCCTTGTTGATTGCTCCCCACAGAATGGAGACGAGCGCATTCCAGGCTTTCTCGATGGTCAGGATCGTCAAGGCCACCAGGGTGCGGGCAAAATTCTCCGCCGACGCCCTCAGGCTCTCGGTGAAGAAATCGCGGTCGTCCGCGTCGATGTCGCCGCTGATTGCAGCTTGCGCGATCAGTGCAGCCTGCTTGGCCAGCAGTTTTGTCTGCTCCTCCGCGAACTGCACATGATCCCTGACATCGTCTCCGATTATCTTGGTCAACGAGGACAAGATTTTCTTGCTGACGGCCTCGGGCTTGAATGGAAGCGCCATGATTACCTCCCGCTATCGTTCGAGGGCCTTTTCATAGATCAGGGCATTCCGGATCAGGATTTCGAACTGATTCTTGAAAAGCCCGGTACTTGTCGTGGAAAGGCCGCGGCGCTCGTCCGTGTCGCGCATTCGCGTCAGCAGCGACACGATCTGTTCCGTGGCTTCGATGGTGGGGGCCTGGCTGAGCAAGTCGATCTGCCCGGCCCTTGCACTGGCCAGCGAGCGGGTCTTCAGGAACAGCGCCGGCGGTGGCGGCGAGGGCCGCGATTTGGCTTGCAGCCGGAGCGCGTCAAACTGGCCGATGAGGGAATCGTATTCGGGCTTCCGCTTGCCAAAGCCTTGCGCCTTGCTGCCGGACGAGACAGACGCAAACAGGATCATTGTCTGCTCGTTCGCCGTCGTGAGACCTTGAACGATTGTCTTGTCGAACATCGGTGCAAGCTGGATTGCGCAGCCTGCCATGTTGAGCGCGAGCAGGATGGGCAACAGCAGCCGAACCAATGTCAGCTTGAAGCCGATCAGATGCGATGGGGCGAGGGCACCATGTCTGCTTGACCCGGTTGCCGGGATGCAACCGCCTGGCGGCCGGAAGCCATTCATGAACGCCCCCTTGCTTTGCCATGAATGTTACTCCAGGTTGCTGTATATGTAAATTACTACTATAAGTAGAAGAATTAATTGGCTTGAAATCTATCCTTTCACGCGCGTGCCTTCCGGATCGAACAGCGGCTCGAGATGGATCTGCGCTTGCACCCGCTCCATCGCCACGACCAGCTCATAGCTGCCGCCGGTCAGGAAGGCGTCGTCGACTCCCCCGGCATTGCGGACGTAACCGAAGCCGATGTTCTTGCCGACGGTGTAGCCATAGCCGCCGCTGGTGAGGTAGCCGACCGGCTGGCCGTCGCGCAGGATCGTCTCGCGGCCGACAAGCACGACCTCCTTGTCATCGACCGTGAAGCAGGCGAGCCGCTTGGTCAGCGGCGCGTTGTCGAGCTTTTCCAGCGCCTTGCGGCCGAGGAAACCGGTGTCCTTCTTCAGCTTCACCGTCCAGCCGAGGCCCGCCTCGAAGGGCGTGTCGTTGGGCGTAATGTCGGAGCCCCAGGCGCGGTAGCCCTTTTCGAGCCGCAACGATTCCAGCGCGCGGTAGCCGACCGGGCGGATGTCATGCGCCTTGCCCGCCGCCATCAGCGTGTCGAACACCTCGCCGGTGGCGCCGATCGGCACGTGCAGCTCCCAACCGAGTTCGCCGACATAGGTGACGCGCAACGCGCGGACCGTGGCGCCGGCGATGGTGATCTCACGCACATGGCCGAAGGGGAAGGCGGCGTTGGAAACGTCCACATCCGTGACGGCCGCAAGCACGTTCCGCGCATTCGGCCCCATCAGCGACAATGTGCCGAACTGTTCGGTGACATCGACCAGCTTTGCGTCCAGTCCAGCCGGGATGTGGTCGCTGATCCAGGCGAGGTCGTGGGTGCGGAAACCGGTGCCGGTGACGATGTAGAACTTGTCGTCCGCAAGCCGCGCCACGGTCAGGTCGGCTTCGATGCCGCCGCGCGTGTTGAGCAACTGCGTGTAGGTCAGCCGCCCCGCAGGCTTCGACACGTCGTTGGCGCAGATGAAGTCGAGCGCCTTCTGCGCATCCTTGCCCGTCATCTCGTATTTGGCGAAGGACGACTGGTCGAACACGCCCACCGCCTTGCGCACATGGGCGTGCTCGTCGCCGACCGGCTCGAACCAGTTCTGCCGGCCCATCGCGTAGATGTCTCTGGCCTCCATGCCCGTTGGCGCAAACCAGTTGGGCCGCTCCCAGCCGAGCTTCGAGCCGAACACCGCACCGTGCGCCTTCAGCCGCTCATAGAGCGGCGAGACGATGTACGGCCGCCCGCTGTCATATTCCTCGTGCGGATAGCCGATCGTGTAGTGCTTGCCATAAGCTTCGAGCGTGCGGTCCGACACCCACTGCCGGTCGCGGTGAAGGCTCGAAAAGCGCCGGATGTCGACGACCCAGAGGTCGAGCGGCGCCTCGCCATCGACCACCCACTGCGCCAGAACCCAGCCGGCGCCGCCGCCCGAGGCGATGCCGAAGGCGTTGAAGCCGGCGCCGACGAACATGTTCGAACATTCGGGCGCAGCACCGAGGATGAAGTTGCCGTCGGGCGTGAAGCTTTCCGGGCCGTTGATCATCTGCTTGACGCCGACGTCAGCCAGTCCCGGCACGCGCTCGATCGCCTGCACCATGTGCTGCTCGAAGTGATCGAAATCGTCATCGAACAGACGGAATTCCCAGTCGTTGGGCACGTCGCCCGTCGTCCAGCCCTGCGGGTTGGGCTCATAGCCGCCCATCACCAGCCCGCCGACCTCCTCCTTGAAATAGGTGCGGCGGTCGGGGTCGCGCAGCGTCGGCGCGTCGGTGGCGAGCCCCGGCAGCTTCTCGGTGATGATGTACTGGTGCTTCACCGGCTGCAGCGGCACGTTGATGCCGGCCATCGCGCCCACCTGCCGCGCCCACTGGCCGGCGCAGTTCACCACCTTGTCGCAGGAAATGTCGCCCTGGTCGGTCCTAACCTTGACGATGCGGCCGTCCTTCATCTCGAAGCCGGCCACCCGCACGTTCTCGAACAGCTTCGCGCCATGCATGCGCGCGCCCTTGGCCAGCGACTGGGTGATGTCGGACGGGCTCGCCTGGCCGTCGGTGGGCAGCCAGGAGGCGCCGACGAGATCCGAGGTGTCCATCAGCGGCCACATGCGCTTGACCTCATCCGGCGACACCAGCTGCATGTCCATGCCGAAGCTCTTGGCCGTCGTCGCCAGCCGCTTGTATTCGGTCCAGCGGTCCTGGTTGGTGGCGAGGCGCAGGCAGCCGGTCATCTTCCAGCCGGTGGCGAGCCCGGTCTCGGCCTCAAGCCCCTTGTACAGTTCGACCGAGTATTTGAGCACGCGCGTGATCGAGGCCGACGAGCGCAACTGACCGACCAGTCCCGCCGCATGCCATGTCGAGCCCGAGGTCAGCTTGCCCTGTTCGAGCAGGATCACGTCGGCCTTGTGGTCGCGCGCCAGGTGATAGGCCGTCGAGCAGCCGATAATGCCGCCGCCGATGACGACGATCTGCGCGTGCGAGGGGAGGGCCATGACTACAGTTTCCCGTATTGGTTCTGGTAGGTTTCGAGCGCGACCTCGAGCTTGCCGAGGTTTTCCGTGGTGTAGGCGACATAGTCGCTGCCGGGCGCGGAGAGGTGGAGTTCCGAGACCATGCTCCACATCGCCTCGCGCAGCAGCGAGGCGCACTGCATGGCCGCATGCGAGCGGCGGATATCCAGGTTGGGCGGCCCGCCGAAATAGGTGGTGAGCAGTTCGTCCGACTCCTGCTCCGTCATCCCCGCATTGGAGGCGATGCCGGCAAGGTCGAACATTCCGGTCGAGAACCCGGCATATTCGAAGTCGATCAGCCACAGCCTGTCGCCGTCGTCGAGGAAGTTGGCCGGCAGCAGGTCGTTGTGGCCGAAGATGATCGGCAGCGGTGCCTGTGCCTCCTCGAGCGCGTCTGCCAGTTCGAGATAGCGCGGCAGGTCGGCCGTCATCCGGCTGCCGCCGGCCTGAAGCGTGCGGGCATAGTCGCGGATCACGTGGAAGGCCCAGAACATGAAGCCGGGCCCCGAAACATACCTGGGCATCTCCAGATGAAAGCGCCTGACCATGCGGGCGATGCCCGTTGCATTGGCCCGGACGTCGCCGCCGCCATAGGTCCGGGCGCCGAGAAACGCGGTCACCATCACGCCGGGTGCCGCATATTGCAGCTCCGGCGCGAAGCCCGCCTCGAAGGCTGCCTTCGCCACCATCACCTCGCGCTCGCGGATGACGTGATGGAAGGGAAAGTCCTTGCCGAAGCGCACGACATGCGCCCCCGACGCATCGCTCACCACCCAGCTTTCGTTGCTGATGCCGCCCTTGAGCGGCGCGATCGTCACTGCCCCGTTCCACAAGGGCAAGGCGCGGATGCGGTCCTCGCTGTTCGACATCCAGCCTCTCCGTGCCGTGTCCGGCGCGTTCCCCTTGCGCCTTTGTCTTGTTGAGGGGCAGTCTCACGCGGCGAAAGCTGCGGTGTCAATCCGGATTTGTGGTTTTTATTGTTATTTTGCCCGTATCTGTTGAGAATGGCGCCATGAGTGCGGTAGAGTCAGTCAAATCGGAACTCAAAACCGGCCATTTCGGCCGTTCGAGCGGGGCCGTCTGATGAATCACTCCAAGCGCCACAGCGAAATCCTGCGCCTGCTCGAAGACGAGGGTACGATCACCATCGCCGACCTTGCCGACAAGCTCGGGGTCTCGCTGGAAACCGTGCGCCGCGACGTCAAGCCGTTGGCCTCGGATGGTGCGATCCTCAAGATGCACGGCGCCATCGGCCTGCCGTCGGCCGTCGGCGAAGCGCCCTTCGAGCGCCGCATGCGCGAAAATGCCGAGGCCAAGCGGGCCATCGCCAAGGCCGTCGCCGCCACCATCCATGACGGCGAGTCGGTCATGCTCGATACCGGCACGACGACGAGCTATCTCGCCCGGGAACTGCTTGGCCATCGCCGCCTGACGGTGGTGACCAACTCGTCCGACATCGCCCGGACGCTGGCCACCGTCAACGGCAACAAGGTCTACATGGCCGGCGGCGAGTTGCGCAGCGACAGCGGCGCTGCCTTCGGCATCTCGGCCATCGAGTTCGTCAGCCGCTTCGCCGTCACCCATGCGGTGATTTCCGCCGGTGCCGTCGACGCAGCCAATGGGGTGATGGACTACAATCTCGAGGAAGCCGAGTTCGCCCGCATGGTCCTGGCGCGCGGCCAGCGTTCCGTTGTCGTGACCGACCACACCAAGTTCGGCCGCCAGGGCTTGGTCCAGGTCTGCGGCTTCTCCGGCTTCACCGAGCTTTTCACCGACCGCCAGCCCCCGGACGACCTCGCCGGGGCGCTGGCCGAGGCGGGCGCGCAACTGTCGATATCCGGCCGCTAGGCCAGCGGCTCGCGTGGAAACACCAGCCTGAAGCAGGCGCCGCGTTGCTCGCCGCTGGCCAGTTCGATGCGGCCGCCGTGCATCTGCATGATCTCCTGGACCAGGTTGAGGCCGAGGCCGGCACCATGCCCGCGCGAGCGCAGCCGGTAGAACGGCTCGAAGATCTTGTCGCGTTCGGATGCCGGCACGCCTTCGCCTTCATCGGAGATCTCGATCGTCGCCGGCAGTTCGATCGCAATGCCGATCCGGCCGGCATTGCCGCCATGCTCGATGGCATTCTGCACCAGATTGGTGACGGCCCGTTCGATCGCCGTCTGGTCGCCATTGATGATCAGCTCTCCCACTGACGGTTCGAACGTCATCTCGTAGCCCGCGGCAAAAGCCATCGGCGCGAGATCGACGATGACGCCGCGCGCCAGGGCCACGAGGTCGACGCGGACGAGACGTTCCGATTGCCGCCCCAGGCGCTGGATGTCGAGCAACTGGTCGGTCAGCGTCGACAGCCGGGCCGTGTCCTGCAGCAGCCGTGCCCGCTCCGGCGTCGCCGGCAGGGAGGTGATGCGCGTGTTGAGGATGGCGACGGGCGTGCGCAGCTCATGCGCGGCGTCGATCAGGAAGCGCTTGTGCCGTTCATAGCCCTTGTCGAGGCGGTCGAGCGCCCCGTTGACGGCTTTGACCAGAGGCGCGATCTCCAAGGGTATCTGCTCCACCGGCAGGCGAACGCCACGTTCGTCGATGTCGATCTTCTGCGCCTCGGCGGCCGCGCGCCGCAGGCCGGCGAAGGCGTTGCGGACCACCAGCGGGATCACCAGCAGCGTCGCCACCGCCATCACGCCACCGACCGGCAGGATGAAGTCGGTGAATATCTCTGGCGTTATTTCCAGCAGCGCCGTGATCTTGAAGCGACCTTGCGCGCCGGTGAATATCTGGACCCTGCCGGCGTTGGTGTCGTACCAGTCCACCGACGCCGCAGGCAGCGTCGTTCCTTTCTTCCAGACCAGCCTCGCACTGTCGATATGGTCGAGCGCGGCGGCCATCCGGGCAAACTCCGGCGGCACGGTGCCTTCCGACATCGAATGCCCGTGCTCGTCGCGCAGCACGAACCAAAGCTCGGGTACTTCCTTGCGCAGGTCGGCCAATGCCTTGCCGTTCTTCAGCACAAGTTCGCCCGAGGGATCCTTGCGCACGTCCTTCACCAGCACCTGGACGGCACGCCCCTCGTAATTGTCGGGAATGACGCCGGTGACGATCAGGGCGCCGAATACCACGCCGATCAGCAGCGTCAGCAGAACCACCTGCAGCACGACGAGCCGCCACACCAACCGCCATTTCAGCGAGATCGGGCGGAAGAAGCGCTTGAGCGAGCGGAGAATGCGGACGGCGTTCATGACGTCTCGCGCAGCATGTAGCCGACGCCGCGCACGCCGTTGATCTCAACGCCGCCGTCCGCCTCGGCAAGCTTGCGCCGCAGGCGCGAGACGTGGGTGTCGAGCGCGTTGGACTGGATCTCGTCGTCGAGACCGAACACCGCCTCCATCAGCGAGGCGCGTTGCACCATGCGTCCCATGCGCCTCAGCAGCGCCTCCAGCACCAGAAGCTCGCGGCGGGGCAGGGTCAGCGCCTCGCCGCGGATCGAAACCTCGCGATGGCCGAAATCGAATGCCATCTGGCCGGCCCGGATCACCTGCGTCTGCATGTTGGCGGGCCGGCGCAGCAGGGCGCGCAAGCGGGCCAGCAGCTCCTCGAAGGCGAAGGGCTTGGCCAGGTAGTCGTCAGCGCCCATGTCGAGGCCGTCGACCTTGTCGGAGGTGTCGCTGCGTGCCGTCAGAACCAGCACCGGCGTGGCGTTGCCGCGTGCCCGCAGCTTGGGCACCAGCGTCAGGCCGTCTCCGTCGGGCAGCTGGCGGTCGAGCAGGATGGCGTCATAGGCATCTTCGGCAGCGAAGTCGCCGGCTTCCAGCAGGGAGGCGGCGTGGTCGACCACCATGTCGTGCCGCTTCAGCGCCGTGCGCAGGGCCGAGGCCAGTTCCGGCTCGTCTTCGACCAGCAATATACGCATTCAACGTCCCCGATAGGTGCACGAACGGATGTGAGATGTGGCCGGGCTAACGACTCAACATTGCCGAAGCATTGCGAAACAACCGCCTGGCGATGCAACCGAGAAATGCCGGAACTCCGGATTTCCCGCAATGCCTGTGTAATCCAGAGGCCGCAAACAGCCCCGACCAGCCGTCGGCGGCCGATTCGCCGGCCGTGATGAATACGAAAGAGGTTCGGAAATGACTGCGAGCGAAACATTGACCTTTCTCAAGGCCTGGGCCCGTGCGCCGCTGAAGATGGGCGCTGTCGCGCCATCGGGTGCCAGCCTGTCGACCCTGATGACGCGTCACCTCGGGCCGGAGACCGGTCCGGTGCTGGAACTCGGCGCCGGAACCGGGTCACTCACCCGGGCGATGCTGGCGCGCGGCGTTCGCGAGGAGGACCTGACGCTGATAGAGTTCGACGCCAGCCTGACCCACCTGCTCCGCTGCCGCTTTCCCCGCGCGCGCGTGCTGGAAATGGACGCAGCCGAACTGCGCAGCCGGCCGCTCTTTGATGGCCCGGTCGCCGGCGCCGCCGTCAGCGGCCTGCCTTTCCTGGCGATCCCGCCGCGCCAGACGCTCGCCATCCTCGAAGGCGTTTTCGCTAATGTCAGGCCCGATGGGGCGATGTATATATTCACTTACGGCTTCCGTTGTCCTATCGATCAGCCGCTGCTCGACAGGCTCGATCTCGAAGTGACGCGCGTTGGCCATACTTTCCGCAATCTGCCGCCGGCCGCAGTCTATCGGATCATCAGGATGAAGCCGGCAAAGAGTTACGACTGGCGTTTTGCATGATTCCATCGATCCTGGGCTTCGGACTGTTTGGCGCGGCGTGTCTTGCCTTCACCGAGAAGATATCGCCGGTCCCACCGTCGCATGTGCTGCTGCTGTTTCTCGGCATGACCGCCGCCCCGGACATGCAGACGCTCGTCGCGCTGATGTTTGCGACCATGATCGGGTCGACCCTTGGTTCGATGATCTGGTACGCCGGCGGCAACTGGCTGGGGCCTGACCGCGCCGATGCCTTCGTTCGGCGTTTCGGCAAATTCGTCTTCCTCAAGCACGCCACCTACCACCGGCTGACGCAGGCCTATCGCCGCAACAACTTCCGGGCTTCGCTGGTGGCGCAACTGGTGCCGGTGGCGCGCACCTACCTGGCGCTCGAGGCCGGCGTCCTGCGGCTTTCCTTCCTGCCCTTCGCACTCGCCACGCTGTGCGGCGCCCTGATCTGGAATTCCGCCTTCCTGGTCGGCGGCTATCTGATGCGCGACGGCGACCACGATCCGGTGACCATCGGCTTCCGCATCGTTGCGATCGTCGTCGCCGCCGAGATCGTCTTCCTCCTGGCATTGCGCCACAGCACCCGGAGGCCGGCCGAAGACCGCCCTCCGGGCGAACCGCCCCGATAGGCATTGGTGGACCGGTGGCCGTCAGTCCTGGATCACGCGATAGAAGTTCCAGTAGGACGAGCCTGAGACCACGAAGGGCTCGAGCTTCTTTCCCCATTGGGCGTGGGCGTCGATCTTCGACAGCTTGGCGAACATCTCTTCGATCTGCGCCAGGCTTTCGACGTTGTGGTTGACCTCGATCGTGGCTTCCTTGGCGCCGATCGATCCGGTCAGGATCTGCATCGCCATCTTGTCGGTCCCGGCTTGCGGACCGATTTCACGTTCCCATTGGCGCAACAGATCGATGGCGCTTTGTTTGTGCCCGAAGCGGGCATCGATCTTCCAGCGTGCGACGAACATGGCTTCCTCCCATTCTGCGGGCGACCATTCGCCCGCATCCGATCACTCGTCCCAGGCCTGCACGACGGTCTGCCGCGCGATCTTGCCATCCTTGAGTTCCAGCATGGCGGCGCAGAAAACCTTGGTGCCGTCCGGGTAGGCACAGGCTTGCGAGAAGGCGAGGCTGTCGCCTTGCGCGATGGTGGTGTCGACGCGGTGGGTCATCGCCCGGCTGCAGATGTCATCCCAGAAGGTGGTGATCGCAGCCCGGCCGCGGATCTCGCGTGGCTTGCTCGGCGGGTTGTTGCGGTCGATGACGCGCACCAGCGCGTCGTCGGCATAGAAGCTGGACAGCATCTTGCCGTCGCGGCCTTCGATCGCCTTCTTGATCGAGGCACCGGTCACGGCTTCCTTGGTGGCAAGCATGTGTTCCTCCTTTCGGTGCCGCGTTGGGCACCTGGTTGATCGGTCGGTGGGCCTATTGCGACTTGGCCTTGGCCGCTGCCATGGCCGTGTCGACCTCCTGCTTGAACTGCGGGTAGTCGACCTGCATGCCGTTCAGCACCGTCGACCAGTGACGCACGATCGCCGACATCGCCACGGCCTCGCGGATCTCCTCGTCGGTGGCGCCGTTGGCCTTGGCGGCCGCGGTGTGGAAATAGATGCAGTACTGGCACGGGATCTGCGCTGCGACCGCCAGGCCGAGCAGTTCCTTGGTCTTGCCGTCCAGCTCGGTCTTGGGGTTGAGCTGAATGCCCTTGAATTCGGCCCAGGCGCCGGCGACGCCGGCCTCCGGAAACTGTTTGAAGAAGCCGGGCACCGAGCCGAGCGTGGCCTCGATGTCCTTGTAGGTCGTCGCGGCAGTGGCGTCTTCGGCGATGGCGCCGGATGTGGCCAAAGCGGCGAGCCCGGCGGCAACCGCGAGCGATGCGAACAGTCTGCTCTTGCTCATCTTTTCCTCCATCGGCAGGTGCGAGGCCCGATTTCAGCCTGCCTGCATGGGGAGAATTTGTAGCCGCCGGCGACGCCTTTCCGCTTCGCCCGAAAGGGCCATTTCCGCTATGGCCCGTCCGGGCCAGCCTGGCGGGCGGCAAACGCCGCTGCCGCCGCGCGTGACGGCAGGTCGAGCTTCAGCAGGATGTTGGCGACATGGCGCTTGACCGTGTGCTCGCTGAGGCTGAGCTCCGCGGCGATCGCGGCATTGCTCTTGCCGTCGGCGATCAGTGCCACCACCTCGTTCTCGCGCACCGTCAGGGTCGATGGCTCCACCGTGATCGCCCGGCTGCGGCAGGCCGGTTCCAGGTGCTGTTCCGACGTCGCCTCGACCAGCGCCAGCGGCTCGTCGAGATCGTCGAGGGGCAACCTTCCGGCATCGATGAAACGCAGGCCCGAACCGGCGGCAAGATCGGCGACCAGCCGCGAGGCGAGGATGCCGCCGCGCCCGGCATGGTCGGCGATCTGCGCCGCCACGCGGATCGCCAGACCGGAGAGAGGCCCGCGCATCTCGACTTCGCCGACATGCACGCCTTGCGCGCTGGCGATGCCGATGTCCTGGGCCGCCTCGCGCAGGGCGGCGGCGCAGCGCACCGCCCGTGCCGGGCCGTCGAAGCGCGAGACCAGCATTTCGCCATGCTGGTCGGCGACGCGGCCGCCGTGTCGCCCGACCAGGAGGCGCCAGGTCTCGTGGAAGCGCAGGCTGCGCTCGCTCCACATCCGGTCGCCCAGCCGTGCCGTATCCGAAATGCGGGTGACCAGCAGGGCGGCCAGCACCCGTTCCGTGTCGGGTGCCGCATGCGCCCCGGTCAGGAATTCCTCGACCAGGTCGGCGACACGGTTGACGTCGCCCGTCCAGATCGGATGGTCGCGCCCGGTGATCTCGGCAAGCCGCGCCCCGGGGATCTTCTGCGCGAGGTAGCGGCTGGCGTCGGGATTGACCCGCGCGTCGTTGCGGCGATGGATCAGCAGCGTCGGCGCGCGGATGCGCGCCAGCTCGCCACGTACGTCGATGTCCGCGTTCATCCGGGCCAGTGCGGCGGCGGCGGCCGGGCTCGCCGACAGGCGCTCGAAGCGGGCCCACCAGTTGGCGAAGCGGCTGTCGTCGACACGTCCGGGCGCGAACTGCGCCAGGGTTGCGCCTGTGCCCCACGCGGTCGCCGCCGCCTCGATGAAGGCGTCGAGCCGGTCCCGCGCCATCACCCATCTGTGGAACTGCGCGTAGCCGCCATAGAGCACCAGCGACCGGGTGCGCTCCGGATAGGTCGCGGCAAACAGGATCGCCATCGGCGCGCCCTCCGACGCGCCCAGGATCGCGGCACGGCTCGATCCGACGGCGTCCATCACCGCGCGCACGTCGTCCATGCGCGTTTCGAGGCTGGGCAGGGCATGCGCGTCGACCCGGTCGGACAGCCCGGTTCCGCGCTTGTCGAACAGGATCAGCCGGGAAAAGGCCGACAGCCGGTGCAACAGCCGGCTGTAGCCTTCGTCTTCCCAGTGCAGGTCGAGATTGGAGATGAAACCCGGCACGAAAACCAGGTCGATCGGCCCCTGGCCGACCACCTGATAGGCAATATGGACGTCACCGCTGCGCGCATACCGGGTCGCGATCGGCCTCATCGGAGCCACCCCGTCGGCAAAAACCATTAGGGATGGCTAACATAGCAGATGTTTGGTCGGGAGGAACGGCCTGTTCCGCCCGTCGCTATGCACTCAGGCGGCGTCCTGCCTGGGGCGCCGGATCGTGGCTCCAGCCTCGATCACGGTCGGCTTCATGCCGTCGCCGCCAGCGTCCAGCATCTCGAAGAACTGGCGGCGCATGCGAGGGTCCCAGAACTTGTTGATGTGCTCGGCGATGCCTGCCACACCTTCCTCATGCGGCTTCGAATCGAAGAAAGTGGCGATCTGGTTCGCCATGTAGACGAGCTTTTGCTTGGTGCTCATCCTGCCGTCATCATGCGACATTTTTCGCGGCTCCGGTATTCACGCGGTCAGGGTGGGTGAAGATGTCGAAATCGTCGCCGCGCACCAGCGCGACGAGTGTCATGCCCGCCTGTTCGGCGGTGCGGATGGCCAATGCCGTGGGCGCCGAGACGGCGATGATGAAGGGCGCGCCGATGGCCGCCGTCTTCTGCACCATCTCGACCGAGACGCGGCTGGTAACCACCACCGCGCCCGAACCGCCGGCGATGCCGGCCCGGTCAAGCGCGCCGGCCAGCTTGTCGAGCGCGTTGTGGCGCCCGACGTCCTCGCGCGCCGCGACCACGCCCTTGCCCGGCACGTAGAAGCCGGCGGCATGCACCGCGCCCGTTTCGGCGTGAAGCGGCTGCATCTTGGACAGCATCTTGACCGCCTGCACGATGTCCTCGGCGGCAAGGCCGAGCACCGGCCGGTGCACGTCGCAGACCGAGCGCATCGCTTCCTCGATGGATTCGATGCCGCACAGGCCGCAGCCGACGGGGCCGGCGAGGCGGCGCCGACGCTGTTCGAAGCGCTTGTTGGCCTTGTCCTTGAGCCGGATCTGGATGTCGATGCCGGCCTCGACGTCGAGCACCTCGATCGACTCGATCTCCTCGACCGAGCCGATGATGCCTTCGGTCAGCGAAAAGCCGAGCGCGAAATCCTCGAAGTCGGCCGGGCTCGCCATCATCACCGCATGCGTGGTGCCGCCATAGGACAGCGCCACCGGCGTCTCCTCGGGCACCATGCGATTGGCCGCCGAGGTCCCGCTCGCCCGTCGGGCGAGGCGGGATGTCTGGGTGATGGCGGGACGGTCGCTCACCGCTGGGTTACTCCGCAGCTTCCAGATGGCCGGCGATGCGGCGGCTCTGCTGTGCCTGCTCGTTGTATTCCTTCTGCCAGTCGGACGGACCGTTGGAAGGCGACACCTGCACCGCCGTCACCTTGTATTCCGGACAGTTGGTTGCCCAGTCCGAGAAGTCGGTGGTGATGACGTTGGCCTGCGTGTCGGGGTGATGGAAGGTCGTGTAGACCACGCCCGGCGACACGCGGTCGGTAACCTGTGCTCGCAGCGTCGTTTCGCCGGCGCGGCTCTTCAGCCTGACCCAGTCGCCATCGCGCAGGCCGCGGTTCTCGGCGTCGTGCGGATGGATTTCGAGCAGGTCTTCCGCATGCCAGGCGACGTTCTCGGTGCGCCGTGTCTGCGCGCCGACATTGTACTGGCTGAGGATGCGGCCGGTGGTGAGCAGCAGCGGGAAGCGCGGGCCGGTCTTTTCGTCCGTCGCCACGTATTCGGTGCGGATGAACTTTCCCTTGCCGCGGACGAAGCCGTCGATGTGCATGATCGGCGTGCCTTCCGGTGCCTTCTCGTTGCACGGCCACTGGACCGAACCCATCTTCTCCAGCCGGTCGTAGGAGACGAGCGCGAAGGACGGGGTGGTCTTGGCGATCTCGTCCATGATCTCGGACGGGTGCTTGTAGTTCCAGTTGAGGCCCATGGCCTGGGCGAGCAACTGCGTCACTTCCCAGTCGGCGTAGCCGTTCTTCGGGGTCATCACCTTGCGCACGCGGTTGATGCGGCGTTCGGCGTTGGTGAAGGTGCCGTCCTTCTCGAGGAAGGTCGAGCCCGGCAGGAAGACGTGCGCGTAGTTCGCCGTCTCGTTCAGGAACAGGTCCTGCACCACCACGCATTCCATCGCGGCGAGGCCGGCGGAGACGTGCTTGGTGTCGGGGTCGGACTGCAGGATGTCTTCGCCCTGGATGTAGATGCCCTTGAACGTGCCGTCGACGGCCGCGTCCAGCATGTTGGGGATGCGCAGGCCCGGTTCTTCGTCGAGCTTCACGCCCCACAGGCTGTCATAGATGTCGCGCACCGCATCGCCCGAGACGTGGCGGTAGCCCGGCAGTTCGTGCGGGAACGAGCCCATGTCGCACGAGCCCTGCACGTTGTTCTGGCCGCGCAGCGGGTTCACGCCGACGCCCGGCCGGCCGATGTTGCCGGTCAGCATGGCGAGGTTGGCGATGCCGATGACGGTGGTCGAACCCTGGCTGTGCTCGGTCACGCCAAGGCCGTAGTAGATCGCGCCGTTGCCGCCGGTTGCGTAGAGGCGGGCCGCACCGCGGATCGTCTCTGCCGGAACGCCCGACAGCTTCTCGACTTCCTCGGGGCTGTGGCGCGGATCCGAGACGAACTCGATGTAGTCCTGGAATTCCGACCAGTCGCAGCGCTCGCGGATGAACGCCTCGTTGAACAGGCCCTCGGTGACGATGACATGCGCCATCGCGGTGACCACGGCCACGTTCGTGCCCGGCTTCAGCGCCAGGTGATGCTCGGCCTGGATGTGCGCCGACTTGACCATTTCCGTGCGGCGCGGATCGATGACGATCAGCTTGGCACCGGCGCGAATGCGCTTCTTCAGGCGCGAGGCGAAGACCGGGTGTGCCGAGGCCGGGTTGGCGCCGATGATCAGAGCCACGTCAGTCTGCTCGACCGAATCGAAGTCCTGCGTGCCGGCCGAGGTGCCGTAGGTCTGGCCGAGGCCGTAGCCGGTCGGCGAGTGGCAGACGCGGGCGCAGGTATCGACGTTGTTGTTGCGGAAGCCCTGACGGATCAGCTTCTGGACGAGGTAGGTCTCCTCGTTGGTGCAGCGCGACGAGGTGATGCCGCCGACGGCGCCACGGCCGTACTGGTACTGGATGCGGCGGAATTCCTTGTTGGTGTATTCGATCGCCTCTTCCCACGACACTTCGCGCCACGGATCGGAGATCTTCTCGCGGATCATCGGGTTGAGGATGCGCTCCTTGTGGGTGGCGTAGCCATAGGCGAAGCGGCCCTTGACGCAGGAGTGGCCGCGATTGGCCTTGCCGTCCTTCCACGGCACCATGCGCACCAATTCCTCGCCGCGCATCTCGGCCTTGAACGAGCAGCCGACGCCGCAATAGGCGCAGGTGGTGACGACCGAGTGTTCCGGCTGGCCGATCTCGATGACCGACTTTTCCGTCAGTGTCGCCGTCGGGCAGGCCTGCACGCAGGCGCCGCACGACACGCACTCGCTGTCGAGGAACAGTTCATGTGCGCCCGGCGAAACGCGGCTGTCGAAGCCACGGCCTTCGATCGTCAGCGCAAAGGTGCCCTGCACCTCTTCGCAGGCACGGACGCAGCGCGAGCAGACGATGCACTTGGACGGATCGTAGGTGAAGTAGGGGTTGGATTCGTCCTTGGCCATCCACTTGAAGTTTTCGGCGCCGTCGTTCTTGGCGCGAACGTGGTTGTCGCCTTCATAGCCATAGCGCACGTCGCGCAGGCCGACGGCGCCGGCCATGTCCTGCAGTTCGCAGTCGCCATTGGCAGCGCAGGTCAGGCAGTCCAGCGGGTGGTCGGAGATGTAGAGCTCCATCACGCCCTTGCGGATGTCCTTGAGACGTCCGGTCTGGGTGTGCACCACCATGCCCGGCGCCACTGGCGTCGTGCAGGAGGACGGCGTGCCGTTGCGGCCTTCGATCTCCACCAGGCAGAGCCGGCAGGAGCCGAAGGCGTCGACCATGTCGGTGGCGCACAGCTTCGGGATCTCGATGCCGGCGTCCATCGAGGCGCGCATGATCGAGGTGCCCTCGGGCACGGTGACCTCGAAGCCGTCGACGGTGAGGGTGACTTGTTTCTCGGACTTGGAGGCGGGGGTGCCGAAGTCGATTTCGTGTACGAGACCCATGATGCTGTCTCCTATTCCGCTGCCTGGGCGACCGTTGCCGGCCGGAAGTCTTCAGGGAAGTGATTGATGGCGCTCATCACCGGATAGGGCGTGAAGCCGCCGAGGGCGCAGAGCGAACCGAACTTCATAGTATTGCAGAGGTCGGTCACCAGCGCGAGTTGCTTTTCCGGCTCGATGTTCTGGGCCAGCTTGTCGAGCGTCTCGACGCCACGCGTCGAACCGATGCGGCAGGGCGTGCACTTGCCGCAGCTTTCGATGGCGCAGAATTCCATGGCGAAGCGTGCCTGCTTCAGCATGTCGGCGCTGTCGTCGAACACGGTGATGCCGGCGTGGCCGATCAGGCCGTCCTTGGCCGCGAAGGCCTCGTAGTCGAACGGCGTGTCGAACAGGGCGCGCGGGAAGTAGGCGCCGAGCGGGCCGCCGACCTGCACCGCCTTGACCGGACGTCCCGATGCGGTGCCGCCGCCGATCTCGTCGACGATCTCGCCCAGCGTCAGGCCGAAGGCCACTTCGAACAGGCCGCCATGCTTGACGTTGCCGGCGATCTGGATCGGGATGGTGCCGCGCGAGCGGCCCATGCCGAAGTCCTTGTAGTACTGCGCGCCCTTGTCCATGACGATCGGCACCGAGGCGAGCGAGATCACGTTGTTGATGACGGTTGGCTTGCCGAACAGGCCCTGGATGGCCGGCAGCGGCGGCTTGGCGCGCACCACGCCGCGCTTGCCTTCGAGGCTGTTCAGCAGCGAGGTTTCCTCGCCGCAGACATAGGCCCCCGCGCCGGAGCGAATCTCGATGTCAAAGCCTTGGGAGGATCCGAGAACGCTCTTGCCCAGTACGCCTGCTTTCCTGGCGACCTCGACCGCCTTCGTCATCACCGCGATGGCATGCGGGTACTCGGAACGGATGTAGACGTAGCCCTTGGTGGCGTGGGTCGCGAGGCCGGCGATTGCCATGCCCTCGATCAGCACGAAGGGGTCGCCTTCCATGATCATGCGGTCGGCGAAGGTCGCCGAGTCGCCTTCGTCGGCATTGCAGACGATGTATTTCTGGTCGGCTGCCGTATCGAGGACCGTTTTCCACTTGATGCCGGTCGGGAAGCCGGCGCCGCCGCGGCCGCGCAGGCCGGACTCGGTCACCTGCTTGACGATGTCTGCGGGGGCCATCTTGACCGCGTTGCGCAGGCCGGTCAGGCCGCCATGCGCTTCGTAGTCTTCCAGCGACAGCGGGTCGGTGATGCCGCAGCGCGCAAAGGTCAGGCGCGTCTGTTTGGCGACGTAGGGCAGCTTTTCCGGGTCGCCGAGCGACAGCTTGTGCTGGCCGCCGGTGACGAAACCTGCGTCGAACAGCGAGGCCACGTCCTTGGCCGCTACCGGGCCGTAGGCGACGCGGCCGGCGTCGGTCACGACTTCGACCATCGGCTCGAGCCAGTACAGGCCGCGCGAGCCGTTGCGCACGATCTTGGCATCGACGCCGCGGTCGGCAGCTTCCTTGGCGATCGCCTTGGCGACCTTTTCGGCACCGAGCGAAAGCGCGCCGGAATCGCCGGGAACGTAGATCGTCACGCTCATTTGCGCACCTCTTCGGCGATTTCTTCGATCTTGTCTGCGTCGAGCCGGCCGATCACTTCGCCGTCGAGCATCGCGGCCGGCGCACAGGCGCACAGGCCGAGGCAATAGATCGGCTCCAGGGTCACCGCGCCGTCCTTGCTGGTCTCGTGGAAGCCGATGCCGAGCGTCTGCTTGATCTGGGCGGCGATGGCGTCGCTGCCCATCGACTGGCAGGCCTCGGCCTGGCAGACCTTCAGCACATGCCGTCCGGCCGGGTTGTGGCGGAAATCATGGTAGAAGGTGAACACGCCGTGGACTTCGGCCCGCGAAATGTTCAGCGCCTCGGCGATGATCGGCAGGCTCTCCTGCGGAACATAGCCAAACTCTTCCTGGACACCGTGAAGAATCGGGATCAGCGGACCCTCGAGGTTCTTCATTTCGCTGATCACCGCGGCCGTACGCGCGGCGAGTTCGGTACTTGCTGGCTGCATGACCACGCAGCGCCCTCCCTGACACTGGCGCCTTACATGGGCGCTATATTCCTATTGAAACCGATCTTGGCCGCCGGAATCAATAAAGCTGTTTCGTCACATGATAAAAATTTTCTATCGAGTGGACAAAACCAGGTGGAGTATAGCTCAGGCCTTGCGGCGGAAATCGCCTGCCAGCGTCATGGCTTCGTCAAGCAACGCCTGCACCAGCGTGGTGTTCGGATCGCGGCGCGCCACCACCAGCCCGACATTGTGGCTGGCGTCCGGTTCGATGATCGGGATCGCCCGGATGGGCTCGGCAAAACCGAAGGTTTCCGCGAGGTTCAGAGGCATGATCGACGACCATTTGCCGGTCCGGATGTGCGAGAACAGCACGATCATCGAATTCGATTCGAGTGTCGGCCGCACCTGCACGCCGGCGTCGGCCAGATGCTGGTCGATGATGCGGCGGTTCTGCATGTCGGGGGTCAGCAGGCACAGTGGCAGCGTGCTCACCTCTTCCCACGTCACCTTGTCCCGATCGGAATACTCGTTTCCCGTGGCGGTGATCAACTGGTAGCGCTCGGCATAGAGCGGCACGCTGGTCACGCGCCCGAGCGGTTCGTTGTCGAGATAGGTGATTCCCGCGTCGATCTCGAAATTGCCGAGCAGCGACAGCACCTCGATCGACGTGCGCGACAGGATCGAGAAGGTGACGCCGGGATGCTTGTCGCGAAACGGCGTCGTCAGCCTCGGAATCATCGCCAGCGCCGTCGGGATGGCGGCAATCCGGATGCGGCCGGACAGGCCGTGGCGCGCGGCGCGCATCTCCTCGCGCATGGCGCGCGTGTCGCCGACGATTCGCCGGGCCCAGTCCAGCACCTGCCTGCCTTCCGGCGTCAGGCCCTGGAACCGCGAACCGCGCTGCACCAGCATCACGCCCAATATGTCCTCGAGCTGCTTGATCCCGGCCGAAAGCGTCGGCTGGGTCACGCCGCATTCCTCGGCTGCGCGTCCGAAATGTTGCTCTCTGGCGAGCGCGATGAAGAATTCGAGCTTGTCGATCATGCCGGAAAACTATCCGGCGCCGATCGATTAGGCCAGCCATCACATTGCACTTGCTGCGAAAATCACTGGTTGATGAGGTTCAGTATGTTCCCGTCGGGATCCTTGAACCAGGCAACCCTGATGTCGCCGAAGACATGCACGTCGCCTTCGAGGCGGGTATCGGGCATGTCGTAGTGCTCGAATGTGACGCCTTTCGACTTCAACTCGTCGACCAGCCTGTCGATCTTGTCGCCGACGGCCCAGCTTACCGCCGTCGCCTTGTTGGTTCCGGCAAAGTCCGACCGATAGACGTTGATCACGGTGTCGCCGCTCTTCAGCACCGACACGTCCTCGCCCATGTGGTCGACTTCCCTGAGGCCGAGCGTGCGCTCGTAGAAGGTCTTGGCGCGTCCGAGGTCCTTGACGGCCAGATTGGCAACGGCGTTGACTTGACCAAGCATGTCAGTCTCCTTCTGGTGTTGCCCCCGCATTCTGATGAAATAGCGCCGTCCCGGCGGGGCGACAGGTCTCGTGGCGCCTGATCGGTGACGTCACGTGGCGGCAAGACGCTCTTGTTCGGCGATCGCCTTGAGCCGGGCGAGGCCCATTTCGAAGTCCGCGCCGACCATCTTGTCGAAGTTCATGAACACCTGCATCACCTTGGACATGAAGGGCGACGGGCCGGTCATTTCCCAGCCCAGCCGCGTCCTTGCGCCCTGTGGCTCCATCGTGAAGCGCGCCACATTGTGCGCCTCGAACGGCTTCATGAAGTCGAGCTTGATGACGATCTTGTGCGGCTCCGCCACATCGGTGATCTCCATCCGGCCGGTGCCGACATTCTTGTTGCCGCTCCATTCGTAGACCGCGCCTTCGCCTGCTTCGGCGCCGCTCAGCGTGCGCTTGAGGTCGGCGTCCCTGTCTTCATAAGGCGACCAGTCGCGCCATCTGCGAAAGTCGTTGATCAGCGGAAAGATCGCCTCCGGTGCTGCATCCACATAGGTCGTTCGCCGGATGGTGAAAGTGGCAGGCTTGGTGGTGGCGATCGCCAGGATGGCGATGATCGCGAGCACGGCCAGGCCGAGGATGATGGCGAGGAACTGCATTGTCGTCTCCTTGGAATGGCAGGATCAGCGGCGGAACGGGATCAGCGCCTGCAGGCGCTGATCCCGCAGGTAGAGCCCGCCCCAGGCCATCAGCCCGAGATAGACGCCGAACAAAGTGTGCGAAAACAGCGGGTTGCCGATGCGCAGATGGATGGCGATGGCGCCGCCGAGATAGCCGGTCAGCAGGATCGCACCGAGGATCGCCGTCCGCGGCCAGGCATACAGGGCCGTGCAGATGAGCGTCAGCGCGCCGAGGGTCCGGGCAAGTTCAGGCGGAAAGCCGAGTGCCGCGGTGGTCTCGATCACCACCTGAAGCGGCACGAGCTTGATTGCCGCGTCAAACACCAGGAAGGTGATCAGCGCGCCGCTCAACACGCGGCCGGTCCACAGTGCCGCGTTCGAACTTGCGGGCGTTTCAATGGCTGGATAGGTCATGTTTTCCTCGTGAAATTGCGTTTGCGCCGCCTATGCGCCTGCATTGCCGCGGCTGATCATCCAAGGCATTTCGCGATGCGTCAGCATTGCCGACGATCTCGCCGTCGAAAACCTTGGCATAGAACCCGAAGGCCTCGCGGCAGTTGCCGTTGGAGAACGGGTGGTTGACGAATTTCATCGAACGGCTCCCTGGCTGGGGTTTCTTCACCAAGGACGCACCGGGCTGGTCGATGCCGACACATCGGCGAAAAAAATCCTGCCCTGGACACATGGGGCACTTTGCCTCTGTGCCAACCTGCGCCGCCCGCTGCCATTTCGGGTAGCTTGGTTCTTTCGCCAAACTGCATTATCTGAAACCCAACAGGGAAGCAGACAGGTTCGTCACATGACAGTCACCAAAGAAACCGTTGTGGAGCGTCTCAAGACGGTCAACGGCCCGGATTTCTCAGGCAACATCGTCGATCTCGGATTGGTGTCCGACATCTTCATCGCTGACGGGAAGGTGTTCTTCTCGATCACCGTGCCGGCCGCGCGGGCCCAGGAAATGGAGCCGCTGCGCGCCGCCGCAGAACGCGTCGTCAAGGCCATTCCCGGCGTCAACGGCGCTGTCGTCGCCCTGACCGCCGAGAAGAAGGGCGGCGGCATGGAAGCGCCGGTGCCGTCGAAGCCGGCGCCGCGTCCGGCGGCAGCGCCCGCGGCCCGTCCCGCCCCACACGCGCCCGCCTCGCAGTCGCAAGGCAAGCGTGGCGTGCCCGGCATCGCCGCGATCATCGCGGTTGCCTCCGGCAAGGGTGGCGTCGGCAAGTCGACGACGGCGGTCAACATCGCGCTCGGCCTCGCCGCCAACGGCCTCAAGGTCGGCGTGCTCGACGCCGACATCTACGGCCCGTCGATGCCCAAGCTTCTCGGCATCCATGGTCGGCCGGAAACGGTCGACGGCAAGATTCTGAAGCCGATGCAGAATTTCGGCCTCAAGGTCATGTCGATGGGCTTCCTCGTCGATGAGGAGACGCCGATGATCTGGCGCGGCCCGATGGTCATGTCGGCGCTGACCCAGATGCTGCGCGAGGTCGAATGGGGTCCGCTCGACGTGCTGGTGGTCGACATGCCCCCCGGCACCGGCGATGCCCAGCTGACCATGGCCCAGCAGGTTCCGCTGGCCGGCGCGGTCATCGTCTCCACGCCGCAGGATCTGGCCCTGATCGACGCTCGCAAGGGCTTGAACATGTTCAAGAAGGTCGACGTGCCGCTGCTCGGCATCGTCGAGAACATGAGTTATTTCATCGCTCCCGACACCGGCAAACGCTACGACATCTTCGGCCATGGCGGCGCGAAGAAGGAAGCCGAGCGCCTCGGCGTCACCTTCCTCGGCGAAGTGCCGCTGGAAATGGGCATCCGCGAAAGCTCCGATGCCGGCACGCCGGTCACGGTGGCCCGGCCCGACAGCGTCGAGGCGAAAACCTATCGCGACATCGCCACCAAGGTCTGGGAGCGGCTCCAGCAGGAGCAGGGCGCCGCTGCTGCCGCCACGCCGACCATCGTGTTCGAATAGGCGTTTCGGGGGCGGTTCGCCGCCCCATTCCCCGGCGCGCAAGCAGGCCTGGAACCGCTTTTGAAGCGGTGACCGGGGCTAGTTTTGCTCGCCTTCGGCGCGGCCAAGCGCTGCATATTCGACCGCCAGATAGTCCAGCAGCGCGCGCACGGACGGCAGCAGGCCGCGGCGTGACGGGAACACTGCGTGGATGATGCCGGTCTTGGGTGCCCAGTCCGGCAGGACGTCGACAAGCGTTCCGGCGGCAAGGTCCGCCCTGACGACCATGGTCGGCAGCTGAACCACCCCGACACCGCGCAGTGCCGCGTGGCGCAGCGTCACCATGTCCTCGGTGACGAAGCGCGGGACGTGCGGGATGCGTGCCGTTGCGCCGCTGGGGCCGTCGAGTCGCCATTCATAGTCGCCATGCACCGGACCCCAGGCGAGACTTGGAAACGTGCTGAGATCGGCGGGAACCACGCCGCCGGGGCATTGCGCGAGCAATGCGGGGCTGGCGACCAGCCGTTGCGGGCTGTCTGCCAGCACCTTCATGACGAGGTCGCTTTCCTCCAGCGGGGGAAAGCGCACGCGGATCGACAGGTCGAACCCCTCGCGGATCACGTCGACGCGCCGGTTGGTGCTCTCGAGATGGACCTCGACCTTCGGGCACTCGGCCATGAAGCCGGCGATCATCTCGCTGACCTGGAAGTAGACGACGGAGGAGGGGCAGGCCACCCGCACGATGCCTTGCGGCTCGGAGCGGGTCCGCTCGATGACCTCCTGCGCCGCCTCGGCCTCGATCAGCATGGCGACACAGTGGCGATAGTATTCCATGCCGATCTCGGTGACGGCGAAGCGCCGGGTCGAGCGCTGGATCAGGCGGATGCCCAGGCGTTCCTCGAGCAGGCCGATGCGCCGGCTGAGCCTCGATCGCGGCATGCCGAGCTTGCGCGCCGCGGCGGCGAAGCCGTTCTGGTCGACGACCTGGACGAAAAAATAAAGATCATTCAGGTCATGCATGGCCGTCGATTGTCTCGTCTGTAGGACAGTGTGACCGAATTCTGGTGTCTACTGCGTTTTGTGTCCTGCGCATATTCTCTTTGCAACACAACCCGTCGAGGGTTCGCAAGGAGAAAGATGATGAGAAAGATACTAGGGGTCTACAGCGCCTCGTCGCCGCATTGGGTCGGCGATGGCTTTCCGGTTCGCTCGGTCTTTTCCCAGACGACGCTCGGACAGCATGTCAGCCCTTTCCTGCATCTCGACTATGCCGGCCCGGCCGACTTTGCGCCGACCGACAGGCCGCGCGGCGTCGGCGTCCATCCGCATCGCGGTTTCGAGACCGTCACCATCGTCTACCAGGGCGAGGTCGAACATCGTGACTCGACCGGTGCAGGCGGCCTGATCGGTCCCGGCGACGTCCAGTGGATGACGGCTGCAAAGGGCATCCTGCACGAGGAGTTTCATTCGAAGGCGTTCACCCAACAAGGTGGCGTGCTCGAGATGATCCAGCTCTGGGTCAACCTGCCGGCCAGGGACAAGAACGCGACCCCCGGCTACCAGACGTTGCTCGATGCCGACATTCCCGCAGTCAAGCTTGACGACAAGGCCGGCACGCTGCGCGTCATCGCCGGCGACTTCCAGGGCAAGTCTGGACCGGCCCGCACCTTCACGCCGATCAACATGTGGGATCTCCAGCTCAAGTCCGGTGGCGAGACGTCACTGGAACTGCCGGAGGGCCATGCAGCCGGCCTGGTCGTGCTGCGCGGCAACATCGTCGTCAACGGCACAGAACTGGTGCACGATGCCCAGTTCGTCCTGCTCGACCGCAGCGGCGGCGAGTTCACCATCGCTGCGTCGAGCGACGCCAGCGTGCTTCTTCTGAGCGGCGAGCCGATCGACGAGCCTGTCGCCTGGCAAGGACCGTTCGTTATGAACACCCAGGAAGAACTCCAGCAGGCCTTCGCCGATTTCCGGCGCGGCGGCTTCGGTCGGATCGAAAGCTGACCGGATGAGATCAAGGGCCCGGCTCCGGCCGGCCCCTTGCAAGCACGGCCCGTACGAGAGCGCGAGCCGAACAGCAGCAACGAGCCACTACCCCCAACGAACATGGCTCATCACCCCCAGGAGACGACAATGAGCACGAACAACAACATCGCGAACTTCAACGGCCAGCGCCCGGTCATCGACCCCAACGACGCCGTGCTGCTGCTGATCGACCACCAGAGCGGCCTGTTCCAGACCGTCGCCGACATGCCGATGACGACGCTGCGCAACCATGCTGCCGCGCTCGCCAAGATGGCGACGCTCTCCAACATCCCCGTCATCACCACCGCCTCGGTGCCGCAGGGCCCGAACGGCCCGCTGATCCCGGAGATCCATCAGAACGCACCGCATGCCAAGTACGTGGCCCGCAAGGGCGAGATCAATGCCTGGGACAATCCCGACTTCGTCGCCGCGGTCAAGGCGACCGGTCGCAACACGCTGATCATCGCCGGCACCATCACCAGCGTTTGCATGGCCTTCCCGTCGATCAGCGCCGCCTATGACGGCTACAAGGTCTTCGCCGTGATCGACGCTTCCGGCACCTATTCGAAGATGGCGCAGGAGATCACCCTTGCTCGCGTCGTCCAGGCCGGCGTCGTGCCGATGGATACCGCGGCAGTTGCCTCGGAGCTGCAGAAGACCTGGCACCGCGAAGACGCCCAGGAATGGGCCGAAGTCTACACCAAGATCTTCCCTCCCTACCAGCTGTTGATCGAGAGCTACCTCAAGGCGCAGCAGGTCGAGAAGGATCACGAGCAGCTCGACTCGCAGAAATAAGGACGACAGATCTGGCGGGGCATTTGCCCCGCCAGGTCCGATTTTGAGAACACTGCGTCCCGGAATGCGCTCTTATAGGGCGATGCAAGAACGACGATATGACTGCTGCAATCACAGAACACATGCAGGAGGCACCAATGACTTTGCAACTGACGGGCATCCACCATCTGACCGCGATCACCGCGGACGCGCCGGCGAACCTGCGCTTCTACACCAACACGCTCGGCCTGCGGCTGGTCAAGAAGACGGTCAACCAGGACGACACCAGCGCCTACCACCTGTTTTATGCCGACGGCGAAGCGACGCCGGGCACCGACCTGACCTTCTTCGACTGGCCGGTCGGCCGCGAAAGGCGTGGCACGCACAGCGTCGCCCGCACGGGCTTGCGGGTTTCGAGCGAAAAGAGCCTGGGCTGGTGGCAGGAGCATCTGAAGCAGTCGGGCGTGGCGGCCAGCGAGATCGCCGAAATCGCCGGCCATCGCGCCATTGATTTCGAGGATCCCGAAGGCCAGCGCTTCCGCCTCATCGACGATGGCGGCAAGGGCGATGCCCATCCGTGGGCAAAGAGCCCGGTTCCGGCAGAACACCAGATCAGGGGGCTTGGCCCGATTGCGCTCAGCGTTCCCGACCTTGCGCCCACCGAGCTGGTGCTGACCAAGGTCATGAACATGCGCCAGGTGCGCGACCATGCCTCCGCCGACGGCAACGGGCATGTCCACGTCTTTGCCATGGGCGAGGGCGGTCCGGCGGCCGAGCTGCATGTCGCGGTGGAGCCCAAGCTCCAGCCGGCCCGGCAGGGCGCGGGCGCGGTACACCACGTCGCCTTCCGCACGCCGGACCTGGACTCGATGCATGAATGGACCGAGCGGCTGGCCAGCGTGCGCCTGCCGTCGAGTGGCGAGGTCGAGCGCTACTATTTCCGCTCGCTCTATTTCCGCGAGCCGAACGGCATCCTGTTCGAGATCGCCACCGACGGTCCGGGCTTCACCGCCGACGAGCCGCTGGAAACGCTGGGCGAACGGCTGGCCCTGCCGCCCCTCCTCGAGCCGAAGCGGGCCTCGATCGAAGCCAAGCTGAAACCGCTTGTTTGAGCGTCACCTGCCGGGAGGCGACAACCTCCCGGCAATCGATGACGGTGTGGAGTGAATGACATGACGAAGCTTCTGGGAATCTCGGGCAGCCTCAGGCACGGCTCCTACAACTCCGCCCTGTTGCGGGCGGCGGTTGCGATGACGCCGCAAGGCGTCGAGCTCCACCCCGCCTCGATCCGGGGCATTCCGCTCTACGACGCCGACGTCGAGGCGACCGACGGCATTCCCGACACGGTTGCGCAACTCAAGGAGCTTGTCGCCGGCGCGGACGGCCTGATGTTGTTCACTCCCGAATACAACAACTCGATCCCCGGCGTGTTCAAGAACGCCGTCGACTGGATGAGCCGTCCGGCGAGCGACATCAAGCGCGTCTTCGGCGGCAAGCCCGTTGCCGTGCTCGGCGCATCGGCAGGTGGTTTCGGCACGGTGCTCAGCCAGAATGCCTGGCTTCCGGTCCTGCGCACGCTCGGAACCGAACCGTGGTTCGGCGGCCGCATGCTCGTCGCCCGCGCCCACAGCGTCTTTGACCAGGCCGGCGCCATCGTCGACGACGGCGTGCGCCAGCAGTTGCACGATTTCGTCCGCGGCTTTGCCGAGTTTGCCGAGCGCACGAAGACCCAGGCAGGCCGATAGCGGCCTCGGGTCAGTGCGCTGCCTGGGCAGTGCTTTCGCGGACGATGATCTCGACGGGCAGGATCGTCTCCATCGGCACGTTTTCGGCACTCTCGCCGTTCATCAGCTGCAGCAGCACGGTCGCCGCGGTGCATCCGGCGACATGCGACTGGATCCGAACGGTCGTCAGCCTTGGCCGGATCAGCTCCAGGAAGGGCATGTCGTTGAAGCCGGTGACCGACACCTGGCGCGGGCAGTCGATGCCTCGCTCGCGCAACTCGTCGATGGCACCAAGGGCGAGACGGTCATTGGCGCACAGGATCGCGGTGAATTTCCTGCCCGAGGCCAGCAGGTCCTGGACACAGCGCGCCCCGTCCTTTTCGTCGAAGCGCCTGGCGGTGACGACAAGCTCGGGTCGGAATTCGACCGACAGCCTTTTTGCGGCATTGCGGAAGGCGGCGAGGCGGAGCTGGCCGGTCGACAGGTCCTGCGGACCCGCGACGTGCGCGATGTCGCGATGTCCGAGGTCGCGGAGGTGGCCCAGCATCTCGCAGATGCCGGCGTCCTCGTCGTTGATGATGTAGGGGATCTGGGAATTTTCGACCATGCGGTTGAGCGTCACCACCGGAAGGCCCTCGGACGCGGCCCGCGCGATGGTGGGGTCGCTTCTCAGCACGGCGGCGTGGATGATGCCGTCGACGCCACGGTCGCGCAGAACGTCGACGAGGCGGCTTTCGCGGTCCCGTTCGCTGTCAGTGTTGACGATGATCGATGCATAGCCGAGCGGTTCCAGCACGCTTTCGATGCCGCGCAGGATCGGCGGAAAGATGACGTTGGTGATGTCGGGGATCATCACTCCGACCGTCATCGTGCGATTGGTGCGCAGGCCGGCGGCGATGCGGTTCGGCCGATATCCCAGCGCGTCCGCCGCAGCCTGGATGCGGCTTGCGACTTCCTCGGTGATCGACTTGCGCTCGACCGGGTCCAGGGCGCGGGACACGGTCGATACGTGGACCCCCGTCTCGCGCGCAATGTCCTTAAGTGTGATCCGCTTCTGCCGCATGCTGACAACCCCTGATTTGTGCAAATTAACAGACCCGGCATGTGTCACGCAATCGTTTGCGAAAATTCCTTGACCGTCTTGCGGGGCCGTGGTACTCCATCCTCGCAATCGATTGCACGGAGGAGCTTGTGCATCGAGGCGGAATGCTTTGTCGTCTGGGAGGATGGCGAAGCGGATACCCCAACAGTTGCGCAAGAGGGAGCAGGCAAAGCCGCAGGACGAGATCTGTCGGGGTTCGGAATCCAGCCAGCGTGTCTCGATAGGTAGACGCCTGGTTACGCATACAGTCGATCGCTAACGGGAGGAAAGCGTATGAGATTGAATACATTGCTCGCTGCGGCAGCCGCAGCGGCGCTGATGGCAAGCGCGGCTCATGCCGAAAATCTGAGGATAGGCGCCTCGCTGCCGATCACCGGCGGATTGTCGGTCAGCGGCGAGAAGCACAAGCGGGGCTACGAGCTCTGCACCAAGCTGATCAATGAGGCCGGGGGCATTCTCGGCCGCCAGGTCGAGCTGGTCGTCAGCGACAACCGTTCTGACACGGCAACCGCGATTAACCAGTACGAGCGCTTCATCAACGTTGACAAGGTCGAGGCGGTCTACGGCACGTTTTCGAGCCGCCTGACCTTCCCGGTCGCCAGCATCCTGTCGAAATACAACATGGTGCACGCCATCCCTTCGGGCGGCGCGCTGCGTATCTATGAGCAGGGCTACAAGAACCTGTTCTACTTCCAGGTCAATGCCGCCGAATATACCGGCAAGGACGTGGCCGCGGTGATCAAGCAGCTCATCGCCGAGGGCCAGGCGCCGAAGACGGTTGCCGTCGTTTCCGCTGACGACTTCTTTGCCAATGCCATCGAGGCCGGCCTGCTCGGACAGAAGGTGAAGGACCCGGCGACCGACAAGGAGATCGCCGATCTCGCACCGGGCTACCTCGCCGATGTCGGCATCGAAGTGGTGATGAAGGAGAAATGGCCCGAGGAAGGCTTCAACGACTGGCTGAACCTCGCCAACTCGATCAAGCGCTCCGGCGCCGAGATGATCATCGGCCTGACCGCCTCGGCGGAAGAGGCGGTGCAGTTGACGCGCAGCCTGAAGACGGTCGGCGCCACGCCCAAGTTGGTCTACCTCAGCCAGGGTGCGCAGACCGAGTTCATCGAGGGCGTGGGCAAGGAGGCCGCCGACGGCGTGCTGATCCACACCACCTGGCACAAGGACGTGCCGTTCGAGAGCACGCTGGCCGGCAAGCCGTTCAACAATGCCGACTTCGTCAAGGCCTTCACCGCTGAATACGGCGTCGAGCCGGACGAGGACAGCGCCATTCCGTTCGCTGTCTGCCAGGGCATCGAGCAGGCAATGATCGGCGCCGGCACCACCGACAACGCCAAGATGGGCGAATGGCTGCACGCGCGCACCAAGGACAACCCGGTCCGCACCGTGCTCGGCCGCTTCTCCTGGGACGAGGTCGGCCTGCCGGTCGAGAAGTCCCACATCATGACGCAGTGGCAGGGCGGCGAGCTGAAGTTCGTCTACCCGACGGGCGAGTTCGAAGGCGTGTCGCCGTTCAGCTACCCCAAGAACGGGTTCTGACAAGACTGGCAGGGAGGACGCCCCACCTGGGCGTCTTCCCACCGCCGGCGGCTGCCGGCGTAGTCTGGCCCGCCGCCGGTGCTCCGGCGCAATTCGGCCCACCGCCGGTGCTCCGGCGCAACTCGGAATGGGAGATCGGGCGGATGCTCGAAGTCAAGAATCTTTGCAAGCATTTCGGCGGCATCAAGGCCGTCGACGGAGCCACGTTCACGGTCGAAAGAGGGTCGATCACCGCCCTGATCGGACCGAACGGCGCCGGAAAGACCACCGCCTTCAACTGCATCAGCCGGACGGCGGCGCCGTCCTCCGGCGAGGTCTGGCTCGACGGTGAGCGCATCGACCATTTGCGGCCGCACAAGGTCACGGCCAAGGGCCTGAGCAGGACCTTCCAGATTTCGCGCAACCTCGGCGACATGACGGTGATCGAAAACGTCATCGTGCAGTCCAAGGTCGACGGCCTGCGCGGCCTTTTCCGCCCGGCGATGACGTCGGAAGAAAAGGACAAGGCGATGTCGATCCTCGATTTCCTCGGCATCACCCGCATCGCCCACGAGGACGGCCACAACCTGTCCTACGGCCAGAAGAAGCTGATGGATCTGGCCGCACTGCTGATGTCGGACCCCAAGATCATCCTGCTCGACGAACCGGCCGGCGGCGTCAACCCGTCGCTGATGGAAGAGATCGTCGGCCATATCCGCGCCCTCAACGACAAGGGCCTGACGGTGCTGATCGTCGAACACAACATGGAACTGATCATGCGGCTTTCGCACAAGGTCGTGGTCATGGCGCATGGCAAGGTCATCTGCGCCGGCACCCCCGACGTCGTCCGCAAGGACCCGCATGTGCTCGACGCCTATCTTGGCGGCGTGCTCGAAGACGAGGCGGCATGAGATGACCAAGCTACTGGAAGTCACCAACATCACCGCCGGCTACGGCGACGGCCCTGCCATCCTCGACGGCGCCCACCTGACTGTCGAGCCAGGCAAGGTCCACTGCATCATCGGCCCGAACGGCGCCGGCAAGTCGACGCTGCTCAAGGCGATCTGCGGCATGCTGTCGATCCGCAAGGGTGACGTCGTGTTCAAGGGCGAGCGGCTGAACGGTCTGCGCCCCGACCAGATCCTGCGCAAGGGCATCTGCTTCGTGCCGCAGGAACGCGCGCTGTTTCCGAAGATGACGGTGCGCGAGAACCTGCGCATGGGCGGCTTCATCCTCGACGACAAGAAGGAGCTCGAACGCCGCATCGACGGCATCCTCGAACGCTTCCCGATCCTGCGCGAGCGCGCCGAGCAGCATGCCGGCACCATGTCCGGCGGCCAGCAGCAGACGCTGGCCATGGCCCGCACCCTGATCATCAAGCCCGACATCGTCATGCTCGACGAGCCCTCGCTCGGCCTGGCGCCGAAGATCGTCCAGGAAATGTTCGACATCATGAAGATGATGTCGGCGGAGGGCGTCACCGTATTGCTGGTCGAGCAGAACGCCCTGATGGGGCTGAAGAACGCCGATTGGGGCGTCGTGCTCGACCTTGGCCGGACGCTGTTCGAAGGACCGGCAGCAACGGTGCTGGCCGATCCGCGCATCCAGGAACTTTACCTCGGCGGCAAGAAGGCCGCCTGACGGGGAACACCATGGCAGAGATTTTGCAGATACTGATTTTGGGCCTGGCGCTTGGCGGCGTCATTGCCCTGATGGGCTCGGGCCTGTCGCTCGTCTTCGGCGTGATGCGCATCGTCAATCTTGCCCATCCCTCGCTGATCATCGGCGGCGCCTACATCACCTACCTGGCCTTCAAGGCGCTCGGCGTCGATCCGATCGTCATGCTGCCGGTCGCCGCCGTCATCATGGCCGCCATCGGCGTGGTGCTCTACCGGCTGGTGTTCCAGCGCGAGGCCAAGAGCGCCAAATATTCGGAAATGACGGTGCTGCTCACCTTCGCGTTGGCGATGATGGTGGAAGGCCTGCTCGGCGGCCTGTTCACCAACACCCAGCGGGTGACCTCGCCCGACTACGCCACCGCGGCGTTCTTCATCGGCGACGTCTTCATCCCCAAGGGGCAGTTCTATGCCGGCGTCGTGTCTCTTACGATCATCGCCGCGCTGTCCTTGTTCCTCAAATACTCGCGGCTCGGCTACGCCATCCGTGCCACCACCCAGAACCGCGAGGCGGCGGAACTGCTCGGTGTCAACGTCCAGTTCATCAGCATCCTTGCCTTCGCCATCGGCATCGGCCTTGCGGGTGCCGCCGGATCGCTGGTCAGCTTCGTCTTTAGCTTCTTCCCGGCCAAGCACTGGGAGTGGATCGCCATGCTGATGTCGGTGGTGGTGCTCGGCGGCATGGGCAGCATCCTCGGCACAGTGGTGGGGGCGCTGTTCCTCTCCGTGGTCGCCGCGTTCGTCGGCACCTGGATCGGGGCGACCTGGTCGACGCTGACCTTCTTCCTCGCCCTTTTCATCATTCTGCTGGTCCGGCCCCAGGGGCTGTTCGGCGAAAAACCGGAGTTGGCATGATGGCCGTCACCCTCCAGGACACCAGCGCCAGCGCTGTGATCGAGGCGCGCCGCGCCCACAACGAAAAACTGGCGCTCAAGGCCGACCAGACCCGGGCGACGTGGTTCCCGGTCGCGGTTCTGGCCGTCCTCGCTGCCCTGCCGTTGCTGCAGTTCTACGGCAACTACAACTATGTACTGCACCTGGTACTGTTCACAGCCTCCTATGTCGCCATGGCTTCGGGATGGAACATCCTCGGCGGCTTCGCCGGTTACGTCTCGCTCGGCCACGCCGTGTTCTTCGGCGTCGGCGGTTATTTCTCCGGCATGATCCTGGCGCGCTATGGCATCTCGACGCTGATCACTGCACCGCTCGCCGGGCTTGTCGCTGCCGCTCTTGGCTATCTCGTCGGCATGGTCACGCTCAAGGTGCGCGGCCCGAGCTTCATCATCTCCTCGATCGCTCTGCTGATGATCGCCCGCATCCTGTTCGACAACTGGCACTTCATCGGCGGCGCCAACGGCCTGACCCTTCCGCCCAACGACCTGTCGGTGCAGTGGTCCAAGGTCCCGTATTATTATGCGATGGTGGCGATCGCGGCGTTCACCGTGTGGGCGACCTACAAGATCAAGCACTCGAAGTTCGGGCTTGGCCTGCGCGCCATCTCCAAGGACGAGATCAAGGCCGAAAGTGCCGGCATCGACACGCGCTTCTACAAGGTCGTCGCCTTCGCCCTGTCGGCATTCTTCGTCGGCATGGCGGGTGCGGTGTGGGGCGAATACCTGACCTATCTCCGGCCCAACATTTTCCTGCTCATCCTGATCTCGGCCAACATGGTGCTGATGTGCATCCTCGGTGGCAAGGGCACGATCGCCGGCCCGGTCATCGGGGCGATCCTGATCGTCGCGCTCAACGAGCTCTTCGTCGCCACCATGGGTGCATCCGAAATCAACATCCTGGGCACCGGTTTGGTGATGGCGCTCGGCCTGATGTTCTTCCCGCTCGGGCTGGTGGGCACGCTCGCCAGGAACGGCAAGCTCCCGCGCATCCTCAACTGGGACTAGCTGGAAGCAACTGAGCCACAAAGCCTGCGAATGCAGCTCGTGCAATCTGCGAGAGGAGAAAGACATGTCGGAATTCGTGCTTCACAATGCGCCGCAGTCCACCTGCAGCCAGCGTGTCCGCTATGTCCTTCACGCCAAGGGCAAGACCTTCGAGGAACACAAGCTCGACCTGTTCAAGGGCGACCAACTCAGGCCCGAGTACCTCGCGATCAACCCCAACGGTGTGGTGCCGACGCTGCTGCACGACGGCGCTCCGGTCACCGACTCCGCCGTCATCGTCGAATATCTCGAAGACATCCTCGGTGACGTCGCGCCGCTGAGGCCGCGCGACCCGCTGAAGGTGGCGGAGATGCGGGCAATGATGCGCTTCATCGACGAGGTGCCGACGCCGGCGATCCGGGTGCCGTCGTACAACCTCGCCTTCCTGCCGCACTACCAGGCGATGACCGAGGAGGAGTTCCAGGCGCTTTGCGACAGCAAGCCCCTGCGCCGCGAATTCCTGATGAAGATGGGCCGGACAGGCTTCCCCAAGGCCGACATGGACGAGGCGCTCGGTCGCTTGCAGCGCGGCATCGACCGCATGGCGGCATGGCTCGAAGCCAGTGGCGGCCCCTGGCTGATGGGCAAGGACCTGACGCTCGCCGACATCTCGATCATGCCGGTCATCGTCAGGATGGACGACATCAATCTCGGCAATATGTGGGATCAGGCCCCCGAAATCGGCCGCTGGCTGGACAACATCCGGGCAACCGGAGCCTTCGCCAGGACCTACTACCACGGCTCGTTGCTGACCGAAAAATACCCGCATCTGCAGGCCGGCGCGAAGCGGGCGGAACCTGTCGAAGCCTGACTTCGAACGCATTGGAGACTGAAATGGACCACACCAGGATCGAGCCGAAGCTCATCACCAAGGAAGCCGACGTCACGCCGACCGTGCTGGCGGCGATGGACGACACCGACAATCTCCGCCTCAAGCAGATCATGACGGCGGCGGTAAACCATCTGCACCAGTTCGTGCTCGAAACACGCCCGACGGAAGAGGAGTTCGAGTATGCACTGCGCTGGATCGTCGAGATCGGCCAGCGCACCAACGAGTTCCACAACGAGGTCGTGCTTGCGGCCGACGTGCTGGGTGCCTCGACGCTGATCGACCTGATCAACAATGACGGCATGCAGGGCGAGACGATGTCGGCGCTGCTCGGGCCGTTCTACCGTGGCGGTGCTCCGGTCTGCGCGAACGGCGATTGCATCGCGCGCTCGGACACTCCCGGCTCTTCGCTGTTCTTCTCCGGCAAGGTCGTCGGCCCCGACGGCGAGCCGGTGGCGGGCGCCTCGCTGGATGTCTGGCAGGCTTCGCCGGTCGGCCTCTACGAGAACCAGGACGAGACCCAGGAGGATTGCAACCTGCGCGGCAAGTTCACCAGCGGCGCCGACGGCAGGTTCCATTTCCAGTCGGTGAAGCCGGCAGGCTACCCCGTCCCGACCGATGGCCCGGTGGGTGTCCTGCTGCGTGCCCAGAAGCGCACGCCGATGCGGCCGGCGCACATCCACTTCATCGTCTCGGCACCGAAGCACAAGACACTGATCACGCAGATATTCTCCGACTCTCCGGAGGCGCTCGCCGCCGACGTGGTGTTCGGCGCCAAGCAGCAGATCGTCGGCGACTTCGTCATGCACACGGAGCCGCATCCCGATTATCCCGGAGCGACGCTGCCCTTCTACACCTGCGTGTACAATTTCAAGCTGGTGGCCGGCACGCCGACTTTCCCCGTCCCGCCGATCTCGGGAAAGAAGAGCTGAGCGATGACTGCGCAGAATTCCCATCGTCCGCTTGAAGGCAAGGTCGCGGTCGTCGTCGGCGGCTCGGGCGGCATTGGCCGTGAAACCTGCCGGATGCTGGCCGATGCCGGCGCCATCGTCGTCGTCGGCTATCGCTCAGGCAAGGACAAGGCCGAGCAGATCGCCACAGGTCTGGCCGGCGAGGGCCACCTCGCGCTGCCGGTTTCGATCGAGGACACGGCCACGATCGAGGCGTTCAGGGACGCGGTCGCGGACAGGTTCGGACGGGCCGACATCCTGGTCAACACGGCAGGCATCACCGAGCCGGTGGCGCATGGCGATCTCGACGCGCTGACCGACGAGCTGATCGACCGCATCTTCATCAACAACTGGCGCGGCGTGTTCGCCACGATCCGGGCTTTCGCGCCGGCGCTCAAGGCGAGCGGCGACGGGCTGATCGTCAACGTCTCGTCGATCGCAGCCTTCACAGGCATCGGTTCCAACGTCGCCTATTGCGGCGCCAAGGCCGGTGTCGACATCATGACCAACTCGCTCGGTCGTGCGCTGGCGCCGGCGATCCGGGTGATGGCGGTGTCGCCCGGCGCGGTCGACACGCAGTTCGTTCCCGGCCGCGGCAAGGAATTCACCGACAAGGTCGCCGCAACCACGCCGCTTAAGCGGATCACCAGCCCGGTCGACGTCGCCGAGGCGATCGCCGCCTGCGCAACGCATCTGAAATTCTCGACTGGCAGCCGCATTGTCGTCGACGGGGGAAGGCACCTGTAATGCAGCCGAAAGTCATCATCACCTGTGCCGTGACCGGCAATTTGACCACCCGGGAAAACCATCCCGGCCTGCCGGTGACCCCGGAGGAGATCGCCAATGCCTGCCTCGATGCGGCGGATGCCGGCGCGGCCATCGCCCATATCCATGTCCGCGACCCCGAGACGGCGAAGCCGTCGATGGAGCTGAAGCACTATCGCGAGGTGGTCGAGCGGATCCGGGCGAAGAACAACGCGCTGATCCTCAACGTCACCACCGGACCCGGCGGGCGCTACCATCCGAGCGACGAGAACCCGGCGGTGGCCGGGCCGCGCACGACGCTGATCCGGCCGGAAAAGCGCGTCGAGCATATCGTTGCGCTGAAGCCCGACATCGCCACGCTCGACCTCAACACCATGACCTTCGGCAATGAGGTGGTGATCAACACGCCTGCCAACGTCAAGATCATGGCCGACATCATCAACGAGGCCGGCTCCAAGCCGGAGCTCGAGGTCTTCGACACCGGCCACATCGTGCTGGCACAGGACCTGATCAAGGCGGGCGTGCTGAAGTCGCCGGCCATGTTCACCATCGTCACCGGCGTCAAATACGGCTTCCCGTCGACGACCGACGTCATGGCCACCGCCGCGCGGATGCTGCCGCGCGACGCGGTCTGGACCGGCTTCGGTGTCGGTCGGATGTCGTTTCCGATGGCGGTCCAGGCCTATCTGCTCGGCGGCCATGTCCGCGTCGGCCTGGAGGACAATTCGTACATCGCCAAGGGTGTGCTCGCCAGGGACAACGGCGAACTGGTGGAGCGCGCCCGCGACCTTATCGAAAAACTCGGCGGGCAGATCGCCAGCCCGTCGGAAGCCAGGGAAATGCTGGGGCTTGCCGCCTGAGCGGCGCAGCTTGAGTCAAGGAGATTGAGAAGATGAACATTCAAGCAAGCGCCAAGTCCGGCAACGCCCTCAGGGTGTCGCAGAAATCGCCCGACCTCGACAATCTCCTGATCGACGTGGCCGAAGTGGGTGCTCCGCGCCCCGGTCCCGGCCAGGTGCTGGTCGAGATCGTGGCGGCGGGCGTCAACCCGAGCGACGTCAAGGCATCGCTCGGCCACATGCCGCATGCCATCTGGCCGCGCACGCCGGGCCGCGACTTCGGCGGCATCGTCCGCGAAGGCCCCCCCCAGATGATCGGCATGGAAATCTGGGGCGGCGGCGGCGAACTCGGCATCAGCCAGGACGGCAGCCACGGCAAGTGGATGGTGCTCGACCAGAAGGCGGTGCGCGCCAAGCCGAAGAACTTCTCCATGGAGGAGGCCGGCTCGGTCGGTGTCCCGTTCATCACCGCCTATGAAGGCCTGCGCGAGGCCGGCGGCGCCCAGCCGACCGACGTGGTCCTGGTCTGTGGCGCCAATGGCAAGGTCGGCCAGGCCGCGATCCAGCTTGCCACCCTGGCCGGCGCCACGGTCTTTGCCGTCGAATACAACGACCAGCCGCTGATGGGACACACCAACGGCCCGGTCACGATGCTGAACAGCGCGGTCGACGACGTCGCGGCGATCGTCCGCGACATGACCGGCGGCCACGGCGCCGACATCGTCTTCAACACCGTCGGCAGCCCCTATTTCGAGATCGCCAACAAGGCGATGGCCAAGCAGGCGCGGCAGATCTTCATTTCGACCTTCGATCGCGCCGTGCCCTTCGACATCTTCAACTTCTTCCGCGGCCGCCACAAATACATCGGCGTCGACACGCTGGCCTTGTCTTCGATCGATGGTGCGCGGATCTTCGACAAGCTGAAGCTGAAGTTCGAGGGAGGCCTGCTCAAGCCGTTCCCGATCAACCCGGCCTGCTGCTACGGTCTGGGCGATGCCGCCAAGGCCTATGCCTCGGTGCTGCGCGGCACCCCCGAGCGCGTGTTGCTCAAGCCGTAAGGAGAAGCCGCCATGCAGGTCACCCGCTACAGCGAGGCCAAGCCCTACGAGGCGCCGGAGCACTACGACATGCGCTGTCTGCGCCTGCAGGGCAAGGAGGCGACGACGACCGACACGATCTGGATCGGTCTGTCGCATCTGCTGCCGGGCGGGCGCACGTCGCTCAAGGACGCGGCGGTGGAGAAGATCTACATCGTCGTTGCCGGCGAGGTGACGGTCGAGACCGTGGACGGCGCGGTGACGCTTGGCGTGCTCGACAGCTGCCGGCTGGCGCCCGGCGAGGCGCGCGCGCTGGTCAACCGCACCAACGCCCCGGCCTCGATCCTCCTGGCGATGCCGACGTGAAGCGCAACCAATGGGCAGGCACAGCGTGACCAAGGCGACGATCTACCGGCTGGGCGAACGCATGCCCAGCCTGCCGGCGGACGGCAATTGCTACGTTGCTCCGGGCGCTGCCGTCATCGGCGATGTGCGCCTCGCCAGCGGCACCAGCATCTGGTTCAACGCCGTGCTGCGCGGCGACAACGAGCCGATCACCATCGGCAAGGGTTCCAATGTCCAGGATGGCTGCGTCATCCACACCGACCCCGGATATCCCGTCGAGATCGGCGAGGACGTCACCATCGGCCACAACGCGATCATCCATGGCTGCAGCATCGGCAATGGCAGCCTGGTCGGCATGGGGGCGACGGTCCTCAACGGAGCCAGGATCGGCGAACGCTGCCTGGTCGGCGCCAATTCGCTCGTCCGCGAGGGCATGGTCGTGCCGGACGGCTCGCTCGTCATCGGCGTTCCTGCCAAGATCGTCAGGCAACTCGATGCGGAGGCGGCCGCGAAGCTGTCCCAGGGGGCCGTTCGATACCGTTCAAAAGCCGAAACCTATCCGCTCGAACTCGAGGCGATCGACCCGTAGCGGCCAAGCGATGACCGGCACCCGACGTGCCAACCCTGGAAGGACACTGAGAATGAGCGAGACTGAAAACCGGCTGTTGAGCGTGGTGGAACACTGGCTGCCCCGCATGGAGGTCGCCGGCATTCCATCGGCAACGGCCAAGTCGGTGATCGAAGCCGCCGGCGTCTGGGAGAACTGGCTCACGGCCTGGAGCGCCGAAGGCGACCGCCACGACGCGATGGGCGAAGAAGCGCTCGCGCTTGGACGTAGGATCACCGCCGGCGAGGCCTTTTCCCGCGCCAGCCTGTTTTATCACTTCGGTCAGTTCATGGCCTTCGACGATCTCAAGGCCAAGGACGTGGCGTTGGCTCGCAAGGTCGCGCTGTACCGCAAGGCCGCGCCCTTGCTCGAGCAGCCGGCCGAACTGGTCGAGGTGCCGTTCGAGGACGGCGTGCTGCGCGCCTATCTCAGGCGGCCACAGGGCTCGGGGCCGCATCCGCTGGCACTGATCATTCCCGGTTCCGATTCCACCAAGGAGGAGTTTCCGGCGTTCGAGCGTCATTTCCTCGGGCGTGGCATCGCAACGCTGTCGCTCGACGGCCCGGGGCAGGGCGAAGGACGCTCGCACGGCCACCTGCGCGCCGACATCACCGCCGCGATCGCGGCGACCATCGCGGCGGTCAAGGGAAAGCCTGGCTTGTCGGGTGCCGTCGGCTTGGTCGGCATGGCCTTCGGCGGCTTCATGGCGCTGCGGGCGGCAGCGGCGCTGGACGGCCTCGCAGGCGTGATCTCCATCAACGGCTTCCATGACCTTGGCGCGATGTGGCCGACGCTGCCGAAGGTCTATCAGGACAACATGACCTTCGCGCTCGGCGGGGACGACGTTCTCGAAAGCGCCCGCCGCTTCACCCTGGCCGGCGTCGAGGGGCCAACGGTCCCCGCGCTCATCCTGCATGGCGCCCGCGACAAGATTTTCCCGCCTTCGGAAGCGCAGAAAAGCGCCGACATGTGCCGAGGGGACGTCGAACTGCATGTCTTTCCCACCGGAAACCATGTCTGCAACAACATCCCCTGGCTCTACCGGCCGCTGGTCGCCGACTGGCTGTCGGAGCGGTTCAAAGCCTAGAGAGGATCAATTTTCCCACGCAGACGTCAGCCGGCATTCGCCGGCTGACTGGTTGATTGTGCAAGCGTGTTGCGAGAAACATCCACCAATAATCGGACGATAGTCCACCATTAGCGGACATCACGGCCTGACCCTGGATCACCGGCGCTGATACCAATTTCGGCATGGACGGAAGGCACTGGCAGCCGACCGAATTGTACTCGAAGGGAGCGAAAATGATTCACGCCGATGATGGGATCCTGTCCCAGGAACAGCGCCTGATGCGCGACAGCTGCCGGTCGTTTGTCGACGACGTGGTGACACCGTTCATCCGCTCGAACTGGCAGCGCGAATGGGACATGAGCCCCGGCGAGCGCCTGCCGAGCGCGATCCTCGAAGGTGCTGAGGCGATTGGCGTCCGCACCCTCGGCGTGCCGGAGGAATTCGGCGGCATCGACCTGGAGAAGGAGACGGAGGTTCGCACCTTCGCCCTGATCTCCGAGGAAATCGCCCGCGGCGATTCCGGTCTCGCCGACAAGCTGGTGCAGAACTGGAAGGTCTCGATCGTGCTGCGGCAGTTCGCGCCGAAGCATCTTCAGGAGAAGTGGTTCCCGCGCCTGCTGGAAGACCCCAAGTTCCTGCTGGCGCACTGCCTGACCGAGCCGCGCGGCGCATCCGACCGCTGGCTGCCCTACAACGTGCCCGAGGCCTCGATGCACACCAAGGCCGTGCTCGACGGCGACCATTGGGTCATCAACGGCCGCAAGCAGTTCATCTCCAACGGCTTCGATGCCAGCCTCTACGTCGTCTATGCCAACACCGATCCTTCGGTCGGCATGCTGCAGGGCACGTCGAGCTTCCTGGTGCCCCGCGGCACCCCCGGCCTCACCATCACCAAGTGCAACGAGACGATGGGCTGCCGTTTCATGAACAATGGCGAGCTGGTCTTCGAGGATTGCCGCGTGCCGGCCGACCACCTGCTCGTCAAAAGCACCGCGCTGGCCTCCGCCGGCCAGTATTTCCGGGCCGGCAAGATCATCCAGGCGGCCAAGAACCTCGGCGTCGGCGTCGCCTGTTTCGAGCGCACCGCCGACTACGTCCAGAACTATGTCCAGGGCGGCCGCATCCTGATCAAGCACCAGGCCGTGGCCCTCAGGCTCGCCGACATGGCGACCCGCATCGAGGCGGTCCGGTCGCTGGTCGAGCGTGCGGCGAAGGCGGTCGATGAAGCCCATCCCGACGCCGACATCCTCTGCAACATGGCCAAGGTCTATGCTTCGGAGGAGATCATGAAGGTCGCCACCCATGCGCTCGAACTGCACGGCGGCAACGGCGCGATGCTCGAGTTCGGCATCGAGAAGCTGTTCCGCGACGCCGCGATCTTCCTGCACATGGATGCGACGGTCGACGTCAGCCGGATGAAGATCATCAAGAACATGTTCCCCGCGACCGCCGGCAAGTACGCCGGTCCGGAAAGCTGAGGCAATCGGCCGGGGCGGCGGCGCCAGCAGGCGTGGCCGTCCCTGATCGGGCAAGGGAGGAACAGATGAAGGTAGTGGTTGCGGTGAAGCGGGTTGCCGATCCCAACGTCAAGGTGCGCGCCTTGGCGGACGGTTCGGGCGTAGACCTCGCCAACGTCAAGATGACGATGAATCCTTTCGACGAGATCGCCGTCGAGGAGGCGGTTCGGCTCAAGGAAGCCGGGCATGCGACCGAGATCGTGGTCGTTTCGGTAGGCCCGGAGAAATCGGCCGAAACGTTGCGCACGGCGCTCGCCATGGGCGCCGATCGTGGCCTGCTGGTGCGTTCGGACGCGGTCGTCGAGCCGCTTGCCGTCGCAAAGATTCTGAAGGCTGTCGCCGAGACGGAGAAGCCGGACCTGATCATCGTCGGCAAGCAGGCGATCGACGACGACGCCAACCAGACCGGCCAGATGCTGGCGGCCTTGCTCGGCTGGGGCCAGGGCACCTTTGCCTCGAAGATCGCCATTGGCGGCGCTGCGATCGAGGTCACCCGCGAGGTCGACGGCGGCCTGCAGACGGTCAACCTGCCGCTGCCGGCATTGGTCACGGCCGACCTCAGGTTGAACGAGCCGCGCTACGCCTCGCTGCCCAACATCATGAAGGCCAAGAAGAAGCCGATCGACGAGAAGACCCCCGCCGACTACGGCGTCGCCGTCGAGCCGCGCCTGACCGTCGTGCGCGTGCACGAGCCGGCAACCCGCAAGGCAGGCATCAAGGTCGGCTCCGTGGCCGAGCTCGTCGACAAGCTGCGCACCGAAGCAGGAGTTCTGTGATGACCATTCTCGTTCTGGCCGAACATCAGGACACGCAGCTCGACGAGGCCACCGCCAAGGCGGTCTCGGCCGCTGGCCGCATGGGCGGCGACGTGCATGTGTTGGTGGCCGGGTCAGGTTGTGGTGCCGCAGCCGAAGCCGCCGCTCGGCTGGAGGGCGTCGCCAAGGTCCTGCTTGCCGACGACCCAAGCCTGGCGAACCGGCTTGCCGAGCCGGTTGCGGCCCTGGTCGTCAGCCTCGCCGGCGGCTACGATGCCTTGCTTGCACCCTCGACCACCAGCGGCAAGAACATCATGCCGCGCGTGGCCGCATTGCTCGACGTGATGCAGATATCCGACGTCATTGCGGTCGAAGGCCCGGATCTCTTCCAGCGCCCGATCTATGCCGGCAACGTGATCCAGACCGTGCGCTCTACCGATGCCAGGAAGGTGCTGACCGTGCGCGTGTCGTCCTTCCCGGCTGCCGCGGTCACCGCTGCCACACGGCCGATCGAAGCCGCGGCCATTTCGGCCGATCCCGCGCGGTCGTCATTCGTGCGAAGCGAGCTGTCAGGTTCGGAGCGCCCCGAACTGACCGGCGCCCGCATCGTCGTCTCGGGTGGACGCGCGCTGGCCTCGGCCGAGAACTTCGAGACCGTCCTGGCCCCGTTGGCCGATCGGCTCGGTGCCGCGATCGGCGCGAGCCGGGCGGCGGTCGATGCCGGATACGTCTCGAACGACCTGCAAGTCGGCCAGACCGGCAAGATCATCGCGCCCGACCTCTACATCGCCTGCGGCATTTCGGGAGCGATCCAGCATCTCGCAGGCATGAAGGATTCCAAGGTCATCGTCGCCATCAACAAGGATCCGGAAGCGCCGATCTTCCAGGTCGCCGACTATGGCCTGGTCGCCGACCTGTTCGAGGCGGTGCCGGAGTTCCACGCGACGGTTGCCGAAAAGATGAGGGCGTGAGTCAATCGGGCTAGCCGCTTGCCGCGGCGATGTCGGACCGGAGGAGCCAACATGGCAAAGGGTGGGATCGAAAAGCCTGTGCGTTTTCGTCCTGAACGCGATGCGGAGGAGGAAGGGACCCTGGCGGCTCCGTTCCGCTCCTATGCGCTCGACCGGTCCGACAGTCCGCGGTTCCACATCCGGCTGGTGGAAAACACCCAGCGGCTCTACCCCGCCCACAAGCACGACTACTTCCAGATCATTTATTTCATGTCCGATGCGCCGATGACCCGGATCGGCCTGACCTCGCACAAGCCGAAGGCCGGGTCGATCTATTTCATCGCGCCGATGGTGCCGCACCAGATCAGGTTCGACCATGCCACGCGCTGCGCGGTCATCTACTTCGATCTCGACTTCCTCCGCCCCAGCATCACCCGGTCCTACCCGGTGACGGAACTCGTCCGGCTGGCGCCGGAATTGACGCCCTTTGCCTGGCAGAACCATGTCAATTTCGATCTCGGGAGTTCACAGGCGGAGCGCACGGATCGCGCGGTCGCCTCGATGATCGCCCAGCATGGTTCCGAGCGCATGTGCGAGACCGAGATCGTGCGTGCGGAACTGACACTGATGCTCGCCACCCTGTGCCAGGACTACGAGGCCGAGTTTGCCGAACTGTCGAAGAAGCTGCCGGTCGTCGGGCGCGACAGCGGCCATATGCGCCGTATCGCCGAATTCATCGGCGAGAACTACACGCGCGGCCCGAGCCTGGACGAAGCGGCGGACGCGGCGCGCCTCTCCAAGAGCCGGCTCTGCGCCCTGATCCGACAGTATACCGGCACCAGCTTCAATGCCCTGATCCGCGAGATGCGCATCGAGGACGCGCGCGAGCGCCTGGTGCTGACCGACGAAACCATCGGCCAGATCGCCTATTCCGTCGGCTACAACGATGAGAAGTATTTCCTTCGCGCCTTCAAGAATTCCGTCGGCATGACGCCGAGCGCCTACCGGCTGAAGCGGGCTAAGGAAAGCCTCGCCGCGGCATCCGAGCCCGATGCCGGTCCCCCGCGCGTGCGCACTGCGCCGCGGCCAGGCGCGAAACTCGCGGCCTCCAGGGACAGCCGCGACAAGGTTGCGGGGCGCAAGTCATGAGCAATTCCATCTCGTTTCGGCTCAACGGCTCCGAGGTGAGCCTGAAAGCCAGTGGCGACGAGCCGCTTCTCTTCGCGCTCCGCAACGCGCTCGATCTAAAGGCGACGCATTTCGGCTGTGGCCTCGAGCAGTGCGGGGCCTGCGTCGTCGCCATCGACGGCGAGGCGCGCTATTCCTGCACGCTGCCCGTGTCGGCGCTGGGCGGCGCCAACGTGACGACCCCCGAGGCGCTTGGCGACGACCCTGTCGGGGCGGCCTTGCTCGATGCGTTCGAGCAAGAGCAGGCCGGCCAGTGCGGCTACTGCATCTCCGGCATCCTGATGAGCGCCTACGCGCTGCTCAAGGCCGAGAGCCGGCCTGGCCGCGAGGCGATCGTCTCGGCACTCGACAAGCACCTGTGCCGCTGCGGCGCCCATGGCAGCATCCTGCGCGCCGTCGAGCGCGCCGCCGCCAGCCTTGGTGGAGGCGCATGATGATCGGCAACGCGCTGCCCAAGAGCCTCCAGGACAATCCCGAGCTCGGCTGCTGGGTGTCATTCGACCGGCCAGGCCTGATCGGTGTCGGCTCCGGCAAGGTCGAGCTCGGCCAGGGCATCCTCACCGCGCTGGCCCAGATCGCCGCCGACGAACTGGCGGTCGATCCAGTGCTGGTTGCGCTGCTGCCGGTAGATACCGACAGTGCGCCGGACGAAGGCATCACCGCCGGCAGCCAGTCCGTCGAGGTCTCCGGCGCGTCGATCCGGCTCGCGCTGGCGCAGGCTCGGTCGGCCCTGGTCGACGCCGCCGCGACACGCCTTGGTGCCGATGTCGCCAGCCTGTCTTGCCGGGACGGCGCGATCCTGATCGACGGCCAGCCGACCGGCCTCGACTACTGGATGCTGGCAGCCGACGTCGACTGGCGCCAGCATGTCACGGGCAACGTCCCGGCCATGCCCGTCGGTGCCTATTCCGCGGTCGGCGCCAGCCAGCCGCGCATCGACATGGCGCAGAAGCGCGGCGGCGCCGGCTTCATCCACGACCTGTCGCTTGCAGGCATGCTCCATGTCAGGGTGATCAGGCAGCCGTTCCGGCTGGCCTGCCTGGCCGATGTCGACATGGCGTGGCTGCAGCGCCGCTACCCCGGCGTCAGGGCCGTGAGGAAGAACGACTTCCTCGCCTTGGTCGCCGCCGACGAACATGCCGTACATTCGGCCCATGGGGAGGCCGAAAAGTTTGCCCGCTGGGAGGAGGTCGCCGGCCTCTGGCAACCGGCCGCGACTTCTGGCGAGAAGATCACGGTCCTGGGCGCCGCGGCGCCCCATGCCGGATCGCCAGGCATCGCCGCCCGGTATTCGCGGCAGCATGTCGCCCACGCCTCGATCGGGCCGTCCTGCGCGCTGGCGCAGTTCGACGCCGGGCGGCTGACAGTATGGAGCCATTCGCAGGGCATCTTCCCGCTGCGCGGCCAGATCGCCAAGTGCCTTGGCCTCGACCCCTCGATGGTGCGTGTCATCCACGCCCATGGCTCCGGCTCCTACGGCCACAACGGCGCCGACGACGTGGCGCTCGATGCGGCCATCGTGGCGATGGAAATGCCGGGCCAGCCGGTGCGGGTGCAATGGTCGCGCGAAGACGAACTCAGCCGCGGCCCGCTTGGCGCGGCGATGTCCGCTTCGGTCGAGGCCGAGCTCGATTCCGGCGGGCAAGTGGCCTCATGGAAACTTTCGGTGGTGAGCGCGCCGCACGCCCAGCGTCCCGGTTTCGGTGGCCATTTCAATCTCAGCTCGGCCGAAGCGCTCGACGGTGCGCGCCTGCCGCAGAAGGTCGACGACCTTCCCGATGCAGCGGGCGGGGGAGCGGCGCGCAACTCGGTCGCGATCTATGATTTTCCCGGCCAGGAGGTCGCGGTCCGGCTCGACACGGCAAGCCGCATCAGGACATCGTCGCTGCGTTCGCTCGGCGCCCACCTCAATGTCTTCGCCATCGAGTCGGCGGTGGACGAACTGGCTGATCTTGCCGGCGCCGATCCGCTCGATTTCCGGCTCCGCCATCTGAGCGACGACCGCTGCCGTGCCGTGCTCCAAGGCGTGGCGGACATGAGCGGCTGGCCCGGCAGCCATCCGGCGGGCGAGGGCCGGGCGTTCGGCATCGCCGCCGCCCGCTACAAGAACAAGGGCGCGTGGCTGGCCGCCGTCGCCGAGGTTTCGGTCGACGAGGAGATCAGGCTGGAGCGGCTGTGGCTGTGTGCCGACATCGGGCTGGTGATCAATCCGGAAGGCGCCCGCAGCCAGATCGAGGGCGGCGCGATCCAGGCGGCAAGCTGGACCCTGAAGGAAGAGGTCAGGGTCGAGGACGACCGCGTGCCGGCCTTCGACTGGAGTGCCTATCCCATCCTCAAATTCTCGGAGATCCCCGAGATCGAGACGCGCTTCATCGTCGACCCGGCGAGACCGCCGCTCGGCGCCGGCGAGGCGTCGCAAGGGCCGGTGGCCGCGGCGATCGGAAACGCCGCGTCGCGGGCGCTCGGACTCAGGATGCGCGACCTGCCGCTGACGCGCGACAGGCTGGTCGAAGCACTCATGGGCGCCTGAGCGATTGCCGCCTTCCGACCAGATTATTGCCAAGACCGCAGTGAGGGACAGATGAGCGATATCGAACGCGAGAGCATGGAATTCGACGTTGTCATCGTCGGCGCCGGGCCGGCGGGACTGGCGGCGGCGATCCGGCTCAAGCAGGTCAGTCCCGAGCTTTCGGTGGTGGTGCTGGAGAAGGGCGGCGAGGTCGGCGCGCATATCCTGTCGGGTGCTGTCGTCGATCCGATCGGCATCGACCGGCTGTTGCCGGACTGGCGCGACGATGCCGACCATCCGTTCAGGACACCGGTCACCGACGATCATTTCCTGGTGCTCGGGCCGGCCGGCTCGGTCAGGCTGCCCAACATCCTGATGCCGCCGCTGATGGGCAACCACGGCAACTACATCGTCTCGCTAGGCAATGTCTGCCGCTGGCTCGCGACCAGGGCCGAGGCGCTCGGCGTCGAGATCTATCCCGGCTTTGCCGCAGCCGGCCTGCTCTACAATGACGACGGTGCCGTCACCGGCGTCGTCACCGGCGACATGGGCGTCGAGCGCGACGGCAGCCATGGTGCTGGCTTTGCGCCCGGCATGGCGCTGATGGGCAAATACGTGCTGATCGGCGAGGGCGCCCGCGGTTCGCTCGCCAAGCAGCTGATCGCAAAGTACGACCTCGGCGCCGGCAAGGAGCCGCAGAAGTTCGGCATCGGCCTGAAGGAGCTGTGGCAGGTCGCGCCCGAAAAGCACAAGCCGGGCCTGGTCCAGCATTCCTTTGGCTGGCCGCTCGACTTCAAGACCGGCGGCGGCTCGTTCCTCTACCACCTCGAAGACAACATGGTGGCGGTCGGCTTCGTCGTCCACCTCAACTACAAGAACCCCTATCTCGCGCCCTTCGAGGAGTTCCAGCGTTTCAAGACCCACCCGGCGATCCGCGCCACCTTCGAGGGCGGCAAGCGCCTGTCTTATGGGGCGCGTGCCATCACCGAGGGCGGCTACCAGTCGGTGCCGAAGCTGTCGTTCCCCGGCGGCGTCTTGATGGGCTGCTCGGCCGGCCTGGTCAACGTGCCTCGCATCAAGGGCTCGCACAACGCCGTGCTGTCGGGCATGCTCGCCGCAGAGCACGTCGCCGACGCCATCGCCGCCGGCCGCGCCAATGACGAGCTCGTCGCTTACGAGGCGGCCTGGCGCTCGACCGACATCGGCAAGGACCTGAAGAAGGTCCGCAACGTCAAGCCTTTGTGGTCGCGCTTCGGCACCATCCTCGGCGTCGGCCTCGGCGGCCTCGACATGTGGCTCAACACGCTGTTCGGCGTGTCGCCCTTCGGCACGCTCAGGCACGGCAAGACCGACGCCCAGTCGCTCGAGCCGGCGTCGAAGCACAGCAAGATCGACTATCCCAAGCCCGACGGCGTGCTCACCTTCGACCGCCTGTCGTCGGTGTTCTTGTCCAACACCAACCACGAGGAGAACCAGCCGGTTCACCTCCAGGTCAAGGACATGGAGCTGCAGAAGCGCTCGGAATACGGCGTCTTCGCCGGCCCGTCGAGCCGCTACTGCCCGGCCGGCGTCTACGAATGGGTCGATGCCGACGGCAATTCGATCGCCGGCGATCCCGGCCATGCCGATGCCAGGTTCGTCATCAACGCGCAGAACTGCGTCCACTGCAAGACCTGCGACATCAAGGACCCCAACCAGAACATCAACTGGGTCCCGCCCCAGGGCGGCGAGGGGCCCGTCTATCCGAACATGTGACGAGCATCGCTGCGGCGCTCAACCGCTGCGGCCAGAATTCCTGCTGAAGAGACGTGAAATGACGATCGACAATATTGGCCTCTCAAACTGGATCGACGAGGTCCGCGCGCTGTGCCGGCCGGATGCCGTGCATGTCTGTGACGGCAGCACCGAGGAGTATGACCGCATCTGCGCTGCGATGGTGGCGAGCGGTGCGCTCATCCGGCTCGACCCGCAAAAGCGCCCCAACTCCTACCTGTGCCGTTCCGATCCGGGCGACGTCGCGCGCCTCGAACATCGGACCTTCGTCTGTTGCGCGAACGAGGAGGATGCCGGCCCGACCAACAACTGGGCCGACCCCGAAACCATGCGCGCCGAACTCAGGCCGCTGTTCGACGGCTGCATGCAGGGGCGGACGATGTATGTCATCCCGTTCTCGATGGGACGGGTCGGGGCCGAGCATGCGCAGATCGGCATCCAGATCACCGATTCCCCCTATGTCGTGGTCAGCATGAAGCTGATGGCCTATGTCGGCGCCGACGTGCTCCGACAGCTGGGCGATGGCGATTTCGTGCACTGCCTGCATTCGGTGGGCGCGCCGCTCCGGGTCGGCGAGGCGGACGTGCACTGGCCCTGCAACAAGGACAGGAAATACATCGTCAGCTTCCAGGACGACGGCTCGATCGTCTCGTTCGGTTCCGGCTATGGCGGCAATGCGCTCCTCGGCAAGAAGTGCCTCGCTTTGCGGACGGCCTCGTACAACGGCTTCCGCGAGGGCTGGCTGGCCGAGCACATGCTCATCCTCGGTGTCGAAAGCCCTGGCGGTGAGACGACCTATGTCGCCGGCGCCTTCCCGTCCGCCTGCGGCAAGACCAATTTCGCCATGCTGGTACCACCGGAAGGGTTCGAAGGCTGGAAGGTCAAGACCGTCGGCGACGACATCGCCTGGATCCGGCGCGGCGCTGACGGCGGGCTGTGGGCGGTCAATCCGGAAGCCGGCTTCTTCGGCGTGGCGCCCGGCACCAATGCCAGGACCAACCCCAACATCATGGAAGCGCTGCAGCAGGACGTCATCTTCACCAACTGCGCCCTGACCCCGGATGGCGATGTCTGGTGGGAAGGCCTGACGCCCGAGGCGCCGAGCCGTCTCGTCGACTGGCAGGGGCAGGAGTGGACCCCCGGCTGCGGTCGCCCGGCCGCGCATCCCAATGCCCGCTTCACCGTCTCGCAAAGCCGCTGCCCGAGCATGGACCCGGCCCGCGACGATCCGCGCGGCGTGCCGATATCCGCCTTCATCTTCGGGGGCCGGCTGTCGCACACCTATCCGCTGGTGTTCGAGGCGACCGACTGGCGCAGCGGCGTCTACTGGGCGGCCACGCTCGGCTCGGAAGCGACGGCCGCGGCCGCCGACCAGCCGCCGATCCGCCGCGATCCGTTCGCGATGCTGCCCTTCTGCGGCTACAACATGGCCGACTACTGGGGCCATTGGCTGAAGCTGGGCGAGGGGCTGGACACGGCCCCGGCGATCTTCCGCGTCAACTGGTTTCGCCGCGACGGCAATGGCGATTTCATGTGGCCGGGCTTCGGCCAGAACATGCGCGTGCTTAAGTGGATCGTCGAAAGGGTGCGCGGCACGGCCGCCGCAACCGCTTCCCCTGTCATCGGCCACGTTCCCCGCTACGAAGACATCGAGTGGCGCGGGCTTGATTTCGGTCCGTCGCGGTTCGCGGCGCTGATGGCCACCGACATGGACGAGCTTGGCGAAGAACTGCGCGACCACCGGACCTTGTCTGCGTCCTTCGGCGAGCGGCTGCCGCAGGACATCGATGCCGTGCATGCCCAACTCACCGGGGCCTTGCTCGCTGCCGACCCGGCGGTAGCGCGCAAAGCCGCATCCTGAACCGGCAAGCGCCGTCCAAGCAATGAAACCTACTGGAGAACACCTCATGACCCGGCTGCTGCGGACCACCGTGCTGACAATGACCCTGCTGTGCAGCCCGCTTGCCTTGAGCGCTGCCTTTGCCGAGTCGCCGGACCTGATCCTGCGCAACGGCGAGGTCATCACCATGGATCCGGCAAACCCCCAGGCGCAGGCGCTGGCGATTTCGGGCGAACGGATCGTCGCCGTCGGCTCCAACCAGGACATCGATGCCCTCGCCGCCAAGGACACCCGGGTTGTCGACCTCGCGGGCAAGACGGTCATCCCCGGGTTGATCGATACCCACATGCACGCCATTCGCGCGGCACAGACATTTGATGGCGAGACGCTGTGGCTGGGTGTGTCCAGCTTGCAGGACGGGCTCGACGTCATTCGCCGCGAGGCGGCACGGCGTGGCCCGGGTGCGTGGATCGCCGTTGTCGGCGGCTGGCATCCGCGCCAGTTCGTCGAGAACCGCATGCCGACGATAAAGGAGCTGAATGATGCGGCGCCGAACAACCCGGTCTATGTCCAGTACCTCTATGACGAGGCGTTCCTGAATGCCAAGGCCGTCGAGGCGCTGGGCATAACGTCGGAAACCAAGTTCCAGCCTGGCGGCTACCCCGAGCTCGACGCGCAGGGCAAGCCCACCGGTGTCCTACGCGGCAACATCCCAGCGTTTTCGGGTCTGTCCAATCGCATTCTCGCCGCCGAGCCCGCGCAGCGCCTTGAAAGTTCGCGCCGCTTCTTCAGCGAACTCAACGGTCTGGGCATCACCAGCGTGATCGACGCCGGCGGCGGCGGCATGACGCCTCCGCAATACGACACGATCTTTCAGCTTTGGCAGCAGGGCGGCATGAGCGTGCGCGTGGCCTATCGTATCAGCGCGCCGACCCCCGACAACGAGGCTGCCAGCTTCAAGGACGTGCTGGGCTACATGCCGCCGAGCTTCGGCGACACCATGCTGCGCTTCGCCGGGCTGGGCGAGGTTCTGGTATGGAAGATGCACGACGGCGAGCAGATCGGCCCGGGCTTCAAATCGTCGGACGCGGCAAGAGGCGAACTGTTGGAAGTCCTGCAACTGGCGGCAGCGCGCGGCTATCAGGTGGAGATTCATGCGTTCTCCAACGATGCCGGCGGCCAGATCCTGGACATCGTCGAGAAGGTCAACGCGCAAACGCCCATCGAGAGCCTGCGCTGGACGGTGACCCACCTGACCGACGGCACCGAGCAGACGTTCTCGCGCATGAAGGCCATGGGCATGAGCTATACGGTGCAGGACAACATGTTCCTGAGGGGACAAGACGTTGCCGGCAAGCTCGGCGACGAGGCGGCCGAGATCCTGCCGCCGATCCGCAAGGCCATGGACCTTGGCCTCGTCGTCGCCGGAGGCTCGGACGCGACGCGCGTGTCGTCCTACAATCCGATGATCGGCTTGCAGTGGCTGGTCGACGGGCGCTCGGTCGGGGGCTCGCCTCAGCGCATCGCCTCGGATCGGCTTACCCGCGAGGAAGCCCTTGCTCTGTACACGCGCAACGCCGCCTGGGTGATGCGGCGTGAGAACGAGCTGGGCACGCTTGCTACAGGCAGGATTGCCGACCTTGCCGTGCTCGACAAACCCTACATGACGATGCCCGTCGAAGACATCCACAGCATCCGGTCGGTGCTGACGCTGCTGGGCGGCAAGGTCGTCCATGACGCCGCGGCGACGCGATGACGCCTATGCATGCCGAACCCGGCGCGCCGCCTCCTGAACCGGGCAAGCGCCACGTATCCAAGCAACGAAACCGAACTGGAGACCATGCCATGAGACGGCTGCTGCGGAACACCGTGCTGACAATGACCCTGATGTGCAGTCCGCTCGCCTTGAGTGCTGCCCTGGCTCAGGCGCCCGACCTGATCCTGCGCAACGGCGAGGTGATCACGATGGACCCGGCAAACCCCCAGGCGCAGGCGCTGGCGATTTCGGGCGAACGGATCGTCGCCGTCGGCTCCAACCAGGACATCGATGCCCTCGCCGCCAAGGACACCCAGGTTGTCGACCTCGCCGGCAAGACGGTCATCCCCGGGCTGATCGATACCCATGTCCATGCGATCCGCGGCGGCCAGACCTTCCAGTTCGAGACCTACTGGTACGACGAGGGCACGCTGGAGCAGGCCCTGGCAAAGCTCTCGTCGGCGGCAGCGAAACGCGACGCCGGCCAATGGGTGGCGGTGGTCGGCTCCTGGCACCCGGACCAGTTCAGCGAAAAGCGGGCGCCGACGGTCGCCGAACTGACCAAGGCCGTGCCGGACCATCCGGCCTATGTCCAGTATCTCTATGACTATGCCCTGGTGAACGCCAAGGGCATCGCCGCCCTGCGCCTCGACGAGCCGGGCGCCGAACTGCCCCCGGGCATCGTCGTCGAGAAGGACGCCGAGGGGCGCGCCACCGGCAGGCTGTCCGGCGGCATCGGACCCTTCAACGTCCTGTTCGCGCGCATCAGCGCCAGCGGCGACGAGCAGAAGAAGGCCAGCCTCGAGACGTTCTTCACCAAGCTCAACGAGGCCGGCGTGACCGGCTTCGTCGATCCGTCCGCCGGACCGCCGGCAAGCTACGAGCCCTTGTTCGCCTTGCGCGACGCCGGCAAGCTGACGGTCCGGGCCGGCTACCGCATTCCCGCGCAGCGCCCCGGCAACGAGGCCGAATGGTTCGCAGGCATGATGGCGTTCCGCCAGCCGCATTACAGCGACGGCATGGTCAGCTTCCTCGGCCTCGGCGAGGCGCTGGTGTTCGGCATGAACGACGGCGTGCAGATGGGGCCGGGCTTCAACCCGCCACAGGCGGCGCGCGACGAACTCGTCAAGGTGGCGACCTTCGCCGCGCAGAAGCGCATACCGGTGGAAATCCACGCCTACACCGACGATGCCGCCAAGGCCATTCTCGACGCGTTCGAGACAGTGTCGAAGTCGTTCCCGCTGGATGATCTGCGCTGGTCGATCGCCCATCTCAACACCGGTTCGGCCGAGACGCTCGACCGGATGAAGAAGCTCGGCCTCGCCTACACCGTGCAGATGGGGCCGTTCTTCGAGGCGCCGGCCATCAAGGAGGCCAGCGGCGCCGAGGTTGCCGAGGCATCGCCGCCCACCCGGCTGGCGCTCGACAAGGGCCTGATGGTTGCCGGCGGCACCGACTCGACCCGCATCGGCGTGTTCGGCGTCTGGCGCGCGATCGAGTACCAGCTGACCGGCACCTCGCTCGGCGGCACCGTGCAGAGGCGCCCGGACCTGCTGCTGAACCGCGAGGAGGCCCTCAGGCTCTACACCTCGAACGCCGCCTGGATCGCCTTCGACGAGGATGAAAGGGGCGCGCTTGCTGCAGGCAAGCTTGCCGACCTCGCCGTGCTCGACAAGCCCTACATGACCGTGCCGGTCGAGCAGGTCCACACCATCCGCTCGGTGCTGACGCTGCTCGGCGGCAAGGTCGTCTACGACGCCAAGGCGCTGCGCTAGCGCCTGAAACCAGCCCGGGTGCAGCTTTGACGAGCGGCACCCGGGCTTGGTGGCTGGCGGACGAGGGCGGTTTCTGTCGGTTATCTTCGCGGGATTCGAGGGGACATTCGCATGACATCATCGCCGGACGAGCCAGGACAGCCCACCCCGCCCGCGCCAGCCGCAGCTTCGTCATGGGCGCCGTTCCGGCATGCGCCCTTCGCGACGCTATGGGGCGCCACCGTCGTTTCCAACATGGGCATGTGGATGAACGACGTCGGCGCCGGCTGGCTGATGACCGACCTCAACCCGTCACCGCAGATGGTCGCGCTGGTTCAGGCCGCGACGACCCTTCCGGTCTTCCTTTTCGCGCTGCTGGCCGGGGCGATCGCCGATTTGGTGGATCGCCGCCGGATGCTGCTGGTGATCAACGCGCTGACCTTGCTGTGCGCGGCGGCGTTCACCGCGCTGGTGCTGGCCGACAAGGTGACCATCGAAGTGCTGCTGGTCTTCACGTTCCTGCTCGGCACCGGCGCCGCCTTCATGGCGCCGGCCTGGCAGGCGATCGTTCCTCGGCTTGTCCCGCGCGCCGACCTGCCGGCCGCCGTCGCGCTGAACTCGATGGGCATCAACGTCGCGCGTGCCATCGGCCCCGCGCTTGCCGGCATGATCATCGTTCCGTTGGGCATTGCCACGCTGTTTGCGTTGAACGCCGTCAGCCGTATCGGCATCCTGGCCGCACTGTGCTGGTGGTCGCCGGCCAAGGGGTCGGCGAACGCGCTGCCGCCGGAGCCGATCGGCCAGGCTGTCTTCACCGGCTTGCGCTACGCCGCCCGCAGCACGCCGCTCAAGGCCACGTTGGCGCGTGCGCTCTGCTTCTTCCTGTTCGCCAGCCTGTACTGGGCGATGTTGCCGTTGATCGCCCGCGAACAGTTGCGTGGCGGCCCGGCGACATATGGCCTGCTGATGGCGATGATCGGCCTCGGCGCCGTCATTGGAGCCTTTGCGCTGCCCGCGATGCGGCGGAAATTGAAGCCGGGTGGTCTCGTTCTCGCGGGCTCGGTCGGCACGGCGGTCGCCATGACCCTGTTTGGCCTTGGCCAGCATGTGAGCCTGGGCGTCATCGGCGCGCTGATCGCCGGTGCGTCGTGGCTCGCCGTACTGTCCACGCTCAACGTATCGGTCCAGTCGTCGCTGCCGGATTGGGTTCGCGCGCGCGGGCTCGCGGTCTTCATCACCGTCTATTACGGCGCGATGGCAGCCGGATCGCTGGCCTGGGGCCAGGTGGCTGCCCACATCGGCGTCGCCAACGCCCTGCTCGCCTCGGCAGCCGTGCTCGTGCTGGTCGGCCTGTGGGCCACCCGCTTCGGTCTTCCCGACGACAAGGCTCCCGATCTTGCCGCATCTGCCCACTGGCCGCAGGTCTTGCCGCAGCTCGAGTTCGACCGGGATCGCGGTCCGGTGATGGTCGAGATCACCTATCACGTCGATACCGCCGATCGCCCCGGCTTCCTGAAGGCGATCTATGCCTTTCGCGAGGAGCGCTACCGGGACGGCGCCTATGACTGGAATGTCTTTGAGGATGTCGAGGTGCCGGGGCACTTCACCGAGTATTTCCTGGTCGGCAGCTGGCTCGACCATCTGCGCCAGCACGACCGGGTCACGGTCGCCGACAAGGAGCTGCAGTCGGCTGTTGCCAGCTTCCACAGCGGCGACGGTCCACCCAAGGTTCGCCACCTGCTGGCGCCGCAGGTCGACGGACGCAAGCCGGGCTGACCATCGGCGCAGATACGATACGGCGTCGCCTTGGCCCGGGTCATGCCACCCGGCTCATGTCACCCGGCTCATGAAGCACACCAGTTCGCGCCGCTCGACATTCCTGTCGCCATTCTCGTGGAACGCACGGATATGGCCCGACAGGTTGTGATGCCTTTCTTGCGCTGCCGCGTCGCGCCAATGCTCGACGATCACGAAGCGGCGGCGGTCGTTCTCGTCTGCAAACAGCTCATAGCGAATGCTGCCGTCTTCGTTGCGCGAGCTCTCGGTGACAACGGTCAGGTCGCTGCGCAATTCCCCCTCTTTGCCTTCCTTTGCATACAGGATTGCAAGGACATGAACTTCAGCCATCGGTCTTCTCCGGCCTGTGGAGATGGCGGCATGAGAAGCCGCCATCTCCAGGACGACTAATCGGTGCGGTCGTAAGAGAACTGGATCCCGGCCGTGCCGCCGGTCTCGATGAACAGGTTCATGAAGGCAGGCACGGTTTCCTTGCGCGACCAGTCGCGTTGCAGTTCGCAGAACAGCTGCGGCACGCTGATCATCTTGCCGCCCGCCTGCTCGATGCGCCGCAGTCCGGCTTCGTGTGCAGCGACCGATGTGCCGCCCACGGCATCGGCCACGACATAGACCTCGTAGCCTTCGGCAAGCGCGTCGATGGCCGGGAAGGTCAGGCAAGCCTCGGTCCACAGTGCCGCCATGATCAGTTTCTTGCGACCGGTCTCCTCGACCGCCCGGCGAAACTCGACGTCTTCCCACGAATTGATCGTCGTCCGGTCATAGGTCGGAAAGTCGCTGAGCACCCTCTTGAGTTGCGGCACCGGCGGCTTGTTCAATCCCGTCTTCACGTTCACGGTGGAGTGGACGATCGGCAGGCCATAGGCGACGGCGGCCTTGGCGGTTCCCACGATGTTGTTGAGCAGCAATTGCCGGTCCATCGATGCGATCGAGTTCACCTGGACCGGCTGATAGTCGATGATCACGAAAGCCGCGTTCTTGGGTGTCAGCAGACGATCTTTGACAGGATCGCGGATTGTTTCGCTTGTCATGGTATGTCCTTTCGTCTCTTCGGAACCCGCCGGCATTCGGCAAAGGCGTGCCGCCTTGCCGCCGGGAGCGGGCGAGCGGTTCCGTTCCCGAGGATGGTGCTGGATGCCTGAAAAATCTCGACGCACGGTGTGCCTATGGCCAGGGGGCCGGCCAGCAGATCCGTGATATGTTTGTCAGTGGCTAGGAAGGGCCGCGCAAAGCCGTCGGCGCATCGACAGGCGTGCTGTTCAGCATAGGCATCACTCCAATTCGATTGTTCAGCCGTTGGGTGACAGGCGAATGGAAATCCAGCTCACCATAGCGCGTGCCGCGGTTATCTTCCACACGGTTTTGCTGACGGCGTCGCCGGGCGACCGGTTTGATGCGCTGGAAGATCCATGGTTGCGGGCAGGTGTTTTGGCGCAGCGGCTCACGCCAGGGGCGGTGTCACGAGCTCGGCTGAACGCGGCGGCGCATTCGGCCTGCCAATCAGGCCTGCGGGAAGTCTCGCGGAAGAGCGTGGTTCGCAGCGAATGCGTCCAGGACGCGCCGAATTCGCTGGAGAAGCCGAAGCGCGTCCTGTCGTGACCGTCGCCAGGGCGTGGCGCAGCGGCTGGCTGCGCCGGTCGGTACGTCAGGCCCTGTTGGCCTGCGTCTGTCCGGCCGCATTGCCGGCCTGTCCAGCGAAGCGCGGCGTGGCGCCGGCGGCTTCCTCGCAGAGTTCCACATGCCTGGCCAGAGCCTGGTTGGACAGCACTGCGCTGATGGTGGTGATATCGCGGCCCTGGTGCTTGGGCATCTGCTGGACTTCCTTCAGCCTTTCCAGAAGTGCGAGTCGGGTCATGGTTTCCCTCCTTTGCCGATAGGGGAGTGGTCGTTCGGAGTATCCCGCGCGGATGCTGCGGGAAGTCCGGCGAACTGGCGGGTTGGCGGCCGTCAGGCCGCCTTCCTGCCCGCGTCGAACGGGATCTCGATGTCGACGGCGAGCGTCGAGACCTTGTCGCCGCGCTCCATCTTGACGCTGACCTTGTCGTCGTCGATCTGCATGTGCTTGGAGATGGCACGCAGGATTTCGTCGCGCAGCTTGGCGACGAGGTCCGAATCGCCTGCCGAAGCACGCTCGTGGGCCAGCAGCACCTGCAGGCGCTCGCGCGCGGCTGGGGCCGATTGGGGGCGGGAAAAGAGCTGGAAGAATTTCATGCCGCTTTCCTTCCGAAGATCTTGCCGAAGAAGCCCCGCTTTTCGCCCGGGATGGTGACCGGCAGCTCTTCGCCCTTGAGCCGGCGCGCCGCATTGAAATAGGCGATCGCCGGAGCGCTGCGGCCGTCCGCCAGGGTGACCGGCGAGCCGACATTGGAGGCGCGCAGCACGTCCATGCTCTCCGGAATGATGCCGAGCAGCGGGATCGACAGGATCTCGAGCACGTCGTCCACCTTCAGCATGTCGCCGCGCTCGGCGCGCGCCGGGTCGTAGCGGGTGAGAAGCAGGTGTTTCTCCATGCGCTCGCCGCTCTCTGCCTTGAGCGTCTTGGAATCGAGCAGGCCGATGATGCGGTCGGAATCGCGCACCGAGGAAACTTCCGGATTGGTCACGACGATGGCGACGTCCGCATGGCGCATGGCAAGCGTCGCGCCGCGTTCGATGCCGGCCGGGCTGTCGCAGATGACCCAGTCGAAGGTCTTCTTCAGCGCGGCAATGACCTTCTCGACGCCTTCCGCCGTCAGGTTGTCCTTGTCGCGCGTCTGCGATGCCGCCAGCAGGTAGAGCGTCTCCAGGCGTTTGTCGCGGATCAGCGCCTGTGCCAGCTTGGCTTCGCCCTGGATCACGTTGACGAGGTCGTAGACCACACGCCGTTCAGCGCCCATGACGAGGTCGAGATTGCGCAGGCCGACGTCGAAGTCCACGACGACGACCTTGTCGCCGCTCTGCGCAAGGGCCGCGCCCAGTGCGGCGGAAGACGTCGTCTTGCCGACGCCGCCCTTACCCGATGTGACCACGACCACCTTGCCCATAGAGCTCTCTCCTGTTGTTCGTTTAGGCACGCCTTCGGCTCAGCCGAGGGGTACCGCCTTGAGTGCGTCGCCTTCGAGCCAGATCTGGATGGCCTTGCCGCGCAGACCGGGCTCTAGGTCTTCGGCCGTCTTGTAGAAACCGTCGATGGCGATCAGTTCCGCTTCCAGCTTGCTGCAAAAGATGCGCGCCGACGCGTTGCCCGTCGTGCCGGCCATCGCCCGACCGCGCAGGGTGCCGTAGACGTGGATCGATCCGCCGGCCACGACCTCGGCACCGGAAGCAACCGATCCGACGATGGTCACGTCGCCTTCGGGGAAGAAGAGCGACTGCCCGGAGCGCACCGGCTGGGTGATGACGAGCGATGGCGTGGCCTTGGCGTTGGCGGCCTGAGCCGGGTCGGAGGGCGCGGCGTATTCGGCGACACCTGCGTCGTCGTCCTCATCCGCCGTCGGCGCCTCGAAGTCCGAGGCCGGGCGCCCGTCGGCCATCGCCGGCGGCAGGTCGGAGCCGAGCATTGAGGGCTGTGCGCCTTCGATGCCCATGATCCGCACGTTGCGTGTGCCGAGCTGATGGACGAGTTCGCGAAGCTGCACGCGGTCGATCGGCAGCCCGCCGACGTCGAGCACGATCGGGCGGCGCAGGAAGAAGCCGGCCGAGCGGGCGGCCAGGTCGTCGAGCCGCGCCAGCCAGTCCTCGAAGGGGAGTTCCGGGGTCAGCGCGAGCGCAAGGAAGGATCGCCCCTTGAGGCGGATAGGCCGGGGTTGAGTTAACACTTCGGTCATCTTGGTAAATTTTCGGTTGCTTCGGTGTAGCGAGCAAATGGTTAACGAAAGGTTAATTTCTGAAGCGCACGCACCGGGGTCCACCCTCTCGAAAACCGATATGTAACGCAAAACGTCTTTCGGATCAGATGGTTGGGATTTTAGCCACAAAGTGACTAAAACTGATGCCGTTCTGTTTCGCCAATTTGGTCCGCCGTAATCACGGGCAACCGCGCCGACGTCTTCGGCCATTCGGGCGAAGGACCATGCGACTCGGCGCGGCAGCCGGGGCAGACAGACCGCCGCAGCCATGGGTTGCAATCATCGAGAGCGATCGGCTTGCTTTCTTGCGCAGGTTGCTGTAGCTGCAGCTATCGCGAACGCTGCCCTGTTCGCTCAACGAGAGCAAACTACGGGGCATCCGATGAAATTCAGCACAACCAGTTCTGTCCGCAGCGCGTCTTTGGCAACGCTGCTAGTGGCTTCGATATCAGTGGCGGCGAGCATGCCCTCCGCGGCTTCAGATGTGGCATCGGCGGCGACTGCCGGCTTTGTCTGGACCGGAGGATATGTCGGTCTTCAGGTCGGACACGCTTGGGGTGATTCGTACTACGACGATGGCTTCGGCTCGTTCATCAACTACGACCCCAAAGGAGTGATTGGCGGCGCATATGCGGGCTACAATCACCAGTTCGGCAACTTGGTCATCGGTGCCGAAGCCGACTTGAACTTCTCTGGCATTGAAAGAGGCCGTGCGCCTGAAGAGTACGAAGGCGGCGGTTCAAGCGACGTTCACTACGGTACCGCCGAGATGAAATGGAACGGCGCCATCCGCGCGCGGCTCGGTTATGCCGTTGATCGCTTCTTGCCCTATGTTGCGGCAGGTGTTGCCTTCGCGAAGTACGACATCGCCTTGATGCACGATGATTTCTCTCACTTTGAACGCAGCACCGCCGTCACTGGCTGGACCCTGGGCGGCGGTATCGAATACGCGGCCACCGACAACCTGATGGTGAGGGCGGAGTATCGCTACACCGACTATGGCAATGAGACGTGGGACGACGAGAACTGGGGCGACGGTTTGAATGTCGATTTGAAGACCCACGACCTCCGCCTCGGCATTGCCTACAAGTTCTGATTTCGGCCTTCACAAAAGAGCCTCGGCTTCCCGGCCGCAGCGGCTTTCCCTCGTAAGATGGCGATAGAGTTGCACCAGTTCGGGCAGGTCTTCGCGCCGTGCCCGACGGATGGTGAACTCGGCGGCCATGGACCTTCCTCGTCGAATGCGGGCGGGTAGGGGCCCGCTCATGCCTCGCGGGCGAGGAACGCTGGCAGGTCGGCGATCGAATCGAGCACGACGTCGGCCATCGGCGTCAGCGACTCGCGCGTGCCGGTGCCCGAAAGCACAGCGATCGCAAGTCCGGCGCCGCCGGCCTTGGCCATTTCGAGGTCGTGGCGATTGTCGCCGACCATGGCGATCTCCGACGGCTTCAGTCCGGTGAGGTCGGAGAAGGCGTGGATCGAATCGGGTGCGGGCTTTGGGTTGGCCACCGCGTCATAGCCGTAGGCGGCATCGAACATCTGGGCGACGCCGAGCGAAAGCAGCGTCTTTTCCGCCCCGCTGGTCGAATCGTTGGTGGCGACGCCAAGCCTGAAGCCGGCGCTGTGCAGGCTGGCCAGCGCGTCCTTGCTGCCGGGCAGCGGCACGGCCTGCGCCGAGCCCTGCTCGGCCGAAACCTCGTCGAACATCTTGACCAGCTTCGCCTGCTCGGCATCGCTGGCATCGGGATACCACAGCGCCACGATGTCGGCGTTGGTGCCGGCGGCAAACACCGAATCGGCCTTGAAGCAATGGGCACCGAAATCGTAGCCGGCGGCTTCCATCAGGACGGTCGCCCGCTCCCGGTCGCCGTCCGCCGCCTTCAGCGCCATCATCTCGCCGATGGCGAACCACGTTGCCTGAAAATCGACGAGGGTGCCGTCCTTGTCGAAAAGTATGCCCTTGATGCCCCGCAAATCGCCTACTCCCTGCGCATCGGCTCCGAAAATCCATTCGGGATTTTCGGAATGCACGATGCGGACCTCAAACCTGATGCGTCCTTCAGGCGGCCGGCTGGCCGCCCGGTGTCCTTAGCCGGTGAATATGCTCCACCAGCCCGGCTGTCGAGGCGTCGCTTCGCGCGGCATTTTCCCGCCCTTCCACGACAGGCAGCAGTCCGGTCGCCAGTTCCTTGCCCAGTTCCACGCCCCACTGGTCGAAGGCATTGATGCCGAACAGCTGCGCCTCGACGAAGACGCGGTGCTCGTAGAGCGCGATCAGCCGGCCGAGCATGTGCGGGTCGAGCTTGCGGTAGAGCAGCGTCACGGAAGGGCGGTTGCCCGAGAAGACGCGGTGCGGCGCGATCTTGTCGACCTCTTCCGGCTTCATGCCCTTGGTCAGCATCTGCCGCCGCGCCTCTTCCAGCGTGCGGCCCTTCATCAGCGCTTCCGACTGCGCCAGGCAGTTGGCGAGCAGCAGGTCGTGATGCTCCTTGAGGTCGGGCTCGTGCCCTTCCGCCGCCGCCAGGAACTCCACCGGAATGAAATCGGTGCCCTGGTGCAGGAGCTGGAAGAAGGCGTGCTGTCCGTTGGTGCCGGGCTCGCCCCAGACCAGCGGGCCCGTGGGGGTCACCGCGGCGCCGCCGGTGATCGTCACGCTCTTGCCATTCGATTCCATGTCGAGCTGCTGCAGGTAGGCCGGCAGGCGCGAAAGCCGCTGGTCATAGGGGATCACCGCGCGCGCCGGATAATTGCACACCGCGCGGTGCCAGAAGCCGACCAGCCCCATCAGCACCGGGATGTTCTTGAGCAGCGGCGTCGTCGCGAAATGCCGGTCCATGGCGTGGGCGCCGGCGAGGAAGTCGCGGAAATTCCGCGGCCCGATCGCCATCATGATCGGCAGGCCGATCGCCGACCAAAGCGAATAGCGTCCCCCGACCCAGTCCCAGAAGCCGAACACGCGGGACGGGTCGATGCCGAAGGCCGCGACCTTGTCGAGCGCGGTCGACACCGCGGCGAAATGGCTGCTCACTGCCTTGGCGCCGAGCGCGTTCTCGACCCAGCGCCGGGCCGTCGCGGCATTGGTCATCGTCTCGACGGTGGTGAAGGTCTTGGACGCGATGATGAACAGCGTCGTCCCCGCGTCGAGCCCCTTCAGCGTGTCGTGGATGTGGGCGCCGTCGATGTTGGAGACGAAATGGGCGCGCGGCCCGTCGTGATAGGGCGCCAGCGCCAGCGTCGCCATGACCGGGCCGAGATCGGAGCCGCCGATGCCGATGTTGACGACGTCGGTGATCTTCTTGCCGGTGGCGCCGGCTGCCTTGCCCGAGCGGATGTCCTCGGCGAAGGCCGCCATGGCGTCGAGCACGCCGTGCACGTCCGCCGACACGTCGTGGCCGTCGAGCATGATTGCTTCGCCGCGCGGGCTGCGCAGCGCCGTGTGCAGCACTGCCCGGTCTTCGGTGATGTTGATGCGCTGGCCGGCAAACATCGCCGCGCGCTTGCCCTCGAGGTCGACCACCCGCGCCAGCTTTTCGAGCAAGCCCATGGTCGTGGCGTCGACGGCGCATTTCGACCAGTCGAACAGCAGGTCGTCGTCGGTGACCGAAAAATTCTTGAAGCGCTTCGGATCGGACGCGAACGCCGCCCGCATGTTCTTCGGCGCTTCCTGATGATGGTTGCGAAGCGCGGCAAGAGCCGCCTGGAAGGGTTGTTCGGTCACCATGGAACTCCGGAAGTTTGGGCTGCCCCGTTCGCCTGCCGTGTCATCCTAGCAGACCTCTTGGCTCATTGAGAGAGTGTCGCGGCGGACTATCGCGGCAAATTTCAATCGATTCAACTGGGCATGTCGGCAACCGCCGATGGAAAGGTTCACTGGCATAAATCCATAGGATTAGAAAAATTGATTGGTGCAACCGCTTGTACCAAGGATAGCTTTCTATGGTCCAGCAAAGTCAAAAAGACTGGACATGCAGGAAACGTCACTATGCCACAGCGAAACGACACGGCGATCTGGTCCGGCCTGTTCCGGATTTCGGCGGAATCAGGCCAGACCCTCCAGGCGCAGATCCGGCAGGCGATCGTCGCCGCCATTCTCGACCGGCAGATTGCGGCCTCGATGCCGCTGCCGTCCTGCCGAATCCTCGCCGAAAAGCTCGGCGTTGCCCGCGGCACCGTGGTTCTGGCCTTCCAGCAGCTGGTCGACCAGGGCTTCCTCGTGGCGCGTGAGCGCCGCGGCCACTTCGTCAATCCCGAAGTGCTGGCGACCCCGGCCAAGCCGCAGCACAAGGCCCCCGACCAGGCCAATGAAATCGATTGGAAGGCGCGCCGCCAGATCGCGGCCTCGGACATGCCGCCGCCGGCCAAGCTCGAGAACTGGATCAAGTCGTCCTATCCCTTCGTCTACGGCCAGTTCGATCCGACGCTGTTCCCGACCGCCGAATGGCGCGAATGCAACCGCATGGCGCTGGCCGTGCTGGAGATCCGCAACTGGGCGGCAGACATGGTCGACCGCGACGATCCGCTGCTGATCGAGCAGATCCAGGCGCGCCTGCTGCCGCGCCGCGGCATCTTCGCCAATCCCGACGAGATCATCGTCACGCTGGGCGCCCAGAACGCGCTCTACATGCTGGCGTCGCTGCTGATGTCCAAGGGCTCCAAGGTGGCGATGGAAGATCCGGGCTACCCGGACGCGCGTTCCATCTTCCGCCTCGCTGGCGCCGAGATCGAGCCCGTGCCGGTCGATCAGCAGGGCATCGTCACCTCGGCCATCCCGTCGGATGCCGGCTTCGTCTTCGTCACGCCGAGTCACCAGTGCCCGACCATGGTGCCGCTCAGCGCCGAGCGCCGCCAGGATCTGCTCGCGCGTGCGACCCGCAACAACCAGATCATCATCGAGGACGGCTACGACAGCCAGTTGCTCGACGAGGCGCCGCAGCAGGCGCTGAAGAGCCTCGATCGCTCCGGCCGCGTCGTCTATGTCGGCTCGATGTCGAAGACGCTCGCGCCGGGCCTGCGGCTTGGCTACATAGTCGCTTCCGCCGGGCTGATCGCCGAACTGCGCGCCTTGCGCCGCTTCATGCTGCGCCACCCGCCGGCCAACAACCAGCGCGCCGTCGCGCTGTTCCTGTCGCTCGGCCATCACGAGGCGCTGGTGCGCCGCCTGTCGACGGCCTTCGGCGAGAGGCGCAAGCGATTGGTCCAGGCAATATCGGCATTCCTGCCGGACTGGCAGTCCACCGACTCGGCCGGCGGCACGTCGCTGTGGCTTGAGGGCCCGCGTGGAACCGACTCGCGCGGGCTTGCCGCGGCCGCTGCCGCGCGCAGCGTCATCATCGAGCCGGGCGAGCGCTTCTTCGAGCATGGCGACAAGCCTACGCGCTTCATGCGCTTGGGGATTTCCTCGATCGCGCTGCAGCACATCGAGCCCGGAATCCGCGAACTGGCGACTGCCGCCGGACGTCGTCCCGCGGCTGCATGATCCCTGTCCGGCGGCGTCTCCGTGCCGCCGGCTCATATCAGCGATCTGGCATATCCGGCGGCATATGCTGGCCCATGGTCTGGGCCAATGGACGCTGCATAGTCGCACAAAGGGAACGAGGCGACACGACGGTGGCATAATCACTGCGGGCCAGCCTCATAGAATTCGGAGGACCTGCATGTCGGTTGCCATCGAAAGCCATGACCTGTCGGCGGAGCAGCGCTCGCGCCGGTCCGGCGGCCGGGAGGCGAGGCGGGCGATGCGCGCAGCACCTTTGGCCGACGATATTCGTCCCATCCGCGCCGGCCTCGAAGGTGGCCGCTTCGGCCCGCTCGGACAGGACGACCTGGAACGCATCCACGAGGCGGTGCTGGCGCTGCTCGAAACGGTTGGCTTTGCCAACGCCATCCCGAGCTGCATCGAGGCGCTGAAGCGCGTCGGCGCCAGCTATGGCGACGACGGCCGCATCCGCTTCCCCCGTGAGCTGGTACTGTCGACGATCAGGAACGCCGCCCGCAATTTCACCCTCTGCGGCCAGGATCCCCGCCACGACATGGTGATCCAGGGCAAGCGCGTGCACTACGGCACGGCGGGGGCGGCGGTGCACCTCGTCGACGTCGAGAAGCGCGAGTATCGCGAGAGCCTGTTGCAGGACATCTACGACGCCGCCCGCATCGTCGACGGGCTCGACAACATCCATTTCTTCCAGCGCCCCATGGTGCCGCGCGACATTCCCGACCCGCTGGAGATGGACTTCAACACGCTCTACGCCTGTGTCAGCGGGACGACCAAGCATGTCGGCACCAGCTTCACCGTGCGCGAGAACGTCGCTCCGGCGCTCGAGATGCTCTACGAGATCGCCGGCGGCGAGGAGAGTTTCCGCGCCCGGCCCTTCGTGTCGAATTCCAACTGCTTCGTCGTGCCGCCGATGAAGTTCGCCGAGGATGCCTGCGGCGTGCTCGAGGCCTGCGTCGAGGGCGGCATCCCGATTCTGTTGTTGTCGGCAGGGCAGGCGGGCGCCACCGCGCCGGCTGCGATTGCCGGGGCCGTGGTCCAGGCGGTGGCCGAGGTGCTCGCCGGCCTCGTCTATGTCAATGCGCTCAAGCCTGGGCACCCCGCGATCTTCGGCACCTGGCCCTTCGTCTCCGACCTGCGCACCGGCGCGATGTCGGGCGGTTCGGCCGAGCAGGCGCTGCTCACCGCCGCCTGCGCCCAGATGGCGCAGTTTTACGATCTTCCGGGCGGCTCGGCCGCCGGCATGGCCGACTCCAAGCTGCCCGACATCCAGTCCGGCTACGAAAAGGGCATCACCAATGTCATGGCCGGGCTGTCGGGGCTCAATCTGGTCTATGAGTCCGCCGGCATGCATGCCTCGCTTCTCGGCTTCTGCCTGGAAAGCCTGATCATCGACAATGACATGCTGGGCCAATGCCTGCGCTGCGTGCGCGGCATCGAGGTCACCGACGAGGCCCTGTCCATCGCCACCATCTCAGAGGTCTGCCTCAACGGCCCCGGCCACTATCTCGGCAACGAGCAGACGCTGAGGCTGATGCAGACCGAGTACTTCTATCCTGCCATCGCCGACCGCTTCTCGCCCAAGGAGTGGAATGAAAAGGGCAAGCCCGACATATTGGGCCGCGCCATCGCCGAGAAGAAGCGCATCCTCGCCGAGCGCTTCCCGCGCCATATCTCGAAGGCGACCGACGACAAGCTGCGTACGCGCTTCGGCGAGATGATCAAGCTGCCGCGCAGCGGCATGGGCGGCTAGCACCTCGCTCGAAAACCGGAATCAGCTTTGGGGAGGGCACGATGCGCCCGCGGACGCGCGGCGCACTTGGGCAGCCTAATCGGCCGTCAGCTCGAAACGATCGATGACAGTCGGGCTGATCAGCTTGGCATGCAGCGCCAGCAGCACGATGTCGGCGTCGAAGCCGCTGCCGGCTTCGAGGGCGGCCTCGATGCGCCGCTCCGCTTCCAGCATCTGGTCGCGCCCGTTGGCCTGCTCGAACACCTGCGGCCCGGCGATGCAGTAGCCGAACAATTGCGCCACCGGTGGATAAGCCTGCGCCGGCGGTTCGTCGGGCCAGTGGTCCTTCATCAGGTTGACGATGGTGAGCTTGACGCCCTCGGGCACCAGCGCGGGATGCAGGTCGACACTGCGCAATGCGGCGTCAAGCTGGCGCAGGTCGCCCGAGCGGCCGAAGATGCCGAGAAAACCGAGGGAAGAGCGCCGCCTGGCCATGATGTCCGTATCCGTTTGTCGACCACGTAGGTGGTCGAGAGGCGGAATGCGAGGGCTGATCGCAGCCGACCGCCCATGAATTTTGGGTCGCTCACGGAATAGACCGCGACGTCTCCCGTTCCTCCCGGGCAATCACCAAGATTGTCGAACAGGAGATTAGAGATGAAAAAGATCCTCGCCATCCTTGGCGCATTGACCCTCGCCGCACCGGTGGTTTCCACGCCCGCACAGGCCGACGACGATGTCTCGAAGTTCTTCAAGTCCATCATCTCGGGTGGCAAGAATGCGAGCGGCGGCAAGAGCTGGTCGAATTCGAGCAGCAACCGTTCGTCCAATTCGTCGAGCAACTCGAACTCCAACCGCTCGTCGAATTCGTCGAACAATTCGAGCTCCAACAGCTCTTCCAATTCGTCGAGCAATTCCAGCTCGAACTCGTCGTCTAACTCCAGCTCGAATTCGAGCTCGAACTCTTCGTCCGACGACGATTGATCGCTGTAGCAAGGCGCCAGGCGAAAGGGCCGGTGGAGAAATCCACCGGCCCTTTTCGTTATGCCCGGACGGTAGCGTTCAGCGCGCCGCCCGTGCGACTTTCCTGTACCAGCCGTCGGCGGCGATGGTGTTGCGGAACACGCGGGTGCGGTCCTGTTCTTCGTTCTCGCGCTCGGCGCGGATGTCGGCGACAAGATCGAGCGCCTTGCGCTCGAAGGGGATGACCTGCGCGATCGGCGCACCCTTTTCGATGATGTGCAGCCCGTCGGCGCCGGTGGCAAAGAATGGGAAATGGATCTCGGCAGTGTAGCTGTCGGTGTCGACCACGCCCGAGACGATCTCGAAGATGCCGTTCGGCCGGTTCAACGGCTGCACGAACAGGCAGCTCCAGCCCGGCGGCGTCCTGACTGTCCAGTAGTTGTGGAACTTGCACGGCGGAAGCGGGGCGCGCGGATTGCCGGCGACCTGGTGGGCACCGTGGTTGCTGACCAGCGTGCGGTCGAAGTCCCAGGCGCAGTTCACCGTCTTGCCGCCATCCGATATCTCCATGCGCACGGTCGCCGGCAGCCGGATGATCCAGCCTGCCGTCATCGCGTCGAGAAACGGCATGCAGCGCTTGACCGTCAGCCCGCTGTCGCCGGTCGACAGCTTTTCGGGATCGACCGCCGGCAGCTTGCGGAACCAGTCGGGTAGAAAGGTCTTGGCCGGCACCGGGGGCGGGATCACCCCTTCGTCCTCGGGGCGGCAGAGAAAGCGTATCGAGCGCGGCTTGGGCGAGAGGAACATCTGACATCTCCTGATTGGTTGTCAGGGAAAACGGGCGAGGCGGGCCTCTATTCCATCGTGCGGGCTATCTCCGTCGCCATGTCGCGGCGCCGCTTCCGCGTGGCTTGACTCAACTCGGTTTCGGTTGTACTTAACGGATATGTTAATTAACAATCGTGCTAAATAAATGACCGAAGATCGCCTCGACGCCACATTCGCCAGCCTCGCCGACCCCACAAGGCGGGCGATCCTTGCCCGGCTCGCGCAGGGCGAGGCGACTGTCAACGAACTGGCCGAGCCCTTCGCGATGAGCCTGCCGGCGATCTCGCGCCACCTCAAGGTTCTGGAGCGCGCCGGGCTCATCAGCCGTGGCCGCGAGGCACAGTGGCGCCCGTGTCGGCTGGAGGCCGGGCCGCTCAAGGACATCGCCGGCTGGGTCGAACACTACCGCCGCTTCTGGGACGCCAGCTTCGACCGCATGGCCGATTATCTCAAGGAACTGCAGACGCCCAAGGGAGATCCCGATGACCGCAAGAACTGACACCGTCGCTGCAAGGTCGCTTTCGCTCGAATTCTCACGCGTCTTCGATGCACCTCCGGCGCTCGTCTTCCGCATGTGGTCGAGCCCCGAGCACCTGACCCGCTGGTGGGGGCCGAAGGGCTTTACCTCGACATGCCGGACGCACGAGTTCCGCAAGGGTGGGCGCTATCATTTGCTCATCCACGGCGACGACGACAACGGCATGACCGGCACCTTCCGCGAGATCGTAGACAACGAGAAGATCGTCTTCACTTTCGCCTGGGATCACGATCCCGACTGGCAGACGCTGGTGACGGTGACGCTGAAGGCTGAAGGCGACGGCACGCGCCTGACCTTCCGCCAGGAGCCGTTCCTCGACGTCGAAACCCGCGACTCGCATCTGGGTGGCTGGGGCGAATGCCTCGATCGCCTCGCCGATGCGCTCGCCGGCCGACCCGTCGTCTGAGTTCTCGCGCACCGGCTGACGCTGCCGGCGCGCCGACCGCCCGATTGAAACCGCTGTCGCCGATGATCGTTGTCGATCATCGGAACGACGCGCCATGCGAGGAGAACGACCATGCTGAAATCCTATCGCGGCAGTTGCCATTGCGGGGCCGTGCATTTCGAATGCCAGCTCGATCTCGCACCGGAGGGTAGTCGCTCGAAGCCGGAGCTCGACGGCGTCTGGTGGACGTCGAGCTTCCGCTGCAACTGTTCCTGGTGCGCCAAGACCCGTTTCTGGAAGAACTTCGCCCGCCCCGCCGGCTTCCGCGTCACCTCGGGCGCCGACGCGCTGACCGAGTATCGCTTCGGCGAGTCCGCCATCCGCCACACCTTCTGCAGCCGCTGCGGCGTCCATCCCTTCGCCTCGGCGAGCTTCGAGATGATGGGCGGCGATTTTTATGCCGTGAACCTCGCCTGCCTCGACGACGTCACGCCGGAGGAGTTGGCCGCCGTGCCGATCATCTACGAGGATGGCAGGCATGACGCCTGGGACCGCCCACCGCCGGTGACGGCCTACCTCTAGTCGCAAGCATCGAAAGTTCGAGCCGTGCATGACGGCCGCTATCCGGCGGCCGAAGGGAAACCTGTGTCCAAACGATGGAGAGTGGAATGCAGCATGAAATCGTGTCCAGGGAAGAATGGGCGGTGGCGCGGCGTGCGCTGCTTGCCAAGGAAAAGGCGATGACCAAAGCGCGCGACCAGCTCAGCGCCGAGCGCCGCGAACTGCCTTGGGTTCGCATCGACAAGCCGTATTTCTTCGACGCTCCCGAAGGCCGGCTGTCGCTGTCCGACCTGTTCGATGGCCGCAGCCAGTTGTTCATCAAGCATTTCATGATGGGCCCCGGCCAGGTCCATCACTGCGTCGGCTGCTCGTTCGAACTCGACAATGCCGACAGCGTGCTTGTCCATCTCGAAAACCACGATGTCACTTACGTCGCCGTGGCGCGCGCGCCGCTTGCCGAGATCGAGGTGCTGAAGGCGCGCATGGGCTGGCGCGCGCGTTTCGTCTCGTCGTTTGCCAGCGACTTCAACTACGATTTCAACGTCTCCTACACGCCCGAGCAGCTCGCGGCGAAGAAGGCGGTCTACAATTTCGCGCCGCTCGATTTCCCGATCGAGGACCTTTCCGGCGACAGTGTCTTCTACAAGGACGACGACGGCCAGATCTACCACACCTACTCGACCTTCGGCCGCGGCGGCGAGCAGTTCCTCGGCGCCTATGGCTTTCTCGACGTGATGCCGAAGGGCCGCGACGAAAACGGACCGTTCTACCTCCTCGCCGACTGGGTGCGGCCGCACGACATGTACGGCAAGGGCGGCACCGTCGAGATGACGGGGCGCTATCACCCGGCCGATTGTGGCTGCGGCAAGCACGGCTGAGCCAACGATGTGCTGCGCGCTGGCCGGCCTGATGCTTGCGATCGTCGCCGCCTGGCGGCGACTGGCCGGCCTGGCGTCAGGCTGGCACCGGGCACTGCGATGGGGCGCAATGGCCGTCCTGGCTGTTGCGCTTGGCATCGGCACTGTCGCTGCCGGCCAGCATGCCAGGCACTATCTCGAACGCGCCGATACTAACCGGCGCAGCATCCTTGCCGAGATCCTGGCGCAGCCGATCTGCTCGGGAGAGATCCCGGCAACTCAGCCCGGCTAGTGATTGTCGCGCGGGATGCCCTTGGTCTGGGCGACGCGCTGGTATTTCACCGCCGGCTTCAGCACCATGCCCTGCGCCAGCTGGTCGACCATGCCGCGCTGGATTTCCTGCCACGGCGTCTGGTGACCAGGGAAATGGTAGCCGCCATCGGCCTGCAATTCGGCGCGGCGGCGCGCGATCTCGTCGTCGCCGACGAGAATGTCGGCGGTGCCCTTCCTCAGGTCGATGCGCACCCGGTCGCCCGACTTCAGCAGCGCCAGCCCGCCGCCGACGGCGGCTTCCGGCGAGGCGTTGAGGATCGACGGCGAGCCCGACGTGCCCGACTGGCGCCCGTCGCCGATGCAGGGCAGCGAGTGAATGCCGCGCTTGATGAGGTAGGCCGGCGGCTGCATGTTCACCACTTCCGCGCCGCCGGGATAGCCGACCGGCCCCGCACCGCGCATGAACAAAACCGTGTTCTCGTCGATGCTCTCCGCCGGGTCGTCGATGCGGGCGTGGTAGTCCTCCGGCCCGTCGAACACTTTTGCGGTGCCTTCGAAGGCTTCGGGATCGGCGGGGTTCGACAGGTAGCGGTCGCGGAACTCCTTCGAGATCACGCTGGTCTTCATGATGGCGCTGTCGAACAAATTGCCCATGAGATTGATGAAGCCGGCATTTGCCTTCAGCGGCTCGGCGACCGGGCGGATGACCTTGGCGTCCATGGTCTCGGTCGCGGCACAGTTCTCGCCCATGGTCCGGCCATTGGCGGTGATCGCGTCGGGATGCGGCAGCAGGCCGGCCTTCATCAGCTCGGCGACCACGGCCGGCACGCCGCCGGCATGGTGGTAGTCCTCGCCGAGATATTCGCCCGCCGGCTGCAGATTGACCAGCAGCGGCACATGGTGCCCGACCTGCTGCCAGTCGTCATTGTCGAGCGGCACGCCGAGATGGCGGGCAATGGCGTTGAGGTGGATCGGCGCGTTGGTCGAGCCGCCGATGGCCGAATTGACGACGATGGCGTTCTCGAAGGCTTCGCGGGTCATGATGTCCGAGGGCTTCAGGTCCTCGCGCACCATGTCGACGATGCGCCTGCCGGTGTCATACGAAATCTGCCCACGCTCGCGATAGGGCGCGGGGATCGCCGCCGACCCCGGCAGCTGCATGCCGAGTGCTTCGGCCAGGCTGTTCATGGTCGTTGCCGTGCCCATGGTGTTGCAATAGCCGACCGAGGGCGCCGAAGAGGCGACGATGTCCATGAACTGGTCGTAGTCGATCTCGCCGGCCGACAGCCGCTCGCGCGATTCCCACACCACCGTGCCCGAGCCCGTGCGCTTGCCCTTATGCCAGCCATTGAGCATCGGCCCGACCGACAGCGCGATCGCCGGAATGTTGACGGTGGCTGCCGCCATCAACAGCGCAGGCGTGGTTTTGTCGCAGCCGATGGTCAGCACCACGCCGTCGAGCGGGTAGCCGTAGAGCACCTCGACAAGGCTGAGATAGGCGAGGTTGCGGTCGAGCGCGGCTGTCGGGCGTTTTCCCGTTTCCTGGATCGGGTGGCACGGGAACTCGAACGGCACGCCGCCGGCAGCCACGATGCCGTCGCGCACCCGCTTGGCGAGCTCGATGTGATGGCGGTTGCAGGGCGACAGGTCCGAGCCGGTCTGGGCGATGCCGATCAGCGGCTTGCCCGACTGCAGCTCCTCGCGCGTCAGGCCGAAATTCAGGTAGCGCTCGAGATAGAGCGCGGTCATGCCGGGATTGTCGGGGTTGTCGAACCACTCCTGCGAACGGAGTTTCTTCGTTGTCTTCTGGCCGGTCATGACATTTCTCCGTAGTCCGACCTGCATCGTTATTCCAAGCGCGAAAACGCCACAAGCGCGATGCCGGCGCGACCGCGGTGGCTGGCTTCCGAATGCGCCGCTTGGTGCGCCGCCGGCACGATGGACAAGCCCGATTTGCTGCGTTACCCCTCGTCGGGTGAGTTCTCTAGGGAGGGATTTGCCGTGGCTCTGGTGATTGAAGGCGAGGAGAAGATCGCAGCCCCCATCGACGTGGTCTGGAAGGCGCTGAACGACCCGGCGATCCTGAAGGAGAGTATCCCCGGCTGCGAGAGCCTGGAGATGTCGTCGCCGACCGAAATGGCGGCCAAGGTGGTGCTCAAGATCGGCCCGATCAAGGCGACCTTCGCCGGCGAGGTCACGCTGAAAAACCTCAAGCCGCCGCGTTCCTACACCATCGAGGGCGAGGGCAAGGGCGGCATCGCCGGCTTCGCCAAGGGCGGCGCGGACGTGACGCTGACCGAGGACGGCCCCGATGCGACGATCCTCAAATACGCCGCCAAGGCCGACGTCGGCGGCAAGATCGCCCAGCTCGGCAGCCGCCTGATCACCTCGACCTCGAAGAAACTCGCCGGCCAGTTTTTCTCCACCTTCGGCGAGAAGGTCGGCGGAGCGTAGTTTTCCCTTTTCGCATTGTGGGGTGAGGTGGTGGCCGAAGGCCAGGAAAAGCCAACGATTTGGCTTTTCCAACGACGAACGCCCGGAGGCATAGCGGAGGGCCGGGCGGATTGGCGCGCAGCGCCAAGACGGATGAATGGTGCGGGACGGAGCAGGGCATTTCAGGTTCTGCCTCCGAGATTCTTCCTGCAGACTCTCATTCCTTCCAACACCCCTCATCCGACCTCGCTTTGCTCGGCCACCTTCTCCCGCAAGGGGAGAAGGCAAGTGCCTGCCTTGCCACGCTCGCCTTCGCGCCTGGCCATTGCTTGAGAAAAGGTTCGGGAAGCGGGGCGCGAGGCCGTGCCTTCCGATAGTATTTTATGTGGCGCGACGTTCGCGCCCCGCCCGGTGTTCTTGCCCCGCTCTTCGCGGCGGCGGGGTTTCCGCAGGCCGCCAGCAAGGCCCAGGCTTGGGGGCTCATCACCCAGCAGAAGATCCGACCTCCTGCCAGCCCGGCACCGGCGCTTCCCCCCGTTGCCCGGTGCGCACCGGAGTCCCGTGGAAGATCGCGAGGGTGATGATACGGGAGGTTGAGAGGGGGGTGGAGAAACGCGGGCGGCTATCCACGCGGGATGCTGACAGATGGTGACAATCCGCGTGCATGTACGAATGGCATGGGACCGTGGTGTAAGCTCCAGCCGTCACGGCATGGATCCCCGGGTCTGCGCAGACCCGGGGATCCATGCCGTGAAGGTTGGGCTATTCCCACGGTCACAGGAAATGGCCAAGCGCTTCAATCAAATGGTCGTTTGATGCCGTTTGAGAAAATGAGGCGGCGTGACGCGCGGCGATCGCCGAGGGCGAAAATAAGCGGCCGCCGTGGAAAACCTTTCCACGGTGGCCGCATGTTCGTCGCAATAGGGCGAGGGGTCAGCCCCGCAATTCGCGCCTCAAGATCTTGCCGACATTGGTCTTCGGCAGCTCGGTGCGGAACTCGATGTATTTCGGCCGCTTGTAGCCGGTCAGGTTTTCGCGGCAATAGGCGATCAGCGTCTCGACGGTGAGGTCGGGATCCTTGCGCACGACGAACAGCTTGGGCACTTCGCCCGAATGTTCGTCCGGCACGCCGACGGCCGCGACTTCGAGCACGCCGGGATGCTGGGCGACGACGTCCTCGAGTTCGTTGGGATAGACGTTGAAGCCCGAGACCAGGATCATGTCCTTCTTGCGGTCGACGATCTTGGTGAAGCCGGCCTCGTCCATGAAGCCCATGTCGCCCGACTTGAAGTAGCCGTCGGGGGTCATCACCTTCGCGGTTTCGTCGGGCCGGTTCCAGTAGCCGGCCATCACCTGCGGTCCCCTGATGCAGATCTCGCCGACCTCGCCGAGCGGCATGTCGTTGCCGTCCTCGTCGCGGATGGCGATGTCGGTCGAGGGCAGAGGCAGGCCGATGGTGCCGGTGAAGTCGGGTGACGAGCACTTGTTGGCGGTCGCCACCGGCGAGGTTTCCGACAGGCCGTAGCCCTCGGTGATGTGGTTGCCCGTCGCCTTCTTCCAGCGCTCGGCGACCGGCCGCTGCACGGCCATGCCACCGCCGAGCGAGAGGATCAGGCCCGAGAAGTCGAGCTTGCGGAAATCCTCGTTGTTGGTCAGCGCGTTGAACAGCGTGTTGAGGCCGGGGAAGATGTTGAACTGGAACTTGGCCAGTTCCTTCACGAAGCCGGGGATGTCGCGCGGATTGGGGATCAGCACGTTGAGGGCGCCCTGCTGCATGCCCATCAGCGCGTTCACCGTCAGCGCGAAGATATGGTAGAGCGGCAGCGCGCAGACGAAGGTCAGGTGCGGCGGCTTCGGCTTGACCGTGTAGGCGTCCTCGACCCACAGCGCCAGCTGGGCGACATTGGCCAGCACGTTCGAGTGGATCAGCATCGCACCCTTGGAAACGCCGGTCGTGCCGCCGGTATATTGCAGGAAGGCGATCTCGTCGGGGGCGACGGTGACCGGCTTGAGGCTCTTGCCCGAACCTTCCTTGAGCGCCGCCATGAACTTGACATGGCCGGGCAGCGACCAGGCCGGCACCAGCTTCTTGACCTTGCGCACCACCAGGTTGACCAGCACGCCCTTGAGCCCGAGCATCTCGCCCATCGAGGCGACGACGACATGCTTGACCTGGGTCCTGGCGACGACCGCCTGCAGCGTGGTGGCGAAGTTTTCGAGGATGACGATCGCCTCGGCGCCCGAATCCTTGAGCTGGTGCTCGAGTTCGCGCGGCGTGTAGAGCGGGTTGACGTTGACCACGGTGTAGCCGGCGCGCAGCACGGCCATCATGGCCACCGGGTACTGCAGCACGTTGGGCATCATGATGGCGACGCGGGCCCCCTTGGCGAGGCCCTTCGACTGCAGCCAGGCGGCGAAGGCCGTCGACATGCGGTCGAGCTCGCCATAGGTCAGCGACTTGCCCATGCAGGAAAAGGCGGGGCGGCCGGCATATGTCTGGCAGGCGGCGGTGAGCAGGTCGCCGATCGACTGGTAGGTCAGCGGCGCGATCTCGGCCGCCATGTTGGCGGGATAGCTCTTCAGCCACGGCTTGGCCCCGGCCTTGACTGGCGCGGCCTTGACAGGAGCGGAGGTGGCAGCGGTGGCCTTGGCCGGAGCCGCGGCCCTCGCGGCTGGCTTCGCCTTTGCCACGGGAGCCTTGGCGGCTGGCTTGGCCTTCGTCGGTGCAGCGGCCTTGGCCGCGGGCTTTGGCATTTCGGCAACCTTGGCCGGAGCCGCCTTGGTGGGTTCGGATTTAGCTGCCGCCGGCCTGGCCGCAGACTTGGCCGGCGCGGGGGCGGCCTTCGCCTTGGACGCGGGCTTGGCTGCCGGTTCGGCCTTTACCGGCGAGGCCTTGGCGGCAGCAGGCTTGGTCTGAGCCGTCTTTGTCTTGGCGGCCGCCGGCTTGGGCGTTGCCGGTTTGGCACTGGTAGGCTTGGCACTGGCAGGCTTGGCCGGCACGGCCTTCGCCTTGGGCGTTGGTGCGGCGGCGGCTTTCGTTTCGGGCTTCTTGGCGGGGGCAGTCACCTTGGCCGCCGGCTTGGCGGCGGGTGCTGCCGGGGCTGCCGATCTTGCAGTCTTGGCTGCCTCGGCCTTCGGAGCGGCAGGTTTGGCGGCTGCCTTGGTTTCGGGCTTTGCCTTGCCGGCGGGCTTGGCTGCCGCCTTTGCTGTGGTGTCTGCCGTACGCGCCTTGCCGGTAGATTTAGCCAATGCACCCTCCCACGTTGTTCTTGTTTTTCCGGCCTGATGGATCGCCGGCATTCGCCCTCGTCACTAGTCGCAGCGCCGCAAGAACAGTGCCGCGTCGGGGCATGTTGTAGTTGTTTGTATTGCCACATGACGTTAACGGCAAGTATCACCCAACGTCAGCTCGGCGGCCGAATTTCGCTTTTTTTTGACGCGGCTGGAATCGGCTATGGCGCGCCAGGACCCATGTCGCGGCCACGACGAGATATGGCGCAGCCGGAGCTGATAAAGCAGCTTCTGATGAAGCGTCGCCAAAGTCGAAATCGTCTGCCGGATAATCAAATTTCGAAAAAAACAGACTGTCGCCAAGTCATCTGTGGGTAAATTATTCTGCTTACCAAAGGGCACGTAGGCGGGGAGTTCCAAAGCTGAATAAACGGTGCTTATATGCGCGCCTGCGAGCCTGACGGGTAGGGCTTGGGAAAAATCATAGGGAGTGTTCAATGTTCAAAAAAACGACCTTTGCGGCCGCGTTGCTGGCTGCAACCGTCCTGAGCGGTGCGGCGAGCGCCAAGACGTTCGTCTACTGCTCGGAAGGTTCGCCTGAAGGCTTCGATCCGGGTCTCTACACCGCCGGCACGACTTTCGATGCCGCTGCGCACACCGTCTACAACCGCCTGCTCGAATTCAAGAAGGGCACGACCGAGACCGAGCCGGGCCTGGCCGAGAGCTACACGATCTCCGACGACGGCCTGGAGTACACCTTCAAGCTGCGTCCAGGCGTCAAGTACCAGACCACCGAGTTCTTCACGCCGAGCCGTGACTTCAACGCCGACGACGTCGTCTTCTCCTTCGAGCGCCAGCTCAAGGCCGACAATCCGTGGAACAAGTACGTTACCGGCGCTTCGTGGGAATACGCTGCCGGCATGGGCTTCCCGGAAGTCATCAAGTCGGTCGAGAAGGTTGACGACCTGACGGTCAAGATCACCCTGACCCGCAAGGAAGCTCCGTTCCTCGCCAACATCGCGATGCCGTTCGCTTCGATCGTGTCGAAGGAATATGCCGACAAGCTGCAGGCCGACGGCAAGATGAACCAGATGAACCAGATGCCGCTCGGCACCGGTCCGTTCGCGTTCGTCGCCTACCAGCAGGACGCCATCATCCGCTACAAGGCCAACCCCGATTACTGGGGCGGCAAGCAGAAGATCGACGACCTGGTCTTCGCGATCACCCCTGACGCGTCGGTTCGCTACCAGAAGCTGAAGGCCGGCGAATGCCACCTGATGCCGTTCCCGAACGCTGCCGACGTCGCCGCGATGAAGGCCGACACCAACCTGAAGGTGATGGAGCAGGAAGGCCTCAACGTCGCCTATCTCGCCTACAACACCACCCAGGCTCCGTTCGACAAGGCTGAAGTGCGTAAGGCGCTGAACCAGGCCATCAACAAGCAGGCCATCGTCGACGCCGTGTTCCAGGGCGCCGCCACCCCTGCGACCAACCCGATCCCGCCGACCATGTGGTCGTACAACAAGGCCGTCGAAGACGACAAGTACGATCCGGAAGCCTCCAAGAAGGCGCTCGAGGCAGCTGGCGTCAGCGGTCTCAAGATGAAGGTGTGGGCGATGCCGGTTTCGCGTCCCTACATGCTCAACGCCCGCCGCGCGGCCGAGCTGATCCAGTCCGACTTCGCCAAGGTCGGCGTCGAGGTCGAGATCGTCTCCTACGAGTGGGCCGAATACCTCGACAAGTCGAAGGCCAAGGATCGTGACGGTGCCGTCATGCTCGGCTGGACCGGCGACAATGGCGATCCGGACAACTTCCTCGACACCCTGCTCGGTTGCGATGCCGTCGGCGGCAATAACCGCGCCCAGTGGTGCAACAAGGAGTTCGACGACCTGGTGACCAAGGCCAAGGAAACCAACGACGTGGCCGAACGCACCAAGCTCTACGAAGAGGCGCAAGTGGTGTTCAAGAAGGACGCTCCCTGGGCGACCATCGACCACTCGCTGTCGGTCGTGCCGATGCGCAAGAACGTCGAAGGCTTCGTCCAGAGCCCGCTCGGCGACTTCGCCTTCGACGGAGTTGACATCACGGAGTAAGGTTGCCTAAACAGGGCCAACCTGGGTTGGGGCGCTTGTACGACAAGCGCCCCAATGCACATTTTGTGCTACCCTTACCTTTCTCGGAACATTCACTTAAAGGTCTGACATGCTCCGGTTCCTGTTGGGGCGGCTAGCCGTCCTCATCCCGACATTCGTCGGGGTTTCCATCATTGCATTCTCATTCATCCGACTTCTGCCTGGCGATCCCGTCGCCCTCCTGTCGGGTGAGCGCGTCATGTCGCCCGAGCGGCACGCGGAAATCTCCGCCGCGCTCGGTTTCGACCGGCCGATCATCATCCAGTATCTCGATTACCTCTGGGGTGTCGTGCGCGGCGATTTCGGCACCTCGATCGTCACCAAGAGGCCGGTTGTCGACCAGTTCTTCGAACTGTTCCCGGCGACCGTCGAGCTGTCGCTCTGCGCCATCATCTTCGCCGTGGTGCTCGGCATCCCGGCCGGCGTGATCGCCGCGATCAAGCGCGGCTCCTTCGCCGACCAGGCGATGATGGGCACGGCTCTCGTCGGCTTCTCGATGCCGATCTTCTGGTGGGGCCTGCTGCTGATCATGCTGGTTTCGGGCATGCTCGGCTGGACGCCCGTCTCCGGCCGCATCTCGCTGATGTTCTATTTCCCGCCCGTCACCGGCTTCATGCTGATCGACTCGCTGCTGTCCGGCCAGGCCGGCGCCTTCAAGTCGGCCGTCAGCCACCTGATCCTGCCGACGATCGTGCTGGGCACCATCCCGCTCGCCGTCATTGCGCGCCAGACGCGCTCGGCGATGCTCGAGGTGCTGTCGGAAGACTATGTCCGCACCGCGCGCGCCAAGGGTCTTTCGGCATTCCGCGTCGTCGGCGTCCATGCGCTGCGCAACGCCATGATCCCGGTCGTCACCACCGTCGGCCTGCAGGTCGGCGTGATGCTCGCCGGCGCGATCCTGACCGAGACGATCTTCTCCTGGCCGGGCATCGGCAAGTGGATGGTCGATTCCGTGTCGCGGCGCGACTACGCAGTCATCCAGGGTGGCCTGCTGATGATCGCTGCCGTCATCATGCTGGTGAACCTTGCCGTGGACCTGCTTTACGGCCTCATCAATCCGCGTATCCGGCACTAGGAGGGCGTCATGTCTCAAGCTGCTGCAACCAGCGCCGTTTCGACTGATCCGTCCCGCCGGGCGCGACTGGCCGAATTCTGGTACTACTTCTCCGAAAACCGCGGCGCCGTCATAGGCCTCGTGTTCTTCATCTTCCTCGTTCTGCTGGCGATCTTCGCGCCGCTGATCGCGCCGCACGATCCGACCCAGCAATACCGCGACGCGGTCCTGGTTCCGCCGGTCTGGCAGGAGGGCGGCCGCGCCGACTTCCTGCTCGGCACCGACGCCGTCGGCCGCGACATGCTCTCGCGCCTGATCTTCGGCACCCAGTTCTCGCTGTTCGTCGGCGTCATCGTCACGACGCTGTCGCTGGTCGTCGGCGTCGTCTTCGGCGTCATTGCCGGCTACTTCCGCGGCTGGGTCGACACCGCCATCATGCGCGTGATGGACATCATCCTCGCCTTCCCGTCGCTGCTGCTGGCGCTCGTGCTGGTGGCGATCCTCGGGCCGGGCCTGGTCAATGCGATGATCGCGATTTCGCTCGTCTACCAGCCGCATTTCGTGCGCCTGGCGCGCGCCGCGGTGATGAGCGAAAAGACCCGCGACTACGTCGTCGCCGCCAAGGTGGCCGGCGCCGGCCATGCCCGGCTGATGTTCAAGACCATCCTGCCGAACTGCATGGCGCCGCTGATCGTCCAGGCGACGCTGTCGTTTTCGAGCGCCATCCTCGACGCCGCCGCACTCGGCTTCCTCGGCATGGGCGCGCAGCCGCCGACGCCGGAATGGGGCACGATGCTGGCCGAGGCCCGCGAGTTCATCCAGAGCAAGTGGTGGGTGGTGACGCTTCCGGGCGTGGCGATCCTTATCACCGTGCTGGCGATCAACCTGATGGGCGATGGCCTGCGCGACGCGCTCGACCCGAAGCTGAAGAGGTCCTGACATGGCACTTCTTGAAATCGAAAACCTGGTCGTCGAGTTCGAGACGGCCTCCGGCCCCTTCCGCGCGGTCAACGGCGTATCGATGAAGGTCCACGAGGGCGAGGTTCTCGCCATCGTCGGCGAGTCCGGCTCGGGCAAGTCGGTGTCGATGCTGGCGGCGATGGGGCTCTTGCCCTGGACCGCCAAGGTCACCGCCGACAAGCTGACCTTCAATGGCCGCGACCTGCTGTCAATGCCGGCCAGCGAGCGGCGCAAGATCATCGGCAAGGACATTGCCATGATCTTCCAGGAGCCGGTGGCCAGCCTCAACCCGTGCTTCACCGTCGGCTTCCAGATCGAGGAAGTGCTGCGCGTGCATCTGGGCCTCGACAAGGCGGCGCGCCGCAAGCGCGCGATCGAGCTGTTCGAGGCGGTCGGCATTCCCGACCCGGCGGATCGTCTCGGCTCCTATCCGCACCAGATGTCGGGCGGCCAGTGCCAGCGCGTGATGATCGCCATCGCGATCGCCTGCAATCCCAAGCTGCTCATCGCCGACGAGCCGACCACGGCGCTCGACGTGACGATCCAGAAGCAGATCCTCGACCTGCTGATGAAGCTGCAGGCCGACCATGGCATGGGCCTGATCATGATCACCCACAACATGGGTGTCGTGGCCGAGACCGCCGACCGCGTGGTCGTGCAGTACAAGGGCCGCAAGATGGAAGAAGCCGACGTGCTGACGCTGTTCGAGAACCCGAAGAGCAACTACACGCGCGCGCTTCTGGCGGCATTGCCCGACAACGCCACCGGCGACCGCCTGCCGACGATCTCCGAACTGTTCGTCGACGACCAGGTGGAAGGAGCTGCACGATGAGCGTCATTCTCGAAGCGCGCAACATCGTGCGCGACTACCACGTGCCCGGCAGCCTGCTGAAGAAGGCCAAGACCGTTCATGCCGTGAAGGGCGTGAGCTTCACCGTCGAGAAGGGCAAGACGCTGGCCATCGTCGGCGAAAGCGGCTGTGGCAAGTCCACGCTCGGCCGCATCCTGACGCTGATCGACCCGGCGACCTCGGGCGACCTGCTGATCGAAGGCAAGAAGATCGACATCGCCAAGGGCGACATGACCCCGGAGATGCGCCGCAAGGTGCAGATCGTCTTCCAGAACCCCTATGGCTCGCTCAACCCGCGCCAGAAGATCGGCGACATCCTGACCGAGCCGCTGGTCATCAACACCGACACCCCGGCCGACGAACGCCGCGACAGGGCGATGACGCTGTTGAAGAAGGTCGGCCTCGAGGAGAAGCACTACAACCGCTATCCGCACATGTTTTCGGGTGGCCAGCGCCAGCGCATCGCCATTGCGCGCGCCCTGATGCTGAACCCGAAGCTGCTGGTGCTGGACGAGCCGGTCTCGGCGCTCGACCTGTCGGTGCAGGCGCAGGTGCTGAACCTTCTCGCCGACCTGCAGGACGAGCTCCAGCTGACCTACGTCTTCATCAGCCACGACCTGTCGGTGGTGCGCTACATCGCCGACGAGGTGATGGTGATGTATTTCGGCGAGGCGGTCGAATATGGCAGCCGCGACGAGGTCTTCGCCGACCCCAAGCACAGCTACACCAAGACGCTGTTTGCCGCGACGCCGCGCGCCGATGTCGAAAGCATCCGTGCGCGCCTGGCCAGGAAGAAGGCCGCTTGAACGAAAGGTGACTTCTTCCATCCTGCCTTGAGCCTGGGCCCGGAAACCGACATCGGTTCCGGGCCTTCGCACATCTGGCCTGCGAGCGTGGAAACACACGCGCACGGAGCACAATGTTTTGGGCCACGGCCCCAAAACGCCAATTTCGTCTCTCGCAAAAGCTTCGGCGGCGATCATAATCCGCTGCATCGAATTGACGGGCCGGCCTTTCAGCCAGCCCGATGCATGGAGGCCGATATGGCGGGAATTGAATTGTCCAGGCGCAAAGTGCTGGCGGGGTCGGCATTCTTTCTGGCGTCGACGGCCTTGCCGTCGATCGGCTTGACGCAGGCGAAAAAGGGCGGGCGGCTGGTGGTCGCCGCCGATTCCGAGCCGCGCAACCTGAACCCGGCGATCGTCGCTTCGAACGGCGTGTTCTTCGTGTCGAGCAAGGTCGTCGAGCCGCTGGCCGAGGCCTCGTTCGACGGCGAGGACGGGCTCGAGCCGCGGCTGGCGACGAGCTGGGAAGGCTCGGCCGACGGGCTGTCGGTCACCTTCAAGCTGCGCGAGGGCGTGACCTGGCACGACGGCAAGCCGTTCAGCTCCGCCGACGTGGCGTTCTCGGCGCTCAACGTCTGGAAGCCGTTGCAGAACCTTGGCCGCGTCGTGTTCAAGAACCTGGAAGCCGTGGAGACGCCGGACGCGAACACGGCCGTGTTCAAGTTCTCCAAGCCGACGCCGCTGCAACTGATCAGGAATGCGCTGCCGGCGTTGACGGCGGTGCTGCCCAAGCACGTCTACGACGGCAAGGACATCGCCGAGAACCCGGCCAACAACGCGCCCATCGGCACCGGCCCGTTCAAGTTCGCCGAGCACAAGGCAGGCGAATATTACCGGCTCGAGCGTTACGACCAATACTGGGGCGAGGGCGAACCGGCACTCGACGAGATCATCTATCGCGTGCTGCCCGACCGTGCGGCGGCAGCCGGGGCGCTGGAGGCGGAAGAAATCCAGCTTGCGGCCTTCTCGGCCGTGCCGCTGGCCGACCTCGACCGCATCTCCAAGGTGCCGGGCATCAAGGTCATCACCGAGGGCTACGAGGCGCTGACATACCAGCTGGTGGTGGAGATCAACCACCGCCGCAAGGAGCTGGCCGACGTCAAGGTGCGCCAGGCGATTGCGCACGCCATCGACAGGGACTTCGTCGTGAAGACGATCTTCCTCGGCTATGCCAAGCCGGCGACCGGCATCGTTCCGCAGAACGACAAGCAGTTCTACATGGCTGAGGTTGCGACCTATGGCTTCGACGTCGCCAAGGCCAATGCGCTGCTCGACGAGGCAGGTTATCCGAAAAAGGACGACGGCAAGCGTTTTGCGCTGAAGCTTTTGCCGGCACCCTATTTCAACGAGACCAAGCAGTTCGGCGACTATCTGCGCCAGGCGCTGGCCGCCGTCGGCATCGACGCCGAACTGGTCAACAACGACTCCGCCGCGCACCAGAAGGCCGTCTACACCGACCACGCCTTCGACATCGCCATCGCTCCGCCGGTGTTCCGTGGCGACCCGGCGATCTCGACGACCATCCTGGTGCAGTCGGGCATTCCCGACGGCGTGCCGTTCTCCAACCAGGGCGGCTACAAGAACGACGAGCTCGACGCGCTGATCGCCAAGGCGGCGGAGACGCTGGACCCTGCGGCGCGCATCGATCTCTACAAGGAGTTCCAGAAGAAGGTGGCAGCCGAGCTGCCGCTGATCAACGTCGCCGAATGGGGTTTCATCACGGTCGCGCGCGACACGGTCAAGAACGTCTCCAACAACCCGCGCTGGGCGGTTTCGAACTGGGCGGACACCTATGTCGAAACGTGACATCATTCCGCCAGCCGGGATGATGATCCGTTACTGAGCATGCCTCTGGAAATCTCAGTGCCTCCAAACACCCCCACCCCTAACCCCTCCCCACAAGGGGGAGGGGGACTCGCTGTCGTGCGCCAAGCGCGCGCGCAGCTATCCATCTTGGCGCATCGGGTGACATGGGAATTCCCCTCCCCCTTGTGGGGAGGGGTTAGGGGTGGGGGTGCGTCATGCACGCGCCCATCAGGGGCAATGCCTCGATGAACCGCACTTTCCGCCTCCTGAAACGCCGGCTGGTCGGCGCCATTCCGGTGCTGCTGATCGTGGTCATCGGCTCGTTCCTGCTGCTCGAGGCTGCGCCCGGCGATGCGGTCGATGCTTATGTCGCCTCGGTCGGGGGCGACGCCGGCATGATCGAGGCGCTGCGCCAGGGCTGGGGGCTCGATGCCTCGCCGATGACGCGGCTCGCCGCCTATCTCTGGGCGTTGCTGCATCTCGACCTCGGCCACTCGGTCGCCTTCTCCCGGCCTGTGCGGGATGTCGTGCTGGAGCGGCTGCCGAACACGCTGCTGCTGATGGGCGCGGCGACCGCCTTGTCCTTCGCGCTCGGCACGGCACTCGGCATTGTCGCTGGCGCGCGGCCGGGCAGCGCCCGCGACCGGGCACTGTCGATCGGCTCGCTGGCGCTTTATGCCGTGCCCGGGTTCTGGCTGGCGCTGGTGCTGACCATCGTCTTTTCGGTCGAGCTGCGCTGGCTGCCGCTGTCGGGCATGGAGACCATCGCATCCGGCAAGGTAGGCTTTGCCCGGGCGCTCGACGTTGCCAGGCACATGGTGCTGCCGGTGACCAGCCTCGGCCTGATCTATCTCGCGCTCTATCTCCGCATGATGCGGGCCGGCATGGCAGAGGTCTGGCGCATGGATTTTACCCGGGCCGCCCGCGCAAGGGGGATCGGCCGGCGCCGCATCGTGCTGAGCCATGTCGCACGCAATGCGCTGTTGCCGCTGGTCACCATGCTCGGCCTGCAGTCGGCGCAGATGCTGGGCGGCAGCGTGGTGATTGAAAGCGTCTTTTCGGTGCCGGGGCTCGGCCGGCTGGCGCAGGAGGCGGTGGGCTCGCGCGACACGCCATTGCTGATCGGCATCATCCTGGTCAGCGCCGCACTCGTGATCGTCATCAACCTGCTCGTCGATATCGCCTATGCCGCGCTTGACCCGCGCGTCGGCGCCAGCGAGGCGAGCGCATGAGCCTCGCCCGCCTGCTCCGTTCGCCCGATGCCGTCGCCGGCTTCGTCATTCTCGGCCTGCTTGGCGCGATGGCCTTGGCAGCACCGCTGCTGTTTCCCGGCGATCCTCTGGCGATTGCCGGCCAGCCCTTGCTGCGGCCGTTCCAGGACTGGGCGCTGCCGCTCGGCACCGACCGCCTCGGCCGCGACGTACTGGCCGGGCTGTTCCATGGCGCGCGCACTTCGCTGGCCGTGGGCCTTGCTGCGGCTGCCGCCTCGATCCTCGTCGGCAGCATCGTCGGAACCATTGCGGGCTTTGCCGGCGGGCTGGTCGACGAGGTGCTGATGCGCATCACCGACGCCTTCCAGACTGTGCCGGGCTTCCTGTTGTCGCTGGCGCTGGTCAGCGTCGTCGGGCCGTCGCTCGGCGTGGTGGTGATGGCGATCGCGCTGAGCGCCTGGACCGGGCCGGCGCGCATCGCGCGTGCCGAGGTGCTGTCGATCCGCGAGCGCGACTATGTCGCCTCGGCGCGAGTGATCGGCATGCACCCGGTCGAGATCGCCTTCCGCGAGGTGTTGCCCAATGCGCTGCCGCCGGTGCTGGCGCTGTCGTCGGTGATCGTCGCCGCCGCCATCCTGACCGAGGCGGCGCTGTCGTTCCTCGGCCTCGGCGACCCCAACCGCGTCACCTGGGGCGGCATGATCGCGGAGGGCAGGGCGGTGCTGCGCTCGGCACCTTACCTCTCCGTCATCCCCGGCATCGCCCTGGTGCTTGCCGTGCTCGGCGTCTACCTCGCCGGCGAGGGTGTCGTCGAAGGCACTGCGGCACGGGAGCGGCAGGCATGAGCGCGCTGCTCGAACTGCGCGGACTGGGCGTGCGCTACAGCGGCGCTGCGACCGCTGCCCTTGAGGGCGTCGACCTTGCACTTGCCGCCGGCGAACGGCTCGCTGTCATCGGCGAGAGCGGCTCGGGCAAGAGCACGCTGGCGCGGGCGATAGCTGGTTTGTTGCCACGAACGGCGAGGCTCCATGGCACGATCACATGGCCCGGCCTCGACCATCCGGCGCGCAACGGCCGCGACATCGGTTTCGTCTTCCAGGACCCCGGATCGAGCCTCGACCCCGTCATGGCTCTCGGCGACCAGGTGGCAGAGGTGGCGCATGCCAATCTCGACATGGGCTGGCGCGCAGCACGGCGGCTGGCGGTCGAATTGCTTGACCGGGTCAAGCTGCCCGAGCCGGCTGCCTTGGCGCGGGCCTATGCGCATCAGCTGTCGGGCGGGCAGAAGCAGCGCGTGGCGATTGCCGCCGCCATCGTGGCGCGCCCGAAGCTTTTGATCGCCGACGAGGCGACGAGCGCGCTCGACACCATCGTGCAGGCCGAGATCGTGGCGCTGATCCGGGCACTGGTGACCGAGGACGGCATGGCGCTGATCTTCGTCAGCCACGACATCGGGCTTGCCGCCAACCTCGCCGACCGCATCGCCGTCTTTCGCCATGGCCGCATGGTCGAGCAGGCCACGACGGCCGCGCTGGTGGCTCGTCCGAGGACCGACTACAGCCGTGCGCTGCTCGTCGCCCATCTGGGGCTGGAGGCATGAGCGCGCTGCTCGACGTCCAGGGACTGTCGAAACGCTACCGGCGCGGCGACAAGGAGTTCGCCGCCCTCGACGGCGTCTCGTTCTCGATTGCTTCCGGCGAGACCCTGGCGCTGGTCGGTCCATCAGGCTCGGGCAAGTCGACGGTGGCGCGCATCCTGCTGCGGCTGGTCGAGCCCGACGGCGGCGGCGCCCGCTTCGACGGCGAGGACCTGCTGGCGCTGCGCGGGGCCGCGTTGCGCGCCATCAGGCCAAAACTGCAGATGGTGTTCCAGGATCCACTCGCCGCCTTCAACCCACGCGCCGCGGTGGCCCGGCTGATCGACGACCCGCTGCGCATCCATGGCATCGCCGGCCGGGCGGCCCGCCCCGGGGCAATTGCGGCGCTGCTCGAACGCGTCGGGCTTGCGCCCGAACTTGCCGGCCGGCGCGTCCACGAAATCTCGGGCGGCCAGCGCCAGCGCGTGGCGATTGCCCGGGCGATCGCCACGCGGCCACGTCTGATCGTGCTCGACGAGGCGGTGGCCGCACTCGATGTGCTGGTGCGCGGCGACATCTTGCGGCTGCTCATGGAGTTGCAGGCGGAAGAGGGCATCGCCTATCTGTTCATTTCGCACGACCTCGGTGCCGTCAGGGCGATCGCCCACCGCATCGCCATCATGGACGGCGGCCGTGTCGTCGAACAGGGCGAGGCGAGGGCGGTGATCGCCGCACCCGCCTCAGCCATCGGCCGGGCCCTGGTGGCGGCCACGCCGGAACTACCGAAATTCAGGGAGACCGCCTCGTGACCGAACATGCCGAACGGGCCGAAAGGCTGGCTCTCGAACTCGACTCCGCCTTCCGCAACCGCGCCGACCTCTACCGGCTGATGCTGGAAGAACTGTCGGCGGAGCTGGGCGAGGCGAAGGCGGAGGAGGTGCTGGTGCGGGCGATCGAGCGGCGCGGCCGCGAGGTGGCGGAGGTAGCGTTCGCCCGGTTCGGTCCCAACGACGCGCGCGCCATCGGCGAGGCCTTCCTGGCCGTCAGCCCGGATGACGGGCGCATGTACCCCACCGACGTCGAGCGCAGCGACAGCCACATCGCCTTCAAGGTCAGGCGCTGTCCGCTGAAGGACGCCTGGCTGGCGGCGGGCGTCGCGGAAGGCACGCTGGCGACATTGTGCCGGATCGCCGGCGCCTTCGATCGCGGCCTGTTCGAGGCCACCGGCGTGCGCTTCGACAATGTCACCTGGACGCCCGGCCACGGCACCGGATGCTGCCACATCTGCCTGACCGACAGGGACGCCTGACACGCTTGCCGCGAGCCGGCCACGCGCCGATGCAACCGTGATGGACTTTCGCCGCTTGCCTGTGCGACGATTCGCCAGCGACGTGAGTCGCGGACCGGCAATTACGAGGAAATGCGATGTACAAATTCGAGGTCTACAAGGACAAGGGCGGTGAGTTTCGCTTCCGCTTCAGGGCTTCCAATGGCGAGGTCATGTTCAGCTCCGAGGGCTATTCGGCCAAGGCGTCGGCGCTGAAGGCGATCGAGTCGATCAAGAAGAACACGCCGGGCGCTGCCGTCGAGGACCAGACCACTGCCGTAGCCTGACCTCCAAACGGCACAAACCAGGAGAGATCATATGGGTATCGAAAGCCTGCTCATCTTCCTTATCGTCGGTGCCGTCGCCGGCTGGCTCGCCGGCCAGCTGGTCAAGGGCTACGGCTTCGGCCTGCTCGGCAACATCGTGGTCGGCATCGTCGGCGCGCTGATTGCCGGCTGGCTGTTTCCGGCCGTCGGCATCAGCCTGGGGACCGGCATCATCGCCGCGATCATCCATGCGACCATCGGTGCCGTGATCCTGCTCGTGCTGCTGAGGGTGGTGAAATCAGCCTAGCGCCGAGTGCGCAAAATCCACGGCTCCGGACGTCGGTCAACGATGTCCGGGCCAGCGCGCCAGATGCGCCCCGTTCCGGGCCGCTAATAGCCGAGCTGCCAGAGCACCGCGCTCGCCGCGCCGAACGCCACGGCGACATAGAACCAATCCGACCAATCCATAGCGGCAAGGCGGGCTTTCCCGCTCCTCGTACGGTTCAGGGCAGCAGCAATATGGCCGGCATGAAATCCGCCGCCGCCGCGTTGAGAATCGTTAGCGCTACGGCGATCATGACCGCCGCTGCGAAGAAGTATTCGAAGCTGTTCTGATCTTCTCTCGGTTGGCGCGGCTGAAGCGGCGTCGGCATGATGTGTGGCTCCTGAAGCTGCCTTTTGAATCAATTCCCGAAACGGAGGACAGTTCCATGGGCGGCTGAAAGTTCCGCACGCCGGTGCAGGCCCGACATCGAGCGGAAGAAGTGCGGCGCGAGCATCCGGAGCGAACGCGTCTCTGCCGGGCCAAATGCGGTTCGCAGCCGCACTGTCTCGATTTTCTACAAGGTATTGATGTATGTGTTGGAAAATAGACTCGCGCCTGTTCCGCATGTCCGATGCGAATTGACTTAGCCAAACTGGATCGTGCGCTCGACGGAACTCTCGAAGCTGCCGTCGATCCTTCCTTGTGGCCGCGCATTCTTTCCCAGGTGGCCGAGGCCACGAGCGCCTTCGGGGTCAACATCGTGCCCCTGCATGGCTGTTTCCCGGGCGGGCTGGTCAGCACCGACAGCCTCCAGCCAGCCCTCGAAGGTTATTTCGATGGCGGCTGGAACAAGCGTGAGTGGCGTCTCCGCGGAATGCCGTTGCTGGCGTTGCAGGGGACCGTGCTGGAGCAGCACTACACCACCAGCGATGATTTCAAGAACCAGGAATATTATCGTGCCCAATCGAAGTATGGGATTGGCCGCACCTGCATCATTGGTCTCTCGAACGCCAGGGACCTGGTCTGCTTCACCTTGCACCGGCGCCTCGACGAGGACCCGTTCGATGTCGAGGACGAGCGGATTTTCCGCGCGATGCGGGATCGCCTGATGGTGTCCGCCTCGATCACATGGAACATCGCCAGCCAGAAGATCGACGGCATGCTGGAAGCCTTCCAGATGGCGAAGATGGGAGCGGTGTTTTTCGACCGCTTCGGCAAGGTGACGGCCACGAACGCTGCTGCGAGCGCAAGCCTCGGACGCGAATTGCAGATATCGCAAGGGGAACTCCGCTCGCGGACGCATGCCGAAACCGTGCTGATCAAGACGCGGATGAACACCGTGCTGACGGAAAGATGGCTGGACCCCGATGCGGCCAAGCCGGTGGTGATCCAGAGGGATGCCTCGCGGCCGATCCTGCTGCGCATCCAGCGCCTCGGCGGCAACCTGCTCGATATCTTTTCGCACTCGGTCGGCGTTTGCCTGATCGAGGACCTCGATCAATCGAAGATTTCAGAACCCGAACATGTCGCCGAGACATTCGGCCTGACCAGGTCCCAGGCGATGCTGGCCTCGATGCTCGCCGATGGAATGTCGCTGCGCGAAGCGGCCGAACGGCGCTCGGTCAGCTATGAGACGGCGCGATCGCATCTCCGCTCCATCTTTGCCAAGACCGGCACCAGCCGGCAATCGGAGCTTGTTGCCTTGATCGCCCGCCTCCGCCAGACCGCCTCCTGAGTGCGCCATGCTCCCGGTGCCGATGTCTGCCCGGCGCGGTGGGGGTGGCGCGGCATGGAAAGGCGCGCATGCGATCGGCCCGCGCTCGCCATGCGAGTTCGGGAACCGAACCACCTCAGCTTCGTTCTTGGTTGACGGAGCGACCCACACCCCCGCCCGCCATCGCTCCGACATAGGGGCCTGCCGGCACCCCCCGGCGGGCCCTTGCTGTTGCCCGCTTACATTCGACTTTCGACACCGGCGTGCCGCCGGTTGCCATGGAGCCCCATGCGACATGGCGAACGCGACCGCGCGTGATGCGTCACACGCGCGGCGTCTCCGTTTTGCGGCTGCCGATCAGACGAACATCATGATGGCGATGCCGCCGAACACGACCAGGACCAGCCCGGCGACCAGCATGGGGAGAAGGGAGCTATCTTGGTTGGCTTCAGGCACGGACTTTTCTCCGGTTGGGGTGCCGGCAACATGGCCCAGCGCCCCTGGGACTTCTTTGCGCTAGCGCAAAGAAGATGGCCTCGCGTGCCGCGGCAGATGCCGCAGTCGTGGCTTGCCTCGCCTGGATCGAGACCACCGGCAGAAGAAAAGGCCCGCGCCGAATGGGGAGGCAGCGCGGGCGAGCTAGGTTGGATCAGGTGCAAACAGAGGGTGTTGCATCCGACGGAACGGACCCTAGCGATGGCCGGCGCTGGCTTCTTTGCGCTGGCTCAAACTGCGGGCATGGAACCGTCCTCGCGACGGGAATGCGCAGCCGAAGTTTCGCTGGGACTGTTCGCCTGACGGAGCCTTGGGAAGTGGAAAAAACGCCATCAGGAGGCGGGCAGGCCGCCTGCTTTCGACTGTCTGGGTTTCATGGGAAGAACTGGTGCCGCTTAGGTGACTCGAACACCTGACCCCATCATTACGAATGATGTGCTCTACCAACTGAGCTAAAGCGGCTTCCAGGCTGCGCGATCCCGGAGGCTCGCGCGACGTGAGTGCCTGATAACTTCATTGCGCGCCGATTTCAAGCGGCCTTTGCAGGGATTTGACAGGCGGCGCACGATCGCCGCGTGTCGCGGTGTACAGGCCCGCGCGCCGCAATGGCGCGCAAGCTCCGCATCAGGCGCAGATGCGGGCCTTGGCGGCGGCGTATTCGCCGGCGAGGCGGGCGACGAGTTCGGCCGCCGGCACGACCTTGTCGACGGCGCCGATGCCCTGGCCGCAGCCCCAGATGTCCTTCCAGGCCTTGTATTTGCCCTCTTCCTCGAAATCCATCTTCGAGGGGTCGGAGACGGCGAGGTGGTCGGGATCCATGCCCGAGGCGCGTACCGAGCCCTTGAGGTAGTTGCCGTGGATGCCGGTGAACAGGTTGGAGTAGACGATGTCGGCGGCCTTCGAGTCGACTATCATCTGCTTGTAGGCCTCGGCGGCGCGGGCCTCCTCGGTGGCGATGAAGGGCGAGCCGATATAGGCGAGGTCGGCGCCCATGGCCTGGGCGGCGAGCACGGCGCCGCCTTTGGCGATGGCGCCCGACAAAAGCAGCGGCCCGTCGAACCACTGGCGGATTTCCTGAATGAGCGCAAACGGCGACAGCGTGCCGGCATGGCCGCCGGCGCCGGCGGCGACCGCGATCAGGCCGTCGGCGCCCATCTTGATCGCCTTGCGGGCATGGCGGTCGTGGATGATGTCGTGCAGTACGATGCCGCCATAGGAGTGGACGGCCTGGTTGACCTCCTCGACCGCGCCGAGCGACGAGATGACGACCGGCACCTTGTACTTCACGCACAGGCGCAAATCGTGCTCGAGGCGCTTGTTCGACTTGTGCACGATCTGGTTGACGGCGAAGGGGGCGGCCGGGAGTTCGGGATTGGCGGCGTCGTGGGCGACAAGATCCTCGGTGACCTGGGCCAGCCATTCGTCGAGCTGGGCCTCGGGCCGGGCGTTCAGAGCCGGGAACGAGCCGACGACGCCGGCCTTGCACTGCGCCAGCACCAGCGGCGGATGCGAGATGATGAACAGCGGCGCGCCGACGACTGGAATGCGCAGGTTCTTCTTGAGGATTTCAGGCAGCGCCACGCTTGTCTCTCCCGGCTTTTGATTTTGACGTTTCCGTAAACGTAACTTCTTATAGCAGATCGGGCGCTGCGGACAATGCACCGGCTTCAAGCGCTGCTGCACGCATTTTTGCCGGTCCGCAGATGCATTGCATCCAGTTTTGGCCGACAAAACGCTTTCCGTGCCGTTGATTGATGCCCGGTCTGTCGCTAACCATCTGGCAACAAAGGTGCGTTGCGAGGAATATCGGTTGGATTCGATCGAAAAGGCGATCCGGAACGCTTTCGAAAAGGGCGACCCCGAGAACCGCGAATTTCGCGAAAAGGTCTATCGAGCGGCCTTTGCCGCGCTCGATCGCGCGCTCAAGACCAATCCTGCCATGACCGTCGAGGTGGCGATCAACCGCCGCAAGTCGCTGCAGGCCACGATCACCGAGATCGAATCGGAGTTCATGCCGGCGGTGTCGGCCGGCACAGCCAATGCGGCCCCGGCTCCGGAAGTCTCGCTCAACGGCAATGGCGCGGCCAAGGCGCCGTCGGTGTCGATCGGCAGCCCGGCGACCGGCGTCACGCCCGTCGTGCCCGATATCATGCCCGATGCCACCCTGCCCGGCGGGCCGGTCGAGATCACCGAAAAGCGCAGCAGGGCCGAGCGTCGCGCGGCGGATCGCGCGGCCCGGCGCGCCGAAAAGCAACGGCCGTTCGCGGCGATGTTCTTTGCCGTGACCTTGCTTGCCATGGGCGGCATCGGCGCCTGGTGGGCGGTGCAGACCGACCAGTTCAAGTCGGCCGAAGAGATCGACACGTCGGTGCGCAACCCGCCGAAGACGCTCGAGAGCGAGGACTTTTCGCCGGATGGCGGACCGGCCCGGCCGGGCGAGGTCGACCAGGCGCGCAACTGGATCACCGTGTTCACCCCGACCGATCCGACCGACGTCAGCACGCCGAGCGGCACCAGCGCCGAGGTGACGGCCGACGATACCGGCAGCTTCCTGCGCATCCGATCGGGCAGCACCGGCTCGGCCATCAGCTTCGACGTCGGCCAGGGACTGCTGCAGCAGATCGCCGGCAAGCATGCGGTGTTCGACATCGTCGCCCGCGCCGAGGACGGCAAGGAAACGCAGATGGCCGTCGACTGCAATTTCGGCGAGCTCGGCGATTGCGGCCGCAAGCGCTACATCGTCGGCTACCAGCGCGGCGAGTACCTGTTCGAGATGGACGTGCCCGACAAGCAGCCGGGCGCTGCCGGGACCATCGCGATCAACACCGACATCGACAAGCAGGGCAAAGCCGTCGACATCTATGAGATCAGGGTCTCGGTGACCGAATAGGCGGCGCACCCGCCTCAGTCGAGCAGCGCCTGCAGCGTCTCGATGCGGTCGGCCTCGGCCGGCGGCTTGTCCCAGCGTAGGCGCGAGATGCGGGGAAAACGCATCGCGACGCCGGATTTGTGGCGGGTCGAGCGGTTCAGTCCCTCGAAGGCGACTTCCAGCACCAGCCCGTTGGCTCGGTCGGCGCGCACCGAGCGCACCGGGCCGAAGCGCTCGATGGTGTTGTCGCGGACGAATTTGTCGATCTGTTTGAGCTCCTCGTCGGTGAAGCCGAAATAGGCCTTGCCCACCGGCACCAGCTCTTCCGCGCCCTCGGCGCCCGACCAGACGCCGAAAGTGTAGTCGGAATAGAAGCTCGAGCGCTTGCCGTGGCCGCGCTGGGCATACATCAGCACCGCGTCGACCGTATGCGGGTCGCGCTTCCACTTGAACCACGGACCCTTGGGCCGGCCGGCGAGATAGGGCGAATCGAGCCGCTTCAGCATCACGCCCTCGATGATCGGGTGCGGCGGTGCGCTACGCATGTCCTCGAGCTGGGTCCAGCCATCGAAGGCAACCAGCGGCGACAGGTCGAAGCGGTCGGGGTCGAGCGCGGCGATGAAGGTTTCGAGATGCCGGCGCCGCTCGGTGAAGGCGAGGCCGCGCAGGTCCTCGCCATTGAGCTGGAGCAGGTCGTAGCAGCGCACGAAGGCTGGATATTGCGCCTGCATCTTGGCTGATACGGTCTTGCGGTTGAGCCGCTGCTGCAGGTCGGAGAAGGTGCCGGTCGCTTCGGGGGGCACGCCGACCAGAAGTTCGCCGTCGAGAGCCGCCTCGAAATCCATCGCCGCGACGACGTCCGGGAACGCCCCGGAGACGTCGTCGCCGGTGCGCGAATAGAGCCGGCGGACGCCGCCCTCCGACACCGCCTGGACGCGGATGCCGTCCCATTTCCATTCGGCGGCATAGTCGGCGGGATCGAGCTTTTCGAGATCGCCTTCACTGACCGGGTTGGACAGCATCACCGGGCGGAATGGCGCCTTGGCTGCCTGTTCCGGCTTCGGCGCCTTGCCCTCCAGCCAGGCGAACAGGTCGGCATAGGGCGGTGCCAGCCCATGCCACAGCTCCTCGATCTCGGCGACGTCGACGGGGCCGAGGTCGGCCAGCGCCTGCTTGGCAAGCCGTGCCGAGACGCCGATGCGCAGCCCGCCGGTGACCAGCTTGATGATGGCGAAGCGCGCCGACGTTTCCGCCTGGTCGAGCAGGCGGGCGAGCACGGCCGGCCCGTCGGAGCGGCTGGCGGACTGGAGGGCTGCGACGACGTCGGCGAGCGTGATGTCGTGGTTGGGTTTGTAGGCCGGATTACCCCCACCCCTTACCCCTCCCCACAAGGGGGAGGGGGATTCTGAGACGCTGACGTCTCCCTCCCCCTTGTGGGGAGGGGTAAGGGGTGGGGGTGCTGCAGGCGATGCATTGCCGCCTGGCTCTGGCCACACCAGCGACACCGTCTCGGCGAGGTCGCCGACATAGTCGTAGGAATAGCCGAACAGCACCGGGTCCATGCGCTCCGACACGAGTTGGCGCAGCATCGCCGGCTTGACCGAGGCGATGTCGAGCTCGCCGGTCAGGGCCGCCAGCGCCAGGCCGCGATCGGGATCCTCGACGGCGCGGAAATGGTCAGTGATGAGCTTCAGCTTACCGTTGCGCGACGGCGTCAGCACAAGACGGTCGAGGAGCTCGGCGAAGCGGTTCATGGGAGGGAGGCTCCTGATCGGCGTAGCGCTCCGTCCCACCCCCCTCTGGCCTGCCGGCCATCTCCCCCGCAAGGGGGGAGATTGGTCTCGTCGCCGGCGGCACTCGCCCTGCGACGCTGCAGCGATAGAGGTTGCAACGTTGTTGGTGGGCTGGCCGGGCGATGACAGCGTGATCTCCTCCCTTGCGGGGGAGATTGCCGGCAGGCCAGAGGGGGGTGCTGTCCCGCAGTCTTGGCGGTCCTGTCGCGCTTGGCGGGGCATGGGAGCGTGGGGCGGAGTGTAACCATCCTCAATCCCCCTCATCCTCATAGCCCACCAGATGCAGCGGTCTTGCCGCTATTCCGTTGAGTTCGCACCAGCGCACCAGCGCTTCCTCGCGGCCATGGGTGACCCAGACCTCGCCGGCGCCGGTTTCCCCGATCGTTGCGGTCAGTTCGTCCCAGTCGGAGTGGTCGGAGATGATCAGCGGCAGCTCGACGCCGCCCTGTTTGGCGCGCTGGCGGATGCGCATCCAGCCGGAGGCGAAGGCGGCCAGCGGGTCGGGAAAGCGCCGTGCCCAGCGGTCGGCGAAGGCCGATGACGGCGCAATGACGATGGCGCCGGCAAAGTCGCTCCTGTCGCCGTCCTCGACCGTTGCGGGCTGGAGGTTGCCGAGGTCGACGCCTTGGCTCTGGTAATACTCGCTGAGGCGCGCGATGGCGCCATGGATGTAGATTGGCTTGTCGTAGCCCTGGTCGCGCAACAGCCGCATTACCCGCTGCGCCTTGCCGAGCGCATAGGCGCCGACCAGATGGGCCCGCTCGGGAAACTGCTGCGCCGACTTCAGCAGCTTGCCGATCTCCTGCGAGGCATCGGGATGGCGGAACACCGGCAGCGCGAAGGTGGCCTCCGTGATGAAGACATCGCACGGCACCACCTCGAAGCCTGCACAGGTCGGGTCGCTGGCGCGCTTGTAGTCGCCCGAGGCGACGATGCGCAGGCCGTTGTGCTGCACCGAAATCTGGGCCGAGCCGAGCACATGCCCGGCCGGATGGAAGCCCACGGTGACGTCGCCGAGCCGGATCTTTTCGCCCATCGCCACGGCCTGGGTGCTGCCGGCAAAGTCGGCTCCGCAGCGGATCGCCATGATGTCGAGCGTCTCGCGCGTGGCCAGCACCCTGGCATGGCCGGGGCGGGCATGGTCGGAATGGCCATGCGTGATGAGCGCGCGTTCCACCGCTCGCACCGGGTCGATGTAGAAATCGCCGGGCGGGCAATAGAGCCCTTCGGGGCGGGGATGGAGCAGGTCGCGGGCACGCATCTTTGCAAGATAGGCATTTGCCGCTTGCGTGGAAGGCCGCTTTGGCAGTAATGCGCGCCACTCTCCTCATTCTGGACACCGCGCTTGACGCCGTTGCAGCTCTCTTCCAACGACCTGCTTGCCGACCGGCGGGCGGACTATGCCGAAATGCTGTTCGCGTCGGGCGACCATGCCGCCGCCGCCGAACTGATGCTTGGCGCGCTCGAACTGGCGCCGAACTGGGCGATGGGCTGGTTCCGGCTGGGCGAGATGCAGGAGGCGGCCGGCCAGACCGACGCCGCCGCCGAGGCCTGGCGCATGTCGCTGAAGCTCGAGCCGGCCGACCGGCCGGGCGCAACGCTCAAGCTGCAACTGATCGGCGCGGCACCGGCCGCCGACAGCCCGCCGAGCGCCTTCGTCGAAATGCTGTTCGACCAGTATGCCGAGAAGTTCGACCACGCGCTGGTCGAGACGCTGCACTACCGCGTGCCGGAACTGCTGACGGCGGCGATCGGCGCCACCGGGCGCAGCGCGTTTGCGCATGCCGTTGATCTCGGCTGCGGCACCGGCCTGATGGGCGTCAAGCTCAGGCCGGTGGCGAAGCGGCTCGAAGGCTACGACATCTCGGCCGAGATGCTGCGCAAGGCGCGCGACAAGGGCGTTTACGACAGCCTCGACAAGGCCGACCTGCAGGAGCTGGAGTTTGCGGGAGAAGCGGCGGACCTTGTCACCGCTGCCGACGTGTTCATGTATCTCGGCGCGCTCGACAGGGTGTTTTCCAGTGTCATGAAGATGCTGGCGCCTGGAGGCATCTTTGCCTTTTCGGTCGAGCTGTTTTCGGGCGTCGGCCCCTTCGAGCTTCAGGCGTCGCGCCGCTATGCCCATTCCGAGGCCTATGTCCACGGGCTGATCGCGGCCGCCGGCCTGACGCTGGTCTCGCTGGAGCGCGCCGTGATCCGCCAGGACCGCCGCGAGCCGGTCGAGGGCTTGATCGTGGTGACCGAGCGGCCGGCCTAGCGCCGGCTGCTGCTGCTTGGGCTACCCAGCATGCCGCGCGAGCGCAGCGGTTTTTCCACCGGCCTGGCGGTGATGCCGACGTGCTTCTGCACGGCTTCCAGTTGCGCCTGAAGGTCGCGGACGAGCTTTTCGAGTTCGGCGATGCGGGCTTCGTGGGAGGCTGTGTCGATCATGATGTCCAAGTATGTCTTTCGTGCTGATCCCATTTGAAAGCGGACAGCCAGCGAAGCAAGGTCTCATTCCTTCACACCCCCCTCTGCCCTGCCGGGCATCTCCCCCGCAAGGGGGGAGATCAGGCCGTCATCGACGCTCCCGGCCAATCACCACTTTGCAGCATTTGCGAACTCGTAGAATGGGCGCCGCCTTGGACGAGACTGATCTCCCTCCTTGCGGGGGAGATGGCCGGCAGGCCAGAGGGGGGTGCGAAGGATCGGGATGTCTCAAGTCGGCGTATGCAATGCTCATCCATGATCCCTGTTTGTTCCAGATTCCGCTTGGCGTGCCGACGCGCCCGCGCTAGGTCTGTGCCGTGACGAGCCAAGCGCGACTGGAGCCGAATTCGACTGCCGCCATGCTGCCGGAGCCATTCGTGCGATGGTTCGCCGAGCGCGGCTGGGCGCCGCGTGCCCACCAGCTCGATCTGCTCGCCAGCGCGCAGCAGGGCAATTCCGTGCTTTTGATCGCCCCCACCGGCGCCGGCAAGACGGTGGCAGGGTTCCTGCCGGCGCTGACCGATCTCGCGATCAGGCCGAAGAAACGGCCGGGCGAGGCGCATCGCGGGGTGCACACGCTCTACATCTCGCCGCTCAAGGCGCTGGCCGTCGACATCGAGCGCAATCTCGGCAAGCCGGTCGACGAAATGAGCCTGCCGATCACGATGGAGACGCGCACAGGCGACACGCCGCAGCACAAGCGCGCGCGCCAGAAGCTGTCGCCGCCGGACATCTTGCTGACGACGCCGGAGCAACTGGCGCTGCTGATCGCCTCGCCCGATGCCGAGCGGTTCTTTTCCGGCCTGCGTTATCTGGTGCTCGACGAATTGCATTCGCTGGTGACCTCCAAGCGCGGGCATCTTTTGTCACTGGGGCTGGCACGGCTCAGGACCTTCGTGCCCGACCTGCAGGCGATCGGGCTGTCGGCGACCGTGGCCGAGCCCGACGAGCTCAGGCGCTGGCTGGTGAGGCAGGGCACTTCACCCTCCCCCTTGTGGGGGACCGAAGGACGGGCGAGACCCGTGGCTCGCCCCGGTGAGTCGCCCGAAGGGCGGGGTGGGAGGAACGACCTGGCCTCTACCCCCACCCCGACGCTGCGCGTCGACCCTCCCCACAGGGGGGAGGGTAACGCCATGGCCGACCTCATCACCGTGTCAGGCGGCGCCAAGCCCGAGATATCGATCCTCGATTCCGAGGAGCACGTGCCGTGGTCGGGGCACTCGGCGCGTTATGCCATTCCCGACGTCTACGAGGCGATCCGCAAGCACAAAACGACGCTTTTGTTCGTCAATACCCGCAGCCAGGCGGAGTTGCTGTTCCAGGAGCTCTGGCGCGTCAACGACGACAATCTGCCGATAGCGCTCCACCACGGCTCGCTCGATGTCGGCCAGCGCCGCAAGGTCGAAAAGGCGATGGCCGACAATGTGCTGCGCGCGGTCGTCGCCACCTCGACGCTCGACCTCGGCATCGACTGGGGCGACGTCGACCTCGTCGTCCATGTCGGCGCGCCGAAGGGCGCGAGCCGTCTCGCCCAGCGCATCGGCCGCGCCAACCACCGGATGGACGAGCCGAGCCGGGCGATCCTGGTGCCGGCCAACCGCTTCGAGGTGCTGGAGTGCCGGGCAGCACTCGAGGCCAACTATCTCGGTGCCCAGGACACGCCGCCGCTGCTTGATGGCGCGCTCGACGTGCTGGCACAGCATGTGCTGGGCTGCGCGTGCGGCGCGCCCTTCGATGCCGATGAGCTTTACGCGGAAGTGACGGGGGCGGCACCTTATGCCGAACTCGACCGCGACAGTTTCGACCGTGTCGTCGACTTCGTCGCCACCGGCGGCTACGCGCTGCGCAGTTACGAACGTTACGCCCGCATCCGCAGGACCAAGGACGGCAAGTGGCGGGTGTCCAACCCGCGTATCGCCCAGCAATACCGGCTGAATGTCGGCACCATCATCGAAGCGCCGATGCTGAACGTGCGTTACACCCGCGCCAAGGGCAAGACAGGCGCGGGCACCGCGGCGGCCCTGACACTGCGCGGCGGGCCGGTGCTCGGCAAGATCGAGGAGTATTTCGTCGAGACGCTGTCGGTCGGCGACATGTTCATCTTCGCTGGCAAGGTGCTGCGCTTCGAGGGTATCCGCGAGAACGAGTGCTACGTCTCGACGGGCGGCGCCGGCAACGTCTTGGTGCCGTCTTATGCCGGCGGCAAGTTTCCGCTCTCGACCTATCTCGCCGAGCAGGTGCGCGGCATGCTGGCCGACCCCGCGCGTTGGAAGGCGCTGCCCGAGCAGGTGGCCGACTGGCTGCGCATGCAGCAGATGAAGTCGATCCTGCCCCGGCGCGAGGATCTGCTGGTCGAGACCTTTCCGCGCGGCGAGCGCTTCTACATGGTGGCCTATCCGTTCGAGGGCCGGCTGGCGCACCAGACCCTCGGCATGCTGTTGACCCGTCGGCTGGAGCGCATGGGCGCGCGGCCGCTGGGTTTCGTCGCCACCGACTATTCGCTCGCCATCTGGGCGCTGGGCGATCTCGGTCGCCTTTTCAAGGCGAAGAAGCCGTCGCTGGCCGAACTGTTCGACGAGGACATGCTGGGCGACGACCTCGAGGCCTGGCTCGCCGACAGCTGGCTGCTCAAGCGCACCTTCCGCAACTGCGCCGTCATTGCCGGCCTGATCGAGAGGCGCTTTCCCGGGCAGGAAAAGAACGGCCGGCAGGTGACGGTGTCGGCCGACCTCATTTACGACGTCTTGCGCAGCCATGAGCCCGACCACATCCTGCTCCAGGCAACGCGGGCTGATGCGGCGAGCGGGCTCCTCGATGTCAGGAGACTGGCCGAGATGCTCTCGCGCATCCGCGGCCGAATCGTCCATAAGATGCTTGACCAGATCTCGCCGCTGGCGGTGCCCGTGATGCTGGAGATCGGCAGGGAGCCGGTCAATGGCGAGGCCAACGACACGCTGCTGATGGAAGCGGCGGACCTGATCGAAGAGGCGATGGGAAGCGCATGAACATAGCCGCGCGCGATCTGACCAGGGCTGGCTGCGAGACCATTTCGGTCGCCGGCATGCGCGCCGCCTGCGACCAGCGCGGCGTGCTGCATGTCCCCGAGCTCGACCTGCTCGTCGTCTCCGACCTGCATCTGGAGAAGGGCTCGTCGCATGCCCGCCGCGGCCGTCTGATCCCGCCCTACGATACCGCAGTGACGCTTCAGCGGTTGGCGGAAGTGGTCGAGGACTATCAGCCGCGCATCATCGTCAGCCTCGGCGACAGTTTCCATGATGGCGAGGGCGCCGCCCGCCTGCCTGAGCCGTTTCGCGCGAGCCTGATGGCGATGATGTCCGGGCGCGAGTGGTTCTGGATCGCCGGAAACCACGACCCCGATGCACCCGCCGACCTGCCGGGCGCGACGGTGCGCGAACTCGCCGTCGGCGGGCTGGTGTTCCGCCACGAGCCGTCCAGGGGGCACGCCGAGGGCGAGATCGCCGGTCATTTGCATCCCTGCGCCAGGATCGTCCAGCGCGGCCGCTCGGTCAGGCGGCGCTGCTTCGCCAGCGACGGCGCGCGACTGATCATGCCAGCCTTCGGCGCCTTCACCGGTTCGCTCAACGTGCTCGCCCGCGCCTACAAGGGCATGTTCCGCGACGGCGCGCCGACCGCCTATATGATCGGCACCAGCCGGGTGTATCCGATCGCGGGTTCGTTGCTGCGGCCGGGTTGATCTCGACGCGCCGCGAATGCTGTCTGTTCGCCTCTATCCAATTCCTGCACCGCCCCGGACGTCGTCTCCGTCGCGGCATGGGTTCCCGACACCCTCCGCTCGCTCACGAGGTCGGGAACGACGGAGGTGAGCGTCCACTTCCGTCCAGCGCCCTCGTGGTTCGACAGGCTCACCATGAGGGCTACGGGGATGGTCCACGTGGCGTAAACGTTGAAGGTTGGCTGCAAGGTCCACCTTCCGTCGTTCCCGACCTCGTGAGCGAGCGGAGGGTGTCGGGAACCCATGCCGCGACGGAGACGACGTCCGGGGCGGTGCAGGAATCGGCCTGCCCGCGCTAACACCGGCAGAGCCAGGCGAGGTAGATCCGGGCAGTGACGATGGTGGCCGAGGGCTGCGCGCCCCCGCGCCGCTCAGTCCTTCCGGAACACGATCCGTCCGAGCCAGCCTGTCAGCATGGCGAGGCCGATGGCGAACAGGCCGTAGCCGAAGCCGTGGTCGGTGGCGAAGCGGAAGATTGTCTGCTCGAAGCCCGACTTGACGATGGCGAGCTGGGCCGAGGTTTCCTTGATGAAGATGCCGTTGCGGAACAGGAAGGCGCGCGCCTTGTGGGTGCCGACCGGCACGTTGGGGGCGAGGTGGAGCGTGGCGCGGAACAGGCTCTGCGACAAAAACTGCACGCCGCCGATGTTGTCGGAGTAGAGCCCGGTCGCCTGCTTGCGCTCGCGCAGCGCCTCGGTGAACTCCTGGATGGTCAGCGGGCTGTCGCGCTTGTCCTCGGGCTCCATGTAGATGTTGTTGGCGCCGAGCGACAGCTGGCGGTAGTTGTTGGGGTCGGTGATGTCTTGCGGCTGGCGCGTTGTTGCCACCGAATAAGACATCGGCACGTTGACGAAGGTCTCGGAGCGGGTGTTGATCCACATGCCGAGCACGCGGTCCTTGCGCCGCACCACGACCGGCCGGGCCGGCCCTTCGAGCACGACATAGACGTCGTAGCGGCCCTGGCGGTTGATCAGCGGGTCGGCGTTTTCGAGCGCGCCGAAGATGGTCAGGTCAGCGCCCGAGAAGTCGGCGGTGATGGCGACGCGGTCGGTCGACAGCCCGATCTGGATGCTTTCGGGATGCGCTGCTTCCTGCGCGCGCGCCGGAAGGGCCGCGGCGGCCAGGATCAGCACTGCAAGCCATGCCGCCCGCATCACAGAAGCCCGCTCACGCCGGTCAGCGAATAGAGGTTCTGCGGCTTGACGAACAGGTCGAAGCCGAGGCGCAAGGCAACGGCAAGCACCAGCAGCGCGAGCAGCGCGCGCAGCTGCTCGCCGCGCAGCTTCTGGCCGGCCTTGGCGCCGTATTGCGCACCCGCCACGCCGCCGATCATCAGCACCAGCGCCAGGATGATGTCGACGGTCTGGTTGGTGGTCGAGTGCACCAGCGTGGTGAAGGCCGAGACGACGACGATCTGGAACAAGGAGGTACCGACGACGACGTTGGTCGGCACCTTGAGCAGGTAGATCAGCGCCGGCACCATGATGAAGCCGCCGCCGACGCCCATGATGGCGGAGAGGAAGCCGATGCCGGCGCCGATGCCGAGCACCGGGATGACCGAGACGAACAGCTTCGAGGTGCGGAAGCGCATCTTGAAGGGCAGGCGGTGGATCCAGTTGTGCTGGCCCGACTTCTTCAGCGCCGGCGGCACGCCGCCCTTGGTCAGGCGCAGCGCATTGACGCTTTCGACCAGCATTAGTCCGCCGACGGTGCCCAGGAAGACGACGTAGAGCAGCGAGATGAACAGGTCGAGCTGGCCGATGGCGCGCAGCAGCGCAAAGACGAAGGCGCCGGCGGCCGAGCCGGCGATACCGCCGATCAGCAGCACCGTGCCGAGCTTGAAGTCGAGCGTGCCGCGCTTGAGATGGGCGAGTGCGCCCGAAAACGACGAGGCGATGACCTGGTTGGCGCCGGTGGCGACCGCGATGGCGGGCGGGATGTTGTAGAAGATCAGGAGCGGCGTGATCAGGAAGCCGCCGCCGACCCCGAACATGCCCGACAGGAAGCCGACCGCCGCGCCCATCGCCAGGAGCACGAACACATTGACCGACATTTCAGCTATCGGGAGATAAATGCCCACCCGTCAGTCTCTGCAAAATGAATTATTGCCGTCGCCCATCCCTGGGAGCCAGTTGGCTACCGGGTACTTGCGCCGACATTGCGGCGAAGTCAAACTTCACCGTGCCCGAAATGAAAATATCTCAATCAGTTAACCCGCCGGTTAAGGCGGGTCGCTGAAATGAGGAGTGGGTGGACTATTTGCGCGCCAGCAGCGCCTCGACCAGCGGGCCATCGATCTCGCCGGTCGGCTTCATCGCATTGTCCTTCTGGAATGCCGCAATGGCGTCCTTGGTCTTCTGGCCCATCATGCCGTCGGGCTGGCCGGCTTCGTAGCCATTCTTGTTGAGAATGGCCTGGACGTTGTGGATGGCCTTCTTCATGTCGACCGCGGCGGGCGCATCCTGCCAGGCGGCGGGGATGTCGACGGCGTTGGATGCCGGGTCGAGCGTCTTGGCCTGCCACAGTGCGGTCGTCTCTTCGGCGCGCTTGAGCTGCTCGGGCTTGAGCGCCTTGGCGATTTCGTCGCGCTTGGCGGCGGCATCCTTGTCGCCCTGCCTGGCGACGATGGCGAACCACTTGTAGGACGCTTCGAGGTCCTGCTTCATGCCGACGCCCTTGGCGGCGAGGATGCCGAGATTGAACTGGCTGTCCTTGACGCCGAGGTCGGCGGCGCTGGTGAACCAGCGGGTTGCCGAGTCGTTGTCGACGGTGCCGTCGGCGCCCATGGCAAACAGCACCGCCAGATTGTGCATGGCGCTGGCGTTGCCCTGGGCAGCGGCGAGCTGGTACCAGGTCTTGGCCTTGGCCGCATCGCGGTCGACGCCGTTGCCCTTTTCGTAGAGATTGCCGATGCGGTACTGCGCCGGCGCGAAGCCGAGCTCGGCGGCTTTTTCGTACCACTGCGCCGCGGCCTTCATGTCGGCCTCGGTGCCGCGGGCTTCGGCGTAGCGCGTGCCGATCTCGAACAGCGCCTTGGCGTCGCCCGCATTGGCGGCATCGCGCAATGCGGTCGGGCCGACGGCCTTAGGCATGAAGGCGGCAGGGGTGGTGGTCGGCTTGATCGTCTCGGTCAGCGTCGGCTGCGCCGGAATGGACTGCGTGCTGTTGTGGTCGAGCGCGACCTCAGCCGGTGCCGCCTCTTCGATCGCCTCGGCGATCATGTCGGGTTTTGCGGCCGGTGCCTTGGCGACTTCGGCCTTGTCGACATTGCGAACCGGCGCGGCGGGGGCTGCGATTGCCTTGGCGGGCGCTGCGGCAGCGACCTTGGCCGGCTGGGATGCCGGAGGGGCGACGGTGACGCTTGCCGTTTCCACCGGATCGTTGAGGAAGGCCTTGCCGAGCTGCATGCCGGCGAGCGCCAGCATCACCGCGCCGACGGCCATCAGCACCGATTTGCGGCGCGACTTGATGAGATCGCCGATGCGCAATGCGCGCACCGGACCCTTGAGATCGGAGCTGCGCTTGAGCGCGTCGGCTTCGGCGGCGGCTGCCTGCGCGGCGCGGCGGGCGGCGGCGATGAAGTCGGATTTCGACGCATCGGTCTCGCTTGGCCTGGTCGTTTCGCCGCGTTCGTCGCGGACGCGGCGCATGATGGCGTTGAGGTCGGGCGCGCCGGAGCCGGGCTCCAGCGGACGGTTGGCGATCTTGGGGTCGAGCGGCGCGTCGAGCATGACGCTCGGGGCGACGGTCTCGATGACCGGTTCGGCCGTCTCGGTTTCCGGCGGCTGTTGCTTGGCCTTCTTGGCCGTGAAGGCGCGTGCCAGGCCGCTGAACATCGAGGTCCGGGCGGGTGCTGGGTCCTTCTTGTCGGCGCGCACGCCGTCGAGGGCTGCGACTGCCGCCGCCGCTTCCGCTGCGGCCTGGGCAGGGCTGCGGGTGATGCGCTCATCGTCGCCCGCGCGCTCGGTCCGGCGACCGAAGGTGGCGTTGGCCTCGGGCAGCGGTGCCGGCTCTTCGGGGGCGAGCGACGGCGTCTCGCTGAGCGCGAGCTTGGCCTCCGCCTCGACGATCCGCGGCGACAGCAATTCGGCGACGGAAGCGGGCGGCGTGTCGACGACGGCCGTTTCGCCGGTTTCGATGGAGCCGAGCCGGTCGACGATCTTGAGCAGCGTGTCGTGGATCGCCTCGAAGGTCTTGCCGTTGCGCTCGTCGGAACGGCGGGTGAGCGCTTCGAGTGCCTTGAGGTCCTGGGCGAGGCCGGTGACGGCAGCGGTTTCGGTGGTCGAGCCGGTAAAGGAGCGGACCGCATTCTCGGCCGCCTGGCGCGCGGCTTCGACGAGGGCGTGGTGGTTGCCGGCGATCGAGCGTTCGATCTCGTCGAGGCGCGGACGGATGTCCTCGAACTCGGGCAATGGCGAGCCGGGGCGCGCGAGATGGTTGGTCAGTTCGCTGACCTGTGCTTCGAGGCCGCGGATCAGGTTCGGATCGATGCTAGACACCTGGGCCGCCGACATTTCGAGCCGGCCGGAAATGTCCTCGAGTCGTGCCTCGAGGCTGCGCATCGCCTGTTCGGTGGCCGGATCGGGACGGTTGGTTTCGATGCGCTGGGCAAAGGCCGTGAAGCGCGCGTCGATGGCCTCCATGATGCCGGCCTGGTCGGCTGCCGGCTGGCTCGCCTGGCGGTCCAGGCGATCGCCAAGGTCCTCGAGGCGGCGTTCGAGATCGCGGAACAGCGAATTGCCATGTTCGAAGGCATCGCCCTGGCGGCGCTCGAAAACATCGGCCAGCGCGTCGAAGCGCTGTTCGATGCCCTGGAAGATGAGACCGGCGTCGGGTGCTGCGGGCGTGCGTTCGATCTTGTCGGCGATCAGCGAGATCTGCTGGCCGAGGCGCTCGACGGCCTGCTCGGGAATGTCGCCGCGGGCGGCGATGCCGTCGACGCGCTCGGACAGGACATTGAGCCGGTCGATGATCTCTGCCGTCGGCTGGTCGGCGGTGATCTCCTCGATCTGGTGGGCAAGCGCTGCGATGCGCACTTCGATGCGCTCGAACGGCGCGGGGTCGAAATGCGGCGTCTGGGCCGAGACCGTCGAGGCGACGATGGCGCGTGAGATCTCGTCGAGGCGCTCGTCGATGAGGCCGAACATCTCGTCGCTGTGGCTGTCGCGCTGGCGCACGAACTGTTCGACCGCGCCGGCCAGTGTGCGCACCTTCTCCTCGATGGTGCGCAGCGACAGCGATTCGGGCAGGTTGTTGACGGCGTCGTTGATCTGTTCGAGCCGGCCGGCAAGTGCGGCCAGTGCCGGGTCTTCGGCACGCTGGCCGGCATCGGCCGACATGCGGTCGGCGAAATCGGTCCAGCGGCGGTCGAACTCGTCCCAGCGCCGGTCGGCGGACAGCACGGTTTCTTCGCGGGCAAGATCGCCGAGCGAGCGGCGGACCTGCTCCAGTTCGAGGCGCAGCATGTTGACGCTCTTGTCGTCGCTGCGTTCGGCAAGCGAATGGATGGCGCCTGACAGGCGCTCCAGCTCGTGCCCGAGCTGGACGGCCTCGACGCCGGCAGCGCCTGCCTGGCTGGCACGGTCGATGTCCTGGCGCAGCAGGTCGAACTCGCGTTGCAGGCCGGAACTCATCTGGTGGCGCATCTCTTCGCGCAGGGCGCGCAGCTCGCCGGCGATCTGGCCGACGGCGGCAATGCCGTCTTCCTGGCCGCGGACCCTGTCGATGTCGCGGACGATGGTATGGTAGGGGCGCTCGTAAGGAGCGCTGCGGCCAAATTCGCCGCGTGGGGCGTAGCCCGCCGCCGGTGCCTGGCGCATCGGCGCGCGATAAGGCTCTGCGCTCTCCTCGCGGGCGCGTTCCAGCCGCGCCTCGAGGTTTTCGAGCGAACGGTTGAGCTGGTCGAGCGACGCGTGCGGGCGGCGCTGCCTGCCGTCGTTGAGGGTGTCGAGATAGGACCGCTTGCTGTTCATCGAAACGCCCGTTGGTCAGAGTGCTGGTAGGAACCAGTTGCCTCAAATCCTTGCCGGGATCGGGGTCGCGAAATGCCGCGCGGAAATTGGCTTCCTGGGGCTATTCGCCGCCCTCCGAAACCGTGAACAATTCGATACATGATGACCACGGGAGAACCGACATGCGCACATTTCCCCGAACGTGGTAAACAACCTCTTAACCAAGCTTAAGAATGTGCGACGTTGTGTTCCCGTGCCGGCGCCGAAACCAGCCAGATTTCCCTTGCGTAGGGTAGGGCGCATCGTTATAGCATTTACGTAAACGTAAGACGTGTGCAGACCGCCGTCTTGAGTGCCTTTACACATAGAAACCATGATCGGGAGCCCCGCCCCCTGCGGCTTCCATCAGAGCATCGGCCGGCTCCGCCGCCGCGCTCGCAATTGGGGATATCGGAAGCAGATGATGAAGCTTGTATCGGTCGCCGATGTAGCGGCCAATGAAAACAATCTTTCCGGCGAGGACTATGTCCGCATCGGCGAGATGGCGAAGAAGTATGGCGTGACGCTCAGGACGTTGCGTTTCTACGAGGACAAGGGGCTGCTCAACCCCAAGCGTGAGGGCGCGACCCGCCTTTACACCCGGCGCGACCGCGCGCGGCTGAAGCTGATCCTGCTCGGCAGGAAGGTCGGTTTCTCGCTGCGCGACGTCAAGCAGATGATCGACCTCTACGATCCGACCGGCACCAACGCCAAGCAGCTGCGCCTGACGCTCGACAAGTCGGACAAGCAGCTTGGCCGCCTTCAGAAGCAGCGCCAGCTGCTCGACGAGGCGATCGGCGAACTCAACAACCACATGACCGTCGTTCGCCAGCTGCTGGCCGAGCGCACCGCGACCCAGGCCAGCGCCGCCGGCTGATCGCGTACCGACCGTTGTTTGAAAACGACCCGGCGAGGGAAATCTCGCCGGGTCGTTTTTCGTTGGGGGGCACGGCTGTGCTTGATCTCTGCTGGCGGCGCTGACTGACCGACTACCCGGTCAACGTGCCCGTCAGATGCGCTATCTCCTGAATGCGTCAAAGGTTGGCGACAGGCGAGTCGTCTCAGCAGCCCTCATGGTGAGCCTGTCGAACCATGAGGGCTGCTGTTGGGCCGCGCAACGGCAGCAAGACTGGATTGGCGGCCCCGCTCCAGTCGCCCTGGGGGAGCATGATTGTCATGGTAAGGGCCGTCGGCTGAGCCGCTGCCGTGCTGGCGGGCCAGCTCGATTCTCCGGGCTCGGCTTCGGTTTTCCGGACATCGCCCGGTCACCGAGCGCACCGAAAAATCCATCGGAATGCGGATTCACAAAAATTGACGTTTACGCAAACGTCAATTTTTGCTAATCGGCGTTCGACAAGCGGTTCCCCGTCGCATACCGTCTGGCCGGAACCGGCATAAATTTGCTGGAGGATGAGCAATGCCGATATTCCGCGCGCCGGTCCAAGACACCCTTTTTGTGCTCAACGACGTGCTCGGCTACGAGCGCTACAGCAACCTCGCCGGCTTTTCCGACGCCAGCCCCGACGTGCTGGAGGCGATTCTCGCCGAGGGCGCCAAGCTCGCCGAAAACGTCATGCATCCGCTCAACCGCGTCGGCGACATGGAAGGCTGCGTCCGCAACGAAGACGGCACCGTGACCACGCCCAAGGGCTTCAAGGAAGCCTTCGACCAGTATCGCGAAGGCGGCTGGATGGGCCTCGCGGTGCCCGCCGAACATGGCGGCCAGGGCCTGCCCTACACGGTGCATTCGGCTGTCGGCGAGTACATGTCGGCGGCCAACATGGCGCTGATGATGTATCCCGGCCTGACCCAGGGCGCGATCGCCGCCCTGCTGGTCCACGGCAGCGACGAGCAGAAGGCGACCTGGTTGCCGAAGATGGTGGAGGGTGCCTGGACCGGCACCATGAACCTGACCGAGCCGCATTGCGGCACCGACCTTGGCCTGCTGCGCTCCAAGGCTGTGCCGAACGGCGACGGTTCCTACAAGATTTCTGGCCAGAAGATCTTTATCTCGGCCGGCGAGCACGACATGTCGGACAACATCGTCCACCTGGTGCTGGCCCGCATCGAGGGCGCGCCGGAAGGCGTGAAGGGCATCTCGCTGTTCATCGTGCCGAAGTTCAATCTCGACGCGTCGGGCAATCCCGGCACGCGCAATGCGGTGTCGTGCGGCTCGATCGAAGAGAAGATGGGCATCCACGGCAATTCGACCTGCGTCATGAACTATGACGAGGCCGAGGGCTTTCTGCTGGGCGAGGCCAATGGCGGCCTGAAGGCGATGTTCACGATGATGAACGAGGCTCGCCTCGGCGTCGGCCTGCAGGGCCTGGCGGTCTCCGAGGTCGCCTACCAGAACGCCGTCGCCTATGCCAAGGACCGTATCCAGGGCCGTTCGCTGACCGGCCCGAAGGCCCCCGACAAGAAGGCCGATCCGATCATCGTCCACCCCGACATCCGCCGCAAGCTGATGACCATGAAGGCCTTCAACGAGGCCGGCCGGGCGCTGGTGCTGTGGACCGCGATCAATTCCGACGTCGCCCACCGCTCCGAGGATGGCGCCGAGCGCCAGGCCGCCGACGACCACATGGGCCTGATGACGCCGGTGGTGAAGGGCGTGCTCACCGACAAGGGCTTCGAGCATGCGGTCATGGCGCAGCAGGTCTTCGGCGGCCACGGCTACATCGAAGAGCACGGCATGAGCCAGTTCGTGCGCGATGCCCGCATCGCCATGATCTACGAAGGCGCCAACGGCGTGCAGGCGCTCGACCTCGTCGGCCGCAAGCTCGGCCTCAATGGCGGCCGCGCCGTGCAGGCCTTCTTCAAGGAGGTCGGCGAGTTCTGCGAGGCCAATCGCGGCGACGAGCAGATGGCGCCCTACACCAAGGCACTGAAGAAAGGCCTCAACGACCTGCAGGCCGCCACCATGTGGCTGGTGCAGAACGGCATGAGCAATCCGGACAATGCCGGTGCCGCCTCGACCGACTACATGCACCTCTTCGGCCTTGTGGCGCTCGGCTACATGTGGGGCCGGATGGTCAAGACGGCGCAGGACAAGCTGGCGACCGGCGCCAACGGTTCGGCCGATTTCTACGAGACCAAGCTGGTCACCGGCCGCTACTTCATGGAGCGCGTCATGCCCGAGACCTCGGCGCATCTTGCGCGACTTTCGACCGGTTCGGCGACGATGATGGCACTGCCGGCCGAGGCGTTCTGAGGAGCGGGTACGGGCGGCGCCTTACGGCGCCCCTGTTTGCGGCGTCGAAACGCGGAGGAGCAAGTGGCGACAAATCCGACTGACGTTCTGGGACTGCCGAAACCCGCCTGGGCGGGCGAGGACGTCGGCATGCTCTACGACATGGCGCACCGCTTCATGTCGGAGGAAATCCTGCCGCATTACGACGCGTTCGAGAAGAACGAGATGGTCGACCGCTCGAGCTGGGAAAAGGCGGGCGCCGCAGGCCTGCTCTGCGCCTCGATGCCCGAGGAATATGGCGGCTCGGGCGGCACCTTCGCCCATGAGAGCGCCATCATCGAGGCGATCGGCCATGTCGGCGTCGACGGCTTCGGCATCGCGCTGCACAATTCGATCGTCGCTCCCTACATCCTCCACTACGGCTCGGAAGAGCAGAAGAAGAAGTGGCTGCCGAAGATGGCGACCGGCGAGCTGATCGGCGCCATCGCCATGACCGAGCCGGGTGCCGGCTCCGATCTGCAGGGCGTCAAGACGCGCGCCGAGAAGAACGGTAACCAATACCGCATCAACGGCTCCAAGACCTTCATCACCAACGGCCAGCACGCCAACCTGATCATTCTGGTGACCAAGACCGACCCGGCGCAGGGCGCCAAGGGCACCTCGCTGATCGTCGTCGAGACCGACGAGGTCGAGGGTTTCGAGCGCGGCCGCAACCTCGACAAGATCGGGCTGAAGGCGAACGACACATCCGAGCTGTTCTTCAACGACGTGCGCGTGCCGACCTCGAATCTGCTCGGGCAGGAAGAGGGGCAGGGCTTCGTCCAGCTGATGCAGCAGCTGCCGCAGGAGCGGCTGCAGATCGGCACCGGCGCGATCGCCATGATCGAGCGCGCGCTTGCCGAGACCATCGACTACGTCAAGGAGCGCAAGGCCTTCGGCAAGGCGATCCTCGATTTCCAGAACACCCAGTTCAAGCTGGCCGAGCTCAAGACCGAGGCGACGATCGGCCGCGTCTTCTACAATGATTGCGTTGCCCGTCATATTTCCGGCGGGCTCGACCCGGTAACTGCGTCGATGGCCAAGTATTGGCTGTCGGACCTGCAGTGCAAGATCGTCGACGAGTGCCTGCAGCTGTTCGGCGGCTATGGCTATATGAATGAATACCCGATCGCCCGCATGTTCCGCGACGCCCGCGTGCAGCGCATCTATGGCGGTACCAACGAGATCATGAAGTTGCTGATCGCCCGCTCGCTCTGAGCCGCGATCCGGAAACCAAGGAGCAGAAAAATGGCTGACGCTTTTGTCTATGACGCCGTGCGCACGCCGCGCGGCAAGGGCAAGAAGGACGGATCGCTGCATGAAGTGCCGGCGGTGCGTCTCGGCGCCAAGGTGCTGGAAGCGCTGCGCGACCGCAATGGGCTCGACACCGCCCAGGTCGACGACATCATCTTCGGCTGCGTCGACCCGGTCGGCGAGGCAGGCTCGGTGATCCCGCGCTCGGCCGCCTTCGAGGCCGGCTACGACAACAAGGCGCCGGGCATGCAGATATCGCGCTTCTGCGCTTCCGGCCTCGACGCCATCAACTTCGGTGCGGCCAAGATCGCCCAGGGCGCGGACGAGATCGTGATTGCCGGCGGTGTCGAGTCGATGTCGCGCGTCGGCATGGGCATGTCGGGCGGCGCCTGGTTCATGGACCCCTCGGTCGGCATGCCGGCCTGGTTCATGCCGCAGGGCGTTTCGGCCGACCTGATCGCCACCAAATACGGCTTCTCCCGCGATGACGTCGACGGCTACGCGGTGGAGAGCCAGAAGCGCGCCGCAAAGGCGTGGGAGAAGGGCTACTTCAAGAAGTCGGTCGTGCCGGTCAAGGACCAGAACGGCCTGATCATCCTCGACCATGACGAGCACATGCGCCCGACCACCGACATGCAGTCGCTCGGCCAGCTCAACCCGTCTTTCGTCATCCCCGGCGAGATGGGCGGCTTCGACGCGATCGCCGTCCAGCGCTACCCGGAACTGGAAGAGATCAACCACGTCCACCACGCCGGCAACTCGTCCGGCATCGTCGATGGTGCTGCCGCCGTTCTGCTCGGTTCCAAGAAGGCCGGCAAGGCGCTCGGCATCAAGCCGCGTGCGCGCATCCGCGCCTTCTCCAACATCGGCTCCGAGCCGGCGATGATGCTGACCGGCCCGGTCGACGTCACCGAGAAGCTGCTCAAGCGCGCCAAGATGAAGCTCTCCGACATCGACCTGTTCGAGCTCAACGAGGCGTTTGCTTCCGTGGTGCTGCGCTACATGCAGGCTTTCGACATCCCGCATGACAGGATCAACGTCAATGGCGGCGCCATCGCCATGGGCCACCCGCTGGGCGCCACCGGCGCGATGATCTTCGGCACCGTGCTCGACGAACTCGAGCGCCGCGATCTGAACACTGCTCTCGTCACACTCTGCATCGGCGCCGGCATGGGCACCGCAACGATCATCGAACGCGTTTGATTTCGGCCGGAAGGAGACAGACATGACCTACACCAACTTCACGGTCGAAACCGATGCCGATGGCATCGCGCTCGTCACCTGGAACATGCCCGACCGCTCGATGAACGTCTTCACCGAAGAGGTGATGGGCGAGCTCGACAAGATCATCGACCAGGTCGTCGCCGACGCCGGCATCAAGGGGGCCGTCATCACCTCCGGCAAGGAGACTTTCTCCGGCGGTGCCGACCTGACCATGCTGCAGAAGATGCTGAAGCTCTACGCCAAGGAAAAGGCCAAGGACGCAGACAAGGCGGCCAAGCTTCTGTTCGACAACGCCGGCCGCATGGGCGCGCTGTGGCGCAAGCTCGAAACCTCGGGCAAGCCTTGGGTATCGGCGATCAACGGCACTTGCATGGGCGGCGCCTTCGAGCTCTCGCTCGCCTGCCACGGCCGCGTCGCGGCGGACTCGGACAAGGTCAAGATGGCCCTGCCGGAAGTAAAGGTCGGCATCTTCCCGGGCGCCGGCGGCACCCAGCGCGTGCCGAGGCTCGCCGACCCGCAGTCGGCGCTGCAGATGCTGACCTCGGGCCAGACGCTGACGCCGCAAAAGGCGAAGGGCATGAACCTGATCCACGCCGTGGTCGAGCCGAAGAAGCTGATCGAGACCGCCAAGGGGATGATCAGGAACGGCCTGAAGCCGGTCCAGCCATGGGATGAGAAGGGCTTCAAGCTGCCGGGTGGCCCCGTCTATTCGGCCGCGGGCGCCAATCTCTGGCCGCCGGCGATCGCCATCCTGCGCCGCGAGACCTATGGCAACTACCCGGCCGCGACCGCGATCCTGAAATGCGTCTATGAGGGCCTGCTGGTGCCGTTCGACACCGGCCTGCGCATCGAGCAGCGCTACTTCACCGAGATCATGCAGACCAGGGAAGCAGCGGCGATGATCCGCTCGCTGTTCGTGTCGCTGCAGGAGTTGAACAAGGGCGCCCGCCGCCCCGAGGGCATCACTGACACCAAGTTCAAGAAGATCGGCATCATCGGCGCCGGCTTCATGGGCGCCGGCATCGCCTATGTCACGGCCAAGGCCGGCATCCCGGTGGTGCTTGTCGACCGCGACCAGGAAGCAGCCGACAAGGGCAAGGCGCATTCCGACAGCCTGATCTCCGACCAGGTCAAGAAGGGCCGGGCCAAGCCCGAGGAGCGCGACAAGCTTTTGTCGCTGATCACGCCTTCCGCCGACTATGCCGATCTCGCCGGCTGCGACCTCGTGGTCGAGGCGGTGTTCGAGGATTCGGAAGTCAAGAAGGCGACGACCGAGAAGGCGGAAGCCGTGCTCAAGTCGTCGTCGGTGTTTGCCTCCAACACCTCGACCATTCCGATCACCTCGCTTGGCAAGAATTCGGCCCGGCCGAAGAACTTCATCGGCATCCACTTCTTCTCGCCGGTCGACAAGATGATGCTGGTCGAGATCATCATGGGCAAGAAGACCGGCGACAAGGCGCTTGCGGTGGCGATGGACTTCGTCCGCGCCATCAAGAAGACACCGATTGTCGTCAACGACACGCGCGGCTTCTACGTCAATCGCTGCGTGCTGCGCTACATGTCGGAAGCCTTCAAGATGCTGATCGAAGGCGTGCCGGCGGCGATGATCGAAAATGCCGCCAAGGCTGCCGGCATGCCGGTCGGGCCGCTGGCGCTGACCGACGAGACGGCCGTCGACCTCGCCCAGAAGATCATGAAGCAGACCATCCGCGATCTCGGCGAAAAGGCCGTCGATCCACGCCAGATGGCGCTGATCAACACCATGGTCGACAGCCATGGCCGCCTCGGCCGCAAGAACACCAAGGGCTTCTACGACTATCCGGCAAAGCCGGCAAAGAAGAAGCTGTGGCCCGGTCTCAAGGACCTCTATCCGCAGAAGGCGCCCGAGAACGTCGACGTCGAGGAACTCAAGCTGCGCCTGCTGTCGGTCATCGCGCTCGAAGCGGCGCGCGTGATGGAAGAGTGCATCGTCACCGACCCGCGCGAAGCGGATGTCGGCTCGATCCTCGCCTTCGGCTTTGCGCCCTACACCGGCGGTGCGCTGTCCTACATCGACGGCATCGGCGCCAAGAAGTTCGTCAAGATCGCCAAGGACCTGCAGAAGAAATACGGCGCCGAGTTCAAGGCTCCCAAGCTGCTCATCGACATGGCCGAAAAGGGCGACACCTTCTACCAGCGCTTCGATCCCTACGCGAAATCAGAGGAAAAGAAGGCGGCCTGAGGCGAGAATGTACGTCTGGGCAAGACTGGCACGCATGGCCGCGACGGCATCCCGTCGCGGCCCTTACCGTTTTGGCGATGAAGGCCGGCTGTCGTTCCGCTGCCTGCCGACCGACATCGACTTCAACATGCACCTCAACAATGCGCGCTACATGATGCTGGCCGATGTCGGCCGCATCGACATCTTCATGCGCTCCGGCCTGATCGAACTTGCCCGCAAGAAGCGCTGGGCGCCGATGCTGGGCGGTTTGCAGACAGTGTTCGTGCGCGAGATCAGGCTGTGGAAGCGCTTCGAGGTCGTCTCCTCGATCGAGACCTGGAGTGGCTCCGAGGTCATCGGCAAGCACCGCTTCGTGCTCGACAATGGCGAGACGGCGGCGCTGATCATGACCAGCGCCGGCGTCTACGACCGGACCAATCGCCGCTTCGTACAGATCGACGATCTGGTGGCCGAACTGGGCTATGACGGGGCGGCACCCCGTGACGTAAGCGAGGAAGAGCGCATCTTCATCGCTTCGCACAAGGGGCTGAGGACGTTGGCGAAATCCGAGCGCTGACGCTTCGGCTGCCGGTCCGGCGCATTGGCGGTGGACAATTGACGCTGGCGTGGTTAAATGCCGAAAGGTATTTTTTCCTGTGCCGAAGGGGAGCGCCATGCTCTCGCATGAACGTGTCTGGGCCGCGATCGACGCTCTTGCCGAGCGCTATTCGCTTTCGGCGTCGGGCCTCGCCAAGAAGGCCGGGCTCGACTCGACCGCGTTCAACAAATCCAAGCGCCAGTCCGTCGACGGCAGGCCGCGCTGGCCTTCCACCGAGTCGCTGGCCAAGATCATCGACGCCACCAATTCTTCGCTCGAGGAGTTCCTTGGTTTTGTCGAGCCGGCGAAGGCAGCTGGCAAGGCGAGAGGCCGCGAGCAGGCTGCGGGCGTGCCGCTGCTTGGGTTCGCCCAGGCAGGCGCCGGCGGCTTCTTCGACGATGCCGGATTTCCGGCGGGCCAGGGGTGGGAACTGATCGAGCTTCCGGCGCGCGCCACGGACAGTTCCTACGCGCTCGAGGTGCAAGGCGACTCGATGCTGCCGCTCTACCGCAACGGCGACGTGCTGATCGTCGAACCGGGCGCGGCGGTGCGCAAGGGCGACCGCGTCGTGGTCAAGACGATCTCGGGCGAAGTCATGGCCAAGGTGCTGGAGCGCCAGACCCAAAGCGTGATCGACCTGGTGTCGCTGAATCCCGAGCACCCCAACAGGCGGTTCCAGGTTACCGAGGTCGAGTGGGTTGCCCGTATCGTCTGGGCGAGCCAGTAGGGTCGATGCGTCCCGCAGCCATAGCCATCGCCGCCGCCGGTTTCGGCATCGCCACCTTGCTTGTCACGCTGGGCGGGCAAAGGCTGGCGGCCATCGAGGCACCGTCCGTCGATGTCATCGACGAGGCCGACATCGAGGATGTCGCTCCGTCCGAAACGGAGAACACCGCCGCGATTGAAGCGGAGACCGAGCCACAGGCGTTGCCGACAGACACGAACGCTGCCGCGCGGCCGGTTGCGCCGGAGGATGTGGTGCCACCGCCGGTCGAGCAGGGCGGGCTGGTGCGCGAGGCGCCGCGCGCGCCGCTGAGCGAACTGAGCCTGGCCCTGCCGCCGAAGCCGAAGATGCCCGGCGACTGGGACGGCACGACGTTGTTCCGGCCGGTCGCCTCTGCCGCCGGCCTGATCGAGGCCAAGGGTTTCAGCGTGGCCATTTCGGGTGTGTCAGCCGTCGATACGAGCGAGACCTGTTCGTTCGAGGGCAAGGAGTGGAACTGCGGCGTGCGCGCGCGTACGGCGTTCCGCAGCTTCCTGCGCTCGCGTGCCGTGGTCTGCGATGTGCCGCCCGATGCGGAGCGCGGCGTCATCGTCGCCCGCTGCCGCGTCGGCAAGCAGGACGTCGGCGAATGGCTGGTCGCCAATGGCTGGGCCAGGGCAGATGCCGATGGCCCCTATGCCGAGGCGGGCCAGAAGGCCGAGACGGAGAAGAAGGGCATCTTCGGGGCTGCGCCGGAGCGCATTGAAATGACGCTGTCTCCGAGCGGGACGAGCCTGCCCGAGGTCGAGGCGCCGCCGGCGGAGCCAGCGGTCGAAGTGCCGGCACAATAGCTCAGGCGCGCCCGTGCAGGCACCGCTGTTTCACACGAGGTGACCGGCATCGCGGGCTGATCAGCCCTCATGGTGAGCCTGTCGAACCACGAGGGCGCCTGGCACCGGTTCGCGAGAAGGCACATTTCGCAGTAGCCGCTGATGAACTGCCCAGAGCTCTCAGGGAGAGCGTCAGCCGTAGAGACGTTGACGCCAGGCGCACTCGTGGTTCGACAGGCTCACCATGAGGGCTGTTGGAGCGTCTTCGCCGCGTGCCGCTGTTCGGTATGGCTTATCCCTTCTCCCCATCTGGGCGGGGAGGAGGGATAAGCCAAGAGATGATGCGCGGCTTACGCCGCCAGCTTGCCTTCCAGCGCGCTGCGGATCAGGGCGCGCGTTTCGGCGATGCCGTAGAGCGCCGCAAACGAGCCGAAGCGTGGACCGCGTTCCTGGCCGATCAGCACCTGGTAGATCATCTGGAAGAAGGCGCCCGACACGCCGGGTCCGCCTTCCGGGCTCTGCTTGGTGTGATCCTGGTAGCGCTCGATCTGGCGGGCGACGTTGAGCGAGACGTTCTGGATGGCTTCGCCGTCGGCACCGGCCGGCAGCGCGGCAAGCGCCCGGTCGAGGGTTTCCAGTGCCTGGTGCTCGACTTCGTCCGGCGCGCGGAACGTTTTCGTCGGCTTCACGAAATCGTCGAAGTAGCGGATGGCATAGCCGGTCAGCTTGTCGAGTTCGGGATGCGTCGCGGGCGTCACGCCGGGTGCGTGGCGCGAGATGAAGCCCCACAGCACGCCCTTGTCGTGCGCGTTGGAGGCGCTGACGAGGTTGAGAAGCATCGAGAACGGCACCGGCATGTCGACGACGGGCGGGTTGCCCGAGTGCATGTGCCAGACAGGGTTGCCCAGCCGCTCCTTCCACGCCTGGCGCGGATAGGCGGAGAGGAAGCTGTAATACTCGTCGACGGCCTTCGGGATGACGTCGAAATACAGTTTCTTGGCCTGGCGCGGCCGCTGGTACATGTAGAGGCCGAGGCTTTCGGTCGGCGCGTAGGTCAGCCACTCGTCGATGGTCAGGCCGTTGCCCTTCGACTTCGAGATTTTCTGGCCGTTTTCGTCGAGGAACAGCTCGTAGACGAAATGTTCCGGCGCACGCCCGCCCAGCAGGTTGCAGATGCGGTCGTAGATCACCGCATTGGTCTGGTGGTCCTTGCCGAACATCTCGAAGTCGACGTCGAGGGCTGCCCAGCGCATGCCGAAATCCGGCTTCCACTGCAGCTTGACCCTGCCGCCGGTGACCGACAGCGTGGTTTCGGTGCCCTCGTCGTCGAAGGTGATGGTGCCGGCCTTGGCGTCGACGTCCTTCATCGGCACGTAGAGCACGCGGCCGCTCTTCGGCGAGATCGGCAGGAACGGGCTGTAGGTCGCCTGGCGCTCTTCGCCGAGCGTCGGCAGCATGACGGCCATGATCTGCTCATAGCGCTCGGCGGCACGCAGCAGCATCGCGTCGAACCTGCCTGCCTTGTAATATTCGGTCGCGCTCGCGAACTCGTAGTCGAAGCCGAAGGTGTCGAGGAAGCGGCGCAGCATCGCGTTGTTGTGGTCGCCGAAGCTGGCGTAGTCGCCGCCGAACGGGTTCGGCACCGCCGTCAGCGGCTTGTGCAGGTGCGGCTCGAGGAAGGCGCGGTCGGGAACGTTCTCCGGAATCTTGCGCATCCCGTCCATGTCGTCGGAGAAGCACAGGAGCCTGGTCTTGACCTTGTCCTCGGTCAGAACGTGGAAGGCATGGCGCACCATCGTGGTGCGCGCCACTTCGCCGAAGGTGCCGATATGCGGCAGGCCCGAAGGACCATATCCTGTCTCGAACAGGACGGTCTCGGGAAAGCCGGATTTCTTGTAGCGCTCGACGATTTTCTTGGCTTCCTCGAACGGCCAGGCCTTGCTTTCGGCAGCGGCCGCGAGGATTTCCGGGTTGAGATCGATTGAGTTTGATCTCGTCATGTCGAGAGCCCTTTTTAGTTGGGCGGAAATTCCGCCAAAAGATGGCCATGCTCTATGCGCGCATGCCGCGGGCGTCAACGATTCCGGCCATTTTTCGTTGCGGGAGGGCCAGGGCGTTCCTAAGTTCGGGTGGCATTCAACCTCGTTCTGGAGAATTTCATGCCCATGCCGACCGCCCACGAGGCGTTGATCTACCTGATGGTCGTCACTTCCGCATCCGACCGCGACATGACCGATGTCGAATTGGCGCGGATCGGCGAGGTGGTCCGGACATGGCCGATCTTCCTGGACTTCGATGCCAAGCGCCTGATTGCGGTGGCCCAGGATTGCCAATTGCTGCTGCATGCCGAAAACGGCCTCGACGAAATTCTCGACACGGCCAGGCGGGTGATCCCGGAACGGCTGCACGAGACCGCCTATGCCGCTGCCTTCGAGGTTGCCTCCGTCGATCTGGAAATGCGCATGGAGGAGTTGCGCGTGCTGCAGCTTCTGCGCAAGCACCTCAGCGTCGATGCCCTGACGCTTGCGGCGATCGAGCGCGCCACCAAGGCGCGCCATCGCATGCTGACCTGATGGTGGCAGCTAGAAGAAGCTGACCGGGAAATACCTGAGATAGAGCTCGGCGAACGTGCCCTTTGCCGAGATCTCGTGCAGCGCATAGTCAAAGGCGTTTGCAAGGGCTGCATTGTCCGGCTTGGTCGCGATCGCCAGGCCGGTGCCGAGATATTCCGGTGCCAGGTAGGGGCCGCCGGCAAAGCGGCAGCAGCCGGCGGCATCCGTGCCGGCGAGCCAGAACGACAGGCGCATGCCGTCGCCGAAGCCGGCGTCCAGCTTGCCGTCCTTGAGGTCGGTGTTGAGCCAATCCGGCTTGGTGTAGGTGACGACCTTCACGCTGCCGAAATAGTCCCGGAGCACGCGTTCATGCGCCGAGCCGGCCAGCACGCCGACGCGCTTGCCCTGCAACTTTTCGACGAGCGGCTCGGTGACGGCTTGCGCCTTGCGCATGATGAAGCGCGCCGGGAACTGGAGATAGGGCCGCGAGAAAGCGTATTTTTCCCGCGTTGCAGCTGTCGCCGGCACGCCGGCGATAATCGCCTCGCCTTCGCCGGTAGCCAGCGCGCCGTCGAGTTCGGCCCAGGGCAAAGCCTGGATCTGGCATTTCTCGGCGATGCCGAGTTCGGCGCAGACGGCACGGGCGAGATCGACATGGAAACCCGACAGCCTGCCGTTCTTGTCGATGAAGTTGAAAGGCGGGAAGTCGGTCGTCGTCAGGAAACGCAACCGCGGCAGCGTCGACAGGTCGGGCTTCTGCAAGCGCTCCTTGCTGTCCCACAAGACAGGCACCTGCGGTTCGGCTGCCTGCGCCGGGCCGAAAAATGCCGCGAGCGAAAGCGCGAACGCAAGCAACTGCGGTGCGGGTTTCATGAATGCGCTCCGGCCCTGGCTGACGCGTTGCGGATGCGCTGCGCCCTGAAATGGTGGCAAGAGCTTTACCGCGGGAAACCTTCCACGCAAAGCGATTGTGCGGCCGTGCAAGAGGCGGCAGCTGAATTTCAACATACATATATCCAAGTATATTGAGAAAGGCAGTCTCACCCGTTTGGAGCATAGCCTCGATGGTTGCGATATGCATTATTGCCGCGGGGTTAGTTGCAGCACTGGGGATGTTGCAATGAGACTGGACCGGTCGCCGCGGGGGGGATGCACAACGACGTGCAGGCTGCGTCAAGCAGTTGGTGCGGCTTGGTTCGATGACTATCGAAGTATCCAAATTTGCGGCTCGCAGGCCGTGGGTGCGTGATGGTTGCGACAGACTCCAGTCACGCAGCCATCCGCCCCTTTTTTTCTGCCGGATCATCCGTCGCCGAACAGACTTTTCTCGAAGCCAATAACAATGGGCTGAGCGTCTACGAACTTGCGCTGGCGAGCCTGCCGGAACTGCAGTCGGCGCTGGATCGGCTCGGGGTTTCGCACCGGATACGTCTCGCAACAGCTTCGCGCGCGGCCTTCCAGGGCACGACGTTCCAGACAGAATTGCTGGCATCCGGCGTGGTCACGGAGCAGGCCTATTTTGCGGCGATGGCCCGCGAGATCGGGGTCGAATTCCTGACCGCGATCGAGCCGCAAAAGCTGATGATGGACGACGAGGCCTGCTGGGCCCAGTTCCACCGCCGGGCCATGCATGCCAGGCTGTGCGAGGCGCCGGGGCGCCATACGGGGATCGTTGCGCCGGATCAGGCGGGCTGGTGCCTGCTGAAGCAGCATTGCGAAGGCAACCCGGATCTCCGATTGCGCATCAAGGTGGTGGCGCCGTCCAGGTTGCGGGAGGCCTTGCTGGAGCGCTCCCGCCCGATGCTGACGCGATTTGCCGTCGGCAATCTTCACGACAACAGGCCCGATTGTTCGGCGCGCAACGTGTTCTGGCCTTGGCAGACCTACAGCTTCGGCATGCTGACGGTGCTGTTGCCATTCGCCATGGTCACCGTGCCGATGCTGGCTCTGTTTGCCGTGCACCTTTTGCTGGTTTCCTTTTTCATTGCCTGTTCTGCCTTGCGCGCGATTGCTGCGATTGCCCGTCCGCCCGTCGTGCCGATGCCGATCTCGCTGCCGCTTTCGCCCGACCTGCCGGTCTATTCGGTGCTGGTCGCACTCTATCGCGAGGCCGAAGTCGTGCCCGACCTGCTCGTCGGGCTCGGCCTGCTGCAATGGCCGCGCAGCAAGATCGAGATCAAGCTGGTGTGCGAGGAAGACGACGCCGAAACCATTGCTGCGATCAGGGCCCACCCTTTGCGCGCCTGCGTCGAGGTCGTGCTGGTGCCGCCATCGCTGCCACGCACCAAGCCTAAGGCCCTGTCTTATGCGCTGCCGCTGACGCGCGGTGAACTGGTCGTGCTCTACGACGCCGAAGACAGGCCCCACCCGATGCAACTCGCCGAGGCCTGGCGACGCTTCGAGGCATCCGATCGCGAACTGGCATGCTTGCAGGCGCCGCTCGAGATCGCAAACCGGCGCGCCGGCCTGATCGCCAGCATGTTCGGCTTCGAATATGCGGCGCTGTTCCGTGGCCTTCTGCCCTGGCTCGCCCACAACCGGATCATGCTGCCTCTCGGCGGCACATCGAACCACTTCCGCCGCGACGTGCTCGAAGAGGTCGGCGGCTGGGACCCCTACAACGTCACCGAGGACGCCGACCTGGCGCTGCGCCTGGCCCGCCATGGCTACCGCTGCGAGACGCTGTCCTGCCCGACCCGAGAGGATGGTCCCGAAGACCTCGTTTCGTGGCACAACCAGCGCGTCCGCTGGTTCAAGGGCTGGATCCAGACCTGGCTGGTGCATATGCGCGAGCCGGGCGCGCTGGCATCGGAACTGCCGTTCGTGTCGTTTGTCGTCACGCAGATCCTGTTTGCCGGCATGGTGCTGTCGTCGCTGCTGCATCTCGTGCTGATCGCCATGCTGCTGGGGCTGGCAGTACAGGTGCTGTTCGACGTGCCGATGAGCCTGTGGCAGTCCTATCTCGTCGCCTTCGACATCATCAGCATCCTGCTCGGCTACGGTGCCTTCCTGTTCCTCGGCTGGCTGGTGCTCAAGCCCAGAGACCGGCGCGGCTTCTGGAAGCTGTGCCTGTTCACGCCGGTCTATTGGACGATGTTGTCATGGGCGGCATGGTGCGCGCTTTACGAGCTCTGGCGGCGTCCGCACCATTGGGCGAAGACGCCGCATCGCAAGGCCCGTGCATTTTGAGCTTCAATCCTTCAGGAATCGCAGGCCTTCGGCGATGATCTTGCCGTCGGGCCGGCCGATCTCGTCAAGGTCGCGGCCGTCATAGGTCAGCGCGCGCAGGATGTGGCGGATGACGGCGATGCGCCCGCGCCGCTTGTCGTTGGCCTGCACCACGATCCACGGCGCATGCTTGGTGTGGGTCTTGTCGACCATCAGTTCGATCGCCCTGGTGTAGTCGTCCCACTTGCTGATGCCGGCGATGTCCATCGGCGAGAACTTCCAGCTCTTCAGCGCGCTGTGGCGCCGGTCGTGGAAACGCTTGAGTTGCATCTCCTGGCTGATGTCGAGCCAGAACTTGAAGAAATGAATGCCCTCGTTGACGATCATCTGCTCGAAATGAGGGGTCTCGTCGAGAAATTGCCGGTGCTGCTCGGGCGTGCAGAAACCCATCACCGGCTCGACGCCGGCCCGGTTGTACCAGGAGCGGTCGAAGGTGACGAACTCGCCAGCCGTCGGAAACTGCTGGACGTAGCGCTGGTAGTACCATTGGCCGCGTTCGGTCTCGGTCGGCTTGGTCAGCGCGACGTTGCGCGCCGTGCGCGGGTTCATGTATTCGCGCACCGCCGAGATGGTGCCGCCCTTGCCGGCCGCGTCGCGACCCTCGAACAGCACCAGCACGCGCTTGCCTGTGGCCTGGAGCCAGGCCTGCAGCTTGACCAGTTCGACCTGCAGATGCTCGAGCGTCTGCTCGTATTCCTTTTGCGGCAGCTTGTCGTCGTAGGGGTAGTTGCCCGATTTCAGCGCCTTCTTGTCGATCCAGTCGGGAAGGTTGGGGTCGTTGATGTCGAAGGTGCGCTCGTCCTTGCCGATCTTGATTTCAACCGGGCCGGCTTTTGGCGCCGCATCGGCGGTCATCGCATGCCCTGCCTCGGCCTTCTTGCTTTCCTTGTCCTTTTTCATGGTCCCGGCACCTTTCCAGCTTGGCAAGTCATGCTATTGGGTGGCTAGGAAGCGGTCCAGAGGCTTCTTGAGGGCGCTCGGCGCCACGGAAAAGTTCGTATGGCTGAGACCAGCACCCAGACCAGGACAAGGCGCACGGCCAAGCTCACCGCTGGCCGCCTCTACCAGAATCGCTGGATGCTGGCCGCGGCGATCCTGGCCGTTCTTGCCGTCGATCTTTTCGGCGCTGCCTCGGCTGGCTTCACGGCAGCGACCATCGTCGCGCTTGTGCTGGTGGCACTCGTTGCGCCGCGCACGCCGGCCGCCCGTCGCCTGGCGGAAGCCAGCGCCCGTGTCGAACGCTCGCCGCTCGACAGGCTGTCGGGCGAAAAACTGGCGGCGGCGGTCGCCGAGCCGCTGATCATCTTCGATCGTGACGGCGCCGTGGTTCACGCCAACGAGGCGGCGGACACGGCTTTTGGCGCAATGACGCCGCCATTGCCGCTGCTGCTGAAGTTCCGCGCTCCCGAGATGCAGGCGCTGATCGAGGCAGCGCTCAGTGGCGAGGGCACGGCGCAGGCGACCGACTATGTCGAGCGTGTGCCGTTCGAGCGCGTCTATCGCGTCACGGCTTCGGCGGTGGGACGCGGCACCGGCCTGTTCGTGCTTGCCTTCAAGGACCAGAGCGAGGCGCGCCGCATCGACCGCATGCGCGCCGACTTCATCGCCAACGCCAGCCATGAGCTGCGCACGCCGCTCGCCTCGATCGCCGGTTTTGTCGAGACGCTGCGTGGCCCGGCCCGCAACGATCCCAACGCCCGCGACCAGTTCCTGCAGATCATGCAGGACCAGACCGGCCGCATGGCGCGCCTGATCGACGATCTGCTGTCGCTGTCGCGCCTCGAGATGAAGCCGTATCTCAAGCCCGGCGTCCGCGTCGACCTGCGACAGACGGTCGATGCGGTCATCGACTCGCTCGCCCCGCTGGCGGCTGGATCCGCCGTGGTCGTCGAACGCGATTTCGCCGAAGGTCCGCTCGAGGTCCAAGGCGACCGCGACGAACTGTTCCAGGTGTTCCAGAACCTGCTGGAAAATGCCTGCAAGTACGGCCGCTCGGGCGGCAGGGTCGTGGTGTCGATGAAGCGCTCGGCGGAAGCCAGGCAGCCGGAGATCGAAGTGACGGTCCGCGACTTCGGCCCGGGCATCCCCGACGAGCACATTCCGCGCGTGACGGAGCGCTTCTACCGCGTCGACGTCGAGACCAGCCGCGCCCACAAGGGCACCGGGCTGGGCCTCTCGATCGTCAAGCATATCCTGACGCGCCATGGCGCGCGCCTGTCGATCCGTTCGAAGCAGGGCGAGGGCTCGGCCTTCACCGTCCATTTGCCGGCCGCGTGAGCATTTGGGCAGGCTTGTGCCGGCCTTTCGGCGGCAGCGCACCGCCTCGCTTGCCCATTTCTTTTTTCCGTCATGTCGTTAGCCTATGAGTGCGGATTCAGGATCACGAATCCGTTTCATATCCAGGAAGTCCGCCATGCTTACGCAACACACTGTCCGAGCCTATGACGAGGAACTGCAATTTCTGGCGCGGAAGATAGCTGCCATGGGCGGGCAGGCCGAGCGCATGGTCGACCAGGCGATCAATGCGCTCGTCAATGCCGATCACGCGCTGGCCCAGAAGGTCGTCCAGGACGACCTGCTGCTCGACGAGGCCGAGCGCGAGATCGACGACAAGGCGATCCTGGTCATTGCCCGGCGCCAGCCGATGGCGACCGACCTGCGCGAGATCATCGGCGCGATCCGCATCTCCGCCGACCTGGAACGCGTCGGCGACCTTGGCAAGAACATCGCCAAGCGCGTGGCGGCGGTGGCCGAAGGCCGGCAGCCGAACAGCCTGTTCCGCGGCCTCGAGGCGCTGGCCGAACTGGCGCTGACCCAGTTGAAGGACGTGCTTGACGTCTACGCGTCGCGCTCTGTCGAGCGCATCGGCATCGTGCGCGATCGCGACGAGCAGATCGACGCCATGTACACCTCGCTGTTCCGCGAGTTGCTGACCTACATGATGGAAGATCCGCGCAACATCACGCCCTGCACGCACCTTCTGTTCGTGGCCAAGAACATCGAGCGCATCGGCGACCACGCCACCAACATCGCCGAGACGATCTATTACATCGTCACCGGCGAACAGATGCCGCCGGAACGGCCCAAGGAGGACAGGAGCCACGGCGTGACGCTTGCCGACGACGGCAAGTCCGGCTGAGGCAGCCTCTTCTTCCCGGCGTGCGGAAGGTCTAGACTGGGATCCTGATCAGGCGGCCTCGAACGGGTGCAGCATGACCGAGCTTGCCAGGAAGTTCGACAAGGGCGCTGAGCTGGAAGACGGGGTCGTCGCCTCCAGCGTCTATCTCGGCGGGCGCCGCATCGCCGACATCGCCATCGAGGAAGCAGGCGACTGGTCTGAGAGGGAAGGGCACGTCGTCTGGATCGGCCTTCTCGAACCCAGCCGCGAACTTCTGCTTCGGGTCCAGCAGCAGTTTCATCTCCACGACCTCGCCATCGAGGATGCCGAGCACCCGCACCAGCGACCCAAGGTCGAGCAATATGGCGATGCGCTGTTCATCGTCGCCAGGACCGCCCAGCTCATCCAGGGCAGGGTCGATTTCGGCGAGACCCATATCTTTGTCGGCAAGGGCTACATCGTCAGCGTTCGCCACGGCGTCTCGACGTCATATGCCGCGGTGCGCCAGCACTGGGAGAGCTGCCCCAGCGCGCTCGCCAAGGGCGAGGATTTCATCCTCTATGCCATCCTCGACTTCATCGTCGACAACTACATGCCGGTGCTCGAGCAGATCGAGGAAGAGGTCGACCGCATAGAGGACGGCGTGCTCGCGCGGCCGATGACATCGAAGGACATCGAGCGGCTCTACATGCTGCGTCGCGACCTGCTGCGCCTGCGCAATGCGGCCGGCCCTCTGGTCGAGGTTTGCCGCAGGCTGACCAGCGCCGACCTGCCGCAGTTGCGCCCGGCCATGCACCCGCTGTTCCGCGACGTCACCGATCATATCCGGACCGTGCTGGAGAAGGTCGACAACCTGCGCGAAGTGCTGGCCTTCGCCTTCGAGGCGAGCCTTCTCGTCGGCCAGAGCCAGGAGACGGCGATTGCCAAGAAGCTCGCCTCCTGGGCGGCGATCCTGGCCGTTCCGACCGCGCTCGCCGGCATTTACGGCATGAATTTCAACGACATGCCGGAGCTGCAGTTCAGCTACGGCTATCCCACCGTGCTCATTGCCATCGCCACGATCTGCTCGATCCTCTACTGGCGGTTCAGGAAGAATGGCTGGCTGTGAGGGGAGCGGATGGCGAATAGCGAGTAGCGAGTAGGGAGTAGGGAGTAGGGAGTAGGGAATAGGGAATAGGGAATAGAAAAGGGCCTCGGGTCGCCTTGACGTCCCGAAGCCCTGGAACTTGTTTCTATTCGCTATTCGCTATTCGCTATTCGCTATTCGCTATTCGCTATTCGCTCACCGCGACCGGCGACGCTCGGAGGCTGGCTGGAAGGCGATCTTCGAGTGGTAGCCGCAATAAGGGCCGCTCTCGCCGGCTTCGTTGCCGCAGAAATTGAAGTCTTCGCTCAGCGGGTCGCCATTCGGCCACTTGCAGGTGCGCTCGTTGAGCTGCACCAGCTGGAGCCGTCGCGAGATCGGCACGACGACGTTTTCCACCGGGCGGATGTAGTGGCGGGCGACCGGCTCGACGTCGAACTGCGCCTGCAGCGCGGTGGCGCCGATGCTTGCTGTGACCGTGCGCGTCACGGTTGCCGTGCGCTGCACCGTCTTGGTCGCAGTGCTTGCCGTTGTCGTCTTCTTCTGGCGCGCCGGGGCGGCCGTTGCGCGGCCGCGGCTCGACAGCTTCAGCCGGTGAACCTTGCCGATGACGGCATTGCGGCTGACGCCGCCCAATTGTGCCGCGATCTGGCTTGCGCTCAGACCTTCCGACCAAAGCTTTCTGAGAAGTTCGACCCGCTCGTCAGTCCAATTCATGAGACCGTGCTCCTGATTTAACGCGCAGAATTCGGAATCCTTTTCCGTCCCGGCAAGCCGGGTGGGCACCACATCTATTCGATGGATATGTCCGCCGCACGAAATCTAGTTATTTCTCAATTACAATTATCGATGCGCTGACTCTGTGACAAGAGTCCCAGGGGTCTTCACGATTCGGTTTTTTCGGTTTTCCCCAACTTGCCGGAGTTCGACGTCTCGGCAGCGCCGGGGAGATTGGAACGCACGCGTCTATGCGACGTTTTCGTTGACTTTGTGGCCGAAAAATCTGATATAGCCCGCAGGGCCGCCGCTGAGGCGGCTTTTTAATTTTCCGGTTCCGGAGAGGCATATAATGAGCGGATCGGCGCTTTACGAGACGTTTGCTCGCGCACCCCTGGCTTTCGAGCGAGGCGAGGGTTCTTGGCTGATCACCGAGACCGGCGAGCGATATCTCGATTTCGCTGGTGGCATCGCCGTCAATTCGTTGGGCCACGGCCATCCGCATCTTGTTGCAGCGCTGACCGAGCAGGCCGCCAAGCTGTGGCACGTCTCCAATCTCTACCAGATCCCCGGCCAGAGCCGGCTGGGCGAGCGGCTGACCGAAACCTCGTTTGCCGACCGCGTCTTCTTCACCAACTCGGGCGCGGAAGCGCTTGAGTGCGCGATCAAGACCGCGCGCCGCTGCCAGTATGTGAACGGCCATCCCGAGCGTTTCCGTGTCATCACCTTCGAGGGCGCATTCCATGGCCGTACGCTGGCGACCATCGCCGCCGGCGGACAGGCCAAGTATCTCGAAGGCTTCGGCCCGAAGGTCGAGGGGTTCGACCAGGTCGCCTTCGACGACATCGATGCAGCCGAAAAGCTGATCGGCCCGGAGACGGCGGCAATCCTGCTTGAGCCGGTGCAGGGGGAGGGCGGCATCCGCCCATTCCCGACGCAGTCGCTGAAGCGCCTGCGCGAGCTGTGCGACAAGCATGGCCTGCTGCTCATTTTCGATGAAGTCCAGTGCGGCGTCGGCCGGACCGGCAAGCTCTACGGCTATGAATGGTCGGGTGTATCGCCGGACCTGATGGCGATTGCCAAGGGTATCGGCGGCGGCTTCCCGGTCGGTGCCTGCCTCGCCACCGAAGCGGCGGCCAAAGGCATGACGGCGGGCGTGCATGGCACCACCTTCGGCGGCAATCCCCTTGCCATGGCTGTCGGCAACGCCGTGCTCGACGTGCTACTCGAAGAAGGCTTCCTCGAAGAGGTTAGCCGCAAGGCATTGCTGATGAAGCAGGGCCTGGCGTCGATCGCCGACGAGTTCCCCGATGTGATTGCCGAAATCCGCGGCACCGGCCTGATGCTCGGCGTCAAGTGCACCATGCCCAACACCAAGGTGAACATGGCGCTGCGCGACCAGAAGCTGCTCGCGGTGCCCGCCGGCGAAAATGTGCTGCGTCTGTTGCCGCCGCTGACGATCACCGACGCAGAGATCCGAGAGGCGCTGGCGCGCATTCGCGCCGGAGCTGCAAGCCTCTCCAAGGCCGCCGCCAACGGCGGCTGAACCCAGGGAAGTTACATGACCAGCGGGATTCGCCACTTCACCGACCTCTCGGCACTTTCCGGGAGCGACCTTCGCGGGATTCTGGACGATGCGGCGGTGCGCAAGGCGCGCCTGAAAGCCGGCGAACGATCCAAGCCGCTCGAAGGCAAGGTGCTGGCGATGATCTTCGACAAGCCGTCGACCCGCACGCGCATCTCGTTCGACGTCGGCATGCGTCAGCTCGGCGGCGAGACCATCATGCTGACCGGCACCGAGATGCAGCTCGGCCGCTCGGAATCGATCGCCGACACCGCCAAGGTGCTGTCGCGCTACGTCGATGCGATCATGATCCGCACGACAGCGCATGAGCGCCTGATCGAGCTGACCGAGAATGCCACGATCCCCGTCATCAACGGCCTGACCGACGACACCCATCCCTGCCAGCTGATGGCCGATATCCTCACCTTCGAGGAGCATCGCGGCCCGGTGCGCGGCAAGACCTTTGCCTGGACCGGCGACGGCAACAACGTGCTGCATTCGCTGCTCGAGGCTTCGGCCCGTTTCAGCTTCAACGTCAACGTGGCGGTGCCGGAAGGCAGCGAGCCGGAGCAGAAATACATCGACTGGGCCGGCGCCAATGGCGGCAAGGTGACGCTGACGCGTTCGGCCGAGGACGCGGTTCGCGGCGTCGACGCCATCGTCACCGACTGCTGGGTTTCGATGGGGCAGGAGCACCGCGCGCGCGGCCACAATGTCTTCCTGCCCTATCAGGTCAACGCCGACCTGATGAAGCTCGCTAGGCCCGACGCGCTGTTCATGCACTGCCTGCCCGCCCATCGCGGCGAGGAAGTGACCGACGACGTGATCGACGGCCCGAATTCGGTGGTCTTCGACGAGGCGGAAAACCGCCTGCACGCCCAGAAGGCGGTGCTTGCCTGGTGCCTCGGCGCTTGAATGACCGGTCCCGCGACCCTATTTGGGGCGGGATCATTCTATTGTCATCAAAGCCATGTTCTGCGACCGTCGGTAGGCCGACTGGTCGCGGACTTCTTTAGACGGGAAAAATTCCAGTGACTGAGACCGAACGCAAGCTCGGCGAATTCGGGTTCGCCGGCGACGACCATGTTGTTCCATTCGCGGTGGAGCCGCTCGACGTGCGCGGCCGCACCGTGCAGTTGGGGCCTTTGCTCGACCGGATTCTCGAGCGCCACGACTATCCGGAACCCGTGGCCCGGCTTCTCGCCGAGGCCTGCGTGGTGACCGTCCTGCTTGGCACCTCTTTGAAGTTCGAAGGCAAGTTCATCCTCCAGACCCGCACCGACGGGCCGGTGGACATGCTGGTTGCCGACTTCACCACGCCGCATTCGCTGCGCGCCTATGCCCGCTTCGATGCCGACCGTGTCGATGCGGCGATCGAGGCCGGCATGACCGCGCCCGAAGACCTGCTCGGCGGCGGCGTTCTGGCGCTGACCATCGACCAGGGCGAACACACCCAGCGCTACCAGGGCATCGTCGAGCTCAACGGCATCACGCTGGAAGAGGCGGCCCGCACCTATTTCCGCCAGTCGGAGCAGATCCCGACCGACGTCCGCCTGTCGGTGGCAAAGCTGGTCCTGCCCGCCGAAGGCGGCCCGCGCGAACATTGGCGCGCCGGCGGCCTTCTCGCGCAGTTCCTTCCCGACTCGCCGGAGCGCCGGCGCGTCCAGGACATGCATGGCGGCGACGGTGACGAGCGTGACGTCAGCGTGCATCCCGACGACAATTCCTGGCAGGAGCTCTTGGCGCTGGTCGCCACCATCGAGCCGACCGAACTGATCGATCCGACGGTCGGCACGGAAAGGCTGCTCTACCGGCTGTTCCACGAGCATGGCGCGCGCGTGTATGAAGGCGTGCGCGTTGTCGACGATTGCTCGTGTTCGGGCCAGAAGATCAAGGGCATCCTGCAAGGCTTCACCGCCGAGGAGATCACCGACAGCGTCGAGGATGGCGTCATCCGGGTGGCCTGCGAATTCTGCTCCAAGTCCTACGAGTTCGACCCTGCCGAGTTCGCGTCGGCCCAGTAACGGGTCAGTTCAGCCGGTGCCGGGCGTCGGGCAGGTCGAGCGAGAAGGCGGGGATGGCGATTTCGAAGGTCTCGCCGGCCTCGTTGCGCATGGTGTAGCGCCCGACCATGATGCCCGATGGTGTCGACAGCGGGCAGCCTGAAGCATACTGGTAGCTGTCCCCGGGGTTGAGCTCGGGCTGGTCGCCGACCACGCCCGGGCCCCGGACCTCCTCGACCTTGCCGCTGGCATCGGTGATGTGCCAGTAGCGCGACAACAGCTGGACGAATTCGTCCGAGTTGTTCTCGATGGTGACGCGGTAACCCCAGACATAACGGTTTTCCGATGGCTCCGACTGGTCCACCAGATAGAAGGGCTCGACCTCGACCGCGATGTTGCGGGTGATTGCGCGATACATATGCTGCGCTCCTTGGCCTGCACGGTGACAGAGTCCGCCGCTTGGCGCGGCGGGTCAACTCTCGTTTGCCGCATTCACGCTGATTGTGATGCAGCTGTGGCGGAATTCACCCTGCGTGGTGGCCGCCAAGGAGGCGCTCCGGCTTGCCGGAGCGCCGTTCTGGTCAGCGCGTCGCCTTCAGCGCATCGCCGATGTCGTTGAGCAGGTCGTCGGCGTCTTCGAGGCCGACCGACAGGCGCAGCGTGCCGTCGTCGATGCCTAGTTCGGCGCGGGCCTCGTCGGTCAGGTTCTTGTGCGTCGTCGTCGCCGGATGGGTGATCAGGCTCTTGGAATCGCCGAGATTGTTCGAGATCAGGATGATCCGGAGCGCATTCTCGAAGGCGAAGGCCGCCTTCTTGCCGCCCTTGACGTCAAAGCAGATCAACGTCGAGCCGCCCTTCATCTGGCGCTTGATGATGTCGGCCTGCGGGTGGTCGGCGCGGCCCGGATAGATCAGGCGCGACACTTCCGGGCTCTCGGCCAGGAAGTCGGCGATCCTGGCGGCGGCCTCGGTCTGCTGGCGCACGCGCAGCGGCAGCGTTTCCAGGCCCTTGAGCAGGGTCCAGGCGTTAAACGGCGACAGGCTCGGTCCGGTGTGGCGGAAATAGTCGTGCAGGTTCTCGTCGATCCACTTCTTGTCGGAGAGGATGACGCCGCCGAGGCAGCGGCCCTGACCGTCGATGTGCTTGGTGGCGGAGTAGACGACGATGTGGGCGCCGAGTTCGAGCGGCTTCTGCTGCATCGGCGTGGCGAAGACGTTGTCGACGACGACGCGGGCGCCGACGGAGTTGGCGAGTGCCGCAACCGCGGCGATGTCGATCACCTCGAGCGTCGGGTTGGTCGGGCTTTCCAGGAAGAACAGCTTGGTGTTGGGCCGGACGGCCTTTTCCCAGTTCCCGATGACGGTGCCGTCGACCAGCGTCGCTTCGATGCCATAGCGTGGTGCCAGCGTCTCGACGATCCAGCGGCACGAGCCGAACAGGGCGCGGGCGGCAACGATGTGGTCGCCAGCCTTCAGGCTGCACAGGATGGCGGCGGTAACCGCGGCCATGCCGGATGCCGTGGCGCGGGCGTCTTCGGCGCCTTCCAGCGCGCACATGCGCTTTTCGAACATGTCGACGGTCGGGTTGGCGTAGCGCGAATAGATGAAGCCCGGGGTCTCGCCTTTGAAGCGCGCTTCGGCACTTTCGGCGCTGTCATAGACATATCCCTGGGTGAGGTAGATCGCTTCGGAGGTTTCGCCGAATTCGGAGCGGAGCGTGCCGCCATGGACGAGGGTGGTCTGCGGATTCCAGTTGCGCTTGTCGGAGGTCATGAGCCTAAATCCAGATACAAAAAAACCGGTCGCGAAAAGTCGCAAACCGGTCCAAACGCGGCCCTTTAGCGACTTGTTTAACGTGGCTGCAAGCCGACCGGCCAAATCACCACGGGATAAAGGTCCTTTAGACCCATGGCCGGCTTGCGTCAATCGCAGGGGCGACTAAACGTCTTGGGCCACGCATATGGCCCCGGACGAGCTTCGGGGCCAGCGATCCTCGGCTGTCCGTTCGGATCGGCGGCGCGTAAAGGAGTGAGGCAATTGCGGCAGTCGGGCATTCTTCCGGACCAGGATATCGCGGCGCTGTTCGCCTCCGGCGCGCTCAAGGCGCCGCCGCTCGATGCCGACCAGATCCAGCCGGCCAGCCTCGATCTTCGCCTCGGCGCCAGGGCTTTTCGCGTTCGCGCCAGCTTCCTGCCCGGTCCCAATTCGCTGGTCTCGGCCAAGCTCGACCGCCTCAAGCTGCATGAGATCGACCTGAGCGAAGGCGCGGTCCTGGAGACCGGTTGCGTCTACATCGTGCCGCTGCTCGAAAGCCTGGCCCTGCCGGCCGAAATCTCGGCCTCGGCCAATCCGAAGAGCTCGACCGGCCGCCTCGACATCTTCACCCGCGTGATGACCGATCGCGGCCAGGAGTTCGACAAGATCCCCGCCGGATATGCCGGCCCGCTGTTTCTCGAGGTCAGCCCGCGCACCTTCCCGATCGTCGTGCGCAAGGGCTCTCGCCTGTCGCAGATCCGCTTCAGGAAGGGCAATGCCCTGCTGTCCGAGGCCGAACTGCATGCGCTGCACCTCTCCGACCGGCTGGTCGCCATCGATCCGCCCAACATCTCGGGCGGCGGCATCGCGCTTTCCATCGACCTCGCCGGCAAGCCGGGCAGCATCGTCGGCTACCGCGGCAAGCACCACACCGGCCTTGTCGATGTCGACAAGCGTGCGGCCCAGGACATCGTCGACTTCTGGGACCCGATCTACGCCCACGGCGCCGGCGAACTGGTGCTCGATCCCGACGAATTCTACATCCTGGTGTCGCGCGAGGCGGTGCATGTGCCGCCGCTCTATGCCGCCGAAATGACGCCGTTCGACCCGCTGGTCGGCGAGTTCCGCGTCCACTATGCCGGCTTCTTCGATCCCGGCTTCGGCCATTCCAGCGCCGGCGGCACCGGCAGCCGCGCCGTGCTCGAAGTGCGCAGCCACGAAGTGCCGTTCATCCTGGAGCACGGCCAGGTCGTCGGTCGCCTGGTCTACGAACACATGCTGTCGCGCCCCAAGGCGCTTTACGGCACCGACCTCGGCTCCAACTACCAGGCGCAGGGCCTGAAACTCTCCAAGCACTTCCGCATGGGCTGACCTTTGGTCAGCGCCGCCTGGCCGTTAGTTTGCTTGTCCATTTACAGCCATTGTGCTTGGCTGGACCAGGGACGCCCGGGAAGAGCGCCCGTCAAATGGAGAGGATCATGCAGATTACCCGGAAGTTCGCTTGCGCAGCCTCGCTCGCAGCGCTCTTGTTGACCCTTGGCGGAGCTTCCGCGCAGGAGAAGCTCAAGATCGGCACCGAAGGCGCCTATCCGCCCTTCAACACCGTCACCGCCGACGGCAAGCTGGCCGGCTTCGACGTCGACATCGCCAATGCGCTGTGCGCCCAGATGAAGGTCGAGTGCGAACTGGTTGCCCAGGATTGGGATGGTATCATCCCGGCGCTCCAGGGCGGCAAGTTCGACGCCATCGTCGCCTCGATGACCATCACCGACGAGCGCAAGCAGCAGGTCGACTTCACCGACAAGTACTACACAACGCCGCTGGCACTGATCGCGCCGAAGGATTCCGCCTTGACCTCGGCCGAGCCCGACGCGCTGAAGGGCAAGACCGTCGGCGCGCAGGCGTCGACCACCCAGAGCATCTATGCCGAGGACCACTATGCCAAGGCGGGCGCCGAGGTGAAGCTCTATCCAACCCAGGACGAGGCGGTGGCCGACCTGACCAACGGCCGTCTCGACGCGGTTGTCGCCGACAAGTTCGTGCTGGTCGACTGGATCAAGACTACCGGGCAGGATTGCTGCAAGATGATCGGCGACCTCAAGGGCACCGACTCGCTGACCGGCATCGCCGTGCGCAAGGGCGACCCGCTGCGCGAGAAGCTGAACGCCGCGATCGACGCCATCGTCAAGGACGGCACCTACGCCAAGATCAACGCCAAGTATTTCGACTTCGACATCTACGGCGCGCAGGACTGACGCCTGCGGATAACAAAAAGGCCAGGCGTTCGATCGAGCGCCTGGCCTTTTTCGTGTCCGGAAATCTGGAGCGGGTAGCGGGAATCGAACCCGCGCGTTCAGCTTGGGAAGCTGACGTGCGGAGCTGCAACAAGGGATCGATCTAGCGGGACGCTACGATCCAGCCGCGAGTATTTCGCTTCTGCCGTATGTCTGTCGTGAAGCCGGCCTCGGCAAGCCTGCCTAGCAACTGTTCGAGTGATGCCCCTTCCACTAGGTCAACATGGTAGAGCACCAACATCATGCGGACCTTCCGGAGTAACTCGATTGGAGTCGACAAGAGGATCGGAAATTCGGCGCCTTCGCAATTGAACTTGATGAACGACACGTCCTTGATCTCGTGAGCCGCCATGAAGCTAGAAAGCGACATTGCAGGCACTCGCTCGCCCTTGGGCGACAATTGCTTCATTATCGAGTGGCCCCAGTTGCCGCGATCATGGTGCAGCGTGACCTCGCCGTCCTTGTCCGTCAGTGCAAGACGATGGGCAATGACGTTGAGTGCCGGGTTCAGAGCGGCGTTGACTCGGAGATAGTTGTAGGTTTCCGCGCTTGCCTCGATAGCATGAACCGTCCCATTCGAGGCTTTAGAGGCGGCGGTCAGTGCGAAAGTGCCAATATGAGCGCCGATGTCGATCACGACGTCGGAAGCAGTTGGCTGGTACTCCGGAACGCCTGCAAAAAATATGTCGTTCTCAAAGCTATGGGCGATGACCTTTTCGTCAGCGGTACCTTCACGATAGGCTACATCGAAACCACCAAACCGATTGATTGCCATCTGATAATTGGCTTCGCCAGGGTGGAAGGCGGCCTTGGCGTTGCGGAACCGTTTTTTCAGATGAAGTTTCATGAGGCCTCCGGCGTCCAAACTGCAACGCCATCTATAATCTGCTTTTCGATGCCGCGCTTGTCGCGCCAGTCGCGGCCGATATCGATGGCAGTTCGTCTTGTAAATGGACCACCAAAATATACGGCGCGATAGCTTGACGAAGCGTCCGCTAAAGCCGTGTTCGTACCGTTCATAAACTGTTTATCTGGATCAAGATCGGGGTTCATGTGCTCGCTCGCTATGGATGCAAGCGCTCGCGAGGCAAACAACGGGCCGACGCCGATCCGCGGCGTTATTTTTCGGCGACCAAGCCGTGACCAGTTGCAAATGGCGATCTGGCCAACGTTTGGCTCCGCCATTTGCTTTCGCAATCTCTTCAGGCTGATCTTGTGCGACAGGATCCAGTCATCTTCCAAGTGAAGAAACCACTCGGTTTCCGGCTGCTGCCATAGCCATTTGACTGCCCCGCCATAAGAGGCCTCAGCAGGACGCCGTACCACCGTAGTAAAATATGAGCGGGCTATTTCTTCGACGCGGTTTCCATCTTCTTCGCTGCCCCAAATTGGATCGATATTGAGGAAGAACGTCCGAACGGGAAAGCGGTCGAAAAGTTTCTGCTGAAACGACGCTAAAGTTATTGCGACGAGATCTGGTCGCCGGGTGGCGGTCATAGTTAGGTCAATCATCGCGGCATCTCCAAATTCGGTGGTGATTTTTATCCGCGGTTCCAAGCGGCTTCAACCATTTTCGGGACGCTGGTGGTCGGCCAAATGCATTAGGGCTTGCTAATGAATTTTAGGTGCGCAATACACCCGAGATGCGCCGCAAAGAAATGTCGAAGCTGCTGGATCACGTCCATCTGTCACCTCGGTTTCGGTATGTTTACGTCGACACACCCAAGGTTGCCTGCTCAACTATTAAGCGTGCGCTGCAAAGCGCCGAAAGAGGATACGCGGTAGACGGCGGAGAAGCGTCTGGCGGCAAGTTTGGTTATTCGGAAACCCTCCTAACCGTTCACGACAGGTCCAAATCGCCTCTGAGGCGCCCATCCAATCGCTGGGCACTCAGGTGGGCGCTGGCCAGGGCAAGTGTATCATTTTGCTTTGTTAGAAACCCCTATGCTCGCGTCCTCTCGGCCTATCTGGACAAAATCGCTACAAACGAGAATAGGCGAGAGATTTTTTTGCGTGGTCTGGTTGAAGATCCGCGCGAGCCGATATCGTTCGCACAATTCTTGGACGTCGTCTCAGGTCAGACGCCAGACACAATGAACGCCCATTGGCGTCCGCAATGCTATCACAACATGATAGATTCTATCGGCTACGACTTTATAGGTGCATTTGAAACGTTGAATTCCGATTTGTTGGAAATCCTTAAAATAGCTACACCATCGGCAATAAGTTTTGTGAGTGCCGTCGACGAACATCGTACGTCGGCCATGGAGTATTTGAAACAATACTACGAATTCGAATCTTCTGTGAGATCAGTGCAGTCTATCTACAAAAGAGATTTTGAAGTCTTTGGCTATTCCATCGATCTCAATAAATCCAGCGATAGGCCGGCCTATGCCGGCTTTAGCTCACGCAGGTTCTTGAAATCGATGTCATAGCTTTCGGATGGTCGGCGGCGAAATCCGCCCTTCAGTCGGTCTCCGAGCCAACGTCATCAGTAGCGACTCATACACCCATACAATGCGTCGAATACAACATCATGAATGGCGCGGCGACCATGACATGCCGCACACATTTTGCGCCGGTCACCCGCGCCCGCGCCCATCGGACTGTCTGCCACAACGGAGGAAATCCAATAGACCGTAGCAAGTTCTACCTTGCGCGCACTCATGCGGTGTGTTCGGGCCGCCGCGGCACGTTGTACCACTTCGCCTACATCCTGTCGGCCGCCTACCACGAGACGGCGCTCTCCATTCAGGCGATCCGTGAGACACTGCGAAAAGTAACGCCGCCGCGCTATTGCTGCTGATTTGTCAATGAAAGGAGTGGTGCCAAGAACCGCCTATTTCTGGGTCTAAAGATCGTACCCAAAGCACAATCTGGAGCGGGTAGCGGGAATCGAACCCGCGCGTTCAGCTTGGGAAGCTGACAGGCTACCATTACATCATACCCGCGCGGGCATCTGGTTAGCATTGCCGATGTTGTTGGGCAATCGGGAAACGGAGTGCAGTGCTGCCGTGCCCTTGATGAGGGCACGACAATCGCGATATTCCAGTGAGGCTAGAATCGCAGGAGACTGAGCTTGTCCGGATTGGCGCGTTTTCTCGGTGACACCCCCTTGCGGGTGTTGATCAAGCTCTTGGTCATCTCCTTCCTCGTCGGCATCGTCATGAGCGCCTTCGGCTGGTCGCCCTATGACGTGCTCTACGGCATCCGCGATTTCTTCCTCGACATCTGGCGCATGGGTTTCCGTGCCATCGATCGCTTCCTCGGCTATTTCCTGCTGGGTGCGGCGGTCGTCATTCCGGCCTTCATCATCCTCAGGCTGTTCAGCTACCGCAAATAGGTCGGGCGCAGGCGGATAACTCAGGCGAAGCCGGCGGCGGTCTCGAACAGGATGGCGTGCCGCCGGGCCAGCGCTTCGATGTCGTGCGAATAGCCGCCACCGATGACGCCGCACAGCGGAGTGCCGGCCGTGCGGAAATGCCCGATGACCATGCTCTCGCGCCGGCGCAGGCCTTCGTCGCTCATCGCCAGGCGCCCGAGCCGGTCTCCTCCATGGGGGTCGACGCCGGCGTTGTAGAACACGATGTCCCAGGGCGCGCGGCGCGACAGGCCGGGCAGGACCTCGGCCAGCACGTCCAGATAGGCATCGTCGCCGGTGCCGTCAGGCAGGCCGATATCGAGGCCGGAAGTGGCCTTGCGCACGGGGTAGTTTTTCTCGGCATGCATCGAAAAGGTGAAGACAGCGGGATTGGCGGCGAGGATTTCCGCTGTGCCGTCGCCCTGGTGGACGTCGAGATCGACGACCAGGATGTTTTCCGCCAGCCCGTCCTCGAGCAGCGCCAGCGATGCCACGGCCACGTCGTTGAAGGTGCAGAAGCCGGCACCCTGGGCACGCCTGGCATGATGGCTGCCGCCGGCGGTGTTGCAGGCGATGCCGTGCTCGAGCGCGAGCCGCGCTGCCATAAGCGTGCCGCCCGCGGCAAGCTGGGCACGGCGTGACACACGCTCGCCGACGGGGAAGCCGATTTCACGTTCGATGTGGGCCGGAACGGTGCAGCTCAGCACCTGCTCGACATAGCCGGGCTCATGCGCGAGGCGCAGCCAGCGGGGCGCAATCGGTTCCGCCCGATGGAGCCCGCCCGTCAGGTCCAGGGCATGCAGCCGTTCCATCAGCTGGCGGTACTTGCCCATCGGAAAGCGGTGGTCCGGGGCAAAGCCGGCGTCGTAGTCGGGATGGCTGACGATCTGCAGCGGCATGGGGGAGGGCTGAACCAAGGGGGTGAAATCGATTGACCCCGATACATAAACGGTTGCCGGTGTTGGCGAAACCGGGGCATGTGCCCGAGCGGGAGAAACGGCAGGAGGAGGATTCTCGTTGGACATCGCATCGCCGGAGGGCCGCGTGACGCCTTTTGCCGTCACCAACCGCTCGGTATTGGCGATTGCCGTGCCGATGACCCTTGCCTATCTGACCACGCCCTTCATAGGCCTCGTCGGCACCGGCGTGGTCGGCCAGTTCGGCGACGCTGCGCTGCTGGGCGGGCTCGCTGCAGGCGCCGTCGCCTTCGACGTCGTCTTCACCAGCTTCAATTTCCTGCGCGCCGGCACAACCGCGCTGGTGGCGCAGGCTTTCGGTCGTGGCGACGCATCCGAAGAACAGGCGGTGTTCTGGCGCGCGGTGGTGATCGCGCTCGTCGCAGGTATCGTGCTGGCGCTGACGGCGCCGCTGACGTCGCTCGCCGGGCAATGGTTCATGTCGGCCGAGCAGCGGGTCAACGAGACGCTTGATGCCTATGTCCGCATCCGCATGCTGGGCGCACCCTTCGCGCTGATCAACTATGCGATCCTCGGCTACGTGCTCGGGCGCGGCGAGGGCAGCTTCGCGCTGTTGCTGCAGGCGAGCCTCAACGGCGTCAACATTGCGCTGTCGCTGCTGCTCGGGCTCAGCCTCGGCTGGGGCGTCGAGGGCGTCGCCTGGGCCGCCGTCGCCGGCGAGGCGGCAGGCATGGCGATCGGGCTTGTCGTGCTGTTGCGGCGCTTCGGGCGCCAGCCGAGGCTGGCGCCCGGGCGCATCTTCGACGCTGCTGCGTTCCGGCGCCTGTTCGTGCTCAACCGCGACATCATGATCCGGTCGCTGTCGCTGCTCGTCGCCTTCGCGCTGTTCACCCGTCAGGGCGCGCAGTTCGGCACGGTGACGCTCGCCGCCAACGCGGTGCTGATGAACTTCTTCATTGCCGCAGGCTTCTTCCTCGACGGCTTTGCTGCAGCCGCCGAACAGCTTGCCGGCCGTGCCGTCGGCGCCCGCTACGAGCCGGCCTTCCGCAAGGCGGTTTATCTCTGCTCGATCTGGGGCTTTGCGCTGGCGGGCAGCATGACGGCGGTCCTGATGGTCTTCGGCCCTGATCTTGTGGCGCTGATCTCGACCGCCGAGGACGTGCGGGCAGTGGCCATCGCCTTCCTGCCCTGGGCCGCCTTCACCGCGCTGAGCGGCGTGCTTGCGTTCCAGATGGACGGCATCTTCATCGGCGCTGCATGGTCGCGCGACATGCGCAACATGATGGTGGTGTCGCTCGTCGTGTTCGTCGTCGCGCTGCTGACGCTGACGCCGGCCTTCGGCAATCACGGCCTATGGGCGGCACTGCATCTGCTGCTGATCGTCCGCGGCGTCTGCCTGCTGGCGATTCTTGGACCGCGGGCCAGGGCGACGTTTCAGAGCGGTGCTGCCGCCCACTGATCTAGCCTCGTGTCGCGCAGCTCGGAGATGCCGTCGAGCCCTTCGCGCGCGGCAAAGTCGGCCATGCCGCGCACGATGCGTGCCGGCAGCGACGGTCCGGCATAGACCATGCCGGTATAGAGCTGGACGAGATCGGCACCGGCTCGGATCTTTTCGAGCGCGGTCTCGGTCGAATCGACGCCGCCGACGCCGATGATGGCGCTCTGCGGGCCCAGCAGCTTGCGCATCCGGGCCAGAACCGCCGTCGAGCGCGCAAACAGCGGCTTGCCGGACAGGCCGCCAGCCTCGCCGGTATGGGTCGGGCTGCGCAGGGTAGGGCGGGCGATCGTGGTGTTGGAGACGATGACGCCGTCGATCGCCTTTTCGGTCACCTCGGCGGCGATGTCCTCGAGTTCTGCCTCGTGCAGGTCCGGCGCGATCTTGAGGAAGATCGGAACCGCATGACCGGCTTCGGCGCGGGCGATCATGACACTCGCCAAAAGTTCGGCCAGTTGCTCGCGCGCCTGCATGTTGCGCAGGCCCGGCGTGTTGGGCGAGGAGATGTTGACGGTGAGATACGATGCATGGCGAGCGAAGCGCTTGACGCCGCTGATGTAGTCGCCGATGCGGTTGCTGCTGTCCTTGTTGGCGCCGATGTTGACGCCGACGATGCCGGGCCGGCCGGCGCGCGCGGCAAGCCGCTTCTCGGCGGCGTCGTGGCCTTCATTGTTGAAGCCGAGCCGGTTGATGACGGCGTCGTCCTCGACGAGGCGGAAGATGCGCGGCTTGGGATTGCCGGCCTGCGCCAGCGGCGTCACCGTGCCAACCTCGGCAAAGCCGAAGCCGAGGCCGAGCAGCGCGTCGGGCACCTCGGCATTCTTGTCGTAGCCGGCGGCCATGCCGAGCGGGTTGGGGAAGTCGAGGCCGGCGACCTTCACATGCAGGCGCCTGTCGCGCGGCGCGCGTCCACCGACGGGCAGGCCGCAGCGCAGGGCCTTGATCGACAGGCCATGGGCAGCCTCGGCGTCGAAGCTGAAAAGCAGGTGGCGGCCGAGCCGGTCGAATGCGCTCATGCTTCAAGCTCCGGGAAGTCGTGGCTGCCGTCGGCCTTCAGGGGCAGGGGGCGAACCCATCTGGCCATGGCGGTCTCGAGCGGCGCATAGAGATGCGGAAACAGCGCGCCGCCGCGCGAGACCTCGAACTTGAGCGCCGGACCCAGCCGGTCGGCGTCGAAGGCGACGAGGAGCAGGTTGTCCTGCCCGGCAAAGTGCTTGGCCGCCGTCTCGACCGCCTGGGCTGCGGTCGAGAAGTGGATGAAACCGTCGGCAAGGTCGACCGGCGCGCCGCTGAAAACCCCGCTCCGCTCGGCCTCACGCCACATCGGTTCGGGGCAGATCTTGTAGATGGTTTTCGTCATATGGGCGCTATAGGCTGAAAGCATGATGCGGGAAAGGGCGGCATGACTTGCCCACCGCAATTTGGGCCCAATGCGGCGCGACAATTCGCATCGCTTGCCAATGGAGACAGCCATGCGTGCCGTACTGATGCTTGTTCCGCTGCTTGCCGGTCTTGGTGGCGGATCGGCATTCGCTGCCGAAGGGCCGCGCTACCAGATGGAAAAGACCGACAAGGGTTATGTCCGCATGGACACCCAGACCGGCGAGATGTCGATCTGCGAGGAGCGCGACAACCAACTGGTATGCAAGCTCGCGGCCGACGAGCGCTCCGCGCTGCAGGACGAGATCGGCCGCCTCCAGACCGAGCTGAAGGCCATCGACCAGCGCATCGTCAAGCTCGAGAATTCGCTGACCGCGCGGATGGAATCCAAGCTTCCGACCGAGGAGGAGTTCGAAAAGACCATGGGCTACATGGAGCGGTTCTTCCGCAGCTTCATGGGCATGGTCAAGGACATGGAAAAGGAAGACAAGGCGCAGCAGCCCGAGCTTGCACCGAACAAGACCTGAGCCAATCCGCCTGCCTGCGCCCGAAAATTGAGCATGACCGGCGCTTCCGTTGCCGTTTTGACTTTAACTGCTTGAAAAGCCGGCACCGGGCCGCATAATCGCGCCCGACGGTCCAAGGCGCACAGAACGGTCGGGACCTCGGGAGGGATATTTGCCAGCAGGCCACAAGTTCGTCATCGCGGATGACCATCCGCTTTTTCGCGGTGCCCTCAAGCAGGCCATTGCCGGCCTCGGCGATGTGTCGAGCGTGCTCGAGGCCGGAGACTTCGAAAGCGTCAAGGCGCTCGTCGCGGCCAATGAAGACATCGACATCGTGTTGCTCGATCTTTCCATGCCAGGTGCGAGCGGCCTGTCGGGCCTGATCTCGTTGCGCGGCATCCACGCCACTGTGCCCGTCGTCATCGTCTCGGCGCATGACGACCCGGAGACCATCCGCCGCGCGCTCGAACTCGGGGCGTCAGGCTTCATCTCCAAGTCGGCCAGCATGGACAACATCCGCAGCGCCATCGAAGCCGTCCTGTCGGGCGAGATCACGGCACCCGGCGACATCGACCTAGGCGTCGAGCGCGATCCGGAGATTTCCGACCTCATCAAGCGCCTGCAGTCGCTGACGCCGCAGCAGACGCGCGTGCTCGGCATGCTGGCCGAGGGATTGCTCAACAAGCAGATCGCCTACGAGCTCGGCGTCTCGGAGGCGACCATCAAGGCCCATGTCTCGGCGATCCTGCAGAAACTCGGCGTCGACAGCCGCACGCAGGCGGTGATCCTGCTCTCCAAGATCGGCGGCGAGTCGCGCGCCGTGTCCTAGAGACTGCGTTGGAACACGCGTTTTCGAGCAAGAGCAGAAACGCCCCAGAAGCTATTCGGCCGCGTGCGCCATGCGCCGCATCCGGTTCATCATCGAACGTAAGACGGCCGGCTTTAGCGGCTTGTTGAGCACGGCGACGTCGATCTGGTCCGCCGCCTCGCGCACCTCGTTGGAGCGGTCGGCGGTGATCAGCACCGCCGGTGTCGCCTCGCCATAGATGCCGCGCAGGGTGCGGATGACATCGAGCCCGTTTTCGCCGTCGAGATGATAGTCGGCCAGGATGATTTCGGGCGGTCCGGCGTTCGGGGCGGATTCGAACGCGGCCGTGCCGGAATAGGTCCGGACATCGCAGCCCCAGCCCTCGAGCAGCAGCCTCATGCCCTCGAGGATGCGGGCGTCGTTGTCGATGCAGATCACCGACAGGCCGTTCAGGGCCGTGGCCGCTTCGATGCGCGGCCGGGCGGAAGCCGTGGCGGGCTGCTCCTTTGCCGTCGTGACCGGCAGGATAACCGAAAAGCGCGTGCCCTGGCCCTTGTGCGACTCGATCTGGATTTCGAGCTTCAGCACGCGCGCGATGCGGTCGACGATCGACAGGCCGAGGCCGAGCCCTTGCGCCTCGCGCATGCCGTCGTCGAGGCGGGTGAATTCGTGGAAGACGGTGCCGAGCTTGTCGGCGGCGATGCCGATGCCGGTGTCGATGACCTGGATCTCGGCCAGTTCGCCGCGCCGCCTGACGCCGACGACGATCCGGCCGCTGCGGGTGTATTTGATGGCGTTGGAAACCAGGTTCTGGATCAGCCGGCGCAGCAGGTTACGGTCGGTGCTGACGGCCAGCGTCGATGGCACGATCACAAGTTCGAGGTCCTTGGCCCGCGCCATCGGCAGGAAGTCGGTGCCGATCTGGCGCAAAAGCCCGTCGAGGCGGAACACTGTTTCGGCGGGCTTCATCGCACCCGCATCGAGCCGCGAGATGTCGAGCACGGCGCCGAGGATGGTCTCGACCGATTCCAGCGACGACTCGATGTTGCGCGCGGCCTGGCCGGCATTGCCCTTGCCGGCCTTCTCGATCAGCGACGAGCAGTACAGCCGCGCGGCGTTGAGCGGCTGCAGGATGTCGTGGCCGGCGGCGGCCAGGAAGCGCGTCTTGCCGAGATTGGCCTCCTCCGCCAGCATCTGCGCCTGGGCCAGTTCCTCGTTGACGCGGGTCAGTTCGGCGGTGCGGCTCTTGACCCGCTGTTCCAGCGACTCGTTGGCCCGCTTCAGCGCAAGGTCGGCCGCGACGCGCGCCGAAATGTCGGTGTAGGTCGCCACGATGCCGCCGTCGGGCATCGGATTGGATCGCATCTCGATGATCCTGCCGCTGGTCTGCAACTCGATCTGCCAGGGGCCGCCGAAGCTGGTCAGGCGGTCGAGCGTGGTCAGTCGCGACGTTGGCGCAATGTCGCCGCGCGCCACCAGATAGGCGAGGATGCGGTCGATCGACACGCCGACCTGGCCCATGTCGTCGGGCAGGTCGAACAGCGAGCGGTACTGCCGGTTCCAGCAGATCAGGCGAAAATCCTGGTCGAAGACGGTGATGCCCTGTTCCATCTGGTCGAGCGCGATCTGCAGCAGGTCGCGATTGTGCTGCAGCGCTTCGGTGGCGTCGTCGAGCAGGCGGAAAGTGTCCCTGGCCGAGTTGTCGCCGCGCTTGAACAGCAGCGACAGGATCAGCCGGGCCGAGGACGAGCCGACCGCACTCGCCATCAACTGCTCGGAGAAACGGATGACGTCCATGCCGGCGGGGTCGTTGCCGTTCAGCTTGCTGCCGCTCTCGCTCTGGAAGGTCTGGAACGAGCGCTCGGTGCGTTCGACGCCGAGATAGCGGGCGATGGTGTCCTTGAGGTCGTTGACGGTGATGGTGGTGCGGAAGCGGCGCAGCGACGGCATCGGGCTCGAATCGCGCGGCACGAAGATCGAGGCCTGGATGCGTTCGAGCGGTACCGAGGCACGCGACAGCGAGCCGAACACGAAGAACAGCGTGTTGATCGCCAGGCTCCACAATACGCCGTGATTGAGCGGCTCGGCGGCGGTGCCGAACAGCGCCTGGGGCCGCAGCGCGTCGATGCCGAAAAGCCCGTCGGTGATGATCGAGGTATCGGGTGCCGCAAGCGTCGGCAGCATCAGCGTGTAGCCCCACACCACGATGCCGGCGGCCATGCCGAGTGCTGCGCCTCGCGCATTGGCGCGGCGCCAGATCAGCCCGCCGATGAAGGATGGCGCGAACTGCGCGATCGCCGCAAAGGACATCAGGCCGATCGAGGCGAGCCGCGTGTTGTTGGTGCTCTCGCGATAATAGAGGAAGGCGGCCAGCAGGATGATGAAGATCGAGGCGCGGCGGATGTTGAGGATGATCGCCGACCAGTCCTCGGTGTCGCCGGCCTTGGTCTTGATCAGCCGGCGCACGAAGATCGGAATGACGAGATCGTTGGAGATCATGATCGACAGCGCCACGCTCGCCACGATGACCATGGCGGTCGCCGCCGAAAGGCCGCCGATGAAGGCGACCATGGCCAGCAGGTCGTGGCCCCGGAACAGCGGCAGCGACAGGACGTAGAGGTCGCTGGTCGTCGCCGTGCCGACTGTCGACAGGCCGGCGAACGCGATGGGCAGCACGAAGAGGTTGATCGCCACCAGATAGGCCGGGAAGACCCAGGTCGCGGTGCGCAGCTCGCTCTCGCTGCGGTTCTCCACGATCATGACGTAGAACTGGCGCGGCAGCATGATGATGGCGAAACCGCTGATGATTGTCACCACCAGCCAGGTGCCGAGCGAGGTCCGGTAGCCCATGGCGTCGCCGACCTGCTCGGTGGCGGCGAAGCTCCGCAACATGTCGCCGGGGCCGTCGAACAGCGAGAAGGTGACGAACAGGCCGACGGCGAGGAAAGCGATCAGCTTGACGATGGATTCCACCGCCACCGCCAGCACCAGGCCGTTCTGGTGCTCGGTGGCGTCGGCATGGCGCGTGCCGAAAAGAGTGGCAAACAGCGCCAGCAGAAGCGCCACCACCAGCGAGATGTCGCTGACGAACGGATCGAATGACGGTGGCGAGCCGGTGTAGTGCTCGACCATCAGGCTGACCGAGCCGGAGATCGCCTTGAGCTGGAGCGCGATATAGGGGATGGCGCCCACCGTTGCGATCAGCGTCGCGATCGAGGCGACGGCGAAACTCTTGCCGTAACGCGCGCCCAGGAAGTCGGCGATCGAGGTGATCTTCTCGGCCTTGGCCAGCTTGATGATGCGGCTGAGCAGCGGGAAGCCGAACATGAAGACAAGCACCGGGCCGACATAGATGGCGAGGAATTCGAGCCCGCGCTCCGAGGCAAGCCCGACCGAGCCGAAGAAGGTCCAGGACGTGCAATAGATGGCGAGGCTGAGGGCGTAGATGAACGGCCGCGGCCGCCCCGGTCCCCAGTTCGCAGCCCTTCGGTCGCCGATGCTCGCGATGGCGAACAGCAGCGTGACATAGGCGATGGCGATGAGGACGACGGCCAAGCCCTGCACTCTGAGCACTCACTTCCGGATCGGTCTGTTGCCTTTGCGGTGAGGCAACCACAGCTGCGTCGACAAGTCTATTATCCTTGTCTCCTAGGGCAGGGGCGGGATTTGCATTCGCGGGTTTTGCAACTGCTGGTTTTTGCTATGGTGGCGGCGGTTGGCGACGGATGGTGGGGAACGATTCGCCTTCCGCAGATTTTACATGGAGGGTTCTATGCTCAGGGAATTCCAGGAGTTTATCGCCAAGGGCAATGTCATGGATCTCGCCGTCGGCGTGATCATCGGTGGCGCCTTTGGCCTGATTGTTTCGTCGTTGGTCGGGGACATCATCATGCCGATCGTCGGGGCCATCTTCGGCGGTTTCGACTTCTCGAACTACTTCCTGCCGCTGTCGTCGTCGGTGACGGCCGTTTCGCTGGAAGAAGCCAAGAAGCAGGGCGCGGTGTTCGCCTATGGCAACTTCTTCACCGTGGTCATCAACTTCCTGATCCTCGCCTGGATCATCTTCCTGATGGTCAAGGGCGTGAACACGATGCGCAAGCGGCTTGAGAAGGAAAAGGCTGCCGAGCCGGCAGCGCCGGCCGCCGATGTGGCTTTGCTGACGGAAATCCGCGACCTTCTGGCCAAGAAGTAATCGCGCTGGCATCCAGAAAAACCCCCGCGTGGCTGGCCCACCGGGGGTTTTTTCATGGCCGCGCCCACGCTAGGAATTGGCAAGCAGCAACTCTCGACCTGGGATGATCATGAGCCTCATCGATCTGGTTCGCGCCGAAGCCCGCCTTGCGCCCGTCAGCGGAATCGAGGCGGTGGCAAATTACGGGCGCGACCGCGCCGGCCTGATCCCGCTCTGGTCCGGCGAAGGCGATATGCCGACGCCCGCCTTCATCAGCGATGCCGCCGCCCGCGGGCTTGCCAATGGCGAGACCTTCTACACCTGGCAAGCCGGCATCCCCGAACTGCGCCAGGCGATATCGCGCTACCACAAGCGCCATTTCGGCATGGATTTCTCGGAGGACGAGTTCATCGTCACCGTCGGCGGCATGCAGGCGATCACCATGGCGCTGGAGGCGACGGCAGGGGCGGGCGACGAGGCGCTGTATCTCGCGCCGGCCTGGCCGAATTTCGCCGGCGCTGCCGGCGTCGCCGGCGTCACGCCGGTCCCGGTGCTGCTCGACATGACCGACAATGGCTGGTCCTGCGACGTCGAGAAGATCGCCGCGGCGATTACCCCGCGCACCAGGGTCATCTTCGTCAATTCGCCTTCCAACCCGACCGGCTGGACGGCGGACCGCGAGACGCTGCAGGCGATCCTCGACCTTGCCCGCAAGCACGACCTCTGGATCGTCGCCGACGAGATCTACGCGCTGTTCTACTATGGCGGTGGCCGCGCGGCGTCGTTCATGGACATCATGGATGCCGAAGACAAGATCCTGTTCGTCAACACCTTTTCCAAGAACTGGGCGATGACAGGCTGGCGCGTCGGCTGGCTGAAGACGCATCCTTCGCTCAGCCGCATGTTCGAGAACCTGGTGCAGTATTCCAGCTCGGGCGTGGCGCAGTTCATGCAGCGGGGCGCGATCGCCGCCCTCGACGAGGGCGACGGCTTCATCGCCGAGCAGGTGGCACGCGCCCGACAGGCGCGCGACATCGTCTGCAAGGTGCTGGGCGAGACCGGCCGGGTGCGCTTCAGCGTGCCGCCGGCTGCCTTCTACCTGTTCTTCTCCGTCGACGGCATGAAGGACGCCGAACGCGCCGCCTTCGACATCGTCGACAAGGCCGCGGTCGGCGTGGCGCCCGGCACGGCGTTCTGCGCCGGCGGCGAAGGCTTCCTCAGGCTCTGCTTCCACCGTCGCCTCGACCAGGTCGAGGAAGCGTCGCACCGGCTGGCGAAGTGGATCAGCGCGCAATAGCCGGGGATGCCACTCAAAATGTGAAAAGGCCCGGAACCGGCATGGTTTCGGGCCTTTTTGTCAGGAATGGGTCTTTGCCTCAGCCGCCGGATTTGGGCACCAGCAGCGGGATGATGCGCTCGCTCTGCGTCACTTCGGTGTGGCCAGCACCGCGATAGGGGATGCCGAGCGCATTCCAGGTTTCGACCAGCGCAACCCTGAGTTCGGCGATCAGTTCGTCGGTGTGGAACGGCGTCGGCGTGATGCGCAGGCGCTCGGTGCCGCGTGGCACGGTCGGGTAATTGATCGGCTGGATATAGATGCCGTGGACGCCGAGGAGGCGGTCCGAGGCCATCTTGCAGAGCTCCGGATCGCCGACGAGGATCGGCACGATGTGCGTGGGCGACTCCATCACCGGCAATCCGGCGTCGGCCAAAACCTGCTTGGCGTGGGTCGCCTGGCGCTGCTGGGCGTCGCGCTCGGCTTGCGAGTTCTTGAGGTGGCGGATCGACGCGGTGGTCGCGGCGGCGATCGCCGGCGGCAGCGCGGTGGTGAAGATGAAGCCCGGCGCGTAGGAGCGGACGGCGTCGACGACGGCACGCGTGCCGGTGATGTAGCCGCCCAGCGTTCCAAATGCCTTGGCCAGCGTGCCCTCGATGATGTCGATGCGATGCGCCAGGCCCTCGCGCTCGGTGATGCCGCCGCCGCGCGGACCGTACATGCCGACCGCATGGACCTCGTCGATATAGGTCATGGCGTTGTACTTCTCGGCGAGGTCGGCAATCGCCTCGATCGGCGCGATGTCGCCGTCCATCGAGTAGACGCTCTCAAACACGATCAGCTTGGCGCGCTCGCGGCCGGCCGCCTGCAGCAGGCTTTCGAGATGGGCGACGTCGTTGTGGCGGAATATCTTCTTTTCGGCGCCGGAGCGGCGCACGCCCTCGATCATCGAGGCGTGGTTGAGTTCGTCCGACAGGATCAGGCAATTCGGCAAAAGCCGCGCTATGGTCGAGATCGCCGCCTCGTTGGAGACGAAGCCCGAGGTGAAGACCAGGCCGGCTTCCTTGCCGTGAAGGTCGGCGAGTTCGTTCTCGAGCTCGACCAGCGGATGGTTGTTGCCGGAGATGTTGCGGGTGCCGCCGGCGCCGGTGCCCATGTTGCCCGCCGCCTTCTGCATTGCCGACACCACGTCGGGATGCTGGCCCATGCCGAGATAGTCGTTCGAGCACCAGACTGTGATTTCCTGGGCCTTGCCGTTGGCTCTCCAGATGGCGCGCGGGAACTTGCCGACGATGCGCTCCAGATCCGCAAACACGCGATAACGGCGCTCGGCGTGGATTTGGTCGATCGCTTCTTCGAAAAACCGCTGGTAGTTCATCTGGACGTCCCAATTTTTCCGCCGTGAGCATAATCAACGGCTGCTTCGGCGTCCATCGACCGTTTTTGGTCAAAATGCCACGCCCTCGACACCCTCAAACGACCACAGAACGCGGAAAAGTCCCTTGATGTGGATCAAATAGCGCTGCGACGGAATGGCCGGTCACGCTGCACCTCGCCTTGTGGCGTTGTTTTGCGCTAGACAGGTGAGGCGGCAAATGGCGGGGAGAGTTGAGAATGGCGGTTCTTGTAACGGGTGGTGCGGGCTACATCGGCAGCCACATGGTGTGGGAGCTGCTCGACGCGGGCGAGCAGGTGGTCGTGCTCGACAGGCTGTCGACAGGCTTCGAATGGGCGGTGGCGCCGGAAGCGACGCTGGTCAGGGGCGACGTCGCCGACAAGGAATTGCTCGGCCAGTTGATCCGCAAGCACGGCATCGACGCCATCATTCATTTCGCCGGCTCCATCGTCGTGCCGGAGTCGGTCGCCGACCCTCTCGGCTACTATGAGAACAACACCTGCAAGACCCGCAGCCTGATCGAGACGGCGGTGCGCGAGGGGGTGAAGCATTTCATCTTTTCCTCGACCGCCGCGGTCTACGGCGCCGCCGGCATGGAACCGGTGGTCGAGGACGCCCGGCTCGCACCGGAATCGCCCTATGGCCTGTCCAAGCTGATGAGCGAATGGATGCTGCGCGACGCCGCTGCCGCGCACCCGCTGCGCTATACGGCGCTGCGCTACTTCAACGTCGCCGGCGCCGATCCCAAGGGCCGCACCGGCCAGTCGACCAAGGGCGCCACCCACCTGATCAAGGTCGCCTGCGAGACCGCGCTCGGCAAGCGCGCCTCGATGCAGGTCTTCGGCGAAGATTATGCGACACCTGACGGCACCTGCGTGCGCGACTACATCCATGTTTCCGACCTTGCCGCCGCGCATCGCCTGGCGCTCGCCCGCCTGCGCGCCGGTGGCGGCAATCTCGTCGCCAATTGCGGCTACGGCCACGGCTATTCGGTGCTCGAGGTCATCGACAGCGTGCGCCGCGTCCATGGCGCGGATTTCGCGGTGCAGATGGGGCCGCGCCGCCCCGGAGATGCCGCCTCGGTGGTTGCCAATTCCGACCTGGCGCGCGGCGAACTCGGCTGGAGCCCGCAGCGCGACGATCTCGATGCGATCGTCCGCGATGCGCTCGAATGGGAGCGGCAGCTGTCGCGCAAAAACTCCGCCGGAGCCTGATCAATCCCCAAGTAGCCCCAAGTGGTGGATTTCGGCGCCGCTCTCTCGAAATTCGCCGCGACAGGCGCTAAAAGGTGGCCAGGAGGAGCCAGGCTCCCGACGGTAAAGGGTTCCCGACAGAGCCTGATGTCGACCAGGGTGCGACATGAAGATCCTCGTTCTCGGGGCGGGCGTGGTGGGAACTGCGGCCGCCTTCTATCTGTCCTGCGATGGCCATGACGTCACCGTCGTCGAGCGCCATTCGGCTGCGGCGCGCGGCACCAGCTACTCCAATGCCGGCCTCGTTTCTCCCGGTGACGCAACCGCCTGGGCCTCGCCCGCGGCGCTGAAGATGTTCATCAAGTCGCTCTACACGCCCGATCTCGGCATCAAGGTCAGGCTCGGGCTCGATCCGTATCTCTATGCCTGGAGCTTCCGCTTCCTGTTCCAGTGCACCAATGCACGGGTGCGCGAGAACACCAAGGCCAAGCTCAGGCTGGCGCTTTATTCCAGGCTCTGCATCAACGAGATCTCGGCCGAGACCGGCATAGGCTACGACGCGCGTTCGCGCGGCATCATGTATTTCTTCCGTTCGCAGGAAAGCCTCGATCACGGCGCCGCGATGTACGGCTTCCTCTCCGAGCATGGGCTCGACATCGAAATCGTCGACCGCAACCGAATGGCCGACCTCGAACCCGGGCTTGCCGCCGCCAGGAACAACATCGCCGGCGCCGTCTATTCGCCGATGGACCAGACCGGCGATTCCCGCATGTTCGCCGAGGCGCTCGCCGCCCATGCCGAGCAGAAGCTGGGCGCAAAGTTCATGTTCGACACCACGGTCGAGGACCTGGTTATCGAAGGCGGCCGCGTCACCGGCGTGAAGACCTCGGCCGGGCGGCTCGATGCCGACGCCGTGGTCATCGCCATGGGACCGGAGAGCGGCCTGCTCGGCCGGCGCAACGGCATCGACCTGCCAGTCTATCCAGTCAAGGGTTATACCGCGACGGTCGCCATGGACGACCCGTCGAAAGGCCCGACCATGGGCGGCGTCGACGAAGACCGCATGGTCGCCTATTCGCGCCTCGGCGACCGTCTGCGTCTGGCCTCGACGGCCGAGTTCACGGGCTTCGACCGCAGCCACAAGCCGTCGGATTTCAAGCGTCTGTTCGAGACCGGCCAGGAGCTGTTCCCGGGCGCCTTCGACCCGGCCAAGGCCGAGGTCTGGTCCGGCCTGCGGCCCATGATGCCGGGCTCGGTGCCGGTCATCGGTCCCGCCCGCTACAAGGGGCTCTATCTCGACACCGGCCACGGCCATGTCGGCTGGACGATGGCCTGCGGTTCCGGCAAGTTCCTCGCCGACCTCGTTGCCGGCCGCAAGCCGGAAATCGATCCGCAAGGGCTGGTCTACAAGGGCTAGGGTGCTGCCATGTCGGGACCGCAAGTCGCCATTGATCTCGGTCGTATCGAGCGCAACGCCCGCGCCGTCGTGGAGCGCAGCGCGCAATCCGGCATCAAGGTGTTCGGCGTCACCAAGGGCAGCTGCGGCATGCCGCAGGTGGCACGCGCCATGCTGCGCGGCGGTGTGTCGGGGCTCGCCGAATCGCGTTTCGAGAACATCCGCCGGCTGCGCGAAAGCGGCATCGGCTGCCCGATCATGCTGCTGCGCAGCCCGCCGATCTCGCGTGTCGAGGAGGTGGTGCGCACCGTCGACATCAGCCTGCAGTCGGAGCTGGAGATCATCCGCGAGATCTCGCGCATCGCCCAGCGCGTCGGCCGCGTCCACGACATCATGCTGATGGTCGATCTCGGCGACCTGCGCGAAGGCATCTGGCCGAACGACCTTTTGCCGACAGTCGAGCGCGTGCTCGAATTGCCCGGCGTGCGCATCGCCGGCCTGGGCACCAACCTGACCTGCTTCGGCGCCATCATGCCGAGCGAGGAGAACCTGAGCCAACTCGTCGCCCATGCCTACAAGGTCGAGCGGCTGGCCGGCATCAGCCTCGATTGGGTGTCGGGCGGCAACTCGTCGTCGTTGCCGCTCCTGCTCGAAGGCAGGATGCCTGTCGGCATCAACAACCTGCGCATCGGCGAGGCGATCCTGCAGGGAGGTTACGAGACCTTCCGCGACGAACCGTGGCGGGAGCTGGAGTTCAATGCTTTCAGGCTCACCGGTGACCTGATCGAGGTCAAGGTCAAGCCGTCCCTGCCGATCGGCGAATCCGGCTACGACGCCTTCGGCAACCAGCCGGTCTTCGTCGACGAGGGCGATAGGCTGCGCGGAATCGCCAATATCGGCCGCGAGGACACGATGATCGAGGGGCTGGTGCCGATCCATCCCGGCGTGCGCGTGCTTGGCGCCTCGAGCGACCATCTGGTGCTCGACATCACCGACGCCGAGCCGCAGCTCTCCGTCGGCGACCGCGTCAGCTTCCACATGAACTACGGTGCGTTGCTGACCGCGATGACCTCGGAATATGTCGAGAAGGCACCGATGCACGACATCGCCGATTTCACCGGCCGGCGCATGGTCTCGTTCATTGCCGAAGGTGCGGCCGGGCCGGTGCTGGCCAGGCACTCGGCCGGGGCACGGCTCGAGCAGATGCAATTCGATGTCGTCGAGATCGCCGACGCCAAGCACCCGCCGGCGGGTCTCGTCAGGCTGCACGCCGGCGCCGACAGGCATATGGTGTCGAGGGCGCTGGAGGCTGCCGCCGAGGCGACGCATTCCCTGGGGCTGATCTGGATCGATTCCATCGCGGCCCTGATGCCCGAAGGTGAAGAAGGTGACGAAGCGCCGGAAAGCTCGGTGCTGGCCCGCGCGCTCGGCCTCGATCACAAGCCCGGGGCGCTGCAGCCGCAGCTTTCACCGGAGAATGTCGTGCTCGTCGGCCTGCGCGAGGCCGACCCCGCCGAGGTGCGCATCCTCAAGGATTCGCGGGTGACGGCCTTCACCATGGCCGAGATCGACGGCTCGGGCATGCGCGAGGTGATGCGCGAGGCGATCCGCATCGCCTCCGCCGGGACGACCGGTTTCCACGTCAGCTATTCGCCGTCGGCAACCGAAATCGCCGGATGGAGCGGCGGATCGGGCGGCATGACCGTGCGCGAGACGCACCAGGCGATGGAGGCGATAGCGCTCTCCCGTGGCATGCTGTCGATGGATGTGTCGGGCCTCGGCCCGGATGTCGAGCCGCGTGTCGCCGCCGAAGCGGTCAACTTCGTGATGTCCGCCTTCGGCAAGCGCATTCTCTGAACCGCTCTAGCGCCGGCTCAGGCGCTGGCGGGATTCGTAGAGATATTGCAAGGCGAGGATCACCGCTGCGATCAGCAGGTAGAACACCGACACCACCAGCAGCACCTCGATCGCCTTGTAGGTCTCCGAGATGATGACTGTCGATGCCGCCGTCAGCTCGTCGATGGCGACGAGGCTGGCGAGCGAGCTGCCCTTGACCATCTGGATGGCGTTGGAAAACAGCGACGGCGCGGCCAACCTGTAGGCCTGCGGGATCATCACCTTCCAGTAGGTGGCGACCGGCCTGAGGCCGAGCGCCTTGGCGGCGTCGAATTGGCCGTTGGGGATGCTTTCGAAACCGGAGCGCAGGAATTCGAGATTGTAGGCTGTCGAGGCGAAGATCAGGCCGATCAGCGCAGACGGCACTGGCTCGAGATAGATGCCGAGGCGGGGCAGGCCGTAATAGAGCGCAAACAGCAGTGCGAGCACGGGCGCTGCGCGGGCAAAGAAGCTGTAGCCGATGATGGCGCGGCGAAACACGCCATTCGGCCGTTGCATGTAGATGGCCAGCGGCAGCGCAAGCACGTTCGACACGATGATGACGATCACCGAGATGAGCAGCGTCATCACCAGCCCGTCGAGCAACATCTGCTGGTAGGCAGGATCGAAAAGGACGTTCATCGCGCCATCGCCTGTTTCGGCTTGCGCTCGTTGAAGACGAGCAGTGGCGTGACGATCAGGATGTAGAGGCCGACGGCGAGCGTCAGGAAGGTGAAAGGCGCGTTGGTGGCGGCGATGCCCTGCTTGGTGACGTAGAGGATTTCGCTGACCGACACGGCGGAAGCGATCGACATGCGCTTGACCGTGCCGATGGCGTAGGTGATCCAGCCCTTGCGCGCCAGGGGCAGCACCTGCGGCACCAGCACGCGCAGGAACACGATCCGTTTCGGCAGGCCGAGCGCAAGGCCGGCTTCATATTGGCCGAAGGCGATCGCCTTCAGCGCGCCCTTGAACACCTGGTAGTCGAAGGCGATGCCGACCAGCGTGAAGGCGATGATGGTCGAGCCGATGGGTCCGAAATCGATGCCGACCTGCGGCCCGCCGAAGAAGAACAGGAACAGCACGACGAGTTCCGGCACCGAGCGGAAGAAGGCGCTGAACGCCTCGATGCCGCCCCGGAGCCAGGACTTTTCGCGGCCGTAATGGATGAGCGACAGCAGCAGGCCAAGGACTGCCGACAGGGTGAAGACCACCGCCGACAGCCCAATCGTAAGGGCCGCAGCAACCAACAGCCGCGGCAGCCAGGCAAATGCGATTTCCATGTCCGGCCGCCCCTCCAGGAACGCTGGTTATTGCGCCTTCGACCAGTCGATCGACGCGCCGAACCACTTGTCGGCCAGGCCCTTCAGCGTGCCGTCCTTGCGCCAGGTCTCGAACTGGGCGTCGATGGCGTCGGCCAGCGGCTTGTTCTTGTTGCTGACGGCGACGCTCTGGGTGACGGTCGAGAGCAGGTCGTCGAGGGTAACGGTGCCGGTCAGCTTGCCCGACTTGGCGAGATATTTCGGCCCGAGGAAGTCGTGCGCGGCGAAGTCGATGCGGCGGTTCTCCAGGTCGAGGAACAGTTCCGTCGCACCGGGATATTCGCGGCTCTTGGTGACGCAGTCGGCCGGCAGCTTTTCCTTGGCGACCTTCTGGAAGGCACCGCCGCGCACTGCACCCATGGTCTTGCCGCAGACATCCTTCCAACTGGCGATGTCGGCGTCGGCCTCGCGGCGCGTGACGGCAGCGCCATTGACGATATAGGGCGACAGCAGGAAGAAGTCCTTCGACGCCAGGCGCTCCGGCGTGCGGGTGACGCCCGAGGCGATCAGGTCGAAGCGGCCTGCGGTGAGGCCCGGCAAAAGGCCGGCGAAGTCGAGCTTCTCGAATTTGGCGGTGAGGCCGAGCTGCTTGGCGACGAGGTTGACGACGTCGATGTCGAAGCCTTCGAGCTCGCCCGCGGCGTTGGTCATGCTGAAGGGCGGGGCCGAACCGGACGTGCCGACCGTGATGGTGTCGGCTGTCACGAGGGCGGCCTTGTAGTCCTGCGCGCTTGCCGCGCTCACGCCGAAGACCGCAATGAGGCCCAGCAGGGCTGTCCGCACAATTCCCATGATCACTCCTTGAATGGGCTGCTTGAAAACTGAATGTTTGGGTTATATCGCAAATTGCTAAAGCCACCAAGGACGGCAACCGCTTTGGATACAATAGTTTCTGGAGAAAATGATTCTCAAGAACGGCCGTTCCGAAAGTTCGAGGTTTTGTGGAATGGAACTGAGGTTCAAGCTTAACTACCTGTTTCAAGGGCAGAATTCGCCGTTCCTGCACGCCGTTGACGCCGGCTACTTCGGCGATCACGGCCTCTCCTGCACCTTCGTCGAGGGCTTCAGCTCGTCGCTGGTGACGCGCGCCTTGGCGGGCAGTGAGGCAGATATTGGATTCGGTGATGTATCCTCGGTGTTCGAGCGCGCGCTGCGCGCCGGCGAGACCGAGATTTCCTGTCTTGTGCCGATCTACGAGCACACGCCCTGCTGTCTCGGCTACATCTCCGACGGCAAGTGCCTGACGCTGGCCGATGTCCCGGGCAGCACCTTGTGCGGCCCGAATGGCGACACCTCGGCGCGGCTGCTGCCGCTGCTGCTCAAGCGCAACGGCTTTGCCCCCGACAGCTACACCTATCTCGGCGTCCAGCCCGAGGAGCGCGACCGGCTGGTGGCGTCACGTTCGGTGCTTGCCGCGACCTGTTTCGACGCGACGCTGAAGTTTGCCATGCAGATGCGCGGCTACGACGCCAGCGCGCTCGACTTCCTCTACTTCGCCGACAACGGGCTCGACACTTATTCGGGCGCGCTGGTGGCGCTGAATTCGGTGCTGGAGCAGGAGCCGAACCTCGCCGGCAAGCTCCAGACGATCACGCGCCAGGCCTGGCGCGATTGCCTCGCCAATCCGCAACTCGGCGTCGAGGCTGTGATCCGGCGTTCGCCCGACATGGACCCCGACATCGTGCGCAACCAACTGAGCTGGATCTTGCAACGCCAGGTGTTCCCGACTGGCGATCGGCCAATGACGTTCGAGCTCGACGGCACCAAGATGGCCGACACGCTCGAATGCGCCACCTACACCGTCGGCACCGAAGCCAAGCGCAGCGCAGACGGGCTGGCGGCCGAGATCTGCCGGAACTAGCCCGTCTGGAAATCGCCTGGCTGCGGCGGGGCAATCGGCGTGAACAGGCTGCGATCGGGCTTGATGTCGATCAGCGGCGTGCCGTCGAGGCAGTCCATGCCGCGAACCGAGAGAACGTTGCCCTCGGCGCCGACCAACTCGACGATCTGGGTGCCGATCGGATTGGGGCGGACGGGCGAGCGCAGCGAGAAGGTGCCGCGCGCGGTGCCGTCATTGGCGGGGCTCTGCTGCACCAGGTCGCGCCGCGACAGATGCAGCCAGTACAGCACTTCGAGCCGGGCAAACTGTGTGATGCCTTCGAGCGCCGCCACCCATGGCTCGAAAATCTCGATGTGACAGACCGGGCCGTCGGCGCGGCCCTGGCGCGGGGTCAAAAGGCGCGAGTCCCACGGCGTGCGGATTCGGCCGATGAAATAGACCCCGGCGTCGTGCTGGGTCGGTAGCGCGACGGCGCTTTCGCCGTCGCGGATCTCGTTTTCTCGGACCACGCTCAGTCGACCCCGACCATGACGTCGGATGCCTTGATGATCGCATGGGCGTTCTTGCCCACGGCGAGCTTCAGTTCGTCGACCGCCTCATTGGTGATCGAGGCGGTGATGACCGCGCCGCCGATGTCGATGCGGACATGCGAGGTGGTCGCGCCCTTGGTCACCTCGACGATCTTTCCCTTGATCTGGTTGCGGGCACTAAGCTTCATGGTGCGTTCCTTTCGTTGAGGGTTGGCGTGCAGACATGGCGTCCGGCCTGGTCGAGATAGGCCACTGCAACCTCGACGCCATAGAGGGCTTGCAGCGATTGCGGCGTCAGCACGTCGGCCGGTCTGCCGATCGCGACGAGCGCGCCGGCCTGCATCAGCGCGACGCGGCTGGCGCAGGCGAAGGCGTGGCTGGGGTCGTGGGTGGAGATGACCACGGCCATGCCGGAGGCGGCGAAGCTGGAGATGCGGCTCAGCACGCGCGCCTGGTTGCCGAAATCGAGACTGGCCGTCGGCTCGTCCATGACGATCAATTCGGGCTCCTGGGCGAGCGCACGCGCAATCAGCGTCATCTGCTTCTCGCCGCCGGAGATGTCGGTGAAGGGGCGGGTGGCGAGATGGCCGATGCCGAGTGCGGCGAGCGCTTCCTGCGTGATCGCCCGGTCGGCCATCGTCGGCGAGGCGAAGGTGTCGATACGGCTGGCGCGGCCCATCAGGACCACGTCGAACACCGAAAACGGGAAATAGGCGCCTGTCGCTTGTGGCACATAGGCTACGTGGCGCGCGAACTGTGACCGGGAGAAGTCCGCGATGTCCTTGCCGTTGAGCTCCAGACGTCCGCCCTGGCGCGGCAACAGGCCGAGCAGGGTCTTGAACAGGGTGGTCTTGCCGCAGCCATTGGGGCCGAGCAGGCACAGCACCTCGCCACGATCGACCGACAGGGTGACGCCCTGGCCGACTTTGATGCGGCCATAGCCGAATGCGAGATCGGTTGCCTGAAGCATCATTGCCAGCCTCGCCGGGTCGTCAGGAGCAGATAGAGGAAGAACGGTGCGCCGAGGGCGGCGGTCAGGATGCCGAGCGGCACCTCGATGGCGGCGATGCTGCGGGCAAGGGTGTCGACGCCGACCATATAGGCGGCGCCGATCAGCATCGAGGCGGGCAGCAGGCGCGAGAAATCGGGGCCGACGAACATGCGCGCGACATGGGGCACGAGCAGGCCGATCCAGCCGACGATGCCCGAGATCGATACTGCGGCGGCGGTCATCAGCGTGGCGGCTGCGACGATGACGACGCGGATGCCACGGGTCTCGACGCCGAGCGCGCGCGCTTCCTCGTCGTCGAGCGTCATCAGGTTCATGCGCCAGCGCAGCAGCACCATGGGCACCAGCGCTACGATCACGGCCGGAAGGATCGACCAAAGGTCGGCGCGGTTGATGCTGGCGAGGCTGCCGAGCAGCCAGAAGGTGATGGCCGGCAACTGGTTGTAGGGGTCGGCGAGCACCTTGAGCAGCGACACGCAGGCGCCGAGCAGGGCGCCGATGGCAACGCCCGCCAGCACCAGCACGAGAATCGGGTCGCGCTCGCGAACGATCGACCCGATGGCATAGACGAGTGCTACCGCCGCCAGCCCGCCGGCGAAGGCGAGACCCTGGATGGCGAGCACCGACAGCGACAGGAAGATGCCGACGACGGCGCCGAAGCTGGCACCGGCCGAGACGCCGAGGATGTCGGGCGAGACAAGCGGATTGCGGAACAGGCCCTGATAGACCGCGCCTGCCGTCGCCAGCGAGGCACCGACCAGGATGCCGGCGCCGACGCGCGGCAGGCGCACGTTCCAGATCACGGTCTCGATTGTCGGGGCGATGCCGCTTGCGCTGCCCGTGATCCTGGCTGCGATCACGGCGAGGATATCAGACGGCGTCACCGGATATTTGCCGGTCAGGATCGCCAGGAGGATGGCGGCGACGAGCAGCACCGCCAGCACACCGAGGGCGATCGGCCCGGCGCGCTGGGCAAGATGGTGACGCTGCAAGCGATCGGCCTCCGCCCGAAGCTCAGGGCTTCGGGCCGGTGTCGGCAAGCAGCTTGGCGAGTTGTTCGTCGGTGAGATCGACATGATAGAACAGCTTGTAGAAGTCGCGGGTCTCGGCCTTCAGGTCGATCTCGGCCTTGCCGGGGTAGAGTGCCGAGGTGAGCCAGGAAACGCCGATGGCGCGGTTGACGCCGGGAGGCGCGTCGAACCAGCCGAAGGGCAAAGCGGGCGCGCGGAAAACACGACCATCCTTCACCGCCTTGATGCCGGCCCATGACGGGTCGGACAGAACCGACTTCTGGAACTTCGGGCTGAGCGTCAGGATGACGTCGGGGTTCCACGACAGGATCTGTTCGAGCGAGACATTGGCGAGCGAGCCCTTGCCGGCGGCGTCCGCAACGTTGCTGGCGCCGACGGCGGACAGCACCTCCATGTTGATCGAACCGGCGAGCCCAGTCTCAAGCCCCTCGGGGCCACGGCCGTAATAGACGCGTGGACGCTGGTCGGCCGGCACTTCCGACACGACCTTGTCGAGCCGCTGCATCGCGGCCTCGGTGTATGCGGCGAGCTTTTCCGCCTGTTCCTTTTCACCCAGCAGTTCGCCGATCTCGCGCAGAGATTTCGGCGTGTTGGCGAAGGTGCCGTCGATCAGCACGTAAGGGACGCCGGTCTGCTCCTGCACCTTGTCGGCGAGCGAGGCATAGGTCGGGTTCACCGTGCCGACATCGAGGATGATGTCGGGCTTCATCGCCAGCACGGCTTCCATGTTGGCGGTGTCGCCCTTGCCGGTCAGGCGGCCGTGGACGGGCAGGTCGCGATAGGGGGCTGCGATGAATGCCTTCTCGTCATCCTTGAACTCGCGCACCCAGCCGACCATGCGCTCGGGCGCGACTGAATAGAGCAGCACCGAGGCGGGCGGGCCGGCAGCCATGACGCGGCTGATCTTCTCAGGCAGCGCCACCTTGCGGCCGGCGGCGTCGGTGAAGATGCGCTCTTCGGCAGAGGCGAATGAGGCGCAGCCGACAAGGGCGGTGGCAGCGGCCAGGAGTGAAATCAAAAGGTTACGGCGTTTCATGCTGTCGGTCTCAGCTGTGGTCACGGTCTCTGGATATATTCATGTAAATATAGCGTTCGGGCGCATTGTTATGTTCGTTGGAATATAACGGTCAAGGGCTTTGTGCATGCGCCATGCGCTGTGCCAGTCGATCTCCGGGCCTTTGCCTTGACCCCGGCGCGTCGGTCGGAAAGGCTGGTGCGAAGAGTCGGTCGAGCCCCAGATGCAGTCGGGCCAAGGAGAGATTTCCATGTACACCCACATCCTCATCGCCACCGATGGCTCGGAACTGGCGCAGAAGGGGCTCGACCACGGCCTGAGCCTGGCCAAGGGCATCGGTGCGAAGGTGACGATCATGAATGTCACCGAGCCGGCGCCGATCTTCGCCTCCGCAGGCATGTACGGCCCGGTGGCGACCGCCGAGGACATCGTGTCCTACCAGAAGGCCGGCGAGGAATATGGCGCCAAGGTCCTGAAGGCCGCCAGGGCCGATGCCGAGAAGCTGGGCGTCAACGCCGAGACGATACGTGTCGAGGAGATGTGGGCGGCCGAGGCGATCAACCAGATTGCCCACGATCGTGGCTGCGACCTGATCGTCATGGCCTCGCACGGCCGCCGCGGCATCGGACGCCTGATCCTCGGCAGCCAGACGATCGAAGTGCTGACCAACAGCAAGGTGCCGGTGCTGGTCGTTCGCTGACCCACTTGGCCTGAAACGGAAAGGCCTCCCGGCGCGATGACCGGGAGGCCTTTTTCACGGGGTGGCGCGGATCAGATGATCTTGCCGCGCGCCGGCACTGGCCAGAGCTCCGGTGCCTTGTCCTTGCTGTAGACGTACACGCCGTCGACCATGTTGGTGACGACGCAGGCGTGGTTGGGCACGACGCGAACACGCTGGCCGACAGTGAGGCCGATGTCGCCTTCGCTGCGCAGGCGGCCGTGTTCTTCCGACAACTGGTCGATGGAGATGTCGGGATAGCCGAGCACATGGCCGTGCCCGGTGAGGCCGAGCAGGTCGGAGGTCAGCGCCTTTGAGCCGGCATCGATGATGGCGCGGTTGGGCGCGGGCACCGAGACGACGGTGGCGAGCACCGTCAGCGCGCAATCGTCCCAGCCACAGACGCCGCGCGTCACCAGCGAGCGATCGTTGTAGACATAGGTGCCGGGGCGGAACTCGGTCGTCGCGGGCACGAGATGGGCCAGCATCATGTCTGGCGAACCGCCCGAGGTGATGGTGGGAACCGCGATCCCCTTGGCCTCGATCAGCGCCTTGGCCTCGGTCATGAAGGCCTGCACTCTGGCGGCGCCGCCGACGGGCGGATAGGTCATCAGCCCGGCGAAGGTGAGGCGCGGGGCGGCGTCGATGCGGGCCGCCAGTTCGGCCGCTTCCTGCGGGGAGCCGACGCCGCAGCGGTCGGCGCCGGTGTTGCATTCGACGAACACATTCAGCGTGGCACCGGCCGATGCGAAGGCGCCAGCCAGCCCGTCGACGACGGTCGCATTGTCGGCGACCACGGCGAGCCTGACCTTGCGGGCGAGCGCCACGAGCGCATGCAGCTTGTCGTCACCCAGTATGTTGTAGGTGATCAGCACATCGTTGAGCCGGTCGCTGCCGGCGACCATGGCCTCGGCTTCCGAAATCTTCTGGCAGGTGATGCCGACTGCGCCGGCGTCGAGCTGCATCTCGGCAATCGCCGGCAGCTTGTGCGTCTTGATGTGCGGGCGGATTTTCAGCCCGTGGCTGTCGGCATAGGCCTGGAAGCGCTCGATGTTGCGCTTCGCCACATCGATATCCACCAAAACGGCGGGTGTCTGGATCTCGTCGAACATGTCTTGCACAGCCTCCACGTCACAAGCGCCGGGGACCTTGCCTCCGAAGCGCTTGACAAACAATGCCGCGTACCGCTTTATACGTCAATCCATTATTCAGGACACATGTACACAATAATGGACATTTAGAGACATTCTTTCCGGGAGGATTGGTGAGATGAGAGCTTATCTCTTGGCGGCAGCAGCCGTCGCCGCGCTGATGACCGCAATGCCTGCAGGCGCGCAGGAAAAAAGCAGGCTCGATGAGGTTCTGGCGCGTGGCCACCTGGTCATGGGCACCGGCAGCACCAATGCGCCGTGGCACTTCAAGAGCGTCGACGACAAGCTCCAGGGCTTCGACGTCGACATGGGCCGCATCGTCGCCAAGGCGCTGTTCGGCGATCCGGACAAGATCGAATACGTCAACCAGTCGTCGGATGCGCGCATCCCCAACATCACCACCGACAAGGTCGACCTGACCTGCCAGTTCATGACGGTGACTGGCGAGCGTGCCCAGCAGATTGCCTTCACCATTCCTTACTACCGCGAAGGCGTGGGCCTGATGCTCAAGGCCGACAGCAAGCATGCCGACTTTGCAGCGCTGAAGGCTGCCGGCTCGGGCGTGACGGTGTCGGTGCTGCAGAACGTCTATGCCGAGGCCATGGTGCATGCGGCACTGCCCGAGGCCAAGGTCGACCAGTACGAATCCGTCGACCTGATCTACCAGGCGCTGGAATCGGGCCGTTCGGATGCGGTTGCCACCGACCAGTCCTCGCTTGCCTGGTACATGAAGCAGAACCCCGATCGCTACAAGGACGCCGGCTATGGCTGGAACCCGCAGACCTATGCCTGCGGCGTCAAGCGCGGCGACCAGGACTGGCTGAACTTCGTCAACACCGCGCTGCACGAGGCAATGACCGGCGTCGAGTTCGACTTCTACGCCAATTCCTACAAGACCTGGTTCGGCAAGGAGATTGCTCCGCCGCAGATCGGCTTCCCGGTCGAGTACAAGTAAGCTCGATGATGGCGCGGCCTTATTGCCGGCCGCGCCACTCCCTTTGATCGGAACCTTACGGCACCATGGGTTACACCCTCAATTTCTCGGCGGTCTGGCGCAGCTTCGACCAGCTGCTCATGGGCCTGGCGCTCAGCCTGGGGCTCGCCTTCGTGGCGATCACCATCGGCTGCGTGCTCGGCCTGGTCACCGCCTTCGGCCTGTTGTCGAAGCGTGGCATGCTGCGCCATCCCGCGCGCATCTACGTCACCATCATCCGCAACACGCCGATCCTCGTGCTGGTGCTGTTCACCTTTTTCGCCTTGCCCCAGCTCGGCATCCGTCTGGGCAAGATCGAGAGCTTCGTCGCGACGCTCGCGCTCTATTCGGGGGCCTATCTTGCCGAGGTCTTCCGCGGCGGCCTGCTCGCCGTGCCCAACGGCTTGAAGGAAGCCGGGCTGGCCATCGGCCTGACGCAGTCGCAGATCCGCAATTCCATCGTCATGCCGCTGATGCTGCGCAACGTGCTGCCGTCGTTGTCGAGCACGCTGATCTCGCTGTTCAAGGACACATCGCTGGCTGCGGCCATCGCCGTGCCGGAACTGACCTTCGAAGCGCGCAAGATCAACGTCGAGACCTTCCGCGTCATCGAAACGTGGATCGTCGCCAGCTGTCTCTATGTCGCCACCTGCTCGGTGCTCGCAGCCCTGCTGCGCCGGCTCGAGCGGCGCATGTCCATTCCCCGGTGATCGCCATGGAACTCGTGACATTCTTCGAAACGCTGTGGCTGGCCCGCATCCCGATCCTCAAGGGCATCGGCGTCACCGTCTCCATCTCGGTCCTGGCGATCCTCGTCGGCACGGTCCTCGGCATCGGCGTCGGCCTCGCGTTGACCTATGGCGCCAGGCCGCTGCGCTGGCTGGTGCGCGGCTACACCGATTTCATCCGCGGCACGCCTGTACTGGTGCTGGTTCTGGCGAGCTACTACGTGCTCGGCACGGTCGGCATCGACCTCGGACCGTTCCAGGCCGGCGTTCTCGCGCTTGCCGTGTTCTGCTCGTCGCATGTCGGCGAGATCGTGCGCGGCGCGCTGCAGTCGATCCCCAAGGGCCAGACCGAGGCTGCCAAGGCAATCGGCCTGACCTTCCCGCAGACCTTCGCCTATGTGCTCGGCCCGCAGGCGCTGCGCCAGGTGCTGCCGGCCTGGGTCAACACCGCAGCCGAGATGGTCAAGGCCTCGACGCTGCTGTCGATCATCGGCGTCGCCGAGCTTCTGCTTCGGACGCAGGAACTGATCTCGCGCACTTTCATGAGCCTCGAATTCTATTTCTTCGCGGGCTTCCTCTATTTCGCCGTCAACTACGGCATCGAGCGTTTCGGCCGCTACGTCGAACGCAAAACCTCCATTCCATCTTGAGGCCGCCCCTATGACCGGCAACCTTCTCGAAATCCGCGACCTGCACAAGCGCTACGGCGATGTCGAAGTGCTCAAGGGCGTCGACTGCACGATGGCCCAGGGCGATGTCATCTCGATCATCGGCTCGTCCGGCTCCGGCAAGACGACGATGCTCCGCTGCATCAACATGCTGGAGGAGTTTCAGGGCGGTTCGATCCGCATCGACGGCGAAGAGATCGGCTATGAAACGACAGGCGGCACGCGCCGCCGCAAGAAGGAAAAGGAAATCGCCCGCCAGCGCGCGATGACCGGCATGGCCTTCCAGCAGTTCAACCTCTTCCCGCACATGAGCGCTGCGGAGAACGTCATGCTTGGCCTGGTCAAGGTCAAGGGAATGCGCCGCGACGAGGCGCGCAGCGTTGCCGAGAAGTGGCTCGACCGCGTCGGCCTTGCCGAGCGCCGCGACCGTTTCCCGGGCCAGCTATCCGGCGGCCAGCAGCAGCGCGTGGCCATTGCCCGTGCGATTGCCATGAACCCCAAGCTGATGCTGTTCGACGAGGTCACCTCGGCGCTCGATCCGGAGCTGGTCAACGAGGTGCTGCAGGTCATCAAGGATCTCGCCCGCGACGGCATGAGCATGCTGCTCGTCACCCACGAGATGCGTTTTGCCTACGAAGTCTCCTCGCGCGTCATCTTCATGAACCAGGGCCGCATCGGCGAAGAGGGCAACCCGCGCGAGATGTTCCTGAAGCCGCAGACCGAGCGGCTGGCGGAGTTCCTCAAGACCTCAACCTTCAACTGAGCATTCGGAGAATGAACATGACGATCAAGCGCTACGGCACCGGCCAGACCGGGGCAGGCAAGCAGGCGCTGCCCTTCGCCCGTGCCGTCGAGGCCAATGGCTGGCTCTACGTGTCCGGCCAGGTCGCCATGGAAAATGGCGAGATCGTCGGTGGCGGCGTCATCGCCGAGACCCGCAAGACCATGGAAAACCTGATCGCCATCCTCGAAGAAGCCGGCTATGGCCTGGAGCACGTCGTGCGCGTCGGCGTCTGGCTCGACGACCCCCGCGACTTCTGGTCGTTCAACGGCGTCTATGCCGAGTATTTCGGCGCCAACCCGCCGGCCCGCGCTTGCGTCCAGTCGAGTATGATGGTCGATTGCAAGGTCGAAATCGACTGCGTCGCCTACAAGGCGCCGTGACTTCACGAGGTTTTTGCTCGGCGTTGAGCCGGGGAGGCGGCACATGGACGACGTTACGGACGACATGACCAACAGGCGGGCGCGCGGCCTCGACCGCGCCTTCGAGATCCTGAATTTCCTGCGTCTCAAGCGCACGCCGCTGCGTCCAAACGAGATCGCGTCTGGCATCGGAGCGCCGCGCTCCTCGGTCTATGAACTGGTCAACCTGCTGATGCGCCAGGGCGTTCTGGAATACCGCGGCGAGGACGGCCGGGTCTTCCTCGGCCGCAAGCTCTATTTTCTCGGCATGGCCTATGCCGAGCAGTTCGACCTGATGCGCGACTGCGACAAGCTTCTGACCCACATCGCCGAGGAGACGCGCGAAACCGCGCAGATGTGCCTGCTCGAAGGCAACAAGTACACCGTCGCCCAGATGAAGGAGGGCTCGCGGCCCTTCCGCATCTCGTCCAATGTCGGCGACCCGGTGGCGATCCCGTGGACGGCGTCCGGCCGCCTGCTGGTTGCGCATATGAGCGACCAGGAGATCCTCGACTTCATCCCGAAGGACGATTTTCGCCTGCCCAGCGGCCAGTGGCTCGACCCGGCCGTCTTCATCGCCGAGGTGCGCGAGGCTTCCCGCGTCGGCTACTACACCTTCGACAGCGCCGTCGAGACGTTCACCCACTGCTTCGCCGTGCCGGTCTATCAGGCAGATCGCGTCTGCGTGGCGACGCTGTGCCTGGTGGCACCGCGCGAGGACGGGCTGAAGAACCACGCCAGCTATCTCAAGAGCCTGCAGGACGCGGCAGTTGACCTGTCGAGCCGTCTCGGGCACACGGCTGACGAGGATGGCCATGGCACCGTCCGTGCCGCGGGCCGGGGTTGACGCACCCGACCCTGACCTGAACTCATCCTGGATAGGCTCACCGCATGTCGCAGCGCGCTCTCTTGATCGGGGAATGCATGGTCGAACTCAGGCAGGCCGAGGGCGGTCTGCTGCGCAAGGGGTTTGCCGGCGACACCTTCAACACCGCCTATTACATGCGCGCCTTCCTGCCTGGCGAGCGGCCGGTCGACTATTTCACCGCCGTCGGCACCGATACGATCTCGGATGAGCTTTTGGCCTTCGTCGAGGGCACAGGGGTCGGCACCGGCTTCGTCAGGCGCGTGCCCGAGCGCTCGCCCGGCCTCTACATGATCCATCTCAAGGACGGCGAGCGCAGCTTCTCCTACTGGCGCTCGGCATCGGCCGCGCGCCTGCTCGCCGACGATCCTGCTGCCCTGCGCGCGGCGATCGAAGCTTCGGACGTGATCTTGTTCTCCGGCATCACGCTGGCGATCCTGTCGCCCGGTGCCGTCGAAACGCTGCTGTCGGAGATCGGCCGCGCCAAGGCCGGCGGCAAGCTGGTTGCCTTCGACCCCAACATCCGCCCGCGGCTGTGGGATGACGCCGAGACCATGCGCCGGACGATTTCGGCGGGTGCGGCCGCTGCCACCATCGTCATGCCGAGCTTCGAGGACGAGGCGACGCATTTCGGCGACGCCTCGATCACCGCGACCATCGCCCGCTATCGTACGCTCGGTGCCGAGAACCTTGTGGTCAAGGACGGTGCCGAAGGCATCACCCTGGACTTCGGCGGGGCGCAATCCTTCGTCGCCGCCGCACGCGCGCAAAAGGTCGTCGACACCACGGGCGCCGGCGACAGCTTCAACGGCGCCTTCCTGGCGAAATATCTCGAAACCGGCGATCCCCGCCTTGCCGCCGAATTTGCCGCAAGGGTCGCCGCGACCGTCATCGCCCATCACGGCGCCTTGCTGCCGCCCGCCGAGTTTCAGGCATTGATGCGCGGCTGAGCCGCAACGCCAAAAAAATCGCCATTCCGCACGTTCGGTGCCTTTCCTGCTGCATTTCCCGTCGGAAATTCAGCAGATTGCAGGCAATTGTCGTCATTTCGGTCAGCGGCACTTGATCTCGTTGGAAAATAATTTTACCACTAGTGAAAAGCTGATTTCAAGAGTTGCCATGGCAGGGGATTTTTAGGGTGAAAGAAGACCGCATGTCAGCCGTCGCTGTCGCCGAGGGCAAGAACATTTCGGCTGCGGTCTCCGCGAAGGCGCGCCCGACGCCACTGCTTCAGGATCCGCACGCGGTCCGCGATACCCCGGAGAAGGTTCTGGAGGTGGCCCTCGGCCACGAGGTTCGTGCCTTCCGCAAGAAGCTCGGCATCACCGTTGCCGACCTCGCTGCGATGACCAACATTTCGCTCGGCATGCTGTCGAAGATCGAGAACGGCATCACCTCGCCGTCGCTGACCACCTTGCAGTCGCTGTCGCGCGCTCTCGGTGTGCCGCTGACCGCCTTCTTTCGCCGCTTCGAGGAGGAACGCAACGCCGTCTTCGTCAAGGCCAACGAAGGGGTCGACGTCGAACGCCGCGGCACCCGCGCCGGCCACCAGTACAATCTCCTGGGCCACATCGGCTCCAATACCGCGGGCGTCGTCGTCGAGCCCTATCTGATCACCTTGTCGGAAGATTCCGATGTGTTTCCGATGTTCCAGCATGAGGGCATGGAGTTCCTCTACATGCTGGAAGGCGAGGTCGTTTACCGCCACGGCAACAACCTTTACCGCATGACGCCGGGCGACAGCCTGTTTTTCGATGCAGATGCGCCGCATGGCCCGGAAGAACTGACCACATTGCCGATCCGCTATCTCTCGATCATCTCCTACCCGCAGGGCAGCAGCAGCGAATAGCCTCGGTCTTCGACCCCTGCCTGGCGTCTATTCCCCGGGGCAGATGTCCTGACAGGGGAGAGGTCGTGCGGACTTCGGCTCGTGCGTCTGCTGCACCAGTCTCCTTCTGGCCCTTGCCGAAAGTGAACGGTCATGGATCGGCGGAGCGTCTGTCCGCAAGGCGGGCCAAGCACAGCAACATCCCTTCATGACAAAAACGCCGCGCATCCCTGGGACACGCGGCGCTTGGCATTTCAAGCTAGAGCCCTTCATGTTTTAACGGAAGCGTATCCGGCGTTTTCGAAGTAGTTCCTGCATTCGGCTGCCTCGATGGTTTCGACGAGGTGGCCGATG
>NZ_JACHOU010000004.1 GCF_014206975.1 Aminobacter aganoensis
AGCGGCTTGCCCATAGCGGTTCTCCTTCGAACCACAATGAATCATCCCCAAACCAAAATGGGAATCCTGAATCACGTCAAACGCAACACGCTCTAGCAAATCCGCGCAAGCGACTCTTTTGACTCAAAAAAATCTGGCGACTCAACAAGAAAAGCCCGGCATCGCTGCCGGGCTTTTTTGTTTCAATATAGCAATCAGGATCAATCCTGATTGGCCGTGACCGTCAGGCCGAGCGTCTTGGGCAGGTCCTTGGGGTTGGACATGCCGCTGGCTGCCAGCAGAGCGAACGGAACCGGCGAGGCGGGCTTGGCTGCGATCTCGATCGACTTGGGGTCGTCGAGATAGGCGGTGACGGCTGCCGTCACCTGCGTTGCCAGTTCCGGATTGTTGAGCTCCATCAGCAGGAACGGCACGATTGCCTTGGCCTGGTTGGCGATGTCCTTGGCCGACATGCCCTGCTGCTTGCCGACATATTCGAGAACCTTGTTGGTCACCGAATCGTCGTCGAAGCGAACGGTCGCGCCGTTGAAAGTGAGTTGCTGCATCAGGCCGAGCATGGCGAGGCCCTGGGCCGAGTTGTCCGTGCCTTCTGGCTGGTCGGCCATCTTCTTCTGCAGGTCCTGGACCGACTTGAGGAAATCGACGGTGTAGCCGCCGAGGTCGAAGGTCATGCCCAGCGTGCCGGCGTCGTCGACGGTGATGTCGTAGCTCGACAGCGCCATGCGGCCGTCCGTCGGCTGCCAGGTGCCTTCCAGTTGGAAGTCGCCGCTGATGTTCTGGTAGCCGAGCGCGTCGATCGCAGCCTTCGACTGCGGATCTTCGACGAGGCTGAGGTCGGCGGTGAACTTCTCGGCCGAACCGGTGAATTCCATGGCGTTTCCATCGGCCGGAGGGGTCACTTCCGCCTGGAAATTGGTCATCTGGAAGGCCTGCTTGTCGCCGATCTTGACGCTGACGTTGTCGAGATTGGCGGTCTCGTACATCAGGAACGACGCCAGCGGATCGGTCGAGCCTTCGGCCGGCAGCGACACGTTGCCGATGGTCAGCGGGCTGACATCGACCTTGGTGGTGCCTTCGGTCAGGCTGTAGGCCTCGGTGCTGACGGTTTCGATCTTGTAGCCGCCATTTTCCTCGGTGATGCCGCCAAGCGTGACCTTGCCGACGGAAACCGGCTTGTCTTCGCCAGCCATCGCGATGCTAGCCCCTTCAAGTACGGTTTCGGAGGCGTCGCCCGAAACGCTGGTCCAGCTCAGCGCCAGGTTCTGGCCTGCGAGGACGGCCTTGAGCCGTTCGGCAACCGCGGTCGCGTCCTGGGCCAGTGCTGCATTGAGCGGAAGCGTGAAGAGAAAGGTCGATAGGGCGAGCTTGCTGAATGCAGAGCGGTATTGCGTCATCATGGTTCCCTGAGACTGTGAGGAATCGTTCACGCCATCTCCTGTCCGTCACGAACTGGACTGGATCAAGGCATTCGCGCCACATTGGCCGCAATTCGGCGCAAAAGGCAATCGCTGCAATGCAACACGCGCAAAAATGGTGAACGGCAGGCTGGTCGCGCGATTGCTACTTTAGCGAGCGCAAAAATTGATCGCATCCGGGCACCGGGTCGGCCTTGCATTTGCCGATAAGGCTTGTCGCGAATCACCCGTTCCGCTAGTCCAAACCCCATGGGAAAAGGGCTTTTGCCGCCTGGAAACGATGGCGGCGACAACATTGAACCGGTCGACCTGAAGAAGGCGCTCGAGGAGCGCTATCTGGCCTATGCGCTGTCGACCATCATGCACCGGGCCTTGCCGGACGTGCGCGACGGACTGAAGCCGGTCCATCGCCGCATCATGCACGCCATGCGGCTGCTGCGGCTCAACCCCGATCAGGGTTTCGCCAAATGCGCACGCATCGTCGGCGAGGTGATGGGCAAGTTCCACCCGCATGGCGACCAGTCGATCTACGACGCGCTGGTGCGTCTGGCGCAGGATTTCTCCGTCCGCTACCCGCTCGTCGACGGCCAGGGCAATTTCGGTAACATCGACGGCGATAGTGCCGCCGCCATGCGCTACACAGAAGCGCGCATGACCGAGGTCTCGGTCTCCTTGCTCGAGGGCATCACCGAAGACGCCGTCGATTATCGCCCGACCTACAACGAGGAAGACGAGGAACCTGTCGTCCTGCCGGGCGCGTTCCCCAATCTGCTCGCCAACGGCTCGTCCGGCATCGCCGTCGGCATGGCGACCTCGATCCCGCCGCACAATGCCGCGGAGCTGTGCAGCGCAGCCCTTCATCTCATCGACAATCCCGACGCTGCGGTCACCGACCTGATGACGTCGCCGGGCGAATGGGACCGCATCAAGGACGACCCCGAGTTGCGCCTCGGCTGCAAGGTGCGCGGCCCCGATTTCCCGACCGGCGGCAGCATCGACGATGACTGGGCTTCCATCGTCAATGCCTATGAAACCGGGCGCGGCGGCTTCCGCGTGCGTGCGATTTGGCAGCAGGAAGACCAGGGCCGTGGCACCTGGAACCTTGTCGTCACGCAGATTCCCTACGGCGTACAGAAGGCGCGCCTGATCGAAAAGATCGCCGAGCTGCTGATCGCCCGCAAGCTGCCGCTGCTCGAAGACATCCGCGACGAAAGCGCCGAAGACATTCGCGTCGTCCTGGTTCCCAAGAGCCGGACCGTCGACCCGGGCCTGTTGATGGAATCGCTGTTCAAGCTCACCGAGCTCGAGAGCCGCTTCCCGCTCAACATGAACGTGCTGTCGCGCGGCAAGGTGCCGAACGTGCTGTCGCTGCGGAGCGTGCTGCGCGAATGGCTGGATCATCGCCGCGAGGTGTTGGTGCGCCGCTCGAAATTCCGCCTGGGCGAAATCGAGAAGCGCCTCGAAATCCTTGGCGGCTACCTCATCGCCTACCTCAACATCGATGAGGTGATCCGCATCATCCGCGAGGAGGATGAGCCCAAGCGGGTGATGATGGCGCGTTGGGACCTGACCGACAATCAGGCCGAAGCCATCCTCAACATGCGCCTGCGGGCCCTGCGCAAGCTCGAGGAATTCGAGATCCGCAAGGAGTTCGACGCCCTCAGCACCGAGAAGAAGCAGATCGAAGCGCTGCTCGCCTCCGATGCCAAGCAGTGGGCGACGATCAAGTGGGAAGTCAGCGAGGTCCGCAAGCACTACGGCCCCGAAACCGAGCTAGGCCGTCGCCGCACAGTCTTTGCCGAAGCCCCTGACCACGACCTCACCGACATCGCCCACGCGATGATCGAGAAGGAGCCGGTCACGGTGGTCGTCTCCGAGAAGGGCTGGCTGCGGGCGATGAAGGGGCATCTCGCCGATTTCGGGCAGCTCACCTTCAAGGAAGGCGACAGCCTCAAGCTCGCTCTCCATGCCCAGACGACCGACAAGATCCTGGTCTTCACCACTGGCGGCAAGTTCTACACCATCGGCGCCGATCGCCTGCCGGGCGGCCGTGGCCACGGCGAGCCCATCCGCATCATCGTCGACATGGACAATGACCAGGACATCGTCACCGCCTTCGTCCACGACCCCAGGCGCAAGCTGCTGCTGGTCTCGCATGAGGGCAACGGCTTCACCGTTCCCGAGGAAGAGGTCGTCGCCAACACCCGCAAGGGCAAGCAGGTGATGAACGTCAAGGCGCCGGATGAAGCCAAGCGCTGCATCCCGCTCCAGGGCGATCACCTCGCCATTGTCGGCGACAACCGCAAGATGCTGGTGTTCCCGCTTGAGCAGATCCCCGAGATGACGCGCGGCAAGGGCGTCAGGCTGCAGAAATACAAGGACGGCGGCGTGCTCGACGTGAAGACCTTCACCATGGAGAGCGGCTTGAGCTGGCTGGATTCTGCGGACCGAACCTTCACCCGGTCACGGGAAGAACTGGTCGAATGGATCGGCACGCGCGCCACCGCCGGACGCATGGTGCCGAAAGGCTTCCCGCGCACCGGCCGCTTCGGCTAGCGTTGAAATGCGGCAGCGCGGCAAAGTTTTCGTGCGCCGCATCGCATTAGCCTCTATGATCTTCCCATCGGCGGCGTGAAGCGCCGCCGGGTGTCCAATCGGGTCCATGCCAGGGCCGAGGAGATCAAGGCCCTTGAACGTGACTGACCCCCGCAAACCGGAGCGAGAGCCGAGGCTGTTCGGCCCGTCCCAGCCGATGCGCGCGGCACTGGTGCCGCCCTTGTCGGCGGCGCGCTGGCTGCTGGTGCTGATCGTTGCCGCTGGCATCTACTTCTTCCACGGCTTCCTGGTTCCGGTCCTGGCCGCGCTTGTGATCGCCTTCGCCAGCTGGCCGCTCTACCGGCGCCTGCTGGTGGCGGTCGATGGCAACAGGACCGTCGGCGCAACTCTGGCGCTGCTGTTCATCGTCGCTTTCCTCGTCGTGCCGATCTCGTTTGCCGCGACCTATGCGGTCAACGAGATACGGGAATGGTTCGGCTGGGCGCTGGACACCAATCGCCATGGCGCGCCGACACCGGTATGGATCGCCAACCTGCCGATCGCCGGCGAATGGCTGAACGAGCAGTGGACGCGACATATCGGCCATCCCGGTTCGATCGGCGAATTGATCCAGCTGGTCAGCGGCGCCAACATCGGCAGCATCTACCGCGGCGTGCTTGCTGCCGGCGGCAGCGCCTTCGGCATCCTGCTGACGTTGCTGTTCATGCTGATCGCCCTGTTCTTCACCTATCGCGACGGCGAATCCTTCGTGGCGCAGCTCGACCGGCTCGGCGAGCGCATCCTGCCGATGCGCTGGGAACGCATCTCACGGGTGGTGCCCAAGACGATCAGCGCAACCGTCATGGGCATGACGTTGATCGCGATAGGCGAGGGCGTCGTTCTCGGCCTTGCCTATTGGGTCGCGGGCGTGCCGTCGCCGGTAACGCTTGGCGTCATCACCGGTTTCATGGCGCTCATTCCCGGCGGTGCGCCCCTGTCGTTCACGCTGGTCTCGATCTACCTGGTCGCCAGCGGCTCGCCGGTCGCCGGCGTCGCGCTGTTTTCCTGGGGATCGATCGAGCTCTTCATCGTCGACAAGACGCTGCGGCCAAGGCTGGTCGGAGGACCGATCAAGCTGCCCTTCCTGCCGACTTTTTTCGGCCTCATCGGCGGCGTCAAGACGATGGGCCTGCTCGGCCTGTTCATCGGCCCGGTGTTGATGGCCCTGCTGGTCGCGATCTGGCGCGAATGGATCCGCGAGATCGAGCTCACGGACGAGGCTGCAGCGATTGCGGCCACCCCGGAAGGGCCACCGCGCACCATCGAAGCTGTCGGGGAGACCTTGCCGCCGGCCAAGCGAAGCCAGGCAGGCTAGGCGTGGTCTAAGCGGCCTGTTGTACGGCCGCGCTTGCCTTGCGTTTGCGGCTTTCCGAGAGCTGCCAGGCCGAATGCGCAACGAGCGTGGCGATCAGGATCGCGCCCCCGATCAGGCTGTTGCGTGTCGGCACCTCGGCGAAGATTATCCAGACCCAGATCGGCGCAAGCACCGTCTCGAGCAGGTAGAACATCGCCACTTCCGGGCCGGACAGGTATTTCGGGCCGTTGGCGAGGCAGAAAAACGAGATCGGCATGATCACCGCGCCGTTGAAGATGATCCACCATGGCGCCTCGACCCGGAAACCCGTCTTGGAGACCATGTAGGCCGCCAGCACGCCCGGGATCAGGACGCCGACAAGCGCTGTGAAGCCCATGTCCTTGCCGCTGGAACGCGAAATGGTGATGGCTGAGGCGATGCAGAAGGCGGAAGACACCGCCATCAGGTCTCCGAACAGGTGGCCGGTGCCGATGGAGCTTCCGACGATGATGAGGACGCCGCCGACCATCGCCAGCATCGCAAGCATGGTCACCGGCCGCGGCCGCTCCCTGAGGAAAATCCACGACAGGACGGCCGCAAACACGGTGTTGAAGGCCAGGATGAATACCAGGTTGGCCGTCGAGGTGTTGTAGACGGCGGTGATGAAGGCGATGGATCCGAGGCCATAGAGGCCGGCGACCACAAGCCCGGCCCGGCCGGGGATGAGCTGCGGCGCGTTGCGGCTGAACGAGCGCCAGACCAGCCAGATGACGATCGCGGCCAGGAACGTCGTTCCGCTGCGCATCAGCAGGATCGACCAGTGATTGCCGTCGGCGAGCTTGATCAGCGGAATGTCGACGGTCAGCGCCATGCCGCCGATTGCGGTCAGCAGCAGGCCCTTGGAATGATTGGAATGAGTGCTTGCCACGATTTTCCCTGCCAGATGGTCGACGGCAGCGTGGAAAACGGGCCGGACGTGCTCAGATGTCGCCCTCGAAGCGTTCCCAGCCCTTCATGCCGAGATGCTCCTGGGGAGTGAAGCGCACCTTATAGTTCATCTTGCGCGAACCGTTGACCCAGTAGCCAAGATAGACGTGGGGCAGGCCCATGGCGCGCGCCCGGGCAATATGGTCGAGGATCATGAAGGTGCCAAGCGACCGTTCGTCCATTTCGGGATTGTAGTAGGAATAGACCATCGACAGGCCGTCGGCCATCTGGTCGGTCAGCGCCACTGCCATCAGTTCGCCCTGGCCCTGGCCGGTAATGAAGGTATCGGGGCCGCGGCGACGATATTCGATCACCTTGGTGTCGACATGGGTGTCCTCGACCATCATCGCATAGTCCAGAACGGTCATGTCGGACATGCCGCCCCTGCGGTGGCGTGCGTCGAGATAAGTGCGGAACAGCGAATATTGCTCGGTCGAGGGCTCTGCGTCATGCATGGCGCCGACGACGTCGGAATTGCGCTCGATCACGCGGCGCATGTTGCGCGTTGCCTTGAATTCCTGGGCCAGGATCCGGACGGAGACGCACGCCCTGCAGGTTTCGCAGGCGGGCCGATAGGCGATGTTCTGCGAACGCCGGAAGCCGCCCTGTGTCAGCAGGTCGTTCATTTCCGGGGCCTTGTCGCCGACCAGATGGGTGAAGACCTTCCGCTCGAATTGCCCTTCAAGATAGGGGCATGGGGAAGGCGCCGTCAGGAAGAATTGCGGGGAATGGGTAGGATGCTGCGTCATCGAGCGTCAGGAAGACTCCCAATCAATGTTCCCTAGCTTGGCGCTACGCGCGAAAAATTCAACATGAATGTGAAGGTAAGTGGACTCTTTGCCTTCACATTTTGGCGTAAATGTCCGTTTTGACTCGGCGAATGGCAATTTTAGCTGTCGCTGCGGCTCACCACGGTGCCAAGCAGCAGGTCGTGCAGCGTGCGCTTGCGGTCGGAAAACAGCGAGACCAGCAGGACGAGCGGCGTCAAAACCACATTGCCGGCCCAGAAAAGCACCGAATGGACGATGGCCAGGAGGCCGTCCACCGGCCTGCCGTCGAGGCGGTCGAGCCGGATGCCCATGATGCGCATGCCAGTGGTCGCCTGGTTGGGACCGCCGAGCGTCGACCAGACATAAGCGATCGCCACCAGCGGAAACAGGATTCCGAACAGCGCCCAGCCCAGGCCCAGCGTGAGGATGCCGAGGAAGAAGATGACGATGGCAAACGGGATCATCAAAAGGCCGACGATCAGATAGTCGATGCAGAAGGCCAGGATCCGCCGCGTCCGCACACCGTCATAGGCGCGCGAGTCCTCGAGCCTGCTGGTGATGATTTCGCCGTCCAGAACGCGTGCGGTCATGATATCCTCGAGAGGCGGGCAAGATTGCCCGCGCGCCTTTCCAAATGGGGAATCGCTAGGCGAATTCAAGATTCGTTGGTTCCGAGATCGGCCAGGAGCCGCTGGACGGCGCTGCGCAGGCCGGGCAGGTGATCGGTAACCACCGCCCAGACGATCGGGTCCGCAATCTTGTGATACTCATGTCTGAGGACGTTTCCGATCCCGCGAACCTGCTTCCACGGTACGTCGGGCGCGCGTTCGAGAAGTTCGTCGGGCAAATGCCGTGCGGCTTCCGAGATGATTTCGATGCCGCGTTGGACGCCGTGTTTCAGCAGCCAGTTGTCCTGGAAGTCCTGAAGCGTCTTGTCGGCGGTTGCCGCCTTGATACCATCCAGTGCATCGAGAATTTCAGCGAGGATGGGGCCGATCTTGCGCTGGCCCATCAGAACACGCGAATGGCGGAGCGTTCGATGTCGTCTTTCAGTTGCGGGTGCAGGCTGTCGCGCGTGGTCACGTCCACTTCGACGGCCATGGACTCCTCCAGCAACTGCTTGATCCCGACCAGATTGATCAGCGAGAAGCGATGACCCGGCGCGTAGTCGATGAAGAGGTCAAGGTCGCTGCCAGACGACTGCTCGTCCCGGGCGGTCGAACCAAACAGGTATAGCGACGTGGCGCCCATGCTGCGAAGTGCATCAGCGTTCTGTTGAAGTTTCCTGACCGCGTCGGACCTGTTCATGGAGGCAAGATATAGGAAATTCAGCGCCTGTTGTAGCCGAGACGTCCGCCTCAGCCCTTCAGCATCTCCGCCACCTCGGGAGCGAAATAGGTCAGGATGCCGTCGCAGCCGGCGCGCTTGAAGGCGAGCAGGCTTTCCAGCATCGCCTTTTCGCCATCGATCCAGCCATTGGCGCCCGCCGCCTTGATCATCGAATATTCGCCCGACACCTGGTAGGCGAAGGTCGGCATGCGGAATTCGTCCTTCAGCCGGCGGATGATGTCGAGATAGGGCAGGCCGGGCTTGACCATCAGCATGTCCGCACCCTCGGCCAGGTCCTGCTCGGCCTCGCGCACGGCTTCATCGGAATTCGCGTGATCGATGTAGTAGGTCTTCTTGTCGCCCTTGAGCAGGCCCTGCGTGCCGATCGCCTCGCGATAGGGGCCGTAGAAGGCGGAGGCGAACTTTGTCGCGTAGGACATGATCGCCACGTCCTGGAAGCCGTTGTCGTCGAGAGCGTCGCGGATGGCGCCGATGCGGCCGTCCATCATGTCGGAGGGTGCGATGATGTCGGAGCCCGCAGCCGCCTGCAGCACCGCAGCCGCAGCCACCTGGGCGACCGTCTCGTCGTTGACGATGACGCCCTCGCGCAGGATGCCGTCATGGCCGTGGCTGGTGAAGGGATCGAGCGCCACGTCGGTGATGATGCCGATTTCCGGCACCGCGGCCTTGATGGCACGGGTGGTGCGGTTGATCAGATTGTCGGGTTCGAGGATGTGCGCGCCAGTCTGGTCGCGCAGCCCGATGTCGACGTTGGGGAAGGTGGCAATGGCCGGGATGCCGAGCTTGGCCGCGCGCTCCGCTTCCTTGACCGCGAGATCGACCGACAGGCGGAACACGCCGGGCATCGCCGGAATGGTCTCGCGCCGGTTTTCGCCGTCGATGATGAAGATCGGCCAGATCAGGTCGTCCACCGTCAGCCTGTTTTCCTGCACCAGGCGGCGCGACCAGTCGGCCTTGCGCATGCGGCGCAGGCGTCGGCTGCCGGTGATCTCGTCGACGCTGCGTGCGCCGGCTGGCTTGGCTGGGGTGAACTTGTTCATCGCTCGTCTCCGGAATTGTGCAGTTTTTAGCATGCCGGTTTGCCCAAGACCAAGCCGCTCGATGAGGCCTGCGGCATTGACGCACCCCTGTACGGCACATTAGCTCTTCGAACCCGACCTTAACTGAGGGAATCTCTTGAACATCGATTTTGGCGGTGGCGATGAAATCCGTTTCGAGCGGACCGGCAGTGCCGGCATCGTTACCCTGACACGGCCGAAGGCCCTCAATGCGGTGACCCACAAGATGGTCGGCGCGCTGTCGCGCGCGCTCGATGCATGGCAGGTCGACCGTGACGTGGCACTTGTCGTCGTCAAGGCCGAGGGCAGGGCGTTCTCGGCAGGGGGCGATATCCTGCACATCTACGAGGCCGGCCGCGCCGGCAGCCCGCCTGTCGACTTCTTTGCCGACGAGTATCGGTTGAACGCCCAGATCGCGCGCTTTCCCAAGCCCTATGTGTCGCTGATCGACGGCATCGTCATGGGCGGCGGCGTCGGCATCTCGTTCCACGGCTCGCATCGGGTGCTCACCGAAAACGCCCAGTTCGCCATGCCCGAGGTCGGCATCGGCTTCTTTCCCGACGTCGGCGGCAGCCATCTGTTGCCCGATCTCGGTGGTTATTTCGGCATGTATCTGGCGCTGACCGGCAATCGAATTCGCTATGGCGATGCGCTTTGGTCGGGCCTTGCCACGCACACCATTGCCGCCGACGGGCAGGCCGGGCTGCTGGAGCGCCTGTGCGAGACGGGCGAGCCGGAGGCGGTTCTGCGCGGATTCTTCCACCCGGCCAAGCGTGAGACCGACCGGGAAACGCTTGAAGCCATAGCCGGGTATTTCTCCAGGCAGACGCTGGCCGAAATCATCGAGAGCCTTGTGGCGGACACCGGTGAGTTCGCGGCAAAGACGCTCGCCACCATTCAGTCTCGCTCTCCCACCAGCCTTGCCGTCACCTTCCGGCAGATACGGGCGGGGCTGACGATGTCGATGGACGACTGCATGCGCATGGAGTTCCGCATCCTGAACCGCATGCTGGCCGGTCGCGACTTCTATGAAGGCATCCGGGCCGTGATCGTCGACAAGGGATCGACACCCGTCTGGCAACCGGCGCGGTTGGCCGAGGTCGATCCGGCGGAAATCGACCGCTATTTCCAGACGCTCGGCGAAAGGGAGCTTGCCCTGTGACCGACAGTGCAGGGCGTCTTCACGAAATGCATCCTTCGGCCACGGAAAACGCCTTCGCCTGGTTCCTGCGCGTTGTTGCTGCCTACTGCCTGCTGTTCGGCATCCTCTATTGGGTTCGTCTGATCGGCGTTTATGACGGCCCGCTCTGGCGCTTCGACCTGATGCCGATCCATTGGCAGATCGCAGCCGTCACGCTTTCCGTCTTTTTTCCCTTCGCCGCCATCGGCCTGTGGATGCTTTCATCCTGGGGGCCGGTCATCTGGTTCATATGCGCGGCCACCGAGGTCGTCATGTATGCCGGCTTCCCCGATCTGTTCGGCTCGCGCCCGCTGATCGTGGCCTCCCACATCGCGGTGGCGCTGATTTACGCCGCTTTCCGCATTGTCTTGCATCTGAAGCGGCGCCGCGCGGCGCAGTAGCCAACGCTTTCAGCGCGTTGCCGGACGTTCCATAAAATACAAGGTTAATTATTCTTACTCGGAAGGGTTTTTGTTAACCCTCTTTCGAAACCAGTGGCTGGTAAGCCCTTGTTAAGCCTGACGTTTAAGTCGAATTTTATGGGTATTCGATAAGTTCGCGATCAAGGTGACATCAAACAAAAAAGTCACCAGGCGACAACAGAGAGGCAAAGACAATGATCAATTCGCGTCAGGTGGCCAAGCCCGCCATGGTTTCCGAGGACCGTAACGAAGCGATCCGTTCGCTTTACATGGAATCGCTGCAGCTTGTTGAAAGACTTCATCGTCGTCTTCTTGACGTCATCAAGGATGAGTTCGATCGCAACGGCCGCAGCGACATCAATGCGATCCAGGCTCTGCTGCTGTTCAACATCGGCAATGCGGAACTGACCGCCGGCGAATTGCGCTCCCGCGGCTACTATCTCGGTTCGAATGTCTCCTACAACCTCAAGAAGCTGGTCGAGCTCGGCTTCATCAACCATCAGCGCTCGCGCATCGACCGTCGCTCGGTCCGCGTCAGCCTGACGCCCAAGGGCCAGGACGTGGCCGAGGTCGTGGCCGGCCTCTATGACCGTCACGTTGGCTCGATCGAGCAGGTCGGCGGCATCAACACCGACGAGTTCAAGCAGATGAACCGCGCCCTGCAGCGCCTCGACCGCTTCTGGAACGACACCATCGCCTATCGCATGTAGGCCCAACGGCTCGCGCGGCGCCGCAAGTCCGCCCAAAAGGAAACGACCTCCAGTCGCAGGGCCGGTTGCAGAAATGCACCGGCTCTTCCTTTTTCGGGTCGCGGCGGCGCGATCAGGGGCGCCCCAGCCATGTTGCCGCCATATTCGGATGACTATCGAAAACCTGTGATGCGCCAGATCTGCCTGTCGGCCGTCAGCAACCCGTGCAATGAAGTCGCGTATTGCGCGCAGTGATGCCGGGTTATGGTTGGCTAATTGTTAAGTATGGTCGTCATATCGTCGCGGGAAATCTCCTGCCGGTTGAGTTGCGCGAATATGTCTGGGATGCCCATGAAAACTAGCCGCCGTTTCTTTCTCACCGGTGCCGGCGCGATCGCCATGGCAGCCATCTCGGGTGCAGCCAGCGCTCAGGACGTGATCGGCGAAGTGCTCGGTTCGTCGCGGCGCGGCAATTGGGACGATGAATTCGACGCGCGCGTCAGCCAGGGCGCCAAGGTCGCCAGCACGCTTCCCGTGTTCTCGCAGCAGACCGTGGCCTACACCCAGCAGGCCATCGGCCAGTACCAGAACATCGCAGCCCAAGGCGGTTGGCCGGTCGTTCCAGCCACCAAGAAGCTCAAGCTCGGCGTCGAGGATCCCGATGTCGAGATCCTGCGTAAGCGCCTGATGGTTTCCGGCGACCTGTCGTCGCGCGCCGGCCTTTCCAGCTCCTTCGACACCTATGTCGACGCCGCGCTGAAGCGCTTCCAGGCCCGCCATGGCCTGCCGGCCGACGGTGTCATGGGCCAGTACACCTACGCGGCGATGAACATCAGCGCCCAGGTTCGCCTTGGCCAGCTCGAGACCAATCTCGGCCGGCTGCAGGCGCAGGCCGGCACGCTGGGCCAGCGCTATGTCAACGTCAACATTCCGGCCGCTCAGGTCGAGGCTGTCGAGGACGACCGCGTCGTCCTGCGTCACACCGCCATCGTCGGCAAGGTCGATCGCCAGTCGCCGATCGTCAACTCGAAGATCAACGAGATCGTCGTCAACCCGTACTGGAATGCGCCGGTGTCGATCGTCCGCAAGGACATCATCCCGCTGATGCGCAAGAATCCCAATTACCTGACGGACAACAAGATCCGCCTCATTGCCCCCGATGGCAGCGAGGTCGATCCGATGACCGTCGACTGGTCGACCGAAGAGGCGGCCAAGTACCTGTTCCGCCAGGATCCGGGCGCCATCAACGCCATGGCGTCGGTGAAGATCAACTTCCCGAGCCCGGACGGCGTCTACATGCATGACACGCCGCAGCAGAGCCTGTTCAACAAGCTCATGCGTTTCGATTCCTCGGGCTGCGTCCGCGTCCAGAACGTCCGCGACCTCGTCACCTGGATCCTGCGCGACACGCCGGGCTGGAGCCGCCAGCATTTCGAGCAGACCATCAAGACGGGCGAAAATACCCCGGTTCCCGTCACCAACCCGGTGCCGGTCTACTTCACCTATGTCTCGGCCTGGTCGACCGGTGATGGCGTCGTTCAGTTCCGCGACGACATCTATGGCCGCGACGGGGTCGACGAGCTGCAGATCACCTCGGCGCTCTGATCCAGCCGCAACGACTTCGAAAAAGCCGTCCTTCGGGGCGGCTTTTTTCATGGTGCCGGCCCTGTGCTCCAATTGCGACAACGAAATTTCGCACGGCACATGGCGACGCTGGGTCAAGTGTGTTAATGGCCCGCCGAACCTCTCCGATGCCCCCTCCGGACCAAAGGATCTTCAGCCATGGCCGCCTCGAAAAACCTCGAATCCTTCTTTGGAACCCCGCTTTCGGAGGCCGATCCCGAAATCTTCGGCTCGATCCGCAGCGAGCTCGGGCGCCAGCGCCATGAGATCGAGCTGATCGCCTCGGAAAACATCGTTTCCCGCGCCGTCCTTGAGGCGCAGGGCTCGATCATGACCAACAAGTATGCCGAGGGTTATCCCGGCAAGCGCTACTATGGTGGCTGCCAGTTCGTCGACGTCGCCGAAGAGCTCGCCATCGAGCGCGCCAAGAAGCTGTTCGATTGCAAGTTCGCCAACGTCCAGCCGAACTCCGGCAGCCAGATGAACCAGGCCGTGTTCCTGGCGCTGCTGCAGCCGGGCGACACCTTCATGGGCCTCGACCTGAATTCGGGCGGCCACCTGACCCACGGTTCGCCGGTCAACATGTCGGGTAAGTGGTTCAAGGTCGTCTCCTATGGCGTGCGCAAGGACGACCACCTGCTCGACATGGACGAAGTCGCGCGGATTGCCCGCGAAACCAAGCCGAAGCTCATCCTGGCCGGCGGCACTGCCTATTCCAGGATCTGGGACTGGAAGCGTTTCCGCGAGATCGCCGACGAAGTCGGTGCCTACCTGATGGTCGACATGGCCCACATTGCTGGCCTGGTTGCCGGCGGCGTGCATCCGTCGCCGCTGCCGCACGCCCATGTCGTCACCACCACCACCCACAAGTCGCTGCGCGGCCCGCGCGGCGGCATGATCCTCACCAATGACGAGGATATCGCCAAGAAGATGAACTCGGCCGTGTTCCCCGGCCTGCAGGGCGGCCCGCTGATGCATGTCATCGCTGCCAAGGCGGTGGCCTTCGGCGAGGCGCTGAAGCCCGAGTTCAAGGCCTACGCGGCAAATGTCGCGGCCAATGCCAAGGCGCTCGCCGCGAGCCTCAAGGACACCGGCCTCGACATCGTTTCGGGCGGCACCGACAACCACCTTATGCTGGTCGACCTGCGTCCCAAGAACGCTACCGGCAAGCGTGCCGAAGCCGCTCTGGGTCGCGCCAACATCACCTGCAACAAGAACGGCATTCCCTTCGATCCGGAAAAGCCCTTCGTCACCTCGGGTGTCCGTCTCGGCACGCCGGCCGGCACGACCCGCGGCTTCGGCGAGGCCGAATTCCGCGAGATCGGCCAGCTCATCGCTGAAGTGCTGGACGGCCTCAAGGCGGCCAATTCCGACGAGGGCAACGCTGCCGTCGAGGCGGCGGTCAAGCGCAAGGTGGTCGACATGACCGAACGCTTCCCGCTCTATCCATATCTCGGCTAGATCGCCGCGCGGGGAGGGCTCTTGGCCCGCCTGTGAGATCTTGGAAGCCCCGTTCCGGCACGTCCGGGACGGGGCTTCTGCTTTTCGGCCGGGTTCGTCGCCAAAAGCGGTTTCCACTTTTCCGGATCATGCTTTAAGCCTTTCCTCGTCGGGGATTCGAATGACAAGGCCGAACCATGCGTTGCCCATATTGCCAGTCTGAAGACACGCAGGTGAAGGACTCCCGTCCGGCGGAGGACGGTGCTGCGATCCGCAGGCGGCGCATCTGCCCGGTCTGCGGCGGCCGCTTCACCACCTTCGAGCGCGTGCAGCTGCGCGACCTCGTGGTGCTCAAGAAGACCGGCCGCAAGGTGCCGTTCGACCGCGACAAGCTGGCCCGCTCGGTCGAGGTCGCGGTGCGCAAGCGCAATGTCGATCCCGAGCGCATCGAGCGCGCTGTGACCGGCATCGTCCGCCAGCTCGAAAGTTCCGGCGAAACGGAAGTTCCCTCGGGCGAGATTGGTCGTCTCGTGATGGAGGCGCTGAAGACGCTCGACGATGTCGCCTATGTGCGCTTCGCTTCGGTCTATCGCAATTTCCGCGAAGCCAAGGACTTCCACGAGGTGCTGGGCGAGTTGAAGGGCGAGGAAGAAGCCAGCTGAGCGATGGCCAGGGACATGAGTGCATCCGAGCAGGACAGGATCGATCAGCGCTACATCGCGGCTGCGCTCAGGCTGTCGCGCAAGCATCTTGGCCTGACCTCCACCAACCCGGCGGTCGGCACCCTCATCGTCCGCGACAGCGGCAGCGGACCGGTCATCGTCGGGCGCGGTGTCACTGCCATCGGCGGCCGTCCGCATGCCGAAGCCGAGGCGCTGGCCGAGGCCGGCGACCTCGCGCGCGGCGCCACTGCCTACGTCACGCTTGAGCCCTGCGCTCATCACGGCCGCACGCCGCCTTGCGCCAATGCGCTGGTCAATGCCGGCATAACCCGCGTCGTCGGCGCAGCCAGCGACCCGGATCCGCGCGTGTCGGGCAAGGGATATGCGATCCTTCGCGGTGCCGGCATCGAGGTCAAGGAAGCCGTGCTTGCCCGCGAGGCCGCCGACCAGCTTGCGGGGTACATGAATCGGTCCGTGAGGAAGCGCCCGGAAGTGATTCTGAAACTTGCGCTTTCCGCCGATGGCATGATCGGCAGGCGAGGCCAGGGCCAGATCGAGATCACCGGGCAGGTCGCCCGCCGCCAGGTTCACGTCATGCGCGCCGAGACCGATGCGATCTTGGTCGGCATCGGCACGGCACTTGCCGACGACCCCGAACTGACCGTGCGTTTGCCCGGGTTCCGCAACCGCTCGCCGGCGCGCATCGTGCTCGACAGGCTCACGCGGTTGCCGGCGACGTCGAAGCTGGCGCGGTCGGCGCATGACGTGCCGGTGCTTGTCGCTGCCTGCCCCGAAGGCGATCCGTCGAACCGGGCCGAGCTCGAGCGCGCCGGCGTCAAGTTTCTGGCGACCGAGACCTATGACGGTCGTGTGGCGCTCCCCGAACTGCTCGAGGACCTTGCCAATCAGGGCATGTCGCGGATCATCGTCGAAGGCGGAGCCGACACCGCAAGGGCCTTCCTCGACGAAGGTCTGGTCGACCGCATCGCGCTGTTTTCCGGTCCGGAAGCGATCGGCCCGGACGGTATTGCAGCTCCCATCGGCCGCGACCATATACCGGCAGGGTTCAGCCTGGTGCGCGAGGCGCGCTTTGGCGAAGACACCTTCGCGGAATGGATAAGGGAAATCTGATGTTCACCGGTATCGTCACCGACGTGGCCACGGTCGCGTCTGCAAAGCCGCTCGACCAGGGCGTCCGCTTGCGCTTCGACACCGTCTACGACCCCCAGACGATCGACATCGGTGCGTCGATTTCCTGCTCGGGCGTCTGTCTGACCGTCGTGGCGCTGCCTGACGCCACCTCCAACGCCCGCTGGTTCGAGGTCGAGGCCTGGGAAGAGGCGCTACGCCTGACCACGGCAAGCGACTGGGCCGCCGGCCGCAAGGTCAATCTCGAACGTGCTCTGAAGATCGGTGACGAGCTCGGCGGTCATATCGTCTCGGGTCATGTCGACGGCATGGCCGAGATCGTGGCGCGCGAGGACGAGGGCGAGGCGGTGCGCTTTCGCCTGGAGGCCCCGCGCGAGCTGGCCAAATTCATAGCTCCCAAGGGCTCCGTCGCCCTCGACGGCACGTCGCTGACGGTCAACAAGGTCGAGGGCACGCGCTTCGACGTGCTGTTGATCCATCATTCGCTGCAGGTGACCACATGGGGCGAGCGCAAGGTCGGCGACCGCGTCAACCTCGAGGTCGACACCATGGCGCGCTATGCGGCACGCCTTGCCGACGCTGCCAGGGAAGGGCTCTGAGCCATGCTGCCGGCCGCCGGTCTACTGGCCAGCGGTTTCCTGCCACAGTGCTTAACACTTCGCTTGCGAACTCATCCGGTTCGGCCTAAGTCAGCCGCTCCTGCCGGAGATTTGACATGGCCAACGACAAGAAACTGAAGCTCCTCATCATCGAGGCGCGCTTTTACGACGACCTCGCGGACGCGCTGCTGGATGGCGCCAAGTCTGCCCTGGCCGCTGCCGGTGCATCCTATGACGTGGTGACCGTTCCCGGCGCGCTTGAAATTCCGGCCGTGATCTCCTTTGCGCTCGACGCTGCCGACGACGAAGGCACGCAGTATGACGGCTATGTCGCGCTCGGCACCGTCATTCGCGGCGAGACCTATCACTTCGACATCGTCGCCAACGAATCCTGCCGCGCCCTGATGGATCTTGCGGTCTCGGAATCGATCTGCGTCGGCAACGGCATCCTGACGGTCGAAAACGACGATCAGGCCTGGGCCCGTGCCCGCCGCAACGAAGGCGACAAGGGCGGCTTTGCCGCGCGTGCCGCGCTGACCATGATCGCCCTTCGCGAAAAACTCGGAGCTGCACGGTCGTGACGTCTTCTGAAGAGAAGGGCCAGCCGCCGGTCCGCCAGGCCAACAAGCGCGGGGCTGCCCGCCTTGCTGCCGTCCAGGCGCTGTACCAGATGGACGTCGCAGGCAGCGGCCTGCTCGAGATCACCGCGGAATACGAGGCTTTCCGCCTCGGCAAGGAAGTCGATGGAGCGCTCTACCGCGAGGCCGATCCCCAGTGGTTCCGTGCCATTCTCGCGGGCGTCGTCGAAAACCAGAAGACAGTCGATCCCGTCATCCGCCAGTCGCTGACTGAGGATTGGCCGCTGTCGCGCCTCGATTCGACGCTGCGCGCCATCCTGCGTGCCGGTGTCTTCGAACTGATGAAGCGCCAGGACGTTCCGGTCGCTGTGATCGTGTCGGAATATGTCGACATCGCCAAGGCCTTCTATGTCGAGGACGAGCCCAAGCTCGTCAACGCCGTGCTCGACCGTGTCTCCCGCAAGCTGCGCGGCGAGGGTAAGGGCAAGGACGCATTATGACCGGTGGCGAACGCGAAGCGCGGCGAACTGCTTATATCCTCGCCGCATCGCAAGCCATCATCGGCTCCGCCGCGCCGATCGCCTTCTCGCTCGGCGGCCTGGCCGGCTTCTACCTCCTCGACAGCGACAAGTCGCTGGCGACCGCCCCGATTACCGGCTTCAGCGTCGGCATGGCACTCGGCGCGCTTCCCGCAGCCGCGATCATTCGCGGCCTGGGCCAGCGCGGCGGTTTCATGTTCGGCACTGCCGTCACTGCTGCCGGCGGCGCCATCGCCACGCTGGCGCTGTTCCGCTCCGAGTTCTGGCTGTTTGTCTTCGGCCTTCTGTTGCTTGGCGTCGGCAGCGCTTTCGTCCAGCAGTTCCGGTTTGCCGCTGCCGACAACGCGCCGCCCGAATTCAAGGCGAATGCGATTTCCTTCGTGCTGGCCGGCGGCATCGTCACCGCCATCCTCGGCCCGCAGATCGTCATCTTCACGCGCGAGATGTTCGCGCCCGTCATGTTCGCCGGCTCCTTTGCCGCGATCATCGGGCTTGCGGCGGTAGGCGCTGTCATCTTGTCGTTCCTGAAGGTCAGGGATGCGGCAGGCGCGCATCAGGACGTTTCCCAGGAAGATGCTCGGCCTCTGCTGGAGATCGTGACCCAGCCGCGCTTTGCCGCGGCGCTCACCTGTGCTGTCGGCACCTATGCCATCATGACCTTCGTCATGACCGGCGCGCCGCTTGCCATGGTCGGCTGCGGGTTTTCGGCGGACGAAGCTACGCTTGGCATTTCCTGGCATGTCATGGCGATGTTCGGCCCGAGCTTCTTCACCGGCCGCCTGATCCAGCGATTTGGAGTAGAGCGCATCGTTGCGCTCGGCGTGTTCCTGCTGATTGCCTGCGCGATCGTCGCACTATCGGGTATCGCGCTGTGGCAATTCTGGACATCGTTGATCCTGCTCGGCCTCGGCTGGAATTTCGGCTTCATCGGCGCGACGGCGATCGTCTCGACTGCCTATCGCCAGTCGGAAAAGGGCAAGGTCCAGGGTTTCCACGACTTTGTCCTGTTCAGCACCGTGGCTCTCGCGTCGCTGATGTCGGGCGCGGTGTACAATGCCTATGGCTGGGACATGCTTGCGTGGATCGTCTTCCCGGTTTGCGTCATATGCCTGGGCGCGCTGGCGACTCTGTCGTTCAACCGCCGGAGCCGGATCGCCTGACAGGAGCATGTCGGCAATCAAGGCCGGCTATACCGACAAAATACAGAATGACATTGCGCAGCCCTTGCGCATTGTGAAACCGTATGCCCCGACGGAAGCTGGATCGCCATGCTCATATGCGGTCACCGAATTCCGGGAACCAGAAGGGGCTTCACCATGCGTCAGACCAGAATCATCGCCGCGGCGGCCATTGCGCTCGGCCTTGCCACCAGCGCCGCCAGCGCGCAGGTGGTGGTGTCTTCCAAGATCGACACCGAGGGCGGCGTGCTCGGCAATATCATCAAGGCCGTGCTCGATGCCAACGACATCGCCACCACCGACCGCATCCAACTCGGTGCCACGCCGGTCGTCCGCAAGGCGATCACCGCCGGCGAGATCGACATCTATCCCGAATACACCGGCAATGCCGGCTTCTTCTTCGAAAAGGCCGACGATCCCGTCTGGAAGGATGCCGCCAAGGGTTTCGAGACCGCCAAGCAGCTCGACTACGACGCCAACAAGATCGTCTGGCTGTCGCCGTCGCCCGCCAACAACACCTGGGCCATCGCACTGCGCAAGGACGTTGCCGACGCCAACAAGCTCGCTACCCTCAGCGACTTCGGCAAATACGTCGCCGGCGGCGGCACCGTGGTGTTGGCCGCATCGTCCGAGTTCGTCAATTCGGCTGCAGCACTTCCCGCCTTCCAGACCACCTATGGCTTCACGCTCAAGCCCGAGCAGCTGATCACGTTGTCGGGCGGCGACACGGCAGCCACCATCGGCGCCGCCGCCAACCAGACCAACGGCGCCAACGCCGCCATGGTCTATGGCACCGACGGCGGAATCGCGCCCTCGGGACTGGTCGTTCTCGATGACGACAAGGGCGTGCAGCCGGTCTACCAGCCGGCCCCGATCATCCGCGAAGCGGTGCTCAAGGAGCATCCCCAGATCGAAACCCTGCTCAAGCCGGTGTTCGAGAAGCTCGACCTCGTCACGCTCCAGGAACTCAACGGCCGCGTCCAGGTCGGCGGCGAGCCGGCCAAGGCCGTCGCCGAAGATTTCCTGAAGAAGAACGGCTTTCTGAAGTAAGCTTTCCCGGCGCATCCCATCAGGGGCGCGCCGACGGAACCGGGGACGCATCGCGACAGTGGGCATCAGGTTCGACAAGCTCGGCGTGGTGATCGCCGCGATCGCCGGCTATGGCGCATTCTTGGCGCCATTTGCCACCTTTCGCGCCAACCGCATCGTCGCCGGTGAGCCGCGTTCGGTTCTCGAGGCCCTGCCGTCTCCGGTGGGGCTCGTGCTGCTGGCCATCCTCGTTGCGGCGGGACTTGTGGCGCTGTTCAGGACGCCGCTGGCCGCGCGTCTTGGCGCCAGCGCCCTGGCGCTTGCTGTTCTTGCGCTGCTGATCGGCAATGCCGGCGCCTACCTGACACCGGAGGGCAATACGTTCGCCCGCGTCTCGCCGGCCTCCGGTTTCTGGCTGCTGATCTTCGCCTTCACGCTGTTGCTCGCCGACGTCCTGACACGGCTGCAGCTTTCGCCGGCCGGACGGGTCGTCCTGCTTGGCATGGCTGCGGCAGCGATCTGGCTCCTGCTCGCCTCGGGTCAGTGGGACAGCCTGTCGATCCTCAAGGAATATGCCAACCGTGCCGACAGTTTCTGGAACGAGGCGACGCGCCATGTCCAACTGGCGCTCGGCTCGCTGGCTGCCGCGGTGCTGGTCGGCATTCCGCTGGGCATCCTGTGCCATCGCGTCGAGGCGCTGCGGGCGGGCGTTCTGAACGTGCTCAACATCGTCCAGACCATCCCGTCCATCGCGCTGTTCGGCATCCTGATCGCACCGCTCGGCTGGGTCGCCGCCAACATCCCCGGTGCCTCGGCGCTCGGCATTCGCGGCATCGGGGCGGCACCGGCTTTCGTCGCGCTGTTTCTCTATTCGCTGCTTCCCGTTGTCGCCAACACCGTCGTCGGGCTCGCAGGCGTTCCCCGGGCGGCCAACGACGCCGCGCGCGGCATGGGCATGACCGGTGCGCAGCGCCTGTGGGGCGTCGAGTTCCCATTGGCCTTTCCCGTCGTCCTCACCGGCATCCGCATCGTGCTGGTCCAGAACATCGGTCTTGCCACCATCGCCGCGCTGATCGGCGGTGGCGGCTTTGGCGTCTTCGTCTTCCAGGGCGTCGGGCAGACGGCAATGGACCTCGTCTTGCTCGGTGCGGTTCCCACCGTGGCGCTGGCCTTCGCCGCCGCCATCATCCTCGACGCCGTGGTGGAACATGTCGCGACCCGCAGATCCACGACGGTGGCCGCATGATCGAAATCGAAAGCATCACCAAGCGCTATGGCGACGTTGCCGTCGTTGACGACGTCTCCATGGTCATCGAGCCGCACACGCTGACGGTGATCGTCGGCACTTCGGGCTCCGGCAAGACGACGCTTTTGCGCATGATCAACCGCCTGGTGGAACCGACGTCGGGCACGATCAGGCTCGACGGTGTCGACAACCGGTCGGTCCCGGGCCACGAACTGCGCCGCAGCATCGGCTACGCCATCCAGGGCAACGGGCTGTTTCCGCATCGCACGGTAGCGCAGAACATAGGCACCGTTCCGCTGCTTCTCGGTTGGGACGCCGCCCGCATCAAGGCCCGGGTCGACGAACTCCTGGCGCTGCTGCAGCTCGACCCCGCCGCCTTCGGCCCACGCTATCCGCACGAACTGTCGGGCGGCCAGCAGCAGCGTGTCGGCGTCGCCCGCGCGCTGGCAGCCGAGCCCAACGTGCTGTTGATGGACGAACCCTTCGGCGCGCTCGATCCGATCATCCGCACCAAGGCGCAAGAGGATCTGCTGGCGATCCAGAAACGCTTCGGCACCACCATCATCCTTGTCACCCACGATATGGAGGAGGCGGTCCATCTTGGCGACCGCATTGCCGTCATGGATGCCGGCAAGCTGATCCAGTACGCATCGCCGACGGAAATCCTGGCAAGGCCGGCCACGGGTTTCGTCGAGACGCTGGTTGGCGCCAGCGACCGTCCCTTCAAGCTCCTGTCGCTCGGCGAGGTGCGCGATGTCGTCGAGCCGGGCAGTGCCGAAGGAGAGGGCATAGCTGCAGGGGCAACCCAGCGCGACGCGCTCGCCGAATTGTTGTGGTCCGGGCGCACAGCCATGCCTGTGACATCCGACGACGGCATGCCGATCGGCCGCGTGACGGTCCAAGGCCTTGTCAAGCGCGCCGCGAGGCCAAAATGAAGGCCTGGGTTCCGTTGCTGTTGCGGCTTGGGCTTCTGGCCCTTCTGGTTGCGTTCCTGAGCAACCCGCTGTGGTTCGAGCCGGTGCTCAGGCCGCTGACGCAGAACGGGGCGCCCGCGATCTACAATCAGGGCAGCCTGTCGTCGCTGGCGTTCCAGCACTTGCGCACGGTCGCCATCGCCACCGCTGCCGCGATCGTCGTCGCGGTGGCGCTGGCAATCCTGGTCACCCGGCCGGCCGGCGCCGAATTCCTGCCCCTGTCACGCAGCCTGGTCAACATCGGCCAGACGTTTCCGCCGGTGGCGGTGCTTGCGCTGGCCGTTCCCGCCGTCGGCTTTGGCGAGAAGCCGACCCTGATCGCGTTGTTTCTCTATGGCCTGCTGCCGATCTTCGAGAACACGTTGACCGGGCTGACCACGACGCCGGCCAACGTTGTCGAGGCGGCGCGCGGCGCGGGCATGACGGGCTGGCAACGCCTGCTCAAGATCGAACTGCCGCTTAGCCTGCCGGTCATTCTCGCCGGCATCAGGCTTTCCGTCGTGATCAGCCTTGCCACGGCGACCATCGGCTCGACGGTCGCCGCCAAGACGCTCGGCGAAGTCATTATTGCCGGGCTGCAGTCCAACAATCTCGCCTTCGTCCTGCAGGGCGGCCTGATCGTGGCGGCCCTGGCCGTGCTCATTTACGACGCGTTGACGGCGCTCGAGCGCATGGCCGCCAGGCGCATGGGACAGGTGCCTGCGGCAGGCTGAAGTCAGCGCACGCGCACAGGATGGTCGAGCGTGATTTCGAGCCGGCTGTTGTCGCCGTCGAGCACCCAGCGCCGTCTTAGGATGTAGAAATCGGCGTCGCCGACTGAAACGATGTCGCCTGCCTGGCAACCGGCTGGGATTCCTGCATCCGCAAGCAATGCGCTCTGCCCATGCCTGTCGGCATAAGTCTTGGCCGAGGCTGTCAGCACAATCATGGCCGACTGGCCTGTTGCACCATTTGCGCGACTCGCCTTTTCATTTGCGGGATGCCCCGATACTTGCTTTTCAGGAGATCTGGCCATGACCTTGCGTCTCTCTAAGATCGTGATGTCCCTCTGCCTTGCGGCATTCGCCTTCCTTGTAGCCTTCGGCAACATCACTGACTACGGCTCCAACTTCGCCTTCGTCCAGCATGTGCTGAGCATGGACACCACGTTTCCGGGCAATGCCCTGATGTACCGCTCGATCACCAATCCGACCTTGTGGACCGTCGGCTACTGGCTGATCATCGTCGGCGAGGGGCTCACCTGCGTGCTGTTCCTGATCGCCGCGTTCAAGCTTTGGCAGGCGCGCAACGGCTCCGGCAAGGAGTTCAACGACGCCAAGGGATTCGTCGTCATTGGCGCGACGATGGGCTTTCTCGTCTGGTTCCTCGGTTTCATGGTCATTGGCGGCGAATGGTTTGCCATGTGGCAGTCCAGCACCTGGAACGGCCAGGAGGCGGCATTCAAATTCTACATGACGATGCTCGCCGTGCTGATCTTCGTCAATCAGCCGGATCATGATCTGGCCTGATCCATAATCTCGACTGACATTGTGAATGGGGCGCCGAAAGCCGAGAAACACCTTGACCATATCTTGACGACCGCTGCCCTGTTTCGGATTGTTCGCCAGGGGCCGGAAACCGCATAGAGGCTACCGGTCTCGTTCACTAGCCCGGGGAGGGGAATTCCGGGCATAATCAGGGAAGAGAATTGGCAATGACAATGCTTTACGTCGTCATCGCCTGCGGCCTGCTATCTGTCCTTTACGCCATCTGGGCGACTCAGTCGGTGCTTGCATCCGACCAGGGCAATGCGCGCATGCAGGAAATCTCCGCCGCCATCCGGGAAGGTGCGCAGGCATATCTGGCGCGCCAATACACAACCATCGCCATCGTCGGCGTCGTCGTGTTCCTGCTCGCCTGGTGGCTGCTTTCCGCATCCGCGGCGATCGGCTTCTTGATTGGTGCAGTGCTTTCGGGGGCAGCCGGTTTCATCGGCATGCATGTCTCGGTTCGCGCAAATGTCCGTACCGCCCAGGCAGCCTCCAACAGCCTCGCCGCCGGCCTCGACATCGCCTTCAAGTCGGGCGCCATCACCGGCATGCTGGTGGCTGGTCTCGCCTTGCTTGGCGTCTCGGTCTACTACCTCATCCTGACCGGCCCGATGGGCTATGGCCCAGCCGATCGCGTCGTCATCGATTCGCTCGTGGCGCTCGGCTTCGGTGCCTCGCTGATCTCCATCTTCGCCCGTCTCGGCGGCGGCATCTTCACCAAGGGAGCCGATGTCGGCGGCGATCTCGTCGGCAAGGTCGAAGCCGGCATCCCGGAGGATGATCCGCGCAATCCGGCCACCATAGCCGACAACGTCGGCGACAATGTCGGCGATTGCGCCGGCATGGCCGCCGACCTGTTCGAGACCTATGCGGTGACCGTGGTCGCCACCATGGTCCTCGGCGCCATCTTCTTCGGCAGCAGCGAAGCGCTCTCCAGCGTCATGCTCTATCCGCTCGCCATCTGCGGTGCCTGCATCATCACCTCGATCATCGGCACGTTCTTCGTCAAGCTCGGTTCCAACGGCTCGATCATGGGCGCGCTGTACAAGGGCCTGATCGTCACCGGCCTGCTGTCGATCGTGGGTCTCGGCGCCGCGACCTCGCTGACCGTTGGCTGGGGCGACATCGGCACTGGCGGCGGGGTCCAGATTTCCGGCCAGAACCTGTTCATCTGCGGCCTGATCGGTCTCGTCGTGACCGGCCTGATCGTCGTCATCACCGAGTACTACACCGGCACCAACAAGCGCCCGGTCAACTCTATCGCCCAGGCGTCGGTTACCGGTCACGGCACCAACGTCATCCAGGGCCTGGCGGTGTCACTCGAATCGACCGCGCTTCCGGCGATTGTCATCGTCGGTGGCATCATCGCCACCTTCCAGCTAGCCGGCCTGTTCGGCACGGCCATTGCCGTCACCACCATGCTCGGCCTTGCCGGCATGATCGTGGCACTCGATGCCTTCGGCCCGGTTACCGACAATGCCGGCGGCATTGCCGAAATGGCCGGCCTGCCCAAGGAAGTGCGTCATTCCACCGACGCGCTCGATGCCGTGGGCAACACCACCAAGGCCGTCACCAAGGGCTACGCCATCGGCTCCGCCGGTCTCGGCGCGCTGGTGCTGTTTGCCGCCTACAGCTACGACCTGCAGTACTTCGCCGCCAACAGCGCGCAGTATCCGTACTTCGCCGATCTCGGCACGGTGTCGTTCGACCTGTCCAACCCATATGTCGTCGCCGGCCTGATCTTCGGCGGTCTCATCCCTTACCTGTTCGGCGGTATCGCCATGACCGCCGTCGGCCGGGCCGCCGGCGCGATCGTCGAGGAGGTGCGCAAGCAGTTCCGCGAAGATCCGGGCATCATGAAGGGCACGTCCAAGCCCAACTACGCCCGCGCGGTCGACCTGCTGACCAAGGCTGCGATCAAGGAAATGATCATCCCGTCGCTGCTGCCGGTGCTGGCGCCGCTGGTCGTCTATTTCGGCGTGCTGTTGATCTCCGGCTCCAAGGCCTCGGCCTTCGCGGCCCTCGGCGCTTCGCTGCTCGGCGTCATCGTCAATGGCCTGTTCGTGGCCATCTCGATGACCTCCGGCGGTGGTGCCTGGGACAACGCCAAGAAGTCGTTCGAAGACGGCTTCACCGACAAGGATGGCGTCAAGCACCTGAAGGGTTCGGAGGCCCACAAGGCGTCGGTGACCGGCGATACCGTCGGCGATCCCTACAAGGACACGGCCGGTCCGGCCGTGAACCCGGCGATCAAGATCACCAACATCGTAGCCCTCCTGCTGCTCGCCGTCCTGGCGCACAGCTGATCGACATCCGGCAGGCGAGTCGCCTGCCGTCGGTGTCTGCTCGACAGAACCCCGTCCGCACACCTTGCGGGCGGGGTTTTTCACGTATCGGCGAGAGAGGGCAAAGAAAAACCCGCGGGATTGCTCCCGCGGGTTCTGTTGCCTGAGATTCTGAAAAGTCTTGTACGGCTTAGCTGCCGCCGAAAATGCTGCTGGCCGCGCTCGAGCCCATCTTGCCCGCGCCTGCAAGCAACTGGCCGAGGAAGTTCTGGTCCTTGCCGCCCGTCGGTGTGGTGCGCGAGATGAAGTCGAACACCTTGCCGTCCTGCATGCCGTAATTGGCAATGTTGGTGACGCGTCCGTCGGCGCCGAAATAGACCGCCAGCACGCGCTGCTCGACGAGCTTGGGCTTGGCGAAGGCGACGGCGCGCTTGCGCGTCTGTGAGATGTAGTAGAACACCTCGTTGTCGAAGGTCGCCGTCGTCGACGGCGTGCCGAGCGCAAGCAGGACCTGCTCGCGGCTGGATCCCACCGGCACTGAATCGATCGACTGCTGGTCGATGACGTAGCCCTGGGTCAGCGTCTCGCTGGGGGTCAGGTCACCGAAGGTCTTCGAGGTGTTGCACGCCGAAAGCGCGGCAGCGGCCGCGATCAGCGAAACAGCGCCAACCGGACGCAACGAAAATGGCATCTTGAATTTCAGCGAGTGCAACAACAACTCCATCCTGTCGTGCCAGAGCCTCTGCTTGCGCGAAGCCGCAAAACCGGTAAACCAGCTTGCGCGCCGATGCAACAAGGCCACTTAGCGAAACGGGTCCCCGGGAGACCGCCCTCAAATGTTCCAGCGTCTGTTTGGCCGTGAACGCCAAGCCAACCGCGCCATCACGGACGCGCTCTATACACGAATCGTGGCGGCGGCGCGGCAGGAGCCATTTTATTCCGCCTGGGACGTGCCCGATACGCCGCTCGGACGTTTCGAGATGCTTTCCCTGCACATGTTCCTGTTCCAGCACCGCCTGCGCGGCGAAACGGGTGCGCCCGCCGAGATTGCGCAGCTGCTCATCGACGAGTTCTTCCTCGATGTCGATCATTCCCTGCGTGAGCTCGGCATCAGCGATGTCGGCGTGCCCAAGCGCATGAAGAAGCTGGCCAAGATGTTTTATGGCCGCACCGAGTCCTACAAGGATGCGCTCGAACGCGACGATCACGCCGCTCTTGCTGCGGCGCTGATGCGCAACGTTCGTCCCGACGCCAGCGAATGGCCGCAGGCCTCCGACCTTGCCGGCTACGTCTTTGTGGCGAATCGGTTCCTGGCGGAACAGCCGTCGCAGGATATATGTGCCGGCAAACTGACCTATCCTGTGCCGCAGGCAGCCTGAAGGAGGCGACCCATGAAACTTGTCGAGACCCGGAGCCCGGTTTCCTTCCCGGTCAATGTCGCCCGGCTGCCGCAGAAGGGCATGGCCGTTGTCGTCGATGCCGATGCGGCCCAGCGCGCCGTCCTTGCCGAAGCTCACGGTCTGGTTTCGGTGGAGCGCTACAAGGCCGACCTTGTGGTCAGCAAGTGGAAGCGCAATGGCGTCAAGGTCAGCGGCCGCGTACAGGCGCGCATCACCCAGTCATGCATCGTCACGCTCGACCCGGTCGAGGCGACCATCGACGAGGATGTTGAAGGCGTCTACCTGCCCGAGGATTCCAAGCTGGCCCGGCAGGGCTTCAATGCCGCTGGCGAAATCCTGCTTGATGCCGACGGTCCCGACAGTCCCGAAACCTTCACCGGCGACACGATCGACGCAGGCGCCCTTGCTGAGGAATTCTTCGGCCTGGCCATCGATCCCTATCCGCGCAAGACCGGCGCTGCGGTCGCCAGTTCCGGCGATGGCGACATCGAGCCGGAAGAGAGCGAATTCCAGAAAAAGCTCCGCCTGATATCCAAGAAACTTTGAAAACGCCCGCCGTTTCGCGTAATCCCGGTTGTGCGGTCGTCCAGAACCGCTATTTTCGCCGGACTTTTGCCTGCCCTGCGACGCCAACAGTGAGATGACCGACGCGTGATCAAGATTTCCATTGATGCCATGGGTGGCGATCACGGCCCCTCCGTGATCATTCCCGCCTTGGCCAAGGTCGCCACCAGGCGCACCGATATTCGCTTCATCATCTACGGCCGTGAGGAAGTGGTTCGTCCCGAATTGGCCAAGCAGCCGCGGCTGGCCGCCGTCAGCGAGTTCGTTCACTGCGAGGTTGCGGTCCGGATGGACGACAAGCCCAGCCAGGCTCTGCGCCAGGGCCGCTGGAAATCCTCGATGTGGAAGGCCATCGAGGCGGTCAAGTCCGACACCGCCGATGCCTGCGTCTCCGCCGGCAACACCGGCGCGCTGATGGCGATGTCGAAGTTCTGCCTGCGCACCATGGCCACCATCGATCGTCCGGCGATCGCCGCCCTGTGGCCGACGACGCGCGGCGAAAGCGTGGTGCTCGATGTCGGCGCCACCATCGGCGCCGACGCGCACCAGCTCATCGATTTTGCCATTCTCGGCACCGGCATGGCGCGCGCGCTGTTCGGCATCGAGCGGCCCACCGTTGGCCTGCTCAATGTCGGCGTCGAAGAGATCAAGGGCCAGGAAGAGGTCAAGGAAGCCGGGCGCATGCTGCGCGAGGCCAACATGGCCTCGATGAGCTACCAGGGCTTTGTCGAGGGCGACGACATCGGCAAGGGCGTCACCGACGTCGTCGTCACCGAAGGCTTCTCCGGAAACATCGCGCTCAAGACTGCCGAAGGCACCGCGCGCCAGATTGGCGGCTATCTGCGCGAGGCGATGAGCCGCACGCTGATGGCCAAGATCGGCTACATCTTCGCCAAGGGCGCATTCGACCGCCTCCGAGAGAAGATGGATGTGCGCCGCGCCAATGGCGGCGTTTTCCTCGGCCTCAACGGCATTGTGGTGAAGAGCCATGGCGGGGCCGATGCGGACGGTTTCGCCGCCGCCATCGAAATGGCCTATGATATGGTCCGGAACCGGCTGCTCGACCGCATCGAGGCCGACCTGGACCTGTTTCATGCACGCAACCCGCATGCCGCGATGGGCCGTCCCACCGCTGCGGTCGAAGATCAGGAATAGGAACTCTTTGAAGTGATCAGATCAGTTGTGCGCGGCATCGGTTCGGCGCTGCCCCGCCGCATCATGAAGAACTCCGATTTCGCAGGCATGGTCGAGACCTCGGACGAGTGGATCGCCCAGCGCACCGGCATCCGCCAGCGCCACATCGCCGCTGACGACGAAACGACGGCCTCGCTCGGCGAGGCGGCAGCCCGCGCCGCCCTCGACAATGCCGGCCTGACGCCTGACGACATCGACTTGATCGTGCTGGCGACGTCGACGCCCAACAACACATTCCCGGCTACCGCCGTCGAGATCCAGAACCGGCTCGGCATGCGCCACGGCTTCGCTTTCGACATGCAGGCGGTGTGCAGCGGCTTCGTCTATGCCGTCACCACCGCCGACCTCTACATCAAGGGCGGTCTCGCCAGGCGCGTGCTGGTCATCGGCTCGGAAACCTTCTCGCGCATCCTCGACTGGACCGACCGCTCGACTTGCGTGCTGTTCGGCGATGGCGCCGGTGCGCTGGTGCTCGAGGCCGAGGAAGGGCAGGGCACCGTCGCCGACCGTGGCGTCCTGGCGGCCAGCCTGCGCTCCGACGGCACCCACAAGGACAAGCTTTATGTCGACGGCGGCCCGTCGACGAGCGGCACCGTCGGCCATCTCAAGATGGAAGGCCGCGAGGTCTTCAAGCATGCCGTCGGCATGATCACCGACGTGATCGAGGACGTTTTTGCTCGGACCGGCGTTTCCGCCGAAACCCTCGACTGGTTCGTGCCGCACCAGGCCAACAAGCGCATCATCGATGCCTCGGCCAAGAAGCTCGGCATCGCCGAAGAGAAGGCCGTGGTGACCGTACATCTCCATGGCAACACGTCGGCCGCCTCTGTGCCGCTCGCGCTCTCCACCGCCGTCGCCGACGGCCGCATCAAGAAGGGCGATCTCGTCATGCTTGAAGCCATGGGCGGTGGCTTTACCTGGGGTGCCGTCCTCATCAGGTGGTGATTCTGGCGCTTCGGCCGCCCCTCCGCAAGGTCAGGGCATCGGTCCTTGACCTTGACGGATCAATTACTTAACCTCCGCCGCGTTTGCTGAATTTCAGATTTTTGAGGATTGGACCGTCGCATGGGGGGAAAGACACTTACGCGTGCCGACCTCGCTGAATCCGTCTACCGGAAAGTCGGCCTTTCGCGCACCGAATCGGCGCAACTGGTCGAAACGGTTCTCGACGAAATCTGCGAAGCGATCGTGCGCGGCGAGACCGTCAAATTGTCGTCTTTTGCCACCTTCCACGTCCGCGACAAGAACGAACGTGTCGGCCGCAACCCCAAGACCGGCGAGGAAGTGCCGATCCTGCCGCGCCGGGTGATGACCTTCAAGGCATCCAACGTGCTCAAGAGCCGCATCCTGCGCGCGCACCAGAACGGCAAGTCGAAAGCCGCCAAGTAGCGAATACTCCGCTCTAAACGGTTGAAAGCCTGGTGTGTGATTCGCACCGGGCTTGAATGTTGTCGCGCAAACCGCTGAAATGAATCACGAATCGTTTTTGCGAAAGTGGCGACCATGGACAAGAGCCCCGACGCCTTCCGCACCATAAGTGAAGTGGCTGAAGATCTCGACCTGCCGCAGCACGTGCTGCGCTTCTGGGAGACGCGTTTCACCCAGATCAAGCCGATGAAACGTGGTGGCGGCCGCCGCTACTACCGGCCGCAGGATGTCGAGCTCATCAAGGGCATCCGCCACATGCTCTATGAGCAGGGCTACACCATCAAGGGCGTGCAGAAGCTGCTGCGCGACAACGGCAACCAGTTCCTGGTCGCCGTCGGCAGCGGTGACATGAAGGCTGTCGAGGCGATCGCCCAGCGCAAGCAGGCCGAGGCCCCGCTGACGCCGGCGGCCCAGCCGCGCGGCACCGACGAGGAGATGCTGGTCGGCGAAGCGCGGGCCAAGCCGAGCCGCCGCTTCTTCGGCCTGGGCAAGGGCGAGGAGGACGGGCCCGTCGCCGCCGACAGCGGCAAGCTGTCCCGCGACAACCGCGCCCTGCTGCAGGAGGCGCTGTTCGACCTTCTCGAGTGCAAGCGGCTGCTCGATCAGGTGCGCTGAAGCGGCCGCACGGCCGTTTTGGCCAGCGGCATCAATATCTTGTCTGGCGATGAAGAAGTTTGGCGGGAAAGCCGCCGAATTGGGTTGACCGGGACGGCAATATCAAGATACATCGCGACCGGTCCGGAGTGTAGCGCAGCCCGGTAGCGCACTTGACTGGGGGTCAAGGGGTCGTCGGTTCGAATCCGGCCACTCCGACCATTTTATCCCTTCCCCTGAATTCCATTTGTATCGCGAGCCGAACGGCTCGCTGCCGCGTTCCGCAGGAACGCCATGGACGCGGGCGCCCATGGCGTAGGTCGAAGCGTGCCGCAGGCGGCACCGGCAGTCACATCATCGACTGCGGGCTGACGAAGACATTGCGCACGACGTCGCCCTCGTCGTTGAGCAGGATCGTCACCTTCTCGCCGACCTTGATCGACGGCAGGGCGACATCGCGCGGAACCGTAAAGCTGCCGCCATGGTCCAGCGTGATGACGCGAGCGCCGGCATTGAACCGGGCGACGATCCCACTGGCGTCGGATGCGAGGGCCGATCCCGAAAAGAGGGCCATCGCGGCGGCGGCAAGAATGAGCTTGTTCATGATCGTAACTCCCATGGTGGTTGTTGAGATCCGGTGCCCCGGGGGCGCCTCGGGTGACATCGACAATTACGACCGGCAGCGCCCGCTTGTTGCGAGCGCGGTGGTAAACTCGGGACACGTTTTGATCACGCGATCTTGCCCTGTGCCCTGAAACCGGAAGGCAAAGCTATCGTTCACGCATGGCATCCGGGGCCGACGGGTCTGCGCTGAAGCCATGGCTCATCGCAGAAAAAGAAAAAAGCCACGGGCGGGGGCCCATGGCTTTTCTCAGTCCGACAGGCCGATGGACATCGGCCTCTCTGTGCGGCCTCATTTAGCGGAGAACCGCCTGGACCTTGTCGCCTTCGTCGTTGAAATGGATCGAGACGGTTTCGCCGGCCTGGATCACGGGCAGGGCGACGTCACGCGGGACGGTGTAGCTCTTGCCGCTCTCCAGCGTAATGACGCGCGTTTCGGGGTTGATGTTGCCGACGACACCGCTTGCAGTCGAGGCAAATGCGGCGCCGGTCATGAGCGAAAGTGCCGATGCGGCGAGGATGATCTTCTTCATTTTCGTAGTCCTTTCATCGTTCCGTAGCGTGGCCGAAATCTCTGTTCGGCTGCGCGGGTATCGGCGTCGCCGCATCTAGCGGAGGACGGCCTGGACCTTGTCGCCTTCATCGTTCAACTGGAGCGAAACGGTGTCGCCAGTCTGGAGCGCAGGCAGGGCAACGTCGCGCGGAATGGTAAAGCTCTTGCCGCTTTCAAGAGTAATGACGCGAGTGTCGGTGTTGATGTTGCCAACAATTCCGCTTGCCGGAGAAGCAATGGCAACGCCGGCGATGATCGAAAGTGCCGACGCGGCGATAATTATCTTCTTCATTTCCGTATTCCTTTCATTTTCCGGTAGCGTGGTCGAAATCTTTATTCGGCCGTTTCGCTTACCATCACCAGATAGGTCCCTATCTCTGCGATTGCTACAGGCCGGTCGGTCACTCTGATTCACAAAGCGGTCACGCCGTGTTGAGCCGGCAAATGGTGCCGGACTGTTCACAAAAGCGGCTTCGGGTGGGCAATGGCCGGCAGTGGACGTGGCACCGGTCGCGGTCCTTGCCCGGGGTGCTGGTGGGGGCGTTGTCGGCCCCAAATCAGTGCCGACGCTCGGTATGGACAGGAAGGCAGGCTATGCAGGGTCGCCGGGCTTTGGGCCTGCCGGCAGGCCCGCGTGGCGGCCAGGGAGCGCGCGCGGGCATGCTCGGCGGCTATCCTGAAGCCCAAACGCAAAGAAAGCCACGGGTGGGAGGGCCCATGGCTTTCTTTCAGAGATAGCTATTTCTTGGTACTGGGCACCAAGTCTTCGCTCAGGCCGTCGTACTTAGCGGAGGACGGCCTGGACCTTGTCGCCTTCGTCATTCAGCTGGATCGAGACGGTGTCGCCAGCCTGGATCGCAGGCAGGGCAACGTCACGCGGAATGGTGAAGCTCTTGCCGCTTTCGAGCGTGATGACGCGGGTATCGGAGTTGATGTTGCCAACAACGCCATTTGCAGACGAAGCAAAAGCAGCGCCGGTCATGATGGAAAATGCCGAGGCGGCGATGATGATCTTCTTCATTTTCGTATTCCTTTCAAGTTTTTTGGCGGTTTTGAACTTCTTGTTCAATTTTCCCGCCGACCACAAACACATAGGTACCTATCTTTGTGATTACTATCAGTCGTTAGGTGGCGAATCGGTGCCGCACTGTTCACAAAAGTAGGTCGATGTGGGTGGGGCTGTTGCTGTGCGTCGTTCGGGTATCGCGCCATCTTTGCGAACTGAATTGGCTGCGTGCAGTTGGCCGGGGCCCGGACGAAAAAAGCCATGGGTGGGAGGGCCCATGGCTTTTAGAATTGACGAATCCTCGATGCGATGATGCGATCATCGAGGTATCCGCAGTCTCCTTAGCGGAGAACGCTCTGGACGCGGTCGCCTTCGTCGTTGAGCTGGATCGAGATCTTTTCGCCGACCTGGATCGCCGGCAGAGCAACGTCGCGCGGAATGGTATAGCTCTGGCCGTTCTCGAGGGTAATAACGCGAACGTCGGAGTTGATCTTGGCAACAACGCCGTCGGCGGATGAAGCAAGAGCTGCACCGGTCATGAGAACGAACGCAGAAGTGGCGAGGATGAACTTGTTCACGACAATATTCCTTTCATTTTTCGGTAGCGAGGCCGAGAGGTTTTGTCGGCCGTTTCGCTTACAGAATGTACATAGGCACCTATCTTTTAGATTGCTACAGGTCGAACGGTAACTCTGTGTCACAAAACGCTCACGGCGATTTGAGCCGGCAAAACGTACCGGGCTGTTCACCAAAGCCGGAGTGATGCGCGCAAGCGCCGAATGTAGCTGCGTCAGTGCGTGTGCAGCGCGAGCGTGCGCTGGTGGCGTGCCTCGAGCGCGATCGCGCCCCAGATCAGGCCGAGCAGCAGGTAGAAATGGCGCCAGTGGTCGGTGTCGATGACGGTGCCGAGGGCGATGTGGCCAAGGAAGACGACATAGGCCGACAGCAGGTAGGGCTGCCACGGTCGGTTGCGCAGCAGGATGCGGAAGCCGTCGGCTACGGTCCACACGATCAGCGTCAGGTAGCTGGCGAAGCCGAGCCAGCCATAATCCATCAGCGCCTTGAGCCAGATGTTGTGCGTGTCCTCGCCATAGATCTGGCCGAAGACCAGCGGACCGATGCCGAGCGGCTTTTCGGTGGCCAGCAGGAAGCCGATGCCGTAGCGCGCGAAGCGGCCGAGGCGCGCGCCGTCATAGTCCTGCACGAGCTGGGCGCGTGTCGTGAACAGTTCGCCGACGCCGGGAATTTGCAGCGCGATGAGCAGGGCCGTGGTCAGCAATGTCACCACGGCCATGCACATGACCACGAGCCTGAGCCGGAAACGGCCGCTGTTGCTCTGCAGGAACAGGAAGCCGGTGAGCAGGATTGCCGAGGTGGCGAACAGGCCCCAGGCACCGCGCGAGAAGGACAGGAAGATGCCGCCGGTGATGATCAGCAACAGCATCGCATCCAGCGCCATCCTGGCGGAACTTCCGGTCAGGACGCGGTAGAGCAGGTAGATGCCCGGTAGCGTGAGGAACGGACCGAAGACGTTGGGGTCCTGGAAGGCGCCGGCGGCGCGATCGAACTTGGTGAACATCTCGGCCCCCGGCACGGCGCCGAAATATCCGGCAATGCCGAGCAGCGAGGTGACCACGGCCGACGTCACCCAGGACAGGAAGATGACCCGGTAGAGCTTCGGGTCGGTCTCTGTCACCGCGGCAAAGAAGATCGCCGTGAACGCCAGGAACAGCGACACCGCCAGATAGAGCGGCGTGTTCATGAGGTTCGGCATCTGGGTCATCGAGATCATGCCGCCGATGTTGAACACCACGAGCAGGACGACGAGCGGCGTGATCGCCCGCGTGATGCGCAGCCCGAACAGCGACCAGACGGCGATCAGCCCGGCCATGTAGAGCTCGTAAGGGGCCGGTTCGCGAATGACGAAGCCCGACAGCAGCACGCCCAGCGCGATCGCACCGGAGGCGACCAGCCCGATCAGCTTGGCATTGATCGCGGCTCGCGGCAGCTCATAGGTGATCGCGCTCAATAGGCGTTTTCCGTGTCGAGCAGGCGGATCGGCGTGAGGAACAGGATCCTCATGTCGAACCAGAGCGACCAGTTCTCGATGTAGTAGAGATCGAATTCGGTGCGCTTGCGGATCTTCTCGTCGGTATCCATCTCGCCGCGCCAGCCATTGATCTGTGCCCAGCCGGTGACGCCGGGCTTGACCTTGTGGCGGGCGAAATAGCCGTCGACCACTTCATTGTAGAGCAGGTTGTGCGATTGGGCCGCCACCGCATGCGGGCGTGGGCCGACCAGCGACAGGCTGCCGAACAGCGAGTTGAAGAACTGCGGCAGCTCGTCGATCGAGGCCTTGCGGATGAAGCGGCCGACACGGGTGACGCGGGGGTCGTTCTTGGTCACGCTCTTGCGCGCCGAAGGGTCGGACTGGTCCGTATACATCGAACGGAACTTGTAGACCTCGATCACCTCGTTGTTGAAGCCGTGGCGCTTCTGCTTGAACAGCACCGGGCCCTTACTGTCGAGCTTGATGGCGACGGCGGTGGCGATCATCACGGGCGAAAAGACGATGATGCCGAGCAGGCTGAACGCGATGTCGAATGCGCGCTTGGCGACCGAATCCCAGTCGTTGATCGGCTTGTCGAAGATATCGAGCATCGGCACGGCGCCGATGTAGGAATACGAGCGCGGCCGGAACTGCAACTGGTTGGAGTGTGCCGACAGGCGGATGTCGACCGGAAGCACCCACAATTTCTTGAGCAGTTGCAGAACCCTGGTCTCCGCCGTCAGCGGCAGCGAGACGATCAGCATGTCGATGCGGGCGATGCGCGCGAACTCCAGCAGTTCCGAAACCGTCCCGAGCTTCGGATAGCCGGCGACGATCGGTGGCGACCGCTTGTCGTCGCGGTCGTCGAAGATGCCGCAGATGCGGATGTCGTTGTAGGGCTGCTGCTCGATCGAGCGGATCAGCACTTCGGCCGCCTTGCCGCCACCGACGATGACGGCGCGCCGCTCCATCCGTCCGTTGCGTGCCCATCTGCGGATGACGCGCGCCATGATCAGGCGCAGGCCGATCAGCAACCACAGGCCAAGCACGAACCAGCTGCCGAACAGCAGGCGGGAATATTCCGCCGAAACCTTCATGAAGAAGGCCGTGACCGCCATCAATGCGAAGGTCGTTGCCCAACCCAGGGCGATCCGCCCGATCGAGGCGCCCGGTCGCAGCATCGACTGCAGCTGGTAGCAATCCATGACCTCGAAGAAGAGGACGGCAGCAAGGGACCCGGCCAGGATGACGAGCGGATATTGCCAGCTGAGATGGCTGAGAAAGCCGACATGGTAGGCAAAAAGCGCCAGTCCAGAGATGACGAGCACGGCGAACTCGGCGAGGCGCAGCCAACCGCTGACCATGACCGGGGACATGGTGTCGCGCCGGTATTGGGCAGCCACCTCCTGGGCGACACTGCTCAGCTTGGCGCTATCGGATTTGGTGCCGTCGCCGCTAGCCGCCTTGACGGCTTCCGCACTGAAGCGGTGCTTTGGGTCGAAATTGCTCATGGTCGTCGATCTGTTGGCCCGTCGCCGGATTGCCAGATGGGCTTAGCAAAGATGAGCTAAGAAACCCTTGAGCGGGTCGGATGCCTTCTAAAGGTCTTCAACTGCGGCTTGGTGCGAGGGCCGAGAAATATGCTTTCTCGATGTCGCTGGCCATCACGCTCACCCCGAAGCGGGACTTCAGTTCGACAGGCCCGGGCATCAGTTTTCCATAGGCAACGGGGTTTTCCAGCGACGAGCGCATCCTCTCGCCGATCTCTTCGGCACTGGGCATGACCAGGGCAGGGGAGTTCGTTCCGAGGATTTCGGGAATGCCGCCCACCGCGGTTGCAATGATGGGTTTGCCCGCGGCCAGGCTCTCGAGCACGATATAGGGCATGGCCTCGGCGCGCGAGGGCACCACGACGCAGGCAGCAAGGGCGAACGCCAGCCGCGCCGGCATGGGCGGCATGAAGCGGACGTCGCCGGCAAGGCCCAGTCTTTCGACCTGCGCACGGTAGTGCGGCAGGTCCTCGCCGTCGCCGACCATCACGGCGGTGACGTTGCGGCCGAGATGTTGCCGCAGCCTGGCCAGAGCATCGATGAACAGGTCCGGCCCCTTCAGGTCGCGCATCATCCCGATGTACAGAAAGTCGGCGCCGCCCACGGGCACCGGCTCGAACTCTTCGTCCCGCAGCCCGTTATAGACCAGGCTGTTCGGCACGCGCGGAGCGCCCACCTTGCGGATGAAGGTCCGGCGTTCGTAGTCGGAGACGAACAACAGGTGGTCGGTGAAGCGTTCCATCAGCCGTTCGAGTCCGAAGAACAGCTTTCCCGTAAGGGTCCTCTCGTCATAGTGCAGACTGCCGCCATGCGGCGAATAGAGGCGGGCCACGCAATACCTTGAAACCCGCAACAGTGAGCCGAACGCACGCGCATAGACGCCACCCTTGGCGCCGTGCCCGTGCAGCACGTCCGGCCGCAATTCCTTGATGATCTTGTAGGTGCGCCAGCCGGCGGCGATGTCGCCGGGCCCGACGTGGCGCTGCATCGTGGTGCGCCAGATCCCGAGCGCCAGCATCGGCTTGATCGCCTCGAACAGCCGCTCTTCGTGATCGCCGCCCGTGGACAGGTCGCAGATGATGCCGACCTGGTGGCCGGCTGCCACCTGTGCCTCTGTCAGGTCGCGCACATGTCTGAAGATGCCGCCGACCGGCGACCTGAAGCAGTGGACGATCCGGAGTTTGCGGGGCGCGATCTGCTGCACGGCGGCTTAGAACAGCCGTTCGCGGACGTAGATCGTATCGCCGGGCAGGAGCGGGTCGCTGGTCAGCACGCGACCGGTCATCACCTTGCCGTTGATGTCGCGGGTGATGTCGACATTGCCCTGGTTGGCGCGGGCGCTGTAGCCGCCGGCCATGGCCACGGCCTTTTGCACGGTCAGCCCGGGGACATAAGAATACTGGCCCGCGGCCCCGACTTCGCCCATGACGAAGATCGGCCGGTAGCGGTCGACTTCGACCGAAACGTCAGGATCGCGCAGATAGCCCTGGCGCAGCTTGGCTGCCAGTGCCTTCTCGACCTCCTGCGCAGTGTAGCCGCGCGCCGGAACGCCGCCGACGAGCGGGAAGGAGATGTAGCCCGACTGGTCGACGCTGTAGGTGTTCGTCAGCCCTTCCTGCTCGAACACGGTGACCCGGATGCGGTCGCCGGCGCCGAGGCGGTATGGCTGGTCGAGGACTTCATGAAAGGCAGCCGGTGCCGGTTTGTAGCTCGAGCAGCCGGTGAGGGCGAGCATGACGGCAACAAGCGCGTGGCTGGCGGCAAGGGAGCTTTTCATTTCGGCAGACACACCTTCGACTGCTTGCCGCCACGCTGCGGGAGATCGGTTGGCGTCCGTTATCGTCTTGTTAGGGTTAATGCCCGGTAAAGGCCTGGGCGGTCTCTGTGGCATGGGCCGTGGGAAGGGGCTGCGGCCGTTAACGCCTGGGTTACCATGTTTGTTTACCGTGCGGCCTGCTTAGCCTCGGAGTAGGAATGCATGTCGGGCGTTCAATCCACTGCCGGTGATGTCGATGTTGATCTCGGCCATCTCTTTGCCAGCCTGGCGAGGAACTGGTTGCGCTTGCTGTTGGTTGCAGTGGCCGTCACCGCGCTCGCCTTCGTGCTGGCGTCGATGGCAACGCCGAAATACCGCGCCGAGACGCGTCTTCTGATCGAAACGCGCGAGTCGGTCTTCACGCGGCCCGACGGCAGCAGCGAGAGCGAGCGTCCCATTCTCGACGAGGAGGGGGTTACCAGTCAGGTCGAGGTCGTCGGCTCGACCGACATTCTCAAGCAGGTCGCCAGGCAGCTCGATTTGGCCAGCCGGCCGGAGTTCGACGCGGCCGCCGACATGTCGACGCTTTCGCGCCTCATGGTCATCGCCGGTCTGAAGAGCGATCCCAACGAATTGCCGCCAGAAGAACGCGTGCTCAAGTCGTTCCGTGAACAGCTGACGGTCTACCGCGTCGAAAAATCCCGCGTCATCGTCATCCAGTTCTCCTCCTCCGACCCAAAACTTGCCGCCGATGTGCCGAACGCCATCGCCGATGCCTATCTGGCCTTCCAGCGCGGCGCGAAGCTTGAATCAAACACCGAGGCGACCGACTGGCTGAAGCCCGAGATCGACGACCTCAACCAGCGCGTCAAGGACGCCGAGGCGCGCGTCGCCAGCTTCCGGGCACAGTCCGACCTGCTTGTCGGTCAGAACAATTCAGTCCTGGCCACCCAGCAATTGTCCGAACTGTCGAGCGAGCTGTCGCGTGTCCGCGCCAGCCGCTCCGCCGCCGAGGCGACGGCCCAGAGCGTACGCCAGGCGCTGCAGCGCGGCGGTTCGATCGATGCCGTGCCGGAAGTGCTCTCGTCGGGCCTCATCCAGCGCCTGCGCGAACGGCAGGTGCAGCTCAAGGCGGACATCGCCGATCTTTCGACGACGCTTTTGCCGAACCATCCCCGCATCAAGGCGCTCAACTCCCAACTCGCCGATCTCGACGTCCAGATCCGCTCCGAGGCCGAGAAGGTGCTCAAGGGGCTGGTCAACGAGGCCGCCAATGCCGACCTCCGTGAAAAGCAGCTCGTCGCCGCGCTCAACACGCAAAAGGCCGAATCGGCCCGGGCGTCGGAAGAAGAAGTCGAACTGCGGGCACTGGAGCGCGAGGCGGCGGCCCAGCGTGCGCTGCTCGAATCCTATCTCACCCGCTACCGCGAGGCCTCCTCGCGCCAGGACCGCAACTATCTGCCGGTCGACGCGCGCGTCTTTTCGCGCGCCATCGTGCCGTCCGAATCCTACTTCCCGAAGATCGTGCCGATCGTCGGCGCAGCCTTCGTCGGTTCGCTGCTGCTGATGGCAATCTTCACGCTGCTGCGTGAACTGTTCTCCGGCCGTGCCATGCGCCCCGCTGCCGGATCCCGCGTAACGCCGGTGACGCAGGTCGCCATGCCGGCGCGCCGCGCGGCAAGCCTGCCCGACGAAGCGGAGCCGCAGTCGTGGGATGACGCCGGCGAGCCGGCCGTCGCCGTCGCCGTCGAATATGAAGACACGCAGCCCGAAATCCAGACGCTTGACGACGAGGAGCCGCTCGTCGCCGCGACGCCGACCCAGCCCCATGCCGGCATCAGCATCGAGACGGCAGCCGAAAGGCTCATCGCCGGCGGTGCCGCACGCGCCATCTTCATTTCGCCCGAGGGGGACGATGCGGCAGCGACGGCCGTCCTGGTGGCCCGCGAAGTGGCCGACACGGGACTGCGCGTGTTGTTGCTGGATCTGACCGCGTCAGGTGCGGCGTCTCGGCCGATGCTCGACGGTGGCCGCTATCCCGGCATCACCAACCTCCTTGCCTCTGAAGCCCAGTTCAGCGACGTCATCCGCGCCGACCACTATTCGGACTGCGATGTCATGCCGGTGGGCACCGCCGATCCGGCGCGCGCGATGCGTGCCGCCGATCGCCTGCCCATCATCATGGAATCGCTGACGACGGCCTATGATCTGGTGGTTGTCGAGTGCGGCCCGGCCGATGCCGACGAGATCAGGCGCCTGGTTGGCGATGGCACCGAGGTGCTGGTCAGCTTCCTTCAGCATGACGATGAGATCGCCGATGTGGCCGACGGCCTGCGCGCCGGTGGCTACGAGGACGTCATCCTGGTGACGCCGGTCGGCCACGACTTGCCGACGACGCCACTGCCGACACGCTCGGCTGCCTAGTCTTCCTCGGCGGGGGCGTCCTTGCCGCGCACGCCTGACCTCAGCCGCTTGAGCACCGCCCAAAGCCTGGCGTTGTTCTTGACCGCGCTCTTGAGCCGCGAGATTGATTTCAGGGCCAGCGCATAGAGCCGGCCCTTCACCGTCAACGGCACCAGAACGTCCGAGTGCTGGATTTCGACGTCGCACCACTGGCGCTTGTACGGCTCGTCGCCGACGCTGAAATCGTAGATGTCGAAGCCCTGGTCGCAGGCTTCGGATATGTTGTCGAAGAACAGGTATTCGCCGGGGCTGGCAAAGGCCAGCTCGTCGTCGGCGATGGCGCCGAACTCGCAGACCAGGCGGTTCCCGGCCCGGCTCGATCCGGTGACGGCACGGTACTTTCCGCCGACCTCCAGTCCGTGCAGGACAAACGGCGGCGGATCTTTCTGCAGCGCATCGGCAAACAGCTTGCGGAAGAACGTGCGGACGCTGGCGTCGGCGAAGACGTCGACGATGCCCATCGCGCCAAAACGCTGCTCCTTCATGGCGAAAAAGGCGTCCAGCATGGTGTTCGCATCCGCTTCGGTGGTGGCAACGATGCGGCGGGCACCACCCACGGTTTCGTATTTCCGTTCCTGGCTGCGATGCCGCTTGCGTTTCCTCTTGCCGCTGGTGCGCGTGAGAACAGCCTCGAAGCCGCCGTCGAGATCGACGGCAAGGGCAACGTTGGGGCTTGGCGTGGAAGCCAGCTTGAGCAGCGGATTTGGCAGCCCGTCGAATTCGGTAATCAGGCGGTCGAACGCGACGATGTCGATATCAGGCCGCGCCCGCCGGATCGAGCCAACGAGCGTTTCGATCGCGGCGGCGCTCGCCGTCGCCGGCCAGGTCCGGTCCACGGCCGGAAAATTGCCGTTCGCGTGCTTGCCGCTGAGAAAGCGTGCGATGCGGAACGGCCCTTCGCGGGTCACTTCCAGGGTTACCGAGAGCACCGGGCGTCCCTTGGCGCTCAATGTGGCAATCAGCGCATCGACGGTGTGTGTCTCGGTCCATGCGGCTACCCATTCGGCGCTCTGCGATGGTCCCGCAACGCTGGCCAGCCTGCCATAGGCCGCCATGGCCTCGGAGGAGGCTGCGACCGCGACTGCACTCATCGCATTGCCGGAAGTCGCGACTTGGCGCGTCAGCATCTCGCGGTCTGCGGCAGCGTCAACCATACTTCAATCCTTGCCGGCTATTCATCGGCATACAGGACGCGTTCCCTGCGTGTTCGATGCAGCCAAGCCTATGCGCCAAAGGTGAAGGAATGATCGACGCAGCCCGTAAGCTGGCTTTCCTGCTGATCGGACATGCCGGCCTGGGCGCCTTGGCCAAGCCTCTTGTGGGCGGCGTTGGCGCAATCCTGATGCTGCACCGTGTCACCGCCTTCTCTGGTCGGCCGGACGGGCCCAACCGCCATCTCAGCATCACGCCCCAGTTCCTCGACGCGCTGATCGGTGAGATGAAGCGCTTGGGTTATGCCTTCGTCTCCATGGACGAGGCCGTTGCGCGCCTGCGTTCGCCGGGCAGGGGCGGCCGGTTTGTGGCATTGACCGCCGACGATGCCTATCGCGACAACCTGACCGAGGCGCTCCCCGTTCTGGAAACCCATGCGGCACCGATGACCATCTACGTCGCCCCGGGCCTGACCGGCGGCGATGCCGATCTCTGGTGGGAAGTGCTCGACGATATCGTCGAGGCGGCAAAGCCGCTCTCTGTGGCCATGCCGGATGGCGAGATGAAGCTCGATTGCTCGACGGCGGAAGGGCGAGCAAACGCTTTCCGGCGCCTGTCGGCCCACATCACCAGCGAAGTGCGCGAGGAAGACCAGCGCACAGTCCTGCGTCGATGGGCTGCCCAAGCCGGCGTCGACGCCGCCGCGCTTAACAGCAAGCTGCTGATGACCTGGGACGAGATCAGGCGATGTGCCGCGCATCCGCTGCTCACCATCGGCGCGCATACGGTGCACCACTACAATCTCAAGCGCCTGAGCAGGGAAGCCGCAGTGCGTGAAATATACCGCTCGCGCAGCATGATCGAGGCTGAGCTGGGCTTTGCACCTCGCCATTTCGCCTATCCCTATGGCTATCCGGCGGCGGCGGGTTTGCGCGAGACCGAACTGGCGCGCGAAGCAGGCTATCTCTCGGCGGTGACGACGCGCCACGGCATCCTGCGGCCCGAGCATGCCGGGAGCCTGCATGCCCTTCCCAGGCTGTCGGTCAATGGCAGGCACCAGGATCTGGCGGCAATGCGGGCGATGCTGTCGGGCGCGACGACGCTTTTGGCAAATCGCGGCCGGCGGGTGGTTACGGTCTGACGGCTAGCGGCCGGCGGCCTTGGACGGCTTGAGCATCCATTTGATGATCCACATTGCCGGCAGGATCCACAGCAGGCCGCTGAAGAAGAAGAAGGCGAGGTGGACGACCGGGCCCGATTGCGACAGCTGCGCGACGGCAACCATCGTCGCCACCAGCGAGTAGACGATCACCAGCAGCACCAGCAGCACGGTGCCGATCAGCTTCTTGACGCGAACGGGCATTTCTTCATCCTTTGTCCAGGCTTCGCATAGTCGCTCTGGCCAGGCGGCGCAACTGCCGAGGCGGCGCGGCGCGACGGCGTGTCGCGTGGGCCGAACTTGCCAGCGGGGCCACTATGGTCCACCAGTCCCGCGGTTTCGAACGAGCCGGGAACGATCGCAATGTCTGCCATGACCAACACTGCCGCACCGCTTGCCGAGCGAAACCGGGAACTGCGCAACCGCGCGCTCGTACGCGGCTGGCTCTACGTCGTGCTCTTGGTCCTGTTCGCTCTCGTCATGGTCGGCGGCGCCACGCGCATGACCGGCTCGGGACTTTCCATCACCGAATGGAAGCCCATCCACGGCGTCATCCCGCCGCTCAACCAGGCCGAATGGCAGGAAGAGTTCGAAAAATACCAGCAGATCCCGCAATACGAGCAGGTCAACAAGGGCATGACCGTTGACGAGTTCAAGGGCATTTTCTGGTGGGAGTGGGCGCATCGCCTGCTTGCCCGCGGCGTCGGGTTCCTGGTGGCGATCCCGCTCGCTTTCTTCTGGCTTTCCGGCCGCCTTGAGCGCCGTCTCAAGCCGCGTCTTGTCGGTCTTCTGGCGCTTGGCGGCTTCCAGGGCTTCATCGGCTGGTGGATGGTTGCCTCGGGGCTTTCGGAGCGCGTTTCGGTCAGCCAGTACCGCCTTGCGATCCACCTGACCTTCGCCTGCATCATCGTCATGGCCGTCGCCTACATCGCGCGCGGGCTGGCAAGCTATTCGGAAAGGCCGGCCGATCGCCGGGTCCAGCGCTTCTCGGGCATCATGGTGCTGCTGGTCATGTTCCAGATCTATCTCGGCGCGCTGGTCGCCGGCCTGCACGCCGGCCTCAGCTACAACACCTGGCCGCTGATGGATGGCGCCATCATCCCCGGCGACCTGCTCGTCATCGAGCCGCTCTGGCGCAATTTCTTCGAAAGCCCCAAGACGGTCCAGTTCGTCCACCGCATGTTTGCCTACACGGTCCTGGTGGTGGCCCTGTGGCACGCGTTTTCGACGATGCGCGTAGCGCCGGCGTCAACGCATGCGCGCCGGGCATGGCTGCTTGCGCTGCTGATCCTGGGGCAGGGCGCGATCGGTGTCGGCACCTTGCTGGCACAGGCGCACATGCATTGGGCGCTGCTGCACCAGGGTTTTGCCCTTGTGGTGCTGATCTTCGCCACCGCCCATTGGCGCGGCACCAAGGGCGCCTATCCCCTGGAAAACGACGTGGAAGTCAGAAGCTAGAGCGCACCTTGCGGATCGCTTCCACGACCGCGAGTTCGCTTTGCTCGTCCTCGGCGTTGTTGTCTTCGGCATGCCAGGACGCCGACAGGCAGCCCCAGGCGATGGCATGGTCGAGGATCGCGTCGGGACGCTGGCCCAGCGTCCTTGCGAACGTCTCGGCCATGTATGCGACCCGTTCGGGGTCGAGGCTGAGGTCGTGCCGGTAGAGCGGATTGTAGAACAGGTTCGCCGCGTCGAAGGCCGGGTCGCCGATCAGGCCCTTGGGATCGATCACCAGCCAGCCGCGCTCGCCAAGCAGGATGTTGTCGTGATGCAGGTCGCCGTGCAGCACGTGCAATTCGTGCGGATTAGACAGCAGGCGCTCGGCAATCGTGGCAGCCTCGACATAGGGGCTTCCCGCAGCGGCGTCGAGATCCGCCTTGGCCTTCTTGAACAGGCTGGCGTAGCGTTCTCTCAATGGCTGCAAATCGGCGGGAGGAGGGGTGTCGGACGGCGACAACAGCCTTGCCATCACCTCGTTGGCGATATCTGTCGCATGGCGGTCGCCATGTTCGTTCAGCTCATCGGTCAGCAGCCGGTCGCCGGCATATTCGAGAAGCATGTCGTGCCCCTCGAAGCCCAGCAGCCGGACTGCTCCCATGCCACCGCGCCACGACAGGTAATGCGCGCCGCGAATCTCGTCGGCGACGTCGTCGAAAGGCTTGAGCGCCTTGACGACGGCTGGAGTGCCGTCTGCCCGCCGCACCTTCCAGATGCGGCTGGAAAACGTCTCGGCGATGAGCTGCGGATCGGTGACGTTCCAGCGCGCCGGAAAGACAGCCTGATCCACCTTAGTGCTTGAGCCCGAGCATCAGGTCCATGTTCTGCACCGCCGCACCCGAGGCACCCTTGCCGAGATTGTCGAGCAGGGCGACGAGATTGACCTGGCCTTCGCCCTCGGTGCCGAAGACGTAGAGCTTCATGCGGTCGCTGTCGGCCAGTTCGGTCGGGTCGAGGCGGGCGAGCTTGGCGCTCGTTGCCAGCGGCACGACTTCAACGATGTCCTGCCCGGCATAGTGCGAAGCGAGCCTGGCGTGGATGTCGCCCATCGACACCGAACCGTTGAGATCGGCGAGGTGCAGCGGCACCTGAACGATCATGCCTTGGGCGAAGCGGCCGACCGACGGCGCAAAGATCGGCCGCCGCTCGAGCAGGCCGTGCTGCTTCATCTCGGCGACGTGCTTGTGCGTCAGTGGCAGCCCGTAGAGGAAATGCGGCGAGGCGATGTGATCCTCCCGGCTCGGGTCTTCCATCTGGGCGATCATCTGCTTGCCGCCGCCGGTATAGCCCGAGACGGCGTTGACGCTGACCGGATAGTCGGCGGGCAGGATGCCTGCCGCGACCAGGGGCCGGACGAGCGAAATGGCGCCGGTGGGATAGCAGCCCGGGTTGGCGACCAGCCGCGCATCGGCGATGCGCTGGCGCTGGGCCGCGTCCATTTCGGCGAAGCCATAGGCCCAGTCGGGATGGGTGCGGTACGCCGTTGACGTGTCGATGACGCGCGTCGAGTTGTTGCCTTCCAGGATGCGCACGGCTTCCTTGGATGCCTCGTCGGGCAGGCACAGGATGGCGACGTCGGCCTCATGCAGACGCTCGGCTCGGAGGTCGACGTTGCGGCGCTCGGCCTCCGGAATGGACAGGACGGCGAGATCGTCGCGCGCAGCGAGCCGCGTGCGGATCTGGAGGCCAGTGGTGCCGTGCTCGCCGTCGATGAAGATTTTCGGTTTCATTGTCTGTCGTTCCGTCGAAAAATAAGCAATGTCAGAGGGTTGTGGCTAAAATCTGACTCAATTCGGCAAGCCGTTGATTCATCGCCTCAGCCGTTGTCTCGTGCCTTCCGTTCAGCCAGCAGGCCGAGATAGTGCATCGCGACCGTCGATCCGGCGATGGCGGTAATATCGGCATGGTCGTAGGCCGGTGCAACCTCCACGATGTCGGCGCCGACAATATCGATCTGTGTCATCTGGCGCAGCACCGAAAGGATCTTGGCCGACGACGGGCCGCCTGCCACCGGCGTGCCGGTGCCGGGCGCGTAGGCCGGGTCGAGGCAGTCGATGTCGAAGGTGACATAGGTCTTCTTGCCGCCGGTGCGCTCGGCGATGGCATAGGCGATGTCGGCGGCGCGCATCTCCTCGACCTCGTGGCCGTAGAGGATCTTGATGCCGAAATCCTCCGGCGCGTGCGTCCGGATGCCGATCTGGATCGAGCGGTCGGGGTCGATGATGCCGTCCTTCACCGCGCGGCCGACGAACGAACCGTGGTCGATGCGCTTGCCGTCGTCAGGCCAGGTGTCCTGGTGGGCGTCGAACTGCACCAGCGCCATCGGGCCGTGGATCGCGGCATGCGCCTTCAGCACCGGCCAGGTGACGTAATGGTCGCCGCCGAGCGTCAGCAGGAAGGCGCCCGATTTCAGGATCTTGGCCGCCTCGCGCTCGATGGCGCCGGGCGTCTTCTGGTGGTTGCCGCTGTCGAGCAGGCAGTCGCCATAGTCGATGACCGACAGATCGTCGAACAGGTCGCGGTTGAACGGATATTGCGGGTCGCAGTCGAAGATCGCCGAAGCGCGGCGGATTGCCTGCGGGCCGAAGCGCGCGCCCGGCCGGTTGGTCACCGCGGCATCGAACGGAATGCCCCAGACGACCGCGTCGGCGCCGTTGACGTTCTTCGAATATTTGCGGCGCATGAAAGACAATGCCCCTGCATAGGTCGGATCACTCGAACGGCCGGTGTTCGTCCGCGCGGTAAAGGCGTGATCGATCGATGAAGCGGGCATGGGCAGTCTCCTCAGTCGGTCTATCGGAATGCGAGGCGCAAGAACTACAGAAGCAGGGCGCAAGATGCCAGCCCTGTCGCGTCCAGCGTATGACAGGCCCGCAACCCGCGCTTTCTCCGGTCATTGCCCGCATTTTCTCCGGTCATTTGAATGGCATCTGCCCTACACGCCCCTGTCACCGCAGCTGGGTAAGTCGTTGCACGCATCCTCTAACGTGGAGCGATTCCAATGCGGACAGTCCTGGCAGGCACAGCCTCGCTACTCCTTGCACTCGGTCTTGCCACCGCGAGCCATGCCGGCTCCCGCGTCGAGCAGATCCTCGGACGCTACGAGAATGCCAATCGTTGGCGCGATCACGTCATGGTCGTTGCCCATCGCGGCGGCGGGCTCGAAGCAGGCAAGTCGCGTTATCCCGAAAATTCCATCGCCTCGATACGCGGCGTCATCGCCTCGGGCGCCGAAATGGTCGAGATCGACATCCGCCGTTCGAAGGACGGCGAGTTGATCGTCATGCATGACAGCTGGCTCGACCGGACTACCAACTGCAAGGGCGAGGTCATTGCCCGCACCATGGACGAGCTCAGGCGCTGCCGGCTCGTGGTCGAAGGCACCGGCGCCGTGACCGGCGAGACGGTGCCGACATTGCGGGAAATGCTTGCGGTCACCAAGGGCAGGATCCTGGTCAATCTCGACAACAAGCTGGAGACGGCCGACCTCGCTGACATGGTAGCGCTGGCGCGCGCCATGGGCATGGAGGAGCAGGTCGTGGTCAAGGCGAATCTCTGGAGCGCCGAACGCCTGGCTTCGGTCAAGGAAACCATGAGCCGGGTCGGCAACGGCTTCCAGTTCATGCCGATCATCGCCGACGACGCGGTGCGCGATGCCGGCTTCATCGCGGCGGCGGGGCGGGCCTTCTCGGCGCGGGCTGTCGAAATGATCACCTGGCGCGGCGACGCCGACAAGATGACGGAAACAGGCGGGCCGCTGTTTTCGGCCAGGGTGAGGGCGGCGTCCATCCGCGATAACTGGCACATCTGGGTCGATACCCACGCCATCGTCAACAAGCCGGGCGGCTTTCTCTCCGGCGGTCGCGGCGACGAACTGGCTGTCGCGGCAGGTTTTCCCAACGAGGTGTTCGGCTTCTGGGCGGAGCGCGGCGCCACCATGATCCAGACCGACGAACCAAGGGCGGCCATCGATTGGCTGGCAGCCAATGGCTATCGCGTGCCCTATGCCGACGCCGACGAATCGGTGGCCGCGGCAACGGGCGATGCCCCGGCGCCAACCAACTGACGGGTGCGATGGCGGTGCGAGCGCTGTCGGCTAGTACTCGCTGGATCTCCGAAGAGCCTTGCGCCGGTCCTTGAGCGAATATTTCGAGCCGCCTTCCTTGAGCATCCTTAGGCCCTGCTTCTTGCAGCGGCTGTCGGCCTTCCTGGCAGCTTTTCTTGCATCGGCGCCTTTTTCCAGCGCCCTGTCATGGGCACGCATCCAGCAGGTATCGAACTGCGACGACCGTTTCAGGAACTTGTTGGTGGCCGCATCCACCGTCGTGGCGGGAGCGGCGAAAGCCACCGCGAGGGCCAATGCGAGCATGCGGACCATCGAGATCTCCCATCCGGGCTGTTCGGCATCTGCGCAAGGATCATACGTCAGCCATGGCCGGACGGCATGCAAAAAGAAAAGGCCGCCCGAAGGCGGCCTTTCCGAAAACTGCAGGTTCCGAGGCGCTTAGCGCTTCGAGAACTGGAAGCTACGACGGGCCTTGGCCTTGCCGTACTTCTTACGCTCGACGGTACGGCTGTCGCGGGTCAGGAAGCCGCCCTTCTTGAGCACGCCGCGCAGCGTCGGCTCGTAGTAGGTCAGCGCCTTGGAGATGCCGTGACGAACGGCACCGGCCTGGCCCGACAGACCGCCGCCGACGACGGTGGCGATGATGTCGTACTGGCCGACGCGGTTTGCCGCGACGATCGGCTGGTTCAGGATCATCTGCAGCACGGGACGGGCGAAGTAGGCCGCGAATTCCTTGCCGTTGACGACGATCTTGCCGGAGCCGGGCTTCACCCAGACGCGGGCGATGGCGTCCTTGCGCTTGCCGGTGGCATAGGCGCGGCCGCTCTTGTCGAGCTTCTGGACGTGGACCGGAGCTGCCGGCTGTGCGGCGGCAGCGACAGTGCCGAGTTCTGCGAGCGAGCTGAGATCAGCCATGATTACGACGCCTTCTTGTTCTTGGCGTTCAGCGCGCCGACGTCGAGCGTCACAGGCTGCTGAGCGACATGCGGATGTTCGGCGCCTGCATAGACGCGAAGGTTCTTCATCTGGCGACGGCCGAGCGGGCCGCGCGGGATCATGCGCTCAACCGCCTTCTCGAGAACGCGCTCGGGGAAACGGCCTTCGAGCAGCTGGCGCGCGGTGCGCTCCTTGATGCCGCCGGGGTGGCCGGTATGCCAGTAATACACCTTGTCGGTGAACTTCTTGCCGGTGAACACGACCTTGTCGGCGTTGATGATGATGACGTTGTCACCGTCGTCGACGTGGGGCGTGAAGGTGGGCTTGTTTTTGCCGCGGAGGATGTTGGCGACGATGGTGGCGAGACGGCCGACGACGAGACCCTCGGCGTCGATCAGCACCCACTTCTTCACCACGTCCGCAGGCTTCTGCGAAAAGGTTGCCATGGTTACATGCTTTCGTTTGGGACCTTCCGGAGAAGGCGTTTCTTGTTGCTTTCATTGGCGAAGGCTGTCCCTGCCGCCAACAACAAAACGGCGACCCGAACGGGGCCGCTGCTTTGGTTGGGCTTATAGGCGAGGGCGGCTGGCCCGTCAAGCGCATCGAAATGGGTGTCAGCTCATTAAAGATAGCAAAAACAATACGATAGTGGTGCGGTATTATTTTACCGCACTGGTTGGTCGCTTCGGCGGGATCGAGTAGGTGCCGGTTGCATGTGCCACGGTCTGCTGGTCGGGCCCTGCGACGATGTCGATATCGAACACCATCAGGCTCCTGCCCAGCTTCAGGATGCGGCAGTGGCCGTCGATCGGACCGGCTTCGGCCTTGCGCATGAAGTTGATGTTGAGGTTGGTCGTCACCGACAGCGCGTCCGGACCGGCGTGGCTGAGCACGCAGACATAGCCGCCAATATCGGCGAGCGTGAAAAGCGATGGCCCCGAAACCGTCCCGCCCGGCCGGAGATGGCGTTCGTCGGCGTTGAGCCGGACCGTGCAGCCCCCGGGGAAGACCTCCGTCACCTGGTAGAAATCATAGTGCTCGTTGAGCTGGGGGTAGACTTCCTTCAGGAGGCGGTTGACCTCCGATGCCGTCATGGTCGGCGTCAATCCGTGCTGCTCAGGCATTGGCTCTTTCCATCGGCTTGCGCGCTCCCGCACCACTTTTCTGCATCTCGTGCGAACCTTTGGATTCGCTGCAGGCACATAGTTGGGAACCAAAACTTGAGTGCAAGCGTATATTCTCCAAATTCGAGGCTGGCGATTCTCCTTTCGCCGCATTGAGTTCACTTGGGGGCATCATGGCCGAAATCGTCGCCATCAAGCGCAGCGTACCGGAAGGTCCGGTGCGTTCGAGTCTGGACAAGGGCGTCCTGCGCCTCGTGCTCGCCAATCCGCCGGCAAATGCCCTTTCGATAGAGACAATGACTGCACTCCAGGCTCAGCTGGACGGCGCCCGCGACGACAAGGCTGTGCGCGTCATCGTGCTCGCGGCCCAGGGCAACGTGTTCTGCGCCGGCCACGATCTCAAGGAGATGACGGCGCACAGGGGCGATGCCGATCGCGGACGTGCCTTTTTCGAGCTGACCATGTCGCGCTGTTCGGCGCTGATGCAGTCGATCGTGCGCCACCCCAAGCCCGTCATCGCCGAAGTCGACGGTCTGGCGACCGCAGCCGGACTGCAACTGGTCGCCAGCTGCGACCTTGCCATCGCCACCGATCAGGCTGCCTTCTGCACGCCGGGCATCAACATCGGCCTGTTCTGCTCGACGCCGATGGTGGCGCTGTCGCGCAACGTCTCGCGCAAGCAGGCGATGGAAATGCTGCTGACCGGCGAGACGATCGACGCCACGACCGCGCGCGACTTCGGCCTGGTCAACCGTGTGGTGCCGCGCGAGTACCTGAATCACATTGTCGGAAAATACGCCCAAACCATTGTTTCCAAATCGCCTTCGACACTGAAGATCGGCAAGGAGGCGTTCTACGCCCAGGCCGAGATGGGGCTCGTCGAGGCTTATGACCATGCCGCCCGGGTGATGGTCGAAAACATGCTGGCAAGCGACGCCGAGGAGGGCATTGGCGCCTTCCTCGCCAAGCGCCAGCCGGAGTGGAAGGGAGAATAGACGTGGAACCGCGGATTTCTCTCGTGACCCTGGGGGTCGACGATCTCGACCGCGCCGCGCGCTTCTATGAGGCGATGGGGCTCAAGCGCAATCAGTCGATCACCGAAGGCGTCGCCTTCTTCCAGATGGGTGGCCTGGTGCTCGGTCTCTGGGGGCGCGAGCACCTGTCGTCCGACGCGGGCATTGCCGGCGGCAAGGGCGGCTTTTCCGGCGTCTCGCTGGCCTACAACACGCGCACCGAAGCCGAAGTGGACGAAATTCTCGCCGCGGCAGAGAAGGCCGGCGGCCACATCGTCAAGCAGGCGCAGCGCGCCTTCTGGGGCGGCTGGTATGGCTATTTTGCCGATACCGAAGGCCATCTCTGGGAAGTCGCCCACAATCCCGACTTCGCGATCGCCGAGGATGGCAGCATCTCGCTGCCGTAAGGCACAGCCTGCCCTGTCGGATTTGCGGCCATTGCCGAAAGGCGGTATCCAGCCTCGAACGAGGACGGCCATGAACCACGACACCTACGACGATGCCTACATCGCCGGAATCCTGAATTCGGTCCGCACCATCGCCGTCGTCGGCGCGTCGGCCAACGACGTCCGTCCGAGCTATTTCGTTACCAAATACCTCATCGCCAAGGGCTACGACGTCTACCCGGTCAATCCGGGCCACGCCGGCAAGGAAATCCTCGGCCGCATGACCTATGCCGGCCTCGCTGACATTCCCGTGGCGATCGACATGGTCGACATCTTCCGGGCGTCGAGCGCCGTGCCTGCCATCATTGACGACGTGCTCAGGCTCGACCCGCTGCCCGCGGTCGTCTGGATGCAACTGACAGTTCGCCATGACGAGGCTGCCGCGCGCGCCGAAGCCGCAGGCATCAAGGTGGTCATGAACCGCTGCCCCAAGATCGAATATGCCCGACTGGCCGGCGAGATTGGCTGGACAGGCGTCAATTCCGGCGTGCTGTCGTCGAAGCGGCCGGTGATGCGGCAAGGCTTCCAGAGTTTCGGCATCCGCGCAAAATAAACAGCGGCAGGCGTTGCTTTCGGGCGGCACGCGGAAATTTCGTCCACGACTACCAGCCAGTCTGAAATTTTCGTCTTTGCATTCCGTCGCGGGCTCCGCCAAAGATGTCAGCCGAATTTGATGGACCTAGTCTTTGGAGAGAACCATGTCCCAGCGTACCCCGGGCTTCAACACGCTTGCCGTCCATGCCGGCGCGAAACCCGATCCGGCCACTGGCGCGCGCGCCACGCCGATCTACCAGACCACGTCCTATGTCTTCGATGACGCCGACCACGCCGCTTCGCTGTTCGGGCTGAAGGCTTTCGGCAACATCTACACCCGCATCATGAACCCGACCCAGGCCGTGCTCGAAGAGCGTATCGCGGCCCTCGAAGGCGGCACGGCAGCGCTCGCTACCGCCTCCGGCCATGCGGCGCAGATGCTGGTGTTCCACAATCTGATGCGCCCGGGCGACAATTTCATCGCAGCCAACAAGCTCTACGGCGGCTCGATCAACCAGTTCGGCCACGCCTTCAAGAACTTCGGCTGGGAGGTCCGCTGGGCCGACACCAACGATCTCGCTGGTTTCGAAAAGCACATCGACGGCAAGACCAAGGCGATCTTCATCGAGAGCCTTGCCAATCCCGGCGGCATCTTCGTCGACATCGAGAAGGTGGCGGACATTGCCCGCAAGCATGGCCTGCCGCTGATCGTCGACAACACGCTGGCGAGCCCGTATCTGATCCGCCCGATCGAGCATGGCGCCGACATCGTCGTGCATTCGCTGACCAAGTTCATCGGCGGCCACGGCAATTCGATCGGCGGCGTCATCGTCGACGGCGGCACCTTCGACTGGTCGAAGTCGGGCAAGTACCCGATGCTGTCGGAGCCGCGCCCCGAATATGGCGGCGTCGTGCTGCACGAAACCTTCGGCAACTTCGCCTTTGCCATCGCCGCGCGCGTGCTCGGCCTGCGCGATCTCGGCCCGGCGATCTCGCCGTTCAACGCGTTCCTGATCCTCACCGGCCTGGAGACGCTGCCGCTGCGCATGCAGCGCCATTGCGACAATGCGCTCACCGTCGCCGGCTGGCTCTCCGACCACCCCAAGGTCGAATGGGTCGCCTATCCCGGTCTCAAGAGCGACAAGAACCACGCGCTGATGAAGAAGTACTCGCCGCAGGGCGCCGGTGCCGTCTTCACCTTCGGCCTCAAGGGCGGCTACCAGGCCGGCGTCAAGTTCGTCGAGGGCCTCGAGCTGTTCTCGCACCTTGCCAACATCGGCGACACCAAGTCGCTCGTCATCCATCCGGCCTCCACCACCCACCGCCAGCTCTCCGACGAGCAGAAGGTGGCGGCGGGCGCTGGCCCTGACGTCGTCCGCCTGTCGGTCGGCATCGAGGACGTCAGCGACGTCATCGCCGACCTCGAACAGGCGCTGGCCAAGGTCTGATCGGTCATGCAACAGTGGCCCCGGCCCCAAGCCGGGGCCATTTTTGCATCCTGGGGGTGGACTTGCCGAGATTCCTGACGATCGAGACCGATGGCATCGAGCCGGAAGCCGGTGCTCCGGCGGAAGGCCGGCTGATCTCCGGCGATCCGAAATTCCGCACCTGGAACGCCGAGGAAGCCGAAGGCGGCCTCTATGCCGGCATATGGGAGGCGACCCCCGGCAAGTGGCGCATCGAATACGACGAATGGGAGTTCTGCCACATCCTGTCGGGCGTTTCGGTGCTTGCCGAGGAGGGCGGCGAGACCCGCACCGTGCGTGCCGGCGACAGTTTCGTGCTCAGGCCCGGCTTCAAGGGAAGCTGGGAAGTGCTTGAAACGACTCGCAAGGAATACGTGATCCGCGTCTGAACAGTCACGCCCGCCCGTCGTCATATCTTGCCGAGGCGCTTGCCAGTGCGTCGATCTCGCTTGCGCAAAGCAGCGGTTTCAGCGCCTCGAATTTCTCCGCCGTCCAACTGTAGACCTTCAGCTCCAGCAGCCTGTCGAGGGTGGCCTGGGGGAAACGCGTCTTGATCGGCACTGCCGGATTGCCCGCAACGATCGTGTAGGGCGCCACGTCCTTGGTGACGATCGCGCCTGACGCGACGATCGCGCCTTCGCCGATGGTGATACCAGGCATGATCATGGCACGCATGCCGATCCAGGCGCCGTCGGCGATGACCGTGTCGCCCTTGCCGGCATAGGCGTCGACGATGAATTCAGCGAAGGGATAGAGGCTGAACCAGTCCGTCCGGTGCGTGTGGTTCCCGCCGAGCAGGATCACCGCCTCGGCACCGATGCAGACATAGTCGCCAATATGCAGTTGGTCGATCGGCCATGCCGGTTCCCACGCCTTCAGGCTGTAGTCGTCGCCATAGAGGTAGCGCACTACGCTGTCTTCGAACGATCCCGTCCACGCATTGCTGTAATAGCTGTGCGTCCCGCGAATGCGGATGTTCGGATTTCGGACGGTCTCGTGCAGGTACTCCACCTTGGACCAGTGCTTGTTCGTTTGGGTCGGATCATTCATCGCGGGCATTCCATTTGGTTCAAATTAGCCGGCCTTGGTGGCGACGGCGTGAAGCCAGTCCGTCGGCCGGCCGTCATAGCCGCTTCCGGTTTCCCGGCCGATCTCCAGGGCACTCCAGCGCTCCGTGCCAAAGGCCCGTGCCAGCCATTCGGGAGACGGGTAGTTGTAATATCTTCCGAAGCGATCGCGTCCTTCGGCTTGGCCGGCCTTGAAGCTGGCGTAGAACACGCCGCCCGGTTTGAGCGCTGCATGCACCCGACGGATGATCGAAGGCAGTTGAGGGCGCGGCACATGCAACAGGCAGGCATTGGCCCACACGCCGTCGTAGCTGTCTTGGTCGTCGATGTCCTCGAAGAGCAACACCTTGACCGGTCGCCCGAGGCGCTTGGCGGCGGCGGCAGCGATCTCGGGCGTGCCATCGGTCGGCATGACATCGAAATCGCTCGCCAGCATCGCTTCGCTGTCCTGCCCTGCGCCGCAGCCAAGTTCGAGCACGCAACCCCCCATCGGCAGGCGCGCCATGAAGGTGCGAAGATGGTGCTTGCTCGCCTTTTCGCCCCGCGTCGTATAGGCTTCCGCCTCGTTCGCGTAGAACTTGATCGTCTGGTTGTCCTTGGCTTCCGTCACGGTCGCTGCCCTTTTCAATACGTCCAGCGCCAAGAATCCGTGCAGTTGATTGCAGGGCGTCGTTTGATGGCCACCTTTACCGGCGCAGGTGCGGCAAGTTCCAGTGCCGGCCATTGAGCCAGCGCTTGCCGAAAGTTAGCGGCAGCTGAAATCAAGCCCCTTTACCGGCCTTGCACAATGATGACGCGGCATCCTATTTACAGGGCAAAGCCTCTGAACCGATTCTGCCCGCCCGGAGCCGGAATCCCATCTCGATAAAGGGATAGTCGATGAAGAACCCCGTCGAAACATACATGAACCTCGTTCCGATGGTGGTCGAGCAGACCAACCGGGGCGAGCGCGCCTACGATATCTTTTCGCGCCTGCTCAAGGAGCGCATCATCTTCATCACCGGCCCGGTCGAAGACGGCATGGCGACGCTGGTCTGCGCCCAGCTGCTGTTCCTCGAAGCCGAGAACCCGAAGAAAGAGATCAGCCTCTACATCAACTCGCCCGGCGGCGTGGTGACTTCGGGCATGGCGATCTACGACACCATGCAATTCATCAAGCCGGCGGTTTCGACGCTGTGCATCGGCCAGGCCGCCTCTATGGGCTCGCTGCTGCTTTGCGCCGGCCACAAGGACATGCGCTTCGCCACCCCGAATGCCCGCATCATGGTCCATCAGCCTTCGGGCGGCTTCCAGGGCCAGGCTTCGGACATCGAGCGTCACGCCCAGGACATCATCAAGCTCAAGCGCCGTCTCAACGAGGTCTATGTCAAGCACACGGGCAAGGACTACGAGACCATTGAAAAGACGCTCGACCGCGACCATTTCATGACTTCGGACGAGGCGCGTGACTTCGGTTTGATCGACAAGGTCATCGACAGCCGTGAAGCCGTTGAGGGTGCCACCGCTTCGTGATTGGACGCTGCGACCTGCCAATCGGGTCACATCTCGCATTTTTGAGATGTCCTGCGGCATTTCGGACACATTTTGCTGTTCCCTCGGCGAAAGCGGCGGCCTACGTTAAGGCTGCGTTGAGCTTCGACGGCTTAGCGTTGTTCAAGGGTGCCGCGACTCGTTGCAGCGACTTCTGGAATGTGAGTTGTACGGAGCTCGTTGCGGCGGCCAGGGGCTGGCGGTGGCGGCGTCCGGCGTTAGATTGCATATGCGCCCACAAGCCACTCCATCGGCCGGGCGGCAGTGAAAGGACTTGGACAAGATGAGCAAGGTCAGCAACGGCGGCGGCGACTCCAAGAACACGCTCTATTGCTCGTTCTGCGGCAAGAGCCAGCATGAGGTGCGCAAACTCATCGCCGGTCCGACCGTCTTCATCTGCGACGAGTGCGTCGAACTGTGCATGGACATCATCCGCGAGGAGAACAAGACCTCGATGGTGAAGTCGCGCGAGGGCGTGCCGACACCGCAGGAAATCCTCAAGGTTCTGGACGACTACGTCATCGGGCAGCCCTACGCCAAGCGCGTGCTGTCGGTGGCCGTCCACAACCACTACAAGCGCCTGGCCCATGCCGGCAAGAACAACGACGTCGAGTTGGCAAAGTCGAACATCCTGCTGATCGGCCCGACCGGCTGCGGCAAGACCCTGCTTGCCCAGACGCTGGCCCGCATCATCGACGTGCCGTTCACCATGGCCGACGCGACGACGCTGACCGAAGCCGGTTACGTCGGCGAGGATGTCGAGAACATCATCCTGAAGCTGCTGCAGTCGGCCGACTACAACGTCGAGCGCGCCCAGCGCGGCATCGTCTACATCGACGAAATCGACAAGATCTCGCGCAAGTCGGACAATCCCTCGATCACCCGCGACGTCTCGGGCGAGGGCGTCCAGCAGGCGCTGCTGAAGATCATGGAAGGCACCGTCGCTTCCGTGCCGCCTCAGGGTGGCCGCAAGCACCCGCAGCAGGAGTTCCTGCAGGTCGACACCGCCAACATCCTGTTCATCTGCGGCGGCGCCTTTGCTGGCCTCGACAGGATCATCTCGGATCGCGGCCGCAAGACCTCGATCGGCTTCGGCGCCACGGTCGCTTCGCCGGAGGATCGCCGCACCGGCGACCTGTTCCGCCAGGTCGAGCCTGAGGATCTGCTGAAGTTCGGCCTGATCCCCGAGTTCGTCGGCCGTCTGCCGGTTCTGGCGACGCTCGAGGATCTCGACGAGCCGGCGCTGATCCAGATCCTGACCGAGCCGAAGAACGCGCTGGTCAAGCAGTACCAGCGCCTGTTCGAGATGGAAAACGTCGACCTGACCTTCCACGAGAACGCCCTGTCGGCGATCGCCAAGCGCGCCATCGAGCGCAAGACCGGCGCTCGCGGCCTGCGTTCGATCATGGAAGCGATCCTGCTCGACACGATGTTCGAGCTTCCGGCCCTCGAAGGCGTCCAGGAAGTGGTGATTTCGGATGAGGTGGTGACCGGCAGCGCCCGGCCGCTCTACATCTATTCCGAGCAGAAGGAAAAGAAGGGCAACGTCAGCGCCTGAGGCCTGCCGTTTTCCCTTGAACCGCTCCAGCGAACGGCGCCCCAGCGGCGCCGTTCGGCATTTGGAGGTTTGCCGATCCCGGGTCGCTACACGGCAACGTGTTTGGCCTTGATGTTTACCCGGCGAAGCTCCAACTAACGGAGAAGAGGCGATGGGGTCTGTTCCGTGCTCTAATATGCCGCGCGGTAATCGGCGGTAGGCGGAACCGTCCATGGTCGTTAATATGAGATTCGCGGTTGGCCTTGCGCGACCGCGATATGAAAGGTTGGACAATGGCCAAAATATCCCGCTCTTCCAGCGAAGGAACCTTCGCAGTCCTGCCGTTGCGCGACATTGTCGTGTTCCCGCACATGATCGTCCCGCTGTTCGTGGGGCGTGAAAAGTCGATCAAGGCTCTGGAAGAGGTGATGGGTCAGGAAAAGCAGATCCTGCTTGCGACCCAGATGAATGCCGCCGACGATGATCCCGAGCCGGATGCCATCTACGACATTGGCACGCTCGCCAATGTGCTGCAGCTGCTGAAGCTGCCGGACGGCACCGTCAAGGTGCTGGTCGAAGGCACGACGCGCGCCCGGATCCAGTCCTTCACCGACAAGCCCGATTTCCACGAGGCCCACGCTCTCATCCTGACCGAGCCGGAAGAGGAAGAGGTCGAGGTCGAGGCGCTGTCGCGCTCCGTGGTTTCCGACTTCGAGAACTACGTCAAGCTGAACAAGAAGATTTCGCCCGAAGTGGTTGGTGCTGCCAGCCAGATCGAGGACTATTCCAAGCTCGCCGACACGGTGGCCTCGCATCTCGCCATCAAGATCACCGAGAAGCAGGAAATGCTCGGCACGCTGTCCGTCAAGGAGCGGCTTGAGAAGGCGATGGGCTTCATGGAAGCCGAGATCTCCGTCCTGCAGGTCGAAAAGCGCATCCGCAGCCGCGTCAAGCGGCAGATGGAGAAGACCCAGCGCGAGTACTACCTCAACGAGCAGATGAAGGCGATCCAGAAGGAGCTCGGCGAAGGCGAGGACGGCCGCGACGAGGCCGCCGAGATCGAGGCCCGCATCAAGAAGACGAAGCTGACCAAGGAGGCCCGCGAAAAGGCGGAGGCCGAGCTGAAGAAGCTGCGCTCGATGTCGCCGATGTCGGCCGAAGCCACCGTCGTGCGCAATTATCTCGACTGGATCCTGTCGATCCCGTGGGGCAAGAACTCCAAGGTCAAGCAGGACCTCAATTTCTCCCAGGAGGTGCTCGACACCGACCACTACGGCCTCGACAAGGTCAAGGACCGCATCGTCGAGTATCTCGCGGTGCAGAGCCGCCAGAAGAAGCTGAAGGGTCCGATCCTCTGCCTCGTCGGCCCTCCCGGCGTCGGCAAGACCTCGCTCGGCAAGTCCATCGCCAAGGCGACCGGCCGCGAGTTCGTGCGCATGGCGCTTGGCGGCGTGCGTGACGAGGCCGAGATCCGCGGTCACCGCCGCACCTATATCGGCTCGATGCCCGGCAAGGTCATCCAGTCGATGAAGAAGGCCAAGAAGTCCAACCCGCTCTTCCTGCTCGACGAGATCGACAAGATGGGCCAGGATTTCCGTGGCGATCCTTCGTCGGCGCTGCTAGAGGTGCTCGACCCGGAACAGAACGCAACGTTCATGGACCACTACCTCGAGGTCGAGTACGACCTTTCGAGCGTGATGTTCGTGACGACGGCGAACACGCTGAACATTCCTGCGCCCTTGATGGACCGCATGGAACTGATCCGCATCGCCGGCTACACCGAGGACGAAAAGGTCGAGATCGCCAAGCGGCACCTGATGCCGAAGGTGGTTCGCGATCACGCGCTGCAGCCCAAGGAGTTCTCCGTCTCCGAGGATGCGATCCGCGCCGTGATCCAGACCTACACGCGTGAAGCAGGTGTCCGTAGCCTCGAGCGCGAGCTGATGAAGCTCGGGCGCAAGGCGGTCACCGAGATCATCAAGACCAAGAAGAAGTCGGTGAAGGTCACTGCGGCCAACCTCGACGACTATCTGGGCGTGCAGCGCTATCGCTTCGGCCAGGTCGAGGGCGAGGATCAGGTCGGCGTGGTCACGGGCCTTGCCTGGACCGAGGTCGGCGGCGAGCTGCTGACGATCGAAGGCGTGATGATGCCGGGCAAGGGCCGCATGACGGTCACCGGCAACCTGCGCGACGTCATGAAGGAGTCGATTTCGGCTGCGGCGTCCTATGTCCGCAGCCGCGCTATCGATTTCGGCGTCGAGCCGCCTTTGTTCGACAAGCGCGACATCCACGTGCACGTGCCGGAAGGCGCGACGCCGAAGGATGGTCCGTCGGCCGGCACGGCCATGGCCACCGCGATCGTGTCCATCCTGACGGGCATCCCGGTCAGGGCGGATGTCGCGATGACCGGCGAGATCACGTTGCGTGGTCGGGTGCTGCCGATCGGCGGCCTCAAGGAGAAGCTGCTTGCAGCGCTTCGCGGCGGCATCAAGAAGGTGCTGATCCCGGAAGAGAACGCCAAGGACTTGGCCGACATTCCGGAAAACGTGAAGAGCGGCATGGAGATCATCCCGGTCAGCCGCATGGGCGAGGTTATCAAGCATGCGCTGGTGCGCCAGCCCGAGCCGATCGAGTGGACTGAGCCGGTCGACGTTCCCGCGGCCAAGACGGACGCGGGCGACGATGCCGGCAAGGGCTTTGCTCATTAAGTTGCATCTAAAGTTGCACTGAAAACGGAAAAGCCGGGCCCGCGCCCGGCTTTTTCATGTGAAAAAAGCGCGGAATTCCGGGCTTTGTGAGCCTTTTCGACTTGGTTGTGCCCAAGCTTCTTTCTAAAGTCCGTGTCCTACCGGCTGAGTCTATGTCCCGGTTTTCTCATGGAAGGGAATTTGAATGAACAAGAACGAACTAGTGTCCGCCGTCGCCGAGGCTGCCAAGCTCTCCAAGGGCGATGCGCAGTCCGCTGTTGATGCAGTGTTTTCAGTCATCACCGGCGAACTGAAGGGTGGCGGCGATGTCCGGCTTGTCGGTTTCGGAAATTTCACCGTGTCAAAACGTGCGGAGTCCACCGGCCGCAACCCGCAGACCGGCGCGGAAGTGAAGATCCCGGCTCGTACCGTCCCGAAGTTCTCGGCCGGCAAGGGCCTCAAGGACGCGGTCAACTGATCGCTGTCTGAGAGACAAATGCTTGAAAAGCCGGGCTTGCCCGGCTTTTCTTTTGCCTGCGCGGGCAGGGGCGGGATCAGTGGATCTCTGTTTTCGACCGGCTGATGAAGAAGCCATGCCCGTCGTCGCGGTTGCAGCTCAACCCGGCTTTCGTCGCCTCGCAGCTGAACGGTCCCTTCTTCCAGCTGTTGCCATATTTAAGCGTGTGCGAACCGTCGCAGCAGCCGGTGTCGCCGACATTCTGGTAGCGCTTGGCCTTTCCCGATTTGCCGAGGATGAACCTCTGGTATGCCGGTTCGATGCGGTCGCAGCCGAGCTCCGGGCCGCCGTCCTCGGGCATGTAGACATCCGAGCCGCCCGCGGGCGTGTACTGGCAGCCGACATTGCCCGACGGCATGTTGAAATAGACCACGCCGCCATCCGCCGGGAAAGTCTGTTCCACGGCGCTCGCATTGGTCGACATCAAGGCAATCACCGCCACGAGAAAAGATCGCACAGCCCCTCCAGTGCAGTATCCAGGCTCCTGGCTGCAACGATAGCTTTGTGCCGGGCCGTTGAACAGCCTGCCGGCCGGCCCTTGGCGCGTGGCAGCAGGGCATGTAACCCCAACAAAAAAAGGGCCGCTGCTGCGGCCCTTTCGTCTGTCGAGAGGCGGTTAGGCCTATGCCTTGACCACGAAGGCCTCGCGCGGCAGGTCGGACAGCACCTCGGCGCGGTTGCCGCGCAGGATCACGATCTCTTCCAGCCGCAGGCCGAAGCGGCCCTGCAGGTAGATGCCGGGCTCGATCGAGAACACGTTGCCTTCCTGCAGGATCGTTTCCGACGTGCCGGTGATGTAGGGCTGCTCGTGGATGTCGATGCCCAGGCCGTGGCCGGTACGGTGCAGGAAGTTCGGGCCATAGCCGGCCGCCGCAATGACGTCGCGGGCGGCCTTGTCGACTTCCTTGGCGGCAACGCCGGGCTTGGCGGCCGCTATCGCCGCCTGCACCGCGCGTTCGAGCACGCCATGCACCTCGTCGAAGCCTTCCGGCTTGTCGCCGAACACGCCGACGCGGGTCATGTCGGAGGGATAGCCGTCCTTGCGGCCGCCGATGTCGATCAGCACGGCCTCGTTCGCCCTAAGCTTGCGGTTGCCGGTGTGGTGGTGGGGGAAGGCTCCGTTTTCGCCGAAGCAGACGCTGACGAACTCACCCACGGCGCCGTTCCTGGCATAGAAGTCGCGGATCGCCTGGCCGACTTCCAGTTCGGTCACGCCGTCCTTGAGCGCGGCAAAACCTGCCTTCATGGCGCCGTCATTGAGCACGGCATTCATCTTCAGCAGCGCGTATTCCGCCTCGTCCTTCTTGCCGCGCAGGAAGCTTACCGTGTCGTTGAGGAAGCTGCGCTTGGCGCCACCGGGGAGGGCATCGAGCAGCAGCAGCGCGAAGTCGGCGCGCATCGTCTCGTCGAGCGCAACCGAAAGGCCTTCCTTGACGCCGCAATCGGCGAGCAGCTGAGCAAGTGCGGCCTGCGGGCCGTCAGCGTCGGCCCAGGGGTAGAAGGGCAGCTTGGTGAAGGGGCGCTGGCTGTCGGCGTTCAGTGCCGGCATCAGGAAGCCGGCGTGCTTCTGCGCAACGAGCAGCAGCACCGGGCGCTCGTCGCCATGCGGCGACATGCCCGTGAGCCACACCAGATGCGACGAGGGGCCGACGACCACGAGGTCGGTTCCCGTCTCAGCCATGCGTTCGCGCAGGCGCGCCATCCGCTCTTGGTACATTGTCTTTGCCTTCCGAGATTCTGCTTTGTGGTAAGGAAAAAGGGCCGCTCTCGCGAGCGGCCCTGGCGTCTTGCCTGGGTTAGTTCTTCTTGACCAGACGGTAGTAGACGAAGTCCGACGTCGCGCCATTGACGTAGCCGTCGACGTTCTTGGCCCGCGCCACCTGGGTCGCGGCCTGGAACATGATGACGATCGGCGACTTCTCCTGCACCTTCTTCTGCAGGTCGACATACATCGCGCTGCGCTTGGCCTGGTCGGGCTCGGCGAGCGCTGCCTTCGTCTCCTTGTTCAGCTCTTCAGGCACGGCCCAGCCGTTCCGCCACGTGGTGGTCGACTGGTAGTTTCCGTCCGAGTTGTCCTCGTTGTAGGCGAAGGCCTTGGCGTTGGAGTGCGGGTCCATGAAGTCGGGCCCCCAGTACAGCAGCATCGCCTCATGCGTGCGGGCGCGGTACTTGGTGATCACCTGCGAGCCCGTGCCCGGGATGATCTCGAAGTTGATGCCGGCTTCGGCGAAGCTTGCCTGCAGCGACTGTGCCATGTCGGTGAACGGCGTCGAGTTGATGACGTCGAGCGTGACGGTGATCGGCGTCTTGACGCCGGCATCGGCCAGGATCTGCTTGGCCTTGGCCGGGTCGTAGGTGTAGGGCGTCTCGTCGAGCGAGCCGGGGAAGCCCGACGGCCAGAATGCCTGGTGCGTCTGCATCTGGCCCTTCAGGAAGGTGTCGGTCATGCCCTTGTAGTTGACCAGGTAGCGCGCGGCATCCCACACGGCTTCCGGCTGCAGCGCCTCGTCCTTCTGGTTGAACGACAGGAAGTGCACGGCCGCCTGCGGATAGGTCTCGGTTACCAGCGTATCCTTGCCGGCGATCGTCGCGATCTGGTCCGAGGTCAGGTTCTTGGCCATGTCGACGTCACCCGATTCCAGCAGCAATTGCTGGGTCGCCGCTTCGGCGACGTGGCGGATGATGACACCCTTGATGGCCGGTGCGCCGTTGAAATACTCGGCATTGGCCGTCAGGTTGATCAGTTCGCCCGGGCGGAAGGCCTTGAGCACGAACGGGCCGGTGCCTGCCGAGTTGGACTTCAGCCAGCCATTGCCCATGTCGCCATTGGCCTCGTTGGCCTGGAGCGTGACCGCGTCGACCACCGAGGCGGGGCGGGCCGCCAGGACGTTGAGCACGAAGGCCGAGGCGAAATCGCCCTCATATTTGACCACGACCTTGTTGCCGTCGGCCTTGACCATCGAATCGAAGTTTTCCGGCGTCCAGCCGAGCTGGGTCAGGATGAAGGCGGGCGCCTTGTTGAGCACGATGACGCGCTTCCACGAATAGACCACGTCTTCGGCGCGCAGCGGATTGCCGGAGGTGAACTTGACGCCGTCGCGCAGCGTGAAAGTGATGGTCTTGGTGGCGTCGTCGGCTGCCCATTCCTTGGCGAGGCCGGCTGCCAGCGTCTTGGTGTCGGCGGCATCGTACTGGACCAGGCGGTCGTAGGTCTGCGCGACATACTCGCCCGAGGAGAATTCGTAGGCCTCGGCCGGGTCGATGCTGACGATGTCGTCGATGTTCTGCGCCACCACCAGGATGTCGGCCGGCGTGGTGGCCAGGCTGATCGCCGGCGTCATCGGCATGGCAAGCGCCGCCGCAAGCAGCGCGGCTTTGAACAGTTTCATCATTTTCTCTCCTTTTTGGTTCCCGTTTTCTTTGTCTCGGCCCGTGAACCGCGCAGGGCCGGATGTTCCGTGCGTGATCTGAACATCGGCAAGGTGCCGGTCCAGAGCATGCGCGCGAATGTGTCGGTGTCGTTCGACCAGGAATGCGGGCGGTTGCCGCGGAAATGCAGGCTGTCGCCGGCCGTAAGCACCATTTCGTCGTTCTCGAGGCGCTGGGTGATCGAGCCTTCGAGGATGAACAGGATTTCCTCGCCCTCGTGGCTGACCGTCTCGGAGCGATAGCCGGGCGGAACATTGAGGATGAAGGACGACAGCACATTGCCGGTGAAGTCGGCGGCGATGCGCTCGTAGATGATCGAAGACCCGTCGACCGAGAAACGGTTGCGCTGGTCGGCTCGGGTCAGCCCGTCCTCCATCGAGGGGGTGGCGATGAAATAATCCACAGCCACGTCGAGGCTGCGGGCGAGCTGGGCGAGGGTGCCCAGCGACGGGGTGGCATGGTCGCGCTCGACCTGGCTGAGATAACCGACGGAAATGCCCGCCGCGTCGCACAATTCCTGCAATGTCATCGACAACTGCCTGCGGCGCGCACGGATCAGTGCGCCCACCTTCGGCTGGCTCGCCGTCGCGTTCTTGCTGGCCTCCGAGGACACGCCGAATTTTGCTCCCATCAAAATTTTTTTGATCTAAGCAAAATTATTTGTATAGTCCAAGCGGAATTTTGCTCGACAGACAACATCCGTGCCGCATCCGCAGCGCGGCCAATGTGGTAGGAACAGACACCGCGTGGCATCAGAAACCGACTCCGCCGCTCAGGCGCTTCCAACAGGGTCCGGCGGCTCGCCGCGCAATGCGCGGCAAGCCTGGAAAACGCTGAAGGGGGTACTGGGCGTCCTTGCCGCCGTTGCCTTCACCTTCCTCGGCCTCCTCGCCATCACGTTCTTCATTGGCCGCGTCGTGCCGATCGATCCGGTGCTCGCCGTCGTCGGTGACCGCGCGCCCCGCGCCGTCTATGAGGCCGCCCGCATCGAGATGGGGCTCGACAAGCCGCTGATCGTCCAGTTCTTCAACTATGTCGGCAATGTCCTGACCGGCGACCTCGGCATGTCGGTGTCGACCGGCAAGCCGGTGGCCGAGGACTTGGCCCGCGTCTTCCCGGCGACCCTCGAAATGGCCACGCTCGGCATCATCATCGGCGTGCTGATGGGCGTGCCGATGGGTGTTTATGCCGCGAGCCGCCAGGGCAGCCTGCTCGACCAGGTCATCCGCGTCGTCGGCCTGCTCGGCTATTCGGTGCCCGCCTTCTGGCTCGGCCTCGTCGGCCTCGCGCTGTTCTACGCCAAGCTGCAATGGGTCGGCGGCCCCGGCCGGCTCGACATCTTCTATGACGGCATGGTCGACCCGGTAACGGGCCTGATCCTCATCGACAGCCTGATCGCCGGCGAAACCGACATCTTCTTCAATGCGCTCTCGCATATCGCCCTGCCGGCAGCAGTACTCGGCTTCTTCAGCCTGGCCTACATCGCCCGCATGACACGGTCCTTCATGCTCGACCAACTGGCGCAGGAATATGTCACCACCGCCCGCGTCAAGGGCGTCTCGGAGCGGCTGGTGCTGTGGCGCCATGCCTTCCGGCCGATCCTCGTGCCGCTCATCACCGTCATCGGCCTGTCCTATGCCGGCCTTCTCGAAGGCTCGGTGATGATCGAGACCGTCTTCTCCTGGCCCGGCATCGGCAATTACCTGACCACCGCGCTGCTCAATGCCGACATGAACGCCGTGCTCGGCTCGACGCTTGTCATCGGCGCGGTCTTCATCGGCATAAACAAGATTTCGGACGTGCTCTACCGCGTCCTCGACCCGAGGGCACGCTGATGATCACCCGCGACTGGCTTCTCGACGATTCCCCGACCTCGCGCCTCCAGGCGCGTCTCGGCCGCAGCTACCGCCTTGCGCGCTCCCTGATGCGCAATCCCCTGGCCATGGTCGGCGCGATCATCGTGCTGACGCTCATCCTGGTGGCGTTGTTCGCGCCCTGGATCGCCACCCATTCGCCGGTCGGCCAGGACCTGGCCATGCGGCTCAAGCCGCCGAGCTGGGACAACTGGATGGGCACCGACGAGCTCGGCCGCGACATCTGGAGCCGCGTCGTCTATGGCGCGCGCATCACGCTGATGATCGTGGCGGTGGTGGCCGTCCTTGCCGCTCCCGTCGGCCTCGTCATCGGTGCTGTCGCTGGCTATTTCGGCGGCTGGACCGATCGCATCCTGATGGGCATCACCGACATCTTCCTGTCGATGCCGAAGCTCATCCTGGCCCTGGCCTTCGTCGCGGCCCTCGGGCCCGGCATCCAGAACGCCATCATCGCCATCGCCATTGCCACCTGGCCGGGCTACGCCCGCATCGCCAGGGCGGAGACGCTGACCATACGCAACTCGGAGTTCGTTGCGGCAGTGGAATTGCAAGGTGCCTCGTCGTTCCGCGTCATCGTCAATCACATCCTGCCGCTCTGTACGTCGTCGATGATCATCCGCGTCACGCTCGACATGGCCGGCATCATCCTCACCGCCGCCGGCCTCGGCTTCATCGGCCTCGGCGCCCAGCCGCCGCTGCCCGAATGGGGCGCGATGATTTCGCGCGGCCGTTCCTTCATCCTCGACCAGTGGTGGGTCGCGACCATGCCCGGCTTTGCCATCGTCATCGTCAGCCTCGGCTTCTGCTTCCTCGGAGACGGCCTGCGCGATGTCCTCGACCCCAAGCATGGAGACCGCCAATGAGCGCCTTGCTTGAAATCGAGAACCTGCGCGTCACCTTTCCGACGGCGCGCGGCCCGATAGACGTGGTCAAGGGCCTGTCGCTGACGCTCGGCCGCGAGCGCCTTGGCATCGTCGGCGAAAGCGGCTCTGGCAAGTCGATGACTGGCCGCTCGATCCTGCGGCTGATCCGTGCCCCCGGCAAGGTCACCGCCGACAGGCTGCGCTTCGACGGCGTCGACCTGCTCGCCCAGTCGGAGCGGCAGATGCGCGCCATCCGCGGCGCCCGCATCTCCATGGTCATGCAGGACCCGAAGTTCTCGCTCAACCCGGTCATGACTATCGGCGACCAGATCGCCGAGGCGTTGCTGACCCACCAGAAGCTCGGCCGCGCCGACATCAGAGGCCGCACGCTCGCCATGCTGGAGGCCGTGCGCATCAACGACCCCGAGCGCGTGCTCGGCCTCTACCCGCACGAGGTCTCCGGCGGCATGGGCCAGCGCGTCATGATCGCCATGATGCTGATCCCCGAGCCGGACCTGCTCATCGCCGACGAGCCGACCTCGGCGCTCGACGTCTCGGTCCAGGCGCAGGTGCTCGAGATCATCGACGACCTCGTCAAGCGCAAGGGTATGGGCCTGATCCTGATCAGCCATGACCTCGAATTGGTCTCCAGCTACTGCGACCGCATCCTGGTGATGCGCAGCGGCGAGGTGGTCGAGGCGTGCGATGCCGGCGAGCTCAAGAACGCCAGGCATCCCTATACGCGCGGCCTGCTGGCTTCGATCCCGCGCATCGACGAAAGCCGCGACGAGCTTCCCGTCCTCGAACGTACTGGGGCCTCGACATGAACGCGCTGGCGATCGACAACCTCGACATCTCCTATGGCGACTCGAAGGTCACCCACGGCATCGGCTTCAACGTTGCCGAGGGCGAGAGCTTCGCTCTGGTCGGCGAAAGCGGTTCGGGCAAGACGACCGTGCTCAAGGCCATCGCCGGCATGGCGAAGAGCTGGACCGGCTCTATTTCGGTGTTTGGCGAGCAACGCACGCATGGCATCGACCGCGGCTTTGCCCGCCAGTGCCAGATGGTGTTCCAGGACCCCTACGGCTCGCTCCATCCGCGCAAGACGGTGGATGCGACGCTGAGCGAGCCGATGGCCATCCATGGCATGGGCGACAGCGGTGCGCGTGTCGACGAGGTCATGCAGTCGGTCGGCCTCGACCGCCGCTTCCGCTTCCGCTTCCCGCACCAGCTCTCGGGCGGCCAGCGCCAGCGTGTCGCCATCGCCCGCGCCCTGATCCTCAAGCCCAGGCTGTTGCTGCTCGACGAACCGACGTCGGCGCTCGACGTGTCGGTACAGGCCGAGATCCTCAACCTGCTCAAGCGCCTGCGCCGCGAGCAGGGGCTGACCTATCTGATGGTCACCCACAATCTTCCTGTCGTTTCGTTCCTGTGCGACCGCCTTGCCGTCATGCGTCATGGCCGGGTGGTCGAGATCGCTGATGTCGGCCAGCTCAAGCGCGGCGAGATGCAGGATCCCTATTCGCGCGAACTGACCAGGTTCAGCGCTGCTCATCCCCAGACTTGAAATAGAGGTACGTCATGACAGAGACCAATTTCGCCGAGGCGCTGGCCGCCTTCGATGCCGCCATTGCGACCACGACTGACGTCGAGGGCGTGTGGAAGGCGCTCCAGGCGCTGGCCGATGTGCTCGTCGGCGCCAAGCTGTTCACGGTGATGAAGCTTGACTGGGCCACCGAGGTCTCGGCCCGCACCTACACCAGTCACCCGGACGCCTATCCGGTGTCGGGCACCAAGCCGATCAACCGCACCCACTGGTTCGACACCATCCACGTCAAGCGCCAGCCCTTCGTCGCCAATACCATTAAGGACATTGCCGACGTGTTCCCCGACCACGAGACGATCTGGTCGCTCGGCTGCGGTTCGGTGCTCAACTGGCCGGTCTTCGTCGGCGACATCATGCTCGGCACCGTCAACATGCTGCATGACGAGCATTACTACACGCCTGCGCGCGTCGAGGCCGCCAGCCGCCTGTCGCTCGCCGCCAAGGCTGCTTTCCTCGCCGTCGAGCACCTCGAGCGCCGCTAGGACCTTGTGAGCGTGGCCAGTCGCCGCGCGCTTGACTCGTCTGCCGGCGCTCTTGTGCCGGCAGACCCATTTCCCCGATCGGGCCTCCCTAGGACCCTGCAAGGATTTCGGCGAGCGGGCTGCCGGGCGGCGGGTCGAACGTCGGCGTAATCGAGTTGTTGTAGAGGTGGATCGCGTAGGTCCTTGGCGTCGTGACGTCCCTGACCGACAGCCCAGCGTCGAAGAGCAGGTCGGTCATCGCCTGATGGACAGGATAGAAGGCGTCCATCGGGAGCGCCTTGTCTGCTAGGCCGTATTTCTTGATGAGAAAAGTGAGCAATTGGGGGCCAGTCGTCCCCCAGCGCGTCCGCCTGATATCACGCCCAAGCCCGACTTTCTCGAGTCGCTTGTAAACCGCCGTCTTGCCTGGCGACCACCATGGCGCGATGAAATGCCGGCCGGAGGTGCATTGGACGAGGCTCTTGACGAGATCGCTGTCGGCCGGTGCCTTCAGGACGGCATTGTTGACGACGTTGTTGCTCTCCCACCCGAAAAGCCAGTCTTGCTCAGGAAACGGTCGGACGCAGTAGACATCGCAGTCGGCGTAGATGCCGAGCCCTGCCTGAAGCAGCCTGTAGCGGTAGATGTTTGCGGTCAGCGCCAGGCTCTTCTCGTGCCTGTAGGTCACGATCTCGCTTCGTGACAGCAGCTGCGAGGCATCGAACATCTCGACGCCATCGGGCGTGTCCTTGGGCGTTTCGAACGCGTGCAGCACCGTGCGATGCCCATGCCGCCGAAACGAGCGGATGCAGGCGGCGTGCAATGGACCGAGCTTGTCGCCGATCCACACGAAATTGACGGTTTCGCCCATGGTGCCTTGCCGGTCGGGTGAAGTTGACAGGAATGCTTTCAGGGTGTGCGAGTTGTTTCGATCGTCGCCCGCACATGCCTCTGGTTGCAATCTTTGCGGGAAATTCAGCGGCACGGCAACAGCACAGGAACGTCTCGCCCTGGGCTATGCCTCTGGAGCGTCGGCCTAGTGGCTGCTCACCAGCGCAGGGATGGCAAGCCGCGCGCTCGTCTCGTCCAGGATCGAGAAGGCGTAGCGGCCGAACTGGTCGCGCTCGACCGAATAGGTCAGCCGGTCGGCGATGCGGTTGTCCTTGTCGAAGGTCAGCACGCGCGGCTTGAGCGTGGTGATCTCGTTCTCGTTCACATAGACGGAGTTGCAGATGATGATCTGGTCTCCGGCCTGGCAGGTACGGGCGGCGGCCCCATTGAGGATGCAGCAGCGCGAGCCGCGCTCGCCGAGGATCACATAGGTCGAAATCCGCGCGCCGGAATTCTTGTTCCAGATCTCGACGAACTCCATCGGCAGGATGCCGGCTTCCTCGCAATGGTCGGGGTCGAGCGTGATCGAGCCGTGATAGTTGAGGTTGGCTTCGGTGATGTGGATGCCGTGCAGCTTGCCGGCGACGATCTTGCGCATTCTTCCTCCTGATAGGCCAGCGTCGTTCTCACATTCCCAGCACCAGCGCACCGCCGGTCAGGCCGGCGCCGGCTGCCGCCAGCAGTAGCGTTTCGCCGCGCTGGAACGGCTGGGCCCGGTGCGCCAGCGACAGCGACAGCGGGATCGTCGCGGCGGACGAATTGCCGTATTCGGCGATGGTCTTGACGATCCTGTCGTCATCGATGCCGAGCGACTTGCCGACGGCGTTGAAGATGCGGGCGTTGGCCTGGTGTGGCACGAAGCGGCTGACCGCTGCTGTGTCCAGCCCAGCGGCAGCGAGCGCCTCCGTCGAGCAACGGCTCATCATGTCGACCGCCTTGGCGAACACTGCGCGTCCGTCGGCGATGGTCATGCGCGTTTCGGCGATGTCGAGCTCGTCGGAAAATGGCCGGTTGCTGCCGCCGGCGGGGATCTGGATCAGGCCGTAGCCGCCGCCGTCGGCAGCGACCGAGGCGCCCTGGATGCCGTGGCCGGGATCGTCCGAAGGCGCAAGCACCACGGCGCCGGCGGCATCGGCGAACAGCACCGCACTCGCCCGCTCGGCCCGATTGATGCGGCGGCTCAGGATGTTGGCGGCGATGACTACGGCCGGCTTGTTGTGCAGGCGCACGAAACCGTCGGCGAAGGTCATGGCATAGATGAAGCCCGCACAGGCGCCGGCAAGGTCGACCCCGCCGGCATGGGCGAGGCCGAGCCGGTGCGCCACCAGCGGCGCGCTCGGCGGCAGCAGGTGGTCGGGTGTCGAGGTGGCGAGCAGCAGCAGGCCGATGTCCGCGCGCGCGATGCCGGCCTGTTCGAGCGCCATGTCGCCGGCCTTGACGGCAAGCTCCGACAACGTGTCCCGGGGCCCGGCCCAGAAGCGCGCACGAATGCCCGTGCGGCCCTCGATCCAGCCCGCATCGAGCCCGAGGCTCGCCTCGATCTCGGCGTTCTCGACCCTGCGGCCCGGCACGTGGTGGCCGAAGCCGGCGATGCGCGCGGTGCGGCTCATCCGGCACCACCGGCAAGTTCGGCTGCCTCGTCGACGGCATCGTAGAGCCGGTCCAGTTCAGCCGAGGTCACGCAATAGGGCGGCAGCACGTAGATGACGTTGCCCAGTGGCCTGATCAGCAACCCGCGTTCGAGGAAGAAGGCGCGTAGCTTCGGCCCGACCTCGGCGAGATAGCCGCCCTTGCCGACGACGAGGTCGAGCGCGGCGATGGTGCCGGTCGTGCGCACGTTCTCGAAGCGCGGATCGGCGCCGAACCGCGCGACCTTTTCGGCCTGCATCCGCGACAGTGCCGCCACCCGCTCGGCCACCGGCTCGTCGCGCCAGATCGCGACATTGGCGAGGGCTGCGGCACAGGCGATGGGATTTGCCGTGTAGGAGCTCGAATGGAAGAAGGTCTTCGCCCGGTCCGTCGAAAAATGCGCCCGGAAGACCGCGTCGGTCGCAAGCGTTGCTGCGAGCGGCACCGAGCCGCCGGTCAGCCCCTTGGAGGTGCACAGGATGTCCGGCGAAATGCCTGCCTGCTCGCAGGCGAACATGGTGCCGGTGCGGCCCCAGCCGGTCATCACCTCGTCGGCGATCAGCAGCGTGCCGGATTTTTCGGCGATGCGCTTGAGCTCGGCCAGCACCCGGGCCGGGTACATCAGCATGCCGCCGGCACCGAGCACCAGCGGTTCGACGATCAGGGCAGCGGCCTTGCCGTCACGGATCAGCGCCTCGAAACGGTCCAGCGTTTCCTGCTCGCGTCCGGCCACGGGGAAGGGGATGGTATCGACCTCGAACAGCAGCGGGTCGTAGGCGGCGTTGAACACGCCGCGTTCGCCGACGCTCATCGTGCCGATCGTGTCGCCATGGTAGCTGTGCTCCATGACCACGATGCGCGAGCGCGGAGCACCGTTGTTGCGATGGAAGCCGAGCGCCATCTTCAGCGCCACCTCGACGCTGGTCGAGCCGCTGTCTGAGTAAAACACCCAGTCGAGCCCGGCAGGCGCCATCTCCACCAGTGCCGCGGCCAGCTGTTCCGCGGGTTCGTGGGTCAGGCCGGCGAAGATCACCTGGTCGAGCGTTTCGGTGGCGGTGCGGATCGCCTCTATGATCTTGGGCGCGCGGTGTCCATGGGTGACGACCCACCACGACGAGATCGCGTCAAGGATGCGCTTGCCGTCGGACGTCTCGACATAGGCGCCCTCGGTGCGCGCGATCGTCGGCGGCACCGGTTCGGTGGCGTGCTGGGTGAAAGGATGCCAGACGGCGGAACGGCTCATGGCTTTGCCTCGAAGAACTGGGCCTCCAGGAAATCGGCGGCATTGAAATTCGCCTGCATCGCCTTGGCCAGCGTCTGCGGCGTCAGCGCGTCGAGCCTGGGCAGGCGTCCGAGCACGCGCACCTTGCCCATCTCGGCGATGGTACGCTGGGTGTCCGCCATCTCGTCGCCGATGAAGGTTACGCCGAGCAGCGGGATGGCGCGGCTGCGCAACGCCTCGATGGAGAGCAGCGTGTGATTGATCGTGCCGAGCCCGGTGCGGGCGCAGAGCACCACGGGGATAGCCCAGCGCGCGAAGACGTCGATGTAGAGCGTGTGCCGGTTGACCGGCACCATCAGCCCGCCTGCGCCTTCGACGACCAGCGGCCGCTCGGTTGGGGGCAGGGCGAGTTTGTCGGCATCGATCTCGACCCCGTCCAGTTCAGCGGCGCGATGCGGCGACAATGGCGCGTTCAGGCGCCAGGCCTCCGGCAGCACCCGATCCTGGGGCAGGCCGGACAGGCGCGCGACGATCTCGCTGTCGGTCTCCTCTTCGATGCCCGACTGCACCGGCTTCCAGTAGACACCGTCGAGAAGGGCCGTCAGGCCCGCCGCGAACACGGTCTTGCCGATGCCGGTGTCCGTGCCTGTCACGATGATCGCCTGGCTCATCGGTCCCATTCCTCGGCGAGAGAGTCGAACAGCGCCGAAACGTCGTCCTCCCCGACATTGAGCGTCAGCGAGACCCGGAGCCGTGCCGTGCCTTCCGGTACGGTCGGCGGGCGGATGCCGCGCACGTCGAAACCGCGCGCCTGCAGGGCTTCCGCGAGTTGCATCGTCTTCGCATTGTCGCCGATGACGATGGGCAGGATCTGCGAGCCGCTTGGCTGGAAGCCAAGTGCCTGTGCCCGCTTTCCTGCAAGCGTCACAAGCCCGGCCAGTCGCTCGCGGCGTGCGGGTTCGTCGGCCAGGATGTCGAGCGCTGCCATGGCCGCCACCGCCATCAGCGGCGAGGGCGCCGTGGCGTAGATGAACGGCCGGCTGCGGTTAACGATATAGTCGGCAAGCACGGCTGGTGCGGTGACGATCGCGCCCGAGCCGCCCAGCGCCTTGCCGCAGGTGTGCAGCACCACGACATTGTCGCGGCCTTCGAGATGGTGCGCCAGCCCGCGCCCCTCGGGGCCGTAGACGCCGGTGGCATGCGCCTCGTCGATGAACAGGAAGGCCTCGTGCCGGTCGGCCACGGCGGCGAGTTCGTCCAGCGGAGCGCGGTCGCCATCCATGGAATAGAGGCTTTCGGCGACGATCCATGCACGCCCGGTGCCACCACCCTCGCGCCACGCCTTGATCGCATCGTCCACCGCATCGGCGTCGTTATGCCTTGCCTCCGCCACCTCGGCACGCCCGGCGCGGGCGCCTTCATGGGCGCTGGCGTGGATCAGCTCGTCGAGCACGATCAGGTCGCCCTTCTGCGGCAGGGTCGTCAGCACGGCGAAATTGGCGACATAGCCGCCGCCGAAAAACAGCGCCCGTTCCGTGCCGAAGAAGCGCGCCGACTTCGCTTCCAGCGCCTCGTGTTCGGGGTCGTTGCCGCGCAGCAGCCGCGAACCGGTAGCGCCGACGGGCGTGCCATTGGCAAGCGCCACGGCCACCGCATCGGCCAGGCGCTTCGACCCGGCCAGCCCGAGATAATCGTTGGAGGCGAAATCGAGCCCGGCGCGGCCGCTCAGCGAGCGCAGCCGGCTCTTGCGGGCCAGCCCGCGCAGGCTGGCCTCGTAGCGGTCGAGCAAAGCTCGTCCGCTCACTGCGCGTCGCGCTCCATCGGCTGGATGCCGAGACGGCGGAACAGCGCTGTGTCCTTGTCTTCGCCGGGGTTCTCGGCGGTCAATAGCGTGTCGCCGACGAAGATCGAGTTGGCGCCGGCGAAGAAGCACAGCGCCTGCATTTCGTCGCTCATCGCCGTGCGGCCGGCCGATAGGCGCACATGCGACTTGGGCATCATGATGCGGGCCAGTGCGATGGTGCGGACGAATTCGATCGGCTCGATCGGATCGGCCTCGCCCAGCGGGGTGCCTTCGATCGGGATCAGCATGTTGATCGGCACCGAGTCGGGATGCTCTGGCAGGTTTGCCAGCGTCATCAGCATGTCGACGCGGTCGGTCTTTTCCTCGCCCATGCCGACGATACCGCCGCAGCAGACCTTGATGCCGCTGTCGCGGACATTGGCCAGCGTGTCGAGTCGGTCGGCGAAGGTGCGCGTGGTGATGATCTCGTTGTAGTAGCGCTCGGAGGTGTCGATGTTGTGGTTGTAATAGTCGAGTCCGGCCTCCTTCAGCCGCTGTGCCTGGCCGAGATCGAGCATGCCGAGCGTCATGCAGGTCTCCATGCCGAGGTCCTTGACGCCCTCTATCATGGCGACCACCGCGTCCATGTCGCGTTCCTTGGGGCTGCGCCAGGCAGCGCCCATGCAATAACGCGTTGCACCGGCGTCCTTCGCCTTCTTCGCCTCGGCCAGAACGCGCTGCACTTCCATCAGCTTCGAGGCCTTGAGGCCTGATTCATGGCGCGACGACTGGCTGCAATAGCCGCAATCCTCGGGGCAGCCGCCGGTCTTGATCGACAGCAGGCGCGAGAGCTGGACACGATTGGGATCGAAATTCTGGCGGTGGACTGTCTGTGCCCGAAACAGCAGGTCGTTGAAGGGCAGGTCGTAGATCGCCTGGGCTTCCGCCCGGGCCCACTGCGGCTGCGCCCCGCTGATCTCGGTTGCGGCTGCATTCAGGTGCAAGTCGGCGTTCATACGCTCTCCATTGCCAAGAGTTGTCTGTGCCATCCCGCCGCGGCGGGACCATTGCCTCGGTCAGGCGACCGTGTCCAGTCCAATATCGAGGATCGGCGCACTGTGCGTCAGCCAGCCGACCGAAATCAGGTCGACGCCGCTGGCCGCGATGTCCCGCGCCGTCGCCGGGCTGACCCGGCCCGATGCCTCGGTAATCGCCCGCCCGCCGACCATTTCGACGGCCCTGGCAAGCGTTTCCGGCGTCATGTTGTCGAGCAGGACGGCATCGACGCCGAGGGCCAGCACCTCATCCAACTGTTCGAGCGTGTCGACTTCGACCTCGATCTTTACCAGATGCCCGACATTGGCCTTGGCCCGCTCGATGGCGGCCTTCACGCCTCCGGCGATCGCGATGTGGTTGTCCTTGATCAGCACGGCGTCGTCGAGTCCGAAGCGGTGGTTGGAGCCGCCGCCGGCGCGCACCGCATATTTTTCCAGCGCGCGCAGGCCGGGCGTGGTCTTCCGCGTGCAGACGATGCTTGCCTTGTGACCGCGCACCGCCTCGACGATGCCGGCGGTGGCCGTGGCGACGCCGCTGAGATGGCAGAGGAAATTGAGCGCCACGCGTTCGGCGGTCAGCAGGCCACGCGCCGGGCCGCTGAGCGTGGCAATCGCATCGCCTGCCGCGAGCCTGCTGCCATCAGGCCTTGCGACCTTCATCTCGATGGCGGGGTCGATCAGCCGAAAGGCAAGCGCCGCCAGGTCCAGCCCGGCAACCACGCCAGGCTGGCGCGCCGCGAGCACGACGGTCGCCCGATGGTCGGCGGGCACGACGGCGTCGGTGGTGATGTCGCCGGCGCGGCCGAGGTCTTCCAGCAGTGCTGCCCGAACCAGCGGCTCGAGCATGACCTGGGGCAGGGGCGAAAGGGTCATCGTTCAGGCGCTCCGGGCAAGCGGCGTGGCGTCGAGTGCTGCAGCGGTGTCCAGCGCCTCGACCAGGGTGATTTTCGAGCGCCGTGCGACGGTCGCGCGGAGCGGGAAGTCTGCCCGGCTGTGCGCGCCGCGGCTTTCTTCGCGCCGAAGGGCGGCGACAACCATCATCAGCGCCACCGCCGCCGGGTCGGAGGCCGGACTGGCTCCCCTGGCAAGGGGCAGCAGCGTCGATGCCGCTTCGCGCAGGCTTTCGCCGTCGCGCGTTACGCCCAGTGCCGGCGAGGTTATGCTGCGAACCAGCACGGGATCGGGCCGCATGGGCACTGAAGGCATGGCGATGGTCTTCCGTCCCATGCCGGGCGAGGCAGTGACGCTTCTGGCCGCCCAGCCGGCCATCACCACCGCCTCGGTCAGCGAATTGCTGGCAAGCCGGTTGGCGCCGTGCAGGCCGGTCGAGGCGACTTCGCCGCAGGCCCACAGGCCGGCCACCGAACTGCGGCCGTCGGAGCCCACGGCGATGCCGCCCATATGGTAATGCGCCGCCGGCCGCACCGGGATCGGATCGAGCGCCGGGTCGATTCCGGCGTCGCGGCAATAGCCGGCTATGGCGGGGAAGCGGTTAGCAAAGCCTGCACCCAGGCAGGCTCGTGCGTCGAGAAACACGCGGTGCCCCCGCGCCAGGTGGCGGTGGACCCCTCGCGCCACGGCGTCGCGCGTGCCGAGTTCCGCGCCCGGCAGGTCGGCAAGGAAACGTCGCCCGGTCTCGTCGATCAGTACGGCGCCTTCGCCGCGCACAGCCTCGCTGATCAGCCGCATTGGCCGCTGCGCACCGTCGAGTGCCGTCGGATGGAATTGCACGAATTCGAGATCGGCGAGTTCGGCGTCCGCGCGCGCGGCAAGCGCCAGCCCCTGGCCGAAGCAGCCGAGCGGGTTGGTGGTGTCATGGAACAGGCCGCCGACACCGCCGGTGGCGAGCACCACGCGGCCGGTCGCAAACGACAGCTCACCCGATGCTCCTGCGGCGAGCACGCCGGTGATCGCGCCGTCCTCGACCAGCAGGCGCCGGGCTTCGAGGCCCTCGACGATGGTGATTGACGCAGTCCGCCTGACGGCCGCGACGAGCGCCCGCATCAATTCGCTTCCGGTTGCCGCACCGGCTGCATGCACGATGCGCCGGCGGCTATGGGCGGCCTCCAGCCCAAGCTGCGGGGCGCCATCCCTTGCCCGGTCGAAAGCGACTCCGAAATGTTCCAGCCTCTCGATTGCCGCGGGCGCTGCCTCGATGATGCGCCTCGCCACGGCCTCGTCGCAAAGCCCGTCGCCTGCCGCCAGCGTGTCGGCCAGATGCAGGGCAGGGCTGTCGTCGCCGCCGATGCTGGCGGCAAGCCCGCCCTGCGCCAGCGCGCTCGACGCTTCGCAGCCGAGCGGTGCCGCCGACAACAGCACGACCGGCTCCGGTGCCATCTCCAGCGCCGTCATCAGCCCGGCCAGGCCGCCGCCGATGATGACGGGACAGCCTGAAGGCGCGCTGAGGCTCATACGGCGAGCATCCGCTCGACCGCCAGGCGGGCACGCGCGGCAACGGCGGGATCGATGGTCACGGCATGTTCGTTGCGTTCCAGTGCGGAACGGATGTTACCGAGCGTGATCCGCTTCATGTGCGGGCAGAGATTGCACGGCCGGATGAACTCGACGTCGGGATGCTCGACGGCGACGTTGTCGCTCATCGAGCATTCCGTCACCAGGACGACGCGCGACGGCTTCTTGGTCCCGACATAGTCCGACATGGCTGCGGTCGAGCCGGCGAAGTCGGCCTCGGCAACGACCTCCGGCGGGCATTCGGGATGTGCCAGCACGGTGACGCCGGGATGGGCGGCACGCATCTCGCGGATGTCTTCGGGCGTGAAGCGCTCATGCACTTCGCAATGGCCTTTCCAGGCGATGATCTCAACATCGGTCTGCTTGGCGATGTTCTGCGCCAGATATTCGTCCGGCAGCATCAGCACGCGCGGCACGCCGAGGGATTCGACCACGGCCTTGGCATTGCCCGATGTGCAGCAGATGTCCGATTCAGCCTTCACCGCAGCCGACGTGTTGACGTAGGTCACGACCGGTACGCCGGGGTAGCGCTGGCGCAGCAGGCGGATGTCGTGGGGCGTGATCGAATCGGCCAGCGAGCAGCCGGCGCGCATGTCGGGGATCAGCACCGTCTTGGCGGGGTTCAGCAGCTTCGCCGTCTCGGCCATGAAATGCACGCCGGCGAGCACGATCACGTCGGCCTCGACCTCCATCGCCTTGCGGGCGAGCGCCAGGCTGTCGCCGACGATGTCGGCCACGCAGTGGAAGATTTCCGGCGTCTGGTAGTTGTGCGCCAGGATGACGGCGTTGCGCTCGCGCTTGAGCTTGAGGATGGCGTCGATGTCGTCGGAAAACACCGGCCATTCAATGGCGGGAATGACGCGCTGGACGCGGTCATAGAGCGAGGCGGCGGAAGGGGTCATGCCAGACATCGTCATCCTTATTATGCTCTAGTTGAGTATAATAAGGACATATGCTTAGCATGAGCATAAGTCCTGTCAAGCGGTGATTTTCTTATTTGGTTCCGGCGACCGGGCGATCGTCGAGCACGGCATGGCGGAAACGGAACAGTTTGGCCGGGCGTCCGCCGGTGTCGGCGCTCATTTCGCCAGTCTCCTCGACGAGGTCTTGCTGCTCGATGAGCCGGCGGAAATTCTGCTTGTGGACCGCCACGCCGGCCAGCGCTTCGACCGCGCGCTGCAGTTGCAACAGCGTGAAGGATGGCTGCATCAGTTCGAACACCACGGGACGGTATTTGATCTTGGTCCGGAGGCGGCCGATGCCGGTGGCCAGGATCCGTCTGTGGTCGCCGCTCATCGCCTTGCCGGGAACGGTCGCCGCAATCTTTGCGCCCGCTGCGCGAACCGCTTCGTCGACCAGCCCTGCCTCGTAGAGCAGTTCGTAACGTTGCAGCACCATTTCTTCGTTCCAGTGGCGGTCGTCGAAACCGAAGGCGGCCGCAGCACGGCGCAGGCGGTTCTGTCGCGTGTCCTGCTGCTCGGCCTCGTCGGCCCACTGGCGCAGGCGCGGCACGATGATGTCGCGGATGATTTCAGGTGCGCCGGCGCGATGGTCTTCCCATGGAAAGAACTCGTACCAGTTGCGCCAGCTTCCCGGCGGCGTGCGGTGCGAGGGTTCTTCGCGCGTCAGGCCGAGATAGCTGATCGAGATCACCCGGCCGGCCGGTTCGTCGCTGCCGCGGTCACGGTCGGCAAAGGTGTAGAGCTGTTCGATATAGCCGACCGGATGGCCGGTCTGCTGCTCAACCCAGTTGCGCAGTCCCGATTGCAGCGAGCGGTGGATAAGTTCGAACGGACCGGAGGGCAGGGCGGAGCCATCCTTGACGGTCAGCACCACCGGGTTGCCGTTGGGGGCTGCGACAAGCACCGCGATCAGGTCTGCACTGATCGCGTGACGCTCCGCGGCACTTTCCCTGGTCAACCCTGATGTATCCCGCATTTCGCCCTGGTTGGATTCTTCTGGCGGTGATCGGAAGGCCAGACGGATCAAAGGTCAACACCCCATCGCCTGCAGCAGGCAATGTCATGCTCAACTATTGGCCTGCAGGAGCAAGAAAATCCACACCGCCTGCGAGATTCGCGGATGACGCTGGGGCAGGAGTGCTTTGTCTCAGGGGACAGAAAAAGCCGGCACTTCGGCGGGATGTCAGTGAAGCGAAGGCCGGGAGGGCCAACGACCGTCCGAGAGGCGGGTCGATTCGATGCGGTTGCGGCCTTTTTCCTTGGCGATCTGGATCTGGTGTTCGGCCGCAACAAGCAGGTCGTCGGCGGTAGCCTCCGTCTCGAACAGCACGGCGCCGACGCTGACCGTCAGCGGCCAGTTCGATCCGCTGGGTTCGAAGAGCACTTCGGATACGGCATGCCGGATGCGTTCGGCGACCTTCTCGGCGTTTTCCTTGCTTGCGCCAGGCAGGTAGACGCCGAATTCGTCGCCGCCGATGCGGCCGACCAGGTCACCGCTCCGGACCGTGCTGCGGATGATGCCCGCGATGACGCTGATCGCCTGGTTTCCCGCGCTGTAGCCGATGTGCTCGTTGATCCTTTTCAGATGGTCGATGTCGACCATCAGCAGCGCGCCCTTCCGCCGGCCGGTTCCCGTCGCGAAGACGTCGATCGCAGCCGAGAAAAGCGTTCCGTTGAGACAGGAGGTCAGGCTGTCATGCGCAAGCTCCTGCGCGTATTTCTGCTTCAGCAATGCATTCTCGTGCAGTTTCACGCCCAGCAGGGCAAGCAGCGGCGCGATGAACAGAAGCGGGAGGACGTAGCCGCTCAACAGGCCCGGTCGACCTGCATTGGCATCGCCGGCGAACAATGCCTGCACCGCCCAGGAAATGGCTATGAATGCGAGCGTGCCGGCCACCGTCAGGAGTGTGACCTGGAACCACTTCTGGTTTGGAAATGCACTGAGTTTGCTGAACATCCGTCCCCGCGACTCAAGCTTCTGCTGCCCGATCTCTTCGGCATATCCGACCCGGCAACCCAGAGACAGGCTCATCGGTCATGCATCACAGCTAAGAAGCGGTAAGGTTAACGATCGGTCAATGCCAGCCTGTAGCGCGTAGCAAGCACCACGATCGCGGCAGAAGGGTGGAGGCGAGGGAGGGACATAGCCGCCGTCCTCGCGGGCATGCCCTCCAGCCTAGGCCAGGGTCAGCCTGTCATGTGGCTTTTCGAGATATTTGCGGATCTGGGCTGCCGGCTTCGGCGCGCTGAAAAAGTGTCCCTGAACCGCGTCGCATCCGGTGGCCCGAACGATCAGGAGCTGCTCTTCGGTTTCGACGCCCTCGGCGATGGTGGTGATTTCCAGCGCATGAGCAAGGTTCACGATCGCACTGACGATGGCCATGTGATCCCTGTTGCCGGCGATCTCCGCGATGAACGATCGGTCGATCTTGACCTTGTCGACGGGAAAATTCCTGAGATAGCTGAGCGACGAATAGCCGGTTCCGAAATCATCGAGAGAGATCAGGACGCCGAGGGCATGCAGCCGGTTCAGTGCAAGTAGTGTTTCCTTGCTGTCGTCGAGCAACAGGGATTCCGTGATCTCGAGTTCAAGGCGCTCGGCTGGAAGCCCTGTCATCGCAAGCACGGTGGAAACGGTGTCGACGATGTTCCCCCTTCGGAACTGGCTCGGCGACAGGTTGACGGCGACATTCACTTTGCCCGGCAGGCTCATGGCTTGCCGGCAGGCACCCTCCAGGACCCAGGCGCCAAGCTGCACGATCAGGCCCGTGCTTTCGGCGATGGGGATGAACTCGTCCGGCGTAACGTGACCGCGCTGGCAGCCAGGCCAGCGCAACAGGGCTTCCACGGCCGTGACTGCCTTGCTTTGAAGATTGATGATCGGCTGGAAGGCGAGTTCGAACTCCTTGTCGAAATCGGCCGCTCTCAGGTCGAGTTCGAGCATGCGGCGGCGCTGCAGCCGGTCATCCATCTCCGGCTTGTAGAACTGATAGGTCCCGCGCCCGTCGCTCTTGGCGCGATAGAGCGCAAGGTCCGCGTTCTTCACCAAATCGTCGGGGCCGGTCTTGGTTTCCGATTCGAGCGCGATGCCGATGCTCGCGCCGACCACCACCAGATGCCCGTCGAGCTGGTAAGGCTGTTCGAGTGCCTCGATGAGCCGCCGCGCCACGCGGCCTGCCTCGTCGCGTCCGACCGCCGGCTGGACGATGAGGAACTCGTCGCCGCCAAGGCGGGCCACCACGTCGTCTTCGCGCACGAGGCCTGAAACGCGGGACGCGACCTCGCGCAGCAATGCGTCGCCGATCGGGTGGCCGAGCGTGTCGTTGACGTTCTTGAAATTGTCCAGATCGAGGCAGAGGACGGCAGTGTCCTTCTGGTGGCCATGACTTTGCATGAGGATTTGTTCGAGCCGCTCGCGCAGCAGCAGGCGGTTGGGGAGCCCGGTCAGCGGATCGTGGCGCGCCATGTGGGCGATGCGCTCTTCCGCCTGGTGACGTTCGGTGATGTCCTCATATGTCGCAACCCAGCCGCCTCGCTCCATCGGCTGGTGGCTCACCGAGATGATGCGGCCATCGGTCAGCTTCTGCAGCAGGATGCCGGGCTTGCGGTTGTCGATCAGCTGCTGCTGCTTCCAATAGGCCAGTTCGGCGCTCTGCTGCGTCGAGCTACCCGCCTTGATCGAGCTCAGCTTGAGCTCTTCCGGCGTCGTTCCGGGCGGCAGGCTTTCCGGGGGGACGCCATACATGGTGGCGAACTTGCCATTGCTGACGATCAGCCGCTGGTCCGCATCGAACATGCAAAGCCCGTGCGACATGTTGCTCAAGGCCGCGTCGAACAGGCCGTTCTGGGTCGCCAGCGCATGGTTGGCTTCAAGCACCGCGGCGTTCGCACCCTCCAGGTCCTTTGAAGTGCGGCGCAGGTCGGCGTTCACAGTGTTGAGCGCGTCGTAAGTATGGGTCAGCAGGCGATTGTGCCATCCGAGCAGGCCGATAAAGGCCAGGCTGCACAGGAAGAAGCCGACCGCGACGGCGGAGAAATTGCCGTGCAGCCGCAGCAGTTCGTTGTCGACCTTGGCCATCTGGATGGCGCTGTACTGGTTGGCCTCGGAGGCGAGGCCGATGAGGTCCGTTTCCAGCGGTGCCATCGAACGCACCGCCGATCGCGCGACCTCTGGCTCGCCGATGCGGGCCATCATGGCGTCCAGTTCCTTGAGCAATTCGGACAGCCGCCTGACCGTATCCTCCCGCTCGGGCGCCTCACTCACGAAGGTCTGGAATTGACCGCTGGTGAACAGGTTGAGCCGGCTCTTGAGGATGTCGAACCGAAGTTGCACGTCGGCTTTGAGAGGTTCGCCCCCGGACGCCGCGAGCGCGGTGAGGCGCTGCGACAGCCGCAGATATTCGTTCATCCCCTGGCTCGCGCTCCACGCCACATCATATCGCGAGATCTTGCCGATCGATGCCTGGCGTTCGTAGATCACGAGCGACAGATATGCTGCGGCAATGGCGAAGGCGGCGATGGTTCCGATCAGGAGTGTCTTGAGCAGGTGAAATGCGAACGCGCGGCGGGAACCAGGCGCAAACAAGGAACCCATGGCATTGGGTTCCCTACCGCACGATCAGGCGGGCAAGCTGCCATACCGAGCGCGAATAGAATTGCTGGCTCTGCAGCTCGGGATTGCTGTCGTAGGGGTAGACGATGAAGAGCGGGCCCTTGTCGCTGACGGGCATGTACTGACCGTCGCGCTTGAGCGCGAGCAGCACGCCATGTTCGGCGAAATCCTTGAGCGGCAGCGTCGTGCTGTAGTCGTTGAGCGCCACAGCGACGACCTCGTTGCCGTCGGCCCCGACCAGCTTCATGATCTTGTCGAGCGGCACGCCTTCGAATTTCACCTTGCCGGTAAACCACGGTGTCATCGTCTCGAATGACGTGACGCCGAGCTCCTCAAGCATTTCGCGGTCGAACTGGGCCTTGCCGTCGGCATTGGTCACGCTGATCTTGCCTTCGATGGTCAGGATCGGGGTGCCTTTGGGAGCGGCCAGTTTTCCGTCTTGGGCGAGGGCGGGCGAGAGCGCCATGAGCATGATCGACGACGCGACCGCCAGGGCGCGGATGAGTGAAGACGGAACGTGGTACATGGCGCGCTTTCCTTGGTGCTGTCGTGCTGTCCAGATGGTGCCTGAGCGCGCTGAACAACGTATTAATAGAATGCGAATTTCCTAATGTGCCGCAACCCGGAAGTCGAGGCATGCGCTTTATCCGGTTTGACCGGTAGGGCGTCCGGTGGCAGATTGCGCGCGAGCTTAAAATAGAATTCAGATGGATACGACTGCCAATGGTTGAGACGTTCAAGGAGTTTACTTTCGAGGCAGCGCATCAATTGCCGCCATTTTCAGGGCTCCACGGTCATTCGTTTCGGGTCAGCATCCATTTGGTTGGCGCTCCCGATCCGGTTTTCGGCTGGCCGGCCAATCTCTACGAGGTGGAAAAGCGAATCGAAATCGTTCGCAAGACCCTCGACCACACCTATCTCAATGACATCGAGGGGCTTGCCGTCCCGTCGATCGAGAACATAGCGCGCTGGATCTGGGAGCAGATGGAGAATCACTTCCCGCAGCTCGATCGCGTCGCCGTCGCGCGCGGCGCGGACGGCCAGGCCGAAGGCACCGTCTATCGCGGCAGGCTGGCGAACTAAGGATCGCGCATTGCGAAGCGCCGTCTTGCGGCGGCAGCCTTGATCAAGGCACACATGGCAGGCCGCTCCTTGTCGGCCTGCCATGGCTCTTTCCGGCCGTCGCACGGCGGTGGGTGCCATCAGGTGCTATTGCGGCTGCAGCGGCCGCCAATCGAACTCACCCTTGAACAGTATTGAACGTGTCTGGCGGATCGCGTCCGCGACCGCATCTTGCGCGGTATTGCCCATGGCAGTTTGCCGAACGTCTCGCTCGGCTGCTCCGAAAACAGCAGCAATTTCAGGGGAGGTATGGTGGGCGATGACGGGCTCGAACCGCCGACATCTTCGGTGTAAACGAAGCGCTCTACCAACTGAGCTAATCGCCCCAACCGCGCGGAGCAATAAGCGGTTCATCCTTGATCTGCAAGTTCAAATGCATGCCGCAAGGGCAGGCAAGTGCGTCCAGAAGCCGGGTTTCCGGTGTCTTGAAAAATAGACGGCGAAGATTGTCGATTATCTCTTCGATGTCGCTTGACACCTAACAGCGAACGCCGTAATTCACCGCCAACGACGCGGCGCCCAGCGCCAACGTCCAGAGCGCGGGTGTAGCTCAGTCGGTTAGAGTGCCGGCCTGTCACGCCGGAGGTCGCGGGTTCGAGCCCCGTCACTCGCGCCAGTTTTTCAAGGGCTTAGGCCCTTTTCCTAATCCTCCGTATTGACCGACTTTGAGCCCTGGTGATGCAGGGCACGCATGGCGAAGCAAGCTGCAAGGCGCCGCTTCTGGCGACCATTCAGCCGCGAATCGCAGCCACGACAACCCATCCGATGGCTTTGTAAGAGAGCGCCGCCCGTTCGCGCAGGGTGCGACGCAGCTTGGTGCCTCAGGAGTCGGCTACCCTCGAATCGGATTCGATTCGGCTCTCGATCAGAGATACTGGCCGAGCTTCTTGCCTGCCTTGATGAAACGCAGCGGATCGATGGCATCGCCGCCGCGGCGCACTTCATAATGCAGGTGCGGGCCGGTCGAGCGGCCGCTGCTGCCGACTTCGCCGATCTCGTCGCCGGCGACGACCTTCTGGTCGGGCGCCACCAGCACCTTGCTCAGATGCGCGTAGCGCGTGACGAAGCCGTCGCCATGGTCGATCTCTACCATGCGCCCGTAGCCGCCGTTCCAGCCGGCCTTGGTGACGACGCCGGCGGCCGTGGCGCGTGCCTGTGAGCCGTAGGGCGCGCGAAAGTCCATGCCCGAATGCAGCGCCGGCGTGCCGATCAGCGGATCCTTGCGGACGCCGAAGCTGCTCGAGATCGAATAGCCGGGGGCGGGGTTGGCCAGCGGCAGCTTGCGCGCCTGCGTCTTGATCCGGTCGAGCGTATCGAGGGCTTCGTCGAGTTCCTTGACCTTGCTGTCGAACGCCATCGGATTGTCGAGCGCGACGAGCGGGCCTCCGACGCCCGATTGTCCAAGATCGGCATCGACCGGCAGTCCGGCCCCTTCCAGCGTTTCTGAAATGGCGTCGGCGGTCTGGTAGGCATTCTCGGCCAGCGTGCCGATGCGCTGGACCTGCTCGTCCTCGATGCTGCGCAGCGATTTGTTGATCGCGACGAACAGCTTGTCAGCCCGGTCGGCGCGGCTTTCGCTGTCGGGTGTGATCGACCTCGTCGACCAGAAGGAGAAGGGGCGCATCGCTTCGCTTGTGGCGGCGAGGGCCAGCGTGTCGGCTGCTTCGATCGTCTTGCCGGTCAGGCTCGCCCGTTCGTCCGGTGTCTTGGCGGGCGCCACGGGCTCGGCCACGACCGATGCCCGATCCAGGACCTGTCCCAGCCGCCCGTTGCGCTCGCTGAGCTGCGACTGCCGCGCCATCAGTTCGCTGACCTTCGTCTCCATCAGTTGCTGGTCGAGCAACTGCCGGCTGGTAATGCGGTCGACCTGGGCGCGAAGCGCCGAGATTCGATCCTCATAGGCATGCTGCATGCGCGCCTGGCGGGCCGTGGTGGCGCCGATGAGATCGTCGCGCAAGACGAGATAGGATGTCGCAAGGAGATAGCCGACCGCGACGGCGGCCAGCGCCGAGCCTGCGGCCGCGGCGACCCAGGGGCGCACCGTGAAATGCCGGATCTCGTTGCCGCGCGCGATGATGACCGTGTGCGGTTCCTTGCGCCGGCCAAAAACGGCGGCCTGATTTGCTGCTTTCACCGGACCGAACTCTCATCAAGAGACAGTGACGGTCCGATTACACATTATTAGGGTTAACAAAGCTTTGCGCGCATGGCGCCCGGTCGACCGCATTCGCAGAAAGACAAATCAAGCTCGCCTGCAAATGCAGGCGGGCTTTCGAGATTTATCAAAGATAGAAGAGGCACATTGGCGCCGTCATGGCCGCGATACAAAGAATTGACACGCACTAACGCCGGATGTTCATTTGCTTTAGCGCAGGAAGAGCCAAAGCAGGATGATGATGGGGATCGGAATACCGATCATCCAGAGGATGATGCTGCGGAACATCTTGTTTCTCCCGTCGATTGCGTCCTGTCTGCAACGCCGGGAGAAGGGATCGGTTCCGCGGCAGGCGATATTCGCTAGAGCGCCTTCACCGCCTCGAGAACCTCTGCGGCATGGCCCGGCACCTTCACCTTGCGCCAGATGCGCGCGATCTTGCCATCAGCACCAATCAGGAAGGTCGAGCGCTCGACGCCCATGTATTTGCGGCCATACATGCTCTTTTCGGTCCACACGCCATAGGCTGCGAGCGCCTTTCGCTCTTCGTCGGCCACCAGGTCGATGCCAATTTGGTGCTTGGCCTTGAATTTGTCGTGTTTCTTGGCGCTGTCGGGCGACATTCCGATGACGACCGCTCCGGCCTTCTCGAACTGCGGCTTGAGCTGGGTGAAATCGATGGCCTGGGCCGTACAGCCGCTCGTATCGTCCTTGGGGTAGAAATAAAGGACAACCGGTTTGCCGGCGAGGTCGGAAAGCGTCAGAATACCGCCGCCGTCGCGCGGCAGAGCGAATTGCGGGGCGGTTTGGCCGGTCTCGAGTTCAGACATATCGATACCCTTGTTTGAAGTTACGGGTGAGCTCGCAAGGATGTCAGGTTATTAATGCCGGACGTGGATTCGTTCACGACCGAAACGACTACGGGACATCGCGTGGTTCAGGAAGTGCCCCGGCACGAGAAAATCCGGTTCAGGCGCGACGAGATCACCGATCTCGGCGCAATGCCTTCGGCTGCCGGCCAGGAGCTGGCTCGCGAGCGTCCTTCGTTGCGGCGCCGCGCCGGCCATTGCTTGTTTGCCGCGGTGGCCGTGCTTGGCTCGCTGATCCTGCTCGTCATCATTGCCATCGAAGCCCTCAGCTATTCCGGCGTCGGCCAGGATAGGATGCGGGCCGAGGCGGAGCGGGCGATCGAAGGTCTGGCCGGGGTCGATGTCGATGTCTCGATGGGCCAGGTGCGGCTGGCGCTCGACGGCTTCAGGCTGATTGCGGTCGAGGTTCCCGATGTTCGCCTGAAGCGCGCCGACGGCAAGCCGATGGCCGAAGCCGGCATGATGCGGTTTGGCATACGGTTGTTGCCGCTGCTGTCGGGCGACGTGCGCCTCGGCAACGCCATGATCTCCGAGGCCCGCATCGTCGTCGACGCCATGCCGGAGACCGGCGGCACCGATTGGAGCGCCGTGCTGCGCAATCGGGACGGGCTGATCGATCCGCAGAAACTGTTGGACGAGACCTTCCACGGCGTGCGTCGCGGCTTCGAGGCGGTTCAGTACGACGCTATGCGCGAGATCGCGCTGGCCGATGTCGAATTCGTGCTGCCCTCGGGCGGGGAGGTCAATGTCGTTCGCGTCGTTGACGCCTCGCTCGCCAAGACGCGATCGGGCGAGCTGAGGATCGGCGCCAATTTTGACGTCGACGGTCGCGATGTCGCGCTTTCGGCGGCAGCCACGCGCGCAGCCGGCGCCGATCGCATCGCGGCCCTCGACGCCACCGTATCGATGATCGACCCCTATGCCGGAAAGACCGACATACCCGCTGCCAAGGCGAGCCGCATCGGCTCCGCCGATCTTGTCATCACCGGCAGCGAAGGGGCGGGCGACGACGTTTCCGAGCTGGTCGCCAAGGGCTCGATCGGCAAGTCGACGCTCGATCTCAAGGAGCGCGGCCAGCTTGTCGGCGACATTGCCATCGATCTGCGGCTGGCCGACGGACTGGACAAGCTCGACATTCGCCGCCTGCTCGTCACCACCGACCGCTCGACCTTCGATTTCAACGGCGGTCTCGGGCCGCGCCCGGCGACGGGCAAGGTCGGCGACAACCCTGCCTATCGCTTCGAACTGATGAGCCGGGAGTCGCGGCTGGCGCCGGGCGAATCGCCTGAGCCTGCCGTAAGCTTCCTGGCCCGCGTCGCCGGCAGCTATGACATCGTGACCAGGACGCTCGCTGCCGAGCAGATCGGCTTGAAGTCGGGTCCCGGCGGCGAGGCGATCGGCAAGGCGTCGGTGCAGTTCGTGGAGGGCAAGGCGCCGGGCATCTTCCTCGCATTCAATGTCCACGACATGTCGGTCGCCCATGTGAAGCAGCTTTGGCCGTGGTTTTCGGCGCGCAATGCCCGGCTTTGGGTGCTGCAGAACCTGTTCGGCGGGCGCGTCGTCGACGGCAACGTCCAGTTCAGCGTGCGGCCCGACCGTCTCGGCAATGGCGTGCCGCTCACTTCCCAGGAGGTCTTCGGCCGCTTCGAGATAGACGGTTCGCGTTTCGACACCGCAGGCCTCATTCCGCCGATCCGCGATGCCAAGGGCGTCGTCGAGTTCCATGGCAACGACGTCGACGTGGCGCTGTCCTCGGGCACGGTCTTCATGCCCAGCGGCCGCACGGTGGCGGCGAGCAATGGCACGCTGAAGGTCGTCAAGGCCAACGTCATGCCGGTGATCGGCTCGCTCGACATCGATGTCGCCGGCAGCGCGGATGCCGTTGCCGAACTCGCCTCCTACGAGCCGATCAACGCCATGCGCCATGTCGGCATCCTGCCGGAGGAGTTGACGGGCGACGTCACCGGCAACGTCAAGGCCGACATTCCGCTGACCAAGGGCATCGACACCGACACGCTCGATTGGACCGTGGCGCTGGACTACGAGGACCTGTCGGTCGCCAAGCCGCTCGACGGCCAGAAGCTTTCGGACGCGAAGGGCACCATCACGGTCACGCCCAGCAAGGCCGTTATCGCCGCCGACGGCAAGCTCAATGGCGTCCCTGCCGAACTGAACCTCGTCGAGCCGCTGCGCGACAAGGACATCGAGAAGGAACGCAACGTCCAGTTCGTGCTCGACGACAAGGCGCGCAACGCGCTCGTTCCCGGCCTGTCGGACATGCTGTCGGGCACCATCAAGGTCGATGTCGAGCAACTCGACAAGGGCAGGCGCAACATCGATGCCGACCTGACCGCCGCGCGGCTGGACCTCCCCTGGGTCGGCTGGAGCAAGGGGCCGGGCATTCCGGCCAAGGTTTCGTTCACGATGGATACCGAGGGCGAGCGCTCGACGCTGTCCGACTTCGGCCTGACCGGAAAGACCTTCAGCATCAGCGGCGACGTCTCGCTCGCCAATGGCAGCTTGACCTCGGCGCGCTTCGGCCAGGCGCGGCTCAATCGCGGCGACGATGTCGACGTCAGCATCAAGCGGTCCGGCAAGGGTTTTGCGGTTCAGGTGAAGGGCAATTCGCTCGATGCGCGCGCCTTGATCAAGCAGTTCATGTCCGACACCGACTCGGCCACCAAATCGGCGGGAACGGGCGCCGTGTCGGTCACGGCAAATGTCGGAACACTGGTCGGTTTCAGCGGCGAGAAGCTGTCCAACGTCACGCTCGAATATTCCGGCTCGGGGTCCAAGGTCGGTGGCCTAAAGGTCAATGCGACGGCAAATTCGGGCGGTCTGATAACCGTCAGCAACGCCCTGCAGGGCCAGGGCAGGCGGCTCGATGTCCGTTCGGCCGATGCCGGTGCCATCCTGCGCTTCCTCGACGTCTATGCGCGCATGCAGGGCGGCAGCCTGGCGCTGGCGCTCGAGTCGTCGGGCAATGGCCCGCTCAAGGGCCAGGTCGACGTGCGCGAATTCTGGGTCGTCGACGAGCCGCGTCTCGCCTCCATCGTTTCCAGCAAGCCTGCCGGCGACAACCGCAGCCTCAACCAGGCGGTGCGCAAGGACATCGATACCTCGCGCGTCAAGTTCGAGCGCGGTTTCGCCCAGATCGACAAGCGCGAGAAATACCTGGCGCTGGAAAACGGCGTGCTGCGCGGGCCGCTGATCGGCACCACCTTCCAGGGCGTGCTCTACGACCAGCAGGGACATATGAACATGACCGGCACCTTCATGCCGGCCTATGGCCTCAACCGCCTGTTTGGCGAGCTGCCGCTGGTCGGCGTCATCCTCGGCAATGGCCGCGACCGCGGCCTGATCGGCGTCACCTACAAGCTCTCTGGCGACGCCAACACGCCCAAGCTGCACGTCAATCCGCTGTCGGTGATCGCCCCCGGCATCTTCCGGGCCATCTTCGAGTACTGAGCACCTGCGGACATGAAAATGGCCGGCAATGCCGGCCATTTCTGTTCCATGACGTGCGGACGGTCAGGCCGGGCGCACCAGGATGTGCTTCTTCTTGCCGAGCGACAGCTTGACCACGGCCTCCGGCGTCAGGTCGGCGGTAGTGACTGCGCGGCGCTCGTCATTGACCGGCTGGTCGTTGATGCGCACGGCACCGCCCTGGACGTGCCGGCGGGCCTCGCCGTTCGACGCGGCAAGCCCGGCACGCACCACCAGTGACAAAAGGCCGATGCCGGCCTTCAGCTCGTCGCCCCCAACCTCCACCGTTGGCAGGGTCTCGGCCAATGCGCCTTCCTCGAAGGTTTTCCGCGCGGTCTCGGCCGACTGCTCGGCGGCTTCGCGGCCGTGCAGCATCGCCGTCACTTCGGTCGCCAGCACCTTCTTGGCGTCGTTGATCTCCGAACCGCCCAACGCTGCCAGCCGTGCGATCTCGTCCATCGGCATCGCCGTGTAGAGCTTCAGGAAACGCTCGACATCGGCGTCCTCGGTGTTGCGCCAGTACTGCCAGAAATCATACGGGCTCAGCATGTCGGCATTGAGCCACACCGCGCCATTCATCGACTTGCCCATCTTGGCGCCCGACGAGGTGGTCAGGAGCGGCGAGGTCAGCGCATAGAGCTGCGGCGTGCCGAGGCGGTGGCCAAGGTCGATGCCGTTGACGATGTTGCCCCACTGGTCGGAGCCGCCCATCTGCAGGCGCAGGCCGTAGCGCTTGTTGAGTTCGACGAAGTCGTAGGCCTGCAGGATCATGTAGTTGAATTCGAGGAACGACAGCGATTGCTCGCGGTCCAGGCGCTGCTTGACGGAATCGAAGCTCAGCATCCGGTTGACCGAGAAGTGCTGGCCGACGTCGCGCAGGAACTCGAGATAGTTGAGCGGCAAAAGCCACTCGGCATTGTTGACCATCATCGCATCGCGGGGGCCGTCGCCGAAGGTCAGGTAGTTGGAAAACACCCGCTTGATGCCGTCGATGTTCGACTGGATCGTCTCGGGCGTCATAAGCTTGCGCGCCTCGTCCTTGAACGAGGGATCGCCGACCATGCCGGTGCCGCCGCCCATCAGCGGGACGGGGCGATGGCCTGTCTTCTGCATCCAGTACAACATCATGATCTGGATCAGGCCGCCGGCATGCAGGCTCGATGCCGTTGGATCGAAGCCGATATAGGCCGACACGGTTTCCTTGCAGAACAGGTCGTCGAGGCCGGCGTCATCCGAAGTCTGGTGGATGAAGCCGCGCTCGGAAAGGGTGCGCAGGAAATCGGATTTGAAGCCGGACATGGTGCTTTCTCTTGGCGGACGATTGGGATCGGACGATCCGGCATTGGATCGGCGAAGCTGGGGCTTTAGCATCTGAAGCCTTGGAATCACAAGGACGGCGGACCTCATGGCGCTTCTGACAGCCATTGGATTGATGAGCGGCACCTCGATGGACGGCATCGACCTCGCCATACTGCGCAGCGACGGCGCCAATGTGCTTGAATTCGGCCCGTCCATGGCGGTGGCCTACGATGCCGCCTTTCGTCGCCGCATCGAGGCTTCGCTGGAAACGGCAAAGGCGATCGTCCGTCGCGAGGACCGCCCCGGCGACCTTCGCGATCTCGAACGCGAAATCACCATGCGCCACGCCGCGGCGGTCAAGGATTTCATCCGTTCTCTGCCCTCCAAATGGCAAGAACCGGACCTCATCGGCTTCCACGGCCAGACCGTGCTGCATCGTCCGCATCTCGGCCTCACCGTCCAGCTTGGCGACGGTGCGCTGCTTGCCCGCGAGGCCGGTTTCCCTGTCGTCTACGACATGCGCGCCAACGACATGATCCATGGCGGGCAGGGTGCGCCGCTGGTTCCTGCCTATCACGCAGCGCTTGCCCGGTCGCTGCCCGAGCCCTACGCCACGATGAAGCCGGCGGTGTTCGTCAATGTCGGCGGCATCTCCAACATCACCTATGTGCCTGCGTCGGGCGACCCCGTTGCCTTCGACACCGGTCCCGGCAACACGTTGATCGACCAGTGGGTTAGCCGCGAGGGCGGCGTGCCCTACGATGCCGGTGGCACCATCGCCAGCGAGGGCGGCGTGGTGGCCGAGGTCGTCGCGCGCTATCTCGACAATCCGTTCTTCGGTAAATCGGGGCCGAAATCGCTCGACCGCAACGATTTCACGCTCGCCCTGGCCGAAGGCCTGGAACTGGCCGACGGCGCCCGCACGCTGGCCAATGTCTCGGCCGAGGCGATCCTGAAGTCTGTCGAACATTTGCCGGAACCGCCAAGGCTCTGGATCGTCTGCGGCGGCGGCCGCAAGAACCCGCACATCGTCGGCGATCTTCGTCTGGGCGCCGAAAAGGCCGCAGCCGAGGTGATCGTCGCCGAGGATGCCGGTCTCGACGGCGATGCGACGGAAGCCGAGGCCTGGGCCTATCTGGCTGTTCGCTCGGCTCTGGGGCTGCCCTTGACCTTCCCGACGACGACCGGCTGCCGCGCCCCCGTCAGTGGCGGCGTCCGCGCCGACCCCTGATCCGGGCGGGTCATCAAAGTTTCATTCAGGCGTCACCGGGCCGACATGGCGCGCTCCTAGCAGGGGCACGTCAGTTCAACCAACCGAGGTCCACCATGCGACGCTCTCTCCATCTGGCTGCAGCCGTTCTCGCGATTTCCACCGCCGCCGCCCTCGCGGACGGCACGGAGTTCAAGGCAACGCTTGCCGGCCATGCGATCCTGCCCGCCAACACCATCATAGCGGCGCCCGAAAACGCGCCCGAGCACCTGCGCACCTCGGGCAAGTTCACCACGCCGGACCGCAACCGCGCCGAAGGCCTGGGCTCCGTTCCGGGCAAGGATGGCGTGCGCACGACGGGTCTCTCGCTGCCCTTCGACGGCCAGCCGGTGCAGGGCTTTTCGGGCATCAAGGCGGTTGGCGACGGCACGTTCTGGTCGCTGTCCGACAACGGCTTCGGCGCCAAGCTCAATTCGACCGACGTGGCCCTGATGCTGCACCACATCTCGTTCGACTGGGACAAGGGCACGATGAACCGCATCAAGACCCTGTTCCTCACTGATCCGGACCGCAAGGCGCCGTTCCCGATCGTGCTCGAAGGTTCCGACACCCGCTTTCTCACTGGCGCCGATTTCGACGTCGAATCGATCCAGCCGGTCGCCGACGGTTTCTGGGTCGGCGAGGAATTCGGTCCCTACCTGTTGAAATTCGACCTCGACGGCAGGCTGACCGACGTCATTGCGACCGCCGTCGAAGGCGAGCCGGTGCGTTCGCCCGATCACCCGACGCTGACGCTGCCGGGCAACCCCACCGCCAAGAACCCCACCTTCAACCTCAAGCGCTCGGGCGGTTATGAAGGCCTGGCGATGTCGAAGGACGGCGCCAGGCTCTACGGCCTCCTCGAAGGTCCGCGCTACATGGCCGATGATTCCGTCGAGACGGTTGATGGCAAGACCGCGCTTCGTGTCATCGAGTTTGACGCCGCCCAGAAGGAGTGGACCGGCCGCAGCTGGCTCTATCCGCTGGCCGACGGTGGCGAGGCCATCGGCGACTTCAACATGATCAGCGAAACCGAAGCGCTGGTCATCGAGCGCGACAACGGTGCCGGGACCGCGGACAAGGCTTGCGCCGATGCCAACGATCCCAAGCCGGATTGTTTCGCCAGGCCGGCCAAGGTCAAGCGCATCTACAAGATCGAGATGACCGACGACAACGTCGGCAAGGCCGTGCGCAAGGTCGGCTACATCGACCTGATGAAGATCGCCGATCCCGACAACAAGAAGCGCCTGGGCGGCGGCGAGGGCTTCTACGACATGCCCTTCGTCACCATCGAAAATGTCGACCTCGTCGACGACAGCCACATCGTCGTCGGCAACGACAACAACCTGCCGTTCTCGGCCGGCCGTTCCCTGGTCAAGGCTGACGACAATGAGTTCGTGCTGCTGGAAGTCGGCGCGTTCCTGAAGGCCAGGTAAGGGACGTCTCGACGTGGCGGGCGGCCACCGGCCGTCCGTCATTTCTGAATGAGGTCGCTGCAGCTGAAGTCACGTTGTTCGAGACCAGCGGCTATTCGCCCGTCAGCCCGCCATATTGCCGGACCAGTTGCGCCATGCTGTCGTCCGCGCCCTGGTCCGCTTCCAGTCCCGTGGCCACGCCTGCGCGGTCGCCTACCGGCCGGTTCTGGCTGACCTTCCATTTGCCGTCGATGCTGGCAATGTCGATCTCGAGCCCGACGATGCCCTTGATCTGGGCGTCGATGTAGGCCTGGGGCGCGTCGGTCACCTGCCAGGGCTCGGCGCGGCCGGCCTCGTGCGTCGCCGTGAGCGTGGCAACCTGGGCGGCGAGCCATCCCTTGTCCTCGATCACCCGCACCGTGCCGCGCACCTGGACCATTGCGTAGTTCCAGGTCGGCACCACCTTGCCGGTTTCGCGCTTGGTCTCGTACCAGGATGGCGTGATGTAGCTTTCGGCGCCCTGGAACACCACCAGCACAGGCTCGGCCATCTCGGCCAGCTGCCGCCATTGCGGGTTGGCGCGCGCCAGGTGCGCCTGCAGCCTGCCGTTCGGCCCGACATCGGCGTCGAGCAGGAACGGCAGCGGGTTGGCGACCGGGCCTTCCGATCCGTTGCAGACCAGAAGGCCGAGCGGGTGGCTGCGGATCAGCGTATGCAGCACGTCCAGCCTGGTCTCGCGAAACAGGGGCGGCTGGTACATGCGGGGTGGTCCCTTAGCGGAGGCGCTTCGGACGCGGATCCGAAAGCTCGCCGGCGAGACGCCGGTCGAGATATTCGGCGCATTCGTCGATCACCATCTCCGGATCGTTGCCGAAGAAGTGGTTGGCGCCGGTCAGCGTCTTCTGGGTGATGGTGATACCCTTCTGCGTATGCAGCTTGTCGACCAGGCCCTGCACGTCCTTGGGCGGGGCCACCTTGTCGGCGTCGCCATGGATGATCAGGCCGGACGAAGGGCAGGGCGCCAGGAACGAGAAGTCATAGGTGTTGGGCTGCGGTGCCACCGAGATGAAGCCTTCGATCTCCGGGCGGCGCATCAGCAGCTGCATGCCGATCCATGCGCCGAAGGAATAGCCGGCGACCCAGCAGCTCTTCGAATCGGGATGCAGCGACTGCACCCAGTCGAGCGCGGCTGCCGCGTCCGAAAGCTCGCCGGTGCCGTGGTCGAACTCTCCCTGGCTGCGGCCGATGCCGCGGAAATTGAAGCGCAGCGTGGTGAAGTCGCGCTTCTGGAACATATAAAAGAGGTCGTACACGATCTTGTTGTTCATCGTGCCGCCGAACTGGGGGTGCGGGTGCAGGATGATGGCGATCGGCGCGTTCTTTTCCTTGGACGGCTGGTAACGACCTTCCAGGCGACCCGCCGGACCGGTGAAAATGACCTCTGGCATAGAATACTCCACTTGACGCAAAGCCGATGAAACAATCCTGTTCCAGCCTTGACGCGGGGGACGCGTCTTCATAGAAGCTAGTTTAGAACTGTTCAAAACTGGGTGGCGAGGCCACCTGTTTGGCAAAGCGGGTAGATAGGACGGCTCGCCTTGGAATTTCAAGGAAATTGCGCGTCCCCACACCCAAACGTGATTTGACAGGGCAGATTGTACGGAAATGGCCGGATCGCGCGCCTATCTCGACCACAACGCCAGTGCGCCGCTGCTGCCCGCAGCGCGTGCGGCCGTGGTTGCAGCGCTCGACGTCGTCGCCAATCCGTCGTCCGTGCACAGTGAAGGCCGGGCCGCCCGCAGGATCATCGAGGATGCCAGGCGCGATGTCGCCGCGCTCGTCGGCGCCCAGCCCGGGCATGTCGTCTTCACCTCGGGCGCCACAGAGGCTGCAACGACGCTGCTTTCGCCGGACTGGCGCATGGGCCGTGGTGCGGTCCGCATGTCGCGTCTCTTCGTCACCGAAGCCGACCATCCTTGCGTGCTGAACGGCGGGCGCTTTCCCGCCGAGCGGATCGCGCGGCTGGGTGTCGACGCCAACGGCATCATCGATCTTGTTGCCTTGGAGGGAGCACTTGCCGCCCACGACAAGTCCGAGGGCCTGCCGCTGGTGGCGATCCATGCCGCCAACAACGAGACCGGCGTCATCCAGCCCGTTCGTGCCATTTCCGAACTGGTCAAGGCTGCCGGCGGCGTGCTGGTGCTCGACGCGGTCCAGGCGGCCGGGCGCATTCCTCTCGACATGTCAGAGGGTTACGCCGACTACCTGATTCTCTCCTCGCACAAGATCGGCGGTTCCAAGGGCGCCGGTGCGATCGTCGCCTTCGCCGACCTGATGATGCCGGCGCCGCTCGTCACCGGTGGCGGCCAGGAGAAGGGCCATCGCGGCGGCACCGAAAACCTGCCGGCCATCGCCGGCTTTGGTGCTGCTGCGCGCGAAGCGCTGGCGGGCCTTGCCGAAATCGAGCGGGTGCGCACCGTGCGCGACGGCATCGAGGCAGCGATCATGCGGCTTGCCCCCGATGCCGAAATCTTCGGAAAGGCCGTCGAACGGCTTGCCAATACGACATTCTTCGCTATTCCGGGCGTCAAGGCCGAGACGGCGCAGATCGCCTTCGATCTCGCGGGCGTCGCGCTCTCGGCCGGCTCCGCCTGCTCGTCGGGCAAGGTCGGTCCCAGCCATGTGCTGAAAGCCATGGGTTATGCCGACAATCTCGGTGCCCTGCGTGTCTCGATCGGAAGGCAGACGACCGGGGCGGACGTGGAAAAATTCGAAACGGCCCTTGCCGCGCTCCTGGCGCGCCGCACGGATCGTACGCAGGCCGCCTGAAAGGGTGGCAAATTTGGCCCAAGGGCCAGTGAACGGGTGTGTCAGGGGCGCCGCAAGGCGGCCTTCCGGGTGAATTCCCGGACGGAATGCACTATATGGAACTTACGCCGCTCCAGCGGTGCCATAGTTTGAAAACTGTCGGGCCTTGACCCCGGCGTGGATGGAGAACGCTTATGCCTGCTGTGCAGGAAACGATCGAGCAGGTCCGCAAGATCGATGTGGACCAGTACAAATACGGATTCGAGACCGAGATCGAGACTGAAAAGGCTCCCAAGGGCCTGAACGAAGACATCATTCGTTTCATCTCGAACAAGAAGAACGAACCGGAATGGATGCTCGAATGGCGCCTGGAAGCGTTCCGCCGCTGGCTGACGCTCGAAGAGCCGACCTGGGCGCGCGTCGACTATCCCAAGATCGACTTCCAGGACATCTACTATTACGCCGCGCCGAAGAACCAGTCGGGCCCCAAGTCGCTCGACGAGGTCGATCCCGAGATTCTCAAGGTCTATGAGAAGCTCGGCATCCCGCTGCGCGAGCAGGAAATCCTCGCCGGCGTCCAGAAGGAAGCGGCACCTGTCGGCGACCTGTCCGAAGACGAGCCGGGCGACAACGTCTACAAGTCGGGCCGCGTCGCCGTCGACGCCGTGTTCGACTCGATCTCGGTCGTCACCACCTTCAAGGAAGAGCTGGCCAAGGCCGGCGTCATGTTCTGCTCGATCTCGGAAGCCATCCGCGAGCATCCCGAGCTGATCAAGAAGTACCTCGGCTCGGTCGTGCCGACTTCCGACAACTATTATGCGACGCTGAATTCGGCCGTATTCACCGATGGCTCCTTCGTCTTCGTGCCCAAGGGCGTGCGTTGCCCGATGGAACTGTCGACCTATTTCCGCATCAACGAGAAGAACACCGGCCAGTTCGAGCGCACGCTGATCATCGCCGAGGAGGGGGCCTACGTCTCTTATCTCGAGGGCTGCACCGCACCCCAGCGCGACGAGAACCAACTCCACGCCGCCGTGGTCGAGCTGGTCGCGCTCGACGATGCCGAGATCAAGTATTCAACCGTCCAGAACTGGTACCCGGGCGATGCCCAGGGCAAGGGCGGCATCTACAACTTCGTCACCAAGCGCGGCGACTGCCGTGGCGACCGGTCGAAGATCTCTTGGACCCAGGTCGAGACCGGTTCGGCCATCACCTGGAAGTACCCGTCCTGCATCCTGCGCGGCGACGACAGCCGCGGCGAGTTCTACTCGATCGCCGTGTCCAACGGCTACCAGCAGATCGATTCGGGCACCAAGATGATCCACCTCGGCAAGAACACGTCGAGCCGCATCATCTCCAAGGGCATTGCTGCCGGCAATTCGCAAAACACCTATCGCGGCCAGGTCTCGGCTCACCGCAAGGCGACCAACGCCCGTAACTTCACCCAGTGCGACTCGTTGCTGATCGGCAACCAGTGCGGCGCGCACACCGTGCCTTACATCGAAGCCAAGAACGCCACGGCCCAGTTCGAGCACGAGGCGACGACCTCGAAGATCTCCGACGACCAGAAGTTCTACGTCATGCAGCGCGGCATTCCCGAGGAGGAAGCCATCGCGCTGATCGTCAACGGCTTCGTCAAGGAAGTCATCCAGGAACTGCCGATGGAGTTTGCCGTCGAGGCGCAGAAGCTCATCGGCATCAGCCTCGAGGGGAGCGTCGGCTGATGGATCCGGTCACGATGGTCTTCTACGCGGTCGTCTGCGGCGGACTTGCGGCGGCTGCGCCGTCGTTTCAGTCGCGTGCTGCACGGCTTGTCGTGGGAACCATCACCGGCATCGTTGCCGCAAGCCTTTTGCCGCTGCTGCGCCGTGTGTTCGGGATCTGAGAATTCCGTGCCGCGCCGGCAACGTCATTGACAGGAATTGCGCCGCCCGCTCGGCGCCAGATGTGAAGAAAGCTGAAGAAAAATGCTTGAGATCAAGAACCTGCATGCCCGCATCGCCGAGAGCGGCACCGAGATCATCCGCGGCCTCAACCTGACCGTGAAGGCCGGCGAAGTCGCTGCCATCATGGGCCCTAACGGCTCGGGCAAGTCGACGCTGTCCTACATCCTCGCCGGCCGCGACGACTACGAGGTCACCGAGGGCGACATTCTCTACAACGGCGAGTCGATCCTTGAGATGGACCCCGCCGAGCGCGCCGCCAAGGGCCTGTTCCTGGCCTTCCAGTATCCGATGGAGATACCGGGCGTCGCCACCATGGAGTTCCTCAAGGTCGCGATGAACTCGCAGCGCAAGGCGCGTGGCGAGGAGCCGCTCAAGGTGCCTGAATTCATCAAGCGCGTGAAGGACGCCGCCGGCACGCTCGAGATGGACTTCAACATGCTCAAGCGTCCGGTCAATGTCGGCTTCTCCGGCGGCGAAAAGAAGCGCGCCGAGATCCTGCAGATGAAGCTGCTGGAGCCGAAGCTGTGCGTCCTCGACGAGACCGACTCCGGCCTCGACATCGACGCGCTCAAGATCGTCTCCGACGGCGTCAACGCCCTGCGTTCGCCCGACCGCGCCATCATCGTCATCACCCACTACCAGCGCCTGCTCGACCACATCGTGCCGGATACCGTCCACGTCCTCTACAAGGGCCAGGTCATCAAGTCGGGCGACAAGTCGCTGGCGCTCGAACTCGAAGAGAACGGCTACGCCGGGATCATCGAAGAGGCTGCTTGAGGTGTCGGTCATGAACATGCGAGCTGAAATACAGCGGACCCCGGCGGAGGCGGCGATCGTCGATGCCTTCGGCGAGCGGCTGTCGCTGCTGCCCGGCGACGGAGCGATCATGGTCAAGCGCGACGATGCGATCGAGCAGATCAAGGCAGGCCTGCCGACCCGCCGGGTCGAATCCTGGCACTACACCGACCTGCGTCGCCTTCTGGCTTCCGTGCCGGCCTTCGATGCCAGCGCCGAAGCCAAGGCGATTGCGCCCCTGCTCGAAGGCTCGACCCTGCTTTCGATCGTCAACGGCGTTTCGTCGGCCACGCCGGATTTGGAAGGCGTGTCGTTCCAGCGCCTCGGCGACAAGCTCGTCGATGGCAGCTACGCGCCGGCGCTGGTCACCTATGGCAGCGACGACGCTGTCGGTGCGCTCAACACGGCCTTCGTTGCAGACGGCTACTTCGTCGACATCGAAGCGGGTACTCAGCTTGAGAAGCCGATCGAGCTGCAGAACATCCAGGCCGGTGGCCAGAGCCATGTGCGCCTGCCGGTGCGTGTCGGCGCCGGCTCCAAGGCCATCATCGTCGAACGCCAGACGGGCGAGGGCGTAGGCCTTGTCAGTTCCGTCAGCCAGTTGCTGCTCGGCGATGATGCCGAGGTGCTGTGGCTGATCGTCCAGGACCAGCCGGAGACGGCGACCCATCTCGCCCAGTTCAAGGCCGAACTCGGCAAGAACGCCAGGCTCACGCTGTTCGTCATGAACGCTGGCGGCAAGCTCGTGCGCCAGGAGGTCATCGTCAAGGCCAATGGCGAAGGCGCCGACTTCAAGCTGCGCGGCGTCAACCTGCTTGCCGGCGACAGTCATGTCGACGTCACCATGGTGCTCGACCATGCGGTGCCGCACACCACCTCGACCGAAGTCGTGCGCAACGTCGTCACCGGCCGCGCCAAGGGTGTGTTCCAGGGCCGCATCAACGTGCACCAGATCGCCCAGAAGACCGACGCCCGCATGGCCTGCAACACGCTGCTGCTGTCTGACGACGGCGAGTTCTCGACCAAGCCGGAGCTGGAGATTTTCGCCGACGACGTCGCCTGCGGCCATGGCGCCACCGTCACCGAGATCGACCGCAACCACCTGTTCTACCTGATGGCGCGCGGCGTCGACGAAAAGACAGCCCGCGGCCTTCTGGTGCGGGCGTTCCTGGCCGAAGTCATCGAGGAGCTCGAGGACGAAACGGTCGTCGATCCGCTGGAAGAGCTGCTGGGCAACTGGTTTGCGACGCATGGGTAACGGTTGAGGGGCGCGAGCAGCACCCCTCAACCGACCTCGCTCCGCTCGGCCACCTTCTCCCGCAAGGGGAGAAGGGACCGCGCCCGCCTTCTCCCCTTGTGGGAGAAGGGATTGGCTCGAAGCGCCAAGACGGATGAGGGGTGTTGGAAGAAACGTGGCTTAGAGAAGACGCGATGGACAAGAAAGTCGAAGACAGCACCTATGACGTCGAGGCGATCCGCCGCGACTTCCCGATCCTGTCGCGCGAGGTCTACGGCAAGCCGCTCGTCTATCTCGACAACGGCGCCTCGGCCCAGAAGCCGCAGGTCGTGATCGACACCATCGCCAACGCCTATTCCAATGAATACGCCAACGTTCACCGCGGCCTGCATTATCTCTCCAATGCCGCGACCGACGCCTATGAGAAGGCGCGCGAGAGCGTGCGCCGCTTCCTCAACGCGCCCAGCGTCGACCAGATCGTCTTCACCTCCAACGCCACTTCGGCGATCAACACCGTCGCCTATGGCTATGGCATGCCGAACATCGGTGAGGGCGACGAGATCGTGCTGTCGATCATGGAGCACCACTCCAACATCGTGCCGTGGCACTTCATCAGGGAGCGCCAGGGCGCCAGGCTGGTCTGGGTACCGGTCGACGATCTCGGCGCCTTCCACATCGAGGAATTCGAAAAGCGCCTGACCGGTCGCACGAAACTGGTCGCCGTCACGCACATGTCGAACGCGCTCGGCACGGTCACGCCGATCAAGGAGATTTGCCGCATCGCGCATGCGCGCGGCATCCCGGTCTTGGTCGATGGCAGCCAGAGTGCCGTCCACATGCCGATCGACGTGCAGGACCTCGATTGTGACTTCTTCGTCATGACCGGCCACAAGCTCTACGGCCCTTCGGGCATCGGCGTGCTCTACGGCAAGCGCGAACTGCTTGAGCGCATGCGTCCCTTCCAGGGCGGCGGCGAGATGATCGTCGAGGTCACCGAGGACATCGTCACCTACAACGAGCCGCCGCACCGCTTCGAGGCCGGCACGCCCCCGATCGTCCAGGCCATCGGCCTGGGTGCCGCGCTCGACTACATGGACAGCATCGGCCGCGAGCGCATCGCGGCGCACGAGGAGATGCTGCGCGACTATGCCCATGAACGACTGCGCGCCATCAATTCGCTGCGCATCTTCGGCGACGCGCCCGGCAAGGGTGCCATCGTCTCGTTCGAGCTGCAGGGCATCCACGCCCATGACGTGTCGATGGTCATCGACCGCCAGGGCGTCGCCGTGCGCGCCGGCACGCATTGCGCCCAGCCGCTGTTGAAACGCTTCGGCGTAACCTCCACATGCAGGGCGTCCTTTGCCATGTACAATACGAAGGCCGAGATCGACGTCCTGGCCGAAGCGCTTGAAAAAGCGCGCAAATTCTTCGGGTGAGCACCATGGAAGACGTTATCGCCGCCACAGTTGACGACACCGCGCCGGAAACGGCCGGCAAGGGCATCGTTTCAGCCTCGGCCATTCCGGCTGATGAGCTGGCGCGCCTGACCGACGACATCGTTTCGGCGTTGAAAACGGTCTACGACCCGGAAATCCCCGCCGACATTTATGAGCTCGGCCTCATCTACAAGATCGACATCGAGGACGACCGCACCGTCAGGATCGACATGACGCTGACCGCGCCGGGCTGCCCGGTAGCAGGCGAAATGCCCGGCTGGGTGCAGAACGCCGTCGGCGCCGTCGAAGGCGTGTCGGGCGTCGAGGTCACCATGACCTTCGACCCGCCATGGACCCCCGACCGCATGTCGGAAGAGGCCCAGGTCGCGGTGGGCTGGTACTAGGCCACTGTTTGGTGAGGCTTGCACGAAGAAGCAATCTTCACCATCTTAGCTTTGGAATGAGTCATTCCGCGGGCCTTGAACCCGTCGACGAATGGAGACTGGAATGGGACGCTTCGCCGTCATCTCAATGACCGACAGGGCCGCCGAGCGCGTGCGCGAGATCATGGCCACCCGCGAGAATGCGCGAGGGATTCGCCTCGGCATCAAGAAGGGTGGCTGCGCGGGCATGGAATACACGGTCGACCTGGTGACCGAGCCGAACCCCAAGGACGACCACATCGAGCGCGACGGCGCCCATGTCTATGTCGCGCCTGAGGCGGCACTGTTCCTCTTCGGCACGCAGATGGATTTCGAGGTCACGACGCTGCGCACCGGCTTCACCTTTTCCAACCCGAACCAGAGTTCTGCCTGCGGTTGCGGCGAATCCGTCGAACTGAAGCCCGCCGATCTCAAGGCGCTCGCCGAAGCACGCGCGCAAAGCCCGGCCTAGAAGCAAGCCGATGAGCGCCGAAGCCTATCGCTGGCGGTGCTCATGTTGCAGCGAAGAACATGTCGGCCTGCCGATGGACATGATGTTCGGCGAGCCTGTCGACTGGGACTCGCTTGACGATGCGACGCGGGCGGCGTCGAACCTCGATGATGATTTCTGCGAGGTGCGCTATTCGACCGGCGAGGTCGATCGCTTCATCCGCTGCCTTCTGCCGTTGCCAGTGCCGAACCTCTCGACAGAATTCCGCCTCGGCGTCTGGATGTCGTTGTCGGAGCGCAGTTGGGATATCTACAGAGAGGGTTTTGTCTCCGGCGCCTACGCCGAGGAAGGCTGCTTCGGCTACCTCATGCACGACGTGCCGGGGTTTCCCAGTTCGCTGTTTCTCAACGCCGATGTCTGGTTCCAGCCGGAGCGGCTTCGCCCGCGCGTCGCGCTTCATGAAACGCATCATCCGCTGTACATGGCTCAGTGTGTCGGTATCTCGCCATCGCAGGTCAAGCGTTGGGCGATGTTGATGCACGAGACACATGGCAAGGAGGATCGCCAATGAGCGACGAAGCCATCCGCGAGACCTTCTCCGGCCTTGGCGAGGTCACCATCCGCAAGATGTTCGGCGGCAAGGGTATCTACCATGATGGCCTGATCGTCGGCGTCGAGGTGCGCGGCGAAATCCTGCTCAAGGCGGACGCCGTGAGCGCGCCCGATTTCGAGGCGGCTGGTGCTGCGCGCTGGACCGATGCCGGCGGGCGGCCGGTCAACATGCCCTACTGGACCATCCCCGAAAGCGCTGTCGACGACCCCGACGAAATGGCCGGGTGGGCGCGCAAGGCCTTCGAGGCGGCACTGCGCAGCAAGAAGTAGTCACATCGCGCCGGGCGGTACGAAGAAGCAGTTCTCGTGCTCTTCGGTCGGATGCAGGCAGATATGATAGTCGCCGTCGCCCGAGGGTATTTCCGAGCCGTAAGGTACGAAATAGCGGTTGCGGTGCGTCACCTTGGGGTGATCGCCAGGTTCCAGCACGATAGACCAGCCGCCGCCATTCTCCTTCACCGCCTTTTCGGGAATGGTCCGGCACTCGCCATGTTCGACGTCGCCATGGCAGCAGGCCGGCGGATAAGTCCAGCCGGTAGCCGCCCTGTGCGCCGATGAAGGGGCGATTGTGATGAAAAATGCTGGCAGTGCGAGCAGGGTCGCGCAACAGCATGCGGCTGGCTGCAACCTGGCATATCGGCAACGCCCGCCAATGCCGGACATCACTCAGCTCCGATGATGCCGCCGGTCAATTCCGGACGGCTGGCCGCGCTGCAGCTTATGCCTGCCTGTCCGGAATGTATATTATGAAATGCTAATATTGAGGCGTCTTACGGCCGCTCACGCCTTGGCAAGCGCGATTGCCACCTTTGCCGCTAGCCGTGCATTGTTTTCCACCAGCGCGATGTTGGTCTTGAGGCTGGCGCCGTTGGTCAGCTCGAGAATCTTCGCCAGCAGGAACGGCGTCACCGCCTTGCCCGAGATGTTCTGGGCTTCGGCTGCCTTCTGCGCCGCCTCGATGTAGCCGGCCATCTTGTCAGCGGGGATCTCGTCGCTCTCCGGCACCGGGTTCGCCACCAGCAGACCGCCGTCGAGGCCAAGCGCACCACGGGTCGCGTGCAGGCGGGCGATCTTCTCGGGAGCATCGAGCCTGAGCGGCGCCGCATAGGGCGATTTGCGCGACCAGAACGCCGGCACGATGTCGGAGCCGAAGGCGACGACAGGCACGCCGCGCGTCTCCAGCACTTCGAGCGTCTTTTCGATGTCGAGGATGGCCTTGGCCCCGGCCGACACCACGATGACGGGCGTGCGCGCCAGCTCGTCGAGGTCGGCGGAGATGTCGAAGCTCTTCTCCGCGCCCTTGTGCACGCCGCCGATGCCGCCGGTGGCGAACACCTTGATGCCGGCGAGATGCGCCGCGATCATCGTCGCTGCCACCGTCGTGCCGCCGGTGCGGCCTTCCGCCACCGCATAGGCGATGTCGGCGCGCGACAGCTTCATGGCGCCGCCGGTCATCGCCAGCGACTCGCGCTCGCCGTCGGACAGGCCGATCTTGATGCGGCCGTTGATGACCGCGATCGTTGCCGGCACCGCACCTTCGTCGGAGATGATCTTCTCGACATTCGCCGCCATCGCGCTGTTGTCGGGATAGGGCATGCCGTGGGTGATGATGGTGCTTTCGAGCGCCACGACCGGCTTGCCTGCGGCGAGCGCGGCCGCGACGGGAGCGTGGATGTCGATGAAGGGACGGGCGGTTTCTGGCGTCATGGTGATCTCCTTGGTCCGCGTCATGCCATTTCCCGGGCTTGCGGCACAAGGGCCAGCACCTCGTCGAAGGCTGCCTGGCCGAGTTCCGGTACGGCGGATGGGCTCTCGATGGCCAGCACCGCGGCGGCGATGCCTTGCCTCAATGCGCTTGCCAGCCCTTCGCCGCGCAGCAAGGCGACCGTGGTCGTGCCCGCCAGCGCGTCGCCGGCGCCGGTGACGTCGACGACCTGGCGCGGCGCCGGCGGGGCGATCATCGATAGCCCTTCGGCGTCAAAGGCGAAGACCGCGCTGCCGCCGGCGGTGACGACGCCACGCTTGAGCCCTGCGGCGCGCAGCCCGCGCGCGATCTCGCTGGCGTCGGCTTCGGCATTGGTTCCGGCCAGCACTGCGGCCTCGCGCCGGTTCATGAACAGGCATGACAGCCTGTCGAGGATCGGCACCATGCGCACCGCCTTGGCCGGCGATATGGCGATGGCAAACAACGGCACAGTGCCGGCCGCTTCCGCCAGCCGCCAAAGTGCCGTCTCCGGCAGGTTGGCGTCGCACAGCACGGCATCGGCTGCCGCGATCGCCTCGCGCATCTTGGCGCGCCGCATCTGTTTCGGAAACGCCAGCTCATACAGTCCCATGTCGGCAAGCGCCGCCACCACGTCGCCGCCGCGGTCGAGCAGGGCCGTGTAGCTTGGCGTCGCGCGGTCGAGAAACACCGCCGACAGGTCCGAGATGCCGTTGGATGCGATTTCCGCCGCCACCGCCTCGCCGGCGGCATCGCCGCCGCGCACCGACATCAGCGAACCTGCCGCGCCCCGCCGGACCGCACCGCGCAGCGCGTTGAAAGCCCCGCCGCCGACCTCTTCGCTCATGGCCCCGGGGATCGAGGCCCCGGGCACGAAGGGAGCCGACATCCGCCCGCGTCGGTCGACATGGGCGCCGCCGATGGCAAGGATTCTGGGTGACTTCATGCTGCTGCTGTCCGTTGGCGTTTCAGGCGGCGAACTTAGTGTTCCGCGCGGAGGGCGGCAACCGCCGCCGAATCGCGATGACGGGCTTTTCCGGGCGAGGGGCTTTCGGCTCGATGCGACATCGGATCACGCGTGGTGCAAAAACAAAAAAAGAACACGATGCAGATTTGCATTCAATATCAATAATTTGGCTGCTCTTGCCAAATGTGAACAAAACCGGTACAAATTTGTATCGGCATCGGATAGACCGGCCTTCATTGATGACCACGGGGTGATGTATCATGGCTCAAAATTCATTGCGGCTTGTAGAGGAAAATTCGGTGGACAAATCTAAGGCTCTGGACGCGGCGCTGTCGCAGATCGAACGCGCCTTCGGCAAGGGCTCGATCATGCGGCTCGGCGCCAACGAGCAGGTCGTCGAGATCGGCACCGTCTCCACAGGCTCGCTCGGCCTCGACATCGCGCTCGGCGTCGGCGGCCTGCCGCGCGGCCGCATCATCGAGATCTACGGTCCGGAAAGCTCGGGCAAGACGACGCTTGCCCTGCACACCGTTGCCGAAGCCCAGAAGAAGGGCGGCATCTGCGCCTTCGTCGACGCCGAACATGCGCTCGACCCGGTCTATGCCCGCAAGCTTGGTGTCGATCTCGAAAACCTGCTGATCTCGCAGCCCGACACCGGCGAGCAGGCGCTGGAGATCTGCGACACGCTGGTCCGCTCGGGTGCCATCGACGTCCTGGTCGTCGACTCTGTGGCGGCTTTGACGCCGCGCGCTGAAATCGAAGGCGAGATGGGCGAGTCGCTGCCCGGCCTGCAGGCCCGCCTGATGAGCCAGGCGCTGCGCAAGCTGACCGCGTCGATCTCGCGCTCCAACACCATGGTCATCTTCATCAACCAGATCCGCATGAAGATCGGCGTCATGTACGGTTCGCCCGAAACGACGACGGGCGGCAACGCGCTCAAGTTCTATGCTTCGGTTCGTCTCGACATCCGCCGCATCGGCTCGGTCAAGGACCGCGACGAGGTCGTCGGCAACCAGACCCGCGTCAAGGTGGTCAAGAACAAGCTGGCTCCGCCCTTCAAGCAGGTCGAGTTCGACATCATGTATGGCGAAGGCGTGTCCAAGACCGGCGAGCTCGTCGACCTCGGCGTCAAGGCCGGCGTGGTCGAGAAGTCCGGTGCCTGGTTCTCCTACAATTCCCAGCGCCTCGGCCAGGGCCGCGAGAACGCAAAGCTGTTCCTGCGCAACAATCCGGACGCGGCGCGTGAGATCGAGACCCTGCTCAGGCAGAATGCCGGCCTGATCGCCGAGAAGTTCCTCGAGAACGGCTCGCGCGAGGAAGACGACGGCGACGAAGCCGGCGCGATGTAAAAGTGCCGGCGGCTGGCCTGCCGGTGTGGCGTGGCCAGCTTTGGGAATGACGATCTGGGCGACCGCCGGCCATTGTGCCGGCGGTTTGCGTTTGCGCTGCCGGCGCCTTTCATCGGAGCGGCGGATTTCCGGGTTTTCGCGCGTCCAGTGTTTCTGGACAGGGGTGGGGCGGACCGCTAAAAGGCCAGTTCCATTCCCGCCCGCATGCGGCGGCGAAACATCTGTTCAGGGCGGCGATCAAAGGCGGCAATATGAGTGGCGTGAACGAGATCCGGTCGACATTTCTCGACTACTTCAAGAAGAACGGACACGAGGTCGTGGCCTCCAGTCCGCTCGTCCCGCGCAATGATCCGACCTTGATGTTCACCAATGCCGGCATGGTGCAATTCAAGAACGTCTTCACCGGCCTTGAGACCCGCCCCTATTCGCGCGCCGCGACCGCGCAGAAGAGCGTGCGCGCCGGCGGCAAGCACAACGACCTCGACAATGTCGGCTACACCGCGCGCCATCTCACCTTTTTCGAGATGCTCGGCAACTTCTCCTTCGGCGACTATTTCAAGGAGCAGGCGATCGAGCTCGCCTGGAACCTGATCACCAAGGAATATGGGCTCAAGAAGGACAAGCTGCTCGTCACCGTCTACCACACCGACGACGAGGCGGCCGAACACTGGAAGAAGATCGCCGGCTTCTCAGACGACCGCATCATCCGCATCGCCACCTCCGATAATTTCTGGGCGATGGGCGACACCGGCCCCTGCGGCCCGTGCTCGGAGATCTTCATCGACCGCGGCGAGCACATCTGGGGCGGCCCTCCCGGCAGCCCGGAGGAGGATGGCGACCGCTTCCTCGAGTTCTGGAATCTCGTCTTCATGCAATACGAGCAGGTGACGAAAGAGGAGCGCATCGACCTGCCGCGCCCGTCCATCGACACCGGCATGGGCCTCGAGCGCATGGCCTCGATCCTGCAAGGCGTCGAGACCGTGTTCGAGACCGACCTGTTCCGCACCTTGATCGACGCGGCGTCATCGGCGATCGGCCGCGGCCCGGATGAGAGCAATGTCGCGTCCTACCGCGTCATGGCTGATCACCTGCGTTCGTCCTGCTTCCTCGTCGCCGATGGCGTGCTGCCCTCCAACGAAGGCCGTGGCTATGTGCTGCGCCGCATCATGCGCCGTGCCATGCGCCACGCGCAGCTTCTCGGCGCGCAGGAGCCGATGATGTGGAAGCTGGTGCCCGCGCTCATCCGCGAGATGGGACAGGCCTATCCCGAGCTCGTCCGTGGCGAAGCGCTCATCACCGAGACGCTCAAGCTGGAAGAGACCCGTTTCCGCAAGACGCTCGCCCGCGGCCTCGGCCTGCTGGCCGATGCGACCGAGACGCTGGGTGCCGGCGACATGCTCGACGGCGAAACCGCCTTCAAGCTCTACGACACCTATGGCTTCCCGCTCGACCTGACGCAGGATGCGCTGCGCCAGCGCAACATTTCGGTCAATCTTGCCGGCTTCACCGAGGCGATGGAGCGCCAGAAGGCCGAGGCGCGCGCCAATTGGGCCGGCTCTGGCGAGGCAGCGACCGAGGTCGTCTGGTTCTCCGTTCGTGAGAAGGCCGGCGCCACCGAGTTCCTTGGTTACGAGACAGAGCAGGCCGAGGGTGTGATCCTTTCCCTGATCAAGGACGGAGCTGTCGTCGATGCTGTGGACGAGGGCGAAACCGTCGCCATCGTCGTCAACCAGACCCCGTTCTACGGCGAGTCGGGCGGCCAGATGGGCGACACCGGCACCATCTCGGGCGAGGGCTTTGCCGTCGAGGTGACCGACACCCAGAAAAAGGCCGACGGCCTGTTCGTCCATTATGGCAAGGTCACCAGGGGCAAGCTCAAGACTGGCGCGGCCGTCGAGCTCAAGGTCGACCACCACAGGCGCACGCGCCTGCGCTCGAACCACTCGGCCACCCACCTGATCCACGAGGCGCTGCGCGAGGTGCTCGGCACCCACGTCGCCCAGAAGGGGTCGCTGGTCGCGCCCGAGCGCCTGCGCTTCGACATCTCGCACAACAAGCCGATCTCTTCGGAAGAGCTTGAGGAAGTCGAGCGCATGTCGAACGAGATCGTGGTGCAGAACAGCCCGGTCTCCACGCGCCTGATGAGCGTCGATGATGCCATTGCCGAGGGTGCGATGGCGCTGTTCGGCGAAAAATACGGCGATGAGGTCCGCGTCGTCTCCATGGGAACCGGCGTTCATGGCGCCAAGGCCAACCGGCCCTATTCGGTCGAGCTTTGCGGCGGTACGCATGTCCGCTCCACCGGCGACATCGGCCTGATCCGCATCGTCTCCGATGGCGCGGTCGCTGCCGGTGTCCGCCGTATCGAGGCGCTGACGGGCGATGCCGCCCGTCGCTATCTCGACGAGCAGGAGCGCCGCCTCAAGTCGGTCGCGGCCACGCTCAAGGTAGCACCCGGCGATGTCCTGGCCCGCGTCGAAGCGCTGGTCGAGGAGCGCAAGAAGCTGGAGCGCGAACTCACTGAGGCGCGCAAGAAGCTCGCGCTTGGCAGCTCCGGCAGTGGCGCCGCCGCCGATGAAGGCGAGACTGTCGCCGGTGTCAGCTTCCTCGGCAAGGTGGTGTCGGGCGTGTCGCCGAAAGATCTCAAGCCGCTCGCCGATTCCGGCAAGGCCTCGCTCGGTTCGGGCGTGGTGGTGTTCGTCGGTGCGGGCGATGATGGCAAGGCGAGCGTCGTCGTCGCGGTCACCGATGACCTGACCAAGCGCTTCAGCGCGGTCGATCTGGTGCGCGTGGCTTCCGCGGCCCTTGGCGGCCAGGGCGGTGGCGGCCGTGCCGACATGGCCCAGGCCGGCGGACCAGATGCCACCAAGGCAGCCGAGGCGGTTGCCGCGGTCAAGGCGGCGATGGCTGCGGCCTGACCGGTACTGTCGAAAGTTGACATGAAAAAGGCCCGCTCCGGCGGGCCTTTTTTGTTGCAGCCACGCGGTCGCAAGTCAGCAGGATTTGTCAAATCCATCTATGGTTCCGTCCAGCCGATCGAATTGCATGAGGCTAGGCATGAACGGTGAAACGGCATGGGCGGTCTATGAAGACCGCCTGAAAAGGGTATCGAACCCTCGACGAGGGGCTGGACATGGAGCGCCTTGCCGAGATCGCCTGCCTGTCGAGCTATCACTGGCATCGGATCTATCGCGCCATCTACGGCGAAACGGCTGCCGCCACGGTCAAGCGCCTCCGGCTGCACCGCGCCGCAGGCGATATCGTGGCGACGGATCTGAGTGTCGGCGAGATTGCAAAGCGATCTGGCTATCCCAACGTCCAGTCGTTCAACCGCATCTTCAAGGCAGCCTATGGCATGCCGCCGGCGCGCTACCGGAAACAGGGAAGCCACACGCACTTTGACCTGCAATCAAACGGAAAGGCTTCCCACATGTTCGACGTGGCAATTCGCAAGATACCTGAGGTTCACCTGGTCGGCGTCGCGCACACCGGCTCCTACATGCAGATCGGCAAGGCGTTCGAGGAGCTGTTCGGCACGCTCTATGCGCGGGGCCGCGCCCGGCCCGAAATGCGCATGATCGGTGTTTATCTCGACGACCCCGACATCGTCGCAGCCGACGAGCTGCGTTCCTATGCCTGCGTCACCGCCGATGCCACCACCCCGGTGGAGACGCCGCTCGAACGCCGGACCGTCGACGGCGGCGACTATGTCGTGCTGCGCCACAAGGGTCCCTATGCCGAGATGCACAAGGCCTACCAGTGGCTCTATGCCGAATGGCTGCCGAAGTCGGGCCGCGAACTGCGCGATGCGGTGATGTTCGAGGAATACGTCAACAACCCGCGCGACGTGGCGCCGGCCGAACTGCTCACCGACATCCATTTGCCGCTGGTCTGAGGGGGCTGGGCCGCCTCTGTCTTCGAAGCAGACGCGCCAGCCTCCCTTACCAGAGGATCTGCGCAACACGCCTCGACGGACGCACCGCAAAGCGCGCGCCCGCAAGAAAAAAGCCCCGGGATCGCTCCGGGGCTTTTTTGGTGGGCCTGGAGTGGGGCTCAGCCCACGGCCTTCTGCAGGTTCTCGTCGATCTTGTCGAGGAAGCCGGTGGTCGACAGCCATGGCTGGTCCGGGCCGATCAGCAGCGAAAGGTCCTTGGTCATGAAGCCGCTCTCCACGGTCTGGATGCAGACGCGCTCCAGCGTCTCGGCGAACTTCTTGAGCTCGGCGTTGTCGTCGAGCTTGGCGCGGTGCGCGAGACCGCGGGTCCAGGCGAAGATCGAGGCGATCGAGTTGGTCGAGGTTTCCTCGCCCTTCTGGTGCTGGCGATAGTGGCGCGTCACGGTGCCGTGGGCGGCTTCCGCTTCCACCGTCTTGCCATCCGGCGTCATCAGCACGGAGGTCATCAGGCCGAGCGAGCCGAAGCCCTGGGCGACCGTATCCGACTGCACGTCGCCGTCATAGTTCTTGCATGCCCAGACATAGCCACCCGACCACTTCAGGCTCGAGGCCACCATGTCGTCGATCAGGCGGTGTTCGTACCACAGCTTGCGTGCCTTGAACTCGGCCTCGAATTCCTTCTCGTAGACGTCCTGGAAGATGTCCTTGAAGCGGCCGTCATAGGCCTTGAGGATGGTGTTTTTGGTCGACAGGTAGACCGGATAGTTGCGCAGCAGGCCGTAGTTCAGCGAGGCGCGGGCAAATTCGCGGATCGACTCGTCGAGGTTGTACATGGCCATCGCCACGCCGGCGCCCGGCGCGTCGAACACGTCGTGCTCGATCACCTGGCCGTCGTCGCCGACGAACTTGATCGACAGCTTGCCCTTGCCGGGGAACTTGAAATCGGTCGCCTTGTACTGGTCGCCGAAGGCGTGGCGGCCGACGATGATCGGCTTGGTCCAGCCCGGCACCAGGCGCGGCACGTTCTTCATGATGATCGGTTCGCGGAAGATAGTGCCGCCCAGGATGTTGCGGATGGTGCCGTTGGGCGACTTCCACATCTTCTTGAGCTTGAATTCCTCGACGCGCTGCTCGTCGGGCGTGATGGTGGCGCACTTCACGCCGACGCCGTGCTTGTTGATGGCGTTGGCGGCGTCGATCGTCACCTGGTCGTTGGTGGCGTCGCGGTGCTCGATGCCGAGGTCGTAATATTCCAGGTCGAGATCGAGATAGGGGTGGATCAGCTTGTCCTTGATGAACTGCCAGATGATGCGGGTCATCTCGTCGCCGTCGAGTTCGACGACGGGCTTGGCCACCTTGATCTTCGCCATTTGGAAAAAGCCTCTTCTTGCCTGGAACCAGCCGGTCCCGGAGGTTCACGATTGGGAGTGCGGCCCCTATACCAAAGCGAATCGGACCGCGCAAATGATTGCGATTGCGACCTTGGGTCTGTCTGCTGACATTGTATGAACTGCACCGCATGCGACCTCCGCGGTCGCAGACGCCATGGTTATTTTCTTGGTGGCGTCAGGCGTCTTCGGCGGCCGCCTCCGGCTGGGCGAAGTCGCCTGCCATGGCCGGCACTTACCGGAACTTCATTTTCACGCGCAAATATGTCAGGGACGCGCAAAAGGCGCAATTCTCGGTTCAATCGCAGCAATGTCAGAAACTCCCATCCAGACCCAGGCACCCGTCATCGTCCTCGTCGAGCCCCAGCTCGGCGAGAACATCGGCATGGTAGCGCGCGCCATGGCCAATTTCGGTCTCGCCGAATTGCGCCTGGTCAATCCGCGCGACGGCTGGCCGAGCGAAAAGGCGAGGGCGGCCGCCAGCAATGCCGATCACGTCATCGACGGCGTCGTGGTCTATCCCGACCTCGCATCGGCCATTGCCGATCTCAATTTCGTCTTCGCCACCACGGCGCGGGAACGCGACGGCTTCAAGCGTGTCGCCGGCCCGGTCGAAGCCGGGCGCACCTTGCGCGGGCACGCCCTGTCGGGGCTTCGCACCGGCATCCTGTTCGGGCGCGAGCGTTTTGGCCTCTACAACGAGGAAGTGAGCCTTGCCGACGAGATCGTCACCTTTCCGGTCGACCCCAAATTCGCCTCGCTCAACATCGCCCAGGCCGTGCTGTTGATGTCTTACGAATGGATGAAATCCGGCCTGGAGGACGAGACCCAGACCAATTTCACCGGCCCCGAAATGGCGCCGGCGACCAAGGACCAGTTGCACGGGCTGCTCAACCACCTGGAAGCTGCCCTCGATGCGCGCGGCTATTTTCGTCCCGCCGCCAAGAAGCCCAAGATGGTCGACAACCTGCGCTCGGTGCTGACGCGGCCCGGCTTCTTCGCCCCCGAGCTCAAGGTTCTGCGTGGCGTCGTCGCATCGCTTGACTATTTCTCGCCGAAGGAACCGCGTGGCGCTGGCTACCCCGATCGCAAGGCCAAGGTCGATCACGCCGCCCACTCAGGCAGAGTGAGCACCGATGAAGACGACACGCCGCCGCTTGGCGGCCGAGGGCTCGACAATGACTGACCGTCCGGTCCTTATGTTCGATTCGGGCATCGGCGGACTGACCGTGCTGCGCGAGGCACGCGTGCTGATGCCCGAGCGCCGCTTCGTCTATGTCGCCGACGACGCCGCCTTTCCCTATGGCGCCTGGGAAGAGCCGGCGCTCAAGGCCCGCATCCTCGATCTGTTCGGCGGCCTGCTGCAGCGCTTCGATCCCGAGATCTCGGTTATCCCGTGCAACACCGCCTCGACGCTGGTCATCGATGCGCTCAGGGAGGCGTTTCCTGGCCATCCGTTCGTCGGCACCGTGCCGGCGATCAAGCCGGCGGCCGAACGCACGCGTTCTGGTCTTGTGTCGGTGCTGGCGACGCCGGGCACGGTCAAGCGGCAATACACCCGCGACCTGATCACCCAGTGGGCGACGAAGTGCCATGTCCGCCTCGTCGGCAGCGACAGGCTGGCGCAGATGGCCGAAACCTACATGCGCGACGGCTTCGTCGACGAGCAGGCGGTGAAGGACGAGATCGCGCCCTGCTTCATCGAGCAGGATGGCCGGCGTACCGACATCGTCGTGCTCGCCTGCACGCATTATCCGTTCCTGGTTAACCGCATGCGCAAGACCGCACCCTGGCCGGTCGACTGGATCGATCCGGCCGAGGCCATCGCGCGCCGGGCGCAGTCACTGCTCGAAGGCTCGCGTGGCAACCGCGACATGGCCGGCCCCGATCTTGCCGTGTTCACCTCGCAGCGGTCGGATTTCGCCACGCGCCGGCTGATGCAGGGCTTCGGGTTGACGGTCTGATTGGAACATCGCCGGGCAGCAGGCGTTTCCCAAACCCGCAATGGTCAGGAGAAACGACATGCCAGCCACATCGAGAGCCCAGCAAAAGGCCGCCGGCGCGGCCCTTGCCGCCAAGCGCGGCGAAATCAAGAAGAGCGAACTCGTCGGCGCATCGAAGGAAATGTACGAATCGATGACCGAGAAGGAACTCGAGGAGTTCGCCGAGACCAAGCACAAGGGCCTGCCGGAGCACAAGACGAAGCACTGAGCCCCGGCAGGGATGCTTGATCAGTATCCGGCGGTAAAGCGTTTGCCGCTATGCTTGGGCGTTGCCGCCTCATCCAGGATGGCCACAGCCAGGTCCTCGACCGATATGCGGCTTTCGCCCTTGGCATCGAACACCGGCTGGTCCGTGCCGAGCCGGAACTTGCCGGTGCGCTCGCCCGGTGCGAGGAGGATCGCAGGCGAGACGAATGACCAGTCGAGCCCGCTTTCCTTGCGCAGCGCGGCAAGTGCGTCCCGCGCCGCCAGCGCCCCGTCCTTGTAGGCCGCCGGGAAGTCGGGAGCATCGACGAGCTGCTTGCCGTCAATTTCCAGGCTGCCGGCGCCGCCGACGATGATCACCCGCTTGCCCGCTGCCTTGGCGGCCGCCGCGATGGCCTTCGAGCCGGCGAGGTGCTTGGCGTAGATGTCGGGGTCGCCCCAGCCGCCGTTGAAGGCAGAGATGACGATGTCGCTGTCCGCGATCGCCGCTTTCAGCGCGCCTGCGTCGGTGACGTCGGCCTTGACCGCTGTGACGCCGTCGAGCGGAGCCACCTTCTCGGGCGAGCGCGCGATGGCCGAAACGGCGTGGCCGCGTGAGGTTGCTTCCTTGAGCACGGCGCCGCCGACGAAGCCCGATGCACCGATGAGAGCGATTTTCATGACTGTTCTCCTTGTTCGGCCTGTTTTGCCAATTCGGGCAAAAGCAGGTATGATCTGTAATCAGGTTACCAACGATAACCATATAGCTCGGCCGGCCGGACGCGAAAAGAACGCATGATTTCGTGCCCAGGTTACTTCAGGAGAACCGCATGAACGCGTCAGCGAAGGCAGCGGCAGTGGCGCCGCTGCTGCACACCACCCCGGGCTTCGAGACCGACGGCCGCGACACCTGTCCCATCCGCGAGGTGCTCGACCGTGTCGGCGATACCTGGAGCATCCTCGTCATCATCAACCTCCAGGAGCAGCCGGTGCGCTTCAACGCGCTGAAGCGGTCGATCGAGGGCATTTCGCAGCGCATGCTGACGGTCACCTTGCGTTCGCTCGAGCGTGACGGGCTGGTCACGCGCACGGTGCGGCCGACCACGCCGCCGGAGGTCGAGTACGGGCTGACCGAACTCGGCCAGTCGATTGCCGTGCCGATCGCCGCTCTCGGCGACTGGGCGGCGGCCAATCGCGATCAGATGCGCTGCGCCCGAGGCACGTTCGACGCCGGATCGTGACCCGCGCAGGAATCGGAATGCGGCACGCCTGGTGACAGCCTAGATTCGGCGCCGAACCCGACACGGAGCGCCGCTATGAATGTCCAGGATGTTGTTTCGAAAGTGAACTGGGAGGCCGTTCTCGGCGAACTCGACGAGTTCGGCATGGCGCCGACCGGCCGGTTACTCGATGGCCAGGCCTGTCTCGAACTGCGCAAGCTCTACGATCAGGAAGCGCATTTCCGCAGCCGCATCGTCATGCAGCGCCACGGCTTCGGAGCGGGTGAGTACAAGTACTTCGCCAACCCGCTTCCCCACATCATTGCCGGCCTTCGCCAGGGCTTCTACCAACGTCTCGCTCCCTTCGCCAATGGCTGGAACGAGCGCATGGGGCTCGACCGGCGCTATCCGCCCGATCTTGATGCCTTCCTTGCCGAGTGCCATGCGGACGGGCAGGCGAAGCCGACGCCGCTTCTGTTGAAGTACGGCCCGGGCGACTACAACTGCCTGCACCAGGACGTCTACGGCGCCCATCTCTTTCCGGTGCAATTGGTGATTCTGCTCAGCGAGCCGGCAAAGGAGTTCGAGGGTGGCGAGTTCGTCATGACCGAGCAGCGGCCGCGCATGCAGTCCCGCGCCGAAGTCGTGCCGTTGGCAATGGGCGAGGGCGCGCTGTTTGCCGTCAGCGACCGGCCAAGGGCGGGAACGCGGGGTGACTACCGGGTCAAGATGCGCCATGGTGTCAGCCGTATCCGCCATGGCGAGCGTTTCACCCTCGGCATCATCTTCCACGATGCCAAATGAGCCGGCCTTGCGTTGACATTCCCCGATGTTTCGCCTAGTTAGCCGCCAACGCCGGGCCGAAACGCCCGGTGTTTCATTTGACGTGTCCCGTGGGTCTTTCCGCAAAGCGTGCGTGGAAGATCCTGTCAGGTCTCGATAACGGAGGCCAGAGGAGGGCGCGTTTCCTTCACTCGAAACGTGAGGTTTCGGGTGTATTGTTTTGAAAGGGAATGCGATGAGCAAGCGCGAATCCGCGAAATACAAGATCGACCGCCGTCTTGGCGAGAACATCTGGGGCCGCCCGAAGTCCCCGGTCAACAAGCGTGAATACGGCCCCGGCCAGCACGGCCAGCGTCGCAAGGGCAAGCTCTCGGACTTCGGTCTGCAGCTGCGCGCCAAGCAGAAGCTGAAGGGTCACTACGGTGACATCTCGGAAAAGCAGTTCCGCAAGACCTACGAAGAGGCCAACCGCCGCAGGGGCGATACGCCGGAGAACCTGATCGGTCTGCTCGAGTCGCGTCTCGACGCGGTCGTCTACCGCGCCAAGTTCGTGCCGACCATTTTCGCGGCCCGTCAGTTCGTCAACCACGGCCACGTCAACGTCAACGGCAAGCGTACCAACATCAGCTCGTACCGCTGCAAGGCCGGCGACGTGATCGAGGTCCGCGAGAAGTCGAAGCAGCTGGTCATCGTGCTTGAGGCCGTTGCCCTCGCCGAGCGCGACGTGCCGGACTACATCGAAGTCGACCACAACAAGATGGTTGCGACCTTCGCTCGCGTTCCCGGCCTGTCGGACGTTCCGTTCGCCGTCCAGATGGAACCGAACCTCGTCGTCGAATTCTACTCGCGCTAATCCCTTCGGATCGGCGCCAGCCGGCTACGGCCGCCAAGCATTGCAAGGACCCCGTCGATTTTCGGCGGGGTTTTTTGTTGTTTGGGTGATGCCGGCCACGAAGCACAAGGGCCTGCACAGCACGGCCCATGAAAAAACCCCGGCTTGCACCGGGGTTCTGCAATCTCAAGGCCCGCGATCCAGCGGGCCTTTATCGTTTCAGAACACGCGCTTGAAGATCGTGTCGACATGCTTGGTGTGATAGCCGAGGTCGAACTTCTCGCGGATCTCGTTCTCGGGCAGGGCGGCCGTCACTTCCTTGTCGGCCAGCAGTTCCTCGAGGAAGTCCTTGCCCTCTTCCCACACCTTCATGGCGTTGCGCTGCACCAGCCGGTAGGCGTCCTCGCGGGAAACGCCTGCCTGCGTCAGCGCCAGCAGCACGCGCTGCGAGTGCACCAGACCGCGGAACTTGTTCATGTTCTTGAGCATGTTGTCGGGATAGACGACCAGCTTGTCGATGACGCCGGTGAGGCGTGCCAGCGCGAAATCGAGCGTCACGGTCGCGTCTGGGCCGATCATGCGCTCGACCGACGAGTGCGAGATGTCGCGCTCGTGCCACAGCGCCACGTTCTCCATTGCCGGCGCCGCATAGGAGCGGACCATGCGGGCGAGGCCGGTCAGGTTTTCGGTCAGCACCGGGTTGCGCTTGTGCGGCATTGCCGACGAGCCTTTCTGGCCCGGCGAGAAATACTCTTCCGCTTCCAGCACCTCGGTGCGTTGCAGATGGCGGATTTCGGTCGCCAGGCGCTCGATCGACGAGGCGATGACGCCGAGCGTCGCGAAGAACATGGCGTGGCGGTCGCGCGGGATGACCTGCGTCGACACCGGCTCCGGCTTGAGGCCGAGCTTGGCTGCGACATGCTCCTCGACGCGCGGGTCGATGTTGGCGAAGGTGCCGACGGCGCCCGAGATGGCGCAGGTGGCGATGTCCTCGCGGGCATGCACCAGACGCTCGCGGCAGCGCGAGAACTCGGCATAGGCCAGCGCCAGCTTGACGCCGAACGTCGTCGGCTCGGCATGGATGCCGTGGCTGCGGCCGATGGTGACGGTGTCCTTGTGCTCGAAGGCGCGGCGCTTCAGCGCCTCGAGCAGGCCGTCGAGATCGGCAAGCAGGATGTCGGTGGCGCGAACGAGCTGCACCGACAGGCAGGTGTCGAGCACGTCCGACGAGGTCATGCCCTGGTGGATGAAGCGCGAATCCGGGCCGACGAACTCGGCCAGATGCGTCAGGAAGGCGATGACGTCATGCTTGGTCACGCGTTCGATCTCGTCGATGCGCTCGACGTCGAATTGTGCGGCGCCGCCCTTTTCCCAGATCGTCCTTGCCGCTTCCTTGGGGATGACGCCGATTTCGGCCAGCGCGTCGCAGGCATGGGCTTCGATCTCGAACCAGATGCGGAAGCGCGTTTCGGGCGACCAGATGGCGACCATCTCGGGCCGCGAATAACGAGGGATCATGGCGGGGCTCTTCCAGCTGAGGTTTCGTCGCCGCTCCCCTAACAGAGGTAGGCCCAATGCTCAACGCGAACGGTAGGCAAACCACGATGCTGTGGCGAAAAGGGCAACAAAACCGCCGGGAAAATAGAGCCTGACGCCCAGGACGGCAAACTGGTAGAGCGCGACCAGCCCCGTGAAGACGACCTGGAACGCCCACGTCAGGGTGAATGGCTCGGCATGCCATTCGGCATAGTAGCTGCGATATTGCAGTGCATAGAACAGCGTCGTCAGGCCGACCGTCGTCGCAGCGAGCGCAACGAAGGCGGCGGCGAACGCCGTCTCGGCGCGACGGCCGTGTGACAGCAATCCTGCCAGCGTCCAGCCGATGGGAAAGGCAACGGCCCCGCCGAGCGCGAAAAGCACCACGACCGCGCGGACCCGGAGCGGCGTCTCCCAATGGTCGAGAAGCAGCGAGAAGAACGCCGTCGCGCCCATCGCAAAGCCCCACAGCGCCGAACCGGCCAGCGCAAGGCGCAGCGACGGCAGGGACTGGCGCAATCTTTGACGTGCGCGCATCGCACCCGGCCCTTCGGTGGGGCTTGGGTCGCCGGCGATAGCGGGGCTGTCGCTCACATCCGTCCCGTCACCGCAAGCCAGCGGTGGTCCGGCCCCTCGAAACCATGGCGGACGACGGTGATCAGCACCGCGTAGGACATCGCGCCGCCTTCGCCGAAAAAGGTCTGCACGCCGCCGATTCGATAGCCCGTCGGGCACCCGCGGCTGAGCGGCACGTCCTTGTCTTCCTGCATGACCGTGGTCTTGCCGCCTTCGCCGACCTGCACCAGCTTGAAGCCCTTGACCGGACCGATGCCGGGGCAGCGTTCGATCTCGCCGAGCGAAATCTCTTCGAGGCGGAATTCGAGCGGCGCATCGATGGGCGGAAACACCGGCCGTGGATTGACCACCATGCGCTGCGCGTCGGCGCTGGTCTCGGTCACGGCATTGAACCCGGCGAGGCGGCCGCGATTGGCGGACAGCACCGCTTCGGCAATGATCTTGTCGCCGCGTTTGCGGGCCTCGTCGCGCGCCACCTGCAGGCCGACGCTCTCGTCCTCCATCTGCACCCGCACCGGCGTGTTGGGCAGGAACTTGTCGGTGGTGGTGTCGATGTAGAAACGGTGGGCATAGGCAAAACCCGAGCCATCCTGGATGCCGTATTCCTCGAACGCGAACACCTTGCCGTCGGCGCTGAAGCCGAGCACGTTGAGTTCGGCGGCGTCGCCGGCCTGGGCAACTTGCGAAACGGCCAGCAGCGACAGGCCTGCGAGGCAAAGAAGCTTCATCATTTTCATGGCAGTGGCCCCCTTTGCGATTGAATCAGTTTTTCAGGCGAATGCGCTAAGATACCGTCAACAAAGGATTTTGGGTCAGCCTTTGCGTGCCGACCACACAGGCATTATGTCGCCGGGCGCAGCCGATGCGGCCTGCACCCCCCGCGCGATCGCCCGGGCCATTGTCGAGGCCGCGGCGGCGTAGAAATCGACGACATCGGCCTGTCCGACCTCGATCCCGCTCGCCCCCGTCGCCAGCGCAAACACCAGGTCGCCGTCGAACGGCGTGTGCACCGGCCAGATGGCGCGGGTGAAGCCGTCATGCGCCGCGATCGCCAGCCGCTTGGCGGCGGCCTTGGTCAACACCGCGTCGGTGGCGACGATAGCGATGGTGGTGTTGGCCATGGCACTGTTTTCTTCCTCGTACTTCTTGAACACGCGGGAAGCGTCGGCAGGCATCGGCGAGGGGTAGCCGAGGCCGCCGAACTCGGCGTCCAGTTCGAAGGGAGCGGCCCAGAAGTGCCTGGAGCGCCCCACCGTCACCGAACCGGTGGCATTGACGGCGACCAGCGCGCCGACCGTCACGCCATTCGGCAGCACGGTCGAGGCCGAACCCAGCCCGCCCTTGAGCCCGGCCGTCAGCGCGCCCGTGCCGGCGCCTATGGTGCCAAGGGCGAATTCGCGGCCGGCAGCCTGCGCGGCGTCATATCCCAGCTCGCGATAGGGCGGGTAACGGCCCCAGTCCTTGTCGCCGCCGTTGAGCATGTCGAACAGGATCGCCGCCGGCACGATCGGGATGATCTGGTCCCGAACGGCAAAGCCGATGCCTCTCTCGCGCAGTGCCGCCTGCACGCCCGAAGCGGCATCGAGGCCGAAGGCCGAGCCGCCGGCAAGCGCTATCGCATTGACGGTCTCGACCGTGTTGTGCGCGTCGAGCAGGTCGGTCTCGCGTGTTCCCGGCGCGCCGCCCAGCACTTGCACGGCGGCCGTCGCCGGTGTGTCGCACAGGACCACCGTCACGCCCGATTTCGCCTTTCCGTCGGCGGCATTGCCGACCCGCAGGCCGGCCACGTCGGTGATCAGGCTGAGCGGCCCGGCTTTCAGCATCATTCGGCCTCTGCGGGCTGGTAGGTTGCGCCGTCGAAGCGGAACAGGCGCAACGGGGTCTCGGCGAGGTCCCCCCTGGCGTCGAAGCGGATTTTTCCGATGGCCGTATCGAATTCGGTACCGGCCAGCACGTCCGCGACTGGCTTGCCGCCCGTTATTGCGAGATCGGCTGCGGCGCGCGCGACTTCCACCGCCGCATAGGCGGGCAGGGCGTAGCCGTCCGTCACCGCCTTTGCCGTCTCGAACGCCGCCAGCACATCGGGGCTCGCCAGGCTCGACCACTCCGGAGCCGCGATCATCAGCGTGCCCTCGGCGGGCGGGACGGTCCGGTCGGCCACGCGAAGCGTATCGCCGCCGGCAAACACGATGCCGACGCCCAGCGATGCCGCGTCGCGGCCCATCACCGCGACATCCTCGCCGTCACCGCCGACGAACACATGCGTGGCGCCGGCCTTGCGCAGCCGGCCGATTAGCGCCACCTGGTTGTCGAGCTGCGGCCTGAACGTGTCCAGGAACACCGGCTTCAACCCGGCTTGTTCCGCGCTCGCCCGGACGCTCTCGGCGAGTTCGCGGCCATAGATCGTGCCGTCGTCGACGATGGCGAACAGCTTGTCGGCCCACAGCCGCGTCAGGATCGAAGCTGCCGCCTCGCGCTCGCCGTCGCCGCGCGGTCCAAGCCTGAACACCTGCCAGCCGGTCTTGTCGCGCCGGTCGGTCAGGCTGTCGGTGCGCACGCCGACCGTGATGACGGGTATTCGTGCATCCTTGAGCACGGGCAGTGCGGCCTCGATCGCTTCGGTGCAGAGAAAGCCGGTGACGACGGCGACCTTGGCATCGACGAAGCGCTTCGCGGCATCGGCCCCGCCCTCGGCCGTGCACTGGTCGTCGGCAATCTCGAGTGCTACGCCGTCACGCGCGGCAGCCAGCGCCGCGCCGGTCCTGATCTGCTCGCCGAGAATGGCCGACGGGCCGGAAAGCGGCGCAGCAACGCCGATCTTCAACGGTTCGGCCTGGGCGGCCAGCGCCACGAGCGATGCGGCCAGGGCAGTGGCGATGGCAGTTGCGGATCGCATTCGGTCCAACAAAATCCTCTGCGCGCACAAGTTTACGCGATGTCTTTGACCTACTGCCTGGCCCATGCAAGCGCAATGTGCTTGTGCCCACTTGCTTGTGAGCCCAATGATGCGGGCATATATAGCGCTCAGGGTTCATTGCAGGAAAATCCGTTGCTGAAGAAGTTTGAAGTCGGGCCGCAGGCCTATCGCGACGCCATGAGCCACTTTGCCGGCGCCGTTCATCTGGTGACGACCGACGGTGCAGCCGGCAGGCGCGGCGCAACCATCATCGCCGCCTGCTCGGTCTCCGACACCCCGCCGATGGTCCTGGTCTGCGTCAATCGCGAGAATCCCAAGAACGACGCCTTCGTCGAAAACGGCAATTTTGCCCTCAACACGCTGGCCGCCAGACACGAGCCGCTCGCCGTCGCCTTTTCCGGCGTCACCGGCCTGCCGCCGGAGGAGCGCTTCGCCCTTGGCGATTGGGAGGTCCTGGCCTCCGGCGCGCCGGCGCTGATCGGCGCGGTCGCGGTGTTCGACTGCGAACTGGTCGACAGCAAGGAACTGGCCACCCATCGCGTCATGTTTGGCAAGGTGACAGGCCTGCGCATCGGCGATAACCTCCGCCCGCTGATCTATCACGGCCGCAGCTACCACGTGCTGTAGGCCGTTTTCCCGGAATCGCCATGACCGACCGCACGCCTCGTCCCATCCCGCAAACGATCGACGAGACGCTCGATCTGCTGACCGGAGCCGACTACGTCGCCGACCGGGCCCTGGCGACGGTGCTGTTTCTGTCCCTGTGCATGAACCGGCCGCTGTTTCTCGAAGGCGAGGCCGGCGTCGGCAAGACCGAGATCGCCAAGGTTCTGGCCAGCGCGCTCGGGCGCCGGCTGATCCGGCTGCAATGCTACGAGGGCCTCGACGTCTCGTCCGCCGTCTACGAATGGAACTATGCGGCGCAGATGATCGAGATCCGCATGGAGGAGGCGACAGGCAAGGTCGACCGCTCCGACATGGAAAAGAACGTCTTCTCCGAGAAATACCTGATCCGACGTCCGGTGCTCGACGCGCTCACCGGCACGCAGGGTGCGGCCCCCGTCTTCCTCATCGACGAACTCGACCGCACCGACGAGGCCTTCGAAGCCTTCCTGCTCGAAATCCTTTCCGACTACCAGGTCACGGTGCCCGAGCTCGGCACGATCAAGGCCGAGGAGCCGCCGATCGTCATCATCACGACCAACCGCACCCGCGAGATCCATGACGCCCTCAAGCGCCGCTGCCTCTATCATTGGGTCGACTATCCCAATGCCGAGCGTGAGCTCGAGATCGTCCGCCGCAAGGTGCCGCAGGCCAACCAGCGTCTTTCCCATGAGGTCGTGCGTTTCATCCAGAGGCTGCGCGAGATCGAATTGTTCAAGGTGCCCGGCGTCGCCGAAACCATCGACTGGGCCAGCGCGCTCACCGAACTCGACAAGGTGGCGCTCGATCCCGAGACGATTTCCGACACGATCGGCGTGCTGCTCAAATACCAGGACGACATTGCGCGCATCGAACAGGGCGAAGGCCGCCGCATCCTCAACGAGGTGAAGGCGGAGCTGGCGGCGGCGGAGTAGGTCTGATGGTGCTCCACTCGCCCGCTTCATCCGGCCGTCAGCTGGTTGAACGCGTTGGCGTGAGCCCCGTCTCGGTTCGCATTCGGTTTGGAAAAGTCAGTCCTGGGCCGGATTCGATGTCTTCGCCGTCACGGCATGGATTCCCGACACTCTCCGCTCGCTTTGCTCGCTCACGAGGTCGGGAATGACGACCTTCATGACCGTCACCGCCATTCGCCGGCGCATGCCCTTGGCAGCCAATCGCAGGCGTCTGCGATTTGCGAAAACGCTTCCTCTCGCTTGTCATTCCCGACCTCGTGAGCGAGCAAAGCGAGCGGAGAGTGTCGGGAATCCATGCCGTGATCTGAATGAAGTCCAGTCGGGTCCAATGATGATCCCATTCAGTGGCTTCGACCAGGCGGCAGCTGCAACCGGGGGCATCGCGACATGACGCCCCGTAGTGCCACCCCCGACGGCCGCATCGCCGACAATATCGTCTATTTCGCCCGCGCCTTGCGCAAGGCCGGCATGCGCGTCGGCCCGGCTTCGGTCAAGGATGCCATCGAGGCGGTGCTGGCGGCAGGCATCGGGTCGCGCGACGATTTTTACTGGACGCTGCATGCCGTTCTGGTCACCCGGCACGAGGATCACCCGACCTTCGACGAGGCCTTCCGCCTGTTCTGGAAATCGCGTGAGCTGATCGAAAAGCTGCTGGCGATGTTTTCGCCTGTCGCGCCCGACCATCGCGAAAGGCAAAAGCCGCGCGCTGCCGAAAACCGCGTTAGCCAGGCAATGTTCGAGGGTCACCAGAAAAACCAGCCGCCACGCGAAATCCCCGAGATCGAGGTCGACGCCCGCTTCACCGTCTCCGGCAACGAAATGTTGCGCGCCAAGGACTTCGCCCAGATGAGCGCCGACGAGATCACGCAGGCGCGGCGCGAGATCGCAGCGCTTCGGCTGCCTTTCGACACCGTGCGCACCCGCCGCTTCAAGCCCGACCCGCATGGCGGCAAGGTCGATCCGCGCGCCATGATGCGTGCCGCCGCCCGCACCGGCGGCCAGTTGATCCTGCCAAGATTCCGGTCGGTGCGCGAAGTGCACCCGCCTCTGGTAGTGCTGGCCGACATCTCCGGTTCGATGAGCCAGTACACACGCATCTTCCTGCATTTCCTGCACGCCCTGACCGAGAAGCGGCGGCGCGTCCACACCTTCGTCTTCGGCACCAGGCTGACCAACCTGACCCGCCAGATGCGCCACCGCGACCCCGATGCGGCGCTTGCCGACTGTTCCGCCGCGGTCAAGGACTGGTCGGGCGGCACCCGCATCGGCGACACGCTCGGCGAGTTCAACCGGCTGTGGTCGCGCCGCGTGCTCGGGCAGGGTGCCGTCGTGCTGCTGATCACCGACGGGCTCGAGCGAGACGATGTGGCCGGCCTTTCCGAGGAGATGGAGCGGCTGAAGAAATCCTGCCGCCGGCTGATCTGGCTCAATCCGCTATTGCGTTTCGACGGCTTCGAGGCGCGCGCCCGCGGCGTTCGCGCCATGCTGCCCTATGTCGACGAGTTCCGCCCGGTGCACAATCTCAATGCGCTCGGCGACCTTTGCGCGTCGCTCGGCGCGCCCGCATCGCGCCAAAGCGACCCCAGATTGTGGATGATCGACGGCCAGCGCCGGGCGGCGTAAGGTCATGAGGGAGGTTCCATGCCAAGCAAGTTTCTCGACGAAGCCCGCGATCCGCTGATCATCGCCGAAGGCTGGATGAAGGACGGCAAGGATGTCGCCATTGCCACCGTGGTCGAGACCTGGGGCTCGGCGCCGCGTCCGGTGGGCAGCCATCTCGTCATCGATGCCGAGGGCACCTTTCACGGCTCCGTTTCCGGCGGCTGTGTCGAGGGCGCGGTCATCTCCGAAGCGCTCGAAGTGATCGGCAGCGGCCAGGCGAAGATGCTTGAGTTCGGCGTTGCCGACGAGACGGCCTGGCAGGTCGGCCTGTCGTGCGGCGGCCGCATCCGCGTTTATGTCGAGCGGTTGGGCTAGAGCGATGGATCCGTTTGCACTGAAGACGCTGAACGCCGAGCGCCGCGCGCGCCGTGCCGCCATCCTGGTCACCGACATCGGGGATGGCCGCGATCGTGTCGTCAAGGAGGGCGATGTTGTCGCCGGCGATCTCGGCGAGGCGATCTCCAGGGCCTTCCGCACCGGCCTTTCCGGCACCGCCGAGGCCGAAGGCCGCCAGTTCTTCCTCAACGTTCACCTGCCGCAGCCCCGGCTGGTGGTGGTCGGCGCCGTCCATATCAGCCAGGCGCTGGCGCCCATGGCCAGGATCGCCGGCTTCCCGCTCCAGATCATCGATCCGCGCACCGCGTTTGCCAGCGACGAGCGCTTTCCCGATGTCGAACTTCGCGCCGAATGGCCCGAGGATGTGCTGACGCACTGCCCGCTCGACCGCTATGCGGCGCTGGCGGCCGTCACCCATGATCCCAAGATCGACGATTTCGCGCTCAAGGCGGCACTCGACGCCGACTGTTTCTATGTCGGCGCGCTCGGCAGCCGCAAGACCCACGCCAAGCGTGTCGAGCGGCTCCTCAGCATGGGCGCGACGGCGGCGCAGATCGAGCGTATCAATGCGCCCATCGGCCTCGACATCGGTGCCGCCAACCCGGCCGAGATCGCGGTCGCGGTCCTGGCTCAGGTCATCGCGGCTTTCCGTTCGCGCGGCCTGGGTGCCAAAACGACAAGCGAGGCGGCGTGAAATTCGGCACGATACCTGTCGGACAGGCAGTCGGCGCGGTGCTGGCGCATTCCACCAGCGCCGACGACCGCCGCTACCGCAAGGCCCATGTCCTTGCTGCCGAAGACATCGCCATCCTTGAGGCCGCCGGCCTGACGGAGATCGTCGTTGCGGTGCTGGACCCGGGCGACCTCGGCGAGGACGAGGCCGCAGAGGCGATCGCGGCGAGCATGCGCCATCGCCACATCGAGGTGAAGCCGGCGGCGACGGGCCGGGTCAATCTGCACGCGCTTGAAGCCGGCGTTTTCACCGTCGATGCCGGCTTGGTCGACGCCATCAACGCCATCGATCCGTCGATCACAATTGCCACGCTTGCCCGGCATGCCACCGTTGAAAAGGGCCAGATGATCGCGACCGTGAAGATCATTCCTTTCGCCGTGTCCGGCGACCTCGTGCGCCAGGCAACGGATATTTGCGCGCGCAGCGAGATCTTCGCCGTCAATCCGTTCGTGCCCAGACGCGTCGGCGTCATCCAGACGGTGCTGCCAAGCGTCAAGCCAAGCGTGCTCGACAAGACGGCGCGGCAGACCGAGCACCGGTTGGCCCGCTCGGGCAGCCGCCTGACGGCCGAGCGCCGTACCCCCCACGAAGCTTCGGCTGTCGCCGAGGCGGCGAGGGCGCTGGCCCGCGAGCACGACATGGTCGTTATCTTCGGCGCCTCGGCCCTTGCCGATTTCGACGATGTGATTCCCGCTGCCATCCGGGCGGCCGGCGGCACGGTTGTCCGTTCGGGCATGCCGGTCGATCCCGGCAATCTGCTGGTGCTCGGTCATATCGGCAACACGGCGGTCATCGGCGCGCCCGGCTGCGCCCGCAGCCCCAGGGAGAACGGCTTCGACTGGGTGCTCGACCGGCTGATTGCCGGGCTGGAGGTCACCGCTGCCGACATTGGCGGCATGGGCGTCGGCGGGCTCTTGATGGAAATCCCGACGCGTCCGCAGCCGCGCGAGGCACCGGCCGTGCCGGTCGCGCCGAAAGTCCATGCCGTGCTGCTCGCCGCCGGCCGCTCCAGCCGCATGGGAGGGCCCAACAAGCTGCTGGCGCTGTTCCAGGGCAAGCCGCTGGTGCGTCGCACTGCCGAGCGGGTGCTTGCCTCCAGGGCCGAAGGCACTGTCGTTGTGACCGGCCACCAGGCCGCTCGCATCCGTGAGGCCATCGCCGGGCTCGACATTCCCATAGCGCACAATGCCGACTTCGCTTCCGGCCTCGCCGGTTCGCTCAAGGCGGGCGTGTCGGCACTTCCCGAGGATGCCGCCGGCGCGCTGGTCGTGCTTGGCGACATGCCCGAAGTGCTGGCGACCGACCTCGACCGGCTGATCGAGGCGTTCGAGCGGGCAGGCGGCCGTGCCGTCGTCCGCGCCACCCACGACGGCAAGCGCGGCAACCCCGTCATCCTGCCGCGGTCGCTGTTCCCTGCCGTCGCCCATCTCGAAGGCGACACCGGCGCGCGGCACCTGATCGAGAGCGAGGGTGTCGATGTCATCGACATCGAGATCGGGGCAGGGGCCGCCGTCGACGTCGACACGCCCGAGGCGCTCGAAGGTGCTGGCGGGGTGCTGCAGGATTGAGGCTGTTGACAAACCGCCTGTCGGCTAGCCAACCCTGCGTCATGTCGATCGATTCAGCCTTGCATTCCTTCGCGCCCCCCTCTGTCCTGCTGGACATCTCCCCCTCAAGGGGGGAGATCAGCAGTTGCGCGGGTGTTGCTTTCCCGACGTTGCCGAAGGGCGCGGATGCCGATGACAGCCAATCTCCCCCCTTGAGGGGGAGATTGCCGGCAGGCCAGAGGGGGGCGTCGGGCGCAAGGCTTCGCCGGCTTGCGTTGGGCGTTATCTCGATGGCGTGCGCAACGCTCGCCTTTCCCGCCTCGGCCCAAACCCTTGCCCCCTACAAGGACGACCTTTTCGCCTATCCCGCGATCCTCTCGTCCGAGGGCGACACCTACCGCGTCGTCGACTACCAGGAGATGCGCGATATCAACGCGCGCGACCAGGTGCCGGAGCGACGGGTCCAGGGCAAGTATGTCTCGACCGGCGTTCGTAAGGTCCAGCAGGATCTGGTGCTGAAGCTTGACGTCGGCGACATCAGGCATTTCGCCGTCGGCAAGGCCGAAGGTGCTTCGGTCATCGTGCTTTATCTCCACGGCCAGGGCGGCAGCCGCAAGCAGGGCGTCGACGACTTCACCTTCGGCGGCAATTTCAACCGCATCAAGAACCTCATGGCCGCCAATGGCGGGCTCTATCTCTCGCCCGATTTTTCAGACTTCGGCGACAAGGGCGTGGCCGAAGTGGCAGCCCTGATCGACCACTACGCTGCGCAATCACCGGGCGCGAAGATCGTCGTCGCCTGCGGTTCGATGGGCGGGGCACTGTGCTGGGGGCTCGCGCGCGATGCCCGGGCTGCCAAGCGGTTGAGCGGGCTGATGTTGCTCGGCTCGCTCTGGGACGACGGCTTTCTCAAGTCACCCGCCTTCAAGGCCGGGGTGCCCGTGTTCTTCGGCCAAGGCAGCAAGGACCCGGTTTTCCCAGTCGACAAGCAGCAGGCGTTCTTCCGCTCGATCCTGGCAAAGAACAAGGGTTACCCCGCGCGCTTCGTCCGCTTCGAGACCGGCACTCATGGCACGCCGATCCGCATGACCGACTGGCGCGACACGCTCAACTGGATGCTTCAGGCGAAATAGCTCATGGCCCGGTGTTGTAGTCGAGCATGCTCTCCGGGTTGATCTCGCCGTCATAGGACGCATCGACGTCGTATTTGACCAGCGTGAAGGCGCCGTCGCGGAAGATCCAGACGCCGTCGGACGAGGCATCGCCGACACCGCGCCACTTGGCATGCGACATCAGCGTCATGGTCTTTTCGTCATAGTCCGAGTTCACCAGCTGCGTCTCGGCGCGGTAGCCGATCACGCTCAGGCTCTCGAGCTTGCCTTCGCTGTCGTCGTTTTCGTAGCGGATGTCGAGTTCGGGCGTGGCGAAATGCTGCTGGTTGAGCCCGTTGAGCTCGTTCCACAGGTAGTAGACGTGGGTCTCGTTGTAGGCGCCCATCGAGCAGAAAAAGCGGAACAGCCTTGCTTCATTCGGCTTGGCGTCGGGCGCATCCGACTTGTTGACGTAGCTGATCTTGTAGCTCCTGGCGGCGCCTTCGCCCTCGCGGCTGGCGTCGCACTGGCCCTTGTAGTCGGCGGCAAACAGCTTCGTCGCCTGGTCGAACAGGGCGTCGGTCTCGGGCGGCGGGGTGTCGCCGCATTGTTTCGGCAGGGCGCCGGCAAGGTCGCCTTCGGCCGGCTTGAGGCTACCCTTTTCGAGAAGGATCGGCTTGAACGGCGGCTCCTGCGCCGCCGCGTTGACCTGGCGGGCGGTGTAGCAGCCGGCAAAGACCTTCTCCGTGCCGTCGCCGGCGACGGCGCGGATCGCCACCGGGATGTTGTAGAAGATGCTGCCTGCAGCACCTTCGGAGCTGACGGTGCCGGTCTCGACATCGACGCGTTCGGTCGTCTCATATCCCTTGGCGAATTCGGCAAAGTCCTTGGCGGGCTTGGTTTCGCCGAAATAGTCCCAGGCGCGGGCATATTCCTTGCGGCTCACCGCATTGTAGAGCGAGCGGACGACGGCGGCCGCGTCGGACCGGTCATCGAGATAGGGCAGTTCGGCTGCGAAGGCCTGGACGGGCCACAGCGCCGAAAGGGCCAGCATGGCGGCGGCTGTCTTGGAAACGGTTTTCATCGCGAATCTCCTGCCTGCCGCAATGATGCATGATCGATTGCGGCAGCGCAGTGACGCGCGGGACCATCAAGCCTGGCGCGTCGACATTTCGCGGGCGATGCGCGGGAAGTCGGCGGGCTTGATGCCGATGTCGGAGCGGTCGGCATTGCTCATCGCATTGAGCAGCGCCAGCGCTGCGCGATAACCTGCCTGTTCCTTGGGGCGCGGGCGGGCGAACAGTTCGGTGTAGAAACCCATCTTTCAGGCTCCTGTTGGTCCTCCCATCGGTACATATAGGCGATTCCATCGCGATTGTGCAGTGCAGCATCGGCATGGCTGCCATGCAACCCGCCAGATTTTTTCCCGGTTGGATGAAACAAGGTCCGGTCCGGCTGCGTAATTGCACATGCCGGCGCTGCCGGCTTTCCTCGCCGTATGGCGTTTCCGGGCCGCCGGTCCTCGAGCGGCCCGGCTTTTTCTCGCAGGGTTGCGTAAGATGCGGACGAAGCATCGAAGCGATTTTTAACCGGCTGCCCTTATGGTCCGGCCAGATATTGCGTATCATTTGCTTTCGCGCGGAGGGCCTCGGATGGGGACCGGGATCAACAGGGACTTCGCATCGTTGCTCGACGACCTGTTCGTCGCGTCCGAGCCCGGCGAAGTCGCGCCCGCGCCGACGATCCCCTTCGACTATCTCGCGGTCGCCGATGAGCTGCATTCGGGCCGTATCCGCGTCGCCGGGGAGACGGTGGCCGCAGAGTACCGCGAAGCAGGGGCCGCCCTTGAGGACGAGTTCGTCTCGCTGCTCGACATGGTCAAGGCCGACGCCAAGGCGGCCGCCGTCCAGGAGCCCGAGCCGCCTTCGATCGACCCCGAGGTGATCGCCGCCGAACTGGGGCTGGCCGATGCCAAGCCCGCCGACCTCGCCAGGATGCGCCGCATCTTCGCGCTGGCCAATCATCCCGACCGGGTGGCGCCGCATCTGCGCCAGCGCGCCATGGTGCGCATGCAACTGGCCAACATGATGATCGACGACGCCAAGCGGCGTGGCGCCAAGAAAAAGAGCTGACGCCGCAGGGCGGCTGGTTGCTGTCGCCGGCGGCTGCCTTGGCCAGCCCGGCAAAACACCCTATCTACGGCTAGCTGTACTTCCACAGCCGGAAGCCACCATGCTCAGAGTCCAGAAGATACCGCTCAACGACATCTATGTGCCTTCCGCGCGCAAGAAGACGCTGCATCCCGAAACCGTGCGGCACCTCGCCGAGGACATAGTCGAGAACGGCATGAAGACGCCGATCCAGGTGCGCCATGACGGCAAGCGCTATGTGCTGGTCGAGGGCCTGCACCGGCTCGAGGCGGCGCGCTGGCTGGGCGAAACGACGATCGATTCCTATCTCGTCCAGGCGCGCAAGCACTAGCTGCGGATTCTTTTGCGCCGGCCTGTCGGATCGTCCCGTCGGGGTTCGTCCTTGCTTCGAAAGCCAAATTCATCAGGAGACGACGACATGACTGCTGCCAACGACCGCGAACTGGTGCTGACCCGGATCATCGATGCGCCGCGCGAGAAGCTCTATCGCTGCTGGACCGATGCCGAACTGCTGCCGAAATGGTTCGCGCCGCTGCCCTGGACGACGGCCAGCGCCAAGCTCGACGTGCGCGCCGGCGGCACCAGCGCCATCACCATGCGCAGCCCCGAGGGCGTCGACTATCCGAGCTCCGGCGTCTATCTCGAAGTGGTGCCCAACGAGAAGCTGGTGTTCACCGATGCCTTCACCGAGGCCTGGCTGCCGTCTGAAAAGCCGTTCATGGCCGCGACCGTGACCTTCGAGGATGCCGGTGGCGGCAAGACCAAGTACACCGCCATTGCCCGGCACTGGTCGGTCGAGGATCGCGAGGCCCATGAGAAGATGGGTTTCCACGAGGGCTGGGGCCAGTGCGCCGACCAGCTCGAGGCCCTGGCCAAGACGATTTGAGGCAGTGAGCCGTGCTTCTCCCTTGTGGGAGAGGGTGCCCAGTTCCTCGACAAGTCCGGGAGGGCGGATGAGGGGGGCTGGGCGGAGTGCGGCGTCTCCGAGTTCCCACCGGCACCATCCATTTCGTCTCATCTTAACGCTGCACCGCTCCAGATCGACGGCAGTTCGTGTTGGCGGCATCACCAGTAGCGCCCGCCATCCCATCCTTCGACAGGCTCAGGATGAGGGCTGCGCAGGGCCGTTGCGCATGCGCGGCCATGCGATGGCCGAACCTCTTTACCGCCACGCTCGCTTTCGCGCCTGGCCATTGTCATCCTTCGACAAGCTCAGGATGAAGAAGGTTCGGGAAGCGGGGCGCGAGGCCGTGCCTTCCGATAATATTTTATGTGGCGCGACGTTCGCGCCCCGCCCGGTGTTCTTGCCCCGCTCTTCGCGGCGGCGGGGTTTCCGCAGGCCGCCAGCAAGGCCCAGGCTTGGGGGCTCATCACCCAGCAGAAGATCCGACCTCCTGCCAGCCCGGCACCGGCGCTTCCCCCCGTTGCCCGGTGCGCACCGGAGTCCCGTGGAAGATCGCGAGAGTGATGATACGGGAGGTTGAGAGGGGGGTGGAGAAACGCGGTCGGCTATCCACGCGGGATGCTGACAGATGGTGACAATGCGCGTGGGGCAATCCAGCTGGCATTGCAAGTACGAATGGCATGGGACCGTAGCGTAAGCTCCAGTGTCGCGGCATGGATCCCCGGGTCTCCGCAGTTCGCTTCGCTCCTGCTCCGCCCGAGGATGACGGAGGCAGGAGACTCGCTGCCAATCGTCAACGGCAGTGGCGGAAGTCGCTGTTTTCGACAGTCATCATGCCAAGATACAGACGAAGGAGATTAGCGGCAAACCTCTTTGCCGTCGTCATCCTCGGGCGGAGCAGGAGCGAAGCGAACTGCGCAGACCCGGGGATCCATGCCGTGACGGCTCCGCAAATCCAACGGTTCCGGCAAGGCTGTGAAGCGCGATCGAGGAGATCTCGCAAGTCTCCGTATGGCCTCAGAAAAAAACGCGAGGCGTGGAAAAATTCTCCACCGGTGTCGGCGTCCCGTCGTTTGGTTCGTCCTAGAGGCAAGAGGGTCGCAAGGCCTGGATCGAGAGAAGGGACGAGGCATGAACAAGCGCAGTTTCATCGCCATGCTGGCGGCGGCGGCATTTGCAGTTGCAACGGGAGGGATGGCCATGGCCGAGACGACGAAATCGAAGCCGGCCGACGTCAGGACCGGCCATGCCGAGGTCAACGGCGTGAGTTATTATTACGAGATCCGCGGCGAGGGCGAGCCGCTGCTGCTGCTGCATGGCGGATTGGGTTCGATCGACATGTTCGGACCCATGCTGCCGGCCCTGTCGAAGGGACGGCAGGTGATTGCGGTCGATCTCTACGGCCATGGCCGCACCGCGCTGACCGAACGCAAGATGAGCCTCGTCGACATGGGCGACGACATGGCCGGGCTGCTGAAGACGCTCGGCTACGAGAAGTTCGACGTGATGGGTTATTCGATGGGCGGCGGCGTCGCCTTCCGGCTGGCCGTGCAGCATCCCGGCATGGTGCGGCGCCTGGTGCTGGTGTCGACTGGCTATGCCCAGGACGGCTTCTATCCCGAGATGCTGCCGATGCAGGCCCAGGTCGGCGCCGGCATGGCCGAGATGATGAAGCCGACGCCGATGTACCAGGCCTATGCGGCAGTGGCGCCGAAGGTCGAGGACTTCCCCAAGCTGCTCGACAGGATGGGCGAGATGATGCGCACCCCCTATGACTGGGCCGATGACGTCAAGACGCTGAAGATGCCGGTCATGCTGGCCTATGGCGACAGCGACATGTACCGGCCCGAGCACATCGTGAAGTTCTACCAGCTGCTCGGCGGCGGCCTGAGGGACGCCGGCTGGATGCGCGAGACGATGTCGCAGAACCGCTTGGCGATCATCCCCAACAGGACCCATTACGACGTCTTCTTCGCGCCCGAACTGGCCGCGATGGCGCTGCCCTTCCTCAACGGCGAGACCAAGGTGAAAACCTGGGACGAGCAGGTCAAGGCAGCGCAATAGGCGCGGGCGCCGCAGGCTTGGCCGGGACAGCCGTCGCGCGCTCCGAAATCGGGCGCGCGGCGGTCTTTTTGTTGCCGTCCGCGGTCGCTCAGTGTATCTTTCCCGCGCGTTCGAAATACCCCAGTTGGGGCCTCGAAACTTCGGCATACCGGCAAACTGGCAATGAGTTGGCCATGGCGGGATCGGACAGTCCGATACCATCGCTTGGGTGCCAGCCGCCTGCTCCGCCTGTTCCGGTCAACAGCGTCCGATGTACGCCCACCGGAGGAACGGTCATGGCTATCTCATTGACGATGCAAGAATATCTAGAGGACAATCACATCCGCTACGACGCCGCAAAACATGCGCGGACCGGCTGCTCGATGATGACGGCCGAGGCGAGCCACGTGCCCGGCAATGCCCTTGCCAAGGGCGTGGTGCTGAGATGGGAGGACGGCTATGTGCTTGCCGTGCTGCCGGCCTCGCGTCATGTCGACCTCGCCAGGATGCGCGAGATCATCGGCGACAAGGTGCGGCTGGCAACCGAAGAGGAGGCAAGCTCGCTGTTTCCCGACTGCGACGAAGGCGCCGTGCCGATCCTCGGCGTGCCCTACAGGGTGGCTTGCGTGGTCGACGAGCAGCTGCGCCGCGGCAGCGACGTCTATTTCGAGGGCGGCGACCACCGCACGCTGGTCCATGTCTCCGGCGACGAGTTTTCGCGCCTGATGTATGGCATGCCGCAGGCCCGTATCAGCTGGTAGCAGCGGCGATACGCAATTTTGGCAAGGCGGCCGAGCGCCAACGGCCGCCAGTCGACGAAAAGCCCGTTTCGTGTCACGCAACCGCCATTTGCCGGTCATGGTTCGGGATTATGTTGTGTCTAGTCTAATGGTCACGAACGGAGGCGACTATGGGCGATCAGCCGGAACTGACGCTTGAGGAACTGTTGCACGACCCGATCATCCTGAAGCTCATGGAGCGCGACGGATACAGCGCCGACGACATCCGCATGCTCGCGCGCCATGCCATGGCAGGTACCCAAGGGTGGGAAAGCGTGTCGTCCAGGGTCAGCGCCCGCCGGCGAAGCAGGCTGTTTCACCCCGTGCCTTCGACCTGCGCCACCCCGACGCTGTGCCCTTAGGGCACAGCAACACTCTCCCGACATTTCTGACGGCAGAAAGCTCCGCCTGAACTTCTAGACGCGGATCTCGACGCCACTGTCGCGCAGCCTGGCGAGCAGACGCTCTTCCGGCGGCGCATCGGTGACGAGCGTGTGGATGTCGCACAACGATCCGAGGCGGACGAGCGCGCGGCGGCCGAACTTCGAGCTGTCGACGGCCATGATGGTGCGCGCGGCCTGGCCCATAGCAGCGGAGACGGCGGCGACCTCGGCATGGTCGTCGTCGCCGATGTCGCCGTCATGGTCAACGCCGCTGACCGAGATGACGGCAATGTCGAACTTGAAGCGCCTGATGTAGTCTGCCGTCTCCTCCCGGAACACGCCGCCGTCGACCTGGCGGACGAAGCCGCCGGGGACGGCAACGGCGAAGTTGGTGCTTTCACTGAGCGTCGTGGCGACCCGCAGCGAGTAGGTGACGACGCGCAGATCGCGGTGCCGGACCAGCGCCCGCGCCACCGCCTCGCAGGTGGTGCCGGTGTCGATGAACACGGCGGCGCCGTCGGGGATGAGTTCGGCGGCGAGGCGGCCGATCTTCTCTTTCTGGGCGGCATTGTCGACGCGGCGCTGGCGCAGCACCGCCGGCTCGACCGGCGTCGATATGGTGGCTCCGCCATGCAGACGGCGCACCTTGCCGTCCTGTTCGAGCGCCATGATGTCGCGACGCGCCGTCTGTGTCGTCACCCCGTAAAGCGTGGTGATCTCCTCGATCGAGACGTAGTGGTTCTTCTCCAGATAGCTCAGGAGCTGCGCCTGGCGCCTCGACTTCTTGTCGTCCTGGTCCATGCCGGGTCCGTGTGTTCTGGGCATCTGCGATCCGGTCTCCACAATCCTAGCTAGCAAATTCCCGTGCCGGGTTCACCCGGCTCCTCCGGCGATGTGCGGAGTTTCGGGATCGTACCCAATAATGTTGTAAAAGTGACATCTAACAAAACTAATGTCCGAATCCGTACTTTTCAGTGACCGCAACATGTCATTCGCACGCCAGCCCTGGCGGTTTTGTGACAATGCGCGGTCGCCTCGCACACAGGAGTTACGCGATGACGACTTTCCAACATGGCGCCGACGACGCGCCTGGCCAGGCCCGCCACAACAGGCGCATGCGCACCGCTGCGGCCGCGCTGCTGTGCGGCACCGCTCTGGCGCTCCAGGCGGTTTCGGCCCAGGCGGCCGAAGATTCGATCCGGATCCTGACGCTCAACACCTGGCTCGACCGGTTCAAGGCCAATCCGAGCGTGATGTCCGAATTCCTCACCAAGGGCAATTACGATGTCCTGACCTTCCAGGAACTGCAGGCCAACAGCACCTACACACGCGACATTCCCGGAATCCTGAGCGGGGCCGGGCTTGGCACGTTCGGCAAGCGGCAGGACGGCGACGTCGGCGTGATCTCGCGCTTGCCTGGGAGCTTCGGCGCCAACAAGCTGGGCGATACCGCCACCTACACATTGCTCGATGCCACTTCGAGCCGGCCGCAGAGCTACGTGGCAACCACCCACCTGAATTATTACGATCCCTCGACCAACCGCATCGGCGAAGCCAAGGGGCTGAACCAGTGGGCGGCCTCGGCAACGGCCCCGATCATCATGACGGGCGACTTCAATGCCGGCGACGTCTCGGAGCGCGGCCTGCACTCGATCAGCCAGCAGGAACGGCTGCTCAGGATCTACACCAAGGCGCCGACCAACGCCTTCTATCTCAGCCTGCTCAAGCAATATGCCAAGGACCAGGCGCAGCTCGACGCCTTCATCGCCCAGTGGAAGGGCAAGGGCAATGCGGCGATCGATGCGGCTCCGATCCCTCCGGATCTGTTCGCCGACGAGATGTATCCGGTCGCCGGCAATCTGCCGCAGACCATGAACATCCTGAAGAAGCAGTATCAGGTGCTGCAACTGCCGGAGGAGCGCGAGCAGTTCTCGCCGCATTCGCTGAACGACGGTTCGGTGACCTGGCCCTCGCATGGCGAGGACGCGACCAACACCTGGGGCAGCTGGCACCGCGTCAAGATCGACCACTTCCTGGCCTCGCGGCCCTTCGGCAAGTGGTGGCAGATCGACGACGACAAGGACGATCCCTATCTCGGCGTCATCACCGACGTAAGCTATGTGACCAACGCCAACGGTACGAAGACGCCGCTCTCCGACCATGAGCCCGTGGCGCACAATGTGCGCTGGGTCGGGCCGCAGCTCGAAACCTATGATGACAATGGCACGCAGAAGACCCGCGTCGTCTGGGGCAAGGATGCCTCGACCTTCGCCGAGCGCGGCAAGGAGTTTTTCCTCACCCGCAACAACATGCGCGACGACGTCTATCTCGGCCAGATCTCGGACGAAAACGGCCTGCCGATCCTGGCCGGCCTGACGGAGGCCGAGAAGAAGACTTTGCTTGACTGCAAGAGCACCGATGCGCGCTTCCAGCAGGCGATCGCCGACTATTGCATCGACGATCACAGCTTCATCGGCGAGCTCAAGGTGGCCGATGGCGGCACCGTCGTCGTCGAGGAGGATGCGGCGCTCGGCACGGACCAGGCCAGGCTCCGGCTCGATGGCGGCAGCCTCAAGGTTGTCGGCACCGGCATGAACGTGCTTGCCCGCAACCTCGTGCTGGAGGCAGGCGGTGGGGCGCTCGACATCGCCGACGCCGGCAATGTGCTCGGCATCGCCAAGGAGATCTCCGGCGAAGGCAGCCTGACCAAGCTCGGCCTCGGCGGGCTCGTGCTCGATGGCGCTCACAGCTACACCGGCGAGACCATCGTCAAGGCCGGCGCGCTCTCGCTTCAGGGCTCGATTGCCTCCTCGGCGCTGACGACGGTCGGCGCCGGCGGCACGCTGGGCGGCATCGGCACGCTCGGCAACACCGTGGTTGCCGCGGGCGGCGTGCTCGCACCGGGCAATTCGATCGGCACCATTCATGTCGCGGGCGACATCACCTTCGAGGCGGGTTCGGTCTTCGAGGTCGAAGCCAACGACAGGGGCGAGAGCGACAAGGTCGCGGCGTCGGGCAAGGCGGTGCTTCAGGGCGGTTCGGTGCTGACGCTAGCCTCGGGCAACAACTATGCGCCGCAGACCCGCTACACGATCGTCACCGCCGCCGGTGGCCTGACCGGCACTTTCGCCGATGTCAGCTCGAACCTCGTCTTCCTCGACCCGACGCTGGCCTATGGCGCCAACGATGTGACGCTGACGCTGAACCGCAATGACATCAGCTTTGCCGACGTCGGCGCCAACGGCAACCAGAAGGCGACAGCCGCCGCCCTTGAAAGCCTCGGCTTCGGCAATGCCGCCTATGCTGCCGTCGCCAATCTCGACGAGGCCGGCGCGCAGGATGCGTTCGAGCAGATGTCGGGCGAGGTGCATTCCTCGGCCAGGGGCATGATGATGCAGGACGGCGGCGTCATGCTCGACGCCGCCACCAGCCGCATCGACCAGGCCTTCGGCGAGGTGCCTGCCGCGAGCATGCCGGTCATGGCCTATGGCGACGACGGCCTCGAACTGGTGGCGGCCGACACCGACCGTTTCGCGTTGTGGACGCGCGCGTTCGGTTCGTGGGGCGACAGCAAGGCGGATGCCGCCAATGTCGGCTTCGACCGCAGCACCGGCGGCCTGCTGGCCGGCGGCGACGCGCTGGTGGGCGATGCCTGGCGCGCCGGCGTCATTGCCGGCTACAGCCGCTCGTCGTTCGACACCGCCAATGGCGGCTCGAGCGGCAGCAGCGACAACTACCATCTCGGCGTCAACGCCGGCACGCGGGCGGGGCCGTTCGGCCTGACCGTCGGCGCCGGCTACACCTGGCACCGCTTCGATACCGCACGCCAGGTTGCCTTCGCCGGCTTTGCCGACGCGCTGTCGGCGAGCTACAGCGGCGGCACGGCACAGGTGTTCGGCGAGGCGAGCTACAAGGTCGATGCTGGGCGCTTCACGGTCGAGGGCTTCTCCAACCTGACCTATGTCAACCTGCGGACGGACGCCTTCACCGAGAAGGGCGGGGCGGCGGCACTGTCGAGCGCGGCATCGAGCAGCGACGTGACCTTCACCACGCTTGGCGTGCGCGGCTCGACAGACGTTTCGCTGGGCGCGAGCGAGGCCACGCTCCACGGCACGCTGGGCTGGCGCCATGCCTTCGGCGACGTCGCGCCGACCTCGTCCTTCGCCTTCGACGGCAGCGGCGGCTTCGACGTCAGCGGTGCGGCCATCGCCAGGGATGCGGCCGTGCTCGGCGCCGGCATCGACTTCGCCATCACGCCGAAGACCAGGCTCGGCATCAGCTACACCGGCCAGGTCAGCAGCAAGGCTTCCGACCATGGCATCGATGCCAAGCTGGCGGTCAGCTTCTAGGCATCGGACAGCATCGGCGGCCATGGTCGCCGATGCACCGGCTCATTCGTCCGGGGAGTGCGGGTCGGCCAGGGCGGCATCAGGCCGGCTGATCGGAACCGAAGTCATTGACGTCCTCTTGGCCAGGTCGGCCTGGCCGTCGCGCTTGAGCAGCTTGCGGAAGCTGGGGTGCATGCCACCATCGGCATAGGCATGGGCCGAGAGCGCGGTCCCGGTCGAGATGAGGTTGCCTGCCGTAACTGTATCTGCCTGCGTCTTGGCGGCAATCTTCGGATCGTCGCCATTCAGGGCTGGCGGGCAGGCTGCAAGCACGTCGCGCGGTTCACCGCCCTCGAACTCCCTGTCGAAGACATAACGCCCGCCGCAGGCGGACACCTTGGGCTGCCGGCGGGTTACCTCGAAAATATCGTAGCCTCGCTTCAGGTCGGACCAGAACGCGAAATTGGGATCGGAACCGTTTTTCGCCATGTTTCCGGGTGTCATGCGAAACGGAAATGCCTGGACCTGGAACGAGCCCTGGCCGCCGGCAAGCGCCTCGCGCGCCACCGCATAGATTTCGGCGACGCCTTGATCCGTGAGGGCGAAACAGCCGGACGACGAGCATGCGCCATGCACCATGAGGGCTTCGCCGGTATAGCCGAGAGCCGACTCGAGCCTGTTTGGGTAGCCCAGGTTGAACGACAGGTAGTATTGCGAGTTGGGGTTCAGCATCCCGGCGGAGACATGGTAGAAACCTTCGGGCGCCTGCCTGTCGCCGGTGCGTGTCTTGGGCCCGAGCTTGCCTGACCATCGGCACATCGGATAGGTCTTGAGCAGCGCGAACTTGCCGCTCCGGTCACGCTTCCAGACCTCGAGTTCGCTTTCCTGCTTGAAGATCCGGATGAGAATGGGCGCCGCCGGCGACATCGCCTTGCGCGACATTTCCGCCTTGAGGGCGGCCGGCACTGGCCGGGTCGCCTTGCCATCCACCTCGAGCACGCTCGAGACGCAACTGCTCAGCAAGACTGCAAGGGCTGCAACCGCAGCCGTTCTCAGCGCATTTCGCATTCGTAGATACCATGTTGTGCCGGCCGAATTGCCCGGCGTGGTCGACACAGTTTCGACCCATCATGGTTAAGGCAATGTTTCCGCCGGCGTGAGCGGCAATGTGGCGCAGCCACCGGCAGCATCCAGTCGCCACTCCTTGGGTTAGAAAAGGCGAAGCGACACCGAGGCATCCCCATGCAAGCTGCACCTGGCACGATGAGACACCTGAGCGCCGAAGAAAGCCAGATGATCCAGCGCCGAAGAGCACGTTCGAACTGGATCATTCTGACGATCCTTGCGCTATTCGCCGGCGGTGTGTTCGCGCTCAGCTTCTTCCACCTTGCTGCCGAGGCGCGCCCGCCTCAGGAAACAGTGTCGCCCAACTGATCGCCACCGGCGAGATTTGTCGTTCCGTCAGGCGCGTCGCGGACCGGCGCCGACAAGTCCGAGGAATTCGCGTGCCGCCCGCGTCGCATAACGCTCCTTGTGGCGGAGCGAGAAGAAGCGGCGCCTGGGCAGTTCGAAATCGATGGCAACGAGCGTGCCGGCCTTGAGCGAGGCTTCGGCGACGAGCCGCGACATGACCGCGACGCCGGCGCCGGCCTCGACCGCGGCCCGGACGGCCTCGTTCGACGGCAGTTCCAGAGCGATGTCGAGGCTGCCCTGTTCGAGGCCGCGGGCGGTGCGGACGGCCTCGAAATGCGCCCGCGTGCCCGAACCCGGTTCGCGCAGGACCCAGCGCGCGGCCTGGAGGTCGCGCTGGCTGCCGGGGGCATTGCCGGTCCAGGGATGGCCGGGAGCTGCGACGAGAACCAGTTCGTCTTCATCGACCGGCTCGATGGCCAGGGCCGGATCGTCGACTTCGCCCTCGACGAAGCCGAGATCGGCAACGCCGTCGCGGACCAGTGCTGCGACCGTTTCTGTGTTGCCGATGGTGACGTCGAGGTCGATGCCGGGATAGCTGGACCGGAAACGATGGGCGATGCGTGGCAGCCAGTAGTTGGCGACCGTCTGGCTACCGGCGAGCTTGAGCGCGCCGCGCTTGAGGCCGGCGAGGTCGGCAAGTACGATCTCCGCCGACTGGGCGCGGGCGAGCACCGCACGCGCCTCCGACAGGAAGATGCGGCCCGCATCGGTCAGAACGATGCGGCGGCCGACGCGGTCGAAGAGCTGGGTCTGGTAGCGCGCTTCGAGCACCGACACCGCGGCACTGGTCGCCGACTGCGTCAGGTTGAGCGCTTCGGCGGCACGGGTGACGTGCTCGCGCTCGGCCACCGCCACGAAGATCCTGAGCTGTTCGAGGGTCACGGCATTCCTTTCAGTCGTCAGCCGGCAAGCTTGACCAGCATTAGACTGAAAAGCGCAATGAAAAGGAATGCGCCAAGACCAAGCAGCAGTGGACGGGCGCCACGGGCGCGGAGCTTGGCGACGTCGGTTTCGAGGCCCATGGCGGCAAGCGCGGTGGCCAGAAGGAACGTGGTCAGCGTGACGATCCACGTCTTTGCCTCGGCAGGGATCTCGACCAGGCTGTTGAAGCCGACCATGGCGATGAAGCCGAGCACGAACCACGGCATCGGGGCAGGGGCGCCGTCCCGGGCCGAGCCTGCCGACCTGGCGTGGCTCCTGGCAAGGACACCGAGCGCGATCACCACAGGCGCCAGCATCATGACGCGGGTGAGCTTTGCCACCGTGCCGAACTCGCCGGCCTGCTGGCCAGCCTGGAAGCTTGCCGCGACCACCTGGGCGATCTCGTGGATGGAGGCGCCGGCCCACAGGCCATAGGCATGGGCGTCGAGGTGGAGCAGACCGGGCAGCAGCGGATAGGCGAACATCGCCACCGAGCCGAAGACGGTGACGCAGGCGACCGCATAGGCAACGTCCTCGTCCGGCGCGCGGGTCACCGTATTGGTGGCGATGACCGCCGAGGCGCCGCAGATCGAGGTGCCGGCGGCGATCAGTTCGGCCAGCTTGCGGTCGACGCCGATCGCCTTTCCCAGCCACAGCGTGAAGCTGAAGGTGCCGACGAGCGTCGCAGCAATGATGGCGATGCCGGTGGCACCCACCTCGGCGACCTGGCTCGCTGTCAGTTGCAGGCCGAGCAGGATGATGGCGAAGCGCAGCAGCTTGCGCATGGAAAAGGCCACGCCCGCCTTGGCTGCAACCGGAGTGCCCCACAGATTGTGCACCGCCATGCCGATGACGATGGCGATGATCATCGGGCTGAAGCTCGATATGCCAGGAACCAGCCGCAGCGCAAACGCGATGCCGGCGATGGCTACCGTCAGCGCAACGCCGGCCAGGAGGCCGGAACGGCTTTGGTGGCGCGCCTGTTGTGGGCTGACGGTGACGGTGTTCGGGTCGAATCGACTGTGGGCATTCATGGCTTGGTCCTTTCGGGCACAAGCTATGGTCGCGCTTTTGATCAATCCAACGCGTAATAACGCTTGAATCGTTCGAGACAGTCGATTGGTTTCGCGGTGGCCCTGTCGCCGCGGTGCCGTGCCACTCGACGAAACATCGGGCGCATCTATAGCGGTGAATCAGAAGATGCGAATGTACCGCCTCTTCGTACGTACTCTTGCCAGTTGGAACATCGATGCCTGTTCACGAGATCGCAGCAATCGGGGCCGCGACATGCTGGGCCGTAACGGGATTGATCTCGGCCGGCCCCGCCGGCTATCTCGGCGCGCCGGCATTCAACCGCCTGCGGCAGATCTTCGTGACGGGGCTGCTGGCAATCTATGTCGTGTTCACCGGCACATGGCGCGAACTCGACGCCGGCAGTGCGGGACCGCTGCTGCTGTCCGGCCTGATCGGCATATTCGCCGGCGACACGCTGCTGTTTGCGGCGTTGAACCGGCTCGGACCCCGGCGCTCCGGCATCCTGTTTGCGTTGAACGCACCGATTGCCGCCGTGCTCGGCTGGCTGTTGCTGGGCGAGGATCTTGCGCCAATGGCTGCCGCGGGCATCGGCCTGACGGTTGCCGGCGTGTTGCTGGCAATCCTGTTTGGCAAGCGCCGGGCGCAATTGCATGCGTGGGAAACGGTGAAGGGGCCGTTGTGGATCGGTGTGGCGCTTGGACTGGGGGCGGCTGCCGGCCAGGCCATCGGCTCCATCATCGCGCGCCCGGTGATGGCGACGGGCATCGACCCGTTCGTCGCCTCGATGCTGCGCGTCGGCGTCGCAGCCCTGTGCCTGAGCGTGCTGATCCAGTTGCCGATACCGGCGGTCAAGCCGAGGGCGCCGCTGACATGGAAGATCGCCGCGTTGACGGCACTGACCGGCATCATCGCGCTCGCCATCGGCATGACGCTGCTGCTGTTTGCGCTTTCGGGCGGCAAGGTGGGCATCGTCTCGACGCTTTCGGCAACCTCGCCGGTGATCATCCTGCCGATGCTGTGGGCGCGGACCGGCGAACGCCCGGCCGGCGGCGCCTGGGTCGGGGCAGCGCTGGTGGTCGCGGGCATGGCGCTGATCTTCATGCGCTGACGAGGGCCGCGGCTGCGTGGCGGGCTTGAATTCTCTCGCGCCACAAGGGCACCGAGCCGGTTTGTTTTCCGCACCCGGACCGGGCTGAAACTGGTATTTCAGCCGCATCTTGGATAGCGTCGAATCGTTAGGGTGCGACGTGCAGGGAAAGGGTCATACGTGGAAGACAGGGATACGCGCCGGCTGGAAATGGTCGTGCTGATGACGCCCGAAATGGCGAATTTCAGCGGCAAGGTGCATGGCGGTGCCTTGCTCAACCTGCTCGACCGCGTCGCCTTTTCATGCGCCTCGCGCTATTCCAACAAATACGCCGTCACGCTGTCGGTCGACCAGGTGGTGTTCCGGGAGCCGATCAATGTCGGCGAGCTGGTCACCTTCCGGGCGTCGGTCAATTTCGCCGGCCGCACCTCGATGGAAATCGGCATCCACGTCGAGGCCGAGAACATCCGCTCCGGCCAGCGGCGCCACACCAACTCGTGCTATTTCACCATGGTGGCGGTCGATGATGACGGCCGCCCCACCGAAATCCCGCCTTTCGTGCCGTCGACCGACATCGACCGCCGCCGCCACCGCGCCGCCGAACTGCGCCGCGAACTGCGGCGGGAGTTCGAAGCGCGCTTCCGCGCCGCGGCGAATGCGGAAGAGGGATAGGGGAGCGGGCATTCCTCCCAAGTGCTGTCGGCGCGAACGCCCAGACAACCACGGAAATGGCGATCTTTTCAGGTTGTTCTGATCTTTTCAGGCTATTCTGATATGATGCCGTGACCGAAGAGACGACATGCAGCCAAGTCTCCCAGGCAGCTAGTACTGGCATTGAAGTCTGTTCGGATGTGGGAGGGGGTTCCACCATGCGATACTGGTTCATGGCTTGCGCTTTCCTGTTGTCTTCAGGGGCTCACGTCGGCGCAGAAGAGCTGATTTGCGACGACCCCGTGACCAATTCAGCCATCATTGGTTTTCCGCCGGGTGCCACTGTGGTGATGTATGAGGACCCCGGAGCGCATACGTGCCGCTTCTCGGTCGACGGCTGGAGCGCAGGCAGCCCGCCACGCGACGCCTTGCAGGCGGCACAACGACATATCGCTTCCAATCTGGCCGACTTCATCAACACGCGCGGTGCCAAGGACAATGGCCTTGCCCCGGCGATCGGCTTCCTGTTGGCGGCGGCCTCTCCCTTCGACAGCGGCGATCCGCGCCTTCAGCAGCCGCCTTACTCCGATGCCATCGGCGCCTGCCTGGCCAACTATCCCGACGCCGACAGGCGTCCGGTGCGGGCCTACAGCGATGCCAATGCGACCCTCGACGGCTTTTGGTGCGCAGTCGCGGATCCACGTCTGGCGACCGGCGCCGAAGGCCGGACAGGGATGCTTTCGGAGCTCAAGGATCTGTTTTCGCGGGAGGTCGAAAGCGGCATCACCTTCGTCGAGCTCACCTCGCCCTACCTCATCATCCGCAACGATCGCGAAGGCGGGCGGGAGTATCTGTTCATGGCGCTGCCAGGGGTCTGACCGTGGCCAGGGACGGCAAGCAGGACAGCAGGAAGCCGCGCGCCGCCAAAAAGCTGGGCGGCACGAAAGCGCCTCAGCCGGCGATTCCGAAGCAGGGCAAACCGGCCGTCGACGGCAAGCCGACGGCGGAAATGGCCCCGGACCAGGATCAGGGCAAGCCGGCTGCCGGCGACAGGGTGGCCGACGAGAAGACCACGGTCGCCACCCCTGCAGGCAATGTACAGCCAGGGCAGGGCCTGAAACCTGCGCGCAAGGGTATCGTTGCGGGTTTCATCGAATGGGTGAAGGAAAGGGTGGCCGGGGCGTTCAATTCGACAATTGAAGGGCTCATCGCAGTGGGTGCCGCAGGTCTGTTGCTCGCTGTGGTCACCTATTTCGGCTGGTCGTTCATCGCGGGATACTTCGGCGTGGAGCCGGAATATCCGCCGGCATATGACGAGAATGCAGCCAAGAACCCCAACGGTCCCTATCATTTCATGCCGATGGTCGACTATGCGCGGAATGCCCTGGGCATGGAGGTCAACTGGGACCCGCCGATTGTCAAGGACAGCACCGCCATTCTCTATCCGAAGGCCCTGTCGGTGCAAAAGCTGAGGGGAAACGTGCTCGAACAGTTCGAGCAGGCGTATCCGCACTGCCTGGACATGACATGGAGCGAGGTGCGGGCCGACCAGGGCGGCGAACCCAGACAGGTCGTGACACTGCGGCTCGGACGCGTTGAAGGTCCGGGCAAGCGAGCCGGGGACCCGCGAAAATTCTATGCCTGCAAGCTGGAGAGCAAGCCCGCGTCCCCGTGACGCCTCGAGCGATCCCTTGAGATGCCGCGATGGCTGCGCTCCATCGGCGCCTTAACTGGCGATCCGGCGCAGCAGTTCGCTGACGAACCTTTCCGCCTGGTTGGACAGGCTCGGCCGGCGCCTTTGGATGATGACGTTGCCGCGTACCGTGTCCAGCGCCGGCGAGTTGAGCCGCACGAGCCCGGCGTCCTGCAGCGACGACAGGGGAAAGCGTTCCGGAAGGATGGTGATGCCGAGGCCGCGGGCTGTGGCATCGAGCAGGTAGCGCACCGAGTTGGTTTCGATGCGTATCGGGATCCCGTAGCGGCGGTTGTGGTTCTGGACCAGCCGGCCCAAGGCGGACGTGACATCGAACGAAATGAGCGAAACGTCCTTGTCGAGGTCGGGGTACCTTGCGATGGCCTCGTCGTCGAAATGCTTGCGCGAGTAGACGATCGAAAGCCGTTCGCGAACGAGCTGGGTCTTGATCATGTCGCCTGGAAACAGCGAATTGTCATGCACGATCCCGAAGTCGAATTCGCCCGTCGAGACCTGCCTGACGATCTCGGCGCTGTTGTATGTGCGGATGTTGACCGACAGCTCCGGGTTCTCCAGCGAGAACGTGCCGACGAGATCCCACAGCGTGTCGATGAAACTGCAGGTCTCGATCGCGCCGAAGACGATCTGGCCCTTCAGCTTTGGCGAGCGGCTGTCCAGCTCCATGATCGAGGCATCGATGTCGTCAAAATGCGACTGGACGCGGTTGAGCAGGAATTCGCCGTGGGCGGTGAGCGTCACGCCGCGCGTCGTCCGTCGGAACAGGCTGACGCCAAGCGTTTCCTCGAGTGAATTCATCTGCTTGCTGAGTGCCGGCTGCGAAATGCCGACGATGGCTGCGGCCTTGTGAAGGCTGCCGGCGCGCGCGATCCGGATGAAGGAGCGCAGGTAGTGGTCGGTCACATGCTGCGTGGTCTTTTTCATCTCAGCTCCTTGCCGGAAACGACGCAAGCTATCAGTACCAGTGATAACTTGAAGTTATTGCGGCGACAAGCGTGCAAGCCTTCGCAAGCCTGAAGGCACTAGGCATACTCCTTCTGCACTAAGGGAGGAGTGACATGCCAGCTATGATCATGACCAGCGGCGCGCGGCATGCGCCGGTTATCGCCGCAGCGCTGACATTGTTGGCGGCATGGCTTTTCATCCCGCAACTTCTCGACCTGCAGAACGTCAACCAGGTCCTGCGCCAGATGGCTGTGCCCGCGATCATGGCGCTGGGGGTGACCTTCGTCGTCATCGCCGGCCGCCTCGATCTGTCGGTCGGCTCGGTGTTGTCGTGCTCCGCGATCGCCACGATCACGCTGCTCAACGAGGTCGGGCCTGTTGCGGCCATAGCTGTCGCCCTGGCGATCGGCGTGCTCGTCGGCTGTCTCAACGGTTTCCTGGTCGCTTACCTCCGCCTCAATTCGCTGATCGCAACGCTCGGAACGCTCTCCATCGTCCAAGGCATGGCGCTGATCTACACCGGGGGCGCCAATGTCGTGATGAGCGACCTCGAAGCGTCGACCTGGTTCACTTCGATCAGCCGGGGCTACGTTCTCGGCATTCCGTCGCCCGTCGTCCTGACGCTGGTTCTTGCGGTGTTGTGCGGCGTGCTGCTGCATGCCAGCACCTTTGGGCGCAAGGTCTTCGCCGTCGGCGGAAACTCCATCGCCAGCGCCTATTCGTCGATCGATGTCCGCCGGACGCTGTTTGCCACCTATGTCATCGCCGACGGTTTTGCCGCCATCGCCGGGGTTGTCTACGCATCCAGGGTCATGACCGCCCGCCACGACTCCGGCGTCGGCCTGGAACTCCTGGTGCTGTCGGCGGTGATCCTGGGCGGCACGAGCCTCATCGGCGGATCGGGCAGCGTGCTGCGCTCGATCCTCGGCATCGTCGTCATCGGCGCGATGCAGAGCGCGCTGCTGCTTCTCGGCTTCCCCTTCTACATGCAGTGGATCGCGGTCGCCGTGGTGCTGATCGCCGCTGCCTGGATGAACGTCATTTCTCGCACGGGGAGGGAGGTCGCATGAGCCTTGCCACCGATCGCCTCCAGCCGTCCGCCACGTCGTTCGACGGCCTGAAGACCTTCATCCGCAGCAATTCGGTCTGGCTGCTTGCGCTTGCACTCGCAGTCTTCTTCAGCCTGCAGAGCGCGTTCTTTTTGACGCCGTTCAACATCTCGAACGTGCTGACGCAATGCGTCTTCGTCGGCCTGCTGGCCATCGGCATGACGCCCGTGGTGATCAGCGGCAACATCGATCTCTCGGTGGGCGCCGTCGTCGGCCTGACCGCTTGCATCGTCGTCGCGCTTCAGCCTTACGGGCTAGGCGTGGCGGTGCTCGCAGCCCTTGCCGCCGGCGTGCTCGTCGGGCTGGTCAACGGCCTGATCGTCGAGAAGATGGGGATCAGCTCCTTCATCGTCACACTGGCGATGATGAGCGGGATCAGGGGGCTCACCTTCCTGGCCATCGGCGACATTTCGCTGTCGTCGACCGACGATCGGCTGAACGCCTTCGCCATGCTGGCCATTGGCCCGATCTCGATCGTCGTCGTCCTGTTCGCCGGCCTGGCTGCAGTCGTCGGCTTCGTGCTTCGCTTCACGCCGCATGGTCGCAACACCTTTGCCATCGGCGGCAACAGGAGTGCGGCGGTCGACGCCGGCATCGCGGTCTCGCGCCATGTCATCGCGAATTTTGCCCTGTGCGGGCTGATGGCCGCCATCTGCGGCATCGCCATGGCCGCCAATCTCGGCGCCGCAGCCCCGTCGTTCGGCCGCGACTACGAACTGCTCGCCATCACCGCGGTCGTGCTCGGCGGCACGCGGCTGCAAGGCGGCAAGGGCGGCGTGACCGGCACGCTGGGCGCCGTTCTCGCGCTGGCCATCCTGCGCAACGGCCTCAACCTGCTTCGGGTCTCGCCCTTCTACATCCCCGTCATCGTCGGCGTGGTGCTGATCATAGCTCTCGTCCTCGACCGCCAGGTCAACGGCCAGGCGATGCGCCACGGCGAATGAAGCGCACAAAAGTTCAACAAAGGGAGGAATACATGTCGTTCAAAACATTGATAGCGAGTGCTGCGATTGGCCTTGCGCTCATCGGCAACGCCGTGGCGGCGCCGCCGGACTGGTTTCCCAAGGAGAGCAAGAAGCCGTTCGAGGAGATCGTCGTCGGCTTCGCCAATCTCGGGCCCAGCCTCAACGGCTATGCGGCAGCCTACTTCAAGGCATTCAACGAATATGCGGCGGAACTGGGCGTCAAGCCGATCATGACCGACGCCGCCCTTGATCCGGCCCGCCAGGCCGACCAGGTCCGCGACCTGATCGCCCAGCAGGTCGACGTCATGATCGTCTGGCCGGTCAACGGCAAGGCCATCGTGCCGGCGGCGCGGCAGGTGGCGCAGGCAGGCATCCCGCTGATCATCTCCAATTCGATGATCGACGAGTCGGGCATGGAGGCGATGACCAGCTACACCGGTCCCGACGACTATGCCGAGGCCCAGGAGGCGGGCAAGATCATGGCGGCTGCGTTGAACGGCAAGGGCAACATCGTCCTGCTCAACGGCACGCCCGGCTATCGCATGGCGCAACTGCGCTACGACGGCTTCATGGAGGTCATCTCGAAGTATCCCGACATCAAGGTGCTGGATTCGCAGCCCGCAGACATGTCGCAGGCCAAGGGCCAGACCTTGATGGAGAACTTCATCACCCGCTTCGGCAAGCAGATCGACGGCGTCTATTCGGTCGATTCCGGCGTCGGCTTCGGCGCCCTGACGGCGGCGCGCGCCGCCATCCAGGAAGGCACGCTCGAGGCCGGCAAGATCAAGTTCGTCGATGCCACCATGTATGGTTTCGTCTGGGACCTGATCAAGACCGGTGAATATTACGGGTCGGTCTACCAGTCGCCGGAGGAAGATGCCCGCCTTGCCTTGCGCAGCGCCCTCAAGCTGGCGGCCGGCGAGAAGCTCAAGCAGTTCGAGTACCTCGAGACGCCTGGCGTCACCAAGGCGAATGTGGACACCATCTCGCGGCCCAACTTCTGAACCGGTAGGCCTCTTCAGGGAGTGAGCAATGCTTGACCGCAAGGTTGATGAAGATCGCAGCCGCGAGGGTTTCGCGGCTGCAGGTGAACCCCTGATGCGCATCAGGGGTATCGCCAAGGCTTTCCCGGGCGTTCGCGCGCTGGCCGGAGTGAATCTCGACGTCTTCGCCGGCGAAGTCCATGCGCTGTGCGGCGAAAATGGCGCCGGCAAGTCGACCCTGATGAAGATCCTGGCTGGCGGCATCCGGCCGGATGCGGGCGAGATCCTGCACTCGGGCGCAGCCTACGAGCCGAAGAATCCCCGCGACGCGCGCAACGGCGGTGTCGTGCTGATCCACCAGGAGATGTCGCTGGCCCCGGATCTGTCGGTGGCCGAAAACATCTTCCTCGGCAGCCTTCCGTGCAAATGGAACGGCATGATCGACCGGCGGAAGCTGAACGACGATGCCGAGCGCGCGCTCAAGGCGTGCGGCTATGACATCGATCCGGCGGCACGGGTCGGCGACCTGCCGATCGCCCGCCAGCAGATGGTCGAGATCGCGCGCGCGGCGGCATTTCCGTGCTCGGTCGTGATCTTCGACGAACCGACGGCGACCTTGACCGAAGCCGAGGCGGAATCACTTTTCCGCACCATCGAACGGCTGCGCAAGAACAACGTCGCCATCATCTACATCTCGCACAAGATGAAGGAGATCTTCCGCCTGTCGGACCGGATTTCGGTGCTTCGCGACGGCGAGACGCAGGCGACGCTGCGCACGGCGGATGCGGACGAGGCTCAGGTCATGAGCCTGATGATCGGCCGGACGCTGGATCGCCGGCAGGCGTCGACGTGGAAATTTGCCGGAAACGAGGTGCTGACGGTGTCGGGACTGTCGTCGCCGGGGGCATTCGAGGATGTCGGCTTCAGCATCTCCGAAGGCGAAATCCTCGGCCTCTACGGCCTCGTCGGCGCCGGCCGTTCGGAACTCGCCGAAGCCATCTTCGGCCTGCGCCCGGCCAGTGGGACCTTGCTTTGGCGGGGCCGTCCGGTCACCGTCAGGCATCCGCGAGACGCCGTGGCGCTGGGCATCGGCCTGGTGCCGGAGGACCGCAAGAAGCAGGGGCTCGTGCTCGGGGCCGGGGGGCGCGAAAACGTCATCCTTGCCAATTTGGCCAGGCTTTCGGCCTGGGGCCTGCTGCGCAGGACCAGGGCGGCGGCGCTCTATTCGGAATTTACCGAGCGGCTCCGCCTGCGCAGCCCGTCGCCGACGACTGCGGTGGTCACGCTGAGCGGCGGCAACCAGCAGAAGGTCGTGCTGGCGAAATGGCTGGCCACCGACCCGAGGTTGCTTATCCTCGACGAGCCGACACGTGGCATCGACGTCGGCGCCAAGGACGAGGTCTACAAGATCATCCGGGAACTGGCGGCAAATGGAATGGCGGTACTGTTGATCTCGTCCGAAATGCCCGAGGTGCTGGGGCTCAGCGACCGCATCGTCACCATGCACCACGGCCGGCTGACCGGCGAGTTCAAGGGCGGCGAGGTTGGGGAAGAAGATCTCATCCGCGCGGTGATGAGCACGGACCACAACCGGCCGGCAAAGCCGCCCGCGGCGGCCTGAACTCCGCCGCGAACCGAAACATGACGACCGGCGCGGACCGGTCCACGAAGAATTCAACGAATCCAGGATGATGGACATGGCAATGAGTGGGAACTGCAGGATTACCGTCGTCGGCTCGAACATGATCGACCTCGTGAGCTATCTGGACCGGGTCCCCGAACGCGGCGAGACGGTCTTTGGACGGTCGTTCGACCAGGGCTTCGGCGGCAAGGGCGCCAACCAGGCGGTGATGGCGGCCCTTCTCGGCGGTCAGGTAGACATCGTGACATGTGTCGGCGACGACCTGTTCGGGCCGAAATGGTTCGACCATTTCAAGGCCTGCGGCGTCGGCACCGGCCACATCTCGACCATCGCCGGCATCTACAGCGGCGTTGCCGCGATCTGGGTCGAGCCGGCGGGAGACAACAGGATCGTGCTGAGTGGCGGCGCCAACGATCATGTCTCGCCGGGCCTTGTGGACAAGGCGTTCGACGACATCGACGCAACCAACGTCGTGCTGTCGCAGCTGGAGATCCCGCAGCCGGCGATCGTGCGGGGCTTTGTCCATGCGCGTGCTCGCGGCGCGGCAACCGTTCTCAATCCGGGGCCGGCGTCGGCGCTTGGCCAGGACCTTTTGGGGCTGACCGATTGGCTGCTGCCGAACGAGACCGAGCTGCGCCTGCTTGCCCGCGAGATGTTTGGCCTGGAGCATGACGACGACGTGGCCCTGGCCAAGGCGTTCGCCCGCAAGAGCGGCATCAGGCTGGTCGTCACCCTTGGCGACCGCGGGGCGGCCTATGTCGACCCCGCCGCCGCCGATGACGCCGTCTTGTTTGCCGCCCCGAAGGTGAGCGTCGCCGACACCACCGGCGCGGGCGATGCGTTTGCCGGTGCCTTCGCCTATGGCCTCGCCGCCAAGATGGGAACCGCGGCCAGCGTCCGGCTGGCCATCGCCGTTTCAGCCGACAGCGTCACCCGGCGCGGCACCTCGGTTTCTTATGCCCGGGGCCAGGCGCTGGAGGCGATCCGGCACGCGCTCTAGCCAGCGGCCCCGGTCTGCCCTGGATGATGAATTCGAACGAGCAGCCCAGCGACTGGCGCTGCAACCAAACTGTAAAGCAAAGGACGAGACATGAACGCTCTATCGCGAGAGGATTCCGGGCGGCAGCGACCATCGGTGGCGGGCGGCAACCGAGGGCCTGGATTTGAGCTCAGGATGGAGCGCCTGTTTTCGCATGCCGACGGCCGGAGCCTCATTCTCGGCGTCGACCATCCCTTGTTCGAGGGCCATGTGTCGGGCCTGGAGAACATTCCCCGGCTGCTGTCGACCCTGCCGGAGAACGCCCTGGACGGGCTGCTGGTCAGCCCGGCGACGATGCAGGCGATGTCCTCGATGAAGCGGCTGGCGACATGCCACGCCATGCGCCTCGACACCACCGGCGCCTTTCGCCAGCACGGCGGCTCGGACATCGAGGCGACGTTGGTCGCTTCGGCCGACGACATCGCCCGCTCCGGTGCCGATGTCGTGGCCTGTTTCTTCCTCGTCAACGCCCAGGGCCACCGGCGGGTCGCCGACCACCGCGGCCACCTGGCCGGAATCGCCGCCATGTGTCGCCGCATCGGCCATCCGGTGATGGTGGAGGCGCTAGCGGTGGACGATGACGGCAACACGGTGCGCGAGACATCGCAGATCCTGCATGCGGCGCGGCTGGCGGCCGAACTGGGCGCCGACCTGCTGAAGATCGACGCCCCTCACGATGTCGCCGATCTCGGCGACATCGTCGATGCGGTCGGCCGGCCGGTCTTCATCCGCGGCGGCACCCCCAGGGACAAGGTCACCGACACGCTCCGCGATGTCGAGGCCTACGTCGCCCGTGGCGCCACCGGCCTCGTCATCGGCCGCAGCATCTTCCAGGCGGCGCAACCGGCCGAACTGCTGAAGAGCCTCCACCGCGTGGTGCATGGCGGCTGATCTGCGGCGCCGCGGCGGCAGTCGAAAGGGGCCGGGCCCGAGCCGTCAGCTCGGGCTTCGGCCACAGGAACGCCTGCGGTCTTGTCATCGTGCAAAGGCGTTCTGGCTGTGGGCAGCCGCCACCAAGAAGTCCGCCAGCCTTTGAGCCTCGCCAGCCAGTGGCGCGCTTTCGCTGTGGCAGAGATAGTAGCCCCTGTCGGTGCGCAGGACGTCCTGGGTAAGAGGCACCAGTCGCCCGGCCGCCAGTTCCGACTGCAGCAAGGCTACGCTGCCCAGTGCAATGCCATTGCCGCGGATCGCCTCGCCGATGGTCTGGGAATAGGTGCTCATGGTCTTGACGTGCCAGCCCTCGGGCCCCTCAAGCGACAGGCCGTCGAACCACACGCGCCAGTCGACCCAGTCGGGTGCCGAACGCAGATAATTGAGCAGCGGCGGACCGTCGGTTCGACGGCAATGCTGGAACGGGCCGCTGCCGTCGGCGCCCAAGGCGGCGGCCAGCGCAGGCGACGCCATCGGCACCATTTCCTCGTCGAGCAGCCGTGTCGTGCGGCACCCCGGAACCAGGCCGTTGCTGTAGACCACCAGCAGGTCGCTCTTGCCGGAGAGAAGGTCGCCCGTGTTGTCGGAGGTGACCAGCCGAGTCGGGCAGGCATCGCCGGACAGCCCGAAGGCCTGCAGCTGGGCTGTCAGCCAGAACATGCCCACGACGGTGTGGGCGCCGATGGAGAGCGGCCGCATGGCATGCTCGCGCAATGTGCCCAGCCCCTGTCGGAGGAATTCGAGCGCCATCCCGACGGTGTGATAGAGGCGTTCGCCGCTCTCGGTAGGTGCCAGTCGCTTGCCGTTGCGCATGAAGAGCGGTTCGCCGATCCATTCCTCGAGTTGATGGATGCGCTTGCTGACCGCGGCCTGCGAGACATGGAGTTCGCTGGCGCAGCCGGTGAAGCTTCCCACGCGATGGGCGGCCTCGAAGAAGATCAGGAGGTCCAGCGGCGGCAGCGCAGTCCGATATTTCCTCATAACCACTGGTTATTAGGATTGCGGAGTTTTTTCAACGTTTGTCAGCCGGGGAGGCGGGTGCATTGTCCCGTCTAGGCGCCCCTGTCGGAGGCGCTCCATTGCCACCGGAGACTGCAAGATGACCTCTTTGCCGCGGATTGGTTTTGTCGGACTGGGCAACATGGGCGGCCCCATGTGCCAGCGGCTTGTGGGAGCCGGATATCCGGTGAGCGCCTTCGATCTCAATCCGGATGCCCTCGAAAGGGTCGTGGCTGTCGGTGCTGTGGCGGCCACTTCCGCAGCAGCCTGCGCGGCCCAAGCCGATATCTTCCTCACATCCCTTCCGAGGCCGGATCATGTGGAAGCCGTCATGGCCGGGGACAATGGAGCCTTGGCGCATCTGAAGTCGGGAAGCCTTTGGGTCGATCTCACCACGAACCGCAACGAACTCGTGTTCCGCCTCGCGTCGCAAGCGCCGCAAGGTGTGGCGGTGGTCGACTCTCCCGTAACGGGGGCAGTGGATGGAGCGAGGAACGGCAAGCTTACCCTGTTCGCCGGCGGCGACCAGGTGTCGTTTGACCGCGCCGCCGAGGTCCTCGGCCATCTCGGGCTGGTCATTCATTGCGGTGCCCTCGGCACTGGTAACGTCGTCAAGCTGGTGACCAATCAGCTGTGGTTCATTGGTGCTGCAGCCATCGGCGAAGGCTTCGCCACGGGCATGGCGAACGGTGTGGAGTTGGGCACATTGTGGCACGCGATCCGCAGCAGCGTCGGCGACAGCTTCGTCGCGCAGCATGACGCTCCCTCGATCTTCGCCGGGCATTACGACCCTTCCTTCTCGCTCGACCTCTGTCTCAAGGACCTGCGTCTCATCCAGGAGCTGAACCGCAACGTACGTGCCGCACTGCCGATGACGACAGCGGCCGAAGGCGCGTTCGCCCTTGCCGCCAGCCGCTACGGTGCGCAGGCGGCGGAACTGCATGTCGCCAGGCGCATCGAGGACGACGCTGGCATTTCCATGCGGCTTGAAGGTGATTGGGTGCCGCCGTGGGAACAGTGAGGCGGCAGCAGCCAGGGTCAGGAAATCCAAGGGAGTGTTGAGATGAAGGTCGGTTTCATTGGACTCGGCACGATGGGCAGGAACGCCGCGCTGAACGTGCTCAGGAAAGGCTACGAAATGGTCGTCTTCGACGTCCGGCCTGAAGCCTTGGGGCCCCTGGTCGAAAAGGGCGCAAGGGCTGCCAGCAGTCCGGCAGACTTGCTCGACCAGGTTGAAGTCGTGGTGACCATGGTGTTCGGCCCAAAGGAAATCGAGGCCGTCGTTCGCGGCAAGGATGGTTTCTTGACGACCGACTGTGACGGCAAATACTGGATTGACCTCACCACCAGCAGCCCTCAGCTGATGCGCGACCTCGGCGCCGAATTCCGGAAAAGAGGCGGCGCAGCCGTCGACGCGCCCGTCACCGGTTCCGTGGACTCGGCCATTCGCGGCGACATGATCATGTTCGTCGGCGGCGAGGATGCCGACATCGAGCGGGTTCGTCCGGTGATCGAGGCGATGGGCGAGATCCGCAAGGTCGGCAGGCATGGCAACGGCTATGTCGCCAAGCTCGTCAACAACCAGCTCTGGAAGATCCATGCCGCGGCCATTGGCGAGGCGATGGTGACGGCCAAGGTTGCAGGTCTCGAGCCTGACGTCTGGTGGGCTGCCATGAAGGGCGGCGCGGCTGACAGCTTCGTCATGCAGCATGACGTTCCCTCCATCTTCGCCGGACACTACGATCCCTCCTTTCCCCTGGCGCTCTGTCTCAAGGATCTGGGCCTGATCGCGGAGCTGATGAACGAGACCGGTACGCGCAGCGAACTCACCCGCGCAACGCACGACCGCTTCAGGGAAGCCGCCTCGCGCTATGGCAAGGATGCGGGCGAGATGACCGTGTGCAAGGTGATCGAGGACGACGCCAAGGTGGAGTTGAGGGTCGCCGGAGATTGGATCGCCCCCTGGGAGATCAAGCATCCGGCGCTTCCTGAGCGTGCTGTCGGCGCAGTGAGCCCGATTGCTGCGAGCGGCCTCTCCGCTTCGTCATCCTCGAGCTTGATCCGAGGATGACGAAGCAGAGAGGCTGAAGCATCCGTTCGAATGGAGAAGCGGCGGCCGCTCTGTGCGTTGGAACACAGCCGCGATGTCGCTACGCTCCTGCTTCCCTGAGATGACGAAGCGCTGAGGTGCGCCGCTCAAAACAATAGGCCGCACTGAGGCGGCCTATCTGTTGTTTCATTGGGCTGGGAGGCTGGCAGCGCTTCTTACGCCCCCCCTTTACCTCAGCTACAGCCGCTCGTCGCCCCGCAGGTGTCGCACTTCTCGCAGGTGCCGTTGCGGACCATGGTGAAGTTCTGGCACTCCGAGCAGGAATTGCCGGTGTAGCCCTGCAGCATCGACTTGGCGCGGCGGTCGGCGGCGAGCTTCTTGGCGTCCGCCGCTTCCTGGGCCGCGGCGTCGGTGAACAGCGCGTTCGCGGCCGAAGCTTCCTCTTCCTCGAAGGCGGCGTCGTCGGCCAGTTCCTTGGCGCGCTCCTCGTAGTCACGCTTGTAGGCGGTGGATTCCTCCGCCGAGATCGCGGCCTTGGGGGCGAGCGCCAGCACGTTGGAGCCGGAGAAGGCGGTCACGGGCGTGGTACGCGCCGGGCTTGCGGCCGCCGAACCCTTGGGGTCGGAACCGGCGACGCCGGAGACGACCTTGAGCGGGGCGCCGCGGGTCAGGCCCTTGGAGAAGGGCAGGGCTTTGCCTTCGGTGATGCCCTTGCCGAGCGCGGTCTTGTCGAAATCCGACTGGTCGACATGGGCGAGGTCGTGGCGGCCAAGATAGCTGACGGCGAGCTCGCGGAAGACGTAGTCGAGGATCGAGGTGGCGTTCTTGATGGCGTCGTTGCCGACGACCATGCCGGCCGGCTCGAACTTGGTGAAGGTGAAGGCCTCGACATATTCGTCGAGCGGCACGCCGTATTGCAGGCCGAGCGAGATCGAGATGGCGAAGTTGTTCATCATCGCGCGGAAGGCAGCGCCTTCCTTGTGCATGTCGATGAAGATTTCGCCGAGGCGGCCGTCGTCGAACTCGCCGGTGCGCAGATAGACCTTGTGGCCGCCGACGACGGCCTTCTGGGTGTAGCCCTTGCGGCGGTTCGGCAGCTTTTCGCGCTCGCGGTAGAGCCGCTCGATGACGCGCTCGACGATCTTTTCGGTGACCTGCACCGCCTTGGCGGCGGCGGGTGCTGCGATCAGCGCCTCGACGGCGTCGTCCTCGTCCTCGTCCTCGTCGGCGATGAGCGAGGCGTTCAGCGGCTGCGACAGCTTGGAGCCGTCGCGGTAGAGCGCATTGGCCTTGAGCGCCAGCTTCCACGACAGCATGTAGGCGCTCTTGCAGTCCTCGACCGTCGCCTCGTTGGGCATGTTGATGGTCTTGGAGATGGCGCCCGAGATGAAGGGCTGGGCGGCGGCCATCATGCGGATGTGGCTCTCGACCGAGAGATAGCGCTTGCCGATCTTGCCGCAGGGGTTGGCGCAGTCGAAGACGGGCAGGTGCTCTTCTTTCAGGAATGGTGCACCCTCGAGGGTCATCGCACCGCAGACATGGATGTTGGCGGCTTCGATGTCGCGCTTGGAGAAGCCAAGTGCGGGCAGCATCTCGAACGAGAAGTCGTTGAGCTGCGCGTCGGTGAGGCCGAGCACGTTCTTGCAGAAGTCTTCGCCCAGCGTCCACTTGTTGAACACGAACTTGATGTCGAAGGCGCTCTTGAGGGCTGCGTTCAGCGCCTCGATCTTCTCGTCGCTGAAACCCTTCGCCCGGAGCGAACCGGGGTTGATGCCCGGCGCCTGGTTGAGATTGCCGTGGCCGACGGCATAGGCCTCGATCTCGGCGATCTGGCTTTCCGAGTAACCGAGCGTGCGCAGGGCTTCGGGCACGGCGCGGTTGATGATCTTGAAGTAGCCGCCGCCGGCGAGCTTCTTGAACTTGACCAGCGCGAAGTCGGGCTCGATGCCGGTGGTGTCGCAATCCATCACCAGGCCGATCGTGCCGGTGGGAGCGATCACGGTTGCCTGGGCGTTGCGGTAGCCATGCTCCTCGCCGAGCTCGATGGCGCGGTCCCAGGCGGCGCGGGCGTGGCTCACCAGTTCGGGCTGCTTGAGGTCGGACGCGACCAGCGGCACCGGATGCACCGACAGCTTCTCGTAGCCGTCCTTGTCGCCATAGGCGGCGCGGCGGTGGTTGCGCATGACGCGCAGCATGTTTTGGGCGTTGCGGTCGTAGTCGGGGAAGGCGCCGAGCTCGGAGGCCATTTCGGCCGAGGTGGCGTAGGCGATGCCGGTCATGATCGCCGTCAGCGCGCCGCCGATGGCGCGGCCTTCGTCGGAGTCATAGGGAATGCCGGACGTCATCAGCAGGCCGCCGATATTGGCGTAGCCGAGGCCGAGCGTGCGGTACTCGTAGGACAGCTTGGCGATTTCCTTGGACGGGAACTGCGCCATCATGACCGAGATTTCGAGCACGACGGTCCACAGGCGCACGGTGTGTTCGTAGGCCGCGATGTCGATCTCGCCGTTCTCCATGCGGTAGGGCAGGAGGTTGATCGAGGCGAGGTTGCAGGCCGTGTCGTCGAGGAACATGTATTCCGAGCACGGGTTCGACGCACGGATGGCGCCCGCGGAAGCGCAGGTGTGCCAGTCGTTCATCGTGGTGTTGAAGTGCAGGCCCGGATCGGCCGAGGCCCAGGCTGCGTAGCCGATCTTTTCCCACAGGTCGCGGGCCTTGAGCGTCTTCAGCACCTTGCCGTCCTTGCGGGCGGTCAGGTGCCACTCGCCGTCACCTTCGACGGCGCGCAGGAAGTCGTCCTTGAGCGAGACCGAATTGTTGGAGTTCTGGCCGGAAACGGTGAGGTAGGCTTCCGAATCCCAGTCGGTGTCGTAGGTCTTGAATTCGATCGAGCTGTAGCCCTGCTTGGCGAACTGGATGACGCGGTAGATGTAGTTCTCCGGCACCGCGTTCTTCTTGGCGGCCTTGATCTCGCGCTTGAGCGCGGTGTTGACGGCCGGGTCGAAGCAGTCGTCATCCTGGCCTTCGCAGTTGACGCAGGCCGCCATGATCTTGCTGAGGTGCTGGCGCACGATCTTGGAGCCGGTGACGAGCGCCGCCACCTTCTGCTCTTCCTTCACCTTCCAGTCGATATAGGCCTCGATGTCGGGGTGGTCGGCGTCGACGACGACCATCTTGGCGGCGCGGCGCGTGGTGCCGCCCGACTTGATGGCACCGGCGGCACGGTCGCCGATCTTGAGGAAGCTCATCAGGCCGGACGAACGGCCGCCGCCCGACAGCTTTTCGCCTTCGCCGCGCAAATGCGAGAAGTTCGAGCCGGTGCCCGAGCCATATTTGAACAGGCGCGCCTCGCGCACCCACAGGTCCATGATGCCGCCCTCGTTGACGAGGTCGTCGGCGACCGACTGGATGAAGCAGGCATGCGGCTGCGGGTGCTCATAGGCCGACTTCGACTTGGTCAGCTTGCCGGTGAAGGGGTCGACATAGAAGTGGCCCTGGCCGGGGCCGTCGATGCCATAGGCCCAATGCAGGCCGGTGTTGAACCACTGCGGCGAGTTCGGCGCCACGCGCTGGGTGGCGAGCATGTAGGACAGCTCGTCCTTGAAGGCGCGGGCGTCGTCTTCGCTCTTGAAGTAGCCGCCCTTCCAGCCCCAGTAGGTCCAGGTGCCGGCGAGGCGGTCGAAGACCTGTCGAGCATCGGTCTCGGAGCCGTAGCGTTCGTTTTCGGGCAGCGTGGCCAGTTCGGTCTCGTCGGGAACCGAGCGCCACAGGAAGGAGGGAACGTCGTTCTCCTCGACCTTCTTCAGGCGGGCGGGCACGCCGGCCTTGCGGAAATACTTCTGCGCCAGGATGTCGGCGGCCACCTGGGAAAACTGCGCCGGCACATCGATGTCGTCGAGGCGGAACACCACCGAACCGTCCGGATTCTTGATCTCGGAGAGCGCCTTGCGGAATTCGATCTCCGCATAGGCCGATTGTCCATCCTTGGTGAAACGCCGCTCGATGCGCATCGGTCGATTTCCTTTTGTCTATATATAGCGTCTTTCGCGGGAAATTTCCCCTTGCGATACGAAAGACGCAAAGCCGATCTTGCCGGCCGCCCGAACGACCGGTCACCATTTCCCGAACGGGCCGCCGCCAGACCGGAAATCCTCCTTGCGGAGCGCCTTCCCGCCAGCCTGCGGACCGCCTCGGGTCCTTGAAACTGAAACTTTGTTGCGATTCCCTCGTTGAGGGAGAACTCACACTATCTAGCGTCCAGGCTGCCTGCAAACACTAAATATAGTGTTAACAGAAGATTTCTGCCAGTCCCCAATTTTTACCCGTTGACCCCTCGGACATACCGAAACCGCGCGCGACAGCGCCCCGCCTGTGCGGGTGCAAATGCGAGCGGGAACTCACTAAATCTGGAGAAAGGACCGGGCTCTGAACTTTCCGGTCACGCACTCAACAAGCGCGCTTGAGTCATAAAAAGCGACTCGGGCGGCAACGTCAAGAATTCGTTTATGCAGTTTTTGTGACCCCAACATCTTGTGTGTCACTTGTGTGGATAACGGGGAGAACCGGCTCCATCAGCGAAGCCGGCATCCTTGCTCGCGAAGACCCCGCGAAGGCTGCGGCCGATGCCTCGCAGCAGCAGAATCTTGCGCCTCAGGCGGCGACTTTTCCGTGCGCCGCGCCGAAGGACGAGATCAGCCGGCACAGGTCGGGTTCGTTGACCATGCGTGCGGCTTCGGCGGGCGAGACCCATTTGCGCGTGCGCTGGCGCCGTTCCTTCCACTTCTCGGCGACCTTGCGCACCTCGAGCGGGTAGACCAGCACTTCGCAGGCGACCCGTTCGCCGCTCCCGAGCTCCTTGGTGTAGAAATAGCGGCCGGCTTCGTGGGTATCGACCGAGCCGCTGAGGCCGGCCTCCTCGCTCGCTTCGCGCGCGGCGGTCTCGCACAGCCGCTCGGAATCTTCCGGCCAGCCCTTGGGCAGGACCCAGCGCCCGGTGTCGCGACTGGTGATCAGCATGATCTCGATGGCGCCGGAGGCGGTGCGATGCCAGGGCAGGGCGGCGACCTGAAGCCGGCATGCGGGAGCGCCGAACAGCCGGCGTATGCGCTCGACGAGGTGGCTGTGATAGACAGGCTTCATCAGCATCGGCAGTCCCACCCAGAAGCAGACTCAGTTGCCGTGTTACGAATTGTACGGTTAATCCTCCGTAACAAAAGTAAATAGATTGATAATGAAAACGCCCGGCGCGGGGGCCGGGCGCTCAACAGGTCGAGTCGGTTGGAGGCTGCGATCAGCCCATGTGATCTTCGGCGATCGGCTTCTGGTAGGTGAAGCCGAGGTCCCAGGGGAAATAGATCCAGGTGTCCTGCGACACTTCGGTGACGAAGGTGTCGACCAGCGGCCGGCCCTTGGGCTTGGCGTAGACCGTGGCGAAATGCGCCTTCGGCATCATGGCGCGCACGATGGCTGCGGTCTTGCCGGTGTCGGTGAGGTCGTCGACGATCAGCACGTTTTCGCCTTCGCCTTCGAGCAGCGACGGCGTGATCTCCTTCAGCACCTGCAACTGACCCTGCGAGGTGTAGTCGTGGTAGGAGGCGATGCAGATCGTCTCGATCAGGCGAATGCCGAGTTCGCGCGAAATGATGGCGGCAGGAACCAGGCCGCCGCGGGTGATGCAGACGATCGCCTTCCACTGCGGATTGACGCCGGCGAGGCGCCAGGCGAGCGCGCGCGCATCGCGGTGGAACTGATCCCAGGATACGGGAAAGGCTTTTTCGGGAAGGGACATTCGACGCGCACTCCGGCTCGGCGCGCCAACTGGCGCGAGAATAGGGGAATGCAGGCGGAATTAGCCGGAAAGCCCCGCTCTTGGCAAGGGCGGGGCTGCACAGTCGTGCGGTAATCTTACCGCGACAGCAAGATCGCCGTGTCGCCGGATTGCAGGACGCTGCGCGTGACCCCGCCAAACAGGAATTCGCGCAGCCACGAATGGCTGTAGGCGCCCATCACCAGCAGGTCGGCGCCGGTCTGCACGACCTTGTTGTGGATGACGGCGTCGATGGTGTGGCCGCGTGACGCCTCGATGCTGACCGAAACCTTGGCGCCGTGGCGGGCGAAGGCAGAGGCGATTTCCGCGCCGGCGGCGTCGATGCTCTGGGCTGCCGTCTCGATGGGGTCGACGACCAGGATTTCGGTCTGGTCAGCCTCTAGGATGAAGGGCAGGGCGTCGAATGCGGCACGCGCCGCTTCGCGGCTGCCGTTCCAGGCCACCAGGACGCGCCGGAAGGTCGAGATCAATGGCGCCGAATGCGGCACCACCAGCACCGGCCGGCCCGCCTCGTAGATCAGGGAATCGATGTCTGCGGCAACCGAGTCCTTGGCCTCGGGCGTGCTCTGCGCGACGATGACCAGATCGGCGCAGCGCGCGCTTTCGACCCCCGAAAGGGCGCTGTCGCCCGAAAAACTCTCGAAGCTGCGCCACTCGAACGAGACACCGGCAGTTTCGATCCGGCCGAGGAACGCCTTCTGAACCTTTTCGGCGCGCTCCTTGCAGAGATCGGAATTGGCCTGGATGAACTCGGTGTCGGGAAAACCGACGGCCGTGGTGTAGGGCATGGCCAGCGCTTCGGCATGAACCCCGATGAGATGGCTTTCATGCCGGTCGGCAAACGGAATGGCCACGTCGAGGACGCGGGCGGCGTCGCGCTCGCTCTGGATGATGGCAACGATTGTCTTGAACGGCATGGCACCCTCCTTTGCACGGGCAGAAATCTGCTCAGCAAAGAAACACTATCATGCCGGTACTTGTTCCAATGTGACTTGGATCAAGTGTTCGGCATCAAGTCGTTCAGGCCGCTTTTGCTATGCCCTCAAGCATGGCCTCGATGGCATCGCGGGCGTGAAGCATCGCTTCCTCGGAGCGCGAGCGGACGACGAGCTCGGTCCAGAATTTGCCGTCGAGATATTTCGGGTAAGAGCCGATGATGGTGTCGGGGTGCGCCTTCTGGATCTCGCCGAGCGGGCCGCCGATCGTGCCTTCGCCATAGGGGCACTGAACCGTGGTCGACAGAAGCTTTGCCCCGGTCTTGAGCGTCGGCATGACGTTGTCGAGCATGGCCTGGAAGATCGAGGGCACGCCGGCCATGACATGGACGTTGCCGATGCGAAAGCCGGGCGCCACCGAGACCGGGTTCTCGATCAGCGCGGCGCCGCGCGGCATGCGCGCCATGCGCTTGCGCGCTTCGGAGAATTCCAGGCCGCGCGAGGCATAGTTGGCCTCCAGCAGGGCATAGGCGCGGGGCTCGTATTCGCACGGCAGGCCAAAGGCCCTGGAGATCGAGTCGGCGGTGATGTCGTCATGCGTCGGGCCGATGCCGCCTGTCGTGAAGACATAATCGTAGCGCGCGCGCACGGCATTGACGGCCGCGACGATCTCGTCCTCGTCGTCAGCTACGATGCGGACTTCCCGCAGGTCGATGCCGACTGCCGTCATCATGTCGGCGAGATGGCCGATGTTCTTGTCCTTGGTGCGGCCGGACAAGATCTCGTCGCCGATGACGACCATTGCTGCGGTGACGATGTCGGCCATTTCAGGGGCTCCTTTTGGACCGATCTCAGATACAGCCGCTCGCGCAAGCGGGCAATAGTCGCCATTTTGTGAACGATGCGTCACGCATTGGCCTGCTTTCATTGAACGGGCTTTGCATTACATCTCTCCCCAGACGCCAACCCAAGTGGCGCCGCGAGATTTTCCCGAGATTTTGGAGCGATGAAATGGCTAAGATTCTTGTTCTCTATTATTCGAGCTGGGGCCACATGGAGCAGATGGCCAAGGCCGCTGCCGAAGGCGCGCGTGCTGCCGGCGCCGACGTGACCATCAAGCGCGTTCCCGAACTGGTTCCCGAGGCCGTGGCCAAGGCTGCCTACTACAAGCTCGACCAGGAAGCCGCGATCGCCGATCCGCTCGAACTGGCCGACTATGACGGCATCATCATCGGCACCGCTACCCGCTACGGCACCATGGCCTCGCAGATGAAGAACTTCCTCGACCAGACCGGCCCGCTCTGGGCCAAGGGCGCGCTGCTCGACAAGGTCGGCTCGGTGATGGTTTCGACCGCGACCCAGCATGGCGGCGCGGAACTCGCGCTGATCAACGCCCAGATCCACCTGCAGCACCACGGCATGGTCATCGTGCCGCTGTCCTATGCCTACCAGGGCCAGATGGGCAACGACGTGGTCCGTGGCGGCGCGCCTTACGGCATGACCACCACCTCCGATGGCGACGGCTCGCGCCAGCCTTCGGCGCAGGAGCTCGAAGGCGCCCACTTCCAGGGCAAGCGCGTGGCCGAGATCGCCATCCGCCTGCACGGCAAGGGCTCGAATGCTGTCAAGGAAGTTGCCTAACAGCTTCGAATTGCACTGATTTTTGTGAACGGGCGGTTGCAAGGCCGCCCGTTTTGCATGTCACGGGCTTGAGCCTGCCTCGCGCGCCGCTAAGTTGCGGGCATTGCCTGCAGGAGGTTCGATGGCGACCGTGACGACGATTTTCGGCTGGATCGCCAGCCTCGCCTTCCTGGCGGTGGCCCTTGTCGGTGGCTATTTCGTGCTGGCGACGCGCAAGATCTCCACCCAGGCCGCGCGCGCAGTGCCGGCTATCGGCAAGTTTCTGCCGCTTGGCGCTCACCGCATCCATTATGTCGAGCAGGGCGAGGGCAGGCCGATCCTGTTCGTCCACGGGCTCGGCGCCCAGCTGCACCACTTCCGCCAGCCGCTGTTTCCGGAACTGGCCGGTTTCCGGCTGATCGCGCTCGACCGGCCGGGTTCGGGTTACTCCTCGCGTCCTAGCGGATTTTCGGGCCGCCTGACCGAGCAGGCCGCGCTGATCGCGCGCTTCATCGCCGAACTCGGGCTGGAGCAGCCACTGGTCGTCGGCCATTCGCTCGGCGGTGCCGTGGCACTGGCACTGGCGGAGAACCACTCCGAGTCAGTTTCCGGACTGGTGCTGCTGTCACCGCTGACGCATCTCGAAGATGAGCTGCGGCCTGAATTCAGGTCGCTCTACATCAAGTCGGCACTGCGGCGCCGGATCATTGCCGAGACCGTGGCGATACCGGCGAGCCTGAAATATGCGTCGCAGACGCTGGCCTTCCTGTTTTCGCCGCAGGCGGCGCCAAAGGACTACGGCACGGCAGGCGGTGGTTTTGCCGGGCTCAGGCCGAGCCATTTCTACGCCACGTCGGCCGACATGGTGGCGATCGAGAGCGATCTCGGCGCGGTCGAGGCCAGATATGCCGAACTGAAGCTGCCCGTCGGCGTGATGTTCGGCACCGCCGACCGCGTGCTCGACCACCGGCTTCATGGCGCGCCGCTGGCCGAGCGCATCGACAACCTCGAACTCGACCTGGTCGAGGGCATGGGGCACATGCCGCAATTCGTCGAGCCGAAGCGGGTCGCGGGGCTGATCCGGCGCATCGCGGCCAAGGCGTTTGCCGCTCCGGTCGACAAAGCTACGGGATAGTGCTGCTCATTGGGGGCACGCCAGCGATGGTGCTGGCAGCTAGTCGGAAACCTCGGTGTCCGGCCTGTCGTCGCCCTTGGCGAGCTCGTCATGCCAGCGGCCGTCCCGGTCCTCGTACTGGATGCCGTCCGTGGAGCCGGCGACACGCTGCTCTGCCGCCGCCGTCTCTGCGGCGCGGAGGGCGTGTTCGTGCGTCGGGAAGGTTTCCGAAAAGGTGTCGCCGACCTTGTAGGCCCAGCCACCGTCGTGCTGGACGACTTCATAGACGAGCTTTGCCATTATTGTTCCTCGCTGCATGACGATGCCGCTATCGGCACCTCTGCTTCCATCGCCACCTCGACGAAGGCCCGCCGCGCATCCTCGGACGGGCGTTGCCCCTCGAGCACCTTCAGGCATGTCAGGACGGCGTTGCGGTGACGCGGGCCCCGGCTCAGCGGCCAGGCAGTCACCAGGCATTCGGCCGCGTCGCGCGCACCCGTGATGTGGCGGTAGTTTCCGGCGCGGCCGAGTTCAACGACGATCGGGCGCGCAAAGGATGTCGAGGCGGCCATGCCGGCTCAAACGTTGGCCATCGCATTTGGTTGCATGCCGCGTTGCGGCTTGTGGCTCTGCCGGCGATTTAGGCTGTCAGAGCGGCACGATCGCCAGTATCACCCAGGCGCCGCAGATGGCGGCTGCAAGGCCGAAACAGGCGTTACGATGCTTTTCCCAAAAGTATGGTGCGCGTTCCCAATTGTAGTGCATTACGCAACTCCCCACTCACTCCCACCCGGTGAAGTTGTATTTCAGTGTGAAATATTCTGCAATTTTTCGGTGTGGTGTTGACGTTACGAAAGCACGTGGCCGTGGCAATTATGTCACGGAACCTCGGCTGCCAGTCGCGCCGGCGCCGGATGCACGCCTGGAAAGGTGAAATTGCGGGGCATTTTGCTGGTGCGGACGGCGGGGATCGAACCCGCATAGCCTAGGCTGAGGGATTTTAAGTCCCTTGCGTCTACCAGTTCCGCCACGTCCGCTTGCTAGTCGTTTCAACTACTTAGGCGATTTCGTCAACTGGCGTTGTGCGGGCCCGAAAATCGGTTGTGCAAATCGCGGTCCGTTGTCATTCGCAGCAGCCGGAGGGAACACTCACTCAACTGAAGATCAGCTTGGCCGTTTCAGTGGTCGAGCGGGAAAAAAATCCGGCAAAAATTTAGTATCAGGAAACTAAGTTGCCTCTTGTTGATCTGTCGGCTATTCAGAACTGTCTGATTAGAACGGGAGACCTTTACCATGACACGCAAGACTGTCCTGAAGTTCGGCAAAGTGGAAAATGCCGATGCCAATGATCTGCCGGGTTGGGTGGTGGTCGAAGGAAAGCCGACGATGAAGACCGCCGTCCAGCACAAGACCCAGGACGGCAAGGTCCTGTCGGGAACATGGCAGGCGACCCCAGGCACCTACCATGCCAGCTACACGGACTATGAGTTCGTCCACATGATCTCGGGCCGCATCATTATCACGCCGGACGGCGGCGAGCCGGTCGAGGTCGGTCCGGGCGACGCATTCGTCGTCGAAGCGGATTTCAAGGGCACCTGGAAGATCATCGAGCCGGTGACGAAGCACTTCGTGGTCACCGTCGGATCGTAACGACGCGCAGTCGCGAGCCGGGCGATCTTGCAAGCCCGGCAAGCGCTTGCGGTTATTTTGTATCGTTGAAATCGAGCGGCGGCGATTGCGTCGCCGCTTTTGTTTTCGGCGCCTTGCGGGCCGGTTTCCTGGTGGCTTTTGGCGCGGCGGCTTCCCCTGCTTCCTGCGCTGCCAAAGGGGCTGACGGTGCTGCCTTGGCAGGCGCAGGTTTCGCCGCGACCGGGGCCGCCTTTGCCGTGAACTTGATTGCCATGCTGGATATCCGCCGTTGCCTGGCCGCGCGAGTCGGCGGCTTCGGCTCTCCATACACCATTTGACGGCCTGGGGGCGGGAAGCGCGCTGGTGATGCCGACGCACGGCAGCAAGCCGCACGCTGCTGGTGCGTGAGACTTGCCGGCGAGCCGTGCGGAAATCCTATTTCTGGTCGATGAAGGCCAGCACCGACTTGTTGTACTCGTCAGGCGCCTGCAGCATGGCGAAATGGCTGGCATCCGGCAGGATGATCAGCTTGGCGCCGGGTATGGCGGATGCCATGTCGTCGGTGTGCTGGCGCTTGATCGCCTCGTCATGATCGCCGGTGACAATGGCCGTTGGCACGGTGATCTTGCCGAGTTGTTCCTTGGTCCAGTTGGGCTGCGTTTTCCACATCTCGCTGATCTGCGCGACGAATGCGTCGTACTGGTCCGGCGTCTTCGACAAGCGGCGATAGTCATTGCCGGAGCGCTCGATATAGGCGCCGAAGGTCTTGTTGGTTTCGACGCCTGGGTCGACACCGTCGGTGGTGACGTTTGCCGCGTGGGCATAGAGCCTGGTCAGTCGTTCCGGGTGCTTCATGGCGATGTCGAGGCCGATGATGCCGCCGTCGCTCCAGCCAACGAGTGCCGTCTTGTCGATCTTGAGGTGGTCGAGCAGGGCCAGATAGTCGGAGGCCATCAGTTCGTAGCCGAAGGGTTGGGCGTCGCGTGTCGAGCGGCCATGGCCGCGGCTGTCGGCGACGATCACCTTGTGGCTCTTGGCAAGTTCCGCGACCTGGCTCGACCAGATGTCGGCATGGCCGAGGCCGCCATGGATGAGCAGGACTGGATCGCCGGCGCCATACACGGCGTAGTACATCTCGATGCCGTTGACCTTGGCATAGCCGCTTTCGTCGGCCTTTGGCATCGGAGCCGGGTCCGGCAAGGCCAGCCATCGTTCTTCTGCGCCGGCAGGCCAGGCTGACAGGGCGAAAAAGGCAACAATCAATGCAGACCACAAAGTACGCATCACCGCCTCCGTTGGACGAGCGCGCCAAGTCACTGCCTTTGCTCCGAAAAAGTCAACGGGCGGAAAGTCCGCCCGTTGTTCTTTCGCGAAAGTATGCGTGGAGCGCCTATTCCTCTTCGACGAAGACTTCGTCGCGCTTCTTGCGCACCGCCGGCAACAGCACGACGATCAGCACGGCGGCTGCGAGCGCCAGCAGGATGGCGCTGATCGGGCGGGTGACGAAGGTGGTCGGATCGCCACGCGACAGGATCATGGCGCGGCGCAGGTTCTCCTCAAGCAGCGGGCCGAGCACGAAGCCGAGCAGCAGTGGCGCGGGCTCGCAGCGCAGCTTGACCAGCGCGTAGCCGATCAGGCCGAAGAAGGCGACGGCATAGAGGTCGAAGACGTTGGAGTTGACGCTGTAGACGCCGATGGCACAGAACGCCATGATGATCGGGAACAGCACGTAGTAGGGCACGGTCAGAAGCTTCACCCACAGCCCGATCAGCGGCAGGTTGAGCACGATCAGCATCAAATTGCCGATCCACATCGAGGCGATGATGCCCCAGAACAGCGCCGGCTGTTCGGTCGCGACGTTGGGGCCGGGCACGATGCCCTGGATGATCATCGCGCCGATCATCAGCGCCATGACCGGGTTGGCCGGGATGCCGAGCGTCAGCATCGGGATGAACGACGTTTGCGCACCGGCATTGTTGGCCGATTCCGGACCGGCAACACCGGCGACTGCACCCTTGCCGAACTCTTCGGGGTGCTTGGAAACGCGCTTTTCCACGGTGTAGGAGGCGAAGGCCGCGAGGATCGCGCCGCCGCCCGGCAGGATGCCCAGCGCCGAGCCGATGGCCGTGCCGCGCAGGATGGGCGCTGCCATTTCGCGGAAATCCTGGCGCGTCGGCATCAGGCCCGAGACCTTGGCCATCAGCACTTCGCGGGTCTTTTCGCTTTCGAGGTTGCGCAGGATTTCGGCGACGCCGAAGACGCCGACCGCGACCGCGACGAAGTTGAGCCCGTCGGCATATTCGCGGATGCCGAGCGTGAAGCGCGGCGTGCCGGTGTAGATGTCGGTGCCGACGAGGCCGAGCAGCAGGCCCAGAACCACCATGGCCAGGGCCTTGATGACCGAGCCATGGGCGAGTGCGATCGACGATACGAGGCCGACGACCATCAGCGAGAAATATTCGGCCGCTCCGAACTGCAGGGCGATGGCCGTCAGCGGCGGGGCGAAGATCGCGACGAGGAAGGTCGAGACCGTGCCGGCGAAGAAGGAGCCGATGGCCGCGATGGCAAGTGCTGCCCCGGCGCGGCCCTTTCGGGCCATCTGGTAGCCGTCGATGGCGGTCACTGCGGACGAGGATTCGCCCGGCATGTTGATCAGGATGGCGGTGGTCGAACCGCCATATTGCGCGCCGTAGTAGATGCCGGCGAGCATGATCAGCGACGAGACCGGATCGCCGATCTGGAAGGTGATCGGCAACAGCATGGCGATCGTTGCCGTGGCGCCGATGCCGGGCAGCACGCCGATGAGCGTCCCGAGCAGCACGCCGATCAGGCAGAAGCCGAGATTGTAAAGCGTCGAGGCGGTCGAGAAGCCGAGCGCGAGATTGTCGAAGAGTTCCATCTCATCCCCCTCAGAACGGCAGCCAGGGGCCGAAGCGCTGGAACGGCAGGCCGAGCGCGTAGCTGAATACGACGACCGAAAACAGCGTCACGCCGGCGGCAAGCAGCACGGCGGCGAGCGGCTTCATCCGGGTCGAGGCGAAGGCGGCGATCAGGCAGGTGAGGAAGATCGACGGCACGAAGCCGAGGCCGCGTACGGTGAGGCCGAAGAAGACCGGCGCCGGCAGGATGAAGGCCATGCCGCGCCAGGCGATCGGGCCGATCGGCTCGCCGGCGACGCGGGTGGCCTGGACGACGACGATGAGCCCGAGCAGGATCAGCACCAGCGCGAGCACGAGCGGGAAGTAGCCCGGTCCCATGCGGAAGGTGGTGCCGAGCTCGAGGCCCAGCGCCTGGATGGCGAAGAAGGCACCGGTGGCGACGAAAATCGCACCGCAGGCGCCGTTGGTGGGATCGATGGAAAGCTTGTTCATGGTTGCCCTCTCTGGGGATCCATCAGGAAGCGCCCCCACGGTTGGCCGCTTTGCGGCCACTTTCTCCCACTTGAGGAGAAGAGGAAGGCGCCTGCGCCGACAGTCTCCTCTCCCAACGGGGAGAGGCGGCCGAGCGTAGCGGAGGCCGGGTGAGGGGCCGGGTCTCTCAACCCAGCCCCGTTGGACCCTTCAGCTTAGTCGGCGAACTGGCCGGCGGCCTCGATGATCGGCTTCCAGCGCGCGATCTCGCCTTCGAGCTTTGCCTTCAGCGCTGCCGGGGTGGCGTCGGCATCCGACGACGGCGCAGTGCCGAGCTCGGCGAAGCGGGCAACGACGTTCGGATCCTTGAGCGCCTTCTGCAGCGACTGCGACAGGCGCTCGGTCACTTCGGCAGGGGTGCCCTTGGGGGCGTAGACGCCGTGCCAGATGCCGACTTCCATGCCGTCGAGACCGCCTTCCTTGGTGGTGGGAACATCCTTCAGGACGTCGAGGCGGGCAGGCGAGGTCACGGCATAGGCCTTGATCGTGCCGGCCTGGATCTGCTTGGTGGTGTTGGTGGTCTGGTCGCACATGATGTCGACCTGGCCGCCGAGCAGGTCGGTCATGGCCGGGCCGGTGCCCTTGTAGGGAACGGTGACCAGCGGCGTGCCGATGGCGCTCATGAACAACATGCCGCACAGGTGCGAGGCAGCACCGATGCCGGCATTGGCGACGGTGACGGTGTCCTTGTTGGCCTTGGCATATTCGACCAGGCCCTTGAGGTCGGTCGGCGCCAGATCCTTCTTGGCGACGATGGTCATCGGCACCTCGGTGACCAGGCCGACATATTCGAAGGCGTTCAGCGTGTCATAGGCGAGCTTGCGGTAAAGCGTGGCGCTGGTGGCCATGCCGATGTGGTGGAGCAGCAGCGTGTAGCCATCCGGATCGGCCGAAGCGACGCGGCCGGCACCGAGCGTGCCACCAGCACCGCCGACGTTTTCGACGATGACCTGCTGGCCGAGATCCTTGGACATCGATTCGGCGACAAGGCGCGTCACCGTATCGGTCGGGCCGCCGGCCGAGAACGGCACAACGACGGTGATGGTGCGTTCGGGATAGGTCTGCGCATTGGCGGCGAGCGGGAACACGGCAAGGGTTGCGGCGGCCGTGAGCGAGGCGAGCAGTCTCTTCATGAAATCCTCCCGGGATATTTTCTGGTCTGTGGTTCCACCCGCGCCTGGTGCCTCCCTGCGCCGGCGGTGGATGGGCAATTAGGACCGCTGGCGCGGACGCACTGCAATGCATGCAGTGGATTCCAGCCGGCAATAATCATCAAACATCGTGCGAATGGGTGGAAAGGGTAACAATCGCTGCGCTTACGTGTGTGCGTTTCCACACATCGGAAGCGCGTTCACTCGTCCAGACCATCCGCAGCGCCCAGGCGATTCTTGTCGAGGCCGTAGCGTTGCATCTTTTCGTAGAGCGTCTTGCGCGAGATTCCGAGCTGCTCGTAGACCGGCTTGAGGCTGCCGCCATGGGCGGTCAGCGCGGCCGAGATCGCGTTCTTCTCGAAGTCGGCAACACGGTCGGCAAGGCGGTCGCCGTTGCCATTGGCCTCGGCCGGGCCGTCGGGCAGCTGCAGCCCGAGGCCGAGCACGAAGCGGTCGGCGGCGTTGCGCAGTTCGCGCACATTGCCCGGCCAGTCGCGCCGGGCGACTTCGGCGATGGCCCGGGGCGGCACGTCGACGTCGTCGCGGCGGTAGCGCGCCGCTGCCTCGCGCGCCAATTGCAGGAACAACAGCGGCACGTCCTCGCGCCGCGACGACAATGCCGGCATGCGCAGCGTCACCACGTTGAGCCGGTAGAGCAGGTCGGCGCGGAAGCGGCCGGCAGCGACCTCGGCGTCGAGGTCGACCTTGCTGGTGGCGATGAAGCGGACGTCGAGCGCGATCGGCTCGTTTGAGCCGAGGCGGGTGATGACGCGCTCCTGGATGACGCGCAGCAGCTTGACCTGGAGGTCGGCGGGCATCGAGCCGATCTCGTCGAGAAGCACCGTCCCGCCGCGGGCGTGCTCGAATTTGCCGAAGCGCGGGCGCAGCGCGCCGGGAAAGGCGCCGGCCTCGTGGCCGAACAGTTCGCTCTCGATCAGCGTTTCGGGCAGCGCGGCGCAATTGATGGCGACGAACGGCTTCGTCGCCCGGGCACTGATGTCGTGCAGGGCGCGTGCGGTCACCTCCTTGCCGGTGCCGGTGTCGCCGATGATCAGCACGTCGGCGTCGGTGGCGGCAATGGCGCGGAGCCTGTAGCGCAGGTCGACCATGGCCTGGCTGCGCCCCGGCAGGCGCGCCTCGATGTCGTCGCGCTTTCCCGCCACTGCGCGCAACTCGCGGTTTTCCAGCACGAGGCTGCGCCTGTCGATGGCGCGCGCCGCCATCTCTGTGAGGTGCTGGGTGACGAAGGGCTTTTCCAGAAAATCATAAGCGCCTTCGCGCATGGCGCGCACGGCGAGCTGCACGTCGCCGTGGCCGGTGACCAGTATGACCGGGATGTCGGCGTCGATCTCGCGGATGCGGCCCATCAGCGTCATGCCGTCCATGGCCGGCATGCGCACGTCGGTGATGACGACGCCGTTGAACCCTTGCGTGATGAAGTCGAGCGCGCGTTCGGCCGACGAGACGTCCTGGACGGTGAAGCCGGCGAGGTCGAGCGACTGGGCCGTCGAGCGGCGCAACTCGTCCTCGTCGTCGACCAGCAGGACGATGGGCGGTTTCATTCGGCTGCCTCACGCACCGCAGCGCGTGCCGCGTCGAGCTCGATGGTGAACAAGGCGCCCCCCTCAGGATGATTCAAAACCGCAAGGGTTCCGCCGAAGTCTTTGACTATATTGTAGGAAATGGAAAGTCCCAGTCCGAGGCCCTTGCCCACGCCCTTGGTCGAGAAGAACGGGTCGAAGATGCGTTCGGCAATCGCTGCCGGCACGCCGGGCCCGTGGTCGCGGATGGTGATGGCGACCCTTGAGCCCTTGCGCCGCGCGGCAAGCTCGATGCGCCGGTCGGCAAGGCCTTCGATGGCATCGGCGGCGTTGGTGATGATGTTGACCAGCACCTGCTGCAGCCGGACGGAGCCGGCCTTGACGGCGAGCGGCGCCGGTCCGAGATCCACCGTCAGCGCCGCATCGGCGGCCTTGAGGCGCCAGGCCACGATCTCGCCGGTGTCGCGCACCACCTCGTCGAGCGCGACCGGGCCGAGCTTCTGGTTGGGCTTGCGGGCGAAATTCCTGAGGTGCCGGCTGATCGAGGCCATCCGGTCGGCGAGGCTCGAAATGCGCGAGACATTGTCGCGGGCCTCGTCGATGCGCGCGCGGTCGATCAGCGTGGCGGCATTGTCGGCGTAGGTTTTCACCGCCGCCAGCGGCTGGTTGAACTCGTGCGAAAGGGCCGCCGACATCTGGCCGAGCGCGGCGAGCTTACCGGCCTGGATCAGGTCGGCTTGCGTCTGCCTGAGCTGCTGTTCGGCGGTGCGGCGCTCGGCGACTTCCGTCTCCAGCCGGCTGTTGACCTGGGCGAGGTCGGCGGTGCGTTCCTCGACCCGTCGTTCGAGCTCGACTTGGGCGCTTTGCTGGAGCTGCATGCGCTCGGCGAGGCGGGCGCGGCGCTGCAGGATGATGGCGCCACCCAGGCCCGCGAGGCTGAGCGCGAGCAGCGCCGAGACCACGGCCGTCAGCGCCTGCGCATGGGCGGAGGCGGTGTCGGCCAGCACGCGCACTGTCCAGCGCGCCTCGGGCATTTCCTCGGCCAGTTCGAGGAATTCACGCGACTTGCCGTCCTCGGTGATGCGAAGGAGGGCACGGCCGTCTTCGGCCGTATTTCGTGCCACCGGCAGGTCGCGCAGCATGGCATCGGCATAGCGGCGCGACGCCTCGGTTCGGGCGCGCCGCTCGTCGGTCAGCGGATTGAGGCTGGCATAGAGCCAGTTGGGCCGCCCGCTCATGAAGATGATGCCTTCGGGGTCGGTGACGATGATCTCGTGGTCGCCGCCCTTCCACGACGCCTCGATGGCGTCGATGTCGACCTTGAAGACCACGACGCCGCGGATCTCCATGCCGATGCGGACAGGCGAGGAGAAATAGTAGCCGCGCTTGAGGGAGGTGGTGCCGAGCGCGAAGAAACGCCCGAGATTGCCGCGAATGGCATCCTGGTAGTAGGGCCGGTAGGAGAAGTTCTCACCGACGAAGCTGAGCGGCAGGTCGTAGTTGCTCGCCGCGATCGTCTCGCCTCCGGGGATCAACACATAGATGTCAGAGGACTTGAGTAGCGCGTTGATTTCCTTGAGGTAATCGTTGGCGCGCGCGCGCAGGACGGGGTTGTCGGGGTCGCTGACCAGCTCCTTGATGTCGTCGTGGTCGGCGATCAGTTCGGGCAATGGCTCGAAGCGGTTCATCTGGCCGGACAGCGCCGCCACCGCCAGGCGCAGCGTGGTCTCGCCGCGCGACGCCGCTTCGTCGAGGTAGATCCGGTTGGCGAAGGCGCCGCCGAAAAACACGATCGCCGCCGCCAGCACCGCCGCGGCGAGTCCCGGCCACAACCAGCGGCGTGATTTGAGAAATGGCGGCATCGAAGCTGACCGGACCTGTTTGGCGTGACGAGTATAGCGGGCGGGCGTGGCCAAACAACCAAGGCCCTGTTTTCCGCCGTGGCTTTCGTTACAGTCGGGCAAAGCAGTCAGGAATCCCAGCAATGCCCAACAAATCCGCCTTCGCCAAGCCGCGCCCCTGGACCGAGACCGCTCCGGTGCTGGTCGACGTCGCCATGGGCCGTCTGCCGGCCGATCTCGTCATCCGCAACGGCCGCTGGGTGAATGTGCATTCGGGCGAGATCATTGCCGGCACCGACATTGCCATCGTCGCCGGCCGCTTCGCCTATTGCGGACCCAACGCCAGCCACGCCATCGGCCAGGGCACCAAGGTGGTCGATGCCGGCGGCCGCTATCTGGTGCCCGGCCTGTGCGACGCGCACATGCATGTCGAAAGCGGCATGGTGACGGTGACCGAGTTCTGCCGCGCGGTGATCCCGCACGGCACGACCTCGATGTTCATCGACCCGCACGAGATCGCCAACGTGCTCGGCCTGCCGGGCGTCAGGCTGATGCATGACGAGGCACTCGCCATGCCGATCAACGTGCATGTGCAGATGCCGTCCTGCGTGCCGTCCGCACCGGGGCTGGAGAATGCGGGTGCTGCGCTGACTGTCGCGGACGTTGCCGAGGCGATGACCTGGGAGAACATCATCGGCCTGGGCGAGGTGATGAACTTCCCTGGCGTTGCCGCCAACAACCCGGTCATGTCGGGCGAGATCGCCGAGACGGTCAAGGCTGGCAAGACGGTCGGCGGCCACTATGCCTCGCGTGACCTCGGTCTGGCGTTCCACGGCTACGTCGCCGGCGGCCCCGAGGACGACCACGAAGGCACGCGCGCCGAGGACGCGATTGCCCGCGTCCGCCAGGGCATGAAGGCGATGCTGCGGCTGGGCTCGGCCTGGTATGATGTCGCCAGCCAGATCAAGGCCGTGACCGAGATGGGCATCGACCCGCGCAGCTTCATCCTGTGCACCGACGACAGCCATTCCGGCACGCTGGTGCATGAGGGGCACATGGACCGCGTCGTGCGCCACGCCATCCAGCAGGGGCTGAAGCCGGTGACGGCAATCCAGATGGCGACGATCAACACCGCCCAGCATTTCCGCCTCGAGCGCGAGATGGGCTCGATCACGCCGGGCCGGCTCGCCGACCTGCTGATCGTCTCCGACCTCGCCGAAGTCAAGATCGACGAGGTCTATGCCCGCGGCGTGCGTGTCGCCAGGGCCGGCAAGCTGGAGATCGACATTCCCGCCTACGCCTACCCGGCCGAGGCCAAGAAGACGGTCAAGCTGGGCAAGAAGCTCGGGGCCGCCGATTTCGACATCAAGGCACCGGAAGGCGCCAACGAGGTGCGCGTGCGTGTCATCGGCGTGATCGAGAACCAGGCGCCGACGCGTGCGCTGGAGGCCGACCTCGCCGTCGAGGACGGGCTGGTAGCCATGGACCGCCGCAACGACGTCTGCCAGATCGCGCTCGTCGAGCGCCACCGCGCCACCGGGCAGGTGACCAACGCCTTCGTTTCCGGCTTCGGCTACATGAAGGACTGCGCGCTGGCTTCGACGGTTGCCCATGACAGCCACCACATGATCGTTGTCGGCACCAACAAGGCCGACATGGCTTTGGCCGCCAACCGGCTCGGGCAGGTCGGCGGCGGCGTGGTGCTGTTCTCGGAGGGCAAGGAACTGGCGCTGGTCGAAATGCCTATCGCCGGCCTGATGTCGGACGAACGCGCCGAGATCGTCGCCGCCAAGGCCGACAGGCTGGTCCAGGCGATGCGCGACATGGGCTGCAGCCTCAACAACGCCTACATGCAGCACTCGCTGCTGGCGCTGGTGGTGATCCCCGAGTTGCGTATCTCGGATGTCGGGCTGGTCGACGTCACGACCTTCGAGAAGGTCGATCTGTTCATCTGAGCGGGGCTTCAGAATTTCCTTCCCCTTGTGGGGAGTGGCAAAGGGTGGGGGCGAGTTGCCTGCACCCGATGTGATGTTCTGAGCTCGCGAGGCACCCCCGCCCTTACCCTCCCCACAGGGGAAAGGAGACGTCGGCGAAGCGTGCTACTGCAGCCCGCCGCCCAGCATGTTGATGCGGTCGGTGACCTCGCGGTCGCTGGCAAAGCCGTCGTCGGCGCGCAGGCGCTGGCCGAGCAGCTTCACCATTTGCGGGTTGTCGGCGAACTTGGTGTGGTTGAAGCTGTCGCCGCCCTTGGCGTCGGACAGGTCGACGACGATGACGCCATATTCGGCGAGGTCGGCGGCATTCTTGTAGTCGCCGAGGCGCGGCTTGGAGCCAGCGATCAGCCCCGACAGCTTGAGTGCGCGGTCGTCGCCAGAGGTCATCAGGAAAAACGGCTTGGTCGGCTTGCCGTAGCGGCGCATCTGGGCCTTGAACACGTCGACGTCGATGTCGGGCGAGGCCAGCACCACGTCGCCGAGCTTGCCGCCGAGGTCGCGGTCGCCGGTCAAAGCCAGCTGGCGCAGCGCTTCCATGGTGACCCAGGTGCCCATCGAATGCGCGACGATGTCGATGCGGCGCGCGCCCGACTGAGCAAGCATTCGCAGCGTCACTTCCAGCTGGTCGCGGGCCGCCGCGGCACTTTCCTTGTCGTAGACATAGTCGGTCGTGCTGCCGCCCGAAGCCCAGGAGAACAGCACCGGCGTGCCGGTATAGCCAGAGTCGTGCGCGATCTGCGTGGCGCGGTAGACGCCGGCGTCGAACGAGGTGTTGTAGCCATGCACGAACAGCATGGCGCGGCCGCCGCGGGCGGCGATGTCGGCGCTCAGCGCCTTGGAGAATTCCGGCTGCGTCTCGTAGCCGACGGCGTCGGTGGCGGTGAAGTATTTGGTCGGGTCGGCATCCTTGCCGCTCTTGCGGCGCTCGATCTGGCCGACCTGGTGGATCTTCGGCACGGTGACGTTGACGCGTGCGAAGTTGAGCGTCGCCGAGCGGCCGCGATCGAACACCTGCTTGTCGTCGCTCGCGCGTTCGCGCGTCGATGCGACGAAGATCGCATGGTTGCCGGCGATCTCCGAAACCGGGACGTTGACGACAGCGCCCGTCAAAAGCTCGCCGGACGGCTGGTTGATGCAACCGGACAGAAACAGGGCGGCAAGGGCTATGCAGAACTTCGACGGTGACACTTTTGATGATCTCTCTGACGGGCAAGGCGTGCAGCGTGCCTTCCTCGGGACCGCCTGATAGTGGCGGAAGTAAGTCGGGTCCAGTCGAAAAGGACCGCCCGGGGGGAAGTCGCTCGCCGACTGTTGCCCGATTGCCGAAATTGTGGCGGAAACAAGGGCTTCCGCATTCCAGTTCACGGATCTAGCGACCCCAGAAAGTCGGCGTGAAGATGACCAGCACGGCGAGGATTTCGAGACGCCCGAGCAGCATCGCCGCCGAGCAGATCCACTTGGCAGTGTCGGGCAGCGACGAGAAATTGCCGACCGGGCCGATGATCGGGCCGAGGCCCGGTCCGACATTGGTGAGCGAGGTCAGCGAGCCGGTGACCGCGGTGATGAAATCGAGCCCTGTGGCGCTGAGCAGCACGATGGTGATGGCCCACAGCACCATGAACGAGGCGATGAACAGCACCACCGCACTTTGCATCTCGGGGGGCACGGTTCGGTCGCCGTAGCGCACGGGGATTACCGTGTTGGGGTAGATCAGGCGGCGCAAGCCGTTGGACAGGAGTTCGAACAGGACAAGGAAGCGATAGGCCTTGATGCCGCCGGTGGTCGAGCCGGAGCAGCCGCCGAGGAAGGTGGCGACGAAGATGCAGCCGATGGCGAATGGCCCCCACAGGCTGTAGTCGTCGCTGGCAAATCCCGCCGTGGTGATGATCGACATCAGGTTGAAAGTCGAATGGGTCAGCGCCGTGAAGAACGGCATGCCCATGTTGATGCGCAGGTAGATTGCGACCGCCACGGCGAAGACGATGCAATAGCCGGCATAGACCCGGATCTGCGGATCGCGCAGCGCATCGAGACGGCCGCGCACCGCAAACAGGATCATGATCGAGAAGGGCAGGCCGCCGATGAACATGAAGACGATGCCGGTCCACAGGATCGCGGGATTGTCGGCATAACGCACGAACGAGGTGTCGTGGGTCGAGAAGCCGCCGGTCGCCACCGTCGACATGGCATGGTTGATGGCGTGGAAGCCGTCCATGCCGGCGGCCACGTAGGAGATGGTGCAGGCGACAACCAGCACCGTGTAGATGCCGATCAGGCTGACAGTGAAGGTCTGGAAGCGTTCGAACGGCCGGTCCTCGATGTCGGAGGATTCGATCTTGAAGTAGGACACGCCGCCGATGTTGAGGAACGGCAGCAGGAATAGGCCGAGCGCGATGACGCCGAGGCCACCCATGAAGCTCAGCAGCGAGCGCCAGATGAGGACGCCGGGCGGAGCGCTGTCCAGGCCGTTGATCACGGTCGAGCCGGTGGTGGTGACCCCCGAGACAGACTCGAAGAACGCATCGGTGACGCTGAGATCCAGCGACGAGGTCATGAACGGCACCGCGCCGGCGATCGCCAGCGTGATCCAGAGGAAATTGACCAGCAGGAAGCCGAAGCGGGTGTTGGCAGGCGGGGTGCGTCCCTGCGTGGCGAGTGCGACCGCCAGCGCCAAGCCTCCCATGAACATGGCAGTGAAGGCGAAGGACTGCCAGTCGTCATTGTCGTAATAGAGGTCGACGGCTGCCGGGATCAGCATTGCGACGGACAGGTAGATGGCAAAGACCGCCGCAATGTGGATCGCGGCGCGGACGGCTATTCTGTTCACCGAGACGTGTCCCCAAATGTATCGCGGCGAGCCAATGAGCCGGTTCGAACCTGACGGCAGGAGCCGAACTGTGGCTTCGCCGTGCCGAATATGCAATAGCGCATCGAGACGGGCCACAGCATTTGCCCCGCGTGTTTCAGGAGTGCCGTTGCCATGACCAGTTTTGCCGAAAAGGTTTCGCTGGCGGCGGAGGGGGTGAGGCAGCTCTTTCCAGAAACGCCGCTGCAGGAGAACGACTATCTATCGCGCAAGACTGGCGCGCGCGTGCTGCTCAAGCGCGAAGACCTGACGCCGGTCCGCTCCTACAAGATTCGCGGCGCGCTCAACTTCTTCCGCAAGGCGCTTGCCGCCGGCAACCAGGCCGAGCTGTTTGTCTGCGCCTCGGCCGGCAATCACGCCCAGGGTTTTGCCTTCGTCTGCCGCCACTTCGGCAAGAAGGGCGTGGTGTTCATGCCGGTGACGACGCCGCAGCAGAAGATCGACAAGACCAAGCTGTTCGGCGGCGAATTCGTCGAGATCAGGCTGGTCGGCGATTTCTTCGACGAGTGCTATCGCGCCGCGATCGAGTTTGCCGAGGGTTCGGGCGGCCACATGGTGCCGCCCTTCGACCACAAGGACATCATCGAGGGGCAGGCGACGGTGGCGCTCGAGATTGCTGCCCAGATGCCTGGCGGCAAGCTTCCCGACATCGTGCTGCTGCCGGTCGGCGGCGGCGGATTGTCGGCGGGGGTGACGCGCTATTTCGCCGAGACCGGCGCTGCGCCGCGCTTCGTCTTCTGCGAGCCGGCGGGTGCGCCAAGCCTGCGCGACAGCCTCGCCACCGGCAAGCGGGTGAAGCTGGCCAAGGTCGACAATTTCGTCGATGGCGCAGCCGTCGCCGAAATCGGGCGCGAACCTCTGCGCCTGCTCAAGGAATTCCCCGCCGAGGCGGTCAAGCTGGTGCCGGAGAACCGGCTCTGCGCGACGATGATCGAGATGCTCAATGTCGAGGGTGTGGTTCTCGAGCCGGCGGGCGCCCTGGCGATCGACGTGCTCAAGGATTTTTCGAAGAAGGAACTGAAGGGAAAGACCGTTGTGGCGGTGGTCTCGGGCGGCAATTTCGATTTCGAGCGCCTGCCCGACGTCAAGGAGCGCGCACTGCGCTTCGAGGGGCTGAAGAAATACTTCATCATCCGCTTTCCCCAGCGCCCCGGCGCCCTGCGCGACTTTCTCGAGATCATGGGGCCCCAAGACGACATCACCCGCTTCGAATATCTCAAGAAGTCCGCGCGCAACTTCGGCTCGGTGCTGATCGGCATCGAGACCAAGGACCGGCGCAATTTCGACCTGCTGCGAGCGCGCTTCGACGTCGAGGGCGTGCAGTATCAGGACATCACCGACAACGAGACCCTCGGCGGCTTCATCATATGAGCGTGTTCGTTGCGCTGTTTTCCGGCATCAATGTCGGCGGCAACCGCATCGTCAGGATGGCCGAGCTGAAGGCGTTCTTCGAGGAGCTCGGCTTCACCGGTGTCGCGACCTATATTCAGAGCGGCAACGTCGTCTTCAAGGCCGGCGATCGCGCTGCGGCCGGATTGACCGCGCAACTGGAAAAGGCCTTCGAGGAGCGCTGGGGCTTTCGTTCCCGCCTCATGGTGCGCGATGCCGCCTGGTATGAGCGGTTGGTGGCGGAAAACCCGTATCCGGAGGCGGCGCAAGACCACACCAAACTGCACGCCTATGCGCTGGAGCGCGCGCCGACGCCTGAGGAAATTGCGCCGCTGGCCGAGCGCTGCACCGGGCCGGAGCGCTTCCTGGTCAAGGGAGACGTGCTTTACCTGCACGCCCCTGACGGGCTCGGAAAGTCGAAGTTTGCCGAAGTCCTGCCGCGGGTGCTCAAGGTGCCGGGCACGGCGCGCAACTGGCGCACCGTGCTGACCTTGCTCGACATGGTCGGAAAGGCCTGAACCTCTACCAGAAACCGGTGTTCGGCATCGACAGCCACGGCTCTGCCGGAGTCTGCCGCTCGCCCTTCTGCAGCAGTTCGATGGAGATGCCGTCGGGCGACTTGATGAAGGCCATGTTGCCGTCGCGCGGCGGGCGGTTGATGGTGACGCCCTTGTTCATCAGGTCCTGGCAGGTGGCGTAGATGTCGTCGACTTCGTAGGCGAGATGGCCGAAGTTGCGGCCGCCCTGATAGTCTTCCGGATCCCAGTTGTAGGTGAGCTCCAGCAGCGGCGCCTGGCGGGAGGCGCCGGCGCTTTCGTCATCGGATCCGGCGAGGAAGATCAGCGTATAGCGGCCCTTCTCGTTGGTGGAGCGTCGGATCTCCTTCATGCCGAACTTGTTGCAGTAGAAGTCCAGCGAGGCGTCGATGTCTTTGACGCGGACCATGGTGTGCAGATAGCGCATCTCGGTTCCTCAGAAGTTCAGGGGATGTCGGGCCGATACATAGGGCGGGTGCTGCGCACTCGGCAACCGCCGCGGCAACTTTTCCGCGGAACTGGCGCGAAGCTTGTGTCTATCTGGTGGGCAAGTCGAAAAAGGGCAGAACGGCCCTTGCGTAAGTCCAAAGTGAAAGTGTTAATCTTATTTCAAGAATCAGTAGTGGCGTTTGCAAGGAAAGGGGGCGTTCTGATGGGGGAAAAGGCCTCTCTCTTGGTGCGGAGCGGCGAAGGCCGCGAAGCTTTCGAGCATGATGACATCGCTGATGGCGCCGGCCTCGTCGAGGTTTCCGGCGCCATAAAATGGTTTGACGTGGCCAAGGGCTACGGCTTCATTCTTCCCGATGGCGGCGGTGCTACCGATGTGCTGCTGCACGTCACCTGCCTGCGCCGCGACGGGTTCCAGACCGCTCTCGAAGGCGCCCGCGTGGTTTGCCTGGTCAAGCAGGGCGACCGCGGCCTGCAGGCCTTCCGCGTGCTTTCCATCGACAATTCGACCGCCGTGCACCCTGCCGAGATGCAGGAGCAGCGCACCCACGTCGCCGTGACCGCCGAGAGCGGGCTGGAGCGCGCGCTGGTCAAGTGGTTCAACCGCACCAAGGGGTTCGGCTTCCTGACGCGCGGCGAGGGCACCGAGGACATCTTCGTCCACATGGAGACGCTGCGCCGCTTTGGCGTGACCGAGCTCCGCCCGGGGCAGGTTGTCCTGGTCCGTTTCGGCAAGGGCGACAAAGGCCTTATGGCTGCCGAAATTCACCCCGATCTAGGAACCTTGCCGGTCTCGCACTAGGCTGAGACCGCCGCAGGGGAATGTATGACCAGACGTAAATCGCTTTTGGCTGGCATGACCGGCGCCGCATGGCTTGCGGCAGCCGTTTTTGTCGTTTCGCTCTCCTCGACCCCGCCGGTCCTTGCCCAGCAGGCGATGGCGTTGCCGGCCGATCCCGAGCCGCTGGTCGCGGTCACCGCCAAGGGCGAGGTTTCCTTCCGCATCGAAGTTGCCGACGAACCGGGCGAACGCGCCATGGGGCTGATGCACCGCAAGGACCTTGCCGACGACCAGGGCATGCTGTTCGTCTTCGAGCAGACCCAGCCGGTCGGCTTCTGGATGAAGAACACGCCGCTGCCGCTCGACCTCGTTTTCGTCGGCCCGGACGGCAAGGTGCTCGACATCCAGCAGGGCACGCCGTTTTCGGAAGCCGTCATCGCGCCCGACGAACCGGCGCGCTTCGTGCTTGAACTCAAGGCCGGAACGGCGGCAAGGACCGGCATCGCCGACGGTATCGTGCTGAAGCATCGGGCGATCACCGCCGCGGCTGGCAATCCCGGCTGAGGCGAGATCCCGGCCAAAGACCATTCGGAGCAACGATGGCAATCGATCACTTTTCCCACGAAGGTTTCGACCTGGCGTTTCTCGACCAGGCACCGGCGAACGGTCGCGGCGACCCGGTGCTGATGATCCACGGATTTGCTTCCAGTCATTACGTCAACTGGGTGTCGCCCGGCTGGTTCAAGACGCTGACCGAGGCCGGCTACCGCGCCATCGCCTTCGACAATCGCGGCCATGGCGGCTCGTCGAAGAGCTATGACGAGGCCGACTACACACCGGGCAAGATGGCCGGCGACGCGCTGGCGCTGCTCGACCATCTCGGCATCGAGCGCGCCCATGTCATGGGTTATTCGATGGGTGCCCGCATCTCCGCCTTCCTGGCGCTCGAGGCACCGGAGCGGGTGGCGACACTGGTGTTCGGCGGGCTTGGCATCGGCATGGTCGACGGCGTCGGCGACTGGGACCCGATCGCCTCGGCGCTGCTGGCACAGGATCCGGAGACGATCACCCATCGTCGCGGCAAGTCGTTTCGTGCCTTCGCCGACCAGACGCGCAGCGACAAGCGGGCGCTTGCCGCCTGCATCGCCACCTCGCGCGAGTTGCTGACGGAAGCCGACATGTCCCGCATCACCCAGCCGACGCTGGTGGCGGTGGGCACCACCGACGACATCGGCGGCTCGGCAGCCGAACTCGCCGCGCTGATGCCCAAGGCGGTCGCGTTCGACATAGAGGGCCGCGACCACATGCTGGCCGTCGGCGACAAGGCGTTCAAGAAGCGCGTGCTGGAATTCCTGGCCGAAAACCCGGTCTGAGGCGGACAGCGACCATAGCTCTGTACCACCTGGGCTTTGCTTGACAATGTCAGATAATGGTCTTGTCGCAGTGGAGTCGAACCTATGGTCAGCCACCGTCTTCGGTGCACAAGTGCACAACTTCGACAAATTGCCCACGATATTGTTGGCTATCAACTGGCGCCATACCCGCAGCTTCCATCGTTTGCGCGTTGTCGGCTTCTCCACCGAAATGGTGGGATTACAGAAGTTCGTGCTACCGACCTCGATGTTGCAGACAAGTTCGAGGTGTGGACGTTGGCGCTGAGCGAGATGGCCGTGCCTGCGGAGCTTGATTTTGTTCCGTGGCCCTTCGAAACTTGGAGCGTCCAGGTGCTCGTCAGTGATCAATATGTCGTTCGTGATCGTGATCCGCACCCTGAACTGGTGGGCACCGAGCCGTTTGTGCATTTCGCAACGAGGCCAGGTACGGTACCCGCCGGTGCGATCTCCCGATGCCGAGTAGATCGAGGCCTCCTCTTTGAAGGTGCCAGCGGCAAGCACTTGGCAATCGCAGCTGATTGGTTTCCGATGAACCTGTTCGTTTCAGAAGACGAGAAGGCTATCGAAGAATATGTCGCGGATTCTTTGCACCTCGATCTCGAAGCCTATTTGAGGTCGCGAGGCTAAATTGACGCCGGCATGGCGGTCGACGGTTTATGCCAGGTGGGCTATCGACCGTTCCATGTTTTCCCGTGCCTGCGCCTCGAAGCGCGCCACGAAAAGGTTGGTGTGGAAGATGCGTGGCCGGGCCAGGAAATTGCGCAGCACTGCAGCGCGGCCGGCGCGCCAGTCGGCCTCGCTGACCCAGCCATACTCGCGCCTTACGTCCGCCTCGTAGGCGTCGAACGTTGCCGGCGGTGCGCCGAGGATCGACAGGTCCATGTCGAGCAGCAGGGCGGCATCGTTTCTTGCGGGAGCATCTTCGAAGGTCGGCACCTCATGCGTTGCGGTCGCTTCGATCATCGCGACGATGCGGGCGAGGCGAGGCGCGTCGACCTGCTCTTTCAGCTTGTCGGCGGCGAGGGCGGCGCTCAATGCCTCGTTGTCCTTGCGGCGGCTGTCGTAGATCGCATCGTGGAACCAGATGGCTGCCTCGACTGCGTCGGGGTCGGCGAACGCGGTACGATGCGCCTCAAGCAGCGCGAGCAGCGCCTCGATGTGGCGGATGCCGTGATAGTGGCGATCCATGGCCTCGTAGAGCCTGATCAGTTCGGCCTTCGTGCCCTCGTCGATCAGTGACATGTCATCGCCCTCTGAACACAGGCGTGCGACGGGCGTGGAAGGCCGCGCGGCCCTCGGCATAGTCGGTGCTGACGAAGGTGGTGTCGCCGACGGCCTGGGCAAGGGCGGCTTCGTCGGCATCGTGGCTGAGTGCGGCGCGGATGGCAGCCTTGGAGGCCCGTACCGACAGCGGCGCGTTTTCGGAAATGGTGCGGGCGATCTCGCTGATGCGCGTGTCGAACCGGTCGGCTTCGACGATTTCAAGAAGGAAACCCGCGCCAAGCGCCGCCCGCGCGTCGATGCGCCCGGCGGTGTAGGTGAGGTAGCGGGCCATTTGCGGGCCCGCGGCCCAGACGATGTCGCCCATGGCATCCTGCGGATAAGCGAGGCCGAGGCGCGCCGCCGGCACCGCGAACTGCGCGTCAGCCGTGGCGATGCGCAGGTCGCAGGCGGCCGCAAGGCCGAAACCGCCGCCGAAGCAGATGCCGCGGATCGCGGCGATGACTGGAATGGCGCAGTTGCGCAGGGCGGCGAAGGCTGCAGAATTGGTCGCCTCGTAGGCGCGCGCGCTTTCGGCGGTGCCGCGCAGCGTGTCGAATTCGCCGATGTCGGCGCCGGCGGAAAAATCGTCGCCGGCACCGCGCAGAACGATGACCCTGGCGTCGGGATCGGCCGAAAATGCGTTCACGCGAGCGGCCAGATCGACCCACATCGCCTGGGTTACGGCATTCTTGCGCGCGGAGCGGTTGATGACGATGGTCGCTACGCCATCGTTCGTTGTGACCAGCAAGGGTTCAGTTTCCATGGCGCCTTGAATATCCGTGAACCAAATCCATCTGAACGAGCACTAAGGAAAATTGAGTTCAATCGTGCTAGCATGTGGCTTATATGTCCGACGCGGCATTGCACAAGCCGGCAGTGAACGGAGACGTCGATGAACACCATATCCGCAGCGCGCCCGAGCTCGGTGAAGCCGGTTGACCCGATCTGGAAGTCGGTGCGCGACGAGGCGACGGACGCGGTGGCGGGCGATCCGCTGCTGGCGGCGTTCCTCTATGCCACGATCCTCAACCAGGACACGCTGGAGGAGGCGGTGATCCATCGCCTGGCCGAGCGGCTGGCGCATCAGGACCTCGGCGCCGATCTCATTCGCCAGACATTCTATGCCATGCTCGAGGATAGCCCGGACTGGAGCGACACCGTTCGCACCGACATCCAGGCCTATTACGACCGCGACCCGGCCTGCGACCGCTATCTGATGCCGGTGCTGTATTTCAAGGGTTTCCACGCCATCCAGACGCATCGCCTGGCGCACTGGCTGTGGAACCGCGGCCGCAAGGATTTTGCGCTCTACCTCCAGAGCCGCTCGTCTTCGGTGTTCCAGACCGACATCAACCCGGCGGCGCGCATGGGCAAGGGCATCTTCATCGACCATGCCACCGGGCTGGTCGTCGGCGAGACCGCCGTCATCGAGGACGATGTCTCGATCCTGCACGGCGTGACGCTGGGCGGCACCGGCAAGGCCGGCGGCGATCGCCATCCCAAGATCCGCTATGGCGTGCTGATTGGCGCCGGCGCCAAGATCCTCGGCAATATCGAGGTCGGCCATTGCTCGAAGATCGCGGCCGGCTCGGTGGTGCTGTCGCCGGTTCCGCACAACAAGACGGTGGCAGGCGTTCCCGCGCGCGTCGTCGGCGAAACCGGCTGCGACCGGCCGTCGAGCCAGATGGACCAGCTGTTGCCGTCGCAGACCATGGATCACGTCGTCAGCTTCGACATTTGAGATCGCACGGCGGCGCCCATGACGGGCGCTGGACGCGATTTGCGCGGGAGTAAGCCAAGCCTTGCCTTTACAGGGCCATGCTTGGCGTGTCAGAAGCGCGTCTCTTAACGACAAGCCGGAGAAGCCAGTTGAAGCCGGAAGAAATCCGAAAACTCGACGCCTATTTCAAGCGCCAGTTCCAGAACCCCACGCTTCAGGTCAAGGCGCGTCCGCGCAAGGACGACTCGGCCGAAGTCTATATTGGTGACGAATTCCTCGGCATCGTCTTCAAGGACGAAGACGATGGCGACTACAATTTCTCGATGGCGATCCTCGACATCGACCTGGCCTGATCGTTGATCAAGCCTGACGCCGCGCGCTTGGCGCGTGGCGTCATTCGACGTGCAGCATGGCATTGGCCTTGGCGACGATTGCCGCATCCAGCGCACGCCAGTCTCCCAAAAGCTCCCGCGGAAACCGGTAGGTCATGCTCAGGCCGTTGCCGACGAAGACGTCGCGTTCGCAAGGTGCCAGGGATTCGTCAGCTTCGGTGCCATTGAGGCAACGGGCGACAAAGGCCGGTTCGCCGCTGCGCGCTGCAACCGCCAGCACCTCGTTGAGATAGCCGGACGTCTCGCTGAAGCCGAACAACGTCATGCCCTCGGGGCCGGGCACGCCTGGCTTGACGGTGAGCGCGTTGTAGATCGGCGCAAGCCGCCCGCTCATGTCGCGCGTCATCACGCGTGGCTCGAGGCTCACGAAGATGATGCGCTTGTTGCCATCGAGATTGTTGAAGGCCGGACGCGCAGCTTCGCTGTAGCCGTCCAGTTCGGGCCAGCGCAGATAGAGGTCGAGACGGCTGGCCACGCCGTCGCGACGGGCTTTTTCGAAGCGGATCGTATTGGCGGGAGCCGCAATGACGTCGTTGCCGATGACGATCTCGCGCGTCGTCATGTCGTCGGTGTAACCGGCCATGGCGATGGTGTGACCGAACCAGCGTCCGCCGAAGCTGATCGCCAGCGACAGCGCAGCCAGGACGGCCAAGCCGCAGAAGACCTTCATCATCAGCGCCGAATCGACGATTTCGAAACCGGAGCTTTCAGCTGCCTCTTGTTTCATTCGTCGTCTCCAGGGTGCCGGCCATCCGGATCTGCGCGGTTGGATGTCGCTGCGACCAGGTCGCAAGTCTTGCCATCCATGGGCCTGATATTCATCCGACATTGCGCGAGCATGGTTAACGGCGCGTTAAGCGCATGTCGCGCGCTTGCCTTGCAAGCGGTCCCTAAATAGGTTGCGCGCCACCAACGGATGAGGATTTTGACGATGCCGCTTTACGCACTCGACGGGGTCGAACCGCAGTTCGAGGATCGCTCCAGCAACTGGATTGCGCCGGATGCTGCGGTTGTCGGCGATGTCAGGATCGGGCGCGATGTCGGCATCTGGTTCGGCGCGGCCATTCGCGGCGACCGCGAGACGATCACCATCGGTGCGCGCTCCAACGTCCAGGAGCATACGGTGATGCACACCGACCCAGGTTTCCCGCTGACCATCGGCGAGGGATGCACCATCGGCCACTGCGCCATCCTGCACGGCTGCACCATCGGCGACAATTCGCTGATCGGCATGGGCGCGATCGTGCTCAATGGCGCGAAGATCGGCAAAAACTGCCTGGTGGGGGCCGGTGCGCTGGTGACCGAAGGCAAGGAATTTCCGGACAATTCGCTGATCGTCGGCTCCCCCGCCAAGGTCATTCGTACACTCGACGATGCCGCTGCGGAGCGCCTCGGGAAATCCGCCACCGACTACGTTGCCAACCAGCGCCGCTTCGATGCCGGGCTCAAGAAGATCGCGGATTAGGCCAGGTAGCCGGCGGCGAAGGACATTGCGAGCAGCAGGCCTACCAAGATCACGATCTTCCACGGTTTGCGGCGATGGATCTTGCCAAGCCGGTCCTCGGCTCGGAATTCATCGAGGGATCGAAGTCGTTTCCTGAGCTCTACGCGGTCGCCTGAGCCATGTGACTATCCGTTTCAGCCGGAAAAGGCGGAGCCGGCCCGGGGACTTGGGCCGGCTCCTAGACCCGGTCGTTGGGGACGGGGAGGGTGGGGACGCGACCGGGTTTCTCGCCTGCGCATGATTCCGAAACATCGGAACCGATCATGCGCCGTTTCAAAGTGCCGCGACGTCCTATGTGCCCCAGGGACGCGCGGCGCTGCAGAACCTAGCGAACCGACGCGACCGCGTCGGCGCGGCCATCGTTGATGGCAATCCAGACGCCCGAATTCCGTTCGGACTGGCGCTTGAGATAGGTGTAAGGCGTCTCGTTCCAGGCCATGACCTGGGTGTCGAGATTGTCGAGCACGAACTCGCCGAGGTTGGTGCGCACGGTCAGCACGGCGTGGCCCTCGCCGTTCGGTTGGCGTGCGACGGTGATGAGCAGGTTGCCGGCCGGAACGCCCAGGGACATCAGGCGGCGGCGCTTCTCCAAGACATAGTCTTCGCAGTCGCCGGCGCCCGTGGTCGGGTAGGACCAGACTTCCTCCTGGCCCCACATCTCCATGTCGGTGCGTGGAGCGACCGCGGTGTTGACCTCGTCGTTGATCGCGACGATCTCTTTCCACAGGCTGCGGGTCAGTTCGACGGGGGCGCTACTGGCGGTCTTTTCGCTGCATTCGATCGGCGAGCGCTTGCACAGCTCATAATGGCCGACGGGCTGCGTGGTGCGGCCGTTGGTCTGCATGGCCACCGGCGCGGCAAGCGCGCCGCCAATGGCGCCGGCCTGAAGTGTCGCGGCCAGAAGAAGAAGCCATCCCCGACGCTTGAACATTTTGTAGTCTCCCCGTTTGAGGAGACAATGACAGGCGCGGATTTATTTCACGCAAAACAGCGAAGTAGATGTTGAGTAAAAACCGGAGAGAACTCTCATAAACAAAGAATAGAATAATAATAAAACTTGCAGAAAATTTGATTACAATTTTATCGAGTTGGCGCGGCTGTCGAGTTTGGAGCGGGATGTTTGCGTGTGGATGACGTGGCGGAGCTCCGAGGATTCATGCCGCAGTCGAGCTATAGGCACCGCGGTCCAACGTTCAGTTGTCCTGGCGTGGAACAGCCACGCAGTCGCGCCTTTGCATTCAGTCTCGTGGAACTGCCTTGTTCGCGGAACTGCCATGCAAGCGCCGGAGCAAGGCATCGGGATGCATGTTGCCCGGTTTCGGTTCGGGCCAAGCGCAATAGCTCGGCCTGCCGGGGCAGTCCGGGCGATATCCTGTTGTGTGGAAAGCCTTGGTCGGCGGCCGGCCGTCAGGTGCGCGGCCGGTTAAATTCCGAATCCAGCGATTCCGGGCGCTGGACGACGGCGAACTCGATGGCGACGCCGTCCTCGAAATGGCGGACGATCTGGCCGCGCATGGTGCCGAGCGTCACCTGGACGCCGATCGCCGGCTTGACCTCGATCTCGACGGCTGCGCCTGAAAGCGAAAGGTCGATGATGCGGCAGGGATATTGCCGGCCGTCGATGAGCTGCAGCACGCTGACCGGGTTGCGCGGCGCCACGCGTTCGTGGCGGCGGTCCTCGGGCAGGTCGAGCTCATGCTTGTTGGCGAGCCAGGTGAGCTGTGCCGCCAGCTTGTCCTTCTTGCGGTCCGACGCGATAACGGTCATGGCAAAACCGTCCGACAAGGTGCGGGTGACGACGCCTTCGACGCGGCCGATGTGGTCGATATAGGCGATCACCTTTTCGCCCGGCATGCCCGAGCGGTCGGAGCGGAAGGCGACGTTGCCGGGCGACATGTCGACCACCTGGCCGGCATGCTCGGTGCGATCCTCGAGCATGAAGCGGCCATAGATCTTCACGCGGACGCGCTGGAAATTCCGCCGCTCCGCCCGTGACGGCGCGTAGTCCATCGCCGCTGGCCTCATGCTAACCTCATATCCGCAGGCTCCCATCGAACAGCTTCGGGGAGCTATTCTGGAAAAATACCGCCGGAGAGGTTAACAAAACGCGTAGTTTTCTACCGTTGCGTGAGGTTGCTGACGCTATTCCTCGCGTCCGCCTTCGAGAACGAACAGATGGCGGATGCGGCGGGCACCGTCGAGCGGGTTCTGCTCGCCTTCCAGGGCAGAATCGCTCGGCGCGAGCGACGGCACGGTGACGGCCGGGCGGTTCTTGAGGAACATCGGCTCGAGGTCCGGATCGACGACGCGCACGCTTTCGATCGAGGCGTCGGTGAGCGGGTCGGAACCGAGCCAGAACGGCCGCTCGACGCTGGACAGCACGCCCAGGCTGCGCGGGTTCTCTATGCCGCCGTCGAGCGGCAAAAGCAGCATCTCGAAGGTCGTGGCGCGCCGGTTCGAGGTGAAGCCCTCGAACGTGATGACGACCACCGATTTCTGCTGGAACACGCCATAGGCGAGGCGGGCCATCAGCCGCTGGTCCTTTTGGCGCCACAGCGAGGGGAACGAAAAGCCCTTGAGCTCGCGGCCGAAGGTGGCGCAGAGCCTTGTACCGGCGAGGCGGAAGACCGCTTCGCCGCGGGCGTCGCGCTCGAGGATGAAAGTGTCGGCAAGCAGGCCCTTGATGTCGGCCGGTTCGACCTCCGTGCGTTTGGGTGCGGGTCTGCCGTCGCGAAGGCGGTTCCAGTATTGGAACAGTGCCAGCGATCCTTTCTGTTTCATATTGCTCCGCTCCGAGCGCTTCCGTGCCTGATGTGCCATCCGAGGACAGAATCGCTTCAATCTTGAGGACTACATGAGGCGCGGAGCAGGACGCGTGCCAGTCACAGTAACAGTTGTTAACGCTTGGGGGTCGGTAAGGTTAACAAAGGGTTTACGTTGCCGGCCGGGACCATCCGTGAGATGTTCAAGTCACTCCATGAAGTGGCCGCTTAGCCGCGGCCGGCAGCACTTCAGTCAAAGGTTTATTGGGGACGGGCAGGGGGGCTCGACCAGCCGTCCAGGGGAAACCCTGGGCGGCTTTCTTTTTTGCGCTTTCAGCTCGGCTGTTCTAGATGGGGTCCGGGCCCACCCGCCCGAAGAGACCCGGATCAGAGGCGCATGAGCGAACAGCCAAGTCCCATCGACAATACCCGCGACATGGACGAGCAACTGCCTTCGCGGCGCGAACCGGTGTTCAACCTGCCGCCGGTTGTCGTGGCCGTCATCGGCATCTGCGTCGCCATCCACCTGGTGCGTGTCTACCTGCTCAGCCTCGACCAGGATCTCTGGCTGCTGATCCGCGCGGCCTTCATCCCGATCCGCTATTCCGGCCAGTTCGATATCGATGTCTATGCCTTCACCACGCCGCTGACATACGCCTTCTTGCATGGCGGCTTTGCTCATCTGATCATCAACATGGTCTGGCTCGCGGCCTTTGGCTCGCCTTTGGCGAACCGGCTCGGCGTCCTGCAGTTCTGCATCTTCTTTGCGGTGACCACGCTCGCTGCGGTGGCGCTGCACTACGTGCTCCACCCCCTCGACCAGGCGCCGCTGGTCGGTGCGTCGGGTGCCATTTCGGGCATGATGGGTGCCGCCGCGCGCTTCAGCTTCCAGATCGACCGATCGCACGGCAAGCCGGCCTTCGCCGGTGCGCCGCTGCCGATCCGCGATGTGTTCCGGTCGCGCGCGACGGTGACGTTCCTGGCGGTCTGGATGGTGGTCAACCTCGTCACCGGCCTGGTCGGTCTTGCCCCCGGCGACGATAGCCAGATCGCCTGGGAGGCGCATATCGGCGGGTTCCTGGCGGGGTTCCTGGGCATCCGGTTTTTTGACCGCGGACCAAAATACGCCTGAGTGCGTTGTACTTGAAATGCTGACTAATGCAGAGCACCATGCACTTGGCTCCATGGGCCGCATGGAGTGTTTACGCAGACCGACAGCAGCAGGAGGACCCGATGACAGTGAAGGCTATTCTTGAGCGGAAGGGCCATGACGTTTTTACCATTGGGCCCAACGTGCAGTTGTCGGAGGCGGTCAGTATCCTTGCCGAACATCGTATCGGCGCTCTTGTCGTCACCAATGGCGACCGCAAGATCGTCGGCATCCTTTCGGAGCGCGACGTCGTCCGCATCATCGGCAAGGAAGGCGGTGCCGCCCTTGAAAAGACGGTGCGCGAAGTGATGACCCCCAAGGTCAAGATCTGCAACGAAAACCACACGGTCAACCAGGTGATGGAGATCATGACCGTTGGCCGCTTCCGCCATCTGCCCGTCGAGCGCGACGGCTATCTCTACGGCATCGTCTCCATCGGCGACGTCGTCAAGCGCCGCATCGAGGATGTCGAGCGCGAGGCGGAGGAGATCAAGGCCTACATCGCCACCGCCTGAAGGCGGCGAAAATAGCGCCGGACCCGCTTTTGACGCGGATCCGGCGACTTTGCGCTACCTGTTGTCGAGCTCGGGGCGCACCAGTTTCAGGCCGACCCTGGTGATGCGGTACGGCCCGCCTTGCGACGAGGCGACAGCCTTCCTTCGCTTCAGCTTCCTGAAGAGATCGAGATCGAAGTCCGGATATTGCCAGCCATCGCGGGTGAGGCACATCACCGCTTCGATCTTGTTGTTGTCGTCTTTTTCGATTTCGATCCGCCCGCCCTGGGCGAGCAGGTGCAGGATGCGCTGCTCTATGCGCGATATGTTCATGTCTGGATGAGTCCTGGAAAACCTGGCCAGACAGCCAACTGAGCTGAACGGCCAAAACAAAAAGCCGCAGCCGCGATCGCTCACGGCACGGGGTTTCTGGTTTTCACGCCCCGCCTTCAGGAGAAGGTCGGGGCCTTAGCGGGACTCAGACGAGGTGAACATCCAAACTCCATCGGGATGGCACTGATATAGCCAGATTGCGCCCAGGATGCCAGCCGGGGCGCGGCTTTGTCGTCTTATGGGCAGGCGACAGTTGCAACGGGGCAACGATTGATCTAGCGAAACGGGACGATTTGTCGTTCGCCGACAGGCGACAAAACAGACACGGACGTATTCGGATTACCATGAGCATCATCGACACCCGCACGCCCGACGCCAAGCGTCTCATTCCCGGTGCCACCGGTGACTGGGAAGTCATCATCGGCCTGGAGGTCCATGCCCAGGTGACGTCGGAGGCAAAGCTGTTCTCAGGCGCTTCGACGGCTTTCGGCGCCGAACCCAACGCCAATGTCAGTCTTGTCGATGCGGCGATGCCCGGCATGCTGCCCGTCATCAACGAGGAATGCGTGCGCCAGGCGATCCGCACCGGCCTTGGCCTGAAGGCGCAGATCAACCTCAAGTCGGTCTTTGACCGCAAGAACTATTTCTATCCCGACCTGCCGCAGGGCTACCAGATCTCGCAGTTCAAGCAGCCGATCGTCGGCGAGGGCACGATGACCATTTCGGTCGGTCCCGACCGCAAGGGCGAGTTCGAGGACATCGAGATCGGCATCGAGCGCCTGCATCTGGAGCAGGATGCCGGCAAGTCGATCCACGACCAGCACCCGACGATGTCCTACGTCGACCTCAACCGCTCTGGCGTGGCGCTGATGGAGATCGTTTCCAAGCCCGACATGCGCTCGGCCGACGAGGCCAAGGCCTATGTCACCAAGCTGCGCACCATCGTGCGCTATCTCGGCACCTGCGACGGCAACATGGACGAAGGCTCGATGCGCGCCGACGTCAACGTCTCGGTGCGCCGTCCCGGCAGCGAGTTTGGCACTCGCTGCGAGATCAAGAACGTCAACTCGATCCGCTTCGTCGGCCAGGCCATCGAATACGAGGCGCGTCGCCAGATCGCCATTATCGAGGACGGCGGCAAGATCGACCAGGAGACCCGCCTGTTCGACCCCAACAAGGGCGAGACGCGCTCGATGCGCTCCAAGGAAGAGGCGCACGACTACCGCTACTTCCCCGATCCGGACCTTCTGCCGCTCGAATTCGACCAGGCCTATGTCGACGAACTCGCCAAGGACCTCGTCGAACTGCCCGACGATAAGAAGGACCGCCTGGTCAAGGCGCTCGGCCTGTCGGTCTATGACGCCTCGATCCTGGTCTCGGAAAAGTCGATTGCCGACTATTTCGAGAAGGTGGCAGCCGGCCGCGACGGCAAGCTTGCCGCCAACTGGGTCATCAACGACCTGCTGGGTGCCTTGAACAAGGCCGGCAAGGACATCGAGAACGCCCCTGTTACGCCGGACCAGCTCGGCGCCGTCATCGACCTGATCAAGGAAGGCACGATTTCCGGCAAGATCGCCAAGGACCTGTTCGAGATCGTCTGGAACGAGGGCGGCGATCCGCGCGAGCTGGTCGAAAGCCGCGGCATGAAGCAGGTCACCGACACCGGCGCCATCGAGAAGGCTGTCGACGACGTCATTGCCGCCAACCCCGACAAGGCCGATCAGGCTCGCGCCAAGCCGACCATGGCCGGCTGGTTCGTCGGCCAGGTGATGAAGGCGACAGGCGGCAAGGCCAATCCGCAGGCCGTCAACGACCTCGTCAAGGCCAAGCTCGGCATCGAGGAATAGAGATGTTCGTACGCACGGCGAGCGAGCGCGACCTTGAGACGATCAAGGCGCTGCTCGCCGAGACGTGGCATGCGACCTATGACGCGATCTACGGCGCCCAGCGTGTCGACGAGATCACCACGGAATGGCACTCGCTGGCCTCGCTCAAGGCGCGGCTGACCAAGCCGAATTCCGAGTTCCTGGTTGCCGACGACGGCAAGAAGATCGCCGGCATGGCATATGCTGCGGCAACAAGCGACGCCAAGGTGGTGATGCTGCACCAGCTTCACGTGCGCCCTGCCAATCAGCGCGCCGGTATCGGCAGGATGCTGCTCGACGAGGTCGAGCAATGCTTTCCCGAGGCCCGGACCTTGCGCCTTGAAGTGGAACAGGCGAATGCCGGCGCTGTCGCCTTCTACAAGGCGAATGGCTTCGAGCGCGTCGGCGACACCGATAACTGCGGAACCGGACAGTCCGGCATTCCGGCGCTGATCTTCGAGAAGGTGCTTGGCTGAGACAGCTTTAACCTTCCCCTTGTGGGGAGGGTCGATCCGCGAAGCGGAGCGGGGTGGGGTCGAAAATCCCTGCCAGCTGTCGCGTGTGAGTACACCCACCCCGCGTCACGCGAGCTGCTGCGCAGCTCCCGTTCCGCGACCCTCCCCTCAAGGGGGAGGGTGGAAGCGCCTACCGCGCTGCGACCTCGACATTGTCGATCAGCCGTGTCTTGCCGAGCCGCGCCGCGACCAGTACGCGGCCGTCGCGGTCCTTGCGCCATGGTGCCAGCGTCACGCTTTCCCGTGCCTCGACATAGTCGACGACGTCGAACCCGGCAGCAAGGATCGCCTGACGGGCGCTGGCCATCGTCGACGCCTCGTCTGCACCGTCTTCGAGGGCGGTCGCAGCCTTGCGCAGCACCTTGTTGAGCTGGCGCGCCATGTCGAGTTCGGCTGCGCTGAGATAGGCGTTGCGCGACGACATCGCGAGGCCTTCGGCATCGCGGATCGTCGGTGAACCGAGCACCTCGACCGGCAGGTCGAGATCGCGGCACAGCTTCTTGACCACGCAAAGCTGCTGGTAGTCCTTCTCGCCGAAGACGGCGAGATCGGGCGCCGCCTGGATGAACAGCTTGCCGACGACGGTGGCGACGCCGTCGAAGAAGGCCGGGCGGAAGTCGGTTTCGAGCCCGGCAGAGGGGCCGCCGACCGAGATCGCCGTGGCGAAGCCTTGCGGATAGACCTCGTCGACGCCCGGCGTGAAGGCGAGGTGGACTCCCGCGTGGTCGAGCTTTTCGAGGTCGAGCGCCAGCTGGCGCGGATATTTGTCGAGGTCTTCGGTCGGTGCGAACTGGCGCGGATTGACGAAGATCGAGACGATGCAGCGGTCGGCGCGCTCAAGCGCCGCGCGCATCAGCGAGACGTGGCCGTCATGCAGGGCACCCATGGTCGGCACCAGCGCGACCTTGAGACCCTCGGCACGCCAGGCCTGCACCTGGGCGCGGAGGGCGGCGATGGTTTCGACGACGGAAGTCATGCCTTGTCCTTGCTCAGTGAAAACAGGTGTTCCGGCCCGGGAAAGGCGCGGCTGCGGACATCCCTCGCATAGTCTGCCGCGGCCTTGGATACCGTGTCGCGCAAAAGGGCATATTCCTTGACGAACTTGGGCACCCGGTCGACGGTGAGGCCGATGGCGTCGTCGATGACCAGGACCTGGCCGTCGCACTTGTCGCTGGCGCCGATGCCGATGGTCGGGATCGAGATGCGCCGGGTGATCTCCGTGGCCACCGGCTCCACCGTGCCCTCGATGACCACCGAAAACGCGCCGGCGGCTTCGACAGCCCTGGCATCGGCATAGAGCAGTTCGGCATTGGCCTCCGAGCGGCCCTTGATCTTGTAGCCGCCTTCTTTTTCGACCGACTGCGGCAGCAGCCCGATATGGCCCATCACCGGGATGCCGGCGGCGACGATGGCCGCGATCTGCGCGGCAATGGCCACGCCGCCTTCCAGCTTGACCGCATCGCAGCCGGTCTCGTCGACCAGGCGCCGGGCGCAGGCGACGGCGTTTTCGACGGTGTCCTCGTAGCTGCCGGCCGGCATGTCGACGACGACGCAGGCGCGGCTCGAACCGCGCATCACCGCCTGGCCGTGGGCGACCATCATGTCCATCGTCGCCCCAAGCGTGTTCGGATGGCCGTGCAGGACCATGGCGACGCTGTCGCCGATGAGCAGCAGGTCGACATGCGGGTCGAGCAGGCGGGCGATGGGATAGGTATAGGCGGTGAGGCAGACGATGGGGTCGCCACCCTTGCGGGCCGACAACTCGGCGGGCGTGATGCGGCGGCCAGCCACAGGCGCGTCAGAAGCCATGTCTTTTCCTCCCTCGGCCGGCACCGGCCTAAGCCAGTCCGTGAGCCCGCATTGGGCCAGAGTCCATTACGGACCGGCTAATATTTTTGCAAGTGCGAGATCAAGGTGTGAGCACGTGCGAGATGAAGCCGCCGTCACGCCAGGTTGCGAGCCGCTTCTTCGTGGGCCAACCTGCGGATGTAGACGGCGAATTCCGGGTCTTCGCCGGGCAGCAACTGGGGCAGGGCGTTGCGAAAATCCTCGCGCCGGCACCATTCGCGCATGAAGTCCTCCCACGAGCTCCAGCGGCGCCTCCGGCGCTCCGGCATGTCGGGTTCGTAGGCAACCAGATAGGCGCGCTCGAACAATGCGATGAGAATGGCGAACATCGCCAGCAAGCGGTCGCGCTGCTCGTCGTCAAGGTCGAGCGTGGCCTTTTCGGACTGCAGCCTGAGGTCGGAATGCTGGAGCGACAGGGTGAGGAAGCTGGTGTAGCCGTCGGAGAGCATCTGGTAGATCTCTTCCTCCTCGTTGACCCGCTGCTTGCGCTGTTCGTAGACGAATATGAAGATGGCGAGCGGCAGGCCGAAGATCGTCACCAGCATGCTTAGCAATTCAACGATTTGCATGAAGGGCATGTGTCGCCGTCCCAACTGACGCCTGAGACGACAGTAGGTTGTGATTGATCGCCTGCCAATCGTCGCAGGAGGCAAGTTGCACGTTCTATACACTTGCCTTCGCGCGAGCCTGACGCCATAAGCAGGAGACTTTCGACGCGCCTGCCGCGAGGATCCGATGAAGAAATTCCTTGTCCAGTTTTTCACCTGGTGGAACGGCCAGACCCTTGGCACGCGCCTGCATACCTGGCGCAAAGGCACCAAGGTGGGCCAGGACGAATTCGGCAACGTCTACTACGAAGGCGGCAAGGATTCCGAGGGCCGCACGCGCCGCTGGGTGATCTACAACGGCGTTTCGGAAGCGTCGATGATTCCGCCCGGCTGGCACGGCTGGATGCATCACCGCGTCGACGTGGCGCCGTCGCAGGACAAGTACATTCCACGCGAGTGGCAGAAGGGGCACCAGCCCAATCTCACCGGCACCTCCGGCGCCTACCGTCCCAAGGGCTCGGTGCTCGGCAACACGCATCGCCCGCAGGTTACCGGCGACTACGACGCCTGGACCCCCGGCTCGTAAGGCGACAGCTCTTCGGCGCGGACATTTGTCGCCACAATTGGCGGCTAACTGCTTGCCCATGGGTGTCAGGCGTTTAGCCTTGGCGCATTGGGAATCACCGAGTGCACAACACTCCGGGCGCAACGGCGGTAACGACTGTATGACACTTCCTGGCCGGGTTCCGTCGAGCGGACGATCGAAGGCGAAAGCCCTGCTTGCTGCTGTGGCCCTGTGCGCCGGCCTTGGTCAGGCAACGGCCCAGGACAGCATCGAGCGCCTGCCACTCGACCAGCAGGTCGAGCAGGGCGACGACTTGCCGGCAATCGACATCGAGCCCTTGCCCGGCGAAGGCCAGCCGGCCCCGAGCCAGGCTCAGCCGGCGCCGCAGGCCGCAGCGCAGCCGCAACGCATCAAGAACCCGATCGCCGAGTTCGCCGGCATCGACAAGATCACCGGCCGCATCATCACCTTCGACGTCTATGTCGACGAGACCGTGCAGTTCGGTGCGCTGCAGGTGACGCCGCGCGTCTGCTACTCCAGACCGGAGAACGAGGAGCCGAAGACGGACTCCTTCGTCGAGGTCGACGAGATCACGCTCGACCGCAAGATCAGGCGCATCTTCACCGGCTGGATGTTCGCCGAGAGCCCGGGCCTCAACGCCGTCGAGCACGCTGTCTATGACGTCTGGCTGAAGGCCTGCAAGCAGAAGTCGGACGTGCCGGCGCCGGAAGCCGCCAAGACCAACTGATCTTTGTCGGAACCGCATCCGCTGCCTGACGTTTGTCGTGACGAGCAACGACAGCGGAGGATGATGCCGTGACCGCCAACCGTGACGAACTCCTCGAACTCGAGCGCGAATTCTGGACCGGCGATCAGGAGTTCTTTGCCGAGAACGCCGACAGGGAGTGTCTTGTGGCATTCCCCGAGATGGCATGCGTGATGAGCAATGCCGAACTGGCGGCCACCGCGACGAAGCCCCATCGCTGGCGCAATCTGGAAATGCAGGTTGAAGGCATCGTCGAGCCGGGCAGCGACATCGTCATGCTGACCTATCACGCCAAGGCGATACGCGAGAATGGCGAGCCCTATTCGGCGCTTGTCAGCACCGGCTACGTCCACCGCCTCCAGGGCTGGAAGATGATGTTCCACGCCCATACGCCGACCGAACCGCAGGACGGAAAGGCTGCAAAATAACGGCTTTCAGGGGGCGAAAGAGGCCTCGCCGACCAGCGCCTTGGCCAGCATCTTTTCATATTTGTCGCGCGGCACGTCGACCGCGCCGAAACGCTTGAGATGGTCGGTCGTGAACTGCGTGTCGAGCAGCAGGAAACCGCGTGCCTGGAGCCGCTCGACCAGGCGCACGAGACAGACCTTCGACGCATCCTTCTCGCGCGAGAACATGCTTTCGCCGAAGAAGGCACGGCCCAGCGACACGCCATAGAGGCCGCCGACAAGCTCGCCATCGCGCCAGGCTTCCACCGAGTGCGCGTGGCCGATGCGGTGGAGATGGGTGTAGGCCTCGCGGATCGGCGCGTTGATCCAGGTCGACAGGCGCCCGGCGCGCCGTTCGGCGCAGGCATCGATCGTCGCCTCGAAGTCGCTGTCGAAACGCACCTCGAAATGGCCTTGCCGGATCGTCTTGGCGAGGCTGTGCGGCACGTGGAAGCCATCGAAGGGAATGATGCCGCGCGTCTCGGGCCGGACCCAGAAGACCTCCGGATCCGACGCGCTTTCGGCCATGGGAAAGACGCCCGACGCATAGGCCTTCAGCAGAAGGTCCGTGGGTATGCTGTAGCCGGGCGCATAGGGGCGCGTCATTCGCCCCCCTGTCTACTCGCCTTTCGCGAGGTGCTTTTCCAACCAGTGGATGTCGTAGTCGCCATTTGCAATATCAGGGTTGCCAACGAGTTCACGGAACAGAGGCAACGTCGTCTTGATACCATCTACCACGAATTCGTCGAGCGCGCGCCTGAGACGCATCATGCATTCGACGCGGTTGCGGCCGTGCACGATCAGCTTGCCGATCAGGCTGTCGTAGTAGGGCGGGATCCGGTAGCCGGAATAGACGCCCGAATCGACGCGGATGCCGAGGCCGCCGGGGGTGTGGAAATGCGTGATCGTGCCGGGCGACGGCACGAAGGTGCGCGGATCCTCGGCGTTGATGCGGCATTCGATGGCATGGCCGTGGAAACGGATGTCGTTCTGCGTGACCGACAGGCCGCCGCCCGAGGCGACGCGGATCTGCTCGTGCACGAGGTCGATGCCGGTGATCGCCTCGGTGATCGTGTGTTCCACCTGCAGGCGGGTGTTCATCTCGATGAAATAGAACTCGCCGTTCTCGTAGAGAAACTCGATCGTGCCGGCGCCGGAATAGCCGAGATTGGCCACCGCATTGGCGCAGATGTCGCCGATGCGCGAACGCTCTTCGCTATTGAGGGCGGGCGAATTGGCTTCTTCCCAGACCTTCTGGTGGCGGCGCTGCAGCGAGCAGTCGCGTTCGCCGAGATGCACGCCCTTGCCGGCGCCGTCGCCAAAGATCTGGACTTCGATGTGGCGCGGCTTCTGCAGGTACTTTTCGATGTAGACGGCGTCGTCGCCGAAGGCGGCACCGGCTTCGGAGCGCGCCGTCGCCAGCGCGATCTCAAGATCGGCCTCGGTGAGCGCGACCTTCATGCCGCGGCCACCGCCGCCGGCCGAGGCCTTGATGATGACCGGATAGCCGATCTCGGCGGCTACGCGCTTGGCTTCCTTCTCGTCGCTGACCGCACCTTCCGAACCCGGCACGACCGGGATGCCGAGGCGCTTGGCGGTGCGCTTGGCTTCGATCTTGTCGCCCATGATGCGGATGTGGTCGCCCGAGGGACCGATGAAGGTGATGTTGTGGGCCGCCAGGATGTCGGCGAACTTGGCGTTTTCCGACAGGAAGCCGTAGCCGGGATGCACGGCGTCAGCGCCGGTGATCTCGCAGGCAGCCACGATCTGGTGGATGTTGAGATAGCTGTCGCGCGACGGCGGCGGGCCGATGCAGACGCTCTCGTCGGCGAGGCGCACATGCATGGCGTCGGCGTCTGCGGTGGAGTGGACGGCAACCGTCTGGATGCCGAGCTCCTTGGCCGCGCGCAGCACTCTGAGGGCGATTTCGCCGCGATTGGCGATCAGGATTTTCTGGAACATGCGCGCAGCCTTCCGGCTTACTCGACGACGACGAGCGGCATGCCGTATTCGACAGGCTGCGCGTCTTCGATGAGGATCGCCTTGACGGTACCGGAACGCGGCGACGGAATCTGGTTCATCGTCTTCATCGCTTCGATGATCAGCAGCGTCTGGCCTTCCTTGACCACGGTGCCGATTTCGACGAACGGCTTGGCATCCGGCGACGGCGCGAGATAGGCAGTGCCGACCATTGGCGAGGGGACGGCGTTCTTGGCGACATCGACGACCGCAGGTGCGGCGACCGCGGCCACCGGCGTCGAATTGACCGCCACGGGTGCCGCCATCATCGGGGCCGCGACCGCATGCACGGCCTGCGCTGCCTGGCGCGAGACGCGCACCTTGAGGTCGCCGAGCTCGACTTCGATCTCGGTCAGGTTGGTGTCGTTCAGGATTCCTGCGAGGTCGCGGACGAGCTGCTGGTCAACACCATCGGTCTTCTTCGTCGCCATGTTCAAACCTTTTCTGTCTGTTGCCGGTCAGAGCCGGGCTGCCAGCGCCTGCAGCGCCAGCGTGTATCCGAGCGGCCCGAAGCCGCAGATCATGCCCACGGCCACCGGCGCCACCATTGATTTGTGGCGGAAAGCTTCGCGGGCGTGGATGTTGGAAAGATGTACCTCGGCGACCGGCAGCGGCGAGACGGCACGGATTGCGTCCTGCAATGCGATCGAGGTGTGGGTGTAGGCGCCTGCATTGAGCACGATGCCGACGGCTTTTTCGCCCGCCTCGTGAATCCAGTCGACCAGGACGCCTTCATGGTTCGTCTGGCGGAATTCGACCGCAAGGCGGAGCGAAGCTGCTGCCGCCTGGCAGTCGGCTTCGATGTCGGCCAGGGTCTTGCCGCCATAGATGCCGGGCTCGCGCTTGCCCAGCATGTTAAGGTTCGGACCGTTGAGGACGTAAACCGTTTTCAAATTACAGACCTTTCCACCCGCCAGATCCTCTCTGGCGCGGCGGACCCTCTATAATCGGCATAAGCCGTCGCGGAAAGAGCGCAAGCAACTTCTTGCGCTGTCCACAACGGCTCATGCCCAAATGACGGGCTCAGCAGGTTGAATCGGCCTGGCAAGCCGCGGCGGCGGCGATCTTCTCGGCCAGAACTTCCTGGCCGAGCGCACCGAAGACGACCTCGTTGCCGACGACATAGGACGGCGTGCCGCTGATCTGCAGCTTGTTGGCGAGTTCGTAGGTGCGGTTGAAGGCCTCGCCGATGGCCGGATCCTTCATCGCTTCGCGCAGCTTGGCCTCGTCGGCGCCGAGCTCCAGCGCGACCTTGATGGCATGTTCCTCGCCGGCGCGGCCTTCGCCGCCGAGCAGCTTGTCGTGGAACTCGCCGTATTTCTCGGGCATCAGCTTGCGGAAGGCCATCGAAACGACGTGGGCCTTCTGGGAATCCGGTCCGAGGATCGGGAACTCCTTGAGCACGAAGCGCAGGTCCGGATTGGCCTTGGTCAGCGCGTGCATGTCGGCCTGGGCGCGTTTGCAGTAGCCGCAATTGTAGTCGTAGAACTCGACGATGGTGGTCTTGCCGTCGGGGTTGCCGACGATGCCGTCGAATGGCGAGTTGAAGAGCTCGTCCTTACTCTGCTTGATGACCTCGAGGCTGGCGACGCGCTGCTCTTCCTTCTGCCTGGCTTCGAGCGCGCCCTGCATCTCGAGCAGCAGTTCGGGATTGTCGAGCAGGTATTCGCGAACGATCTTCTCGACCTGCTTCTTGTCGAGGTTGCCGGCTGCGGTTGCCGCCGGCTGCGATGCGTCCTGGGCATGCGCGGTGCCGGGATTGCCGGCCAGGCCGAAAGCCAGCATGGCAAAGGCGACGGCGATGCCGGCCGTGCCGAGAAGAAGTGATTTTTTCATGGTCCCTGAGTCTCCAGCCGTTTCGGCTCTGTCGCCACCTGACGAAAGAAGGTTCACTTCTTTTTCTTGCTCGGCGCCTTGTAGTTGATGATGTCCTGGGCGCGAACCCAGCCTGGCGAGCCGCGCGGCATCTTCATCTGCGCGCGCATCGCAAAGATTTTGGCATCCTGGTAGGCACCGCTGTAGTAGTGTCCGTCGGCGGTGGCAAGGTCGGCGTCGGCGACATCGCCGAGCATGCCGTAGGCCTGGGCGAGGTAGCGATAGCCGGCGGCGTTCTCGCGGTCGCGGTCGAGGCCCTTGCGCACCTCGGCGACCGCCTTTTTCAAGGCCTCGGGCGTGCCAACGGCGAGATAGGCCTGGCCGAGCTGGATCGGCAGGATGCCCGATTTGGCCGGATCGAGCCGAACCGCGGTGGCATAGGATTCGGCTGCCGCCGCTGCCTTGTTCGACTTCATCAGGATGTCGCCGCGCAACTCGTGGAAATAGGCGTTCTTGGGCTGCGACTTGATCAGCGCGTCGGTCTTGCTGAGTGCCGAGCGCAGGTCGCCGAACAGATAAGTCGCCTGTGCGTCGCCATAGCGGGCGGCGAGGCCGCCGGCATTGTTGCGCAGCAGCCGAGAGGCGGCAGCCTGGCCCTGCGTGTAGACGGCGATCTTCACCCGCATCATGTCGTGGCGCAGTTGCAGCGCCTCGGAATCGGTCTTGCCGAAATTGGGGCTCTGCTGGGCCAGCGTTTCGAGATTGGCGATACGCTCGCGCGGCATCGGATGGCTGACCTGGTAGGGGTCGACCCGGGCGCCCGACAGCGACAACGCGCTCTGGAAGCGCTGGAAGGTCTTCAGCATGCCCTGCGCCGACTGGCCGGTGGCATTGAGATAGGTGATGGCCGAGCGGTCGGCGGTGGCTTCTTCCGAGCGCTGGTAGCCGAGCAGGCTGCGGCGGGCCATTTCCGAGCCGCCGGTCATGATGCCGGCGCCCGCGGCACCGAGGCCGTTGGTGTCGGACGCAGCCCCAGCGACCATAGCGCCAGCGCCGAGCAGGGCCGCCACGATCGCCATGGTCTGGGCGCGCGCCAACTGGTCGCGCAGGCGTTCCTGGTGGCCGCCGGCGATGTGGCCGGCCTCATGGGCGATGACGCCGATGATCTCGTTCGGCGTCTCGGCCGTCATCAGCGCGCCGGTGTTGATGAACATGCGCCGGCCGGCAACGAAGGCGTTGAAAGCCGGATCGTTGACGAGCACGATGCCGATGTTCGAATTGGCCAGGCCCGCGGCCTTGAGGATCGGCCGGGCGTAGTCGCGGACCAGCGCTTCGATCTCGGCGTCGCGGACGATGGGCACCCGCTGTGCATGCGCTGCGCCCGTCGAACCCAGCGCGACGCCAGCCGACAATGCAAACGCGGCAAAGGCGCGCGTTGATCTTGCGAGGAAGCGCGAAAGACTATTGTTGCTCTGCATGGCGGGAAACACTCGTAAACGAGCCGTCGGGCTGTGAAAAGGCTGGTCCAAGAAACTCATCAACTTGTGATCCCCATATCAATCAGGCATTTGTGCGGCGCATTGCCCCGACGACGGCAAGGGAAAGTGGACGAACATGGCGGTAGCGATTTCACGGCGCGGCGAGGTGGAGCCCTTCCACGCGATGGACATCCTGGCCGAGGCCAACAGGCTCAAGGCCTTGGGAACGCCCGTCATTTCGATGGCGGTCGGCCAGCCTTCCGATCCCGCCCCCCAGCGGGTGCGCGATGCGGCGGCAGCGGCGCTCAAGATCGGGCGCATAGGCTATACCGACGCGCTCGGCCTGGCCGAGCTGCGCCAGGCGATTTCGGCTCATTACACCGAACATTACCGCATCGAGGTGCCGGTTTCGCGAATCGCCGTCACCACCGGATCGTCGGCAGCCTTTAATCTCGCCTTCCTCGCCATGTTCGATCCGGGCGACCGCGTGGCGATCGCCGCACCCGGTTATCCCGCCTACCGCAACATCATGGGGGCGCTAGGCCTGGACGTCGTCGAGATCGAGTTGGACGGGGCCGCCTATCTCCATGCCGAGCATCTGCGCGAGGCGCATCGCCAGCGGCCGCTGAAAGGCGTGCTGTTTGCGAGCCCTGCCAACCCGACCGGCGCCGTCGTGCCGCCGGGCGATCTCAAGGCGCTGGTCGACGCGGCCCGCGAGCTCGGCATCGCGGTGATCTCGGACGAGATCTATCACCGGCTCGCCTATGGCGCGCCCGACGTCACCGCGCTCGCCTATGACGACGACGTCACCGTCATCAACTCGTTCTCGAAATTCTACTGCATGACCGGCTGGCGCATCGGCTGGATGGTACTGCCGGAGCGGCTGGTGCGGCCGGTCGAGCGCATCGCGCAATCGCTCTACATCTCGGCCCCCGAGCTGTCGCAGGTCGCCGCCATCGAGGCCTTCAACGTCACTGACGAGCTCGAGGTCATCAAGGCGCGCTACGCCTGGAATCGCGAGTTGCTGGCCAAGCGGCTGCCGGAGCTGGGTTTCAGCTTCGCCGCCCCGATGGACGGGGCGTTCTACGCCTTCTGCGACGTCTCGCGCCTGACCAACGACAGCATGGAATTTGCCCGTCGGATGCTGGCCGAAGCGCACGTCGCGGCCACACCCGGCAGGGACTTCGATACGCTCGCCGGCCATCGCACCATGCGCTTTTCCTACGCCGGCAGCCATGACGACATGATCGAGGCGATGGATCGCATCGAACGCTGGCTGCGCTGAGCGCCTTTCTTTCAAATCCAACCGCCCCGTCGTCGAGCCGACGGGGCGGGGCAGGGGGCAAGGGGAGGATGATCTCGGCCCCTGATCGCCAGGATGCTACAACCCCCGCGGACAGCATCCTGACAAACTGTGAATCTGCGCACACGTCTGCCGCTGGCGGACAGGCTGCTCTCGCGCATCCGCCTCAGGTATTCGGTGTCTCTATGTCTTCTCCTGTAGCCTCCTAGGGGCCAAGCACTGCGGCGACCGCCTTGCCCGCATCGAGCAATCCCGCGCCGAAGAAGTAGCCCTTGCCCTTTGTTGGCTCGTTGTCGGCGTTCATCGGATCGGGCGTCAGCGGTGTCGTGCCCGGCTTGACGATGGCATTCTGGTCGCAGGCGGCGACCAGGATCGACTTCGATGACAGGCCATCGAGTTTTGCCGCCGGGCCCTGCTTGGCCTTGTTGGCGCGCGCCAGCAGGGCTGCCACGCCGGCGACAAGCGCGGCGGCACCCGACGTCCCGCCGAACGCCGTGTAGTAGCCGCCGCCAATGCCGGGGTTGTCGTGCGGCGGCAGGATCGACGAGTAGGGATCCGAGCCGCCGGCATAACCGAACGTGCCGGGCAGGTCGGTCGTCAGCAGCGAGAAATGGCTGTGCGGAATGACCTTGCCGGTGCCCGGATGGTAGAAGTGCTGCTCGACCATCGGGTCGGTGCGGTCCACCCGCAATTGGTGGCGTGTGTAGATCTCGAAATCGTCGGAAGGTGCGACCAGCGTCAGCTTCGTCCCGTAGTTGCTGTAGCCGGAGCGATAGCCGTTGGGCGTCACCGCGCCGACGGCGACGATGCCATTGTTGGCGGCGGCGAGGCTGGCCGGGTAGATGAGCTGGCTTTCACCGTCGTTTCCCGCCGCGCAGACGACCGGCACCTTGCGGCTGATCGCCACGATCAGCTTGGCGAGGATGTTCCAGGCCAGGTCGCGATTTGCCGTCTTGCCGACCGCATGGGGGCGGATCTCGCTGGCCGGCGGGGTTGCCTCCTCGAGCCGGGCAAACAGATCGGCCCGCTCCCAATTCTGGCGCTCATCGAGGTCTTGCGAGAGTTCGGGCTTGGGGTTCAGCGCGCCACGGTTCGGGTCGGGGAGGCCGCGCGGCAGCAGGATCACGTCGGCACCGCTGGCGAAGGCATAGAGGAAAGCCGTGATGAACTGGTCGGGCTGCTGTTCGAAGCCGGTGCGGATCGAGATCAGCCGCGAGAACGGATCGACGCCGAAATAGGGCAATGTGTTGCGGTTCGGATTGGGCACGACGCTGCCGTCGTCACCGTTCAGCACGTCGGGAAGGACGATCGCCGGATCGGGAGCGACGGTGGCGGCCGGTTCGCCGACGGCCAGGCCGGCGACAGCCGTGCCGTGGCTGCCAAAGGTCTCGTCGCCCTCGATGAGGGTGTGGACGACGCCTTCCGATGCCGCCAGTTCGGCGATCAGGCTGTTGAAATAGCCCGTCTCGGGCCCGGTCAGGTTCAGCGCGCCCAGGCCGGCGGTCGAGAGACCGGCAAAGAATGCCGCCTTGACCTCGGGGTCATAGGGACTTGCGGCAGGCGCGGCCACATATTTGGCGCCATGTGGGTGGCTGACGAGGTCGATCGACTTGACCGTGTCGAGCCGGCTCTTGAGGTTCGGGTGGCTGCGGCTGACGCCGACGTCGATCAGTGCGATCGTCGCCGGCGTGTTGGCCGCCGGAAAGGCCTGCGCGATCGTATCCCAGACCGAGCCGTTGATGTCGGGCGATGAAAAATCGATGTCCCCGCCCGGGCTGAGCGGCCCGAAAGTCGCATCGACCACGCCGAGGGCGGCGAGGTGCCACAGATAGTAGTAGGACTGAGGTGCCTGGAAGGAGAATTGGTTGCCGTTTGCCATTTTCGTCTCCTTCAAAGCCATTCGCGCTGTGCGGCGAGATAGTTCGCCATGAAGGCGTCCCGGAGATAGGGCTGGAAACGCTGCGCCAGGGCGCGTCCGCCATTGGTGTCGCTGGGATAGTGGAGGCCCGCCCATTCGCGGTTCTCGGCGACCTTGCGGGCGATGCGCGACAATTCCTCCGTCGCCGGGTGCTCGGGCAGGATCGAGTTAAAGGCGAATGCGATCGTGTGGCACTGGAACGAGTGGTTGCTGGGATAGGCCTGGTGCGCCGGATTGGGCAGCATCAGCCGCAGCCTGGGCTCGATCTGGTTGGGCCGGGTGCGGTTGAACTTGGCCTTGTAGATCAGCCCGACATATTCGCAGGCCGTCAGGATGGCCTGGAACAGGCCCTCGGTCTGATCGAAGCCGCTGATGCCGTCGATGCCCAGTGGCTTGGTGAAATCCGAGACGTCGAGGCTGGCCTCGCGCTCGATGTCCTCCTTGCGTCGGGAGCGTTCGCGGTCACGCGCCTGAAGTGACAGCATCACCGACGTTTCCAGCCGGGTGACGTCGGGGCCGGGTGGTAGCGGGATGTCGAGTTGTTCCCAGGTGAACTTGCGCGCCGCGGTAAATGCGTGCGGCGAGGGCGAAGTGTGGAGCCGCCGAAGCTCGAAGGCCGGGATGAGGCTGCTCTGTGAACCGCCTCCGGAGCCGGATTGCAGCGCGCTGCCCTTGTTCTTGTTCTTGTTTTTATTCTTGTTTTTGTTCTTGTTTTTGTTGAGCGATGCCTTGTTCTGCACGCCGGCGCTCAACACGGCGCCGGCCACGCTTGCGGCCATCACCATTTGCGGGCCTGCCGCCAGGGACTTCGTCTCCAAGGCAACCTGCGGCCGGTCGGAAGCCGCGCAAGGCACCACGTCGTCGCCGGCGATCTTGAAGCGGTATTGATCCAGGAAGTGCGATAAGCCGCCTTCATGCGGCGCAAAACTGTCGTTGCCAGCCACTTTATTCCCCATTGATTTTGATCGAACGTTGCGGCGCTCGGTGCGCCGGTCAGGCTTATTTCTTGACGCCGGCCTTGATGAGGCCCGAAATCAGGTTGGCGCCGCCTTCGGTACGCATGATCGGGTAGCGCGCATCGATCAGCGAACTGATCGAGAAATTGGGTTCGACCGTATTGAGCCGGTCGAGAAGCGAGCGTGCGGCGCGGATGTCGCCCAGCTGGGCGTGGCTCGCCACGAGATAGCGCAGCAGGGAATTGAAGTCCGGTCGTTCGCGCAGTGCCTGTTCGCCGGCTTCGATGGCCACGCGGTGATTGCCGGCGAGGGTGGCGTTGATCAGCCGCGAGGTGTCGAAATAATAGCGGTACGGACTGTAGGCGCCGAGGTGGCGCGCCCAGTTGGCAAGGCTCAAGCCCTTGTCCGGCTGCCCGGCATAGGCATGGAGCATCGAATACAGGTCCCAGCCCAGGACCTGGGTCGGGTTGGCCCGGATCGCCCGCTCGAACAGTCCCGATGCATAGTCGTATTCGCCGAACAGGAACGAATGGACGTGGCCGACCAGCGCCAGGGTGACCGAGTTGCCCGGGTCGAGTTCCAGCGCCTTGCGCGCGTATTGCTGTGCCTGCTCGGTCACATTGGCCGAATCGGAAAAACGCTGGCCGACCTGGAAGGTCATCAGGAAGGCGAGCCAGGCATAGGCCTGCGATGAGGGCCGCTGGGCGATGATGCGCCGGAGCGAGGCCTCCGACATCACGAGGTCGTTGCGCGACAGGCGGAACATGGCGTTGACGGCGGCAAACAGGCTTTCGCCTTCCGCGGCGTCGTCGGACTGTTCGGAGCGCGCGATGAAATAGCGCCGCAGCTCGTCCATGGCCTCGTTGATGAGCTGGTGCGAGGCCGATGTGTCGCCCGTCTCGATGGCGCGGCGTTCGAGTGTGGCACCGCCCATCCACAGCAGGCTGCGGTCGGCGGTGCGATGGACGCTGACGCTGATATGCGCCTGGTGGGCCGAAAACCGGTAGCCGACCTGGATGGCGAGGGCCACAGCGTCGAATTCGGCTCCGACCGGCGATGCAGCCGATAGATCCGGTCTAGAGAGGTCGCAGACGGCCAGTTCGCCGTCTTCCAGCAGCGAACGGACCAGCGATTCCGTGAACATGTCCGGCAGCGATGCCGCATTGAACGCATCGCCAGTGATGGACGGCGGCAGCAACGCGACGGACCAGCCGGTGAGGCTGCCGCGATGCGGCGACGTTCTGCGCTCCCCGCCGTCGGGCGAATCCGGGCCGGATCGACTTTTCTCGGCCGGGATGAAGCCGTTGGCACGGCGGTCCTTCGGGCTGAGGTCGCGTTGGCCGAGCGCGGTTTCGAGTCGGCCATGCCAGACCTGTCGCTCGAGCATCAGCCATTCCTCGAATTCGGGGTCGCCGATGTCGAGCCCTTCGAGCAGTTCCGGCCAGGTTTCGAGTTGCACGTCGTCAGGCGAGGACTGGCGTGCCGGGTCGAGAAGCTGCAAAGCGTCGACCGACACGCGGTTGAGGTCGAGCGAGATCGTGTGGTTGTCGGAAATGATGATTCGTTCGGCCATCGGGCCGAGCGACTTGCGCACGTCGACGAGCGCTTGTCTCAGGCTTGCTGCCGCCTGTTCTTCGCCGCGGTCGCTCCACAGCTTGTCGCGAAGCCAGATGCGCGAACGGGCGCCGCGGGGGGCGAGCGCCAGCATGGCGACCAAAGCACGGGATTTCTGGGCTTTTGGCGTGCACGAGATGCCGTCTGCGTCGGTGACGGCTAGCGTCCCGAACAGATAGATATGCCCCAGCGTACTGGCGTCGTCACCAGCCATCGTGCGGACCTTTGCGGCAGGCCGTTCCTTCCCGCGGCGAGGGTAGCACAACTCGACTCGCCTTGGGCGTGGATACCTTAGGTTGGAATCATACAACGACAACCCAGCCAGCGCGCCTATTTGTGTGCTTTCGCAACCGGACAAGACCTGTAGCATTCCAGCGTCCCTCACCAATGTTTGCCGGAGGCGATTCCAGCCTGTTTTGGGAAACGATAGAGGGGTGGGGTGATTGCGGCGTGAGCGAAACGTCAAAGCAGCCGAAAAACACGGGCCGTTCTTGGCTGAATCGCGGTGACGCACGCAGGCGCGGACGAGTGACCCGTCGGTTGAGTGACGTTCTTTAGGGGGCAAGTGGGGCTGATGCCGGCAATCCGGAAACCCCACCGCGCGGCGAACGGTGATGCCCGAACGCCGCCAGGAAATCGGCCGTTTCCGTTACCTGCTGGCGCCGGCCCGCCGCGGCCCAGCAATCTCCCTGCCCAGCGCCAGCGCGTCCTGGAGGTCGGTGGTGTATTTCGCCGTGTCTTCGAGCCCGCCGAAATGGTTGAGGCGGATGGTCTCGCCACGCTTGCTCATGACCACTCCGATGGAGCGAAGGGTCTCACGTACATCCGAAAAACGCATGGTCGCCTCTCCTTGGCCGGTGGTTGGTGAATATTAGCGACCGCTTGTAACAGCGCCGTGTTGCACGCAACGTGATGGATACGTGAAACGGGGCGTGAAAAGTTTCGCCGCCGAGCGTGAATTTGCAATGCGGGCAGGGCTTCCAGACAAAAAACGGCTGCAGCGGTCAAGCGCCGCTGCAGCCGTGCGCCCCACCGCCAGGCCGGTGGCGCCGTGCCGAGCCTACTTCTTTTCGAGGACCGGGAACTTGATTCCCAGCTGATCGAGATAGGTCGGGTACTTCGACGGGTCGTAGTAGAATTTCTGCATTTCCGGCCGGTAGGTCGCCATGATCTCCACGTTCTTCTGGATCTGCGGCTTGTCGTCCGCGCTCAGCATGGGCACGTATTTCTGGCCCTTCTGCTGCTCGTTCTGGAAGTAGTCGGTCGCCTTGGCCAGCAGTTCGGGGTTGGTCAGGAGGTCGATCGACGTCATGGCGACGACCTTCGACCCGGCGACCACGCCCTTGTGGGCGATCGGCGTCGCCATCGCCATGGCGTTCGACCAGTGATGGCCGGGCAGGCCGGGGATGTTCGACGGGTAGTTCACGGTAATCGTCGGCACGACCCACGAGATGTCGCCGATGTCATCCGAGCCGCCGCTCTCCGGCTTCTCCAGCGGTGGTTGCAGTTCCTTGAGCTTGACCGCCAGGCCTTCCTCCTTGGCTTTCACGGTCTTCTGCACGGCCTTGGCGAAGGCCTGCTCATCCTCGTTCCAGGTCGGCAGGCCGACCTTCTGGATGTTGGCGTAGGCGGCTTCGGCCATCGGCCTGTTGAAGTGACGCGGTGCCGCCGTGCCGACGATCTGGCGCGACACGGTGGTGCTGGACATCTTCGCCGCCGCTTCCGCGATCGTGTTGGCGGTGTCGAAGTTCTTGGAAATGTTGTCGAAGTCCTGTTCGCGAATGAAGTACCAGACCGTTGCCGCCGAAGGCACGACGTTGGGCTGGTCGCCGCCGTCGGGAATGACGTAGTGCGACCGCTGCTCGGGGCGCAGGTGCTCGCGCTTCATGTTCCAGGCGATGTTCATCAGTTCGACGCCGTCGAGCGCGCTGCGGCCACGCCACGGTGCACCGGCCGAATGGGCCGATTCGCCGCTGAAGGTGTATTCGACCGAAACCATGCCGGTGCCGTTGGGCTGGCCCCATGTGGTCTGCAGATTGTTGCCGACATGGGTGAACAGCACGGCGTCGACATCCTTGAATACCCCGTCGCGCACCATGTAGGCCTTGCCGGCCAGCAACTCCTCGGCGACCCCCGGCCACAGCATGATCGTGCCTGGGATCTTGTCCTTCTCCATGATGTCCTTGAGGGCCAGCGCCGCAACCACGTTCACTGCCTGGCCGGAATTATGGCCTTCGCCATGCCCGGGCGCACCGGCGATCATCGGGTCGTGATAGGCGACGCCCGGCTTTTGCGAGGTCTTGGGCAGGCCGTCGATGTCGCTGCCCAGGGCGATGACCGGTTCGCCCGATCCCCATTTGGCAACCCAGCCGGTGGGCAGGCCGGCGACGCCACGCTCGACGGTGAAGCCGCTCTCTTCGAGAATGTCCGTGATGTATTTCGAGGTTTCGACCTCCTGGAAGGCCAGTTCGCCGAAGCTGAAGATCGAATCCGTCATCTCCTGCGCCAGCTTGGCCCGCGATTCGATGCCCGCTATCGCACGGGTCTTGAGGTTCGCGACCTGCTCGGCAGTCATCGGCTTCTGTTCGTTCGCCAATGCATAGGTCGAGGTGGACGCCGCCAGGAAGGCAGCCAGGGCTATTCGTGAAATCCGCATCCGCTTCATGAAAATCTCCCATTGATCGACAACTCGCCGCCGGGCCAAGGGCTGCAATCCGCAGGACTTGACGTTACGGCAGCTGGAATGATGGCGCCGGCTCGGGAGGGGCGGCAAGAATATTCTTCCACTCTGCGGAATTTAGGAAAATATGTGCTCTGAATCGCTGGTATTGGGACGGAATATCTGTCGATTACCTAATATATGTGTCGAAAACAGACTGCCGCGGCGGTACCTGCTCAACTCAAGGTCAACGATTGGCCCAATCGGCAAATCTTCTGGACTACTAAGGAGCGAGGGCCTTGAGCCGGAAGAACTTCGGCATCGACGGTGCATTGCATGGGGAACCAGCGTTGGCGCTCGCCGCCGGCAACCGTATTGCCAATTTGTGATCCACTGCGCTGCAGTTACAGCGACGATCCAGCGGCACGTTTGCGCCCTGATGTAAAAACTGCACTTTGTGGAAAAAGTGGCTCCCCGGGCCGGATTCGAACCAGCGACCAACCGGTTAACAGCCGGTTGCTCTACCACTGAGCTACCGGGGAACAGGGCTCATGTGAACGAGGCGGCGTATAGCAAACGGTTTTGCGATTTGCAAAGCGCTAATCGAACTTTTTGCGAGTTTTTCCCAGATGCCTTTCTGGTAATCACCCCCGGGCAGCCTCATATCTCGGCTTCGCCCGCATTTTTGCCGGCTTGGCGCGGCATTCGGGCGCAGACCGATGACCATTCAAGCGGGAACGATGACCGAGAAGAAGCCCCATCAGCCGCCGAGGCGCAAGATTTCGATCCTGGGGCGCGAGTTCCGCATGCCGCAATCGCGGGGTGTCCGCATCGGACTTGGCATCGCCCTTTGCTTCCTGGGCCTGCTCGGATTCTTGCCGGTGCTCGGTTTCTGGATGATTCCGCTCGGCCTGCTGATTCTCTCTCACGAGTTCCACGTCGTGCGGCGCGTGCGCCGCCGGCTGATCGTCTGGTGGGAGCGGCGCCGGCGTCCGGCTGAATGAGGCAGATGGAGGCGGCAGGCGCGTCCTGGCTGCCCAACGGCATCGATCGAGGGCGCCTTCTCCAAAACCGATGGGGAAACAAGCTTCCCCGCTTGACGCCGGAATCCTGGCAACCTATTGGAGCCGTGTAGACGCCCGAAGCGGCGAGGCCTCGTGGCGGAGTGGTTACGCAGAGGACTGCAAATCCTTGCACCCCGGTTCGATTCCGGGCGAGGCCTCCAGCTTCCTCGGCAACCGCCGCCGAGGACCGAATTCGGGCACAGTTTTGCGCGTCATGCGCCGAAGGCGGGCCTGTTGAATATGAACGCTGATTTTTCCGAACGTCGCGTGAAGATGGTGGACGGCCAGGTCCGCACCACCGACGTGACCGACGCTGCCATCCTGTCCGCCATGCTTTCGGTGCCGCGCGAGGCATTCGTCGACAGCGCCCAGCGCGAGCTTGCCTATATCGACGAGGATCTGCGCTACGGCGCGACCGCCGACAGCGACCAGCCGCGCTACCTGATGGAGCCGTCGCCTTTCGCCAAGCTCGCGCAACTGGCCGAGATCGGCCCGCGCGACTTCGTGCTCGATGTCGGCAGCGGCACTGGCTATTCCTCGGCCGTGCTGTCGCAGCTCGCCAGCTCGGTGATCGCGCTCGAAAGCGATCCGACGCTCGCGGCAACCGCCACCTCGACGCTTTCCTCGCTCGGCTGCGACAACGTGGTGGTGGTCTCCGGGCCGCTTGCCGCAGGCTATGCCTCGCAGGCCCCCTATGACGTCATTTTCGTCGGCGGCAGCGTCGAGCAGGTGCCTGATGCGCTGCTTGCCCAGCTCAAGGAGGGCGGCCGCCTGGTCGCCGTCGAAGGGCGCGGAAACGCCGGCGTGGCCAGCATTTTCCTCAAGACAGGCGGCAATGTGACGGCCCGCCGGGCCTTCAATGCGGCAGTTAAGCCACTACCTGGCTTCAATCGCACACGCGAATTTGAGTTCTGACCGCCTTTTTCTTGCGGTGCGCAACGCGTCGTGATGTTCTAAGAACCGGACGAGGGTGATTTGATTCTGGACTGTTTTGGTCTGGAATCAGCGCTTTAGGCCGGATCCGGCGAGGGGCATTATGGCTGCCTCAGGGCAGTTCGCCGCAGAATGAATGAGGGACGCGCGTGTCGTTTTTCCGTAAAAGTGTGTTTGCTGTAGCCTTGGTATCCGCAACGGCCCTGTCGCCGTTGTCTGCCTCCGCCGAAACGATCCTCGGAGCTTTGGCAAAGGCCTATCAGAACAACTCCCAGCTCAATTCGGCCCGCGCCGGCGTGCGCGTCACCGATGAAAACGTCGCGATCGCCAAGTCAGGCTGGCGGCCGACCATCAATGGTTCCGCCAGCATCGACTATTCGACGACGCGGCGGAATTCCTCGACCAGCCATCTCACGACCGGCTCGTTCGGGGTCGAGATTCGCCAGTCGCTGTTCGACGGCTTCCAGACCAAGAACAACGTCGCCGCCGCGGAAGCACGTGTGCGCGCCTCCAACGAGAGCCTGCGCAACACCGAGCAGAACATCCTGTTCAATGCCGCAAGCGCCTACATGGACGTGATCCGCGACCGCCAGGTGGCGGCGCTGACCGAGCGCAACCTGCAGTTCCTGAGCGAGCAGGTGCGGGCCGCGCGTTCGCGCTTCGACGTCGGCGAGGGCACTCGCACAGACGTCGCCCAGGCCGACGCATCGCGCTCGGCGGCACTCGCCCAGCTCAGCGCTGCCCGTGCCCAGGCGCTGTCGAGCGCTGCCATCTATCGTCAGATCGTCGGCGACGAGCCGAAGAACCTGAAGGCGGCATCGCCGCTCGCCAAGCTTCTGCCCAGGAGCCTGGACGGCGCGGCCTCCATCGCCGCCGATCAGCACCCGGCGATCCTTGCCACCGAACATCTTGTCGATGCCGCGGGCTTCTCGGTGAAGTCGGCGGAAGGCGCATTGCTGCCGCAACTGTCGGCCTCGGCCGGTGTTTCCCAGATTCATCGCGACAATGCACCGGCCAGCACGACGTCTCCCGATGGCTGGTCGACGTCGGCCAATATCGGCGCGACGCTGACCGTGCCGATCTACCAGGGTGGCCGGGCCTCGGCGACCGTGCGCCAGTCCAAGGAATCGCTTGGCCAGGCCCGCATCGAAGTCGATGTCAGCCGTGACCAGGTGCGTGCGGCGGTGACCTCCGCCTGGACGCAGTACACTGCGGCCCGCGAAGCCGTTGCAGCCAATCGCGAAGTGATCTCGGCTGCACAGCTCGCGCTCAGCGGCGTTGTCGAGGAACGCAACGTCGGCCAGCGCACCACGCTCGACGTGCTGAACGCCCAGAAGGATGTCATCGACGCCCAAATCAACCTGGCGACCGCCGAGCGCGATGTGGTGGTTGCGAGCTATGCCATCCTGTCGGCCGCGGGCAACCTGTCGGTCGAGCGTCTCGGGCTGAATGTCACCAAGTACCGGCCGGAAGAGCACTTCAACGCCGTCAAGGACAAGTGGATCGGACTGCGGACGCCGGACGGCCGCTGACCTCCAGCGCACCGGGTGCGGAAATTGAAACGGGCGTCTGCTTTAGCGAGCGGACGCCCTTTCTCGTTGGCGGCCACGGATTGCGCGGTAATCTGTTGAAATCGCCGGGGCTGTCCGATTGGGGATTCTCGAAGGGGAATCAGTCGGCTACGCTAAGGTCCTGATTCGAAGCCCGTTTCGACGGGCGGGTTTTGTAACCTGTCACAAAGGCGGCGGATGTGACGATGGCCCAGGCTAGCAGCGCTCAGCGCGAACCCTCGATGGAAGAGATACTCGCTTCCATTCGCAGGATCATCGAGGACAACGACACCGGACGACGTCCGGCAGTCGACTTTGAGCAGATGCGCCCGGAGCCGGAAGACGATCGCGGCGACCGCAACATCATCGAGGTCGAGGCGTTCAGGGCCGAGCTGCAGGCCAAGCCGGCGACGGTTCGCCCCGCTGAACCCGCGCAGGCCCCGACGGTGGCCGAAACCAAGGCACCCGAGCCCAGCGCCGTGACGTGGCCGTCGGCCGAGCAGAAGCCGGCCATCGCCGAAACGAATGTCGAAAATGCCCCTGCGTTGCCTCGGACCACGGCGAGCTGGGCACCAAAGTCCACCCTTGCGGTAGAGCAGATGGAGCGCCTGGCCGGCCCGGCGCGGGAGCCCGAGGTCGAGGCTCCGGCGGCGGCGACGGTCGAGCCTGTTGCCTCGCCGATCGAACAGGCAGCTGCCGAGGAGCCGTTTGCGGTGAAGCCCGCGATCATTTCCGAACAGGCCGGCCGCCAGGTGTCGGCCGCCTTCGGCGAGCTCAACGACGCCTACGCGGCGCGCAGCCGCAAGTCGTTCGACGACATTGCTGCCGAAATGATGCGGCCGATGCTGCAGGATTGGCTCGACAACAACCTGCCGACGCTGGTCGAGCGGCTGGTACGCGAAGAGATCGAGCGCGTGGCCCGCGGCGTTTAGCGATTTCGGCCTTGCCGACATGAAAGCGCCGCCTTCGGGCGGCGTTTTCGTTCCCGGTTGCGGCAGGCCGTGCTGTTGACTTGCCCGCACCCATCCGATTTACACCGGACCAGCAAAATCCGGACCAAACGGAACCAATTCCGATGCTTGAGAAGACCTACGACGCCAAGACCGTCGAACCCAAGATTGCCAAGGCCTGGGAAGACGCCGATGCCTTCAAGGCCGGCGCGGGGGCTGCCGAGGGCGCGGAGCCGTTCACCATCGTGATCCCGCCGCCCAACGTCACCGGCTCGCTGCATATGGGCCACGCGCTGAACAACACGCTGCAGGACATCCTCGTCCGCTTCGAGCGCATGCGCGGCAAGAACGTGCTCTGGCAGCCGGGCATGGACCATGCCGGCATCGCCACCCAGATGGTGGTCGAGCGCAAGCTGATGGAAAAGCAGATCCATCGCCGCGACCTGACCCGCGAGCAGTTCGTCGACAAGGTCTGGGAGTGGAAGGACGAATCCGGCGGCATGATCTTCAACCAGCTGAAGCGGCTGGGTGCCTCCTGCGACTGGTCGCGCGAGCGGTTCACCATGGACGAGGGCCTGTCGAAGGCGGTCATCGAGGTCTTCGTCACGCTGCACAAGCAGGGCCTGATCTACAAGGACAAGCGCCTTGTGAATTGGGACCCCAAATTGCTGACGGCGATCTCCGATCTCGAGGTCGAGCAGCATGAGGTCAACGGCAGCCTCTGGCACTTCCGCTATCCGGTCGAGGGCGAGGTCTACGATCCCGAAAACCCTGCGACCTATATAAGCGTCGCCACGACCCGGCCCGAGACGATGCTGGGCGACACCGCGGTTGCCGTGCACCCCGACGACAAGCGGTATGCGGCGCTCGTCGGCAGGAACGTCGTGCTGCCGATCGTCGGCCGCAAGATTCCCGTCGTCGCCGATGAATATTCCGACCCGGAAAAGGGGTCGGGCGCGGTCAAGATCACGCCGGCGCACGACTTCAACGACTTCGAGGTTGGCAAGCGCCACAATCTGCCGGCGATCAACATCCTCACCGTCGAGGCAAACATCAACATCGCCGACAACGAGGAATTCCTCGAAGGTGTCGAGCGCAGCGACATGCGCGACGGTGTCTGGGCGCAGCTTCACGGCCTCGACCGCTTCGCCGCGCGCAAACTGGTCGTCCAGATCATGGAAGAGGGCGGTTTCCTCGACAAGATCGAGCCGCATAAGCACATGGTGCCGCATGGCGATCGTGGCGGCGTGCCGATCGAGCCATATCTGACCGACCAGTGGTGGGTCAATGCCGCCGAAATGGCCAAGCCCGCCATCCGCAGCGTGCGCGAGGGCCGCACCAACTTCGTGCCCAAGAACTGGGAAAAGACCTATTTCGACTGGATGGAGAACATCCAGCCCTGGTGCGTGTCGCGCCAGCTGTGGTGGGGTCACCAGATCCCGGCCTGGTACGGTCCGGACGGCCACGTCTTCGTCGAACGCACCGAGGAAGAGGCCCTCGACGCGGCCATCCAGCATTATCTCGCCCTCGACGGGCCGTGGAAGGCCTGGGTCGAGGAGCAGCTCGAGAATTTCGAGCCCGGCAAGATCCTGACCCGCGACGAGGACGTGCTCGACACCTGGTTCTCGTCGGCGTTGTGGCCGTTTTCGACGCTCGGCTGGCCCGACAAGACGCCCGAACTCGACACCTACTACCAGACCGACGTTCTGGTGACCGGCTTCGACATCATCTTCTTCTGGGTCGCCCGGATGATGATGATGGGCCTGCATTTCATGGACGAAGAGCCGTTCCACACGGTCTATGTCCATGCGCTGGTCCGCGACAAGAGCGGCCAGAAGATGTCGAAGTCGAAGGGCAACGTCATCGATCCAATCGAACTGGTCGACGAATACGGCGCCGATGCCTTGCGCTTCACATTGGCGATCATGGCAGCCCAGGGCCGCGACGTGAAGCTCGACCCGGCGCGCATCGCCGGCTATCGCAACTTCGGCACCAAGCTCTGGAACGCCACGCGCTTTGCCGAGATGAACGGCGTGGCGCGCAACGACGAGTTCTGGCTCAACGATGCCAAGCTCACCGTCAACCGCTGGATCCTGACCGAACTCACCCGCGCCACGCGCGAGGTGACGGCTTCGATCACCAGCTACCGCTTCAACGAGGCGGCCGGTGCTGCCTACCGCTTCGTCTGGAACACCTTCTGCGACTGGTACCTGGAACTGCTGAAGCCGATCTTCATGGGCGAGGACGAGGCAGCCAAGGCCGAAAGCCAGGCCGTCGCGGCGTTCGTGCTCGACGAGATCTACAAGCTGCTGCATCCGATGATGCCGTTCATGACCGAGGAGTTGTGGGCGCATACCGCGGGCGAGGGCAAGGAGCGCTCGTCGCTGCTCTGCCATGCGGCCTGGCCGGCGCCCGACTTCGAGGATGCGGCGGCCGCAGCCGAGATCAACTGGCTGGTCGACCTGGTCAGCGGAATCCGCTCGGTGCGTTCGGAGATGAACGTGCCGCCGGCGGCAATCGCGCCCCTGGTCTTCGTCGGCGCCAATGACGAGACGCTGGAGCGCCTCAAGCGCCACCAGTCGGCGATCGCGCGCCTGGCCCGTGTCGGCGAGATCACGCACGAGGCGGCAGCGCCCAAGGGCGCCGCTCAGATCGTCGCCGGTGAGGCGACAGCATGCCTGCCGCTCGGCAGCCTGATCGACCTGACGGCCGAAGCCGCGCGCCTGCAGAAGGAGTTGGCTAAGACGACGGAGGAGATCGCCCGGCTGCACAAGAAGCTGTCGAACGAAAAATTCGTCGCTTCCGCGCCCGAGGAGATTGTCGCCGCCGAGCGCGAAAAGCTCGACGACTATCGCCAGACGCAGGAAAAACTCGACACCGCGCTGTCGCGGGTTCGCGACGCCGGCTGACGATTCGAGGTCGAAATCCTGCCGCGGAATGACGCTGCGGCAGGACCGTCTTTTGCTACCGGAATGGCCATGCCGCAGCGTAAATTGTGGTCAATGTAACCATTTCGCGCCTGATTGTTGCCATAATGTAACAAGGCGCTGATATACCCCCAAAAATGCCGATTTCCGGGCAAGCTTCTCCGGAATTTCCTGGAAATCTTTCCGTCGGCATAGCGAATCCACCAAAATTGACGTTTGCGTAAGAGGAAGGTTGGCGGCGACGGCCGAGCCTGGCTCCGGCGCTGCGGCGTTTGCAAAAAATCAATGTTGCGTGATCAGAATGAAATCGGTCAATTCTCATCGCGAGCATTCGGGAGAGGACACAAAATGAACATTTCGCGTCTTAAAGCGCTGCTGGGGGCAACTGCGCTGACGATCATTGCGGCAGGCGCAGCCCAGGCTGGCGGCTTCAGCCGTGGCACGGCCGATACGGATATTCTGTACGAGCAGGGCAATTTCAACCTGCGCACCAGCATGACGGTGGTTAGTCCGGACCGTAAGTTTACAGTGAATACCTCCCCGGATGGGACGGGTTATGATTACTCCGACACCTATGTTGTTCCTTCAGCAGCGGTGAAGTTCAAGATATTCGACGAGCTTTCATGCGCGGGCACTGTGAGTATGCCCTATGGCGGCGGTGTTACGTATGGCCCCGGAGGTAATGGAACGCTGTTCAAGCGTGACGAAGACTTCACCGTTATGGAATACGGGGCAACCTGTGCATTCCAGTATGAGCTTGGCAAGGGACGCATTTCGGTGCTGGGCGGCGCTTTCATTGAAAGCGTCGACTACAATCTCGTCGGTCAGAACGGGTTGGTAACGGTCGACTTGCAGGATCAGGATTTTGGTTGGCGTGCAGGAATTGCGTACGAAATTCCTGAAATCGCGCTTCGTGCCCAGTTGATGTATCGCTCTAGCACGAATGTCGCGGCTGAAGGTACCACAAATGGAGCTCCGGTTGCGCAGGGCTTTGCTGAACTCCCCCAGAGCGTTGAACTTAAGGTTCAGAGCGGCATAGCACCGGGTTGGCTTGCCTACGGCAGTATCAAGTGGACGGACTGGTCGGTCAACGAACGATTGGTCCTTGTTTTGAACAAGTTTGCTCCCCCCGGTGCGGCAACCAGAGTTGATACCTACAACTGGCAAGACGGGTGGACTGTCACCGGCGGCATTGGTCACTCATTTAGTGACTCTATAGCCGGTACCGTCTTTGCGACCTGGGATCGCGGAGTCAGCACTGGCTGGGATCTGCATACCGATACCTACACCATCGGCACCGGCATATCTCTCAAGGACAAGATTGGCGGCGAGTTGCGCGCAGGTGCTGGCGTGAGCTACCTCACGGCGGGCGAAGAGACGCAGTATGGTGGCGCCAACCGTGCTGTTGGCAATGACTGGGCATTTGCCTTGTCGGGTGGCTATTCGGTCAAATGGTGACCACCTCCTCCTAACCCCTTCAAAAGCCGGGCCCTGCGCCCGGCTTTTTTGTTGCCGGCGTCCGTTTGCGTTTCGGAAACCATGGCGCGGCAAGTCGGCAACAGTTGTGACGATTCAGCAACACTTTTGCCTCAAGCTTTCGGCTAAGAAACCAAGCGGGGCAATTGCCTATTTCCCGCCATAAACCCGGCGCACCCCGGATAGGTCTTCGGACCCGGGATGCCCGCGACGGGACATCGGACGATACGTGCAAGGGGCCGCAATGCTGCGGCAGGAACAGGAATGAACGCCAAGGCGATCTTCAGGGCCAAGCTGCCGAGCCGTCATACGACGGCAGCCTCGGCGCATGCGCCTGCCTGTTCTTTGCCCGTGAGGTTTCGCGCCGCGCGCGGAAGTAGTCTTGATGTCGTCGGCGCCCGGTCGATGCCTTTGCGCGACCGCGGTTGCTTGCCTGAAGTTGGCCGTACTTTGGTCGAAAACAGCGCGCATCTTGACGCCATAGATGTTCAGGACATGGCGCGTCCGGCCGAGCGGATCGGCATGGCGCAGCCTGGTGTCGAACTCGCGGAGAGGGCGAAAGAGTGGAAGCCGTGCCTGACCGGACATCGGTCGGGGACGATCTGGAATTGTGCCGGAACCGCCCCGTCAGGCGGCGACGGCACGGTCACCCACCGAGGTGGGCGGAAGAAACACACTGCTATGCGCATATCTGAGTTGGTAAGAGCATCAGCCTATTCGGCGCTTGTCGCGGCCTCCCTGCTGGGCGCCGCCGGCGAGGCGCGGGCGTTCGACGACAAGGTCTTCGACGACAAGACCGGCGTGAAGCCGGAGTCGAGCCCGTGGGCGGTGTTCCAGTTCGGTTTCTCCGCCTACAAGAGCGGCCACAAGGACCAGGCTGTCGAAGCCTATCGCTACGCTGCCGAAAACGGCCAGATCGGCGCCACCTGGAAGCTCGCCCGCATGTATGCCGAAGGCGATGGCGTGGCCCAGAACGACTACGAAGCCTTCAAGTTCTTCTCAGAGATCGCCGAGCAGGACGTCGAGCCCGGTTCGCCCGAGGAGAGTTATGTTTCCGACGCTCTGGTGGCGCTCGGCGGCTACATGAAGCATGGCATCCCTGGCAGCCCGGTCTCGGCCAATCCGGTCGCGGCGCAGGAATACTACATGCGCGCCGCCGCCAACTACCGCAACCCCAATGCCCAGTTCGAAATGGGCAAGATGTTCCTCAAGGGCGATGGCGGCGTGAAGGCCAGCGTCAGGCAGGCCGGCCGCTGGCTGCAGCTTGCCGCCGAAAAGGGCCATGCCGGCGCCCAGGCGACCCTTGGCAATTTGCTGTTCGAGAGCGGCAAGGTGGTTCGCGGCCTCGCCATGATGACCGCGGCCCTCGAACGCGCCCAGCCGGCTGACCAGCCCTGGATCCGGGGAATGCAGGAAGAGGCGTTCGCGCTCGCCGACGAATCCGACCGCCGCACCGCGATTTCGCTGGCCGAAGACATCCTGACCAAGGGCAACCAGTAGGCTTCGGCCGGGCAGCGAGCGCCGGGAAGGCCACGCGCTCGTCTTTTGGCGCTGAACTGCCTCCCGCCGCCAATACCCCGCCAGCTCTGGCGGCTTGCCTCAGGCGGCTGCGAGAGCGAGGTCTATCGCCACCGGCACGTGGTCTGACGGCTTTTCCCACGCCCGCACATGCTTTTCGATCGACGCCGAAGTGAAGCGGTTGGCTGCTTCCGGCGACAACAGCAGGTGGTCGATGCGGATGCCGTTGTTTTTCTGCCAGGCGCCGGCCTGGTAATCCCAGAATGTATAGACGTCGCGCTGGTCGGTGACCGAGCGTACCGCCTCGGTGAAGCCGAGGTTTTCGAGCCGCCGGAAGGCCTGTCTGGTCTCCGGCTGGAACAGCGCGTCGCCAAGCCACAGCTCGATGTTGCGGGCGTCGATCGCCTCGGGAATGACGTTGTAGTCGCCGGCAAGCACCAGCGCTTCTTCGAGCGCCAGCCGCTCGGCGGCCCAGCGTTCCAGCCTGGCCATCCATGACAGCTTGTAGGGGAATTTCTCGGTGCCGACCGGGTTGCCGTTGGGCAGGTAGAGCGAAACCACGCGCAAGACGCCGTTGTCGGTCGAGAACACGCCCTCGATGAAGCGTGCCTGCTCGTCGGAATCATCGCCGGGCAGGCCGCGATTGACCTCGTCGAACGGCAGTTTCGAAAGTATAGCGACGCCGTTGAAGCCTTTTTGGCCGTGCGTTTCGACGTTGTAGCCAAGCGCCTCGATCTCGAAACGGGGAAATCCTTCGTCGACAGTCTTTATTTCCTGAAGGCAAACAATGTCGGGCGCGCTTTCCTTGAGCCAGTGCATCAGGTTGTCGATGCGGGCTCTGACGCCGTTGATATTCCAGGTCACGATCTTCATGAATTTCACGCGATTATTTCAAATAATTCTTGATAGCCTGAAAGGCCGTTCCAGACGATCCTGCACCATCCCTAGGGAGAAGGGAACCGGTCCTCTTCGGCATTCTTCGGACCGGCTGGCAAAAGGGGAACAAATGCCATGTCCAATAGTACTCATCCTGTGGACGAGGTGCTACCGGCGCCTCGTCTGGCCGCGCTCGGCATCCAGCACGTGCTGGTCATGTATGCCGGCGCGATCGCCGTGCCGCTCATCATCGGACGCGCGCTCAAGCTCGACCCGGAACAGGTCGCTTTCCTGATCTCGGCCGATCTGTTCGTCTGCGGCGTCGTCACCATCATCCAGTCGTTCGGCGCCACCCAGTGGTTCGGCATCAAGCTGCCGGTCATGATGGGCGTCACCTTCGCCGCCGTCGGCCCGATGGTCGCCATGGCCAACGCCAACCAGGGGCCGGATGGCGCACGCATGATCTTTGGCGCGATCATCGGCGCCGGCATCGTGGCGCTGCTGATCGCGCCGCTTGTCAGCCGCATGCTGCGGTTCTTTCCGCCCGTCGTCACCGGCACCATCATCGTGGTCATCGGCGCCTCGCTGATGCGCATCGGCATCAACTGGATCTTCGGCAATCCGTTCGGTCCAACCGCGCCGAAGCTGGTTTCGCCCGAACACGCCGAATGGCTGAAGACGGTGACCGAGATGGCCGCCGCCACCGGCTCGACAATCCCGCCGCTGCCTGAAAAGCTGGGGCTTGCAGCGTCTGTGTCCAACCCAGCTTATGCGCCGCTGACCAATATCGGCATCTCGGCGGTGGTGCTGGTGTCGATCCTGGCGATCGCTAGGTTCGGCAAGGGCTTCGTGGCCAACATCGCCGTGCTGCTCGGCATCGTCATCGGCGGTGTGCTTACCGCCTCGCTCGGCATGATGCATTTCGACAAGGTGGCGTCCGCCGGCTGGTTCGAACTGGTCACGCCGCTGCGCTTCGGCATGCCGATCTTCGAGCCGATCCTGATCATCACGATGGTTCTGGTGATGATCGTGGTGATGATCGAATCGACCGGCATGTTCCTGGCGCTTGGCGACATGACCGGCAAGAAGGTGACCCAGCCGATGCTTTCGGCCGGCCTGCGCACCGACGGTCTCGGCACCATCATCGGCGGCCTGTTCAACACCTTCCCCTACACCAGCTTCTCGCAGAATGTCGGTCTCGTTGGCGTCACCGGCGTCAAGAGCCGCTTCGTCTGCGTAGCCGGCGGCGTGATCCTGATCATCCTCGGCCTGGTGCCCAAGATGGGCGCGCTGGTCGAGGCGCTGCCGACCTTCGTGCTCGGCGGTGCAGGGCTGGTGATGTTCGGCATGGTGGCGGCGACAGGTATCCGCATTCTCGCCAATGTCGACTTCAAGACCAACCGCAACAACCTGTTCGTGGTTGCGGTGTCGATCGGCTTCGGCATGATCCCGCTGGTGGCGCCCGACTTCAAGATGTGGATGCCGCACAACCTTCACCCGCTGATCGAATCGGGCATCCTGCTCGCCTCGGTTTCGGCGGTGGTGCTGAACGCCTTCTTCAACGGCACCAAGGAAAATGAAGCCGAGGTACGCGAGGCTGCCATGGCCTCGGAAGCCTGATGCTTCGGATGACGACAACAGGCGAGGGCCCCGCAAGGGGCCCTTTGCTTTTTGACAGGTTTCGGAATCTTATTTGCGCTCGACGAGGCCGATCGTGTTGCCGGCCGGATCCTTGAGGAACGCCATCCACTCGCTTTCGCCGGCCGGGCCGAACTCGCCCTCGGCGTCGCGATGGACCAGCGTCGGCGCCGTGGTGAAGGCGACGCCCTTGTCGGATGCGATCTCGTAGAAGGAATCGAGGTCGGCGATGTCGAGATAGACGGTCGCCTGCGGCACGCCACCGGTGAAGAACAGCCTGACGTTGCCGGCGATGATGAAGGCGATGCCGGGCGGGTCGTAGCGGGCGTGCACCGGCAGGCCGAGCACGTCGAGCCAGAAGCCCAGCGTGTCATCGATGTCGCGACCGGCGGAGAGCGCAACCTGGCGGAGCGCTCCGACCCGGCGCATGGCTAGATGGAGAAGCTGGTGCCGCAGCCGCAGCCGGCGACTGCGTTGGGGTTCTTGATCTGGAACGACTGGCCCATGAGGTCGTCGACGAAATCGACCACCGAACCGCCCATGTAGACCAGCGACAGGTCGTCCACGAGCAGCGTCGCGCCGTCACGTTCGATGGCGACGTCGTCGTCGTTGCGGCCATCGACCAGGTCGAACTTGTAGGAAAAACCGGAGCAGCCCCCGCCTTCGACCGAGATGCGCAAGGCAATCTTGCCCGGATCGCCGGCGACGATCTTTGCAATCCGCCTGGCAGCGGCTTCGGTCATGTCGACCTTCATGGCAGTCTTGGCATCAGCGCCCATCGGCGTCACCTTGCTTTCGGTTTCTTATGATAGGTATGAAGCCACCTGGGGCAAGTCAACAGGTGGGGAGTATGGCAGGCGAGCGGCAACTTGGCGATATCGGCTTCGGCTACCGGCCGCGCGCGGCCTATGCCTGCGATCCCGCGGCTTCGCGCGGCCGTCTGTTCGACGAGGTCGAGAGCCCGACGCGCACGCCGTTCCAGCGCGACCGCGACCGCATCATCCACTCGACCGCCTTTCGCCGCCTGAAGCACAAGACCCAGGTGTTCGTTGCCCATGAGGGCGATCACTTCCGCACCCGGCTGACGCACACCATCGAAGTGGCGCAGATCGCCCGCGCGCTTGCCCGCGCCTTGCGCTGCGACGAGGATCTCGCCGAGGCGATCGCCCTTGTCCACGATTTCGGCCATACGCCCTTCGGGCATACCGGCGAGGACGCGCTGAACGAGAAGATGGCGGCCTGGGGCGGCTTCGACCACAACGCCCAGTCGCTGCGCGTGGTGACAAGGCTGGAGAGCCGTTATGCCGAATTCGACGGGCTCAACCTGACCTGGGAAGCGCTCGAAGGGCTGGTCAAGCACAATGGTCCGCTGACCGACACCTCAGGTAAGGGCCTGAATGGGCCCGTGCCGCAGGCGATCCGCGACTATTCCGAATTGCACGACCTCGAGCTTGACCGCTTTGCCAGCCTGGAAGCGCAATGCGCGGCCATCGCCGACGACATCGCCTACAACACCCATGACATTGACGACGGGCTCAGGGCCGGCCTGCTGACGCTCGACATGCTCGATGGCGTGGGCCTGCCTGCCTCGATCCTGCGCGGCGTGCGCGAGCGCTATCCGGCCCTCGATGCCGTGCGCACCGGCCACGAGTTGATGCGGCGCCAGATCACCATCTTCGTCGAGGACGTCATTGCGACCGCAACCGCCCGGATAGCGCGCCTGGCGCCTGGAAGTGCCGACGAGGTCAGGTCGGCCGGCGAAGCGATGGTGACCTTTTCCGACGAGATGGCGGCGTCCGAGAAGGAGCTCAAGGCCTTTCTCTACCGCAACATGTACCGGCATTCGGAGGTGATGCGGGTGCGGGCCAATGCCGACCGCATCGTGCGCGAGCTGTTCGATGTCTATTATGCCGATCCCCGTGCCATGCCAGAGGGGTGGCGCGAGGGGCTGGACCGGGCCGAGGACCGCATCAAGGCGCGTGCCGTCGCCGATTTCCTGGCCGGCATGACCGACACCTACGCCATCAAGGAACACCGGCGCTTGTTTGACCATACGCCCGATTTGGTTTAGGCCGGGAAAATCAACATTCAGTGGAATGTCACGTCAAAAGTGGCGTCGAAGCGTCCTACGAAAGCCTAGAAATGAACATTTTCGCCGATTTCAGCGAGCGGATCACCAAAGCCGTCGAAGCCCTTGAATTGACTCCGAAAGACGGCGGTGTGCTTGACCTGACGCGCATTGCAGTCGAGCCGCCGCGCGACGCCACCCATGGTGACCTGGCAACCAATGCGGCGATGGTGCTGGCCAAGCCGACCGGGCAGAACCCGCGCGCGCTGGCCGAACGCCTGGTCGCGGAACTCGCCAAGGACGCCGATGTGGTCAAGGCCGAGGTCGCCGGCCCGGGTTTCGTCAACCTCAAGCTCAAGGACGCGTTCTGGCAGAAGCATCTGTCCGATCTCCTGTCGCGTGGCGCCGACTATGGCCGCTCGGGCTTTGGCAAGAAGAAGCGCGTCAACGTCGAATACGTTTCGGCCAACCCGACCGGGCCGATGCATGTCGGCCACTGCCGCGGAGCGGTTGTCGGCGATGCGCTCGCCAACATCCTCGGCTTCGCCGGTTATGACGTCACCAAGGAATATTACATCAACGACGCCGGTGTGCAGATCGACGTGCTCGGCCGCTCGGTGATGCTGCGCTATCGCGAAGCGCTCGGCGACGCCATAGGCGAGATCCCGGCAGGTCTCTATCCCGGCGATTATCTCGTACCGGTCGGTCAGGCGCTGGCCAAGGAGTTTGGCCGCGACCTGCTGCAGAAGCCCGAGGACGAAGCGCTTGGCATCATCAAGGACCGCACCATCGATGCGATGATGGAGATGATCCGCGAAGACCTGGCGCTGCTCAACGTCCGCCACGAGGTCTTTTTCTCCGAGCGCACGCTCCATGCCGACAACGCCAGGGCGATCCGCTCGGCGATCAGCGACCTGACGCTGAAGGGTCACATCTACAAGGGCAAGCTGCCCCCGCCCAAGGGCGAGAAGCCGGACGACTGGGAAGACCGCGAGCAGACGCTGTTCCGCTCGACCGAGGTCGGCGACGACATGGACCGCCCGCTGGTTAAGTCGGACGGCGCTTTCACCTATTTTGCCGCCGACGTCGCCTATCTCAAGGACAAGGTTGATCGCGGCTTCGAGGAGCTGGTCTTCGTGCTCGGCGCCGACCATGGCGGCTACGTCAAGCGCATGGAAGCGCTGGCGCGCGCGGTCACCGACGGCGCCGTGAAGCTCGACGTGCTGCTGTGCCAACTGGTCAAGCTGTTCCGCGACGGCGAGCCGGTGCGCATGTCCAAGCGGGCAGGGGAGTTCATCACCCTGCGCGAGGTGGTCGAGGAAGTCGGCCGCGACGCGATCCGCTTCATGATGCTCTACCGCAAGAGCGATGCGCCCCTGGACTTCGATTTCGCCAAGGTCACCGAGCAGTCCAAGGACAACCCGGTCTTCTACGTGCAGTACGCCTCGGCCCGTACCCATTCGGTGTTCCGGCAGGCCAGGGAGCAGCTGGGCGAGGTCGGATTCGAGCGTTCGAAGCTCAGTGCAGCTGTCGAGCGGCTGACCGACGAAGGCGAAATCGCGCTTGTCAAGAAGCTCGCCGAGTATCCGCGCCTGATCGAGTCCGCTGCTCAGTCGATGGAGCCGCACAGGCTGGCTTTCTACCTTTACGATCTCGCCAGCAGCTTCCACGGACACTGGAATCGCGGCACGGACAACCCCGACTTACGGTTTGTTAAGGTTAACGATCCAGAATTGACCCATGCCAGACTCGGGCTGGTGCAGGCTGTTTCGGACGTCTTGACGTCGGGCCTGGCGTTGATCGGAGCGGATGCGCCCACCGAAATGCGCTAGGTTAACAGAGGCTTTCTGTCACCTTTTGCCCACATTGCGCTGGTAAGGGCCAACCTTACGCGACGTTCATGGCGTCCGAAAAAAGTGCGAGAGTTCGGGAAAAAGAATGGCAGACAGACCCCAGCTGAAGATCGCCGATAAGAACGATTTCGCCGATGAAGATCCGTTCGCCGAGCTGACGAGGATCATGGGCTTCGATCCGCGCCAGCCTGTGGTGCGCCAGGATGTTGGCGTGCCCGCGGCCCGGGTCGAGCCGGCGATGGACGACGATTTCGGCATCGACCTGGAAAAGGAGCTGCTCGGCGAGCTGGCCGGCGACGACCTGTTGGCCGCACCGGAGCGTGATGCGCCCGCCGGCTATGTCCAGGCTGATGCGCCGACGGCCTATGCGCCAGCCGAGGCTCGTTTCGAAGAGACTGGTTATGGTCGCGCGCAAGAGCCGGAATTTGCTTCCGATCCCTCGTTCGATGATGCCGTCGCCGCATCCTTCGAGCAGGAGTTTTCGCTGGAGGACGAACTGCTCAGGCCTGAAGAGCAGGCTTATGCGGTCGAGCCAGCCTTTTCGGCGGAGCCGGCTTATGCCGTGGAACCGACCTTCGCCGTCGAGCCTGCCTATGCGGCTGCGCCCGAAGCCGTGGCCGACGCGGCGTTCGACGATGCCGTCGCTGCTTCCTTCGACGAACACTTCACGCTCGAAGACGAACTGCTGCCGGTCGAGGAGACCGCTGCGCAGGTCGAGGGGCCCGTGGCCTATCAGGCGCCCCTCGAAACCGATCTCGATGCTGACTTCGATGTCGCGCTTGCCGATGTCGACATGGATTTTGCAGCCCATGACGGTGCGGATTACGCTGTCGAAAGCGATGGCGGCGATCAGCTGACGCTCGGCGAATATCAGCCGGCCGAGGCTGAAATTGCCTTCACCCATGAGGACTTGGCCGAAGAGCCGCAGGTGCAGGCAGCTCCTGCCGCCCAGGCCCAGGCCCAGGATTACGACGAGTTCGAGCGCCGCCTGCAGGATGCCCTGCGCGACGAGGAGCCTGCTTACGAGCCTGCCGCTGCCCACGCGCCGGCCTTCGAGCCCGAGGTCGCCACGGCAGCCGCGCCTGCGGCCGCTGTCGCGGCTGACACCAGCCTCGAGGACGAGCTCAACGCGCTGCTCGGCACCATGAGCAATCAGGCCAAGGCGCTTTCCGAGCCTGCACCGCTGCGCGTCGAGGCGCCGGAGCCAACGTTCACCAACTCGTTCTGGGCGCCTGAGCAGCCCGCCGAAACCGAGCCGCAGGCGGTTGAAGACGCCGACTATGCGGCGTCCTACGCCGATGAGACGCATCAGGTCGAGGATTTCGCGGCCGCCGACGAAGCGACGGTTGTCGCTTCCGATGCAGGCTACACCGAGCCCAGCTACGACCAGCAGGCCGACGTCGATGTCAATTTCGACGACGACGCCTTCGACATGGCTTTCGAGCGCAGTGCGGAAGCGGCCGTGACTGAAACTGTCGCGCCCGCCGCAATCGCGCCTGCAGCCGTGGCCGCCGCTGACCGGCCGCTGGCAGCATCGCGCTATGAACAGGCCCGCAGTTGGGGCCTGGGGACGCCCGTCGCCCCGCGCGCAACGGCGCCTGTCGCCGAGACGCAGCCGAGCTACCGGCCCGAGACCTATGCTGCGCCTGCACCAACCTACGTGCCGCAGGCAGAGCCCGAAGCTTACGTGCCGCAGCCCGAGCCGGAATCCTATGTGAACCAGCCCGAGCCCGAAACCTACGGGCAGCAGGCCGAGCCCGCCGTCGATGTAGCCGACGATCTCGAAGCTGAACTGTTCGCCGCCGTTTCGTCCTTTGACGATGCACCCGACGTCGAGACGGTGGACGTGCCGGAGAAGGCCGTCGCCCTGGCCGACGATCTCGACATTCCCGAGTTGTCCTTCGAGGACGATACGCCCCCGGCACCGGCCTTCGACGATCTCGATAGCGAATTCTCGAACCTCATGAACGAGATGAACGCCCCCGAGGCAAGCAAGCCGTCAGCTTCGTCGAGCTATGAACCCAATCCCTATGCCAGCGGCTTTGACCGAAAGACGCTGCGTGACGGCGATGCATCGCAGCCGATCGAGTTTGCCGCAGCCGCAGCAGCGGCGGGCGCGGCCGGCATGTACGCCGGTCGCCAGTCACAGGCTCAGGCAGACGATCGCCTGATCGGCTTTGACCTTGGTGGCATGCAGCAGGGCCGCGGTTCGGCGCCGCGTGAGCAGGCACCGGTCGACGACTTCGACTACGATCCGGATTTCGACGAAGCCATGGAAGCGCTGCCCGGTTCGTCGGCTGCGGCACGCCCGGCCCGTCGCGGCCTCATGATCGCCGCTATCGTCGGCGCGGTCGCCGTTGTCGGCGGCATCGGCGCCTGGGGGCTCTCCTTCGGTGGCGGCGATGACGCCGGTGCGCCTGTCATCGTCAAGGCTGACGAGACCCCTATCAAGGTCAAGCCGGAAAATCCGGGTGGCATGACCGTGCCGAACCAGGACAACAAAGTCTATGACCGTGTCGCAGGCGGTGCCGCCAACGGCGCGCCGGCGCAGGAAAAGCTCGTCACCAACACCGAAGAGCCCATCGATGTGGTGGCTCAGGACGCCGAGGCACGCGCCAACGACACGCTGCCGCTGGATGCGGATGAGACCGCCGATGCGCCGCTGCCGAAGGCCGAGGATCGCGTCGCGCAGGCCGCTCAGGCAGACCAACCCGACGCCAGCACCGAGACGGCCGCAGTTGCCCCGCGCAAGGTCCGCACCATGGTCGTGCGGCCCGATGGCACGCTGGTGCCGCGCGAAGATCCGGCACCTGCCGCGGTGGCTGCCGCCGAGCCTAACGATCCGGCGCCGCAGCGCGTCGCCAGCGAGGCTACCGGCACCGTGCCTGCGCAACCCGCCCTTGCGCCGGTTGCCAACACCCCGGCGCCTGCCCAGTCGGCAAATACGCCCGCTTCGGCTCCGATCGCTCCGCAGCGCCCTTCCGAACAGCCAGTCGACGTGGTCGGCGAGGTCAAGCCGGACCAGGTTGCGGCCCTCGCGCCATCGGCCCCGACCGCAGCAGCTTCGGGTGCCTGGGCGATGCAGATCGCCTCGCAGCCGAGCGAAGCCGCCGCCAAGTCGACCTATGCCGATCTGGCCCGCCGCTATGGCAGCGTGCTCAACGGTCGCGAGGTCAGCATCGTCAAGGCCGAGATCGCCGGCAAGGGCACCTTCTGGCGCGTCCGCGTGCCGGCCGGCACCCGCAACGACGCGGTCAGCCTGTGCGAGAGCTACAAGGCAGCCGGCGGCAACTGCTTCGTCTCGAAGTAGGTTCGCAGCCAACAAATCGGCAAACGGCGCGGCACCTGCTGCGCCGTTTTTCGTTTCCGGTCCGCCCGCGCGGATTGCAGCCGATTCTCTCTCACCCAAAAAGGCGCTAAGCTTCCCGTCATGACCGAATCAAAGTCCATCATCCTCGGCTGCGCAGGCCTGTCGCTCATCGCTGAAGAGATTGCCTTCTACCGTCGCGAGCGGCCGTGGGGCTTCATCCTCTTTGCCCGAAACGTCAAGGAGCCGGAGCAGATCCGCGACCTCGTCGCCCAGATGCGTGACAGCGTCGGACGGCCGGATGCACCCGTTTTCATCGATCAGGAAGGTGGGCGCGTGCAGCGCCTGCGCCCGCCGCTGGCGCCGAACTACCCCGCCGGCGGTGCGCTGGGCGCGCTCTATCGCAATGACCGCGAGGCGGGCCTGCGGGCGACATGGCTGCTCGCGCGCCTGCATGCCTTCGATCTCGCCCGCTACGGCATCACCGCCGACTGCCTGCCGGTGCTGGATGTTCCGGTCGAGGGGGCGAGCGACGTCATCGGGGCGCGTGCCTATGGCAAGGATCCGGAGAGCGTTGCCGCACTCGGCCTCGCTGCGGCTGAAGGGCTGCTGGCAGGCGGCGTCCTGCCGGTCATGAAGCACATTCCCGGCCATGGCCGGGCCGTTTCGGACACCCATTTCGAATTGCCGACGGTCCATGAAACGCTCGATGAGTTGCGCGCCCACGACTTCGCGCCGTTCAAGGCGCTGAACCATCTGCCGATCGCCATGACCGCGCATGTCATCTTCAGCGCGGTCGATCCCACGGCCCCGGCGACGACGTCTCGCAAGGTCATCGAGGAAATCGTGCGCGGCGAGATCGGGTTCGACGGCCTTCTGGTCAGCGACGACACCTCGATGAAGGCACTTTCTGGGGATTTCCCGTCAAAGTCGGCGGCAATCCTTGCGGCGGGCGTCGATCTTGTCCTTCACTGCAACGGGGTGATGGAGGAGATGGAGGGCATCGCCTCGCGGGCCACGGCACTTTCCGGCAAGTCGCTCGAGCGCGCCGAAAAGGCCCTTGCCATGGTCAAGGCGGGCGATGGCCATGATGAAGCATCGCTTCGGGCGGAATTCGGACAATATTTCGAGGCAGTTGCATAGCCTCTCAACGAGAAGGCAGGGATTTGGCGGAAGCATTGGAAAGCAAGGCGCAGAAGCCGGCACCGATGGACCGCCTGTGGGCGGAGAACGCCGACCAGCGCACGACCGACGATCCGTCGCTGGTTGTCGACGTTGCCGGCTTCGAAGGCCCGCTCGACCTCCTGCTGCATCTGGCGCGCAGCCAGCGCGTCGACCTGTCCCGCATTTCGATCCTGGCGCTGGTCGAGCAGTACCTCACCTTCGTTTCGCAGGCGCGGGCGCTGCGGCTGGAACTCGCAGCCGACTATCTGGTCATGGCGGCCTGGCTCGCCTTCCTGAAGTCCAAGCTGCTGATCCCCAAGCTACCGGGCGACGAGGGCGAAAGCGGCGAAGAACTGGCAGCAGTGTTGCAGTTCCGGCTCAAGCGGCTCGAAGCCATGCGCGATGCCGCCTCGCGGCTGGTCAACCGCAACCGGCTCGGTCGCGACGTCTTCCAGCGCGGCGCGCCCGAACTGGTCATCGTCGACAAGCGCAACGAATATTCGGCCTCGCTCTACGATCTGTTGAGTGCCTATGCCGGCCAGCGGCAGCGCCAGGCCATCACCAGCGTGCAGATTGCCAAGCGCGGTGTCTGGTCGCTCAAGCAGGCACGCGACATCCTGACCCGCATGGTCGGGGAGTTGAAGGACTGGACCGCGCTCGACCATTTTCTCATCCGCTACATGACCAGCCCAGAAGAGCGCGCAACCGCGATTGCCAGTTCTTTCGCCGCGAGCCTGGAAATGGTTCGGGAGGGTAGCGTCGAAATCCGTCAACACGAACCGTTCGCGCCGATCTATCTGCGTGAGCGCCAATCCGCCCCACGGCAGACCGAAGGTGCTGCATGAGCGAAGGATCGAACGTCGTTCCGTTTTCCGTCGATGACGAGGATGGCGATGCCGTCGAGATCAATCCGGCGGCGCGGCTGCATCTGGCGGAGGCCGTGCGCATGGCCGAAGCGATCGTCTTCGCCAGCGCCGAGCCGGTGAGCGAACGGCAGCTCGTTTCGCGCCTGCCCGAAGGTGTCGACGTGCCAGCGGCTATGGCCGAACTGCAGCGCATCTACGAGCGCCGCGGCGTCAACCTGGTCAAGGTCGCGGATTCATGGGCCTTTCGCACGGCGGGCGATCTGGCTTTCCTGATGAGCCGTGACACGGTGCAGCAGAAGAAGCTGTCGCGCGCCGCACTGGAAGTGCTTTCGGTGATCGCCTACCACCAGCCGGTGACCCGTGCCGAGATCGAGGACATCCGCGGCGTCGAAACCTCCAAGGGCACGCTCGATACGCTGATGGAAACCGAGTGGGTGCGCATGCGCGGCCGCCGCAAGACGCCGGGGCGGCCGGTCACCTACGGCACCACCGACAAGTTCCTCGATCATTTCGGCCTGGAGGAAATCCGCGACCTGCCCGGCATGGAAGAGCTGAAGGGAGCAGGGCTGCTGTCGTCGCGCATGCCGCCCGGCTTCTCGGTGCCGTTGCCGCCGTCCGACCCGGACCTGCTGTCCGACGACGAGGATCCGTTGACGGACATCGATCTCGAGGAGCTTGGCCTGTTGACACCCCGCGTCACAGATGATTGACCGGCGCCGGTGTGGAACCGGCCCCGGGAGGTCCATTCTGTGACGACCAGCCAAGCCCAGGCGGCATCCCGCGTCACTGCGGGCGTGACCTTCGCCGCGCGCCTGTCCTTCGAAAACATCCGCCATTCCTTTGGCAATGGCTCGGAGACGCTGCGTGACGTCAGCCTTGCCGCCGAGCCGGGTGAGGTTCTGTGCCTGCTCGGCCCCTCCGGCTCGGGCAAGACGACGCTGCTCAGGATCGCCGCCGGCATCGAGGCGCAGACATCCGGCCAGGTCATGCTCAACGGCAAGGAAATCGCCGGTCCTTCGGTCTTCCTGCCGCCGGAACAGCGCTCAATCGGCCTGGTTTTCCAGGATTTCGCCCTGTTTCCGCACCTGACCATCCTCGACAATGTGCGGTTCGGCCTGACTGCCCTGTCGCGCGAGGAGGGCAGGCGCGAGGCTTTGATCGCGCTCAACCGCGTCGGTCTCGAGCATTATGCCGACAATTATCCGCACGCGCTGTCCGGCGGCGAGCAGCAGCGCGTCGCCCTTGCCCGTGCCCTCGCGCCGCGTCCGGCGGTGCTGCTGATGGACGAGCCGTTTTCGGGTCTCGATTCGCGGCTCAAGGATTCGGTGCGCGCCGAAACGCTGGCAATCCTGCGCGAAAGCCGCGCCACCGCGATCGTCGTCACCCACGACGCCGAGGAGGCGATGCGCATGGGCGACCGTATCGCGCTGCTGAAGGATGGCAAGCTGGTGCAGACGGGCAGGGCGGATGATTTGTACCTCAGGCCGGCAAACCTGTTCGCCGCCGGTTTCTTCTCCGAGCTGAACGTCTTTTCGGCCAGGGTTGTCGACGGTTACGCCGACACACCTGTCGGCGAGGTTGAAACATCGGTCGCCGACGGTACCCAGGTATCGGTGGCCGTGCGCCTGACCGGCATCGACGTCAGCGAAGACACCGGCGAAACCCAGGCGCGCGTCATCTCGCGGCGTTATCTCGGCGTCGTCGAATTGCTGGAACTTGCGGTGCCGGGAGCGGAAACGCCGGTCAGGGCGCGTGTGCGATGCGGCGCTTTGTCCGCAAAAGCTCGGGATATATGGCTGTCGCTTCGGAAAGCGGATGTTCTAGTGTTTGAATCTGGAAGCGAAAGAGCCTAGATCAATCGCAGGGAAACTGTTCAAGAGAGAGTTCAATGGGTTCGTTTTCAATCTGGCACTGGCTGATCGTTCTGGTCGTCGTGCTGCTGCTGTTCGGCCGTGGCAAGATCCCCGAACTGATGGGCGACATGGCCAAGGGCATCAAGAGCTTCAAGAAGGGCATGTCGGACGATGAAGCCGAAGATGCCAAGACGGTCGAGCATCGCAACGACGAGGCTGTAAACTCGACCAAGGAAAAGGCCAGCAAGAGCTGACCATAGTCTCTTGCTAGCCGGATCGCACCGACATGTTTGAAATCGGCTGGACCGAAATGCTGGTGATCGCGGTCGTCATGATCGTGGTCGTCGGCCCCAAGGATTTGCCCAAGATGCTCCGCACCATTGGGCGGATGACGGCCAAGGCCCGTTCCATGGCGGGCGATTTTCAGCGCCAGTTCAACGAGGCGCTGAAAGAAGCCGAACTCGATGACGTCAAGAAGTCGCTCGACGATCTCAAGGGCCTCAATCCGGCCAATGAGATCAGGAAGCAGCTCAATCCGTTCGAAAAGGCGGCGGCCGACGTGCGCGCCGGGCTCGATACCGCGATGAAGCCGTCGCAGCCGGCGGCGCCGGCCGACCCGGCGTCGAGCGCCGTGCATCCGGCGGAGCCGCTGAAGAACGGCGCAACCGTCATGCCGGGCGTCGCGGCTCCCGAGGCAACGCCGGTCGTCCCGGCCGCCGAGGTCAAGGCGACGCCCGTGCCCGCTGTCGAAGTGGCTGCCAAGGCTGGCAAGGCGGAAACAAAGCCGAAGGCGGCCGCCAAGCCCAAGGTCGTGGTGCAGGCCAAGGCCAAGGCTGGTCCCGCCAAGCCGGTTGCCGCCAAGGTCGCGCCGGCAAAGGCGGCTGCGCCCAAGAAGACGGTCGCCAAGACGACGACAAAAGCAGGAAAAGCCTCGTGAGCGCCGAAGACGACGAGATCGACAAGTCCTCGGCTCCGCTGATGGAACATCTGATTGAGCTGCGCACCCGCCTGATGTGGTCCATCGGCGGCTTCTTCGTCGCTTTCCTGGTCTGCTTCTTCTTTGCCAAGCAGCTGTTCAACCTGCTGGTGATCCCGTTCAAATGGGCAACCAGCTGGGCCGGTCTCGACCCGGAAAAGGTCGAGCTCATCTACACTGCGCCGCAGGAATTTTTCTTCACCCAGATCAAGCTCGCCATGTTCGGCGGCCTTGTGATCGCGTTTCCGATCATCGCTTCGCAGATCTACAAGTTCGTCGCCCCCGGCCTCTACAAGAACGAGCGCGCAGCGTTCCTGCCGTTCCTGGTCGCGTCGCCGATCCTGTTCCTGATGGGGGCGTCGCTGGTCTACTTCTTCTTCACGCCGATGGTGATGTGGTTTTTCCTCGCCATGCAGCAGTCCGGAGGCGAAGGCGAGGTGCAGATTTCGCTGCTGCCCAAGGTCTCGGAATATCTCAGCCTCATCATGACGCTGATCTTCTCCTTTGGCCTGGTGTTCCAACTGCCTGTCGTGACGACGCTTATGGCGCGCGTCGGCATGGTCAGTTCCCAGGGATTGGCCGACAAGCGCAAATGGGCGATCGTCATCGCCTTCGTGGTTGCCGCCATACTGACGCCACCCGATCCGGTCAGCCAGATCGGCCTTGCCCTTCCCACGATCCTTCTTTACGAGATTTCCATCTGGACCGCCCGGATGATCGAAAAGAAGCGCGAGCAAGAGCGCGTGGCGAGCGAAACTGAGAAAGCGGGCGACAACCCCGCCGAGCAGACGCAAGCAGCACCGACCTCGCTCGAAGGCACAGGCAGCGGCACGAACGCCGGCTGACAGCCCGATCCGCCGTCGCGGTCGTTTCGACAACCGCCGCGACCGGAAACTTTTTAAATGCTTGATATCAAATGGATTCGCGAGAACCCTGAAGCTCTAGTCGAAGCGCTGACCAAGCGCGGGCAGCCGGCTTCGGTGGCGAGCTCGACGGTTGATGACCTGATCGCCAAGGACGAGGCGCGGCGCGCCCATGTTTCGAAGCTGCAGGAGGCGCAGGAGCGCCGCAATGCCGCGTCGAAGGAAATCGGCAACGCCATGCGCAATGGTGATTCCGCCCTGGCTGAGAAGCTGAAAGCCGAAGTCGCCGACATCAAGGGCTTCATCCAGGACGGCGAGGGCCTCGAGCGCGAGCTCGACAAGGCGCTCGACGGTGCTCTCGCGGTCATCCCCAATATTCCGCTCGCTGACGTGCCCGTCGGCAAGGACGAGAACGACAACGTCGAATTGCGCAAGGTCGGCAAGGTCATGCCGCGCCCGAACTGGGTGAGGGAGCATTTCGAGATCGGAGAGGCGCTCGGCCTGATGGATTTCGAGCGTGCCGCGAAGCTTTCGGGTGCGCGTTTCACCGTGCTGAAGGGCCAGCTTGCCCGCCTCGAACGCGCGCTCGGCCAATTCATGCTCGACCTGCACACGACCGAGCATGGCTACACCGAGGTGCAGCCGCCGCTTCTGGTGCGCGACGAGGTGCTGTTCGGCACCAACCAGCTGCCGAAGTTCGAGGAAGACCTGTTCTTCGTGCCGCATGGCGACAGCCGCCTCGGGCTGATCCCGACAGCGGAGGTGCCGCTGACCAACCTCGTGCGCGAGGAAATCCTGGCCGGCGATCAATTGCCGATGCGTTTGACGGCGCTGACGCCGTGCTTCCGCTCGGAGGCAGGCTCGGCTGGCCGTGACACCCGCGGCATGCTGCGCCAGCATCAGTTCTACAAGGTTGAACTGGTTTCGATCGTCGACGCCGAAAGCGCGCTTGCCGAGCACGACCGCATGACCGATTGCGCCGAGAACGTACTCAAGTTGCTCGGCCTGCCGTTCCGTACCGTCGTGCTGTGCACCGGCGACATGGGCTTTGGCGCGCGCAAGACCCATGACATCGAGGTCTGGCTGCCGGGCCAGAACACCTACCGCGAGATTTCGTCCTGCTCGGTCTGCGGTGATTTCCAGGCGCGCCGCATGGATGCGCGCTATCGCCCGAAGGAAGAGAAGGGCACGCGCTTTTTGCACACCCTCAATGGCTCGGGCGTAGCCGTCGGCCGTGCCCTGATCGCCGTCATCGAGAACTACCAGAACGAAGACGGCAGCGTAACGATTCCTGAAGTGCTGCTGCCTTACATGGGTGGCCTGACCAAGATCGAAGCGAAGTGACATGCGCATTCTGCTGACAAACGACGACGGCATCCATGCCGAGGGCCTGGCTGTCCTGGAACGGATCGCCAACCAGCTGTCGGATGATGTTTGGGTGGTGGCGCCCGAGACCGACCAGTCTGGCTACGCCCACTCGCTGTCGATCTCGGAGCCGCTTCGCCTGCGCAAGATCAGCGACAAGCACTATGCGGTGAACGGCACGCCGACCGACTGCGTCATCATGGGTGCGCGCAAGATCTTGCCCGAGCCGCCGGACCTGATCCTGTCGGGCATCAATTCGGGCCTCAACGTTGCCGACGACGTGACCTATTCGGGCACGGTCGCCGGTGCCATGGAAGGCGCGCTGATCGGCATTCGCTCGATCGCGCTGAGCCAGGCCTATGTCTACGAGAACGAAGAGCGCATCGTGCCTTACGAAACGGCGGAAGCGCTCGCGCCGGCCCTGCTGAAGAAGCTGATCGCCACCGAACTGCCGATCGGCGTTCTTCTCAACGTCAATTTCCCGAACTGCCCGCCCGAAGAGGTGACCGGCCCCGTCGTTGCCAGCCAGGGCAAGCTCTCCTACGGCATCTGGGTTGAGGAGCGGCGTGACGGTCGCAGCCTGCCATACTACTGGCTGCGCTTCGGCCGCGACGAGCCGGAGGTCAAGCCGGGCACCGACCTTCATGCCGTGCGCAACAAGCAGATCTCGGTGACGCCGCTCAAGCTCGACATGACGGCGCATGAACTGCGCGATCAACTGGCCAAGGCAATTGCATGAACATGATGCCGGACGACCGTGAGGGCTTCGCCGCCTTTCTTCTTCGCCTGCGTGGGCGCGGCATCGTTCCGAAAAATCTGATTGCTGCCATCGAGGCAACGCCAAGGCGGGATTTCATCGCCGGGCAGTTCCATTCCCTGGCCTGGTCGAATCGCATGCTGCCGATCGAATGCGGCGAAGCGATCGAAGGCGCCGACCTTCAGGCAGCGGTGATCGCGGCCCTCAACATCGAGCCGGGCAACCGCGTGCTCGAGGTGGGCACCGGTACAGGCTACACGGCTGCCGTGATGGCACGGCTGGCCGGCCGCGTCATCACCGTCGATCGTTTCAAGACGCTTGCCGAACAAGCGCGCCAACGCTTCGAACTGCTCGGCATCAACAATGCGCTGGTGCGCCAGGCAGACGGCTCGAACGGGCTGCAGGGCGAGGGGCCGTTCGACCGCATTGTCGTATGGGCCGCCTTCGACAGCCATCCGCGCATGTTCGTCGACCAGTTGTCTAGCGGTGGCACGATGATCGCGCCGATCGGCCCGGAAGAGGGCGAACAGGTGCTGTGCAAGCTGACCAAGATCGGAAGCCGATTCGAGCGTGAGGACCTGGGCGTCGTTCGGCTGCAGCCCCTGGCACGCGGCGTCGCTGCCGTCATCTAGGCCTGAAGGTCAGGCCGTGCCGGCCTGACCTGAGCCCGGCACGTTTGGGCCAATCCCCGCAAAACCTCCCTGCGCCTGTCAGAATGGCACCCGCCCAGCCCAGAGCTGGGCTGCTGTCGCCATGTGGTTGGCGAAGCTTTTGATTTATTTGATCCCCTTAACTGACCGGTAACATTAACGCGCTTTAATCAAGCCTAGTTGGTATCGGGTAAAGCGCGGGTCAGTGCGATGCGTTTCAGTATTTTGAAGGCGAATAAACGCTCTATGGTGCGCGGCGGCGCCGTTCTGCTGGTTGCCGGCATGGCGGCGGGCTGCAGTTCCGGAGTGTCTCGATTCGGCGGCGGTGGCGTCGACGACATCTTTACGGCATCGACGCCCAACCAGCGCTCGATCATCAGCCAGCAACAGCAGCCGCAGCCCTATCCAGGCGAGACGCAGGCAGCACCGCTCGCGGCCAGCAATTCAGGCTCCGTGAGCCGCGGCAGCCTGCAGCCGGTGTCTTCGCAGTCCTTGCCGGCTCCCGCGCCAGCTCCGGTCAACGCAGCCCAGGCACCCGCCCTGGCGCCGGCCGTCGATCGCACGACGACGGCAACCGTTGCCCAGGCTCCCGCTCAGCCCACGCAGGACAACGTGCTCAAGCTGCCTGGCAAGAAGCCGCTTCCGGCAAACCAGCAGCCGCTGTCCACGGACAAGGTTGCCGTGCTGCCGCAGCAGCCCAAGGCTAAGGCAGGCGGTGCGCTTGCCCAGATCGACTCCTCGGCCGACAAGAATGCCAAGCCTGCCGGCGCAGGCGGCAGCTACAAGGTTGCCGAAGGCGATACGCTCAACCGCATCGCCAACAAGCTTGGCGTTACCACGGCAGCGCTCAAGCAGGCCAACGGCTTGCAGGATGGCCGCATCCGCATCGGCCAGTCGCTGAAGGTGCCCGGTGCCGCCGGCGCGACCGTTGCCAAGGCAGTACCTGCCGCCGTCGATCCGGTGGTGACCAGCACTTCTGCTCCGGCAAAGCCCGCTGTCGCGGCGGCAAAGCCGGCCGCCGAGGCGCCGACGGTTGCCGCCTACACGCCGCCGAAGAAGGACAAGCTGGTGCAGCAGGCCGAAGAATCGGCCGAGGCAGCGCCCAACGCCACCGGCATCGACCGCATGCGCTGGCCAGTGCGTGGCCGGGTCGTTGCCAGCTACGGCAAGGGCGGCGGCAAATCGAATGACGGCATCGACATCTCGGTGCCGGAAGGCACTCCGGTCAAGGCGGCCGAAAACGGCGTCGTCATCTATGCCGGCGACGGCCTCAAGGAATTCGGCAACACCGTACTGGTGCGCCACGAGAACGGACTCGTGACCGTCTATGGCCATGCCAGCGAACTGAAGGTGCAGCGCGGCCAGAAGGTGAAGCGCGGCGATGAGATCGCGCTGTCTGGCATGAGCGGTTCGACCGATGCGCCGAAGCTCCACTTCGAAGTGCGCAAGAACTCGACGCCTGTCGATCCGAGCGGCTTCCTCGAATAGCGGGTGCCCTGACCTCCAATTTGCCCGCCAGCTTCGCCCGTCCCGACCAGGGGCGGGCGTTTTCGTTGGCAGGCGGGATCAGTCCTTCAGCGGCTTGCCCAGCCGACCGGCGAGATCCTGGATGAACTGCCAGGCGACGCGGCCCGAGCGGCTGCCGCGGGTCGTTGCCCATTCGAGCGCCTCGGCGCGTAGGGTCTCGGGGTCGCCTTCGAAGCCATGGTAGCGGGCATAACCGTTGACCATGTCGAGATACTCGTCCTGCGAGCATTTGTGGAATCCGAGCCACAGGCCGAAGCGATCCGACAGCGACACCTTTTCCTCGACGGCTTCGGACGGATTGATCGCCGTCGAGCGCTCGTTGTCGATCATGTCGCGCGGCAGGAGATGCCTGCGATTCGACGTTGCATAGAAGATGACATTGCCCGGCCGGCCCTCGACGCCGCCTTCGAGCGCTGCCTTGAGCGACTTGTAGGAGGTGTCGTCATGGTCGAACGACAGGTCGTCGCAGAACAGGATGAAACGATAGGGGGCTGCCTTGAGCAGGTTCATCAGCTTCGGCAGCGTGTCGATGTCCTCGCGGTGGATTTCGATCAGCTTGAGCGGGGCGAGGCTCTTGCCCGAGGCGTTGATGCTGGCGTGCGCCGCCTTGACCAGCGATGACTTGCCCATGCCGCGCGCGCCCCACAGCAGCACGTTGTTGGCGGGCAGGCCGGTGGCGAAGCGCTCGGTGTTGTCGACAAGGATGTCGCGCACACGGTCGACGCCCTTGATCAGGCCGATGTCAACGCGGTTGACGCGATTGACCGGTTCGAGATAGCCGGGATCGGCAGCCCAGACGAAACAATCGGCGGTGTCGATGTCCGTTTCCGGAGCGGCGGGCGGCGCCAACATCGCCACCGCGGCAATCAGACGGTCGAGTTTGTCGTTGAGTGTTTCGATCGCCTTTTCCATGACCAATCCTGTCCATCTCTACATTTCAGCAATGCGCGACGCTGTAACACGCTCAAATTGCGCGGAAAAGCGCCGCGGCTTGGGCCAAGCGCAGTTGCATTGGTCGCTTTAGCGACTATATTCCGCGCACATTTGCGGGGTCCCGGTGTGCGGTATCCCGATACTTTCTCAGGAGACATTCATGTTCGTCACGCCGGCATACGCACAGGCCACCGGGGGAACGCCCGACGTTCTCGTTAGCATTCTGCCGTTTGTGCTGATCTTCGTGATCATGTATTTTCTTATCATCCGCCCGCAGCGCACCCAGCTCAAGAAGCGTGGCGAGATGCTGTCCGCGATCCGCCGCGGCGACACGGTTGTCACGGGTGGCGGTTTCGTCGGCAAGGTGACCAAGGTCATCGACGACAATGAACTCGAGGTCGATCTGGGCAACGGCCTCAAGGTGACGGCGCTGCGTGCGACCATCTCCGACGTTCGGGTCAAGGGCGAGCCGATCGCCAACCAGAACGCCAAGAAATAACCGTATTCGAGGCGGAACGCACCGCTTTCACGCCTTAACGGACGAGGCCATATGCTCTATTTTTCGCGCTGGAAGACGATCTCGATCTGGGCCGTCGTGCTCCTCGGGGTAATCTTCACCATCCCGAACATGCTGACCCAGTCTCAGCTCGATTCCCTTCCGGGATGGTTTCCCAAGCGCGCGCTGACGCTTGGCCTCGACCTTCAGGGCGGTTCGCACATGCTGCTCGCCATCGACAGGCAGGACCTGATCGATGAGCGGCTGCAGACGACCCGCGACGATATCCGCACCATGCTGCGCGATGCCAAGATCGGCTATACCGGCCTGACCGGCACGGGCAAGACGGTCCAGGTGCGCATCACCGACACCAACGAGCTTGAAGCGGCCAAGACCGCGCTTGCCACCCTGGTTGCGCCGGTATCGTCGAGCATGTTCGGCGCCGGCTCGGTGACCGAACTTGCGCTCGAAGAGCCGGAACCCGGCCTGTTGCGCTATACTCTGACTGATGCCGGCATCGAATATCGCGTCTCCAACGCCGTCACGCAGTCGATCGAGGTCGTTGGCCGCCGCGTCAACGAACTCGGCACCACCGAGCCGATCATCCAGCGTGCCGGCGCAGACCGCATCCTTGTCCAGGTGCCGGGCCTGCAGGACCCGACCCGCCTCAAGGAAATCCTCGGCAAGACCGCCAAGCTCACCTTCCAGATGGTCGACCAGTCGATGTCGCCGCAGGAGGCCCTGCAGGGCCGTCCGCCGGCAGGTTCGACGGTGATGTATTCGCAGGACGACCCGCCCACTCCCTACCTGATCGAGAACCGTGTCATCGTCTCCGGCGAAAACCTCGTCGATGCACAGGCGACGTTCGATCAGCGCACCAGCGAGGCTGTCGTCTCGTTCCGCTTCGACGGCAAGGGCGCCTCGCGCTTCGGCCAGGCAACCCAGCAGGGTGTCGGCCGCCTGTTCGCCATCATCCTCGACAACCAGGTGATCTCGGCCCCGCGGATCAACGAGCCGATCCTCGGCGGATCGGGCCAGATTTCCGGCAGTTTCACGGCTGAAAGCGCCAACGATCTTGCCGTGCTGCTGCGTGCCGGTGCGCTGCCCGCCGACCTGACGATTGTCGAAGAGCGTACCGTCGGCCCGAGCCTTGGTGCCGACTCGATCTCGGCCGGCAAGTTTGCCTCGGTCATCGCTGGTACACTCGTCGTTGGCTTCATGCTGGTGGCCTATGGCACGCTCGGCATCATCGCCAACATCGCACTTGCCGCCAACGTGGCGCTGATCATCGCAATCCTGTCCATCCTCGGCGCAACGCTGACGATGCCCGGTATTGCCGGTATCGTCCTGACCGTCGGCATGGCGGTGGACTCCAACGTCATCATCTACGAACGCGTGCGTGAAGAACGACAATTGGGTCGATCTCTGGTGCAATCGCTCGATTCAGGCTTTGCGCGAGCGCTGGCGACGATCGTCGACGCCAACTTCACCACCTTCATCGCCGCGCTGATCCTGTTCTATCTCGGCTCGGGTCCGGTGCGCGGCTTCGCCGTCACGCTGGCGATCGGCATCGTGACGACGGTCTTCACCGCCTTCACCCTGACCCGCTGGCTGGTCTCGATCTGGCTGCGCCGGGTAAAGCCCAAGGAACTGCCGAAGGGCCTCGTGCGCTTCGTTCCGGACAACACCAAATATTCGTTCATGTCCTTGCGCCGCTATGCCTTCACGCTTTCGGCGCTGGCATCGCTGGCAGCGATGACCCTGTTCTTCACCATGGAGATGAACTACGGCATCGACTTCCGAGGTGGCACCAGCATCGAGGTGCAGTCCAAGAGCGGCACGGCCAGTTCGTCCGAGGTTCGCGCGAGGCTGAGCGAACTCAACATCGGTGACGTCCAGGTCCAGGAATTCGGCTCCGAAAGTACCTTGCTGATCCGCGTCGAGGGCCAGAAGGCCGGCGACAATGCCGAACAGAGCGTGGTCGAGAAGGTGCGCGGCGAACTTGCCAGCGACTACGAGTTCCGCCGCGTGGAATCGGTCGGGCCGACGGTGTCGAGCGAACTCGCCTGGTCGGGTACGATCGGCGTGGTGACCGCGATGCTGGCAATGCTGATCTACATCTGGTTCCGCTTCGAATGGCAGTTCGGCATGGGCGCCATCCTGGCCACCATCCACGACGTGACCATGATGATCGGACTCTATGTGGTGACCGGCATCGAGTTCAACCTGACCAGTATCGCAGCGATCCTGACAATTGTCGGTTATTCGATCAACGACACTGTCGTGGTTTACGACCGCGTGCGCGAAAACCTGCGAAAATACAAGAAGATGCCGATCGAGCAATTGCTCGACCTGTCGATGAACCAGACGCTTTCGCGTACGGTGCTCACCGGCGTGACCACGCTGCTGGCCCTGATTTCGCTCTACCTGTTCGGTGGCGAGGTCATCCGCTCGTTCACGCTGGCGATGATCTTCGGCATCGTCGTCGGTACCTACTCGTCGATCTTCGTCGCTGGTCCGCTGCTCATCCTGTTCAAGCTGCGGCCCGACAGTGTCGAGGCGGACGACAAGGACAAGCCGGCGGTGCCGGCGGGCGCCCAGCCGACCAAGTCGTAACGGGCCATGGCTGGACTGATCATCCGCGAGGCGCATTTTCCCGGGCGAGCACCCGTCGACGCTTATGGCGACGGCGGGTTCCGCTTTGCGGACATGTCCCATCGCGGATCGATCCTGTGCCTGCCGTCCGGCATCTACGGCTGGCAGCCGGCTGATCCGCTGGCGCTGACGCCGGCGGACTTCGACAAGCTCCTGGCGGAAGCCGCCGACGTGGAAATCTTGCTCGTTGGCATGGGCAAGGAATTGCGCCGCTTGCCCGAGGCCCTCAGGGCGGCCCTCAAGGCAGCGAAGATCTCCGCCGATCCGATGTCGACGGGTGCTGCGGTGCGTACCTACAACGTGCTGCTCGCCGAAGACCGCGCCGTGGCTGCTGCCTTCATCGCTGTCGACTGACGTGGCTAGGGCGAACTACGCGACGGGGTCTCTGTTGGACGCGGTGCGCGTTGCCGACCGCGACCGGTATCTCTCCGTACTCTACGCACCCGAGCAAAAGCGACAGGCGCTGCTGGCGCTTTACGCCTTCAACGCCGAGATTGCGGCCATCCGCGACCGCGTCAGCGAGCCGATGCCGGGCGAGATCAGGCTGCAATGGTGGCGCGACGTCATCGCCTCGGGCAGCGGCGAGGCGGGTGCGGGCCATCCTGTTGCCGGCGCCCTGATGGCGGCGATCGCAACCCATCGGCTGCCGATTTCCGCCTTCGACAACTATCTCGAAGCCCGCATCTTCGACCTCTATGACGATCCGATGCCATCGCGCACCGATCTGGAGGGCTATTGCGGCGAGACGGCCTCGGCGATGATCCAACTCGCCGCTCTGGTTCTCGATGCCGACGAGGCGCCCAAACATGCCGAACTGGCCGGCCACGCCGGTTGCGCGCAGGCGATCACCGGGCTGTTGCGGCTGTTGCCGGTCCACAGCGCCCGCGGCCAATGTTATGTGCCGCGCGACATCCTGGCGGCTGCCGGCACGACGTCGGAAGAGTTCGTCGCCGGCGGCAAGGCGCCGTCGTCGAGGCATGCCGTCCAGGCGATGACCGCGCTCGCGCGTGAACATCTCCGCGCCTTCGAACGCGGCGCCAAATCCTTGCCGGCCAGCTTGCGCCCGGCCTTCCTGCCGCTGTCGCTGACAGGCGCCTATCTCGACCGGCTGGAACGCGGCAAGGACGGCATGTCTTCGCTGCGCAAGCATCTGCTGATGCTGAAAGCGGCGTCGCGCGGCTGGTAGCAGGGAACTCAGGCGGCTCCGTCGTGGTCTTCGCGTCGGGTGAAGAACAGGAAGCGGTCGAGACCACGGGAGTTCACGTAGGAACGCACGTCACGGTGCAGCCGTCGGGCAACGCTTGCCGAAGCGGTGTTGTCCGTGGCGACGATCGAGCCGATCTCCATTTCGTCCCGGGCGGCGAAACCATAGGCCATCGCGGCGCGGGCGGCTTCGAGCGCGATGCCGAGGCCGCGCCAGGCGGGAGCGACATGGTAGCCGATCTCGAGGATGCGAACGCCGCCCGCGTCCTGCCAGGTCGGGCCGCAATCGCCGACCAGTGCGCCGCTCGCCTTGTCGACGATCGCCCACAGCCCGAAACCATCCTGGCGGTAGCGATCCCGGTTTCTGCCAATCCATTCGATGGCGGCGTCATCGGATGTCATCTCGGGGTAGAACCGGCGCGCATAGTCGTCGGCAAAGACGGCCAGGATGGCCGCCCGATCGCCAGGCACCATCTCCCTCAAGATCAGGCGCTTGGTCTCAGGGGGAACCATTTTCTTGCCCCGTATTATTCCGCCGCTTGCGCTGCTTCGGCAAGGCCGAGCCAGACGCGGCAGTCGACCAGCGCGCGGGCCGTCATCGCCTTCTTCTTGGCAACGGTCTTTTCCTTGCCGCGCAGGCGCTTGCCTTCGACCTTGGGTGCTTCCATCACTGGGAACAGCCCGAAATTGACGTTCATCGGCTGGAACGAGCGCTTGCCCGGTTCGTCGTCCGAGACGATATGGCCGCCGGTGATGTGGTTGAGCAGCGCGCCGAAGGCCGTGGTGGCAGGCGGCGCCGACATTGGCTGGCCGAGGCGTTCGGCAGCGGCGAAGCGCCCGGCAAGCAGGCCGATGGCGGCGCTTTCGACATAACCCTCGCAGCCGGTGATCTGGCCGGCAAAACGCAACCCCGCTCGCGACTTGAGCTGCAGCGTTGGATCGAGCAGCGTCGGCGAATTGAGGTAGGTGTTGCGATGCAGGCCGCCGAGGCGGGCGAATTCGGCGTTTTCCAGCCCCGGGATCATCCGCAGCACGTTGACCTGCTCGCCATGCTTCAGCTTGGTCTGGAAGCCGACCATGTTGTAGAGCGTGCCCAGTGCGTTGTCCTGCCGCAACTGGACGACGGCATAGGCCTTGACCGTCGGGTTGTGGGCGTTGGTCAGCCCCATCGGCTTCATCGGCCCGTGGCGCAAGGTCTCCCGGCCACGCTCGGCCATGATCTCGATCGGCAGGCAGCCGTCGAAATAGGGCGTGCCTTCCCATTCCTTGAACTCGGTTTTCTGGCCGTCGAGCAGTGCCTGGACGAAGGCCTCGTACTGTTCCTTGTCCATCGGGCAGTTGATGTAGTCCTTGCCGGTTCCACCGGGGCCGACCTTGTCGTAGCGCGACTGGAACCAGCAGACATTCATGTCGATGCTGTCGAAATGGATGATCGGCGCGATGGCGTCGAAGAAGGCGAGTGCGTCGGCGCCGGTGCTTGCGGCGATTGCATCGGCGAGCGACGGGGCGGTCAGCGGGCCGGTGGCGATGATCGCCTGATCCCAGTCGGCGGGCGGCAGGCCGGTGACCTCCTCGCGCGCGATGGTGATCAGCGGATGGGCTTCGAGCCGGGCGGTGACGGCGTTGGAAAAGCCGTCGCGGTCGACGGCCAGCGCGCCGCCGGCGGGAACCTGGTTGGCGTCGCCCGCGCTCATGATCAGCGAGCCGGCAAGCCGCATCTCCGCATGCAGCAGTCCGACCGCGTTGGTCTCGGCGTCGTCCGAACGGAAGGAATTGGAACAGACCAGTTCGGCCAGGCCTTCGGTCTTGTGCGCGTCGGTGCCGCGAACGGGGCGCATTTCATGCAGGATCACCGGCACGCCGGCCGAGGCCGCCTGCCATGCTGCTTCCGATCCGGCGAGGCCGCCGCCGATGATGTGGATGGGTTTTGTGCTCATGGTGGCGGGAATAGTCCCTTGGCCCGCCGAATGCAACGATTGCACCGGCTGATACGGGGTTGCGGCTGCCACGGGACAACTTCTAAGATGCCGCATGATGCGGCTTTCAATCTCTCATCTGTTCCTGGCGGGCCTGGTATCGATCTCGACCGTCGGCGCCGACCCCAGGCCGAGCCATGCAGCGCCGGGCACGAAGCGCATCGACATCTGCCATGGCTATGGCTGCGCCTTTCGTTCGCGCCTCGACCTCGGGCCGGGCGACGCGAAGCGGTTCGCCTCCATTCTGGCCGCGGGCCGGTCCTCGCCGAAAGCCGAGCGTGCGGCGATCGCACAGGCCGTTGCGTATTTCGAGAAGCGGGCGCAGCAGGTGACCGGGGTACGTGACGCACCCCAGTCGAAATTCGGCGCTTCGAAGATCAAGGGCCAGATGGATTGCGTCGACGAATCGACCAACACCGACGCGCTGCTGCGCTATCTCGGCGGGCGTGGCCTGCTCAGGCACCACAAGGTCGAAGCGAAGACCTCGCGCGGCTTCCTGCTCGATGGCCGGTACCCGCACTGGACAGCCGTTGTCCGCGCACCCGACGGCGTGAAGTGGGTGGTTGATTCCTGGTATGCCCCGATGGGCGGCGCGCCAGACATCATCCCGCTCAGCGACTGGAAGCAGCGCGGCGTGCTCGAAAGCGGCGCGCTGAACTAGAGCAGGCCTCGACACGGGCTGGAGCGGGATGCTTTGACAGGCCCAAAAACAACAACACCCGCCGGGGGAGGAGATCCGGCGGGTGTCGTTTTTGGTGGTCAGCCTTCTGGGAGGAGGAAGCTGACCTATTCGCCTTTGCCGGGGAGGAGGTCGGCGCGGGCAGAATTCTTTTCGCCAGTTCAAAGAGGGCGAAGCTCTCGGGTAACAACACCTGCCGGGGGAGGAGGATCCGGCAGGTGTCGTTTTTGGTGGTCAGCCTTCTGGGAGGAGGAAGCTGACCTATTCGCCTTTGCCGGGGAGGAGGTCGGCGCAGGCAGAATTCTTTTCGCCAGTTCAAAGAGGGCGAAACTCTCTGGGGTAACGACACCCGCCCGGGGAGGAGGTCGGGCGGGTGTGTTAGGGTGGTCAGCTTATCGGGAGGAAGAAGCTGACCGGATCCGTCATGGCCGGGGAGGAGGTCGGCGTTGACGGAAAGCTTGAATTAGATTGCGCGGCGGGCGATCGACTGGATCTCGCCACGATTGATGCCGAGATCGGCAAGCTGGCGGTTCGACAGACGGCCAAGCTCGTTCACCGTCTCGCGATAAGCGCGCCAGTTACGGTAAGTGCGGAGCAAGTTCATTTTAGTTCTCTTTTCGGTTCGGACAGGTGGGTCCAGTGGACCCGGTTTCGGTTAGATGGCTTTACGCGCGACGAAGTGGATGTCGCTGCGGGTGATGCCGAGGTCGGTCAGTTCACGGTTCGACAGGCGGCTCAACTCGGAGACAGTGTCACGGTAGCGGCGCCAGTTGCGGTAGTTGCGGATCAGGTTCATCTTCGTTTTCCGTTCGTCTTCATTTCTCTTCTGTGTACGGGGCGTAGATAGGATGGCCTTGCTCAAAATTGAAGCGCTATGCTCGCATGGCAGCAATGCGTTTTGTGCATTGCAGCATTAATGGACATTAAGGCTTCGGTCATGATTGTGACCGAATCGGAAATTCGCCATGAGGACAACGGCTTGGCCGTGACAGGCAGCCGTCAGGGGGACGCGATTTATGGCGAGCTACGCCACCAAGGTGAAGAGCGACATCGGCCGCTGGGTCGAAATCGGGCTGCTGGACCGGGCAACCGCGGACGCGCTTGTTCGTGACGTCGAGGACAATGAGCGCAGGGGCCTGAATTTCGGTTCGATCCTCGCGATCATGGCGGCGCTGCTGTTTGCTGCTGCCATTCTCATTCTCGTCGCCGCCAATTGGGAAGCCATCCCGCGCATTGCCCGCGTCGGCGCGCTGTTTGCCGTCATCTTCATCGGCTATGTCGGCGGCGCCTTGCTCAAGCAGCGTGGCCAAGGTGGTTTCGGCGAAGCGCTGTGGCTGGTCGCGGCCGCGGCTTTCGGCGGTTCGATCGCGCTGATCGGGCAGATGTATCACTTCGCCGGCGATGAAAGCGCGGCCGTCGTCACCTGGTGCATCGGCACCGCGATTGCCGCCGCGGCGCTGCGCTCCAACGCCCTGACCGTGGCCGCCGTTGGCATCGCCGATGCGTGGCTGGTGCTGAAGGGGTTCGATATCTTCCGCCGCACGGAGTTTCCGCATCTCTTCATTGTGTTCCTGGCGGTGTTCTGGGCGCTGTCGTTCTGGACGCAGAGCCGCGCTGCCCGGCATCTGATCGCCCTGTCTGTCATTCTATATGCAGTGCTGCTCGGCTTTAATCACGAGTCGCTGGAGGTTGGAGTGGTGCTTGCACTGGTCTCGGCGGTGCTTCTCGCCGTTGCTGCCCTGGCCCCGGATGCCGTGGAACGCATCGTCCAACTCGGCGGACGGCTGCCTTTGCATGCATTGATCGGCTTTATTTCCGGCATCGGCATGGTGCAGGTCGACCAGGTCGAGAACGGCGGCTTTGTCATTGCGGCCGCGGTTGCACTGGCGGTCATCGCAGCGGTCATCGTCTTCCTTGGCCGCGAGAGCCGCGGCTTGCGCTGGATTGCCTATCTCGGCTTCGCCTTCGAACTGGCCATCGTCTATCTCGTCACTGTCGGTTCGATGCTGGGCACGGCCGGCTTCTTCTTCGCAGCCGCAATAATCCTGGCAGGGCTCGCTTATGCGATCATCCGCATCGAACGGCGGATGAGGCCCGAGCCGGTCCGAGGAGCAGCATGATGTCCCGCTACAAGCTCGTCATTGCCGCAATTGTGCTGGCGCTCGCGCAAATCGGTTTTCTCGGCTGGATGATCGCAGGCCGCGCGGCGATCCTGCGCGACGGCAAGGAAGTGCTGCTCAAGGTCGAGCCCGTCGACCCGCGCGACCTGTTGCGCGGCGATTACGTCCGGCTCGGCTACGACATCTCGCGCATAGAGGTGGAGAAGATCGCCAACCTGCCCCAGGGCGAGCAGGCGTCGGTCGAAGGACCGATCGTCGTTCGCCTGAAGAAGGATACGGACGGTTATTGGCGCGCAACCTCCGCCTCGCTCGGCACCGACTCGACGGTTGCGGCTGCCGACGAAGTCGACATCCGTGGCGAAGTGACTGATGGCTGGAGCCTGACCCCGGGCTCGACTGTCCGTGTCGATTACGGCATCGAACGCTTTTATGTGCCGGAAGGCGAGGGCCTGGCGATCGAGGAGGAGATGCGCAAGCGCAACTCCGGCTCTGAACCCGAATTGCGCAGCTTCGGCATCAAGGTCGCCGTTGCCAGCGACGGCACCGGCCAGATCAAGGCATTGATGGACGGCGACACCATGCTGTTCGAGGAGCCGCTGTACTGAGCCGTCAGATGCGTGGCCGGGCGGTTGGTGGCAGGGCGGGCTGGGAGACTGTGGTGCGGATGATAGGAGTCGAACCTACACGCCTCTCGGCACTGGAACCTAAATCCAGGGCGTCTACCAGTTCCGCCACATCCGCATGCGAACGCCAATCCCATGCTGCCATCATTCTGTCAATCTCGGAGCGGAAATGACCTCGGCCGGGAGAAACCGCGAAGATAGTTGAAAATTCGGCCCGCCTGTGACAAAAGGCCTGTCGAGTAAGATGGGACGCAAGTATCCGTCTCTGCAGGATGCGATAAGAAGTCGGAAAAACAACAGCTTATCGTAATCTTCGGACGACGGCGGAACAAACGGACCGCATATGGCGGACCTGGATGCCGATTTGCGAACTTGAAGCCATCCCCGGCAAACGAATTCCGGCAGGCTGAACGGCAGGACGCCGTCTGAGCCGCGCCATACGTAAAACAAAGGTTTGATGATGCAGGTCACCGAAACGCTCAACTCCGGCCTCAAGCGCGAGATCAAGGTCTCGGTTCCTGCCGGCGACATGGAAGCCCGCCTCGAGAAGCGGCTTTCGGCCGCCAAGGACAAGGTCCGCATCAACGGCTTCCGTCCGGGCAAGGTGCCGATGCAGCACATCCGCAAGATGTACGGCAAGTCCTTCATGGCCGAAGTCGTCAACGAGATCCTGACCGACTCGACCCGCACGATCATCGCCGAGCGCGGTGAAAAGGCTGCGATGCAGCCCGACGTCGTGATGACCGAGGACGAGAAGGAAGCCGAGAAGATCCTGGCCGGCGGTGTCGATTTCGAATTCTCGCTGAGCTACGAAGTCATCCCGGCGATCGAGATCAAGGATTTCACTGACATCAAGGTGTCGCGCCCGGTCTACGACGTTCCGGAAAGCGAGATCGACGAGCAGGTCAACCGCGTTGCCGAGTCGGCGCGTTCCTATGAGCCGAAGACCGGCAAGGCCGCCGAAGGCGACCGCGTCACCATCGACTATGTCGGCAAGATCGACGGCGTTGCCTTCGACGGCGGCACGGGCGGCGACCAGCCGCTGGTGCTCGGTTCCAAGGAATTCATCCCCGGCTTCGAAGACCAGCTGATCGGCGCCAAGGCCGGCGACGAGAAGCTCGTCACCGTGACCTTCCCGGAAAACTACCAGGCCGCTCATCTCGCCGGCAAGGAAGCGACCTTCGACGTCACCGTCAAGGAGATCGCTGCCCCCGGCAAGCTCGAGGTCAATGACGAGACCGCCAAGAACCTCGGCCTGGAATCGCTCGAGAAGCTGCGCGACATCGTTCGCGGCCAGATCGAGAACCAGTTCGGCGCCATGACGCGCCAGAAGGTCAAGCGCCAGCTGCTCGACCAGCTCGACGGCGCCTACCAGTTCGAGGCACCCTCGAAGCTCGTCGAAGCCGAATTCGGCAATATCTGGAGCCAGGTGACCCGCGACCTCGAGATCGCCGGCCGCACCTTCGCCGACGAAGAGACGACTGAAGAAGAGGCCCGCGCCGAGTACCAGCGCCTGGCCGAGCGCCGGGTGCGCCTTGGTCTGGTTCTCGCCGAGATCGGCGAAAAGGCCGGCGTGACGGTCAACGACGAAGAGCTGCAGCGCGGCCTGTTCGACACCGTTCGCCGCTACCCGGCCAGCCAGCAGCAGGAAGTGTTCGACTTCTACCGCAACAACCCGTCGGCGCTGGTCAACCTGCGGGCGCCGCTGTTCGAGGAAAAGGTCGTCGATCACCTGCTGTCGCAGGTCTCCGTCACCGACAAGAAGGTGAGCAAGGAAGAACTGCTCGCCGACGACGAGGACGAGGGTTCGGAAAAGCCGGCGAAGAAGGCTGCGGCCAAGAAGGCTGACAAGGCCGAGGGCGAAGAGCCCAAGAAGAAGGCCGCTCCGAAGAAGAAGGCCAAGGAAGCCGACGCCGAGTAAGGCGACGCTCCTCAGAAGAAGCGAAAGGGCCGCTGGAGAAATCCGGCGGCCTTTTTTGTTTCATGCCGTCGCGGGCGCTGCGGCCGCAATCATGAGCTAGATCAGCAACAGCCCCTTCATGCTGGCAAGGCCGTTCTTGCCGATGATGATGTGGTCATGCACCGCGATGCCCAGTGGCTTGGCCGTATCGATGATGGTCCTGGTCATGTCGATGTCGGCGCGCGATGGCGTCGGGTCGCCGGATGGATGATTGTGGACGAGGATGATCGCGGTTGCCGACAGCTCCAGCGCGCGCTTGATGACTTCGCGCGGATAGACGGGCGTGTGGTCGACGGTGCCGGTCTGCTGCACCTCGTCGGCGATCAGGACGTTTTTCTTGTCGAGGAACAGGATGCGGAACTGCTCGCGCGCTTCGAAGGCCATCGACGCCCTGCAATAGTCGAGCACCTGGTTCCACGACGACAGCACTTCGCGGCGGCTGATCTCGCCGCGGGCCAGGCGCCTTGCCGCAGCCGCGACGATCTTGAGGTCGAGCGCGACCGATGGCCCGATGCCTTTGACCTCCTGCAGCAGGTGGGCTGGAGCGCCTAAAACTTCGGCAAGCGTGCCGAAGCGGGCGAGCAGGGCCTTGGCCACCGGCTTGGTATCCGAGCGCGGGATAAGCCTGAACAGAAGCAGTTCGAGCAGTTCGTAGTCGGCAAGCGTTTCTCCGCCCGCGGTCGAAAACCGCTCGCGCAGCCTGTCGCGATGGCCGAGATAGTGGGGCTTTTCCTGTGTGGCGGCGCGCTTGATCGTCGGCAACGGCCGCTCGCCGAAGAAACCGCGCTCGTCGTGCTCGTCGCTCGCCATGCCGCCCCCGCCGGAATGAAGCCGGCGAAAGCGATATTATGCGGGCAGGCCCGGCCGGTCGAGCCCCTTGGGCGACAGCGTGAAGATCTCGCAGCCGTCGGCCGTCACGCCGATGGTGTGCTCGTATTGTGCAGACAGGGAGCGGTCGCGGGTGACCGCCGTCCAGCCGTCGTTCAGCACCTTCACGTGCGGCCGGCCGAGATTGATCATCGGCTCGATGGTGAAGATCATGCCTTGCCGCATCTCGACGCCTTCGTTGACGTTGCCATAGTGCAGGATGTTTGGCGCATCATGGAAGAGGGCACCCACGCCATGGCCGCAGAAGTCGCGCACGACGGAGCAGCGCTCGGCCTCGGCATATGTCTGGATGGCGGCGCCGATGGCACCGGTGCGCGCGCCCGGCCGCACCGCGGCAATGCCGCGCATCAGGCACTCATGCGTGACTTCGAGCAGGCGCTCGGCAGCGCGCTTGACGGTGCCCACCGGGTACATGCGGCTCGAGTCGCCGTGCCAGCCATCGAGGATGTAGGTCACGTCGATGTTGACGATGTCGCCATCCTTGAGTGGCTTGTTGTCGGGAATGCCGTGGCAGACGACATGGTTGATCGAGGTGCAGCTTGACTTGGTGTAGCCGCGATAGTTGAGCGTGGCGGGCATTGCGCCGTGGTCCATGCCGAACTCGAAGACGAAGCGGTCGATTGCATCGGTGGTGACGCCGGGCGCCACGCGGTCGACCAGTTCGTCGAGGCATCGGGCAGTGAGCGCACAGGCCTTGCGCATGCCTTCGAAGGCGTCCGCGCCGTAGAGGCGGATCTGGCCTGTGTTCCTGAGGGGCGCCGTGGCGGCGTCGAGATAGCTGACCATTGACCTCTGCCGGACTATGTCTGGGGCTGCCCGCAGCGGGGGTGCGAGCCATTGCCGCAGATTTGGCACCGGATGCGTTTGGTTTCAACCCGCAAAGCCCAAACCGCTGCGATATGCGTCGTTTCGGCAGCGAAAATTGCCTTGTCAGCCCGGTATGGCCGTCTTTCCCGGCCGCGCCAGTTGCTGCCTGGGCCGTGGCGCGCCTGGATCGGCTGGCCGCAAATTCTCGCCGTGGACCCAGCCCTTGCGCCCGGAGGCAGAGACGAGCGTCCATTTGCCGTCGCGGGCAAAGACGCGGACGCTTTCGCCCTGCTTCAGGCTGGAGGTGACGGGCGCCGACATGTTGGGGCGCCGGCGCAGATAGACCGTCGTGCTGGTGTAAAGTACGTTGAGCTGGGGTGCTGCCTCTGCCTTTGGTTTGGCCGCTACGGATTTCGCGGTCGCCGCGGAGGCGGTCCTGGGGCGTGGCATGGGCGTCGGTGCCCGCGAGATGGAGCCGGTCTTGATGTCGGCGGGTGGCCGCAGGGCGGAGTCGGATTGCGGCGTCGGCAGCCGCGTACTGGGCTTGGTGCCAGATCGTTCGACTTTCGATGCCTGGGCGCTGGCCAGCTTTTGCTGACTCGTCTTGGGCGGGTTTTTCGCTTCGCGCCGTGGGACCTCTGCTTTTGGCCGCACGACGTTGGCATCGGACTGGGGACCGACATTCGCTTTGGGCCGGACGGCAGCGGCTTCCCTAGGAGGTGTGGAAGGGTTTTTGGGGCGGCTCGCTGCCCTTGCCGGACGGTCGTCGACCCGCGCCTTGCTGGGCATGTCCTGGGTCATCGCCCAGCCGCCCGCTGCAAGCGCTCCAAGCACCAGCCATCTCAGTTTCGGAAGCGCGAATCCACCCATGCGCCGAGTCTGGACCCGAGAGCTTAAAACCGCGTTGACGCGCCTGTTGCGCCAGATGCGTAGGGCAGGCGGGTCAGGCCTTTTTCAGGAACTCGGTCTTCAGCACCAGTCCCTTCACCTGCTTGGTATTGCATTCGACCTCGCCGGAGTTCCCATTGAGGCGGATGTTCTTGACCAGCGTGCCGCGCTTGATGGTCTCCGAGGTTCCCTTGACCTTCAGATCCTTGATCAGGGTCACGGAGTCGCCGTCGTTGAGCTGCGAGCCGTTGCTGTCTTTCACGATGACGTCGTCGGACATGATTCTTCCTTCCGCTGCCGGGTAATGTTGCAGTCGGATTAGGGCCTTGGGCGAGGCGCGTAAAGTGCCTGGGGAGCCACCTCGCCGTTCGAGACCGGGTCACGCCGCCCCGACGATTTCGAGCTGTTCTTCCAGGAGCCGTAGGGTCGTCTGGTACTGGTTGACCAGCTGCTCTTTCGCCAATTCGACATTGCCGTCGATGGTCGCCTCCATGATCAGGCGATGTTCTTCGTTGGAATCCCGGCGCGGGGTCGTCGCGATGATCATCGAGATGTACCTGTAGCGCTCGGCATGATCCATCATCTCGTTGCAGTAGTTGATCAGCAGCGAGGAGCCGCAGGCCGCAATCAGCGCGTTGTGGAAGGCGCGATGCTTGATTTCCCATTCCGAATTGTCGCCGCCTTCTTCGGGCAGCCGGACCTTGGTGCGCGACAGGCGATGATAGGTGAGGATGACATTGTCTTCCCACGCCTGCGTCCGGTTGGCGATGGATTCCTCAAGCGCCTTCGCTTCAAGCCAGCAGCGCGTCTTGACCAGTTCGCGCAGGCTGTCGAGCGACAGCTGCGGCACCGAGAAACCGCGTTGCTCGTGGCGATCGACGAGGCGTTCTGACGACAGCCGGTTGAGCGCCTCGCGAACCGGATTGGTGCCGGCGGAATAGCGTGCCGCGACCTGGTCGATCTGCAGCTTCTGGCCGGGTTTGAGCTCACCCTTGAGGATGTCCCGGCGCAGGTGCTGGTAGACGAAGGTCGCCGTCGTCACCTTTTCGGCACGGCTTCCTTCGCCAGCTTTCGACTCGGCTAGAGCCTGATCGACCAGTGTCATGCGTTGCCCAATCTATCGCCAAGCCTCACGTGCCGATGCCGCCGCTCACGCTCGATTTGTGCCAGAAAACCAGCTTCTTCTCCAGCCACACCACCGACCAAAACAGGGTCAGTCCCAGGAGGCTGAGGAAAATGATCAGCGAAAACACCCTTGGCGTGTTGAGCTGGGACGAGGCGACGCGGATGAGTTCGCCAAAGCCCTTGCCGCCGCCGAGAAACTCGCCGGTGATGGCGCCGGCCATGACGCCGACGGCCGCGATCTTCAGCCCGGTGAATATCTGCGGCAGGCCCAGCGGCAGTTTCATCTTGAACAGCGTCTGGAAGCGGCTGGCACCCATGGTCTTGAACAGCATGCGCGCGTTTTCGTCGGCCACATAGAGCCCGGCTGCCGTTCCGACCACGATCGGGAACGTTGCGATGAATGCGGCAAGCGCCACTTTCGAGGCAATGCCGAAGCCGAGCCAGGCAAGAAACAGCGGCGCGAAGGCAACCTTGGGCATGGTGTCGATGGCGACGAGGTAGGGCAGCACCGCACGCTCGCCGAACGTCGTCTCGCCGACAAGAATACCGAGCAGGAAGCCGATCGTGATGGCAATGGCGAAACCGAAGATCACCTCCTTGATGGTAATCCACAGCGCCGTCAGCATGTAGCCGCCGGTGAACAGGTTCTTGCCGACGAAGGCGATGTCGGCACCGGTTTCCCATGGGCCTGGAAGGATGATCGGAGAGACGACCCCGATCGCATAGATCAACTGCCACAGGGCGACGAAGCCGACCAGCAGTCCGCCCATGGCGATCGAACGGGGAATCCGGTCCATGAAGGAGACATGCTCGCTCCAGATTGTTTCCGGGCGCTGATCCGTGTTGTCGATTACGGTCATTACAGGAATGCTCCCTTGTCGAGCCGAGCGCGAATGCGGCGCACATACTCGCCAAATTTCGGATCGGTCATCATGTCGAGCGTTCTTGGCCGCGGCAGGTCGATGTTGATGGCCTCGACGAAGTTGCCGGGCCGTGGCGACATGACATAGACGGTGTCGGACAGGATCACCGCTTCTGGAATGGAGTGGGTGACCAGGAACGCGGTGGCGTTGCGTTCCATGCAGATGCGCTGCAACTCCATGTTCATGAAGTCGCGCGACAGTTCGTCGAGCGCGCTGAACGGCTCGTCGAGCAGCAGCACTGCAGGCTTGGTGATCAGCATCCGGCAGATCGCCGCGCGCTGTGCCATGCCGCCGGACAGTTCGTTGGGCCGCACGGAATCGAAGCCCTTCAGCCCGACCAGATCGAGCAGGGCCCGCGCCTCGTCGTGCATGGCCCGCGCTGCCTTCTTGCCGTCGCGGATCTCGATCGGCAGGACGATGTTTTCGAGCGTCGTGCGCCACGGAAACAATGTCGCCTGCTGGAACATCATGCCGATGTCCCGGCGCGTGCCGGTGACCGGCGTGCCCTCGAGATAGACGCTACCCTCGGTTGGCGGCAACACGCCGGCCATGATCTTGAGCAGCGTGGACTTGCCGCAGCCGGAGGGGCCGATGACCGAGGAAAAGCTCCCCTCGGTCAAGGTCAGGTCGACCCGGTCGAGCGCGTGGATCGAGCGCCGCGCATAGCTTTTGGCGACGCCCCTGAGCTCGTATACGGGCCGGCCTGCCAGGCCGGCCCCATCGAATGCGGATCGCTGAAGTGCGTTCATTCGTTCCAGGCTTTCACGAACTCGTTCGTGTAGGCTGCGTTCAGGTCGTCCAGGGGCTTGGACAGGGCGCCCGTCGCCACCTGGCTTTCATGCCACATCTTCCAGTGCTCCGGCGGCTGGTAGCCGTAGCCGGTGGAGACGTCGAGCGGCGTGACGCGATCCTGGATGGCGGTCAGAAGGGCTGCCGCAAACTTCGGATCCTCGGCTTCCTGCGGATTGCCGACTGCGGCATGGGCGAGCACGGCGTCCTTGTTGGCGGGATCCAGGCCGAACTTGGTTGCCTTGACCAGCGCCTTGCCGAAGCCTTCGATGACCTTTGGATTGCCGTCGAGATAGCTGCGCGTCACGGCCCAGCCATTGCCGAAGAAGGAGAGGAATTCCTCAGGCGTTATCTCGCGCAACGGGATGCCGCGTGCGCCGATGATCGCCGCGTCGCTGACGGCCGCCGCATAGGATTCGACCTCGTTGTTCAGGAACGCCGCAGCCGCAGTGCCGCCGTCGCCGACGGCGAGGAACTTGTAGTCATTGCCTTCTGCCAGGCCGGACTTGGAAAGGATGGCGCGGCTGAAGCCGACTTCGGCGCCATCGGCCGTGCCGACGCCGACCGTCGTGCCCTTGAGGTCGGTGGGCGTCTTGATCGCAGAGTCCTCTTTGACGACGAGACCGAAGATGGACTTCGGGAACTGGTTGTAGATGAAGACGACATCTTCGCCGCGGGCGCGCGCGCCGAGCAGCGGGCCGGGGCCCGGGTTGCCGATCTGCGCCTGTCCGGCCGCCATCGACTGAAGCACCGAAGCCGAGCCGTTCACCGCCTCCACGGTGACGTCGAGGCCCTGCTCCTTGAAGTAGCCCTCTCCGATGGCGACGTGCAGCGGAAAATTATTGATGGCCGAGGGATTGGGCACGACGATCGTGACCTTAGTCTCCTGGGCATACGCGCTTCCGGTTGCGCCGGCGATCGAGGCGAAAACCAAAGTCAGCGCCACCCTGGCGCTGCGGTGTAGTTCCGGACCCATTTTCATAAGCTGTTCCTCCCGTGGCGGCTGCGCAGATTTGTTCCGTCAACAACGCCTTCAAACAATCTACATTTTTCGCAATAGCTGTCAAAAACATATTGCTATGATGCGCTGACGCGCGCGAAAGCCGCGAGGTGGGCGAGCTTTTGTTTGACGCGCGAGAGGCGCTCCCGGGTCCGTTATGTAGAAAAATGTCTCATTTTGAGGGGATTGCCGCCGGATTCCACCAGATACGCGGAATGTGTCCGCAATGGCATCGTCTGGCGCTGGCCCGAATTTTGAATGCATGAAAATTCAGATGGAAAAAAATCATACATTTTTTGCTGCGTGAGATACGTTTGTGTGCTCTATGTCAGATCGTTCAAACAGGGAGGAGCCAACATGGCCAATGGGTACGTAGTCGAGGCGCCGCAGCAGGTATCGCTGCCGGTCGTGGGCAAGGCGGAGCGGTTTCCGGTTCGTCGCATCTATTGCGTCGGGCGCAACTACGTTGCCCACGTGCGCGAGATGGGCGGCAACGAGGATCGCGATCCGCCGATTTTCTTCCAGAAACCGACTGACGCGATCGTCCAGGATGGAGCGACGATCCACTACGCCACCATGACCAAGGACTTCCATCATGAGATGGAACTGGCGGTCGTGTTGAAGTCGGGCGGCTACAACATCGCCGAGTCCGACGCACTCGATCATGTCTACGGCTATTGCGTCAGTCTGGACATGACGCGGCGCGACATCCAGGGCAGCGGCAGGCCGTGGGAGATCGCCAAGTCGTTCGACCAGTCGTGCCCCTGCGGCCCGATCACGCCGGTCGAAAAGGTCGGTCACGTGTCGTCGGGCAACATCAAGCTCACCGTCAATGGCGAGGCAAGGCAGGATTCCGACATCAGCCTGCTGATCTGGAAGGTTCCGGAAATCATCGCCAACCTGTCGACCTATTTCGAACTGCACGCCGGCGACGTTATCCTGACCGGCACGCCCCATGGCGTCGGCCCGGTCGGCCCCGGCGACGAACTGGTCGGCACCATTGCCGGGCTCGAGCCGCTGACGATCCGCATCGGCACGGTTGCGGCTTAGAAAACCTGACGAGGGGCGCGAACATGGATGCTGATTTCGAACGGCCCGTTCCAGCCCTCCTGGAAGAACTCGCCACATTTTCGTCGGCGACGATCCACGAGGCGAACGGGCAGCGCGGTGCGGTGTCCGGCGCTCTGAAACCGCTCGATCCGGCAATGCGCGTCTGTGGCTCCGCCCTGACCGTGCATTGCCCGGCCGGCGACAACCTGATGATCCACGCTGCCATCGCCGTGGCGCGTCCCGGCGATGTGCTGGTCGTGGATCACCAGGGTGCGCTCGACGATGGTCCTTTCGGCGACCTGCTTGCAGAGGCATGCTTCGCCAGGGGCATCCGTGGCCTGGTCATCGACGGCTGCGTCCGCGATGCCACGACCATCAGGCAGATGAATTTCCCGGTATTTGCGCGAGGCCTGTGCATCAAGGGCACGACCAAAAATCGCCTGGGCAGCATCGGCCGGCCGATCAGCCTTGCCGGAGAGCAAGTGGGGCCGGGAGACGCCATCCTGGGCGACGAGGATGGCGTCGTTGTCGTGCGCCGGGCGGACATCGCCGGCGCGATTTCTGCTGCCCGCGACCGCGAGGCCAAGGAAGCGACACTGCGCGATGCGATCCGGAACGGCGCCTGCACGCTCGATCTTCTCGATCTCAGGAAGCGGTTACAGGCGGCCAAACCCTAACCGGCGGCGCGGCTTCAAGCAGGTTCCGTAGCGCGGTGCGCAACAAGCGCGGCGACGCGGCTGATCGCGTCATCACCACCAGATCCCTGACTTCTCTGCGTCGCACGACAACGGTTGCCGTTGGCACTTTGAAGCTGCGGGCTCGTGCCGGCTCAATTTGAGAAGGTACGAGAGCCGCCTCGCGCGGCAAGGCGGCTCTCATCGGTACAGTCTAGACGGCGACGACCGGGCAACGCAGGCGCCCGATGCCATCGACGCCTGCTTCGACGACATCGCCTGGCCACAGCCATTCCTTGGGCGTGCGACCCGCGCCAACGCCTTCCGGGGTGCCGGTGGCGATGATGTCGCCGGGCTCGAGCGCGATGCCCTGGCTGATGTCCGAGATCAGGTAGGGCACCTTGAACAGCATGTGCTGCGTGTTCGACTTCTGCTTGGTCACGCCGTTGACGGTGAGCCAAAGGTCGAGGGCGTGTGGGTTGGCGATCTCGTCGGCGGTGACGATGCACGGGCCGAACGGGGCGTAGGTATCCTGGCCCTTGGAGACGATCCATTGGCCGGCGCGGCGGCAGTCGCGGGCCGACACGTCGATCATGACGCTGTAGCCGAAGACGTGCCCAAGCGCGTCTTCTTCCGACACGCGCTTGGCGCGCTGGCCGATGACCACGGCGAGTTCGACTTCCCAGTCGAGTTGCTGGGTGAGCTTGGCGTTGTGCTCGATGGCGTCGCCGGGGCCGCAGACCGTGGTCGGCGGCTTGGAGAAGATGACCGGCTCGTTCGGCAGATTTGCCGCGTTTTCGAGCATGTGGGCCGACTCGGTGATGTGCTCGACATAGTTCAGGCCGATGCCGAAGATGTTCTTGCGCGGCCGCGGGATCGGTGCCAGCAGCTTGACGTTGGCAGCGTAGAAGACCGTGCCGACCGGCCAGTCATCGGTCGAATCCTCGATGATCTTGCGCGCCGTATCGAGCGCCGCCGGCCCGAGATCGATGAATTCCAGCATGTCGCTTGGCAGTTCCAGGTCGTAATAGGCCGCGAGCGCCTGCAGGTCGACGACCAGGTCGTTGACCAGCGCGCCGAGACGCGCCGCCGCAGTGACGCTGCTGCGATAGGTAACCAAACGCATGTTTTCACCTCTGTCTGATGGTGACGAGGCGACCGCCGATGCTGGCGCCTCCGTCCCGATTTCGTTCGTCCGCAACTTAGATGGCCATCAGCCGGCGTCAACAGATTTTATAAAATATTGTACATTGCATAAAATATTTGAGCCGGTAGATTGTGACCGGGTCGCCATTTGCATCGCCATTCGAGACAGAGCCCAGTGCCCGAGCCAGAGTTCGCCGAATCCGAAGGGTCGCTTGCCGACCGCGCCTACCGGCTGATCCGCGACGACATTCTCAATGGCGTTTTCCCGGCCGGCGAGCCGCTGCGTCTTGCTGTGCTACGCGACCGTTATGGCCTCAGCTTTTCTCCCTTGCGCGAGGCGCTGACGCGCCTGAGCAGCGACCGGCTCGCCGAACTGGCTTCACTGCGTGGATTTCGCGTCGCGGGCGTGTCGCTGGACGAGATGTGGGATGTGATCGGCATCCGCATCCTGGTCGAATCGGAGGCATTGCGGCGGGCCGTCAGCCTGGGCACCGACGACTGGGAGGCGCGGGTGGTCGCCTCCTTTCATGCCTTTGGCAAGGCCGTTGCCAGGCACGAATTGCAGGCGCCGCAAGCCGAGGGCACCTTCGACCAGGCCCTGGAGGATCGGCATCAGGGATTCCACCACGCGCTGATCTCGGCATGTGGCTCGCCGGCACTGCTCGACATCGCAGCGCAGCTCTACACCAGGACGGAGCGGTATCGCCGGCCGGTGCTGTCGGACGAGTTGCGCGCACGCCCGCGCAACCTGCTGGAAGAGCACTCGGCGCTCATGAAGGCTGCCTTGCAGCGGGACGGCGAGGGCGCGGTCCGGCTCCTTGCCGAACACTATCGCCGCACGGGAGAGCTTATCGAGGCCGGGCTGAAGAACGCCTCGACCGGCGCCGGCGCGGGCAAGACAACCAGGCGCCGCGCCGTGAAATAGAACACTGCTGCGCTGGTGGCTCGGCCACCGGTCCGGTCATGGCTTGGGTGTTGCGCTCTCCGCGGCGTCGCACGAGGGCTGGCCTTTGAAGTCCCGCGCCAGACACCCGTACGTGTCGAAGGTCTGGCCTGTTTGCCTTGCGGCTTTTGCCATGCCGCATGAGGACAGGGCCAGGCAGGCAAGGAGGACGATCGTGGCTTTCATGGCAGGCACCAGTTCGCGCATTTCACTTGCAGATATCGCTCCGGCGTATTCGTGGGAGCTCCATAGTGGAGCTTGAGACTGTATGCGCAAGCGCCTTTAGAGCCTAGCGGCTGTTGAAGCAGTCACCCGAAATGTTCATCCCGCTAACTCCACGAAGGCAAAAGTCGGATGTGAGCGTCGCAAGATGGAGCGGTGAGGCAACGCTCCTGGAGCACTTCACGCATCCTTAACCATGCCCTGAAGACGCGGTGGATGGGGCTTAATCGCGCCAAATGGGGCGGCTACCGACGGCAGTGAAACAGCCGACTCAGGATTGCCCCATGGATGACGAACGGAAAATCACCTCCGACCGGTGGGGACCAGTAAAGTGCTTGGCAAATGTCGCGCTGCTCTTTGCGCCCATTGCCATCAGCCTGGGTGTGTTGGTGGCGCTGTCCGCCAACGGTGACCGGGACCTGGATCCCGTTGTCACCAGCACGATCCAGCAGAGGTACTGACGCGCTCGCTTCGACGTCGATCATGGGCGCATCGCTGGCACTCGACGCAACAGCGTCGAGTGCTTCCGGATTGCTTTCGGTGTCTGTGGAATGACCAGGCCTGTCACTACGGGCGCCGTAGTGGCAGCAGAGCCGACTAGCCTAGGCTGCGCTTGCGGAGCGCATGGGCCTTGCTGCGGAAGTTGGCCCTGATTTCCGCCTCGTCGATGCCGGCGACGAGGCGGTTCTCCATCAGCAGGCGCCCGGCGACGATGGTATGCAGCACGTCATCGGCACGGCTCGAATAGACCAGTGCCGCTGCGGTGTCATAGACCGGCTGCGTGTGCGCCTTGTCGAGGTCGACGACGATGACATCGGCGGCCATGCCGGGGGCAAGCTTGCCGGTCTCGGGCCGGTTCATCGCCTTGGCGCCCTCGGAGGTTGCCATTTCCAGGATTTCGGTCGTCTTCAGGAATTCCGGGTCGGCTGTCTTGTCCTTGTGGATGAGGCCGGCGAACTTCATTTCCTGGAACATGTCGAGGGTGTTGTGGCTGGCTGGCCCGTCTGTGGCCAGGCCGACCGTGACGCCGTGCTCGCGCACGCATTTGAGCGGCAGCGTACCGGAAGTCACCTTGGCGTTGCAGCACGGGCAATGGGCGATCTTCGTCTTGGTCGCCGCCAGTATCTTCACATCATCTTCGTCGAGCTGCGTGCAGTGGGCGGCGGTCACATCGGACTTCAGGAACTCGAGCGAATGAAGCCACCGTACCGCCGATGTGCCGTAGGTTTCGGCGACATAGACCGTCTCCTGGGGCGCTTCGGCGAGGTGAATGTGGATCGGCACATTGTGCGCGTCGGCGACCTCGCGCGACAGGCGGAACATTTCCGGCCCGCAGGAATATGTGGCATGCGGCGACAGTCCGACATGCAGCAATCCGTTTTGCGATTTGTGGTGCTTGGCGACGAGATCGCCGAAGCTGTGCAGCGTCTTCCACGACCAGTCGGTGATCGATGCATAGACGCCGCGGTCGGCAAAGCCGTAGCCAAGGGTGGAGCGAAGTGGGATTTTCTTGAGCGCCTCGATCTGCGGCTCCACCGCATAGGCATCGAAATGCTCGTTAAAGGAAGTGACGCCCGACTTCACCATTTCGACGAGACCGTTCAGGCTCGCCCAGTACAGCGTCTCGGGATCGAAATTGCGTTTGAGCTGCCACATGGTGGAGAGCCATTCGAACAGCCTGACGTCCTCCAGGAGACCGCGCAGGAGCAGGTTCGAGGCAATATGCGTGTGGCTGTCGCAGAATCCCGGCATGACCACGCAGTTGGAGGCGTCGATGACCTTTGCAGCGCCGCTGACGTCGATGGTTTCCTGCGGGCCGACGGCCAGGATCTTGCCGCCGGCGATGGTGATCGCTCCGCGCTCGATCGGCACAGTGCCGCCCATGGGCATCACGGTGCCGTTGATGATGGCGATATCGATGGTCATGCGTATCCTCCTACGCGATCCGTTACGGGATCCGGTTTTCAGAATTTCAGATGTTCAGCGCACATCGCGGAAATAGGGTAGGCCGAGCGCTGCAGGCGCCGCCGGCAACTGCCTCATGCGACGCAGGACGATGACGGGAACGATGATGAAGCACAGTGTCCCGAGATAGGGCAGCATGCCGAGAAGGGCAGGGGCGACCGGCCAGTTGCGTGCCTGCCCGACATAGCCAAGTGCCGTGATCAACCCGAACAGCAGCGCCGCCATCACCACATTCATCGGCCTGTAGCGGGCAAAGATGACCAGCGCGACGGCGATCCAGCCGCGTCCGGCGACAATCCCGTCCGACCATGATGGGACAAAGGCAAGTGTGAGATACGCGCCGGCCCCCGCCGCCAGCGCCGCACCCAGGGACACGTACCAGAAGCGCATCGCCAGGACCGGTATGCCGGCCGCGTCGGCAGCACCCGGGTTCTCTCCGACCGCGCGCATGTTGAGGCCGTGGCGTGTCTTGAACATCAGGTAGTGTATGGCGACCGGCAGGATGATGAAGGTCAGGTAGACGAGGATGTTCTGGGAGAAGAAGGCCGGTCCAAGAATGGGAATGTCGCTCAGATAGGGCACGATCACCGGCTGGAAGGTCGCCTTGGCCGGCATTCCGGAAAACGCCCTGCCGACGGTGGCGGCAAGTCCCGTCCCCATCAGCGTCAGGGCGAGGCCGCACAGGACCTGGTTGGCGCGGAAGAGCACCGTCGCCATGGCAAACACCATGCCGAAGCAAAGCCCGACCAAGAGTGCTGCGGCAAAGCCGACCGACGGGTTCGGCACGCTGATGGTGACGGCGATTGCCGTCACCGCGCCGAGTGCCATCAGGCCCTCGACGCCCAGATTGACCACCCCGACGCGCTGGCAGATGACCTCGCCCAGTGCTGCCAGTGCCAGGACGCCTCCGGCAAGCACGGCGGTCGTCAGCAACCCGGTTATGATATCCATGGCGGCATCCTATGCGGTGGCTCGATCGGCGCGGACGAGGCGATAATGCGCAAACTCGTCGCCGATGGCGGTGAACAGCAACACCAGGCCGGTCAGCGCCACGATCGCGCTGGTGGTAAGTCCCTGCGTTTGCAGGATGATGCCGGCGTTGAGGATGAAGGCCATCAGTGCCGCGGCGGCAAAGACGCCAAGACACGAGGTGCGTGCCAGCACCGCAACGATGATGCCGAGATAGCCGAAATTGTTGGAGATGCCGCCCTGCAGCCGGTGCACCGTGCCGGCCACTTCCAGCATTCCGGCAACGCCCGCGACTGCGCCCGACAACAGCATCACCGCGATGATGCGCCGCCGCACGGGGATGCCGGCATAGAGCGCATTTTCGGGATTGGCGCCGCTGATCCGCACCTCGTAACCCCAGCGGGTGAAGGACAGCACCGCCGCCGCCAGAACCGTCAGCACCACCGCAATGGCAAAGCCCCAGTGAACCATGCCCCAGAGTTCGGGCATCTCGTAGCGAATGCGCGGCGTGGAGCCGAGCGTTCCAGCACCCCGGTCGCGCCATGGTCCGGTGGCGAAATAGTAGACGAGCAGGGTCGCCACGAAATTCAGCAGCAGCGTGGTAATGAGTTCGTTGACGCCGACAAAGGCACGGGCAAGCGTCGGGATGGTGATCCATGCCATGCCGCCGGCGACGCCCGCCAGGAACATCGCCGGCAGCATCAGCCAGGCCGGGCCTTCGACAAAAAGGCCGATCGCGGCGGCTGCCAGCGCACCTGCATAGAACTGGCCTTCGGCACCGATGTTCCACAACCCGATGCGCCGGGTGATCATGACCGCAAGCCCGGTCAGGATGAGCGGTGTCGCCAGAAGGCCGAGATCCTCCAGCCCGAAGCTCGAGCCGAATGTCGACTTCATGACCTGGTTGCCGAGGGCGAACGGGTTGAGCCCGGAGACGGCGACAACGAGGCCGCCGACGACGAGGGCAAGCAGGATCGCCACGGCGCGGACCGCAAGAGCAACGGAAGGCTTCGGCGAAGGAAAGCGCTGCAGACGCCAGGACATCACGACCTCGCGCCGCTGGTTGCGGGCGCAGCCGCCGTCTGCCCGCCCATCAGGAGACCTATGGTCTCCATATCGGCGCTTTCGGCATCAAAAACTGACATGATCCGGCCTTCGTAGAGAACCGCGATGCGGTCCGAGAGACTGAGCAATTCTTCGAGGTCTTCCGAAATCAGGACGACGGCCACGCCCTGGTTTCGAAGTTCGACGAAATAGCGAAGCATGGTGTTGATGGCGCCGATATCCAGGCCACGGCTTGGGTAGGCAGCGACCAGGACTTTCCGCGCGATGCGGATTTCGCGCCGGGCGACGAGGCGCTGCTGGTTGCCACCCGAGAGGTTCCGCACCGGCATGCCGAAATCGGGAATCGCCACCTCGGCGTCCGCGGCGATGGTCCGCGCCAGCCGGTTGGCGGCCCGCGGGTCGAAGAACGGACCGCGCGAGACCGCATCGGTCTTGTATTCCCGGATCACCACATTGTCGTCGATCGAGAGCGAAGGTGCCAAGCCGCTACGCAAGCGGTCCTCCGGGATGTGGCCGATGCCGAATGCTGCGAAGGCTGCCGCGTCCTGGTGGCTTACCGCCTTTCCACCGACCAGGATTTCGCCGGAAACAAGCGGCCGGATGCCGGTGATGACCTGGCTCAGTTCACGCTGGCCATTGCCCGCAACACCTGCAATGCCCAGTATTTCACCGGCCCGGATGGCGAGATCGATGTTCCGGAGCGCTGGCAGGCCGCGCTGGTCGTCGGCGCAGACATTCCTGAGTTCCAGGACCGTGGGGCGGGCATCGTTCCCCGGTTCTGCCGACCGGTCGCGGTAGTTGCCCAGCACGATTTCGCGCCCGACCATCAGTCCGGCGAGCATGCGGTGGTCGCAGTCTTTCGTCTCGTGCGTCGCCACCTTGCGGCCGCCGCGAAGAACCGTCACCCGGTCTGAAATCTCCAGGACTTCATGAAGCTTGTGGCTGATGAAGATGACGGCGTTGCCGGATTTGCGGAAGGCGTCGAGCGCCTTGAACAGTTCCCGTGCCTCGGATGGCGTCAGCACGGCTGTCGGCTCGTCGAGGATCAGGACGCGCGCGTCCCGCGCCAGCACGCGCAGGATCTCGACGCGCTGCTGCTCGCCGGCCGACAGCGCGTGGATGCGGGCGTCCGGTCTGACGGCAAGATTGAACTTTTCTGCGATCGCGGCCGTTCTCGCTTCCAGTTGCCTGGCCGACGCCAGCCGTGGCGTTTCCCCCCATCCGAGATGGATATTTTCGGCGACGGTAAAGGCTTGGACCAGCTTGAAGTGCTGGTGAACCATGCCGATGCCTGCCGCGATAGCATCAAGGGGAGAACCGAAACGAACGGGCTTTCCATCGATGGCGATCTCCCCGGCATCGGCCTGGTAGATGCCGGTCAGGATGTTCATCAAGGTCGACTTGCCGGCGCCGTTCTCACCCAGAAGCGCGTGAATCTCGCCGGCACGGATGTCGAGGTCGACATCCGCATTGGCGATGACGCCTGGAAAATGTTTGGCGATCCCGCGCAGCGACACGAGCGAGTGTGCCGTGCCGCCGTTGACGGGGCGAAGTCTCGGATCTGGCATTGCAGCGTCCATCGAACGAGGGGATCGGTTTACGTGCTGAGCCCGGACACGCCCTCCACCGACCAGTCCCAGTTGTAGAGCGCGACTTCGTCGAGCGTTTCGCCCGCCTTTACCCGCACGGCCCCGGTCGTGTCCTTGATCTCGCCCGTGAACGGGCTCCAGCCGCCGATGATCTTCTCGCGCACGGCGTCGGCCTTGGCCGCTACCTCGGCCGGAACCGTCTCGCCCCAGGCATCGCGGTCGATGCCGCCGCCTAGGGGAAGCAGCGTCTGGCCGCCGCCCGACCACGTGCCTTCGAGCCGTTTTCGGACCTGGTCGACATAGAACGCCGTCCAGTCCGGGATAATTGAGCTGACATAGGCGTTCTTGCCGTAGCGGCGCATGTCGGAGCTCCACATCGCAGCCCGCACGCCGCGCTGTTCGGCGACCTGCAGATAGGAGGCCTCGTTCATCACGCCAAACAGGAAATCGCAGCCATTGTCGATCAGCGCGCTTGCGGCCTGGTTGGCGCCTTGCGGATCGAACCACGAGTTGATGCTGATGACCTGCAGGGTGGCCGATGGATTGACCGAGCGTGCGCCCATCATGAACGCATTGCTCGACGAGATCGCCATCGGCACCGGGAAGGACGCGATGAAGCCGAGCTTGCCGGATTTGCTGAGCAGGCCGGCTGCCACGCCGAGCACGTAGGTTGGATGCCAATGGGCGGCGTAGTACCAGCCGAGATTGTCGGCGACCCGGCGCCCGTCGGCTTCCAGGAAGGCAACTTCCGGCGAGCGCTCCACAACCGACGCGAAGAAATCGCCATAGTTCGAGGTGGAAAACACCATCTGGGCGCCTTCCTGCACGAACTGGCGGAAAGTCCGGCTTGCGTCGGCGGAGAACGGAATGCTCTCGACCACCAGTGTCTTGGCCTTCGGGAAGGCTGCCTGGATCGCCTTGGCTCCTTCATTTTGCTTGGTGTTCCAGCCTTCGTCCGAGACCGGCCCCGTCAGGCCGAACGCGATGATCGCATCCTCTTCCTTGATAGCCGCGAGCGGTGCCGCGCCAGCCTTGCCGACCCAGCCCGGCATGATGAGGGACGAAGAAGCGGCGGCCGACAGAGCCAGGAACCGGCGACGAGAAAAGCTGTACTGAAAGTTCATTGAATTCCCCCCGAAATCGAGCAGAAGGCTAGTTTTTCAAACCCCTCATTGACCAGCGAATATTTGCGTCAGTAGTGTATCAAAAAACTGTACAGTCGCAGGTGTCGCGAATGCCGTTGATTACGCAAGGCGCGAAGGCGCTGGAAATGGTCGCCCGTTTTGGGTCGATCCGTAAGGCAGCGGAGCAGATGAATGCGACACCCTCGGCGGTCAATCGCCAGATACTCAATCTCGAGCTCGAATATGGGCAGCCGCTTTTCGAGCGCCTGCCACGCGGAATGCGGCCCACGGAGGCCGGTCGCATCCTGGTGGGCCAGGTCAGAAAGTTGCAGCAGGAAGTCACCGCGACCGATGCTGAAATGGAAGGCTTGCGTCCCTCGTGCGGCAGCACGGTGAGCATCGGAATCATGGAGTGCCTGTCGACGGGGTTCCTGCCGAAGGCGTTTCGCATGCTTCAGGCCCAGCATCCCGGAGCCAGCCTGCGCGCTTATGTCGACGGCACCAACATCATACTCGACAAGGTCAAGTCCGGCTCCATAGATCTGGCGATCGCATTCAATACGCCTCAGGATATCGGGCTGAACATCGTCAAGACGGCCCATCTGAGCCTTGGAATAGTCGCGCACCCGTCGCACAGACTGATGCAACGGAAATCCGTCGATATAGAAGACATACTGAGCGAGAATTTTCTATCGACCGACGACAGCCTGACCATAGGGCCCATGGCCGACCTGCTTATCCAGAGATTGAGATCCCCGATCCACAAGATCGCCGTGTCGAACTCGATCGCTCTCCTGAAGGCGATCGTTCAGGAAGGACTGGGAATAAGCATCCTGACCCTGATCGATGTCTACGAGGAGGTCAGGGACGGAAAACTGGGCTTCGTGCCGCTCTCCGGTCACCGAATGTCGGTGGCGTTGTCTCTCTGTTCCCGCGACGTGAACGCCCTGACGGACACCGGCAAGGCCATCGCTGCAATCATCGCCAGTTCACTGGATGAGGTCCAGGCGCTGTCGCTCAACAGCGCTTGAACCGCACGTTCAACTACTCAACGATTTTCCAGTAGGAGTCCTTGCGAGCCACCTGTCCATTGCGAAATGTATAGAAGTCACAGCCTTGGACCTCTATTGCCGTGCCCTCTCGCGTGGTCCCGGTGAGGGTCCATTTTGAGATGCCGGTATCGGCCGTCGCATCCACGAAATGCTCCACATTGCCGTAGTGGACGTCGGGCAGGCCTTCAAAGCGTGTTCCCAGCGCTTGACGTACGTTTTGCTTGCCCTCGAAACGGGAACCCCAGCGCTCACTTCCCCTTGGCATCTCAAGGATGCAATCGTCGGAAAAGAACTCCATGATGCGGTCAAGATCGTGCGCGTTGAAGGCCTCGGATAGTCCCGTCAGTGTCGACCGAATGTCCATCTTCCGTCTCCGTCAATTGGGAATGTGCGTGCAAGCAGGGCCGGTCGGGCGGAAGCCGGGCGCGCGCCGCCTGGCCGGCGCGACTTGTCAGTAGCCGCCGATGATCGGCAGGATCTCGCCGGTGATGTAACTGGAACAGTGGGATGAGGCGAGGAACACATAGGCCGGAGCGATTTCCTCGGGCTGCGCCGGCCGCCTCATTGGCGTCTTCGCACCAAATGTCGAGACGTCCGCGGGTTCCTTGTCGGAAGGGTTGAGCGGCGTCCAGACCGGACCGGGGGCGATGGCGTTTACCCGGATCCCCTGGTCGACCAGGCTGGCGGCAAGCGCCCGGGTGAAGGCATGGATGCCGCCCTTGGTCATCGAATAGTCGACAAGTTCCTTGCTGCCGCTGATGCCCGTGACCGAGCCGGTGTTGATGATGGCCGACCCCGGCTGCATGTGTTCGATCGCGGCCTGGCTCATGTGGAAATAGCCATACAGGTTGGTCTTCAGCGTCGTATCGAAATGCTCTTCGGTCAGGTCGGCGAAGTCGGTCGAGTGGACCTGGAAGGCGGCGTTGTTGACTAGGATGTCGAGGCGACCGAATGCCTTCATCGTCGCCGCGACCAGCTTGCGCGAGACCTCCCTCTCGGCGACGTTGCCGGGCAATAATATGCATTTCCGGCCCTCGGCCTCGACCGCCTCGCGGGTGCGTTCGGCGTCCCGCTGTTCGCTCAGGTAGCCGATGGCGATGTCGGCGCCTTCGCGCGCAAACAGGACCGCCACTGACCGGCCGATGCCGGAGTCGCCGCCGGTGATCAGCGCGACCTTGCCGGATAGCTTGTCAGAACCCTTGTAGTAGGGCGCATCGTAAAGTGGGGCGGGTTCGACCAGTGCCTCCTCGCCGGGCTTAGGCAGGTGCTGTTTGGGAAACGGAGGCGTGGGGTAGGGCCTAGCGCCGGCCTGCATCGCGCTCTTTTTGCCCCCCTTGTTTTCCTGGCGGTCGTCCTTTTCCACTTTTCGCTGGATCGATCGCTGCTTCTTCGCTTCTGCCTGCGGGGACATGCTGGTACCTCCGATACTGTTCCAATCTGCAAACGCCTGGTCGAGTGGACAGTTCCGACACGGCGAGCCCGATTACCGGCGCTAGCTCTCCGCCTTGAACGACTTGGCCAGCGCCACAAGCTTGGCCCTGTCGCGGCCGTGCCGCCGCACCAGCGCCTCGGCTTGCAGGGGAGACACATCGGTGGTCTCCGCGAGATGCCTCACCAGTTCGTCGTCGGTCGGCAGGTGCAGAGGGGTCTCCAGCTCGCCGGTGGCGATGTCATGCCTCGTGGCGGTGGCCGCGATACTGGCAAGTTCGGGATTGAAAGCGCCGTGGTTCGCAAGCGCAGCGAGGCTCGCCTCCGGTTCCAGGTATGCCCACATGAAGTCCTGGCCGGTTTCCGTGGATACGGCCCAGAAATGGGCGACGCCCCAGCCCTCCCGATGAACCGTCCTGTTGAGTGCGGTCAGGTGCTCGAAATTGATATCCTTGAAAGGGATGTAGAACACGTCGGGTTCGTCATCCACGCAGATCGCTTTCGCCTCCGTCGAGGATGCGATGACGAGATCCGAGAACATGACCGTCACTGTTCCGGTGAACGCAGAGATGCGTGAATGGTCCGATGCCATGATTGCCTCCCTTGGATGCCCAGCAACATATGATCTCGCGCGCCTGGCGTTCTTGTCGACCCGGCAGGCGGTACGTTGGAAAGCCTGCCCGAAGCACGGCTACCGCAACCCAAAGAACGACAGTATCGCGAGCACGATTACGACCAGCCCGACCAGGTAAATGATGTTGTTCATTGTCTTCTCCTGAGGTGAAAGTGGATCGGCCCGTCCCGAAGGGGGCGCTAGTCGAGGACGTAGACGATCTCGCGGGTGCCCGGATCGACAAGCACCGTGCGACCACCAACCACTACATACTGGTATGTCACGTCAGGCACCTCGACGGCGTGGAGTTCGACTGTATCGGGCAGCTTGTTGCCGATGTTGATCTCCAGTCCCGGCAGGTCGACCGAGGCCATCGGTTGCGTTTTGACATACTCCCTGATCAGGGTTTGCTGCTCCGGCTGGATGACGATCGTTTGAGCGCTTGCAAGGCCCGCTGACAACGCAAGCGCGGCAAAGGCAGTACACAGCTTCAGTTTCATGTTCTTTTCCCTTGGTGGGTGGAATTGGTTTCGAAAGGATCGAAACCTCTTTTCACAACGTCGCGTTCGGGATCAGGTTCCCTGGCAGCAAGATCGGGCTGGGACGGCTGCGTTGCTGCCACTCGATCATGAGTGCGTGCGTCGAGCCGCATGGAGTCTCGGCCAGCCATCTGGGCAAAAAGCAAGTGATTTCGCGTATTCCGCCATCGCTTCGGTCGACTGCAACAGCCCGCAGTTGGCCGCCGCGCGTCAGAATGCCGTGGGGTTAGCCTTGGCCGCACGCGACCTCAGCAGGTGGTCGTGCAACACGTTGATTTCAGCCACACCGAATTGAAGCCCCGACTGCGAGACGATGCTCACCGAGCCGCTCTGCTTTCCGATCGGAATGCAGGCGACGTATCGGATCGCCTGGGAGAGGTGGCTGAAGAACAGGCCGGGTGTGAACCGGTCTTCATAGACAGTCGCCGGCTCGTCGAGATCGACATCATGCCCGGACAGTTTCATCGTCATGGCCTTCCGGTGTTCGGGCCGGTCCGCCTGGGTGGGAGGACGGCCCGCGCAATTCTGTTCTGGTCATTCGGCAATGTCGTGTGCGCGCAACTGGTCGTCGGCCGGCGTTGCCTCGATGCGCGCTTTTCTTGGATTGAAGGCGGCATGCCGTTCAAGAATCGCGTCCGATTGCTCGGGCGCTTCGTATGACCACATGAAATTGTCGGCAGCCTCGCCCACGGCATTCACGCTCCAGTAGGTCGCGATCCCCAGATGCTCATGATCTGCAACCGTCGCCCGTGTCAGGAAGTCGAAATAGACATCCTCGAAGGGGAGGAAATAGACCGGATCCTTGCCCGGGATGCTCAAGAGCTTGGCATTCTTCGACGATCCAATGATCGCGTCGGAAAAGCTGACCGTCACTGTTCCGATGAAGGGCGTGATCGTGGTGGGGTCGCGTTGCGGTTCATACATCGTTGTTGCTCCTCCCGAAGGGCGCTGCGGACCGGGCGGGTGAGATGCTCGTCTGCCTATTCGTTGGCCAGGAAGAGAAACCGGGAAAAAGACTTCCTGTTCATCGGCGCCGCCATGCCCGGTTGACGCAGTCCGCAGCTTCTATCGAACGTATGGAAATGCAAAAGGTTCAGCAGAACTTGTCGCGTTGCACCCGCTGCCCATTTTTGCGGATCGAGCGCCGTCGCAACTTGCCCGGGCCAGACTGGTCTGGCGCCGCTCATCCTCCAGCAACGTGGCATCCCAAAGCGCGGGTCGTGTTGCTGGTCGATGCGAGCGTTGCTTTCGCTTCGCCAGGAATGGGTCATAGCGAGGCGGCACCCTTGCGTATCCGTCTGGCGCCCAGCGCCATGCGAGCGCATCGCAAGTCGGCCTGCCAGCCATCGTCGGGGTTCATCGCGCTTTCGGATGCGGCACGTTGCAGGGCTCGAGCCTCGTCTTCGAAGTGACGCAGCCTTTGGATCTTGATCTCGTCCGACGCCATGGGATCTTCAAGAATGCTTCGCACCAGCTTCTCGCACCGGCTGTCCATCGTTGCACCTGTCCGTTCGTTTTCCACGAGAGATAGAATGACGGGCCAGCCGCAATGGTTCCGATCCTGTTCTTTGGGGGACGCAAGGTTTCTTGCAACTCATCGGGGTGTTGGCCGTTGTCCTGCCATTGGGCTGCGGAGGCTGGGCTCCAACCTTGGAGAAGACGCATGGGCGAGATCGTGGAATTTGCCGCCAACCATGTCTTCGTGAAGCACCACGGTGATGGCTGGATCGTTCGCGTTCTCGAAAACGGAGGACGAACCGACTATCGGTTCGAACGGCTGTCCTGGGCCGAGAAGTTCGCCAGAAATGAACGCTTCCGCCTGCGTGAATGTGCACGCTTGCTTTGATGGGCATCGATCTGGCGTAGGTCGAGGTTCACGCCTCTACCGTGTACCGGCGCCGCACTGCTTCCGAAATCGCCGCTCTGCTGGCCTTCGGGTCCAGCGATTGGTTGCGTTCTATCGCCGAAGCCTCCTTGGCCAGCTTCTTGTCCTTGACCTTGTCTCGAAACCAATCGGAATAGTCGCCGGCACGGCGGTGATGTTCCCAGGTGGGATCGTCGACCCCATCGGCTATCTGCAGGAAAATCATCAGGTTCTGGGCTTTCAGGTTGAGCGCGCCCTCTGCTCCCTTGAAATAGAAGCTGCTGTCGCCGAGGTCGCCTTCCGCATATTTGCGCTTGTGCCGTTTTTTCTCCTGCCTGGGCGGATCGACTGAAATCGCCTGCGGCGGTTGGCCTGCCGCTCGCTTCCAGAAGTTCACTTGCTTGTTGGAAGGTGGCGACACGCCTGCGGGAGCTTGGTCATCGACGGCTTCGCAGAAGGACGCAAGCACCTGGTCGGCCTCAGGGCCGAGCGCGATGACCGTCTCGACGGTCTCAAGGAGATCTGTCGAGACCAGGTCTGGGTGTACCGTTATCAGGATGGTCGCCGGAAGTTCCTTGGGCAGCGAAAATGAGGCGCCGACACGCGCGGCGGGCAGGAGGTGATGCGCTTCGTCGATGACCAGCCAATGCGGCCGGCCGGTGCGGGCCCGCAGCGCCGCGAGTTCGGGCAACAGCTTGGCAAAATATTGCGGCCTGTCGTCGGTCTTCAGCCCGAGCATGTTCACGGCGATGTTGTTCGACGGTTTCGCCAGCAGGTGCAGAATTTCCCGAACGCTTGGCGGGGTGTCAGCGTCGCCGACGACGGCGACATCCTGGAGTTGCTCATAGTCTCCTTCCGGGTCGAGGATGCAGAACTGGAAGCCCTTCTCGACGAAACGCTCGGTGAGCATGGTCGCAAGCGTCGATTTGCCTATCCCCGAATTACCGGCGATCAGGATCCCGCCGCCGGATGGCGAGATGTCGACGTCTGACCCGGAGCCGGTGACGCCCAGCTTGACGAACTGGCGGCTGCTTTGCATGAGCTCGGCATCATTGGCCGTGAGCTGGCCCACCAGTTCGCTGACCCCTTCGCCACGCTGGCCGGACGTCACCCTGTCGGCTGTTTCCTTGACGGATGGCAGGGCATTCGCCACGGCGACGCCGTAACCCGCGGCGCGCAGGAACGCATGGTCGTTTTCCGCATCGCCGATCGCTACGACATTGTGCGGCGAAAGCTCCAGTTCTTCCAACGCCGCCGCCAGCCCGGTTGCCTTGTTGATGCCGCTTGGCAGCACCATGACGGCGCCCTTGTTGAAGATGATCTCCAACTCGAGGCCCAGCCTGCGGATTTCATCCAGGACGATCGTTTCGTTGGGAACCAGCGTCGCGACGATAGAATCCCCGACATAGAGTGGGCTCACGCCGCGCGATCTCAGGCGCTCGACAAATTCTTGCGGTGGAGCGGGGGCCAAAAGCCGCTTTTTTTTCGTCCCGGGCGTGTAGAGCAGTGCCCCGTTCTCGGCGACGATCCTGTCGAAGACATCGTGCTCGGGGAACACCCGTTCCAGGTCGGGCAGTTCGCGTCCGGTCACGAGGATCAGCTTGCGCCCGGTTTTCTTGAAATCTTCCAATGCCTTGAAGGTGGCGCCTGATACCAGGCCGTGCTCGGCAAGGGTCTCGTCATAGTCGGTTGCCAGGGCAAGTACATACATTATCGGTTCTCCGCTCCAGACCTCAATCTGCTCGGCGGATGATCGTTCCACCGTCGGGCGGGAACCCTGCGAACCGAGCTGTCCATTCGAGCACGGTGAGCGCAGTCAGGGGAACCATTGGCCGGTTGCGCGGTTCACCCCTGGGACGACCATCAGGAACCACGGCATGAAGATCGCGCACATCGCGCCGCTCTACGAAAGCGTACCCCCACGGCTCTACGGCGGAACGGAAAGGATAATTGCTTATCTGGTCGACGGCCTGGTGGAGCGCGGGCATCAGGTGACACTATTTGCCAGCGCCGATGCTGTGACCAGGGCAGACCTCGTTCCCGTTCGCCACCAAGCACTCAGGCTCGATGCCAATCCGCTGACTTCGCCGACAGCCGCGCATTTGTCGATGTTGCATCAGGTAAGGCAGCAAGCAGATCAGTTCGACCTGCTTCATTTCCATCTCAGCCATTTTGTCCACTTCCCGTTCTTTGAGGATTTTCCCGAGCGAACGGTGACGACACCACACGGCCGCCTCGACTATGCCGACCTTCCGGACGCCTATCGAAGGTGGCCCCATTTCCCGATGATCTCCATCTCGGACCGACAGCGACAGCCCTTGAAAGAAGCAAACTGGATTGCCACGGTTCAGCATGGCCTGCCGCTCGACCTTCATCGTCCTGTCGAGCGGGATCCCCTCGGCTATCTTGCCTTTCTCGGTCGTCTGTCGCGCGACAAGCGGCCGGACCGGGCCATTGAAATTGCCCGTCGCAGCGGACTGAAACTGAAGATCGCGGCAAAGATCGGGGACGACGATCGGACATACTTCCATGAAACGATCGCGCCGATGATCGACGGCCGGCAGATCGAGTACATCGGAGAGATCGGAGAGAGCGACAAGGCCGAATTCCTGGGCAATGCCGCAGCCTTGCTGTTTCCAATCGACTGGCCCGAGCCGTTCGGCCTGGTCGTCATCGAAGCCATGGCATTCGGCACGCCGGTGATTGCCTGGGACAATGGCGCGATGCCTGAAATCATTGACCAGGGGGTTACGGGCTACATCGTGCGGTCGATCGACGAGGCGGTCGCTGCCGTTGTGCGTTTGCCTGAACTCGACCGAAGAACCGTTCGGCAGACCTTCGAAGCCAGGTTCTCGGCCGACCGCATGGTGCGCGAGTACGAGGCGGCCTATGTCCAGCTGATGGACGGGTTGGCGCGCTGAGATATGGACGCCTCGCAGCGCGTCCGAGACAAGGAGGGAGCAGGCATTTGGCCAAGCTCGACGAACGTCATCTCGATCCAGCCGTTGCCCTGGCAATGCTCGGCGACGCAGCTCCACGCAATCCACATCGCCAGTTTGCGTTGAAACACAGCGATTGCTTCATCGTGACTGATGACTACGGCGACATACGAGGCCGCGGGGATGGGCTTTTCCGGGACGATACCCGCGTACTCTCGCTGTTTCGGCTGTTGATCGGCGACACGGAGCCATCGCTGCTGGGCGCCTCTCTCAGCCAGGACAACATCATCTTCACTGCAAATCTGACCAATTTGCCGCTGACGCCCGATGGCGGCGCGCCAACGCCACAAGGTGTGATCCACATCGAAAGGTCGCGGCTTTTGTGGGACGACAGGATGTACGAGCGCATCCGCCTGTCCAACTACAGCGCGCACGATGTCGAGCTACCCCTTTCCGTGCGTTTCGAGGCGGATTTTCGGGACATGTTCGAGGTCCGCGGTTCGACGCGCAGCAAGCGCGGCCGGGCCTTCGACATCGAGATCGAGGCCGACCATGTCAAAATGCGCTACGAGGGACTGGACCGGCTCGAACGGCAATCGACGATTTCTTTTTCCATTCACCCGTCTGCGCTGGCCGCCGACCGCGCCGACTTTCGGTTGGACCTGCAGCGTCGCGACAGCCTTTCGCTCTTCATTGAAGTCGGGGGCGATCACGGGGGGACGCCGAGCCGCGAGCGGCATAGGGCAGCCGCTGCCAAGGCGCGCTGGCAAATGCGGGCCAAGCGGCGTCATGGCGCCAATGTCCATAGTTCCGGCCGTGTGTTCAACGATTGGCTGTCGCGCGCCCGCGCGGATATCGCGCTGCTCACCACCGACCTTCCGACGGGACCCTATCCTTATGCCGGCATTCCCTGGTTCTCTACCGCGTTCGGGCGCGACGGGGTGATCTCGGCCTTGCAGATGCTGTGGCTCAATCCCGGTCTTGCCCGCGGCGTGCTGTCGTTTCTCGCCCAGCACCAGGCGACCGAGACGTCGATGTTCAGCGATTCACAGCCCGGCAAGATCATGCATGAGACGCGCAAGGGTGAAATGGCGGTGCTGCGTGAACTGCCATTCGGCAGGTATTACGGTGGTGTCGATACCACGCCGCTCTACATCTATCTTGCCACCGCATATGCCAAGCGCACCGGCGATCTTTCGTTCATCGACCTGCTGTGGCCCTCGCTCAATGAGGCCGCGGCCTGGATGGAAAACGCAAGCCGGCAAGACCCATGCGGGTTCGTGAGTTATGCGCGTGCGGCCGAGACGGGCCTTGCCAATCAGGGATGGAAAGACAGCTTCGACGCGGTTTTTCACGCTGATGGCCGCATTCCGAAGGGCCCGATCGCCTTGGTCGAGGTCCAGGGCTATGCCTATGCGGCTTATGCGGGATTGGCCGACCTTGCGGCCCTGAAGGGCGAAGACGCGAAGGCTGCCCACTGGCAGGCTTGCGCTGAAAGCATGCGCATTTCGGTCGAACGCCATTTCTGGATGGAGGATCGAAACTTCTACGCCCTGGCGATCGACGGCGAGGGACAGCCGTGCCAGGTGCGCGCATCGAATGCGGGCCATCTCCTTTACGTCGGCCTGCCTTCGCCCGCGCGGGCGCAGTTGATCACCGACCAGTTGCTGAGTGCTGCCTTTCACACCGGCTGGGGTGTCAGGACGCTGCCGGATGACGAGTTGCCCTTCAATCCGATGTCCTACCACAACGGGTCGATCTGGCCGCACGACACGGCCATCTGCGCGGCAGGCCTGGCGCGCTACGGCGCCCGGGACAGCGTCGTTCGCCTCATGAGCGGGACGTTCGAGGCTGCCGTTCATTTCAACATGCGCCTGCCGGAACTGTTCTGCGGCTTCACCCGGTCGCCCAGCGAGGCGCCTGTGGCGTATCCCGTCGCTTGCCTGCCGCAGGCCTGGTCATCGGGATCGGTGTTCATGCTCATCCAGGCCAGCCTGGGTCTTGAGATCGACGGCTTCGCTTCCGAAATCCACGTCACGCGTCCGCGCCTCCCCATCGGCATCGACCAGGTCTCCATCCGCCGCCTGAGCGTTGGCAATGTCGCGGTGGACCTCCATTTCCAGCGGGTCGGGGATCGCATCGTGGCCTATCTCGATCCGCGCCACGAGGGACTGGCGCCGCTGATCGTGCGTTCCTGATTGCATCGATTTTCGGAACCCATTCACCGCAAGGGAGTTCGAACATGCAGGGTCGCGAAAGACTTGCGACCGGGAAAGCAGGCAATCCCCCTCATGGCAATTGAGAATTTTTCTTCCGAACTCGACATTGGCCTCTGGGCCGTGGTGGCCCTAAGTCTGTTGTTGTCGATCGCGGCTGCCTGCCTCGCGGCAGCCGCCATGCGCCGAGGGCGTCTTGCCGGCAGTCCGCCTGTTGCCGAACAGCCCGGCTATTCCACGGAGATGCCCAAGCAGATCCTTCCCGAGTTCGAGCAGAACAACCGGGTGGCCGACAGTCCGCTGGCCAGTTGGACGCCCGAAGCGATGCGCCTTGTCATCGACAAGGAGCTTCCCGACGCCCAGATCATCCTTGTTTCCAATCGCGAGCCCTACATCCACAATCTCACCGACGGCAAGATTGACCTCGTCGTGCCGGCCAGCGGGTTGGTATCGGCCCTGGAGCCGGTCATGCGCGCCTGCGCGGGAACGTGGATTGCGCACGGCGGCGGTACGGCCGATCGCATGGTGGTCGATAGCGACGACCGGATTCGAGTGCCGCCCGACAAGCCTGCCTACACGCTGAGCCGGGTATGGCTGAGCGAGGAGGAGCAGCAGGGCTACTATCTCGGGTTCGCCAATGACGGCCTTTGGCCGCTCTGCCACATCGTCTTTACACGCCCGGTGTTCCGGGAGTCGGACTGGGAGCAGTACAAGGCGGTCAATCAGAAGTTTGCCGACCGCGTGTGCGAAGAAGCGCGCCGGCCCGACCCGATCGTGCTGATCCAGGATTATCATTTCGCGCTGCTTCCTCGGATGGTGAGGCAGCGGCTGCCCGACGCCACGATCATTACCTTCTGGCATATTCCATGGCCGAACTCGGAAGTGTTCAGCATCTGCCCATGGAAGGAGGAAATCCTGGACGGGTTGCTCGGCAGCTCGATCGTCGGCTTTCACATCCAGTTCCATTGCAACAACTTCATCGAAAGCATCGACCGCTTTCTGGAAAGCCGGATCGAACGCGAGCACTCCGCAATATCGTTCGGCGGACAGACCACGTTGGTTCATCCGTATCCGATCTCTATCGATTGGCCGCCGTCGGTGCTGGAAAGCCAGCCGCCAGTTGCCGAATGCCGCGACAAGATCTTCGACTTCCTCGGCTTGCCCGAGCAGATGCGGCTGTTGGTCGGGGTCGAGCGCATGGACTACACCAAGGGCATCATCGACCGGTTCCTGGCATTGGAACAGATGTTTGAGCGGCATCCGGAATGGATAGGCAAGCTGGTGTTCCTGCAGATCGCCGCTCCCAGCAGGGGCGTGCTTCCCGCATATGGGCAACTGCATCGCGAGTGCCTGGATTTCGTCGAGGATTTCAACCGCCGCTTCGGCAATGAGAGCTATTCCCCCATCATCCTGATGGATCAGCATCACAACCAGGGCGACATCTATACCGTCTATCGCGCTGCCGATGTCTGCGTGGTGAGCAGCCTTCACGACGGCATGAACCTCGTTGCCAAGGAGTTCGTGGCAGCCCGCGACGATGAACAGGGCGCGCTGATCCTGAGCACCTTTGCCGGCGCTTCCCGGGAGTTGCTCGATGCGCTGATCGTCAATCCTTACGACCCCACGGCCATGGGCGAGGCGATCTATCGCGCCGTCTCCATGCCGGTGCAGGAGCAGACAGCCCGCATGATACGCATGCGTGAGGTCGTCAGCTCCAACAATGTCTATCGATGGGCGGGCACCATGCTCCAGGATGCCGCGCGCATTCGAAAGCGCAGCAGGGTGGCGGACACGGTCGCAGAGGCCAAGCCGGAAAGACGGCTCGCGCGTACGATGGCCCAGATGTTCAGCCGTCGCAGGCAGCCCACCATGCACCGAACAGGATGAGGCGGGCAGGGGCTTGGCAGGCGTTTCCTCAAGCCGTGCGCGTCTGCGCTATGTCAACGACGAGGAGCCCGGTATCTCCCGGCGCCGGGCCGGCAAGGGCTTCTCGTATAGATCTGCCGACGGCCGCGTCACGGGTCCGGACGAGCTGGAGCGGATTCGCGGCCTGGCCGTCCCACCGGCGTGGACCGAAGTGTGGATCTGCCCAGATAGCCTGGGCCATATCCAGGCAACAGGTCGTGACCAGCGCGGGCGCAAGCAGTATCGCTATCACCCGCGCTGGACAGAACGCCGCGACGAGGCAAAGTTCTCGAGCCTCGGCGAATTTGCCCGGGCACTTCCCCGGCTGAGGCGCAAGGTGAATGCGGACCTGGGCAAGCGAAGCCTGTCCCGGCAAAAGGTTGTCGCCGCAATCGTCTGGCTCCTGGACAACACCATGATCCGCGTCGGCAGCGCTCGATATGCGCGCGAAAACGGCAGTTTCGGCTTGACCACCTTGCGCGGCCGTCATGTCGACATCAGCGGCTCGACCCTGCGCTTTGCCTTCAAGGGCAAGTCCGGCAAGGAATGGCGGTTGCAGCTTGTCGACCGCCGCATGGCAGCACTGGTCCGGCGCATACAGGAATTGCCCGGGCAGCACCTCTTCCAATACATTGATGACGATGGCGAACGATCGCGTGTGACGTCCGACGACGTGAACGACTACATCCGCGAGGCGTGCGGTCCAGATTTCAGTTCCAAGGATTTCAGGACCTGGGGTGGAACTGTGCGCGCGCTGGCGCTGTTCAAGGATCTCGAGCGTCCGGATGGTCTGCCCGCCAGGCGACGCCTGTGCAATCAGGTGATCGATGAAGTCGCAAACAGGCTCGGCAACACCCGCGCAGTTTGCCGGAAGGGCTACATTCACCCCGAGGTTCTGAAGCGGTGGTTCGATGGCCGGATCGGCAAGCAAGCACATGGGGGTCGAAGAGCGCGCAGTGCGTGGCTGGATCTCGACGAGGCCAGAGCACTCGCTTGGCTTTCAGCCTTGTAGTCGCTTGGAAGCCGGCGAGGGGAAGGACAGGGGAACTGAGTGATGCACACGTGTTCGACCGCTATCGCGGGGTAGGCATGTGCAGCTGCTAAGTGGTTGGAAAACCTGGTACGCCCAAGGGGAATCGAACCCCTGTTACCGCCGTGAAAGGGCGGTGTCCTAACCGCTAGACGATGGGCGCGCTCAGGTGAGGCGGTGTATAGTTGGCTTGTTCGCGACAGGCAACCCGTCTTTTTGCTGCGCCGCGAAATTTTTTTGGCTTATCCACGGCGGCGGCCGCAACGCCAGTTCCACTCGCGTTCCGGACCGACGTCGATGTGCACGGAATTGGTGTGGCAATAGGTGCCGACGCCACCGCGACCGGGCATCGCCCGCAGGAAGGTGGCCAGTTCCCATTTGCCGACACCCGGAATCTGGATGTCGGCGGCAGCGCAATACATGTGCTGCGAGTTCTTGGCGCCGCGCGCCCGGCGATTACGCTCAGCGTTGCGATAGCCCGACGTCACGATCATCTTCTTGCCGTAGTGCTGCTCGGCGGCCTTGAGGATGCGCACCAGCGACGGCTTCAGGCAGCCGACATCGACGCTTTCGGTCTGCTTGAGCAGGCCGTTGGGGGCGAGTCGTGCCATGCCGGCGGCGGACGCCACCTCCAGGCCGGGATCCTCGTCCTCGTGCAGGTCGACGTCGCTGTCGTCGTCGATGCCCGACTTGCGCTTGATCTCGAAAAGGTCGGTCTGGCGAACGCCGGGCAGCGCCCAGTTCGAATCGCCGCCGCCACCGAGCGAAGCCAGTTCGACCGGCTTGGCGTCCGACTTTGCCGAGGCAAGCGTGATGATCGGCTTGGCCTTGGCTTCGGCTGCATGTGTCGCCGGCGCTTCAGCTGCCTTTTCGATCAGGGGCTTTGCTTTTTGCGCGGCGGGCGCGGCCTTGGCCGGCGAAGAGCCGAAGAGCGAGGCAAGGAAGCCCTTCTTCTTCGGCTGCTCGGCCTGCTGTGGCGCAGGACCATTGGTCAGGTAGAAGCCGGTGTCTTGTTGCGCCGGCTGTTTGGCTGCCTGGGCCTCGGCAGTTTGAACCGGCTGCTGTTCCTCGATCGCGGGCGCTGCGGCTGCCGCTACGGGCGCCTGCGCCGCTTCCTCGCTGGCAATGGCTGCTTCGGCAGGCGTTTCGCCGCCCGGCTTGGCAAGGGGAACATAACCGACCTGGTCGGGCAGGGCGGCGTTGCCCTCGGCGTTCATGGCAAGATTGGCGGTGGGAGCACCGGGCGTCGCGACCGTATCGGCGCCTGTGGCCTGGCCGGTCGCGTCAGCGGTCAGCGCGGGGTTTGCGAGTTCGAGGTTGGGCTCGCCGGTCGAGGAGCAGGATACGGCCAGCAGCGAAACCAGTACGGTCAGCGCAACGCCGCATCGCCGGTCTGCGAATCGCAGTCGTCCTGACCTCAAGCTGGTCCCCTCTCATGCACTGCAGGCCAAAGATTACGTCTTGGCGATCAAAATCGTATGTTTACGCAACCACGTTTCTGAACAAGAAACGGCACCCGATCATCGGCAATGATCTCCCCACGGTCGGGCTAGGCGCCAATTAAGGCGAGATCATGATGGGCGCCACGTTCTCGCCCCCTTTGTTAAGGGCGTCAACTCACCACACATTACAGCAGGTTACACGCGGACCTTGACATAGCTGCCGGGGGCATCTTCCAGCACCCTGCCGTTGATACCGGGCTTGCGGGCGTCGACGCGTGTATCGTCCTTGGCCTCGATCCAGCGGTGCCAGTGCGGCCACCACGACCCGGCGGTCTCGGTGGCGCCCTTCAGCCAGGTGTCGAAGTCGCCGGTTGGCTTGCCGCTCGACCAGAATTGATACTTTCCCGCGGCCGGCGGATTGACCACGCCGGCGATATGGCCCGACCCGCCGACGACATAATCGACATCGCCACCGAAATACTGGCAGCCGAGGAACACCGAGCGGGCAGGCGCGATATGATCCTCGCGGGCGGCGAGGTTGTAGACGGGAATGGTGATGTCGGCGAGCGAGATGGTTCGGCCGGCAAGCTCCATCCGGCCTTGCGACAGGTTGTTCTCGAGATAGCAGTTGCGCAGGTAGAAGGAATGGTTTGCGGCCGCCATGCGCGTCGAATCGGCGTTCCAGTAGAGCAGGTCGAACGGCAGCGGGTCCTTGCCGCGCATGTAGTTGTTGATGACGTAGGGCCAGATCAGGTCGCCAGAACGCAGCATGTTGAAGGCGGTCGCCATCTTGGTGCCGTCGAGATAGCCGCGATCCTTCATCGCCCGCTCGAGGGCGGCGATCTGGTCTTCGTCGACGAAGACCTTGAGGTCGCCGGCATAGGTGAAATCGACCTGGGTGGTGAAGAAGGTGACCGAGCGGATGCGGTGGTCGCCTTCCTGCGCCAGCAGTGCCAGCGCCGCAGCCAGCAGCGTGCCGCCGACGCAATAGCCGATGGTGTTGACCTCGCGCTCGCCGGTTGCCTGCTCGACCGTGTCGAGGCCGTATTGCAGGCCTTCGCGGATGTAGGCCTCCCAGTCCTTCAGCCCGTGGCGCTGGTCCGGATTGATCCAGGAGATGACGAAGACGGTGTGACCCTGCTCGACCGCCCAGCGGATGAAGGATTTCTGCGGGTTGAGGTCGAGGATGTAGAACTTGTTGATCCACGGCGGGCAGATCAGCAGCGGACGCTTCAGCACCTTGTCGGTTGTCGGAGCGTATTGGATGATTTCGGCGACGTCGCTGCGACCGACCACCTTGCCAGGCGTGGTGGCGATGTTCTTGCCGATCTCGAAGCCTGAATAGTCGGCCTGCCTGAGCTTGAGGTCGCCCTTGCCGGCAACGATGTCCTCGGCGAACATCTTCATGCCGCGCACCAGGTTTTCGCCGTTGCTGGCAACGGTTTCGCGGAACAGCTCCGGATTGGTCAGGATGAAATTCGACGGCGAGATCGCGTTGGCGACCTGCTTCACGTAAAATCCGGCCTTGTGGCGGGTGTGCTCGTCGAGGCCGTCGGCGTGGTCGACAAGGTCGCCGGCCCAGCGAGCGGTCACCAGATAGGCCTGCTTGAGGAAGTCGAAGAATGCATTGCGGCCCCATTCGGGGTCGAGGAAGCGTTTGTCGGTGCGCTCAGGCTTGACCGTATCCTCGACCTCGTCGCCGCCCATGCGCTGGACCGTCTTGCTCCAGACGTCGAGATAGCCGGAAAACAGCCTGGTCTGCGCTTCGAGCGCGCGTTGGGGGTCGGACAGCCAGTATTCGGTGAGCTTGGAGAAGGTCTTGAACATGTCGGTCATCGGCTCGGCGACGGTGTCGCGCACCTCGCCTTTTTCGCGCGGTTCGGCCCAGGCCGATGCGGCCTTGCCGGCCTGCTCGATCATGCGGGCCATGTTGAGTGCGAAGCGCTCGGGATCTTTGACGAGGTATTGCTCGACGGAGGAGGGGGAATCGCCACTCGGCTTGTCCGAATCGTCTACCTTCGCCATGGTTCTTGCAGGTCCTCCCAAAGCGCCCATTGTTGACATACTATCATGCGACGTCTTACCGGGTCCAACGCGCTCTACCGCGCCTGTCGGGGAAACTTTATGACACATCGTGTTGGTCGGTATATTTTTTTCTGCGCCCGCCTGGTCGTATGGGCGGGATTGCTGGCGGTGCCCGTGGTCGCCAGCGGCTGCTCCAGCACGACGAGCGCTGACAGTGGCACCGCCCTTGCAGGCGGCCGCGGCGCACAGGACACCGGCACCTATCCCAACCTCAACATCCGCCCGACGGCTGCCGCCCCCCAGTTCACCGAAGAGCAGAAGGCGGCCAAGCTCGCCGAACTTCACGCTGCGCAACGGCGGCAGGGCGCCAAGGCCGGTGCCGGTGGAAGCAGTTCGGTGGCGATGACCACGCTTGCCCGCAAGCATGGCGACGACACGCTGAAGGCCATCGAAGGCAAGTGCGAGCCTATCGACCCCGCCTGCAATTGAGTGTATATCGCGCACGCATCGCGCAGCCCCCGTTTACCTGAGAAGCGACATGGAAGAATTTCACAAGGTCCGCCGCCTTCCGCCCTACGTCTTCGAGCAGGTCAACCGGCTGAAGGCCAGCGCCCGATCGCGCGGCGCCGATATCATCGACCTTGGCATGGGCAATCCCGACCTTCCGACGCCTGCCGCGATTGTCGACAAGCTCTGTGAAGTGGTCCGCGACCCGCGCACCCATCGTTATTCGTCGTCGCGCGGCATTCCCGGCCTGCGCCGCGCCCAGGCAAACTATTATGCCCGCCGCTTCGGCGTGAAGCTCAATCCGGACACCCAGGTCGTGGCCACGCTCGGCTCCAAGGAAGGCTTCGCCAACATGGCGCAGGCGATCACCGCGCCCGGCGACGTGGTGCTGTGCCCCGATCCGACCTATCCGATCCACGCCTTCGGCTTCATCATGTCGGGCGGCGTCATCCGCTCGCTGCAGGCGAAGCCCGATGACGGCTTCATTCCCGCGCTCGAGCGTGGCGTGCGCCACTCGATCCCCAAGCCGCTGGCGCTGATCCTCAACTACCCGTCCAATCCGACGGCCTTCGTCGCTTCGCTCGATTTCTACAAGGACGTCGTCGCTTTCGCGAAGAAGCACGACATCATCATCCTGTCGGACCTCGCTTATTCCGAGATCTATTTCGACGGCAATCCGCCACCTTCGGTGCTTGAGGTGCCGGGCGCGATCGACGTCACCGTCGAGTTCACCTCGATGTCAAAGACGTTCTCGATGCCTGGCTGGCGCATGGGCTTTGCCGTCGGCAACGAAAGGCTGATCGCAGCGCTGACGCGCGTGAAGTCCTATCTCGATTATGGTGCGTTCACGCCCATCCAGGTGGCGGCGACCGCGGCCCTGAATGGCGACGGCACCGACATTGCCGAAGTGCGCGAGGTCTATCACAAGCGCCGCGACGTCATGGTCGACTCCTTCGCTCGCGCCGGCTGGGAAATCCCGGCGCCGGCGGCGACGATGTTTGCCTGGGCGCCGATCCCGGAGCAGTTCAAGCATCTTGGTTCGCTCGAGTTCTCGAAGCTGCTCATCGAGCACGCCGACGTGGCCGTGGCGCCGGGCGTTGGCTTTGGCGAGCACGGCGACGACTATGTGCGCCTTGCGCTTGTCGAGAACGAGCACCGCATCCGCCAGGCGGCACGAAGCATCAAGCGCTTCCTGCAAACCACCGCCAAACATCCCAACAACGTGGTTCCGCTCGCAGCCCATCGCTGAGCGGCGTCACGAACACATTCCCAGAACTACTGAAGTAAGAGGCGCCGTCGACCATGGCTGAAGCATTGCGTATTGGAATTGCCGGTCTCGGCACGGTCGGTGCTTCGGTGGCGCGAGTGCTGCGCGACAAGTCGGCGGAGCTCACCCGCCAGTGCGGCCGTGAAATCGTCGTGACCGCCGTTTCCGCGCGTGATCGCTCGCGCGACCGCGGCGTCGACCTCGGTGGCGCCAAATGGTTCGACGACCCGATCGAACTGGCCGAGAAGGCCGACATCGACGTCTTCGTCGAACTGATCGGCGGCGACGAAGGTGCCGCGCGTTCCTGCGTCTCTGCAGCGCTCGATGCCGGCCGTCATGTCGTCACCGCCAACAAGGCGCTGCTGGCAAAACATGGCGTGGCACTTGCCGAAGTGGCCGAGAAGAAGGGCGTCCTGCTCAATTACGAGGCCGCGGTGGCCGGCGGCATCCCGGTCATCAAGACGATGCGCGAGGCGATGGCCGGCAATAGTGTCAATCGCGTGTTCGGCATTCTCAACGGTACCTGCAATTACATCCTGACTCGCATGGAAGCGGAAGGCCTGACCTTCGAGGCCTGCCTCAAGGACGCACAGCGCCTCGGCTATGCCGAAGCTGACCCGACCTTCGACATCGAGGGCAACGACACGGCGCACAAGCTGGCGATCCTGACCAGCCTTGCCTTCGGAACGCGCATCGCCTCCGACGACATCTATCTCGAAGGCATCTCGAACATCACCCAGGCAGACATCCGTGCCGCTGGCGAGCTCGGCTACCGCATCAAGCTGCTTGGCGTTGCCCAGCGCACCGAAAGCGGCATCGAGCAGCGCGTCCACCCGACGATGGTGCCGACGGCGTCCGTCATCGCCCAGGTTCATGGCGTGACCAACGCGGTTGCCATCGAGACCGACATCCTCGGCGAACTGCTGCTGTCCGGACCCGGCGCCGGCGGCAATGCCACGGCTTCTGCGGTGGTCGGTGACATCGCCGACATCGCCAAGAGCCGTCCCGGCTTCCAGCACGGCCCGGTCTTCGGCCGCCCGGCGAAGGAACTGCGACCCTACAAGAAGGCGCAGATGCGCAGCCACGCCGGCGGTTATTTCATCCGCCTGACCGTGCATGATCGTACCGGCGTGTTCGCGGCGATCGCCAAGCGCATGGCCGACAACGACATCTCGCTGGAATCGATCGTCCAGCACGCCAACGGTTCCGATGGTGCTACGCAGAAGACCGTCATCCTGGTGACGCACGAGACCACCGAGGCTGCCGTGCGCAAGGCTGTCGACGGCGTGACCAAGGACGGTCACCTGACCGACAAGCCGCAGGTCATTCGCATCGAGCGCGCCGGCTGAGGCTGGCGCTCCGGGCGAGGGCGGAATTGCGCCCTCGGTCGGGCAGTCAAGCCTTAGATGCCTTTCAATCGATTGATATTGTTTCGCTTTCGATAAAGCGGGCAACAGGTCTTGCCGTTGTCACAAGGGTTTGACAATAAGGGCCGGCCCGGTTCGGGCGCTCCGAATTCATCGACTTCAGGACCCTGATATGGCGAAAAGCGTTGTTGCCGGCCTCGACCGGATTCTCACCATGGAACTCGTGCGCGTCACCGAGCGCGCGGCTGTCGCTGCCGCACGGCTGCGCGGACGCGGCGACGAGAAGGCCGCCGACCAGGTGGCTGTCGACGCCATGCGCCAGGAACTGAACCGCCTCGCCATCGATGGCACCGTCGTCATCGGCGAAGGCGAGCGCGACGAGGCACCAATGCTGTATATCGGCGAGGAAGTCGGCGCGGGCGGTCCCGAGGTCGACATCGCGCTCGACCCGCTCGAAGGCACCACCATCTGCGCCAAGAACCTGCCCAATGCGCTGGCCGTCATCGCCATTGCCGAAAAGGGCAGCCTGCTGTTTGCCCCTGACGTCTACATGGACAAGATCGCCGTCGGCCCGGGCTACCCCGATGGCGTCATCGACATCGATGCCTCGCCGGCAGAGAACATCGCCAGCGTCGCCAAGGCCAAGGGCGTGCCGGTCGAAGAAGTCACCGCCTGCATCCTTGATCGTCCGCGCCATGCCAAGCTGATCGAAGCCGTGCGCGCGACCGGTGCCGCCATTCGCCTGATCGGCGACGGCGACGTGGCCGGCGTCATCCACACCACCGATCCGGATGAAACCGGCATCGACATCTATCTCGGCACCGGCGGCGCGCCGGAGGGTGTGCTGGCGGCAGCGGCGCTGCGCTGCACCGGTGGCCAGATGCAAGGCCGCCTGCTGCTCGACAGCGCCGACAAGGTCGCTCGCGCGGCAACCATGGGCATCACTGACCCCAACAAGGTCTATCGCATCGAGGAAATGGCGCGCGGCGACGTGCTGTTTGCTGCGACCGGTGTCACTGACGGCAACATGCTTGCCGGCGTGAAGTTCGGACGCGACTCGATCACCACGCACACCATCGTGCTGCGTTCGTCATCCAAGACCGTCCGTGAAATCAAGGCGCGCCATCAGGATCTCGAAAAATTCTGATTACGCGCTTGTCGCGGTCGCCTATGGTCGATCCGAAGCGGGTGGACCTCCTTTGAATGGCGATTGAAAAGCGTAATTTCCTCGGCGTACGGCGTTCGGCCACCGGTGTTTCATGGGAACACCGGCTGACCGAACGCCAGGACATGCTGGCGCTTGCCATCGCCCAGGGCCATGGCGTGCCCGACATCGTCGCGCGCGTGCTGGCCGGGCGCGGCGTCCTGCCGGAGGATGCCGAGCGCTTCCTCGATCCGACCATCCGCGACCTGCTGCCGGACCCGGCAACGTTGACCGACATGCACAAGGCCGCCAGCCGCATCGCCGATGCGGTGCAGCGCGGCGAGCGTGTCGCCATCTTCGGCGATTACGACGTCGATGGTGCCAGTTCGTCGGCGCTAATGAAGCGGTTTCTCGGCCACTTCGGCGTCGAGGCCGAAATCTACATCCCTGACCGCGTCTTCGAAGGCTACGGCCCCAATCCCGATGCGATGCGTGAACTGATCGGCCGCGGCGCCCGCCTGATCGTCACGGTGGACTGCGGCACCAACAGCGCGGCATCGATCGACGCGGCCAACGAGGCCGGCGCCGATGTCGTCGTGCTCGACCACCACCAGGTCGGCGGCCCGCTGCCCAATGCCGCTGCAGTGGTCAATCCCAACCGCGACGACGATCTTTCGGGCCAGGGCCATCTCTGTGCCGCCGGGGTGACTTTCCTGACGTTGGTGCAGACCGCCAAGGTGTTGCGCGAGCGACTGCCGGACGCCCCGCGCCCCGACCTGCTCAAGCTGCTCGATCTGGTGGCGCTCGCGACCGTGGCCGACGTGGTGCCGCTGACCGGCGTCAACAGGGCCTTCGTCGTCAAGGGCCTGCAGGCGATGCGCCAGCAGAACAATCCCGGGCTGACCGCGCTCGCCCGCGTCGCCCGCATCGGCGAACCGCTGAACACGTTCCATCTGTCGTTCCTGCTCGGACCGCGTATCAATGCCGGCGGGCGCATCGGTGATGCCGCGCTCGGCAGCAAGCTGCTGGCGACCGACGATCCGGTCGAGGCCGGCACGATCGCCGAAACGCTCGATCGCCTGAACCAGGAGCGGCAGGCGATGGAGACGATCATGCTGGCCGAGGCACGGGCCGAGGCCGATGCGGAGATCGGCGCCGGGCCGGGGCCGGCGGTGCTGGTGACGGCCAACACCACCTGGCATCCGGGCATCGTCGGCTTGCTGGCATCGCGGCTCAAGGACCATGCCCGACGGCCGGCTTTCGCCATTGCCTTCAACGGCAACGGCCTTGGCACCGGTTCGGGGCGTTCCGTTTCAGGTTTCGACCTGGGTCGCCTGGTGCGCGAGGCCGTCGAGGCCGGCTTGCTGGTCAAGGGTGGCGGCCATGCCATGGCGGCCGGCATCACCGTCGAGCGCGCCAAGCTCGGCGAATTGCGTGCCTTCTTCGAGACGCGAGCGGCAGCAGACGTGTTCCGCCTGCAGGACGAGGAAAGCCTGCTGGTTGACGGTGCGCTGGCCGCCGAAGGCGCGACTCTGGCGCTTGTCGAGTCGTTGGAAAAGGCCGGCCCGTTCGGCCAGGGGCACGTGGCTCCGACATTCGTTTTGCCGCGGCACAAGCTGGCCGATGTCCGGGTGATCGGCACGGGCCATGTGCGGATCGACTTGCGCTCGGAGAGCGGCGGCCGCATCCAGGGCATCTCGTTCCGCTCCGCCGAGGCGCCGCTCGGCGAGTTCCTGTTGAGGAACACCGGTCGCACCGTCCATGTCGCCGGGTCGCTGTCGGTCAATCACTGGAACGGCAACCGGACAGTACAGTTGCGCGTCATCGACGCGTCGCTTGCCGGGCCTTAGCCGAGAACGGCCTGCAGTCGGACGATCTCTTCCATCTGCGCCTTTGTGGCCTCGTAGCCGAGGCGGATCGCTTCGTCGGCGCGATGGAACTCCGACAGGCCGATGTGGCCAAGCTTGGGCTGCAGCGACAGGTCGGGCGGGTCGCCGGCCAGGCGCGCCCGCGAAATGCGGTCCTGGATGATGTTGAAGGCCTCGACCATCACCCCGGTAATGCCCAGCCGCGATTCACGCGCGCTGCGATTGGCGTCGAACTGGTCGGCCGGCTTGGCGTCGCGTTCGACCATCAGTTCGCCGGCACTGTGCTTGATGACGGCCGCACGGCCGAACAGGTCGTAGTGCAGGTTGACGGCCACCACCAGCGGCTGCTCGTTGGCGCGGCAGACCGAGACCGGCACCGGATTGACCAGCGCGCCATCGACAAGGACGCGGCCGTTGCAGGTTACGGGTTCGAAGACTCCGGGCAGGGCATAGGAGGCCCGCATCGCTTTGATCAGCGAACCGCTCGACAGCCAGATCTCATGGCCGGTGCGGATTTCAGCGGCAACGCAGACAAACGGCTTCGGCAGGTCCTCGAAGGTCAGGCCGGACATGTGCTGCTGCATGCGCGAATCCAGCTTCATGCCGCCGAACAGGCCGTTGCCGACGATCTGCAGGTCGAACAGGCCGAAGATGCGGCGCTTGGTCAGGCTGCGGGCGAATTCCTCGAGTTGGTCGAGCTTGCCCGCGAGGTAGCAGCCGCCGACGAGTGCGCCGATCGAGGTGCCGGCGATCATGTTGATCCGAATGCCGGCTTCATCGAGCGCGCGCAGCACGCCGATATGTGCCCAGCCGCGCGCGGCACCGCCGCCGAGAGCGAGGGAGATTCCGGTTTCCTTGGCTATCTGTGGACCGTCGGCGCCCGTACCCGAGGAAAAGCCGTTGGCTTCCCGGACGTTCTGACGCGCGTGGAATGACGCCCATTCGAGCATCACGATCTCCCTTGTCCCGAAACCAGAGTACACCGGACACGTATTAAAATCGTGAATCTTTGTGTCGCGGGACCGGAAGCCGGTTCACGATTTCTTGCGATAGGTCTCGTCTGTATCGAACAGGGGAACGCTGCCGTCCGCGCTGAGCGTCGCGAAGCCGTCCTTTTGCCCCACCGTCCGATAGAAACAGGAACGCCTGCCGGTGTGACAGGTTGCGTCGTGGCCGGTAACTTTTACACGCAGCCAGACCGCGTCCTGGTCGCAGTCGGTCCGCATCTCCACGATGTTCTGGAAATTCCCTGAGGTCTCGCCCTTCTTCCAGAGCGAGCCGCGCGACCGCGACCAGTAATGCGCGATGCCGGTTTCGATCGACAGCGCCAACGCCTCGGCATTCATATGCGCCACCATCAGCAGCATGCCGTCAGAGGCATCGGTGACGACCGCGGTGACCAGCCCGTTCGCGTCGAAGCGCGGCGTGAACGCCTCGCCCTCTTCGAGCGCACGCTTGTCGTTTGTAGCTTCGGAGAATTTCAGAGCGGACATCGCCGGATCCTGGGTTTCGGGAACCGGCGAGGGGAGATTAGAGCCCGCCGGCTCGTATCATGGTGACAAACCGGACCTGTTCTTCGGGGGTGTCCCGGAAAACGCCGGTGAAGGTGGAGGTCAGGGTCGACGACCCTTGCTTGCGGATGCCGCGCATGGCCATGCACATGTGCTCGGCCTCGATCATCACGGCGACGCCGCGCGGATTTAGCACGTCCTGGATGACACCGGCAATCTGCGCCGTCATCGCTTCCTGGGTCTGCAGCCGGTGGGCGAAGATGTCGACGACACGTGCGATCTTGGACAGGCCGACAACCTTGCCGTCCGGCAGGTAGCCGACATGGGCCTTGCCGATGATCGGCACCATGTGGTGTTCGCAATGCGAATGGAACTTGATGTCGCGAACGATGACGAGGTCGTCATATCCGGCCACTTCCTCGAAGGTGCGGCCGAGCTCTTCGGCCGGGCACATGTCGTAGCCGTTGAACATCTCGCGGAAAGCCTTGGTCACGCGCTTAGGCGTGTCGATCAGGCCTTCGCGCGCGGGATTGTCGCCCGTCCAGCGCAAAAGAACACTCACTGCAGCCTCGACCTCGGCCTCGGTCGGCCGGTCGGTTGCAGGCTTTTCCATATAGGCTGATTGCGGCATCAGCTTCTTGGCAACGGCATCCATCTCAGGCGTCTCCAGTAGTCCCTGTCTGAGCAGGGACGAGTTGAACGGACACAGCCACTTCAGGGACCACCGATTGAGTGCCGTACCTAAAGCTGCTCATTTCCACCCATCCTCCCGATGTCAGTCCTGTTGCCTTGCCGGGAGGCGAGCGCCACCATTATATATAGGTGGAGACGACGATTGAAAGATGCGACAGCGACAAGAGTTGCTCATAACACGCACTCAGAGTGAAAAAAGTTGATCGACGACATCTACAACACGAAAATTCTTGGCTTTGCCGGCAACATCGGCCGGCTCGGGCGCCTCGATCACCCTGATGCGTCTGCCACTGCGCATTCCAAGCTGTGCGGCTCGACAGTCACCATCGATCTCAAGATGGAGGACGGCGTCGTCACCGACTTCGCCCATGAAGTGAAGGCCTGTGCGCTGGGCCAGGCGTCGTCGTCGATCATGGCCGAGCACGTCGTCGGCGCCAGCGCCGTCGAGCTTCGCGCCGTGCGCGAGGCCATGCTGCGCATGCTCAAGGAAGGCGGCACGCCGCCCGAAGGCCGCTTCGATGACCTCAAATATCTGGAGCCGGTGCGCGACTACAGGGCGCGCCATGCCTCGACCATGCTGACCTTCGATGCCGTGGTCGATGCGATCGGCCAGATCGAGCGCAAGCAGGCCGCGGCCTAAAGGTCCTCCAGGAGGCGCAGGCTTTCGGCGAATTCGGCCCTGATCCAGTCGGCGAAGGCTGTCGCTGGTTCCGACAGCTTGTGCAGGTTCTTGGCCACCAGCCAGTAGCCGCCGCACACGACGTTTGCCTCGAACGGCTTGACCAGCGTTCCCGCCTCAAGTTCCTCGCGCACCAGCAAGAGGTCGCCAAGGGCCACGCCGTGGCCCAGCATCGCCGCCTGTTTCGACAAGGCGGCGTCGGCCAGGAGCGGTCCTCGTTCCGGGACCGGCGCTTCAATGGCGCCGGCGGCTTCGAACCAGCGGGCCCACCCCTGGCGGTTTTCTTCATGCAGCAGCGTATAGCGGCGCAGATCGGCCGGACACTCCAGCGGCGGACCGGACGCCAGCAGCGTCGGCGACAGCACCGGCGAATCGGTGACCGGCCCCAGCAGCTCCGCCTCGCAGCGCGGCCATGACGTGTTGTGCGCGCTGAAACGCAAGGCGAGTTCAGCCTGGCCGCTGCGGAAGTCGATCAGCCGTGGATCGACATCGAGCGCGATGTCGATATCGGACCGCAATTCGCGGAACCTGTTGAGCCTCGGCACCAGCCAGCTGGCGGCCAATGCCGGTTCGACGCTGACGCTGACCACTGAAAGCAACGGTCTGGTCGCCAGCTCGGCAAGCCGCTGGTCGATGTCGTCGAAACTCTTGATGAGCTGCTGCAGCAGGTTCTGGCCCGGCTCGGTCAACTCGACGCGGCGGTGATAGCGCACGAAGAGCGGCTGCTGCAGAAATGTTTCCAGTTCGCGTATCTGGCGGCTGATGGCGGCCTGGGTGACAAACAGCTCTTCCGCCGCGCGGCTGAAGCTCAGGTGCCGTCCGGCTGCCTCGAAGCTTCTCAATGCTGTCAGCGGCAACCTCCCGCGCTTCATTCGCATAATCTCAAGTTATCCATGGTGGACGTTATACTCGTTTGAAGGAAACGACCAGAGGCGGTCAAATCCTCCCATCAAGGAGGCCAGACCATGCCGACGCTCTTCAACGCCTATGCGGAAACGTTCCGCATCGCGACTTTCCAGGCCGACCATTCCCCTCGCTTCACAGGACGCTGCGGCGCCGCTCGGCAGCAGCTCGACGTCCCGCAGCATCGGTGCCCCCACCGACCGGCGAAACGCAGCTGGCTTGCGTGACACGGCGCCGCAACTGGGCGGTCCTATGCGCCGGACATTGCGTCTGCATGTCGGAATTGACATCTATGGCGGATGGACAACCCGGAGCGATGCAGGCGGTGAGCGGCGGCCACGACCATAGCCATGCCAAACTGGCGGCACGGGGCCGCAATTGGCCCGGTCCCTGGCGCAAGACGCCGGGGCGTGTGTTCGGCACGACCCTGGTACGGCTCTATCAGCTGACACTTTCGGGTTTCATCGGCAATTCGTGCCGGCACCTGCCGACCTGCTCGGAATACGCGCACGAGGCGATTGCCCGCCATGGCCTGTGGGCCGGCGGCTGGATGGGTCTTTTCAGGGTGTCGCGCTGCGGGCCGTGGGGCACGCACGGCATCGACCGCGTGCCGGAGGAACTGGCGCCACGCTATCGCTGGTTCACGGCCTGGCGGTATCGAGAGGTCGGTCGAGTCGGTCGAACGTGCGACCGTGGATAGAACGATGCGGGCTGTATTATCCCGCCAGCCGAGCAATCGTTAAAATTTCACTCATTATTTGTTAGCGAAATGTAAGCATTCTGCGCCTGCCTGGTCCCAGGCCCAAGGTTCCATTTCAGCTGCACCCGCTTTTCCGAAAGCGATTTTTGTTCGAGAGGGCTTGATGCAGGCTTTGCGTGCAGCGCGGGGTGTCCGCACTTTTTTTGGTGCTCTGTTCGCGGTCGCCGTCGTCATGCTGGGCACCGGTGCGACGATGGCCGAAACCTCTTGGGTCGTGCTCGATGCGGACCGTGGTGTGGTTTTGGCGGAGCAAGGCGGCAGCCGTATCCAGCCGCCTGCCTCACTGGCCAAGATGATGACGCTCTACATAACGTTCGAGGCGATCCGTGATGGCCGGCTGCGGTGGGATGATCGGATCGTGATGTCCCGCCATGCTTCCATGAAAATTCCCACCAAGTTATGGGTGAAGCCCGGCGACACGATCAGCGTGCGTGAAGCAGTGGACGGCATGATCGTTGTCTCCGCCAACGATGCAGCCGCCGCCATAGGCGAGCGTCTGGCCGGATCGGAAGCTGCCTTCGGTCGTTTGATGACGCGACAGGGCAGGCGGCTCGGGATGAAGCACACCGTCTTTACCAACCCGTCCGGGCTGACTGACGGGCTCAGGCAGACGACGACGGCACGAGACATGGCTGTGCTCGGTCTGGCGCTTCAGCGAGAATTTCCCAAGGAATATCGTCTGTTCTCGCAACCATCCCTTGTATTTCGCGGAAAGCGTCGCAAGGGCCACAACAACCTCATGTACCGACATGACGGCGTGGACGGGATCAAGACGGGATATACCAGTGTGGCAGGCTACAACATCGCGAGTTCCGCCACGTTAAATGGCCACCGCCTCATCGGCGTGGTGCTCGGCGGCAAGACGGCGCGCAAGCGCGACGAGCAGATGGCGGCGCTGTTGACGCGCTTCAGCCGGCAGAAGGGCGTCACCGCCCCCACGCCTTTGGTGGCGCTTGCGGTGCCTGTTCCTACCCCACGACCGCCGATGGAAGTTGCCATGGATGATTCCATGATCGAACAGGGTGATGGCGGCTTCCCCGCGTCTGCACTGACGGGATGGCACATTCAGATCGCTGCCTTGCCGGGCCAGGAGGCTGCTCGGGCATTGCTGGACAAGGTCACGAAATCTGTCCGCTCCGTTCATGCCGGTGCTTCAGCGCAGATCGAGCCGACAATTCGCAACGGCAAGACACTCTATCGGGCACGTTTCGAAGGTTTTGACGATGAGGCCACAGCGAAGCGGGCATGCGCTGTGATTCAGCGCAAGAGACTTGACTGCATTGCCGCGGAATCGCCCTGAGCATAGGGCCGTGCAATTGGGAACATCACACGTGTCCTTTGCGATCCGTCATCTTGCCCTAGGCGCAACCACACTTCTTGCCTTGCTGGTTTTGATGCCTGCGTCCTCTGCGACCGAACTGGTCGTCCCGAGACCGATTCTCGAATGCACCCTCATCGTCGATGCGGGCAGCGGTGCCGTGTTGCGTCGCGACGGCACCTGCGACCGCCGGGTAAGCCCGGCATCCACGTTCAAGGTGCCGCTGGCGCTGATGGGGTACGATGCCGGCATTCTCGCCGATGCGCATTCGCCACGCTGGGACTACCGGCCCGAGTTCGATGCGGTGAAGCGCGACCACAAGGCGGTCGACCCGACGATATGGGAGAGGGACTCGGTCCTGTGGTTCTCCCGCGAGATGACGCGCAAGCTCGGCAGCAAGCGGTTTGCCGGCTATGTCGCTGGCTTCGCCTATGGCAACGGCGACATCTCGGGCAATCCCGGCAAGAAGGATGGGCTTACGCATAGCTGGCTGAGTTCCTCGTTGAAGATCTCGCCCGATGAGCAGGTCGGCTTCATCCGTCGCATCCTCGAGCGCAGCCTGCCGGTTTCAACGCGCTCCATCGATCTCACGATGGCCGTGTTGCCGCCTTTCCAGGCGGGCGACTGGCAGGTCAAGGGCAAGACCGGTACCGGCTGGCTGACTGGCAAGTCGGGCAAGATCGACCGCAGCAGGCCCCTCGGCTGGTTTGTCGGCTGGGCCGAGAAGGGTGGCCGCCGCATCGTCTTCGCCAGGCTTTTCGTCAATGATGGCAAGAGCCCGGTGTTCCTCGGCCCCAAGGTGCGCGACAGTTTCCTGGCAAGTCTTCCCGAGTTGGTGGAGCCGGCCGACTAACGCGCCGTCATAGTTGCGGGGCGCGGCAGGGCAGTGCTGCCCGGCTTTACGACAGCCCATTCTCCCCCTAAAAGGTCGCTCGTTGCCGGACGCATCCGGTGTTTTTGCCCACCCGCGCTCGTTTGCGGGACTGGATAGGAGAAGAGCTTTGTCGAATTCCGTTTCCCTGACATTTCCCGATGGTTCCGTTCGCGAATACGACGCGGCGCTGACCGGTGCTGGCCTGGCCGAGTCGATCTCGAAGTCGCTTGCCAAGAAAGCCGTGGCCTATGCCATCGACGGCACCGTGCGCGACCTGTCCGACCCGCTCGGCAAGTCCGGCAAGGTCGAGATCGTCACCCGCGATGATCCGCGCGCGCTGGAACTGATACGTCACGACGCGGCCCACGTGCTCGCCGAAGCGGTGCAGGAATTGTGGCCTGGGACCCAGGTGACCATCGGCCCCGTCATCGACAACGGCTTCTATTATGACTTCGCTCGCAACGAGCCTTTCACGCCCGAGGATTTCCCGGCGATCGAAAAGAAGATGCGCGAGATCATCGGCCGCAACAAGCCTTTCACCAAGCAGGTCTGGTCGCGCGACAAGGCCAAGCAGGTGTTCCGCGACAAGGGCGAGGCCTACAAGCTCGAGCTGATCGATGCGATCCCCGAGGACCAGAACCTCAATATCTACGCCCAGGGCGACTGGTTCGACCTCTGCCGGGGGCCGCATATGGCTTCGACCGGCCAGATCGGCAGCGCCTTCAAGCTGATGAAGGTTGCCGGTGCCTATTGGCGCGGCGACAGCAACAACCCGATGCTGACGCGCATCTACGGTACTGCCTGGGCCGACCAGGCCCAACTCGACGGCTACATCCACATGTTGGAAGAGGCCGAGAAGCGTGACCATCGCCGCCTCGGCCGCGAGATGGACCTGTTCCATTTCCAGGAAGAGGGGCCTGGCGTCGTGTTCTGGCACGCCAAGGGCTGGAAGATGTTCCAGAACCTCGTCAGCTACATGCGCCGCAGGCTGGACACGCAAGGCTATCAGGAGGTCAACGCTCCGCAGGTGCTCGACAAGAGCCTGTGGGAGACGTCCGGTCACTGGGGCTGGTATCGCGACGCAATGTTCAAGGTCACCGTTGCCGGCGACGACACCGACGACGACCGCGTCTTCGCGCTCAAGCCGATGAACTGTCCGGGCCACGTGCAGATCTTCAAGCATGGCTTGAAGTCGTACCGTGATCTGCCGGTAAAGCTTGCCGAATTCGGCAACGTTCATCGCTACGAACCGTCCGGTGCACTGCACGGGCTTATGCGCGTGCGCGGCTTTACCCAGGACGATGCGCACATCTTCTGCACCGAAGAGCAACTCGCGGCAGAATGCCTGCGCATCAACGACCTGATCCTGACGACCTATGCCGACTTCGGCTTCGACGAGATTTCGGTGAAGCTGTCGACCAGGCCCGACAAGCGCGTCGGTTCGGATGAGGCCTGGGACCACGCTGAAGAGATCATGAGCAATGTGCTCAAGACCATCGAGGCGCAGTCGGGTGGCAAGATCAAGACGTCGATCAATCCGGGCGAGGGCGCGTTCTACGGTCCCAAGTTCGAATATGTGCTGAAGGATGCCATCGGCCGCGAATGGCAGTGCGGCACGACCCAGGTCGACTTCAACCTGCCGGAGCGTTTCGGCGCCTTCTACATCGGCTCGGACTCCGAGAAGAAGCAGCCGGTCATGATCCATCGCGCCATCTGCGGCTCGATGGAGCGCTTCCTCGGCATCCTGATCGAGAACTATTCGGGCCATTTCCCGCTGTGGTTCGCGCCGCAGCAGGTGGTGGTGGCGACGATCACGTCGGATGCCGACGACTATGCCCGCGAGGTGGTGGCGAAGCTCAAGGCTGCCGGCCTTTCGGCCGAGGCTGACCTGCGCAACGAGAAGATCAACTACAAGGTCCGCGAGCATTCGCTGGCCAAGGTTCCGGTCATTCTCGTCTGCGGCAAGCGCGAGGCAGAAGAGGCAAGCGTCAATGTCCGCCGCCTCGGTTCGCGCGACCAGCAGTCGATGGGCCTCGACGATGCGATCGCCGCCCTGCGCGACGAAGCGACGACACCGGACCGCCGTCGCGCAGCACAGGGTTGAGCGGCCAAATGGATGTAAAAAAGGGGCGGCATCAATGCCGCCCCTTTTTTGTCTGGGTTCAAGAAAATTTGGATGGCGTCACTACGCCCGTCAGTCGGCGCCTTCATTGGGGTCGATTGCCGCCGCTTCGGAGGCGATGACCTCGACGTCCTGGTTGCGGCCGGCAACGACGGTAAAGTCGCGCTGGTAGATGCGGTCGCGGTTCTTGGCGATGATGGTGTAGTCGCCCTCCGACAGGACCATCGAGGCAAAAGCGCCGACAGCCTCGCGCAACGGGTCGCCGGATTCGGTCAGCACCGACCATGACGTGTCGGCGATGGCTTCGCCGCCGGCTTCGCGCACAAGCTTGAACGTCAGGTCGGCAGCGCGATGTTCGACCGTTGCCTCGGTCAGCTTGCCTGCCTCGACGCGGATGTCCGACCGGATCACCGCATTGACCGCGCCATAGGTCGAGACGACGTGGTAGGTGCCTGAATTGAGCCGCACCACCGAATTGGGTTCGACATCGGGAATGATCAGCGCGCGCTCGCCGTCGCTGCCCTCGTCCGCTTCATAGATCGAGAACTTGAGCTTGGCCGGCGGAATGCGCACGCCGCCCGAAAGCACGGCGTCGAGCTTGAGTCCGCCAGCATCGAGCACCAGGCTCTCGCGCTTGCCTTCCTTGCCGACCGTGATGCGCTTGGTGGCGCCGGCGCGGCCATAGGAGGCATGGACGAGATAGCTGCCGGGCGGCAGCTGGAACATGCTGGTGCCGCCCTGGGCGGAGGCCACCAGCGGCAGCTTGCCATCCGGGCCAGCTTCGGGACGGAACACACGCCAGACCAATCCGCGGCCGATGTCGCCGCCCTTGTCGGTGAGCTGCGCGGTCAGGGTGATTTCGCCGAACGCGCTGGTTGCCAGGGATTCGTCGCCGCGCGGCGCGGCGAAACTTGAAATGCCGGGAAGGCTCAAGCCATCGATCGCTGCGGCGCCGTCCTGGGCAAAAGCGGCAAAAGACGGCACTGCAAACAGTGCGGCACCCAGAATCGGTGCGAAAAAGCGGAAGCGTCCCCTAGACATCCCTTGTTTGAAGCCCAAGGCGGTGGCAATTTCAAGGCTATTCGGGCGCCATGGATTCCGACCAGCGATGCGCCGCCGCCAAAGCAGCCGCCATTCCTGCCGGTGCTTCAGCCCAAAAACCGAGGAGTACCCGCGCCGTGCCATCGCCGATCATCGACTTTTTGCTGACCCGCAATTCCGCGCCGATCCCGGAACTGCGCGCGCCGGCGCCTTCCGACAGCGAGATCAAGACGATGCTGCGGGCAGCAACGCGCGTGCCCGACCACGGCCGTCTCGAGCCCTGGCGCTTCATCCTCTATCGCGGCGATGCGCGCATCGAGATCGGCAAGAAGCTGGCTGAACTGGCAGAGCGCCGCGAAGGGCCGCTGCCGGAGGGACGGCGCAACCAGGAACTCGCCCGCTTTTCACGCGCGCCGCTGGTCATCGGCGTCGTTTCGAGCCCCAAGGACAATCCGAAGATCCCGCAATGGGAGATGTTCCTGTCCGGCGGCATGGCGGCGATGAACCTGATGACCGCAGCCAACGCGCTCGGCTATGGCACCAACATGATCACCAACTGGTACTCCGATGTCGAGGAGGCTCGCGCCCTGCTTGGTCTGGCGCCGCATGAGCGGGTTGTCGGCTTCATTCATATCGGCAGCTACGAAGGCACGGCCATTGAGCGGCCGCGGCCTGATGTGGCGAAGCTCCACAGCGACTACACTGGCCCCTGGGAGGGCTAGGAACGATGTTCTACGAGCCTTCGCAAGGCCACGGCCTGCCGCACGATCCGTTCAAGGCGCTCGTTTCGCCCAGGCCGATCGGCTGGATCTCGACCATCGGCAAGGACGGCGCGCTGAACCTTGCGCCCTATTCCTTCTTCAACGCGCTGACGGGCAAGCCGCCGCTGGTCTGGTTTTCCTCCGAGGGGCCGAAGGACAGCGCAACCTTTGCCGCCGAGACCCACGAGTTCGTGGCCAATGTCGTCGGGCGCGACCTCGCCGAGAAGATGAACCGGAGCTCGGTCAATGCCCCCAGGGGCACGAGCGAGTTCGGCTATGCCGGGCTGACGGCTGCACCGTCGCGGCTGGTCGCGCCGCCGCGTGTTGCCGAGGCACCGGCAGCGCTGGAATGCAAGGTCACGGAGATCTTTCGCCCGAAGGGACTGGATGGAAACCAGACCGACATATTCGTCATCGTCGGCGAGGTCGTCGGCGTGCACATCGACGAGGCATTCCTGACCGACGGCCTGTTCGACGTCGTCAAGTCCGGCAATGTCTCACGCCTCGGCTACATGGACTATTCCAGCGTCAGTGAAGTCTTTGCGATGCGCCGCCCGCGCTGGGAGGACTAAGTCCCAGAGGCGACCTCGGCCCGTGCAAGCAGGCGCTCGGCGCGGCGCAGATGCGGCCGGTCGTACATCTGGCCGCCAATGCCGACGACACCAGGATTGCCGGCCTCCCTGAACGCGGCGACCACCGCTTGCGCATGCTCGACGGCTTCCTTCGCCGGCGTGAAGGCCTCGTTGATGATGGCGACCTGGTCGGGGTGGATGGCCATCTTGGCAGTGAAACCGTCGCGCTCGGCCTCCAGGCATTCGGTGCGAAGGCCCTCGTGGTCGCGGAAGTTGACGAACACCGTATCGATGGCGGCGACCTCGGCTGCCGAGGCGGCGAGAACGGTCAAGGCACGCGCGAGCCTGAACACGTCGGTGTAGCGGCCCTCGCCGTCGCGCGTGGCACGCGCCCCGATTGCCGCCGATAGATCTTCCGCGCCCCAGGTCAGGCCGGCAACGCGCGCGCTGGCGCCAGCATAGCTGGCGGTTGCGAGGGTGCCGGCGGCGGTTTCGGTGATGATCGGGATGATGCGGATCGCGCCGTCAGGCAGGCCGTTCTCGGCCTCGTGCACCCTGAGCTTGGTCGAAAGATGCTGGACGTCGGCGCCGGAATTCGACTTCGGCAGCATGATGCCGTCGGGTGCGATGGGGACGATCGCGCGCAGGTCGTCGTCGGTCATTCCGGTCGAAAGATCGTTGACGCGGACGTAGATCGAGGCGCGTGTCGCAAGTTTCTTGCTGGCGATGAAATCGGCGGCGACGCCGCGCGCATGGCCCTTGTTGTCGGGTGCCACCGAATCCTCGAGATCGACGATGACGACGTCGGCGCCCGACGAGAAGCCGCGTTCGAGCTTCTTTTCCGAATCTCCGGGAACGAACAGCAGCGAACGCATCAGGCGGCCTTCTTCTTCATCATCGCCTGGCGCTGGCATTTGGCGACCAGCGTGCCATGCTGATTATAGGCGCAATGCAGGAATTCGACGATGCCGCGATCGGTCTTCGACTTCGATTCGCGCACCGAAAGGATCTCGGTCTCGACGCGGATGGTGTCGCCATGGAAGACGGGGTGAGGGAAGGTGGTCTCGGTCATGCCGAGATTGCCGATGGTGGTGCCCAGCGTGGTGTCGTGCACCGAAATGCCGATCATCAGGCCGAGCGTGAACAGTGAATTGACCAGCGGCTGGCCCCATTCGCTCTTGGCGGCGAAATCGAAATCGATGTGCAGTGGCTGCGGGTTCAGCGTCATCGTCGAAAACATCATGTTGTCGCTCTCTGTGACGGTCTTGGTGAGCTGGTGCCGGATCACCTGGCCGACGACGAACTCCTCAAGATAAAGACCGGCCATCCGCATTTCCTCCTGTTGCACCGGTTTTGATAGGCGCTGCCACGGCAGGCGGCAAGCGGGTTAACGGATATGGTGAACGGTTCGTAAACCTTTTGTTCCTAGGGTCGTGGCAGGGGTTTGGCACGGCTGGCCGGGGGCGAAGAAAAGCGAATGGTGGTCTCGCATTTCCTGAGATGGATCGACACCGCCAAGGTGGGCGAGCGCGCAGCCGCCGCAGCCGCCTTGGCCAATGCCTACGTCAACCGCGAAATGCCGTTCGAGGACCGCTGCGCCGCAGAGGCGGCGCTGACGCTGTTGCTAGACGATCCCTCGTCGAAGGTGCGTCAGTCGCTGGCAGAGGCGCTGTCGATGAGCGCTCATGCGCCGCTGCAGGTCATCGCCGCTCTTGCATCCGACCAGCCCGACGTCGCAGCTTTGGTTCTGGCGCGCTCGCCGCTCTTGACGGACGCCGACCTGATCGACCGTGTCGCCGCGGGCTCGTGCGCCATACAGGTACTTATCGCCGACCGGCCTGCCGTCTCCATGTCGCTCTCGGCCGCCATCGCCGAGGTGGGCGAGGCCGAGGCCTGCGTCACGTTGCTGCAGAATTATGGCGCCGACATCGCTTCGCTGAGCTTCCGCCGGATCGCCGAGCGCTTCGGCAGCGACGCGCGTGTGCGCGAGGCACTGGTGGCCGACCAGCGGCTGCCTTCCGATTGCCGGCATCTGCTTCTGGTCAAGCTCGGCGAAGCGCTGAAGGCCTCGCCTTTCGTCCTGGCACTGATGGGTGCTGCCCGTGCCGAGCGCGTGACGCGCGACGCCTGCGTGAAGGCTTCGATGACGCTCATCGAAGGCACTCGCGCCCAGGAACACGCGGCACTCGTCGAGCATCTTCGTCTGCGTGGGGATCTCACGGCAAGCTTCATCATCCGCATCCTCGCCCACGGCAAGGTCGACTTCTTCGGCGCTGCCCTGGTCGTGCTGACCGGTCGCGACGAACCACGGGTGAGGGCGCTTCTCTCTGCCGGCCAGGACGTGGCGCTGACGGCCCTGTTCCGCTCGGCAGGTCTTGCCGATGCGACGCATGCAATCATCCTGCGGGCCCTGAAGATCTGGCGCGAGGTGGCCAATGGACGCCGCGTCGCCGGTGCACAGGAGGTCAGCTGGCTGATGCTGAAGGAACTCGGCGGCCAAGCCGCCGAAGGCGAATTGGCCGGATTGGTCAAGTCGATCCATCTCGACGCGCTGCGCGAGAATGCACGCGGCCACGCGCTGGCAATCGCGGCGGCCTGAGCCGCCGCTTGCCTCAGATGTCGAGGGCGTCCGCCGCCGCGAATTCGGCACGATCCTGGATGAAGCGGAAGCGCAACTCCGGCTTGGTGCCCATCAGCGCATCGACCGCGCTCTTGGTCTCGTCGGCATCGTCGAGGACCTCGACGCGCAGCAGCGTGCGCTTCGACGGGTCCATCGTCGTTTCCTTGAGCTGGCTTGCCATCATCTCGCCAAGGCCCTTGAAGCGGCCGATCTCGACCTTGCCACGTCCGCTGAACTCGGTGCGCAGCAATTCTTCCTTGTGGGCGTCGTCGCGGGCATAGGCCACCTTGCCGCCCTGGCGGATCGAGTAGAGCGGCGGCACCGCCATATAGAGGTGACCGCCGCGAACGAGCTGCGGCATCTCCTGGAAGAAGAAGGTAATGAGCAGCGAGGCGATGTGGGCACCGTCGACGTCGGCGTCGGTCATGATGATGACGCGGTCGTAGCGCAGGTCTTCTTCACGGTATTTCGAGCGCGTGCCGCAACCCAGTGCCTGGATCAGGTCGCCGATCAGCTGGTTCGACGCCAGCTTGTCGTTGCCAGCGCTGGCGACGTTGAGGATCTTGCCCCGCAGCGGCAGGATCGCCTGCATCTTTCGGTCGCGCGCCTGCTTGGCCGAGCCACCTGCCGAGTCACCCTCGACGATGAACAGTTCGGCACCTGCGGCGGCGTTCTGCGTACAGTCAGCCAGCTTGCCTGGCAGGCGCAGCTTGCGCACTGCGCTTTTGCGCGACACTTCCTTTTCCTGGCGTCGGCGCACGCGCTCGTCGGCGCGCGCGATCACCCAGTCGAGCAGCTTGGAGGCTTCCTGCGGGTTGTCGGCGAGCCAGTGATCGAACGGATCGCGGATCGCTGTCTCGACGATTCGCATGGCCTCGACCGTTGCCAGCTTGTCCTTGGTCTGGCCGACGAATTCCGGTTCGCGGATGAACACCGACAGCATGCCGGCAGCCGAGATCATCACGTCCTCGGAAGTGACGATCGCTGCACGCTTGTTGCCGACGAGGTCGGCATAGGCGCGCAGGCCGCGCGTCAGGACGTTGCGGAAGCCCATCTCGTGGGTGCCGCCATCGCCGGTCGGGATGGTGTTGCAATAGGAGTTGATGAAGCCATCGCCGCCGAACCAGGTGACAGCCCACTCGATCGAGCCGTGGCCGCTCTGCTTGTCGCTCTTGCCCGAGAAGATTTCGCGGGTGACCTGCATCTCGTCGCCAAGCGAGGCCTTGAGATAGTCGCCGAGGCCGCCAGGGAAATGGAACACCGCTTTCGCCGGGGTTTCGTCCTTTTCCTTCAGCAGCGTCGGGTCGCAGCTCCAGCGGATCTCGACGCCGCCGAACAGATAGGCCTTCGAACGCGCCATCTTGTAGATGCGGGCCGGTTCGAAATGCGCGCCCTTGCCGAAGATGTCGGGATCGGGGTGGAAGCGCACCTTGGTGCCGCGCCGGTTGTGCACGTCGCCCAGGCTTTCGAGCCCGCCTTGCGGCACGCCGCGTGAAAAGCGCTGGCGATAGAGCTGGCGGCCGCGCGCTACCTCGACCTCGAGCAGGTCCGACAAGGCGTTGACCACCGAAACGCCGACGCCATGCAGGCCGCCCGAGGTCTCGTAGACCTTGGAGTCGAACTTGCCGCCGGCATGCAGCGTCGTCATGATGACTTCGAGCGCCGACTTGTTCTTGAATTTCGGGTGCGGATCGACGGGAATGCCGCGGCCGTTGTCGGTGACGGTCAGGAAACCTTCGGCGTCAAGCTCGACCTCGATGAAGGTGGCATGCCCGGCCACGGCCTCGTCCATCGAGTTGTCGATGACTTCGGCGAAGAGGTGGTGGAGCGCCTTCTCGTCGGTGCCGCCGATATACATGCCGGGGCGCCGGCGCACCGGCTCCAGGCCTTCGAGCACCTCGATGTCGGCTGCACTGTAGCCCTCGCTGCCGTCCTTGGCCGCCGGAGCAGGGCGCTTGGCCACTGCCGCCTGCACCAGCGGGTCCGCCGGACGCGAAACGGGGCGGGGCGGCTGCTTGTCGAGGCTGCCGAAAAGATCGTTGCTATCGTCCATGCTCAATACGGTTTTCCGATGCTGCGAATCAGTTTGCCAAGTGTGCCAGTTTTGCCGTCGGCGCAATAGAAGTTCCGGTTATGTTCGTGCGTCATGTTGTCAAACGCGACACAACCGTGCAACTATTCGTAAACGCAAACCGAAATCACCGGTTGATGAGTGGCGACGATCTGGCCTTTGGCGGTTGCTGGGCGACCGCTAAGTCCATAAGTGCTTCCCAAACAATCGGACAATCAACAAGGCGGGGGCCTCGTGCTTGACTTCGGTTCCCTTTTGCTCGCAACGGCTCTGTCCGGCGCCTGTCTGAGCGGAACGCTGCTCGCCATCTGGCTGACGGCGCGCCAAGCGCGTTTCGTCTTCACGATGGCGGTGGGGATACTACTTCTTGTCGTCCATGTCATCGGCTTTTGGCAATATGGCCGCAACGCCTCGCCATGGCTTGGTCAGGTGACCCTGGCACTGCTGGTTGCCGGTTTCTTCGTCATCCTGTGCTCGACGGCCCAGTATCTCGAGCGCGGTTGGCACAGGATGGCAGCAGGGCCAGTCCTTGCGGCGGTGGTGGTGATCACGGCGGCAACCGCCGCCGGCTATGACGGTCTGGGTTTCGTCCTCGCCTATTCGACGGTTACGGCGCTGCTGGTGGTGATAACGGCGATGTTCTGGGCCGCCGGCGAATATGATCGGCGTATCCTGGCCGCCGTCACCTTGCTCGCTGGCAGCGCTGCCGTCTCCTTCACGCTCTGCGCCTTGGTCCTGGTCCTGGAGGGGCAGTGGTCGCTGGGCACCGTCCCCAAGAACTGGGCCGAAGACCTGAACACTGCCGTCGTCGTTGCCTGCATGACGGCGCTTGGGGCGCTGACCATTTCGCTGCATCACCTGCGCACCCAGCGCCAGCTGACCGTGCAGACGCTGACCGACCCCCTGACCGGCTTGCTGAACCGCAGGGCCTTGACGATGTTTCATCGTGACACTCGGTTCGGACCTTCGATGGCGCTGGCCATGTTCGATTTCGACCATTTCAAGCGTACCAACGACGTCTTCGGCCACGCCGCGGGCGATACGGTCCTGCAGCGCTTCGCAGATGTCGTCAGGAGCCACGCCCAGGACGGTGTCGAGTGCTTTCGGCTGGGCGGCGAGGAATTCGCCGTCGTCATGTCGGGTGTCGCTCCCGATGAGGCTCACGAGATATTGCGCGCAATCGGCGCCGCCTTCGGCGCCGAGATCGTCGCCACCAAGCTCGGGCCACTGCGCAGTACCGTCAGCGTCGGCGTCTGTTTCGGCGATGAAGCAGTGACGTCGCTCGATGAAATGCTGCTCGCGGCGGACGCAGCGCTTTACGCTGCCAAGCGTTCCGGCCGAAACCGGGCGGTTACGGCGGATACCACGGGTGGCGCGACAACCTATGAGCCTGCACGGCTGTTTGCCTAAACTCGTCATCCGGCACGGCTGCAGATAGCGCCATCGCCGCAAAAGCAAACGGCCGGACAGATGTCCGGCCGTCTCATCTGGTTTCGGGCCTGCTTACTCGGCGGCGCCGAGATATTCCGACAGCGGCGGGCAGGCGCAGACCAGGTTGCGGTCGCCCGCCACGTTGTCGATGCGCGACACCGGGGGCCAGTACTTGGCTGCGGTGTCGGGGTCGCCGCCCGGATAGGCCGCCTCAAGGCGCGAGTAGGGATGCTTCCACTCGCCGGCAAGCGTCTCGGTCGCCGTGTGCGGTGCATTGGCCAGCGGATTGTCGTCCTTCGGCCACACGCCCTTTTCGACCTTGGCCGCCTCGGCAGCGATCGCGATCATTGCTTCGCAGAAACGATCGATTTCGTGCTTCGGCTCGGATTCGGTCGGCTCGACCATCAGCGTGCCGGAGACCGGCCACGACATGGTCGGTGCGTGGAAGCCGTAGTCGATCAGCCGCTTGGCGATGTCCTCGACCGATATGCCTGCGCGCTCCTTCAGCACGCGGGTGTCGAGGATGCACTCATGCGCCACGCGCCCGTTGCGGCCCTTGAACAGCACCGGATAGTGCGCTTCGAGTTTGGTGACGATGTAGTTGGCGTTCAGGATCGCCGTCTCCGTCGCCTGCTTCAGGCCCGAACCACCCATCATCCGGATGTACATCCAGGTGATCGGCAGGATCGAGGCACTGCCGAAGGGCGCAGCCGAAACTGCATGGCTTGTGCCTGCATCGACGTGGCCGGGCACGAAGGGTGCCAGGTGCGCCTTGACGCCGATCGGCCCGATGCCGGGGCCGCCGCCGCCATGCGGGATGCAGAAGGTCTTGTGCAGGTTCATGTGGCAGACGTCGGCGCCGATGTCGGCCGGGCGGGCAAGCCCGACCATGGCGTTGAGGTTGGCGCCATCGAAATAGACCTGGCCGCCATGCGTGTGCACGATCTCGCAGATGTCGCGCGCGCCTTCCTCGAACACGCCGTGCGTCGAGGGGTAGGTGAACATCAGCGCCGCAAGCTTGTCGGCGTGCTGCTCGGCCTTGACCTTGAGGTCGGTGACATCGATGTCGCCGTCGTCGAGGCAGTGCACGACCACCACTTCCATGCCGGCCATGGCCGCACTTGCCGGGTTGGTGCCGTGCGCCGAAGACGGGATCAGGCAGATGTTGCGCTGCGTCTCGCCACGCGAGTGGTGATAGCGGCGGATCGCCAGAAGGCCGGCATACTCACCCTGGCTGCCGGCGTTCGGCTGCAGGCTGACAGCGTCGAACCCGGTGATTTCGCACAGCCATGCCTCGAGGTCGTCGGTCATCGCGCGATATCCGAGCGAATGGCTCGTCGGTGCGAACGGATGCAGGTTGGCGACCGACGGCCAGCTCACCGGCATCATCTCGGCGGCAGCGTTGAGCTTCATCGTGCAGGAGCCGAGCGGGATCATGGCGCGGTCGAGCGCCAGGTCCTTGTCGGCGAGCCGGCGCAGGAAGCGCATCATGTCCGTTTCCGAGCGGTTCTGGTGAAACACCGGCTGGGTCAGGAACTCCTTGCCGCGCGGCTTGCCGGGCAGGGCGCGCTTGGCCTCCGCCGGCACCTTGGCACCGAACAGCGCGGCAATCGCTTCGAGGTCGGCCGCGGTGGAGGTTTCGTCGAAGGCGATCGAGACATGGTCGGCGTCGATGACCCGCAGCAGCCGGCCGACTTTCTCGCCGTCGGCGGCGATCGCCTCGGCCTTGCCCTTGGCTTCGACGGTGACGGTGTCGAAGCGCTTGTCGCCGAGCACGGCGACGCCGGCGGCCTTAAGGCCATCGGCCAGACGGCTAGCCAGTGCGTGGATGTGCTCCGAGATGGCCTGCAGGCCGGACGGGCCGTGCCAGATGGCGAAGGACGCCGCCATGTTGGCGAGCAGGGCCTGCGCCGTGCAGATGTTCGACGTCGCCTTGTCGCGGCGGATGTGCTGCTCGCGGGTCTGCAGAGCGAGCCGGTAACCGGGGCGGCCCTTGCTGTCGACCGACTGGCCGACGAGGCGGCCTGGCATCAGGCGGGTCAGCTTGTCGGAGACAGCGCAATAGGCGGCGTGCGGACCGCCGAAGCCCATCGGCACGCCGTAGCGTTGCATCGAGCCGACGGCGATGTCGGCACCAAGGCTGGCAGGCGCGTCGGTGACGGTCAGGCTGAGCGGGTCGCAGACGAAGATGACGATCGCGCCGACGGCCTTGGCCTTCTCGATCGCGGCCTTATGGTCGCCATAGACACCGTTGGTGTCGGGCCAGGAAACGATCAGTGCCGCGGTGTTGTCGTCGATGGTCGCGCCGTCGATCTCGGTGCCGATGGGCTCGGCGCGGGTGCGCACGACGTCCAGCGTCTGCGGATGCGTTGCGCCGGCGAGGGCGACACGGCTGCGCTTGTCGCGATGATGACGCAGCGCGATGCCGACGGCCTCGGCGACGGCGGTCGCCTCGTCCAGCAGCGATGCGGAAGCGACGGGCAGGCCCGTCAGTTCGGCGACGAGCGTCTGGAAGTGGAACAGAAGTTCCAGCCGGCCCTGGCTGATCTCGGCCTGGTAGGGCGTGTAGGCGGTGTACCAGGCCGGGTTCTCGAACAGGTTGCGCTGGATGACCGGCGGCACGTTGACGCCGTGGTAGCCGGCGCCGATGAAGCTCTTCAGCACCTTGTTGCGGCCCATCTTCTCGCCGAGTTCGGCAAGCGCTTCATGTTCGCTCGCAGGCGCCGGCAGCGCCAGCGGACGGTCCAGCCGGATCGACTTCGGAACCGCCTGGGAGATCAGCGTTTCCACCGAGGGCACGCCGATGGCGGCAAGCATGGCGCGGGTTTCGGCCGCGCCAGGCCCGATGTGACGGGCCGAAAAGGGGTATGGTGCAGTGGTCATCTCAGGCAATCCTGTCAACCGATATGGGCTTTGTAGCCCGCTTCATCCATCAGGCCTTCGAGCTGGCCCGCATTGGCGATCTTCATCTTCCACAGCCAGCCTTCGCCGGTGGCGGCGGAGTTGACGAGTGCCGGGTCGGACGAGAGGGCTGCGTTGGCGTCGGTGATCTCGCCGTCGAGCGGCGCATAGACGTCCGAAGCCGCCTTGACGGATTCGACGACGACGGCGACGTCGCCCTTGGCGAGCTTGCGTCCGGCTTCAGGCAGTTCGACGAAGACGAGGTCGCCAAGCTGTTCCTGCGCGTAGTCGGTGATGCCGACCGTTGCGATGTCGCCCTCGACGCGCAGCCACTCGTGGTCTTCTGTGTAATAGGTCTTGGTCATGGAAATTATCCTTTGCGATAGCGATGCTGCGTGAAGGGAAGGGAATGGACGTCGACAGGCACCCTGGTGCCGCGAACATCGGCGAAGACGCGGGTGCCGGCCTTGGAAAGCGATGCCGGGACATAGCCCATGGCGACCGGGAAGCCGGCCGAGGGACCGAAGCCGCCCGACGTGACGCGACCGGCCGGATTGCCGTCGGCGTCAAAGAGTTGCGTGCCCGAACGCACCGGCTGGCGGCCTTCGGGCTTCAGCCCGACACGCTTTTCCACAGCTCCGTCGGCGAGGATCTTGGCGAGTGCCGCGCGTCCGATGAACGTGCCTTCGGTGCGCAGATCCTTGGGGATGGCCCACATCAGGCCAGCGCCTGCCGGGTCGGTCTCGGGCGTTATGTCGTTGCCGTGCAGGCAGAGGCCGGCTTCGAGCCGCAGGCTGTCGCGTGCGGCCAGGCCGATCCACATGACGCGTTCGTCGCCGAGCAGCTTGCCCAGCAGTTCGCGGGCGTCCGCCTCGGGCAGGCCGATCTCGAAACCGTCTTCCCCGGTATAGCCCGAGCGGCTCATGAACCAGTTGGCGCGGGGTTCGAGGCCCTGCATGAAGAACAGCCCGTCAGTGACAATGCCTGCCTTTGCCAGCACCTCGGCCGCTTCCGGGCCCTGGATGGCGATGAAGACACGGTCGAGCGGCTCGACCGTGGCATCGAAGCCCTTGGCTAGGTCGCGCAGATGCGCTTCGTCGGTCGCGGCGTTGCCGGCATTGGCCACCACCATGAAGCGCTCGTCGCCGAGCCGGGTGATGATCAGGTCATCGATGATGCCAGCCGCCTCGGTCAGGAAGAAGGTGTACTTCGACTGGCGAAGCTCGAGCGCCTTGGAGTCGAGCGGGCAGGCACGGTTGAGCAGGTCGGCGGCACCGGGGCCGCTGACCACGAACAGCTTCATGTGGGAAATGTCGAACAGGCCGACATGCTCGCGGGTGTGAAGGTGCTCCTTCATCACGCCGGCGGGATAGGTCAGCGGCATGTTCCAGCCGGCAAAGGCACCAAAGCGCGCACCAGCGGCGGAATGCAGGTCTGCAAGCGGTAGGTTGTGGGTGTTGTCGCCCGTCATGTCTTCTCCAGAGTCGCACGTGTCCAGCCGCTGCGGCGGCCATTCCGTGCCCCTCTGTCTGAAGCCTGAGAGACTCGCGCTCCGGAACTCTGTCGGCAGCGCTTACACCTTCGGCGCGGGGTTTTCGGCCCCGACTTTCCAGAGTGTCCTTCCCGTTTACGGTTCTTTTGCCTGAGAGATTTCGGGCGATTTCCCCTTCGGCGTCAGCTTTCGCTGCTCTCTCCCGCAAACAGGTGGAGCCCGCAAAGGCCCCAGACGACTCGTCAATATCCCAACGACGACTCTTTGTCACCTAGGAGCGCAGTGCTTATTCACACGGCCGGATAGTCCCATCCAATACTTCCGGGTAGTGAACGCAATTGCTGTCACTGTCGTCAGATGCCGCCATACCAGTCGTAGCCTCGGTCTTCCCAATAGCCGCCCTTGCCCAGGCCCATCGCGCCGAGACCGTCGACCAACTCGATCCTGTGCACGTATTTCGGCATCTTGTAGCCGAGCTGGCGTTCGACCCTGACGCGCAGCGGCGCGCCGTTCTCGACCGGCAAAGCCTTGCCGTTCATGCCGTAGGCCAGGATCGTCTGCGGGTGCCGCGCGTCGAGCAGGTCGATCGATCCATAATATTTGACCTCGCCGGACAGGCTGCGCTCGATCGTGTCCAGGCAATGGAAAACCGCGTAGCGGGCATTCGGCTTCACCACGGCGGCGTCGAGCACCAGCCCCATCTGCACGCCTGTCCATTTGGCGATGCAACTCCAGCCCTCGACGCAGTCATGCCGGGTGATCTGGGTGCGCGAAGGCATCGCCATCAGTTGCTCTCGCGACAGCGACAGCGGCTTTTCGACGAGCCCGGCCACGTCGAGCCGCCAGTCGGCGAACTGATTCGACAGCAGGCCCTTGTAGGTGTCGTCGTCGGGTGCAGTCACGCCGTTGGGCCGCTGCGACTGGCGAATGTCCGCCTCGGAGAACTCCTGGGCAAGCGAAGCGCGGCCCGCGAGCAGCCTCTGCGCGCGATAGGTCAGTCCGTTGGCGCCTTCGAGCACGTTGCGCACGCCGTTGTCGCTGTCCTGCAGGAAGTCGAATGCATCGCAGCCGGACAGTGCCATTCCCGAGATGCCGAGCGATGCCGCGGTCAGAAAGCGCCGGCGGTTCAGTTGGAATTTCGGCATGTCACGCACTCCCATTGTGCGAACCGTTGTCGCCATTGGGCGAATCCGTGCGGTACCACCCGGTGACGATCGAGCGCAGTTCGTTGATCGGGCCTGCCGCCAGGATCATCAGCATGTGGACGATGAAGAACGCGACCAGAAGCGCCATCGCAACGAAATGTATTGTTCGCGCCGTCTGCCGACCGCCAAGCAGGTCGGCGAGGAATGGAAGGGCCGCGTTCATGCTTGGCGACATGGCAAGGCCGGTCACGACCATCAGCGGCAAAAGCACGAACAGCACGCCGCCATAGGCGAGCTTCTGCAGCGTGTTGTAGTTGCGGCTGTGGTGGAACTTCAGCCTGGCGTGGTCGGCGATGTCTCTGGGCAAGCGCCTGATGTCGTCGACGCGAGGCACGAGGTCGCGGCGCAGGTGGCCGTTGAGCAGGCTCGCGACAAACCATGCCAGCAGAGTTCCCGACAGGGCCCAGGCAAAGAAGAAGTGGACGACGCGGCCGGTTGCAAGGTCCTGGCCGGAAGGAATTGTCGCCCATGCGGGAAACGCGCGCGCATCGAGATTGTCGGCGGTGCCGGAAAGGCCGAGGATTCCGGTGGTGTTGAATCTTTTACCGAGGAATTCGGTGTAACCTATTGGTCCATTTGAATTATAGTCGGACCCAATGACCAGGACGTCGTTGTCGAACTCGAAGCCCGATTGCTTGCCGATGTAGAGCGCCGGGTGGGCGTTGAATATCTGCAGACCGCTGAGCAGCAGGAAAAACAGCGACAACGTCCAGATCCAGTGGGTGAGGCGCGTCCAGCGCGTTTGCCGGTAGACGAGCGTGCCAGCTGCCGCATTCGCCGGCTCGTCGTCATGTGCCTTGAGAACATGGCTTTCCATCGCAGCTGACCTCCGTCGGGCGCAACGGGAGACTGCCCGCCGAGCGCATACCTTGGTCGAATTACGGATGCGGCAAGGGCAGGGTTTCGTGGTGACGATGACATCGGCGTGAAATCAGCTGGCGAGCGAAACCACAAGGTTGACCGCGGCAGCAACGATGATGGTGTTGAAGAAGAACGACAGGATCGAATGGACCAGCGCTGCCTGGCGCATGTGCGTCGAGGAGATGTTGGTGTCTGCTGTCTGCGCCGTCATGCCGATGACCACGGCGAAGTAGAGGAAGTCCCAACCGCAGGGGCGTTCCGTGCCGGGAAAGATCAATCCGCCGACGGGCTTGCGGCTGCGCGTCGAGGTGGCGTCTGCCTTGCTGTCGCCTTTCCAGTACAGACGGGCGTAGTGAAGTGCCGCCATGGCGTGGATTGTCAGCCAGCCGAGTGGCAGCGACAGCAGCGAAAAGGCGAGCCAATAGGCGTGGGGTACCTGTTTCGCGTTGATCAGGATGAACAGCGAGCCGACGGCAACCACCACGATGCCGATCGTCACCAGGAAGATGATCCAGATCGGCTCGTCGGCCTGCTGGGCGCGCCGGCTGAGGAAGTCCGCGGTCAGCCTCGGCATCTCGCGCAGCACCAGGAAGATGTAGCAGGCGAAGAAGGCGTTGGCGGCGATGCTGTAGCTGAGAGGATGGTGAAACAGCAGTGCCGCGACAAGCGCGACCAGGCCAATGCCTGCGCTGGCGAGAAAGATGAAGTGGCGGCCGAACGGCTTCATGCCGGTGCGCCACCCGTTGCTGCCACTTTTACGGCCCGGCGCGCCATCTGGTCCAGCGCTCCAAGGAAGCGCGAGCGGTCCTGCGGTGCAAAGGATGCGTTGTAGCCCTTGCTCTCGCCGGTCTCGCGCAGATGTTGCTTGAGGTCGCGCATGGCGACCGCCATGCCGATGGTCTCGGGGGTGAAGGGCTTGCCGGTCGGCCCCAGCACATGGGCGCCCAGCGCGACCGCCCTGGCTGCCAGCGGAATGTCGGCGGTGACGACGATGTCGTTGGCGCGGCTGTTTTCGACGATCCAGTCGTCGGCGGCATCCGCTCCCTTGGAGACCACCACGTTGCGGATCATTGGATCGCGCGACGGCCTAAGGCCGCCATTGGAGACGAAGGTGACGATGAGATCGAGGCGTTCGGCGACCTTCACCACCTCGTCCTTGACCGGGCAGGCGTCGGCGTCGACGTAGATGATAGGCTTGTTGTCCATCGCTGCACCTTGCATGCGCAAGGCTCAGGCAGGCAAGGGCCGGAGCATGTCGATATGGGGGATATCGTCTTCCAGATATTCCTCCGACACGGTCTCGAAGCCAAAGGACGCATAGAATTTTTCGAGATGGCTCTGCGCCGACAGCGCGATCGGGCGGCTGGGGAACAGCCGTTCGCAGGCGGCGATGGATTCGGCCATCAGCTTGTCGCCAAGCCGTTTGCCGCGGTGGCCGGGCGACACCACGACCCGGCCGATATAGGCCGGGCCGTCGGTGCCGGAGGGCCCGATGATCCGGGTGCTTGCCAGCAATTCCTTGCCGGCAAGCAGCCTGAGGTGCAGAGCCTCGGGGTCCTTGCCGTCCAGCTCCGGGAACGCGCATTTCTGCTCGACGACAAAGACGTCGATGCGCATTTTCAGCATCGCATAGAGATCGCCAGGGGACAGGTCGTCCAGGCCCCTGACGTCGACCTCATATGCGACTGCGCTCATCAGTAGACGACCACGCTTCTGATGCTCTCGCCGGCATGCATCAGGTCAAAACCCTTGTTGATGTCTTCGAGCTTGAGCGTATGCGTGATCATCGGGTCGATCTGGATCTTGCCCTCCATGTACCAGTCGACGATCTTCGGCACGTCGGTGCGGCCGCGCGCGCCGCCGAAGGCGGTGCCTTTCCAGGTCCGGCCTGTGACCAGCTGGAACGGCCGCGTCGAAATCTCCTGGCCGGCGCCCGCAACGCCGATGACGATCGACTGGCCCCAGCCGCGATGGCTGGCTTCCAG
>NZ_JACHOU010000005.1 GCF_014206975.1 Aminobacter aganoensis
TCATCAGATGCTGGCCTCCACCCAGCCAGCATCTTGAATCACAAACCACCTTCTTTGGGAATCCTACGATTCGCTCAAGATAGGAAACGCTCTAGCTGTCATCGCTTGTGGCGAACGTTCATATCGCCCGGGCCGTTCAGGACTTTTTGAGCGAGCAAAAAAATTTCGCGACCGGCCGCTGGATGGCCGAAATTTGCCCCGACGCGCCGAAATTCGGAACATTCGCCGCATCTAATTTCTACCAGTTCGATAGAGTATGACCATATTCGAACGGAGGCGGAAATGACCACTTCACGCAGGAAATTGCTTCTCTCGGCGCTGCTGGCCGGCGCAGTCCAATTCGGCGGCCTGGGCCTTGCTTATGCAGACACCACGCTGCTCAACGTCTCCTACGACCCGACCCGCGAGCTCTACAAGGACTACAACGAGGCCTTCGCCAAGCACTGGAAGGCCGAGAGCGGCGAGACGGTGACGATCCAGCAGTCGCATGGCGGCTCCGGCAAGCAGGCGCGTGCCGTGATCGACGGGCTCGACGCCGACGTCGTCACGCTGGCGCTGGAAAGCGACATCAACGCCATCGTCGAGAAGTCGAAGAAGATCAATCCCGACTGGCGCTCGAAGCTACCCAACAACGCCTCGCCCTACACCTCGACGATCATCTTCCTGGTGCGCAAGGGTAATCCCAAGGGCATCAACGACTGGGGCGACCTGGTCAAGGACGGCGTCCAGGTGATCACGCCGAACCCCAAGACCTCGGGCGGCGCGCGCTGGAACTACCTCGCCGCCTGGGCCTGGGCCAACGGCCAGTTCGCAGGCGACGAAGCCAAGATCAAGGAATTCGTCGGCAACCTCTATGCCCATGTGCCGATCCTCGACACCGGCGCCCGCGGCTCGACGGTGACCTTTGCCGAACGCGAACAGGGCGACGTGCTGCTCGCCTGGGAAAACGAGGCCTATCTCGCGCTCGACGAATTCGGCGCCGAGAAGTTCGACATCGTCTTCCCGCCGCAGTCGATCCTGGCCGAGCCGCCGGTCGCCGTGGTCGATGCCAATGTCGACGCCAAGGGCAGCCGCAAGGTTGCCGAGGCCTACCTCAACTACCTCTACTCGGCAGAAGGCCAGACGATTGCCGCCAAGCATCACTACCGGCCGTCCAAGCCCGAGCTGGTGCCCGCAGCCGACCTGCAGAAGCAGGCCGAACTGAAGCTCGTCTCCATCGACGATCCGATTTTCGGCGGCTGGGCAAAGGCGCAGCCCTATCACTTCGGCGATGGTGGTATATTCGACCAGATCTACAAGCCGGCCCAGTAGAGCGAAGACCACGACGACATGACATCAGCTCCCGCCAAGGCGGGGTGGCGGTTCAGACAGCCGAGCGTCATTCCGGGTTTCGGATTGACGCTCGGCTTCTCGCTTGCCTACCTCACGCTCATCATCCTGATCCCGCTTTCAGGTCTCGTCTGGCGTTCGGCCTCGCTCGGCTGGACCGATTTCTGGGCCATCGCCACCGACCGGCGCACCGTCAAGGCGCTGGAGATCAGCTTCGGCACGGCGTTCATCGCTGCCGCCGTCAACGTCGTCTTCGGCACCATCGTCGCCTGGGTGCTGGTGCGCTACCGCTTTCCCGGCCGCCGCGTCATCGACGCCATGGTCGACCTGCCCTTCGCCCTGCCGACGGCGGTGGCGGGCATCGCGCTGACCACGCTCTATTCGCCGAAGGGCTGGATGGGGTCGCTGCTGGCGCCGCTCGGCATCAAGGTCGCCTACACCCCGCTCGGCATCGTCATCGCGCTGATCTTCATCGGCCTGCCCTTTGTCGTGCGCACGGTGCAGCCGATCATCGAGGAGATCGACAAGGAGGTCGAGGAAGCTGCCGCCACCCTGGGCGCCAACCGCTTCCAGACCATTTTCCTGGTGCTGTTTCCCGGGCTGGCACCGGCCGTCATCACCGGCTTCGCGCTCGCCTTCGCCCGCGGCGTCGGCGAATACGGCTCGGTCATCTTCATCGCCGGCAACCTGCCCTACATCTCCGAGATCGCGCCGCTTTTGATCGTCATCCGGCTCGAGGAGTACGACTATGCCGCAGCCACCGCGATCGCCACGATCATGCTGGCGCTGTCGTTCCTGATGTTGCTCGTCATCAACCTCATCCAGTCGCGGACCCGCAAGCGCTATGGCTGATCCAGAGCTTTACCCCGCAGACGCCCATCACGAGCACGCCTCGCTGGCGGTGACCGAACGGCCGCTGGCGCGCGCCGGGCTGATGTTCGTCGCCTTCGCCTTCCTCGCCGTCTTCCTGCTGCTGCCGCTGGTGGTGGTGTTCGAACAGGCGTTTTCGCGCGGCATCGGCGCCTTTGTCGAAGCCATCAACGAGCACGACACCATCGCCGCGATCAAGCTGACGCTGCTGGTCGCCGTCATCTCGGTGCCGCTCAACCTGGTGTTCGGCGTCGCCGCCGCCTGGGCCATCGCCAAGTTCGAATTCAAGGGCAAGGCCTTCCTGACCACCTTGATCGACCTGCCGTTCTCGGTCTCGCCCGTCATCTCGGGCCTGGTCTACGTGCTCTTGTTCGGCGCCTCGAGCCTGCTCGGGCCCTGGCTCAAGATGCACGGCATCGTCATCCTGTTCGCCGTGCCCGGCATCGTCTTGGCGACCGTCTTCGTCACCTTCCCCTTCGTCGCCCGCGAACTGATCCCGCTGATGCAGGAACAGGGCACCGGCGACGAGGAGGCGGCACTGTCGCTAGGCGCCAATGGCTGGCAGACCTTCTGGCATGTGACCCTGCCCAACATCAAATGGGGTCTGCTCTACGGCGTATTGCTGTGCAACGCCCGCGCCATGGGCGAATTCGGCGCCGTTTCGGTGGTGTCGGGCCACATCAGGGGCATGACCAACACCATGCCGCTGCATGTCGAGATCCTCTACAACGAATACAATGCCGTCGGCGCCTTTGCCGTCGCGTCCGTGCTCGCCGGCCTGGCCCTGGTGACGCTTGTGCTCAAAACCCTTCTCGAGCTCCGCTACGGCGCCGAGATCGCCGCCACGCGCGGACACTGACAGAGGCAGACAGACTGATGGAAGTTCGCGTTTCAAATGTGCGCAAGGAATTCGACCGGTTCCCGGCGCTCCGCGACGTCTCGCTCGACATCAGGTCGGGCGAGCTGATCGCGCTGCTCGGCCCATCCGGCTCGGGCAAGACCACGCTTCTGCGCCTCATCGCCGGGCTCGAACGGCCGACGCGCGGCACGATCTTCTTCGGCGACGAGGATGCCTCGAACCGAACCATCCAGGAGCGTAATGTCGGCTTCGTGTTCCAGCACTACGCCCTGTTCCGCCACATGACGGTGGCCGACAACATCGGATTCGGCCTCAAGGTGCGGCCCTCGGCCAAGCGGCCGACCAAGGCGGAAATCCGCCGCCGCGCCTCCGAGCTGCTCGACCTCGTCCAGCTTTCAGGCCTGGAAAAGCGCTACCCCGCACAACTGTCGGGCGGCCAGCGCCAGCGCGTGGCACTGGCCCGCGCCATGGCCATCGAGCCGCGCGTGCTTCTGCTCGACGAGCCCTTCGGCGCCCTCGACGCCCAGGTTCGGCGCGAGCTGCGCCGCTGGCTGCGCGAAATCCACGACGCCACCGGCCATACCACGATCTTCGTCACCCACGACCAGGAGGAGGCGCTCGAACTCGCCGACCGCGTGGTGGTGATGAGCCAGGGCCGCATCGAACAGATCGGCACCGCCGACGAGGTCTACGACACGCCCAATTCGCCCTTCGTCTACGGCTTCATCGGCGAGTCGAGCTCGCTGCCGGTCAAGGTCGAGGACGGCCAGGTCTGGATATCGGACCGGCCGATCGGCCTGGCTGCCCCCGACCTGCCAGATGGCGAGGCGACGCTTTACTTCCGCCCGCATGACATCGAACTGCTCGACGAATGCAATGGCTGCATTGCCGGCACGGTCGCCGCCAGCCGCCGCGTCGCCGGCACGCGCCGCGTCGAGCTCGAAATCGGCGGCGGCCGCGAACGCGTCGAGATCGAACTGCCCGTCGGCCACCCCGCGGCACAGAAGAGCCGGGTCGCATTCCGGCCGAAGCGCTGGAAGGTGTTTCCGAAGATGGCGGAGTAGGTGCGAGGGACAACGGCGTTGTTTCAGCCCAGGGTGGAGCGATCCGGCAGTTCGCCGGACGCGACACAGTCCTCATGTCGCAGGTGCGCGATATGGCATTTCAGTGGCGAGTGACTAGATTGCCGGGAAAGCAGAAGGATTGAGCCCGATGATCCAAGTCGTCCGAAAGAGGCCCGTGCTGGCGTTGATAGCCACTGCAGCCTTAGTCGCAGTTGTGACGGCAGGTGCTACCCTCGGGGTACTTCAGACACTCACCATTCTCGCGTCCATCGGCACGGCGCTGGTTATGGGCGCCCTCGTCGTCGGGTCCTTCGCGAGATAGGCCAGCGCTGCTGGCACCGTCCTCCGGTCACTTCAGGCTCACTCTGGCCACGCTGTCCGCATAGTCCTGCTTGGGGTCGCCCAGGCCGAGGAACATCTTGACGCCGGCGACAAGGCTCGAGGCGTCGAGCCAGATCTGGGCGTCGGCCGGCTCGAAGCGGAGCAGGCAGAGCTTGGGGTCGTCCTTGCCCTTCTCGAACCAGGCAGCCACGAAGCGGTTCCACAGCCGGTCGACCGTCTTGCGGTCGTTGTCGATCCTGAGCGTCCCATGGAGGGTCGCAAACAGGTCGTGCTTCCTGGCGGCGTAGACCAGGGTTGCCTTCTTGGCGCGCGTCAGGTTTTCGGCAATCTCAGTGTCCTTCGCGGTGAAGAAGTAGATGGTCTTGCGCTCGCCGTCGAACTGCGCCGTCATCGGGCGCGGGTCGACTCCAGCGGTGCCCACCATGACGGTCATGTCTGCGCGGATCGACTTCCAGAACTTCGCTTCGAACTCTTGCTTGTCGGTCATCGGGTTGTCTCCGGTTGGCGGAATGGGTTGGCCAGGTTGCCTAGGCTGCCGAGCGCTTTCGGACCCGCCGGTCTCTCCGCGCCAGATGGGCGTCGTGTCGCTGGCGCTCCGGAGAAGGGAGCAGCGGCAGCGGTTCCACGAGATCGAAATCGTCCGGCACGCTGTCGATGAACTCGCGGCCGATGCGATAGGTGCAATATCCGACGAACAGCAATGCAACGAGACGCAGCATGAGACTTCCCCTTGTGTTGCCATCGCAACGCTGGAGGCAGGCCATCGTTCCCGAGAAAGAGCGCTGTTTTCGACGGGAACCTTCTGCCGCTTGATCCATTCCCTCCCTGCACTTTCCCGCAAGGAGCGACACCAGATGAAAACGCTGAACGAGATTTTCGAGCACACGCTCGAGGACATGTACTTTGCCGAAAACGCCATCACCAAGGCACTTCCCAAGGTGGCCAAGGCGGCCAAGGACGCCAAGCTGAAGAAGGCCGCCGAGGATCACCTCGAGGAGACCAGGGGCCAGATCAAGAAGCTGGAGCAGGTCTTCAAGTCGATCGGCAAGAAGGCCGCAGGCGAGAAATGCGACGCGATCGAAGGCCTGATCAAGGAGGCCGACGGATTGATGGAAGAGGCATCGGGCACCGCTCTCGATGCCGGCCTGCTGGCGGCGTGCCAGGCGGTGGAGCACTACGAGATCGCCCGCTACGGCTCGCTTCGCGAGTGGGCCAAGGATCTCGGCCATGACGAGGCCCACACCCTGCTGAGCGAAATCCTCGACCAGGAAAAGGCGACCAACAACAAGCTGACGAACCTGGCGGTGACGGCAATCAACAAGACGTCGCCCTCGGCCAAGGCGGCTTAGCGGCCCGCGCCGCGACCGACCTCTCCCCTCGGGGAGAGGCGGCTTGCCAGTTGAGAAGAGTTGTCATGCTGGGGATCGAGCTTGGCAGCGGCCACCCGCATTGCGATCGGCCAGCCCGCCGTTCAAGCCCAGGCGCTGCCTATTTCCGAAATCCCAGCCTCAAGAAGGCCTGCCCGCTAAAAGAGAGGTGTCACCGCCTGGCGGCAACACCTCTCTGCGATGGCAAGGGGCACTGAAGGCGCCCCAATGCAACTTGTGCATCGAGCCGTCAGTCCATGATGTAGACCACCTTGCGGGTCTGCGGGTCGATGAGAACGGTACGGCCGTCCATCACGACATACTGATACTTGTTGTCGGCAAGTGCGCCCGGCTTCAGAATGTCCGGAATGATCGCGCCGACGACCAGTTCGAAGTTGGATGGGCGTTCGACGATCACCGGATTGGTCTTCACATATTCGCGGACGACCACTTGTTCTTCGGGTGTCACGACCACGGTCTGGGCAGCGGCGAATGCCGTACCGGCGAGCAGGATGGTTACAGCAAGTGTGCTTCGGAAAGTCATATCACTAACCTCCTCGGTTGATGGGTTAACAACCGGTGGGGAGCGAAACGGTTCCGTGCCTTGTCGGATGGCTCGGCCTCATGTGGGGTTGCCCCAGCGGAGCGGACCAAGAGCGAAACGGATTTTCGCCGAACGCCCTCCTACCGATACGACGTATTGAAATGCCGCTCCAGAAACCGGCTGTACGCCCCCATCAGCGCGCTGAACAGGAAGTACACCGCGGCCGCGAAGACGTAGCCTTCGAGCACGGCGATGCCTTGCCAGTCGGGGTCGCGCAAGGCGGTGCGCACGGTATCGAGGAAATCGAGCAGGCCGATGATCGTCACCAGCGTGGTGTCCTGGAAGAAGGCGATGAACAGCCCGACCAGCGCCGGGATGACCTTCTTCAGCGCCTGCGGCAGCACGATCTTGAACATCACCTGCCAGTAATGCAGCCCGAGCGCGCGGCCGGCCTCGAACTGGCCCGGCGGCACGTCCTGCAGGCCGCCGCGCACGATCTCGGCGATGTAGGCGGCGGCAAACAGGATGATCGCCACCTGCGCGCGCAGCAACTTGTCGATGGTGACGCCGTCCGGCATGAACAGCGGCAGCATGACGGCGGCCATGAACAGGATGCTGATCAGCGGCACGCCGCGCACCAGCTCGATGAAGCCGACACCAAGGAGCCGGATCGCCGGCAGATGCGAGGCGCGCGCCAGCGCCAGGCCGATGCCGAGCGGCAGGGCGAAGGCCAGCCCGACGAAGGACAGCATGAACGACAGCGGCAGGCCGCCCCATTTCGACGTCGGCACCGCGGTCAGGCCGAAGATGCCGCCGGCCATCAGCACGTAGAGCACGGGCAGGATGACCACCAGCCAGGCGACGACGAGGCCCCTGCCCCAGACGCGCGGGATCATCGAGACGCCGCAGGCGCCGAGGAACAGGCAAAGCGCCACCAGCGGGCGCCATTGCTCCTCGAACGGGTAGAAGCCGAACAGCATGTAGCGCAGCTTATCAGTGAGGAACGGCCAGCAGGCGCCGGAGCTTTGCTTGCAGGCGTCCGCCCCGCCGTCGAACACGGCGTTCACGAACAGCCAGCCAAGCGCCAGCTTGGCAAGCAGCAGGATGAGCGCGCCGCAGACCAGCGTGACCAGCGCATTGCCGGGCGTGCCGAAATAGGCCGCGCGCCACTTAGAGCGCCGCACCGGGCGGGCGACGGAATTGGCGGCTGCGGGAAGAACCTGGGTCTCGCTCATGTCAGCGCGTCTTCAGCGCGACACGCGCATTGTACCAGTTCATGAACAGCGAGATCAGCACCGACAGGCCGAGATAGATGCCCATGAAGATGGCGATGGTCTCCATCGCCTGGCCGGTCTGGTTCATGATGGTGTTCGACACCATCACCAGGTCGGGATAGCCGATGGCGATGGCGAGCGAGCTGTTCTTGAAAACGGTGAGGTAGGTATTGGTCAAGGGCGGGATGATGACCCGGAGCGCCTGCGGCAGCACCACGAGCCTGAGCGTGCGCGAGCGCGGCAGGCCGAGCGCCAGCGCTGCTTCCCACTGGCCCCGGCTGACCGCCTGGATGCCCGCACGCACGATCTCGGCGACACTGGCCGACAGGTTCAGCATCAGGCCGACCAGCAGCGCCACGAACTCCGGGCGGATCTGCAGCCCGCCGGTGAGGCGGAAGCGCCCGGCCTCCGGTGCGCTCCAGCTCAGCGAGACCGCGCCGCTGGCCCAGACGGCCAGCACCGGCAGCACAAGCAGGGCGAGCGCAACGATCCAGCCGGCATTGGCCTTGCCGCTTGCGATGCGCCGGCGCTGGCCGATGCCACGCACGACGAGCGCGGCAACAGCACCGAACGCAAGCGCGCCGAGCGTCAGCCCGAACCCGCTCTGCCACTCGACCGCTGGCACCGCCAGGCCGCTGTTGGAAAGGAAGAAGCCGGGAAACAGCTGGATCGCCTGGCGGACGGGTGGAAACACCAGGATGATCAGGAAGTACCACAAGAACAGATAGAGCAGCAGCGGGACGTTGCGCAGCACCTCGACATAGGCAAGCATCAGCCGGCTGAGCAGCGGATTGGCCGACAGCCGGCCGATGCCGACGAAGACGCCGATGATGGTGCCGAAAAGCGCGGCGAGGAACGACACCTTGATGGTGTTGACGAGGCCGACGAGGATGGCGCGCGCGATTGTGTCGGTCGGTCCGTAGGCGATCGAGGTTTCGCTGATGGCGATGCCGGCCTGCCGCGACAGGAAGCCGAAACCGGTGGCGATGTCCTGCTTGGCAAGGTTCGCGCTGGCGGTGCGGTACATCACCCAGCCGGCGAGCAGCACCGCCGAGATGGCGACGACTTGATAGAAGACCGCGCGAAACCGCGTGTCGTTCAAAAACAGCATGAGCGCGCCGATGTCATGGAAACGGGGGACAAGGTCCGCGCCCGATGGCGGCGCGGACCTTGATGTTTGTCAGCGGACCGGCGGCGCGTAGAGCAGGCCCCCGGCATTCCACTGCGTGTTGGGCCCGCGCGTCATGCCGAGCTTGGTCTTTTCGCCCAGGTTGCGGTCGAAGACCTCGGCGTAGTTGCCGACGCTCTTGATCACGTTGTAGCCCCACTTGTTGTCGAGGCCGAGCATCTTGCCGAGTTCGTCGGCGCCGCCCAGCATGCGCTGGATCTCGGGGTCCTCGCTCTTCGTCATCTCGTCGACATTGGCCTGGGTGATGCCCTTTTCCTCGGCCGCCATCAGCATATAGACCGACCACGAGACGATGTCGCGCCAGTTGGAATCGTTCTGCCGCACGGCGGGCGCCAGAGGTTCCTTGGAGATGGTCTCGGGCAACAGCACGTAGTCGTCGGGGTTGTTGGCGACCGCGCGGATCGAGGCCAGGTCCGAACGGTCCGACGAGATCGCCTCGCAGCGGCCGGAATAGAAGGCGGCGCGGTTCTCGTCGGGGCTTTCGAAGACCACGAGCTCGAACTTGCCGCCGATGCTGCGGAAGAAGTCGGTCAGGTTCTGCGAGGTCGTGGTGCCCGGCAAGGTGCAGATCGCGGCGTCGGTCAGTTCCTTGGCAGAGGCGACGCCGAGCGACTTTGGCACCAGAAGGCCCTGGCCGTCATAGAAAACGGTCGGTCCGAAATCGATGCCGAGCGAGGTTTCGCGCGAGAAGGTCGCCGTCGTCTGGCGCGACAGCACGTCGATTTCGCCCGACTGCAGCGCCTGGAAACGCGTGTTGATGTTGGTCAGGACGAAATCGACCTTCTCGCCGTCGCCGAGCACCGCAGCGGCGATCGAGCGGCAGATGTCGGCGTCAAAACCCTGCATGCGGCCCTTGTCGTCAGCGGCGGCAAAGCCGGGCGTGCTGAGCGAGACGCCGCAGATCAGCTTGCCGCGCGCCTTGACTGTGTCGAGCGTCGCCGATTGCGCGGCGGTGGCACCGACCATCAGTGCCGCGGTGGCGGCGCACAGCGCCAGGAACTTAGATTTCATGTATCCCTCCCTCGATTGTCGACCGCAGGCCGCCGGCACCATTTCTCCCCCGGTGCGGACGTCGCCTCGATCTGTCGCGGAGCTATGTATGCATAGATTGTGTACGATATGGAAGATGAATGTCGTGCAAAATGTATACGATAATCGACGGTGTGGATAAGATCGCAGGGATGGCGAGCGCGGGCACAGCACCGCTGGAGGGCCCGCCGACAGAGGCAGGTGCCCGCCGCCGCATTGTCGGGCTTCAGATCGTCAGACGAGGGGCTGCGAACGGGTCAGCCGGTACAGGCTTCGGCCAGTTTGCGCACATGGGCGCCATCGTGCTCGTTCGGCGTGTAGGTGCCCATGTCCTCGCCCCCGACGAGGATCGTGAAGCCGCCGACGAGCAGCTTTGCCAGTGCCGGTTCCATTGTCGTCAGTCCGTCGAAGACATAGCGGCCGTTGTAGGTCTTGCCGGTGGCCTCGATGGAGTGCGCTGCGTCGCCATTGCGCAGTTCGAGCCTGGCGCTGCGCCCTTCGCTCATGTCGCCGGACTTCGGATAGAACGCAACGACGATGTCCGAGTACCCCGCAGTGCAGTTCAGCGAGACGTCGACATCGCCGGTGGCGGGATCGTAGTAGGCGAGCGTCAACGTGGGCGACAGGTCGTCATGCAGGAACCATCCTTTCGGGATGACCGACTGGGCGGCTGCCGCAGAGCTTGCGAGCGCAAGCATCACAAGAGAAGAGAGTACCACCTTCATGCCCACGCCCCCGTGTATCCGGCAAGGTAACCAGACGTAGTGCCGGCTGACAAGCACGAGCGTTTTTCAACCTGAACTTGTCGAACGGGAAACCGACATTGAAAGGCGGACATATCTCGCTGCGGCAACGGGCCGGCCGCGCATGATACGCCGAGTAAAGCGACGGGGCGCGACAGAAGGCGTGTCATCTGCCGAGCACGGTTTCCACCACTTGCTCCACGTCCATGGCAGATGAATCGATCCATTGACCGATGCGAGGCGTCTCGCGGGCGAGTGCTTCTGCAAGGACGGAGGGAGGAAATGCCTCGGAATAGCCGGTCTTTGGCCGGTCTCTGTCGCGCTGGCCCAGTACTTCCGCCGAAGGGGCCAGCACCACCACACGGGGATCGAGGTCGCGAAGGCGCTCGACAGCCGCGACAAGATCATGCCCGATGAGGATGTCCTGGTAGACCACCGTGAATCCTGCTTCGACGTAGCGGCGCACGGCATCTGTCGCGATCACCTGCCGGAGTGTCAGTTGCGCCCGGGCCTCCACATCGAGCGTGGGCCCCATCGCCGCAGCGCCGTTTACGATCATGCGACGAAAAACGTCGCCGCCGACCAGTGCCGAGCGCGGGAAGCGCCTTGCCAGCGCGTTGGCAACCGTGGTTTTGCCGGCAGCCATGGCGCCGGTGATGATGAAGAGAGACTGGGTCATGGATTACCTGATGGTCGCCCGTCCTGACCTCGGACGGGGTCAATCGCGTGTCTGCGTCAGCACCACGAACAGGGTGGTCACTCCGCTGGTGAAAAGTGCGATGAACGCATAAAATAGCGCTCCGGCAAATTCCTTGTTTGCCGTGGCGGCCATGAATGTCATTGCGAAAGCGCCTGCACCGCAAAGAACCGTCAGCGCAAGCAAAAGATAGATCGCCTTCTTTCCCATCATCGCCTTCCTTTGTGGGAAGGCCCATGGGGTTCGCGCCCAGGAACCTTCCCGATCAGTTGATCGGTCAAGTTCCTCGGGCCACTGCGCTGGCGTCGAGAATCTGTCTAGTCCAAGGTCACTGCACAGATCGCGCAGAACGAAATGCCCCCAAGTGCCGTGACATCAAGATGAAGCCGGAAATATTGCTTTGAGTCAAGCTGGCAGAACTTTCCCCATCGCGACGCCAGCCAGCCCGCATCCCCTCACAGCTTCGTCCACGCCGCATTCTTCTTCGAAGACCTGACGCAGGCCTCGATGAACGCCACGCCTTCCACGCCGTCCTGCACGGTCGGGTAGATCACGTCCTTGGCAGGCTTGCCGCCCTTCTTGCGCGCCGCGCGGATGGCCCGGGCGGCCTCCTGGTAGATGTTGGCGAAACCTTCGAGATAGCCTTCGGGGTGCCCCGAAGGCACGCGCGTCACGCGTGCGGCGGCAGGACCGGCGCCGACGCCGCCGCGGGTGATCAGCTGCTTGGGCTGGCCGAAGGGCGTGTACCAGAGATAGTTCGGGTCGGCCTGGACCCATTCGATGCCGCCCTTCGAGCCATAGACACGCAGCTTGAGCCCGTTCTCGTGGCCCGGCGCCACCTGGCTCGCCCAGATCATGCCCTTGGCGCCGCCCTTGAAGCGCAGCATGACGTTGACGTTGTCGTCGAGCAGCCGGCCCGGCACGAAGGCGTCGAGATCGGCCGACAGGCTGTCGAGTTCGAGGCCGGAAACGAAGCGCGCGAGATTGTAGGCATGGGTGCCGATGTCGCCGGCAGCACCGCCCGCGCCCGACTGCTTCGGGTCGCCGCGCCACGACGCCTGCTTCTGGCCGGTGGCGGCGAGGTCCTCGGTCAGCCAGTCCTGCGGGTATTCCGCCTGGACGATCCTGATGTCGCCGAGCTGGCCCTTGGCGACCATTTCGCGCGCCTGCCGGATCATCGGATAGCCGGTGTAGTTGTGGGTGAGCACGAAGACCTTGCCGGTCTTCTCGACCAGTGCGGCGAGCTTCTTCGCCTCCGCCAGCGTCGCCGTCAGCGGCTTGTCGCAGATGACGTGGATGCCGGCTTCGAGGAAGGCCTTGGCGGCGGGAAAATGGACGTTGTTGGGCGTGACGATGGCCACCGCCTCGATGCCGTCGGGCCGCATCGCCTCGGCCTTGGCCATCTCGGCATAGGAGGCGTAGGAGCGCTCGGGATCAAGGCCGATCTCGGCAGCGGACGCCTTCGCGCGTTCCGGATTGGACGACAGCGCACCCGCGACGAGCTGGAAATCGCCGTCCATCCGCGCGGCGATGCGGTGCACGCCGCCAATGAAGGCGCCCTGCCCGCCGCCGACCATGCCGTAGCGGATCGGGCCGCTGCCGTTCCCGGATTTCGTTGCACCGACCATGCTTGTGTCCTCCCTTGATATGTTGGCGCTGCCCCTCATCCCCTCCTGAGTTTATCGAAGGGCCGGGATGAGGGGCAGCGCCGCGTTCAAATCCCCATCATCGTCCGCAGCATCGCCCGATCGCTCGCCCCGCCGGCAAAGTCGTCGAACGCCTTGTCGGTGACGCGGATGATGTGGCTTTCGATGAACGGCGCGCCTTCGGCGGCCCCGTCTTCCGGATGCTTGAGGCAGCATTCCCATTCGAGCACCGCCCAGCTGTCATAGCCGTACTGCGCGAGCCTGGAGAAGATGCCGGTGAAGTCGACCTGGCCGTCACCGAGCGAACGGAAGCGGCCGGCCCGATTGAGCCAGCCCTGGTAGCCGGAATAGACGCCCTGGCGCCCGGTCGGGTTGAACTCCGCGTCCTTGACGTGAAACGCCTTGATGCGCTCGTGGTAGATGTCGATGAAGGCGAGATAATCGAGCTGCTGCAGCAGAAAGTGCGAGGGATCGTAATTGATGTTGCAGCGCTGGTGGCCGCCGACGGCGTCGAGGAACATCTCGAAGGTCGCGCCATCGAAGGCGTCCTCGCCCGGATGCAGCTCGAAGCACAGGTCGACGCCGGCCTCGTCGTAGGCGTCGAGGATAGGCCGCCAGCGCTTGCCGAGCTCGGCGAAGGCCTCCTCGATCAGGCCTGCCGGCCGCTGCGGCCACGGGTAGAGATAGGGGAAGGCGAGCGAGCCGGTGAAGGATACGCAAGCGGTGAGGCCGAGATTCTGCGACGCCCTGGCGCCGAGCTTCATCTGCTCGACCGCCCATTGCTGCCGCTCCTTCGGCTTGCCGTGGACCGCTTGTGGCGCAAAGCCGTCGAACTGCGCGTCATAGGCGGGATGCACCGCCACCAGCTGGCCCTGCAGGTGGGTGGACAGTTCGGTGATCTCGACGCCGGCATCCGTGCAGATGCCCTTGATCTCGTCGCAATAGGTTTTCGACGTCGCCGCCTTCTGGAGATCAAACAGCCTGCTATCCGGCGTCGGGATCTGCACGCCCTTGTAGCCGAGCCCGCCAGCCCACGATGTAATCGATTTCAGTGAATTGAATGGCGCGGAATCGCCGGCGAACTGGGCGAGGAAGATCGCTGGTCCCTTCATTGTCGACGGCATCTCTCAAAACTCCTCGTCCGATTCCGGCACGCGCTGGTCCAGCGCTAAGATGACCACTATTTGAGCCGGCTCCGCAAGAGCCAGCGGCAGGCCGATTCACGGGTTCACCGAGGCGCGCGTGATGCCGTCGCTGGTGACCGGCATCGTCAGAGCTATCCCTTCAACAGCGCCTCGACAGCCAGCCCCGCCGCAAGCACGCGCCGGTCGTGGCCGTGGCGGCCGACCAGCATCAGGCCGGCAGGCAGAACGGTGCCAGGCATCGGCAGCGACAGCGCGCAGAGATCGAACTGGTTGGCGACCTGGGTGTTGCGCAGCAGGAGCCCCTCGATGCGATCGCCATGGCGCTCGTCATCCAGCATCTCGGCGATCGGCTGGGCCACGACCGGCGTGGTGGGCAAGACCATGAGATCGACCGACGACAGGCGCTCGTCCATGGCCGCCACCAGTTCGGCGCGGCGGCGCATGGTCCTGATATAGGCGATCGCCGGCACCTGCAGCGCCCGGCCGAGCCCGCCGCTGACATGGCGGTCGACCGCAACCTTGGCGCCTGCCGACAGCCAGTCGGCATGGATTTCCGCGCCTTCGATGGCGGCGATGGACGCCACCCGCGTCGTCTCGCGCAGGGCCAGCAGCAAGTCGTCGATGGCGATATCCTCGACCCGCGCCCCCGATGCGGCGAGGCGCTTCAACGACTGTTCGAAGGCGGCGGAAACGGTGCCGTCGCAATGCTCCATCAGCCGCCCGCGCGGCACGCCGATGCGCAGGCCCGGCAGGGACAGCGGCACAAGCGCGGAAAACTCCTTGCCGGCCATGACGGCGTCGGTGGCGATGCAGGCCCCGACCGTCCGCGCCAGCGGCCCGAGCGAATCGAGCGACGGCGACAGCGGGAACGCGCCGTCGAGCGGCACGCGCCGCGCCGTGGGCTTGAAACCGACCACGCCGTTGAGAGCTGCCGGAATGCGCACCGAGCCGCCGGTATCCGAGCCGATGGAAATGTCCGAGGTGCCTTCGGCCGCCGAAACCCCGGCGCCCGACGACGAACCGCCGGGGATCAGCGTCGGATCGGCGGCATTGCCCGGCGTGCCGTAATGCGGGTTGATGCCGAGCGCGGTGAAAGCGAATTCGGTCATCGCCGTCTTGCCGATGATCGCCGCCCCTGCCCGGCGCAGGCGCCGGACCACCAGCGCGTCCCGCTCTGCGGGTGCCGTGTCCCGGCGCATCAGCGAGCCGGCCAGCGTCGGCTCGCCGGCGACGTCGAGCAGATCCTTGATCGAGACGATGGCGCCGTCGAGCGGCCCGAGCGACAGCCCTGCCTTGGCGCGCGCGTCGGCGGCATCGGCAGCACCACGCGCGGCCTCGGCATAGAGCTTCATGAACACGCGTTCGTCGCCGGCACGGACGGAAAGCCGCCCAAGGATCGCTTCGAGCCGGTCGCGCGTCGTCATTCGGTCACCCGTTGCTGGCATGCAGTCATCGTGGCGACAGATAACACGCGCTGGCCCTATGCAATACGGTTGTCGCCAGTCGCCGACGCCTTACATTCGCACTGCCTGATATCGGAGCCGCCATGACCGTCCGTCTGTTCTCGCCGATCACCCTCGGCAAGCTCGACTTGCCCAACCGCATCGCCGTTGCCCCGATGTGCCAGTATTCGGCCGACGACGGCTCGGCCACCGACTGGCATCTGCAGCACTGGATGAACCTCGCAATGTCGGGCGCCGGCATGATCACCGTCGAGATGACCGACGTCGAGCGGCGCGGCCGCATCAGCCATGGCTGCATGGGTCTCTACTCCGATGCCAACGAAGCGGCGGCAAGACGCACGCTCGATGCCGCCCGGCGGGTGGCGACGCCGGGAGCGAAATTCGGCGTGCAATTGGCCCATGCCGGCCGCAAGGCCTCCAACCACAGGCCGTGGGACGGCTCCGGCCCGCTGACGCCGGAGGAGGATGCGTGGCCCGTCGTGTCGGCCTCGGCGATCGCCTATGCCGACGGCTGGCAAGTGCCGCATGCGCTTGATGAAGCCGAGATCGATCGGACCATCGGCCACTTCGCCGAGGCGGCCAGGCGCGCCGAGCGCGCCGGCTTCGACTTCATCGAGTTGCATTCGGCCCATGGCTACCTGCTGCACCAGTTCCTGTCGCCGCTGTCCAACCACCGCACCGACAGATGGGGCGGTTCGCTGGAAAACCGCATGCGGTTCCCCCTCGAGGTCGCGCGCCGTGTCGCGGAAGCCGTCCCCAACCTCATGCTCGGCGCGCGCATGTCGCTGACCGACTGGGTCGATGGCGGCTTCACGCTGGAAGAGGCCATCGAGGTGGCCAAGGCCTATGGCAAGGCTGGCATCGGCTACATCTGCTGTTCGAGCGGCGGCAACTCGCCCCACCAGAGCCTGCGCACCGGCCCGGGTTATCAGGTCCATCTCGCCGAAGCGGTGAAAAAGGCGACGGGCATCCCGGTGCGCGCGGTCGGCATGATCGACCAGCCGGCCCAGGCCGATGCGATCGTGCGCGAAGGCCGCGCCGACATGGTGGCGCTTGGCCGTGCCCTGCTCGCCGATCCGCGCTGGCCGTGGCGGGCTGCGGCCACCCTCGGCCACGACTTCCACGCGGCACCGCAGCTGGCGCGCTCGGTTGCCCTGATGAAGCAATGGGGCGCTGCCACGTAAGCTTACCCAAGGTCTGGCGCGGCGGACGCCTCCTGCTGGATCAGGACGGCGTCGCCGCGCGATGATCTACCGTTCGGACCAAGATTCGGGGGGCAGCAAATGAAGAAGAGCGTCGAGACGATCCGGGGCGACAGCGAGGGCATCGCCTACGAACTCCCGGTCTACCGCGTTTCGGGATCGTCCGCGTCGGCCCCGTCTGCCTATATCCAGGCCGCGCTCCATGGCGACGAACTGCCCGGCGTGGTGGCCATCGACGCGCTGATGCCGCGCCTGCGCAAGGCAGCTGCCGAAGGGCGCATTCGCGGCAACCTGACCATCGTGCCGCGTGCCAACCCGATCGGCGCCAACCAGTTGCTGTTCCACGCCGCCCAGGGGCGCTTCGATCTCGGCACCCGCACCAACTACAACCGCGACTTCCCGCTGCTCGACAGGCCGGACGTGTCGCTTCTGCCCGGCGACGACGTGCCGATGTCGGCCGACAAGCGCCTCAAGGCACGGCTGCTCAAGCTTTCGGTCGGCCACGACATCGTGCTCGACCTGCACTGCGACGACGAAGGCGTCGCCTATCTCTACGTGCCCGACGAGCTCTGGCCGGCGATGGAAGATTGCGCCGCGAACATGGGCGTCGACGCCGTCATCCTGTGGAGCGGCCAGTCGGGCTCGTCCTTCGACGAGGCCTCGCTGCACCCCTATCTCAAGATGCCTCGCAAGGAAGCGCGGCTCGAAAGCCGCGTCGTCACGACAGTCGAATATCGCGGCGTTTCCGATGTCTACGCCACAGTTGCCGAAGCTGACGCCCAGGGCCTCTATCGCCTGCTTGTGGCGCGTGGCGTGATCGAGGACACCTGGATCGAGACCCTAAAGACATTTGCGGGCGTGGTGGCGCCGATCGACCATGTCGAGATGGTGCCCGCCCCTTGCGCTGGGGCGATCCTCTACCACGTCAATCCCGGCGATACGGTCAAGGCTGGCGCCCATATCGCCACCATCGTGCGCGCGCCCGGCGAGGACGGTGGCAGGGTCGAGGTACTGGCGCCGCAGGACGGCTACATCCTGACGCGCCGTTCGCACCGCGCCACCCGCGCCGGCGACGACCTGGTCAAGCTGGTCGGCACGCGTCCGAGCGACGACGCCCGGTCAGGCGCGCTGGAGGCGTAGGCCGGCCGCCGCAACCATGAGCTGAATTCATCATTGGTTGCTCCGCGCCGCCGACCGCAACCAGGATCCTCCCGCTTGCCACTGAGGGGCCGCAGCCGTCCTGCGGCTGCGCCCTCCCCGGCAAACCGTCAGTTCGGCAGCGTATCCTTGAAGATGCGGCCATCCTTCATGATGACCAGGAAGCTCGTCTCGGGTTTGGCGACCAGCTGGAGATCCTCGAGCGGGTTGCCGTCGACCAGCAGCAGATCGGCCAGCGCGCCTTCCTCCACCACGCCCAGCTTTCCGGGATAAGGGTTACGCTTCCCCGAAAGTGTCAGCAGTTCGGCATTGGTCCCGGTCGCCATCACGAGGGCTTCGGCAGGCGTGTACCAGCGGATGAGCGACGCAAGGATTGCGCCCTGCTGCCGCGCCAGATCGCGGGAGAACAACACGTCCGTTCCCCACGCCGTCTTGATCTTGTATTTCTTCGCCAGTTCGTATGTCCGGCCGATGCCCGGCCACACCTCTTCCGCCTTGGCCCGCTCGACCGAGCCCTCCCGAAGCCCCAGCCTCATCATCTCCGGAAGCGGCTGCAAGCTCAGCCAGATGTCCTTTTCAGCAATCAGCTTGGCGGTTTCCTCATCCATGAGGAATCCGTGTTCGATGCATTTCACGCCGGCCGCGATTGCCATTTTGATCGCATCCGTCGTGAAGGCGTGCGCAATCACGTAGGTGCCCCAATTCTCGGCGATCTCGACCGCGGCCCGCATTTCGGGTTCGGTGAAGGTGGTGACATCGAGCGGGCTGAAGGGGGAAGACACCCCACCGCCGGCTGTCAGCTTGACATGGGCGGCCCCTTGCATGAACTGCTCGCGGACACGCAGGCGCACCTCATCCGGGCTGTCCACGACTATGCTGCCGCCGTTTCTCTCCATGGGCGTGAACGGGCCGCCGATCGTCCGCGGCAGGTCGCTGAATTGCCGGAAGTCGCCATGTCCGCTGGTCACCGTGATCATGGCGCCCGATGGATAGATGCGCGGCCCCACGACGATACCGCTGTCTATCGCGCGCTTGAGGCCGAACACCGGACCGCCCACGTCGCGCACAGTCGTGAAGCCACGCATCAACGTATGCGTTGCCTCGTCGCCTGCGGCGAGATTGGCGAAGCCGATGTCGCCCATTGCCTCCGCCGGGGTCGACGCGATCAGCATCGCGTGCCAGTGCGCGTCGATCAGGCCCGGCATCAGCACGCGGCCACCGCCCGCAATGACCTTGGCACCGGCCGCCTCGATGGGAGCGGTCGAGATGCGCTCGATGAGGTTGCCGTTGACCAGCACGTTCGACGCCGGCGACAGCGTGCTTGCCTTGCCGTCGAATATCCTGACGTTTTCGAACAGGACGCTCCCTGTCGGCGCGACGGGAGGCTCGGTCTCCACGCCCGACACTTCGATGGCGTAGTCATGCGCCAGGCCGACGCCGCTGTGGCCGACAAGGAGAGCGGGAACAAGGAAAAGCAAGCTCAGCAGGTAGGTTCGTAAACCGGTCATCTCGTGAACCCTCAACATCGGTTGTGGATGGGATGAAGGAAGCGACCTCGATATTTGAACTCTTGCCGACACGACTTTGGCATTTTGGCGCTGAACTATCCACCCACGGCGGCGGCTGGCAGCAACGATGGCCGGCCTTGGCTCAGCCGCCGCGCGAGGGCAGCAGGTCAATGCCGGCCGCTCCGTCCCGCACACGGCTACTGGTCGAATGCCGACAGCCAGCCCGCATCGATCTGGTGGTTCTGGCAGTAATCATGCAGGCGGGCGCGCGTCCTGTCGGTCTTGCCGAGCCCGAGATAACGCGCCGCGTTGCGCCAGTAGATGTTCTGCTGCTGCTCGGGCGTGTAGCCGGCAGCCGTCAGCTGCGCGCCGAGCCGCGCCATGTAGTTGTTGTTGTCCAGTTCCTTGGCGATCATCGTCCAGTCGGTGCCATAGAGCAGATGCCGGACATCGGGGTCGTAGCGGGACTGGAACTGCTGGAGATAGCCCCTGATCTCGGAGCGCGCCCGGTCATCGAACTCCGGACTGGTCAGCTCGTAGAGATAGCCAAGGTCGGCAAAAAGGTTGTCCCTGCCGTCGACCCTTATCGTCTCGCCGATGATGAACTCCCAGGCCTTCCCGCTGAAATCGTTCTCGCGGCATTCCTTCGCGGGCGGTTGCGGGCGCAGTTCGTCGAAGCCACCGAAATGCGCGAGATTGACGCGCAAATTCGGGAAACCGTCCAATGCCTTCCTCCACCAGGCGGGGCTTGCGCGGTGACCGTAGCCGCAGAGCGAGCCGAGGCTGTTTTCGGCGTGGGCCATGATCGGCACGTCGTTGTCCTCGCACCACGCATACAGGCCTCGAAGCGCGGCTTCGATGCCTTTCGGAGCGCCCTTGGGAAACTTGATCTTGTCGTTGCCGAACGCCTGGAAACCCATGGGCGGGTAGAGCTTGACCCCGACAAAGCCGCAATCGAGGACCGCCTGCTTGACCAGCGTCAGCGAGCCGCCACCCGCAGCCGCTCGCCACGGATCGAAGCCGACGAAACTGTGCATGTGCAGGTCTGTCGTGCGCGCGATCTGAAGCTGAAGCAGGTGCATCACCTCGATCTGCTGGGGCAAGCGTGATCGCGCGCTGCTGCTTCCGAGCCAGTTCTCCATGTCGAGGAAGCTCGGCGTCACCAGGGATACACAGCCCTTGGGCGCGAAGACGCGCAGATATTCGCGCGCGATGGCTTCGCGGTCATCCAGCAGCAACAGCGCGAAAGAGATGTAGCGCTGCATTTCGCTCGGCTGGCCCTGCAGGTCGGTGGCCAGCCCCAGCGCGTCGACCCGCGACAGGCTGCGCGAACGGCTGAACGCCTGCGGCGTGCCGGCATCCCGGGCCAACTGCTCCATCAGCGCCGGATAGTCGGGTTCAACATCGAAACCCTTGGCATTCCTGCCGAAGGTTTCGATCCCTCTGGCCCGCCGATCCATTTCCTGGATCGCGTCAGCCAGTATCGCGGTCTTGCGTTGTGCCGCGGTCGAAGCGGATTCGAGCGGTTGTCCCGACCGCAGCCGGCGGGCTTCGGTGGCAGCGTCCTTGGCGCCACGGCTGAGGATATCGACCAGAAACGCGATCAGGCCGTTGAACAGGCCTTTCGTCTGGACGTCGGTTGCCCTGGGGAAGAACTCCTCGCGCAACTCGCCGAGCGCGACATATTCGACGAAGCCTCGCACCGGCACGTCGGAAGCGTTGAAGAAGTGGCAGTGGACGTCGATGACCGGGTCGCGGTTTTCCAACGCGCAGCGGCCCGGTTCGGGGCGCCAGCGCGCGCAGCCCGGCGTCGCCGACACCGCCGCAGCCGCGCCGAGCAGCCACAGCAGATCCCGGCGTTTCACGACCCTCGACGCGCCAGTCCGTCCCTCCATGCCGAACCCGTCCCCACAAGTTCACCAGGAAGACATCCTGCGGCGAGAACGGCAAAGAGTCGATACGTCGTGGAACGGTAGCCAAGGGAGGCAGGCGCCGGCAAGGCGGCTGCGTCTAGCCCTCGGCCCCATACACCAGCCTGTCCTGCCTGGCCCTGAGTTCGGCGATCTTCGAGCCCGGCGCCACGGCGGCGTTGGCGGTGGTGATGAGTTCGCCCTTCCTGATCGGCGCCGTCACCGTACCGCCCTGCAGCAGGCCGCAGGGAATGGCTTTTGCCGCGCGGGCTTCCGGCGCGGTCATGATCCACGAGCGGTAGCAATATTCGCCGATGGCATCGAGCTTTTCGCCCGGCTGCATGTCCTTCTTGGCGACGGCGCAGACGTCGGCCACGGGCTTGGCCAGCGGCACCATGTCGGCCTTGCCGTGCAGCACGACGCGGGCACAGGTCAGCGGCACTTCGAGCGAGGTCAGGTGATAGGGCCGGTGGAAGGTGAAATACGGTCCCTCGCCGACCTTGAGGTCTTCCATGCGCTCGCGGATGCGCGGATGCGACATCTCGGCGATGACGAAGACGCCGGGGGCGACGCCCTTGCCGATCGAATAGTCGACGACGCCGACCCTGGACAGCACGCCGCCGTCCTTCTGCGGCACCAGCACCTTGTTGAGTTCGGGCAGCGTGGCGGAGGGGCCATGCATGCCCGCCTTGTCGGGCACGAGCCCGGTGGCGTTGGCGATCGCCGCCATCTCGACCATCGTCTTCGAGCCGTCGACGAACTCGACCAGCATGCGCACGTTCATGTTGCGGCGCCTGGCTTCCTCGGCATAGTCGTCGGGGATGGCGTCGATGTTGAGCGGGTTGTTCTTGCCCTTGCCGGCGGCGACGATGGTGTGGCCCATCGCCGAGACGAATTCGATCAGTTCCATGCACGACGACGGCTCGTCGCCGGCGCCGAGCGAATAGGTCACGCCAAGCCGGTCGGCCTCGCTCTTGAGATAGGCGCCGATGGTGACGTCCGCCTCGACATTCATCATGACGAGATGCTTGCCGTGCTCCATCGCGCGCAGGCCGATCTCGGCGCCGACGGCAGGAACGCCGGTGGCGTCGATGACGACGTCGATCAGGCCGCTGTTGAGGATCAGGTCGGCGTCGTTGGTGATGGCGATCTTGCCGCTTTCCATGGCGTCGGCGAGAGCCGAGGCGGTCGTCGCCTCGCGCGCATGGCCGCCTTCCCGGTAGGCGATCTCGGCCGCCTTGAGCGCGCGCTCGGGATGGAACTCCGAAATGGCACCCACCGCGATGCCCGGCATGTGCGCCACCTGCGACACGATATCGGTGCCCATCTCGCCACAGCCGATCAGGCCGATGCGGATCGGCTTGCCTGATTTCTGGCGCTCGACGAGATCGCGCGTCAAGCCCACCGGAGCGACGTTGATGGTCATCTGAGTGATCTCCCGAAGAAGCGAAGCATATGTATCTAACGACCGACCGGTATTGAATTATGGCCGGGTGTCAACCTGAATGTCCTTGCGGGTCGTGCACCGGCACGCCGCCATTTGTCAGTAGACCGGCAAAGGCAAGCTGTTCGGCCTGCGGCAATGCCGTTAAGCTCGCTGCATCCACCTGACGGACGGCAGCACCGGAGAGCAGCCGGGGCGCCAGCGAGCAAGCCGCGGGCGGATGGGAACGCCATATATTCGAATGCGATAGCCGCCGGTCCGGATTCAGTTTCTGAGGATGGCGCATCCGTGGGAGAGAACGATGGCCGAGAAAGTCCTTGTCCTGCTGGGCACCAAGAAAGGCGCCTTCATCGCCGAGAGCAATGCGGAAAGGCGCTCGTGGAAGCTGCGCGGTCCGTTCTGCGAGACCTGGCCGATGAACCATGTCGTCGCCGATCCGGCGACCGGCACCATCTGGGGCGCTGGCGGCAACGAATGGTTCGGCCCGGCGGTGTGGAAGTCGACCGACCTCGGCGAGACCTGGACGCATTCCTCCGAAGGGCTCGCTTATGCCGAAGGCGAGGAGCCGATCAAGGCGGTGTGGAGCCTCGCCAAGGGCAATGGCAGCCTCTATGCCGGCGTCCAGCCGGCGGGACTGTTCCGCAGCGACGACGATGGCCGGAGCTGGAGCCACGTCGAGGGCCTGCAGAAGCACCCGTCGCGGCCGCACTGGAACCCCGGCGGCGCCGGCCTGATCCTGCATTCGCTGGTCATCGACCCCGCCGACCACGACCGCATCTGGATCGGCATATCGGCGGCCGGCGTCTTCTACACCGGCGACGGCGGCAAGAGCTGGGAGCCGCGCAACCTCGGCACCCGCGCCGACTTCATGCCCGAGGGCGAGAACTATCCCGAATTCGGCCAGTGCGTGCACAATCTGGTCATGGCGCCGGGCATGCCGAACCGGCTCTACCAGCAAAACCATTGCGGCATGTATCGCTCCGACGATGGCGGCAAGCGCTGGGTCAGCATCGAAAAGGGCCTGCCCTCGACCTTCGGCTTCCCGGCCGCCGCCCATCCGCGCGACCCTGAAACTCTGTACCTCGTGCCGCTCAACGGCGACAGCGCCGGCCGCTACGTGCCCGACGCCAAGGCGGCGGTCTGGCGCACCCGAAGCGCCGGCAGCGAATGGCAGGCGATGCGCAACGGCCTGCCGCAGGAAAATGCCTATATCGGCGTGCTGCGCCAGGCGATGGCGACCGACAGGCTCGACCCGGCAGGCGTCTATTTCGGCACCAGTTCGGGTGCGCTGTTCGCCAGCGCCGACGAGGGCGAGAGCTGGATCGACGTCACCCAGCACCTGCCGTCGATCCTGTCGGTGGAAACCCTCGTCGTCGACGGCTGAGGCACGGCTCGTGGACAACACCCCTGCCCCCGAAGCCAGACCGGGCGCCGTTGCCGCCGTCGTGGTGCGCCTGCCCGGCGTTCTGGTCGACCTGTTTCCCGGCGCGCCGCGCCGGGTCGAGGTGCCCGCCGCGACCGTCCGCGACATGGTCGACCAGCTCGACAAAAGCTGGCCCGGCATGCGCGACCGCATCTGCGACAGCCGCCCCGCCATCCGCAAGCACATCAACGTCTTCGTCGAGGGTGAACGCGCCACGCTGAAGACAAAGCTCAAGCCAGGCGTCGAAGTGTTCGTGCTGACTGCGATCAGCGGTGGGTGAAGTATGCCCGCGGCAACGGTCTGCGCAGGCTTCCCTCCCGCAACCATTGCGCTAGGATCGCGACAGATTCTCTTCCAGGGAGCGGCAATCATGCGACGCAGCAGTCTATTTCTGGCACTCATGCTGGCATTTGCGCCGGCCCTGCCGCAGGTCGCGGCGGCGCAGGAACGCGTGGAAACCCTGCGCATGCGCCCGGGCGCGACGCAGACGACGGTGCGCGGCATCGTCATCGGTCGCATCAGCGCATCCTACCGGCTCGAGGCGCGTGCCGGCCAGCGCATGAGCCTCGACCTCAATTCGCGCAACACCTTCCTCTATTTCAATGTACTCGATCCGCGCGGCCGCGCCATCGCCCGCGAGCAGACCCAATGGGATGGCCGCCTGCCGGCCTCCGGCCTCTACACCATCCAGATCTACCTCGTGCGCGCCGAAGCCCGGCGCAACCGGCCGGCGCCCTTCTCGCTCAACGTCTCGATCTTCGGCCGCGGCGGCGTGGAGCCCGGCCCTGCTCCAGGCCCCGACCCGATGCCGGGACCGCGCTCCTGGCGCGTCGTCGGCGTGACGCCCAACGACGTGCTCAACATGCGTTCGACGCCGTCGCCGCGCGGCTCCGTCCTCGCCGAGATCCCGTTCGACGCAGGTGGCCTGCGCAATCTCGGCTGCCAGGATGGACAGAGCTGGTGCAAGGTACGCTACCGCGGCCAGGAAGGCTGGGTCAACGGTCGCTTCCTGCGCCCGGAATGACCGGCGCCGTCACCGGCGAGCACAGCCAGGGGCCAGGCGCCTGAACACGGCCGATCGTTGGGACATCAACGGTCGGTCGGGGACTTGTCCGTGTCGCCGGCATCGTCCGCTTCGCCGGCGCTGATCGATCCGATGACGATGGTCTCGCCGATCGGCTCGCGCCGCTGCCGTGTCTCGGCAACCACCCGGTCCATCTCCGCCTTGATTTCGGCCAGCAGCGCCAGCGCCTCGGCTTCGTTGCGCTTGAGCTCGGCGCTCGCCTCACCCGAACCAGCCTCGCCGGCGGCGCGCGCATTGCGCGCGGACAGATAGTCCTTGTAGGCGGTGTCCCACTTTTTCATCAGGACAACCCAGGCATCGACGGCGTCGTGTTTTCCGGGTTTTTCAGGCTGGTGCGAACTAGGCAAATTGGACCCTCGAACAATCCGCATGGCGCGGAATGGAAAAGCGACACTGCAACTGCGTGCCGTTACTCGGACTGACCCCGCCGCATTGGTCAGGCTGCAATCTAACATGGAGAGGATCGAGCGTCATTCGCTAGCGCACGCTATATGCACCAGAGCTAACAATCAGTTGTGGAAAGCAGCCAGCGCCCCTCCAGCGCTCGTGCCGGACGCCCGGCAGATGCCATGACCCGCCGCTTTGGCCGCCGATCACAATATTGCGACCGACCGCGTGAACGTTCCCGAATATGCAACCAGCGCGCGCTTTTCGCCGCTCAATCAAGCTGCCGGAGCGCGCAATGCGAGGTAACCACCGAAGAATCGATATTAAAGAGATGCATAATATACGAGTGTCAAATTGATACACCACCCCCAATAAGCGTAGATTCACAATTTCGACACTCTCCGGAAAATCTAAACAAAAGATAATCTAGGCAAAGACAACAATCTAACACTTTCATACAAGTACGGTATTTCGTTATGTATACTGATTTTCATCATATAGATACGAATATTAACCATGGTTTACAAAAGGTAAACAAATTGGTACAGTTCAGTTGGCGAGTGGGGCTTACAAACACTTGCGTCCAGATTTTCCACGGGAACAACCTGGTTGCGAAATTGTCATTGTCACCAGGGTGCTATTCTGCGTCCGGTCTGTTTGGTTCGCGTAGTCGTCAGGTAATGCCGCCACCTTTGGGTTGGAGTAAGCGTTATGACGGCGGTAGCATTCCCGCATCGACCTGCTATGGAAATCTTCAATGCGGCAGGAATGCCCCTCGGCGGCACTCCGCGGATCAGCGTCGTGGTTCCGGCCATGAACGAAGCCAAGAACTTGCCGCACGTTCTTCCTCACATTCCAGCCTGGGTCGATGAAGTCATCCTTGTGGATGGAAATTCCACTGACGACACCATTGCCGTTGCACGCGAACTGCTGCCCGACATCATTGTCCTGCAGCAGGAGAAGCGCGGCAAGGGTGCAGCGCTCTATACCGGCTTCAGCGCCGCCAAGGGCGACATCATCATCACGCTGGACGCCGACGGCTCGGCCGACCCTGGCGAAATCCCCGCTTTCGTCGGCGCGCTCCTTGCCGGCGCCGACTTCGTCAAGGGCTCCCGCTTCATGCAGGGCGGCGACACCACCGACATGGAGTGGTACCGCAAGCTTGGCAACTGGGGCCTGCTCCGCCTCGTGCGCCTGCGCTTCGGCGGCAAGTTCACCGATCTCTGCTACGGCTACAACGCCTTCTGGCGCGACGTACTGCCTTGCCTCAACCTCGAGCAGGCGACGGGTTTCGAGATCGAGACCCAGATGAACGTGCAGGCGCTTCGCGCCGACCTCAACGTTTTCGAGGTTGCCAGCAAGGAGTTCCCGCGCATCCACGGCACCAGCAACCTGCGTACCTTCCCCGATGGCTGGCGCGTGCTCAAGACGATTGTCAGGCTGGGCATTTCACCATTGCCCAAGGTGCCGACGCGCCGCCGCACGACAGCCGGACTGCAACAACCCAGCATCTAGGCGGGCGGTCATGGCGGCGTCGGGGGATACGGTATCAGTCATCATATGTGCCTATTCCGACGATCGCCGGGAGCAGCTTCACCGCGCCATCGCCTCCGTGCTTGCCCAACGCAGCAAGCCGAAGGAGATCATCGTGGTCATCGACCACAACACGCCGCTGTGGCTCCATGTCTTCGCCGCCTATCCGGCCCTGACGGTGATCGTCAATGAAGGCGCGCGCGGTCTTTCAGGCGCCCGCAACACCGGAATCCGGCGTGCCGGCGGCGACATCCTGGCCTTCCTCGACGACGACGCCATCGCCGATCCCTACTGGCTGGCGCGCATGCTGCCGCACTACGGCAACCCCTCGGTCATCGGTGTCGGCGGCCGCGTGCTGCCGTTGTGGCAGGTCGACCGGCCGCGCTGGTTTCCCGAGGAATTCCAGTGGGTTGTCGGCTGCAGTTATCGCGGCCAGCCGGACCGGATCGAACCTGTGCGCAATCCCATCGGCTGCAACATGTCGTTCCGCCGGACCGTCTTCGAGCTGACCGGCGGGTTTCGCGAAGGCATCGGCCGCACCGCCGCCGATGCCGCCGGCTGCGAAGAGACCGAGCTATGCATCCGCGCCACCCAGGCCATGCCCGGAGCCCTCATCCTCTACGACCCGCAGATGAGCGTGCATCACCAGGTCACCGCCGAGCGCGCGCGCTGGCGCTATTTCCGCAAGCGTTGCCTCGCGGAGGGTCGCTCCAAGACCCAGGTCGTCAAGGCGGTGGGCGCCCTGGACGGGCTCGCCAGCGAACAGCGCTACGTCATGCGCGTGCTGCCCGCCGGGGTCCTGCGCGCCCTCGGCGACAGCGTGCTCAAGCTCGACCCATGGGCGCTGGCGCGAGCCGGCGGCATCGTCTTCGGACTGGGCTACACGGCCTGGGGTTATTTCGGCGCGCGGCTGAACCGGGCATGGAGGCAGGCATGAGCGAAGCGCAGTTCCGCCCGATCAAGGTCCTCGATGTCGATGTCTGCCGGCCGATGAACGACGTGCAGATGCGCGACCCCGTCAGCGGCGAGCGTTATGGCGGCGTGTTCTGCCTTGTCAGGCGGCTGGGCCGCCCGGTCTCGATCATGGAGTTTGCCTTCGACGGCGACGTGCTGACCACGTTCGACCTGCGCGCCAGGATCGCCGGGGACAAGGCGGTCCAGGACGGCGCCTTGCAGCACGACGCGCCGCTGCCGAAGAAGGAAGGCCCGTTCGCCAGCGTCGTCATCGCCACCCGCAACCGTGCCGAAAGCCTGGCCCGGTGCCTCGATTCGCTGCTTCTCCAGACCTATGAGCCCTTCGATATCGTCGTCGTCGACAACGCGCCTTCGGATCGCCAGACCGCCGATCTGATCGCCGCGCGCTATGCCCGGGGCAAGGCCGTGCGTTATGTCAGGGAGGATGTCCCCGGTCTCGGCCGCGCCCACAATGCCGGCCTCGCCAACATCTCTTCCGAGCTTGCGCTGTTCACCGACGACGACGTCATCGTCGATCCCAACTGGGTGGCCGCGATGGCGGCGAACTTCGACCGGGCCGGCCGGGTCGGCTGCGTCACCGGCCTGATCCTGCCCGCCGAGCTCGACACCCGTGCGCAGTTTTGGACCGAGCGCCACGGCGGCTTCGGCAAGGGATTTGCGCGCAAGGTCTTTGACCTTGCCGGCAACCGGCCGTCCGGGTCGCTGTTTCCCTTTACCGCCGGCCAGTTCGGATCGGGCGCCAACATGGCGTTCCGGACCGACGCGCTGCGCCAGATCGGCGGCTTCGATTCCGCCCTTGGCGCCGGCACCGTTGCGCGCGGCGGCGACGACCTCGCCTCTTTCTACGCCGTCGTCCAGGCCGGCTTCCAGCTGGTCTACGAACCGCGCGCGCTCGTCTGGCATCACCATCGCCGCGGCGAGGACGGCATGCGCCGCCAGGCCTACGGCTACGGCATGGGCCTGGGCGCCTATCTGACCAAGGTCGTGGTCGACGATCCGCCTGCGGCCCTGCAGCTGGCACGCGCCATGCCGGCGGGCATCGCCCACATGGCCGGCCCGACCTCGCCCAAGAACCAGCGCCTTCCCGGCGACTATCCCGGCACCCTGATCTGGCGCGAGCGGCTGGGCATCGCGGCCGGCGTTCCCAACTACCTGCGCAGCCGCTATGCCGCCTCCCGACGCCCGGCACCCGGTGTCGCGCGGACGGAAAACGGACAGGACACCTATGCCAAAGGAGGGTCGACCGCCATGCGTCCAACCGTGCCCATCCTGCTCTATCACAGCATCGACACCGACTGCGCCCCGGCCTACCGGCGCTGGATGATGACGCCGGACGAACTCGACCAGCACATGAAGGTTCTGGTCGAAGGCGGCTACCGCCCGGTGACGATGTCGGCGCTGGCGACCATCTTCCGCGAGCACCGACCCGTGCCGCCGCGCACGGTAGTCATCACCTTCGATGACGGATTGTGCGATTTTCTCACCGGTGCCATGCCGGTGCTGGAGCGCTACGGCTTCGCCGCCACGCTCTATGTCGTCTCCGGCTTCGTCGGAAAGACCAGCGAATGGCTCACCGCCTGCGGCGAAGGCGAACGCCGCATGCTCGACTGGAACGAGCTTCGCGGTCTTGCCTGCGAAGGCATCGAGATCGGCGCGCACACCGTCAGCCACCCGCAGCTCGACATCCTGTCGCCGACAGAGGCCGCGCGCGAAATCCTCGACAGCAAGCTTGCCCTGGAACACGGGCTGAAGCGGCCGGTGCACAGCTTCGCCTATCCGCACGGCTATTCCAGCCGCACCACCCGCGCGCTCGTCCGCGGGGCCGGTTTCCAGTCGGCCTGCCGCGTGCGCCATGCCTTGACAACGACGACCGAGGATCCGTTCACGCTGTCGCGCATCGTCATGACCAGCGAGGTCGGGCCGGCCGAATTGCGCCGCCTGCTGACCCAGCCGGTCCTGCCGGTCGCCCCGCCCGCCGACAGGCTGGCGGCCACCGGCTGGCGCATGTTCCGCCGGTTCCAGCACATCGCCCATGCCGGCAGCTGAGGAACGTCACTCCGCTGCCTGAAGCTGCCCGGCATCGAGCATCGCCCTGATCTCCGACCGGCAGGAACCGCAATTGGTGCCGGCTTTCAGGACCTTGCCGATCTCGTCGAGGCTGTCGCTGCCGCCCGAGATTGCCGCCGCGAGCTGGTTCACCCCGACATTGAAACACGAGCAGACGATGCGGCCGACCGCCGGCACCGGCACCGGCGCACGCCCCGACAAAAGCGCGCGCCGGTCGAGCGGCGACAGCGGCTCGCCCGAAGCAAGCAGCGACAGCAGCCAGTCGCGTTCGGGCAGATGCCCCTGCGGCGCCACCAGCAATGCTTCGGCAAGCCTGCCTTCGCCGTCGGTCGCCGCGGCGCGGAAGGTCGAGGTTCGCCGGTCGGTGTATTCGAGCAACTGGTCGGCCGGCACCACGTCGACCAGCCGCCGGGCGAGCAGGATGCCTTGCTCCGGCGGCTCGGTGCCGGACAATTCGTAGACCCATCCACCCGCCACCGCCGCCCGGCTCCAGTGGACCAACCCTGTCGGCCTGATGTCGCGTCGGGTCATCAGCACGCCGGCCCAGGCGACCGGCTCGCGCATGATGCGCACCGGAACGTGCTTGAGTTCCGGCTGGCCGGAGAACGGGTCCGTGACCGGCGCCGACAGCGATCCGGCCGCGGCGTTGGCGGCAAAGCGCCCGCTCCAGTGCATCGGCAAAAACGCCTCGCCCATGCGCTGGCCGATGCCAATCCGCGCCTTGGCCCGGACGCAGCCATAGCGGCTATCGATGCGGACGAGGTCGCCGTCGGCGATCCCCTGCGCGGCCGCGTCGGAAGCGTTGAGTTCTACAGCCGGCTCCGGCGCATTGGCCATCAGGCGCGGCACCCTGCCGGTGCGGGTCATGGTGTGCCACTGGTCGCGCAACCGGCCGGTGTTGAGAACGAGCGGAAACGCCGCGTCGACCGGCAGTGCCGCGCCTTCCTGGCGGACGGCCACGAAACGGGCGCGGCCGTCGGCAGTGGGAAACAGGCCATCGCCGAGCAACCGTTGCGCCCCAGCCGACGCGCCTATGGGAAACGGCCAATGCAATGGCACAAGCGCGTCGTATTCGGCGTCGGTGAGACCGGCCAGGCCGCCAATGTCGAACAGGCGGGCGCCGTCATTCTCGAAGGCGGAAAGTGCGGCATGCTCGCGAAAAATCGCTGCCGGACCCGGATGGTCGAAGGCTTCGGCAAAACCCATGCGCCGGGCGACCTCCGAGACGATCCACCAGTCCGGACTGACGTCGCCCGGCATCGGCAGGAACGATTTCTGGCGCGATATCAGGCGCTCGGAATTGGTCACCGTGCCGTCCTTCTCGCCCCAGGCGGCAGCAGGCAGGAGCACGTCGGCGAAGTGGCTGGTGTCGGTGCGGGTGACATCCGAGACGACGACGAATTGGCACGTCTTCAGCGCCGCACGCACCTTGCCGGCATCCGGCATGCTGACGGCGGGGTTGGTGCCCATCACCCACAGCGCCTTGATGCGCCCGTCGCCAACCGCCTCGAACATGTCCACCGCCTTGAGCCCCGGCCTGCGGGCAATGTCGGGCGCGTTCCAGAAGCGGCCGACGCGTTCCGGCGCCGACGGATCGTCGAATCCCATATGCGCGGCAAGCTGGTTGGCGAGGCCGCCGACCTCGCGGCCGCCCATGGCGTTGGGCTGGCCGGTGACCGAAAACGGCCCCATGCCCGGCCTGCCGATGCGCCCCGTCGCCAGGTGGCAGTTGAGGATCGCATTGACCTTGTCGGTGCCGTGCGCCGACTGGTTGACGCCCTGGCTGTAGACGGTGACGGTCCGCTCCGTCGAAGCGAACCAGCCGTAGAAAGTCGCCACATCGGCGGGATCGAGATCGCAGCCGTCGGCGACACGCCTCACCGATGGCGCGTCGGCGACGGCAAGGCCGAGCGTCGCGTCGAAGCCCGACGTGTGGGCGGCGACATAGGCCTGGTCGACGGCGCCGCAGCCCGCGAGATGCGCCAGCAGGCCATTGAACAACAGCACGTCGGTGCCCGGCTTCAGCTGCAGGTGCAGGTCGCACTCCGCAGCGGTTGCCGTGCGGCGCGGATCGATGACGACGATCCTGGTGCCGCGCTCGGCCCACGCGGCAAGCAGGCGTTGGTAGAGGATCGGATGACACCAGGCGGTGTTGGACCCGACGAGCACGACGAGATCGGCCTCCTCGAAATCCGCGTAGACGCCGGGCACGATATCTTCGCCGAAGGCGCGTTTGTGGCCGGCGACGCTGGATGCCATGCACAGCCGCGAATTGGTGTCGATGTTGGCCGAGCCGATGAAACCCTTCATCAGCTTGTTGGCGACGTAATAGTCCTCGGTGAGCAATTGCCCCGAGACGTAGAAGGCGACCGAATCCGGCCCGTGCTGCGCAATGGTTTCGGAAAACCGCCTGGCCACCAAATCGAGCGCATCGTCCCAGGCGGCGCGGCGGCCGGCGATCTCGGGATGAAGCACCCGCCCGTCGAGACCGAGCGTTTCGCCGAGCGCCGAGCCCTTGGAACAGAGCTTGCCCGCATTGGCGGGATGGCCGGGGTCGCCACGCACGGACACCGTGCCGTCCGCGGCGACCCGTGCCTGCACGCCGCAACCCACCCCGCAATAGGGACAGGCGGTCCGCACCTCGCGTGCATCCGTCACGGTCAGGCTGCCTTCGAAGCGAGGAGATCGAGGGCGATGAACAGCCGCCCGTCCTCGACCTTGAGCGGGATGGTCCTGACCGAACCTTCGTCGGCGCCGAGCGCCTTGCCGGTTTCCAGCGAAAACACCCAGTTGTGCAGCGGGCAGGTTACCGCAGCGCCATGCACGATGCCCTGGCTCAGCGGCCCGCCTCTGTGCGGGCAATGGTCCTCGATGGCGAAGACCTGATCCTCTGCGGTGCGAAACACGCCGATCTTGCCCTGGGGCGTGTCCACGCAGCGCGCCCCACGCAACGGTATGTCGGCGATCGTGCCGATCGCGATCCAGTCCATCTCGCTCATTCCGCTGCCTCCGCAAAACCGACCGACGCCATCGGGCGGAACTCGTGCTTGTCCTTGCCGGAGACGCGCTCCGACCATGGGTCGACCTGGGCGAATTTCTGGCTGAAGACGAAGCGCTCGTAATAGGCCTGGCGCTTGCCGGCATCGTCGAGGATCTGGCGCCTGATCTCGGCCACGCCGACACGCTTGGCCCATTTGTAGATGCGTTCGAGATATCGGCCCTGCTCGCGATACATCTGCGTCAGTGCGACGATGACTTCGAGCGCCTCGTCCTCGTCCCTGACCAGGCCGAGCACCTCGGTGCCCTTGATGTCGAGGCCGGCGGCACCGGCGAAGTGGATCTCGAAGCCGGAGTCCACGCAGATCACGCCGACATCCTTGCAGGTCGCCTCGGCACAGTTGCGCGGGCAACCGGACACCGCCATCTTGAGCTTGGCCGGGGTCCACGAGCCCCACATGAACTTTTCGATGCGGATGCCGAGCCCGGTCGAATCCTGGGTGCCGAAACGGCACCAGTCGGAGCCGACGCAGGTCTTCACCGTGCGAAGCCCCTTGGCATATGCGTGCCCCGAGACGAAGCCGGCCTTGCCGAGATCGGACCACACCGCCGGCAGGTCTTCCTTGCGGATGCCCAGCATGTCGATGCGCTGGCCGCCGGTCACCTTGACCAGCGGTATCTCGAACTTGTCGACGACATCGGCGATGGCGCGCAACTCGCTGGCATTCGTCACCCCGCCCCACATCCGCGGCACCACCGAATAGGTGCCGTCCTTCTGGATGTTGGCGTGCACGCGCTCGTTGATGAAGCGCGACTGGTAGTCGTCGGCATATTCATCCGGCCAGTCGCAGACGAGGTAATAGTTGAGCGCTGGCCGGCACTTGGCACAGCCGCAGGAAGTCTTCCACTGCAGCTCCTGCATCATCTCGGGGATCGTCTTCAGCCCCTTGGCCTTGATCAGCCGGCGCACGTCGTCATGGCCGAGATCGGTGCATGTGCACATCGGCTGCACGGCGGCGGGGTTGTAGCTGTCGCCGAGGGTAAGCGACATCAGCTGCTCGACCAGTCCAGTGCAGGAACCGCACGAGGCCGACGCCTTGGTATGCGCCCGCACGTCGTCGAGCGACGTCAGCCCCTTTTCGGTGATGGTGCCGGTGATCTTGCCCTTGCAGACGCCGTTGCAGCCGCAGATTTCCGCATCATCCGCCAGTGCCGCAACGGCCGCCATAGGGTCCAGCGGCGATCCTCCCTGATAGGCCTGGCCGAAGATCAGCGTCTCGCGCATCTCGGAGATGTCAGTCCGCTTCTTCTTGAGATCGTTGAACCAGGCGCCGTCGCCGGTATCGCCATAGAGCACGGTGCCGATGACACGGTTGTCCCTCAGCACCAGCCGCTTGTAGACGCCGGCAGCGGCGTCGCGAAGCACGATCTCCTCGCGGTCGTCGCCATCGGCGAAATCGCCGAGCGAATAGAGGTCGATGCCGGTGACCTTGAGCTTGGTCGGCGTGTCGGAGTGGACGAAGGCGGCCGCCTCGTCGCCGGCGAGATGGGCGGCAGCGACCCGCGCCATCTCGTAGAGCGGCGCGACGAGCCCGTAGACCTGGCCGCCAACCTCGGCGCACTCGCCGAGCGCCAGGATGTCGGGATCGGAGGTGCGCATGCCCTGGTCGACGACGATGCCGCGATTGGTCTCGATGCCGGCATCCCTGGCGATCGCCGCATTGGGCCGGATGCCGACCGCCATGACGACGAGCGTAGCCGGCACGATGGTGCCGCAGGCCAGTTCCACGCCCTCGACCCTGCCCTTGCCGACGATGGCCTTGGTGTTGGCCTTGGTCATGACCTTGATGCCGCGCGCCTCGACTGCCTTCTGCAGCAGGTAGCCGGCGGCCGGGTCGAGCTGGCGCTCCATCAGCGTCGGCATGACGTGCAGCACGGTCACGTCCATGCCGCGCGCCTGCAGGCCGGCTGCGGCCTCGAGGCCGAGCAGGCCACCGCCGATGACGATCGCCTTGGCCCGCGATTGGGCGGCAAGCAGCATGGCGTTGACGTCGTCGAGGTCGCGGTAGCTCAGCACCCCGGCCATGTCGTTGCCGGGCACAGGGATGACGAACGGCACCGAGCCGGTGGCGATGACCAGCCTGTCATAGGGCTCGGTCACGCCATGATCTGACGTGACGGTCTTGGCCGCGCGGTCGATGGCAACGATCCTGTGGCCCTTGTAGAGCGTGATGCCGTGCTTGATGTACCAGCCGTCGCCGTGGATGATGATCTCTTCATAGCCCTTCTCACCCGACAGGACCGGCGACAGCATGATGCGGTTGTAGTTCACGCGCGGCTCGGCGTTGAAGATGGTGACCTGGTAGCGGCCGGGCGCCGCTTCCAACAGATGCTCCAGCATGCGCCCGGGGGCCATGCCGTTGCCGATGATGACAAGTCTCTCGGTCATAACGGTGTTCCTTGAGGGTATCACTGGGCAGTGAGGGGAAGCGGCTCGCCGGCGCTGTCGCGCGACAGCCTGCGGATCGACAGGTGCATCCAGACGAGCGAGGCGACGACGATGGCGAACAGCAGCATGAAGCAGCTCGACCACAGGCCGGTGAGGTCGTTGAGCGCGCCGAAGGCGATGGGCAGGATGAAGCCGCCAAGGCCGCCGATCATGCCGACGACACCGCCGACGGCGCCGACATTGTCGGGGTAGTAGGCCGGAATGTGCTTGTAGACGGCGGCCTTGCCCAGGCTCATGAAGAAGCCGAGCACGAAGGCGACGACCATGAAGGCTGCCGGCCCGACCTCGAAATGGAACGACATCGGCCCGCTGATGCCGCGCACGACATAGTCGGCCGTCGGCAGCGACAGGATCAGCGTCGCGATGGCCGACATGCCGAAGGTCCAGTACATCACCGTCCGCGCGCCGACCCGGTCGGACAGCACGCCGCCATAGGCGCGGAAGATGCTGGCCGGGATCGAATAGGCGGCGCCGATCATGCCGGCGGTGACGATGTCGAAGCCGTAGACGCCGATCAGGTAGCGCGGCAGCCACAGCGCAAGTGCGACGAAGGCACCGAAGGAGAAGAAGTAATAGAGGCCGAAGCGCCAGACCTGGACGTTGCGGAGCGGCGCGAACTCGCTCCAGAAGCTCCTGGGCTGGGCGCCCTGGATGCGGCGCTGGCGGATGACGGGGTCGTCTTCGCTGCCGAACCAGAAGATGAAGGCCATGAAGCCGAGGCAAGCTGCCCAGATCACCGCCACCTCCTGCCAACCGCCGGCGAGCAGCACGAAGGGCGCGAGGAACTTGGTGATGGCGGCACCGACATTGCCGACGCCGAAGATGCCGAGTGCGGTCCCCTGCCTGCCCGAGGGAAAGAAGCGCGAGACATAGGCGACCCCGACCGCAAACGAACCGCCGGCGAGGCCGACGCCCAGCGCGGCGACCAGCATCTGCGCATAGGTCTGGGCGAAGGCGAGCAGGAAGGTGGCGATGGCCGCAGCCAGCATGGTCGCGGTGTAGACGAGACGCCCGCCGAAACGGTCGGTCCACACGCCGAGCACGATGCGCACCAGCGAGCCGGTCAGGATCGGGGTGCCGATCAGCAACCCGAATTGCGTCTCGGACAGGCCGAGCTCCTGCTTGATGCGCACGCCGATGATCGAAAAGATCGTCCACACGGCAAAGCAGACGGTGAAAGCGAGGGTGGAGATGGCAAGCGCCCTGGCCGGAGCATTGTCCTGGCTCGGCGCGGCTTGGAAGGGTGCGGTCATTGTCGGCTCCGTTGTGCGGCGTGGGAGGCGCCGCGCTGGTCTGGATCGCGAAAACAAAAAAGCTGCCGGCCAGGGTCGCGCGTCCGTACATCCGGGATCGCGGTCGTCTGGTCGGCAGCTTTGCCTGGGGCGCCCGCCACTGGACGCCGATATGTCTGGCCTTTCAGCCTCGTCTATCGCAATGCACAAACCATGCCAGCTCGGCGGGGCTGCGGCAATTCCGTTTACTTTCAGATAGTTATGCACTAACGACGATGCAGACCGTCCAGGTGCCCGGCGCTCAAGGGATGTACAGCCGGCAACGGTCCATGCCTATTTCATGTGCAGTGCACAAAAATTGACGGCAAGTCAGCCGCCGAGAACCCGCTGGGCGGCGATGTAGCCGTCGAGATCGTCGGGATCGAACAGGCCGCCGTCGAAGAAGCCGTCCGGTCCGAGCACGAGGCTGGCTCCAGCCGACCCGACCGGCGTCGGCACGGGCAGCGCGCCCTCGACCTTGGCGTTCGCCCCCGGCAGGGCCGCACCCAGCGGCTTGAGCGCGGCCCGGTAGAGATCGGGCCGGTAGGTTTCGCGGGCAATCGCGGCATTCTCGGGCGAGTGCCCGGCCTGCCCCCAACGCACCATCTGGCTGTAGAACCACAGCGCGTGGCTCTTCCACGGAAAGGTTGCCGCCCTCGCCTGGGGCACGAAGAAGTCCTCGACCACGACGGAACTGTCCGTCGATGTCCCGAGATGCCCCGAAAGCGCCGGCGACATCCAGCCGGCCGGACGCCCGACATAGGCCGCAGCCGACATGATGCCTGCAAGCTCAGTGCGATTGGCTGGCGAGGCGCACCACTGCGCGGCGTGATGGATGGCGCGCAGCAATGCCGCCAGCGCATCGGGATTGGCTTCGGCCCAGCGCGCGTCGGCGCCCAGCACCTTTTCCGGGCTGGAGCGCCAGATCTTGGCCTTCACCGTGACGATGCGGCCATGGCCGAGCATGACGGCGGCGGTATTCCACGGCTCGCCGGCGCAAAAGCCGTCGAGGGCGCCCGAGCCCAGCGCATCGGCCATCAGCGGCGGCGGCAGGATGACGATCTCGATGTCGCGATCGGGATCGATGCCGCAGGCGGCGAGCCAGTAGCGCAGTTCGTAGTTGTGGCCCGAATAAGGGTGCACGACGGCAAAACGCAGCGGTGCCGCACCGGCACGGGCGCGGTCGGCAACGACGCCCCGAAGCGCGTTGCCAGCGGCGCCGGGCGAAAGATCCCCGCTCGCGCCATGCCCGACCATCTCGCGCCACAGCGCATTCGACACGGTGACGGCGTTGCCGCCGAGGCCCAGCGCCATCGGCACGACGGTGGTCGCGGCCAGCGGCGTCAGCCCGAGATTGCAGGCGATAGGCATCGGCCCCAGCATGTGCGCCACCTGGAAATGCCCGACGGCGAGCCGGTCGCGGATGCTGGCCCACGACGTCTCACGCACAAGCGTGAGTTCGATGCCCTCGGCCGCGGCAAAGCCCTTCTCCCTGGCGGCGACCAGCAGCGCGCTGTCGAGCAGTGGCAGGAAACCGGCGGAGATCTCGAAGCGGGCGTCGGTCATGCGTCGTCTCCCAGCAGTCCGGCGGCAGTCACGAGGCTCTGCGCGATCTCCGACAGCTTGCGGTTCTGGTTCATCGCCGCCTTGCGCAGAAGCGCATAAGCCTCCGTCTCGGACATACCGCGCGACTTCATCAGGATGCCCTTGGCCCGGTCGAGCAGCTTGCGGTCCTCGAGCTCGCTGCGCGCCTCCTCCAGTTCCCGCGACAGGCGCGAAAACGCATTGAAGCGGCTCACCGCCATGTCGAGGATCGGCTTGACCCGCTCGCGCTTCAGCCCGTCGACGACATAGGCCGACACACCGGCATCGACCGCCGCCTCGATCGAGGCGCTATCGGAGCGGTCGACGAACATGGCGATCGGCCGCTTCACCGCGCGCGACAGCTGAAACATGTCCTCCAGCATGTCGCGGTTGGGATTTTCCAGGTCGATGACGATGACGTCGGGATTGATCTCGGCGATACGCCGGGCGATGCCGGCAACGTCGTGGACGAGCGTCACATCGTCATGGCCGGCCTCGCGCAGCCCCGCCTCGATAATCGAGGCGCGGATGCGGTTTTCGTCTATCACGAGCACGGCGAGAGGTTTGGCGACCATGCCCTATCTTGCGCGCCTCGGTCGATTGTGCAATGCGGCAATCGACGTCGTGCACGCGTCGGCTGCGGATCTTGCGCCTCAGTGGGCCTGCGACCTCACATAACCGATATAGCCACGGACGTCGGCCGCAGGCTCGGCATAGGCCTGGCCGAGCGCATCCTCCATCGCCGCGACATAGTCCTTCGCCCAGCCCGGCAGCGGATAGTCGATCACCGCCAGGAATTCCAGCGTCGCGGCGAACCGGATGTCGGCGATCGACGGCCTGTCGCCACCGATGAACCTCTTGTCCTTGATGTAGAAGCTGCGGAAGACGTCGAGCGGTTCGGCCAGCGCCTCGACGGCCGCCTTGCGCGCTCTCTCCTTGCTGTCAGGATCGGCATCGCTGAAGCCGACCTCGCCCGGATATTGCGGAAAATTCAGGGCCGGATATGTCGCCCGCGCCAGATACGGATAGAACGTGCCGATCAGGTAGAACATGGCGCTGTCGATCATCGCTCGCTTTTCCGGGCTGCTCGGATAAAGCCCCTCCAGCCCGTGCTTGTTGCTGAGATACTGCATGATCGCGCAGCTCTCCCAGAGCGCGCCGTTCGGAAGCTCCGCCGTCTCGATCATCGGCGTCAGATGCGCGGGGCAAATGGCCAGGTATTCCGGCGACCTGGTCTGGCCGAACACGTCGTTCTCGGCGAAGTCGAGACCGGCGGCACGGACGAACACGCGCGCGGCCATGTTGTTGACGCTGGGCTTGATCACGTTGAGCTTGATGTCGGGCATGTCATCGCTCCCTGCTTGTGTCAGCTCTTGGTGTAGGGATCCTTCGGCGTCCGGTCGGACGAGAGCGTCGCGCGGCTCCTCTCGGCCAGCGCTTCGATGGCGTCGGCCAGGTGGATCTCGGCGATGTTGTAGTCGCCGCGCGCCACCCTCACCTTGTGCGCTTCCATCAGCACGTCGGCGTGCGTATGGCCGTGCGGCGGCTCGAAGCGATAGGAGGCGAGTTCGATCAGCAGGCCGAGCGGATCCTCGAAATAGATCGAATCCATGAAGCCGCGGTCCTTGACCCCGCTATGCCTGATGCCGCGCTCGTCGAGCCGGGCGACGGCCTGGAGGAAGGTCACGCGCGAGACGGCGAAAGCGATGTGGTGGACGCAGCCGATGTCCGTCGGGGTCCGCTCGGGTGCCGGCTTGCGGTTCTCGTCGGTGAAGATGGTGATCAGGCGTCCATCGCCGGGATCGAAATAGAGATGGCTCTCGCTGGCCCTGTCGAGATTGGGCTGTTCGAAGATGAAAGGCATGCCGAGCACGCCCTCCCAGAAATCGATCGACGTCCTCCTGTCGGCGCCGACCAGCGTGATGTGGTGAACGCCTTGAGACTGGAGCTTCCGCATCGCCATCCTCCGTCGACACACGTGCTGGGCGAATAGAGCAAATACCGGTGGACACCGACCGGACACCGCGCTGCCACTTTCGGCCGCGGCACGCGCCGGCACCTGGCGCGGATATTAGATCAAATCCCATCCCTGCGCCAGAAAGCGCCGGCATCTGCGACTGTTTCCGTCGGAACGATGAGAGGGCGGCACTGCCGGCCGGTCGCCTGGGCGCTGGGGCCGTCGGCCGCCACCTCGTCAGTGGCCGCTGCCGCAGCAGCAGTCGCAGCCCGAGCCGTCCTTGCGGCCGATCTCGACGCGCCAGACCTCCGGCCCCTGCTCCAGATATTCCCACGTGAGTTCCGTCGGGAACGCCATTTCGAGCTGGTAATGCAGCGGGCGCGGGTCATGGTCGCTGGTCAGGATCAAGGTCCCGCCGAGCGACAGCCCGTCGACCATGGCGAAAATCCGGGGATGGCGTTCCATCCTGGGGATGGTCCTGACATCGATGACCGGGTTGGTTCCAACTTCGGCATTTGCCATGTCGTTCTGTCCTTCGGCCCGCAACGGAAAATGCCGGGGGAGCGGCCGCCTGCCCCCGGATGCGGCAACCCTAAAGCGACGGGCGAAGACCGAGATTGCCGAAACGCAAACAATTCGGGGAAATGGCCCCAGCTTGGCATTTCGCAAAGAGACCTCGCGCCCGAGGGCCTAGATCGGTCGCAAGTCACAGCGACAGAACTGGAAAAGCCATGCCCCCGACCATCCTGGAGAAATATGGCGAGGCGCGCCTGCCCCGCTACACAAGCTACCCCACCGCGCCGCGCTTCTCGCCGGCCATCGGCACGGGCGCCTATGGCGACTGGCTGCAGCAGCTGGCATGCAACGAACCGGTGTCGCTGTACCTGCACATCCCGTTCTGCCGCTCAATGTGCTGGTACTGCGGCTGCCACACCAGCATAACCAGGCAGGACCGCCCGATCCTCGACTATCTCAACGTCCTGCACGACGAGATCCGCATGGTCGCCCAACGCATCCCGCAGCGCCTGCCGGTTGGCGAGGTGCATTTCGGCGGCGGCACGCCGACCATCGTCTCGCCGGCCGAATTCCTGGCGCTGACAGCCCTGCTGCGCGACCATTACGACTTCTCCGACAGAACCGGCATCGCCGTCGAGATCGACCCGCGGCGGCTGACGGCCGAGATGGCGCTGGCGCTGGGGGCGGCGGGCGTCACCCGCGCCAGCCTTGGCGTCCAGAGCTTCGATCCGGTGGTGCAGAAGGCGATCAACCGCATCCAGACCGAAAAGCAGACGGCGGAGGCCACCGACAACCTGCGCCGCGCCGGCGTCGGCGGCATCAATTTCGACCTGATCTACGGCCTGCCGCACCAGACGGTGCAATCCTGCATCGACACCGCCAATGCTGCCATCGCCATGCTGCCCGATCGCTTCGCAGTGTTCGGCTATGCCCACATCCCTTCGTTCAAGAAGCACCAGCGCATGATCGACGAGGCCGCCCTGCCCGACGGCGCCGCGCGCAATGCCCAAGCGGAAGCTATCGCCGAGACCCTGACCGCCGCCGGCTACAGGCAGATCGGCCTCGACCATTTCGCACTGCCCGGCGACGACCTCGTCAAGGTCCAGGAAGCAGGCAGGCTGCGGCGCAACTTCCAGGGCTACACCACCGACAATTGCGAGACCCTGATCGGCTTCGGCGCATCGGCCATCGGCCGCATGAAGGGCGGTTATGTGCAGAACGAGGTCGCGCCCGGCCTTTATGCCCAGCACATCGCCTCGGGAAAGCTGGCGACCGCCAAGGGCTACCGCCTGACAGCGGAAGACCGGCTGCGGGCCGACATCATCGAACGCCTGATGTGCGATTTCAGCGCCGATGTCGGCGCGATCTGCAAGGCGCACGGCGTCGACCCATCGGCGCTGCTGGCCGGCAATGGCAGGCTGAAGCAACTGGCCAACGACGGCGTGGTGACGATTGCCGACGGCGTGGTCCATGTCAGCCGGGAGCACCGCTTCGTCATCCGTGCGGTCGCCGCAGCCTTCGACGCCTACATCGACCAGTCGGCGCGTACGCACAGCAAGGCGGCTTAGGCCGAGCGTCCCCTGAAAAGGTCGCGTTCCTTCGCGTCCCCCTGTCCTGCCGGACGGAGGGCGCGCGCGACGGAACTCGGCGCCTAACATTTCATCAACAAAAGCAAAAAGGCCCGGCTCTGGCGCGCCGGGCCTTTCGCCATCGCGACCTTGTCCCCCTATCCTGCAAGGCTGCGATAGATGGCGGGAAGGGCTGCCGGCAGCTTCGAGATGTTACCGACCACGGCATAGCCGTTCTGGCCGAACAGCATCGGTATGTAGGACTTCGCCTCGCGGTCGACCGTCACGCCGAAGACGCCAAGGCCGCTGCGCCGCGCCTCCACCACCGCGCGCCGGCTGTCCTCCAGCGCGAAGCGGCCCTCATAGTGGTCGAGGTCGTTGGGCTTGCCGTCGGTCAGCACCAGAAGCAGCTTCTTGCGGTTGGGCTGCCGGGCCAGCTCCGAGCTGGCGTGGCGGACGGCCGCCCCGATCCGGGTGTAGTAGCCCGGCTTCAGCGCGGCGATACGGGCCTCGACCGCAGCGCTCATCGGTTCGTCGAAGGCCTTGACGGTCTCGACGCGCACCCAGTCGCGCCGCCGCGAGGTGAAGGTCAGGATCGAGTGGTTGTCGCCGCAGGCGGCGAGCCCGTTGGCCAGGATCAGCAACGCCTCCTTCTCGACGTCGAGCACCCGGCGGTTGTCGAACCAGGCATCGGTCGAGAGCGACACGTCGACCAGGATGGTGACGGCGAGGTCGTGCGCCTGCGGCCGGCTCATCAGGTGGATGCGGTCGCTGCCCTGGCCGCCGGCGGCAAGGTCGCAACGCCCGCGCACCACCGCATCGAGGTCGAGCTCGGCACCGTCGAACTGGGCGCGCAGCATCTCGCGCCGCGGCCTCAAGACCTCGAACTGGCGGCGCACCCGGCGAATGAGGCGCCGGGTCTCCAGATCCGGCTCCCCGGCTGTCCCGGCTTCCGCGGCAGGCGCCGCCAGCACGCGGCAATGATCGGCAAGATAGCTGCCGCTCCGGAAATCCCATTCGGGATAGGTCAGTTCCGCCGTCAGCGGCGTTCGATCCAGTGCTTCCGGCGGCAGGTCGAGGTCGAAGCGGAAGCGCGAGGCCGGGCGCCCCTTGCGCTCGCCGAGCGTCATGTCGTCGAGGTCTTCGGCGGCCTTGGCATCGTCGTCGCTGTCGTCCGAGGGACGGTCGACATTGACCATCTCGGCCATCGCCAGGATCTTCTCGAAGCGGTTAAGGATGAACGGGCTGCGGTCGTCCTTGCGCCCCTCCTGGTTCTCGCGCACGGCAACCTGGCGCTCGATCTCGACGCCACCGGCATCGCGGCCGCCGGTCACCGGTTCGTCCTCGTCGCGGCGGGGTGCCGTCTCCGGCCGCAGCAGCGCGTCGGGCCACAGGGGGACGGGCAGCATCCGCAGGTACCCCGCCGGAGCGCGGTGCGGAAAGATTGCAGGCAGCGTATCGTCAGGCAGGCCGGCCTGCTGCCTGAGCAGGCTGGTCACGCGCCGCTCGACATGCGCCTCGACCGAGGGCAGCGGTGCACGATGGCGCGCAGAAAGCGTTGCCGCCGCCAGCCGCCGATAGCGGCGGCCGAGCCCCGGAAAGGTTTCCGTCACCCTGGCAACCGTCGCCTCCGCCCTCAGCAAGGCTTCGAGGTCGCGCAGCAGCGGGTCGCTCTCGACGATGGGATCGAGCGGCATCAAGGCCATGTAGGCCGCAAGCCAGATGTAGAGATCGCGGTTGAGCCCCTTGTCGGGAAACAGGTCGATCACCGACGGCAGCATCAGCGACGAGCCGTCGCGCGCCGGCTGGGCGAGCTTCTCCTCCCCGAGGCCCATGCGCTGGCGCCAGCCGAGGCGATGGCCCGATGTCTTGCCGCGCACGGTGGCGATCTGGACCGCACCCTCGCCGCCGAAACCGCGGAAGCAGACCGCCAGCACCGGCTGCACCGCGGCCAGATGCACCGCATGCTCGGGGTGGCGCGGCCAGGTCTGGACATGGCCGATCAGGCGATGCCAGGCGCGGCCGACCGTTTCTTCCAGCTCGAGGAAATCAAGCATGGCCGGCCTCAGCGGATCAGGGAATCGGCAAGCTCGACCAGCGCCGCCTTGACATCGGGCTCGTCGGTCAGCGGCTCGATCATCGCGGCAAGCACGGCTTCGCGCGCCGGCACGCCGGCATCGATGAGCGTGGCACAATAGACGAGCAGGCGGGTCGAAGCGCCCTCCTCCAGGTCGTGGCCCTTGAGCGCGCGGATGCGCCGGGCGAGTTCGACCAGCGGCGCGACCTGGCCTTCGGCCAGCCCGCTTTCCGCCGACACCACCGCGACCTCCTCCGCCTTGGGCAGGAAATCGAACTCGATGGCGACGAAGCGCTGGCGCGTGCTCGGCTTCAGGCTTTTCAGCAGGTTCTGGTAGCCGGGATTGTAGGACACCACGAGCATGAAGCTCGCTGGCGCCATCAGCTCTTCGCCGGTGCGCTCGAGCGGCAGGATGCGGCGGTCGTCGGTCAGGGGATGCAGCACCACGGCAACGTCCTTCCGCGCCTCGACGATCTCGTCGAGATAGCAGATGCCGCCGTCGCGCACGGCGCGCGTCAGCGGCCCGTCGACCCAGACGGTATCGCCACCCATCAGCAGGTAACGGCCGGTGAGATCGGCGGCGGCAAGATCGTCATGGCACGAGACGGTGGACAGCGGCAGGCCGAGCTTCGCCGCCATGTGGCTGACGAAGCGGGTCTTGCCGCATCCGGTGGGGCCCTTGAGCAGCAGCGGCAGCCGCCGCGCCCAGGCGCGCTCGAACAGACTGCATTCATTGCCGGAGGGGCTGTAAAAGGCGGGGCTGTCGGCGGCGGGGCGGACATTCGGCAAGGCAATGGTCATCGGGGGAACTCCGTGGGGAAGCGTCGCAGGTGCGGGATCCGGCCCCGGACGAACCGGGGCCGGAAAACGGTGTCATTCGGCAGGCTGCAGGGCGCGGACCGGCTTCTCGCTGCGCTCACGGCCGGGCACCAGCACGGCCCACATGAACATCAGCGCCGAGATCACCACGATGACGCCGGAGCCGAGGCGCACCCAGTAGAACAGGGCCAGCTGGTCCTGCACGTCCATGAAGCTCTCGCCCAGCACGCGCTGGAGATGCACCTGAACGACACCGGCGAAGGTCAGCGCGAAGGTCATCACCGACATCGCCGTGACCATCATCCAGAAGCTGGTGATGTTGAGCCACTGGTTATAGGGCGCGCGGCCTTTGATCTCGGGAATGGCATAGGCCATCATGGCGAGATTGAGCATCACATAGGCGCCGAAGAAGGCGAGATGCCCGTGCGCCGCCGTCACCTGCGTGCCGTGGGTGTAGTAGTTGACCGACGACAGTGTGTGCAAAAAGCCCCAGACGCCGGCACCGAAGAAGGCCATGACCGAGCAGCCGATGGACCACAGCAGCGCTGCCTTGTTGGGGTGATTGCGGCCGGCCTTCCAGGTCATGTGGAAGGTGAACAGCACCATGGAGAAGAACGGCGCCACTTCGAGCGTCGAAAACAGCGAACCGATCCATTGCCAGTAGCCCGGCGCGCCGATCCAGTAATAGTGGTGGCCGGTGCCGAGGATGCCCGAAAACAGGGCGAGGCCGACGATGACGTAGAGCCACTTCTCCACCACCTCGCGATCGACGCCGTTGAGCTTGATCATCAGGAAGGCGAGCACCGACGCCATGATCAGTTCCCACACGCCCTCGACCCAGAGATGGATGACGTACCACCAGTACATCTTGTCGAGCGCCAGGTTTGACGGATTGTAGAACGAGAACAGGAAGAAGATCGCCAGCGCCCAGAGCCCGAACAGCAGGATGTTGGTGACGGCGGTCTTGCGTCCCTTCAGTGCCGTCATGGTGATGTTGAACAGGAACATCAGCACGACCACGACGATGCCCACCTTGATGACGAAGGGCTGCTCGAGGAACTCGCGGCCCTCGTGGATGCGGAACAGGTAGCCGACCACGGCGATACCGGCCGCGATGAAGAACATCCAGAACTGGAGGATCGCCAGCTTCGGGCTGTAGAGTTCGGTCTCGGTCTCCTCGGGCAGCAGGTAGTAGGTTGCGCCCATGAAGCCCATCAACAGCCAGACCACCAGCGCGTTGGTATGGATCATGCGGATGATGTTGAACGGCAGCAGCTCCGACAGCGTGTTGGGCACGACATAGACGAGGCCGGCGAGCACGCCGAAGGCGACCTGGGCCAAAAACAGGACCAGGGCGCCGTAGAAATAGGTCATCGCGACCTTTTGCGTTTCGTATTTCATGTCTGTCTCCTCAGCCTGCCTCGTTCGGGGGCCACTTCTGGGTGTTGATGCGGCTGGTCCATTCGAGGAAGTCGGCCAGGTCGTTCAGTTCCTCGTCGTTCAGGTTGAACTGCGGCATCTGGCGCCGGCCCTCGATCCCCGACGGCTGCGCCGCCATCCAGGCCTTCAGCGTTTCGCGCGCACCCTCGGGGTCGCTCTCGCCGCCGTAGCGCTTCCAGACATTGCCGAGTTCGGGCGCGAAATAGGCGCCCTCGCCCAAGATGGTGTGGCAGTTTATGCAGGAATTCTTTTCCCAGACGTGCTTGCCGCGCGCGACAGAGTCCGTCAGCGTCGTCTCGTCCGTGGAGGTCGTGCGGATGTAGAAATGGCTGTGGGCCGTCAGCCCGACGAAGATTGCGAAGAAGAAGATCGAACCGCCGTAGAAGACGTTTCGAGCCCCCGTTTTTGTGAGGCGTTCTGCCATCACGTGATCCTTTCCAGTCAGGTGGCCGCGCCAGCGGATCGGCCCGATCGTTTTCCCTCCCGACAGGCACAGCCCGGCGGTCTCCGGTTACCCGGACGGGAACCTTCTATGGGTTTGGGGAAGAGCTTCTTTGCGTTTTGGCAAACAAGTCGCCCGCGGCTCAGCCAACCGCCATCGCAACAGCGATCGTCTTTGCCGCGCCGCCCAGCGCAAGCACCAGGCACCAGCCCAGCAACGCGCGCGACATCGCCGCCTGGCCGCGCAGGCCCATGAAATCCAGGATGACGAGGCGGGCCTTGAGCATGGCGAGGCCGAGAACGAGCGAGGCTCCGGCCGCAGCGCCGCCAAAGCGCACGGCCACAACGCTTGCCCCGGTCAAAGCGAGGAGGAAGAGCCAGGAGCGGGCAAGCCGCCGGAGGGAGCCGTCCGTCATGCCGCTCACGCCAGGTAGACCAGCGGGAACATGACGATCCAGATCAGGTCGAAGACATGCCACAGCGTGGTGATGAGGACGACGTTGGCACGTCCGACGCGCCAGCTGACCAGCAGCAGCACCAGCGCGCCGAAGGCGACGTGCAGCAGGTGGAAACCGGTCAGCAGGAAATAGAGTTCGAAGAACACGCCATAGGCTTCATCGCCGGTATGTCCGATCTCGCCGCGGTATTCGAACAGCTTGATGGCGACGAACAGCAGGCCGAAAAGGGCAGCCACGATGAGCGCGCCCCTGGCCTCGCCGCGTGTCGCCCCGGGCCGTGCCGCGCGCGCCGCCTGCCAGCCGCTGGTCAGCAGCACGGCGGTGTTCAACGCGGCGAGCGGCGCGTTCAGGTGGAGCCGCGCAGCGGCGAACTGGTCCGCCTGCACGACGCCGGCAACCATGAAGGCGACAAGCAGGATGCCGAAGGCGGCGAGTTCGCTCCACACCAGGATCCAGAGCAGGAAATCGCCGGCGTCCGGCGCCTCGTCTTCCTGCGCGCGCGTCGAAACAGTCATGTCCATGCTGCTTCTTAGGCAGGCGGCGGCAAGGCTTCTTTGCGTTTGCGCAAGGTGGCGGGCGCGAAAATCTGCGACATCGCGACATCGGATCAGTCAACGGAGCCCGCGATGAGCAACGCCCAATTCGGCCTTTCGGTCGCCACGCCGATCATCGTCGGCTTCGCGCTGCTGCTCTATCGCATGGGTGTGCTGCAGCGCACGGGGGCAGCTTCCGCGGTGCTCGCCTCGATCGCCATTGCCGCAGTGCTGTTCTTCAACCAGTAGACGTTGCAGCGCCGCGATGAGCGATCCCAATTCGACGGCTGGTTTCACCGAACTGCACAGGCTTTATCGCGCGACGCTGCAGATCTGCGACAGCCTGGAGGCCGTCGCCGATTCCCTTCCTCGTCCCGACCGCAGGCTCTGCCGGCAAATCGCCGCCGAGCTCAAGCCGGCCATCGAAGCCGCAAACAGGCTGGAGGAGGAAATCCTCTTTCCCGCCGCCCTTGGTCGCCTGCCCGCTGCCGGCACCGGGGCGACGATCGACCGGCTGCGACTGGAACATGCGCAGGACAATGCTGCCGCCGACGAAATAGTCCGCATCCTCGTTGGCCTGTCGCGCGGTGGCGGCAAGCGCTCCTGGGATGCGATAGGCTACATGCTGCGCGCCTATTTCCTGGCTGTTCGCCGCCATGTGGCATGCGAGCAGAACCTGCTCGCCGCACTGCGGACGACCTCCTGCCCCGACTGACAGGGCATCCCGCGCGGGACGCTGTCCTGGCCGCCCGGCCAAGCATTGCGGCGCTGTACTGCCGACCCGCCATTTTCCGCAAGAGCAGACCAAGTTGCGGCACTGCAACAATTGTTTGCGCTGCAACAAAGATCACTTGCCGCAAGCCGCCTATCCTCCTGACCGTAATAACAGGCAACGCCAATCACGAAGGAGAACTGAAATGTTGACGCGACGCGAAGCACTCTTGGGTACGGCCACAGGTGCGGCAGCGGCCGCGCTCCTGGGCTCGGTCATCGCAACTCCGGCGCTGGCGCAGGCCAAGGTGGCCGACATCGCCGGCCTGCCGCGGGTCAAGGTCGACCTTGTCGCCCCGCCCTTCGCCCACCCTCACGACCAGATCGCCAAGGGCGGCCCCAAGGTCATCGAATACCGGATGACCATCAAGGAACTGCCTATGGTGATCGACGACGAAGGCACGACGCTCCAGGCGATGACCTATGAAGGCTCCATGCCCGGCCCGTTGATGATCGTCCACGAAGGCGACTATGTCGAACTGACGCTGGTCAATCCCGAGAGCAACGAGATGCCGCACAACATCGACTTCCATGCCGCCACCGGCGCGCTGGGCGGTGGTGCGCTGACCCACGTCAACCCGGGCGAACAGGCGGTGCTGCGCTGGAAGGCGACCCGCACCGGCACCTTCGTCTACCACTGCGCGCCGACCGGCATGATCCCCTGGCACGTCGTCTCCGGCATGAGCGGCGCCGTCATGGTCCTGCCTCGCGACGGGCTGAAGGACGGCGCCGGCAAGCCGCTGAAATACGACCGCATCTTCTACATCGGCGAGCATGACCTCTATGTGCCGCGCGACGAGAACGGCAAGTACAAGAAGTACGAGAGCCTCGGCGACAGCTATGACGAGACGCTCAAGGTGATGCGCGGCCTGATACCGACCCACGTCGTCTTCAACGGCAAGGTCGGTTCGCTCACGGGTGACAACGCGCTGAAGGCCAAGGTCGGCGAAACGGTGCTGTTCGTCCACGCCCAAGCCAACCGCGACAGCCGGCCTCACCTGATCGGCGGCCATGGCGACCATGTCTGGGAAGAAGGCAAGTTCGTCAACGCCCCGGCCAAGGACCTGGAGACCTGGTTCATCCGCGGCGGATCTGCGGGGGCGGCGCTCTACACCTTCCTGCAGCCGGGTGTCTACGCCTACGTCAACCACAACCTGATCGAGGCAGCCGAACTCGGTGCAACCGCCCACGTGATGGTCGAGGGTGAATGGGACGACGACCTGATGAAGCAGGTCCAGGCACCCGGCCCGATCCCGACCAACTGACCGGCGGGCTCCTTTCACTGTCCAACTCGGCCCGCCGGCATGCCTGCGGGCCGTTTTTTTGAAGGATGAAATCGATGAAACCCGGCTTACTCCTGACCACCGCGCTCGTGGTTCCCGCCATCGCGCTGGCCGTTTACCTGACCCGTGATCCGGCCGGGCCGACCGCCCAGCCGGCAATGGCCTCGCCGCAGACGGTTGCCATTGCCCCGGGCCGGCTGGCCTACAGGCTGCCCGGCGAGTTCCAGACCGCCGAGCGCCCGGTCGATGCGCCGGAGGATCGCGTCCGCTTCCGCCGCTCCTTCGACATCATGGCCTATCAGGTCGGCGCCGCCGACTATGCCCTCTGCGTCGCAGATGGAGCATGCGCTCCGGCGGATGGCGCGGTCCAGCGCGCGGCTAACCTGCCCGCGACGGGCGTCAGCTTCCGCGATGCCAACGCCTATGCCCAGTGGCTGTCGGACAAGACGGGAGAAGGCTGGCGGCTGCCGACCGACGAGGAATGGGCTTTCGCCGCGGCCGAGCGTTTCAGCGACCATGGCATCGACCCCGACGGCGGCAGCGACGCCATCGCCCGCTGGCTGGCGCGCTACCGCGGCGAGGCCGAGGCAGCGAAAGGCCGCGACCCCGAGCCCAAGCCGCAGGGACATTTCGGCGCCAATTCCAACGGCCTCCACGATGTCGGCGGCAATGTCTGGGAGTGGACGACGACCTGCTACCGCAGGGTGGCGCTCGACGGGAACGGGCGCGTCGACACCAGCACCGACAATTGCGGCGTGCGCGTCGTCGCCGGCAAGCATCGCGGCTACATGTCGTTCTTCATTCGCGACGGCAAGAGCGGCGGCTGCGCGGCAGGCCTGCCACCCGACAATCTCGGCATCCGCCTCGTCAGGGAGCGCCCGTCGATGCTGTCGGCCTTCAGGGCGCTCTGGCGCGGCGCCACCGGCTAGGCGTTCCAACGGCAAAAGGCCCGGACCTCCGATGGAGATCCGGGCCTTTCTCGTTTCCGCGGAGTTCAGGCCAGCCTTGTCACGACGGCGCCGCGTTGGCCTGCCGCGCGCGCAGCTTGGGCCGCAGCAGCATGCCGCCATAGACTGCCGCATAGCCCAGGAAAGCGAGTGTCCATGCGGCAGCCGACGCGTGCAGCAGCGATGTCGTGCCGGGCAGGAAAGCGTAGGCGATCCTGAGTATTGCCGACGCGACGACCGCAACGAAGACCATGCAGGTGGCGTTGCCGGCATGCAGCGCGCGTCCGGTGTGCCCCAGCGTGGCCCGCGACATCACTGCAAGCGTCATCGCCCCGATGGCGCCGGTGCCGAAGGCATGCAGGCCGGCGGCCGGCGCCACGGCATCGGGCAGGAGAACCGCAAGTGCCGCCAGCAAGAAGCCCACCGGCACGAAGGCATAGGCAACATGCAGGATGACCACCAGCGGATCGCGCCAGGTGCGGTCGCCGGCCCAGCGGCCGAGCCTTGCCACGTTGAGTGCTCCTGCCGCGAGCAATGCCGCGCCGCTCGCCACATGATCCGGGAAGCAGGTCCAGGCCAGAAGGGCGACTGCCGAGCCCAGAATCGTGACGGCGTCGAAGCGATTGAACGGCACCGGCAACCGTCCCGGCGTCTGGCGCGCCAGCCAGTTACGGGTAAAGCTCGGGATGATGCGGCCGCCGATGATCATGATCAGGATCACGGTGGCGCCGATCCCGAGCCGGCGGGCGATGTCGGCCTCGCCATTGACATGCACCTCGAGATGATAGGCGACATTGGCGGCGAACAGGATGCTGACCGGCACGAGCACTTTGAGGTTACGCCAGTTGCGGCCGGCGATGATCTCGACGGCGGCTGCGACGGCGACCGCCAGCAGGAACGAGCTGTCGATTAGGGCGGCGACGAGCCAGCCGATGTCGACCGAGAAGAATACCGCCAGGCGGCCGGCCAGCCAGATCGCCACCAGTGCCGCCAGCGGCAGCCCCTGCACCGGCAACCGGCCCGTCCAGTTGGGAATGGCGGTCAGCAGGAACCCGGTGACGATGGCCGCGACGTAGCCGAAGATCAACTCGTGGATATGCCAGTCGACCGGCGCAAACACGCTCGCGGTCTCGAGCCGTCCGGAGAGCATCGGCAGCCATGCCAGGATGGTCAGGCCGGCATAGAGCGAGCCGAGCAGGAAAAACGGCCTAAAGCCGTAGGAAAGCACGGCGGGATAGTTTCCCGGCCGAACGCGTGGAATAGCCATGACAGCCCCTCCAACGGGAAATGCCGGGCGGAACCGTTCCACCCGGCTGGCTTAGAGACAGATATGGATACGCCGCACTCAGTTGGCGGGAACCTGGGCCAGAAGCGCCTCGAAAGTCTTCTTGGCCTTGCCGGTCTGCTTGACCACCTTGGCCGCCTCGAGATTGGTCGGCTTGCCGACCACGATCAGCGCCACCATGCCCATGCCGTAATGCGGCGTGCACTTGACGCCGTAGACGCCTTCCTTGTCGACCGTGATGGTGATCTGCTCGTTCATCTTGCCCTTGAACGGCGTCGCCCCCTCGGGGATCATGCCCTTGATGCTCTCTGCGTCATGCGACTTGTCGGTCGGCACGAACGTGATGGTGTCGCCGGGTGCAGCGACGATGTAGTCGGGCTGGAACACCATGGAGCCCTTTTCGCCCTTGTTCAGCATCTGAACCTGGTAATCGGCGGCCTGCGCGGCACCGGCCAGAAGCATGGCTGCGAACGCGGCTGCGGTAGCAATGGCGTATTTCATGATCTTTCTTTCCTTTCACGACGGCTCCAGCCGTTGGGCCCTTGCCTATGTCGTTTTTGCCGGAGACACTTTGATCCAGCGCAAACCGCGGCGAGATGATCTGTGGTTTCGGAGAGCAGGATCGGGAACGCGCAGGAGCAACTGAAATGAGCCGTCTTGACCGCTCGCTAATCACCGGCTTGCCCCCTTTCCAGGGCATGACCCCGGCGGATCTCGACCGCGTTCTCCAGCAGGCGCGTTCGCTGCGCATCGCCAAGGACCAGACGGTCTTCGAACAGGAGGGCGAGGCGCACTCGTTCTTCCTCCTGCTCGACGGCCATGTCCGCGTCGTCAAGACCACGCCGGACGGCCAGCAGGTCATCGTGCGCTACATCAGCCCGGGTGAACTGATGGGCATCGCCCATGCGCTCGGACGCACCACCTACCCGGCCAGTGCGGTCGCGGCCGTCGACTGCGTCGTGCTCGCCTGGCCCGGCAATCTGTGGCCGGACCTGGCGGGGTCCTTTCCGAGCTTCGCCACCGGCACCTACAAGACCGTCGGCGCCCGGCTCCAGGAGGCCCAGGCCCGCGTCGTCGAACTGGCCACCGAGCAGGTCGAGCAGCGCGTCGCCCATGCCCTGCTGCGGTTGGTCAAGCAGACGGGGCGCAAGACCGAGGAAGGCATCCTCATCGACTTCCCGATCTCACGCCAGGACATCGCCGAGATGACGGGCACGACGCTGCACACCGTCAGCCGCCTGCTCACCGCCTGGGAGGAAAGGGGGCTGGTCAAGAGCGGTCGCCAGAAGGTGACCGTGGTCGAGCCGCACCGGCTGTTCGCGCTGGCCGAGGGCCGCGCTGAAAAAGGCTGACGGACGGCCCGCCATCCTCACTTCATCGCGCTCGTCAGGTCGCGAACCAGCATGTCCTCGTCAAGGTGATGCTCCCGCGCGGCATCCGCAACCGTGTGGAACGAGGCGATCGGGCAGCCGATGCAGATCAGGCCGTGGCCGAGCATGACGCGTATGGTGCCCGGCCATTGGCGCATGATCGCGTCCATGCTCATGTCGTCGTTGAAACGTGGCTTCATCGTCACTCACCGCTGTGTGAAGCCCCGAGGATGGACGTTTGCGCCTTAGCCTTCCTTGCGCGCGGACAAACAAGCGCGCGATTGCGCGGCGCCTCAATCCAGCGCCATCACCTCCATCGGAAGGCCGGCATGCGACGCCTTGACGTAGCGGTCGAGGGCATCGACCGCCGAGGATTGCGGCAGCGTTTCGCCCTGCAGTTCCGGCGGCACCTGCCAGCCGGGCGCGATGCCCTTCATGTCGGGCAGCTCGTGGGCGATGCCCTTGTGGCAGTCGATGCAGGTCGCCTTGCCGGACAGCAGGTAGCGGGTATGAATTTCAGCCGCGCGTTGGGTCTGGCGCGTCAGGTCCATCGCCACCGACGAGTGGCAGTTGCGGCATTCGAGGCTGTCGTTGGCCTTGAGCCGCGCCCATTCGTGCTGGGCAAGCTCCAGCCGCTTGTCGAGGAACTTGCGCCGGGTGTCGATGGTGCCGAAGATCTTGCCCCAGACTTCCTTCGAGGCCTGCATCTTGCGGGCGATCTTGTCGGTCCAGTTGTGCGGCACGTGGCAATCCGGACAGGATGCCCGCACGCCCGAGCGGTTGGCGAAATGGATCGTATGGGTCAGCTCCTGGTAGACGTTGTCGCGCATCTCGTGGCACGAGGTGCAGAACTTCTCGGTGTTGGTCACCTCCAGCGCCGTGTTGAACGCACCCCAGAACATCACGCCGCCGACAAAGCCGCCCAGCGTCAGGAAGCCGAGGCTCAGCGTGCCGGCCGGTGTGCTGACGATGTGCCACGCCCACAGCAGCCATTCCTTCAATCGTTGCATGGGCCTACTCGCTGCCGGCGGGCTTGAAGCCCAGTTCGCTCATGTCCTTGAAACGGTTCTCGACCAAGGGCCGCACGTCCGCCTGCGGCACGTGGCACTCGGTGCAGAAGTAGCGCCGCGGCGACACGTCGGCCAGCATCTGGCCCTCGCGCGTCATGTAGTGGGTGACGCTGATCATCGGCGCGCCCGAGCTCTGGGTGAACTCGCGCTTGTGGCAGGACAGGCAGCGGTTGGTGTTGACCGACAGCTGGTAGCCCTCGATCGAATGCGGGATGACCGGCGGCTGCTCGGGATATGCGCGCATCTTGCGCACGTCGTCGGTCACCCATTTGGGAACCGGCGCCGCCGGGATCGTCTCCATCGGCGACGGTGGACCCGTCAGCTCGGGAGACCTGTCGGAGGCCATCTGGGCCAGGGCCGCCGTGCCCGCACAGAACAGGGTGGCAAAGACAAGCGCGGGGACGCTGCGCCGCATGTTCATGCGACCGGAACGATCTTGACTGCGCATTTCTTGTAATCCGTCTGCTTGGAGATGGGATCGGTGGCGTCGAGCGTGACCTTGTTGATGAGCTGGCTGGCGTCGAACCAGGGCACGAAGATCACCCCTGACGGCATCCGGTTGCGCCCGCGCGTCTCGATGCGCGAGCGGATTTCGCCACGCCGTGAGATCACCCGCACCTCGGCGCCCTGGTTGATGCCGCGCTTGCGGGCGTCGTCGGCATTCATGAAGCAGCGCGCGCCGGGAAACGCCTTGTAGAGCTCGGGCACGCGCAGCGTCATCGAGCCGGAGTGCCAGTGCTCGAGCACGCGCCCGGTGACCAGCCATATGTCGAACTCGTCATCGGGCGATTCCGCTGGCGGCTCGTAGGGCACGCCGAGGATGACCGCCTTGCCGTCCGGGCGGCCGTAGAACTTGACCCCCTCGCCCGGCTTCACATAGGGATCGAGGCCTTCGCGGTAGCGCCAGCGCGTTTCCTTGCCGTCGACCACCGGCCAGCGCAGCCCGCGCACCTCGTGGTAGGTGTCGTAGGGCGCCAGGTCGTGGCCGTGGCCGCGGCCGAAGGTGGCATATTCCTCGAACAGGCCCTTCTGGATGTAGAAGCCGAATTCGGTGGCCTCGTTGTTGGCATAATCCGGGTTGATCTCGCTGCGCGGGAACTTGTCGACATTGCCGTTGCCGTAAAGCACGTCGAACAGCGTCTTGCCGCGATAGGCAGGATTGGCGTCGAGGATTTCCTGCGGCCACACCTCGTCGGTGGTGAAACGCTTCGAGAATTCAGCAAGCTGCCAGAGGTCCGAACGCGCCTCGCCCGGGGCTTGCACCAGCTGGTGCCAGACATGGGTGCGGCGCTCGGCATTGCCGTAGGCACCTTCTTTCTCGACCCACATCGCGGCGGGCAGGATGATGTCGGCCGACATCGCCGTCACCGTCGGGTAGGCGTCGGAGACGACGATGAAATTGTCCGGGTTGCGATAGCCTGGATAGGCTTCGTTGCTGCTGTTGGGCGAGGCCTGGATGTTGTTGTTGACCTGCACCCAGTAGAAATTGAGCTTGCCGTCCTTCAGCATCCGGTCCTGCTCGACCGCATGGAAGCCCGGCTTGTCGGGCAGCAGCCCGGCCGGCAGCTTCCATATCTCTTCCGCGTGCTTTCGGTGCTCGGGATTGGTGACCACCAGGTCGGCCGGCAGGCGGTGGGCGAAGGTGCCGACCTCGCGCGCCGTGCCGCAGGCCGACGGCTGGCCGGTCAGCGAGAACGGGCTGTTGCCCGGTTCGGAGATTTTGCCGGTCAGCAGGTGGATGTTGTAAACCATCTGGTTGGCCCAGACCCCGCGGACATGCTGGTTGAAGCCCATGGTCCACAGCGACATCACTTTGCGCGACGGGTCGGCATAGAGCTCTGCCAGCTCCTCGAGGAAGCTTTTCTCGACGCCGCTGAGCTCGGCCACTTTCTCCAGCGTGTATTCCGAGACCAGCTTCTTGTAGGCCTCGAAGTCCATCGGCTCCATGTTTGCGGCATTGGCCGCGCCCTTGGCCGAGGTTTCGCGCGGATCTTCCGGCCTCAGCCCGTAGCCGATGTCGGTCTCGCCGCGCATGAACACGGTGTGCTTGTTGACGAAGTCCTCGTTGACCCGGCCGGTCGTGATGATGTGATTGGCGATGTAGTTGAGGATGGCGAGGTCGGTTCCCGGCTTGAACACCACGGGAATGTCGGCGAGGTCCATGCTGCGGTGAGTGAAGGTCGACAGCACCGCCACCTTGACGTGCTCGTGGCCGAGCCGCCGGTCGGCCAGCCGCGTCCACAGGATCGGATGCATCTCGGCCATGTTCGAGCCCCACAGCACGAAGGCGTCGGCGGCCTCGAAATCGTCGTAGCAGCCCATCGGCTCGTCCATGCCGAAGGTGCGCATGAAGGCATAGGCGGCCGAAGCCATGCAGTGGCGGGCATTGGGATCGAGATTGTTGGAGCGGAAGCCCGCGCGCATCAGCTTGGTCGCGGCATACCCCTCGAAGATGGTCCACTGGCCGGAACCGAACATGCCGATCGCCGTCGGCCCCTTCTCCTTCAGCACCTTCTTCGCCCGCTCGGCCATCAGGCCGAAGGCTTCGTCCCAGCTTACCGGCTCGAACTCGCCGTCCTTGTCGTAGACGCCGTTGCGCTTGCGCATCAGCGGCGTCGTCAGCCGGTCGGCGCCATACATGATCTTGGACAGGAAGTAGCCCTTGACGCAGTTGAGGCCGCGATTGACCTCGGCCTGGGTGTCGCCGTGGCTGGCGACCACCTGGCCGTCCTTGACGCCGACCATGACGCCGCAGCCGGTGCCGCAGAAGCGGCATGGCGCCTTCGACCACTTGATCTCCAGCGCGCCCACGCCGCCGGGGATCGGCTGGGCCGATGCCGGCAGGGCGATGCCTGCCGTTGCGGCCGCAACGGCCGCCGCCTGTGCCTTCAGGAGCTCGCGTCGGTTCAGTTCTGCCGTCATGGTGCAGAGCCCTCCAGTTCCTCGATGTGTTCAAAGACCATGTTAGCCGCGACGACGCCGTCGAGGGCGCCGAGCGCGGTGAGCTGGGCCCCCAGTTCGCCGGCGCTGTCGCCTTCCATCACGACCACGATGCGGTTGTTTTCCTGCGCCCGGATTTCCGGGCCGCCCATGCCGGCGATCGCTTCGGCCACTTCGGCCAGCCGCCCGGGCATGACGGCAACGACCGCGCTGGAAATGTGGTGATAGCGGCGCTGGTCAGGCATGTGCCGGCTCCATGCTTATGGGGGTGACCGCGATCGCCTGCGCGGGGCATGGCGCGATGCAGGCGCCGCAGCCGGTGCAGGCGGCCTCGTCCAGCTGCGGCAGGAACGGTCCGCCGATCCGCGGCTTGAAGGCGATCGCCATGGGCGGACAGGCGTCGCGGCAGCTCATGCAGGACACGCCGTTGCGCGCCAGGCAGGCGTCCGAAATGGCAACGACATGGGCAAACGCCGGTGGCACGGCCCGGTCGAAGACGGGTTCGGGGCAAACCGTGGCGCAGTCGCCGCACAGCAGGCATTCGCCAGCCAGGAAGTCCAGCGATGGCTTGCCTGCGACAAGCGCGATGATGGCGGTGGGGCAAGCATCGACGCAGGAGCCGCAGCCGGTGCAGGCGGCCAGTCCGTCCTCTGCCACTCCGGGCGGCAGGAGTCGTCGCACCGGCTGATCGTCGCGGCCGGTCAGGAACGACCTGCGGCTGATGCTGCCCAGCGCTGCCATCGGCTCAACCTCCCGGAGGTCCAGGCGGCCCGAAGATGATCTGCCACATCCAGACCATGAAGCCGTATCCGCCGACGACACCGACCGCGACGACGGGCCAGATTCCGAAGGCCAGCACGAGAAATGCGAGGAGTTCCTTGCGGCGCGTGGAAACATCGGGCCGAACGGTGCCGGAGTTTCCCTGGTCCTGGGTCATGATCCCCTCATGTGCCTTGGACGAAAGGACCCAAGCAATTCAATCGGGTCCCTGTCGAGGAGACTACTCTCTCAGGTGATCATTGCAATACTATAACGTTGCAGAATTTCCCCAAATGTTTCGCAACCCGTTGTCGTCCGGATATACTTCGGGGCGTTTGAAGCATTGCCGCTCGCCGCCACCACCACCGACACCTCTGCCTTAGTCTCCTTTACAATGCCCCAAGGCCATGCAGTCATGGGACATCCGGAGGAAATGGGAGGGCGGTGCGTTGGGAGGCGCGCTGCAATTGCCGATGTTTTCGCATTCCGACCATATTCGCGAGATCGAAAGCGTCAGCCTTGGAGCTTCGACCGGGCGCGACGAGCAGGTGGTCAAGTCCTGGCTGCGCTGCATCGAGCAGCATCGGCTCGACCCGAGCCAGGCCTGCGAAGCCTATATCCTGCCCGACGGCGAGCTGCGCCAGCATCGCCAGCAGTCCGAGGAACTGATCGCCATTGCCCGCTCTGGCCTCGAAAACCTGTTCCGCCAGGTCGCCGGCCAGAACTACGTGCTGCTGCTGTCCGACCGCAAGGGCGTGACCGTCGAGTTTCTCGGCGATCCGCTGTTCGACAACAATTTGCGCAAGGCCGGCCTCTACCTCGGCTCGGAATGGTCGGAAGCGCGCGCCGGAACCTGCGCCGTCGGCGCCTGCCTGGAGGCCGGCGAAGCCCTGACCATCCACCAGACCGACCATTTCGACAACACGCATACGCCTTTGTCCTGCACGGCAGCACCCGTCTACGATACCGGGGGCGATCTGGCCGCCGTGCTCGACATCTCGCTGTTGAGCTCGCCGATCCGCAAGACCAGTCAGAATCTGGCGTTGCATCTGGTGGCAGCCACCGTGCGCCGCATCGAACTCGCCAACCTGATGGCCCAGACCCGCGATGAATGGGTGCTACGCTTCGCCCGCTCGCCGGAATTCCTCGACGTCGACCCGGAGGCGGCGATTTCCATCGACGGCGCCGGGCGCATCATCGGCATGACCCATGGCGGCGCCAAGATCCTGGCACGTTCGGTCGGGCTCGACTGGCGCCAGCCGGACGAGCTTATCGGCCAGCCGATCGCGCGCTTCTTCGACATGGAGATCGACGACCTGCCGGATCTCACCCGCCGGCGGCCGACGCAGGACCGCCTGGTCTTCGCCCGCGACGGCAATGCGCTGTTTGCCCATGCCATCGAGCCGCACCACAAGGTCCAGGCTCCGGCGATTGCGCGCGACCAGATCCCGGTCTCGCTGCGCGGCCTGAGCGGCGGCGATCCGCAGATGGCGGCCCTCCAGGCCAAGGCGGCGAAGCTCGCCGGCAGGCCGCTGCCCATCCTGCTCCAGGGCGAGACCGGCACCGGCAAGGAATATCTGGCCAAGGCCATCCATGACGGCGCTGCCGCCAAGGGCAAGTTCGTCGCCATCAACTGCGCCGCCATTCCCGAGCAACTAATCGAAAGCGAGCTGTTCGGCCACCTGCCCGGCGCCTTCACCGGGGCGTCGGCCAAGGGCCGCAAGGGCCTGATCGAGGAGGCCGACGGCGGCACCCTGTTCCTCGACGAGATCGGCGACATGCCGCTTCCGCTGCAAAGCCGCTTCCTGCGTGTGCTGGCCGAACGGGAGGTTCTGCCGGTCGGCGCATCGCGGCCGAAGCCGGTCAACCTCAGGGTCATCTCGGCCTCGCACCGCGACCTCGGCTCCCTGGTGCAGCAAGGGCGTTTCCGCGAGGATCTCTATTACCGCCTCAACGCCGCGACGCTGTCCATCCCGCCGCTGCGCGAGCGCCGCGACTTCGACTGGCTGCTCGACACGGTCGTTGCCCGCCACAGGCAGGACGGCGAGACGCTGACCGTGGCACCCGCTGCCCTGCTTGCCCTGCGCGGCCATGGCTGGCCGGGCAACATCCGCGAACTCGACAACGTCATCGCGGTTGCGGCCGCACTGTGCCAGGACGGCGTGATCGAGATTTGCGATCTGCCCGAAACGCTGGCCGCGGCGGCCGAGGTGACCGACCATGACGACGCCGTGTCCGGCCCCGCGCCACTGCAGGCAATGCTTGCCGCGTGCAACTGGAACATCTCCGAGACCGCCCGCCGGATGGGCGTCGACCGTTCCACCGTCCACCGCCAGATCAAGCGCTACGGCCTGACCGCGCTCAACTGAGCTGTTGCAGCGCCTGCTGCAACAGCTGTGGCATGCGCCAGGCGCGCTGCAACAGCTGTGGTCACACCTCCTCCCGGAATCCCTGTCTTTCCCGCCATCGGCGACTTGGCACGGCACTTGCTGTGCATGGAGCGACTGGAATCGGAGGAAAGCCACGTCGAACAGTTCGGGCATCGACGCCCGGCTGAACCCTGCGGGACGACCGGGATGACCCACCGGCAAGTCCCCGCCGCGGACGGCCACAGGCCGGTCCCGAAGCAAACAATCATCGGCAATTCGGAGGAAGACAAAATGCTCGACGACAGCCCACAGACCAAGATCGACAGCATTCTCGGCAAGCTGGAGAAGACGCTTGCCAGCGGCGACATCGACGCCGCCGTGAACCTGTTCCAGGCGGACTGCTACTGGCGCGACCTCGTGACCTTCACCTGGAATCTCAAGACCATGGAAGGCCACGACCAGATCCGCGACATGTTGAAAAACCAGCTCGCGTCGATCAAGCCGGGCCGCTTCCGCCAGGACGGCAAGGAACTGGCCAGCCAGAGCGGCAGCATCACCGATGGTTGGTTCGAGTTCGAGACGGCAGTGGCGCGCGGTTATGGCCACGTCAGGCTGAAGAACGGCCTGATCTGGACGCTGCTCACCACCATGAGCGAGTTGAAGGGCCACGAGGAACCCAAGGGCCTGCTGCGGCCGATGGGAGCCGAGCACGGCAGCGACGCCGGCCGCCGGACGTGGAAGGAAAAGCGCGAGGCCGAAGCCGCCGAGCTCGGCTTCACCACCCAGCCCTACACCGTCATCATCGGCGGCGGCCAGGGCGGCATAGCGCTCGGCGCCCGGCTGCGGCAGCTCGGCGTGCCGACCATCATCATCGAGAGGAACGAGCGGCCCGGCGACAGCTGGCGCAAGCGCTACAAGTCGCTCTGCCTGCACGACCCCGTCTGGTACGACCACCTGCCCTACATCCCGTTCCCCGAGAACTGGCCGGTTTTTGCGCACAAGGACAAGATCGGCGACTGGCTGGAGATGTACACCAAGGTCATGGAGCTGAATTACTGGACCTCCACCACCTGCAAGTCCGCCAGCTATGACGAGGCTGCCGGGGAATGGACCGTCGCGGTCGAGCGCGATGGCCAAGAGATCGTGCTGAAGCCGAAACAGCTCGTGCTGGCCACCGGCATGTCGGGCAAGGCCAACGTCCCGAAATTCAAGGGCCAGGACATCTTCAAGGGCGAGCAGCAGCACTCCTCCCAGCACCCCGGACCCGATGCCTACAAGGACAAGAAGGTGGTGGTCGTCGGCTCCAACAATTCCGCGCATGACATCTGCGCGGCCCTTTGGGAAGGCGGCGCCGACGTCACCATGCTGCAGCGCTCCTCCACCCACATCGTCAAGTCCGACTCGCTGATGGAGATCGGGCTCGGCGACCTCTATTCGGAGCGCGCCGTCGCTTCCGGCATGACCACGCGCAAGGCCGACCTGATCTTCGCCTCGCTGCCCTATCGCATCATGCACGAATTCCAGGTGCCGATTTACAACAAGATCCGCGACAAGGACGCGGCATTCTACCAGCGTCTCGAAGATGCCGGCTTCATGCTCGACTTCGGCGACGACGAGTCCGGCCTGTTCATGAAATACCTTCGGCGCGGCTCCGGCTACTACATCGACGTCGGGGCTTGCGAGCTGGTCGCCGACGGCCGCATCAAGCTGGTCAGCGGCACAGGCGTCGAAAAACTGACCGAAACCTCGATCGTGCTCGAAGACGGGCGCCAGTTGGAGGCCGACCTCATCGTCTACGCCACCGGCTATGGCTCGATGAATGGCTGGGCCGCCGACCTGATCAGCCAGGATGTCGCCGACAAGGTCGGCAAGTGCTGGGGACTTGGCTCCAGCACGACCAAGGATCCCGGCCCCTGGGAAGGCGAGCAGCGCAACATGTGGAAGCCGACCCAGCAGGAAGCGCTGTGGTTCCACGGCGGCAACCTGCACCAGTCCAGGCATTACTCGCAATATCTCTCCCTGCAGATCAAGGCGCGCAAGGAAGGGCTCGCCACCCAGGTCTACGGGCTGCAGGACGTCCATCACAAGTCCTGACGTCGAGAACGCTGCAGGCCGGCGAGCTCGTCGCTCCCGGCCTGCATGCCTGTCTGGGTCTAACGGCTAATTGACCGGCGCGCGGAAGCGGGCGACGACTGTACGCGACAAGGAAGAGTGCAGACCACCGTCGGAGGAGAGGATGAGAGGCCCCGCAATCGTCGAGCATGCCGACAGGGTCCAGGCGGCCCTGAAGTCGAGCGACGCTGCGCGCTCGGCGCTTGTCGCGTCCTGGCGGCGTTCGTCGCAGCACCGTCTCGACCCGACGCACCGGAGCCCGCCCGAGCGGCTGACCGAAGCCGAGCTGTCGCTCGCCCGGCAGCGCATCGAGCCCCTGATTGCAGTGGCCCAGGCCAGCCTCGACCGGCTTTACCTCGCCGTCGGCGGAGTCGGCTGCTGCGTGCTGCTGGCCGACCGCGACGGCGTGCCCGTCGAGCGCCGCGGCGCCGTCGCCGACGACGAGACCTTCCACGACTGGGGCCTGTGGACGGGCACCGTCTGGAGCGAGGAAAGCGAAGGCACCAACGCCATAGGCACCAGCCTGGTCGAGCAGCGGCCGCTGACCATCCATCGCGGCCAGCACTTCCTGTCGCGCAACACCGCACTGTCCTGCACCACCGCCCCGATCTACGACCACCACGGCAATGTCGCGGCCGCCCTCGACGTGTCGTCCTGCCGGGCCGACCTGACCGAAGGATTCGTCAACCTGATCGCGCTCGCCGTCGGCGATGCCGCGCGCCGCATCGAGGCCGACAACTTCCGTCTCGCCTTCCCCCATGCCCGCATCATCCTGACGCCCGAGGTCGAGCGCAGCCCCGGCGGCATGATCGCCGTCGACGCCGACGACCTGGTCATCGGCGCGACGAGGCAGGCGCGCCTGACCTACGGCATCACCCGGGAACGGCTCGAGCGGCGGCTGCCGGTCGCCGACATTGTCGGTGGCGGCATGCGGGTCGCCGAGGACCTCGGCGAAGCCGAGCGTGCCGCCCTGCACCGGGCGCTTGCCCGCGCCGACGGCAACGTCTCGGCCGCTGCCCAGCAGCTCGGCATTTCGCGCGCCACCCTGCACCGCAAGCTCAACCGCCTCGGCATCCGCCGCACGCATTGAGGTTGCCGCCCGAAACTGTCGCAGTTCTGCGACAGTTGGCGCCGGCGACCGCTCCGCCCGGGCTGACACGGCCCCGATATTCTCCGACGCTGCTCCCGACACGTCGCATCCCGCGACGTCGCTTCTCGGGAGGAAGTTCATGAACAAGGTCGAGTTTTCGCGCACCGCCAAGGTGCCCTTCGCCAAGCGCTACGACAACTACATCGGCGGCCAGTGGGTGGCGCCGAAATCCGGCCGCTACTTCGAAAACATCTCGCCGGTCACCGGCCGGCCGCTCGGCGAGATCGCCCGCTCCGACGCCGCCGACGTCGAGGCAGCCCTCGACGCCGCCCACAAGGCCAAGGACGCCTGGGGCAGGACCGCGCCGGCGGCCCGCGCCCTGATCCTCAACCGCATCGCCGACCGCATGGAGGAAAACCTCGACCTCCTGGCGCTCGCCGAGACCTGGGACAACGGCAAGCCGATCCGCGAGACGACCGCCGCCGACGTGCCGCTGGCGATCGACCATTTCCGCTACTTCGCCGGCGTCCTGCGCGGCCAGGAAGGCAGCCTGTCGCAGATCGACGACGACACGGTCGCCTATCACTTCCACGAACCGCTCGGCGTCGTCGGCCAGATCATCCCGTGGAACTTCCCGCTGCTAATGGCCTGCTGGAAGCTGGCCCCAGCCCTTGCCGCCGGCAATTGCGTGGTGCTGAAGCCGGCCGAGCAGACGCCGGCCTCCATCATGCTGTGGGCCGACCTGATCGGCGATCTTCTGCCCGAGGGCGTGCTCAACATCGTCAACGGCTTCGGCCTCGAGGCCGGCAAGCCGCTGGCGTCGAGCCCGCGCATCGCCAAGATCGCCTTCACCGGCGAGACGACGACCGGCCGGCTGATCATGCAATACGCCAGCCAGAACCTGATCCCGGTGACGCTCGAACTCGGCGGCAAGTCGCCCAACATCTTCTTCCAGGACGTGACGTCGGAGGACGACGACTTCTTCGACAAGGCGATCGAGGGATTCGTCATGTTCGCGCTCAACCAGGGCGAGGTCTGCACCTGCCCGAGCCGCGCGCTGGTGCATGAGAAGATCTACGACAGGTTCATGGAACGCGCGCTCAAGCGCGTCGAGGCGATCGTCCAGGGCGACCCGCTCGACCCCGCAACCATGATCGGCGCGCAGGCCTCGTCCGAGCAGCTGGAAAAGATCCTGTCCTACATGGACATCGGCCGCCAGGAAGGCGCCGAGCTTCTGGCCGGCGGCGGGCGCGCCACCCTGCCCGGCGACCTTGCCGGCGGCTACTATGTCAAGCCGACCGTCTTCAAGGGCCACAACAAGATGCGCATCTTCCAGGAGGAGATCTTCGGGCCGGTACTCTCGGTCACCACCTTCAAGGACGACGATGACGCGCTGTCGATCGCCAACGACACGCTCTACGGCCTCGGCGCCGGCATCTGGAGCCGAGACGCCAACCGGCTCTACCGCTTCGGCCGCGCCATCCAGGCCGGCCGCGTCTGGACCAACTGCTACCACGCCTATCCCGCGCACGCCGCCTTCGGCGGCTACAAGCAGTCGGGCATCGGCCGCGAGAACCACAAGATGATGCTCGGCCACTACCAGCAGACCAAGAACATGCTGGTCAGCTACAGCCCCAAGAAGCTCGGGTTCTTCTGAGCTTTTTTTCCTTCTCCCCGCCTGCGGGGAGAAGGTGCACCGAAGGGGCGGATGAGGGGCAGCTCGACCACCCAGGTCTGCGCCGCCCCTCACCTGCCTGCCGGCATCCTCTCCCCGTGCACGGGGAGAAGAGAGCTGGCCGCAACGCCGGAACCCAGCGCCCATGTCCTCGCATCCTCCCCACGACAAGGTCTCCGCCACACCTGACGCCGTCGCCCTGCTCGACGACATCATCGCCGACCACGGGCCGGTGCTGTTCCACCAGTCCGGCGGCTGCTGCGACGGCTCCTCGCCGATGTGTTATCCGCGTTCCGACTTCATCGTCGGCGACAACGACGTCCTGCTCGGCACCATCGGCGACACGCCGGTCTACATCGGCGCCGCGCAGTTCGAGGTCTGGAAACACACCGATCTGGTCATCGACGTCGTGCCCGGGCGCGGCGGCATGTTCTCGCTCGACAATGGTCGCGAGAAGCGCTTTCTGACACGCTCGACGGTCTGCATTCCGACGGTGTGAGCGCCGGCATCCAGGCGCGCTTGCGCCTGTCGCGCGACCGTTGCATGCGCCTGGACTTCACAGAACTGCAGAAGCTCCTTAAAAGCGTCGGGCGCGTTCCGCCACGCGCAGCGGCTGCCAGTCGGCCGGAACGAGATCGCGTCCTCGCCCGCGCTTGCCCGCCCCCGGCAAGCGGTTCCCCGATCGCCGCCCGCTCGGCCGCATGGTTGTTCGAAGGGGCGCTTATGGTAACGATGAGGCAATCCGACTCATCAAATCGATGAAGGCACATGGCAAATCAAGTCAACCTGATCGACCGCCTGCGCATCGAAAACGATGAAATGAACCCGGCCGACCGCGCCATCGCCAACGCCATCCTCGAAGACATCGAGGCGGCGACGCGGCTGCCGATCAAGGAGCTTGCGGCCCGCGCGAAGGTCAGCGAACCGACCATCGTCCGCTTCACCCGGCGCATCGGCTGCGACGGCTTCACCGACTTCAAGATCCGCCTGGCGCAGGACTATGCCATCGGCCGCATGTACATCGTCGGCGAGCGCACCTCGGCGGCGGAAACCGGCCCCGACGTCGCCGAAAACGTCTACGAGGCGACGATCCAGGCCCTTGCCGTGGCCTTCTCGCAGCGCGACCCGGCTGCGCTGGAGCGGGCGACCGAACTGCTCCACAATGCGCGACGCATCTTCTGCTTCGGCGTCGGCGGCAGTTCGGCAAACGTCGCGCGCGAGGCGGAGAACCGGCTGTTCCGCCTGGACCTGGCGGTTTCGGCCACCGCCGACCCCTACAAGCAGCGCATCATCGCCTCGACCGTCGAAGCGGACGACGTGCTGTTCATATTCTCGGTCACCGGCAAGCCGCTGTCGCTGGTCGACAGCGCCAAGCTCGCCGTCTCGCTCGATGCCAAGGTGGTCACCGTCACCCATCCCGGCAGCCCCCTTGCCAGCCACGCCACCGTCAACGTGCCCCTGGTCGCCTTCGACGAGGAGAAGTTCTTCTACATGCCCAACCGCGGGCGCTACGGCCAGTTGTTCGTGCTCGACTGCATCTCGACCCTGATCGGCGCCCGCCGTCGCAACACCGTCGGCAAGAAGCTGTGGCGGGCGCGCTCGACGCTCGTCGCCCTGCACGGCAGCACCGACAACCAACCCATCGGCGACTGATCGGCGGCTCGATCCGCAATTCCTGACGGTGCGGCGAGAGCCGCACTTCGCGGAAACGGATTCAATTTCATATAACAAATACAATGAGATAGCCCACCCCCGCCCGAATCCGGAACGTGCCGGATGGTCGCGCGCGGTCCACAGGGTATGAAATTTTACTCCGCACTTGTTGACTTGTGAGTAATAAAACTACATCCTGCTTCTCGAAACGACACCCAGTCCAATCCGAAAGCCGCCCATGCCGATAGCCGACAAGACCATTGTTTCCTTCCGCTTCGACGAGGTCATCGTGCCGGCGCACAAGGGCGTCATCAACTCGGACAGCCTGGCCAAGCCGCTTCACATGTTGCCCGTCGGCGGCAAGGCCGCCTGGAGCATGCAGTTCGACGAACTGCCCAAGCTCGTCCTGCGCATGACGCTGGCCGACGGCACGGTTGGCCTTGGCGAGTTCTACCGCGATCACGAATGGCCGCGTATCGAGGCGATCTGCGACAACCTGCTTGGCCAGTCGATCATGGATCTGCCGCTGCAGGACCTGCCGCTGCCGCTTTGCCGCGAATATGACGGCTTCGAATGCGCCATCTGGGACGCCTATGCCAAGTCGCTCGGCGTGCCGATGCATCGCCTCCTCGGCGGCGCCATCCGCGACCGCGTCCCTGTCAGCGCCTGGTCGAGCCACCGCACGCAGGAAGAGGTCGGACCCTGGGTCAAGCGCTACCAGGAGCAGGGCTACAAGGTCATCAAGTTCAAGTGCGACCTCGAAGACGACGTCGCCGGCTGGTGCGCCGAGATCAAGAAGCACGCGCCGGGCATGAAGGTCATCTTCGATCCCAACCAGCGCTGGGAGAATGCCGGCAACGCCCGCCGCATCATCCGCGAGCTCGAGGCCGTCGGCAACGTGCTGCTGCTCGAGGATCCGCTGCCGCGCTGGATGCAGCTCGACTTTGCCGAGCTGCGCCGCTTCTCCTCGATCCCGATCGTGCTGCACGTCTCGCTGCCCTACGTCTTCCAGGGCCAGCGCCCGCACGACGCCATCAACGCCATCGCCCACAACGCCGTCGACGGCTTCAACTTCAACGGCGGCCTCGCCAAGTTCCAGGTGCTCGACCACATTGCGGCAACCGCCGGCCTGTATTGCTGGCACGGTTCGGAAATCGACCTCGGCATCCTCGAGGCAATGTATGTCCACCAGTCGGCGGCGGCGAAGAGCTGTGTCTGGCCGGGCGACATCTTCGGCCGCATGATCCGCACCCACGACCTGCTGGAAACCCCGCTCGCCTTCGAGCCGCCCCATGTCGGCATCCCGGCCGACGGCCCCGGACTTGGCGTCAAGCTCGACGAGGCCGCCCTCGCCCGCTTCCGCACCTCCGAACGCACGATCTCCTGAGGGTAGCCCGGATGCGCTGGGACAAGCTCACCACCAACGAATTCGCCGGACTGGACCGCTCCATTCCGGTCATCGTCAACGTCGCCGCCATCGAGCAGCACGGTCCGCATCTGGCGATCGACACCGACGTCGCCATCGGCGGCCACTTCCTCGACCGCCTCGACGAGCGCCTCGGCGACAAGGTCCTCATCCTGCCGCAGGTCAAGGTGTGCTGCTCCGAGCACCACATGGACTTTGCCGGCACGCTGACCGTGCGCCACGAGACGTTCCTCGCCTATGTCGGCGACATTCTGGAAAGCGTCGTGCGCCACGGCTTCACCAACCTCGTCATCTTCAACAGCCATGGCGGCAACCAGGCTGTCGGGCAGGTGCTGCTCGAAACCTTCGGCTCCCGTCATCGCGAGTGCACCATCGCCATGCTCACCTGGTGGCGGCTGGTCGCGCCGGAGCTGGAGGCGATCCGCGAAAGCGGCTTTGCCGGCGTTAACCATGCCTGCGAGTTCGAGACCTCACTGATGCTGCTTGCCGCCCCCGACAACGTGCGGCGCGAGCTGATCGGCGACATGTCCTACGTCGAGACCTACGACTGGGCCAACGCCGACATGATCCGGGCAAGCCGCGGAGCGCTGTTCCGCACCATGCACCAGATGTCCGGCGGCACCGGCGTGGTCGGCGATCCGTCCACGGCGAGCGCCCGCAAGGGCGAACTGATCACCGACGCGGTCGTCAACGAACTGGAGCGCGTGGTGAGGTCGCTGACCAAGGCGAATTGAGAATTACCGTCAACTTTTGATTTGGATATAGGGAGGGAACCATGCTGAAGAAATTGACTATCGCGGGCCTGGCAAGCGTGAGCATGCTCGTTGCCGCACAAGGCTTTGCACAGGAACGCGGCGGCGTCGTCAACGTCGCGACGATCGGCGAACTCACCACGCTCGATCCGATGACCGCGACGGGCGACCTGCTCGGCATGGTCACGCAGCACTTCTTCGAGACGCTCTACACCTTCGACAAGGACTGGAACGTCGCGCCGCTGCTGGCGGAGGCGCTGCCCGAGGTATCGGCCGACGGCAAAGTCCACACCATCAAGCTGCGCCAGGGCATCGTCTTCCACGACGGCTCGGCGATGACCGCCGAGGACGTGGTCGCCTCGCTCAAGCGCTGGCTGGAAGTCGCCTCGCGCGGCAAGCTGGTCGCAGCCAATCTCGACAAGCTCGAAGCCGTCGATGACTACACCGTCCAGATCACGCTCAAGCAGCCCTTTGCGCCGCTGACCGCACTGCTCGCCTTCAACAATTCGGCCGCCGTGGTGCTGCCGTCGGAGAAGATCGCCGAGACGCTGGCCGACTATGTCGGCACCGGTCCCTACATGATCAAGGAGCGCAAGGCCGACCAGTATCTGCAGCTCGTGCGCTTCGACGGCTACAAGGCCCGCGAAGGCGAGCCTGACGGCTTCGGCGGCGCCCGCAAGCAGTATCTCGACGAGATCCGCTTCGTGCCGGTGCCGGACGCCAACACCCGCGTCGAAGGCGCCATCGCCGGCCAATACGACTACGCCGACCTGCTGCCTGTCGAGGCATTCGACCGCCTCAACGGTCAGGCAAAGACCGAGCCGCTGGTGCTCAAGTCGTTCGGCTGGCCGATGTTCATCATGAACAACAAGGAAGGCATGATGACCAAGCCCGGCCTGCGCAAGGCCGTGCAGTCGGCGCTCAACGCCGAGGACATGATGGCAGCCGCATTCGGCAAGCCCGAGTTCTTCGCGCTTGACGGCGCGCTCTACCCCGATGGCTACCAGTGGCGTTCGGACGCCGGCATCGAAGGCTACAACCAGGCCGATCCTGAAAAGGCCAAGACGCTTGCCACCGAAGCCGGTTACGACGGCAAGCCGGTCCGCATCCTGACCAGCCGCCAGTACGAGTTCCACTACAAGATGGCCCAGGTCGCGGCCGAATATCTCAAGGCCGCCGGCCTTGCGGTGCAGCTCGACGTCGTCGACTGGGCGACGCTGGTGCAGCGCCGCGCCGAGCCGGCGCTGTGGGACATCTTCATCACCCACAGCCCGTTCCTGCCGGATCCGGCGCTAATCGCACCGCTGCCTTCGTCCTATCCGGGCTGGTGGGCCAGCGAGGCGAAGGACAAGCTCGTCGTCGCCCTCAACACCGAAATGGACCCGCAGAAGCGTGTCGCCATCTTCGCCGACATCCAGAAGCTCATCTATGAAGAGGCCCCCTTCTACAAGGTCGGCGACTTCAACGCCCTGTCGGCCAAGTCGCCGAAGCTCGCCGGCTTCACGCCGTCGGCCTGGCCATACTTCTGGAACGCCTATATCGCCAAGTAACAACAGCAATCTCCGCCGGCGCGGCCATTGTCGCGCCGGCGGGCCAATGGGGGAGCCGATCGATGACACGATACGTCCTGCAACGCCTCTTCGGCATGCTGACCGTGATGTTCACGGTCGTCACGATCGTCTTCGTCATCGTGCGCGTCGCTCCCGGCGATCCGGCCGCGGTCATGCTCGGCCCGGACGCCACGCCTGCCGACATCGACGTGCTCAGGGTGCGCCTCGGCCTCGACCAGTCACTGCCCGTCCAGTACCTCTATTTCCTCGCCCAGCTCGCCCGCGGCGACCTCGGCCATTCGATCTTCCTCGACATGCCGGTCGCCGCAGCGCTGCTCGATCGTGCCGAGCCGACCTTCTTCCTCACCGTCTTCGCGATCCTGATCGCCAGCGCCATCGCGCTCCCCGTCGGCATCATGTCGGCCTACAAGCGCGGCAGCTTCTTCGACCAGTCGGTGACCACCCTGACCATGCTCGCCGCAAGTATCCCGAGCTTCTGGCTCGGCCTGATCCTGATCCAGGTCTTCGCAGTCCGCTTCGGCTGGTTCCCGGTCGCAGGCTACGGTGGCCCCGATGCCTCGTTCCTGACGCGCATGAGCCATCTCGTGCTGCCGGCAGTGGCGCTCGGGGTCGTCTCGTCGGCGCTGATTACCCGCTTCACCCGGGCCTCGATGCTCGACGTTCTCAATGACGACTACGTGCGCACGGCCCGCTCCAAGGGCATGGGCGAGTTCCGGGTCATCATGAAGCACGCCTTCAAGAACGCGCTGATCCCGGTGCTGACCGTCGTCGGCCTGACCGCCGCGCTGTTGGTTTCCGGCGCCGTCGTCACCGAGACCGTGTTCAGCCTGCCGGGCGTCGGCAATCTCGTGGTGTCGGCCGTTCTGCGACGCGACTATCCCGTCATCCAGGGCGCCCTGCTCGTCATCGCAGCGATCTACGTGCTGATCAATTTCGGCATCGACCTGCTCTACCTCATGATCGATCCCCGGGTACGTTACTGATGGCCGCCGCATCCGCATCCAGCGTGGATAGCCCACGCATCTCGACGCTCATCCTGCAGCGCAAGACGCTGGCGATCGGCCTTGCCATCATCGTGGTGATCACCCTGCTCGCCGTTCTCGCGCCGCTGATCGCGCCCTATGCGCCGGGCAAGCTGTCCATCGTCAACCGGCTCAAGCCGCCGAGCGCGACCTGGTTCTTCGGCACCGACGAGTTCGGCCGCGACATCTTCAGCCGCACCATCTATGCCGGCCAGCTGTCGCTGCTGGTCGGCGCCGCGGCCACCGCCCTTGCCGCCACCGTCGGCATCACGCTCGGCCTGGTGGCCGGCTTCTTCCGCAAGGCCGACGGCATCGTCTCGCGCATCATCGATGCGATGATGGCCTTTCCCGACATCCTTCTGGCCATCGCCCTCGTCGCCGCTCTGGGGCCGTCGCTGGCAACCGTCATCGTCGCGCTCGGCGTCGTCTATGCGCCGCGCCTGGCGCGCGTTGTGCGCGCCTCGACGCTGGTCATCCGCGAACTCCCCTATGTCGAGGCCGCGCGCGCCCTTGGCGTGCCGACATGGCGCATCATGACGCGCCATGTCCTGCGCAACCTCGTCTCGCCGATCCTGGTGCAGGCAACCTTCATCTTCGCCTATGCGATGCTCGCCGAGGCCGGCCTGTCCTTCCTCGGCGTCGGCGTCAGCCCGGAAATCCCGACCTGGGGCACGATGATCGCCGCCGGCCGCCAATATGTCGGCCAGGCCGACTGGATGACGATCTTCCCCGGCCTCGCCATCATCCTGACCGTGCTCTCGCTCCAGCTTGTCGGCGACGGCCTGCGCGACCTGCTCGATCCACGCCTGCGCAAGGACCTCTGACACATGGCCATGTCCACACCCAACGCAGGCAATCATCCCGACGCGCTCGCCGACGACATCGTGTTGCGGGCGGACAATCTGCGCACGCACTTCATCATGGGCGCACGCGCCGCCAAGTCGGTCGACGGCGTCACGCTCACCGTCCGCCGCGGCCAGACGCTTGCGGTCGTCGGTGAATCAGGCTCGGGCAAGTCGGTCACCAGCCTGTCCATCATGCGGCTGCTGGCGCATCCCGGCCGCATCGTCGGCGGCCGCCTGCTCTACCGCATGCGCGACGGCGGCGTCGTCGATCTCGCCACGCTGAGCGACAAGCGCATGCGGGCGATCCGCGGCAAGGAGATCGCCATGATCTTCCAGGAGCCTATGACGAGCCTCAACCCGCTCTACACCGTCGGCGACCAGATCATGGAGATGATCCGCCTGCACGAGCCGGTCGACCGGCACGAGGCCCGCACCCGCGCCCGGCGCATGCTCGAACTGGTCGAGATCCCGGCCCCCGACAAGCGTCTCGACCAGTACCCGCACGAAATGTCCGGCGGCATGCGCCAGCGTGTGATGATCGCCCTGGCTCTCGCCTGCAATCCGGCCCTGCTGATCGCCGACGAGCCGACGACCGCGCTCGACGTCACCATCCAGGCGCAGATCCTCGACCTGATGCGCCGGCTGCAGCGCGAGATCGGCATGAGCATCCTGTTCGTCACCCACAATCTGGGCGTCGTCGCCGAGATCGCCCATGAGGTGGCTGTCATGTATGCCGGCCGCGTCGTCGAGCAGGCGCCGGTGCACGACCTGTTCGCCCGTCCGCGCCATCCCTACACCAAGGGCCTGCTTGCCTGCATTCCCGATGCCAAGCGCGACCGCGCCGACGACGGCACGCGCAAGATGCTCAACCCGATCCCCGGCAGCGTGCCGAGCGTGCTGGCGCTGCCTGCCGGTTGCGCCTTCGCCCCGCGCTGCCCGCTGGCCGAGCCGCACTGCGAAACCGCGCCTCCGGAACTGCTCAACGCCTCGCCCGAACACCTGACCCGCTGCTGGAGGCACGAACTTCTGTGACCGACACGACGCAAACGACGCAACAGCCTGACGCCGCCGACATCCTGCTGTCGGTGCGCGGGCTCAGCAAGCAATTCTCGACCGGCAGCGGCCCGGTCAAGGCGGTCGAAGACATCTCCTTCGACGTCCGGCGCGGCCAGATCGTCGGCATCGTCGGCGAATCCGGCTCGGGCAAGACCACCGCCGGGCGCTGCCTGCTGCGGCTGGTGGAACCCTCGTCGGGCGAGGCGATCTTTGACGGCGTCGACCTGTTCAGCCTGCCGGAAAAGGCCCTGCGCGCCTACCGGCGGCGCCTGCAGATCATCTTCCAGGACCCCTATTCCAGCCTCAATCCGCGCATGCGGGTCCGCGACATCATCGGCGAGGCGATCGACACCCACGGCCTCGCCAAGGGGGCTGCCCGCCAGGCCCGGATCGAGGAGTTGCTGACGCGCGTCGGGCTCTCGCCCGAGCACGCCCGGCGCTATCCCAACGAGTTCTCCGGCGGCCAGCGCCAGCGGGTCGGCATCGCCCGTGCGCTCGCCGTCGAGCCCGAACTGATTATCGCCGACGAGCCGGTGTCGGCGCTCGACGTTTCGGTGCAGGCGCAGGTGCTGAACCTGATCCAGGAACTGCAGCGCGAACTCGGCCTGACCATGATCTTCATCTCCCACGACCTGACCGTCGTGGAATATCTCTGCGACGAGATCGTCGTGCTCTATCTCGGCCGCATCATGGAACAGGGACCGGCGCGCTCCGTCTACGCCAACCCGCGCCACCCCTATACGCGCGCGCTGCTGGCGACCGCCCCAGTGCCGGACCCCACTGTCCGGCGCGAACGGGTCATCCTGCAGGGCGACATTCCGAGCCCGCTCAACCCACCGTCCGGCTGCGTCTTCCGCACGCGCTGCCCGCATGCGATAGCAGCCTGCGCCGAAACCGTCCCGACGCGCGAGACGGTCGGCTCCGGCCACAGCGTCGCCTGCATCCGCCAGGCCGAGCTTGTGGAAACATACCAGGACTGATCGATGACCCCTTATGACAGACTTGCCGCGCTCGGGTTGACCCTGCCGCCGCCGCCCTCCCCCATTGCCACCTACGTGCCCTTCGTTCTCGAGGGCGACATGCTCTACCTCTCCGGCCAGGGACCGAAGCTGGCCGACGGCACCCTCAAGACGGGCAAGGTCGGCGCCGGGGTCGGCATCGAGCAGGCCTATGAAGACGCCCGCCTGACGGGGCTCAACCTGCTCTCCATCATCCACGCGGCGACCGGCGACCTCTCCAGGGTCCGGCGTGTCGTCAAGCTGCTCGGCATGGTCAACGCCACGCCGGACTTCACGGCCCATCCCAAGGTCATCAACGGCTGTTCGGATCTGCTGCTCGAGGTCTTCGGCGAGCGCGGCCGCCACGCCCGCTCCGCCGTCGGCTTCGGCTCGCTGCCGGACAACATTACCGTCGAGATCGAGGCGATCGTCGCCATCGACGCCTAGCGTCGGCCACGCCTGCGCTTTCCATGATCTGGTGATGTCGATGGAAGGCGCCATCAGTGCAGAACCGATGGCGCAGCGCCGTCGTCCGCCTACGGCTTCGACCCGGCGCGGGCCTGCCAGGCCTGATAGAGATGGCGCCCGTCACCGGTCTTCGGAGGACAGTGCCTGATCGACACCCCGCTTTGCTGGCCGAGCGGCTTCGACAGTTCGGCGGCATGGGCGGCGGTCGACAGGCCGAAGGGCTCGGCCTCTTCATTCGAATAAGCGAACGCGATGTCCTTGATGCCGGACATGCGCATCGCGGCCAGGCACATCGGACAGGGTTGTCCGCTCGCATAGACGGCCAAGCCGTCGAGCCGTGGCGATCCCAGCGCCTTGCCCGCGGCCCGCAGGGCCAGGAGTTCGGCATGCGCCGTCGGATCGTTGTCGGCCTGCATCCGGTTCACCGCGCGGGCGAGAATTGCGCCGTCCTTGACGACGACCGCACCGAAGGGCCGCCCGCCCTGCTCGACATTGTCGAATGCCAGGGCGATCGCCTCGGCGAGGAAGCCGTCGGTTTCGCTCACTTGGCGCCGGCCTTTTCAAGCAGGCCGATCATGGCGTCATAACCGCTGGAGCGCGCATGGCTGAGCGGCGTCACGCCGTCCTTGTCGGCGAGGTTGACGTCGGCGCCGGCGTCGACCAGCAGCTTGACGATCTCGACATGGCGTTCGCCGCCGTCGCCCAGGATGATGGCCTCCAGCAGCGCGGTCCAGCCGAGATTGTTGACATGGTCGACATCGACGCCGGCCTCGATCAGCGTGCGCACCGTATCGACATGCCCCCGCTCGGAAGCCGGGATCAGCGCCGTGCCGCCATAGCGGTTGGTGCTCTTCAGGTCGGCGCCGTTCTGCAGCGTCAGCTTCAGGATGTCGAGATGTCCGCGTGCGCCGGCATAGAGATAGGCGCTGTCGTTGATGTTGTCCTTGAGGTTGACGTCGGCGCCGGCCTGGATCAGCGCCTCGGCGGCGTTGACCTTGTTGCCCAGCGTCGCGACCAGCAGCGCGCTGCGCCCGTCCTTGTCGCGGACGTCGATCTTGGCGCCCTTGGCCAGAAGCTGCCCGATGGCCGCGGCATCGTCATTGGCCGCCGCCGCATGCAGTGGAAGGTCGCTCATGTTCTCTCCTGAAGCGCCTGAGGGAATGGAATTGAACAGCATGAACACCAGGGCGAGCAGAACAGGCGCTCCGAGCCATCCGATGCGACGTTGCGAGAGTGCCATGAAGCTTCCTTTTCCAGTTGTGTTGCGGCTCTCGCCGCCTGTCTGCGCCAGCGCCGCCGACAATGGCGGATCGGGGCTGCAGTCATCCACCCTGTATATGATGCCGGCCACTGGCATTCGGTCATTAAATGTTTGGATACTCTGCAGTGTGCTTCTGAATGCCTCAGGATGATGGCCGGTCCTGCAGCGTCTTGAGCGGCTCCAGCCCCATCTCGGGCCGGTGGCGCAGCCGCATGAAGCTGGCGCCGCTCCCCAGCAACGCAAACACGGCGCCCATCCACAGCGCGACAACGGCTCCGTGCGCCCCGAACAGGTTGAACAGCGCGGCCACCATTGCGACGCCGCAGGCCTGGCCCAGATTGCCGATGACGCTGGACATGCCGCCCGCACCGCCGCTGCGTTCGGGCGGCACGGAGGTGATCATGGTGCGCATGTTGGGCGACTGGAAAAAGCCGAAGCCCGCGCCGCAGACGGCCATGCGCCAGGCCACGTCCAGCGCATCCGGGTCGGGCGGCATCGTTGCCAGCAGCAGCATGCCCAGGCTGAGCACGCCAAGGCCGGCGCCGCCCAGCAGGCCGGCGGGAAAACGGTCGGACAGCCGCCCGGCCAGCGGCGCCGAAAAGGCCACCATCGCGGGCCATGGCGTGATCAGGAAACCGGTCTCGACCTGGCTGTAGCCGAACAGCGCCTGGAACAGGAACGGCAGCGACACGAATGCCAGCGCCTGGGTGATCATGGTGAAGAAGGAGCAGACGGACGACAGCGCGAAGACCGGCTTTCGCATGAGGTCGATGGCCAGGATTGGCCCCGGGCGGTTGCCCTGGCGTTTCAGCAGCACCGCGAGGCTGGCGATGGCGATCGTCGCGTTGGTCGCCACCGATGCCCACGATGCGCCCTGCGCCGCCATGTTCAGCGCAAACACCGTCGTCGCCAGAAACAGCGCGCACAAGGCCGCCGCCCACCCGTCGAAGCGCCGCGCGCTGCGGATCGTCGGCGGCAGCGCATACAATCCCATCGCGATGCCGATCAGGCCGAGCGGCACGTTCATGAGGAAAAGCCAGTGCCAGCTGGTCAGGCTGAGGACGGCCGAGGCCGCCGACGGCCCTGCCGCAAACGACAGGCCTACCACCAGTGCGTTCAGGCCCATGCCGCGCCCGAGCAAAGCGTGCGGATAGATGAAGCGCATCATCGCCACGCCCGTGCCCAGGATGCAGGCCGCGCTCATGCCCTGGACGACGCGGCCGGCAACCAGCCACTCCAGCGACGGCGCAAGGCCGCAAAGCAGCGAGGCCAGCGTGAACAGCACCAGCCCGCCCATCGAGATGCGCCTGAGCCCGACGATCTCGCCCAGCGCCGCGGCAGGCAGGAGCGAGGCTACCATCGCGAGCTGGTAGGCGCCGACGATCCAGATCGACTGGGCCTCGGTCGTGTTGAGATCGCGGGCGATCGTCGGCAGGGCCGTGTTGGCGATCGCCGTGTCGAGATTGGCCATGCAGACATTCAGCAGGACAGCGCAGGTGGCGATGGTCCGTTGCCGGCCGTGAAGGCCCTCGCCCGCAGCCGAAAGCTGTGTTTGCCTGAATGCCAGCACGAAAGACCCCGTAGCGCGCGACCCCTTGGGCCGCAGCGCGAAAGCGACGAGAACGATTGAAGCGAGCCTGGACGGCTCATCCTTGCCTAGCGCCTTGGTATTTCATGCGCAAATGGGATATATGAATGATAATCATTCACGATGATAATGAGCTGATATGCTGGATCCTCGGCTGCTGCGCGCCTTTGTGACCATCGCCGACACCGGAAGCTTCACGCTTGCCGCCGACCGGCTGCACATGACGCAATCGACGATCAGCCAGCAGCTGGCGCGGCTCGAGGATGCCGTCGGCCGCGAGTTGATCGACCGGGCCGCCCGCCCCGTCAGGCCCACCGCATCCGGCGAGCGCCTCATAGGCCATGCGCGACGCATCCTGCTGCTCCAGGGCGAAGCCGAACTCCTGCTTGCCGACACCGCCGGAACCGCGTCGATCCGCATCGGATTGCCTGACGACATCGCCACTGGAAGCATGACCAGCGCCTTCGCGGAATTCGCAAAGCGGCACCGCGAGGTGCGCCTCGACGTTACCGCCGGCCTCAGCCTCGACCTGACCAAGCGCTACCGTGGCGGCGAGTTTGACATCGTGGTGGTCAAGGAAGCCACGCCGAGCGCCGATCACCGCGCCGCCTTCCCCGAAGCCATCGCCTGGTTCGAAGGTGCCGACGCCAGTCCGGCCTGGCCGGAGCCCTTGCCGCTGGTCACCTTTCCGCCGGGCGGGCTGTACCGCGATGCGATGTTCGAGCGGATCGACCGCGAGCGGCTGCGCTGGTACGTCGCCTTCACCAGCAGCAGCCTGAGCAGCGTGCTGTCGGCCGTCGAGGCCGGCCTCGGCCTCTCCCTGCTTCCGGTCGGCACGACGACGGACCGCCGGGTCCGCCAGTCCACCGCCTTCGGCGCGGAACCGTCGATGGTCGTGTCGCTGTATTCCTGGGAGGCCGGCGGCATCGTCGCGGAGCTTGCCCGGGACATGGCCGCAGTCTTACGCCAGCGCTTCGCTGCACCCTGAACGGCGCCAGGCGGTGAAGGGGAAAACCGGATCCAGTGCTGCGGCCGGCCGCTTCGCGGCTGTTCCAGCAGAACCTGTCGTGGCCGATCTAGATCGGCATGCGGCCGCGCCTGGGCGTGACCATCCACGGCTCCACCGACACCGGGCCGGCTTCGCGAATGTGCACGGAACGGGCAAAGCCGGCAAACGCGTTGCGCGCGCCGTCGACGGTCAGCCGGCCTTCGCGCGCCGCCTGGCAGGCGCGAACGGCGGTGCTGTGGATCGGCCCGCGCCGGTTTTCCGGCCACGTCGTCAGGAATGCCAGCGCATCGGCGACACATGCGATTTCGCGGACGGCCTGACCCTCGTCCTTGACGAAGATCGGGCGGGAAAAGGCATTTGCTGTCATCACTTCCTCCTCGGTCCTGGACCGTCGTCTCGAGCAAGCGGACACTGCCGCGATCGCCACGACATGCTCACAAGGAAATGGCGACGGCAGCCGTTCCCGTCAAGAATGGCGGGCGAATTCAGTCCTTCGGCGCTTCGTCGGCCAGGATTCCGGCCTCGGTGCAAAACGTCTCGAACGCCTCTCTTGCTTCCTCGACCGGGATCGACCCGTTGATCGCCGCCTGCATGGCGTTCTCGGCCAGATAGAAGAACGGACTGCGCCTGTCGTGCGGCCACGCCTCGAGAAACTCGGCAGCGTCGGGCACCGAGACAACCTCGCGCAGCGAGAAGTCTCCGTCCTTGATCCAGACATTCGGCGTAAAATCCATGAACCTCAACGCACGTGAAGCTTGCCGGTTGCATGACAGGGCACGCGCCGACATGCCCCTCTGCCCAAAGCCCGGTCACATCGGTGGCATGCTCGGGGCCGTGAGTGGCCTGTCCGCTTGGACAAGCAAATTGGCGCACGTTCGGCAAGCAACCCATCGCGCTCGTCTCACATTGGCTTCAACCGCACGACCAGTGCTCACCTGCAACATCTATCCAATCAACCACCCTGGTCGCTCGTCTGAAAATCATGTTCGGCAAAGGACATCCAAGGCGGCCCTGTGGAGGTCGCCGTTTGCCGCCATGAGTACCGTGGCGTAGCTCCGAGCGTCCTTGAGCGGCTCACCGTCCCAGTCGGTCACGACGCCGCCCGCGGCCTGCACGATGGGCAGTTGCGGGAGGATGTCGTAGTCGAAGACGTCGCTTTCGACGAGGAGATCGACGCCGCCGAGCGCCAGGAGACCGGCAGCGTAGCAGTCGTGCGACAGCCGGGTGAAACGGACGCTGGCGGCAAGCGCCGAGAACCGGTCATGGCGCGGCTGGTCGAACTGTTCGAGCGCCGAGGTGTAGAGGATCGCCTGGTCGAGCGTGGTCCTTTCGCTGGTGCGGATCGCTTCGCCGCCAAGCATCGCCATGCCCCCCGTCCCGACCCAGCGCTCGCCCGTGATCGGCTGGTTGATGATGCCGAGCACCGGCTCGCCCAGATGGAGAAGTGCTATCTGCGTGCCGAAGGCGAGTGAACCGGAGACGAAGGATTTCGTGCCGTCGATCGGATCGAGCACCCACACCCATTCGGCATCGGTGCGGCAGCTGCCGAACTCCTCGCCCCTGATGCCATGATCGGGGAAGTGCGCTTCGATCATCCGCCGCATCGTGGACTCTGCGTCGCGATCTGCAACGGTGACGGGGCTGGAATCGGCCTTGGCGTCGATGGCGATGCGCTTGCGGAAATGCGGGCGGATCACCTGCGCGGCGGCATCCGCCATCGCATGAGCGAGCGCCAGGCAGGCGGGGGGACAGGCATGGTTCATCATCGGGTCCTTTCAGCCTCGGCGGCGATCTCGTCCAACATCGCCCTGACGGTTTCGACCTGCCGACGCGCGGCCTGGGCCTCCTGTCGCAGCCGCGCTGGGAGATCATCGGTCCCAAGCTCGGTGAAACTGGCGGAGCGGGCGGGGATGAAAGGATCGCTCCCCTCGGCTGCAAAACGCAGGGCGGGAGCGAAATAGCCCTCCTCCTCCTCCAGCCCGAAGGCCAGGACCTGCGGCCGGTCCTCGCCCAGAAGCAGCAGTTCCACCAACATCGCATGCATCGGCAAGTGGCCGCTGCCCGACTGGCAGGCCAGATGCGCCCAGCCGCCGCGATCGGGCGTAACGAGGCAATCCTTGACATGCACCTCGGTGACATGGGGCGCCTGGGCGGCGAGTGCCGGCAGCGGCATCTCATGGGCGTTGGTCATGTTGGCGAAATCGAACAGCAGGCTGAGGCGCGGATTGGCGACGGCATGCAGGATGCAGATCAGTTCATCCGACTGGAGGTCCTCATGCTGCTCGAGCGTGAACCGTAGCCGCCCCTGAGGGTCGAAGCTGTCCAACCGGCGAAGGTCCGCGACCGTCCAGTCGATGATGTCGGAAACGCGTCCCTCGTAGCGCGGATAGCAGCGCAACGAAGTGGCGCCGGTGGCAAGGGCGATCCGCACGGCATCTGCAAGCCCGTCCGCCTCGGTCGTGCTGGTCTCGACATGCAGCTCCAGCCCGAGGTGGCTCACCGCCGCTCTATAGGTGCCCAGGGCTGCATCGGACATGCGGGCAAGGCATGCGCCTTCACCATCCTCGACATGGACCTTCAGGCCGGCAAGGCCTTGCGCCTTGGCGAACTCGGCAAGGTGAAGCGGTGTCATGCCGCCGAAGCGCATGTTGAGATGAAAGGCATAGGCATGGGCAAAGAGCGGCGCGCTCGTCGCACGCGCGGCCAGCCGGGCGCGGCGTCCCGCCGGAAGCTGTGCGATACGTGTCCGCCAGTCGGCGGACTGCGCCGTGTTCCAGGGCATGTCGATCAATATGCCAGCTCCTTCGCTGGAGATGTCGAGGCTTCAAGCCCCATCAGGCAGCGAGCACCAGAAGGTCGCGATGCGACATGCTGATATCGACCGGCGCACCGACCGATGGCGGCGGCCTGTCGGCCTGGTTGAACGTGTCGAGCGAGATGAAGCCGCCGCCCTCCACCGCGACGCGGACACGGAGCACCGGGCCAAGGAAATGCACCTCGGCGATCCGGCCCGGCAGGACGATGTCGCCCCCATCGCGCCCGAGCGCCACCGTCTCGGGCCGCAGCGCCAGGCTGATGCGCTCCCCGGCCCGCCCGGGCGCTGGCCTGCCCAGCGTCACCGGCACGCCGCCCAGCCTGACATGGCCGGCCGCGGCATCGACCAGGTCGGCATCGATGAGATTCAGCGTGCCGACGAACTCGGCGACAAAACGCGTCGCCGGCCGGTTGTAGATCTCGAACGGCGTGCCGACCTGGTCGGCGATGCCCTGATGCATGACCACCACGCGGTCCGACATCGACAGCGCCTCCTCCTGGTCATGGGTCACGAAGATCGTAGTGATGCCGAGGTCGCGCTGGATGCGGCGGATCTCCTCGCGCAGGCTGACGCGGATCTTCGCGTCGAGCGCCGACAGCGGCTCGTCGAGCAGCAGCACCTGCGGGCGTGGCGCCAGCGCGCGGGCCAGCGCCACGCGCTGCTGCTGGCCGCCGGAGAGTTGGAAAGGATAGCGGCTGCCGAGTTGCGGCAGGCCGATCAGTTCCAGCATCTCGCCAACCCGCCTTGCGATCTCCGCCTTGCCCTGCCCGGCCACCCTGAGGCCGAAGCCGATGTTGTCGGCCACCGTCAGGTTCGGAAACAGCGCGTAGGCCTGGAACACCATGCCGATCTTGCGGCGGTTGGCAGGCAGGCCCGTGATGTCGTGCCCATCGATACTGACGGCTCCCGATGTCGGCGTCTCGAAGCCGGCGACCATGCGCAGCACGGTGGTCTTGCCGCAGCCGGAAGGGCCGAGGAAGGACACGAACTCGCCCTTCTCTATTCCGAGGGTGAAATCCTGGACGACGCGCAGCGCGCCAAAGGACTTTTGCAGATGACGAATGTCGAGAAAGGCCACGGTCAGCGCCTCGCGGTGGAGAATTTGGAAAAGCGGGTGAAAAGCTGGATCAGCCCCATGCAGGCCCAGGTGATGACGAAGGCGACGACGGCGAGCGCCGAGGGCTCGTAGGCGCGGTTGCCACCCATCCAGACCATGTAGGGGCCGAAGGAATTGACGTTCAGCAGCGCCGCGAAGACGTATTCGCCGATGACGATGGCGAAGGTCAGGAAGGCCCCTGACAGAACCGAGACGAAGACGTTCGGCAGGATCACGACCGCAAGGATGCGCGCCCAGCCGGCGCCGAGCGACTGTGCGGCCTCGGTGAGGCTGGCGATGTCGATGGTGCGCAGCCCCGTGTCCACCGAGCGGTACATGTAGGGCAGCGACAGCACGGCATAGCCGCAGAGCAGCAGGATGTTCGTGCCCCACCAGCTCCCGGTCAGCGGCAGTACCGAGGAGGTGTTGTAGATGCGGATGTAGCCGAAGACGATGACGATGGGCGGGATGACCAGCGGCAGCAGCGTGATGAACTCGATCGCCGGCCTCAGGCCCGGAAAGCGCAGGCGCACGAAATAGGCGGTCGGCACGACGAGCAGGATGCCGATGACGATGGTCAGCAAGGCCAGCGCGACCGAATAGCCGAAGGTCTGCTGGAACTGCGGATCGGCAAGCACGATGCGATAGGCTTCGAACGAATAGACCCCACGTTGCATGCGCATCGAGAAGTCGAACATGCCGACCAGCGGCAGCAGGAAATAGAGCCCGGCAAACACGACAGCGAGCCAGGACCAAAGCTGCTTTCCCGTCATTTGAGCCACCTTTCGGCACGCATGCGCAGGAGGATGTAGATGCCGTTGGCGATGGCCGTCAGAACGATCATCGCAAACGCGATGGCGTAGCCGAGATGCGGATCGTTGAGCACGTCGCCGCGGATCTGCGCGAAGAGCACGATGGGCGCGATCGACAGGGACGAACCGGTGAGCGCAATGGCCGTGGCCACCGCACCGAAGGCATTGGCAAACAGCAGAGCCAGCGTGCCGAGCAGCGAGGGCCACAGCACCGGCAGCGCCACCAGCCGCCAATATTGTGCCCCGGAAGCCCCGAGGCTCTCGGCCGCTTCCCGCCACTCACGCTTCAGCCCTTCCAGCGCGGGCGTGATGATCAGCACCATCAGCGGGATCTGGAAATAGAGATAGGTAAGCGCGAGGCCAAGGAAGGAGACGATGTTGAAGCCGCTGCCGTAGAGGTTGATGCCGAACCAGTTGCGCAACAGCATGGTGACGAAGCCGAGGCGTCCGAGCGTCGCGATGAAGGCGAAGGCGAGCGGCACGCCGGCGAAATTGGAGGCGACGCCGGAAAAGGTGAGGATGGCATTGCGCAGCGGGCGCGGCAGGTCGCCAAGGGTGATGGCGGCGGCGATGAGGAAGCCGAAAAGGCAGCCGAGCACCGCAGTCAGCAGGCTGAGCTCGATTGAGATCCAGAAGGCCGAGCGGATGGAGGGCGACAAGAGCTTGCCCAAGTTCTCCAGCGTGACCTGCCCCTGCGGGTTGCGGAAGGCACCGACGACGATGTTGAGCGTCGGCAAGATCAGGAACAGCAGGGCGAAGAGGAAGAAGGGGGCAACCCCCAACCAGCTGAGCATCTGCCTCGGCTGCCGCGCCGATGGCAGGGATAGGGCGATTGTCGTCATCGGAGTGTTCCCAACGGGCGCGATGGGGAAGGCCTGCCGCAGCAAGCCTTCCCGCTTTCTGCGCGTGCCTACTTGATGTTGGCGCCGACGACCTTGTCCCATCCCTCGACGATGGCAGTCTTGTTGGCGTCCAGCTCTTCGACGGCCGGGAAGATCGCCTTTTCATAGGCTTCGGCCGGCGGCAGCTTGTCGAGCAGTTCCTGCGGGAACTTTCCGGCCTTCAGCATGGCGGCAAAGCGCGCCGGGTGGCAGTAGCCCTTCAGCCAGCCGGTCTGGCCCTCGTCCGAATAGAGATACTCCATCCAGAGCTTTGCCGCGTTCGGATGGGGTGCATAAGCCGAGATCGCCTGCACATAGACGCCGGCCACCACGCCGCTGGTCGGTACAACGACTTCCATCGGCGGGTTGCCGTTCAACGAGTCGCGCCAGGCAAGCAGGTTGTAGTCCCAGGCGGCGACGATCGGCGTCTGGCCCTGTGCGATGGTGCCGGCCTTGCCGAGCACCGGCACGAAGTTGCCGGCCTTGTTCAGCTCGGCAAACAGTTCCAGTCCCTTGGCGCCGGATTCGGCACCCGGCTTGGCACCGCGCGAGATGCCCGCCGACATCAGCGCGAGGATCGCCTGCGCCGAGGAGCGCGGGTCGCCGGTAAGCGCCACCGCACCGGAATATTCGGGCTTGGAAAGCTCCGACCAGTCGGCCGGCGCCGTCTGCAGCAGGTCCTTGTTCACGCCGAAGGCCATGACGCCGTAATAATCGCCATACCAGTAGCCGTCGGCATCCTTGATGTTGTCGGGGATCTCGTCCCAGGTGGCGACCTTGTAGGGCTGCAGCAAGCCTTCCTTGGCGGCAGTGGGTGCAAAGGCGAGGCCGAGGTCGACGACGTCGGGGGCCTGCGAGCCGGTGTTGCCCTTGTTGGCGCGGATCGCCTCCAGTTCGTCGGCCGTGCCGGCATCGGGGTTCAGCTCGTTGACCGTGATGCCGGGATACTTCGCCTTGAAGCTGGAAATGACCTCGCCGTAATTGCACCAGTCATGCGGCAAGGCAATGACCGTCAGCATGCCTTCCTTGGTCGCTGCGTCCACGAGGTCTTGCGCGGGCTCTGCCCAGCCGACCGTCGGCAAGGCCGCCGCGAGGGCGAGCGCGGAAACGAATGCGCGCGAGATGATGCGGTTCATGAAGTCCTCCTGTTGACCGTCAGCGACGGTTCGTGGGCAATGGCTGCGTTGATCCTTGCATCCGGCCGTCGGCCTTGCCGTTCACGCCGGTTCCCCTGGCACCTGTCTGCGTCCCGTGGGGCTGCATCGGTGCGTTCTCGTGTAGGCAGAGCATGTAACAATTGGACAACAATCAAACGTCCATTATCATGCATTCAACTAGACCAATTTTAGGATGCCCCTTGGCCAAGCAGTTCGAAGGCCCGATCCTGCCCTTCCTTCGCCTCGAAGGTTCCGCGTCCCTGCCGAAGTTCAGGCAGGTGCAGGACCAATTGCGCACGGCGATCCTGCGCGGGCACCTCAGGGCCGGCACCCGCCTGCCGGCAAGCCGCATCCTGGCACAGGAGCTGGGCCTGTCGCGCCAGACGCTGGTTCGCGTCCTGGAAAACCTGAAGGCGGAAGGGTATCTGGAGGCGCGACAGGGTGCCGGCACATTCGTTTCGACCGCCCTGCCCCATCAACGCCCACAGCCACGCGCCGAGCAACCGTTGGGCGATGCACCGCCGCGGCTGTCGCGGATCGGCACACAGGCGGGTGGCGTGTCGGCGGAGATCGGCAGGATGGAGCATCGGCCCTTCCTGCCCAACCAGCCGGCGCTCGACCGCTTTCCCTTCGCCCTCTGGCGCAAATGCTGGAATGCGGTGACGCGCAGCGGCAAGGCGGCGATGGGCTATGGCGATATCGCGGGCGAGCTGGTGTTGCGACAGCGGATCGCCGAGTACCTCGCCCTGCATCGGCGCGATCCCTGCGACCCCGAGCAGATCGTCATCACGCCGGGAGGACACGCGGCGTTCACGCTCGCGGCTCTGGCGCTCGCAAATCCCGGCGACGGCATCTGGTTCGAGGATCCTGGCCCCGTCACCACAAGCAACCTTTTCCGCACGCTTGGCCTGGACCTCTGCCCTGTGGATGTCGATGCAGATGGCATGGATGTCGCCGGCGCCATGGCGCGCCACCCCGATGTGCGGCTCGCCTTCGTCATGCCTTCGCGACACCATCCGCTTGGGGTGACGCTCTCGCTACCGCGCCGGCTCGCGCTGCTGGAATGGGCCCGGATCAACGACGCCTGGATCATCGAGGACGATTATGACAGCGAGTTCCGCTACGACGGCGCGCCGCTGCCTTCGATGCGTTCCATCGACAGCCATGGCCGGGTGATCTATGCGGGCAGCTTCAGCAAGGCGCTCTATCCGGGCATCCGCATCGGCTACCTCGTACTGCCTCCGGCGCTCATCGGCGCCTTCCGCAACCTTGCCGGCCTCATCCATCGCAGCGTACCGGTGGAAACCCAGCTCGTGCTGGCCGAGTTCATCGGAGGCGGGCATTTCGCCAGCCATCTGCGCCGCATGCGCAGCCTTTATGCCGAGCGCCGCGAGGCGTTCAAGGACGCCGGTCAGACGGCCCTCGCCGGCCTTGCCAGCATCGACTGTTCCGAGAGCGGGCTCAACGCGCTCGCCTGGCTGGAAGGCGGGCGAGAAGATCGGGCAGCCCATCGCGCCGCGATCGAGGCCGGGCTGCAATGTTATCCGCTGTCCGACTATGCGATCGGCCCGACCCGGCCCGACGCGCTTATCCTCGGCTATGCCGGCGTTCCGGCAGAACGCATGAAGCCTTATCTCGATCGCCTCGCCGAGGCACTCGCCCGGCTGTGAGACCGCCGCGCCAGGGCTGAGGCAAACATACCAAGGAATCGGGCTTGTAGCCGACGAAGCAAGGCCACGATGAAAGGCGCCCGATCGTGAGGCGCCTCCGATCCGTCACGACCCTGTTGGCAGACCACATAGCCTATTCCACGTTCCACCATCCCCGTGCTCCCGACAACTCAGTGTTGGACGGCGCGCAAGGGATTGCCGCTGCGCTGGCTGACCCCGACGCCAGGGGCAATGCCGACCGGCGCATTGGAGGCGGCAAGCAGCGGCTTTCCGCGCACGATGTCGGAAGCGCGTTCGGCGAGCATGATGGTCGGCGCGTTGAGGTTGGCGTTCGGCTCCGCTGGGAACACCGAACTGTCGATGACCCTGAGCCCTTCGAGACCGTGAACCTTGAGGTCGCTGTTCACCACGGCCATGGCATCCTCGCCCATACGGCAGGAGCCGCAGGGATGGTAGGTGCTTTCCATGGTCTCGCGCACCCAGGCGTCGATCTCGTCGTTGCGGCGCACATCCTTGCCGGGGGCAATCTCCTCGCCACGGAACCTGTCGAAGGCCGGCTGGGCGACGATTTCGCGGGTCAGCCGCAGGCAACGACGAAAGCCCTCGCGATCCTCCTCGCGGTCGAGATAGTTGAAGAGGATGTCCGGTTGCTCGTGCGCCTCGGGCGAGCGCAGGCGCACATGGCCTCGGCTTTTCGGCTTGTTCGGCCCGGTCAGCACCATGAAGCCGTGGCCGTCGAGCGGCTTCTTGCCATCGTAACGCATCGCGGCAGGCAGGAAATGGAACTGGATGTCGGGCCATTCGAGCGCGGCATCGGAGCGGATGAAACCGCCGCTCTCGAAATGGTTGGAGACCGAAAGTCCCTTCTTGAACAGCAGCCATTCGGCGCCGATGAGCGCGCGGCTGAGGAGCCCCATCTTGCCGTTGAGCGTGATCGGCTCCTTGCAGGCGTACTGGATGTAGACCTCGGAATGATCCTGGAGGTTCTCGCCGACGCCGGGCAGATCGTGCAGCACCTCGACGCCCGCCTGCTGCAGCACCGACGCCGGGCCGATGCCGGAGCGTTGCAGAAGATGTGGCGAGCCGATCGGGCCGGAGGAAATGAGCACCTCTCGGCTCGCCTTGGCCACGACGCGTTCGCCGCCGAGTTCATACTCGACGCCGACGGCCCGCTTGCCCTCGAGCAGCACGCGCCGCGTCATGGCATGGGTGACCACGGTGAGGTTCGGCCGGCTCATCGCCGGCTTCAGATAGGCATTGGCGGTCGACCAGCGCACGCCGTCCTTGACGGTCATGTGCATCGGGCCGAAACCTTCCTGCATATGGCCGTTGGGATCCTCCGTCGTGATGTAGCCCGCCTCGTGGCCGGCATCGACGAAGGCCTTGTAGAGCGGGTTCTGCATCTTGTTGCCGGCATTGGTGGCGAGCGGGCCGGTGCCGCCGCGATAGGCGTCGCCCCCGTCCTGCCAGTTTTCGGCGCGCTGGAAATAGGGCAGGCAGTTGGCGTAGCGCCAGCCCCGCGCTCCCAGCTCCTCCCACTCGTCGAAGTCGCGGGCGTGGCCGCGCATGTAGACCATCCCGTTGATCGAGGAGGAACCGCCGATGACCTTTCCGCGCGGGCAATGGACCCTGCGGCCGTCGAGACCCGGCTCCGGCAGGGTCATGTATTTCCAGTTGTACTTGGTGCCGTTCATCGGGATGGACAGCGCCGTCGGCATCTGGATGAAGACGGACTTGTCGCTGCCGCCGTATTCGAGGACCAGGACCTTCGTGGCCGGATCTTCCGAAAGACGATTGGCAAGCACGCAGCCGGCCGATCCGGCGCCGATGATGATGTAGTCGTAGGTCATGGCGGTCACCTAAGAGTTACGGATAGAGACCCCAGCCGCGCCCGCGGGCAAACAGCCGGGTCAGGACATAGTGAACGCCACCGGCAGCGAGGCAGGACGGCACGGAGGCGGTCAGGTATTTGAAGGCGGGAATGCTCGCGAGCGTCTGCGGATTGAAGATCATCACATAGACGACGAAGCCGACGGCAAGTGCTGCGAGCCCGATCGGGTTGAAACCGGCGCAGAAATGGTAGGGACCGTTTTCCTGCGGGCCGTGCAGGCTGCGCATGTCCAGCTTCTGGCCACGCAGGAAGAAGTAATCGGCGATGCCGATGCCGGCGAGCGCCGAATTGAGCGCCGACGTCCAGACGAGGAAGATGAAGAAGCCGTCATACATCTGCGGATAGAAGATCACGAGGCCGAGCGGGATGAGACAGAACAGGAAGAGGATCGCGCCCCAGGAAATGGCGCGCACCGACGCCGTTCCCACCTGCCGGAGACCGACGATCGAGGTGTAGAGGATGTTCGCCATCGAGGTCATGTTGGCGAAGGCGACAAAGAGCAGTGCGATGATGCCGATCATCGGGCCGGCAATCTTGGTCATCCAGATCGTCGGATCGCTTTCGCCGAGGGCCACGGCGGCGAGCAGGCCGACGATTTCGCCGAGGGCTGCCGCACCGAAGATGCCGAGGATGTTCGGCCAGAAGGCGGTGCGCTCGTTCTTGGTCAGACGCGCCAGGTTGCCGATGTAGGGCCACCAGGAGAAGCCCGCGGCAAGGTTGACCTCGACCGCAATGATGAAGTTGAGCGTGTCGTCCTCGAAGGGCGGGGCAAGCGCCGGCATCGCCAGGAGTTCGGCAAAGGAACGGTTCTGGAGGATGAGGTAGAGCATCACGATCATCAGGATCACCAGCGCGGGCGAGACGACCATGTTGAAGAACTTGATCGATGTCGGCCCCTTGGCAACGATGAACCAGGTGACGAGGATCGCGCCGACGGCGGCGATAACCATCTTGATGCCGGTCGGATTGGCCGCCTCGCCCGCGCTGAGCGCAGCGAGGCCGTCGATCGAGCGGCCGAACATCATGGCAAGCACGGCAAGCCAGCCCATGGTGAGCACGACAACGGCGAGCACATAGACGACGCGGCTGCCATTGTAGCCGAACTGGCTGCGCAGCGCGACGAACTGCTCGATGCCGTAGCGGCCGGAAAGCGGCGTGGTGGCCAGCGCCGTCAGCACGACGCCGACGATGTTGCCGATGACGATGGCCGCTATGCCTTCCTTCGGCCCGACGAAAAGGCCGATGGCGCCGCCGATCAGGAAGGCCCACGTGGCGATGGCAAGTGCCGAGTTGGCGTAAGTGAATTCCCAGAAGCCCCAGAGCCTTTCGGAAGGCAGGAGCGGCGCATCGCCGCGTTCGGCGGCATCGCGATTGCGGGCGGCTTCCTGGCGCTCGGCCGCAGCCGCCCCGAGCCCGGCATTGAAGGCGTGATCGGTCATCTCACGCCCCCCAGATCCAGAATCCGACGACGAGTGCGAGCGTCAGAAGGGTCATGCCGGCATAATCGAGCGTGGTCATCACGCCCTCGAAACGGCCACCGGCCTCGATGTCCTCATAGATGCGGGCGCGCCGCTCGAGTTCTTTCTGCCAGGCGATATCGGTTTCCATTGTCGTTCCCCTTTCGCGTCGCGCCTTCGGCATCTGTCCGCGATGAATGCGGCTCCATCGGCCGCGGATCTTGCCAACCGGCCGCCCATGGGCGACGGCCGGGTTGTCACTCAGGCCCTCATGGCAGGGTGATCCACACGGCCTTCGTCTCCATCAGGTAGTCGAGCTGCTCGGGTCCCAGATCCTTGCCAAAGCCCGAGGCCTTGAAGCCTCCGAAGGGCATGGAAGGATCGATCGTGCTGTGGGCATTGACGTAGATGGAGCCGGCATGCAGGCGCGGGATCAGCCCGTGCACCCGCGAAAGGTCGTTCGAGTAGATCGCGGCCGCCAGGCCGAACGGCGTGTCGTTGGCCAGCGCGACCGCATCGTCGAGATCGTCGAAGGCGTCGGTCACCAGAACGGGACCGAAGATCTCCTCGCGCACGATCGTCATTTCGGGCTTGCAGCGCGCGAAGATGGCGGGCTCGATGAAATGGCCCGGCCGGTCCAGGCTCACGCCGCCATGGATCAGCTCGGCGCCCTCCCGGCGGCCGGCATCGATGTAGGACGAGACGACCTTCTTCTGCTGCGCCGAGACCAGCGGGCCGATGTAGCAATCGCGGTCGAGGCCGGGCGCGATCTTGAGCGTTCGCGTGACGGCGACCAATTCGTCGAGGAAGGCGTCGTGCACCGAGCGCTGGACGTAGACGCGCGTGCCGGCATCGCAGACCTGCCCGGAATTGAAGAACACCCCGTTCACCACCGCCCGGGCCGCGCTGGCGAGATCGGCATCGTCGAGAACCAGCACCGGCGACTTGCCGCCGAGTTCCAGCGTGACATGCTTGAGATTGCCGACGGCCGAGCGGCCGACTTCCTGACCGACGGGCGTCGAGCCGGTAAAGGTCACCTTGTCGATGCCGGGATGGGTCGACATGGCGGCGCCGATCACGCTGCCCCGGCCCGTCACGATATTGACGACACCATCCGGGATGCCGGCCTCCTGCACCAGTTCGGCAAAGCGCAGGGTGGAGAGCGAGGTCAGTTCGGCCGGCTTGACGATCACGGTGCAACCGACGGCAAGTGCCGCCGCGAGCTTCCAGGCCATGGTCTGGAGCGGGAAGTTCCACGGCACGATGGCCGCGACCACACCCAGCGGTTCCTTGCGGGTGTAGGCGAGATAGTTGCCGGGAATGGAAGGCTCCACCGTGCGTCCGTGCAGCTTGGAGGGCCAGCCGGCGAAGTAGCGGAATGTGTCGACAGTGCCCTGGATGTCGATCTCGCGGGCAAAGGTCACCGACTTGCCCATGTCGATCGCTTCGATTTCCGCCAGTTCGTCGGCATGCAGTTCGATCAGGTCGGCAAGGCGATGGAGCAGGCGCTCGCGCTCGAGCGGCTTGAGGCGGCGCCAGGCCCCGCCGTCGAACTGGCGTCGGGCAGCCCGGACGGCCCGGTCGAGATCATCGGTCGTGCCTGAGGGAGCGCAGCTGACCAATCCGCCAGTAGAGGGCTCGAAAATGTCGAAGGTCGCGCCATTGCTGCTGTCGACCCAGGCGCCGTCGATGAACATTTTTTGCGGCTTCGCCAGGAACCGCCGCGTCGCGTCGCTGACACCATAGTGGTCAAGATAATTGCGGACGGTGTCGTCCATGTGCTTCCTCCTCGGCCGGGCACCGCAAGCGGCCGGCTCGTCCCAAGTTCTTCGTTCAGCGTTGTTTTGGCCTGGCATGAATGACGCGGCCGATGAGGTTCATCAGCACCTGCGCGGCCAGGATCGAGGTGCCGCCCGTGTGGTCGTAGTCGGGCGCCACTTCGACCAGGTCGATGCCGACGATGGTGCCGCGCTTGGCAAGTGCGGTCAGGATCTCCAGCACCTCGTAGTAGATGAAACCGCCATGCGAGGGCGTGCCGGTGCCCGGCGCGATCGATGGGTCGAAGCCGTCGATGTCGATGGTGACGTAGTAGCGCGCGCCGGCGGGGACGCGCTCGGCGACGGCCGCACTTCCAAGGGCGCGGATCTGGCGGACCGAGAGAATGTCGGAGCCCATCTTGCGCGCGTCCTCGTAGCCTTCTTTCGCGGTCGACGAGACGTTGCGGATGCCGAGTTGCGACAGGCCGCTCACATAGGGCTTTTCAGCGGCGCGGCGCATCGGGTTACCGTGGCCGTAGCGCACGCCGTGGCGCTCGTCGACGAAATCGAGATGGGCGTCGATCTGGACGACGTGGATCGGGCCGTTCCTGGCGCAGTCGTCGGAGAAGGCGTTGATGCAGGGGATGTTGACGGAATGGTCGCCGCCGAGCACCACCGGCAGGGCGCCGGCGGCCAGGATCTTGCGCACGCCGAATTCGATGTTGGCATGGCTTTTCATCGTGTCGGTGTGCACGATGTCGGCGTCGCCGATGTCGACGATCGAGACCTCGCCGCTCGGCAGGTAGGTGACGTCGTCCTCATGGTCATAGGCGCCGCCGTGGCCGAAGGAGAACAGCGTCGAAGCCTCGCGGATCGAGCGCGGGCCGAAGCGGGTTCCGGCCCGCCATTGCGTGCCGCAGTCGAACGGTGCGCCGAGGATCGCGACATCGGCGTCGATGGCGTCCCAGTCGGGCTGGTAGGGATATTTGCCGAACGTGCAGATGCCGACGAACGGCAGGTTCAGGCGTCCGGTCTCATAAGAATTGCTGGCCATGTACCCTCCTCCAAAGGTCGAAGGAGTGTGCCAAAAGCCAATACGTTTAAAAGCATCTATGATTGGATGTTTACTTGTGCATTAATCAATGAATGATCAACAAGGTCCGCCATCGCGTCCTCAACCTTTCGCTTGGCGATGCCGAACTCAGGCTGCTGCGTGTCTTCGCTTCCGTCGTGCAGCATGGCGGCTTTTCCGCCGCGCAATCGGCGCTCGGCATGACCCAGGCGACGATCTCGACCCATATGCGCCACCTCGAGGAACGGCTGAGCCTGCGCCTGTGCAGCCGTGGGCGCGGCGGCTTCCTGCTCACCGACGAGGGGCGTCTCGTCTATGACGCAGCGCTCGAACTCTTCGGATCGCTCGAAAAATTTCAGAGCCGCATCGGCGAGGCGCAAGGGGAACTGACCGGCAATCTCAGCTTCGGCACCGTCGACGCCATGATCACCAACCGTGACCTCGACTTGCAGGGAGCGCTTGCCGCCTTTCACCGCGCGGCCCCGCGCGTTCATCTGGAGATCGACGTCGCAGCCCCCCAGGTGCTGCACCAGGGCCTGCTCAACGGCTCCTACCAGATCGTCCTGATGCCGTCGGTCGGCAGCGTCACGCCGCATTTCCGCGCCCAGCCGGTCTTCTCCGAGGTCCAGAAGCTCTATTGTGCCGAGGGTCACGCCCTCTTCGCCCTCCCCGATGCCGAGCTTACCGACGACCGCCTCTCCGCCCAGCCCTTCGCCGGCCGCACCTACATGCTGAACGAGACGATCTGCGGAGTGAACTTCACCTGGGCAGCCGCAACACCTCACATGGAGGGTACACTGCTGCTTCTGCTTTCCGGCGCCTACATCGGCTTCCTGCCCGACCACTATGCCGACGAATGGGTCCGCACCGGCCGTCTTCGGGTGCTGGCGCCCGAGCGCATGGTTTTCGAGGACATGTTCCACATAGCCTATCCCCGCAACAAACCCTCCCGTGCCGCCGAAACCCTGGCGCAGACCATCACGGAAAGCGTGCGCAGGCCGCACTGAGATGGATCTGGCGAAAGGCGGATCTGTCCGATGAAGTACGACTTTTTATTCGGTCGCGCGCTTCCATCTCGGCAACGGCGCTCGGCTGGAGCGGATCAACTTCCTGGCCAATACCGGCAATGCCGGCATGTCGTCGTCGCATGGCATCATGATCAACTATCTTTACAAGCTTGACGAGATAGAGCGCAATCACGAGGCATATGCATCAGGCCAGTCGGTCGCGGCATCCGCCGCAGTGGGCCGGCTCAGCGCAGCCGGCGGGCGGTTGGTCGAATCCGCGACGATCGAGGGGATCAAGCCATGAACGGCAACCTATTCACCACCATCGAGGCCGCGATCGCCGATCCGGCACGTCCGTTCCTGCACGCCGACGGCCGCAAGACGCTGTCCTACGGCGACATGCTAGAGACCTCGGCTCGCTATGCCAACCTTCTGGCGTCGCTGGGCGTGAAGCCGGGCGACCGCGTGGCGGTGCAGACCGACAAGCATGTCGACAGCGTCTGGTTCTATCTCGGCTGCTTGCGGGCCGGCGCGGTCTACCTGCCGCTCAACCCGGCCTATACGCCGGCCGAGGTGAGCTACTTCGCCGACGACGCCGAGCCGGGGCTTGTGGTGTGCGAGCCGGGCAGCCTTGCCACGCTGCGCTCCACACTTGGCGCGGCGGTCAGTCGCATCGAAACGCTGGACGCGGCCGGCACCGGCACACTTCAGCAGTTGGTCCGCGACATGCCGGCGACCTTCAACACCGTCGTTGCCGGCCCGGACGACCTCGCCGCGATCCTCTACACCTCCGGCACGACGGGTCGCTCGAAGGGCGCGATGATCACCCACGAGAACCTGCGCTCCAACGCGATGTCCCTCGTCGAGAGCTGGCGCTTCAGCGCCGGCGACGTGCTCTTGCACGCGCTGCCGATCTTTCACACGCACGGGCTGTTCGTCGCCATCAACACGGTGATGCTGTCGGGTGCGTCGATGATCTACCTGCCGAAGTTCGACATTGACGCGGTGATGGCGGCCCTGCCCCGCGCCACCACGATGATGGGCGTGCCGACCTTCTATACCAGGCTGCTTGCCGACAACCGCTTCGACCGCGCCGCCGCGAGCCACATGCGGCTGTTTGTATCGGGCTCGGCGCCATTGTCGGCCGAGACGCACCGCGGCTTCACCGCGCGCACCGGCCACGCCATCCTCGAGCGCTACGGCATGACCGAGACCAACATGATCACCTCCAACCCGTATGATGGCGAGCGGCGCCCGGGCGCTGTCGGCTTCGCCCTGCCGGGCATCACGGTACGCATCGCCGATCCGGAGACGGGGACGCCGCTACCGCAAGGCGAGGTCGGCGTCATCGAGATCGAGGGGCCGAACGTCTTTTCGGGCTACTGGCGCATGCCGGAGAAGACGGAGCAGGAGTTCCGCCCCGACGGCTTCTTCATCACCGGCGACCTCGGCTATGTCGATCCTGAAGGCTATTTCACCATCTCCGGCCGCGCCAAGGACCTGATCATCTCGGGCGGCTTCAACGTCTATCCGGCCGAGGTCGAGAACGCGCTCGACGCATTGCAGTCGATCGGCGAGTCGGCGGTGATCGGCCTGCCGCATGCCGATTTCGGCGAGGCGGTGACAGCGGTTGTGACGGCACGCCCCGGCCGCACCGTGGACGAGTCCGCGATCCGCGGCGAACTCGAAAGCGTGCTGGCCAAGTTCAAGATCCCGAAGCGCGTTTTGGTCAAGGACGCGCTCCCCCGTAACGCCATGGGCAAGATCCAGAAGAACGCCCTGCGCGAGGAATTCGCCGGGCTCTACACGGTCTGAGGCGGAGTCCGGCGCAATACCACCCCTCCCCGGAAGGGAGAGCGGGACATTTCGGCCGCTCTGCCGGCGCAAAACGGAGTCGATCTGCGCCTGGCCACTACGCCTCCGGATTTGCCGGGAGGTGCGCCAACGTCGGCGATCCGGGGCCGAGGCGGGCCGATTCACCAAAATCGTCGGAGCATTCCTCCCAGCGCCAGTCTGGCGTGTTTGACCCTGCAGGACGGGATCGGCTGCAGTACTGCGCCAACAAAAGAGGGATCCGACCAGATTGGCGGCAACGCTGACCAATAGTCTGATCGAATCCCTCCGCCGTTGCGGATCTCAGCCCTTTGCCGTCCGTTTCTTCTTTTCCGGATCATCGAAGGTCAGGGTGTGGGCAATTGCGCTGGCCTTCAGCGATTTGCCCCGCACTTCCAGCTTCACGCCTTGCCGGGCATAGGGCACATCGAGACGGGCGATGGCCATCGAACGCTTGGTCAGCCGGGAATAGGACGGACAGGTGATGACGCCGACCTTCTTGCCGTCGGCCCAGACCTCGTCGCCGAGATCGGCCATCTGGTCGCCCTCGATCAGCATGCCGAAGATCTTGAACCGCTCCTGTCCCTTCTGTCGATAGTGCTCCTCGGCGCCCCTGAAGCCGGCTTTCCCGGGCGACACGGTGACATCGAGGCCGAGCTCCCACAGGCTGTCACCCACCGGCTGTCCTGCGATCGGATACATCTGGGAATTGTCGTAGGGATAAAACAGCAGGTAGCTCTCGACCCGCAGCAGGTCGAGCGTGCTGAAGCAGCACGGGATGATGCCCATCTCCTTGCCGTCCGAGAGGATCGTATCCCAAACCAGCCGGGCGTCCTGGCCGCGCACGAAGATTTCGTAACCGCGCTCGCCCGTGTAGCCGGTTCGGGAAATCGTCACCGGGGCGCCGAACAGCGTGGTGTGGACGTGGTGAAAATAGTTGAGGTCGCGAATTCCGGGCACGTGCCTGGCCAGGAAATCGACCGCCACCGGCCCTTGCAGCGACAGGTCGTGCAGGTCGTCGTCGAACAGCACGGCGCAGTTGCGGCCCGCAGCCTGCTTGACGATCTCCTCATGCGCGGTGCCGGTGCCGGAAACCAGCATCCAGGAATTGGGGCCATTGCGGTAGAGCACGCAATCATCGGTCAGGTGGCCGCGTTCGTTGAGGATGGCCGCATAGACCGATCGGCCCGGCTGGATCTTGGCGACGCTGCGGGTGGTGATGTATTCGAGGATCGCAATGGCATGCGACCCGATCAGGTGCGTCTTGCGCAACCCCGACACGTCCATCAGCCCGGCCTTGGTACGGATCGCGACGTGCTGGTCGTACGGGTCCGCGTCGTAGGTCCAGGCAGTGCCCATCCCGCTCCAATCCTCGAGATTGGAGCCTAGGGCGCGGTGACGGTCAGCAAGGGCTGAGAAACGCCAGCTCAATGTCATTTTTTTCCTCCGGTCATGTCTTGGCAAACAGGGTTCGTTCTGGCGGCAGACGCACGCCAGTGACGTCTTTCGCTCCCTAGAGAAGGAGCCATGCGGATGTTTGGAAAGGGACCCGGCTCCGGCCTGGGTCGTTGATGCTCTGGACGTCTCGGCGCCCAGGCATGAGCGGAGGGCGGCGAGGCCCTCCGCCAGATGCGTGGTCAGGCGGCGAGACTCGAAGCCAGCGCAACACCCGCTACGGCGATGCCGCCGCCACCCACCCTGAGCGCAGTGCGCCAGGACAGGCGCGCCACGAAGGTTGCCAGCGAGAAGCCGATCGCATGCAGGACGGCGGTCGACACCACAAAGCCCAGTCCGTAGAGCAAGGCGTTGCTGGCGATCGGCAGTTCCTGGCCATGGGCAAAACCGTGCAGGCCGCCGAATACCACCGTCATCGCAAAGGCCGCGCCGAACGGCACCCGGCTGCCCAGTGCCACGATCGCGCCCAGAACAACCACCGAGCCGGCGATACCAAGTTCGACGAAGGGAAGCGGAAACCCGGTCATGCCGAAGACCGCACCGGCGATCATGCCGATGACGAAACCGAGCGGCAGCCAGCGGAACACCGGCTCGTTGTCGGCATTTTGCCCGGCCCAGATGCCCACCCCGGCCATGGCCAGGATATGATCGAGACCGGAGAGCGGATGCGAGAGCCCTGCCCCAAGGCCACCGGCGTTGGGCAGGAAATGCGCGTAGCTCGGCATCGTCGATGCGGCGTAGGCCACAGCGACGGCGGTTGCGAACCGCGTGATCTTTCGAGTGCTTGTCGTGTTCACCATCGACTCCATGGGCCGGTATCACCCGGCCTTGTCCAAGTGGATATTCGTTATTCGGCGGCTACCAGGTCGGTGCGGCGCAGATTTGCGTCGATCACGTCCCCGCCTTGCGCTGCCAGCGACGCCATCAGCCGCATGATCACGCACGCCGCGAGCCGTGCAGCCGTGCCGCTGATGTCGAAGATCGGGCAGAGCTCGGTAAGGTCGATCACGCTGACGCTGCCGCGCTTTGCGATCATGTCGGCGATGCGCATCATTTCGCGCGATTCAATGCCGCCGGGTTCGGTGGACGTGACGCCCGGCGCCGCCGACGAATCCATGACGTTGAAATTGAAGCTCAGATACTGCGCGTCGGTGCCGCTCCAGACGCGGTCGATGGAATGCTCGACCAGCGGGAAGATGCCGCCGTCGATCAGGTCGAACATGGTGTCGTATTGCAGTCCTCTCTCCTTCGAGAGGTCGATGTGGTCCTTCGGGTTCATCGCATTGCGCGCGCCCAGATGCGCGACGTTCCTGATGTCGAGATTGGGCAGTTCGGTGATCCGCGCCATGGCGCACGGCGCCAGGTTGCGCTCGCCGGCCCAGCTGTCGGCCATATCGAGCTGGGCGCCGAAATGCATGTAGCCCATCTTCTTTTGCGCGCCGATATGGTCGGACAGCGCGCGCGCAGCGGCGATCGAGATCGAGCGGTCGCCGCCGCAGATGATCGGCGTTAGTCCCGACTTCAGCACTTCGCGGACCGCACGATAGATGCGCTCGTGCGCCACCTCGGGGCTGACCTTCGGCATCGAGACGTCGCCGCAGTCGACGGCCTTGCCATGCAGGTCGACATTGTATTCGAACCAGTATGAGAAGTACTCCTGCGAGACGAGGCGGAACTCGCGCGGACCGTCCTCTGATCCGGGCTTGCCGATGTTGCCTTCGTCGAACGGCACGCCGACGAAGGCGTATTTCGCGCCACAGGCCTTCAGCGCTTCGGCATTCAGCGGCACGTGAGCCGAACGCAGGAACGTGATCAGGCCGGGCGCCCGATAGTTGTCTCCGGCGTCGCCGCCAAGCGGCGAGAACAGATGGGCGTAGGATTTTGCTGGGTTCATGACTGTGTCTCCTCCCTGAGAATTCTTACGGTTGCTTGCCCTGCTGGCGCAGCGTCTGGGCGCGCGAGCCGAGATAGTGGTAGATCATGTTGACCGTCATCTTGGCGCTGATCTGGCTCGAGTCGAAATACGGGCAGAGCTCGACGACATCGAGGATGTCGCAGCCGTGCCGGCCGGCGATGCGCGCAAACTGGATCGCTTCTCGGCCTTTCAGGCCGTAGCATTCCGGCGAGGTCGAGCCGGGCATGCAGCTCATGTCGATCGAGTCCGTGTCCCAGGTGAAGTACAGCGTGTCGGCGTCCTTCTTCACCCGTTCGAAGATCTCGTTGGCGCACACCTCCAGCCCGCGCTCGATCATTTCGGGCATGGTCACGACGCGGATGTCGTTGTCGACGTAGAAGTCCCACCAGTCCTTCGGATTGAGGCCGTTGCGCGATCCCATGTGCGCCATGTTCCTGGCATTGCAGTTGGGCAGGTCGAGCGCCCGCGGCGTGCCGGAGCAGTTGGTGATCAGGTTGCCCGCCCAGTCGGGGCCGGCGTCGAGATGGCTGTCGACATGCAGGTAGCCCATCTTGCCGCTGCCGGTGAAACGCGACAGCGCCTTGGCGCCGGGGATCGGCAGGGAATGGTCGCCGCCGAACAGGATCACCTTGGCGCCGCCTTCGAGGCACTCGGTGACGTAGTCGGTGGTGTATTCCTGCGACTTGACGTTGTTGCCGGGGACCGTCGGAACGTCGCCGCAGTCGACGACCCGGAAGAAGCTGAGCAGGTCGACGTCATATTCGAACATGTAGGGAAAATACTGGGTCGTCGCCTCACGCAGGCCCGAAGCGCCTTGCGAAGCGCCGGCGCGCACGATCTGGCCCTGGTCCCAAGGCACCGCCAGAAAGCAGATCTTGGCGCCCATCTCGCGGATCTTGTGGCGGTCCGGCGGGCAGTAGGGCGCGCCCATGAAGGTGGCGAGCCCCCTGGATTTGAACGAGCCATTGTGCAGTTTCGGCGAATAGATGTGGTCATCCTCGCCGAACTGCTCGGCGGGCCCGCGATGTTGATGTGGCGTGAATTGCCACTTGGCTGTCTCTGATTTTCGATCGAGCATTCTGTTCCTCCCAACAGGTAACTACTGAAGTGTTTGCCGAGCCTGGGCCGCCGGTTGCGGCGGTTCGTCCTCGAGTTCGATGTGGGTAAGTTCCATCTCGCGTCCCGACAGCACCTTGCGTGAAGGCCTCCCGCAGTCGGGGCAACGAAGATTGGAAAGCGAGAGCGGCGACCGCGCTTCGGCGCAGTGCTCGCAGAATATCGTCAGCGGCACCTCCTCGATGTGCAGCTTGGCACCTTCGCACCGCGTGCCGCGCGTCGCCGGGCCGAAGCAGAAGTAGAGCGAGCGAGCGATGCCGCACATGACGCCGAGGCGCACATGCATTCCCGTGACCCGGCCGCGGCCGTTCCTGGACGCGTGATCGCTGGCGAGTTCGATCAGGCTCGAGGCAATCGTGAGCTCATGCATGGCGCAACCTCAGGCGTGCAGCGCGTTGTGGATGATGTCCATCCGTGCCTGCAGGCCGCGCGCGAGATCCTGCAACTGCGTCTGGCGGGCGCGAACGATCCAGTCGAGCCACTCGGTCATCCCGGTGCCGTCGCGGGCCGAAACGACAATGCTCTCGATTGACGGATTGATTTCACGGGCGCGGGCAACACAGGCCTCGATGTCGAAATCGCAATAAGGCGCAAGGTCCGACTTCGAGATCACCAGGAGGTTCGCCGCGGCGAACGCCTCGGGATACTTGACCGGCTTGTCGTCGCCCTCGGTCACCGACAGGATGACCACCTTGTGGGCTTCGCCAAGGTCGAAGCCGGCGGGACAGGCCAGGTTGCCGACATTCTCGATGAACAGGACACCGCCCTGCTCCAGCGACAGCGAGGCAAGCGCGCGCTGGATCATGTCGGCATCGAGGTGACACCCCTTTCCGGTGTTGATCTGCACGGCCTGGGTGTCAGTCGCGCGAATGCGGTCGGCGTCATTCGCCGTTTCCTGGTCGCCCTCGATCACCCAGGTTGGGAAGGCTCCCTTCAAACGCTGCAGCGTTTCGACCAGCAAAGTGGTCTTGCCCGCCCCCGGACTTGCAATCAGGTTGAGCGCAAGCACGCCTTGCGAGCTGAGTTCATCGCGCACGTCGTCCGCGAACATGCCGTTCTTCGCCAGGATCTCCTGCTCGATCTGCACCAGGCGCTTCTGGCTCATCCCCGGAACATGGGTCTTGGCGGCGTCCCTGCCGAAATGCAGGTCGCCGTGGGCCAAGGCCCCTGGCGCATCCTCGTCTGCAAGGTGAACATGTTCGTGGTGATGGCCGTCCGCATGATGGTGATGATGGTGCCCGTCATCGTGGTGGTGCCCGTCGCCATGGTGGTGGTGATGCCCGCCGTCGTGATGGTGGTGGTGATGACCGTGATCGCCGCCCCCCACGCCGGCGTCGCCTTTGCCATCGATGCGAATGTTCTCAGGGCCGCAGCCGCATACCTGGCACATGGCTATCTCCCGCTCTTGGCCGTGGACGTCTTGTTGGCGGACGGGTCGCCGGCATAGTGCAGCAGCCCCCAGACCACCTCCTTGAGGTAGCGCATCGCAGCCGGGATCGGAGCGCCGTGCGGCATGAAGCTGCCGAAGTAGATGCCGTCGATGTTGCGCGAAATGAACGCTGCCATCTCGTCGGGATCCGGGCAGGCAAAGATGCCCACCTCGACGCCGGTGCGGATGCAGTCGGCAAGTACCTTCTTCTCCGACTCGTAGAAATCCTCGACGAAGCTGTCGATGAACTTCGGGCCGGAGTCCCTGGCGCCACCGGCATTGACGAACATGATGCGCACGAGGCTGCGCAGCGTCTCCGACATCTCGACATTGAGGTCGAGATAGGCGCTCAGCAGTTCGGCCGGGCTTTCGTGCCGGGCGACGACCTCTCCGTAGTTGGTCATCAGCCGGTCAAGCGCATGAAGGACGGAAGACTGGTACAGAGAGTCCTTGTTCTTGAAGTAATAATAGATGAGCGAGTGAGCAACGCCCAGCTTCTTGGCGATGAGCGGGATCGTGACACTCTCGTAGTCTTCCTCGGCGAAGCACTCCAGCGCCGCTTCCAGCAACGACTCCGCCCGGACGCCCGGATTGCGATAGAAGCGTGTCTTGGCCCGTTTGACCGATTTCACGCGATCTTCGAGATGAATGAGAGCGGCGGATTCCATCGATGACGTCCTGACCCTGAGCATTGCCGGAGAAGTTCGCAGCGGCGGCGTGCGTTCAACGTCCGAAGCAGGGCGGGATTTGCCGCTTCGGACGGCGAGGCGCTTGCAACGAGGCTGCGCTTTCGACCTTGACGCTACGTAGCTTTGACATTGCTGTCAACACGGTGATTTGAGGATTTTTTCCGACCTGACAGGAATTGGCAGGCACAGGACCTATGCACAAGGCATGTTCGCAGGCAGCACGAAGAATGCATAGATTCTAAATAAACATCTGTAATCATAAAGTAATTTAACAACCCTCCGCTTCGCCAGAAGTTGGGCGGATGCGCGCTCGCACCCTCCACATATGTGCATCCCAGCTAATATTTTTACATTCGTGTCAGGAAAATTGTTTGACACCAAATTCAAACTGCCGCAACGTTACGGCGTGATGGGCAGCGACCCTGCGCGACAAGACAAAGGGCGCGCCGCACATCCGACAATCCGATGGAACCCTGGGGTCGATCAGACAGGAGAACCCCGCTTGCGAGCTTCCCGGTCCTCAACAGAACCAATGCGTCGGGCGAAAGTTTTGCCCGCAGGGGAAGCCGCGGTGATTCCGGACAGCCAGGAGAACACGACGATGCCAGCCCCGGGGGACTGAAGGACGTTCAGGAACCGGGACAGGTGATCATTTAATCTTTGGAGGAGGATGAAATGACTATCGCTTCAGAAAGCCCAGACAACGAAATGCGCCGGGAGTTGAACCGGCGGCTGAACATCATCGCGGATCCCAGCTACATGGACCCGGCACGCACGGATATTTCGGGCCGGGAGCTCGGGATATGGTTCGCCGTAACCGCCACCATCCTGCTTGGCGCGATTGCTATGTGGGTCGGAGGCAACTGATGGCCCCCGCACCAAAATTCACGGGCGCGAGCGCCGCCTTCGGCACGCTTCCCGTGCTCAAGGAAGAACGCGAGCTCGGTTTCCTCGACAATTCATGGATCAACATCGGCCTCGCCATCGCCACATGGGCGTTCCTGCTCGGCGGCAGCACGGCCCTGGTCGTCGGCGCCCGGGACGGGATCTACGCGATCATCATCGGCAACGTGATCGGCGTGTCGATCATGGCCGTCAGCGTCTGCATCTCGACCGGAAAGTTCGGCATCGAGCAGTTCACCTTGATGCGCAGCGTGTTCGGCCCCCTCGGCATCCTGATCCTGGTAGGCTTCTTCCTGGCGATCTACGGCGTCGGCTGGTCGGCGATCCTGTCGATCATGTTCGGCCGCGCGATCAGCGGCGTCATGAACCAGGTCGGCGGCACCAACATCGGTGAAAATGATCTCGGCGTGACCTTTCTGGCCATCCTGGCCATCACCATCTCATGGCTGCTGCTCTGGAAAGGGCCGACGGCCGTCAAATGGCTCAACCGCTTTGTCGGGCCGGGCAAGCTCATCCTCTGCTTCGGCATCCTGTTCCTCATCTTCAGCCACAAGAGTTGGGGCGACATCGCCAATGCCGCTCCGCTTGCGCCATTCGACGATCGGCGGCTCAACTTCATGATCGCGGTCGAATTCAACCTGGCGGCGGGCTTCGGCTGGTGGCCGGTGCTGGGAAACATCTCGCGCTTCACGCGCACGCCCCGCGCAGCCCTTTGGCCCAATCTGATCGGCATCTTCGCCGCGGCCGTGCTCGGCGAACTGGTCGGCTTGTTTGCCGCCCTGAGCCTGGGATCGCATGACCCGACGGCCTGGATGATCCCGCTGGGCGGAGCTTTCGTCGGCGTCACCGCCCTGCTCTTCGTCGGACTGGCCAACATCACCGCCATCGTCAGCATCTTCTACGGCATGTGCCTGGCGATGCGGCAGGCCGGCCGCTACTTCGAAGCCATGCCCTGGGGTTTGCTGACCGGCGCCCTGTTTGTTCCGGTGATCGTCATCGCCTTCTTCCCGGGCCAGATCTACGACAACTTCTTCAAGTTTCTCGCCTGGACCGCGCTCGGATTCGCACCGCTCTCCGGCGTGACGGCGATGGACTATCTGGTCCTGCGGCGAGGCCGCATCAAGCAGTGCGACGTCTTCAACGACGGCGCCGATTCCGACTACGCCTACTGGCGCGGCATCAATCCGGCAGCATTCCTTGCCCTCGCCGGCGGCGGCCTCGTCTACTACGCACTGTTCGACCCCCAGTCCCTCGCCGCGCACGGGCCGTTCATCTGGGTCAGCGCATCGGTCCCCGCCTGCATCGTGGCGGCGATCCTTCACTATGGCCTGACCAGGACAATGGTCATGCCGGCAAGGCGAGGCGGATACGAGTACTGAGCGCGGCAGGTGGCCCGCTCACCGCGGGTCACCTGCTCTACGCACCTGCTTTACGCAACCGCATCACACAGAGCCAGAACACGATCGCTGTGACCAAAGCCAGAGAACCATTCTTGCATAGCGCGATCGGTCGCGAGGTTCGTGCCTTTCGAACGCGACATGGCATGAAGGTAAGTGACCTGGCGGCGGCCACGAACCTGTCGATTGGCATGCTGTCCAAAGTCGAAAATGGGGGAATCTCACCTTCCCTTACGACGCTGCAGGCAATTGCGAACGGCCTGACAATGCCAATTACCTGGTTGGTGAGCCGTTTCGAATCCGAAAGTGCGGCGGTCTTCGTTAAAGCCAGCAGCGACGTTGTCAGACAGCCGCGCACCCCCCTTGGGTCAGGCTGGCGCCGGCGGACTTCGTGTTGAAACCAGCTTGATATCCCTGTCCCATGAGACAGACGTATTTCCGGCAAGGCTTCGCCTTTCTCTACAAGCGGCGAAGCCTGGAACGAAACCGGGTTTGCCAACGACGATTTCGACGCAAAACTGAATGAGGCTCTGTCGATATCCGATGTCGACAAACGTCGCGCTGCCATGCAGCACATGGAACAGATCCTTCAGGAGGCTGGCGTCATCATCCAGCCATACTGGCGGAAGGTCTTTACCCACTTTGTTCCAAAGGTCAAAGATCATCACGCTCATCCGCTCCTCCAGATCCAGCTTGAGAAGGTTTGGCTCGAGTCCTGATGTCTCGACCAGCGCGAGGAGACAGGCGCTGCGACACCCGCCTGTCTCATCACACAAGCGCCCATTGGGTTGGGTATTCAACGCCACCAATTCGCCAACCCCAGACACAAGGGAGTTGCACCGGGGTTGCGACTCGCTCGGTTGGGATGCGCATCCGAAAGAAAAAGCCTGAATCCTTTTGCCAAGGATACACGCGCGCTCCAGTGTACGTCTTGGTGCACACTCGGGCTCGGAGCAGACGAAAATATAGATAAAATCAATATTTAGATTTTGGTGGGCCCGGAGGGACTCGAACCCCCAACCAAGCGGTTATGAGCCGCCGGCTCTAACCATTGAGCTACAGGCCCCACACGCGGGCTGGATAGTCAGTTTTGCGCGCCGGCACAAGCCATCTTCGCGCATCTCGTGCGCCCTGCCGCAATCCACCCATAATCCGCCCCTATTCGACACGGTTGAAGGGCTCAGGACAACGGAGATTATATTATGAATCGCAAATACATGGCGCTCGCTCTTGCAGCGGCACTCGCAGTTCCCGCCGCTGCCGCCCGCGCCGACAACCAGCCGCCGCCGCGCATCATCGTGACGGGCGAAGGCGAAGCCTCGGTCGCGCCCGACCTTGCCCTGCTGTCGCTGTCGGTGATGCGCGAGGCCAAGACCGCGCGCGAGGCACTCGACGCTAACAACGACGCCATGGCCGCCGTCATCGCCGCGATGAAGGCCTCCGGCATCGCCGACCGCGACCTGCAAACCGCCGGCATCCAGATCCAGCCGCGCTACAACTACACCAACAAGCCCGACGGCTCGCAGGAAGCCGAACTCGTCGCCTACCAGGTCACCAACACGCTGTCGGTGCGCATCCGCGACATCGCCAAGACCGGCGAGGTCCTCGACAAGGCGGTATCGCTCGGCGTCAACCAGGGCGGCGGCATCAACTTCACCAACGAGAAGCCCGACACCGTCATCACCGAGGCGCGCAAGCTTGCGGTTGCCGACGCCATCGCCAAGGCCAAGGTGCTGGCCGAGGCCGCCGGCGTCAGCCTCGGCAAGGTGATCGAGATCGCCGACCAGTCCTTCGCGCCGCCGCCGATGCCGCTGCAGCAGGCCAAGTCGTTCGACCGCGCCGCCGCCGGTGCCGTCCCCGTCGAGGCCGGTGAAAACGCCTACCGCGTCCAGGTCAACGTCACCTTCGAACTGAAGAACTGACGCCTTGGGTCCAGGGCTGCCGTCTCGGGGCGGCAGCCTTCGGACAAGCCGGACGCCCGATCGGGCAATGAAAAAACCCCGGAGGCCAGGCCTCCGGGGTTTTGTTTGGAGCCACGCCCTCTCTTGGCGAAAAGGGGCCCCCGCTACTCAGGACCGGGCGGCGCCCGGCCCGGCTGTTACCAGCGAACCACCGGGCAGTTCGGGGCACGGGCGAAGCTGATCGCGACGCGCTCGCCATACTTGCGGCCGCTGACGGTGATGGTGCGGCGGTTGACGTCGACGACGCGGGCGCGGCGCAGGCCCATGCGGTCGGCCTTGTCGAGCGCCCGGTCGGGCGTGCAGCGGCGATCCCAGCGGCCATGGTCGGGGCGATTGCCCCAGCGGCCGTCATTGCGGTTGTCCCAGCGGCCGTCGTTGCGGTTGTCCCAGCGGTTGCCGTCACGATAGCCGTCCTGGACATAGATGCCGACGCGCGGCTCGCCCTGGCCGAGGTTCAGGTAGAGGCCATCTGCCTGCGCCGAAGCGGGAATCGCCGCCAGCGTGCTGAAGCCGATGAGCGCCGAAAGGGCGGCAGTCTTGATCTTGTCGAACATGGTCTTCTCCTTGAACTCCGTGGCGTCAAGCCGTCTGTGCCTGAGCGATGGCTGCAGATTGCCCCACCCAAGCTGAACCGATTTCGAACCGTGCATTCATTTTCGGTTCATCTGGCAAGACACTGATTCCATTGGATAATATGATGCGATCACGCATTCGTGAGTCGCCGCGCGAGCGCGAAATAGCCTGCCGAAATGGTCGGGAATATGGCGAACCGGCGCTTACGGTTCCTCGTCGAGCACATGCTCGAAATAGTCTTCCGGTTCGGCCAGGTCGTCCTCGGAAGCCGTCAGCCTGCCGCGCACCGAAATGCCGGCCTCGTGCACGGTCTCGGCGCTGCCCGAAACCAGATGGTGCCACCAGTAGAGGTCGTGGCCCTCGGCGACGAGGCGATAGGCGCAGGTGCTGGGCAGCCAGGTGATGGTGCGCACGTTGTCAGGCGTCAGCCCGACGCAATCCGGCACGCGCGCGAGGCGGTTGGCATAGTCGGAGCAGCGGCAGGTCGCGCCGTCGAACAGCCGGCAGCCGACGCTGGTCCAGTAGATGTCACCGGTGTCCTCGTCCTCGAGCTTGGACAGGCAGCATTTGCCGCAGCCATCGCACAGCCGCTCCCACTGGGCGGGGCTCATCGCCTCCAGCGGCGTCGTTTTCCAGTAGGGCTCGTCCATGCCCGGCATTTGGCGCGCATCTCCGGCGTCGTCAAGCACGCACGCATTGTATTCATCGCCTGCGCGTTGCATTCATCGCCAGTTCAGCGAAGCCACGATATTGCCTTGTTGCCGTCGGGCAAATGCCCCGAAACGATGCGACTGCCGGGTGGAGCGGAACCATTTCAGGGTTCCATCTGTTTGGGCCGGGACGGGACCAAGAGTTCACTTCGAGGAGATTTCCAACGATGAAACGCCAACCACGGATTCTCGCAGGCACGGCGATCGGCCTGTTCATGGCATCCGCGCCGTTGGGCGCGCTGCCGCTGCCGAATGGCGCGCTGCCGGATTCCGGCGCTGCGCTGCCGCTCATTCGCGTGCAGTCGGACTGCCAGGAAGGCGAATCGGCCGAGGCCTGCGCCGCACGCCAGGGCGGCCAGCAGGCACCGGCGGAAGAGCCGGCCCCTGCCCCCGAACCAGAACCGCAGCCGGCGCCGGAACCCGCGCCGGAACCCGAGCCCGCGCCTCAGCCCGAGCCGGCACCGGAACCGGAGCCCGCTCCGGCGCCCGAGCCCCAGGCCGAGCAGCCAGCCCCCGAACCGGAGCCCGAGCAGCCCGCACCGCAACAGCAGGAGCAGGCGCCGGCCGCCGAACAGCCGGCCCCCGAAGCCGAGCCCGCGCCGGAACCTCAGGCCGAGCAGCCGGCGGAAAAGCCCGCCGAACAGCCTGCCGAGAAGCCCGCCGAGCAGCCAGCGCCGGAACAGCAGGAACAGGCGCCAGCCGCCGAGCAGCCGGCTCCGGAAGCCGAGCCCGCCCCCGAACCTCAGGCCGAGCAGCCGGCTGACAAGCCTGCTGAGAAGCCCGCTGAACAACCCGCCGAGGCAACGCCTGAGCAAGCGCCGGCTCCTGCGCCTGCCCCGGAAACGACGGCACCCGCCGGAGAGGCCCCAGCCCAGGGCGAGACGCCTGCCGCCGAACAGCCCAAGGCCGAGCAGCCGGCAACCGGCGAACAGCCCGCGACCGGCGAGCAACCCGCTGCCGGCGAGCAACCCACTACCGGCGAGCAGCCGCAGCAGCCCGCGACCGGCGAACAGCCGGCCCAGCAGGGCGAGGCGCCCGTCAACCCGAACGAGGCCCCGATCCTCGACAGCCAGAAGGAAACAGCGCCTGCACCTGCCGGTGGCCAGCAGCCGGCTGCCGAGGGCCAGCCCGCCCAACCTGCGCCGGAAGGCCAGCCTGTGCCCGAAGGCCAGGCCGGCGGACAGACGGCCCAGCCGCAGCCGGTGCCGGTCGATCCGGGCCCGCCGCCGGCCGACGACAAGGCTGCCGCCGAACAGGCCCAGCCGGTCGAGATCCAGGCGATCACCGCCGAGCAGGGCACCCGCCTCGAGCGCGCACCCGAAATCGACCTGCGCCGCAGGCCGCGCCCCGAGGGTACCGAGGTCCTGCGCGAGATCGGCGACCGGGTGATCATCCAGATCAACAACCAGGTCATCGTCGAGAGCAACGAGCGCCCGCGCATGACGCGCAACGCCCAGGAGGTCTACTACGAGGAACTGCCGCGCGGCCGCACCCGCGAGGTCATCGTCCGCGAGAACGGCAACCAGATCATCACCATCCGCAACCGCTACGGCGACATCGTGCAGCGCTCGCGCATCACGCCCGACGGCCAGGAATATGTACTGAGCTATGTCGACGACCAGTATTACGGCGAGATGGACGAGTGGCGCGATCCGGGCCTCGACCTGCCCCCGCTCCAGCTTCACATCCCGCGCAACGAATACATCCTCGATGCCCAGTATGTCGAAGATGAAGATGCCTACTACGAGTTCCTCGAGCAGCCGCCGGTCGAGCGCGTCAAGCGCCTCTACTCGGTCGACGAGGTCAAGCGTTCGGCCCGCGTGCGCGACATCGCCCGCCGTGTCGACCTCGACACGCTGAACTTCGAGTTCGGCTCGGCTTCGATCAACGAAGCCGAAGTCGCCAAGCTCGAGGGCGTCGCCAACGCGATGGACAAGCTGCTCAAGAAGAACCCGGCCGAAACCTTCCTCATCGAAGGCCACACCGATGCCGTCGGCTCCGACGTCGCCAACCTGGCGCTGTCGGACCGCCGCGCCGAGGCGGTGGCGGACGCGCTCTCCAACGTCTTCGGCATCCCGCCGGAAAACCTGTCGACGCAAGGCTACGGCGAGCGCTACCTGAAGGTGAAGACCGACGCGCGCGAGCGTGAGAACCGCCGCGTCGCCATCCGCCGCATCACGCCGCTGGTGGCCCCCATCGCCAGCGCCAAATAGGCACTGGCAGCATCTTTGAAGGCCCGGTCCGCACCTCGCGGGCCGGGCCTTTTTGCTGCGTTCCAGCGGCCAGATTGCCGCCGGCGCGGCCTGTCCCGGCCCGCTTCCGGCCATCCTGTCGCCCGGTCACAATCACGCGATGACCCGGCTTTCGCCATTGATTCGCTGGATTTTGATGCCACTTTGAGGGCGACGTGGTTCCCTGCCCCGTCCCATCTCCGGCATTCTAGGAGATCAAGGCCCGGCCGAAATTCCCCCTCCAGCGGCCGGGCCTTGTTTTATCCCAAAACCTGTTGCATTCGTCGGCACCTTCGCAATCTGCAATCGCAAATTCCCCAAACGCAAAATTTCGGACGTCTCATGAAACGCCTCGAACACGCCGTCGAATCCATCATTCTCGCCTCGCGCTGGCTGCTCGTGGTGTTCTACCTCGGCCTCGCCGTCGCACTCGGCGTCTACGCCCTGTCCTTCACGAGGAAGCTCTACGAGTTCGTCATGAAGGTGATGGTGCTGGATGACACCGACACCATCCTGAAGGTGCTCGGCCTGATCGACGCCGCGCTCGTCGCCTCGCTGGTGGTGATGGTCATCATTTCCGGCTACGAGAATTTCGTCAGCCGCTTCGACAACCACGATGGCGAGGTCCACTGGCTCGGCACCATCGACATCAGCTCGCTCAAGATCAAGGTCGCCTCGACCATCGTCGCGATCTCGTCGATCCACCTGCTGCAGGTCTTCCTCAACAACCAGCAATACACTTCCGACCAGTTGATGTGGCTGACGATCATCCACCTCACCTTCGTGCTGTCGGCGCTGCTGCTGGCCTATATCGACCGCCTCACCGGCCTGTCCAAGGGCTCCAAGAAGTCGGCCGAGGCGGACGGCCCCAGCCTCTGAGCCGACGCCGGGCATCGCACCGGCGCGGATTCATCTTGTCAGTCGCGCCGGCCAACCCGCTGGATTGATTCAGTCTTCGGCCACCCGGCCGAAGCGCTGCCCACCCTCCATTGTCGAACTCGAACCATCGCCGGGAGGCCACTATGCGCATTCTGGGATATGTCCTGGCCGGCGCGGGCTTGCTCGTCTGCGCGGTCACCTTCGGCTTGTGGGTCTGGCTCAACAGCTTCGCCTGCGGCATGATTCCGACCGGCTGCAAAGGCTTCCGGCTGCGCTGGGAAGACAGCGAGGCGCTGGCCTATTTCATTCCGCCGTTCATCCTCGGCTGCGTCATCGCGGTGGCGGGTGCGGCGACGATCGCCGTGAACCGGAAACGCGCCCGGAAAACCTAGGGCGGACAGCCGTCTCTCCCGCCAGCCGTCGCTTGTCGGCCGGCCCCATTTCTGGTCTTGTGGGACGGTTCGCCTCCTGGGATAGCCTCAGCGTGCTCGCAGCCTATATCGACGAGATCATCATGGCCTGCGCCGCTGTCTGGATGACGGCCGTCGGCTTCGGCTACATCGCCTTTCCCGTCCCGCCCCAGCAAGCGTGGCTGGACAATCTCGTGAAGCACTTCAAGTGGATGGGTCCGCTGTTGATGCTCATCGCAATCGTGCTCGGCGCCCTATCTCCCCAATGATCGCGCATGTCGCAGCGGAGACCGCGCCTGATCGATGAGTCGACCGCCTCGAGGCACCAAAGGAACCTTCCGCCGCCCTCCATGTTGTCCCTGCAGCAGACAGGAGACAATCGATGCCGAACAACTATGAAACCGGCGCACGAAAGCCCGTCGAACGAAAGGGCCCGGACCCCGGCGATGCCTTCTCGCAGCAGGCTGCCGAGAACAGGCACCCGGCCGATCGCTACGGCAACACCGAGCCCGTCGACGAAACCAACGAAAAGGCGCGTCACTCGGACGGCCAGAACGCACCGGGCCGCCGCGCGCGCGTTCCTGAAAAACCAGGCGGCAGCGAACAGCCGGGCTACAGGATGAAGCGGGCACGCTTCTGGCAGTCCTGACGCCGCCAGATCCAACCGCCATCCCCGTCGACCGGATCGCTTTCCGCGTTCAGGCGTTGTTGCTTCGTTGAAAGGAGCAATCGCCATGAACGTCGCCAACCTGCAACTCGAGGGCCTGATCATGGCCATCGCAGCGATCAACCACGTCCTTGTCCGCAAGGGCGTTCTGACGGTTGAAGAAATCGACATCGCCTTGCGCAAGGCCGAAGCCAGCGAGACAGCCGAAGATCGATCCGAGGGCATGTCGTCGTCCAACCGCGACGCCATCAACTTCCCGATCAGGGTGCTGGAGCTTGCCAACCAATGCCAGCCGGAAGCGGACATTCCGTCATTCTCCAGGCTGGCCCGGATGATCGGGCAGATGAAGGAACCGTACAACGATCAGCGGTGAGGCGCGCGATGAAGGACGTCAAGTCGATCGACTGGACCGAAGCAGCCACGTTCTACGAGAGCCGGCTGGGTCCGGGGATGCTGTTCGATCACCTGTCGCAGGCCGTGCGGCACGCGGTCAACGTCCCGCTGCGCCGCCAGCACGACACCGCAAGGATCGTCACGCAGTCGGGGTCGCAGTACGGCTGGCAAGAGATCAACGTTCTTCACCATCGTCTGCGGGCCAGCAACGGCAGCGAATGAGTTGTCGTCGTCTTGCCGTTTGAAGTTGACCCAGATCAAGTTCGCCCCCTCCACCCGGCACTATAGTTGGCTCGACAATTCGCAAGGAGATGAAATGTCGAACACACCGCACACTCTGGGTGAAGAATTCCCCGGCAAGTTGGATGCCATCCACGCCCTGAAAGCTCGGGACACGGGTTTCGCCCGCATCCTCGAAGAATATGACGATGTGAACGAGCAGATCCACAAGGCCGAAACCCACATCGAGCCCGTGAGCCAGGAACACGAGGCGACGCTGCGAAAGCGCCGGCTGATGCTCAAGGACGCGATCGCGGGCGCGGTCACGGCAGGCTGATCGACCGAACACCCGCAGCAGCCGGCGGTGAAACCGGCGCTGCGGGACCGATGAAAACGACGATGATCCAAGCAGTGGAGGTAGATTTGTACACGCATATCCTCATAACCACCGACGGTTCCGAACTCGCGCAGAAGGGTGTCGACCACGGGCTGACACTGGCCAGGAACCTTGGCAGCAAGGTCACGGTCATCACGGTGACCGAGCCCTATCCATTGAACAGCCCGGCCACGATGGCATCATGGAGCGATGCCCAGCAAAAGCATGCCGACGCGGCCCTGAACCTCGCTCAGGCGGCAGCGTCAAAGGCCGGCGTCACCGTCGATCCCGTCCAGGCATTCGGCGAGTCACCCGCCGAAGCGATCGTCGAGACTGCCGCGGAACGTGGCTGCAACCTCATCGTCATGGCCTCCCACGGACGCCGCGGCGTCAGCCGGCTGCTGCTCGGCAGCCAGACCGCCGAGGTCGTCCATTATTCCAAGGTGCCGGTGCTCGTCGTGAGATAGGCAGCCTGCCGAACTGCTCTGCTCCGGAGGCGCCGAAAGGCGCCTCTTTGCGTTTGGGCCCGTCCTGCGCCCAAACGCCTCCGGCGAGGATTGCCGATCACAATGATCGCCCATAGGTGCATGCAAGAAATTTTCATCAATCCAAGATTGTATAGAATATGGATTGATTTTTCAAAAATTCTGTAGAATTTAATTAGAAAATGACAAGATTCGAAGAAATTTAACACCTGAGATAACAGTAGATCGAAGGCAATTGTGCTTCTGCAATCTCAAGAAATTTGAATGACGACTTTTCGAGGCAATTCATGAAACTATCGGGATCTGCGTTCAGCGCCTCAGTATCGATTGCGGCACTTGTGCTGGGCATCGATGCGGCACAGGCCGGCCAAAGCACGATCGAGTTTGAAATTTGCACCGTGCGCGAATGTGAATCATGGTCGGATGCCTACGTCGATGAGGGTTTCGACGACGCATATTGGGGGACCGGCGCGGCTGGCGCAGTCAGTCAATCCCGTTCGGACGACAGCGACAACGCTTACGACAAATGGGGCGTGATTTACGGCGCATCGACGATCGACTACCACATCAACAGCGTCGTCGCTTATGATTCTGAATTCAACGGGCTGAAGGCCTGGCGGCAAACCCAGTCTTACATCGGGGTGCCGGGACTTCCCACCAACTCGGTTCGCTGGTTCGACAGCTTCACCAACGACACCGGCGCCACGATTACCGCCAACATCGTCTTCGGCGGCACTCTCGTTGCCGGCGACGACATGTACGTTCACGCCGCGGAATCGGGTTACGTGGTGACCGGCCAGTTTCAGCCTGGCAACGAGTCCCTGACTGCGGTCATCGCCCATCTCTACGGCAACAACGACTACGCCCTCAGCCAGGTCATAACCAATTTCGAGAACCACGACGACAACCTCTACATCGTCTTCCCGGTGACGGTCGCTGACGGCCAGACCGTGTCGTTCATGAACGTCAACATGCTTTTCGGCGAGATAGGGCGCAATATCGACCACGATGGCGCGCTCTATGCCGCCGACGTGGCACGTGCCATCCAGCAGTCGGAACTGTTCATCAACAGCCCGATATTTGCCGGCCTGACCGCCGCCCAGGTCCAGAGCCTGCTCAACTGGACCGTCAAGGACACCGGCCTCGTCGCCGCTGGCGGCCCCGTCGCACTGTCCCAGCGCCTGCACGAGGCCTACGACCTCATGCTTGCCCGCGGCACCGGTGCGACCGGCGGCCAGGCCACGGCCCAGCTCGCCACCGGCGCCCTGCAATATGCCGAGGAAAGCACGGCCGGCTCGGACGGAGCCGCGGCCCTTGCCCGCTCGATCGGCGATGCCGGCGGCAATGTTGCGCTCGCCGGCTTCGACGGCAGCCGCAGCTTCCTCTTCGGCGGCTACACCACCGGCTCGCAGGACTTCACTGCCGGACAGCTCGACTTCTCCGGCTATGTCACCGGCCTCGGCGTCGAGCACGCCATCTCGCCCGAAGTGCTCGTCGGCCTCGCCGGCGGCTATGCCAGCGGCAACGGCGACATCGACGGCGTCTATGCCAATATCGAAAACCGCCAGTTCACCGCCTCGCCCTATATCCGCTGGCAGGCGCCGACCGGCACCGTCTTCGACGCCCGGCTTGCCGCCTCGACCGAGCGCTGGGAATATGCCCGCACCGCGGGTGCAACCACGGCTTCTGCCGAGATCGACGGCTACAGCCTGGGGGCGCATCTGCGCGCCTCGCATGACATCGAGCTGGACGTGGCCAGGGTCACGCCCTTCGCCAGCCTGGCCTACCTGCGCACCCACGTTGATTCCTACACCGAGACCGGTGCCGGCGCGGGCAACCTCATCGTCCAGGCCTATGATGTCGATCGCCTCGAAGCTCTCGCCGGCATCGGCGCATCCCGCAGCTGGCAACTCGAATCCGGCACATCCCTGCGCGGTTTCGGCAGCGTCGGCATCGGCGGCGCCTTCTTCGGCAACGACGAGACGGTGTCGACCCGCTACACCACCGCGGCGACCGCCTTCCTCAGCCAGGTAGAGACCGGCGAAGGCACCTTCGGCCGCGTCGAGGCCGGCCTTGCCGCCGATTTCACCAACCGGCTCAGCCTGACCTCGAGCTACGCCGGTTCGTTCGGTGCCGAACGCGACCAGCACACCTTCAACCTCGGCCTCTCCGGCAAGCTCTGACCTGAGCTGCCCTTGAAAACGCCAGAGGCGCCGAAAGGCGCCTCTTTGCATTTGGGCAGGACGCCTGCACCCCAAGCCGATGACGGGCACCCGGACGGACGGGAGCATGGCAAAACACTGCGCCAGGCGTTCGTCAAAAAGGCCCATTCATCGTGCATTCAAGATGTCGTGGCCAAAGTCGCGGTCTTCCAACGATTCGAGGACATCCCAGTGTCAACCGCCCACACATTTGCAATGCGGACAGCCCTTGCCTCCCTTTGCGTCGCCGGCCTGGCTGCAACCCTGTCCATGCTGGCCCCTGCCCCGGCCACGGCCCAGCGCATGGTTCGCTGCGCCACCGAGGGCGGCACCTGTCGGCTGCCATTTCCCGCCGAAGTCGTCTACGGCGCGCAAGGCAGGATGACCTCGCGCTTCATCGACAGGCCGTCGGTCCGCTGCTCGAACCGCGTTTTCGGCGACCCGGCTCCCGGCCTGCGCAAGGAGTGCTACATCGTGCAGCGCGGCCGGGGCGGCGGCGGCTATGACGAGCCACGCCGCCAGAGATGGACAGTCTGCGCCAACGAGAACGGCTTCTGCGACTTCTATGGCCGCAAGCGGGTGCGATACGGCACGATGGGCAGCTACGAGGAAGGCGTCTTCCGCGACGGCGTCGAATGCGACAACGACACCTTCGGCGATCCGGCACCGGGCGTCCGCAAGCGCTGCTACATCCAGGACTGAGCCTGCCGGCCAGGTCGAAGCCGGTTGGGATAAAGTAACGGAGGCGCCTCGCGGCGCCCCCGTTTTCGTTTGCGTCAGGCGTCAACCCTGTCCGGCACATACATCGCCAGGTACTCGGGGCTCGGCGGGATCTGTGTGATGACGTCGATCAGCACGCCATTGGGGTCCCTGGTGATGAAGTGGCGCTGCCCGAAGTCTTCGTCGCGCAGCGAGCGCAGGATCGGCAGCCCCTCCGCGACGAGCCGTTCATGCACGGCATCGACATCCTTGACCTCGAAATTGATCAGCACGCCGGCGACCCGTCCGCGCCCCTCCTCGGGGATCGTCTCGTGGTCGCCCTGGACGATGGCGAGATCGACTTTTCTGTCCTCCGTCGACCGCAGATGGACATACCAGCCGGCGTCAAACTCATACGCGAAGCGGAAGTGCTTGACATAGAAGGCGGCGGTGCCGGCGACGTCGCCGGTCATCAGAACGGGATAGTAGCTGGTCGTCTTCATGGCTTTCCTTCTCCTCTCAAAAGACATACAGTCTGCATGCAAATGCGAAGTAACATACAGGCTGAATGTATGCAAGAGAAAACCGAGCGCCGCTCCAACCGTGACCGCACCGAGGCGACACGCGCTCTCCTGATCGAGGCCGCGCGCACGCTGTTTGCCGAAAAATCCTACGCCGAGACCAGCACGCCGGAGATCGTCGCCGCTGCCGGCGTCACGCGCGGCGCGCTCTACCACCACTTCGCCGACAAGCAGGAGCTGTTCCGGGCCGTGGCCGAGCAGGAGGCGGCATCCGTCGCCGCCGAGATCGAGGCGGCAGCGCCGCCGGCCATCGGCGCCCAGGAAGCCTTGCTTGCCGGCAGCAAGACCTATCTCCAGGCCATGCGCGCGCCCGGCAGGACGCGGCTGCTGTTGCTCGACGGTCCCGCCGTGCTCGGCCGCACCGGCATGGACGATATCGACAACCGCCACGGCAACCGCACCTTGCGCGAGGGCCTCGCCGCCTCGATGCGGACCGGCGCCATGCGCCGCCTGCCGCTGGCCGCGCTGACCGGCCTGCTTGCCGCCGCCTTCGATCGCGCGGCCCTGGCGATCGATGCCGGCGCCTCGCCCGAAGACGAGATAACGGTCATCTCGGCTGTCATCGACGGGCTGATGCTGCCCGAGCGGTCCTGAAACGCAAAAGGCCCGGCACAAGGCCGGGCCATAAGCTGCCGGGCGATACCGCCGGCTTCAGGCGAACATGCGCTCGCCCTGCTCGTCGACCAGTTGCCGGCCCTTGGTCAGCGACACCTCGACCGCGTCGTCGAGGGCGGCGAAGCGGTCGGCGCGAATGAACTTGTGCTCCTTGACCTCGCCGCCGACGTCCTTGGAAACCACGCCGCAGGTCTGGAACTGGCCGCCTTCCTTGTAGGGCATCGCCTTGATCGAGAAGCCCTTGTATTCGATCTCCTTGGCAACGGCCGCAGCGGCAGGCTCGGCCGCACCGCCACCACCGCCGAAAAGCCTCTTCAGAAACGACATGCTGTTCTTCCCGTTGTTTTTCCGAAGCTTAGACGCTTGTCTTGAATCAGTCGAGGCGTTTCGAACCGGCCGCAGCCAGGGCGCACGCGCGGCCCGTGCGCCCAGGCTCCATGTTGCCGGCCCTACCCGAGCGAGGCGATGATCTCGCGATAGGCAAGCTCGGGAAATGCCTTGAGCGTGCGTGTCCTGATGTTGCCGCCCTGGCCCAGCATCATGGCGAAGCGGGCCACCACCGCGTCGTCCGGCGCCTCGGCAATCGCCACCATGTCGCACTCGCCCATGGTCAGGTAGAACTGCTTGAACGAGCCCCCCATGTCGCCGAGCAGCTTCTTGGCGGCGTCGAGCCGCTTGGGCGAGGACCTGACATCGCGAATGCCCTGGTCCGTCCAGTTGATCAGCATGATGTAAGTCGTCACGGCAACCTCCCTCCGGTGCCACGGCGCACGGCGGAAAGCCGGGGCAGGCATCCGGGTCATTGCCCTGAAATGCGTCCGACGCGCCGGAGTATCCTCCCGTGCCGGGTCAGGTGCAAGTTTGTGATGGCCTTGCCCGCCGACAGGCTGCACGTCTCCTGTGCTCAGCCGGCGTTGCCTCGGCTCAGTCGAGCCGCTTTTCCATGAACACGCTGAACGGATCTTCGCGGTAGTCGCCGAACGGCCCGCGCCGGACGAAGCCGGTGCGTTCGTAGAGCGCCAGTGCCTCGTGGTTGGCGATCCCTGTCTCGAGCCGCATCAGGCTGTGCCCGGCGTCGCGCGCGCGGCTTTCAAGGTCGCCGAGGATCGCCTTGGACAGTCCCTTGCCGCGTGCGGCCGGCACCACCCACATGCGCTTGAGCTCGGCCCAGCCATTGGCCAGCGCAATCGCGCCGGTGCCGACGGCCGTCCCTTGCCCGTCGCGCGCGACGACGAAATGCACAGTGTCGGCCCGCAGCGCGTCGAGCGGCAGGAAGTGGTTGCTTTCGGCCGGATAGAGCGACGCGCCATAGGCGTCGCCGTCCTCCAGCAGCGCAATCACCTCCGGCGTCGCCGGATCCTCGCGGCCGATGCTGAACTGCATGACGTCGCCCTTCAGCGTTCGGTCAGCGCCAGCTTGGCGCCGAGCATGACGAAGGCCGCGGCAAAGGTTCGACGCATCCAGGTCATCACCCGCGGGCTGCCCGTCACCTTGTCGCGCACGGCGGCTGCGCACAGGCCATAGATGGCGAAGATGACGAAGGTCGCCAGCATGAACACGCTGGACAGTTCGAGCATCCGCGCCAGTGCGTTCGGATCGTTGGGCGCGATGAACTGCGGCAGGAAGGCGACGAAGAAGATCGACAGCTTCGGGTTCAGCACGTTGACCAGGACGCCGTCGATCAGCACCTGGCGGGCGCTGCGCGGGTCGGCATTGGCTTCGACCTTGAGCGCGCCATGTTCGCGCAGGCTCTGCCAAGCCATGTAGAGCAGGTAGGCGACGCCGGCATATTTGACGATCTCGAACAGCAATGCGCTGGTATGCAGCAAGGCGGCAATGCCGGTCAGCGCCGCAATCAGATGCGGCACGATGCCGAGCGTGCAGGCGAAAGCCGCGAGCACGCTTGCCTTGCCGCCGCGCGAAAGCCCCGCGGCCAGCGTGTAGACGACACCCGAGCCGGGCGATGCGACGATGATCAGCGTGGTCAGCAGGAATTCGATCGACACGGCAATCTCCCTTGTTTGACCGGACCTTAGTTGAACGCTGGACGCTGCGGAAGCCACCTGATTTCGCAGCTGTTGCCTTTTGCACCAAGGCCCACTAGGAACGGGCCGCTGCGCCAAGCGCACGCCGTAAGCGTCTCACGTCAAGCAACGCATTCAACCGGCCCGTCCGGGAGGAATGCCATGTCTTGCACTCTCGTGACCGATGCCGACTTCAGGAAATACTCTTCAATGACCTTACGTTCGAAGTCGCCCGGCAAGCTGCCGGCGCGTTATGCCGCCCTTGTCATGCCGCTGGTCCTGTCTGTGGTGATGACCTTCATTGTCTCCGCCATCTCGACGCTGAAGAGCCTCGGCCCGACGCCCGCCTTCCTCGCCACCTGGCCTTCGGCCTGGGCGCTGTCCTGGCTGGTGGCGTTTCCCACCTTGCTGCTCGTCCTGCCGCTCGTCCGCCGCATCGTCGCACTGGTCGTCGAGTCTCCCAGGGCGCCGTGATCTCGAGGGGTGGCGCCAGGCGCCACCCGCTCCTGCCCGCGCCGGCTTCCGGACTATCCACAGCCACGCTCCGCCCCACCTGCCGCAGCGTCTGCAACGGCGCCTGCGGCAAAAACCCACTCAAGCGCCAACCCATTGAATTGGCACAACAAGCTTCATCCAAAGATGGTCCAGCTACAAACTGGACTCTCATACTCAAGTATTATATCCCGGCGCCGTTCAATCGGAAGCCCACGTAAAGATCATGAAATTCCCAAGTCTGTTTGCAGCGGCGCTGGTCTCCGGCACCGCCCTCTCCAGCCATGCCCTGGCGCAAGTCCAGCAGCCCATAGTCGAGCTTGACGGCAACCTCGCCTATGGCCACGGCACCGGCGGCGTCGGCATCTTCCTGCCCTTCCTGCTCGACGGCGGCGACGGCCTGTTCTTCGATGCCGGCGGCAGCTTCGTCGAGGGTTCTGCCCGCCAGGCCTCGTTCGGCATCGGCTACCGCCATCGCATCGACAATGGCTGGCTGCTCGGCGCCTATGGCTACTACGACGTCTTCAACAGCGACCATGGCAACAGCTTCAACCAGCTGTCCTTCGGCGCCGAGGCGCTGGGGCCGATCCACGAAGCCCGCACCAACATCTACCTGCCGCTGACCGACGACAAATATGCCGCAAGCCTGAGCCGCGCCTTCGTCTCCGGCAGCGACCTCAGGATCCAGGCCGGCCGCGAACTCGCCCGCACCGGCGCAGATGCCGAAGCCGGCATGCGCCTGCCCGTGTTCCCCGATGGCATGGCGGCCGAGATGAAGATCTTCGGCGGTGCCTACTGGTATGACGGCGACACCGGCCTCGACGACACGCTGGGCGTCAAGGCGCGCACGGAGGTAAGCTTCGCAGGCCTGCCCGGCGTCTCCGGCTCGACCTTCACGCTCGGCGCGTCCGTTTCCCACGACAACGAGAACGACACCGAATTCGGCCTGACGGCCCGCCTGCGCGTGCCGCTCGGCGGCTCCAGCCGCAGCGGCAATGCCGCGTTCGACCCGATGTTCCAGCGCGTCGAGCGTTCGGACTTCGTCCGCACCCACGCCGACGGCAATGGCCTGATCGAGGCCGCCGAATTTGTCCATGGCGGCCGGGCGGTCGGCAAGGTGGTCAATGTCGACGACGCGTCAGGCGACGCTGCCGCGATCAACGCAGCCCTCGCCGCCGCCGGCCAGAATGCGCTGGTGCTCGCCAACGGCACGATCGCGCTGGACCAGGCGATGCAACTGGGCACCGGCCAGCACATGCTCGGCGGCGGCGGGGTCATCGCCGTGCGCGGCACCAACAGCCGCATCGAGACCGCCTTCCGCAACGACGGCCAGGCAACGGCGCTGCACGGCACGGATCCGCTCGCCAATGTCGTCGCCATGGCCTCGGGCAGCGAGATCGCAGGCGTGACGATCACCGGCGGCCTGGCCGGCATCGCCTCGAATGGCGCGTCCAGCATCTCGATCCGCAACGTCGACATCTCGCAAACCGACGGCGACGGCATCCGCCTCGACAACGTCACGGGTGCCGCGATCGACAACGCCTACATCCACGACCTCTTCGTCTGCGACAACAACACCGCCTGCGAGTTCGCCGTCGGGCGGCCGAACCTCGCTCCCCATGCCGCGATCAGCGCGCTTGGCACCAGCGGGCTGAGCGTCCGCAACACCGTCATCGGCAGCGTCACCTACGGCATCTTCGCCGGCAGCCGCATCGACCAGAGCGACTGGCCCGAAGTGATCACCCATGCCGCCACCAACATCGTCATCGACAACGTCACCATCAGCAAGTCGCGCCGCGAAGGCATCCTGCTGGTCGCCGCCAACGACGTCGAGATGAACAAGGTCACCATCGACAACTCCGAACAGGGGCTCGACATGGATCTGGTGGTGCTCCAGGGCACTTCCGATGTGACCATCACCGACATGACGCTGAAGGGCGGCGTCAACGGGCTGATGCTCGTCTCGGCGATGTCACTGCCGGAAGAAGCAGCAACCACCAACGTCAAGTTCAAGGGGCTCAACATCGACGGCACCCGCAATGCCGGGATCTTCTTCAATCCGGTTTCCGACATCCACTTCGAGGATGTCGCCATCACCAACGCCGGATCTTATGGCGCATTCATCTATGGCAGTAATTTCCAGGGGCCGGTGAGCGACATCACCTTCGAAAACATACGCGTCGAAAACGCATCCACGGCGGGCCTCTATTTCTCCGGCCCGGCCGAGAACATCCGCGGCGACATCACCGTCGTCGGCACGCCGCTGAACTGCCTCGCCGACCAGGGCACCTGGTCGGCCACGTCGCTGACCCAGACCGACGGCTCGGTGCTCACCCTCAACGGCGGCACCCTCGACGCCAGCCGGATGACGGCCACCTGCCGCTGACGATGAGCGCGCCCACGCAACCTCCGTTGCGTGGGCCTCTCCACGGCCAGACATCCAGGCCGCAGCAAGCAGGAAATCGGAACCTTTGCTCAATCGAGCGGTTTGGCTGGCACGACCCATGTCAGATCAAACCAAGGTAAATGCCATGAACATCCAACATCATTCCATGCACAACTACCTTCGTCTTCTGGCGATGGCAGTTCTGTCCTTCATCGCCATGTTTGCCCTCATGTACGCCATGGTGAACACCTTCGCCGATGTCTTTGCAAACCTGAACCAGTTCTACATGGCGGCGCTGATGGTGTTCCCGATGATCCTGATCGAGCTCCTGCTCATGCGCGCCATGTACCCCAACCGCGCCATCAACGTCGCGATCGTCGTCTTCAGCCTCGTGGCATTCACCGCCTCGTGGTTCATGATCCGGGAACAGACGGCAATCGCCGACGTGCAGTTCCTGAAATCGATGATCCCGCACCACTCCGGCGCAGTGCTGATGTGCGAGAACGCGACCGTCAGCGATCCGGAGATTGCCGCCCTGTGCAGCGATATCGTGCCCGGCCAGCAGGCCGAGATCGACAAGATGAGGGAAATCCTGCAGCGCCTCGAAGGCGCATAGTCCTGCTCGGCAAAGGGGCTGCAACCGAACCTTCGGCCTGCGGTCACATCGGCAGGCCTGCCTCGATCAGCCGGCAGCGTCGATCGGCTGGCCGCCGGGGGTCTGCAATGCAGCCAGCATGTCCTCGGCCACGTCTTTCCAGCTTCGCAAGCTGGACCTTGCCGCGACGATCCGCCGTTGCAGGCCCAGGCGGTAGTCCTTGTCGGTAGCCAGCCGCTCCAGCAAGCCGGCCAGCTCCGCCGGCGAATCCGGGTCGAAATAGACGGCGAGGTCGCCGCCGACCTCGGGCAGGCTCGACGACGGTGCGGCCAGCGCCGGCGTGCCCAGCCACAGCGATTCCCCCAGCGGCAGGCCCCAGCCCTCGAGCTTGCTCGGCATCAGCGTCGCCAGCGCGTTCTGGTACAGCCTGATGAGATCGGCCTGCGAGGGGTTGTCAATCATCAGCACATGCTGGGCCACCGTCGCATTGCGGCCGCTGTTGAGGCCCGCGATCGTCCGCCACCGGTTGGCGCCGGCGATCACCATCAGCGGCGGCGTCTTGCCCTGTTCCAGCAGCAGCTTCTGCGCGGCGAGAACGACGTCGAGGTTCTTGCGCCCGAGCGTGATGCCGACGCCCAGCACGTAGGGCCGTACCGGCAGCTCGAGCTTTGCCGTCTCGCCATCCGCGCGGCACTCATGCGCCAGCGGAACCACGGACATCCCGGGCAACGGCGGCAGCAACCCCTCCTCCACCTTGGCCTGCAGGTCCTTCGCGGTGAACTGCGAATTGGCGATGATATGGCTGGCGTGCCGGATCACCTTGTTGTTGTCGGCATGGAAGTTGCGCTGGAACGCATCCGGTTTGTCGCCGAAATCATGCAGCGGGATGCAGTCGTGCAGCAGCGGGTAGAACCGCGTCCTGGAACCAGTCCGGGCGAGGCAATCGATCATGTCGACCAGAAGCTTCGGCCGCCCGGCCGACACCAGATAACCATCCTGGAGCGCAATCGGCTTCAGATGCGATTGCAGCGCTCGCAGCTTCGAGCGATTGACCGCCCTCAGGAAGGTGCTGAACGTGGTCGCAAACACGCGGTTCGGCAGGCTGCGGCCCGGCTTTGGCCCCCGCAGCCGGTAGGGAACGGCACCTTCGGGAAAACCGAGATCGACGACGCCATTGTAGGACGCCTTGCCGAAATGCGGGGTGACCTCGAAGAAGGCGCGCGCCGTCTCGTCGTAGACGACGAAGATCACGCCCTTGTCGAGGAGATGCAGCTCGTAGCCGATCTCCGCCACCACCCTGGCGATGCCATAGAACTTCAGCCTGCCACGACTTAGCAGGTAAAGCTCGCTCAGATCGTAGTAGACAGGTGAACTCAAACAGGCCTGATCCATTTTCGACCGATACACAGCAAAATGGCCGTCCCGGGGGACGGCCATTTGTTGGTTTTATGTCAGCTGTCGAGGAAGCTGCGCAGCTTGCGGCTGCGGCTCGGGTGCTTGAGCTTGCGCAGCGCCTTGGCCTCGATCTGGCGGATACGCTCACGGGTGACCGAGAACTGCTGGCCCACCTCTTCGAGCGTGTGGTCGGTGTTCATGCCGATGCCGAAGCGCATGCGCAGCACGCGCTCCTCGCGCGGGGTCAGCGAGGCGAGCACGCGCGTGGTGGTCTCGCGCAAATTCGCCTGGATCGCCGCATCGATCGGCAGGATCGCCATCTTGTCCTCGATGAAATCGCCGAGGTGCGAATCCTCCTCGTCGCCGACCGGCGTTTCGAGCGAGATCGGCTCCTTGGCGATCTTCAGCACCTTGCGCACCTTCTCGAGCGGCATGGCGAGCTTTTCGGCCAGTTCCTCCGGCGTCGGTTCGCGGCCGATCTCGTGCAGCATCTGGCGCGAGGTCCGGACGATCTTGTTGATCGTCTCGATCATGTGCACCGGAATGCGGATGGTACGGGCCTGGTCGGCGATCGAACGGGTGATCGCCTGCCGGATCCACCATGTGGCATAGGTCGAGAACTTGTAGCCGCGGCGGTACTCGAACTTGTCGACCGCCTTCATCAGGCCGATGTTGCCTTCCTGGATCAGGTCCAGGAACTGCAAGCCGCGGTTGGTGTACTTCTTGGCGATGGAGATCACCAGGCGAAGGTTGGCTTCCACCATTTCCTTCTTGGCGATCGCTGCTTCGCGCTCGCCCTTCTGCACCTGGTTGACGATCTTGCGGAATTCCAGGATCGAGATCGCCGTTTCGGTGGCCAGGTTCTGGATCTCGGCGCGCAAGTCGCGGATCGCATCCTTCTCGTTCTTGGTAAACTCCTTCCAGCCGCGGCTGGACAGGTTGGCGATCGAACGGGTCCAGTTCGGGTCGAGCTCGGAGCCCTGGTACTCGCGCAGGAATTCCTCGCGGCGCACGCCGTAGCTTTCGGCGAGGCGCAACAGCTTGCCCTCGTTCTGCACCAGCCGCTTGTTGATGTCGTAGAGCTGCTCGACCAGCGCCTCGATGCGGGCCTGGTTCAGCGACAGCGACTTCACCGCCTTGATGAGCTGGTCCTTCAGCTCCTTCAGGCGACGGTCCTGGCTCGGCGACAGCGTGCCGGCGGCGGCGAGACGGTTCTCGACCTGCTGGTCCTGCAGCTTGCGCAGCTTCTTGTAGGTGTCGGCGATGACGTCGAGCGTCTCCATCACCTGCGGCCGAAGCTCTGCTTCCATGGCCGCCAGCGACAGGCTGGCCTCGTCTTCGTCTTCTTCCTCTTCCTCGCCGCGGTTGTCGCCGCCGACATTGGTGACGTCGTCCTCGTCGTCGCCACGGCGGCGCCCGGCCTTCGGCTCTTCCTTCGGCTTGGCGTCTTCATCGACGCGCTCGACGATCGGCGCCTGCTTGGCCTCGGGGCCGGCATAGGTCGCCTCGAGATCGATGATCTCGCGCAGCAGTATCTTGGCTTCGTTGAGCTCGTCGCGCCAGATGATGATGGCCTGGAAGGTCAGCGGGCTCTCGCACAGGCCGGCGATCATCGTTTCGCGACCGGCCTCGATGCGCTTGGCGATGGCGATTTCGCCTTCGCGCGACAGAAGCTCCACCGAGCCCATCTCGCGCAGGTACATGCGCACCGGATCGTCGGTGCGGTCGGTCGGCTCTTTCTTGGTGGTGGTCGCGGCGACGGCGGTGCCGGTCTGTTCGGCAAGCTCGTTGGCATCTTCCTCGGCATCGCCTTCGGCGGCCTCGGCTTCCTCCCCCTGCTCGTCGTCCTCGACTACGTTGATGCCCATGTCGGACAGCATCGCCATCGTGTCTTCGATCTGCTCGGAGGTCACCTCTTCCGAGGGAAGCACCGCATTAAGCTCGTCCATCGTGACATAGCCGCGCTTTTTCGCGAGCTTGATCATCTTCTTGACAGCGTCATCGGAAAGGTCGAGCAAAGGGCCGTCAGCAGCGCCTTCGCGTTCGGTCTCGACCTCTTCCTTTTCTTTTGTCGCCATTCTTTGCTTTCTCCAGGCGGCCCGTCAGCCGCTTAAACTCTCGGACAGTGCAAATCAGATCGCCTCATCCAACCTGCGCCTGAACTGCCAGTAGCTGCACCTGTGTTAAGTCCAGATTAACCCTGATATCTGTGGCGGATTATCTTCCTGTCCAGTGACAAGCACCCAATCCGCATTCTACAGGCCGTCGACACGACTGGCGGTCTGGCCGCCGGTTAACTTTTCGAATCGACCTGATTCCGTCATTCCGGCGGAAGGTCAAGCGCCTGTCGCATGATTCGCTGCAAAAAAGCGAATCAAATGCGGGATTTTCGCTCTCTCGCCCTAGTTTCGCCCGCCTCGGCCCGAGGACACACCGAAGCCTTCGATAAGCGCCTCGGTAGCTTGCACGTCATGAAACTGCGCCTGGATCTCCACCAGATGCCGATAGTTTTCGTCGGTCGGATCGGTGGCCAGCGCCGCCTCGGCCTGTTTCAGTTCCTTATGTAAGGTACGGGCGCTGCGGTGCAAGTGCAGCGCCTGCGCGAAGGCGTCGCGGGCGTCTTCGAGTGCCGCGTCCTCGAGCGCGGTCCACTGCCGCGTCCGTCGCGCCAGCGCCACCGCCCGCTCCCACATCTCGGCGCAGGAGGCGCGCTCGATCGCCGCCACCACTCCCTCGCGCGTGTTGGCCTCTCCATGCGCCATGGCATCGATCAGCACCGAATGCAGTTGGCGCAATTCGCCATGGCTGAGATCGAGCTTTTCGACATGGTCGAAATTCTCGTCGATCAGGGAGGGATGGTTGACCAGGGCCACCACGAGGGCCGCCTCGCGCAGCGGCATGATGCCGCCTGCCCGCTTGACCATCGCCGAGCGCGCCAGGCTCTCCGACACGGCCAGCCTGCCTGCGGCGGCACCGCCGCCCTTGTTCCACTGGCCGCGCTCGTTGCCCTTGCCGAATCCGGGCTTGCCGAACGAGCCCTTGCCGCGGTCGCCCTGGCCCTGCTGCCGGCCGCGCTGGTTGCCGAAGAAACTCAGCACCCGTTCGCGCATCTCCTGCTGGTAGTGATAGCGGACGCTCTCGTCCTTGATCCGGCCGGTCAGTTCGCGCAGCGTCTTTTCGAGCTCGGCACGACGCTCGGGCGTATCGAACACGCCACCCGAGGTCTCGCGCATCCAGACCAGGTCGGACAAGGGCCGTGCTTCCGAAAGCACCGCGCGAAACGCCTCGGGCCCCTCGGCCTTGACCAAATCGTCGGGGTCCTTGCCCTCGGGCAGTAAGGCAAAGCGCGCCGTATGGCCCGGCGCCACCAGCGGCAGCACCATGTCGGCGGCGCGATAGGCGGCCTTGAGGCCGGCCTTGTCGCCGTCGAAGCACAGCACCGGCTCACCCGACATGCGCCACAGCAGCTCGAGCTGGTTTTCGGTCAGCGCCGTGCCGAGCGGCGCCACCGCATTGTCTAACCCGGCCTGGGCCAGCGCGATCACGTCCATGTAGCCTTCGACGGCGATCACCGCCCCGCCCTTCTGCAGCGCCTTGCGGGCGCGGGCGAAATTGTAGAGCACGTTGCCCTTGTGGAAGAGCTCGGTTTCAGGCGAGTTCAGATATTTGGCCGAGACTTCCGCCGACATGGCGCGTCCGCCGAAGGCGATGATGCGGCCGCGCGAATCCGGGATCGGGAACATGATGCGGTCGCGGAAGCGGTCGTAGGACACCGGCACGTCCTCGAACACGGTCAGCCCGCAGGCCTCCATCTGCAATTTTTCGATGCCCTTGGACGCGAGGAATTCCTTGAGCGCATTGCGGCTGTCGGGCGCAAAACCGAGCCTGAACGTCTGCTGCGTCGCCGGCGTCAGCCCGCGGTCGCGCAGATAGGCCCGTGCCCGCGCCCCGTCCGCGCTTTGCAGCCGGTCCTCGAAGAATGTCGTCGCCAGTTCCATGACGTCGGTCAGGCTGGCGCGTTCCTTCTCGCGCCGCTCCTCATGCGCGTCGCGCGCCGGCATCGGCACGCCGGCCATCTCGGCGATGCGTTCGACCGCCTCCGGGAAGGTCATGCCGTCGAGGTCGGTCAGGAAGCGGAAATGATCGCCCGACACGCCGCAGCCGAAGCAGTGGTAGCGGCCCTTGCGGTCCTCGCAGTGGAACGAAGGCGACTTCTCGCCATGGAACGGGCAGCACGCCCAAAAGTCGCCGCGCGGCGCATTGGTCTTCTTGCGGTCCCAGGTCACGCGCTGTCCCACCACGGCCGAAATCGGCACGCGGTCTCGTATCTCGCTCAAAAATCCGTCGGAAAAGCGCATCGGGTCCTGCTTGTTTGAAACTGATATAGGCCTTCGCCCCCTCCGACACGACTCCTATTCGCCGGCATGCCCGCTGTTCACAGGCCGGAAGCCGCGATCGTTCCAATTGCGTGCACGGATGTCGCCCGGGAACCCGACGCTCCGCCGAACGTATCTCCTATATGACCCGTTCACATATCTTGCGGGCAATGCACACGCGTGCAATATGGACGAAAAATATTATCCGGCTAAGATAATCGACATGGTCATGACAGTGATTCGCATCCGCGTCCTGCCGCTCGCAGCCGCCCCCCGCTTCCGCCGGTGCAGCCGATGAGCGGGTCTGTCGTCCTGCTGCATCTCGCCGGCGCCGTCGCGCTTCTCCTGTTTGCCACGCGCATGGTGCGCACCGGGGTCGAGCGCGCCTATGGCGACGTCCTGCGCCACAAGCTGCGCAACACCATGCGCAATCCGATCCTGGCGGTGCTGGCCGGTACGGCACTCGCCATCGCCTTCCAGAGTTCCACCGCGGTCACCCTGCTCGTCGGCTCCTTCGCCGGGGCCGGCATCGTCAGCGGCATCGCCGGCCAGCTCGCCGTGCGCGGCGCCGAGATCGGCTCGGCGCTGGTCATCAAGATCCTGACCTTCGACCTGTCCTTGCTGGTGCCGATCTGCCTCGCCGCCGGCACCACCATGTTCCTGGCCACCGACCGCCGCAGCTGGCAGCAGACCGGCCGCATCCTCGTCGGCATCGGCCTGCTCGTGCTGTCGCTCGAAATGGTCGGCCAGGCCTCCGAGCCGCTGCGCGAAAGCAGGCTCCTGCCCGTCATAGTCGACTATTTCGCCGGCGACCCCGTCACCGCCTATCTGCTGGCGGCCATCGTCACTTGGCTGTTCCATTCCTCGATCGCCGCCGTGCTGCTGATCGTCACCCTGGCCGGCCGCGGCTTCGTGCCGCCCGAACTCGGCATCGTGCTGGTGCTCGGCGTCAATCTCGGCAGCTCGGTCATCGCCCCCCTGCTCACCCGCAACGCCGAGCCCGGCGTCCGCGTCGTCCCCATCGGCAACCTCCTGATGCGCGGCGCAGGCTCGCTGGTCATGCTGGTCGTCTTCCTCTGGGCCAAGCCCTCGGTCGCCTTCCTCGGCGCCACCGTGCCCGACCAGATCATCAACGCCCATATCCTGTTCAACTGCATCATCCTGGTCGCCGGCATCCCGCTGGCGAAGCTGGTCTACAGCGCGTCGGAAAAGATCGTCGCGCTCGGCACCAAGGCCGACCCGGCCAGGGACATGGCAGTCGCCGAACTCAGCGCGCTCAACGAAGCCGCGCTCGACACGCCGTCCCAGGCGCTGGCCAACGCCACCCGCGAGGTCGTGCGGGTCTGCGAAACCATCGAGATCATGCTCCAGCGCATCATCGAGCTCTACGAAAAGCCCGACGCCGACAAGATCGCGGCCCTCGCCTCGCTCGACGACCGCGTCGACCGCCGCCATGCCGCCATCAAGCTCTACCTCGCCAAGGCCACCATCCGGCCGATGACCGAGGACGAGGCGCTGCGCTGCCAGGAACTGCTCGGCGCCTGCGTCAAGCTCGAACAGGTCGGCGACATCATCGTCCGCAACATGCTCGCCCACGTCCAGAAGAAGCTCGACCGCGGCCTCGAATTCACGCCCGAGGGCTGGCGTGAGCTGACCAGCTTCCATGCTTCGGTCATGGCCAATGCGCGCCTCGCCTTCAACGTGCTGGTGTCGCGCGACGCCAACACCGCCCGCCAGCTCGTGCTCGAAAAGGACAGGCTGCGCGACGTCGAGAAAGAGACCAGCCAGAGCCACTTCCTGCGCCTGCGCGACGGCACCATCAAGAGCGTCGAGACCAGTTCCATCCACCTCGACACCATCCGCGACCTCAAGCAGATCAACTCCCTGCTCGCCTCGATGGCCTACCCCGTACTCGAAGAGCAGGGCCTGCTGCGCGGCTCGCGGCTGAAGGCCAGCTGAGCGGCCCGGAAACCGGAGCGAAGCGCAGGTCTGTCCGGCACAGGCGAGCCGCCCGCGAGCTCGCAGGACTTGGGTTCCTCGCCCCCACGACGTGGGGGAGAAGTGGCACGGCGAAGCCGTGACGGAGAGGGGCCCTTTCTCATCCGCCCGCTGGCCCCAGCAACCGCCCTTGCCTGTCCCGCCCTTTCCGGGCGAGGCTGCTCCCGACATCAAGGGAGCCAGCACATGGCCGCGCTCGACCACGACGCCCTCATCGCCGAGATGACCGCATGGCGGCGCGACCTGCATGCCCACCCCGAATTCGGCTTCGAGGAAAAGCGCACCGCAGCCTTCGTCGCCCGCAAGCTTCGCGAATTCGGCCTCGACGAGGTCGTCGAGGGCATCGGCGGCACCGGCGTCGTCGGCACGCTGCGCCGCGGCAGCGGCAACCGGGCGATTGCACTCCGCGCAGACATGGACGCGCTGCGCATCGCCGAGCAGGCCGACCACGGCCACGTCTCGCAAAATCACGGCGTCATGCATGCCTGCGGCCATGACGGCCACACCGCGATGCTGCTCGGTGCCGCCAGGATGCTCGCCGCCGACGGCGGCTTCGACGGCACCGTGCGCTTCGTCTTCCAGCCGGCCGAGGAATGGGGCAAGGGCGCGCTCGCCATGCTCGACGACGGCCTGATGAGCCGCTTTCCCTTCGACGAGATCTATGGCCTGCACAATATGCCCGGCCTGCCCGTCGGCCGTTTCGAGACGCGGCCCGGGCCGATCATGTCGGCGGAGGACAATTTCGAGATCGTGCTGCGCGGCCTCGGTGGCCATGCCGCCCGCCCGCATGGCGGCCGCGAGGTGCTCGTCGCCGCCTGCGCGCTGGTCACCAACCTGCAGACCATCGTCTCGCGCCGGCTGAGCCCGGCCGACATCTCCGTCGTCTCGGTCACCGAGCTCGTCACCGACGGCACCCGCAACGCCCTGCCCGGCTTCGCCCGCATCCTCGGCGATGCGCGCAGCTTCCGGCCCGAAGTCAGCGCTGCGATCGAACAGCAGATGCGCATCATCGCCGAGGGCACGGCACTGACCTACAATTGCAGCGCCGAAGTGACCTACACCAGGGAGTTCGTGCCGCTGATCAACGATGCCGACGCCACCGCGGCCGCCATCGAGGCGGCCAGCTCCGTCTTCGACCCAGGCGCCGTCAACGGCCATGGCGAGATCGTCACCGCCTCGGAAGATTTCGCCCGCTTCCTCGACCATGTGCCCGGCTGCTTCGCCTATATCGGCAATGGCGAAGGCTCGGCGCCGCTGCACAACCCGTCATTCGACTTCAACGACGACGCCCTGATCCATGGCGCCCGCTTCCACGCCGCCACCGCCCGCCACCGCCTGCCGGTCGCCTGACGCGGCGCGCTTGCGCGAATCGACCGCATTCGTAAACTTGGCCACGGCCGTGCAGCCTGCCGCTCGCTCCATCCGGATTGGTGAATGCACCACGAAGCTGGTTTGACCCTCATGGGGTGACCGTCAGCAATTGCGAGCACTGACGCCATTTGTCGCCCTCATGGGAACCGATCCATGCCGACACTGAACCGAACCAAACTCATGGCCAAGGAGCTGCGGGGCGCCTTGGCCGCGCAAGACGTGCATCTCTCGCACGGCGCCTGCCTCGAGATCGTTGCCCGCCAACTCGGCTTCAACGAATGGAACATCCTCAAGGCCGCATGCGATGCCGAGGTCGATCTCGCCATGGCAATCCTTGTCGAACATGGCCGCGAGGAAGAAGCCGCCGCCTTCTACCAGCGCGCCTTCGGGGCCGTTCGCGGCGGGGCCTACATGTTCGAGGGCAAGCCGATCTCCATCGACCTCCGCATCGGCGACGTCGCCCTGCAGGTCGGCGGCGCCAATCCGCGCCGCGAAGGCGAGCCGCAGCGCGGCGGGCCGTTCTTTCCCAAGGCCCACGGCGCGGTCAGCGCCGTCTTCATCCTTGATGTCGCCAACGCCGAAACCGCCCTGCAACGGGCGATCGGGGCCGGGGCAATCCTGCGAGGAGAGCTTGGCGTAGCAACCGACGGCCGCCGCGGCGCCACTGTGTTCGACCCGTTCGGCCACATCTGGGGACTGCGCGACAAGACGCCGATAAAGCTGCGTCGCGCCGCCTGAATCTCCCCTTATCCCCAAAACGAAAACGCCCCGCACTGGCGGGGCGTCTCATTTGCGGAAACAGAAGCCGTCAAAAACCTACTGCAGCAGGTTCTTGACGATGCCGCTTGCCTTGCCGAAGTCCATCTGGCCGGGATAGCGCTCCTTGAGCGCGTTCATGCAGCGTCCCATGTCGCGCAGGCCGTCGGCGCCGACCTCGGCGATCACCTTCTGGGCGGCGTCGCGCACGTCGTCCTCGGCCATCTGCTTGGGCAGGAAGTCGCCGATGATGGCGATTTCGTCGCGCTCCTGCGCGGCCAGCTCCAGCCGCGCGCCTTCCTCGAAGGCCTTGGCCGATTCCTGCCGCTGCTTGACCATCTTGGTCAGGATCTGCAGGATTTCCTCGTCCGACACCGGGTCCTTGCCGGCACCGCGATGGGCGATGTCGCGGTCCTGGATGGCGGCCTGGATCAGCCTGAGCGTCGAGGTGCGGCGCTTGTCGCCGGCTTTCAATGCAGTCTTCAGCGCCTCGGCGAGCATCTCGCGCATGGCCATTACTCCTGAACGTGTCGCAAACAATAGCGCCGACCTGCCACAGTGGCAAACCGAATGACAATGGCCAACTTCCTGTTTTCATTAGGAAAAATAATTAGCCACGAATCCCGGACCGGTCATTGACCACCCGCCGGGGTTCGCTTATTGTCCGCGCCTTGCAAGGACTAGTTTGTTTTGTGCACGGGGCCCGCCTGACGGTGGTCGTCCGTGCTTTTCGCTGCGCGATATGGCCTCTCCCGAGCCATTTTTCAAGTCGCGGCGCCCGTTACGCAGGAGCATCGCCATGGCCTCAGAGACCGCCCCCTGGGCAACCGAAGTGCCGACCGCCGTTCTGGTGCTGGCCGACGGCACGGTAATTACGGGCCGAGGCCTCGGCGCCACCGGCACGGCCGTCGCCGAAGTCTGCTTCAACACCGCGCTGACAGGCTACCAGGAGGTCCTCACCGACCCCTCCTACGCCAGCCAGATCGTCACCTTCACCTTCCCCCACATCGGCAACATCGGCACCAATGACGAGGACATCGAGGACCTCAACCCGGCGGCCCGCTTCGGCGCGGTCGGCGCGGTGTTCAAGGCCGATGTCACCAACCCGTCGAGCTATCGCGCCGCCGGTCACCTCGACCAGTGGCTGAAGCGCCGCGGCATCGTCGCCATGTCGGGCGTCGACACCCGCGCGCTGACAGCGCTGATCCGCGAAAAGGGCATGCCCAACGCCGTCATCGCGCATGCGCCCGACGGCAAGTTCGACATCGAGAACCTCAAGGCCCAGGCCCGCGCCTGGTCCGGCCTCGTCGGCCTCGACCTCGCCAGGGAAGTCACCTCCGGCCAGTCGTCGTCCTGGACCGAGACCCCCTGGGTCTGGAACGAGGGATATGGCGAGCGCGCCGAAGAAACCATGCACGTCGTCGCCATCGACTACGGCGTCAAGCGCAACATCCTGCGCCTGCTCGCCGGCCTCGGCGCCAAGGTCACGGTGGTTCCGGCCAAGACCTCGGCCGAGGACATCCTGGCGATGAAGCCGGACGGCATCTTCCTGTCCAACGGCCCCGGCGACCCCGCCGCGACGGGCGAATATTCGGTCCCCGTCATCAAGGACCTGCTGAAGACCGAACTGCCCGTCTTCGGCATCTGCCTCGGCCACCAGATGCTGGCGCTGGCCCTCGGCGGCAAGACCGAGAAGATGCACCAGGGCCACCACGGCGCCAACCATCCGGTCAAGGACCACACCACCGGCAAGGTCGAGATCGTGTCGATGAACCACGGTTTCGCCGTCGACGCCAAGTCGCTGCCGCAAGGCGTCGAAGAGACCCACGTCTCGCTGTTCGACGGCACCAACTGCGGCATAGCGCTCACTGGCCGCCCGGTGTTTTCGGTCCAGCACCACCCCGAGGCGTCGCCCGGCCCGCAGGATTCGCACTACCTCTTCCGCCGCTTCGCCAACCTGATCCGCGAACGCCAGGGCGAACCCGCCTTCGCCGAGCGCTGAGCCGCGACGGTCAAGAAACAAAGCCGCCTCCGGGCGGCTTTTTCTTTGCTCCGATCGGGCGATGCCCCTGACCCCATTCCAGTATTGTAGCGGTGGAGCCGTACCTCTCCGGCAGATCGCGCCATCACACGCCGGATCGCAGCACCTGAGAGATGCCGCTCAGCATGCGGCGGTCATCGACGCGCGGCACACTGCGGGGTCTACTTGGAAGCGGTTCGATCCCGTTCCATGCGGAGCCAGGTCATTTCGACTCATGCGCCGCCTGAATCAGATTTCGCCACGACATGAAAGCCAGCCGCTGCCGACCCCGTAACTGCGGTTCGGAACTAAACTCACCAACTCCCGAAAGCCGACATCTGGCCGCAGAAAGCGATGCTGGCTGCATGTCATGTCAGGTCTTGCTCAGACGGAGCTGATCCGGATCATCGCAATTCGGAGTGTTGGCGATCCAGTCAAGACAGAGCAATAAACAAAGCCTGCCGAACTGCTCGGCGAGGGCTTTCGTATCGGACCAGTCATTGCCTAATTCTTGGTTGTTTCCGTGGATTAGTCGACTACGACCATCGCTATAAATGCGGTCGATTGCTTTCTTGAGGGTAGGGCCATCGGGACGAATGGGTTTGTCGTCCTCCATCTTCAGGCGAGCATTGATGAGAGTAAGTATACCGCCTGATTTTCTTCCGCATGCCAGAGCGTCGAGAGATGCGGCCAGTTTGACGACGGCCATATGGGACGAGCTTTCACGGCACCCCTCATGAAACCACAAGAACGCATGAAACAGCGTTGACATCATATTGGGGCGGGCGACGGCCCCGTCGGGGCTAATGACGTAGGCCAGCATCTCTCCCACGACCGCAAATATGTCGGCTTTCTCCGCCAAAATGCCTTCCCATTCGACTGGCTTGATATGAGGTCCGAACGGCGGGTGCGACCAACTCGACCCTGAGAGTACGCCTTTGCCGGGGACAAAGGTCAGGGCTTTACGGCGATGCGGTTCGCGATCAAAGAGCAGATTGATGCCGTCAAGGGCTTTAGATGGAGTTTGCCACATGAGTGCTATGGCCGTTGTTGCGAATCGTGCGGCCATGAGCGCTTTTTCCCGTCCGGCCTCCGACGCCAAATCATGGATGGCAATGCTGCATACAAATTTGCACGATCCGATGGCGTCGATAACGTCCAATTCGGCGATGCTGTCGAATGACGGTTTGCGCTTTCGAAGTTTACCACCTTGCCATATGCGCTCAATCCGCCGCTGGGATCGCGTTGAAATCCCGCTATCCTGGTACTTACGTTCGAGCCAAACGTCTCGCGGCTCAAATAAGACCGGGCCGATGGAGAATGGTTTGAAATCTTTGCCGCCAAAAAGCGTGCACCCAAACGCATATTCTCGAATGCTTTTGCCTGTAGCATCCTGATTAGCGGTCTTTTTAACCTGCGTAAGGACGGTCAATGCGTTCGCTTCAAGATCATAGTCTACGTCAATTGAGGCGAGAGCCGGCCCGAATGCGCGTCTTACGATCGCCCGCCATTCGGCCTGCGTGAATTTCGGCTTTAAGAGCGGATCGTCATCCATCAGCCGTTTGGCGACCCGCTCAATCCCCTCATCGAGCTTACGTGAGACGATAAGGGATTCACCGTTTCCGGCATCGATCATGCGCGGCAATGAAAAATCGTCGACTTTCGACCGCTCTGCTATCGGTATGGCTTCGAGCCGTACTAGTTCACGGATGATATCTTTGACCAGATCGCGCTGCGCGCTCACGACGGCTCCCTATCGAGAATGCCGGTGAGGCTAGCAAATCCGGCGTGGTTAAGTGCGGCCATGGCATCGCGTCGACCATCGATGGCTCTCTGGATTCTATCCACATTGTCAAACACAGTAGATTGCAACGCTTCGATCTGTTCGGCTGGCAAGTCATGTTGCTTTGCTCCGGCCACGATCAGAGCCAATACCAATCATAGGGCGTGAGGCCGGATTCGGACTTAGACGCTATATAGGTGACCGCCCTGATCTTGGTGCCATCGGGAAGAACAACCGGAAATGTATCATCGCGCTCATATCCGTTGCCACAACCTTCCTCTCGGTCGAGGTTGGGCAACTCGCGATCGTCGATTTCGAACAGGACACCGTACTGCCGTAAATCATCGGACTTGGCCAGCGTAGCTTTGCCCGATAAGTCTTTGCTTCTTTTGGTGAAGGCCAATGTGTGGCCGCCAGCATGGGCGATGCCCCCCGCCGTGAGTCGCGGACCGCGAGCGCCAAGAGCGGCAAGTCGGCTCCTGTCTCATTCCACTCTCGCATCTGCATCCAGAAGCTGCCAGTCCGCTTGCCACCCCACACCCGTCATTCCGAGTCTATGTATTCACGCTCTCGGCCTCGCTGGCGTCCGTTCCCTTTTGCTCCGTCGGCCTCTCCACCTTCAGCACGAACACCGCCAGCGCCATGGCGATGAAGATGCCGCCCAGCACATAGGGCGCGCCGGCAAACGAGACCGGGGCGTTCGGCCCGGTGAACCAGGCGAAGATGCCGGTGTAGAGCAGCGGCGTGATGATGCTGGTGATCGAAAACAGGCTGGTCATCGCGCCTTGCAGCTCGCCCTGCGCCGATGGCGGCACCTTGGCCGCCGCGAGGCTGCGCAGCGGCGGGTCGGCAAGCGCCTCGAGGCAGGTCGCCACGATCACCGCATAGACCAGCCAGCCCTCCCAGGCCGCGGCATAGCCGAAGGCGGCGACGGTGGTGAACGCCAGGCCCACCGCCGCCGTGCGCCACTCGCCGAGCCTTGGGATGGCGCGCGGCAGCACCAGCGCCATGACAAGCGCCCCGCCGATGCCGAACACGCCGAGCGAAAAGCCGATCTGCTGCTCGCTCCAGCCGTAGCGGTAGCTGCCGACGAACGACCACACCGCCGGGTACATCATGTGGCCCAGCGTCATCAGGAAGAACACCATGCCGATCCAGCCGATGCCCTTGTAGTTGCGCATCTGGCGGAGCGCGCCCAGCGGGTTGGCGCGCTTGAGCTCGAATTTGCGGCGGTTCTCCCTGGTCAGCGTCTCCGGCAGGAAGAAATAGGCGAGGACGAAATTGAGGAAGGCAAGGCCGGCGGCAAAGAAGAACGGCACGCGCGGTCCGAACCCGCCCAGCAGGCCGCCGAGCACCGGCCCGATCACGAAGCCGACGCCGAAGGCGATGCCGAGCAGGCCGAAATTCTTCGCCCTGTTCTCGTCGGTCGAGACGTCGGCGATGAAGGCCGAGGCGGTCGAATAGCTGGCGCCGCTGATTCCGGCCAGCACGCGGCCGATGAACAGCATCGCATAGGACCAGGCAAAGGCGCAGATCAGGTTGTCGATGGCGAAGGTCAGCACCGAGGCGAGCAGGATCGGCCGGCGGCCGAACCGGTCGCTCAGATTGCCCATCAGCGGCGCAAACAGGAACTGCATCGCCGCATAGACGAAGAACAGCCAGCCACCCTCGATCGCCGCTTCGCTGATGCCGACGCCGGTCAGTTCCTGCAGGAAGGCAGGCAGCACCGGCATGATGATGCCAAAACCGATGACGTCGAGCAGCAGCGTCACGAAGACGAGCGCAAGGCCTCGTTTGGCGGTCTTTTCGTCAACCATGTCGAACCCACCTGGCACAAGGTCGCGCATCGGCGATGCGCCGCTTCAAGCTGTCGCAGCATGTCGTTTACCGCCGCCGCATGGGGGCAGCAGCGGGGATCGAACCGCCGGGGGCAGTGCGGAACGTCGCTTATATCAGCGGCAAGGATCAGGAACAATGCGTGAACACATCAAAATGTCTGATGTGTCCAGAGGCACGGACGGAACGTTACGGGACCGCCCTGCCCTCGCTCGCTTCGAGGATCGAGAACCATTGCTGGCGGTCGAGTGTGACATCGAGCGCGCGGGCCAGCTGCGCCAGCCGCTCCGGCTTCATCGTGCCGAGCACCGGCACCAGCCGCGCCGGATGGCGCAGCAGCCAGGCGATGGCGACGGTAGCAACGTCGTGCGCGCCGGTCTCGGCCGCCGCCACGCTCAGCGCGGCCCGCACCTTGTGCTCGCGCTGGCCGTCGCCGGTGAACAGCGACCCGCCCCCCAGCGGCGACCAGATCATCGGTGCGTAGCGCAGCCTTTGCGCATGGTCGAGCCTGCCGTCCGTCAGCGCCGAGGTCTCCAGCACCGAATGCTCGATCTGGTTGGTGACGACAGGAAACGGCAGACGCGACGCCAGCAGGTCGAACTGCGGCACCGTGAAGTTCGAGACCCCGACGGCGCGCACCTTGCCCGCCTGCACCACCCGCTCCAGCCCCGCCGCCGTCTCGTCGGCATCCATCAGCGGGTTGGGCCGGTGGATCAGCAAAAGGTCGAGATAGTCGGTGCCGAGGTTCTTGAGCGACCGGTCGACCGACGCCGCGATATGGGCGGCACCGGTGTCATAATGCTTCAGCCAGTTTTCCGGCCGCTGCGGCGATTTCAGCATGATGCCGCATTTGCTGATCAGCTCGATGCTGTCGCGCCGGCCCTTCCAGCGTGCCAGACCTGCGCCGAAGGCCTCCTCGACCTGGTAGCCGCCATAGATGTCGGCATGGTCGAAGCTAGTGATGCCGAGCCCGGCCGAAATGTCGATCAGCCGGGCAACCGCGTCGGCGTCCCGCGTCGCTCCGCCGTCCAGCAGGCGCCAGGCGCCGAACACCAGCCGCGACAGCGACGGGCCGCCCGGCACCAGTTCGATGCGCCTGTCCGCAGCCATTCAGATCGGGTTGTTGAAGGTGTCGCAGGACGACAGCTTGCCACTCTTCAGGCCGGCGGCAAACCAGCGCTGGCGCTGGTCCGAGGTGCCGTGGTTGAAGCTTTCCGGCACGACATAGCCCTGCATGCGCTTCTGCAGCGTGTCGTCGCCGATCTGCTGGGCCGCGTTCAGCGCCTCCTGGATGTCGCCGTCCTCGAGCAGGCCCTTCTGTGCGGTGTAATAGCCCCACACGCCGGCGAAGCAGTCGGCCTGCAGCTCGACGCGCATCGACATCTGGTTGGCGTCGGCCTCGCTCATCTGCTGCCGCATCTGGTTGAACTTGGGCAGGATGCCGGTCAGGTTCTGCACGTGGTGGCCGACCTCGTGGGCAATCACATAGGCCTGGGCGAAATCGCCCGCGGCACCGAACTGCTTGGCCAGTTGGTTGAAGAACGAGGTGTCGAGATAGACCTTCTTGTCGCCGGGGCAGTAGAACGGCCCCGAAGCCGACGAGGCGTAGCCGCAGGCCGAGGAAACCTGGCCGGAAAACAGCAGAAGCTTGGGTTCTTCGTACTTCAGCCCTTCGGCCTGGAAGATGCCGTTCCAGGTGTCTTCGGTCTCGGCCAGCACCGTCGAGACGAACTGCGTCATCTCGTCGTTTGCCGGCGCGCCGCCTTCGGTCACCTGGCCGCCGCCCGGTCCCGAGCCGTCGCCGCCGGCCAGGATCTGCATCGGGTCGATGCCGCAGGCGCGCAATGCAAAGAACAGCACGACGAGAATGATGATGCCGGAAATTCCGCCGCCGCCGCCGATGCGCGGGCCCATCGGCAGCCGTCCGCTGCCGCGGCCGAAGCCGCCGCCCAGCCCGCCGCCGCCCTGGCCGCGCGCATCCTGCACATTGTCACTCTGGCGACGGCCTCTCCAACGCATGGGCATATCCCTCAATGTTCGTCGTCGCGGGCTTGGCTCCGCTCAGGGAGACAATTAGCCCAACGCTTGATTCAAGTCACAGGGTTTTTGGTTGTGCCACCCGGGCGCGCAACCGCCGGCGGTCAGCTCTTCTGCTTGGTCCCGGCGCTCTTGCCGTCGGAGCTTTTGGCCCGCTCCTCGAAGCGCTTTTCGCCCTTCTTGAAGTCCTGGCCGGTCTTCGCCTCGACCTTGCGTTCTTGCTTGGCCGCAGCCTTGTGCAGGCCCTTGGCAGCCGCCTTGCCCTTCGCCGTCGGAGCTTGAGTGATCGCCATCTTTCGCTTCCTCCCAGGCGCCGGAATCCAGCCGGCGCTCAGGCTAACGCAGGCGCGCCGCGCTGGTTCCCGCCAGGATCGTCAGGCACGCGGCAGCAGGTTTCATCGAGCCGGCTGGATCGGCCTATTCCGCCGGCGCCGCCTGCACCGCCAGCGCCGTATCCGCCCGTCGGCTGCGCCGCGCCGACAGCCAGGCGGCAACCGCCTTCTGCCCATGGAACGCCGCGATCCCCGTCAGCATGCCGACCGCCACGGTCAGCGCCGTCGCCACCGGCCACGACGCAAGCGCCTTGAACTGCGGCGCCAGAAGCTCCGGCACCAGGCGATGGAACAGGTAGATGTGGTAGCCCGCCGCCGCCACCGGCAGCGCCAGCGCGGCGACCTGCTTCGGCACGGCCACCCGCGGCCGGTAGAGCAGCATCGCCACGCAGGCCAGTTGCAGCATGAACTTGACCCAGGAGCCGGTCCAGTTGCCGCCCCAATAGGCCATGACGGGAAATGCCATCACGGCCGCCCCCATCACCAGCATGCGCTGCCGCGCCGTCCGCGCATGGAAGATGCACCAGCCGAACACGGCGAGGTAGAACACGTCCGACACGGTGAAGATCTGCACCGCCCCCACCGCCCAGACCTTGGGCGCGAAAAACTTGATCGCCACCGTCACGACGAGCGCCGCCATGCCCGTGCCGAACGGGTTCTCCGCCACCCGCCGCCGCACCGCCGGCAGCGAAAACAGCCCGGCGACGATCAGCATGACCTGCGCATAGGCCTCCACGAACCAGTAGAGATAAGGCAGCATGTGCTTGGGATCGAAGATGCCGAGATTGCCCAGAAGGAAGACCGACGGCCACAGCACCTCGCCGCGCGCGATCGAATAGGCGGCGACGATCGGCGCATAGATCGCCAGGTTGCCGGCCAGCGCCTTGAGCAGCCGCGTCGTCTCCCCGCGCATCAGTGCGGCGCCATGGAAGCGCGCCAGCCCGTAGCCGACCAGCATCACCAGCGCCGCTGCCCCGCCGGGAATGGGCCACAGCGTGGCGTGGTGCAGCACGACGAGCAGGATCGCCATCGCCCGCATCAAGAGTTCGGAATCGACCACGCGCAGCCCGCCGGTCTGGCGTCCGAGCCGTGCCAGCGCCCCCACCGGCATCTTCTCCCAGCCTTCGGGAATGCGGCCCAGCTTGCGTTCCAGCGTCAGCGACAGCTGCACGAACAGCAGGGAATCGCCGCCCAGTGCCTCGAAACTGTCCGTCGGCGCCACCTGCCGGGGATAGAAGGCGCGCCTGAACGCCTCGATGATTCCCGGATCGGCTTTCGCCGCCTGCCGCGCCCGCTGCGCCACCGCCTGATGGTCGACCTTGCCGTTGGACAGCCGCGGCAGCGCCTCGACCGCTACCGCCTCGACATGCAGCGGCGTCAGGCCGCTGGCCTCGACCATCAGCCTGCACACCGCCTCGGGCGCCTGGCCGGACGAGAACGCCGCCACCAGGCGCCGGTCGTCTCCCGTCACCGCCGCAACGATGCCATGGCGCGCCAGCGCATGCTCCACCGCCTCGTGGCCGATCCTCAGGCCGGCGATCTTCGACATGCGCTTCAGCCGTCCGACGACGCGGAAGAAGCCGTTGTCGCAGCGTTCGGCCAGATCGCCGGTGCGAAGCTCATCCACCTCGGCGCCGCGCGCCAGGTCGGCCCTGCCCTCGGCATAACCCATCATCACGTTCGGCCCGCGATAGACGAGCTCGCCCGCCGCGCCGCTGCCGTCGATCCTCGCGCCGTCTTCGCCGACAAGCGACAGTTCCCCGCCCGGAATGGCGATGCCGATGCTGTCGGGGTTCGCCGCAAGCGCCTGCGGCGGCACATAGGCGATGCGGGCTGCCGCCTCGGTCTGGCCGTACATCAGGAACAGTTGCTGCCCCGAGGCATCGAGCTTGCGCCGGAAGCTCTCGGCCAGCTCGACCGGCATCCGCCCGCCCGCCGCCGTCATGAAACGCAGCGACGGCAGCTGCTCGGGGCGAAACCCGGTCTTCTGCATCAGCTCGTAGGAATAGGGCACGCCGCTGATGTTGGTGACTTCGGCCGCGCGCAGGTCATCGGCAAATCCCTTTTCGGTCACGCCCTTCGCCGAAACAAACACGCTCGCGCCGACCGCCAGGTGCGAGTTCAGCACCGACAGGCCATACGAATAGTGGAACGGCAGGATCAGCGCCGCCCGGTCGTCGGTCTCCAGCCCGAGATAGCAGGCGATGGCCTCGGCATTGCTGTTGATGTTGGTGCGCGACAGCCTGACGAGGCGGCTCCTGCCGGTGCTGCCCGATGTCGCCAGCAGCACGGCGAGGTCGCCATGCAGTGCCTCCCCTGCCCGCTCGTGCTCGATCAGGCGCCAGCGCCCGTCGACCAGCCGCACGCTCACATCGGGACGGAAGTCTTCTTCGAAATCGGCAATGGCCTTCGCCTCGCCGGGCGCGATCAGCGCCACTGCATGCCCGCCTGCGCGGGCCGCGACATAGGCGGTGATGGCGTGCTCGGAATTCGCCGCCTCGATCGCCACCAGCTTGCGGCCGTTGCCGAAACCGGCGGCCATCCCGGCGGCGCGGCGCGCCAGTTCGGCATGGCTGATCGCGGGCCGGCCCGGAAAGATCAGGGCCGGGCGTTCGCCATGCGCCGCCAGTTTCTGCAGGAAATCCATTCTTCGCTCGCCCCCGACCGCCCCTTCGCGGTCCCTGAACGCGCGAGCCGATAGCGTTATTCCTGATTTTTTGCATCAACTATTTTTCACATAGCTAATGTTTCCCGTCGCCGGAAGGCGTGTGGCTGCGCGAACACGTCGCACGAGGGCTTGCCAAAACGCCGGCCTTCGCTATTCTTGCAAATGACTTGCAACTGCGATTAGGAACATCGAGTGGACTCCTACACCCGGCCGGCCGAAGACACCGAGGGTTGGCGGACGGCGCGAGGCGAAGGATCGCTCTCCGACGTCCATCGTTCGATCGCCATCAGCAAGGACGCCCCGACCTGGCGCAAGGCAGCCGCCTTCGTCGGCCCCGGCTATCTCGTCGCCGTTGGCTACATGGATCCCGGCAACTGGGCGACCTCGATCGCCGGCGGCTCCAAGTTCGGCTACACGCTTTTGTTCGTGGCGCTGGTTTCCAACATCATGGCGATCGTGCTGCAGTCGCTTTGCGCCCGCCTCGCCATCGCCTCGGGCCGCGACCTCGCCCAGGCCTGCCGCGACGCCTTCCCGCGTCCCGTCGCCTATGTGCTGTGGTTCCTCGCCGAAGTCGCCATCATCGCCACCGACATCGCCGAGGTCATCGGCACGGCCATCGGCCTCAACCTCATCTTCGGCATTCCGCTCGAGATCGGCGTCATCATCACCGCGCTCGACGTGTTCCTCATCCTCTATCTCCAGAAGCTCGGCTTCCGCTGGGTCGAGGCGCTCATCATCACGCTGCTCGGCGTCATCGCCGTCTGCTTCGCAATCCAGGTGGCGCTGGCCGACCCCGACTGGGGCGCGGTCATAGTTGGCTTTGCGCCCACCACCGAGATCGTCACCAACCCCGAGATGCTCTATCTCGCCTTGGGCATCCTCGGCGCCACCGTCATGCCGCACAATCTCTATCTGCATTCCGGCATCGTGCAGACGCGCGCCTATGGCAACACGCTGGTCGAAAAGCGCCAGGCGCTGAAGTTCGCGACCTGGGATTCGACGATCGCGCTGATGTTCGCCTTGCTCATCAACGCCTCGATCCTGATCCTCGCCGCGGCCGCCTTCTATTCCACCGGCCGCACCGAAATCGTCGAGATCGGCGAGGCCCATTCGCTGCTCGCGCCGCTGCTCGGACTCGCCATCGCCCCCACTTTGTTCGGCATCGCGCTGCTCTGCTGCGGCATCAATTCGACGGTAACGGCGACGCTCGCCGGCCAGATCGTCATGGAAGGCTTCCTCCACATCAAGCTGCCGCCATGGCTGCGCCGCCTGGTCACCCGCGGCATCGCCATCGTACCGGCCGCGGCCGTCACCATGTGGTACGGCGACAGCGGCACGGCGCGTCTGCTGATCCTTACCCAGGTCGTGCTCAGCCTGCAGCTCTCCTTCGCCGTCTTCCCGCTGGTCCTGTTCACCGCCGACCGCAAGAAGATGGGCGCGCTTGTCGCCCCGCGCTGGCTGATCGCCCTGGCCATGCTGATCGCGGTCGTCATCGCCGCCCTCAACGTCAAGCTGCTGGTCGATTTCGTCCTGAACTGATCGGCACGACAGCCAATGCTCGGCAAATCAGCGGGCCACCACCACCGGTGCCGACCGCCGCGACAAGACGAGCACCGCAAGTGCCACCAGCGGGAACGCCGCAGCCACCAGGCCGAGATCGGACGGCCGGGCGAACTCCAGCACGCGTCCGCCGATGACTGTGCCCAAGGCGATGCCGAAATAGAGTGCCGAGGCGTTGAGCGACAGGGTCAGGTGCGCCACCTCGGGCGCGAAACCGACGATGCGGCTCGCCTGCGCCGGCGGAAAAGCCCAGCCGATGATGCCCCACGGCACCATCAGCCCGATCAGCACCGGCCCGGCGATGTGGTGCGGCAGCAGCTTGAGCGTCAGTGCAATCGCCAGGCAGAAGCCCGACGACATCAACAGCGACAGCACCACCATGCGTGTCGCGCCGATCCGGTCCGCAAGATAGCCGCTCGACAGATTGCCGATGACGGCACCGGCGCCAAAGGCCAGCAGCATGCCCGGCAGGGCGATGGCCGGCAGCCCCGCCCCTTCCAGCGCCAGCGGTGCGATGTAGGAGATCACCGTGAAACCGCCGGCGAGATAAAGCAGCGTCACCAGAAGCGACGGCAGGATGCCGGGCCGGGCTATGGCGGTGAAGCGCTCGCCAAGCGTCAGCTTGATGCCGCGCGATCCCCGCGGCAGCCGCACCCACAGGATCGCCGCACAGGAAATGCTGAGCAGCGCAATCGCCAGGAAGGTGCCGCGCCAGCCCCACATCGTCGCGATCAGCGACCCTGCCGGCGCACCCAGCGCCACCGCGAATGTCGTGCCGCCGACAACGACGGCGATCGCGCGTGCCCGATGCTCGGGCCCTGCCAGCGACACGGCTGTCGCCTGCGCGGTCGCCGCATAGAGCCCGGCCGCCATGCCCATCACGACCTGCGCCACCAGCAACCCGCCGAAGGACGAGCTCATGGCGGCAATGACGTTGCCCGCCACGAACACCAGCATCGTCGCCGCCAGCACGCGGCGGCGGTCGACCTCGCCCGCCAGCGCCGACAGCACTGGCGCGCCGACGGCGTAGGCGAGCGAAAACGCCATGATCAGGTAGCCGGCGAAGGGCACCGAGACATGGGCATCGCCGGCGATCGCCGGCAGCAGGCTGGAGAACACGAAGCCGACGGTGCTCATCGCAAACGAGCCGACCGCCAGCCAGATAAGGCGCTTGTCCATGACGCTGTCCTTAGTTCAAAATTCGTTGAACTATTGAACTTGTCGTAGCGTCATGTCAATCTGCCTCGAACGCGCTCTTGCCATCGTCATGTCAGCAGGCGGCGCCAACCTTGAACCGACCGGACAGCATAGCTAGCTTCGCACCATGTCATTGCCGCATCCCAATCCCGACCAGATCAGCCTCGCAAACGTGCTTGCCGTGCTTGGCGACCAGACGCGGCTCGCCATCGTCGGCTATCTCGCCCGCAACGAGGGCGTGGCGATGAGTTGCGGCCAGTTTCTCGATTTCGGCTCCAAGACCAATCTCAGCTACCACCTCGCCAAGCTGCGCGAGGCCGGCATCACCAAGACCGAGGTTTCCGGCACCAGCCGGCTGATCTCGCTGCGCCGCGGCGACCTCGACAGCCGCTTTCCGGGCCTGCTCGATTCGATCGTCACCGCCGCGCGCGACCTGCCTCTCCTGGAACGGCTCAAGGACGACGGCTGACCCGGGAAACGGGCGCCGGACGCCGGTCGCGACGCCCCGAACCGGCATGGCGCGTCGAGCTTCCCGCTGCTGGCCGCATTCTTGCCTGTCTACAATGGCTTAAATGCTATTTTCGGGGTTCCCCCCTCCCCGTCCTTCCCCTATAAGGCGCGCCTAGCCTGATACTTGAATCTCACTTGCGCACCGGCCCGGGCATCGCCCCGTCCCGGTTCTTCGCGCAGGCCTACTGACGGACCGTACACAATGGCAAAACGCACCGACATCAAGTCCATCCTGATCATCGGCGCCGGTCCCATCGTCATCGGCCAGGCCTGCGAGTTCGACTACTCCGGCACCCAGGCGTGCAAAGCGCTGAAGGAGGAAGGCTACCGCGTCATCCTCGTCAACTCCAACCCGGCCACCATCATGACCGACCCGGAGCTGGCCGACGCCACCTACATCGAACCGATCACGCCCGAAGTCGTCGCCAAGATCATCGCCAAGGAGCGCCCCGACGCGCTGCTGCCCACCATGGGCGGCCAGACCGCGCTCAACACGGCACTGTCGCTTCGCCGCATGGGCGTGCTCGAACGTTACAATGTCGAGATGATCGGCGCCGACGCGCACGCCATCGACAAGGCCGAGGACCGCTCGCTGTTCCGCGAAGCCATGGCCAAGATCGGGCTCGAAACGCCCAAGTCGATGCTGGCCAACGCCTCCGAGGTCAAGGATGCCGACCGCAAGAAGCACGAAGCCGAGCGCGCCGCGCTGAAGGCCGAGAACCCGGCCAATCTCGACGCAGCACTCGACGCGCTCGAAACCCAGTGGAACCTCGGCGAAGGCGACCGCAAGCAGCGCTACATCAATCACGGCATGGCGATCGGCGCCCAGGCGCTCGACCATGTCGGCCTGCCCGCCATCATCCGCCCGTCCTTCACCATGGGCGGCACCGGCGGCGGCATCGCCTTCAACCGCCAGGAATTCTTCGACATCGTACAAAGCGGCCTCGACGCCTCCCCCACCACCGAAGTCCTGATCGAGGAATCGGTGCTCGGCTGGAAGGAATACGAGATGGAGGTCGTGCGCGACCGCGCCGACAACTGCATCATCATCTGCTCGATCGAAAACATCGACCCGATGGGCGTGCACACCGGCGACTCGATCACCGTCGCGCCCGCGCTGACGCTGACCGACAAGGAATACCAGATCATGCGCAACGCCTCGATCGCGGTGCTGCGCGAGATCGGCGTCGAGACGGGCGGCTCCAACGTCCAGTTCGCCGTCAACCCGGCAGATGGGCGCCTCGTCGTCATCGAGATGAACCCGCGCGTCTCGCGCTCCTCGGCACTCGCCTCCAAGGCGACCGGCTTCCCGATCGCCAAGATCGCCGCCAAGCTCGCCGTCGGCTACACGCTCGACGAGCTGGAGAACGACATCACCGGCGGTGCCACGCCCGCTTCCTTCGAGCCGTCGATCGATTACGTCGTCACCAAGATCCCGCGCTTCGCCTTCGAAAAATTCCCCGGCGCCTCGCCGGTGCTCACCACCGCCATGAAGTCGGTCGGCGAGGTCATGGCCATCGGCCGCACCTTCCAGGAATCGCTGCAGAAGGCCTTGCGTGGACTTGAGACCGGCCTCACCGGCCTCGACGAGATCGAGATCCCCGGCATCGGCGCCGACGGCGACAATGGCGACGAACGCAATGCCATCCGCGCCGCCCTCGGCACGCCGACGCCCGACCGGCTGCGCATGGTCGCCCAGGCAATCCGCATGGGCACCTCGCTCGAAGACGTGCACGCCATGTGCAAGATCGACCCGTGGTTCCTCGAGCAGATCGCCGGCATCATCTCGATGGAAGCCCGCGTCCGCGAGCACGGCCTGCCGCAGGATGCCGAAAACCTGCGCATGCTGAAGTCGATGGGCTTCTCCGACGCCCGCCTCGCCTCGCTGACGAAGACCGAGGCAGAAGCCGTTCAGAAGACCCGTCAAAAGCTCGGCGTCCACCCGGTCTACAAGCGCATCGACACCTGCGCCGCCGAGTTCGCCTCGCCGACCGCCTACATGTACTCGTCCTACGAGCTGCCTTTCGCCGGCGCCCTCGCCGACGAGGCCCAGGTCTCGTCCGCCAAGAAGGTCGTCATCCTCGGCGGCGGCCCCAACCGCATCGGCCAGGGCATCGAGTTCGACTATTGCTGCGTCCATGCCGCCTATGCGCTGCGCGAGGCCGGCTACGAGTCGATCATGATCAACTGCAACCCCGAGACCGTGTCGACCGACTACGACACCTCGGACCGGCTCTATTTCGAGCCGCTGACGGCCGAGGACGTGCTCGAAATCCTGCGCGCCGAACAGGCCGCCGGCACGCTCCACGGCGTCATCGTCCAGTTCGGCGGCCAGACCCCGCTCAAGCTGGCGGATGCGCTCGAAAAGGCCGGCATCCCGATCCTCGGCACCTCGCCCGACGCCATCGACCTCGCCGAGGACCGCGACCGCTTCCAGAAGCTTTTGCACAAGCTCGACCTCAAGCAGCCCAAGAACGGCATCGCCTACTCCGTCGAGCAGGCCCGCACCGTCGCCGGCGAGCTCGGCTTCCCGCTGGTCGTGCGCCCGTCCTACGTGCTCGGCGGCCGCGCCATGCAGATCATCCACAATGAAGGCATGCTGCAGTCCTACCTGCTCGACACCGTGCCGGGCCTGGTACCCGAGGACATCAAGCAGAAATACCCCAACGACAAGACCGGCCAGATCAACACCCTGCTCGGCAAGAACCCGCTTTTGTTCGACACCTATCTCTCGGGCGCCATCGAGGTCGACGTCGACTGCCTCTGCGACGGCAAGGCGACCTTCGTCTCGGGCATCATGGAGCACATCGAAGAGGCCGGCATCCACTCGGGCGACAGTGCCTGCTCGCTGCCGGTGCACTCGCTCTCCACCGAGCTCGTCGACGAGCTCGAGCGCCAGACCTCGGCCATGGCGCGTGCGCTCAATGTCGGCGGCCTGATGAACGTACAATACGCCATCAAGGACGGCGTCATCTACGTACTGGAAGTCAATCCGCGCGCCAGCCGCACCGTGCCCTTCGTGGCAAAGACCGTCGGCAAGCCGATCGCCAAGATCGCCGCCCGCATCATGTCGGGCGAGAGCCTCGACGAGGCCTTCGCCCATTACGGCGCCAAGCCCGACGCGCGCAATCCCGGCCACATCGCCGTCAAGGAAGCGGTGTTCCCCTTCGCCCGCTTCCCCGGCGTCGACATCCTGCTCGGGCCGGAGATGAAGTCGACCGGCGAGGTCATGGGCCTCGACCGCGACTACGCGCTCGCCTTCGCCAAGGCCCAGCTCGGCGCCGGCGTCGACCTGCCGCGCTCGGGCACGCTGTTCGTCTCGGTCCGCGACGAGGACAAGGCCGGCATCCTCGGTGCCGTCCAGCGCCTGTCGGGCCTAGGCTTCAAGGTGCTGGCAACGTCGGGCACCGCGCGCTTCCTGGTCGAGAACGGCGTGCCGGCCGAAAAGATCAACAAGGTGCTCGAAGGCCGCCCCCACATCGAGGACGCCATCCGCAACCGCCAGATCCAGATCGTCTTCAACACCACCGACGGCCAGAAGGCGGTGTCGGACTCCAAGTCGATCCGCCGCGCCACGCTGATGCAGAAGGTGCCCTACTACACCACCCTCTCAGGTGCCGCCGCCGTCGCCGAAGCCATCGCTGCCCTCAAGGCCGGCTCGCTCGAAGTCCGCCCGCTGCAGGACTACTTCAAGTAAAAGCGTCGCCACAGCTCTCTTCTCCCCGTTTACGGGGAGAAGATGCCGGCAGGCAGATGAGGGGCAGCGCAAGCGCTGCCGCCGTCGCCGAGTAAAGCGCGACGCCCAAGCTGCTGATCTCCCCCTTGCGGGGGAGATGGCCGGCACGCCAGAGGGGGGTGCGAAGAAGCGCGACACCTCAGGCAAACCGCCACTTCTGCCCGGCTCGCCCCCCGCATTGCGTGCGACGACACCCCCCAACGCCTCATGGCGTGGCCTGACGCGAGCTACGTAACAAGCATCTATTGTCCTGCCGGCTTGCTTCGATCCCCTGCGCTATTTCTTCACCTCCACCTTCCCACACGCATGGATTGCAGATAACTCTTCTCTATCGGGTGGGGAGTATTTGAAAATGAAGCTGAACACTATGCGGCTGGCACTGGCATCGGTGCTGGCGGGACTGCTGGTTGTGGCCGTGCCGGACGCGGCGATGGCCAGGGACAAGGGCTCGCTGGCCGGCAAGGAAGGCGACAAGCGCTATCCGCTGCAATTCGGAAACACCACGGGCCCGTGCCAGAAGGTCTACAAGGACTATATCGCGGCGCCCGGGCATTCTGCCTACGCACAGACCCACAGGGGCAGCACCGAAGCCTTCTTCTGCGGCCCCGCCTACAACGCGCCGACACAGAAGGCAGCCGAAGAGCGCGCCCTCGCCAACTGCAATTCGGTCGGCAAGAAATACAAGGTCAAGACGACAGGCAAGTGCGCCATCTACGCCTCGAAGTGAGGCCACGGGTGGGCCATCGCGATCATCTCCTTCTCCCCTTGTGGGAGAAGGTGCCCCGAAGGGGCGGATGAGGGGTGCTGGAAGAAACGGGAGGTCGCAGGAGGCAATCCGGATTGCGAGAAATCTCGAAACGCCCCCGCTCCGTCCAGCACCCCTCATCCGACCTCGCTTCACTCGGCTACCTTCTCCCACAAGGGGAGAAGATATTGCCGCCTCGCGCCCCTCCCCATCCCGCGTCCATCCGGCTACCCTGCCCTGCCAGCCAGGATTCGCCGCATGCCCATCGCCTACGACCCGTTCGACGAAATCCGCCGCGAGGCGTCGGGCTTTAGCCTGGTCCCGCCGCAGGTGGTCGCCGACAACGCCGCCAGGGGCCTTGCGCTGCGAAAGAAATTCGGCCGCGGCGGCACCGAGATCGGCGTCGGCCGCGCCGAGGAGCTCGTCGCCCGCACCGAACTTTCACCCCACACCATCAAGCGCATGGTCAGCTACTTCGCCCGCCACGAAATCGACAAGCGCGGCAAGAATTTTGGCAACGAACAGAACCCTTCAGCCGGCCACATCGCCTGGCTGTTGTGGGGCGGGGATGAAGGGCGGGCGTGGGTGCTGGAGATGAAAGGGCGGATAAAGCCAAACGGCTAGACCGGCACTCCTCGTCCGAAAAGAAGAGTTGCCTCCGCCCGAAGAGCATCGCGCCGGCCGGCATTACCGGTCCCGACTACATGGTCGTCTGGAAACTTCGCTCGCTGGCAGCAGGCTACCCTTGCATCTCGGCCGGTGCTCCCGCCATGTCGACCGCCAGCGCTTCGAACACGTGACCGTCGGGGTCCTCGAAGACCCGGTTGTACAGCCAGCCCATGTCCTGCCGCTCGCGAACGTCAGCCTTGCCGCCGGCTGCTGCCGCCGCCTCAACCATGGAGTCGACCTGCTCTCGGCTGCTGCGGGACAAGGCAAGCAGCACCTCGCTCGTCACATGGGCGTCGGCAATCTCCTTCGGTGTGAAGGTTGAGAAATAGTCATGCGCCAGCAACTGAAACGTGATGGTGTCAGACCAGACCATGCTCGACGACTGGTGGTCGCTGAACTGCTCGTTCTTCTCGCATCCGATCGCTTGGTAAAAGCGGGTCGCGACGGCCAGGTCCTTCACCGGCAGGTTTATATAGATCGTCTTCGACATTGTGGTCCTCCACTGAGAATTTGCTTCATTGAGCTTGCGGTTCGAACCAGCCCTTTGGCGTTTCGCCATTGAGGAACGGCTCGATCAGGGCGCGCAGCAACTCGACCTGGCCCATGATGGCGGTGTGTGAGGTCGCAGGCAGTATGGCGAGGCGTGCTTCCGGCAGGGGCTTGCCCTGGTCACCCATCACGCCGCCACCAAGTAACCGGAACATCGCCAGGGTATGTGCATGGTCGACGATGTCGGCATCACCCTGAATGATGAGGATTGGCGTCTTCAGCTTTGCCACATCGGTTTCCCAGGCCATAGGCTCGTGTTCGAGCGCGATCAGTTTGTCCACGAGGGCGGGGAAGCCTTTCGGGTCGGCCGCCAGCTCGCGATAAGCATCTTCCATCGGCGTGCCGACAAACAGTTCGGGGACGATTTGCGGGACAAAAGCCCGGTAATCGGGGTGCCAGCCCTTGAAATCGTAGGCGATGGACGTCAAGGCGGCCCTGTCGACCTTGTCGGGGTGCCGGATTGCCAGTTGAAGTCCGACAGCAGCGCCCATCGAATAGCCGAAGATGTCCGCCTTATCGACGCCGACGGCATCCATGAAGGCAGCGATATCGTCGGCGAGGTTGGGATAGGTTATGGGCCGGCCGATATCGGGCGTACGGCCATGTCCCTGCATTTCGACGGCGATGACCCTGCGCGATCGAGCGAGGGCGGGTATGATTTCGCCCATCGTAGGAATGTTCATATAGGCGCCGTGCAGGACTACGAGGGGATCACCCTCGCCAGAGGTCTCGTAGTACATCTGCATGCCGTTGACCTCGATGCGGGCGCCGACAGGTTCAGACTGTGCGACCATGGGGCCGATTGCAAGCAGGACCCCGGCAATGAGTTGCAGCGCGGACCATTGTCTCCTCCTCCTCGTTTCAACGCTCCGCGAGACCAGCCTGGATGAACCAAAAGTCCGACGCTGATCTCGCGTCAATAAATCGTGCCCAGACACCTCGCTCCTTGGCACGACAGAAACGGACACGCCCCGTTTCGCAATGATGTAGACCGATCTACATATTCTGTAGACCAGTTTTCATATGTCGTCAATTGTGGTATGGAACCCTTATGGCAAACTTGACGAAAGACCGGATGCTGCAAGCCGCCACGAGGCTCCTGCAGTCGCGTGGCTACTTTGGTACAGGCCTGAACGACGTCCTCGCAGAAAGTGGCGCTCCACGAGGTTCGCTCTATTTCCACTTTCCTGGCGGCAAGGGGCAGCTTGCCTTGGAAGCAACCCGAGCCGCGGTCGATGAAGTCACACTGGCGACGGCCAAGACCATCGCCGAGGCCGAAACCCCGGGCACCGCGCTCAGAGCCATCTCCGAACGCATCGCAGACCTCATGAGAATCACGAACTATGAGCGGAGCTGTCCGATCTCGCCGCTGATACATGATGGGGTAAACGATCTGCCGGCTCTTCTTGATCTGTGCCGCGAGGCTTTCGACACTTGGATGGGCCTTATGGAGGAGATGCTGCTGAAGTCAGGCTTGACGTCGGACCGCGCCAAGACGCTTTCATTGCTCGCCCAAACAGTCTTTCAGGGCGGCTCGATCGTCTCGAGGACCCACCATGACGATCGAATGCTTCTTGATGCGATCGACGAGGTCGCTCGGCTTATCGACAAAGAAGTCGCCGACGTTTCGTGACAGGTAGATGTGTAATTGGGTGACCTGCGGGACACCTATTCCGTCCAAGGCCTTGGCGGCGCGCGGGTGCCAGCACTCGAGTCATCGTTCATGCGCCGCTCGTCGGGCAAGGCGCCGGCCAGCAACGCCTGGCAAGATCACATCGGTCAGATTAGGGGACCGAAGTATCTACCGGACCGCGCAACCCGTTACGCGAGTTGTCGCACGTAAAGCAGAGCCGTTCAGTTCACATTCGAGCCGGCACAGTCAGTTCGGGCCAGTTGCCTCTCGCGCTTCACAAACGCAAAAAGCCTCTCTGTCACCATCTGTCAGCAATCTTACCCCCAAATCCCGTCCCGCTTTTCCACCCCCCTCAAACCCTCCCGCATAATCTCGCCAGTTCCTCCCGCGGGAACGCCGGTCGCGACGGCGGCATGCGGGGAGGAGCCGGCGCCTCCGCTCGTGGGCTAACGTGGTTCGCGGTCCGGGGAGGTTCCGTCCAAGGGTTCCCCTTCGGGCACTACGGCCCGGGTGCGCTGGACGATGCGCTAGTGGGGGCACGGGCGAAAATGCCTAGGCCCCGGAAGCGGAACGGACGGGAACAGAAATCGCCGGCGGGGCGCGGACGTCGCGCCACATATCAAACTATCGGAAGGCTCGGCCCCGCGCCCCGCTTCCCGAACTTCCCTCATCCTGAGCTTGTCGAAGGATGAGCTTGTCGAAGGATGGGTTTGTCGAAGGATGACAATGGCCAGGCGCGAAAGCGAGCGTGGCGACGGAGGAGTGCGACGTATTGAAGAAATCGCGTGCTTTCGCGCCTCCTCTGGCCTGCCGGCCATCTCCCCTCAGGTGGGGAGATCAGTCCTCATGCCGACCTTCGCCAATCGCCGGGGTTGCAGGATGAGCGGGGCTTCGACGCTGCCAATCTCCCCACCTGTGGGGGAGATGGCCGGCAGGCCAGAGCGGGGCAACGTGGAACTCCAAGAACGGCAAGTTGCGTTCTCCCCGCCATTGAGCGGGCTGCCCTCAATCCCCCACCGGGTTCAGGCTCTTGTCCAGCTGGCCGGGGCTTTCCCACGCCGCCACGAAGCTCAAAAGGTCGGCCATGAAGAACGTGCCGGGCACCGCCGCCGGCAGGTCCGGCTTCCATGCGGGATCGGAGAGATAGGAGCCCGCGTCGCCCTGGACGAGGCCGACGAACACCTCGGCGACGATGCGCGCGCCCACCGGGCCGAGCCGCTTGCCCTCGCCGCGCAGTTCGGCCTCCTTGAGGATGTAGTACCAGAGCGGCGTGCGGGCGTCGAAGCCGAGCGACTTCGCCACCGCACCGTCCGGCCCGGTGGCGATCTCGGCCGGCGAGATCGCATCGAAATTGATCTTCTGGCGCATCAGCGCGGCCACCGCCTGGCCCGAGGGCAGCCCGATCTGCACCCCGCGCCTGAGGTTGCGGAAGGCGAGGCTGGCGGCGGCGGAACCTGCGGCCGCGCCCGGCAGCCGGTGCAGCTCGCCGGCCAGCAGCGGATCGAGCCGGCGCGACTGGTTGAACTCGGCCTTGATGGCGTCCGGCGCCGGCAGCTCGAAATAGCGTCGCCAGTCGATCACCCAGTTGCTCGGGAAGGTGCCCTGCCCCGGCGTACCGCTGTCGAGCCCGCCCGACAGGTTGGTGAAGCGGAAGAAGAAGTTGAAGGTGCCTTCGGCGAGATGCGGTTGGGGCGTGCGGAAGATGCGGTTGTGGTTGTAGCGCGGCCTGACCATCGAATGGCCGAGCCGGTAGACGGCGCCGGAAAACTCCCATGGCATGAACGGCTTGGTCCTGAAGCGGTAGAATTTGCGGCCCTCATGCAGGATCCGAGCGACGATGCCGGTCTCGGTCAGCCGCTCGACCCAGTCGTGCAGCACCATCCACTGATAGTGCCAGCGCACCGTCCGCGCCGCCTCGGCAAACAGCCTGTCGTCGGCCACCGTGCCCTTGAGATGGTCGACCACGGCGTTGTGGAACTTCAGGAAGGCGAGGTGGATCTGCGCGACGATCAGGTTCTCGTCGTTGCGGTGGTCGCCGATCAGCGCCACGCCCTGGGCGTTGCGCGGCAGGTCGTTGGGCAGCTGCGGCACCTGCTGGCCGGGCCGGTCGGGGCCCTCGACCGACACCTCGGCGGCCCCGAGCAGGAGCTTCGGCGTGTCGACCATGGCGCCATCGGCGTTCGGCGCACGCGCAAACAGGAAGCGGTGCGGCCCGGGCCCCGCGCCATAGACGCAGTCGAGGTCGAGCCCCGGCGTGCGGAAATTGCGCGTCATCCCGGGGTCGGCCATCGCCTCGCTCAGCGGCGTCAGGTCGAGCGTGATGTCGTGGTCGACGAACTGGCCGAGATAGGTGAAGCCGGCGGGGATGTCGGGATTGTCGAGCGCCGTCTGGCGCGGGTCGCCGGCCGGAAGGTCGGGCTCCGCCATCGCCCTGGCGAGTGCGAGCAGGTCGTCGTCGGTGGCCGTCAGCGCCTGGCCGCGCAGCTCGCCGAACATGAAGTCGAAGAACGCCTCGCCCTGCGCGCCGCCGACGGCCAGCGGCGAGGCTGCGGCCGGCGCCACTTGGGCTGCGGCAATCACAGCGTTTTCGGCCAGCACCTGCCGGCTGACGAAACCATGCCCGATGCGCTGCCTGAGATTCGGCCCGGCCATGAAAGTGCCTCCCCTGACTGGCGTGAAGGGAGCAGCGTAATGCCGATCGCGATTTCTCGCAATCTACGATGGTATATATCAATTGATTTATACCATAGATTGCATTTCCCCCGACCAGTCGACCTCGACCATGCCGAGCCGGAGATAGAGCCGATAGGCGGCGGCGTTGCCGAAGCGGTTGGTCTTGAGGTCGACATGGCTCGCGCCACGCGCGGAAAAGGCTACAAACACCTGCCGCATCAGCGCCTCGGCAATGCCCTTGCCGCGAAAGTCGGGATGCACGGCAAGATCCTTGACGAAGCCGCCAGCCCAGCATTGCGCGGCACCCGCCAGCCGCCCGCCGGTTTCATGCACGAGGAAGCACAGGCCGGGATCGAACTCGGCGTCGTCGGCGAGCCTCGGCCACCAGACGTCGAACGGGCCGTTCAGGCCGTCGTCGAAGGCAAGTTCGAGCAGATCGTGCAGCGGCCGGGCATCGCACGCCTGGAACGTCCGCATGACGAAGCCATCGGGCCATTGCGGGGTATCGAGGTCGCCGCCCAGCACCTTGCGCAGGCGAACGTCGTTGTCACCTTGCGGCCGGGGCACGCGTCAGCCGCGGTGGCGCACGCGGTCGCGGCCCAGGCCCGTCTCGTCGAGCAGGCCCTTGCGCTTGGCGTGGTAGTAGTAGCCGCTCTGGTAGAGCTTGTCGGCCATGTCCTCGTTGCCGTCGGACACCATGAAGGCGCCGCGCAGGTATTTGACGGCGAACTTCAGGTTGGTCTCGGCATCGAGCAGGCCGTTGGCCGGGCCGTCATAGCCCATGCCGCGCGCCGTCGCGTGCTTGATCTGCATCAACCCCCAGTGGCCCCTGTTGTAGGCCAGCGGGTTGAAGGTGCTCTCGCGATTGACGACGCGCCGCACCAGGCGCTCCGGCACCTCGTACAGCGCGGCATATTTGGCGATCAGCTCGTCGACCTTGCCGCGCGAAGCCAGCGCCGGGCTGTCAGGCGCGGCATAGGACGATGCGGCGAAGCTTTCGGGCGCAACATTGCCGAGCGACGCCACCTGATAGCTTTTCGGCACCGGCGCCTTGGCCGGCAGGGCATAGTCGGCAAGCGTCGGCGCGGGCGGAAACTCGCCGGAAAGCTTGGCATCGCTGGCAGCGACGACGATGTCGCCGCCGGCCATCGGCGCGCTCATCGGATCGAACGGCGCCTTGGCGACGGCAGGCGCCGGTGCAGTCGCGGCAGGCGTCTTGGCTGCTTCGGATGCGGCTGCGACGGTGGTGGCGGCTTCGCCGCCGGGTGCCGGAGCTGGCGCCGCAGCGGCGACAGCGATGTCGGCAGCATCGGGCGCAGCAGCGGCCATCTCGAGCGCGGCGGTCGCCGGCGATGTTTCGGCCGCGGCAAAGGATGTGGGCACCACGGTCACGGTTTCAGGCAGCGCGAAATCGGCGTCGGCCGACTGCACGAGGTCCGCATCGGAACCGGCGGTTGGCGCAAGACTCGCATCGGCGCTCAGGGCCACGTCCGCACCAGTCGAAAGGTCCGTGCTGAGCGCCGCCGTGTTTGTCTGGCAGCCCGACAGCAGAGCCGTCGCCAATGCCGCCGAGATCAGCAGATGGGTCTTTATCGCCGGCAAATGCACACTCTGGTTAATGATTTCGTCCCGTACGACCCTCCTTACATGAAGGCTCCCGCCCGGGCAATCCACAGGCGAATGCGGTTTTCGGGTGGCATAGGGCCGCAGATCGTGCGAAAATGTTCCTGATTTGTACCGATTTGGCGGCAAATGCCTCCACGGAAGGGAGTGACATGGACAGCACCATTTCCTTGCCCCTGCCCGGCCACGCAGTGTTCGAAACGTCGCTCGGCTTCATGGCGCTCGCCTGGAGCGATGCTGGCCTGACCCGCGTCTGCCTGCCCGAAAAAACCCACGCGGCAGCCGAGCGGCGCTTGTTGCGGCTCGCCGGCACGGACGCCGCGAATGCCAACGCCGACCAGATTGCCCCGGCATGGATCGCGGCCCTCGTCGCCGACGTCAGGCGCTATGCCGACGGCGCCGACATCGACTTCTCCGGCGTGCCCGTCGATCTCGCCGGTGTCGACGGGTTCCGCCGCGACATCTACGCCGCGGCGAGAAACCTGCGCCACGGCGAAACCACCACCTATGGCGGATTGGCCGAGAAGGCCGGGCATAAGGGCCTGTTCCGCGAAACCGGTGCGGCACTCGGCAGCAATCCGATCCCCCTGGTCATCCCCTGCCACCGCATCCTGGCGGCCGGCGGTAAGATCGGCGGCTTCTCGGCGACCGGCGGCTCGGTGATGAAGGAACGAATGCTGGTGCTGGAAGGCGTGCGCGTCGGCCCGCCGCCGGCAGCGCAAGCGTCGTTCGGCTTTTAGGAACGACGCGGCAGCCGAATGTCATGGCATGACCGGACGCGGCCCATTCGGAACGGGTCGGAACTGGCCCGCAGCACAAGTCAGTTGTGCGGGAAAAGCCGGCGCTTGAAGAAGAAGCGGTCCCGCTCGATCTGCTTGCAGTTGTAGACCGGGCAGGACCTGGCATCGGCGGTCGGCACATAGGCGCGCCGCGCCTCCTGGCCCGACGGGCAGAAGCGATCGTTCCTGACATAGCGGTCGTAGCGCGGCACGCCCGAGGTCGGCGAGGTCCAGCGCAGGATCGCCACACCCTCGCCGCGTACGGCGCCCTGCACCTGGGCGCAACTCATGCTGGTCGAAATGTAGCGCGAGACGGCCTGGGCCTCGGCAGCGACCAGGGTCAGGCAAACGGCAAGCAGAATGGCTTTCATGACGGATCTCCGAAGACTTCGGCAGCGACACTCATGCATGAGCCCGACGACGGGATCGGGTTCCGGATCATGCGACGATACAAGAAACTGCGGCGCGGCTTGCGCTTCCTCCAATGCCACGACGCGGTAACGCCAAGCAATATAACACTTTTCGCCCGCCATGGTTGCATGACTATTGAGGCCGGTTTCAAGCATGCCGCTTCAGGAAGGGCTTGCGTCGAGCGACAATTGCCCGTATATCGCTCACGTTGATATTTCGGCCGACAGATCCGTGCCCCGCGACACTCTCGCGTTTGCAGACGTCTATCTCCAAAATTTCGATATCACGGGTCGGGCACATAGCTTGATCAAGACCAAACTGCAGACGACAAGGATTATCGCAATGGCAACTGGCACCGTTAAGTGGTTCAACGCAACCAAGGGCTTCGGCTTCATTCAGCCCGACGCAGGTGGCGCGGACGTATTCGTCCACATCTCCGCTGTCGAGCGTTCGGGCATGGGCTCGCTGGCCGATGGCCAGAAGATCAGCTTCGAGATCGAGCAGGACCGTCGTACGGGCCGCTCGTCTGCCGGAGCTCTCAAGGCAGTCTGATTTAAGGCGCGCGGGAGCGAAAGCTCCGATTGCGTAGCAAGTCACGGATGTACTGGCGGCCGCGCCACAAGCGCGCCGGAACCAAGACCTGAAGGACGATGCGGCAGATTGCCGTGAGCCTCGGGCCAAAGGAACCAGGATCAGCTGCTGACAGCGGAAGGCGGGGTTACACCCCGCCTTTTTGTTTTTCGCAAACAGGCTTCAAGTCGCGGAAGCCCTTCCGCAACACCTGAGCGCAACACAAGAAAAAGGCCCGAAGATCGGATCTTCGGGCCTTTTTCGTTCCGGATCTGGCGGTCAGGGCAGCCAGGTGAGCGGCACATGCCCCTCGTCCCCCGCCACGCGGGCAAGCCAGGCCTTCACCGCGGGGAAAGCATCCAGGTCATAGCCGCCGACGGTGGCATCATGGCTGTAGGCATAGAGCGCTATATCGGCGACGCTGATCGCAGCGCCTGCCAGGAATGGCGTCTTTTCAAGCTGCACCTGCATCACGCCGAGCGCCTTGTTGCCGCCGTCGAGCAACGCCTGCATCCGTTCCGGCGTCACCTGGGCGGCACGCTCGGGATAGAGAAACATCGTACGCCGAACGGCAACGTAGGGTTCGTGGCTGTATTGTTCGAAGAACAGCCACTGATAGACCAGCGCCCGTTCGTAGGCGTCGGTCGGCAGCAGCCGGGTCCCTTCGGCCATATGCAGCAGGATCGCATTGGACTCGGCCAGGAAGCGTCCGTCCTCGAGCTCGAGCAACGGCACCTTGCCGTTGGCGTTCTTGGCGAGGTAGGCGGCCGAGCGTGTCGAGCCGTCGCGCGAGCTGGTTTCAACATGCCTGAAAGGCCGGCCGAGCTTGGCCATCAGCAGGCGCGGCTTGTAGCTGTTGCCGCTGTCGCTCATTCCATAGATCGTGATCATCGCGCTCGTCCCTTTGTTCGATCGCGATTATCGCCGCACAGAAACGTCAAACCAGCGATTTGTTCTGCACCGAAACATCAGCATTTGTGATGTTTCGCCTGAAATCAGCCAAACAGCGGAACGACGACACACGCGCCACGGCGATATTGCGACATCTCGCGCGGCCCGTCCGCAAAGACGCTGCCGACCAGCATGGCCGGCTCGAGCAGGTCGCCCTGGAAAAGGTCGACGCCGGCACCAAGGGCGATTTCAAGGCGGCTTTCGCTGTCGATGCCCTCGACCAGCACCGATACCCCTTGCGCCTTGAACTCCGAGACCACTGGCCGCAACAGCCTGCCGGTCGCGGCGTCGGCGCAGAATCGCTCGAACGACGCCCGATCGAGCCTGGCGATGTCGGCTTTCACCCGAGCGGCTGCATGTGCATCCGGCTGCCCTGCCCCGTGATGACCAAGTGCGACACGCAGGCCCAGCCCGCGCAAGGCGTAGGCAAGGTTTTCGTCGACACCATCGATTTCGCAGATCAGCTGCGACACGTCGAAACCTTCGTCCACAAGGCGCTGCACCATGAAACGCAGGTCCGCCATGGCTTCGCTGCCACCGCGTCCGTCATGACGGAACAGCAGCGAAATGCCTTCGACGCCGATGTTGTAGACATTGGCGAGCGGCAGCACTTCGATCATGCGTCCGACGATCGCGCGATCTTCGGCAGCCACCCCGGCCAGGAATTCGGGCATCGCCACCGGCTGGCCCTTGAGATAAGGCACGACCTGCGCATCGGCGGCCACCGGCGTCAGCCGGCCCTGCTCATGGCGGAAGATCGGCTGCATGGCGCAGCGCAGGCGAAAATCGCCATGGACGCCGAACTCCAGCCCGACCTCGTCGGCAATGATCCTGGCAGCCAGATCCGCCGGCAGTGCTCCAAACCCGAAAAACCCGTCACTCATCATGAAGTCCTTTTGCCGAAGCTTCGGCCTGGTCTCGGCGCGCTGCCTGCCAGCGGGCCAGCGTCTCCGGCTGCAGCCGGGGACCCCTGTTGCTTGCCGGCAGCCACGGGCGCCGCCGGTTCGAAATGTGAAAAATCCGCCGGCACGATCTCCGGCATCGCCAGCACGAACCCCTGCACCATCGAGGCACCGGAGCGCTCGGCCAGTTGCAGTTGCCAGCTTTCCTCGAGCCCTTCGAAGACGGTGCGGATCCCCTTCTCCTCGAAGTTCGCCACCATCTCCTTGAGCAGCGCGAACCCTGCGCCGGATTCCATCAGACGGCTGATCCAGTGGGCATCGAACTTGACGATGTCGGGCTTGATGTCGCGGATTCGCTTGATGTCGGATTCGGCCGAACCGAAATCGTCCACGGCGATGCGCAGGCCGTTTGCCTTGAGGGCCCGGACGAAATCGAACAGCGCCTCTTCCGAGGCGGGCTTCTTCTCGGTCACTTCGCAGACGATGCGGCGCGGGTCGATTCCGGTCTCGTTGAGAACCTGACGCATGTCGCGCAGCGCGTGTTCCGAAATCGAGCGGTCGAGGAACACCGACGGATCGAAATTGATGAAGATCGATGCGGACCTGGGCACGAACGCCGCGGCGTTGAGCAAATGCAGAGTCCGCGTCAGGGTCTCGACCTGCAGCCGCTCGGCACCGTCCACGACGGCGAAGAACATGCCCGGCGGAACCGCGTCGGCACCGCGAAACGGCCTGATCAGCCCTTCGAAGGCCGTGGCCAGCAAACGCCCCGACTGAAAGGCGAAAATCGGCTGGAACGCGCTGTGCAGGGCGTGCACGCCCCAGACTCCGGTCGCAGAACCGTCGTCGTGCCGGATGATATGGGCGAGCCCGATGCTCTTCGACACGGTCCGTCCTATTTCCGGAATACTGCGAATTTGCTTCGCCAAAATCTCATCGAAGATTTGATCGCCGGTTAACGGAATGTCTCAAACTTGACCCACCGGCTGGCAGCCGCATGCTTATGCACAGCTTCACCACGTCCCTGGCCCAGCAGATCCGGTACGCCCGCGACGTCAATATGCTTGCGATTCCTTGCGTCATGCGACATTACAGCGCCGCGCGTTCCGTCGGGCGCGCAAAGCGGCGCGCGACCGCGCCTTTTCCGAACCGGAGACTTGAAGACATGGCCTTTCTTGCCGATGCCCTTTCCCGCGTTAAGCCTTCCGCGACCATCGCGGTCACGCAGAAAGCGCGCGAGCTGAAAAATGCGGGCCGTGACGTCATCGGCCTGGGCGCCGGCGAGCCGGACTTCGACACCCCCGACAATATCAAGAACGCGGCGATCGAAGCCATCCGCCGCGGCGAGACCAAGTATCCGCCGGTTTCCGGCATCGTCCCGCTGCGCGAGGCGATCGCCAGGAAGTTCAAGCGCGAGAACAACCTCGACTACAAGCCGGAGCAGACCATCGTCGGCACCGGCGGCAAGCAGATCCTGTTCAACGCCCTCATGGCGACGCTGAACCCGGGCGACGAGGTCATCATCCCCCGTCCCTACTGGGTTAGCTATCCCGAGATGGTGGCGATCTGCGGTGGCACGTCGGTGTTTGCCGAGACGAGCATCGACAACGGCTTCAAGCTGACCGCCGCGGAACTTGAGCGCAGGATCACGCCAAAGACCAAGTGGCTGCTGATGAACTCGCCGTCGAACCCGTCAGGCGCGGCCTACACCGAGGCCGAGCTGCGCGCCATTGCCGACGTGCTGCTCAAGCATCCGCATGTCTGGACGCTGACCGACGACATGTACGAGCACCTGACCTATGGCGACTTCGTTTTCAAGACCATCGCCGAGGTCGAGCCAGCGCTCTATGACCGCACGTTGACGATGAACGGCGTGTCCAAGGCCTATGCCATGACCGGCTGGCGCATCGGCTATGCCGCCGGCCCGATCCAGCTGATCAAGGCGATGGACATGATCCAGGGCCAGCAGACCTCGGGTGCCTGCACAATCGCCCAGTGGGCATCGGTGGAGGCGCTCAACGGCCCGCAGGACTTCATCGCCAAGAACAAGGCGATCTTCCAGGCCCGCCGCGACCTCGTCGTGTCGATGCTCAACCAGGCGCGCGGCATCACCTGCCCCTCGCCGGAAGGCGCGTTCTACGTCTATCCGTCCTGCGCCGGGCTGATCGGCAAGAAGACGCAAGCCGGCACCGTCATCACCAATGACGAGGTTTTCTGCTCGGAACTGCTCGAAGCCGAAGGCGTGGCAGTGGTGTTCGGATCGGCCTTCGGCCTCGGGCCGAATTTCCGCATCTCCTACGCCACCTCGGAAAAGACCCTCGAAGAGGCCTGCACGCGCATCCAGCGCTTTACCGCCTCTCTCGTCTGAGCCCGGCCGTATCGGACTGTTGGAAAACCCGGCTCCGGCCGGGTTTTTCTTTGCCGGCTGCGCGAATCGACCGAAACTGTCATGCGGCTGCCGGCAAGAATCTTCGATTCTCATACGCTGTTATACATTTGCATATTGCCGTTCCGGCCTGAACTCTGTTAATCTAAAGTAACTATATCCGCCGCGGCAGGCGGCGGTGTGCAGAGGCGTCCAGAGGCAGCAATTGTATCAGCATAGACAGCAGCAGCAGGGGCGAAGGAGCACAAGTTTGCTCACGCACTTGTTCTTGTTGCTGTTGACCGTTTTTGCTGCCCTTTCGGCCTCGGTTGCATCGAGTCAGGCGCATTTCAGCAATCAAGACGAAAGTCCTCAGCTTTCCGTCGGCGATGTGCCCTACACGGAACCCGCAGATCCTTTCGCACTTCTGGCCTGGGGCGATTCGTGCGTCCCGATGGCCGAAGGCAATTGCGACGGCGCCGACGACAGCGGCCTGCTTCGGGCCGGCCACGGCCTGCCGATCGCGGCCATCGACAGCGCCGCCTCGCCGGCTGGCTCGCCCTTCAATTTCCTGCGCGCACGAACGAGCGCACCCCGCGCCCCGCCAGCCCAGGCCTGACGGCGCAACGCGCCCCACCTGCGCCGCATGACCGGACAATACGCGACACATTCATAGGCTCGTCGCAGCTTGCCGGTCGTCCTCCCACGGGACTGCACGTCCCGACAAGTCTCAGGAATTGTCATGTCTAAGACTCACCCACTCGGATTCCGTATCGAACGCGATCTCAAGGAAGCGCTCGTCAAGGCGGCCAAGGACGATCACCGCTCGGTGTCGTCGATGGTCGAAATCATCATCGCAAGGTGGCTCCGCGACCGCGGCTACCTCGTCGAGAAGGAAGAGCGGGCCGCCTGAGCCCGCCTTGCCGGACAAACGGCCCGGCGGCGCCAATCGTGCCGCCGGGCAGCATCCGCAAGCAGCTTTCCGCCTGCGAACAGCGCCGGGCGCCAGCACAGGCCCCCGCTCTTCTGGCGCTGGCCTCACATCGTCTTTTGCGATGCAGCATCAATAGCTTCGAACACTTCGCGGCTGCTTCTACGACCAAAGTCATAATCCCAAAGCAGCGATGGATAACGCCCGCCTCCCGGCGTTATCACTTCGACCGTCGTTAGGTTCGGCGGATTCGCGCGGAGATTGCTCTCCAGGCCCTTTACCGCCGGCACTCTGGGAGGAGACAATTATGGCAATTTCGGCAACCGCCGGCGCTACCCGTCGCGGCATGTCGCGAGAAGAGAAGAAGGTCATCTTCGCTTCCTCGCTCGGCACCGTCTTCGAATGGTACGATTTCTACCTTTACGGTTCACTCGCCGCCTTCATCGGCGCGACCTTCTTCGCCTCGTATCCCGAGGCGACGCGCAACATCTTCGCGCTGCTCGCCTTCGCCGCCGGCTTCCTGGTGCGCCCCTTCGGCGCGCTGGTCTTCGGCCGCATCGGCGATCTCGTCGGCCGCAAATACACCTTCCTCGTCACCATCCTGATCATGGGCCTGTCGACGTTCTTCGTCGGCCTGCTGCCCGGCTCGGCCACCATCGGCATCGCCGCCCCGATCATCCTGATCGTGCTGCGCATGCTGCAGGGCCTGGCGCTCGGCGGTGAATATGGCGGCGCTGCGACCTATGTCGCCGAACACGCCCCCGACGACCGCCGCGGCTACTACACCTCGTGGATCCAGACCACGGCGACGCTCGGCCTGTTCCTGTCGCTGGTCGTCATCCTGGTGGTGCAGAGCTGGCTCGGCAAGGAGGCCTTCGCCGCCTGGGGCTGGCGCGTTCCGTTCCTGCTTTCCTTCATCCTGCTCGGCATCTCGGTGTGGATCCGTCTATCGCTGTCGGAATCGCCGACCTTCCAGCGCATGAAGGAAGAGGGCAAGGGCTCCAAGGCGCCGCTGTCGGAAGCCTTCGGCCAGTGGAAGAACGCCAAGATCGCCCTGCTCGCGCTGTTCGGCCTCACCGCCGGCCAGGCCGTGGTGTGGTACTCGGGCCAGTTCTACGCACTGTTCTTCCTGCAGAACGTGCTCAAGGTCGACGCCCAGGCGGTCAACATCATGATCGCGATCTCGCTTCTGCTCGGCACCGGCTTCTTCGTGCTGTTCGGCTGGCTGTCCGACAAGATCGGCCGCAAGCCGATCATCATGGCCGGCCTTGCGCTCGCCATCGTCACCTACTTCCCGCTGTTCAAGGCGCTGACCTGGGCCGCAAACCCGGCACTCGCCACCGCCCAGCAGAACGTTCGCGCCACCGTCACTGCCGCTCCCGGCGACTGCAAGTTCCAGTTCAACCCGGTTGGCACCGCGAAGTTCACCACCTCCTGCGATATCGCCACGTCGTTCCTGACCAAGAACTCGGTTCCCTATGACGTCGTCGCGACGGCTGCTCCGGGCACCCCGGCAACCGTCAAGATCGGCGAGGAAACCGTCACCTCCTATGACGCCATCGCCGCCGGCGATGCCGCCAAGGCGAGCGACGCTGCCTTCGTCAAATCGGTCAACATCGCCCTCCACGACGCCGGCTATCCGCTGGTCCGTGGTACGGCCAAGGTTGCCGACCAGAAGCTCGACGCCTTCATCGCCGCCAATCCGGAACTGAAGCTCGACGCCGCCGCGGTCCGCGCCGGCGAAAAGACCACCGTTCCGACCGAACAGGCGATCAAGGACAAGCTGGTCACCGCCGAAGAGGCAGCCGGAGCTCCGGAGGTCGGGTTCTTCAACATCCCGGCCGGCGGCAGCTTCGCCATGGTCGCCGACCCGGCAGCCGTCAGCTGGCCGATGATCATCGCCATCCTCACCGTCCTGGTCATCTACGTGACCATGGTCTATGGCCCGATCGCGGCGATCCTGGTCGAGATGTTCCCGACCCGCATCCGCTACACCGGCATGTCGCTGCCCTATCACATCGGCAACGGCTGGTTCGGCGGCCTGCTGCCGGCAACCGCCTTCGCCATGAGTGCTGCGGCCGGCGACATCTACTACGGCCTGTGGTACCCGATCGCGATCGCGGCGATGACGCTCATTATCGGCACGCTGTTCGTCAAGGACACGCTCGGCACCGACCTCAACGCCAAGGACTGATCCTCGGCCACCAACGCTGAAAAGCCCGGCAGGTGCGAACCTGCCGGGCTTTTTCATTTCACAGACATGCCGAAAACGGCCGGCATCGATAGTCCTGGCTGGTCGGCCGGTGGCCTGAGGGCGCATGAGCGCTCGTCAGGGCCTCCTGCCTGCTGGCGCCGGTTCGAGAATTACCGCATAAGCACCAAACGTCTCCCCCAAGGTCGAAACCCATGACCCTGCATCTCAACACGCCTCTGCTCGAATCGCGGCCCCTCAGCCTGGCAGCGGGGCGGTCGGTCTGGCTGAAGATGGACGCCCTGCAGCCACCCGGCTCATTCAAGATCCGCGGCATCGGCGCCGCCTGCGAACACCATGCCAGCAGCGGCAAGCGCCGCTTCATCTCATCCTCAGGCGGCAACGCCGGCATCGCCGTTGCCTATGCCGGCCGGCGTCTGTCGATTCCCGTGTCGGTCTTCGTTCCCGAGACGACGACGGACAGGGCCAAGGCGCTGATCCGCCAGGAGGGCGCCGAGGTCATCGTCCACGGTGCCTCGTGGCAGGAGGCCAACGAACGCGCCCTGTCGGCGCTCGACGCGGAAACGGCGTTCATTCACCCCTTTGACGATCCGCTGCTCTGGGCCGGACATGCGACGATGATCGACGAAGTCGTCGCCAGCGGGCTGTCTTTCGATGCTGTCGCTCTGTCTGTCGGTGGTGGCGGTCTCATGGCCGGCGTTGCCCAGGGCCTGGCGCGCAACGACCTGGCACATGTCCCGATCATAGCTGTCGAGACCGACGGAGCGGCGTCGCTGGCTGCCGCGATGACGGCCGGTTGGCGGGTGCAACTGCCCGCCATCACCAGCATCGCCACCTCGCTCGGTGCCCGCGTCGTCAGCGAGCGCGCCTTCGAGCTGGCACAGAGCCGAGCAGTCGAGAGCGTCATCGTGCAAGACCGCGCCGCCGTCGAGGCCTGCCTGCGCTTCGTCGACGACCATCGCGTGCTGGTCGAGCCGGCTTGTGGCGCGACGCTCGCCCTCGCCTATACGCATCCAGCTTCACTGGCGCGCTTCGAACGCGTGCTGATGGTCGTCTGCGGCGGAGCGACGGCGACCCTTGCCCAGTTGCAGTCCTGGCAAGCCGCCTGACCGGCTCTGGCGAGATTGAGGCCGGTGGTTTCAAGCTTCCCGGCCCTCCCTTCATTGGCTCCGGCCTGGCGCTGGACCTGAGCAGGAGGTTCGGCCGCGACGGATGGCTCGCCTCCGAACCGGGCGGGCGCCTCATCCCCTTGCCCTCCCGGCAAAGCCGTGTGACGATGGGTACGACCGGGAGGAACACCAAAAACGTCATTGCCCGCGACGGCCGAACAGGCCGGCCGCCGCATTCAGGGAAAAATGCCTGAGTGGAGGTCAGCTCTCATGGGTAGTCGCGCCGGAGGAAGACGCACGGGACCGAAATGCATCGCCATCGTCGGTCCCTTTGCCAGCGGTAAAACCACTCTTCTTGAAGCCCTTCTCGCCCGCACGGGCGCCATTTCCAAGCAACAGCCGGTGTCGACCGGCAACACGGTGTCCGATCATTCGGCCGAGGCCCGCGCCCACGCGATGAGCGTCGAGGCGGTCTTTGCCACCACCCAGTTCATGGGCGAGAGCATCACCTTCGTCGACTGCCCCGGCTCGGTCGAGTTTGCCTTCGAGGCCGACCCCATCCTTGCTGCCTGCGACCTGGCGGTCGTGGTCGCCGAACCCGACGAGAAGAAGATCCCCGCCTTGCAGCTGATCATGCGCAAGCTCGACGAGCTCGGCGTGCCCCGCATCCTGTTCCTCAACAAGATCGACAAGGCGACGGCCGGCGTGCGCGACACGCTCAAGCTGTTGCAGCCGGTCAGCCGCACGCCCCTGCTGCTGCGCCAGATCCCGCTGCGCAAGGATGGCGTCGTCGTCGGCTCGATCGACCTGGCGCTGGAACGCGCCTATGTCTACCGCGAGTATGCCGAGAGCGAGATCGCCGAGATTCCCGGCGACGAGAAGGCGCGCGAGCTCGAAGCCCGCTTCGCCATGCTCGAAACCCTCGCCGACCACGACGACCAGCTGATGGAGCAGCTGCTCGAGGAGATCGAACCGCCGAAGGACGAGGTTTTCGACGACCTCGCCGCCGATCTGCGCGATGGCGCTGTCACCCCCGTGCTGATCGGCTCGGCCGAAAAGGGCAATGGCGCGCTCAGGCTGCTGAAGGCCATCCGCCACGACGCCCCCGATGTCGAGGCGACCCGCAAGCGGCTCGGCGTCACCGACGGCAGTGCGGCCATCGTCCAGGTGATGAAGACCATCCACACCTCGCATGCCGGCAAGCTGTCGGTGTCGCGCATCCTGTCCGGCCAGGTCGGCGACGGCGCCGAGCTGTGGCTCAATGCCACCGACACAGCGAAGGTTTCGGGCATCTACCGCATGCTCGGCAAGGACCAGTCCAAGCTCGCCAGCGCCGGTGCCGGCGAGACCGTGGCGCTCGGCAAGCTCGACAACGTCGCCACAGGCCAGACGCTGACCTCGGCCAAGGGCGGCATGAAGCCGCTCGTCAGCCTCGAGCCGCCAAAACCCGTCTACGCCTTCGCGCTGCGTCCCAAGGAGCGCAAGGACGAGGTCAAGATGTCGGCCGCCATCCAGCGCCTGGCCGAGGAAGACCCCTCGCTGACCCTGCACCACAACCAGGACTCGGCCGAAACCGTGCTGTCGGGCCATGGCGAGATGCATCTGAGGGTGGTGCGCGAGCGTCTCGAAGGCCGCAACCAGATCGCCGTCGAAGGCTATGCGCCGGCGGTGCCTTATCGCGAGACGATCCGCAAGGCCGTCCAGCAGCGCGGCCGCCACAAGAAGCAGTCTGGCGGCCACGGCCAGTTCGGCGATGTCGTCATCGAGATCAAGCCGCTGCCGCGCGGCTCGGGTTTCGAGTTCACCGACACGATCACCGGCGGCGTCGTGCCCAAGCAGTACATCCAGTCGGTCGAGGCCGGTGCGCGCGATTTCCTCAAGGTCGGCCCGCTCGGCTTTCCCGTCGTGGACATCGCGGTCAACCTGTCGGACGGCTCCTACCACAGCGTCGATTCCTCCGACATGGCGTTCCAGATGGCGGCCAAGATCGCGATGAAGGAAGGCATGCCCGGCTGTTCGCCGGTCCTGCTCGAACCCGTCATGAAGGTCGAGATCTTCACCCCCTCCGACGCCACCGCCCGCATCATCGCGCTGGTGCCGCAACGACGCGGCCAGATCCTCGGCTACGACGCGCGCGCCGACTGGCAAGGCTGGGACGTGGTCGAGGCGACGATGCCGCAATCCGAGATCGGCGACCTGATCATCGAGCTGCGCTCGGCGACCGCGGGTGCCGCCACCTACCGCGCCGAGTTCGACCACATGGCCGAACTCACCGGCCGCCTCGCCGACGAGGCGATGCAGTCGGCCGGCAAGGCCGCGTGACACGGGATGGACCGGGCGGCCCCATCGGCCGTCCGGACCTTCCTCCTCACGCTCTGTTGATCTTCAATGCGGCAAGCGAACGAAACACGGCAGCGTTCGCACACGTATGTGAACGTGACCGCGTTGATTTCGCTGTCCGCCGGGGCGACCTTGCGGACGGTCCCTTTGGAGAACCAAGCATGGCATTCGTACACCGCCGCCCGAACTGGGCGATCTCAGAAGACTTGGCCACGCCCGAGGAGATCTTCCTCAACCGCCGCTCGATCCTCGCCGGCATGGGGCTCGGCCTTGCCGCCGCCGCGCTGCCGCGGCCGGCTCGCGCCGAGGAAAAGGACCCGACGGCCGACCTCTATCCGGCCAAGCCGAACACGGCCTACAAGCTCGACCGCTCGCTGACGCCCGAAGAGATCAACGCCAACTACAACAACTTCTACGAATACGGCACCTATAAGGAAATCGCCGCCAACGCCCAGCAGCTCAAGACACGGCCGTGGGAGGTGCAAATCGGCGGTCTCGTCGACAAGCCGATGACGCTCGCCATCGACGACCTGATCAGGAAGTTCCCGCTGGAAACGCGGCTCTACCGCCACCGCTGCGTCGAGGCCTGGTCGATGACCATCCCGTGGAGCGGCTTTCCGCTGAAGGCGCTGGTGGCGATGACCAGCCCCAAGGCGGACGCGAAGTTCATCCGCTTCGAGACCTTCCTCGATCCGGAGATGGCGCCGGGACAGAACGACTTCGTCTATCCCTGGCCCTATGTTGAAGGCGTCACCATCGAGGAGGCAGCACTCGACCTGCCCTTCCTCGTTACCGGCGCCTATGACAAGCCGCTGGGCAAGCAGTTCGGCGCTCCGCTGCGTCTCGCGCTGCCGTGGAAATATGGCTTCAAGTCGATCAAGTCGATCCGCAAGATCGACTTCGTCGCCGAGCAGCCCGTCGGCCTGTGGGAAGCGATCCAGCCGAGCGAATACGGCTTCTGGGCGAACGTGAACCCCGACGTGCCGCACCCGCGCTGGAGCCAGGCCAGGGAACGTGTGCTGCATACCGGCGAACTGGTGCCGACGCAGCTGTTCAACGGCTACGCAGCAGATGTCGGCCAGCTCTATGCCGGCAAGGACCCGGCCAAGCTCTACATGTGAGCCTTACCCAGCCTTGATGTCGACATGCCACCACTTCGGCCGCCCGCCGCGGAACGAGTGGGCCGTCGGCTTGAATTCGAGCGAGCCGGGCTTGTCGAACGCCCCTACCAAAAGCGCCACGACCGGCGCGTCGTCGATGGCGCCGAGCGAACTACCGCAGGAGGCACAGAAAGCGCGGCTGGAATAATCCGACGAGCGATAGACCGACGGCGCGCCGCCCGGCCCGGTCCAACTCACCTTGTCGCTGGCGAACTCCACCCAGGCGGCGGTCAGGGCGCCGGTGTGACGCTGGCAGATGCGGCACGAGCAGGTATGCGGCTTGCCGGCCGGGCCAAGCGCCTGGAACCGGATGGCACCGCAAAGGCACCCTCCGCCATGGATCTTCGGCCTCGCTGCCGGTGTCTTGCTCATGCTGCCCCCACGATGCCTTCTGCCAGTGATCGGGAAAATGGAACCACAGGGCCGATATGGAGACGGCCCGCCAGAATCAAAAGCGGCGCCCGAGGCAATCTCGGGCACCGCTTTTTGCGGACCGTTCCGCGGGAGGCGGGACGGCAGGTCCGCCGCTACGTGGCCAACGTCTTGGGTCGTTGGCAAACTGCTGGACGCGGCGCTTTGCCTGAGCCCTTGGCCCGCTCGGGTGATGCCCCCATCTCCCGGCGCGCCATCACCGCGTCCATCCAAAAGCTAGGCGCGTCGCGGGGAACGGGGAACGTTACCCGGGGTTACATGTCACTGTTACGTGGGCTGGAGCGCCTGAATCCGGGCAACAAAAAAGCCGGATCCAAGAAGATCCGGCTGAGTTTGTTTGGAAGTGCCGATTAAGGCTAACCTCCAGAGGGGAACACTCGAGGGCGCTAATGGGAGGAGGAACGCGCCCTGGAGATGGTCAATATATGTGCTCTCCATGCCCAACAAACAAGCATCTATTTTGCAACGCACGCATGCAAAAAGGCGCGAGCTGTGGTCCAACAATGTTAGAGGCCCGATAGGACCAGAATTACCGCCGAAAACCGGCAGATATCGATGCTGCAATGCACATCACAAGACGCGCTGACGGCAAAAAGGCCGCCGAATTCCGTGCTGCAGTGCAATGCCGCCGGTTCGGGCAGCGGACGATCATTGTTGCGGCAGAACCGGCATCATGCGCACTCTCCAAGCAACCCGACCAATGGGAGTGCAGGCCTTGCGCAAACCGTCCGCAGTGCTCGGCAGTGCCGTCTTCTTCCTCGCCGCGCCCGGAATCGTCGCCGGGCTGGTGCCGTGGATGCTCACCGCCGGCTACGGCCTTGCCGTGGCCAATGCGGCTTTGGTGGTCCTGGGTGTGATGCTCGTCGCGGCCGGGCTGGGCGTGCTACTGCATGCCTTCGCCCGCTTCGCCATGGAGGGTTCGGGCACCCCTGCCCCGATCGCGCCGACCGAGCGGCTGGTCATCGGCGGCGCCTATCGCCACGTCCGCAACCCGATGTATGTGGCCATGCTGGCGATCATCCTCGGACAGGCACTGATCTTCGCGCACGGGCCGCTCGTCGCCTATGCGGCCGTCATCGGCGCCGCCATGGCCGCCTTCGTGCGTTTCTATGAAGAACCGGTCCTGGCCCACCGCTATGGCGGCCGATACGAGGCCTACCGCAGCAACGTTCCCGGCTGGCTGCCGCGTCTCACGCCCTGGCGCGGCGACGGCTGAGGCGGTGCCTGACGCCCGGCCTCAGAAGGCCCAGCTGCGCGCCTTGGAGATGACGAAGTCGCGGAACACATGCAGCTTAGCCTGTTCCTTCATCGTGTCCGGATAGGCGAAATAGGTGTCGAAGGACGGCACCTCGGTTTCGGGCAGGAGCTGCACCAGCCCGTCATCCTTGCCCACGACATAGTCGGGCAGCATGGCGATGCCGGCACCGGTCTGCACTGCCCGCTTGATCGACAGGATGTCGTTGATCTGCAGCGTCGGCACGCGCTGGCCGCCCTCGAAATCGCCCACCGTCTCGAGCCAGTTGAGCTCGCTCAGATGCGTCGGCACCGGCACGCCGAAGGTGACGATGCGGTGGCTCTTGAGTTCGGCGATCGACGCCGGCTTGCCGTATTTGTTGACGTAGGCTGGCGAGGCATAGAGGTGGAAATGCACGGTGAACAGCCGGCGCTGGATCAGGTCGGGCTGCTGCGGCTGGCGCAGGCGGATGGCGCAGTCGGCCTGGCGCATCGTCAGGTCGAGTTCCTCGTTGGCGAGGATCAGCTGCAGCTGGATGTCGGGATAGAGTTCGAGGAACTCCTGGACGCGCTCGGTCAGCCAGCCGGCGCCGAGGCCGACGGTCGTCGTCACGCGCAGCACGCCCGACGGCCTGTCCTTGGTCTCGGTCAGCCTGGTCTTGATCGTCTCGAGCTTCATCAGCACGTCGTGGGCAGTGCGAAACAGCATGTCGCCCTGCTCGGTCAGCACCAGGCCGCGCGCGTGGCGGTGGAACAGCGGCACGCCGATGTCGTGCTCAAGCGCGCTCACCTGGCGTGAAATGGCCGACTGCGACAGCCGCAGCGTCTCCGCCGCATGCGTGAAAGAACCAGCCTCCGCCGCAGCGTGGAACACGCGCAACTTATCCCAATCCAACGCCATTTTTCCCCTCTTATGCCAGGCGTCTGATCGGCCTATTCGGCCGCTTCGCGATGTACTTCAATTCCCGCCAGGTACTTTTCGGCCTCAAGCGCTGCCATGCAACCGAGGCCGGCCGCCGTCACCGCCTGGCGATAGATGTCGTCGGTGACGTCGCCCGCGGCAAACACGCCGGGCACGTTGGTGCGCGTCGAGTTCGCCTCGGTCCAGAGATAACCGTTCGGCTTCTGCTTCAGCTTGCCGACGAACAGTTCGACCGCCGGCGCATGGCCGATCGCCACGAACACGCCGTCGGTCGCCATTTCGGTGATCGCGCCGGTGTGCACGTTCTTGAGCCTGACGCCGTTGACCGACGGCGGCAGCGGCTTCTGCGCCGCAGCACCGACGATCTCCTCGACCGCCGAATCCCAGATCACCTTGATGTTGTCCTTGGCAAACAGCCGCTCCTGCAGGATACGCTCGGCGCGGAAATGGTCGCGCCGGTGCACCACCGTCACCGTCTTGGCGAGGTTGGAGAGGTAGAGCGATTCCTCGACGGCCGAATTGCCGCCGCCGACCACCACCACGTTCTTGCCGCGGTAGAAGAAGCCGTCGCAGGTGGCGCATGCCGAAACGCCAAAACCCTGGAACACCTGCTCGGAGGGCAGGCCAAGCCATTTGGCCTGGGCGCCGGTGGCGATGATCAACGCGTCGGCTGTGTAGACGGTGCCGGAATCGCCCTTGGCGCGGAACGGCCGGACGTCGAGGTCGACCTCGGTGATGATGTCGTGGACCATCTCGGTGCCGACATGCTCGGCCTGCGCCCGCATCTGGTCCATCAGCCAGGGCCCCTGGATAGGCTCGGCGAAGCCGGGATAGTTCTCTACCTCGGTGGTGATCATCAGCTGGCCGCCCTGCTGCATGCCGGCGACGAGCATCGGCTTGAGCATGGCGCGCGCCGCATAGATCGCTGCCGTGTATCCGGCAGGACCCGAACCGATGATAAGAACTGGCGCATGTTTGGCGGTCATCGTAAGGGCCTTCGTGGTCAATGGAAAAAGCAGCCCCCCGCAAAACGGGGCGCAGATCGCCTCTAATCTAGGTGTTCACCCCTGCCCCGCGCAAGGCGACAAGATGTTACTCCCCCGAAAGCTTGATCTTCGGGGGAACGCGCCCATGCCCGGCGTCGATTTCCTCAGCTTGGGCTTCCCAATGGCTGCGAGTGGTTTAATGACAAGGACGCGCAAGATTCTTGCGCGAGAGCTGGAGCGAACATGCCGATCAAGGCCGATCTCGACGCCATCGACTGGAAGATCCTGCGCGAACTGCAGGACGACGGCCGCATGACCAATGTCGAACTGTCGCGTCGCGTTGGCATCTCGGCGCCGCCCTGCCTGCGCCGGGTCAAGCGGCTGGAGGACGAAGGCATCATCCAGCGCTACCGCGCCCTGCTCAACGCCCCGGCACTTGGCATGGACGTCGTCGCCTTCTGCCTCGTCGGCCTCAACCGCCAGTCCGAGGTCGACCTCAAGGCCTTCGCCGACCGCACCCGCAACTGGCCGATCGTGCGCAGCGCCTGGATGGTCTCGGGCGAATCCGACTTCATGCTGCACTGCCTCGCGCCCGACCTCGGCACCTTCCAGACCTTCGTCATCGAGGAACTGACATCCTCGCCCAATGTCGACACCGTGCGCACGGCGCTGACGATCCGGCAGGTGAAGGATGAGGGACTGGTGGGGATCTAGGGGTGGGCCGCGAAAAGTGCCATGTAGGCACGCACGACCGCATCAGCTGAAAATTGCTGCTCAAGTGTGCGAAGCCCTGACGCGACCAGCTTTCTCGACATTTCAACATCATCCTGGACGCGGCCGATTTCCCTGGCAAACGCCTGGTGATCGCCGATGTCGACCATCAGTCCGTTGTCGCCGTCGCGCATGAACCAGGTCGGACCTTCCGACCGGGTTGAGACGACCGGAACATGCTGCGCCCAAGCTTCGAGGACCACATTGCCCAGGGGCTCGTGGCTGGACGCCATCGCGAAGCAATCACTGGCCGCGATGAAAGGCCTTGGATCTTTCTGCCAGCCGGCAAACCGAACACGGTCATCGACGCCGAGTTGTTCGGCCAGTGCACGCAGATTGCCTTCCTGTTCGCCATTCCCGATCAGCCACAGATAAGCCTTCGGCCGTTCGGCGAGCGCTTGTATGAGGACATCGAAGCCTTTGCGCGGCACGAAACGTCCCATGGAGGAAATGACGAACGCGTCTTCCGGCGTATTCATGGCACTGCGGCTGAAGGGCGCCACTCGCTCCATGTCAGTGAAATTGGAGATCACTTCGACACCGCGCATCCAGCCCATGGCCCTGACATGGCTGGCAATTCCCGGCGTATTGCAGACTACGGTGTCGATATTGCGGAACTTCTTCAATGTGGTCGGATAGTCGCCGAGACGTACCAGTCGATGCGGCTTAGGGTTTCCGGGCACGAGTTTGGCTCCCTTGGGCATCCATCCAAGGACACTGTTCGGTTTCCAATGTCTGATGAGCGCATTGACACGCAAGGGCAGCAAGAAGCGATCCAACGATGCGGTCCGGAAATGGCTCTCGATCACCTCCACCGAACTGTGAATGTTGTTCTTCCAGGCGCGATCAGGGCGGATCACGATTTTCTGTTGCACACCATGCTCAGCAAGTCCGTTGAGCAGATGGACAAAGAAACGTTCGGCTCCGCCATCCTTGCCGAAATGGAAATGCATTACCTTCATGGCTGCTGCTCGGCACGGCCTGACTTCGCGCCACGGTCGACGTCATCGACAGATGGCCTGGTCCGAAGTGCGTTGCGCTGATAGATTTTTGCTTCCGTCAGGAAGGAATAGACTGCGCCCGTCATTGCCTCGATGAACCCGGTGAAGCCGCATCGCCAAAGGCCATTGCGCAGGTAGAGGCGCAGGAAAAACATCGGCGGATTGAAAATGAGCCTGAAGCGACGTGGACCCTGCCCGGCCGCGACCAACTGATCGGCCTTGAGCGTGGAGTAGTTGTTTTCCTTGAGAATTTGCTGGTCCATGATGATTGGGCGGAAGTGAAGCAGACTGCCGGAAGGTGCAGCCTTGACGTGGCCATCAGGTCGGATGCCCTCATGGACTCGCTGGGACAGGTCGTAACGGCCGCGCCCACGACGAATGAGCCTGAGATTGCGCCGTTCGTGAACATGTGCCGGCGTGTAACCATATCCGATCAGGTAGGGGCGCCGAGCGATGCGCCATCCAACAACCGAGTCGTCGGCCGCCAAGAGCGCAGGCAGCGCGGCCCGAAGCGCATCGTCAAATCGCTCGTCCGCATCGATGTTGAAACACCAATCCTCTCGGCACAAATCGAGCGCGAACTGCTTTTGCCCGGCATAGCCGCGCCACTTTTCCGAGAAAAGCCTAATCGGCCAGCCCCGATCGATGTAGGATTGGATCAATGCCAACGTTCCGTCGGTGGATCCGGAATCCACAATCACGATGTCGCGGCAACCGCGCAGACTATCGATGCAGTTTCCGAGATAATCTTCTTCGTTCAGGCAGATGATGAACGCAGAAAGGGGAAGAGTGCTTTCCACGATTTTCCTTTTACTAGGCATGGGCCGTGCATTGCAATATTTGCATTAAATGGAGGTTGACTGAAAGGCAACGGGCGGACCAGACCTGCACCGAGCATTCCCCCTTATCCAGGGAACGATCCACATCATTTGGCGTGGCCTAGCACGCCTGTCAAACGAGTTGAACCACACTTTGCGCACGCGATCGGCTGAGTAACCCTCATAGAGTCTTGCGCCACGCCTCGCGGCAGTACATGAGATACCTGCCCGCATATCCAGCTACCTGCGAAGAAGAGTCGCTTGACCTACACATATGTCCCACCGCTGCTTCCCAGCCTAGCGCGCTGGCAAAAGATCTATAGCCGAAAGAAGGGCTTAAGTTGCCTACGCGCACTCGAATACGAAAAGCTTGTCCAATTGAGACTTGAAGGTTCATTGCTTGACGTTGGGGGCGGAGGAAACTCGCTCTATCGCGACATACTTCCGCAGTCCGTGAAATATGACTCACTCAACATCGATCCGAAAATCGACCCGACTTACCTGGTCGGCCCAAACGGCGTTTTTCCGATCGACGACAACAGCTACGCAACTTGCCTCTGTCTCAACACGCTCGAACACATTTACGACGCCCGTTTCGTCGTCGACGAAATCTACCGTGTGCTTGCGCCCAGCGGAACTGTTCACATTACAGTGCCATTCATCTTCCGTATCCATGGACATCCCGATGACTACTTCAGGGGAACGCCCAGTTGGTGGCGGGAGACCCTGACCCGCGCTGGCTTTTCCAAGATCGAGCTGCAGCCTCTGGTTTGGGGGCGCTACACCAGCGCCGGCAGCATCAGCGGTTACAGAGGCCTTTTCAAGCGTGGCCGTTTCCATCTTTCACACTTCTTCGATCTGCTTTACTCGAAAATCACCTTCGCCAGGGGCGACGGGCGCTATTCGGGACGTCGGGGTGAACGTATTTGTAGCGTGGCCCTCGGCTATTTCATAAGCGCCCAAAAATAGCCTACGGATCACTGATATGCCCAACTATTTTCGCAGCTTGAAGCTTCATTGGCGTCGCCTGCTCAACGTGCAGGAGATCACACTCGACGGTGTAAGGATCTCGACCTCTCCGGAAGCGTTGCCTCGCTTCATCCGTTCGGCTCTCTTCAAGGAAACATACGAAAGCCACGAACGCCAATTGGTCCGCGGATTGCTCGCGCCAAATGATCGAGTCCTGGAGATTGGCACCGGGATCGGTTTCGTCTCACTTCTGTGCGCGCGCTTATGTGGCGCTCAGAACGTCGTGTCGTATGAGGCCAACCCGTTGTTGGAGCAAATAATCCGTAACAACTATGCTCTGAACGGCCTGACACCCAACCTGCGCATGCGAGCCATCACCACCGACGGCGAACCAATCGCCTTCTTCAGGAGCGACAACATCGTCTCATCGTCCACCAAGGAACGGGGTGGCCACGCCGAGAAAATGTCAGTGCAAAGTGATCGCCTCGATGACGTTCTGGCCGAGCATCGACCAGATATCGTCATCATGGACGTCGAGGGGGCGGAAATCGAATTGTTGTCGAATTCCACACTGTCGGGCGTCAAGCATATCGTGGTCGAGATCCACCCCCACATCACCGGTGAGGATAAGGTCACCGCCATGCTTCAGGCGCTTCGGAACAAGGGCTTCACGCTTAAGGTCGAAGCGCACAAGACGATCTTGCTCAGCGCCGGATAGGACGCGCGACGGAACTGCCTGGCCAACGGCATTGATGCCGACAGCGTTGTGAGCCGGCTGTCATACCTGCAAGGTGTTGCTAAGATCGCGAGTTGCTGGCTAGACAGACGGACATGAAAATCACTTCAAGCATCTTCCGCGCCAAGGTCTTGGCTTTGCTCAGTCGCGGTAGAATTCGTGTAGGGCACCGCGCCAAAGTAAGTCAAAGGGCCGTTCTCCGTCCTCGGAGTGGTTCAATTTCTATCGGTCGCGACACTACCATTTACCCGGGAGCGATGTTGTTGGGGCCGGGAGATATTTTGATCGGCAACAACTGCACCATTAACCCGTATTCTATCCTCTATGGGCATGGAGGTCTCAAGATCGGCAACTGGGTACGCATCGCAGCCCATACTGTCATTATCCCGTCGAACCATAACTTTTCGGACATCGATAGGCCCATCGGATCGCAGGGCGGCACGCAACGCGGAGTTACCATTGAGGACGATGTATGGATCGGTGCCAACGTCACCGTTCTGGATGGAGCCCATATTTCCACCGGTTGCGTCATCGCAGCGGGGGCGGTTGTACGGGGCAAGACCGAGCCATTCGGGGTCTACGGTGGCGTTCCAGCCAAGTTACTCAAGATGCGTGGAACTCCCGAGACGATCTAAGCCGGCCAGCCGGCGCTGACGTCGATTGCGTCGAGCGCCGCCTCGTCTTGGGCCGTCGCGATGGCTGTGGTGAGCACTTCCTCACGGGCAAAGCGGGTTTGTACATGGAAAACACGGCGTCACAGATAGCGATGATGGCAGCTGCTTCACGGGTCACCCACCCGTCAACACCCTTGAATTTGATAATTGTTGCAGGATGCCGAAGTGCGCCAGCATAGGCACCATCAATCAGCGTTTGATCGACCAAGTCTTGGGCTGAACCGACCATTCCGCGCCTGTCCAGTCGAAGTTCGCGTCCTACTTTAGGGGCACGTCAATCGTGCGATGGGATAAGTTGCCAAGATCTTGTCGGACACTCGCCGATTGCCTGCCAGTAGCCTCGGTCAGGTGGAAAGAAACCTCCCTCTATCACCGTAGCTCCTTCCAAGAATGCATTATTGTGGTCGAGCCTAGTGCCCGAGGAACCAAGTTGAACGCCCACAAGCGTGCAAGAATCAACTTGTTACTGCGCCCAGACCCGCCCATAGACGGCGGCGAGATTGTCTACCTCGCGCTCGAGCGGGAAATCTGCCCGAACATAGGCCAATGCGGCGTTTCCGGCCGCAGCTTGCCGTTCGGGATGATCCATAAAAGCGCTAGACGCAGCGATCATGACCCGCAGGTCATCCGCCGAAACGACCATACCGGCGTCCGGCGGAACCAGCTCCGAAAACGCGCCGACATCGGCCGCCACCACGGGTACCCCGCTGGCCATGGCTTCGAGCGGCGTCAGCCCGAAACCTTCCCAGCGTTGCGGCGCGACGAACAGTGACAGCGCGCGATACCAGCGCGGGATGTCCGTGTGCTCGCCAACGAAGAGGATTCTGTCGGCCAGGCCGGCCGCGGCTACCTTGGTGCGCAACTGCTCTTCGAATTCGACATGCTGCGCGGTCGCCCGGCCGGCGATGATCGCCGACCATTCCGGCCGCTCCGGCAGCACCGCGATCATCGCATCGACGAACAGATCGGTTCCCTTCTGGTGGCGGATGCGGCCGAAACAGCCGACATACTGGCGCGCCGGGTCCAGTCCGACGGCTTTCCTCGCGTCGGCCCGATTTTCCGGCGGGCAGAACCGGACGGTATCGATGCCGTGCATCACCACCGTGTTGGGCACTTCGAGATAGGCTGCGGTCTTGCGGCTGGTGGCGATCACCGCGTCCATGCGCCGGATGAGGAATTTGCTCCATCCGGTATGGTGTCGTTGCGAGGCCGACGTGAACACCAGCTTCAGCGGCGCCCGGAAGACGTCACGCAGCACCAGTCCGGCCAACATCTCGACGTTACGCCGGGCGTGCCAGATGCGGGGCCGGCCGGAGGCCGGGCGCCGGAGCAGCGATGGCAGCTGCCACCAGCGCATCTTGGGCAGATTGTCGGGCAGGCCGGGCCCGAACACCGCGATGCTGAGGTCGCGCGCCTGGACCGGCACCAGTTGCACGATGGTGCTGGTGACGCCCGACAGGCGCTTCTTGAGATTGGGCGCGATCACCTCGATGCGCGCCATGTCGACCGCGCCGGAAATGTCGGCGCGGCTTTGTGCTTTTGTCATCGTTGTCTGGTCCGGTATGCGGCGGCAGGTGCCGCCCACGCCTCAGATGAACTGTACCTGGACGATTTCGTAGCCGCGCGCGCCGCCCGGCGCGTTGACCTCGATGGCGTCGCCGACTTCCTTGCCGATCAGCGCGCGCGCGATCGGCGAGGAGATCGAGATGCGGCCGGACTTCACGTCGGCCTCCTGGTCGCCGACGATCTGGTAGGTCTTCTTTTCCTCGGTATCGTCGTCGACGAGCACGACGGTGGCGCCGAACTTGATCTTGTCGCCGTTCAGCTTGGTGACGTCGATCACCTCGGCGCGCGCGATCAGGTCCTCGAGTTCGTTGACCCGGCCCTCGTTGAGGCTCTGCGATTCCTTGGCGGCGTGGTATTCGGCATTTTCCGAAAGGTCGCCATGCGAGCGCGCCTCGGCGATGGCCTCGATGATGCGCGGGCGTTCTTCCTGCTGGCGCCAGCGCAGCTCTTCCTTCAGCGCGACGAATCCACCCGCCGTCATCGGAACCTTGTTCATAGTCGACCTCTCCTGGCCTTTGCCGCGCGGCTTGCCTGTTGCTGCCGCGAGGCACAAAAAAAGAAAACGGTCCGGCAGCCTCGGCTAACGGGACCGTCTCACCTCTATCTCCGGCGAATATAGCAATCCTGCCGCAGAATTCACGTCAAAAAATTCGTTTACCACCATAGACCTGTTGGTGCAGACAACCTGAGCGTTCGCCGCTTCACCCGCTTGTGATTGAACCTGCACAGCTTTGATGCTCTGCTGCCGTTGCCGCGCCAGCCTTTCCACCTATGTCGGATAGATGAGCAACCACACGCCGCTACTTGCACTCATGTTCGCCCTGGTTGGTTCGCCGGCCCTCGCCGAGACGCAAACCTTCAACACCCAGGACCTCACGCTCCGCGCCGACGTCATCGCCGACGGCCTCGATCACCCCTGGGGACTGGACTTCCTGCCGGGCAACGAAGCCATCGTCACCGAACGCTCCGGCAACATCCGCATCTTCTCGCAAGACGGCCTGTCGGATCCGGTCATGGGCGTGCCGAAGGTGGCGGCCCGCGGCCAGGGCGGCCTGCTGGACATCGCCGTCGCCCGCGACTTCGAACGTTCCGGCACCATCTACTTCAGCTTCTCCGAGCCCGGCCGCGGCGGCGCGGGCACCGCACTTGCGCGGGCAAGGCTGGTTCGCGAAGGCAAGGCCGCGCGGCTCGAGGATGTCCAGGTCATCTTCTCGATGAGCCGCAAGACCGGTGCCGGGCAGCATTTCGGCTCGCGGATCGTCGTCAACGACGACGGCACGCTGTTCGTCACCACGGGCGACCGCGGCGATGGCGACCGCGCCCAGGACATGCACGATCATGCCGGCGCCGTCATCCGCATCAATGCCGACGGCTCGATCCCCGCCGACAATCCCTCGCCGGACGGAAAGGCGATGGCGCCGGAAATCTGGTCCAAGGGCCACCGCAACCTGCAGGGCGCGACCTACGACCCGGTCCTCGGCGCCCTGATCACCGTCGAGCATGGCGCCCAGGGCGGCGACGAGCTGAACCGGCCCCAGGCCGGCAAGAACTATGGCTGGCCGGTGATCACCTATGGCCGCGACTATTCCGGCGAAAAGATCGGCGTCGGCACGTCGGCCAAGGGCTACGAGCAGCCGCTGTATTACTGGGATCCGTCGATCGCGCCTTCCGGCCTCGCCAGCTACCAGGGCGACATGTTCCCGGAATGGAAAGGCGACCTGCTCGTCGGATCGCTGAAATTCGAACTGCTGAGCCGCCTCGACCGCGATGCCAAGGGCAACGTCCTCGACGAGGAGCGCATGCTCGACGGCGCACTGGGCCGGATCCGGGACGTCAACGTCGCCCCCGACGGCTCTGTCTGGTTGCTCACCGACGAAAACAATGGCGCCATCGTCAGGCTGTCGCGCGGCGACTAAGGGGCAACGGCAATAAGGCAGCGGGGTTGGGGCAGTTGCCCTGCCCCCGCTGCCTTACAGCGCCGGCTACCCCCGCAGATAGGCGTCGATCCGCTGTTCCAGCATGCCGTATTCCGGGCAGTTCGTGCCGCAGCGTTTGCCGATCTCCGACAATTGCACGCGGGCAGCCGCGACATCGCCGAGCATCAGCTGCGCCTCGCCCATATATTCCCGCACCAGCGTGTAGTCGGGATTGTTGCGCAGCGCTTCCTGGTAATAGCCGAGGCCGACGAGCACGCGCCCGGCCTTGCGGTGCGAATAGCCGAGATAATTGAGGATGCGCGGGTCGGTCTTGTCGGCGGCGAGCGTCAGCACCTTGATCGCCTCGTCATACTTGCCGTCCATGGCAAGCGCCCGGCCCGCCGAATAGAGGCTGTCGTCGTCGATCATGCCCGCCTTGGGCGGTTCGCATTTCTTGGTCTTCTTGTTGTAGACCATGCCGTTGTTGCACTTCACCTCGTCGCCGCTGCTGCTCCCGCCGCTGTCGGCGGAGAACACAGGCGCCGCCAGCAAGGGCAGCGACACGACAACGCCAGCAAGCACTTTCGCAATTCGGGTCTGCATCGCTACCTCCTAAAATGCGCCCATCGCGAGATTAACGCATCCGGGGCCGGATTTCATCCGGGGACGGCGTGAATGCCGAGCCCAACCGGCGGCGTTCCGGGCCTAGCCCTTGAGATATGTCTCGATCTGCTCGGCCAGCAGGCCATATTCGCGACAGCCCGTGCCGCAGCGCTCGGCGATTTCCGACAGCTGCAGCCGCGCACCGGCGACGTCGCCGAGCGTCAGATGCGCCTCGCCCATATATTCGCGCACCGGCATGTAGTCGGGATCGTTGAGGATCGCCTCCTGATAATAGCCGAGGCCGACGAGGATGCGCCCGGCCTTGCGGTGGGAATAGCCGAGATAATTGAGAATGCGGGCGTCGGTCTTGTCGCTGGCCAGCGCCAGCACCTTGATCGCGTCGTCATAGCGGCCGTCCATGGCCAGCGCCCGGCCCGCCAGGTACAGGCTGTCGTCATCGATCATGCCGGCCTTGGGCGCTTCGCATTTCTTGGTCTTCTTGTTGTAGACCAGACCGGTGCGGCACTTGACCTGGTCGCCACCGTTGCCGCCACCACCGCCCATGCCGCCGCCGGAATTGCCGCCTCCGCCGCCATCGGCGGAAAACACGGGTACGGCAAACAGCGGCAGCGACACCAACGCGCCTGCCAGAAGTCTCAGATATCGGATCTGCATGGCTACCTCCACCGATGCGTCCCCGACGAGGTCAACGCGTCGATGGCGGTGTTTCGTCCTGCCTCAGCCGCGGAAAATCAGCGCCGCCCCGCCGGCGATCAGCGCGAAGCCCATGGCATGGTTCCAGGTGATGCCTTCCTTGAGATAGAACACCGAGAAGATGACGAAGACCGAGAGCGTGATCACCTCCTGCATCGTCTTGAGCTCCGCCGCAGAATAGACCTGGTGGCCGATGCGGTTGGCCGGCACCGCCAGCCAGTATTCGAAGAAGGCGATCAGCCAGCTGAAAATGACAGCCGCGTAAAGCGGAGCCGCCTTGTACTTCAGGTGCCCATACCAAGCGAACGTCATGAACACGTTGGACGCGATCAGCATCAGCACAGGAAAGATCTTCGGCGAAAGCAGCAAAGCCATGGGGGATACCGCGTGGAGGAGGAAGGAAGGCCGGCTATTTCTGCCTCGCCGTGCGCCGTGTCAACCGCGGCAACCACCCCGCGAACATCGAGGCAGTGACGTTGCCGCCAAATGCGCTATCATCAGGTGGGGGGAAGGCAACCAGGAGCACGCTCGTGCAGCAGCGGCGCGAAAAAGAGTGGGACCTGACCATCGGCCCGGACACCGTGCGGGTGTTCATCCTCAAGGCCAAGGCAATCAGCGCCGGCGTCAACGAGGATTATGAGGACGGCGCCGAGCACGAGATCGAATATGACGGCGGCACCCACGACAATCACCATCACGCCGGACTCGCCGAGGAAGAGGAAGAAAACCTCACCGAAAAGGAGCTGCGCCAGCTGATCAGCGACCTTAATGTCGACGAGGCCGCCGAACTCGTCGCCCTCGCCTGGATCGGCCGCGGCGACTACGACGCTTCGGAGTGGCAGGACGCCGTCGCCGAGGCACGCCAGCGCAGCAATCGCCGCACCGCCAAGTACCTTCTCGGCATGCCGATGCTGGGCGATTGGCTCGAAGAAGGCCTCGAGGCGCTGGGCGCGTGAGAAGCCGCGCCTCCCTGCATTGATGACAGTCCCGTCACCGAATTTGATGGCCTTGCCGTCGCCGCCTCGGCAACCAGCGGCCGGCCGGTGACGTTGAGCGCCGATGCACACATGCAAGCGCCGCCTGCCTTCCCTGATCCTGATCTTGCCGCTGGCGACTTTCGCCGCGATGCCGCACGGCCTTGCCGAGAGCGCCAGGCCCGTCCTGCCCGTCCGGGCTCCGGTGCCGCAAGCGGCGCCGGCGCCGCCCCTGCCCCAACCATCGCCGGCCAACACAACCCGGACGCTCGAGCAGGCGGCGATCCCGACACCTCGGCCGCAGCCCGATGCCAGCCAGCAGCCCGAGCGCCCGATGTTCGGCCCGCCGATGCCGGAGCCACGGTCGCAAGCCGCGCCTGTGCCGGCCGCCGTTCCCGTTCCACCGACGCGCCCCGACCGTGCGGCAGCCAATCCACCGGCGGGCGAGATGTTCGGCCCGCCGGCGCCGAAGATGCTGCCCGACAAGCGATCGAATGCCGAACGGCCTGCGACCATGCCCGCGGACGAGACGGCTTGCCGCGTCCGCCTCAAACAGCTGGGCGCCGAATTCGAGGAGGCGGCACCGCAAAGCAATGCCGACGGTTGCGCACTGCCGTTTCCGCTCAAGCTGAAGCGGCTTTCCGCCGCGGTCGACATCGCGCCCGACGCGCTCATCAACTGTGCCGCGGCAGAAGCCTCGGCACGGTTTACCGCAAACGTCATTGCACCGGCAGCAAAGGCCGAGTTCGGCGAGGAACTGGCAACGGTCGACCAGGCCTCGGCCTATGTCTGCCGCCCGCGCAACGGCACGCGCAAGCTGTCGGAGCATGCCTTCGGCAATGCGCTCGACATCGCCCGCTTCACCCTGAGCAAGGGCACGGCCATCGACGTCGAACCGGCCCCGCCGGCGCAGAATGCGAGGTTCCTGTCCCGGATCCGCGAGGCCGCCTGCGGCCCGTTCAAGACCGTGCTCGGCCCGGGCAGCGACGCCGATCACGCGCTGCATTTCCACTTCGACCTCGCGCCCCGGCGCAATGGCGGCACCTTCTGCCAATAGGCGCGCGCCGCAATTCCGCCGCAGCCGTGAATGGCGGCGCTGATCTTTCCTTTACCCTTGCGGTCTAGGCTCACTCCCTCAAGGGACAGGAGCCTTCGCATGGCCGCAGATTCGCGCGCCGCCAGCCCAGCCGAACCATCGCGCCGCACCTCGCGCCAGCGCGCCCTGCTGCTTGCCACGACGCTGACGATCGTCGGCCTGGGGGTCAGTTCCTGCACCTCGGGCGACGTCTTCGCGCTACAGCCGGCCGTCGACGTCGGTTCGCAGACCGCCTCGCTGGCCCCTGTCGAGCCAATCCCCCAGGACAATGCCGCGCCCGCAGCCGACATGACCTATGACATGTCCGATTCGGCGATGGCATCGGCCGATCCGGCGATCGAACCGACGCTGGACGCACAAGCCGAGAACCTGGGCCAGATCGAGCCCCGGCAGCCGCAGCCTGTCCGCACCGCTTCGCTGGCCCCGGCTCAGGGGCGCGGCATGCAGACGCTGGTACCCTCCAACCCCTACATGGTCGCCTATCCCAAGCTCGACGATCCTTCGAACGAGCCGCAGACGGCGCCGATGCGGCCGGCGGTGATGCCGGCCGACGAGGTCGATTGCCGTGCCGACCTGAAGAAGCTCGACGTGCAGTATCGCGACCTGCCGCCCATCGGCGGCGGCGCGGCGTGCGGCATCGACTATCCGGTCAAGGTCTCGGCCATCGGCTCGGTGCAGATGAAGCCCGCCGCCACCGTCACCTGCGCCATGGCCGCCAGCTTCGCCGCCTGGACCAAGCGCGACCTGGTGCCGGCCGCGCGCCTGCGCTACTTCTCCGGCGTCAAGACGATCCACCAGGGTTCGAGCTATTCCTGCCGCAAGATCGCCGGCTCGCGCACCCTGTCGGAGCACGGCAAGGGCAACGCGCTCGACATCATGCGCATCGAGCTCAACAACGGCCGCGACATCGACGTCGAAAAGCCCGGCCTGTTTGCCTTCCGCACACGCGGCTTCCTCAACACCATCCGCGCCGATGGCTGCAGCTATTTCAACACGGTGCTCGGCCCCGGCTACAATTACGACCACCGCAACCACTTCCATTTCGACATCAAGCAGCGCCGCAACGGCTATCGCGCCTGCCGCTGACGCGCCCTGACGAACCCGGCGCGGGTTTGCCTGTGGCCCTGAATGGGGATAAAAATCCTGCTTCACCCATCTGGGGCGGCGGATCCGATGGCTAGGGGGAAACTGCACAGACAGGCAACCCTGTGGTTTGCGGCCTTGTGCGCGAGCTATATCGCGCTCGCCTATTTCGCCGCGCCCGAGTTCTGGTCGTTCCGCATCCTGCACGATGGCCTCAAGCCCCCGGCCCTGATCACCACCACGCCGCAAGGCATCCTCGGCGATCCCATCAATGTCGGCATGGTCGGCACCGAGGCCGACCTGCTCGGAGCCTTCACGGCGGCAGGCTGGAACCGCGCCGATGGCCTGTCGCTCAAGTCCTCGCTCGAAATCGGCGAAAGCGTGCTGCTCGACCGGTCCTATCGCGACGCCCCCGTGTCGACTCTGCTGCTTGACGGCCGCCCGCAGGACATTGCCTTCGAAAAGCCGGTCGGCAACAGCCCCGACACGCGCCACCACATTCGCCTCTGGCTGACATTCGCGCTCGGGCCCGACGGCCGACCGACCTGGTATGGCGCCGCGAGCTTCGACCGTGGTGTCGGCGTCAGCCACGACACCGGAGAGATCACCCACCACATCGCGCCTGACATCGACGCAGAGCGCGACCAGGTGATCCGCGACCTCACCGCGGCCGGGCGAGTCTTGTCGGTCGAGACGGTTCCCGGCATCGGCCTCACCAAGACAGGCCGCAACGGGGGCGGCGATCCCTACTTTACCGACGGCAAGGTCATGGTTGCGGTACTTGCGCCGCGCAAATAGGCAGGCAAGCCTCCCGTCGGGGAAGAGTATTTTTGCAGCCGTCTTTTCGAAGGGGCGGAAGCAATGCTATGCAGCAATCATTATGCTTTACGCTGAAATCGGTATCGTGGTCGTCCTCATCTGTGTGAACGGCCTCCTGGCAATGTCCGAACTTGCCATCGTCTCCTCCCGCCCCGCCCGTCTCAAGGCGATGATCGACCGCAACGTCAAGGGTGCTGGTCGCGCGCTTGAGCTCGGCGCCAACCCCGGCAGGTTCCTGTCTTCGGTGCAGATCGGCATCACGCTTGTCGGCGTGCTTTCCGGCGCCTTCTCCGGCGCCACGCTGGGCCAGCGGCTGAGCGGGCTCCTTGCGGAATACGGCGTGCGCGCCGGTGCCGCCGATGCTCTTGGCGTCGGCATCGTCGTCGCCGCCATCACCTATGGCTCGCTGATCATCGGCGAGCTGGTGCCCAAGCAGATCGCGCTTCGCGACCCCGAAGGCGTCGCCGTCCGCGTCGCGCCCGCCATGGCGCTGCTGGCCAAGATCGCCGCCCCGCTGGTGTGGCTGCTCGACATCTCCGGCCGTGGCGTCCTCTGGCTGCTCGGCCAGCGCGGCGAAAGCGAGGAAAAGGTCACCGACGAGGAGATCAAGATGCTCGTCGCCGAGGCCGAGCATCACGGCACCATCGAATCCGACGAACGCCGCATGATTGCAGGCGTCATGCGCCTGGGCGACCGCGCCGTGCGCGCCGTCATGACCCCGCGCACCGAGGTCGACTGGATCAACCTGCAGGCCGACGAAGCGGCCACCCGCAAGCTCTTGATGGAAACCCAGCATTCGCGCCTTCCCGCCGGCGAAGGCTCTGTCGATGCCATGGTCGGCGTCGTCCAGACCCGCGAGATGCTTGCCTCGCTCCTGGCCGGCCGTGCATTCGACCCGCGCAAGCATGTGCGCACCGCTCCCATCGCCCACGACCAGGCCGACGCGCTCGACGTGCTTGCCACGCTCAAGCAGTCGGAAGTGCCGATGGCGCTGGTCCATGACGAATACGGCCATTTCGAAGGCATCGTCTCGCCGGCCGACATCCTCGAGGCGATCACCGGCGTGTTCCGATCCGATCTCGACGAGGACGATGTCGACAATGCCGTCCAGCGCGAGGACGGCTCGTGGCTGCTTGCCGGCTACATGCAGGCCGACGAGATGGCCGACCAGCTTGGCATCGACCTGCCCGAGAACCGCGACTACGAAACCGTCGCCGGCTATGTGTTGTCGCACATGCACCATCTGCCCACCACCGGCGAATGCGTCGACGCCCAGGGCTGGCGCTTCGAGGTCGTCGACCTCGACGGCCGCCGCATCGACAAGGTCCTGGCGTCCCGCCTGTCCGGCAACGGCAAGTCGGCGCACTGACCCGTCAATAAAAAAGGGCGGCTCAAGGCCGCCCTTTATTCCCTGGGAGGAATCTTTCTCAGCCGCCGATCAGGCAGCCTTGGCCTCTTCGGCCAGAACGTCAGCTTCGCGAGCGACCTTCAGCGCCTTCGCCCACCAGGTGATCTCTTCGATCAGCCCGTTGGCGGCCTGGTTGAGATGCTCGATGTCCGCGAGCTTCTTCTCGCCCTGGCGCACGGCCAGGAAATCGCCCCAGACGATGTGGACGGCAGTCTTGGTCGGCGCCATCTGCAGTTCGACCGCATGCATGCGCAGCTGCTCGACGGCGCGTGCACCACCAACGCCGCCATAACCGACGAAGCCGGCAGGCTTCTTGTTCCACTCCTTGGCGGCGTAATCCATGGCATTCTTCAGCACTGCCGTCGGGCCGTGGTTGTATTCGGCGGCGGTGAAGATGAAGCCGTCGAACTCGGCCACCTTCTTCTGCCAGCGCTGGGCCACTTCGCTCTGCGAGGGCACCCAGGCCGAGGACGCGACCTCATCGAAGAAGGGCAGCGGGAAATCCCTGAGGTCGACGATTTCGACCTCGATATCCGCGTGGGATTTTGCAATCTTGGCGATCCACTCCACCGGCGTGTCGGCGAAGCGGGCAGCGCGCGTCGAGCCGACGACGAGGGCGATCTTGGGTTTGGACATGGCAGGAACCTTTCGGGCGTGGGTATCAATGTGATACTGGTAACTGATGGATACCGACGCTATATAGGTGACTGGAAAACGCCCGCACAAGGAGGCACTTTTTTGATACCGAGGCACCCGCACCGCACCGAGGATTGTCGCGCCGTCAGCGATATCCTGCAGCGTGTCGGCGACAAATGGACAGTGCTCGTCGTCGGCAAGCTCGGCGAAGGCGCCATGCGCTTCAACGAGCTGCGCCATGCCGTTGGCGGCATCTCGCAGAAGATGCTGACCACCACGCTGCGCGGGCTCGAGCGCGACGGCTTCGTCACCCGCACCGTCTTCCCGACCATCCCGCCGCGCGTCGACTACGAGCTCACCGACCTTGGTCGGGAGCTTTTGGTTCCGGTGTTTGCGCTTGGCGAATGGGCGCGACTCAACCAGGGCCGCGTGGCCGAGGCGCGGATGAAGTTCGACGCGATGGCCGGATGAGCGACGGCGAGCCACGAGCTCGCCACCACCCCTACTCCGCCGGCACCGCCTTCGGCTTGCCTTCGCCGTCGAGCGCCACCATGACGAAATCGGCGTCCGTCACCTTCTCCATCAGGTCGGAGAGATAGCGCTGCGCCCAGGCTTCGACCTTGAGCGTCATCGAGGTGCGACCGACGCGCTCGACATGGGTGTAGATGCACAGCGTGTCGCCGATCTTCATCGGCTTGGCGAAGGCCATTTCCTTGACCGCCGCCGTCACCACGCGGCCCCGGGCGCGCTCGGCGGCGCGGATGCCGCAGGCAAGATCCATCTGCGCCATGACCCAGCCGCCGAAGATGTCGCCGGCGGCGTTCGCGTCGGCCGGCATCGCCAGCGTCCTCAGCGTGAGTTCGCCCGTCGGCTGGCCATCGGCATACTGCACCATCGTCATTTCCCTGTACCGTTCTCTTCCCCACCCGTAACTTCGCAGCGGCAGCCGCGTCAACGCCGCATCTGTTGCATCGGCCGGTCGTATTTTTCACAGGCCATGCCGTAACCGACGCCGAAGCCTTTCGCCGAGGCGATAGTCTGGCCGGATCGTGGTATTTCGACAGGCCGCCGCCCGCATGCAGACGTTCGACTTCATTGTTGTCGGTTCAGGTTCCGCCGGTTCGGTGGTGGCCGAGCGGCTGTCGGCGAGCGGGCGTCATTCGGTGCTGGTGATCGAGGCCGGCGGCACGGACCGCCGCTTCTTCGTCCAGATGCCGCTCGGCTACGGCAAGACCTTCTTCGACCCTGCCGTGAACTGGAACTATGCCGCCGAGCCCGACCCCGGCCTTGCCGGCAACAAGGATCACTGGCCGCGCGGCAAGATTCTCGGCGGCTCCAGCTCGATCAATGCCATGGTGTGGATCCGGGGTGCGCGCGAGGATTTCGACGCCTGGCGCAACGCCGGCAATCCCGGCTGGGGTTTCGACGACCTGCTGCCCGCCTTCAAGGCAATCGAGGACAACCAGGCTGGCAGTACCAAGCTGCGCGGCAGGGGCGGGCCGATCCACGTCACCGACAACAGGAACAACGTCCATCCGCTAACCCACCGCTTCCTGGCTGCGGCGCAAGCGGCCGGGCTGTCGTTGAATCAGGACTTCAACGGCGAGGCCCAAGAGGGCGTCGGCGTTTATCAAATCACCACAAAGGGCGGCCGGCGCATGTCGGCGGCACGCGCCTTCCTGCGCCCGGCGATGAAGCGCGCCAATGTCCGGGTCGAGACCAACGCGCTGGTGACCAAGGTGCTGTTCGACGGCAAGCGCGCCGTCGGCGTCGAGTATCGGCAGGACGGCGCGAAAAAGACGGCCCGCGCCGGCCGCGAGGTGATCCTCTCCGGCGGTTCGGTCAACACGCCGCAACTGCTGCAGCTCTCGGGCATCGGCCCGGCAGGGCTGCTCGGCGAGCTCGGCAGGCCGGTGCTGCACGCCAACGAACATGTCGGCCGCAACCTGCAGGACCACCAGGGCATCAACTACACCTGGAAGGCCAAGGTGCCGACGCTGAACCAGCTGCTGCGGCCCTGGTGGGGCAAGGCGCTCGCCGGCATGCAATACCTGGCGTTGCGCACCGGCCCGCTGTCGATGAGCATGAACCAGGGCGGCGGCTTCTTCCGCTCCGATCCGGCACGCGCACGCCCCAACATGCAGCTCTATTTCCAGGTTTTTTCCACCGTGCTGCCGAAGGCCGGCGAGCGCCCGATCCTGTCGCCCGATCCCTTCCCCGGCTTTTCCATCGGCCTGTCCAACTGCCGCCCGTCGAGCCGTGGCGAGATCATGATCCGCTCCGCCGATCCGACCGTTTACCCGCGCATCACCGTCAACGCCTATTCGACGGAGAGCGATGTCGCCGAGATGCTCGACGCAGTGAAATTCCTGCGCAAGATCGCCGCGCAGACGCCCATCGCAGACATCATCGCGGAAGAGGTTTTGCCAGGTCCGTCAATCACTTCCGACGCCGACTTGATTCACGATTTCCGCAAGCGCTCGGGCACCGTCTACCATCCCGTCTCGACCTGCCGGATGGGCCCGGACCCGTCGACCTCGGTGGTCGACCCGCGCCTGCGCGTCCACGGGGTCGAAGGTTTGCGCGTCATCGACGCCTCGATCTTCCCCGACAACATCACCGGCAACACCAACGCCGCCGCCATCATGACCGGCTGGAAAGGCGCGGGGCTGGTGCTGGAGGATGTTGGGTGAAGAGTTTCCGACGTTGGCGCGGTCACTCACCCTTACCCTCTCCCCGTGAAGGACGGGGAGAGGGAGGCGTCAACAGCGCCGCTTGTCCCTTCTCCCCGTCCTTACGGGGAGAAGGTGCCGGCAGGCGGATGAGGGGCGGCGCACCGTCAACTAGGTTACGGGAGGAATCCGCATGAAGATCACCGACGTAAGGACATTCGTGGTCAACAACCCGCCGCCCGGCATCGGCGGCAAGTATTTCATCTTCGTCAAGCTCACCACCGACGGCGGCGTGGTCGGTTATGGCGAGGCCTACAACGCCACCTTCTCGGCCGATGTCACGGCGAAGATGATCGAGGACATGGCCGAGCGCTATCTTCTGGGACAGGACCCGCACGACATCGAAAACCTGTTCCGCCGCTGCTATTCCTCCGGCTTCACCCAGCGCCCCGACGTCTCGGCCATGGGCTGCTTCTCGGCGCTGGAGATGGCCTGCTGGGACATCATCGGCAAGGAGGCCGGCAAGCCGGTCTACAAGCTGCTCGGCGGCCAGGTACACGAGACTTTGCGCTCCTACACCTACCTCTACCCACACACGGGCAGCGTCCACACCGAGGATGTCGCGCCGAAGAACGTCTACAACGATCCCGACATGGCGGCCGAATGCGCCGCCCTTTATGTCGACCAGGGTTTTAGCGCGGTGAAGCTCGACCCGGCCGGTCCGTGGACCGCCTATGACGGCCACCAACCGCGCCTGATCGACATCGACCTGTCGGTGCGCATGATGAAGGCCATCCGCGAGGCTGTCGGCACCCGCGCCGACATCCTTTTCGGCACCCATGGCCAGTTCACTGCCTCGGGAGCGCTGCGCATGGCGCGTGCCATCGAGCCCTATGACCCCTTGTGGTTCGAGGAACCGGTGCCGCCTGATATGCCCGAAGTGATGGCTCAGGTCGCGCGCGGCACCTCGATCCCAATCGCCACCGGCGAGCGGCTGACGACAAGATTCGAGTTCGCCCGCGTCATCGAAAACCGTGCCGCCACCATCCTGCAGCCCGATCTCGGCCGCTCCGGCGGCATCCTCGAAACCAAGAAGATCGCCGCCATGGCCGAGGCCTATCATATCCAGGTGGCGCCGCACTGCTATTGCGGCCCGATCGTCGGCGCCGCCAACATTCAGCTCGCCGTCACCCTGCCCAATTTCCTCATCCTGGAATCGCTCAAGCAGTGGGACGGTTTCCACGCCAGCCTGCTGAAGAACAAGATCGAATGGCAGGACGGCAACGTCATCCCGTCGAAGGAGCCCGGCCTCGGCGTCGAGCTCGACGAGACTGTCTGCGAGGCCAATCCCTATGATGGTCCCCACCTGCATCTGCAGATGGTTCAGACCCCGCTGATGCCATGACAAAACCCCTCGCCTACGCCTTCGTCGGCCTCGGCCACCTCGGCGCCAACCTCGCCGCATGCTTGCTGCGCGGCGGCTTCGAGGTGGTCGTCCATGACCGCAACCCCGAGGCGGTCGAGTGTCTCGTCGCACTGGGTGCGACCGCAGCATCAAGCCCATCCGATGCCGCCGCCCGCGCCGGCAACGCCATCACCTGCCTGCCCTCGCCCAAGGTCAGTGAGGCGGTGCTGATTGGTCCGGAGGGCCTGCTCGCCGGCTTGCCCAAGGGCGGCAGCTGGATCGAGATGTCGACCAACGGCCGCGACGAGATCCTGCGCCTTGCCGACCTGGCCGCCGAGGCTGGCATCTACACGCTGGAATGCCCCGTCACCGGCGGCGTGCACCTTGCCGCCGAAGGCAGGATTACGGCGCTCGTCGGCGGCGATCCTGCGCTTTACCAGCGCCACCGCGCGGCGATCGAGGCGATGTGCGCCAGATCGTTCCTGATGGGGCCGATCGGCTCGGCGGCGGTGATCAAGGTCATCACCAACATGCTCGCCTTCATCCACCTCGTCGCCGCCGGTGAGGCGCTGATGCTGGCAAAGATGGGCGGGCTCGACCTCGCCCAGGCCTACCACGCCATCGTTGCCTCCTCGGGCAACAGCTTCGTCCACGAGACCGAGAGCCAGCTGGTGCTCAACGGCTCCTACGACATCGGCTTCACCATGGACCTGGCGCTGAAGGACCTCGGCTTTGCGCTGGCCATGGCGCGCGACGGCGGCGTGCCGCTCGACCTCGCCGAGCGCGTCAACGCGATCTTCGAACGCGGCAAGGCGGCCTATGGCGGCGATGCCTGGTCGACGATGATCGTCAAGTTGCTGGAGGACGCGACGGGTACAGACCTGCGCGCGCCGGGATTTCCAGCGAAGCTTTGAATGGCAGCGACGTCACCCTCCCCCTTGTGGGGAGGGTCGGCGCGAAGCGACGGGGTGGGGTCGGCAAGCTCCGCGTTTTACGAGTACCCCCACCCGGCCCTGCGGGCCACCCTCCCCACAAGGGGGAGGGTAAGGGCCCTCACCGCCTGCCCTATCCCCAGCCTTTGACTCCCGGCTTCAGCCTGAGATAGCCCTGAGTTCCATCTGAAGGAATCTCCGATGCGGCCGAGCCTGAGGGCAAAAATTCTCGACGTCTGCGCGCGCAAGATCGCCGCCAAGGGCCCAGATGTCGGACTGTCCTTCTATGCGTTTTTTGCCAACAGGAACGACGATCCGGAGCTTCTGATGGAAGCCGCCGAATGGTGGATCCGCACCCACAAGCTCGACCACTTCGAAAAAGCGACGAAGATCGAGGCACTGGTCCGGGCGATGGATGCCTAGCAATCTGCCTTACGAATTTGCCCCTCACCCTTACCCTCTCCCCGTAAAAGACGGGGAGAGGGAGACGTCGGCATTGCGCCCTTCATTGCTCGTTGGCTCGGCAGCGCGCACGACCCAGGGAGGGCGCAGCGCCGCGGCAGTGTTCCCTTCTCCTCGTCATGACGCGGAGAAGGTGCCGGCAGGCGGATGAGGGGCAGCGCTAAGAAATCAGGCACATAGCCCAATTTCCCGATTCTTTTCCCGAACCCTTTGAATCAGCACCTGACCTTCAACGCCTTGGGCACCATCTCGTAGGTCGCCGGAATATGCCCCGGCGATTCCCCGTCGATGTCGACCAGCGCGGCATTGGCGAGCGGATCGCCCAGCGGCTCGACCACGACCTTGCGCCCGCGCAGGATGGTGATGGCGGGATGGTTGCGATGGCGCCCGCCATAAAGCAGGCGCAGGTCGAGCATCAGCTTGAGCTTGCTCGCGGCACGCAGGATGACGATGTCGAACAACCCGTCGTCGGGTTCGGCATCGGGCGCGATCATCATGCCGCCGCCGAAGAACCGTTCGTTGGCCACCGCGACCAGCGCCACCTTGGCTTCGACCGGCGCGTCGCCGTCGACCGTGATGCGGACGTCCTGGAAACGATAGCGCACGAATTCGGTCACCGTGCGCCAGAAGAACAGCGCCTTGGCCGAGCCGCGCCCCTTGCGCCGGTCGGCGTTGACCGCGCGAACCGTGGCCCCTGACATGCCCAGGCTGGCGATATTGACGAAGTGGCGGCTCGCCAGCCGGCCGTGATCCTCGATGAACGAGATGCGGCCGGCGTCGATCAGCCGGTCCGTGCCGCTGGCGATGCGCTCGACCGCCGCAGCGACATCGACCGGAATGCCCATGCCACGGGCAAAGTCGAGGCCGGTGCCACATGGCAGGACGCCGAGCACCGCCGTGCTGCCGGTTTCGGCCTGCATCTGCAGCAGCCCGTCGGCCACCTCGCTGATCGTGCCGTCGCCGCCGGCGGCAACGACGATCTCGCATCCCAGCGCCACCAAGTCACGGGCCAGCACCGCCCCGTCGCCAGGCTCTTCGGTCTCACGGATGTCGAGGTCGGAAAAGCGCGCCGACAGCGTCGCCACGACCTCCGTCCAATGCGCGTCCAGCCGGCCACCGCCAGCCACCGGATTCCTGACCACGCCGATCTTCACGAAACGCACCCTCCCGGCGGCACTCGCGCCGCCGCCTCCCCGCTTATTGTTCGCCGCACGGGCGAATGCGCAAGGGGGAAGGTTGCGAAGTTCACATCTACCGAGGCCTTACCGCCACAACGCCGACGCGAATTCACACAGCCACCGTCATGCCATGATTGCGGCCAACTGGCGCCGCGTTCGGGGCGGAGAAATCGCGTCGTCAACAATCCCTGAGGATTCGGACCGTGATCAAGTCAGCCCTTGTCGCCATGACCATCGTCGGCTGCGACTGCGATGCCAAGCTCTGCGAATATATCGGCGAGACGCCGGCGCAATGGACTTCGGTCGCCGATTGCGAGGCGGCGATGAAGAGCCGCATCCTGCGCGAAGGCAATCACGACTACCCGCTGGTGACCGGCATCTGCCGCACCACCGTCTTTGCCGAACCGCAGCTTGCTTCGGCTCCGGCCACGCCGGCCCAGCCTGAAATCCAGCCCGCCGCCTATTCCGGCATCGTCGAGGGCGGCGAGTCCGCACTTTACCCCACCACGAATGGCTATGCGCTGGTCCGCTCCGGCCTCGGCCACGCCGCGGGCGGCACGCTGGCTGCCGCCAGGCGCTCGACCAACTGGCTGGCGGAAAAGTTTCCGATCGCTTTCTGACGCGTCAACGCTTCGGAAAGAATGGCCTCGGAAAAAGAATGGCCGACCCGCGAACGGGCCGGCCAAAGGTAGCTTGGAAGGGTGTCGAGAATGTCGCGCGCCGGTGGCGAATGGGGGGCAGCAAGGCGCGCCTTCGCGAAGCGGCCTCAGGAGGCCTTTTCGATCGCGGTCACGGCACCGGTGGTATCGTCCACGGTCACCTTCACCTTGGCGCCTGCGGCCAGTTCGTCGACCTTGATGGTTTCGGGGATGACATAGACCTTGCCGTCTTCCAGCGTGATGGAACGCGTCGCCGGGTCGACCGACTGCACGGTGCCTTCGATGTCGGCGGCATAGGCGGCACCGATGAAGGCAAACGAAGCGACGGCCGTTGCAAGAAACTTGTTCATGTCTGGTACTCCGGTTCTGTCTCGTCCTCGCGGGCTTCACCCTCTCAGCAATGCCCGCCGAACGACCTGGAGATTGACCGCGGGGCCGGCCGGACGCAAATCACGTTGCGTGAAATTACCGAATAGAATCAGCGGCTTATTTCCGCCATATTCGACGGCAGCCTGCGTTGTTTCAGGTGATTTGTTGTCCTCGCATCAGCACGCATCGCCTTGATGGCCATGGCGTGGAGACCGTCACATCAGCGTCATCGCAGGGCCATCCCATGGCCGGATTGTCCGACGGCCGATCACAAAACACCGAAAAATCCATCGCCATGGACGAAACCGCCGCGACGTTTTGCACCGCCGTTTCGTTGGGCCAGCCCGGCGCCTCCGCTTCACAGCCGCCCGCCGATCTGGCATAGCTTGGGCAGCGCATCTTGTGCTTTTCGAAAGCTCCCGCCTTGAACCCCCTGTTCGAAATCGTCGGCGCCACCGCCGCCATCCTGACCACGCTTGCCTGGCTTCCGCAGATCATGAAGATCCTGCGCGAACGCAAGACGAGCGACATCTCGCTCGGCACCAACGCGGCGCTCGCCACCGGCATATCGCTGTGGATCGTCTATGGCGTGGCGCTCGGCTCGCTGCCGGTGATCCTGTCCAACTCGATCACGCTGGTCTTCATCCTCGCCATCGTCGGGCTGAAGCTGCGCTTCGGCTAACGCGGGCGAGGGCTCAGGCACCGATCTTGCGCACCAGCGCGGCGGTCGCCAGGATCGTCGCCATGTCGGCGATCATCGGCTCGACATGGGCCTTGTAGTCGAGTGCGACAGTCGAGGCCGGCAGCTCGAAGAACTCCTTCTTGTGCGGCAGGAGCAGGAAGCCGTCGCCCTCGACGAGCGCGATCCGCGCCGGCTCGCCCGGCCAGGCCTCCTTGAGCCAGTCCAGCGCCTGCGCCATCTGTCCCGAAACCAGCGGCTTGGCCGCCTCGACGTTGTCGGTGCGAAAGTCATAGGCCTTGTCGAGTTCGCCCCCTGAGGCGATTTCCTGCAGCCCGCCGCCGAACATCTCGCGGAAGAAGCCCATCACCGTGTTGGTCTTCAGCGTCGCCACCAGCGTGCCCGGAAACGGCTTTGCCATGTCGAACGCCACAATGATGCCGTCGAACAGGCTGACGTCGGACTTTTCCACCCGGCGCGACAGGGCTGTCTCGTAGAGCTCGAACGAAAAGCCCTCATACGTGCCCGAAACGATGTCGTCGAAATGGCTGTCGTCGTAGTCGCCGATGGTCTCGCGTGGCAGCCGCCCGAAGCTCCGGGGCGTCTCGCCCTTCGCCAGCCGCATGTCGCCGACGAACCCGAACGCGATCGGCAGAAGCTTTTCGCGCAACGACGCCTGCAGGTCGCCTGCCGGCTTCGCCGCGCGGAAATAGACGAAGAACGAGGCGAGGAAGGCAACCGCGTAGAGATAGAGATGCGGCGTCGACACCCAGACCTCGGCGGGGTCGGCGGCAAGATTGAACACGACCGCGAGCACGGCGACTGCCAGCACCAGCAGGCCGAGGAACAGCGGCACGCGCCACAGCACCGAGCGTTTGGCGGCCTTGCGCCGCGCCTCGTAGGCGTCGATGTCCCGCCTGATGCCGGCGATGACAGCTTCGTCGGGCATGAAACCGGCTGCGCTCATAAGTGCCCCCAAGCAGCGACTCGCCAAATCCCGCCAGACGCAAGCGACGCCGCATTTCGATGCGCCGGCTGCGTGGCTACCCGGCGGCTTGCGGAATGATAGCGGCTTTTCGGCAAATGTCGCGGTGGAAACAAGGAGATGGCGCGACGAGCGGAATCAGCTTGTGAGCCCCGTTCGGCCATCGCCGCAGACCGCAGCCCAGCGTCCTCGTGCCCGTTCGCCGGGTGGGCCTTGGACCTTGTCCAGCGGCACCAGCCGCTCCCGGTCTCCGTCGCGCAGCCGCATGAAGGGCACGAGCCGGTAGCTGGCGATCCGGCCGCGCGTCGCGGCATCGGCACTGACATCGGCAACGAGGATCGCTCCGACCCGCCCCGGCCAGGGCTGGCGCGCGAATGCGGTGCCGAGAAAGTCGCCCAGCCCGTAGGCGACGAGGGTTTGGCCGACCTTGGCCATCGGCTGCACGACATGGGCATGATGCCCGGCCACCAGCCCGACGCCGAACTCGGCCAGCCGTTGCGCCCAGGCCTGTGTTTGGTCGCGCGGAAAATGCCGGAACTCCCAGTCCCAATGCGGCACCGCGCACATCAGGTCGACCTCTTGCGCGCCCGGCAGTCCATCGCGGCTGCCGGCGAAAAAATCCTCCGTCATCGCCACCCGACCGGCAAAATCCGCAGCAGCGGCGTTGCGCCATTGCGTGAACGCGACAAGACCGAGCGTCAACGGCCCGACGCCCACCCTGGTCACGGCGGTCGACGTGCCGATCGTCGCGATGCCGAGTGCGGCCAGGGCCGACAGAGTCTCGTCAAAGCCTGTGATCCCCTGGTCGAGCACGTGGTTGTTGGCGAGGGACAGCACCAGCCGCCCCGGCGCGATCCCGGTCGCCTCAAGCGCGCCGGCCAGGAACGTGCGTGTCATGGCGTGGTGCGTGCCGATCCGGGTGCCGAACCGGGCGCTCGGCCGCGCGACGAGGGGGCTTTCGCAATTGCCGACCACGAGGTCGGCGGAAGCGAGCAGCGCGTTCAAGTCTCCATCGCAGGCGGGTGGCTGCCTGTTGGCGACGGCCGAGATATCGCCGACGAACGCCAGCCGCACGCTCTTTTCCGGCCTGGGCAACAGCGCCGCCTCGGCAGGCGCAGGCGCCGATACACCGCCGCGCAGCGACGGCTTGAGAAACCGGGCCGGCCAGGAAAGCTTGTAGGAGAAAGGGTAATTGCTGGACACGCGTCGCCCGAAATTGGTCGCAGGCACCCTACCAGCAAATCATTGCGCGCGGCTGGCGCGACGCCGCTGCCCCCGGCTATTTTTGCGGAGGCTTCTTTCCCGCGCGTTCGATGGCCTGGCGATAGACCGTGTCTATTTCCGGCACAATCGCCTGCGGCGCCAGATGGTCGGCGATGGTCTGCCTGGCGGCAATCCCGACGGTCCGGCGCAATGCCGCGTCGCCGGCAAGCATGGACGCGGTTTCGGTCATGCGTTCCCTTTCGCCATGCGAGAAGACCCAGCCATTGACGCCGTTGCGCAGCAATGCCGCGGAGTAGCCGACATCCACGGACAGCACCGGCAACGCACTGGCCATCGCCTCCAGCGTGGCGATCGGGCCCTCCTCCATCTTCGACGTGCAGAGATAGACGTCGATCGCGTGCAGCAGCCGGGTCGCATCCTGCCGTTCGCCGGACATATGCAGGCGGCCCTGGATCTGTGGATCGGCGGTGGCAGCGCTCCATTCCGCATCACCGGCGATGTGGCGCGTGCTGCCGACGAGCAGCAGTTCGGCATCGATGCCTCGCCCGACCAGGCCTTTGAGCATCCGCACCATGTCGATCTGGTTCTTGCGCGCGTCGATCTCGCCGACCGAACCAATGACGAAGGATGAAGGCTTGAGCCCCAGCTTCGCCCGCGCGGCGCTTTGGCTCGCTGGGGTGGCCGCCTCCACCGTGCCGACGTCGAACATATGTCGCACCAGATGCATGTTCCGCCGCCGCACCAGCCAGTGCGACAGATAGTAGTCGGCGGTCTGCTGGCTCGGCGCGATCACCGCATGGGCAAACAGCCACGGCAGCTGGAACTGGCGGGTATGCGCGGTCATGACGATGGGCGTGCCGGCGGCGCACCGGAACACCAGGCCGAACTTGTTGCCCCGGCTGCCATGGGTATGGACCACGTCCACGCCCCAGTCGCGCGCGGCGTAGCCGACACGGCGCAGTTCGGCCGGAGCGGTGGCAAAGCCCGAGCCCATCTTCTCGAGCGGGCCGTCGAACTTCTGACGTTCGATCCACGAGTTCTGCGAATGCACCAGCATCACGTCATGGCCGGCATCGAGTTGCGCCTGGATCAGCGTCTTCGAACTGGTCGCGACGCCGTTCAGCCCGGCATGAGTCACCAGATGTGTGATCCTCATCGGTGCATTTCCGTGGGTGCTGTGCTTGCGGACAGATGCGTGTCGGTGACCACGAAGATCGACGCCCTTGGTTTGCAGATGGCTGGCCGGACGCCATATCGGCCAATTGACGCAACGGCAAGTGCGGCAGCGCAACCGCCGTGACTGCGCCCGGCAGGCGTCGCGCCCGGCGCCTCATGCCTATTGCCCAGGCATAAAGGATAAACGCACCAGTATACTGGCATGCGGCAACACAGAATGTAGTTTGGGTCGTTCGAAATGAATTTCGGTCTGGAGGGCTGCCCATGATATTTCGAAGACTTGCTGCCACCGGCGCCATTCTGGCCGCGATGACGGCACTGCCGGCAGCGGCGCTCGCCGCCGACGCCTACACCACCGGCAACGTCAATGTGCGCAGCGGCCCCGGCACCGGCTATGCCAGGATCGGCATGCTCGACGAAGGCACCCGCGTCGACCTGCGCGGCTGCGAGGGCAACTGGTGCAACGTCTACGGGTCCCGGCTGAGAGGCTGGGTCTCGGCCAATTACCTCTCCGACTATGTCGGCCGCCCGCCGGCGGTCGTGGTGGCGCCGACCATCGTCGTGCGGCCGCCGCATTACCGACCACCGCACTGGAACCGGCCTCCCAAGCCACGGCCGCCAAGGCCTCGCCCGCCTGGCGCCCATTGCAAGATCGCCCCAGGCTTCCCCTGCCCGCGCTGACGACTTCCTGACAGCCTGATGTCAGGAGCACGAGAGGTCGCGGTCGCCGGTCCGGCATTCCGGCGCCCGTGCCCTTTCCATTTCCGCGGACTCTGCCCATATTCGTGCAATGGCCAAATCTGCTGACAAGAAATCGCCCGCCTCGGGAGCCGACGATCGTGCCGCTCCGCGCAAGCGCGGCGGCAATGGCGTGACCGATTTTCTGCACGCGTCCGAACCGCTGCATCGTCCCGGCTTCGGCGAAGCGCCGCAGGCCGAGCTTTCCGGTGCGCCGCTGTCCGGGTCGATTTCCGACTGGGCCGAGGAGATCGCCCGCGAGGCGGAGAAGCCGCAGCCAAAGGCCAAGAAGATTCCCGAAAAGAGCTCCGCCCCCACACGCTCGTCGCGCGGCACCTCGATGGGCGGCGCCGCTTCGGCCAAGGATCGCGCCGCCGCCGGCCTCAATCCGGTCGCCGGCCTCGACATCTCCCTCGAGGACGCAGCCTCGCTGTCCAATTCCGGCGTCACCGCGACGGTGGCGGCCCTTTCAGCGCTGATCGAGAGCGGCAACCCGCTGCACAAGGGCGGCGAGATCTGGGTTCCCCACCGTCCTGCCCGGCCGGAAAAGTCGGAAGGCGGCATCCAAATCGTCATGCAGTCGGAATTCGAACCGGCCGGCGACCAGCCGACCGCCATCAAGGACCTCGTCGAGGGCGTCAATTCGACCGAGCGCACCCAGGTGCTGCTCGGCGTCACCGGCTCGGGCAAGACCTTCACCATGGCCAAGGTGATCGAGCAGACGCAGCGCCCGGCGCTGATCCTGGCGCCCAACAAGACGCTGGCCGCCCAGCTCTATTCCGAGTTCAAGAAGTTCTTCCCCGACAACGCCGTGGAGTATTTCGTCTCCTACTACGACTACTACCAGCCGGAAGCCTACGTCCCACGCACCGATACCTATATCGAGAAGGAATCGACAATCAACGAGCAGATCGACCGCATGCGCCACTCGGCGACGCGCTCGCTGCTCGAACGCGACGACGTCATCATCGTCGCCTCGGTCTCCTGCATCTACGGTATCGGCTCGGTCGAAACCTATACGGCGATGACCTTCCAGATGGCGGTCGGCGACCGGCTCGACCAACGCCAGCTGCTCGCCGACCTCGTCGCCCAGCAATACAAGCGCCAGGACATCAACTTCGTCCGCGGCTCGTTCCGCGTCCGCGGCGACACCATCGAAATCTTCCCGGCCCACCTGGAAGACTCGGCCTGGCGCATTTCGCTGTTCGGCGACGAAATCGAGCAGATCACCGAGTTCGATCCGCTCACCGGACAAAAGACCGGCGACCTGAAGAGCGTAAAAATCTACGCCAACTCGCACTATGTGACGCCGCGCCCGACCTTGAATCAGGCCATCAAGTCGATCAAGGAAGAGCTGCAGCACCGCCTGCAAGAACTTGAAAAGGCTGGACGCCTGCTCGAGGCCCAGCGGCTGGAGCAGCGCACCCGCTTCGACCTCGAGATGCTGGAAGCCACCGGCTCCTGCGCCGGCATCGAAAACTATTCGCGCTATCTCACCGGGCGCCGCCCCGGCGATCCGCCGCCGACGCTGTTCGAATACATCCCCGACAACGCTCTGGTCTTCATCGACGAAAGCCATGTCACCGTGCCGCAGATCGGCGGCATGTACCGGGGCGACTTCAGGCGCAAGGCGACGCTGGCCGAATACGGCTTCCGCCTGCCCTCCTGCATGGACAACCGGCCGCTGCGCTTCGAGGAATGGGACGCCATGCGCCCGCTTTCGGTCGCGGTCTCGGCGACCCCAGGCAATTGGGAGATGGAAGAGGCCGGCGGCGTGTTCGCCGAACAGGTCATCCGCCCGACCGGCCTGATCGACCCGCCCGTCGAGGTCCGTCCGGCGAAAACCCAGGTCGACGACGTCGTCGGCGAGATCCGCGCCACCACCCAGGCCGGCTACCGTACGCTGGTCACGGTGCTGACCAAGCGCATGGCCGAGGACCTGACCGAATACCTGCACGAGCACGGCGTCCGGGTCCGCTACATGCACTCCGACATCGATACGCTGGAGCGCATCGAGATTCTGCGCGACCTGCGCCTCGGCGCCTTCGACGTGCTGGTCGGCATCAACCTCCTGCGCGAAGGCCTCGACATTCCCGAATGCGGTTTCGTCGCCATCCTCGATGCCGACAAGGAAGGTTTCCTGCGTTCCGAGACGTCGCTGATCCAGACCATCGGCCGTGCGGCGCGCAACGTCGACGGCAAGGTCATCCTCTACGCCGACCAGATCACCGGCTCGATGGAACGCGCCATGGCCGAGACGACGCGCCGCCGCGAAAAGCAGATGGTGTGGAACGAGGCCAACGGCATCACCCCGGAAAGCGTCAAGTCGCGCATCTCCGACATCCTCGAATCCGTCTACGAGAAGGACCACGTCCGCGCCGACATCTCGCAGTTCACCGATAATGCCGGTGCGATGATGGGCAACAATCTCAAGGCGCATCTCGATGCGCTGGACAAGCAGATGCGCAACGCCGCCACCGATCTCGATTTCGAGAAGGCAGCCCGCATCCGCGACGAGATCAAGCGCCTGCGCGAGATGGAACTGGCCATCTCGGACGACCCGATGTCAAAATATGCCGACATGGAAAGCCCGGCGTCGGGCCGCGAGAAGGGCAAGCACAACAAGGGCGTGGCCAAGCACCGCACGGCCGAGGAGCAGGAGCGCTTCCGCAAGCTCGACGAGGCGCGTGCCGCCGAAGAGGCTGCCAAGGCCGCCCGGCCCAACATGTTCCGCAAGCCGGACCTCGACGAAATGGGCGCCGACGGCACCAAGCCCGCCGGCAAGTCGCTGTTTGCCAAGCCCCATATCGACGACATGGGCCCGGGCACCGACATGACGACGCCGGCAGGCGCGGTCTCGCGCTCGCTGTTCAAGAAGCAGTCGGCCGCCGAAGCCCATGGTTCCGACTACGGCGTTCCCGACGACGGCAAATCGCTGTTCCGCAAGAACGACCTCGACGAGATGACGGTGCGCCGCACCGAAAAGCCGGTCGAAGGCGTCAAGCCGATCAAGCGCGCCAAGATCGGCGCGGGGTCCTACGAAGATCCCGCAGAGGCCGCGCGGACAAGGAAGAAGCCGGGCAAATCGGGACGGCCGGGACAGTAGACCCTGGCTGCAGCTTGACTGCTGACTGGCCGATCGGACGGAAATGCGGTAGGTTACATGTAACCAGAGAGGTTTGGCATGCCGCCCGCATCGTCCCCAAAGCCATCCCGCGAGAAGGTGCGAGAGCACCGTGAACGCCTGCGTCGGCAAGGTTTGCGTCCCATCCAGATATGGGTACCGGACACGCGTGCGCCCTCTTTCCGGCCTGAGGCGCATCGCCAGTCGCTGGCGGTAGCAGCTGGCGTCGATGCCTTCGACGACCAGGCCTTCATCGATTCCATCTCTGAATGGGATGAGGAATGAGGCGCGGTGACATCTGGATTGTCTCAGGCGGCAAAGACTACGCAAGCAAGCCACGTCCAGTTGTCATCGTTCAAGACGACAATTTCGATGCAACCGAATCCATTACCGTTTGTGCGTTTACAACGGATCCGACTGACGCCCCCTTGTTCCGCTTGCTCATCGTACCGAGCGAGCAGAACGGTCTCCGCATTGCCTCGCGACTGATGGTCGACAAGATCACGACCGTGCCAAAATCCAAGTTAGGGGCGCATGTCGGGCGGTTGAACGACGAGGATATCTTGCGTCTCAATCGGGCCGCCCTCGTATTCCTCGGGCTGGTGGCTTCCCCGCGGCCGACACAAGAGCCTTGAGAACTCACGGCCAACAGATCGCCGTTCTGCTGACGCCCCGCCCCTATGACATTCCTATAACATCGGCCTGATCCTGCTCTCGAATTCCGACGCGGCGGCGGACTATCTGTTTGTCATCATGAAGCCGGAAACATCCAACGCGCTGGTCGGCCGTCTTGCCGAGATCAGGGTTCTCCGCGAGCACCATGTCTGGGACGCGGCCGAGATTGTCGGCCTCGACCGTTCCGGCGACAGGTCGCAACCCCGATACCGGAAATTCCGGGTCCTGATGGAGGCCGATGCACTGGTCGATGCCGTGCTGCATCTCGCAGCGACGGCCATCCCACCGCGCCTGCTCCAGGCCTCCGCACACGGAGAGCGCTGGATCTGCTCGGCCCGCGTCGTGTCCGGCCGACGCTCCCGCAAGGCCGAACATGCCGATCTCGCGGCGGCGATGCTTGCCTCGCTGCTTCTGACCTTCCCGTCTCGCCGCGCGCCCGGCCGCCGCAGGATCAACCCCACGCGCCACGCCAACGAGGTCCATCGCCATGACCATTGACCCGATCCGCGCACGCATCTCGGGCGCTCTCACCGCCCTCGTCACACCGTTCCGGGACGGCGAAGTCGACCTCAAGAGCCTCGCAGCCCTCGTCGATTGGCAGATCGCCGAAGGCATCGACGGCCTTGTCGTCTGCGGAACGACGGGCGAGGCCCCGACCTTGTCCTGGCACGAGCGCATCCTGGTCATTCGCAAGACGGTCCAGGTCGCCGCCGGGCGCGTGCCGGTGATCGTCGGCACCGGTACCAACAGCACGGAATCGACCATTGCCTTTACCGCCGCCGCCCGCGACTTCGGCGCCGACGCCGCCCTCGTCGTCACGCCCTACTACAACAAGCCGAGCCAGTCCGGCATGGTCAGGCATTTCGAGACTGTTGCCGCCAAGGTCGAACTGCCGATCCTCGTCTGCAACGTCCCCTCGCGCACCGGCGTCGACCTCGCGCCCGCCACCATCGAACGACTGGCGGCGATCCCCGGCATCGTCGGATTCAAGGACGCCACCGGCGATCTGTCGCGCATCATGACGCTTGCCCGTTGCCATGGCGACCGGTTCATCTGGCTGTCGGGGCACGATGCCACCGCTTTTGGCTACAACACCATGGGCGGCAACGGCACCATCTCGGTCGTCGCCAACATCGCGCCTCGCCTTTGCGCCGAGATGCACGCGGCCTGCCGGCGCGGCGACCCTCATGCGGCGCGTTCTCTCCACAACTGCCTGCGCCCGCTCATCGCCGCGCTCGAACTCGAAACCAATCCTGTGCCCGTCAAACATGCGCTCCATCTCCTTGGCCGCACGCGGCCCGACGTCCGCCTGCCGCTGGTCGAGGTCGAACTGGAGACGGCCTCGGCGATCGGCGACGCCTTGCAGGCGTTCGACGGCCGTTGGACGGAAGGCATCTCCGGCGCCGCCCGGGCAGCCGGCACGATGGGCCCGGCGGCTGTCACAGGCGGCAGTCAGCGCACCCGCATCTGAAGAAAGGCAAGACATCATGGGCACACTGGCTCGCGACATCCATCCCGTCCCCACGCCGCATCGCTTCATGGTCGGCCGCGATCCCCAGGGCCATTGGGTGGTCAGCGACGAGCAGGGACTGGTCGGCGGCATCTTTGCCGACAAGGAAGCGGCGGTCCGTTTCGCGCTGGCCGAAAGCGACCATCTGCCCGGCGCTGTCTTCTGCGCGCCCATCGACGTCACGCTCGATCTCAACCCGCTTTCGGGCCACGGCGCGACCGCTCGCGGCGACCGCCACTAGACGTGGCGCCGTGGCCGTTCGGACTCGTCTAGCTCCAATTGACGAATTCACGCGGCCAGCCGCGCCATGTTCAAATGGCGTTTTGGTGCCACGCAAAGGAGCATCTGCAATGGCAAGGTTCCAGCGCTTCGCCGCGGCCGCGATTTTCGCAGGCACGGCCCTCACCGTCTCCGCCGCCCAGGCCGGACCGCTTGCCGGGCCGGGCCCAGCCATGACGCCGGCTGCCGCTTCCGGCGCGCCGATCCTGATCGGCAGCAGGTCGGTGACGGTCTCCAAATCGACCAGCAAGTCGAGCTCGCGCTCCAGGAGCTGCTCCAACGGCAGTTGCACCACCGACAGCGATTCCCAGAGCAACTCCGGCACCAGCTCGTCGACCAGCACCTCGACGAGCACCAGTTCGTCGAGCAATTCCAACTCGAATTCCTCGAACTGACCTTGTGCGCAACTCTGCCTCGGCGCTCCGGCGCTCGACGCGCCGGCGCAACGTTCCGATGAAGCGCAAAAAATGTCGGGCCGAGATGTCGGTTCCGACCGGCTTCGTTCGTCTTCAATACAGGGCATCGATCCGCCGTGGGCGACACGCACCCGGTTCGATGCCTGAACAGCCGCGTCGCGCGCTTTCGCTGGCTGCAGCGGCCATCAACGAACGGAGACAGACATGCCCGACAGCACTGCACAGAACGCCCAGCAGTCCGCCCCGCCGGTACTCGGCGGCCTGATCGCTTACCTCGAAGTCGACGGCGCCAACAAGGCGGCCAAGTTTTACGAGCGCGCCTTCGGCGCAGAGACGGCCTTCGCCATCCCGCCGGACGAGCAGGGCCGGACGATGCACATCCACCTCTACGTCAACGGCTCGTCGATGATGCTCTGCGACGCCTACCCCGAGCACGGCCACCCCCACGAGAAGGCGCAGGGCTATACCATGCAGCTCATCCTCGGCGACGACATCGACGCCTGGTGGAAACGCGCTGTCGACGCCGGCTGCGAGGTCGTGGTGCCGCTCGACGTGATGTTCTGGGGCGACCGCTGGGGCCAGTTGCGCGACCCCTTCGGCGTTGCCTGGGCGATGAACGCGCCGGTCAAGAAATAGCAGCCCCGAAAGCTGCGAGGCCCGTCCGCCCCGGCGGGCGGGCTTTCACGCCAGCGGCACGGTCAGCCCGGCCTTGACCCTGTCCATCGCCACCAGCGTGCGGAACCGCCTGATGTTGGGATTGGCGAAGAACAGCCGCCGCGTCAGCGCCTCGTATTCGGCCATGCTTGCAACCGTGACCACCAGCACGAAATCGGCCTCGCCGGTGACGTAGTAGCACTGCTGCACCTCGGGAGCGGCGGCGAAGCTCGCCTTTGCCGCATCGAGCAGGTCGACGCGCTCGCTCTCCACCGCGATCTCGACGATGACGGTGATCGGCCGCCCGACCTTGTCGGGGTCGACCACAGCGACATTGGCGGCAATGACCCCGCTTTCCTCCATCCGCCTGATGCGTCGCTGCACCGCCGGCGCCGACAGGTTGACCGCCTTGCCGATCTCGCGCTGCGGCGTGGCATTGTCGCGTTGGAGAATGGCCAGGATCTTCAAATCGAAGTCGTCGAGACCGCCACTTGGCGTTGCCTGCCTGTTCATGCCCCCTCGCGATACAAACTTGCGCCAACTGAGCCGGAATAGAGCGCTTTTCTCGCCGACGCTGCAATATAAATGCGCCGAACGAGGAGTCACCGACCATGCTTATCCGCAACCAGCATCCCGACTACGGCACGCCGCTCGAGCCGACCGACGCTGAAACCCTCGGCATCGAAGCTGCCGAGGCCGTCGAGCGCTTCCTGTCGCACCGACCGAACCACAAGCCGACGCCGCTGCGGTCGCTGCCGGCTCTTGCGGATCAGCTCGGCCTTGGCGCCATCCATCTCAAGGACGAAGGCTATCGCCTCGGCCTCGGCAGCTTCAAGGCGCTCGGCGGTGCCTATGCTGTCATCCGCCTGGTGCTGGAGGAGGCGCAAAGGCAGCTCGGCCGCACGGTGGGCATGGACGACCTGCACAACCCGGAGGTGGCGAAAATCTCAGCCTCCATGACTTTCGGCTGCGCCACAGACGGCAACCATGGCCGCTCGGTCGCGCAAGGGGCGCAGCTGGTCGGCGCCCGTTCGGTGATCTTCGTCCATGGCGGCGTCAGCGACGCGCGTGTAGCCGCCATCACCCGCTACGGCGCCGAGATGGTGCGTGTCGCCGGCACCTATGACGATTCGGTCGCCGAGGCGGCAAGGGTCTGCGCCGAAAGAGGCTGGACCGTCGTATCCGACACGTCGTGGCCCGGCTACGAGCACATCCCCGGCCTGGTCATGCAGGGCTACACGGCGATCATGCGCGAGGCGCTGGAAAAGCTGCCACAGCCGCCGACCCATGTCTTCGTCCAGTCCGGCGTCGGCGGCATTGCTGCTGCGGCCGCCGCCTACCTTTCGATCCGCTTCGGCGAAAAGCGCCCGACCTTCGTCGTCGTCGATCCGGCCCGCGCCGCCTGCATCTTCGAGACCGCGCGCACCGGCCGGCCGGTCAAGCTCGCCCATGGCGAGCCGACGGTCATGGCGATGCTCGAATGCTACGAGCCCTCGCCGCTTGCCTGGCGCATCCTGTCGCGTGTCGCCGACGCCTTCATGACCGTCGAGGACGAAACCGCTGTCGAGGTCATGAACCGCCTGGCCCGTCCGCTCGGCCACGACCCGGTGGTGGTCGCGGGCGAAAGCGGTGGCGCCGGCCTGGCCGGCCTGTTCACCGCCGCGCGCGACCCGGAAATGCGCGCCATGATCTGCCTCGATGCCACATCGCGCGTGCTGCTGGTGGTCACCGAAGGCGCCACCGACCCCGACCGCTACCGTGAACTCGTCGGCCTGCCGCCTGCCGACCTCGCCAGCGTCGCCATCGAGGGCAAGTGACGGACCTCACCTGCCCCCGTGGCGGGAGAAGGTGAGCCAATCCCCGCCATGCTGGTGTAATGTCCGGACCGTATCAGCCGACATCCGCACCTGACATGAGGCCACCAATGACCGTCTCTGTTCCCGTGGAAGCTTCGTCCGGCGCGCAGTTTCCATCCGATGCCGAGATCAGGCGCATCCTCGCCGAGCGCATCGACCAGCAGCGCCAGAGCCTCGGCATCGTCGTCGGCACCTTCGGCGCGGCGGGGCGCCGCGTCATTGCCCATGGCCAATTCGGCGCCTTCCATGCCCGGCCGGTCGACGGCGACACCGTCTTCGAGATCGGCTCGATCACCAAGGTGTTCACCACGCTGCTGCTCGCCGACATGGCCGGGCGCGGCGAGGTCCGCCTCGACGATCCGGTCGCCGGCCAGCTGCCGGCAGGCGTCACCGTGCCGGAACGCGGCGGCCGGCAGATCACCCTTGTCGACCTGGCGACGCATATGTCGGGACTGCCCCGCCTGCCCGACAACTTCGATCCCGCCGACCCCGAAAACCCCTATGCCGACTACACCGTCGAGCAGCTCTACGCGTTCCTGTCCGGCTATGACCTGCCCCGCGACATCGGCAGCCAGTTCGAATATTCGAACCTTGCGATGGGCCTGCTGGGGCATGCGCTCGCGCTGCGCGCCAGCACCGACTACGGGTCCCTGCTGCGGGAGCGCATCCTTGCGCCGCTCGGCATGTCGTCGACGGCGGATGCCGTCCATGGCGACATGAAGAACCGGCTGGCCAACGGTCATGACGACACGCTCGCCCCCGTCTCCTGCTGGGACCTGCCGACGCTGGCCGGTGCCGGCGCACTTCTGTCGACAGCCAACGACCTGCTGAATTTTCTCGAGATGCTGCTCGGTGCGCGCCCCTCGCCGCTGTCCGCTGCGCTCGCCACCACCCTGGCGACGCGCCGTCCGACCGGCCACGGCAACGACGAGACCGGGCTCGGCTGGGTCATTTCCGGCAGCGGCGACGACCAGATGGTCTGGCACAATGGCGGCACCGGCGGCTTTCGGTCCTTCCTCGGCTTCCTGCCGGCCAAGGGCATGGGTATCGTTGCCCTGTCTAACACCTCGACCGAGGTCGGCGTCGACGATATCGGCGCCCACCTGCTCGATCCGGGCAACCCGCTCGCCCAGCCGCCCAAGATGCGCGTTGCCGTGACCGTCGATCCGGCGATCTATGACGGTTATGTCGGCGAGTACCCATTGGCCCCCGACTTCGTGCTGACCGTTACGCGGGAAGACGACGGCCTGTTCGTGCAGGCGACCGGCCAGGGCAAGGCCGAGGTCTATCCGGAAAGCGAGGTGCATTTCTTCTACAAGATCGTCGATGCCCAGATCACCTTCGAGGCGGGCGCCGACGGCCGGGCCAAAGGCCTGACGCTGCACCAGAACGGCCGCGACATGCCGGCACCGCGTGCCTGACCGCCCGTGATGCAAAAAAGCCGCCCCGAGGGGCGGCTTTTCTGTGCCTTGGCGTAACTGGCCCTATTCCGCCGCCAGGGCCGGCCGGTGGGCGATCTCGGCGACATTGCCCTGATCCTCACCCTCTGGCTCTGCCGGCTTCTGCTTAGGCTCGCGGCCGAAGAACAGCGCATACCCCGCCGGCAGCACCAGGATGGTCAGGACGGTCGCCACCAGGATGCCGCCCATCATGGCGTAGGCGAGCGGGCCCCAGAACACGCCGCGCGAGATCGGGATCAGCGCCAGCACCGCCGTCATCGCCGTCAGCATGATCGGCCGGAAGCGCCGCACCGCCGCCCCGATAATCGCCTCGTAGCGCTCCATGCCGGCAGCGATGTCCTGGTCGATCTGGTCGACCAGGATGATCGAGTTGCGGATGATGATGCCGAGCAGCGCGATCACGCCGAGGATGGCGACGAAGCCGAAGGGCGCGCCCGATATCAGCAGCGCCGCCGCCGCCCCGATGATGCCGAGCGGACCGGTCGCCAGCACCAGCATCGCCTTGCCGAAGTGCTGCAGCTGCACCATCAGCAGAAGCACGATGACCAGCAGCATGACCGGCGCCTTGGCGGCGATCGAGGCCTGGCTTTCGGCCGCATCCTCGGCGCCGCCCTGGATCTCGACCTTGTAGCCGGGCGCCAGGCTGTCGCGCAGCGGCTTGAGCTCGTTGAACAGCTTCATCGTGACGTCGTTCGGCTGCACGCCGTCCGGCAGCGTTGCCCTGACCGTGATCGTCGGCAGGCGGTCGCGCCGCCATTCGATGCCCTGCTCCATGACGGGCAGCACCTTGGCCACCTGCGACACCGGCACGAAGCCGCCGAAGTCGGTCGGGATGTAGACCGAGTTGACCGCCGACAGCAGCTGGCGATTGGCCGCCGGCTCGCGGGCGACGATCGACACCGTCTCCTCGCCGTCGCGGAAATCGTCCAGCGGCGCGCCCTGCATCGTCGCCTGCAGCATCTGGCGGATGCGCTGCGAGGAAACGCCCAGCGCACGCGCCCGGTCCTGGTCGATCACCAGCTTCATCGCCGGTACCGGCTCCAGCCAGTCGTCATGGATGGCGTCGAGCTGTGGCGTCGCCGCGAACTTGGCCTTCACCTCGTCGGCGATGCGGCGCACTTCGGTCCGGTCGGGGCCGACGACGCGCAACTGCACCGGCCAGCCCGTCGGCGGCCCGAGGAACAGGCGGTCGACCTTGCCGCGGATCGAGGGGAAGTCCTCGGCCAGGATGCAGCGCAGCTTGACGATCAGCCTTTCGCGCGCCGGCTCGTCATTGGCCATGATCAGCAACTGGGCGAAGTTCGGATTGCGCAGCTGTTGGTCGAGCGGCAGGAAGAAGCGCGGCGCGCCCTCGCCGATATAGGTGGCGATGAACTTCTTGTCCGGATCGTCCATCATGCGCGCTTCCAGCGCCTCGGCCTGCTTCTCCACTTCCTTGATGCTGGTGCCTTCCGGCAGCCACAGGTCGACCAGGATTTCCGGCCGCGACGACTGCGGGAAGAAGTTCTGCGGGATGAACTGGAAGGCAAACAGGCTGCCGAAGAACGTCATCAGCGTCAGGGCGAGCACGATGAGGCGATGGCGCACGGCCCAGCTGACCGTCGCGCGCAGGCGCCGGTAGAAGCTGGTGTCGAAGGCGTCATGATGGCTGCCGGCATGCTTGCGCTGCTTGAGGATCATGTTGCCGAGCCACGGCGTGAAATAGACCGCGACGAGCCACGAGATCACCAGCGCGATGCCGACGACATAAAACAGCGAGCGCACATATTCGCCCGCCGTCGACTCGGCAAAGCCCACGGGGATGAAGCCGGCGGTGGTGATCAGCGTGCCGGTCAGCATCGGAAACGCCGTCGAGGTGTAGGCGAAGCTCGCCGCCTCGACCTTGACCAGCCCTTCCTCGAGCTTTCGTTCCATCATCTCGACGACGATCATGGCGTCGTCGACAAGCAGCCCGAGCGCGATGATCAGCGCCCCGAGCGAGATGCGCTGCAGGTCGATGCCAAGCTCGTACATGATGGCGAAGGTGGCGGCGAGGACCAGCGGGATGGTGATCGCGATCACCAAGCCGGAGCGCCAGCCGATCGACAGGAACGACACCACGAGCACGATCAGCAGCGCCTCGACCAGCGCCTTCATGAACTCGCCGATGGCCTCGGTGACGACCTCCGGCTGGTTGGAGATCTGGTCGACGGAGACGCCGTAGGGCAGCGATTCCTCGAAGCGCTTGTAGGTCTCCTCGACGGCGTGGCCGACGTCGGTGACCTTGAAGCCCTTGGCCATCACCACGCCGACCTGGACGCTGTCCTGGCCGTTGTAGCGGAACTTGCGCTGGTAGGGATCCTCGAGGCCGCTGGTCACGGTGGCGATGTCGCCGAGCCGGGTGATCTGGTTTCCGGCGCGCAGGCGCAGTTCGCGGATGTCGGCTGTCTTGGAAAGATCGCCCTCCACCGAGATGCGCACCGAATGCGTGCCGGTGTCGACGGCACCCGCCGGATCGATGTTGTTCTGGCCGGCGATGGTGTTGCGCACGTCGTTCAGCGTCAGACCGCGTTCGGCCAGCGCCTTGGAGGAGACGTCGATGTAGATGCGCTGCGGCTGGTCGCCGATGATGACCGCCTTCTCGACGCCCGGCGTCGTCAGCAGCATGTCGCGCGCCTTGATGGCGAACGCCTTCAGCTCGGGATAGCTGTAGCCCTCGCCGGCGATCGAATGCAGCGTGATGAAGGTATCGCCGAACTCGTCGTTGAAGAACGGCCCGAGCAGGCCCTGCGGCAGCTCGGAGGAGATGTCGCCGACCTTCTTGCGCACCTGGTAGAAAGCGTCCTTGACCTCGGCGGTGTCGGTGTCGCCCTTCACCTGGACGGTGATGATGGCGCTGCCGGCGCGGGTGTAGGACTTGACCCAGTCGAGATGCGGCGTCTCCTGCAGCTTGCGCTCGATCTTGTTAACGACCTGGTCCTGCATCTCCTCGATCGAGGCGCCGGGCCAGATCGCCTGCACCACCATGACGCGGAAGGTGAATTCCGGATCCTCGCTCTGGCCCATGCGCATCAGCCCGAGCGCGCCGGTGATGATGATCAGGCCGAACAGGAACCGCGCGATGCTCGGATGCCCGATCGCCCAGCGCGACAGGTTGAAGGGCTTCTTGTCCTGGCTGGACTTTTCCATGGCCGTGGTTCCACGCTGGCGCAAACCGGCCTGTCAACGGCACCGGGACATGCGCAGGTTCAGGGTTCTGCAGCGTCCTGCGGCCCCATCGGCCGCACGGCGCCTCGGCAAAATGTTTGTCTTCAGCGAATGGCTGCGGTGGCGTCGTTCGACGCCGCGCGCTGTTCCGCCGTAGGCAGCTTGACCTTCAGGTTCTCGGTCATGAACTGCGTGCCGGCCGCAACGACGATGTCGCCCGGCTTCAGTCCGTCGGCCACCTGCACGCCGTCGGCGGCGAAGCTTGCCACGGTGATGCCGCGTGCATGCACCGTCTCCCGGTCGTTGTTGACCACCCAGACGATCTCCTTGCCGTCCTGCTTGGCCAGGGCGCCGAGCGGGATCGAGACGAACTGCCTGCCGCTGTCGACCGACGCCTCGATCGTGGCCGTCATGCCGAGCAGCACACGGGCATCGTCGGGCAGGCTGACCCGCACCGAGAAGGTCCGCGATTGCGGATCGGCACTGCCGGCGACCTCGCGCACCTTGCCGTCGAGCACCAGGCCGTCGTCTGACCAGAAGCTGACCTTGACCGGCTTGCCCGGTTCGAACTGGGCGATCTCCAGTTCGGGCACAGCGATCTGCACCTCCTTGTCGCCATCGACCGCGACGGCAACGACGGGCGTGCCGGCACCGACCACCTGGCCGGTGTCGGCACTGACGGAGGTGACGATGCCGCTCTGGTCGGCACGAAGCTCGGCATAGCCGACCTGGTTCCTGGCCTGGCGCAGCGACGAAAGCGCTGCGTCGCGCTGCGACGATGCCTGCTTGTAGGCAAGGGCTGCCTGCTCGCGCTGGGCTTCCGAAGCGAACTTCTTGGCAAACAGCTGGTCGGCCCGCTCATCGGCCAGGCGTGCGGTCTCGACCTGCTTTTCGGCCGCCTGGAGGTTCGCCTCGGCGGTGCTCACGCCAAGCTGGTAGTCGGTCGGATCGATGCGGGCGAGCAGGTCGCCCGGCTTCACCTTGTCGCCGATATTGACCACCCGCTCGGTGATCTTGCCAGCGACGCGGAAGCCGAGATTCATCTCGGTGCGCGCCTTCACCGCGCCGGAATATTCGAGCTCGCGCGTGGCACCCGTGCTCGCGATCTCCACCACCTTGACAGGGCGAATGGCCTCGACGGTCTCAGTCTTGGCCTCGGAGCAGGCAGCGATGGCGCCACCGATCAGGACGACGGAAAAAACGCGCGCAAAGGGACGCACCTTCGCAGCGAAGGTTTTGAACGAATGCATCGTTCGCACTCCTGGTTGTCTAGCGGATTTTGGACAGCGGCCCGGAAGCCGCCCTATTGCTTCAGCGCCTTGAGGGCGTATTCCGTGAGTTCCTCGAAGGTCGCGCGGTTCGGCTTGTTGACACACTGCGACACCATCTGCGGGTGGCAGAGCGTCGACGTGGCAGCGCCGAAACAGCGCGCGGCAATCCGGGGATCCTGCTGGGCGAACTCGCCGGTGGCGATGCCTTCGGCGATGACTTCCGCCATCAGGTCATGCAGCCGGTCGATATGCTTTTCGATGACGTGCCAGTCGCGCTCGAGCGCGACGATGACCATCTCGTGGACTTTTTCCTGGTCGAGCATGGTCTCGACGGTCAGATGGTGCTGCGCGTGGATGAAGCGGCGCAGGCGCTCCGTGGCGCTGCCCTCGGAATGCAGGATCTGGCACGCCATCTGGTAGACCGCCGCCAGCATGCGTCCGCAGATCGCCTGGTGGATTTCCACCTTCGAGGCAAAGAAGCGGTAGATGTTGGCCGGCGACATGCCGAGGTCGCGGGCGATGTCGGCCACGTTCGTCTTGGCATAGCCGTAGTGCCGGAACAGCCGCTCGGCTGAATCAAGGATGCGCCCGACAGTTTCCTGTCGCGCCAGATCCACCGGGCTTTCGGCTACATCGTTCATTTCGGGTCGCTCGTTTTACGACTGACGATTTTCAACTTTCGTCATTCGTAATCCGTAAATCGTCGCTCGTCAATCGGAATTGTGCGCCGCACCCTCGACGAAAGTCACGCGATTGCCGGCAACCGCTCGTTATGCCCGTTATGGAAGCCTCGGTTTTCTGCTAGAATACGGGGCTTCAGGGGACGGAGCCGAACGTTCCGGCGTGGCTGTTCCAGCAGCCGGGGACGAACCTGCAAACGACTTGCCGAGCTTGCAAACGCAAGGAGGTAACGATGTCGGCCGTCAAATGGACCCTCAAGGGACGCGAATTCCTGCACTGCAACTGCGCCTATGGCTGCCCGTGCCAGTTCAATGCCCTGCCTACCCAGGGCCACTGCTGCGCCATCGGCGCGATCGATATCGAGCAGGGGCATCATGGCACCACCAAGCTCGATGGGTTGCGCATTGCCATGATCGTGGACTGGCCTGGTGCGATACATCACGGCCACGGCCAGGTCGTCGCGATCGTCGATGAACGGGCGACGCCGGAGCAACGGGAAGCGCTGCTCAGGATCATGACGGGCGAGGACACCGAGCCCGGCGCCACATTCTTCCAGGTCTTTTCGACGACGTTCGAGAAGGTCCACGACCCCGTCTTTGCCAGGATCGACATCCAGGTCGACATCGACGGGCGCACCGCCCGCGTCGACATTCCCGGCGTCATGGAGGCTCGCGGCGAGCCGATCCTGAACCCCGTGACATCGCAGGCCCATCGGGCCCGCATCAACCTTCCCAACGGCTTCGAGTACACCGTTGCCGAAGTCGGGCGTGGCTGGGTCAAGACGTCGGGCGCGATCGAGCTCGACCTCAACGATTCGCATGCCCATTTCGCCCGGATGCACATGACCGAAAGCGGGGTCGTCCGTCCGACCCAATGAGCCCCACCCGCCTCGAACTCCTGTTGAAGCGAGATCGGGCGGTCGTTCTCGGCGCCATCGTCGCCGTTGCCGCATTGGCATGGGCCTATGTGATCTGGCTTGCTGCGTCCATGGCGGCGGCGCCTTCGGGCACCGCCATGCCCGGCATGGAAATGTCTGGCACGGACATGCCTGGAATGGATGGCGCGCTCGCCCCTGCCCTGCGCGGCTGGAGCGTCGGCGAGTTCGCCTTCATGTTCGCCATGTGGGCGATCATGATGGTCGGCATGATGCTGCCCTCCGTCGCCCCCATGCTGCTCGTCTATGCCGGCGTGGCGCGCCAGGCCGGCTCGCGCGGCAAGCCTTTCGCCGCCACGGCATGGTTCGCAGCAGGCTACCTCCTCGTCTGGGTCGCCTTCTCGATGCTCGCGACCGCAGCCCAATGGGTCCTGGAAACCGTCCTGCTGCTGACGCCGATGAGCGGGCTCGGCGCCCGGCTGGGCGGCGTCGTGCTGATCGCAGCCGGCATCTACCAGTGCACGCCGCTCAAGGACGTCTGCCTGTCGGCCTGCCAGAGCCCGCTGCAGTTCATCATGCGCCATGGCGGCTTCCGCTCCGACCGGCGCGGCGCGATCAATCTCGGCATCGAGCACGGCGCCTACTGCATCGGATGCTGCTGGGCGCTGATGGCGATCCTGTTCGTCGTCGGCATCATGAACCTGCTCTGGGTTGCGGCGATCGCCGCCTTCATCCTGGCCGAGAAGGTCCTTCCCGTCGGGCACCTGGTGTCGCGCGCAGCGGGCGCCGTGCTGATCGTCACCGGCGCCTGGATTCTGGTCTAGAGCAGCTTGTACATTACCGTCGTGGCGTCCAGCCGGTCTGTCCCGAACGGGTCGCGGGCATAGGCCGGGATGACACCGGACGTGACGTAGCCGAGAGACGTGTAGAGCGGCTCGGCGCTGTCGCCGGTGCGCGTGTCGAGCGTCATCAGGCTGCGTCCCAGCTTGCGGGCATGCGCCTCGATCTCCGCCATCAGCCGGTTGGCGATGCCTTGGCGGCGAAAATCGGGATGCACCATCAGCTTGTTGACGTCGGCGCGGTGCATCTGGTTGGGCATGGTGTCGTAGCCGAGCTGCACCGTGCCGGCGATGCGGCCGTCCTTCATCGCCACCAGCATGAGGCGCGTCGCCTGGCGCACGCCGGGCAGCACCTTGTCCCTCCAGAACCCCATGGCGTCGTCCAGCGAGTAGGGCAGCACGAAGCCGATGCTCGCCCCGTCATGCACGCAGGCCTGCAGCAACTGCCCGAGCTCGGCCAGGCTGGCCTCGATGGCTTCGGCGGAAAATACGGAAATCTCGAGATCGCTCACGATGCCTCACACAATGAACAGGAGATATTTCGCGCCTGCCTCGGCCGGCGTGGCAAAGGCGCTCGGACCAAACAGCTGGTAGCGCAGGCAGTCGCCGGCAGCGAGTTCGTGCCTCCTGCCATCCACGGTCACGGCCAGCCGGCCCTCCAGCAGAAGAAGATGATGCTCGAGGCCCGGCCGCGGCGGGGCGTCGTAGCCGATCGTCACACCCGTATCGAGCTCGCACTCCAGCGCCTCCCCGGCCAGCGTCTGCGCCGGCGGCGAGACCGAACGCCGGCGAAAGCCGATCTCCGGGTCCGACCAGGTCGCCTGCGCGTCGCGGCGCACGACAGGCGCGAACGCGCCTTCGACCATGTGCATCAGCCGCGACATCGTCAGCCCATAGGCCGCGCACAGCTTGCCGAGCACGCTTGCAGTCGGGCTGACCTCGGCGTTCTCCAGCCGCGACAGCGTCGCCCGGCTGACGCCGCAGCGACTGGCCAGTTCGTCCAGCGACCAGCCACGCTCGGCCCGCAGCGACCGCAGCCGCTGGGCGATCCGCCGGTCGATGCCGGCTTCATCGCAAATGGGAATGTCCATAAACGAGAAATATTCTCATAACAGAGAACTCGTCAAGAGGAAGCACATGTCGCGCGCCCGTCATTCGCTGCTCGCCATCAGGATGACGAGCGAGGTGCCTTTACGCGAACGAAAACACCGCACTCGGCTTCGTCGTCACGGCACTGCCGGTGCCCACGTCGGCCACCGCGTGTTCGGCGACCAGTTGCAGCCGCGCATGCGGCAGGTGTGCCCGGCCGGGATCGCCGACCAGAACGTCGACGCCTTGGGCCACGCATCGGTCGAGGAAGGCCGTGACGCGGCTTGCAAGATCGGCGGCATAGAAAAGGTCACCGACGAGGATCGTCTCGACATCGGGCACGGCCGCGCCGGTCAGGTCGTCGGCCGTGGCACGGACATCCACGCCGTTGAACTCGGCATTGAGGCCGATCGCAGCGATGCCATTGCGGTCAGTCTCCGACGCCAGCACCGAGCGCGCTCCGGCTTTCGCCGCGGCGATGCCGACCAGTCCCGAACCGGCGCCGAGGTCGAGAACCCGCCGCCCCCGCACCGTTTCCGGCCGGTCGAGGATGTGGCGGGCAAGCACCAGCCCGCCGGCCCATTGGTAAGCCCAGTAAGGCGGCGCCGGCTCCTCGCCTGCGTCCTCCGCATCCGCCGCCAGCCGCCACAGCCCGCTTGCCGGATGGGCACTGTAGAGCCGGATCTCAGGCACCGACGGCACCGCCGCGATCCGCATGTTGGCGCGGATGAAGGCCGCCGGATCCGGCGCATCGTCTCTCGAGTTTTGATCGTCCAAGGTCCGTTCCCACGCCAATGCGGCTCGGCGCACAATGGCCGACTTCGCGCCCGGCGCAAGCCCGCCTTTGGCGTCGATCGGGACGGAAGCCCGGCAAGATCCCGGCTGCCGTCCCGCATGGGGAACGAAATCAGGCCATCTTGGCGATGATCTGGCGCATGTCGCCCGCGTCGAAGGCCTTGAGCGTCTGGGCCCTGACATTGCCCAGTTCCGATATCGACAGGCTAAGCGCCGTTGCGGTCAGGTCGTCGGGCGCCTCTGCAATGCTGATCACGTCGTATTTGCCGAGGGTCCACAACAGCGTGTGCACCTTGGCTCCACCCTTTTCCGCCATCGCCCGGAATGCGTCGGCCCGCTTCGTCGTGTCGCGCACGCTGCGGGCCCCTTGCTCGGTAAAGTTCACCAGGTAAACGTAATATGCCATTTCGACCTCCCTCGATTGCGGAGGCGTGCGGGCGCATCGGGCGTTGCCGCCGTTTCTCCCGGCCGCAGGGTAGCACGGATCGCCTGGCGATCATGTAGACGGAAGGGCCGCCCGGCATAGGCTTTACGAGCTAAGGCCGGCCCTTCCCAGCACTCGGGTTCAGCCTTTCAGCACGCCCGACTTCTTCGCCACCCAGGTGGCGATGTAGTCCATCAGCGCCGGCGACAGGCAATCATAGGGCTCCAGGCCGAGTTCCTTCAGCCGCGCGCGCACGCCGTCCATCTCGGACGGATCGACACCGGCCTCGATGATCGACGAGACGAAGGCCGCAAAGCCCGGTTCGGCCCAGCCGGCTTCCTGGAAGCGCTCGGGATGGATGAAGTCGAGGCCCTTGAAGGCATGGTCGCGCTCGACCGGTCCGTACATATGCACGTCGCAGCCCTTGCAGGCGTGGCGCAGGATGAGCGCGGCCGGGTCGACCACGGCGAGCTTGTCGCCATTCTCCAGCACGGTGACGTTTTCATGCGCCGTGACCGCCACCACCGAAAACTTGGCGCCTTCCGGCTTCCAGCATTTGGTGCAACCGCAGGCGTGGTTGTGGGCAACCTGCCCCTTGATCGCCACCTTCACCGGGCGGTCGGCGCAGGCGCAGACCAGCGTGCCACCGCTGAAGCTGGCGCTGCCCGGTTTGACGCCGCCATCGAGTGCCGGATGTATCGATACTGAAGCCATGACCTGTTCCTCCCAGTTGTGGCGTCCGCGCGGACGCCGTCAAACGCTATGCGGCAAAGAACTCTATTCGGCTGGTCCCATACGATACATGTCGCCGAGGCATTTGTGCATATCCGAGGTTCGGATTCCGCCGGACGGCTATGAGGGGGTATGGGTTTCGCCCGATCACGAGCCGCGCGGCAATAAAGCCGTAACCCTGCCAAGGCGAAATGGCTTCATGGCAGCCGCAAGCCATTGAAGTGGGCGGCGCGCAGCGCAATCTGCTGGCTACTCGTGCAACCTCAAGGAGAAGCCGGATGAATTTCCTGGCCGTTTCGCTTGTCACCATATTCGCGGCTGCCGCCTTGCCGGCTTCCGCGGCGCCGCTTTCGACGCCGTTCCAGCCGGAGACCGGTGGCCTCGTCGTGAAAATCGGCGGCTGCCATGACGATGTGCGCGACACCTACATCCCGGAGATCGGCCGGCGCGCGCCTCACTACCATGACCGGGACAGTTGCAGGCCGGTCCTGGTCGGCGGCCGGCAACAGCCCTCGCGCCGGTCGGCGGACTGCCACCGCGACGTCCGCACCCATCGCGTCGATGGCATCGTCTTGCGCCATCGCCATGTCGGCGACGACTGCCGCGTGCGCGAAGTCAGGCGCGCAAACGACTTTTCACCGAACTAGGCGGACAGAGCCTCCCGGCACCGAGAGCCGGGAGGCAAATCTGGTCGCCGTCCTAGCAGGCGCCGTTGTCGACGACGCGGAAGCCTGCGGAATCCGCCTCGCAGGCATTGGGGAACGTCCGCAGCGAACCGCCGCGCTGGCCGCAGACCGGCCGGTATTCCCTGGTGCAGAACTGCTGGTTGCCGCCCCCGCCGCCATTCCAGCCGCCATTGCCGCCACCACCGTTCCAGCCGCCATCGCCACCGCCACGGCACTCGCCCCTGCGGATGACGCGGTAGCCCGCCGCATCGGCCATGCAGGAGTTGCCGAAGGTCTGGCGGTCGTTGCCGCGCCGCGCGCAGACCGGATCATATTCGCGCGTGCAGAACTGGGGGCCAGGTTCCGGGCGGGGTGGCCGCGGGCCGGGCCCCGGCCCCTCTTCCACCACCACGCAGGATGCGAGCATCAGCGACAGCAACGAAGCAGCCGTTGCTCTTCGCACGAAGGTCTTTGCCGAAAACACCATGGAATTAGCTCCCTCTCGTTCCCGCCCACGCGGGAATTGTTTCAGCCCCTGCCCCGATCCTCGCGATTCTGTCAACGAAAGCAATCCGCCGCAGCCGGACTGCCCCATCAGACGCGGCAATCTGGCCAATGGCGGTTTTCAGAATGTCGTATATTGATGCGATGGTGCGAAGTGCCATCGCGATTGGCCACGACATCTTGCAACCTACGCGTTTCCATGCAATATCACATCTAGTTCGGGCGTTTGCTGACCCGGAGACTGGAACGTTTTGCACGACCCTTTCCCCGATACTGTGAATCTCTGACGACCCCGTGACTCGGCGGGGGGTTTTATCGTGCGCGAATGCATGACCGCCAAGCAAACCACCGACTTGCCGCCGACGCCAGGCGGTCGGCAGGTCCAGACCACTGAACGGGTGAAGGAGTTCTCCCAATGGCCCAGACCGGTACCGTAAAATTCTTCAACGCAACCAAAGGCTTCGGCTTCATTACGCCGGACGGCGGCGCCAAGGACGTTTTCGTCCACATCTCCGCTATCGAGGCTTCGGGCCTGCGCACGCTCGTCGATGGCCAGAAGGTCACCTTCGACGTCGAGCCTGACCGCATGGGCAAGGGCCCGAAGGCGGTCAACCTCCGCGCGGCTTAAGCCCCAGCGACTGCAGTTGTGATCAAGGGCGCGATGGGCAACCGTCGCGCCCTTTCCTTTTCGTCCATACAATTGCGAATATCGCTCGGCCGATCAAGGACATAGCAGCGCCTGCGCCGATCGCCGCGATCTGGCAAGACCCCGGAAATCATGGCATATTTCCGCCACGGGGGCCGAAAACGCCTCCGATCAGGAGGAGGCCAACGATGAAATTCCTGAATGCTCTGAGCGCGGCGCTGCTTGCCGCAGGCCTGGGTTACGGCGGCCCGGCGGCAGCCTTGCCGACAAGCGGCACGCCACAAGTCGACCCCGGCCTCGTGGTCCAGGTCCGCGGCTGCCACGGCGATCCGCAGCGCCATTTCGTTCCTCAATTCGGCCGCACAGAATGGCATGTCCACCGCCGGCCCAACTGCCGGCCGATCCGGGTCCGCCCGCCGATCCAGGTGCGCGACTGCCACCGCGACGTTCGCCGCCACTTCCTGCCGCGCTACGGCAACGTGCCTCACCGCCATGTCGGACCCAATTGCCGCGTACGGGTCTACAGCAGGTTCGATCCGCACCGCCCGCGTCCGCCTTCCTGCATCCAGATTGGGCCGATCCGCTACTGCGAATACTGAGCCGGGAAACCTCGCCTGGCTGCCTTGGTAAACCCGGCATTTTCCGGGAAAGGCGCCGCTTTGGGGCGGCGCCGGAGAGCAAAACTTTTGCTTGCCGATGGCCTAAAAATGAACGACAAATTTCCACTTCGGGCATTTGCCGGCCCGAAGAGACTGGAATTGATGGGATCAGAGGAGTTTCCCATGCCGCAGACCGGCACCGTCAAGTTCTTCAATCATGCCAAAGGCTTCGGCTTCATCACGCCGGACGACGGGGCGAAGGATGTCTTCGTCCACATCTCGGCTGTGCAGGCGTCAGGCCTTCCCGGTCTTGAGGATGGGCAGAAAGTTTCTTTCGACACCGAGCCGGACAAGCGCGGCAAGGGTCCGAAGGCCGTCAATCTGACCGTAGGCTGAGAGCCCGCGATCCGGCCGGGCTTTGAGCACCGGCCACATTTGCGCAGCAGTGCCTGACGCCGCGCCGGATGGCGTCTGTCGGCCTCGATCGGCTCCACCGTCCGCCTGAAAATCTGTTCAGGCTGCGTTCAGCCTCGGTCTCTTAGATATGTCGTCGACGCTTATTCCCGGCCTCGATACGGGCCGGACGGCGAAGGAGACCCGACTATGAACCGCACCATCAAGACTCTCGTCCTTTCGGCAGCCGTTGCCGCCACCACGCTCGCCACCCTGCCGGTGGCCGAAGCCGGTGAGCGCTGGCGCCGCCACAACCGCCACGACAACACCGGCGCGATCGTCGCTGCCGGCGCGCTCGGGCTGATCGCCGGTGCGGTCATCGCCGGCAATGGCAACCGCTCGCGGCCGGTCTACGACGACTATTACGACTACGAGCCGCAGCCGCGCCGCGTCTACCGCGAGGACTATTACCGCCCTGCCCCGGTTCAGCGCCGCGTGGTCTACCGCAACAGCTACGCCATCGAGCCGTGGAGCCCGGAATGGTACAGCTACTGCTCGGACCGCTACCGCAGCTTCAAGCCGCGCAGCGGCACCTTCACCGGCTATGACGGGCTGGAGCACTTCTGCGTCGCCAACTGACGCCGTGCGGCTTGCGCGATCGGCCTTCCCTGCCCGGCCATTCGACGAAGCCGACGCAACGACAAGAAAAACGGCGCCAGCCTTGCGGTTGGCGCCGTTTTTCTTTTTCCTCCCCAGTCAGCCCATGGCGGTCTCAGACCAGGTAGGGATTGCTCCGGCGCTCGTCGCCGAACCGGCTGCCTGGGCCGTGGCCGCAGATGAAGCCGATCTCGTCGCCGAGCGGCAGCAGCTTTTCCTTGATCGAGCGGATCAGCGTCGCATGGTCGCCGCCATAGAGGTCGGTGCGGCCGACCGAACCCTGGAACAGCACGTCGCCGACATGGGCGAACTTTGCCTCGCGGTGGTAATAGACGACGTGGCCCGGCGCATGGCCCGGGCAATGCAGCACCTCGAAGACATGATTGCCGAAGGAGACGGTCTCGCCATCGGCCAGGAACCGGTCGGGCACGCAGTTGCGCACGCCGCTCATGCCGAATTTCTGGCCCTGGGTGACGAGGTTGTCGAGCAGCGGCTTGTCGGCCTCGTGCGGCCCGACGATGTCGACGCCGAGCGCCTCCTTGAGCTCCATCGCCCCGCCGGCATGGTCGATATGGCCGTGCGTCAGCCAGATGGCCGTGATGGTGATGCCGTTGTCCTTGAGCACCGACAGGATGGTATCGACGTCGCCACCCGGATCGACGACGACGCCGGTCTTGTCCTCCGTGTCGAAGAGGATCGTGCAATTCTGCTGGAAGGGCGTGACCGGCACGATCCCGGCATTGAGCTGTCCCATGGCTGTCCTTTCTGATCTTTGCCCCGACATAGGGTCAGACAGGACATTCGTCCACAGTGTTCAGTGTTGCCCCGCTCAAAACGAAATGGGCGGCCGCAGCCGCCCAATCCGAATTCCGTCTGAAACGCTTTTACTTCTTCATCGCGCCCATGACGGCACCGACGATGGCCGTCAGGATGGCGCCGCCGCCTGCGCCACCGACCACGTCGCCGAGGATGCCGCTGAGTGCGCCGGCAGTTGCCGGATCAGCAGCGCCGCCGAGAAGACCGCCGAGGATCTGGCCGCCTGCGATACCACCGACGCCGCCTGCGATCAGCTTCGTCAGCTGCCCCATCGCAGCCGTCTTGATCGCCGCGCCGACGGCCTGTCCACCGATTACGCCGGTTACAATCTGTATGATGATCGGAAGAAGCGATTCCATAACAATTCCCTCCAATTGCATGCCGGCCCTCAGTCTGCCGACGTCAACATGAGACGCTGAAATCGGCGAAAGTCAAATACACGTCCGGGCAAGCAAAAGGGGCAGTTCGAAAACCGCCCCTCTGCAATCCTTAGCCATTGAATTTACTGGCTATTCCGCAGCAATCGCGTGCTTGGGCTGAACCGCCGCCGAATAGTCGTTCATCAGCGTCTTGGCGATTTCGCCGACCTCGAATCGGTACTGGCCGATCTCGGAAACGGGCGTCACTTCGGCTGCCGTTCCGGTCAGGAAGCACTGCTCGAAGCCTTCCAGTTCCTCCGGCATGATGGCGCGTTCGATCACCTCGATGCCGCGATCCTTCGCAAGGCCTATGACCGTGCGGCGGGTGATGCCGTCGAGGAAGCAGTCCGGCGTCGGCGTGTGGATCTTGCCGTCCTGGACGAAGAAGATATTGGCGCCGGTCGCCTCGGCCACCTGGCCGCGCCAGTCGAGCATCATCGCGTCGGCATAGCCCTTGGCCTCGGCAGCATGCTTGGACAGCGTGCAGATCATGTAGAGACCTGCAGCCTTGGAGCGCGACGGCGCGGTGCGCGGATCGGGGCGGCGCCATTCGGCGATGTCGAGGCGGATGCCCTTCAGCTTCTGCGCCGGGTCGAAGTAGCTCGGCCACTGCCAGATGGCGACGGCGACATTGATGCGATTCTTGTGGGCGGCGACGCCCATTTCCTCGCTGCCGCGCCACGCAACCGGGCGTACATAGGCGTCCTTGAAGCCCTGCTTCTTCAGAAGCTCGCGGCAAGCCGCGTCGATCACGTCGACCGAGTAGGGAATGGTGAAACCGAGCAGGCGTGCCGATTCATGCAGGCGCTCGTTGTGCTCGGTCAGCTTGAAGATCTCGCCGCCATAGGCGCGCTCGCCTTCGAACACCGAGCTTGCATAGTGCAGACCATGGGTTAGTACGTGAATCTTGGCGTCGGCCCATTGGACGAACTCGCCGTTCATCCAGATGAATCCATCGAGTTGGTCGAAAGGAACGGATGCCATGGTAAACCTTCCCGCAGGCGGGAGCCTGCCTATCGTTTCGTATCGTTCTTAATGTCCCGTAAGGGGCCAGCTGGATAAAGCGTAGGCGGGCCAGAATACCAAAGCAAACTCACGATGTTTCGGAAAAAACCACCGTACCTTGCCTTTTCATTCGCAATCCGCCGAAAAGCTTGGCAAAAATTACCATCGCACCTAATTTATGTCAACAGTGCTGACGTAAATTGACGAGCAGGAATTCTATGGCACAACGCAGCGGCGCAGCCGCCCAACCGATCCGCACCGCAGTGACGGCCGACGACGGCATCGACTTCTCGATCATCGAGCTGCTTTACTTCGCCTACCGCGACTTCACCTCCGACCCCGACCAGATACTTGCCGAGTACGGTTTCGGCCGTGCGCACCACCGCGTGCTGCACTTCGTCAACCGCATGCCGGGGCTGACCGTCGCCGAGTTGCTTGACGTGCTGAAGATCACCAAGCAGAGCCTCGCGCGCGTGCTCAAGCAGCTGATTGACGCCGGCTACATCGTCCAGGTCCAGGGCCCGCGCGATCGCCGCCAGCGCGAGCTCTACCCCACGCCGAAAGGCCGGACGCTGACCCTTGCGCTGGCGCGGCCACAGTCACGCCGCATCGATGCGGCACTGGAGGGCGCGGGAGAGACCGAACGCGCCTGGATCGAACGATTCCTTAAGGCGATGGTCAATCCCGAATTAAGGGCGCAGATTGATCATCTGCCCGGAAACACGCCGGGGAAAGACCATGGAGAATAACGACAAGACGGCCAGTCCGGCCACGTTGGGCGACGATGCTCCGCACCTGCTCGTCGTTGACGACGACACGCGCATCCGCAACCTGCTCAAGCAGTACCTGACCGAGAACGGCTTTCGCGTGACGGTCGCCGGCAACGCCGACGAGGCACGCCGCAAGCTGGCGGGTCTCGACTTCGACCTTCTCGTCCTCGACGTGATGATGCCGGGCGAGACCGGCGTCGAACTGACCAGATCGCTGCGCGACCAGAAGGACGTGCCGATCCTGATGCTGACGGCGCTGTCCGAGACCGACAGCCGCATCACCGGCCTTGAGGCCGGCGCCGACGACTACCTGCCGAAACCGTTCGACCCGCGCGAGCTGATCCTCAGGATCAACAACATCCTGCGCCGCGGCGGCCCGGCAACGACGCCGAAGGTCGAGCAGCTGGTGTTCGGCCCCTACACCTTCCAGATCGCGCGCCGCGAACTGAAGCGCGGCGGCGAAGCCCTCAAGCTGACCGACCGCGAACAGGAAATCCTCGCCATCTTCGCCGCGCGTGCCGGCGAAACCATCCCCCGCCACGAACTGGTGACGGGCGATTCCGAGGTCGGCGAACGCACCATCGACGTCCAGATCAACCGCCTGCGGCGCAAGATCGAGCGCGATCCTGCCAACCCCGTCTGGCTGCAGACGGTGCGTGGCATCGGCTATCGGCTGAGCGTCGAATAGCAATCCCCTCCAATGCCGCCCATGCGCCTTTATGGGAAGGCCGGTTGTTGAAGCCGGCCGCTCCGTTGTAGTATCGCGCGCCGGCGGTAAGCGCCGCATTCCGCGGCCCGGCATGGGAGAAACAGCCATGTTACGCGCGATTACGCTTGCATTTGCCCTGTCAGTCTTTCCAGCAACCGCTTTCGCCAATTCCTGCCCGAGCATCATGGCAGCTATCGACGCGGCGCTGCCCGCTTCGACGCTCGCGGAGGCAGACATGACAAAGGTCAAGGAGTTGCGTGCCAAGGGCGAGCAGCTCCATGCCTCCGGCGACCACGCCGGATCCGAGGCCGCGCTCAACGAAGCCAAGACGTTGCTCGGCATCTAGGCCGAACCCTGCGGGCGTCGTTGCAACGACGACGCCCGGCTCCATTTTGCTGATGCGGTGCGGTTCGTGGTTTACGACGCCCTCGGCCCAAGCCGCCTGCATCGGCCTGCACTGCCGCGCCCGCCCACTGCGGCGGAACGATGGCTGTGCGCCTCGATCTCCTCGGGGCAAGCCACCCGACATAGTATCGGCACAGTTCCCGCCGATCGTCCCTGGGCGACAGCGAACAGCCTGTCATTTGGAAACTCGGGAAAAAATCCCTATGTTTTCAGCATCGGGCCACGCAACGTTTGACAACGTAAGCTGTTGAACTTCAAAGACAGTTTCAGAACGGTCGAGCGTGCACTAGGATCGAGGCAGCCGACGGAGCAGGTTTCTGACGGCGAACGGAAGGGCGGATGGCAACCACCGACATGGACGGGCCCGGCGGAGGCGGTATCGGCACACGCGCATGGCGTGCGTTGACGGCCGTGCCGAGAAGCTGGAACCGCTTCTGGCGGCGGGTCGCGCTCTATATGCCGAAGCGGCTCTACGCCCGCTCCCTGCTCATCGTCATCACCCCGATGATCCTGTTGCAGTCGGTCGTCGCCTTCGTCTTCATGGAGCGCCACTGGCAGACGGTGACTGTGCGCCTGTCGCAGGCGGTGACCCGCGACATCGCCGGCATCATCGACCTGCTCGACACCTTTCCGCAACCGGACAGCTACGCCCAGATCATCCGCATCGCCCAGGAGCGGATGTTGCTGAAAATCGACCTGCTGCCGCCCGAACCGCTGCCGCCGCCCGGCCCCAAGCCGTTCTTCTCCATTCTCGACCAGGCGCTTTCGACGGAAATCCGCAGGCAGATCAACAAGCCGTTCTGGCTCGACACCGTCGGCAACTCGAACGTCGTCGAAGTGCGCGTCCAGCTCGATGACAAGGTGCTGCGCGTCTTCGTCCGCCGCAGCCAGGCCTATGCGTCGAACACCCACATCTTCCTGCTGTGGATGGTCGGCACCTCGCTGGTGCTGCTGACCATCGCCATCCCCTTCCTGCGCAACCAGATCCGCCCGATCCTGCAACTGACGGAAGCTGCCGAAAGCTTCGGCAAGGGCCGGCCGATGCCGCCCAACTTCCGCCCTCGCGGCGCCGAGGAAGTGCGCCGCGCCGGCTTTGCCTTCATCCAGATGCGCGAGCGCATCGAGCGCCAGATCGACCAGCGCACGGCGATGCTGACCGGCGTCAGCCACGATTTGCGCACCATCCTGACCCGCTTCAAGCTGCAGCTGGCGCTGTCGGGCAACAAGATCGACCGCGAGGCGCTGAGCCAGGACATCGACGACATGCAGTCGATGCTGGAGGCCTATCTCGCCTTCGCCCGCGGTGAGGCGGCCGAGGATCCGGGGCGCTTCGACCTCACCAGCTATCTCGACAAGCTTGGCGAGGAAGCCAAGCTGCGCCAGCGCAAGCTCAAGGTCACGCTGGTCGGCGAGCCCGAGGTGCATGTCCGCCCCAACGCCTTCACCCGGCTGCTGCAGAACGTCGTCGGCAACGCCTTCCGCTATGCCAAGGAGGTCGAGGTCAAGGCCGTGCACGACCGCGGCATGCTGGTGGTGATGGTCGACGACAACGGCCCCGGCATCCCGGAGGAGAAGCGCGAGGAGGTGTTCAAGCCGTTCTATCGCCTCGACGAGGCGCGCAACCTCGATTCGAGCGGCACCGGGCTCGGGCTCGCCGTGGCCCGCGACATCGCCCGTAGCCATGGCGGCGACATCAAGCTCAGCGACAGCCCGCTTGGCGGCCTCCGCGCCATGATCCGCGTGCCGGCCTGAACGGGCCTCAGGCGCGGCGGTCGAGCCGCGCCACCAGCCGGTCGCCGGCCCACTGGATGCCCGACACGAGCACGATCAGCACGATCACCACGGCGACCATCACCGCCGTCTCGAAACGCTGGTAGCCGTAGCGGATGGCGAGATCGCCGAGACCGCCGGCCCCGATGGCGCCGGCCATCGCCGAGGCGCCCACCAGCGTGACCAGGGTGACGGTGAAGCCGGCGACGATTCCCGGCAGCGCTTCCGGCACAAGCACTTCGCGGATGATCGCCCAGCGCCCGCCGCCCATGGCACGCACCGCCTCGACCAGGCCGCGGTCGACCTCGCGCAGCGACACTTCGGCGATGCGCGCATAATAGGGCGTCGCCGCAATCGCCAGCGGCACGATCGCCGCCCAGGTGCCGATCGACGTGCCGACGATCAGCCGCGTCAAAGGGATCAGCGCCACGAGCAGGATGATGAACGGCACCGAGCGGAAGGCGTTGACGATGCCGCCGAGGATACGGTTCAGCCACAGCTGCTCGGCGATGCCGCCACGGTCGGTGGCGACCAGCGCCAGTCCGAGCGGCAGGCCGAAGACCAGCGAGATCAGGCCCGATGCCGCCGTCATCAGCACCGTTTCCCAAAGCGAGCGCAGCAGAAGTTCAAGCATCATCTGTGACATGGCCAAGCACCTCGGCCCGGGCACCCCGGGCATTGAGAAATTCGACGGCTTCGGCGAGGCGCCCCGCGGCGATGCCGACACCGAGGAAAAGCGTTCCGACCGGCTCGCCCTGGATATGGTCGATGCCGCCATGGACGAGGCGGTAGCGGCCGGGGATGGCGGCCGACAGGTCCTGCAACAGCGGAAGCCGCGCCGCCTCGCCGGCGATGTCGACGCGCAGGATCGCCTCGCCTCCTGAGCGCGCCAGGCGTCCGGCGATCTCCCCGGGCAGTTGCGGACGAATACCGCCGAGCAGGCTGCGCGTCACCTCCGACTGCGGATCGGCGAACACCGACCACACCGCCCCCTCCTCGATGATGCGGCCCGCATCGAGAACGGCGACACGGTCGGCGATGGTGCGGACCACCTCCATTTCGTGGGTGATCAGCAGGATCGTCAGGCCGAGCTTCCGGTTGATGTCCTTGAGCAGCGAAAGGATCGACCGCGTCGTCTCGGGATCGAGCGCCGAGGTCGCCTCGTCGGAGAGCAGCAGCGCCGGACGGGCGGCAAGCGCCCGGGCGATGCCGACACGCTGCTTCTGCCCGCCCGAGAGCGACGCCGGATAGGCCTTGGCCTTGTCGGCGAGGCCGACCAGGTCGAGCAGTTCGGCCGCACGGGCGAGCCTTTCGGCCTTCGGCCTGCCCTCGATCTTCAGCGGCAGGGCGACATTGTCTTCGACGGTCTTCGCCGAAAGCAGGTTGAAATGCTGGAAGATCATGCCGATGCGGCGGCGCAGCGGCTGCAATTCGCGCTCGCCGAGGCCGGTGATCTCGCGCCCCTCGACGAAGATCTGCCCGGCATCGGGCCGCTCCAGCCCGTTGAGGCAGCGGATCAGCGTCGACTTTCCGGCGCCGCTGCGGCCGATGATGCCGAGGATCTCGCCCTTGCGCACGGTCAGCGACACGCCGTCGACCGCCGGCGTCCGGCCGAACCGGCGCTTGAGGTCGACGATGCGCACGACGTCGCCGGAAGGCGCGGCAAAGCCAGGCGACAAGGTCAAGTCGGTGGAACTGAAATGCTGGTTCATGAAATCTCCCGCAAAGCGGAAGGCGGCCCGCAACCTGCGAGCCGCCTGTCGTTGATGGCCGATAAGCCTCAGTAGGCGGCGACGCCGGTGCCTTTGTAGACACGGTCGAACTCGGCCTTGACCGTCTCGTTCTGGTAGGCGGCGACCAGCGTCTTGACCCAGCCCTCGTTCTCGTTGCCGGCCTTGACCGCGATGAAGTTGCGGTAGGGATTGTCGGCCACCGGCTCCTGGGCGATGCGGTTGTCGGCGCTCAGGCCGCTTTTCAGCGCCCAGTCGGTGTTGACCACGGCGGCGTCGAGGTCCTCGACCGAGCGGCCGACGATGCCGGCGTCCAGTTCCTTGATCTCGAATTTCTTCGGGTTGTCGACGACGTCGGCAACGGTCGCCAGGATACCGGTGCCGTCCTTGAGCTTGATCAGGCCGGCATCGGCCAGCACGCGCAGGGCCCGGCCTTCGTTGGAGGGATCGTTGGGCACGCCGATGACCGCCGCTTCCGGCAGGTCTTCGACCTTGGAGTGCTTCTTGGAGTAAAGCCCGATCGGCCACAGCCCGGTATAGCCGACCGCCGTGATGTGGTAGCCCTGCGTCTTGACCTGGTTGTCGAGGTAGGGCTGGTGCTGGAAGGCATTGGCGTCGATCTCGCCGCGCTCGAGCGCCTCGTTCGGCTGGGTATAGTCGTTGAACACCACCGTCTCCACGGTCAGCCCCTGCTTGGCCGCCTCGACCTTGACGACGCGCCAGACGTCCTCGTCCTCGCCGGAGATGATGCCGACCTTAATCGAGGCCTTGTCCTCGGCAAAGGCCTGGTGCGGGACGGTGAAGCTGATGACGGTGGCGACGGAGGCGAACAGGGTTGCAAGAGCCGTGCGCCGGCTGATCGCGTTGCGGTGAAAAATCGAAGGAGTGGTCTCGGTCATTTCGGTGTCTCGCTGAGAGCCGTTGGGAGGATGGCTCGCTCCGCCGATTGCGAAGCTTGGCCATATCCTCGGCAAACGCCCCCCTCTCTGCAAAGGATCGGATTTCACGCCGCCCCCTCGCCCGGGGAAAATCGTCACAAAGAAAATGCCTGTTCGGGCAGAACCGACCTCGTCTTCGCACGTGCGAAAGACGGCGCCGTCATCGCCACGTCACCGAAGCCTGCTCAAAGGCCTGCGCAACCAACGCGATCGCCGCTGATTCCGCTGGCCCCCGAGGCCGGCGGGACAGGCAACGGATGGGAAGACGATTTGTGCGCATCCTGATGGTCACCGACGCCTGGAAACCACAGATCAACGGCGTCGTGCACACCCTCGAACGGCTCGCCGAAACGCTGGGTGCCTTTGGTGCCGAGGCCGATTTCCTGACGCCAAACATCTTCCGCACGCTGCCGATGCCGACCTATCCCGACATCCGCCTGGCGCTGACCACGCCCGGCAATGTCGCGCGCATCATCGAGAGGCGCCGGTCCGATCATGTCCACATCGTCACCGAAGGGCCGCTCGGCATGATGGCCCGGCGCTATTGCCGGGCCAATGGTCGCCCCTTCACCACCAGCTACCACACCCGCTTTCCCGAATATGTCAGCGCGCGCCTGCCGCTTCCCGAGAGCTGGACCTACCGGCTGCTGCGCGACTTCCACAATTCCGGCCAGGGCTGCATGGTGGCGACCAAGTCGCTCGCCGACGATCTTGCCGCGCGTGGCTTCGAGAAGCTCCGGCCCTGGACGCGCGGCGTCGACATCAACCACTTCCACCCCGGCAAGAAGGTCGCGCTCGACCTGCCGCGCCCGATCTTCCTCTGCGTCGGGCGCATCGCGGTGGAAAAGAACCTGCCCGCCTTCCTCGACCTCGACCTTCCCGGCAGCAAGGTGCTGGTCGGCGACGGGCCCGAGATCGAGCGGCTGAAGGCAAGGTACCCGAAAGCGCATTTCCTCGGCCGGCGCCCGAGCGACGAGCTGGCAGAGATCTATGCCTCGGCCGACGTCTTCGTCTTCCCCAGCCGCACCGACACCTTCGGCAACGTCATCATCGAGGCCCTGGCCAGTGGCACGCCCGTTGCCGCCTATCCCGTGACGGGCCCGATCGACATCGTCGGCGACGGTGTCGGCGGCGTTGTTTCGGAGGATTTGCAGCAGGCCGCGCTCACAGCGCTCAAGATCGACCGCGCCGAAGCCCGCCACCGCGCCATGCGCTATACATGGGCGGCCTGCGCCGAGATGTTCCTGGACAATGTGAAGGCGGCCTATGCGGCGTGATCGCGGACTATCCTGTCCGGCAGAGGCTTCAGGCTGGCTTGCCTAGAACAGCCGGCCGCCGTCCGGCACCTTGCGCTCGATGGCGCCGAGCACGACGTCGCCATCGGCGTCGGGGAAACCGAGGGTCAGAACTTCGGACATGAACGGGCCGATCTGGCGCGGCGGAAAATTGACCACGGCAAACACCTGCCGGCCGACGAGCGTCTCCGGCGCATAATATTTGGTGATCTGCGCCGAAGATTTCTTGATGCCGATCGCCGGCCCGAAGTCGATCTTCAGCTTGAACGCCGGCTTCCGCGCTTCGGGAAACGGCTCGACCTCGACGATCGTGCCGGTGCGGATATCGACCTTGTCGAAGTCGGCAAAGGTGATCTCGGGCTTGCGCTCGTTGTGCGAACTCATGCGGTGGTCTCAGGCGTTACCGTGCGTCTCGAACAGCACGCTGGCCAGCGCGTCCTTGGCCGACGTGCCCGACCAGACGACGAACTGGAAGGCCTGGAAATAGCATTCGCAGGCTTCGAGCGCCGAGGACAGCAGCACCTCGACCTGCTGGCTGGTCGGCTCGACGCCGCCGGCAAGCAGCAGCGACTGGCGGAACATGATCGCGCCCTCCTGCTCCCACAGGTCGAAATGGCCGAACAGCATCTGCTCGTTGATCAGCGACAGCAGCCGCAGGATCTCCAGCGTCCGGCTTTCCGGCACCTTGATGTCGAAGGCACAGGCCAGGTGCAGGGCCTCGAAGTCTTCCATCCAGGAGAAGGAAATCTGGTAGTCGGTCCAGTTGCCGACGACAGAGATCGAGATTTCGTCGTCGCCGGCACGCTCGAACGACCAGTCGTTGTTGTGAGCCACCTGCTCGATAACATCCACCGGATGGATTTCGCGCGAGAACTCGAGTTCGAGAAGTTCCATAAATGCTTCCTGTCGTTCCGGGAGCGCCATCGCGCTCCGCGCAAAGGGCACACACGACGAACAAACTTATTCTTGAACTCGGACGACCAGCGCTGCCGGACTCAATACCCCCCAGCCGGACCGCGCCATCCGGTGCGTGACCCCGCTAAGAATCATGCAACAAATTCAGTGTATTGATCAGGAGTAGCGTGAACAGCCCAATTTTTCGCACTGCCGCATTCGGGTGTGGAAACAGGCTGCGGCGCAGATTCATCAAGCGCCGGTAAGCGATTCACGACAAAGCACTTTTTCGGATGGCGCTTTGTGGAAAAGTTAACGAATTATTTCTTTGTACGGGGCTTCGGCGCCGCCGCCGGTGAGGCCTTGCCGGCATCTTCGCCGCCAAGGGCTGCGAGCTTCGACTCGAGTGCCTCGATGCGGGCGGCCAGCGCCTTGTTCTCGGCACGCGCCTTGATCGCCATGTCGCGGACGGCTTCGAACTCTTCGCGCTGCACGACTTCGAGCGTGTTCATCACCCGCTCGGCCTGCGAACGGAACGCGGTCTCGACCTCGCGCTTGACGCCCTGCGCGGCGCCCGCGGCATCGGTCATCAGCTTGGCGAACTCATCCAGAATGCGGTTCGGTCCGGTCGTCATGGCAAACCCTCGCGTTGTCCATTCGACGTAGTGGGGCAAGGCTCAGATTGCAAGGATATCATGCCTGGGGCGGTAGCCGAACGCCGCGGCAAAAATGCCGACTTGCCGACAATGACATCTCGGTGAGCGGCCGATGCCTGCCTTGACCCTGCCAAGACGCTGCCCCATGGTCCGCCGCATTGCCGGCCTTGGAGACTGATTTGAGCGAATATCTTGCCCTGCCCCTGGCAGCCCTGCCCTTTCCGAACATCGATCCGGTGATCGTGCAGCTCGGACCGCTTGCCATCCACTGGTATGGGCTGGGCTACATCGTCGGCATCCTGTTCGCCTGGTGGTACGCCAAGCGGCTGGTCTCCGACACCCGGCTGTGGCCGAACGGCACGCTGCCGATGAAGCCCGAGGATCTCGACGATTTCATCGTCTGGGCAGCGATCGGCGTCGTGCTCGGCGGCCGCACCGGATACATCCTTTTCTACGATCTCGGCCGCTACATCTCCAATCCGCTCGACATACTCGCGGTCTGGCAAGGCGGCATGTCGTTCCATGGCGGCCTGCTCGGCGTGACGCTGGCCATGTTCCTGTTCGCCCGCAAGCGCGGCATTCATGTCTGGTCGCTGATCGATGTCGTGGCCGCCGGTGTGCCGGTTGGCCTCGGTCTCGTGCGCCTCGCCAACTTCATCAATTCGGAACTCTGGGGCCGCGTCACCGACGTGCCGTGGGCGATCGAGTTTCCCACCGGCGGACCGTTCCTGCGCCATCCGAGCCAGATCTACGAAGCGCTGCTCGAAGGCCTGGTGCTGTTCCTCGTGCTGCGCTTCCTCACCCATTCGCGCCTGAGGCTGAAGACCCCGCGCTTCGTCGCCGGCGCTTTCATCTGCGGTTACGGCCTGTCGCGCATTTTCGTCGAGTTCTTCCGCGAGCCCGACCAGCAGATCGGTTATCTCCTGGGCGGCTGGCTGACGATGGGCATGGTGCTGTCGGTGCCGATGGTGCTGATCGGTGTCTGGGCGATGCTCGCTGCCAAGCCGGCAGCGCCCATCGCCAAGCCCGCATGACCCGCCTGAAACAGCGGATTTCGGGGCTGATCGCAGCCTCGGGTCCGATCGCCGTCGCCGACTACATGGCGCTGTGCCTGTTCGACCCCGCTGACGGCTACTACACGACGCGCCAACCGTTCGGCGCGGCGGGCGACTTCACCACCGCGCCCGAGATCAGCCAGATGTTCGGCGAACTCGTCGCCGTCTGGCTCTACGCGGCCTGGCAGGCGGCCGGCAGCCCGCAAGACGCGGTGCTGGCCGAGATCGGCCCCGGCCGCGGCACGCTGATGAAGGACATGCTGCGGGTCCTGCACAGGCTCGACCCTGCCTTCACCACCGATGTCGCGATGATCGAGACAAGCCCGCAGCTGCAAGACGTCCAGAAACAGACGCTTGCCGCCAGCGGTGCGAACATCGCCTGGCACGACAGCGTCGCCACCTTGCCCCGGGCGCCCCTGTTCATCGTCGGCAACGAGTTGTTCGACGCCATCCCGACGCGCCAGTTCGTCAGGACCGGTGCTGCATGGCACGAGCGTGTCGTCGGCACCGCCGAGGACGGCCAACTAGCCTTCGTCGCCGGCCCTGCGACCATCGAGGCCGCCTTGCTGCCGAAGAACGCCGGAAAAGCTCCCGAAGGTGCGATCTTCGAGTTCGCGCCGGCGCGAACCGCCACCATGGAAGCGATCGCCGAGCGCATAGCGGCTTCGGGCGGTGCTGGCCTGTTCTTCGACTACGGCCATCTCGAGCCGGGCATCGGCGATACGCTGCAGGCCCTGCGCGAGCACAAATATGACGACGTCCTCGCCCATCCCGGCGAGGCCGACCTCACCTCGCATGTCGATTTTGCCGCCCTTGCCGCGGCTGCCCGCCTGCACGGTCTCGATGCGCACATGGCGACGCAGGGCGAGTTCCTGCTGGCACTCGGCCTGCTCGAGCGCGCGGGCAGGCTCGGCGCCTCCGCGGACGAGGCGGCGCGCGAAAGGATCGGCGGCGAAGTCGAGCGGCTCGCCGGTCCCGATGCCATGGGCACGCTGTTCAAGGTGCTTGCCGTCGCGTCCGCTGGCACAAAACTTCCCTTTCCCGCCGTCAGTTGACAGCACGCTTGCGCCTGCCCCACTGTCCGCGCTCGCAACAGCAAGGCGGACGGCGACGCCGGGCCCGGCCTTGACGAAATCGCATACGGGGATGACAAGGCGGCAATGCTGAACGACTCGAAACCGGATCCGATCCGGTCCAACTTGCTCGCCAGCGCGGGGGCCAATGGCATCCGCCACGGTTATTTTACCCGCATCGGCGGGGTCTCCGAAGGCATCTACGAAGGCCTCAACATCGGCGTCGGATCGGACGACGACCAGACCCGCGTGGCCGAGAATCGGCACCGCGTCGCCACCTGGATGGGCGTGGCGGCAGACCATCTGCTCAGCCTCTACCAGGTCCATTCGCCCGACGTGATCGTCGCCAGCGGCCCGTTTTCCGGCGACCGCCCGAGGGCGGACGCCATCGTCACCGACCGGCCCGGCATCGCGCTTGGCGCTTCGTCGGCCGATTGCGGCCCGGTGCTGTTCGCCGACCCGGAAGCGCGCGTCATCGGCGCAGCGCACGCCGGCTGGAAAGGTGCCTTCACCGGCGTGCTCGAAAACACCGTCACGGCCATGGAAGGCCTGGGCGCCAGGCGTGAGCGCATCCTGGCCGTGCTCGGCCCGTCGATCAGCGCCGCCAACTACGAGGTCGGCCCGGAGTTCGTCGCCCGCTTTACCGAGGCCGACGGCGACAATGCGCGCTATTTCGCACCATCCGAAAACCCCGGCCATTCGATGTTCGACCTCAATCTCTACACCGTCGACAGGCTGCACCGGGCGGGCGTGACGGCCGAGGCGCTGAACCGCTGCACCTATGCGGAAGAGGACCTTTTCTACTCCTACCGGCGCACCACGCACCGCAAGGAAGCCGACTACGGGCGGCAGATTTCGGCAATCGCACTGGAGGACTGAGGGCATGGCGCTGCATTTCGAACGAACCGAATTCGACGCCCGGCGCGACCGGCTGATGATCGAGATGGCCGAGAAGAAGCTCGATGCGGTGCTGCTGTTCGCGCAGGAGAGCATGTACTGGCTGACCGGCTACGACACGTTCGGCTTCTGCTTCTTCCAGTCGCTCATCGTCAAGGCCGACGGATCGATGACGCTGCTGACGCGGTCGGCCGACCTGCGCCAGGCGCGCCACACCTCGATCATCGAAAACATCGTGCTGTGGACCGACCGCGACGGTGCCAATCCGACTCTCGACCTGCGCAACCTGCTCAACGATCTCGGCCTGCTCGGCATGCGCGTCGGCGTCGAATACGACACCCACGGCCTGACCGCCTTCAACGGCCGCCGCCTCGACGAACAGCTCCAGACCTTCGGCCAGATCGTCGACGCCTCGGGCATCGTCGGCAGGCTGCGCCTGTTCAAGAGCCCGGCCGAGATCGAAAAGGCCGAGAAAGCCGCAAGCCTCACCGACGACGCGCTCGATGCGGCGTTGCCGCTGATCAAGCAGGGCGGCGACGAGGCCAAGATCCTGGCCGCCATGCAGGGCGCGATCCTTTCCGGCGGCGGCGATTATCCGGCCAACGAATTCATCATCGGCTCCGGTGCCGATGCCCTGCTCTGCCGCTACAAGTCCGGCCGCCGCAAGCTCAACAAGAACGACCAGCTGACGCTCGAATGGGCCGGCGTGTTCAATCACTACCATGCGCCGATGATGCGCACGGCGCTGACCGGCAAGGTCTCCAAGCGCCACCAGGAACTTTACGATGCCTCCCTCGACACGCTGCTGGCGGTCGAAAAGGCGATGACGCCGGGAAACAGCTTCGGCGACGTGTTCGACGCCCATGCCCGCACACTGGAGGCGCATGGCCTGACCAAGCACCGGCTCAATGCCTGCGGCTATTCCGTCGGCGCGCGCTTCACGCCGTCCTGGATGGACATGCCGATGTTCTACCAGGGCAACCCCGAGCCGATCGCGCCCAACATGACGCTGTTTGCCCACATGATCATCATGGACTCGGAAACCGAGACCGCAATGACCCTGGGCCGCACCTACCTGACCACCGATTCTGTGCCCAAGCCACTTTCCCGCCATGATCTCGACTTGATCGTGCGGTGACTGCGATGAGCGCTGGGGGGCGTTTGCCATGGAGTTCGGGCAGATGAAACGTTGGTTTGTGGCCGCGGCAGGCCTGTCCGCGCTCGTCGCACTTTCTGCCTGCAACAGCTCCAAGGACGTGCTCGAGCCCTCGGCCATCGCCCCGACGGAGCAGTCGAACGCACTGGCCAACGCGGAAGGCACCGACGTCGGCGCCCCGACGATAGCCCCCGCGACCACGGCGCCCGCGCCGCTCTCGCCCCAGGCCGCCGCCATCGTCGCCAGGACGCGCGTCCAGTTCGCCCCCATCGTCGGCACCCCGGTCGAAGCGGCGACCCCGCTCACCCAGCGGCTCGGCGCCCGCGCCCGCGAGCGCGGCATCACGCTGGCCGGCAGCACTGACACCACGCCGCCGAGCATCATCATGCGCGGCTACTTCTCGGCGATGACCGAAGGCAAGGACACCACCGTCGTCTATGTCTGGGACGTCTACGATCCGGCCGGCACGCGGCTTCATCGCATCAACGGCCAGCAGACGGCGGCATCGACCGGCAGCGGCGACGGCTGGCCTGCCGTGGCGCCGACGACCATGCAGTCGATCGCCGACAGCACCCTCGACCAGCTCGCCGCCTGGCTGGCGACAAAACCCGGCTGAGCCGCGACATTCCGTTCCGCGATGTCGCTTTTTTGGGATTCAATGGTGAGTCCGCTTGCAATACGGCTCAGGGCCGCTAAAAGCCCGCTCATATTCATTTCCAGGATCGGCGTATGAAACTCTTCGCGGGCAATTCCAACCGGGTGCTAGCAGAAGCTGTCGCCCGCTATCTCAACATTCCCCTGGGCAAGGCGAGCGTCAGGCGCTTTGCCGACCAGGAGATCTTCGTCGAGATTCAAGAGAACGTGCGCGGCGAGGATGTCTTCATCCTTCAGTCGACCTCGTTCCCGACCAACGATCACCTGATGGAACTGCTCATCATGATCGACGCCTTCATGCGTTCGTCGGCACGGCGCATCACGGCGGTCATCCCCTATTTCGGCTACGCAAGGCAGGATCGCCGCGCGTCGGGCCGCACGCCGATCTCGGCCAAGCTCGTCGCCAACATGATCGCCCGCGCCGGCGCCAACCGCGTGCTGACGCTCGACCTGCACGCCGGCCAGATCCAGGGCTTCTTCGACATCCCGACCGACAACCTGTTTTCGGTTCCGGTCATGGCCCGCGACGTCAAGGCCAAGTACAAGCAGCTCGGCAACGTCACCGTGGTTTCGCCCGACGTCGGCGGCGTGGTCCGTGCCCGTGCGCTGGCCAAGCGCATCGACGCCCAGCTCGCCATCGTCGACAAGCGCCGCGAACGCCCCGGTGAATCCGAAGTGATGAACGTCATCGGCGAAGTGCACGGCAAGGACTGCCTGCTGATCGACGACATCGTCGATTCCGGCGGCACGCTGTGCAACGCCGCCGACGCGCTGCTGGCCAAGGGCGCCACCAGCGTCACCGCCTACATCACCCACGGCGTGCTCTCGGGTGGGGCCGCCGCCCGCATCGCCGGCTCGCAGTTGCAGGAACTGGTCATCACCGACTCGATCCAGCCGACCCAGGCGGTTATGGACGCCCACAACATCCGCGTCGTCTCGATCGGCGACCTGATCGGCGAAGCGATCTCGCGCACCGCGACCGAAGAATCGGTGTCGAGCCTGTTCGACTGAGCCTTCTGCCCATAGCAGATCATTTCGAAGCCCCGCCCGGTACTCCGGGGCGGGGCTTTTTCATGCACGCTGTCTCACGCCAGTTGCCACGCCATGCCGGCCAGCGCCGAGACGGCCAGAACCACGATCATGTTGGCCTTGAAGCGGATCAGCGCCAGGCCGGCGCCGGCCGCAATGCCCGCCGCGACCCAGTCGACACTGCCGAAATCCAGCACCGGCAGCACGAACGGTCCGCACGCCGTCTCGCCGACGGTACCGAACAGCACATGCAGCGCGAACCACACCGCGAGGTTGGCGATGATGCCGACGACGGCCGCGGTGACGGCGGCCAGCGCGCTTGCCAGCCAACGCACGTTGCGCACGGTCTCGACATAGGGCGCGCCGACGAAGATCCACAGGAAGCACGGCACGAAGGTGAACCACAGCGTCACCGCCGCCCCGGCGATACCACCGCTGAGCGGAGCCAGTGCCGAAAGCCTGGCGCCGCCGAGAAAACCGACGAACACCAGCACCAGGATCAGCGGCCCCGGCGTCGTTTCCGCAAGCCCCAGGCCGGTCAGCATCTCGTCCGGCTTCAGCCAGCCATGGACCTCGACCGCCTGCTGGGCGACATAGGCCAGCACCGCATAGGCGCCACCGAACGTCACCGCCGCCATCTTGGAGAAGAACGTCGCTTCGGCGGTGAAGACGTGGGCCGGGCCGAGAACGAGCCACATCACGGCCAGCGGCACGAACCAGACGGCGAGCCAGATCGACAGCGTGGTGAAGAAGCGTCGGGCACTCGGCTTCGTCCATTCGGGCATGGCGTAGACTAGGTCGGCTTGATCGGCGGCCCTGGCCCCGGCAGGAGCAAGACCCGCGAAGTGCAGCAGCGCGCCGATCGCCGCCGCGACAAGCACGATCAGCGGGAACGGCAGCTTGAGAAAGGCAATGGCAACGAAGGCCGCGATGGCGAGAACGATCATGCTGCCGTTCTTCAAGGCGCGTCTCGACACCTTGATCAACGCTTCGAGCACGACGGCGAGCACCGCAGCCTTGAGCCCGAACAAAAGCCCCTGCACCAGCGTGACATGGCCGACCGTCAGGTAGATCGCCGACAGCGCGGTGATGACCAGCGCACCGGGCAACACGAACAGCAGCCCGGCCACCAGTCCGCCCCTGACGCCGTGCATCAGCCAGCCGGAATAGGTGGCGAGCTGCATCGCCTCCGGCCCGGGCAGGAGCATGCAGTAGTTGAGCGCATGCAGGAAACGCGGCTCGTCGAGCCAGCGCTTCTCGTCGACGAGGATCTTGTGCATCAGCGCGATCTGCCCAGCCGGCCCGCCGAAGGACAACAGGCCGATCTTGGCGAAGGTCCGGGTTGCCTCCCCGAACGAGGGGGTGGGTCGCGGCGGCGTGGCATCCATGTCAAACCGCCTTTGCTGGCCAGTTGTGCGTTTCCGACCTAGCGTAACGGCACCAGCCGTACAACGCGTCATAGATCGCCATGCCTTTCTCGAGCTGGGCATGATCGTCGTCCTCGATGGCCGACTGGCCGAGCGATATGGCCAGCAGCCCCGCAGCCTGGGGCTCCATGTCAAGCCGCGCCGTGTCGGCCGCGCGCACGATGCGGGCGAGCTGCAGGAGTGCGGGATCGGTCAGGCCGAATTCGGAGATCAGCATGTCGAACGTGCACTCCTCGCCGCGATGCGAATAGTGCACGTCCTTGATGTCATAGGGGATCGCACCGGTCTCGTCGGCAACATCCTTGACCCATTCGGCCGAGACGAAGTGAAAAACCGCCAGCGGATCGATGAAGCGCCTGATCAGCCAGGGGCACGCAATGCGGTCGATCTTGGGCCGAGCCCGCGTCACCCATTCGCTCGGCCTTGGCAGTCCAGCCTCCAGGCCGGACGCCTCACGCGCCACCACCGGCCCGCTCGCGGCCAGCCAGGCATCCATCCCGCCTTCGAGCATGACTGCATCCGTGCCGACCGCCAGAAGCCTGGCCAGCGCGATCTCGCTGACATTGTGGCCGTGGGCGCAATAAACGACGATCCGCCGCGCTGCCGGCAACTGCGGCAGCCAGTCGTCCACCTGCATGTGGTCGCGCCACAAGGCAGCGGCGATTCTCGTCGGCGCGGCGGCAAACATCGCCTCCCGCCGCACGTCGACGATCAACGGGCACCTTTCGGTGCCGACGAGGCGGATAAGGTTCTGGGCTAGGATGGTCCGGGGCATGGTCTTTCCTCCGCGCAACGAGAGCGAAGGCGGAACTTGGGCCATCCGGCCTCACGGGGAGTCCACCATGCCCCCGTTGTGCGAATTCTATGTGAAATCGGCCGCCGCTTCAATCACCTGAGCACGCCGTCCAGCGCCGGCAGGCCGATGATCGCAGCGGTTGCGATCAGGCCGTAGCAGATGCGCCGGAACGTCGCCTCGTTGGCGCGGCTGAACAGGCGCGAGCCGATGTAGAGGCCCAGCGCGAAGGTCGGTCCGATGGTCAGCGACAGCCCGACAGTCTCCCAGGTCAGGAGCCCCGCGACGAGATAGCTGGCGACCGACAGCACGCTGGAAATCGCGAAATAGAGCACGATGTTGGCGCGCACCGTCAGCGGCGCGATGGCGCCGCCGAGCCAGTAGGCGACGACGGGTGGTCCGCCGACCTGCGCGGCACCGGAGAACAACCCCGACGTCATGCCGACGGCGGCGGTCAGGCTGGTGTGCGGACGGCCGTGATAGCGCCAGCCCGACATCAGGAGTGCGAGCAAGCCGGCAACGATGGCGACGATAGCCCAGCGGATCATCACCCCGTCGACATGGGTGAGCAGATAGGTGCCCGTGGGAACGCCGACCACCGCCCCCAGCGCCATGACGCCGACATTGCCGCGGTCGGCGTTGTGCCATGCCTTGGGGATCAGCCCCGGGGTCAGCACGAGATCGACGATCAGCAGCAGCGGGACCGCGAGCTTCGCCCCGATCAGCGCGCTTGCCACCGGCACGAAGATCAGTGCCCCGCCGAAGCCGGAAAATCCGCGCGCGCAACCGGCGACGAAGGCGGCCACGACAAGCACCCAGATCGTGGCTGTCGGCAGGTGAAGGGGGAGAAGGTCTTGCATGGCAAAGCTTGGCTGTTTTTTTGAACGTTACGAGCCGGCGTGATACAGGCACGGTGGTGTTGGCGCGAGCAGCCACAGCACCGTCTTCGGGGAGCCAGCCTCACGAGCCGCCGCGGTTGCACTTTTTGCCACCTTCCGTTATAGAGCCGCCACCCGCGTAGACACCCTTGGAGGCAACGCGGCGGAAGGCCGCCTCACCCGGCGGCTTTCGACGTTTACGGATCAGGCTTCATGCCAGCCGTAGGCGCTCCATACAACCGAAAGGAAATGCCATGAGCGACACATACGAGCTCAAGGCCGAAGCACGCGAACTGGTCGGTAAGGGGTCCGCCCGTGAAGTTCGTCGCAACGGTAAAGTGCCTGCAGTCATTTACGGCGACAAGCAGCCTCCCCTGGCCATCGCCCTGTCCTACAAGGACATCTTCTACAAGATCCATGGCGGTGGCTTCCTGACCACGATCGCCACGATCGACGTCGGCGGCAAGAAGATCCAGGTCCTGCCGAAGGACTACCAGCTCGATCCGGTCCGCGACTTCCCGATGCATGTCGACTTCCTGCGCGTCGGCAAGAACACCGAAGTCAACGTCCAGGTTCCGGTTCACTTCATCAATGAAGAGAAGTCGCCCGGCATCAAGCGCGGCGGCACGCTGAACATCGTCCGTCACGAGGTCGAGCTCCACTGCCCGGCCAACGCGATCCCCGAGTCAATCACCGTCGACCTCGACGGCACCGACATCGGCGACTCGATCCACATCTCGGCCGTCAAGCTGCCCAAGGGCGTGAAGCCCGTCATCTCGGACCGCGACTTCACCATCGCGACGATCGCCGGCACCTCGGCTTCGAAGTCGGAAGAAGCCACGACCGAGGCTGCTGCCGAGGCAGAATAGTCTTCGCCTCCGGAGGACCCGAACATGCTGCTCTTTGCAGGTCTCGGCAATCCGGGTGCGCAATACCAGAACAACCGGCACAATGTCGGCTTCATGGCGGCGGACGCAATTGCCCGCCGCCATTCGTTTTCGCCCTGGACGAAGAAGTTCAAGGGCCTGATTTCAGAAGGCAATATCGCCGGCGAAAAGGTCATCCTGATCAAGCCGCAGACCTTCATGAACCTGTCCGGCCAGTCTGTCGGCGAAGCCATGCGCTTCTACAAGCTCGCCCCTGCCGATCTCACCGTCTTCTATGACGAACTCGACCTCGTCGCCGGCAAGGTGCGCGTCAAGGTTGGCGGCGGCGCCGGCGGCCACAACGGCATCCGCTCGATCGACCAGCACATTGCCAAGGACTACCGCCGCGTCCGCATCGGCATCGGCCATCCCGGCGTCAAGGAAATGGTCCATGGCCACGTGCTCGGCGACTTCGCCAAGGCCGACAAGGAATGGCTCGAAGTGCTGCTCGACCTCATTGCCGACGGCGCCGGCCTTTTGACCAAGGGCGACGACAACGGCTTCATGAACAGGGTCACTGTCGGCCTGCGCGACAAGCTCCAGCCGACCGGAACCGACGACGCCCCGCCGCCCAAGGCACCCACGCCGCAGGCGCCGAAGGCCCAGAGCCATATCCGCCAGGCCCGCCCGAACCAGCCTGCCGTCAAGATCCCCGAGACCGGCCCGATGGCTGCGATGCTGAAGAAGCTGCTCGGCAAGGACTGAACGCGACCTTGATAGGCTTGGTCGCGAAAGCTGCATGCCGCCGCAAGCTTTCATGCCGAACCGGCAACAAATTCCTGATTTCCGGGCAATTGCAGGGCATCCCGGGCGTCAAGCCTTGACGATCCTCGCCCCTTTCCCCCATAGCCCTCATCAAAATCCCGATTTCCCGATAGGACCAAAAGACCATGGGTTTCAAATGCGGCATCGTCGGCCTGCCCAATGTTGGCAAATCGACGCTCTTCAACGCGCTGACGCGCACGGCTGCCGCGCAGGCGGCCAACTATCCGTTCTGCACCATCGAGCCGAACACCGGCGAGGTGGCGGTGCCGGACCAGCGCCTCAGGCAGCTGGCCAACATCGCCAAGTCGAAGGAGATCATCCCGACCCGCATCTCCTTCGTCGACATCGCCGGTCTCGTTCGCGGCGCCTCCAAGGGTGAAGGCCTGGGCAACCAGTTCCTCGCCAACATACGCGAGGTCGACGCCATCGTGCACGTGCTGCGTTGCTTCGAGGACGACGACATCACCCATGTCGAGGGCCGCATCGATCCCGTCGCCGACGCCGAGACGGTCGAAACCGAACTGATGCTCGCCGATCTCGAAAGCCTCGAGCGCCGCATCGTGCAGTTCCGCAAGCGCGCGGCCAGCAAGGACAAGGAAGCGACCACGATCCTGCCGATGATGGAACAGGCGCTCGCCCTGCTTCAGGACGGCAAGCCGGTGCGCCTGCTGCTCAAGGGCATCGCCGCCGAGGACCTCGAAATCCTGCAGGGCCTGAACCTGCTGACCTCGCATCCGGTGCTCTATGTCTGCAACGTCGCCGAGAGCGATGCCGCCACCGGCAACGAGCACACCCAGGCGGTGCAGAAGATGGCCGAGGCGCAGGGCGCCGGCGTCGTCGTCATCTCCGCTGCGATCGAGGCCGAGGTGGCGCAGCTGCCCGACGAGGAGGCCCAGGAATTCCTCGCCGATCTCGGCCTCGAGGAGCCGGGCCTGGATAAGCTCATCCGCGCCGGCTACGAGCTTCTGCACCTGATCACCTACTTCACCGTGGGTCCGAAGGAGACGCGCGCCTGGACCGTGCACAAGGGCGCCAAGGCGCCGCAGGCGGCCGGCGTCATCCACACCGACTTCGAACGCGGCTTCATCCGCGCCCAGACCATCGCGTTCAACGATTTCGTCACCCTCGGCGGCGAAGTTCCGGCCAAGGAAGCCGGCAAGGCGCGCGACGAAGGCAAGGAATACGTCGTCCAGGACGGCGACGTGATGCTGTTCAAATTCAATACCTGAGCGGGCACCACCTCTGCCGAATACGAGAAAAGCCCTGCATCGCGGGGCTTTTCTTTTGGCGCGGGCAATGAGCCTGCCGGCCGCCCACCTTTTGCGTGCCCGGCTTTCGGCCAACACCGCATACCTGTGGCGTTAACCTTTTGCTAACCAACCCTGGCTACGGTCGCCTGGAGATTTGCAGATCGTCTCCACCCGTGACCACGGATGTACTGGCACTGGGACGTCGAGACGCTAGAGAAAGGTCGGGGTTTGCCCGGCCTTTTTTGCTTTTGCCGTCCTCGCACCTCAATGCCGAGTACGAACCTGCCCCTTGACCGCCAGAGACCAGATGACCCAGCATCCAGCCATCGAGATCGATCTTCCCGCCTCGCTGCGTGAGGCGCTGGCCGGTTACGACTGGCAGCGCCAGACCATCGGCGCTTCGGGTGCCGGCGTCTTCAGGCTCGAGGCATCCGGCAAGCCCACCCTGTTCCTCAAGACCGAGGAGACCGGCCAGTTCGCCGAACTGCCCGACGAGGTCGCCCGGCTGCGCTGGCTGGGCAGCCAGGGCATCCCCTGCCCCGCGGTGCTGGCTTTCGAGGCGCATGGCGGGCACAACTGGCTGCTGATGAGCGCAGTTGCCGGCCACGACCTCGTGACGCAAGAAATGGCGCCGGACAGGGCCATCGCCATCATGGCCGACGCGCTGCGCCGGCTGCATGCCCTCGACGCCGCCGCCTGCCCCTTCGATCACAGCCTTGGGCCACGCATCGCCCTGGCCAAGGCCCGCGCTGACGCCGGCGAGGTCGATGAAGACGATTTCGACGACGAAAGGCTGGGCCAGAGCGCGCAGCAGGTGTTCGAAGAACTCCTGGCGCGACGGCCTGCCTCCGAGACGCTCGTCGTCACCCATGGCGACGCCTCGATGCCGAATTTCATGGCCGATGGCGGGCGGTTCACCGGTTTCATCGATTGCAGCCGGCTTGGCGTTGCCGACCTGCACCAGGACCTCGCGCTCGCCTGCTGGAGCATCCACGTCAATCTCGGCGAAGAATGGATCGCGCCCTTCCTCGCGCTCTACGGCCTGCCCCAGGCAGATACGGCCAAGCTTTCCTACTACCAGCTGCTCGACGAATTCTTCTGAGGCAGCTGCTCATGCGCTCGTGGGCGGTTGCCGGCACGATGCCGCGCCACCGGCTGCTGCCCCACCTTGCCGATTTGCAACTTGACGTCGCAGCCCCCCGGGTCTATCGCGCCTAGGCGCCGGCCCGGCCAGAACGACCCCGCCGGCGCAATCCTGAAACCCCGCCCGCGATCGGGCACGATATCAGCTCCAGTATGGGAGACCGGCGATGATCAAGGCATTCGTCGTGGAAAACGATCGTCTGCGCCTTGCAGACAGCATTGCGGCCGAAAAGGACGGGATCGTCTGGGCCGACCTGCTCAATCCGACCAGGGAAGAAGAGGCCGCGGTCGAGCAGTTGCTCGGCGTCGGCGTGCCGACGCGCGAGGAGATGGAGGAGATCGAGATCTCGTCCCGCCTCTATGTCGAGGACGGCGCCTACTTCATGACCGCCACCCTGCCTTCGCAGGCCGACAGCGACTTTCCCGTCATGTCGCCGGTGACATTCGTGCTGCGCCGCAACCTGCTGGTCACCATCCGCTATCACGAACCCAAGGCGTTCCTGTCCTTCCCGCTGCGGGCGGAGAAGGCGGCGATCGGCTGCACCACGGGCGAGACGATCCTCGTCGGCCTGCTGGAGGCGATCGTCGACCGTCTGGCCGACGTGCTGGAGCGCGTCTCGCGCGACGTCGAGCTGTTGTCGAAGGACATCTTCAACCCGACGGCGACCAAGGCCTCGAAGCGCGACCGCGACTTCCAGATGATCCTCAAGGGCATTGGCCGCAAGGAATCGCTGACGTCCAACATGCGCGACAGCCTGACCTCGCTGCAGCGCGTGGCGGGCTTCCTCGCCAACGCCACCGGCCAGGCCAAGAACGGCAAGGACGCCAAGGCGCGGGTGAAGACGCTGTCGCGCGACGTGGCCTCGCTGACTGACCACGCCTCGTTCCTGTCGCAGAAGATCACCTTCCTGCTCGACGCCACGCTGGGCATGATCAACATCGAGCAGAACGGCATCATCAAGATCGTCTCGGTGGCGGCCGTGGTGTTCCTGCCGCCGACGCTGGTCGCCTCGATCTACGGCATGAACTTCGACGGCATGCCAGAACTGCGCTGGATGCTCGGCTATCCCATGGCGCTCGGCCTGATGGTCATCTCGGCCATCCTGCCGTTCTGGTGGTTCCGCCGCCGCGGCTGGCTCTGAGCCAACGGCTTACCCTGAACCGGCCTTGCGCGACCCGCGGGGCCGGTTCAAGGTTATCGTACAAACTTGAACAGGATTGCCGATGACCACCAAGACCTGGGCCTATGAGGATTTTGTCGAGGGCGCCGTGCTCGACCTCGGCAGCAAGACCGTCAGCCCCGCCGAGATCGTCGAATTCGCCTCCGAGTTCGACGCCCAGCCCTTCCATCTCGACGAGGAGGCCGGCAAGGCGAGCATCCTCGGCGGCCTGTCTGCCTCGGGCTGGCACACCTGCGCGATGTTCATGCGCATGCTGTGCGACGCCTTCCTGCTCGACTCGACCTCGCAGGGCTCACCTGGCGTCGACCATGTGAAATGGAAGAAGCCGGTGCTCGCCGGCGACGTGCTTGGCGGCCGCCTGACCATCCTGTCCAGACGCCTGTCGCGGTCGAAGCCGACGCTCGGTTTCGTCACCTGGCGCGCCGACCTCGTCAACCAGCATGGCGAGGTCGTGTTCGAGTTCCAGAACACCTGCATGTTCCTGACCCGCGAGGCCGCGCAATGACCCTCGACGAATATCTCGGCATCGGCGTCACCGTCACGCTCGGCAGTCACCTGTTCGACGCCGAGTCGATCAAGGACTTTGCCCGCAAATACGATCCGCAGCCGTTTCACACCGACGAGGACGCCGCCAAGAAGAGCGTCTTCGGCAGCCTTTGCGCCTCGGGCTGGCACACCACGGCGGCGTGGATGAAACTCAACCTGGCGCATCGCGGCCGCCCCTGGGACGGCCCCGGCCCGAAGCCGGAGTTCGGCCCCTCGCCCGGCTTCAAGAACCTGAAATGGCTGAAGCCGGTGTTTGCCGGCGAGACGGTGACCTACACCCGGCGCGGCATCGACCACCGGCCGCTCGTCTCGCGCCCCGGCTGGCGCATGATGACGCTGCATTCCGAAGGCTTCGACACGACCGGCGACAAGGTCATCGAATTCGACAGCGCCGTGCTGGTGAAGGTGGGGTAGCCTGCTTACCTTCTCCCATTGCGGGAATAGGCAAGGACGCGCAACGTCGCTCCAGATGGACGGCATCTCCCGTCGCGCCCGCCATCGCATCCTTCGACAGGCTCAGGATGAGGGCTGTGCTGGGCGCGTGCCGCATCAGAGATTTGCGCTGCCCCGCATCCCCTTGCCGGGACCTTCTGCCCGTTCACGGGGAGTAAAAAGCCAAGCTTGTTCACCGCCACGCTCGCTTTCGCGCCTGGCCATTGTCATCCTTCGACAAGCTCAGGATGAAGAAAGTTCGGGAAGCGGGGCGCGAGGCCGTGCCTTCCGATAGTATTTTATGTGGCGCGACGTTCGCGCCCCGCCCGGTGTTCTTGCCCCACTCTTCGCGGCGGCGGGGTTTCCGCAGGCCGCCAGCAAGGCCCAGGCTTGGGGGCTCATCACCCAGCAGAAGATCCGACCTCCTGCCAGCCCGGCACCGGCGCTTCCCCCCGTAGCCCGGTGCGCACCGGAGTCCCGTGGAAGATCGCGAGGGTGATGATACGGGAGGTTTTCAGGGGGTGGAAAAACGGGCGCGGCTATCCACGCGGATTGCTGACAGATGGTGACAGTGTTTCAGGATTTCGGAGTTCTCTTGCCCATCGCGAGAAAGGGCCACGCAGCCAAGGCAGCTAGCGAGACAACCCGATTGCTTCAGAAATTGCTGTCAAATTCCCCTGAGTGTCTTCGAGAATGGTCATTGGGCCGCAGGGCTGTTGCACGACCTCGATAACCGGAACGCCGCCTTGGTCGATCTCGGCTCTTAAGCCTACAATGACGTCAGTGGGACCATCCCAGCGATCAGGCATACCAAAAGTTGAGTTTGTCCAATATGCGGAAATCTTGTTGAATCGATGGGTGGGAGCGTTTGGCAGCACTTCAACGACATCGAAGTGTAGGACAGATCGATATCTCCTAGGCTTCTCATATCCAGTTACTCGAGCTCGGATGACGATCTCTGCTTCTTTGAAAATTGAGTAGCTGGCAGGCGGAGTGGTCATGCAGGCCTACGCGAAAGCAGAAGATACAAAAATAATCGCCAAAGCCGCAGAACTATTCATGATTATCTGCTTCAGGAGCATCAAATATTCCCGATTTATCCAATAATTACTTGTGTCCTTATGTCCTGATTGCGGCCAAGAATTGGCGCCGAAACAGGTAATGGACTCTCGCAGAACGAACAGGCCTGCCCGCCCCAGGGGACGGACAGGCCCTGCGGAGGCTTAGGGCCGGATGTTCTGGTTGACCCGGAAGAGATTGGCCGGGTCGTACCGGCGCTTGACCGCGACCAGTCGCTCGTAGTTGGCGCCATAGGCGGCGCGCACGCGGGCCTCGCCCTCATCGTCCATCATGAAGTTGATATAGGCGCCGCCATGGAGGTTGTGCTTGTGCACCGCGGCCCAATAATCCCCCGCCCAGCGCCTCAACTCCGGCGCCTTGGCCGGATCCGGGTCGATGCCGGCGATGACCATCGACCAGCGCGCGCGACGCGCGCCCCAGGCGGTGGCACCGGGAGCCACGTCGTGGACCGCGCCGTCGATGGGATAGAGATGCATCAGCGACAGCTCGCTCGGGCTCTTCGAACCGTGCTCGACATGGGCGGCGATGGCAGCGTCCGACAGTTCGTCGACATAATCGCCCTTCCAGTACCAGTGCAGTCCCTTGGGCAGCAGCGGGTCGAACAGCCCCTGCAGATCGACGAAGGGCAGCCGCATCATGCCGTCCATCAGCGGCTTGGGAAGCGCCTCGCGCACGGGCTGCATCGCCCGCATGCCCTCCTCCTCGGTGCCGTTGTAGCAGCTGATCAGCGCACAGATGCGCTTGCCCCAGATCTCGCGCGGGAACGGATCGCAGGACGGCACCGTCTTGATGCCGAAGAACATGCCAAGCTCGCGCGGTGCGTCCGGCAGGAAGTCGCGATACCAGCGCATGATCTCGGCTGCATGGGCAATGTCGTAAAAGATCGGCCCGGCATAGACATCCTTGGCCGGATGCGCCCGGAACGTGAAGCGGGTGACCACGCCGAAATTGCCGCCGCCACCGCGCAGCGCCCAGAACAGCTCCGGGTGCTTGTCCACGCTTGCCGTAACCGTGCTGCCGTCGGCGAGCACGACGTCGGCGGCAAGCAGGTTGTCGATGGTGAGGCCGTGCTTGCGCGTGAGATAGCCAGTGCCGCCGCCGAGCGTCAGTCCGGCGATGCCGGTGCTGGAAACGATGCCGGCGGGCACCGCCAGCCCATGCATGCTGGTGGCGCGGTCGACGTCGCCCTGGGTACAACCGGGCTCGACACGGACCGTTCGCGTGGCGGGGTCGACATCGATCCGCTTCATCGGCGACATGTCGATGACCATGCCGCCGTCGCAGCTGCCGAAGCCCGGACCGTTGTGGCCGCCGCCGCGAATGGCGACGAGCAGATCCCTGTCGCGGGCGTGATTGACGGCCGCCATGACATCGGCGGCGTCGGCGCAGCGGACGATCCAGCGCGGCCGCTTGTCGATCATGGCGTTGTAGAGCGCACGCGCCTCGTCATAGTCGGGATGGCTTTGGTCGATGAGGCCGGCACGGAGCCGTTCGGGAAAATCGTGCGAAGCAGTTGACTTCAGCATGGGAACACTCGCGTTTCGGAGCAAGACGCCTCAGCATCGCGGGCAGGAAGTCTTGGGACCTGGCCACGAGGATGTGCGTATCGCCGGTTGAACCTGCCGCGGGCGCGGCACGTCCTGTCCTACGCCGCCGCCATTTCAGGCGTTTTTCTGAAAAGACTCGGGAATGTTTCGTTTGTTTCAGCGGCAGCCGGCCAAGCGGCAGCGCCAGGAGCGAGGAAATGCGCTCAGGCAACCAGTGCCATGCCCATGGCTGGAACTCCGCCGCTCGCTGGGCAAGCATCCGGGCCGCGTTTCAGCGGCCCGGAAACTGCACGGCGAATGATGGGAAAAAGAAACTGCTGAGGTGTGGGGAAGTTACCCACGCCTCGATAAACAGGAAATGTCCGTCAGTGTCCGTCGAAAGCGACCAGCGTGCGCACGTCGACGCCGAGCGCTTCGAGCTTCTTGCGGCCGCCGAGGTCGGGCAGGTCGATGACGAAGCAGGCGGCGACGATATCGGCGCCGATCTGGCGCAGCAGCTTGACCGCGGCTTCGGCGGTGCCGCCGGTGGCGATCAGATCGTCGACGAGGATGACCTTCTCGCCGGGCGCCACCGCGTCCTTGTGCATCTCCATCTCGTCGAGGCCGTATTCGAGGCTGTAGGCGATGCGCACGGTCTCGTGCGGCAGCTTGCCCTTCTTGCGGATCGGCACGAAGCCGGCCGACATCTGGTGGGCCATGGCACCGCCGAGGATGAAGCCGCGCGCCTCGATGCCGGCGATCTTGTCGATCTTCGAGCCGGCATAGGGATGGACCAGCTCATCGATGGCGCGGCGGAAGGCGCGCGCATCGCCCAGAAGCGTGGTGATGTCGCGGAACATGACACCAGGCTTGGGATAGTCGGGAATGTTGCGGATCGAAGAAATCAGCGTCTGTTCGAGGGAATTGCTCATCGGCGAGGGCTCCGTTGACTGCGGCCCGCGCGTCATTTCCAGACACGCAACGGCACTGCAGGGCCTTGAAATCTGTGCAGGCCAAGGCAGGAAATCCATTCCGGTCAAAGGCCACGAACCGACACTCTTGACGGCTCGGACGGCAAAAGAAAAGGGCGCCTTGCGGCGCCCTTTCGATTTCTTTTGGATCGATTCCGGTCAGTGGGCGTTGGCCCAGACCTTGCGCTTGGTGGCGTAGACCAGGCCGGCGAACAGCACCAGGAAGATCATGACCGCAAAGCCAGTCTGCTTGCGCGTCGCCAGATGCGGCTCGGCGGCCCACATCAGGAACGCCGAGATGTCCCTGGAGTACTGGTCGACGGTCTCGGGCGAGCCGTCCTCGTAGGTTACCTGGCCGTCCGAGATCGGCTTGGCCATGGCCAGCGACTTGCCGGCAATGAAGTACGGGTTGTAGTGCGTGCCTTCGGCGACTTCCATGCCGGCCGGCGGCTGCTCGTCGTAGCCAGTCAGCAGCGCGTGGATATAGTCCGGACCACCTTCGGCATACTGGGTGAAGATGTCGTAGACGAAGGTCGGGAAGCCGCGGGTGACGCCGCGCGCCTTGGCGATCAGCGAGAAGTCGGGCGGAGCGGCGCCGTTGTTAGCGGCGGCGGCAGCGACTGCATTCGGGAACGGCGACGGGAAATGGTCGCCAGGCAGCGCCTTGCGGGTGAACATCTCGCCATCGGCGTTGGGGCCGTCCTGCACTTCGTACTCGGCGGCGAAGGCCTTCACCTGCGCTTCGGAGTAGCCGAGATCCTCGAGCGTGCGGAACGCTACCAGGTTCATCGAGTGGCAGGCCGAGCACACTTCCTTGTAGATCTTCAGGCCGCGCTGGAGCTGGGCCTTGTCGTAGTTGCCGAACGGGCCGGCGAAGGTCCAGTCCATTTCCTTCGGCGCATGGATCGGGAAGTGCGTCGGCTCGGCAGCGTGGTTCTCTTCCTGCGCCAGCGCCGCACCGGCGGTGCCGGCGAACAGGAAGCCGATGGCCGCCAGACTGTTGAGAATCTTTTTCATTCCAAAATCCCTCTCAGATTCTCGTTCAGCCGCGGGTTTCGGGTGCAGCGGTTGCACCGGCCGGATGAGCCGAACCGCCCTTGTTCTTCTCGAGCACCGCTTCGGTGATCGAGTTCGGAAGGCGGCGCGGCGTCTCGATCAGGCCGAGCACCGGCATGATGATCAGGAAGAACGCGAAGTAGTACAGCGTCGAGATCTGCATCAGCGGGATGTAGAGGCCTTCCGCAGGCTTCGAGCCGAGCCAGCCGAGGAAGATGGCGTTGATGACGAAGAGCCAGAAGAACAGCTTGTACCACGGACGATAGACGGCCGAGCGGACCTTCGAGGTGTCGAGCCACGGCACGACGAACAGCACCGCGATCGAGCCGAACATGGCGAGCACGCCGCCGAGCTTGGAGTCGATCGGTCCGATGTTGAAGGTGATGGCGCGCAGGATCGCGTAGAACGGCAGATAGTACCATTCCGGAACGATGTGAGCCGGCGTCTTCAGCGAGTCGGCCTGGATGTAGTTGTCGGGGTGGCCGAGGTAGTTCGGGATGTAGAAGATGAAGTAGGCGAACACGGCCAGGAACACGACCATGGCGAAACCATCCTTGATGGTCGCGTAGGGCGTGAAGGCGACGGTGTCGGTCTTCGACTTCACTTCGATGCCGGTCGGGTTGGTCTGGCCGACGACATGCAGCGCCCAGACGTGCAGGATGACGACGCCGGCGATCATGAAGGGCAGCAGGTAGTGCAGCGCAAAGAAGCGGTTCAGCGTCGGATTGTCGACGGCGAAACCACCGAGCAGCAGCTGCTGGACCCATTCGCCGACCAAGGGAATGGCGGTGAAGAAGCCGGTGATGACGGTGGCGCCCCAGAAGGACATCTGACCCCAGGGCAGGACGTAGCCCATGAAGCCGGTCGCCATCATCAGGAGGTAGATGATGCAGCCGAGGATCCACAGCAGCTCACGCGGCGCCTTGTAGGAGCCGTAGTAGAGACCGCGCATGATGTGGATGTAGACGGCGATGAAGAAGAACGATGCACCGTTGGAGTGCATGTAGCGCAAAAGCCAGCCGGAGTTGACGTCGCGCATGATCTTTTCGACCGACTGGAAGGCCAGCGTCGTGTCGTTGGCGTAGTGCATCGCCAGGACCACGCCGGTGAGGATCTGCGCCACCAGCATGATCGAGAGGATGCCGCCGAAGGTGTAGGCGTAATTCAGGTTACGCGGAACCGGGTAGGAGACGAATGAATCGTGCACCAGCCGCGGCAGCGGCATGCGTGCGTCGATCCAGCGGCCAATGCCGGTTTTGGGCGAATAGGTCGAGTGTCCACCGCTCATGGAATTAAGTCCCCCTGCCTCAGCCTACCCGGATGGTCGTGTCGGAAATAAACTGGAAATTCGGAATATGAAGGTTTTCCGGCGCCGGTCCTTTGCGGATACGGCCGGCCGTATCGTAGTGCGAGCCGTGGCACGGGCAGAACCAGCCACCGAAATCGCCCTGCTGGCCAAGCGGCACGCAACCCAGATGGGTGCAGACGCCGACCATGACCATCCAGTTTTCCTTGCCTTCGCCGGCGGTGCGGTCGATGTCGTTGGCAGGCGCGTCGGCAGCGATGTTGGCGTTGCGCGCGACCGGATCCTTGAGCTCGGCAAGCGGCACTTCCTGTGCGGCCTTGATCTCTTCGGGGGTGCGGTTGCGGATGAACACCGGCTTGCCGCGCCATTTCACCGTCAGCGACATGCCGGGCGTGACCGACGAGACGTCAACCTCGATCGAGGAAGCGGCAAGCGTCGAGGCGTCCGGGCGCATCTGGTCGATGAAGGGCCAAGCCAGGGCGCCGGCACCGACCACGCCGGCCATGCCGGTGGCCACATAGAGAAAATCGCGGCGATTGGGCTCGCTCGTATCGGTTGCGCTCACGGGACCTGATCCTTCTGCCTCAATACCACCGGAGGCTGAGCACTTGTCCCCGCTCAACAATGCCAGCCCGACGGCGCATGGCAACCAGGCTAGCGAATTTCCTCCGGCATTTGGACTTCGGTTTATGCGTGAAGCCTCTTTTTGTCCAGACGCGACAGGGCACATGGGCAGATTGTCGCGGGGACAACGCAAGGCGGTGGAAAACCGCCCGGAAAGGGCGGAAATCAGCGGATTTCGGGAGGCCGGGCAGACCTGCGACACAGACGATGCCGGCCTTGGCGCGGCAAGACCCAACTTACGCCGGGAAACGACCGTGCGCCGATCAGGCGGCGCCGAGTCGCACCAGCACCTCGCGCGGAATGCCGTAGTCGCGGATGGCGTCGTCATGCTTGCGCAGGCCGCAGAGCTCGCGCTGGATGAAATAGGCGTAGACGGCGTCCGCCGCAGCCTTGAGCAGGAGGCGCCGCGCGTCACCATCGCCCTGGTGCGCATTGAGCTTGCCGAGCGCCTCGCCGACCCGGTCGCCGGCGCGGCCGAGCGCTGCCGCCTTCTCCGCCAGGAACTCGTATTCGAGCACGTTGAGCGTCTGCTCGGAGCGGTTGGACAGGATGGAGGGCGGGCGGACGGGCGACATGGCGCGATCCTACTCCGCCGCGAGCCGGTCGGCCAGGAAGCCGCCGGACTGGCGCTTCCACAATTGCGCATAGAGCCCGTCCCTGGCGATCAGCTCATCGTGGCTGCCTTCCTCGACGACGCGCCCCTCGTCGAGCACGATCAGGCGGTCGAGCGCGGCGATCGTCGACAGCCGGTGGGCGATGGCGATGACCGTCTTGCCCTCCATCAGCTTGTAGAGATTGTCCTGGATCGCCGCCTCGACCTCGCTGTCGAGCGCCGACGTCGCCTCGTCGAGGATCAGGATCGGCGCGTCCTTCAGCATCATGCGGGCGATCGCCACGCGCTGGCGCTGGCCGCCCGACAGCTTGACGCCGCGCTCGCCGACATGGGCGTCGTAGCCGCGCCGGCCGCGCGGATCGGCGACGTCGACGATGAAGTCGTGGGCGGCGGCGCGCCTTGCGGCATCGACGATCTCGGCCTGCGAGGCCCCTGCCCGGCCGTAGCCGATATTGTCGGTGATCGAGCGGTGCATCAGCATCGCCTCCTGGCTGACGACGCCGAACTGGGCGCGCAGCGATGCCTGGGTGATGTCGCGCACGTCGCGGCCATCGATCAGGATGCGGCCTTCTTCCACGTCGAACAGGCGCAACGCCAGATTGACCAGAGTCGTCTTGCCGGCACCCGACGGACCAACGAGCGCGACGCGTTCGCCCGGCCTGATGTGCAGGTTGAGCTTGTCGATGACGCCGCTGCCCTTGCCGTAGTGGAACGACACGTTGTCGAAGACGATGTCGCCGGTGGCACGCGGCAGCACCGACGCATTCTCGACGTCGCGGATGGCCGGGCGCACCGAGATGGTGCGCGTCGCGTCCTGCACGGTGGCATAGTTGCGCACCAGGCCGTTGATGTTGAACATCATCCATCCCGACATCTGGTTAAGCCGGAAGACGAGTCCGAGCGCGGCGGCAATCGCCCCGGTGGAAATGTCGCCGCGCGTCCAGCTGACGATGCAGATGGCCGCCACCGCAGCCATCATCGCGCCGTTGATGACGGCGACTGCGGAGCGCACGGTGGTGATGGAGCGGGTCAACCGGACGACGGCGCCGAGATAGCTTTCGAGCCCGTCGCGGACATAGGCATGCTCGCGCCGCCCGCTGTCGAACAGCTTGACTGCCATGATGTTGGTGAAGGCATCAACGAGGCGGCCGTTGAAGATCGAGCGCTGGTCGGCAGTGGCGCGGCCGGCCTGGCGCATCTCGGGCAGCAGGAAATAGATGATCGCGGCATAGCCGGCGAACCACAGCATCACCACCGCACCCATCAGCGGGTCGAGCGAAACCAGGATCGTCAGCGACAGCAGCACGAAGGTCAGGAAACTCCACATCGTCTGCAGCACGTTGACGATGAAGTCGCCGACGGCTTCGCCGCCCTGCACGATCTTGGTGGCGATGCGGCCGGCGAAGTCGTTCTGGTAGAAATCGTAGGGCTGCTCGATGACGCGCCGGAATGCCTGCCAGCGCACCATCGAGAAGAAGCTGGGCACGACGACCTGCTGTTCGACGATGGCCGAGCCGATGATGATGACGGCGCGCACGACCAGGATCAGCACCAAGAGGCCAGCGAGTTCGGGCCAGTGGTCGGCGAACAGGCGCTGTGGGCTGGTGGCGTCGAGCAGGTCGATCAGCCAGCCGACCGACCAGTAGAGTGCCGCGTCGATGGCACCGGCAAGGAAACCGCTGATCAAAAGCAGAGCGAACGGCCCCTTCGCCTGGCGGGCGAAGTAGAGGATGAAGGCCCCGGCGCTTTCGGGCAGCACCTCGCGATCAGTATCCTGGAACGGGTCGATGGCACCCTCGAAGCGCCGCCACAGCTTTTCGCGGAAGGGTTCGGGGGTCATGACGCCCTCCAACTCGTCGAATGCAAAAGCTGCCCCTCACCCTTACCCTCTCCCCGTGAAGAACGGGGAGAGGGAGGCGCCAGCGGCGCCGCTTGTCCTTTCTCCCCGTCCTTCACGGGGAGAAGGTGCCGGCAGGCGGATGAGGGGCGGAGCTTCAAAGCTGCCATCACGCTGGCCTCGATTCGTCGAGGACGCCGTCCTCGTGGAACAGGAAGCCGCCAGACTGGCGCTTCCACAGGCGGGCATAAAGCCCGTCGAGGGCAAGCAGCTCGTCATGGCTGCCCTGTTCGGCGATGCCGCCCTGGTCGAGCACGACCAGCCGGTCCAGGGCTGCGATGGTCGACAGGCGGTGCGCGATGGCCAACACCGTCTTGCCTTGCATCAGCGCCTGCAGGTTTTCCTGGATCGCCGCCTCTATGTCGCTGTCGAGCGCCGACGTCGCCTCGTCGAGGATCAGGATCGGCGCGTCCTTGAGGAACACCCGGGCGATCGCCACGCGCTGGCGCTGGCCGCCCGACAGCTTGACGCCGCGCTCGCCGACAAAGGCGTCGTAGCCGGTGCGGCCGCGATTGTCCTCGAGCGTGCCGATGAACTCGTGCGCCTCGGCCTTGCGGGCCGCGGCGATGACCTCGTCGTCGCTGGCGTCGGGCTTGCCGAGCTTGATGTTGTCGCGCAGCGAACGGTGGAACAGCGCGGTGTCCTGGCTGACGACCCCGATCGAGGCCCGCAGCGAGTTCTGGGTGACGGTGGAAATGTCCTGCCCGTCGATCAGGATGCGTCCGCCTTCGAGATCGTAGAGGCGCAGGATGAGATTGGCGAGCGTCGTCTTGCCCGCGCCGGAGGGGCCGACGATGCCGACCTTTTCGCCCGGCTTGACGACGAGGTCGATGCTGTCGAGCACGCCGCCGCCCTTGCCGTAATGGAAGACCACCTTGTCGGCGCGGATCTCGCCGCCCGTCACCTCGAGTTCACGAGCGCCCGGCTTGTCGGTCAGCCCCAGCGGCTGGCTGATCAGCGCCTTGGAGTTTTCGAGCACGCCGAGATTCCGGAGAATGCCGTTGAGCTGCATCATCAGCCGGCCGAGCAGCATGTTGAGCCGAAGCACCAGGCTGAGCGTGAAGGCAACCGCGCCGACCGAGATCGCGCCCTCGATCCAGAGATGGATCGAAAACCAGGCAATCGCCGTGATCATGACGCCCGACAGCGCCGTCAGCGCCAGCCGCACGCCGGTCAGCCGGCGCGTGAACGGGCGCAGCGCATCGAGATAGATGTCGAAGCCGGAACGGATGTAGCGGTCGTCGCCGTCGGCGGCGAACAGCTTCAGCGTCTGGACGTTGGAATAGCTGTCGACGATGCGCCCGTTGATCATCGAGCCGGCCTCGGCCGTCGCCTCGGCATGCTTGCGGATCGACGGCACGTAATGGTGGGCCAGGAAGCCGAAGGCGACGATCCAGATGACGACGAGCGCGGCCAGCCGCCAGTCGAGCCCGGCGACGACGGCGAGCGTGGTTATGGTGTAGACCAGCATGAACCAGACGACCTCGATGAAGCTTTCCATCAGGTCGCCGGTCGCCTGCCCGGCCTGCCAGACCTTGGTGGCGATGCGGCCGGCAAAGTCGTTCTGGAAGAACGAATAGGACTGCCGCGAGACGTGACGATGGGCCTGCCAGCGCACGAGGTTGTAGAATCCGGGCGTGATCGTCTGTTCGTCGACCAGCGCCGACAGCCCGACGACCAGCGTGCGGACGACCAGCACGACGACGGCCATGAACAGGACTTCGGGGCCGGCGACGTCCCAGAGGGCGGCCCAGCTCCGGTCGGTGGGCAGCCCGTCGAGGATGTCGACGAGGCGGCCGACGAAATAGAACAGCCCCGCCTCGACCAGCGGGGCGATGCCGCCGATGACCAGCATGGCGAAGAAGGCGAATTTTGCCTGGCCGACATAGTGCCAGAGGAAGCCCCAGACGGTAGCCGGAGGCCGCAGGCTCTCAGGCTCGCGAAAGGGATAGACCCAGCTTTCGAACCACTTGTAGATTCTGTTCATGAGCACTCTGGGCTATCCCGCGGCAACGACTCGCTATTTTCGGCCCAAACCGCATCGGGAGGCAACCGTGGCCTGGCAGGAGAAACGCGCCGCCAAGCCGGGCGAATGTTGGGCGGCGTGTTCACATTGTGATGAGGTGGGTGGGCATCTGTAGCGCCACGGTAGTCCCCGGGGTTAGGGGTGCTACGCAGCAAGTCATGAGCGTAGCACCCCCACCCTTTATCCCTCCCCACAAGGGGGAGGGAGGGCACCAACGTCTCGCCTGACGCCCCTACTCCGCCGCCTGGCCCTTGGCCTCGACGTCGTTGGCCGCTTCGCCGGCTGCGTCATCGAGCAGGAAGCCGCCCGACTGGCGCTGCCAGAGCGAGGCGTAGAGCCCACCCTTGGCCACCAGTTCGTCGTGGCTGCCCTGTTCGACGATGCGGCCCTTGTCCATCACCACCAGCCGGTCCATCGCCGCGATGGTCGACAGCCGGTGCGCGATGGCGATGACGGTCTTGCCCTCCATCAGCCGGTAGAGGTTTTCCTGGATCGCCGCCTCGACTTCCGAGTCGAGCGCCGAGGTCGCCTCGTCCAGGATCAGGATCGGCGCGTCCTTGAGCATGACGCGGGCGATCGCGATGCGCTGGCGCTGGCCGCCCGACAGCTTGACGCCGCGCTCGCCGACATGCGCCTCGAAGCCCTTGCGGCCCTTTGGGTCGGACAGGGTTGAGACGAAGTCGAGCGCTTCGGCGCGGCGAGCCGCCTCGATCATCATCGCCTCCGAGGCGTCGGGGCGGCCGTAGAGGATGTTGTCGGCCACCGAGCGGTGCAGCAGCGACGTATCCTGCGTGACCATGCCGATATGCGCGCGCAGGCTGTCCTGCTGCACGGTCGAGATGTCCTGCCCGTCGATGACGATGCGGCCGCCCTCGATGTCGTAGAAACGCAGCAGCAGGTTGACCAGCGTCGACTTGCCGGCACCGGAGCGGCCGACGATGCCGACCTTCTCACCCGGCTTCACGGTGAGGCTGAGATCCTCGATGACGCCTTTCTTCTTGCCGTAGTGGAAACGCACGTCGTCGAAGGAGATCTCGCCCTTGTCGACGACGATCTCCCTGGCGTTGGGCTTGTCCTCGACCAGGCGCGGCATCGAGATCGAGCTGATGCCGTCCTGGACGGTGCCGATGCTTTCGAACAGGCCCGAGACTTCCCACATGATCCACTGCGACATGCCCCACAGGCGCAGCACCAGGCCGAGCACGACGGCGACGGCGCCGATGGTGACGACCTCGCCGAGCCAGAGCCAGATCGACAGCGCGCCGACGGACAACAGCAGCGTCGAGTTGAGCAGATAGAGCGCGCCGTAGAGCGAGGTCACCAGCCGCATCGACCGGTAGACCGTGCCCATGAACAGCGACATGCCCTCCCTGGCGAAGGACGCCTCGCGGCGCGAATGCGAGAACAGCTTGACCGTCTGGATGTTGGTGTAGCTGTCGACGACACGGCCGGTCATGGTCGAGCGCGCGTCGGCCTGCTCTTCGGCAAGCTTGCCGAGGCGCGGCACGAAATAGCGCAGCAACAGCACGTAGCAGAGCAGCCAGACGACGAGCGGTGCAGCCAGCCGCAAATCGGCCGAGCCGACGATGATCAGAACGCCGAGGAAATAGACGATGACGTAGTTGAGCACGTCGATCAGCTTGACCACGCATTCGCGCACCGCGAGCGCGGTCTGCATCAGCTTGGTGGCGATGCGGCCGGCGAACTCGTCCTGGTAGAAGCTCATCGACTGCTTGAGCAGGTAGCGGTGCACCTGCCAGCGGATGCGCATCGGATAGTTGCCCATCAGCGTCTGCTGGTTGACCAGCGACTGCAGCACGACCATGGCCGGCAGGACGACCATGACGATGAAGGCCATGCCGGCGAGCTTCCAGCCTTCGTTCTGCAGGAAGGTTTCGCGGTTCTGGGCCGACAGCCAGTCGACGATGTTGCCGAGGAAGCCGAACATCCACACTTCGGCAAGCGCGATCAGCGAGGTGAGCACGGCGGCGACGATGATGTAGGGCCAGGCGCCCTTGGTATAGTGCAGGCAGAATGCCACCAGCGTCCTGGGCGGCTCGACCGGTTCCTCCGACGGGAACGGATTCAGTCTGTTTTCAAACCAGCGGAACATTTCGGTCTCTCGATTCGGTAGCTGGCACGCGGCGAATTCCGCGTGGACGTATCTTGGGGGCCACGGGCAAGGCCTTGGCGCACCCTGTCCCTGTCACGGACTGCGGCGCGAGCCCCCGGAATGTAGGCAACCGCCGGGGATTCGGCGAATCCTCAGCGGTTGCCTCCTGACATCGTTCTGGCAGCAGGCCCTGCCGCACCCGACCGGCCGGCAAGCCGGCCGATCTGGGCAACGATGCGGCCGAACAGCGGCCGGTGGTTCGGGTCGGGCACGACATTGCTCATGTCGACATCGGGCAGCATGCCGCGATGCAGCCTTCTCGGCGGCCCCGACGCTTGTGGAACCGCGCCGATCGACAGCGCCCAGGCCTTGCGCCGTGCTTCGGCGAGCTGGCTCGGCCCCAGGGAATTTGCAGAGTCGCGTTCGTTACGGGCGTCGTGCCCGCTTGGGATATTGGCAAACATCGGAATTGTCCTTCGAAAACCGGGAAGTGGCTTCTGCGGACCGCGATGCGAAAATGCCTGGAATGGTCAGGAAAGTCGTCGAACCGGTCCGCCTCAGGCGGTACGTCGCCCACAGAGGGGGCGGTGAATGTCAAAATGCATCGTCATGTACCCCTCCATCGGTTCGAGTTGACAATGCCGGCCGTATACGCCCATTCGCGGCGGAATGCCACGGCCTCGTCTTCATTTTTTGCTTTGGCTCGTCTTGCTGTGGCCTTGCCGCCACAGATTAGGAACTCGAAATGGACGAAAAACTGCGCCTCGCGCTCTACCAGCCGGATATCGCCGGCAACACCGGCACGATCCTGCGCATGGCCGCCTGCCTCGGCATCGCCATCGACCTGATCGAACCCGCCGGCTTCGACATTTCCGACCGGGCGCTCAAACGCGCCGGCATGGATTATCTCGAAATGGCGGCCCTGACCCGGCATGTCGATTTCGAGCGCTTCGAGGATTGGCGGCGCGGTGAAGGCCGCCGCCTTGTGCTGATGTCGACCAAGGCCGCCCTGCCCTATACGGATTTCCGCTTCGAGCCCGGCGACATCGTCATGCTCGGCCGCGAATCGGCCGGCGTGCCCGAGAGGGTCCATGATCTCGCCTTCCAGCGGCTGATCATCCCGATGCCCGGTGGCGGCCGCAGCCTCAACGTCGCGCTGAGTGCTGCGATGGTCGCCGGCGAGGCGCTGCGCCAGATCGGCTGACAGGGCCGCTGCAAGCCGCATGGCCGCAGCCTCGAAACTCCACCTGTTTCCAACGCGTCCAGCCATGGTGCATCCTTTCTTGCATGATCAAGGATACCCTCGTACAACCTCAACTAATCTTGAGGTCAAGCGGGAATCTTCATGGCAGGCGAACTGACCGTCGGCGAGGTGGCCAAGCGCAGCGGCGTCGCCGTTTCGGCCCTCCATTTCTACGAGACGCGCGGGCTGATCCACAGCCACCGCACGTCGGGCAACCAGCGCCGCTATGCGCGCGACGTGCTGCGGCGGGTGGCGGTGATCAGGATCGCCCAGGATGTCGGCATCTCGCTCGCCGACATTGCCAACGCCTTCGCCTCGCTGCCGGACGGGCGCACACCGACGCGCGAGGATTGGAGTCTGCTTTCAACGGCTTGGCGCCACGACCTCGACCACCGCATCGACCAGTTGAAGAAGCTGCGCGACGGACTGACCGACTGCATCGGCTGCGGCTGCATGTCGATCGACAAGTGCCCGCTGCGCAACCGCGAGGACCGCCTGGCGCGCCAGGGCCCGGGGCCGCAGAGACTGCTGGTGAAGGATTAGTCCGACGTCGGCAGGCGGCGGATGGTGAACTCGATGACGTCGCCGGGGCGCTCGAACCAGCTCTCGATCTCGGTCCAGTAGGCCTGCTTCGGCCAGCGCGAGAACCATTCCTGCGCCTTCAGCCGCGCGTCGTTGCGCGGCAGGACGAATGTCTCGCGCAAGAACCCGTCGCGCGGCTTGAGTTCACGTTCGGCCCGGCTGCGCTGGAGCCTTTTTCTGAGATCGTCCAGCGGCGGTCTGGTCGGGGTGCCCATAAAGAACTCCTTGACCCTTACGAGAAGGAGATTAGGGATCGCGCCGGACAATTACGAGTCATTTGTGCGGAGCCTAAATTGCAGCGTCCCGAAATTCCGGCTGGACTGCCGGCCGACATCGAAGACAGGAAGGCGCGCGCCCGCGCCTGGTTCGAAGAGCTGCGCGATCGCATCTGCCTCGCCTTCGAGGCGCTGGAGGACCAGGTCGAGGGACCGCTGGCCTCCTGGGCGCCGGGTCGCTTCGAGCGCACGCCCTGGCAGCGCGACGAGGGCAAGGGCGGCGGCGGCATCATGTCGATGATGCATGGCCGGGTGTTCGAGAAGGTCGGCGTGCACACCTCGACTGTCCATGGCGAGTTTTCGCCCGAGTTCCGCAAGCAGATGCCGGGCGCCGAGGAAGACCCGCGCTTCTGGGCCTCCGGCATTTCGCTGATCGCACACCCGCAAAACCCCAACGTGCCGGCCGTGCACATGAACACCCGCATGGTCGCGACCTCGCGCTGGTGGTTCGGCGGCGGCGCCGACCTGACCCCGGTGCTCGATCGCCGGCGCACTCAGGAAGACGCCGATACCGTCGCCTTCCACAAGGCGATGCAGTTCGCCTGCGCCAAGCACCCCGGCGTTGCCGACTACGGCAAATACAAGGACTGGTGCGACGAGTATTTCTTCCTGCCGCACCGCAACGAGCCGCGCGGCACCGGCGGCATTTTCTTCGACTGGCAGCATTCGCCGGAGGAAAAGGGCGGCTGGGACGCCGACTTCCGCTTCGTCCAGGATGTCGGCCGCGCCTTCCTCGTCGCCTACCAGCATCTCGTGCGCCAGAACTTCAACACCAACTGGACCGACGGCGACCGCGACGAGCAGCTGGTGCGCCGCGGCCGCTATGTCGAGTTCAACCTGCTCTACGACCGCGGCACGATCTTCGGCCTCAAGACCGGCGGCAACATCGCCTCGATCCTGTCGAGCATGCCGCCCGAGGTCAGGTGGCCGTAAACGCCGGATTGCGCAAACTACGCTGATAGCGTACAAAGACGGCAGCTGACGGATGCTGCATGAAGATTTCGTTCGATCCGGCCAAGGACGAATGGACCCGGGCCGAGCGAGGTTTCTCGCTGGCGCTCGGGGCGGAGGTGATCCGCAACAAGGTCGCCACTTTCCTGGATGACCGGCACGACTATGGTGAGGATCGCTTCGTCACCTTCGGCCATGTCGAGGCGCGGCTCTACGTTTGCGTGTTTACGATGCGAGACACGGCCGTTCACATCATCTCGCTGAGGAAGGCCAACGACCGGGAGATTTCAAGATATGGTCGATGACATCGACAATCCCGATTGGACCGAGGAACGGACACGCCCGCTCGATGCGGCTGCCAAGTTGAAGCTCGTGCGCGGGCTGCTGGACATGAGCCAGGGCGACTTTGCCGCCCTGCTCGGCATACCTGTCACCACGCTGCAAAACTGGGAACAGCGGCGCACCGAACCGGATGCCGTCGCAAGGACCCTGATCGACCTGATCCATGACGACCCGCAGGAGATGCGGGCGCGCATGATGCGGCGCAACGCGGCTTGAGCGCGTTGCATGGCTGCCTTGCCCGCCGTCGCATTGACGTGCGGGCGGCAAAGCTTTAGAGAGCGCGCTTTCCTTGGCCCTCGTCCCGCTGTGACGGGCCTCGCTCTCATTGGAAGACTTTCGTGACGATTTTCGACAACATGGTTCCGGCGCTGGCCGGGGCGCTCGCCGCGCGTGGCTACGAAACGCTGACCCCGGTGCAAACCTCCGTGCTGGCCCCCGAGGCCGACGGCGTCGACCTCCTGGTCTCGGCGCAGACCGGCTCGGGCAAGACCGTGGCCTTCGGCATTGCCATCGCCCCCACCCTGCTGGACGGCCGCGAGCGTTTCACGCCAGGGGCAGCGCCAAGCGCCGTCATCATCGCGCCGACCCGCGAGCTCGCCATCCAGGTCCGCCGCGAATTCGAATGGCTCTACGCCGCGACCGGCGCCCGCATCGCGTCCTGCGTCGGCGGCATGGACATGCGCAAGGAGCGCCGCGCGCTCGATGAAGGCGCCGACATCGTCGTCGGCACGCCGGGCCGCCTGCGCGACCACATCACCCGCGGTTCGCTCGACATCTCTGGCCTGCGCGCAGTCGTGCTCGACGAAGCCGACGAAATGCTCGACCTCGGCTTCCGCGAAGACCTCGAGTTCATCCTGGCGGCAGCGCCGCAGGAGCGCCGCACGCTGCTGTTTTCGGCAACCGTTCCGCCGCAGATCGCCCAGATGGCGAAGCGCTTCCAGCGCAACGCGCTGCGCATCACCGCCGCCGGCGAGAGCCGCCAGCACGACGACATCGAATACCGTTCCGTGCTCGTGGCGCCGCCCGAGCGCGAGAACGCCATCATCAACACGCTGCTCTATTTCGACGCGCGCAGCACCATGGTGTTCTGCGCGACGCGTGAAGCGGTCAAGCATTTCTCGGCCCGGCTCGCCAATCGCGGCTTTGCCGTCGTTGCGCTGTCGGGCGAACTGAGCCAGGCCGAGCGCAACAACGCACTGCAGGCGATGCGCGACGGCCGTGCCCGCGTCTGCGTGGCGACCGACGTCGCCGCCCGCGGCATCGACCTGCCCAATCTCGACCTGGTCATCCACGCCGACCTGCCGACCAATCCGGACACGCTGCTGCACCGCTCGGGCCGCACCGGCCGCGCCGGCCGCAAGGGCGTCTGCGTGCTGATCGTGCCGTTCCATCGCCGCGGCAGCGCCGCCCGCCTGCTCAAGCTGGCAAAGCTCGAGGCGACGACCCAGTCGGCTCCGGGACCGGCCGAGATCGACGCCCGCAACCGCGAGCGCATGCTGGCCGAACTCGCCAGCGCCGAGGCCCCCGCCGAGGACGAGGCCGCACAGGTCGCCGAGATCCTCGCCGCCCATTCGGCAGAGACGATCGCCCTTGCCTGGCTGCGCCAGCAGATGGCCTCGCGCCCGGCGGCGGAAGAACTGTCCGACCGCCCGATGCCTGCCTTCGACGCGGCCAAGGCCGAACGTCCCGACAACCGCTTCGAAAGCGGCGTCTGGTTCGCCGTCTCGGTCGGCCGCAAGCACCGCGCCGAACCGCGCTGGCTGCTGCCGCTGATCTGCAAGGCCGGCCGCGTGACCAAGCGCGAAATCGGCTCGATCCGCATCTTCGAGAACGATTCGCATTTCGAGATCATCGCCGAGCGCGCGGACGCCTTTGCCGCGGCGGTTGAGGAACAGGGCACCGGCGAAAAGGGCGTGACCATCACCCGGACCGGCAGCGCCCCCGCCCCCGACCATGGCGCAAAGCCGAAGAAGCAGCACCGCAAGGGCCAGTACGATCCTTCCGACAAGCCGCCCTTCAAGAAGAAGGGTTTCGAAAAGAAGCCCTACGAGAAGAAGCCTTTCGAAAAACGCTCCGGCGACAAGCCTGCCTTCGACAAGCCCGCTTACGGCAAGCCGGCGGGCGCCGGCGCGGCCAAGAAGTACAAGCCGAAGAAGAAGTTCGGCGAGTAAGGGCGGCCCGACGACCTGCGGCTTTTGGCTGCATCAGCCTTTGCCACAATCGATGCCACAAAGTGAAAATCTGGCGTCGATTGTGGCTAAGCCACCGTTTCGAAATATGTTTTTCGTCTAATATTTCCCCGGCAAGACAGGTCTATTTCTATCGCCGGGGCCGGGAAACGCCGGCGGTTCGAACCGCGACGCGACGTGACCGGACGGCCCTTCACAAAGGTGGGTAAGCCCATCGGGCGCCCGCATTCGTCGGAGAGCATGCCATGCGCAAGCTTCTTGTTCCGGCAGCCGCTGCTGCCATTCTCGCAACCTCTGCCGTAGCCTTCGCCGCCGTCCAGCATACGGACGGCACGATCAAGACCTTCGATGCCAAGGCAATGAGCCTGACCCTGGCCGACGGCTCGTCCTTCGTGCTGCCCAAGAAGTTCAAGGACCCCGGCCTGAAGGCAGGCGAGAAGGTGTCGATCTCCTGGGACATGAGCGGCAAGAACAAGGTCGCCGAAGCCGTGAAGATCATGAAGTAGCGCGGCTTCGCGATTGATTTCCAGAAGGGCGGAACCAAGGTTTCGCCCTTCTTTCGTTTCGGAGGGCTCCGTGCGGAATCGGTTTTTCAGCAAGCCGGCGCAAGCATTTGCAATGATTCCGGTTTCCGCCCCTCACAGCCCCTGCATCAGGCAAATTTCGCGCTGGCCCAAGCCCCGCGCAACCAAATCACCGGATTGCATGTTATAGTTCATCCCCGAAACCGGACGAGGAAGGAGACATCCGATGAAGGAATTTCAATGCGGGTCACTTGTCCCCGGCTGCCAGTGGCACACGCGCCACGAGGACGAAGCTGAGATCATGCGCCGCGTCGCCGAACACCTGCGCGAGACGCATGGCGAAACCATCATCCGCGAGACGATGATCGAAGCGATCCGCTCGCGCATCGAGAAGGTCCGCGACGCGGCCTGATCAGGCCTTGAGCCTTGCAGCGGCGCGCTCGAGCAGCGCGTCGCGCTCCAGCGAAAAGCCGCTGTCGACCCACTCCGTTTCCAACGTCTTGAGCAGCGCGCCAAGGGCGGGGCCCTCGACGCCGAGCGATGCCAGATCGCCGCCACGCAGCGGGAAATCGGGCTTCTGCCACCTGTCGGCGAATGCCAGAAGGCGGAAGTAACCGCCGGCCTCGATCAGCGCCTTGTCGTCCTGCTCGGCGCGGCCGCGCGCCGAGGCGAGATCGAGGCGCAGGCGGTCGCGGATGCCCTCGACGTCGCCGCGATAGAGCCGCCTGGCCAGATCGCCTTCGGTCGTCGCCGGCTCAACCTTCGCGGTCGCCGCCCACTGCACCAGCCTGTCGGTGTCGGCATTGGACAGCCGCAGCCGCTCGCCGAGCGCCGTCATGCGCGCCGCGTCCGGCGGCACGATCGAAGACAGGCGCAACAACGGATCGGCGGCCCAGCCGAGATCGCCCTCAGCCCGGACCAGCGCATGGATGGCGTCGATGCCCCACTTCTCGCTTTCCGGCAGCACCGCGGTCAGCACGCCGGCCTGCCGCATCCACAGCAGGGCGCGCGAAGGATCCGGGGCGGCAAGCAGGCGCTTCAGTTCCGACCAGACCCGCTCGGCCGAAAGCCGGGAAATCCCATCTTTCAGCCGCGCGCAGGCCTTCAGCCCCTCGGCATCCGGGCGGCCCTTGCCGTACCAGGCGAAGAAGCGGAAGAAGCGCAGGATGCGCAGGTAGTCCTCGCGGATGCGGGTTTCGGCATCGCCGATGAAACGCAGCGTGCGGCTTTCCAGGTCGGCAAGGCCGCCGACCAGGTCGACCACGCTGCCGTCGGCATTGGCGTAGAGCGCGTTGATGGTGAAGTCGCGCCGCTCGGCGTCACGCTTCCAGTCACGGCCGAAGACGACCTTGGCGCGGCGGCCGTCTGTCTCGACATCGGCACGCAGCGTGGTGACCTCGAACGGCTTGCCGCCCGATATGACCGTGATGGTGCCGTGCTCGGCCCCGGTGGGTACGGTCTTGAAGCCGGCCGCCTCGGCCCGGCGCACCGTCTCTTCGGGCAAGTTGGTGGTGGCGATGTCGACATCCGCGACGGCCTCGCCGAGCAATGCGTTGCGTACGGCGCCGCCGGCGATGCGCACCTCTTCGCCGTCGGCGTTCAGGACAGCCAGCAGCTTCTGCAGCTGCGCGTCATCGAGCCAGGCGGCTCCGGCGATCGTGGAGCTCATGTGTAGAGCCTTTCGTAGAGCGCGCGGATGATGCCGGCGGTGACGCCCCAGATGTAACGTTCCTCATAGGGCATGGCGTAGAAGAAGCGTTCCCTGTCCTGCCAGGTCCGGCTGGCGCGGTCGTGGTTGGCCGGATCCATCAGGAACCCCAGCGGCACCTCGAAGACGTCGTCGACCTCGTCCGCGTTGAGGGTGAGAAGGAACCCGGGGCGGACGACGCCGAGAACCGGGGCGATGCGATAGCCGCTGCCGGTGACGTAGTCTGGAAGCCGGCCGATAATGTCGATGTAATCGGAGGTTAGCCCGATTTCCTCCAGGGTCTCGCGCAACGCCGCAGCCTCCGGCGAGACGTCGTCGGGATCGATGCGGCCGCCGGGAAAGGCGATCTGGCCGGAGTGGCTCTTCAGCTTTTCCGCCCGCTTGGTGAGGATGATGGTCGAAGCGTCGCCATGGTCGACCACCGGGATCAGCACGGCTGCGTCGCGCAAGCTGTCATGCACGAACAGCTCGCGCATGTCGGGATTGAGCAGATGGTCGCCATAGTCGGCGACGGCATCGTTGAGATGCTCCTGCGCCGCGCGCTGGCGGAAGTCCTGCGCCGAATAATGCGCTGCCGGGGAACGGACCATCACGCGCTCAGCCGCTCCAGCCTGTCCCAGGGCATCATGGGATAGACCTCGCCCTTCGAGCGCACCGCAAACATGTCCTTGCCGTCGATCTCGATGCGTTCGCCATGCTCGACGAGTTCGTACATCACCGAACGCGCGACCAGCGCTTCCAGCCGCCCGCGCACCAACAGATACGGCTTGAGGCCGCCTGTCTCGGGCTCGTCGACGAAGCGCAGCGGATGCTCGGGCCCGGCCTCGACGACGTCGCCGACATTGGTGCGGAAGGTCAGAACCTGTCCGGCGCCCTCGCCCAGGACGTTCATCTCGACGGCGACGAAATGCGCATCGACGACGCGGATGCCAACCCTTTCCACCGGGGTGACGAGGTAGGTCCGGCCGTCTTCGTCCTTGCGCAGCACGGTCGAGAACAGCTGCACCAGCGGCATGCGGCCGATCGGCGTGCCGAGATAGAACCAGGTGCCGTCAGGCCGGATCTCCATGTCGAGATCGCCGCAGAAATCCGGGTTCCAGCGTTCCACCGGCGGCAGGCCCTTGCCGGCGCGGGCAGCGCGCGAGATGAGAGCCTCCAGCCCGGCCGCGTCGCTTGCGCGGGCCAGTCCGTCGTCGCTTTTTGCCTCGCGGCTGTTGTCCAGATCGGCAGTCATGGTCACGAAATAGTCACTGTTGTTGCGCTTGTCAGCATAGGCAAGTGATTTAAGTTCAATGCGAAGACCGCGCCAAGGTGCGGGCATGGAGATCGCGACGCCCGGGATCGTTTGACCTCAGGGGATTGGGTGGCAAGCGCCAGCTTCGGATGGGCGGCGCCGCAGGCCGAAGGGCAAAAAGTCCAGGGCAGTTTTACGTAGCGGCAGCGTGTCCGGATGGACGCGACAGGCACGCTGTAGCATCTTGAGTTTGCGCATCGGCGACCGGAGAATCGGTTACGGTCCCGGGACGCCAGAAGAAGGATCCGGCCCATATGAGCGTGATGACCAGGGAAACCATGAGCGAGAGCGAAATGATCGCCGCGGCCGAACTCGCGCTCGCCGACATCGCCAAGATCCGTGCCGGCGTCGGGCGCGTCATCTTCGGCCAGGAAAGCGTCGTCGAGCGCACGCTGGTGGCCCTGCTCGCCGGCGGCCATGCGCTGCTGGTCGGCGTTCCCGGCCTCGCCAAGACCAAGCTGGTGGAAACGCTGGGTGTCGTGCTCGGCCTCGATTCGCGGCGCATCCAGTTCACCCCCGACCTGATGCCGTCCGACATCCTCGGCTCCGAGGTGATGGAGCAGGACGACCAGGGCAAGCGCTCCTTCCGCTTCATTTCCGGGCCGATCTTCGCGCAACTCCTGATGGCCGACGAGATCAACCGCGCCAGCCCGCGCACCCAGTCGGCCCTGCTGCAGGCGATGCAGGAATATCACGTCACCGTCGCCGGCGAACGCCACGACCTGCCCGCGCCCTTCCATGTGTTGGCGACGCAGAACCCGCTGGAACAGGAAGGCACCTACCCGCTGCCGGAAGCCCAGCTCGACCGCTTCCTGATGCAGGTCGACATCCTCTATCCCGAACTCGAGGCGGAGCGCCGCATCCTTCTGGAAACCACCGGCATCGAGGACGCCAAGGCCCAGAACGTGCTCGATCCGGAGCGGCTGAAGGACATCCAGCACCTGATCCGGCGCATGCCGGTGCCTGAAAGCGTGGTCGAGGCGATCCTCAAGCTGGTCCGCTCGGCCCGTCCCGGCCAGGGCCACGGCGAGACCGACAAGCATGTGTCGTGGGGTCCCGGCCCGCGCGCCAGCCAGGCGCTGACTTTGTGCGCCAGGGCGCGTGCGCTCTATGACGGCCGCCTCGCACCGTCGATCGACGACATCCGCGCGCTGGCCGAACCGGTGCTGCAGCACCGCATGGCGCTGACTTTTGCCGCCCGTGCCGAAGGCATGACGGTCCGCGACGTGGTGGCGCGGCTGGTCAAGGACATCTGATGGCGCGCATCGGCGAGGCATCGGCACCGGTTGCGACCAGCGATGCGCTTGCCCGCGGCAGGCTGCGCGCATCGCTGGTGCCTGACCTGCTGGTCGAGGCCCGCCGCATCGTCAACACGGTGATCGCCGGCTGGCACGGCCGCAAGAAACGCGGCATCGGCGAGAATTTCTGGCAGTTCCGGCCCTATGTCCAGGGCGAGGCGATGGCCCGCATCGACTGGCGCCGCTCGGCCCGCGACGACCACACCTATGTCCGCGACCGCGAATGGGAAGCTGCCCACACCGTCTGGCTGTGGGCCGACCTGTCGCCGTCGATGCTCTACAAGTCGAAATCCGCGACGGTGTCGAAGGAATCGCGCGCGCTGGTGCTGATCTTCGCGCTGGCCGAACTCCTGTCGCGCAGCGGCGAGCGCATCGCCTGGCCGGGACTGACCGACCCGTTCAGCGCCCGCAACGGCGCCGAGCGGCTGGGCTCGCATCTGGCGCAGGCGATGTCGCCGCCGCCAAAGCCCGATCTGTCGGGCATCCGCCGCTTTTCCGACATCGTCATCGTCGGCGACTTCCTCGACCCGGTCGAAGAGACGATGGCCTGGCTCGACACGCTCGCCCGCCACGGTGCCCGCGCCCATCTGATCGAGGTCGCCGATCCGGCCGAGGAAAGCTTTCCGTATGCCGGACGGACCGAGTTCACCGATCCCGAAACGGGCGACAAGCTGACCGCCGGACGCGCCGAACAACTGGCCGAAGATTATCGCAACCTCTATTCGGCGCGCCGCCACGAGCTTGCCTCCTGGTGCAAGCGGCTGGGCTGGAGCTACACGGTCAACCACACCGACCGGCTTGCCTCGGACGCGCTGGTGCATGTGCATCTGGCGCTGACCGCCGAAGGCCACGGACCGGGGGGCCGCCGATGAGCTGGCTGCCGCTGTCCTTCGGCGCGCCGGCGGTCCTGTGGGGCCTGCTGGCATTGCCCGTCATCTGGTGGCTGCTCAGGCTGACGCCGCCCAAGCCGCAGGCAGAGATATTCCCGCCGCTGAAGATCCTGGCTAAGGTGTTCAAGAAAGAAGAGACGCCGCACCAGAGCCCGTGGTGGCTGACGCTGCTCAGGCTGCTGATGGCAGCGCTTGTCGTTCTGGCGCTGGCCGAACCGATCTTCAACCCGCGCGAAAAGCTGCCGACGGGCGGTACGGCGCTGGCGCTGGTCGTCGACAATGGCTGGGCGAGCGCGCCGGACTGGAAGCGCCGCACGGCCACGGCCGAGCGGCTGATTGCCGATGCCGGTGCCGACGGCCAGCCCGTGGTGCTGGCCTTCACCGCCGAGAAGCCGAATGCCGAGATCGGCCCCTTCGACGCCCAGGCGGCACTCGACCGGCTGCGCGCCGCCGAACCGCGGCCGGTGCCGACCGACAGGGGCCCGGTCTACGCCCGTGTCGCAACGGTGCTGGCCACGCTGCCGGGCGCCAGCGTGGCCGTGCTCGACGACGGGCTGGCCAGTGCCGGCGACGAACAGGCGTTTTCCACCCTGTTCGGCCAGAGCCCGCCGAACGTACTGTGGGCGTCCCCGGAACGGCTCGACGCCAGGGGCCTGACATCGGCCGAGAACGAGATGGAAGGCTTCGCCCTGACCGCGATCCGCGCGCCCGGCGATCCGGCACCCGGTGCGGTGACCGCAGGCGCCTTCGACGACAAGGGCCGCCGTATCGCCGACGCCACACTGACCTTCGCCCCGGGCGAGACGGTGGCCACCGGCACCATGACCGTGCCCTTCGAACTGCGCAACGATTTCGCCTCGATCGCCCTCGATGGCCAGGCCCAGGCCGGCGCGGTGCGGGTGCTCGACGACAGCTCCAAGCGCCGCCGCGTCGGACTGCTGTCGCAATCGGATGCAGACGATTCGCAACCGCTCCTGGCACCGCTCTATTACATCCGGCGCGCGCTCGAACCCTTTGCCGACCTCAGCGAGCCGGCGAGTTCGGACCTTGCCGAGGCGATCCCGCAGTTGATCGACCAGAAGCCGGCGATGATCGTCATGGCCGACGTCGGCACCATTCCGCCGCAGGCGCGCGAAAGGCTGCTCAAGTGGCTGAACGACGGCGGCACGCTGGTGCGTTTCGCCGGCTCGCGGCTGGCGGCGGCTGGCAATGACGAAGAGCTCCTGCCGGTGCGGCTGCGGCTCGGCGAGCGTTCGCTCGGCGGTGCCCTGTCCTGGACGGCGCCACAGCCGGTCAGCGACTTCCCCGCCAGCGGACCGTTCGGCGACCTGGCCCCACCCAACGAGGTGACGGTGAGCCGGCAGGTGCTGGCCGAACCGACGCCCGACCTCGCGCAAAGCACCTGGGCCAACCTCGCCGACGGCACCCCGCTGGTGACCGGTGCCCGGCGCGGCAAGGGCACGCTGGTGCTGTTCCACATCGCGCCGCAAGCGACATGGTCGAACCTGCCGATCTCCGGCAGCTTCGTCGAGATGCTGCGCCGCATCGTGCAGCTGTCGCGCAACCAGGGCACGGCCACCGCCGGCACCGAAGGCAAGCCGGCGTCGCTGGCACCCTTCCGGATGATCTCGGCGGAGGGCCGCATCGTGCCGCCGCCGCCGGATGCCCGCCCGCTGCTCGCCGGCGCGGGCACCCTGCCCGTGACGCTCGAAAATCCGCCCGGCCTCTATGGCAGCGAAGAAGGCGTGCTTGCCCACAACCTGCTGAAGTCGGACAGCACGCTTTCGCCGCTGGTACGGCCTCAGCTCTCGGCACCGGTGACCGAAATACGCTACGCTTTCGACGAATCGCGCGATTTGAAAGGTCCGCTCGTGGCGGGAGCCCTGGCACTGATGGCGCTCGATACGCTGGCCGTCCTGTGGATGGGCGGCATGTTCTCGCGCCGTGGCGCCCGGCGCGCACGCACGGCCGGAACCGCGGCTGCCGTGCTGCTTTGCCTCGGCGCGCTGCTTGCCCAGCCCGATCATGCCCGCGCCGATGACACCAAGCCCGGCGACCTCGAAGCCGTGGAAGCGATCTCGCGCACCCGCATCGCCTATGTCCTGACCGGCCAAGCCTCGGTCGACGCGACCAGCCGGGCCGGCATCACCGGCCTGACCAAGTTCCTCGTCGAGAAGACCGCGCTGGAGCCGGGCGAACCAGCGGGCATCGACATCGCCAAGGACGAGCTTGCCTTCTACCCGCTGATCTATTGGCCGATCGACCCGGCGGCGGCGATGCCGAGCGAGGCAGCCATCGCCCGCGTCGACGCCTACATGAAACAGGGCGGCACGGTGCTTTTCGACACCCGCGACCAGTTTGCCAACGGCATCGGCGCCGATTCGGCGAGCCCCGCCACCGAACGACTGCGCGACATCCTCGCCAATCTCAACGTGCCGCCGCTGGAGCCGGTGCCGGCCGACCACGTGCTGACCAAGGCGTTTTTCATCCTTCCCGAGTTTCCCGGCCGCTTCAACGGCAGCCCGCTCTGGGTCGAGGCATCGCTCGAAGCGTCGAACGCCGAAGGCCGCCCGGTGCGCACCGGCGACGGGGTGACCCCGATCATGATCACCGCCAATGATTTCGCCGGCGCCTGGGCCGTCGACGAGAATGGCGAGCCGATGCTGCCGACTGTGCCGTCCGATCCGATGCAGCGCGTCTATGCGCTGCGCGCTGGCGTCAACATCATGATGTACATGCTGACCGGCAATTACAAATCCGACCAGGTGCACGTGCCGGTGCTGCTCGAACGGCTGGGGCAGTGACATGAACTGGTCCGTCGCCTTCGAGCCCCTGTTGTCGTGGCCGATACTGGCCGCCCTGCTCGTACCGCTGGCGCTGCTGGCGCTTGTCGGACTGTGGTTCCGCCAGCGCGGCGGATGGCTGAGATTGCTTGCGCTCGGCGCACTCGGCCTGGCCCTGGCCAACCCGGTGATCCTCGACGAGGAGCGCGAACCGCTGAAGAGCGTGGTCGCGATCGTCGTCGACCGCAGCCAGAGCCAGGAAATCGGCGAGCGCGCGACCCAGACCAATGCTGCCGTCGAGGGCCTCAAGGAGCGCCTGGCGCGCTTCCGCCAGTTCGAGGTGCGCGTGGTCGAGGCCGGCCGCGCCGACGCCGCCGACGACCGCACCGAGACACGCCTGTTTGCGGCCCTCGAAAGCGCGTTCCGCGACGTGCCGCCCTCGCGCATCGGCGGCGCGGTGATGGTGACCGACGGCCAGGTGCACGACGTGCCAGGCGCGCCTGCGATCAGCGCTCCGCTGCATGCGCTGATCACCGGCGAGGAGAACGAGCGCGACCGCCGCATCCGCTTCGAAAGCGCGCCGCGCTTCGGCATCGTCGGCAAGCCGCTCGACATGACCTACCGAGTGATCGACACCGGCGGCGCGGCTGGCGCCGTCGATGTGCGCGTCTCCATCAACGGCGTGCAGGTTTCGGTGCAGCGCGCCTTTGTCGGCCAGGAAATGCCGCTGCAGATCACCATCCCGAGCGCCGGCCGCAACATCGTCGAGCTGTCGATCGAGCGCGTCGATGGCGAGCTGACCGACACCAACAACCGCACCATCGCCTTGGTCGATGGCATCCGCGAGAACCTGCGGGTGCTGCTGGTCTCGGGCGAACCGCATGCCGGCGAACGGACCTGGCGTAACCTGCTCAAGTCCGACGCTTCCGTCGATCTCGTGCATTTCACCATCCTGCGGCCGCCGGAAAAGCAGGACGGCACGCCCATCAACGAACTGTCGCTGATTGCCTTCCCGACGCGCGAGCTGTTCGTCGAGCGCATCAACGACTTCGACCTGATCATCTTCGACCGCTACCAGCACCGCGACGTGCTGCCGATCCTCTATTACGATTACATCGCCGAATATGTCGAAAAGGGCGGTGCGCTGCTGATCGCCGCCGGCCCCGAATATGCCGGCGACCAGTCGATCGCCAACACGCCGCTGATCTCGGCCCTGCCCGCCATGCCCAATGGCGACGTCATTGAGAAGGCGTTCTACCCGCGCCTGACCGAACTCGGCCAGCGCCACCCCGTGACCCGCGGCCTCGAGGGCTCGGGCCAGGAGCCGCCACGCTGGAGCCGCTGGTTCCGCCAGATCGGCGTCGAGCAGCCCGACGGCGAGGTGGTGATGAAGGGTGCCGACGACCGGCCCCTGCTCCTGCTCGACCGCAAGGGCGAAGGCCGTGTCGGCATGTTCCTGTCCGACCAGGGCTGGCTGTGGGCGCGCGGCTATGAGGGCGGCGGCCCGCATGTCTCGCTCTATCGCCGCATCGCGCATTGGCTGATGAAGGAGCCGGAGCTCGAAGAAGAGCGCCTGACCGCCGACGGACGCGGCATGGTGCTCGACATCCGGCGCCAGACCATGCGCGACGAAGCAGGTTCGGCGCGTGTCATCACGCCCTCGGGCAAGACACTGGACGTGCCGTTGACCAAGAGCGATCCGGGCATATTCCTCGGCAGCGTCGAGACCAGCGAAATCGGCCTCTACCAGGTCGGCAATGGAGACCTGACCGCGCTTGCCCATGTCGGGCCGGTCAACGCGCCGGAATTCGCCGACGTCGTGTCGACCGAGAACGTGCTCAAGCCGGCGACCGATGCCACCGGCGGCGACGTGCGCCGGCTGGCGGCAACGGGCATTTCGGCCATTGCCGGCGGCATCTCCGTGCCGAACGTCGTGCCGGTGCGCGGCACCGCCGAAGCCTCGGGCCGCGACTGGCTCGGCTTCCGCACCACCGACGACAGCGTGCTCAAGTCGGTGTCGCGCGTGCCGCTGTTCGGCGGCTTCCTCGGCCTGGGCCTGCTGCTGCTGGCGCTCGGCTCGATGTGGTACCGCGAGGGACGATAGGCGGCGCCCGTTTCTCACTCCTCCGGCTCGGTGGTGAACTGCAGCGGGTAGCCCTTGGCCTTCCCTGCCTCCGTCGCCCGCGTCGCCTTGGTCTCGGCGACGTCGCGGGTGAACACGGCGACCACGCACACGCCGCGCTGGTGGGCGGTGATCATCACCCGATGCGCCTGGTCTTCCGACATGTGGAACTCGCCCTTGAGCACGGTGACGACGAAGTCGCGCGGGGTGAAATCGTCGTTGAGCAGGATGACCTTGTGCAGCTTCGGCCGCTCGGTCTTGAGGCGGGTCTTGGTGCGTGGCGCGGCTGTGGTTTCGGGCATGGCAAGGGGGCCTCATGCGCGGGCGTCCAGTATGGGATCGATCGCCCGGTTCCGCAACGCCGTGGACAGGTGCGAGCGGAACCATCGCGTGCCCCGGCCATTGAGAGGCAGGCCGGCGCCTTGCGAAAAGTGGGCGACAGATGTCGGAATCGGCGCCGGCCGTTCGTCCTGTGGACGTCGCAAACCAACGAGGAGACTGAAATGTCCTATGTCGATGGATTCCTGCTCGCCGTTCCGAAGAAGAACATCGAGGCCTACAAGGCCCTCGCCGGGAACGCCGGCAAGGTGTGGATGGATCATGGCGCAACCGCTTACGTCGAATGCCTGGCCGACGACGTGCCCTATGGCGAGGTGACATCCTTCCCGCGCGCGGTTCAGACCACCGAAGACGAGACGGTCGTCTTTGCATGGATCGTCTACCGCTCGCGCGAGCAGCGCGACGAGATCAACAAGAAGGTGATGGAAGACCCGCGCATGAAGAGCGAGCCGGAGTCCTGGCCGTTCGACGGCAAGCGCATGATCTATGGCGGCTTCAAGCCGTTCCTTGAGATGTGATCGCCTTGACGAGGACGGGGCGATTGCAGGGCAAAGCTGCAATCGCCCCGTTGACCGCGACAACTCTTCCGTGAATAAGGATGCAACCCGTTTATGGTGCATTGATCATATATTTCACGTATAAGTCGCAAACGGGTGCGGCCTTGAGACGGAACCACCCTGATGCAGCGTCTGTCGACCAATGACGTCCCGCCGCGCGACCGCCTGGCCTATCTGCACGATTTTGTCGCCCGACATGTCGCCGGCCTGCGCTTCCGGCCTGCCGACGCCGACAGCTTCGACTTCGACCTGTCCGCCTATTTCCTCGACCACGAAACGACGGTTGGCACCGCCTGCTATTCGGCCGTGCTCGGCGAGCGCCCAAGGGACCTGATGGCCGACGGCCGCCAGGACTATCTCATGACCATCCACACCACCGATTATGAGGTGGCCATCGCCGGCAAGGCCCCCCTGTCGATCAGGGCCGGCGACATCACTTTGGTCAACGAAGCCACCGCGATGGCTTTCGCCCTGCCCAACACGCTGCTCAAGGTCGTGTCGCTGAACGAGGCCCGACTTGCGGCGATCGCGCCACGTGTCCGCATGCAGCCGTTCCACCACATTCCGGCACAAGCCGTGGGAGCCTCGCTGCTGACCGGCTATGCCGACCTGCTGCGCGCCGCAGCACCGGACGGAGTGGCAGGCCGAACGCTTGCCGGCAACCATCTCTACGATCTCGCGGCCCTCGTCGTGCAAGGCGCGACCGACGCCGCCGCCGAACCGGTGCGCACCAGCCTGGGGGCTGCGCGGCTGGAACTTGTCAAGGCCGAGGTGCTGCGCCATTTGACCGATCCGGAACTGACCGTCACGGCCATAGCCCGGAGCCAGGGCGTCACCCCGCGCTATATCCAACGGCTGTTCGAGCAGGACGGCTCGACCTTCTCCGAATTCCTGCGCGATGCCCGGCTCGACCTCGCCGTCCGGTCGCTCGACAAAGGCGGTACGGAGGCCATCTCGGCCATTGCCTTCGACGCCGGCTTCGGCGACCTGTCCTATTTCAACCGCGTCTTCCGGCAGCGCTTCGGCACGACACCGAAGGAGATCAAGGCCGCAGCCCTGCGCCGCCGCCAGTAGTTCGGCCTTCACCGATTCGCCTCAGTCCGCATCTGTTCGTCCCCGGCCAAGACCGCGCCATCCGCGCCGTCGTAGAGCAGTGCCGTGGCGGACCAATGCATCCGACGGGCGGGGGCGCTCTTCGAACGCATGCGTGGCCGGCCAGCGCCGGACCGCCGACTGGGCAGAGTCGGCGGTCCGCGCATGGGCCGTCTCCACGACGTTCGCGCCATCTCCAGCGAAATCGAGAGATCCATGAAAACAGCGATTGCATTGATGTTGTGCGGCATGCTCGCCGCGTGCAGCCAGACGACTTCGACGACCAGCACGACGAAGACGGCCGGGGCGCCCAAGGCGGCGGCCCAGGTCGCACCCAAGGGCAAGGCCGGCAAGATGACGGCCGAACAGCGCTGCGCCGAAGCGATGCGCAAGGCGACCCAGGCCCAGACCAACGCCGCCATGCTCGGCGGGGCGCTGTCGATGGTCGGCGGCTTCGGCGGCCTTGGCCGCGGCGGCGCCATCGCCGCGCAGGCGGCCTCGGTCGGCGGCTCGCTGATGCAGGCCAAGGCGCAGGACGATGCCGGCAAGGCAATGGACGCGGAGTGCATGGGATGAAGCCGATGATCGCACGCCATCTTGCGGCCGGCCTGCTGGCCGCGAGCCTCGCGCTTGGCGCCCTCGTCTCGCCAGCCAATGCGCTGACCGACGACGAGGCCGGCGAAGTGACCCGGCTGTTGAACGAGCTCTACCCGAGCGCGGGCAGCTTTGCCTTCGACGAGGAGGAGGCCGACGCGTCGTACGACCGCGACCAGGATCAGGATCGCCTCATCGAAAAGGCGGGTTTCGACCGCGACAGCTGGCGCCGGGTTCTCGGCGAGACCTTCCGCGGCTATCTCGCGCTGATGCCCGATGACGCCTTCACCGGCCGCTTCAAGCAGATGACCGACAGGCTCAAGGCCAACACGACGCTGACGCCAGAGCAAAAACAGGAAATGCAGGCGATGGTCGACGAGCAATGGGCCGAGATCGCCACGCTGCGCGAGGAAGGCAAGGAATTCGCCGACACCGTGCGGCGGTACGCCGACCTGCTGCATGTCGTGATGGGCGAAGACGCGGGCAACTGAACGGTCGCGTTCCTGGCGGACGCCGCCATCTCACACCGGGGCTGGGGCGACTGGAGCCTCAGCCTTCGGTGGCGGCAGGAGACGCGTCGCCGTCCCTGACCGCAGCGATCACGTCGGCGAGCAGTTGGTGCAGCTCGTCGCGATAACCGGTGCGCGCCGACGCCTCGCCGTCGTCGGAGGTCATGGCGACGGTCAGCCCGAGCGACGGCGCGATGTAGAGCATCTGGCCGCCAAACCCCCAGGCATAACGCACGTCCTCGCCGCCGATCCGGCGCAGGAACCAGCTGTAGCCATAGCCGTCGCCGTTGAAGACCGAGGTGGTGCGCGGCACCCAGGACTCCTCGATCCAGCCGGACGAAACGATCCGCTCGCCTTCCGCCGTCGCGCCGCCATTGCGGTAGAGCTCGCCGAAGACATGCAGAGATCGTGTGCTCATCGCCATCTGGTTGCCGCCGAGATAGATGCCCTGCGGGTCGCGATCCCAACCGCCGATGCGGAATCCCTTGAGCGGCGCGAGCCATTCGTGGGTCAGGTCGAGCGTCGAGCGGCCGGTCTTGCGGGTCAGGATGGCCGAGAGCAGGTGCGAGGATCCGGTGGAATAGAGCATGCCGCCGCCGGGATCGTCGACGAAGGGCCGGGCCAGCACGAAGCGCACCCAGTTGCCGCTGGCGACCCAGCGGCCATAATTGGGGCCGGAGGTGCGGTCGAGCCCCGCCTGCATCGACAGAAGGTTGCCGACGGTGATCTGGTCGAGACGCGGGTCACGGTTTTCAGGGAAGTCGCGGCCGAGGATCGGCGCGATCTTCTCGTCGACGCCATCCAGCACCTTGCGGTCGATGGCGATGCCGACCAGCAGCGAGAGCACCGACTTCGAGGCGGACTTGATGTTGGTGGAGGTATCCGGCGTGCTGCCGCGATAGCCGCGCTCTGCCAGGACCTTGCCGTCGCGGGCGACGATGACGGCCTTGAGGTTTTCCAGCCGGGCCGCGTCGTCGAGCAGCGCCGGCAGCGGCTTCGGCGCGGCCGCCTGCTGCGCAAGTGCCGGGGCGGCGAAGGGAGCGAGCCCGGCCAGGGCGAGGAACGCACGACGTTTCATGACGCCATGACCTATCCCGGCATCGCCGTGAAGTCATCCGCATCGCGGCTGACTCACGCCGAATTGACCGCCGGCCGCCACGTTGTGGAGGCCGGCGCAAGTCCGGTCTTTAGCGCCTGAGCACGGCGCTCAGCACATCGCGGATGCCGATGGCGCCGACGAAGCGCGACTGGTCGTCGAACAGCGCCACAGGCGACGTCTGCGAGCGGTGCATGGCAAGCATCACCAGCTTGAGCGAGGTGCCCGGCTTGGCCCAGAAGACGTGCGAGGCCTCGTCGGACGACTTCTCGATCTCGTCGACCGAGATCCAGACAGCCGGCTTGCCGTTGCGCTCGGCGGCGGCGACGAGACCCTGCGCGTCGATCTTGAAGCGCGTCGTCTTGCGCCGGTCGAGCCAGAGCCAGCCCTCGCCCGCATCTTCGAGATCGCGGCGGTCGCGCATGACGTTCCAGGCCGTCAGCACCGACAGCGGGTTCACATTGGCGATGAAGTCGCGGACATAGTCGTTGGCGGGCCTGAGCACGATGTCCTCGGGCGGGCCGGACTGGACGATGCGCCCGCCCTCCATGATGGTGATGGTGTTGCCGATCTTGAGCGCCTCCTCGAGATCGTGGCTAACGAAAATGATGGTCTTCTTCAGCGTCTTCTGCAGCTGCAGCAGCTCGTCCTGCAGCTTGGTGCGGATCAGCGGGTCGAGCGCCGAGAACGGCTCGTCCATCAACAGGATCGGCGCCTCGGTGGCGAAGGCACGCGCCAGGCCTACGCGCTGCTGCATGCCGCCCGAAAGCTCGTGAGCGTATTTCTTCGCCCACGGCGTCAGGTTGACGAGGTCGAGCTGCTTGCCGACGCGCGCCTTGCGCTCGGCTTCCGGCATACCGGCGAGTTCGAGGCCGAGACCGACATTTTCCTCGACCGTGCGCCAGGGCAGCAGGCCGAACTGCTGAAACACCATGGCGACCTGATGCTGACGCAGCCGCCGCAGCGTGGCTTCGTCGCAGGACACGACGTCGACCATCTTGTCGCCGTCCTTGACCATGACCTGGCCGCGCGAGACGAAGTTGAGCCGGTTGACCGCGCGCAGCAGCGTCGACTTGCCCGAGCCGGACAGGCCCATCAGCACCGAGATCTCGCCCTCGTTGACGGTGAGGTTTGCCCCAGCGCAGCCGAGCACGTTGCCGGTCTTTTCCAGGATCTCCGCGCGGCTGGCGCCGCTGTCGATCAGACTGAGCGAACCCTTGGTGTCGTTACCGAAGACGATGTCGACGTTCTTGAAATCGACGGCAATGTTCATTTCTTGCCTCCCACGCCGATACGGGTCATGCGGTCGAGCACGATTGCCAGCACCACGATGGCAAGCCCCGCTTCAAGGCCGAGGTCGATCTTGCGCGAACCGAGCGCCCGGTTGATCTCGGTGCCGAGGCCGCCGGCGCCGATGAGGGCGGCGAACACCACCATCGACAGCGACAGCATGATGCACTGCGTCAGCCCCGCCATGATGGTCGGCAGCGCCGCCGGCAACTCGACTTTCCACAACAGCTGCCGCTTGGTGGCGCCGAACGCCTCGCCGGCCTCGATGATGGCCTTCGGCACCGAGACGACGCCGAGATGGGTGAGACGCACCGCCGTCGGGATGACGAAGATGATGGTGACGATCAGGCCAGGCGCGTTGCCGAGGCCGAACAGGGTCAGCACCGGGATCAGATAGACGAAGGTCGGCAGCGTCTGCATCAGGTCGAGCACCGGCAGCATGACGCGGTAGACCTTGGGCTTGTGTGCGGCCCAGATGCCGAGCGGCACGCCGATCAGCATTGAGGCGGCGGCAGCGGCGACGACCAGCACCAGCGTCTCGACCGTCTGCTTCCACAGGCCCTGGTTGATGATGAACAGCAGCCCGAGTGCGACACCGATCGCCAGGGCCCGCGAGCGCTGGAGATACCAGGCAAGCAGCGCGATGAGCGCCACCACCGCAACCGGCGGCAACAGCAGCAGCGCATCGACCAGCCCGTCGAGCAAAAGGTTGAGGCCGTTGGAAAAGCCGCGGAAGATGGCGTTGAAGTTGTCGGTCAGGAAAGTGAAGAATGCCTTGCCCCAAAGGCCGATCGGAATCTTGTAGGCGGCCAGCAAGCTCGATACCGGATCCATCTGTCCCCTCTCTTTTTGCTTTGGGCACCGGTCGGGCCGATGCTTCTCCCCTAAGGTGATACGAAAAAGGGCAGCTGTCTCGCTTGGCTGCCCTTCATCATGTCATTTTGTCGGCGAGGACGCGGCTTAGCTGGCCAGCGCCGCCTTCACCGCAGCCGAAGCATCGCCGCCGTCGAAGGTGGTGACGCCGTCGAGCCAGGGCGTTGCCGCATCCGGGTTGGCCTTGAGCCAGTCCTTGGCAACGTCATTGGCGTTGCCGCCCTTGAGGATGGCATCCATCATGGTGCCTTCCATCTCCAGGTTGAACTTCAGGTTGCCGAGGAACTTGCCGACATTCGGGCACTCGGCGACGTAGCCCTTGCGCACATTGGTGCTGACGGTGGCAGCGCCGAAGCCCGAATCGCCCATGCCGTCGAGATAGGCGATCTTCATCGCGCCCATGACAGGATGCGGCGTCCAGCCGAGGAAGGCGATCCATTCATTGGACTTCATCGACTGCTCTGCCTGGGTCAGCATGCCAGCCTCGGACGATTCGACCAGCTCGAAGCCGGCGAGATTGTTCTCGGGCTTTGAGATCATGTCGAGGATGATGCGGTTGCCGTCATTGCCGGCTTCGATGCCGTAGATCTTGCCGCCGAACTTGTCCTTGAACTTGCCAAGGTCGGTCAGCGTCTTGACGCCGCCCTCAGCGACATAGCTCGGCACGACGATGCCGTAGCCGGCGCCGGACAGGTTTTCGCCAATGGTCTCGACCGAGCCCTCGGCGGCGTAATCCTTGATGTCGGCGGTCATCGACGGCATCCAGTTGCCAAGGAAGACGTCGAGGTCGTTGTTCTTGAGCGAGGCGTAGGTGACCGGCACCGAGAGCTGGATGACTTCCGGTTCATAGCCCATGGCGGTCAGCAGCACCGAAGCAACGCCCGTGGTGGCCTGGATGTCGGTCCAGCCGACATCGGACAGGCGCACTTTCTTGCAGCTTTCAGCGTCCCCCGCATAAGCGGCACCGGCAGTCATGACCGCCGACACGCCGATGGCGGCGGCGAGTGTTATCATGCGCGACATATGTAGATTCTCCCATTCGTATTTTTAAAGGCAACGCGATAGTGTTGTTGTTCGTCTTTGTCGCGAGCCAAACACCATTTTCCTTTGGATTCAAGTGACATGACGCAGCGACAGACGCCGCCGGCTGATCCATCAGCGACATCGCGAAGGTTTTTTGCGGTGGATGGCGAAGCTGCCCTCTCCCCGCGCCCGCCGGCTTGGGCTTAAGGAAGCACATGGCCAAGCTCTACTTCCACTATGCCACTATGAACGCCGGCAAGACGACCATGCTGCTGCAGGCGTCCTACAACTACCGCGAGCGCGGCATGACGACGATGCTGTTCGTCGCCGGGCATTACAGCAAGGGCGACACCGGCTACATCTCGTCGCGCATCGGCCTCGAAGCCGGCGCCGAAATGTTCCGCAATGGCGACGACCTGTTCGCCCGCATCGCCGAGCACCACGATCATACGACCGTGCACTGCATCTTCGTCGACGAGGCGCAGTTCCTCGAAGACGAGCAGGTCTGGCAGCTGGCGCGGGTGGCCGACCGGCTGAACATCCCCGTCATGTGCTATGGTCTGCGCACCGATTTCCAGGGCAATTTGTTCAGCGGCTCGCGCACCCTGCTCGCCATCGCCGACGATCTGCGCGAGGTGCGCACCATCTGTCGCTGCGGCCGCAAGGCGACGATGGTGGTGCGCCTCGGCCCCGACGGCAAGGTGGCGCGCCAGGGCGAACAGGTGGCGATCGGCAAGGATGTCTATGTTTCCCTGTGCCGGCGCCACTGGGAGGAAGAGATGGGCCGCGCCCAGCCAGATGATTTCATCGGTTTTGCATCGCGCGGCTAAGTAGCTTCGTCTTAAATGTTTTCGCCGGGCGCTTGCGTCTTTCAATCGCAAGATGCGGCACATATATTCGGCGCCACTGTCCCGCATTCGACACCGGAGGAACGTATGGCAACGCTGCAGAATTTCGATGCCGAAATCGCCAAGACCAAGCAGGTCGTGGAGGACATGCGGACCAAGATCGAGCAATCGGGCACCGTGCTCGACACGATCGCCAAGACCGACGAGAAGATCGGCGCCTCCGATTTCGACATCGAGAATGCGCGCATCCAGGACGTGCTCAAGCAGCAGAAGGTGATGGAAGGCAACATCGCCGACCTGATCATCGGCCTGGAAGACGCCACCAATGTCTTCGGCTCCGAATTCGAAAGCATGAAGAGCTTCACCGGCTGGGAGACGTTCGTCGGCATCTTCTCCGATTCGAGCAAGCAGCGCATGCGCACCGACCGCGTCCGCAACATGTCGCTGGCCGGCAACCTGCAGGAACTCCTGGTCAAGTCCGACACCATCGTCGGCATCCTGAAGGCGCAGAAGGACGTGCTCGATGCCCGCTACAAGACCTCGGAGACCAGCCTGTCCCAGGTGATCGAGCGCCGCAAGTCGACGATGTCGAACCTCGAGGCGATCCAGAAGCGCATCGAGGAGTTGAACCCGCTGCTGCTCGACATCGAAAACAAGATCGCGGCGTCGACCAGCCAGAAGGAGCGCACCGACCTCGAATCCCAACGCTCCAAGCTGGCCACCGAATACAACGAAAAGCAGGCCAAGGAGCAGGAACTGCTGGCCGAAAGCCAGACGCTCGAGCGCTACACCTCGATGTTCCAGACCTTCGTCGATTCGCTGAACAACCAGATCGCGGCGCAGAACACGCTGATCAACAAGCTGACCATCGATACCGAGCAGCGCATCGTGCTCTACAAGGCTCTGGAGGACTCGCTCAAGACTGCGGCCCAGCAGGACGTCGCCCACAAGATCAACACGCTGGGCTCGAAGGTCGACAACACCGCCGAGGAAACCATGGCTGGCATCGGTGCCGCGGCCCAGAAGCACATCGGCGACCTGCTCGAAATGCACGAGAAGAACATGGTGGCGACCGCCGACATCCAGCGCCGCAAGAAGCTGGCCGACGACGCGTTTGCCCGCCGCTTCGACGAGGTGCTGAAGAAGCACAACGCTTCGGACTACGTGCAGTCGTAACCTGGCCAGAATGGACGGTGTTGCGCCCTGCCGCACCCGGCAGGCCAGAGGGGCCAACGTCGAGCGCATGCGTCGGAGACTTCATTCATGACCCCTACCGACGACCCGGCGGTCCGCTATTTCGACGCGATCAAGGCGGCGCTGAGCGGCCTTGAGATCTTCATGCGCGACGACCGCTCGCCGCTCTACCGGCACGGCATCGTGGCGAAGATCGCGGCCGAATACATTTCGCGGCTGGAAAGGTCCTTCGCCTGCTGGCGCAACCGGCTCGGCTTCATGGAGACCTTCAAGATCAGCCGCGCCGAAAGCGGCTTTCCAGTATACCAGAACGTGCTGGAGCTGGAAAACGACCGCAAGACGGCGGCGCAGCGGCTGGCCAGCATCCCGCCGTCGGGCGAACTGCGCGAGGAGATGGCCGACTTCATCCTGCGCCACAAGGAATTTCCCGAGGCGCTGCAGCGCTCGATGGCCGAGCGGCTGTATCTCGAAGACGTCAAGGACGGCGTCACTTTCAGCCCGTTCATCCTGGCGCAGACGGCCAAAGTGTCGGCCAACCCGAAGTCGATGCGGCCCTATTATCTCGTCCATTGGGGCAGCTTCGACGGCAGCGCCAACCTGCCGATGATCTACATGGCCACCGTCGAGGATTCGTCGGAGGCGATGATCGAGCAGCTGGTCGACCGCAACGGCAAGCTCAACGAGAAGATCGACATCCCCCTGCCCGTCGACGGCCTGCTCAATCCCGACCTCGCCCACCGCTTCGACGACTTCACCGAGAAGAACTCGGCCTATTCACTGTCACCGCTGACCATCGCCACCAATCTCGACAAAGATTTCCCCGACCTGCACCCCAAGCAGCTGCGGCGGCTGGTGCTGGGCCCGTTCTATTCGGCCGGCATCACCGAGCACAATTCGGCGGTCGCCGAGGTGCTGTCCAAGGTGCGCAAGGCCGAAAATGCCTGGCTGCTGACCTGGACCATCCAGGAGGTCTATTCCAAGGCCGAGAAGCCGGGACGCAAGGGGCTGTGGTCGAGCGAGCCGGCAAGCGAGGAGTTCTTCATCAACACAGACGATCTCGAAGCCGCGCGCCAGGGCGTATCGAGCTACGAGAAGCACGCGCTGATCCCGCACGAGGCCTACCAGGCGCTCTATGCCGCCGGCGAAGCCGAGAAGATCTTCGGCGGCTACAAGGTTCATATCCTGTCGAAGGGACAGGTGATCAGCGATGTTTGAGGCGTCCGCCTGGAGAGACACGATCTCGCTGTGGTGGGCCAGGCAGGCAGGTAAGAGAAAGATTGCCTGGAAATGGGCTTCGATCGCCTTTGGCGTACCCACGGCAATCTCGGTTCTCGCAAACTTCAACAGCAAGCTTGATTTCGGCCCGCTTCTCAGCCGCATCGTGCTGGGTTTCAACACCGTGTCGATGCACGCCTGGGGTGCCGTGGGACAGGTGCTCGGGATCTCGCTGGACAAAATCCACGGCGCCCTGTCGTTTTGCCTGATCTGCGCCGGCGCCGCCATCGCGGCCTATTACGGCACCAAGACTGAAAGACGCCTCGCCTTCGACCGCTTCACGATATGCGAACTGGTGTCCCAATCCACGCTGGTTGCGGTTCTGAACGCGCCAACCAGGGTCTTTGACGCCGTTGCGATCTTTCTCAGCGCACTGCTCGGAACCGGTTATTTCATCTACAGCGACCGGCTGATCATCTCGGTGAAATTCTATCTGCTGATCCTGGCGGCAACCGCAGCCGGATTGTACGCGTTTTCCTACTCGACCCCGGTGGACGCCACGCAGGTTGCGATCATCACCTTCATGCTCTTTTCGATACTCACGCTGAAATTCGTGGGCGTCCGCAGATTGGTCTTCACCAGGATCATGGCATTTGTAATCGGCATCTTCGCGCTGGACCGTTTCGGTACAGTGGTGATGCCCGCAATCAACGATTGGCTCGACCGGATAGGAGCTTGAAAATGGACACCGGCCTGACCGCGATTTCCGAAGCCGACATCGAAAAGCACCGCGCCACCGCGCAGAGCTTCATCACCCGTATCGTCGTGCTGGAGGACAGCTCCGGCCAGTCGGGCACGGCACTCGCCGGCACCAACCGGCGCTTCGTCTCGACGGTCTCGACCGGCTCGATCCGCAAGACGCGCGAGGTCGAGCTTCAGAAGACCGTCGCTGCGATCCGCCCCGACGACCAGCTGATGTCGATCGCCCAGCACACGCTGCTGTTCCGCGCCCGCCGCGGCATCGCGGTGGCGCTGGCCGTCTCGGACGTCTTCTCGCGCTCGACAGACCTCGAAGCGTTGCAGGCCAAAAACGCCCGCAGCCCGCTGGAGGGCGACGAGGCCAGTCATTTCAAGAAGCTTTTGTCGGCGTCCGCCTATGTCGCGGCGTTTTCGCTTGCCTCCTATCTCGCCCAGCTGATCGACAGCGACGGCGAGGCGCCGAATGACGTGACCGAGCCCGACTTCCTGTTCGACACGCCGCAGGACGCGGTCAAGTCGATCGTCTCCGGCCTCGACCGGGCGCTGTCGGGCGCCAAGGACGATGCCGACCTTTTGACCCGCGGCCGCGCCTTTGCCCGTGTGGCGATCGAGGGACTGCTCCAGCGCAAGGGCCGCTTCGACGGGCTCGGCGCCTTCGAGAACGCCCATATCCGCATCGACGCCGACGACTTCACCCTCGACGGCTTCGACGTGGCTCCGGGCAAGAAGTCGAAGCCGCTGGTCATGACCTTCAAGCAGCCGCAGGAAGTCGTCGGCAACCACATCGCCAAGTTCCAGTCGGTCCGGCTGGCCAAGATGCTGATGGCCTATGACTTCGACCGCGAGTTGAACCCCTTCGTCGAGCTCGGCGGTTTTTTGTTTACGTTCATTGGCGACGGCGCGCCGGGCACCGGCAAGACCACGCTGATCCAGATGATCGCCGGCCTGGTCAACAACTACTGCCAGGTCGCCGGCTACCCGTTCGCTTACGAGAATTTCGGCGTCGACCAGATCTCGTCCTACCAGGGCAAGTCGGGCCAGAACTGCCGCCAGTTCATCAACAACGTGCTCAACCCGCGCGCCATCGGCTTCGGCACCATCGACGACATCGACCAGGTGGCGGCCAAGCGCTCCGACGACCGGGCATCGGCCGGCCAGCAGGAGATCACCGGCGTGCTGATGGACGCCTTCGCCGGTGCCGGCACCGTGGTGCGCGGCAACTGCTCCTTCGGCATGTTCTCCAACTATCCGGAGAATGTCGACGATGCACTGCGCCAGCGCGCCGGCGCACGCTGGTTGGTCGACGGCCCGCAGACCCGCGACGACTACATCGACATCTTCGTCCTGCTCGCCGGCAAGAACCACAAGATCCCGCTGGGCGAGCACGAACTCTACGCCGCCCAGGAAATCCAGCGCGCCGTGACCGAGGCCTATGAGGAGCACGAAAAGCCGCAGGAAGACGGGCTGATGAGAGTGTTCGAGCGCTTCATGAAGGACAATGGCGAGCCGAAGACGCTCGCCGATATCGGCACCTATCTGCACATGATCAAGGAGGCCGAGCCGCGCTTCACCGGCCGCGCCATCAAGAACGTCACCGACGCCATCAAGATGCGCGCCATGGACATCGAGCTGCCGGACGACTGGTTCGAAAAGCCCGAGACCTTCATGCACAAGGGCTATGACGAGAAGAAAGCAATGATCGAGGAACTGCGCGGGCCGTTCTCGCTTGCCATGGTGATGCAGGAGATCAACCGCTACGCCGACTCGGAGTTCCGCTACTCCGACAAGTCGGACGATGCCGCCGTGTCGAAGCTGCTCCGCGATGCAAGGCTGCGCGAGCGCGCGGCGAAGGAGATGGAGGAACTGAAGGCGAAAGGGCTGTGGAATGCGTGACGGGCGCTGGCCTTTCCTTCTCCCCTTGCGGGAGAAGGTGTCGCCGCAGGCGACGGATGAGGGGTGCTCCAGCGCAGCTCTCCGTCCATCACCCCTCATCCGTCTCGACGCTGCGCGTCGATCCACCTTCTCCCACAAGGGGAGAAGGAAGGAGCGCACCTTCGGCCACCTTTTGCCCATAAACGGGGAGAAGGAAGGGATGCAGTAAAATGGACCTGCTCCGCGACAACGAACTGATCTACGGCCGGTTGCTGCCGGTCGACGAACCGCATCTGATCGATCGCTACAACAAGGCCCTGACCGCCTTCGGGCTGAAACCGACCAGGCTGAAGGGCTTCGAGATCGACCGCACCGGCTTTTCGCCGCAGGTGGCCGAGGAACTGGGCGACTATCAATATCTCGACCCCAACGAGGTCAACCGTCGCTTCATCATCCTGACGCCGTCGCAGGCCGACCTGCCGGTGGTGCACACGGCGTTCTCCAACACCTCGCAGCTGCTGTTCGAATTCATGTCGAAGAACCAGCGCGCCATCGACGCGCTGACCATCAAGGACGTGATCTACGGCGAGATCGAGGATTCGGTCTCCAAGGTCGAGGACATCGAGGATCTGCTGTCGATCAACCAGGTCGAGTTCCGCGTGCTGTCGGCCGAGGACGTGCTCGGCAAGGCGGCCGAACTCGGCAAGCTGGTCGACAGACTGAAGCAGGAACCGGACGCCTGGCGCGATGACGCCATGCTCCAGCGCATGGTCGAGCTTGCCAAGGTCTGCGGCGACATCCGCGAGAATGCGCTGGTGCCCGACCAGGTGATCTTCCGCCACAACGCCTTCTGGACCAGCCATTTCGGCGGGCTCTACGTCTTCGTCGACCGCGATGTGACGACCGTCATTTCCGATCCCTCGGCACCGGGCTTCCGCCGCTCGCGGCCGTGGCAAGTGAGTTACCTGTCGATCCGCGACGCCGACAAGGTGTTCAAGTTCCTGGCCTCGACCGGCCGCCTCGACCTGCCGCGGGCCTCGTGGGTCGAAAGCTCCGGCTATCTCGAGCACCGCGCCGAAATGGCAGTCAGGGCGCTGATCCGCGCGGCCGAGCCGAAGCGCGATCTGGGCAAGGTCGACAAGGTGTGGCTGCAGACCTGGATCCACAGCCATGCCGACGCCATCAACAGCGACGGCACCTTCCCCTTCCTCAATGCCGCCAAGCGCGAGATCGCGCAGCTCGGCCAGCTCAGGCTCGAGGAGGTGTTCCCGCTGCACCGTTTCCTGGTCGTGCGCGCCAAGCCCGACCATCCCGACGCCTGGCTGACCAACCGGCTGATCTCGGAATTCGTGCCGGCCGATTTCGTCTCGCGCTATGTCTTCAACAAGCAAGGCTTCTACAAGGACTATGAAGAGCTCAGCGAGACCTGGCGATCCAATGTTGTGGACACGCTCAAAAACTCATATCTGAAAGACAAGGCAGCGTTCCGCGCACAGCTTTACGGCCTGACCGACTGAGGGGGTTCCATATGCTTGATCCGATCGTGAACTTCTTCACCCGGATATTCCAGCTGATCGGCCGTGGCCTCGGCTTCGTCATCGGCATCCTGCTCTGGCCCTTCATGTGGCTCGGCCGCTGGTACGTCCAGCGCGGCTGGATCCTGAAAGGCACGCTCGGCGCGGCCATCCTCGGCCTGGTGGCGCTCTACGGCTACTTCATCTGGAACACGCAGGTCTGGACCAACTTCGATCCCGACTATGTCGCCGCGCACAATTTCGACAACCGCAACGTTTCGGCGGGCGAGCAGATCGTTGCCGGCGGCGGCACCGACACCGCGCGCACCTGCGGCCGCTCGGCGATCGCCGACATCTCGGCCGAGCTGACCAATTTCAACGTCAACGAGAATGCCTGGATCTCGTCGATGATCCTCTACAAGACGGGCCTGTTCGGCCTGTCCTGGGACAAGACGCCGTTCCTCGACAACAAGGCATCGTTCCAGCGCGGCATCAACCAGGCGATCCGCCGCACGACGACCGAACTCGCCGACAATCTCGGCCGCGTGCGCGGCACCAGCCAGGTCGATTCCGACCTGCAGGACGCACGCGGCAACATGCAGTTCGACGAATACACCTGGTATTTCGGCCTGAGTCCGTTCGGCCCCAAGACCCCGACCCCGAGCTATTACCGCTCGGCGATCAAGAGCCTGAACAATTTCAACGCCCGGCTCGAAAAGTGCGAGTCGGTGTTCGACGCCCGCGCCGACAATTTGATCCAGTTCATCGACCGCATCGCCAACGACATCGGCGCGACGTCGGCGATCCTCAAGGACCGTGCCGAAAACTACAACAATGGCTGGTTCGACCCGCGCGCCGACGACCGCTTCTGGTTCGCCTATGGCCAGCTCTACGGCTACTACGGCCTGCTGAAGGCGACCCATGCCGACTTCGAGGACGTGCTGCGCACCCGCAACCTCGACAATCTCTGGGACACGATGGAGCAGCAGACCCGCTCGGCGCTCAACATCCAGCCCTTCATCATCTCCAACGGCGCCGAGGATGGCTGGTTCATGCCGTCGCACCTGATCACGATGGGCTTCTACATCCTGCGCGTGCGCTCGAACCTCGTCGAGATCAGCAACGTGCTGAGCAGGTGAGTGAGTAGTGAGTAGTGAGTAGTGAGTAGTGAGTAGAAGGAGCGGACGGGCATGCGCGCGTCCAGGCGCTGAAGTCTGAGCTCCCTACTCCCTACTCCCTTCCCCTGTCGCAATCCGTGCATTGGGCGGCTGTTTTGAGACGGCAGCACAGGCTAGTGTCGAGTTTCTATGCGCCCACGAGCACGGGTGCATTCGCCCACTCACGCAAAGTCTGCTTCCGGAGGAGCCGCCATGGCCGAGCACAAGACCGATATCCAGATTGCCCGCGCGGCAAACAAGAAACAGATCCAGGAGATCGGCGCCAAGATCGGCATTCCGACCGAGCACCTGCTGCCCTACGGCCACGACAAGGCCAAGATCTCGGCCGAGTTCATCGCCAATGCGCGCAAGAACAAGGACGGCAAGCTGATCCTGGTCACCGCGATCAACCCGACGCCGGCCGGCGAAGGCAAGACCACGACCACGGTCGGCCTCGGCGACGGTCTCAACCGCATCGGCAAGAAGGCCGTGGTCTGCATCCGCGAAGCCTCGCTCGGGCCCAACTTCGGCGTCAAGGGCGGTGCAGCCGGCGGCGGTTATGCCCAGGTCGTGCCGATGGAGGACATGAACCTCCACTTCACCGGCGACTTCCACGCCATCACCACCGCCCACAACCTGTTGTCGGCGCTGATCGACAACCACATCTA
>NZ_JACHOU010000006.1 GCF_014206975.1 Aminobacter aganoensis
CGATGGCATCGGCCACCGACAGCACGTATTTGAGGTCGGCCGAGCCGTCCTCGCCCTGCGGCGTGCCGACCGCGATCATCTGGATCTCGCCATGCTTCACCGCCATCGAGGCGTCGGTGGTGAACACGATGCGGCCCGCCGCATGGTTGTCGCGCACCAAGGCCTCCAGCCCCGGTTCGAAGATCGGGATGAACCCCTGGTTCAGCCGCTCGACCTTGGCCGCATCGACATCGACGCAGACAACGTCATGCCCGACCTCCGCCAGCACCGCAGCCTGCACAAGACCGACATAGCCGATCCCAAATACCGTAAGCTTCATCAGGTCCGTTCCTGTTCGTTGATGATGTTGGGGCGCGGACGTGCCGCGCCAGCCTGTCTGCCGCTCACTGCAGCGTGCAGGCGACCGAGCCTTCGAACTGGCAAGGCTCGCCGAGGGCGGTGAAGGCGACGCGGTCGACGGCCATCGTCACCGGCTTGCCCGGATCCGAGAAGGCCCCCATCCATTCGCGCAGCGTGTCGGTGCCCCACAGGCTGAAGAAGATCTTCTGCGGGTGGCTGGGCAGTTGCGACGGCTCGGTCACCTCGTGCACGAGCTGGCCGTTGACGTACCAGCGCAGCCGCTCCTTCTCCCACACGAAGGCATAGTCGTTGAAACCCTGGTCGGCGCCACCAGGCACGTCGACGAGCTTCTCGTCGTTGGACTTGCCGCCGACATAGGCGTTGACCTGCACCTTGGAGGGATCCTTGGTCAGCACCTCGAAATCGATCTCGTCATGCGGCTGTTTGTGCACCGGGCCGATATAGGTGAAAAAGGCCGCATTCAGGCCCGAGCCGGTGCCGCTCTTCATCCGCGCCTCGTAGGTGCCGTAGCTGAAGCGTTCCTTGGTCTGCACCTCGCCGCAGGAATAGTCGCGGTTCTTCAACTGCTTCTTCTCGAAGCTCAGCACCAGGTTGCCGTCGGCGACCTGGACCTGTTGTTTTGACCAGGTGCAGTTCTGGTGCTTGCCGTTGTCCCAGCCGTCGGAGACGAACCAGCGCGAACCGCTCAGCGTGTCGAACGTTTCCACGAAGGACTTGCCCATGGCATCCTGCGCCAGCGCACCGCCCGAAGCGGCAAGCAGGCCCGCCAGCGCGACCGACAGGCGCAAGCCCCATGAGCGGCGGCCGATCCGGCCGGCTGCGTGATGTGTGACGTTTGCGTTCATAGCCAAGTCATCCTTGTGCCTTCGCGCCTCCCGCCCGAGAACCGCATTGCAACTGCCGGCCAGGGGCCTCACCCCGACCGGAAACAACCTCCCATCCTCCCGTAAGATTCTGGCCCGTCAGGGCCGGCGCCGGACCTCCTCCGGCGCCTCAGCTGCCGACGATCCCTCATCGGCCTTGCGACCTTCGTCGACAAACGTGTCCAGCGCATGACGAAGCCCGGCGATGAACTCGGTCTGCCGCCCCAGTGCCTCGATGCGGCGCAGGCAGGTCTTCAGCGATTCCGTCCACCGGTCCATGTCGTCGGCCCGCCGCGACGACGCCTCGGAATTGTCCATCGCCTCGACCAGGAAGGCCGCATTGGCCGAGACGGCCTCGTAGCGGTTCCGGATGCCGGTCCTCTCGGCCTCGATCTCCGAGGTCAGCTGGTCGAGCGAACGTGCCAGCTGTTCGAAGCGGGTCACGTCGGTTTCCCGGTCGCGGTCCGGACTGCGTGTGCGGAAAGCGAAGATCGATGCCATGCCCTTCTACTCCACGTTTGCCCGAGCGTGCCAGTTCCAGGCGCTCGACACAATCGCGGCGAGGTCGTGGCGTGGGGTCCAGCCAAGCACGTGGCGTGCCCTCGAATTGTCGGCGACGAGCGACGGTGCGTCGCCTTCGCGCCGCGGCGCCTGCTCCACCGGGAATGTCCGGCCCGAAACCTGCGCCACCATCGACAGCAATTCCTTGACCGTCGTGCCCTGCCCCGTGCCCAGGTTCAGCGCGACGCTGTCGCCGCCCTCGATCAGGTATTGCACGGCGCGGCTATGCGCGTCGGCAAGGTCCAGAACGTGGATGAAATCGCGGACGCAGGAGCCGTCGCGGGTGTCGTAATCGTCGCCGAACACGCTGAAGCCGGCACGGCGGCCGAGAGCTGCGTCGATCGCCAGCGGGATGGCATGCGTCTCGGGATCGTGGCGTTCGCCGATGCGTCCTTCGGGATCGGCGCCGGCGGCGTTGAAATAGCGCAGCAGCACCGACCGGAAGCCCTCGTAGCGGTCGAGGTCGCGCAACATGTCCTCGACGATCAGCTTGCTGCGGCCATAGGGATTGATCGGCTGCTGCCGGTGCGTCTCGCGCATCGGCGTCTCTTCCGGCTCGCCATAGGTGGCGCAGGTCGAGGAAAACACCAGCCGCTTGCATCCCGCGGCATTGGCGGCGGCAAACAGGTTCAGCGACCCCGCGACGTTGTTCTCGAAGAAGGCGATCGGGTTCCTGACCGATTCCCCGACCTCGATCAGCGCGGCGAAATGGATGACGGCCGCCGGCTGGTACCTGGCGAACACCTCGTCCAGCCGCGCGCGATCCCGGATGTCGCCTTCCTCGAGCGGTCCCCATTTGACGAATTCGGGGTGGCCGTTGCTGAAATTGTCATAGACGACGGGGCGAAAGCCCCTCCGCGCCAGGTCGAGGCAGGTGTGGGAGCCGATATAGCCGCCGCCGCCGACGACCAGAATGTCCTTGATGTCCGATGCTGTCACGTCCGGGCACCTGCGTTCTCGGCCGCCATCAGGTAGCGCAGGCGCGGTTCACGAGCCGGAGACACCGAACCAGAGCCCGTCAACGCATCGAACTTGTCCATGGCCACCCCGCGGACGACCGCCAGGAAGTTGGCGGGCGATGCCATCGCGAACTTCGCTGCCGCTGCCAAGCCGTCGGCCGCCTTGAGGTCGAGGAAACGCCGCAGGCGATACTTGTCGCGCACATGGCGCTCGTGGCGGCGAAGGACGCGCTGGTGTTGCGTCGCCAGTCCGGGTTGCGCCAAAAGCCCGAGATCGGCATCGGCCAGGCGCCGCAGATCCTCGGTGCGGTGCTGGCCGCTCAGCGAATTGGGCCGCACCACCGCACAGTAGCCGCAGGACCTGATGAACTTGAAACGGGCGCCCGCCAGCATGGCCCCGGCGTAGAGCGCATAGTCTTCGCCGAGCCGCAAATTTTCGTCGTAGCCCAGCCCCGTCCGCTCCAGCATCTCGCGCCGCATCACCGGCTTGAGGAAGCCCAGTTCGCCGCGCTGGACGCCGCGGCTGGAAATGTTGCCCGCGATGAATTGCGCGAAATCGAGCTGCGCCGGATCGGCATCGAATTGCGCGATGTCGCCCGCCAGCACGTCGCGCACCGAGGCATGTTCCACGAAGACGATGTTGTCGGCGACAAGGTCCCAGTCATCGCCGGCGACAAGGTTCGCGAACCGCCCGGGCAGGATGAAATCGTCGGCGTCCAGGATGCTGATCAGTGCCGATCTGGAGTTGCGGATCGCCATGTTGCGCGCAAATGAGGGGCCGCGATTGACGTCAAGCCGCAGCACCACAAGGCGGCCGCTGCCATCGTCGGCAGCCCGCGCCACGGCTTCGGTCGCATCGGTCGAAGCATCGTCCACGACCACGACCTCGGCCACTTCGGGCTCCAGCAGCGCCGAAGTGATGGCCGTCGTGATCGTTTCCGCCGCGTTGCGCGCAGCAATGATGACACAGACGTCGGTTCCGCTCACGTCGTTGCCTTTCCGTCTTAGCCCGCCGACGCAAGAGCTATATTGCACCTGCGAACAAGGGAACCCCAACTTTTGTTACGGCGCTTCACCGTTGGGGTCGCAAGGACCCGGTGCCGACCGCCGCGACATGCGGCTTTCCAAGGCTTGTGGGCGTGTCGATTTGATCACGCCAACTAACGCCGCTATCTGCAGCGGTGACATCGCGGCATCACGCGACGGCGGGCGGAGCTGGGCAAGATGATGCTCGGAAAAGCGTCGGCGATTCCCGACAAATCCAGCCGGCGGGCGGCCGTGGATGATGCAGCAACGGCCCTAGTGCGCGCTGCCCTTTGGCGTCAGGTCGTCGGCTGGAACTGCCGGAGTTCCGTCGGCCACTGCCTTGGTGTTCTTGATTTCGGCCGTGTTCGGGCTCGCGCGCAACACCATGGCCAGGATGACAAGGAAGTATCCGACTTGAAGAATCACGGCGCAGGCCAGCACGCGCAGCAAGATCGTGCCCCAGCTGGCAGCATCGAGATAGGACCATAGTGCCACGATGGCGATCACCATCGCCATGCCGAACACGAATTTTGGCAGAGTCATGGCCACTGACCGTCAGGCCCGAGGCATCGGCACTGAATTCGTCACCATGTTGCTTGCAACTCCCCTGGCCCTGAAAGCTCCACCCACATCCGTTCCTTCGACATATTCTGATGCCGGCATGCTGGCTGGCGATCGGCCGCAGGAACGTCATTTCATTATATTGAGCCACCCAGCAGTCAGCAAGCGGAGCCCTGTTTCGCGACGAGTCCTGCCGTCAACCTGGGATGTTGCATTGCACTGTCACAGACAATCGACAGTCTCGCCATTTTTCATTCAAGTCGCCATTATTTCCGAATATTTTGCCTTGTACACGTATGTTTTGTAACATGTTTCATAATCTGACACCCATTTTTAGAATGATTACAAACATGGTTGGAATTTAACCTTTAACATTTCCCACAGATCGACATATTCGATTCTGCTCAAGCATTGAGGCTATGGACATAAAACTGTCGCATTGAAATTTTCTTGTGCACGCCATGCACGGATTTTGGTCATCTACTGATAGAAATATTTCACGCGTCAAAAAAACGTGTGTTGCAGCGCAGCATGCCGGCCATATCCTGTCACAGGGCGATTCTGGGGCGATTTATCGACCAATTGGAGTTGCAGCATGAGGGATCTGGCCAAGTCTACGAGCTTGGAGTTTCCACACGTCGCCACCGACCTTCCCCCTCTGGGTGGTGTGGCCAAGCGCGGATTCGACATCATCGGTGCGGGTCTCGGGATTATCGCATTAAGCCCGTTGTTCCTGCTCATTGCCTTGTTGGTGAAGGCGTCGGACGGCGGCTCCGTGTTCTACGGCCATCGCCGGATCGGCCGTGGCGGGCGTATCTTCCAATGCCTCAAGTTCCGCACGATGGTCCCCAACGGGGATGCGGTCCTTGCTGCCCATTTTCGCAACGACCCGGAAGCCAGGGCCGAATGGGACGCGACGCGCAAGCTCAAGGACGACCCGCGCGTCACGCGTGTCGGCACCGTGCTGCGCAAGCTGAGCCTCGACGAGCTGCCGCAGATCCTCAACATCCTTCTCGGCGACATGAGCATCGTCGGCCCACGCCCCGTGGTCCGCGACGAACTCGACTATTATGGCAAGGCGGTCGTCTTCTATCTCAAGTCGCGGCCGGGCCTCACCGGACTGTGGCAGGTCAGCGGGCGCAACGACGTTTCTTATGACAGCCGCGTCGCGTTCGACCGTCACTATGTCGAGAACTGGTCGCTGGCCGAAGACATCCGCATCATCCTCAAGACGGTCCCGGCCGTCTGCCTGTCGCGCGGCAGCTACTGAGCTTGCCGCAATCGAGGCTGCGCCCACGTGGGGGCGCGCAGCTTCTCCCGCCCGCGGGCTCCAAGAGATCCCCGCGGCCCACGAACGGACGACGACCTTGAACCGAAACCTCGATCCCAATCGCCGCACGCGACGCCTGCTCAGGCTGGGCGGCGCGCTCTGCCTCACGCTGGCCATTTCGGCGTCCACCGCCCTTGCCCAGGACTACCAGCTCGGAACCCAGGACAAGCTGACCATCCGCGTCGTCGAATGGCAGACGGTCGAAGGCGCCTTCCGCGACTGGTCCTCGGTCAGCGGTGAATACACGATCGGGCCGTCGGGCAATCTTTCCTTGCCATTCGTCGGTGAAACGAAGGCCGCGGGCAAGACGACGGCCGAGATCGCCGAGACGATCGGCAAGACGCTGCAGGACAAGTTCGGCCTTTCCGACCGCCCCGAGGCGTCGGTCGAGGTGGCCCAGTTCCGCCCGTTCTACATCTCCGGCGACATCCAGACGCCGGGCCAGTATGCCTATGCCCCCGACCTGACCGTGCTCAAGGCGATCAGCATTGCCGGCGGCATGCGCCGCGGCGCCGACGGCGCCCGTACCGAGCGCGACCTCATCACCGCCGAAGGCAGCCATGCCGTGCTGTCCGACGAGCAGCTTCGGCTGATGGTGACCCGCGCAAGAATCGATGCCGAGCTCGCCGGCAAGACCGAGGTCGAAGCGCCGAAGGAGATCGCCGCCCTGCCGGCGGTACCGGGCATGATCGCCAACGAGACCGCCATCATGGCCTCGCGCCAGAAGAAACTCACCTTGAGGCTGCAGGCGCTCGAGGAGCTCAAGGGCCTGCTCGAACAGGAGATCGTCTCTCTGGGCCAGAAGTCCGAAACCCAGAAGCGCCAGGTGGAGCTCGCCAGGAAGGAGCTCAGCGGCATCGACACGCTGGCCCAGAAGGGCCTCGTGGTGAACACGCGCGTGCTGTCGACCGAGCGCTCAATCGCCGAGATGGAAGGCAAGATCCTCGATCTGGAGACTGCCATGCTGCGGGCCAAGCAGGACATCAGCAAGGCCGAGCAGGAAGCGATCGACCTCAAGAACGACGGCGAGTCCGAACTGGCGGTCGAGCGGCAGAAGGTCGTCGGCGAACTCAACGCCGTCACGCTCAAGCTCGGAATGCAGAAGGGCCTGATCGCCGAGGCAGGCGGCACGGCCCCCGCCGCGGCCGGCACCGAACAGGCGATTTCTTATGTCCTCGTCCGCAAGGACGGCAATGGCAAGAGCAAGGACATCACTGCCGCCGAAGACATGCCCGTCCTGCCCGGCGATGTGCTCAAGGTGAAGCGGATGGGCGACCCGCTCATTCAGTAGCGGCCAGGCGCCATGCGGATCAGGAAATCCACTCTGGTCGAACCCGGCCACAACACGCTCTACGGCGCCTTCGCGGTCGCCGTATCGTTCTTCGTGTTCGCCTATTCGTTCCGCATCGGCCAGATCTCGATCCTGATGTATTATGCGGTCTGGCTCCCGCTGGTCCTTGTCGACTATCGGTTCACGCTCGGCCGCCTCGCCGCATCGCCGCAACTTCTCGCTTTCGCGCTGCTTGCCTGCCTGTCCTATTTCTGGTCCGACGCGCCCGACGTGACCAGCCGGGCAGCGCTCCAGTATCTGTCGCACGTCGTCTGCGCCGTGATCGCGGCCCGGGTGATCGATGCGCGCACCCTGTCCATCGGCGCCATCGCCGGCGTCGCCGTCATCCTCACCTATTCGATGCTCGTCGGCGGCTATGTCTATGACGCGCTCGACGGCACCTACAGCTTCGTCGGCGCATTCGGCTCGAAGAACCAGCTTGGCTTCTACGCCTCGCTGGGTGTGCTCTTCGGCTGCTACTTCGCGCTGTTTCAGACGCGCGGCCGCATCGCCCGCCTGCTTGCGCTGGGCGTCGTCGCACTTTCGGCGGCCTCGCTGGTCCTGTCGCAATCGGCAACCTCGATGCTCGCCACCCCCGCAGCGGTAGCCATGGTCGTCGTCATTGCCGGACTGGAGGCGTTCTCGCCGACCCACCGCCGGATCTTCTTCGCCGCCGGCCTCGTTTTTGCCGGAACGGCGGTGCTGGCGGCGCTCAATGCCGGCGCGATCGACATGGTGCTTGGCGCCTTCGGCAAGGATTCGACGCTGACCGGCCGCACCTATCTCTGGCAGCAGGGCTTCGACGCCGCGGCAAACACGCCGCTGCTCGGCATCGGTTATGCCGCCTATTGGGTCCAGGGCTTCTCCGAGGCGGAGCGGCTGTGGAACGAGTTCTACATCACCTCCCGCACCGGCTTCCATTTCCACAACACCTATATCGAGGCGCTGGTGGAACTCGGCTATGTCGGCGCGGCGATGATCGTGCTGCCGCTGCTCGCCATCCTTAGGCTGTGCATCTCGCGGCTACTCGGCGAAGGCGACTGGATCGAGCCGCTGCTGCAGACGGGCCTGCTTGCCCTGCTGGTCATCCGCTCCTTCTTCGAGGTCGACATCCTCCAGCCCTATGTCATCGGCTCGTTTCTGCTCTACTACTGCTGGGCACGGGCCAAGGAACCGGCAACACGACCGGCCGTGCCGGCTTCACCGGCCCGGCAGGTGGAGTTCGGGCCCGGCGGCGTCGCCGCCCATTACAATCACTGAAGCTCGGTCGAGACGCTGAGCTCCACCCTGTCGGCAACGAAGCGCGTCTCGGCATACTGGATCGGCACGCCCTCGGCATCGACATTGACCGCAACCGCGACCAGCACGATGGCTCCCGCCGACAGCTTGAGGTCGGCAAGATCGGCCGCATCGGCATGGCGGGCGGATACCAGCGTCGACTTGCGGAAATAGTCCTCGATGCCATAGCGCTGGAAAGCGAGCGTGATCGAGCCCGTCTCGGCATAGGCCTCGGCGTAGCCGGGAAACCGCTCCGCATCGAACCAGCTTGTGGCGCGCGACACCGGCCGTTCGTCGGCCTCGCTCAGCGTTTCCAGCCTGACAACGGCCGCGCCTTCCGCAAGGCCGAGCCCTTCCGCCACGCGCCGCGGCGCCGGCTCCACGGCATGGGCGAGCAGGCTGCTGCGCCGATCGCGCGCCTGGCTGCGCAGGCCGGTGGAAAAGCGCGTCCGCGCCGAGATCGGAAAGGAGAGTTTCTGCCGGCTCTCGACGAAGGTCCCCCTGCCTTGCTCGGCCCGGAGCACGCCTTCCTGCACAAGTGCGGCAATCGCGCTGCGCAGCGTGTGGCGGTTAACGCCGAAGCGCTCGGACAGGACCATCTCAGGCGGCAGCTTGCCGTCGCCGCCCAGCGTTCCCGCCGAAATCGCCTGCCGGATCTGGTCGGCGATCTGGCGCCACAGCGCCACCCCGCTCTTGCGCGTCACCGCCTGTTTCTGTCCCTGCCCGCTCAAATCCACCGCCCCTGTTTGCGACCTGTCATGCACCCGTCATGCAGCCTCGCTACAAGCCCGTCGTATGTTGTTCGATTGTATAGAACAATAGACAAATACGAAGTGGAGTGGCGATCGAGATGGACCGACGGCAGGAAAGAGAACTGGAAGCGGAGCGCAAGGCGGCGATGGCGGCCCTCGCCCAAGCGCCGGCCGACGAGCTGAAGCGGCTGTGCGCGGCTGCCGGCATGACGCACGAAGCCGAGATGCTGCGCGGCCCCGAGACCGGCCTGGTGTCGGTGCGCGGTCGCATCGGCGGTGGCGGCGCGCCCTTCAACTTCGGCGAAGCGACGGTGACCCGCGCCACGGCGCGCCTGCCCGGCGGCGAGATCGGCCATTCCTATGCACTCGGCCGCGACAAGGAGAAGGCCAGGCTTTCGGCCATCGCCGACGCGCTCTGGCAGAACCCGACCCGCCGCGCCGAGATCGAGGACAGGATCCTTGCGCCCCTGCGCGCCGCACAAGCCGAAGCCGATGCGATCGGCCGCGCCGAGACGGCGGCCACCAAGGTCGACTTCTTCACCATGGTTCGCGGAGAAGACTGATGGAACAGATGGATGTCATCGACGGCGGTTTCGCCGCACCCGTGTTCGACGCCCAGACCGTCTTCCGTGCGGTCATGGACGCCATGGCCCGACCGGGCACCATCCAGCCGGTCGTCGGGCTCACCCAGCCGCCCGCCCCGCTGTCGGCAACGGCGGGAGCCGTCGCCCTCACGCTGTGCGACCACGACACCCCGCTCTGGCTCGATGCCGGGCTTCAGGTTTCGACGGCCAGGTCCTGGATCGCGTTCCACGCCGGCGCGCCGCTGGCCGCCACACCGGCCGATGCGCATTTCGCCCTCGTCGCCAGTCCGGCCAACATGATCTCGGTCGAGAACTTCGCGCAAGGGACGCAGGAATATCCCGATCGCTCGACCACGCTGGTCCTGCAGGTCGAAAGCCTGACCGAAGGCACACCGCTGCATCTCGAAGGCCCCGGCATCGAGACCTCGGCGACCATCGCGCCCACCCCGCTGCCGCGCCATTTCGTCGAGCAGTGGAAGCAGAACGGCGCGCGGTTCCCGCGCGGTGTCGACGTCATCCTGGCAGCACCCGATGCGGTCGCCTGCCTGCCCCGCACCACCCGCATCAAGACGATGGAGGCCTGACATGTATGTGGCTGTCAAAGGCGGCGAAGCCGCCATCGCCAATGCCCATCGCCTGCTTGCCGACCGTCGCCGTGGCGACCGCTCGGTGCCGGCGCTGCGCATCGACCAGATCGTCGAACAGTTGGCGCTCGGCGTCGACCGCGTCATGTCGGAGGGCTCGCTCTACGACCGCGAGCTGGCGGCGCTCGCCATCATGCAGTCGCGCGGCGACCTGATCGAGGCGATCTTCCTCGTCCGCGCCTACCGCACCACCTTGCCGCGCTTCGGCTACACCAGGCCGATCGACACCGCCGCCATGCAGGTCGAGCGCCGCGTCTCCGCCACCTACAAGGACCTGCCCGGCGGCCAGTTGCTCGGCCCAACCTTCGACTACACCCACCGCCTGCTCGACCCAGAACTGGCAAACGACCCTGCCATCGCGGAACCCGAGCAGCGCGAGGGCGACGGCCAGCGCATGGCGCGCGTGTCCGAAATCCTGGCCCATGAAGGCTTGATCGAAGCCGACGGCGAACTGCCCGAGGACCACCTCACCGGCGACATCACCCGCGAGCCGCTGGAATTCCCGATGGAGCGCGACATCCGCCTCCAGGCGCTGTCGCGCGGCGACGAGGGTTTTCTGCTGGCGCTCGGCTACTCGACCCAGCGAGGTTACGGCCGCAGCCATCCCTTCGTCGGCGAGGTCCGCATCGGCGAGGTCGAGCTCGAGCTCGACGTGCCGGAACTGCCCTTCCCCGTAACCCTCGGCCGCATCCGCGTCACCGAGTGCCAGATGGTCAACCAGTTCAAGGGCTCGGCCAAGGCGCCGCCGCAGTTCACCCGCGGCTACGGGCTGGTCTTCGGCCAGTCCGAGCGCAAGGCCATGGCGATGTCGCTGTGCGACCGTGCGCTGCGCGCCGGCGAACTGGGCGAGGACATCACCGCGCCTGCCCAGGACGAGGAGTTCGTCATCTCGCACTCCGACAACGTTCAGGCGACCGGCTTCGTCGAGCACCTGAAGCTGCCGCACTATGTCGACTTCCAGGCCGAACTCGACCTCGTCCGCCGCATGCGCTCGGAGCACGACAAGCGCAACCAGAGCAACGAAACCGAACAGCGGGAGGCGGCGGAATGAGCACGCCTGCAACAGACATCGCAACCTACAACTTCGCCTATCTCGACGAGCAGACCAAAAGGATGATCCGGCGGGCGATCCTCAAGGGCATCGCCATTCCCGGTTACCAGGTGCCGTTCGCTTCCCGCGAAATGCCGATGCCCTATGGCTGGGGCACGGGCGGCGTCCAGGTGACGGCTGCGATCATCGGCCCCGACGATGTGCTGAAAGTCATCGACCAGGGCGCCGACGACACCACCAACGCTGTCTCGATCCGCGCCTTCTTCCAGAAAGTCGCAGACGTCGCCGTGACCACCGAGACGGCCAAGGCGACGATCATCCAGACCCGCCACCGTATCCCCGAGCATCCGCTGACCGGGGGCCAGACCCTGGTCTACCAGGTGCCGATCCCCGAGCCGCTGCGCTTCCTCGAACCGCGCGAGACCGAAACACGGAAAATGCACGCGCTCGAGGAATACGGCCTCATGCACGTCAAGCTTTACGAGGACATCGCCAGGCACGGCCGCATCGCCACGACCTACGCCTATCCGGTCAAGGTCGAGGGGCGCTACGTGATGGACCCCTCGCCGACGCCGAAATTCGACAATCCGAAGATGCACATGTCGCCGGCGCTCCAGCTGTTTGGCGCCGGCCGCGAAAAGCGCATCTATGCGGTGCCCCCCTTCACCAAGGTCGTCAGCCTCGATTTCGAGGACCATCCTTTCGAGATCCAGACCTTCGACCAGCCCTGCGCGCTGTGCGGGGCCGAGCAGGTCTATCTCGACGAGGTCATCCTCGACGACAAGGGCGGACACATGTTCGTCTGTTCCGACACCGACCATTGCGAGACGCGCCAGGCCTGCGGCCATCGCGGCCACCTCTCGCCCGACATCCTGGAGACTGCCCGATGACCGACGAACCGCTTCTGCGCGTTACGGCGCTGTCCAAATATTACGGTTCGCGCATCGGCTGCGAGGACATCTCCTTCGACCTGTGGCCCGGTGAAGTGCTGGCCATCGTCGGTGAATCAGGCTCGGGCAAGACCACCCTGCTCAACTGCCTGGCAACCCGCCTGCTGCCAACGTCGGGCACTGCCAGCTACCGCATGCGCGACGGCCAATGGCGCGACCTCTACCGCATGAGCGAGGCCGAGCGCCGCTTCCTGATGCGCACCGACTGGGGTTTTGTCCACCAGAACCCGGCCGACGGCCTGCGCATGACGGTGTCGGCCGGCGCCAATGTCGGCGAGCGGCTGATGGCCGTCGGCGACCGCCACTATGGCAACATCCGCTCGACCGCCGTCGACTGGCTCTCCCGCGTCGAGATCGGCGAGGAGCGCATCGACGACGAGCCCCGCGCCTTCTCGGGCGGCATGCGCCAGCGCCTGCAGATCGCCCGCAACCTCGTCACCGGCCCACGCCTGGTCTTCATGGACGAGCCGACCGGCGGCCTCGACGTGTCGGTGCAGGCGCGCCTGCTCGATCTTCTGCGCGGACTGGTGACCGATCTCGGCCTCGCGGCCATCGTTGTCACCCATGACCTCGCCGTCGCCCGGCTGTTGTCGCAGCGCATGATGGTGATGAAGAACGGCCACGTCGTCGAGGCCGGCCTCACTGACCGCGTGCTCGACGACCCGCGCGCGCCCTACACCCAGCTCCTCGTCTCCTCGATCCTTCAGGTGTAAGCCATGGCAACGCCACTCATCGTCTCCGAGGTCGCCAAGGCCTTCACCATGCACCTTCGCGACGGCATCCGTCTGCCTGTCGTCTCCAATGTCTCGTTCTCGGTCCGGGCTGGCGAATGCGCCGTGCTCGGCGGCCCCTCGGGCGCCGGCAAGAGCTCCATCCTGAAGATGGTCTACGGCAATTACGGCGTCGACCAGGGCCAGATCATCGTCGACCACCACGGCCAGCTCGTCGATCTCGCCACCGCCAATCCGCGTACCGTGCTGGCCGTGCGCCGCGACACGATCGGCTATGTCAGCCAGTTCCTGCGTACCGTGCCGCGTGTCTCGGCGCTCGACGTCGTCGCCGAGCCGCTGGTCGCCCGCGGTGTCGCCCGTGACGAGGCGCATGCCCGCGCTGCCGAATTGCTCGGCCGGCTCAACCTGCCGGAGCGCCTGTGGAGCCTGCCGCCGGCCACCTTCTCCGGCGGCGAGCAGCAGCGCGTCAACATCGCCCGCGGCTTCATCACCGACCATCCGGTGTTGCTGCTCGACGAGCCGACGGCCTCGCTCGACGCCACCAACCGCGAGGTGGTGATTTCCCTGATCGAGGAAAAGAAGCTGAAGGGTGTGGCCCTGCTCGGCATCTTCCACGATGCCGACGTGCGCGAGGCCGTCGCTGACCGCATCGTCGACGTCACCGAATTCGCCGCCGGAAAGATTGCAGCATGAGCCGCAAGCTGTCCGAACAGCCCTGGATCCACCCAAGCGCCGAAGTGATGCAGTCGACGCTTGGCCGCTGGACCGAAGTCTCCGAGCGCACCCGCATCAGCGAAAGCTCGCTCGGCGACTATTCCTACGTCATGCAGGATTGCAGCCTGTGGTGCACGACGGTCGGCAAGTTTTCGAACATCGCAGCCAGCGTCCGCTGCAACGCCACCAACCACCCCACCTGGCGGCCGACGCTGCACCACTTCACCTACCGCGCCTCCGATTACTGGGAGGACGCCAGCCACGAGAGCGAGTTCTTCGAATGGCGCCGCTCCAACGCAGTGACCATCGGCCACGACACCTGGCTCGGCCACGGCTCGACGGTGCTGCCCGGCGTCGCGATCGGCGATGGTGCTGCGGTCGGCTCGGGCGCCGTCGTCACCAGGGACGTCGCGCCCTACACCATCGTCGCCGGCGTCCCGGCCAGGCCGCTGCGCGAGCGCTTCGACCGCAGGACGGCCGAGCGTTTCCAGGCGCTCGCCTGGTGGGACTGGGACCACGCCAGGCTGCGCACCGCCCTCGACGACTTCCGCAAACTTTCAGCGGAAGAGTTCCTTGAGAAGAACGGCGGCTAAACGACTCTGCCGCAACAAAAAAGGCCGCGCGGTGCGCGGCCTCTTTCTTTGTCTGGATGAAGCCCGCTCAGGCTTCCTGGATCGCCGAGAGCTGCCAGTCACCGCCGTTCTGGCGCACGAAGGTCCAGAGTTCGGTGGTCTCGGTCGGCTCGTTTTCGTCGCCGTCCACCACTTCGCCCGTGGCCCGGTTGCGGGTGACGTCGATCGACGAATAGTTCAGCGCGGCGGTCGCGTAGTCGCGGTCGCCCTCGCTCCAGCTTTCGGCGATGTCGGCCTGCAACAGCTGGACGTCGGTTACGTCGTTGCGGACGCCGTTCTGCGCGTTGTCGGCCAGCTCTTCCGAGAGATACGAAACCATCTCCGGCGTCACCAGGCGACGCAGCGCCTTGTGGTCCTCGCGGCCGAAGGCTTCCTGCACTTCGGTCAGCAGGCGCTGGAACGTGTCGAGGTCTTCACCGGATACGGTGATGTCCTTGCCGACCGGCTGCTGCTGTGCTGCGTTGGCGCGGCTGCCGCCGATGCTCGGAATGCTGAACGAGCGGCTGCCGCCATTGGCCTTGCCACCTTCGTCGGACGGGGCGGCATCGCGATAGTTGAAGTTGCCGCCGCCCGAATTGAAGTTGCCGCCGCCGGCACCCGCACCGGCCATCGCCGGACCGGACGCCTGCCGCGAGCGGAAGAAGCGCAAGGCGAGCCAGATGGCGCCGCCGATCAGCAGAACCTGCATCAGCATGCCGAACATGCCGGCGAGACCGCCAAAACCCTGGCCCATCAGCATGCCGAACAGGCCGCCCATCAGCAGGCCGCCGATCATCGCGCCGCCGAAGCCGCCCATGAAGCCGGGACGCTGCTGGGCAGCGGCACCCGGACGCGCGGCGTTGGTGGCGGGGTTCGCCGCCTGGCCGGTGTTCGGGGTCATCGACCGCTCCACCGGTGCCGATGGCTGCGGCGCGGTGCGTGTCGGCGGCGCCGACTGGAAGGTGCGCGCTCCCCGGCTGCCGAAGCTGCCGCCGCGTCGCGCGTCGGCCTGGTCGACGGCGACCATGGAGAAGGCAAGGAACAGGCCCGCGAAAAGCGTGGCAAAGCGGGTCGTTCGGGACAATTTCATCGGCGGTTCCTCAATGTGACGTCCGCCCTCATATAATGACTAACAAGTGTAGTGTCAGGGCCGGCGATCAAGTTTTTGCAAAATCTTGGCTAGGACGCACAAACCCCTGATCCGACTCTTTTTCTTTCCGTCGCGCGAACTCGGCCGGCGACGGCGCTCGAGCACGCGTTTTTCGCGCTCCGGACTGTGCATCGTAACAAAACTGACATGGTCCCGACATTGCAGCTTCATGTCCCGGGTCTAGGCCCAAGCCAGAAAGAGGGCGGAAAGCCCTGAAGGGACAGGGAAGCCACGATGCTCGAAATCCGCAACGTCAGCCGCCGCTTCGGCAAGAACGTCGCCGTCAACGGCGTCAATCTCCAGATCCAGCCGGGCCAGATGGTCGGCATCATCGGCCGCTCCGGCGCCGGCAAGTCGACCCTGCTCAAGACCATCAACCGCCTCATCGACCCGAGCCAGGGTTCGATCGTCTTCGACAAGACCGAGGTGTCGTCGTTGCGCGGCCCGGCGCTTCGCCGCTGGCAGCGCGACTGCGCCATGATCTTCCAGCAGTTCAACCTGGTGCCGCGCCTCGACGTCTTGACCAACGTCCTGCTCGGCCGCCTCAACCATCGTTCGACCGGCCTCAACCTGCTCGGCATCTTCTCCCGCGAGGAGCGCATCCGCGCCATCGCCGCACTCGAGCGCCTCGACATCGCCCGCACCGCGCTCCAGCCCGCCGGCACCCTGTCGGGCGGCCAGCAGCAGCGCGTCGCCATTGCCCGTGCGCTGATGCAGGAGCCGAAGCTCATCCTTGCCGACGAGCCGATCGCCTCGCTCGACCCGCTCAACGCCAAGGTGGTGATGGACGCGCTGCGCGACATCAACCTGCGCGAGGGCATCACCGTCATCACCAACCTGCACACGCTCGACACCGCCCGCACCTACTGCAACCGCATCATCGGCATGCAGGGCGGCACCGTCGTCTTCGACGGCGCGCCTGAAGAGCTGACCCGCGAGGCCGTGCGCAAGGTCTATGGCGCCGACAGCGAAGGCGCCGAAATCTCCGAAGCCATCACCTCGACCAGCATCCGCCCGGCCAAGGTCGTGGTTCCCGCATCCGCCGCACCTCTCGAACCGGCCTACGCCCCGGCCTGAGGTCGTTCGCGGTCGCCTCGCCCGCGTCAAGGGCCCGCAATCAGCAACGGAAATGACCTGGCAGGACGCCAGGCCAAACTGGAGACATGCCATGTTCAAGAAAGCACTTCTGGGTGCCGTTTCGCTCGCCGTCCTGGCGATCGGCCAGGCCCATGCCGCCGACGTCAAGGAATTCCGCATCGGCGTGATCGGCGGCGAAAACGAAGCCGACCGCCTGCGCAACTTCCAGTGCGTCGTCGACCAGTTGCCTGCCGTTCTCGGCGTCGAGAAGGTGTCGCTGTTCCCGGCCGCCGATTATGACGGCACCATACAGGGCCTGCTCGGCGGCACGCTCGACTACGCCGAACTCGGCGCGTCCGGCTACGCCAAGATCTACCTGGAAAACAAGGACGCGGTCGAGCCGATCCTGACCACCGTCCAGACCGACGGCGCCACCGGCTACTACACCATCATGGTCGCCAAGAAGGATTCCGGCATCACCAAGCTCGAAGACCTCAAGGGCAAGAAGCTCGGCTTTGCCGATCCGGACTCGACCTCGGGTTACCTGATCCCCGTCACCGCCCTGCCGAAGGACCTCGGCGGCGTTTCCGTCAAGGACTTCGTCGCCGAGACCGGCTTCGGCGGCGGCCATGAAAACCTCGTCCTCGAAGTGCTCAAGGGCACCTTCGACGCCGGCACCACCTTCGGCTCGGGCGTCGGCGAGTTCAAGGACGGCTACACCTCGGGCAATCTCAAGAAGATGGTCGACAAGGGCATCCTCGACATGGACGACCTGGTCGAGGTCTGGAAGTCGCCGCTGATCCCGAACGGCCCGATCGTCGTTCGCACCTCGCTCGACGCCGACATCAAGGCCAAGTTCAAGGACTACATGGTCAAGCTGCCGGAAACCGACCCGGCCTGCTTCTCGGCCATCCAGGGCGGCGACTTCAAGGGCTTCACCGAAGTGACCCCGGAATTCTACCAGCCGGTGATCGACGCCCGCAAGGCGCAGATCGGCAGCTAAGCCCTACGGCCGACATCGACGCGTCGCGGCCAACCCGCGGCGCGTCCCTCTTTGATCCGGGATCGGACGGAACTTTTCATGACTATGCCACTCTCGGAAGCCGGCCTCGCGGTCGAGCGCCACTGGCGCGAACTCGCCGGCCGCCGCCGCCTCTACACTGCCGGCGGGCTGATCTTCCTGCTCGTCGCCCTGTCCGGCTCGCTCTGGTTCGCCAATGAAAGCAACGCCGGCAAGTTCTTCGACCGGCTGCCGCATTTCTTCGACTTCGTCGACCAGATGATCCCGCGCGACGGCTTAGAGGTCTGGCGCGCCTTGTTCGACCTGCCCTCGCCCTACGACGACGGCAGCCTGAAGTTCGACTATCCCGACGGCCGGATGTACCTGTTCGACAGCTCGTTCTACCTGCCCGAATACGTCTACAAGATGCTTGAGACGATCAACGTCGCGCTGGTCTCGACACTGATCGGTTTCGCCTTCGGTTTCCTGCTCTGCTTCCTCGCCGCGTCCAATCTGGTGACCCAGCGCTGGCTCCGCTTCTTCGTCCGCCGCTTCCTCGAGATCCTGCGCGCCTTCCCCGAGATCGTCATTGCCGGCTTCTTCCTCGCCATCCTGTCGATGGGAGCGATCCCCGCGATCATCGCGGTGTCGCTGCACACCATCGGCGCGCTCGGCAAGCTGTTCTTCGAGGTGGTCGAGAACGCCGACATGAAGGCCGACGAAGGCCTGCGCGCCGTCGGCGGCAACTGGCCCGAGCGCGTCTGGTTCGGCATCGTGCCGCAGGTCATGCCCAACTTCCTGAGCTACGCCCTGCTGCGGCTCGAGATCAACGTGCGCGCCTCGACCATCATCGGCGCGGTCGGCGGCGGCGGCATCGGCGAGGCGCTGCGCCTGTCGATCAGCCGCACCCACGAAGCCAAGACCATCGCCATCATCCTCCTCCTGTTCTGCACCATCGTCGCCGTCGACCAGCTTTCCGCCTGGCTGCGCAAGAAGCTCGTCGGCGAGCAGGCCTTCGGCCGCGGGGAATAACATCATGACCAGCCTTTCCACGGCCGACATGCAGTCGATCGCCGACCGTCACCCCGACGTCTTCACCGGCTCCTGGCGCAAGAGCCTGAAGGGCTGGGCGATCGGCGCCGGCCTCGTCGCCTACCTCGTCTTTGCCTGGTGGTTCTTCGCCGTCGGCGCGGTGCTTGCCGGCGGCAACTGGGGCATCGCCGGCACCTATCTCGCCGACTGGGTGTCCTATGAAATCCGGCCGCAGATCGACTTCAAGGACGACCGCCTCGACATCGGCTATCCGCGCTTCGCCTCCTACCGCGCCGACCGCCATCCCGAATGGCTGAGCTTCGACCAGCCCGCGGCGACGGCGGCCGCACCTGCGGCCAACAAGGCTGCCGCCAGCCGCGTCACGGTCGAAATCGACGGCCGCGGCCGCATCGAGATCACGCCGTCCAGCGTGCGGGTGTCGCGTGGCGACGAGACGCTCGACATCGCCGTCGCGCCGGAAAAGAGCATCACCATTGCCGGCGAACTGCCGGCCTGGGCGACGCAAAGGGCCCCCGGCGAAAAGATCACGGTCGATTTCGGCTTTGCCGGCAGCGCCCAGATCGACGCCGACGACGTCAAGATCCGCCACCGTTTCCTCGGATGGGAGAACTTCGTCTTCGACGCCAACTCGCCCTTCTGGGGCAAGTCGACGGGCGAGGTCTTCGCGCTGGTCGTCTCCGGCGACCGCCTCGATCCCAGGAGGTCGAATGCCGCCCTTGCCTGGGACAACATCGTCAACAACTCCGAATGGCAGCATGGCGACGTCTGGACCAAGCTCCTGCAGACCATCGTCATGGCCTTCGTCGGCACATTGTTCGCCAGCCTGCTCGCCTTCCCGCTGGCTTTCCTGGCGGCGCGCAACATCACCCGCAACCGCCTCGTCAACCAGGTCGCCAAGCGCTTCTTCGATTTCCTGCGCTCGGTCGACATGCTGATCTGGGCGCTGTTTTTCACCCGCGCCTTCGGCCCCGGCCCCATCGCCGGCATCTCGGCGATCTTCGTCACCGACACCGGCACCTTCGGCAAACTCTACTCCGAGGCACTGGAAAACATCGACGACAAGCAGCGCGAGGGCATGCGCTCGGTCGGCGCCTCGCCGGCATCGGTCCAGCGCTACGGCGTCGTCCCGCAGGTGCTGCCGGTGCTGATCAGCCAGTCGCTCTACTTCTGGGAATCGAACACCCGCTCGGCCACCATCATCGGCGCCGTCGGCGCCGGCGGCATCGGCCTCAAGTTGTGGGAAGCGATGCGCACCAATTCCGACTGGGAGAACGTCGCCTACATGGTGCTGCTCATCCTTGCCGTGGTCTTCATCTTCGACAATATCTCGACCGCGTTGCGCCACCGCCTGATCGGAGGCAAGTCCAGTCACTGAACTTTTCAGGTCGGCCCTTGCAAAGCCAAGAAACTCGGCCACTACTTCGTCAAACTGTCATGCAAATCATCTATCGGGCGAAAGCCTAGGGAACCGCGCCATGCGCTACGCCGTCTATTTCACGCCAGAGCATGATGATCCGCTGTGCCGCATCGCGGCCGGCTGGCTCGGACGCGATGCGTTCGGCGGCCACGTGACGCCGGCCAGGGCCTTTGGCGACCTGTCGGCTGCCGAGGTCGCGTTCCACACGGCGGCTGCGCGCCGCTACGGTTTTCACGCCACGCTCAAGGCACCATTCCGCCTCGCCGACGATGCCTCCGAGACGTCGCTGGTCGATGCGGTCGCCGCCTTCGCCAGCGACGTTGCTCCCTTCGCCATCCCGCGCCTGATGCTCGCCCGGATCGACAGCTTCTTCGCCCTGGTCCCGGCTGAGCCGCTGCCTGAACTGCAGGGCTTTGCCGGCGATGTCGTCAAGGCGTTCGAGCCGTTCCGCGCACCGCTCACCGACGCCGAGATCGCCCGTCGCAACCCCGAAGCGCTGTCGCCGCAGGAATGCCGCAACCTCAGCCAGTGGGGCTACCCATACGTCTTCGACACCTTCCGTTTCCACATGACCCTGACCGGCCGCGTCGCCGCCGAGGAAGCGGCGCGCGTGCGCAGCGCCATCGAACAATGCCTGGGCAGCGTGCTCGACAGGCCGGTCCCCGTCGACGGGCTGGCGCTGTTCGTCGAGCCGACCGCCGGAGCGCCTTTCGAGGTGCTGAGCTATCATGCCCTGGGCAAGCAAGCCGAGAGAAAGACCGCCTGAGATGACCGACCTAGTCCTGAAAAACGCCCGCATCGTCCTTGCCGACGAGGTGATCGACGGCTCCATCGTCGTCCGCAACGGCAACATCGCCGAAATCTCCACCGGCCCCAGCGCCATCGGCGAGGACATGGCAGGCGACTTCGTCATCCCCGGCCTTGTCGAGCTCCACACCGACCATCTCGAAGGCCACTACGCCCCGCGCCCGCGCGTCCGCTGGAACCCGATCGCCGCCGTGCTCGCCCATGACGCGCAGGTGGCGTCAGCCGGCATCACCACCGTCTTCGACGCTTTGCGGGTGGGCATGGACGAGGATGCCGACATGACCTCGGCCGACATGCGGCTGCTCGCCAACGCCATCGAGGACAGCGTGCGCGCCGACCGCGTCCGTGCCGACCACTTCATCCACCTGCGCTGCGAAGTTTCGGCTGGCGACTGCCAGGAGAGCTTTGCCGTCTTCGACGGCGACGACCGCGTCAAGCTGGCCTCGCTGATGGACCATGCCCCGGGCCAGCGCCAGTTCGTCGATATCGAGACCTATGCCTATTATTACCAGCGCAAGCTCAAGCTGAACGACGTCGAGTTCAAGGCTTTCTGCGACAAGCGCATGGGCGAGTCCGCCCGCAACTCCAGGCCCAACCGCGACGTCATCTCGGCTTCCTGCCATGAGCGCGGCATCGTGCTGGCCAGCCACGACGACGCGACTGTCGCCCATGTCGACGAGGCGATCGCCCAGGGCATCCGAGTCGCCGAGTTCCCGACCACGCTTGAAGCCGCCAATGCCTCCAAGGGCGCCGGCCTCGGCGTGCTGATGGGCGCGCCCAACGTCATGCGCGGCGCCTCGCATTCCGGCAACGTCTCGGCCCGCGCCCTTGCCGAACACGGCCTGCTCGACATCCTGTCGTCCGACTACATCCCGTTCAGCCTGATCCAGTCGGCGTTCTTCCTCGGCGAAGTCGTCGACGGCATCTCGCTTCCCCAGGCAATGGCGATGGTCTCGAAGAACCCGGCGGACGCCGTCGGCCTGACCGACCGCGGCGTCATCGAAGCCGGCCGCCGGGGCGACCTCGTGCGCGTCCGCGTCGACGAGCACGTGCCCGTCGTCCGCACCGTCTGGCGCGAAGGCCGCCGGGTCGCCTGACGTTGCAAGAGTCAAGTTACGGAGAAGCGTAGCACCAGTGCTGCGCTTTTTTGCCTTACGAGCCCAGCGCCTCGTTGTCGTTGAGGCTGAACAGCGTCTTTTCCATATCGGGCTCCTCGCCGGAGCAGACGCACAGCATCTCGGCATCGCCCTCGCCGATCGAGAGATAGGCGTGGCCCATGGTCGAATCGATATAGACGCTTTCGCCCGCCTTCAGCCGCACCGGCGCATACTGGTCGGTGTGGAGTTCGATCTCGCCTTTCAGCACGATCAGGAACTCTTCGCCGGCGTGCCGGGTCAAGGGGCCGAACTCCTCCAGCGTCCGTGCCCGGGCATGGGCCAGGATCGGCACCATGCGCTTCTTCACCAGGTCGGTGGCGAGGTAATGATAATCGTAGTTGCGCGTCAGCTGGCGCAGCGTGTTCACGGGTGACGCAACCGACCGGCGCGTCCGCGCCGAAGGCTGCCTGCTGTCGCCGCTGAGCAGCTCGGTGACGTGGATGCCAAGCCCGGCGCAGACCTGCAGCAGCTTGTCATAGGTCAGCGACATCTGGTCGTTCTCGACCTTCGACAGCGTCGACACCGCCACGCCGGTCAGGTGGCTGACATCCTGCAGCGTCCAGCCATGCTGCTTCCTGAGGCTGCGCAGGCAGTCGCCGAGATTGGGCTGTTCCGACATGGCCATCTCCATCACCGACCTCAGTAGCTAATCGAACTCCCCCAGCACCGCAAGATTCGCCAAAATTTTTCCTATACGCTAAATATTGACCGTATCAGAAAATGATTTTACGGATAGCCATGCACGAAAGTTCCCAACCCAAGAAAGTGATCATCATCGGCGGAGGCATTGCCGGCCTCTCGCTCGCCGCCAGTGTCCAGCAATGGGCGGAGGTGACCGTGATCGAACGCGAAAGCCAGCTCGGCTATCACGCCAGCGGGCGCTCGGCGGCGCTGTTTTCGGAGACCTACGGCAACGCCCTGGTGCGCGCGCTGTCAGTGGCGAGCCGGCAGGCGATCCTCGACGGCGGCTTTGTCGAGCATACCCGCGGCGCCCTGCATTTCGGCGGTCCCGACGATGGCCAGGCCATCGACCGCATGGCCGGGGAGCAGAAGGCGCTGGTGCCGGGCGTGCAGAGGCTGAGTGCCGCCGAAGTGACTGCGCTGGTCCCCTCCATTGCCCCGGAACGCACCTGCGGCGGCGTCTACGAGCCGGACGCCAAGGACATCGACACCGGCAAGATGGTCCAGGCCCAGGCCGCAGCCCTCAAGGCCGCCGGCGGCGCCATCTTGGTGTCATCGGACGTTTTCGAAATCGCGCGCGGTGCCGACGGCTTCCGCGTCACCACCACAACGGGCACCCACGACGCCGACATCGTCGTCAACGCCGCCGGCGCCTGGGTGGACGTCGTCGCTGGACGCGCCGGGCTTTCCGGCCTCGGCTTCAGGCCCAAGCGGCGCACCGCCTTCCTGTTCGACGCGCCGGAGGGCATCGACGCGCGAAAATGGCCGCTTGTCGTCGACCTGCACGAGCGCTTCTACTTCAAGCCCGATGCCGGGCGCCTGATCGGCTCGCTCGCCGACGAGACCGACAGCGAGCCCTGCGATGCCTATCCCGAGGACATCGACGTCGCCACCGCCGCCTACAACATCGAGGAAGCGACCGGCCTGGTGGTCGGCCGCCCGCAGACGCCCTGGGCCGGCCTGCGCACCTTTTCGCCCGACCGCAGCCCGGTTGCCGGCTTCGATCCGCGCCTGCCCGGCTTCTTCTGGCTCGGCGGCCAGGGCGGCTACGGCTTCCAGGTGTCGCTGACGCTGGCCAGGCTGTCGTCCGCCCTGATGCGCGGCGACCCCATTCCAGCCGATCTGGCCGATCTCGGCGTCAGCTACGACGCGCTGTCGCCGCAACGATTTTTAGACCCCTCGCGCGCCGCGGAAACGCGCTGAGGCTCGACACCACCATTCCGCACATCGGTTGGCGCGGGGAGGAGACCCGCCGCGCGGTTACGTCAACAGGAAAGCAGGAAGCTTTGCGATGAAATCCTTGGGTATTCTGCGTACGGCGCTCGTCGCCTCGACTATGCTCTTTGCCGGCCAGTCCTATGCCAAGACGCTGGTCTACTGCTCGGAGGCCAGCCCCGAGACCTTCAACCCGATGATCGGCACCGCCGACTCGACCATGGACGCTGCGGCCAAGACGATCTTCAACCGCCTGGTCGAGTTCAAGCCGGGCACCACCGAGGTCGGGCCGGCTCTCGCCGAGAAGTGGGACGTTTCCGAGGACGGCAAGGTCTACACCTTCCATCTGCGCAAGGGCGTCAAGTTCCACGCCAACGAGAAGTTCACGCCGACGCGCGAGTTCAACGCCGACGACGTGCTCTACACCTTCGATCGCCAGCGCAATGCCGACAATCCCTACCACAAGCTTGCCAACGCGGCTTACGAGTACTTCAACGCGCTCGGAATGGGCGCGATGATCGACAAGATCGAGAAAGTCGACGACTACACCGTGCGCTTCACGCTGAACGCGCCGAACGTCACCTTCCTGCCCGGCATAGCGCTCGACTACCTGTCCATCCTGTCGGCGGAGCAGACCGAAAAGATGGTCGCCGCCGGCACGCCCGAACTGATCGACCAGATGCCGGTCGGCACCGGTCCCTTCATGCTCCAGGCCTACCAGCAGGATGCTCAGATCCGCTACGCCGCCAACAAGGACTACTGGAACGGCGCACCAAAGATCGACACGCTGGTCTTCGCCATCACGCCCGAACCGACGATCCGCGTCGAGCGCATCAAGGCCGATGAATGCCAGGTCGCGGCCCCTCCGCCGGCGGCTGCCGCGGCAGAACTCAAGGGCGATCCCAACATCACCGTCCACAATCTTGAGGGCCAGAACATCGGCGTTCTCGGCTTCAATGTCGAACATCAGCCGCTCGGTGACGTGCGCGTGCGCACCGCGCTCGCCAAGGCCGTCAACCGCGACGCGATCATCGAGTCGGTCTACCAGGGCGCCGGCGCCGTCGCCGGCAGCGTGGTTCCGCCCGCACAGATCGGCGCCGTCAAGGATGCCGGCATCGACTACGACCCCGAGGGTGCCAAGGCGCTACTCAAGGAAGCGGGCCACGAGGCTGACCTGTCGGTCAAGCTCTGGGCCATGCCGGTGTCGCGCCCCTACAATCCCAATGCACGCCGCATGGCCGAGATGATCCAGGCCGACTGGGCGGCAGTCGGCGTGAAATCCGAGATCGTCACCTTCGAATGGGGCGAATATCTTGCCCGCACCGCCAAGGGCGAGCACGACGCCTTCCTGCTCGGCGGCAGCAGCGACAACGGCGACCCCGACAACATGCTGAGCTACCTGCTCTCGTGCGACGGCGTCGCCGGCGGCTCCAACCGTGCGCGCTGGTGCAACCAGGACTTCGAGAAGCTGCTCACGGATGGCCGCGTCAGCGCCGATCCGGCCAGGCGCGCGGAGATCTACAAGCAGGCGCAGGCGATCCTGAAGGCCGAGGTGCCGCTTGCCCCGATCGCCCATTCGGTCGTTTCGATCCCGGTGCGCAACAGCGTCGTCAACTACGTGCTCGATCCGTTCGGCCGGCAGAATTTCGCCGGCGTCGACATCACCGAGTAAGCCGTCCAACAGCCGAGGAGAGCAGATCGTCATGCTCGAAAAACTGAACCGTCTGCTCGAAACCTACCGCGCCGATGGCGCGGTGGGGGCCTCCCTCGCCTTCTCGCTGGGAGATGGCGAAACCCTCGCCGTGACCGCCGGTCTTGCCGACCGGCCCGGCAACGTGCCGGTCACGCCCGACCGGCTGTTCAAGATCGGCAGCTGCACCAAGACCTTCGTGGCCGCGGCGCTGATGAAGCTGGTCGAGGAAGGCAAGGCCGAGCTCGACGCCCCCATCGCCGGATGGTTCCCCGACCTGCCGCGCTCCGGTGAGGTGACGGTGCTCCAGCTCGTCAACCATCGCGGCGGCCTGCCGGAATTCGAATACGACATCCCGATGGACCCGAGCCGGGTGTGGACCCCGGCCCAGCTCGTCGATCTCGCCTTCAAGGTCGGCGGCCAGACCCCACCCGGCGGTGCCGCCGTCTACAACAACACCGGCTATGTGCTGGCCGGCATGCTGATCGAGGCGGCGTCGGGCCTTTCGCTCGGCGAATATGTCCGCCGCAAGGTGCTCGTCCCGCTCGGCCTTGGGGATACCTGGTCGCCGGCAACCGAAGCCTTCCCCGGGGCGCGCATGGTGCGCGGCTACTACCACCGCCCGAAGCCTGCCGCCGACGCCAGCTCGGCACTGGCAAAAGGCGGCGAGATGTGGCGCATGGACGGCGTCCTGCCCTACTCCGACGAGTTGCAGGATTCCTCGGATTCGTTCCCGTTCTCCGGTGCCTATGGCTGCGGCGACATGGTTTCGACGCCGGCCGACCTCATCGGCTTCATGAACGGCTTGCTCGGGGGCAGGCTGTTGCCGGCGCCGCTGCTCGCCGCCATGAAGGACGGCCGCTCCACGGTCAGCTACCCCGGCACCCGTCTGCGCGAGACCGGGGCCGGCCTGATCGCCAGCGAATATGCCGGGCGCCTGGTGCTCGGCCACCAGGGCAGCATCCCGGGATATGTCACTGTGATGGAGCACGATCCGGCATCGCGCCTGACCATCGCCATGACCAGCAATGTCGGCTCCGGCAACCGCCTGTCGTTCTATGCCAGCGGCCTGCACCCCGTGGTCGACAAGGCGGTCGGCATCATCCTGCGGGAGATCTGATCAGACGCCGAGCCCGGCGGCCGTCTGGCGAAGGTCGACGCCAAGCTCGGACGTCACCTCCAGCGCGCGGTCGTCGCGCGCTGGAGTGCCATTATCGGGCCGGTGCCCGGCCAGCACCTTGTCGCGCTCGCGGATCAATGCCGCGATCTCGTCGGCATAGAGCGCGAGCACCGCGGCCAGCCAGCGATTGACCAGATAGGACGGCCTAGCGAAATGCAGGTCGAAGCGCGGCAGCAGCGCCACCGTGCCTTCGGCCTCCAGCCAGTCGTCGCCGACGACCCACTGGTTGACGGTGAACAGCCTGACCAGCCTGCCATAGGCATCGACGCCGACAGCGACGAGATGGTGGATCGGCCCTTTCGCGCCTTCCGGCCGGACGAAGCAATGGAAATGGCCGTGCTCGGCCTGGCCCTCCTGCGGCGGATGGCTGTGATAATACCACTGCGCGCCCGTCTCCGGATCGAACACGTCGCCCTGCGGAAAGTGCTCCCAGGCCGCGACCGATTTCGCCTCGCGCAGCGTCTCGAGCAACACGTTGCTGCCCGACTTGGCCAATACCTGTTCGCAGAACAGCGCCTGCCGCGCCGCCTCTGATCTTGTCTCGTCCATCGTCGGCCTCCAGGCCGCAGCTTGGCCTATTGCGGCTGGGCCGCGCAAGGCGAGGCTGCAGGTGCGGCAGCACAAGGCGATGCAGCCGGTGCTGCGGCGCAGGGCGAGGCCGCCGCCGGAGCAGGAGCCGCCGAGCATGGCGAAGCGGCGGAACACGGCGCGGCTGCGGAGCACGGGGATACTGCCGCACATGGGGACGCGGCAGCGCAAGGGGCAGCAGCTGCACATGGAGAAGCCGCCGCACAGGGAGCCGCCGCGCAGGGCGAAGCGGCCGAACACGGCGAGGCCGCAGCGCATGGTGACCCCGCCGCACAAGGATTGCCTGCAGCGCACGGGCTGCCGGCTGCACAGGGCGTCGCCGGAGCGCTCGCCGCAGGTGCCGGCTTCGGCGTGGCAAAACGGTAATGGTCGACCGCGACCGCCGAGGTGGCGGCGAGGAAGGCGGTGCCGAACAGGAGGGTGTTGCGCGCGCTCATTTCTTGAACCCATCGAGACCGAAGAGCGGACGCAGCGCGACCCCGCCGAGACTGCCGACGAAGGCCGAGGCGAACCACAGCCAGCCATGCACGCTGCCAGAGGCGATGCCGGAGAACAGCGCGCCGACATTGCAGCCGAAGGACAGCCGCGCGCCATAGCCCATCAGCACGCCGCCGACGGCCGCCGCCAGGAACGAGGCGAACGGCACATGGACCTTGGGCGCAAACTTGCCGGCGAGGCCGGCGGCGAGTGCTGCCCCCAGGATGATGCCGAAATTCATCACCGAAGTGATGTCGGCAAGCACGCTCGAGCCCAGCGCCTTGGCCGGCCCGGGCCAGTTCCAGAACGCCCAGGTCTCGACCGGCACGCCGACCGCCTGCGCCGCCTTGGCGCCCCACAGGCCGAAGCCGAAGGTCACCGACCACGGATGGCCCGCCGTCACCAGCGTCGCGATGTTGAGGCCGGCAAGCCCGAGCCCGGCGGCAACCAGCGGCCACGGGCCGTGCAGCAGCCGCGCCACGCCGCGGCGAGGTGCAGGCTTGGTCTTTTCGAGCCCGCCATGGGCGCGGCGTTCCACGAGCACGGTCAGCGCGGCAACGGCCCCGAGGCCGAGCAGCGTGACGGTCACGCCGCCGGGCACGCCGAGCGTCCTGCCGAGGCTGATCTCCGGCAGCGCCGGCAGTTCCAGCCACCACGGCAGGTGCGCCGTGCCGATCAGCGCCCCGACGATGAAGAACATCAGCGTCACCAGCATGCGCGAGCTGCCGCCGCCGACCGTGAACAGCGTGCCCGAGCCGCAACCGCCGCCGAGCTGCATGCCGAGGCCGAACATCGCCGCTCCCACCAGCACCGACACGCCGACAGGCGCGAACGCCCCGACCAGTGCCTGGCCATTGGCACTGCCCAGGGCCAGCAGCGGGATGAACGCGACCGATGCCGCCGCGATCATCAGCATCTGCGCCCGGATGGCGTTCCCGCGCCGCTCGACGACGAACCGCCGCCAGCCGCCGGTGAAGCCGAACGAGGCGTGGTAGAGCGTCAGCCCGAGCAGGCCGCCGATGAGGAACAGGACTGCCTGGCGCAGGCTGATCGCCTCGCCGATGGCCAGCGCGCCAAGCACGAAGGCCAGCCCGACGAAGATGACCGGTCCCTTGTCGAGATTGACGGGCGCCGCCGGCGCCGGGGTCGCGAGATTGATCTGTGTCATGTCAATTCTGTCGTGAACTTCAATTGATCTGGGATGACCCGTTCAACGAAAGATGTCCAGGATCGCTCCTGGACACCTTTCATCTCGGATCTGCCTTGCGAGAGATCAGGAACCGGGCTGCACCGGGCGGGCCGGATCGGCGGCCCATTCGGCCATCGAGCCGTCATACATCTTGGTGTTCTTGTTGCCTTCGATCTCGCTCAGGCCGAACCACACGACGGACGCCCAGTGGCCGGTGTTGCAGAAGGCGATGTTCTGCTCGTCCTTGCCGAGGCCGACGGACTGGGAAAGGTTGCCGACGGTCTCCTTCGAGGCGAACGAAGCCTTGTCGGCGTCGTAGAGCTTGCTGTTTTCGAGGTTCTTCGAACCGGGAATGGTGCCGGCAGCACGGACGACCGGGCTCTTGGCCTCGCCCCTGAACTGCGCGGCCGGGCGGCCGTCGATCAGCTTGGTGCCGTCGGCGCGGGCCTTCTCGACATCGGCGGTGGTGGCGAGAAGCTCCTGCTTCAGCTCGCCCTTGAAGGTGGCTGCCGTGGGCTTGGCCGCTTCGGCCGAAAGTTCGCCGCCGGCGGCTTCCCAGGCGCGTGCGCCGCCATCCAGGATCGACACGGCGTCGTGGCCAAGCACCTTGAAGGTCCAGTAGACGCGCGTTGCAGCGCCGAATTCGGAAGAGTCGGTGCCGTTCGGCACGATGACGACATGGCTGTCATTGCTGACGCCGAGGTCGCCGATGGTCTTGGTGATCGTCTCCAGCGGCGGCAGCATGCCGGGGACGCCGTTCACCTCGGCGCGCCAGCCGGCGGTCGCGTAGGGAGCGTTGATGGCACCCGGCACATGGCCCTTGTCATAGGGATTGCCATCCTTGGCCGCGTCGCGCACGTCGAGGACGACGAGGCTCTTGTTGCCGAGATTGGACTTCAGCCAGGCTGCATCGACCAGCGGCTGGTCGGTCAGGCGCTCGGCCTGCGCGCCGGTGGCGAAGGCCAGGCCAGCAGTAATGACTGCGGCGATCAGAGAAAAACGCATCGGACTACTCCCCGGAAAAACGTTCTAAAAACAGGCGTCGGCCACATTTATAGTCTACCGGAAGGCCACGCACACGGCAATTACGCCCGAAATTTCCGGGAATTCCGGAATGAGATACGACCATATGCCATTGAATTAGAAATTCATTCCGGCGACCGAATTCGATGTTCACATGCAGAATAAAGAATATAACCAATTCACAAATCGGCCCATTGCGACGATTTTCTCATCGACGTCGCCGGGCCGATAGTTGGGGCCGCAGCAAAGGCCCATGAGGGGACAGGTATGCGTTTTCTGAAGGCCATGGCCGGAGCGATCTTCGGCGCGGTTCTTGCCGCGTCGATGGCTTTTGCCGAAACGCCCGCGAATACGCTCATCGTCGCCGACGCCATCGACGACGTCATGACGCTCGACCCCAACGAGGTGGGCGAGGTCGGCGGCGTGCTTGCCAGCACCCAGATCTACCAGTCGCTGGTCAGCTTCGACGTCAACGACCCGACCAGGATCATCGGCGTGCTCGCCGAGAGCTGGACGATTTCACCCGATGGCCGAACCTTCACCTTCAAGATGAACCCCAGGGCGCGCTTTGCCTCAGGCAATCCCGTTACCGCGTGGGACGCCGAATATTCTCTGCGCCGGGTCGTCCACCTGAAGTCGCGCTCGGCCTTCATCATCGGCCAGTTCGGCTTCTCGCCGGAAAACGTCGACGACCGCATCAAGGCCCTCGACGACCAGACCCTGGTCATCGAGATCGCCGACACCTATGCGCCGAGCTTCCTGTTCTACTGCCTGTCGTCCTATATCGGCGGCATCGTCGACAGCAAGATCGTCAAGACGCATGAAGTCGATGGCGACTATGGCAATGCCTGGCTGAAGGCCGACAACTCCGCCGGCTCCGGCCCGTTCGCGCTCAGCAAGTGGCAGCCGAGGCAGTCGATCCTGCTGACGCGCAATGACAACTACTGGGGCGCCGCGCCGAAGGTCGACAGCATCCTGATCCGTCATGTCGCCGAGAGCGCCGTCCAGCGCCAATTGCTCGAGGCCGGCGACATCGACATCGCCAACCGGCTCGGGCCCGACGATTTCGACACCATCGCCAACAACCCGAAACTTGCCGTCGTCAGCGGCCGATCCGGCAACATCTACTACATGGGCCTGAACGTCAGGAACCAGTATCTCGCCAACCCCAAGGTGGTCGAGGCGATGAAATACATGATCGACTATCAGGGCATGGTCGACACCGTCTCGCGCGGCATGATGGAGGTCCATCAGACCATGATACCGAAGGGTTTTCTCGGCGCGATCGACTACACCCCCTTCAGCTTCGATGTCGCCAGGGCCAGGGAATTGCTCGCCGAGGGCGGCGTCAGCGGTGAATTTTCGCTCGACATGGTGGTCTGGGACACCCTGCCCTACACCGAATTCGCCAAGGCCATCCAGGCCAGCATGGCCAAGGCCGGCGTGAAGCTCAACCTGCAGATCGTCGGCGGCCGCGAATGGCTCGACCGCTACCGCAATCACGACCTCGACATCTGGCTTGGCCTGTGGGGGCCGGATTATCCCGACCCGCATTCCAACGCCAAGGCCTTTTCGGTCAACAAGCAGGATGCGCCAGATGGTTCGGAAGGCATCACCGATCGTTTCGGCTGGAACGCGGGGCCGCTTTCACCCGAGGCCATGGCGGCCGTGCGCGAACTGGACACGTCGACGCGCAAGGGCATGTATGAGGCGATCCAGAAGGTGCACAGCCGCGTTTCGCCCTTCATCTTCATGTTCCAGGAAGTGCGAAAGGTGGCGGTGAACGCCAGGGTCAAGGGTCTCGTGATGGGCATGACCCTGTCCGACGACCGCTATTCGGCGGTTTCCAAATAGCCCGAATGCCGAAGCGGCAACAACGCCGCCTCTAGACCGGACAATGAAAAAGCCGGGCGGCAATGCCGCCCGGCTCACTGCGTTCAACACGTGATCAGGCGAGTGATCGATCAGTCGGCGCCGCCACCGCCGCCACCGCCACCGCCGCCGCCGCCACCGCCGCCACCGCCACCGCCGCCACCGCCACCGCCGCCACCGCCACCGCCGCCACCGCCGCCGCCACCGCCACCGCCGCCGCCACCGCCGCCGCCACCGCCGCCGCCACCGCCGCCGCCACCGCCGCCACCGCCGCCACCGCCGCCGCCGCCACCGCCGCCGCCGTTATCGTCGCCGTCATCGCCGTCGTCACCGTCATCGCCATCGTCGCCATCGTCGCCATCGTCACCGTCGTCGCCGTCGTCACCATCATCGCCGTCGTCGCCGTCATTTTCACTGCCGGTGCCACCCGCGCCGCCGGTCCCGCCATTGTTCTCGCTGCCGGCCAGGACGGCCGAGACCAGCGATGTCGTCAGCGGCGGGCATTGCGCCAGCTGGTCGTCCGACATGATGCTGCCGCGGTTGAGCGCGATGCAGCACATCTCATAGTTGCCTTGGGTAAGGGGTTGGCACTGCGCAGCCGACATGACCGGCCGAATATTGCTTTGCGCCGATGCGGGGGTGGTGAAGCTGACGGCCACGAGAGCCGAGGAGGCCAGCAGAATCGAGTAGATCCCGCGAACGCAGGTTGGGTACGTCGTCATTTCTTCCTCCTGAGGGAAAAAATGCGCCCGTCCCCAAACTGGCGCTATGATCAAATGTTCCGACCATCGGAAACACTTTTTTAATCATACATCCTTTTGAAAACGGTGCAAAGTCCTCCCGTCGGGGTTGATTTATCTAGCTCTAATATGCTGTTTGCTGGTCACCCATTGAGAGAGGGGACAGCACGTGGACAAATTCGTGGCGCTCTTTGCGATCGCCTTGATCGCTGCTGGCTGCAGCCAGTCAACCACTCCCGGACCAAGCATGACGACCGTCGGCTACGCATTCGCGCCGCCGGCGGCAAACACCTTCTGCGCCCGCCAGCCCGGGCTATGCAGCACCGCCGGCAAGACCGCGGTCATGGCTCTTACCGACGAACGCATGAACGACCTCAAGCAGGTCAACGCCTCGGTCAACCGGCGCATCACCCAGCGCAACGACGCGGTAACCGCCAGCGGCTCGGACAACTGGCGGCTGCCGACGACGGTCGGCGACTGCGAGGACATCGCCATTCTCAAGAAGAGCGAGCTGCGCAAGCGCGGCTGGCCGGCATCGACCCTGCTGCTGACCGTTGCCCATTATCGCGGCGCCGGACACACGGTTCTGACCGTGCGCACCGACAAGGGCGACCTCATTTTGGATAATCTCACGGGCTCGGTCAGAAACTGGAAGAGCACGCCCTATCGCTATTTTGCGCGCCAGTCGCAGTTCGAAACCGGCAGGTGGTCCCGCATCGGCGCGTGATGCGCCAGCTTGCAGCGCCGCGCCAGGCAATCCATGGCGCGGCGTTCAATGCGGAAACGCATTGTCCTCGACGATCTTCCATATCTGCCGGTTGATGTCCCGGATCGCTTCGATCGAGGCGGAGATGCGGTGCATCTCGTTGTCGTCCAGTTCTTCGTTCTTGCCGTAGCGGACGGCATCCTTGCTGTCGAAAATGCGCATCAACTGGGTGCTGGCGCGCGTTCCGGTCTCGTCGAACGAATAGATGCAATGGCTGTATTTGTTGCGCAACTTGCCCTGGTGCGTCAGTTGCTCGGCCACGGCGAGCACCGCCTCCCGGCACGAAAGCGGCGTCTTGGACATCTTGGCCAGCCGCTCGACGAGGTCGAGCCGCGCCCGCGTCGTGTTCAGCGTCAGGAAGATGATGATCGCCGTTTCCTTGTCGACCTTGGCAAGGCCCGCGATCAGATAGATGAGCAGGCTCTCGGTATTGGTCCAGGTATAGTTGAGCTGGCCAACGGTAAGCAGAACGTCCTGGAATCGCGGCATTTTGCGCGCTCACACCCCCAGGGGCAGTTGCGCCTGGATCGCACCTGCACCGATGTCGCGTTCGCCAGCCGCCTCGCCCCTGCGCCCGTGAAAGATCGCGGCCGCTTCGGTGCGGTTGTGTGCGCCGAGCTTGGTGATGATGTTGTGCAGGTGGATCTTGACGGTGTGCTCGGATAGGCCGAGCGCCGCCGCGATGAGCTTGTTCTGCAGGCCGCGCGCGACCATGCCCAGGATCTGCAGTTCGCGATCTGTCAGTTCGTCGAAGTCGTCGGTGTCGCTGTCGGCCTGAGCCTGGGGCTTGGCCGTCGCTTCGGTGAAGGTGGTCGCGACCGTCGTGCGCCGCTCGATGATCGGCTCGAACAGCGACAGCGGAAAGTATTCGCCGCCCCGCAGCACCAGGCGCACCACCGAAAGCCAGACGTCGAGCTTCAGGTTCATCGGCAGCACGCCGCGCACGTTGCGCGCGGTCACCACGTCGCGGATCGAAACCTCATGCCGCCCATCCTCCTGGATCAGCATGATCTGCGCTCCAGGATGCAGGTGCGAGATGCGTTCGGAATGGCCCGCCACGTCAGGCAATTGCCCGGCATCGAGCAATATCAGCGACACCGGGCACTCGAAGGCCTCGCAGGCCTCCGCCAGGGTCGCCACCTGCTCGACGGCGATCGACGGAAATTCGCGTTCAATTGCAAAGACCAGGCACTCCGACACGAAGTCCGCCGGAGCGACAATCAGCAAAGTCTTGCAGGTTTTCTGCACGGAGCCACCAGCTCCGTTAGCGCGGCGCGCGCTGGGAATTGCCACCCGATACATGAGATCTCCCGCCCAATGTTCGCAACTATGCGCGATTTTCCCCACTTGCCGCCTGATGAGGAACATTATTGGTTGATCATACACCTCCTGTTAACGGTTCGGTATAAGCAAGATGAGCTATCGGAGGCGTTTTGGTAGTCCGTCCGAATAGTCGGGCAACCGCGTGATCTAGCCTCCGGCCCAGCCGGATTTTCTCACAAAGCATTCGAAGCGGCAGATTTTTCGCAGGCACAAGCAGCCGGAACCACGGCGCTCTACCTGCGAATGACTGGCAATTGTACATATCCGGCAAGCATCTAGTAATTCGCGCCGAAATGCCGGCGGCAGTATCTAGATCAACGCCGAAAGTTCTTGGCCCGCTTAGCCGAACAGCCTAGCGCGAACTGTCAGCTACCAATTTCACGGCCCTGGTCGCACCCTTTGCCGGTTCAGCCAACACAGGCGTGGCGCTTCCGGGACTCCGATTGCATGTGACCAGGGCCTTCAGAATACGCCCGAAGATCACGAAATTGTGAGAATTCCCGGCCGCCACCCGAACCAGAAAAGGGAGGTTTCAGCCATCCAGACAGCTTCGGGGCTTCCGGCTGCTTAGTCCCCTTCAGCCTCCAGCCCCCAATTCCTGACTTTCAGTGCATTCGTAAATCAACCCGTAGTCCGCGTGACCCCAAGACCGTGTGAGAGATGAAAACGGTCCGGCAATCGCGGTCCCAACCGAGGACAAGACGATGTCTGATCGTAACAGCAACAATCTCAACGCGTTCGGCCTGCAGTTCGTCGGCAACGAAATCGAACTGGGCGGCGACAGCGAGAACGAAAACAAGAACGAAAACGAGAACGAGAATAAGAACGAGAGCGAAAACAAGAACGAGAACGAGTCCAAGAACGAAAACGAAAACAAGAACGAATCCGAGAACAAGAACGAGAACGAGTCCGAGAATAAGAACGAGAACGAATCCAAGAACGAAAACGAAAACGAGAACAAGAACGAGTCCAAGAACGAGAACACCAACGAGAACAAGACCGAGACCAAGGTCGACGTCGACGTCGACGTTGATGTCGATCTCGAAGGCCGCCTCGGCGACTACAAGGAAGACAACGACTTCGCCGACATCGACACCGGCGGCGGCGACATCAAGGGCGATGTGCTGTTCAGCAAGGACGGCGACGTCACCTACGATCCAGGCGACGACATCAACTTCAAGGACATCCTGAACGGCTCGATGGGCGCCAACAGCAACGCCTTCCTCATCAACCAGACTGCCGACATGGTCGACAACGACAAGCTTGAAGAAGCCACCGTCAAGAACGACGGCGACTTCAAGCAGGAGTTCGACAACAAGGGCGGCAAGGCTGATGCGGGCGACGGCATCAACGCAGGCGGCGGCGGCGCAAGCGGCGGCAACGCCAAGGGCGGCGAAGCTGACGGCGGCGACGGCGGCAACGCCAAGGGCGGCGAAGCCGACGGCGGCAAGGGCGAAGGTGGCCTAGCGCTGAGCGCAGCATTGGGTGGCGACTCCAAGGGCGACACCAAGGCTGAAGGCGGCGACAGCAAGGGCGGAAACGCCGACACCGACGCTGACGGCGGCAAGGGCGACGGCGGCAGGGGTGGTGACGGCGGCGCAGGCGTAGGCCTCGGCCTCGGCCTCGGCCTCGGTGCCGGACTTGGCCTCGGCGCCGGTGGAGCTGAATCGGGCGATGCCAAGGGCGATGGCGGCAACGCCAAGGCCGACAGCGGCGACGCCGATGCCGACAGCGGCAAGGCTGACGCCGGCAACGGCGGCGACATCGACGACACCGAAGGCGGCGACGCCAAGGGCGACGGCGGCGACGGCATCGATGCATTCGTTCCCGTGATCCCGGTGCTGAACTTCGGTGAAGGCGGCGACGCCAAGGGCGACGGCGGCAACGCCAACTCCGACACTGGCCGCGGCGGCGACGCCGATTCCGGCAATGCGGATGCCGACAGCGGCGACGCCAAGGCCAATGCCGGCGATGCCAATGGCGATACTGGTGACGCTCTCGGCTTCGGCCTCGGCGCAGGCGTCGGCTACGGCGACGGCGACGGCTCGGGCGAAGGCAACGGCGGCGGCGCAGGCGGCGGCGGCTCGGGAACCGGTGGTTCCGCGACGGCCGGCGCAGCGACCGGCGGTGCCAGCACGAGCGGCGGCACCTGGGCCTATGGCGACGGCGACGGCGGCAGCGCGCTGAGCGGCGCCTGGGCTGACGGCACCGGCGGCAACGCAACTGGCGGCGCAGCCTGGGCTGGCGGCGGCGGCGGCGGCGGAACTGCTGGCGATGCATGGGCAGGAGCTGGCGGCGCCGGTGGCGCAGGCGGCACCTGGGGATCGAGCAATGGCGACGACGGCTACGTCACTGGTTCCAGCGAAGCCAGCGCCGATGCCATCATCGACACCAGCGCCTTCAATCAGCAGATCGTGATGGGTGCCAACCTGCAAGGCAATACGGTCGACATGACCGTTGTGGGCGGCAACTTCCACGAGACGCTGACCGGCGAAGACTCCAACGACCACAGCACGCTCTAGCCATCGGCATGAGGCTCCGCGCTTGCGGAGCCAGTGAGCCGGACTGCGCGGGTAACCCCCGCGCAGTCCATCTTGGCCGGTGGAGCACATCTGCGCCTCACCGTGCCTGAATTTCGGGCGGAGGCACGACAATGTATGCCGCGTATTTCGACAGGATCAGCGAGACGATCGCTCACTTCATCGGCCTCTTCGACACCGCGAGCGAGGAGGCTCGCCTCAAGCAGGCCTACGACGAATTCAGGGCCAAGCAGCAGGCCGACGAGCATCTGCCGGAACACCAGACTGCCGCCCTCAAGGTCGACACCTCCCACACCCTGGAAGATTTTGACCCGAGCTTGAAGTATGTCGGCGTCAGGCCTGAGATCGAACAGATCACGGTTTGGTCCAAGGTCGCCTTCACGCCTCCCGACGTAGCCGTCCCCGACGGACCGTTCCTCCAGAATTATGCTCATCTGCCGCAAGGCACTGTTGGTTCTGGCGGCATCGTCCTGCCGCAGATCCTGCCGCCGGGCGACCTGGCTGTCATCGTCAACCAGGAGATCCGTCTGTCCGACGACGACTATGTCGGCTTTGGCGGCAGCGGCCTGAAGTTCAATGCGCCGCCCGTCGACGATAGCCCGCTGGTCGAGATGCAGCAGGCTGCGGCCGACCTGTCACCGATCGACGACCTGACGCTGCCGGGCTCGACCGAAGAAATGGCGACGTTCGTCACCACGGCGCAAGCCCGCTTCAACGACTTCGATGCCGACGACCACGGCAACGCCAACGTCTTCTGCGTCAAGGCCGAAACGATCGAGGGCACCTATTTCAACGGCCAGCTGATCGACGAAGCCGACGCTCCCAAGATGGAAGACTACATCAACTTCCTGAAGGAGCAGGACGACGACGCCAAGGGGCCTGACGCTCCGCTCGATGTCGACACGCCTCCGGACTCCAGCGATTTCATGGATGGTTGGGGAGACGGAACGGCCAATCCGAGCGTCGAGATCAGCACCGGCGGCAACACCGTCATCAACAACGCCGTCGTGGTCAACGACTGGGCATCGGCCGAGGTCATGGCCGTCATGGGCGACCATATCTCGCTCAACGCGATCATCCAGATCAACGGCACCTGTGACGCCGACAGCGTCGGCGCGGCGGTCGGCGGCTGGCCCTTCGATCCCGGCGGCGGCGACAACAACCTCAGCTTCAACATCGCGATGTTCAAGCACATCGACACCTCGGGCGGCGATCAAGCGCCTGCCGAGGCTCCCACCGGCTTCCCCGCCTACTACGTGGTCACCGAGATCTCGGGCGACCTCATCATGATGAACTGGATCGAGCAATATGCGTTCGTGACCGACAACGACGTGGTCATCGCCTCGTCGTCGGGTGTGCAGTCGGTCGTCTCGACCGGCGACAACACCGCCTTCAACGGGCTCAGCCTGAACGAGATCGGCAACTACTACGACCTTATCATCATCGGCGGCAACGTCTACGACGCCAGCATCATCCACCAGATCAACCTGTTGCTCGACAACGACGTCATCGGCGCGGTCTCCGGTTTTGAGACGACCGGCGAAGGCTCCGTCTCGACCGGCGACAATCTGCTCTGGAACCAGGCGAGCATCGTCAACGTCGGCAACGCGACCGCCGAAGCTCTGCCCGACGGTTACAACAAGGCAGCGGGCGACCTCGCGGCCGGCAACAAGGAACTGCCCGACTCCATCCTCCAGGACGCCGCATTCGCCGGCATCGGCGTGCTGCGCGTGCTCTACATCTCGGGCGACATCTACAACCTCAACTACATCAAGCAGACCACGGTGGTCGGCGACAGCGACCAGGTGGCGCTTGCCATGAACAACCTGGTCGCCAACCCCGACGCCGAATGGACGATCACGACGGGCGGCAACCAGCTGGTCAACGACGCGACCATCGTCGACGTCGACGGCACGTCCAAGATCTATGTCGGCGGCGACAGCTACTCCGACGAGATCCTGATCCAGGCAAACCTGGTGTCGAGCGAGCCGGATCTCGGCGCGCAGAACCCGGACATACTCGTCACCGAAGCCGTCGTATTTCTCGATGACGGTGGCGACGACACCGGCGACGCGTCGAACACCAACCCGATCGCACCGCAGCCAGCCGATTCCGGATCGGCCGACGTCATGCAGCACATGCTGGGCTGATCCGTTTCAGAGGGGCGCAAGATGAACGACGACCGTGAAGGCTGGAGTGGTTTTCAGAATGCGCCGGATGACGGCGACAGCCAGGACAGCCAGCAGGCGCTCCCGAGGCATTCGGAGGCAAGGCCCGCACAGGCAGCGAGCAAGCCGGCATCGGACGTAGGCAAGCCTGCGCCGGAAGCCAGGCTGTCCACCGCCGTGGCGTCGCAGGAACGCGCGCTCGACCATCTCGAAAGCTACATCGACAAGGTCGTCGGGCGGCTGCATGAAGAAGCAGGCGACAAGCCGGCTGCTCCGGCAATCCCTGCCTCGGCAAGCGTCGCCGCCCCTTCGCCCGCGCCTGCAACATCTGCGCAGGCAAGGCCGGCAAGCACCCAGCAGCCATCAGGAAGGCCGCCGATGGCCGAGCCTTCGATCATACCTCCGGAGCGGAGCGCTACGGCTCAACGCCCCCCAGCGTCTGCGCCCGCCGCAGCAGCGCCGAGCATGCGGTCCCAACCAGCCCCGCAGGCAACTCCGGAGGAACCCATCGCAGCCGCAAAACGCGAGGATGCGCCCCAGGCCCGGGCCACGCCCGCCGAGGCGCCTTCGCCGACGCCTGCTGCTGCAGCTGCCTCGCCTCGTCCCGAGATGCGGGTCAGCGAACCGCAAGGGCCGGCAAAGACTGAAATGAAAGATACCTCGACGCCGGTCGGCAAGGTGATCGACGCCGACAACGGACCGATCAAGGCAAAGGAAAAGTTGCCCGAGGCCAAGGGCCCGAATGGCGGCGACATCGACAGCGGTGGCGGCGGCGGTGGTGGCGGCGGAGGCGGGGGCGGCGTCTTCCACAAGCGTCTCGGGCCAATCGATTTCTCGGCCTCGCTCAAGACCGGACTGAAGGTCGTCAAGCGCAACCTGCTGATTGTCATGCTGTTCACGCTGGCCAGCAACATACTTGTGCTGGCGATACCGCTCTATTTGTTCCAGATTTCCGATCGCGTGCTGACCAGCCGTTCGGTCGACACGCTGGTCATGCTGACGATCGTGATCATCGGCGCGGTCATCCTGCAGACCATCTTCGACGCCATTCGCCGCCTCATCCTGATGCGCACAGCCGTGGAAGTCGCAGCCCAGCTGGGCGCCCCTATCCTGAGCGCGGCAGCGCGTGCGGCGCTGAACAGCAACGGCCGCGAATACCAGACGCTCGGCGATCTTCAGCAGCTCCGGTCGTTCCTCGTCTCCGGCACCCTGCTCACCCTGCTCGACGCGCCGCTGGCCCCGCTGTTCGTCCTGGCCGTGTTCCTCGTCCATCCCCATCTCGGCTTCATCGTCATCACCACGTCGCTGATCCTGCTGGTCATCACCATCATCAACCAGCGGTCGACGGCAGCCCCCTTCAGCGAAGCCAACACGCACCAGAGCAAGGCCAATCTGCACCTCGACTCGATGTCGCGGAACTCGCAGATCATCAACGCGCTGGCCATGATCCCGGAAGCCGTGCGCATCTGGGGCAAGGACACGGCAAGCTCGCTGCGTGCGCAGGTCATCGCGCAGGACCGCAACATCGCCTTTGCCGCGACGTCGAAGGCCACACGCTTGCTGACCCAGGTTGCCATGCTCGGCTGGGGCGCGCATCTGGCGCTTGACGGCCATCTCAGCGGCGGCATGGTCATCGCCGCCTCGATCATCGCCAGCCGCGCGCTCGGCCCGATCGAAGGCGCCATCGAAGGCTGGAACCAGGTCGTGCAGTCGCGGGCCGCCTATGGCCGCATCGCCAGCCTGCTGCAGTCCTCGCCGCTCAATTTCGAACGGCTCAACCTGCCGCGTCCGGAAGGCCGGCTCGATGTCGAACGGCTGCTGTTCGTGCCGCAGGGCACCAAGCGCGTCGTCCTCAACGGCATCACCTTTGCCCTGGCCCCCGGCGACTCGCTCGCGGTCATCGGCAATTCCGGCGCCGGCAAGACCACGCTCGGCAAGATGCTGGTCGGCTCGATCCTGCCGACCTCGGGCAACGTGCGCCTCGACCTGATGGACCTGCGCAACTGGGATCAGCGCCAGTTCGGCGAGAACATCGGCTACCTGCCCCAGGACGTGCAGCTCTTCCCCGCCACCATCAAGGCCAACATCGCCCGCATGCGCGACGATGCGACCGACGCCGAAATCTACCAGGCGGCACAGCTCGCCGACGTCCATGAAATGATCGCCACCTTGCCGCATGGCTACGAGACCTTCGTCGCCGCCGATGGCGCACCGCTCTCCGGCGGCCAGAAGCAGCGCATCGCCCTCGCCCGTGCCTTTTTCGGCAATCCGCGCATGGTCGTGCTGGACGAGCCGAACTCCAACCTCGACGCCGCCGGCGACGCAGCCCTTGCCCGCGCGCTCCAGCACGCCAAGGAAAACAAGATCACCGTCATCACCATCACGCAGCGGCCGGCACTGCTCCAGAGCGTCGACAAGATATTGCTGCTGGTCAATGGAACGGTCGCGCTGTTCGGCCAGCGGCAAGACGTGCTCCAGGCACTTGCCCAACGTGGCCTCAGCATCGAGGGCGGCTCGTTCGGCCACCAGATTCCGTAAGGGGACAGCGTCATGAGCGACTCGGCAATCGTCAAGGTCCACGATCTCGAATGGTACTCCGAAGTGCCGCGCTCGATCGGCAAGCAGACCAAGGTCGGCCTGCTCCTCATTGCGCTGACCTTCGGCGGCTTCGGCACCTGGGCCTTCACCGCCCCGCTGGCGGCGGCCATCATCGCCCAGGGCTCGTTCGTGGCGGCCGGCCAGAACAAGATCGTCCAGCATCTGGAAGGCGGCATCATCAAGGAACTGCTGGTCAGCGAGGGCGACCGTGTCCGCTTCGACCAGCCACTGGTGCGTCTCGACGAAACCGCGGCCCAGGCCAACGAGCGCCAGCTGTTCCTGCGCCAGGTCCGGTTGGACGCCATCTCCGCGCGGCTGAACGCCGAGATCAACGGCGCCCCGGAAATCGCCTATCCGAAGAACGTCCTCGACAACATCAACGATCCCGAGATCAAGCCGATCGTCGACGGCCAGCAACTGACCTTCGATGCCGCGCGCGGCAAGCTGCAGAGCGAAATCGGCCTGCTGAAGCAGAACATCGCCGCCTATCGCTATCGCTCCGATGGCTACCAGCAGCAGCACGACGCGGTGCAGCGGCAGTTGGCCCTGATGAAGGAAGAATATGCCGGCAAGAAGTCGCTGCTCGACAAGGGCCTGCTGCGCGCGACCGAAATCAAGGCGATCCAGCGCGCCATGGCCGATGCCGAAGGCCAGATCGGCCGTCTCGGCGCCGAGGTCTCCGAGATCGGGTCGGAGATCATCAAGCTCGACCAGCAGATCACGCAGGCCCAGGAAGCCTACAAGCAAACCGCGCTCGAGCAGCTGCAGAACCTCGAGGGCGACCTCGACACCATTCGCGAACAGCTGCGCCAGGCCAAGAGCGTGCTCAACCGCGTGACCATCAACGCGCCCGTCGCAGGCACCATCGTGCGCATGTACTACCACACCGCCGGTGGCGTCATCGAAAGCGGCAAGCCGATCGTCGAGATCCTGCCGTCCAACGTGCCGCTGGTCATCGAGACGCTGATCTCGCGCACCGACATCGACAACGTGCGTGTCGGGCAACTTGCCACGGTGCGGTTGACCGCGCTCAACCGGCGCACCACGCCGGTGCTCGACGGCGAGGTGATCTACGTCTCCGCCGACGCCCTTCCCGACACGTCGGGTCCGGTGGCGCGCGAGGTCTATGTCGCCCGGGTCAGCCTGCCGCCGGAACAGATTTCACGTGTTCACAGCTTCTCGCCGACACCCGGCATGCCGGCGGAGGTACTGGTCCAGACCGAGGAACGGACCTTCTTCAGATACCTCACCAAGCCGATCGCCGACAGCATGTCGCGCGCATTCATGGAGCGGTGAACCAGGAAAAGCCATGACTTTGAGGGGGATGCAGATGCAGGTCGATGTCATTACCGATCTTGAGACGCTGGCAAATGTGCAGAAGGACTGGGAGCGGCTCTACGCGGCCGATCCGGAGGCACAGTTCTTTGTCTCGTGGAACTGGCTGGTGCCGTACATGCGCTACTACAAGGGCGCCTGGTTCGTGCTCGCCGCCCGTCTCGGCAGTCCAGGCTCGCCTTATGTCGCGCTCATGCCGTTGCGCATGCGCACCCGCATGAGCGGCAAGACCGGGCTGTTCTTCAACGAGATCAGCATGGCCGGCAACAATGCCGCCGACTACACCGGTGCGATCTGCGATCCGCTGCATGCCGAAGAGGCGCTGCTGGCCTTTGGCCGGCATGTCGCCCAGATGGGCTGGGCGCGGCTCAATCTCGAGAACCTGCGCATGTCGCGCGAACGCATCTTCGCCTTCATCGGCCAGTTCTCGCGTGACATCTTTGCGATGCGCGAATTCAGCCGCGTCAATGCCGCCGACAACGTCGACAATTGCCGCTGCTTCTCGGCCGCCCTGCCCGACACGTTCGACGGCTATCTCGACAACGTGCTCAGCACCAACACCCGCCAGAAGCTGCGCCGCTTCCTCCGCAAGGTCGACGCCGGCGAATTGCGCATCACCCGGGCCGACGCCACCACCTACGAACGCGACATCGACAACCTGCTGGAACTGTGGCGGGTGAAATGGGGTGCGCGCAAGGGCGACCGCCTGGCCGGCATCCTGCACAACAACCGGCGCGTGCTGAGGGAAAGCTTCAAGGCCGGCACGCTGTTCCTGCCCATCCTGTGGCAAGGCGACCGGCCGCTGGGCGCGCTCGCCATCTTTGTCGACCCGGTCAAGAAGACCTTGCTGTTCTTCATGGCCGGCCGTGACGAGGCGGTGCCTTCCATCCCGACCGGGCTGATCCTGCACGGCCATTGCATCAAGCTGGCGATCGAGAACGGCCTTACGACCTACGACTTCCTGCGCGGCGACGAGCCGTACAAGTTCGCGTTTGGCGTGACCGAGAGCAAGGTCGACTGCGCCATGGTCTACACCAAGAGCGGGCGCAATGCCGGCGACCGGCTCGACCCCCGCTCGCTCGGCAGCATCTTCACCGAAGTGACGCGCTTCCACCAGGAAGGGCAGCTGACAAGGGCGGAAAATGGCTACCGTCAGATCCTTGCCAGCGACCCCGCCCATTCCCGCGCGCTCTATGGCATTGGCCAGTTGCTGTCGGCCAAGGGCGACCACCGCGAGGCTTTGGCGCATTTCCAGACGCTCGCAACCTCCGTGCCGACTTCGTCGAAGGCATGGCTCAGGCTGGGAATGGAGTTGCAGGCTTTGTCCCGGCACATCGAGGCAGTGGATGCGTTCCGCACGGTGCTGTCGCTCGCGCCTGATTTCGCAGCCGCGGAATTCGCGCTGGCCAAGAGCCTCGCCGCGCTCGAACGCAGCGAGGAAGCCATCGCAACGCTGGAAGGATTGCAGCCCAAGCTTGAGGCCGCGTCGCGCGACGACTCGCTGCTGGCCAAGACAAGGGCCATGCTCAAGCGGCTGAAGTTTGAAAACCGGCCGAGCTACATCATGCTCAATCCGGATCGGAAGGCAGTGACGCGAGTTCTGAGTACCGCGCTTTAGGGCGTCGGAGTGCGAACCGCCTTTCGGAGCGGGCAGGCCTAGGTCTGCCCGCTCAGAAAATCCTCGAACCTGCGCAGCTCCCCCGCGTCGATGCCGAGCATATGGCCGGCACCAGGATAGGTGCCACTGGCGATGTCGGCGGCATATTCGCTGAACGCGGCGATCCGCTCCTGCTGGATCCGGTCGAACTCGGCGGCAAGATTGCGGTAAACCTTGGCGTGGCGCGGATAGTGGCCGCGGTTGAGGCCCAGCACATCTTCGGCGAACAGGTACTGCGCGTCGCAGCCAGCGCCGGCGCCCATCGAGATCATGACAAGCGGTGTCCGCTTCGAGATCGCCGCGGCCACCGCCCCCGGCACCACCTCGATCTCGGCAGCAAAGGCACCCGCCTCCTCCAGTTCCTTGACCTGGCGCCAGACGAACTCGGCCGTCTCGGCGGTCTTGCCCACTGCGCGGAAGCCGCCCGTCCAGGTCGAATGCGTGGGGATCAGGCCGACATGGCCACAGACGGGAATGCGCTCGTCGGCCAGCCGGCGGATGGTCTGCGCGCTCGCCGAACAGTAGACGGCGTCCGCCCCCGCAGCCTTCAGCTTCACCGCAGTTCGCAGGATCTCGTCGGTCGTCGCCCCCATCATGCCGTACTCGTCGCCGGGCACGGCAAAGCAGGTCGGCGCCGCGTCACGGAAACGCGGATCGAGCATCAGCCCGTAGGTCACCGACAGCAGATCGATGCCGGCGCGCTCGGCGGCCTCCGCCTCCTCCAGCGTCGTCACCCTCAGCTTCGACAGTTGCCTCTTGCCCTTCAATGCGCGCAGATCCGCGACCGTTGGCCTGTTGCGTGCCATCGTCTTGTCCTCACTTCGGAAAATAGGGGCCTTGGGCGCTCAGGCTTTCAGCAGCCACTCATGCTCTTTGGCGTTGTGGAATTTCCACGTCCGCTTCGGCCCCGCCATGACGTTGAGATAATAGAGATCGTAGCCGTGGCAGGCGGCGCAGGGGTGGTAGCCCTTGGGCACAAGCGTCACGTCGCCATCCTCGACCGCCATCGCCTCGTCGATGTCGCGGTGGCCGGCATCGTTGAACTCGGTGTAGACGCGCTGGAAGGCAAAGCCCTGCGGCGGGTTGAGCCGGTGGTAGTAGGTCTCCTCCAGCAGCGATTCAGCCGGCAGATTGTCTTCGTCATGCTTGTGCGGCGGATAGCTCGACGTGTGGCCGCCCGGCGTGATGACCTCGACCACCAGCAGCGAGTCCGCCGGCTCGCCTTCCGGCAGGATGTTGGTCACGTAGCGCGTGTTGGTGCCCTTGCCGCGCACCTCCTGCTGGACGTCGTCGGGCCCGATCACCCTGGTCTCGTGCCCACCGTCGAGCCCCGGCGCCGTACAGACGGCCAGTTCGACGTTCGTCTCGGCGCGCACCGACCACTCGACGCCCGCCGGCATGTAGACCGACCACGGCTTGCCCTCGAACGGCGACATGCGTTCGCCCAGCGTGCCGAGGTCCTGGTCGTCGGCGCGCACATGCGCCTTGCCCGAAACCAGCACCAGGCAGGTCTCGCGGTCGGCGCACCAGTCGCCGAACGTGTCGCCCGGCTCCAGCCTGTGCAGGTCGAAGCCGACATAGGTCCAGCCCGCCGTCTCCGGCGTCACATGGGTGACGCGGCCCGTCCCGTGCTTCGGCTTGATCAGAAGTTTCGACATGGCCTCTCACTCCTTGTCGGTGGCGGCGTCGTCGCCGGGCTTGTAGGCGATCAGGAACTGGTAGGCGCCGAGCGCCGCCATGCCGCCTGCCAGCGTGCCCCAGAAGGCCGATCCGGTGGCGAACTCGAAGATCGACCAGGCGGCGCAGAAGGCGACGAGCGCGATGCGCCGCCACAGCGGCCTGAAGAACGGATGCTTCTGGTCGTTCATCAATTGCGTACTGCCTGGCCGGTCAACATGTCCGGATCGTAACCGGCCACGGCGCAACGCTCAAGCACTACGGCACCGCGCGTCGCAGACGCGCAAGGGACGCCGTGGCACCTTGAACCGCCGCATGACGCGGTCATGCGGCGGGAAAACCTTGTGTCTCCACCGTGTAGCCAGCAGCCGTCATCACCCGCATCAGCTCGGCATGGCCGACCTCAGCCATCTTCAGCGGCGGGTTCTTCCTCGGGTCCTGCTCGGCCTCGACGACGAACCAGCCTTCGTAGTCATGATCGGCAAACTTCTGCACGATCGCACCGAAGTCGAGCGAGCCGTCGCCGGGCACGGTAAACGCCCCGAGCGCCACCGCATCGAGAAACGACTGCTTCGTCCAGTCAAGCGCCGCAATGACGTCCATGCGCACGTCCTTCACATGCACATGGCTGATGCGCTTGTGGTGGTTGTCGATGGCGCGCAGTACATCGCCGCCGGCAAAGGCGAGATGGCCGGCGTCGAGCAGCAGCGGAATGCCCTCGCCCGAATGCGTCATGAAGGCGTCGAGCTCGTGCTCGAACTGCACCACCGCCGCCATGTGGTGGTGATAGGACAACGGCATGCCTTGTTCGGCACACCATTCGCCGAACGCGGTCAGCTTGCGCGCATAGGCCTTCATCTCGTCGTCCGACAGGACGGCCTTGCCGGCAAGCGGCTTCGAGCGATCGCCCTGGATCGACCGGCCAACCTCGCCATAGACGATGCAAGGTGCGGCGACCGCCTTGAACAGGTCGATCATCGGCTGGATGCGGTCCTTGTTCGCCGCCATGTCCTCGTTGACCAGCGTGCCGGAGAACCAGCCGCCGCACAAAGTCACGTCCGCCTTCTTCAGGATCGGCAGCATCGCCTCCGGCGTGCTCGGGAAGCGGCGGCCCTGCTCCATGCCGGTGAACCCGGCCGAGCGCGACTGGCGCAGGCACTCCTCCAGCGACACGTCATCGCTCAGTTCGGCAAGGTCGTCGTTCCACCACGCGATGGGGGACATGCCCAATTTGGCTTTCACATCAGTTCTCCATTCTTACCTCCCCTTGTGGGGAGAACGCGCCGTAGGCGCGGGTGGGGGGTAATTCGACGAGCGCGACGCCGGGTACCCCCTCCCCATCGCTTCGCGCCGACCCTCCCCACAAGGGGGAGGGTTAACCTCAGCGCCGCCCCTCACTGTCCTGCCGGACATCTCTCCCCGCAAGCGGGGAGAGAAACGCCGCCCGCGCTGATTTCGCCAATCGCCAACGCCGAAGATGATGGCGGGAGCGGTGGTGACAGCCACTCTCTCCCCGTTTACGGGGAGAGATGTCCGGCAGGACAGTGAGGGGCAGCGCCAACACTTCAAGCCGGGGCAGCGCCAACGCTCCAAGCGGCAGCGCCAACCTCACAGCCCCAAACTCAATCCCCCACCCGCTGCAGCTTGAGCTTCTCCTCGTAACCCTTGCGCGCGGCATTCACCTCCGCCCGCGCGCTCACCTCGGGCACGGCAACGTCCCACCAGTGGCCGCCCTCGCCGGTCGAGACCAGCGGGTCGGTGTCGATCAGCACCACCGTCGTCCGGTCGCTCTTGCGCGCTCGATCAAGCGCCGCCTCAAGATCAGCGATCGACGCTGTCTTCTCGGCATTGGCGCCCAGGCTTTTCGCATGCGCGACGAAGTCGATATCAGGCAGCACTTCATGCCTGGAGTCGCGCAGCAGGTTGTTGAAATTCGCGCCGCCGGTGGCCATCTGCAGCCGGTTGATGCAGCCATAGCCCCTGTTGTCGAGCAGCACGATGGTCAGCTTGAGCCCGAGCATCACCGATGTCGCGATCTCCGAGTTCAGCATCAGATAGGAGCCGTCGCCGATCATGACGACGACCTCCTTGTCCGGCCGAGCCATCTTGGCGCCCAAGCCCCCGGCGATCTCGTAGCCCATGCAGGAAAAGCCGTATTCGGAGTGGTAGGAACCGGGTCCGCCCGCCTGCCACAGCTTGTGCATCTCGCCCGGCAGGCCGCCGGCCGCGTGCAGCACGATGACGTCCGACCCCAGCGTCCGCTGCACGGCGCCGATCACCTGCGCGTCCGACGGCAGTGCAGCGTTGGTCGCCGCCGTCACCTTGGCCGCCGCCTTGCGCCACTCGGCCTTGCCGACCTTGGCGTTTTCGGTCCAGGCAACAGGCGCCTTGTAGCCGGCGACCGCAGCACCCAGTTCGGCGAGCCCTTCCCTGGCATCCGCCACCAGCGGCAGCGCCATGTGCTTGCCGGCGTCGAAAGGCTGGACATTGAGGCCGATGATGGTCTTGCCGACGTTCTTGAACAGCGCCCACGACCCCGTGGTGAAGTCCTGCAGCCGCGTGCCGACCGCCAGCACCACGTCGGCTTCCTCGGCCAGCCGGTTGGCCGCCTCGGTGCCGGTGACGCCCACCGCCGCCATGTTGAGCCCGTGCTCATCGGTCAGCGCCGACTTGCCGCCCTGCGTCTCGCAGACGGGAATGCCGGTGGCCTGGACGAAGCGGTCGAGTTCCTCCGATGCGCCGGAATAGAGCACGCCGCCACCCGCCACGATCAGCGGCTTCTTCGCCGCCTTCAGCACCTCTGCCGCGGTCGCGAGTTCGTCTCGGTCGGGCCGTAGCCGACGCTGCGTCCACACGCGCTCGGCAAAGAAGCTCTCGGGATAGTCATAGGCCTCGGCCTGCACGTCCTGGCACAGCGACAGCGTCACCGGCCCGCATTCGGACGGATCGGTCAACACCTGCATGGCGCGCGCCAGTGCCGGGATGATCTGCTCGGGCCGGGTGATGCGGTCGAAATAGCGCGACACCGGTCGGAAGCAGTCATTGACCGAGACCGTGCCGTCGCCGAAATCCTCGGCCTGCTGCAACACCGGGTCGGGTACGCGATTGGCAAACACGTCGCCGGGCAGAAGCAGAACCGGCAGGCGGTTGACGTGCGCGAGCGCCGCCGCCGTCACCATGTTGACGGCGCCGGGTCCGATGGAGCTCGTCGCCGCCATCATGCGCTGGCGGAAATTGGTCTTGGCGTAGGCGATCGCGGCATGCGCCATCGCCTGCTCGTTATGGGCGCGATAGGTCGGCAGTTCCTCCCGCACCTGGTACAGCGCCTCGCCCAGACCGGCAACGTTGCCGTGGCCGAAGATCGCCCACACGCCGCCGAACAGCGTCACCATCTTGCCGTCGATCACGGTCATCTGCCGCGTCAGGTAGCGCGTCAGCGCCTGCGCCATGGTCAGGCGAACGGTCTTGGTCATCGTCTTCTCCTCCCGCTGCGGCTGGCGCATCCATGGGACGCAGCCTCGCATCAGCCATTGTCTTTATGCCGCCCGGCGATCCCGCGCGGCAAGCCATGCCTTGGTCAGCTGTTCAAAACGCTGGGCCATGTCGTCGACCGCCGCCTGGTCGTTCATGCGGCCGGCCATCCACTCTTCCGCCGCATGGGCGAAGATGCTGCGGCCGACGGCAAAACCCTTGACCACCGGCGCATCGGCGGTCGCCGCGAAGGCCACTTCGAGGTCGGCCAGCGGCGCCTCGAGCCCGAGCAGCACGACGCCGCGGCAATAGGGATCGTTGCCGGTGATGATCGCCTCGATCTTCTTCCACGCGGCGGCCGACGCCTGTGGCTCGAGCTTCCACCAGTCCGGCTTGATGCCGAGCGCATAAAGCTCCTCCAGCGCGCGCGGAATGGTGTTTTCGTCGAGTTTGCCGTGCTTGCCGGCAATGATCTCGATCAAGAGCTCGCGCCCGACTTTCCGCGCCGCCTCGAACAGCGTGCGCAGCTTCTGCTGCTGCTCGGCCTTCAGTTCCGCCGGGTCGTCGGGATGGTAGAAGCACAGGCACTTGATGGTGTGGTCGAGCGGCCATTCGACCAGCTGCGAGCCGATGTCCTGCGAGAATTCGAAACGCAGCGGCCGCGAGCCCGGCAGCTCCACCGGCCGGCCCATCCAGCCAAAGGGATGGCGGGCGAATTCGAACATCGCATCGCGGCCGTACTTCTCGTCGATCAGCATGCCATAGCCGTCACGGCCATCGGCCACCTTGGCCGCGGCCTTCACCGCCAGCACCTTGAAATCGCGGATGCGCGCCGGGTCGGCGCCGACACGGGTGGCGATGTCTTCCAGTTGGATGCGGTGGTCGCAGGCCAGGGCCATCATCGAGGGGATCTCGCGCCGGCGCGTCGTCGCCCAGTGCACGTGGTTGATCGCCTCGTCCTTGCGCAGCGCGTGTTCCTTGCTGCCGTTCCTGAGGAAGAACTGCAGTTCCTCGAAGGTCGGGATTTCGGGCGAGCAGAGCAGCCGCGACACGGCAAATGCGCCGCAGGCATTGGCCCAGGTCGCCGCTGTGGCCAGGCTCTCGCCGCCCAGCCAGCCGCGCAAAAAGCCCGACATGAAGGCATCGCCCGCACCCAGCACGTTGTAGACCTCGATCGGAAAACCCTTGCCGACAATGCCGGCCTCGAGGTCGTCGGTGATCGGCCCGTCATAGACGATGCAACCCATCGGCCCGCGCTTGAGCACGATGGTCGCCTTGGACAGCGACCGGATCGTCTTCAGCGCCGCGAGCAACTCGCTCTCTCCCGAGGCGATCATCACCTCTTCCTCGGTGCCCACGATCAGGTCGCAGTCACCAAGCACGCCCTTGATGTGGTTCGACACCTTGTCGGAGGCGATGTAGCGGCTTTCGCCGGCGGCATGGCCGGCCAGGCCCCACAGGTTCGGCCGATAGTCGATGTCGAACACCACCTTGCCGCCGCTCTCCTTGATCAGCCTCATCGCCTTGCGCTGGGCGGCATCGGTGTTCGGCCGCGAGAAATGCGTGCCGGTGACGACGATCGCCCGCGCCGACCTGATGAAGCCGGGATCGATGTCGGCTTCCGACAGCGCCATGTCGGCGCAGTTCTCGCGGTAGAAGATCAGCGGAAACGTCTTGTCGTTCTCGACCGACAGCAGCACCAGCGCCGTCAGCCGCTCCTTGTCGGTGACAAGCCCCTTGTCGGACACGCCTTCGCGCAGCATCTGCTCGCGGATGTAGCGGCCCATATGCTCGTCGCCGACACGGGTCAGAAGCGCCGAGCGCAGGCCGAGCCGCGCCGTGCCGATGGCGATGTTGGCCGGGCAGCCACCGACCGACTTGGCAAACGACGCCACGTCCTCCAGCCGCGATCCGGTCTGCTGGCCGTAGAGATCGACCGACGCGCGCCCGATGGTGATGACGTCGAGTGTAGGCTGGTTCTTGGGGTCGGTCATTTTGTCCTCCCGGTCGCTCCGCCGCGCCGGCCTGCCCGCAAAATCAGATAACAGGCCACACAATGCAATTTCAATTCCAATTATCGGTCATCAGGAATTTTTATTCCATCGACAGGTTGTGGCTGTGCGCCCCGTGGCCAATTGCCCCGAGGCGCTGTCCGTGCCGCTGGCTCAAAGCCGGACGGTCTTGCCTTCCTTGGCCGATTTCAACGCCGCATCCGCCAGTTTCAGCGCCATCAGGCCATCCTTGCCGTCGGGCGAAATCTTGGCGCCCCTGGTCACCGAGGCGATGAAGGCCGCGATCTCGTTGGCATATGCTTCGGTGTAGCGCGTCATGAAGAAGTCGTGCAGCGGCGGGCGGGTGTAGCCCAGCGCGCCCGCAACCTCGATCGACACCGCGCGCTGGTTCTCGGCCGAGACCATGCCGTCCGAGCCATGCACCTCGATGCGCTGGTCGTAACCATAGGTGGCGCGGCGCGAATTGCTGATCACGCACTGCCGCCCGCTTGCCGTCACCAGGATCACCGAGACGCTGTCGAAGTCGCCGAGCTCGCCGATCTTCTTGTCGACCAGCACCGAAGCCGTCGCCGTCACCGCCACCGGCTCCTCGCCGAGCAGGAAGCGCGCCATGTCGAAATCGTGGATGGTCATGTCGCGGAAGATGCCGCCCGAACGTGTGATGTAGTCCGCCGGCGGCGGGCCGGGATCGCGCGAGGTGATCACCACCTGCTCGACCTTGCCGATGGCGCCGTCGTCGATCGCCTTGCGCACGGCGGCGAAATGCGGGTCGAAGCGCCGGTTGAACCCGACCATCAGCGTGCCGCCGGCCTTCTCGACCACGGCCAGGCATTTTTCGACGCGGGCCGCGTCCAGATCGATCGGCTTCTCGCAGAACACCGCCTTGCCGGCGAGCACGAAGCGCTCGATCAGGTCTGCGTGCGTGTCGGTCGGCGTGCAGATCACCACGGCGTCGATGTCCGACGCCTTCTCGATCTGGTCGATGGAACGAACCTCGCAGCCATAGGTTTCGGCGAGATCGTTCGCCGCCTTCTCGAAGGCGTCCGCCACCGCCACCAGCTTCGCCTGCGGATTGGAGGCCACGGCCTTGGCGTGGACCTTGCCGATGCGGCCTGCGCCCAGGACACCGAACCGAACTGTCATGACAACCTCATTTCCCTGGCCCGCGCCGTCCGGGCCTGCAATCTTGATCTCTGGGATGGGCCGCCCCGCTGACGGGATGCCGGGCGGCCTGTTTCTATTCGGACAGGATCATGTCCAAGGAACTCACTACGCCTTCTTGCGCTTGTTCTGGCGGTGCTGGTCGATGATCACAGCCGCCACGATGATCATGCCCTTGATGATTTCCTGATAGTAGGCGCCGACCTTCAGGAAGGTGAAGCCCGAAGTCAGCACGCCGAGGATGATGGTGCCGATCACCGTGCCGGTGATGCGCCCGACGCCGCCCGACAGCGAGGTGCCGCCGATGACGGCAGCGGCGATCGCGTCGAGTTCATAGGCGACGCCCATGCCCGGCTGGCCGGAGGCGGCGCGCGCCGCCGTCATCACCCCCGCCAGGCCCGACAGCAGGCCGGCGATGGCATACACCTTGACCAGGTGGCTGCCGATATTGATGCCCGACACGCGCGCCGCCTGCGGGTTGGCGCCGATGGCATAGGTGAACTTGCCGTAGCGGGTATAGGTCAGCGCGATGTGGAAGATGACCGCCACCAGCAGGAACACGATGACCGGCAGCGGCAGCGGAAAGCCGAGGATGTTGAAGCTCTTGCCGAACCAGGTGAAGCTGTCGTCGAGCAGCGCCACCGGCTGGCCGAGCGTGTACCATTTGGCGAGACCCCGTGCCGACACCATCATGCCCAGCGTCGCGATGAAGGGCGGTATCTTGGTCCTGGCGATCAGCGAGCCGTTGACCATACCGGCCAGCAGGCCGACGCCGAGGCCGGCCAGGATCGCCCAGATCGGCGACATGTCGGTGAGCGCGGGATAGACGGCACGTGGATTGGCCGATGTCTGCGCGAGGCTTGCCGCCACCATGGCGGCGAGGCCGACGACCGAGCCCGAGGACAGGTCGACGCCGGCGGTGATGATGACCTGGGTGACGCCGACCGCAATGATGCCGATCACCGACACCTGCAGGATGATGATCGACAGGCGCTGCTTGTTGGCGAGGAAGCTGTCGCCGACGAAGATCCAGCCGAGAATTTCGAAGACGATGGCGATGCCGATCAGCACGCCCAGGATCGACACCTCGGGCGGCAGGCGCTTCTTGCTTCCGATGACGTTTGCGGTACCCGCAATCTCGTTCGTCGACATGGTTCTTCCACCCTTGAGCTGATTGGCGCCGGTCAGTGCGACGCGAGTTCCATGATCTTGACCTGGCTGGCTTCGGCGCGGTCGAGGAAGCCGGTGACGCGGCCCTCGTGCACCACCATGATGCGGTCGCTCATGCCCAGCACCTCGGGCATCTCCGACGAGATCATGATGACGGCCACGCCCTCCCCCGCCAGCTTCGAGATCAGGCGATGGATCTCCGCCTTGGCGCCGACGTCGATGCCGCGTGTCGGCTCGTCCAGGATGAGGATCTTCGGCTTGGTCAAAAGCCAGCGCGCGATCAGCACCTTCTGCTGGTTGCCGCCGGACAGGTTGATGATCGGTTCGGCCATGTCGGGCGTCTTCACCCTCAACGCCTGGCTGATCTCGACGGAATCCTTGGCCAGGTGCTTCTGCTTGACGAAGCCGCTCTTGACGTAGCCCGACTGCAGCACCGCCATCTGGGTGTTTTCCTGGATGTCGAGCAACAGGAAGCAGCCGGTTTCCTTGCGGTCCTCGGTCAGGAAGGCCAGGCCGTGCTTCATGGCCGTCGACGGGCTGTCGATGCGTACGCGCTTGCCGAACAGGTCGATGGTGCCGGCATCCGCCGGCGTCACCCCGAACACGGTCTCGGCGATGTTCGAGCGCCCCGAGCCGACCAGCCCGGCAATGCCGAGGATTTCGCCCGCGCGCACGTCGAAGGACACGTCGGAGAACACGCCCTTGAGCGCCAGCCCCTTCACCGACAGCACGACCCCGCCGATCGGCACCTCTTCCTTGGGGAACATCTGGGTGATCTCGCGCCCCACCATCATCCGGATGATGTCGTCGCGGGTCACCTCGGTCGAAGCCTTGGTGGCGATGTACTTGCCGTCCCGGAACACCGAGAACTCGTCGGCGATCTCGAACAGCTCGTTCATCTTGTGGGTGATGTAGATGATGCCTTTGCCCTGCGCGCGCAGGGCCCGGATGATGGTGAACAGATGATCGACCTCGCGCTCGGTCAGCGCCGAAGTCGGCTCGTCCATGATCAGCACGTCGGATTCGTAGGACACCGCCTTGGCGATCTCGACCATCTGGCGGCTGGCGACAGAAAGCGTGCCCACCTTCACGTCCGGATCGATGTCGATGTTGAGCCGCCTGAACAGCTCGGCCGTCTTGCGGCGCATCTCGCCATGATCGACGAAGCCGAGGCGGGTCAGCGGCTCGCGGCGGATCCAGATGTTCTCGGCCACCGTCATCGGCGCCATCAGGTTGAGTTCCTGGTGGATCATGGCGATGCCGTGCTCGAGCGCATCGAGCGGCCCGCGCAGCTTGATGTCGTCGCCGCGCAGCTTGAAGCTGCCGGAATCGGGCGTGTAGATGCCGGCCACGATCTTCATCAGCGTCGACTTGCCGGCGCCGTTTTCGCCCATCAGCGCATGCACGCTGCCGCGCTTCAGCCTGAGCTGGACATTGTCGAGGGCGACGACGCCGGGAAATTCCTTGCGGACGTTCTCGACTTCGAGAAGGTAGCCGGCGTCCATCGCGGCACCGCCTGCGGGCGCCGCTTCCATCGTGCCTGTGCCATTCATGGCGATCGGTCCTCCCAGACCCGGCCCGGCGACATGCGCGGGGCACAGTCTTTCAGGGGAAATGCGCCGCCGTCGAGCGACGGCGCATTCCGTGGATCATATCAGTTCTTGGAGGTGAACTGATCCATATTCGCGGGCGTCACCAGCTGGAACGGGATCCAGACCTTGGCTTCCACCTTTTCGCCCTTGGCGAGCTTCATCGCCGCATCGATGGCGCCGCCGCCCTGGCCGGCGGCATCCTGGAACACGGTGACGTCGAGGTCGCCGGCCTTCATGTAGGCAAGCGCTTCCTGCGTGGCGTCGACACCGCCGACGACGACGTCCTTCATGTCCCAACCGGCGGCCTTCATCGCGTTGATCGCGCCGATCGCCATGTTGTCGTTGTTGGAGATCACGGCATCGGGCTTGTGGCCGGCGGCGATCCAGTTGGTCATCAGGTCCTGCGCCTTGACCGGATCCCAACCTGCGGTCTGCTCGTCGATGATCTTCATGAACGCGCAGTCCGGCGTCGCGATCACGTCGTGGACGTCCTTGGTGCGCATCTGCGCAGCCTGGTTGGCGAGATCGCCCTGCATCACCAGGATGCCGGCTTCGGTCTTGCCGGCTTCCTTGAGGATGCGGCAGACTTCCTTGGTCTCGAGCGTGCCGGAATCGGCCTCGTTCGAGGCGACGAAGGCGCCCTTCTCGCCCAGCGCATCGACGTCGATCGGCTGGCGGTTGACATAGACGATCGGGATGCCGGCGTCGTTGGCGAGCTTGGTCATCGGCGCGGTCGCCGAGGTGTCGACGGCGTTGACGATGATGGCGTCGACCTTGGCGGCAATGAAGTTCTGGACCTGGCTGAGCTGCTTGTTGACGTCGTCGTCGGCGATCTCGATGACGACGGGCTGGCTCGCATCGGCCGCGGCCTTTTCGATGCCCTTGCGCAGGACCGTCAGGAAGGTGTCCGAATTGGCCATGCTGACACCGATGTCGCCGGCAAACGCGGAACCCGACATCAGCGCGATCATGGCAGCGCCGAGCAGATACTTCTTCATGATTACTCTCCTCCACGAATGGTGCCCGGCTGCACCCCGTTGTGCCGGAAGCCCGCGGCTTCGCCGCAGGCTCGTCTCTACGGGCGCCACCATCGCTCCTCGGCGATGCAAGATGTGCCACCCGTTTCCCGATGTCGGCCCAATTCAGAATGTTCGGGCCGTACTTTTTATTTATGAAATGTTTATTCCATATTCCGGACGAACGTCAAGAGGCATTCCATCGCCGACGATCAATCTTTGCGTGAAAGAAATGCCTCGGCGACGCTGGCTCGCCGGACAAAGCCCGCCCGGCCGCCCTCAGACGCTGGCGCGGATGAACGCGATGCTCTCGGCCAATGCGCTGCGCGGGTCAGCAAGCTTGTGCACGACGGGCGAAAACGGCTCGAAGGACAACAGGCCCTTGTAGCCGCCGGCGATCAGGGCGCGGATCTGGCCAACATTGTCCAGCCGGTCGCCGGCATCGACCAGCACGCGGTGCGGATCGCGCATGTCGGGCACGGTAACGCCGGGATCGTCGACGCCCGAGATATGCACCAGCCCGGTCATGCCAGGGAAAAGATCCGGCTCGCCGGCCAGATGGTGATGGAACGTGTCGTGCACCATGCGGAACGCACCGGTGCCACCGACATCCTCGATGGCTTCGGCCGCCTCGCGCTTGGAGCGCAGCGAGCAGATCTCGAAGCCGAGCGGCTCGACAAGGCCGCGCACGCCGCGATCGCCGAGGATGGTCTTCAGCGCCGACAGCGCCGTCCTCAGGTTGCGCTGGCGTTCGCCGTCCGCCTGCCCGGTACCGTCATTGACCGGCACCAGCACCAGGGCTTGCGCGCCCGCGTCGCGGGCATAGTCGGCAAGCTCGATCGCTTCCGCCTCGCGCGTTGCATTCCACTCGTTGAAGCGCTGCAGCGCGTTGATGCTGGTTATGGACATTCCATTTTCCGCAGCCATGGCGCGGACAGCGCTGGCTAGCGTGCCGTCGATGATGGCGTTGCCGGCGAGATCGTTGCGGATCTCGACGGAAGCGATCCCGAGCGTTTTGGCGAGCGCGAAGAACGGCTCGATCGACAGACCCGGCGCGGCCATGTGGTTGAGGGCGAACGAAACGGCAGGCATCGGCGATATTCCTCCAGCTATAATGGAACATTCATTCCATATCATCTTCCGGCGATATACGTCATTCTCCGTCGGGCAGTCAAAGCCGCTTCAGCCTTGCAAGCTATCATTTCTGATAGATTCAACATCGCAGACAGATGCGAGCGCTGCACAAGGCCACTGCAAAACACGACAAATCCACTGCGACGGCTGTAGTGTTTCGGCGCCATACGTGGCAAACCCCGGCCACAGCATGGAGGAGCTTGAACGTGAGCGCTGGTCCCGACAACCGCCCGAATATCCTGGAGAAAACCCTTGCCGCGGCCGTGCAGGACCAGCGGACCGTCGATGAACAGCGCCGCAGCACAGTCCCTTTGCTCGACGGCATGTCGTTTTACGACAGCATCCGCCACGACGACGACCGCGGCAGCGTCACCGAATTGTTCGACCCGCGCTGGGGCTGGCATGCCGACCCCTTGGTCTTCTCCTACATCTTCACGATCCGGCCAGGCATGGCGAAGGGTTGGGGCCTGCACAAACTGCACGAGGACCGCTATTTCGTGATCGGCGGCGAACTGGAACTGGTCCTCTACGATCCGCGCCCCGAATCCAGCACTTGCGGCAAGGTTTGCAAGGTCTACCTCTCGGCAAGTCGCCCGCGACTGGTCAACGTGCCCAAATTCGTCTGGCATGCAGACCGCAACATCGGCACGACGGACGCTGTCGTGGTCAATTTCCCAACCATCCAGTACGACCATTCGAGCCCCGACAAATATCGCCTTCCGCTCGACACCGACCTCATTCCCTACAGCTTCGGGAACACCACCGGGTGGTGAGCCGTCCACGCATTTCCATTCTGATGCCGACGCACTGCCGGCCGGATGTTGTCGGGCTGGCTGTTGAATCCGTCCTCAACCAGACATTCGGCGATTTCGAGCTTCTGGTTGTCGGAGACGGGGCACTCCCCGGCACAGCGCAAGCGGTCCAGCGGTTCGACGACCCGCGGATCCGCTATTTCGACCTGCCCAAGGCCCCGCATTTCGGCTACGCCAATCGCAACGTCGCCCTGAGGCAATCCCGCGGCGAGTTGATCGGCTTCGCGGCCGACGACGACCTTCTGTTCCCCGACCATTTCGAAACCCTGCTGCGCGGCCTCCAGGACGGCGCGGCGATCGCCTACAGCCAGGCGCTGTGGGTCTCCACCGATGGCATCGTCGCGCCGTTCCTGACCAATCTGGAGTTTCCGGACGAGTTCGAGGCATTTCGACGGGGCAACACCATCGCGGCAAGCTGCTTCCTGTACAGGGCCGACGCCCTCCCCGCTCGCGATGCATGGCCCGAGGATGTGCCTTCCGCGGCAGACTGGCGCCTGTGGCACCGCATCCTGGATGCCAATCCGCAATCGCCCATTGCCTATTGCCGGACGCCGACCGTCCTGCATTTCAGCGCCCGCAGGAAGGCATCCCGGCATTCGGGCATGCCTCAGTTGGCGGCGTTCATCTCGATCGCCGACAGCGCGGCCTGGTGGCCAAAAGCGCTGCGCGTGCCGATTGCTCCCGACCGGACCGAACAGGAAACATTTGCCGATCTGATGCGCAGCACGCCCGGATGGTGCAGCCACATTCGGCAGGCATCCGCCGACCTTGCCGCCCGCCTTGCGTGGGACGAGATCCAGCACAACCGGGCCGCGACGGCGGCGAAGGATGCCCGGCCGGCAGCGCGGCCGGTCAAATCGCCGGTCCAGCGGATTGCCGCGGAGATCAGGCGAATCCCGCGGAACATTGGTCGTATCCTCAAGGAATGAGGCTCAGATGTTTTCGGGCAGGTAGACGTCGAAGGGCAGGAACGTCTGCCCCGGCGCGTTGGCAGCACCCTCCTCGATCGAATGCGCCATCAGTCCGACCAGTTCGCGGCACAGCGGCGCCAGCGGCGTCGCGATCGCCATCACGGCAAGATTGTCGGCGAGCGCCGCGCGCGTATCGACGGTGATCTCATTGCAAATCAGCACCGGCAGCGGATCGGGCTTCACCTCCCGCAAGGCCGAGATCGCGCCTTCGATGCCGCCTCCGGCCACATAGCAGCCGACGAGGTCGCCATGCTGCCCGAGCAACCCTGCGACGGCCTCATGCGTGATCGCGTAGGACTCGTTGTTGACGACCGTCTCCAGCACGGTGAATTCGGGCGCGTGCTCACGGAAGAAGGCGCGGAAGCCGATCTCACGCAGCTCATGGCCATGGAAGCGGTGGCTGCCGACGAACAGCGCCACCTTGCCCGGCTGGCGCGCGCATTTGGAGATCATCCAGGCAGCGGTGCGCCCGACCTTCAGGTTGTCGATGCCGACATAACCCTCGCGGATGCCGGTGGCGAAGTCGGAAAGCAGCGAAAAGACTGGAACACCCCGCCCCTTCACCTCCGCCACCGCCGCCGTCACCGTCGGATGGTCGGGGCTGACCAGGGCCACCGCGTCGCAGTTCGCCGCCAGGCGGCGCAGCTTTTCGACGATCTCTTCCGGCGCCAGCGACTCCGCGAAGTCGATGGCCGCAGTCCCGCGGAAACCCGGCGCCTGTGCGATCGCCTTCTCCAACTCGCTGGCGAAGGCGCGGTAGAACACGTCCCTGGGGCGCAGCAGCAGGAAGCCGAGCCGGTATTCGGGCAGCTCCTTGCGCATCCGCTGCGCGATCAGCCCGGCGGCATGATAGCCGATGCCGGTCGCGGCCTCGTAGACACGGCGCTGCGTCTCCTCGCGCACCGGCAGCCGCCCGTTCAGCACCCGGTCGACGGTGGCGACGCTGACGCCCGATGCGCGGGCGAGATCGGTGATGGTGGGCCGCTTGCTCATGTCCGCTCCCGCGATTTCCACCCACGTTACCGCATCATGATAGAAAATGATAGAAACTATCATACCATGATTGAAAATATCGCATCATGCGGTACCATTCTCTCAGTGAACGATGTCCGGCGCCATCAGCGGAAGCGTTTCCGACTTCCAGGGAGAAAGCCATGACCGTGACGCCTTCGGCGCGCGACTACAGTCTTGTGGGAGAGAGTGCGCGCCGCGCCGTCGAGAGCGGCCTCGCCGCCGCCGAGTGGTATCACACAGACATTCCGCGCAAGCAGATGAAGGAGCTGATGCAGCGCTCCGATGCGCCCGCCATTCGCGACACCGCGATCTGGCTCGGCCTGCTCGTTGCCTTCGGCGCTGCCGGCGCCGCCCTGTGGGGCAGCTGGTGGTGCGTACCCTTCTTCCTCTGCTACGGCGTCCTCTATGGCTCGGCCACCGATGCCCGCTGGCACGAATGCGGCCACGGCACCGCTTTCAAGACGCAGTGGATGAACGACGCGGTCTACCAGATCGCCTGCTTCATGATCATGCGCAACCCGGTGACCTGGCGCTGGAGCCACACCCGCCACCACACCGACACCGTCATCGTCGGCCGCGATCCGGAGATCGCCGTCATGCGCCCGCCGGACCTCCTGCGCGTCGTGCTCAATTTCTTCGGCCTGCTCGATGCCTGGCACGCCATGGTCGACATGGTCCGCAACGCCGCCGGCGTCATCGGCAAGGAGGAAGCGACCTTCATCCCCGAGAGCGAGCAGCCCCGCGCCATCCGCATCGCCCGCATCTGGCTCGCCATCTATCTGGCCACCATCGCACTTGCGCTCTATCTCGGCTCATGGCTGCCGCTGATGCTGGTCGGCCTGCCCCGCCTTTACGGCGCCTGGCATCACGTGCTCACCGGCCTGCTGCAGCATGGCGGCCTCGCCGACAATGTCGTCGACCATCGCCTCAACAGCCGCACCGTGCTGATGAACCCCGTCAGCCGCTTCATCTACTGGAACATGAACTACCACGTCGAGCACCACATGTTCCCGATGGTGCCCTATCACGCGCTGCCCAGGCTGCACGAGATGATCAAGCACGACCTGCCGGCGCCATCTCAGTCCATGTGGGCCGGCTACCGCGAGATGCTGCCGGCCTTTCTCCGCCAGCTCAGGAACGAGGACTACTTCATCAAGCGCGAGCTGCCGCCGACGGCGCGGCCCTACCGCGAGGAATTCCACAGCGAGGCAGCACTCGCCGCCCAATAGCCTCCCAAGGCGCCCCACGGGGCGGCGGCCCCCAGCCGCTCCGAATTCCTGAAATCCCAAAGAGAGAGACATGAGCGACTGGATCGAGGCCTGCGCGGCCGACGACATCGACGAGGAAGACGTGCTCCGCTTCGACCATGCGGGCCGCACCTTCGCCATCTACCGCAGCCCCGAGGACGAGTTCTTCGCCACCGACGGCTTGTGCACCCACGAACAGATCCACCTGTCGCAGGGGCTGGTCATGGGCGACATCATCGAGTGCCCCAAGCACAACGGCCGTTTCAACTACAAGACCGGCGCCGCCCGCGGCGCGCCGGTCTGCGTCAACCTCCGCACCTATCCGGTCAAGGTCGACGACGGCAAGGTCTTCATCCGGATGGCTGACTGACATGACGGCAGGAATGGTCGCAGGAATGGTCATTGTCGGCGCCGGCGAGTGCGGCACGCGCGCGGCCTTCGCCCTGCGCGAGGCAGGCTACGACGGCACCATCGCGCTGGTCGGCTCGGAAGCCCACCCGCCCTATGAGCGCCCGCCGCTCTCCAAGGAGGCGATGACGGGCGAACAGGCGCCGTCGATCAAGACCATCGCCGATGCCGCGCGCCTGGCCGAACACCGCATCGACCTCAGGAATTCGACCACGGTCCTTTCCATCGACCGGGCCAACCGCTCGGTGCGCCTCGCCGATGGCTCCGACCTCGCCTACGACAAGCTGCTGCTCGCCACCGGCGCCTTGCCACGCAAGCTGCCGCTCCAGGGAATGGGGGGTCGCTCGGTCTGTCTCCGCACGTTCGACGACGCGCTCCTGATCCGCCGGCACCTGCGCCAAGGCGTCCGCATCGCCATCGTCGGCGGCGGCTTCATCGGCCTAGAACTCGCCGCCTCGGCGCGCAAGCTCGGCGCCGATGTCACCGTCATCGAGGCCCAGCCCCGCATCCTCATGCGCGGCGTGCCCGAGGAGATCGCCGCCGTCGTGCATCAGGCGCATGTCGCCGAGGGCGTCGAGATCGTCTGCGGCGACGGCATCGCTTCGATGGAAGACGACGGCGAGACCGTGCGCATCGTCCTGTCGAGCGGCCGGACTGTCGTGGCCGACCTCGCCATCGTCGGCATCGGCGCCGTCCCCGTGACCGCGCTTGCCGAAACCGCCGGCCTTGCGCTCAACAACGGCATCTCCGTCGACGCCCGCCTGCGCACCAGCGACCCCCACGTCTTTGCCGCCGGCGACTGCTGCTCCTTCCCGCTCGCCGTCTATGGCGACCGCCGCGTCCGGCTGGAGGCCTGGCGCAGCGCCCAGGAACATGGCGCGCTCGCCGCCCGCAACATGCTCGGCGCCGAGGAAGCCCACGCCACCGTTCCCTGGTTCTGGTCCGACCAGTATGGCCTCACCCTGCAGATCGCCGGCCTGCCCGACGAAGGCGACCGCACCATCCGCCGCGATCTCGGCGACGGCGCCTTCATCCTGTTCCATCTCAAGGACGACGGCCGCCTCGTCGCCGCCAGCGGCATCGGCCCGGACAATGCCGTTGCCCGCGACGTCAGGTTGGCCGAAATGTTGATCGCCAGGTCGGCCCGCCCCGATCTCGCCGCTCTGGCCTCGACCGCCGTCAAGCTGAAGAGCCTGCTTGCCGCCTGATTTTTCGGGGCAGGCCGCTTGAGAATCGGTCCCGTTTCCTGGACTCTGGACCGCGTCGGGGTACCTGCCCCGACTGCGGAGGTGCCAGGAAATGCCGGTCAGCGAATTCGGTCGGATGCCCGACGGATCGACGGTGGAAGCGATCAGCATCGCCGCCGAGGGCATCGAGGCCAGGGTCCTCACCTTCGGCGCCACGCTTGCCGATCTCGTGGTCGCCACGCCAGCCGGCCGGCGCTCGGTGATCCTTGGCTTCGACGATCTCGACGGTTATCTCGCCCATGGCGCCTATTTCGGCGCCATCGCCGGCCGCTGCGCCAACCGCATCGCCGGTGGCCGCTTCAGCCTCGACGGCATCCAGCACCAGCTCGACGTCAACGAGGCCGGCCGCACCCATCTGCACGGCGGTGGCGACGGCTTCTTCCGCCGCAACTGGACGATCGTCGATGCCAGCGAAAACTCGGTGTTGCTCGGCCTGACCTCTCCCGACGGCGACCAGGGCTATCCCGGCAGGGTCATCGTCACCTGCCGCTATTCGCTCGACAAGGGCCGGCTGCGCATCGCGCTCGGCGGCCGCACCGACGCCCCGACCCTGATGAACCTCGCGCCGCACGCCTACTTCAACCTCGACGGCTCGGGCTCGATCCTCGACCACCGTCTCAGGATCGCCGCCGAGGCGTATACGCCCGTCGATATGGCCGGCATCCCCACCGGCGAGGTTCTGGCGGTAGACGACACCGTCTTCGATTTCCGCGACCTGCGCCCCATCCGCAACGGCCCGGGCGGCGCGCACAGCACCTACGACCACAATTTCGTGCTCGCCATGCAACCGGCGCCCGAGCCATGGCATGCCGCCCGGCTGGAAGGCCCCCGATCCGGCATCCGCCTCGACCTCTGGACCACCGAGCCCGGCCTGCAGTTCTACGACGGCGCGTTCCTGCCGGTCGCCCCGCTTTTGCGCGGCGGCATCGAACCCGTCCGCTTCGGCGCGCTCTGCCTCGAGCCGCAACGTTTCCCCGATGCGGCCAACCATCCGCATTTTCCGAGCGCCGTGCTCAGGCCCGACGAGATCTACTCGCAGGTGACCGAATACAGGTTCTCGAGGGTGGAGTGAGAAGGACGCCCCTCACCCACCCTCCGCTACGCTCGGGTGACCTCTCCCGCTGGGGAGAGGAGATCTGAGGCGCCGCCGCTCTTCCTCTTCTCCCCAATGGGGAGAAGGTGGCCGCGAAGCGGCCGGATGAGGGGGGCAGCCTGCTCGAAGCCGCCCCTCAGACCCGCGCGCAGATCGCCTCGAAGAACGCGACATTGTCGAGGTCGAGCGGATCGTCCACCGGCAGCGGCTGCGACGACATCTTGGAGATCACCACCTCGGCCTTGGGATCGACATAGATCCACTGGCCATGAATGCCTATGCCGCAATAGGCGCCGCTGGCATTGGCGCTCTGGTACCATTTGTTGCGGTAACGCCCCTGGGCAAACAGGTTGGTCATCGTGCCACGCTGCCAGGCTGCAGCGTCGCCGCCGTGGATCGTGTCCTCGACCCAGGCCTGCGGCACGATCCGCCCGCCATCCGACGAGCCACCCTGACGCATCATCTCGCCGACGCGGGCAAGGTCGCGCACCGCAACCGAAACGCCACCCGCCGCACGCGCCGAGCCTTCCTTGTCAACGGTCACGAAACCATCGCGCCTGGCGCCCAGCGGTTGCCACAGCGTCTCCGACATCAGCTCGGCGTAGCGTTGGCCCGACGCACGCTCGACGATGATGCCGAGCAGGTCGGAATTGGGCGAGCGGTAGCGGAAGGTTTTTCCGTGCGGCTCATCGAGTTGCTGCAGCGAAACGAGGAACTCGCGCAGCGATTCCGCCCCGCCGCCCGGGTTCCACATCGTGGCGCGGCGATAGCGCGCAAACAGGCTTTCGGGATCGAGATAGGCCTCCTCGAAGTCGAGGCTGACGGTCATGTCGAGCACATGCCGCACGGTGGCGTTGCCATAGACCGAGCCTGCCGCTTCCGGCACGTAGTCGGTCACCGGCGCGTTCGGGTCGAGCTTGCCCTCGCCTTCGAGGCTACCTGCCAGGATCGCCGTCAGCGACTTCGAGATCGAGAAGATGATGTGCCGCGCATCGGGCGTCATCGTCGGCGCGAACCAGTCGCCGACGAAACGGCCCTTCTTCATCACCGCCAGCGCATCGGTCGACGAGCGCGAGAGAAACCCGGCGACGGTTTCCTCATTCCCGTCGATCGCCATTCTCTCGTCGAGCAACCCGCCAAGGTCGATCGGTGCATCCTCGACCAGGCCTTCGCGCGCAGCGATGCGCGCGCTCGGCACCATCTCGCCGGCGTTCTGGAACGACCAGCTGTTGTAAGGCTGCTCGCGCCAGTTCCCCAGGCTCACCTCCTTGCGGGCGAAGCCGAACATGCGCTCAAACGCGGTGGATGACATCATGGACTTTCCTTGCTGTGGCAGTGTTCAGGCGAGCGCGTCGGCAATCGCGTGGACGGCCTTGAGCGTCGCCACCGAATAGGCGACGGAGGTGAATTCGGGCCAGGTCGACAGCTTCACCGTCACCATCCTCGTGTCCCAGTCGATATGGATCAGTTGCCCGAACACGCCGCGGCACATCAGCGCCCGCGAGCGCGGATCCTCGATCCAGAACTGGTTGCGGTAGCTGCCCTCCGGCATCGACGTGCTGAAGTTCGGGCCGTGCGTACCGTTCCGCGTCTCGGCGATCCAGTCGGCAGGAACGATCCCGGCGCCGTCCTCGAGGATCGTCTGGCCGAAGCGGGCGTAGTCGCGCAGCGTCGCGTTGAAGCCGCCGTCGGCAAGCGCGTAGCCGGCGCTGTCGACGGTGAAGAATGCGCTCTCTTCGGCGCCGATCTTCTGCCACAGCTCTTCCGAGACCAGCTGCGCCAGCCGCTTGCCGGTCGCCCGCTCCATGACGAAGGCGAGAACGTCGGTCTCGATCGAGCGGTATTCGAAGGCAGCGCCATGCGGCCGCGTCGTCCCGGTCAGGCGTTGGATCAGCTCGAACACATGCCGCGGCCACCTGAAACTGGGGTCGGTGCCAGACGGAACCGGCTTCCAGCCGCAGGCGACGTCGACCTGGCCGATGTCGGAATAGGGATCGGTATAGGCCTCGCTGAAACGGACGCCGGTGGTCATGTCCAGCACGTGCTGGACCGTCGCCCCGTTCCAGCCGGTCGTTGCCAGTTCGGGAATATAGTCGGTCACCAGCTTCTTCGGGTCGACGATGCCGCGCCCCGCGAGGATGCCGAACACCGTGCCGGTCACCGACTTCGCCACTGATTGCGACAGATGCGGCGTCCGCTCGGTCATGCCGTTGAAGTAGCGCTCATAGGCGATCTTGCCTTCCTTGAGCACGATGAAGCCGTCGGTGTAGCTCTCGTCGAGCAAGCCGGACAATGTTGCAGGATTGCCCGCGCTGTCGCTCACCGCCAGGCTGTCTAGGTCGACCTCGGCGCGCGGCAATTGCCGCACCGGTCCCTCGCCGCGCCACACCTCGACGGTCGGCACGATCTCGCGGACGTGCTGGAACGCCCAGCGGTTCCACGGCGGCATGTCCCACGCCGCCTTCGGCACCGGAATGGCCGGCGGCGAGCCTTGCATGATGGGGGGCACATTTTCGCTGTTGCGGTAGGAGCTCATGGCATCACCCTCGCGCTGTCGGCGTTTGCGGGGTTCGGCGCGGACGCCGAACCCCATCTACGAAATGCCTACTTCTGCAGGTCGGTCCAGATCCTGGTGTAGAGCGCGTCGGCCTCCGGCGAGCACATCAGCGACATTGTGCCATGTGCCTTGCTGGCCTCCGGAATGACGATCTCCGGTGCATCCTTCATGTCGTCAGGCATGAATTTCTCCGATCCCGCGACGCCGTTGGCATAGCGGTGGAACGCCGAAAGCCCGGCCGCGATTTCAGGGTCCATGATGAAGTTCTGGAACAGCTTGGCGTTCTCGACGTTCGCGGCATCCTTGAGCACGACCACGTTGTCGCTCCAGTAGGTGAAACCTTCCTTGGGATAACCGAACTGCACGTCCGGGCGCTCCAGCCGGATGCGCAGTCCTGCGCCGTTCCAGGTGCTCGAGGCCTTGAAGTCGCCCGCCTTCATCTTGTCCACGGCGCCATATTCCATGGCGATCCAGTTCGGCTTGGCGGCCACCAGCAGGTCGCGCGCCTTCTTCAGCACGTCCTTGTCGGTGGTGCACTGCTCGCCGCCGACGTAACGGACAGCAGCAGTCACCACGTCCTTCATTTCTGGAACGACGTTGACCTTGCCCTTCAGCTCCTCGGGCGTCTCGAAGATGACCTTCCAGGTGTTGATGTCGCCCTTGTAGACGCCGGTATCGACGACGACGCCGACAGTGCCCCAGGCCCATGGCACCGAATACTTGCGGCCCGGGTCGAAGCTCGGATCGGCCCATTCGGCTGCGACGTTCTTGAAGTTCTCCATGCCGCCGGGATTGGTCTCCAGCAGCAGGCCTTCGTTGATCCAGATCGGCAGATGCGTCTGCGACGGCACCACGATGTCGAAGCCGCTGCCGCCCTGGCGCGCCTTGGCGAGCGCGGTCTCGTTCGAGTCGTAGTCGGTGACAGTCACCTTGACCTGGTATTTGTCCTCGAACTTCTTGATGACCTCGGGGTTGGTGTAGTTGCCCCAGTTGTAGATGTTGAGCTGGCCTTCGGCGCGGCCGAGGCCGGTGGCCGCAAGCAGCGCGATCGCCGCGACAGTGGTGGACATAAATGGTTTCACAGCGGGACTCCTTTTTATTGAGCTGTGACTACCCTGCCAGCGGCAGGCTAAACGCTTGTCGCAGCCGGATGTGATCCGGCTGCGACAAGTCCTTGGCAAATCCGGGCAGAACCTACTTCTGCAGTTCGGTCCAGATCTTGGTGTAGAGCGCCGTCACTTCCGGCGCGCATGTCTGCAGGATTTCGCCGTTCTTCTTGAACTCTTCCGGCACCACGACTTCCGGCGCCGAGGTCATGTCGACCGGCATGAACTTCTCCGACCCGGCGATGCCGTTGGCATAGCGGTGGAAGGCCGAGTTCATCGCCGCGTTTTCCGGATCCATCATGAAATTCTGGAACAGCTTGGCGTTGTCGACGTTCTTGGCTTCCTTCAGCACCACGACGTTGTCGGACCAGTACTGGAAGCCCTCGACCGGATAGCCGTAATGGATGGCCGGGTTCTTGAGGCGCTGACGCAGCGCCGAGCCGTTCCAGTCGCTGGTCGCCTTGAAGTCGCCGGCGCCCATCTTCTCGATGGTGTTGTATTCCATGGCGATCCAGTTCGGCTTGGCGGCAACGAGCACGTCGCGCACCTTCTTCAGCACGTCCTTGTCGCCGGTGCACTGCTCGCCGCCGACATACTTGATCGCGGCATGGATCACGTCGTTCATCTCGGGAACGACGTTGACCTTGCCCTTCAGCTCGTCAGGCGTGTCGAAGACGATCTTCCAGGTGTTGATGTCGCCCTTGTAGTCGTCGGTATTGACGACCACGCCGACTGTGCCCCATGCCCACGGCACGGTGTATTTGCGGCCGGGATCGAAGGCCGGATTGGCCCATTCGGGCGCCACGTTCTTGAAGTTCTCCATGCCGCCCGGATTGGTCTCGAGCACCAGGCCTTCCTGGACCCAGATCGGCACGTAGGTCTGCGACGGCATGGCGACGTCGAAGCCGTGGCCGCCCTGGCGCACCTTGGCCAGTGCGGTGTCGTTCGAATCGTAGTCGGTCACCGTCACCTTGACGTCGAACTGCTTCTCGAACTTCTTGATCATGTCGGGGCTGATGTAGTTGCCCCAGTTGTAGATGTTGAGTTCGCCGGCGGCGGAAGCCAGGCTGGTCGAGGCGAGCAGCGCAAGGCCGGCAGCCATCGACATGGATTTCAGGTTCATCATTCCACTCCCGTTGATTAATCCCGTTTCCTGCTCAAGAAGAAGAACAGCGTGACGATGACGACCGACAAGAGCAGGAAGACGGTCGAAATCGCATTGACCTCCGGCGTGATGCCGCGGCGGATCTGCCCCAGCATGTAGGTCGGCAGGGTGTCCTGGCCGCCCGACTTGACGAATTCCGTGATGACCACGTCATCGAGCGAGATGACGAAGGCGAGCATCAGCCCGGCGATGATGCCGGGCCACAGGAGCGGCAGCGTCACCCGGCGGAACGCCTTCCACGGCGTGGCGTAGAGATCGGCTGCGGCGCGTTCGAGCGTCAGGTCCATGTTCTCGAGCCGCGCCCGGATCGGCAGATAGGCAAAGGGGATGCAGAACGCCGTATGCGCGGCGATCAGGTAGCCGAGGCCCGAATAGCCGGTGGCGACCTTGATCTGCGCAAAGAAGATCAGCAGCGCCACCCCGGTGACGATCTCGGGCACCATCAGCGGCTGGTTGATGAAGGCATATTTGAACGTCAGCCCGCGATAGGCGCGGGTCCGCGTCGTCGCCAGCGCCGCCATGGTTGCCGCGACCGTCGCGATCACCGCCGCCGAGGAGGCAATCTTCAGCGAACGCAGCGAGGCGTCGATGACCTGGTCGTTGTTCCAGGCGGCGGCGAACCAGCGCAGCGAGAAGCCGCCCCATTCGGATACCGAGGTCGACTCGTTGAAGGCATAGGCCACCAGCACAGCGATCGGCACGTAGAGCAGGACGAAGCAGGCCGCGGCGATGGTGGTGAAGCCGGTCTGCTGGCGGATCGAGAACCGCTTAGCCATGACGCGCCTCCGACCCGGACGTGTTGCGGACATAGACCAGGAGCGCCACCATCACGATCGCCATGACCGTGATCGACAGCGCCGCCCCCAGCGGCCAGTTGCGGCCTTGCCCGAACTGCAGCTCGATCAGGTTGGCGAACATCATGTTTTTGCCGCCACCCAGGACGCTCGGCGTGACATAGGCGCCGATCGCCGGGATGAACACCAGGATCGAACCGGCGATGACGCCGGGCCTGACCATCGGGAAGATGATCCGCTTCAGCACCTGCCAGCGCGTGGCGTAGAGGTCATAGCCGGCCTCGACCAGGCGGAAGTCGAGCTTTTCCATGCTGGCATAGAGCGGCAGCACCATCAGCGGCAGATAGACATAGACCATGCCGACCATGATGGCGAAGTCGGTGTAGAGCATCTGTATCGGCTGGTCGGTGATGCCGAGATTGATCAGCGCAGTGTTGATGATGCCCTCGTTGCGGATCACCTGCAGCACGGCAAAGGTGCGGATCAAGAGGTTGGTCCAGAACGGAATGGTGATCAAAAACAGCCAGATGTCACGCGTCCGCTCCGGCCGCGTGGCGATGAAATAGGCCGTCGGAAAGCCGAAGATCAGCGTCGCCGCCGTCGCCATGAGAGCAAGCTTCAGCGAACGCCAGAAGATGGTCAGGTGGGCGCTGGCAAACGACAGCGTGTCGTCGAAGATGTCGCGTTCGAGGAAGACCGATACCCAGCCTTCGGTCGAGAACGTCCACTGGACGTCGCCATACGGTCCGGGCGTCAGGAACGAATAGAGGAGCACGATCAGCAGCGGGCCGGATGCGGCCAGCAGGATGATGATCAGCGCCGGCGCCGACAGAAACCAGCGGTTCCTGATCTCCCGCGCCTCTGTCTGCTTTTCGATTTCGGCTGCGGTCGCCATGGCTCAGTCCTTCAGGATCTGGGCCGCATCGTCGCCGATGACGATGCCGACGCGCTCGCCGCGCTCGAAGCTCGTTCCGGCCCCCCGCGCATTCTGCTGGCGGACGGTGAACGTCTCGCCGTCGTCCAGCCTGATGTGGACATGCGTATCGGTGCCGAAATAGACGACGTTTTCGACCACGCCCGAAATGTCGCCATCGCCTTTGACGGCCTTGGCATGTTCGGGCCGGATCACCACCGTGGCCTCGCCGTCCGGCTTGAAGCCGTCGGGCAGCGTCGCCGAGATCGTCGCGCCGGACTTCAGCGTCACCTTGGCCTTGCTCCCGTCGATGCCGTCGATCCGCGCGTCGAGGAAATTGGTCTCGCCGATGAAGTCGGCAACGAAGCGCTCCGCCGGCCGGTCGTAGATGTCGCGCGGGCTGCCGACCTGCAGGATCTTGCCCGACGACATCACCGCGATGCGGTCCGACATCGTCAGCGCCTCCTCCTGGTCGTGGGTGACGAAGATGAAGGTGATGCCGGTCTCGTGCTGCAGGCGCTTGAGCTCGATCTGCATTTCCTTGCGCAGCTTGTAGTCGAGCGCCGACAGCGGCTCGTCGAGTAAAAGCACCTTGGGCTGGGGCGCCAGCGCACGCGCCAGCGCCACGCGCTGCTGCTGGCCGCCCGAGATCTGACTGGTGCGGCGCTTGGCGAGCTTTTCCATGCGCACCAGCTTGAGCATCTCGGCGACGCGCGCGTCGATCTCGGCGCGCGGCTTGCCCAGCATCTCCAGACCGAAGCCGATGTTCTCGGCCACCGTCATGTGCGGAAACAGCGCGTAGGACTGGAACACCGTGTTCACCGGCCGCTTGAACGGCGGCAGCGGCGCGATGTCCTCGCCATACAGCATGATCTCGCCCTCCGACGGAAAGTCGAAGCCGGCGATCAGCCTCAGCAGCGTGGTCTTGCCGCAACCCGACGGCCCGAGCAGCGTGAAGAATTCGTTTTCCCTGATCGACACCGAGACGGTGTCGAGCGCCGCGACCTGCGCCTCTCCCGTTCCAAAGACCTTGCGAACTCCGCGAACTTCAATCGCATTCTTACCCGGTGTGTCCGGCACGCAAAACGCCCCATTGTTTATCCACCTTCACAGTGGAATATTTTTCCCCGTTCGATTGTCACCACAGGCGACGCGCCTTGGCAACAACGGCTCTCGATCATGCTCCAGGCAAGCCGCCATGCCGCTCAGGCCTGGTAGGTCACCCGCCCTCCGCAGATGGTGGTCACCGGTCGCACCTCGTGCAGATCGGCTGGATCCGTCGCCTCGATGTCGGCCGACAGCACCACCAGGTCACCGAAGAAGCCCGGCTTCAGCTTGCCCTTCCTGTCTTCCATGAACTCGGCATAGGCGCCCTCGACCGTGTAGCCGGCCAGCGCCTGGTGCAGCGAAACGCTCTGGTCGGGCATGTCCTCGGCCCACGGCTTGCGTAGCATCGCCGCCTGCATGCCCTGGATCGGATCGATCGGCGCCACCGGCCAGTCGGAGGCAAACACCACATGGGCGCCGGCATCGATCAGGCTGCGCGTCGGATAGGCATAGGGCCAGCGCTCGCGACCGATACGCGACACCGTCGGCTCCAGCGGGAAGGTCATCGCACCCGGCGGATGCGGCGGCTGCATCGACGCGATGACGCCGAGATCGACGAAGCGTTGGATGTCGCTCGCCGTGGTCAGCTCGACATGCTCGACCCGGTGGCGGCTGTCGCGCCTGCCGTTCGCCTTTTGCGCCGCCTCGTAGCCGTCGAGCACCGCGCGCGTCGCGCCGTCGCCGATCGAATGCACGGCAATCTGCAGGCCGCGCCTGTCGATCTCGACGGCGATACGCCTGAACTCTTCCGGCGAAAAAAGAGGCTCGCCGACCCAGTCCGGCCGGTCGGCATAGGGCTCGATCATCACCGCCGTCCAGGAATCCAGCACGCCGTCATAGAACAGCTTGACCATGCCCGACGACAGCCACTCTGTGGCGTAGCGTTCGGCCATGTCGGACGCCTTGTCCAGCATCTCGAGCGTCATGAAATTCTTGTAGTGGAACGGCACCTTGACCCGGCAGATCAGGTCGCCCTCGGCCTCGACTTCCGACAGAAGCTCCAGCTGGTAGTAGTTGCCGTCCATGTTCTGGATCGAGGTGATGCCATGGCGGGCGCACCAGTCGAGGCCGCGGCGCATGATGGCGCGGTCGCCGGCCCGTTCTTCCGCATTGGCCATCGGGTCGGGCTCGCCGCCCGTCGACAGGCCGAGCCGCACGCGCCCCTCGCCCGCAAGCTTGAGCACCGGGTTGAACGCCTCGTTCTCGCGCAACTCGCCCTCGGCCAGCCCGTCGGCGCCCATGACGATCTCGTTGCCGGGCGTGAGTTCGCGCCCGTGCAGCACGTCGGCCATCTCCAGCGCGCGCGTGTTGGCCCAGTAAGTGTGATGGTCGGGCGCCGCCATCAGGAAGGCCCGGTCGGGCAGGATGGCGTCGAGGTGATGGCGCGTCACGCGCTCGCTGCCCAGGATGGTGTAGTCGGCACCTTGCCCCACCAGCATCGGCGCATCGGGCCGCGACCTGGCATAGGCCTGCACCGCATCGCGAAGCGCCTCGAAGCCATGCACGCCGGAAAGTTGCAGGTGGGCGAGTTCCGCTGCACCCGAAAACAGGTGCATGTGCGCTTCGATGAAGCCCGGCACCACCGATCCCCCGCGGGCGTCGATGATCCTGGTCTGTGGTCCGCGCAGCGCTTCGATCGTCGCCTTGTCGCCGATGGCGGCGATCAGGCCATCCGCGATGGCCACCGCTTCCGCAGCGGGCCGGGCCGGATCCATGGTCAGCACGCGGCCGTTGATGACGATCAGGTCGGCATTGCGAACCGTTTGGACAGACATCGCGACTCCGCGCACTTGACTGACTGAGACCGTCAGCCCTCGCATCGGCTGCCCCCAATTCCCAAGGGAGTGGCGCAACCAGACAGGAAGGCTGAAGCCGATCCGCCGCCCCCGGGAATTCCTCGCTTTTCCCAGAAGACAGCACCGCGAAAAAATGCGACTAATTATTCGCGTTTGTCAATATGCGGGATTTTTCGGATGCGTTGTGGAGGACGCCCCGCGGTATGATGCGCGCGACTAGGGAGCGAGAAGATCATTCCGTGAATCGCAGTCTCAACTGGAAAACCAGGACGGCGCTCAAACCGCGCAAGCAGCCACGACAGGAGCGGTCGAGCAAGGTCGTCGACAGGATCCTCGACGCCGCCCTGACCTTGACCCGGGAACAGGGCACCAAGACCCCGACGACGCTCGCCATCGCGCAGCGCGCCGGTTTGTCGGTCGGCTCGATCTATCAGTACTATCCCAACAAGGAAGCCATCCTGCTCGATCTCGCCCGGCGCTGGCTCGCCGCATTTCCCGAGGTCATCACGAGGCGCATCGATGCCCCCCGTCCCACCAGCCACGACGCGTTTCAGCACGAAGTGGACAAGCTCTTCCTCGACACGTCCAGGCTTTACCTCGACAACGCCAACCTGATGCCGGTCATCGAGGCCATCACCGGCAATCCCGACCTGAGGCCCATCCAGAACGAATACGACGACCAGATCATCGCCCTCTACGCTGCCTGGCTGCAGCATGTGAACCCCGCGATTCCGGACCAGGTCGCCAGCCGGCTCGGCGTGGTCATGATGGAGGTCGGCCACGTCTGCCGGCTCGTGGGGTTGAAGCGGGACCGCAAGGCCTTCGATCTCATCCAGGACGACGTCAAGACCATGTGGCTCGCCCTGGTCATCCCCTATCTCGACCTCAGCTAACGTCAGGAAGGACCCTCATGAAGACAGTCTATTCCCCGCTCCACGCCGGCCACGGCGGCCAGATGGAGCTTGTCGCCGGCGCCATCGTGCCCGGCTTCGAAAAGCCATCGCGGGCCGAGATCATCAAGAAGCGTGTCGAGAGCGAGAAGCTCGGCCCGATCCTGGCGCCTGAAATCCACGACCTCGCAGCCGCCAAGCGCGTGCATACGGCCGACTATGTCGACTTCCTGCCGACCGTCTGGCCGAAATGGGAAGCCGCCGGCAAGTCCGGCTCGGCAATCCCCTTCGCCTGGCCGACGCGCGGCCTGCGCGGCGATGTGCCCCCGCGCAACATCGAGGCCCTGCTCGGCTTTTATTCCTTCGACGGCGGCGCGAGCTTCGTCAAGGGCACCTGGGACGCCATCAAGTCGTCCTATGACGTGGCGCTGACGGCGGCCCAGTTCGTCAAGGCTGGCGAGCGCAGCGCCTTCGCGCTTTGCCGCCCGCCCGGCCATCATGCCGGCGCTGCCTTCATGGGCGGCTACTGCTTCATCAACAACGCCGCCGTCGCCGCGCAGTGGTTCCGCGACCAGGGCGCCAGGCGCGTCGCCGTGCTCGACGTCGACTATCACCACGGCAACGGCACGCAGGAGATCTTCTACGATCGCCCCGACATTCAGGTCATCAACCTGCATGGCGACCCGATGACCGAGTACCCGTTCTTCCTCGGCCATGCCGACGAGCGCGGCGTGGGCGCAGGCGAAGGCTTCAACCTCAACTACCCCCTGCCCTTCGGCACCTCGTGGGACAAGTGGAGCTTGGCGCTGGAGGATGCCTGCGCCAAGCTCGCCGCCTACGCGCCAGACGTCGTCGTCGTCTCGCTCGGCGTCGACACCTTCGAGAAGGACCCGATCAGCCAGTTCAAGCTGACCAGCGCCGACTATCCCAGGATCGGCGCTCGTATCGCCAGGCTCGGCCTGCCCAGCCTGTTCGTCATGGAAGGCGGCTACGCCGTCGACGAGATCGGCATCAATGCCGTCGGCGTGCTCACCGGCTTCGAGGGCGCCTGACCGTTCAGGCCGTCGCGCCCGCCTGTGGCGGCGCGGCGGCCACCTTCCGGCGGCCGAGCCGGGTCAGCAGCAAGGCGACCAGCACTCCGGCCACTGCGATGCCGATGGCCAGCAGCGGCCGGTACCAGAACCACGCCACCGCGATCGTCGCCGATCCCAGCAGCAGCGCCAGCACGAAGGCGATCAGCCCCGTGCCCATGCGCACGATCGAGCCGACGAACGGGATGACGTCGGCCAGCACGCCGAGCGGCGCCAGCAGCAGCCCGAAGCCGAGCGCCAAAAGCAGCAGGCAGCCGGCGCGCACCAGCCAGGTGACGATCGTGTTGACGCTCACCGCCTCGGCGAACATCTTCTCCGCCGGCACCCTGCCGGTATCGACCATCAGCAACTCGTCGCCGGCCACCGTCTGGTAGGGCGAAAACCGGTCGCCGGTCTGGCGGCCGATGACGCTGATCTCGCCAAGCGGCACCAACTGGTAGCCGATGCGGTAGTCGCCGATCGCGGGCGAGGTCGGATTGGCGCCGATGAAGATGCGTCCATCGATAATGCTGACGCGCTCCGTACCGGAATAGGCGGCGGTGATGCCGGCAAGCTGGCTCGGCGTGATCGTCAGCGGGTCGGTGTCGCCGATACGGTCGAGCATCGGCTCGTCCAGCGTGAATGCGCCGAGCTTGCCTTCGCTGATCTGGAACGACCGCGAGCCGAGCTCCATCGACGGGTTCTGGTGGTTGGCCGGCTGCTTGAATTCCGCCGAGGCGATCGGCCGGTCCTGCCACTCCTTGGCATAGCTGTAGGTGGTGATCGTCTCTTCGCCGCCGCCGAGCTTCGTGTTCGTCTCGGACTTGGAGTTCTCGACCCACTGGAACATCTCGACGTTGCGCACCAAGCGCACGCCCTTGGCCTCGATCGCGAAATCCGGGTCGCCGACACCCTCCGACGAGGTCAGCGGCCCAGTCGTGTGAACCAGTTCGCCTTCGTTGACCGCATCGATCTTGTCGACCGGCACCGACACCACGGCCCCGGCACCCTCGGCCAGCGAACGCGCCGTGGTCACCGCCCTGCCCTCGTTCCAGAACAGCACCACAACCATCGCGACGACAAGGAGCATGCCGACCAGCACGCCGCCGACCGCGCGCTTGATCCGCCCGAACCAGGACACGTTGGTCACTTCACGAAACTGGTCGCTCATTGCATTCCCCTGCCGCAGTGGACGCAGCGTTAAGCCGAATGCTCCGGCCGATCAATGACGATTTTCGACCGCACTTCCCCAGCGTTTGCCGGGTCTTCGGTCGCGCCCTGAGTCTGTCGAAGGACTCTGAATTAACTTTTTGTCAATTCTGTTTGCCGAGCGATTCGCGAGGGGTTAAATTGAACCCGAATCAGCCGGTCCACGGGGGGCGCGGCGAACCACCAACTCTCTGAAACGCCGGGATTTTTCTCGGTTGAGAGCGCGTCAGGTTTCGCGCGACCCGCACGGATTCGGCCGATGGATGCCTCTGGCATCTGCGTGGCGTTTTTCGTCTCAAGTGAAGCGTTTTCGAACCGGATCGGGCAGCCGCCTTTTCCGGCCTCCAATGGATTCCGGCCAAATTCCGCATGACCGCCCTCGCAGCCCGCAACGAACAGACGACCGTCGCAGCAAGGCTCGCATCGCGCAGCGATCTCACGGCCTTTTTCATGAACCTGACCGACGAGATCGGCGCCGACGGCTACATGCTCGTCGCCATCGCCCAGGACCAGGATCGCGACAATCTCCAGATCATCGCCTCCAACTGGATCTACGACGCCATCCAGATCGCCGGCCATGCCCTGATCGCCGGCCTCGCCCAAGGGCCCTTCGCCAGCGCGCCCGGCGTGCGTCCGCAAAGCCTGATCGCCGCCCAGGCCCCCGCCGTCCTCGGCGGAGAGGAAGCGCGCCTGCTCGACGTGCTCGGCCACGCCGAGATCTTCGCGCTCAGGCTGCATGTCGGCCGCCAGCGCCTGTTCGTGCTGTTCTCCGCCGCCGAGGCCGGCCGCATCGATCCCGACGCGATGCCGCGTACCCAGCTCGAATGCTGCTATGCGCTGTCGCAGGCGCCGGCCATCCTGGCCGCGGCGTCGATGCAGGACCCGCTCTCCGACCGCGAGCGCGAGTGCCTGTTCTGGGTGTCCGAGGGCAAGACCACCGACGAGGTCGCGCTGATCCTTGGCGTCTCGTCCAACACGGTCAACAGCTACATCACCCATGCGATCCAGAAACTGTCGGCCAGCAACCGCGCCATGGCGATTGCGACCGCGATCAGGAGCGGCATCATTTGAGCTACGCCCAATCGAGACAGCCTGGCCGCGCATCCGACCTCGGGCAGGACGTTTCGTCCGCCGCCCCTCCGACCGGCCAGCATGCCGTCACCCTTGCCGACGCCGCCAGGCGCTGCCGCTGGATATCGATCGATCTCGGCGCGCGCGACTTCGCGCTCTGCCTTGCCGGCTCGTCCGCCGACAGCAACCGGCTGACGCCCGTCTTCGATTCCGAACATCCCGGCACCATATCCGCCGCCCGGTTGCTCGGCGGCGGCATCGGCGAACATCTGATGCGCCACATCAGGCAGTCGACGGCACCCTGCTGGTGGGCCGACGATGCCGGCGCCGAGGCTGCCTTTTCGCAGCTCGCCTGGACGAGCCGGATCGAGCCCCAGGCGCATGGCGGCCGTGGCATCGCCTTCCCCGTCTATACCGACGGCGGCCAGGCGGGACTGCTGGTCTTCGCCGGTCCCGATCTGGCACCCAGCCCGTATTCGCTGCACGACCTGCACGGCCGCTGCTTTGCGCTGTTCGGCGCGGTTGCCGGCCTCGCCCCCGGCCGGTCATCCGACATGCCGGCGATGTCGCGCCGCGAGATCGAGTGCCTGAAACTCACCTCGCGCGGCTACACCAGCGAAGAGATCGCCAAGCTGCTCAAGCTGTCGGTCCACACCGCCAACCAGTACCTCACCCAGACCACCCAGAAGCTCAACGCCGTCAACCGCATGCATGCGGTTGCCAAGGCCCTGCGCATGGGCCTGATCGACTAGGCTTGCTTGCGCTTCCAGTCAGCCCGGTTTTGCCCGGCCCCTAGGCCGCCTCGGCCCGCGGTTCCGTCCGCCGGATCATCGCATGCTGGATGGCGGCAGCGAGATATTCGGTGTTCTTCTCGGGCTCCAGGTCGGGCTTTTCGAACGACACGTAGTGTACCTCGACCGAGGCGTTGGTGGCCGTCATCGACAGCTGGAAATAGACCACCGCGCCTTCCGGCCGGAGTTCGAGGTCGAGCACGATGCGTGGCGCACCGGTCCAGCTGACATGCGCCTCGCCGCCGAGCCCGAGCCGCAATGCGCCCGGCATGAAATAGAGCTCCGCTGCGGAATCGACCAGGTCGGCCACGTTGCCGAAATGCTCCATCCGGATGAAGGCGATGTAGTCGGCAATGTCGATGAGGCGCAATTCGCGCACCACCGGCTGGATGGCGGTTGCAACAAGGACTTCGCGGGACAAAGCATGCGACTGGTTTTTCATGGCTGATTGCGCTGGGCCCTGTTTCCGTAAACGATCCGCACCAACTCGGCGACGGCCTGGTAGAACTGAGGTGGAATGACACTATCCACCGAAACTTGCTTGTACATGGAGCGTGCGAGCGCCACGTCCTCGAACACCGGGATGCCGTTCTGCTCGGCGATCTCGCGGATCTTCAGCGCCACCAGGTCCTGGCCCTTGGCGAGCACCACCGGGGCCGCGTTCTCGTTGCGCACATAGCGCAGCGCGATGGCAAAGTGGGTCGGGTTGGCGATGACCAGCGTCGCCTTCGGCACCGCCGTCATCATGCGCTGGCGGGCGCGGTCGCGGGCGATCGAGCGCAGGCGCGCCTTGACGATCGGATCGCCTTCCGACTGCTTCATCTCGTCCTTGACCTCCTGCTTGGTCATGCGCTGCTCCTGGAACCAGTGGAAGCGCGACCAGACGAAGTCGGCGACGCCGATGGCGCCCATGACGAAGACGATTGCCACCAGGATGTCGACGGCGACGCCGCGGATGACGCTGCCAAAGGCCACCGGATTGGTGATCATGCCGGCCAGAAGCACGCGTATGTCGTCCGACAGCACGAAGATCAGAACGATGATCGCGAAACCGAGCTTGGCCAGCGACTTCAGGAATTCGACGAAGCCCTGCACGCCGAACATGCGCTTCCAGCCCTGGGTCAGCGAGATGCGCGACGCCTGCGGCCGGACCCGTTCGCCGATGAACTGCGGCACGTTCTGCACCAGCGATGCCCCGACACCAGCCACCACCAGCATCAGGAACAGGCTGGCGATTGCCCGGCCGATCTCGACCGTCACCGCCTGGTACAGCTCGACGACATCGCGCTCGGTGCCGAGCGGCCAGGCTTCGGGCTTTTCCAGGAAGTTCGACAAAAAGACGCCGAGCTCGGCCACCGAATTGCTGGCGAAGAACACGGTGTAGACGAGGATCGCCAGGAACGAGGTGAAGATCGCCACTTCCTTGGAGACGGGCAGCTTGCCCTTCTCCATCGTGTCGCGGATCTTCTTCTCCGTCGGTTCTTCTGTTTTGGAGTCCTTGTCCTCTCCGTCCGCCATCGCTCAGGAACCCTGGCGCGGTATCAGGCGGCGTTCTGCGCCGACGGCAATTCGAGGAGACCCTCGTTCGCCATGCGCAAAGCGGTGGAGGCAATGGTCTTGCGGGCGCGCAGGATCTCCGCCGGCTGGACGCCTTCCGAGCCCTGGCTGAGTTCGGATTCGATCATGCGCCGCGTGCGTGCGCCGATCGACGACAGCACCGCTTCGGCAAGCGGCAGCGCCGTGCCGCGCAAGGCAAGGGTGATCAGTTCGCTCGACAGCCCGTCAAACAGCGCCACGCGCGCCTTCTGCGACATGACGGGCACGTCGTCGAAGGAGAACAGCCGGGCGCGGATGGCGTCGAGATCGGCCATGCCGACCTCGCGCAGGTCGTTCATGACTTCCTCGAGCTGCGACTTGTCGAGTTCGTTGAGCACGCTGGCGACGCGCGTCTGTCCGACGGACGTATCCTTCTGGGCGCTTTCGGCCAGCACGCGGGTGCGGATCTGGTCCTCCACCAGCTTGGTCGCGGCCTGGGGCACGCTCGCCAGTTCCATCATCCGCTTGATGATCTCGCTGCGCTGCGGCTTGTCCAGCGTCAGCACCACGCTTGCGGCATAGGTCGGCGCGAGATTGGACAGGATCATCGCCGCGGTCTGCGGATGTTCGTTGGAGAGGAAGGTGCCGATCTGCGCCGGCTCCAGCTTTTCGAGCTGCGGCCAGACCGGGGGCGTCGTGTCCTTCTTGGCCGCGGGCTCGTCCTTGCCCATCAGCGCGTTCATTTCTTCCGGCGACAGCGACTCGTTGAGGATCGTGTCCATCTTGTCGGCCGAATCGAGCAGGCCGGCACCTTCGGTGAACTCGGCCTCGAATTCGGCGACGATCCGTTCGAGATCGGCCTGCGGAATGGTGCGCAGCAGCCGCGCGCCCTCGATCAGCGCCTTGAGTTCGTCCTGCTTGAAGAACTTCAGCAACCGGCTCGCCGACGGCTTGCCCATCGCCACCAGAATGGCCGCCGCCTTCTGCGGCCGCGTCAGCGTCGCCAGCAATGTCATGCGGAGGCCTTTCTTGAAGCAGGGGAAAGCACAGGCTGGCTCCTCAGGCGCTCTTGGTTGCCGCGACGATCTCGGTCAGCCGGATGCCGAAGCGCGACGGATCGCTTTCGAGCACGGTGATCTCGCCGCGCGCGATGCGGCGGCCGTTGACCACGACATCGACCGGTTCGCCGATGCGGCGGTCGAGCGCAACCGTCGAGCCCTTCTGCAGCGTCATCAGGTCGGACACCGGCATCTCGGTGCTGCCGAGCACGATCTGCACCTCGACCGGAATGTCGAAGATCACGCTGTTGCCGGCGGCAGCGGCGGGAGCGGCAGCGCTCGGGCGCTTCTCTTCCTCGCTCAGCACGCCGCGCAGTTCCTCGATGGCGCGGTTCAGCTGGTCGTCCTCGACTTCGACTTCGGGCTTTTCGACCTCGGGCTTGGGCTGCGCCTTGCTCATCGGTGTTCTCCAGTTCTGTCGTTCACGGTGCCGGGCGCTGGGTGGCAGCGCATCGGCTCAACCCGCCACGATCCCTTCAATTGTTTCTTCGGTTGCGTCGAACGGACGCCTGATGCGGACGGTGTAGTTCTGGCCGAGCTTGCCGAATTCGCAGGCAAACAATGTCTTTCCGCGCGCCGAGATCACGGCATTGGACTGGGTGTTTTCGGCGAGTTCGATGACCTGCCCCAGCTCGAGCACGGAGAGGTCGCCGAGGGTCATGCGTCCGAGCGGCATCGACGCCTCGAGCCGGACGGTCGAGCGCATCAGCTCGTCGGAGAAGCGCGAGCTCCATTCGGTCGCCGGCGCAGCCTCCGCTTCGCTCTTGTCGCGGCGATCCTCGACCAGTACGCGTTGCGGCAGCGTCAGGGTCAGCGTCCCGCGCGACACCGCCGTCGAGACCGACAGCACGACGCGCGCCGAGGGTCCGTCGCGAAACACGTGCTTCTTCATCACCGTGCTGGTCATCGCATCCGGCACCGGCAGCTTGACGCCAAGGCCGCCATTGGCGCCCTGCGCGTTCATCGCGCGCGCCACGTCCTGGATCAGCAGCGACACGACGCCGAGTTCGATCGACGAAAGCTCGCGCTCGATGGCCGCGACCTCGCGGTCCGGATCGCCGCCGAACATGACGTTGACGAGGATCGCGATCGCCTGCGGATCGAACGTCATCACCAGGCCGTCGGGCGAGGTCCGGGTCGCCGCCACGCACATGGCCTGGTTGTTCTTGCCGGCCTTGGCGTCGGCCATGCGGCCGAGCTTGACCTCCGCGACTTCGACGAAGATCGGCGAAGGCAGCACTTCGTTGACGGCAGCGGCGATCGCGGTCGCCGAACGTTCCGCCAGGCGGCGGGCGGCGGCATGCACCTTGGCCGGCTCGCCGGTGTCGCCCAGCAGGCGCTCGATGACGAGGTCGCGCGGTTCCGCCGGGCTTGCGGTGGTATTCATCGTCTCAGGCGGCCTTCTTTTCGAGGTTGCCCGTGTTCAGCGTGCTCTGCTCCACCGCGTCGATCGACGGGCGGTCGTAGGACGAGATCGTCTTGCGGCCGAACTCGATGGCCACCTGCGGCAGCGAGCCGTTCATGTAGGCCAGCAGCGTCTGCTTCACCACGACATAGAGGCGGTTCTTCTTCTCGCGCACCGTCTTGATCTTGGTGGCGATGGGACCGACCACCGCGTAGGACAGGAAGATGCCGAGGAAGGTGCCGACCAGGGCCGCGCCGATCAGGCCGCCGAGGATTTCCGGCGACTGGTCGAGCGCACCCATGGCCTTGACCACGCCCAGCACCGCCGCAACGATGCCCAGCGCCGGCAGGCCGTCGCCGACGGCCACCAGCGCGTGGTAGGACTTGAGCTTGTCCGAGCGGATGGTCTGGATTTCTTCGTCCATCAGCGCCTCGATTTCATGCGAGCGCGCATTGCCGATGATGATGATGCGGCAGTAGTCGCAGATGAAATGCGTCAGGTCGTAGTTCTTCAGCACCGACGGAAACGCCTGGAAGATCGCCGACTCGTCGGGATTGTCGATATGCGCCTCGACCTCGGAGCGCGTCTTGGTGCGCAGCTCGCGCATCAGCGAGTGCAGTACGCCCAGCGTCTCGAGATAGTCCTGCTCTTTCGGCACCGCCTGCTTGAGCGCCTCGACCATCGCCTTGCCGGTGTCCTTGACGGTCGCCATCGGGTTGGCGACCAGGAACGTGCCGAGCGCGGCACCGCCGATGATGACGAGTTCCCACGGCTGCATCAGGACGTTGAGGTGGCCGCCCATCGCCATGAAGCCGCCAAGCACGCAGCCCAGCGTCACGACGAGTCCGATCAGAATGCCCACAAGCCGGTCCTTCCGCATTCAAAGCACTATCAGGCACAGATAGCGGCCGTGCCTTGTGTGAGGCTTGAAAGACGATGCAGAAAACGATTCAGCCTCGCGCAAGCATTTGGGCGTAGCCTTCCCAGTCTATCCTGCGGCGGAAGGGCGTTGTCGTGCTCAATACCTATACAAGCTACCAGCTGATTGCGAGGGACATCGGCAAGGCGCTCGAGCGCGTCGAGAAGCAGCCCATCATCGAGCGCGAGACCGAATATTACCTCAAGAACATCACCAAGGTGAAAACCATTGATGAGTTCGTCAAGAACGACCGCCTGTTCAAATATGCCATGAAGGCCCACGGCCTGCAGGACATGGCCTATGCCAAGGCGTTCATGGTCAAGGCGCTCAAGGAAGGCGTCGCCGACAAGGACAGCTTCGCCAACAAGCTGACCGACAAGCGCTACGCCGAATTCGTCAAGAGCTTCAATTTCGCCGAGCTGGGCGAGCGCACCACCGTCTTCAACAAGGCCCAGCAGGGCGCCGTCGACAAATACCTGCTGCGGGTCGGGATGGACGGCGGCAACACCCAGTCGGAAGCCGTCCAGAAGGAAGTGAAGTATTACCTCGACAACATCGTCAAGGTGACGTCGGCCAAGGACCTGATGGCCGACGCCAGGCTCTACGCATTCGCGATGAAATCCTTCGGCATCGAAGCCTCCATCCCCAACAAGGAGATGATGGAGAAGGTCCTTGCCGGCGGCGTCCGCGATCCGAAAAGCTTCGCCAACGAGATGGCGGACAAGCGCTACGCCGCTTTCGCCACCGCCTTCAACTTCGAGGCCTATGGCGCCGACGCCACCACCATCAACCCGTCCCAGCAACCGTCCACCGACAAGTTCCTGCGCCAGACGCTGGAAGAAGACGCCGGCAAGGACAATGAAGGCGTCCGGCTGGCGCTCTATTTCGAGCGTAAGGCATCCTCCATCGGCAGCTTCTACGACGTGCTCGCCGACCCCGCGCTGGCCAAGGTCGTGCGCACCGCGCTCGGCCTGCCTGAAGCCTTTGCGTCGGCCGACATCGACCGCCAGGTCAAGCTGTTCGAGGAGAAGCTGAAGATCTCGGATTTCTCCAACCCCAAGAAGCTCGGCGATTTCCTCAAGCGCTTCACCAGCCTCTGGGAGATCAACAACCCGTCGTCGCCGGTGCAGGCTTCGGTCGGCATCCTGTTCGGCATGCCGCCAGCCTATGGCGTGTCGACCGACCTGATGTTCGCCATGCAGAAGCTGAGGTTCTGAGGTCACCATGCAGAACAGTCTCTACGTCGCCCTCTCCGCCCAGGTCGCGCAGGAAAAGCGCCTCAACACCATCGCCGACAACGTCGCCAATGCCTCGACCGTCGGCTTTCGCGCCACCGGCGTGAAGTTCGAGGACGTCGTCTCCGGCCTCGGCTCCAAATCGGTGTCCTTTGCCTCGGCGGGCGACACCTACCTTTCGACCCAGCATGGCGGCATGCGCGAGACCGGCAACCCGTTCGATTTTGCCATTCGCGGCGACGCCTGGTTCGGCATCGACACGCCGGCCGGCACCGTCATGACCCGCGACGGCCGCTTCACCATGACCCAGGACGGCCAGTTGGTCACCGTCGAGGGTTACCCGGTACTCGATGCCGGCGGCGCACCGATGCAGCTCGATCCGCGTGCCGGCCCGCCCACGGCCGGCGCCGACGGCTCGCTGCGCCAGGACGGCCGCCTGATCGGCGCCATCGGCCTGTTCGAATTCAACCCCGGCGCCAATTTCGTCCGCTACGGCAATTCCGGCGTCGTGCCGCCATCGACACCCGAGCCGGTGGTCGACCGCATGGAAGCCGGCATGGTCCAGGGGTTCGTCGAGGAGTCCAACGTCAATCCGATCAAGGAGATGACCAAGCTCATCATGGTGCAGCGCGCCTTCGAAAACACCGCCGCCCTGATCCGCCAGACCGACGCCTCGTTCTCCGACGCCATCAAGACGCTCGGTTCGAAATAAGTGAGCACGTCCCTGACCGCCATACGCACCGAGCCCGCGCTCGTGCACGACAACCGTCTGGAAGCGCTGGAGCGCATCAAGCACCGCTTCGCCGACGACCGCCTGCTGGTCAGGCGCGGCGGCAAAGTGACGGAAATCGCACCCACCCACTACAAGGTCGGCGGCCTGTCCTCCAGCGCGCGCCTCGGCGACATCGTCGAGCATCGCGGCAAGGACCGCAACCGCCGCGGCGAGATCGTCCAGATCGGCCGCGACGAGGTGCTAGTCGCGCCCTATGAAAGCAGCGGCGAGGTCGGCGTCGGCGACGCCGTCTTCACCCGCGGGCCGATCGCCATCACCCCGCATGGCAGCTGGCGCGGCCGCGCCATCGACGCGCTCGGCCGCCCCATCGACAGCGGCGCGCCGCTGGTCCGCAGCGCCAGGCAGGGCACCGTCGAAGCCCTGCCGCCGGCAGCCCTCGCCCGCCAGCGCGTCGACACTGGCTTCATGACCGGCGTCCGCGTCATCGACATCTTCACCCCGCTCTGCTTCGGCCAGCGCATGGGCATCTTCGCCGGCTCCGGCGTCGGCAAGTCGACGCTGCTTGCCATGCTCGCCGGTGCCGACGCCTTCGACACCGTCGTCGTCGCGCTGATCGGCGAGCGCGGCCGCGAGGTGCGTGAATTCCTCGAAGACACCATCGGCGTCGCCTCGATGGCCAAGACCGTCGCCGTCGTCGCCACCAGCGACGAGAGCGCGATGATGCGCCGCCGCGCCCCCGACACCGCCATGCGCGTCGCCGAGCATTTCCGCGACCAGGGCGACCGCGTGCTGTTGGTGCTCGATTCGATCACCCGTTTCGCCCATGCCCTGCGCGAGGTGGCGATCGGCGCCGGCGAGCCGCCGGTCGCGCGCGGCTACCCGGCTTCCGTCTTCACCGACCTGCCCAAGCTGCTCGAACGCGCCGGTCCCGGCATGGAAGGCAAGGGCTCGATCACGGCGATCATCTCCGTCCTCGTCGACGGCGACGACCACAACGATCCGGTCGCCGATTCCGTCCGCGGCATCCTCGACGGCCACATCGTGCTCGACCGCTCGATCGCCGAGCAGGGCCGCTATCCCCCGGTCAACCCGCTGTCGTCCATCTCGCGCCTCGCCGGCAAGGCCTGGACGCCGGAGCAGCGCCAGCTCGTCGGCAAGCTCAAGGCCATGATCTCGCGCTTCGAGGACACGCGCGACATTCGCCTGCTCGGCGCCTATCAGGCCGGTGCCGACCCCGAACTCGACCTGGCCGTGCGCCAGGTTCCGGTGATCTACGAAGCGCTGGCGCAATCGCCTGCCGACGGGCCTTCGCCTGACCCGTTCTCCGACCTCGCCAGCTATCTGAGAGCCAAGGAAAGACCCCATGTTCAGGCGGAATGACCCAGCGCGCGAGCTTCTGGACATCATCGAGGCGAAGGATGACAAGCCGCGCTCGCTGTTCCAGCGCCTGCGGCCGGCCCCGAAGAGCAGGCCGCTGGCCGCCAGGCGCAACAAGCGCGACCACAGCGGCGACTTCGTGGTCGCCTGCCTCGGCATCACGCTCGGTCTCACCTGCGCGTTGTTCCCCTGGTACATCTTCTTTAACCAGGAGAAGTTCGGCATCCGCGCCATGAAGTTCTCGGGCGGCGGCCAGAACGAGCAGCCGATCCCGCTCGCCTTGGGCCAGCAGCCCGAGCGCGTCGGCGCGCCGATGTCGGTCGAGGACATCCCGGCGATGAAGCTCGACCTCTTCGCCACCGGTTCGCTGCGCCGCGGCAAGGACGACGAGGCCGGCGTCCCCGGTGCGGTCGAACAGCCGTTCCCCGGGCCCAAGATCGACTTCACCCTTGTCCACGTCGCCAATGGCCGCGCCATGATCCAGGACAATGCCGGCCTCTGGGTCGTGCAGCAAGGTTCGGTCCTGCCGGATTCGAGCAAGGTCGCCTCGATCGAGCAGCGCAACGGCAAGTGGGTCCTGGTCACCTCGCGCGAAGAGGTTCTCCAGGTCGCGCGCTGACGCCGGTACGCTTGCCGTACCGCGCAAGGCCCGCGCAAGACTGACCCAATAGTGTCTGGAAATCTGCTCGGAGATTTCCATGGACCCCGTCAATCTGTTCGATCTGGCCGCCCAGCAGGCACGCTGGCTCTCGGTGCGCCAGAACGCCATCGCCGGCAACGTCGCCAACGCCAACACGCCAGGCTACCGGACCAACGAAATCGAGCCGTTCGAGCGCGTGCTCGACCGTTCCCGCGTCGCCATGACGTCGACCCAGGCGGGCCACCTCACCGGCGGCGCCACCGAAGCCGGCTTTGCGGTGAAGCCCGAAGAGCCCAGGCACGCGGTCCTGCCCTCCGACAACACTGTCGCTATGGAAGATGAATTGATGAAGGCCGGCGAGGTCCGCCGCTCCTTCGAGCTCAACACGGCCATCGTCAAGGCGTTCCACCGCATGATCATGCTGAGCAGCAAGGGCTGATGGGGATGGATCCGCTCGTCGCCGCCCTCAAGGTCGCCGGCTCCGGTCTCGGAGCCCAGTCCGAACGCCTCCGCATCGTCTCGGAAAACCTCGCCAACGCGCAATCGACCGGCAACACGCCCGGTGCCGAGCCCTATCGCCGCAAGACCGTCAGCTTCGCCGCCGAGCTCGACCGCGCGACCGGCGCCTCGACCGTCGAGATCGCCGCGATCGGCCACGACCAATCCGCCTTCCCGCTGGAGTTCCAGCCGGGCAACGAGGCGGCCGACGCCAATGGCTACGTCAAGATGCCCAACGTCAACGTCATCATCGAGATGGCCGACATGACCGAGGCCAACCGTTCCTACGAAGCCAACCTGCAAGTCATCAAGCAGGCTCGCGACCTTATTTCCATGACCATTGATCTTATGAGGAGCCAGTCATGATCGGCAGCATCAGCCCGCTCGGCCAACAGATCCTGAGCAAGCCGACGAGCGTCGTTCCCGAAGCTGGCGCCGCGGCCACCGCTGGCGTCGCCTCGTCTTTTGCCGCAGCCCTTTCGGATGCAGCCGCCCAGACCGCGGCGACCCTGCGCCAGGCCGAACAGCTGTCCATCGCCGGCCTCCAGGGCAAGGCCGACACGCGTGAGGTGGTCGATGCGGTGATGAGCGCCGAACAGTCGCTGCAGGCGGCCATCGCCATCCGCGACAAGATCGTCACGGCCTATCTCGAAGTCAGCCGCATGGGCATCTGAGGAACATCCCGATGAAAGCACTGGCCATCGCCGCAACGGGCATGAATGCCCAGCAGACCAATCTCGAGGTGATCGCGAACAACATCGCGAACATCAACACGACCGGCTACAAGCGCGCCCGCGCCGAGTTTTCCGACCTGCTCTACCAGGTCGACCGCACCCAGGGCGTGCCCAGCCGCGCCAACTCGTCGGTCGTGCCCGAAGGGGTCAGCATCGGCCTCGGCGTCAAGACGGCGGCCGTCCGCAACGTCCACATCCAGGGCGGCCTGACCAACACCGGCAACCAGTTCGACTTGGCGCTGACCGGCCGCGGCTGGTTCCAGATCGAGGGTGCCGACGGCCAGACGCTCTACACCCGCGCCGGCTCCTTCAACACCAATGCCACCGGCCAGCTCGTCACCGTCGACGGCTATGTCGTCAGCGGCGGCATCGCCATCCCGCCCGATGCCCTCGAAGTCATCGTCAACGACGCCGGCCAGGTCTTCTCCCGTCTCGCCAACCAGACGGCGCTGCAGCTCGAGGGCCAGCTGGAACTCGCCAACTTCGCCAACGAGGCCGGACTTGCCCCGCTCGGCGACAACCTGTTTGCCGAGACCGAGGCCTCTGGCGCCGCCGTCACGGGCCAGCCCGGCACCCCCGGCTTCGCCACCATCAAGCAGGGTTACCTCGAAAACTCCAACGTCGACCCGGTCAAGGAAATCACCGAGCTGATCTCGGCGCAGCGCGCCTACGAGATGAACTCCAAGATCATCCAGGCAGCCGACGAAATGGCCGCCGTCGTCTCCAAGAACATCCGGTGATTGCAATGCGGCGACGGAACGTCCTACCTCGGCTACGCGCGGCAGTGCTCGCCTTCGCCATGCTTGGCGGCACGGCGCTGGCTGCCGAGCAGGAGGTCGTGCTCGTTCCCAACCGCGTCATCTATCCCGGCGAGACGATCGTGCTGTCCTCGCTCAAGGAAATCACCCTCAGGCCGGGCAAGGTCCGGCCCGACTCGGTCGCCACCCTGCCCGACGAGCTCGACGGCAGGGTTGCCAAGCGCACGCTCCTGCCCGGGCGCTACGTGCCGGTAACGGCCCTGCGCGAGGCCTGGCTCGTCGATCGCGGCGCCTCCGTCCAGGTCGTCTTCGCCGCGGCCGGCCTGACGATCTCCGCCGCCGCCGTCACCCTCGAACCGGGTGCCGCCGGCGACGTCGTCAAGGTCCGCAATCTCGACAGCGGCAAGATCTTTACTGGTGTCGTCCTGGCCGACGGCTCGATCCGCGTGGGTGCGTCATGATCCGCAGACTGCTGCTCGCGGCGATTGCCGTTCTTGGTCTGCAGACGGCCCATGCCGACGGCCCCGACGGTGTCCCCGCATCCCAGCTCAAGGCGCGGGGCGGCACGGCCGCCGGCGGCGGCGCGGTTGTCGAGCTCGGCGAGAACTTCGCCATGACCGGCGACGGCGGACGGATGACCACGCTCAACAGCGGCACCGGCGCCAATCTCGTCAATGTCCGCATCAAGGACGTCGCCTCGCTTCAGGAAGCCCGCGACAACCAGCTCGTCGGCTACGGCCTCGTCATCGGCTTGAACAGCTCGGGCGACAGCCTGCGCAATTCGCCCTTCACCGAGCAGTCGATCCGCGCCATGCTGGAAAATCTCGGCATCGCCTCAGAGGATGGCCGCGCCCGCGTTCGCAACGTCGCCGCCGTCATCGTCACCGCCAACCTGCCGGCTTTCGTCCAGGCCGGCGCGCGCATCGACGTCAATGTCTCGTCCCTCGGCGATGCGTCCTCGCTCGCCGGCGGCACGCTGGTCATGACCCCGCTCAAGGCCGCCGACGGCGAGATCTACGCGGTGGCGCAAGGCTCCATGCTCGTGGGCGGCTTCACCGCCCAGGGTGCTGCCGAGCAGGTGACCCAGGGCATCCCCACCTCCGGCCGGGTGCCCAACGGCGCCATCGTCGAGCGCGAGGTCAAGGCCCGCTTCGGCGACGAGAACATGCTGACCTTGCAGCTCTTCAATCCCGATTTCTCGACCTCCGTCCGCATCGCCGACGCCATCAACGACTACGCCCGCCACCGCTTCGGCAAGCGCGTCGCCGGCGAGCAGGATTCGCGCACCGTCTCGATCCGCAAGCCGGAGGGCATCTCGACGGCGCGCTTCTACGCCGAGCTCGAGAACCTGCTGGTCATGTCCGACACGCCTGCCCGCGTCGTCGTCGACGAGCGCACCGGCACCATCGTCATCGGCAACGAGGTCAAGATCTCGCGCGTCGCCATCAGCCACGGCACGCTGACAGTCCGCATCACCGAGCAGCCCCGCGTCGTCCAGCCCGAGCCGTTCTCGCGCGGCGAGACCGCCGTCGAGGACTTCACCGTCATCGACGCCGAACGCCCCGGCTCCAAGCTGGCGATGCTCGAAGGCCCCGACCTGCAGACGCTGGTCGCCGGGCTCAACCGCCTCGGCGTCAAGCCGGACGGCATCATCGCAATCCTCCAGGGCATCAAGTCGGCCGGCGCGCTCCAGGCCGACCTGGTGGTGCAGTAAAAGCCATGGCCGTGACCCGACGTTCCAGCACATCCATCGGCAGCGCGCTTGCTGCGGCAGCGCTCGCCATGGCCCTGTCCGGCAGCGCGTCCGCGCTTGCCGAGGAAGCTCCGGAAGCAGCCGCGGCCCCTCCCGTCCAGGGCGTGCCCACCCGCGTCGTCGAGCGCGAAATTCCCGCCGGGCAGCCCGCCGGCCAGATGACTGCCGCGCTCGAGCCGAGCGAGGTCGAGCGTTTCTGCTCCAACATCGCCGACGCCGCCCGCGACCGCCGCTATGCCCTCCAGGCCGAGGAGCTGAAGAAGCTCCAGGCCGAGGTCGACAAACGCATCGCCCTGCTCGAGGAGCGCAAGACCGAATACGAGACCTGGCTCAAGCGCCGCGAGGTCTTCCTCGCCCGCGCCGAGGAAGGCGTGGTCCAGATCTATTCGCGCATGAAGCCCGATGCTGCGGCCGAGCGCCTGGCGGTCATGCATGTCGATCTCGCCGCCGCCATCCTGATGAAGCTCGACGCCCGCAAGTCGAGCGTCATCCTCAACGAAATGGAAAGCAAGTCGGCCGCCGAGCTGACCCGCATCATGGCGAGCGCCGCCCGCCGGGAAGACCCTTCATGATCAGAAAAGCCCTCCTCGCGGCCATGCTCGCCAGCCTCGCCGGCTGCGCCACCGACCTCAAGGAAATCGGCAAGGAGCCGAAGATGTCGGCCGTCGGCTCCGGCATCGAGGACGGCAGCTCGACCATGTACCGCTATCCCGAAGCGCCTACGGCTGCGCCCAAGCGTTTCTCGCTGTGGCAGGACAAGCAGAGTCGCATGTTCACCGATCCGCGCGCGCTTCAGCCGGGCGACATCCTGACCGTCAAGATCGAGATCGACGACCGGGCCCGTTTCCAGAACGAGTCCGAGCGCAACCGCACCACCAGCCGCACGATCGGCGCCGGCCTCGACATGGAATGGGACGGCGTCGGCACTGGCGGCTCGGCCGACGGCAACGCCGGCTCCAAGTCGATCTATTCCGGCGACGGCGCCACCACGCGCTCGGAAAAGCTCAACCTGCTCGTCGCCGCCGTGGTCACCGAGGTCCTGCCCAACGGCAACATGATGATCCGTGGCTCGCAGGAGGTCCGCGTCAACGCCGAGCTGCGCGTGCTGACCATTGCCGGCATCGTGCGTCCGTCCGACATCGGCCCGGAAAACACCATTCCATACGAGCGCATCGCCGAGGCACGCATCTCCTATGGCGGCCGCGGCCGCATCACCGAGGTCCAGCAGCCGCCCTATGGCCAGCAGTTCCTCGACCAGGTCCTCCCGTTCTAGGTCAGGCCATGTCAGCGATCGAACAGACCCCTGCCCCGAAATCCGGCCCCTCCTTCGTCGTCCAGGTCGGCATCCTGTTCCTGATGACCGGGGCGGCCATCGGCATGGGCTGGGTTTCCGGCGGCTATCTCTATGGCGAGGCCAAGCCCGTCGAGCAGGTTGCAGCCGAACAAGCCAAGCCCCACGCGGCGAAAGAGGGCACCGACCCTGCCGCCGCCGAAGGCGCCAGCACCCTGGTGCAGCTGCCGGCCATCACCTCCAACCTCGCAGCGCCCGACAGCATGTGGGTTCGCCTCGAACTGTCCCTGGTGCTCGACGCACCGCAGCCGCCGGACCTCGCCGAGCGCGTCCACCAGGACCTGCTCGCCTTCGTGCGCACGCTTAGGATCCATCAGGTCCAGGGCGCCAGCGCCTTGCGCCACCTCAAGACCGACCTCGACGAGCGCGCCGCCATCCGCAGCGACGGCCACGTCAAGGAAGTGCTGATCAGAACGTTGCTGTTCGAATGAAAAAACTCCTGGCCACCGCAGCCATCCTTGCCGGCACCGCCCTGCCCGCGAGCGCGCAGCAGCTCGACCTGAGTGCCATCGGCAATGCCGACGGCGCCACCATCGGCTACATCATCCAGATGTTCGGCCTGCTCACCGTTCTGTCGGTGGCGCCGGGCCTGCTGATCATGGTGACGAGCTTCACCCGCTTCGTCATCGCCTTTTCGATCCTGCGCACCGGCATCGGCCTGCAGTCGACGCCGGCCAACCTGATCCTGATCTCGCTGTCGCTGTTCATGACCTTCTATGTCATGGCGCCGACCTTCGATCAGGCTTGGAACAACGGCGTCAAGCCGCTGATGGACAACCAGATCAGCCAGACCGAGGCCGTCGACCGCATCTCCGATCCGTTCCGCACCTTCATGATGCACAACGTCCGCGAAAAGGACTTCAACCTCTTCGCCGACCTTGCCCGCGAGCGCGGCCAGACCGTCTCGGAAGACAAGGTCGACCTGCGCATCCTGGTCCCGGCCTTCATGATCTCCGAGATCCGCCGCGGCTTCGAGATCGGCTTCCTGATCGTGCTGCCCTTCCTCGTCATCGACCTGATCGTCGCCACCATCACCATGGCCATGGGCATGATGATGCTGCCGCCGACGGTGGTTTCGCTGCCATTCAAGATATTGTTCTTCGTCCTGATCGACGGCTGGAACCTGCTTGTCGGGTCCCTGGTGCGCTCGTTCACCTAGCTTACCGCGCGCCGAAAAGGCGCGCACGGCCCGCCTACGGACAACGCCCGCCTTCTCGGCGGGCGTTTTGCGTCTGCGATCAAATATCAACAATTTTAGCGGGTTAACGCGCATTAACCATAACATTTAGACGTTTGGTAGGAAGTATCGGCGAGATTGCCCGGCATGGTGGGTGACGCTCTCTGAAGCGGTCATTGGCATGATGCCTCTCCGCCATACCGGCCGATCCGGTATGTCCCTGTACCTTGCGCATATTTAGGGGCGTATTTCCCATGTCCAGCATCAACACCAATGCATCGGCAATGACGGCGCTGCAGACCCTTGCAGCCACCAACAAGGCCCTCAACACCACCCAGGGCCGCATCGCCACGGGTCTCCGTGTCGCCGAAGCTTCCGACAATGCCGCCTACTGGTCGATCGCCACCACCATGCGTTCGGACAACAAGGCACTCTCGACCGTTCAGGATTCGCTCGGTCTCGGCGCGTCGAAGGTCGACACCGCCTACACCGGCATGAACAAGGCCATCGACACCCTCAACGAGATCAAGGTCAAGATCGTTGCCGCCAGCGGCGCTTCGGACGCCGACAAGGCCAAGATCGACACCGAGATCAAGGCACTGCAGAAGCAGCTGAAGGCCTATGCCGACGGTGCGACCTTCTCCGGCGCCAACATGCTTTCGGTCAACAGCGGCGCTGCCGTGGCTGCCGACGTCAAGGTCGTCTCCGCCTTCAACCGCGATGCCGCCGGCACCGCCTCGATCTCGACCATCGACATCAACGTCGAAGGCATCAAGCTCTACGAAGCCGGCGCTGGCGTCGCCACCACCGGCAAGGGCATCCTCGACTCCAACCGCACCGCCGCTGGCGTTGAAGGTGCTGCAGCCGCTCCGACGCTCGGTGCCGCTGCCGTTGCCGCCGACACCTACACGGTCGCCACCATGCAGCTGACCAACGGCACGCTGTTTGCCAGCGACACGCAGATCGGCGCCATGCTCGGCGTCGTCGAAAGCGCGCTCAAGGACATGAACACGGCTGCCACCAATCTCGGCGCCGCCAAGAACCGCATCGAGCTGCAGAAGGCCTTCACCTCGAGCCTGATGGACTCCATCGATCGCGGTGTCGGCCAGCTCGTCGACGCCGACATGAACAAGGAATCGACCCGCCTGCAGGCCATCCAGGTCCAGCAGCAGCTCGGTATCCAGGCTCTGTCGATCGCCAACGGCAACTCGCAGTCGATCCTGTCGCTGTTCCGCGGCTAATCGAACCGTTCCAGGCAACAAGACTTCCCAAGTCGGGCCGCATCGCAAGATGCGGCCCGATTGCTTTTGTCGGTATAAAAATAAGCGATTCCAACAAGTTAATTGAAATTAACTACAATTGTTAGCAATTTGGTAGCCACACCGAAGCTACATCTGCTGCATGGCGGATGACCTCCTAAACGGTCATGGGCATGATGCCGCTCCGTCATACCGGCCGATCCGGTATGTCCCTGTATTTTGCATTTTCCTAGGGGCGTATTTCCCATGTCCAGCATCAACACCAATGCGTCGGCAATGACGGCGCTGCAGACCCTCGCCGCCACCAACAAGGCGCTGAACACCACCCAGGGCCGCATCGCCACGGGTCTCCGTGTCGCCGAAGCTTCCGACAACGCCGCCTACTGGTCGATCGCCACCACCATGCGCTCGGACAACAAGGCACTCTCGACGGTCCAGGATTCGCTCGGTCTCGGCGCCTCGAAGGTCGACACCGCCTACACCGGCATGAACAAGACCATCGACACGCTCAACGAGATCAAGGTCAAGCTCGTCGCCGCCACAGGCGCTTCGGACGCCGACAAGGCCAAGATCGACACCGAGGTCAAAGCGCTGCAGAAGCAGCTGAAGGCCTATGCCGACGGTGCCACCTTCTCCGGCGCCAACATGCTCTCGGTCAACAGCGGCACCACCGCCACCACCGCGTCCGACGTCAAGGTCGTCTCCGCCTTCACCCGCGACGCGACCGGCACGGCCTCGATCTCGACCATCGACGTCAACGTCGAGAACATCAAGCTTTACGAAGCCGGCACCGCTGCCGGCGTCAACAAGGGCATCCTCGATTCCAACCGCGTCGTCAGCGTGGCCGGTGCTGTCTCCGAGGTTGCTGCGGCTGACGCCGTCGTGCTCGGCACCTTCAGCCAGACCGACACCTTCACGGTGGCGGCAATGGAGCTGACCAACGGCACGTTGTTCGCCAACGACGCCCAGATCGGCCAGATGCTCAGCGTCGTCGAAAGCGCGCTCAAGGACATGAACACGGCCGCCACCAACCTCGGCGCCGCCAAGAACCGCATCGAGTTGCAGAAAGCCTTCACCTCGAGCCTGATGGACTCCATCGATCGCGGCGTCGGCCAGCTCGTCGACGCCGACATGAACAAGGAGTCGACCCGTCTGCAGGCCATCCAGGTCCAGCAGCAGCTCGGCATCCAGGCGCTGTCGATCGCCAACGGCAACTCGCAGTCGATCCTGTCGCTGTTCCGCGGCTAACGCTGAACCGTTCCAGGCAACATGATTTCCGGCATCGGGCCGCATCGCAAGATGCGGCCCGATTGCTTTTGCACAGCCCATCTGTGGAAAATCCAGGCAAAGCGGCGCTCCGGCCGGGGGTTAACCATGCCGCTTAGAGCTTTGGTAGCGAGTCTCCGACAGGTTGTCCGCTATGGCGGGTGACCTTCTGGTCATGGGCATGATGCCGCTCCGCCATACCGGCCAACCCGGTATGTCCCTGTATTTTGCATTTCCTAGGGGCGTATTTCCCATGTCCAGCATCAATACCAACGCGTCGGCAATGACGGCGCTGCAGACGCTTGCAGCGACCAACAAGGCGCTCAACACCACCCAGGGCCGCATCGCCACGGGTCTTCGCGTCGCCGAAGCCTCCGACAATGCCGCCTACTGGTCGATCGCAACGACCATGCGTTCGGACAACAAGGCGCTTTCGACGGTCCAGGACTCGCTTGGTCTCGGCGCGTCGAAGGTCGACACCGCCTACACCGGCATGAACAAGTCGATCGAGACCCTGAACGAGATCAAGGTCAAGCTCGTCGCCGCCACCGGCGCTTCGGCTGCCGACAAGGCCAAGATCGACACCGAGGTCAAGGCATTGCAGAAGCAGCTGAAGGCTTATGCCGACGGCGCGACCTTCTCCGGCACCAACATGCTCTCGGTCGACTCCTCGGCTGCCGCCACGGTCGGCACCGCCGCACCGGTCAAGATCGTCTCGGCCTTCAACCGCAGCGCCGCAGGCACGGCCTCGATCTCGACCATCGACGTCGACGTCAACGCGCTCAAGCTCTATGACGCTGCCGGCGCTGCCGACAACGCCCATGCCGGCCTGCTCGACGCCCAGCGCACCAGCGACGGCACGCGGGTCGCCGAAGCCGACATCCAGGCGCCGACCCTTGGCGTCGCCTCGGCTGCCGGCGACACCTACAGCGTCGCCACCATGGCGCTGGTCAGCGGTGCAACGGCGGCGAGCGACACCCAGATCGGTGACATGCTCGGCGTCGTCGAAGCGGCTCTCAAGGACATGAACACGGCCGCCACCAATCTCGGCGCCGCCAAGAACCGCATCGAGCTGCAGAAGACCTTCACCTCGAGCCTGATGGACTCCATCGATCGGGGTGTCGGCCAGCTCGTCGACGCCGACATGAACAAGGAGTCGACCCGTCTGCAGGCCATCCAGGTCCAGCAGCAGCTCGGTATCCAGGCGCTGTCGATCGCCAACGGCAACTCGCAGACCATCCTGTCGCTGTTCCGCTGATCCGATCGCATCCGTCGATCTGAAGAACGGGCCGCATCGCAAGATGCGGCCCGTTTGCTTTTTGGCATTCGCCTCCTTGCACGAAAACTACGCTCCATCTCCGCCTTCCGAAGTATACCAAGTATATAATCTAGAGAGCTTCCGCTCATCTTTGAAATATACACAATTTGGTAGGGATTATCGTGAACACTCATGTCCATGGCGGGTGATCGTTGGATCATGGGCATGATGCCGCTCCGCCATACCGGCCAACCCGGTATGTCCCTGTACTTTTTGCATTTTCCTAGGGGCGTATTTTCCCATGTCCAGCATCAATACCAATGCCGCCGCAATGACGGCGCTGCAGACCCTTGCCGCCACCAACAAGGCCCTCAACACCACCCAGGGCCGCATTGCCACCGGCCTCCGCGTCGCCGAGGCTTCCGACAACGCCGCCTACTGGTCGATCGCCACCACCATGCGTTCGGACAACAAGGCGCTCTCGACGGTCCAGGATTCGCTCGGTCTCGGCGCGTCGAAGGTCGACACCGCCTATACCGGCATGAACAAGTCGATCGACACCCTCAACGAGATCAAGGTCAAGATCGTCGCCGCCACCGGCGCCTCCCCTGCCGACAAGGCCAAGATCAACACCGAGATCAAGGCGCTGCAGAAGCAGCTCAAGGCCTATGCCGACGGCGCCACCTTCTCGGGCGCCAACTTCCTGTCCGTGTCCTCGGACAAGACCGCGGCCGGTGCCGCTGCCGCCGCTGCCGGCACCGCGGTTCAGGCCGATGCCAAGATCGTCTCGGCCTTCAACCGCAACGCGGCCGGTTCGGCTTCGATCTCGACCATCGACGTCAAGGTCGAGAACATCAAGCTGTTCGACACCAACACCGCAAACCCCACCTACGTCAAGAATGCCGGCATCCTCGACCGCCAGACAGCGATCTGGGATTCGGCTGCCGCACAGGCTGCCTATGACAAGGCCTATGCCGCATCGGTGGCCGGCGGCGGTGCCGATACGGCCGCGCACACGGCCGGTGCGGCTGCCGCCGTGCTGCCCGCATCGGGCGGCGTCGTCGGTGCAACCTCGACCGCGGGCGTTTCAGTCGTCAATTTCGACATCACCACTGTCGGCGACCAGTTCATGGCCGGCCTGCTCGGCAAGGTCGAGACCGCGCTCAAGCAGATGAACACGGCTGCCACCGATCTCGGCGCCGCCAAGAACCGCATCGAGCTGCAGAAGACCTTCACCTCGAGCCTGATGGACTCCATCGATCGCGGCGTCGGCCAGCTCGTCGACGCCGACATGAACAAGGAGTCGACCCGCCTGCAGGCCATCCAGGTCCAGCAGCAGCTCGGTATCCAGGCTCTGTCGATCGCCAACGGCAACTCGCAGACCATCCTGTCGCTGTTCCGCGGCTAACGCCCGAACCGTTTCAGGCAACAAGACTTCCCGGGTCGGGCCGCATCGCAAGATGCGGCCCGATTGCTTTTGCACAGTCTATCTGTGGAAAATCCAAGCAAAACGACACCCGTCCGGGGGTTAACCATGCCGCTTAGAGCTTTGGTAGCGAGTCTCCTACAGGTTACCGGGCATGGCGGGTGACCTTCTGGTCATGGGCATGATGCCTCTCCGTCATACCGGCCGATCCGGTATGTCCCTGTATTTTGCATTTTCCTAGGGGCGTTATTCCCATGTCCAGCATCAATACCAATGCGTCGGCAATGACGGCGCTGCAGACCCTCGCCGCCACCAACAAGGCGCTGAACACCACCCAGGGCCGCATCGCCACAGGTCTCCGCGTCGCCGAAGCTTCCGACAACGCCGCCTACTGGTCGATCGCCACCACCATGCGTTCGGACAACAAGGCACTCTCGACGGTCCAGGATTCGCTCGGTCTCGGCGCGTCGAAGGTCGACACCGCCTACACCGGCATGAACAAGGCCATCGACACCCTCAACGAGATCAAGGTCAAGCTCGTCGCCGCCAACGGCGCCTCGGGTGCCGACAAGGAAAAGATCAACACCGAGATCCAGGCGTTGCAGAGCCAGCTGAAGGCCTATGCTGACGGCGCGACCTTCTCCGGCACCAACATGCTCTCGACCAATGGTGCGGCTGCCGCTGCCGACGTCAAGATCGTCTCGGCCTTCAACCGCGACGCGGCCGGTTCGGCTTCGATCTCGACCATCGACGTCAAGGTCGAGAACATCAAGCTGTTCGAAGCCGGTGCTGCCCCCAAGGGCATCCTCGACAAGACCCGCGACGCGACCGGCGCCGCAGCGGCAGGAACGGCCGTTTCCGGCATCGCCCTGACCGCTGCCACCACCGACGCCGTTGTCGGTGAACACCTGCAGCGCGTCGAAGCGGCGCTGAAGGAAATGAACACCGCCGCCACCGACCTCGGCGCTGCCAAGAACCGCATCGAGCTGCAGAAGACCTTCACCTCGAGCCTGATGGACTCCATCGATCGCGGCGTTGGCCAGCTCGTCGACGCCGACATGAACAAGGAGTCGACACGCCTGCAGGCCATCCAGGTCCAGCAGCAGCTCGGCATCCAGGCCCTGTCGATCGCCAACGGCAACTCGCAGACCATCCTGTCGCTGTTCCGCTGATCCGATCGCATCCGTCGATCTGAAGATCGGGCCGCATCGCAAGATGCGGCCCGATTGCTTTTCTCCCCTGCCCAGGGCCGCCGCGCCACGACGCGAGCCCCGCGCAAGCTCTCTCCGGGATAAGTTCCGCCGCGTCATCGGCCGCGCTTCCACGCATCGGCCACGCCAGCCTTAATCGGTCGTTAACCATGAAACGCTAGTTATGGTTAACCAATTGCTAGGGCGATCCTGCGCGGCACGCGGGTTTCAGAGGGGGTATTTCGATGTCCAGTATCATGACCAACGCTTCGGCCCTGACCGCGCTTCAGAGCCTCAACACCACCAACAAGGCGCTTCAGACCACTCAGGCCCGCATCTCGACCGGCTACCGGGTTGCCGAAGCGATGGACAACGCCGCCTACTGGTCCATCGCCACCACGATGCGCTCCGACAACCAGGCGCTCTCCACCGTGCAGGACGCGCTCGGGCTCGGCGCTTCCAAGGTCGACACCGCCTACACCGGCATGAACAAGGTTCTGGAGACCGTCGACCAGATCAAGATCAAGCTCGTCGCCGCCTACAGCGCCAGCGATTCCGACAAGGCCAAGATCCAGACCGAGATCGAGGCGCTCCAGGGCCAGATGAAGTCCTACGCCGATGCCGCCACCTTCTCCGGCACCAATTTCCTGTCGGTGACGTCGAAGCAGGTCGCCGCCGCCAATGACGGCGTGCAGGCCGACGCCAAGATCGTCTCGGCCTTCAACCGCGGCGCCGACGGCAAGGTCACGCTCGGCACGATCGATGTCGATGTCGAGGGCGTCAAGCTGTTCGATTCCGGCCTGGCCGCCGAGGTCAAGAATGCCGGCCATCTCGACCGCAAGACCTCGGTCTATTCCACCGTCGCGGCCCAGACCCAGTACGACACGGCCTACGCCGCTTCGATCGCCGGCGGCGGCACCGACATCGCGGCGCACACCGCAGGCCTGGCCGCCGTCACCGGCACGCCGGCAAGGGTCGACAACGTCTCGGTCCACAATCTCGACATCATGGCGACCGGCGTGACCAACGACATCATCAACCAGATGATCTCCAAGGTCGACGAAGTGCTCAAGGATCTGACCGATGTCGCCACCACGCTCGGCGCGGCCAAGAAGCAGATCGACCTGCAGAAAGGCTTCACCACCAGCCTGATGGACTCCATCGACCGAGGCGTCGGCCAGCTCGTCGATGCCGACATGAACAAGGAATCGACCCGCCTGCAGGCGCTGCAGGTGCAGCAGCAGCTCGGCATCCAGGCGCTGTCGATCGCCAATTCGAATTCGCAGAACATCCTGGCGCTGTTCAAGAGCTGATCGGCTTCTGAAACACCCCTTCTTCTTCGATGGGCCGCGCCTCGTGCGCGGCCCATATCATTTTCGCACAAGCTTCGAGGTCTAGGGTCTCCCCGGAAGATATTGCGGGGAACCTACGCACGTGCCCGAACAGCTACAGAGCATAGTCGCCAACTTCAGGAGCTTTGGCCCGCGCCGGCTCGCCATTTTGGGCGGCATCGCGGCGTTGGTCCTCGCCGTCGTCGGCGTGGCGTCGGTCTATCTCAACCGGCCGGCCTACGAGACGCTCTATGTCGGGCTCGAACGTTCCGACGTGAACCAGATCGGCATGGTGCTCGGCGAAGCCGGCATCGGCTTCGACGTCGCCTCCGACGGCACCACCGTCCTGGTACCTGCCGGCCAGACCGCGCAGGCGCGCATGCTGCTTGCTGAAAAGGGCCTGCCCACCAGCGCCAATGCCGGCTACGAGCTCTTCGACAATGTCGGCTCGCTCGGCCTCACCTCCTTCATGCAGCAGGTCACCCGCGTCCGTGCTCTGGAAGGCGAGATCGCCCGCACCATCCAGTCGATCACCGGCATCAAGGCCGCCCGCGTCCACATCGTCATGTCCGAGCGCGCCAATTTCCGCCGCGACGAGCAGAAACCTTCGGCCTCCGTCGTCATCCGCGCCTCCAGCCTCGACGCAGACAAGAGCGCGATGTCGATCCGCCACCTCGTCGCCGCCGCCGTGCCCGGCCTCGACGCCGAACGCGTGACCGTGCTTGATTCGAGCGGCAACCTGCTTGCAGCGGGCGACGACCCCAACAATTCGAGTGCCGCCCGCTCCATCGGCGTCGAGCGCACCGTCGAGACCCAGATCGAGGACAACATCCGCCGCGCGCTCGCCGCCTACCTCGGACCCGACAATTTCCGCGCCAGCGTCAAGGCCGACGTCAACACCGACTCGCGCCAGACCGAAGAAACCATCTTCGATCCGGAGTCGCGCGTCGAACGCTCCGTCCAGGTCGTCCGCGCCAACGAGAACTCCAACCAGAAGCAGTCCGCCACCCCGGCCACCGTCGAGCAGAACCTGCCCGATGCCGAAGCCACCGCCACCGACGGACCGCAATCGACCTCGGCCAGCGATCGCAAGGAAGAGATCACCAACTACGAGATGAACTCGAAGCGCATCGCCACCGTCTCGAACGGCTATTCGGTGACCAAGATGTCGATCGCCGTTGTCGTCAACCAGCAGCGCCTCGCCACCATCCTCGGCAAGGACGCCACGCCGGAAGCCATCGCTGCCCGCGTCGCCGACATCCAGAAGATGGTGATCTCGGCCACCGGCTTCGACGAAAAGCGCGGCGACCTGATCAACGTCTCGGCGGTCGAGTTCATCGACGGCCTCGACGGAGTGGAAATCGCCAGCCCCGGCGTCCTCGCTTCCGTCGGCCAGCACGCCGGCACGCTGATCAACGCAGCCGCCTTCATCGTCGTCGTCTTCCTCGTCGCCTTCTTCGGCCTGCGCCCGCTGGCGACGGCCCTGTCGAAGCCGGTCCCCGCAGCCATCGCCGGCCCCAGCTTCGACGAAGTGCAGCGGTCGCTGCCGACGCCGGATGCCGGTTCCGCCACCGCCGAGGCGCCTCCCGCGCTGCCCGGCGCGCGGCCCACCGCCATCGACGACCTGCGCAACAAGCTGCGTCCCGCCCCGCAAGATCGCCTCGCCCGCATGGTCGACATCAATGAAGAACGCACCGCACTGATCCTGCGCAAGTGGGCTGCCCAGGAAGTCGCCGCCTGATGTCGATTGCCGCACTTTTCGAAAGGCTGACCGACTTCGCGCCGCTGGCCGCAAATGCCCCCGACGCCGTGGCCCCAGCCCCCAGCGCCTATCCCAAGGCCGTTCCCGAGCCTGACATCCCGGCCATCGTCGCGGCTGCCGTCGCCGCCGCCGAGACCGAGCTGGCGATGCGCCTCGACAGCGAGCATCAGGCCGCCCTCGAGGCCGAGCGCCAGCGCCATGCTTCCGAACTGGCGGGCCTGGGCGCCCGCTTCGGCACCGACATCGGCGCCGTCATCGGCGCCCGCATCGCCGAGATGGAGACCCGTGTCGTCCACCTCGCCACCGACGCCGCCGCCCGCGTCGTCGCCGGCCTGGTCAGCGACGACATCGCCACCCGTTCGATCGATGCCCTTGCCGCCGCGATCCTGTCGGCCACCGCCGACCGCGACGCCGTGCGCATCAAGGTCAGCGGCCCGCAATTCCTGTTCGACGCACTGGCCACCGCCATCGGCGACCGTGCCGAAAACATCGACTTCAGCGAGGCGGTCAGCTTCGACCTCAGCGTCTCGATCGATGACAACCTGTTCGAGACCCGCCTCGGCGAGTGGTCGTCCGCCCTGACCGAGACCTTGCCATGAGCGTCGCCGACGGCACCGAGCCGCGCCACGAGATCGTCATCGTCCGGCGCGCCCATTCCGACCACGACGAAGCCCATCACGGCGGCGTCTGGAAGATCGCCTTCGCCGACTTCATGACAGCGATGATGTGTTTCTTCCTCGTCATGTGGCTGATCAGCGCCGCCAACGAGCAGACCAAGGCTGCCGTGGCGAGCTACTTCAACCCGGTCAAGCTCGTCGACCGCAACGCCAGCCGCAAGGGCCTCGAAGAACTCGGCGACGGCCCCAATTCGGTCGGCCTGACCGCCGAGAACCCGCAGGAAGTCAGCGGCAAGGCCGGCGCCGACGGGCGCGGCAATGCCGGCCCCGCGACGGAACAGAATTCGCAGGATTCCGCCGCCGTCATCAAGCGCTCCGACGAACACCTGTTCAACGACCCTTATGCGGTGCTGGCCGAGATCGCCCAGGACACCGGCACCAAGGCCAATGTCTCGGAACGCGGCGAAGGCGGCATGCAGACCGCCGGCCCGTCCAGCGGCGCCTCCGGCGGCGAAGCCTATCGCGATCCCTTCGCGCCGGATTTCTGGACCGAGCAGGTCGCCACGCCCATCGCCGAGGCAAGCGCCGAGCGCGCGGCCATCGAGGGCGAGCCGGCCAAGCCCGGCGACAAGACCGAGCGTTCCGCCAGATCGGAACCGGTGAAGGCGCCAGAATCCAGGACCGAACCCCAGGCCGAGGTCGCCGAGCATCGGTCGCCGCTCGACATCGCGCCCGGCAACCCTGCCGGCGAGAGCGCCAAGCCGGGCGACGCACCGAAGGCCGAGACCGTCGAGGCCGAGGCGCCGGCCGACAGGCCGAAGCCAAGCGACGCGCCGAGCCAGCACACCATCGGCGAAGCCGACTCCATCCGGCGCGAACTCGCCGAGGCGATCAAGTCGGGCACCAACCTGCCCGACGGCCTGTCCGTCGTCGCCACCGACAAGGGCGTCGTCATCTCGGTCACCGAGCAGTTCGACTTCGGCATGTTCGAGATCGGCTCGGCCGTGCCGCGCAAGCAGCTCGTGCTGGCCATGGAAAAGATCGCCAGGACGATTACCGCCCACGAAGGCAACGTCTCGATCAACGGCCACACCGACGCCCGCCCCTTCCGCGGCGGCGGCTACGACAACTGGCGGCTGTCGACCGCGCGTGCCCATTCGGCCTATTACATGCTGGTGCGTGCAGGGCTCGACGAGAAGCGCATCGTCGAGGTCGCCGGCTTCGCCGACCGCAAGCTGAAGGACACGGCGGAGCCGTTCTCGGCCACCAACCGCCGCATCGAGATCCTGCTGGAGCGCTCTGAATGAGGCTCGCGGCGACCCTCTCCGGCGCAGCGCTGATCGCCCTGCTTGTGGCGACGGCGCCGGAGCACGCACGCGCCGCCGAGGCGCCGGCGCTCGAGCCCTACCAGATGGTGCGCTGCCTGCAGCTCGTGCAGGACCGCATCGCCGCCGGCGACCAGGCCTCGCTGCCGATGCAGCGCCGCCTGCTCGAAATGACCGACGAGAACATGCGCGCCGCCAGCCCCGCCGCATTCAAGGAGCCGAAGAACTTTCGCGCCCTGCTGATCTACGCCATGAGCGGCGGCAACCCGCTGACCATCGAGCAGGTCGTCTCCCGCCTCACCCTCGAAGAGGCCGACCAGGCGCTTGCGCAAGGCATCATCGACTATCTCAGGGGCAAGCCCAAGGGCACCGTCGATGCTCTCGCCTCGGTCGATCCGCTGACCCAGATCTCCGAACTCGGCGCCTTCCTGGCGCTGGTCAAGGGCTCGGTCAGCATCGCCCAGGAGCCCGAGCAGGCGATGAAGCTGTTCGACCAGGCCCGGCTGCTCAGCCCCGGCACGCTCGTCGAGGAAGCCGCCCTGCGCCGCTCGGTGGCGCTCGCCCCCCGGCTCGATGACGGCGCCCGCTTCCTGCGCAGCTCGACCCAGTACGTCCGCTACTACCTGCGCTCGCCCTATGCCAGCCAGTTCGCCGACGCCTTCGTCGCCGGCATCGTCACCCTGCATGCCTCGATCAGCCTCGACACCGTGGGCGAGATCACCGCGATGATGGATGCTGAGCAGGAGAAGGTCGTCTATCTCCGCGTCGCCCGCCGTGCCGCGATCGACGGGTTGACCGAACTCTCCGCCTTCGCCGCCGCCAGGGCCGAGCAGGGACGCGACGGCCAGCGCAACGACGCCGATCCCCGCACCCAGCTTTATTCCGGCCTGTCGTCGGTCACCTCCGGCTCGGCCGACGACATGCTGGGCAAGCTTGGCGGCATCGACCGCGACAAGCTGTCCAAGGGCGACCGCGCCTTGCTCGACGCCGTGGAGGCGGTCGCGTCCGAACTGACCTCGGCCCTGCCCGCCGCGCCCGATGCCAAGCCAAAACCGGTCGACATCGGCGACCTGCCGCCGGCTTCGATCGACATCGCACCGCCCCCGGCCGATCCGATGGTGCCCGACGCCGCCGAAGCGCCCGCGCCCGAAACGCAGCCGGCGACCACGGTCCAGCAGCCCGCCGTCGCGGCCGCGCCGAGGGTCGGCCCCAGGGTGGTGCCGCTTACGGCATCGCCGCAACCGGCAGCCGCCGAACCGACGACGGCCGACGCAGCGCCCGCGGAGGCCGAAAACCCCAAGGTCATCGAAGCGCGCCGCACGCTCGAAGCCATAGACCAACTGCTCGGAGTCTCCCCCAAATGACCGACGCCATCCGCTCGGCACTGGCAGGCCCGCTCGCCTCGCAATCATCCGCCGATCGCAACGCCTTCGCCGGCAACGACGACCAGGGCGATTTCGACCGCGCTCTGGCAGCCCCGCAAAAGGGTGACCAGAAGGCCGAGGACACGCGCCACGCCGCAGGGGCGCCGCATGAGCAGCGCTGGCACAAGCTGGCCGAGCGGCTGGCCGCGCGCGATCCGCGCGTGGCGGAGCCCGGCGACGACGCAACCGACGCCAGGCCGACCATGCATGGAGAACAAGCCGAAGCCCCCGAACCGCCGCTTGCCGAGGCATCGCCCAAGGAACCCGCCAGCTCCGACAAGCCGGCCGAAACGGCCTTGCCGCTAGTGCTTGCTCTCAGCGAACTGCGCAAGGCAGGCAGCCAGGCGGCCAGTGCCGGCCCGGCCGACGCACCCGCCACCGAGGCCGGAACCGGCCTCGAACAGCCCAGCCTCGCCGCCGACGCCCCGGACAGCGAGCCGCGCCTCGTCGGCAACGCACCGTCGCGGGCTGCGGCCTCCGGTATCGCATTGCCGCCCGGCATGTCGGCCGCAGCCGAAACACCGGCGCTCGCCGACGCGTCGTCCGCTCCCGCCGGATCGGCAACCGGCGATGCCGAGGCCGACACGCCGGCACGCCCGGTTGCCTCCAGGCAGCCGGACCAGGCTGCCGCAACCAACCGCGTCAGCGTCATTTCCGAGCAGGCGATCCCCGCCCCGGCCACCTCCGTCGCCAACGGCACGGCTGGCGCGCTGGCGATGGACATCGCCTCCTCCGCGCCGCGCCACACCGCTGCCGCCGCCACCGTCCAGCAGCTCCAGGCCAGCGCCGCAAACGCACCTGCCGCCCAGGTCCTGAAGATCCAGCTGCGGCCCGTCGAATTGGGCATGGTGACGGCCAGCCTGCACCTCGCCGGAGAACAACTTTCGGTTGAAATCGAAGTCGAGAACGCCGAGGCCTATCACCGTCTCTCGGCCGACCGCGAAGCGATCGGCAACGCCCTTCGCGGCCTCGGTTTCGACGTCGACCGCGTCACCATCCTGCAGCCCCAGTCGCCCGCCCAGGCGCAGGCACGCAGCGACGGCAGCGGCCTTTCCTCCGGTTCCGGTGGCCGCGAGCAGCCGGCCTTCCAGTCGGACGGAATGGGCGGTGAAGGTGGCAACTCAGGCAATGGACGTCCCGGCGGGAGAGCGGCAAATGAAGAAGCCAATGCACGCAACATCTCGTCGCCTCGCACGGATCGTCCTGGCAGCAGCCGCTATATCTAGTGCCGCGACCGGCCTGGCCGCTGCGGCTGCCAATCCTTGCGAGCCGGAGATCCTGCGCGCCGCCGACCGCTATGGCGTGCCGGTCGGCATCCTCTATGCCGTCGGCCTCACCGAAACCGGCAGGAAGGGAAGCTTGCAGCCCAACGCATTGAATATAGAAGGAAAAGCCGTCTTTCCGGGAAGTGCTGCCGAAGCCGTTGCCGCCTTCGAGGCTGCCCGCGGCGAAGGCAAGACGCTCATCGACCTCGGCTGCATGCAGATCAACCACCGTTATCACGCCGCCGAGTTTCGCAGCGTGCGCGACATGCTCGACCCGCGCCGCAACGTCGACTATGCCGCGCGTTTCCTGGTCAGCCTGCACAGCCGCCACGAGTCCTGGTCGATGGCCGTCGCGCGCTATCACGCAGGCCCCGACAACGACCCCGCGCAGAAGCGCTACGTCTGCCGCGTCATCGCCAACATGGTCGCCACCGGCTTCGGCCGCTGGACCGAAAACGCCAGGTCCTTCTGCAACCCCTAGGCGGTTTCGCGCCACGCTGAACCGGCCACGAACCGAGACCCCGCCCACATCGCCGGCCTGAAGCCCGGATGCACGCATGTCGTGCAACCGTTTCAACCCATGCGAGTCCGGACTCCCAAAAAAATAGCGGCAAGAATTCACGATTGGTCGCCTTGGTCTCGACCCATTACCGATTGGTTAACGGGGCATTTTTTCTGATTCGGAGGCGGGGCCGATGATTGTTGTTGTCGACGAGCGCGAGCTCGTCACCAAGGGCTATAATTCACTTTTCGACAGGGAAGGCGTGGCTTGCGCGGGCTTCCGTTCGGGCGAGTTCGGCGAATGGGTCGAAAGCGCTCCCGAAGAGGATCTGCGCTCGGTGCGCGCCTTTCTCATCGGCGATTGCAACGAGGGCTCCATCTCTCCGCGCCAGCTGCGCGACCGCTCCAAGGCGCCGGTGATCGCGCTCTCCGAGCAGAACAATCTCGAAAATACGCTCAAGCTTTTCGAATCCGGCGTCGACGACGTCATTCGCAAGCCGGTGCACATCCGCGAGATCCTGGCCCGCATCTCGGCGATCCGCCGCCGCGCGCAGGAAGACACCGGCTTCACCCAGATCGGCGCCATGCGCATCTTCATGGACGGCCGCGATCCCGAAATCGACGGCCAGCCTATGCCGCTGCCGCGCCGTGAGCGCCGCATCCTCGAATATCTCGCAAGCAACAGCGGCCGCCGCGTCACCAAGACCCAGGTCTTCAACGCCATCTATGGTGTCTTCGACGAAGAAGTCGAAGAAAATGTCGTCGAAAGCCACATCTCCAAGCTGCGCAAGAAACTGCGCGAGCGTCTCGGCCACGATCCGATCGATTCAAAACGCTTTCTTGGCTACCGGCTCGTCGTCTGACCAGCCTCGCGCAAGACATGTTGCGTAGTTTTGTTTCGTGGCATGAGATTTGGAGAGACCACCGATGAGCCTCTATGGAATGATGCGGACTGGCGTGTCGGGGATGAACTCCCAGGCGAACCGTCTGTCGACGGTCGCTGACAACATCGCCAATTCGAGCACCACCGGCTACAAGCGGGCCTCGACCGAATTCTCGTCCCTGGTCCTGCCAAGCACGGCCGGCAGCTACAATTCCGGCGGCGTCACCACCACGGTGATCAACTCGATCAGCAAGCAGGGCGCCCTGCAGTACACCACCTCGGTCACCGACCTCGCCATCGACGGCGACGGCTTCTTCGTTGTCGAGGACGCCGGCGGCACCACCTTCCTGACCCGTGCCGGCGCCTTCGTGCCCGACAAGGATGGCTATCTCGTCAACACCGCGGGCTACAGGCTCCAGGGTTGGGATCTGAGCCAGGGGCCCCGGCCGGGCGCGCCGATCGACCCCAGCCAGATCGACGCGATCAAGATCGACGACACGACGCTCCAGTGGGCGCCGAGCGAGAACGGCACGTTCACGGCCAACCTGCCGCGCGATGCGGTCATCGTCCCGGCGGCCAACTTGCCGTCGGCCAACGCCGCCACCGCGGCCTACACCGCAAAGTCTTCGCTTGTCGCCTACAACAGCGCCGGCGGGCAGATGATCCTCGATGTCTACATGACCAAGACGGCCGCTGGCACCTGGGAAGTCGCGGTCTTCGATCAGTCGCAGGCAACGGCCGGCGGCTTCCCCTACACGGGCGGCGCGCTTTCCACCGAGACGCTCGACTTCGACGCCACCGGCAAGCTGACCGGCACGAGCGCCACCGACATCACCTTGACCGTGCCGGGCGGCGCCTCGCTGACCATCGACTTGTCGAAGATGTCTCAGGCCGATGCCGACTACAGCGTTTCCAAGGCCGTCCTCGACGGCAGCCCGCCCAGCAAGATCGAGCGCATCGAGATCGACAAGGACGGCACCGTCTACGCCCAATATGCCAACGGCTCGATGAAGGCGCTGTTCTCCATCCCCATGGCCAACGTGCCGAGCCCCGACAAGCTGACCGTCATCTCCGGCAACGTCTTCGCCCAGGGCGCGGAATCCGGCGCCGTCACCATCGGCTGGCCGACCGAAGGCAAGAACGGCAAGGTTGTCTCCGGCGCGGTCGAGAACTCCAACGTCGACATTGCCGAAGAACTCACCGCCATGATCGAGTCGCAGCGCAACTACACGGCCAATTCCAAGGTCTTCCAAACCGGCGCCGACCTCATGGACGTCCTCGTCAACCTGAAGAGATAGGACTGACGGGCCCTAGCCCGCGAAAGATCCCGCATGTCCCTGACGTCTGCCCTCAACATCGCCCAATCTGCGCTTCTCCACACGTCGCGCCAGACCAGCACCGTTTCCCGCAACGTCTCGGAAGCGCAGAACCCGGACTACGCGCGCCGCTCCGCCATGCTGGCAAGCACCGGCCCCGGTGCGCGCGTCGTCGAGATACAGCGGGCGACCAACGAACTTCTGTTCCGTCAGAACCTGTCGGCGCTCGCCTCCTTCTCGGGCCAGAACACGCTCTTCGAGGGCCTGCAGAAGCTCGCCCTCGACGTCAACGGCAGCGACAACGCCGGCTCGCCGGCGACCGCGCTCGGCAAGTTCCAGCAGGCGCTGCAATTTTACGCCGCCTCCCCGTCCAACCAGAACCTCGGCGTGGCCGCCATCGACGCCGCCCGCCAGGTGGTCCGCACGCTCAACGACGGCTCCAGCGCGATCCAGCGTTTCCGCACCGAGACCGACAGCGAAATCGCCACCACCGTCGACGACCTGAACCGGCTGCTGGCCGACTTCGAGCAGGCCAACAAGACAATCATCGCCGGCACCCGCACCGGGCGCGACGTCAACGATTCACTCGACCAGCGCGACGCCATCCTGAAGAAGATCTCCGAGATCGTGCCGATCTCGACCTTCAAGCGCAGCGACAACGACATGGTCATCACCACGGCCGACGGTTCGACATTGTTCGAAACCGTCCCGCGCGTCGTCAGCTTCTCGCCTTCGCCCGGCTACGCCCCGGGCGCCGCCGGCAACAAGATCTACATCGACGGCGTGCCGGTCCAGCCCGGCACCGGCGCCAACACCGACGCGGCGGGCAAGCTTGCGGGCCTCGTCCAGTTGCGCGACAGCGTCGCCGTCACAATGCAGGCCCAGCTTGACGAGACGGCGCGCGGCCTGATCACCGCATTCTCCGAAACCGCACCCGCCCTTGCCGACCAGGCCGGCCTGTTCACCTGGTCGGGCGGACCGGCGGTCCCCGGCACGATGGTCAACGGCCTCGCCCGTTCGATCCGTCTCAATCCGGCCGTCGACCCGGCTGCCGGCGGCGATCCCAAGCTGCTGCGCGACGGCGGCATCAACGGCGCTGCCTACAACAAGAACCCCGGAGCCAACGCCTCCTACGCCGAACTGCTGATCTCTTATGGCGACCGCATCGACCAGACCATGAGCTTCGATCCGGCCGCTGGCATCAGCGCCTCGTCGAGCCTCAGCAGCTTCACCACCAACTCGGTCGGCTGGTTCGAGGGCATGCGCAAGCAGGCCGCCAGCGCGTCCGAGTCCAAGGAGGCACTAGCCGTGCGCACGGCCGAGGCGCTGTCCAACGAGACGTCGGTCAATGTCGACGTCGAAATGTCGCTCCTGCTCGAACTCGAGCAATCCTACCAGGCCTCGGCGCGGCTCATCAAAGCGGTCGACGAGATGCTGTCGGCGCTGCTTGCGGCGGTGAGGTAGGCGATGAAAACCACCTTCGTCTCTTCCGCCGCCGTAACCAACGCACTGCGCTATTCGCTGCTGCGCCAGCAGTCGGAATTGGCCAAGGCACAGAAGGAAGCCTCGACCGGCTTCGTCGCCGACACCGGACTGGCGCTCGGCGCCCGCACCGCGCAGTCGGTCACGCTGCATCGCGACCTCGAACGGCTTGGCGGCATCGTCGATTCCAACGGGCTGGTGTCGGCCCGTCTTTCGGCGACGCAGAAGGCCTTGAACCAGGTCGGCGGCGCGGCCCAGTCCTTCCTCTCGAGCCTGACCAGCAGTGCCTCGGGCGATGCCGCCTACGCGCTCACCCAGAAGAGCGGACGTGCCACGCTCGACACGCTGACCTCGGTGCTCAACACCAGCCTCAATGGCGAATACCTGTTCTCCGGCACCAACACCGACGTCAAGCCGATCAACGACTTCAAGCCGGGCTCGGCGACCAAGGTGGCCTTCGACGCGGCCTTCGCCGGCTATTTCGGCTTCAACCAAAACCATGCCGACGCGCAGGACATCACCGCCGCCGACATGACCAACTTCATGTCCACCGTCGTCGAGCCGATGTTCCTTGGCGCAGGCTGGCAGGCACCCGGCAGCCCCTGGTCGAACGCCACCAACCAGGGCATCACCAGCCGCATCACGCTCAACGAAACCACCGAGACCTCGGTCAGCGCCAACAACGAGGGCATCCGCAAGATCGCCATGTCGGCCGCCATCATCAGCGACCTGCTCGACAGCAATGTCGGCAACGCCGCGCGCGGCGCTCTGGTCACGCATGCCGTCTCGAGCATCGGCGAGGCGATCAGCGACATCGGCCAGCTGGAAGCCCAGACCGGCATCATCGAGCAGCGCGTCAAGAACGCCACCGACCGCATCAACGTGCAGGTCGACCTGTACGAGCGCTACATCCTCGATACCGAAGGCGTTGACTATTACGTGGCTTCGGCGCGCGTCGCCGACCTGGTTTCGCAAATCGACAGATCCTACGCGCTGACCGCGCGCATCCAGCAGCTCAGCCTGATGAAGTATCTCTGACCTGACCGGCAACACACGGGACGCATATGTATCAATTCTCCTATGCCGATATCCAGACCGACTCCGTCGCCGACGCGCGGGATCGCGAACGTCAGCTTCTCACGCGCTCGATCGACATGCTGACCACGGCCAGCGAGGTCGGGACCGATTCCAACGAGGCCATCGCCGCGTTGAACTTCACCAACCGCGTGTGGACGTCGCTGCTCGACGACCTCGGCAGTCCGGAGAACGAGCTGCCGAAGGAACTCCGCGCCAACCTCATCTCCATCGGCCTGTGGCTGCTGCGCGAGGCCGAGGACATCCGCCAGGGCCGCAGCGACAGCTTCGAAGGCCTGATCGAGGTCTCGCAGATCATCCGCGACGGCATCCAATGAAAAACACGCTGAAGATTTCGCTGAAGGCCAACGAGAAGATCTACATCAACGGCGCGGTCGTCCGCGTCGACCGCAAGGTCTCGCTCGAACTGCTCAACGACGTGCAGTTCCTGCTCGAAAGCCACGTGCTGCAGCCCGAGCAGGCATCGACGCCGCTGCGCCAGCTCTACTTCATCCTGCAGGTGATGCTGGTCGACCCGGTCGGCGCCGTCGAGGCCCGCGACATGTTCCGCCGGTCGCTGCCGCTGCTGCTCGCCACCTTCGACAATCCCGAGATCCTGTCGAGCCTCAAGCACATCGACCGCCTCGTCGCCGAGGACCATGTCTACGAAGCGCTGAAGACCATCCGCTCGCTCTATCCCCTGGAAAAGCGCGCCATGGCCGGCAACGACCAGCAGCAGCCGGCCGAGCTCGCCATTGCAGCCGGAGGCACATTCTGATGGCCATCGACTACACCACCTCGGTGCCGGGCACCTCCAGCACCAACAAGACGGCCACCGGCACGCCGGCGCCGTCCAAGACCCAGGTCGACTACAACTCGTTCCTCAAGCTGCTCGTCGCGCAGATGAAGAACCAGGACCCGACCAAGCCGATGGACTCGACCCAGTACGTGGCGCAGCTCGCCACCTTCTCGCAGGTCGAGCAGTCGGTGCAGATGAACACCCGCCTCGACCAGATCCTGCAGGGCTCGGCGCTGGCCCAGGCCGACGCGCTGATCGGCCGGACCGTCACCTCGCCCGACGGCAAGACCTCGGGCGTCGTCGCCGAAGTCCGCCTGTTCAAGGACGGCGTCGTCGCCGTCCTGACCGACGGCAAGCAGGTCGTCATCAACCCCGGCGTTTCGATCAAGGCCACGCCGGCGTGAACGAGGCCGATGCCCTCGACCTCGTCCAGTTCGCCATCTGGACGGTGCTGACTGCCTCGGCGCCCGCCGTGGCCGCGGCCATGCTGGTCGGCGTCGGCATCGCGCTCATCCAGGCGCTGACCCAGATCCAGGAAATCACCCTCACCTTCGTGCCCAAGATCGTCGCCATCTTCCTGGTCGTGGCGCTCACCGGCCCGTTCATCGGCGCCCAGATCTCCTCCTTCACCAACGTCATCTTCGAGCGCATCGAAACCGGCTTCTGATCACCCCGCTGGTCGTCGCCGGACTGGACCGCCCGCGAACCGGCCTTTGCCCTGCCGGCTTTCGACAATTTGGGTTCACCCCGCTCACCGATCATGGTCTAGTCGACCGCGACGATTCACACGAGGGCATCCGGCTCGGCCGGCTTGGCGCATGGACGACGACCACCAGTACGAGCGAGGTTCTGCACTCGAGCCGTTCAAGCACGGCATTTTCCGTTCCGTCTGGTTCGCCAGCCTGGCGTCGAATTTCGGCAGCCTGATCCAGTCGGTCGGTGCCGCCTGGCTGATGACCTCGATCGCCACCTCGTCCGACATGGTGGCGCTGGTCCAGGCCTCGATCACCCTGCCCATCATGCTGTTTTCGCTGGTCTCGGGCGCGCTCGCCGACAGCTTCGACCGCCGCCGCGTCATGCTCACCGCCCAGTGCTTCATGCTGGCGGTGTCGGCGCTGCTGACGCTCGTTGCCTATCTCGGCCTGATCACGCCCTGGCTGCTGCTCGCCTTCACCTTCCTCATCGGCTGCGGCACCGCGCTCAACAACCCGTCCTGGCAGGCCTCCGTCGGCGACATGGTTCCCCGCCCGGTCATGCCGGCGGCCGTCGCGCTCAATTCGATGGGCTTCAACATGACGCGCAGCGTCGGCCCGGCCATCGGCGGCATCATCGTCGCCGCCGCCGGCGCCGCCGCCGCCTTCGCCGTCAACACGCTGAGCTACTTCGCCATCATCTTCGTGCTGTTTCGCTGGCGCCCGCACTATCCCGCCAACCCGCTGCCGCGCGAAACCCTCGGCCACGCCATGGCCGCCGGGCTGCGCTACATCGCCATGTCGCCCAACATCGGCAAGGTCCTGCTGCGCAGCTTCGCCTTCGGCTTCACCGCCGTCGTGCTGCAGGCGCTGCTGCCGCTGGTGGCGCGCGACCTCGTCGCCGGCGGCCCGCTCACCTACGGCATCATGCTCGGCGCTTTCGGCGTCGGCGCCGTCGGCGGCGCGCTGATCAGCGGCCGCATCCGCAGCAGCATGTCGAGCGAGGCGATCGTGCGCTCGGCCTTCCTCGGCTTTGCCCTGTGCAGCTGGATCGCCGCCTGGAGCTCGAACGCCTGGGTCACCAGCGCCGGCCTGCTCATCGGCGGCGCCTGCTGGGTGCTGGCGCTGTCGCACTTCAACATCACCGTGCAGATGTCGACGCCGCGCTGGGTCGTCGGCCGCGCGCTGTCGATCTACCAGATGGCGACCTTCGGCGGCATGGCGCTCGGCAGCTGGGTCTGGGGCCTGATCGCCGAGGGCCATGGCCCGGCCACCGCCCTCATCGTCGCCGGCGTCGTCATGCTCGCCGGCGCCGCCATCGGTTTCCTGTTGCCCCTGCCCGAGCACACCGCGCTCAATCTCGACCCGCTCAACCGCTTCCGCGAGCCGCATCTGGCGCTCGACGTCCAGCCGCGCAGCGGCCCCATCGCCATCATCATCGAGTTCATCATCCGCGAGGAGGATGTGCCCGCCTTCCTCGACGCCATGGCCGAGCGCCGCCGCATCCGCCGCCGCGACGGCGCCCGCAACTGGACGCTCGCGCGCGACCTCGAAAACCCCGAAATCTGGGTCGAGAGCTACCACACCCCGACCTGGCTCGAATATGTCCGCCACAACCAGCGCGCCACCCATGCCGACGCCGAGATCGGCGAGAAGCTCAGGTCGCTGCACAGCGGCGCCCAGCCGCCGCGCGTCCACCGCCTGATCGAGCGCCCGACCAGCCTTGCCGCCGCCATCGTCACGCCCAAGGGCCCGATCGACCTGCACTGAGGCGCGGCCGGCAATCGGCAGGACACCGTTTGACCGGCTCGGCCCCGCATCATCGAGAGGAGACAAGAATGGACAAGAAAACCGCCTCGAATGACGCAGACAGCGCCGCCGCCGCGTCCCGGCAGATCGATGACAAGATCGCCGCCCTCGGCGATTGGCGCGGCCAGGTGCTGGCCCGGCTCCGTGCCCTGATCCGCCAGGCCGACCCCGACATCGTCGAGGAGGTGAAGTGGCGCGGCGTTCCGGTCTGGTCGCATGACGGCATCGTCTGCACCGGCGAGACCTACAAGGCTGCCGTGAAGATGACCTTCGCCAGGGGCGCCTCGGTCGAGGACCCGAAGGGTCTCTTCAACTCGAGCCTCGAAGGCAACACCCGCCGCGCCATCGACATCCACGAGGGCGACACCATCGACGAGGAGGCGTTGAAGACGCTCATCCGCGCCGCCGTCGCCCTCAACACCTCGGTGCTCGCCGCTCGCGCGCAGAAGCGCGCCCCGAAGCGGCCTGAGGGCGCCTGAGCGGCCTCCTGGTCCGTGACCGGCGCCGGGTCGGCGCGATGGGCCTGGGTCGCGAATTGGGCATCCGCGCTACGCTTGCCGCTTCCGCAATCCATCGGTTGTGGCACCGGCTGCCAGGGCATAGGACGGCAGGCAACAAGTCAGGGAATCGTTTTTCCGGAATACCCCATGATCGAGATAAGACATGCCGTGCATGATGAAGTTCATGTGCTGGCCCGGGTCGGTTTGGCCGCATGGTGCAAGGGCATACAACCGCTCGTGCCTTCGGCGACGTCGGACAAAATCGAGAAAGACAACCCGTTCGTCCCGTTCCTCGAAGACATGGGGGCGCGGGTGCTGGTCGCGGTCATCGATGATCGGGCCGCCGGCATCGCCGCCTGCGAACACTCCGACGACTACATCAGCGATGTCTGGGTCGCGCCCGAGTTCGAGGGACGCGGCGTTGCGTCCGCGTTGATCGGAGCACTCGAACGGGAAATCTCGGGACGAGGCTTTTCGAAGGCTCGAATTCACGTAGCCGCCGCCAACACGCGCGCGCTTGGACTGTACGAGCATCTTGGCTACATCGAGGTCTCGCGCGAAACGGCCTTCGACCCCATCTTGGAAATCTCGCTCGACAAGATCGGCCTGGAAAAGCACCTGTCGGCCCAACGATAATTTCGAGTGTCTCTCCGCACGATCCAGTCGAGAACACCCGGTTCCCGCTTTAGTGCGCATGATCCGACCAGGAGCCGCCTGCTATGGCAGCCGCGCCGTCCGCGCTGTCACTTCGGCGCTCACCTGCCGCAAGACCTCGGTGGTTCTGAGGATGTCCGCTTCGCCAAGGGCGCCGCCCATGGTCGAGGCGATCGCCAGGAGTTGGGCGTCCATCTCGCGATAGCGCGCAGCGCCCTGCGGTGTCAGTTGCACGAGCTTCGAACGCCGGTGCTTCGGATTGTCGGCGAACTCCACCAACCCCTCGGCTGCAAGCTCGTCCGCCAGCCTCTGCATGCGCTGGCGGCTCGTCGGCCGCATCTGCGCGATCTGCGGCACCGTCAGCGGACCGAGCACCGCCAGGCTTCGCATGAAGCCGAACGCGCCGCCGCCCCAGCTGGTGATCAGCCCGGTCTTCTGGCCGATCGCCCTTATCCTGAAGAAGCACTGCGCCACTTCGAGCATCAGCTCGGCAATCGCCTCCGCCTTGCTGCCGGCAACTGCACCCGTTCCCGTCTCAGCCGCCATCCCGGTCCCCTGTCCTGCTGACCTTCACCGTTACCTGCACAGCCTCCGTTATTGACACCAAGGTTGTCAATTTATAGAATGACACCTTGGTTGTCATTCGCATTGAATTTCGCCCTTCAGCATCTGCGGGAGCATTCATGCGTCACCCACCTGCACAACAGCCCGACCACGGCACGGCGGGCGTCATTGCCCGGCCGCCCATTCTCTTTCTTGGCACGCTCGTGCTTGGTCTGGTCGCCGACCGGCTGCTGCCCTTGGCGTTCGTCGTCCCGGCGAGCGGTCCGATCCTCACGCTGGTCGCCGGCGGCCTGGTCCTTGCCGGCATTGCGCTGGTCGCCGCGGGCATCCGCAACTTCTCCCGGGCCGCCACGCCGGTGCCGACGAACGAGCCAACCCGCGCGCTCGTCACCTCGGGCATTCACGGCTGGACGCGCAACCCGATCTATCTCGGCATGTTTCTGTTCTATGGCGGCATCGGCATCGCCGCGCAGAGCACATGGGTCCTTGTCCTCGTCCTGCCTCTTGCGATCGTCGTCCGCTACGGCGTCGTTGCCCGCGAGGAGGCTTACCTCGAGCGGCGCTTCGGCGATGCCTACCTCGACTACAGGCGACGCGTGCGGCGATGGCTGTGAGCCGGCAGACTTCGTCCTTGAGGGGATAGTCTTTCCACATCGAGATGGCTGCGGGTTCCGTCCGTCGGGCTGCTCGGCCACGGCACGGCAACCGCTGCCGCCCGATGCCGGCAAAGCCGTGTCACCATTCTGTCAGCAATCCGCGTGGATAGCCGGCCGTGTTTTTCCACGCCCTGAAAACCTCCCATACAATCCATGCCAGTTTCTCCCGCGGGAACGCCGGTCGCGACGGTGGCATGCGGGGAGGAACCGGCGCCTCCGGCAATGGGCCAACGTAGCCTGTTGCCCGGGGAGGTTCCGTCCAAGGGTTCCCCTTCGGGTATTACGGCCCGGGCGCGCTGGACGATGCGCTAGTGGGGCAAGGGCGAAAATGCCCGTGCCCCGGAAGCGGAACGGACGGGAACAGAAATCGCCGGCGGGGCGCGGACGTCGCGCCACATAAAATACTATCGGAAGGCACGGCCTTGCGCCCCGCTTCCCGGTTTCCCTCATCCTGAGCTTGTCGAAGGATGAGCTTGTCGAAGGATGAGCTTGTCGAAGGATGAGCTTGTCGAAGGATGAGCTTGTCGAAGGATGAGCTTGTCGAGGGATGACAATGGCCAGGCGCGAAAGCGAGCGTGGCGGTGAAAAGGCTTGGCATCCGCCAACGCAGGCCGTGCGTCCCCTCCTCCCACCCTCGCGCAAGCTTGAAGCAATAGGGTCAACGGGCCGTGGCATGGGTCGCGGCGGAATTCGGTCGGGTAAGCCATGGCGATCAGTGAAACCATTTCGGGCATAGGCGCTCCCAACAAGAGCGGACGCGACGTTTTCTTCGCGCTCGGCATCGTCGTCATCCTCGCCGTCCTGTTCCTGCCGATCCCGGCCTTCCTGATCGACGTCGGCCTCGCCTTCTCCATCGCCATCTCGGTGCTGATCCTGATGGTCGCCCTGTGGATCCAGCGGCCGCTCGACTTCTCGTCGTTCCCGACGATCCTGCTGATCGCCACCATGCTGCGCCTGTCGCTCAACATCGCCACCACGCGCATGATCCTGTCGCACGGCAACGAAGGCACCCACGCCGCCGGCTACGTCATCTCGGGTTTCTCCAACCTCGTCATGTCCGGCGATTTCGTCATCGGCCTGATCGTCTTCCTGATCCTGATCGTGGTAAACTTCATCGTCATCACCAAGGGCGCGACGCGTATCGCCGAGGTCGGCGCGCGCTTCACCCTCGACGCCATCCCCGGCAAGCAGATGTCGATCGACGCCGACCTCGCCGCCGGCATGATCGACGACAAGACCGCCCAGCTCCGCCGCCGTGAACTGGAGGAGGAAAGCTCCTTCTTCGGCTCGATGGACGGTGCCTCGAAATTCGTCCGCGGCGACGCCATCGCCGGCCTGATGATCACCGCCATCAACATCGTCGGCGGCATCGCCATCGGCTATTTCCGCCACGACATGGGCATGGGCGAAGCCGCCGACGTGTTCATCAAGCTGTCGGTCGGCGACGGCCTTGTCACCCAGATCCCGGCCCTCATCGTCTCGCTCGCCGCCGGCCTGCTGGTCTCCAAGGGCGGCACCCGCGGCTCGGCCGACCAGGCGGTGTTCGGCCAGCTCGGCGCCTATCCGCGCGCCCTTTACGTCGCCGCCGGCCTGCTGCTGCTGCTCGCCCTGATGCCGGGCCTGCCGATGTTCCCGTTCGTCACCCTCGCCGCCGGCATGGCAGCACTCGGCTACATCATCCCGATGCGCCACAACCGCCGCATCGCCGAGGCCGATGCCGAGAAGAAGCAGGCGGAGGTCGACAAGGTCGAGGAGGAGAAGAATTCGGTCAAGGCGTCGCTCGCCACAGCCGAGATCGAGCTCCTGATCGGCAAGCAGCTGTCGACGCGCCTGCTCGCCACGCACCAGGAACTCGCCTTCCGCATGTCGAAGATGCGCAAGAAGTTCGCCACCCAATACGGCTTCGTCGTGCCTGAAGTCAGGATGACCGACGACTACTCGATCCCGCCCAAGAGCTACCAGATCAAGATCCACGGCACGGTGGTCGCCGAATACCAGATGCGCGTCGGCGAGATCATGGTGCTGCTCGGCTCGCGCGAACTGCCCGACATTCCGGGCGAGGAAGTGCGCGAACCCGCCTTCGGCATGCGCGCCTTTTCGGTACTCGATTCCTTCGCCGAGGACCTCAAGCGCGAGCAGTTCACCTTCGCCGACAACATGTCGGTGCTGCTCACCCATCTCTCCGAGGTGATCCGCAACAACCTGCCGCAACTGCTGTCCTACAAGGACATGAAGGCGCTTCTCGACCGCCAGGACCCGGAATACCGCAAGCTTGCCGACGAGATCTGCACCTCGCACATCACCTATCCGGGCCTGCAGGCGGTGCTCAAGCTGCTGCTCGCCGAGCGCGTCTCGATCCGCAATCTCCACCTCATCATCGAGGCCATCGCCGAGATTTCCCCGCACGTCCGCCGCACCGAGCAGATCGTCGAGCATGTCCGCATCCGCATGGCCCAGCAGATCTGCGGCGACCTCGGCGAGAGCGGCGTGCTCAAGGTGCTGCGTCTCGGCAACCGCTGGGACCTCGCCTTCCACCAGAGCCTCAAGCGGGACGCCAAGGGCGAGGTCCGCGAATTCGACATCGACCCGCGCCAGCTCGAGGAATTCGGCCAGGACGCCTCCAAGGCGATCCGCACCCACCTGGAGACCGGCGAGCGCTTCGTGCTGGTCACCGCCCCCGACGCCCGGCCCTACGTCCGCATGATCATCGAGCGTCTGTTCCCGACCCTGCCGGTGCTCAGCCATGTCGAGATCGCCAAGGGCGTCGAACTCCGCGTGCTTGGAACCATCTCATGAATGTTGCCGCGCAAGGGTTCGTCCTTGCGGCGTTCCTCGCCTTTTGCCGCATCGGCAGCTGCTTCATGCTGATGCCCGGCATTTCGAGCGTGCGCGTGCCGATGCATGTCAGGTTGTTCGTCGCCGTCGCCGCGACCGGCGGGCTCATGGTCCATCTCTGGGACCAGATCTTTCCCTATGTCGATGCGCGCCCGGGCGTTCTGATGCCGATGATCGCCTCGGAGCTGCTGATCGGCGGCCTCATCGGCCTGATGGCGCGCCTCTACATCCTGGCGCTGATGTTCATGGGCTCGGCCATCGCCATGCTGATCGGCTATGGCGGCGTCGGCGGCCACGCCATCGAGGAAAACGAACCGCAGGCCCCGCTTGCGTCGATCATCTCTATTTCGGCGCTGATCCTGCTCTTCGCCTTCAATTTCCATCATGAGATCGTGCGCGCGCTGGTCGCCTCCTATCAGGTCGCGCCGGTCAACCTGTTCTTCAACCCGCAGGCAGCCCTGGTCGACATCGCCGACACGCTGTCGGAGAGCTTCATGGTCGTGCTCAGGCTGGGCAGCCCGTTCATCGCCTATGCCCTCCTGGTCAACCTGACGATCGGCTTCGTCAACAAGCTGACGCCGCAGATCCCGGTCTACTTCATCTCGCTGCCCTTCGTCGTCGCCGGCGGCCTGATCATGATGTATTTCGGCATCGCCACCATGCTCAGCCTGTTCGCCGACGGCTTCGTCGACATCACGGTGGGGAGGTAGACATGGCGTCGCGCAGGGAGCGGCTGAAGAAGCTGGTCGTGGTGCAGGAGCAGCTCAAGGCGCTGCACGAGACACGTCACGCCGGCTTCGTCGCCCAGGCCATCGCCGCCGAGAGCGAGGCGCAGGCCCTGGCGGAAAGCTTCGACAGCGCCGAAGGCATGCCCCAGCTTTTCCCGGAGCTCTATCACCGCCGCATCTCGGCGGCGATCAACCGGCAGCAGCTCAACCTCGGCCTCGCCAGGTTCGAGGTCGGAAAGATCGCCGCGGCCACCGCCCGCACCAACATGGTCGAGCGCGCCTATCGCGACGTCCGCCGCCAGGACGAGCGCGACAGCGCCGACCGCGAACGTCTCGAAATCATTGAAAGAAAGCCGAGCGACGACAAGTAAGGTTGCCGCAAGCTTGACCCTCCACAATCAGCAGTAACGCAAACCCCGGAAAGGCGAGCCAGCTTTGGCGATCTCCCCACCCAGCGACATCGTTCTGGACGTTGCCAAGGCCGTCGAGCCGGCCGGCATCCAGGCCGCGCGTGCCGCGCTCGCCAACCGGACGGCCAGCACCGCGGGCGCCTTCTCGCTCACCGAGGCAGCCGTCACCGGCGGCATCTCGCGGCAGCCCGACCCGGCAAGCCCCGACGCCAGCATGAAGCACTTCGAAGCCATGGTGCTGCAGACCTTCATCGAGAACATGCTGCCCAAGAACACCGACAGCGTCTACGGCAAGGGAATGGCCGGCGACATGTGGAAGTCGATGATGGCCGAGCATCTGGCCGGCCAGACCGCAGAAGCCGGCGGCATCGGCATCGCCAAGGCGCTCATGCGCGACCATTACATCAAGGACGAGCAGGCGATGCCGGTCGGACCGGCTGGCGGCGGCCCGGATCGGGCCGCGCTCGACCAGCAGGAAAGCCAGGCGACCGCGGTCATCCAGGAAATACAACGGAAGATGGTCCAGTCGCTGGGACGCGACACAGCCTCCTCCGTCACTGACACCAAATCCTAGAGGGTAAGATATGTCGGATCTCTCCGAATACAGGCCGAACCTCCCGGCCAAGGCCGAGCCGATCGAACTCGTCCAGTCGACGCAGCCGGGCAACATCGGCGCCATCATCAGCCGCATCGAAGAGGCGGTCGAGGAAGAAACCGCCTCGATCCGGACCGACATCCGGTTCGACATCAAGGCGTCGAACGCGCGCAAGAGCCGCTATCTCTACGAATTGACGCGCGCCACCAAGGGTCTGGTCGAAGGTGACTTCCCGGGCGACCTCAAGGTCGGCGTCGAGCGCCTGCGCGACAAGCTCGCCGCCAACGAGCGCGCCATCCTCGCCCATCTCAGCGCGGTCAGCGAAGTCGCCAACCTGCTCAAGGATGCCATCCAGCGCTCCGAGACCGACGGCACCTATTCCGCCAACGAATTCGGATGGGCGCGGTGATCAAGTTCATCGCGGCGGCCTTGTGGATTGTCGCCGTGACGCTCGGCGCGGTCTTCTATTCGTTCCAGGCCGCGGCCAACCTGCCCGCGGTCGACGAAAAGAAGCCGCTGCTCGGCGGTCTCGACTACGTCAAGACGGATGTGATCTCGGTGCCGCTGCTCAAGGGCGAGCGCGTCGAGGGCTATTTCCTGACGCGCCTGGTCTACACGGTCGAGCCCAAGCAGGTCGCCAAGATGTCGGTGCCGATGGACGCGCTGCTCGTCGACCAGGTCTATTCCTATCTCTACGGCAATCCGCAGATCGACTTCACCCAGTACGACAAGCTCGACCTCGACGGCTTCCGCAACGGCCTGCGCGACAGCATCAACGCCCGCATCGGCGAGAAGCTGGTGCATGAGGTGATGGTCGAGCAGATCGACTTCCTGACGCCGGACGACGTTCGCGACAATGCGGTGCGTCGCCGTTCTGCAGCCGCGACGGCGGCCGCCAAATCGGCCGAGGCCGAAGCCGCCGGCGAGGCACCGGCCCCCGCCCACTGAGCCCGACGCGAGCCAGCCACTTGACGGGGCGTTTCTCAAATCTACGTTGACGTAAACGTCAATTGGCCGCTATAGGCTTTGCAGTCCTGTGACGCGGCCGGCTTGTCCGGATTGGTCCGGGGAGGCTGGGCGCAAAGCGCCTTTCAGGAAAGATCAGGAGACAGCCATGAGCATTCAGACAGTCGCAGACCAGATCAAGTCGAAGGTCGAGAGCTCCGGCTTCGACCGTTCGGTCAAGTTCGACACCGGCGCCGACGGCGTCATCGTCATCGACGGCGCGACGCTGTCGACCACCGACGGCCCCGCCGATTGCACCATCAAGCTGTCGCTCGACGACCTGGAGTCGCTCATTGCCGGCGACCTCAACCCGACGATGGCCTTCATGACCGGCAAGATCAAGGTCGAAGGCGACATGTCCGTGGCCATGGGCCTCAGCAGCCTTCTCGGCTAAGCCTCGGTCCAAGAGGCCTAATGGACCTTCCCGTCACCGCCAGGCACGGGAAGGTCACGATCAGGCAGCCAGCCGCGCACGCTCGGTCTTGAGCTTGCGGCCGGCAGCCTTCAGGACGCCCTTGGTACCGTCCAGGACGCCCGAAACAAGTTCCAGCGCGAGAAAGCGTTCGCGCTCGTAGGGGCCAGGCATTGCCAACTGCGCCGTCTTGTCGGCGGTAAAGCCGAAGCGCGCATAATAGGGCGCATCGCCGACCAGCAGGATGGCGCGATGGCCGAGGCGCGCAGCCTCCGCGATGGCATGGCGCATCAGCGCCGAGCCGATGCCAGCGCTCTTCATCGCCTGGTCGACGGCAAGCGGGCCAAGCAGGAGCCCCGCCGGACCACCCTCGCCCAGACGCACGTCCCACAGCCGCACGGTGCCGACCACCGAACCCTCGGCAGTGCGCGCAATCAGCGCCAGGCCCTCGGAAGGGCGGCGCCCTCGGCGCAGCTTCTCCGACGACTTCTTGCGCCGTTTCGGGCCCATGGCCCGGTCAAGCAGGGCTTCACGTGCCGGAATGTCGGCAAAGGTTTCAGCCACGATCACGATGTCGGGCGAGGTTTTGGCAATTTCTTCGATGTTCATTTCCGCGATCCTTCACGAGCGGAGATCTGTTCCACAAGCGAACCCGTCGGGCGCACCAGGTGCACGCCCGCCGGGGTGATCTGAACGGCTCCGGCGCCAGGCGCCGTTTCGAGCCGTCAGATCACGTAGGATCGGAGAGGCTCGAAGCCGTTGAAGGCGACCGACGAGTAGGTCGTCGTGTAGGCGCCGGTGCCCTCGATCAGCACCTCGTCGCCGATGGTCAGCGACAAGGGCAGCGGGTACGGCGTCTTTTCGTACATCACGTCGGCCGAATCGCAGGTCGGGCCGGCGAGCACGCAGGGCGACTTTTCGTCGGCATCGCGCTCGGTGACGATCGGGTAGCGGATGGCTTCGTCCATCGTCTCGGCGAGACCGCCGAATTTGCCGATGTCAAGGAACACCCAGCGCACATTGTCGTTGTCGGCCTTCTTGGAGATCAGCACGACTTCCGACTTGATGACACCGGCATTGCCGACCATGCCGCGGCCCGGCTCGATGATCGTCTCCGGGATATTGTTGCCGAAATGCTTGGACAGCGCCTCGAAGATGGCCTGGCCATAGGCCTGGGCCGCCGGCACGTCGCGCAGGTAGCGCGTCGGGAAACCGCCCCCCATGTTGACCATGCCAAGGGTGATGCCCTCTTCGGCAAGCGACGCGAACACCTTCTTGGCGTCGGTCAGCGCACGGTCCCAGGCGGAGAGATCGACCTGCTGGGAACCGACGTGGAACGACACGCCATAGGCGTCGAGGCCGAGCACCTTGGCCTGGCGCAGCACGTCGACCGCCATGGCAGGCACGCAGCCAAACTTGCGCGACAGCGGCCATTCGGCACCTTCGCCATCAGTCAGAACGCGGCAGAACACGCGGGCACCGGGGGCGGCACGCGCGATCTTCTCGACCTCTTCGACGCTGTCGACGGCAAACAGGCGGATGCCCAGTTCGAAGGCACGCGCGATGTCGCGCTCCTTCTTGATCGTGTTGCCGAAGGAGATGCGCTCGGCCGGCGCGCCGGCATCCATGGCCATCTCGATCTCGGCGACCGACGCGGTGTCGAAGGACGAGCCCATCGAAGCAAGCAGGCGCAGGATCTCGGGCGCCGGGTTTGCCTTCACCGCGTAGTAGATCTTGGACTCCGGCATGGCCTTTTCGAAGGCGCGGAAATTGTCGCGCACGACATCGAGGTCGACGACGAGGCAGGGGCCGGACGGACGTCGGGTGGCAAGGAAGTCGAGGATGCGCTGAGTGGCCATAGGTCTCTCCATCGCGCGGTCCTGCCGCGCAAGATCATCAAGCTGCGGGACGGCCGTTCCCGGCCGCGGTATCCCGCGGTGGACAAAGACATGACCGCTATTTGATGGAACCAGCCTGTGGAGACCCTGGATCCATAAATGCGCTTCACGCGGCGGTGAACCTGAGCCAGCCCGGCTTCGGTTCGCTTTGTCTGCCTTGGCTTGGAAATGGGAAGACCCGTTCCGCACTGCCGGCAATGAAGGTGTGCCTCTTCAGTAACCCCGGCTTTTGGACAGCCGGAAGAGAACCAGAAAGGCCCGCACCGTCGTTGCTTCAAGGTGTCCTCGATTTCGCGGTTGGCCGCCAAACCGACTGGAGGGGTTAGCTCCAGTTACCTTACCGATTTCCTCGCCATTCGAGGGATCGGCGGACACCCACAGGCACGTGCGACTTTGGGCAAGCCGGGATATATGCACCACGACCGTCACAATCAATTAAAATCGGACGGTGGGTTGAAAAAATTCAAACGTCGAACAATGCTGGAGATATCGTAAACAGGCTTCGAACGATGACTGGCATGCCCGACCCTTTCAACGCATTTGTCGATACGCCGCAAGTGCCTGTTTCGAATGCAGAAAATGGCCGATTGGCCGGCCTGCGGCTGGCCGTCAAGGACATTTACGACGTTGCCGGCCTCGTCACCGGCTGCGGCAACCCCGGCAAGGCCAGCAGCGGCCTTCCGGCGACCGATACCGCCGTGTCGGTGCAGGCGCTTCTCGATGCCGGCGCGCGATTCGCCGGCAAGACCCAGACCGACGAACTCGCCTTCTCGCTGATGGGCCAGAACGCGCACTTCCCGCACCCGATCAATCCGGCAGCGCCCGGCCGCGTTACCGGCGGCTCTTCGTCGGGTTCGGCCGCCGCAATCGCTGGCGCGCTTGCCGACATCGCGGTGGGCTCCGACACCGGCGGTTCGATCAGGGCGCCGGCCAGCTTCTGCGGGCTTGTCGGCCTGCGCGCGACCCATGGCCTGATCCCGCTCGACGGCGCGATGAATCTCGCCCCCAGCCTCGACGTGTTCGGCTGGTTCGCGCGCGACATCGACATCTACGAGACCGTGGCCAAGCTGCTCATCGGCAAGGATGCCCATCGCGGCGAACTGGCCCGGCCGCTGGCGCTCGACTGGCTCGACGCGCTGCCCTCCGGCCCCGCCGAGACCGCCGAATACCGGCGCATGCGCGGCGTGGCCGAAAGCGTCCTTGGCCCGGTCGCCAAGGCAGCCCCCCTCGCCTTCACCCCTGACGAGCTCTACTGGTGCTTCCGCAAGGTCCAGGCATATGAAGCCTGGCAGCAGCACGGCGCATGGATCTCGTCCGCAGACCGCGGCCTCGGCCCGGGCGTCAAGGAGCGCTTCGAATTCGGCGCCAGCATCAACGCCACAACCTACCAGATGGAAATCGCCAGGCGCGATGCTTTCCGCGGCGCGCTCGGCGCCTTGCTGGACAACGACGGCATCCTGATCCTGCCGACGGTGCCCGGCGCGGCCCCGCTCGCCGATGGCACGCATGACGAATTGCTGGCCTACCGCGAGCGGGCACTCATGCTGCTCTGCCTGTCCGGCCTGTCGGGCTTCCCGCAGATCACCCTGCCCATCGGCGCGGTCGAAGGCGCGCCCTTCGGCCTGTCGTTGCTTGGCCCCGCCGGCAGCGACCTCGCGCTGGTAAAGCTGGGACGCAAGATCCTGGAAGCTGCCGGCAAGTAGAAACCCGCGCCGCACCGCAGACAAACTACTGCCAGCAATCACCAATGATTAGTCTTGTGCGGCTAGTTTGCCGCGCATGATCCCATACACGCGCCCGTTGCTGGTATTTGTTGTCATGGCCACGCTGGTGGCGCAGACGCTTACGCGTTTCCTCGACAGCCTGCCCGGCGGGGGTGTCTCCAACGGCGTCCAGGGCATCAATACCCTCCTCGACTTCGTGCTGGTGTCGCGGATCGGCATGGTTCCTTCTGCCGCCGTGCTCGCCCTGCTGACCATCGTGTTCACGATACAGGCCTATCGCAGGCAACATAGCGGTCAGCAACCGACTGCACGCCCTGCCGTCCGGCAACGAACGGCCAAAACAGCAGCGCCGGTCATGCAAGCTCCCTCCGCGGAACGCATGGCCAAGGCGGTCGCAAGGACCAATCTCAAAGTGCCGGACAGGCCGCTGACCGAGGCCGACCGCCAGTTCCTGATCAAGCTTCGGGAGGACTTGTCCGCCCAGCTCGTGCATGAAAAGCAACTCATCGACGCCAAGGGCACCGAACCCCTGGTCGTCCGGCTGGTGCCGCAGATCCCGCTGCGCGACGTCGAACGCCCGAGAAGCTGGCTGGGCGGCGAACCGGCGATGGCCGAACATATCCCCTGGCCCCAGATAGACGGCCGCAACGCCAATTTCCTTGGCCAGATCTGCTGCGCTGATTTGCCTGACGATCTCTGGGACGGGCTGGGGCCGCGCGAAGGCTGGCTCGCCTTCTTCATCCACCCGACCGACTACGCCGTACGCGTGCTGCATCTCGGCGAGATGGGACCATGGCGGCAGGGACCCGACGACCTCAGCATAGCAGGCTGGTCCACCAGCCTGCCCTATGGCAAGTCGCGGCTGATGCCGATCAACGACTGGCCACGCTGGCCCGTCGACCTGATGCCGCTGCGCTCCGGTGATCCCGACCCCAAGCTGGAAGGTCATAGCGAGGCGATCCACGAGATCTACAGGCAGGGTTTCGACGTGGCATCGCCGGAGCATCGCCCCTTCGATCGCGACACCACCCTCGCCATGCTCGAAATCGCCGAGGCACGCCTCGCCGAATATGTGACCAAGGACCTGATCACGCCGATCCGGCAGCAGCTCGAACAGGTATCGAAAAGCCTCGCGCTTGCGGAAGCTGCCGCAGAGCAGCCCGGCAACCTCGCCGAACTGCGCGAACGCGCGGTTACCTTGCCGGCGTTGATCGACGCAAGGACGAAGGGGCAACCCATGCTCGAAGCCGCGCTGGCACAGGTGCGCTCAGTGGCCGAGCGGGTCAGGGCAACATCGGACCAGACGCAGTTGTCGCAAGACCAAATCGCCGCGATCGTGGCCGAACTGGCAAAGTACGACATCATCTATCCGCGAACGCAGCAGGCGCCGCTGACCACCCACAACGGCGACGGCTCCCTGTGGACCTGGGACTTCGAATGCCTGCGTCTTGACCGGGCGCGGCACGCCTACTCCAGATCGCCGGATGCCCTGCCTCCGGCGATGCGCGGCTACTTCGAGGCCATCTGGAAGGACGAGGCCGTGCACGAAATGGCAGGCATGGGCCACATTCCATTCCTCTATGTCCGCCAGTTCGACCTCGACAAGGACGTGACCCTGCTCGAACTGCCCACAAGCAACCTGATGGGCTGGATGTTCGGCGACGTCGAAACGCTGGTGCTGACGATCAGCAAAAAGGACCTAGCGGCGGGCAGGTTCGACGCTGTCAGGACCCAGGTCTCCAACTAGCCGGCACTTTCGGCCCTGACGCATCACGCTTTGTTTGGTTGCCCTTGACCCCTCGCCCGGTGTGAACAATCTTCGCACGAACGTAGATTTTCTTTGAACGAGACCGCAGGCACATGGACACACTCACCCGGATGCGCGCCTTCATCGACGTCGTCGAGGCCGAAGGCTTCTCTGCGGCGGCGCGCAAGATCGGCCGCTCGAAGGCGCTGCTGTCCAAATATGTCCGCGAACTGGAGGACGAGCTCGGCGCCCTGCTGCTCAATCGCACCACCCGCCAGTTCTCGCTGACCGAGGCCGGGCACACCTACTACCGGCGCGCGTCCGAGATCGTCCGCGAGGTCGACAGCCTGGCCGATGCCGTACGCGAATCCTCCGGCGACGTGCGCGGCCGCATCAAGCTGTCGGCGCCGCGCACCTTTGCCGACGCGCCGATCGGCCAGTCGCTGATCGACTTCGCCAAGGAACACCCCGACATCGTGCTCGAGATCCATCTCGACGACCGCTTCGTCGACCTGGTGGAAGAAGGCTTCGACCTTGCCATCCGCATCTCGCGGCTGGAGAACTCGTCGCTGATCGCGCGCCGGCTGGCACCCTTCGGCATCAGGCTGTGCGCCTCCCCTGAGCTGATCGCCAAGTACGGCATGCCGCAGCGCCCGACCGACCTCACCAGCATCCCCTGCATCATCGACACCAATGGCCGCTACCTGTCGAACTGGCCGTTCACCAGCGACACCGGCGAGGCCATGACCGTTTCGGTGAGCGGGCCGATGGAAGTCAACAGCCCGCTGGCGGCACGGGCCGCGGCAGTCGCCGGCCTCGGCTTCGCCATCCTGCCGGATTTCATCGCCGCACCCGACATCGAAGCCGGACGGCTCGTGCCGGTGCTCGACGACAACCGCCCGTCCGCCGGCGGCATCTTCGCGGTCTACCCGCACAGGCGCTATTTGCCGGCCAAGATCCGCGTCTTCGTCGATTTCCTGGTGCAGTGGTTCAAGATCAATCCGTGCGACCATCCCGCAGAATTGAAAGGCTGACGTCCCACTTTCGCCCTGTTTCTGATAATGGTCGGCTTCATTCGAACCGCCGGACCGCAGTGCCATGATTCTGAAAATGCGAACGTCGATGATGGCCGCGGCCGGAGCAGCCCTGCTGGCAACGACGGCGCCGGCGAGCGTTCATCCGCACGTCTTCGCCGAGGCCCGGCTCGACGTCCAGCTCAACCCCGACAACACGGTGAAGTCGCTGCGCCACCTCTGGCGCTTCGACGACCTGTTCTCCAGCACCGTGCTGATGGAGTTCGACAAGAATTCCGACCTCAAGCTCGACGACAGCGAACTGGCAGAGGTCTCCAAGACGGTGTTCGAATCCATCGGCGAGTACAATTACTTCCAGGTCGTCACGCTCGACGGCAAGGACGTGGCCATGAAGCCACCGGCCGGCCTGATCGCCGATTTCGAGGACCAGCAGCTGATCATCCTGTTCGAGGCGGAGCCGAAGGAGCCGCTGAAGCTGTCGGGCAAGATCGATTTTGGCGTCTACGATCCGACTTTCTACACGGCGATCGATTTCACCGAGGACACCAACCTCAATGTCGCCTCGCTGCCGGCGATCTGCACGCGCCAGGTGATCCGCCCAGATCCCGACGAGGCGATCGCGCAGAACCAGACCAAGCTGACCGACGCCTTCTTCAACGACCCGGCGGGAACGGACATGAGCAAGATCTTCGCCACCCGGCTGGAACTGAACTGCCAGGCAAAGGGCTGACGCCGTGAAGAAATTGACCGTCCGCGCGATCTTCGCCCTGCTGTTGATCAGCTACGTGCTCAGCCACTTCTTCACCGGCCACGCCCATGCCCAGAGCTCGCTCGGCATCGGCACCAACGAGGCCATCGCCCCGTCGACCGGGCTGTTTGCCGGCCTGCTCAACTGGATCAACGTCCACCAGCAGCAGTTCTACCGCTCGCTGACCGGCGCGCTGAAGGCGATGCGCGACGGCGAAGGCAGCGGCATCTGGCTGCTCGTCGGCCTGTCCTTCGCCTATGGCGTCTTCCACGCCGCCGGTCCCGGCCATGGCAAGGCGGTGATCTCGTCCTACATGCTGGCCAACGAGGTGGCGCTGAAGCGCGGCATCATGCTGTCCTTCGTCTCGGCCTTCCTGCAGGGCGTGACCGCGATCGTGCTGATGACGCTGGTGTTCCTCGTGCTGCGCGGCACCTCGGTGTCGATGACCAACGCCACCTGGTTCCTGGAAACGGTGAGCTACGCGCTGATCGCCGCCTTCGGCGCCTGGCTGCTCTGGCGCAAGCTGCGCCCGATGGTCCGCGGCCTGGCCGGCGCGGCCCCGGGCCACAGCCTGTCGGCGGCGCATGCCGGCCCTGCGCATGACCATGACCATGCCGACTGCGGCCACGATCATGGACATGACGGCCACGCGCATCACGGCCACAGCCACCATGGCCATGCCCACCACCATCACTATGCAGGCGAGGTCTGCGCCACCTGCGGCCATTCGCACGCGCCCGACCCGAAGATGCTGGAAGGCAGGCATTTCGACTGGCGCACCGCATGGTCGGCAGTGGCCGCAGTCGGCATCCGCCCCTGCTCCGGCGCGCTGATCGTGCTCAGCTTCGCCTTCCTCAACGGCCTGTGGGCCGGCGGCATCCTGTCGGTATTCGCCATGGCGCTGGGAACGGCGATCACCGTTTCGGCGCTCGCCGTGCTTGCGGTCACGGCCAAGAACTGGGCCGTCGCCATTGCCGGCGACGGGCGCGCCGGCAACCGCGTTCACAATGTCATCGAGATCGGCGGCGCCGCACTCGTCATGCTGCTCGGCCTGGTGCTGCTGGCAGCCAGCCTGAGCGCCTGACCCGGCCGGCCGGTCTGGTCAGAGGCCCTTCTTGCGCTGGCTGCGGCCGCGCAGCCAGAACACGCCGAAGAAGGCCAATACGAAGAACACCGCGATCACGCTCGCGGCCACCGTCGAATAGTTGCCGACGGCCAGCATGATCTTGGGCAGGAAATAGGCAAACAGGCCGAAGCCGCCCAGGAAGATGGCTGCGGCAATAGCGGAATTTCGCGTCTTGGTATCCATCGGCTATCGCCCCAGCTTCCTGATGTTGCCGGGTCCGGTCCCGGTGTGGCTTACCCCTCATAGCGCCAGCCGGCGCATCAGCCAACGCGCCAGGGACGGTTCCTTTGTCGCATGCCTGTTCCGAGCGAGCCCGCTGATTGCGGGCGCCGGTGCTCTCAGGCGCCGAACTCGGCTCGGAAATCCTCCAGCCGCCGTTTCTGCTGGCCCGCAGCATCGAAATTGGCCGGGTCGAGCCAGGCCTCGTAGGCCCGTCGCAATGTCGGCCATTCACTGTCGATGATCGAATACCAGGCTGTGTCGCGGTTTTCGCCTTTGGCGACCATGTGCTGGCGGAAGATGCCCTCGAACTTGAAGCCGAAGCGCTCGGCGGCACGCTTGGACGGCTCGTTGTTGTTGTTGCACTTCCATTCATAGCGGCGGTAGCCGAGGTCGAAGGCATAGAGCGCAAACAGGAACTGCGCCTCCGTAGCCGCCGGCTTGCGGGCGACGATGTCGCTCCAGTAGATGTTGCCGATCTCGATGACGCCATGGGCCGGATCGATGCGCATCAGCGTCTGGCGGCCTGCCATCCTGCCGCTCGCCTTGTCGATGACGACGAAAAACAGCGGGTCTTCGCTCGCCGCCGATTTGTCGAGCCAGGGCTGGAAGTCTGCGCGGCTCTGCGGCTTGGTGTCGAACAGCCAGCGGAAACGGCCTTCGGCATCCTGTGCCGTCGCCATCTCGTACAGGCGTTCGCCGTGTTTTGCCGCGTCAAGCGGCTCGAGGCGGACATAGCGCCCCTCAAGGTTGACGCGCTCGGGGCGCGGCCGCGGCTTCCAGTCCTGCAGGTTCTCGGACAAGGACGTCTCCAATTCGTTTGACATGGTCGCCCCAAGTCTCGCAAAAATCACCTGCCCCCAACAGAACCAGACGGACAGCCGGAATGCTCCACACGATTGCCGCCTTCGACCGCCTCGGCGAGGAAAATGCCTTTGCCGTATTGGCCCGTGCCACGGCCCTGCTCCACGAGGGGCGCGATATCGTCAACCTGGGCATCGGACAGCCCGACTTCCGCACGCCGGAACATATCGTCGAAGCGGCCATCAAGGCGCTGCGCGACGGCCACCACGGCTACACCCCCGCCAACGGGCTGCTGGCGACACGCGAGGCGGTGGTACGGCGAACGCTGGCCACCACCGGCGTCGAGGTTTCCCCGGAAAGCGTCATGATCATGCCCGGCGGCAAGCCGACGATGTTCGCCGCGATCCTGATGTTCGGCGAACCGGGGGCAGAGATCCTCTACCCCGACCCGGGCTTTCCCATCTACCGCTCGATGATCGAGTTCACCGGCGCGACCCCGGTTCCGGTGCCGATGCGCGAGGCCAACGGCTTTGCCTTCTCGGCCGAGGAGACGCTGTCGCTGATCACCCCGAAGACGCGGCTGCTGATCCTCAACTCGCCGGCCAACCCGACGGGCGGGGTGACCCCGCGCACCGAGATCGCCAAGCTAGTCAAGGGACTGGAAGCCCATCCCCACGTCGCGATCATGTCCGACGAGATCTACGACGTCATGACCTATGACGGCGAAAGCCACAGCTCGCTGCTCGCCTTCCCCGAGATCCGCGACCGGCTGATCATCCTCAACGGCTGGTCCAAGACCTGGGCGATGACCGGCTGGCGCATGGGCTGGTCGATCTGGCCGAACGGACCGCAGAGCGGCAATCTATACGACAAGGTACGCAAGCTGGCGGTCAACTGCTGGTCATGCGTCAACGCGCCGAGCCAGTATGCCGGCATCGCTGCGATCGACGGCCCGCAGGACGACGTCGACAGGATGATGCGCGCCTTCGACAGCCGCCGCCGCATCGTCGTCGAGGGGCTGAACGCCATCGACGGCATTTCCTGCATCTCACCCAAGGGCGCCTTCTACGCCTTCCCCAACATCGAAAAGACCGGCTGGAAGGCCAAGAAACTGGCATCTGCACTGCTCGAGGACGCCGGCGTGGCCCTGATCGGCGGCCCCGACTTCGGCATCCTGGGCGAAGGTTACATCAGGCTGTCCTACGCCAACTCGGAAGAGAACATCCTGCGCGCACTGGAGCGGATCGAGGCGTTCCTGGCGAAATAGGGCCGAGGCTCACCCGCGCCCGACATAGGGCATCTTGGTCGCCATCACGGTCATGAACAGCACGTTGGCGTCGAGCGGCAGGCCGGCCATGTAGACCACCGCCTCGGCGACGCGCTCGACGTCCATCACCGCTTCCGCGGCGATCGAGCCGTCGGCCTGCTGCACGCCGACAGTCATCGGCACGGCCATTTCGGTCAGCGCGTTGCCGATGTCGATCTGGCCGCAGGCGATGTCGAAGGGGCGCCCGTCGAGCGCCAGCGTCTTGGTCAGGCCGGTGATGGCGTGCTTGGTCGCGGTGTAGGGCACCGAACCGGGGCGCGGCGCATGGGCCGACACCGACCCGTTGTTGATGATGCGGCCGCCCATCGGCTCCTGCCTGCGCATCGCCGCAAACGCCGCGCGCGAGCACAGGAACGAGCCGGTCAGGTTGACCGCCACGACATCGTTCCAGGCCTCGACGGGAATCTCGTCGATGGTGGAGGCCTTGTAGCCCATGCCGGCATTGTTGAAGAGCAGGTCGACCCGCCCGAACGCCTCGGTGATGGTCTCGAACATGTCATCGACCTGATCGGGCCTGGTGACGTCGCAGACCGCGGCCAGGGCGCTGGCGTCGGTCTTGCCTGCGTCCGCTATCGCCGCATCGAGCGGCGCCTTGCTGCGGCCGCAGAAGACGGTGTTCCAGCCGTCCCTCAGCAGCGCGGTCGCCACCGCCTTGCCGATGCCCTTGCCGGCACCGGTGACCACTGCGACCCTGTTGCTTGCCATGATGAAGCTCCTCCATGCGCATGACCAATCGCCGGCGGACGATCATTTAGCGTCGACAATCTAGAGCGCCGACCCAGGCAAAACCAGATCGGGCGTCTCGATTGTAGCGATGGCGCAAAGGATGCGGGCACAGAAAAAGGGCGGTCATTGGCGACCGCCCAGTTTTTCATCGAACCGTGCTTGGGAGGAGGAGAGCCGATCCGAGTAAGAAAAGGATGCGCCTGCTCGGTTAACAAATCCTTAACGTGAAAAACGGCCTTTTAGCCGCTTTTCCCGGGCCTCCCGCCCGGCACCTACCAGCGTGGGTTGACCTGCGGATTGGCCGTTGCCTCGACCGGCACCTTGACGCTCGACACCGTCGCCTCGACATGGTCGACCAATGCGTCCGGCAGCTTCAGCCGGCCGGCGAGCAGGTCGAGATAGCCGCGTTCGGCGCGCGTGTCGGGATCGATGGCAAGGCGCGAGGCCGTGTAGAGCTCGACCTTCTGGGCGTCGGTCTGGGCTGCGGCGACGATCGAATCGAGATCCAGCGGCGCATCGAGCTCGGCCATCAGGAACTGCTCCGCCTCGGAACCGATGCCGGACAGGCTGAGCTTGTCGCCGATCTTCTTGCGCTCGTCGTCGTCGATATGGCCGTCGGCCTTGGCGGCGGCGATCATGGCGCGGATCAGGGTCAGCGCGAATTCAGTCTCGCCCTGGGGCGCCTGCGAGGGATGGAAGGAATTGTCGGCCGGCGGCGGCAAAAGCTGCGGCTCGGCTTTGGGGGCGGCGGCGGTCTGCTCGGGGGCATTGCCGGCCTTGTAGTTCTGGTAGGCCTTGTAGGCGAGGCCGCCGATGGCCGCGAGACCGCCGACCTTCAGCGCCGTACCCGTGACCTGGCGGCCGGCACCGGTCCCGAGCAGCACCGCGACCAGCGCACCGGCAGCAAGCGGATTGTCCTTGGCCAGCTGCGTCGCCTGTCCGGCCTTGTCGCGCACGGTGGAGCCGGTGCCAGGGATCTTGGAGCCGAGGAGATCGTCGAGCAGCTTCTTGGGGTCGAACATGGATGCCTCCGGTTGGAAATGTCGGTCGCCGAGAGGTAGGCGGACGATCGCGACATTACAATGACGCCGGCCAATTTGGCGATGCAATCCGGATACAGCCGTTCAACTGCCGATGTGAGGGGCGTCGCCGCGTTGTTCTGCCAGTTCTACTTGGCGGTGACGCTCGGCATAGCGGGCGCGATCCGCCTCGCTGCGGCTGTCGTGGCAATGCGGGCAGGAAACGCCCGACAGGAATTTCGGCGACTGCAATTCCTCGGGCATGAGCGGATGCCGGCAGGCACGGCAGAGCTCGGCCTCGCCGACGGCAAGGCCGTGCGCCACAGACACGCGCTCGTCGAAGACGAAGCACTCGCCCTGCCACAGGCTGTCCTCGGCCGGCACCTCCTCGAGATATCTGAGGATGCCGCCCTTGAGGTGGAACACCTCGTCGATGCCGAGCGACTTCACATAGGCCGTCGCCTTTTCGCAACGGATGCCGCCAGTGCAGAACATCGCCACCTTGCGGCCTTCGAGCTCGCTGCGATGGTTCTCGACCCAACCCGGGAACTCGCGGAAACTCTTGGTCTGCGGGTCGACCGCGCCGGAGAACGTGCCGATCGAAACCTCGTAGTCGTTGCGCGTGTCGACGACGATCGTGCCGGGGTCGGAAATGAGGGCGTTCCAGTCCTGCGGCTCGACATAGGCGCCGACGCTGGCGAGCGGGTCGATGCCCTCGACGCCCATGGTGACGATCTCGCTCTTCAGCCGCACCTTCATGCGGTGGAACGGCATTTCGCTCGCCGTGCTGTACTTGACTTCGAGACCGGCGAGTTCCGGCATCGCTTCGAGATGGGCGACCAGCTCGGCAATCGCCTCCTCGGTCCCGGCGACCGTGCCGTTGATGCCCTCGCGGGCCAGCAGCAGCGTGCCCTTGATGCCTTTGCCGCAGCAGAAGGCGGCAAGCGGGGCGCGCAGATCCTCGAAGCGCTCCAGCCGGCAGAAGCGGTAGAGGGCGGCGACGCGGTACTCGAAATGAGGCGTGGAAAGATTCATGGCGTGAGCCACTAGCGCTTCGCCTCATTTTTTTCAACGTGCAGCTGAAAGTGGAGCGATTACAGGCGGTTCCTGATTCGGGTCGGACGCGCACAGGAAAAAGGCGGGCGAAACCTCGGGCTGTCTTTTCCACGCCTGCCGAATTCCGGCGACAATGGTAGCGACGAAACGGAGAGTGTCGCGCATGTTCAGCAAGCAGACGGCCGATGAAATCGAGAAGGCGGCAAGCGAATTCGGGCTGGAGCCGGCCGCGCTGCTCGCCATTGCCGAGATCGAGAGCGCCGGCCAGGTCTTCGCCAGGGTCGACGGCCGCAACGAACCGCTGATCCGCTTCGAAGGGCACTATTTCGACCGCCGGCTTTCCGACGACAGGCAGGCAAGGGCACGCGCGGCGGGCCTGGCCTCGCCGACGGCCGGCGCCGTTGCCAACCCGCGCGGCCAGGCGGCGCGCTGGCAGATGCTCGAACAGGCGGCCGGCATCGACCACCAGGCCGCCCATGAATCGACATCGTGGGGCCTCGGGCAGGTGATGGGGGCCCACTGGCTGTGGCTCGGCTTCGACAATGTCGACGGGCTCGTCGCCGAGGCCCGCTCCGGGGCTGCCGGCCAGGCACGGCTGATGGCGCGCTACATCGACAAGGCCGGGCTCAAGGACGCGCTCAACGGCCATGACTGGGAAGCCGTCGGGCACGGCTACAACGGCCCTGGCTTCCGCAAGAACAACTACCATACCAAGCTGGCCGAAGCCTATCGCAGGCAGATCGACGGGCCGGCACCCGGCGACCTGACGATGCAGGTCGGCTCGCGCGGCGAACTGGTCACCGAATTGCAGGAAACGCTCGTCGCGCTGGGCTACCCCGTCGACACCGACGGCATCTATGGCCCGGGAACCGCGTCTGCGGTCAGGACGTTCCAGGCCGAGCACGGCCTTGCCGCCGACGGCATCGCCGGCGAACGCACGCAAGGCGCGATACGCACGGCCTTGCAGCCTGCGACCGGCGGGCTGTGGCCGGCGCTCAGATCCTGGCTGGCCGGGATTTTCGGTCGATCTTAGAAGGCTGGACCTGTATGACACGCAGAGCAGCCCAGACCTCCTGACGACACCCGGGCACCATGTCGCTGCAGGCTTCGTGGACTTGATCCGCCGGGTCTGTTAAATCGGTTGAAAATTGAGAACGGAGCGAGTGCCATGACCAGCAAAACCCAGAAACTGCTTGCGCTGCTGGATGGCCAGCCGGTCATTCCGGTGCTGAAGATCGAGCGTGCCGCCGATGCCGTGCCGCTGGCCCGCGCCCTGGCCCGCGGCGGCCTCCGGGCGATCGAGATCACCTTGCGGACCGACGAAGCGCTGGAATGCATCCGCCGCGTCGCCGCCGAGGTCGAGGACTGCATCGTCGGCGCCGGCACGATCCTCAACGCCCGCCATTTCGACGAGGCCGTTGCCGCCGGTTCGAAATTCATCGTCAGCCCCGGCCTGACCCGCGAACTGGCCGCCCATGCCGCCAAAAGCGACGTGCCGCTGTTGCCCGGCACCATCACCCCGGGCGAGATCATGGGCGCGCTCGAGGCCGGCCTCGACTTCCTGAAATTCTTCCCCGCCGAGCAGGCCGGCGGCGCGCCGTTCCTCAAGGCCCTCGCCTCGCCGATCGCCGACGTCAAGTTCTGCCCCACCGGCGGCATCTCGGCCAAGAACGCCAGGGACTATCTCAGCCTGCCGAACGTCGTCTGCGTCGGCGGCTCGTGGGTTGCCCCGGACGAGATGGTCAAGGCCGGCGACTGGGCCGGGATCGAGGCGCTGGCGGCGGAGGCCAACAAGCTGCGCAAGAGCTGACGCGCGGTCGCTGCAAACAAAAAAGCCGCGCTGGTTACCAGCGCGGCTTTTTTTGTTTGTCTCGTCGTCCGGTCAGTTGTTCTCGAAGCGAGCGACCGACAGGAACTTCACGGCGCTGCCGGAGAAGCGGTTGGCATCCGCCGACTGGCTGCCCTGCTGGAAGCCGGCCGTATAGACCTCCTTCGGCGCGGTGCGGACCATGTTGTAGGCAAAGCCCGGAGCCTTGGTGTTGGTCGTGACCGTCGTCACCTGCTCGCCGCTGCGCAGGGCCCAGCGTGCGGCATCGGGCGCTGCTGCGACCACGACGGCCTTGGGATCGGGCTTGGCTTCCTCGGCAACGGGACGCCCCGACTTGCGGGTGGTCTTGACGCTGCCGCCGATCGCCGCGGCCGGGTCCTGGCCCGCCGAAAGCGAGGCAATGGCATTCTTCGGCGTCGCAGCCTTGGGCGCGGCGGTGGCCACGACCTCGGGCTGGTCGAACACCGAGCGCTGCTCCGGCACCGGCGCGAGAGCTGCAACCTCGAACTCGTCGTCGGCAGCTTCCTCGGCTGGAATGTCGTCGGCCGCTGCGAGCGCCGCTTCCACCGTCATGTCCTGCGGACGGGCCGAAGGCAGCGGCGCGCCGCTTGCCACAGCCGGCATGTCGTCGGTGGAGGCGAGCGCCATCAGGACGTTCTGGTTCTCGGGCGCGAGCTCGGCCGGCGGATTGTAGCTGGGACGCCTGGTCGGCAGCGGCACATTGGCCGCGATCTGCTGTTCGACCGCGGTCGGCTGCTCGCCTTCGGCCAGCGGCGCGGATGCGGCGCCGAACGGCACGTTTTCTGCGGTCGCCATGCCGACTTCGGCCTGCGGCCGCGGCGCGATGCCGGGCAGCGGCACGCTGCGGGCGGGAAGTGCCGCGAGAATGGTCTCCGGCGCGTCCTCGGCAGGAGCCTCGTCGGCCATCTGCGGCAGTTCTGCCCGCTGAGCGTTTTCCGGCGCCACGATCTGGATGCCGGGCAGCGTCTTGGCAGCGGGAGCTTCGGCAACGGCCCTGGCGGTCGCCTTCGGCTTCGGCGCGACGGCGGCCACGGCGATTTCGCCGGTATCCTCTTCCTCGTCGGCACCGCCGCCACCAAACAGCGCGGCAAACAGGCCGCCGCTGCGCTTGGACGGCGACGACGAAGCGCTGGCAAGGACCATCTCGCCGCTCTTCTTGCGCGACTGATAGGAGGCCAGTGCCTGCTCGAAGCCGGGCAGCGGCTTGCCGTCGCTCGGCACGTGCAGCGTCTTGCCGGATGGGAACACAGCGACGAGTTCCTTGCGGCTCATGCGCGGCCAATGGCGCACATTGCCGACATCCATGTGGATGAAGGGCGAACCGGAGCGCGGATAGTAGCCGACGCCACCGGCCTGCACGCGCAGGCCCGAGTCACGCAGCTTCTTCAGCGGCACGCCGGGAATGAAGAAATCCATCGCCTTGCCGAGCATGTGCTGGCTTTTTTCGGCAACGCCGCTCGAACGGCTGCGCAGCAGCGAATTGGTCGCCGGCGAACGATAGGCCGACACGACATGGATGTAGTCGCGGCCGCCGGCGGAACGATAGGCCTCCCAGACCACGTCGAACAGTCGCGGGTCCATCTTGGTCGGCTCGTTGCGGCGCCAGTCGCGCAGGAACTGATTGAGCTTCTTGAGCCCGGCAGCGTCGTATCTGCCGTTGCGCTTGAACGTGATCTCAGCCCGCTCACCCGTATGGGTGTAATAAAGCTTGAGGGTCCGCGTTTCGGCGGAGGCTGTCGCTTGAGAAGCTGTCAGGAAACCAAACGTTAGCATCGCGGCCGTAAGCCACTTTTGCCAATTATTCGATTTCGAGCGACGCCCTTCGGTGTTCTCGATCCTGTTCAAATCAAAAGGCCCTGTTAGGCTGCCATCTGTCCCCGGATTTGAAGCCCGGACACTGTTACGGATTCGTGTCCGAATATCGATCCTAATGGTTAATCACTGCTTATTGAAGGCAAAATGCGGTAACACCATGGCGATATCCCAGCAAAAGGGAATCTCAGAATTTCATGGTAAACCGCTGGTTTATACGACAAAAATGTCGCTGAACAAATCCGCGCGCGGCCACAATTGGCTGCGTCCCGCAAGCGACACGCAAGCTTTAATTCCAGATCGGCGAGGAAAACATCACGACGCGAGTCGTTCGCTGCGACCGGTTTCCGGATCGATCCCGTATTCCTTGAGCTTGCGGTAGAGCGTCGAGCGGCCGATGCCCAGCCGCCGCGCCACTTCGCTCATCTGACCGTTGTAGTGCTCGATGGCGAGCCGGATCATCTCGAATTCCACGTCGGCCAGCGGACGGACATTGCCGCGCTCGTCGAGCGCCCGCAGCATGCCCGGACGCGGCTTTTCCGATACGGCGGCCAGCGGCGCGACCGGCGCGGGCCTGTCGGCTGGAAGATCCGCAAGCCCCTGCCTCGCCTGGCCGCCGAGGTCGACGACCCCTTCCACCTGGGCGCGGATCTGCGGGAACTCGTCCTCGGTCAGCACGTCGCCTTCGGAAAGAACGCAAGCGCGGAAAACGGCGTTCTCGAGTTGCCGGATGTTGCCCGGCCAGTCATAGGCCTGGAGCAGCGCCAGGGCATTTTCCGAGATCGCCGGGATCCTGCCATGCGCGCTCGCCGGTGCGACCCGCGAGATGAAATGGCCGACCAGGAGTGGAATGTCGTCGCGGCGGTCGCGCAGCGGCGGCACGAAGATCGGGTAGACGTTGAGGCGGTAGAACAGGTCCTCGCGGAACTTGCCGTCCTTGACCTGCTGCAACAGGTTGCGGTGCGTCGCCGAGATCAGCCGGATGTCGACCTTGACGGTGCTGCGGCCGCCCACCGGATCGACCTCGCCCTCCTGCACGGCGCGCAGCAGCTTGACCTGCACGTCGAGCGGCAAGTCGCCGATCTCGTCGAGGAACAGCGTGCCGTTGTTGGCCTCGACGAACTTGCCCGGATGCTTTTCCGTCGCGCCGGTGAACGAACCCTTCTCGTGGCCGAACAGGATACTCTCGACGAGATTGTCGGGAATGGCGCCGCAATTGACGGTGACGAAGGGTTTCGAGCGGCGGTCGCCCGAGCCCTGGATGGCGCGGGCGACGAGTTCCTTGCCGACGCCGGATTCGCCCTCGATCAGAATCGGGATGTTCGATGCCGCAGCCTTCTGGCCAAGCCGGATGACCCGGTCCATGGACGGGCTTCTGGTGATCATGTCGCGGAAGGTGAGCAGCCCGCCGCTGCGGCGGGCCGTGCGCCGAACCGTATTTTCGACTGCTTCCACCTTGAGCGCGTTGGCGATCGCCGCCTGGAGCTTTTCCGGGGATGCCGGCTTGACGACGAAGTCGAAGGCGCCGTTGCGCATCGCCGACACCACCGTGTCGATGCCGCCCTGCGCGGTCTGGACGATGACCGGAAGCGTGATGTCGCGTTCACGCATCGCCTTGAGCACACCGATCCCGTCGAGCCCGGGCATCGACAGGTCGAGGATGAGCGCACCGATCTCGCCGCCGCGCGCGCCGTCGAGCATCCGCAAAGCAGCCTCGCCGCCGTCGACGGCGATCGCGGTATGGCCAAATTTCGTCACCGCGGCGTCGACCAGGCGACGTTGGACGGGATCGTCATCGACTATAAGAATCGAACCTGCCATGAATGTCCGGTATATGCCCGTAGCTGCTGATTGGATGTGGATCATCCTGGCACAGGGTTCTAAATAAGGTTTCAAAAAAGCCGGTGAACGAATCCCTTAGGATTTGAATCGACTGGCCCAGGGACGTGAAAAGGAAGACGCAATGCGTTGGAATTCCGGGCAAGAGATGTCAGCCACCGCTTCCGCCAGGGGCGCGGCGGGGTTTGGCGAGTTGCCCGAATGGGATCTCGCCGACCTGTATGCCGGCATGGACGCGCCCGAGCTCGCACGCGATCTCGACAAGGCGTCAGTCGATGCGGTGGCTTTCGAGGCGCGCTGGAAAGGCACCCTGGCCATCGAGGCCGAACGGGGCGCGGCCGGCAAGCTCGGCCAGGCCATGCAGACCTACGAGGCGCTGGAGGAACTGGTCGGGCGCGTCGTCTCCTATGCCGGGCTCGTCTATGCCGGCGACACCTCCGACCCCAAGCGCGCGAAACTTTACGGCGACGTCCAGGAAAAGATGACCGATGCCAGCGCGCATTTGCTGTTCTTCGCGCTCGAACTCAACCTCGTCGACGACGCGCTGATCCTCAAGGCGCTCGATGCCGATCCTGAATTCGGCCACTACCGGCCCTGGGTGCTCGACCTCAGGAAGGACAAGCCCTACCAGCTCGAGGATCGCGTCGAGCAGCTGTTCCACGAAAAGTCGATCACCGGGCGCGGCGCCTGGAACCGCCTCTTCGACGAGACGATGACCGACCTGCGTTTCGACATCGGCGGCGAGGAACTGACGCTGGAACCGGCGCTGAACAAGCTGCAGGACCCCGATGGCGAGGTGCGCAAGGCAGCCTCCGATGCGCTGGCCGCGACGTTCCGCAAGAACCTGCGCGTCTTCACGCTGATCACCAACACCCTGTCCAAGGACAAGGAGATTTCCGACCGCTGGCGCGGCTTCGAGGACATCGCCGATTCCCGCCACCTCGCCAACCGGGTCGAGCGCGAGGTCGTCGACGCGTTGGCCGCCGCCGTGCGCGAGGCCTATCCGCGCCTGTCGCATCGCTATTACGCGATGAAGGCCAAGTGGCTCGGCACCGATGTGATGAACCACTGGGACCGCAACGCCCCGCTGCCCGAGACGCCGCAGGCGGTCATCGGCTGGGACGAGGCCAAGGACACGGTGCTGACCGCCTATCAGCGTTTCTCGCCGGAAATGGCCGAGATCGCCCGCTCGTTCTTCGACCGCCGCTGGATCGATGCGCCGGTGCGACCCGGCAAGGCGCCCGGCGCCTTCGCCCATCCGACAGTGCCGTCGGCGCATCCCTACGTGCTGCTCAACTACATGGGCAAGCCGCGCGACGTCATGACCCTTGCCCACGAGCTCGGCCACGGCGTGCACCAGGTGCTAGCCGGCGGCCAGGGCGCGCTGATGGCCTCGACGCCGCTGACGCTGGCCGAAACGGCAAGCGTGTTCGGCGAGATGCTGACCTTCCGCTCGCTGCTCGAACGCACCACCGACAATCGCGAGCGCAAGGCGATGCTGGCCCAGAAGGTCGAGGACATGATCAACACGGTCGTGCGCCAGATCGCCTTCTACGAGTTCGAGCGCAAGGTGCATTCCGAGCGCAAGAACGGCGAGCTGACCTCCGACCAGCTCGGCCAGTTCTGGCTCGAGGTGCAGGCCGAGAGCCTGGGGCCCGCGATCAAGTTGCGCGACGGCTACGAGGTGTTCTGGTCCTACATCCCGCACTTCATCCATTCGCCGTTCTACGTCTATGCCTACGCCTTCGGCGACTGCCTGGTGAACTCGCTCTACGCGGTCTACCAGAATGCCGAGCGCGGTTTTCAGGACAAATATTTCGAGATGCTGCGCGCCGGCGGCACCAAGCATCATTCCGAACTCCTGAAGCCGTTCGGGCTCGATGCCACCGATCCCGCCTTCTGGCAGAAGGGGCTTGCCGTGATCAGCAACCTCATCGACGAACTGGAAGCGCCGGACTGAGCCCGGTTCTATCGCAAGCACGCTGACATCATGACTGGTCCCACATCTCCATTCGTCCTGTTCCGGGACGACCCCGCTGGCCGCGAGGTGCTGTTCGAAGCGCCCCGCGAGATCATCCTTGCGCATGACGCGGCGGATTTCTTCCCGGCCTTGCAGGCAGCCCAGACGGCGCATGAGCAAGGCAAGTGGCTTGCCGGCTACTTCTCCTACGAGGCCGGCTACCTGCTGGAGCCGAAGCTGCGGCCGCTGTTGCCCGAGGGGCGGCGCACGCCGCTGGTCTGCCTCGGCGTGTTCGACCAGCCGTCGGACCGGGATCGCGCGCCGTCGCGCGAGCCTGCGACCAACGGGCCGATCTTCGATGCGCGGGCGACGTGGTCGGAGGCCGACTATGGGCGCCGGTTCAGCAAGCTGCACCAGCACCTGCGCCAGGGCGACTGCTACCAGGCCAACCTGACCTTTCCCGTGCATGCGCAATGGTCCGGCACGCCGCTCGATGCCTTCGACGCGCTGATTGCCCGGCAGCCGGTGAAATACGGCTCGCTGGTCTCGCTCGGCGGGCCCGTCGTGCTGTCGCGCTCGCCCGAACTGTTCTTCGACATCGACAGCGAGGGCTGGATCGAGACCCACCCGATGAAGGGCACCGCCCCGCGCGGCAAGACGCCCGAGGAAGACGCCACCCTCAGGGAGTTCCTGCGCAACGACGAGAAGAACCAGGCGGAAAACCGCATGATCGTCGACCTGCTGCGCAACGACATCTCGCTGATCAGCGAAGTCGGCTCGCTCGACGTGCCCGAACTGTTCCGCATCGAGAGCTATCCGACGGTGCACCAGATGGTCAGCACCGTCAGGGCGAAGCTCCTGCCCGGCCTCAGCATCGAGCAGGTGTTTGCCGCCCTCTTCCCCTGCGGCTCGATCACCGGCGCGCCCAAGATCCGGGCGATGGAGATCCTGCACGATCTCGAAGGCACGCCGCGCGACGTCTATTGCGGCGCCATCGGCTGGATCGCGCCGGGCGGCACCATGCGCTTCAACGTGGCGATCCGCACCATCACGCTCTTTCCCGACGGCGAGGCCGTCTACAATGTCGGCGGGGGCGTGGTGTTCGATTCGACCGCCGAAGCGGAGTATGCCGAATGTCTTCTGAAAGCACGGTTCGCGACGGGCTCGGTTCCGGCTTCGAACTGATCGAGACGATGCGCTGGGAGCCGCAAGGCGGCTTCCTGCGCGGCGGCCGGCACCTTGCCCGGCTCAAGGCTTCGGCCGAGACGCTCGGCTTCGGCTTCGACGGGACGACGATCGAACAGGCCTTGACCGGGGCCACAGGCGGTGACACGCCGCTCAGGATCCGGCTCGTGCTTGGGTTCAACGGCAAGGCCGAAGTTACGAGCCACCCCTTCGTTCCGCTGGCGCCCGACGCAGTATGGACGGTGCGTATCGCGTCCACGCGCCTCGCCTCGACCGACCCGCTGCTTCGCCACAAGACCACGCGCCGCGAGGCCTACGATGCGGCCCGCGCCGAATTCCCGCGCGATGATGCCGACGAGGTGCTCCTGCTCAACGAGGCAGGCGAAGTCTGCGAAGGCACCATCACCAATCTCTTCATCGACATGGGCGACGGCGGCCCGCTCAGGACGCCACCCCTCGCCTGCGGCCTGCTGGCAGGCGTGCTGCGCGGCGAGATGATCGACAGGGGCGAGGCCGTGGAAGCCAAGGTGACCGTCCACGATCTCGCAGCCGCGCCGAGGATATTCGTCGGCAACTCCCTGCGCGGGCTGATTGGAGCTCGGGTCCCCGAGGCTCGCTTGGCTTGACGCACTCATCGACCAGCGCATACATTGTGCTCATGTGTGTTCGCGGAGATGACAATGACGAACAGCAACACATTTTCCGTGCGGCTTCCTCCTGAAACCAGGCAGGAGTTGGAGGACTACGCCAAGTCCACGCAGCGTTCGAGCGCCTTCATCGTCAAGGAAGCCGTCGAGGCCCATCTGGCCGAGCGCCGTGCTTATCTGGCTGCGATCCGGGAAGCGGTCGACGAGGCCGACGAAAGCGGTGAGTTCATTTCATGGGAAGCGACGTCGAAATGGCTTCGCTCATGGGGAACTGCGGATGAACTGCCGCCTCCCGAACCGGATGTCTTCACCAACAACGCCAAATGAAAATCCGGCTGACGAAAGCCGCGATCAGGGATTTGCGCGAGGCGCAAACGCATATTGCCGCAGACAGCGAGGAAGCGGCACGTCAACTTGTGCTGCGGCTGGACAGGGCCATCACCCTGCCCGGGGAGAAACCGACCATCGGCCGGCCCACGTCCGAAAAGGCCATACGCGAATGGTCCGTTCCCGGCCTGCCGTTTCTCATCCCCTATCGGATTGCAGATGATGCGGTCGAGATAATCCGCCTGTTCCATACCAGCCGAATGCGTCCACCACATTGGCTATGACTCCCACCCACACGCCCTATGACGGCAGCTCGAAGCCTTTCGCCATCGGCCTGAAGCAGGCCGACCCCCGCGACTGGATCGAGCTCGACGGCCATCTCGATGCCTATCTCGCGGAGAAGGACCGGCTCTATGCCGAACTGCCCGACAAGGTTTTCGTCGCCGAGCCGGACACGCGCCCCGCCCAGCGGGAAGTGCTCGACCTTCTGGTGGCGCACCTGACCGAACGCTTTCCCGAGACCTACAGTCTGGAGAACGGCCGCTGCACCATTGCCGGCACGGGCCGCACGGTCGACGTCGAAAACCCCGGCGACAACCCGCTGATCGCCGCCTCGAAGCTGGTGCAGGAAGACCTGATCCTGATGCGGCAGGGCGGGAATGGCTGGCGGCTGGCCGCCGGTTCGCTGTGCTTTCCCTCGTCCTGGAAGCTGACCGAAAAGTTCGGCCTGCCGATGCACGACATCCACGGCCCCGTGCCCGGCTTCGGCCCCGGCACCCGCATGGCGGAGCTGATCGCGCGCATGTTCGACAAGCTTGCCGTGCTTGTGGAACGTTTCAACTGGTCGATCCAGGCGGATGGCTCGCTCTATCACCCGCTTTCCGACCGCCAGCGCCTCGCCCGCTCGGCCGAGACGGCGACGACGTTTCCCGGCGCCGACGTCGCCGCTCACGCCTTCATCCGCGTCGAGCGGCAGACCTTGCGCAAGCTGCCCGTCTCCGGCGACGTGCTGTTCACGATCCGCATCCATCTCGATCCGCTGGCGGTGCTCGCCCGCCACAAGGACCGGGCCAGACTGGCCGCGTCCTTCGCCGAACAGCTGATGAGCCTCGACCGCGACCAGCTCGATTACAAGGGCCTCGCCGCCGACCGCGACAGGCTCGTCGGCTTCCTCGGCGACGTCGCGAAAGCCGGCTAATAGCGGCATAACGTCCAGCATCCACAGCATCTGGGGCTGAGGATTCGCTTTATTGTGACAAGCATGTATGGTTTAGCCGTTGAAGCCGGGTCAATTGGGGCCCGGCTCTTTTAGTGTGAGAAGGAGTGCCATAAAAAATGGCGAATGAAAAATGGCCCGTTTACGGTGAGATTACTGGACCTGTAGTGATGATCGGCTTCGGCTCGATCGGCCGCGGAACGCTCCCCCTCATTGAACGCCATTTCAAGTTCGACAAGTCGCGCATGGTGATCATCGATCCCAGCGACGAAAACCGGAAGATCGCGGATGAGCGCGGCATCAAATTCATCCAGGAGGCGGTATCCAAGGACAATTACAAGGACCTGCTGACGCCACTCCTGACCAACGGCGGCGGCCAGGGCTTCTGCGTCAACCTGTCGGTCGACACCGGCTCGGTCGACCTCATGCATCTCTGCCGCAAGCTTGGCGTACTCTATGTCGACACCGTGATCGAGCCCTGGCTCGGCTTTTACTTCGACAACAACGCCGGCAATGACGAGCGCACCAACTATGCGCTGCGCGAGACGCTCCTGGCCGAACGGCGCAAGCATCCCGGCGGCACCACCGCCGTCTCCACCTGCGGCGCCAACCCGGGCATGGTCTCGTGGTTCGTCAAGCAGGCGCTGGTCAACCTCTCCAAGGACCTCGGCATCGAATTCGAAGAGCCGGCGCAGCATGACCGCGAAGGCTGGGCTGCGCTGATGAAGAAGGCCGGCGTCAAGGGCATCCACATCGCCGAGCGCGACACCCAGCGCACCAAGAACCCCAAGCCGATGAACGTGTTCTGGAACACCTGGTCGGTCGAGGGCTTCATCTCGGAAGGCCTGCAGCCGTCCGAGCTCGGCTGGGGCACGCACGAGAAGTGGAAGCCCAAGAACGCCAAGAAGTTCAAGCACGGCAACAAGGGCGCGATCTATCTCGAGCAGCCCGGCGCCAACACCCGCGTCCGCACCTGGTGCCCGACGCCGGGCGCGCAGTACGGCTTCCTCGTCACCCACAACGAGGCGATCTCGATCTCCGACTTCTTCACCGTGCGCTCGAAGAAGGGCAAGGTGACCTACCGGCCGACCTGCCACTACGCCTACCATCCCTGCAACGACGCGGTTCTGTCGATGCACGAGATGTTCGGCGCCGCCGGCAAGCCGCAGCCGGTTCACCACGTTCTCGACGAGGACGAACTGGTCGACGGCATCGACGAACTCGGCGTGCTGCTCTACGGCCACGACAAGAACGCCTACTGGTTCGGCTCGCAGCTGTCGCTGGAACAGGCCCGCAAGCTCGCGCCTTACCAGAACGCAACCGGGCTTCAGGTCTCGTCGGCGGTGCTCGCCGGCATGGTCTGGGCATTCGAGAACCCGGAGGCAGGCATCGTCGAGGCCGATGAAACCGACTACAGGCGCTGCCTGGAAGTGCAGCTTCCGTATCTCGGACCGGTCAACGGCTACTACACCGACTGGACGCCGCTCGAAGGCCGCCCCGGCCTGTTCGAGGAGGATCTCGACAAGGACGATCCCTGGCAGTTCCGCAACGTGCTGGTTCGCTAAGGCACAACCGAACGCCATTCCTGGAACGGAATGGCGTTCTATTTCCTTATAGAAACACGATCCCGAAAATGCCGATGGCTTTTCGGGATTTTGTTCTGAGCCTTGCCTTCATCTCCAAATCGGGCGATTGAAGACAGGCGGACTGAGGAGAGGATTCTTGATGACGACTTCGCGCAAAATTGCTTCGGCCGGAGTACTCGCCCTGCTTGCGGCCGCCATCGCCGGCTGTTCGACCAGCGGCGGATCTTCGGGTGGCGGCTCGCGGCCCGCGCCGACGGGCGTCGAAGGTGCCTGGCTTGACGCCAAGGGCACCGGACTGTCGACCTTCCAGGCTGGCGCATTCCAGACGGTCGCCACCGACACCGGCCAGAAGCTGTCCGACGGCACCTACATTCTGACCGGCGCCAACTCGGTGCAGATCAACGGCACGTCGCTGATCCGCCAGTCGCCGATCAGCTTCAATTGCCTGCTGATCTCGGCCAACCAGCTCAACTGCACCAGCGGCACCAACCAGCAGTTCACCCTGACCAGGCGCTCGGCCTGATCCTGGCTTTGCGCCCGCCCAGGCGGGCGCAACACTTGCGCTGACGCTCCAGCTCGACGGCAGAGCGCTGCTGCCACGCATTGGCCGGCTCTCTCGATTGGCAAGTAGATCGCGCCGCCATTCGGCTTCAGAATCTCCCTTGCATCCGAAAAATCGGAATGTGAACATGGCCCCAAGGAATGTGTAACATTCCGGTCAAGCGAAGACGCTAAACGTCTCGCGGGGGTCATTCGGGAGATTTCAACATGAAGAGATTGGCTGCCATTGCGGCTTTGTCGGCTTCGGCGTTCGGTTATTCCGCCGCGCCGTCATTCGCCGACTACACGTTGACCATTCTGCACATCAATGACTGGCACAGCCGCATTGAGAGCAACAACAAGTTTGAATCGACCTGCTCGGCCGAGGAAGAGGGCAAGGGCGAGTGCATCGGCGGCGCCGCGCGCCTGGTCACGGCGATTGCCGACCAGCGCAAGAAGCTCGAAGGCCAGAACGTGCTGCTGCTCAACGGCGGCGACAATTTCCAGGGTTCGCTGTTCTACACCACCTACAAAGGTGCGGCCGAAGCCGAATTCCTGAACCAGATGAAATTCGATGCCATGACCGTGGGCAACCACGAGTTCGACGACGGCGAAGAGGCGCTGGTGCCGTTCCTGGAGAAGATCCAGTTCCAGGTCCTGTCGGCCAACGTCCATCCCAATGCCCAGTCGAAGGTCGGCGACCGCATCAAGCCGTCGCTCGTGCTCGAGGTCGGCGGCCAGAAGATCGGCATCGTCGGTGCCGTCACCAACGACACGCCCGAGGTCGCCTCCCCCGGCCCCAACATCGCCATCGAGGACGACGTCAAGAACATCACCGCCGAGGTCGAAAAGCTGAAGGCGGAGGGCGTCAACAAGATCATCGCACTGACCCATGTCGGCTATCCGCGCGACAAGGAAATGATTGCCAAGATTCCCGGCGTCGACGTCGTCGTCGGCGGCCACTCGCACTCGCTTTTGTCGAACACCGACGCCAAGGCCGAAGGGCCCTACCCGACGATGATCGACAACCCCGAGGGCTACAAGGTGCCGGTCACCCAGGCCGCGTCCTATTCCAAGTATCTCGGCGAGTTCACCGTCACCTTCGACGACAACGGCATCGTCAAGGAAGCCAAGGGCGACCCGATCTATCTCGACAATTCGATCAAGCCCGACGAGGCCGTGCTCGCCCGCATCAAGGAGCTCGGCGCCCCCATCGAGGAACTCAAGAACAAGGAGGTCGCCGAGACTACCGCGCTCATCGACGGCAGCCGCGAAACCTGCCGCGCCCGCGAATGCGAGATGGGCAACCTGATCTCCGATGCCATCCTCGACCGAGTCAAGGACCAGGGCGTCACCATCGTCTTCCAGAACGGCGGCGGCATCCGCGCCTCGATCGACCAGGGCGTCGTCACCATGGGCGAAGTGCTGACCGTACTGCCGTTCCAGAACACGCTGGCCACCTTCCAGCTCTCCGGCAAGGACATCGTCGCCTCGCTCGAGGCCGGCGTCAGCGAGATCGAGGAAGGCAAGGGCAAGTTCCCGCAGGTCGCCGGCCTGAAATACTCCTTCGACAAGTCGGTCGCCGCCAATGCCGGCCGCATCAAGTCGGTCGAGGTGATGGACGGCGGCGCCTGGAAGCCGATCGACGAGGCCAAGGTCTACACGGTCGCCACCAACAACTACGTCCGCCAGGGCGGCGACGGCTACAAGCTGTTCGCCGACAATGGCGCCAATGCCTATGACTACGGTCCGAGCCTCGAACAGGTGGTCGCCGACTACCTCGCCAAGAACCGGCCCTATACGCCCAAGCTCGACGGCCGCATCACCGAGATTGCAGCGGCGGCCGCCGCTGCACCCGCAGAACCGGTAAAGCCGGCCGAGCCTGCCCCGGCCGCAACCGAACCGGCCAAGCCCGCCGACACCGCGGCAGCACCCGCAGCGGCGGAACCGGCGGCCGGTGCCGCCGCCACCGGCGGCAAGACGCACACCATCGCCGCCGGCGACACCTACTGGGATCTCGCCAAGACCTATCTCGGCGACCCCACCAAGTGGCAGACGATCGCCGACGCCAATCCCGACGCCAAGGCCAAGGATCTGCACATCGGCGGAACGCTTTCGATCCCGTCGACGAACTGATAGGGCTCTTCTGCCACAAACCCGCCCGGCATGCCGGGCGGGTTTGTGCTTTTGGAGATTGGCGAACAGGGAATAGTGAGTAGCGAATAGTCGGGCAGTACCCTTGGGCGCACGAGCCTGTTGGCTCAACCGCCCCCTCTAGCCCCTGCTCACCATTCCCTGTTCGCTCCTGTGCCGGGTGCGGCCAGACGCGACATTGATCGGCTGCCCCATTCAACTAGGTATCCCGCATAACGGAGACACCGAATGAACCTGACCACGACCATCGACGAAAAATCGGCCAAGGCGCTCGGCCCGTTTCCCAATGGCCATCCGGCGGTGCGCAAGGGCAAGGTCGGCGTTCTCCTGGTCAATCTCGGCACCCCCGACGGCACCGACACCAAGTCGATGTGGCGCTATCTCCGCGAATTCCTCTCCGATCCGCGCGTCATCGAGATGCCGAAGCTTTTGTGGTACCCGATCCTCTACGGCATCGTGCTCAACACGCGCCCGAAGAAATCGGGCGAGAACTACAAGAAGATCTGGAACACCGAACGCGACGAATCTCCGCTGCGCACCTACACCCGCGCCCAGGCGGAAAAGCTCTCCGAGGCCTTGCGCGACCTTCCCGACGTGATCGTCGACTGGGGCATGCGCTATGGCAATCCTTCGACGGAAAGCGCGGTCAACAAGATGATCGCCCAGGGCTGCGACCGCATCGTCATGTTCCCGCTCTATCCGCAGTTCTCGGCGACGACGACGGCGACCGCCAGCGACCAGCTGTTCCGCGCGCTGATGAAAATCCGCGCCATGCCGTCGGTCCGCACGGTGCCGGCCTATTATGACGAGCCCGTCTATGTCGAGGCGCTGGCGCGCTCGATCGAACAGCACCTGGCTTCGCTCGATTTCGAGCCGGAGGTCATCCTCGCCTCCTATCACGGCATTCCAAAACCCTATTTCGAGCGCGGCGATCCCTATCACTGCCATTGCGTGAAGACGACGCGGCTGCTGCGCGAGCGGCTCGGCATGGACGACAAGAAGCTGATGACCACCTTCCAGTCGCGCTTCGGCGCCCAGGAATGGCTGCAACCCTACACCGACAAGACGGTCGAACGGCTGGCCAAGGAGGGCGTGAAGTCGATCGCCATCGTCAACCCCGGCTTCTCCGCCGACTGCATCGAGACGCTGGAGGAGATCGCCGGCGAGAACGCCGAGATCTTCCACCATGCCGGCGGCAAGAACTTCTCCCACATCCCCTGCCTCAACGACAGCGCCGAAGGCATGGCGGTGATCGAGGCAATCGCCCGGCGCGAACTGTCGGGCTGGGTCTGACCGCCTAGGCGGAACCTCCACTGGCGCGCGGCGTTGAACGCGGGCCAGGGAGACCCGCCAATCGTGACCCGCAAGCTCGACCTCAGGACCGGACGGCCCGTCTGGTATGCCTACCGCGCGCCGACGGTTCCGACCGGCAGGCTGACGCGCGACATCAAGGCAGACGTCGCCATCGTTGGCATGGGCATCAGCGGGGCCATGGTGGCGGAAGCGCTGACGGATGCCGGCATGTCCGTCGCCTGCATCGACCGCCGCGGCCCGCTCCTGGGCTCGACCTCGGCAACCACCGCACTGGTCCAGTACGAGATCGACAAGCCGCTGTCCAAGCTGGTGCCCGGCATCGGCAAGGACCGCGCCGAGCGCGCCTGGCGGCGCTCCCGGCTTGCGGTGACGAACCTCATGGCCCGCATCGACGAACTCGGCATACGCTGCAACGTCGAGACCCGGCAATCGCTCTACCTGGCCGGCGACGTGCTCGATGCCAGCGGATTGCGCGCCGAGGTCGAGGCGCGGCGGCTTGCCGGCATCCATGCCACCTATCTCCCCAAGGCAGAACTGCGCGAACGGTTCGGCATCGCCCGCGACAGTGCGATCCTGAGCCACGGCAACCTGGCGCTCGATCCGCGCAAGCTGACGGCCGGGCTGCTGTTGACGGCAGGCCAACGCAAGGCCCGCTTCTATGCACCGGCCGAGGCCACCGGCATCGCCTCGAGCCGCGACGAGGTGACGGTCGCGACACGCGGCGGCCCGACCATCACCGTCAGCCATGCGGTACTCGCCACCGGCTACGAGCTCGTCCCCGGCTTTCCTCAGGTGCCCGACCATCAGGTGATCTCGACCTGGGCCATCGCCACGCAGCCGCAGAAGCGCATGCTCTGGCCGGACGCCGCCCTGATCTGGGAAGCCTCCGATCCGTATCTCTATCTACGCGCGACAACCGACGGCCGGGTGATCTGCGGCGGCGAGGACGAGGACTTCACCGACGAAGCGCGCCGCGATGCGCTGATCGCCGAGAAATCGGATCGCATCGCCGCCAAGCTGAAGCGGCTCCTGCCCCGGCTCGACACCGCGCCGGAATTCGCCTGGACCGGTTCGTTCGGCACCACCGCGACAGGCCTTCCCTATATCGGCACGCTTCCCCGCCTGCCGCGCGTGCACGCGGTGATGGGATATGGCGGCAATGGCATCACTTATTCGCGCATCGCCGCCGAGATCGTCCGTGCCGCCCTGTGCGGAAACCGGGACAGCGACGCCGATCTGTTCGGCTTCCCGCGCTGAGCCGGGAGCATTTCACCGCTCCCTTGTTGTAACGCTGCCGAAACGCCCTTAAGTCTTTCGCGCATGCGGCGCGACCTGTGAATCGCGCACTCAACTTGCGGGGGTGTTTCGAATGGACTTCAGCGGTTTCGATCTGGTCATCCCGGTCCTTGTCGTACTGGTGCTTTTGCTGCTGTTTGCCGGCATCAAGACCATCCCGCAGGGCTACAACTACACGGTCGAACGCTTTGGCCGCTACACCAAGACCCTGACGCCCGGCCTCAACCTGATCATCCCCTTCATCGACCGCGTCGGCGCCAAGATGAACATGATGGAGCAGGTGCTCGACGTGCCGACCCAGGAAGTCATCACCCGCGACAACGCCATCGTGGCGGTCGACGGCGTCGCCTTCTACCAGGTGCTGAGCGCGCCCCAGGCCGCCTACCAGGTCGCCGGCCTGCAGAACGCCATCCTCAACCTGACGATGACCAACATCCGCACGGTAATGGGCTCGATGGACCTCGACGAGCTGCTGTCCAACCGTGACGCCATCAACGAGCGTCTGCTGCGCGTCGTCGACGAAGCCGCCCACCCCTGGGGCATCAAGGTCACCCGCGTCGAGATCAAGGACATCAACCCGCCGGCCAACCTGGTGGAATCGATGGCCCGCCAGATGATGGCCGAGCGCAACAAGCGCGCCCAGATCCTCGAGGCCGAGGGTTTGAAGGCGGCACAGGTGCTGGAGGCCGAAGGCCGCCGCGAGGCCGCCTTCCGCGATGCCGAGGCGCGCGAACGCGCCGCCGAGGCGGAAGCCCGCGCTACCCAGGTGGTGTCGGAAGCCATCGCCAAGGGCGACGTCCAGGCGATCAACTACTTCGTCGCCCAGAAATACACCGAAGCGCTGGCCAAGATCGGCTCGGCGTCGAACAGCAAGGTCGTGCTGATGCCGATGGAGGCGTCGTCGCTGATCGGCACGCTCGGCGGCATCGGCGAGATCGCCAAGGAGGTGTTCCGCGCCGAAGGCACTGCCGGGGCGCAGCGCCAGGCCTCGCGGACGCCGAGAATTCCCCCGGAGCAGAACTGAACCTGGCACGACGTGAAGTGAGGACCCGCACATGATCGCAAGCGTCGTTGCCGAACTCGGTCCCTGGAACTGGATGCTGCTCGGCTTCATCCTGCTCTGCCTGGAGATCTTCGCGCCCGGAGTGTTCCTGCTGTGGATCGGCATTGCCGCGCTGATCGTCGGCTCGGCCTCGCTGCTGCTCTGGGACGCCGCGTTCTGGAGCTGGCAGGTGCAGGTGCTGGTCTTCCTCGTGCTGGCGCTCGCCTCGGCCTATGTCGGCAAGAAGATCGTCCGCGACCGCGAGGACCCCTCCGACCAGCCGCTGCTCAACCGGCGCGGCGCCCAGATGATCGGCCGCACCGCGACGCTGACCGAGCCGATCAAGGAAGGACGCGGCCGCATCAAGCTCGGCGACACGACTTGGCGCGTGTCGGGGCCCGACCTGCCCGTGGGCACGCAGGTGCGCGTCACCGCTGCCGCCGACACCGACCTGGAGCTGGTGGTGGAGGCTGTCTGAAGCCTGATTGAGACGCAGGCAGCAAGTGCTTGCCCTGGCCGCAGATCGCAGGCCCCGCAGAAGCCCTCATGGTGAGCCTGTCGAACCACGAGGGCGTCAGCGCAACCCCATGCGCCAGCTCGGACTACCCAAAAACCCCGCTGTAAATCGGATTGTCGAACGACAGGCACGCGCCATAGCCTGGCGCCCTCGTGGTTCGACAGGCTCACCATGAGGGCTACTGGGGGCGTTTCGGCAAGTCGTTGGAAGACGAAGACAGTCGACTCCAGAACCAAAGGTCCTAAGCCGCGCCGATCCTCAGAAGATCGTGGAAATGGACGATGCCGACAGGCCTGTCGCCTTCGACCACCGGTATGGCGCTGATATTGTGCTCGTTGAGCATCGCCGTCGCTGTGCCCGCCAGCATCTCGGGCGGCACTGTCTTGGGCTGCCGGGTCATGATGTCCTCGACATTGGTCTCGGCGAGGTTGCGGTCGAGATTGCGAGCCAGGTCGCCATCGGTGACGATGCCGGCCAGCCTGCCCTGCGCGTCGACGACGACGACGCAGCCGAAGCGCTTCTTCGACAGCGTCTTCACCGCCTCGGGCATCTTGGTACCGATCGCGACGATCGGCATTTCGTCGCCCTTGTGCATCAGGTCGCCGACCGGCATCAGGCTCGCGCCGAGCTGGCCGCCGGGATGGAAGGTGCGGAAATGGTCGGCGGTGAAGCCGCGTGCCTCGAGCAGGGCCACCGCCAGCGCATCGCCGATGACGAGTTGCAGCAGCGTCGAGGTCGTGGGCGCAAGGCCGTGCGGACAGGCCTCCGGCGCACGCGGCAGCGACAGGACGACGTCGGCCTGGCGCGCCAGCGCCGAAGAATCGCCTGCGGTAAGCGCGATCAGCGGGATCGAAAAGCGCCTCGAATAGGCGACGATGCCCTTGAGCTCGGCGGTCTCGCCCGACCAGGACAGCGCGACGATGGCGTCGTCCTTGGTGATCATGCCGAGGTCGCCATGGATGGCTTCCGAGGGGTGCACGAAATAGGCCGGCGTTCCGGTCGAGGCGAAGGTCGCCGCCAGCTTGGAGCCGATATGTCCGCTCTTGCCGACGCCGGTGATGATCGCCCGGCCGCTGAGCTGGCCCAGGATCGAGACAGCCTTGGCGAAGGGGTCCGCCAAGGGGCCATCGAGCGCGGCGGCAAGCGCGGCGATGCCGACCTGCTCGGTAGCGACGGTGCGGAGCGCCGAGGCGATCGACGCCTGCGGGTCCGGCTCTTTTTTCAGCGATCCAGCGTGCATGGCGCATGCGTTAGCGCGTCGTACCGCCTCTGTCCATGATTATCCGCCCGGCACGGCCGGCCCTGGCGGCGGCTGGAAACGCTCCGTTAACCATGGCGATTTACCAGTTGGTAAGTGCGGCCCCTTGCGCCGGCGAAGCAGTGGTGAAGATGGCGCAGGTCAGGCCAGGGCAAAACAGGCGAATGAGCGGTGCGGGATTGCGCTTCTTGCTGGCAACGGCAAGCGCAGCAACCCTGCTTTGCGCCCTGCCGGTGCATGCCCAGGAAGCCGGCCTGCGCGGCGCGGTCAACGAGGCCGACACGACCGCACAGTTGTTGCGCCGGCGACCGGCACAGCAGCCTGCCCCCGAAATCCAGGACCAGGCGGCCACCTACCAGCCCATCAGCCCTGGCGCCGTGCCGGAGCAAACCGACCCGGCCGGCACGGACGACCTGTTTAGCGAACCACCCAACGCCTATGCGGCCGATGCCGCCAACCCGTCCAGCCGTCCGACGACGACCGCAATCCAGCGCTCCAGGGAAGCACGCGAAAGACGCGCCGCCCCCGCTAGGGCAGCCGCAACGACAGCTGCCACGCCGGAGCAGGATGAAGAATTGACCACCGGCACGGTGCGGCAGGGAACCGTCGATTCGCTGATCGCGGAAGAAAACGGCCCGGAATCGGAGCGTCAGCGAGCGATCGAGGGCCGCAGGCCGGTGCCGGACGAAAACCCGTTCGAGCCGACAGGCATCCGCTTCGGCACCTTCCTGCTCAAGCCGAGCCTCGAACAGGGCGTCACCGCCACCTCCAACGCCGATTCGAGTTCGGACGGCAAGTCGGCGGTGCTGTCGGAAACCACGCTGCGCCTGAATGCGGCCTCAGACTGGGACAGCCACTCGGCCACCATCGACGCCTACGGCAATGTCCGCAAGTCCGTCTCGGGCCAGGAGGTCGAGGATGTCGAGGCCGGCATCGACGGCCGGCTGCAGCTCGACTTCGCCGACGATATCCGCGCCATCGCCACCCTCGGCTACGACATCCGCCCGGAATCGGCGAGTTCGCCGGTGGTGATCGTCGGCACCGCGTCGCGCCCCGTGCGCCACACCCTCGACGGCAGCATCGGTGTCGAGAAGGACGTCGGCAAGCTGCGCTTTGCCGTGACCGGCGAAGCCGCCAAAGAGAGTTTCAGCGACGCCGACCTGTCGGGCGGCGGCACGCTTTCGCAGGAAGACAGGAACTCGACGCTCTATACCGGCCGTTTCCGTGCCGGATATGAGATTTCCCCGGCGCTGACACCCTTCGGCGAGATCGAATACGGCCGCCGCGTCTACGATCTCAGGTTCGACACGGCCGGTTTCGAACGCTCGTCCAACCGGATCGGCGCCCGCGCCGGCGTCGAGCTCGACATGGGCGAGAAGTTCGGCGGCGAGATTTCCGCAGGCTGGCTTTCGGAAGACTTCGACGACGACCGGCTGGAGACGATTTCGGCGGCGACGATCGCCGCGGATCTGCGCTGGTCGCCGATGCGCGGCACCATCGTTACGCTCAACGGGACGACGCAGGTCGAAGGTTCGACAACGCCGGGCGAAAGCGGCTCGGTGCTCTACACCGGCCGCCTCGGCGTCGGGCGTCAGATTCGCGCCAATCTCACCGGCTTTGCCGCGGCCGGCGTCGGCTGGCGCGACTATGCTGGCAGGGACGACCATGAACTCAGGCTCAGCGCCGAAGCCGGCCTGACCTGGTGGCTCAACCGCTATGCCGGCCTCACCGGCAGGCTGCGCCACGAAACCTTCGACAGCACCCTGGCCGGCCGCGACAGCAAGACCAACAGCGTCTTTGTCGGGTTGAGGGTGCAGCGCTAGGCGCCAACCGGAGTACCGGCCAGCCTGGCTGCGGCGTCTTTCAGCTCCGTTTCGCCGTCGCCGCAATACTCCTCGCTCATGATCAGGTCGGCAAGCGGCAGCCGGCTGCCCCAGCCATGGCGTTCGAGATCGGGTCTTGCGGCGAATTCCGACACCCGACCGACGCAGAGATAGGCGACCGGCACGACATGTTCGGGAATGGCGAGCATCCGCTTCAGCGCCTCTCGGTCGATGATGCTGACCCAGCCGACGCCGACGCCTTCGGCCCGCGCCGCCAGCCAGAAATTCTGGACTGCGCAAACGGTGCTGTAGAGGTCCATCTCGGGATTGTGCCATCGCCCCAGCGGCGAGTTCCGCGACCGGCTGCGGTCGCAGGTGACGACGAGGTTGAGCGGGCTCTCGCAGATGCCCTCGAGCTTGAGCTTGCGGTACAGCGCCTGCCGCTCCTCGGCGATATGCGGCAGTTCCTGCTGGCGGGCGGCCAGGAACAGGTCGCGCACCTGTTGCCTGCGCCGTTGATCGCGGATGACGATGAAGTTCCACGGTTGCATGAAACCCACCGACGGCGCGTGATGGGCCGCCATCAGCAGGCGCGCCAGCATGTCGTCGTCGAGCGGGTCGGGCAAAAAGTGGCTGCGCACGTCGCGCCGCGTGAAGATGGCGCGGTAGACGGCCTCCTGGGCAGCAAGGTCGAAACAGCCTGAATGGGCATGGGCATGGTCGGCCGGCATCGCGTGTCCCCTGGCGAGCAAATCGGTTTCCCCCGCCTGACCATGCGGTGGACGATTTCTGCCGGGCCGGTCTTCTGGCTCGAGTTCAACCCGCCTCCGGCGCCTTCCCGTTCTACGAACAGTGGCTATTGCCGATGCGGTCCCTCTTACAGCGTTGGGCACGCCACGGATTTGCACCGTGTTCCCGATTCTCCCGCATCGCTGCGGGCACCTGGCAGGAGATGTCTATACGGCTGCGATGCCGATGGCCATCGCTCCGCGCGTCCAAAGCTGGCGCGCGGGCGACATTTCGACAGGGATCAGCGGCCGGGCTTCATCTCGCCGAGCAAGCCTTCGATGACGCCGGCCATGCGCTCGTTGATGTCGGCGCGCGACAGCGCAAAGGCGACGTTGGCCTCGACGAAGCCTTCCGGCGAACCGCAGTCGAATGTGCGGCCGCGATAGTGATAGCCGTAGAAGGACTGCTGCTTCTCCAGCTTCAGCATCGCATCGGTGAGCTGGATCTCGTCGCCGGCGCCGCGCTCCTGCTTGGCCAGGATGTCAAAGATCTCCGGCTGCAGGATGTAGCGGCCGTTGATGAACAGGTTCGACGGCGCAGTTCCCTGCTTCGGCTTTTCCACCATGCCTTCGATCTCGAAGCCGGTGTGGACCGCCTTGCCCTTGCCGACGATGCCGTATTTGTGCGCCTCGGCCGGATCGCATTCCTGCACCGCGATGATGTTGTTGCCTGTCTCGGCATAAAGCTCGACCATCTCGCGCATGCAGCTCTTTTCCGACTGCATGATCATGTCGGGCAGAAGCAGCGCGAAGGGCTCGTCACCGACCAGCTCACGCGCGCACCACACCGCATGGCCAAGGCCGAGCGGGACCTGCTGGCGGGTGAACGAGGTTTGGCCGGGCGCCGGCTGCAGGCGCTGCAGACGCTCGAGCTGTTCGCTTTTGCCGCGCTGGGCCAGCGTATCGTAGAGTTCGAACTGCACGTCGAAATGATCTTCGATGACGGCCTTGTTGCGGCCGGTGACGAAGATGAAGTGTTCGATACCCGCCTCGCGTGCTTCGTCGACCACGTATTGAATCACCGGACGATCGACGACCGTCAGCATTTCCTTGGGGATCGACTTGGTGGCAGGCAGAAAACGCGTGCCGAGGCCCGCGACCGGGAAAACTGCCTTGCGAACTCTTTTCATTGCTTGGTTCATCCGATGGAGGATTACGAGTATCGGGCAGGCACACTGCCATAGCGGAATTGATGAATACTGAATGCGTTCACATATTCGCCGGCAGCCGGCAAGAGGATCGATCACGCGATCTTGATTGTCGAAACCAGTCGGGAAACAATCGCCAGAACCGCTTTTCGTTCCCCAAGGGGGCTATGGTAAACTGATTGATAACCGGCATCGGCGATGAATCGTATTTCTGATCTCTCCAAGGAGGAAAGAATGCCCCTTCGCAAGACCGCCAGAGGCCTCGCAAGCGCCGCTGCAATCGCCGGCCTTTCGCTGGCATTCATGCTGCCGGCCGGCCCGGCGGCGGCCGAAGCCGGCTTCCAGCGCTGGGTGGCGAGCTTCCGCTCGGTCGCCGCAGACAACGGGATTTCCGGCTCGACCTACGACCGCGCCTTTCGCGGTGTGACCTCGGCCGACCCCGAAGTGCTGGAAAAGGCCCGTTTCCAGCCCGAATTCACCGCCCCCGTCTGGGACTATTTCGACAATCGCGTCCATGACCAGTCGATCACGGTCGGCCGCGAGATGGCCCGCAAGTGGAAGCCGTGGCTCGACCGCATCGAGGCCAAGTTTGGCGTCGACCGCTACATCCTGCTTGCCATCTGGTCGATGGAATCGAACTACGGCGAGATTCTCAAGAACGACAAGGTGATGCGCAATGTCGTGCGCTCGCTGTCGACGCTCGCCTATGGCGACAAGCGGCGCGCGAAGTTCGCCCGGACACAGCTGATAGCGGCGCTCAAGATCCTGCAGCGCGGCGACATCGACGAGAGCCACCTCGTCGGCTCCTGGGCCGGCGCCATGGGCCACACCCAGTTCATCCCGACCAGCTACCAGGCCTATGCCGTCGACGCCGACGGCAACGGCAAGCGCGACATCTGGAATTCGGTGCCCGACGCGCTCGCAACCGCCGCCAACCTGTTGAAGAAGAACGGCTGGCAGGGCGGCAAGACCTGGGGCTACGAGGTCGTGCTGCCCGAGGGCCGCAAGTTCCCGTCCGGCTCGATGACGCTCGACAAATGGGCAGCGCTCGGCGTCGAACGCGCCAATGGCAAGGCCTTCAAGCGCGGCTCCGACGTGGCGACGCTCAAGGTGCCGGACGGCCGCGGCGGCCCGGCCTTCCTGATGACCAAGAACTTTTCGGTCATCAAGCGCTACAACAACGCCGACAAATATGCGCTCGCCGTTGGTCTTCTTGCCGACGAAATCGCCGGCTATGGCGGTCTGGTGCAGGACTGGAAGCGCCCCTTCACAAAGCTCAGCTTCGAGGAGAAGCAGGAGCTGCAGAAGCGGCTGTCGGCGCATGGCTATTACGACGGCAAGGCGGACGGCAAGATCGGCGAGGGTTCGCGCTCGGCGATCAAGACTTTCCAGGCACAGCTGGGCTTGACGCAGGACGGCCATCCGAGCATGGAAGTGCTCAACAGGCTGAGGCGGAATTAGCAATCGGAGGTTGCTGTTGGCATCGTCGCGTTCGGGAAAAGTCGCTCTGCGCCTGACGATGCCGCTGGTCGCGGCGGCGATCACGTTGACCGCGATTGCCAGCACCGCGCCCTCCCCGGCCATTGCCCAGGAGGGCATATTGCGGCGCTGGTCGCTGCGTGACCTGTTCATGCCGCGCCGCGAGCGCGTCGACCCCTATATCCTCGAACAGCCGCAGGATCAGCCGCGCAAGAAGATCCGCAAGACGCCGCGCAAGCCGAAGGCGACCGCCGGCAACGTCAGCCGCCCGGCCGAGCCCGTCGTGCCGGTGATCGAGAAAGCGGCCGACGCACGCGTCGTGCTGGTCATCGGCGACTTCCTCGGCGGCGGCCTTGCGGAGGGGCTGGGCACCGTCTTTGCAGAGAATGCCAAGATCCGAGTCGTCGACAGGACCAACGGTTCGTCGGGCTTCGTGCGCGAGGATCACTACAACTGGCCCGAGCAGGCCAAGGCACTGATCGAGCAGGAAAAGCCGGCAGCCATCATCGTCATGATGGGCTCCAACGACCGCCAGCAGATGCGGGTCGCCGACAACCGCGAACCGCCGATGAGCCCGGCGTGGACCAAGGAATACGCCGCCCGCACAGAAAAGCTCGCCAAGGCCATCGCCGAGACCAAGGTGCCGTTCCTGTGGGTCGGCATGCCGGCGTTCAAATCGTCGAAGATGAGCACCGACATGCTTGCCTTCAACGACATCTACCGTGCCGCGACCGAGGCAGCCGGCAGCGAATTCGTCGACGTCTGGGACGGTTTCGTCGACGAGAACGGCGCTTTCGTCACGTCAGGCCCCGACATCAACGGCCAGCCGGTGCGGTTGCGTTCCGACGACGGCATCAACGTCACCCGCGCCGGCAAGCGCAAGCTCGCCTTCTTCGCCGAAAAACCGCTCAACAAGCTGCTCGGCATCACCCCGCAGGGAATGGAGGCCGTCGTTCCCGCCAGCCTGCCGCAGGCGACTCCGGGCGAACTCAACGTGCCGGTCAACATCGACCGCACCGTGCCGGTCTCGCTTTCCGATCCCGAACTCGATGGCGGCACCGAATTGATGGGGGCGCAGGCGGCACCCAAGGGCGACCCGCGCTCGCCCGGCGAAAAACTCGCCGTGCAAGGCATAGCACCTGCCGCCCCGCCCGGGCGCGCCGATGATTTTTCCTGGCCGCCCAAGCCGCTTCCGGCAGCGCAAGGCACCGAAACGACGACCGCGATCAGGCGGTAGGACGCAAGACCCGCCGTGCGTCCTTCGAGACCCGCCCGCAAAGGGTATTGATCCATCCACCAGGCAAAGCAAGGGCTCGCACCTCAGATGAGGACCGTAGCGTTACGATCCTCATCTGAGGTGCGAGCCCTCGTTGTCATTGCAGCTCTTGGGTCTGCGGGCGAGCCCCGAAGGACGCACCCGCATCGATTCAGCGCGGCAGGACGCTCGCACCCATCAGCGCCAGGTCGATCGACTGCGCCGCCTGGCGTCCCTCGCGGATCGCCCAGACGACCAGCGACTGGCCGCGGCGGACGTCGCCGGCAGCGTAGAGCTTGTCGACGTTGGTCCTGTAGTCCTGCTCGTTGGCCGCGACATTGGTCGAACGGCGGCTGTCGGAGGCGATGTCGAGCTTACCTTCGAGCTCCTTGACCAGGCCGCCGGAAATCGGGCCAGCAAAGCCGATGGCGATGAAGGCGAGATCGGCGCGGATCACGAATTCGGTGCCCGGGATCGGCTTGCGCTTCTCGTCGACCTCGCAGCACTTCACGCCGGTCAGCTGGCCTTCCTCGCCGATGAACTCCAGCGTTGCCACCTGGAACTCGCGCTGCGCGCCTTCGGCCTGCGACGACGAGGTCCGCATCTTGGTCGCCCAATAGGGCCACACGGCGAGCTTGTTTTCCTTCTCCGGCGGCTGTGGCCGGATGTCGAGCTGGGTCACGCGCACCGCGCCCTGGCGGAATGCCGTGCCGACGCAGTCGGAGGCGGTGTCGCCGCCGCCGACGACGACGACATGCTGGCCGCCGGCAACGATCGGCTCGGACGGCCAGGCGACCGACTGGATGTCCTCGCCGCCGACGCGCTTGTTCTGCTGGACGAGGTAGGGCATCGCGTCATGCACGCCCTTGAGGTCGTCGCCGGGGATGCCCGCTGGACGCGGCGTTTCCGAGCCGCCGCAATAGAGCACGGCGTCGAACTCGCCGAGCAGTTCCGCGACCTTCTTGTCGAGGCCGACATTGACGCCGCAATGGAAGGTCACGCCCTCGCCCGCCATCTGCTCGACGCGACGGTCGATATAGTGCTTCTCCATCTTGAAGTCCGGGATGCCGAAGCGCAGCAGGCCGCCGGGGCGGCTCTCGCGCTCGTAAACATGGACGTCATGCCCGGCACGGCCGAGCTGCTGGGCCGCTGCCATGCCGGCGGGGCCCGAGCCGATGACGGCGACGCGCTTGCCGGTTTTCTTCTCCGGCGGATAAGGCCTGATGTAGCCGGTCTCGTAGGCCTTGTCGGCGATCGCCTGTTCGACCGTCTTGATGGCGACCGGAATGTCCTCGATGTTCAGCGTGCAGGCTTCCTCGCAAGGCGCGGGACAGATGCGGCCGGTGAATTCGGGGAAGTTGTTGGTTGAATGAAGGTTGCGGATCGCGTTGTCCCAGTCGCCATTGTAGACCAGATCGTTCCAGTCGGGGATCTGGTTGTGGACCGGACAGCCGGTCGGCCCATGGCAGAACGGGATGCCGCAATCCATGCAGCGCGCAGCCTGCTTTTCCACTTCCTTGTCCGACATCGGCAGCGTGAATTCGCGGAAATGCCGGATGCGGTCGGAAGCCGGCTGGTACTTGTGCACCTGCCGGTCGATTTCGAGAAAACCTGTAACCTTACCCATCGTCGCTCTCGTCAGTCATGCCCAGCACCTCGGCGCGGGCGTAAAATTCCACCACTTCAAATGAAGCATGCGATGGCGGGCGCCCTCTCGGGCGCCGCCGGCAGGACGGTCGCGGTCACTCCGCCGCGACGTTCATCCTCATGCGCTCCATCTCGATCAGCGCGCGGCGGTATTCCACCGGCATGACCTTGCGGAATTTGGGTCGGTAGCTCGCCCAGTCGTCCAGGATCTGCTTGGCGCGGGTCGAACCGGTGTAGTGCATGTGGTTCGAGATCAGCTGCACCAGGCGCTCCTCGTCGTGGCGGGTCATGTCGCCCGACACATCGACACGGCCCTTGTGGGCAATGTCGCCGCCGTGATGATGCAGCTTCTCCAGCATGTCGTCCTCTTCAGGGACAGGCTCGAGCTCGACCATCGCCATGTTGCAGCGCTCGGCGAAATCGCCTTCCTCGTCGAGCACATAGGCGACACCGCCCGACATGCCCGCCGCGAAGTTGCGGCCCGTCTTGCCGATGACGACGACGACGCCGCCAGTCATGTACTCGCAGCCATGGTCGCCGACGCCTTCGACGACGGTGACGGCACCCGAGTTGCGGACGGCGAAGCGTTCGCCGGCCACACCGCGGAAGTAGCACTCACCTTCGATGGCGCCGTAGAGCACGGTGTTGCCGACGATGATAGAGTCTTCGGCGACGATCTTGGAATCTTCGGGCGGGCGGATGACGATGCGGCCGCCCGACAGGCCCTTGGCGACATAGTCGTTGCCGTCGCCGACCAGTTCGAACGAAACGCCGCGCGTCAGGAAGGCGCCGAAGGACTGGCCGGCAGTGCCGGTCAGCTTCACCGAGATGGTGTCTTCGCGCAGGCCCTTGTGCTTGAAGCGCTTGGCGACCTCGCCCGACAGCATCGCACCGGCGGAGCGGTCGACGTTGCGGATGGTTGCCTCGATCTTCACCGGCTGCCGTGACTCGAGCGCGGGCCTGGCTTCCGCGATCAGCTTGCGGTCGAGCACGTCGTCGATCGGGTGCTTCTGGCGCTCGGTCCAGTGCGTCGCCGAGGCAGGCGCATCCGGCTTGTAGAACACCTTGGAGAAGTCCAGGCCGCGCGACTTCCAGTGGTTGATCAGCTCGCGCTTCTCAAGCAGGTCGGCGTCGCCGATGATCTGGTCGAGATGGGTGAAGCCCATCTTGGCCAGGAGCTCGCGCACCTCTTCGGCGACGTAGAAGAAGTAGTTGATGACATGCTCGGGCGTGCCCTTGAAGCGCTTGCGCAGCACCGGATCCTGGGTGGCGACGCCAACCGGGCAGGTGTTGAGATGGCACTTGCGCATCATGATGCAACCCGCCGCGATCAGCGGCGCTGTCGAGAAGCCGAACTCGTCGGCGCCCAGCAGAGCGCCTATGACGACGTCGCGGCCGGTGCGCAAGCCGCCGTCGACCTGGAGCGCGACGCGCGAACGCAGGCCGTTCAGCACCAGCGTCTGGTGCGTCTCGGCAAGGCCCATCTCCCACGGGCTGCCGGCATGCTTGAGCGAGGTGAGCGGCGAAGCGCCCGTGCCGCCGTCATAGCCGGAGATCGTGATGTGGTCGGCGCGCGCCTTGGCGACACCAGCCGCAACCGTGCCGACGCCCACTTCCGACACGAGCTTGACCGACACATCGGCCGCCGGGTTGACGTTCTTCAGGTCATAGATCAGCTGCGCCAGATCTTCGATCGAATAGATGTCGTGATGCGGCGGCGGCGAAATCAGACCCACGCCTTGCGTCGAATGGCGGGTCTTGGCGATCGTCGCGTCGACCTTGTGACCGGGCAGTTGGCCGCCCTCGCCGGGCTTGGCACCCTGCGCCACCTTGATCTGCATCATGTCGGAGTTGACCAGATATTCGGTCGTCACGCCGAAGCGGCCCGAGGCCACCTGCTTGATCGCCGAACGTTCCGGGTTCACCGAGCCGTCGGGCAGCGGCAGGTAGCGGTCCGGCTCCTCGCCGCCCTCGCCGGTGTTCGACTTGCCGCCGATCCGGTTCATGGCGACGGCCAGCGTCGAATGCGCCTCGCGGCTGATCGAGCCGAAGGACATCGCCCCAGTCGAGAAGCGCTTGACGATCTCGGCCGCCGGCATGACGTCGTCGATGGAAACCGGCTTGCGCCCGCTCTCCTCGGCAGACTTGATATGGAACATGCCACGGATGGCCTGGGCACGCGCCGTCTCGCTGTCGATCTGGGCCGAGAACTCCTTGAAGGTCGACCACGAACCGCTGCGAACGGCATGCTGGAGCGATGCGACCGCGTCAGGCGTCCACATGTGGGCTTCGCCGCGCATGCGGTACATGTACTCGCCGCCGACGTCGAGCGCGTTGCGCAGCACCGGGTCTTCGCCGAAGGCGGACGCATGGCGCGCCACCGTCTCGGCCGAGATTTCATCGAGGCCGACGCCTTCGATGTTGGTCGCGGTGCCGGTGAAGTACTTCTCGACGAAGTCGGTCTTGAGGCCGATGGCGTCGAATATCTGCGCGCCGCAATAAGACTGGTAGGTCGAGATGCCCATCTTGGACATCACCTTGAGGATGCCCTTGCCGATCGACTTGATGTAGCGGCCGACGACTTCCGAGCCGTCGACTTCCGGCGGGAATTCGCCGCGCTTGTGCATGTCGGTCAGCGTGTCGAAGGCCAGGTACGGGTTGATCGCCTCGGCGCCGTAGCCGGCCAGGCAGCAGAAGTGGTGCACCTCGCGCGGCTCGCCCGATTCCACCACGAGGCCGACCGAAGTGCGCAGGCCCTTGCGGATCAGGTGGTGGTGGACGGCCGCCGTTGCCAGCAGCGTCGGGATGTCGATGCGATCGGGCCCGATCTGGCGATCGGACAGGATGATGATGTTGTAGCCGCCGGCGACCGCCGCTTCGGCACGCTCGCACAGCCGCTCGATGGCACCTGCCATGCCGGCAGCGCCTTCGGCCGCCGCATAGGTGATATCGATCGTCTTGGTATCGAAGCGGTCCTCGGTGTGGCCGATGGAGCGGATCTTCTCGAGATCGCCATTGGTCAGGATCGGCTGGCGCACCTCGAGCCGCTTCCGGCGGGAGGAGCCGACCAGATCGAAGATGTTCGGGCGCGGGCCGATGAACGACACCAGGCTCATCACCAGCTCCTCGCGGATCGGATCGATCGGCGGGTTGGTGACCTGGGCGAAGTTCTGCTTGAAGTATGTGTAGAGCAGCTTGGCCTTGTCCGACATCGCCGAGATCGGCGTGTCGGTGCCCATCGAGCCGACGGCTTCCTGGCCTGTCGTCGCCATCGGCGACATCAGCAGCTTGGTGTCTTCCTGGGTGTAGCCGAAGGCCTGCTGGCGATCGAGCAGCGAGACGTCCTTGCGCAGCTCGCGCGGCTCGACCGGCTTCAGCTCCTCGAGGATCAGCTGGGTGTTGGCCAGCCACGTCTTGTAGGGGTGCTTGGTGGCGATCTCGGACTTGATCTCCTCGTCCGAGATGATGCGGCCCTCGACCAGGTCGATCAGCAGCATCTTGCCGGGCTGCAGGCGCCACTTCTTGACGATGTGCTTTTCGGCGACCGGCAGCACGCCGGCCTCCGAGGCCAGGATCACCCGGTCGTCGTCGGTGACGATGTAGCGGGCCGGACGCAGACCGTTGCGATCGAGCGTCGCGCCGATCTGGCGGCCGTCGGTGAAGCACACCGCCGCCGGGCCGTCCCACGGCTCCATCAGCGCTGCGTGATACTCGTAGAAGGCCTTGCGGTCGGCATCCATCGACTTGTTGCCGGCCCAGGCTTCCGGGATCAGCATCATCATGGCGTGCGCCAGCTTGTAGCCGCCCTGGAACAGGAACTCGAGCGCGTTGTCGAAGCAGGCCGTGTCCGACTGCCCCTCATAGGAGATCGGCCAGAGCTTGGAGATGTTGTTGCCGAACAGCTCGCTGTCGACCGAGGCCTGGCGCGCCGCCATCCAGTTGTTGTTGCCGCGCACCGTGTTGATTTCGCCATTGTGGGCGACCATGCGGTACGGGTGCGCCAGCTTCCACGACGGGAAGGTGTTGGTCGAGAAGCGCTGGTGGACGAGGATCAGCGCGGTCTCGAAGCGCGGATCATTGAGGTCCTTGTAATAAGCGCCGACCTGGAAGGCCAGGAACATGCCCTTGTAGACGATGGTACGCGCCGACAGCGACACGCAATAGGCGCCGACATCGCGGTTGTTGTGCTCGGCATAGATGCGCCCGGAAATGACCTTACGCAGCAGATAAAGCCGCGCTTCATATTCCTCGTCGTCATCGATCTCAGGCGTGCGCCCGATGAACACCTGGCAGTGGAACGGCTCGGAAGCCGCGATTTCAGGTGCCTTCGACAGCGAGGAGTTGTCGACCGGCACGTCGCGGAAGCCGATCAGCGGCAAGCCTTCCGACTGCGCCGACTCGCGGATGATGTCGATGACATGTTCGCGCGTCGCGGCGTCCTGCGGCATGAACCAGTGGCCGACGCCGTACTGGCCGGGAGCCGGCAGCTCGATGTCCTGCTTGGCCATCTCTTCGCGGAAGAAGCTGTCAGGGATCTGCACCAGCACGCCAGCGCCGTCGCCCATCAGCGGGTCGGCACCGACGGCACCGCGATGCGTCAGGTTCTCGAGCATGAACAGCCCGTCCTTGACGATCTGGTGCGACTTGATGCCCTTCATCTGGGCGATGAAGCCGACGCCGCAGGCGTCATGCTCGTTGCGCGGATCGTAAAGGCCATGCGCTGCATAGCCGGTGGTGGTTCGGAGATGATCGGTTTTCTTGTTGGCCGCTTTCGTCTGCGCGGCCGGCACAAAACCCGTCGTCACAGATGGCGTCAACTCCGTCATCATCTCTCTCCATTCCGGCCCGATCCGGGCAGTTCGCTTTGGGACGGCAACGTGCCGGTCCGCTCACCTTCAGATATGCTTTCGATATGCTTGCGGCGCAGTGCCGTTTAGCCGGCACCGAACCGCCAGTCGGGCAGGCAGGGCCCGGATTCGCTCCGGACGGCCTCTGACCCCAGCTCGCGGCGGCAGACGGACGTGGCGTCATCATACGCCAAATCCGTTCCGCTTTGGGCAGATAAATAAGACAGCACTGCTGTCCTAAATTTCGTATGACAGAATTCTTGAATACGCACAAGACCGATTCACGAATTTTCCGCATCCGGAAAGACAGAAAATTTCGCCGAACTCATGCCTGGCGTAACTTTTGAACAACTGGTCAAAAGCGCCCTGCCCGCTGTCTCAATCGATTTCCAGGCCCCGGACTTGCCGAAAACGCCAAAACCCGCTCTAGCTCGGGCATCCCTGCCACGCAGTCTCCGACAGCCATATCACGGACGGATAACATGTTTTTCGCATCAGACAATTGGGCCGGCGCGCACCCCAGGATCGCCGAACGGCTGCACGCCAGTGCGGCAGGCTTCAGCCGGGCCTATGGCGACGGCGATCTCGACCAGGCTGTCTACGCGCGTTTCAGCGAGATATTCGAACGCGAGGTGGCGGTGTTCTTCGTCGCCACCGGCACCGCGGCGAACTCGCTGGCACTGGCTGCCTACAACCGCCCCGGCGGCATTTCCTTCGGCCATCGCGAAGCACACATCATCGAGGACGAATGCGGCGCGCCCGAATATTTCACCGGCGGCTCCAGGCTTCATGCCATCGACGGAACGCTGGGCCGCATGGACGTCCGCAACCTCGAACGCGCGGTCGCCCGTTTCGCGCCCGAATTCGTCCATGCCGGTCGGCCGATGGCGATCTCGATGACGCAGTCGACCGAGGTCGGCACCGTCTACGGACTCGACGAGATCAAGGCCATTTCGGCCATCGCCAGGCAATATTCGCTGCCGCTGCACATGGATGGCGCGCGCTTCGCCAATGCGCTGGTCTCGCTCGACACAACGCCGGCCGAGATGACCTGGAAGCGGGGCGTCGACATCGTCTCCTTCGGCGGCACCAAGAACGGCTGCTGGTGCGCCGAGGCGATCGTGCTGTTCGATCTCGACCGCGCCAAGGAAATGGCTTTCCTGCGCAAGCGCTCGGCCCAGCTGTTCTCCAAGTCGCGCTTCATCTCGGCCCAGTTCGACGCCTATTTCGACGGCGGCCTGTGGCTGGACACCGCCCACCACGCCAATGCGATGGCGACACGCCTGGCCGCGGCCATCTCGGGCTCGTCTGTCGCCCGCCTTGCCTGGCAGCCCCAGGCCAACGAGGTGTTCGCGGTCATCAGGACGGAAGTCGCCAACGCGGCTCTTGCCGCGGGTGCCGCCTTCTACGACTGGCACGCGCCGGCCGGTTTCGACGGACAGCTCGGCGAGGACGAAACGCTCTACCGCTTCGTCACCAGCTTCGCCACGTCGCCCGAAGAGGTCGACCGTTTTGGCGAGCTGCTGCGGAGGTAACGTAAAGTCGAACGGCTCGCCAGGGCGAGCCGTTCGACTTTACAGCCGTGGTGACCGGGCCTTGGTCAAAGAGCCCTCAGGAACGAAAGCAGCGCGTCCGAGACAAGCACCGGCCGCTCTTGCGAGGGCCAATGGCCGCAGCCCTCCAGGTAGATCGGCTGCCTAAGCTGCGGCACGAGCGCGGGCATCGCCGCGATGATGTCGCGCATGCCCGGGATCTGCAGCCCGACGTCGCGTTCGCCGACGAGATAGAGCGCCGGCACCGCAACCTTGAGTCCCGAAAACGCGTGCTGCATTTCCCAGTTGCGGTCGAGATTGCGATAGAGGTTCAACCCGCCCCGGAACCCGCTGGCCTGGAAATCGCCGACATAGGCGTCGAGGTCGGCCTCGCTCAGCCATGACGGCAGGGCATCGGGCGTCGGCAGCGGCGCCAGCAGACCCCTGTCACGGCTCACCATGGCGAAGGGATTGGGCGTTCCGTCGCCTTCGCGCCTCGCCCCCGCATCACCCGACGCAGCAAACAGGATCTTGCGCAGCGTCAGGCCGACGTCGCGTTCGAACTCGGCTTCGGCCAGGTCGGGCTGTTGAAAATAGAGCGTGTAGAAGAGGGCATCGTCGGTTTGCGGGAAGATACGCGTCGGCGGCACGGGAGGTTGTCCCATCATCGGCACGCCGAATGCCGCCACCGCATGGAACCGGTCCGGGCGCAGGAGGGCCGCTTGCCAGGCCAATGTCGCTCCCCAGTCGTTGCCGACGATAACCGCCTTCTCTTCGCCAAGCGCGTCGAGCAGGCCGACCATGTCCGCGACCAAATGCAGGATCGAATACTGGCCGACATCGGCAGGCCCTTCGGTGCCGCCGAACCCGCGGAGATCGGGGGCGACGACACGATAGTTCGCCGCTGCAAGCGCGGCGATCTGGTGGCGCCAGGAATAGGCGGTTTCGGGGAAGCCATGGCAAAGCAGCACCAACGGCCCCTGGCCCTGCTCGGCGATTCGCATGCGGAGGCGATTCACCTCGACAAAGCGATACGGCAGTTGCGGCATGGCAGTCTCCTTCATGGGTGCTGGTGATCCGGCCAGGGAGCGCGGTGTGAACAAGGTCACAGCTGCCAGCGCAACGGCATGACGGGCGAAGGTTCGCCTGTTCATGTCCTTGGCTTGCAGAAGGTAACTCATGAAGTTACATTATATCAGGGAAGCAGAGAATGTAACCCATACTGTTATGATTTTTCGTGAGCGTTCGGTCCGGATCCGCCAATGACACAAGACAGCCGCCTGTCCCGCATGCTGCACATGCTGATCCACATCGACCTGCACGACGGCAGGGCCACGTCGGAAACCATCGCGCAGATGCTCGGCACCAACCCCGTCGTGGTGCGGCGGATGATGGCCGGCCTGCGGGAACAGGGCTACGTCGAAGCCGTCAGGGGTCCGCATGGTGGCTGGAAGCTGGCGCGCGATCTCGCGGACATCACCGTCCTCGACGTCCACAACGCGCTGGGCAGCCCCTCTCTTTTTGCGGTGGGCCTGGCGGTGGATCACCCCGACTGCCCGGTCGAACGGTCGGTCAATGCCACGCTCGGCGAGATTTTCGACGATGCCGAGACAAGGGTGACGTCGCGATACGGCAACATCACGCTCGCCGACCTGATCCCCGACATAAAGCGCTGAAAGCCGGAAACTGGCGCCCTCAGGGGCAGACGGTGTCTCGCCGCGCATGAAAAAGGCGGCACCCGGGGGCGCCGCCTTTTCTCCTTGGGAGGAGCTGTCTTAGTTGACGGTATTGGCCTCGATCTGCTTCGCCTTGGCCGGCGCAGCGGAGATCTCGATCTTGCGAGGCTTGTGCTCTTCGGGAATGTTGCGCTTGAGATCGATGTGCAACAGGCCGTTCTTGAGCGTCGCGCCGACGACCTCGACATGGTCGGCGAGCTGGAAGCGTCGCTCGAAGGCGCGCGAGGCGATGCCGCGATAAAGCAGCTCCGAACCTTCGCCGGTGCCTTCATTGCCGCGCTCGCCCTTGACCGTCAGCACATTGCGATGGGCCTCGATCGAAATCTCGGTTTCCGAGAAGCCGGCAACCGCCATGCTGATGCGGTAGGCGTCCTCGCCGGTGCGCTCGATGTTGTAGGGCGGATAGCTCGTGCCGACTTCGGGCTGGCCGAGGCCGTCGAGCATGTTGAAGAGCCGGTCAAAGCCGACCGTCGAGCGGTGGAGCGAGGAAAAATCAACGTGACGCATGGGTGTTCTCCAGTGAGCAACAAGGTTTTGCGCATGACCTGTGCCGAAGCCCGTTCTGGCGCCCCGGCGGTGATCAGCGGCCCCGATATTGGGCGCCGCAGAAGACATTTGGGTGCCTGCCGAAGCCATTTCAAGACATTGTCCCAACGGCTTTTCGCAATGATCTTCGATGAACCGAAGATGAACCGGGCCTTCGGCATCCGTTCAGGTCGCCCCGACTAGAGTGCATCCAAGTTCAAGAACAGGCGGCACCACAGAATGCCGCCGACGAGGCCGAGCCGGGTTGTAACGTCCCTTCCTCCCGGAGCGACAGAGGCCGGAGGCATCCCGCAAGCTGCCTCCGGCCTCATTCGATTCCGCCGCGGCGGAATTCCTTTGATTTTCCCGGCCCGCCTTTCTATCACCCTCCTATCGCCTGATCCTGCGGCAGCGAGTTCCGAAGCGCCTGATGACGGACCTGTTCCACGAAATCCCCGGCAATCCGGTTCCCGAAAGGGCCACCTCCGGCGACTTTGTCGCCCATGACGGCAAGCGCCTGCGCTATGCGCTGTTTCCTGCGACATCCCATCCCTTCAAGGGCACGGTGATCCTGCTCAACGGCCGCAACGAATGCATCGAGAAGTACTTCGAGACCATTCGCGACCTGACCGTGCGCGGCCACGCCGTGGCCACCTTCGACTGGCGCGGCCAGGGCGGGTCCGAGCGGCTGTTGCGCGACGGCCATCGCGGCTACGTCAGGAGCTTCGACCATTATGTCCGCGACCTCGAGGCGTTCTTCGAGCAGATCGTGCTGCCCGACTGCCGCGGTCCCTTCTTCCTGCTCGCCCATTCGAGCGGGGCGCTGATCGCGCTGCTGGCCGCGCCTTCGATGAGCAACCGGGTCCAGCGCATGGTGCTGGTGGCGCCGTTCCTCTCGGTCATCGGCGTACCGCTGTCGATGACATCGATCCGACGCCTGGGTACCCTCGCCTGCTGGCTGGGGCTCGGCCGGCTCTACGCCGCATGGGGGCCGCGCCCGCGCGAAGGCACGCCCTTCGCCGTCAACAAGCTGACCAGCGACGAGCGCCGCTATCGCCGCAACATCCTGCTCTACGAGACCTATCCAGAACTGTCGGTCGGGGGGCCGACCATTGCCTGGCTGCGCGCCGCGGCACAGGCGTCCCAGACCGTGCGCGATCCGCAATTCATGGCAGCGCTCAAGGTGCCTATGCTGATCGTCAACGCCGGTGCCGACGAGGTGGTGTCGTCGCGCGACGTCGAGCAGTTCGCCAGCCAGTGCCGCGTGGCTTCGCTGCTGACCATCGATGGCGCCCGCCACGAAATTCTGCAGGAAGCGGATATCTACCGCGAGCAACTGCTCGCCGCCTTCTCCGCCTTCGTGCCGGGAACGCCGGCAACGGCCGACGCGTAAGGAGCTATCCCGCGAGAGCGGCCATCGCAGCCCTGTGCAGCTCCGGCGTCGCCGCCGCGATGACGTCGCCGCCATTCTCCGCCGGGCCGCCGTCGAACGTGGTGACGATGCCGCCGGCCTGCTCGATGATCGGAATCAGCGCGACGATGTCGTAGGGCTTGAGGCCGGGATCGACGACGATGTCGACCTGCCCCGCCGCCACCATGGCGAAGGCGTAGCAGTCGGTGCCGTAGCGGGCGAGCTGCACCTTGCTCTCCAGATCGTCGTAGCGCTTGCGCATCTCGCCCTTGAACAAGGCCGGCGTCGTGGTGAACATCGTCGCGTCCGCCAGGCTGGTCGTCTTGCGCACCGAAAGCGTGCGCGGTCCGCCCGGCCCCTCGTAATGCGAGCCATCGCCGTCGGCGTAGAACAGCTCGCCGGTGAAGGGCTGCGACATCAGCCCGGCCACCGCGTCGCCATCGACGGTCAGCCCGACCAGCGTGCCCCAGACCGGCAGGCCGGAGATGAAGGCGCGCGTGCCGTCGATCGGATCGATCACCCAGACATGGCTGTTGGAGGTGTTTTCGCTGCCATGCTCCTCGCCGAGGATGCCATGATCGGGGAATTCGGCGTTGATCAGCGCGCGGATGGCGCGCTCGGCCTCCTGGTCGGCCTCGGTGACGGGGTCGAACCCGCCGGCGAGCTTGTTGGCCACCGCCCCCTGGCGGCGGAAGCGCGGCAGTGTTTCGGCTGCGGCAGCCCGTGCGATCCGTCGCATGAATTCGGCGTCGACCATCATTCACCCCATTCCTGACTGTTGCGTGGATGACACGCCGCGGCCCTCGTCGGCAATAACCACATCAACCTGATTTAAAGAATCCCAAGGCGACTTGACTTTTGTGCAGCGCACAATAATCTCGACTTCGGACAGGGTTTCCTGTCCATGCCCTCCTTGGGCGTTTCCTCCCTAGACTTCGACCGCTCTCCGGAGCGGTCTTTTTTTAACCTGCTCGGCCTGCAGCGCTACTCCGCGGCCAGCGGCAGGTCGAGGAAATGATGATCCGGAACCGCCATCAGATCGGCGGAAAACCGCGCCAGATCGTCTGCCAGCGCATAAAATCCCGCCGATTTCTTAAACGTGCGCTCATCCATGTAGAGGCCGCGATTGATCTCGATCTGCAGCGCATGAAGCTTGCGCGCCGGCCGGCCATAGTGCTCGGTGATGAAGCCCCCGGCATAGGGTTTATTGTGCGCCACGGTATAACCCATCGCCGCCAGCAGCCCGATGGCGCGTTCGGAAAGCTCCGACGCGGCCGATGTGCCGAAACGGTCGCCGACGATGAAGTCCGGCCGCATGCCGCTGTCGCCGATGCGGACCGAGGCCGGCATCGAATGGCAGTCGACCAGCACCGCATAACCGAAGCGCGCATGGGTGCGCGTGACCAGCCGCTTCAGCGTCTCGTGGTAGGGTTTGTAGACGCATTCGATGCGGCCGACCGCCTCCGACAGCGGCAACCGGCCCGGATAGATGTCGAGCCCCTCGCCCACCAGCTTCGGCACGGTGCCGAGCCCGCCGGCGACACGGGCCGAGCGGACATTGGTGAAGGGCGGCACCGGCTCCGCGAACATCCTGGGGTCGAGTTCCCACGGCTCGCGGTTGACGTCGAGATAGGCGCGCGGAAAATGCGCCGTCAGCATCGGCGCGCCGAGGGCTACGGCAGCGCCGAACAGCTCGTCGACGTAGCAATCCTCGGAGCGGCGGATGGAGGTCGAATCGAGCCGCGTCATGGCCAGGAAGCGTTCGGGATAGCACCGCCCGCTATGCGGCGAATTGAACACGAACGGCACGCGCTGCTCTGCGCTCGTCCGGACCTCGAACGGCGGCAGCACCGAGAAATCTTCGGCTGGCGTCATCTTTGCTGACGGACCTGCGACATGCACTCACTCATCGCTCGAAGGTGCCACCTGCGGCCGCTGGTGTCCAGCATTTCGAAATGTGGAAAAGCCGCCCCGATCGTGCCTTTGCGTCACCATGCCGGTTCGGCATTCACTTGATGTTTACCGTCCCGAACTCATATACAAGATGGTTAACGGAGCCCCTGCTGGGGGGCGGCTTCGACCGCTAATTTCGGACGGGAAACTGATGGCACGCATTCTTCTGGCAGAAGACGACGACGATATGCGCCGCTTCCTGGTCAAGGCGCTGGAACGCGCCGGTTACCAGGTGAGCGACTTCGACAATGGCGCGAGCGCTTACGAGCGGCTGCGCGAGGAACCCTTTTCGCTGCTCCTGACCGACATCGTCATGCCGGAGATGGACGGCATCGAGCTGGCGCGCCGCGCCACCGAGATCGATCCCGATCTCAAGGTGATGTTCATCACCGGCTTTGCCGCGGTGGCGCTCAACCCTGATTCGAAGGCACCGCGCGACGCCAAGGTGCTGTCGAAACCCTTCCATCTGCGCGATCTCGTCAACGAGGTCGAGAAGATGCTGCACGCCGCCTGAGGCGTTTCCCTTGCGTCGCCAGGGGAATTGATGATCCGGCGCATTTTTCCGCCAAACACGCTATTGACGCGCCGGATCAAAAATGGTGTATCCGCCCCCATCGGATGGGCGTGTAGCTCAGCGGGAGAGCACTGCATTGACATTGCAGGGGTCACAGGTTCAATCCCTGTCACGCCCACCATCCAAACTCCTTGATATCGTGAGATAAAGCGGCACAGGCTAACGCCGATGTCCGCATGGCCGCGATCCGGCAAGCGCCGGCTGGCGCTCGCCTGTTGCCCGACGCTTCAGTCCTATGCCGCCCGATAGTCCGGCGCGCTTGCCAGGTAGCCTGCATAGGCGTCGGCGTTTGGCGGGGTAAAGTTTTCTGCCAGTGCGTTGCGTCGCCGCTTCCTGGCGCCGATGTCGGCCAGAAGTTCGTCGAAATGCTTGAAATGATAGGGCGCGACGCAGAGGCCGCCATAGACGCCGGCAGCGGGGCGTTCGTTGCGCTTCCAGTGCAGCATCACGTCGATGTTGTCGTTCATTTCCTGGCGCGTCGGCTGGCGCCCCAGCATGCCGTCGGCGTAGCGCACCAGCCAGTTGCCGGCGAGCTCGGCGCTCAGCACCGTGCAGAATGACGAGTTGAAGCCGACGAAACCCATGTCGGGCAGATCGGGATTGGCGATGACCCGGTAGAGCCTGTACTGCCCGTCGGGCTCGACCAGCTTGCGCCGGTACTCTTCCGGCAGGAACGGCACGCCGGATTTCCAGCCCACCGCAAGGAGCGCCATGTCGGCCGCCACGCGCTCGCCGCCCGACAGAATCACCGTACCCGGCTCGTAGCTCGCGATCGTGCCCTGGATCGCCTTGATTCGCCCGTCCGCCACCATGTCGAAGAAGCCCGGCGTGACGATCGGGACCGAGCAGTTGATCGTCGATTCGATCGGCTTGGTCGGCCTGAGCCCGGTCTTCTTCAATTTGAGCTGCAGCGAGAGCAGGCTTTCGAGCGCCCGCCAGTTGGCCCAGACGAACGGCTTGGCGACGCTGTGCGCGAGCCGCGCCAGCAGCGGCTGGTCCCAGTTCGGGAACATCACCTCCTGGGCACGGACATAAAGGATGCGCTTGAAGTTGATCAGGCCGCCGATGAAATACGGGATGCGCCAGACCGGCTCGAGATAGACGATGGTGACGCCGCTGGCCCCGGAATGGACCGCATTGACGGCGATGTCGGTGGCGGACTTCGAAAAGCCGAGCACGACGACGCGCTTGCCCTTCACGGTGGCGGAATCGGTGTATTCCGAGGAGTGGAGCACCTGGCCGCCGGCTGCGGTGAAATCATCCTGGCCCGGATGCACGAGTTCGCGTTTTTCGCTGAAATTGCCGGTGCAGACCGCGACGAAGTCGAAATCCTCGCTCGCCACGTTTCCGCCTGCGGCAAGCTCGACGCTCCAGCCCCTGGCTCCTTGCCGCCGCTGCATCGAAACCACCTTGGTGCCGTAGCGGATGAGCGGCACCAGCCCGTTCCGCTCGGCATAGGTCCTGAGATAGGCGTGGACCTGCGTGCCCTTGGGCCATTCCGGATAGTCGTCCGGCATCGGCATCGAGGTGTAGCGATAGAGATCCTTGGGGCTTTGCGTCTGAACCTCGGGATAGGAGCGCGACGGCTCCCAGACCCCGCCCAGGTCGCCGCCGCGCTCGACGATGTGGACCTCGTGGCCACGTTGCCTGAAGGCATGCGCAGCCGCGAGCCCGCTCACGCCCGCGCCGACGACGCAGACTTTCTTCTTCTCGACCATTTGCTTTTCCTTGTCGTCAGGACGCGGGCTCGCCCGCGCACGCGACAGATGTCGCGTACGCCTGAACGAGCGGCGGCGTGTGATCCGGTGGCTTAGTCGTTGGCTTCCGGCGGCAGGAAGTTGACCTCGTGCTGGGCCGAGACCTTCACCACCTCGGCCGGGTCGGCGAGGTTGTCGAGCTTGTTGAACAGCTCTTCCAGCATGCCCGCCGGCGACACCCAGAACAGGGCCTTGGTCGGCTTGTCGGACTTGTTGAAATAGCCGTGCGGGATGCCGCGCGGCATGCGCACAAGGTCGCCTGCCTTGGCCTTGACCCATTCGCCGTCGAGCTTCAGGTCAAGTTCGCCTTCCTGCACCAGGATGAACTCTTCCTGGGTCGGGTGAATGTGCACGGGCACGAACTGGCCCGGCTCGCTGTTGGTCTCGAAGGCGAAGGTGGAATCGCACACCGCCTTGGGAAAATAGACCTGTCCAAGGATGTTCCAGGTCTTGCCGGCATAGCCGTCGCCCTTGCGCGTGATGCCCTTGGCGAGTTCCTTGCTCATTTCATGTTCCCTCTGTTCGAAGGACCTGCCCAGGGCGGCCCTTTCATTTGTTCCACCCCAAAGAGTGCTGCAGAGATCGCAGAGACACTAGCCGGAATGCGCGGCGACTATCCACAAAACGCAAAAATGCGGCAGCGCGGATGCATTGCCCTTCATTTTCATTGGCAGCCGCAAGATCGGTGCTAGTCTGGCCGCATGCTGATGGAAGAGGCGTCCGTTCGAAGGGTCCCGCTTTCCGATCATGTCTTGTTTCAGTCGAACGATCTCGACTGCGCCAGGGAGCGGGTCGCCCAGAAGTTCTGCAATCACCGACTGGACATCATCGGTGATCGAAAACCGTTTCGCGTCACGCACAATCATGCCCCCGGCGAGATGATCTCGCTGAACTACATCAGCTACGGCGCCGACGTGCTGATCGACCCGGGCGAACTTGGCGACTTCTATCTGATCCAGATGCCGGTTTCGGGCACGGCGACCGTCCGCAACGGCAGCCAAGAATTCCTCACCGACCGCAGCATCGCCTCCGTGCTCAACGCCGACCTGGCGACGAGGATGAAGTGGTGGCAGGGCTGCGCCCAACTGCTCATCCAGGTGCGCAAGGCGCCGCTGCATGCCTTCGCCATGCGCCTGCTCGACCGCGACATACCGGGAGCGCTGATCTTCGATCCGCTCGTCGATTTTTCGCGGCCCGAGATGCAGGCATGGCGCCGCCTGGCCAACTCGCTGTTCCACGCCGCGGAGATGAGGCCAGCCTCGGCCGGTTCAGGCATCCAGAACGTGCTCTACGAACAGCATCTGCTGGAACTGTTCCTGCGCAGCCAGCCCAGCAACATGAGCCTGTTCTTCGACGACCAGAGGCAGGGAGCCGCCCCCCGCCATCTCAAGCGCGCCGAGGAGTTCATCCGCGCCCATGCCGCCCTGCCGATCGGGCTGCACGAGATCGCCGGGGCCGCCGGCGTGGCGCCCCGGACGCTGCAACTCGCCTACAGGAACGCCTTCGGCATCTCGCCGCTGCGCGCGCTGACGCGCGAGCGCATGCGCCGCGCCCGCTTCGACCTGGTGGCAACCGAAGCCACCGTCACCGATGTCGCGCTGAAATGGGGCTTCACCCATTTCGGCCGCTTCGCCGCCGAATACCGCCATGAGTTCGGAGAGCTTCCGCGTGAGACGCGGCAGGCCCGGCACGGCCTGGGCCGTGCCGGGCATGAACTGGCCTGAACGCCCGTCCCGCTAGGTTTTGGCCGATTCGGCGGGAGCTACCGCGCGCAGCGTCTGCTTGCGGCCGGTAGGCTCGTAGGCGAACGCCTCGACGACGCGGCCACCGAGCAGGTGCTCGGCAACGATGCGATCGATGGCCGCCTCCGTGACGCCGCCGTAATAAGTGCCTTCGGGATAGACCTGGATGACAGGGGCCAGGTTGCACGGGCCGAGGCAGGTCGACTTGCAGCTCATGGTGCCGTCGCCGGTCGTGCGCAGCTTCTGGCGGTCCTGATGGTTGCGCAGATGGCCCCAGATGAGATCGGCGCCGGCGGCGTTGCACGGCCCGCCCTGGCAGACCAGCACGCGGCGCTTCTGCGCCGGGACCAGCGAACCTTCCGGCACCAGCCTTTCGGCGGGCGGAACGGGAGCGGCAGCCTGCGCGCCTTCGACGAGCCCGGCCATGAGGGCGGCGAGAAGCGGACTGTCGGCAAGGCCCTGGGCGATCCTGACCTGGGGCCACGCCACACCGTCCTCGGCCTGCCAACGGCGTAGCGACTTGGTGAGCCAGGCGGTGAAGCTCGGCTCGATGGGCAGCATCAGCGGCAAAATGAGCACATCGGAGGCGCCGGCCGCGCGCAATGAACCAAGCGCCTCGCGCAGCGACGGCGTGCCTTGCTCGGTGAAGCCAAAACTGGCACCGGCGACGCCCGGCAGCGCGGCTACCAGATCGGCAAGCTGTTGCATCTGCCTGTAGGGCGCGGCGGCAAAAGCCGATTTGGCGACCAGCAGCATGTGCCTTTGCGGCGCAGCATTGTTTTCGGTTGTGTTCGACACCTGCAATCCCTGACCAGCCGTGGCGGGATTGCGGCAACGCAGGCAGAAGCCGGCGCCGGGATGGCAACCGTTTCAACCGCGCTCCAGTGGTACACCCCGCCCACGGAACCTCACTTGGTCAGGCAGGTCTCCTGGCTCGCGGGTCGTTGCTTCATCGCCCGTCTTCCCGGCATCCATGCCAGTGACGTGGTGGGCAATGTGGCTATTCACCATTGGGGCATAAACTTTCCGAAAGCGGACACCGCTTTCCGAAAAACATGTCCCGACCGCTCACAGTTGCGGGGCAGCTTCGGCTTTGACCGAATTCCCTCTTAGCTCCCGCCCGGAGGCGGGAGAACCATAACCGTGCGGCAAGCTATAGGCGCGCGCCGCCAAGTCAAGCGGCTATTCGGCAGCCTCGGCGAAGGCCGCCGGCACGTAGTTGAGGATCGGCGCGAGCCAGCGCTCGGCCTCCTGGAGCGACATGCCCTTGCGCCTGGCATAGTCCTCGACCTGGTCGCGCTCGACCTTGGCGACGCCGAAATAGTAGCTCTCGGGGTGCGCGAGATAGAGGCCCGACACCGACGAGCCCGGCCACATCGCCATGCTTTCGGTCAGCGCCACGCCGGCGTTGCTTTCGGCATCGAGCAGCCTGAACAGCGTCGTCTTCTCGGTGTGGTCCGGCTGCGCCGGGTAGCCCGGCGCCGGGCGGATGCCGTGATAGGCCTCGCCGATCAGCTCGTCGCCCGACAGGTTTTCGTCTGTGGCATAGCCCCAGAACTCCTTGCGCACGCGCTCGTGCATGCGCTCGGCAAAGGCCTCGGCGAAGCGGTCGGCCAGCGCCTTGACCAGGATCGAGGAGTAGTCGTCGTTGGCGCGTTCGAAGCGCTCGGCAATCGCCACTTCCTCGATGCCCGCGGTCACCACGAAGCCGCCGACATAGTCGGCCTTGCCGCTGTCGAGAGGCGCGACGAAGTCGGACAGCGCGACATTCGGCCTGCCGTCGCGCTTGGTCAGCTGCTGGCGCAGGGTGAAGAAGCTCGCAAGTTCCTGCTTGCGGCTGTCATCCGTGAACAGCCTGATGTCGTCGCCGACGACATTGGCCGGCCAGAAGCCGATCACCGCCCTTGGCGCGAACCACTTCTCGTCGATGATCTTCTTCAACATCGCCTGGGCGTCTTCGAACAGCTGGCGCGCCGCCGGGCCCTGATGCTCGTCTTCGAGGATCTTCGGGTAGCGGCCCTTGAGCTCCCAGGTCTGGAAGAAAGGCGTCCAGTCGATGTAGCGGGCGAGCTCGGCGAGATCCCAGCTCTCGAACACCTTGGTTCCGAGGAAGCTCGGCTTCGGCGGCGCGTAGCCGGTCCAGTCGACCTTGTGCGCATTGGCGCGGGCCTTTGCCAGCGGCAGCCGCTGCTTGTCGGCCTCCGAGCGGGCATGGGCGTCGGCGACCTTCTTGTACTCCGCCTGCACGGTTTCGACGTAGCCGCCCCTGGCCTCCGGCGAAAGCAGGTTGGAGACCACCCCGACCGCGCGGCTGGCATCGGTGACATAGACTGCCTGGCCGCGCTCGTAGCGCGGATGGATCTTCACCGCCGTGTGGACGCGGCTGGTGGTGGCGCCGCCGATCAGCAGCGGAATGTCGAAGCCCTCGCGCTCCATCTCGGCGGCGACATGCGCCATCTCGTCGAGCGACGGCGTGATCAGGCCGGACAGGCCGATGATGTCGACCTTCTCGTCCTTCGCGACCTGCAGGATCTTGGTTGCCGGCACCATGACGCCGAGATCAATGATCTCGTAGTTGTTGCAGGCAAGGACCACGCCGACGATGTTCTTGCCGATGTCATGGACGTCGCCCTTGACCGTCGCCATCAAGATCTTGCCGGCGCTCCGGCGCTCGCCGGTGTCGATGCCCTTGGCGGCGTTGGCGGCCTTTTCTGCCTCCATGTGCGGCAGCAGCCCGGCCACCGCCTGCTTCATGACGCGGGCCGACTTCACCACCTGGGGCAGGAACATCTTGCCGGCGCCGAACAGGTCGCCGACGACGTTCATGCCGGCCATCAGCGGTCCTTCGATGACATGCAGCGGACGCTCCGCCTTCAGCCTGGCCTCTTCGGTGTCGGCGTCGATGAACTCGGTGATGCCGTTGACCAGCGCGTGGCTGATGCGCTGCTCGACCGCCCAGTCGCGCCAGGCGAGGTCGCGCTCCTTGGCTTCCTTGCCAGCCGTGCCCTTGTAGCGCTCGGCCAGTTCGAGAAGGCGTTCCGTCGCCGTGCCGCCGGCCTTGGGCAGCCGGTTGAGAACGACGTCCTCGCAGGCTTCGCGCAGTTCCGGATCGATCGATTCATAGACCGCCAACTGGCCGGCATTGACGATGCCCATGTCCATGCCTGCCTGGATGCAGTGGTACAGGAACACGGCATGCATCGCCTCGCGCACGGGTTCGTTGCCGCGGAACGAGAAAGACAGGTTGGACACGCCGCCCGACACGTGGACGTGCGGCAGGGTGCGAGTGATCTCCCGCGTCGCCTCGATGAAGTCGACGCCGTAATTGTCGTGCTCCTCGATGCCGGTGGCCACCGCGAAGATGTTGGGATCGAAGATGATGTCCTCGGGCGCGAATCCGGCCTGCTCGGTCAGCAGCTTGTAGGCGCGGGTGCAGATCTCGACCTTGCGCGCCTTGGTGTCGGCCTGGCCCTGCTCGTCGAAGGCCATGACGACCACGGCGGCACCATAGGCGCGGCACAGGCGTGCGTGATGCAGGAAGGCTTCCTCGCCTTCCTTCATCGAAATGGAATTGACAATCGCCTTGCCCTGCACGCACTTCAGCCCGGCCTCGATGACGTCCCACTTGGAGCTGTCGATCATGACCGGCACGCGCGCGATGTCGGGTTCGGCGGCGATCAGGTTGAGATACTCGACCATCGCCTTCTTCGAATCGATCAGGCCCTCGTCCATGTTGATGTCGATGATCTGGGCGCCGTTGGCGACCTGGTCGCGCGCGACTTCGAGCGCCGCCGCATAGTCGCCCGCCGTGATCAGCTTGCGGAACTTGGCCGAGCCGGTGACGTTGGTGCGCTCGCCGACATTGACGAACGGAATCTCGTCGGTGAGCGTGAACGGCTCGAGGCCCGACAGCCGCATCTGCGGCTTCAGTTCCGGCAATTGGCGCGGCGGATGCTTGGCCACCGCTTCGGCGATGGCCCGGATGTGCTCCGGCGTCGAGCCGCAGCAACCGCCGGCGACGTTGATCAGGCCTTCCCTGGCGAACTCCTCGACCTGGGCGGCCATGAATTCCGGGCTCTCGTCATACTGGCCGAAGGCGTTGGGCAGGCCGGCATTGGGATAGGCGCAGGTGAAGGCCTCGGCGACGTCGGACAATTCGGACAGATGCGGCCGCATGGCATTGGCGCCGAGCGCGCAGTTCAAGCCGACGGTGAACGGGTTGGCGTGGCGCACCGAGTTCCAGAACGCGGTCGGCGTCTGGCCGGACAGCGTTCGGCCGGAAAGGTCGGTGATGGTGCCGGAGATCATCACCGGCAGGCGCACGCCTTTTTCGATGAAGATCTCCTCGCAGGCGAAGATCGCCGCCTTGGCGTTCAGCGTGTCGAAGATGGTCTCGATCAGGATGATGTCCGAGCCGCCGTCGATCAGGCCGCGCAACTGCTCGCCATAGGCGATGCGCAGGTCGTCGAAGCTGACGGCGCGGTAGCCGGGATTGTTGACGTCGGGCGAGATCGAGGCGGTGCGGTTGGTCGGCCCGAGCGCGCCGGCGACGAAGCGGCGCTTGCCGTCCTCCTGCTGCGCCCGGATCGCCGCGCGGCGCACCAGCCGCGCACCGTCGCGGTTGAGCTCATAGACCATGTCTTCCATGCCGTAGTCGGCCTGGGCGATCGAGGTCGACGAAAACGTGTTGGTCTCGATGATGTCGGCGCCGGCCTTGGCGTATTTGTAGTGGATCTCCTCGATCGCCCTGGGCTGGGTCAGGATCAAGAGGTCGTTGTTGCCCTGCTGGTGGCAGGCGCAACCGCCGAAGCGGTCGCCGCGGAAATGGTCCTCATTGAAGCCCAAGCCCTGGATCTGGGTGCCCATGGCGCCATCGAGGACGAGTATGCGTTCGCGTGCCGCCGCCTTGAGCGCAGCCATCACCTCCGCCCCATCCGACTTGACGGACACGGCTCCGAAAAGAGCGTCGAGGGGGGAAGCGTTTTGCGACATTTTACGTCCTTTCGGCGACAAAGCCGTCAGGTCACATAAAGACATCTTTATGTCAATATGTCGATAGCCCAAACAAACGCAATTGTCGTTCCGTCCGGCCCTGTCGGCGTCCGTGCCGGCTGGCCCAACTCTTTGTGCAGGACGGCCAATGCATCGGCTTCCACGGCTGCAGACGTTGACAATTTGGAAGGCTTTTTCGGTCCATTGCCACTTCTGGTAGCGGCGCAAACTGGGTTGCATTCTCGGGAGTACGTGCAAGTTGGCCATGCAAGCAAGACAGGTCGGGCAACGCGGTCTGAACGGCCATCTCTTTGCGCTGGCGCTGGTCTGCCTCCTCCCCGTCGTCGCGATCTCCGGTCTCGCGGTCTGGCACGCCGGACACGCCTACAAGAAGACGGCCGTCGCCAGGCTGAACGACACCGCCCGCACACTCGCCGGCGCCATCGAAGGCGAATTGCAGGGGCGCATCGCCACCTTTGCGGCCCTGGCTTCGTCCTGGGAGCATGCTCCCGCAGATTCGTCGCCGATGCCTGCAGACGTGGCCGCCAGGATCGGCATTGGCGGGGACGTGGCGCTGGTCGAGGAAGAACGGGCGGACTATCTGCCGGCAGTCGCACCGACCGTGGCGGGGGCTGCCCTGGCCGCCTTGCAGAGCCAGGCACCCGTCATCTCGAACATCGTCATCAAGGAAAACAAGCCAGTGCTGTCGCTGGCCCTGCCCGTCGCCGGCCCCAACGGCGACCGTGCCGCATTCGTCCTCTCGACCTCCCCCACCGAGCTCGTGCAGACGCTTCAACGGGGGGAGCGCTCGCTGACCGACATCCTCGTTGCCGTGACCGACGGCAACGGCCGCATCGTCGCCCGCTCGCGAAATCCGGAGAAGTACGTCGGCGAGCTCGTTCCCGACTGGCCGAAGGTTCAGGCGAAGAGCACCGATTCCGGGCTGTTCGAGGCAAAGACGATCGAAGGTTTTCCGATCGTGCTGTCGTATCACAAGCTGCAGGGCACCCCGGGCTGGGTGGTCGTCGTCGGCGAGCCTGTCGGCGTTTTCACCGCGCGCTGGCGCGACCCGATCATGGGACTCCTGCTCGGTGCAACCGTGGCGATCTGCCTGGCGCTGGCCATCGCCGTCTGGCTCGGCCGCCGCATCCTCCAGCCGGTGCAGGCGCTGGTCGCGCACAGCAATGCCATCGCCGAAGGCTCCCAACCCGGCAATCCGGTGCCGCCGTCATCCATCCGCGAGTTCGAGATCCTGAGGCTCAGCTTCGAAAGGGCCGAAAAGGCCCTGCGCAACGAAAAGCATCGCTACCGCGTCATCGCCGAGGCCGGCGCCATCGTGCTTTGGCGGCGCTCGATGGCAGACGGGGTCGGCTCGGCCACCGGCTGGGAGCAACTGACCGGCAGGCCTGCAAGCGAGGTCGTGGGTCAGGACTGGGTCGATGCCATCCATCCCGAGGACAGGCCGGTAACGTCGGCCGCCTGGGGCAAGGCCATGGCCGAGACGATGCCGCTGGATGTCGAGTTCCGCCTGAAGGTGCAGGATGACCGCTGGCTTTGGGTGCGCTCGCAGGGCTCTCCGGTCATCGGCGACGATGGCAATGTCAGCGAATGGGTCGGGGTCATCGAGGACATCGATGCGCGCAAGCGCGACGAGGCCCGCATCGCCCACATGGCCCATCACGACGGGCTGACCGGGCTCGGCAACCGCACCCTGTTCCGGCAGCGGCTCAAGGCCGCGGCGGAACAGGCAGCCGGCACGATGCAAGGCGCCCTGCTCTGCCTCGACCTCGACAGGTTCAAGCAGGTCAACGATACGCTTGGCCACCCCGTCGGCGACGCCCTCCTGTGCGTGGTCGCCGACAGATTGCGAAACTGCACCGACGCTGCCGATTGCGTCGCCCGCATCGGCGGCGACGAATTCTCGATCGTTCAGATGGACGCCAACCAGCCAGAGGCCGCCGCAGCGCTTGGCACCAGGCTGGTCGAAGCGCTGTGCGAGCCCTACGACATCGACGGCCACGAGATCGTCATTGGCGCCAGCGTCGGCATCACGCTGCTGGACGGCGAGCGCAAGGATATCCGGACCTATCTCAAGCGCGCCGACCAGGCCCTCTATCGTGCCAAGGACCTTGGCCGCGGCCGCATCGCCTTTTTCGAGCAGGACGAGCTTCTGGCGCAGATGTCGCGTCTGGTCGAGCGCGACAAGGCAACCCAAGCCCTCCTGCCAGACAGCGCCCGCGTTTCAAGCTAAGCACCGCCCGGCGCATGCCGGAGCCGCACCGCCTTACCGCACCTCGGCGCGCGCCCTTGGCCTGATATCGTTGCGCTCGTGGGCGAAGATCGCAGGCGGCAGCGGGTCGCGGTTGCGGATGATGTCGGCGCCCTTTTCACCGACCATGATCGTCGGCCCGTTGGTGTTGCAGGACGGCACGCGCGGCATCACCGAGCTGTCGCAGACGCGCAAACCCTGGATGCCGTGCACCTTGAGCTCGAGGTCGACGACGGCCATGCCGTCGGTGCCCATCTTGCAAGTGCCGACGGGATGATGGTCGGTCTTGGCGTTGGCGCAGCCATAGTCGAACAGTTGGTCTTCCGTCACCACATTCGGCCCGGGCAGCCGCTCGGCCAGCACGAACGGCTTGAGAGCTGCCTGCTGCATGATCTCGCGCGCGACCCTCAGGCCCTCGATCGACATCTTGCGGTCGTGCGGGTCGGCCCAATAGTTCGGGTCGATCAGCGGGGCCGCGGCCGGATCGCTTGAAGCCAGCCGCACCGTGCCGCGCGAACGCGGGTGCAGATAGGCCGAATTCAGCGTCACCCCGGCATTCTTGAGCCGGGCGACACCGGCCTCGATGCCGGAGCCCAAGCCAAGATGGAACTGGATGTCGGGCGAACGCGCTTCGGGATCGGCATACCAGAATCCGCCCGTCTCGAAGAGGCTCGACGTCACCGGGCCGGTGCGGAACAGCACATATTGCAGCCCGGCCCACAGCGTGCGGTGCAGCTTGGCGACGTTGTCGTAGGTGTGGTCGCCGGTGCATTCGGAGATGACGAACAGGTCGAGATGGTCCTGCATGTTCTCACCGACGCCCTTGAGGTCGTGCACGACAGGCACGCCGACGCTCTTCAGGTGGTCGGCCGGGCCGATGCCCGACTGCAGCAGGAGCTTCGGCGAGCCGATGGCGCCCGAGGACACCAGCACCTCGCGCTCGGCACGAATGATCTCTGTACCGGTGCCACGCGCCACCTCGACACCCACGGCCCTACCCTTTTCGACCACGATGCGATTGACCCGCGCGCCCATGCGGACGGTCAGGTTGCGGCGATCCTTGATCGGCGAAAGATAGGCCATCGAGGCGGACGAACGGCGCTTGTTGCGCTGGGTCAGCTGGTAGAAGCCGACGCCGGCCTGCTGGCGGCCGTTGAAATCATGGTTGTAGGGGATGCCCAGCTCCTGCCCGGCGCGGATATAGGCATCGCAGATCGGCAACGCCGCCGACGGCATCGACACGCCCAGCGGCCCGCCATAGGAATGGTAGTCGTCGGCAAAGCGCTGGTTGTCCTCGCAGCGCTTGAAATAGGGCAGCACCGAGCGGTAGTCCCAGCCGGTGCAGCCGTCCTCCCGGGCCCAGAGATCGTAATCCACCGCGTTGCCGCGCGTGTAGAGCTGGGCGTTGATGCTGGAGCCGCCGCCGATCACCTTGGCCTGGGTGTAGCGCAGCACGCGGTTCTTCATGTGCTTTTGCGGCACGGTTTCCCAGCCCCAGCTGGCCACGCCCTTGGTCATCTTGGCAAAGCCCGCCGGCATGTGGAACAGTGGGTTCCAGTCTCCGCCACCCGCTTCGAGCAGCAGCACGCGCACGTCCGCGTTCTCGCTCAGCCGGTTGGCCAGCACGCAGCCGGCGGGGCCTGCACCTGTGATGATGTAGTCGTAGGTCATCCCGAAAACTCTCAGAGACGCGCGACGGACAATGCGCCGTCAGCCTTGATGATGGTGCCCGTGGCAAAGCCGAAGCTGCCGCCGGCAAGGGCTGCCGCGATGCGGCCGATGTCGTCGGGCTCGCCCCAGCGCCCGGCCGGAACCAGCCCGTCGCCGATCAGCCGGTCGTATTTGTCCTGGACCTTGGCCGTCATGTCGGAGCGGATGATGCCGGGGCGGATCTCGAACACGTCGATGCCGGAGCTCGCCAGCCGGAGCGTCAGGCCTTGGGTGAACGCGGCGAGGCCGGCCTTCGACATGCAGTAGTCGAGCCGCTCCGGCGAGGTCATCTCGGCCGAGATCGAGGTGATGTTGATGATCGAACGCCGCTGGCCCGGCTGCGACATGGCCAGCATCGCGCGCAGCACGGCCTGGGTGAAGAACACCGTGCCGCGCAGATTGACCGCCATGATGGCATCGAAATTCTCGGGCGTGAGGTCGAGGAAGTCGCCACGGACTTTCGAGGCGATGCCGGCATTGTTGACCAGGCAGTCGAGACGCCCGAAATGCTCGACGATCCTTTCGACCGTACCGGCGTGCCCCGTGATGTCGGCGAGGTCGGAGGCAACGAACAGCACTTTTGCCCCATACTTCGCCAGCCCCGACACCGCCTCGGCGGCGGCCTCGTCTTCCTCGCGGTCGGTGATGGCGAGGTCGAAGCCCGCTTCGGCCAACGCCTTCGCCACGGCAAGCCCGATGCCCCGGCGCGCGCCGGTCACCAGCGCCACGGGTTTCGCCTCCGCGCTCATGCCGCCAGGTCCTTCCGCGCGATGTGGTCGGCGACGCGCAGCGCCTGGGCGGCGATCGTCAGCGCCGGATTGACCGCCGCCGAGGTCGGCAGGAAACCGGCGTCGACGACGAACAGGTTCTGGTGGTCGAAGGCGCGGCAGAAGACGTCGAGCGGCGCCTGCTTGGGGTCGGTTCCTATACGGACCGTGCCGCACTGGTGCGACGGCGTGCGCTTGTCGAAGGCGCGGGAGACGACCACCGGAAACCCGGCGCTGCGCAGCACCTGCTTGAGCTTGGCCACCAGCCGCTCATGCGCCTCCCAGTTGCTGCGCACCCATTTCAGCACGATGCGGTTCCCGTCGACCATGATGCGGCTTTCGGGCGATGGCAGGTCCTCGCTCATGGCGTAGAAGTCGATCGAATGCGCGGTCACGCGGTTGAGCAGCCATTCCGGAACGGCAGGCATCGAGCCCTTCAGGATCGTTCCCGAAATGCGCCCGAGCAGTTGCACGTTGCCCAACGGCGGCCCGCCCTCGCCGTCGGAGAGGTAGAAATCGTTGAAGCCAAAAGTCTTCTGGTAGACAGAGTCGTTGCGGAACCAGGGGCTCATGGCGATCACCGCCGTCGAGTTGTGGTTCATGAAGTTGCGCCCGACCTGGTCGGAGCGATTGGCGAGCCCGTTGGGGTTGCTGTCATTGGCCGAGCGCAGCAAAAGCACGGCCGACTGCACCGCGCCCGCCGACAGGATCACCAGCTTCGGCCGCAACACAGCTGCCTCGCCGTTGCGCATGTAGTGAACGGCAGCTATGCGCCCGTCCGGGCCCGCCTCCAGCCGCGTCACGCGCGAGCCGGTCTGCAGCTTCACATTCTGATACTTCAGCGCCGCCGCCAGTGCCGTCGTCTCGGCGTCCATCTTGCCGTCGAAGCTGTTGGGATGCGCGTCCCACGGCGTCTTGCCCTTGGCCAGCCAGCGCTCGATGTCGACGCCAAGCGGCAGCGAAAACGGGTGCACGCCCTTGGCCTTCAGCCTCGCCCGCACCTTCGAGATCGCCGGCTCGTCGGCAACCGGCTTCAGGCCATAGGGCTGCGAATGCACCGGCTCGGTCGGGTCCTCGCCGAGCGTGCCGCGCACCTGGTACAGGGTCTCGGCGAGCCCGTACCACGGCTCCAGTTCCTCATAGGCGATCGGCCATGCCGGCGACACACCGTCGAGATGCTGCATCTCGTCAAAGTCCTCGCGCCGGTAGCGCGTCAGCACGGCGCCGTAGAACTTCGAGTTGCCGCCGACATTGTAGTAGTTGCCGGGGTTGAAGCCGGTGCCGTCGGCCTCGTACCAGGTTTCGTCGGGGCGAAAGTGCCCGCGCTGGAAGATGGCGCGCTGGTCGCGGTTCTCCGGCCGGTCCTCGATATGGCCGCCGGCTTCGAGGATCAGGATTTCGGCACCGGTCGCGGCGAGCCCGGCGGCCACCGTCGCCCCGCCGACCCCCGAACCGATGATGACGATGTCAGGCTGTCGGGACATGTCAGGCGATGCGCAACTGGCTCTTGGGGTCGAAGAACACCGCCTTGTCCAGGTTGAAGGCGAGCCTGGTCTTCTGGCCGGCATGAATCGCCGCATCGGCACGCAGCCGCGCCACCACTTCCTTGCCACCGAGCTTGGTGACGGCGAACGTGTCGGAACCGGCGGGCTCGACCACCTCGATCAGGCATTCGCCCTCGGCCAGCGACTTGGCGTTGCGGTCGGCACCGTCAGGGTCGGTCAGCGCTTCCGGGCGCACGCCGAAGATGATCTCCTTGCCCGAATAGGCGCCGAGCGCGCCATTGGCCATCTTGATCGGCAGTGCCAGCGGCTTGTCGCTCGGCCGGTCGAGCACGACGTTGAGCCCGCCCTCGCCGCCTTCGAGGCGCGCGCTCAGAAGGTTCATCGCCGGCGACCCCATGAAGTCGGCGACGAACATGTTGGCCGGGCTGTTGTAGATCTCGGCCGGCGTGCCGAACTGCTGCAGCAGGCCGTCCTTGAGCACGGCGATCTTGGTCGCCAGCGTCATAGCCTCGATCTGGTCGTGGGTGACGTAGACGATCGTCGTCTTCATGCGCTGGTGCAGGCGCTTGATCTCGGTGCGCATGTCGACGCGCAGCTTGGCATCGAGGTTGGACAGCGGCTCGTCGAACAGGAACACCTGCGGGTTGCGCACCAGCGCCCGGCCCATGGCGACGCGCTGGCGCTGGCCGCCGGAGAGCTGGCTCGGCTTGCGGTCGAGCAGGTGCCCGATCTGCAGGATGTCGGCCACCTGCTTGATCGCCTTCTCGCGCTCGTCCTTGGGCACGCCGCGGATTTCCATGCCGAACGCGATGTTCCCGGCCACCGTCATGTTCGGGTAGAGCGCATAGGACTGGAACACCATCGCGATGTCGCGCTTCGACGGATGCAGCCCGGCGACCGAATTGCCGTTGATGGCGATGTCGCCCGAGGTGATCGGCTCGAGCCCGGCGATGGTGTTGAGCAACGTCGACTTGCCGCAGCCCGACGGGCCGACGAGCACCAGGAAGCCGCCCTTGTCGATCTCGATGTTGATGTCCTTGAGAATCTCCACCTGGCCGTAGTTCTTGTAGAGATTGCTGATCTTGAGAAACGACATGGGCTTACCCCTTGACCGCGCCGGCCATCAGGCCGCGCACGAAGTAGCGTCCGGAGACGATGTAGACGATGAGGGTGGGCAGGGCGGCGAGGATCGCCCCGGCGAAGTGGACGTTGTATTCCTTCACGCCGGTCGACGAATTGACGAGGTTGTTCAGCGCCACCGTGAGCGGGATCGAGTTGAAGCCCGAGAATGACGACCCGAACAGGAAGTCGTTCCAGATGTTGGTGAACTGCCAGATGACGGTGACGACGATGATCGGGCCCGACGACGGCAGCAGGATGCGCCGGAAGATCTGGAAGAAGCTGGCACCGTCGATCTGCGCCGCCCGCACCAGTTCGGTCGGGAACGCCTCGTAGTAATTGCGGAAGAACAGCGTGGTGAAGCCGAGGCCGTAGATGGCGTGGATCAGCACCAGCCCCGTGATGGTGCCGGCAAGCCCGGTCATGCCGAGGATGCGCGCCGACGGGATCAGCACGATCTGGAACGGGATGAAGCAGGCAAGCAGCATCAACCCGAAGACGATGTTGTCGCCCTTGAAGCGCCATTTGGTCAGCACATAGCCGTTGAGCGCACCGAGAATCGTCGACAGCGCCACCGCCGGCACGACCATCATCACCGAGTTCAGGAAATACGGCTTCAGGCCCGTCGGCTGCACGCCGATCTGCGCAGTCGACCATGCCGACAGCCAGGGCGCGATGGTCCATTGCTGCGGCAGCGCCAGCATGTTGCCCTGGCGGATCTCGTCCAGCGGCTTCAGCGAGTTGACGACCATCACGTAGAGTGGCAGCAGGTAGTAGACCGCAAACAGGATGAGCACGGCATAGATCAGCGCGCGGGCGAAGATGCCGTTGCGGGTGGCGACGTCCTGGGAAGCGGCGCTCATTTCTTCTTCCCCCCGAGTTCGGAGTAGAGATAGGGCACGATGATGGCGAAGATCATCATCATCATGATGATCGCGGACGCGGCACCCATGCCCATTTCGTTGCGGCCGAAGGTGAATTTCTGCATGAACAGCGCCGGCGTCCACGTTGCGGTGCCGGGTCCGCCGTCGGTCATCGCCACCACCAGGTCGTAGGACTTGATGGCGAGATGGGCGAGCACCACGAAGGCCGACAGGAACACCGGCCGCATCAGCGGGATGATGATCCGGCGGTAGATGGTCAGCGTCGAGGCGCCGTCGATCTGGGCCGCCTTGATGATCTCGTTGTCGACGCCGCGCAGGCCGGCGAGGAACATCGCCATGACGAAGCCGGACGACTGCCAAACCGCCGCGATGACGATGGTGTAGATCGCCATCTGGCCCTCCTTGATCCAACGGAACGAGAAGCTCTCCCAGCCCCATGACTGCATCACGTGCTCGAGGCCGATGCCGGGGTCGAGGAACCATTTCCACGCCACGCCGGTGACGATGAAGGACAGTGCCATGGGGTAGAGATAGATCGGCCTGAGGAAACCCTCGCCGCGGATCTTCTGGTCGAGGAAGATCGCCAGCGCCAGTCCGATGAAGCTGCAGATGACGATGTACAGCACCGAGAAGATGGCAAGGTTCTTCAGCGCCGTGATCCAGTTGGGATGGTTGAACAGCCTGACATAGTTGTTCAGGCCGACCCAGGTCGAAAAGTCGGGCAACAGCTTCGAACCGGAAAACGACAGGAATGCCGTGAAGATGATGAAGCCGTAGACGAAGATGAGGATCAACGCGAAGCTCGGCGCCAGGACGATCTTCGGCAGCAGGTCCTGCAGCGTCGCGCGCGGGTTCGTTACCGCGCGGGGTGCGGTCGTGGTGAGTTCGGCCATGCGTCGATCTCCAATCATTCCCTGGTAGCGCCGCCCCTCATCCGCCCTGAGTTCATCGAAGGGCCGGACCTTCTCCCCGTGAAAGACGGGGAGAAGGAGTAGGCTCCGGCGTTGATGCCCCCTCTCCCCGTTGTTCACGGGGAGAGGGTAAGGGTGAGGGGCAGTTTGGCGACGTCTCAGCCCTTGGCAGCGGCAACCGCTTCGGCCAGCGCCGTGGCGGCAGCCTTGGAGTCGAGCTCGCCGTTGAAGTGGCGGGTGACGACGTCGTAGAGCGCGTTCTTCACCGCCGCCGGTGCGGCATAGCCATGGGCCATCGAGCCGAACAGCTTGCCGCCGGAGCTGGCCTCGGCCAGATCCTTGATGCCCTTCTTGCCGCAATCGTCGAAGGCGGTGTCCGGCACGTCGGTGCGCGCCGGCACCGAGCCCTTGACCACGTTGAACGACGACTGGAAGGCCGGGTCCTCGATGTCGGCAGCCATCTGCAGCTGCGCCTTCTTCTTGTCGTCGCCGACCTTGAACATCATGAACATGTCCGAGTTGAAGGTGACGGCGCCCTGCGTGCCGGGGAAGCGGATGCAGACGAAGTCGGTGCCCGGCTTCTGGCCGGCCTTCAGGAACTCGCCCTTGGCCCAGTCGCCCATCATCTGCATGCCGGCCTTGCCCTCGATGACCATCGCCGAGGCAAGGTTCCAGTCGCGGCCTGAGAAGTCCTTGTCGACATAGCTCTTGAGCTTGGTCATGCGGTCGAAGGCCTCGACCATCTTGTCGCCGCCCAGCGCCGCCGGGTCGAGGTCGATCATCGACGACTTGTAGAAGTCGGTGCCGAGCGACAGCACGACGGCGTCGAAGATGGTGGCATCCTGCCACGCCTGGCCGCCATGGCCGAGCGGCGTGATGCCGTTGGCCTGCATCTTGTCGAGCACGGCGACCAGTTCGTCCCAGGTCTCGGGCGCCTTGCCGCCGGCAGCATCGAGCGCTTTCTTGGAGATCCAGACCCAGTTGGTCGAGTGCACGTTGACCGGTGCTGCGATCCACTTGCCGTCATGCTTGGCGAAGTTCTGCAGCGCCGCCGGAACGACCTTGTCCCAGCCTTCCTTGTCGGCCACTTCGCCGAGATCGCCGACGACGCCCTGGTTGGCCCAGTCGGTGATGTCGAATCCAAGCGCCTGCACGGCGGTGGGCGGATCGCCTGCGGTGACGCGGGCGCGCAGCGCGGTCATCGCCGCTTCACCGCCGCCGCCGGCCACCGGCATGTCCTTCCAGGTCACGCCCTGGCTTTCGAGGTTCTTCTTGAGAACGTCGAGGGCGGCAGCCTCACCACCCGACGTCCACCAGTGCAGCACTTCGACGCTTTCCTCGGCATGCGCCATCGGCATCGGCGCGGCAAACAGTGCCGCAACAGCTGCCGTACTCATCAAAAACTTACGCATTCCAGTTCCTCCCGGGTTGCAAGTTCCTCACGCATCATTGCGTGACATAAGTTCCCCTTGGCCCCGCCTCGGGGAATTCCTCCTCAGGTCCGCGCCTCCTTCGGCATCCAGTGGCCGGTGCGCGGTCCGATATGCATGTTTAGCGTCTTGGTCTCGGTGTAGTCCTCGACCGCGTGGCGGCCGAGTTCGCGGCCGATGCCCGACTGGCGGTAGCCGCCGAAGGGCAGCTCCGAGGCGCCGTCCATGAAGGTGTTCATCCAGACGGTGCCCGCGCGGACTTTCCGCCCGACCGTCAGGCAGGTGTCGAAGTCGCGGCTCCACACGCCCGCCGACAGGCCATAGTCGATCGAATTGGCGATGCGGATCGCCTCGTCCGTGGTCTCGAAGGCAAGCACCGAAAGCACCGGTCCGAACACCTCCTCTTTCGCCACCGCCATGTCGGGGGCGACCGACGACAGGATCGTCGGCTCCATGAACTGGCCGAGGCCGAGATCGGCGGCAGACCCGCCGATGGCGACATTCGCGCCGTTCGCGCTCGCACCTTTCACGTAAGTGACGATCTTCGCAAGATGCTGCGGCGTGATGATAGCACCAACCTGCGTCGCCGGGTCGAGCGGATCGCCGACCTTGACCTTGGCCGACAGGGCCGCGACGCGGCCCGTCACCTCGTCGGCGAAGTCGCGATGCACGATCAGGCGCGAGCCGGCATTGCAGCATTCGCCGGCGTTGAAGTAGGCGCCGAACACCGCCGCATCGACGAAGTCGTCGAGATTGGCGTCGGGAAACACGATCTGCGGGTTCTTGCCGCCGAGTTCCAGCGATACCTTCTTCAGCGTCTGCGCTGCGTTGGCCATGGTCAGTTTGCCGATGCCGGTCGAGCCGGTGAACGACACCATGTCGATGTCGGGGTGGCTGGTCAGCGGTGCGCCCGCTTCCGGGCCGGTGCCGACGATGATGTTGACGACGCCTGCCGGCACGCCGGCGGTCTCCAGGATTTCGCCCAGCACCAGCGTCGAACCCGACGTCAGCTCCGACGGCTTGACCACCGCAGTGCAGCCTGCGGCGAGCGCAAATGGCAGTTTCTGGCTGACGATCAGGAACGGGAAATTCCACGGCGTGATGATCGACACCACGCCGACCGCTTCGCGCAGCACCACGCCCAGCGTGCCGTCGCCCAGGGTGTTGTAGCTTTCGCCATGCAAGTCGCGGGCGAGCGCCGCGGCATAGCGCCAGATGTCGGAAGCGCCGCCGAGTTCGCCCTTGGCCTGCGAGATCGGCTTGCCGGATTCGATGCAGTCGAGGAAGGCGAGTTCGTCGGCACGTTCGTCGATGATGTCGGCGGCGCGCAGCAGGATGCGCGAGCGCTCGGCGCCGGTCATGCGCGACCAGTGGCCGTCGTCGAAGGCCTTGCGCGCCGACGCGATGGCGCGGTTCGCGTCCACGGCGGTCGCGGCCTGATAGCGGCTGACCACAGCGCCATGGCCGGGGCTGGCGCGCTCGATGGTCCTGCCTTCGGCACCTGCGGTCCATTTGCCGTCGATCAGCATCTGGAACTCGCGGACCTTGAAGCCGTCGAGCGGCTTGGGGCGCATCAGGACCGTCATCACCATTCTCCTGCAAATTTGGCGGCACGCTTCTCGCTGAAAGCCGCAAGCCCTTCCTTGAGGTCGCCGGTCTTGGCCACGAGGATCGAGCCGAGCGCCTCGACGGCGGTGCCATTGTCTTCGCCGCTGGCGGTCGCGATCATCAGTTTTGCGACCTCGACTGCCGCTGGACCGCGGACCGCGATCCGCGCCGCATAGTCGCGCGCAGCAGCCACTGCCCCGCCGGTCTCGACCACATGGTCGACCAGCCCGAGCGCCGCCGCCTCGTCGGCGGAAAACACCTCGCCGCCCAGCGCCATGCGCCGCACCACTTGCGCACTGGTTCGGCGCACCAGCCGCTGCGTGCCCGACCAGCCCGGCACCATGCCGAGCCCGGTCTCCGGCAGGCCGAGCTTCACTTGGCGCTCGGCGATGCGGATGTCGGCGGCGATCGCCAGCTCCAGCCCGCCGCCCAGCGCATGGCCGTTGATCGCGGCGATCAGCGGCACGCGCAAAGTCGCCAGGCGCTCGAACACACGATGGCCGAAGCGCACCCAGGCATGGCCGAACTCGTTTGCCGTCATGCCGCCCCAGGCCTTGATGTCGCCTCCGGCCGAGAATGCCTTGCCCTCGCCGGTGAGGATGGCGACGCGGATCTCCGCATTGGCCTCGACCTCGTCGCAGGCTGCCGACAGCGCCTTCAGCATGTCGATGTCGAAGGCGTTGAGCTTGTCCGGCCGGGCCGCCGTGATGACCGCAATCTGCCCGTCGAATTCGACCTTGATGCGCTGGTCAGCCATGGACGACCTCCAGCTTGCGCACCGGCTTGCGCGGCAGCTTGAGGCCGATCGGTGCCTCGGCGAACAACGCAGCATCCATCTGCTTGAGCTTGTCGGAAACGATCAGCGGAAACTCGGATTGATCAAGAATATGCGCCTGCAGCTCGACCCCGGGCGCGATCTCGGTCAGCACGATTCCCTCGGGCACCAGCTTCATGACGCAGCGCTCGGTGACATAGGTGATGTCCTGGCCCTGCTCGACGCCGCGGCGGCCCGAGAAGGTGACGTGCTCGACCTCGTTGACCAGCTTCTTGAGCTTGCCTTCCTTCTCGACCACCAGCTTGCCGGCCTCGATGCCGAGCCTGGCGCCGGCATTGAACATGCCGGAAAACACGATCTTCTTCGCCCGCGCCGTGATGTCGACGAAGCCGCCCGCCCCCGCCGTCACATGCGGCCGGAAGCTAAGCTTGGAGACGTTGACCGAGCCGCTGCGGTCGATCTCAAGGAACGACAGCAGCGAGGCATCGAAGCCCGCGCCCTGGAAATAGGTGAACTGGTAGGGCGACGGCATGAAGGCGTCGGCATTCGACGCGCAGCCGAAGGCGAAGTCGAGCAGCGGCACGCCGCCGACCGCACCTTGCTCGATCACCCAGGTGACGTCGCCATGCAGTCCCTCTTCGAGCAGGATGCGCGGCACGTTGGCCGAGATGCCGAAGCCGAGATTAACCGCACTGCCCGCCTCAAGCTCCTGCGCCACGCGGCGCGCGATGACCTTCTGGATATTGAATTCGGGCACGCGAAAACTGTCGAGCGGCCGCATGATCTCACCCGAGATCGCCGGGTCGTAGGCCGTCTGCGTCGTCTGCTTCTGCTCGGGGTCGACGACGATGTAGTCGACCAGCATGCCGGGCACCCGCACGTCATGGGGACGAAGCGAGCCGTCCTTGGTGATGCGCTTGACCTGGGCGATGACGATGCCGCCATTGTTGCGGGCAGCCAAGGCCTGGTCGAGCCCGCCGAGATAGGCGCCCTCATGCTCGTAGGTCAGGTTGCCGCGCTCGTCCGCCGTCGTCGCCCGGATGATCGCCACCTGCGGCTTGATCGAGGGGAAGAACAGCCAGTCCTCGCCCTCGAAACTGACCTTTCTGACCAGCGGTTCTGCCGCGGCGCGCGCATTCATCGCACAGCCCTGCCGCTCCGGATCGACGAACGTGTCGAGCCCGACCTTGGTCATCACGCCCGGCCGCTTGGCCGCTGCCTCGCGGTGCATGTCGAACATGATCCCCGAGGGAACGTTGTAGGCCGCGACCTCCTCGTTGCCGATCATCTGCCAGATCAGCGGCGGCTCGGCACTCGACGGACCCGAGGGATAGGAGCCGCCGATGATCTTCTTCAGCAGGCCCTTTTTGGCGATGTGGTCGACGCCCCTGATGCCGCTCATGTCGCCGGCGGCAATGGGGTGCAGCGTGGTCAGCTCGCGCGGATGGCCGGTCGCCTCGAAGCGCTCGCCGATCGCCTTCAGCATCAAATCGGGGCAGCCGAGCCCGCTCGACGACGACACCGAGACGATTGCACCGTCCGGGATCAGGCTTGCCGCTTGGGCAGGCGTGATGTGCTTGCCCATGGTCAGAGCCCCGCCTCGATGGCGACGGCCTTGCCGGTCGAGGCAGACTTGACCACGGCAAGCCCCGTCGCCAGCGACCACACGCCGTCCTCGCCCGTCGCAGAAGGCTTGCCCTTGCCGGCCACAGCATCATGGAACGACTGCAAGCCGGCCTGGTAGAGATTGCGCTGGTCGAGCTCGAGCGCGTGTTCGCCCTCGGCATTGCGCAGCACCACCGATCCGACCGGTTTCTGCGTCATAACGTTCTTCGCAATCAGCGAGCCCTCGGTGCCGTGCACCTCGAAACCCGTCTCGGCGAACTTGGTCGTGAAGCCGTCGTGGAACTGGGCGATGACGCCCGACTTGAAGCGCAGCACGCCCATCACGGCGTCTTCCAGCCCCGCCTGCCCCATGCCGCCGCTCTGGCTAAAGGCGATTGCCTCGACCGGATCGTCATTGAGCACAAAGCGCAGCGTGTCGGCGTCATGCACCGTGATGTCGAGGATGACGCCGCCGCCGGCCTGGGGCTTGTCGAGGCGCCAGCCCTGCAGGTGCGGCGGCAGATAGACGGCATGAAACACGCGCGCCGCCAGCGGCTTGCCGATGCGGCCGGCCGCGATCGCATCGCGCATCGCCCTGTGGCTCGCCGCATTGCGCAGGTGATGGTTGGTGCCCATCACCACGCCGGCGTCGCGCGCTGCCTTCACCATCGCCAACGCATCGTCGAGGGTCAGCGCCAGCGGCTTCTCGCACAGCACGTGCTTGCCGGCCTTCGCCGCCGCAATCGCCTGCTCGCGATGCAACTCGTTGGTGGTGGAGATGTAGACGGCGTCGATGCCGGCATCGCCGACGATCTCTTCGAGCGACGTCACCGACCTGGCGATGCCGTTCGCTTCGGCATAGGCGCGTCCGCGCTCGGCATTGGCGCTCATCACCGACACCACCTCGCCGCCGGTCGCGCGGATGGCGCCGATGACCCACTCCTTGGCGATGGTGCTCGCCCCGACCAGACCCCAGCGTGTCATGCCATCAACTCCTTGACCCGTTGCGGCGCACCGCAGCTCTCGCGCACCACCAGCCTCGCCGAGGCGACCAGCGCCTCAGGCTCGAAATGTCCTGCATTGATCTGCTTGAGCAAAAGCTGAGCCGCGCGCCGGCCCATGCCCTGCGGATCGACGGAAACCGTGGTCAGCGCCGGCACCGCCGTCTTTGCCTCGATCACGTCGTCGAAGCCGATGACGCCGAAGTCGACACCCGGCTCGATGCGGGCGCTGCGCAACCCGTCGCAAGCGCCGAAGGCCACGGCATCGTTGAAGCAAAGCGCAGCCGTCGGCCGGTCGGCCATCGACAGCAGCCGCTCGACCGCCGCCACGCCGCCGGCGCGAGACGGCGCCGAACTGATGACCAGATCATCCGAGGCACCGAGGCCGGCTTCCAGCAGAGCATCGCGGCAACCGCGCATGCGCTCGTCGAACACGGCCGTGTCGTTGAAACCGCCGAGGAAAGCGATGCGACGATGCCCGAGGTCGATGAGATGGCGCACGGCGGCCATGGCGCCGGCATGCCCGTCGGAAACGACCGACGAAACCTTGAGCCCCGGCACGTTGCGCGCCACCAGCACGACGGGGATACCGCTGTCGACCAGCGGCCGCAGGTCGGCGGCGCTCGTGCCGCGCGCCGGCGACAGGATCAGGCCGGCCATGCCGTGCTCGCGCATCGAGGCGATCACCTCGGCCTGGCGATCGGCATTCTCGGCCGAATTGGCCATGAACTGGATGTAGCCGGCCGACTGCATGACCATGTCCATGCCGACGGCCAGCTCGGCAAAGAAGCTGTTGGTCAAATCGTTGACGACGATGCCGACGATCTTCGACTTGGACTGGCGCAGATTGGCGGCACTGCGGTTGTAGACATAACCGAGTTCGCGAATGACGGCGCCCACCTTGGCGCGGGTCGCCTCGTTGACCAGCGAACTGCCCTGCAGCACCAGCGACACGGTCGACTTCGACACGCCGGCGGCGTGCGCAACATCGACGACTGTCACCTTCGGCTGCTTCAAGACGATCCTCCCGAGGGAGCGTCTTTCTGGCTCCCGTTTCCGAGTCCAATAATTGGAACGTTCCAAACTGTCAAGCGCGGAAGAACCCAATCGCTGGCTATCCCTCGCCGGGCAGGACCTGCAATTCACAGCACCTGGAATGACGCAACTGTACACATCTCGGCACTTCAAACGATTTATCCCGCCAGATGCACCAGAAAACCCTTCGATTCATTGCCTCGTCCCCATATTGCTGGCACCTGCGCGCAGTCGGGCGAGTTTCCGACTTGAAATTTGGAACGATCTAAATTACGAGATGCAGCCGATCAGGGGAGGAACCCATGGCAAGGTCAGTGAAACTTCCGCGAGCGGACCGCACGGTCGAAACCTACACGCTTGTCGGCACGCCCACCGAACGGCCGGCAAACGCCCCCATCTTCAACCGCATCGCCTACGCGGCTGCCCATGTGGTGTCCGACCCGTGGGCGGATTCGATGCCATGGAACAAGCCGGCCATCGACTGGGACGCGACCATGGCCTTCCGCCATCATCTCTGGTCGCTCGGCTTCAGGATCGCCGAGGCGATGGACACCTCGCAGCGCGGCATGGGGCTCGACTGGGCCGGCGCGCAGGAGCTGATCCGGCGCTCGCTGGCCGAGGCGCGGACGGTTCCGGGCGCCGACCTCGCCTGCGGCGCTGGCACCGACCAACTGTCCAAGCGGGATGCCAGGTCGCTCGACGACGTGATCGCGGCCTATGAAGAACAGTTCGGCTTCATCGAGAAGCACGGCGGCCGCACCATCATGATGGCCAGCCGCGCACTCGCCCATGTGGCGAAATCCCCTGACGACTATCGCAAGGTCTATGGCCGCCTGCTCGGCCAGGCCAGGGACAAGGTCGTCCTGCACTGGCTGGGCGACATGTTCGACGCCGAGCTCAGGGGTTATTGGGGCGGCGACAGCTTCGAGAAGACGCTGGAAACGGTGCTGTCCATCATCGCCGAGCACAAGGACAAGGTCGAAGGCATCAAGATTTCGCTGCTCGACCAGGCCTGCGAAATCGAGCTTCGCCGCCGCCTGCCGGAGGGCGTGATCTGCTTCACCGGCGACGACTTCAACTATGCCGCCCTGATCGAGGGCGACGGCACAAGGCACAGCCACGCCCTGCTCGGCATCTTCGATGCAGTGGCACCGCAGGCGTCAAAGGCGCTGGCTGCCTTGGCCAAAGGCGATCTCGCCGCCTTCCGCGACACCATCGAACCGACGGTGCCGTTGTCGAGGAAAATCTTCGAGGCGCCTACGCAGTATTACAAGGCCGGCGTCGTCTTCCTCGCCTGGCTCAACGGCCACCAGAGCCATTTCACCATGCCCGCCGGCATGCAGTCGGCGCGTGGTGCCTTGCACTACGCCGACATCTTCCGCCTCGCCGACCAAGCCAATGTGCTCGACGAGCCCGACCTCGCGGCCCAGCGCATGACGGCGCTGATGACGCAGTACGGCTTCGCCTGAGCGGCTAAATCAGTCCAAGTTGCTTGTAGAAGCCGAGCGCATCGTAATAGTCGCTCTGGCTGGCGATCTTGCCGTCCTTGACCGAGAACATCGAGGCCCCGGTGAACGAGAATTTCTTGCCGGTCGCCTTGGTGCCATCGGCCCAGTCGCCGCTGTTGGTGCCGGAGAATTCCCATTCGAACGACACGCGGTCGTCCTGCACCACGGGCGCACCCTTCATCGTCCAGACGGCATCGGGCACGGCCTTGAGGAAATTGTCGATGACGCCGGTCTTGGCAGCGTCCTTGCCTTCGACCGGCTTGCCGACCGACGCGTCGTAATAGGTGACATTGTCGGCAAAATGCTCGGCCGCCTTGGCTGAATCATGCGCGTTCCAGGCGGCGAGATAGGCCTCGACCACGACCTGTGGCGTGTCCTGCGCCAGCGCAACGGATGGGACCGCTGCGAGAAATGCTGCAACGGCTGCAGATGCGAGAAACTGACGGCGATGCATGTCTTTTCCTCCCGAGTTGAACGACCTTCCCTTCTCCCCTTGTGGGAGAAGGTGGCCGAGCGAAGTGAGGTCGGATGAGGGGTGTTGGCAGGAGTGCGACATCCGAGGACGTCTTGTCGCTCCCCATTGAGCCTCTTCATTCCTTCCAACACCCCTCATCCGCCCCTTCGGGGCACCTTCTCCCACAAGGGGGGAAGGCAAGGGCGTCGGGCTCATCCATGCGCGATCATCACGTGGCGCACGGCGGTGTAATCCTCCAGCGCATAGACCGACATGTCCTTGCCGTAGCCTGATTGCTTGAGGCCGCCATGCGGCATCTCGTTGGTCAGCATGAAGTGCGTGTTGATCCAGGTACAGCCATATTGCAGCCGCGCCGCCGTCGACATGCCGCGCGAGATGTCCTTGGTCCACACCGACGATGCCAGGCCGTAGTCGCTGTCGTTGGCCCAGTTCACCGCCTCGTCGACGTCGGAGAAGCGCGTCACCGACACGACAGGCCCAAACACCTCGCGACGCACGATCTCGTCTTCCTGGAGTGCGCCGGCAACGACAGTCGGCTGGTAGTAGAAACCGCCGCCCTCGCCCGGCTTGCCGCCGGTGGTGATCTCGATGTGCTTGAGCTCCGAGGCGCGCTCGACGAAGGAGGCGACGCGGTCGCGCTGGCGCCTTGAGATCAACGGCCCGATCTCGTTTTCGGTGTCGTCTGCCTGGCCGAAGCGAATTGTCGACACCGCCGACGACAGATCAGCGACGAGCTTGTCGTAGACGCGTCTGCCGGCATAGATGCGGCAGGCTGCGGTGCAATCCTGCCCGGCATTGTAGTAGCCGAAGGCGCGCAGGCCGGAGACCACCGCATCGATGTCGGCGTCGTCGAAGACGATGACCGGCGCCTTGCCGCCGAGTTCGAGATGGGTGCGCTTGACCGACTTGGCCGCCGCCTGCAGCACCTTCTTGCCGGTGGCAACGTCGCCGGTGATCGAGATCATGCTGACCGCAGCATGATTGATCAGCGTATTGCCGACGCTCTCGCCGCGGCCGAGCACGACATTGACCACGCCTTCGGGCAGCACGTCGGCAAGGATCTTCGCCAGCTTCAGCGCCGTCAGCGGCGTCTGCTCGGAAGGCTTGAAGACGACCGTATTGCCGCCCGCGATCGCCGGTGCCAGCTTCCACGCCATCATCATCAGCGGATAGTTCCACGGCGCGATGGAGGCGACGATGCCGACCGGGTCGCGCCTGATCATCGAGGTATGGCCGGGCAGGTATTCGCCCGCCACCAGACCGGGCATCGAGCGCACCGCACCGGCGAAGAAGCGGTAGCAGTCGACAATGGCCGGGATCTCGTCATTGAGCACGGCGTTGATCGGCTTGCCGCAATTGAGCGCCTCGAGCCTGGCGAAACCTTCCGCCTCCGCCTCAATGCGGTCGGCGATCTTGAGCAGGTAGCCCGAGCGCTGCGCCGGCGTGGTCTTCGACCAGGTCACGAACGCCGCCTGTGCCGCCGCAACCGCTGCCTCGATCTGCGCCGGCGAGGCCTCCGGCAGGCTCAGGATCGTCTCGCCGGTGCGCGGGTTGAGGATCGCTTCTTCCGTCTCGGTTCCGCGCTCGAACTTCGAGCCGATCAGCATTTGGGTGTCCATGTAAGCTCTCCCTGTGTGTCTCAAGAGAGCGAATAGGGAGTAGCGAATAGCGAATAGAGGTTGTTTTCCGTTGAGCCCTGTTCGCTATTCGCTACTCCCTATTCGCTGTTTTCATTTCCCCGCCCCGGCGATCTGGTCGCCTTCGCGGGTCAGGTAGTAGGCGGCGAGGATGGGCAGCAGGGTCGCGAGAACCACGACCATGGCGACCACGTTTGTGACCGGGCGCTGGCGCGGCCGCACCAGTTCCTCCAGCATCCAGATCGGCAGCGTCTGCTGCTGCCCGGCGGTGAAGGTGGTGACGATGACCTCGTCGAACGACAGCGCAAAGGCGAGCATGCCACCGGCCAGAAGTGCCGTGCCGATATTGGGCAGGATCACGTGCCTGAAGGTCTGGAAGCCGTCGGCGCCGAGGTCCATCGACGCCTCGATCAGCGAGCCCGACGTTCGGCGGAACCGCGCCACCGCATTGTTGTAGACGACGACAACGCAGAAGGTCGCGTGTCCCAGCACGATCGTCCAGAACGAGAACGGGATTTCCGCCAGGCTGAAGGCCGAGCGCAAGGCGATGCCGGTGATGATGCCGGGCAGCGCGATGGGCAGGATGACCAGCAGCGAGATCGCCTCGCGGCCGAAAAAGCGCGTCTGGCTGACGGCGGCGGCGCACAGCGTGCCGAGCACGAGCGCGATCGCCGTCGAGATCGCCGCCACCTGCACCGAAAGCCCAAGCGCCTGCCAGACATCGGGTCGCGCCCAGGTGGCCGCGAACCATTGCGTCGTCAGCCCGGGCGGCGGCCACTGGTAGCTCTTTTCCTCGGTGGTGAAGGCGTAGACGAAGATGAGCAGGATCGGCAGGTGCAGGAAGGCAAGGCCGGCAGCGGCTGCGATCTTCAGCCCGCGCGGGGCCGATTGCGAACGGTCAGAGCGCATTGTGCCGGATCCCTCTCCGCGCTGGATTACCCCCTCCCCACAAGGGGGAGGGGGATTCCGGCGCAAATATCGCAATCCGATACCCACTTCGCGAGGCTCCACCAGAACCACGACAACGCTGACGAGATCCCCCTCCCCCTTGTGGGGAGGGGTTAGGGGTGGGGGGCGCTTGGTCGCGGCAGCGCCGACCTACTACATCACAGCGCATCGAAGGCCCCCATGCGTTTGGCGCCCCAGAGATAAAAGCCCATGATGACGATGGGCACCACGGTGAAGGCGGCGGCGAGCGGGATGTTGCCGGCGGTGCCCTGCTGGGCATAGACGGCCTGGCCGATGAACAGCCGCGACGTGCCGATGATCTGCGGGATGATGTAGTCGCCGAGCGTCAGCGAGAAGGTGAAGATCGAGCCGGCGACGATTCCGGGCAGCGCCAGCGGGAACAGCACGTTGCGGAACGTCTGTCCCGGCGACGCGCCAAGGTCGGACGACGCCTCGACCAGATTGCCGGGCACGCGTTCGAGCGCGGCCTGGATCGGCAGGATCATGAACGGCAACCAGACGTAGACGAAGACGATGAAAGTGCCGGTGAATGAAACCGACAGCGAGTTGCCGCCGACGACGGGCAGCGACAGCCAGCTGTCGAGCAGCCACGACAGATGCAGCTTGGCGAACAGCCAGGTCAGGATGCCTTCCTTGGCGAGGATCAGCTTCCAGGCATAAACCTTGACCAGGTAGCTCGACCACAAGGGCAGCATGACACCGAGATAGAACAGCGCCTTCCATTTGCCGCGGGCATAGCGCGCCGCATAGTAGGCGATGGGAAACGCGACGACCGCCGAGGCCAGCGTAACCATCGCCGCCATCGTCACCGTGCGGATGATGATGTCGAGATTGGCCGGCTGGAACAGGTCGCCATAGGTCTTGAGCGTCAGCTCGCGGCTGATCAGCCCGGAGAATTCGTCGATCGAAAAGAAGCTCTGTGCCAAAAGCGCGATCAGCGAGCCGATATAGACGACGCCGAGCCAGAGCAGCGGCGGCGCTAGCATGACGAACAGCAGCAGGCCCGGCCGGCGCCACAACAGGTCCGACAGCGAGCCGGCGAAACCGCCGCGCCTCGGCAGGATAGCAGTCACGTCGGACGTCCCGGTGACGGCCTGGACGCTCATGCCTGCTCCTCCATCAGGTGGAGCTGGTCGCGGTTGAAACTGAGCACGACGTGCTCGCCATCCTCGGGCACCGCCGTGCCCGAGGGCACCGTGGCGTGCAGCCTCAATCCCTCGACATCGAGCGCCAGCTTGGTGGCGGCGCCGAGATAATGGCGGGACAGCACGCGAGCGGCGACGCCGTCGCCGCTCTTGTCTCGGCCGACCCGGATCTGCTCCGGCCTGAGGCTGCCCCAGCGACGCTGGCCGGCATGGCGCTGGACGAAATCGGGCGGCAGCACGTTGGACGAGCCGACGAAATCGGCGACGAAGCGCGACGCTGGCCGCTGGTAGATCTCCTCCGGCGCACCGACCTGCATGATGCGGCCGTCGTTGAAGACGGCGACACGGTCGGCCATCGACAGCGCCTCGCCCTGGTCGTGGGTGACGAAGACGAAGGTGATTCCGAGCGCCTTCTGCAATTGCTTGAGCTCTTCCTGCATGCTCTCGCGCAGCTTGAGGTCGAGCGCGCCGAGCGGCTCGTCGAGCAGCAGCACCTTGGGCTTGTTGACCAGCGCACGGGCCAGCGCCACGCGCTGCCGCTGACCGCCCGACAGTTGGCCCGGCTTGCGCCCGCCATAACCCGGCAGTTGCACCAGCCTGAGCGCATCCTCGGCGGCGCGGTGGCGCTCGTCCTTGCCGACGCCCTTGACCATCAGGCCGTAGGCGACATTGTCGAGCACGTTGAGATGCGGAAACAGCGCGTAGTCCTGGAACACCGTGTTGACGTTGCGCCGGTAGGGCGGCACGCCTTCGGCACGTTCGCCGAAGATCGAGATGCTGCCCGAGGTCGGCTGTTCGAAGCCGGCGATCAGCCTGAGGCATGTGGTCTTGCCCGAACCCGACGGCCCCAGCATGGCGAAGAACTCGCCGGGCTTGATCTCGAGGTCGACGGCATCGACCGCGCGCACCGCGCCGAAGTGGCGGGAGGTCTTCTGAAAGGCGACTGCTGGGGTCATTGTGCTTTCGACCTTAGAAAATCGAGTAACTTGCCTGCAATTCAGGCAGGCTGGCACGGCCGCGGTCGCGGCCCACCTCCCCCTTGTGGGGAGGTCGCGCCGAAGGCGCGGGTGGGGTTGGTGGACGCGCGTCAGCAGCCCCACCCCGACGCTGCGCGTCGACCCTCCCCACAAGGGGGAGGGTAAGAACCTCAGCGGCCGCCGATCACGCCGATATAGTCCGACACCCAGCGATAGTAGGGCACGCACTGGTCGTTCTGGCTGGCGCATTTCGACACCGGCGTCTTCCAGAACTTGATCTTGGCGAAGTCCTCGAAGCCGTTGGTCTTGCAACCTTCGTCGGTGAGCAGCGCGTTGCCCTTGCAGGCGGCGGGCACTGCCGGATTCGAACCGAACCAGGAGGCGAGATCGCCCTGCAGCTTGGGGTTCAGCGAGTGCTCGAGCCACATGTAGGCGCAGTTCGGGTTGGCCGCCTCGACATGCATCATCGTCGTGTCGGCCCAGCCCGTGGCACCCTCTTCCGGAATGGTCGAGGCGATCGGCTGCTTTTCCGACTTGAGCAGGTTGACCTGGAACGGCCACGAGCCGGAAGCGACGACGCCTTCATTCTTGAAGTCGTCGACCTGGATCATGGCATCGTGCCAGTAGCGGCCGGCCAGCGTGCGCTGGACGCGCAGCAGGTCGAGCGCTGCCTTGTACTGGTCTTCGTTGAGTTCGTAGGGATCCTTGATGCCGAGGTCGGGCTTGTGCGCCATCAGGTAGTTGGCGGCGTCGGCGATGTGGATCGGGCCGTCATAGGCCTGGACGCGGCCCTTGTTGGGCTTGCCGTCGGGCAGGTCCATCGCCTCGAACACGACGTTCCAGCTCTTGGGCGCTTCCTTGAAGACATTGGTGTTGTACATCAACACGTTCGGGCCCCACTGGTAGGGCACGCCGTAGTGCTGGCCGTCGACCGTGAACCACGGCGCATCCTTGAGGCGATCGTCGACGGTCGACCAGCTCTTGACCAGTTCGGTGTTTATCGGCTGGACGCGCTTGCCGGCAACGAGGCGGAGCGAGGCGTCGCCCGAGGCAGTGACGAGGTCGAAACCGCCCTCGTTCATCAGCGCCACCATTTCATCTGAGGTCGCGGCTGTCTTGACGTTGACCTTGCAGCCCGACGCCTTCTCGAAATCGCTGACCCAGTCGTAATTCTTGTCGGTCTCGCCGCGCTCGATGTAGCCCGGCCAGGCGATGATGTTGACCTGGCCCTCGCCGGCGCCGATTTCCTTGACCTGCGCAACAGCCTGGCCGGAAAAGCTGCAGGCCAAGGCGATTGCCGTGCAGGACTTCAGAAGTGCCTTCATCTCGATCCTCCCATGTGCAGGAACCGCTCTCCCATCGGCGGTGTTGTCCTGGAACGAAAGGTGCGGCGAAAGCGCAGGTTTCGCAATTTCATTCGAAAGATGGGTGATATCGGTTTTTCCGATATCTAACGGGCACGTCAAAGCCTTTGGCGGACTGTCCGTTGCGCCTGGGCGATGCCGATGAAATCGCGCGCCGCCGCCGGCAGCGACGAGCCGCGCCGCCACACCATGCCGACCTGCACCACCGGCAGCGAGCCGGAGACGTCGCGGGATTCGATCCGGTCGCCTTCGAGCGACCACGGCCGGTAGACGAGGTCGGGCAGCAGTGCCACCCCTGCCCCGGTCGCCACCAGCGAACGCACCGCTTCGACCGAGCGCGTACGGAAGGCCACATGCGGCTTGGCGCCGATGGCCGAAAGCAGCTTGCCGGTGTTCTCCTCGATTTCATCGACCGAGAGCATGATCAGCGGCTCGGACGCGATGTCGCCGACGCCGATGATCTCGGCAGACGCCAGCGGATGGCCAAGCGGCAGCCACAGGCGATAGGCGGAGACCTCCAGGATTTCCGACTGCAGCGCCATGCGGTCGCGCAAATTGGAGGTGACCATGACGGCGAGGTCGAGCTTGCCGCCGACAAGAAGGTGCTCGAGGTAGTCGCCATTGTCCTCGATCGCCGAGATCTCGACCGCAGGATGGGCGCGGCGGTAGCGCGCCAGCAGGTCGGACAGCACGTAGCCAGCCACCAGCGAGGTGACGCCGAGCTTGAGCTGCCCGGTGGCGGTTGCCTGCCCGCCGAAGAAGGTACGCCGCGCGTCGGACACGTCGGCCAGGATCTTGGTGGCGTGGCGCAGGAACTGGTGGCCCTTGTGGGTGATGTTGAGCCCGCGCGGATGGCGCTCGAACAGCTCGACGCCGAGATCGCCCTCCAGTTCCTTGATCGCCTCGGTGACCGACGACTGCGAGATCGACAGGTTCTGCGCCGCGCGCGAGATCGTGCCCTGCTCGGCGACGGCGACGAAGAACTGGAGCTGGCGAAGCGTGAAGGCCATGGCCGGAGTAGACAGGGCGGCAGGGTGTTTGGGAAGGGGTGGCGTTCCCTTGCGAGAGAAGACAGATCCATCGTCGTGACGTTGGGATTCTCTCTCGTTGACGGCAGGCAGATGTTCAACCTCCCGATCCGTCGCACCGGCAAAGGTCGGCCGCAAAAACACGCCCCAAAAACGCATACGAGGCGGGAAAGTCCCGCCTCGTAGCCAAGCCCAGTTCGATGGACCGTGATCCGGCCGCAGCCGCCCGGCGCCGCCTAGTGCAGCACCAGCACGTCGCCGGAGGAAAAACTGATTTCGGTCTTTTCGCCGACAGCCGGCGGCGGGGTCGAGGAATTGTTGAAGGTGTCGAGCGAGACGAAGTTCTGACCGACACCGACGCGGACGCGGATGACCGAGCCGAGGAAATGCACGTCGGCGATCTGGCCCGTGAGGTTGGCATCGTTGCCGGGCCGGCGGCCGAGCGAGATCGCCTCGGGACGCAGCGCAAGCGACAGCGTGTCGCCCGACTTGGAACCGTTGAGCTTGCCCTTGAGGCCGATCTCCTCGGCATTGATCTTGACCGTGCCGGTCGTCGCATCGCTGACCGTGCCTTCGAGCACGTTGAGCGTGCCGACGAAATTGGCGACGAACTTGGTCGAGGGGCGGTTGTAGATCTCGAACGGCGTGCCGGTCTGGTCAGCGCGGCCCTCGTTCATCACGACGATGCGGTCGGACATCGACAGCGCCTCTTCCTGGTCGTGGGTGACGAAGATGGTGGTGATGCCGAGCTTCTTCTGGATCGAGCGGATTTCCTCGCGCAGCGAGATGCGCACCTTGGCGTCGAGCGCCGACAGCGGCTCGTCGAGCAAAAGCAGCTTGGGCTTGGGCGCAAGCGCGCGGGCAAGTGCGATGCGCTGCTGCTGGCCGCCCGACAGCTGGTAGGGATAGCGGTCGCCGAAATCGGGCAGCTTGATGATATTGAGCATCTCGGCGATGCGCGCCTGGGCCTCGGCCTTGGGCATGCCGGCGACCTTGAGGCCGAAGCCGATGTTCTGCGCCACCGTCAGGTTGGGGAACAGCGCATAGGCCTGGAACACCATGCCGATGTTGCGCTGGTTGGGCTTGAGGCCGGTGACGTCCTTGCCGCCGATCATAACCTTGCCGGCGCTGGGTTCCTCGAAGCCGGCGACGATGCGCAGCATTGTGGTCTTGCCGCAGCCCGACGGCCCGAGGAACGAGACGAACTCGCCGGCGCCGACGTCAAGGTTGAAGTCCTTGACCACGGCGACGTTGCCGAACGACTTCTTGACGTTCTGGATGGAAAGGAAGGGATCGGCCATTGGCGTTTGCTCTTCTTGTTCAGTTCGGGCGATTTGCCGACTTCGGCGCGAAACGGGCGAGGATCTGGATCACCGACATGCAGCCCCAGGTGATGGCGAAGGCGATGACCGCAAGCGCCGCCGGCTCGTAGGCGCGGTTGGCGCCGATGTTCTGCAGGTAGGGACCGAAGGCCGGACGGTTGAGCAGGCTGGCCAGCGTGAATTCGCCGATGACGATGGCGAATGTCAGGAACGCGCCCGACAGCACGGCGATCAGCACGTTGGGCAGGATGACACGGGCGATGATCGTGGTCCAGCCAGCGCCGAGGATCTGCGCCGCCTCGGTCAGCGTGCGCACGTCGATGGTGCGCAGGCCGGTGTCAACGGCGCGGTACATGTAGGGCAGCGCCAGCGTGGCGTAGCCGATGACCAGAAGTGCATCGGTGCCGCGCGCCGAGCCGAGGAACGGCAGCGGCGAGTTCGAGCCGTACATCCTGATGTAGCCGAAGACGATGACGATCGCCGGGATGACCAGCGGCAAGAGCGTGATGAATTCGACCACCGGCCTGAGATGCGGCATGCGCAGCCGGATCCAGTAGGCGGTCGGCACCACGAGCAGGACGCCGAGCAGGATGGTGAACACCGCCACCGTCACCGAATAGGCGAAGGTTTCCTGGAAGCGGCTGTCGCCGAGCACCACGCGATAGGCGTCGAAGGAATATTCACCGCGCCGCATGCGCAGCGAGAACTCGAAGGTCGCGATCAGCGGGATGAAGAAGTAGGCGGTGCCAAGCCCGAAGACGAGCCAGGCCCAGAAGCGACCGGTCTTCATTTGAGCCACCTCTCCGAGCGGGTGCGGAACCAGATGTAGAAGATATTGGCGAGGCCGGTGACGACGATCATGCCGAAGGCCAGTGCGTAGCCGAGATGCGGATTGTGCAGCACGTCGCCGCGGATCTGCGCGTAGAGCTTGATCGGCACGATGTTGAGCGACGAGCCGGTGAAGGCATAGGCCGTGGCGATGGCGCCGAAGGAATTGGCGAACAGCAGGATCACCGTGCCGAGGAAGCTCGGCCACAGCACCGGGATGACGACCATGCGCCAATACTGCCAGGTGGTGGCGCCGAGCGTCGCGGCAGCCTCGCCCCACTCCCGCTTCAGCCCGTCGATCGCCGGCGTGATGATAACGATCATCAGCGGGATCTGGAAGAACAGGTAGACGATGATCAGGCCCCACGAGGTGAGCACGTTGAAGCCCATCGCGTAGATGTTGATGCCGAACACGTCGCGCAGGATGACGGTGACGAGGCCGAGGCGGCCGAGCGTCGCGAGGAACGCGAAGGCCAGCGGCACGCCGGCGAAATTGGAAGCGACGCCCGAGAACGTCATCGTTGACGAGCGCACCCAGGCAGGCAGGCCGCCGCGGACGATGGCAATCGCCATGGCGAGGCCGACAAGCGCCCCGATGGTGGCCGACCAGAAGCTGATCTTGATCGAGACCCAGTAGGAATCGCGGATCGACTGGTCGGCGAAGAGTTGGCGGATGTTGTCGAGTGTGTACTGGCCCTGGTCGTTCTGGAAGGCGCCGACGACGAGATAGAGCGTCGGCAGGATCAGGAACATCAGGGCGAAGATGAAGAACGGTGCCACGCCGAGCCAATGGGTCGGCAGTCGGAAACCGCTCTTCGCCTCCGGCGGCGCGGAGCGCGCGGCATCAGCCGTGGTGGATATGCTGGCTTGGGTCATCGGGCCGCCGTCTGGAGAGAAAATGCGGGCGGCCGCTAAGCCGCCCGCGATGGCAATTGCTCAATTACTGAACGTTGGCGCCGACCACGGCATCCCACTGCTTGGTGATCGCTTCCTTGGCCTTGGCCTGGTCGTCAAGCGTCGGGAACACGGCCTGTTCGTAGGCAGCAGCCGGCGGCAGCTTGTCGAGCATTTCCTGCGGGATCTTGCCGTTCTTGGCGAGATCGTTGAAGCGGATCGGGTGGCAGTAGCCCTTCAGCCAGCCGAGCTGACCTTCATCGGAGTAGAGGTACTCCATCCACAGCTTGGCAGCGTTCGGATGCGGCGCGTAGGCGCTGATCGCCTGGACGTAGACGCCGGCGACGACGCCGGACTTCGGCACCACGACCTCGACCGGCGGGTTGCCGTTGAGGGTATCGCGACCCGCAAGGGCGTTATAGTCCCAGGTGATCAGGATCGGGGTCTGGCCCTGTGCAAGGGTGGCCGACTTGCCGATGACCGGCACGAAGTTGCCCTTGGCGTTCAGCTCCTTGAAGAAGGCGAGGCCCTTCTCGGCAGCCGAAGCGGCGTCGGTGCCGCCGGTGCCGAGACCGGCAGCGTAGACGCCCTGGATCGCCTGGTTGGACGCACGCGGATCACCGGCGAGGGCAACCGAGTTCTTGTACTCGTCCTTGAGCAGGTCGGCCCAGTCGGTCGGCGCATTCGGCACCAGGTCCTTGTTCACTTCGAAGGACAGCACGCCGTAATAATCGCCATACCAGAAGCCGTCGGCGTCCTTGGCGGTATCGGGGATCGAATCCCAGGTGGCAACCTTGTAGGGCTGGATCAGGCCGTCGGCCTTGGCCTGAGGGCCGTAGGAGAGGCCGACGTCGATGACGTCGGGCGCCTGCGGGCCCTTGTTGTCCTTGTTGGCCTTGATGGCCTCGATCTCGTCGCTCGAACCCGCGTCGGGGTTGAGTTCGTTGACGGTGATCTCGGGGTACTTCTTCTTGAAGCCCTCGATCACGGCGCCGTAGCCGCACCAGTCATGCGGCAGCGCGATGGTGGTCAGCTGGCCCTCCGCCTTCGCGGCAGCCTCGAGCGCGGCCATATCCTGGGCCGAGACGATAGCCGTCGTCACCATCAGCGACGCCGCGCTTAGGGAAAGCACCTTCCCTGCAAACTTGAACATGTTGTTCTCTCCGTTGAACTGACGCCATGAGACGCCTGCGATGCGGTAATGGCTGCATGTGACAGTCGCATGAAGGTTACGTGAAGCCCGCGCCCGCAGTGCAAAAAGTTAACTACTTTTAATCGGTTGTCGCAATCGTCGCCGTTGTTTACCGGCTAATTAAATTTCGCATGCCTCCCCAAGCCCCTCCCTCTATTTTGCCGACTATAGAAAGCAGGAATACCTTCCTGCACTAGTCTCAAACCGTCCCTTCGATGGCGTTTTCAAGCAAGCCGAGTGCTGCCTTCTTGGTGAGCTTGACCGGATTGCCGCCAGCCGTCGGATCAACAACGGCCATGTCGGCGATCAGCGTCTTGCGCTTCTTGTCCATGTCGAGGCCCTTGATCAGGCCCGGCAGCGCATGCGGCACCTTGAGTTCCTTGCGCAGCTTGATCACCGCCTTGGCGAAACCGTCGAAGCCGCCCTTGATGCCGCAATAGGCCGACAGGCGGACGATCTTCTCCTCGATGGCGTCGCGGTTGAAGGCGAGCACGTAGGGCATGAAGACGGCGTTGGTCATGCCGTGGTGCGTGTCGTAGAGCGCGCCGATCGGGTGCGACAGCGAGTGGATCGCGCCGAGGCCCTTCTGGAAGGCGGCGGCACCCATCGCGGCAGCGCTCATCATGTGGGCGCGGGCGGTCAGGTCCTTGCCGTTGGCAAACGCCTCGGGCAGGTTCTCGAACACTAGGCGGACGCCCTCGACGGCGATGCCGTCGGCCATCGGGTGGTAGCCCGGCGCGCAATAGGCTTCGAGGCAGTGGGCAAGTGCGTCCATGCCGGTGCCGGCGGTGATGAAGGACGGCATGCCGACCGACAGCTCGGGATCGGCGATGACGATCGCCGGCAGCAGCTTGGGATGGAAGATGACCTTCTTGGTGTGGGTCTCTTCATTGGTGATGACGCCGGCGCGGCCGACCTCGGAACCGGTGCCGGCAGTGGTGGGCACGGCGATGATCGGCGCAATGGCGTCGGAGTTGGCGCGGGTCCACCAGTCGCCGACATCCTCGAAATCCCAGACCGGCAGCGTCTGCCCGGCCTGGAAGGCGATCAGCTTGCCGAGATCGAGCGCCGAACCGCCGCCGAAGGCGATGACGCCGTCATGCTTGCCTTTCTTGAAAACAGCGATGCCGGCGGTGAGGTTCGATTCGACCGGGTTCGGCTTGACGTCGGAAAAGACGCCGTAGGGCACCTTGGCGTCGTCGAGGATCTTCAGTGTGCTGGCAACGACCGGCAGTTTGGCGAGGCCTGGGTCGGTGACGAACAGCGGCTTCTTGATGCCGGTGGCGGCAAGCACGTCGGGCAGCTCAGCGATGCGGCCGGCGCCGAAACGAACGGTGGTCGGGTAGTTCCATTTGGAAACGAGTTTGGACATTTTTGCTTTCCGAAAAAAGTTGGGAGCGTCCCCGCACACATCTGGCGGGGACGGATGGAAATGGTCAGATCTTCTCGCGCAGGTGATACGACTTCGGCCGGGTCAAATTGTCGTAGCCGATCTGCGACAGGGCTGCGCCCTTGCCGGTGTCCTTGACGCCGGTCCAGACGAGCGCCGGATCGAGATAGTCGCAGCGGTTCATGAACACCGTGCCGGTCTCGACGCGGTCGCCGATCGAGATGGCGTGCTCGGTGTCGGCGGTCCAGATCGAGGCGGTGAGGCCGTAGGGGCTGTCGTTCATCAGCGCGATCGCCTCCTCGTCGTTGCGCACCTTCATGATGCCGACGATGGGGCCGAAGCTTTCCTCGCGCATCACCGACATCTGGTGGTCGACATTGGTCAGCACTTCGGCCGGCAGATAGGGCGAGCCTTCCTTGTCCTGCGCGTCGCGGGTGTTCATGTGCGCCACAGCGCCCTTGCGCAGGGCTTCGGCCTTCTGCTCGCGGATGAAGTCGGCGAACCGCGCCTGGGCCATCGGCCCCATGGTGGTCGCCTGCTCCAGCGGATTGCCGAGCACGTAGCTCCTGGTCTCGGCGATGAAGCCCTCGACGAACTGGTCGTAGACCTTCTCGTGGACATAGACGCGCTCGATGCCGCAGCAGCACTGGCCCGAATTGAAGAACGCGCCCTCGACGAGATTGGCGACCGCATGGTCGAGCTTGGCGTCGGCCAGCACATAGGCCGGGTCCTTGCCGCCGAGCTCGAGGCCGAGCGTCATGAAGGTGCCCGCGGCCGCCTTCTCGATGGCGCGCCCGCCGGCGACCGAGCCGGTGAAGTTGACGTGGTCGATCTTGCCCGACCCGAGCAGCTTCTCGGTCTGGGCGTGGTTCAGCACCAGGTTCTGGAACACGCCCTTGGGCAGGCCGGCCTTGTCGAAGGCCTGCTGGAAACGTTCGCCGACGAGCAGCGTCTGCGCGGCATGCTTAAGGATGACGGTGGAGCCCGCCATCAGCGCCGGCACGATGGTGTTGACGGCGGTGAGGTAGGGATAGTTCCATGGCGCAACCACCATGACGACGCCGAGCGGATCCTTGCGGACGTAACGGCGGAATCCATCCTTGGGGTTGGACGCAGGCACCGGCGCGAGCGCGCGCTCGGCGATCTCGACCATGTAGTTGGTGCGTTCCTTGACGCCGCCGAACTCGCCGCCGTAGCGCACCGGGCGGCCCATCTGCCAGGCGATCTCGGGCACGATGTCGTCGCTCATCGCCACGAGGTTTTCGAGCATGGCAAGCATGTATTTGCCGCGTTCGGCAATCGATGTCTGGGCCCAGGCGACCTGGGCGGCGCGGGCGCGCTCGACGGCGGCGCCGACCGCCTTGTCCTCGGCAAACGGGCGCTCGACATAGATCGAACCGTCGATGGGGGATTTGAGCTTGACCGTTTCGGTCATTTTTCTGGGTCCTTCCAATATTTCAAATCCCTCCGGCCATCGGCCAGAGGGTCCTGGCGGGTGGTGACGACTTTAGTATCGCTCGAAACCGCGATGCAATTCCCAGTCGGTGATGCGGCGATCGTATTCGAACTGCTCCCAGCGCGCGGTGTGGACGTAGTGCTCGACGACTTCCTCCCCGAGCGCCTCGATCAGCATCTTCGACGATGCCAGGGTCTCGGTGGCATCGCGCAGTGTCTTGGGAATTTCGGGCAGGCTGGCCGCCTGATAGGCGTCGCCGACGAAGGGCTTCTGCAGCTCGAGCTTTTCGTCGATGCCGGCTAGGCCGGCGGCGATCAGGGCGGCGAAGGCGAGATACGGGTTGAGATCGGCGCCGCCGATGCGGCACTCCATGCGGATGCCCTTGGTGCCCTCGCCGCACAGGCGAAAGCCGGCGGTGCGGTTGTCCTCGCTCCACATGATCTTGGTCGGCGCGAACGTACCGGCCTGGAAGCGCTTGTAGGAATTGATGTAGGGCGCCAGGAACCAGGTGAACTCCTTGGCGTATTTGAGCTGTCCGGCGGCCCATTGCTGGCCGAGCTTCGACAGCGTCCATTCGCTGCCCTTGTCATAGAACAGCGGCGTCTTGCCGTCGGCGCTCCACAGCGAGTTGTGGATGTGGCTGGAGTTGCCGGCCAAGCCGTAATTGTACTTCGACATGAACGAGATCGACTTGCCTTCCGAAGCCGCGATCTCCTTGGCGCCGTTCTTCAGGATGACATGCCGGTCGGCCATCTCCAGCACTTCGGCGTAGCGGACGTTGATCTCTTCCTGGCCCGGGCCCCACTCGCCCTTGGAGTTCTCGATCGGAATGCCGGCGGCTTCCATCTCATTGCGGAGCCGGCGCATGACGCCTTCTTCCTTGGTGGTGATGCCGATCAGGTAGTCGCCGATATAGGGCGAGGCGGTGTCGAGGTTCTGCCAGTGCTTGGCGCGGGCGGAATCGTAGGTTTCGGAGAACAGGTAGAATTCGAGCTCGGATGCGAAATAGGCAAGATAGCCGCGATCCTGTAGCCGCTTGACCTGCTTGCGCAGGATACCGCGCGGCGAATGCGGCAGGTCCTCATGGGTGTGATGGTCCTGCAGGTCGCAGAGCAGCAGCGCCGTCTTTTCCAGCCACGGCACGTTCCGGATCGTGTTCAGGTCCGGCTTCATGACGAAGTCGCCATAGCCTTTCGACCAGCTTGCCGCCTTGTAGCCGGGCACCGGCTCCATATCGATGTCGTTGGCGAGCAGATAGTTGCAGCCATGCGTCTCGTCATAGGCGGATTCGACAAAATACCTGGCCAGGAAGCGCTTGCCGACCAGACGGCCCTGCATGTCGACGGCGCAGGCGAGGACCGTGTCGATCTCGCCTGCGGCGACAGCCTTCTTCAACTGATCGAATGAGAGATTTCCAGCCATTTTTGTTCCGCTCCGGGCAATGCCGCTTCAGGTTTTGGACGATCGTTCTGAGGTTGAAACGAGACGTGGCCGGCGCTTGGCCGGCCACGGCCATGTCGGGGACTGTCAGTGTCCGGTTTCGCCCACGGCGCGCTCGGCAGCAGCAATCTCGGCGGCACGCTTGCCCACCTCGTCGCCGATCGGCGGGCCCTGGAAGCGGCCGCGTTCGAACGCGAACCAGACGATGCCGGTGACGACCAGGAAGCCGACGGTGATGTAGAGCGCCCAGTCGTTCGGCGGCTGGATGCCGAGCACGAAGATCAGCACCATGGCGATGATCGACAGCACGGCGAACAGCTTGAAGACGCCTTCGCCAAGATCCCACGGACCCATCTTGTCCCACTTCGAAGTGCCCCAGGCCATCAGGCCGAGCGCGATCGGAATGGTGAACGAGAAGAACAGGAAGATGACGGTGCAGGCGACGACGATGGTGTACACCGGCGTGTCACCGATAGAGACCAGCGACGAACCCCAGACGAACAGGACGGCCAGGATCGAGCCGGTCCAGATCGCCGCGACGGGAGTGCGGTAGGTCGGGCTGACCTTGGCCAGAGCCTTCGAGCCCGGCAGGCCGCCGTCACGCGAGAAGGCGAAGATCATGCGCGAGGTCGACGTCACCGTCGCCAGGCCGCACAGCCACTGCGCGACGAAGATGGCGAGGTACAGGATGTCCTTCACCACTGGATTGACCTGCTGTTCCATGCCCCAGAAGAACACGTTCCAGCCTTGCTTGGCGGCTTCGTCCATGTTCGGCAGCATCAGCACGAACGAGCACAGCATGATGTAGCCGAACAAGGCCGACCACAGCACCGAGCCGACCATGGCGCGGGGCACCGAATGTGCGGCCTTCAGCGTCTCCTCCGAGGTGTGCGCCGAGGCGTCGTAGCCGGTGATGGTGTAGATCGGCAGCAGCAGGCCGAGCATGAACACCCACATCGACGAGTTTGCCGGCCAGACATTGCCTCCCGCCTCGCCCGAATAGTTGGCGAAGGTGAAGAGGCGGCCGATCTCGTAGCTGTCGGCCGCAGCCAGGCAGACCAGTGCCAGTGCGATTGCCGTTGCGAAGATCAGATAGCCGGAGAAGTCGGTGAGCTTGGCGGTCAGGCCGATGCCCATGTGGTTCACCAGCGCCTGCAGGCCGGTGATGATGGCCAGGAAGATGATGCGCGTGGTGGTGGTGTCCTCGAGCCCGAGATAGGTCGTGCCGAAGGCGCCCATGAAGAAGTAGTAGGTGCCGACATTGATGGCACCGAGCACCGTGACGAGGCCGAGCAGGTTGAACCAGGCGGTCAGCCAGCCGGTGAAGCGGTTGCCGAGGATCGAGCCCCAGTGATAGAGGCCGCCGGCCGTCGGATAGGCCGAGCTGATCTGCGCCATGGCCACTGCGAACACCAGCGACACGAAGCAGCCGATCAGCCAGCCGATGCCGATCGCCGCGCCGCCGGCGCCGGACGTCGCCTGCGCCAGCGAATTGATGCCGCCGGACAGGATGCAGATGATGGAGAAGGAAACGGCGAAATTGGAGAACTGGCTCATTCGCCGTTCGAGTTCCTGGGCGTAGCCCATGCTGTGCAGGACTTTGACGTCCTCGCTCTTGTCGTGATCGGAATAACCAGGCGATGTCATGTGAATGTCCCCTTGTTGTTATGCCTTTGTCTGTGCTGCGCGACCGTTGCCCGGCCCGAACGCGGCCGCTTCGCCCGCTTCGGGTTCGAGTTCGGCAAAGATGCCCGTGAGCAGATCCGCCCATCTCCGCTGCCCGGCCGGAGCCGAAATTTCGTCGTTGCGGATTTCGATCATCGCGCACGGCAGGCCGCGCGACCTGCCGTGGTGTTCCAGGGTGAAGTAGACGCGGTCGGCTGGCGAGTAAGGCTCGTTGACGCCGACGGTGACGCCATCGAGTTGCTGCAACGCTGTCACCAGCGGCGCGGCGAGACGGCTGTCCTCGTCATGGATGATGCCAATGTGCCAGGGGCGCGAAACGCCCTTGTAGACCGGAGTGAAGGAATGGACAGACACCAGTCTCGTCTCCCGCCCTTCGCGGCGCCGCTCCGAAACGATGTCGTCGATCGCATCGTGGAACGGCTGCCATGATAACGCGATTCGCGCCTGCCGCTGAGTGGCCGAAAGCTCGGCATTGCCGGGGATGATGGTGGTCTCGCTGATCTCGGGAATCAGGTCGGGCGCGCCGAGCGGGCGGTTGCAGTCGATGGCGAGGCGCGAGACGCAGGACTCGACCAGCGTCGCGTCGAGGCCCTCGGCCACGCGCTGCGACACCGGCAGCGCGCCCGGGTCCCAGGCGATGTGGCGCAGCATTTCCGCTGCGTCGAGCCCGAGCGTGCCGACGCTCGCGGGAAGATGGTTGGAGGCGTGGTCGCAGAGAATGACGTAAGGACTGCGCCCGTCCCGGTTTGTCACCCGGACGGCATTCGACATGGCGCGCGCGGCGGCCTTGGCAGTTCCCATTCGCTCATCCCCGGGGCGTATCGTATGTTACGAATTTTTGTTCATTGCGCCCGTATGGATGATTTCATACACATCATGAGAGTTTGTCAAATGCCATTTTAAGGCATGCACCGGCCCAAGCGGTGTGCCAGAACAGAGCTGACCGGTGCAGGACCGAGACGGGGAGACGAATGGTTTCGAGCGTTGCCGAACTGATCACCGAAAAGATCGACACCATGCCTGCCGGCGAGCGCCGCGCGGCGCAGACCCTGATCGCCTCCTACCCGCTGATCGGGCTCAAGACGGTGGCGGAGTTTTCCCAGCAGGCCGGTGTCTCGTCGCCGACGATCCTGCGCTTCGTCGCCCGGCTCGGCTTCCAGAACTATCCTGAGTTCCAGTCCGCCCTGCAGGACGAACTGGCTGCGCAGTTGCAGTCCCCGGCCTCGCGCACGACAGCAGCGCAGTCGCCCCTGCCCGCCTCGACCGCGCCGATCCTCGAAGCCGTGCTCGAAAACATCCGCGAGACCTTCCGGCATATTTCGGATCGGCAACTGACCGACATCGTCGCCCAGCTCGCCAATCCGAAGGCGCATGTCTACCTGGTCGGCGGCCGCTTCACCGATCCCCTGGCACGCTACATGGCCGCCCATCTCAACCTGATCCGGCCGAACGTCAGCCACCTCGTCGGCCAGGAAATCCTGTGGCGCGACCGGCTGATCGACATGGGCAAACGCGACACGCTGCTGATCTTCGACATCCGCCGCTACCAGGACAGCCTGATCCGCCTGGCCGAGAAAGCGCACGACAGGGGCACGACGATCATCCTGTTCACCGACCAGTGGCTGTCGCCGATCGCGCGTTTTGCCCGCCATGTCGTTGCTGGCCGCACCGCCGTGCCTTCGGCGTGGGACTCGTCCGCGGCCCTATTCGTCGCCGCCGAGACGCTGATCGGCGCACTGACGCGAAAGCTCGAAACCGAGGGCGCCAAGCGCATCCGCGCGATCGAGGATCTGCGCTGAGGCCGAGCGCCATTCTTGCAAAGATTACGCAGATTTAATGTGCGACAGGTGGAGAATTGCCATAAGTCTCCGCTATCGAACTAGGCTATACTACGCGGCTGAGCAGGCCTGACGCCGAAGAGCGATTTGTGTGCGCCGCGCGGCGAAGGCTGCGCCATCGCAACGAATGAAACGCCACGTGTTCCCGAAGCGGAACGAAACGCAGCAGACCGGAGTACGCATGGCCGCCTGGAAGCAGATTGTCTTGGCAACCGTCATTGTGCTCGCAGCCGCCGCCGGCTGGGTGCTGTTCGTGCCGGGTTCGCGCGACGTGCTGGCGAGCTGGGGCATCGACTGGGCCCGGGCCGCGACGGAAAGCACCGCGCAGGCAAACGGCGGCAACGGTGCTGGCCGCCAGGGCGGTGGCGGCCGCGGCGGACAGGCACAGACGCCCGTCGTCACCCAGCCGGTCACCACGGGCACCATCAACGACAGGCTGTCTGCGATCGGCACCGGCCGCGCGCTGAACTCGGTGGTGATCAACCCCTACGCCTCCGGACGCCTGACCGAGATCGCCGTCGCAGCCGGCGAAAAGGTCGAGGCCGGCGCGGTGGTGGCCAGGCTCGATGCCGATTCCGAAGAGATCGCGCTCGAGCGCGCCCGCATCGCGCAAGGCGACGCCGAGGCCTCGCTGGAACGCATCAAGGCCCTGCGCGCCACCAACACCGCGACCACAGTCCAGCTCAAGGAAGCGGAACTCGCCGTCGAGAACGCCCGCCTCGCCGTGCGCGACGCGGCCCTTGCGCTCGACCGCCGCACCATCAGTGCTCCCATCGCCGGCATCGTTGGCATCCTGCCGGTCGAGGCCGGCAACTACGTCACCAGCCAGACGACGATCGCCACCATCGACGACCGCTCGCGCATCATCGTCGACTTCTGGGTGCCCGAGCGCTTCACCGGGCTGATTGCGGTCGGCGCGCCGCTGACCGCCAATTCGGTCGCGCGCCCCGGCCAGATCTTCAACGGCGTCGTCAGCGCCATCGACAACAGGCTCGAAGAGCAGAGCCGGACGCTGCGCATCCAGGCCCGCCTCGACAATGACGGCGACCAGTTGCGGGCCGGCATGTCGTTCCAGGTGGTGATGCAGTTTCCCGGCGACACCTTCCCCTCCGTCGATCCTCTGGCGATCCAGTGGGGCGGCGACGGCGCCTTCGTCTGGGCGCTGGCCAACGGCAAGGCCAAGCGCGTGCCCGTGCGCATCATCCAGCGCAACACCGACAGCGTGCTGGTCGAGGCAGCACTGGTGCCGGGTGACCAGGTCGTCACCGAAGGCATCCATACCGTCCGCGAGGGCGCCGAACTTCTCATCGCCGGCAGCGAAGCTGCCACGCGCAGCGGCTCCTGAGCGGAGCGCGGCACATGAGCACCGTCCATAACGAGAACGCCGAGAAAGGCATCACCGCACTCTTCGTGCGCCGGCCGGTGCTGGCCTTCGTCATCAACACGCTGATCGTGGTGGCCGGCCTCGCTGCCCTCTACGGCGTCGAGGTGCGCGAACTGCCCGACGTCGACCGCCCGGTCATCACTGTGTCGACCACCTATTCCGATGCCGCCGCCGAAATCGTCGACCGCGAGGTGACGGCGGTGGTCGAGGGCGCGGTGGCGCGCGTCACCGGCGTCAAGTCGATCTCGTCGAGCTCGTCCTACGGCAACAGCCGCGTCACCGTCGAGTTCAACGACGGCGTCGACCTCAACGTCGCGGCATCAGACATGCGCGATGCCGTCGGCCGGGTGACCAACACGCTGCCCGACGACGCCGATGCGCCGCGCATCGTCAAGGCCGACGCCAACGCCGACGCGGTGATGCGCCTGGCCGTGACCTCCGACACCATGCCCGTGGAGGACATGACCATCCTGGTCGAGGACCAGATCGTCGACGCGCTCGCCGCCGTCGACGGCGTTGCCGACGTGCAGACCTATGGCGACCGCGCCAAGGTGTTCCGCGTCGACATCGACCAGGCTAGGGTCGCCAGCCTCGGTCTGACGCTGGCCGACATCTCCAACGCGCTGGCGAGCGTCTCCTTCGACGCGCCGGCGGGGTCGCTGACCGTCGGCAACCAGGACATCATCGTGCGCGCCAGCGCGGCGGTGACGACGCCGGAAGCCTTCGAGAGCATCATCATCAACGGCAAGACCCGGCTCGGCGACGTGGCGACGGTGACGCTGGGCGGCGATCCCGGCTCGACCTCGCTGCGCTCCGACGGCAAGACCGGCATCGGCATCGGCATCGTGCGCCAGGCCCAGTCGAGCACGCTCGACATCTCGACAGGCGTGCGCGCGGCAGCGGAAAAGATCCAGCAGACCCTGCCCGACGGCATGACCATCCGCGTCACCTCGGACGACGCCACCTTCGTCAAGGGCGCCATCGAAGAGGTCGAGATCGCCCTGGTCCTGGCAGTGACCATCGTGCTGCTGGTCATCTACGTGTTCCTGCAGGACTGGCGCGCGACGCTGATCCCCGGTTTCGCCATGCCTGTGGCGATGATCGGCACCATCGCCGGCATCTATCTCGCCGGCTTCTCGGTCAACATCCTGACGCTGCTGGCGCTGGTGTTGGCGACCGGCCTCGTCGTCGACGACGCCATCGTGGTGCTCGAAAACATCGTCCGCCGCCGCAACGAAGGCATGGGCCCGCGCGCCGCAGCCGTGCTCGGCACGCAGGAAGTGTTCTTCGCCGTCGTCGCCACCACCGCCACCCTCGCCGCCGTGTTCATCCCGATCTCGTTCCTGCCCGGCCAGACCGGCGGCCTGTTCCGCGAATTCGGCTTCGTGCTGGCGATCGCCGTGCTGCTGTCGTCGGTGGTGGCGCTGTCGCTGTGTCCGATGCTGGCCTCGCGCATGCTGACCGAGAAGAGCATCGAGCACAGCCATGGCGGCGCGCTCGGCAAGCTCGGCAGCAAGCTCGCCGCCATCTACGCGCGCTGCCTGCGCGCCTGCCTCAACGCACCATGGATCGTCATCGTCGTTTCCGTGCTGTTTGCCGGCGCCGCCTACATCGCCTTCGGCAGCGTGCGCCAGGAACTGACGCCGACCGAAGACCGTTCGATGGTGATGCTGCGCATCTCCGCCCCGCAAGGCGTCAGCCTCGACTACACCGCTTCGCAGTTGCGCCGCATCGAAGGACTGATCGAGCCGCTGCGCAAGTCGGGCGAGATCGAGAGCACCTTCGTCAGCGCCGGCATGGGCAACAACAACAACAGCGGCTTCATGGTGCTGTCGCTGGCACCCTGGAGCGAACGCAGCCGCACCCAGCAGCAGATCGCCGCCGACATCCTGTCGCGGACGCGCGACGTGCCGGGCGTGCGCACCACCGTCGGCCAGCCCAACAGCCTGGGCATCCGCGGCGCCGGCAACGGCCTGCAGTTCGCGCTCGTCGGCAACAGCTATGCCGATCTCGGCGTCGCCGCTGCCAAGGTGCTGACCGAGATGGAAAAGGACCCGCGCTTCCGCCAGCCGCGCCTCTCCACCGACGCCAACCAGCCGCAGCTCTTCGTCACCGTCGACCGCGACCGCGCCTCCGACCTCGGCATCGACATCAACGGGCTATCGCCGGCGCTGCAGGCGATGCTCGACGGCCGCAAGATCGCCAGCGTCTTCATCGAAGACCGCAGCTACGACGTGAAGCTGGTCTCGACGACCAACCCGATCAACGATTCGACCGACCTCGAAAACATCTTCATCCGGGCCAATGACGGACGCTTCGTGCCGGTCTCGACCATTGCCTCGCTGACCGAGCGCGCTGTCGCGCCGTCGCTGTCGCGCGAACAGCAGCAGCGATCGATCGCCATCACGGCGAGCCTGGCCGACGATTTCGCGCTCGGAGACGCGCTGAACCGGGTCGAGGAAATCGCCGCCCCCGTGCTCCCCGCCGGCAGCCGCCTGCTGCCGCTCGCCGAGGCCGCCACGCTGAACGAAACCAGCGGCAGCATGCTGACGATCTTCGGCTTCGCCATCGTTATCATCCTCCTGGTGCTGGCGGCACAGTTCGAGAGCTTCGTCTCGGCGGTCATCATCATGGCGACAGTGCCGCTGGGCCTCGCCTGCGCCGTCTTCGCGCTGATCCTGACCGGCACCTCGCTCAACGCCTACAGCCAGATCGGCCTGGTGCTGCTTGTCGGCGTCATGGCCAAGAACGGCATCCTCGTCGTCGAGTTCGCCAACCAGTTGCGCGACCGCGGCATGGGCGTGCGCCAGGCCATTGAAGACGCGGCGAGCATCCGCCTGCGGCCGGTGCTGATGACGATGATCTGTACCGTGCTCGGCGGCCTGCCGCTGGTGCTGGCGCAAGGCGCAGGCGCCGAGGCGCGCATCGCGCTCGGCTGGGTGATCGTCGGCGGCCTCGGCTTGGCGACCGTTTCGACGCTGTTCCTGACCCCGGTGGCCTACCTGCTGCTCGGCCGCTTCATCACGCCCAAGGTCGCCGAGGAAAGCCGCCTCAAGCGCGAGCTCGAGGAAGCCGCCTACACCGGCGTGGAACCTGCGGAATAGTTGTCGGTTATTTGGTTGGCCAATCTGCGACGGATTTGCCGCTGCAAGCGATGACAGGGCCTGTCTGATTCTGTATCAGTCTGTCGCTGGTGCGCGGTGCATGACTTTTTCTTATGCAGGACGGGATGCGATGAGCCTGAAACCAATCAATCTCGAGCAGCTTCAGGCCACCGTCGGCAAGGAGATCGGCGTGTCGCCCTGGCGCACCGTCACCCAGGAGATGATCGACAAGTTCGCCGACGCAACCGACGACCATCAGTTCATCCATTGCGACCCCGAGCGGGCGGCCAGGGAAACGCCGTTCGGCGGCACCATCGCGCATGGCTTCCTGACGCTGTCGCTGCTGTCGGCGATGACGTTCGAGACAGTCCCGCCTGTCGAGGGCGGCGACATGGGCATCAACCAGGGCTTCGAATCGCTGAAGTTCGCAGCCCCCGTGAAGACCGGATCCCGCATCCGCACCCGCTTCGTGCTCGCCGACCTCAAGATTCGCCCGTCGGGCTGGATCCAGGCGACGCACGACGTGACCATGGAGATCGAGGACCAGAAAAAGCCCGCACTGACCGCGCGCTGGCTGACACTGACATTCGTCGAGCCGAAGCGCGAGACCGCCTGACACCGTCCTCATTCGCCCCGGCCCTCTCCTCGTGGGATTAGTCCTGATGAGCTATGGCCGGTTACCTTGCTGCCCTTGGGAGCCGCGTATAGAGTCGCTGGCTTCGAGTACGTGAAGTCAGCAGGGCGTATCCTTGTCCACTATTGCCGCAAACCGACGTGAGCTCCAGAAGGCCGAACTCAGGGCCGAACTGGTGGCAGCCGCTCACGCGCTGGTGCGGGAAGAAGGTTATGAAGGCCTGACGATCCGCAAGCTCGCCACCAGGGTCGGCTATGCGCCGATGTCGGTTTATTCCTACTTCGCCGACAAGCAAGAGATCCTGATGGCGCTCGCCGAGAATGCCTTCATCGACCTTGCGCGACGGATGCGGCAGAACCGGCCTCGCGATCCACTCGAAGCGGTCCGCGCGGCGCTTGTCGAGTATGCCGAGTTCGGCCTTGGCAATCCGAATGAATACCGGACCGTATTCATGACCGAGAAGCAGAAGCCGCCGGTCGAAGAAACCTTTGCCGAGATGGAACGCGGAAACCCGGCCTTCCAGGTGATCATGGAACGGGTCGAAGCCTGCATCACGGCGGGCAAGCTGAAGGGCGACGCGCGCGCCATAGCCACCTCCCTGTGGACGGTGGCCCATGGCGCGATCTCGCTGCTGATCACGTTTCCCTTTTATCCGTTCGGCGACCCGAAGGCTTATGTATTGCGGATCGGCGACCTCGCCCTTGCCGGACTGGCAGCGACCGAGGTGACCCCGCTCACCGACGAACCCGGCAATTGCTAGCGCCTGCCGGGGCAGCATTCAGTGCTTTCAGTGCCTCGACAACAAAATCTCCGTACACGTACGGAATACCCCTTGCGATGCGTGAGGTGCGGTCGTATCTGTAAGGCATACCGTACATGTACGGATAAAATTTACGGAGATGGACAATGCAACGGACTGTACTGGCGCTCGCGGCGTTGCTCGCGACGAGCGGCCTTGCAATGGCAAAAGACACGCACACGACCAAACCGCACGCTCCTTCCGCATGCACGGAGATGGCGGGCAAGCTGGACTGCGGCGCCACCGGTGGGATCAAGGACGATCGGGGACCGCTGACCACGAACAGCATCCGGACCAGCGACAAGCCCAGGGTCGGCATCGACATCAATCCCTGGATCGTGCCCAGCTTCAACTGATTGATTGAGCGATATCATTGAGCGATATCAATGAAAAAGCCGCCCGAAAGGGGCGGCTTTTTCATTACTAATCGGGACAGTCACTTTTCGCCGGCAGGCTTAGGCGCCCCGGAAATCGTCGTCGAAGTCACCGAAACAGGGTCGCTCGCCGGGAAGCTGTCTTCCAGACCTTCGTCGAGTTCTTCCTGCAGGATATCCTGGTCCTTGGGCCTGGCGTCGCTGCGCCGGGCGCGTCTTTCGCGCTTCGGCCGCATCTGCCCGGGGCTTTGATTGGGCATGGATGGCATCGCATTGTCCTCTCGTCGATGTCGAGAACAAACGCCTGCCCTGCCCCGTGGGTTCCGGGGCATGGCACCTTCCAACACCTCATCCGGGCCCGGACTAGTCGCGCGCGGCCTCCGACAGGAAGCCATAGACGTAGTCGGAGAACGAGCGCCAGCACTCGACGCGGAAGGCGTCCTCGCCGGTCCTGAGCAGCACCATCTCGACCTTGCCGAGCACGGTGCGCGAGGCGGCCCCGACCGGGAAAGCCTGAAGCGACAGATCCTGCGGGCAGCCGGCATTGACGGTGGCCGCAGCATTCGGGCCGGTCACCGCGATGGCGACGTTGCGATGCGACACGTCGACCGCCGAGTGCAGGCCCTTGACCGACGCGCAGTCGCCAACGGGATCGCCGCCAGCCTCGTCGATGACCAGCCATTCGTCCGGGCCGAGCCAGAGTATCGTGCGGCCGCTCTTCGCCGCGGAGGTCTTGGCCCTGTCCGGCAGGCTCACGCCCAGCGCCTTGGAGAGCGCGGCGACGGCAGCCGGGCGGGCGCGCAACGACATGCGGCTGGCCGGCCCCAGCACCTTGAGCGACACGCCGTGGCCGCCGACACTGTGGCCGGCAAGGGCGGGATTGCGGTTGGCGATTGCGACCTTAGCCATTGAGGCGGTCTCCCTTCTCGTCGAAGAACACGGTGCCGGTAACTTCCACCTCGATGACGCCGTCGGGCATCGGCACGTAGAGCGTTTCGCCGATGCGGTCGCGGCCGCCGGCAACCAGGCCCATGGCGATCGAGCGGTCGCAATTCTCGGACCAGTAGCTCGACGTGACGTGGCCGATCATCTTCATCGGGATCGCCTGCTTGGGGTTCTCGACGATCTGGGCGCCCTCTTCAAGCACGGTGTGCGGATCCCTGGTCTTGAGCCCGACGAGCTGGCGGCGGCCCTTGGCGACGAGGTCCGGGCGCATCAGCCCGCGGATGCCGACGAAGTCAGTCTTCTTCTTGCCGACGGCCCAGTCGAGACCGGCGTCGTTGGGCGTGACGGTGCCGTCGGTGTCCTGGCCGACGATGATGTAGCCCTTCTCGGCGCGCAGCACGTGCATTGCCTCGGTGCCATAGGCACAGGCGCCGTGCTTCTGGCCCTCGGCCCACAGGCCCTCCCAGACGGCACGGCCATAGTCGGCCGGGACGTTGACCTCGAAGCCGCGGTCGCCGGTGAACGACATGCGGAACAGCCGCGTCGGCACGCCGCAGATCTTGCCCTCGCGCACCGACATGTGCGGCATCGCCTCGTCCGACATGTCGATGCCCTCGACCAGCGGCTCGATGATTTTTCGCGAGTTGGGACCTTGCACCGCAATCACCGCCCACTGCTCCGAAACGGACGTCAGCCAGACGTCGAGGTCGGGGAACTCGGTCTGGAGGTAGTCCTCCATGTGGTTCATGACGCGCGCCGCACCACCTGTGGTCGTGGTGACATGGAAGCGGTCCTGCCCCATGCGCCCGACCACGCCGTCATCATAGATGAAGCCGTCCTCGCGCAGCATGATGCCATAGCGGCAGCGGCCGACCTCGAGCTTCTCCCACGGGTTGGTGTAGAGCAACTCCATGAACTTCGCCGCATCCGGGCCGACGACCTCGATCTTGCCGAGGGTCGAGGCGTCGAACAGGCCGGCCGACTTGCGAACGGTCACGCATTCGCGGTTGACCGCGGCATGCATGTCTTCGCCGGCGCGCGGGAAATACCAGGCGCGCTTCCACTGGCCGACATCCTCGAACACGGCGCCATGCGCTTCCGCCCAGGCATGGGTCGCTGTCTTGCGCGTCGGGTCGAACAGGCCGTGGCGGGCGTGGTTGACGATGGCGCCGAAGGTCACCGGCGTGTAGGGCGCGCGGAAGGTGGTCAGGCCGACCTGCGGAATGTCCTTGTCCAGCGCCTCGGCGGCGATGGCCAGGCCATGCATGTTGGAGGTCTTGCCCTGGTCGGTGGCCATGCCGTTGGTGGTGAAGCGCTTGACGTGCTCGATCGAGCGCATGCCCTCCTTCACCGCCTGGCGGATGTCCTTGGCGGTGACGTCGTTCTGGAAGTCGACGAAGGCTTTGACCGTGGTGCCGGCGCCGGCACCCGGGCCCGAACCCAGCATGCCGCCGTGCCAGCCTTCCGAGGCGTCGATCTTGAGCGTGACGGCGCTGGCCGACTTGGCCCCGGAGGCGCGCGCCGCGGCAGCGCCGGCCTCGAGCGCCTGTCCGACGGTGTCTTCCAGCGAGTCGGAACCGTTGCAGGCGCCGACCGAGACGCAATCCTGGGCGTAGGTGCCGGGCAGGAAGCGCTTGGTGGCGTCGTCGAAGGCGACCTTGCCGCGCGACTGCGAGAACATGTGCACCGACGGCGTCCAGCCCGCCGACATCAGGAGCGCGTCGACGGCGATGGTGCGCTCGGCGCCGCCGCCCTTGGCCTGCACGGTCATCGACTTGATGCGCTGGCTGCCATTGGCGCTGGTGACGGCGCGGCCATGGTTGACCTCGATGCCCAGCGCGCGCGCCTCGTCGACCAGCGGTCCGGTGGGGTTGTCGCGCAGGTCGACGATCGCCGCCACACCGACACCGGCCTTCTTGAGGTCGATCGCCGCGCCATAGGCGCTGTCATTGGCGGTGTAGACGCCGACATTCTTGCCGACGACGACGCCGTAGTGGTTGAGGAAGGTGCGTGCGGCCGAGGCCAGCATGACGCCCGGGCGGTCGTTGTTGGCAAACACCATGTGGCGCTCGATGGCACCGGTGGCGATGACCACGCGCCGGGCGCGGACTTGCCACAGCCGCTCGCGTGGCTCGTCGCGGCCGGGGCGCGCGACATGGTCGGTGACCCGTTCCACGAGGCCGACGAAATTCTGCGCGTAGTAGCCGAAGGCCGTCGTGCGCGACAGCACGGTGACATTGTCCATCGCGGCAAGTCTTGCGGCAGCGCCTTGCGCCCAGCTCCAGCCGTCCTGGCCGTCGATGACCGCGCCCTTCTCGAAGCGCAGCGCGCCGCCGAACTCAGCCTGCTCGTCGCAGATGATGACCCGCACGCCGGTCTCGGCCGCCGCAAGCGCCGCCGCGAGGCCCGCGGCACCGCCGCCGAGCACCAGCACTTCGCAATGCGCGTAGCGCGCCGAATAGTGGTCGGGGTCGGGCTGGTCGGGCGCGACGCCGAGGCCGGCAGCCGAGCGGATGTTGGGCTCGTAGAAGTTCTTCCACGCCGCCTTCGGCCACATGAACGTCTTGTAGTAGAAGCCTGCCGAGAAGAACGGCGAGGCGATGTCGTTGACGGCACCGACGTCGAAGGAGAGCGACGGCCAGCGGTTCTGCGAGGCGACGTTGAGCCCGTCATAGAGCTCCTGCACCGTGGCGCGGACGTTGGGCGTCTTGCGCGCGGCATCGCGGGTGACGGTCACCAGCGCATTGGGCTCCTCGGCGCCGGCCGAAAGAATGCCGCGCGGGCGGTGATACTTGAACGAGCGGCCGACGAGATGCACGCCATTGGCAAGCAGCGCCGAGGCGACGGTGTCGCCGGCGAGACCGGTCATCGCCTTGCCGTCGAAGGTGAAGCGCGCGGTCTTGGCAGGCGTCAGGCGGCCCTGGCCGGAAATGCGGTAGGAACCGGCCATCATGCCTCTCCCTTGGTCGAGCGCTTGCTCTTGGGTTTTTCATTGAGCTGGTCCGGCGGCCGGTTCGCCCATGCCGCGGGCCCGCCTTCGCTCGACAGGGTCGAGAGGCCTGGCTTCGGCTCGCCGGCCTTGTAGGTGAGCAGGAACCGGTCGGTGATGGTGTCGCGGGCCGCGTTGAAGAAGCGCGCGCAGCCATGGATGTGGCGCCAACGCTCGAAGATCACGCCCTTGGGGTTCGATCGGATGAAGAAGAACTTCTCGAAATCCTCGTCGCTTTCGGCGGCGATGTTGGTGGAGCGCGCAATATGCGCCTCGCCGGCGTTGCGGAACTCGAGCTCGGGGCGCTCTTCCTCGCAATAGGGGCAGTGAATGAGAAGCATCTGGATGATCCCTAGAGTTCGCCGGGGCCGATGTTGGAGCCTTGGGGTTGGTCGCAGAGCCGTCGCCCCAATGCCTCGAACGGGGCGACGCGCTTGATCAGCGCCTCCACCGTGTCCGCCGGCAAGAACAGGTCGCGGCTCGATATGTTGAGGAAGGTCAGTTCGAACGGGTTGGCCGAAACGATGACATGACGTCCGGGCGGCGGCTCGTGCTCGTCGTCGGGGGCTTCGGGCTGCTCGATGAAGGAAACGACCCTGTGGCCGCCGCTCCACACGCAGGCGAGAATGCCCGAGGCGACCGAGAACGGCCATTCGTCCTCGTTGCCGGTGCGGCTGATCGCCTGAAGCCGCACCTCGCTGGCGTCGGGCATGTGGAACATGCCCTTTTCCTCGGCGAGGACGAAGGAGGCAGCGACAGCGGCCAGTGTGGTCGCGAGCATGGTCATCGGCGCACCATGGCACGGGCGACCGCGGCACGGGCGGCGTGCAGGTCGCTGGGATGGCAATGCGTCGGAACCATAGGGCTCAGATCCGGTTCTTGATCACGGCGGTCGTCGGGTCGCCGGTGTTGGGCACGCCGGCGGGCTCGATCAGCAACAGGTGGGTTTCTTCCTCGGCAAGCGGGCAATGCTCGATGCCCTTCGGCACGACATAGAGTTCGCCCGGTCCGAGAACGACATCGCCGTCCCGCATCTGGATCCGCAGCCTGCCGCTCAGCACCATGAAGAAGTCGTCGGTATCCGGGTGTGAATGCCAGTTGAACTCGCCCTTGACCTTAACGACCATGATGTCGTTGCCGTTGAAACCGGCGACGATCTTCGGCGTCCAGTGCTCGGAAAACAGCCCGAGCTTCTCGACGAGGTTGACCGGCCTTTCGGACATATGTCGGCCCCTCCGCTCAGTGCGCCACCGCAGCCGCTGCCGCCTCGTCGATGAGACGGCCGGTGCGGAAGCGCTCGATGGTGAAGGGCGCGTTGATCGGATGCGGCTCGTCGCGCGCGATGGTGTGGGCAAAGACGTTGCCCGAGCCCGGCGTTGCCTTGAAGCCGCCCGTGCCCCAGCCGCAATTGACGTAGAGGCCCGGTACCGGCGTCTTGGCCAGGATCGGCGACCGGTCCGGCGTGACGTCGACGATGCCGCCCCACGACCGCAGCATCTTCATGCGCGTGAACATCGGGAACATCTCGCAGATGGCGTCGAGCGTGTGGTTGATGATGTGCAGGCCGCCGGTCTGCGAATAGGAGATGTACTGGTCGGTGCCGGCGCCGATCACCAGTTCGCCCTTGTCGGACTGCGAAATGTAGGCGTGCACCGTGTTGGACATCACCACGCAAGGGAACACCGGCTTGACCGGCTCCGACACCAGCGCCTGCAGCGGGTAACTCTCCAGCGGCATGCGCACGCCAGCCATGTTCATGATCACCGAGGTGTGGCCGGCAGCAACGACGCCGACCTTCTTGGCGCCGATGAAGCCCTTCGAGGTCTCGACACCCGAGACGCGGCCGTCGGGGGTGCGGCGCACGCCCGTCACTTCGCAGTTCTGGATGATGTGCACGCCGCGGTCCGACGCGCCGCGGGCATAGCCCCAGGCAACAGCGTCGTGGCGGGCGGTGCCACCGCGGCGCTGCAGCGAGGCGCCGACGACCGGATAGCGCGCAGAAGCGGAAATGTTGAGCGGCGGGCAGAATTCCCTCGCCTGCTCCGGCGTCAACCATTCATTGTCGATGCCGTTCAGGCGGTTGGCATGGACGTGGCGCTTCAGCACCTGCACGTCATGGACGTTGTGCGCCAGCATCATGACGCCGCGTGCCGAATACATGACGTTGTAGTTGAGGTCCTGGCTCAGCCCGTCCCACAGCTTCAGCGCATGATCGTAGATGCCGGCCGATTCGTCATAGAGATAGTTGGAGCGGATGATGGTGGTGTTGCGGCCGGTATTGCCGCCGCCGAGCCAGCCCTTTTCCAGCACCGCCACATTGGTGATGCCGTGTTCCTTGGCCAGATAATAGGCCGTGGCGAGGCCATGACCGCCGGCGCCGACGATGATGACGTCGTATTCGCTCTTCGGCTCGGGCGAGGACCACTGCTCCTCCCAGCCCTTGTGTCCGCGCATCGCCTCGCGGGCTATGGCAAAAACCGAATATTTCCGCATTTTTTCAGGGCCTCGCAGATGCCGGAAGCGTCAGAGCGCGAGGTGTAGCACTAGCGAAATCCGACGACCAGCCTTGCGCTGTTTGCGACGGGGTCTGCCGTTTTGCGCCGCCCGTTTATGCCGTTCATTGATGCTGCCCATTCATGCCGCATGTATCGGGTGGCCCGCCGACCGCCGAATTGCGACCTGTGCCAGCGCAGCCGGCAGACGCCGCTGAGCGCACAGGAGCAAGACGCATGTTTGATTTGAACGGAAAGGTCGCGATCGTCACGGGGGCCAGTTCCGGCATCGGCCGGGAAACGGCGCGGCTGTTTGCACGGCAGGGCGCGCGCCTGGTTCTTGCCGCGCGCGGCGCCCCCGCATTGGAAGCGCTCGCCACGGAAATCCGCGCCGACGGGGGTCAAGTGGTCGCGGTTTCCGGCGACGTCAGGGACGAGGCTTTTGCCCGCGCGTTGGTAGAAAAAGCAGAGACCCATTTCGACGGCCTCGACATCGCCTTCAACAATGTCGGCCTCGTCGGCGAGATGGGCCCGGTCACGGAACTGGAACTGTCAAGCTGGACGGAGGTCATGGAGACCAACCTGACCAGCGCCTATCTCGGCGCCAAGCACCAGATCCCGGCAATGCTGAGGCGCGGCTCAGGCTCGCTGATCTTCACCTCGACCTTCGTCGGCCACACGGTGGGCATGCCCGGCATGGCCGCCTATGCCGCGAGCAAGGCCGGGCTGATCGGCCTCACCCAGGTTCTGGCGGCGGAGTACGGCTCGCGAGGCATCCGCGTCAACGCGCTTTTGCCCGGCGGCACCGACACGCCGATGGCCACCTTCAAGACCGCCGACGAGCGCGCCTTCATCGAGGGGCTGCATGCGCTGAAGCGCATCGCCAGGCCCGAGGAGATCGCCCGCTCGGCGCTCTATCTCGCCTCGGAGGCGTCGAGCTTCACCACCGGTGCCGCGCTGCTTGCCGACGGTGGCGTCTCGATCAACCGCGTCTGACCGGGCACGGCATGTCAGGCCGCGCCTGCGCGCGCGGCCTTCATGTTGGGCAGGAAGATGGTGAGCAGCCCGAGCAAAGGCAGGTAGGAGCAGATCTTGTAGACGAACGCGATGCCGTGGCTGTCGGCGACGACGCCGAGCACGGCAGCCGAGATGCCGCCGACGCCGAAGGCGAAGCCGAAGAAGATGCCGGCGATCAAGCCGACGCGGCCCGGCACCAGTTCCTGCGCAAAGACGACGATGGCCGAGAAGGCGGACGCGAGGATCAGGCCGATCACCACCGTCAGCACCTTGGTCCAGAACAGGTCGGCATAGGGCAGCATCAGCGTGAACGGCAGCACGCCGAGGATCGAGAACCAGATCACCGTCTTGGCGCCGAAACGGTCGCCGATCGGGCCGCCCAGGAAGGTGCCGAGCGCGGCAGCGCCGAGGAACAGGAACAGCAGGTACTGCGATTCCTGCACCGAGACGCCGAAGCGCTCGATGACATAGAAGGTGTAGAAGCTCGACAGGCTCGCCGTATAGATGTTCTTGGTCGTCACCAGCAGCGCCAGCACGACCAGAGCCACCATCACCGTGCGGCGCGGCAGCGGCGGAAACAGCGTCGAGGAAGCCGGCCGGGCCGTGGCGATGAGATGGCGGCTGTACCAGCCGCTGACACGCGTCAGCACGATGATGCCGACGATGGCGCCGAGCGCGAACCAGGCGATGCCGGTCTGGCCCTGCGGCACGACGATCAGGGCGGCGAGCAGCGGCCCGATCGCCGAACCGAAATTGCCGCCGACCTGGAACAGCGACTGCGCCAGACCGTAGCGCCCGCCCGAGGCCATCCGCGCAACGCGCGACGACTCAGGATGGAAGATCGCCGAGCCGAAGCCGATGAAGGCAGCGCCGACCAGAAGCATGGTGTAGCTGTGGGCGAAGGCCAGCATCAAGAGCCCGACCAGCGTCGACCCCATGCCGACGGGCAGCGAATAGGGCAGCGGCTTCTTGTCGGCATACATGCCGATCAGCGGCTGCAGCATCGACGCGGTGACCTGAAAGGTCATGGTCAAGAGCCCGATCTGCCAGAAATCGAGCTGGTAGTCGGTCTTCAGCATCGGATAGAGCGACGACAGCAGCGACTGCATCACGTCGTTGACGAAGTGGCTGAAGCTGACCGCAAGCAGGATCGCGAACACGGTTGCATCGGCACCCGATGGGCGGCTGGGCATGGCTGTGTCGGTCAACGGCGGTCACTCCGGCTGGTCTTCCGGCTGACATAAACCCCGGAGACACCGCTTTCATGGTGCACGATGCGGTACTGTGCGGTCCAGTTGTCAGGCCTTGGCAGCACCCGCGAGCGCGGCGAACCGCCCCGGCGTGATGCCGAACCGGGCACGGAAATGGCGTGTCATGTGGCTCTGGTCGGCGAAGCCCGAGGCCGCAGCAGCCTCGGCCAATCCCTCGCCCGCAGCCATGCGGGAGCGCGCATGGGCGAGCCTTCGCCCGACGAGATAGCGATGTGGCGAAGTCCCGAGGAGCCGGCGGAAGGCGCGCGCCAGTTCGAAGCGGTCGAGACTGGTGATGCGCTCGAGATCGCCGGAGGAAATGGGTCGATCGAACTCCTCCGACAGGAACGAACGCGCCCTCGCCAGTTGTTCCATTGGCATGGGGGCTGCGCGCAAAGGCCTGGCATCGTCGCTGCGCCGGGCAAGATGCGCAGCGACATCGGCCACGAAGGCATCGGCCTGCAGCGGTTCCATCGGGTTGGGAAAGTCGGAAAAGGCATCGTCGATCAGGGCCGCGAGTTCGGCATCGTGCTCGACCACGCCAGGCACGAAGGGCAAGAGACTTTCGCGTCCGAGCGCCCGGCAGACAAGCCACGGCTCGACGTAGAGCATGCGGTAGGTGAAGCCTTCAGGCGCACCGGCATGGCCGTCATGCACCTCGTCGGGATGAATGACCATGCACTCGTCCCGGACGCTGATCCGATCGCTGCCGCGATAGCGAAATGCCTGCGCACCCGACAGGGTATGACCGACGGCATAGGTCTCGTGGCGGTGCGGGTCGTAGGCATGGCCCCCGAAACGCGCGACCAGGCGCTGGAGCCCCTGGGCCGGTTCGTCGGTGGCGATGAAGTCAGTGATCATCGATGCGCGGATCCTGGTGCCGTCGATGCAATGTCGTGGGCCTTGCACAAACGTTCAAGACCCCAAGAGCCGGCGCCGGCTAGCCTCCGGCGATGATGTATCCGACCAAGACCGCCCTGATCCTCCTCGACGACCTCGCCGCCTGGCAGAAGGTCAACATCGCGGCCTTCCTGACCGGAGGGCTGATGCACGGTTTTCCCGAAATGGCGGGCGAGGCCTATCGCGACCGCGACGACCACTACTATCTCGCCACGATCCGCGAACCGGTCTTCGTCTACGGCGCGGACGCCCAGACGATGCGGCGCACTTTCGAGCGGGCGCGCTCGCGCGGCATCCCGTTTTCGATCTACACGCGGCCCCTGTTTGCCACCAGCAACGACGCCGACAACCGCGCCTCGGTTGCGGCCACGCCGACGGCCGAGCTGGATCTTGTCGGGCTCGGCCTGCATGGCGAGCGCAAGCTCGTCGACAAGATCGTCAACGGCCTGAAGTTCCTGGCCTGAGCGCTCAGATACGAGATCGCCGTCCGCGATTGCCCGGCGGCGTCTACTTGCCGGCAGCCAGGCGCCTGGAGATCGGCTCGAACTCCGGCGTCGGCTTGCGCTTGACCGGATCGGGCGCATTGTTCTCCATCGCTTCCCAGTACTTCCAGTTCACCTTGGCCGAACCGAGCTCGTAATCCATGCCGTCCCAGGCGTCCTCGCGGAAGCTGTAGAACGCCCAGTGTAGCCCCTCGGCGTCGAGACTGGTCAACACGTCCTCGAGATACTGCGTGCAGAACGGCAGGCGGCGCATGCAGCCGAACTCGCCGGCGACGACGCGGTTGCGGGCGATGCCGCGGCTGTCAGCCCATTCGACCGGCTGACCGAGATAGGCCTTTACCCGTTCGGCATCCCATTTCTGCGGCTCGCCGTCGCCGAAGGGCACGTTGCCCGGATAGGCAAAGGGCTTGTCGCGCTTCATGTTCGGCGCGCTGGTGGCGGCGTAGGGCTCGTACATGTGGAAGGAATAAAGCACGCGCTGGTCTGTCAGCTTGGCCGGCCAGTAGGAAAAGGCGTCGGCCGCGGCATACCAGCCGGCGTCGGCCATGACGGGCGTCACCGGATCGACCTCGCGGATCGCCTTGATCACCGTTTCGTAGAAGGCGAGCAGATCGCGCGAGCTGCCGGCGTTCCCGGTGTACCACGAGCGCATCTCGGCGACAGAGGCGTGCTCGGCGAGCCCGCCCTCCTTTTCCGGCGCCGGCTCGTTGACGATGTTGTAGGCGGCGACCGCCGGATGATCCCTGAGCTCGGCGGCAAGATCGCGCCAGAAGGCGGCGGCCTCGGTCCACCGGGCCTTGTCCGCCCACAGCCGGCCGTCAAACGTGTTGTCGTTGTTCTGGGCCCAGCGCATGCCCGGCAGCGACAGCGGCGCGATCACCACCTTGAGCCCGGCCTTGTCGGCGCGGTCGAGCACCTGCTTCAGCGTCTCGACATCGGCAGCCACCAGCCCCTCGTACTTGTCGGCGCTGCCGATCAGGAAATCGCGCTTCTCCGGCTTCCACTTGTCATAGGACAGCCGCACCCAGGTCGCGCCATAGCCGCGCAGCGCATCGAAATAGGCCTGGTCGGGCGGCAGCCGGTTGAAGCTGTTGCCGCCATGCTGCGGCTGGTCCCAGAAGCCGATGAGATCGGCGGCATGTGCCTGCGGGATGGCGGCGGCGAGCGCCAGGGCGAAAATCAGGGAGCGCATGGAATGCCTTGCATGTGGGACCGGAAGATGGGACAGGCTTCGTCGACAACGATTGCGGCGGAAGTGGGCACAGCCCGGCGCCGTTTTCCCACGCAGCGCAGGAAATGCGGCCTTTGCAGTGGACAAGCAGGCCTGATTCTGCTATCAGCCGCCCACAATTCGCGGTGGAACCATCGCGGAGGCATCGTGGCTATTGCCGCTAGCCTTAGGATTTCGAACCCGAAAGACAGGATCACACGTGCAGGTACTCGTCCGCGATAACAATGTTGACCAGGCGCTTCGCGCGCTGAAGAAGAAAATGCAGCGCGAAGGCATCTTCCGTGAAATGAAGATGCGCGGTCACTACGAGAAGCCTTCCGAGAAGCGCGCCCGCGAAAAGGCAGAAGCCGTTCGCCGCGCCCGCAAGCTGGCCCGCAAGCGCGCCCAGCGCGAAGGCCTGCTGCCCAGCACGCCGCGCCCGGCAGCTGCTGCTGGCGCTGGTGCTCGTCCGGCACGTTGATCTGCCAATTTTTGGTCCTTTTCGGAGGATAACGACAAGGTGGGGCGACTAAACATCGCCGCCACCTTTTTGTTTTGTTCGGCTTCCCGCCGGACGCCGCGCCACCTGCCCGGGGCGCATGCGAGGGATACCGCGATGAATGCAGTCATGAGCAACCGCAACTCCCTCCTGCGCGGCGGCACCATGACCGCTCTCTTGCTCGTCGCAATGGCCGTTGCGGGCTGCCAGTCGTCGGGTCCCGCCGGCGAGCTGACCCGCATCGACACGATGCAGGGTTCGAGCGAAAACATCTCCTCGCTGAGCGCCGTCGTCTCCAGCAACCCGAACGACCCCGAGGCCTACAATGTGCGCGGCTCAGCCTATGGCCGCGGCGGCAAGTACCGCGAGGCGCTCCAGGACTTCGACCGGGCGCTGCAGCTCAACCCGAACTTCTACCAGGCCTATTCCAACCGGGCGCTGATCCACCGCTTCATGGGCAACCAGCCGGCGGCGCTGGCCGACTACAACAAGGCCATCCAGCTCAACGCCTCCTACGACGCCGCCTATATCGGCCGCGGCAATCTCTACCGCAAGGCCGGCCGCACCCAGGACGCCTTCAACGACTTCCAGAAGGCGATCGAGCTCGACACCACCGACCCGCGCGCCTACCACAACCGCGGCCTGATCTATCAGCAGCAGGGCCAGCACGCCTTCGCCATCGAGGACTTCTCGAAGGCGATCTCGCTGTCGCCCGATGCCGCCGAGCCCTACAACGGCCGCGGCCTGTCCTATCTCGCCACCGGCGACGACGAGAATGCCTTCACCGACATCAACATGGCGATCAAGCTCGACGGCAAGATCGCCGAGAGCTGGGCCAACCAGGCGCTGATCTACGAGCGTCGCGGCGACAAGGCCAAGGCCGCCAAGGCCTATGCCGAGGCGGTTCGCCTCGACCCCAACTACAAGCCGGCTGTCGACGGTCTGGCCCGCACACGCGGCGCCTGATCTCCGCACCGGCGCAAAGACAGGGCTTCGCCTTGAACTGCCTCGTGGTCCTGTCGCACCCGCTGCCCGAAAGCCTGAACCGGCATTTCGCCGACGCGGCCATCGAGGAACTCAAAGCCGCCGGCCACAAAGTCACGCTGCTCGATCTCTACGCCAGCGGCTTCGACCCGCGGCTGAGCGAGGCCGAACGCGGCTCCTATTATGGCGAACGCTTCGAGGCCGGCGCGCTGATGAGCCATGCCGCCGCCCTGCGCGAGGCGGAAATCCTGGTGCTGGTCTTCCCGACATGGTGGTTCGGCCTTCCGGCGATGCTGAAGGGCTGGGTCGACCGGGTGTTTTCACCCGGCATCGCCTTCGACCACGGCACCGATTTCGGCCCGATCAGGCCGCTGCTCTACAGGCTCCGCCATGTCGTCGCCGTCACTACGCTGGGCAGCCCCTGGTGGGTCGACCGCCTGGTGATGCGCCGCCCAGTCCGCCGCATCCTGAAATGGGGCGTGTTCAAGGCCTGCGCGCCGAAAGCCAGCTTTGCCATGCTGTCTTTCCATGCCGCAGAAAAGCCGCAGCCGGCGCGCGTCATGCGCTTCGCCGACGCGATTCGCCGGCAAATGCGCAAGATCGCCTAGCCGCGCCAGAGGGAACCTTTCAGCGGCTATCCGGTTGATATCGCTTCATGCCTGAAAGGATTCTCCCATGAAAAAACTCGCCCTCCTCGCCGCTCTCGCCCTTGTGCCGCTGGCAGTGCCTGCGCACGCACAGTTCGGCGCCAAGCTCGGCATGCTGAGCTGCACCGTCAATGGCGGCACCGGCTTCATCATCGGCTCGAGCAAGGACATGCAGTGCACGTTCACGCCGGCTTTCGGCAGCCGCACGCAGGAGATCTATTCCGGCCGGATCAACAAATACGGCGTCGACATCGGCACCACCACCGGCGGTGCCCTCGAGTGGCTGGTGCTGGCACCGAGCCGCGACGTCTATGACCCGGGCGGCCTCGCCGGCAACTATGTCGGCGCAACCGCGGAAGCGACCATCGCCGTCGGCCTTGGCGCCAATGTGCTCGTCGGCGGCTCGGCGCGCTCGATCGCCCTGCAGCCGCTCAGCGTGACCAACCAGACCGGCCTGAACGCCGCCCTGGCGATCGGCGCACTGCAGCTGACGGCGCCGCTCAAGTAAGCGCACCGGCGCCATCCATCCGCGCCCGGGCCTCGTGCTTCGGGCGCGGATTTTTCGCTTGAGGACATCGTCGATGTTCGACCATCTCGGCTTTCGCGTTCGCGACCTTGAAGCCTCCCGCCGCTTCTACGACGCGGTGGCGCAGAGCCTTGGCCTGTCGACGATCGACAACTCCGAAACGTCGTTCCTGGTCTGCCGGAGCGCCCGGGACCACATCCCGTTCCTGTGGGTGGGCACCGACCGGCCGGCCTTCTGGACTGACGGTCACATTACCTCCGCAAGCCCCTTGCACCTGGCGTTCAAGGCCGCGACGCGCGCGCAGGTGGACGCCTTCCACAAGGCCGCTCTCTCCCATGGCGGCACCGACAATGGCGCACCCGGACCGCGCGGCCCGGCCGAGATGAACTACTACGGCGCCTATGTCCTCGATCCCGACGGCAACAATGTCGAGGCTGGCTGCCGCAATTGACTGCCGTCACCTGCCCCTGTCGCGCCTGACCATTTCCCGGCATCTCTTCACCAACTGGATGGCCAGTCCCGGAGAGAACGCGCATGCCCGACACCGCAAGCCTCATTGCCTTTGCAGCAATTGCCCTCGGCATGGTGCTGACGCCGGGGCCGAACATGATCTACCTCGTGTCGCGCTCGCTCAGCCAGGGCCCGAAGGCCGGGCTGATTTCGCTTGGCGGCGTCGCCCTTGGCTTCGTCGTCTACATGCTCTGCGCCGCCTTCGGCATCACGGCCCTTGTGCTTGCGGTGCCCTACGCCTACGACGTCATCCGCTTCGCCGGTGCCGCCTACCTGCTGTGGCTCGCTTGGCAGTCCCTGCGCCCCGGCGGCCGCTCGCCGTTCCAGGTGCGCCACATGCCCCGCGACACGCCGCGCAAGCTGTTTGCCATGGGTTTCCTGACCAACCTGCTGAACCCCAAGGTCGCCGTGCTCTATCTGTCGCTGCTGCCGCAGTTCATCGACCCCGCCGACGGCAGCGTGCTCACCCAGCTTCTGGTCCTTGGCGCCATCCAGATTTCCATCAGCATCACCGTCAACGCCATCATCGCCATTTCGGCCGGCTCGATCTCGACCTTCCTAGCCGGCAATCCCGGCTGGGTAGCCGTCCAGCGCGGGCTGATGGGCACGGTGCTGGCCGGGCTTGCCGTGAAGATGGCGACGGAAGCGCAGCGGTAGCGATTCCCCTCCCCCTTGTGGGGAGGGGCTAGGGGTGGGGGTAACCGCCTTTCCACGGACAGACCCGTTCCGCCCATCGTCCACCCCCACCCTTACCCTCCCCACAAGGGGGAGGGAGGCGCCAGAGTCGCGGCCAGCCTCCTTCGCCCCGTTCACGGAGAAGAAAGTGCGGGGGCAGGCGGATGAGGGGCATGGCACGACGGAACGCACTGACACGTCGCGCAACAGCAGAAACGTCCCGATATGCAAAAAAGCCCGGCGTGAGCCGGGCTTTTCCGAGTTGCTTTTGGCTTGGCGCTCCGAGCTTGCGGCTCAGTGGTCCATGGCCTTGACGATCT
>NZ_JACHOU010000007.1 GCF_014206975.1 Aminobacter aganoensis
CTCGTTGTTGAGGCGTATATAGTCGCCACCCCTTCAAACTGTCAACGACCTTTTTCCAACTTTTGCGAATTTTTTGCGACAAACGCCCAAACACCCACAAGACCCTGCGTAAGGTGCCCGAAGAATCTTCAAGGGTGTCCACAGAGACCGCGAGACGTCCGCAATCTGGACGCGAAATCAACCACTTGGGCCCTCCCTTGGCGCGAAACCGGCAAACGAATCCCGATTCCCCAGGCCCAAAAAGGCACGGCCGGATGCCGAAAAATCTGCACCCGGCCGCAAGAAAGATGATTCAGGGCCGATTCACCGGCGAATCCCCTGATTGAACCACCCGGTGATTCATTCAGGACCGAAACCACCCGGGGTCGGCGTGATCACCACCACCGCCTCGCCCGCATCGAGCACGGTCTGGTCGCAGGCCCTGAGCACGTCGATGGATCCGTCGTTGCGGCGAACCTTGGTCGCGCCCTTCTGTCCTTCGCCGCCACCGTCGAGGCCGAGCGGCGGACGCGAGCGGTGCGAGGAGAGGATCGAGCACTCCATTCTTTCCAGGAAGCGGATCGTCCGCCTGGTGCCGTCGCCGCCGGGCCAACGGCCCTTGCCGCCCGACCCCTCGCGGATGCGGAAGTCCTCGAGCAGGACGGGAAAGCGCAGCTCGAGAATCTCGGGGTCGGTCAGGCGCGAATTGGTCATGTGGGTGTGGACGCCGGAGGTTCCGGCAAACCCCTGCCCGTCATTCATGCGGCCCGCCGGCGAACCGGAGCAGATCGTCTCATAATATTGATAGGTGGCGTTGCCGAAGGTCAGGTTGTTCATCGTGCCCTGGGCATTGGCCAAAGCCCCCATGGCGCCGAAGATGGCGTTGGTGACATGCTGCGAGGTCTCGACATTGCCGGCGACGACGGCGGCCGGATAGGACGGACGCAGCATCGAACCCTCCGGGATGATAATATCGATCGGCCGGAGGCAGCCGGCATTCATCGGGATGTTGTCCTCGACCATGACGCGGAAGGCATAAAGCACGGCGGCGCGGGCGACGGGCTCGGGCGCATTGAAGTTGTTCTTCATGACAGGCGACGTGCCGGTGAAATCGACCGTCGCCTTGCGCGCGGCGCGGTCGACCGAGATCTGGACCTTGATCACCTGTCCGGTGTCGGTGGGATATTCGTATTCGGCGTGATCGGGCAGGCGGTCGAGCACGCGGCGCACGCTTTCGGCGGCGTTGTCCTGGACATGGCCCATATAGGCTTCGACGACATCGAGGCCGAAATGGCCGACCATCTTCTTCAGCTCCGCCACGCCCTTTTCGTTGGCGGCGATCTGGGCCTTGAGGTCGGCGATGTTCTGGGCCGGGTTGCGCGCCGGGTAGGGATGGTCGGTCAGAAGCCGATGCAACTCATCCTCGCGGAAGCTGCCGCGCTCGACGAGGCGGAAATTGTCGAACAGCACGCCCTCCTCGTCGACGGTCGTTGCCAGCGGCGTCATCGAGCCGGGCGCGGTGCCGCCGACATCGGCGTGATGGCCGCGCGCCGCGACCCAGAAATGGATGCGGGGGGGCCCTTCCTTCTCCCCGCATGCGGGGAGAAGGTGGCCCGAAGGGCCGGATGAGGGGCCGGCGCTGCCGGCTGCCCCGTCAGCGCTGCCCCTCACCTGGCTGCCGCCATCCTCTCCCCGTGAACGGGGAGAGGAATCCAGGTCTTCGAACACCGGCGTGACGACGGTGATGTCGGGCAGATGGGTGCCGCCATTGTAAGGAGCGTTGAGCGCAAAGACATCGCCGGGATGGATGTCGCCCTGGTTCAGCCGGATTATGGTCTCGACCGAGCGGTCCATCGAACCGAGATGCACCGGCATGTGCGGGGCATTGGCGACCAGCGCGCCAGTGCGGTCGAAGACGGCGCAGGAGAAGTCGAGCCGCTCCTTGATGTTGACGGAATAAGCGGTGTTCTGCAGCGTCACGCCCATCTGCTCGGCAATCGACATGAACAGGTTGTTGAACACCTCCAGCATGACAGGATCGGCGGCGGTGCCGATGGCCGCATTGCGCGCCTTCTTTTCCGTGCGCCGCATCAGCACGTGATTGCGGGCGGTGATCTCGGCCTGCCAGCCCGGCTCGACGACGATGGTCTGGTGGCTCTCTATGATAAGAGCGGGACCCGAGACCTTGTGGCCGGGCTTCATTGCGGCGCGGTGGAAGACGCCGGCATCGTGCCAAGCGCCCTCGGTGAAGATCTGTCTCAGCTCGGATGGGGCGGCCGGCTTTTGCTCAAGCTCGGCCTCGCGTTCGGAGAGCCCGCGGGCGCTGCCGTCGCGGCCTTCCAGCGCCACCGCTTCGACCACGATCGGCTTGTCTCTATATATAAAGCCGAATTGCGCCTTGTGGGCCGCCTCGAAGGCAGCCTTGGCCTGGGCGATCGAGCCGTGTTCGAAACCGACCGGCAGGGCCGTGTCGGTGCCGTCATAGCGGACATGCAGGATCGGCCTGATGACGATTTCTGCTTCGGCTATCGCCTGGCCGGCGAGCTCGGCCAGAACCTCGGCGCGCAGGTCCTTTATCAAAGCCGCGACGGCGGCCAGCGAATCGTCGGCCAATGGCTTGAGCAGCGCCTGCTGGCGCGCGGCGAAGACCGAAGACAGGCCGATGCCATAGGCCGAGAGCAGGCCGGAGAAGGGGTGGATCAGCACCGCCTCCATGCCGAGCGCATCGGCGACCAGGCAGGCATGCTGGCCGCCGGCGCCGCCGAAGCAGTTGAGCAGGTACTCGGTGACGTCGTAGCCGCGCTGGACGGAGATCTTCTTGATGGCGTTGGCCATGTTCTCGACGGCGATGGTGACGAAGCCCTCGGCCACCGCCTCGGGGGTGCGGCCGTCGCCGATTTCTCCAGCAAGTGCCGTGAATTTCGCGCGCACGACCTCGGCGTCGAGCGGCTGGTCCTGGCCGGGGCCGAAAATGGCCGGGAAGAACCCGGGCTGCAGCTTGCCGAGCATGACATTGGCGTCGGTGACAGTGAGCGGGCCGCCGCGGCGGTAGCAGGCGGGGCCGGGATTGGCGCCGGCGGAATCGGGTCCGGCGCGGAAGCGGCCGGCCTCGAAATGCAGCACCGAGCCGCCGCCGGCGGCAACGGTGTGGATGCGCATCATCGGCGCGCGGACGCGGACGCCGGCGACCTCGGTGTCGAAGCTGCGCTCATATTCGCCGTCATAATGGGCGACGTCGGTGGAGGTGCCGCCCATGTCGAAGCCGATGACCTTGCCGAAGCCGGCGAGTTTTGCCGTCTCGACCATGCCGACGACGCCGCCGGCGGGACCGGACAAAAGCGCGTCCTTGCCCTGGAACAGGTCGGCGGCGGTGAGGCCGCCGGAGGACATCATGAACATGAGGCGGGGTGAAGATTGCCCCTCACCCTTACCCTCTTCCCGTAATGACGGGGAGAGGGGGGCGTCGACCTCGAGGCCAGCCTCCTTCTCCCCGTCATTACGGGGAGAAGGTCCGGCAGGGGATGAGGGGCCAACTGCCCCCAACTCGCCCGCCACCTTCTGCACATAGCGCGAAAGGATCGGCGACAGATAGGCGTCGACTACGGTCGTGTCGCCGCGCCCCACCAGCTTGACCAGCGGCGAGACCTCGTGGCTGACGGAGACCTGGGCAAAGCCGCATTTGCGGCAGACGGCGGCGACCGCTCGCTCGTGCTCGGGATATTTCCAGGCATGCATGAAAACGATGGCGACGGCATCGATGCCGTCGGCCCTGGCCTGCATCAGGATCGGCTTGATCTCGGCGATATCGAGCAGCCGCTCGACGCAGCCGTCGACCCGGACCCGCTCGTCGACCTCAACGACACGCTCGTAGAGTTGCTCGGGCAGGATGATCTCCTTGGCGAAGATGTCGGGCCGGGCCTGGTAAGCGATGCGTAGCGCATCGCGAAATCCCTTGGTGATGAGAAGCAGGACGCGATCGCCCTTGCGCTCGAGCAGGGCGTTGGTGGCGACCGTGGTGCCCATGCGGATGTCGCCGATGGCCCCCGCCGGGATTTCGGCGCCCGGCGCCAGGCCGAGCAGGTCGCGGACGCCCTGGATCGCGGCATCGCGATAGGCTTCGGGGTTTTCCGACAACAGCTTGCGCGGATGGAGATTGCCCTGGGGGTCGCGGCCGATGACATCGGTGAAGGTGCCGCCACGGTCGACCCAGAAATCCCACTTGCCCGACATGACGCTCTCCCGATCTGCTGTCGCGCTATCGCTCGAACACGATACCGCTTGCGAGGAGGAAGCGTCAGGGCTGACGCCCCGTCAAGAGCAGAAAGCCGTCCCGCGCTGTGGCGGCAGGGTCAGGCATCCTGATCGTAGAGCACGACCATCAGCGCTCTGGCCGTGCCGGCGCCGTCGTTGGTGATTTCGTGGGCGATGTCGGCACGGTAGCGGGCGGTCTCGCCCGATTTGAGCGGCTGACGGCCAAGTTCGGTCTCGACCAGCAGGCCGTCGGTATAGGCTGTTAGGTGTTCGAAGGTGCCCGGCGCATGCGGCGCGCTCTGCAGCTTGCAGGCCGGCGCGATCTCGACCTCGTACCATTCGATGCGGCCGGCCAGCGCGGGCGAACTCAGGATGCGCAGGCGCCAGGCACCGTCGGGGCTCTTGATCTCCGGCGTCAGCGCCAGTGTCACCAGTTCGATGGCGTCGGCCTTGCGCTGGTGGGTGATGCCGCCGGCGATGAGCTGGGAAAAGTCGATGCCGAGCGCCTGGGTCAGCGACCACAGCACGGCAAAGGTCGGGTTGGCCTCGCCGCGCTCGATCTGCGACAGCATCGAGCGCGAGACGCCCGAAAGTGCGGCCAGCCGGTCGAGCGTCAGGTGGCGCTCCTTGCGTTCTTTCTGGAGCACCGGACCGATCTTCGGCGCATTGTTCACTTCCATGTGGCCTCCCCCAAAGGTTGCACACTGATAGCACCGCGCCTCACGTCCTGCGAGGCATTTGCGTCTGGCATGCTGGTCCAAGCGGATTCCGCTAGACTTAACATTGTATCCATTATATCGGAATTTCTATCTTAACGGATGGCGAGACCGATGAGCCAAGATTTCCTTTCCCATATCTCGAACGTTCTCCAGGGCATCGAGGCCGATGGCCTCTACAAGCGCGAGCGCCTGATCTCCGGCATGCAGGCCGGCCGCATCAAGGTGAAAGGTGCGGCGGGCGAGCGCCAGATGGTCAATCTCTGCGCCAACAACTATCTCGGCCTCGCCGACAATGCCGATATCCGCAAGGCAGCAGCGGCAGCGCTCGACGAGTTCGGCTTCGGCATGGCCTCGGTGCGCTTCATCTGCGGCACCCAGACGTTGCATCGCGAGCTGGAGCACGCCATCGCCGACTATCTCGGCAAGGACGATGCGATCCTGTTCGCCGCCTGCTTCGACGCAAATGGCGCGCTGTTCGAACCGCTGCTCGGCGCCGAGGATGCGATCATCTCCGACAGCCTCAACCACGCCTCGATCATCGACGGCGTCAGGCTCTCCAAGGCCAAGCGTTTCCGCTACGCCCAGGGCGACATGGACGACCTGGAGACCCAGCTCAAGCAGGCCGCCGCCGATGGTGCCCGCTTCAAGCTGGTCGTCACCGACGGGGTGTTCTCGATGGACGGCCACGTCGCCAAGCTGAAGCAGATCTGCGATCTCGCCGAGCGCTACGGTGCCATCGTCGCCGTCGACGACTGCCATGCGACCGGCCATATCGGCGAGCAGGGCCGCGGCACGCCGGCGCTGACGGGCACAGGCAACCGCGTCGACATTGTCACCGGCACGCTCGGCAAGACGCTGGGCGGCGCCATGGGCGGCTTCATCGCCGCGTCGCAGCCGATCATCGACCTGCTGCGCCAGCGCGCGCGGCCCTATCTCTTCTCCAACTCCCTGGCACCGGCAGTTGCCGCCGGCTCGCTGAAGGCGATCGAGATCGCACGCGGCGCAGACGACCTGCGCGCAAAACTCGGCCGCCACACGACTCGGTTCCGCGACGGGCTGACCCAGGCCGGCTTCACCCTGCTTCCGGGCGAAACGCCGATCATCCCGGTCATGCTGGGCGATGCGGTGCTGGCGCAGCGAATGGCCAAGGCGCTCGACGAGCGCGGCGTCTATGTCGCCGGCTTCTTCTTTCCCGTCGTCCCCCAGGGCAAGGCGCGCATCCGCACCCAGATGTCGGCAGCCCTCGACGACCAGGACATCACCTTCGCCATCGACGCATTTGCCGACGCTGGCAAGTCGCTCGGCATCATCTGATTTTCAGGAGCTTTCCCATGCGCGCACTGGTCAAGGCCAAGGCTGAACCCGGCATCTGGATGGAAGACCGGCCCGTGCCGGAGGTCGGCCCCGACGACGTGCTGATCAAGGTCAACAAGACCGGCATCTGCGGCACCGACATCCACATCTACAAGTGGGACGAATGGGCGGCGAAGACGGTGCCAGTGCCGATGGTCACCGGCCATGAATATGCCGGCGAGATCGTCGAGATCGGCTCGCATGTACGCGGCTTCAAGGTCGGCCAGCGCGTTTCGGGCGAAGGCCACGTCATCGGCATGCGCAGCCGCGCCAGCCGCGCCGGTCGTTTCCACCTCGATCCCGAGACGCAAGGCATCGGCGTCAACCTGCCGGGCGCCTTCGCCGAATATGTACGCATCCCCGCCTTCAACGTGGTGCCGCTGCCCGATTCGATCGACGACGAACTCGGCGCCATCCTCGACCCGCTCGGCAACGCCGTGCACACGGCACTTTCCTTCGACGTCGCCGGCGAGGACGTGCTGATCACCGGTGCAGGGCCGATCGGCATCATGGGTGCGGCGGTCGCCCGCCATTGCGGCGCGCGCCATGTCGTCATCACCGACGTCAACCCGAAGCGCCTGGAGCTCGCCACCCAGGTGGCGGATGTCACACCCGTCAACGTCGCCGAGGAAGAGCTGCGCGACGCCATGGGTCGCCTCGGCATGCGCGAGGGCTTCGACGTCGGCTTCGAGATGAGCGGCTCGCCCGCCGCCTTCGACCAGCTGATCGAGCACACGCTGATGGGCGGCCGCATCGCCCTGCTCGGCGTGCCGGCAAAGCCCTTCCCCATCGATCTCGCCAAGATCGTGTTCAAGATGATCACGCTCAAGGGCATCTACGGCCGCGAGATGTTCGAGACCTGGCACAAGATGCTGGCGATGCTGGAAAGCGGGCTCGACATCCGCAAGGTCATCACCAGCCGCATGAAGGCCGACGACTACCAGGCCGCGTTCCACAACGCCGCCAACGGCGAGGCGGGGAAGATCGTGCTGGAGTGGTAGGGTTTCGGGGACACAATTGAATGTAAAGGCCGCGCCAAAAGCGCGGCCTTTACATTTCGGGCCATCCCGGCGTGGTCGGACTGCTGTCGCGGAAAGGCCCCCCCTTCTCCGTCTCGGGCTTTGCCCGAGCCACCTCTCCCCCACTTTGTGGGGGCGAGGAATCGCCAATCGCAAAAGCAGCGCTCCCGTGGAAGCAACCTCGTAGATCCTGGGTTCCTCGCCCCACGAAGTGGGGAGAGGTGCCGAGCACAGCGAGGCGGAGACGGGTTCTCAACACCACAGAAACACAAAACCCACGGAAGCTGCCTTCCGCGGGTTTGTTGTTCGAACCGATAAGCCGTCCCTATGCAGCCTTGCTCAGCGGCAGGCCGAGTTCTTCACAGATACCGCGGACATGGGCGGCGCTGTCCTTTATGTAAGCGACCGTCTCGTCATAGTGATAGTTCTTCACCGCCCAGGCGGCGAAGCTCTCGCGGTCCATGACCTCGCCGCTGGCGATGCGGGCGACATAGTCCTGCACCATCTTCATGTAGGCGGCATATTCCTCGACGCTCAGGTCGGGGTGGCCTTCGAGCCATTTCGGATCGGCGATCTCGATGATCATCTTGGGCGGATTGCGCGGCCGGTCGGAGAAGGATTCGTAGTTCTCGATCGACAGGTTGAGGTGCGGGTTGGCCTCGGCCAGGATCGGCATGACGGCGCGGAAGTCGACCACGCCGCCGCCGCAGGGACGCATCTGGAAGTCGAGCACCTCGCCGTCATAGGCGATCAGCGCATCCTTGATGTGGGTCTGACGGACATAAGGCGCGACGCGCTTGGCCGCCCAGACGGGGTGCTCGCCACGCTGCAGGACGTTGGCCGTGTCGAAGACGATGCCGGTCGTATCCGGCCCGACCTCCTCGACCAGCCGCACCAGCTCGAACGAGGTGATCTCCTCGTGCGTTTCGAGGTTCATGTGGATGCCGAGGTCGCGGGCGATCGGCGCCAGCTTCTTCAGGAAACGCGCGGTGGCGTCGAGCTGCTCGCGCCAGGTCACGTCGGTGCGGAAGCGGTCGTAGGCGAAGCGGCCGGTGAAGGCCGGCTTGTAGTTGGCGGTCGCCACCCACAGCTCGCGGCAGTCGATGGCCGCACACGCCTCCATCATGCGGCGGAAGCCGAGCACGATGTCGCCATCGCCGATCAGGCGCAGTTCGGGCGCTTCGGGCGTGGCAAAGGGATTGACCTTGCCGAGACCGGTTTCGAGATACATGCCGAGCTCGTTGGCGCGCTGCTTGATCTCGCCGAGATAGCCGGCATCGAGCGTCGGGCTCATGTCGAGCACGGTGCGGAAGAACAGGCCCTCCATGCCCAATTCCCGGGCATGATCGAAGCTGGCCACGGGACCGCGCTTGGCGGCTTCGGGGATCTTGCGGCCATCGACACCGATGCGCATCGGCAGTCTCCTTAGTCTTGTCAGTTTGCGGTTTCGAGGCGGCGCGCCGCACGGCGGGCACGGCCGACGACGGGATCGGGCACCGGCACCGCCGCCAGCAGCGACTGGGTGTAGGGCATCTTGGGAGCGCCGAAGATTTCGTCGCGCGAACCCTGCTCGACGACCTTGCCCTTGTGCAGCACGACGATCTTTTCGCAGAGATGGCGGACGACGGCGAGGTCATGCGCCACGAAGACGATGGCGAGGTTGAGCTTCTTCTGCATGTCCTGCAGCAGGTTGATGACCTGCGCCTGCACCGACACGTCGAGAGCCGCCACCGGCTCGTCGCAGACGAGGATGCGCGGGCGGATCACCAGCGCGCGAGCAATGGCGATGCGCTGGCGCTGGCCGCCTGAGAAGGAGCGCGTGTAGCGGTCCATGTCGTTGGGGTTGAGGCCGACCATCTCCATCATCTCGGCAACGCGGGCACGGCGGGCTGCAGCCGTCGGTTCGAGCTTGTGGATCAACAGGCCCTCGCCGATCAGCTCCTCCACCGTCATGCGTGGATTGAGGCTGCCGTAAGGGTCCTGGAACACCATCTGCACTTCGCGGCGGAAGCGCCTGAGGTCGTCGCCTTTGGCGTGGATGACGTCGATGCCGTCATAGGTGATCCTGCCTTCTTCCGGCTTGATCAGCGCCAGCATGCATTTGGCGATGGTCGACTTGCCGGAACCGGATTCGCCGACAAGGCCGATGGCTTCGCCGGTGTCGACGTTGAGGGTCACGTCGTGCAGCACCTTGGCCGGCGGGTTTGGAAAGGCGTTGTACGACTTGCTGATGCTGTCGATGGACATGAGCATGGTCAGGCACCTTTTCCGTCGAGCAGGTGGCAGGCGACACGCGACATGCCGACCGGCTGCAGCGCCGGCAGATCGACGCCGCAGCGGTCGAAACGCTGGTCGCAGCGCGGGTGGAACGGGCAGCCGCTCGGCCGCGCCAGCGGCGGCGGCGGCGCGCCGGGGATAGCGTAAAGCGTGTTGAGATCCTGGTCGATGCGCGGCACCGCCTTGATCAGCCCCTGCGTGTAGGGATGGCTCGGCTTGGCGAAGACACTGGCGACCTCGCCATCCTCGACGATGCGACCCGAATACATGACCATGACGCGCTCGGCGAAGCCGGCGACGACGCCGAGATCGTGGGTGATGAACAGCACGGCAAGGCCACGGCGCGTCGAGACGTCGTCGAGCAAATCGAGCACCTGGTCCTGGACGCGCACGTCGAGCGCGGTTGTCGGCTCGTCGGCGATCAGCAGGCGCGGCTCGCCGACCAGCGCCATGGCAAGCACGACGCGCTGGCGCATGCCGCCGGAGAATTCATGCGGATAGGCATCGAGCCGTTCGGCAGCGCGGTCAACGCCGAGCTCGTCGAGCACGGCCAGCGCCCGCTTGCGCGCCTCGGCCTTGCCGATGCCACGAATGCGCAGCGTTTCGGCGACCTGGTCGCCGATGGTCATCAGCGGATCGAGGAAGCTCATCGGGTCCTGGAAGACCATGGCGATGGAGCTGCCGCGCAGCTTGCCCATGTCGCGGTCGGACAGCTTGAGCAGGTCAGTGCCGTCGAAATCGACCCGGCCGGACAGTTTGGCCAGGCGGTCGAGCCGCATCAGGGCGCGCGCCGTCAGCGATTTGCCCGAGCCGGACTCGCCGACAAGCGCGACACGCTCGCCGACGCCAATGGTGAAGTCGACGCCATCGACGATGCGGACGCTCGAGCCGCTGCGGCCGAGCGGCATGTCGACGGTGAGCTTTTCGACGGTGATGAGCGGCTGGCGAACCGGAACCACGGACGCTTCGTCAGGCAAGGGATGTACTGTCTTCATCTCAGTTGCCCCTCAAGGACGGATCGCGGCGGACCTGGATGATGTCGCCCAGAAGGCCGAAGGCGATCGAAGTTATGGCGACGGCGGCACCGGGGGCGACGACGGTCCACCAGGCGGTCGAGACATAGCCGCGTGCGCTGGCAATGGTGGCGCCCCATTCGGCGCTCGGCGGCTGGGCTCCGACGCCGATGAAGGACAGGCTGGCCAGCACCAGCACTGTGGTGCCGATGTCGCCGGCCCATTTGACGATCAGCACGTCGAGCGAATTGGGCAGCACGTGCTTGGTCATCAGCCGCCACTTCGACACGCCCAGCACCTGGGCGCCGGCGACGAAGGGCTGTTCCATGGTCTGGCGCATGATGCCGCGCAGCATGCGGGCGGTGATCGGCCAGCCGGTGATGGCCATGGCGATGACGGCCGAACGCAGGCTGGCGCCCATGGCGGCGGCGAAGCCGAGCGCCACGATCATGCCGGGCAGCGCCAGGCCGATGTCGGTGATGCGCATCAGCCCCTCGTCGAGCCAGCGCGGGCCGGCGGCGGCGACGGTGGCGATGGTGACGCCGATCAGCGAATAGAGCGTCACCACCAGGAAGGCCGACAGCAGCGTCGTCTGGGCGCCGACGATGAGGCGCCAGAACACGTCGCGACCCTGGTCGTCGGTACCGAACCAGTTGGCAGCGCTCGGCGGCATCAGCGAGTTAGCGATGTCGGAGCTGTAGATGCTGTCGGGTGCGAAAAACGGCCCGAAGACGGCGATGGCGAGCAACGCCACGACGAGGGCAAAGACGAACATCTCGAAGGCCGAGAAGCCTTCCTTGCGGCGGGCGGCAGGCTGGGCGATGGCAGGGGCGGTCATTGGCCTTGGCTCCCCAGTTGTGCGGCGCGGATGCGCGGGTCGACCAGAAGCTGGAGGATGTCGACGATCAGGTTGACGAGGCAGACGACGGTGCCGATGAACATGACCGAGCCGAGCACGGCGAAGGCGTCCTTCTGGGCGACGGCGTTGAACATGTAGGCGCCGATGCCCTGGCGGGCGAAGACGGTCTCGACCAGCACGGCCGAGCCGATCATGGCGCCGGCCTGGGTGCCCGACAGCGTCAGCACCGGGTTGAGGCTGTTTGGCAAGGCGTGGCGCACCAGCATGTGGCGGGCCGTCGCTCCCTTGGCGCGCACGGCCATGATGAAGTCGGAACGCAGGACGCCAAGCAGCGACGCACGCAAGGTGCGGAAGATCTGGGTGGCAAAGAGTGCCGCAAGCACGGCCGCCGGCAGGATGATGTGATGCAGGGCATCAAAGAAGGCACCGACATTCAGGGCCATCAGGGCATCGAGGGTGGGCGCGCCGGTGACGATCGGCGACGCCATGCCGTAGCTCTGCTGGCCCGAGATCGGCACCACGCGCCAGACGCTGCCCAGCACATATTGCAGCACCAGCGCCAGCCAGAAGGCGGGCATGCCGCCGAGCATGACGGCGGTGACGCGGCTGGTCGCGTCAAAGACGCCACCCTGGCGGTAGGCGGCAACGATGCCGGCCGGGATGGCCACCGCAAGGTTGAGCAGCATGGCGATAAAGACGAGTTCCAGCGTGCTGGGCAGGACCTTTTCGAGGTCGGCCAGGACCGGCTGGAGCGTGACGATGGACGTGCCCAGGTCGCCGCGCAGGAGGCGACCCAGGAAGCTGAAATACTGCATGATGACCGGGGCATCGAGCCCCAGCCGTTCACGCACCGCCTCGATCTGAGCGGCGGAAGCGTCCGCGCCGGCGGCCATCTGGGCCTCGTCGCCGGGCATGAGCTTGATCATCAGGAAGACCAGCGAAGCCAGTCCCCAAAGGGTCAGAAGTGCAAGGCCCAGACGGCGGGACAGAAACCAGGAATAGGCGCGGAACGCGAGCATCACAGACCTCGCTTACGGCTTGGCAAGCCGGAAGTCCGCCGGCTCGGCGGGCGTGGCAAGCATGCTGGCCTTGAGGTCGGCGAGCGTGCCGACGCGATAGGCGGCCGGCTTGTAGACACCATACATGTCGACCATCACGGAGTCATTGTCGAGGATGGTCTGGACCTGCTTGTAGAGGTCGCAGCGCTTGGCGTCGTCGGCGGTGGCGAGAGCGGTGTCGAGCAGCTTGTCGACTTCCGGATTGGCATAGCCGGTTCGGTTGGTGCCGATGGCGTCCGACTTGTAGCCCTTGACCAGCATGATGCCGGCATCCGGGAACTGGGCGAAGTCCTCGAGCAGCATCATCTGCGGGATCGAGTTCGGGTCCTTCAGGCTGGCGAGATAGTTCGGATAGGCAATCGGCTCGAGTTCGAGGTCGATGCCGATCTCGCGCAGGTTGGACTGGAACAGCGTCGCTTCCTGCTTCTGCAGCTCGAACACCGGCTGGAAGTTCATCTTGAGCTTCAGGCTGGACGCACCGGCCTCGGCGAGCATCGCCTTGGCAGCTTCGAGGTCGCGCTTGACCTCCGGCAGCTCGGGACGGCAGTCGAGACGCGCCGGCAGCGGGCCATTGGCCACCTTGCCGTTGCCGCCGCGGACGCCACGCAGGCCGCCGGCATAGTCGTAGACCATGCGCAGTGCCTTGCGCACCTTGGGATCGGCGGTCGGGCCGACCTTGGTGTTGAAGACGACTTCGGTCTGGTAGCTGGTGTTGATCGGCACCACCTTCAGCGCCGGATCGGTGGCCATGGCGGCGGCATCGCGGTCGGCGAAGCCGAAGGCGACGTCGATGTTGCCGGCACGGAGCTCGTCGCGGCGCGTCGAGCTTTCGTCGATGCGGCGGAAGACGATGGATTCGGGACGACCTGCCTCTGCGGCCCAGTATCCCGGGAAGAGGTCGATGACCACGGCCTGCGACTGGTCGCCCAGCACGTAGGGGCCCGAGCCGGCATCATGCGCCTGCAGCCAGCCCTGGCCGTCGTCGCCGCCCTTGTTGGTTTCGACCAGCGCGGAATTGAGGATGTAGATCTTGCTCAGCGACGGCAGGAACAGCGTGTTGGGCTTGCTCAGGTTGATGGTGAGATGCGTGTCGTCGGTGACAGTGGTCGAGTCGTAGCCGTCGATCAGCGAGGCGACGCCGGCGCCAAGGCGCTTCAGGCGGTCGAGCGTATAGGCGACATCCTTGGCGGTCAGTGCCGTGCCATCGTGGAACTTGACGTCGGGACGCAGCGTGAAGGTGATCGACTTGGCATCATCCGAATAGGCGTATTCGGTGGCCAGGCTGCCGACCAGCTTGGTGTCGTCATAGGTCACCAGCGTATCGTAGACGGCGCTGATGATGGTGTTGGTCTGGTTGTAGTCGGCGCGCAGCGGATCGAGCGTGTTGATCTGGCCGCCGAGGCCCACGATGATGGTGTGCTCGCGGTCGGCCGCCGAAGCCACCGAACCGCCGAAGCCGACGGCAACCGCAAGGGCAGCACCACCGACGGTCGCCAGAAACTGCCGCCGGCCATGCGACAGCGCCGAAAAGGCCGAGAAAAATGCATGCATGATTGTCGCTCCCATATGCTGAATTGACTCTGCCTTTTCGCAAAGGCGCTCCCTATCTTTTTGTATCCGATTTTTTTCTCAATGGATACATAAATGTTGCCTGACGGATGCAAATCGCTCACCCGCCGACCTGGCTGGATAATATTGTTGTAAATCAGTTAGATAATCGATCCCGATACCCAAGTTCATCGCCAAACGGCAAAAATTTTATGGCAGCGAACACGATCCAATGGCGCGACTGGTAGGCATTCTTGACGATTCCGGACGATCCAAAGAGTAGGCAATTGTCGCGCAGCGCCGGCGAAAATGTGCGCAATTTTTGGATACAAACTTTACACATGATCTGATACAATGATATCAGGATGGCACTGCAGCTCGACCATGCCCTGCAAATGGGCGTGGTCGCAGCCCAGCCAAGCGCCTCACTTCACCATGGGGCAAAGGCCGGGTCCGCAGCAAAGCCCGTTGTGCCCAGAGGAACCCGATGCATCGCCTGCCTCGCCTGCTCGTCATCAATCCAAACACGTCCGCCGACGTCAGCAAGGTCATCGACGCGCTGGTGCGCGAGGAGACGGCGGGTGCCGCCAAGGTACAGACGGTGACCGCAGGCTTCGGCTTCAGCTACATCTCGACCCGTGTTGCGGTTTCGATCGCCGCGCACGCCGTGCTCGACGCCGCCGCCAAGGCGATGGCCGAAGGCGCCGAACCCGACGCGATCCTGCTTGCCTGTTTCGGCGACCCTGGCCGCGAGGCGCTTGCCGAGATGACCGGGCTGCCGGTCATCGGCTTTGCCGAAGCGGGCCTGCTGGCCGCGGCGGCCCTGCCGGGAACATCGCTGGTGTCGACCAATGGCAGCGTCTGGTGCGAAATGCTGGGCGAACTGGTGCTGAAGCTTGGCCTTGGCGACAAGGTTGCCGGCATCCGCTCCATCGAAACGGTCGCTGACGACACGCAGGCCATTGCCGATTTCCTCACCCATGAAGCGACGGCCCTGGGCGCCGACCGTGTCGTGCTCGGGGGCGCCGGCCTGATCCCGGGCCTCCCCGGCATCGTCGCATCGTCACGCGTGCCGATCCTGGACCCGCATCGTGCTGCGATCGGCAAGGCACTGAACATGGCAGCGACGCCGCGGGCGAACCCGGCGCCCGGCCATCATCCCACCGAAACGCTCGGCCTGTCGCGCTTTCTTTCAGATGCCCTGAACAGGGGCGCCGCCATCGCCCCCTTGCGCCGCAGCGCCTGATCCATTTTCCGCGGCCGCGCCGACCGTTAGATCCATGCCCCGCCAAGCCGGGCGGGAGCGCATTTTCAAATCGTATTCAAAACACCTTACGATTGCGCGCAATGGATTTCGCTATTGTATTAGAAAACATGTGCTAGAGTGGCCGCAATGCAAACTGGCGCCACGCCGGCTTGCAGTGGAGGAGGCACGGCAGGCAGCGGCATGCCGGCTGCATCGCATGACACCGGCTAATACATAACGAACAACGAAGCAAGGCTCGCATTTTTCTTGTCTTCCGCCCGGTGGCGATGCATCTGAGACGTAGCATAGTTGCATGCTGCCCGTGCAAAACCGGCTGGTGAGGGAATGGCTAAAGCTGCGAATACTGATTTCGACGAGAAAGCCGGATCGAAGATCGATGCGATCTACCAGGCGCTGTTCAGGGCCATTCTGGCACGCGAGCTGACGCCCGGCACAAAGCTCAGCGAAGAATCGATCGGCTCGCTGTTTTCGGTCAGCCGCACCATCGTGCGCGCGGCGCTCAACCGCCTGCATACCGAATCGCTCGTCGAGTTCCGGCAGAACCGAGGTGCCTTCGTCGCCAGCACGACGCCCGACGAGGCCCGCCAGGTGTTCGAGGCCCGCAATGCGATCGAACGCGAGATATTCTCAAAGCTCGCCACCGTCGTCACCGACAAGCAGATAGCCGCCCTGGAGCAGCATCTGCACCATGAGCACGCCATCCGCCACGCCGGCGACCACACCGCAGCCATCGTGGCGTCGGGGGAGTTCCACCTGCTCGCCGCGCACATGGCCGGCAACGAGGTGCTTGCCGGCTTCCTCAAGTCGCTGATTTCACGGACCTCGCTGATCCTGGCGCAGCACAGCACCCACCAGGAAACCGACTGCAGCGTCGACGAGCACGCCGCGATCCTGCAGGCGCTGCGAGCGCGCGACCCCAAGGCAAGCGCCGACGCGATCATCGAGCACCTGCAGCAGGTGTTCGAGCAGGCCAATATCGGCCAGACCAAGCGCACCAAGCGCAATCTCAGCGAGATCCTGTCGCGCTACGCCTGAGGTCGAGGTCGGTGCGCCCTTCGAGGCCCGCTTCGCGAGCCCCTAAGGACGCAGTTGCAATCCGGCGCTATTCGGAAAAGCGCGCCTCGACCTGGATTTCGGCCAGGCGCTCGACCTCGCCATAGGTGACAGCCAGTTCGGTCTCGCCGTCCGTCTCCAGCCGCGCTTCCAGCGACGACAGAAGCGACGCGGTGGTGTAGTTGCGGACCACGAAGATGGCGCCGAAGCCAAACTTTTCTTCATAGACGCCGAGCAGTTCCAGCAGCCGTCGTTGCTGGCCGGCGGTCATGACATCGAGGCTGACCGATTGGCTCTCGTCGGCGACGATCCTGGCCGCCTGGATGCGCGGGTCAAGCGGGGTATAGCCCTTCAGCACCTCGAACTTCTCGGCAGCGCTTGCCGCGCGGAACTGTGTCCGCAAGGCAAAGAACAGGCCATAGGCGCTGTCGTTCACCGGGCCCAGTTCACCGTCGAAGGCCCGCTCGGCAAGCAGGGCACCGTTGCGGAAGCAGCCTCCGAATTTTTCGACGAAACCGGCCCTGTCCATCTTCGACGGCACCACCGCGGGTCTGGCGTAGGGATGTTCCCTGGCCCAGTGATGCGCGATATCGATGCGCTTGGCGATCCACACCTTGTCGTGGCCCTGCACGTATTCGATGAAGCGCTTGAGGGCCGCGATGCGGCCGGCGCGGCCGACGAGGCGGCAATGCAGGCCGATGGAGAACATCTTGGGACGGCCGGCGGCACCCTCGGCATAGAGATAGTCGAAGGTGTCCTTGAGATAGGCGAAGAACTGGTCGCCCGAATTGAAGCCGTTGGGCGTGCCGAAGCGCATGTCGTTGGCTTCGAGCGTATAGGGGATGATCAGCTGCTCGCGGCCCTCGTGCTCGCGCCAGTAGGGCAGGTCGTCGTCATAGGTGTCGGAGACATAGGCGAAACCGCCTTCCTCGGAGACGAGATCGACGGTGTTGACCGAGCAACGGCCGGTGTACCAGCCGGTCGGGCGTTCGCCTGTCGCCAGGGTATGCAGGCGGATCGCCTCCTGGATCTGGACGCGCTCCTCGTCGGCCGGCATGTCCTTGTGCTCGACCCATTTGTAGCCGTGGCTGGCGATCTCCCAGTCGGCCTGCTGCATGGCGCGAAGCTGTTCGGGGGCGCGCATCAGCGCGGTCGCGACGCCATAGACCGTCACCGGCACGTCGAGGTCGGTGAACAGCCGATGCAGGCGCCAGAAGCCGGCGCGGGCGCCGTACTCGTAGACCGACTCCATGTTCCAGTGGCGCTGCCCCGGCCATTGCGCAGCACCGGGGATTTCCGACAGGAAGGCTTCGCTTGCGGCATCGCCGTGGAGGATGTTGTTTTCGCCGCCCTCCTCGTAGTTGAGCACGAACTGGACAGCGACATTTGCGCCGCCGGGCCAATTGGCGTGGGGCGGATTGGCGCCGTAGCCGCGCATGTCCCTGGGATATCGCATGAGTGTCTCCTGAGCTTGGGGCTGCGCGGCTTCCCGTGCATGATTGAGTGTGGAGGCCTGGGCGCGGACAGCCCGACGCCTCAAGGGTGGGCCATAAAGAATTGTATCCAATATGGACGCACTGACGTCATCGCGGCAGCAGCCTTTGCAGGGCCTGAGGCAATCGGGCGACGGGCGCAGCCTGGTCCCAAGGCTCGTCCTGCGCGCCGAATTTCGCCGCCATGGCCAGCACCACCGCGAATTCAGCCAGCGCGACCTCGGGCTGCACGCGCAGCCACTCCGCGTCGAACACCGGCATGGCGAACTGGCCGGAATGCATCTCGATCCAGACCTTCGCGTCGGGGATCTGCGGCATGATCGCGTCCCAGTCGACGAAACCCTCGCCAAGCGGCGCGAGGAAGCGGCGGATGCCGTTTTCCTGGAACCGAAGCACGGCGTCGTCAACATAGATCTGGGTGGCATGAGGCGCGATGCGCCTTGCCGCCGCGACCGGATCCTCGAGGCGGCACAGCACGTTGACCGGATCGAAGGCGACGCCAACCACGTCAGGCCCGACCTTTTCGACCAGGGCCGCGACCTCGGCAGTGGTGATCTCCTCATGGGTCTTGAGCAGAAGCTTCGAGCCGTTCCGGCGCAGCAGCGGCGCGCAACGCGCGAGCAGGTCAGAGACGCCATCGACCTGCGCCTGCCAGGAGACCGGCGCCTCGAAGCGGTCCTCGATCATGCCGATGATGAAGAACATGTCGTGGATGCCGATGCCGGCCGCCAGTTCGACCAACCGCCCGATGCCGGTCTCCAGGTCGCCGCCGCCAGCATCGACAATCGGCTGGCTGCGGGCCGGCAGCGCTGGATTGACGATGCCGAGCATCGACGAGATCTCGAGGCCGAGGCGATCAGCCTCGGCACGTGCAGCCGCCAGCTCCGCCGGATCGAGCGTCGGGCTGATGTCGAACAGCGAGTTGAACAGCAGCCCCTGGAGGCCCAGTTGCCTTGCGGCCTCCAGCGCCTGGAGCGCGGACAGCTTGCGGCCGTCCGGCAATGAACTCTTGATGATGCCGATCATGGGGCAAACCTGCGACAGAGAACGGGCGCCGGCCACCACCCCGGCGCCGCACATTGACCGACGCGCCGGCAGGCCAGACACTTGGATACTATCCTGTATCAAAAAATTCTTGTCAATGGATACAATCACTGTCATCAGCATCGTACAGAATTGCCCGCGCCTCGCGCGTATCGAAGGAGCATCCCATGACCAAGACCTATGAAAGCGTGGCCGGCCTTTCGGTCCACCCGGCGCTGCGCGCCTTCGTCGAGCAGGAGGTGCTGCCGTCGGCGCGCCTTGAGCCAGCAGCGTTCTGGACCGGCCTCTCGGAGATCATCCGCGACCTCGCGCCCAGGCATCACGAGCTGCTCGCCATCCGCGGCGACCTCCAGGCCAAGATCGACGCCTGGCATCTGGAGCGCAAGGGCAAGCCGCATGACGCAGCCGGCTACGAGCAGTTCCTGCGCGACATCGGCTATCTGGTGCCGGCACCCGCGGCCGACGCCTACCAGGTCGCGACCAAGAACGTCGACGCCGAGATCGGCACCATCGCCGGCCCGCAGCTGGTGGTGCCGCTGTCCAATGCGCGCTACGCCCTGAACGCCGCCAATGCGCGCTGGGGTTCGCTCTACGACGCGTTCTATGGCACCGACGCCATCGCCGAGAGCGACGGCGCCGAACGCAGCAAGAGCTTCAATCCTGTTCGCGCAGGCCGCGTCATCGCCCGCGTGCGCGAATTCCTCGACCAGGCCGTGCCGCTGGCACAGGGCAGCCATGCCGACGCCACCGCCTACATCATCGAGCGTGGCAAGCTGCAGGTGAGCCTCGCCGACGGCAGCAAGACCGGGCTCAGGTCGGCTGGCCAGCTTGCCGGCTTCACCGGTCCGCGCCATGAGCCCAGGAGCGTGCTCCTGGTCAACAACGGCCTGCACATCGAGCTGGTGTTCGATCGCGAGCACCAGGTCGGCGCGCTCGATTCCGCCGGCATATCGGATGTCGTCATCGAGGCGGCGATCTCGATCATCATGGACCTCGAGGACGCGGTTTCGGCCGTCGATGCCGAGGACAAGGTCACCGTCTACCGCAACTGGCAGCGCCTGATGGACGGCAGCCTGAGCTCGGAATTCACCAGGGACGGCAAGACCATCACCCGCAAGCTGGTCGAGGACCGCGTCTTCACCGCGCCCGGCGGCGGCAAGCTGACGCTCAACGGCCGCTCGACGATGCTGGTGCGCAATGTCGGCCACCACATGTTCACCGACGCCGTGCTCGACGAGGCCGGCAATCCGGTGCCCGAGGCGATCCTCGACGCGGCGATCACCGTGGCCAGTGCTGCCCAGGACATCCGCGGCGAAAACGCGGTGCGCAACAGCCGCACCGGCTCGGTCTATGTCGTCAAGCCCAAGATGCACGGTCCAGACGAGGTCGGCCTGTCGGATGCGCTGTTCAAGCGCATCGAAGAACTCGTCGGCCTGCCGAAATACACCATGAAGATCGGCGTCATGGACGAGGAGCGCCGCACCTCGGCCAACCTTGCAGCCTGCCTGTCCAAGGTGCGCGACCGCACGGTGTTCATCAACACCGGCTTCCTCGACCGCACCGGCGACGAGATCCACACCTCGATGGAAGCCGGCCCGATGATGCGCAAGGCCGAGATGGCATCGGCGACCTGGCTCACGGCCTATGAGGCGAACAATGTCGATGTCGGCATCGCCCGCAACCTGCCGGGCCGGGCCCAGATCGGCAAGGGCATGTGGGCGGCACCCGACCAGATGGCGGCGCTGCTCGACAAGAAGGTCGCCCACCCCGGCGCCGGCGCCAGCACCGCCTGGGTGCCGACCCCGACGGCAGCAGCATTGCACGCCCTGCACTATCACCTCGTCGACGTGGCGGCCGTACAGGACCAGTTGCGCGGCAAGGAGCAGACCTCGCTGACCGACCTGCTGACCATTCCGCTGGCAACGCGCAGCTACACGACCGAGGAGATCCAGACCGAGCTCGAAAACAACCTGCAGGGCCTGCTCGGTTATGTCGTGCGCTGGGTCGGCCAGGGCGTCGGCGTCTCGACGGTGCCTGATCTCGACAATGTGCGCCTGATGGAAGACCGCGCGACGCTGCGGATCGCCTCGCAGCACGTCGCCAACTGGCTGTGCCACGGCATCGTCGGCGAGGCCGGGGTGCGCGAGACGATGCAGCGCATGGCAGCCGTGGTCGACAGGCAGAATGCGGACACGGAAGGCTACAAGCCGCTGGCGCCCCGCTTCGACAGCCCGGCCTTCAAGGCGGCCGAAGACCTGGTGTTCACCGGCCGGACCCAGCCCAGCGGCTACACCGAGCATGTGCTGCATGCCCGCCGCCGCGAAGCCAAGGCGCTGTCTGCCTGAACGATCTACCTGGCATTGCCAAAGGCCCCGCGACGAGCGGGGCCTTTTTGCGTGGTGCGACATGCCCACGGCTTGCGTGGCCTGCCCGGCTGATGGAATGTCGAGCGAGAAGCAAATCGGCCGGGAGTGCACCATGGGCACCGGAATCCACCACATCACGCTCATCACCCGCAAGGTGCAGGCCAATGTCGACTTCTATGTCGGCTTTCTCGGGCTGAGGCTGGTCAAGCAAACCGGCGGCTATGAGGACGCGACCCAGCTTCACTTGTTCTATGGCGACGGCGCGGCCAATCCGGGCACGCTGATCACCTTCCTGGTCTGGGAGGATGGCGCCCGGGGGCGCGTCGGCCATGGCCAGCCGAGCGAAATCTCGCTCGCCATCGAGCCGTCGAGCATCGGCTTCTGGTTGACCCGGGCACTGTCCCACCATGTCGAGATATCAGGCCCGGTCGACGAGATGGGCGAGCCGACGCTCAGGCTCAAGGATCCCGACGGGGTGATCGTCAAGCTCGTCGGCATCGGCGGCTTTGCCGCGACCGATGTCTGGGAGGGCAGCGGAGTGCCTGCCGATCACGCGATCCGGCGCATCCGCGGCGCCACCATCATGAGCGAAGTGCCGGAGATGACGGAGAGCTTCGTCGCCCGGCATTTCGGCTATCAGCCGACGGAAAGCACCGAGTTCATCCGGCGTCTCGTCTCCGACAGCGGCGACGTCATCGACATCAGGGATGCCAAGGGTTTCTGGACGAGCGCGCCGGGCACCGGCACCATCGACCACATCGCCTTCCGTGCCGGCGACATCGACGAGGTCGAACGGGTCCATGGCGAACTCGGATCCAGCAATTCGACCATCACCAATGTGCACGACCGCAAGTATTTCTACTCGCTCTATGTCCGCGAACCGGGCGGCACACTGTTCGAGCTGGCGACCGACGGTCCCGGCATGGCGATCGACGAGCCGGCCGAAACGATGGGCACGCAGCTCTTCGTGCCGCCGGAACGCGCCGACAAGATCGACGAACTGGTGACGATGCTGCCGCAATTCTCCTGGCCGGGCGAGGAGCGGGTGATCTATCGCGACCTGCCCTTCGTCCACCGCTTCTACACGCCGAAAGATGCCGACGGCCGCGTCATCGTCCTGCTGCACGGCTCGGGCGGCAACGAGACCAGCCTTTTGCCGTTTGCCGCCAAGGCCGCGCCGCGCGCGACATTGCTCGCCCTGCGCGGCCGCGCCACCGACGAGGGCACGCCACGCTGGTTCCGCCGGCATTCGGCCAACACGTTCGACCAGGCCGACATCAAGTCGGAGGCGGAAGCGCTCGCCGCTTTCATCGAGGACGCCATCGAGGCTTACCGCATCGATCCCGAAAAGCTCGTCTTCCTCGGCCACTCCAACGGCGCCAACATGATCGCCGCAACCATGCTGCTTCACCCGCATGTGATCCGCCGCGCGGCGCTGCTGAGGCCGGCGATGGTGCTGGAGCAGCCGCCGGCCGCCGATCTGTCGGACGTGGATGCGCTGCTCGTCGCCGGGAACGTCGACGTGTTCAGCAATTTCGGCCCCGATCTCGCCGCGCTGCTGCGCGACGCCGGTGCCAAGGTCGACGCCCGCACGATCGCCTCGGGCCATGCCTTCGAGGCGGCCGATGCCGAGATCGTCGGCAACTGGATCGCCGCGCGCGACTGAAGGCCCAGGTGGCGTGTGAGGCTCGGGGAAGCCCGGCCTCAGTACTGCTCGCGCGGCAGGTGAACGACCAGCCCGTCGAGCGCCTCCGACATCTTGAGCTGGCAGGTCAGCCTGCTGCGCTCGGTCGGGTTCATCAGGCACTCGATCATGCCCTGCTCGGATTCGTCGGGTGCCGGCAGGCGTTCGGTCCAGCTCTGGTCGACATAGCAATGGCAGGTGCCGCAGGCACAGGAACCGCCGCATTCGGCGAGGATCTGGTCGATGCCGTTGGCGACCGCCACGGACATGACGCTCTGGCCCTGCTGGGCGGTGAGTTCGGTCGCCTGTCCGTCGGCGTCGATGAAGGTTACGCGGTACATCAGGAATACTCCGGGATCAGGCAGGCGTGAGAGCCAGGCGCAGCGCCTTGGGGCCGCGCACGGACAGGCCGCGCTTATATTGCGGCTCGGCCTCGGCAAGCGCGATCGACGACAGGCGCGTGAGCAAGGTGGTGAAGATCACCTCCATGTCGAGGCGGGCGAGGTGGTTGCCGAGGCAGAAATGGGCGCCGCCGCCAAAGGCGAGGTGACGGTTTGGGTTGCGGCCGGCGTCGAAGACATCAGCATCGCCGCCGAAGGCGGCCGGATCGCGGTTGGCCGCGCCATAGAGCAGGCCGAACTTGGTGCCGCGCGGGAACGACTTGCCGCCGACCACGCAGTCGGCGGTGGCGTAGCGGTGGAAGAAGGGCAGCGGCGATTCGAAACGGAACATCTCCTGGATCGCGGTGTGGATCAGGGCGGGGTCGTGGCGCAGCCGCGCCATCTGGTCAGGAAAGCGCAACAGCGCGTGCATGCCCGAACCGAGCACGTCGATGGTCGAGCCGTGGCCGGCCATCAGGATCAGCATGCAGGTCGAGACCAGCTCATCCTCGTTGAGGTGGCCGGCGTCCTGCGCCGCGATCAGGCGAGTGATCAGATCCTCCTGCGGCGCAGCGCGGCGCTCGGCCATCAGCTTGAGCAGATAGTGGTAGAACTCGGTCGTCGCCTGCTCCGCCAACGCCTTGCGCGCGTCGGAACGGTCGATGTCGAAGAACTGCACCACGCGCTCCGACCAGACGCGCAACTGCGGGCAGTCCTCGTCGGGCACGCCGAGCACACGGCCGATGATGTGGCCCGGCACCTGGGCGGCGAGGTCCTCGACGAAGTCGATCTCGCCCTTGTCGATCAGGCTGTCGACGAGCCTGTCGACGAAACTCTGGATCATCGTGCGCTGGCGGGCGATGAAGGCCGGCGTGAACTCGCGGAACACCTGCTTACGCAGCCGGTCATGCACCGGACCATCACTGTCGAGCATGGAGAACTGGACGAAGCGCTGGTGGTGCGGCATGTCGAGCCAGTTCTGCAGGCGCTTCTGCTCGGTGATCTCTTCCTCGGACATGAAGAATTCGGGCGAGCGCACCATCGAGATGTCGCGGGCGATGCCAGCAACATCGTCGAAGCGCGTCACCAGCCACATGTCGAAATCGGCGAAGAACTGCGGCTCGCCCTTGTCGCGCAGCGCGGCATAGGCGGGATAGGGGTTCTGGGCGAAGGTGGCCGACAAGGGCTCGAAAGCCGTGCCGTGTTCGCTTGCCTTCGGGGTAGCGGTCATCCGACGCTCCAGTCATGGATTTTCGGCAGCAAGGAGGCCGCCACCATCCAGTCTAACGGCAATGGCGGCGAGATGAATGCATGCCACTCGCACGATGCTGGATAAAACTCGCATCTCGATTTGCGCGCAGGTACAGTAGGCGAAACCCTCCGACAGCCATCCCTGCGCAAAAATGACCAACCAGACGGACGAAAGCAATTCGATCTTCTTCCACACGCCGGGCCGGCATGCGGATGCCTTTCCCTACAAGATCCTTGTCGCCGGCCGCACGCATTTCGGCCATCGCGACGGCCTCGTCACCAGGCGCTTCCACCACCATACGCTGATCTGCACCCTGTCCGGCCAGGGCCTGATCGAGACCGGCGGCAGCCGGGCGGCGGCCGGGCCGCGCACCATCGCGTGGCTCGACACGTCGATGTCATATGCCCATGGCTGCCACCCCGACGCCGACCACTGGCGCTATCTCTGGATGAGCATCGAGGGCCATGGGCTCGACGCGGTGTTCTCGTTCCTCCGTGTTGCCGGCAACCCGCTGTTTGCAACACCAGGCGAAAGCGCCGCCTCAGGCTTCGAGCGTGCCATCCAGAACCTCGCCCGGCGCGGGCAGACGACCGACGCCATTTCGAGCGCCGTCGTCGCCCGGCTTGTCGAAACGCTCGTCGCCGAACGCGGCGAGCAGGACAGCTCGGAAGATCGCGGCGAACGCGTGCTGCGGGTGATGCGCGAGGTGCGCGCCGACATCGCGCGCAACTGGCCCATCGAGGAACTGGCCGCGATCTCCAACCTCAGCGCCTCGCAACTGCACCGGCAGTTCAAGCAAAAGACCGGCACGACGCCGATGGACTGGATCCGCCACGAGCGCATGAACCTGGCCAAGCGCCTGCTGATCGCACCCGACATCAAGATCGCTGCCGTGGCGCTGAGCTGCGGCTATGCCGATCCCTATCATTTCAGCCGCGACTTCCGCCGCATCGCCGGCCAGTCGCCAAGCGAGTTCAGGCGGGCGCAGGGGCAATAGCGGCTCGACGACGATCGCTGGCCCAGTGCCTGCCCCGTCGACATGCCACTTCGTTTCGGGCAGGCTGCGGACCTCGCCCCACCAGCACGAGCGCACCGACATGACGTCCAAGCCAGCGGTCTACGAATTCAACGCGGCCATCGTGCGCGAGCCGGCTCGGTCGGTTGTCAACGGCCTGCGCGCCGACGACCGCGGCAACCCGACCTTCGACGGCGTCAAGGCCGAGCATGCGGCCTATGTCGCGGCGATGCGCGCCGCAGGCGTGGAGGTGACGGCGCTGCCGGCGCTTGAGGCGTTTCCCGATTCGATCTTCGTCGAGGACCCGGCGCTGGTGTTTCCCGAAGGGGCGATCCTGCTTCGGCCCGGCGCCGAGACGCGCGTCAGGGAAACCGTCGAGATCGCACCCACGCTGAAGGCCATGTTCGGCACCGTGGTCGACCTGCCCACGCCCGGCTATGCCGATGGCGGCGACGTGCTGACGACGCCGAGAAGCGTGATGATCGGGCTGTCGGCCCGCACCGACCGGGCTGGTGCCGAAGGGCTGATCGCCAGCCTCGACCGGCTCGGGCGCAAGGGCGAGATCGTGCAGACGCCGGAAGGCGTGCTGCATTTCAAGAGCGACTGTTCGCTGCTCGACGGCGAGACCATGCTGTCAACGAAGCGGCTTGCGCGCTCGGGTGTGTTCAAGGATTTCCGCGAGGTGCTCATCCCCGAGGGCGAGGAGCCGGCGGCCAACGCGCTGCGCGTCAACGACGTGGTGATGGTCGGGGCGGATTACCCCCGGACCATCGAGATGCTCGACAAGCTCGGCTACCAGGTGGTCGCGCTCAAGACCACCGAGATCGGCAAGATCGACGCCGGCCTGTCCTGCATGTCGCTGCGCTGGCACCGCGGCCAACGCCTTTGATCGGCATGCCGTCCCTGAGCGTCGGCAAGTATTGGTCAAGCTTCGCTACAATGTAGGGATCGCGACAACGGACCGGGCGGTTTGCGACAATCGCAACCGACGAGACGTCCGACAGCAACAGATCAATTGACAAGGCTTCCGCCGGCTGTCTAGTCTCGACCCCGGAATCGGTTCCACCGAAAGGTGGATGAAAAGGGAACACGGTGAGGCCGAAGGCCAAATCCGCGACTGCCCCCGCAACTGTAACCGTTGAGCCTCTTCCATCATGCCACTGAACGCATTCGTGCGTTCGGGAAGGCGGAAGAAGGCTATGACACGGAAGTCAGGAGACCTGCCCGTTCCGGTCACCCATGCTTGTCCACGGGGTGTGGTCAGGCGCGGTCGCCCGTGGCGGTGACATTGAAAAGTGTTGCCGCATGCGGAAGGCCGCCGGGTCGATCTTGTCCCAATGTCTGCCTGCCGACCTGTCTTGCCTGCGGTTTGGAACCGGGTGCGATGCCTGTCGCGCCCACCGAACCATTTGGGGGCAGAATTGCAGAGACTCATCCTCGCCACCAGCGCCGTCGCGCTGGTCATTCCGACGCAAACCCACGCGCAGCAGTCGCCGTCGCGCGACGACGTGACCGTGCTTCGACCGCTGGTGGTGTCGACGCCGCTGCGGCGCGAGACGGCGCTCGTCCGCTCGACGTCGTCGGTCACCGTCATCGACGAGGAGGAGCTCCGGACATCGGCGGCCGCCGACCTGCCGTCGCTGCTCAAGCGCTACGCCGGCGTGTCGATCATCGGCTATGGCGGCCAGGGCTCGGCCTCGAACGTCTCCCTGCGCGGTATGTCGGCCGGGCAGACTCTGGTGCTGGTCAACGGCATCCGCACCGCCTCGGCAACCAGCGGCACCAGCTCGATCTTCAACATTCCCCTTGCCTCGATCGAACGAATCGAGATCGCCAAGGGGCCGCACTCGGCCCAGTATGGCGCCGACGCGATCGGCGGCGTCGTCAACATCATCACCAGGCAAGGTGGCCAGTGCGCCGACGGCCGCAGTGCCTGCGCCAGCATCACCACCGGCGTCACATACCCATGGGGCGGCTATGTCTCGGGCGATGTGCGCGGCCGCAGCGAAGGAGGCGTCGACTACTCCGTCGGCGGCAGCATTCTCGGCACGCGCGGCTACGACTTCACCACGCCGCTGGCCTGGGGCCACGAGCCCGACGATGACGGCTTCCTGCAGGGCTCGCTGAATTTTTCGCTGGCCAAGGAATTCGACTGGGGCAGGCTTTATGCCGACGGCCTGTTCGCACGCGGCCGTTCGCAATATGACGACACCTTCCCGTCCAGCAATGAAGTCGACACCGACACGTTTGCCGGCAAGGCGGGTGCGCGGCTGAAGCACTCCGACAGCTGGTCCTCGACTGTCGAGCTGTCCAGCAGCCTGGACAGTTCGACCAACTTCCGTGACGGGGTTCCTGGCGACAGCAGGTTCGACACCAAGCGCTACGGCATCTTCGCCTCGACCGAAAAGACCTTCGAGACCGGCGATGCCCGCCATGTCGTGACCGGCGGGGCCGAGGCCTATCGCGAACAGGTCGATACCACCGTCGATTTCGACGTCACCTCGCGCGGTCTCGAGGCGGTGTTCGGACAATATTCGGTCGAGTATGGCGCGCTGACCATCGACAGCGGGCTGCGCTACGATCACAATGAGCAGTTCGGCGGTGCCACCACCTACAATATCGGTGCCAGCTTCGAGATCGTGCCCGATCTCGTCGCCCGGGCCTCCTACGGCACCGGCTTCCGCGCCCCGACCTTCAACGACCTCTATTATCCCGGCTATTCGAACCCGAATTTGAAGCCGGAGACATCCCGGTCCTACGAACTTGGCGTCAACTGGCGGCCTACCGACAGCACGACGCTCGACGTCGCCTTCTACCAGACGTGGCTGAGCGACGCGATCGCCTCCAACCCGCCCACCTACATCCCCTTCAACGTCGCGCGCGCCAAGGTGACGGGCGTCGAGGCATCGCTGTCGCACGAGTTCGGCGACCGCTGGAGCGGCAAGGCATCGATCGACTACCGCTCGCCCAGGAACGAGGACAACGGCCGCTACATTCCCTATCGCGACCGCTTCAAGGCGACCGCAGAGCTGGGTTTTGCCGCGACCGACAGCCTGGACCTGACCGCCAGGCTGCTCTACGGGGCGGCGCGCCATGCCGACGCTGCGAACACCGTGAAGCTGCCCGACTACGTGACGGTGGATTTTGCCGCCAACTACACATTTGATGCGCAGTCGAGCCTGAAATTCTCGGTCGAGAACCTGTTCGACGAGCAGTATTCGACCGTCACCAACTATCGCGCGCCGGGCCGGACCTTCAACCTGAGCTTCACGCGCGTGTTCTAATGGGAGCCAGCATGCCGACCGATCGCTTCCGCATCCCCCGCCGTCGAGAGTGGCTGCTCGTGCTGGCGGGGGCCATATCCAGCACCGCTGCCCCGGCCATCGCCGCGCCGCCGAAACGCGTCGTCTCGATGAATGTCTGCACCGATCAGCTGGCCATGCTGGTGGCGGCGGAGGGCCAATTGCACTCCGTCTCATATCTGGCGCGAGACCCCGAGACGTCGGTGCTCGCCGGGCGCGCCAAGGGCCTCGTCGTCAACCATGGCCTCGCCGAGGAGGTCTTCCTGATGCAGCCCGACCTTGTGCTTGCGGGTGCCTACACGACGCGGTCGACCGTTGCCCTGTTGCGGCGCCTCGGCATGCGCGTCGAGGAATTCGCACCCGACAATTCCATCGCCGAGATCAGGGCGAACATCGTCCGCATGGGCGAGGTGCTGGAGCGGCGTGAGCGGGCGGCGGACCTGGTCGCGGAACTGGACAATGGGGTGGCTGAACTGGCCGTCCGGCCGGCCTCGGGAAAGACGGTCGCGACCTATTATGCCAACAGCTACACGTCGGGCGCGGGCACGCTGGTCGACGACATCGTCAGGCTCTCGGGCCTCGTCAATGTCGCCGACAGTCTGGGTCTCAGCGGCACGGCCCGTCTGCCGCTCGAGATGCTGGTGCTGGCCCAGCCCGATCTCGTCGCCGGCGGCGGCGAAAGCTACGATGCACCGGCGCTGGCACAGGAGAATTTCGTCCACCCGGCATACCGGGCGGTCGCCGCGCAAGGCAGCGCCGTGCCGGTTCCGGCGCGCTACACCATCTGCGGCGCGCCGTTCACGCTCGAGGCCGCGCGCCTGCTGCGCGACGCCGCCGACGGCAAGGGTGGCGTCCAATGAGCGACACTTCTCGCTACGGCCTGGTGCTGGGGGCGCTTGCCGCGCTCACCGCGATCCTGTTCCTGCTTTCGCTGACCGTCGGTCCGGCAGCGCTTGGTTTCAGCGACAGCATCGCCGCATTGTTTTCCGACAAGTCCGGCGCCATCGAACTGATCATGGGCGAGATCCGCCTGCCGCGCGCGCTGCTCGGCCTGATGGTCGGGGCGACGCTCGGCCTCTCCGGTGCCGCGCTGCAGGGCTATTTGCGCAATCCGCTGGCCGAGCCGGGGCTGATCGGCGTCAGCGCCTCGGCCTCGCTGGGCGCGGTCATCGCCATCTATTCCGGGCTGGCGGCGATCTTCCCGCTCGCCTTGCCGCTGTCGGCGCTGGCCGCCGCGGTGCTGGCCGTCGTCGTCGTTCAATCTCTCGCCGGCCTGCGCGGCAGCACGCTGACCATCATCCTGGCCGGCGTGGCGGTGTCGAGCTTTGCCGGCGCGATGACCTCGCTGGCGCTCAACCTGTCGCCCAATCCGTTCGCCGCGCTCGAAATCATGTTCTGGATGCTCGGATCGCTGACCGACCGGTCGATGACGCATGTCTGGCTGGCCCTGCCGTTCATGCTCGCGGGCTGGCTGATGCTGGCGATGCTGGGCCGGGCGCTGGATGCGCTGACCCTCGGCAACGAGACGGCGGCAAGCATGGGGATCGACATGCGGAGGGTACAGTTTCTGGCCGTCTTCGGCACGGCATCGGCGGTCGGCGCGGCGACGGCCGTGGCCGGCGCCATCGGCTTTGTCGGCCTCGTCGTGCCGCACATGCTTCGCCCCCTGGTCGGGGCAAGGCCGTCGCGGCTCTTGCCGGCAAGCGCTCTCGGCGGCGCCTGCATGCTGCTGGCCGCCGACATCCTGGTTCGGGTCATCGCGCCCGAGCGCGACCTCAAGCTCGGCGTGCTCACCGCCATCGTCGGTGCGCCGTTCTTCCTCTGGCTGGTCTACCGCACGAGAAGGAAGCTCGCGTGATGCTGCTCGACGTTCAAAACCTCAAGGCATCGCTGGGCAAGCGGCAGGTGCTCAACGGCATTTCCTTCTCCGTGATGCCGGGCGAGTTCATCGGCCTGATCGGGCCCAACGGCGCCGGCAAGTCGACCTTGCTGCGAGCACTGCTGGGGCTCATTCCCTCGCAAGGAGCCGTGGCCCTGGGGACGCTCGACGCCCCCCATGTCGGCGCCAGGGAGCGCGCACTCCATATGGCCTATGTCGCGCAGGAGCGCGAGATCGCCTGGGCGGTTCCGGTCGAGATGCTGGTGTCGCTCGGCCGCTCGCCACACCGGCCGGGGTTTGCGGCGCTCACCGCCACCGACCGCGCCGCCGTCGAACGGGCGATGCAGCGGATGGAGGTGGACGGGTTCCGCGAGCGGGCGGCGACCGAACTGTCGGGCGGAGAGAAGGCGCGCGTCCTGATCGCCCGGGCGCTGGCCCAGGAAACGCCGCTGCTGCTTGCAGACGAGCCGACGGCCGGCCTCGACCCGTCGCACCAGATCACGCTGATGCGCCTGTTCGCCGAGCTTGCGGCGAGCGAACGCAGCGTCGTCGCCTCGCTGCACGATCTCGGACTTGCAGCGCGCTGGTGCACCCGCCTGCTGCTCATCGACGGCGGCCGGATCGTCGCCGACGGACCACCTGCCGACGTGCTCACCGCCGAGACGCTACGCACCGTCTACGGTGTCGAGGCCTTTTTCGGCGAGAGCGCGGGCGGGCTGGTGGTGCAGCCGCTCGATCTCGTCGCCGAAACCGGAGTTTTGCCATGACCCACCTGGAGCAGCTGTTGCGCCATCACTTGCTGGACTGGCGAAGCGGATGGAGCATGGGCACGTTCGGCGCCATCGCCGAGTTCCATCAGGATGACGGCGAGATCGCGGTGATCGACGACCGCCAACTCCTGACCCGGGCAACGCGGCGCGGCGGCATCCGCCTGGAACGCAGCATGATGGCAGGGTTGGTGCCCGTCGCCTACGAGACGCTGAGCCCGAGGCGGCATCGCTGGAGCCAGGCGCTGGCGCTGTGCCTGCCCGATGCCAAGGCCCGGCGCAGCGGCCGATCGGTGCTGACCGAGATCGGACCGGACGACCACGCGATCCGCGGCATCGACCGGACCGGCATCCTGTTCGACATGGGCCTGTCCCTGCCGCAATGCGATTTCTGCATCCGCACCAGCGAGCCGAAGCTCCTGGTCGAGCTGCGCGCCAATCTTGGCCGGTCGGTGTTCGACCCTGCCAGCGGCGCCATGCCGGCGATCCTGCGAACGCACCCGCATCGCGTCGCGCTGACCAATATCGGGCGCGTCGAGGTCTACCAGAAGATCGGCGGACCGGACACCGGCGGCGTGTCGCCGGAGGGACCGCATACGCATGTGCTGCCGAAGCTGCTGAAGGGCGGGCGTACCCATTCGGCCAACACGCCGATTCCCGACGGCCTGCTGCCGCTCGGCGCGCTTCACCCCGGCAACCCCGTCATCGATCCGCTCGGACGCGACCGGCCGTTCGAGCCGATCCTGCATGGCGCATTCCAGGAGATGATGACCCGCTTCGGCACGGCCGAGGCCCTGGCCGGACGGATACATGTCGACGGCGCGCTCGCTGCCGGACTGTCGCCGATCGAAACCGAAGCGCCCTCCGGCCGCTTTGCCCGGTCGGCGATGCGGGTCGCGTTGCGCCAGAAGGCCCATCTCGCTGCGCATTCTGGTGACACCGCGCTCGTCCGGCTGGTTGCGGACTGGCAAGCGGCCTTCGAGCAATCCGCAACGGAAACCGAAGATGACGACGCTCCCGGCCACTGACGCCGCCATGCACGAGACGTCTGCGAACAAAACGGGCGTGGCCTTCCGATGATTTCTTGATAAAAGAAGTCAAGAATGTTAGTGGGCTCCCGACCCGGCCGGGCAAGAGGCGCTCAAGCCATCGGTCAAATGGTTCGAAGTCGGAGATTCGAGATGCTAGGCAGTGGGCTCATCGCAAGTGAAGGCAAGGCCGGCCGGTCCGGGCCGATCCGCCGATCCGCGCAGATCCTCGCAGTCATGTGTCTCGTCGCATCAACAACAGCAGCGTTCTCCCAAGACGCCGCTCCGGGCAATGCGCCCGTCCAGCCGGCACCCGCCGCCCAGGCGCCGGCTGTCCCCACGTCCCAGGCTCCTGCCGCGCAGGCCCCGGCCGCCGCCGGAGAAGCCTCAGGTGCACCGGCGGTGCCGCAACCAGCGCCTGCTGCAGCCGCGCCGAACGCAGCGCCCACGGCATCGCCCGCTCCGGCAGATGGCGGGGCCGCAACTGGCGACCGTTTGCCCGGTGCCGTGCCCATGGGCATCGAAGCGCCGCTCGACAACATGACCGGCGCAGCGCCCGCCGCCGAGGTCCCGGCCAGCACGCTGCCGCACGACCTGTCGCCATGGGGCATGTTCATGGCCGCCGACTGGGTGGTGAAGGCGGTGATGATCGGCCTCGCTTTCGCCTCGCTGATCACCTGGACCGTCTGGCTTGCCAAGTCGCTGGAGATTGCCGGCAGCAAGGCCCGCCTTGCCAAGGCGCTGCGCGGCATTCTCGGCGCGCGCCGGCTCGAGGACGCCTCGCAGGCGCTCGGCGACCATGCCGGCATCGGCGGCGTGCTGGTACGGGCAGCGGTCGAAGAGATGGAGATGTCGGGCCACGACCTCGGCCACGGCGATCCCGCAGGCATCAAGGAGCGTGTCGAATCCCGCCTGATCCGCATCCAGGCGCAGGCCGGCCGCCGGCTCAGCCGCGGCACCGGCGTGCTCGCCACCATCGGCTCGACGGCACCCTTCGTCGGCCTGTTCGGTACCGTCTGGGGCATCATGAACTCGTTCATCGGCATCTCGGAATCGCAGACCACCAACCTTGCGGTCGTCGCGCCGGGCATCGCCGAGGCGCTTTTGGCCACCGCCGTCGGCCTGATCGCCGCCATTCCGGCCGTTGTCGTCTACAACGTCTTTGCCCGCTCGATCACCGGCTACCGCCAGGGCCTGGCCGACGCCGCGGCCGGCGTGCAGCGACTGGTCAGCCGCGATCTCGACCGCCAGCCGCAGCGCAGCCAGCACGAGCGTCCGCATGCGGTCACCGTGGCCACGCCGGCCAATGGCCGCCACGCGCCTGCGGTCGCGGTCTAGGAGCAGGTCCGATGGCAGGCGGAATCAGACAATCGGCCGACGACGACGACCTCCAGGAAAACCATGAGATCAACGTGACGCCGTTCATCGACGTCATGCTGGTGCTGCTGATCATCTTCATGGTCGCCGCGCCGCTGGCGACCGTCGACGTCAATGTCGACCTGCCCGCCTCGACCGCGACCGCCCAGCCGCGCCCGGACGAGCCGCTCTACGTCACGCTGAAGGAAGACCTCAGCATCTCGATCGGCCAGAACACGGTGGCCCGCACCGCATTCCAGCAAGAGCTGGATGTGGCCGCCAAGAGCGACAAGGAAAGCCGCATCTTCCTGCGCGCCGACCGCGGCGTCGACTATGGCGAGTTGATGGAGGTGATGAACCTGATGCGCGGCGCGGGCTATCTCAAGATCGCGCTGGTCGGGCTGGAACAGGTCCAGGCCACGCCGGCCGCAGCCACCGACGGCCAGCCGCAATGACGGCGGCGGCGCATCTCGGCTTCGGCCTCGGCGGCATGAGCCGCCGCGAACTGGCGCTGTGGTCGGGCGCGGCCATGGTCATCGTCAGCGTCCATCTCGCCGGCGCCTGGTACCTCCAGCGGCAGCCGCCGATGATGCTGGACGAGATGCAGGCGCAATCCGCCGTGATGATCGACCTCGCGCCGATGGCGATGGCGCCGGAAGCAGTGCCGCAGGATACGACCGACCTCGTCGACAGCCAGGCTGCCGAAACCGTCGAGGAGCCGACCGAGACCATCACGCCGGATCCCGTCGAGCCGGTGACCCAGCCCGTGGAGGACGTCGCCGAAGATACGCCCGAGCCGCTGGAAGAGGTGACCGAGGCGGAGCCCGTCGAAGAGGTTGTGCCCGACATCGTGGAGGCGCCGCTGCCGGAAGTGGCAATGGCCATCCCCGAACCGCGCCCGGAGATCAAGAAGCCGAAGCCGGTCGAAAAGCCGGTGCGCGAAAAGAAGCCGGTGCAAAAGAAGCCGGAGCCGGTGAAGCAGGCCAAGGTCGAGAAAAAGCCGGCGGCGACCAACAGCCAGGCCTCGCAGAAATCGGCCCAGAATTCCGACAGCACCCGCGCGCCCGCGCCGGGACAGGGTGGCGGCAAGGCGATGTCGCCGGCGCGCTGGCAGTCGCGCGTCTACTCCCACCTCAACCGGCACAAGCCCAGGAACGTGCGCAGCCGCGGTTCGGTCGCCGTCCGGTTCTCCTTCAACACCAATGGCGACGTGCTGTCGGTCAGGCTGGTGAGTTCCTCCGGCGACCAGGCCCTCGACGAGGCCGCGGTCAACCTGGTGCGCCGCTCGTCGCCGATCCCGGCGCCGCCGCCTTCGGTGCCGACGAGCATCATCGTGCCGATCGACTTCAAGCGCTGACGCTGGGCCTGCCATTGCCGTGAAAACGGGACGGGCGGCGGTCTTCCAGGCTTGCACCGACCGTTCGCGGCAGCGTCCGCGAGCGGCGGCGTGGCGTGCTCACCTTTCGGTTGCGGCCCGCGCTGTGCCCAATTCGCCACACCCTCCCAACATAGTGCTGCGACAATTCGTGCCGGAGCGAGACGTCGCGCCGCAGTTAGCGCAGCAGAATCAAACACTAAACATGATAAAAATAGGAAGGTTTTCGTGCGACCCGCCCCGTTTCGCTAAGACATTGGGGTTGCACGACATTTTTTGAACGCCTAGTGAGCCTGCGTTGCCGTCGTTTCCAAACGGAACCGGCCTGCCAGCGCGAACTGGCGTGAAGAAGAGTGAGCAAGATGGAACTCACCAGGCTACTACAGAGCTTTGCCTCGCTGCGCCCGCGCATCGAGGCCTTGACGCGCGGCCGTGTCGGCTGCAGCGCAACGGCGGAAGACATCCTCCAGGATACCTGGGTCAGGCTGTCCAACGTCAGGCATGACGATGCCATCGACAATCACGCCGCCTTCGCCATGCGGGCCGCCAAGAACGCCGCCATCGGCCATTTCCGCAAGCAGCAGCGACGCAACGAGATCGACGCCGAGGTCAACGACCTGCTGTGGCAATCGGTCGACGAGATTTCGCCCGAGCGGATCGTGATGGGCCGCGACATGCTGCGCGCCGTCGACGCGGCATTGCAGGACATGCCCGAACGGAGCCGGCGCATCTTCCTGATGAACCGGATCAATGGTGTTTCCCATCGCGAGATCGCGCGCCAGATCGGCATCAGCGAAGAGGCGGTCTACTACCACATCCGACGTGTCGTCGAGCGCTTGGCCGAACTGCGCGACAGCCAGGCTTAGGCCTGCGACAACATTTATTTTGCCATGACGCTTAGGCGTGGTGCCGTCTCGCTCGTCTATGATAGCAAGATGGTTGGGGTGCCCGTAACAAGCGGGCACGTGCTGCGTGACGGGCATGGGCAAAGGGCAAGAACGATCCGAGATCGACCGAGGCGTCGCACTCGATGCGCGTGACTGGATCGTTCGGCTGACCGCCGGCAATCTCAGCCGGCAGGAGCTCGAGCGATTCCGCGCCTGGCAGGCGCAGTCGCCGGAACATGCCCGCGCATTCGCCCGCGAGAAGCAATTCTGGCAGCTGCTGCAAGGCGTGAACGACGGCAACCCGCCTGCCGCGCCCGTTGCGGTGCCAACGCTGCGTCGACCGGTCAGCCGGCGCTCGCTCCTCGTCGGCGGGGCGCTTGCCGCCTCGGCGGCGGCTGTCGCTGCGCCGCGTGTCATCACATGGATGCGTTCGGACTTCACCACCGGCTCGGGCGAGCAGGCGACGGCCACCTTGCCCGACGGCTCGACGATGTTGCTCAACACCAACAGTTCCGTTGCCATCGATTTCCGGGCCGGCCGGCGACTCGTGAGCCTGCTCGCCGGCGAGGCGGAGTTCGCCGTCAAGCCGGCCGCAGGCGCGCCGTTCAGCGTCTCGGCGCTTGGCGGAAGCAGCGACGCAAATGGCGGTGCCTATGCCGTGCGCTCGATCGCCGGCGAGGTCACTGTCACCGCATCGACAGGAACCGTCTCGGTGACCGGCGGAGAGGCGGGCGCTGCCGCCAACATGGTGTCGCTCGCCCCCGGACAGCAGACCCGCTACCTGAGCGGCGGCGCACCAAGGTCGGCTTCGGACGTCGACCTCGACACCGAACTCGCCTGGCGCGCCGGTCGCGTGGTGTTCGACGCCCGACCGTTCAGCAGTGCAGTCGCCGAGCTTGGCCGCTACGTTTCCGAACGGCTGGTGTTCACCACCCATGCGCATGATGCGAGCCCGATCACGGCGGTGTTCCTGACACGCGACGCCCACGCGGCGATCGAGGCCCTGGCGCATACACAGGGGCTTTCGGTGCGCCGGGTTCCGGGCGTCGTCATCGTCATTTCCTGACCCTGACGAACTCGCGCCAACTTATTTCAGAAAAAATGCAGACAGCTCTTTAGGCGACGGGCCCCGTCGCGCGTCACACCATCGAAGGCGCTCGGTGGATGGGTGCGCCACGCTTTTTGGGGACCAGCATGACGGGCAAGAGCAACAGGGATTTTGGCGGCACGGCGTCGGGGCGCCTGCTGCGGCGGCTTCTGATGGGAACGGCGCTCGGCGCGGGCATGCTCGTGGCCACCGTGCCATACGCTCCTGCCCAGGCGCAGTCGGCGCAGATGCACAGCATCAACCTGCCGGCGCAGCCGCTGGCGCAGTCACTGAAGCAGCTCGCCGCGCAGACCGGCCTGCAGATCGCCTTCGGCACGGCCGACATCGGCTCGGCCCGCGCGCCTGCGGTCTCCGGCAACATTTCCGCCGAGCAGGCGCTCGGCAGCGTGCTTTCCGGCAGCGGCCTCAGCTACCGCTTCACCGGCCCCAACACGGTGTCGATCCAGTCGGCGGTAGCGAGCGCTTCGACCGGCGGCCTCAATATCGCGGCCAATGGCGCGGTCGTCCTGAACACGATCGACATCAACGCCCAGGGCGGCGAAGGCGGGGTCAACAACGTCCAGATCACGGCGGAGGACCTGGCGCGGAAAAAGCCGGCCGACCTGCAGGAAGTGTTTGCCGACGAGCCCAAGGTTGCCGTCGGCAGCTCGCTGCCGATGTCGCAGAAGGTCTATGTCCAGGGCATCGAGGAAACCAACCTTGCGGTGACCGTCGATGGCGCGCGGCAGAACAACAAGGTGTTCCACCACAACGCGACCAACCTGATCGATCCGTCGCTGCTCAAGGCCGTCAGCGTCGACGCCGGCGTTGCGCCGGCCGATGCCGGACCAGGCGCGCTGGGCGGCGCGATCGCCTACGAGACCAAGGACGCGCGCGACCTGCTGGAGCCGGGCAAGAGCATCGGCGGGCTTGTCACCGGAACCTACGACTTCAACAGCAAGACCCCCACGGTCGGCCTGTCGGCCTATGGCATCGAAGGCGGCTTCGAATATTTCGGCTACCTGAACTTTGCCAAGGGCGACAACTTCACCGCCGGCAATGGCAGCGTCATCGACGGCACCAGCGCCAACCTGCTGAGCGGTCTGGGCAAGGTTGCCTATCAGGCGGAAAGCGGCCACCGCTTCGAGCTGAGCCACGAGCAGTTGCGCGACGACGCTCCACGTCCGTTCCGGGCCAACATGGGCAAACTCGTTCCCCCGAAATCCTGGGAACCAGATGTTCGCGACTACACGCTCGACCGAAGCAGCACCGTCTTCACCTATACCGATGAGTCGCCTGAAGGATGGTGGGATCCGAAAGTGGTGATCGCCTACACCAGCGCCCGGGTGGAGACGCTGATCTATCCGAGACCGGTGGCCCCAAGCACCGAGTCCGACACCTATACCGGCGTCGGAAAGACCGAGAGCTTCAACGGCAAGGCGGAAAATCGTTTCGCGCTCGACATGGGCAGCATTACGGCCGGCTTCGATTTCTACAAGGACACCGCCGATCTCGAAGACAAGTTCGAACCCGGGACCGAGCATGCCAGCAATGTCGGCCTCTACGCCCAGGCGCGGCTGGAGCCATGGGAACGGACGCGGCTTTCCTTCGGCGCACGTGGCGACAACCAGTGGTTCGAGGGAGTCACAGGCGAGGAGTGGACCAATGCCGGACTGAGCGGCAACGTCTCCGGCGAATATGATCTCGTCCCCGATTTCCTGACCGCCAAGGCGGGCTATTCGCATGTCTGGGCCGGTGTGCCGCTGGCGGAAAACTTCAACTTCAATCCGAACTGGAACTATGGCGACGGGCCGAAGCCGGTGACCTCGGACAACCTCACCGCCGGACTGGTCGCCACCTATCAGGGCTTCACGCTAGAAGCCGGCATCTTCCGCACCGACATCTACGACGCCCGCTCCGCCCTCTACAAGACCACCGCCTTCGAGGCCCATGATGTCCGTTCCCAGGGCTTCACCCTCAGCGGCGGCTACGACTGGGGTTCGGGCCACGCCAGTATCAAGTACGTCAACATCGACGTCACCATCGATGGCAAGCCGGCTGACTCCTACCTCGGCAACTACCTGGTGACGCCGGTCGGCCAGATCTTCACGCTGGCGGCGCTTCACCGTTTCGACGACTGGGGCGTGACCGTCGGCGGCGACGTCGAGATCGCCCTCGACTACGACAAGGTGCCAGCCGGATCACAGAAGATCGAGGGGCATGAGGTGGTCAACGTCTTCATCGAGTACCAGCCGCCGTCGAACCCAAACCTGACCTTCCGCGGCGAGGTGAAGAACCTGTTCGACGAGGACTACGCCAGCAGGGCAACCTATGGCCAGGAGTTCGGCGACGTCAGGCCGCTGTTGGAGCCGGGCCGGTCGTTCCGCTTGAGCGCAACCGCAAAGTTCTGAACCCGGTGGCCACGGGCCTTGCCCGTGGTGCCCATTTGGCATCAACGACGGACAGGGAACGAAACCATGGTTCAATCGTCGGGCAGGTTCGAAACCGAACATGGCGCCAAGTACCTGACCCAGCTCTGCAAGCACTTCGCGCACAAGATCGAGGTGTCCCATGCCGATCGGCGCGGCGAATGCCATTTCCCGTTCGGCCATGCCGTGCTGGAAGCCGACGACGCTGCGCTGACCATCGAGCTGGACGCACCCGATGCCGACCAGTTGGCTCGAACCAAGTCTGTGATCGACGACCATCTCGCCCGCTTCGCCTTCCGCGAGCCCGGGCGTGCCATCCAGTGGAGTGCCTGAGGCCAGCCTTCGTTCTCCGATAAAATCCGTCAGATACCTAGCTGCTGCAAGGCATTCGGTCGGTCCAACCACATGGTGACGACAGATGAAGCTCACGCCGCGGCAGGTTGCCGAACATGCGACGTTCCAGAATTTCGCGAACTGCTATGTCCGTGAAATCTCGCCCGGCAGGGTGACCCAGCACAGGGGCGGAGCCGAGGATCCCGTCGATTGCATCGAGTGGGTGCTGGCGGCCCAGCAACTTGTGCTCCGCGCCGAGCTTGTGTCGCATTCCCGCTGCGGGCCGCACCGCTTCGGCCAGACCTGGGTCCGCCGGGCGACCGACGCCGGCTGGCGTCACAGCGAGCCGTTCGCGGCACTGCAGCTGTTGCTGCACGAAGCCTACAGGCAGTTGCACGACGAGCGCAGCGATGCCATGCGCGGCTGCGAACTCGAACTGCTCGGCCGGGCACTGCAGAGCTACCAGCAGACGCTGCGCTACATCGAAGCGCATGGTGCCGCTACGGAGGACGACAGCTTCATCGCTGCCGAACAGTCGCTGGTGTTCGGGCACTCGCTGCACCCGACGCCGAAGAGCCGGCAAGGCATGACGTCGTGGCAAGAGCCGAGCTACGCCCCCGAGCTGCACGGCAGGTTCCAGCTCGTCTATTTCGCCGCCGATGCCTCTGTCGTCAGCCACAAGTCGGCAGCCGCCGAGACCGCGCCGGAGATCGTCGCTGCGCTGGCAGGCGCCGGCGAAATCGAAACGCGGCCCGGCGAGATGCTGTTGCCGATGCACCCGCTGCAGGCCGAAGCGCTGCTGCTCGATGACGGCGTGCGCGATCTGGTGGCCGCCGGCAAGCTCAGGCTCGCCGGTGCCGCCGGCCCTGCCTTCACGGCGACGTCTTCGGTGCGCACGGTCTACAACGAAGACCTGCCGTGGATGCTCAAGTTCTCGCTGCCGGTGCGCATCACCAATTCGCTCAGGGTCAACAGCCGCAAGGAGCTGGAAGCGGGTGTCGCCGTGGCCAAGCTGCTCGGGCGGACGGGCATCGGCAGCGGCGACAGCCGTTTCAAGGTGATCGCCGACCCGGCCTACATCACCCTCGACCTTCCCGGCCGCTGCGAAAGCGGCTTCGAGGTGATCCTGCGCGAGAACCCGTTCGTCGCCTGCGGGGGGCGCGGCAAGATCACCATCGCCGCACTCACCGCCGAGCCGCTGCCGGGCCAACAGTCGCGGCTGGAGCGGATCATCAGGGCGCTGTGCCTGCGCGACGGAACGCATCCGGAACTGGTCTGCAAGCACTGGTTCCAGCGCTATCTCGACTGCGCGCTCGACCCGCTGGTGTCGCTCTACGACGACTTCGGGCTGGCACTGGAGGCGCACCAGCAGAACAGCCTGCTCGACGTCAGCCAGGGCTATCCGAGCGCCAGCTACTACCGCGACAACCAGGGCTTCTACCTCTCCAAGCGATACCGCGCCCGCTTCAGCCTGCATGTGCCGGAAGCTGCCGAGATCGCCTCGCTCTATTATGACGACCGCGACATCCAGGACCGCTTCGCCTACTACCTTGTCGTCAACCAGATCTTCTCGGTCATCGCCCGCATGGGGCATGACGGCCTGATCGACGAAGAGGTGCTGCTGCGCCTGCTGCGCGACCGCCTGGAGGTGTTGTCGCGCACGACCAGTGCCGTCGGCCGCGAATTCGTCCGCGGCGTGCTCGACCGCCCGACGGTGGCTTTCAAGGCCAATCTGATGACGCGGCTGTTCGACGTCGACGAGTTGCAGACCAGCAACGAGCGTTCACTCTACGCCCGCCAGCCCAACCCGCTCTTCGCCGCCATCGCCGGCCTCTATCACGGAGACGGCAGTGCCCTTGCCTCTTGACCTGCCGGGGCGCCCGGACGAGCGCGTCGTCAGGCAACTTGTCGAGGCCGTGCTGTTCGAAAAGCTTATCGCGGCAACGATTGCCGAGGACGGCGACCAGCTTGCCTTCTCATGGTCGCATGAGGGCAAGCGCTTTCGCTGCGCCGGCGTCGAAGGCGCGTTCAGCCGCATCCGCATCGCGCCGGGTTCGGTCGAGAGCGAAGGATGCGACGGCACCTGGCGCCCGGCTGCGCTGGACGAGCTGGTCGGGAGCCTGCCGGCATCCGCGGACGACAGGCGCCGGCTGCTCGGCGAGTTGCAGAGCACGCTTGCCCATTGCAGCTGGAACGACCGCAACCTGCCACAGCGCGCCCGCCGCGATCTCGGCTTCGCCGCACTCGAAGGCGCGCTGCACGAAGGCCATGCCTACCATCCCTGCTTCAAGGCGCGGACAGGGTTCAGCGAAAGCGACCATCGCGACTTCGGACCCGAAGGCGGCAACAGCTTCCAGCTCGCCTGGCTGCTGGTGCGGCGCGAAGAGGTGAACCAGCGCCTGCCCGTCGACGAAGCGACCTTCTGGACCGGCGAGCTTGGCGCGGAGACCTTCGCCCGGATAGAGAAGCGTCGCTCCGAGCTGGACCTGGGCCGGGACGAGTTCGCGCTGCTGCCGCTGCATCCCTGGCAGTGGACGGCGCTGAAGGACACGCTGCTGGCGCCATGGCTGGCGGACGGGACGGCCCATTTCGCCGGCATTTCGGGCGACCGCTACACGGCGAGCCAGTCGATCCGGACATTGCTCAATGCCGACCGGCCCGAGGCGGCGAACGTCAAGCTGTCGATGAACATGAGCAACTCGTCGTCGCTGCGGACGATCGAGCCGCATTCGGTGTGCACGGCGCCGGTGATCTCATGCTGGCTGGGCGACATCGTCGCCGGCGACCCGCTGTTCCGGACCGCCTACCCGCTGACGGTGCTCGACGAATATGCCGGCATCATCGCCGGCCGCGACGGCCCGCTCGCCGGGCAGCTCGCCGCGATCTGGCGCCGCAGCGTCAGCTCGGTGCTCGGCGAAGGCGAACAGGCGGTGCCGTTCAACGCGCTGATGACGATCGAGCATGACGGCAAGCCGTTCATCGACGAGTGGGTCCGCCGCCACGGCTTCCGTGCCTGGCTCGGTCAGCTGTTGCAGGTCGCCATCCTGCCGGTGTGGCACCTGCTGGTCGGGCACGGCATCGCCACCGAGGCGCATGGCCAGAACATGGTGCTCGTCCACCGCGACGGCTGGCCGGTCCGACTGGTGCTGCGCGACTTTCACGACAGCGTCGAATACGTGCCCCACTTCCTGCGCGACCCCGGCAAGGTGCCCGACTTCCTGGCGCTCGACCCGGCTTATCGCGAGGCCCTTCCCGACCAGTACTACTGGATGGAGGACGTCGAGACGCTCGGCGAACTGGTGACGGACGCGCTGTTCGTCTTCAACATGGCCGAGATCTCGCACCTGCTGCAGACCCATTACGGACTGCGCGAGGCCGATTTCTGGAAAACGGTCCGGCACATGCTGTCCGACTATGCCGCCGGCCACGGCGTGGCCGCGCGCCAGGCGCAGCTCGGCCTCGCCCGCCCAGAGATCGCCGCCGAGGCGCTGCTTGCCCGCAAGCTCAACATCGGCCGTTCGAGCCACGTCGTTTCCAACACCCTCTCCACCGCCCACGCCTGAAGGGAAAATCGATGCTCCAGATCGACGACAGGTACTACGACCGACAGAAATTCGAGCAGATGGTGGCGGAAAGCGCCGACAGGGCCAGCCTCGACGCGAATGCGCGCTACGCCGTGTGCTTCACTGATACCGCCGGCTGGCTGGCGCTGTTCTTCGCCATCCGCGACATCGGCGCCAGCGTCTTCCCGATCCATCCTGCGACGCCGCACCCCGCGGCGCGCCGGCTGGCTGCCGCCGCAGGCTGCCACGCGCTGTATTTCAACAGCCTCGAAGCGGAGAGCCTGTCGGCCGAGATCGAGCCGGCCTCGCAGGGCCAGCTCTTGCAGATGAGCTCCGGCACCACGGGTGCGCCGAAATGCATCGCGCGAAGCTGGGCCGATATCGACGCCGAGGTGGCGAGCTATGCCGCGACGTTCCGCCAGCCCGAGGAGATGACGCCGGTCATCGCCTGCCCGACGACGCATTCCTACGGCCTGATCTGCGGCATACTGGTGGCGCTCAAGCGCGGCCGCACGCCCGTCGTCGTCGATGCCGGCAATCCGAAATACCTGCTGCGGATCTTGCGCGACATCGAGCGGCCTCTGCTCTACTCGTCGCCGGCGGTGCTGCACACGCTGGCGCGGCTGATGCCCGAGGGCGAGACGCTGCACGCGGCCATGACCTCGGGCACGGTTCTGCCCGAACCGTGGTTCGCGCGCATCCGGGCCCGCACGACGCATCTGTTCCAGCAATATGGCTGCTCGGAAACCGGCTGCATCGCGGTCAATCCCGACGTCACCGACGCGGCCGACATGGGTTTCGTGCTGCCGCACCACGTTGTTACCTGCAGCAACAGCGCGGTCGCGCCGTCCGAGATGATCGTCAGCGGACCGGCCGGCGAGATCGCGACCCGAGACCTCGGCTATTTCCGGCCCGACGGCATGCTGGTGTTCGTCTCCCGCCTCGACGACACCATCAATGTCTCCGGCCTCAACGTCTATCCGCGCGAGGTCGAGGACGTGGTGATGTCAATGCCTTCGGTCACCGACGCCGTCGCCTTCCGCAAGACGGACACGCTGGCGGGCGAACGGGTCGGCCTGCTGTTCAGCGCCAGCGAACGGCTGGACGGCCCGGCCGTGCGGCAGTGGTGCGCCCGCAACCTCGCCAGCCACCAGCTGCCGATGGAAATCGTCCAGGTCGACGCGATCCCGCGCCAGGCCAACGGCAAGATCAGCCGCCGCGAGGTGGCGGCGCAGCATGCAGCGGGACAGTTCACGGCCTTGGTGAGGGAGGTCGCGTGATGAATACCGAACAAGCGATCGAGGCGATCCACACGGTCCTGCGCGACCACATGAACCATGCCCATCTCGACCGGTTCGGCCCCGAGGCGCGGCTCAACGAGGACCTCTATCTCGACTCGGTGCTGATCCTCGAGATCTTCCTCACCCTGGAACTGGAGTTTGGCCTGCCGGCGCCGGAGGAGGCGATCAACCGCCAGGACATCGAGACGGTGCGGGATCTTGCGCAACTGTTCACCGGCGAAGCCAGCGTCGCTGCGGCGCGTCCCGAGCCGGCCGGCGAAGGCGTGCATGGCGAGGACTACATCGACATCAAGGTGCACTGCTTCGTCAGCAGCGTCTGCGACGCGCTGAAGCGCTCAGGCATCGACCAGCGGCCGTTCTATTTCAGCGTCTGGGACGCCGGCTTCGCCATCACCGACAAATGGCAGCTCGCCTATCACGACAAGTCGATCACCCACGGCTTCTTCCGCGCCTGGTACGAACGGCTCTACGGCGTGGCCATGCATGAATGGTATGACCCGGCGCGGTCGAAGGACCAGAACCTGGTCACCATGCTCGACCTGCTCGAACGCAAGCGCGACAGCGAATACCTGATGGTGATGCTCGACCTGTTCCACCTGCCGGAGCGGGAGAACAAGTTCAACCAGAACCCCTTCCCGCACTATCTGATGATCGAAAAGACCGACGATCCGAAGATATGGCAGGTCAACGATCCCGACTTCCGCTGGGAAGGCCGGATCGCGCGCGACAAGGTCATCCATGCCATCCGCCAGCCGACCGTCGGCGGCGGCTACATCTTCGACCGGCTGGAGGCGCGAAAACCCGCAGCCAGCGACCTGCGCGACTTCTTCCTCGCCTGCTACCGGCCCGATCACAATCCCCTGGTCGACGGCGTGCACAGCATCGTCTCGGCCCATCTCGAAGGACGCGACGGCGTCAAGCTCGCCGATCTCGGCGCAGCGTTGCGCGAGGTGCCGGTGATCTCGATCCGCAAATACGCCTACGAGCACGGCTTCGCCTTCTTCTGGCGCGAAATGAAGCTCGCCAATGCCGATTTCGACCATTGGTGCGACGAGATCGAGCGCGTGATCCAGGAGTTCAAGGCGCTGCACTACGCCGTCATGAAGCTCGCCCAGACCGGCGACCGCAGCCTGGCCGACGACGTCTTCCGCCGCTTGGACACGCTGGACGGGCTGGAGAAGCGGATAAAGGGCAGGCTCGGCGAGGCCTTCGAAGCCTGGTGCGCGACGAACGGCATCCCGCACACAATTCCCAGCGAATTGCTGGGAGCAGCCGAATGAAGATCTCGCTCTGCACCATCACCTTTCGCCACCACCTCGCCTCGCTCGAGGACATCGCCAGATGGGCCCGCGCCAATGACTTCCAGGGCATCGAGTTGTGGGGCGTGCATGCCCGCAACCTCGCCTATCAGCCGCATCGCGATGCCGACTGGCTCGCCGGGCTCGGGCTCTACGTGCCGATGGTCAGCGACTACCTGCCGCTCGAGGGCGATGCCGAGGCGCTGCGCACCAAGGCCGTCGACCTGTGCCGGCTCGCCCGGAACTGGCGGGCGGGCAAGATCCGCACCTTCGCCGGCAGCCGCGGCAGCCGGGACACGCCGGCCGAGGTCAGGCGCATCATCACAGCAAGGCTGCGCGAAATGTCCGCGATCGCCGCCGATTTCGGCCTGGAACTGCTGGCCGAGACGCATCCGGGGACGCTTGCCGATTGCGGCTCGTCGACGCTGAGGCTGATCGCCGAGGTCGACCATCCGGCGTTCAAGCTCAACTTCGACACGTTGCATGTCTGGGAGGGCGGGGACGATCCCGTCGCCGCCCATGCCGCGATGCGGCCGCATATCCGCCACTACCACCTCAAGAACGTGCGCTCGCGCGCCGATCTGCGCGTGTTCGAGCCGGCCAATGTCTACGCCGCCGCCGGCAACCGCGAAGGCATGACGCCGCTGTTCGACGGCAAGGTCGACTACCGGCGCTTCCTCGCCGAGCTGCGCGACGACGCTATGGCCGAAGCCTCGCTCGAATGGTTCGGCAATGATTGCTTCAACGTCCTGCGCAGCGACCGGCAGGCAATAAAGCGACTTAAGAGTCGCGATGAAGTCTTGTTGCGCACGGGCAGCTTCTGATATGTGCCAAAGAAGAGTATTTGGCGAAGGATTTATCGATCCAACGCCGATGGCACGAGACGGAGACACGAGATGAAGTATGTTCGGCTGCTGGCCAACCTTGCAGCGGCGCTGGCGATCGCCACCGCACCTGCCATGGCCGTGGAAATCACCACCGCGACCGGTCCGAAGACCATCGACAAGGTGCCGGCCAGGATCGCCGTCTACGACATCGCCGCAATCGACACGCTGACCCGCATCGGCGTGCAGCCGGCAGGTGTCCCCGACAAGCTGTTCGTTCCTGAACTGGCCGATGTCGCCAAGAACGCCACCGTCGTCGGCACGCTGTTCGAACCGGACCTTGAAGCGCTGAACGCACTCGCGCCCGATCTGGTGATCGTCGGCGGCCGCTCGTCGACGCAGGTCGAGGCAACGTCGCGCGTCGCCCCCACCATCGACATGACGATGGCTGGCGACGATCTCGTGGCCCAGGCCAAGGCGCGCCTGGCCGCCTATGGCGACCTCTTCGCCAAGCCCGACGAAGCCGCCGCCGCGGCGAAGGAACTGGACGCCGCCGTCGAAGCAGCCAGGCAGGCCGTGAAAGGCAAGGGCAAGGCGCTGATCCTGATGACCAACGGCCCGAAGATCACCGCCTATGGCCCGGGATCACGCTTCGGCTGGGTGCACAAGACGCTCGACCTCGAACCCGCCGTCGCCGATGTCGAGAGCGCGACCCATGGCGAGGCGATCTCGTTCGAGTTCATCAGCAAGGCCAACCCGGACTGGCTGCTCGTGCTCGACCGCGCCGCAGCCATCGGCTCGGGCGACCAGGGCGCCAAGGCCACGCTCGACAACGAACTGGTGGCGCAGACGACCGCGTGGAAGAAGGGCCAGGTGGTGTTCCTGCCGTCACAGGATTTCTACATCGCCGCCGGCGGCGTGCAGTCGACGCACCGCGTGCTCTCGACCATCGAACAAGCCTTCGCCAAGGCGAAGTGATGCCTGCGGCAGTGCCAAACGCCCGGCTTGTGGTCGCCACCGGCCTCGTCGGGCTGTTTGCGCTGAGCCTGTGCATCGGCGTCGACGACATGTCGCTGGACAGGATCGGAACCAATGCGGGGGCGTTGCAGCTCCTGCTCGTCAGCCGCCTGCCGAGAACGGTGGCGGTGGTGCTCACCGGCGCAGGCCTGGCTATTGCCGGGCTCGTGCTGCAGATACTGGTGCGCAACCGCTTCGTCGAGCCGATCACCACCGGCACGGGCCAGAGCGCCGCATTGGGCGTGCTCGCCGTGACGCTGCTGTTTCCGACCGCGTCGATCGGGGCGAAGACCCTCGCCGCCAGCGCGACCGCGCTTGCCGGCACGTCGATCTTCCTCGCCATCGCGCACAAGCTGCCGCCGACGCAACCTTTCCTCATCCCGCTGTTCGGCCTCGTCTATGGCGGCGTCATCGGCGCGGCGGTGACCTTCATCGCCTGGCAGACCGACCTGCTGCAATATGTCGACGTCTGGACCAATGGCGAATTTTCCGGCGTGCTGCGCGGCCGCTACGAGCTTCTGTGGATCCTCGCTGCCATGGTGGCGCTGGCGTGGTGGGTGGCCGACCGGCTGACCATCGCCTCGATGGGCCGCGAGGTCAGCGTCGGGCTCGGCCTCGACTACCAACGCATCGTGCAGCTCGGCCTCGTCATGGTGGCGGTGATCTCGTCGCTGGCGGTGGTCGTGGTCGGCATGATCCCGTTCGTCGGCCTGGTGGTGCCGAACCTCGTCTCCAGGTTGATGGGCGACAATCTGAAAAGCGCCCTGCCCTGGGTGGCCGTCACCGGCGCAACCCTGCTGCTGGCCTGCGACATCATCGGCCGCGTCATCCGCTACCCCTATGAAATTCCCGTCGGCACCGTGCTCGGCGTCGTCGGCTCGGGGCTGTTCCTGTGGATCCTGTTCGGGCGGACGCAACGTGCCTGACAAGCGGCTTCTGATCCTCGCCGCCGTGGCGCTGGCCGTGGCGGCCGCCTTCATGACCGTCGGCCTGCGCGGCAATATCGGCTTTGCGCTCGAACTGCGCGCGGTGCGCCTGCTGACGCTGGTACAGGTCGGCGTGGCGATCGCGATCTCGACGGTGGTGTTCCAGACCGTGACGGCCAACCGGGTGCTGACGCCGCAGATCATGGGCCTCGACGCGCTCTACCTGTTCGGCCAGATGGCGCTTGTGCTGACGCTCGGCAGCGTCGGTTTCGTCGCGCTCGACCCACGGCTGAAATTCGCCGGCGAGTCGGTGCTGATGATGGCGATGGCGCTGATGCTGTTCCTGCCGATGCTGCGCCGGCGCTTCGACATCGGGCTGCTGCTTCTGACCGGCGTGGTGCTCGGCGTGCTGTTCCGCAGCCTCGCCAGCCTTGTGGCGCGGGTGATCGACCCGAACGAATTCGCCGTGGTCCAGGGGTCGAGCTTCGCCGATTTCAACACCGTGCGGCCGGACCTGGTGGTCATCGGCCTGATCGTGACGCTCGTCGCCGGTGCCATCATCTGGCGGCTGCGCCACACGCTCGACATCGTCGCGCTGGGCGCCGACAGCGCCACCGGCCTCGGCGTCGACTGGACCCGGGCGCTGGCCGGCCTGTTGCTGCTGGTCGCCGCACTGGTGGCGGTGTCGACGGCACTGGTCGGGCCGGTGACGTTCTTCGGGCTGCTGGTGGTGGCGCTGGCCGAGCGCATCGTCGACAGCCGGCGGCACCAGCTGCTGCTGCCTGCCGCGATGCTGACGGCGATCATCGTGCTGCTTGGCGGCCAGATTGTTCTGCAGCACGTGCTGGGGGGTGCGGCCACCCTCGGCGTCGTCATCGAATTCGTGGGCGGCCTCGTGTTCCTGGCCATGCTGATCACAACGAGCAAGCGATGATCGAGATCAAGAATGTTTCGCTGCGCCTCGGCGACACGCAAATCCTGGAAGATGTGTCGCTGACGATGCCCAAGGGCGGGCTGACGGCGCTGGTCGGGCCGAACGGCGCCGGCAAGTCAAGCCTGTTGTCGCTGATCGCCCGGCTGCAGCCGCTGCAAAGCGGGTCCATTTCGGTCGATGGCCTGGCGGTGGACACGACGCCGAGCCGCCGGCTGGCGAAGACACTCGCCATCCTGCGCCAGGACCCTGCCGTGGCGAGCCGGCTCAAGGTGCGCGAACTGGTCGGCTTCGGCCGCTTTCCGCACCAGCGCGGCCGCATCGACGACAATGATCTGAGGCTGATCGAGGCGGCACTGCAGCAGTTCGGCCTGACCGATCTCGCCGATCGTTTCCTCGACCATCTGTCGGGCGGCCAGCGCCAGCGCGCCATGGTCGCCATGGCCTTCTGCCAGGGTACCGACTACATGCTGCTCGACGAGCCGCTGAACAATCTCGACATGATGTTTGCCCGCCAGCTGATGCGCGACCTGCGCGCCGCCGCCGACAAGGACAGGCGCACCGTCATCGTTGTGCTGCACGACATCAACCACGCCGCCGTCTATGCCGACCGGATCGTGGCGATGAAGGACGGCCGCATCGTCGCCGACGGGCCACCGGCGGAAGTGCTGCAGCCCGACGTCCTGGCCAAGGTCTTCGGCTACGAGATGGACGTCATCGAGGTCGGCGGTGCGCCGCTGGTGCTGCACCACCGCTGATTCCATCGATACTGCGCAGTGGAAGGGGCCGGCGAGCGCCCCCAACGCGCTGCCGTCTCAGAAGGGATAGGCCGGCGGCGCGTTGCGGATGGTCAGCCACTGCCACTGGGTGAAATCGTCGATGTTGCTCGGGCCGCCAATGCTGGTGCCGTTGCCCGACGCGCCGACGCCACCGAACGGGTTGATCACCTCGTCGTTGACCGTCTGGTCGTTGATGTGCAGCAGGCCGGCGCGCAGCCGGTCGCCGATCGCCATGGCGCGGCCGATGTCGGGCGAGATCACCGCGGCCGACAGCCCGTATTCGGTGCGGTTGGCGAGTTCCACCGCCTCGTCGTCGCCGCTGAAGGAGGTGACGCAGGCGACGGGCCCGAAGATTTCCTCCTCGAAGGCGGCCATGCCCGGCTTGACGCCAGCGAGCACCGACGGTGCGTAGAACAGGTTCTCATAGGTGCCGCCTGCGAGGAGCTGCGCGCCCTGCTCGACAGATGTCTTCACCACCCTGTCGATGTGATCGAGCTGGGCCTTGTTGATGATCGGACCGAGCGCGACATTGTCGGTCGCCGGGTTGCCGACGGGCAGGCTCTTTGCCTTCTTCGCCAGTGCGTCGATGAACGCCTCGAAGATCGGTGCCTCGACGAGAATGCGGCCCGACGACATGCAGATCTGGCCCTGGTGCAGCCAGGCGCCCCAGGCGGCGTTCTTCACCGCCAGGTCGAGGTCGGCATCCCTGAGGATGACAAGCGTGTTCTTGCCGCCAAGCTCGAGCGACACCTTCTTGAGATGGCGGCTGGCGTTCTCGCCGACGATGCGGCCAGCCTTGGTCGAGCCGGTGAACTGGATCATGGCGATGTTCGGGTCGGCGACGAGCGCGGCGCCCGCATCGCCGGCACCGGGCAGGACGTGGATGAGCCCCTCGGGCAGGCCGGCCTTTTCGAACAGCGCGGCGAACACCAGTCCGCCGCATACCGCCGTGCGCGGATCGGGCTTCAGCACCACCGCATTGCCGACGGCGAGGGCCGGCGCCACCGCGCGCATGGCGAGATAGAGCGGGAAGTTGAACGGCGAGATGACGCCGACGACGCCGAGCGGACGGCGGCGTGCGAGGTTCATCCGGCCGGCTTCCGACGGCAGCACGAGACCCTGTGGCTGCGAGGCGAGCGCTGCCGCCTCGTTCAGCGCCTTGATGCTGAGCTGCGTCTCGAATTCGGCCTTGCCACGGGCCGAACCGCTCTCCCGGACCAGCCATCCGACCACGTCGGCGAAGTGCGCTTCGAGCAGGCCCGCCGCCTTGCGGATCACCGCCGACCGCGTGTCATAGCTCGCGGCAGCCCAGTCGCGCTGTGCCTTGGCCGCTGTTGCCGATGCCTGAGCGACATCGGCCGGGGATGCCATGCCGATGCGGCCGAGCACGGAGCCGGTCGCGGGCTCGATGACGTCGGCTGCCTGCGAGGCGTGCTGCCAGCCGCCGGAATAGACGATCCCGTCGAGGTGCTCGCGCCCGATCAGCCTGGGCTCACCGGAAGAGACTGTGCCGTCCATCTTGTCGCTCCTTGTCATATGCACGCGGCCTTGGGCCGCCCTGTTCGGCGGCGGGGAGCCGCTGGGAAAGAAAATCGCGCAGCAGGCCGGACACGTCGCCCGGACGCTCAATGCACGGCAAATGGCCGGCACCGGCAATGGTGCGGAAGGCCGCTGCGGGTATTCGCCGCGCCGTGTCGGCGACAAGTTCAGGCGGCGTCGACAGGTCCTCGTCGCCGGCGATGACCAGCGTCGGGGCAACAATCCTTGCGATCGCGCCGGTCAGGTCGGCGTCGCGCAGCGCCCTGCAGGTGTCGGCGTATCCTTTGGCCGGAGTGCGCTCAAGCATCCGCTGCCAGCCGGCGAAGGCGTCGGGTTCGGCGTCGCGGTAGGCGAACGAAAACCAGCGCTCCATGATCTGGTCGCCGATGGCCGCCACTCCTTGGTGCAGCACCGCCTCGATGCGGGCGTTCCATGCCTCCGGCGTGCCGATCCTGGCCGCCGTATCCATAAGCACCAGCCTGGTCACCCGTTCCGGCGCGCGGACCGCCATGTCCATGGCGATCAGCCCGCCTACGGAAAGCCCGCAGACGGCCGCGCTGCCCCAGCCGACATGGTCGAGCAGGCCGGCAAGGTCGTCTGCGTGGTCGGCAATGCCGCGAGGCGCGGGCGCGACCTCGCTCAGCCCGTGACCGCGCTTGTCGTAGAAGAGCAGGTCGAAATCGCGGCCGAGTTCGTCGGCGACATCGTCCCAGATCGCCAGGTCGGAGCCGAGCGAATTGGCGAAGACGATCCTCGGCCCGGCGCTGCGGCCAAGGCGACGATAGTGGAGGACGACACCGTTGGTTCTAGCGAAGGACATGATGGGTGCCTCAGTGCAGGCCGAGATGGCGTTCGAGCAGCTCGGGCTGGGCCAGCAGGTCGGCGGGCGTGCCGTCGAACTCGATGCCGCCCTTCGACATCACCACCATGCGGTCGGCGACCTTCGACAGGTTCTTGATGTCCTTGTCGACGACGATGGTGGCGATGCCTTCGCCGCGGATGACGGCGAGCGTCTTCCAGATCTCGTCTGCCACCAGGGGCGCCAGTCCCTCGGTCGCCTCGTCGATGAGGATGATCTCCGGATTGGTCATCAGCGCCCGCCCGATGGTCAGCATCTGCTGCTCGCCGCCCGAGAGCTGGTGGCCGCCATTGCCACGACGCTGGGCGAGGCGCGGAAACACCGACAGCACACGGTCCAGCGTCCAGCTACGCTTGCCGTTGCGACCGGCGCGCGACGCCATGACGAGATTTTCGATCACCGAGAGCGAGCCGAAGACGCCGCGCCCCTCGGGCACGAAGGCGACACCGGCCAGCGAGATGGCTTCCGGCTTGCTGCCGCGGATCGAGCTGCCATTCAGGTCGATCGTGCCCTGGACACGCGGCACCAGCCCCATCAGCGAGCGCAGCAATGTGGTCTTGCCCATGCCATTGCGGCCGATGAGCGCCACCTGCTCGCCCGGGCGCACGGCGAGGCTGACGCCATGCAGGATCTGGCTCGGCCCGTAGAAGCTCTCCAGCCGGTCGACTGTCAGAAGCATGCTCATGCGACGTCCTCCGCTTCTCCGAGATAGGCGGCCCGCACCACCGGGTCGCGCCGGACGGCATCGACCGTGCCCGAGGCAATGACCTTGCCGTCGGCCATGACGGTGAGCCGGTCGGCGATGGCAAAGACCGCGTCCATGTCGTGCTCGACCAGCAGGATGCCCCGGCCCGCCTTCAGCGACGCGATCAGCCCCGTCATGCGGCGCGCCTCGGCGTGCCCCATGCCGGCGAGCGGCTCGTCAAGCAAGACCAGCCGCGGCGCGGTCGCCAGCACCATGGCGACTTCGAGCTGGCGCTGTTCGCCATGGCTCATCGATCTGGCCGGGGTGTCGGCGCGGCCTTCGAGGCCGACCTCGGCCAGCGCAGCAAGCGCCGCCTCGCGCACGTCGGACCGGCGCTTGCCGTCGCAGCGCATGGCAAGGGCGCCGGGCCGTGTCGCCTGGGCAGCCAGCCTGGCGTTGTCGAACACCGTGCGTTCGGGAAAGATCGTCGTCTTCTGGTAGGAACGGCCGATGCCGCCCCGGCAGCGCCGGTCGGGGCCGCTGACGGTGACGTCGCGGCCATCGAGCAGGATGGTACCGTCGGTCGGCCGCAGGTCGCCCGACAGCAGGTTGATGAGCGTCGACTTGCCAGCGCCGTTGGGGCCGATGACGGCATGGACCTCGCCTTCGCGGACGCTGAGGGAAACGCCCGAGCAGGCGGCAAGCCCGCCGAAACGTTTGCCCAGGCCACGGGCTTCGAGAACGTCACCCGACATTGTTCGCCTCCTTCAGCTTGAGCGCCGGCGTGCCCGCACGCCTGCCGAGGCCCGTCAGCCTTGCGACGTCCTGCAGGCCGCCGGGTGCAAGCAGAACCAGCGCGATGACGATCAGGCCGTAGACGAGCTTCCAATCGTCGATGAAATATTTCAGCACCTCCTCGAGCCCGGTCACGACCAGGGCGCCTGCAAGCGGTCCGGCGACGCGGCGCGTGCCGCCGAGCACGACCATCACCAGGGCGGTGGCGGAGAGATGCCAGCCGAGCATCTGCGGCGCGACAAAGCCGAACTGGGCGGCCGAGAGATAGCCGGCAAGCCCTGCCAGGGCAGCGGACAGCACGAAGGCAATCAGGCGCACCCGGAACACCGGGATGCCGAGCGCCAGCGCCCGCCGCTCGTTGTCGCGCGCGGCCGTCAGGGCATCGCCGAACGGCGTCGACAGCAGATGCCGGATCAGCCACCAGGTCCCTGCCGCCGCGGCCAGCGAGACAAGGTAGAATGTCACCGGATTGCCGAGGTCGAGCAGGATCGTCTCGCCGAACGCCAGCACCGGCTTGACGTAGAGGAACAGCCCGTCCGAGCCACCGCCGATGGGGGTGTCATGGAACAGGAAGAACAGCATTTCGCCGAAGGCGAGCGTCACCATGATGAAGTAGACGCCGCGCGTCCTCAGCGACAGCACGCCGACGACCAACGCGACGAGCACGGTGGCACCAACGGCAAGCGGCAGCGTCAGCAACAGCGACGGCTCATCGTATTCGGGTGCGGCCAGCACCAGCGCATAGCCGGCCAGGCCGAAGAAGGCGGCATGGCAGAGACTGACGAGCCCGCCGAAGCCGACGGCGAGGTTCAGCGCCATGGCCAGCGTGCCGAGGATCAGCACCTTGGCCGCGAACTGGACGTAGTAGTCGGGCACCAGCGCCGGAAGTATTGCCGCCGCAACGACGGCCGCCAGCAGCGCAATGTGGGTGCGTGTAGACAGGGGTTGCATCTCAGACCTCCCGCTTGCCGAGGATGCCGGTGGGGCGAACCACCAGGACAACGGCCATCAGCACGTAGACGAGGATGCCGGCGAGTTCCGGCATGAACACCTTGCCGAAGGTGTCGATCAGGCCGATCAGCAGCGCGCCGATGGCAGCGCCCGGCACCGAGCCGATGCCGCCCAGCACCACCACCACGAAGGACAGGATGAGCATGCCGTCGCCCATGCCGGGGAACACCGTCGAGATCGGCGCGATGACGGCGCCGGCGAGTGCGGCGAGCGCAATGCCGACGGCAAAGACGTAGCGGTTGACGCTGTCGAACGGGATGCCGAGCGCGCGGGTCATTTCCCGGTTCTCGGCGCCGGCGCGCACCACCATGCCGATTCGGGTCCGGCGGATGACCATGAAGATGGCTACCGCCACCGCCAGGCACAGCAGGCTGACGACGAGCCGATAGACCGGGTAGTTCAGCACGTCGGTCAGCGGCAGCGAGCCCGACAGCCATTCCGGCAGCGGCACGGACTGTACGTCGCGACCAAACAGCATCTGGCGCAATTCGTCGACGACGAGGATCAGGCCGAAGCTGAGCAGCACCTGCGAGAGGTGGTCGCGGCCATAGAGCCTGCGGATGAACACGCTCTCCAGTGCCAGCCCGACGACGAAGCTGATGGCGAAGGCGCCGAGGATGCCGACGGCGAAATTGCCGGTGGCGACCGTCAGCCACCAGGCGAGATAGGCGCCGAGCATGTAGAAGACGCCGTGGGCGAGGTTGATCACTCCGAGGATGCCGAAGACCAGGGTCAGGCCGCTGGCGACGAGGAACAGCACGAGCCCGTACTGGACGGCATTGAGGAGCTGGATGGCGAAGGTGCCGATATCCATGACTGTCTCCGTGTCCGAGAGGGGAGCGGGCGCTTATGCGCCCGCCGTTCAGGCCATGCGGCAGCCGCGCGCCGGATCCTGCACCGCCTCGCCGGCAACCGAGACCAGGGCATTGCGCCCGTCGCGGACCTCGCGGAGGTAGATGTTCTGGATCGGATTGTGCGCAGCCGAGAAGCTGAGCGGCCCGCGCGGGCTGTCGATCTTCGCACCCGCCATGGCCGCGAACAGCGCCTCGCGCGCCGAAGCATTGCCGTCGGTGGCGCCGAGGCCGGCCTCCAGCAAGGCTGCGGCATCAAAACCCTGGACGGCGTAGATGTCGCCGGTCTCGCCGGTCTTGGCCTCGAAAGCCGACAGGAAGGACTTGTTGGCGGGCGTGTCGAGATCGTCGGCATAGTGCAGCGTGGTGCGGATGCCGGTGGCGGCGTCGCCCTGCGCCTTCAGCGTGCCGTCGGTCAGGAAGCCGGTGCCGTAGAGCGGGATCTTGCCCTTGAGGCCCGCGGCAGCATAGTCGGTGACGAACTTCACCGCCCCGCCGCCGGCGAAGAAGGCGAACACCGCGTCGGGCTTCAGCGTGGCGATGCGGGTGATCAGCGCCTGGAACTCGACTTCCGGGAACGGCACCGTCAATGCATCGACGACCGTGCCGCCGGCGGCCTCGAAGCCCTCGGCGAAGGCGCCCACCATCTGTTGCCCGGCGGTGTAGCGCCAGGTGATGGTGACGACGTTGCGATGTCCCTCGTCGAACACGACCTTGCCCATCGGATGCGCCGGCTGCCAGTTGGAGAAGGACGTACGGAAGATGTTGGGCGCGCAGAGCGGGCCCGTCGCCTCGTCGGCGCCGGCATTCGGGATGATGAGCGGCACGCCGCTGTCGCGCGCCACCTTGACCATCGCCATGGCGACCCCGGAATGCACCGTGCCGATGACCACGTCGGCCTTGTCGCGGCTGACCAGCCTGTTCATGTTGTCGGTCGCGGTCTCGGGCTTGGACTCGTCGTCGAGGCGGATGAACTCAACCTTGCGGCCGCCGAGCACGCCCGACTTCTGCTCGACATAGAGGTTGAAGCCGTTTTCGATGAACTGCCCGAGCTTGGCGTAGGTGCCGCTGAAGGGCAGCATCAGCCCGACCTTGAGCGGCGCGCCCTGGGCGATGGCCGGCCTGGGAAAGCCAAGGGCGAGGCCGGTGGCGCCGGCTGCGGTTGCGCCCAGAAAGCTCCGGCGCGTCATGGCGAGTGTCCGTGTCGTCGGCTTGATGATGGTCATGTCATTTCTCCTCCGTTTTGTCGTCATTGCTCACTTGCGCGCGAGGCCTCCTCCCCGCGGCGGCCGAAGCCGCTGTCGACCGGGGCCGGGCAGCGCCCAACCCCGGCCAAAAGGTTCAATGGCCCGCGGCAAACGCCTCGACCGGTGCCTGCCGGCGCGTGCGCACCAGCACCACGGCGACGGCGGCGAGGACCAGCGGCACGGCGAGACCGGCGAAGTAGCCGCTGGTTCCGCCTGCCTGCAGCAGCCAGCCTCCCGCCGCCGAGCCGACGATGGCGCCGGTGCGGCCGATGCCGATTGCCCAGCCGGTGCCGGTGGCGCGCAGCTCGGTCGGATAGGTGCTGGAGATGAGGTAGTTCAGCGCGATCTGCTGGCCGCCGATGCCGAACCCGGCCAGGGCGACGAGCGCAAAGACCACGGTCCAGCTGGTGTTCACCAGGGCCAGCCCGGCGCAGACCGCGATGCCGATCATGAACATCACCGTCAGCGTGCGGCGCACGTCGATGCGCGGCAGGAAGATCGACAGTGGAATGGCGAAGACGATGAAGGCGGCGTTGACGATCACCGTTCCGAGCGCGGCGGTCGGCTGGTCGAGGCCCATGCCGGTCAGGGCCGTCGGCAGCCACAGCAGGAACATGAACCAGGCGATCCAGTTGAGCAGGTAGATGGACCAGATGGCGATCGTACTGGTGCGGTACTCCGGCGTGAACAGGGCTGCGACCGAACCCTTGCCGGCCACTGGCGGAACCATGAAGACCGTGCCATCGGCGATGGGCTTGCCGGCGATGCGGGCGACCAGCCTGCGGGCCCGGGAGAGGTCTTCAGGCCGGCCGCGCGAAGCGAGGAACTGCGCCGATTCCGGCAGGAAGGCGAGGCAGATCAGCAGCACGACCAGCGGGATCGCGCCGCCGACGATGTAGATGCCCTGCCAGCCGATGACCGGCATCCAGCCGGCGGCGAGCACGCCGCCGACCATGGCCCCGGCCGGCAGGCCGAGAAGCACGCCGGTGAGCACCGCACCGCGCAGGCGCGAGGGGCTGTATTCCGCAGCCATCGCCAGCAGGACCGGCGTCGCGCCGCCCATGCCGAGACCGGTCAGGAAGCGCAGCGCCACGATCTGGGTGGGCGACTGGGCAAAGGCGATGGCCAGAGAAAAGACGCCGAACAGCACGATCGAGCCGAGGATGGCGACACGGCGGCCGATGCGGTCGCCGATCATGCCGAGACCCATGGCGCCCAGCGCCATGCCCAGCGTGCCGGAAATGAAGATGTAGGTCATGTCGCCTGGCGACATGCCGAACGCCTTGGCGATGGCCGGGCCGGTGTAGGCGATGGCCTGGGTGTCGAAGCCGTCAAGCAGCGCGACGAGAAAGCACAGGAAGAAGACCCGCAATTGCAGGCTGCTCACCGGCCGCTCGTCCAGCACTTGCCGGATATCCAGTGTCGTGGTTCGCACGTCTATTCCTCCTGTGGGAACTTGCTGTTTGGTCCGGCGAGTTCCCGCCGCACTCCGTTGGTTTGTCCGGGCAGGGGCACGCCTGCCCCCGCGGCGCAGCTTCAGCCGCTGTCGCCGCCGCCCACCGGCAGGATTGTGCCGGTGAGGTAGGAGGCCTCATCCGAGGCCATGAACAGGATGGCGCTGGTCTGTTCAGCGAGCGTGCCGTAGCGCTTCATGAAGCTGGTGGCCTTGGTCTGGTCGACCACCTCCTGCATCCAGGCCGCGTCACGTTCGTCCTGGGCCGAGGTGTTGCGCGGGATGCGGCGCACCGGCGCCTCGGTGCCGCCAGGCGCCACGGCATTGACGCGGATGCCGCGCTCGGCGTTCTCCATGGCAAGCGCCACCGTCAGCGCGTTGACCGCGCCTTTCGAAGCCGAATAGGGCACGCGGTTGATGCCGCGCGTGGCGATCGACGAGACGTTGACGATGGCCCCGCCGCCGGCCTCGATCATCAACGGGAGCACGGCGCGACAGCACCACATGGTCGGAAACAGCGAGCGGCGGACCTCCGCCTCGATCTGCGTCTCGTCGAAATATTCGAACGGCCGCATCCAGATCGCGCCGCCGACATTGTTGACCAGCACGTCGACCCGCCCGAGGGCTGCGCGCGCCTCGTGGATCGCGCCTGACGCGCCCTGCCAGCTTTCGAGGTCGGCCAGGATCGCAATTGCCTTGCCACCGCTGGCGACGATCTCGGCCGCGGCTTCCCTGACCAGGTCCGAGCGGTCGACCAGCGCCACAGCGGCGCCCTCGGCCCCAGCTTCGATCGCCACCTGGCGACCGATACCTTGCGCGGCCCCGGTGACGACCATCGCCTTGCCGGCGAAGCGTTTCATTCGATCCGTCACGATGCGGCCTCCGCGGCTACGAATTTCTCGTGGTAGAAGGCGGCCGGCTTCACGCCGATCTTGTCGAAATGCGCCTTGACGGCGTCGACCATCGGCGGCGGGCCGCAGAGATAGACGTCGGCCTCGCCGTCGTTGAGGTCGGCGGCGCCGAAGTGGTCGGTGACGAAACCAGTCAGGCTATGCGTGCTCGCCTTGTCGGAAACGCAGACGTCGAAGGTGAAATCCTCCATCGCCCCGGCGAAGCGCTCGAGCTTTTCGACCTCGACCATGTCGACGTCGCGGGTGACGCCGTAGACGAGCCTGACTGGGTGGGCGGGGCCGCCCTGCTCTTCCAGATGTTCGAGCATCGCGAGGAAGGGCGCGAGGCCGGTGCCGCCGGCGAGGAACAGCGTCGGCCGGCGGATCTCGCGCAGGTAGAAGGCGCCCACCGGTCCACGCAACGTCAGCCGGTCGCCCGAGGCCGCCTGGCTGGACAGGTAGGTCGACATCAGCCCGCCGGGGATGTTGCGGACCAGGAAGCCGGCGCGGCCACCCGAGATGCAGGTGGAGAACGAATAGGCGCGGCTCTCGGCCGTGCCCGGCACCGAGACCTGCATGTACTGGCCGGGCAGGAAGCTCAGCGCGTCGGGCTGCTCGAGCGCGACGGTGAAGCCGATGGTCGTTTCGGAGAGCTGGCGCACGTCGGCGAGTTCGGCCTCGAACACCGCCGGCCCGCTCTTGCACAGCGCCGACGTCGCCGGAATGCTGATGACGCAGTCGCTGTCGGGCCGCAGCTGGCAGGTCAGCACGAAGCCTTCCGACGCCTCGTCCTCGGTCAGCGCGTCCTCGATGTAGTCGCCCATCCTGAAGCGGCCTGATTCGCACTTGCTCTTGCAGGTGCCGCAGGCGCCGTCGCGGCAATCCATCGGGATGTTGAGGCGGGCGCGATAGGCTGCATCGGCCACGACCTCATTGCCGTCGCATTCGATGAAGCGGGTGACGCCGTCTTCGAAATTCAAAGCGATCCTGTGTGCCATGGCCCGATCCTCCCTGGCCTGTCAGACGTGGTAGATGTCGATGACGTGGTGGATGTAGTCGTTGGTCAGCACGACCTTCTTGCGGGCGATCTTCAGCCCGTCGTCGCCGGTCTCCAGCGTGTAGAAGGAGGCGCCGTAGTAGGAATCGGTGGTCTTGTAGCGGAAGTTGAAGGTCAGCCAATTGAAGCGAACCTCGAGCTTCTCCGCGTCCTGCTCCAGGATCTCGACATTGGAGATGTGGTGGATGGTGCGCGGCTCCGGCAGGCTGGTGGCGCTGGAGCGCTCGGTGCGGATGCGGAAGATGCGGTCCTCCAGCCCCTGCTTGGTCGGGTAGTACATCAGCGAGATTTCGGTCTGCGGGTCCTCGACGAGCGTTTCGTCGTCGTCCCAGGACGGCATCCAGAACTCGGCATGCGGAGCGTAGAGCGCGAGCCACTCGTCCCACTGCCTGTCGTCGAGAAAACGGGCCTCGCGATAGAGGAACTCTTCCACCTCTTGGCGTGAAATGGTCATGACGTCTCCTTCCGCAGACCGGGCTCGGTCCGCGCCGTGCGGGCTTGATGCTTGAAAGGCGGCGAGCCGGGCTCGCCAGGATCAGTCGCGGGTCAGCCGGTCGGATCCTTGCCGACCGCCTTCTCCAGCGTTTCCTTCCAGTATTTGTGCTGGATCACGAACAGTCCTTCGTCCTCGGTCTTGGCGCCGGAGAGCCGCGGCTTGAGGCCGATCGCCTTGGCGCCTTCGTCGGCGCCCTCGATCCAGTGGGCGGCACCGCGGCTGAGGTCGTTCCACGCCGCCTGCCGCGCCTGGTAGCCGATCTGGCAGGAGCGGAACTCCTCGAGATCGTCGGGCGTCGCCATGCCCGACGCGTTGAAGAAATCCTCGTACTGGCGGATGCGGCGGGCGCGCGCCTCAGCCCCCTCGCCCTTGGGCGCGATGCAGTAGATGGTGACCTCGGTCTTGTCGACCGAGATGGGCCGGTACATGCGGATCTGCGAGGAGAACTGATCCATCAGGTAGACGTTGGGGTAGAGGCACAGGTTGCGCGAGCGGTCGATCATCCAGTCGGCCCAGGACTGGCCGAACTTCTCGGTCAACTCGCCGCGCTTCTCGGCCAGCGGCCGGTCCTCCGGGTTGCTCCAGCGGGTCCAGAGCAGCAGATGACCGTGCTCGAAGGAGTAGAAGCCGCCGCCCTGCTTGGCCCAGGACGAGGCGTCCATGGCGCGGGTGACGTCGACGCCGGCGGCGGCCGCCAGCGCGTCCTTGCGATGGTTTGTCGTCGCCGCATAGTTCCAGTGCACGGACGAGACGTGATAGCCGTCGGCGCCGTTCTCGGTCTGCAGCTTCCAGTTGCCGTCATAGACATAGGTCGAGCCGCCGCGCAGCACTTCCAGCCCGTCGGGTGACTGGTCGACGATCATGTCGATGATCCTGGCGGCCTCGCCGAGATGCTGTTCGAGCGGCAGCACGTCGGCATTCAGGCTGCCGAACAGGAAGCCGCGATAGTTCTCGAAGCGGGCCACCTTGGTCAGGTCGTGCGAACCGTTCTTGTTGAACTGCTCGGGATAGCCGGCGCCGTCGGGGTCCTTGGCCTTGAGCAGCTTGCCGCTGTTGGAGAAGGTCCAGCCGTGGAACGGGCAGGTGTAGGTGCTCTTGTTGCCGCGCTTGTGGCGGCACACCATGGCGCCGCGATGCGAGCAGGCGTTGAGGAAGCAGTGAAGCTCGCCCTTGCGGTCGCGCGAGATGACGATGGGCTGGCGGCCGATGTGGCCGGTCAGGAAGTCGTTGGCGTTCGGGATCTGGCTTTCATGGGCGAGATAGACCCAGTTGCCTTCCCAGATGTGCCGCATCTCGAGCTCGAACAGGTCGGGATCGGTGAAGATGTCCCGCCGGCAGCGGTAGGCGCCGGTGGCGGGGTCGTCGACCACGGCAGCCTCGAGCGTTTCCTCGATGTGCCGATTGGCGTTTGAATCCAGCATCTTGAAATCCTCCACAAGGGCTTCGCGCGCCGCCTCCCGCACGGCGCGCCGGTTGCTGCCGTCAGGCCGAAACGCGCTCGCGCTCGACCACGGTGTCCGTCACGCCTTCCACCTGAGGCATCAGCACGAAGTCGAAATCGATGGAGGCGAAAGGCTCCTGCACCTGGCGCTCGGCCAGCACCTTGGGGTCGCTGACGCGGGCAACCGGCGGGATCAGGTCGTTGCGCGTGCCGAAGGCGAAATCCTCGAACAGGTATTCGTCGCCTTCGATGTTGATCTGCGTCGTCAGGTGGCGGTAGCCGGGCGCCGAAACGAAGAAGTGGATGTGCGCCGGACGATGGCCGTGGCGGCCGAAAGCGAACATCAGCTGTTCGGTCGAGCCGCCCGGAGGCGTGGCGTAGCCGCTCGGCATGATCGAGCGGAAGCTGTAGCGCCCCTCGGCGTCGGTCTGGATGCGGCGGCGCAGGTTGTAGGCGGCCTGCTGGGGGTCGAAATGCGAATAGTTGCCGCGCGTGTTGGCATGCCAGACGTCGACGATGGCATCGGCGACGGGCTTGCCGTTCTGGTCGCGGACCTGGCCCTGCATGAACACGACCTCGCCCTTGTCGGAACCGTCGTCGAGGCGTGCGGTGCCCTTGGAAAGCGGCGCGCCGGCGATGTAGAGCGGTCCTTCGATGGTGCGCGCGGTGCCGCCGGCAAGACCGGCGCGGCGCTCGGCCTCGTCGAGGCGCAGGTCGAGGAAATGCTCGAGGCCGATGCCCGGGGCGATCAGGCCGAGTTCGTTGTTGCGCGCGGCCTGGCCGAGATAGGCGACCGCGGACCAGACCTCGTTCATGCTGATGTCGAGATCGTCGATGGCGGTGAACAGGTCGCCGAGCAGCCGGTTGGCAACGGTCTTCAGGCGCTGGTCGCCGCCCGGCTGGTCAAGACCGCTGGCGCGGCTGGCGAGATCGGCGATGACGGACTTTTCAATGAGCTTGCTGGACATGGGAACCTCCCTTTCTGGCTCGCATTTCTGCGCGTTGACTAGAACCCGCTCCCTTGCTCCCGCTCTGCCTGCGCGGAAGGGAGCACCTGCCGGCGCCTAGGCGCCGTCGTCGGCGATCGCCGACCCGTGGCGGCAGAGCGCCTTCACTTCGATCTTCATGAACGGGAACAGCGGCAGCCCGGACAGGATTTCGTGCAGTTCGCCCGGCCCCCTGACATCGAAAATGCTGACATTGGCGTAGCGCCCGGCAACGCGCCAGAGATGGCGCCACTTGCCGTTTCGCTGCAGTTCCTCTGCCCGTGCCTTCTCCGTCGCCTTCAGCCTGTCCGCCACTCCGGCAGGCAGGTCATGCGGCAGCTCGACGGTCATCTCGACATGAAACAGCATGACGTCACCTCACCACGCGCAGGGACGCGGACGCAGCGGTCCGGTCGCGGCGGAAGCGGCTCACAGCCGCGTCGTCCAGTTCGATTCCCAGGCCGGGCCCGGTGGGAACCTCGAGTTCGAAATCGGCGTAGCCGAGCGGCTCGGTCAGCAATTCCTCGGTCAGCAGCAGCGGCCCGAACAATTCGGTGCCCCATTCGAGGCTGCGAACGCCGGCAAACAGATGCGCCGCAGCGATCGTACCGATCGGTCCCTCGAGCATGGTGCCGCCATAGACGGCGATGCCTGCCGCTTCGGCGACCGAGATCACCTTCGATGCCGCAAACAGGCCGCCGGCCTGCTCGATCTTGACGGAGAACACGTCGCCAGCGTGCTTCGACGCTGCTGCCAGGGCACTTTCGGGCCCGGTCAGGATCTCGTCGGCCATCAGCGCGATGCGCGACTTCGCCTGCAGCCGGGCCAGCGGCTCGACACCCGCGACGGGCTGCTCGACCAGCACGCAACCTGCATCCGCAAGTGCGGCAATGCCGTGGGCGGCTTCACGTTCGCGCCAGGCCATGTTGACGTCGACGCGGACGCTGGCGAGGTCCGGCAGCGCCTTGCGGATGGCCGCGACATGGGCAACATCCTGGTCGACCGGGCGCTTGCCGATCTTGAGCTTGAAATCCTTGTGGCGGCGGGCTTCCAGCATGCGCTGAGCCTCTTCGATGTCCTTGGCGGTGTCACCCGAAGCGAGCGTCCAGGCCACCGGCAGGCTGTCGCGCCTGGCCCCCCCGAGCAGTTCCGACAGCGGCAGGCCAAGGCGGCGTGCCTGCGCATCCAGAAGTGCCGTCTCGACCGCGCATTTGGCGAAGTGGTTGCCCTTCACGGCCGCATTGACCTTGTCCATGGCAAGCCCGACGCGGGTCGCGTCGGCGCCGATGAGCAGGGGCGCGATGTACTGGTCGATGGCGAGCTTCATGCTTTCGGGGCTTTCGGCCCCATAGGCGAGACCGCCGATCGTGGTGCCTTCGCCGAGCCCCGAAACCTCGTCGGAGCAGCGCAGCCTGACGATCATCATCGTCTGGCCGCTCATCGTCACCATCGACAGCGCGTGCGGCCGAATGGTCGGCACATCGAGCAGGATGGTATCGATTTCGATGATGCGAATGCCAGAATTCACGGAACTTTCCTCCGAACTTCCTAGGCAAACGCTAGCTTTGAGCCGACAAACAGTCCAAGACTATCTCGGTCGATTTCGATACCTGGAAGGTATAGTGTCATGGACATGCGCCAGCTTCGCTACTTCGTCGCCGTCGCACGCGAGCGCAATTTTTCCAGGGCCGCCGAGGTCCTGCACATCGCGCAACCGCCGCTCAGCCGACAGATCCAGCAGCTCGAGGAGAGCCTGGGCGCCGTGCTGATCGACCGGTCAAGTCGGCCGCTGGCGCTGACCGAGGCAGGCCGGTTCTTTTATGAGCAGGCGAGCCAGATGATCACCCGGATGGAGCATATCCGCGAGCAGACGCGTCGCATCGCGCTGTCGCGGCGCGAGATCTTCATCATCGGCTGCGTCGGCTCGACGCTCTACAGCGGCATCCCCGACCTTGTCCGCCGCATGCGGGTGCGCTGGCCGGAACTCGGCATCGAGTTTCGCGAGATGATGTCGGTCGAGCAGATCGCCGCGCTGAAGGACGGGCGCATCGATCTCGGCTTCGGCCGCGTCCGGCTCAGCGACCCCGATGTCGAGCGGATCACGCTGCGCGAGGAGCGGCTGGTCGTCGCCTTCCCGAAGAACCACCCGAAATCGCTTTCGACCGCGCCGATCGCCCTCAAGGACATCGAGGGCGAGACCCTGGTGATCTATCCCTCGAAGCCGCGACCGAGCTTCGCCGACGAGGTGCTCGGGCTGTTCGCGGAGCTCAATGTCGAGCCCGGCATCGTCGAGGAGGTGCGCGAGATACAGACCGCGCTCGGCCTGGTGGCCGCGGCGGCGGGCCTGTGCATCGTTCCGGCGGCCTCGCAGCGCCAGCGCCCCGACGATGTCTGCTACCGCATCCTGTCCGACGAAAAGGCAACGTCGCCGGTGATCATGAGCTACCGGCGCAACGACCGCTCGGGCCGCATCGACGCGATCAAGGAACTGATCCGGGAAATGTATGCCGACAACCCGCCATGGCTGCAGCTGTCCAACATCACCTGGTAGCCGGGGCAGACTGGCCGGGCGCTGTGGCAGACCTATCTTCAACCGAGAGCCGAAAACAACAAAGCGGCCTTGCGGGCCGCTTTCGGTGGACATCTTCATGAAGGTGATTTGGTGGAGCCAAGCGGGATCGAACCGCTGACCTCCTGCATGCCATGCAGGCGCTCTCCCAGCTGAGCTATGGCCCCACACCCGGCCTAGACCGGTGCCGTTTCCGGCGAATGTCGGCGCGAATTTGTCATCCGCGCCGCATTTGTTGGCGGCTTCTAGCGCCGCATTCGACCCTTGGCAAGCCTTGATCGAAACCTTTTTTCGGTTTCCCGAAAAGGCGTGTCAGATCTCGTCTTCGTCGTCGCCGACGCCGATCATGTCGGAAACGTCGTCGTCTTCCTCTTCCTCGTCGGCGAGGAAGGTATCGTCATCGTCGTCACCGAGGTCGACATCGTCGTCGTCGTCGAGATCCGGCAGATCGTCGCCACCGCCCTTGGCCTCTTCGTCGGCGTCCTCCAGGGACACGACTTCGGCGCCTTCTTCCTCGGAGTCGAGCTCCTTGGCTTCGACTTCCTCATCCTCTTCCTGCATGGCCGAGGCCTTGCCATCATCGAAGTAGGAGCGCGGATAGCTCTTGCCGGTATACGGCGAAACGATCGGGTCTTTGTTCAGGTCGTAGAATTTGCGACCCGTCTCCGGGTCGATACGCTTTGTGCCAAGCTCGGATTTTGCCACGTCAGGCCTCTTTTTCTCGATTTTGGTCCCCTTAACCGCAGTTTGTGGCGCTGTCAAAGCCAAATCCCCAAGCCGGGCAAATGGGGATGACCGCTGCTGCAATCGATGCTACGACACCGCCGCAATCTTGGGAAAAGCCCGGTTTCGTGGTCATCCCGCATGAGGAACCACCATGTCGCATCAAGCTGTGCCACAGCCGGCCGTCGCCCGGAAGTCGAAATCTCTGTCTGGAACCGCCCGCGTTCCGGGCGACAAGTCGATTTCGCACCGCTCCTTCATGTTCGGCGGCCTCGCCTCGGGCGAAACCCGCATCACCGGCCTGCTCGAGGGCGAAGACGTGATGCGCACCGGCGACGCCATGAAGGCGATGGGCGCGCATATCGAAAAGCGCGGCGCGGAATGGATCATCACCGGCACCGGCAACGGCGCCCTGCTGCAGGCCGAAGCGCCGCTCGACTTCGGCAATGCCGGCACCGGTTCGCGCCTGACCATGGGCCTGGTCGGCACCTACGACATGGCAACAACCTTCATCGGCGACGCCTCGCTGTCGGGCCGGCCGATGGGCCGCGTGCTCGACCCGCTGCGCCAGATGGGCGTGCAGGTGATCGACGCCGCGCCCGGCGACCGCATGCCGCTGACGCTGCGCGGCCCGCGCCAGGCCGCCCCCATCACCTATCGCGTGCCGATGGCCTCGGCGCAGGTGAAGTCGGCGGTGCTGCTCGCCGGCCTCAACACGCCAGGAATCACCACCGTCATCGAGCCGGTGATGACGCGCGACCACACCGAGAAGATGCTGAAGGGCTTTGGCGCCAACATCGAGGTCGAGACCGACGAGCAGGGCGTGCGCCACATCTTCATCGAAGGCCAGGGCAAGCTGACCGGCCAGGTCATCGCCGTGCCGGGCGATCCGTCCTCGGCCGGCTTCCCGCTGGTCGCAGCGCTGATCGTGCCGGGCTCCGACATCATCATCGAAAACGTGCTGATGAACCCGACGCGTACCGGGCTGATCACCACGCTGATCGAAATGGGCGGCAAGATCGACATCCTCAACCCGCGCAATGCCGGCGGCGAGGACGTGGCCGACCTGCGCGTGCGCGGCTCGGAGCTCAAGGGCGTCAAGGTGCCGGCCGACCGCGCGCCGTCGATGATCGACGAATATCCGGTGCTCGCGGTCGCCGCCTGCTTCGCCGAGGGCGAAACCCTGATGCAGGGGCTAGAAGAATTGCGCGTCAAGGAATCAGACCGGCTGGCGGCGGTGGCCCGCGGGCTCGAAGCCAATGGCGTCGATTGCACCGAAGGCGAAATCACCCTTTCGGTGCGCGGCGTCCCCGGCGGCAAGGGCCTCGGCGGCGGCACGGTCAAGACCCATCTCGACCACCGCATCGCCATGAGCTTCCTGGTCATGGGGCTGGCCTCGGAAAAGCCCGTCACCGTCGACGACCAGGCGATGATCGCCACCAGCTTCCCCGAATTCATGGGTCTGATGGCCGATCTCGGGGCGGAGATCGACCAGTCCCCGGCCTGAGCTGACACCCCGAAAGGAGAACGGCATGACCACCAAGGTAGCGATGATCGTCGGCGGCGGCAGCGGCATGGGCGCTGCGGCGGCGAAGAAGCTGGCGGCCGACGGCTATCAGGTCGCCGTCCTGTCCTCGTCGGGCAAGGGCGAGGCGCTGGCCAAGGAACTCGGCGGGCTGGGCTTCACCGGCTCCAACCAGTCGAATGACGACCTCAAGCGCTTCGTCGACCTGACCATGGGCAAGTGGGGCCGCATCGACGCGCTGGTCAACGGCGCCGGGCATGGCCCGCGTGCGCCGCTGCTGGAGATCACCGACGAGCAGTGGCACACCGGTATCGACGTCTATTTCATGAACGTCGTGCGCGCGACGCGCCTGGTGGCGCCGATCATGGTTGCCCAGAAGGGCGGCGCCATCGTCAATATCTCGACCGCCTGGGTGAGCGAACCGGCGGCGATGTTCCCGACCTCGGCGGTCGCGCGTGCAGCGCTCAGCGCCTACACCAAGCTCTTCGCCGACCAGTATGCCCCCCACAATGTGCGCATGAACAACGTGCTGCCGGGCTGGATCGACAGCCTGCCGCAGACCGACGAGCGCCGCGACGGCGTGCCCATGCAGCGCTACGGCACGTCGGAAGAGATCGCCGCCACCATCGCGTTCCTGACTTCGGATGGTGCCGGCTACATTACCGGCCAGAGCCTGCGGGTCGACGGCGGCCTGATGCGCAGCATCTGAAATGCAGAGCGCGCGAGAAATGCCCGACACCATCACCATCGCCATCGACGGCCCCGCCGGCGCCGGCAAGGGCACGCTGGCGCGGCGCCTGGCGGATTATTACCACCTCGCGCTGCTCGACACCGGGCTGACCTACCGCGCCGTCGCCCACATGCTGATCGACAAGGGCTGGCCGCTCGACGACGTCGCGCACGCCATCGAGGCGGCGAAGCTCGTCGATCTCGGCCATCTCGACCGCAAGGTGCTGTCGGCGCACGCTGTCGGCGAAGCGGCATCGAGGGTTGCCGTGATCCCCGACGTGCGGAAGATCCTGGTCGAAAAGCAGCGCCAGTTCGCGCGCTCGCCGCAAGGGGCGGTGCTCGACGGCCGCGACATCGGCACCGTCGTCTGCCCCGACGCCGACGTGAAGCTGTACGTCACGGCCAGCGCCGAGGTGCGGGCCCAGCGCCGCCTCGCCGAGATCGAGGCCAATGGCGGCACCGCCGATTTCGCCGGCATCCTGGCCGATATCGAGCGCCGCGACGAGCGCGACACCGGCCGCGCCGACTCGCCTTTGAGGCCCGCCGACGACGCGCACTTGCTCGATACGTCGGAAATGGATATAGAAGCCGCGTTTTCTGCAGCCAGGGACATCGTCGATCGGGTCCTCGGAAGCTGAGAACAGGCTGAGCCCCCAGGGGTTTCGCCACTTAACCGACCTGCCAGCATTCTTCTTGCGCCGATTTGCCGCTTCAGGCGGCCAAGGGCTTTCAGCCCGGAATGCAGGCAGGCCAACGCAACGCTAACCCACGGCGCCGCTCCCGCAAGGCGGGACGCACCAGGAGATCCAATGTCACAAGCTAATCCCTCCCGCGACGATTTCGCGAGCCTGCTCGAAGAGTCCTTCTCGGACGGTCATTCGGGCGAAGGCCAGGTCGTCAAGGGTATCGTCACGGCCATCGAAAAAGACATGGCCATCATCGACGTCGGCCTGAAGGTCGAGGGTCGCGTTCCGCTGAAGGAATTCGGCGCCAAGGCCAAGGACGGCTCGCTCAAGGTCGGCGACACCGTCGAGGTCTATGTCGAGCGCATCGAAAACGCACTTGGCGAAGCCATGCTGTCGCGCGACAAGGCTCGCCGCGAAGAGAGCTGGGTCAAGCTCGAAGAGAAGTTCACCAAGGGTGAGCGCGTCGAAGGCGTCATCTTCAACCAGGTCAAGGGCGGCTTCACCGTCGATCTCGACGGCGCCGTTGCCTTCCTGCCGCGTTCGCAGGTCGACATCCGTCCGATCCGCGACGTCACCCCGCTCATGCACAACCCGCAGCCCTTCGAGATCCTCAAGATGGATCGCCGTCGCGGCAACATCGTCGTTTCGCGCCGTACCGTTCTCGAAGAGAGCCGTGCAGAGCAGCGCTCCGAGATCGTGCAGAATCTCGAAGAGGGCCAGGTTGTCGAGGGCGTGGTCAAGAACATCACCGACTACGGTGCGTTCGTCGACCTCGGCGGCATCGACGGCCTGCTGCATGTCACCGACATGGCATGGCGCCGCGTCAACCACCCGACCGAAATCCTCAACATTGGTCAGTCGGTCAAGGTGCAGATCATCCGCATCAACCAGGAAACCCACCGCATCTCGCTCGGCATGAAGCAGCTCGAGTCGGATCCGTGGTCGGACATCGGCACCAAGTTCCCGATCGGCAAGAAGATCACCGGCACCGTCACGAACATCACCGACTACGGTGCGTTCGTCGAGCTCGAGCCGGGCATCGAAGGCCTCATCCACGTTTCGGAAATGTCGTGGACCAAGAAGAACGTGCACCCCGGCAAGATCCTGTCGACCACCCAGCAGGTCGACGTCGTCGTGCTCGAAGTCGATCCGGCCAAGCGCCGCATCTCGCTCGGCCTCAAGCAGACGCTTGAGAACCCGTGGGAGGCTTTCGCCCGCAACCACCCGGCTGGTTCGCAGGTCGAAGGCGAGGTCAAGAACAAGACCGAATTCGGCCTGTTCATCGGCCTCGACGGCGACGTGGACGGCATGGTGCACCTCTCCGACCTCGACTGGAACCGTCCGGGCGAGCAGGTCATCGAAGAGTACAACCGTGGCGACATGGTCAAGGCTCAGGTCCTCGACGTCGACATCGACAAGGAGCGCATCTCGCTCGGCATCAAGCAGCTCGGCCGTGACACCGTCACTGAAGCCGCGACCTCGGGCGAACTGCGCAAAAACGCCGTCGTCACCTGCGAAGTGATCGCGATCAAGGATGGTGGCCTCGAAGTCCGTCTCGTCGAGAGCGGCATCGAGACCTTCATCAAGCGTTCCGACCTGTCGCGTGACCGTGACGAGCAGCGCCCCGAGCGCTTCGTCGTCGGCCAGAAGGTGGACGCCCGCATCATCGCCTTCGACAAGAAGACCCGCAAGCTGCAGGTCTCGATCAAGGCGCTGGAAATCGCCGAAGAGAAGGAAGCAGTCGCTCAGTACGGCTCGACCGACTCCGGCGCTTCGCTCGGCGACATCCTGGGCGCAGCCCTGAAGAACCGCAACAACTGAGCCATTCGCTCATTGTCGTGAACTGAAGAACCCCGCCGGAGCGATCCGGCGGGGTTTTTCTTTGCAGCCGGTGGGCCGGAAGTGATGCCGGAATGCTTCACGGCGCCTCCGAATGCTTCCGGGCCGCCTGCGTTCGGCGCCTCCGAGGTTGCCGCGGCCGGGATTTGCTGCTCTTAAGTCCGCGAAGCCCTGTCCCGCGTCCCGAGCCCGGCCCATGACCAAGTTGCGTTTTCTGACCTTCTTTCTTGTGCTCGTGGTGCTATCCGGTTGCGGCGGGCGCGCCGTTCTCGGCCTCGGCGACGGCAAGGAAGGCGATTCGGCCGCTGTCGTGCCGATCTATGTCTCGACCATGCGGGCCCGTTCGAAAGACCTGTCGCTGCCCTATTCGGCCGAACGCGCCAAGCAGCTCAACTTCGCCAAGTTCGAGATCGGCATTCCCAAGACGCACGCCGCCGGCGAGGTGGAGAGCGCCAGCCGCGCGCCCAGCCCGGCTCGCAATTTCGTCGCCCGCACCTTCCAGCCCTATGACGAGAAGGCTGAGTTCGTCGCCGCGCTCGATGCCGACCTGATGCGACGCCCCGAGGCCGAGCGCGAGATCTTCATCTTCGTGCACGGCTACAACAACAATTTCGCCGACAGCATCTTCCGCAACGCCCAGATCGTCCACGACTACAAGGTCAAGGCGGTGGCGCTGCACTATGCCTGGCCGTCGGCCGGGTCGCTGCCGCTCTATGTCTATGATCGCGACAGCGCCGCCTACAGCCGCGACGGCCTCGCCGACACCATCGAGATCGCCGCGCGCACCAGGGCCAAGCGCATCGTGCTGGTCGGGCATTCGATGGGCAGCTATGTCGTGATGGAGGCGTTGCGCAGCCTGTCGCTCAGCGGCCGCGACAAATATATCGGCCGCATCAATGGGCTCGTGTTGGCAGCACCCGACATCGACATGGACGTCTTCCAGAGCCAGTTGCGTGACATCGACGACCTGCCGAGCCCGTTCACCATTCTCGTGTCGACCCGCGACAAGGCGCTCAACCTGTCGGGCGGACTGACCGGCGGCCATCCGCGCGTCGGCTCCGGCGCCGATGTCGCCACCCTCCAGGCCGCGAACATCACCGTGCTCGACACGTCCAATCTCGACGGCGGCAGCCACGGTGTTTTCGCCAGCTCGCCGACGCTGATGGCGCTGACGGCGAAGGGCGGACTGATGAACGACGTCACCGAAAGGGGCGAAGGCGCGCCGGCCGAGACCATCCTGGCCGACGGCACTTCGGTCATCCAGGGCGCCGCCTCGCTGGTCATCTACCTGCCGGCAAAATTGCTCGGCGTGCCGAATGGCGGCCTGACGCGCTAGGAATCGCTCGACGGCGACGCAGGGCCGCGCCCAGGCGAGCCCTTATGCGCGCCCGTAGATCGCGGCCACCGTGCCGCTTGTGACCAGATTGGCCGGCGAGGCAAGCTGCGCAATCGCGGTCGCCGCTGCTTCGAGGCTGACCCACTTGGCGAAATCCGCCTTGGGCATGGCGTCGCGGTTGGCCCTGGTGTCGAGGGTTGAAGGCGCAACCGCATTGACCAGGATGTCGGCGCCCTTCAGTTCTTCGGCCAAGGCCACGGTCAGCGCCGCGACGGCTGCCTTGCTGGCCGCATAGGCCGCCATGCCGCCGCCCTTGCGCGGCTCGATGCCTGCCCGCGCCGAGACGTTGACGATGCGGCCACCGGCCTTGCCGGCGAGCATCGCGCGGGCCGCCGCGCGGCAGCAGAGGAAGGCGGTCCTGGCGTTGATGTCCATCATCTTGCCGAACTGGTCGGCATCGACGGTTTCGATCGACCCCATGTCGAAGCCACCGGCAGAATGGATCGAGGCCCAGAGGCCGGGAATGGCGCCGTAGAAGGCATCGACGGCCTTTGCATCGGTCAGGTCCACGCCGGTGGCGATGTGGACGCGATCCTTGCCGGCGAATTCGAAACCGGCGGGCGCTTCGGGCCGGCTGATCGGCAAATGGCAGATGGCGCCTTCGCCAAGCAGGTAGCTTGCCACCGCTGCGCCCAGCGCACCGGTGGCGCCTGACACAACGACATGGCGGCCTTCGAAACTCTTGATCATGGTCAACTCCCGCGACAGGCCGCGACGCGCGACCCTATTCGACGGAAACTTCTATCAGACAGGGCTTTCCCGTCGAGCGCGCCTTTTTCAATGCGCTGCCGAGCGCGCCGACATCCCGCAGGCGCTCGGCCCGAAGCCCATAGGCCTGGGCGATCAGCAGGAAGTCCGGCGGCACCGGCGAAACGCCCACGGGCTCCAAGCCGGCATCGAGCATCGAAGTTTCGATCTCGCGATAGCCGCGGTTGTTCCAGACGACGAAGATGACGGGCGCATTCGCATCGAGCGCCGCGCCCAGTTCCGGCAAGGTGAACTGGAACCCGCCGTCGCCGCTCAGGCACACCACCGGCGCATCTGGCACCGCCAATGCAGCCCCGATCGCCGCCGCCGGGCCATAGCCGAGCGCACCGTAGCCGGTCGCCGCATTGAACCAGCCGCCCGGCCGGTCGTGGTCATAACAGAGATTGGCGGCATAGACCGGCTGGGTCGAATCGCCGACGATGATCGCGCCCGGCAGGGCGTCGCGAATAACCTCCACCGCACGAACCTGCGCCTGCATCGCCGGGCCGATTTCAGTCCAGGCGCCTTCCCGCGTCGCCTTGGCGCGTGCGGCGCCGCCGGCCTGGCGCGCGTTGCCAATGTCGGCGCCCAGACGCGCAAGCGCGGCGCCGGCATCGGCAAGGATCGAAACCGCCGCCGGACGTCGGCCAAGCTGCATCTCGTCGATGTCGATGCGGATCATGGTCTTCGGCAGCACAAAGCCGCCATCGCCATACATGTCGTAGTCGGTCGGGCCGAACTCGGTGCCGACGGCGATCACCAGGTCGGCATCCGCCATCAGCGCCCGCACCGCCTTGAGGCTCGGGCTCGCCGGCACGGCGAGCCGATGCCCGTGCATCAGCCCGCGGCCGTTGGCGGTGGTGACGACCGGCGCGTCGAGCCTTTCGGCCAGCACCGCGAGTTCGGCCTCGGCCCGTCGCGCCCCGCCGCCGGCGAGGATCAGCGGCCGGTTCGCGGCGTTGACCAGGGGCCTTGCTTCGGCGAGCGCGCGCTCGCTCGGAACGGGTGCCGTCGCGCGCTTGGGCAAAGGCACCAGCCCTTCCGCCGGCTTGCCCATGACGTCGAGCGGAACCTCGATGTGCACCGGCCCCGGCCGCCGCGACACAAACATCTCGAATGCCCTGGCAATGGCGCCAGGCAGTTCGGCTGCCTCGCTCACCCGCCGCGACGACAGCGCCACCTTCTCCATCATGCCGCGCTGGTCAGGCAGCTCGTGCAGGTAGCCCAGCCCCTTGCCCAGGGAAGGCAGGCCGTTGACGCCCGAAATCACAAGCATCGGCACCGAATCGGCGCGAGCCTGGGCCATGGCGGTGATGGTATTGGTGAGCCCCGGTCCGGTGATGACAAAGGCGACACCCGGTCGGCCCGAGGCGCGGGCATAACCGTCGGCCATGAAACCGGCACCCTGCTCGTGGCGCGGCGTGACGTGGCGGATGTTCGACCGCGCCAGCCCGCGATAGAGCTCGATGGTGTGCACGCCCGGAATGCCGAACACGGTATCGACGCCATGCGCCTCGAGCAGCTCGATCAGAGCTTCGCCGACCGTCGTCATGCCACCTCCCTTTCACCGCGCAATCGCAGGCCGAGCATCGCTTCCACCGAGCCGATGCCGATCTCGGCCAGTTCGCCTGTCTCGAACATGTCGCCGGCGAGGCAACCCTCGAGCCAAAGCCCGTCGATGACGGCGTTGACGGCAATCGCCAGGCGGCGCAATTCCGCCGGGCTCGCATGCCGTCCGGAGCTTGCAAGGGCGTCCGCGACAAGCGTCTCGACCTCGTCGCGAAAGCCGAGGTAGCCGGCCCGGTGGGCAATGCCCAGCGCCGGGTCGGAGCCCGCCCGGCCGATGAAGCTCGCCCAGATCGAGAATGTCCCGGTGTCGACCACCGGTGGTGCAAGGTTCGCCGCGACGAAGGCGGCGAGCCGCCGCCCGGGTTCATGCTCGACGGTCGCAAGCGCAGTCTTGGCCAACTCCGTCATGCGCTCCATGACGGTGACGTAGGCTGCCTGCAGAAGCTCTTCCTTGCCCGGAAAATAGTGGCGGATCAGGCCTGCCGTGACGCCGGCGCGCAAGGCTATCGCCCGCACAGTCGCGCCCTGCAGGCCGTGTTCGGCGACACAGTCGAGCGTCGCCTCGATCAGGTCCTGCCGCCGACGCTCCTCGCCTTCTCGGCGGAATTTTCTCCGCGCGGCGACTGCCATGTCCACCTTCGCTTCATCTGGAAAAAACGGCCGACCCCGGCTCCGGCAAATATTTATACACTTGCATAACAACGCTGCAAGTGCCGTAATGGGAGCATAAAAGAAGCGGGAACTGGTGCCGTTGACGCCGCAAGGCGGAAAGGTCCATCTTCACCGCCCAGGGGAACATCGCGACGCGACCATGAGCAGCCTGATGCAAGCTGACGGGAAGACGTTCACGCGCCGGGGCCATCGCTGATGGCTGCGGGTCATGCAGCCCAGCACCCTGTCCAATCAGACGGCCAAGCCGCCGAAGCCATCCATGTCGAGAACCTGCACAAGAAGTTCGGCCAGTTGCACGTGCTGAAGGGCGTGTCGCTGTCGGCGCGCGACGGCGAGGTGGTGGCGATTATCGGCGGCAGCGGTTCGGGCAAGTCGACGCTGCTGCGCTGCATCAACTGCCTGGAGAATCCGACCAGCGGCATCATCCGCGTCAATGGCGAGGAGATCCGCCTCAAGCCGAACAGCCTGGGCGACAGCGTGCCGGCCGACCGGCGCCAGATCGAGCGCATTCGCTCGCGCCTCGGCATGGTGTTCCAGAGCTTCAACCTGTGGAGCCACATGACGCTCCTGGAAAACGTCATCGAGGTGCCGGTGCATGTGCTTGGCGTCAAGCGCAGCGATGCCATTGCCGAGGCCGAACGGCTGCTGGCCCGCGTCGGCCTTGCCGAAAAGCGCGACGTCTACCCGGCCTATCTCTCCGGCGGCCAGCAGCAGCGCGCGGCGATCGCGCGCGCGCTCGCCGTCCAGCCGCGGGTCATGCTGTTCGACGAACCTACCTCGGCGCTCGATCCCGAACTGGTCGGCGAGGTGCTGAAGGTGATCGGCGACCTCGCCCGCGAAGGCCGCACCATGGTGCTGGTGACGCACGAGATGAAGTTCGCCCGCGAGGTGGCGACCCATGTGATCTATCTCTGGAACGGGCAGGTCGAGGAGGAAGGCCCGCCGGAACAGCTGTTCGGGTCGCCCAGGTCGGAGCGGCTCAAGCAGTTCATCCGCAACATCGGCTAGCCTGCAAGAAATCGGGAACATCAAGAACAACGACAAACGGGAGTGACAGCATGAAAGCACTGCTTGCAACTGCGGCCTTGGCACTGGTCCTTGGCCTGAGCGCGGGAGCCGCCAGCGCCCAGGCGATCAAGGTCGGCATGGCACCCGAACCCTATCCGCCCTTCGCCTCGCCCGACGCATCGGGCAAATGGGGCGGCTGGGAAATGGACATGATCGACGCACTCTGCGCCGAGGCCAAGCTCCAGTGCGAGGTCACCATGACCGCCTGGGACGGCCTGATCCCGGCGCTCAACTCCAAGAAGATCGACGCCATCATCAACTCGATGTCGATCACCGACGAGCGCAAGAAGTCGATCGACTTCTCCGACAAGTACTACAACACACCGACCGGCATCATCGGCTCCAAGGACGCCAAGTTCGACGCCACGCCGGAGGGGCTGAAAGGCAAGATCATCGGCGTGCAGGTGTCGACCGTGCATGAGGCCTACGCCAAGAAGCACTTCGGTCCCACCGCTGCCGAGATCAAGATCTACCAGACCCAGGACGAGGCCCAGGCCGACCTCGCCGCCGGCCGCATCGACGCGGTGCAGGCGGATTCGCTGTCGCTCAACACCTACCTCGCCACCGATGCAGGCAAGGCCTGCTGCGACGTGAAGGGCGATGTCGCAGAAGATCTCGAAGTGCTCGGACCGGGCGTCGGCGTCGGCCTGCGCCAGGGCGACACCGAGCTGAAGGACAAGTTCAACGCCGCGATCAAGGGCATCCGCGACAACGGCAAATACGCCGAGATCACCAAGAAGTATTTCGACTTCGACATCTACGGCAAGTGATCCGCTGAGCGCGGACGCGCGTTCCGCCTACTGATTGAGGTGCGACGCCGACGCCCTCCCTCCCCCTTGTGGGGAGGGATAAAGGGTGGGGGTTCACCAAGCGCCGGTTGCGCGGGCAGTCACCCCCACCCCTGGCCCCTCCCCACAAGGGGGAGAGGAATTCCGTCTTCTTCAGCTCTCAAGAGGACCACCGCCATCGAGCACCTGCTGAACCCGCTGCTGCAAACGAGCGCCGTCGAGTTGCTGGCGATTTCACCGCCCGGCTGGGGCGGCAACCTGCTGCGCGGGCTGGCGAACTCCGTCCAGATCGCGCTGGGCGCATTCGGGCTCGGCCTCGCCATCGGCGTCGCCGGCGCCTGGGGCAAGCTCTATGGCAGCCCCATCGTGCGCGACCTGATGGAGATCTACACCACGGTCGTGCGCGCCGTGCCGGAGCTGGTGCTGATCCTGCTGCTCTATTATGCCGGCACCGACCTGATCAACCGGGCGCTCGACAGCTTCGGCTACGCCCCCATCGACATATCGGGGCTCGTCGCCGGCATCGGCGTGCTTGGCATCGTCCAGGGCGCCTACGCCACCGAGGTCATTCGCGGCGCCATCCTCGCCATACCGCAGGGCCAGATCGAGGCTGCGCGCGCCTATGGCATGCCGCCCGGCAAGATGCTGCGCCGCATCACCCTGCCGGCGATGCTGCCCTTCGCCATTCCCGGCCTCGCCAACCTCTGGCTGATCGCCACCAAGGACACGGCACTGCTGGCCGTCGTCGGCTTCAACGAGCTGACCCAGGAAACCCGCCAGGCCGGCGCCACCACCAAGGCCTATTTCACCTTCTTCGTCGCCGCCGGCGTGCTCTACCTGCTGCTCACGCTGTTCTCCAACGTCATCATCGGCCGCATCGAGCGCTGGGCGCGGCGCGGCATGCCGCCGATTGCGGAGTCCGGCCGATGAGTGCTGCCGCGCCCGCATCGACGACCTCCACCAGCCGTTCGGAATGGCTGCAGCCGCACCGCATCGTGCTGATTGGCATTGGCGCAGCCCTGGTGTTTTCGGCAGCCGTCTTCATGCGCTGGGACTGGCTGCCCAATTACTACGACCTGGCCCTGCTCGGCATCTGGCGCACCATCTGGATCCTCGCCGTCACCGTGGTGCTCGGCTTCATGCTCGCCGTGCCGCTCGGCCTCGCCCAGGCCGCCGGGCCGTTCTGGCTGGCCTGGCCGGCCAAGGCCTTCTGCACGGTCATCCGCGGCACGCCGCTGCTGCTGCAGCTCTGGCTGCTCTATTACGGCCTCGGCTCGCTGTTCCCGCAATTCCCCTGGATCCGGCAGTCCGAGCTGTGGCCGATCCTGAGGCAGGCATGGCCCTATGCCGTGGTTGCGCTGACCCTGTCCTACGCCGCCTATGAAGGCGAGGTGATGCGCGGCGCCTTCGCCGGCGTGCCGAGGGGGCAGCTCGAGGCCGCCCGCGCCTTCGGCATGAGCCCGTGGAAACGCTTCCGCCGCATCTGGCTGCCGCAGGCGATCCACCGGGCGCTGCCGACGCTCGCCGGCGAGACCGTGCTGCAGCTCAAGGCGACGCCGCTCGTCGCCACCATCACCGTCATCGACATCTATGCAGTCGCTTCGCGCGTCCGACAGGACACCTTCATCGTCTACGAGCCGCTGTTGCTGCTCGCCCTCATTTATCTGATCATCACCGGCATCCTGGTCTTCGCCTTCCGCAAGCTGGAGGCGAAGATCCCGGCCAGACTGGGGTAAGCCTATGCCGCAGACAAAGACAGAAACGGTCACGCTCAGCCTCGACGAAGCCCGCGCGCTCTGCATTTCGGCCGCCATCGGCGCCGGCGCCAGCGAGGAGACGGCGCAGTCGATCGCGCTCGCCGCAGTCGCCGCCGAAGCCGACGGCCAGGCAAGCGTCGGCCTGTCCCACTATGTCGACTATCTCGAGGCGCTCGAGGCCGGGCGCATCGACGGCAAGGCCGAACCGGTCATCGCCCGGCCGGCGCTGGCGATCTACCTGTCCGACGGACAAGGGGGCGCGGCCCATAACGGCTTCGACCGCAACTTCGACGAGATCGCCAAGGCGGCGCGGCTGTTCGGCGTCACCGTCTTTGCGCAGAAGAACGCCTATACCTGCGGTTCGCTCGGCTATTTCACCGGCCGCCTCGCCGAGGCCGGCCTTGTCGCCCTCGCCGCCACCAACGGACCGGCACTCGTTGCCGGCTCCGGCTCCACCAAGCCGGTGTTCTGCACCAATCCGATCTCGCTCGCGGCTCCCACGGCCGACGGCCCGCCGCTGATCATCGACCAGTCCTCCAGCGCCACCGCCTTCGTCAATGTGCGCAAGGCGGCCGTGACCGGGGAGGAAATCCCCGAGGGCTGGGCGCTTGACGCCAGGGGCAAGCCCACCACCGACGCCAAGAAGGCGATGAAAGGCGTGCTGCTCGCTTTCGGCGGGGCGCGCGGGGCCAACATCGCGCTAATGGTCGAAGTGCTTGCCGCCGGCATTTCGGGTGCCAACTGGTCGATCGACGCGCCGTCGATCACGGCGGGCGACCAGACACCCGGCGCCGGCCTGTTCATCGTCGCCCTCGACCCCAAGCTGTTCGATCCCGGCTTCGAGGCGCGCATGCGGGCGCAGCTCGACCGGCTGTCGAGCCAATACCACGTCCACATCCCCGGCCCGGCAAAGGCTGCGGCGCGCGCCCGTGCGGAGGCCGGCGGCATAGCGATCCCCATAGCCCTGCACGCCCGCATCGCCGAGTTTTCGGCGCGGCAGGCAGGGTGAGCGGGAGCGTTCTCGGTTCCGCTTGACCGTTGGGAACGCGAAGCCTGGACCGCAGCAGCGGTGTCACCGTCACGGCATGGCAACTGTGTTCATGCCGTGATTTCTCCGGTGCTCCGGTGGTTCCGAACCACGCCTCGGAACACCCCGCGAAACTCCCGCGAAAATAATTCGAACTCCCTGTGAACCTTTCCCGCCGCCGCCGCGACCCAGTCATGTCCAGGGCGAGGTGAGCTCGCCAGATCAACCGGGGGGAACCCAAACCGAAGATCGTTCCGACGTGGAAGCCAGAGCGTTTCCGCGACCCCGAAACGCAACCTCGAAAGGGAAATGACCATGAAAGCCAAGATCACCATCCTGACCGCCGTTCTGCTGCTTGCCGGCGCCATCGGCAGCGCCAATGCCGCAAGCTTCTCGGCCGGGTCGGGCGGCGGCGACCGTCCGTCGGGTCCGAGCGACATCTCCGACGCACCGGGCGGCAACGGCCCTTCGGGCCCCGGCGGCTTCTCCGACAAGCCGGGCAACGACAAGCCGTCCGGCCCGAGCGGCAAGGCTTCGTCGGGCAATGGCGGCGCCACGGAAGACAAGTACTGCAAGAACGGCTCGAGCAAGTTCCCGGATTGCAACACCAAGTTCATCCAGGACTGCAAGGCCGCAGGTGGCAACATGTCGGGCCAGCAGGGTTGGGGTGGCAAGACTTGCCGGGAACCCTCCTGATGCCAAGGGCATGATCCCGAAAAGTGGTAGCCGGTTTTCGGGATCATGCCCAGCGAGAAGGCGTCGGCCTCGCTCGAGCGTCGGTCGCCTGCATTCTGCCATCCGGAAAACCCCGCAGTTTGCGGGGTTTTCTGCGCTGGGCTCGACAATGAAAAAGCCCCGCAGGCTTGCGGGGCTCCCGTCTGCCGCGCCAATGCGGCCATGTTGCTCAAAGACGGTTCAGTGGCGCGAAAGCCAGGTGTCGATATCCTTTTCGGCCTCGTCCTGCGCCTGGCCGTAACGGGCTTGCAGCCTGCCGGCGAGCTCCTTGCGCTTGCCCTTGATGACGTCGAGGTCATCGTCGGTCAGCTTGCCCCACTGGGCCTGAACCTTGCCCTTGAACTGCTCCCAATTGCCTTCGATCTGGTTCCAATTCATCGCGTTCTCCTTCTCGGGATTGGCACGACAGGTCCGCCGCACTGGGGGATCAACGCCCTTCCGCCGGTCGAGTTCCCAAATTTTGTCAAACATGAGCAGGTCAATCATCTTTCATTCAATCCTTGTTGACTTGACCGTGACGGCGCCTTTGCGGCGTTGGTGCATTGCAACATTTTTTGAGCAGAGCCCCGCAAACGGAGACATGTCCTTGACCCTGACGACCGAAACATCCGGCCGCCGACTTTTCATTCCCGCGCTTCGCGGAATTTATTCGAGCCTGCATGACTCCGCCGAAACGATCGTGCGCATCGTCGCCGGCCTTGCGCTTGTCGCCCATGGCGCCGGCAAGATTGCCGACCCGTTCGGCGCGGCGGAAATGGTCCAGAGCCTCGGCTTCTACCCCGGCGCCTTCTGGTCGCTGCTTTTGTCCTGCACCGAGTTCTTCGGCGGCATCCTGATCGCCATCGGCCTGTTCACACGGCCTGCCGCGCTTGCCGCGACGGTCGTGCTGGCGGTCGCCGCCTGGTACCACTGGGTCACCCTGGGCCAGGGCTACCTGATGGCCGAGAAGGCGATCATCTGGGCCGCGGTCTGCCTGTTCTTCGCCATTCGCGGCGGCAACCGCCACTCGGTCGACGCCCGCATCGGCCGCGAATTCTAGAACCTGCCTCCCAAGGCAAGCCACAAGCCCGCGCCAGATCGGCGCGGGCCGCTCCGCATGCAGCCTCGATGATTGCCTTTTCCGCGAAACGGGCTAAGAACGGCGACGTCCCTGCCCCTTTTGGCGACCGGAGCCAGCGATGACCGAAATTCTGCAGACCCCGCAACTCGTGACCGTATTCGGCGGCTCCGGCTTCCTCGGCCGCCATGTCGTGCGGGCGCTGGCCAAGCGCGGGTACCTGGTGCGGGTCGCCTGCCGCCGCCCCGACCTCGCCTTCCACCTGCAGCCGCTCGGCAATGTCGGCCAGATCCAGCCGGTGCAGGCCAATCTGCGCGTGCGCTGGTCGGTCGACCGCGCCGTCCAGGGCGCATCGCACGTCGTCAATCTCGTCGGCATCCTGCATGAAGGCGGCCGCCAGCGTTTCTCCACGGTCCAGGAATTCGGTGCCCGGGCCGTGGCCGAGGCCGCACGCGCGGTCGGCGCTTCGCTGACCCATGTCTCGGCGCTCGGCGCCGGCGAAACCTCGCATGCGACCTACGCCCAGACCAAGGCGCGCGGCGAAAAGGCCGTTCTGGCGACCGTTCCCGAGGCGGTGATCTACCGCCCGTCGATCGTCTTCGGCCCCGAGGACCAGTTCTTCAACCGCTTCGCCAACATGGCGCGCTTCTCGCCGTTCCTGCCGCTGATCGGCGGCGGCGAAACCCGCTTCCAGCCGATCTATGTCGGCGACGTCGCCGAGGCCATCGCGCGCGCCGTCGACGGCAAGGTCAAGGGCGGCACCATCTATGAGCTCGGCGGCCCGCAGGTGCTGAGCTTCAAGCAGTGCATGGAGCAGATGCTCGAGGTCATCGACCGCAAGCGCAGCCTGGTGGCGGTGCCGTGGTGGGCTGCCAACCTGCAGGCCTCGATCCTCGGCCTGCTGCCTAACCCGCTGCTGACCAAGGACCAGGTCACGCTGCTGCGCTCCGACAATGTCGTGTCGAAGGCGGCGCAGGACGAAGGCCGCACCATCGCGGCCATCGGCATCGCGCCCAAGACCACGGCGTCGATCCTGCCGAGCTACCTCTGGCGCTACCGCGCCGCCGGCCAGTTCACCCGCCGCACGGAAGCCTGACCGGCCGAGGGCGCACAGGCGCCCTCACCAGAAATTTCAGCAAGCGCCTCATCGGTCGCAGCGCACGGCCCGTTGAGTCACGGGGTGAGTGGCCGCGGCCGAATACCCGCCACGATGGCTTCTCCAAGCGTGAGCCCGCTCGAATGAGCGCCAGAGGCGCGTAATAGCGCATCAGGTGGCCGGCAAAGTGGAGTCGGCGACCGGTTCTCAGCCCCAGACCGTCAGCGCGATCAGGCCAATGCCACCGACGATCAGGCGCCACCAGCCGAACAGCGAATAGCCGTTGCGCGAGACGTAATCGAGCAGGTGGCGCACCACCAGCAGCGCCATGACGAAGGCCGCGATGAAACCGACGCCGATGACGGGCAGGTCGGCCACTGAAAGGATGTCGCGGTTCTTGTAGAGGTCATAGGCAAAGGCGCCCGCCATGGTCGGCATGGCGAGGAAGAAGGAGAATTCGGCGGCCGCGCGCTTCTCCACCCCCATCAGCAGCGAACCGACGATGGTCGCGCCCGAGCGCGAAGTGCCGGGGATCATCGCCAGGCACTGGAACAGGCCGATCTTGAGATAGACCGAGAACGGAAAGTTGGTGACGTCGCCATAGCGCGGCTTGAGGTCGAGCTTGTCGAGCAGCAGCAGCACGAAGCCGCCGAGGATCAGCATGACGCAGATCAGCCGCGGCGATTCGAACAGCACCGTCTTGATGAAGCCATGCGCAAACGCGCCGATCAATGCGGCCGGCAGGAATGCAATCAGGATGCCGGCAACGAAACGCTGCGTCTGAGGGTCGCGCGGCAGGTCGACCAGCATTCGCCACAGCCGGGCCCAGTAGACCGACAGGATGGCCAGGATGGCGCCGAGCTGGATCAGGATCTCGAAGGTCTTGCCGGTCGAGTTGAAGCCGAGGAAATGCCCGGCAAGCAGGATATGGCCAGTCGAGGAGACCGGGATGAATTCGGTGAGCCCCTCGAGCAGGCCGAGCAGCAGCGCGTCGATGATAGTCTGGCTTTCCATTCCAGTCCCCGCGGGATCGTTCATTCGCGATTGCTTGTCATGGGGCAGAACTCACCCTATAGGTCGGGTCGCCCGAGAGCCCGGTGCGCCGGGCCCAGAAGCTCTAGCGGCGCGGCCGGCGATTCGCCAGAGCGCCATCGATCACGAATTTCGCAGGACCATGCTGACTCTTTTCCACCACCCGATGTTCGCCACATGCCGCTTCGTCCGCCTGGCGTTCGGCGAATATGGCGAGGAGCTGGCCCTGATCGAGGAAAAGCCGTGGGCGCGGCGCAAGGAATTCCTGTCGCTCAATCCGGCCGGCACGCTGCCAGTGCTGCTGGCCGAGGGCGACGTGCCGATCGTCGGCGCGATGATCATCTCGGAATATATCGACGAGACCCGCGGCGTGCTGAAGCGCGAGCGCCGGCTGTTTGCCGAAGACCCGATGGAACGCGCCGAGATCCGCCGCCTCACCGACTGGTACCTGACCAAGACCGAGAGCGAAGTGACCCGGCATCTGGTGCGCGAACGCGTGCTGAAGCCGCATATGCCCGAGGCCGCCGGCGGCGGCTCGCCCGATTCGGCGGCGATCCGTGCGGCACGCGCCAATATCCGCCAGCACATGAAATACACCAACTGGCTGGCCGGCACCCGCCACTGGCTCGCCGGCACGCGCATCACCTATGCCGACCTTGCCGCCGCAGCCGCGCTGTCGGTGCTCGACTATCTCGGCGAAATCGACTGGCGCGAACACGCCTCGGCGCGCGAATGGTACACCCGGGTCAAGTCGCGGCCGTCCTTCCGGCCGCTGCTCGGAGACCGGGTGCGCGGCCTGGGCCCGGCATCGCATTATGCGGACCTCGATTTCTGATACGGCGCTGCGCCAGCTGATCGAGCGCGAAGCGAAACGCGCCGGCTTTGCCGCAGTTGCGGTGACGCGACCGGACGCGATCCCGCTCGCCCCCGCCCGCCTTGCCCAGTTCGTCGAGGAAGGCCTGCACGGCTCGATGGGCTGGATGGCCGAGACGCTGGAGCGCCGCGCCGAACCCTCCGTGCTGTGGCCCGAGGTGCGCTCGATCATCGTGCTCGCCATGAACTACGGGCCCGACACCGATCCGCGCGACCTGCAGGCCATGCCCGACCGTGCCGCGATCTCGGTCTATGCCCGCAACCGCGACTATCATGACGTCATGAAAGGCCGGCTCAAGGAGATCGCCGGCAAGATCGTCGCCCGCGCCGGCGGCGACGTGAAGGTGTTCGTCGACACCGCCCCGGTGATGGAAAAGCCGCTGGCCGAGGCCGCCGGGCTCGGCTGGCAGGGCAAGCACACCAATCTCGTCAGCCGCGAGTTCGGCTCCTGGCTGTTCCTGGGCACGATCTTCACCACCGCCGAGCTCGTCCCCGACGAGGCCGAGGCCGATCATTGCGGCTCGTGCCGCGCCTGCCTCGACGCCTGCCCAACGGACGCCTTCCCCGCGCCCTACCGGATCGATGCGCGGCGCTGCATCTCCTACCTGACCATCGAGAACAAGGGGCCGATCCCGATCGAGTTCCGCGAGCGGATCGGTAACCGCATCTATGGCTGCGACGACTGCCTTGCCGCCTGCCCGTGGAACAAGTTTGCCCAGTCGGCCTCGGAAGCGAAGCTTGCGGCCCGCGACGACCTGCGCCAGCCGCGCCTCGCCGACCTGCTCCAACTCGACGACGCAGCCTTCCGCAGCTTCTTTTCCGGTTCCCCGGTCAAGCGCATCGGCCGCGAACGCTTCATCCGCAACGTGCTGATCGCAGCCGGCAACTCGGCCGACAGCGCGCTGGGCTGGCCATGCCGGGCGCTGCTGTCCGACGCCGCGCCACTGGTCAGGGGAGCTGCCGTCTGGGCGCTGTCGCGGCTCGTTACGCCGGAAGCGTTTTCGGCCCTTGCGCTTGAAGCGCTGAAAGCCGAAACCGAACAAGACGTGATTGCCGAATGGCAGGCGGCGCTCACGCAGGCTGAACCCGCACGGACGCAGGCATGACCCAGCAGAACATCTTCATCTTCGGCGCCGGCTATTCCGGCAAGGCATTCGGGCGCGATCGTCCGCAGGGCACCCGTGTCGCCGGCACGACCCGATCCGCCGGAAAATTTGCCGAGCTCCAAGCCGCAGGCATCGAGCCGTTTCTGTTCGACGGGCACCTGACGCCCGAAATCCGAGCAAAGCTCGCCGAAACCACGCAGCTGGTGGTGTCGGCAGCGCCCGGTGCCGACGGCGACCCGGTGCTCGACGTCGCCCGCGACGCCATCCTCCACCACATGCCGGCACTGCGCTGGATCGGATATCTCTCGACCGTCGGCGTCTATGGCGACTATGGCGGCCAATGGATCGACGAGACCGCCGCCTGCCGGCCCAAGCCAGGCCGTTCGCAGGCCCGGCTCGACGCCGAACAGGCCTGGCACGACCTTGGCGAAGAGGTCGGGCGCCCGATCGCGATCCTGCGCCTGTCGGGCATCTACGGCCCGGGACGCAACGCCTTCGTCAACCTCGAAAACGGTACCGCCAAGCGCCTGATCAAGAAGGACCAGGTGTTCAACCGCATCCATGTCGACGACATCTCGGGTGCGCTCTGGCATCTGCTCGAGGCGGACCGTGGCGGCATCTACAACGTCACCGACGACGAGCCGGCGCCGCCGCAGGACGTGGTGAGCTATGCCGCCGCGCTGATGGGCGTTGCCCCACCCCCCGAAATTGCCTTCGAGACCGCCCAACTTTCGCCCATGGCCCGATCCTTCTATGGCGAGAACAAGCGTGTCGCCAACACCGAGATTCGGGCCACGGGGTATGAGTTCCGCTTCCCGAACTACCGGACCGCATTCGATCGGATGTGGGCCGAAGGCAGCTGGCGCGGCGAAGGGGAAAACGACAAGCGCAGCCCGATCAGGCAAGGCTGAGCGGGGACGGTCGTGCAGCGAAATGACCGGGTTGCAGGCCCCGGAATTTACCATTCAGTAACCGTGGCGGCCCAAGCTGGCGGAGAGGACAAAACTCCATGACGGCATTTTTCAGCGGAATTCTGGGCAAGGCGGCGCGGCTCGCCATGGCGATCGCCACCCTCGGCCTTGTCGGTCTCGACATGCAGGCGGCAAGCGCGGCGGAACTCGCCAAGGACCTGTTCGGCAACAAGAGGCTGCCGGCGGCGGTTGCCGCGCGCTCCTATGGCTTCTACTCCAAGGGCTGCTTCTCGGGTGGGATGGCGATCGCCACCGACGGGCCGACCTGGCAGGCCATGCGCCTGTCGCGCAACCGGCGCTGGGGCCATCCCAAGATGATCGCGCTGATCGAAAAGCTGTCGCGCGAGGCCACCGCCGACGGCTGGCCCGGCCTGCTGATCGGCGACATCTCGCAGCCGCGCGGCGGCCCGATGCTGACCGGCCACGCCTCGCACCAGATCGGCCTCGACGCCGACATCTGGCTGACGCCGATGCCCGACCGCAGGCTGTCGCCGACCGAGCGCGAGAACATGAGCGCGATCTCGATGGTCAACGAGAAGACCCACCTGGTCATCGACAAGCGCTGGACGCCGGCGCATGCGCGCCTGATCGAGCGCGCCGCCAGCTATCCCGAAGTCGAGCGCATCCTGGTCAATCCGGGCATCAAGAAGAAGCTCTGCGAAACCGTCACCGGCGACCGCTCGTGGCTGCGCAAGGTCCGGCCGTTCTGGGGCCACGACTACCATTTCCACGTCCGCATCGGCTGCCAGGCCGGTTCGAAGGGCTGCAAGGAGCAGGATCCGACGCCGCGCGGCGACGGCTGCGACAAGTCGCTGGCCTGGTGGTTCACCGAGGAACCATGGCGCCCCGCCACCGGTCCGGCCAAGCCCAAGGCACGCGACATCATGACGATGGCGAGCCTGCCCAAGGAATGCCGCGCCGTTCTCGATGCGCCCTCGCCCGTCAACGAGGCAGCGGTGACCTACCATGGCAAGGGCGGCGCACCGACCGCGGTCGTCGCGGCACCCTCGCCTGAAGAACCGGAGGTCGCGGATACGCCCATCATCACCGATGGCGGCACCCCGGCTGCGGCAAACGCTTTTGCGCCCCGGCCTTCGGTCGACATTCCGCTGCCGCGTCCACGCCCGAAAACGCAGTAACGCCGAAACTGCAGGCCGATCGCGGCGCCGATGCCTTGGCGCTTCCAAAGAAGCGGAAATCGGTCTATGGATTTCAACCGATTTAGTTCTTCTGGATGAGCCCGAGTGACACCTGCATTGCGTCTCGCCCTGATCGCCCATGACGAGAAGAAGGACGACCTGGTCGCTTTCGCAAGCGATCACATCGAGTTCCTGAAGACCTGCCACATCGTCGCCACCGGTACCACCGGGCAACGCATCCTGGCTGCCTGTCCGGGCCTCAACCTGACGCCGCTGAAGAGCGGACCGCTCGGCGGCGACCAGCAGATCGGCGCCCTGATCAGCGAAGGCAGGATCGACCAGTTGATTTTCTTCGTTGATCCGCTGACGCCGATGCCGCATGACGTCGACGTGAAGGCATTGATGCGGCTTGCCATCGTCTACGACATTCCCATGGCGTTGAACCGGGCGACGGCCGAGATCATGCTCGAGAACCAAGAGAACGGCTGAACGCCGACGCAGGGACGGAACCGGGAATGTCACATCAGAGCGACCAGGCGCAGGCTCTCCCGTTCCCGATCCTGATCGGCGACATCGGCGGCACCAATGCGCGCTTCGCCATCGTCGAAAGCGCCGACACGGATGCCGGCGAGCCGCGCATCGTCCAGACCGCCAGCTATGCCAATATCGACGACGCCATTCTCGCCGTGCTCGACGGCGCGCCGGTGCGGCCGCGCTCGGCGGTGCTCGCGGTCGCCGGCCCGGTCGAGGGCGACGAGATCGCGCTGACCAATTGCCCATGGGTGGTGCGGCCCAAGGAGATGTTTGCGACCATCGGGCTCACCGACATCCTGGTGCTCAACGATTTCGAGGCCCAGGCGCTTGCGGTCGTGGCGCTCGGCGACGAACACATGGAAAAGATCGGCCCCGGCGAGCCGGAAGAGGGTGCCGGGCGCGTCGTGCTCGGGCCGGGCACCGGCCTTGGCGTCGCTGGCCTGATCCATGCGCTGGGGCGCTGGATCCCGGTCCCCGGCGAAGGCGGACACATGGACATCGGCCCGCGCTCCGCGCGCGACTTCGAAGTCTTCCCGCATCTCGAAAAACTCGAAGGCCGCATCTCGGGCGAGCAGATCCTGTGCGGCCGCGGGCTGGTCAACACTTACCGCGCCGTCGCCCTCGCCGATGGCAAGACGCCGACGCTGACCCTGCCGGCACAGGTCACGGCGGCGGCCCTCGCCGGCACCGACCCGATCGCCGAGGAGGCGCTGGAACTGTTCGTCACCTGCCTCGGCCGCACCGCCGGCGACCTGGCGCTGGTGTTCAAAAGCAAGGGCGGCGTCTTCCTGACCGGCGGCATCGCCCAGAAGATCGTGCCGGCGTTGAAGCAGGGCAATTTCCGCGAGGCCTTCGAGGACAAGGCGCCGCATCGCGAACTGATGGCCTCGATGCCGGTCTACGTCATCACCCATCCGCTCGCAGCCCTTGCCGGCCTCGCCGCCTATGCCCGCACGCCATCCCTGTTCGGCATCGAGACCGGGGACCGGCGCTGGCGCCTCTGACCGCGGCCAAAAGGCGGTTTCCCCCGCGGGCGTCATGCTCTATGAGGGGCGCAGTTTTTGCGTAGCGACAGGACTACCTGTTTGACCACAGCCCAGATGGAAAAGGCTAAGGCCTCGCGCAGCGAGATCGTCGGCGTGATCCGGCGAGTCGCCGCCGAGAATGGCCGCGCCTACGCCTGGCAATACGGGCTCGCCGCGCTGTTCCTGCTCATCATCGCCGGCAGCACCGCCTTTACCGCCTGGGTCATGCGCGACGTCATCGACGAGATCTTCTACCGCCAGCGCGCCGACCTCATCGCCCTGATCTCGCTGGCGATCCTCGCGTCCTTCGCGCTGCGCGGTGTCGCCACCTATGGCCAGGCGGTCATACTCGCCAAGATCGGCAACAATCTCGTCGCCCGCTACCAGCGCCGCATCTTCGACCACCTGATGAAGCTCGGCATGGACTTCTTCTCGGCCCAGCGGTCGTCCCAGCTTGTCGCGCAGATCAACCAGAACGTCGGCGGCGTGCGCGACCTGCTCAACATCACCGTCACTTCGATCGCCCGCGATGCGGTCTCGCTGGTCGCGCTGGTCGGCGTCATGGTCTACCAGGATCCGGTGCTGTCGATGATCGCCTTCCTGATCGGCCCACCGCTGGTGCTGCTCGTCAGTCATCTGATGCGGCGGCTGCGCAGGCTCAACCGCGACGCCATCCTGGTCAATTCGAGGCTGTTCGGCGCGGTGCAGGAAGCCGTCCAGGGCATTGCCATCGTCAAGGCCTTCACCATGGAAGACCAGCTGTCAAAGCAGATGGATACCCTGGTCAACGACGTCGAGGCGCGCTCCAACAAGATCGCCCGGGTTTCGGAACGCCTGTCGCCGATCTCCGAAACGCTGGCAGGCGTCGTCGTTGCCGCGGTCATCGCCTATGCCGGCTACCGCTCGACCATGGGGGCCCAGCCGCCCGGCGCGGTCTTTTCCTTCATCACCGCGCTGCTGCTCGCCTACGACCCGGCACGCCGCCTCGCCCGCACCCAGGTGGGGCTCGAGCGCGCGCTGGTCAACGCCCGCATGATCTACGAGATCCTCGACACCGAACCGCGCCAGGAAGACGCGAGCGATGCCGGCGCCATCAAGGTCGGCAAGGGCGATATCCGCTTCGAGGCCGTCTCCTTCTCCTACGGGCCGGACGTACCGGTCCTGCACGATCTGAGCTTCACTGCTCCGGGTGGCAAGACGACGGCCATCGTCGGCGCCTCGGGAGCCGGCAAGTCGACGCTGGTCGCACTGCTGCAGCGCTTCTACGACGTCGATGGCGGCCACATCGAAATCGACGGGCAAGACATCGCCCACGTCACCAAGCGCTCGCTGCGCCAGTCGATCGCCTATGTCTCGCAGCATCCCTACCTGTTCGAAGGCACGATCCGCGACAACATCCGCTATGGCCGCGCCGACGCCACGAACGACAAGGTCCAGTTGGCTGCCGAACAGGCCTTCGCCGACGAGTTCATCCGTCAGCAACCCGACGGCTACGACACGCCGATCGGCGAAGGCGGCGCCACGCTTTCGGGCGGCCAGCGCCAGCGCATCTCGATCGCCCGTGCCCTCGTGCGCAGTGCACCGATCCTCCTGCTCGACGAAGCCACATCGGCGCTCGACAACGAGTCGGAGGCGCGGGTCCAGCAGGCGCTTGCCGCCGCCACGCAAGGGCGCACCACCATCGTCATCGCCCACCGCCTGTCGACCGTGGTCAGCGCCGACCATATCGTCGTGCTCGAGCAGGGCCGGCTGGTCGAACAGGGCACGCATGCGGGCTTGATGAGCGACCCCAACAGCGTCTATGCCCGGTTCCACAACCTGCATGACGAAGCCAGTCTCGGACTGGTGGACGATACCGGCGAGACGACGAAAGAAGAGGCGCAGCGCGCAGGCGCTGCCGCAGGGAGCTTGCGATGAGCGACATGGGTCTGGTTGTGGTCGGCGCCGCCGGCCGAATGGGTCAGGTGCTGCTGCGCACCGTCCATACGATGGAGGGCGTCCGTGTCGTCGGCGCCATCGAGCGCAGCGGCTCGCCCTATCTCGGCAAGGATGCGGGCGAACTTGCCGGCATCGGCACCATCAATGTCGCAATTTCCGACGACCCGCTTGCGGCCTTCGCCAAGGCCGACGGCGTGCTCGATTTCACCGCGCCCGCCGCGACCGTCGAATTCGCCGGCTATGCGGCCCAGGCGCGCATCGCCCATGTCATCGGCACCACCGGCTGCGCGGCCGAGGACGATGCCAGGATCGCCGCCGCGGCGCGCCATGCCACCATCGTCAAGTCGGGCAATATGAGCCTCGGCGTCAACCTGCTCGCCATCCTCGTCGAGAAGGCGGCGCAAGCGCTCGGCCCCAGCGACTTCGACATCGAGGTGCTGGAAATGCATCACCGCCACAAGGTCGACGCGCCGTCGGGCACCGCCCTGCTGCTCGGCGAGGCGGCAGCCGAAGGCCGCAAGATCGCGCTGGCAGACAGGAGCGTCCGCGTCCGTGACGGCCACACCGGCGTGCGCGAGGCGGGCACCATCGGCTTCGCCACGCTGCGCGGCGGCTCGGTGGTCGGCGACCATTCCGTCATCCTCGCCGGCACCGGCGAGCGCATCACCCTGTCGCATCAGGCCGAGGATCGCACGATCTTCGCCCGCGGCGCGGTCAAGGCGGCGCTGTGGGCGCATGGCCGCAAGCCCGGCCTTTATTCGATGCGCGACGTGCTCGGCCTCTAGATCAATCCACCGTCCTCACCCACAAGGGAGCTAAAATGTCCGGTACTCTCGTGCTCGTCCGCCACGGCCAGAGCGAATGGAACCTGAAGAACCTGTTCACCGGCTGGCGCGATCCCGGCCTGACCGAGCAGGGCCACGCCGAGGCCAAGGCCGCCGGCGAGAAGCTCAAGGCGCGCGGACTGAAGTTCGACATCGCCTTCACCTCGGCGCTGTCGCGCGCCCAGACCACCTGCCAGCACATCCTCGACGCGCTCGGCCAGAGCGACCTCAAGACCATTCGCAATGCAGCGCTCAACGAGCGCGACTATGGCGACCTCAACGGCCTCAACAAGGACGACGCCCGCGCAAAGTGGGGCGAGGAGCAGGTCCATATCTGGCGCCGCTCCTACGATACCCCGCCGCCCGGCGGCGAGAGCCTGAAGGACACCGGCGCCCGCGTCTGGCCCTATTACATGCACGATATGCAGAAGCATGTGCTTGCCGGCGGCACGGTGCTGGTCGCTGCGCACGGCAATTCGCTGCGCGCGCTGATCATGGCGCTCGAAGGCATTTCGGGCCCGGACATCGTCAAGCTCGAGCTCGGGACCGGCGTGCCGATCGTCTACAAGCTCAACGCCGATTCGACTGTCGCTTCGAAGGATGTGCTGGCCTGAGCCGCCACGGGAGCCTCCGATTCGTGGCTCCCAACCTCTTCGCCGGCTATGCCGCGAGACATGCCGCAACGTCATGCGGCATGCCGGAACGCGACAAATCGGTCCTGTCGCGGCATTCGTCGGCAAAAGCTGAAAATGCGCGTTGACACAGTCGCTTCGCCCGCTTACATCAGCGCCCACCAGCCCAGATGGCGGAATTGGTAGACGCGCACGGTTCAGGTCCGTGTGCCGCGAGGCGTGGAGGTTCGAGTCCTCTTCTGGGCACCAGTTTCCAAGGTCAAGCCTCGACTTGACCCCTTGAATTTCAAGGACATCAAAGCCCGGCTCTCACGAGCCGGGCTTTTTCGTTTCTGCGGAATGCTTGATTCCTGGCGACCGGCACCTCGATCTGCGCCGTTCCCCCGAGGTTCGCGTCGCAATTCGATTGACCCCGACGACAACTTCAATTCGTCCTCGCTTGGCGCCTGCCACACCCTTCATCATCGACCGAAAGGCCGGCTTCCGGCAGGCCCCATGCCGGTGGTAATATCAGGTTGCGCTAATATTTTTCGCACAACCTCTTGAGGAGCACGCCGATGCTGCGCTTTGCCCTTTTCGCCGGTGCCCTGGCCCTCGCTGCCGGTACTGCAGCCAGGGCCGAAGACAAACCGCAGGCCGCGCCGACCGTGGTCGAAGGCGTGACCGTCGCGGAATTCCAGGACATCATGACCAAGGCCGGATACCAGGCCAAGGTCGGCACCGACAGCGACAACCTGCCGGTCATCGATTCCAAGGCCTCGGGCATGAACTTCTGGGTCTATTTCTACAATTGCGACGGCGAACCGCAGAAATGCCGGCGCGTGCAGTTCCAGAGCAGTTTCAAGACCGACAAGACGATGCAGGACAAGGCGCTCGACTGGAACAACAAGAAGGTCGCCGGCCGTGCCTCCAACGAAAAGGACAACACCTATTTCGACTATCTGGTCGATTGCGGCGGCGGCGTCTCGTCCGGCAACCTGTCGCAGAACCTCGAGCGCTTCGACACGCTGATGGCCGAATTCACCACCTATATCGGCTGGCGCTGAACAGCACGGCGTCAGCCGCGCGAAGACATGCAAAGGGCGCCGGTCGGCGCCCTTTGCATGTGAGGCTACGGCAAGGGTCCCATCCCGCCGAATGAGGGACCCCAGCCAGGCCGCCTTGCTCACGCCTCGAGGTTGCGGTTGCGGTCCTGCCAGAGTTCCAGGACGGCCAGCACCGCCACGGCGATGCCGAGGCCGACATGCCAGTTGCGCAGCACGCCGCCATATTCGAAGACGAAGGGCTGCACGACCATCCAGACACCGCAGAACAGCACCAGGATTTCCTCCCAGCGCCGCAGGAAGATCTGCTCCAGTCCGGAAAGCACGACGATCGCGGCGCCGACGAGCGCCGTCACCGCCATCATGGTCGGCATGCCGGTTTCGCCGAACCACATCGGCGACACGATGATCGCGGCGCCGAGGATCATCGAAGCGATGTCCTCCCAGCGCCGGTGTTGCGACAGTCCCAGGGGACCCATTACGTTGAGCGTTGCCATGATCAAAATCCTCTCAGGCTACATTTGAGTTCTCTGCTCAAACGCCCGTGAGGACCAAGTGCGTGGCTGTCGAACTCCTCAGTCGGGCGTTCTTCGCACTGGCGCCATTATCTCAAAAAAGAGCAACAAGTTCAATGGATCCGGTTGCGGCGGACGATCACACCAACGCTACCGGGCTACTCGCCGGTGACCTCCGCATAGAGCCGTGAGCGCGAGCCGAGCAGGCCGAGTATCCGGCCTGCCGACCAACCCGACGCACGCGCAAGGGCAAGCACGCCAGGACCGCCGCGGACCGGCACCGTAAGCGCGGTGACGGCTGTGGCAAGCAGCCGGAAGGCGAGCAGCACCGCAATCGACGCGGCCCTGCGGTCGCCGCCCCTTCCCTTGCGGGTGAACGACGCCAGGGATTGATCGCGGGCGCGCCTGAACTGGTAGGAAAAGGTCAGGCGCGACGGCGGCATCGTCTCGTACACCATGGCCCGGTCGGCCCATGCTTTGGCCAGTCCACGGCGCGTGACCTCGTGATCGAATGCCGAGTCGCTGCCACCCGACATCGGATCGCGCTCGTCGAACCGCAGCCGGTGGACCACGAACAGATCGCGCTGCGCGAGCCAGTTGTTGGTGACGATGGTGATCCGCTCCGGCCTGCCCGCCGCGCTCTGGCGCCGGGCCACGGCTGCCTTGTGGCGGAACCGCTGCTGCACCCCGCGCAAGATCGCCCTGCGCCACCGCGACAGCGGAACCGCCGGCGGCTGCGCCTCCACCGGACCGCCGATCAGCAGCGCCCGGCTGCGGCGATACTCGGCGACGAGCTCGACGAGCCAATCCGCGGCGACGCGTTCGTCGTCATCGACGAAGGCGACAAGATCGGCCCCGGATTCCAGCGCATGCTCGACCGCGCGATTGCGCGCGAAAGGAATGCCGATGCAGGGCTCGAGACGATAGTCGAGTTCCAGACCCTTGGCCGCGCCAAGCACGATGTCGCGACAATCGGGCTGCGCGGAATTCTCGACCACGATGAAGCTGACATCGGTGAACGGTGGCATCTCGCAGGCGGTCCATGAGGCGAGAAGCTCGCCGAGCATGATCGGCCGCTGCCGCGTGATCGCAGCAACGCACAGCCGCAGACGCGGCATCGATTTCGAGGACATTGCCCTTGCTCCGCAGGTTTGCGTCGCCCGGGCAGCGGCAACAGGTCTCAAGTGCGGGGGCGGCTCCGTTTCCCACAATTGAACACCTATTGCAAGTAGAAATTTTTATGCGATACAACCGCAGAATCGAACCGGCCCCGAGCGGCCGAAGCAAGCGCGTGAGTTTTTCAATGAGACCGATCCTGTCGTACTGCATCCCGGTTCAGGACCGGGCGGATGACCTCAGGCTGACCCTGCGGACAAATCTCGACCAGAACCGCCCGTTCCAGACGCTGGTGGAGTTCGTCGTCGTCAGTTTCGACCGGGACGATGAGCTGGACCGCTGGATGCGCGAGAGCTTTGCCGCGGACATCGCGTCCGGATACCTCAAGCCGAGGCGCGCCGGCCACCTGGATCCATGGCATTTCGGCCGGGCAAAAAACGTGTTCCGCGACCATCTCGAGGGCGCGATCTATTCCAGCCTCGACGCCGACAATTTCGTGTCGCCGCACGAGACACGGCAGATCCTCGACCTGCATGCCGAGCATGGCGGCAAGATGCTGATCCATCATTTCAGCGGCCACTGGGGCGACGGAACCTGCGGCAGGGTCACGCTGCCGGCAAATCTCTATCGATCCGTCGGGTATGACGAGCGGGCCTTGCCGCGCCAGTTCGACGAGATCGACCTGATCCTTTCCGCGCTCAGGGCCGACCCCGATCTCACCTACGTCTCGCACCTCCCGGGCGGCGCGCTGCAGAAGTCGAAGGCCACGGCAGGATTCCTGCACGGCGAAGGCATGGCGGTGAAGAACCTGGTTGTCGACGACCTGCGCGCCACCAAGCCGCTCAACCCGAGGAACAAGGGTTATGCCGATGACTGTGGCCTTCTCGGCGCCATGCAGCGCTTCAACCGCGCATCGAGCTTCGCCAAGAATGCCGGCAAGGCCGACAGCAAGGAGCGCTATTTCGCCGAAGCCATGCAGGCGGTGCGCGATGCCATAGCCGCACAGGGACCGGCAGAGACGCTGCAGTGCTTTTTCGGCGAACCGGGCCGGCCGCTTCCGCAACTCGTCGACGGCAAGGTGCCGGTCTTCGCCTGCGTCAAGGACGACACCTTCGTGCTGGAGGAGTGGTACAGGCATTACCGCGGCATCGGCTGCGGACCGTTCTACATCATCGACGACCACTCGGCCGTGCCGGTGGCCGAGACCCTGCCCTATCGCGATGTCCTGACGCTGACGCCCAGGGTTGGCCACTACCGAACCTGCAAGAGCGCCTGGCTGATGGCCGCGATGAAGGCCGTGCTGCCTGAAGGTCGATGGGCGCTGACCGTCGACGCCGACGAATTCGTCGACGTTCCGCCTGCGCTCGGCACCACCATGGCGGACGTGACCGTGGCGGCGTCAGCCGCGGGCCGGTCCTGGCTGCCGGGAATGCTCGTCGACATGCTGCCGGCAGCATTGGAGCTGTCGAGCGGCCCGGCACGGGCATCCTTCCTGCGCGCGTTCGATCGCCATCTGCTCGATGGCAAGGGCGACAGCACAGCCTACCGCTGCAATAAGTCGGTTCGCTGGGCCTTCGGCGACCGATGGCGCGCCAGCTATTGCATCGATGCGCGCTACCGCATCGCCGGCACGGTCGACGTGCTGCGCAAGGTACCGCTGGTGAAGTACCGCCAGGATATCAGGATCCATCACGGCTTCCACGATCTCGGCTACTCCGACCAGCCGAACGTCCAGCCCGACGACTGGCGCGGCCCGCTGCTGCTGCCGATGCGCCATTACAAGCTGGTCAAGCTCTTCGATGCCGAGGAGCGCCGGCGCATGGCCGAGCATGCGGGATTGTCCTTTGTCCACGACCGCAAGACGACCGCCAATCTGCGCACGCTCGTCGCCGGCGACCGGTCTACGGCCTGGGAAAAGCTCGAAACACTTGAGACGGTCGAATACGACCCCAGCCTGTTCTCCGACCCGGAATTCTTCCATGCGGTGCCGGGCATGTCGGGCGGATGGGGCTCTTTCCTGCGGCGGGGCATCCGGGCGATGCGCGGCAAAGACGAGGCACGGCGCACGACATAGATCACGGTCGACACACGCCGGAACCGGTTTCCGCAACATGGGGCAAACCGCCCGTTTTGGCGGTGCCGCCGCCGGTGCAATGCTTATTGATTCAACCGAACCATTTTCTGGACGTTACCGATATTTCCTTCGGTGATCGGCGCATGGCAAAGTATACACAAGTAATAATCGCTGCACGTTACATGCACCATGATTCACGGACATCTGAGGCTCACCTCGGCAAGAGGTCGAATTTTGTGAATAAATTCCTTACAGAATCACGGAATCTGGCTGACAAACTGTTACCTTGAGACTCCAAACGTGTGCAGCCGCCACGGAACCGCCCGAAGCTTGCCCCATTCGCTGCCACATTTGAGGTGAAACCGCTCCGTGTGTGCATCAACGGAGCATTAACCAGAAGATGAAGAAGAGCGCCAAGCCCGCGATCGCGGCGGCCACCCTTGCCGCCGGCATGATGATTGCTTTCACCGGTACCGCCTCGGCCCAGTGCGGCAAGGCTTCCTGGTACGCGCTGACCTCGAAGACCGCTTCGGGCGAACGCATGAATCCATCGGCCATGACCGCAGCGCACCGCTCGCTTCCCTTCGGCACCAAGATCCGGGTGACCAACCAGAAGAACGGCAAGAGCGTGGTGGTTCGCATCAACGACCGCGGCCCGTTCATCAAGGGACGCGTGCTCGACCTGTCCAAGGGTGCAGCCCAGCAGATCGGCTTCATCAAGTCCGGCCACACCTCCGTCTGCATGCAGCGCACCTGACGCCTGCGCGGCGATGCGGCACCGACGAAGCTAGCCGATACGCCGCGCCGCCGTCTCGGCCATCGCCTCGACGAGGCCGAGGTGCCATTCGGCCCGGCAATAGGCCCGGAAATCGAAGCATGGCAGCCCGGGGCAAACCTCGAACTCGATGAGGTGGACGGTGTCGTCGGCCTCGACGCGGAAATCGAGCGAAAAGACATCGCGCAGGCCGAGCCCGGCCATCAGCCGCGCCGCGATCCGCCTGATCTTTTCGGCAGCGAGCGGCTGCACCGCATCGACATGAACGAGCTCCGGCTCGCTGTAGCGCCCGGCGGCCCTGGCCGCGGTGCCGGTGTCGCCGTACAGCGCCATGCTGTCCGCCATGGTCTGGAAGTCGCCGCCTGAATCGACAAAGACAATGCCCAGCGCCTCGGGCCCGGCATCGGGATCGATGGCCAGGAAGCTGGCGCGCACGTTGCGCCCGGCGACATAGGGCTGGACGACGACATCGTCACGATAGGCATCGAACACCCTGCGCCCGAGCGCCAGCGCCTCGTCCGCCACGCGGATGCGCGAATCCGCCCAGATGCCGATCTTGGCGCCGAGCCGGTTCGGCTTGACGAAATAGCCCGTCGAAGACGCCGGCGGTTCGACCAGCCAGGTGCCGCCGCGCACAAGGCCTGCCTGCGGCACGGGCAGGTCGAGCGCGGCAAGAACCGCGCCTGCCCTGAACTTGTCCTGGCACAGCGCAAACAGGCTGTCGTCGGCGCCGATGGTTCGCAGGCCATTCAGCCTTGCCAGCGCCGGGGCCGCGCCACCGCGGAAATAGGCGATGCCGTCGGTCAGCGTCCACACCAGGCTGCTGCGGCGGTCGCATGTCGCCAGGACCTCGGCAGCGTCGTCGAGCTCGACGGCACGGAAACCGAGGCCACGCGTCGCGCAGGCTGCGGCGAGCGCATCGAACTCCGGCGCCAGGTCGGTCGACTGCGCCAGATAGGACGAAACCTCCGTCGCCGCCTGGGCCGAAAACCCGTCGGCCCGCAGCCGGTCGAAGCAGGCGCGCTCCGGTTCGTGGACGAGAATGAGCGTCGGGCCTTGTCCAGTCATCGGGCACGCTTCCAGCTGGCATGGCGAAGCAGACGTGCAGCGCCATCAACCGACAATGGCATCCCCGATCCACCCGTCATGCCGGAAAACCGACCTGTTGCCACTGCTCGGGCGACAGGTGGAGCGCGAGCCACGAAAGCGCAGGGCCCGTTTGATAACTCGCCTGCCGAGACCGGCAGGGTAGAGTTTGCAAACAGACCTCAGACCAGGACGTTCGGCTCGTGCCGCCCATTGACGACGACGTCGAGCAGGAAGGTCTTGCCGGCATGCGGGTCGGCCCGCAGCGCCTCGGCGCTCAAACCTTCAGTCGCACTCGTCACCGCCAAGCGGTCCGCCGCGGCGCCGACAAATGCCGGGCAGGTGGCCTGGCCTGCCGGCACCGGCACGCTGCGCAGCAGGCTGCCATCGGGCGCATAGGCGTCGAGGCGACCGCCGCCCCAGCAGGCATTCCACAGCACGCCGTCGCGGTCGACCACCGAGCCGTCGATGCCGCCCTTGTCGCCGCGGCGGTCGACGAACAGCTTCGGCTCGCCCAGCGGCAGGCCGGTGTCGGCATCGCAGTCGAGACGGTAGAGCAGGTTGACGGCGGTATCGACGAAATAGGCGGTCTTGCCGTCGGCGCTGAAGCAGATCGAGTTGGGAATGCTGATCGCGGGAAACAGCAGCCGGAGCTCGCCACGGAAATACCAGTAGATGGCGCCCGCGCCGGCCTCTGCGTTCTTGCCCATGGTGCCGAACCACAGCGCACCGCAAGGGTGCACGCGGGCATCGTTGGAGCGCGTGCCGGTGTTGGCGGCCTCCACCGACATGTGCGGCGTCAGCTTGCCGGTCGCGGCGTCGCGGATATGGAGCCCGGTCTCGGTCAACAGCAGCTGGCGCTCGCCGTCGATCGTGGCGATGGCACTCGCCATCTCGCCAAGCTGATGGGTGCGCGTCGCTCCGCCCGACAGCTTCCTTTCCAGCATCCGGCTGGCCAGAATATCGAACCAATAGAGCGTGTCGGTGGCCGGATCGTAGGTCGGCCCCTCGCCCAGGCTGCAGGCTTCGTCGGACAGGATCACGGTGGCCATGGTCAGGCTCCCTTGCCGATGGCGTCCCAGCCGGCGACGGCGGCACGGGCGCGCTCGCCGACTTCGGCTGCAGCCATGCCCGGCTTGTACAGGCTCGAGCCGAGGCCGAACAGTTGCACGCCGACCTTGGCATAGGCGTCGAAATCGGCTTCCGAAACGCCGCCGACGACGCCAACCTGCGTCTCCTTGGGCAGCACGGCGCGAATGGCCGAAATGCCACCCGTGCCGAGCACGCTTGCGGGGAAGAACTTCAGCGCCGAAGCGCCGAGCTTGAGGGCGAGGAAAGCGTCGGTCGGCGTGAAGACGCCTGGCATCGTCACCATCTTGTGCACGCCGGCGCGGCCCATCACCTCGGCGTCGATGTTCGGGCTGACCAGCAGGCGCCCGCCGGCGTCGTGGAGCCGGTCGACATCCTTGGCCCACACCACCGTGCCGCCGCCGACCAGCGCCGTGGGCAGCGCCTTGGCCAACATCTCGATCGAGCGGAACGGATCGGGCGAATTGAGCGGCACCTCGATCGCCTCGATGCCGGCGTCGAAGACGGCGCGGCCGACGTCGAGCGCCTCCTCGGGTTTCAGGCCGCGCAGGATGGCGACGAGGCCGCGGCCAAGTTCCGGAAATGGAGCCGTTACAGTCATGTCGTCATCCCTCAGCAAGCATTCCATTGCGCCGCGCCGCGGCCACCAGTCCCGAAAGCACCGCCTTGTCGGCATCGGCGATGCGCACCGCCAGCCCGCCGAGCGTCAGCGCCTCGGCATAAAGCGCGCCGAGCGGTCCCGAACCGACGAGCACCACCGGCGTTTCGCGCTTGCCGAAGCGGCGTGTCGCCGAGGCGATCTCGGCGCCGATCAGAAGGCCCGACAGGGCGGCTGCGGCATCGGCCTGTCCGAGGCCGGACAACAGGCCGGCAGCGCGGATGCCGAACAGGCGGGCGCCGATATCGCCATCGCTCAGCGCCTCATTGCACCAGTCCCGGAAGACGGCATTGTCGGGCGCCACCGGTGCCGGCTTCTCGCCGAGCGAGTGGCGCAGGATGGAATGCTGGGCAAAGACCGAAAACATCTCGCCGGTCGGCCAGGTGCCGAAGCCGGCGACGGTGCCGTCGTCGACGCCGACCCATTTGCAGTGGGTGCCGGGCATGCAGACGAGATGGCTGCCGGAGCCGACCTCGGCGGCGACGCCGGCCAGCTGGGTCTCCTCGCCGCGCATCACGTCGGGCGCGCCTTCCTTGCGCTGGGCAAGCCCCGGCACGATGCGCACGTCACGGCCGGCACCGGGGACCGGCACCGCGGCGCCCAGGATGTCGCCGAGCGACGCCGGCACCTCGACATAGGGCGCCTCGATCCAGCCCTGACGGGCGCCGGCCATGCCGCAGACGATGGCCGGCAGGTCGGCGGGCGCCCCCATGCTGGCGAGATGACCGTCGAGGACCGGCGCAAAACCCTTGTGCTGGGCGGTGAGCAAGCCTTCGTCGCTGCGGCGCTCGTCGACGACAGCGCCCGTCGCGTCGAGCAGCCAGACGCGCATCCGCGTGGTGCCCCAGTCGACGGCGGCGATTGTTGGCTTCGGACTCACAGGATACCTCCATCGACGATCAGCGTTTGCGCCGTCAGCATCCTCGATGCGTCCGACGCCAGGAACAGCACGGTGCCCACCATGTCTTCGGGCAGCATCGTGCGCTTGATGCACTGCCGCGATATGTGCGCCTCGAGCGCCTTCTCGCTGACCCACAATTCGCGCTGCCGCTCGGTGATGACCCAGCCCGGCGCCACCGCATTGACCCTGATGTTGTCGGGGCCGTAGCGGCCGGCGAGGCCCTTGGTCAGGCCGACGATCGCGGCCTTTGCCGCGGTATAGGCCGGCATGGCGCCAATGTTGAGCATGTAGGAGGTCGAGCTGAAATTGACGATCGAGCCGCCGCCGGCCTTGACCATGCCCGGCGCCACCGCCTGGATGGTGAAGAAGTGCGGCCTGAGGTTGACCGCCTGGTTGTCGTCCCAGCTCTCCGGCGTGACCTCCGCCACCTCGTGGCGCACGTCGTTGGCGGCGTTGTTGACCAGCACTGTCACCGGCCCATGCTCCTCCTCCGCGCGGCCGACGGCCCGGCGCAACTCGGCGATGTCGGTGAGGTCGGCGCGCAGATAGAGCGGCCGGTTGCCCGTCGCCTGCTCGATCTCGTCGCACAGGTCTTGGCTCGGCTGCAGGGCGATGTCGATGAAGGCGACCTTGGCGCCCTGGCGGGCGAAGGCTTCGGTCAGCGCGGCGCCAATGCCGCTGCCGCCGCCGGTGATGAGCACCGACTGACCTTCGAGATCAGGAAATCGTGCCGATGGCATCATGATCTTTCCCCCGGGCAAGGCTGGCCGCGCAGCGCGCCTGTATTAGCCCATCGACCTGCAAAGCGGAAACGCTTTTCGGCCGCCGGAGACGTCTTTTTCAAACGATTGAAGAAGCGATGAAACGTTGCAACCGGAAGCGGCAGAGCGGGCGCCGAAGCCCCTGCCCTTGCTCAGATCGCCCGTGCGTAGGCCGCGCCGCGATGGGCCTCGCGGAGATAGCCGAGCGTCGCGTCGGCATCGGCCGGGCGGCCGAACAGATAGCCCTGCCCGCCGGCACAGCCGAACTGCACCAGCCGCTCGGCCTGGGCTTCCATCTCGATGCCTTCGGCAACGACATCCATGCCGAGGCCCTCGCACATCGCCAGGATGGCGCGGATGATGTGCTCGGACGGCCGGTCCTCAAGGATCGAGGCGACGAAGGCGCGGTCGATCTTGAGCTTGTCGAAGCGGAATTCGCGCAGGCGGCCGAGCGACGACTGGCCGGTGCCGAAATCGTCGAGCGACACGCGGATGCCGACGCGGCGCAGGTCCTCGACGATCTTTTCGGCCGAAGCCGGATCGGTCATCAGGCCGGTTTCGGTGATCTCGATCTCGAGGCGGCGCGGGTCGAAGCCGGTGCGTTCGAGGATCGACAGGATGTGCAGGCCGGTGTTCTGGTCGACGAGCTGCGACGGCGACAGGTTGAACGACAGGAACATGTCCTGCGGCCAGCTGCGCGCCGCTTCCGCCGCCTTGCGCAGCACCAGCTGCGACAGCGGGCCGATGATGCCGCGTTCTTCGGCGATGGGAATGAACACGGCCGGCGACACCGGGCCGAGATCGCGGTCGGTCCAGCGGGCCAGCGCCTCGAAACCGATGGTGCGGCGGCTGTTGAGGTCGACGATCGGCTGGAAATGCGGCGCGACCTCGCCGGCCGCTACGGCGCGGCGCAGCGCCTGCTCGATGCGGGTGACGCGCTTGGCCGCCTCCTCCATCTCGCGGGTGTAGACGACGACGCGGCCGCGGCCCGAGCGCTTGGCGTGGTAGAGCGCGGTCTCGGCCTTGCGCACCAGCGTCTCGGTGGTGTCGTCGCTGGAATGGAACAGCGAGCAGCCGACCGAGGCCGACAGGCGCGCGGTGCGCTCGCCGACATCGTAGGGCGCCGACAGTATCTCGATCAGCATGCGGGCCTTTTCGGCGGCCGCATCCTCGGAGAACACCAGCGGATAGAGGAAGGCGAATTCGTCGGCGCCGATGCGCGCCACTGCCGAATAGCCGTCGCAGGCGGCACGCAGGCGCATCGCCACCTGGATCAGGATATCGTCGCCGGCCCGATGGCCGAACAGGTCGTTGATCGGCTTGAAGCCGTCGAGATCGAGGATGCCGACGGTGAACGGTGCCGGGTCCTCGGCGCGGTCGTCGATCAGCCGTTCGACCTTGTCGAAGAACCGGCGCTGATTGCCGAGCCCGGTCAAGGCGTCGGTGAAGGCCAGATCCGCCGTGTCCCTGTCCGAAAAGCTCGCGCCGAGTGACATGCCTGGTCTCTGTTCTTCCATTGATTGCAATCGTTGCAGGACACTGGCAGCAAAGCGTTTAGGAATTGTATTCAATCCGTCATTTACGAAACCGGTTTCAATCCCTGCCCCTGGCCCCGGTTCGCCGGCGCTTCGCGGTACTCCTGCAAAGCCGCGTCAGGCGATTGCGCAGCGCCAAGACACCGTCCTGCCATTGCATAAGGCGGCCAAATTGCTACATCCTCGTCACCCAGGCGTGCGGCCGGTTCCGCTTGTCCGCGCCATCACCATCGACCAGCCGCGCCGGAGACCTCCATGCCGCTCAAGATCGCCGTCCAGATGGACCATATCTCCACAGTCAACATCGCCGGCGACACGTCGTTCGCGCTGTCGCTGGAGGCCCAGCGCCGTGGCCACGAGCTCTACCACTACACGCCCGACCGGCTGTCGATGCGCGACGGCAAGGTCTTTGCCCGCATCGAGACGCTGGACGTGCGCGACGTCAAGGGCGACCATTTCACCCTCGGCGAGCCGGTCCGCACCGACCTGTCGGAGATGGACGTGATCCTGTTGCGCCAGGATCCGCCCTTCGACATGAACTACATCACCACCACCCACATCCTCGAACGCATCCATCCGAAGACGCTGGTCGTCAACGACCCGGCGTGGGTGCGCAACAGCCCGGAAAAGATCTTCGTCACCGAATTCGCCGACCTGATGCCGGAAACCCTGATCACCAAGGACCCGGCAGAAGTCACCGCCTTCCGCAAGGAGTTCGGCGACATCATCGTCAAGCCGCTCTACGGCAATGGCGGCGCCGGCATCTTCCACCTGCACGAGGCCGACAGGAACCTGTCGTCGCTGCTCGAAATGTTCGGCCAGATGTTCCGCGAGCCCTACATCGTCCAGCGCTACCTCAAGGACGTGCGCAAGGGCGACAAGCGCATCATCCTGATCGACGGCGAACCCGCCGGCGCCATCAACCGGGTGCCGGCCGAGCATGACGCCCGCTCCAACATGCATGCCGGCGGCCGCGCCGAGAAAACAGAGTTGACAGCCCGCGAACGCGAAATCTGCGCCCGCATCGGCCCGTCGCTGCGCGAACGCGGCTTCATCCTCGTCGGCATCGACGTCATCGGCGACTACATGACCGAGATCAACGTGACCTCGCCGACCGGCATCCGCGAGGTCAAGAAGTTCGGCGGCGCCGACATCGCCGCGCTGTTCTGGGACGCAGTGGAGAAGAAGCGGGCCTGATCGGCCCGCCTCCGTCCTCGCTAGCGCTTCCCGAGCAGCCTGAGGCCGCCCAGCGTCGCCAGCGCCATGACCGCGCAATAAGCCGCCAGCGGCCAGGCCGTGTCGCCGCCGAGCATGACGATGACCAGCGTGCCGACGATGCCGACGATCAGGCTCTGGACGCAGAAATAAAGCGCGACGGCTGCGCCCGCGGCATCGCCGAACGCTTCGAGCGCGCCATTCGCCGTCACCGCGCCGGCGAAGACGATGCCGACCGAAATCGCCCACATCGGCACGACGAAAGTCCAGAACGACGGTTCGGCGAACAGCTGGCCGAGGGCCAGCAATGCGGCACCGAAGATCAGCATCGCCATGCCTCGCGCCAGGCACCCCGCGATGCCCCAGCGCGCAACGAACCATTTGGCGAAGCGCGTGGTGACGATCATCGCCAGCGCCGCCGTGGCAAAGGCCAGGCTGAAACCGAGCTGCGAATAGCCGGCCTTGTCGATGAGCACGCGCGGCGCCGTCGAGAAGAAGACGAAGAACGCGCCCATCGCCGCGCTGAAGCCCAGCGTGTAGACCCAAAAAGCGGGACTCTTCAGGATTTGCCGGAAGGCCGGGCGCGGCTGCGTTGCCCCCTTGGGCCGCGTCTCGTGCCAGCGCGGCAGGGCATTCAGCGCGGCAGCGAGGGCAAGGATGCCCAGCGCCGTGAAGATCGCCCGCCAGCCGAGGCTTTCGGCGACCAGCGCGCCGGCGATCGGGCCGAGCGCCGGCACGCAGGCCAGCATGGAACTGAACAGGCCATAGATGACTGTACCTTCCGCCCGCTCGGCATAGACGTCGCGCACCGTGGCGAAGGTGGCGACGAGAGCCGCCGACGCACCCAGCGCCTGGATCACGCGCAGGACTAAGAAGACCGCCGCAGACGATGTGACGGCGAGCAGGAACGAGGCCATGGCGAACAGCACCGCGCCGCCGAGCAACACGGGGCGGCGGCCGATGCGGTCGGAGACGGGCCCGAAGAAGACCTGGCCGAGGCCGAGCACGATCATGTAGAGGCTCAGCGTCAGCTGGACGATGCCGGGCGTCGTGCCGAGGATGGCAGGCATCTGCGGCACGACGGGCAGGTAGATGTCCATGGCCAGCGAGGCCAGGATGTCGAAGGGCGCCATCAGCAGCAGCGCCGCCGGCAGGGAATGGCCCCAGGTGGAAAAGTTTCGATTGGGCATGACAGGCATCCGCTCAAATGAATTTCATCTGGCGGCGAACTGCCACTTCGCTTGTTTAAGGGATGAGAGGGCAGGGCGCCGCAACAACGTCTCGGGGTTGTTGCGGCCTATCTGTCTGCTGACTTGGCTGTGCCCATGTTCATGTCGCGACTGCTCGCCTTGATCTCCAGGGCAGCCATATCAGCAGGGTTTGCGCGCAACAAGCCTGTGCGGAGACGGATCGGGCCTCAGGCGGCGCGATGGCCGGGCATGCCGGCCGTATCGCTCGGCTTGAAGATACGGAAGGTGTTGCGGCCCGCCGCCTTGGCCTGGTAGAGCGCGGTATCGGCCCTGACCAGCAGCTCCGATGGCGTGCCGGCCTCGAACAGGGCGATGCCGACGGAGGCGCCGAGCCTGAGCAGCGCACCGCAGTGATCGATCGGCTCGCCGAGCCTTTCGATGATCGCGCGCGCCAGCTCGGACACCGCGGAAAGGCCGTGCTGCGGCCCGGTCAGCACAGCGAACTCGTCACCGCCGATTCGAGATACGAGTTGCGCGCCGCAGCAGGCGGCTTCGAGCCGCCGCGCCACCTGCTTGAGACACTCGTCGCCGACCATGTGGCCGAAGGTGTCGTTGATCTGCTTGAAGCCGTCGAGATCGACCAGCAGCAGCGCGCCGACGGCGGGCTTGCCGGCGTCGGACGCAGTCAGTTCCTGCAGCGTCGACTGGAACCGGCCCCGGTTGGCGAGCCCGGTCATGACGTCGAACTCGGCGAGGTAGCGCATCCGGTCGGCGAGGATCTTCTCTTCGGTGATGTCCTGCTTGAGACCGAAGATGCGCACGGCGACGCCGTTCTCGCTCTCGACGCAAGCGGTGATGCGTATCCAGCGGCGGTTGCCCTTGACGGTGACGATCTCGGCGTCGAGGCCGAAGCCGGTGCGGTCCTCGATCGCCTTGCTGCGCCTGACATGCAGCTCCGCCGCCGACTCCGGCGCATAACACTTGACGATCTCCCTGCGCTCCAGCACCGAGCCGCGCGGCAGGTCGAAGATGTCGTAGACGACGTCCGTCCAGTCCAGCGCCTGATCGGCGAGATTGCATTGCCAGACGCCGATGCGGGCGGCGGCCGAGGACCTGTCGAAGATCTTCTGGCTGTGCGCCAGCGAGGCAGCCTGCTGCTCGATCAGCGCAGCCTGCGCCGCGAGCTGCGCCTCGAGGCGCGCGATCCTGGCCGCGCCGCGCTGCGGCTGCCGTCCGACCTTTCGCTTAGACAGCCCGTGGCGCATGGTGAGCGTCGATCGCCTTGTTCGTGTGATGCGCCTTATATTCGCGCACAAGCATTTAATATTCCCTATCCAGCCGGCACGATCCAGCTGCTTTGCCGGGTCGATTTGTGGCGCTAGCATCGCCGGATATGTTCCCTAAATGTTCTTGCGTTCCCATGCAATCTATGCTTGTCTTGCCCAACTTCTTCCACGACCTGTTCGCGCAGGCGAGGGGAGGCCGGGCGGAGGGGCAGCATGGTTTCGCGCGTGCGCACTGTTGCGTTCCAGGGCATCGAGGCGGTTCCCGTCGACGTGCAGGTGATGGTCGCGCCGGGCAAGGTCGGCATGCAGATCGTCGGCCTGCCCGACAAGGCGGTGGCCGAGAGCCGCGAGCGGGTGCAGGCGGCGCTGCATGCCTCGGGCCTGTCGATGCCGGCCAAGAAGGTCACCGTCAATCTCGCTCCCGCCGACCTGCCCAAGGAGGGCAGCCACTACGACCTGCCCATCGCTCTCGGCCTGATGGCGGCGCTGGGCGCGTTGCCGGGCGACGCGCTCGCAGCCTATGTCGTGCTTGGCGAACTGTCGCTCGACGGCACGATCGCGGCGGTCGCCGGCGCGCTGCCAGCCGCCATCGGCGCCAATGCCGAGGGCAAGGGGCTGATCTGCCCGGCCGCCAGCGGGCCGGAAGCCGCCTGGGCCGGCCCCGAAATCGACATCCTGGCGCCGCGCAGCCTGATTGCGATCGCCAACCATTTCCGCGGCACACAGGTGCTGTCGCGGCCCGAAGCCGGCATCCACGCGCCGGCCACCGGCATCGCCGATCTTGCCGACATCAAGGGCCAGGAAAGCGCCAGGCGGGCGCTCGAGGTGGCGGCCGCCGGCGGCCACAATCTGCTGTTCGTCGGCCCGCCCGGCGCCGGCAAGTCGATGCTGGCGGCGCGCCTGCCCTCCATCCTGCCGCCGCTGTCGCCCAAGGAGCTGCTCGAAGTCTCGATGATCGCCTCGGTCGCCGGCGAACTGGCCGAGGGCAAGCTGACCGACCGGCGGCCGTTCCGCGCACCGCACCACTCGGCCTCGATGGCGGCGATGGTCGGCGGCGGCCTGCGGGCGAGGCCGGGCGAAGTGTCGCTCGCCCATCACGGCGTGCTGTTCCTCGACGAGTTCCCCGAGTTTTCGCCACAGGTGCTCGATTCGCTGCGCCAGCCGCTTGAAACCGGCGAATGCATGATCGCGCGCGTTAACCACCGCATCACCTATCCGGCCCGGATCCAGTTGGTCGCGGCGATGAACCCGTGCCGCTGCGGCATGGCCGGCGAACCCGGCTACCGCTGCCTGCGCGGCACACGCTGCCAGTCCGACTACCAGGCGCGTATCTCCGGTCCGCTGCTCGACCGCATCGACCTGCGCATCGAGGTGCCCTCGGTCTCCGCCACCGACCTGATCCGAACGGCCAGGTCGGAGGCGAGCGCGGATGTCGCGGCGCGTGTCGCCCGGGCCCGCACGATCCAGCGCGAGCGGCTGGATCGCCACGGCGTCACCGGTGCCACCACCAATGCGCAATGCTCCGCCGGCCTGATCGAGGACATTGCCATCCCCGATGCCGCCGGGCTGACGCTGCTGCGCGATGCCAGCGAAAAGCTCGGCTTTTCCGCCCGGGCCTATCACCGGGTCCTCAAGGTGGCGCGCACGCTCGCCGATCTCGACGCCAGCGAGGCCGTCGGCCGCATCCATCTCGCCGAGGCGATCTCCTACCGCATCGGTTCAGAACGCATGGCCCAGGCGGCATAGGCGAGGGGCCGGGAGCGATTTCAGCCCCCTTTCGTCGTTCATCTAAAAGAACGAGCGGTCCCTGTCACGGGCTGCCTTGACCTGTCCTGGCACCCGGCTGATCGAGAAATAGATACCAGAACAACGCCGGTGCAGCGTCGTTGCCTTCCGTCGCCAAGTAGAGCAATCGATCGATTCCGCCGAGCTGGAAGCCATAGGCTGCATAGAACCTGCAGGCCGGAAGATTGTTGCCCTGCGTTTCTAGGCGAATACTGAGCAGTTGTTTGTCCCGCACCCAGGCAACCGCCGCATCCATCAGGCGGCGCCCAACTTTGCGGCGGCGAGCGCTGCGATCGACCGCCAGATCCGCGACTGTGGCCAGCCTGTTCCAGGATTTCTGGACCGCGATGAACCCGACAGCCATTCCATCCAGCAAGGCCACGAACACGGCGCCGTCGGCTCCACTCAAAAGACCGCTGATCGAACGCGCGTCGAAACCGTAAGGCTGCTCAGATGGCTCGTGAGCCTGAACCGCATCCGCGCTGGCCAAGGGTGGCGCCACCTGAAACGAGTAGTCACGCTCTTCCAATTGCCGCAGCAATTCCGGTGAGCCTGGGACAATGCGGATCTTATGATCCGAGGCGGACAATCCAGATTGCTCCTTCGCCAACGCATCCGCATGCCACGATAGCAGGTGTCTTTACTCGACATCGGCCACGTTGGAACACGCCCGGCTGGATCGCGCAGACAGCGTCGGGTTTGCGACGCCGCGGCTGAAGGGCTTGCCTGACCGGTTACTTGACCGAACCGACCATCGATTCCTGGCCTTCGCGGATCGAAACCCAGCGGCCGGTGTTCTCGCTCGACTGGCGCTTGAGATAGCGATAGCCGGTCTCGTCCCACTGGCGCACGGTGTCCGTCAGGTTGTCGAGCACGAAGTCGCCCTTGGAAGTGCGCACGGTCAGCACGGCGTGGCCCTCGCCGTCGGGCTTGCGCACGACGGTGATCAGCAGGTTCGCCAGCGAGACGCCTTCCTGGCTCAGCGTGCGGCGCTTCTCCAGGACGTAGTCCTCGCAGTCGCCCTCGCCATTGGCCGGATAGGTCCAGACCTCGTCGCGGCCATAGATGTCGATGTCGTTCATCGGCTTGATCGCCGCGTTGGTGGCGACGTTGACCGCCACCATCTTGCGCCACAGGGCGCCGGTCATCTGCTCGGGACCGGTGTCGCGCTGCTTGATCGAGCACTCTCTCGGGTTGAGGCGGCAGAAGTCGTAATGGCCGATCGGTTGCGAGGTCAGCCCGCCCGTGACCATCGGCTCTGACGCCGCAAAGGCCGCGCCGGCAGACAAAAAGGCGCCTGCCAACAGCCCAAGAAACACACCGGTACGCCCCGCCGCGCACCGCACGCCTGCTGCGGAAATCATCTGCCCCGCTCGCCCCTTTACATCGTTAACAAAACGTTAAGGTCGAGGGTGGCCCGGAGTCAATCGAAGCTCGCGGCAGATTGCAGACATGGTTACCGCGCGTGATGCGACGCGACTATTGTGCAACAGGATGCATCGCGTCAGCTGGCAAGCGACGAACGGCTTTCGGCACGGCGCACAGCATGGATTCAAGGGCTTAGGCCGTCGACTGCGCTCCGTTCGGCCCCCACAAAGCAGAAGGGCCCGGCGGTTGGCGCCGGGCCCTTCTGTGGATAAGACGGATCGTCGCCTGCGGAGGCCTGAGATCAGGCCTTGCGCACCAGCCGTGGCTTGGCCGGCTTGCGCGCCGACGCGCCATAGCTGGCCATGAAATCGACGATGCGCGGCACGATCTCGGCGCGGAAGCGCGAGCCATTGAAGACACCGTAGTGGCCGACGGCCGGCTGCATGTAATGCGCCTTCATCTCCCCGGGGATGTTGCGGCACAGGTCATGCGCGGCCTGCGTCTGGCCGAGGCCGGAAATGTCGTCGTTCTCGCCCTCGACGGTGAACAGCGCGACGTTGCGGATCGCCGATGTGTCGACCGGCTGGCCGCGATGGGTCATCTCGCCCTTGGGCAGCGCGTGGCGCACGAACACTGTGTCGACCGTCTGCAGGTAGAACTCGGCGGTCAGGTCCATCACCGCCAGATATTCGTCATAGAAGTCGCGGTGCTTCTCCGCGCTGTCGCCGTCGTTCTTCACCAGGTGCATGAAGAAGTCCTTGTGGGCGATGATGTGGCGGTCGAGGTTCATGGTCATGAAACCCGACAGCTGCAGGAAGCCCGGATAGACGTCGCGGGTGAAGCCCGGCGCGGGCCACGGCACCTGCATGATGACGTTGTTGCGGAACCAGTCGATGCTCTTCTTCTCGGCGAGCTCGTTGACCGCGGTCGGGTTGCGCCTCGTGTCGATCGGCCCGCCCATCAGCGTCATGGTCGATGGCGCGAAGCGGTCGCCTCGGGCTTCCATGACGGCGACGGCGGCCAGCACCGGCACCGAAGGCTGGCACACCGCCATCACATGGGTGTCGGGTCCCAGCGCGTGGAACATGTCGATGACATAGTCGATGTAGTCGTCGAGATCGAACTTGCCCTCGGTCACCGGCACCATGCGGGCATCGGCCCAGTCGGTGATGTAGACGTCGGCATGGGGCAGCATGGCCTCGACCGTGCCGCGCAGCAGCGTGGCATAGTGGCCCGACATCGGCGCGACGATCAGAAGCTTGGGATCGGGACGGCGGCCGGCGGGCAGGTCGCGCTCGAAACGGATCAGGTTGCAGAACGGCCGCGACCAGGCGACCTTCTCGGTCACCGCCACCGGCTGCCAGTCGACCACCGTCTTGTCGAGGCCGAAGGCCGGCTTGCCATAGCGGCGGGTGGTGCGCTCGAACAGCTCGGCCATCGCCGCCACGGAGCGGCCGAGCGGCATGTGCGAGAAGGGATTCAGCGGGTTGGAATAGAACAGCTTGACCGCATCCGCGTACGCGCGCGCCGGCTGCAGCGCGGCATGGGTCGATTCATAGAGCTGGTAAAACATGATGTCCTCATACGGCCATTCGGGAGGCGAGCCGGCCGGAGGCCCGTCATGCAATGCAGCGAAAGGTAGCAAACATCTGCTGCGATGCAATATCCGACTTGGTGCGAAACAGGGTCATCCTTTAGTCCAAGCTGTTGAAAAAGCGTTTCCAATGCGCCCGCCGGCTTACAAATGGCATGCCTTGACATTGTGCAGTGCCGAAATCTGACGCACGAACAGGCAGGCGCAGACATCGCAGGTGCGAACCGGAACACGCCGGCCAGCAAGGCGGGAGGCCCTGTTTGCAGCCGACGGCAGCTTGCACTAGCGTCGCCCCTGGCGCGGATACGGACGGGAAGGCCCATGCGGATAGCTGCAATCGCTGATGTTCACGGAAACGCGCTGGCGCTCGAGGCAGTCATCGCCCACATCCAGGCGTCCTCGGTCGATCTCGTCGTCAATCTCGGCGATCTGGTCTCCGGCCCGTTCGATCCGGCGCGCAGCGCGGACATGCAGATTGCACTCGACTGCCCGACTGTTGCCGGCAATCACGAACGCCAGTTGCTGGCAGGCGATACGGGGTTTTCGGATGCCTTTGCGAGGCCGCGCCTGACCGACGCGCATTTCCAGTGGATCGCCGGCCTGCCGGCCACGCTCGAATTGGCCGATGGCGAAGTGTTTGCCTGCCACGGCAGCTCGGCCGGCGGCGACCTCGAATATCTGTTGGAGGACGTGAGTTCCGGCCGGCCCATGCTGGACAGGCAAGAGGCCATCCTGCCTAGGCTCGCTGGGATCGGCCGGGCACGCGTGGTCCTGTGCGGACACACCCACATCCCGCGAATCGCCACATCAGGAGGCGTGCTGATCGTCAATCCCGGCAGCGTCGGCATGCCGGGATATCGCGACACGTCGCCCGTCCCGCATGTGATGGAGGCAGGCACGCCGCACGCGCGCTATGCAATCGTTGAAAAGCTCGCCGGCGGATGGGCGGCGGAACTGCGCGCCGTTCCCTATGATTTCGAGGCCGCCGCACGGCAGGCGGAGCAGGCCGGCCGCGATGCGGTGGCCTATTCCGTCCGCACCGGGCGGATGCCGCCCGCCTGACGGCAATAGCGCGGCGCAGCCTGCCAGGAGAACTGCGTCAGCGCCTCCGCAGCTCGAAAGTCAGATGCCCTCTACCAGCATGATCTCGCCGTCGGCGAATTGCTGGCGGATCGACTTGGCGTGCTGGTATTCCGGCGAGAAATAGCAGTTGCGGGCGTCGTCCATCGAGGCGAACTCGATGATGACGTTGCGGGCGCGGCCGGGGCCTTCCACCGCCTCATGGGCACCGCCGCGGGCGATGAACTTGGCGCCGAAGCGCTCGAATGCCGGCTTGGCCGCAGCGACATAGCCCTTGTAGCCCTCGGGGTCGCGCACGTCGACGCGTGCGATCCAGTAAGCCTTGGTCATGAATTCCTCCCCGAAAAATGCTCAGGCCTGCGCCATCTCTTCCAGGATAGCCTGGGCGGCGGCCCGCCTGTCAACCGCGCCGACGATCGGCCGGGCGACGACGAGATGGCTCGAGCCATTGCGGATGGCATCGGCCGGCGTGACGACGCGCTTCTGGTCGCCGTGGTCGCTGCCCGCCGGACGGATGCCCGGCGTCACCACGGCCATGCTCGGGCCGACGATGCGGCGCACGGCGGACGCTTCGCTGGCCGAGCAGACGATGCCGCCCATGCCCGCCTTGAGCGCCTGTTCGGCGCGGCGCAGCACCAGCGTGTGCGGGTCGTATTCGTAACCCGCGTCGATCACGTCCTTTTCGTCCATCGAGGTCAGCACGGTGACGGCGAGCAGGCAGAGGTCGCTGCCCCTGGCCGCCTCGACGGCTGCCTTCATCGCCTTGGGATAGGCGTGCAGGGTCAGCATCGTCATGCCCATCTTGACGATGTTCTCGACGCCCTTGGCCACCGTGTTGTCGATGTCCAGCAGCTTCATGTCGAGGAACACCTTCTTGCCGTCGCTGGCGAGTTCGCGGGCGAAGTCGAGCCCGCCGGCAAAGGCCAATTGGTAGCCGATCTTGAAGAAGGTGGCGGTGCCGTCGAGATCGCGCACCGCCCGCTCGGCGTCCTTCACCGTGGGCACGTCCAGCCCGACGATCAGCCTGTCGCGCACTGCTTCAATGTTCATGGCTCGGTCCTCGTTGACAGCAATATCGCCCGCTGGATCAGTTCGCGGCACAGCCGCTCCATGCCCTTGCGCAGGCGTTCTTCGCGGAAATCGCCGTTGTCGTCGAAGGCCTGGCCGCCATGCGGCACCGAAACCTGCGGCGAGATCACGTCCATCTGGATATGCGACAGCACGGCACGCAGATGGTTGGCGCTGCGGATGCCGGCGAAATGCCCGTCGGAGGAGGAGCAGATGGCCACCAGCTTGTCGGGGTAGGGACGAAGCCGCGTGGTGCCGTCGCGGCTGACGCGACTGACCCAGTCGATGGCATTCTTGAGCAGCGGCGGCATCGAGCCGTTGTATTCGGGGGTGGCGATCAGCACCGCGTCATGCATGTCGATCAGGCGGGCGAGCTTCACGGCGTTTTCGGGCACGCCTTCCTGGTCTTCGAGGTCCTCGTTCATCAGCGGCAGCGCATAATCGGCCAGCGAGATGCGGGTCACGTCGGCGCCCTGCAGCGCCAATTCCTTCTGGGCGCAATCGGCGGTCCGGCCGCTATAGGCGCCGGTCCTGGTCGAACCGGCAAAGACGAGGATCCTGGGAATTATCGGCATCAACCATCCTGCTGCGCGCGTCCAGGCGCGCGCTCAGTGTCATGGCTGCGGGTATAGAGCAAATCGGAAAAACGTGAAGCGGTTTTCAGCCCGGATGCGCACCCGAGCGGCAAGGTCAGTGCTTGCCGCGGCGATAGACCCAGAGCTGGGTCGGCGGGATGTTGCGGATGACGAAGTCGAAGTGCTCGACCGTGTAGTTGCCCAGTCCCGGCGGAATCGGCGACTTCGGCCCGTAGGTGAGCTGGATCACCGGGCGGCCGGCGGGAATGCGCTTGAGCAGGCCCTCGAGATAGGCGACGCGGCTGGCGACGGGGAAGTTGAGCAGCGGCACACCAGAGATGACCGAATCGAACACCAGGTCCTTCTTGTCGCCGAGCGTGGCGTCGAGTGCGAAGGCATCGCCCTCGATGACGTTGACGCGCGGGTAGAGCCGGCGCAGGTGCTGGACGAAATCGGCTGAATATTCAACGGTGTAGAGATCTTCCGGCTTGACGCCGTGGGCCAGGATCGCCTTGGTGATGACGCCGGTTCCGGGGCCGACCTCGAGCACCGGCAGGCCGGACCTGGTGTCGATGACCGAGGCCATGCGCTTTGCCGTGACCGAGCTCGTCGGCACGATCGAACCCACGGCTTTCGGCTTGTCGATCCAGCCTTTGAAGAACTTCAACTCGTCGTCGAACTTGGCCGCAAGGGTTTTGCGCAATCCGGAACCACGTGGCATCGCTTTGATCTCCTCACCCCTGCTGCGGGAGAAATACCAGCAAAGTGGCTCAAGGCAAGCGGAAAGCTGGCTCAATTTACGTTACGGCAGAAACAATTCTCACTTCTCGCCGAAGGACTCGAAAAAGTCCTTCATGCGCGAGAAGAAACCGCTCGACTGCGGCGAATTCTCGGTCGAGGACAGCTTCTCGAATTCCTCCAGCAGCTCGCGCTGGCGCCGCGTCAGGCTCTGCGGCGTCTCCACCGCGGTCTGGATGTAGAGGTCCCCGACCTGCGGCTGGCGCAGGATCGGCATGCCCTTGCCCTTGAGGCGGAACTGGCGGCCGTTCTGGGTGCCTTCGGGCACTTTCACCCGCGTCTGGGTGCCATCGAGCGTCGCCACCTCGAACGAACCGCCAAGGGCGGCGGTGGTCATCGAGATCGGCACCTTGCAATAGAGGTCGGCACCGTCGCGCTGGAAGAACTCGTGCGGCTTGACCGACAGGAAGATGTAGAGGTCGCCCGACGGGCCGCCGCGCAGGCCGGCTTCGCCCTCATTGGCGAGGCGGATGCGGGTGCCGTCCTCGATGCCCGAGGGAATGTTGACCGACAGCGAGCGCTCCTCGGTGACGCGGCCCTGGCCGGCGCACTTGCCGCACGGGTCCTTGATGGTCTGGCCGCGGCCCTGGCACTGCGGGCAGGTGCGTTCGATCGAGAAGAAGCCCTGGCTGGCGCGCACCTTGCCGTGGCCGGCGCACATCGAGCAGGTCACCGGCTGGGTGCCGGGCTTGGCGCCGGAACCGGCGCATTCGGTGCACAGGATCGAGGTCGGCACGCGGATCTGCGCGGTCTTGCCGGCAAAGGCCTCCTCGAGCGTGATTTCCATGTTGTAGCGCAGGTCGGCGCCGCGTTCGCGCCCGCCCGACGAGCGGCGCTGCCGCCCGCCCATCATGTCGCCGAAGATGTCCTCGAAGATGTCGGCGAAACCGCCGGCGCCAAAACCCTGGCCGCCGCCATTGCCCATGCCGCCATTCTCGAAGGCGGCGTGGCCGAAGCGGTCGTAGGCGGCGCGCTTCTGCGGGTCCTTCAGCGTCTCGTAGGCTTCGTTGATTTCCTTGAACTTGTGCTCGCAGGCATCGTCGCCGGGATTGCGGTCGGGATGGAACTGCATGGCGAGCTTGCGGAAGGCCGACTTCAGCTCCTTCTCGTCAGCGCCCTTCTGAACGCCCAGCGTTTCGTAGAAATCAGCTTTCATATCTTCCCGCTGCCGGTTGCCCAATGTCTTGTGGCATTGTTTGCCGGTTTCCTGGCGACAGGCTTCGATTTAGTGAGCCTGAGGCCGCGATGCCAGAGTTTGCGCGGCTTGCGCCGCATTTTTTCGCTTCAGGTTGCAAAAAAGCCCGGCCAAACCGCCGGGCTTTCTTGTCAGAGCCTCGAAATAGGCACTTAGGCCGACTTCTTCTTGTCGTCGTTGTCGTCGATTTCCTCGAAATCGGCGTCGACGACGTCGCTGTCCTTGGCCGCGTCAGCCGCGGCGTCGGATTCGGCCGCTTCCTTCTGCGAAGCCTCGTACATCGCCTGGCCGAGCTTCATCGAAGCTTCGGCGAGCGCCTGCGACTTGGCATTGATCGCTTCTGCGTCGTCGCCCTCGGTGGCGGTCCTCAGCGCGGCGATCGCATCCGAAATCGCGGTGCGGTCGGCCTCGGTGACCTTGTCGCCATAGTCCTTCAGCGACTTTTCCGACGAGTTCAGCAGGCTTTCGGCCTGGTTGCGTGCCTCGACCAGCGCCTTGCGCTTCTTGTCGGCCTCGGCATTGACCTCGGCGTCCTTGACCATCTTGTCGATGTCGGCGTCGGAGAGACCGCCAGAAGCCTGGATGCGGATCTGGTGCTCCTTGCCGGTGCCCTTGTCCTTGGCCGAGACATTGACGATGCCGTTGGCGTCGATGTCGAAGGTCACTTCGATCTGCGGCACGCCGCGCGGTGCGGGCGGAATGCCGACGAGGTCGAACTGGCCGAGCATCTTGTTGTCGGCAGCCATTTCACGCTCGCCCTGGAAGACGCGGATCGTCACGGCCGACTGGCTGTCCTCAGCCGTCGAGAAGACCTGGCTCTTCTTGGTCGGGATCGTGGTGTTGCGCTCGATCAGGCGGGTGAACACGCCGCCCAGCGTCTCGATGCCGAGGGACAGCGGGGTCACGTCGAGCAGCAGCACGTCCTTGACGTCGCCCTGCAGCACGCCGGCCTGGATGGCGGCACCGAGAGCAACCACCTCATCGGGGTTGACGCCCTTGTGCGGCTCCTTGCCGAAGAACTGCTTCACGATCTCCTGGATCTTGGGCATGCGGGTCATGCCGCCGACCAGGACCACTTCGTCGATCTCGCCAGCCCTGAGGCCGGCATCCTTGAGCGCTGCCTTGCACGGCTCGATCGTGCGCTGGACGAGGTCGTCGACCAGCTGCTCGAACTTGGCGCGCGACAGCTTCAGCGTCAGGTGCTTCGGGCCGGTGGCGTCAGCGGTGATGAAGGGCAGGTTGATTTCGGTCTGGGTCGTCGACGACAGCTCGATCTTGGCCTTTTCCGCAGCTTCCTTGAGGCGCTGCAGGGCAAGCTTGTCGTTCTTCAGGTCGATGCCCTGTTCCTTCTTGAACTCGGCCGCCAGGTACTCGACCAGGCGCATGTCGAAGTCTTCGCCGCCGAGGAAGGTATCGCCGTTGGTCGACTTGACCTCGAACACGCCGTCGCCGATCTCGAGCACGGAAATGTCGAAGGTGCCGCCGCCAAGGTCATAGACCGCAATGGTCTTGCCTTCGGTCTTGTCGAGGCCATAGGCCAGCGCTGCCGCGGTCGGCTCGTTGATGATGCGCAGCACTTCGAGGCCGGCGATCTTGCCGGCATCCTTGGTGGCCTGGCGCTGGGCGTCGTTGAAATAGGCCGGAACGGTGATGACGGCCTTCTCGACCTTCTCGCCGAGATAGGCTTCCGCCGTTTCCTTCATCTTCTGCAGGATCATCGCCGAGATCTGGCTGGGCGACTGCTTCTTGCCGCCGGCCTCGACCCAGGCGTCGCCATTGTCGCCATTGACGATCTCGTAGGGGACAAGCTTCTTGTCCTTGGCGGTGACCGGGTCGTCATAGCGGCGGCCGATCAGGCGCTTGACCGCAAAGACGGTGTTTTCAGGATTGGTGACCGCCTGGCGCTTGGCCGGCTGGCCGACGAGACGCTCGCCGTCACCGCTGAAGGCGACGATGGAAGGGGTCGTGCGCGCGCCTTCCGCGTTCTCGATGACTTTCGCGTCCTTGCCGTCCATGACGGCGACGCAGGAATTGGTCGTTCCCAGGTCGATGCCGATAACTTTTGCCATTTTTACGTCTTCTCTCCGCTAAGCAGGCTTTCCGGACCCATAAAGGCGTTCCGACGAAAGCCCCTGTTCACTCGAAATGCCGCTCCGGACACCGGTTTTCCGGGCCGAAGCGGTGTTGCGGCGTATATAAGAACAGGCTTCTGGCAGCGCAAGCGTTCTGCAAATTTCCTGCGCCGGGACTCGGCAAAAGCCTGTGGCAAGCTCATATTCCAGGCATGAGCGAGCTGCATTCCATCAACCTATTCGAGCATCGGCGCAACCGTACACTGAATATGCTGCAAACCTGGCTGCTCGGGGCCGGCAGCCTGTTGCTGCTCGGCATCACCGCCTGGGCCTTCGCCGGCAGCACTGGCCTTCTTTATGCACTGATCTTCGGCGCCGTCTCGATGTGGGCGGTGCGGCGCATCAGCCCACAGATGGTGCTGTCGATGTACAAGGCAAGGGAGGTCAGCGCGGCCGACTTTCCTGCCGGCTTCCGCATCGTCCAGGAACTCGCCCGCCGCGCCGAGCTGCCGGCGGTGCCCAAACTCTACGTCATCCCGTCCAAGATGATGAACGCCTTCGCCGTCGGCCGCCGCGAAGACGCGGCGATCGCCGTCACCGACGCGCTCGCCCGCAGCCTCACCCCGCGCGAACTGGCCGGCGTTCTCGCCCACGAAATCAGCCACATCGCCCATGAGGACGTGAAGGTGATGGCCTTCGCCGACATGGTGTCGCGCTTCACCTCGTTCATGTCGACGGTCGGCCTGTTTTCCCTGTTCTTCAACCTGTTCGGCTTTGCCGGCGGCTTCCGCGCCCAGGTGCCCTGGCTGGCGGTGCTGGTCCTGCTGGCCGCGCCCACCGTCGGAGGGCTGTTGCAGATGGCGCTGTCGCGCACCCGCGAATTCGATGCCGATCTTGGCGCGGCAGCCTTGACCGGCGATCCCGACGGGCTGGCTTCGGCGCTGACCAAGCTCGAACGCGCGCAAGGCAAGCTGTGGGAAAACATCCTCTTGCCCAGCGGCCGCATTCCCGACCCCTCGGTGCTGCGCAGCCATCCGCTGACCGCCGACCGCGTCGCCCGGCTCCGGGCGCTGAAGGGGGATGTCGCCGACGAGATTGCCGCCGCCGGCGCACCGGACCTGCCGCGTGCGCCACGGCCCTCGATGATCCCGAAGATCCGCTCCCATCCCGGAACCTACCTGCCGGGCGGCGCCCGCGGCTTCATCAACGCCGCCAACAGCGACTTCGCCGACGACACGCGGCCCGCCTGCGAAACCCCGCTCAACCCACCCGACAACGGCCGCCCGCGTATTCGTGTGACGCGCGGCGGGGTGTGGTGGTGATTGTCGAGGCGGACAGATTTTCCACGGGGGTGGAGATTTCCTGATGGAGCGTTGCAACGACGGTGTACAGCCATTTCCAGAATCCTGGACCACCGGTGCAGCTTCGGCATCACGGCATCGGTGCATCCTGTCACCATCTGTCACCAACCTCCGTGGATAGCCGCGCCCCTCTCTTCCACGCCCCCAGAAGCCTCCCGTACAATCATCGGCAGTTCCTCCCGCGGGAACACCGGTCGCGACGGTGGCATGTGGGGAGGAACCGGCGCCTCCGGCAATGGGCCAACGTAGCCTGTTGCCCGGGGAGGTTCCGTCCGAGGGTTCCCCTCCGGGCACTACGGCCCGGGTGCGCTGGACGATGCGCTAGGGTGGGCAAGGGCACCAATGCCCAGGCTCCAGGAAGCGGAACGGGCGGGAACAGAAATCGCCGGCGGGGCGCGGACGTCGCGCCGCATAAGATACTATCGGAAGGCACGGCCTCGCGCCCCGCTTCCCGAACCTTTTCGCAAGCAATGGCCAGGCGCGAAAGCGAGCGTGGCAAGGCAGGGACTTGCCTTCTCCCCTTGTGGGAGAAGGTGGCCGAGCAAAGCGAGGTCGGATGAGGGGTGTTGGAAGGAATGAGAGGTTGCAGGAGGCGGCTCTGAATGGCGAACACATCCGAGCGTATGCACCCCTCATCCGCCCTCCCGAGCTTGTCGAGGGGCGGGGCACCTTTTCCCGCACGGGGAGAAGGGAAGAGCGCGCTACCGCCGGCCCTTCGGCTTGGGCGCTCCGCCGCTCACCGCCACCCAGACGACGTGGCGGGCGCCGCCGCCCTTGGTGCTGGCGCGGACCTTGACCTCGTCGGTGACGAAGCCACTCTCGTGCAGACGGCGCGAGAACGACTTGTCGGGCCCTTGCGACCACACGGTCAGCACGCCACCCGGCTTCAGCGCGGCCTTGGCGCCATGGAGGCCGGCGTAGTTGTAGAGGCTGTCATTGGCGTCGCGCGACAGGCCCTCGGGGCCGTTGTCGACATCGAGCAGGATCGCATCATAGGTGCCGGCGCCATCGCGGATGAGCCTGCCGACATCGCCCTCCACCACCTCGACGCGCGGATCGTCGAGGCAACCGCCAAAGACCTCGGCCATCGGCCCGCGCGCCCAGGCGATCACCTCGGGCACCAGTTCGGCGACGACGATGCGGGTATCCTTGCCGAGAAGCGCCAGGGCGGCGCGGAGCGTAAAGCCCATGCCGAGGCCGCCGATCAGGATCGTCGGTTTGCTGCGGCCGCCGATGCGGTCGCAGGCGAGCTTCGCCAGTGCTTCCTCGGAGCCGCTCAGGCGGCTGTTCATCAGCTCGTTGGAACCGAGCATGATCGAAAACTCGGTGCCGCGCTGCTTGAGGCGCAGTTCGCCGCCGCCGGGGATCTTCGCGGTGTCGAGCACTATCCAGGGAATCATCGCCGCGCGCCTTCCATATCGGACATCATGCGGCGCTCCCTAGCACGGCACGGCGCAAACGACAGCCTTCGCGCGACCGGCGGCAAGCCGGCGCGAAGGCTGGGATGCCTAGACTTTCTCCCATCCGTCATGGTCGCCGGCGCGGAAGATAGCGTCGATGACTTTCTGGTTGAGCACCGATTCTTCGAGCGAGAAGACGTGGTCGGGCCCGCCTTGCGCGGCGCGGACGAAGGCCTCGACCTCGAGCCGGTACTGCTTGGCGCCGGAGAAATGGAACACCGTCGTTTCGTTGTGGCCGGCATTGTGCAGCTCGACGCACTCCTGCTCGTAGAGCCCGGCATTGAACGGCGAGCGCACCTCGATGAAGCCCTTGTCGCCATGGAAGACCATCAGCTGGCGGTTGGCGAGCTGGGTGGAGAGGTAGAAGGACAGCTCGAAATCGCCGAAATCGGCGCGCACGCTGGAATAGATGTCGGTGCCGAATTTCGGATCACGCTCGATGCTGGCCTGGACGCGTTGCGGCTCCTTGCCGGTCGAAAACCGCGTCGACACGGTCGGATAGACGCCGATGTCGGGCAGCGCGCCGCCGCCGAGGTCGAGCTGGTTGCGCATGTTGTTGGGGTCGACGTTGAAGTAGGAGAAAGCACCCTGGACGTGCTTGAGCTTGCCGATGGCGCCGCCGGCAATCAGGTCGCGCACCTTGATCCATTGCGGGTGGTAGGTGACCATGAAGGCCTCGGAAACGATGACCTTCTTGCGGTCGCGGATCTCGATCAGCGGAGCGATGTCGGCGGCGTTCAGCGCCAGCGGCTTTTCGACCAGCACGTGCTTGCCCGCCTCGGCCGCCTTCGCCGCCCATTCGAGATGCTGCGAGGTCGGCAGCGGAATGTAGACGCCGTCGACCGTGTCGGAGGCGAGCAGCTCTTCATAGGAGCCGAAGGCATGGCGCGCGCCGAACCGGTCGGCGAGCGCCCGGGCCTTGGCGACGTCGCGGCTGGCGATCGCGGCGACCACGCCGTTGGTGGAATCGGCAATCGCCGGCAGCAGCTGCTCGCGGCCGATCTTGGCTGTCGAAAGTACACCCCAGCGAAACATCTGACCCTCCCGAAACGGACTGCGCGCCAGCCCGGCGCGTCGCCGAGCTTGGCGGAAGCAGCGGCGAAACGCCAGAGGTTTCGGGCAGGGCGCTCAGCCGCGGCGGCCGCTGAACTGCATGTCGAAGGCGACGATGTTGGAATAGATCGGCGTGCCGACATCCATCTGGTAGCGCGAGCGGAACACCTTGCCGCTGACATGGAAGCTGATCTGCCCGCCCTTCATGCCCTGCAGTTCGGCGGTGAACTTTTCGGTGAAGGTGTGACCGCGCGCCGTCAGCTGGCCGGTGATGACGGCCGAGTTGTCGCCAGTGCGCTGGACGCTTGTCGAGCGGAAGGTGATCTGGCGCGAATTGGCGACATCGAAGACGGCGTCCGACTTCAGGAAGGCGTCGACTCGGCCCTGGCCGGTGCCGACGCTGTCTGGGAAGATGGTGAGGTCGACACGCGAGCGGCCGATGTCGCCGCCATCGATGCGGATCGTGCCCTTGAACTGACCGAAGGCGCCGTTCAGCCCGCCGCCGCCGATCTTGCCGATGGCAAAGCGGATGCTCGAGCCGTTGTTGGAAATGGCATACCGGCCGGCCGCATCCGACAGCGCCACCGCCGAAGCCGTGTCGCCGAGAAGACCGACCGCAATGAGGGTTGCGGCGCTCAGAATACGCAAGGACATTTCATCATACTCCCTGATGGCAAGGCCCATCCGGGCCACGCACCGAGACAAACGAACGGGTGGCGGCGGCTATTCCGGCTTTCGCGCGGACGTTGGGAAAAAGGGCGAGATCATCCGCACCAGCACCACATCGCGCAGCCAGAAATGATGTCGCAGCGCCGCCAGCACGTGCAGCACGACCAGCGCGATGCCGGCGTAGGCCAGCCATTTGTGGCCGAAGATCCAGAATGTCTCGGCCGCATCGGACACCTGCAGCGGCAGATGCGGCATGACGAACAGATTGAACGGCATCGACGGGATTTCGAGCACCGAGACCGACACCAGCACCCAGCCCGACAGCGGCACGACGAGCTGAACGGCATAGAGCAGGACATGCACGGCAGGCGCCGCCCGCCGCTCCATCGGCCCAACCTCCTCGGGCAGTTCTGGACTGGCATTGCCGAGCCGCCAGCCGATGCGGACCAGCACCAGCCCAAGCAGCAGGAAACCGAAGGATTTGTGCAGCTGGATCAGCTCGAACGCGATGCGCTGGCTGGCGATGCGGACCATCACCAGCCCGAGCCCGAACTGGCCGATGAACAGGAGAGCGATCAGCCAGTGGAGGCCGATCGACGCCCAGCCATAACGGGTATCGGTGTTGCGCAGCATCGCTGGCTTCAACGAGCGGGAAGGACGAATGTTTCCCGGCAACGAAAAAGGCCAGGCTCGAGGCCCGGCCTTTTCCAGCATTCGGCTATCCGGCAATCAGCTGCGCAGCGCGCCGCCGGTCTGTTTCTTGACGTTCTCGACGATACGGGCCGCGAGCGCCTCGAAGTCCTGGTCGGTCAGCGTCTTTTCCTGCGGCTGGATCGAAACCTCGATGGCGACCGACTTCTTGCCCTCGCCGAGCGATGCACCTTCGAAGATATCGAAGACCGAAACGCCGGTGATCAGCTTCTTGTCGGCGGCAAGCGCTGCCTTGGTCAGCGTGCCGGCCTCGACGGCCTTGTCGACGACGAAGGCGAAGTCGCGCTTGACCGCCTGGAAGGCCGACAGTTCGAGCTTCGGCTTGGTCTTGGTCGGCTTGGCCTTGGGCTCGGGGATGGCATCGACGTAAACCTCGAAGCCGCAGAGCGGGCCCGACACGTCGAGGCCTTCGAGCGTCCTCGGATGGAACTCGCCGAAGGTGCCGAGCACGACCTTGGGGCCGAGCTTGATCACGCCCGAGCGGCCGGGGTGGTACCAGGCCGGGGCACCGGTTTCGATCTGCAGCCGGTCGACCGGTGCGCCGCAGGCTTCGAGTGCGGCGATGGCATCGGCCTTGGCGTCGAAGACGCCGACATTGCCTGCATTGCCGGACCAGTTGCGGCCCGAGCCTTCGAGCTTGGCGGTGCCGCGGCGGGCGCCGGCGGCGACACGGCGCTGGCCCTCGGCGGTGTCGCTCTCATAGGTGCCGGAGACTTCGAACAAGGCGACGTCGCCAAGACCACGATCGGCGTTGCGCTGGGCCGCGGCGATCAGGCCGGGCAGCAGCGAAGGCCGCATGTCCGACATGTCGGCTGCGATCGGGTTCGACAGCTTGAGGCTGTCCTGGCCGCCGCCGAACAGCTCGGCGTGCTTTGCCGGAATGAAAGACCAGGTGACGGCCTCCATCATGCCGCGCACGGCGAGCGCGCGCCGCGCCGAGCGGGTGCGTATCTGCAGCGTGGTCAATATCTTGCCGTTGACGGCATCATGCGCGCCGAGCGGCTGCGGCGCGATGTTGTCGACGCCGTGGATGCGCATGACCTCCTCGACGAGGTCGGCCTTGCCGTCGACATCGGGGCGCCAGGACGGCACGGAGACGTCGACGACGTCGCCATTGCCCTTCACGCCGAAACCGAGGCGGGTGAGGATGTCGAGGCTCTCGGCCTTGGCAACCTCGATGCCGGTCAGGCGCTTGACCTCGCTGAGCGGGAAGGAGACGACCTTGGCCTGATGGCCGGCATAGCCGACGACATCGGTTTTCGTCGGCTGGCCTCCGCAGAGCTCCAGCACCAGCTTCGTTGCCAGCTCGATACCCGGAACCATGAATTCGGGGTCGACGCCGCGCTCGAAGCGGTAACGCGCATCGGTGATGATGCCGAGCGTGCGGCCGGTGCGGGCGACGTTGAGCGGCGCCCACAGAGCCGACTCGATCAGCACGTCGGTCGTGTTCTCGTCGCAGCCCGTGTGCTCGCCACCCATGACGCCAGCGATGGAATCGGCGCCTTCAGCATCGGCAATGGTGCACATCTCTGGAGTCAGAGTGTACTCGCGCCCGTCGAGTGCCAGCACCTTCTCCCCCTCCAGAGCCCGTCGGACGACCAGATTGCCCACGACCTTCTTCAAATCGTAGACGTGCAGCGGCCGGCCGCGATCGAAGGTGATATAATTGGTGATATCGACCAGTGCGCTGATGGGGCGCAGGCCAATGGCCAGCAGGCGTTGCTGCATCCACTTGGGCGAAGGGCCGTTCTTGACGCCGCGCACCAGGCGCAAGGCAAAGCCCGGGCAGAGTTCGGGCGCCTCGATCGAAACCTTGACCGGGCAGTCGCCCTCGCCGGCAACGGCTTCGACCGCATCACCCTTGAGCGTGCCCATGCCGGACGCCGCGAGGTCGCGGGCGATGCCGTGGACGCTGGTGGCGTCGGGGCGGTTCGGGGTCAGGTTGATCTCGATCATCGGGTCGTCGAGATGGGCGTAGGTCGCGAATGACGTGCCGACAGGCGCATCGGCCGGCAGGTCGATGATGCCGTTGTGCTCGTCCGACAGCTGCAACTCGCGCTCGGAGCACATCATGCCGTGGCTTTCAACGCCACGGATCTTGCCGACCGACAGGGTGACGTCGATGCCGGGCACATAGGCGCCGGGCGCGGCGAAGGCGCCGACCAGGCCGGCACGCGCATTGGGCGCGCCGCAGACGACCTGCACCGGCTTGCCGTCACCGGTGTCGACGGTCAGGACCTGCAGCTTGTCGGCGTCGGGGTGCCTGCTTGCCGTCAGCACCTTGGCGATGACGAAAGGCTTGAGGGCCGCCTTGTCGTCGACGGACTCGACTTCGAGGCCGATCGAGGTCAGGCGCTCGACGATCTGGTCGAGCGTGGCGTCGGTGTCGAGATGATCCTTGAGCCAGGAGAGCGTGAATTTCATGGGTTCACTCGTTTCGTGTCGTTGCGGTCGAGCACTTCCACCACACGGAACCGCTCACAAACCAAAATCATGTCCGGCGAGAAGCCGCCATTGCGGGCGAAATAGGCCTCGTGGGCCTGACGCCAGTATTCATAGGACAGGTCGCCCTCGCCTTCCGCGGCAGCAAATTCGGCATCGACCTCGTCGAAGCGACGCTGGATCGCCTCGACGGTCTCGATGACGGCCGCCCTGCGGCCCTGGCCGTCGAGCACCACGTCGCGTCGGCCGACCTCGGGCACCGGCTCGTCGCCACCATAGTCACGCAAGGCGCCGCAGGTCGCTGTCTTCTTGCCCGACAGCACCAGCGCCAGCAGCTCGTCGGCGAGCTCCGGGCTGTCACCGAAGGCGAAGGTCACCGCACCGGCATATCGGTCGGCGGCGTCGATCATGCGCTCAGGCCACCGAACAAGGTCGGCATATCGAGCGGACGGAAGCCATAGTGCTGGAGCCAGCGAACGTCGGCGTCGAAGAAGGCGCGCAGGTCGGGCATGCCGTATTTCAGCATGGCGATGCGGTCGATGCCCATGCCCCAGGCGAAGCCCTGGTACTCGTCGGGATCGAGACCGCCATGGCGCAGCACGTTCGGATGAACCATGCCGCAGCCGAGAATCTCCATCCAGTCGTTACCTTCGCCGAAGCGCACCTCGCCGGGACGCGAACGGTCGCACTGGATATCGACCTCGAGGCTCGGCTCGGTGAACGGGAAGAAGGACGGGCGGAAGCGCATCTTGACCGAGGGCACCTCGAAGAATGCCTTGCAGAACTCCTCCAGCACCCACTTCATGTTGGCGATGTTGGCGGTCTTGTCGATCACCAGGCCCTCGACCTGATGGAACATCGGCGAGTGGGTGGCGTCCGAATCCTGGCGATAGGTCTTGCCCGGGATGACGATGCGGATCGGCGGCTTCTGCGTCTCCATGGTGCGTATCTGCACCGGCGAGGTGTGGGTGCGCAGGAGCTTGCGCTCGCCATTGGCATCCGGCGGGAAGAAGAAGGTGTCGTGCATCTCGCGCGCCGGATGCCCCTCGGGGAAGTTCAGCGCGGTGAAATTGTAGTGGTCGGTCTCGACATCGGGGCCTTCGGCGATGGCGAAGCCGAGATCGCCGAAGATCGCCGCGATCTCGTCGATGACCTGGCTGATCGGGTGGATGCGGCCGCGCTCGGCCGGCGACTGGCGCACCGGCAGCGTCACATCGACCTTTTCGGCGATCAGACGCGCATTGATGGCGACATCGCGCAGCTCGGACTTGCGGGCGGTGAGCGCATCGGTGACGCGATTCTTCAGGCCGTTGATCGCCGGGCCCTTGGTCTGGCGCTCTTCGGCACTCATGCCGCCGAGGGTCTTCAGCATCTCCGAGACCGAGCCCTTCTTGCCGAGGGCGGCGACGCGCACCGCCTCGATCGCCTGCTCGTCGGAGGCGGAAGCGATGTCGCTCAGCAGCGACTGTTCGAGAGTTTCAAGATCGCTCATGGTCCAGTTCCGTTGCGGCCCTAACGGCCCTTCGTTGCTGCAAAGAAAAACCCGCGCCAGCCGTGCCAGCGCGGGTTTCCCAAATCAAGTCAGTGATGCTTGGGAAGGCGCTGGTTAAGCAACAGCGCTTTCAAAAGCATTCGGGGTGGTGTTCTTGAGGTACTCAAGAGCAACCTTGGCCTTGGCCACGAGCGCGGCGAATGCCTGCGGCTCATGGATGGCCATGTCGGACAGGATCTTGCGATCGATCTCGATGTTGGCCTTGTTCAGTCCGTCGATGAAGCGGCCATATGTCAGGCCGTGCTCGCGGACCGCGGCGTTGATGCGCTGGACCCACAGGGCGCGGAAGTTGCGCTTGCGGTTCTTGCGGTCGCGGTAAGCGTACTGCTTCGACTTTTCCACCGCCTGCTTGGCAATGCGGATGGTGTTCTTGCGGCGGCCGTAGAAGCCCTTGGCAGCCTGCAGAACCTTCTTGTGCTTGGCGTGGGCGGTTACGCCCCTTTTTACACGTGCCATGTCATGATCTCCTTAAAACGCTATCCAGGCCGAGTGCTCAGAGGCCGTTCGGCAGAAAATTCTTGATGACCTTCTTGCCGTCCGGTTCAGCCAGAACCATCGTGCCGCGGGCATCGCGAATGAACTTGTTGGAACGCTTGATCATGCCATGGCGCTTGCCGGCGGCAGCCGCCAGGACCTTGCCGGTCGCGGTGATCTTGAACCGCTTCTTGGCAGCGGATTTGGTCTTCATCTTGGGCATTTTGCTACTCCGTTCTTCAGGATTCCGTTGCACCCGAAAGTGCTGCGAACCCCTTCATGTTGTTGTTTTCAGGCCGACCAAAGCCCGAAAAGCAAAGGAAACCGCCACGGCATGCCCTGCCGGGCGGTTCTTGGACGCGGCTATATACGCGGAAGTTTGGCGCAGTGCAACACCCTGAAAGGGCCGCAACGGCAATGATTCCGCGGCCTCAGGGGAGGCGGAACAGCACCGGCAACACGCCCGTCACCTGGGCGTGGTCGATCAGTTCGAAGACGGGCAGCGCCACCAGGAAGACGAGACCATCGAGCAGGGTGTTGAGCAGAAGCTTCGGCCGGAAGCTGCCGGTGTCGTCCTCTTCATAGAGGGAGAGATTGGGAACGAAGCGCGGAACACGCTTGACGTAGGCGGAGTATTCGGGACCGAAGAGGTGTCCGAGGTGCTTTTCCTCGCGCAGGATGACGACGTGGAAGGCCGCGGCGCACATCAGCGCGAAGCCGATGGCGGTGACGATCGAGCCCATCTGCGCACCGACGCCGGCGGCAGCCAGCGTCGAGAAGACATAGAGCGGGTTGCGGGTCATCGAATACGGCCCGCCGGTGACGATCTCGCCCGACTTGCGCCCGCCGATGTAGAGCGTGCACCACAGCCTGCCAACGATGCCGAGGAAGATCATCAGGATGCCGGCCATTTCGACGACCTCGTGGATCGTCGTGTCGGGCGGGAAAGAGGACTGGCCGAACAGCAGTGCTGCAAACAGCGTCACGATCAGCACGGCAAGCACGATGCGGCGCCTGTGCTGGTAATTGCCCAGACCCTGGTATTCCGGCTCGCTCATCGCTTTCCACTCGCCAGCCGCTCGCTTGTGACGAGTGTGCCGCTTGGCGCCTTGCAGGAGAAATGGTCCCGTTCCGGCAGCAATGCCGGAACCCGCCGAGCGCCGCGCGTCCTTTCGGACGCGCAGAAACGCTCGGGCAGTTTCAGTCGCGCCGTGAATTCCGAAAATCTGTGTCGATTTTCGGGCAGCCAGGCATCAACGCGGAGCCAGCACCATCATCATCTGGCGGCCTTCGAGCTTGGGCTCGGCTTCGACCTTGGCGATGGCGGCGGTTTCCTCACGAACCTTGTTGAGGAGCTGCATGCCGAGTTCCATGTGGGCCATTTCGCGGCCGCGGAACCTGAGCGTCAGCTTGACCTTGTCGCCTTCCTCGAAGAAGCGGCGGACCGCCTTCATCTTGGTTTCGTAGTCGTGGTCGTCGATGTTCGGGCGCATCTTGATCTCTTTGATCTCGATGACCTTCTGGTTCTTGCGCGCCTCGGCCGCCTTCTTCTGGTTGGCGTATTTCAGCTTGCCAAGGTCAAGGATCTTGACGACGGGCGGCTGGGCGTTGGGGGAAATTTCTACGAGATCGAGGCCTGCCTCTTCGGCGGCCAGGAGTGCGTCGTTGATGGAAACATCGCCACGGTTGGAACCGTCGACGTCGATCAACTGGACCCGGGGAACCCGGATGTCACGGTTAGCGCGCGGGCCGTCCTTGGTGGGTGCGGCTGCTTTAAAAGGTCTGCGAATGGTCGTTGTCTCCTCGAGCCATTGACGTTGTCATGTGTGCGGACGCGCCAATGTGGGGGCGCGCGGGCGAAGTCAATAACACAGCACTCGCAACAAATCACCTGCTTCCGCGCATGCGAACTGCCCCAAAAGAACGATTCTTACGGCACTTTCGGCATCGGGCCGGCTGTGCCACAAGTCCGTGCCGAGGGGATTTGACATGACTGCCAGCACGCCGGACTTCATCGAGGTCGACAACACCCGCATCGCCATCCGTCATGCAGAGGGGGCGACACCCGGCGTGGTCTGGCTCGGCGGCTACAAGTCGGACATGCTGGGAACCAAGGCCGAGACGCTGGCCGCCTGGGCGGTGGGCGAGGGACGCGCCTTCCTGCGCCACGATTATTCCGGCCATGGCGAAAGCGGCGGCGCCTTTGCCGACGGCACGATTTCCAAATGGCTGGCCGAAAGCATGGCCGCCTTCCGAAAATTCACGAACGGCCCGCAGGTGCTGGTCGGCTCGTCAATGGGCGCCTGGATCGCGCTCAGGATGAACGAAGAGCTCAACAAGGCAGGCGAGGGCGACCGCATCGCCGGCCTGGTGCTCCTGGCGCCGGCGCCCGACTTCACCGCCGAACTGGTCGAACCGGCGCTGACCGAGGCGCAGCGCAGGGACCTCGTCGAGAAGGGCTATTTCGAGGAGCCGTCGGACTATTCGCCGGAGCCCTACATCTATACCCGCGCGCTGATCGAGGACGGGCGCCGGAACCTGGTCATGACCGGGCCGATCCACACGCATTGCCCCGTACACATCATCCAGGGCCTTGCCGATCCTGACGTGCCGCACAGCCACGCGCTGAAGCTGATGAGCCTCCTGCCCGCCGACGACGCGACGCTGTCGCTGGTGCCCAATGGCGATCACCGGCTGTCGCGGCCCGAGGATCTCGACCTGCTGACCCGCGCGGTCGGCGAAATGATCGGACGGGCGGGCTGAACGCATGCGCATATCGATCCCGATCTCGGCCTTCGTGGCAGCCATCGTCGGCTTCGGCGGCACGCTGGCCATCATCATCGCCGCAGCCGTGGCGGTCGGCGCGACGCAGGTGCAGACGGCGAGCTGGGTGACCGCCATCTGCCTCGCCATGGCGGTGGAGACGGCGTGGCTGTCGTGGCGGACGAAGATGCCGGTCATCACCGCATGGTCGACACCGGGCGCGGCACTGATCGCAGCGAGCAGCGGCTTCAGCATCGGCGAGGCGGTCGGCGCCTTCCTCGTCACCGGGGTGCTTCTGGTGCTCACCGGCCTGATCAAGCCGCTGACGCAGCTGATCTCGCGCATCCCGGCCTCGGTGGCCTCGGCGATGCTCGCCGGCATCGTCGTGACCTTCGCCATCAACGCCGCCAAGACGGTGCCCTCCGACCCCTGGCTGATCCTGCCGCTGATCGCGGCCTTCTTCCTGATCCGGCTCTACAATCCTGCTCTTTCGGTGCTGGTGGTGCTGGTCGGCGGCGGGCTGGCGGCATTTCTCACCGGTCGTGTCGGCGGCTTGCCGACGCCGGAACTTTCGACGCTGACGCTGATCGCGCCCGAATTCACCGCCACCGCCATCATCGGCCTGGCCGTGCCGCTCTATCTCGTCACCATGGCGTCGCAGAACCTTTCCGGCCTCGCCGTGCTGCGCGCCGCCGGCTACCACCCCGAACCCGGCCCGCTGATCGGAGTGACCGGGCTGTTTTCGGTGCTGTCGGCGCCGTTCGGCGCCTCGACCACCAACCTGGCGGCGATTTCGGCGGCGATCTGCACTGGGCCGGATGTACATCCCGACATGAAGGAGCGCTGGAAGACCGGGCCATTCTATGCGCTTGCCTATGTCGCCTTCGCCGCCTTCGGCGCCTCGCTGGTGGCGATCTTCGCGGTGCTGCCGCCGAGCCTGATCGTGCTGGTGGCGGGGCTGGCCCTGATGGCTTCGCTCGCCAATGCGCTGGCGATCGCGCTCAAGGACGACCACCACCGCATGGCCGCGACGACGGCCTTCGTCGTCACCGCCTCGGGGCTGACGTTGCTCGGCGTCGGTTCGGCTTTCTGGGGGCTGGTTGCCGGCCTGATCGTGCTGGTCCTGGAAAACCTGAAAAAAGGCTAGGATTCGCAGGCCCTTGTCCGGTTTTGGCCGGCACCGTCTTGAATCGCCATTTTTGCTTTCCCATGTCGTTTGGAGCAGCTTTTTCCCTGGCTGCCTCAAACAAGGAACGGCAATCTACTATGAACACGACTGCACTGATCCGCCCGGCCTGGACGCCGGCAACCATCGCGTTGATGGTGATCGGCTTCATGGTGTTCTGGCCGCTCGGCCTCGCCATGCTTGCCTACATCATCTGGGGCGACCGGCTTGACGGTTTCAAGCGCGATGTCAACCGCGCGACCGACGGCGTCTTCGCCGGCTGCCGCAAGGCTTCCTACCGGGCCAGCGCCCAGACCGGCAATGTCGCCTTCGACGACTGGCGCGAGAAGGAACTCGATCGCCTGAACGAAGAGCGCCGCAAGCTGGACGAGATGCGCGACGAGTTCGACACCTATGCCCGCGAACTGCGCCGGGCCAAGGACCAGGACGACTTCGATCGCTTCATGGCCAACCGCAACAAGCCGACCGCGCCGACGGTCACGCCCAAGAAGGGCGGCAAGGCTGGCCTGCTTGACGACTGAGGTCGCCTCCATCCGTTGAACGCCAACGGCGCCGTGCAAGCGGCGCCGTTTTCTTTGGCTCCGATTTCCCTCGAATCATCTAGTCTGCCGCCATGTCCTTTGGCTTCTTCCGCAAGCTGACCAAGCCAGCGCCTGCACCCGTCCTGGAGCGGGATCACATCGTTGCCGGCCGCACGCTGCCGCTGCGCATCGTCGAGAACGACAGGGCCCGGCGGCTGACGCTGCGCATCGACGCGGGCGGCCGCGGCCTGCGCATCACCGTGCCGCCCGGCCTGCGCCAGGGCGAGGTCGACCGCTTCCTCGACCGCCACCAGGGCTGGCTGGAGCAGCGCCTCGCCAAGGTGCCCGACCGGCCGCTGGTGCGCCCCGGCATCAAGATCCCGATCCGCGGCACCCCGCATCTGATCGTCCACGAAGGTGGTGCGCGCGGAACGGTGCGGCTGGGCGAGGATGAAACAGGACCGACCCTTGTCGTCCACGGCGACCGGGTTCACCTGCCGCGCCGCATCGCCGACTTCCTCAAGCGCGAGGCCAAGCGCGACATCGAGGCGATGGTGGCGAAGCATTGCGAGGCAGCCGGCCGCCGCGCCAAGGCGATCCGCTTCCGCGACACCTCCAGCCGCTGGGGCTCCTGCACCTCGGACGGGGTGCTGTCGTTCTCGTGGCGGATCATGATGGCGCCGACGCCGGTCATCAACTATCTCGTCGCCCACGAGGTGGCGCATCTGCGCGAGATGAACCACGGGCCGAAATTCTGGAAGCTGTGCGAGGACCTCTGCCCCGACACCGAGCGCTGCAAAGCGTGGCTCAAGCGCAACGGCAGCGCGCTGCAGGCGATACAGTTCGAGTGAGCGAGTAGGGAATAGGGAATAGCGAATAGCGAGTAGTGGGATTGCGCGGCGGCGCCGTTGGTGCTTTCAGGCCGCCCTGCGAGTTGGTGGCCTTCCCTACTCCCTACTCCCTACTCCCTATTCGCTATTCGCTATTCGCTGTTTTCCTCGACTTCGCCGCCTTTTCGTGCCACTCCCACCCCATGGCTTTCGACATCAAGATCTGCGGCCTCAAGACCGATGAGGCGCTTCAGGCGGCGCTCGGCAATGGCGCGAGCCATGTCGGCTTCATCTTCTTCGCCAAGAGCCCGCGCAACGTCTCGCCCGAAGACGCCGGGCGGCTGCGCGAGGCAGCACGCGGCAGGGCCAAGGCGGTCGCCGTGACCGTCGATGCCGACGATGTCTTCCTCGACAAGATCGTCGCCGCCATGGCGCCCGACATGATCCAGCTGCACGGCAAGGAAAGCCCGGCGCGGGTGGCCGAGGTCAAGGCGCGCTACGGCCTGCCCGTCATGAAGGCGTTTTCCATTCGCGAGGCGGGAGATTTCGAGGCGATCATACCTTATGCCGGTGTCGCCGACCGCCTGCTTTTCGATGCCAAGCCGCCTGCCGGCTCCGAATTGCCCGGCGGCAACGGCGTTTCCTTCGACTGGCGGCTGCTCGCGGGCCTTGACGCCTCCGTCGATTACATGCTTTCCGGTGGGCTGAACGCCGGCAACATCGGCGACGCCATCCAGCTTGCAAACCCGCCCGGCATCGACATTTCCTCGGGCGTGGAAAGCGCACCGGGCGTCAAGGATGCGGCGCTTATCGAGAATTTCTTCAGGGCCGTCCGGGCAGCTAGCGACCGCAGCGCTGCCTGATCGAGCCTCCAGCCGCAAGGAGATCGGCCGTGAACAAGCCGACTGAGCCCAATTCTTTCCGTACCGGACCCGACGAGCAGGGCATGTTCGGCATTTTTGGCGGCCGGTTCGTTGCCGAAACGCTGATGCCGCTGATCCTCGAGCTGCAGCGTCACTGGGACGAGGCCAAGAACGATCCGGCCTTCAAGGAAGAGCTGCGCGATCTGTCGACCCACTATGCCGGCCGGCCGTCGAAGCTCTATTACGCCGAAGGCCTGACCAGGCATCTCGGCGGCGCGAAGATCTACTTCAAGCGCGAAGACCTGAACCACACCGGCTCGCACAAGATCAACAACTGCCTCGGCCAGATCCTGCTCGCCAAGCGCATGGGCAAGACCCGCATCATCGCCGAAACAGGCGCCGGCCAGCACGGCGTCGCGTCGGCGACGGTTGCTGCCCGTTTCGGCTTCCCGTGCTTCGTCTATATGGGCGCCACCGACGTCGAGCGGCAGAAGCCCAACGTCTTCCGGATGAAGCTGCTCGGCGCCGAAGTGCGCCCGGTCAACGCCGGCCACGGCACGCTCAAGGACGCCATGAACGAGGCGCTGCGCGACTGGGTCACCAATGTCCACGACACCTATTACCTGATCGGCACGGCCGCCGGCCCGCACCCCTATCCTGAGCTCGTCCGCGATTTCCAGTCGGTGATCGGCACCGAGGCGCGCCAGCAGATCCTCGAGCAGGAAGGGCGCCTGCCCGACGTGATCGTGGCCGCCGTCGGCGGCGGCTCGAACGCGATCGGCCTGTTCCACCCGTTCCTCGACGACCGCAGCGTCAAGATCGTCGGCATCGAAGCCGGCGGCCGCGGGCTCGACGGCATCGAGCACTGCGCCTCGATGAACGCCGGCAGCCCCGGCGTGCTGCACGGCAACCGCACCTATCTCCTGCAGAACGACGACGGCCAGATTCTCGACGGCCACTCGATCTCCGCCGGTCTCGACTATCCCGGCGTCGGTCCGGAGCACAGCTGGCTGCGCGACAGCGGCCGTGTCGAATATGTGCCGATCCTCGACGACGAGGCACTGGAGGCGTTCCAGCTCACCACCAAGGTGGAAGGCATCATCCCGGCGCTGGAATCGGCCCATGCCATCGCGCATGCGGTCAAGGTCGCGCCGACGATGGGCAAGGACAAGGTGATGATCGTCAACCTGTCGGGCCGCGGCGACAAGGACGTGCATACGGTCGCGCAAATGCTGGGCATGGAGATCTGAAGATGAAAGTCCTTCAGACGCTAGGGCATCGAAACGGATTTCCGCCGACTCCGTTCTACTATCGACGAGAAGCTGATGGCATTCGAATCGAAAGTATCGTCGGTAAGAAGATTCGCCGCCTGATCGACACCGATGTCTGGAACGAAATACTGAGGACAGTGTTTGACAATGGTTCTGAAGTTTTTGGTGTATCGTCTAGTGCTAATTCGGAACTGGACGCTCCAAAGCTCCACGACTTGATCAAGGCCGGCTCGAACATCGGAGATACACGCACACTTGCGTACATATCCGCTGTACTTGTTCACGAAGGCTCCCTCATTCTAGATCACGGCCCGAGACAGGATGACCTGGATGCAAGAATTTTCTTGCGCCGTTCAACTTTCACCAACGTAGATTACGCCTCGAGGCACCCTGAATCATGACGACCACCCGCATCGACCGCCGCATGGCGAAACTGAAGGCCGATGGACGCCCGGCGCTGGTGACCTATTTCATGGGTGGCGACCCCGACTACGAGACGTCGCTGTCGATCATGAAGGCGCTGCCCAAGGCCGGCAGCGACATCATCGAGCTCGGCATGCCGTTTTCCGACCCGATGGCCGATGGCCCGGCGATCCAGGCCGCCGGCCTGCGCGCGCTGAAGGCCGGACAGACGCTGGCCAAGACGCTTGAGATGGCGCGCGAATTCCGCGCTGACGACAACGACACGCCGATCGTCTTGATGGGCTACTACAACCCGATCTACATCTACGGCGTCGACCGCTTCCTGGCTGACGCAGTCGCTTCAGGCATCGACGGCCTGATCGTCGTCGACCTGCCGCCGGAGATGGACAACGAGCTGTGCATCCCCGCGCTCAAGGCCGGCGTCAACTTCATCCGCCTGGCGACGCCGACGACCGACGACAAGCGCCTGCCGAAGGTGCTCGAGAACACGTCGGGCTTTGTCTACTACGTGTCGATGACCGGCATCACCGGTTCGGCGCTGGCCGACACGGGCAAGGTGGCCGAGGCGGTGCAGCGCATCAAGGCGCATACCGACCTGCCGGTCTGCGTCGGCTTCGGCGTCAAGACCGCCGAACAGGCCAGGACCATCGGCGCGTCGGCCGACGGCGTCGTTGTCGGCACCGCGATCGTCAATGCAGTTGCCAATGTCATCGGGCCGAAGGGCGAGAAAACCGCCGATCCGGCCGAAGCGGTGGCGACCCTGGTCAACGGCTTGTCCCAGGGCATTCGCGCCGCACGCCTTGCTACCGCCCAATAAATACCCCATGTCCCGGGATCGAAGAGGACCACTGCCATGAACTGGATCACCAACTACGTTCGCCCCAAGATCAACTCGATGCTTGGGCGCCGGGAAATGCCCGACAATCTCTGGATCAAGGATCCCGAGAGCGGCGAGATGGTGTTCCACAAGGACCTGGAAGAGAACCAGTATGTGATCCCGTCGTCGGGACATCACATGAAGATTTCGGCCAAGGAGCGGCTGCGCTTCTTCTTCGACGACGGCCGCTACGAGCCGATCGAAAATCCCAAGGTGATGGTCGACCCGCTGAAGTTCCGCGACGAGAAACGCTATGTCGACCGCCTGAAGGACGCCAAGGCCAAGACCAGCATGGAAGACGCGATCCTGTCGGGATCCGGCAAGATCGAGGGCCTTCCGGTCGTCGTCACCGTGCAGGATTTTGCCTTCATGGGCGGCTCGCTCGGCATGGCGGCGGGCGACGCGATCATCCGCGCCTTCGAGGTCGCACTCGAGAAGAAGCGCCCGCTGATCTTGTTCGCCGCCTCGGGTGGCGCGCGCATGCAGGAAGGCATCCTGTCGCTGATGCAGCTGCCCAGGACGACGGTTGCGGTGGACCGGCTCAAGGAAGCCGGCCTGCCCTACATCGTGGTGCTGACCAATCCAACGACCGGCGGCGTGACCGCCTCCTATGCGATGCTGGGCGACGTGCATATCGCGGAACCCGGTGCGCTGATCGGCTTTGCCGGCCCGCGCGTCATCGAACAGACGATCCGCGAGAAGCTGCCCGAAGGCTTCCAGCGCTCGGAATACCTGATGGACCACGGCATGGTGGACATGGTGGTGTCGCGGCTTGAGCTCAAGTCGACGATCGCCAGCCTGCTCAAGATCCTGACCAGGACGCCTGCGGAAGCCAAGACCACCGAGGCCGAGATCCTGCCGCCTGTCGTTCCGGTGCCGGAACGACGCCCGCAGGCCTGACCACACAGACACGGCCCTTGGCCCGGGGGATTGCCATGACCACGCTCGAAGCCGATCTCGAAATCGAGCGCCTTTTGGCGCTTCATCCGAAGGGTTTCGACCTTTCGCTCGACCGCATCACGCGGCTGCTCGAACGCCTCGGCAACCCGCAGGACCACATGCCGCCGGTGATCCACATCGCCGGCACCAACGGCAAGGGCTCGACCGCCGCCTTCTCGCGTGCGTTGCTCGAGGCCTCCGGCCGGCTGGTGCATGTCCACACCTCGCCGCATCTGGTGAACTGGCACGAGCGCTACCGCCTGGCAGCACCCGGCGGCGGCAAGCTGGTCGACGACGACGTTCTGGCCGATGCCGTCCGCCGCGTCGGCGAAGCCAATCGTGGCGAAAAGATCACCGTCTTCGAGATCCTCACCGCCGTCACCTTCGTGCTGTTTTCCGAACATCCGGCCGACGTCTGCATCATCGAGGTCGGGCTTGGCGGGCGCTTCGACGCGACCAACGTCATCAAGCGCCCGGCGTGCTCGGTCATCATGCCGGTGTCGATGGATCACGAGGCCTATCTCGGCGACAAGGTCGAGCTGATCGCCGCCGAAAAGGCCGGCATCATCAAGCGCGGCTGCCCGGTCGTCGTCGGCGCCCAGGAAACCGAAGCGGCGCAGCAGGTGCTGATCGACACCGCCGAGCGGCTCGATTGCCCGCTCGAGGTCTACGGCCAGGATTTCGTCGCCTTCGAGGAAAACGGCCGCATGGTCTACCAGGACGAGAGCGGGCTGATGGACCTTTCGCCGCCACGCCTGCCGGGACGCCACCAGTTTGCCAACGCAGCGGCGGCCATTGCCGCGGTCAAGGCGGCTGGCTTCCCCCTGACCGAGCGCGCCATCGACAAGGCGATGACGTCGGTGGCCTGGCCGGGGCGGATGCAGCGCATGCCGCAAGGCGCGCTAACCGAGCTCGCCCCGAAAGGGGCCGAGGTCTGGATCGACGGCGGCCACAATCCCGGTGCCGGCACAGTGATCTCCGAAGCGCTCGCCGAGCAGGAAGAGAAGTCGCCGCGGCCGCTGTTCCTGATCTCCGGCATGATCAACACCAAGGACCAGACCGGCTATTTCAAGCCGTTCCACGGCATGGCGCGGCATGTCTACACCGTTCCGGTGACGATGAGCGAAAGCGGCGTGCCAAATGAAGAGCTGGCGGTGCGCGCCACCGAGGCCGGGCTGTCTGCCGAACCTGTCAGTTCGGTCGCCAACGCGTTGATGCTGTTGCGCGATACCTGGAACGAGAACGAGCCGGCACCGCGCATCCTGATCGGCGGCTCGCTCTATCTCGTCGGCGAGGTGCTGGCCGCGAACGGCACGCCGCCGACCTGAGCCGTCGACAAGCCAATAAAAAAGCCCGGCACTGCCGGGCTTTTTCGTATTCAGGCGTCGGATCGGTCAGACGTTGCCGTTGATCCAGCTGGACAGGGCGGTCTTGGGCGCGGCGCCAACCTTGATGTCGGCGACTTCGCCATCCTTGAAGATCATCAGCGTCGGGATCGAGCGCACGCCGAACTGGGCGGCGATCTCGGGGTTCTCGTCGATGTTGACCTTGGTGATCTTCACCTTGCCGGCCATCTCGTTGGAAATCTCTTCCAGCGACGGGCCGATCATCTTGCAGGGACCGCACCACTCGGCCCAGAAATCGACGACGACGGGCTCCTTGGCCTCGAGCACGCCGGTCTTGAAATTGCTGTTGTCGATCTTGACGGTGGCCATGATGCGATCCTCTAGGGGTTAGCTGTCGTGCCATATGTGGTGGTAGGAGGCCCGACGTTCAAGCAGTTCTTGTGTCACGCTTGGGTGAGTCGAGCAAGGGCGGCGTCCATTGCCGCGGGAGGCAGAGCGATCAGCCGGGGCGCTTCGGTGAAGAGCAGGGCGGCGGTAACCGCCTTGCCGGGATAGAGCGGCTGGAGCAGCGCCCGGTAGAGCGCAAGCTGGACGACATAGGCATTGGGCACCTCGTCGAGCGAGGCCGGCGGGGCAGCGTTGGTCTTGTAGTCGACGATCAAGACCTCGTCATGCGTGACCGCCAGCCGGTCGATCTTGCCCGACACCGAGCGCGGGTTGCCCCGGATGTCGAGGCTGCCCATGACCGCAACTTCGGCACGGGAAGCCGGCGCAAACAGCGGTGCGAAATCATCGTCGTCGAGAACGGAGAAAACCGAGGCCAAGGCCGAGCTTCGCTGCGCATCATCCCAGTGCCGGCTGGCGCGGGCGAGATAACGTTCGGCGGCCTGGCGCCGCTCCGCTGGGTCGAGGCGCGGCAGCATCTGCAGCAGCCGGTGCAGCGCCGAGCCGCGGGCGATGGCAAAGGCCGGCTCGGCATCGGCATCCAGCACCGGCGAGCGACCTGAAATCACCGGCTCCTCGACCTCCTCGATCAGCGCCGATGCACCCGACGGTGACAGCGGCCGCGGCAGGTCCTCGAAGGGCGGCGGACGGTCGAACAGGCTTTCGGGCAGCGGAGCCGGCGCGGCAAATTCGGCCGCCTCGCGTTCGGGCGCGATTTCCGCCGCGCCCGACAAGGGCGTGACCCGGAAGCGATGCACTTCGAGGTCGGCGACGACGGGATGGTCGCGCAGCTCGCTCTCCGACGCGGCCGACAGCGCCCGGCTGACGATGGAGTGCCAGGTGTTGCTGCCCGGCGCGCGCTTGCCATGGTAGCCACAGACGATGAGACGATCCTCGGCACGGGTCATGCCGACATAGAGCAGGCGGCGGTATTCGTCGTCGGCCAGTTCGCGCGCGGTGAGAGCCGCCCCCTTGGAAAAGGCATTGGCGACGTCGGCGCCGGCGCGCCAGAGGTAACCCTTGCCGTGCCAATGTCTTCCGCGCGGCATGAACGGCATCAGGCGTGGCAGATGCTGGTCGCTGAACGGCGCCGAGCCGCTGTCGACCAGGAACACCACAGTCGCCTCCAGGCCCTTGGCGGCGTGCGCGGTCATGATGCGGACCTCGTCGCGGGTCTGGTCCATCTCGCGCTTGATCTCGGGACCGGCGTTTTCCAGCGTCGACAGGAAGGCTTCGAGGCCGGGCAGGCCGGTGCGCTCCTCCGCCAGGCAGAAGTTCAGGAACTCGTCGAGAATGTCGCCGGCTTCCTGGCCGAGGCGGGAGATCATCTTCTTGCGCACGCCGTCGCGGGCGCGCCCGCCCGAGAGCACGCCGGAATAGAATTCGAAGACCGGCCGGAAGGCCGCTTCGGTGGCCCAGGCGTCGAGCTGTTTGGCGACCACTTCCAGGGCCGAATCGGTCTCGGCGGCATCACGCAGCGAGGCAATCAACGAGCGGCTGCGCGAGCGCTCGGAGGCGAGCGCAAACAGCGCCTCCTCGGAGAAGCCAAAGATCGGGCTGCGCAGCACGGCCGCCAGCGACAGGTCGTCCTCGGGCTGGATGAGGAAGCGGCCAAGCGCGATCAGGTCCTTGACCGCGATGTGGCCGGGAAGGCTGAGCCGGTCGGCGCCGGCGACCGGGATGTCGCGGCGCTTGAGGGCGCGTGACAGCGCATGGACGAAGCGGTCGCGCTTGCGCACCAGCACCATGACATCGCCGGCACGCAGGCGTTTTCCCGTGCCCTCGATGACCTCGCCGTCGTCGAGCCACTTGCGGATGGTCGCGGCCACCTGTTCGGCCACCACGACGGCCGGGGCATGGGCATGGTCGATGGGCTTGCGCCAGTCGTCAGGCTCGTCGACCACGTCGGTGCCGACCGAAGGCCAGACCTCGACATAGCCCGGCGCCCCGGCGCGGATGGCCTTGTGGCTGGGCGGTTCGGGCGCACGGGTGACGCCACGACGGACCGTCGGATCCTCGAACACGCGGTCGACGGCCGACAGCACGTCATCGGTCGAGCGGAACGACCAGGTCAGCGTGACGTCCTCGAAGCGCGCTTCGGCGGCGCGGATGCGGGCGGCGAATTCGTGCTTGCTGTCGTCGAAGGATTCGGGCGCCGCCCCCTGGAAGGAATAGATCGACTGCTTCTCGTCGCCGACGGCGAAGACGGTGCGATGGACATGGTCGCGGGCGCCTGAGCCGGAGAAGAACTCTTCGGCCAACCGCTTCACCACCTCCCACTGGTCGGGGCTGGTGTCCTGTGCCTCGTCGAGCAGGATGTGGTCGATGCCCTTGTCGAGCTTGTATTGCACCCATGGCCCGGCGTCGGGGCGGGCGAGCAGGTTGACCGTGCGGGTGATGAGGTCGTTGAAGTCGAGGAAGCCGCGGCCGGTCTTGAGCCGCTCGTAGCGGGCGATCAGCCAGTCGGCGATGGTGAGGGCGGCGCGTGTCGCCTCGAGCATGCGGAAATGGGCGAGGCGGTCGGCGGCGCGCATGATCGCCTCCGATGTTGTTTGGTACCGCTCGGGCAGGTCGGGCAGGCGGTCGAGCAGCGCCTTCTTGAAGGCGCTCTGCGTATAGGGATCGCCGTCGGCCTTGAGGAAGGCGTCAGCGAGCAATCCGAGGCGCCGGATCGGGTCCGGCTCGACATAGGCAAGCCGGGCGAAGGGCAGGATGTTGTTGAGCACGCTGCGCGCGTCAGTCGCGTCGGCCGCGGCGGCGAAGGCGTCGAAGAAATCGGGTTCAAAGCCGGGCAGCGGCCAGATCAAGGCGGCGATGCCTTCGGCGCTGTCGCCCTGGGAAAAGCCGAATTCCTCGTAGAGTGCGCCGAACGGCCAGGCAAAATCCATGACCTGGCCGATGAAGGCGCGCAGGCCGTCGCGCTTGGCGACGATCTCGGAGAGCAGGGCGTCGAGCCCCGCCTCGCCGCCGCGCTCCAGCACCATGGCGAAGGCCTCGGCCAGTTCGGGATTGGCAGCACCGCCGGTCACCATCTCGCGCCGCGCGGTGGCAAACAGCGTCGCCTCCATCTGCGGGTCGAGCATCTCGAAATGGGCGGCGATGTTGGCCTCGAGCGGAAACTGGTGCAGCACCGACTCGCAGAAGGCGTGGATGGTCTGGATCTTGAGGCCGCCCGGCGTCTCCAGCGCCTCGGCGAAGAGCCGGCGGGCACGGCGCAGCATAGGCCGGTCTGGCCGCGCGCCATCGAGGGCGGCGATGCGCTCTGCCAGCTCCAGATCCGGCAGCATGGTCCATTCCGACAGGTTGGCGAAGACGCGGTTCGACATGTTGGCGGCGGCGGCGCGCGTGTAGGTCAGGCAGAGGATCTTCGACGGATCGGTGCCGCGCAGCAAAAGCCGCATAACGCGCTGCGACAGCACGTGGGTCTTGCCCGAGCCGGCATTGGCCGACACCCAGACGGAGTTGCCGGGATCGGAGGCCCGTGCCTGGCGGTCGGCTGTTTCGGTGGGTACGAAGAACTTCTTCTTCATTCCTCGCCCTCCGAACCGCCGTCGCCACCGGCCGACCATTCGAGAACGCGGGCGAGATGGTCGTAGTCGCCATCGGTTTCGCCCTCGCGGAAGGGCAGCGCGCGGGAGAGATAGCCCGTCGCCGGATCTTCGTAATGCTGGAGCAGCTGCTCCAGCCGCGTCCAGGCCTCCTCTGACAGCTCCGCCGCCGACTTGGGCTTGCGGTTGTGTTCGAGGATCGATTCCTCGAACACCTCGCCATTGGGCTTCAGCCTGACGAAGGCCAGCTGCGACGGCTCGCGCTGGCCAAGCTCGCGGAAGGCGCCGCGACGGAGCAGCGCGCCTTCGAGCGCCAGCTGCGGCGCGATCAGCGTATGGGCCTGCGCCTTGGACGGCGACGAGCCGGTCTTGTAGTCGATGATGTCGGCCATGCCGCCGGCGAGCAGGTCGATGCGATCGGCGCGGCCGGACAGCGTGATACCGGTGCGGCCGACTTCGGTGGCGGCAGCACCTTCCTCGGCATGGCGGCTGGCGACGGCGGCGGCGCGGCTGCGCTCCCATTCGAGGATGCCTTCTGCCATGCGCTCGAAACGCGGCCACCAGACCGCCTCGACATCGGCGGGCAAGGCGGCCTCGGCGAAGCAGTGCCTGCCGGCGGCGATGAGCACGTCGAGCGCCTGCGGCGCGCGCGGGTCGCCGACCGTTGCCGAGAAGAGGTGCAGGATGTCGTGAAACAGCGTGCCGCGCTCGGCTGCGCCGGGATCTCGCACCAGCGGATCGACGGGCATCAGCCCAAGGATGCGGCGGGCATAGACGGCGTAGGGGTCGCGGCGCAGCGTCTCGATCTCGGTGACGGAGAAGCGGCGGGGGCGCACCACGACCGCCGGCTTGGGCTCCGGTCGGGCAGCGAAATCTGTCTTGTCCCCGGCGTCGAGCTGGCGAGCCCAGCCAAGCAGCGCTGCACCGCGCTGGCGCAACACGGCGGCATGGTCGGGACCGACATAAGTCAGCAGGCGCTGCAACCAGCGCGACGGCACGGCCGGCGCGTCGCCCGAGCGGGCGGAGCGCGACAGGACGACGTTTTTCGCGCCCAGCGCCATCTGGAAATCATGGGCGGCGAGGCCGATGCGGCGCTCAGGCGGTTCGAGGTCGATGCCCGACTTCATGACCCGCGACATGAAACGGTCAGCCTCGGCCTTGCGCGGCCAGCTGCCTTCGTTGAGGGCGCCGATGACCAGCGTGTCGACGGTCAGCAGGCGCGCTTCGAGCGCGCCCCAGATGGAGATGGCGCGGTCGGCGCCCTGCGACGGCTTCACCGCCTCGGGGGCGACAAGCGCGTCGAGCACGTCGGGCCACTCGACCGCGGCGAAACCGAACGATGCCTGGGCCGAGACAAGCCCACGGAGCGCTTCCGCCAACTTGGCGCCGGCGTCGCCGTCATAAAGCACAGCCAGCCCGCCAAGTTCGTCGCGCCCGAGGTTTTCCAGCGCTTCGACCGTCGCGCGGACGATAGCGCCGAGGTCGACGGCCTCGTCGCCACGCAGTGCGGCGAGCGGCGCCACCGCAGCGACCAGCCGGGCCGCAACGTCACGCGCGTCTTCGATGCGGCGGACATTGACGCGGTCGAACCAGAAGGGTTTTCGCGACGCGTCGCCGATGCCGGCAAGGCGCCCGTCGAAATCCTCGGCGAGCCGAGCGACATCGGGCCGGCCAACGCCGCCGCGCAGCACCACAAGCTCGATGGTTTCGGCGGCGCGCCTGACGATGTGGCGATCGAGCCCGAGCCGCAGCAGCGGATGCTTGAGCAGCGACAGCACGGCGACGGGATCGCCGGGGCGGATCGCCGCCTCGACCATGGTGCGCAGCAGGGCGGCGGGCGGGGTGTTGGCCAACGGAACGCCGCCGGAATCGTCGGCCTGGATGCCGAAGCGGCGGAGTTCGGCGGCGACGCGGCGGGCAAGGTTACGATCGGAGGTGACAAGAGCGGCGCGATGGCCGTCGGCGGCAACGGCCTCGCGTAGCGCGATGGCGATGGCGGCTGCCTCGTCGCGCTCATGGGCGGCTTCGAGCAGCGTGATGCCGGCAAGGGCATCCGAAATTTCGGCGTCGCTGACGCTGCCGCGCTTTTCGGCCCAGGCGTCGGTGGTCTCGGCCGGGCGCAGCGCCTCGCCGACGATCGTCGCACGGCGGACCAAGGCGGGAGACGGCGTGCCCAGTTCCTCGACGTCGCCGCGCAGGATGCCGATCTTGCCGATCAGCTTGGCGAGGCCGTATTGCGGATGGCCGAGGACCGAGGCGCGGAGATCGGGCGCGGTGATGGCCTCGAAGGCAACCTCATCGAGCGTCGCGTCGAGCCCGGGCAGGACGACAGCGCCGCGCGGCAGGCGGGCGATGGCCGCCAACAGTTCGGCGGTCGCAGGAATCGAACCGGTGGACCCGGCGGCGATGACCGGTCCGGCGGGTGGACTGCGCCTGAGGCGCTCGGCCTCGAGCCGGATCAGGGCGCTGCGATGCGCGGCCGGATTGGACTGATCGCGCTCGGCGAGCAGGTCGGGCCAGACCGAGGTGACGATGGACAGGAAGTCGAGCGTGACCTGCCACCAGCTGGACAGCTCGCCGGAGACGAGGCCGCCGAGCTTGGCCCAATCGGAGCCTTCGGTCTCAATCTCGTCCATCAGCCCGGCGAGATCGCGCGCCAGCCAGATGGCGTCGGCGGCGGAGGCCGGCACCACGACTTCTTCCTCGAACAGCGCGGCGACATGGGCCGGCAAGCGGCGCTTCCAGGCGCGCACGAGGGGTGCCAGCATGAGCAGCCGATCGACCGACGAGATCGGCGGCGCAAGGTCGAGAGCGCCAGCGCCTTCGGTCTCGAAGGCGGCCTCGTCCTCGTCGAATTCGCCAAGCGGCTTGATGACCGGCAAAATGGCCGAGCGGCCGCCGGCGGCATCGACGAAGACGCCGCGCAGGGCGCGCGCGGCGCGGCGCGTCGGCACGTAGATGGTGACGTCGGCCAGCGCCAGCGGGTCGCCGTCGAAGCGGAAGTCGGGGATCAGGCGGCCGTCGAGCAGGGATGCCGCCAGCGTCGGCAGGAAGGGCGTGCCGGGCGGGATGGAAAAGACGCGTGGCGACGCGCGGCCGCTCATTGCACCCCTGCCAGGGCCCTTTTCACCGCAGCCTCGGCCGGCGCGATGGCGTCGGGCGTGCCGACGGTGATCCAGCTGCCCTGCATCTGCATGCCATGGAGGCGGCCGGCCGATATCGCCTCGTCGAAATAGCGGTTGAGCGAGGCGGGAGTGGCGGTCGCGCCGGCGAAGATGCGAGGGTGGATGATGGCGGCACCGGCATAGATCAGGCCGTCGGGCGCACCCCTGGCACGACTCAGCCGGCCGTCCGGTGCGACGAGAAAGTCGGTGCCGCCGAAATGGCCGGTCGCCTGGTCGAGAGCCGCGAGCATGATGAGAATATCCATGCGCTCATCGTCCCAGGCAAGGGCGAGGCGGGTGAGATTGGGCTTGCCCTCGTCGATCCAGAAGGTGTCGGCATTGACGATGTAGAACGGTTCGGCGCCGAGCCCGGGCAGCGCCTTGACGATGCCTCCGGCGGAATCGAGCAGGCCGTCGCGCTCGTCGGAGATGGCGATGCGCGGAGCGATGCGCGAAGCGGCATGCGCGACGATCTGGTCAGGCAGGTAATGAACGTTGACGACGGCCTTGTCGACGCCCGCTTCGGCAAGGCTGTCGAGGCCCCAGTCGAGCAGGGTCTTGCCGGCAATTTTCACCAGCGGCTTGGGGATCGTGTCGGTGATCGGCCGCATGCGCTTGCCGAGACCGGCCGCAAGGACCATGGAGACGGACGGGATCTTGGCACTCACGCGTCAAACTCCTCGAGCAGGCGGTTGTCGCGGTAGAAGTCGCGCAGGTCGGCCAGGGCGGGATGCGCCAGAGCGCGGTGCAGATAGTCGCGGATGCGCGGCAGGTGCTTGAGATATTGCGGCTTGCCGTCGCGGCGGTCGAGGCGGACGAAGATGCCGAGGATCTTCGAGTTCCGCTGCGCCGCCATGATGGCGTAGGCCTCGCGGAAGGCGGGCTCGTCGAAGCTGCCTGCGGCATGGCGTGCGGCGACATAGGCATCGACGGTGGTCCGCTCGATGTCGGGCGAGACGGTGACCCGCGCGTCCATGGCGAGCGACGCGACGTCGTAGGCGACCGGGCCGATCAGCGCATCCTGGAAGTCGACGATGCCGAGCCGGTCGAAACCTTTCTTCTCCCCGCGCCAGATGATGTTGGGCGAGTGATAGTCGCGCAGCACCAGGCCGTGTTGCTTGTCGGCGAGACGGTCAAAGACGGCGTTCCACGCGGCATGGTAGCCGTCGCGCAACGCGTCGGAAGCGGGCGCGCCGGTGACGGCGGGCACGTACCAGTCGACCAGCAGGTCGACCTCGATCATCAGCGCATCGCGGTCGAAGGGTGGGACCTGGTGGACGACGCCGGGCGCTGCCTCAAGGCGATCGTCCCACTGTTTCCCGTGAATCATCGCCAGCAGCTCGGCAGCGGCGGCGTAGCGCTCGGCGATGGGCTTGCCCACGGGGTCGAGGAAAGCGCCGGTGCCGAGATGCTCGAGCAGCAGGAAGCCCTGGTCGAGATCGTGGGCGACGATGCCGGGCACGGTGACGCCGCCTGCGGCGAGCGCACGATCGATGGCTACGAAGGCAGCGACCGTCTGGGCCGTGTGGGCGATCTCGGCATAAGGCTTGCCGTCGCGGACGGGCGGTCCGAGGACCAGCCTTGGCGAATTCATCAGCACGAGCGGAGCCTGGCCTTCCGGCGTGACGGTTTCGTAGCCTCGGGCCGAAGCGTCGCCGGTGAAGCGGGCACGGCGGGCGTCGCCGAAATCGGCCGAAACGAGGAAGTCTCGCATGGCGAGCGAACGGGCGATGCGGTCGAAGACCGGGCCATCGCCCGAGATGACGATGCGGCGGCCATCGCCCTCGTGCTCGATGGCGAGCCGCAGGCTGACAGCGGGCATCGCTTCCGCCGCTCGCTCGGGCCACTCGACCAGCGCGACACCAGAAGCGACCGCTTCGTCGAAGCCGAGCTCCAAGAATTCCTCCGAGGAAGACAGCCGGTAAAGGTCGAAATGATGGACGGGGACAGGCGTGTCGTAGCTCTGCACCAGCGTGAAAGTCGGGCTCGGCACTTCGTGCGCAGGATCACCGGCGAGCGCCCGGATCAGGCCGCGCGCCAGCGTCGACTTCCCGGCACCGAGATCGCCGTCGAGCAGGAGCACGTCACCCGGCTTGACCGCCATGGCGAGGTCTTCGCCCAGCCGCGTGGTGGCGGCCTCGTCGGGCAGGAAGCGCTCCAGCGATCTGGCCGCCATGAAGCCTACTCCGCCGCCACCCGCACGCCGGCAGGCGCATCGGGGAACAGGCAGACCACCGTGGTGCCACGGTCCTTGCCGCTGTCGATGCGGACGGTGCCGCCATGCAGTTCGACGAAGCTCTTGACGATGGACAGGCCGAGGCCGGCGCCACGGCGGCGACCGCCGTTGACGCGGGATTCGAAGCGCTGGAACACTGTGTCGAGCACCTCCGACGGCATGCCCGGGCCGTCGTCATGGACGGAGAACTCCACGCCCTCGGCGCGCTGGCGGCAAACCAGCGTGATGGTGCTCGCCGACGGCGCGTAGTTCACCGCGTTGCTGAGCAGGTTGTAGAGGATCTGGCGCACGCGCGTTTCGTCGCCATTGAAGCTCTTCGGCGCGCTGGCGGTTTCGATGGCGAGGCTGATGGAATGCTCTTCCAGGCGGTCGGCGACCAGTTCGGCGGCGGCCTCGATGGCACGGTCGACACGGACCTCGGCGATTTCGAGCTGCATGATGCCGGCGTCGACGGTGGCGAGGTCGAGAATGTCGTTGACGATGGTCAGGAGCACGCCCGACGACGAGCCGATGTGCTCGACATATTCGCGCTGGCGCGGCGACAGCGGGCCGGTGCCCGGCAGCGACAGAAGTTCGGTGAAGCCGATGATGTTGGTCAGCGGCGAGCGCAGCTCATAGGAAACGTGCTGGACGAACTCGTTCTTGATCTGGTCGGCGCGCTGCAGCGCCTCGTTCTTGTCCTTCAGCGCGCGCTCCATGTTGACGCCGTCGGTGACGTCGACAAAGGTCAGCATCACCTGGCCGTTGGGCAGGTGGATGACAGCGTGCTGGAGCACCGAGCCGTTGTTGAGCTCGGTTTGGCCATGACGGTCGCTGCGCTCGTCGAAGCCGGTGACGGCGGCGACGAAATCGGCCCATGGGCTGTTTTCGGCGCGCGTGTCGCATTCGGCGCGGATCGCCGAGATATGCGTGGTCTGCCGCAGGACCTCGGGCGAGACGCCCCAGAGCTGGCCGAAGGCGGGGTTGAACAGGCGGATGCGGCCGTCGGGGCCGAAAACGACGACGCCCTCGGCGAGATTGTCGAGGGTTTCACCCTGGACGCGCACGGCCGTGGTGTAGCGGCTTTCGAGATCGATCTTCTCGGTCAGGTTCTCGAACACCCAGGTGACGCCGCCCTTGGGCTGCGGGTTGGCGACGACGCGGATGGTGCGGCCGTCGGGCAGGTGCCAGAGATGCTCCTGCGGCTCGACGGCGCGGTAGGCACCGAGCAGGTTTTCCTTCCAGCGCCGCCATTCCGGCTGTTCCGGGAGCTTGCGCTCGCTGCGCAGGCGATCGAGCAGGAGGGCATTGTCGGGCGCGCTGGAGAGATAGCCGGCATCGAGCTCCCAGAGCTTCTGGAAGGCGTTGTTGTGGAACCGCAGCTTCTGGCCGGCATCGAAGGTGGCGACGGCGGTGGCCACCTGGTCGAGCGTGTCGGCGTGGCTGCGCACGACCTGGCTGTATTCCTCGCGGATGGCATCGGCTGCGCTCATGTCGGCGGCGATGCCTGCAGAACCTTCCCTGCCGACGACGTCGGTGACGGCAAACATGCGGCGGTCGCCGTCGATAACGGTCGACAGCGTCTGCTGGAAGACGGGACGCGACAGGTGCTGCTGGGCGATCGCCTCGCGCGACTGCGTGCCCAGAAACTCCTTGCCGTCGCGGATGGCTGCGGCGGAATCGGTTGCTTCGACGGCCTTGGCGAAGGCCTTGTTGACCCATTTCAGCCGGCCGTCGGCATCGCGCATCCAGAACGGCATGTCGATGGCATCGACCAGGCCGACGAGCGTTTCGTATTCGGCGCTGAGCCGCTGGTTGTCGAGCGTCAACCGCGCCTGGCCGCGCTGGGCCTCGGAGATCGAGACAAAGCGGACGATGGCGTGGGCGCCGCTCTTGCGGCCATGGACTTCGAGTGCGGCACCGGCATGGGTCTCCGCCACCAGCTCGAAAGCGGTGCCCTTGTCGCGCAAGGCGGCGATGGCATTTTCGAGCGCTGCGGCCGAACGCGGCATCAGCCAGCGGCCAAAACCGAGGAAGGCGGCGCGATCGTCCGGCGCGCCGGTTTCGATCGGCAGCGAGCCGATCAGCTCTGGCTTCTTGTTCTCGTTGGCCCAGACGATGACGCGCTGGTCGCGCAGGTTGAGCAGGGCCTCCGACCGCTGCAGCGATGCATTGAGGTCGGCGACGCGGCCGCGCAGTTCGACGTTTTCGGCGGCAATGCGGGCCTTTTCACGGATCAGCGCGATGGCGGAAATGAGCGCCGCGCCCATGACGCCGACGAGCACGGCGAGCTGGATGACTTCGGCGGTGGGCAGGCTGGCGATGGTTGCCTGCTGGGCGTGGGCATATCCGACAGGCGCGCACAGGGCAGTGGCGCCAAGCAAAGCCACGGCAGAACGGCTGCCGAGCCGGCGCACGGCCTGCCACATACCGCCTGGTAGAGGCATCTGCGAATCCTGTCGGCCGCCGGAAACGGCCTGTCCCGCTGAAAGCGGGTATTCCCCCGGCATGTCTTGTTCCTCTCCGCCGCCTGACTGCAAGACCGCCCTGAAGCGCCCCAAAAAGTTCCGCCGAGAACGGGCGCGTGGCGAATCACGCCACAATAGCCGTTAGGCGAATCGCCGTGAAGAAGGCGTGCGCGCAAAAAAGAAACCGGGCGAAAGTCAATCGCCCGGTTTCAATATGTTGTATGTATTTACGCTATGGTTAATAGCGGTAGTGTTCCGGCTTGAACGGGCCCTTCGGCGTCACACCGATATAAGTGGCCTGTTCATCAGACAGAGTGGTCAGCTTGGCACCGAGCTTGTCGAGGTGCAGGCGGGCGACCTTCTCGTCGAGATGCTTGGGCAGGACATAGACTTCGTTCTTGTACTGGCCGGGCTTGGTGAAAAGCTCGATCTGGGCCAGCGTCTGGTTGGTGAACGACGCCGACATGACGAAGCTGGGGTGGCCGGTGGCATTGCCGAGGTTGAGCAGACGACCTTCCGACAGGAGCAGCATGCGCTTGCCATCCGGGAAGGTGATCATGTCGACCTGCGGCTTGACGTTGGTCCACTTGAGGTTGCGCAGGGCGGCGACCTGGATCTCGTTGTCGAAGTGGCCGATGTTGCCGACGATGACCATGTCCTTCATCCGGCGCATGTCGTCGAGGGTGATGACGTCCTTGTTGCCGGTCGTGGTGATGACGATGTCGGCGGTCGGCGCTGCGTCCTCCAGCGTGACGACCTCGAAGCCGTCCATCGCGGCCTGGAGCGCGCAGATCGGGTCGACTTCCGTGACCTTGACGCGGGCGCCGGCACCCTGGAGCGAAGCGGCCGAGCCCTTGCCGACGTCGCCGTAACCGCAGACGACGGCGACCTTGCCGGCCATCATGACGTCGGTGCCGCGGCGGATGCCGTCGACCAGCGATTCCTTGCAGCCGTACTTGTTGTCGAACTTCGACTTGGTGACGGAGTCATTGACGTTGATTGCCGGGAAGGGCAGCAGGCCCTTCTTCTGCAGCTGGTAGAGACGGTTGACGCCGGTCGTGGTCTCTTCGGTGACGCCGCGGATGGCAGCCTTGTGCTTGGCGAAGAAGCCCGGCGTTTCAGCCATGCGCTTCTTGATCTGGGCGAACAGGATCTCTTCCTCTTCGCTGCCCGGGTTGGACAGCACGTTCTCGCCGGCCTCGGCACGGGCGCCGATCAGGATGTACATGGTGGCGTCGCCGCCATCGTCGAGGATCATGTTGGTGGCACCGCCATCGGTCCACTGGAAGATCTGGTCGGTGTACTGCCAGTATTCCTCAAGCGTCTCGCCTTTGACGGCGAAGACCGGGATGCCGGCGTCCGCGATGGCTGCCGCGGCATGATCCTGGGTCGAGAAGATATTGCACGAGGCCCAGCGGATGTCAGCGCCGAGTTCCTTCAGCGTCTCGATCAGCACAGCCGTCTGGATGGTCATGTGCAGCGACCCGGAAATGCGCGCGCCCTTGAGCGGCTTTGCTTCACCGAACTCCTCGCGGCAGGCCATCAGGCCCGGCATCTCGGTTTCGGCGATCTCGATTTCCTTGCGACCCCAGCCGGCGAGCGAAATGTCGGCGACCAGATAATCCTTGCTACCCGTCATGGCTTGCTCCGATTCCTGTTTGCTTCACGCCGCCGCGGGAGGGATGCGGGGGCGCGCGAAAGATCGGCCTGACTACCAGATCAGGCCATCATCGACAATGGGACATAAAGAAATCTTTATTCGTGCATGTCACGCAGGACTCAGTCCGGCGATCAGCACTCCTCGCCGAAGCGGGCGGCGACGAGCGTCGAAAGCGCTTCCATCGCCTCGGTGGCCTCCGGGCCGCTGGCTGTGACGCGGATGGTGCAGCCGGGGCTGGCGGCGAGCATCATCAGGCCCATGATCGAGGTGCCGCCGACGGAAATGCCGTCCTTCTCGACGCTGACATTGGCCTGGAACTCGCCGGCGATCTGGACAAACTTGGCCGAGGCGCGGGCATGCAGGCCGCGCTGGTTGACTATGGTGAGATCGCGGACGATGTGGCCCTTCTCGGGCGAGTAGGGCATGCCGCTCATTTGCCGCTCAACACCTGACTTGCAACATTGATGTATTTGCGGCCGGCGGCCTGTGCCTCGTCGAGGGCGGCGGCCATGTTGTCGGCCTTGCGCACGCTCGTCAGCTTGATGAGCATCGGCAAGTTCATGCCGGCGATGACTTCGACACGGCCGGCTTCCATCACCGAAATGGCGAGGTTGGACGGCGTTCCGCCGAACATGTCGGTGAGAACGACCACGCCATTGCCGGTGTCGGCGCTGGCGACGGCGTCGATGATGTCGCTGCGACGCTGCGCCATGTCATCGTCGGCTCCGATGGAGACTGTCTCGAAATTGTCCTGCGGTCCGACGACGTGTTCCACGGCATGGCGGAACTCTTCGGCCAGCTGACCGTGCGTCACAAGCACGAGTCCGATCATTCTGATTTGGCTCCCGTCATGGCCTCTTCACAGCCGCGCAGTACTCTTGCCGCCTTCGCGGAGGGCGGGAGCGCTATCTTGTCGAGGGCGAGAGCGTTTACAAGCCCCAATCTGCTGCTCGCCACGCCATTTTGACGCAATGCAGCAAAAAGTTTGTGCAGCGTCAGGCGAAGAGGGTGATGCCCAGCCGGGCCAGAATTGCCGGGGTAGCCATGGAAATTTCCCGCTCAGCGAGCAGCAAACGATTTATCATGCAACCAAGGATCGTCTCGCTGTCCTGTCCAGGCAACCGTTCCACTTCGGTCGCAGGAACGAGCCTGACCAGCAGGTCGACTGCAGCTGCGGCTTCATGCTCGACCGGAACCGGACCGACGCCGCGGACTTCGGCCAGGCCGGAAATGGCTTGCGGAGCATGGCACAAAAGCCTGCCATAGTGCACCGACAGGAAGACCTGATCGTCGGAAACCAGCCTAGCAAATCGGCCTGCGCCGCGGAATTTCTCGACCAGCGCCAAAGCAAGCGCCGTCTTGCCCGATCCCGACGATCCGGCGACCAGCACGCAGCGATCGCCGAGCACAACCGCCGTGGCATGCATGTTGGCTGGCGCCACGGGTCAGCTTTCGGCCGGCAGGGCAACGACGAAGCGCGCGCCCTTGAGTTCGCCCGGCTTGGTGCCTGTGATGTTTTCAGCACTCAGCGTGCCGCCATGGGCCTCGACGATCTGGCGGCTGATCGACAGGCCGAGGCCGGAATTCTGGCCGAAAGCCTCGCCCGCCGGGCGGTCGGTGTAGAAGCGCTCGAAAATGCGGTCGATGTTTTCGGCACGAATGCCGGGGCCGTTGTCCTCGACCGTGATGACATTGAACTTGCCGACACGGGCCAGCGAAATGGCAATGTGGCCATGGTCGTCGGGCACGAAGGAGCGGGCGTTCTCGATCAGGTTGGTGATGACCTGGCCGATGCGCAGGTCGTGGCCGACGACGTTGTAGTTCTTCATGCCAGCAGGCAGCTTGGCGACGGTGAACGCGATCTCAACCGCCTTCTTGTGGCGGCCGGCCTCGCGCGACACGGAAACCAGGTCGCCGATGAACTTCTTGAGATCCACCTTGCCGGCATCCTCGCGCGCCAGCTCGGCATCGAGACGGGAGGCGTCGGAGATGTCGGTGATCAACCGGTCGAGACGCTTCACGTCGTGCTGGATGACCTCCATCAGCCGCTCGCGCGAGCTTTCGTTCCTGGCGAGCGGCAAAGTCTCGACTGCGCTGCGCAGCGAGGTCAGCGGGTTCTTGAGCTCGTGGCTGACGTCGGCGGCAAAACTCTCGATCGCTTCGATGCGGGCGTAAAGCGCCTTGGTCATGTCGCGCACGGCAACCGACAGGTTGCCGATCTCGTCCTGGCGGTCGGAGAAATCGGGGATTTCCTCGCGGCTCTTGCCGCCGCGGCGCACCCGGTTGGCGGCAGCAGACAACCGGCGCAGCGGGTTGGCGATGGTCGACGCCAGCAGCATCGACAGAATGGCCGTGACCAAAGCAGCGACGCCGAAGACGCGCAGGATGGCCTTCTGCTCGGCAGCGACGATCTTGTCGATGTCGCCGCCTTCGGTCGACAGCATCAGCACGCCGAGCACGGCGCGGAAGCGCTGGATCGGAACGGCGACGGAGACGATCTGCTCGCCCTGTTCGCTGACCCGGACGATCGTCGCCGGGCCGCCGGTCAATGCCTGGACGACCTCGGGGAAGGCAGCGCCATTGCCGCCGGGCTGTTCCTTGTAGACCGGCAGCGCGCTGTCGCGGAAAAAGTCGAAGACGAACTTCTGCGCCCGCTCGAACACGGTCGGCTCGTCTTCCTCGACAGGCGGAAGGTCGTAGCGCAGGATCTGGCCGCGCGAATAGAGATGACGCGAATCGAGCAGCAGATTGGCGTCGCGGTCGTAGATGCGGGCGCGCGTCCTGGTCGGCGAGATCAGCCGGCGCAGGACGGGCGCCACGCGCTCGGGATTGATCGGAAAATCGAGGCTGTCGAGCTGGTCGGAGCCCGGGCCAAGCGTTTCGCCGGCCTGCAGCTCGAGCAGCTTTTCCGGGTCGATGCTGATCGAATCGGTCTCGACGGTGGCCGAGGCGGCAATGGCGCCGGCAATGATCTCGCCCTGCGTCATCAGGCTCTCGACACGAGCGCCGATCAGGCCGTCGCGGAACGTGTTGAGATACAGGATTCCGGCGACCAGCACCGCCAACCCGGCGAGGTTGAGGAACAGGATGCGGCGCGTCAGGCTGGAGAAGAAATAGTGGCCGAGGAAGCGGCTCAGCCGAATCCTTGCCCGGTCGAGGAACAGCGACAGGCGACCGCGCGACCGCTTCGTGGCGGCCACGGGCTTCCTGATCTCTGCTTCCATCGCCATGTGATCTCAGCCCCCGCCGATCTCACGCTTCGCGGAATCTGTAGCCGACACCATAGAGCGTTTCGATCATCTCGAAGTCGTCGTCGACGGCCTTGAACTTCTTGCGCAGGCGCTTGATGTGGCTGTCGATGGTACGGTCGTCGACATAGACCTGCTCATCATAAGCCGAATCCATCAAGGCGTCTCGGCTTTTGACGACACCCGGGCGCTGGGCCAGCGAGTGCAGGATCAGGAATTCGGTGACGGTCAGGATGACCGGCTCGCCCTTCCAGGTGCAGGTGTGGCGCTCCTGGTCCATCACCAGCTGGCCGCGCTCCAGCGAACGCGACTGCGGGCTCGGCGTCTTGGCCGCAGCCTCGCGGGCACTGGCACGGCGCAGCACGGCGCGTACGCGCTCGACCAGCAGACGCTGGGAGAACGGCTTGCGGATGAAATCGTCGGCGCCCATCTTGAGGCCGAACAGCTCATCGATCTCATCGTCCTTCGACGTCAGGAAGATCACCGGCAGGTCGGTCTTCTGGCGCAAACGGCGCAACAGCTCCATGCCGTCCATGCGCGGCATCTTGATGTCGAGGATGGCGAGGTTCGGCGGCCGCGCGGCCAGCCCCTCCAGTGCCGAGGCACCGTCGGTGTAGGTCTCGACACGATACCCTTCGGACTCGAGCGCTATCGAAACCGATGTCAAAATGTTGCGGTCGTCGTCGACAAGCGCGATCGTTGCCATTTCCAGCGGCTCCCTCATGAGCGGGTGTCCCTTCCTGCTTCCGAGCAGGGCTTTTGCAGGACAAATTAGGTACAAAATGTGGCATACCCCCCGATGAAGGGGAGTGCAACCACCACAACCAGTTCGCTTGCTATATGGGGCGGCACGAAAAAAGCTCGAACAAAAAACCTGCCTGACTCCCGGGCAAGGTGCCGCCAATCCCCACCATTTAAACGATTTAGATAAATTTCAAAATTTTTAAATCGATTAATGATTTGAAATCGCTTGGCTTTTCTGTTTCTGGCTGCCTCGGTCCCTCGGGGACAGCGGCGTCCGGCCCGCAGACCGGACATTGGCGTCAAATCGAACGAGGGTTCACCGAATGTCGGAAATCGGTAAGCGTAATCCCGCCAACGGGATCGAAACGGCAGGGCTCAAGACGTCGGGCACCGTGCATTACAACCTGGGCGCTGCACTGCTGGTCGAAGAGGCGGTTCGCCGCGGCGAGGCCCAGCTGACGGCGCACGGCGCGCTCGTCGCCGACACCGGCCAGTACACCGGCCGCTCGCCCAAGGACAAGTTCGTCGTGCGCGACGAAAACACCGAGACCCAGGTCTGGTGGGACAACAACAATGCCATGACGCGGGCGCAGTTCGACGCGCTGCACGCCGATTTCCTCGCCCATGCGGCTGACAAGGACCTGTTCGTCCAGGACCTGATCGGCGGCGCCGACCGCTCGCTGAGCCTGCCGACGCGGGTCATCACCGAATATGCCTGGCACTCGATGTTCATCCGCAACCTGCTGATCCGCCCAGACGAGGCGGAGCTGGCCGGCTTCGCACCGAAGATGACGATCATCGACCTGCCGTCGTTCCGGGCCGACAATGCGCGCCATGGCGGCCGCAGCGAGACGCTGATCGCCGTCGACCTGACGCGCATGATCGTGCTCATCGGCGGCACCGAATATGCCGGCGAAATGAAGAAGTCGGTGTTCACCGCGCTCAACTACATCCTGCCCGCCGGCGGCGTGATGCCGATGCACTGCTCGGCCAATGAGGGCCCGGACGGCGACGCCGCCATCTTCTTCGGCCTTTCCGGCACCGGCAAGACGACGCTGTCGGCCGACCCTGCGCGCACGCTGATCGGCGACGACGAGCATGGCTGGGGCCCGGGCGGCATCTTCAACTTCGAAGGCGGCTGCTACGCCAAGACGATCAGGCTCTCGGCCGAGGCCGAGCCAGAAATCTTCGCGACGACCCAGCGCTTCGGCACGGTGCTCGAGAACGTCATTCTCGACGACAACCGCGTGCCTGACTTCAACGACGGCTCGCGTACCGAAAACACCCGTTGCGCCTATCCGCTCGACTTCATTCCAAACGCCAGCGCCACCGGCCTCGCCAGCCACCCGAAGAACATCATCATGCTGACGGCCGATGCCTTCGGCGTGATGCCGCCCATCGCCAAGCTGACGCCGGCACAGGCGATGTACCACTTCCTGTCGGGCTACACCGCCAAGGTCGCCGGCACCGAACGCGGCGTGACCGAGCCCGAGGCGACCTTCTCGACCTGCTTCGGCGCGCCGTTCATGCCCAGGCACCCCAGCGAATACGGCAACCTGCTGCGCCAGCTGATCTCCGACCACGGCGTCAATTGCTGGCTGGTCAACACCGGCTGGACCGGCGGCGCCTATGGCACGGGTTCGCGCATGCCGATCAAGGCGACGCGCGCACTGCTTGCTGCGGCCCTCGACGGCTCGCTCAACGCGGTCGAATTCCGCACCGATGCCAATTTCGGCTTCGCCGTGCCGGTTTCGGTTCCCGGCGTCGAAGGCAAGATCCTCGACCCGCGCTCGACCTGGGCCGACGGCGCTGCCTATGACCGCCAGGCCAGCAAGCTGGTGTCGATGTTCATCGACAATTTCGGCAAGTTCGAAAGCCATGTCGACGCCACCGTGCGCGGCGCGGCGCCCCGCACCCAGGAAGCCGCCGAGTAGTCGCGGCCTGCCGAAACGACATCGAAAAGGCCCGGCCAAGCGCCGGGCCTTTTCTTTTGCGCCGCGCCACGGCATGACTTGGCGCATGAGCGCCGACGACAAGATCATCATTGCCCATGACGTGGTCATCCATCCCGACGACCTCGAGGAGAACTTCATCCGCTCGTCGGGGCCGGGCGGCCAGAACGTCAACAAGGTCGCCACCGCCGTGCAACTGCGCTTCGACGCGGCGAACGCGCCAGGCCTGCCCGAGCGCGTGCGCGTGCGCACCATCAAGCTTGCCGGCCAGAAGGCAACCAAGGAGGGCGTGATCGTCATCGAGGCCGGGCGCTACCGCACCCAGGAGCAGAACCGGGCCGACGCCAGGGCGCGGCTTGCGGCACTTGTCGCCAAGGCTGCCGAACCGCCACCGCCGCCGCGCAAGAAGACCAGGCCGACAAAAGGCTCGGTGGAGCGACGGCTGAAAAGCAAGGCCGGGCGCTCGACGGTCAAGAAGCTGCGCGGACGCGTCGACGGCGATTAAGCCTCGGGAATCAATACCGCTTCCATTTCGGCAATGCAGGTGCCAAGCTCCGGCGAATGCCACAGCAAGGGAGACCACGAATGGGCATGTTCGATTTCGTCAAGAATGTCGGCAAGAAGCTTGGCTTCGGCGACGACGAGGCACCGAGCGCCGACACGCTGAAGAAAGAGCTCGATTCGCACAAGCTCGGCACCGACAACGTGCAGGTGGTGGTCAAGGGCGACACCGCCGTGCTGACGGGCGTGGTCAAGGACCAGTCGATCTTCGAGAAGGCGGTGATCGCCGTCGGCAACACGCTCGGCGTCTCCAAGGTGCAGGCCGACGAACTGAAGGTGGTGGCGCCCGATTCCGGCCTCAAGCTCGACAGCAAGGTCGACATGACCGAACTGGTCAAGGCGGCGACCCCGGCCAAGGCGCCGGTGTTCTACACCGTCAAGAAGGGCGACAACCTGTCGAAGATCGCCGAAGCCCAGTACGGCAAGGGCAAGGCGTCGAAATACACCGTCATCTTCGAGGCCAACAAGCCGATGCTGACGCACCCCGACAAGATCTATCCCGGCCAGGTGCTGCGCATCCCCGACATCGCGACGGCCTGAAGCCAAGCCATCATATCATGCGGAACGGCGGCTTTCGGGTCGCCGTTTTGCTTGTGGAGTGGCATTCTGGGCGGAATCGAAAGGTCCCTAACGTGCTCGTGCTTCCCAAAGGCATCCGCCACATGCCCGGCTTTCTCCCGCGCGATGCCCAGGAAAGCCTGGTCGACAGCATCCGCGAGGTGGTGAAGACGGCAGCACTCTACACGCCCGCCATGCCGAAGACCGGCAAGGAAATGAGCGTGCGGATGACCAATTGCGGCTCGCTGGGCTGGGTCACCGACAAGGAGGGCGGTTACCGCTACCAGCCGACCCATCCGGTCACCGGGGCGCCGTGGCCGCCGATCCCCGAAGCGCTGCTTTCCCTATGGCGCGAGGTCGCAGGCTATCCGCATCCTCCGGAGGCCTGCCTGGTAAACTTCTACACCGACACCGCCAAGATGGGCCTGCACCAGGACCGCGACGAAAAGGAGTTCGAAGCTCCCGTGGTGTCGGTATCCCTGGGCGATGCCTGCCTGTTCCGCGTCGGCGGCATGCGGCGCGACGACCGGACGGTGTCGTTCAGGCTGGAAAGCGGCGACGTGGTGGTGCTGGGCGGGAAAGGGCGGCTCGCCTTCCATGGCGTCGACCGCATCTATCCGATGACGTCGGCGCTGCTGAAGCAGGGCGGCCGGATCAATCTCACGCTGCGACGGGTGACGAAGCCGACCTAAAGCTTGCGGATCGCCACTTCCTCGACGAGATGGCCGGCACCCTTCTTGAGGATGAGATCGGCGCGCGGGCGCGTCGGCAGGATGTTCTCGCGCAGGTTCTTCAGGTTGATGTTGGCCCACAGCCCCTCGGCAATGGCGCGGGCTGCATCCTCCGACAGCTGCGAGTAGCGATGGAAGAACGACTGCGGATTGCGGAAGGCGGTTTCGCGCAGCCGCATGAAGCGGTCGATGTACCACTCGTGGATGATGCTCTCATCGGCGTCGATGTAGATCGAGAAGTCGAAGAAGTCGGAGACGAAGGGCACCAAGTTGCCGTCCTTCGGCAACTCGCGCGGCTGCAGCACGTTGATGCCCTCGAAAATCAGGATGTCGGGGCGGTCGACGGTGACGAACTCGCCGGGCATGACGTCATAGGTCAAATGCGAGTAGACCGGCGCGCGGACGTTGGGCTGGCCCGACTTGATCGCCGAGAGGAAGCGCAGCAGCGCGCCGACATCGTAGCTGTCGGGGAAACCCTTGCGCTCCATCAGGCTGTCGCGGCGCAGCACGTCGTTGGGATAGAGGAAACCGTCGGTGGTGACCAGATCGACCTTCGGGCTCGACGGCCAGCGGGTGAGAAGCTCCTTGAGGATACGCGCGGTGGTCGACTTGCCGACGGCGACCGACCCCGCCATGCCGATGATGAAGGGGGTCTTGGTGCCCTTCTTGTCCGAATTGAAGAAGCGCTGGCGCTGGCGAAACAGCTGCTGGCTGGTTTCGACATGGGCCGAAAGCAGCCGCGACAAAGACAGGTAGATGCGCCGGACCTCGACCAGGTCGATGGGCTCGTACATCGAGCTCAGCCGCCTGACCTCGTCCGCGGTCAGGGTCATCGACATGTCGGCGCCGAAGCCGGCCCAATGCTCAGCCGAGAAAAACCAGTAAGGCGAGTATTTGTCCGCCGGCGCGAGTTGATCCATCGAACCTCCCCTGCGGGACCTGACCAGCGGTCAGCCCTCGTTCTTGCGCGCGGCCTTCTCGGCGACACCCGACTGGGCGGTGCGGCGCTCGAGCTCGGCCATCACCTCGGCCATCGGCACGCCGGCAACAGCCAGCACGACGAGCCAATGATAAAGGAGATCGGCACTTTCCGAAACGAGGGCGCGATCGTCGCCCTTGACCGCAGCGATAACGGTCTCGACCGCCTCTTCGCCGAGCTTCTTGGCCGCGCGTTCCATGCCGCCCTGGTAGAGCTTGGCGGTCCATGAATTGGCATCGCCCGAACGCGCCCGCTCGGTGACGATCTTTTCCAGGTCGGAAAGGGAAAATCCGCTCATCTTGGCCTCGATACATTAGAGCCTGTTCCATTCCGATTGAATCGGAATGGGGCTCTATCTTCTTGTTGGAGCATGATCTTTTCCGAAAACCGGTTCCCACTTTTCGGGATCATGCTCTAGTCAGCCAATCGGGTCGCGCCGCATCGGCAAACCTGCTTTTGCCATGTGCGCCTTGGCCTCGGCAACGGTGTAGGTGCCAAAATGGAAAATCGACGCGGCAAGCACCGCCGTCGCATGTCCCTCACGGATACCGTCGACCATGTGGTCGAGGTTGCCGACGCCGCCCGAGGCGATGACCGGCGCACGCACGGCGTCCGCCACCGCGCGGGTCAAGGCGATGTCGTAGCCGATCTTGGTGCCGTCTCGGTCCATCGAGGTGAGCAGGATTTCGCCGGCGCCGAGATCGACGACCTTGCGGGCGAACGCGACCGCATCGATGCCGGTACGCTCGCGGCCACCATGGGTGAAAATCTCCCAGCGGTCGGCTTCGTTGGCCTGCGACACCTTCTTGGCGTCGATGGCAACGACGATGCACTGGTTGCCGAACTTGTCGGCGGCCTCGGCGACGAAGGCGGGGTTCTTCACCGCCGCCGTGTTGATGGCAACCTTGTCGGCACCGGCGAGCAGCAGCCTGCGGATGTCGGCAACCTGGCGCACGCCGCCGCCCACGGTCAGCGGCATGAAGCACTGCTCGGCAGTGCGGGCGACGACGTCGAAGATGGTCTCGCGATTGTCGGACGAGGCGGTGATGTCGAGAAAGCAGAGCTCGTCGGCACCGGCGGCGTCATAGGCCTTGGCGGCTTCGACCGGATCGCCGGCGTCGATCAGATCGACGAACTGGACGCCCTTGACGACACGGCCGTCCTTGACGTCGAGGCACGGAATGACACGGGCTTTGAGGGTCAAAGGACGGCCTCCTCTTTTGTTTGCGCGTCCTCGCCGCTTCGCGGCTGCGGGCGACGCTGGCTGTCCTTGACGTCGAGACAGGGGATGGCGCGGGCCTTGAGGGTCATTTCCGTTCCTCGAACAATCCCGGCTCGGGTTTCAGCTCGCCGCGCAGGATCGCCAGCGCCTGGGCAGGGTCGATGCGGCCGTCATAGAGCGCGCGGCCGGAGATGGCGCCTTCGAGCTTCTTCGCGTCGGGCATGGTCATGCGGACGATGTCGGCCAGCGAGGCGAGGCCGCCTGAGGCAATGACCGGGATCGAGACCGCCTCGGCGAGGTCGATGGTCGAATCCCAGTTGATGCCGGCCAGGACGCCGTCACGGTCGATGTCGGTGTAGATGATGGCGGCGACGCCGGCGCCCTCGAATTTCTTCGCCAGTTCGACAACGCCGAGGCTCGACGCTTCAGCCCAACCCTCGACGGCGACCTTGCCGCCCTTGGCATCGATGCCGACGGCAACCTTGCCGGGGAACTTCCTGCAGGCTTCCTTGACGAGTTCGGGGTCACGGACGGCGACGGTGCCGAGGATGACCCGGGCGAGGCCCTTGGAGAGCCAGCGCTCGATGTGATCGAGCGTCCGGATGCCGCCGCCGAGCTGGACCGGATTCTTCGTCGCCTTGAGGATCGCCTCGACGGCCGCGCCATTGACGCTCTCGCCGGCAAACGCACCGTTGAGGTCGACGACATGCAGCCATTCGAAGCCCTGGTCCTCGAAGGCTTTCGCCTGGGCGCCGGGGTCATCGTTGTAGACGGTCGCCTGGTCCATGTCGCCAAGCTTGAGGCGAACGCACTGGCCGTCCTTGAGGTCGATGGCCGGAAAGAGGATCATGGCTTCCACCTCAGGAAATTGGCGATGAGGGCAAGGCCAAGGGCCTGGCTCTTTTCAGGATGAAACTGCGTGCCGACCAGATTGTCGCGCGCAACGGCCGCCGTGACACGGCCGCCATAGTCGGCACTGGCCAGGACCTGTTTCTCGTCGGTTGCGTCGAGATGGTAGGAATGCACGAAATAGGCGTGCAGGCCGCCGGGTCCGGTAGGGATTCCCTCGAAGACCGGGTGCGGATGTTTCACGTGAATCGTGTTCCAGCCGATCTGCGGAATCTTCAGCGACGGGTCGCTCGGCGTGATCTCCTTGACATCGCCGGCGATCCAGCCAAAGCCCTCGGTGACCGTCTTTTCCAGTCCGCGCTCGGACATCAGCTGCATGCCGACGCAGATGCCGAGGAAGGGATGCGCCTTGCGGATGGCGACTTCCTCGACCGCGTCCCACATGCCGTCGACGGCGCGCAGGCCGCGGGCGCAGTCGGCATAGGCGCCGACGCCGGGCAGCACGATGCGGTCGGCCGAAAGCACGCGGCAGGCATCCGCCGTCAGCTCGATCTCGGCCGATATGCCGGCCTCGCGGGCAGCACGCTCGAAGGCCTTGGTCGCCGAGCGCAGATTGCCCGAGCCGTAGTCGATGATGGCAACGCGCATGTCAGTTTCTTCCGGGATAGTGCAGGAGGCCGAGCGCTCCGCCAGCAGGCTGGGGCCGGGGCGTGGCAGGGGAGATGGCAACAGGAGCCGGGGCGGGCTCATCGTCGGCTTCAGCGGCGAAGAGGTAGCGCATCTCGGCGTCTTCCACCGAATCCGCCTCGACGACACCCCACTGGTGCCAGCCGGCACGGCGAAGCGCTGCGATGCGCAGCGCGCCGCCTTCGAGCCCGACATAGAGCGAGATGAGCAAGGGCAGCAGCGGTGCCGCAAACGTCAGTCCTGCCCATTCGCTGGCCGCGGCAAGCGCCAGGGTGGCGGCGAGGGTCATCGCCGCTTCGAGCCAGAGCCGATGCCACAACAGCCACAGCAGCGGCGCAATGAAGCCGAAGAAATGGAAGCCATCGCGAATGAAGACGGCCGCTTCCGAAGCGTTTTGTCCCGCCTTGGCGGGCGGCTCCATGACGACATGGATGGCCATGGCTATCCCTTCAGGCTGCCCTTGGTCGAGGGTACTGCGTCAGGCTGGCGCGGATCGCTTTCAAGGGCCATGCGCAGCGCGCGCGCCACGGCCTTGAAGCAGGTTTCGGCGATGTGGTGGTTGTTGGCGCCGTAATGGTTGGTGACGTGCAGGGTGATGCCGGCATTCTGGGCCAGTGCCTGGAAGAACTCGCGCACCAGCTCGGTGTCGAAGGTGCCGATCTTGGGCGCCGAGAAGGCGACGTTCCAGACCAGGAACGGCCGGCCCGATACGTCGATGGCCGCGCGTGTCAGCGTCTCGTCCATGGCGAGGTCGATCGAGGCGTAGCGCATGATGCCGCGGCGGTCGCCCAGCGCCTTGGACAGCGCCTGGCCGATCGCGATGCCGCAATCCTCGACGGTGTGGTGGTCGTCGATGTGCAGGTCGCCCCTGGCGGAGACCTTCATGTCGATCAGCGAATGCCTGGAGAGCTGGTCGAGCATGTGGTCGAAGAAGCCGACGCCGGTCGCCATCTCCGAACGGCCGGTGCCATCGACGTGGACCGAGACCGAAATCTCGGTTTCCTTGGTCTTGCGGCTGACTTCGGCGGAACGGGGGGCCATTGGCGGATCCTTGTCCTCAAAAACGAGATGCTAATAACAGCATGTTCGACCGCTTGCCAATCGCCGCGAAAGGGCATTTCGTGACGCGGCATGCGGATTTGCATTCCTTGCGCCGCGTCATACATAAGATCGAACTTCCACTCGTAACGCACGAGCCGCCTCGAAGGGGCCGTGCGCCATCGGAGCTACATATGTCCAACGAACAGAGCATGCACGCCACGACCATCGTGACGGTGCGCAAGGGCAACAAGGTGGTCATCGCCGGCGACGGCCAGGTCAGCCTCGGCCAGACCATCATGAAGGGCAATGCCCGCAAGGTCCGCCGCCTCGGCAAGGGCAATGTGATTGCCGGGTTTGCCGGCGCCACCGCCGACGCCTTCACCCTTCTCGAAAGGCTCGAAGCCAAGCTCGAGCAGTATCCCGACCAGTTGACGCGCGCCTGCGTCGAACTCGCCAAGGACTGGCGCACCGACCGCTACCTGCGCCGCCTCGAAGCGATGATGCTTGTCGCCGACAAGAACGTGTCGCTGGCGCTGACCGGTACAGGCGACGTGCTGGAGCCCGAATTCGGCGTGATGGCCATCGGTTCGGGCGGCAACTATGCACTGGCCGCGGCCCGCGCACTGATGGACACGGACAAGGACGCCGAGGAGATCGCTCGCAAGGCGATGCAGATCGCCGCCGACATCTGCGTCTACACCAACCACAGCTTCGTGGTTGAGACGCTCGATGCCGACTGAGGCAGCCGCGCGCTACGACTTCCGTCCTGTCGAACGAAAAGACATGCCGCTGCTCGCCAGATGGCTGGCAGCGCCGCATGTCGCGGAATGGTGGGGCGATGCGGCCGAAGAGCTGGCCTCGATCGCGGAACATATCGACAGCATCTCGGTCGAGCCGCTGATCGTCGAACTCGATGGCAAGCCGATCGGCTATCTCCAGAGCTACGATCCCCACCTGGAAGACGATCATCCCTATCAGGACCAGCCTTTCGGCACGCTCGGCCTCGACCTTACAATCGGCGTGGCCGACCTGGTGGGGAAGGGCCACGGTTCGGCGATCCTCAGGCAGTTCGTCGACGAACTGTTCGAGGAAGGGGTACCGCGCGTGATCATCGATCCGGATCCTGCCAACAAGCGGGCTATCCGCGCCTATGAAAAGGCCGGTTTCGCGGCCTTCGACACACGCTTGTCGATTTACGGTCCCGCGCTGATGATGGCGCGAGACGCGGAGGAGGGGGAATTCGACGCATGAGCCTATCGCAGGACAGTGAAGCCGCCGCGCGACGTGAAAAACTGGGCTGGTGGCTGCTGGTCGCCGCCCTGATGATCGCCGGGCAGGCGGTCGCGCTGTACTGGATGGGCCATCCGGCGATCTGCAAGTGCGGTTACGTCAAGCTCTGGCACGGGGTGGTGCAAAGCTCGGAGAATTCCCAGCACATCTCCGACTGGTACACCTTCTCGCACATCATCCACGGCTTCCTTTTCTATGCGCTGATGAGCTGGATTGCGCCCAAGAGTTCGCTCGGCTTCCGGCTGGCGGTCGCCATCGGCATCGAAGTGGCGTGGGAACTGGTCGAAAACAGCGACTTCATCATCAACCGCTATCGCGAGGGGACCATTTCGCTCGACTATTACGGCGACAGCGTCCTGAATTCGGTGTTCGACACTTTGGCCATGGTGCTGGGCTTTGCGATGGCGGCGCGGCTCCCGGTCTGGAGCACCGTCGCCCTGGCCATCATCTTCGAGATCGGCGTCGGCTACGTCATCCGGGACAACCTGACGCTCAACGTCATCATGCTGGTCTATCCGCTGGACGCGATCAAGCAATGGCAAGCGGGGATGATGTAATGACCAAGCCTTCCGACATATCGCCCGATACGCTGCTCGCCGCCGTGGCGAGCGGGTTGCTGACCGCCGAGCAGGCGCAAGGGCTGCGCGATCTCGAAAGCGCCAACGCGCCCGTCCTCGACCGGGAACCGCATGACGACGAGAAGTTCCGGTTCATCAGCGGCTTCAGCGACATCTTCGTCACCATCGGCCTCGGCCTGTTCCTGGGCGCCCTGGGCTATTTCTCCCGCGACATGGTCGGCAACACCGGCATGTTCGCCGTCATCGCGGCGGCGAGCTGGCTTCTGGCCGAGTATTTTACCCGCCAGCAACGCATGGCGTTGCCCAGCATCGTGTTGCTCCTGGTCTATGCGGGAGCGGTCTTTTCGACCGTTGCGGAAGCCTTCAACCCCAGTCTCAGATTCGGCGTGGGTCTCGGCAACCACGGCGGCTTGCCGATCGTCGTCGCAGGCCTTGCCACCGCCGTTGCGGCCGCATTGCACTACCGGCGTTTCCGGGTACCGGTGACGATTGCTGCCGGCGTGGCTGCCCTTGTCGCCTCGGTCGTGGGCGTCCTTTTCATGCTCTGGCCGGATTTCGCCGTCGAGGCGGCCAAGCCCCTGCTGCTGGCCTGCGGCCTTGCCGTGTTCACGCTCGCCATGCGGTTCGACCTGAGCGATCCGCAACGCCAGACCCGGCGCACCGACATCGCATTCTGGCTGCACATGCTGGCAGCACCGCTGATCGTCCACCCGATGGTCGGCGGGCTGGTTGGCGAGGGCGGCTCCGAGGCGGTTTCAGCGTGGAGCATCCTGGCAATCTTCATCGCACTGGCGATCGTCGCCCTTGTCGTCGACAGGCGCGCGATCCTTGTTTCCGGCCTGTCCTATGCCGGCTTTGCCTTCGGCTCGCTGGTCGTCAAGGCCGGACTGTCGGACGGCGTCGTGCCGCTGACCATGCTGGTTCTCGGCGCCCTGGTGCTGTTGCTCAGCGCCGGCTGGCATGCGCTGCGACGGACCCTTCTGCCGCTGCTGCCCGGCGCCCTTGCGGTACGGCTTCCAGCCCATACATAAGCCCCAACTGAGTATTCGAGAGTAACGCCATGTCCACATTCTCTCCCCGTGAGATCGTTTCAGAACTCGACCGCTTCATCATCGGCCAGAAGGACGCCAAGCGCGCCGTGGCGATTGCCCTGCGCAACCGCTGGCGCCGGCAGCAGCTGGAAGGCCAGATGCGCGAAGAGGTCATGCCCAAGAACATCCTGATGATCGGGCCGACCGGCGTCGGCAAGACCGAGATATCGCGCCGGCTGGCCAAGCTGGCGGGTGCGCCCTTCGTCAAGGTCGAGGCGACCAAGTTCACCGAGGTCGGCTATGTCGGCCGCGACGTCGAGCAGATCATCCGCGACCTGGTCGAGGTCGCCATCGGCCTTGTGCGCGAGAAGATGCGCGAAGACGTCAAGGCCCGCGCCCATGTCAACGCAGAGGAGCGCGTGCTCGAGGCGTTGGTCGGCAAGACCGCGAGCCCGGCGACCCGCGACTCGTTCCGGAAAAAGCTGCGCGACGGCGAGCTCGACGACAAGGAAATCGAGATCCAGGTCGCCGACACCGGCACCGGCGGCATGCCGAGCTTCGACATCCCGGGCATGCCCGGCGGCAATGTCGGCGTGCTCAACATCAACGACATGCTGCAAAAGGCGATGGGCGGCCAGCGCACCAAGGCGCGCAAGACCACCGTCAAGGAATCCTACGCGCTGCTGATCAGCGACGAGTCCGACAAGCTGCTCGACCAGGACGAGGTCGTCCGCCGTGCGCTCGAGGTCACCGAGAACGAAGGCATCGTCTTCCTCGACGAGATCGACAAGATCGCCCGTGGCGATGTCCATGGCGGCCCCTCGCGCGAAGGCGTGCAGCGGGACCTGTTGCCGCTCGTCGAAGGCACGACGGTTGCGACCAAATACGGGCAGATCAAGACCGACCACATCCTGTTCATCGCTTCGGGCGCGTTCCACGTCTCCAAGCCGTCGGACCTGCTGCCGGAACTGCAGGGCCGCCTGCCGATCCGCGTCGAGTTACGCGCGCTGGAAAAGGACGACTTCCGCCGCATCCTGACGGAGACGGAAGCCAGCCTGATCAAGCAGTACATCGCCCTGATGAACACCGAAGGCGTCGACCTCGAATTCACCGACGACGCCATCGATGCACTCGCCGGCATCGCGGTCGACCTCAACGCCTCGGTCGAGAACATCGGCGCGCGGCGCCTGCAGACGGTGATGGAACGCGTGCTCGACGAGATCTCCTACGACGCACCGGACCGCAACGGCACGTCGGTCAAGATCGACGCCGCCTATGTCGAAAAGCATGTCGGCGATCTCTCGCGCAACACCGACCTGTCGCGCTTCATTCTCTAAAAGCTTCAGCGGCGGCCTGCCTTGCGCAGGTCGCCGCCCTGCCCGACCTGTGGCCGAATGGAACCATCCCGCCAGGTTTCGCAGCATCGGGCGACAACGCCCTCGACTAAGCGTGGGGCATTTTCTAATTTGCCCTGACAAAGCTTGGGCATACATCAGCATATGAAACGTGCATTTCTCACTGCATTTCTCCTCGCGGCAGCCTTCAGCACGCCGCAGGCATCGGCTGCCACGACGGTGGTTGCCGCCGGCAACGTGCATGCCGAACAGCCCGACGTGCCCGGCGCCTCGTCCAAGCGCACGAGAGCGGGCAAGACCACGTTCGACGCCAAGTACCGCAAGGTCTACGCGCTGCTGCAGAACGACGACGAATTGCGCGGCAAGATCAAGTCGGTGGCGCGCGCTTACGGCATCGACCCGATGCACATCGTCGGGGCCATCGTCGGCGAGCACACCTACAATGTCGACGCCTACGACCGGCTGCAGACCTATTACGTCAAGGCGGTGTCCTACCTCTCCAGCAAGCTGCGCTTCGCCTATGAGGGCGAGGACATCTCCGATTTCATCAAGCGGCCCGAGTTCGCCGAATGCGCCGGCAAATCGGGCAGCTACGACCTGTGGGAATGCCGCGAGCGCGTGTGGAACCAGGACTTCCGCGGCAAGAGCGTCGGCGGCACCAGCTTTCCCAACGACCGGTTCAGCGCCACCTTCTTCCAGCCCTTCTATGCCGGCCAGACCTTCGGCATCGGCCAGCTCAACCCGCTGACCGCACTGCAGATGAGCGACATGGTGAACAAGGTGTCGCGCCTGCCCAAGCTCGACGAGAGCGACCCGAATGCCGTCTACAAGACCATCATGGACCCCGACCTGACGCTGCCATACGTCGCCGCGACGCTGAAGACCTCGATCGACGCCTACAAAAGCATCGCCGGCTTCGATATTTCGGGCAATCCGGGGCTGACCGCCACGCTCTACAATGTCGGTAGTCCCGAGGCGCGGGCCTATGCGCTCAAGGCCGAGAACGACCGGCGCCAGGGCGCCGGCGAAGAACCCAAGGTGCCCGAGGAAAATTACTACGGCTGGCTGGTCAACGACCGCCTCGACGAGCTCAAGGCGCTGTTTTAGCCACGCTTCTTCCGCGCAATCGCGTTGCGGACGTGAACGTTGAGGGCGGCCAGTTCGGTCTCGTTCAATTCGCCAATGGCCTGGGCCAGCAGATTGGCGAGCTCGGTGGCGGCAGGCGAAAGCCCCGCCGTGTCGACGACGACGCGCGGATGCGAGCCCTCCGCCAGTTTCTGCAGTTCCTCGGCATCGTCCCAGATGACGTTGAAGTAGCCGATGATCTTCTGGATCATCGCCCAGGTCGGCACGCCGCGATGGCCGTGCTCCAGGGCCGAGAGGTAGGCGGCGCTGACGCCGATGGTGGCGGCCATGTCCTTCTGGCTGACGCCGCGCTCGCGCCGAAGTTCGCGGATGCGTTCGCCGAGCGGGGTCATGCGCCAGGCCTCCGCCTGATCCTGATGTAGAGCGCACCGGAGCCGCCATGATGGCGCTCGGCATGGTCCTGGCTCGAAATCAGCATGCGGAAGGGCGCAGTGTCGAGCCAGGCCGGAACCATGCGCTTCAGAACGCCGTCACCACCCTTCGAATTGCCCTTGCCGGTGATGACCAGTACGTAGCGCAGGCCGCCTGCATGCGCCCGGCTCAGGAAGGCATACAATAGCGAATAGGCCTCGTCCTGCGTCATGCCATGAAGATCGACCCGGCCCTCGATCGGCAGGCGACCCTTGGAGAGCTTGTCGCGTGTCGGAACATCGAGCGAATGGGCGACATACTGCCGCTTTGGTGGCTTGGCGGGCGCCGGCGCAAGCTGCTCGGCGGTGATTTTCGCCGGCATGGCCTCGGTCTTCGGTGCCTCGACCTTGGCAACTTCGGGAACCTCGACCGCCCTCTTGCCCTTGAGCGGCGAGGTGGTGCGGGCGATGACGTTCCACAGCACGCGCTCTTCGTCGCTCAGCTTGCGTTCGCGACGGGTGCTCATGAATCGAACCCCGCACACAGGGACTTCGGCACAAGCGCGAAGAAATCGGCATCGTTGCGGACGACGCCGGCAATCTCTCCGGCTGCAATACCCGATCCGGCGAACAGATCGCCGCGCGCCTGGCCGGTGATGGCCGAACCGGTGTCCTGGGCGATCATCAGCCGGGCGAAAGGAGTGCCGCCAAATGCGGTCAGCGACGGCGCGGCGATGAAGAACGGCGTGCCGAACGTGTGCAGCAGGCGGTCGACGGCAACCGACCGGCCCGGTGTCAGCGGCACCTTTGCCGCGGCGATCGGCCCGAGGGCGGGGTCATCGACCTCCGCATGCCTGAAGAAGATGTAGGACCGGTTCTGCCACAGGATCTCGTCGACGCGATGGGGGTTGGCCTTGAACCACGCCCGGATCGACTGCATCGTCACCTTTTCGAGCGGGATTTCGCCGATTTTTGCGAGAATTCCGCCCGGACCCGTGAAGCGCTGGCCGGATTTTGCGGCATAGGTGACGCGCCGCAGCGACCCGTCGGTCATCAACAGCCGCGCAGCGCCCTGCACATGGACGAAAAACGCATCGACCGGGTCGGCCAGCCAGGCGATCTCCAGATCCTTGCCCGACAAGGCGCCCTGTTCGATCGCCGGCCGGTCGCAATATTCGACGAGCCCGTCTGGCGTCTGCCGGGCGAAGGCGAGGTAAGGGTCCATGCGGGCCGGGCGGTTGTCGTCGTCGACATCGACGAGATCGGCCGGGCGCGACAGCAACGGCACCCGGAAAATGTCGGTGCGGACGGGCGATGCCTCGACTTCCGGCTCGTAGAAACCCGTGACCAGACCATGGTCGCGGCCATCCGGCACGACAAAGGCCGGCTGGAAATGGCGTTCGAAGAATTCGCGGGCCGCAGCGCCGGTCGTTGCCGGTTGTTCGCGGGCCTCGGCATAGGATGGGCCGAAAGCATCGAAAGCGACGCCGAGGGCGCCGCTGCGATAGGGTTTGGTCAGGACATGAAAGGCGGAGCGCCGGAAGGCTTCGAAAGCGGCCAGCTGGTCATCTTCCAGCCAGCCGGGGAGGTCTGCGAACGTGACCTGGCGAAGCGCAGGCGAGAGCGACACGGGCTTCGCCCGCCGCGCACGATCAGTCTTCTTCCTCGGTGGCGACGAGCTTCCAGTTCGGGTCGCGCGAGCGGGTGTCGCGGGCGAAGGTCCAGACATCCTTGACCTCGGCCACCGTCTCCGGATCGCCGTCGATGACGTCGCCAGCCTTGTCGCGCGTCGCCGAGATCAGCTCCGAGACGATGCGCAGCGTGACATGGGCCTCGCCGCCCTTCATCTCGGCCGAAACGATGTCGGCCTTGTCGATGCCGACGAAGGACGACTGGATCTTCTCCGAACGGCCCTCGCGCTCGGCGATTGCCGCGACGAAGCCATCGAATACCTCGCGCGAAAGCAGGTTCTTGAGCGTCTTGCGGTCGCCGTCGGCATAAGCCATGACGATCATCTCGTAGGCCATCTTGGCGCCTTCGACAAAACCCTTGGGTTCGAAGGACGCATCGGCATCCTTGATGGCGCGTAGTCCCTTGTTGAGGTCGGTGCCCGGCTTGGCAAAGGCGTCGATGGCGACATAGGCGTCCTCGGCGGCTTCGCCCGCCGCACGCTTGCGCGGCAGCGACACGACGTTCTCGGACTTGCCGTTGGCGTCCTGCGGCTTGCTGCGGGCCGCGGTGTAGGGATCGAAAGGCGGGCGTTCGTTGCCAGTGCGGCGGCCGAGCACGTTGCGCAGCTGGAAGAAGATCACCACCGCTGCGATCAGAAAGAAAATCGTGCCGAAATCGAAGAATTCCATATCTTCCCGCCGATCCGTCCCTTGTTCACGGCCGAAGCCTGACTATCTGCCAATTGCCGGCGCTTTTGGGGCGCCCCTTAGCCTTTGCATATAGAACGCATGCGCCGATCATTCAAATCAAAGGCGCAGCGCCCTATCTAAAGATGTATGCGGTATGCCTGTGACCGCATATCGATGTCACGTCAACTCAAACCGGACCGGATCGACGCCCTTCATGCTGCCTCTCCTGATCCTTGCCTTGCCCTTGCTCGAAATTGCCGGCTTCGTGGTTGTCGGCAGCGAGATCGGCGTGCTGGCGACCATCGGCCTGATCCTGCTCAGCGGTATCGTCGGCTCGATCCTGCTGCGGGTGCAGGGTTTTGGCGTGATGACCAGGATCCGTACCGAGATGGACGCAGGCCGCGATCCTTCCAAGGAACTGGCCAACGGCGCGATGATCGTGCTGGCCGGCATCCTGCTGCTGATCCCCGGCTTCCTCACCGACATCGTCGGCATCCTACTGTTCCTGCCGCCGGTCCGCGCCCTGGCCTGGCGCTTCCTCGGCAAGCGGGTGCGCTTCACCACCGGGTTCAGCGGCTTTGCCCGTCGCGGCGGCCCGGCCGGCGGCAAGACCATCGACCTCGACGCGGACGACTTTTCGCGCCAGCCAGACCCGAATTCGCCCTGGCGTTCGATCCGCGACGAGTAGGCCTGAAGCCTGCAACGCCGGCAAAACCTTGTCTTGGCATGCCGAGCGTGGTAGCCAACGCGCGATTTCAATACGGGCCGCGCCGCGGCCGAGCCAAGAGGACATGGGCTTATGGCCACGAATGAAGCGCCGGAAGGCGCCAACGGCAACGGTAACGCACAGCAGCCCACGCTCAACGTGCTGGCGCAGTATGTGAAGGACCTGTCCTTCGAGAGCCCCGGCGCACCGAATTCGCTGCGCGGCCGCGACAAGGCTCCCGGCATCAACATCAACGTCAACGTCAACGCCAACCCGATGACGGACAAGCAGTTCGACGTCAACCTGACGCTGAGCGCCAAGGCCGCCTTCGACAAGGACGTCCTGTTCAACGTCGAGCTGGTCTATGGCGGCGTCTTCCGCATCGACGGGTTCCCGCAGGAACACATGCTGCCGCTGCTCTTCATCGAGTGCCCGCGCCTGCTGTTCCCCTTCGCCCGCCAGATCATCGCCGAAGCGACCCGCAACGGCGGCTTCCCGCCGCTGATGCTCGATCCGATCGACTTCGCGCAGATGTTCCAGCAGAAGATCGCCGAGGAAAAGGCCGCTTCGCAGGTCAAGGTCAGCTAACCAGCTGCCCGCGCAACTCTCGAAAGCCCGGCCTCAGCGCCGGGCTTTTTTGCATCCGGCGCTCAGTTCGGCTCGGCGGGAGAAAGCAGCGTGGCCCAGATCGCCTTTTCGCCGAGGGTTCCGACCAGCTTCTCGTGCGCGGCAAGTTCTGCCTCGCTCAGCCGGGACGGCAGCGGCTCGGGCCGGGTGGCGATGACGATCTCGATCTGCCGTGTCGACCCGCCATTGGCGCCGGATGACGAAAAGCTGTCCAGCACCAGCGCGGACTGCTTGCCGCCGATCAGCTCGATATAGACCTCGGCCAGGAGCTCGGAATCGAGCAACGCGCCGTGCTTGGTGCGGCGGCTGTTGTCGATGCCGTAGCGCCGGCACAGCGCATCGAGCGAATTCGGGCCCATCGGATGCTTGCGTCGGGCAAGCGCCAGCGTATCGATCAGGCGCTCGGCTTCGATCGCCGCCTGGTCGAGCCGCGCGAACTCGGCATTGATGAAACCCAGGTCGAAGGTGCCATTGTGCGCGACGAGCTTGGCGCCATCGATGAATTCGACGAATTCGTCGAGGATCTCGGAAAAGGTCGGCTTGCCCTCGAGGTCGGCGTTGGAGATGCCGTGCACCGCCTGGGCATCGGGATGGACCTGCCGCCCCTGGGGGTTGATGTATTTGTGGAAGGTCCGGCCGGTCGGAAAGCGGTTGATCATCTCGATTCCGCCGATCTCGATCACGCGGTCCTCGCGGTTGTCGAGGCCGGTCGTTTCCGTATCGAAAATGATCTCGCGCACGTGGTGATTCTCCTTGGCGCGAGCATGCCCGCACAGGCAGCCGGCGGACAAGTGCGGCGATTCTGGGGTTAGGGCTTTCCCACCGTCAAATCGGCGATGATGGCACGCACGGCCTGTCGCGCGGCGTCGAGACCGTGGCCGGTGTCGACGATGTAGTCGGCAAGCTTGCGCTTTTCGGCGTCGGGGACCTGCTTGGCGAGGATCGCCTCGAATTTCTGCTCGGTCATGCCGGGGCGAGCCAGCACGCGTTCGCGCTGGACCTGCGGCGATGCGGTGACCACCACAACCCTGTCGACCCGGCCACGGCCATTGGTTTCAAACAGCAGGGGAATGTCGAGCAGGGCAATCGGCGCAGCTGCGGCACGGCTGCGCTCCAGGAACGCATTCGCATCGGCGCGGACGAGGGGATGTATGATGGCCTCGAGCTTCTTCAATGCCGCGCCGTCGCCCAGGACATGACGGGCGAGCTCGGTACGATCGACGATGCCGTCCTTGACCGTTCCGGGAAAGGCCGCCTCGATCAGGGGGGCTGCGTCGCCGGCATAAAGCCGATGCACCGCCTCGTCGGAATCATGGACCGGGACACCGGCTTCGGCGAACATCCTGGCTGTCGTCGACTTGCCCATGCCGATCGACCCTGTCAGACCGAGGACGATCATTTCTTCCGGTCCATGTCGGCAACGATCAGGTTTCGAAGGTCCGCGGTGACCTCCGGGCGGCGGCCGAACCAGCGTTCGAAGCCAGGCACGGCCTGGTGCAGCAGCATTCCGAGGCCATCGACCGTCTTGAGGCCACGGGCCCTTGCAGCGGCGAGCAGCGGCGTTTCGAGGGGGACGTAGACGATGTCGGTGACAATCGCATGGCCGGGCAGGGTTGCGGGATCGGCAGGCAGGCCCTCATTGCCATGCATGCCAAGCGCCGTGGTGTTGACCAGCAAGGATGCATCGCCGAGCAGTTCCGGCGTTGCCGCCGGTGGATGCGCAGTCACACCGGTGCCGAACTGGCCGGCAAGCTGTTCGGCGCGGGCAACCGTGCGGTTGACGATGCGGATATCCTTGAAGCCGCGCTGCTTGAGCGCATGGATGATCGCCCGCGACGCACCGCCGGCGCCCAGAACGACGGCGACATCTCCCTCGGCCCAGCGCGGGGCAAGGTGATCGAGATTGGCGGCAAAACCATAGGCGTCGGTATTGCCGCCCCACAGCACGCCATCCTCGAACCACAGCGTGTTGACGGCGCCTATCTGTTCGGCGGCCTCGTCGCGGCGCTGGACGGCGGCGAAGGCGGCCTCCTTGTGCGGGATCGTCACATTGCCGCCCTGCAGGCCAGCGGCGGCAAGCCCACCCAGAAAGGCGGCGAAATCGGCCGGAGCCACGTCGATTGCCGTGTAGCTGCCGTCGATGCCGTAGCTCTTCAGCCAATGGCCATGGATCAGCGGCGAGCGCGAATGCACGATCGGGTGGCCGCAGACGAATGCCTTCAGCTCAGCCATCGATGGCCCCGAGCTCGCGCAGTTGCTGGAGAACAGGCAAGAGCGGAAGGCCGACGATGGTGAAATGGTCGCCTTCGACCTTGTCGAACAGCTGGATGCCTTCACCTTCGATCTGGTAGGCGCCGACGCTCGACAACGCCTTCTTGTCGACGCGGGCGAGGTGGCGGCCGATGAAGGCCGGGTCGAGCTGGCGCATGGTCAGCGACGCGATCGCTACATGACGCCAGATCGTTTCGCCGTCGCGCACCAGAACCACGGCACTGTTGAGCTGATGCGTCCGGCCGGAAAGCCTGAGCAGGTGGCGGCGCGCGCCTTCCATGTCGGCCGGCTTGTGGAACACCTCGTCACCCAGCGACAAAGTCTGGTCGCAGCCAAGCACCAGCCGACCGGGATGCTCCTCGCTGACGGCGACCGCCTTGGCTTCGGCGAGCACCAGGGCCACTTCCTCGGGTGTCGCGCCGCTTTCGGCCAGCGGCGCCTCGAGGGCACGCTCGTCGAGATCGGCCGGAATGGCATCGACAGCCACGCCGGCTTGTTCCAGCATGGCTTTGCGAAACGGGCTTCCGGAAGCAAGGATGAGTTTTTCGGTCACTGTACTTTGCCTGAAATCGAACCGCGCTCGCGGAGATGATGGGTGCCCGGGTCCTAGCGGCTCTTGTTGCGCAGGGCAACGATTGCGGCTGCCGTTTCCTCGATCGAGCGGCGGCTGACGTCGATCATCGGCCAATTGTGCCTGGTGCAGATCTTACGGGCATAGGCCAGTTCCTCAGTGATCGAGGCGCGGTCTATGTATTCCTGGGCGTCGAAGGCCATGGTCGTGCCGAGAATGCGGTTCTGGCGCACATGCGAAATGCGCTCGGCGGTGGCGATCAGCCCGACGACCAGGGGTTTTTCGGCCTTGACCAGGCTGTCGGGCACCGGGACGCCGAGCACGATCGGGATGTTGGCAGTCTTGATGCCGCGGTTGGCGAGATAGATGCTGGTCGGCGTCTTCGATGTCCTCGAAATGCCGATCAGCACCACGTCGGCCTGTTCCATGTCCGTCGGCAGCTGGCCGTCGTCATGTTCCATGGTGAAGTTGAGCGCGTCGATGCGGCGGAAATATTCAGCGTCGAGCACGTGCTGGGCGCCGACACGTCGGCCGGCCGGCGCACCGAGATAGGACTGGAACACCGACAGCACCGGTTCGAGGACGGAGACACATGGCAGGCCCATAGCCGCGCAACGGCTGTCGATGATGCCGGCAAGGTGCTGGTCGACGACGGTGTAGAGCACGATGCCCGGCTCCTCGTCGATGTCGTCGAAGACCTTCATCAGCTGCTTCTCTGTGCGGATCAGCGGGTAGATGTGCTCGATCGCGCGCGCGTCCTTGTATTGCGCCGAAGCCGCGCGCCCCGCCGCCAGAAGCGTCTCGCCGGTGGCGTCTGAGATCAGGTGCAGATGGAAGAAGCTTTGCGGTTTGTTCACAGTGGTCGCCTGGGTCTGTGGTCAAATGTGGATAAACGGGCGGTTCGGCTCGAAGCGGCCGGCGCGACTGTATCAGATGCCGACTTGTCCACAATTCGCCTCGCTGTCTGTTTCGCTTTCGTGGCGGGGAGTATTGCGGGGATAGTTTTTCGGTCCCCGGCCATCCACAGAATCAATCCGTTCCATCGGGTTGGCTAGATTCCTGATTCAAATCGACGAATCCGCTTGCTGCCCGGAGTTTTCCACGCTGGCGAAAACGGCCGCGCGTCACTATGACAAGTGGATATCTCGGGCCGCCTATGGACAGGTCGGAATTCTCGATTCCAACAGACTCTAAGAATTAGAAGAATCCTTCGATATAAATTTTTGTTTATAGAAGGCTCAAGGAAAGGCAGACCTGATGCCCGTCAAGCGCACAGTTCTCGAAGTGCTGAAAGGTCAGAGCCAGGCGGTTCCGCCGCTCTGGATGATGCGACAGGCCGGCCGCTATCTCCCTGAGTATCGCGAAGCCAGAAAGAAGGCCGGGAGCTTTCTCGACCTCTGCTACAATCCCGACTTCGCCGTCGAGGTGACGCTGCAGCCGATCCGGCGTTTCGACTTCGACGCTTCGATCCTGTTCTCCGACATCCTGGTGGTTCCACATGCGCTCGGCCGCGATCTTCGCTTCGAAGAGGGGCGGGGGCCGCTGATGACGCCGATCACGGCGGGCGAAGTTGCTGCGCTGGACGGCGAAAAGTTTCACGTGAATCTCGAACCGGTCTATGAAACCGTGCGTCGCCTGCGCCGCGAATTGCCCGAGAAGACGACGCTGATCGGCTTCTGCGGAGCGCCCTGGACGGTTGCCACCTATATGATCGCTGGGCATGGCACGCCGGACCAGGCACCGGCGCGGCTGTTCGCCTATCGCGAGCCGGAAGCCATGGCGAAGCTGCTGTCGATTCTCGCCGACAATTCGGCTGCTTATCTCATCCGCCAGATCGAGGCGGGTGCCGATGTCGTGCAGATTTTCGATTCCTGGTCGGGCGTGCTCGACGAGGCGACGTTTGAGGCCTGTTGCGTCAAGCCGGTCGCCGAAATCGTGCGCAAGGTTCGTGCCGTCCATCCCGAGGTTCCGATCATCGGGTTTCCCAAGGGAGCGGGCACCCAGCTCGACAGCTACAGGCAGCGCACAGGCGTTACCGGCCTCGGCCTCGACTGGACGGTGCCGCTGTCCCAGGCACAGCGCTTGCAGGCCAATGGAGCCGTACAGGGCAATCTCGACCCGCTCAGGCTCGTCGTCGGCGGCAAGGCCCTCGAAGACGGCGTGGATGCCATCCTGAAGACGCTTGGAAATGGTCCGCTGATCTTTAATCTCGGCCACGGCATCACCCCGGAAACGCCGGTAGCGCATGTCGAGGCCATGGTCCGCCAGGTGCGAAAGGCAACCCAGCAATGAGCAGCAATGCACAACAGGCATCGAGCGGTGCGACAGCGGCCAAGCGCGCCGTGATCTCGATCGTGGTCCTGGCCGCGCTGACGGCGCTGCTGTTCCTGGCCGCGCCAGACGGGTTCTACCTCTGGGCGAAGGCCATCCACGTCATTGCCGTGATCTCCTGGATGGCCGGCATGCTCTATCTGCCGCGGCTGTTCGTCTATCACGCCGAGGCCGAGAAGGGCTCGGTGCAGTCCGAAACGTTCAAGGTGATGGAGCGCCGGTTGCTGCGCGCCATCATCAATCCGGCGATGATCGTCACCTGGGTGTTCGGCCTGTGGCTGGCCTGGAAGGGATTTGATTTCAGCGGTGGCTGGCTGCACGCCAAGCTGACGGCCGTGCTGCTGCTATCAGGTGTCCACGGCTATCTTTCGGCGTCTGTCCGGCGATTTGCCGAGGACCGCAACGAAAAGCCGTCGCGCCATTGGCGCATCGTCAACGAGATCCCGACGGTGCTGATGGTCGTCATCGTCATCCTGGTGGTTGTAAAGCCCTTCTGAAGACCTTAAATTTGCTTGAGTGCGCCTTGCTCTTTCGTTTCGGGAGAGCTAAAAGGCTGTTCTTCCTTCCCGCCATGCGCCGCCCCATATTCATTCCCTGGCCGCGCTCGGCGCTTATCGCAAAATGCCGATAGCCAATCCTCTCCACGCTCAGAGTCCGTCCATGCAGGAAACCAAACTCGCCGAATTCAAGAACAAGAAGCCGCCGGAGCTGATCGCTTACGCCGAATCGCTCGAGGTCGAAAACGCCAGCGTCATGCGCAAGCAGGAGCTGATGTTTGCGATCCTCAAGAAGCTGGCCGGCCAGGACATCGAGATCATCGGTGACGGCGTCGTCGAAGTGCTGCAGGATGGCTTCGGCTTCCTGCGCTCGGCCAACGCCAATTATCTGCCGGGTCCGGACGACATCTACATTTCACCTTCGCAGATCCGTAGGTTTTCGCTGAAGACCGGCGATACCGTCGAGGGCCCGATCCGCAGCCCCAAGGAAGGCGAGCGCTATTTCGCCCTGCTGAAGGTCAACACGATCAATTTCGACGATCCCGAAAAGATCCGTCACAAGATCCACTTCGACAATCTGACGCCGCTGTACCCGACGTCGCGTCTCAAGATGGAAGTCGAAAACCCGACGACCAAGGACATTTCGCCCCGCGTCATCGACCTGGTGGCGCCACTCGGCAAGGGCCAGCGCGCGCTCATCGTGGCACAGCCGCGCACCGGCAAGACCGTGCTGCTGCAGAACATCGCGCACTCGATCACCACCAACCACCCCGAATGCTACCTGATCGTGCTCCTGATCGACGAGCGTCCGGAAGAAGTGACCGATATGCAGCGCTCGGTGAAGGGCGAGGTCGTGTCGTCGACCTTCGACGAACCGGCCGTTCGCCACGTCCAGGTTGCTGAAATGGTCATCGAGAAGGCCAAGCGTCTGGTCGAACACGGCCGCGACGTCGTCATCCTGCTCGATTCGATCACCCGGCTCGGCCGTGCCTACAACACCGTCGTGCCGTCATCCGGCAAGGTGCTGACCGGCGGTGTCGACGCAAACGCGCTGCAGCGCCCGAAGCGCTTCTTCGGTGCCGCCCGTAATATCGAAGAGGGCGGCTCCCTGACGATCATCGCTACCGCGCTGATCGATACCGGAAGCCGCATGGACGAAGTCATTTTCGAAGAGTTCAAGGGCACCGGCAACTCGGAGATCGTGCTCGACCGCAAGGTTGCCGACAAGCGTATCTACCCGGCGATGGACATCCTCAAGTCCGGTACCCGCAAGGAAGACCTGCTCGTCCAGCGCCAGGACCTGCAGAAGATCTTCGTGCTGCGTCGTATTCTCGCGCCGATGGGCACGACCGATGCGATCGAGTTCCTGATCGACAAGCTCAAGCAGACCAAGACCAACGCCGATTTCTTCGATTCGATGAACACCTGAGGTGTTCAGCGGCGGCGAAGGGCTTCTTCGAGCTTTTCGGGATCGTCGATGATGGGCAGACAGATGAGGCCGGTGCAGAGATATGCGCCGGCCTTTTTTGTGTCCGGCAGGATGTCGCCGGGTAATCTGGCGTTGGTCGTGTCGTCGCCAACGTCGAGGAAGATGTCGACGCGGCGGGGATCGGGGTTCCGATTCGCCACCGAAACAAGCCTAGGCGCCGATGGGTCGTCGACGACGATCAGCTTTGAGGGCTCAAGCGCCAACACGGTGGCGTTGACGATGCCGGCTTGGCCGTATTGCTGGTTCTGTATGCGGCCGGCGGCATGTTCGGCAATCGTCCAGGCGCGTTGCTGCAGCTCGATGTCGCCGGTGATGTTGGCGAGCCGCACCACCGCTTCGATGATCTGGCTGCTTGCGGACGGGATCGCCTCGTCGATGTCGCCGCGGATGCGCATCGGCACGTCTGTACTGTCCGACGCCGTGAGATAGTGGCCCGTATTGCCGGCATCGGCGTGCCAGGTTTCGAGCAGGTTCAGGAAACGTGCCCCATGCTCGAGGTATCGCGTGTCGCCCGTGGCTTCGAACAGGGAAATCGCAGCGTTGATCATCGCCGCATAGTCGCTCGACAGCGCCGGATAGAGCCGCTTGTCGCCGAGGCTGGAATGGGGAAGGCGTCCCTCCGGGTTCGCCGACGCCAGGATGGCATCGAATGCCTTCGTCGCTGCCGTCACCCAGTCTTCGCGGCCGAGGCTTCGTCCCGCTTCCGCGAGGGCGACGATCGCCAGCCCGTTCCAGTCGGTCAGCGCCTTGTCGTCGCGGCCGGGCCGAACGCGCTTCTCGCGTACCTCGAGCAGACGAGAAGTGAGACCCAAAACGGCCTGGCGCGCGCCGGCCCCCTCCATGGCCTGAGCCTCTGTCTGGTGGATAATGGGGTCACCTTCCCAGGCATCCGGCTTGGTGAGTGTGAAGTATTTGAAAAATAACGCGGAATCGTCGCCCAGGACGGTATCCACCTCGCTCTTTGTCCAGGTGTAGAATAGGCCCTCTTCGCCTTCGCTGTCGGCGTCGAGGCTGGAAGCGAAAGTGCCATCTGGCAAGCGCATTTCGCGCATCAGCCAGGCGACGGTGTCTTCGATTCGTATCCGAAACAGTTCGTCGCCGGTGGCAGCGTAGGCCCAGTTTGCCTGGCGGATCATCTGGGCGTTGTCGTACAGCATCTTCTCGAAATGCGGCACCAGCCATTGCGCGTCGGTCGAATAGCGCGCCAGACCACCGCCGACATGGTCGTAGATGCCGCCGGCGAGCATGCGCGCCAGGCTTTCCGTGACCGCATCGCGATGCTCCTGGTTGTCCGAACGCAACCACGACAGCCACAGGGCCTGCATAAACGGCGCATTGGGAAACTTCGGCGCGCCGCGAAGCCCGCCGAGCTGGCGGTCGATCATGTCGTAGATGCCGGATGCCAGCGTGCGGGCGGTGTCGGTCGACAATTGTCCCGGCGCGCTGCTGCCGCCGAGCCGCTTGCTGACATGCTGGGCCAACTCGGAGGCACTCTGCAGGATACTGGCGCGTTTGCCGCGCCACGCGGCATCGACGGCGTTGAGCACCTGGATGACGCCCGGCCGCCCGTAACGCGGTTCGCGCGGGAAATAGGTTCCACCCCAGAACGGCTTGGCGTCGGGGGTGAGAAACATCGTCAGCGGCCAGCCGCCCTGTTCGCCCATGCTGGCGAGCGCTGCCATGTAAATCTGGTCAATGTCGGGCCGCTCCTCGCGATCGACCTTGATGTTGACGAAGAGGCGGTTCATCACAGCGGCAACTTCGGCGTTTTCGAAGCTTTCATGGGCCATGACGTGGCACCAGTGGCAGGCGGCATAACCGACCGACAACAGGATCGGCCGGTCCAGCGCTACTGCTTCTGCCAGGGCCGCCGGCGACCACGGACGCCAATGCACCGGATTGTCGCCATGCTGGCGCAGATAGGGGCTGCCTTCGTCTCGTAGCAAATTGTCTTGCGGAAGCATGCGCGATCGGTCCGAAAAATGATAATGGGGTTCAACCTAGGGCGCTTCCGAGAGACCGGCAAATGCTATTCACCGATTCCATTGCCGCACTTTCCAGCGGCCACCTGCCGTCTGGCGTGGCGATCATTCGCATTTCAGGGCCTCATGTTCGATTCGCTCTCGAAACGATCTGCGGTTCCCTGCCGCAACCGCGCTTGGCCCATTACGGCGCCCTGCATGCGTCAGATGGCAGGGTGATCGACAAGGCCCTGACCTTGTTTTTCCCCGGACCGAACAGTTTCACCGGCGAGGACTGCGGTGAATTCCAGGTGCATGGTGGCCGGGCGGTCGTGGCGACGTTGCTGGCGGAGATCTCCGGATTGCCGGGATTTCGGCAGGCGGAGGCGGGCGAATTCACAAAACGGGCCTTCCTCAATGGCAAGATCGATCTGCTCGAGGCGGAAGCGCTTGCCGACCTCGTCAATGCGGAGACGGAGGCGCAACGCCAGTTCGCCGTGATGAATTCCGGAGGGGCGCAGAGCGAGTTTTATCTCGGCTGGCGCCGGCGCCTGATCCATGCGCGGGCGATGATCGAGGCCGAAATGGATTTCGCCGACGAGGGAGACGTGCCGGGATCGGTATCGACACAGGTCTGGCGCGACGTAAAGTTGCTGATCGAAGAGATGAACCGTCATGCCGACGGTTACGGCAAGGCCGAGATGATCCGAGACGGGTTTGACGTCGTCATCCTGGGCGCGCCGAACGCCGGCAAATCGAGCTTGCTCAATGCGCTGGTGCGGCGTGAGGCAGCCATCGTTACCGACGAGCCGGGAACCACGCGCGATCTCGTCGAGGCGGTGCTCGATCTCGATGGCATGAAGGTGCGCATCACCGACACTGCCGGTCTGCGCGAGCCGACCGGCAAGGTCGAAGCGATAGGTATCGAGCGGGCCAGGGAGCGGGCGAAAGGTGCCGATCTTATCGTATTGCTGGAGGACATGACGTCGCCTGTTGCCGTACTCGACATACCTGCGGGCATACGCAATCTGAGAATAGGGAATAAGCTGGACTTGTCGGCCTCCCCGGAAGACGGTCGGTATGCGGCGTCTATCTCCACCAAATCCGGCGAAGGACTCGACAGGCTTCTCGATATGATCAGCGCCATGGCTGGCGAGGCCATCGGGCAACGCGGCGATGTTCTGCCCTCGCGCCTGAGGCATGTCGAGTTGCTGCAACAAGCGTCGGGGTACCTGGAGTTGGCGTTGTCCACGCAAGATTTGGTACTGGAACTGAAGGCCGAGAATCTGCGGCTGGCCAGTGATCGAATCGGCAAATTGTCCGGTGCGGTCGACGTAGAAGACCTGCTGGACGTGATTTTCTCGCAATTCTGCATCGGCAAGTGATTCACGTGAAACATTTCAGCGGTGGACAGTGCTGATTCACGTGAAACATCGACGTTGACTCCCGTTCGCGCGGTCAGGTTGTTTCACGTGAAACCACCACTCCAGCGATTCTCTTGACATAGGGCGGAGATGGGGACATCTGTCTCGGCAAATGTTTCCTGGAGACCCTGATGCGTGAAAGCTACGACGTCGTCGTGGTGGGCGGAGGCCATGCCGGCTGCGAAGCTGCGTCAGCGGCCGCGCGCTCCGGCGCCAACACCGCACTCGTGACCATTCGCCGCGACACCATTGGCACCATGTCGTGCAATCCCGCCATCGGCGGATTGGGCAAGGGCCATCTTGTCCGCGAGATCGACGCCATGGATGGGCTCATGGGCCGGGTTGCCGATGCGGCGGGCATCCAGTTCCGCCTGCTCAACAGGCGCAAGGGTCCGGCAGTCCGCGGTCCACGCACCCAGGCTGATCGCAAGCTTTATCGCTTGGCGATGCAAGAGGCGATTGCAACACAACCAAATCTGTCTGTTGTTGAAGCTGAAGTCTCTGATTTCATTATAGATAATGGCCACGTCACAGCGGTCGTCCTGGGTGACGGGCGCGAGCTGGCCTGTGCCGCTGTGGTCCTGACGACGGGTACGTTCCTGCGCGGCCTTATCCACATAGGTGAACGCAAGTTCCCGGCCGGTCGCATGAACGAGCAGGCCTCGATGGGACTTTCGGAAACACTGAAGCGTGCCGGATTGCAGCTTGGGCGCTTGAAGACCGGCACGCCGCCGCGTCTCGATGGCCGGACGATCGACTGGGCGTCGTTGGACACGCAAGCTGCGGATGCAGATCCGGTGCCGTTTTCGCTGTTGACGGACAAGATCGGCAATCCGCAGATCGAATGCGGCATCACGCGCACGACGGAGGCGACGCACCGGATTGTCCGGGAGAATCTCGGCCGGTCGGCCATGTATTCCGGCTCGATCGAGGGCGTGGGGCCGCGTTATTGCCCGTCGATCGAAGACAAGATCGTCAAGTTCGGTGATCGCGAGGGACATCAGATCTTTCTCGAGCCGGAAGGCCTCGACGACGACACGGTCTATCCCAACGGCATATCGACCTCGCTTCCCGAGGACGTGCAACTCGATATCTTGAAATCGATACCAGGGCTGGAGCGTGCGGTCATGCTGCAGCCCGGCTATGCGATCGAGTATGACCACATCGATCCGCGCGAACTCGAAACCACGCTCGAAACGAGGCGCGTTCGAGGGCTTTTCCTCGCCGGCCAGATCAATGGAACGACCGGTTATGAAGAAGCCGGCGCGCAAGGGCTGTTGGCCGGTGTCAATGCGGCACGGCTGGCCGGCGGCAGCGAGCAGCTGATTCTCAGCCGGTCCCAGGCTTATATCGGCGTCATGATCGACGATCTGACGAGCCGCGGGATCAGCGAGCCGTATCGGATGTTCACGTCGCGTGCGGAGTTTCGTTTGTCGCTGCGCGCCGACAATGCCGACGAGCGACTGACGCCTCTGGCGATGGACTTGGGCATCGCTTCTGCCGAGCGCGCCAGGCGTTATGGCGAGACGGCCGCGCGTGTCGACGTCGCTCGCGCGCTGTCCAAGACACATACGTTGTCGCCGAACGAGGCGCGACGCCACGGCATCGAGGTCAATCTCGATGGCATCAAGCGGTCGCTCTATGAGCTTCTGGCGTATCCCGATGTCAACTTCATGCATCTTGTTAAGATCTTGCCAGAGTTGGCGTCGGTTGACGCCAAGACGGCCGAAGCCATTGAAACAGAAGCCAAATATGCCGTCTACCTCGACAGGCAGAAGGCCGACGCGGCGCTGATGCTGAAGGAAGAGGAGAGGGTAATCCCCGAAACTCTTGATTTTGAGTCGGTTCCCGGGCTTTCGAACGAGCTGCGCCAGAAGATGCGGACAAGGCGGCCGCGCTCGCTGGCCGAGGCGCAGCGAATCGAAGGCATGACTCCGGCCGCGCTGGCGATCATTCTTTCCCACGTCCGGAATGCCGAGGTGCAGATGCGCAAGGGTGCCGCTTGAAACAACACGCATATGACAGGTTGCAAGACGTCGCAGGTCCCGTTTCACGTGAAACATTCGACAAGCTGGTTGCCTTCGAAACCGTGTTCCGCAAATGGGCGCAGCGCATCAATCTCGTGGCGCCATCGACGCTCCAGGACGCTTGGGAGCGCCACATTCTCGACAGCGCCCAAGTCGTGCGGCTCGGCGGCGGCGCGATGCGCTGGCTCGACATCGGCTCGGGAGGCGGTTTTCCGGGCCTGATCATCGCCACCATGATCGCAGAGCGGGCCGGAGCATCGATCGACCTGGTCGAAAGCAATCGCAAGAAGGCCGGTTTCCTGCAGGCGGTTGTGGGTGAACTGGGCCTGCCGGCGCGGATTCATGCCAAGCGAATCGAGGACGTGCACAGCGTGATTCGTGCTCCGGAGGTGCTCAGCGCGCGAGCGCTGGCGCCGTTGCCCCTGCTGCTCGAACTCTCGGCGCCCTGGCTCGAAGCCGGCACCACGGCCCTTTTCCACAAAGGCCGGGATTACCGCCAGGAGATCGAAGATAGCGCTCACCAGTGGGGATTCGATCTGGTAGAACACCCAAGCCTGACCGACACGCAGGGGGTCATCCTCGAGATTCGGAACCTGCGCCGCATTTGATTGCGGCGCCATGTGACGACGGAAAACAGCAGTCGAGCCATGAAGATCACACCTAGAATCATTACAGTTGCCAATCAGAAGGGCGGCGTCGGCAAGACCACGACGGCCATCAACCTGGCGACGGCACTGGCCGCCATCGGTGAGCGCGTGCTCATCATCGACCTCGATCCGCAAGGCAATGCCAGCACGGGTCTCGGAATCGATCGCAAGGATCGCGCTGTCTCGTCCTATGACGTGCTGACCGGTGAGCTGGAGATCGAGCAGGCTGCCATGGAGACGGCCGTTCCCGGTCTTTCCCTCATTCCGTCGACGATGGACCTGCTCGGCATTGAAATGGAAATCGCCTCGGCGCCGGATCGTGTGCTGAAGCTGCGCAATGCCCTGCGCGCATCGTCGGAGCGGGCGGCAGGCTACAGCTACGTGCTGATCGATTGCCCGCCGTCGCTCAATCTCCTGACACTGAATTCGATGGCGGCGGCCGACTCAGTGCTGGTGCCGCTGCAATGCGAGTTCTTTGCCCTCGAGGGCTTGAGCCAGTTGCTTGAGACGGTGGATCAGGTGCGCCGGTCGATCAATCCCGACCTGACTATCCAGGGTATCGTGCTGACGATGTTCGACGGTCGCAACAACCTGGCGAACCAGGTGGTCGAGGACGTCCGCGCGCATATGGGCGAGAAGGTCTACGACACGGTGATACCGCGCAACGTGCGCATTTCGGAAGCGCCGTCCTATGGCAAGCCGGCGATCCTCTACGACCTCAAATGCTCCGGCAGCCAGGCCTATTTGCAGCTCGCCTCGGAAGTCATCAGGCGCGAACGTAAACTCCGGGCCGCGTAATCGATTCGGACTCGAAACAAGCTGGATTAGACATGAACGAAGACCTTTCCAGAAAGCGCCTTGGGCGAGGACTTGCCGCACTGATCGGCGAAATGGACAAGCCGGTCGTGCCGGAAAAGCCCGCAGCCCTGGCCGACGGACGGGTTCCGATCGAATTCGTCAGCCCGAATCCGCGCAACCCGCGGCGTCATTTCGGCGAAGCCGAGCTGGCTGACCTGGCGCAGTCGATCCGCGAGCACGGGCTGGTGCAGCCGGTCGTCGTCCGGCCCGCCGCGCAGTCGGGGCGCTACGAAATCATCGCCGGCGAGCGCCGCTGGCGCGCCGCGCAGCGCGCGGGCGTCAACGAGATTCCGGTCATCGTCCGCGACGTCAACGATCGAACGGCGCTCGAGCTCGCCATCATCGAGAACGTGCAGCGCAGCGACCTCAACGCCATCGAAGAAGCGCTCGGCTACCAGCAGCTGATCGACGACCACAACTACACCCAGGCCGATCTCGGCCAGGTCATCGGCAAGAGCCGCAGCCATGTCGCCAATACGCTGCGCCTGCTGAAGCTGCCCGACGTCGTTCGCGACATGCTGATCAACGGCGAATTGTCCGCCGGCCATGCGCGTGCGCTGATCACTGCCCAGGACCCGGCCGGACTTGCCAAGCGCATCGTCGAAGAAGGCCTGTCGGTGCGCCAGGCCGAGGCACTTGCGCAATTGCCGGCTGACGCCGTCGTCGAAAAGCAGCCGGCGCGACCGGTCGAGAAGGACCCGGACACCATCGCGCTGGAAAAGCTGCTGACCGACGTCGTCGGCATGAAGATTTCGATCGCGCACAAGGAAAAGGGCGGCGAGCTGCGCATCAGCTATCGCTCGCTGGAACAGCTCGATGATCTTTGCCGACGCCTGAAGAGCGAACGTATGTAATTGATTCGATTGATTCTTATTCTGCGAACGCCAGCTTCTTAGCCGGCGTTTTGCTTTTCAGCGCCGGCCACCGGAGAGGCGTGCGCCTTCGACGGCGATGCCGAGCATCGCTTGCCGGGCCAGCGCTACGGCCAGATCCGGCCGCCGCCGCGTCTGCAACGTCGTCGACTGCAAGCGCACCAGCGCGCGGTTCAGCGCCGCCGAACTCCAGCCTGCCAGCGCGCGCTCGACGGCGCGACGGCGGGCAAAGAACACCGGTGGCCGCGCGCCGGCGACCACAGCGGCTGCGTTGCGGCCGCCTGCTTCCATCTCGCCGCGCATCAGATGGATGTTCTGCAGGTGGCGTGTTGCCGTGGCCAGCAGCTGTGCTGCCTGGCTGCCGGTCTGGCACTGCTTGGAAAAAGCCGCGTCGAACTCGGCGATGTTGCCGCCGAGTGCCGCATCGATGGCGTCGTCGAGCGAAAGAGCCGAGACGTCGCCGGTCATCGCCTTGACGTCGTCGAGGCTGATTTCGCCACGTCCCATGGCGTAGAGCGTCAGTTTCTGGACCTCGCCGCGCGTTGCCAGGCGGTCGCCACCGAGGCTGCGGCGCAGCGCGTTGCGTGCGTCGATCGCCATGGTCAGGCCGGCGGCGCGCAGCTCGTCGTCGATGACGGTCTCGATGTCACGGGCTTCGTCGCCGTAGCAGGGCAGGGCCATCCCGGCAAAGGCCCCCTCGACCACGGTGCGCAACGGGGCGCCTTTCTTGAGGTCCTGGGCCTCGATCAGGACAATGGCATCGCGCGGCGGCTCGGCCACCAGGGTCTTGACGTCGTCGGCGAGGCTCTTCTGGGCGGCTGCGTTGCGTACCCAGATCAGGCGGCGCGGCGCGAACATCGGCACGGTGCGCGCTTCGTCGACGAGGCGGCCGCTGTCGCGTTCGACATCGGCGGCGTCGAGCTTCACCACCGAAAACGGATCGTCGAGTGGCAGGCCGGTCTTGGCGGCAAAGGCGGCGGCGCGTTCGGAGACGAGGCCGCGGTCAGGCCCGTAGATCAGCACGATCACCGCTTCGGCAGCGGGGCGTGCGAGCCAGGAATCGACCTCGTGAGCTTTCTTCTGCGCCATGCCGTCCTGTTAGCACAGGCCCTCGGGCTGCCGCAGCAATTTTGTCCGCGACCTAGTCGTCGTCGACCAGGATACGTTCGGCTGCGCCATCCATGTCGTCATACTGGCCGCTGTTGAGCGACCAGAGAAACGCCGCAAGGCCAAGCCCGCCGAGGAGAAGTGCTACGGGAAGCAGGAACAACAGTCCGGTCATGATGCCATTGCCTCCTTGATCGGAAAGGGCTGCCCCGGCTCGGTCGCGGGCCGCGACAGCTTCGTCTTGCCGGTGCCGAGGCGCAATCCGTTGGCAATGACAATAACCGAAGATCCCGACATGGCCAAAGCTGCAACCAAGGGCGTGACGTAGCCGAGCAGTGCAATCGGCACGGCGACGGCATTGTAGACGATCGCCAGCACCAGATTCTGCCGGATCAGGCGGCTGGCCTCCCTGGATGTTGCAAGCGTCAGAGGGATGGCCGAGAGGCTTTCGCGCAGGAAGACGAAATCGGCGGCGCTGCGTCCGATGTCGGCAGCGCTCGCAGGGGCCATCGATACGTGCGCCGCAGCCAGGGCCGGCGCGTCGTTGAGCCCGTCACCGACCATCAGCACCTTGCGTCCTTCTGCCTTGAGTGTTTCCAGCCGCTCGACCTTGCCGCTGGGTAGCGCGCCCGAAGAGGTCTGGTCGATGCCAAGCGCCGCGGCGACGGATGCGACCGCATCCGGCCGGTCGCCGGAGACGATCTCGACTGCCATGCCCCTGCCGCGCAGCGCCTCGATGGCTGCGCCAGCGCCGGCGCGCAGCCGGTCCTCAAAGACGAATTCACCGAGGCGGGCACCGTTCTTCGACAGCACCGTGCCGGCGGCGGTGTTCGCCCTATCCAACGCCCAGGCGGCGCGGCCCAGCCGGTAAGTGTCGGTCCCGATCCTGGCCTCAAGTCCGAACCCGGGAATCTCGTCGATGGCGTCGAACGCCCATTCCTTTGCCGGCTTTACAGCGCGGGTTTCGGCGAGAGCGCGGGAAATCGGATGGCGCGAATGCAGGCCGATCGCGGCTGCTAGCGCCAGCACGTCGGGCGCGGTTTCGTTGGCATTGACCAGCCGCGGCCTGCCGAGCGTCAGCGTGCCGGTCTTGTCGAAGACGACGGTGTCGATCTCCGCCAGACGCTCCATGGCCGAGCCGTCCTTGACCATGATGCCGTTCTCGAACAGGCGCCGCGCGGCTGCGACCTGGACGATCGGCACGGCAAGGCCGAGCGCGCAGGGGCAGGTGATGATCAGCACGGCAATGGCGATGGTGATCGCCTGATGCCAGTTGCCGTCGGCGACCATCCAGCCGAGAAAGGTCAGGAAGGCGGTGAGGTGCAGGATCGGGGCGTAGAGTGCGGCGGCCCGGTCGGCGATGCGGCGATAGCCACCGCGGCCGCTCTCAGCGGCCTCCATCAGCCGCATCATTTCGGCGAGGAACGAATCCTGCGCCGCCGCGGTGGCCTCGATGGTCAGCGGACCGGTCAGGTTGAGGGTGCCTGCGCGCAGCGAGGCGCCGGCCTCGACGACAACGGGAGCGCTTTCGCCCGAGACGATGGCGCAGTCCAGTTCCGAGCGGCCCTTGAGCACACGGGCGTCGACAGGCACGCGTTCGCCCGCCGCCAGCAGTATGTGCGCGCCGGGCCTGATGTCGCTGACCGGCAGGTAGGCGCTGCTGCCGTCGGTGTTGAGCACGGTAGCGCCGCGGGCGGCGAGCCGGGCGAGGCCCTTGACGGCGACGCGGGCGCGCTCGCGCATGACGTGGTCGAGCGTGCGGCCGATCAGCAGGAAGAACAGCAGCGAGGCCGAGGCATCGAAATAGGCGTGCGGGCCGCTGTTGGCGGTGTCGTAGAGGCTCATGCTGTAGGCAAGCAGGATGCCGATGGAAATCGGTACGTCCATGTTGGTGCGGCCGTTGCGCAGGGCACCCCAGGCGGAACGGAAGAAGATGCGTCCGGCATAGGCAAGGGCCGGCAAGGCGATCAGCGCGGAGATCCAATGGAACAGGTCGCGGGTCGCATCGGTCGCGCCGGACCATACCGACACCGACAGCAGCATGATGTTGCCTGCGGCGAAGCCGGCGATGCCCAATCCCCGGATGAGTTCGGCAAGCGTCTCGTCCTTCTCGTCGGCGCCTTGCTCGAACAGGTGGCTTTCATAGCCCAGCCGCCCCAGCGCCTCGGCGATGTCGGGAGTGGCCGCATCCTCGCGCCAGCGCACCGAGACCCGCTTTGTCGACAGGTTGACCCGGGCATGGTCGACGCCGTCAAGGTGGCCAAGCGCGGCCTCGATGTTGGTCATGCAGGCGCCGCAATGCACCCCGGGCACGGAGAGGTCGGCCTGGCGCAGGCCGCCTGGCAGGGCACGGCTGGACAGCGCCAGCTCTTCACGGGCGGGGCCCTTGGCGACAGCCGAGGGCAGGCTGAGGGCGGTATCGGCGTCGGGACCACAGCAGTTCATTTCAGCGCTCCGTCGGCGACGACGATCCGGCGTGTCTCCCTGTAGGAGGTGCCGTCCGCCATCCTTGCCTTGGTGTTGACGATCCAGATGCCGTCACGCACGGCGGCAAGGGCGGCGAAGTTTCCAGTGTCCTTGCCGGTGAGCGTCACCTGCCAGTCCTCGGCCTCGTAGGCCGGGCGACGGAAAGCCGCGACGACGCTTTCGGCCCGAACAGGCGTTCCGGACGCATCGTCCAGGCTGTAGCGGATCTCGCCGTCGGCGATCTTCAGCGTCGTTTTCCAGCCGAGAGCCGCCTGGGCGCGGGATTCAGCCACGCGCTCGTTGAACTCCTGGCTGGCGACGTAGGTGTTCTGCACGACAAGGCCGGTCCAGCTGGTGTTGGCGAAGGTCGCCATGAGCAGGTTGACCGAGATGATGACGCCGAAGAAGGCGACCATGATCGTCAGCATGTGCCAGCCGGTGAACTGTCTGGGCTGACCGGAGCGAGGGGTCATCTGGCTGCCTCCGGAACGTTGAACTTGGCGACATAGGTATCCGACTCGGCGCTTGCCTTGTCCTCGACGACGAACGTGAAGCTTTGTCCCTCGGCGAGGTTTTCACGCGGCAGGCGGACATAGACCTTGATGGTCTTGAGCCTGTCCGGCTCGGCTTCGACGGTGACCGAGCGGCTCTCGGGCTGGTCCATGCCGACGACGCTCATCATCGCCTCCGGCAGCCCCTCCATGCTGAGCACGATGGTGCGCGGCTCGGGCACCATGTTGAGCAGCTTGACGGTGTAGCCGTTGCGGATCGAGCCGTCGGCGAGGCGCACGAATTGCGGGTTGCGGTCCTGCAGCACGTTTACTTCGAGCCGGTCGCGGCTGAGCAGGGCAACGAGCAGCGCGACGCCGATCATGCTCCAGGCGCCGGCATAGACCAGGGTGCGCAGGCGGAAGATGCGGCCAAGGCGGAAGTGGGCGATGGCGGCATTGAGCTTGCCTTCGGGGTTGCGGACGCGCTTGGGATCGATCCTGGCGGTGACCGGATCGGTGGCGATCGCCATGTTCGACTGGTAGTCGGCCAGCGTGGCGTAAGAAATCAGGCCGCGTTCCTTGCCGATCTTGTCCATGACGCTGTCGCAGGCGTCGATGCAGAGCGCGCAGGTGATGCATTCGAGCTGCTGGCCGTCGCGGATGTCGATGCCCATCGGGCAGACCGCCACGCAAGCGTTGCAGTCGACGCAATCGCCGACGCTAAGCCCTTCGGCCACCGCCTTCTTGGCGTGGCGCGAACGCGGTTCGCCACGCCAGTCGTTATAGGTGACGGTCAGCGAGTTCTCGTCGAGCATGGCTGCCTGGATACGCGGCCACGGGCACATGTAGGTGCAGACCTGCTCGCGCATCAGGCCGCCAAAGATGTAGGTCGTGGCGGTGAGGATGGCGACGGTCATGTAGGCGACGGGGGCGGCCTGGCCGGTCACGAAGTCGCCCAGCAGCGTCGGGGCGTCGGCGAAATAGAAAATCCACGCGCCGCCGGTGGCGACGGCGATTACGAGCCAGGTTGCGTGCTTGGCAACGCGCTTCCAAAGCTTGTCGAACGACCAGGGGGCGCCGTCGAGCTTGATGCGGGCGTTGCGGTCGCCCTCGATGCCGCGTTCGACCACCAGGAACAGGTCGACCCACACGGTCTGCGGGCAGGTGTAGCCGCACCAGGCACGGCCGACTGTCGAGGTGACGAGGAACAGGCCGATGCCGGCCATCACCAAGAGGCCGGCGACGTAGAAGAATTCCTGCGGCCAGATCTCGATGGCGAAGAAGTAGAAGCGGCGGTTGGCGATGTCGAGCAGCACCGCCTGGTCGGGTGCATAGGGGCCACGGTCCCAGCGGATCCACGGCGTCAGGTAGTAGATGCCCAGCGTGATCAGCATGATCAGCCATTTGAACTGGCGGAATCGACCGGAGGCGCGCTTGGGAAAGACCTTCTTGCGCGCGCTGTACAGCGGCTGGCGGGTCTTGGCGGAGTTGACCGCCTCTACCTCGAGCCTCTCGACTTCGGTCTCGTCAAGCATTTACGTCTCCTGCAACCCATCACCGGGGTTGGCCTGTTATGCCCGGCCGGCTGTCTGCCGGCCTTGACCCAGGTCAATCCCCGGGTCTCTTGCGCGTCGAGGCCCGGCATTGCTGCCGAGCCTCTGCCCCCGCCCTTCGACCATCACCCATTGGCGATGGAGGGTTATTCGCCGCCACCGAGCGAATGGACGAAGATGGCAAGCTCCTTGACCTTCACGTCGCCCAGGCGCTCGCCCCAGGCGGGCATGGCGCCGTGCTTGGGCTGGCGCACCTGCCGGGCGATCGCGGCTTGCCCGGAGGCATAGAGAGCGATGGCGTCGGTCAGATCTGGCGCGCCCATTTCCTTGTTGCCCTTGGCGTTTTCGCCATGGCAGGCGGCACAGTTGTCGGCGAAGACCTGAGCGCCGGCCGGCACCAGGTCGGGCGTGTCGGCCTGGCCCTCGAGGCTGGCGACATAGGCTGCAACCTCGTTGATCTGCTGCGGCTCGAGGACATCGGCGAAGGCCGGCATCTCCGAGACGTGCGTGTCCTCGTCGCCGTCAAAGCGGACGCCATGCGCGATGGTCTGGTAGATCTGGTCGATGTTGCCGCCCCACAGCCATTCGTCGTCGTTCAGGTTGGGGAAGCCGGGCGAGCCCTGCGCGCCCGAACCATGGCACTGTATGCAGTTGACCTTGAAGGCTGCCGAACCGGCGGCGGTGGCGAACTGCCTGAGGTTCTGGTCGGCCAGGATCTCGCCGACGCTCTTCGCCTTCACCGCCTCGACATAGGCGCTCTTGGCCTGCTCTGCGGCGGCGAGTTCATTCTTGACGTCGGCGCGGCTGGAATAGCCCAGAAAGCCGGTCGTCGTGGTGCTGATCAGCGGCCATGCCGGATAGGCGATGCTGTAGACCAGCGCCCAGACGATGGTGGCGTAGAAGGTCCACAGCCACCAGCGCGGCATCGGATTGTTGAGCTCCTGGATGCCGTCCCATTCGTGCCCGGTGGTCTCGACGCCGGACAGTTCGTCGATTTGCTTTTCGCTCACAGATCAATCCTCCTTGAGCGGAATTTGTGCGGCCTGTTCGGCCGCCTCGCGGCTGCCCGGCCGAAGCGCGAAGATCACGGCGCCGATGAAGAAGACGGTCATTGCCAGCAGCGCCCAGCTGTCGGCGAATTGTCTCAACGTGGTGTAGTCCATGACAAATCTCCTAGCGGTAGTCGGCGGACGCATCGTAGGTCGAGAAGTCGACCAGCGTGCCCAGCATCTGCAGGTAGGCGACCAGCGCATCCATTTCGGTCAGCGCCGCCGGGTTGCCGTCGAAGTCGCCGAGCTTGGCCTTGGGATAGCGGGCGAGCACGCCCGAGGTGTCGGCATTGGGGTCGGCCTGTGCCCTGATGTCGGCCTCGGCGCTGGCGATCATCTCGTCGCTGTAGGGAACGCCGACACGCCGGTTGGCCGTCAGGTCGTAGCTGATGGTGTCGACAGCCAGCGGCGTCTCCTTGAGGAAGGCGTAGCTCGGCATCACCGATTCCGGCACCACCGAACGCGGTTCGATCAGGTGCTGGACGTGCCATTCGTTGGAGTAGCGGTTGCCGACGCGGGCGAGGTCCGGGCCGGTGCGCTTCGATCCCCACTGGAAGGGGTGATCGTACATTGACTCGGCAGCCAGGCTGTAGTGGCCGTAGCGCTCCACCTCGTCGCGGAACGGCCGGATCATCTGGCTGTGGCAGGTGTAGCAACCCTCGCGGATGTAGATGTTGCGTCCCGCCAGCTCCAGCGGCGAGTAGGGACGCATGCCCTCGACCTTCTCGATGGTGTTTTCGAGGTAGAAGAGCGGCGTGATCTGGACGAGGCCGCCGATGCTGACGACCAGCAGCGTGCCGACCAGCAGGAGCGTCGCGTTCTTCTCGATGGTCTTGTGTTTGTCGAGCAGTGCCATGTCGGGCTCCTTACTGGGCAGGCTGGATTGCAGGGGCCGCGCCGGGCAGCGGCTCTTCCTGGCGCACGTGGCCGCGGATGGTCATGTAGACGTTGAAGGCCATGACCAGCGCACCGGCGAGGAACATCAGGCCGCCAATGGTGCGGACGATGTAGTAGGGGACCATGGCCGCGACGCTTTCGGCGAAGGAATAGACCAGGAAGCCCTGCTCGTCGTATTCGCGCCACATCAGGCCCTGGCTGATGCCGGCAACCCACATGACGGCGGCGTAGACGACGATGCCGAGGGTGGCGAGCCAGAAGTGCCAGGTGACCATGCGCATCGAGTAGAGGCGTTCACGACCCCACAGGCGCGGCACCAGGAAGTAGATGGCGCCGAAGGTGATCATGCCGTTCCAGCCGAGCGCGCCGGAATGGACGTGGCCGATGGTCCATTCAGTGTAGTGGCTGAGTGAGTTGACAGCCTTGATCGACATCATCGGGCCCTCGAAGGTCGACATGCCGTAGAAGGCGATGGCCACCACCATCATGCGGATGATCGGATCGGTGCGGATCTTGTCCCAGGCCCCGGACAGCGTCATCAGGCCGTTGATCATGCCGCCCCAGGACGGCATCCACAGCATGATCGAGAACACCATGCCGAGCGTCTGCGCCCAGTCGGGCAGGGCGGTGTAGTGCAGGTGGTGCGGGCCGGCCCAGATGTAGAGGAAGATCAGCGACCAGAAGTGGATGATTGACAGCCGGTAGGAATAGACCGGGCGTTCGGCCTGCTTGGGCACGAAGTAGTACATCATGCCGAGGAAGCCGGCGGTGAGGAAGAAGCCGACGGCATTGTGGCCGTACCACCATTGCGTCAGCGCATCCTGCACGCCCGAGAACAGCGAGTAGCTCTTCGAACCGAGGAACGACGCCGGCACCGCCAGGTTGTTGACGATGTGCAGCATGGCGATGGTGACGATGAAGGCGAGGTAGAACCAGTTGGCCACATAGATATGCGGCTCCTTGCGGTTCAGGATCGTGCCGAGGAAGACGATGAGGTAGGCGACCCAGACGACTGTCAGGAAGATGTCGACATACCACTCCGGCTCGGCATATTCGCGGCTCTGGGTGATGCCCAGGAGGTAGCCGGTGGCTGCCATGATGATGAACAGCTGATAGCCCCAGAACACGTACCAGGCGAGATTGCCGCCGAACAGGCGGGCGCGCGACGTGCGCTGGACCACGTAGAAGGACGTGGCGATCAGCGCATTGCCGCCGAAGGCGAAGATCACGGCCGAGGTGTGCAGCGGGCGCAGGCGCCCGAAGTTCAGCCATGGCTCGATGTTGAGGTCGGGGAAGGCAAGCTGCGCCGCAACGATGACGCCGACGAGGAAGCCGGTCACGCCCCAGAAGACGGTGGCGATGACGCCGTATCGGACCGGCCCGTCCATGTAGGGCGAGTTGTCCTCGGCGGAAACGCCGGCGGGCGCGTAGCTGCTGGTGCGCATCAGGACGATGACGCTCGCGGTCAGCACGAAGAACAGCACCCACATATGGGCGCCGAACTGGCTGTCCTTGGCGAAGGCTGCGCCGAGCAAGGCGGCAAAGGCCGCCAATGCCAGCAGGATGGTTTCCATAGCGTATTTCATGAGCGATCCCCGACGGTAGCTGGGCGCCGAAAGCTCGCGTCGGCACCAGACGGCACACATCCATGACAATTGCCCACACTGCCTTGATCTGGATCAAGGTCAAGCGCGGCCCGCCGGACCAGCCTTGGGGCAAAGAGGAAGTTTCGAAACAAGATGAATGCGCGCTGGGAAATGCAGGCCGGACCGGAGGACGCGGCTCTACTTGACGCTGTGGCAGCCATACATAGCGCACATGCCGAAATGCTTTCGCTGTGCGACAGGCTGGAGGAAATCGCCGACTCGCTGCCCAACGAGATCGACCGGCGCAGCTGCGTGCTGGCGGCAAGGGCGCTCGGACCGGCGATGGTCAAGGTCCATCGTTTCGAGGAACAACGGCTGCATCCGCAGTTTGCCGCGCGACTGGCGCACAGCGGCGAAGCGCGCGAGACGGTCGCGCGGCTCAAGAACGAGCATTTCGAGGATGAAGGTTATGCCGCCGAGTTGCGCGATGCGCTGCGCGCGACGGCACGCAGCGGCAAGGCGGAAAATCCCGAGACCCTGGGCTTCATGCTGCGCGGGTTCTTCGGGGCGTTGCGGCGGCACATCGCCTTCGAGCGCGACCATGTGCTGGCGCTGCTGTCGTCCGGCGGGTGAACGGGGCAATCAGACGTTGGCGCGACGTTCCAGCCTGGCCACGTCGAAGACGGTGATGTGGCGGTTGTTCTCGACCGCGATCAGGCCGTCCTTGCGCAGCTTGGTCAGCTGCCGGCTCACCGTCTCGATGGTCAGGCCGAGGAAATCGGCGATGTCGGCCCGGGTCAGCGGCAGGTCGAAGCTGACCTCGCCACCGAGCTCCTTTTCCGGGTCGGAATGGCGGGCGATGAGATGGAGGAACGACGCAACCCGTTCCGCCGCCGTCTTGCGGCCGAGCGTCAGCATCCAGTCGCGCGCTTCGTCGAGCTCGTTGAGCGCCTGCACGTGCAGCCTGTGGCCGAGCTCGGGCGACAGCTCGATCATGCGGTCGAGCGACTTCTTGGGGAAGGCGCAGACGCGCACCGGGGTCGCTGCCTCGGCGGTGATCGAGCTCTCGTGCTTGAACGGGCGGCCGATGAAATCCGGCGCGAACTGCAGTCCGACGATCTGCTGGCGGCCGTCGGGCAAGGTCTTGGTCAGCTTGACCACGCCGGCGAGCACATTGGCGTAGCTGTCGATGGTGTCGGCATCCGACACCAGCACCGTGCCCGGATCGACCTTGCGCTTGGTGGTGTGACGGCTGAGCTCGACCAGCTGGTCGGTGGTCAACGCACCGCAAACGCCGCGATGCCGTGCCTCACAGGAGCGGCACAGCGCGGGTATCTCAGAATTGTGAATGTCCTGGCGGATGGTCATCGCGTCGTCCGGCGTCTGATTTGATCAATCTAGGGACCGCGGGGCGTAAAAGGAACCGTGTCATTGTGTCTCCCGCCGCGGCTTTGTTGATCCAGGTCAAGGTGTTGCCGCTGCGTCCGTCGCAACCTTGGCCATTGACGGAGACGACCATGGACAAAACCCTCGTCGAAAAATACGCCGCACCTGTGCCGCGCTACACCAGCTACCCGACAGCGCCGCACTTCAGCGCGGACATATCGTCGGCAACCTATGGCGACTGGCTGCGGGCGCTGCCGAAGGGGGCGTCCGCGTCGCTCTATGTCCACATCCCCTATTGCGACCGGCTGTGCTGGTTCTGTGCCTGCCACACCAAGCAGACGCGGCAATATGAGCCCGTGGCGCGCTACCTCAAGGCGCTCGACGCCGAGATCGGCAGCATTTCCGCGCTGACCGGCAACAGGCTCAACGTCACGGCGCTGCATTTCGGCGGCGGTTCGCCAACATTGCTCGAGGCCGCCGACATCCTCGCCTTGGGCGGCAGGCTGCGTGACAGCTTCGCCTTCGCGACCGATGCCGAGATCAGCGTCGAGATGGACCCCAACGACATGGACGAGGCGCGCTTCGATGCGCTGGCAGCAATCGGGATGACGCGCGCCAGCCTCGGCGTGCAGGATTTCGACGAACGCGTGCAGCGGACGATCAACCGCGAGCAGACCTTCGACCAGACGAAATGGGTCGTCGATGCCGTGCGGGCGCGCGGCGTGGGTTCGGTCAATCTCGACATGCTCTATGGACTGCCGCACCAGACGCTCGACAGCATCGAGGCAACGACCGGGCTGGTGCTGTCGCTTCGCCCGGATCGCATCGCGCTGTTCGGCTATGCGCATGTGCCGTGGATGAAGAAGCATCAGACCATGATCGACGAGGCGCTGCTGCCCGACGCGGCGGCTCGACTTGAGCAGGCGGAGGTGGCCACCAGATTGATCCTGGATTCTGGTTACGAAGCGGTCGGCATGGACCATTTCGCACTGCCGGGGGACAGCCTTGCTGCTGCCGCTCGTTCAGGCACGCTGCGGCGCAACTTCCAGGGTTACACCACCGACCAGGCCGACGCCCTGATCGGGCTCGGCGCCTCGTCGATCGGGCTGTTGCCGCAAGGCTACGTCCAGAACATGCCGGCGACAGGCGAATATGAGCGCCGCGTGCTGGCCGGCGGGCTGGCCACGGTGCGCGGCGTGGCGCTTTCCGATGCCGACCGGATGCGCTCCTGGGTCATCGAACGGCTGATGTGCGACTTTTCCGTCTCGCGCTGCGAGCTGCTGGCCCGCTTCGGCGAGATGGCCCGCGCGGTCATCGCCGAGGCCGAGTTGCTGGCCGCCAACGACCGCGACATCTTCACCCGTGCCGGCAACCGCTTTGTCGTCACCGAGCGCGGCAAACCCTTCGTCCGCTCCATCGTCGCTCATTTCGACGCCTATCTCGGGCGGGGAACGGCGCGCCACTCGGTCGCCGTCTGATCGCAGGGGTATTGGTGCGTCGCGTCAATTTCCTGTATGCACGCCGTGCGAGGCGGACGGCGAACAGGAACGGACCTGATGAAGCTTACGGTATTTGGGATCGGCTATGTCGGTCTTGTGCAGGCTGCGGTGCTGGCGGAGGTCGGGCATGACGT
>NZ_JACHOU010000008.1 GCF_014206975.1 Aminobacter aganoensis
TTCCTCCCTCAGGCGCCGCGGAAGCCGCGGGCGCGGGCGTTTTCAAGCGCAGCGGCCTTCACCGCCGCATCGTCGGCCGAGCCATTCGACAACCCATTGAGACCGGACATATGCTGCTGGCCGCCGAAGGTGGTGAGCGGCACGTCCTTCTCCTGCCCGGGCTCGAAGCGCACGGCTGTGCCGGCGGCGATGTCGAGGCGCATGCCGAATGCGGCCGCTCGATCGAAATCGAGCGCCTTGTTGACCTCGAAGAAATGGTAGTGGCTGCCGATCTGCACCGGACGGTCGCCAGTGTTGACGACCTTCAGCGTCAGCTTGCGGCGTCCGGCATTGAGCTCGATGTCGCCATCCTCGGCGACGATCGCCCCAGGTTCGACGTCGTCGGCCGCAGCACCCGCCGCAGGGCGCAGTGGCTCATGCACGGTGACCAGCTTGGTACCGTCACGGAACGTCGCCTCGACCTGCAGCATCGGCAGCATTGCCGCGATCCCGGGCATGACGTCGGCCTGGGTCAGGATAGCCGAGCCGATCGACATCATATCGGCCACCGAGCGCCCTTCCCTGGCACCTTCGAGGATCTCGTCAGTGATGATCGCCACCGCTTCGGGATAGTTGAGCAGGAGCCCCTTGGCCCGGCGCTTGCGCGCAAGTTCGGCCGCCGTGTAGATCGTCAGGCGCTCGAGTTCGGTCGGTGTCAGCAACATCGTGGGTACTCCTCAATTCGAAAACAGGCGCTGGCCCGAAGCGCCGTGCATGGCGACCGCGATCTCGCAGAGCGGCGTGAACGACCGTAGCGGCTCGTCGTCGACGACAGGCACGCGGGCCGCAGCCTCGATGGCAGGCAGAGCGCGCGCAACAACCTTCTGCGCGTCGATGGCGCCGATCACGCCAAGCCGCACCGCGGCGGTCGCCAGCGACGCCACCATCTGGTAGCCGCCGATCGCAACGGCACTCGCCTCATCGAGTTCCAGCGCCTGCCATGCCAGCCCTTGCACAACAGCCAGGTGGCCGCAGGCTTCGCCCTTGCGGACCATCGCGCGATAGGCGGCAGCGCCCCTCGTCCCAATCCGCTCATGTGTCGTCAGCAGCGCCATGCCGTTGCGGCGCGAGCCAGATCGCAGCCCCTCGACGAAAGTCGAGGCCTCGACCTCGCGGTCGAGTTCGGCCAGCGCCTCGAGGTCCCCTGCGAGTCGAAAAGCCCGCACCAACGCGACGCGATCGGCGGCGGCCCAGCGATGGCGGATCTGGATATCTACGAAGCCGGCAAAGTCAAAGGCGCCCAGTTTCCCGGCAAGCGTGGACGACGCCTCCAACCCTTGCGAAAAGGCAAAGCCGCCGGAGGGAAACTGCCCGTCGGCATGTTGCAGGGCGACGAGCAATTGTGCCGATGGGATGCTCATTCGGCCTCCTCGGCCATCTCGACGCGGCCGCCGGAGATAAGCTGCTCGATGCGCGCGGCGTATGCCGAGGCAGGGCCGTCCTGTGCGACAAGCAGGTCCTCGCCGTCGAAACGCACTCGCCAGTGCAGGTTGCCGGCGTGATAGCCGAGTTCGAGCGCGTCGCTGGCCGAGCGCGGCGTGAACCTCAGCCAACGCTGCTCTCCGGCGCGCACGATCACCGCGCGATGATGGTCGAGCACCAGCACCGCCCCGTCATGCAGCTTCTGGTCGCGCGGCAAGGTGATCGCCACCTCCTCACCCTTGTCGGTCCGCGCCATCAGCCGCCGGCGGTCGAGATCACTTGCCGCCACCGTCACGAACTCCACGGCGTGGTGGTGTTCGAGATGATGAATGGCCTCATGCATTGCCGGATCGCTTCGGCTGCCAAGAACGCTTTCAACTCGGAGCATTGTTACCTCATCCGGCCCTCTTGGAGCCGCTAACGGAATGACCGGTCACTGGAGGACCCTCAGGCGTTGCCAGTGAGCATGTCGTAAAGGGCCAGTGTCACGACGTTTGTCGCAAGCACGAGGTCATCGATTTTGAGCTTCTCGTCGGCGCGATGCGCATTGGCCTCGAGCATCGTTCGCGGACCGGCGCCGTACAGCACGGTCGGGATACCGGCATTGCTGTAGTGTCGCGCGTCGGTGTAGAGCGGCACCCCGTGCGTCGGGACTGCCTCGCCGATGAGCTCGGACGCATGTCTCTGCAAGGCACCCGCCAAGCGCTCCTGCCCGTCGAGCGGCTTCAGCGGATTGGCCAGCATCAGCTGGCGGACATGGCATTCGACGCCCGGCATTTCGCCAGCGGTAGCCTCGATGAACGCGATCAGGTCGCGCGCCACCTCCGGACCGTTCTCTTCCGGGATCATGCGGCGGTCGACGCGCATCACGATCTTGTCGGGGACGACATTGGTGTTGATGCCACCTGAGATGAGCCCCACCACCAGCGACGGCGTCGTGATGCCTTCGACCGACGAGCGCTGCTCGGAAAAGCCCGAGCGCAGCGAATAGAGCCGGCTGAGAATGTGGGTTGCGGCCTCGAGCGCGTCGATGCCTGTTTCGGGCCGCGCCGCATGGGCAGACTTGCCGCGGACATCGATGTCGAGGTGCAGGCAGCCATTGTGGGCGGTGACGACGCCATAGGACAGGCCGGCGCAGATCGCATAATCCGGCTTGGTCAAGCCCTGTTGCAGCAGGTAGAGCGGGCCGATGTCGCCGCCGACCTCTTCGTCATAGGTCAGGTGGATCTCGACCGTGCCTGACAGCTTTTCGCCCAGCGAGCGCAGCGCCAGCAGTGCATAGGCATAGGTGACGAAATCCGACTTCGAGGTCGCCACGCCACGGCCGTACATCCAGCCGTCCTTGGCCACAGCGCCATAGGGATCGACCGACCAGCCTTCACCAGGCGCCACGACATCACCATGAGCATTGAGCGCGATGGTCGGGCCGGGCCCGAACGTGTGCCTCACAATCAGGTTGGTGGCGCTGATCATGCCGACGCTCGCAACTAGCGCGTCTGGCACCTTGTGTCGCTCGACGGTGAAGCCAAGGCGTTCATACAATTGGGCAGCGCGATCGGCATGCGCTGCGCAGTCTCCGGGCGGATTGTCGGACGGCACCTTGACCAGTTCCGCCAGCATGCGCACCTGATCGTCGCGATGCGAACGGATGATGTTTATTAAAAGGGGTTTATGTTCTGACGTCTCTATCTTCAGCATCGAACGTTCCCCTCAATGACATAGGGCTCGGCGAAATTGTATTCTTCCAGATTACTTCCTAGTCCACCGCGATCGACGACGAGAAAATCTTGCTCGTTAACTAGCGGAGAAAGCACTCCATGCCACACGTTGCTGTGGTAGTTCACGCCCTGTCCCGGTTGCGCAATGAATGCCCTGGGCGCCTGTGGAACGCCTTGCCGGTCAAGACAGACAACCACCAGGAACGATCCCAGCTTCGTCGGGATGAACGCCTGGCTTCCATACGGATGCCTCTCGACAGCTGAAACAACCAACGGAAGCTCACAGTGACGACTCCGGACCATCGAGATCAGAACTCGCCCTTCTGGCCCACTTGCCTCCACTTTCGCCATATCGTGGAAGCGATCCGCCATGCCACCGTTGATCGAGTAGCTTGCATCGCCATCGATCTCGATTACGTCACCAAACTCGCGAAACCGATCTCGTGTGAGCGGTTCAACGTCTACAATTTGCGGCATATTTTTCGTTCCAAGCTGAGCTGACGCATAAGTACAGAATGCGCTCTAGGCATATCTAGGAAGTATTGAGGGGTACTCCGCCTACTCGGCGTGATGCTGGTGCCAATGACGCGCAATTTCGTCTCTACGACAAATCCACACGTCTTCGTGCTTCTGCACATAATCTAGGAAGCGCAGAAACGCTGCCCACCGGCCAGGGCGGCCAACAATCCTCAGGTGCAGACCGGTCGACATCATACGTGGTGTTCTGTCGCTCTCGCGATAAAGCACGTCAAACGTATCTTTAAGGTAGGAGAAGTACTGATCGCCTGAGTTGAAACCCGCGGCCGACACGAAGCGCATGTCATTTGCTTCCAGCGTGTACGGTATCCGCAAATGCTGCTTGCCATCCACGGTAACCCAATAGGGAAGGTCATCCGCATATGTGTCGGAGTCGTAGAGGAACCCGCCCTCTTCGACTACCAGCTTCAACGTGTTTTGACTGCATCGCCCTGTATACCAGCCCACGGGGCGCTCCCCGGTAATCTCTGTGATGGCCTCGATGGCCAGCTTCATGTGGGCGCGTTCCGTTTCCTCTCCCATCCATTGGTGGTCGATCCACTTCCAGCCGTGACTCGCGATCTCGTGGCCCGTTGAATGCATGAACTTACCCGCTTCCGGATAGTGCTGAAGAGCAAGCCCGTTGGCGAGGACCGTGGATCTAATCCCTCGTGCGTTTAGCTCGTTAAAGACGCGCCAAAAGCCGACTCGTGTGCCGTACTCGTAGAGCGATTCCATGTTGACGCTGCGGACACCAAAAAGCGGGGGTGCGCCAATCATGTCGGAGATAAAATTCTCGGAATGGGCGTCACCGTGAAGCACGCTGTTTTCTGAACCTTCTTCAAAGGCCACAATAATCTGCAACGCCAACTTGGCGCCCTTCGGCCAATTGGCATTTGGTGGGTTGTTTCCATATCCGACCATGTCGCGAGCGTAGGTCATACTGTAGTTCCTTTCGAAATCTGGCCGTGTTGCGCGGCGGATACTTATCGAGCGTCGTGGGTCTGGGGCCTGAACGAGCTTGGAAGGTGTTCAAAGATGTCGGACAGTGGCGGTATCATCCTGTTTGCCGGGGTCGCTACCAATAGCAACCGCAGCACGCTGCTCGCTCACTCGGCGGCGGCCCTCCAGAAGAGGTCCAAGCACCGAACCCAATGAGTCAAGGCTGGCGGCAAATACAAGGGCGAGTCCGGCAGCAACGAGTTGTACAAATGGCGTCACATTCAGCTGCGTGAGTCCATTCTCTAGAACCCCGAGAAAGATCCACGCCGTCGCCACACCACCAATTCGACCGCGACCGCCAGCAAATGCAACGCCGCCCAGCAGCACGATCGTCAGCGCTTGAAGTTCCATCTGCAAGCCAAGTGCGCCTGGTGCGGAGCCATCTAGCCGTGCTGCCGACATCACGCCCGCCAACCCGGCAGCTGCCCCGGTAACGACATAGAGTGCAAATGGCAGTGCACGTACCGGCAATGCTGCCAAGAACGCAGCCCGCGGATTTGACCCGATGGCGTATACGTAGCGGCCCCAGGTGGTCAGTGAAATGAAGACGGCCGCAGCAATGAAAGAGATACCTACGATCCACAGCTGAATCGGAACATAAAGAAATTCGCCATTGCCCATAACGACAAAGAACTCGTCGAGGCCCGCAATTTCATTGTGCTGGATGAGCAGTGTAGTCCCACGGAGAATGCCGAGCATGCCAAGGGTAACGATAACGGGATTGAAGCGGAGAATACCGCAGAGAACCCCGTTGACGACGCCACCCAACGCGCCGCCACCGATACCAACCAACATGCTCACCCAAGGTGAAAGACCCCATTCCGCATTGGCTAGCGCAACGAGTGTCCCGGCAAACCCGATATTTGATCCGACAGACAAATCTACGTGCCCGGCGATCACCAACAAGGCCATTGCTGCCACCAGAACACCGATGACTGCATTGTTTGTGAGGATTACCTCGAAATTCGACACGGTAAGGAATGTCGGCGTCCTGGAGGAGAAATAGACGATCAAAATGATAAGCGCGATCACCAGGATATTGTTTATTATAACCTCCGGCCGCTTAATCTTATCCAAAAGTGATGATGAGCGCTCATTGTTTGTTGCAGCGCCGGTGCTGGACGTAGTTGACCTGGTCATCTCATTCTCCCACATGCGCCAAGTGCAGCAGGCGCTCTTGATTGATCTCGGCCCCGTGCAGAACTCCGGCAACGCGGCCTCGAGATAGCACTACGACCCGATGGGCCAATTGCATCAACTCTTCCGGCTCCGACGAAGTCACCACGACTGCAAGGCCGGTTTTCGTGCTCTCCGACAGGACGTTGTAGAGGTCGCCGCGGGCACCAACGTCCACGCCTTGGGTCGGCTCATCGAGCAACAGCATCCGGCAGTCTTGGCCGTCTTGGAGCCACCTGCCCAGAACAAGTTTCTGCTGATTTCCACCCGAGAACCGCCTGGCCTCAAGTTCAGACCGCCGCGGCTGCAGGTTCAGCTTTCGTGAAACGTCGTGAAAAGCCTTTTGCTCTGAAGATTTGCTCCGAAAGCCCAAAGTGCCCAGTTTGGCGGCGCTGGCCATCGCTACGTTCTCGCCTGCCGTCAGCGTCTGAAATACGCTCTTCCTAAGCCGATCTTCTGGGACAAGCGCTATGCCAGCCCTTACTGCATCGGACGGTCGGCGCAAATTCAACGGCTTACCGCCCAGAGTAATTGTTCCGCCCGCCAGCGCTCGCGCGCCGAACAACGCTTCAAGCAGCTCAGTCCGACCGGAACCAACCAGGCCGAAAATACCCAGTATCTCGCAGGAATTGACATCGAGGTCGATCGGTCCAATGCCTGGCGCAGTCAATCCACGAACTTGAGCCAGGGGAGATCGTCTGCTCTCCTGACTGGCATAGTCAGGGGGCGTAGTTCCCACACTGCGGCCCGCAATTGCGCTGACGATCTCTTGCTCTGTCACATCAGAGACCTTGGATGAAAGAACAATCTTGCCGCCTCGAAGGACAGACACTCGATCAGCAATGGCAAAAACTTCTGCAAGCCGATGCGTAACATACAAGAGTGGCAGCCGTTTCTTTTTGAGAGCGAGAAGCTGAGCTGACAGTTGCGCAGCCTCGCGTTCAGTGAGTGATGCAGTAGGCTCGTCAAGTATCAATAGTTTTGGATTTGTACGAAGAGCCTTAACGATCTCAATGACCTGTAGTTCTGCGTTGCTTAGTTTAAGCAAATCAGCTTCAGGGTCGATACTTACTCCCAAATCTGCAAACCATTTTCGTACTTCTCGTTCCTCTTGGGCTTTGCAAACAAATGGACCGCGCTTGTATTCCTGTCCAAGAAAGACATTATCGAGCACGTTTAGGCCAGAAGCTAACGAAAGCTCTTGGTAAACAACGGAAATACCTGCTCGCATTGCATCTCGAGGTCCGCTTGCTGCAAACGGTTTTCCGTCGACTTCGATCGCGCCGGAATCCGGCTGTTCGGCCCCGGACAAACACTTGATTAACGTCGATTTTCCAGCGCCATTGGCGCCTAGAAAGGCATGGATTTCTCCATCCTCAATTTCAAGATCGACCCCCTTGAGGACAGGAACACCAGAATAGGCCTTCTTGAGATTGCTGATCACAACAGACACGGAAACCACCTTGTTCTATAGTATTTTCCTTGTATCGTGCGATAAGGACCGCGCCTTTTGTTGCTGCTATGTAACAAGTGCGGCACTCGTGCTCGGCGCCTGTCCTTATCGCGTCGATATCGTAAGGAAGACTCTATTCGATGCCTTGCTGTTTCAAGTACTTGTCAGCCAGTGGCGATTTAGCCTCGACCAACTCCAGCGCGATGATGCGTTCGGCAACGGTTTCACCATGCGCAAGCTTGTCAGCCGTCGTTGCGATCGCCTCACCCAGGTCGATCAAGGGGAGAGCCATGGAAGCACGATAAATGGTGTCACCGCTTCGCAGCAATTTTAGTGCACCTGGGGTGCCATCCATTCCGCCAATGAACGCCTTTGGATCGGCCTTGTCGCGCCCAGCTGCGATCCAGGCCTTGTATGCACCCTCTGTTGCCGGATCTTCGATACCGAGGATCACGTTAACTTCAGGGTGCGCTTGAAGGATACTGCGGGTCGTTTCGAGGCCCTCGGTTGCGCTGATGGCATCCTGGCGAGCAACAATGGTTGCACCGGGCGCCACACTGGTAAGGCCTTTCGCGATGCCATCCGCTCGAGAACGGCCCCAGAAAGCTCCTTCATAGCCCAGAATTACGACATTGGCCTTGCCGTCCAGGTTGGAATTTATCCACTTGCCAGCATACTCGCCTAGAACTGCAGCAGACTCGTATTGGCTGAAACCTACGGTCGCGTCCTGGTTCTGTAGCTTTTCCGCATACGTGATCCACTTGATGCCGGCACTGCGAGCTTTCTTGGCGACACTTTCAAAGACCGCTGGATTGAGTGTAACGCAGACAATGACCGCTACTTTTTGCTCAATCCACGTGTTGAGGGTATTGATCTGCTTCTTCAGGTCTGTTCCAGGGTCATCTACAACGACCTGATAGCCAAGCTCTCCTCCCTTCTTCTTTGCCGCCTCCAAGGTGGCAATAACTGCACCCTGAAGCGACGAGTTCGGGAAGCTGACGGCGATTACAGGTGACTGGGCAAAAGCAGGTTGCGGCAGTGCAATTGAGATAGCGGCCAGGCCAGCCATCCCTAGGGCCACAAAGTTTCGCCTCGACAGAGAACTCCACATTTTGTCAGACATTTACTATTCCCCTTTTTTGTTAGCAGTTTTGTTCCTTTTTCATTCCATTTCGAATTCTTACGGATTCTCCTTCCTGGCAATAATTTCGCCATTTCGTACTTCGATTTTGGTTCCAAACGGACTGGATAGCCGCCTAAGGCGAGAGAGGAGGCGATCTAACTCAGCGCCCTTCGCAAGCCCGGGCAGGCGTCTTGCGTTAAGGATGTGAGGGACAAGCTGCACCTGGGGATCGGCACTTGAGTGGGGGCACAGCAACGCGACAAAACCCTCTGCCGACATCTCGCTCCAGAGCTTTTTGATCGTCGGGGCCGCTTCCATGAATACCTGCTGGCCGACCAACGTCCCTAGGCCGTATAGAATTGGCTTATTCCGATAGAATTCTATCGGATGGATAGTATGGGGGTGGTGACCGTGAATCATGTCGGCGCCCGCCTCGATCAACGCATGAGCCAACGGCCGCTGGTACTCCGCCAAGTCATCGCCGGAGCCGAAACCCCAGTGAACCGTCACAATCAAGAAATCGAAGCGAGAGCGGCAATCGCGGACACACCGGCTGGCAAACTCCATGTCGTCGTCATGGACACGCGTTCGGACCCGCACTGCCGACAGGTCACCTGGCTCCTCCATTTGATAGTACGGGTCGATCTCGTATGAGGTCACTATCTTCAGACCGGATATCCCCGCCCTGCGTTCTGCCGCGCCCATCCCGGTCGGAACAAGGCAAGAGAATGCCAGTACTCCAACGCGCTTGCTGCGGAGAAAAGCCTCCGCTGGCGTGACAGCCTCGGTTACTGTCTCCCCAGCCCCTACGACTTGCAGGCCCGTGGCGCGTAGATTTTCAACCGTGTCCTTCAGACCCTCACACCCATAGTCGACGGTGTGATTGTTGGCGACCGTGACAATGTCGAGTCCAAGGGCGTCAAGGTCAGATGCGATCGATGGGTCTGCGCGAATATTCAATAACTTTTGAAGCGGCGTCTCCGCGCAAGTGAGCGGCATCTCAAAGTTCCCAATGACCAGGTCTGCGTCATGAAGATGCCGCAGGACCGCCTGGACTTCCGGCGCTTGCGCATCCGGTCGCAAGTGGTCAAGCGGGATGACATCCCCTGTGACAGCCAATGTGGGCACTGTTTCCTCCAACTGCTCCCTGGCTCCGTCGCAGCTAATCGCTTTGTTTTGCGTCCGTGAGACCTGGCTGCTTGGTATTATCAACCTAACGAGAGGTCTTTACTACCTAGCTAACAGGGTGTACCCTACTGGAGAGTGCCGACAGTGTCAAGGCGCTACGCAATAACCAGCGCAGGAGATGCAAAAATGACGAAATGCACGCAGCCAGACTTCGCAAGCAGGTACATTAATTTGGCGAATCCGCAGCTTGGCGCCGAGGCTGTTTTTGCCAACGACGAATTTTTTGCTTCGAAAGAGAGAATGCTAAGCCCGATCAGCCCAGTATTTATCTTTGGAAAGAAAGACGATACGCGGCCGGGACTGTATATGGACGGTTGGGAGACGCGACGACGCCGAACTGAAGGTCACGATTTTTGTATCGTAAAGCTCGGTGTACCAGGAGTTATTCAAGGCTTTGATATCGACACGAGCCACTTTACCGGGAATTTTCCTCCTGCGGCCTCAATAGAGGGCTGCAATTCAGAACAGAAAGTCCCAGCCGACGATGCCAAGTGGACTGAAATATTGCCTTCCACGGAACTCTCCGGCAATGCACACCATTTCTTGCCTGCTCTAAATTCCGGTATCTTCACTCATATTCGCCTAAACATTTATCCGGACGGAGGCATAGCGAGGCTTCGGGTCTACGGCGAAGCGGCGGTCGATTGGGAAGAGGCAAACAAGAGCGCCATATATGAGTTGTCGGCTTTGGCGTTTGGCGGTCGCGCGCTCGCTGCCAGCGACCAGCATTACGGTTCGCCCAATAATCTGCTTATGCCCGGATCCGGTGACTCTCCCATTGACGGATGGGAGACACGTCGGCGACGCGCTCCGGGCAATGACTGGGTGGTGGTGGCATTAGGGCACCGGGGGCGCGTTTCGGAGATTGAGGTGGATACAGCACATTTCCGCGGAAACTACCCGGACAGGTGCTCTGTGTTGGCCGCTGACCTCAGTGGCGTCGACGTAAATGGGGTAGTTACCCAAAGCATGTTCTGGCGGACATTGCTGCCCGAACAGAAGCTAGAGATGCACAAGCGGCATATATTTGAACGGGAGATTCTGGACATTGGAGCTGTAACTCACTTGCGCTTCAATGTATTTCCCGACGGTGGTGTAATGCGCTTTCGCGCGTCTGGCAGACTCGCCTAAAGCGCCGGCTCATTGGTGAGCGGGTAACTATACATAGGTGGCGCGATCGATACGTTGAGGTATTAGGAGATGATGGGTCATCAGGTTTGGTCCAACCAAACTTGATGCCTACAGGAGGCGAAATATGGAACGTGTTACCCTGTCGAGACGCAAGCGTCCGCTTTCAAACGAAGTTTGCGACCGGATTGTTAATGACTACATCGCGAATGGCAACGTCAAGCCAGGATCGCTTCTGCCAAGTGAGAAGGAATTGACGGCGAAGTACGACGTCTCGAGGGTAACGTTGAGAGCCGCCATCAAAAGCCTCCACGATCGAGGACTCGTAAGCGTTCGAAACGGGGTTGGCGCGACCGTACTGCCGCGCCCCCCCGTTTCGTCAAAGATCGTGCACCACCTCGAGAGGCTTGCTTCGCTGGACAAAGCGGCCAGCGAAGCAGGCAAGCTTCTCGAAACTGAGGACCTGAAATGGGGCGAAAGTATCGTTACGCCAGAAATAAGCACAAAGCTGAGACTTCCTGTCGGCGATCCGGTGTATTTTGTGCAACGCTCTAAGATTCTTGACGAAGCGCGAATTGCATGGACAATAGACTGGCTTCCAACGACAATAATAGATCTTGATTTGATTCGAAGCGAGTTTAAGGGATCTCTCCTTGATGCATTGCTGCAGCATTCAGAGCTGGAGCTAAATTATGCCGACTTAGAGATAGTTCCACAAATACTTAATTCAGAGATTGCAGAGCATCTGGGAACCCCAACTGGTGGACCTGTGCTTTATCTCGATACTGTCGTCTATGGAGCAGCAGGTCAGCCAGACATATGGGGACAGGTTTGGGTTTTGCCGGAGCATGTTCGCTTCTTCATTCGTCGTCACATGCAGTTTTGAAAGGCCGCCGAGCTCCATGCTGGATCCAACAGCAGCCAAGCGCATTGCACGCTTGCGCGGCGCGCAACGACCTCTATCTGGTTAACTCGCCCCTCATGAGCGCACCCCAATTGCTCATGGTCGGATCAATCCCCGCAAGCATGCATCCCTTCCAGAACGTCACCGCGATTGAGTCAATGACGGGCTTACCGAGTTCTCGCTCCATCTCTTCAACGAGGAACGTTGCGGGAAGGTTGGTGCATACCTGCGACAGATCCTGGCAACGGAACAAAGCCCCGGCGAGGTCGGCCTGTCCCGCCAGATCGGCGGCTGTCACGAGCGCAACGTCGCGCTTGTCGAAATGCTCTCCGGCCCAGTTGTCGGCATAGGACTTCTGCTTGAAATCGTCGCAGTCGTTGGCGAAGAGGCACTGCCAGCCGCTGCCGAGACCCATTCGAGCCATGCCGACACCAGCGAATAACTCATAGTATTTTAACTTAACCGTCAAGTCCGCCCCGTCAGGGGTTATAATATAGATCAAGTTAAATCGTGATGCAAGGCAGTCGATTTGCACGAAATTTGGTTGCAGACATCCTAATTCCCTACCTCTAAAAACGCCCAGGCAGACCGACAATCAACCGACGCCTGCAGATGGGAATGCTCAAGCGATTGGCCGCTGAGCTGGTAACCTGCACGGTCGGCATCCCGCCCCGTGTGCCCACGGGCGAACAGCTGCCACGTCGTTATCCCGCCAGTCGCGTCGATCGCTCAACGACGAATGAGCGGCAGCTTTTGGGTATCGCACCGTCTCGTCCGACGACCGAAATCAGGGCGCAAAGCCGACATCCACGGGTCTCTGCCGTCACGTCCGCTTTGCGCGTAGGCAAAGTTTTGCCTGAGCCACCTGTATGAGGGCGCGAGCTGTTCGTCCGTGTAGACGCGCCAGTTGCTGCATCCCCTATGTACCCTTTAGGCAAAATGCAGCTGTGGGGAAACTTTGCCTGACCGGGCTCTCACGCCAAAAGTATCGTGCTATGTATCGTTCGAAGTATCGCTGAATGCGTTTCCGGTCGGGCGACTGGCGGGAAAGTGGTTTTTTGCGGGTATCTGGCGAAGAATCCCTCCCTCTCCGCCACTTGATCCAAGTTCCTTGATTTGAACCGGCGCCCCGTCGACGACCGCTCCGAACAACATTCGCGCCGCCGTTGTACGCTTGGAATATTCCTTCGCGTGCGCAGAGCAGCCTTAGAGCAACCGCTTGGTGTATACAATTATCTAACCACACCACGTCCAAACAAAATTCCTTCGAGGCCACGCCACGCGATCTTGGCCAGATCCCAACCGGCCTCTCCAAAAGCCCTAAACCTATAAAAAGCTCGGACTTATCTGCCGCCTTGCGTGGGACGCGAGCGCCCGTGTTCCGCCAAATCGCGCCAAGCTATGCCTCACCCGCTGCAGCAGCCGCTGGATTTCGTCACAAGCCGTGTTGACAACAGCAAATTATATCCAATACGAATATCTAATAGTATACAATTTTGAAGCACGCGGGATTGGCCCGCGCTTCCACGTGCCCGCCGGCTCAGAGGATCGCATGAGGATCAAGCTCATCAATCCGAACACGACCCAGTCGATGACCGATCTCATCGGCGATGCGGCGCGGGCGGTGGCGGCACCGGGGACAGAGATCCTGGCGGTGACGTCGCGATCCGGCGCCGCATCGATCGAGGGTCACTACGATGAGGCGATGAGCATCATCGGCCTCGTCGACGAGATCATGGATGGACCGGCCGCCGATGCCTACGTCGTCGCCTGCTTCGGCGATCCGGGTCTGCTTGCAGCGCGCGAACTCACCGGAGCGCCGGTGTTTGGCATCGCCGAGGCGGCGATGCATGCCGCGACCTTCGTCGCCACCGGCTTTTCGGTCGTGACGACGCTCGAGCGCACCCGCATCATCGCCGAGCACCTCGTGCGCAACTACGGCATGCAGAACCATTGCCGCCGGGTGCGCGCCACCGATGTGCCGGTGCTCGAACTCGAAAAACCGGAATCGAACGCCCGCGCGATCATCCTCGCCGAATGCGAAAGGGCGCTCGCCGAGGACCGCTCGGAAGCCATTGTCCTGGGCTGCGCCGGCATGGCCGACCTGGCGAAATTCCTCGAGGACAGGTTGCAGGTGCCCGTGATCGACGGCGTCGTCGCGGCGGTCAAGTTTGCCGAGGCGGTCGTCGGCATGGGCCTGAAGACATCGAAGCGCGGCGACCTCGCCTATCCGCTGCCCAAGACCTATCGCGGCAAGCTCGCCGGCTATGCGCCCGACACGCGGCTTGCCGACGGGCTGGCGGCACGCAAGGTGAGTTAGCCGACCGGCTTGAACAGCGTCTTGAAGTCGACGCGAACGGGGTGATCGGCAAGGTCGATCTGAGCCTCGATATGACGGAGGTGGTGGTCCATGTACTGCGCAGCTTTCTTGCCGTCCCGCCGCTTCAGCGCGTCCACGATTTCCTTGTGCTCGCTATATGAACAGGGCACCGCGCCCGGCGACTCATACAAGGCGATGATCAGCGACGTCCGCGACACCAGTTCGTGGACGAAGTCGCGCAGCACCTCGTTTCCGGCAAGCGAGGCGAGTTCACGATGAAAATCCCCGGAGAGCTGCAGCCGCCTTTGCTTGCTGTCTTGCTCGCCTGCCTCCGCCTCGGCGCTCACCATGGCCGTCAGCCGATCGACGTCTTCCCTGGTGATCGTCGAGGCGAGCTTTTCGGTGAGGATGCATTCGACCCCGCGCCGCGCCTCGAACACCTGCCGCGCCTCCTCGATCGAGGGCTTGGAAACAAAGGCGCCCTTGTTGGGGATCAGGTCGACGAGCTTTTCGTGCGACAGCCGCTGCAGCACCTTGCGGATGATCGTGCGGCTGACGCCGAAGGCGGTCGCCAGCGCGTCCTCCTGCAATGCCGTTGCCGGCCTGATCTGGTGGTTGATGATCGCCGAATAGATCTCGCCGTGGATGTGCTCGTCGGTCGGGCCGCCACGCTTCCTGGTCTTGTCGGGGCTCGGCGGGACTGCGGATTTCAAGGCGCGGGGCTCGCGTAACATGTCACGATCCTGGTGAAGCGGCATAGGGAGGGCTGAGATGTATTCTATCCTGTACGTTGCTCGCTTGGAACACGCCTTTTCCGCCAGCACAATCCCTCAAGCAAAAGCGGTGCGATGATGCCTGTTCACGTTGTCGAGACCGGAACGGCGGCGCAGATCCTGCCCGTACTGGATGTACACAATCTCCGCATCGAATTTCCCTTGCGCCAGCGCGCGCTCGTTGCCGTCGATGACGTCTCGTTCAGCATCGGCAAGGGCGAAATCCTCGGTGTGGTGGGCGAGTCCGGCGCCGGCAAGTCGCTGACCGGAAGCGCCCTGATCGGACTGCTGCAACCGCCGGGCCGCATTGTGGGCGGCACCGTTCATCTCTCCGGTCAGCGCATCGACGACCTGCCGCAGGCCGAGCAGCGCAAGCTGCGCGGCCGTCACATCGGCGCGATCTTCCAGGATCCACTGACCAGCCTCGACCCTCTCTTCACCGTCGGCCGCCAGCTTACCGAAACCATCCGCGCGCACCATCCCGGCAATGCCGAGACGGCACGCGCGAAGGCGCTGCAACTCTTGCGCGAAGTCGGCATCGCCGATCCGGAGAACCGTTTCAACCAGTATCCGCACCAGTTTTCCGGCGGCATGCGCCAGCGCATCGTCATCGCCTTGGCGCTGGCTGGCGAGCCGGAGCTGATCATCGCCGACGAGCCCACGACCGCCCTGGACGTCTCGGTTCAGGCCCAGATCATCGGGCTCCTGAAGCGGCTCGCGGCAACGCGCGGCACGGCGATCATGCTGGTCACCCACGACATGGGCGTCATCGCCGAAACCGCGGACCGGGTGGCTGTGATGTATGCCGGCCGCGTCGTCGAGATCGGGCCCGTCGACGAGGTCATCCACCGTCCAAGCCACCCCTACACGGCCGGGCTGATGGCCTCGATCCCCTCGCTCAACAGCAAGGCAGTGCGCCTTGCCCAGATCGACGGCTCGATGCCGCGCCTTGGCAGCTGGCCCGACGGCTGCGCCTTCAACCCGCGTTGCCCCAAGGCCGGCACGCGCTGCCGGTCGGAGCTTCCGCACCTGGCGGACGCCGGCGGCACATCCGCTGCCTGCTTCATCCACCAGGGCGGCACCCAACTCTGACCGAAACCGCATCGCCGGCAGGTGCAGAGAGTTAGGCAATTCGCGCCTGCCAAAACGGCAATTGTTCTGCCTGCCTGTTTTCCGGGCATTTGTGTATACAATTGATGCATATCTGCGCATACAAGCCTGTAGACGAAGCGTATTCAATGTGAAATCATCCTTCCTGTCGGCTCTCAACAGGCTGGGTTCCAGTGACAAGCGATCGAGATCAGAACGGATCGAAAATGGGCATTCCCCGACCCTCGGGGGATGAGAGGATCGCGGCTTCGATCTTGTCACGCCGGCCACGCAGCACTGTTGAGCCACCTCAAGCACCCGATGGATGCCGCGCGTTTCGGCACGCTCGACGCCGCGTCCTCGGCCAGCCGACGCCTGAACGAGAAAACAAAAAGCCAACAAACAAGAACTGCGTGGGAACAGCCGATGAAAAACTACCTGAAACTGCTACTTCTCGCCTCGTGCGCCGGCCTGGCCGTCAACGCGGCTGACGCCAAGACGCTGCGGTTCGCTGAATCGCAGGAAATCAGCTCGATGGACCCTCACGCGGCGCGCGAGGATTTCACGCTCAGCCTGATCGGCAACGTTTACGAAGGCCTCGTCCGCTGGAACAAGGAACTGAAGATCGAGCCGGCCCTTGCCGAAAGCTGGGAGACCCTGTCCGACACCAAATGGCGCTTCCATCTGCGCAAGGGTGTTGAATTCCACAACGGCAACCCGTTCACCGCCGACGACGTGATCTTCTCCTTCGAGCGTGCCGGGTCGCCCGGCTCGCCCTTCGCCGGCCTGCTCGAGCCCATCGCCGGGGTGGTCAAGGTCGACGACCACACGGTCGACATGACGCTGAAGCGCAAATACGCCTTGCTGCTCAACGACTTTGCCGGATGGTACATCCTCGACAAGGAGTTCCAGGAATCGATCGGCGCCCAGAAGCCGCTCGACCTGTCGACCAACACCGGTGGCGCGATGATCACCCAGGGCGTCGGCACCGGGCCGTTCAAGGTTGCCAGCCGCGAGCCCGACGTGAAGACCGTCTTTGCCGCCAACGAAAAGTGGTGGGACAAGCGCGAGCACAACATCGACGAGATCGTCTACACGCCGATCGCCAACAATGCGACGCGCGTGGCAGCCCTGCTTTCGGGCGAGGTCGACTTCATCCGCAACGCGCCGCCGCAGGACGTCGCGCGCATCGAGGCAACCGCCGGCATGAAGGTGATGCGCGCCCCGCACCTGCGCAACATCTTCTACGGCATGGACCAGTTGTCCAAGACCCTGCCTGGCCTCGATTCCAATCCGCTCGCCGACGTGCGCGTCCGCAAGGCGATCTACCAGGCCATCGACGTCGAGGGCATCAAGCGTTCGATCATGCGCGACAACAGCCGTCCCTCGGCGATCATGATGGCGCCGGAACTGCCGTTCTACGATGCCAGCCTCGACGTCCGCTTCCCTTATGACATCGAGGCTTCGAAGGCGCTGCTCAAGGAGGCAGGTTACGCCGACGGCTTCACCTTGCCGATGGATTGCCCGGCCGGCTCATTCATCAATGACGAGCAGATCTGCCAGGCAACCGTCGGCATGCTGGCCAAGGTCGGCATCAAGGCGCAGCTGACGATGCACCCCCCCGTGCAGTTCGATACCGAGCTGCCGGCTGGCAAGTATTCCTTCTACATGCTTGGCTGGGCCGGCCTGCCGACGCTCGATGCCTACAACATCATCTCGGCGACATTCCATACGCCCACCGGCGATCTCGGCGCCTGGAATCCGAAGGGCTATTCCAACGCTCGGGTCGACGAACTGATCCCGCAGATCGGCACCGAATACGATGCCGAAAAGCGCCAGGAGATGATCTCGGAAGTCATGAAGCTGCACCGCGACGAGGTCGGCAAGATCATGCTGCACCAGCAGTTCCTGACCTGGGGCATGACCGACAAGGTCCATGCCATCGTGCCGGCCGACGAGTATACGCGGTTCTGGTACTACACGATGGACTGACGATTGATCGGAGGCTGGGCGCCTGGCGCCCGGCCTCTCTCTATTTCAGAGGCTGAGATGATTTCCTTGCTCGCCACGCGACTGACCAGCGTTGTCCTCGTGATGCTGGTCGTGTCCGCGCTTTCATTCTCCATCTTCAACTTCCTCGGCGACCCGGTGAACAACATCCTCGGCGTCAACGCCACGCTTGCCCAGCGCGAGGAGCTGCGTGTCGCCCTGGGTCTCGACCAGTCGACATTCGTCCAGTTCTGGCGTTTCGTCGAACGTGCGGTGGTCGGTGATTTCGGCGTTTCCTACCGCAACCGCCAACCCGTGGTCGACCTGATCCTCGCCCGCCTGCCGGCGACGCTGGAGCTGGTCCTGTGCGCCACGATCATCGCCCTTGCCGTCGGCATTCCGATGGGCGTCTACACCGCGCTCCGGCCGCGCGGCCTCGTCAGCCGCACCCTGCAGTTCGGCTCGCTGCTCGGCATCTCGATGCCGCAGTTCCTGATCGGCATGCTGCTGATCCTCGTCTTCTCGGTCGAGCTGCGCTGGCTATCGGCATTCGGCCGCGGTGACGTGGTCACGCTCGGCTGGTGGACGACCGGCCTGCTCACAGCTTCCGGCGTCAAGGCGCTGATCATGCCGACCATCACGCTCGCCGTGTTCCAGGTGTCGATGATCATGCGGCTGGTGCGCGGCGAGATGCTGGAGGTGGTGCGGACGGATTTCGTCAAGTTCGCCCGCGCCCGCGGCCTTTCCGACCGCGCCGTCTACCTGACGCATGCCCTGCGCAACAGCCTGCTTCCGGTCATCACCATCACCGGCCTGCAGATCGGCTCGCTGATTGCCTTCGCCATCGTCGTCGAGGCGGTGTTCCAGTGGCCGGGCATGGGCATGCTCATCCTCCAGGCAATCGAGTTCGCCGACTTCCCGGTGATGGCGGCCTATCTCGCCTTCGTTGGCTTCAGCTTTGTCACGATCAACCTGATCGTCGACTTGATCTATCTCGCCGTCGATCCAAGGTTGCGTGCAAAATGAGCCAGTTTGTCCTCCGACTGAAAGCAATCGGCAACAGCGAACTGGCCTGGCGATTCAGGACCTCGCCGCCGGTCATCTTCGCCACCGTCGTGCTGGTGACGCTGGTCTTTTGCGCCGCCGCCGCCAACCTGATTGCCCCGCACAATCCGTTCGACCCGGCAACGCTCAACATCATGGATGCGCGCCTGCCGCCGGCGTGGATTAACGGCGGCTCCTCGACCTATCTGCTCGGCACCGACGAGCAGGGCCGCGACATCCTTTCCACCATCTTCTACGGCATGCGCGTGTCGATCCTCGTCGGCATCGCCGCCGTTGCATTCTCGATGACCATCGGCGTCGCCCTCGGCCTGATCGCCGGTTATCTAGGCGGCTGGGTCGACACCATCATCATGCGCCTCGGCGACATCCAGCTGAGCTTCCCAACGATCATGATCGCCTTCTTCATCGACGGCGTCGCCAAGATCGTCATGCCCATCGGCATGCGCGAGGAGATGCGCTTCTACGTCGTTATCCTGGCGATCGGCGTTGCCGACTGGGTGCAGTTCGCCCGCACCGTGCGCGCCGCCACCATGATCGAGCGCCGCAAGGACTATGTTGCGGCTGCCCGCATCAGCGAGGTCGGCGGCTTCCGCATCCTGCTGGCCCATATCCTGCCCAACACCATCGGCCCGGTGCTGGTCCTCGCCACGCTGGGCCTTGGCGTCGCCATCCTCACCGAGGCGATCCTGTCCTTCCTCGGCCTCGGCATGCCGCCGTCGCAGCCCTCGTTGGGCACGCTGATCCGCGCCGGCAACGACTTGCTTCTGTCGGGCGAATGGTGGATCGCGCTGTTCCCCGGTGCCGCACTTGTCCTTCTGGTGCTGGCCGTCAACATCGTCGGCGACTGGCTGCGCGACGTCCTCAACCCCCGCCTCCGCTGAGACCCGCATCATGAACGATCTCCTGCTCACCAATGTTCGTCCCGACGCCGGCGCCCCGGCCAGCATCCTGATCGAAAACGGCCTGATCTCGGCCATCGGCCCCGACATCAAGCCGCGCGATGGCGTCAAGGTCGTCGACGGCAAAGGCGCGATCGCCATCGCTCCCTTCGTCGAGGCGCATGTCCATCTCGACAAGATCCTGTGGGGCCTGCCCTGGCACGGCATCAACGTGCCGGACTCCTTGCGCGCGATGATCGACAACGAGGTCGAGATCCGCCGCACGCTGCCCTGGTCGGTCGCCGAGCGCGCCGGCAATCTGATGCGCCAGTGCGTCGCCAATGGCTCGACCCACATCCGCAGCCATGTCGACATCTCGCCCGAATACAAGCTCGACAATCTTCATGGCGTGCTTGCCGCCTGGGAGAAGACGAAACATGCGGTCGACCTCGAGATCGTCGCCTTCCCGCAGCTCGGCATGCTGATCGAACCCGGCACCGCCGAGTTGATGGAAGCCGCCCTCGACGAAGGCGCCTCGATCATCGGCGGCATCGATCCGGCCAGTGTCGACGGGGATGCCAAGGGCCATCTCGATACCATTTTCAACATCGCCCATCGCAAGCAGGCCAAGATCGACATCCACCTGCACGAACGCGGCGAACTCGGGCTCTACGAGCTGGGCCTCATCACCGAGCGCGCCAAGGCGCTCGGGATGCAGGACAAGGTCATCGTCAGCCATGCCTTCTGCCTGGGCACCGCATCGCGCGACGAGCTTGCCCGCACCATGGACCTGCTCGCCGAGGCTGGCATCGGCATCATCTCTGCAGTACCCGGCGACATCCCCTTCCCGCCGATGTTCGAGCTCGCCGAATATGGCGTCCGCTGTGCGGTCGCGTCCGACTCGCTGCGCGACACCTGGAACCCGCACGGCAATGGCGACATGCTCGAACGCTGCTGGCTGCTGTCCTGGCGCAGCAACTGCCGCACCGATGCCGAGCTCACCGCAGCCCTCGACATGGGCACCAGGCGCGGCGCCGACCTGCTCGATCTCGACGGCCACGGGCTGGAGATCGGGTGCGACGGCAGCCTGGTCCTGATCGAAGGCGAGAACCTCGCCCAGATCGTCGTCGACCGGCCGAAGCGCGCGCTTGTCGTCAAGCGCGGCCTTGTCGTCGCGCGGGACGGCAAGTGGATCGACGGGGCCGGGGCATGAACGCAATCGTCACCGAACAACCCTTGCTCAAGGTCGCCAATCTTGGCCGCACCTTCGACGTCTCGGCGCCCCTCCTGCAACGGCTGGTGACCCGTGCGCCGCGGCGCAGCGTCAAGGCTGTGGACGGCGTCAGCTTCGCGATCAGTCCCGGCACGACCTTTTCGCTGGTCGGCGAGTCCGGTTGCGGCAAGTCGACGGTGGCACGCCTCGTTGCCGGGCTGGAAAAACCCACCCGCGGATCGGTCGACATTAGCAAGGCCAGCGGCGAGCGCGTCCGCCTGCAGATGGTGTTCCAGGATCCGGTTGGCAGCCTCAACCCGCGTTGGCGCATCGGCCAGAGCATCGCCGAACCGATGGCAAAAAAACTCGGCCGCACCGAGCGCCGCAAACGCATCGGTGAATTGCTGGTCACCGTCGGCCTGGCACCCAGCGACGCTGACAAATATCCGCATGAGTTTTCCGGAGGCCAGCGCCAGCGCATTTCGATCGCCCGCGCGCTTGCCGCCGAAGCCGAATTGCTGCTGCTCGACGAGCCGACCTCCGCGCTCGACGTGTCGGTGCAGGCACAGGTGCTGAACCTGCTCAAGGACCTCCAGCAGCGGCTGGGGCTGACCTACCTGTTCATCAGCCACAATCTGTCGGTCGTGCGCTTCCTCACCGACCGCATCGGCGTGATGTATCTCGGCCGGCTGGTCGAGGAAGGACCGGGCGAACTCATCCTCGACAATCCCCAGCATCCCTACACCAGGCTGTTGCTCGAAACCGTGCCTGACCTGGAAGCGCCGAAACGCGACCGCGCGCCATTGGGTGGCGATATCCCGAGCCCGCTCAATCCGCCGAGCGGCTGTACCTTCCATCCGCGCTGCCCGTTGGCGATGGACATCTGCAGCAGGGAGCGGCCCGAACTGAAACGCTCGGCCAGCGGCGCCAACGTCGCCTGCCATGCCGCATAGGGATAAACCCGCCGGCTTCGGGAGGCGCTGCGAGCTTGGATCGCTCCGTATGCCCTGACATTGGCATGCGCCAGCATGCCTCTGCCGTCGAGGCGACCTTCCAACGACCTGCAAATCCGCGCCGCGACAATGGCAGCGCGCATGACCTCGGCCGCGCCGACCGCTCAATCGCCCGGGCCAATTGCCACGATCAAATCTCGCTTCGCCATGCCAGGGCCTGCGGCAGGCAGCACCACCCAGGCTGCCGTCTTGGCCCACGCATTTTTGTGTACAATCTTGTATCAAAAACATGTTGATTATGTATCCAATAGATGCAAGTCTGCGCTGACAGAAACAAACTGAACAGCCCGGACGATCCTACACCTGTAGGCTCCCGGTGAGAAAACTTAGCTTTTTCGGCCGGTTTCTCGCCTCGACAGCAAGCCAGCATATCCCTGCAGCGGTTCACGCTCGTTTCTGTATTTGTATCCAATCCTCTAACATCCAAGATCGGATGGAAGCGGGCATTCGGGTGCATGACGTTGGGAGTGAGGAGCGGTTTCTTTGCCGGCCTGGGCATTCGCCCGGGGAGCCGAAGGCTGCCGCATTGCGTCAATCAAGCAGGCATGAGGAGGAAACATGGCCGTGCAAAAAGATCTCGAAAATCAGGGCAAGGTATCTCGACGCACTGTTCTGGCAGGCATGGCAGGAGCCGCACTCACGGGAGCCATCGCATCCCGGGGCTTGGTCGGCAGCGCCAGTGCCCAAGGCAGCTACAAGCTCGACCTCGGCGGGTATGCCGGCCCCGAATTGACCAGCGAACCGGTGACGCTGCGCTTCATGCGCCAGGACTTCACGCCCGACGTCAACGCACTGCTCGAAGCCGCCTATGCCGAATTCAAGGCGGCCTATCCCAACATTTCGATCGTCGAGGAGAAGGTGCCTTACGGCGATCTGCAAAAGAAGCTGCTGGTCTACATCGCATCGGGGGATGCGCCCGACATCATGATGGGCCGCACCGATTTCACCGACGCCTACCACGCCGGCAACGTCGCCCTGCCGGTACAGGACTATTTCAGCGCCGACTACATCAACGACATCCCGGCCAACCTGCGCGCGGCGGCATCCTCCGGCGGCAACCTCTATTCGGTGCCCTGGGAAACCAGCGTGATGATGCTCTATTTCAATCGCGACCTGTTCGAAAAGGTCAAGATGCAGACCCCGCCCGAGGTCACCGGCCTCGACGGCGGCTGGACCGACGAGGAGCTCGTCGCCAATCTGGTCGAGATGAACGCCAAGCTCAAGGAAGCCGGCGACAATCAGTCCTGGGCACTTGCGGCCGCCGGCCAGGGCAATGGCGGCCCGGGAGCCAACTACAGCCAACTCGAAAGCATCTGGATCCGCTCCCAGGGCGATCCGAACGCGGCCAAGGATTCGGCCGCCTACAAGACCTTGATGGGCATCAGCGACGACGGCTTTACCGTCTCAGGCCACATCGACACGCCCGAGGCGATCAAGGGCATGCAGTTCTATCAGAGCCTGTTCGCCAAGGGTCTGACCCCGCTCGGCCCCGTTCCGAACCAGTATCCCGGCGGGCTCGCCGCGACCTATTTCGGCGGCCTCAACTTCACCAACCGCTTCCGCGTGCCTGGCAAGGAGCCCCCGTTCAAGTGGGGCGTGTCTCTGCCGCCCAAGGGCAACATCGTCTTCAACGGCAACGGCTCGGATGCGCCACTCGTCTGGTCCAAGTCCCAGCACCCCGCCGAAGCCGTCGCGCTTCTGTCCTATCTCTGCAACGACAAGAACCGGCTCGCCTTCCACAAGACCTGGGGGTCGATGCCGTCGCGCACCTCGCTGCGCGAGCAGATGAGCGTGTTCGCCACGGAGCAGCCGTTCAAGATGGCCCAGGCCCTGTCCGACGCTTCCTACAGCGTGCCGCGCAGCCCCGGTTACTTCGACTACTTCAACGCCATGAACCCGGCGGTGAAGGACATCGCCCTCGGGGCCGATCCGGCAAAGGTTCTACCCGACACGGCCGCCAAGATCGACCGCCTGCTGGCCAAGTACCGGCGCTGACCGGAAGGCCATCACGCCTGACGCGACGGACCACGGGCCGTCGCGCGATGTCGCCTGAGCAAGCGGAGGAGAATTCCATGCAACCGACGACGGCACCTGCGCGCAAGAAGCGGCAGTGGACCGGCCCGAACAGCAACATGATCCTTGGCCCGGCGATGATCCTGCCGGCGGTCGTTGCGCTCGCCCTGTTCCAGTATCTTCCGCTGATCACCGCTGTCTTGAACAGCCTGCAATCGTTCAGTCCGTTCGACCAGTCGTCGACCGGCTGGGTCGGCTTGGGCAACTATTCCGACATCTTCGCCGATCCGGCCTTCCGCTACGCGCTGCTCAACACCTTCCTCTACATCGTCCTGATGCTGGCGCTGACCATTCCCCTGGCACTGCTGCTCGCGGTGCTGCTCGACCGGCGCCTGCCCGGAACGACCTGGGCCCGCAACGCGGTGATCGGTGCGCTCGCCGCATCCGAGGCGGTGACCGCGCTCATCTGGAACCAGATGTACGAGCCCAGCAGTGGCCTGTTCAACGCCATCCTCCACGCTGCCAGCCTGCCAACGCAACCCTTCCTCACCGGCGGCAGCCAGGCGCTGGTGTCGATCGTCGTCATGACGGTCTGGAAGGACGTCGGCTTGCCGTTGCTGATCTTCCTCGCCGGGCTCCAGGCCATACCGCGCGAACTGCACGAGGCGGCCCAACTCGACGGTGCCAACGACTGGCAGATTTTCCGCAAGATCACCTTGCCGCAGCTGCGCCCCAGCATCGTCGTGGCGCTGTTCATGGTGACGATCACCGCCACCCGCATGTTTACCCCGATCCTGATCATGACCCAGGGCGGCCCACAGGGAGCGACGACCAACCTGGCGCTCTACTCCTACCTCCAGGGCTTCGAGTTCCAGTCCCAGGGCACGGCATCTGCAAGCGTCGTCTGCATGCTCGCGGTTCTTGCCATCGTCACGCTCGCGCAAAGCTACCTGTTGCGCGGACAGCAGGAGAAATAGGCCATGACCGCATCCTCCCTGACCCTGCAGGCTGAAAATGGCATCGACCGCACCGCGCGCCGTGCCGCCTTCCTGCACCATGGCGCCAGCATCCTGCTGCTTGCCGTGGTCGGCGCGGTGTTCGCCTTTCCGATCCTGTGGGCGGCCATGTCGTCGCTCAAGTCGACCGACGACATCATCACCGGAACCTATCCGCTGTCGTGGTCGTCCTTCGTGCCGCTCAAGGCGACGCTCGAAAACTACGTCTATCTGTTCAGCGAGCTGAATTTTCAGCGCAACCTGCTCAATACACTGATCGCCGCCTGCGGCCAGGTCAGCGTCGCAGTGATCACCTCGTCGCTCGCCGGCTATGCGTTCGCCCGCCTCAACTTTCCGTTCCGCGATGTCGTGTTCGGGTTGCTTTTGCTGACGGCGTTCGTGCCGGTCGAGGCGATCATCGTGCCGCTCTACCGGATCATGCACTGGCTCGGGCTGGTTTCCACCTATCCGGCACTGTTCCTGCCCTTCGCCTGCAACCCCTTCGGCATCTTCCTGATGCGCCAGGCCTTCCGCGACATCCCGGTCGAGATGGAAGAGGCCGCCCGGCTGGATGGCGCCAGCCCGTTGCGCATCTTCTTTTCCATCGCCCTGCCCAACGTGCGCCCCACCCTGGCGACGCTGGTGCTGATCCAGTTCATCTGGTCGTGGAACGCCTATCTCTGGCCGCTCGTCATCATGCAGGATCCCAACAAGCAGATCGCCCAGGTGGCCATCGCCAACCTCAAGTCGATCCCCAACTCGCCGATGGATGGTCCGCTGTTTGCCGCCGCGACCGCCGTGACGATACCGCTCGTCATCCTGTCGATCGTGCTGCAGCGCTACTACGTTCGCGGCCTCGTCACCTCCGGCATGAAATAACCCGGCGCCACGCTGGCGCCGACCGCATCCAACAAACCTGAAAGAGGGAAGATCCGGCATGAGGATTGGCATCGACGGCCGCAAGATACCCGAGGCCGCAAAGCGCGGCCCCGTCGGCAGTCTCGACCACGGCAAGAGCCTGGGCATGGCCGGCCTGTTTTACCGCACCGTGCTCGACATGAGCCCGACGCTCGACCTCGGCGAACTTCGTGCCATCCGGACCCGTGCCGACGAACTTGGCATGTATCTCGAGACCGGCCTCGGCAAGGTCAATCCTTATGCCAGCCCGGAGGCGCCCGAACTGCGCCTGGTCGGCGATGGCGACATCGTCCTGGGGTTCCGTCGGATGATGGAAGCCTGCGTTGCCATCGGCTGCACCGAGCTGTGGATCGCCACGGCCAACTACAAGCCGGTCTACAGCGCCCGTTTTGCCTACGACCGCTTCCGCACCGACGTGACCTGGCCGGAACAGCTCGAGGCGACGAAGAGCTTCCTGCTCAAGCTGGCGCCGATCGCCCGCGACCTGGGCGTGCACATGAACATGGAAACGCACGAGGAGATCACCACCTTCGAGCTGCTGCGCCTGATCGAGGCCGTCGGCGAAGACGTCATGGGCGTCGTGCTCGACACGCTCAACCCGATGCAGCGCGCCGAGCATCCGGTCTTCGCCGCTCGCCGTGTCGCACCCTATGTCCGGCAGACGCACATCAAGGACGCCTATCTCGCCCATGTCCCGGGCGGCGTCACCATCCAGTCGCGCGCCTGCGGCGATGGCGTCGTCGATTTCCGCGAGGTCCTGAAGGTGCTGGCCGCGCACAACCCGACACTGAACCTGTCGCTGGAATGCGCCGGCCCGCGCGAAGCGAATTTCGTGCCGCGCCACACCTTGCTCGAGGTCTTCGACCGCGGCTGGCTGGCGAATCATCCCGATCTCGGCATCGACGAATATGCCGCCTTCCTCGAACTCGTGCAGGCCTATGCCGGCCGCATCGCATCGGGCGAGGTGCCGAGCTGGGACGCCTATGTCGCGGCACCCTTCGACTATGAGGAGTCCGTCGCCACCATCAGAAAGAGCACGGCCCACCTTCGCGCCATCTGCGACGAGTTGCAGCTTCCGCTCGAGGCCGCGGCATGATCGGCATCGTCAAGAGTTCATTGCCTGAGGGCCGCAGCCTGGACGCGTGCGAAGCCTTGCGCTCCGCCGCCCAGAAGGGCCTCAAGGGCGTGTTGTTCAACTCGCTGATCGACCTGAGCCCGGCCCTCGATCCGGCTGAACTGCGTGCCGTGCGTACCGAGGCCGACCGTCTTGGTCTCTACATCTCCTCGATGTTGGGGGTGCTCAACCCTGCACTGCCCTTCCGTGGCGAAGCCGTGGCCAAGGCAGGCGGCGGCGATCTGGAGACGGGCGTCAAGCGCCTGGTCCGCCTCGCTGCCGACATCGGCATCCATGACATGTTCTTCGTCATCGGCATGATCGAGGAGCGGTTCCATGACACCGTGAGCTGGCACGACCAGCGCCAGTCACTTGCGGCGATGCTGCTGCGCTGCGCACCGGTGCTGCGTGAGTGCAGGTCGAAGCTGCTGCTGAAGACCCACGAGGAGATCACCACCTCGGAAGTCGTGTCGCTGGTCAGGACGGTCGGCCCGGACCTGCTCGCCATCGCCTTCGATCCGGTCAATGTCGTCTGTCGGCTCGAAGACCCGCTTGAGGCGGCACAACGGGTGGCGCCTTATGTCGCCCAGGTTCACGTCGATGATGCCATCGTCCGTTTCCAGGACGGCGGCATCCGCCGATACCTCGCGCCCATCGGCGAAGGCGTCCTCGATTGGGCAGCGATCATGGCGCTGATGCCCGACGCCAAAGTGTGGGTCGAGATGCACAGCGGCCAGTTCGCCATGCCGATCTTCGACCCTGCTTGGTTGCACGCCCAGCCCGATATCGCCCTTGCCGAATACGCTTCGGTGCTTGCCATGGCAGCCAGCTTCGGACGGCGCGCAATGCCCTGGAACCAGGACACGCCTGTCGAACGCCTGCCGAACGCCCTGCGGAGATTCCAGCCATGACCGACCTTCTGCTGCTTCACGGCACCGTCATCGCGGTCGACCGCGAGCGCCGCATCATCGAGGACGGCGCGGTTGCCATCTCGGGCGACCGCATCGTCGAGGTTGGCACATCGGCCGACCTCGAACCCAAGCACGCCGGCAAGAAGGTGATCGACTGCCGGGGCAAGCTGATCATTCCTGGTCTCGTCGATGCTCATGGCCACGCCGGCCATTCGCTGATCAAGACGATCGGCGCCGACAGCCCGTCGGTGTGGATGCGCATCGTCACCCCGACCTATTTCCACTATACGACGCGCGACTTCTGGTATGCCGACGGCCTGGTTTCGGGCCTCGAACGCCTGCGCGCCGGCGTGACCACCGGCGCCAGCATCATCGCCTCGATGCCGCGCAGCGACGATCCGGTCTTCGGCATCAATCACGCCCGCGCCTATGCGGAAGTGGGCATTCGCGAGATCCTCTGCGTCGGGCCGACAGGATTGCCCTGGCCGCATCCGGTCACGCGCTGGGAGAGCGGCAGGCCGGAGCGCCGGAACATCGGCTTCGAAGAGATGATCGAAGGCGCCGAAGCGGTGATCGAAGCCTGCAATGGCAGCGCCGATGGCCGCATCAAGGTCTACCTGACCCCGTTCACCATCGTGCCTTCGGTCGACCCGTCAAACCCGACGACGCCCGACAAGGCGACCAGGCTTACCGACGACGACCGCATGCAGGCGCGCCGGGTGCGCGAGACCGCCCGCAAATGGGGCGTCCGCATCCATTCCGACGCCTTCGCCGGCCATGTCCGGATGGCGTTCCAGGACAAGGAAAACGCCCTGCTCGGCCCGGACGTGCACCTGCAGCACTGCATCGGCCTGTCGCACGAGGAGGTCGATATCCTTGCCGAGACCGGCACCCACATGACCCATTCGCCGGGTGGCCGCGCGCCGATCCTCGACATGATCTCGAAGGGCGTCAATGTCGCCATCACCTCGGATGGAACCGCGCCGCGCCGGCCGTTCGACATGTTCCAGATGGCGCGCATGGCCCAGTTCGGCCAGCAGTTCCTACATGCAGACCAGTATCTACTGCCGCCCGGCAAGCTGCTCGAAATGATCACCGTCGATGCGGCCAGGGCGCTCGGGCTCGAACACGAGATCGGCTCGCTCGAAGCCGGCAAGAAGGCCGACGTCACCATCCTCGACATGCGCCAGCCGCACCTGACGCCGAACTGGATGTTTGTGCACCGCCTGATGTACCAGGCGGTCGGATCGGACGTCGACACCGTCATCGTCGACGGCAAGATCCTGATGCAGGATCGCAAGGTGCTGACCACCGATGTCCGCGACGCGCTCGATTTCGGCGAGCGCGAGGCCCGCGCCCTGGTCGAGCGCGCCGGCCTGCAAGCCCATATGCGCGACCCGGGCTGGGGCAAGCTCAGCCGCAGCTTCGACGAGCCGATCGATCTGCCGCTGCCGCCCGCGGTCGACTGACGCTACGACCGGCGCGTCTTTCGCGCCGGTCGAATCCACCAACGCCGCATCCTGAGGGAGACAGAAGATGGCCCAGATCGATATCCGTGACGTCCGTAAATCCTATGGCACGACCGCCGTCCTGCACGGCGTCTCGATCGACATCCCCGATGGCGAGTTCGTCATTCTCGTCGGCCCCTCCGGCTGCGGAAAATCGACGCTGCTGCGCATGATCGCCGGCCTCGAAACGGTCACCAGCGGCGACATCCAGATCGGCAATCGCGTCGTCAACCACGTCGCCCCCAAGGACCGCGACGTCGCCATGGTGTTCCAGTCCTATGCGCTCTATCCGCACATGAGCGTCTACGACAACATGGCCTTTTCCCTGCAACTCGCCCGCGTTCCCAAGGCGGACATCGACACGCGCATTCGCAACGCCGCCGAAATGCTGAGCCTGACGGCGCTGCTCCAGCGCTACCCCCGCCAGCTCTCCGGCGGCCAGCGCCAGCGCGTCGCCATGGGCCGGGCCATCGTGCGCAACCCGCAGGTCTTCCTGTTCGACGAACCGCTTTCCAACCTCGACGCCAAGTTGCGCGTCCAGATGCGCACTGAAATCAAGGCCCTGCACCAGCGCCTGAAGACCACCACCGTCTACGTCACCCACGACCAGATCGAAGCAATGACCATGGCCGACAGGATCGTGGTTATGCATGACGGGATCGTCGAGCAGATCGGCACGCCGCTCGACCTCTACGACCGCCCGGTCAACCTGTTCGTCGCCGGCTTCATCGGCTCACCGGCGATGAACTTCCTTAGCGGACGCATCGCCGCCGACGGCAGCAAGGCCTTCATCACCGACGACGGCTACCGGCTTCCGCTCAAGAACGTCCCGGCCGACGGCGCCGGTCGCCAGGCGATCTACGGCATCCGTCCTGAGCACTTCGTGCTTGGCGGCGCCAATTCTGTCCCGCTCACCGTTGAGGTCATCGAGCCGACCGGCTCGGAAACCCAGGTGTTCGCCAAGCTGGGGGACAACAACGTCGTCGGCGTGTTCCGCGAGCGCATCGACGTGCGGCCCGGGCAGGCCATTTCGGTTGTCCCCGACCTGGACCATGTGCATCTGTTCGACGCCGACACCGGTGTCCGCCTCGTTGCCCGCAAGGAAGCGCTGGCAGCATGATTCAGATACGCTGGGCGATCCCCGGCGTGCCGCGCGGAAAGGTCAGGTCTCGATGGCGCTGGCCCTTGCCTGGTCCGCATGGACCCGAATGGCGGCAGCACAGGCATCGAGATAGGCATAGCCATATCTCAGATCGGGTTCGAGATACGCACCCTCGCCCCATTCGTTCCAGGCGTTGATGAAAACCAGGCGCTGGTCGGGAGGATTTTTCGATGCGCGCTGCATGGCCTGCGTCAGCCACTGCTCGAACAGCTTGGGTGTCGATCCATGGTAGATTTGGGCGGAACGGGGCAGACGCGCGCTGTTGTCCCACGATGGCATGACCCCCGGATGGACCACGCCCTGCCCCGCCGGTTTGGCCTTTTCGGCAGCCACCACATCGGCATAGTTTCGAATTCGGCCACCATCCCTGAAATGGGAGACTGCCAGGCCCTTTTCGATGTTGGTTGTGCGGACCTGGTGCGGCGGAAACTCCGACAAGGCGTCGAAGCCATATTGCTCGTGGCCGGCGAAATCGAAGGCGTTGGTCGCGATCAAATAGATGCCCGGATAGCCCATCCGTTCCATTTCGTCGCGCCAGCGCGCAATGGTTGCCTTTAGGTCGGGAAAGAGGCTGGCACGATAGATCGTGAAAACCGGCTTGCCGTCGATCTTCAGGTAGCGCTGATCGCGGAAATACCTGTCGAGACCGCGAATGACGGCGATGTCGTCTTCGGCCGAATGCCTCTGTGCCATGAGCACGTCCTGCTCGCGGCCGGACCAGCGCCGCGACCACGTCTCGTTGGCCCAGCACAGGCAGAACGGCAGATCGAGGCTCGTCGTCTCCAGATAGTGGTCGAGCGGCCTCTCGAGCAGCCGCCTGCCACCAAACCAGTAGAAATGAAAACAGAAGGCCGAGATGCCATGGAGCTTGGCAAGTTCGACCTGTCGTTCCATGACTTCCGGCAGGCGCAGGTCGTAGTAGCCGAGTTCTCCCGGAAGCCGCGGCTGATAGTGGCCCTCGAAGACAGGAAACGCGCGCGCCACGTTGCGCCACTCGGTGAACCCCTTGCCCCACCACGCGTCGTTTTCCTCGATCGCATGGTACTGCGGCAGGTAGTAGGCGATCAGCCGGACGTCGGCCTGCGGCGGCTCTTCGGCTGAAATCGGCACGTGGTCGGTAGGCGGGTAACGTCCCATCGCATTGCCGACATAGCAATCATACATCCGAGCGCCCGTTGCGGAATGCCAGGTTCCGGGCCGGACGGCACGGCGCAACAAGGCCCACAGCTTGCGCGGCCATGACACCTGCTCGCGCCATGGAACCCCGGCGCGCTCGCTCATGAACGCCCGCCGGCATTGTCCATCGGGCGAGCATTGAGGCCGCGCAGGAAGCCGAGAAGCTTGGAACGCCGCGCGCTGCTAAACAGCACATGGGGCGCCATCAGCTTCAGCCACGAGCGGTGGCGCTCCGCCGGCAGGTCGAGGCGCAGGTGATGCTTGTTCATGACATAGACGAGCGAACGGCCCATGGCTTCGCCCTTGATACGTCCGGACTGTGCCGATCGGGCGCTGGAGCAGCCTTCGGCGTGATCGATCACAGCCGCGGCAGCGAGCCGAATCCCGATGCCAGCCTGCCGCAGGCGCAAGCTGAGGTCATCATCCTCATGGAACAGGAAAATGTTCTGGTCGAAGCCGCCAACCCGTTCGAAATGCTCGCGGCGGATGAAGATGCACGCGCCATGCAGAACCGGAATGTCGCAATCGCTGTCGGGCGGCGCCCCAAGCCAGAAATCGGAGGCCGGCAGCAGCCTCGACCAGCGCCTGAAGCGACGGCGCGTACCTGAATAGAAGCGCGGATTGAAGGCAGCGTGTGGGTAGGAAGCCGCAGCCGACACCAGCGCCTCGATGGCGCCGGGTTCGAACCTGACGTCCGGATTGACGAACAGCAGGAACGCCCCGTCGCCGGCAGCGGCGCCCACGTTGCAGGCGCTGCCATAACCGACGTTTTCGCCGATTTCGACAACCTCGACGCCGGCAGCCGCCGCCACCGCGACGGAACCATCGGAACTGCCATTGTCGACAACGATGACATTCACAAAGTCGGGGATGCTGCCAAGAAACGGCCCAAGAACCGAACCGCTATTGTAGCTCACGACGATCAGATCGATGTCGAAGTTCATATTATTGTCCGCATCTCAGAGCGACAACTCCCGCAGAGCTCAAGGCACTCGAAAGCACACCCCGACACCATCTATAGGTTCCATTCTCAAATCTAGCGATCGCGATTGAAGGAAGTCATCGACTGCCTGCTTGGCGGCCGGCACCACGTTGTAATCGTCAACTATTACCCAGCCACCGGTTGGAATACGGTCATAGAGATGGACCAGCGGATCGATAGTAGATTCGTACATATCACCGTCGAGTCGTAGCACCGCTACGTTTTTGCATGGGAGCGTCGGCATGGTGTCACGAAACCACCCTTTTACAAAAACGACTTGGTCATCGAGCAGATCAAACTTCGCAAAATTTGATCTCACGGCATCCAAGGATACCGACAAGTCTACGTAGTTATGGAAGACGGAGCCTTCGTCCACTGGAAACTTGTCGGGGTTCGGGCGCGGAAGACCCTCGAACGAATCGCAAGCAAAAACTCTGCGGTCCGTTACGCAATATGCCTGTAACACCGCACGGGCCATGATACTTGCTCCGCCCCTCCAAACGCCGGTCTCCACGAAATCTCCCGGAACATCCGAGCCGATCACGGATTCCAAAAGTCTCCTCACATTCTCCAGGCGCTTTGATCCGACCATGGTGAAAGCGCGTGAAGGCCAGTCCCAACCGTGAGCCCTGAGGTTGGCGTCATATGCCACTGCCCCGCTCGCAGGCAGCGGTGGATCCTCGCATATCGAACCATCAAGCGATGCGGCAACCACTTTGAGATAGCGATTGCGAATATCTTGAATATAGTCGCCCATATCTACGCTTATCCCAGAGACCTTAACTTAGACCTCATTTTTTTCCAGGCGCGACTTGCCGCATTTTTCTTTTTAACTTTGAAATATGTGAATTGCGCTTGGGCTTCGTGACCATCGGAAGCCTCGGCGGGAATACCGCTGTGCGTCCACTTCATGTAGTTAGATCCTTGTCTAGCGCGTGCGGTTGCTTCAAGAAATTGGTGCCCGTACCTTCGGTCAGGCTCCAAATGGCAACCCTCTGCCCATTCGTTCCACGCATTGATGAAAAGCAGGCGCTCCTTCCCGGGATAGTCCTCGACAGTTTTGCGAATTGCCTCGGACAGCCAGTATTCATAGTTTTCCGGCGTCCCGTTTAGGATCACTGTTCCCCGCGCACCTCGCCGAGCCGTATTGTCCCAAGATGGAAAAACTCCCCTGAACCCACTGTTGGCATCGTCGTATCTGCGGGCAAGGTACATCTCTGCAACGTCCTTGTAGTCGGGGCAATATCCCTCATAGGGAGCGAAGAAATTGAGTTCCGTAGCTCGGTTGGCTGCCGTCATGTTATGAGGCGGAAATTCCACCCCACTGTCGAAGCCATAGGCCTGGTGGTCCCAGTTGCCATGCGTGAGTGCGCACGCGACATGCAAATTCGGAAAGCCTTTTTTGGCGCAGTACTGCCGCCAGACCTCTACAGAGCGCCGTGAGTCTGGCAAATGCTGTGGACGGTACACGAGCAGAAGTGGAGCGCCATCGACCCGGATATATCGCGGGTCCTCAAAAAACGGCATGAGGCTTTTGATGAATTCGACGTCATCCGTAGCTTGGTATTTTTGGGCAATAAGGACTTCTTGCTCGGCCGCATCCCACCGGCGCGTCCAGTTCTCGTTGGCCCAACACAAGCAGAAGGGCATGTTGCTTTGACGATCTCCCAGCATGTCGTCCAGTGGCTGTTCAAGCAACCGCTTTCCGGAGAACCAATAGTAGTAGTAGCAGAAACCATCAATTCCAAACAACTTGGCAAGCTGGATCTGCTCTCGGCGAGTTTCCCGCACCCGCAAATCATAGAAACCCATGTCGGCAGGAAGATGTGGTTGATAGTGCCCCGCAAATTGGGGGCCAACTTTGGTCACATTGGTCCACTCAGTGAAGCCCTTACCCCACCATAGATCATTCTCTGGAATAGGATGAAATTGCGTCAGATAAAACGCGATTAGCTTAACGCGATCACGGTCACTCTTTGCTAGCACGGAATCCACTCCGCTTATGAACCAAACAACCGCCGAGCGAAACGCCCAATGGGTGTCCTGCCGGAGTGCACACGGACAGCGACGCCGTCCCCCATGGTCGATCGTAAGTCGCTATCGTTCCCCGGGGAAAACGAAGACATGACCGATTCCCAATAAGACGCCACCTTCTTTTCCGGAGCAGGAACGTCCACACTCATGAGATCTATTTTGCCAACTGCACGCTCTCGTGGTACCGACCTAGTAACCACCTGGTATACATGCGAATAGCGGTTACGCTCGAGAGCATTCCGGACGTCTTCGGGAAGCCTTGCCCACCTGTGCGCAAATTCGGTCATCTGAGGCGTACGAACAACATACTCCGCCTGCTCGATTTCTAGTCCCTGGGACTGAATAAGAGCTTGCACGTTTTTGATACCGAAGAAGCGGATATGCGTCTTATCCAGAAGGCCCCAAGGGCCGTACTGAAAATCTTCGTCCAAGAGGCACGCCGCAACAGCAGAATGCCCCACATGAGGAATGGATAAGATTACCGATCCTGTGTCGTTGAGCAGGGCTTTCATGCCGTTGAGCACCCTCCAGGGATCGTAAACATGTTCCAGAACGTCCGCCGCGATGACGACGTCAAATTTCCCCTCCAGGTCTTCGATGTTTTGGTGCCACGTGGGGTCGTTAAGATCCAATTTGTACACGCTCCGCGCAAAAGGCTTCAGCTTTTCTAATGCCTCGGGTTCGATCTCCAATGCGACTACGTCGCAGCCAAGCGTCCCAGAAAGATGTCGCGTGATAGAGCCCGGACCTGCTCCAATTTCCAGTACTTTCTTTCCAGTTCCAACCATCCGGAGCACGCGAGCTGGTGCTACATCGCTGCCCAGATCAATATCGTATTCGTATTTGTGCGCCGTTTTGCCATTGCGTTTGGCCATATTGATCAATCCTATGACGTAGTTCAGTTCGTATGTTGGTCTGGCAGCGCTGTCGACTGGTTTTTGTCAAACATGACTTTCGTCCGCTTCGCGAAAGAGGCACACAGCGATATCTGATTCACCATTTCATGATTGTTGGACCAAGGTTTTCACCAGCGCCTCGACCCTCTCCCGCCAGTCTCCCGCTCGAAACCCGAAATCGCGTTGAAAGGCATCGGAGTTCAGCTCCGAATTGGCCGGGCGGACGGCCTTGGTCGGCCATTGCTCGCCGCTGACGGGCTCGACCACTGCCGACGGCCCGCCACGCAAAGCACTGGCCGCGAGCACGTGGCTTGCAAGTTCGAACCAGCTGGCGCGGCCCTGGCCGGCGAGATGGTAGAGACCCTGTGGAAAACCCTTTTGGCTTGGCCAGACGCCTGCCGCCGCCAAAAGGCCATCGGCCAGGTCGTCGGCGCAGGTCGGGTTGCCGAACTGGTCCGCGACCACCTGTATCCGCTCGCGTGCCGCAGCCAGCGACAGCATCGTCTTGACGAAATTGCGGCCATGGCGACTGACAACCCAGGCCGTGCGGACCACCAGGTGATCGGGATTGCCGGCACGGACCGCCTCTTCGCCGACGAGCTTGCTGCGGCCATAGACCGTCTGCGGGTTGGCGCCGTCAGTCTCGGCATAAGGCCTGTTCGACCTGCCGTCGAAGACGTAGTCGGTGGACACTTGGACGATCGGAATGCCGGCAAGCCTTGTCAGTCGCGCCAGTTCCGCCGGAGCCTCGGCGTTGATCCTGAAAGCTCTTTCGGACTCGTTTTCCTGCTGGTCGACACCTGTGTGCGCTGCCGCATTGATCACCATGTCAGGCGCGACCGACTTCAGGACGGGAGCCAATGTCGCCGGATTCTCGAGGTCGAGATCGGGGCGACCGACCAGCACGATCTCCGCCTGCTCCCGCGCCCGCGCTGCGAGGGAACACGCCAGTTGTCCAGATGTTCCTGTTACCAGAATTCTCACTTCGACCGCACCAGCCCCAGCCGGCTCCCGTCGAATTGTTGCGCACGGATCGGACGCCACCACCAGCCATTCGCCAGGTACCAGTCGACGGTTTTCTCCAAGCCGCTTTCGAATGTCTCCCGGGGTGCCCAGCCGAGCTCGACTTCGCTCTTGGTCGGGTCGATGGCATACCTCCTGTCATGGCCGGGACGATCCGCAACGTATGCGATGAGATCGAGATGTGAGCGACCGCCGGCCCTTGGTCTGCATGCGTCGAGCAACGAGCAGATCGTCTCGACGACCTCGAGATTGGTGCGCTCGGCCCGGCCGCCGATGTTGTAGCTCTCGCCGACCTTGCCTTTGGTCAGCACTGCTTCCAATGCCCGGGCATGATCCTCGACAAAAAGCCAGTCGCGCACGTTGGCGCCCTTGCCATAGACGGGCAGCGGCCGCTCGTCGAGCGCGTTGGCAATCACCAACGGGATCAACTTCTCCGGAAAATGGTAGGGTCCATAGTTGTTGGAGCAGTTGGACAGGACGACCGGCAGGCCATATGTCTCGTGCCAGGCCCGGACAAAGTGGTCCGATGCCGCCTTTGAGGCCGAATAGGGCGATGACGGCTTATAGGGCGATTCCTCGGTGAAGACGCCGGAATCGAATGGCAGGTCGCCGAAGACCTCGTCCGTCGAGACATGATGGAGGCGGAACCCCCTGCGGCTCTCCTCGCTCAGGCCGCGCCAGTGGTCGAGTGCCGCCGACAGCAGGCTTGCGGTGCCGACAACATTGGTAGTGACGAAGTCCATCGGCCCGTCGATCGAACGGTCGACATGGCTCTCGGCGGCCAGGTGCATGATCAGCTCGACCTTCTCGTCAGCCAGGATCTGGCGCACGCAGTCTGTGTCGCAGATGTCGGCCTGACGGAAGACGTAGTTGGAATTCCCGTCTATGTCGCGCAGGGACGCCAGGTTCCCCGCATAGGTCAACTTGTCGAGGTTGACGACCCGATAGTTGCCCGTGCCGATCAGATGCCGGCATACGGCAGAGCCGATGAAGCCGGCGCCGCCCGTGACCATGACTGTTTGAAGAGCTTGTCTCACGCGTATACGAACCCGGTTTCGACTTCGTTCAGGCGGGGAGCCGCCGCGTCCTTGGCTGACAGAACCATCTCGGCGACAGCCACCGGCCAATCGATCCCGATGTCGGGATCGTCAAAGCGGATCGAACGGTCATGCGGCTGCGAATAGGGGGCTGAAACCTTGTAGACGACCTCGGTGTCGGGTTCGAGCGTGACAAAGCCGTGCGCGAACCCCTTGGGCACCAGGATCTGGTTCCAGTCCCTGTCCGAAAGGGTCAATCCGATCCATTTGCCGAAGCTCGGCGATCCTTTCCTGATGTCGACCGCAACGTCGAAGATGGCTCCCCGCAGCACGCGCACCAGCTTGTCCTGCGCGAAAGGTGGCGTCTGGTAATGCAGGCCCCTCATCACCCCGCGAGCCCGCGAAAACGACTGGTTGTCCTGGACAAATTCCACCGCGACGCCGGCGTGCGCAAGTTTTTCGGCGTTCCATGTCTCGGAAAAGAACCCGCGCGCGTCTTCGATTTTGGCTGGCCAGATCTCGCAAACCCCATCCAGGCCAAGCTTCCGCACCTCAACCATGGGCGATCTCCCGGACACGGCGCTCGAGATAGCGCGCATAGTCGGTCTTGCCGAGCGACGCGGCCCGGCGGAGCACGTCATCTTCGGTGAGCCAACCCAGTTCGAAGCCAATCTCTTCGGGGCACATGATCTTGATGCCTTGGCGATGCTCGATGGTGCGGACGAAGGAGGAGGCATCGTGAAGGCTGTCATGCGTGCCGGTGTCGAGCCAGGCATAACCTCTTCCAAGCCGGACGACATGCAAATTGCCCTGCTCGAGGTAGGTCCGGTTGACGTCGGTGATCTCGAGCTCGCCCCGGGCCGAAGGTTTGATCGCCGCCGCGATGTCCACTACTGGGTTGTCGTAGAAATAGAGCCCCGTCACCGCCCAGTTCGAACGCGGTTGCACTGGTTTTTCCTCGATCGAAAGCGCCCGCTGGGTCGCCTTGTCGAAAGTCACGACGCCATAGCGCTGAGGGTCCTCGACCTGATAGGCAAAAACGGAGGCCCCGTTTTCGCGCGCAACTGCGGCGCGGCAGCGCTCGGAGAGGCCGTCGCCATAAAAGATGTTGTCCCCGAGGATCAGGGCCACTGGACTGCTGCCGATGAACTCGCGCCCGATGATGAAAGCCTCGGCCAGCCCGTTGGGAGACGGTTGGGCAGCATATGAAAACGACACGCCAAACGCCGAGCCATCGCCGAGAAGCTGCTGGAATTGCGGCAGGTCGCGCGGGGTCGAGACAACGAGGATGTCCTGTATGCCCGACAGCATGAGAACGCTGAGCGGGTAATAGATCATCGGTTTATCATATATCGGCAATATCTGCTTCGATACTGCAAGCGTGACCGGGTAGAGTCTTGTTCCGCTACCGCCGGCTAATATAATACCTTTCACCCAGGCGAGTTCCTGACCTTGTTGCCTTTGGCCCCCGCCTAGGCACCCCATTCGAGAATGATTCTAAGTCATACGCTGTACAGACTCCACGCATTTAGAGTCATAACCGCACAGATTTGATTACAACCGGTAACGTTTGGAGAACGACCTGCGGCTGGGATCGACGAGAACACCGAGACATGCGTCCAATATTGTCGTTTCGATGTGCTTTCAACAACTTAGTGTGCACTGCCGAGGGGAAGATGGTTAACAGTCGAAGGCGCTGGTAGAGATCGCTTACGAACGCGCGAGGTCTCGAATGTTACCAGAACCAGATACTTGCGACGCAAGCCTCTCTGTACTTCGAACGCAAAAAGCCGCCGGGGTTACCGGCGGCTCGAGCGAATGTCGACTGAAGCAGGCTATCGGGCCGAACGGCCTCAGATCGCGGCTTCCAGCGTCGACAGGTGGTTGAGGTAGGATTCTGCCTTGGTGCGAACCTGGTCGTCCTTGGCATCCGACACGTCTTCGCGGGCTTCCTGGATGCGGCGAAGCAATTCGGCGCGATCGATGTCCTTCACCGGCGTTGCCGATTCGGCAAGCAGCGTGCAGCCGGCAGGAACGATATCGGCGAAACCGCCGAACACGACGTAGCGCTCTTCCTTGCCGCCGACGGCCTTCACGGTCACGACGCCCGGCTTGATCGTGGTCATCACCGGCGCATGGTTGGCCATGACAGTCATCTCACCTTCCGCACCGGGAATGACGACGGACTCGACCTGCTCCGAAACGAGCAGACGCTCGGGCGAGACCAGTTCGAATTTGAAAGCTTCAGCCATGGTGTCTCACAAATGCTTGGACGGAGTTCCGAGCAGACCTGCCCGGAAGACCGGACAGTGATCGGTGCGACAGCGCGGACCGAAGGCCCGCGCTGCGGCTCTGATGATTACGCTGCTTCCGCAGCCAGGCGCTGGGCCTTCTCGATCGCCATATCGATACCGCCGACCATGTAGAAGGCAGCTTCCGGCAGGTGATCGTACTCGCCGTCGACCAGGCCCTTGAAGCTCTTGATGGTGTCTTCGAGCGGCACCAACTGGCCCGGCGAACCGGTGAACACTTCGGCGACGAAGAACGGCTGCGACAGGAAGCGCTCGATCTTGCGGGCGCGGGCGACCGTGATCTTGTCCTCTTCCGACAGCTCGTCCATGCCCAGGATGGCGATGATGTCCTGCAGCGACTTGTAGCGCTGGAGGATTTCCTGGACGCGACGGGCGACCGAGTAGTGCTCTTCGCCGACGATCAGCGGATCGAGCATGCGCGAGGTCGAGTCGAGCGGATCGACGGCCGGGTAGATACCCTTTTCCGAGATCGCGCGGTTGAGAACCGTCGTCGCGTCAAGGTGCGCGAACGAGGTTGCCGGCGCCGGGTCGGTCAAGTCGTCGGCGGGCACGTAAATGGCCTGAACCGAGGTGATCGAGCCCTTGTTGGTAGTGGTGATGCGTTCCTGCATCTGGCCCATGTCGGTCGACAGCGTCGGCTGATAGCCCACGGCCGAAGGAATACGGCCCAGCAGAGCCGACACTTCCGAACCCGCCTGCGTGAAGCGGAAGATGTTGTCGACGAAGAACAGCACGTCCTGGCCCTGGTCGCGGAAATGCTCGGCGATCGTCAGGCCCGACAGGGCGACGCGGGCGCGCGCACCGGGCGGCTCGTTCATCTGACCGAACACCAGGGCGCACTTCGAACCTTCGGTCGAGCCGTTGTTCTCGTGCGGGTCCTTGTTGACGCCCGACTCGATCATCTCGTGATAGAGATCGTTGCCTTCGCGGGTGCGCTCGCCGACGCCGGCGAACACCGAATAACCACCGTGCGCCTTGGCGACGTTGTTGATCAGTTCCTGGATCAGAACGGTCTTGCCGACGCCGGCGCCGCCGAACAGGCCGATCTTGCCGCCGCGGGCGTAAGGTGCCAGCAGATCGACGACTTTGATGCCGGTGACGAGGATCTGCGCTTCCGTCGACTGGTCGACATAGGCCGGCGCTTCCTGGTGGATGGCGCGCTTCGACTTGGTCTTGACCGGGCCGGCTTCGTCGACGGGCTCGCCGATGACGTTCATGATGCGGCCGAGCGTTTCGTCGCCAACCGGAACCATGATCGGCGAGCCGGTGTCGCGAACGGCCTGGCCGCGGACGAGGCCTTCCGAGATGTCCATGGCGATGCAGCGGACAGTGTTTTCGCCGAGGTGCTGCGCCACTTCGAGGATCAGGCGGTTGCCGCCGTTCATCGTCTCGAGCGCGTTCAGGATCGGCGGCAGCTCGCCATCGAACTGCACGTCGACGACGGCGCCGATGACCTGCGATACGCGGCCGGCACCCGAGGCGACGACCGCCGACTTTTCGACCTTGGCAGCGGCTGCCTTGGCAGGCGCCGCCTTCTTTGCTGCGGGGGCCTTTTCCGCCACCGGAGCGGCTTTCGGAGTAGCTGCTTTAGCCATCGTTCTAACCTCTGTGTCCGTTCGTTGTTTCACGCGGACCCGCCTTGCGGCGAGCCATCACGTGGCTAGAGCGCTTCGGCGCCCGAAATAATCTCGATCAGTTCCTTGGTGATCTGGGCCTGACGCTGGCGGTTATACGTGATCGTCAGCTTGTTGATCATGTCGCCTGCGTTGCGCGTGGCATTGTCCATCGCGCTCATCTTGGCACCCATCTCGCCGGCGGCATTCTCGAGCAGCGCACGGAAGATCTGCACCGAGATGTTGCGCGGAATGAGATCGCCGAGGATTTCGCCCGGCTCGGGCTCGTATTCGTAGACGGCGCCGCCGCTGGTATCGCTGGCAGCGTCCGCCGCCGAAGCAGCCGCCGGGATGATCTGCTGCGCCGTCGGGATCTGGCTGATCACCGACTTGAACTCGGAGTAAAACAGCGTGCAGACGTCGAAGTCACCCTGGTTGAACAGGGAGATCACCTTTCTGGCGATCATGTCTGCGTGGACGAAGCCAACCTGCTTGGCATCGCGCAATTCGACGCGATCGATGATCAGCGAAGCGAAATCGCGACGCAGGACATCGTAGCCCTTCTTGCCGACGGTGATGATCTTGACCGTCTTACCCGAGGCCTGGAGCTTGCGGACGTGGTCGCGAGCCAGACGCGAGATCTGGCTGTTGAAGCCGCCGCACAGGCCACGCTCAGCAGTGCAGACGACGAGCAGATGCACGTCGTCCTTGCCGGTGCCGGTCATCAGCGCCGGGGCATCGCCACCGCCGCCGACAGCCTGGGCGATGTTCGCGAGAACCGCACCCATGCGCTGCGAGTAGGGACGCGCGGCTTCCGCAGCTTCCTGGGCACGACGCAGCTTCGCCGCAGCGACCATCTGCATCGCCTTGGTGATCTTCTGCGTCGCCTTGACCGAGGCGATACGGTTGCGGAGGTCTTTTAGCGAGGCCATGCCTTATCCGTCAGTGTCAGGCGAAGTTTTTCGCGAAAGCGTCGATGTGACCCTTGAGCTTGCCGCGGAGGTCGTCGCTGAGCGCCTTCTCCGTACGGATGCCGTCGAGGACGTCCTTGCCTTCCGAGCGCATGTAAGCCAGCAGGCCCTGCTCAAACTTGCCGACCTTGTTGAGGGCCAGCTTGTCGAGGTAGCCGTTGACGCCGGCGAAGATCACCGCGACCTGCTCTTCGGTCTTCAGCGGCGAGAACTGCGGCTGCTTGAGCAGCTCGGTCAGACGCGCGCCGCGGTTGAGCAGGCGCTGGGTCGCAGCATCGAGGTCGGAGCCGAACTGCGCAAACGCCGCCATTTCGCGGTACTGCGCCAGCTCGCCCTTGATCGAGCCTGCAACCTGCTTCATCGCCTTGATCTGGGCCGACGAGCCGACGCGCGACACCGACAGACCGACGTTCACGGCAGGACGGATGCCCTGGAAGAACAGGTTGGTCTCGAGGAAGATCTGGCCGTCGGTGATCGAGATCACGTTGGTCGGGATGTAGGCCGAGACGTCGTTGGCCTGCGTCTCGATGACCGGAAGTGCGGTCAGCGAACCCGAGCCGTTTTCGTCGTTCAGCTTGGCCGAACGCTCGAGCAGGCGCGAGTGCAGGTAGAAGACGTCGCCCGGATAAGCTTCGCGGCCCGGCGGGCGGCGCAGCAGCAGCGACATCTGGCGGTAGGCCACGGCCTGCTTGGACAGATCGTCATAGCCGATCAGCGCATGCATGCCGTTGTCGCGGAAATATTCGCCCATGGCGCAGCCGGCAAACGGCGCCAGGAACTGCATCGGGGCCGGGTCGGAAGCCGTGGCGGCGATGATGATCGAGTATTCGAGCGCGCCGCGCTCTTCGAGCACCTTCACGAACTGCGCGACGGTCGAGCGCTTCTGGCCGACGGCGACGTAGACGCAGAACAGCTTTTCCTTGTCCGGGCCGACCTGGTGGATGGCCTTCTGGTTCAGGATGGTGTCGAGGATGATCGCGGTCTTGCCGGTCTGACGGTCACCGATGACCAGCTCGCGCTGGCCGCGGCCGACGGGGATCAGGGCGTCGATGGCCTTGAGGCCGGTCGACATCGGCTCGTGCACCGACTTGCGGGGAATGATGCCGGGCGCCTTGACGTCGACGCGGCGACGTTCCTTGGCCTTGATCGGACCCTTGCCATCGATCGGGTTGCCGAGCGCGTCGACGACGCGGCCGAGCAGCTCCGGACCGACCGGGACGTCGACGATCGAGCCGGTACGCTTGACGGTGTCGCCTTCCTTGATGTCGCGGTCGGCACCGAAGATGACGACGCCGACGTTGTCGCTTTCAAGATTCAGCGCCATGCCGCGGATGCCGCCGGGGAACTCGACCATTTCGCCCGCCTGGACGTTGTCGAGACCGTATACGCGGGCGATACCGTCGCCCACCGACAGAACCTGACCGACTTCGGTAACTTCGGCTTCCTTGCCGAAATTCTTGATCTGGTCTTTCAGAATTGCGGAAATTTCCGCGGCGCGGATGTCCATCAGCCGACCTCTTTCAGTGCAAGCTTGAGCGAATTGAGTTTGGTTTTGAGCGACGTATCGATCTGGCGCGAGCCCATCTTCACGATCAGCCCGCCGAGCAGCGAAGGATCGACGGCGACCGAGATCGCCACGTCCTTGCCGGCGACGCTCTTCAGCGCCGTCTTGAGTTCCGTTTCCTGGGCTGCCGTCAGCGCATGCGCCGAGGTCACTTCAGCCGAGGTCTCGCCACGGTGCTCGGCAGCGATCTGGCGGAACGCCTTGATCATGCCGGGCAGGGCGAAAAGGCGGCGATTGCGCGCCACGAGGCGAAGGAAGTTGCCGGCCAGGCCAGTGATCTTGGCCTTGTCGGCGATCGCCGAGATGGCCTTTTCCTGGTCTTCGCCAGAGAAGACCGGGCTCCTGATCAGGCGGTCGAGATCAGCGCTGCCATCGAGCAGCGCGGCGAAACGACCGAGGTCGGCTTCTACCTTTGCAACGGCGCCTGCATCGAGCGCGAGATCGAACAGCGATCCAGCATAACGCTCAGCAACACCGGAGATTGGCGAGGAAGATTGGGTCACGGACCGTCTTTTCTCTTGTCTGACAGGCCGCAAGATTGTTGGCGCGAGCGTTTGACTCTAGCTAAATCTCTGACCTTACTGCGTTTTTTGACCCCGGAGCTCGCGGCAGCCGCATCCCCCCGGCCGAAAGTCGATTGCCGTCTAGCACAGGCTTTTGAGGACCGCAACACGTCCTCTAACAGCCATTTCAGGCACTATTGTCGCATCTTGGGCCTTGAGGCTGCCTCTGGACGACGATTCACGGCCAGAAGCCGAAAACAAACCCCAGGGGTAGGACGGCCAGACCCAGTTCGATGACGATGGCTACCCAGTTGTACGGGGTGTTGGCGCCGTCCGACATCATGGCGACGATCCGGCCGAAGGCGGTGAACAGCCACGACACGCCCAGCGCCATGTAGAGCCACGGCTGGGCGAGCAGGATCGAGCAAAGGCCGACGCCGAGAAAGAAGCCGGCCATGGTCGCGCGGCCCTGGGCGATCGCTTCGGGATTGTCGGGACGCGCCTGCAGCCGCAGCAGGCGGAAGGCTATCCTGGGCGCGAAGAACAGGATGACGCCGAACAGCAGCGTCGCCGCTGCCGAACTCCACGCCAGCCACTCGCCCTGGCTCATCGGCCACGGAAACGCGAACTCCATTTTTCCCCCTCCGGCAAGCCCCGAATCCGTGGTGATCATAACTGACGCCGGGCCCGGCGCCAGAGCGCAACTGACGAGGCATGGGCAACCGGTTATGTTGGTGGCAGGACAGCCACAGGAGAGGGCAAATGGCGGTACCTGAACGCATTGCCTGGGCGATCGGCCAACTCGACATTTCGGCGGGCGACCGGCTGCTGGAAGTCGGCTGTGGCCGCGGCGTCGCCATCGCCGAGATCGCCCCGCTGCTGATCGATGGCCACATCACCGGGCTGGACCGGTCCGACAGCGCGATCAATTCAGCGGAGGAGAGGAACCGGGCATCGATCTCCTCCGGCAAGGCAGCGCTCGTCCAGGCTGCTTTGGCGGATTGGTCTAGCACGACCCCGCCTTTCGACAAGATTTTCGCCGTCAACGTCAACCTGTTCTGGCTGGAGGCTGCGCGCGAGCTGAAGCGGATTCGTTCACTGCTCACCCCTGAGGGCCGGCTGTACCTGTTCTTCGAGCCGCCAAGCGCCGGCCAGGTCCCGACCATCGAGCACGCGATCGCGGTGCGCCTGAAGGCAGCCGGCTATGTGCTGGAAAGGACGATGTACGGTCCAAGCCCGAAGCCGCCGCTGCTCGGCATGGTCGCAAGGCCCGGAGCTGTACCCAGCTAGAGGAAACTTTGCGGGTCGATGTCGACCTGGACCCGCACCGATCCGCGCACCTTCGGCCCGGCGGCGAGCAGCGCGCGGATATAGCCCTGGATGTCGGCCCTCCTGTCGGCCTGCACCAGGAGCCGAAAACGATGCCGGCCGCCGACAAGCGCCAGCGGCGCTTCGGCGGGGCCGAGCACGTGGACGTCCTGCGCCACTTGCGCCGCGCGCCTGAGGCCGCGTGCATGGCTCTCAGCCTCGGGCCGCGTCGCCGCGCTGACGATGATGCCGGCGAGCCTGCCAAAGGGCGGCAGGGCCGAGCGTTCGCGTTCCGAAATCTCGCGCTCGTAGAAAGCCTCCGAATCGCCCGAGACGATCGCCCGCATGACGGGGTGGTCGGGCTGGAACGTCTGCAGCAGACCAAGGCTCTTCTTGCCCGTGCGCCCTGCCCGGCCGGTCACCTGCGACAGAAGCTGGTAGGTGCGCTCTGCGGCACGCGGGTCGCCATTGGCGAGACCGAGATCGGCGTCGACGACGCCGACCAGCGTCATATTGGGAAAATTGTGGCCCTTGGCGACAAGCTGGGTGCCGATGACGATGTCGGCCTCGCCATTGGCGATCGCCTCCAGTTCGAGCCTGAGCCGCTTCACGCCGCCGAGCATGTCCGACGACAGCACGATCGTGCGCGCATCCGGGAAATGCGAGACGACTTCCTCGGCAATGCGCTCCACGCCAGGCCCGCAGGCGACCAGATGATCGAAGGTGCCGCATTCCGGGCAGGCCTCGGGCCGCTTCTCGTTGTGGCCGCAATGGTGGCAGACGAGCTGGCCGCGAAAGCGGTGCTCGACCAGCCATGCCGAGCACACCGGGCAGCCGAAGCGATGGCCGCAGACCCGGCACAAGGTCAGCGGGGCGTAGCCACGACGGTTGAGGAACAAAAGCGACTGTTCCTGCCGGCCAAGCGTCTCGCGCATCTTGCCGAGCAGCACCGGCGACAGGAAACCGCCGCGCGCCGGCGGTGAACGCCGCATGTCGATGGTGGCAAGCTTCGGCAAAGCGGCTTCGGCAAAGCGCGCCGACAGCACCGAGCGCGCGTACTTGCCTTGCTCGGCGTTGACCCGGCTTTCGACCGAAGGCGTGGCGGAGGCCAGCACCGTGGGAAAGCCGCCGATATGGGCCCGCACCACGGCCATGTCGCGGGCGTTGTAGAAGACGCGGTCTTCCTGCTTGTAGGCAGGGTCGTGCTCCTCGTCGACGACGATCAGGCCGAGGTCGTTGAACGGCAAAAACAGCGCCGAGCGGGCCCCGGCAACCACCCGCACCCCGCCCTCCGCCACCTGGCGCCAGACGCGCTCGCGCATCCGCGGCGGCAGGTCCGAGTGCCACTCCGCCGGCTTTGCGCCGAACCGGTTCTGGAAGCGTTCGAGGAAAACCTGGGTAAGCGCGATTTCCGGGAGCAGGATCAGCACCTGCTTGCCCTTGTCGAGCGCCGCCGCCACCGCCTCGAAATAGACCTCGGTCTTGCCCGAGCCGGTGACGCCGTCGATGAGGGAAACGGCGAAGCGATCTGCTTCCACCTGGCCGCGTAGAGTATTCGCCACCGCCTGCTGGTCGTTGGTCAGTCCGGCGCTGGCATAGGACGTGTCGGGCGCCGCCACCACTGGCCGCGGCGGGATCATCACCGTCTCGAACACGCCTTGCGCCCTGAGTCCGTCGATGACGGTCGAGGACACGCCGGCAGCATGCGCCAGGCCCGAACGTGTCCAGGCCATGCCGTCATTGGCCATTTCGAGGACGCGTGAGCGCGCCGCCGTCATCCGGTCGGGTTCGCCGTCGCTGCGCTTGAGGCCCTCCGTCCAGGGCTCCGGATCGAAAGCCTCCGGCGCCCGTAGGATCATCCGCGCCACCATGCCCGGCGGCGACAGGGTGTAATGCGCGATCCAGTCGACCAGGCGGCGCATCTGGTCGGTGATCGGCGGGCAATCGAAGACGTGGGCGATCGGCCTGAGCTTCTTCGGATCGACTGCTTCGACCGGACCGTCCCAGACGATGCCGGCCACTTCGCGCGGACCCAGCGGCACGCGCACGATCGAGCCGGGCACCACCTGCATGCCGTCGGGGACGGCATAGGAATAGGCGCGCTCGGCCGGCATCGGCACCAGCACGGGGGCGGCCCTGGTTCTTGGCGAATCGGCGGTCATGACGCGTGACCTTGCCCCGAACTTGGTTTAGAGCAAAGGCCGACAAGTGCCGTGCCCCACAGGCACCCTTCCATTGCCAAGGAGACTCCCATGAAGTTTTTCGTCGACACCGCCGACGTCAAGGACATCCGCGAACTCAATGAACTCGGCCTCCTCGACGGCGTCACCACCAACCCGTCGCTGATCCTCAAGTCGGGCCGCAACATCGCCGAAGTGACCAAGGAAATCTGCGACATCGTCGAAGGCCCGGTCTCGGCCGAAGTCGCCGCCACCGAATACGCCGAGATGATGAAGGAAGCGGCGGTGCTGTCGAAGATCGCCGACAACATCTGCATCAAGGTGCCGCTCACCCTCGACGGCCTCCGCGCATGCCGCGCGCTGACCTCGGAAGGCCGCATGGTCAACGTCACGCTGTGCTTCTCCGCCAACCAGGCGCTGCTCGCCGCCAAGGCCGGCGCCACCTTCATCTCGCCCTTCATCGGCCGTCTCGACGACATGGCGGTCGACGGCATGGAACTGATCGCCGAGATCCGCCACATCTACGACAATTACGGCTTCGACACCGAGATCCTCGCCGCCTCGATCCGCTCGACCGAGCACGTCAAGCGCGCCGCCCTGATCGGCGCCGACGTCGCCACCATCCCGCCGGCAACGCTGAAGGCGCTGGTCAAGCACCCGCTGACCGACAAGGGCCTCGAGATGTTCCTGGCCGACTGGGCCAAGACCGGCCAGAAGATCGGCTGATCCTTCTCGACACGATGACCAAGGCCGGCGCCGCAAGCGCCGCCTTTTTCGTGTCCGCCTGCCGTCAGGCCAGCGGCGGCAGCCGCCGCTTCACCGGCTGCGCCTTGACGATCGAGCTGTTGGTCTCGGCCTTGTCGGTGATCTGGTCGAGGATTTTGTCGAGTTCGTCGATGGAACGGATGTGCAGTCTGGCGATGAAGCAATCGTCGCCGGTCACCTTGTCGCATTCCGAGAACTGGGCGATGTCCTCGATCAGCTTCTGCACCTGGTGCAGCTTGCCCGGCAGCGGCCGGATGCGCACGATCGCCTGCAGCGTATAGCCGAGCGCCTGGGGATCGATGTCGACCGTGAAGGCGCGGATGACGCCACGTTCCTCCAGTCGCCGCAGCCGCTCCGAGGTGCTCGGTGACGACAGGTTCACCCGCTGAGCCAGTTCCTTGAGCGAAATCCTGGCGTCGTCGACAAGGATTTCGACGATGCGCCTGTCCAGATCGTCCAGCATGCAATCCTCTTAGGCTACTCTACCATTCTACCTTATATGATTAGGAAACATCGAACAAACGCCTTCCGATAGCCATATACCCTCCCAAACCATAGGCGTAAAAATACAGCCCTGAACCGTAAGGGGCTGCAACATGTCGGACAAGATGCGCGGCACGGTCGATATGACAGCTGCCATGGTGATTTCGGGAACCATCGGACTATTCGTCGTGCTGTCGGGCCAGCCGGTGATGGACGTCGTCTTCTGGCGCTGCGCCTTCGGCGCGGTCATCCTGCTGATCGTCTGCGCCGCGCTCGGCCTGTTCCGCTCCGGTGTTATGTCGCGCAGCCAGATCGCGTGGGCGGCCGTTGGCGGCATCGCCATCGTCTCCAACTGGATCCTGCTGTTCGCCGCCTTCCCGCGCGCCTCGATCTCGATCGCGACCGCGGTCTACAACACCCAGCCCTTCATGCTGGTGGCACTGGGCGCGATGTTCTTCGGCGAACGCCTGACGCTGACCAAGCTGACCTGGCTCGGCATCGCTTTCGGCGGCATGCTGATGATCGTCCAGGCAAAGTCAGGCGCCACCACTGGAACCGACTATCTCGCCGGCATCCTGCTGGCGCTGGGCGCCGCCTTCTTCTATGCGATTGCCGCCATCATCACCAAGAAGCTCAAGGGCGTGCCGCCGCACCTGATCGCGCTGATCCAAGTCACGGTCGGCATCCTGATGCTCGCGCCCTTCGCCAGTTTCGGCCAACTTCCCACCGGGGCGACTACCTGGGCACTGCTGGTCGCCGTAGGCGTCATCCATACCGGCGTGATGTACATCTTGCTCTACGGCGCGATCCAGAAGCTGCCGACCAATCTCGTCGGCGCGCTGTCCTTCATCTATCCTGTCGTCGCGATCGTCGCCGACTTCCTGGCTTTCGGCCATCGCCTGCAACCGCTGCAGATCATCGGCGCCGCAGCCATCCTGGTTGCCGCCGCGGGCATGACGCTCGGCTGGTCGCTGGCAAAGCCGCGCCTCGTCCGAACCTGAGCAGGCTCAATCGTCGTCCCGCATCAGCCCGCTGGTCCGCATGCCTTCGATCATGGTGGCACCTTCCAGGCGCACGACCGTCAGCGCCCGCGAACCGGTACGGTCATGCACGAAATCGGCAAGCTCGTGTGAATGCGTCACCACCCAGACCTGCGTCCGTTCGGCGGCGCGGGCGATCATGTCGGCGAGGGCCGGCAGCATGCGCGGATGCAGGCTCGCCTCCGGCTCGTTGAGCGCGATCAGCTTCGGCAGGCGGTAGGACATCAGGGCACCTGCCAGCGCCAGGAACCGGATCTGGCCGTCCGACAGTTCCTGCGGCCGAAACACCCGCTGCGGAAACTCAGGCAGCACGAGCCCGAAAGTCGCCGTTTCGCCCGGTACCGGAACGTCGAGCAACGCCCCGCCAAGCGCCTCGGCAATGCAGCGGTCGAGATCGACGGTGTCGTCCCTGATATGCCGCAGTGTGGCAAAGACGGCGGCGAGGTTGGCGCCGTCCTCGTCGAGCATCGGCGCCGTCGTCGCCAGCGCCGGGCGGCGCACCAGCGAGTCCGCGTCGGTGCGAAAGCCGTGGTAGAAGCGCCAGCCGGAAACCGCAGCACGCAGGTCGCCGACCTCGGGATAGCGCCCGGCGACGCCGAGCAGCGCGAGCGCCGTTTCGGAATTGAAGATGCGCTCGGGATGCTCGACCCGGCGTCCGTCGCCGTCGCGGGCAAACACCGCCGGTCCCTTGCGTGTCATCATCTCCACCGGGCGGCGCCCGGCCTCGACGGTAAGGATCTCTTCCTTGACGTGCGGTTCGAAGGCGAAGCCGGCCGAAACCGGCGGCGGCAGGCCGATCTCGACCTTGTAGCCGTATTTCGCCGCCGTCTCATCGTCGAGGAACTCGGCATCGATGACGACGCGGACCGGCTGGCCAGCGCGACGCTTGCCCGACCACAGCGCCGAACTCATGCCGCCTTCGCCCGCGATCTCGCGGGCCAGCGTTCCCTCGGCAGATGCCTTGATGAGTTGCAGCGAGCGGTAGAGGTTGGACTTGCCAACCCCGTTCTCGCCGACGAAGACACTGACCTGGCCAATGTCGAGCCGGATCGCTCTCAGCGAACGGTATCCTGCAGCCGAAAAGGACGTCAGCTGCATCGACCGCCCTTCCGTGAAACGGCCTCAGCCCCTGGACATGTCCTGGGCGATGGCCAGCCTGAGCAGTTCGGCCAGCTCGCGTGCCGCGCGGTTTTCGGCGTCGCGCTCGGCGCGCATCCTGGCGAACTCCTGGCGCGGCCGATCGAACGATGCCGAGACGTTGCGTTTGCCCGCGGCGATGCGCTTGCCGGTCTTGACGTCGGTGATGACATAAGTGCCGGTCAGCGTCACCGCGCCCGCGGTCGGCTCATCGTCCTTGCTGGTCACTTCGGCCAACAGGGAGGCCTCGGTGAGGGCTGCGACCGCCAGATCCATGGTGTAGGGCGCCGTGGCCTGCTGGCCCGCTCCGCCATTGAACATGAAGATCAGGTGGTTGCGGACTTCCTGGCCGTAGCGGGTGTTGATAGGCTTGATGTTGATCGAGGCCAGTTGCGTCGCCGTGCCGGCTTCGACGCCTGCCGACACCGGGCCATCCGAATAGAGCGGGCGCACCGTGCAGGCTGACGCCAGTGCAAGCGAGGCCAGGAAGGCCAGGCGTGCAGCAACACGCACCGGGCCGGCAGAATTTCGCGCATCAGGCAACGACATTGACGATCCTCTGCGGCACAACGATCACCTTGCGCGGCGACTTTCCATCCAGCGCCTTCTGCACTGCTTCCAGTGCCAGCGCCGCTTTTTCGACGGTCAATTGATCTGCGTCGCGGGCGATTGTCAAATCGGCTCGCTTCTTTCCGTTGATCTGCACCGGATAGGTGATTTCATTGTCGACAATGAGCGCCGGGTCGAATTTCGGCCATGGCCGATCGGCGACCATGCCTTCGCCCCCGAGCGCCACCCAGCACTCTTCGGCGAGATGCGGCATCATCGGCGCGATCATCACGATCAGGATGTCGACCGCCTCGCGCAAGGCCGAAACCATCTCGGCCGAAGCCTTGCCGGCGGCAGCGTCGGCCGCCGGGCCCTGCAGCGTGTTGGACAGCTCGTAGATGCGCGCCACGGCCTTGTTGAAGGCCAGCTTGCCGATGTCTTCGCCGACGGCTTTCAACGCCTTGTGCGCGGCCTTGGACACCCCGGATGCATCGCCCTCGATCGCTGCCTTGGCGTTCGCCTTGGCCAGCACTTCGGCAGTTTCCGAAATCAGCCGCCACACGCGCTGCACGAAACGATGCGCGCCCTCGACGCCGGCCTCGGTCCAGATGACGTCGCGCTCGGGTGGCGAGTCCGACAGCATGAACCAGCGCGCCGTGTCGGCGCCGTAGCTGGCGATGATGTCGTCGGGGTCGACCACGTTCTTCTTCGACTTCGACATCTTCTCGATCGAGCCGATCTCGATCGGCGTGCCGTCGGAGATGAGCGCGGCGCGGCGCTTGCCGTCGGCCTCCTCGATTTTGACCTCGACGGGCGTGACCCAGCCGTTCGGCCCCTTGTAGGTCTCGTGCACGACCATGCCTTGCGTGAACAGCCCCTTGAACGGCTCCGCCAGGTTCAGATGGCCGGCCTCGCGCATCGCGCGGGTGAAGAAGCGCGAATAGAGCAGGTGCAGGATCGCATGCTCGATGCCGCCGATATACTGGTCGACCGGCAGCCATTCATTGGCGGCCTTGGGGTCGGTCGGCTCGTTCTCCCACGGTGCAGTGAAGCGTGCGAAATACCACGACGAGTCGACGAAGGTGTCCATCGTGTCGGTTTCGCGGCGCGCATCCTTGCCGCATTTCGGGCAGGCGACATGGCGCCAGGTCGGGTGACGGTCGAGCGGGTTGCCCGGCCGATCGAACTCGACGTCGTCCGGCAGCTTGACCGGCAGGTCAGCCTTCGGCACCGCCACCACGCCACAATCGTCGCAATGGATCATCGGGATCGGGCAGCCCCAGTAGCGCTGGCGCGAAATGCCCCAGTCGCGCAGGCGGAACTGCACCTTGCGCTCGCCCATCGGACGGTTGCCGATCGAGATCTGCTCCAGCCGGCTGGCGACGTCGTCGAACGCGTCCGCCGGCTTCATGCCGTCGAGGAATCGCGAATTGATCATCACGCCGTCGTCGGTGTAGGCCTCCTCGGTGACCTGGAAGCTCTTCGCATCGCCGCCTTCCGGCATCACCACCGGCACGACCGGCAGGCCGTACTTGTTGGCGAAGTCGAGATCGCGCTGGTCGCCCGACGGGCAGCCGAAGATGGCGCCGGTGCCGTATTCCATCAGCACGAAGTTGGCGACATAAACCGGCAGCGTCCAGTTTTCGTCGAACGGATGGACGACGCGGATGCCGGTGTCCATGCCCTTCTTCTCGGCGGTCTCGAGTGCTGCCACCGACGTGCCCATGCGACGCACGTCTTCCATGAAGGCGGCAAGCTCGGGCTTGTTCTCGGCGGCCTTCCTGGCCAACGGATGGTCGGCAGATATCGCCATGAACGAAGCGCCGAAGATCGTATCCGGACGGGTCGTATAGACCTCCAGTTCGGTCTCGCCGGCGGGTGCCGTGCCGGCGGCCAGCGGCCAGCGGATCAGCAGGCCTTCCGAACGGCCGATCCAGTTACGCTGCATCAGCTTGACCTTCTCGGGCCACTCGTCAAGGCCATCGAGCGCGTCCGACAGGTCCTGCGCGAAGTCGGTGATCTTGAAGAACCACTGCGTCAGCTCGCGCTGTTCGACCAGTGCGCCGGAACGCCAGCCGCGGCCATCGATGACCTGCTCGTTGGCGAGCACGGTCATGTCTTCCGGGTCCCAGTTGACCTTCGAGGACTTGCGCGTCACCAGTCCCTTCTCGACGAAGTCGATGAACAGCATCTGCTGGCGATGATAATAGTCGACGTCGCAGGTGGCGAACTCGCGGCTCCAGTCGAGCGACAGGCCCATCGACTTCAGCTGCGTCCGCATCGTGGCGATGTTCTGGTAGGTCCATTCCTTGGGGTGGACCTTGTTTTGCATCGCGGCGTTTTCCGCAGGCATGCCAAAGGCGTCCCAACCCATCGGATGCAGCACATTGCAGCCAAGCGCGCGGCGGTAGCGCGCGACCACGTCGCCCATCGTGTAGTTGCGGACGTGGCCCATGTGGATGCGCCCCGACGGATAGGGGAACATCTCGAGCACGTAGTATTTCGGCCGCGGATCCTCGTTCTTCGTCTCGAAGAGCTTCGCCTCGGCCCAGGCCTTCTGCCATTTGGGTTCGGAGGCGCGGGGATTGTATCGTTCGGTTGCCATCGGATGTTTTTCACTTAAAAGCGTGCGTGGACCGGGGCGAAAACCCGCGGTTCAGGAAATCGTTGCCGGGTGTTCACCATGGATTCCCGGACCCGTCAACTCCGGCAAGCCGGGGGCGGGCAAAAAGCAGCAGGGCCAGCGATATGGAAAAGTCGGTCGAACAGCTAACGCTGGTGAAGGATAAGATAGGTGCGGCCGAGCGCGAGGCCAACAGGCCGGAGGGTTCGACAACGCTCGTGGCGGTCTCCAAGACCTTTGATGCCTCGCACATCCGCCCGGTCATCGAGGCCGGCCAGCGCGTCTTCGGCGAAAACAGGGTGCAGGAAGCGCAGGGCAAGTGGCCCGGGCTGAAGGCCGAATTCCCCGACATCGAGCTGCACCTCATCGGCCCGCTGCAGTCCAACAAGGCCAAGGAGGCCGTCGCCCTGTTCGACGTCATCGAGACCGTCGACCGCGAGAAAATCGCCGCCGAGCTCGCCAGGGAAATCGAGCGCCAGGGCCGCGCACCAAGGCTCTACGTTCAGGTCAACACCGGCTCGGAGCCGCAGAAGGCCGGCATCGAGCCGCGCGAGGCCGTGGCCTTCGTCAAGCGCTGCCGCGAGGTCCACGGGCTGGCGATCGAGGGCCTGATGTGCATTCCTCCGGCGGAGGAGAATCCGGGGCCGCACTTCGCCCTGCTCGAAAAGCTGGCGCGTGAAGCCGGCCTCGAAAGGCTGTCGATGGGCATGTCAGGAGACTACGAGCTTGCGGTTGCCTTCGGCGCGACAAGCGTCCGCGTCGGCTCGGCAATCTTCGGGACGCGCTGACCAGCGCCAGCCTGGAAAACGAAAAAGGCCGGAGCTTGCGCTCCGGCCTTTTTCTTGAACAGTTGACGCGCTGGCTTATTCAGCCGCGACGATCTTGCCGCCTTCCCACTTGAACAGCGAGAAGCTCGGCGAGGTCAGGTCGCCGCTTTCGCCATAGGTCAGGTTGCCGATGGCGGTGGCGATCGGCTCGCCCGACTTGAGCGCTGCGGCAACGGCCGCCGTGTCGTCGGCCTTGCCGGCCTTCTCGATGCCGGCCTTCAGCACCTCGACCGCAGCATAGGCGTTGAGCGTGAAGGCTTCCGGCGGAATGCCCTTGCCCTCGAGCACCTTGACGGCGTCGGCCGAAGCCGGGTTCTTCAGCGCGTCGGAGGCGTTGGTGAACAGCGTGCCGGCGGCGGCTTCGTTGCCGATGGCCCAGAACTCGGTGTTCGACAGGCCTTCGCCGCCGATGATCACGGCATTGACGCCACCGTCCTTGAGCTGGCGGGCCAGCAGGCCGCCCTCAGGGTGGTAGCCGCCAAAATAGACCACGTCGACGTTATCGGACTTCAGGCGCGTGACGAGGGCCGACAGGTCCTTTTCGCCAGGGGTCAGCGAGTTCTGCTGAACTTCCTGCAAGCCGCCGGCATTGATCGCTGCCTTGAAGGCATCGGCCAGGCCCTTGCCGTAGGTGCCCTTGTCGTCGATCACCGCGACGCGCTTGTCCTTCATGTTCTTGAGGACATAGGCAGCGGCGACTTCGGCCTGCTGGTCGTCGCGGCCGCAGGTGCGCAGCACGTTGGTCAGGCCACGGGTGGTGAGGTCCGGCGCGGTCGCGGTCGGGGTCACCATCAGGATGCCGTTTTCGGCAAACACGTCCGACGCCGGGATGGCGACGCCCGAGGTCACCGGACCGACGACGTACTGGACGCTTTCGCCGACCAGCAGGTTGGCGGCCGAAACGCCCTGCTTGGGATCGCCGGCGTCGTCGGCGAGCTTCAGCACGACCTTCTCGCCGAGAATGCCGCCCTTCTCGTTGATGGTGTCGACGGCCGCCTGGGCACCGTTCTTGACCTGGTCGCCATAGGCCGCGACCGGTCCGGTCAGCGGTGCAACGAGGCCAATGGTGATGTCGGCGCGCGCAGCAGAACCGAATGCGAGCAATGCAGCCAGCGAAACGCCAGCCAGGATCTTGGTGTTCATCGTAACTCTCCCTTTGACCCGCTGGCATCGAGGGCACAGCGGAAGTTCTCGTGGCGGAATACCCGTCCCGGGACCTGCATGCAATCAGCCCAGTGGCTGCATCGCTTGCGATTGATTTGTGCCAGCACGCCTGCCAGGCCACCGACAGCAGCGAAACCGCCCCTCAAAAGTATCGTCGCACCCGCGGATGCCGGCTCAGCGAGCCAGGCCTGTAGCGAGGGTTGTAATCGTCGAAACGCTTCTCGATGTCGACGCACAGCCTGTCGACGTCGATGGCCTTGCATTGGATCGAACGCTCTCCCGGCAGCCAGAATATACCCAGGCCCGTGCGTTCGTCATGCGCGCGGCCTAGCACCTTTCCTTCGATCTCGACTGCCACGGGAAAATCGAGGCCGGACAAGGTGCGCAGCCTGTCCAGCATCCAGCCGAGACTGAGCTTGGCCAGGTTGTCGTCGTCGTCATATCCCCCGCCGATGTCGGAATGCACGCCTGGAAACCAGCATTGTTCGACGACCTGGCCCGCAGCCCTGCCGTCGGCATCGACCTCGTCCCACGGCACCGGAGCAAATGCCTTGCGGTTTTCGTCGATGGAGAGCGCATGCAGGCCGACGGGAACGCGTACCGACAGTTCGTTGTCGTGGAACTCGTGCTTGTAGGGGTTCACCATGTTCATGATGCCGGGCAGCCCAAGCGCGCGAACGGTGTCGAACACGCCGATCACGTCGGGCACCACGGCTGCCGCACCATGCCTGGCGCCGAAATCGGAACCGGCCCTCTGCCGCTCGGTCTTGTTCTTGATCTTGTAGGCCGTGACCGCCGCCGCCGCGATGGCCCGCCGCCGCTCCGCACCGGCACCCTCCTTGTCCCGCGATATCGGCCCGCCAAGATCGGTCGTCGCGATCCCGCATGTCGCCAGCACACCGCCGAGGCAGCGCACGGTGTAGGCGCCGCGGGAAAAGCCGAACAGCCCGACCTTCATGCCTGGCCGCCAATCCATCATCAGGGCTTCGTAGCAATCGACGATGTTTGCGGTGATGCCCCAGCCGGTGGCCTTGCTCCATAGGTTGCGCAGGGTGCGAGTCCAGTTCCACTCGCCTGCCTCCGGCGCGCCGAGGCCGGCATCGTAGAAGGTGCGGATGCCCGGCCTGCCGTCGATGGCCGAATACATCTGGAACACATTGGTGTTCTTGAACTGCCTATCGCCGACCTGCTCGATCTCGTCGGCCCGGACGCCGCGCTGCCCCGTGCCATCGGAAAAGATCAAAACCCAAGCGCCGCTTGCCTGAGACATGCCGCCTCCCGCCGACTGCCGCCCACCGACGGCGAATACTAGCATGCAGGGCACGCTCACCTGCGCTGAATTGGCCGCGCAAGGTTAATCGGAAGGGCAGTCCGCCTAGTGCATCAGGAATTCGCCATCGACCTTGCGCCACTCGTTGGGTGCGATCAGCTTGCGATGGGTGTAGTGCACCGAATGCAACGGACCATCGAGCTTGGCCCGCCAGAACTCGATGAACCCGAACAGGATCGGAAATTTCGGCGCCAGGTCGTAGTCCTGCCAGATGTAGGTCTGCAGCACATGCGGATGGTCGGGCAGGTGGTACAGGATTTCAGCTGTGGTCAGGCCGTACCCCTTCAGCATCAGTTCCAGTTCAGAAGTGTCGCGCATCGCAAGCCTTCCGTGTCGAACAACTCCTCCACGGCCCGAGTCTGCGCCGCGGTCGTTAACCGTCCACTAAAATGAACGTGATCCACACGTGATAAGTTCCAAGAAATCAGCAGTTTAGAACTCGACCGCAGCCGTTTCCGACGGCTATAAGGCGGCGGCGATTTGCCGCTGCGGAATGCGACGAGGCAAATCCAATGTCTAATATTGTGGCGAGGCGGGAATTGATAATAATGCCCGCCAACGTGCGGCCCTGAGGTCGCCGTCCGCCGGCCACCAGGAGCCGACGGATCGCATCCGGGAGGAAGGGAAAGAAATGTCCGAAGTCCGTGTCCACCGCGTCCAGCCGGCGTGGAAGAAGAATGCGCTCATCGACAACGACACCTACCTGAAATGGTATGGCGAGAGCGTGAAGAACCCCGACAAGTTCTGGGGCAAGCACGGCAAGCGGATCGACTGGTTTAAGCCCTACACCAAGGTCAAAAACACCTCCTTCAACGGCAAGGTCTCGATCAAGTGGTTCGAGGACGGCCTGACCAACGTCTCCTACAACTGCATCGACCGCCACCTGAAGAAGCGCGGCAACCAGACCGCCATCATCTGGGAAGGCGACAACCCCTACGACGACAAGAAGATCACCTACAACGAGCTCTACGAGCACGTCTGCCGCCTCGCCAACGTGATGAAGAAGCACGGCGTCAAGAAGGGCGACCGCGTCACCATCTACATGCCGATGATCCCCGAGGCGGCCTATGCGATGCTCGCCTGCACACGCATCGGCGCCATCCACTCGATCGTCTTCGGCGGCTTCTCGCCCGACGCACTCGCCGGCCGCATAGTCGACTGCGAATCGACCTTCGTCATCACCGCCGATGAGGGTCTGCGCGGAGGAAAAGCAATTCCTCTGAAGGAAAACACCGACAAGGCGATCGACATCGCGGCCAAGAACCACGTCATGGTCAAGGACGTGCTGGTCGTGCGCCGCACCGGCGGCAAGATCGGCTGGGCGCCGGGCCGCGACCACTGGTACCATGACGAGGTCCGCTTGGTGAAAGCCGAATGCAAGCCTGAGAAGATGAAGGCCGAGGACCCGCTATTCATCCTCTACACCTCCGGCTCGACCGGCAAGCCCAAGGGCGTGCTGCACACCACAGGCGGCTACCTCGTCTATGCAGCGATGACCCACCAGTATGTCTTCGACTACCATGACGGCGACATCTACTGGTGCACCGCCGATGTCGGCTGGGTCACCGGCCACAGCTACATCGTCTACGGCCCGCTCGCCAACGGCGCGACCACGCTGATGTTCGAGGGCGTGCCCAACTATCCCTCCGCCTCGCGCTTCTGGGATGTCGTCGACAAGCACAAGGTCAACATCTTCTACACCGCCCCTACCGCGATCCGTGCCCTGATGGGCGCCGGCGACGAGCACGTGAAGAAGTCTTCCCGCAAGTCGCTGCGCGTGCTGGGCTCGGTCGGCGAGCCGATCAACCCTGAAGCCTGGGAGTGGTACTACAACGTCGTCGGCGACAAGAAGGTGCCGATCGTCGACACCTGGTGGCAGACCGAGACCGGCGGCATCCTGATCACCCCGCTGCCCGGCGCCACCGACCTCAAGCCTGGCTCGGCGACGCGGCCGTTCTTCGGCGTGGTTCCCGAACTGGTGGACAACGAGGGCAAGCTGCTCGAAGGTGCGGCCGACGGCAATCTCTGCATCGCCGACTCCTGGCCGGGCCAGATGCGTACCGTCTATGGCGATCACGAGCGCTTCATCCAGACCTACTTCGCCACCTACAAGGGCAAGTACTTCACCGGCGACGGCTGCCGCCGCGATGCCGACGGCTACTACTGGATCACCGGCCGGGTCGACGACGTCATCAACGTCTCCGGCCACCGCATGGGCACGGCCGAGGTCGAATCGGCGCTGGTCAGCCACGACAAGGTTTCCGAGGCCGCCGTCGTCGGTTATCCCCACGACATCAAGGGCCAGGGCATCTACAGCTACGTCACGCTGATGTCCGGCATCGAGGCCACAGAGGACCTGCGCAAGGAACTCGTCGCCCATGTCCGCAAGGAAATCGGCGCCATCGCCTCGCCCGACAAGATCCAGTTCGCGCCCGGCCTGCCCAAGACCCGCTCCGGCAAGATCATGCGCCGCATCCTGCGCAAGATCGCCGAGGACGATTTCGGCGCGCTCGGCGACACCTCGACGCTGGCCGATCCGGCCGTCGTCGACGACCTCGTCGCCAACCGCCAGAACAAGCGGGTCTGACCACTCTCCTCCCCCGCATCACCGATGCGGGGGATTTTGCTTCCGGCTGCGGATCCAACGCCTTCCCGAAGCCGTCAATTGACAACTCCTCACATCGATCGCGGTGCGCGGCAACGCCATGGCGATCCTGCCGGTCGGCTCGCTGGAACAGCACGGACCACATCTGCCCGTCATCACCGACACGGCCAGCGCCGAGGCCGCAGCCTGATCCGGTCTGGGCGCCCGGTCGCGGCTCGGCATGCGCGCCGGCCGATCGCAACTCGTCGTCCAGTAAGCTCCCGAAACAGGCCTTGACTTAGAGCGCGCTCGAACACCTAGCATCGCGAGCGTCGTAACGAGACAAGGTTGACCATGAAGATCGGAGAACTCGCCAGGCGCAGCGGTTTGACAGCCTACACGATCCGCTACTACGAGCAGATCGGGCTGTTGCCGGCGCCCGACAAGGGCACATCGGGTCAACGCGACTATGATGCCTCGATCCTCGTCTGGATCGAGTTCCTCGGCCGCCTCAAGGCCACTGGCATGCCGATCCGCGAGATGCTGCGTTATGCGGCCCTCCGACAGACAGGTCCGGTTACCGACGCCGCGCGCCGCGTCCTGCTCGAAAAGCACCGCGACAAGGTGCGGGGCCACATCGCCGACCTTCAGGCCAACCTCCTCGTTCTCGACGCCAAGATCGCTGGCTACGCCGATGCGGAAGAAAGGACTGAGACCAATGGACAACATCAACGAGAGCCGCTTCGAGCGCGGCACGCGCGCACTCGCTGAAATCGACGGCGCAGGCGGGCAGAAGGTGGTGGATTCCCTCGCCGACATCGCCCCCGATTTCGCCCGCTACATCATCGAGTTCCCGTTCGGCGACATCTACTCGCGCCCAGGCCTGGACCTCAGGTCACGCGAGATCGCAACGATCGCCGCCCTGACCGCGCTCGGCAATGCCACCCCGCAGCTCAAGGTGCATATCCAGGCGGGACTGAATGTCGGGCTCAGCCGAGACGAGATCGTCGAAACGATCATCCAGATGGCGGTCTATGCCGGCTTTCCAGCGGCACTCAACGGCCTGTTCGCCGCGCGGGATGTGTTCCAGGAGAAGCACAGTCTCGCCGCATGATGCGGTAGCAACGGTCTAGTGCCATGGTCGCACTTGCCAAATCGATGGAAAGCCCCCACCTTCCCTAATGTGTTCAACGAACTGAAAGGAGGTGATCCGATGTCGAGTGATTTCGTTTTCCTGAACGTGGCCTCTGCGGATTGCCTTCTCGGGAAGCAGCCTTCCTGAGCGATGCATGATGTGCGGCGGGCGATGCTCCGGCATCGCTGCTGACGGCCGCGCCACGGACGAAACACGGAAAGGCCGCGTCTTCGCAAGAAAGCGCGGCCTTTTTTGATTCCTCGCCGTGCAGCCTACTTGGTCAGCGACAGCTGTTCGATGTTGCGGGCGATGGTCTGGAAGGCTTCGTCGAGTTCCTTGCCCGTCGAGACTTCGAAATAGCGCTTCAGCGTGCCGCTATCCGGCGTCGCACAGTTCTTGAGCACGGCCTTGGCCGCATTCCTTTCGGACTTCGAGGTGTCCTTGTTGTCGAGGTCGAAGCCGATGGTGAAGACCTCAATGCCGTCGTTCTTCATGTTGGTACAGATGCTTTCGGCATAGCTGCCGGACTTCGCCGACTGGCTGCCCTGGGGCCTTCCCGTGACGCCTGCAAAGGCAGTGTTGAACAGGCCGTCGGTCATCAGGATGGCCACCTTCGCGACCTTCTTCGCATCGGGATTGGCCGGGCCCGCACCGAGGTTCGCATCCTTGATGGCAGTGCGCCATTTGGGCGAAAGCATGTAGTAGCCCCACTGCGCGGCGATGCCGCCTGCGGTCACTCCGTTGGCCCTGAACCCGCCGATCGCGGCCGTCAGCTTCGTCACATCGGCGGTCAGCGGTATCAGCTTCGCCGACGGGCATGACCCGACGCGGTCGTCGCGATTGACCCTGGCGAGATAGATCTCGCCCTGGTTGTTCTCGCGCTCGGTGTAGGGGCCGTCGTCGCTGAAGTCGGCGGCGCCGTCCTTGTCCTTGCGCTCGCTGGCGCAACCGTCGCCGCTGCTGGCAGAAACAGCCTGCCAGGCATCGATCGGGGGCGGCAGGTCCGACTTGCCCGGCTTCTCGACGAAGACGGCGTCCGACAGCCCACCGGTGTTGACCGCCTCGGCATAGGGAACCAGCGCAATGCGTATGCGCGGCTTGTCGGCATCCTGGCCCGTGAGAAGGATATCGACGGCGTTCTGGGCGGCCGTCTTCAGATCCTTGATCTTCTGCCCGCCCATGGAGCCGGTGACATCTAGCATCATCGCAACTTCGATGCGCTTGTCGGAATAGAGCGACGCGGTCGTCGCCGAAACACGCTGCCGGTTGCCCTTGCCGAAAAGCGGGAAGAAGATGTCTACGTCGATCTCTGCGGTCGCCTCGACCGTGCCCGCCAGCCGGTCGACGGTGACGCTGCGCAGCACAACCTTCTCGCCGGGCGCCAGCAGGCTCGCAGCATTGACCTCAAGGAAAGTCCTGACGGACGCGTCGGCATCCTCTGGCTTGATCCTCCCGGTCGTCAGGTCGCGCGCCGTCGATGTCACCGCCCCGTCGACCGCCAGCGCCAGGCCGGATTTTACATTGGACAGCTGGGCGATGTTGATCCCGAAGCCAGCGGCCATGGCCAGCAGGGAAATCGTCACGCCACCCAGGACGGCAAAATTGCCACGACGATCCCCGGCCAGGCGAAGTGCCGTCCGTCCCGCCTTCCGAAATTGCAACATGTCCCGCCCCGCCATTCAATTGCCTCTGGCGAAGGCGTTGCAGGAAACTGGCCGTGTCGGCGCTCTGCTGGCCTCGTCAGGTCGACGGCACGACAAGTTATTGAATTTACAGGATTTCGAGTGGCATCAGGGTAAACGGAGCGTAAACGCAGTCCCCGCACGCACGGTTTATTCACCACTCGCTAACCACGATGCATGCGGTTCGCCAGAGCCATTCGTGGAGCTGTCCCGTTTCGGTGCGCAGGGGTGTGCCAAATTCTGTCAGCACCAGGCGTGCCGGGTCAGACCTCGACATCCAAGCTTTAACCGGCCTCGGGTCAGAGCCGCGGTTCGCCCGTCACCGCGTCGATCTTGATTTCCACCTTGGCCTTGTCCGACGTGTAGTAGACGATGTCGTAATAGCCTTCGCTTTCCCATTCCACTTCGGAAAGATAGCGGAACTGATCGCGCTGCTCGATCTTGGCGATGATCTCGGACAGCTTGAGCGAATTCTGCGGCGGCACCGCCGGTTCCTTGGTCTGCGCCTGCGCCGGCATGGTGCCCAGCAGGGCAGTAACTACGAGTCCGGTAATTGACCACTTTGCCATAATTGCTCCTTTCGCAACTCCCAGCGAAACGACCGGCACGGATTTCAGTTCCCGCTCCAGCGTTCCAGTTGATTAGTCGAATGCAATAATGACTAGATTGACGAAAAGACGGGAGGGGAAGATGAAACGAAGAATAGACTTGGCATTAATTGTCGCGGCTATGCTGTTCTCGACAGGCTGCGTCCAGCAAATTCCGATACAAACGCAGTTCAACAATGCAGAACACGAATTCGCAAACAAGCCGGGCAAGGCGACCATCTCTGGCCAGGCATTCATGCGCCGCAATGATGGCGTGGTTGTTTATGCCGCCGGCAGCCCTGTCTACCTCACGCCTCAAACGTCATACACCATGGAGGCGTTCAATCGCAGCGCGTCTGCCACCGGCCCGGTTGTATTCACCAATCCGGACGCGCGTCTGAAGGACTACACACGCGTGACTCAGGCCAACGGCGAAGGCCGCTTCACTTTCGCGGGCGTGCCGGATGGTCCATTCATTGTCGCCACCACGGTGCATTGGATGGCTGGCGACATGCGGCAGGGCGGCGACCTGACTAAGCTGTTCGTCGTCACCCACGGCCAGGGTCACGACATCATCATGACCCGCTGACGAAAGCTCAGAAGTCGCTGGTCAGGCCCTTGATTTCCCAGTCGCCGTAGCGTCCTGGTTCCTTGCCGCCACGGCCACCGATCTCGCGCGGCAGCTTCGCCTCCTGCGCCCTGTAAGCTTCGCGGCGTGCCTCGGCCTCGGCCAAGGCGCGCCTGGCGGCCGGCGAAAGCTCCTTCGGTGCGGCCGTCTCGGCTTCGATTTGCGGCTTGGCGTCGTTCATGGGATTCCTCGGAAATGATTGAAACGCACCCTCGTGTTTCCCATCATATAGCGAAGCGCGCGACCGGGATCGACCCTGGCGCAGGCGGAAAAGGACGGAGCGGACGATGAACATGATGCGGACGGCTATGCTTCTGGCGACCATGACGGCGCTGTTCATGGGCGTCGGCTACCTGATTGGCGGATCGGGCGGCATGACAATCGCCTTCCTGATCGCCGCCGGCATGAACCTGTTCAGCTACTGGAACTCCGACAAGATGGTTCTGCGGATGAACCATGCCGTCGAGGTCGACGAGCGCAACGCGCCCGAATATTACGCCATTGTGCGCGGACTTGCCGCCAATGCCGGGCTGCCGATGCCCAAGGTCTACCTGATCGACAATCCGCAGCCCAACGCCTTTGCCACCGGCCGCAACCCGCAGAACGCGGCGGTCGCGGCCACCACTGGCCTGCTGCAGCGCCTCAGCCACGAAGAGGTCGCGGCCGTCATGGCCCATGAACTCGCCCATGTCGAAAACCGCGACACGCTGATCATGACGATCACCGCGACGATTGCCGGCGCGATCTCGATGCTGGGCAACTTCGCCTTCTTCTTCGGCGGCAACCGCGACAACAACAATCCGCTCGGCTTCGTCGGTGTGCTGGTGGCGATGATCGTCGCGCCCTTTGCCGCCATGCTGGTGCAGATGGCGATCAGCCGGACGCGCGAATATTCGGCCGACCGGCGCGGCGCCGAGATCTGCGGCAATCCGCTTTGGCTCGCCTCCGCACTTGACAAGATCGCTCGCAACGTCGAACGCATCCACAACCCCGAAGCCGAGCGCAATCCTGCCATGGCTCCCCTCTTCATCATCAATCCTCTATCCGGCGAGCGCATGGACAATCTCTTTTCGACCCACCCCAACACCGAGAACCGCATCGCCGCCCTGCAGGCGATGGCGAATGAGGGTGTCGGTCGACCTGCACAGCGCACGGCACCCCAGCCGACAGCCCAGCGCACGGCTCCTGCCGGTCAGCAGGGCCCGTGGGGCGGTCGCCCCGCTGACGAGGCGGCGCCCGAGCAACCGCGCCCGTCCGGCCCGTGGGGCCGCAATCCGACCGGGCCGAAGGGCCCGAGATCGTGAGCGCCGGCCAGCGCGACCGCTCGCGAAACCGCGCACGCACCGGCGACAGCAAGGGCAGCCGGCCGTCCATCGTTCCCGATGTCCCCGGCATCGCCGCGCGCATGGCCGCAGCGCGCCTGCTTGCAGCCACCATCGACGCCAGGACGCCGCTCGACGGCTTGACCGATCACGAGCACGGCCATCCGCAGTTCCGGGCGCTCGACCTGCGCGACCGCGGGCTCGTCCGCGCCATCCTGGCCACCGCCCTTCGCTATCGCGTCACCATCGCCAAGCTGATCTCGCGCCGCCTGGAAAAGCCGCTCCCCGCCAACGCCACCGTGCTGACGCATATCCTGCATGTCGCGGCTGCCCAGATCCTGTTCCTCGACATCCCCGACAGCGCTGCCGTCGACCTCGCCGTCACCCACGCCAAGGCAGATCCGCGCACCGTGCGCTTCTCCGGCCTGGTCAACGGCGTGCTGCGTTCGCTCGCCCGTGCCAAGGATGCCGAACTGCCTGAGATGCTGGCTACGACGAACGACGCGCCGGACTGGTTCGTCGAGCGGCTGACCGCGGCCTACGGCGCGGAACACGCGAAGAATATCCTCGCCGCGCATCGCATCGAGGCGCCGGTCGATTTCACCGCCAAGTGCGATCCCGCCAAATGGGCGGAGCAGTTGGGCGGCACCGTGCTGCCCACCGGCTCGCTGCGTATCGAGCGCCTCGCCGGACCGGTCGCCGAGCTGCCCGGTTTCGCTGAGGGCGCCTGGTGGGTGCAGGATGCCGCCGCAGCACTGCCCGCGCGGCTGTTTGGCGACGTCGCCGGCCAGCGCGTCGCCGACCTGTGTGCTGCGCCCGGCGGCAAGACCGCCCAGCTCGTGCTCACCGGTGCCAAGGTCACTGCGGTCGAGGCCTCGAAGAACCGCCTCGCGCGCCTTGCCGGCAATCTCGAGCGCCTTGGCCTCGACGCCGACAAGGTCAATGCCGACATCCTCGTCTACGAGCCGGAGGAGCTGTTCGACGCCGTGCTGCTCGACGCGCCATGCTCGTCGACCGGTACCGTGCGCCGCCACCCCGACGTGTTGTGGACCAAGTCGCCTGAAGACATCGCCAAGCTCGCCGGCGTCCAGCGCGGGCTGCTCGACCGCACGGTGAAGCTGGTGAAGCCAGGTGGCCGGATCGTCTTTTCCAACTGTTCGCTCGATCCGCTCGAAGGCGAGGCGCTCGTCGCCGGCTTCCTCGCCGACCACAAGGGCAAGGTCGAACTCGATCCGATTCGCGTGGGCGAAGTCGCAGGAGCAGACGACTTCATCACCACGGAGGGTTTTCTGCGCACCACACCCGCAGGCCTCGACCTCGGCAATCCCGCCATCTCCGGTCTCGACGGCTTTTTTGCCGCGCGCTTCCGCCGTCTCGCCTGATCCGCCCTCGCATTTACCAAAAATTCACCCTCGCGCCTGCCATTGAAACAACCTAATTTGAGCCATGGCGTGGGTTGCGTCGGGAGGGATATTGTCGATTTCGGCGGACAACACGACGCGCCTGTGGACGCTCGTCGCCAAGGAGTTCTGGCGCAAGGCACGTCGGCGTTTGCGCGCCGGTCCGGCCTATCGCTGGCGCTACTCGGGGCGTACGCCCGAACGCGTGCTCATTGCTCCGCCCGACCTGCGGCTCGCCGATCCCCAGATCGCGCTTGAAATCTACTATGGCCGCTTTCCGCTGTCCGGCCACCTGGTCGAGACCGGCGGCCAGTCACCCTTCACGGTCGAAGTGCCCAACAGGGGCTGGCAGCGCAGCCTGCACGGTTTCCGCTGGCTGCGCCACATGCGCGCCGCCGGCACCGAACTCGCCGCAGCGAATGCGCGGGCGCTGGTGTCCGACTGGATTGCCATGCACGGCAACCGCATCTCCGGCGTCGCCTGGGAGCCGGCCACCACTGCCAAGCGCATCATCGCCTGGCTCCAGCATTCCTCGGTCGTGTTGCAGGGCGCCGAATTCTCCTTCTACCGGTCGTTCCTGCGCTCGCTGGCGATGCAGATCCGCTACCTTCGCTCGATGGCGCGCGAAATGCCCGCCGGCAAGGACCGGCTCAGGGCGCGCATCGCGCTTGCCTTCGCCGCCCTGTCCCTGCCCGCGCCGGTCTCGGCCCTGCGCTCGGCGACGCGCAGCCTCGCCGAAGAGCTCGACCGCCAGATCCTGCCTGACGGCGGCCATGTCTCGCGCAACCCGATGGCGGTGCTGGAGATCCTCGCCGACCTCCTGCCGCTGCGCCACACCTATGCCAACCAGGCCGAGCAGCCGCCGTTGGCGCTGATCAATGCGGTCGAACGCATGCTGCCCGCCCTGCGCTTCTTCCGCCACCAGGACGGCAGCCTTGCCCGCTTCAACGGCATGGGCGCCACCATCCACGACCGCATAGCGGCGATCCTGCGCCATGACGACACCGCCGGCTCGCCGCCGCTGCATGCCACCCACTCCGGCTACGAGCGGCTGGCCATGGGCGGCACCACCGTCATTGCCGACACCGGCACCGCCCCGCCCATCGACGTGTCGAACCACGCCCATGCCGGCTGCCTGTCCTTCGAGATGTCGTCGGGCCGGCAGCACTACATCGTCAACGCCGGCGTCGACACCTATGGCATCGCCGAACTGCGGCCACTGGCCCGCGCCACCGCCGCGCATTCCACAGTCACGATCAACGACACCTCGTCGGCAAGTTTTGCCCATTCGCAGCGCGTCAGCGGCCTGCTCGGCAGCCCGCTTTTCGGCGGCCCCAAATCGGTGTCCACGCAGCGCCTCGACAAGCCCGGCATCCATGGCTTCATCGCCAGCCACGACGGCTACGCCCAGCGCTTCGGCCTCCATCACGAGCGCGAGCTCAGCCTGTCGGCCGGCGGCAGCATCCTGTCGGGCTGCGACCGCCTGCTGCGCGCCGGCAAGACGCCGATCCGGAACGACGGCCGCGATCTCGTCAGCGTGCGCTTCCATGTCCATCCCGACATCCAGCTGTTCCGCGACCAGAAGGAGCGGCTGGTGCTGACCGGCCCCGACATCGACACCTGGGTCTTCATCTCGCCGGACATCCCCGCCGAGGTCGAGGAATCGATCTATTTTGCGGGGCTTGGCGGGCCACGCCGCTCGCACCAGATCGTGCTGTCGTTCAAGGCTTCGGAAGTGTCCGAGGTGCACTGGCAATTCTCCCGCACCCGCATCATCAGCCGCCTCGAAAACTGAGCGAAAGGCCCTGCGCGCCTTGATTTCCAAACGTCATATGGTACGCCGCCCGCACGCAGCTCCTCCCATCCAGCCGTGAAAGGCCCCCTCGCCATGGCCGTCGTTTCCAAGAAGATCCCCGCTCCCGATCTGGTGCCGATCCGTCGCGCCCTGCTGTCGGTTTCCGACAAGACAGGCCTGATCGAGTTCGCCAAGTGCCTCGCCAATATCGGCGTCGAGCTTGTGTCGACCGGCGGCACGGCCAAGAGCATCGCAGCCGAAGGGATCGCGGTCCGTGACGTCTCCGAGCTGACCGGCTTCCCCGAGATCATGGACGGCCGCGTCAAGACGCTGCATCCGTCGGTGCACGGCGCGCTGTTAGGTGTCCGTGACGACCCCGAGCACGCTGCCGCCATGGCCGAGCACGGCATCGAGCCGATCGACCTCGTGGTGGTCAATCTCTATCCGTTCGAAGAGGTGCGCGATTCCGGCGCCCACTACGCCTCGATCGTCGAGAACATCGACATCGGCGGGCCGGCCATGGTCCGTGCCTCGGCCAAGAACCACGCCTATGTCGCCATCGTCACCGACCCCGCCGACTACAAGGACGTGCTCGACGCCATCGTCGCCAACAATGGCAGCCTGCCCTACGAGATGCGTAAGAAGCTCGCCGCCAAGGCGTTCGCCCGCACCGCGGCCTATGACGCCGCGATCTCCGGCTGGTTTGCCGAAGCGCTCGAAATCGAGATGCCCGACTGGCGCGCCTTCGGTGGCAGGCTCGAGAGCGTCATGCGCTATGGCGAGAACCCGCATCAGTCGGCCGGCTTCTACCTGACCGGCGACAAGCGCCCCGGCGTCGCCACCGCCACCCAGTTGCAGGGCAAGCAGCTCTCCTACAACAACATCAACGACACCGATGCCGCCTTCGAGCTCGCCGGCGAGTTCGATCCGGTCCGCACCGCCGCGGTCGCCATCATCAAGCACGCCAATCCGTGCGGCGTCGCCGAAGGCGCCAGCCTTGCGGAAGCCTATGCCAAGGCACTGGCCTGCGATCCTGTTTCGGCCTTCGGCGGCATCGTCGCGCTAAACCGCATCCTCGACGCCGAGGCGGCCGAGGAGATCGTCAAGATCTTCACAGAAGTCATCATCGCCCCCGCCGCCACGCCGGAGGCCCAGGCCATCGTCGCCGCGAAGAAGAACCTGCGCCTGCTGGTGACGGGTGGGCTGCCCGATCCGGACCGCGCCGGCCTGGCCGTCAAGTCGGTTGCCGGCGGCCTGCTCGTCCAGTCGCGCGACAACGCCGTCGTCGACGCGCTCGACCTCAACGTGGTCACCAAGCGCCAGCCGACCCAGCGCGAGATCGAGGACATGAAGTTCGCCTTCCGTGTCGCCAAGCACGTCAAGTCGAACGCCATCGTCTATGCCCGCGACCTGGCCACCGTCGGCATCGGCGCCGGCCAGATGAGCCGGGTTGACTCCTCCCGCATCGCCGCACGCAAGGCGCTCGACGCGGCCGAGGCCGCCGGCCTCGCCGAACCGCTGACCAAGGGTTCGGTCGTCGCCTCCGACGCCTTCTTCCCCTTCGCCGACGGCCTGCTGTCGGCCGTCGAGGCCGGCGCCACCGCCGTCATCCAGCCGGGCGGCTCGATGCGCGACGACGACGTCATCGCCGCCGCCGACGAGCATGGCATTGCCATGATCTTCACCGGTGTCAGGCATTTCAGGCATTGAGGCCTTTACCCTCCCCCTTGTGGGGAGGGTCGATCCACGCAGCGGGGTGGGAGTCGCCAACGCTGTACCCAGCCACGTCTCGATCGTCTTACTCGGCAAAGCTTTCCCGCCGGCCCTTCCCGCAAGAGAAGGGTAACGCGCTACTTCACCTCATCAGCCGGGTAGGGCGTCCGCAATAGCACCGCCAGACCGATCACGAAGAAGATGATGATCATCGCCATGCCGAGGCGTGGCGAACCGCTCAATGCGGTCACCGTCGCGACCGCGAAAGGCGCGACGAAGCTGGTCGCCCGGCCCGACAGCGCATAGAGCCCGAAATAACGCCCCGCCTCGTCGGCCGAGACGCTGCGCGCCATGTAGGATCGTGACGAGGCCTGCACCGGACCGAAGGCGATGCCGACCAGCAAGCCGAAGGCGATGTAGGCCTTTTCCGCCGGCGTGCCGAACAGCCCGCCGGTGTCGGCGCCAGGCATCTGCCAGATGCCGAACAGCGTGTAGCCCGGCCCGGTCGAGACGATGCCGATGGTGGCGATCGTCAGCAGGATGAGTGAGACCACGACCACCACCTTCGAGCCGAACCCGGTGTCGAGACGGCTGGCGACGAGACAGCCGAAGATGGCGACGACGTTGAGGATGATGCCGTAGATGCCGATCTCGGTGATGGTCCAGCCGAACATCGCCGCGGCGAATGCGCCGCCGAGCCCGAGCAGTGCGTTGACGCCGTCCTGGTAGATCATGCGGGCGACCAGGAAGCGGAAGATACCGGTGCGCTTGCGCACCTCGCCCAATGTCGACCTGAGCTCGCTCAGGCCCAGGCGCACGGCCGGGCGGATGGCGATGCCCTTGCCGCTGTCGGGCGTGAGCAGGAACATGGGCAGGATGAAGATCAGGTACCACAATGCCGAGATCGGGCCGGTGGCGCGTGCATCCTCGCCGAATTTCGGATCGATGCCGAACAGCGGGTCGGCGCCGATAATGGTCTTGCCGGTCTCGGGCGATGCCGCCAGGAAGCCGACGACGAAGACCAGAACGATCATGCCGCCGAGATAACCTAGACCCCAGGCGATGTTCGAAATCTTGCCGATCTCGTCCTTCGCCACCAGGCGCGGCATCATCGAATCGTTGAACACGATCGAAAACTCCGCCGCTACCGAGGCGAGCGAAAAAAGCAAGACGATCGGCACCAATGGCGAGCCGGGTTCGGCGTACCAGAGCAGACACAGGCTGATGATCTTGATCGCGGCGAAGAAGGCGATCCATGGCTTGCGCGGCCCTGTCTGGTCGGCGATCGAGCCGAGCACCGGCGACAGGATGGCGATGACGAAGCCGGCAGCGGCGATGCCGTAGCCCCAGGCCGCCTGGCCCATGGCCGGATCGGTCGCCATGCGCGAGACGAAATAGGGGCCGAAGATGAAAGTGGTGACCACGGTGAAGAAAGGTTGCGCCGCCCAGTCGAACAGCATCCAGCCCCAGACGCCACGCCGCGGCGTACGTTGAACCACCATCGTCTCAGCCATCATCCCTCCACGCGCGCCGCATCTGCGCGTCGTTGCGAGCTATAACGCAGTTCGCTTGCGTGGTCCTTGAGGAAATGCCCGCCGCGATTTTCCGCGGCAGGCCGGTTTGATAGGCCACTACCGGCCCGACAGGTCGCTCATCAGGCCGGCGGCAACCGTCAGCTTCGACACACTGATGTCGCCGCCCTCGGTCAGCGCCTGCAGCCTTTCGCGGGTACGGTTGATGCGCTCGCCACCGGCGTCGAGCCAGGCAGCGACAGGATCGGCAGCCGAGCCGAAGCCGGTAAGGGCTGCAACCGCGATGCCGCGCCGTGCCGCGCCGATCGTGTCCGACGCCCGGGAAAGAGCCAGCCCCTCATAATAGTCGGAGCTCGATATCGCATTGGCGGCGTCTTCGATGCGCGGAATGCGGAACGCCTCGCTGACGGCGAAGAACGACTTGGCTGCCGCGACGATGTCGGCCTTGGCCGTCTTGGCCACCAGAGCGATGTCAGGCACCAGTTCGCCGACTTCGAGCAGCGACAGCCGCTCGGCCAGTTTCTCGGGCGCACCGGCAGCCGCAAAGCCCGCCTTCCGCTTCTGGATGCGGTCCTGGGTGAAGGCAGGCAGCATGCCGGCAAACTTGTGCTCGAGCGCCGCCCGAGCCTGGTGCAGCTCGGCGATGCGACTTGCCAGCGGCGCGTCGCCGTGGTCGTTCCTGAGGTACCAGCCGCATGTCGCAAACAGCAGCCGGCTCACAGCCTGGTAGAGGTCGAGCTGCGTCGTGCCATCGACGACATTGTCCAGCGCGTCGATCTCGGCATAGAGCCCGGGCAGCGCAAAGCCGTCGCGCACGACCGCAAAGACCCGCGCCACGTCCGCCGCCGACCGGCCGCTCGCTTCCTGCAGGCGGTTGACGAAGGACGGCCCGCCGCGATTGACGAGATCGTTCACCAGCACGCGCGTGATGATCTCGCGGCGCAGCCGGTGGCCGCCGATCTCCGCCTCGTATTTCCTGGCCATGCGACCGGGGAAATAGCCCATCAGGTCGCGTGCGAACTGGGCATCGTCGGGCAGGTCGCTGGCGACGATGTCGGAGAACAGCACGATCTTGGCATAGGCGAGCAGCACGCCGAGCTCGGGTCGGGTCAGCGCCTCGCCGCGCGTCTGGCGCTCGGCCAGCGCAGCCTGGCTCGGCAGGTTCTCTACCGCGCGGTCGAGCAGGCCGCGCGCTTCGAGCGCGCTCATGAAGCGCCCCTGATGCGCGATGTCCTGGATGCCGCGCCGGGCGGCGAGAGACAACGCCAGCGTCTGCTCGTAGTTGTTGGCCAGCACCAGCCCCGCCACCTCCTCGGTCATCTCGGCGAGCAGCTTGTTGCGCGCCAGGCGCTGGAGCGAACCGGAGCGCATCGCCGAAGCCAGGGCAATCTTGATGTTGACCTCGACGTCGGACGAATTCACGCCGCCCGAATTGTCGATGGCGTCCGAATTGCAGCGCCCTCCCTTGAGCCCGAATTCGATGCGCGCCCGTTGCGTCGTGCCGAGATTGGCGCCTTCGCCGATGACCTTGGCGCGAACCTCGCTGGCCGTCGCGCGGATCGCGTCGTTGGCCCGGTCGCCGGCCTCCTGGTTCGTTTCGCCGGTTGCCCGGACATAGGTGCCGATGCCGCCGAACCACAACAGGTCCACCGGCGCCCGCAGGATGGCACTCATGATCTCGGTCGGCGAAGCGGTGGTCTTCTCCAGTCCGATCGCAGCAGCAGCAGCCGCGGGCAGCGTCACCGATTTCTGCGTCCGTGGGACGATCACCCCGCCGACCGACAGCTTCGACTTGTCATAGTCCTGCCAGCTCGAACGCGGCAGGGCGAACATGCGCTTGCGCTCGGCAAACGACGCCGCCATGTCGGGATCGGGATCGATGAAGATGTCGCGATGGTCGAAGGCCGCGATCAGCCTGGTCTGCTCGGACAACAGCATGCCATTGCCGAACACGTCGCCCGACATGTCGCCGACACCGACGGTGGTGAACGGCGACGTCTGGATGTCGCGGTTCATCTCGCGGAAATGCCGCTTCACCGCCTCCCAGGCGCCGCGCGCGGTGATGCCCATCTTCTTGTGGTCGTAGCCGGCCGAGCCGCCCGACGCGAACGCGTCGTCGAGCCAGAAGCCATGCTTCTCGCTGATGCCGTTGGCAGTGTCCGAGAAGGTTGCGGTGCCCTTGTCGGCGGCGACGACGAAATAGGAATCGTCGACGTCGCGCCGCACCACGTCCTTTGGCGGCACGACCTTGTCGCCGTCGATATTGTCGGTGATCGACAGCATCGACGAGACGAAGTTGATGTAGGCCGCCCGGCCCGCCTCGAAGGTGGCATCGCGGCTGCCGCCGACCGGCAACCGCTTCGGGAAGAAGCCGCCCTTGGCGCCGACCGGCACGATGACGGCGTTCTTGACCTGCTGTGCCTTCACCAGGCCCAGCACTTCGGTGCGGTAGTCCTGTGCCCGGTCCGACCAGCGCAGGCCGCCGCGCGCCACCGGGCCAAAGCGCAGGTGCACGCCCTCGACCTCGGAACCGTAGACGAAGATCTCGCGCCACGGCCGCGGCTCGGGCAGGCCGTCAACGCTGCGCGAATCGAGCTTGATCGCCAGCGACTGGCCCCGTTCCTTCTTGCCGGCGACGAAGTGGTTGGTCCTGAGCGACGCCTCGATCAGGTTGACGTAGCGACGGATGATGGTGTCGTCGTCGATGTTAGGGACCGCTTCCAGCGCATCCTTGATCTTGGCCTTGAGATGCTTGGCCGTGACCAGCCCGTCTTTTTCCTGCGCCGGGTCGAGCCTGGCGAGGAACAGCTGGTGCAGGCCGCGCGCGATATCGGGATAGCGGTTGAGCGCCGCGGCGATGAAATCCTGGCTCTGCGGAATGCCGGCCTGCTGCAGATAGCGGCCATAGGCGCGCAGGATGACGATCTCGTTGGCGCCGAGCCCCGCCGTCTGCGCCAGCGCGTTGTAGCCGTCATTGTCGGCATCGCCGGTCCACACCGACAGGAATACCTCCTCGAACAGCAGTCCGCCGTCGGCGAGGTCGATCGGCTGGCCGTAGGCGTTCTCCAGCTCCATGTCGTGAATGAAGATCTGGTCTTCGCCCTTTTCGCCGAGCTCGAAGGTACGCTCGCTGATCACCCGGAAGCCCATGTTCTCGAGCAGGGGCACGCGCCGCGACAGCGCCACCGGCGCGCCGTGGTGGTAGATCTTCAGCGAAGCCTGTTCCGGGGCCTGGCCGGCGTCGCGGTAGCAATCGATGACGATCGGGTTGGCGGCGCTGACGGTGGTGATCCGCTCGGCGTCGAGCAGGGCGGCCGTCGGCGAGAAACTGTTCTGGTAGTCCTGCGGAAAATGGCTGGCGACACTGACCAGCGACGCGGGCGAACCCGCCTCCGCCGACGCTTCGCGCAGCCCGTCTTCCCAGGTCGTGACGATGTCGCGGATCGCCGCTTCGATTGCCGATTGCTCGACCTTGGGCGTCTTGCCGCCGGAGCGGCCGATGATGAAGTGCACACGCGCCAGCCCGCCTTCGGGGAAGGCCGGGTAATAGGCAGACAGGCGGCCTTCGAACACCTTCTTGAGATAGGCGCCGATCCGCTCGCGCGCGACCGAATCGTAGCGGTCGCGCGGCACGAAGACGAGAACCGAGACGAAGCGGTCGAACTGGTCGACGCGAACCAGCGCGCGAACGCGTGGCCGCTCGACCAGGCCGAGGATTGCCTCGGCATGCTTGCGCAACGTCGGCACCGCGATTTGGAAAAGCTCGTCGCGCGGATAGGATTCAAGCACGTTGATCAGTGCCTTGCCGGAATGATCGGCGGGATCGAAACCCGATTTATGTATCACCGTCTCGGCCTTGGACCGCAGATAGGGGATCTTCATCACCGACCGTGTGTAGGCCGTCGAGGTGAACAGGCCGACGATGCGCAACTCGCCCGAAAGCTGGCCCTTGGCGTCGTACGTCTTGACGCCGATGTAGTCGAGATAGGCACGGCGGTGCACGGCCGACTTGGCATTGGCCTTGGTGACGATCAGCGGATCGGGGCCATGCAGGAAGACACGGATTTCCGGCGTCGTCGACATCGCAGCGACGGTGTCGCGGCGCAGAACCAGCACGTCGGGGTCGGCGAGGATACCCAGGCCCGGCTTGTCGGCGCGCTCCAGCGTTCCGCTCTTCTCGCCGCCCGAATATTTGAACTCGCGCATGCCGAGGAAGGTGAAATTGTCATCGCGCAGCCATTCGAGGAAGGCGATCGCCTCGAGCACCGCGTTCTTGTCGAGCGGGATCGGCGCATAGCGGAATTCCGAGATCGCCTGGTCGAGCCGAGCCAGCATCCGCTTCCAATCGGTCACGGCGGCGCGGACCTGGCCGAGCAGCTTCTTCAGCCGCTCGCGCAGCGCTTCCGCGGCGTCCTTGCCGAGCAGCGGGATGTGGACATGGATGACGCTCAGCTTGTCGGCACCCTGGTCGCCCTTGCCGTCGCTCAGGATCTCGTCGACGCCGGTACGGCCGTGGCGCACGCGCAGCACGGGATGGGTGACGAGTACCGGCTCGCCGGCTGCCTCGGTGATCTCGCCGAGGACCGAATCGAACAGGAACGGCATGTTGTCGTTGACGACGGTGACGACAGTCACCGGCCGGCCGTGCCGGATCACGCCCCCGCCGGTCTCGATGTCGATCACCGACGACCCCTTGCGGTGCTTGAGAACCGCCTGCTCGGCCAGGTGAGCCGCGCGCTCCAGCATGCCGGGTTCGTAGTCGGCCACATCCTCGGCAGGAGCGCGGCCAAGCAGGAGTTCAAGAATTTGTGGGGGTTTGGCGGAGGATTTGGAGGACGATGCAGTCTTGGCAGGTTTCGCCTTCGACTTCACTGATGCGGCCATGACGTTAGTTTCTCCCGTCCCGTCATATGCTTTTGCGACTATCGTAGCAGATGGCCCGCGTTTAGCGACAAAGGTTTGACGGAACGTTTGCAAAAATGCCTGCGCAGCGGGCACGCCGTGCCTGCTTTTGAGGCTGACGCAACGTCCTCAGGGCCTCCCGCTGCCAATCCCTGCCGAGAAAACCGGCACTATCTGGCGGCAATCGCCGCAGCCGCTCCAGCCATCGTCGTCGCGCTGACGCGATTGGCGATTCGCATTGCCCGATTGCTCCTCAGCAGCTTGCGCGCCTGCGCAGCCGCAAGCACCCAGCACAGGTCGATGGCGATCAGCACCGCAGCCATCGTCAGCGTCAGTTCCAGCCAGCCGACAACTGTGACGGAAGCGAGATCGATGATGGTCGGCAGCAGCGCGAGGTAGAACATCATGATCTTGGGATTACCCAAGGTCACGGCCATGCCGGCAGCGAACAGCCGGACTGCCGAATCCTGGCGCGGCATCTCGCCTTCACGCGCCTCGACCGGTGCGGTCCACATCTTCCAGGCGAGGTAGACGAGATAGGCGACGCCAAGCCATTTCACGATCACGAACGCCAGGTGGAAAGATTGCGCCACGAATGCGAGCCCGAACACCGCCAGCGACAGCCAGATCGCCTCCCCCATCCACATCGCCGCCAGGAACGGCAGCACGTCGCGAAAACCCTTCGAGATCACCCGTGCAACCAGGGCGGCGATCGACGGGCCGGGCGAACCCGCCGCCACCAGCAATGCGCCGGCAAAGATCAGAAGCGAAGTCGTTTCCATCGTCTTTTCCCCTTGAACTGGCAGCCAGAACTTATGCCAACGGCAAGATCTTGCAACCGGCGGACGATGCCGGCCGCAATGGCGAGATTTTGACGGAACCGGGCACCGGACGGCGCTTGCCCGCGACAGGCTTCGGGCGGATGGTGCGTCCTGCGCTGGCAAGATGCCGGGTGGCCGGCCTGTCGGCACGCCACGGGAGGTATGTCATGGCCAAGTTTCTCTTCGTCTATCACGGCGGTGCGATACCGCAGTCGCAGGAAGAAGGCGCAACGGTGATGAAGGCCTGGATGGACTGGTTTGCCGCCCTGGGAGCGGCCGTCGTCGATGGCGGTGCACCGGTCGGCACGTCCCAGACGGTCGCCGCCAATGGCGCCGTCAGCAATGATGGCGGCGCCAATCCGGTGAGCGGCTACTCGGTCTTCGATGCGAAAGATGCCGCCGACGCTGCGCGCATCACCAAGGGTTGCCCGATCCTTGCCGCCGGCGGTTCGGTCGAGGTGGCGCCGATCATCGAGATGTGACAATCGACGCGATCCTGTCTTGCAAACAAAAAAGGGCGCCTCCAGTGGAGACGCCCTTTTTTGGTTCATGTCGGGTTGGCTTATGCCGCGCCCTTCGACTTTTCGAAGCGCTTGCGCTCGTTCGGGTCGAGATAGAGCTTGCGCAGGCGGATGGTCTTCGGCGTCACCTCGACCAGCTCGTCGTCCTGGATCCAGGCCAGGGCGCGCTCGAGCGTCATGCGGATCGGCGGCGTCAGGCGAACGGCTTCATCCTTGCCGGCGGCGCGGATGTTGGTCAGCTTCTTGCCCTTCAGCACGTTGACTTCGAGGTCATTGTCGCGGCTGTGGATGCCGATGATCATGCCCTGATAGACCTTGACGCCGGCGTCGATGACCATCGGGCCGCGATCTTCGAGGTTCCACATGGCGAACGCCACCGACTCGCCCTGGTCGTTGGAGATCAGCACGCCATTGGTACGGCCGGGCAGCTCGCCCTTGTAGGGCTGGTAAGAGTGGAACAGGCGGTTCATGACGGCCGTGCCGCGCGTATCGGTGAGCAGCTCCGACTGATAGCCGATCAGGCCGCGCGTCGGCGCGTGGAACACCAGGCGCTGGCGGTTGCCGCCCGAAGGACGCAGCTCGACCATCTCGGCCTTGCGCTCCGACATCTTCTGCACGACGACGCCGGCATGCTCCTCGTCGACGTCGATGACGACTTCTTCGACGGGCTCGAGCAGTTCGCCGTTCTCATCCTTCTGCATGACCACGCGCGGACGCGACACGGCCAGCTCGAAGCCTTCGCGGCGCATCGTTTCGATCAGCACCGCAAGCTGCAATTCGCCACGACCGGACACGAAGAACGAGTCCTTGTCCGGCGACTCTTCGATCCTGAGCGCGACGTTGCCTTCTGCTTCCTTCATCAGGCGGTCGCGAATGACGCGGCTGGTCACCTTGTCGCCCTCGGTGCCGGCCAGCGGCGAATCGTTGACGATGAAGGACATGGTGACGGTTGGCGGATCGATCGGCTGCGCGGCCATCGGCGCGTTCACCGACGGATCGCAGAAGGTGTCGGCGACGGTGCCCTTCGAAAGACCGGCAATGGCGACGATGTCGCCTGCGTGGGCCTCTTCGATCGGCTGGCGTTCGATGCCGCGGAAGGCGAGGATCTTGGTAACGCGGCCGTTTTCCAGCAGCGTGCCGTCATGGTGCAGCACCTTGACAGCCTGGTTCGGCTTCAGCGTGCCGGCCTCGATGCGGCCGGTGATGATGCGGCCGAGGAACGGGTTGGCCTCGAGGATGGTGCCGATCATGCGGAACGGGCCGGGATTAACCGTCGGCGCCGGAACATGCTTGAGCACGAGGTCGAACAGCGGTGCCAGGCCCTGGTCCTTCGGGCCTTCCGGATTCTCGGAAACCCAGCCATCGCGGCCCGAACCGTAGAGGATCGGGAAGTCGAGCTGCTCGTCGGTGGCGTCGAGCGCCGCGAACAGGTCGAACACCTCGTTGATGACTTCCTGGTGGCGGGCGTCGGGACGGTCGATCTTGTTGATGACGACGATCGGGCGGAGGCCGACCTTGAGCGCCTTGCCGACCACGAACTTGGTCTGCGGCATCGGGCCTTCTGCAGCGTCGACAAGCACGATGGCGCTGTCGACCATCGACAGGATGCGCTCGACTTCACCGCCGAAATCGGCGTGGCCCGGCGTGTCAACGATGTTGATGCGGGTCTCTTTCCAATCGACCGAGGTCGCCTTGGCCAGGATGGTGATGCCGCGTTCTTTTTCGATATCGCCCGAGTCCATCGCGCGCTCGGCGACGCGCTGATTTTCACGGAAAGAACCGGATTGCTTGAGGAGCGCATCGACGAGCGTGGTCTTGCCATGGTCGACGTGCGCGATGATCGCGATATTGCGGAGGTTCATATGTCTACTCGGGAGCGTTGCGGGCACTGCCTGTCGACGCGCCGCGTTTCGTGTGGGCGGGCTCATACAGCTTTTTTCGCAAATGCGAAAGGGGGGCGGGCAAATCGACTGATTTTCCTTCGCCCCGCAAGGCTACAAAATGTCGCCCCAGTCGACCCGGCGCGCCGTCCTGAACTGGTCGCCGTCGCGCTTGGTCAGGAGTTTTTCGACGAGGGAGCCATCGCTCTGGCAAAGCTTCAGCTGGATCTTTCCCGAGCCGCCGCGCGCTGGCGCCAGCACCCGGGCGGCATGCGTGTCGGCGGGCAGGCGCGATGCCGCAAGGAAGATGTACTTCTCGTCTTCCCAGGGCACGTCGCCGCGCTTGGTCAGGCGATGAACGCGCGAGCGCGCCACGCGCCGCGAAAAATGGCACCAGTCGGGTTCGACGATCGGGCAGGCCTGGCTGTGCGGACAAGGTGCCGCCAGATGCCCACCCAGCTCGACGAGCCGCGACCGCACCCCGACGATCCGTCGCCAGCCGGCCGGCGTGCCCGGCTCGACGATGACCAAGAGCCCCGAGGTCGCAGCCCACAGCCGCTCGATCAGGGTCAGCCCTTCGGCCGGCGAAAGCTCGTCCAGCACATAGGCCAGCGTCACCAGTTCGGCTTTTTCGGCGTCGAAGCTCTTGGAGGCATCCGCTGCTCGCCACTCGACATCGACACCCGCATGCGCCGAAAGCTCCTCTCCGACCTTCCGGATCGGCTGGCTGGCTTCGAGCATCGTCGCCGAGGCAAGCGTCGGCCAGCAGTCGGCGGCGGCCCAAAGTGCCGTGCCGGGCCCGGCGCCGACGTCGAGCAGGCTCTTCGGCTCGAAATCCGGCATAAGCTCGGCCGCGCTCTCGAGGCTCGCCCTGACCGCGGCAAATGTCGCCGGCAGCCGTGTCGCCAGATAGGCACGGGCAAACATCTCGTCGGACAGGTGCAGGCGGCCATCGCGCGTCTCGGCGCGATAGCGGCTCGACAGCGTGTCGGCGGCGCACTGCAACTCGGCCAGCGGCACGCCTTCCAGCGCCCGGTCGACCGCCGCCCGCAATGCTGCCGGTAGTTCCATCTTTGTCCTATTCCTAATGCTCTTGGTGGTGTTGATACACCCACCCGTCCCCCACCCCACAAGGGGGACGCCCTCTCGCCACCTCCGATGAAACGTCAAGGCAGTGCAAAGACATCAACGAAAGAGCTCGGCATGCGAAGCCCTCAAGTTCCGCTCCCCTTTGTGGGGAGGGGTTAGAGGTGGGGGCAGCCCGCAGTGCCTACCAAGCCTAAAAGTCAGTTCAACCCGCGCTTTTCCATCATCGCCTCGGGCGACGGCATCTTGCCGCGGAAGGCCTTGTAGAGCTCCTCCGGATCGGCTGAACCGCCGGCCGAGTAGATGTGCTTGCGCAGCTTCTCCGCCATTGCCGGATTGAACGCATCGCCCGTTTCCTCGAAGGCGGCGAAAGCGTCGGCATCGAGCACTTCCGACCACATGTAGGAGTAGTAGCCGGCCGAATAGCCTTCGCCTGAGAACACATGCAGGAAATGCGGGGTGCGGTGGCGCATGACGATCGCCTCTGGCATGCCGAGCTTTTCCAGCGTCTCGGCCTCGAAGGCCGCCGGTTCCGCCGGCGCATCGGGACGGGCGTGGTAGGCCATGTCGACGAGCGCCGACGAGGTGAATTCGACGGTGGCGAATCCGGCGCCGAAGGTCTTGGCCGCCAGCATCTTGTCGAGCAGTTCCTTCGGCATCGGCCTGCCTGTCTTGTAGTGCAGCGCGTGCTTCTCCAGCACCGCCGGCACCGTCAGCCAGTGCTCGTAGAGCTGCGACGGCAGTTCCACGAAGTCGCGGCTGACCGAGGTGCCCGAGACCGACGGCCAGGTGACGTCGGTCAACATGCCATGCAGCGCGTGGCCGAACTCGTGGAACAGGGTCTTGGCCTCGTCGAGCGACAGCAACGCCGGCTCGCCCGCCGCCGGCTTGGCGAAGTTCATGATGTTGTAGATGAAGGGCGTTGCCCCCTTGCCCAGCCTGTGCCCCGACTGCAGCGAACTCATCCAGGCGCCGGAACGTTTCGACTGCCGCGCGAAATAGTCGGCCAGGAACAGGCCACGCTTGCTGCCGTCGGCGTTGAAAACCTCGAAAACCCTGGCATCCGGGTGCCAGGCGGCAATGCCCGGCTTTTCCTTGAAGGTGACGCCGAACAGCCTGGTCGCCACGTCGAAGCAGGCGTCTATGATCTTTTCGAGCTGGAGATAGGGCTTCAGCTCGGCCTCGTCGAAGGCATACTTCTCGGCCCGCAGCTTCTCCTGGTAAAAGCGCCAGTCCCAGGCGGCGAGCTTGTCGTTGCTGCCGGCCGCTGCCGCCAGTCTCTGCAATTCTGCCTCGTCGGCGGCCGCCTTCTCGCGCGCCTTGTTCCACACCGGCTCCAGCAGTTCCATCACCGCCTTCGGCGTCTTGGCCATGGTGTCGTCGAGTTTCAGCGACGCATAGCTGTCGTAGCCGAGCAGCTTCGCCTTTTCCGCCCGCAGCCGCAGCGTATCGCGCACGACGCCGGCATTGTCGGTCGCGCCACCCGTTTCACCGCGTCCGGCAAATGCCTTGAAGGCCTTTTCGCGCAGGTCACGCCGCTCGGAGAAGGTGGTGAAAGGCTCATAGATCGAGCGTGACAGGGTGACGGCATACTTGCCCTTGTGGCCGCGCGTCTCCGCCGCCTGGGCCATCGCGCCGCGCACGAACTCGGGCAGCCCCGCAAGATCGGCCTCGTCGAGGAACAGTACCCATTCCTTCTCGTCGGCGAGCACGTTCTGGCCGAACCTGGCGCCCAGCGAAGCCAGTTCCTCCTGGATCGCGGCAAGCCGCTGCTTGCCCTCGGGATCGAGCTTGGCGCCGGAGCGGACAAAGCCCTTCCAGGTCTTTTCCAGTACCCGCAGCGTCTCGGCATCAAGGCCGAGCGCGGCACGGCGCGCATAAAGATCGTCAATGCGGGCGAACAGCTTCTCGTTCATCGAGATGGCCGAGAAGTGCCGGGCCATCTTCGGCGAAATCTCGCGCTCCATGGCCTGGATCGCGTCATTGGTGTGGGCGCCGGCCCGGCACCAGAAGATCGACGACACACGATCGAGCGCGTCGCCAGCGAGCTCTAGCGCTTCCAGCGTATTGGCAATCGTCGCCGGTTCGGCATTGGCCGCGATCGCATCGACTTCGGCGGCATGCGCAGCAAGTGCCGCGTAGAACACCGGTCCGAAATCGCCGTCCGCGATCCTGGTGAAATCCGGCAGGCCCAGCGGCCCGGCCCAATGGGTCAACGGATGGCGCGCGAGATCGATCGTGACGGACATGGAAAGCTTCCTTGATTGGCGTTCGGTGCGGACAGCTTCGATGTAGGGCCGGACCGGAAGCTGCGCAACCGCATTGACTCGTCGCCTACGGTAAACTAAGTATTCCATATAATAAGGATTACTTATCAAATGCCGAACAGCAGCGAAACCGACACGTTCGGCTTCATCGTCAACGACCTGTCGCGCATCATCCGCGCCGAGATGGACCGCCGCACTGGCGAGGCCGGCCTCGGCCTGACCACTGGCGAAGGCCGCGTGCTGTTCAATGTCCGCCGCGCCGGCCCGCTCCGCCAGACCGCGCTTGCCGAGCGCCTCGGCATCGAGGCGATGACGCTGAGCGGGCTACTCGACCGGCTCGAAGGCAAGGGATATGTCGAGCGCCAGCCAGACCCGGCCGACCGGCGGGCCAAGCTCGTCAAGCTCACCGACGCGGGTTCGGCGGTGGTCGCGCAGATCGAACCCATCGCCGCCGGCATCCGCAGCGATGCCGCGCAAGGGATCGATCCCGACGACTGGCAGCGCCTTCTCGCCGCCCTCAGGTCCGCCCGCGCCAACCTGCTCGCCTCCCGGACCGAAGCCCAGTCGACCGAAAGCACGGCGGCATGAACATGCGTCCTGACATTTCAGCCGCCGAACCGCTGGCAACCGTCTCCGCGCCGATCATGAGCGAACGCCGGGTGTCCCTGATCGGCGGCCTGATGGTTGCCATCGGCCCGATCTCGCTCGCGCTCTTCACCCCGGCCATGCCCGAGATCGTCCAGGCCTTCGGCACCACCGAGGCGGCCGTCAAGATGACGCTGTCGCTCTATTTCGGCGGCTTCGCCTTCGCCCAGCTCGTCTGCGGCCCGCTTTCCGACGGCTTCGGCCGCCGTCCCATCACCCTTGTCTTCATGGCAATTTATCTCGCCGCATCGGTGCTGGCGCTGGTCGCGCCCAACATCGAAACCCTGATCGCCGCCCGTTTTCTCCAAGGGGTCGGCTCCGCTGTCGGCGTGTCGGTGTCGCGCGCGGTCGTCCGCGACGTCTTCACCAGCGAGCGCTCGACCCGCATCATGAACATGATCGGCATCCTGTTGGCGCTCGGCCCGGCCATCGCCCCGACGCTCGGCGGCCTGACCATGGAATTCTTCGGCTGGCACGCCATTTTCGTCGTCATGGTGTTGCTCGGCATCGTCGTCATGCTGGTCACCATCTTCGCCCTGCGCGAAACGGTGACCCGCGATCTCAGCCGCATCCGCCCGGCCGCGCTCGCCAGGTCCTATGGCTCGGTACTGCGCAGCCCGTATTTCGTCCTGTGCAGCCTTGTCATCGCCGGAACCTCGGGCGCCATTTACACCCAGGCGACGGTGCTTGCCTTCATCCTGATGGACCGCGTCGGCCTGACCGCCACCCAGTTCGGCGTCGGAATGCTGATGCAGACCGCTAACTTCATGGCCGGCGCGCTGATCATGCGCAAGCTGATGCCGCGCTACGGCGCGGCGCGCATGGTGCCGGTCGGCCTGTTCTTCGTCGCCGTCGGCTCGATCGCCATGGCCATCGTGCTCAGGGCCTACGAGCCCACCTTCCTGCGCGTCATGGTCCCGGTCGGCATCTACGCCTTCGGCATCGCCATGGTCATGCCGGCCATGATGACGGCCGCCCTTGCTCCATTCCCCGGCAATGCTGGCGCCGCCTCGGCAATGATGGGCTTCTTCCAGATGGGTGCCGGCATGGTCGGCGGCGCGGCGTCCGCCTGGATGGGCGACCCCATCAACGCGCTGGCCACGGTCATTCCGCTGATGGGGCTCACCGCCATCTTGTCATGGCTGATCTGGCGCCGGCTGCCCGAGCCGACGCTGATGACGCGCCTGAAATAGGCTCAGAAGCCGTCGCAGTTCTCGCCGATGGTCATCTGCGTGTTGGCGACGATGACGCCGTCCTTGGTGGTGAAGGTCTCACGCATGGTCATGTCGTTGTTGGGGAAGTCGTAGCAGGTCCGCACGGCAACCGTGTCGCCCATTTCGGCCTCGATCTTGTGTCGGATGGTGGCGCCCTTCACGGCCACCTGCCACTCGCCCATCGAGGCCAGAAACTCCTGCTTCGTCTGGGTCACGCCGATGTCGTCGAGCCGGATCGTGGCATTGTCGGCCAGCATTGCTGAAAGCGCCACTCCGTCGGCCTTGAGCAGCGCCGCGTACCAGCGGTCGACGATGCTCTCCTGCGCCACCGCACTGACGGTCGCCAGCAAGGCCAGGGCCGCCGCCATCGCACGAATGGGTCTCATCGCACGCCTCCGTGTCGGATGACGGCATTAAACCCAGATCGCGACCGGAATGCCATGGCTATCCCGCCCGGGCGGCGACGGAAAGCTCATCGTTTCTCCGTGCCCGTGGCGCTGTGCAACCAGCATCATCGCGCAGGCATCGAGGAAATCGTCCGATGCAGCCCCGCGCGGCGGCGCTTGATCGAGGAAGCCGCGGTCATGACCGCAGCGTGCCAGCAGCGCCTTGCGCTCTTCCATGCCGGCGGCATTCACGCTGCCCTTGATCTTCTTCGGCAGGCTCATCGCCTGCCCGCCGTTCAGCCGCCAGAACGCCACCTCGGGATGCGATTCGATCACCCGCCCGCGCAGTTCCGGCCGGGCCAGCATCAGCGCATCGATCTCGCGGATCTTGGAAAAAATGCCGAACGCCTGGATCGACACGCCGCGCGGCGGTTCCGACGTTTGCATCGCCACCTCGCTCGACTTGCGATGGGCCGCATACCAGCTCTCAAGGTCGGTGAAGGCTGCCGGCTCGGCATGGACAGCCGCCCGTGACGGGATCGAAAACACGCTCGACTGCCTTTGGCCGAGCAATGGCCGCACCAGCGCCTCAGGCCCGCGTCCGCCCCTGGTCGTGAAATCGGGAAGCCCGATCGGCATGTCGACGGCAACGACCGCGTCATCGGGCAATGCCGCCAGCAGTCCCATGAATCTGCCAAAAACCTCGGCCTTCGTCGCAGCGTCGTTGCGGATCACCGCGATCCAGCCGGCCTTGCAGCCGTCGACGCCGACAATTGTCACGCCCCAGAATCCTGATCGGGTTTTCGGCGCCTGGAGGGATGGATCAGCGTGCGCAGTTCGACCTGTGCCATCGGATGCGACAGGCTCTGCGCATCGGTTTCGAGCTGCAACTCGTCGCCGCCACGTTTCGACGTGCGCGCCAGGATCTCGTAGACCGACGCCGTGGTCGACTGCAGCGCCTTGGCTGCCGGCTGTCCGGCCAGGAGCCGCGCCAGGAACACCGCGGCACTCAGGTCGCCAAGCCCGTTGGGCGGGCGCTCGACGGTCCGGTGTTCGGCCAGCAGTGCCTGTGTCTCGGTGACCAGCAGGTTGCCGGTGCCGCCGGCCATCATTGCCGGGGCCGATGTCACCAGCATCGTCGGCGGCGGTGCTGCGAGCGCTGCCGCCATGGTCGTGCGCATGTCGTCGAGCGTGGTGCCGGTCAGCCATTCCAGTTCGTAGCGGTTGGGCGTGGCGATGTCCGCCAGCGGCAGCAACCGGTCTCGAATGCCCGACGCCAGCGCTTCCGCAACATAGAGCCCGCCCTTGTCGCCAATGACCGGATCGCAGATGTAGAGCGCCTGCGGGTTCCTCGCCTTCACCGTCTCGACCAGAGACGCGACCGCCTCCACCTGGCCGGCTTCGCCGAGATAGCCAGACAGAACGGCGGTTACCTCGCCCAGCCACGGCGCCCTTTCGAGATCGGCCATGAAGGCGGCAAACTGGTCGGTCGGCGGCACGATGCGCGTCGCCCGGCCATGCCCCGGATGCCAGGGCAACATGACGGTCGGCACCGCCCAGACCGGGTGCCCAAGCGTTTCCAGCGCGAACACCGCCGCACGGTTGCCCACCGAGCCCCGCGCGACATGGCTCGACACCACGATCACCGCGCGTGGCGCGGCTGTCTCGCCTTGAATTATCATGAAGTCATCCGCCTCGAACGAGATAGTTGATCAGCCACAGGACCAGGCCGACCGTCAGCACGAAGCCCAGGATACGGCCGATGCGCGTCCCGAGGTGCTCGATCGGATCGGCCTTGTCGACATCGGCGGCCGCGAGATGGTTACGCATCTCGTCGGCCTTGCGCGCCACGAAGGAGGCGCCGCCCGGGTCGCTTTCGCGCGCGATGCGGTCGAGGATACGGCGCGATTCCTTTTCACCGTCGCTGTCTCTCGGCGAAGCCATCGTCAAAACTCTCCCGGCATCATCGCCATGGCGCGAACGGTTTTCTCCGCGCATGTTTGTGATAATGCTGTGCCATCAGGCGCTTTGTCGAGGGGACATTCCAATGCAGATGCAAGCTTCGCCGGCACTTCCCGCTTTCCGTTTCCGTCCGGCGGCGATCCTCATGTTGCTTGTGATGCCGCTCCTGTCGGCTTGCGGCTACAACACCATCCCGACGCAGGAAGAACAGGCCAAGGCCGCCTGGAGCGAGGTGCTGAACCAGTACCAGCGCCGCGCCGACCTGATCCCCAACCTCGTCGAAACCGTGAAGGGTTACGCCTCGCACGAGAAGGACGTGCTCGAAGGCGTTGTCGAGGCCCGCGCCAAGGCCACCCAGGTCACCGTGACGCCCGAGACGCTGACCGACCCCAATGCCTTCAAGGCCTTCCAGGAAAACCAGGCCGGACTGACCAGCGCGCTGTCGCGCCTGCTCGCCGTCGTCGAGAACTACCCCGACCTCAAGGCCAACCAGAACTTCCTCGCCTTGCAGGCGCAGCTCGAAGGTACCGAAAATCGCATCGCGGTCGCCCGCCGCGACTACATCGAGACCGTTCGCGTCTACAACACCTCGCTCAAGACCTTCCCCGCCATGCTCTGGAACACCTTCTGGTTCCGCAACGAGCCGTTCCAGAACTTCACCGTCGCCGAAGACAAGCTCGAGGCGCCGAAGGTGAATTTCGGCACCAAGCAGGGTGGGTGACGCGCGGCCGTCGGGAACCCAGCAGTGCATTTCTCGCTAACGGAAGAGCCATGCCCCTCACCCTTACCCTCTCCCCGTAAACGGGGAGAGGGAGGCGCCGACGTGGCCGCTTGTCCCTTCTCCCCGTCCTTCACGGGGAGAAGGTGCCGGCAGGCGGATGAGGGGCAGCGTATCCTTCGCATGAGGACACTGTTCCGGCTGCTTGTAGCGCTTGCTGGCGCCTGGCTGCTGTTCGCAGCCCCTGCCCTCGCCGCCGAGCTTCCCGCCCTCACCGGCCGTGTGGTTGACGACGCCAACATCATCGATCCCGCGACAAAGGTCGAACTCGTCCAGAAGCTCGAAGCCTTCCAGCAGAAGTCCTCCGACCAGATCGTCGTCGCCACGATTCCCAGCCTCGACGGCGAAGAAATCGAGCCCTACGCCAACCGGCTGTTTCGCGCCTGGAAGCTCGGCCAGGCCGGCGAAGACAACGGTGTGCTGCTGCTCGTCGCGCCCAACGACCGGCGCATGCGCATCGAGGTCGGCTATGGGCTGGAGGGCGTGCTGACCGATCTGCATACCAAGCTGATCATCGAAAACACCATGGTGCCGGCCTTCCGCGCCGGCGATTTTTCCGGCGGCATCTCCAAGGCGGTCGACGACATCGTCATGGTGGTCGAGGGCGAAGGTGCCGAACTCGAGGCCCGTGCCAAGCGCAACGAGCAGACCGGCATCTCCGGCATGAGCGAAGACGACATCATCTTCTTCGTTTTCATCGCGCTGTGGGCGACCCTGTTCTTCGGCGGCATGGCCATGGCCATCCTGCCGCGCATCTATGGCCGCAAGCTCGGTCCGGGCCGCTACGAATGGCTGGGCATGACCTTCAACTACAACCAGCGCTCCGGCTCCTCGTCGCGCGGCGGCTGGACCTCGGGCGGAGGCGGCTGGTCTTCCGGCGGCGGTGGCGGCGGCTGGTCGTCGGGCGGAGGCGGCTTTTCCGGTGGCGGTGGCTCCTCCGGCGGCGGTGGCTCTTCGGGAAGCTGGTAGGACAACATGACAGAAGCGACCCTCAATTCCGGCGACCACGAACGCATCGCAGCGGCGATCCGCGCGGCCGAGGCCGCAACGGCCGGCGAGATCTACTGCGTCGTCGCCCGCCGCAGCGACGGCTATTTCTTCGCCGCCGCCTTCGCCGTCACGTTGGGCATCCTGCTCGTCAGCCTCGCCGCTGCCTTCGCCCTCGAATACTGGTGGATCGCGGTCAGGCTGCCGCATTTCGTCGTCGTCCAGTTGCTGGCGGTCGCCGCCGCCTGCGCGCTTTTGTGGTGGCTGCCTGGCCTGCGCCTCTGGCTGGCGCCGCGCCGGCTGCTCTGGCGCGCGGCACATGCCAATGCGCTCAGGCAGTTCCTCGCCCGCAACGTCCATCTGACCAGCGAACGCACTGGTGTCCTGATCTTCGTTTCGCTGGCCGAACGTTATGCCGAGGTCGTCGCCGACGCCGGCATCAACGCCAAGGTGCCGCAGGACACCTGGGACGGAATCGTCCGCGACCTCACCGCGCAAGCCCGCGACAACCGCCTCGCGGACGGCTTCGTAGCCGCCATCGCCACCGTCGGCGGCCTGTTGTCCCGGCATTTCCCCGTGTCGGCAAGCGACGTCAACGAGCTCGACGACCATCTCGTCGAAATTTGACACGGCCGGCATCAGCTGAGTCCATTCGGACACACTGCGCGCCGATCTCGTTCCCAATCCTGTGAAAGGCCCGTCGGCCCATCGGCGGACTCTTTGCAACGGCCGAAACGCGGTTTATGGTTAAGAAACTATGAACACGCTGACAATCGACATCAGGAAAGCCGAGCCCCGCGACGCGGATGCCATCGCCGAAGTGCATCATGAGGCCTGGCGCGGCGCCTATTCCGGCATCATCCCGCATCGCGCCCTGACCGCCATGATCAACCGCCGCGGCGGCGAATGGTGGGCCAACGCGATCCGTCGCGCCGCCACCGTGCTGGTCATCGAGATCGGCGGCAAGATTGCCGGCTACGCCACCCTCGGCCGCAACCGCGCCCGCGAGCTCAAGCAGCAGGGCGAGATCTACGAACTCTACTTGCGCCCCGAATGCCAGGGCATCGGCCTCGGCAGCCGGCTGTTTGCCGCCGCCCGCCAGCGCCTCGCCGACCACGGCCTCAAGGGCATGGTGGTCTGGGCACTCGAGGAAAACGAGAACGCCTTGTCCTTCTACGCCGGCGCCGGTGGCCGCGACATCGCCGAGGGCGTCGAAGTCTTCGACCAGAAAGCACTGAAGAAAGTCGCTTTCGTCTGGGAGTGATGGGAAAGGCTCGCCTTTCGTCGCAGCCTCCGGACATCAATATTGCATTGCACACGCGACCCAACGCGTTTATCGGGAGGCACCTTTAATCTGGAGCTTCCCTCATGCGCATCGATGCAATCGCGATCGGCAAGAATCCACCCGAAGACGTCAACGTGATCATCGAGGTGCCCGTTGGCGGGCAGCCGATCAAGTACGAGATGGACAAGGAAGCCGGCACGCTGGTCGTCGACCGCTTCCTCTACACCCCGATGCACTATCCGGGTAACTACGGCTTCGTGCCGCATACGCTTTCCGGCGATGGCGATCCGATCGACGTACTGGTCTGCAACACGCGCCAGCTCATCCCCGGCTGCGTCATCAATGTGCGCCCGATCGGTGTGCTGGTCATGGAAGACAATGCCGGCCAGGACGAGAAAGTCATCGCCGTGCCGTCGCCCAAGCTGACGCGCCGCTACGAGGACGTGCACGAATACACCGACCTGCCCGAGATCACCCTCAAGCAGATCGAGCATTTCTTTGCGCACTACAAGGATCTCGAACCCGGCAAGTGGGTCAAGATCGAGGGCTGGCACGATGCGGCCTACGCCAAGAAGATGATCGTCGAGGCGATCGAGCGCGCCAAGCAGCAGAAGGCCTGAGGCTTTTCGCTCCGGACCGGAGCCCGTCAATCTTAAGGCGCGGACGGTCCAGCCGTCCGCGCCTTAGTTCGCCGTCCTGTCGACCGAGATGAATTCGGGAATGGGCTCGCCGACGAGCACCCGCTCGTCGGCCCCGCAAGCAAAATCACGGGCCTGTTCGTCGGCGATCTTTCGTGCCAGCTCGTTGGCATTGGGCTTTCCCGTCGCCAGCACAAGCCCGACCGCGCAACCATCCGCCTTGCCCGGCTGGCCGACCTTGGCCACCACCAGCACCTCGATCTGCTTCGCATCGCTGGCCTCGTCCTGCACATACCAGCGATGGATGGTCGCGAACGGTACGGACAGGCCGTCATGGCTGGAAATACGCCACTCGATCCTGCCGCCGGTCGAATTGAAGGTACCGAAGCTCTGCCACGGCACGCCGTCGAGATTGGCTGGCGGAAAGCCGTAGTACATCGACTCCCTGAGGTCGCCGGTGAACATCAGCACCGGATAACCGCGATATCCCGCACAGGCGAAATTGGCGAAATCGCCGTCGTCGGCGCCGGCCTTCTCGTAGGTCACGCAATCCTGCTCGGTCCTGATCTCGGTGTAGGCGCTCGAGATTTCTTCCGCCGCCGCCACGGGCCAGGGCATCGCCAGAACGCCAGCCAGAACCAGTTTCCGCATCTCGGCCTCCCCGGCAATGGGCGATCTTGCCACGCCACCGGCCGCGAGTATGCCCCCTCGCCGCCGCCCGATCCAGGGATCTCAGGCTTTCCGTCCGGCCAGAAGGGCAAGCCCGGGCGCGAGGTCTCCCGGATGGCCAACGATCCGCACCGTCTTCAGTCGCGATGTGCCGCCGGCAACCACCGAGACCGATTTTTTGGGAATGCCGAGCGACGCGGCCAAAAGCCTTTCCAGCGCGGCATTGGCCTCACCCTTTTCCGGCACGGCGCGAACCCGTGCCGCAAGGTGGCTGCGTCCGTCGGCGGTCGTCTCAAGGCCTTCGACCGCATCTTTTGCGGCGCGCGGCGTCAGCCGCACGAACACCTCGACACCGTCACGGCATTCCCGGAAGAAGCCGGCCACCGGCAGGCCGCTCAGATGACGAGCGGCAGCACCGTCGTCAGGATGAACTGGCGCACGAAGAACAGCAGCAGCAAGAGGATGATCGGTGAAATGTCGATGCCGCCGAGGTCGGGCATGAAGCGGCGGATCGGCTTCAGCGCCGGTTCGGTCAGGCGGAACAGCATATTGCCGATGGTGCCGACGAACTGGTTGCGCGAGTTGACGACGTTGAAGGCATAGAGCCAGGAGAAGATCGCCGAGGCGATGATGATCCACCAGTAGAGGTCGAGGGCCAGAACGATCGTCTGAATGAGGGCGAGCATGCCGTTCTCCAATGTGTTGCCGACATTTAGCCATTGCATGCTTTTGCGGCAAGCCCCGGTCGCCTGGGCCGTGTCGATCGCAACACCGGCCATGGCCGGGACCAGGGGGTGCGCCCCGGTGGATCAGGCTGGAGCAGGGTCGCGAGAGGGAGGCGCTGCCGGCGCATGTTGAACGCCGACCTTCGCATAGCGGCCCGATCGGCCAACGCGCCCAAGGCCTGGCAATTGCCATTGCAATGCGCGTCGGCCATGCCGCCCCTGCGTCACGTGCCGCTTGACAGAAGCCGCCCACCGTCAATAAATGCGGCCATCCGCTGGACGGGGCTGTAGCTCAGCTGGGAGAGCGCGTCGTTCGCAATGACGAGGTCAGGAGTTCGATCCTCCTCAGCTCCACCAGCGGATTTTCATTTTTTCTCCTGGCAACTGATGCCCGGTGGCCGGCTATTGACCGTCTGGATCGGGCCGTAGGCCGACAGCTGGTTGCCTCCCGTCTGCTCGCGTTGAAGGTCCGCAGGTGTCCATCAGCCTGTGATGGACATCTGCGTGCGATCCGTGGGTATCAGGCCGCGCCGTTTGTTCCGGTCTGGTAGGTCATCGTGCGCGCTATGTCCTGCGCCGGACGCTTCTCGCCGGCGAGGACCTCGAAATCGAGTTGGTTCTCACGGGGGACCAGCGGACAGGTGACGAAGTTGGTGAAGGCACAGGGCAGCGCGACGGCGTAGTTGAAATCGATCCAGTCGATGCGGCTGTTTTTGTCATCGGCGAACTGCAACTCGATGACGCGGCCGGCACCATAGGTAACAGGGCCGCTGGTGCGGTCGCGAATGTGCGCGACAGGCTGCACGCCGGTCGCCGTGTCCTTGCCGATCAACTGGACGCTGTAGCTCTTGCCTTTGTGCTCGAACGTGAAGGTGCCGATGCGTGGCGTCGATTCACGCACGCCGGCTTCCACGGTTTCGGCCTCGTAGTCGGTGATCTCGGTCGGCGTGTAGATGCCGGGGACCCGCCAGGCAGGATCATAATCGAAAGCGGTGACGCCGGCGTCCTCCAGGCGCGTCGCCTCGCGCGGGTCGCGCACGCGCACGCCATAGAGGGACTGGCCGTCATGCTTGCTGCGCAGGATCGTCTCGACCTCGTTCACGCCGAAATAGACCGGCTCGCTCTTGCCGTGGCCGTAGGTCTGGTTGCGACCCGGGATGATTTCGACCGGCTCTGTCGGATACCTGCCATTCACCGTGAGGGTCGGACCGGAAGCCGGTGGCGTGAACATGACCCGGCCGTCTTCGACCGACCATGTGCCGGGCAACATGTCGAAGCTGACATCCTTGTCGTCGGCTTCGAGCCAGTACTGGGCAACCAGCGAGGTCCAGCCATAGGGGCGGAACATCGTGGCGACATGAGCGTAGCGCCATTCACGCCACTGGCCTTCCAAATGTTCTTTTGTGGGCATGTTCGTCTCCCTTTCGAAGAATTCAGCTGTCTGCTTGCGCATGGGGATTCCGGCTGGCTGCGCCTTGGCCGGCAGAACCGGCGGCCTCGCCCAGGAAGGCGAGCATGCCGCGCCAGGAGCCGTCATCGGCTCTGGTATTGCCGGAGGGCGTGCCGCCATTGGTGTAGGGCACCTTCGAGACCGGATGCAGGCGGCTAAGTTGCGTCGACGGCACGATCGGCAGGTTGATCGCGTGGCCGGCATCGTCGAAGTCGAGATGGCGGACCAGGTGAGGATGGTCATGCTTCCGCAGCGTCGAGACCACCATGCGGGAATAGAGACTGGACGGCCAGGCGCGGTCGTCGCGGCCCGAGATCAGCAGCACCGGGCCAGCGATGTTCTCGACCGGAATGCGCGCGCGCTCTGCCAGTGCTGTGTCCTTCAACCCTTCGAAGAAGACCGAGTGGTGCCGGCTGGGCGGGGTATCGCCAGCCCAGGGGTGCCAGTGCACGGCGGCATTGTCCTGCCACAGATGCGGCAGCGGAATGCCGCCCCGGGTCCAGGTCGTGCCTTGCCAGCCGCCACGGGCGGGATCGCCGGCTCCTTGAGCACCGTGGACCATGGCGCCGGGCACGAAGGCGATCACGGCGGAGACCAGATGCGGGAAGGTGGCGCCCAGCAGGAGTGCGAGTTCGCCGCCGCGCGACTGGCCGCTGACCGCAACGAAGCCGTCCTTTGGCTTCAGTTCCCGGTGCGCCCAGCGCAGGCCGGTCTCGAGATATTCGAGCGGCGTCTCGGTGATGAAGGGTGACAGGCCCGGTGCCTTGAAATAGCCGAGCGCGAAAGCCCGGTAGCCGCGCGACGCAAGAAGTGCCGCGCGCGGTTCGTTGATGCCGCCGCCCGAGCCGTTGAGCACCACCACGACCGGATGAGGGCCCGGTCCCGCCGGCGTGAACAGCGTGCCCACCAGTCCGTTCTCGCGAACTTCCCGCCGCTCCACGCCAGCTGCGGCAAATCCCTGGGCGAGCTTGCCCTCGGCCCGGACGCCATCTGCGGTTTCTGCCGTCAGCGTCGTTTGCAGGGGCTGCATGACGTCGTCGGGAAAGAGCTCGGCGCTCGTGCTGTCGACTGGTTGCTGGCCCCAGATCAGGCCCATGGCCGAGACTTCCGCATAATCGCCGCCGACGGGGGCGTCACGCTTCAGGTCGACCACGCCCTCGGCGTCGGCCATGAAGGTCGCCTGGCTCATCCAGGTAACGCCGCGTGCGCGTGCCGTACGGGCGGAAATGGCAACGAGTTCGTCGGGAGCAAGACCGGAGACGACGATCCGGCGCGGCTCATCGATCAGGCCATCGACCGGTTCGATGGAAAACACAGGTGCGGAAACTGGCTTTGTCGTCATCTGGGTCACAATCTCTGCAGGTGGAGCGCCGGCGCGATCATCGGCCCGGCTGGCCGGTCATGCGGGCGAGACAGGCGTCGAGACGCTGCGCGAAATCATCTTCCAGCACGGCTTGGGCCGACTGCCTGCCGCCGCGTGGCCAGTGACCGCCGCCATTCGTCCAGTCGCTCTTCAGCCTGGCGAGCTTGGCATTCCAATCGACACCTTCGCCGGGCCGGACGGGATCGAAGGCGAGGATGAACACGCCCCGACCCTTCGGGTCACCCCGGCCCCCGCCGGCGACACCGGCCATGAGCTCGACCACGAGCCCCAGCAGCGAGCCGACCTGGCCGCCGCGTGGCAGCAACGCTGCAACATCAGTGGCGAGGCTGGTCGGTCGTCCGTCGCCGTCCAGGGCGATCCCGTCAGGCAATGGCGTGCCGGAGGCGCGGGCATTGCGGATATCCGCCATCGTGGCGGTGCTTGTGGCGACGTCGATCACGACCCGATCGCTGCCCTGTCCCATGGCGAGTGCCAGCGGGTTGGTGCCGATAACCGGGCGGGTGCCGCCATGCGGCGCGACGAAAGGCGGCCCTTCAGCGCCAGCAATGCCGAGCAGGCCGGCATCGGCGAGATGGCGAACGAAGGGGGCGAGCCGGCCAAAACCCCTGACGCCGTGCAGGAAGACAGCGGCGATGCCGAACTGCCGGGCCGCCTCGGCCACGTCGAGCGTGGCGCTGGCGACAGCGAGCGGCGCAAAACAGGAGGAGGCATCTACCCAGCTTATGGCCTGCGGACTCGCGCCCGTCGGCACCGGGGCCGCATCGGCCGTCCACTCGTCGAGCATGGCGATGCCGAAGCGTGGCAGGCCGAGCGCATCGGCCTCGACCAGGGCCGAGGCCGCGAACTTGGCTGCCGGGCTGCCGCCCAGCGCCACGGCCAGCCGGCCGACCGCATCGGGAAATGCAATCATTCGCCCGGGCTCCGTGCTGCGGCGCCAAGCTGGATTTCATTTTCCGAGAGGTAACCCAGCGTCATCAGCCGCTCGATCAGGAATTCCCTGGCGTGCTTGATATGGGCAAACTCGATGGCGGCGGCCTTCTCGCCGTCGCCGGCTGCAATCGCATCGACGAGCGCCGTGTGCTCGTCGGAATGCTCGCCTGCCTTTACGGTGAAATCGATGGCAAAGCGCAGCAGGCGCTCGAGCTCGTCGAACAGGCTCTCCGACAGCGCAACGACTCGCTTGTTGCGGCTGCAGCGGGCGATAGCGAGGTGAAAGCGCCGCGCCACCTGTTGCATGGTGCCGATGTCCATCGGCGCGGCGTATTCCCTGACGATCTGGCGCAGCAGGGCGATTTCGGCCAGCGTGGCATAGCGTGCCGCCTGCCGCGCCGCATGCGGTCCGATCGCCGCGCGCATGTCGAGAATGTCATGCACGGCCTGGAACGTGATCGGGGCGACGCGATAGCCGCTGCGCGGCAGGATGGTCACCAGACCGTCGGCGGCGAGCTTTTGCATCGCGTCGCGCACCGGCGTCTTCGACACCTCGTATTGGCTGGCGATGGACGCCGCGTCGAGCGTCGTGCCCGGCACGATCTCGCAGCGCATGATCTCCTGGCGCAGCGCCAGGTAGATGCGCTCCGAAACCGGTGCGTGGGCGGTTGCGTCAGCCTCGACGGTCATGGCGTCTGCTCCTCAGCCCCTCAGTGCTTGGCCCAGGGCACGAAACGCCGCTCCAGCGCCTCGAGCGCGAGAATGGTGAGATAGCCCATGGCCGAGATGGCGACGATGCCGACAAACATGCGCGACACGGCAAAGGTCTGCCACGACGCCCAGATGAAGAAGCCGACGCCGCTGCGCGCGCCAAGAAACTCGGCGGCCGCGATGATGATGTAGGACGAACCGGCGGCGAGCTTAAGCCCGGTGAATACGCTCGGCAACGCCGCCGGGAAGGCGATGCGCCGGAAGATCTGCAGCCTGGTCGCGCCGGCATTCTTGGCGACGTCCATGTAGATCTGGGGCGTCTGCATCACCCCGCCCATGGTGTTGTAGAACATCAGGAAGAACACGCCGATGGCGATGACGACGAATTTCGATGCATCGCCGACGCCGAAGATCAGCAGGATCAGCGGCAGGATGGCGATCTTCGGCACGGGATAGAGCGCCGAGAAAATCGGACCCAGCAGCCGGCGAGCCGGTCGCGACAGGCCCAGGATCAGTCCCATGACGATGCCGGGCACCGCACCCATGACATAGCCGATGCCGACGCGGCGCAGCGTAGCACCTATGTGCTCGAACAGTTCGAAGCTTACGATCATGCGCCAAGCGGTGCCGGCAATCGCGCTCGGCGCCGGGAAGAAGCGCCGGTCAATCAGGTTGAACTGGCTCGACAGTTCCCACAGCAGCAACAGCAGCAGCGGGCTGAAATAGGAGGCAATGCGGAATATCCGTTCCCGGCGCGCCGGTGCCTTGAGCCGACGCCACTGTTCTTCCGTCAGAGTGGGAGTGACGCTCATCTCAGTCCCTCGCAGGCGAGGCCAGCAGACGCCAGACCTCGTAAGTCATGTCCCAGAACCGCTTGTCGCGGCGCATCTCGACAACGTCGCGCGGCCGCTCGAAGGGAACCATCAGATTGGCGACCAACGTGCCGGGACGCGGCGACATGACGAGCACACGATCGGCCAGCGTCAGCGCTTCGTCCACACTGTGGGTAATGAAGACCACGGTCTTGCCGGTCGTCTCCCATATCCGCAGCAGCTCCTGTTGCAGGACCAGGCGGGTCTGCTCGTCGAGCGCACCGAAGGGTTCGTCCATGAGCAGGATATCGCGGTCGTCGACCAGGGCGCGGGCCACCGAAACGCGCTGCTTCATGCCGCCGGAGAGCTGGTGCGGGCGGGCCTTGGCAAATTCAGTGAGGCCCGTCAGCGCCAGGAGGTCGCGCACGCGCGCTTCCTGCTCCGCGCGGGACACGCCCTTCAGGCTCAGCGGAAAGGCGATGTTCTCCGACACCGTCAGCCAGGGCAGAACGGAGGCCTCCTGGAAAACCATGGCCGGCGGGGTCGTGCTGTGCAGCTTCACCGTGCCGCCGAGCTTCTCTTCGAGATCGGCCAGGATGCGGAGTACCGTGGTCTTGCCGCAGCCGCTCGGGCCGACGATGCAGACGAATTCACCGCGCGCCACCGAGAAGCTGACATCGGAGACGGCCACGGTCACGCGGTCACCTTCGCTGTCGTAGAAGGCCTTGGTCAAATGGCTGACCTCGATGGCCGGCGGCAGCGCTTCCGCCGCAGCCGCATGCATCTCGCGCACGATTTCCATCACTTCTTGCTTGCAAGCAGGTCGTTGGCGCTCTTCAGCAGGTCGAGACGATAGACGGCGTCGATCTTGGCCTGGCCTTCATATTCGAGCGCGCCGCGCTTGCGGAAGAATTCCTCCTGCTCGCGCACCGAAGCCATGTCGATGGCGCCGTCCTCGGAACGGACGGTATAGGGGATGCCGCGCAGCGTATCGGGCTCGGTGCCGGTGTATTTCGACACGACCTCGACGACCTTGTCGTCCTTCCATCCGCCATTATCGAGCAGCCGGGCAGCCTTGAGATAGCCCGCCATGAAGCGCACCACCGCCTCCTCGTTCGCGGCGACGAAATCCTGGTTGAAGGCGATCAGGCCAAGCTCGGTGCCGAAGGTATGATCCTCGACCAGCCGGCGGCCAAACCCCTGCTTTTCGAGTTGCTGGGCGAAGGGCTCGATGCTCCACCCCGCTTCGAGGGCGCCATTGGCGAAGGCGGCTGCAGTGGCGGGGGGCGGCAGGAAGACCGCCTCGACGTCCTCGATCGTCAGCCCGCCCTTCTCCAGGGCCTTGGCGACGGAGTACATGCCAAAGCCTCCCGGGCCGGGAATGCCGACGCGCTTGCCCTTGAGGTCGGCGACGGTCCGGATCCCTGCGTCCCAGGCCGCCTGCGAGACCATGAAGGGCGATGGCGACGGAACCGTGGCCGGCATCCGGGCCAAGGTAGCGATGATCGCGACGGTTGCGCCTCGATCGAGCGCGTTGAAGAGGCTGGCGCCCCAGGTCGCGCCGCCGGCCTCGATGTTGCCGGAGGCGAGCATCTGGATGGTCTCCGCCGTGTCGCCCTTCGGCGAGAGCGTCACCTCGACGCCGAACTCATCGAAGAATCCGAACTCCTTGGCGACGAAGAACGGCGCGTAGTCGGCATAGGGCGAATAGAGGAACTCCAGCTTCGGCTGCTCTTGCGCCCAGGCCGGCAGGGCGAATGAGGACGCCAAAGCGACGGCAGCCGCGGCAGCCATGAGATCACGACGATTGATTGAAGACATGCGCGAGACTCCCCCCTCATGCACCAGTGCGGCTTTCGGGCCGGCACCAAACGATCCTGTCACTCCCGAAGCCAGGTTTTCGCCGCGGGTGAGCCGATGATCCATCGGAAAGACTGCTTACAACTGATGCATCAGATGCGCAACCTGATATTTCGATGACGTACCGCTGATCATCCACCGGCACTGGCATCCGCAACTTTCAGACTGCTGGAAATCATGAAGGATGAGGTTTTATGGCGGACATGGTCAGCGCCGGTGTGTACGCCTTGGGCGTGCTCGACGCGCAGCCGGCCCCGCCTCGGCGGGACCAACCTCGACTGACGAGGTTTGGTGGAAAGCAGAACGCGGCCGGCCAATGGTCATGACTGTGCGTCTCAACCGCTTGACCAAGCGTCCCAAGCTATTGACTGCTCCGATAGTTGCAGATCACCTCATATTGCTTGATCGGCGCTGCCGATGCAGGGGGATGAAAGAAGTCAAACCGGGGCTTGGAGCGACCATGGCAACGCCACAGCGACAGGAATGGCCATTTCCGCCTGGCGCGGAGTGCTTCGCCGCCTGGAAGAAGGCGATTTCTCTGCTTGTCGACTGCTCCTTGCCCGAGGACGCCGACCCCGCGCTTTTTGATTTCCATGGCTCCAGCTGGCAGCTTCCGGGTGCCTTTCTGCACGTGAGCGGCGGCTCGGCGATGGCGATGTCGCGGACGCAACAGGTCATCGACGAGCGGCCGACGCCGCATATGGTGTTGTTCATGGTCCTGTCGGGACGGGTGACGAGCAATTACGACGGACTGGTCCAGGAGCATGAGCCCGGAGACATCGTCGTCGTCGACTATTCGTTGCCGTACGAGAGCCAGACTTCAGGCTTCGAGGCCATCACGCTGACATTCGACAAGGCCAGCGTGCCGGCCGAGCTTCAGAACAACGCGCATGGTCTCGTGCTGACGGCAAACGACCCCACCGGCGCCATGTTGGGAACCCAGATCAAGGCGTTGGCGGAGCACATCGACGGGCTCAGCGTCCACCAGGGCCAGGTGACGGTCGACGGCATCCTGCAATTTGCCGCGGCCGCCTATGCCACCCCGACGACGCGGGAGAGGCGCGACAGGCGCTTCCTCTTCCAGCGCGCGTCATCGACCGCGCGACAGAGCCTGTCCGATCCCGACTTCGGCCCGGATGAGCTGGTCAACGCCCTGGGTGTCTCCCGATCGAAGCTGTTCCGCCTGTTCGAGCCGTATGGCGGCGTTCAGCGCTGGATGCTCGCCGAGCGGCTGAGGGGCAGCTTGCAGAGCATCCTGCGCTCGACACCGGACCACAAGATTGCCGCCATCGCCCGCAATCATGGATTTCGCAGCGAGGCCCACTTCAGCCGCGCCTTCCACAAGCGATATCAGATCAGCCCGAGTTCCGTCCGCACCCTCGCCGGAGAATCAATGCGGATGGCGACATACGAGACCATGCTGAGGCACGGCGGTGGCAACGGAGGAGCAATCGTCGAAGCCTGGCTCGCGGCGGCCCGCGCCTGAGATGCGCGAGCTGCGGACGGTCGTGCCAAACTAAAGGCGGCCTGAAGGCCGCCTCGTCATCTCCTGCGACCCGGCTCAGAACTTGTAGTTCAGGCCGGTCTTGAGCGTATGGAAGGCGGTATTCATTTCGATCCGATCTCCAGTGAACATGAGATTCGTCGACTTCAGGCTGCCGAGATCGACATAAAGATATTCGGTCTTCAGCGTGATGTCGCTGGTGATGCCATGTTCGACGCCGGCGCCGGCGGTCCAGCCCAGACTGGTGTCGCTGAGCGATTCGTTGTAGCCGTCGCTAGTTTGGTCGGAATACGCAATCCTGCCATAGGCGGCGCCGCCCGTGCCGTAGAACAGGACATTGTCCTGGGTGTAACCGAGGCGGCCGCGCAGCGTCCCGAACCAGTCGATCTGGATCGCATAGTTAGAGCTGTAGTCGTCAGTCGTCTCGCTGTGCTCGGCCTTGATCCCGGACAAGGAGAAGTCTGCTTCAACGCCAGCCATCCAGTTGGGAGCGATCTGGTGGTTGTACCCAACCTGGACACCGCCGAAACCACCGAACGCCCGGTCGCTGGCGAAGTAGCCGATCGGGCCAACCTCGGTGGCGATGACGTAGGAATTGTCAAACTCGCCACCGCCGATGCCGCCTGCCACGCCGATATAGAAGCCGCTCCAGTCACGGGCGAAGCGTTCCTCAACCGGCGCCGGCACCGGCTCGCTGAGGACATCGGCGGCTTGCGCCGAAGCTTGCCCCAGGAAAAAGATGGCGGAAATCGCAGTAATTCTGGAAGGATTTTTCAAAACAGGCCCCAAGATTTGCAAGTGAGAACACGAATGATCTCTACATGAGACGGCGGCCATCTACCTTGACCGACCGTCTCATCTTGATGACCGGACGTCCCAATGTGCCCGGCGGCTCGGTTCCGGGCAGTGACACCGCCATCCGGCGGTGCGAAACCTTCGGCGGCAGTTCACCGAATGCTCTGCCGGTGGCTGGCGCGCGCAATGTATGCTTCTTGCGTTGCGCCAGCCTCTTTCACGCTGTCCAGGCGTTTGATCGAGCCGGCACCATCCACCCGCCAAACTCATGACCGACCGTCTCATCTTGATGACCGAACGTCCCAATGTGCTTGGCAGCGCTCCTCGGGGCAGTGACAGCTCGGTCGAGTTCGCCGACAGATATTCTGGGTTCTGGCCGCAAGCCTGCTTGCCATGCGCAACGACCGGCAGGTCAGGACCGTCGCGGAACGTTGGAGCGAGCGCCAGGGAGGGTACGAGCATGCCAGACGAAGCAGTTCAGATGCAGCAGATCGGGGAAGTGCTGGCGGAGCAGCCTGCCCCCGGACACTCCTCGTATCTGGGACAGGTGATCGGCAGGGCATGGGCTCGTCTCACGGCGGCTGGCCCACGCCGACAGCAGTCGCCGCGGCCGGATGGCCTGGAAGCATTTGATATGCTCGGCGGCTGGAAGGGGTCCGATGCCCGGCAGCGCATCCCCTGAAAGTCCGCGTCTACGTTATCCGACGCCGATGACTGAACATCCGGCCTGAACCGGCAGAGCGACTTTCGGCGCACCGAACGCTCCCGGAGGCGCACTGCGCCTGTATTGGCTGCCTGAAAACTGAACATTTCGAGGGGAAAATGCCCAGCATTGCCAAGATGTATTTTATGACTGCGATCTTTTTTCTGGTCGCTGGAATTCTGGTCGGCCTGCAGATGTCGATCGCTCATGACTACGCCGCAACTGGCGCGCACGCGCATATCAACCTGCTCGGCTGGGTAACCATGTCCATCTTCGGCACGTTCCACGCGCTCAACCCGCGCGGAGCCGCAACCCGTTTGGCCAGGGCGCAGTACTATGTCTACACCGGCGGTGTGATTGTGATGACGCTCGCTCTCTATTTGCTCCTGACCGGCAACCCTTCACTGGAGCCGGTTGTTGCCGTCTCATCCCTTGTGGTTTTCGTTGGCGTGCTGATGTTCGCCGCGATCATTTTTCGCGCCCGCGCAGGCCAGGTCGACCCGCTCGCACAAACCTAGTCCGCCGTCCGGAACACCTCGCGCACGGTCTTGATCGCGCCGGCGTCGTTGACGCGGTAGCCGGGCAGTTGCGAGATCGCCGCGTGGAACTCTTCGCCGCGCATGATCGACAGCACGCGCTTGATGGCGTCGAGTTCGAGGATCTCCTTGCGGCAGACGAAGAAGTAGTCCTCGGTCACCAGCCGGACGAAGTCGAGATCGAACTGCCGCGCCGCAGCCTCGACGCCGAAGGCAACGTCCGCCATGCCGCTGGCCACATAGGCCGCAACGGCGGCATGGGTGAATTCGGCGTGCTCGTAGCCATTGATGCGGGAGCTGTCGATGTGGTGCTGGGCCAGCAGGTGACCGAGCAGCATCCGCGTGCCGGAATCCGGGTCGCGGTTGACGAAGCGGATCTGCGGATCGAGCAGGCGCTCGAGCGATGTGATGCCGAGCGGGTTTCCGCGCGCTACCATCAGCCCCATTTCCCGCGTCACGAAGCCGATGACACGGTGCGCGCTCGGCGTCAGCCAGCCCTTGCTCGCCGCGATGGCGCGCTTGCGCAACTCGCCCTGCGGCAGGTGCATGCCGGCAAGGTCGCAGCCGTCATGCGCCAGCGAGGCCAGCGAATTCTGGTTGCTGACATAACGGAAATCGACCCCGATGTCGGGCTCGCGGCTGAGCAGTTCCCTCAGCTTCGGCACCGCGAAGCCATGGCTGGCATGCACCCGCAGGATCAGCGGCCCATGTGGCAGCAACTGGTTGATTTCGGTCTCCAACTCCTGCGACAGGTTTTGCAGCAGCGGTCCGAGCCGCGCCTCCAGCCTCTGGCCGGCCCACACCAACTTGTCGCCGAACGGCGTCAGGCTGGTGCCGCTGCCCTGCTTGCGCACCACCAGAGGCGTGTCGAAAAAGGCCGACCATTTCTCGATCAAATTCCAGGCGTGGCGGTACGAAACGCCGGCGAGATCGGCAGCCTTGGTGATTTTGCCGCTCGACCGTATCTCGGCCAGGAAACCGAGCATGATCTGCATGGATTGTGAATCCGCACTGCGCCTGAAACGCCAGACGGGATCGATCTCGATACGGATCATCGCAACCTCCCAACCGCTGCAGCCAAATAAGATATGACTTTCATATCATATCTTGTCGGGTTCCAAACCGGCAGTCGGGATCATGTCTCAGGCCAAAAAGTTAGGCAACATATATCTTATTCCCATGGGAAAATATCTTTCCTACGGTGAGATCAGTCTCCCGGCGGTGGTTGGAGGAATCGATGCTCCGATCGGGAAATAGGAAATAAAGTTCATATGTGGAGGATGACCCGTGGTATACGCCTTTTCCGACTGGACCCAGAAGCTGTTGATTGACGGCAAGCGGGTCGACGCGCTTTCCGGCCGCACCTTCGACACGCTCGACCCCTCGACAGGCAACGTCATCGCCAGGATCGCCGAGGCCGACGCCGCCGATGTCGACGTTGCCGTACGCTCCGCCCGCGCCGCCTTCGAGGGCGAATGGGGCCGGATGCGCGCCAGCGAGCGCGGCCTGCTGATGCTCAAGCTGGCCGAGCTGATCCGCCAGAACGAGGACGAGCTGGTCAACCTGGAAAGCCTCGACAGCGGCAAGCCGGTGTCGGCCATCCGCCGCCAGGACCTGCCGGCGGTCATAGACACGCTGGTCTACTATGCCGGCATGGCCGACAAGATAAACGGCCAGGTCATCCCGGCGCGCCAGGACGCGCTGACCTACACCGTGCGCGAGCCCCTCGGCGTCGTCGGCGCCATCATCCCGTGGAACTTCCCGCTGATGATCGGCATGTGGAAGATCGCGCCGGCGCTGGCCTGCGGCTGCACCGTGGTGCTGAAGCCGGCCGAGATCACGCCGCTCACGGCGCTGCGCATCGGCGAACTGGCACTCGAGGCCGGCTTCCCCGCCGGCACGCTCAATGTCGTGCCGGGCTTCGGCAAGATCGCCGGACAGGCGATCGTCGACCATCCCGACATCGACAAGGTCACCTTCACCGGCTCGCCCGTCGTCGGCCGCCAGATCCTGCAGGGTGCCGCCAGCAACCTGAAGCGGGTTACGCTGGAACTCGGCGGCAAGTCGGCCAACATCATCTTCCCCGACGCCGACCTCGACGCCGCGGTCAAGGCAGCCGGTGCCGGCATCTTCTTCAACACCGGCCAGGTCTGCTCGGCGGGGTCGCGCATCCTCGCCCATGAATCCGTCTATGACGAGGTCGTCGAGCGCCTGGCAGCGCGTGCCGCGTCCACCCGCATCGGCGACCCGCGCGAGACCTCGACCGCCATGGGCCCGTTGGTCTCGGAAGTGCAGATGAAGCGCGTGCTCGACTACATCGAGATCGGCAAGAAGGAAGGCGCTGCCCTGGTCGCCGGCGGCAGCCGCCATGGCGACACCGGCTACTACGTCCAGCCGACCGTCTTTGCCGGCGTCGAACACGAGATGCGCATCTCGCAGGAAGAGATTTTCGGCCCGGTCGCCACCGTCATCAGGTTCAAGGACGACGACGATGCCCTGCGCATCGCCAACGGCACCGTCTACAGCCTCGCCGCAGGCGTCTGGACCGGCGACATCGCCCGGGCCCATCGCTTCACCCGGCGCCTGAAGGCCGGAACCGTGTGGGTCAACACCTACGGCCCGACAGACATCAGGTTGCCATGGGGCGGCGCCCGCGATTCCGGCTTCGGCCGCGAGCATGGCGACATGGCGATCGAGAATTTCACCGAGCCCAAGGTCGTCTGGATCAACACCGGCCGCTGACACGGCGCCTCGCCTGAGGGCGGGGCGCTCCCCAATCCCTGAGGAAATCCGGCAGCCCTGTCCACGGCAGGGACCGGAGAAGCTTTGCCAAGATTCTGGAGGAGTACAGCATCATGCGAATTGCAATCATCGGACAGCAGGCATTCGGACAGAGCGTGTTGGAGGCGTTCCTGGCGCGCGGCGATGAGGTCGCCGGCGTCTTCTGTGCGCCGGAAAAGACGGGCGCCAGGCCAGACCCGCTGCGGCTTGCGGCGGAAAAGGCCGGCCTGAAGGTGTTTCAGCTTCCGAGCCTCAAGGGCGAGGCGGCGGAAAACGCGCTGCGCGCGCTCGATGTCGATCTCGCCGTCATGGCCTATGTGCTGCAGTTCGCACCGCAGGCTTTCATCAACATCCCCCGGCACGGCACCATCCAGTACCACCCCTCGCTGCTGCCCAGGTACCGCGGCCCGAGCTCCATCAACTGGCCGCTGATCAAGGGCGACACCGAGACCGGCCTCACCATCTTCCGACCGACCGACGGCCTCGATGAGGGCCCGGTGATCCTGCAGAAGACGGTCGGCATCGGTCCCGACGACACGCTCGGCAGTGTCTATTTCGACTGGCTGTTCCCGCTCGGCGTCGACGCCATGCTGGAGGCGGCGGACCTGGTCGTCGCGGGCAAGCACAGCGAAACCGAGCAGGACGAGAGCCAGGCCTCCTACGAGGGCTGGTGCAAGGACGGCGAAGCCAGGATCAACTGGAGCGCCCACATCGACGCCGTGCACAATCTCATCCGAGGCTGCGACCCCGCGCCGGGCGCATGGACCACGGTCAACGGCACCAAGGTGCGGCTGTTCGAGGCGCGCAAGCATCTCGTTCGCCGGTTCGAGGACGTCACCGGCAAGCCCGGCAAGATCGTCTCGATCGGCGAGCGCAGCATCGGCATATCGGTGCAGGGTGGCGTGGTGGAGATCTTCAAGGTCCGCACCGAAGCCGGCCAGAAGCTTTCCGGTGCAGGCCTCGCCGAGGCCCTCGGCCTGAAGCCGGGCATGAAGCTCGGCACCGACACACCGGCACCAGTGCAGGCCCCTGCGCCATCGAAGACAGCCGAACCGGTCAGCTGAATATTTCCCCCGCGTCGGCCGAGGCCGACCATCCTCCCGCGAAGCCGCCGACGATCGCCTCCCCTGACTGTTACGCGGTCACGCCGTCTCACTGGACCTGGAAGGTCGGCTTGAACCAGGCCGGCGCCAGGCTTCGCTCGAGGTCGAGCGACTGCACATTGGTCCGGTCGACGATCTCGACCGGCGGGCCAACATGGCGATAGCGCAGCGTGCCTTCGATCGCCCGGATCGCCTGGTCGATGGCGATGCGGCCCTGCAGCGGCGGCGAGTCGGTCGGCGCGGCTACGACCTTGCCACGGTTGATTTCGCGGAAGGTGCCGTGGGTGAAATAGTCGGCCAGGATCCGCACCTGGTTTGCCCGGCCCTGCGCCCTTAGGATACTGACCGCGGCGTCGGCCGTCGGCGCGCTGCCGACGATGTAGTCGATGTTGGGCTGCGTCTCGAGCAGTTCCTCGATCAGCAGCAACTGGATCTCCACGCCCGTGTCGCCCCATTTGACGGCTGCGATCTCGGCCGAGCTCTGCTTCAGCGCATCCCGGAAACCAGCTTCGACGAACTTGACCCAGCCGGCCCCCTTGGGACCTGGAAACCAAGCCACCCTGACCGGCATGGTCCCGGCCGGGTGAAGGCGGGCAAGATAGGCGCCGATCGACCGGCCCATCTCCTCCCACGAAACCCCCGACTTTGCCGTGATTCCGGCGTCGTCGATGTCGTTGACCGAGGCGATGACCGGGATGCGGCGGGCGATTTCCTTGATTGTCGGCGTCAGCCCCTCATAGGACACGGTCCCGACGATCAGGGCGTCGGCGGTGGCGCTGCAGGTCCGGATCTGCTCGATCTGGCGGTCGAGATTGGGGTAGCCTCCGGCCTCGACGACGGTCAGCCTCACGCCCGCCGAACGCGCCTGCTCGACCATGCCGTAGTTGACGCTGACCCAGTAGGAATCCTTGAGATGCGGATAGGAAGCGCAGATGCGCCAGGCTTTCGCGGCCTTCGCCACCGGCTGGTAGTCGATCGTCGTCGCCGGCCGGGAATAGCCGAACGGCTCCGCCCACGCGTTGAGCTTCCATGTGCCGGCGACATCCTCGGCCATGGCCTGCTGGCCGCAACCAAGCGCCAGGAAGACGGCGGCGAGGAAGCTGAAGCGATCAGGGCGTGCCGGCAATTTCATCGGCGCAAGCTAGACAGCTTACGCCGGCAGCGCAAATATGGACCATGCTTCATCGTTTCGGCATCGGCGGAAGGCTGTTCCTCGCCTTCCTGTGCATCACGGGATTGTCGCTGTCGTCGGGCATCGCCAGCTGGCTGATCCTGCGCAACATCGCCGACGCCCAGGCCGTGGTGAACGCCCAGGCGCTGCCCGCGGTGGCGGCAACCCAGCACACCGCCGAACTGAGCGCGAAGCTGATCGCCACCGCCCCCGCCCTTGCCGCCGTGCGTTCGCCCGACGAATTGCTGGCCGAGCAAGGCAAGCTCTCGACGCTGTCGCAGGAACTCGTCAAGTCGCTGACCGAGGTCAGGCGGTTGTCGATCGATCCCCGGCTCGTCGAGGAATTTGCCGGCTCGGTCGAAAAGATGCTCGCCAACCTCAAGCAGAACAACGAGCTGGTGCGGCAGCGGCTGGACGAGGACAAGGCCTACCGCGAGGGCGCCGAAGCGGCGGCAACAGCTGCCCAGTCGATCCTGCTGCTGTCCGAGACCTTGATCTCCAACGCATCTGCCGGTGCCTCGGCGGTGACGGCCAATCTCTACGGCCTGATCGGCGATCCCGCGCGCCGGGAAGACGCCTACACCGCCGTCGACCGGCTGATCGAGCACGACATCTATCTGATGGAGCGCATGTACGAGCTGCGCCACCGCAGCGCACAGGTCAGCCTGCTGATCAACCGGCTCGGCCGGGCGGAGTCGCGTTCCGAAATCAGCGAGATCAGCGGCATCTTCCAGGACCACATGAAGGTCATCCGCCGTCGCATCCTGAGCATCGACGATCCGGTGCGGCGCAAGCAGGGTGTCGCCTTCTTCAGCGCCATCGAGGCGGCCGCCGGCGAGGTGCCGGTTTCGGGCTCCATCTTCGGCCGCCGCCAGCAGGTCATCGACCTCGCCGACAGGCTCGACGCCATGGCCCAGGCCAATCGCGATCTCGCCGTGACCCAGAACCAGGTCGCCCGCGACATCCTCGATCGCTCCGACGAGTTCGCGAGGACGACGGCCGACCGCGCCGACGACGCCGTCCGCATCGGCGTCATCGTGCTCGTCGTGACTTTGCTCGGCGCCATCCTCGCCTCGGGCGCGATCGTCTGGCTCTATGTCGAGCGCAACCTTGTCCGCCGGTTGAGCGGCCTGTCGCGCGCCATGCAGCGGCTGACCGCAGGCGATCTCGATGTCACAGTCACCGATACCGGCGACGACGAACTGCGCACCATGGCGGTCGCCGTCAACCAGTTCCGCGACGAGTCGCGCCGCCGCCTCGAACTGGAGCAGGAGCGCGAACGCATCACCGACGAACTCCGGCGCCACCGCGAGGAACTCCAGCAACTGGTCGAGGAGCAGACCGAGCAGATCAGGCAGGTCAACACCCGCCTGCGCCAGGAGGCGATCGACCACGACCAGGCGCGAGCGCGAGCCGAACAGGCAAGCAGCGCCAAGTCGGCATTCCTCGCCACCATGAGCCACGAGATACGGACGCCGATGACCGGCATGCTCGGCATGATGCGCCTGCTGGCCGACACCCGGCTTGGTCCGAGGCAGCGCGAGCACCTTTCGGTGGCGGCGAATTCGGGCGAGGCGCTGCTCGGCATCCTCAACGCCATCCTCGACTACTCCAAGGTCGAGTCGGGCAATGTCGCCGTCGAGAAGGTCGACTTCGACCTGTCGAAGCTGGTCACCGGCGTCGTCGCCTTCATGCGCCCGATGGCGACGGAAAAGGGCCTCGACCTGTGGCTCGAAATCGACCCGAAGCTGGCGCCTGCCTTTAGCGCCGACGCCGGCAAGATCCGCCAGGTCCTGTTCAACCTGGTCAGCAACGCGATCAAGTTCACCGAGCAGGGCCATGTCCGGGTCAAGGTAACGGTCGCCGCCGGCGCCAGCCAGGCGCAAACGGTGCGTCTCGCCGTGTCGGACACCGGCATCGGCATTTCGCCGAAGCGCCAGGAAGACATCTTCCAGGCCTTTACCCAGATGGACGCCTCGATCACCCGACGCTTTGGCGGCACCGGACTGGGGCTGGCGATCAGCCGCGAATACGCCCGGCTCATGGGCGCCGATCTCTCGGTCAGTTCGCGCCAGGGCGCAGGCAGTATCTTCACGCTGGAGGTGCCATTGCGGAGGGCCGCCATCGAGGCCGGCCTACCCGCCGTCAAAAGCCGCCGCTCGCGCAAGGCCGCGGCCTCGCCGCGCAATATCCTGCTGGTCGAAGACGACGACGCCACCCGGCTGGTCTCGACCACGTTGCTGTCCCAGGCCGGCCACCGTGTGAAGGCGGTAAGCTCAGGCTACCTTGCCCTGGAAGCCATCGCCGACTTCCGGCCCGACATCCTGGTGATGGATGTCAGCCTGCCCGGCATCGACGGCATCGAGACGATGAAACGGCTGCGCGCCGCGCTCTCGGCGCCCGACCTCCCCGTCGTTGCGATGTCGGCGCATGTGTTCAGGTCGGACATCGACCGCTATCTCGACTCGGGCGTCGATGCCTTCGTGGCAAAACCCATCGTCCACGAACAGCTGCTCGACGCCGTGGCAGCACTTGCCGGCCGCCCGGCCTCGGCCAGAAAACCCGTCGCCGCCTTCGACGCCGCCGCCTGCCAGGCCGATCTCGACGCACTCGGCCCCGAGACGGTGCGGCGGCTGCATCGCATCGCCCATGACAGCCTGCCCGGACGCTTCAAGTCGATGCACGATGCGCTGGAAGCCGGCGACCGCAAGACCATCGGCGACCTCGCCCATGCGACGCGAAGCTCGGCCGGATCGCTCGGTTTTCCGCGCCTGCTGCAGGCGGCCGAGGCGCTCGAAGCAGCGGCGGCCGACGAACCCGTCGCCGGGCTGAAGCGCAGGGTCAAGGACTGCGAGGCGGCCTTTGCCGAGGGCACGAAGCAATGGCAGACGTTGCTGGAGGCCGACCCGGCGCATTCGGCCTGACGGCAGGCCCTGGCCTCAGAAGCTTGCCGACGCGCGCACCATCTGGTGTGCATCCGGCGCGAAGAAATAACCCTCGCCATGGGCGGTGACGATGATGCGCGGCGTGCGCGGATTGTCGTTCAGCTTCTGCCGCAGCCGTCTGACCAGCACATCGACCGTGCGGTCGCTGGCGTCCCATTCGCGCCGCGAGATCTCGTGCAGAAGGCGTTCGCGCGACAGCACCTGTCCCGGATTGGCGGTCAGCACCGATAAGAGCTTGAATTCGGCGCCGGTCAACTCGATGAAAGTGCCGTCGTCAGCCTGCAGCGTGCGCCGCGCGACCTCCAGCGTCCAGCCGTAGAAATGGCGAGTGCCCGAGGCCACGGGGGCCAGCCGTCCCTTGCCGACGCGGCGCAACAGGCCCTTGACCCGGGCCAGCAGCTCGCGATGTTCCACCGGCTTGGTGACATAGTCGTCGGCGCCGATCTCGAGCCCAACGATGCGGTCCACCGTGTCGGTCCGGCCGGTGACCAGGATGATGCCGACGTCGGAGCGTTCGCGCTGCTCGCGGGTCAGCTTGAGGCCGTCCTCGCCGGGCAGATTGATGTCGATCATCAGCAGATCTGCCGGATGCCTGCCCATGATGGCCCGCATCTGCTCGCCGTCGCCCGCCTCGCTGACCTTGTAGCCCTCGGCCAGGAAGTAGCCGGCAAGCTTCGCCCGCGTGACCGGGTCGTCCTCGACGATCACGATGTGGTGCTGAGCCCGCATGCCATCTTATCCTCCCAAGCCCTGATTAACATCTTTTCACAAGTCAGACCACGACTTTTACACCCCGCCCGACACCGGTTCACTTCTCACGGCTATGTTTGCTGGGCTGGAGTGGAAACAGGTCCACAGAGACCGACCTCCGCATCCCGTGGGAACAATCGCAACACAAAGGAAAGGGAGGTTCAATGAGGAATTTCACGAAGTCCGCAACTATGGCCACGATTCTGGCTTTTGCTACGGGCACGGCATTCGCCGAGGATTCCACTGACCCCATCAAGATCCCGACGCACAACTGGTCGAGCCAGATCGTCGGCGCCCACATCGTCGGCAAGCTGCTCGAAAAGGGCGGCGCCAAGGTCGAATACGTTTCCGCCGACAGCCAAGTCGTCTACACCGCGCTCTGCGAAGGCGACGTCAGCCTCGTGCACGAAGTCTGGGAAGGCGCCTTCGGCGTCGCTTTCCAGAAGGTGGTCAAGGAAGGTTGCGTCGTCGATGCGGCCACCCACGACGCCAAGACACGCGAGGAATGGTGGTACCCGACCTATGTCGAGGAAGTCTGCCCCGGCCTGCCGGCATGGGAAGCGCTGAATGCCTGCGCCGACAAGTTCGCCACCGCCGAAACCTCGCCGAAAGGCCGCTTCCTCGGCGGTCCGGTCGACTGGCTGAAACATGACTCCGAACGCGTCGAAGCCCTCGCCATGAATTTCGAGGTCGTCAACGCCGGTTCGGCTGCAGCCCTCTGGGCCGAGCTCGATTCCGCCGTCAAGCGCAAGGAGCCGATCGTCCTGTTCAACTGGACGCCGAACTTCGTCGAAGCGCTGTACGACGGCAAGTTCGTCGAATTCCCGGCCTTCGACCCCAAGTGCAAGGACGATCCGGCCTGGGGCAGCAACAAGGACCTGAGCTACGACTGCGGCAACCCGAAGGACGGCTACCTGAAGATCGCCGCCTGGAAGGAATTCCCGACCAAGTGGCCCAAGGCCTACGCCATCCTGCAGAAGATCAACTTCTCCAACATGGACATCGCGGTTCAGGCAAAGCTTGCCGACATCGACAACATGGAGCCCGAGCAGGCCGCCGACAAATGGCTGGCCGACAACGAGGCTCGCTGGAAGGCCTGGCTGGGTTCCGCCAGCTAACCCTGCACCAAACGACATCGCGTGGTGAAAGTGGCGCTTGCAGCAGCAGGCGCCACCTCGCCCCTGCACACCCATCGGCCACCTTGGCGAGAGGCAAACTCGACATGACCGAAGCAAAAATCGCATGCCGCAATCTCTGGAAGCTCTACGGCGCCGACCCTGCCGGCTTCCTGAAACGCCACGCCGGCAACCCCTCGATCGAAACCATCAGGGCCGAAGGCTACGTTCCCGCCGTCCGCAACGTGTCGTTCGAGGTCATGCCGGGCGAAATCCTTGTCGTCATGGGCCTGTCGGGCTCGGGCAAGTCGACACTTCTGCGCTGCCTCGCACGCCTGGTCGAGCCGACCTCCGGCGAGGTCATGTTCGAGGGTCGCGACATCCTTGCCGCCAGCGAGCGCGAGCTGATCGAGATCAGGCGCCACAAGATGGGCATGGTCTTCCAGCACTTCGCCCTGCTGCCGCACCGCACCGTGCTCGACAATGTCGCCTTCCCGCTCCAGGTCCGCGGCACCGACCGCCAGAAGCGCGAGGCCCGCGCCCGTGAAGTGATCGAACTGGTCGGTCTGAAAGGCCGCGAGGCCTACTATCCGCGTGAGCTCTCCGGCGGCCAGCAGCAGCGTGTGGGCATCGCCCGTTCGCTCGCCGTCGGTCCCGACGTCTGGTTCCTCGACGAGCCCTTCTCGGCACTCGACCCGCTCATCCGCCGCGAGATGCAGGACGAGTTCCTGCGCCTGCAGAAGATGCTCAACAAGACCATCGTCTTCATCACCCACGATTTCGACGAGGCGATCCGTGTCGCCGACCGCATCGCCATCATGAAGGATGGCGTCGTCGAACAGCTTGGCACCGCAGAAGAACTGGTCACCTCCCCGGCCACGCCCTACGTCGCCGAATTCACCCGCAACGTTTCTCACGACCGCTTGCTCTCGGTGGGCGCCGTCATGGCGCCGGCAGCCGCCCGCAAGCCGGATGCGGCAGCCGTCCAGGTCGAGGCGCTTCTGGCGAGCGTCGCCCGCCAGGTGCTGTCGTCGGAACGCCCGGTCGACGTCGTCGACGACGGCGGCGCCCTTGTCGGCACCCTCAGCCGCGACAGCCTGCTCGATGCACTCTACGGCAAGGAACAGCACGCATGAGTGCCGCGATCCTGACCCGCGCCACCGAGATGGAGCCGCAAAAACCCCTGGCGTCCCTGACAAAACCGCTGCTCGTGGTGCTGCCCTTCATCATCCTGCTGCTGGCAGCCTCGCTGCTGCCCGGCTGGGCGGTCAGGGTTCCCGCAGGCTGGACCGTCCCGTTCGTCGACTGGGCGAACACGCTGATCGAGCACATGCGCGATGACGCCATATTCGGGCTGTTTTCGTTCCGCGACCTGACCCGCGCCATCGCCGAACTCATCACCTGGCCTCTGGCCTTCGTCGAGGGCCTGCTGGTTTCGGGCTTTCCGAAGATCGGCCTGGCAGCGATGCCATGGGTCATGACCGCAGGCCTGTCCGGCGTGCTCGGCTGGTATCTGAAGGACTGGCGCCTCGGCCTGCTCTCAGCCGGATGCGTGGCCTACATGGCGATCTTCGGCAAGTGGGAGCTGTCGATGATCACCCTTTCAGTGGTTCTTGTCGCGGCCCCGATCGCCGGGCTCATCGGTTTCCTGATCGGTATCCTCGCGGTCAAGAAGCCGTGGTTCGAGGCACTCGTCGTGCCGCTGCTCAACGTGTTGCAGTCGCTGCCGCACTTCTCCTACCTGATCCCGATCGCCGTGTTCATCGGCGTCGGCCACAAGGCCGGAACGATCGCCACCGTCATCTTCGCCATCCCGCCCATGGCGCGCCTTACCATCCTCGGCCTGAAGGGCGTTGCCGAGGAAGTTCGCGAGGCCGGCAAGATGGCCGGCTGTACCCGCTTCCAGACATTGTGGATGGTCGAGATCCCGTCCGCTCGCCAGCCGCTCCTGGTCGGCGTCAACCAGGTCATCATGCAGTGCCTGGCAATGGTGGTGATCGCATCCTTCGTCGGCGCCCGCGGCCTGGGACACGATCTCCTGTTCCGGCTCCAGGCGCTGAAGATCGGCCAGGCGCTGGAAAGCGGCGTCGCCATCGTCCTGATGGCGATCACGCTCGACCAGTTGAGCCGCGCTGCCGCCCACAAGGAGCCGTCGCATGTCGCGGACGCCACTCTCCTGCAGCGCTTTCCGTTCCTCGTGGCTTCCGTGCTGGTCGTCATGGCGTCGCTCCTGCTGGCCGCGATCACGCCCTATGCCCAGGCCTGGCCGTCCGAACTTGCCCTCAGCACCGCACCGCTCTGGGATGCGCTGGTCGACTGGGTCACCGTCACCTTCTACGACCCGCTGCAATATGTCCGCAACGCCATGCTGCTCTACGTGCTGATCCCGGTGCGCGACCTGTTCCAGAGCATTCCCTGGACGGCGATGGTCGCGCTCGTCGCCGCGGCAGGCTGGTCGCTCGGCGGCTTGCGCCTCGCGCTCACCGTCTCCGGCTTCGTGCTGTTCATCGCCTTCGCCGGCTACTGGGAGCGGTCGCTGATCACCGCCTACATGGTGACGGTCGCCGTGCTGATCTGCATCCTGGTCGGCCTTCCGATCGGCATCTGGGCATCGCGCAGCGAACGCCGCACTGCCATCGTCAAGCTGCTGTGCGACACCTTCCAGACCTTCCCGTCCTTCATCTACCTGATCCCCGTGATCATGCTGTTCAAGGTCGGCGACGTCGCGGCGATTTCAGCGATCATCATCTACGCGATGATCCCGATCGTCCGCTACACGATCTTCGGGTTGCGCAACGTACCGTCCGAAATCGTCGAGGCCGGCATCACCTCGGGCTGTACCAGGCGGCAGCTGCTGTGGAACATCCGCATGCCGCTCGCCTTCCCCGAGATTATGCTCGGCATCAACCAGACAATCATGTTCGCGCTGTTCATGGTCATCATCGCTGCCTTCATCGGCACCAAGGACATCGGCCAGGAGATATTCCGCGCCCTGACCTTCAACGATGCCGGCAAGGGGCTGGTGCTCGGCCTCTGCGTCGCCTTCATGGGCCTCACCGCCGACCAGCTGATCACCGCCTGGGCGGCCCGCCGAAAGCAGCGGCTCGGCCTGTCCTAGAAACTCGGGCCCGGCGGGCGCTTGCGCCTCCGCCGGGCCCACCTCAGCGTTCGCGCAGCATCAGCCGGTTGGCAAAGCCGCAGGTCAACGCCAGTCGCGTCGTCCGCTGACCGCTGCCGCCAGGCCCGGTGCACCGGATCCCGATCCGCGAGTTGATCGTTTCGAGCAGCGCCGTATCCTCTGCCGCCGCGACCAAGGCCGCGACAGCCAAGGGATCGACGTCGTCGGGCGCCCCTTGGTCTGCTCCGCCAGCCTTCACCATGTTTCCGTCATCGGCTGCGTCGGCATAATGCCTTAGCATCGCCCGGATCAGCTCGCCCTTGGTCGAGAAGTGGTGCAGCAGCCCGCCCTTGCTGATGCCGGCCTGGCGGGCAACGGCATCGAGGGTGACCTTGCCGAAGCCGTTTTCCAGCGCCACGCAAACCGCCGCATGGAACAGGCGCTCCTTTTGCTCGAGCCGTCGCACGAGTGCTGTCCGTCCGGATGCCGGCCGGCTGGCGGAACCGGTCATTCCGCCGGCACCCGTTCCGCCTCGGACGCATCTGTGCCCGCCTGCGCTTCCGCCTTGCCCCGCCGCGTCAGCTTCATGACGGCGACGAAGAACACCGGCACGAAGAACACGGCAAGCACGGTCGCCGAGATCATGCCGCCCAGCACGCCGGTACCGATCGCGTTCTGGCTCGCGGCGCTGGCCCCGGTGGCGATGGCCATCGGCACGACGCCGAGGCTGAAGGCCAGCGACGTCATGATGATCGGCCGGAAGCGCAGCTTGGCCGCTTCCACCGTCGCATCGAGCAGCGACATGCCCTCCTTGCGCAGGTCCTTGGCGAACTCGATGATCAGGATCGCGTTCTTGGCCGACAGGCCGATGATGGCGATCAGGCCGACCTTGAAGTAGACGTCGTTGGGCATGCCCATGACCATCACCGCCAGCACCGAGCCAAGCACGCCCAGCGGCACGACGAGGATCACCGACACCGGGATCGACCAGCTCTCGTAGAGTGCCGCCAGAAGCAGGAACACGAACAGGATGCTGAGCACGATCAGGGCCGGCGCCTGCGAGCCGGACTGGATTTCCTGCAGCGACTGGCCGGTCCATTCATAGCCGAAGCCGGCCGGCAACTCGTCCGCCAGGCGCTCCATCTCCGTGATCGCCGCACCCGAGGAATGGCCCGGCGCCGCCTGGCCGCTGATGCGCACCGCAGGATAGCCGTTGTAGCCAACGACCTGCGCCGCGCCCTTCTGCCATTCGACGCTGGCGAACGACGACAGCGGCACCATACCGCCATGGGCGTTACGCACGTTGAGGCTCATGAGGTCCTCGGTTTGCATGCGCCGCCCTGCATCCGACTGCACCGTCACGCGCTGCATCCTGCCGGCATTCGGGAAGTCGTTGACATAGGCCGAGCCGAGATTGGCCGAGATCGTCGAATTGATATCGGCGAAGCTGACGCCGAAAGTGTTCGCCTTCTCGCGGTCGATCAACAGGTTGACCTGCGCCGCATCGGGCATGCCTTCGACGCGCAGGCCGGTGATGACGTCGCTGTCCGCCGCGGCCGCCATCAGCTGGTCGCGCGCGGCAGCCAGCGCCGCCTGGCCCCGTCCCGACCTGTCCTGCAGCCGGAAGGTGAATCCGTTGGACGTGCCGAGGCCCTGGATCGGCGGCGGCGACAGCGCGAAGGAAACGGCGTCCTTCATCTGGAACAACGCCTTGTTGGCCCGGCCGGCGATGGCCGCAGCCGAGTTGTCGTCGTCGCGTTCGCTCCAGTCGTCCAGCGTCACGAAGGCCAGGCCGGCGTTCTGGCCGGCGCCCGAGAAGCTGAAGCCGTTGACCACCACCATGCGGTCGACCGCCTCCTCGCCCATGAAGATCGTCTCGACATTCTCGGCGATCGCCCGAGTGCGGTTGCTGCTCGATTCCGGCGGCCCCTGGATGTCGACGATCAGGAAGCCCTGGTCCTCATTGGGCAGGAACGACGTCGGCAACTGGATGAAGGACCAGCCGAGGCCGACCAGCAGCGCCAGGTAGATGACCATGAAGCGGCCCGTACGCTTGACGATCCATCCAACGCTGGAAGTATAGCTGCGCGTCGTCCGGTCGAAGCCACGGTTGAACCAGCCGAAGAAACCCTTCTTCTCATGGTGCCCCTTGGCGACCGGCTTCAGGAAGCTGGCACAGAGCGCCGGCGTCAGCGACAGCGCCAGGAAACCGGAGAACAGGATCGACACCACCATCGTCAGGCTGAACTGCCGGTAGATGACACCGACGGCTCCCGGGAAGAACGCCATCGGCACGAACACCGCCGTCAGCACCAGCGTGATGCCGATGATCGCACCGGAGATCTGCTTCATCGCCTTGCGCGTCGCCTGGCGTGGCGACAGCCCCTCTTCGGCCATGATGCGCTCGACATTTTCGACCACCACGATGGCATCGTCGACCAGGATGCCGATGGCCAGCACCATCGCAAACATCGTCAGCACGTTGATCGAGAAGCCGGTCGCCAGCATCACCGCGCAGGTGCCGAGCAGCGCCACCGGCACGACCAGGGTCGGGATGACCGTGTAGCGGAAGTTCTGTAGGAACAAAAACATCACAGCAAAGACGAGCAGGATCGCCTCGATGAGGGTGCTGATCACCTTCTCGATGGACACCTTCACGAAAGGCGAGGTGTCGTAAGGGATCGCGTATTCCAGCCCCTCGGGGAAGAAGCGCGACAGCTCCTCCATCTGCGCCCGTACCGCTTCCGATGTCGCCAGCGCATTGCCTGTCGGCGACAGCTGCACGGCAATCGCCGCGCTCGGATTGCCGTTCAGCCTGGTCGAGAAATTGTAGTTCTCGGCGCCGACCTCGATCCGCGCCACGTCGGACAGCCGCACCGAAGAGCCGTCGGGATTGGCGCGCAGCACGATCGAGCCGAACTCCTCGGCGGAGGTGAGCTGGCCCTTGACCAGGACGGTAGCCGATATCTGCTGCGTGATCGGGTTGGGGTCGGCGCCGATGCGGCCGGCGGCGACCTGCGCGTTCTGGGAGCGGATCGCGTTGGTGATATCGTCCGACGTCAGGTTCAGGCCGACCATCTTGTCGGGGTCGATCCAGATGCGCATCGCGCGCTGCGTCGCAAACAGCTGCGCCCGGCCGACGCCGTCGATGCGGCGGATTTCGCTGAGCACGTTGCGGCTCAGATAGTCGCCAAGGCCGACGACGTCGAGCGAGCCGTCCGTCGAGGTCAGCGCCACCATCATCAGGAAGCCGCTGCCGGCCTCCTCGATGCGGATGCCGACCTGCTTGACGACCTGCGGCAGCCGCGGCTCGACGCGGCGAACCGCGTTCTGGATGTCGATCGAGGCCTGGCCGCTGTCGGTTCCCGGCGCAAAGGTCGCGGTGATGCTGACCATGCCGGAGGAATCTGAAGTCGATTCGAAATAGAGCAGACCGGGGACGCCGTTCAGCTCTTCCTCGATCGGCCGGGTGACGCTCTGGTAGATATCTTCAGGCGCAGCGCCGGCATAGGTCGCGTTGATCGAGACCTGTGGCGGCGCGACGTTCGGATATTGCGCCACCGGCAGGAACGGAATGGCGATGGCGCCGGCGAGCATGATGAAGATCGCCACGACCCATGCGAAGATGGGTCGATCGATGAAGAACTGAGGCATGTCTGATGATCCTTAGCCGGCCTTGGGCTTGCTGGCGGGCGTTGCCGCGCCGCTGCTGCCGGTTGCTGACGTCTTGTCCTGCGGCTTCCACGCCTGGGCCGCCACCTCGGCGCCCGGCCTGACCTTCTGGAATCCTTCGACGACAACCTTGTCGCCCGCCTCGACGCCGTCTTCGACGACCCAGCGGTCGCCGACCACGCGCCCGACCCGGACCTGGCGACGCTCGGCCACGTTCTTGTCGTTCACCACATAGATCTGGGCGCTGCCGCCGGAATCGCGCTGGATCGCCTGCTGGGGGATGGCGATGGCGTTCTGCTGCACACCCTGCTCTATCAGCACCCGGACGTACATTCCAGGCAGCAGGTCGCCCTCGGGATTGGGGAACTCGCCACGCAGCGTCACCTGCCCGGTCATCGCGTCGACCGCGGCTTCCAGGAACAGCAGCTTGCCCGGATGGGCATATTCGCTGCCGTCGTCGAGACGAAGCCCGACGCGCGCGGCCCCTGCCTCGTCATTCGTCAGCGCGCCGTCTTCGAGCTCGCGCCGCAGCCTGAGAAGCTCGTTCGCCGACTGGGTGAAGTCGGCATAGACCGGATCGATCTGCTGGATCGTCGCCAGGCTTTCGGGACCGTTGGCGCTGACGAGCGCACCCTCGGTGACCATGGCACGGCCGATGCGCCCGGAGATCGGCGCCTTGATTTCGGCATAGCCGAGATTGAGCTGCGCCGTCGCAAGCCCCGCGGTGGCGATCGCCACGTCGGCGTCGGCCTGCGCAAGGGCGGCGACGGCATTGTCGAGTTGCTGGCCGCTGGAGACATTGCGCTCGCGCAGTTCGCTCTGGCGCTCGGACTGCTGGCGCGCCTGGAGTTGCACGGCCTGCGCGCGTTGCAGCGTCGCCTCGGCGCTTGCCACCTGCGCCTGGAACAGCGCCGGGTCGATGCGGTAGAGCACGTCGCCCTCCTTCACCAGGCTGCCCTGTTCGAAGACGCGCTCCAGCACGATGCCCGAGACCCGCGCCCGCACCTCGGCGATGCGGGTCGGGGCAATGCGCCCCGGCAGCTCGTTCAGGATGGGTAGCGCTTCGGGAACCACCTCGATCACGCTCACCGGCGATGGTGGAGGGGCTGACGGCTTCGGTTCGGACGAGCTGTTGGCATCGCTGCATCCGGAGACCAGGGCGAGCAGGCTGATGGCCGCTGCAAGTTTCAGCGGCAGGGCGGGTATACGCATGGGAAAATCCACAAAAGGTTGACGGTGGCCGGAACGGCGAGTGATGGTTTGATGATGGGATGGCTTGATCGGGAGCGATCAGTCGCCGGCGTCTCTGGGTGGTTTCAGGTGATCGGCGTCGATCAGCCAGCCTATGTCGCGCAGCATGTCCGCGCGTTCGGCATCCGACCAGGGATGCAGATTGTGCATCTCCAGGCGCTTGAGCCCTTCAAGCGCCAGGAATGCGAGAATGGCGCCGCGGGGGTTTTCCGCAGTCTCGGTGACCGAGGCGATTATCCTGGTATAGACCGCTTCAATGATGCCGCGTGCTTCGGCATCCTGGGCTAGGGCCGAGACCAGGTTGACCGCCACGGCGCGGGCATGGTCGCGCGGCCGCTCGGCAGCCGCTGCAATGAGCCCGTTGATTGCCGGGCTTGCAATAGGGCCCAGGCCAGCCGTCACCGCCTGGACGCGCTGCTCCTCGTTCTCCACGCGCCGCCGGATGACGGCGTTGATGAGCTCGCGCTTGGATTTGTAGTCGTAGACGACGCTGGCCTTGCCGATCCCGGCCGCCGTGGCGACAGCGTCGAGCGTCAGATGCGCGGCGCCTTCGCGCACGACCACGAGTTCCGCCGCATCCAGAATGTCGCTCTGTTCGATTACCCTGGGACGGGCCATACGTTCACGCCTGCACTGCTTCGACAATTACCGAACAACCGGTCGGTAATGGATAATAGGTGCGGTGCAGCGATAACTTCAATTCACCAATATGTGTGCGGAGACGGCCACGCCCCTGCCTCCGACCAGATTCGAGATCCCCGTTTGCATCGATTTTCCGGTAGGATCCGCCGCTGCGGATCCCCGATGTCGCGTCCGTCCGCGGCAAAGCTTGCCACGGCCGGAAGCCTTCGAAACCGGGGCTTGCAGGCTGGTTTTTGGAACCGGCCGCCCGGGCTTTCGATTGCCAAAGCAGACACGACAGAGCCGTCTCGCAGCCCTGTCCGCAACCTCGCGTCGTCTAGAAGTTCGAGGTCATGCTGACCCAGAGCCGTCGCCCTTCCATCACGGCATTGTGTTCCGCGGTCTCGACCCTCTCGTCCATCAGATTGTAGACGGCGGCGTTCATGACGAAGCTTTCGCTGAAGGCATAGGTCGCCCCAACATCGATGGTGGCATAGGCGTCGTACTTCCTCCCGACTGCGCCGTTGCGGATCACCGGCGTACCGATGATGCCGACGCGCGGCCCGGCATTGATCTCCGAGCCGTGGTAGTTGGCCGCCGCCCATGCCGACAGCCCGTCGACCGGCGTCGTCCAGTCGGCACGGATGTTGGCGAGATGCGCCGGCGTGCGTGCCAGCGGGAAGCCGGCATAGACGCCCGTCTGCTGCTCCGAATGGGTGTAGGTATAGCTGCCGCGCAAGGTCAGCGTGTCGGTCGCCTCCCAGCCCGCCGTCAGCTCGACGCCCTGGATGACGGCATCGTCGATATTGTAGTTGTACCAGAGCCGGTAGTTCGGATCCTCGCTCCAGCGCACCGGATTGCCGGCACCGTCGAGCACCAGCGAATTGGCGATCTTGTCCTTGAAGTCGGTGTAGAAATAGGTCGCCCCCAGCGTGATGCCGTCATGGCTGTCCCACAGCGCGCCCAGTTCGTAGCTGGTGCTGGTTTCTGCCCTGAGGTTCGGATCGGCAATGATCACCCCGCAAGTGCCGTTCGGGCCGTAGGTGCAGCCGCCACCGCCAGTCGTGTAGGCGTAGCCTGGGGCGATGGCGCGTATCTCCGGCGCGCGGAAGCCCGTCGAGATGCCGCCCTTCAGCGTCAGATGGTCGGTCGGGTTCCAGACGCCATAGAGGCGCGGGCTGAAATGCGAGCCGTATTCCTGGTGCTGGTCGAAGCGCAAGCCACCGGTCAACGCGAAACTGTCGCTGATCTTCCACTCGTCCTCGGCAAACAGCGCCCATTGCGCGATCTGGAACTGCTCGTCGCGGCCCGTTCTGCGGCCCGGATTCTGGTCGGTCAGCAGCGCGTCGAAGAACTGGCCGCCGGTCACCAGCGTGTGCGAACCGAAAAGCTCGAACGGCGTCGTGAACTTGCCGTCGATCACCGAGTTGCGCACCTCCGGAGAGCGCGCCTGTTCGAGGTAGCTGCGCCGTGTGCTGTCCCAGTTGAAATTGGTACGCTCGGCCCATTCCTGCATGATCGAGAATTCCGACGTCGTCCAACCCCAGTCGCCGACATGCGACAGCGACCAGTGGTCCCGGTCGTTGTAGTTGTAGGTCGAGGTGCCGTTGGCGGCGAGCGTCTCGCCGGCATTCGCATCGCGCCTGAGCCGCGCCGTGCCGCCTTCGAGGCGGAACTCGTGGTTCTCGTTCGGCACGAAGGTCAGACGACCGCCGAGCGTACCTTCCTTGGCGCCGGTGATGCCGCCCAGAAACTGGTCCTCGTCACGCTTCAGGCCCTTGCCCCAGACCTGCAGGCCGAGCGTGTCGGTGACGACCGGTCCGTTCAGGTAGAACGAGCCCTGCCCGGAATTGCCGAACTCATCGTGCTGCTGCATGGTGCCGTCGGCGGTGAACGAGCCTGACCACGTCTCCCCGACCTTGCGGGTGATGATGTTGATGACGCCGCCCATCGCATCCGAGCCGTAGAGCGAGGACATCGGCCCACGCACGACCTCGATGCGCTCGATCGCCGCGAGCGGCGGCATGAAATTCTGCTCGAAGCCCGAATTGCCGTTGGTGCGCGCATCGCGCGTGCTCTGGCGCTTGCCGTCGATGAGGATCAGCGTGTACTGGCCCGGCAGGCCTCGGATGAAGATGTCCTTTTCGTTGGCCGGTCCCGTCACCGCCACGCCCTGCACGTCGCGCAGGGCATCTGTCAGGTCGCGATACGTCCCCTTCTCCAGCTCCTCGCGCGAAACCACCGTGATGCTGGCCGGGGCGTCCTTGACGTTCTGCTCGAAGCCCGACGCCGTCACCACCAGTTGCTGCAGCACCAGCGCATCGCTTTCCGCGCCCGTCTTTTTCTGGGCGGCCTGCGCGAATGCGGCCGAGGATGCCATCAGCGCTATGCCCGAAAGGCAGGTGCAGGCGAGCAACGCGCGCCCGAACGGGCCAAAGCCCGTGCCTGGCCAGCAGCGGGCAGGGTGACGCTCCACGATTGCATCCGGGTTGAGAAAATTCATGAAAAGCCCCATCACCTAAACTTGAGTATAAAAGTCTTCTTATTTATCGAATAGGGACGGTCAACTCGGGTGTTTGAGAGCGATTCCAAATTCAGAAAAGCGCAATTTGGACTGGTGCCTGCACGTGCCCGGATGGTTTTCGCAGGCGATGAAGGAACAGATGGATAGGACTGACGCGCACGAAACCAGGCCGCCGGCGGAAGCACGCGGCGCCGTGGCGGAGCCGCGCCTCGGCCAACTGCGCCTGCTGGTGGCGTTGGATGCGCTCTTGGTCGAGGGCAGCGTCGGCAAGGCCGCCGCGCGCATGGGCCTTGGCGCTCCGGCCATGAGCCGGCTTCTGAAGCAGATCCGCGAACTCTACGGCGACCCGATCCTGGTGCGGACCGCGCGCGGCATGACGCCGACCCCCTTCGCCGAGACGTTGCGCCTGCGCCTGCGCGCCGTGGCGGCGGAGACCGAAGACCTCATCGCCCCGCGACGTGAAGCAGCCGAGAAGGCACGTACCGAGACCAACGGCTGGAACCAGACCACCATCATCGACGCCCCGCCGCTGGCCATGCGACCCAGCCTCTATCTCGAGGACGAGCCGTTTCCAGAGGACTTTGCCCGCAGGCTGCGCTCGATCGGCAAGGATGCCGCGCCGCGGCAGAGGCTGGCCAGACACATCGCGACCATAGGCGCCGGCGTCGGCGGTGCCCGGCCGCTGACCCTCGATGAGGCCGACGACGCCTTCTCCTTGCTGCTCGAAGGCGAGGCCGACCCGATACAGGTCGGAGCACTTCTGGTCGTTCTGCAATATCGCGGCCTGACGGCGATCGAGCTTGCCGGGTTGACCAGGGCGAGCCGGCGCCATCTCGGCTGCCCCGTCCATCCCGGACTGGCTGACCTCGACTGGCCGGCCTATGTCTCGCCGAGATCGAGGTCGGCGCCGTGGTTCCTGCAGGCGGCCAGGCTTGTCGCCGACGCCGGCCACCGCGTGCTCCTGCACGGCAACAGCGGCGGCGGCGCGACTCCCAACGCGCTCGACATGGCTGCCGGCGCCCTCGGCATATCAGTTGTGGCATCCATTGCCGAAGCGAACGACGCCCTGCAGCAACGCCGCATCGGCTACTTGCCGCTCGCGGCGATGTCGCCGCAGCTCCATCGCCTGCTCGGCATCTACAACCTTCTTGAAATGCGCTCGCCGCTCAGCGCCGTTGTGCACCTGCTCAATCCGCTCACCGCCGGGGCCAGCCTGATCGCGGCGTTCCGGCCAAGCTACCGCGACCTGCACCGCGATGCCGCCGCCCTGCTCGGCTGGCCGAAGCTCGGCATCCTGGGCAACAGCCGCGACGTCGCCCAGGCGACGCCCTTTCGCACGACGACGATGTACACCCTCGACGATGGCAGTCCGGGCGAGGTGATCATCCCGTCGCACAGGCGCCCGAGAGCCGAGCTGCCGACGGGGCTCACCAGCTTCGAATACTGGCGGGCGGTCTGGTTGGGACAGGCCAGGGACGAGGCCGCCGAACGCACCGTCGTGGACACTGCCGCCGCCGCCTTGCTGACGCTCGATTCGAAGACGAATTTCGCCGACGCCCGCAGCAAGGCGGGCGAACTCTGGCGCCTCCGCCTGTCGCAATGACTGGTCGCAGAAGCTACCGCGCCGCGTCGGCGAACGTGACGAGCCGCCGGCGGTCTTCGCACCACAGCGCGAGATTGACGCAGGCAACGCTGTTCCAGAAGGTCAGCTTCACGCTCTGGCTGGCATCGCGCAATTCCGCATTGCTGTCGAAGCAAGCCTGCAGGCGATAGAACGGCACCCGGCTGCACAGATGGTGGATGTGGTGCAGGCCGATCGAACCGGTGATCCACTGGGCCACAGCGGGCAAGGCATACCACGAGCTGCCCCCGAAGGCGGCGACATGCAGGTCCCAGGCTTCGCCGGCATCCCAGCGTGTTTCTTCGAATTGATGCTGCACGTAGAACAGCCAGCCGCCGACCCATGCACCCATCACCACGACAGGCAGGATCGCCAGCATCACCGCCCAGCCGGCCACGAACACCAGCCCGCCATAGACGACCAGCAGTGCAAGGTTGAGTCCGCCGGCGCTGCGCCAGGCCTCGACGCGCGGAATGGCGTCGTTGTAGGGCAGCCGGTGCATGATCAGGAAATAGATCGGCACGCCGATCACGATCAGGATGATCGGATTGCGATAGATGCGATACATCAGCCGCTGGCCGGTGGTCATCGCCTCGTATTCGGCGACGGTGCGGGTATCGATGTCGCCGATGCCGCGCTTGTCGAGATTGCCCGACGAGCCGTGGTGCACGGCGTGGGCCTTCTGCCACAGCGTGTAGGGCGTGAAGGTGAAGACGCTCAGCACCCGCCCGATGACGCGGTTTGCCTCGCGCGAACTGGTGAAGGAGCCGTGGCCGCAATCGTGCTGGATCGCAAACAGCCGGACCAGGAACGCCGCGCATACCGGCGCCAGCAGCGCCAGCAGCAGCCAGCGCCAGGCGCCGAGTAGCGGTTCGGCATAGGCGGCGAGCCAGACCAGCACCGCTCCCATCGCCAGGAACGGCACCAGCGTCACCGCCAGTTCGAAGGCCGCGCGCCGGTCGTCGGGATCGCGAAAGCGATTGCAATGCGACGCAAGCCGGCGAACCAGCGCCTTTTCAGACGCATGATCGGCAGCAATGACAGCCCCCGCAGGCAGGCCGTCCGCCCTGGACGACATCAATTTCGTCATTCAATCCCCGAAATCTCGCTGCCAACTCGGTCAAGCGCGCCATTTGTCCATAATGCGCGGCAAGCGCCGTGACTAGTGGGTCCGCCGTGGCATATTGGCTAAATACAGTGTCGTTGCACCGCTGCATGCCAATCATGGCGTTTTCCTGTTGAGTGCGGCCGCCAATACGTCTTAGGTCGCGGAATTCATGCAATTCGGCGCCGCCAGCCGCAAGGGAACGCTCTCCATGGCTTCTTTGGACATTTCCGCCGGCTCGGCCAGGTGGACCACGCTCGCCAGCCATCGCCTGTGGCTCTTGCAGCAGGCGGACGCGCTGTTCTCCTTCTTCGAACGCGAAAGCCTCAATCCGCTCGGCGGTTTTCACGATCTCGACGACCGGGGCCACCCGCTGGCGCCCGGTGCCGTGCCGGGCAAGTTCGCCGGCCGCCAGATCCACGTCACCACGCGCATGGTGCACTGCTTTTCGATCGCCCATCTGCTCGGCCGGCCGGGAGCCGGCACGCTCGTAGACCACGGCATGGAGTTCCTCTGGAACGGCCATCGCGACAGCGCCAATGGCGGCTATTTCTGGGGCGTCGGCTATGACGGCCCGGCCAACGACACCAAGCAGGCCTATGGCCACGCCTTCGTGCTGCTGGCCGCCTCGAGCGCCAAGGTCGCCGGGCATCCCGATGCCGACCGCCTGCTGACCGACATCTCGACCGTCCTGTCCGAAAAATTCTGGGAAGACGGCCATGGCGCCGTCGCCGAAGAATTCACCCGCGACTGGAAGCCTTTCGACAGCTATCGCGGCCAGAACTCCAACATGCACCTGACCGAGGCGCTGATGGCCGCCTTCGAGGCAACCGGCGACGGCAATTACCTCCGCATGGCCGAACGCATCGCCGATCTGATCATCCGCCGCCATTCGGCCGCTGCCGGCTGGCGCCTGCCGGAACATTTCACCCTGGATTGGAAGCTCGACCGCGACTATTCCGGCGACCCGATGTTCCGCCCCTACGGCACCACGCCCGGTCATTCGTTGGAGTGGGCGCGGCTTCTGCTGCAGCTCTGGGAGCTCGGCGAGCGCAAGCTCGACTGGCTGCCGGATGCAGCCAGGAACCTGTTCGGCCAGGCAACGGCGGATGGCTGGGACGCAGCGACGGGCGGCTTCTACTACACGCTCGAATGGGACGGCTCGGCCCGGATCAAGGATCGCTACTGGTGGCCGTGCTGCGAGGCGATCGGAGCGGCCAGCGTGCTCGGCGCGATCGATGGCGACCCCGCCTACGAGGAATGGTACCGCCGTATCTGGAGCTTCTGCGCGACGCGCTTCATCGACCACCGCAATGGCGGCTGGCATGCCCAGCTCGACGACGATCTCAAGCCCAATGCCGGCCCCTTCTATGGCAAGCCCGACATCTACCACGCGCTCCAGGCCTGCCTGATCCCGCTTTTGCCAACCACCGGCAGCATCACCCGCGGCCTCAGTCAGGGCGGCATCCAGCTCTAGCCACGACTATGGCCGGCGGTCCGGCTCACTGCCAATGCGCAGCAATCTGGTTGCCGAAGATCGCGCGCTGCATCGAGCCCGCAAGTGTCGCCGCATAGGGCGTGGCGATGTGATGCCGATCGCGGAAGGTCAGCTTACCGCCGATCATCGCCGGGCATGTGGTGGCGTTGCAGAACAATTCGGTGAGGTCGACATACCGGACCCCACGCAGGCCGGCCGTCGCGGCCTGTTCGGTCTCCGATATCCGCTCGTCGATCGCCTGGTCTCGCGGTGTGTCGCAGACCGTGGCACTCCGGCCCTGCCACAATGAACGGGCCACGCAGCGGTCGAGATACGATTTGTGGACTGGAACGTCCCGCAGCAGCACGACCTCGGCGCCCGTCTCGCCCAGCTTTGCAAGCGATGCCCTCAAGCCGCCACCCCAGACATTGCGGCTGACCAGATGTTCCAGGCCGCCATTCACATCATTTTCGACATAGCTGTAGGAGAACTGCGCGACGATCACGGCGTCGGGCTTCAGCTTGGCGATTTCCTTCATCGCCGATTTCCGCCACGCATCGCACTCTTCATAGGCCCGCATCAGCCGCACGTTCCACGTCGGCACCTCGGCGACCGAACAGGAGGATTTCAGATAGGTGACCACGCGCCAGTTGTTCGCCTCGGCGATCTTTGCCAGCGGTGTCGACCAGTGATCGGCGTGTGAATCGCCGAAAAGCACGATCGTCTTGCGGGGTTCCTCTGCCCCGAGGCTGCAGCTGCGCGGTTCCGTCTGTTCCAGGCTGGCAACGCAGCCGGCATCGACCTGGCGCGCCGACGACGATCGCGCCGCGCTTTCCGCGATCAGCTTCTGATCCGGGTCGACGCTTCGCGCCGCGACCTGGGCTGCGCCATAGGACAATGTCACGCCAGACGACGTCAGCAGCGCGGCAAGCCCCAGCGACCGCACCGAGCCGGCCGACAGCCAGCCGCTCAGGCGCACCGGGTTCTCGACGAAATGGTAGCTCAGCAGCGACAGGCCGAAGGTCGCCGCAAGGCACGCCAGCCTGCCGGCCAGCGACAGGTCGGGGATCAGGATGGTGGCGAACACGATCACCGGCCAGTGCCAGAGATAGAGCGAGTAGGACAGCTTGCCGGTCCACTGGAAGGGCGCAAGCGACAGCAGCGCCGCCGGCCCTGCTGCGCTTTGGCGCGCACCGGAAAGCAGCAACATTGCCGTGCCGAGCACCGGCATCAGTGCAAGGAAGCCGGGGAACGGATCGGCCTCCGACACAGTGAGGTAGGTTACGACGATCAGCGCCAGGCCGGCCCAGCCCATGGCAGGCGCGAAGCGGAAGCCCGACGCCCAGCGTTCGGCGACCGTCAGCGAGACCAGCCCGCCGACGGCGAACTCCCAGGCCCGCAATGGCGAAAAATAGAACGCCCAGGGTTGCGACACCGTGGTCATCCAGGCGCAGGCGGCAAACGACGCCACCGTCGCCACGCCAAGGAAAACGGCCACGCCCCTTTCGCCTGGACGGAACCGTGCCACCAGCAGCAGGAACGCCGGCCATAGCAGATAGAATTGCTCCTCGACCGAAAGCGACCAGAAATGCAGGAACGGGTTGATTGCCGTATCGGCGGCGAAATAGTCGAACGACCACCGCAGCAGCCAGAGATTGATGACGTAGCTCGAGGCGAACAGGGCGCCCTTGGCGTAGAGCTGCTGTTCGGACGGCGCCAGGATGAAATAGCCGGCCAAGAGCGTCGCCACGATCACCAGCAGCGATGCCGGCAGCAGCCGGCGCGCGCGACGCCCGTAGAAGCGCCAGAGGTCGACCGTGCCGCTGCGGCCGATCTCCTGCATCAGGTGCCTGGTGATCAGGAAACCCGAGATGACGAAGAAGATATCGACGCCGATGAAACCGCCGGGCAGGTTCGACATGCCGAAATGGAAGGCCACCACGCCACCCACGGCGATGGCGCGCAAGCCTTCGATGTCGGGCCGGAACGTCGACGGGCCTGCGCTCATGAGGCGGAAATGAGGCTGCTGGACATCCGCGCAGGATCGGCGAGGCAGTCCGGCAGGACAATTCAAACTATGTTGCAATGCAATATGCCCGCTTCCGCGCGATGTGGCGCAACACCATGGAAACGAAGGCGCCACGGCACATGCCGTTCATAACATCTGCCCCGACATTTCTTTCCGGGGCCGATTTGAGCGGAACCGATGCCGCGCCGACCGGTTAAACCGTCGCGAAGGGGTGAAATTCGAAGAGGAAGAAGATGAGACATTCACTCGCCGCCGCGATCCTGCTTGCATCCACCGTCGTTGCTGCGCCCGCCTTTGCCGCTGGTGCCACCAGCAGCGAGGCACAATCCGTGGACACGTCCACCACGGCGAGCACCGGCGCCAAGGCAGATCTCGGCACGGTGCTGCCGGCCATCCAGGCCAGCAGGACCACCGCGACCGCCATCCAGGCCCTCACCACCGTCGGCACCGTCAACGTCGTCAAGCTGTCGCCCACGGGCAATGACAAGGAGGCGCTGGAAAAGGCCGTCAGCGAAAATCAGGCCGACATCACCGGCTTGCAGGCTGCGATCATGGCCAACAGCGCCCTGAAGACGAAACTCGACAGCGAAACGATCGACACGTCGGCGGTGGTCGCCGCCAGCATCGAAGCCGACGGCTCGGTTACGGTCTTTGTGAGATAGCCTCGCATCGGCCGCGCGGCGCGGTCCGGCGGCTCGAAAGCGCCGGACCTCGCTGGCACCTCTCGTGGCACGCTTGCCGAAAAGTTTTGATCCAGCGGCACAATGTTGCCCGCCGGACAGTGATCTGCGCTATTGCACCCTCGCCGGCGTGATCCGATCCGGCGTCGAAACCCGCCGGACCAGATGACAGCCCATCCCGCAACAGCGCCCGAACACCGCTTCGCTGCCTTTCGTCATGGTGCGTTCTCGCGCTTCTGGATCGCGCGTTTCCTCGCCACCTTCTCGACCCAGATCGTCTCCGTCGGCGTCGGCTGGCAGGTCTACGACCTGACGCGAAATCCCTTCGACCTCGGCCTCGTCGGCGTCATCCAGTTCGCGCCGGCCTTGCTGCTGGTGCTCGTCACCGGCGTCGTCGCCGACCGCTTCGGCCGACGCCTCATCATGGCGCTGGCAGCGCTTGTTGAAACTGCGTGCGCCGCTGCCCTGCTGCTCCTCACCTATCATGGCCTCGCCAGCCCGCTGCCGATCTTCGCCGTGCTCGCCGTCTTCGGCATCGCCCGCGCCTTTTTTGGCCCAGCATCGGCATCGCTGGTCGCAAACCTGGTCCCAGCCGAGGATTTCGCCAACGCCGTTGCCTGGAATTCGTCTGCCTGGCAGACCGCCACCATCGTCGGCCCGGTCGCCGGCGGCCTGCTCTACGGCGTCTCGCCCGAAGCCGCCTATGGCGCGGCCACCGTCCTCATGCTCGCCTCGGCGGCGCTGATCTTTTCCATCCCGAAACCAACCCAGCGCAGCGAGACGGACACATCCACCGCCGAAACCCTGTTCGCCGGTTTCCGCTACATATGGGGCGAGAAGATCGTGCTCGGCGCGATCTCGCTCGACCTGTTCGCCGTGCTTCTGTCAGGCGCCGTCGCTCTCCTGCCGGTCTACGCGCGCGACATCCTGGAACTCGGGCCCTGGGGCCTTGGCATGCTGCGCGCCGCCCCCGGCGTCGGCGCCATCGTCGTCGCCGTCTGGCTTGCCGGCCATCCGATCCGCGATCATGCCGGCCTGGTGATGTTCGTCTTCGTCGCCTTGTTCGGCATAGCCACGGCGATTTTCGGCGTCTCGACCATTCCCTGGCTGTCGATCACGGCCCTGGCCCTGATCGGCGCCACTGACATGGTCAGCGTCTACATCCGCGAGACGCTGATCCAGCTGTGGACGCCGGATCGTGTCCGCGGCCGCGTCAACGCCGTCAACGGCGTCTTCGTCGGCGCCTCCAACGAACTCGGCGAATTCCGCGCCGGCACCATGGCAGCCCTGATCGGCACCGTGCCTGCCGTCGTCTTCGGTGGCATCGGCGCCGTCGCCGTCGCCGGAATCTGGGCCTGGACCTTCCCGCAGTTGCGCAAGGTCAGGCGCCTCGACGGCCGCGTCTGATACAAGGGCAGCAGGAAGCCCCCCTGCCTTACCGGCCCCCTCGGCCAAATATCGTGACGAGAAACTCGTCGAGCCAGCGCTTGAGGTGCATGTCCCAGATCAGCCGGCCGCCCAGATGGTCGCGGCCTGGCTGTGCGCCGGGCAGCACGAAGCGTTCGGCCCCGCGCACCACCCAGCGCTGCATCATCACCCGTGTCAGTTCGGCGTGGAACTGGATGCCCCAGGCATTGTCGCCATAGCGGAATGCCTGGTTGGGATAGGTGTCGGATGATGCCAGGAGCACGGCGTCGGTGGGCAGCGAAAAGCCCTCGCGATGAAACTGGTAGACCATCTCGGGCCAGTGCATCAGCTTGCGGCCTTCCTCGGTCGCCTTGATCGGATACCAGCCGATCTCCACCAGCCCATCGCCATGGCCCTCGACCTTGCCGCCGAGATGGTTGACCAGCATCTGCGCGCCAAGGCAGATGCCGAGGAACGGCCGGTTTTCGCTGAGCGGCACCGCCAGCCAGTCGGTCTCGCGGCGCACGAACTCGTCATGGTCGTTGGCGCTCATCGGCCCGCCGAAGACCACGGCGCCGGCATGGTTTTCCAGTGTTTCGGGCAAGGAATCGCCCAGCGGCGGCCGGCGGATATCGAGATCGAAGCCATTCTCGATCAGCAAGTGACCGACACGGCCGGCGCTGGAATGCTCCTGGTGCAGGACGACCAGGATCTTCGCTCTCGCCTTGCCCGGCATCGAGCGCCTATTCGTCCGTTTCGGGTCCGACCGCGCGCTGCGCCTGCTGCGCCGCCTTGCGCTTGGTCTCAATGCGGTCGCGGCTTGCGACCCCGATCAGTTCGGCGATGCGCCAGATGGTGTTGTCCTCCATCTCATGCAGTTCGCCGTCGGCATAGACGATCTCCCACATCATGCCGATGAAATCCTTGCGCGCATCCTCGTCGAGGCTGCGCTTGAGCACGCTGGTGAAGGCGTAGAGATCGATCGCCTCGTTGTCGGCCTGCTCGCCGGCCTTCGCCAGCCGGTCGAGCTCGGTGCCCGAGACGCCGTAACTCTTGGCGAGCAACTGCTTGACGCGCTCCCACTCGATGTCCTGCCGGTCGCCGTCGGCGTCCATGACATGGTACATCAGCGCCGCCGCCGCCACGCGCGGGTCGTCCTCACCGCTGTGCCTGGCGCCTGCCGCGGGCAGGTCCTTCAGGAAGGAAATCATGCGTTCGAACATCGGCGAATCCTGCTTGGGGCAAAGCCTAGACTTAGGGTCGGCCTCGAATCAAAACAAACGGAAACGTCGCTGCGCGTTGTCCCGTTCCACCTCGGGGTCCACGCCGGGATCGTCGGGAAGCCGGATCGGCTCTGCCTTGTCCTCGTCCACGACCCCGGCAACGCCGTCCAGCGCCGGTGGAACGACTTTTGCCACGGCCGGCTCGGCCTCCTTTTCCGGCATGGCCTCGACGTCGCTCTCGACCTCTACGATGTCGTCGCCGGCGGGCTGCGCGGCCCGGATCGCCGGGATCGCCACGCGCTCCTCCGGCTCCTCGTCGTGCTGTTCGATGAGATGGCCGAGCCGTTCCTCCGGCGCCTTCCACTCGAATGCGTCGAGCCTGCCGGTCACCGGCGAGAACGGCGCCCAGCGCTCGGAAACGACGCCGTCGGCGACCCATGCCGGGTCGCGCGGCGCCCGCACCGCCTTGGCCAGCCACTGGCGCACCTTGCCCTGGTTGCCGGTCTCGGCCTCCTCGATGTCCGCGAGCAGCAGATAGGCGCCCTCGCGCGGCTGCATCCGCGCCGCTGCCTCGGCCTCGGCGCGTGCCAGCGCATAGTCCTGCGCCTCCAGCGCAGCGCGCGCCACGGCGAGTGAGGATTCCGGGTGGTTCTGCCGCAGCGACTGCAGCTTCTTCGCCCGGGCCAGCCGGTCGAGAACGGCGTCGCCGGGTCGGCCATGGACATAAAGTTCGGCGACATCGGGCAGCGGCTCGGCCTTCCACGCACCTTCCAGCGCCTTCGAACCCTTGCGCACGTCGTTCTGGCGGAACAGCGCCTTGGCTGCGGCGATCGCCGCCGGGCCGAATTCCGGCCGCAGCCGGTTGGCCTCGAGCGCTGCCGTCCGTGCCGCATTGAAGTCGCTGTCGAACAGCTGCATCGCCTTGGCCGTCAGCAGGACCGAGCGGCGATTGTTGGCGACGTCGCGCTCGATCTGCCGCGTCGACTTCTGGGCATCGACCAGCGCCAGGGCACCGTCCCAGTCGCCGCGTTCGGCCTTTTCCTCCAGCGTCGAATCCGCCGCCCAGGAAAGCTGCGGCGCCAGCCCCGCGGCACGCCCGGCATAGTGGCGCGCGGCCGAGCGGTCGCCCAGTCTCTCGGCCTCGAGATAGAGCCCGCGCAGGCCAAGCAGGCGCATCTCGGGATCGTCGAGCATCGCCTCGAATTTCTGCCGCGCGCCGTCATGATCGCCTTCCAGCAATGCCGCCTGCGCGTCGAGCAGCTGGATCAGCGGTTCCTGGTCGGAGCGGATCAGCTTCGCCGCTTCCTTGTTCTTCTTACGCGCAAGCGCCGCATCGCCGGCACCCGCCGCGATCATCCCGGTCGACAGCGCCTGGTAGCCGCGGTCGCGGCGGCGGGCGCGGAAATGGCGGGCGATGGCATAGGGACTGTTCCACAGCGACTTGGTCAGCCACCACAAGAGCATCACCGCCGCAACGATGGCCGTCACCGCCACCGCCGCCACCATCAGGCTGACCTGGTACTGGTAGCCGCCGAAGGTCACCACCATGTCGCCCGGGCGATCGGCCAGCCAGGCGAAGCCCAGACCGAGAGCGAAGACGATGGCGAGGAAGAACAGGATGCGTATCATCTGGTGTTCCTCACGCCTTCATCGCATTGGCGACCAGTTGGTCGACCAACGCCTCGACCTCCTGCCGCGCCTTGAGCGTGGCGGCGAAATCGGCGCCCGCCGCCTTGGCGGTGTCCGGCAGCGTCTCGTATTCGGCCAGCGCCTTGGCGAAGTCGCCCTGGGTGACCGCCAGTTCCATGCGCGCCACCGTCTCCGGCGCGCCTGCGCCTTCGACGGCGCCGATCGGCCGCACCTTGACCAGTTGCTCCGCGCTCGAAACCAGCCGCTCGAACACGCCGGCATCCGGATTAACCGGCTTCGCCGCCGCGATCATCGCATTGGCGGCGGCGTCGGTTTCGGCAACGATGTTGGCCCGCGTCGCCACGCCCTTTTCGGCATGGGCCCGGAGTTTCGCCAGCTCCGCCGCGTCGGGCGAAATGGCGGCAAAGGTCTCGAGTTCGGCGCCGAACGCGCCACCCCGGTCGACGGCTGCCTTGAGCGCCGATGCGGCAATCGCCAGCGCGATCTTGGGCTGCGATGCCTGTGCGTCGACCTTGGAGGTCAGCGCGGAAACCGACTGCTCCAGCGTCGCGATCTTGCCGTCATCGCTGGAAGCAGCCTCGCCCGCGGCCTTCAGCGCTGTGTCCAAAGCGCCCACCTTCTCGTTCAGGGCCGCAACCTCGCTTGCCGCCGCCCCGCCCTGTCCGAGCGACGTCACCGCCGTCTCGACATCCTTGATGCGCTGGTCGAGCCCGGCCAACGCCTCCGGCGAACCCGCCTGGCTGCCGGCTGTCTTCAGCCCTTCGACCTCGCTCTTCAGCTGCGCGATCTCGCCCGACAGGCTTTCGATCTGTCCGCCGGCGTCGCCGCTGCTGCGCGCGGCCGAAAGTTCGGCCACCTGCGACTTCAGCGAGGCGATCTCGGCCTGCATTTCGCCGCCATCGCCGGCACCAGACGACGGCGCGCCCAGCACGCCTGCATATTGCAGTCCGCCGGCGACCAGCAGCGCGATCAGGCCGCCGGCAAGGCCCGGCAGGAGGCCTGACGTCGGCTGTCGCATCGGCGCTTGCGAGGACGTCGCCGAACTCGAGGCATAAGAACTGCCGCCATCCGAAGCTGCGGCTTGTGCCGGCGCCTCGGCCTTGGGCTGCTGCGCCTGCGGGCCGTTGTCGAAATCATAGTCGTAGGACGCATATCCGCTGTCGGCCGGCGCTTGCGCCTCGCTGGCAGCGGGCTCCGCCGCCATCGCCTCGTCGCCCATCGTCGCCGAAACCTTTTCGCCCTCCGTCACGGTCTCGGCCTTGGCGGCATCCTCGACCCGCGACACCGCGCCTGGCTCAAGCTCGATCGTCACCGGCTCGCGATGCGTCTTCGAATGGCGCGTCTTCGGCGTCTTGACCATGCTTGGGGCTCCGCGATTTTCGTTGGCACAGGTCCCGCGGCGAATGCGGGGTCGAAGATCAAAATCAGTAACACCCACCGTCCAGCGAAAAAAGGCCGCGTGATGGCACGGTCGACGCAACGTCAGTCCGGCGCGCCGAGAAGGTCGAGCAGCGCGTCCTCGTTGGGATCTGGCGCGACCTCGATGTCGAAGCCGTCGCCCAGCGCCGAGGCAATCCGCCCTGACAGGCAAAAACACGTCGCGCCCCGGATCAGGTAGTCCGCCTCGGCATGCGTTTCCATCAGCGTCCCGAACGCTGCCGCCGAGCGTGCCGAATAGATCAGCACCGCGTCGATCGGCTGGCCGCCGAGTTGCTGCCGCACGTAAGTAGGAGGCGGTGAAAGTGCGATCGTGTCGTAGGTCTCGATCGGCACCACCTTGATGCCGTTGGCGCCGAGGCGCCGCTCGAAATCCGGCATCCGCACGCGCCCGCAGAGATAGGCCAGCGTCGCCTTGCCCAGCTCGATGGCGATCATGTCGGCAAGTGCTGCTGCATCGCCCGGCCCTTCGCTGACGGAGAAAAAACCCGCCTTGCGCGCGCCCTCTGCGGTCCGGGCGCCGACTGCGTGGCACGGCAGGTGGCTGAGCCGCTCGACCAGCCCGCTCGGGGCGTGGCGGAGCGCGTTGGCACTGGTCACGGCCACTGCGGTGGCGTTGGTCGGCACGCTTTCGCGCGCCACCGGCAGCGGCTGCGTCTCGGAAAGCGGCAGCAGCACCGGTTCGAAGCCGAGCGCTTCAAGGCGCCGCGCGGTGCGGGTGGCGCCGGGATCCGGCCTCGTCACCAGCACACGGCGTGCCATCTAGCTCCATCCCTCGAAGAATTTCTCGCCGGCGCGTGCCCTGACGTCTTCGCCGGCCTTGCGGCCGATCTCGGCGGCGTCCGCCGCGCGGCCTTCGGCCTTTGCCTCGTGCCACAGCGTACCATCTGGCGTCAGGATAAGCCCGGAGAACGCCAGCATGTCGCCATCGATTGTTGCATATCCGGCGATCGGTGTCCGGCATGAACCGTCGAGTGCGGCGAGAAACGCCCGTTCGCAGGCCAGGGCCTGGCCGGTTGGCCTATGGTCGATGGCTGCCAGCATGTCGCGCACGCGGCTGTCGCCGACGCGGCTTTCGATGCAGATCGCGCCCTGCCCCGGCGCCGGCGGAAACATGTCCAGCGGCATCAGGTCGGTGATGATGTCCGCCAGGCCGAGCCGGCGCAGGCCGGCATTGGCCAGGATGGTGCCCTGGGCCACGCCCTCGTCGAGCTTGCGCAGCCGGGTCTGCACGTTGCCGCGGAACATCACCACGTCGAGGTCGGGGCGCATGCGGCGGATCAGCGCCTGCCGCCTCAGCGACGACGAGCCGACGACGGCACCTTCCGGCAGCTCGGCGATCCTGGCGGCAGCCCGGCCGATGAAGGCGTCGCGCGGGTCCTCGCGCGGCAGGAACGCCGACAGTTCCAGCCCGTCGGGCAGCTGCGTCGGCATGTCCTTGGACGAATGCACGGCGAAGTCGACGTCGCCGGCATAGATCGCCTCTTCCAGCTCCTTGGTGAACAGCCCCTTGCCGCCGGCCAGCGCCAGCGAGCGGTCCTGGATACGGTCGCCGCTGGTGGTGATCGGCACGATCTCGAACGCCTCTTCCGGCAGGCCGTGCGCCGCCATCAGCCGCGCGCGCGTCTCATGCGCTTGCGCGAGCGCCAGCAGGCTGCCGCGGGTTCCGATTCTCAAGGCTCTAGTTTGCATCGCGCTTGGTCCGTGATAACCCCGCGCTGGCGGGGCGGTCCCGTACCTCCTATCTAGGAAATTACCACCGGGCAATCATGCAGGGTAGCGACCAATTGATCCGCGTTCTGGGCATCGAGACAAGCTGCGACGAAACCGCGGCCAGCGTGGTCGCGCTCGAAGCGGGCAAGAAGCCGGTCATTCTGTCGAGCACGGTCTTCAGCCAGATCGAGGAACACGCAGCCTTTGGCGGCGTCGTGCCCGAAATCGCCGCCCGCGCCCATGTCGAGGCGCTCGACGGCATCGTCGAGGCCGCACTTGAGGATTCCGGCCTCTCGCTCGATGACATCGACGCCGTCGCCGCCACTGCCGGCCCGGGCCTCGTCGGCGGTCTGATCGTCGGGCTGATGACCGCCAAGGCGATCGCCGCATCCGCGCAAAAGCCGCTGCTGGCCATCAACCACCTCGAAGGCCACGCACTCACCGCGCGGCTGACCGACGGGCTCGAGTTCCCCTACCTTCTGCTGCTCGTCTCGGGCGGACACACCCAGATCGTGCTGGTTCGCGGCGTCGGCGACTACCAGCGCTGGGCCACCACCATCGACGATGCGCTCGGCGAGGCCTTCGACAAGACCGCCAAGATGCTGGCCTTGCCTTATCCCGGCGGCCCCAATGTCGAGAAGGCGGCGGCCTCGGGCGACGCCACCCGCTTCGTCTTCCCGCGTCCGATGAAGGGCTCGGCCCAGCCGGACTTCTCCTTCTCCGGCCTCAAGACCTCCGTGCGTCAGGCCGCCACCTCGGTCGCCCCGCTCAGCGATCAGGATGTCGCCGACATCTGCGCGTCGTTCCAGGCGGCGGTCACCGACACGCTCGGCGACCGCGTCAAGCGCGCGCTCGCCCGCTTCCGTGCCGAATTCCCCGATGTCGCAGCACCGGCGCTGGTCGTCGCCGGCGGCGTCGCCGCCAACCACCAGATCCGCGCCAGGCTTGAACTGCTATGCGCCGGCCATGGCTTCGCCTTCATTGCGCCGCCCATGGCGTTGTGCACCGACAACGCCGCGATGATCGCCTGGGCCGGCATCGAGCGGCTGCGCGCCGGGCTCGCCGAGCCTGACGCATTCGATTTCGTGCCGCGCTCGCGCTGGCCGCTGGACACCGTGTCCGCGCCGGTCGTCGGCTCCGGCAGGCGGGGAGCCAAGGCATGAGCGCATACAAGGTCACGGTTCTGGGCGGCGGCGCCTGGGGCACGGCGCTGGCCCTGGCCATGCTGCGCGCCGGCCATGCCGTCACGCTCTGGGCGCGCGACGCAGACAGCGTTGACGCCATCGCCAGGGGCCAGAACCCGCGCTACCTCCCCGGCATCACCTTCGAGACCGGCATCGTCGCCACGACCGACCTCGCCGCCAGCGTGGCCGGCGCCGACTGCGTGCTGGTCGTCACCCCGGCGCAGGCGCTGCGCAGCGTGCTGTCGGAGGTCAAGCCGCATGTTGCCGCCCATGTGCCCCTGGTGCTCTGCGCCAAGGGCATCGAACGCGACACCGGCACGCTGCTCTCGGCCATTGCCGCCGAGATCCTGCCGGACAACCCGGTTGCGGCCCTGTCGGGCCCGAGCTTCGCCACCGACGTCGCCCGCGGCCTGCCGACCGCCGTCGTCGTCGCCGCCGAGGACGAGGCCCGCGCGTCGGCGCTTGCCCTGCGCTTCTCCGCCGCCAATCTGCGCTGCTACTCGACCGACGACCTCATCGGCGTCGAGCTCGGCGGCGCGCTGAAGAACGTCTTCGCCATCGCTGCCGGTGCCGTCACTGGTGCCGGCCTCGGCGCCTCGGCGCAGGCAGCCCTGGTCACCCGCGGCTTTGTCGAACTGCGCCGCATCGGCGCCGCCTTCGGCGCCCGGCCCGAAACGCTGATGGGTCTGTCCGGCCTCGGCGACCTGATGCTCACCTGCTCTTCCGTCCAGTCGCGCAACTTCGCCTACGGCGTGGCGCTCGGCAAAGGCGAGGAACTGTCCGGCCGGCCTCTGGCCGAGGGCGTGGCCACCGCCTACATCGCCGCCCGCCTGACGCGCGAGCGCGGTATCGATGCCCCCATCGTCGAGGCGGTTGCCGCTTTGCTCGACAAGGCCATCACCATCAACGAGGCCGTCGCCGGGCTGATGACCAGGCCGCTGCGCGCCGAAGCCGACTGAATTCATCGAGAGGGACAACATGCTTTTCGCACTGATCTGCAAGGACAAGCCGGGCCATCTTCAGCTCCGCCTCGACACCCGCCCCGACCACGTGGTCTTCCTCAACGACCTCAACGCCAGGGGCGCGCTGAAATTCGGTGGCCCGTTCCTCGATGCCGACGGCAAGCCGGAGGGTAGCCTCGTGGTCATCGAAGCGGCGGATGCGGCTGTGGCCCAAGCAATCGCCGACGCCGATCCCTACGCCAAGGCCGGCCTGTTCGAAAGCGTCCAGGTCCGTCCGTGGAACTGGGTCTTCAACAATCCGGCCAGCGCCTGAACTGGCATCTATCGGGCATCGAGGGGACGACATGAGCGACAAGAAGTACTGGCTGTTCAAATCCGAGCCGTTCAAATTCTCCTTCGAGATGCTGAAGGCGGCCGGCAAGAAGGGCACGCAGTGGGACGGCGTGCGCAACTACCTCGCCCGCAACAACATGCGCGCCATGCAGATCGGCGACCTCGGCTTCTTCTATCACTCAAATGAGGGGCTGGAAGTCGTCGGCATCGCCGAAGTCTGCGCGCTCGCCCACCACGACACCACCACCGAGGACCCGCGCTGGGAATGCGTCGACATCCGCTACCACAGCGAGATCCCCAGGCCCGTCACGCTCGCCGACGTAAAAGCCAATCCGGCGCTCGAGAAGATGGCGCTCGTCACCTCGATGCGCCTGTCCGTCCAGCCGGTCACGCCGGACGAGTGGCAGGAAGTCTGCCGCATGGCCGGGCTCGACAAGGCGCCGTGACCACGGCCTCCACGACACGCCTGACGTCCGAAGGCGCGGCCACCTTCATCCGCGCCAACACGGCGCTGATGCGGCCGCCGCATGTGCCCGAGATTGCGCTCTACCTCGCCGACGAGGCGCATGATCTCTGGCACCGGACCGAAGAGGAACTGGCCGAGATCGGCCTGCCACCGCCCTTCTGGGCCTTCGCCTGGGCCGGCGGCCAGGGCTTGGCGCGCTATGTGCTCGATCACCCTGGAACCGTGGCCAGCAAGCACGTCCTCGACTTCGCCTCCGGCTCCGGCCTCGTCGCCATTGCCGCCATGCAGGCCGACGCGGTGTCGGTCGTCGGCGCCGACATCGATCCCTTCTGCGAGGCGGCCATCCGCCTCAATGCCGGGGCCAACGATGTGACGATCGGGTTCGAAGGCGCAGATCTCGTCGGCCATGACGGCGGCTGGGACGTCGTCCTCGCCGGCGATGTGTTCTACGAAAAGCCCTTCGCCGACCGGCTCGTGCCCTGGTTCGAAAAGCTCAGGGCACGCGGCGCAGACGTGCTCGTCGGCGATCCCGGCCGCTCATACCTGCCCAGGGAGCGGCTCGAAAAGCTGGCCACCTACGAGGTGCCTGTCACCCGCGCGCTCGAGGACGCCGAGGTCAAGCGTACGACCGTCTGGCGCTTTGCCTGAGGCCTTCAGGCCAGCGTCTGGGACGCTTCCCCGACAATCCACTCCCGGAAGGCCGCAATGCGCGAATCGCCCTCCGAGCTTTTCGGATAGACGAGGAAATAGGCGAACTCGCGTGACGCCCTGATGCCGAGGTCGAACGGCCTGATCAGCCTCCCCTCGGAAAGATCGTTGGCCACCATGGCGAAATCGGCGAGTGCCACGGCACTGCCGTCAATCGCCGCCTGCACGGCGTCGGACGAATTGGTGAAGACGATGGCCCGGCTGTCGTCGAAGTCGTCGACGCCCGCCGCCGCCATCCACATCCGCCAGTTCGGCCATGTCACGCCCTGCTGCGACCATTCGATGTGCACAAGCGTGTGATGGAACAGGTCGCGCGGCACGTTGAGCGGCCGCTCGGATTGCAGAAGCCTCGGACTGCACACCGGAATGATGATGTTGTCGAACAACCGTTCGGCATGCAGCCCCGGATACTTGCCCGTGCCGAAGCGGATACCGACATCGACATCGTCGAGGTCGAAATCGCGCACGTCGTAGCTGATGTCGAACCGCAGCTCGACGTCTGGATGCAGCTTGCGAAAAGCGTCGATGCGCCGCATCAGCCATTTCGAGGCGAAATGCGCATCGAGCGTCACCTTCAGAAGCGCCGTCCCGCGCGTCAGCTTGCGCGCCTTCGAAACGGCCCGGTTGAGCAGGTCGATGGCATCGGCCGATGCATCCACCAGCGCCACCCCCGCCTCGGTCAGCCGGATGCTGCGGCTGGTGCGCGTGAACAAGGTGACGCCGAGCTGGTCCTCGATTTCCTTGATTTGGTGGCTGACGGCGGCCGGCGTCAGCCCGAGTTCGTCGGCGGCACGCGTGAAATTCAGGTGCCTGCCGGCAGCCTCCAGCGTCCGCAAAGCACGTGTCCCGGGTACGAAGCGCATCGCCAGATCTTCAAATTCGGTTTGATGATCGAGAAAGAACTACTCGTTTCTCTTTTGTCTTTCAGCGCTGCATCATGAGCCCAGTTCAATCAATGTCAAACCGGATTTGATGTCCGGACGAAACGGAACCGACCATGTCTACCGATGTCCTGAAAGCCACCTTTGTCCAGCCGGCACGGCTGCAGCCGGTTTTCGATTGGTTTCGCCAGATGAGGGCAGCTCTCAACGTGCCTGTACAGGACGCGTCCGAGTTGTCCGAGCACTACCGCCGCGACACCGGTATCGCCAAGCAGGACATCGCCAAGGCCGTCGACGCCGATCTTGGCCGCCTGGGCCTGCTCGACATCGGCTGGCAGCAGCCGCGCCGCCAATCCCATCGCTGAACCCCTCTCCCACTCACTCTGGGAGTTCACTCGGCCCGAAGATCACGTCTCCCGATCTTCGGGTCGCTTTCTTTCCGCGCCTCGCGTCCAAAAACGCACCGCGTCTCCTTGGATCGGTCCTAGCGAACCACTTTCAAGATCGTGCGGCTCGATAGGTGCGGCAAAAGCCGCGCCATCGTCTGCGCCGTCACCGCCACGCAGCCCTGCGTCGGGGTGAAACCCGGTCGTGCCAGGTGGAAGAAGATGGCGCTGCCGCGCCCGCGCCGCCGCGGCCGTATGTTCCAATCGAGCACGATGCAGGCGTCGTAGAGCCGGTCGTCGCGCTTCATCCGCTCGTGGCTCGCGCCGTAGGGGATTTTCACCGGCCTGTTGTAGTTGCGATCGTCGGGCACCTCGCACCAGCCGAGATCCGCGCTGATCGGGCTCATCGCAAGCCGCGTGCCCCGCCCTCTGAAATGGTCGTTGCGGAAATAACCCGACAAGAGCCGCATCTGCCCGAGCGGCGTTCCGCCATCGCCCTCGCGCTTGTTAGCGGTGATGCCGCCACGCCCCAGCGCACAGGGAAACACCACCCCGCCGACTTGCAGCAGCCCCTTGGTCGGCTCGCCCGGCTTGGCGCGCACGACGATTGTCGAAATGCCTTGTCGCAAAAAACCGTCCGCCCCAATTACGCCTTTGATTTTTCTTGTATGATCGTACGCGGAACAAATCACCGCGTTGACAGTTGTGCCGTTCAGCTTCTTCATCCAATTGCCGCGGTCAACAGAATTTTGATTTTAAAACAACGGATTGATTCATGACCTCACGTACCATCCTGATCGTCGACGACGACGACGATCTGCGCAGCACGCTGGTCGAGCAACTCGCGCTTTATGAGGAGTTCGAAGTCCTCGAGGAGGCTTCCGCCGCCAAGGGCGTCAATGTCGCCCGCGCCGGCCTCATCGACCTGCTCATCATGGATGTCGGCCTGCCCGACATGGATGGCCGCGAAGCGGTGAAGATCCTGCGCAAGGGCGGCTACAAGGCACCCATCATCATGCTGACTGGCCACGACACCGATTCGGACACCATTCTCGGTCTCGAAGCCGGCGCCAACGACTATGTCACCAAGCCGTTCCGCTTCGCCGTCCTGCTCGCCCGCATCCGCGCCCAGCTGCGCCAGCACGAGCAGAGCGAGGACGCCACCTTCTCCGTCGGTCCCTACACCTTCAAGCCGAGCCAGAAGCTTCTCATCGATGCGCGCGGCGGCAAGGTCCGGCTGACCGAGAAGGAAGCCTCGATCATCAAATATCTCTATCGCGCCGACCAGAAGGTGGTCACCCGCGACGTGCTTCTCGAAGAGGTTTGGGGCTATAATTCGGGAGTGACGACACATACGCTGGAAACACATGTCTACCGGCTGCGGCAGAAGATCGAGCGCGATCCTTCCAATGCGGAAATTCTTGTGACAGAAAGCGGCGGATACAAGCTGGTTCCCTGACCGGTTTTCCGGCGGTGTGCGGCCGCCGGCCAACAACAGGGAGAAGGAGCCGGTCTGAGAAGTCGGGGACATAATGGCGCTGGATGACGACATCCGCATCCTGTCCGGCGTGAGGCTGTTCGAGGGCTTCACCCAAGAACAGCTGCGTTTGCTGGCCTTCGGCGCGGAGAACGTAAATCTCCCGGCCGATCGCAAGCTCTATCGCGAGGACGACGAGGCTGATTCGGCCTATGTCGTCATCTCGGGCCGCATAGCGCTTTATCGCGAGGCCGATGGCGCGCGCCTCGACCTCGGCTCCGCCGGCCCCGGCGCGATGCTCGGCGAACTCGCCCTCATCGCCGACACCAGGCGGCTGACCAGCGCCGCCGCCGCCATCGATTCGGAAATCATCCGGCTCAACCGCAAGATGTTCCACCGCATTCTCGAGGAGTACCCCGAGGCCGCCGCCCGCCTGCACCAGCACATCCTCGAGGAGCTGCAGGACATGCTCGCGCGGATCGAGGACATGGCTCCGAGGTTCGGAAAGTAGGCTCACGTTGGCCAATGGAACGTGAGCATGGGCGAAGGCGACCCGGTAGCCCTCATGGTGAGCCTGTCGAACCACGAGGGCTACGCCAGGCTCAGCTACGTGACGGAAGCGGAGAAAGCTGCGGCAGATGCCCGCCGGGGCGTGTTTTCCCTAGAGCAATTCCAGGAAAAGTGTGCAGCGGTTTTCCGTCCGGAATTGCGCAAAAACAAGAGCATAGAGCGTTTTCGCGTTTCGAAGAAAAGCGGAAACACTCTAGTCCAGGTCGAACCGGGCGATGACCGGCACATGGTCCGACGGACGGTCCCAGCCGCGTGCAGCGCTCAGGATCTCGATGCCAGTCAGCTGCGGCGCCAGGTTGGCCGACGACCAGACATGGTCGAGACGGCGGCCGCGGTTGGAGATCGCCCAGTCCTTCGCCCGGTAGCTCCACCACGTGTAGATCTTCTGGTCGTCCGGCACGTTGAGCCGCATCAGGTCGACCCAGCCGCCGGCCTTGCGCATCGCCTCGAAATTCTCCGTCTCGACCGGCGTGTGGCTGACCACGTTGAGCAACTGCTTGTGCGACCAGACGTCGTGCTCCAGCGGCGCGATGTTCAGGTCGCCGACCAGGACCGAGGCCGACGTTTCGTCGTGAGCCGCCGGGATGGCATTCATCTCGGCGATGAAATCGAGCTTGTGGCGGAACTTCGCGTTTATCTCGGGATCGGGCTCGTCGCCGCCAGCCGGCACGTAGAAATTATGCGCCGTCACCTTCTTGCCGCCGACGTCGAACCGCACCGACAGGTGGCGGCTGTCGTCGATTTCGCAGAAACGCCGCTTTTCCACAATCTCCAGCGGCCGCCGTGCCACAGTCGCCACGCCATGGTAGCCCTTCTGGCCATGGATCGCGATGTGCTCGTAGCCGAGCTTGCGAAACGCCGCCGACGGAAACTGGTCGTCCGGGCACTTGGTTTCCTGCAGGCACAACACGTCGGGCGCGTATTCGTTCAGCAGCCGCTCGACCAGCGGCATGCGCAGGCGCACTGAGTTGATGTTCCAGGTGGCGATGGACAAGGGCATGGCGGGTTCCGGCACGAAGTTGCCGCGGAACCTGCCAGCAAGGCCAAGCGATGACAAGGCGCGAAGACGGATGCAGCGCCGGTCGCGGCGCTGTCCACAGCTTAGCCGTGCGGAACGGCGTCAGTCGTTCTTCTTTTGCGCGTTGAGTTCGCGGTTGAGCTTGTAATCGATCTTGAACGTGTCGGCGGCAAACGAACCGCCCTGCTTGACGTTGAACACCATGACGGTGGTGTCTTTGCCCTGCGCGTCGGTGATCGTCCACTGCCGGAGCTCATAGGTCTTCGGGTCGAACATCATGGTGATGGTCGAATTGCCGAACACCTGCCGGTCGGACAGCTTGATCGTCGTCAGGTCGTCCTCTTCGGTGACGCTCTTGACCTTGTTGCCGGTGAGATCGATGCGCTCGTCGAGCAGCAGCTTCAACGGCGTCTTCGACAGCGGATAGAGATCGGAGGTCCGCATCTTGGAGTTCAGGATGACCACTGACTTGCCGTCGGAGATGACCTTGAAATTCGACGGCGCCTCGTAGTTGAATCGGATCTTGCCCGGGCGCTGCAGGAAGAACTTGCCGCCCGTCTGCTCGCCACGCGGACCGAACTGCACGAACTCGCCCGACATCGAGCGCACGTTCGAAAAATGGTCGGCGATGCGCTGCGCTGCCTCGGAAGCCTGCGCCTGGGCCGGGATGGCCTGCAGCGCCATCAGCGGCGTAGCGGTCAGGGCCATCGCTGCCGCGAAGCCGAGCAGGCGCCGGCGGGTCGGGGTGCGAAAATCGTCGTTCATGCCGTTACTCTCTCATTCCATTTGGACGGTTCTATCGGCACTTAGTAGGGCTGAAGTTTGACATGGTTCACGCCATGCGCCCCAGAACGCGAAAACGTGATCGCGGGTTCCCCTGATCCTACATCTTGTCGTCTTCGGTCGGCACCAGAATCTCGCGCTTGCCGGCATGATTGGCCGGCCCGACGATGCCTTCCTTCTCCATCTTCTCGATGATCGAGGCGGCACGGTTGTAGCCGATGCCGAGACGGCGCTGGATATAGCTGGTCGAGGCCTTGCCGTCGCGCAGCACCACGGCGACCGCCTGGTCGTACGGATCGTCCGAATCCTCGAAATTGCCGCCGCCGCCACCGCCGCCCTTGCCCGACGGCTGGTCGTCCTCGTCCTCGCCGTCGTCCTCGGTGATCGCGTCGAGATATTCCGGTACGCCCTGCAGCTTGAGATGGGCGACCACCTTCTCGACCTCGTCGTCCGAGACGAAGGGGCCGTGCACGCGCTGGATGCGGCCGCCGCCGGCCATGTAGAGCATGTCGCCCATGCCGAGCAGTTGCTCGGCGCCCTGCTCGCCCAGGATGGTGCGGCTGTCGATCTTCGACGTCACCTGGAAGGAGATGCGGGTCGGGAAGTTTGCCTTGATCGTGCCGGTGATGACGTCTACCGACGGACGCTGCGTCGCCATGATGACGTGGATGCCGGCGGCGCGGGCCATCTGCGCCAGGCGCTGGACAGCACCCTCGATGTCCTTGCCGGCGACCATCATCAGGTCGGCCATCTCGTCGATGATGACCACGATATAGGGCATCGGCTCTAGGTTGAGGTCCTCGGTCTCGTAGATCGCCTCGCCGGTCTGGCGGTCGAAGCCGGTCTGCACGGTGCGCGAGATCTTCTCGCCCTTCTTGTCGGCGGCAGCCACCCGGGCGTTGAATCCGTCGATGTTGCGCACGCCGACCTTCGACATCTTGCGGTAGCGGTCTTCCATCTCCCGCACCGTCCATTTCAGCGCCACGACGGCCTTCTTGGGGTCGGTCACGACCGGCGTCAGAAGGTGCGGGATGCCGTCATAGACGGACAGTTCCAGCATCTTCGGATCGATCATGATCAGCCGGCATTCCTGCGGCGTCATGCGGTAGAGCAAGGACAGGATCATGGTGTTGATCGCCACCGACTTGCCCGAGCCGGTAGTGCCGGCAACGAGCACGTGCGGCATCTTGGCGATGTCGACGATGACCGCTTCGCCATTGATCGACTTGCCGAGCGCCAGCGCCAGCTTCGACTTGGTCGTCTCGAAGTCGCGGCTCGCCATGATCTCGCGGAGATAGACGGTCTCGCGCTTGGCATTGGGCAGTTCGATGCCGATGGCGTTGCGCCCCGGCACCACGGCGACACGGGCAGCGATGGCGCTCATCGAGCGTGCGATGTCGTCGGCGAGGCCGATGACCCGGGACGACTTGATGCCCGGCGCCGGCTCGAGCTCGTAGAGCGTCACGACCGGGCCCGGGCGGACATGGATGATCTCGCCCTTGACGCCGAAATCTTCCAGCACGCCTTCGAGCAGGCGCGCATTCTGTTCCAGCGCGTCCTTCGACAGGCTGGCGTCGCGCGCCACGTTCTTGGGCTCCGAGAGGAAATGCAGCGACGGCATCTCGAAGGTCTCGGAGCCGATCAGCGTCGTCTGCGCCTCGCGTTGTACGCGTGCGCCGGGGGCAGGCCGCGGTGCCGGCGCCGCGACGCGGGCCGAGGCGGGACCGGCCGAGGCCGGCGTGCGGAAGTTCTGCACCTGCGCGCCGCCGTCGAGCGAGGGCATGTCGAAATCATCGTCGTCGCCGAACACATCCTGGTCGTCCGGGGCGATCGAGACCTGGCGGTCCTGCGACACCATCTGCGCGAAGAATTCCGGCTCGACGCGCGCGCGTCCACCCGCGGTCACGCGTGCCTCGGCCCGCTCGGCCGATTCGACGCGCTCGGCGGCCTGGCGCCAGGCGCTCTCGCGCTTCACCGGCGGCATCTCGTAGCCTTCCTGCTCGCGCCGCTTGGCGGCGCGGCGGCGCATCCAGGCCTTGGCCGACAGCCACCAGTGCGTGATCGCGCCCAGCGCCAGCACGCCTTCGTTGTCGTCTTCGTCCTCGTCGTCGAAGCTGGCGAAATCCTGCTCGCGCATGTCGGGCTTCGGCTTCGGGTTGACCACGGCAAAGCCGTTCTCGCGGTTGAGCAGGCCGGCCCCGAAAGCAAACATCCACAACGCCGGCGCGATCAGCAGCACGCCGATGACGGTGGCGATCAGCCCGGTCGGATAGCCGCCGATGAACAGCCCCGGCACCTTGAGCACCATGTCGCCGAACACGCCGCCGAGGCCGGTTGGAAGCGGCCAGGTCGGCGGTGCGCCGACACAGCCGGCGATCGCCGCCGCCAGCATCGCCGAGCCGAACCAGACCAGGCCGCGCTTGGGCATGCGGTCGACGCCGCGCGCGGTGGCAAACAGCACGCCCCAGATGACCGCCGGCATGAGGGCTGCCACCGAGGCGAGGCCGAAGAACTGCATGGCGAGGTCGGCAAACACCGCGCCGGGATAACCCATGGCGTTGGTCACCGGATTGTCGGTGGCGTGGCTGAAACTCGGATCGGCGACGTTCCAGGTGCCGAGCGCTGCCAGCCCGAAGGCAACGAAGGCAAACAGGCCCAACCCCGCCGCTCGGCCTGCCTGCCGCCGCGCGAATGCCTGGATGCCGTGCCCCGTTTCGGTCAGCGCGAGCGGTGAGGAAACCCCAGAACGCATGCCTCGTCCCCGTCCAATAATGCCTTGGCCCGGGCGCGGACGCGTCTCGGGCAGATTCGGCTGTCAGACTATCGGGGCGAAGGTTAAGGCCGCATTAAGGTTAAGCCATCGTTCATCGGGCCGCCCGCAGCCTCAGCGGCCGAGCCACGCGCGATCGAACATCTCGACGAGGCGCTGGAAATCCTCGGTGGCGATCTGGTCGACGCCGCCGTCGCCGCTGCGTTCCAGGAACCTGCGCAGGTGCCCGTCCGCAACTTCGGGCTGGTCGAGCTTGATGCCGAACCGCGCCAGGTCTTCCGTGATCGTCAGGGCCGGATCGAGATAGCCGTCGGCCGCGCTCGCCTGCGTCTCCGGCTGCTTCAGCCGCACCAGCACGGCGCGCGTCGCCGACGGCTGGGATTCCGGGCCGAGCACCGTGGTGCCCGTCAGATATCCGCCAAGCACGCTGCCCGGCGGCGAGAACGGAAACAGCGCGAAGAAGAAATGTGTGTCGTCACCTGCTCCGCCGACATGGATGTAGACACCGCGCCGCGTCACCGTCACCTGGCCCTTGCGCTGCAGGCGCATCGTCGGGAGCTGCTCGGAATAGGTCGCCGTCAGACGCTGCGGCCCGTGCTCCTGTTCGATCACCAGCGTCCCGCGGATGAGCTGGCCGCGAAAATAGGGCGACCAGCTGTGCGAATAGCAGGCATAGCGGCCGACGATCGTGGCGCCACTGTCGTCCAGTCCGTGCAACTGGGGCTTGCCGAAGGCCGCCGCCCTCCGCTCGAGCTGCTGGCGGTTCTTGCCGTGGTGGTCGCAAATCTGGCCGACGAAGGTTTCCAGGTCGCAGTCGACGATCCAGTCAGCCGGCTGCGGCAGGTCCAGCAGCCTGATCCAGTCTTCATAGACGCTGAACTGTCTAGGCCTTGATCGACCCTGCAGCCACTTGTCTGCACGGTCGACATCGAATGCGGTCGTCGGGTTGATCCGCCTGAAAGCCGCCGCCAAGTCCTTACGTGTCGCAGCACCGACAAAAGCTGCGGTCAGGCGCAGCTTCCGGTCAATATTCATTCCAAGAAATCTCCCAAGCCCCAGCGGCATATTTTCTTCTTTGCCGCCGAAAGCAAGGCATGTCGGGAACTTCCCGGAAATTCCACAGTGTTCCAGCCATTCCATATCCGTTGCATTTACACTGCCATCAGCCTGCGAGATCGTCCGCTCGCACGGTCGGGCATTGTCGCCGGGGGGCGCCAGACTGCTCGATGACGCGGGCCATAGGCCCAAGCCGGGTTCCGGCTTGGGCCGGCGCCGCGTGTCCCCGCTTTCGGCACTGGAAGGGCGCAAACTCATGCAAGGCGATGCGATCCAGCTACGGCAGCCTGCCGATGGCAGTCCCAAGGCTGCCTTCCGGCGTTCATACCTCGCCAACGTCTTCCGGCGCGCCCTCGCGCTGTTCCCGTCGACACGGTCGCATCCCCAGGAGCACGCCGACGGCCTCGAAGCCTTTGACATGCTCGGTGGCTGGCAAGGCTCGGACCGGAAGCAGCGCAAACGCTAGCCGGCGGTAAAGATCTCCACCCCGGACGCCTCCTGCGCCTGCCTTTGGGCGCAGCCCCTCCTGCTCGCCGCTCAATTGATGCAACCATGCCGGCCTTGGGCCGTTGGTACGGCGAGGGACGCAACCAAGGAGAAGCAGAATGAGAAAGCTCGTTTTGGCTTTGGGTGCCGCGGCACTCATGACAGGTGCAGCTTGGGCCGCCTCGGCCGACGGCGTCGTCAAGGAGTTCAATAAGGACACCCGCGTCGTCACGATGGAAGACGGCAAGAGCTACACCGTGCCGGCTGACGTGGCACTGCCGGCCGATCTGGCAGCCGGCATGAAAGTCACGGTCACGACGGCCGACGACGATGCCACAAAGGTTACAGCACTGACGATGTCCGCGATGTAGCGCATGTTGCAGGCCTGATCTCTGGAAACCCCGCTCCATCCGAGCGGGGTTTTTCCGTTCCGGCAGGCCGATACGGGCTTGCCGCGGCATCGGCACCGCCATACCTTTGTATATTAGCGAAAACTAAAAGGAGGCAACGATGAAGCACCATAGCATCGAGCAATTGCAAGCCTTCGCTGAAGTCCGTCCCGCCAGCCCGCACCTGCCGATGACGCGAACCGAGCGCCTCGAACGCTGGGCCGAGCTTCTCGAGCGCGAGCCGGAACGGCGCCTCGGAACGCTTTCGGGCACGGAGTACACGCCGCGCGCCGCACGGCAGGCGCTGCGCGTCGCGGGCTCCCCCATCACCGTGGCATTCGAAGACGCGGGCTTCCGGGCCGATGGCCTGGCCGACGACAGCTATGGCGAGGCAAAGCGCTTTTTCGACTTGTCCGACAGGCAACTGCACAACATCGTTTGCTACTGCCACTTCGGCGAAGCGGTGAGAGGTGCCAATGCCGCCCGCCGCGTGCGCGCAGCGATCGGCTGGTGGCCGCGGATACGGGCGTTTTTCGCCTGAGCTGGTGCGCACGGCATGAAAAAAGAGGGCCCGGATTGCTCCGGGCCCAAGGCGCGGGCGCCTTTCGGGCGGCCACGACGGGATAGGGAGGATGCGGCGCCGGATCTGAGATCCGCCGCCGACCGGGATTACGTGTGGTAGGCCACTTCGCCATGCGAGGTCAGGTCGAGACCCTGGCGTTCGGCCTCGACGGTCGGGCGCAGGCCGACGACGAGGTCGACCAGCTTGTAGAGCACCAGCGAACCGACGCCGCACCAGACGACCGTGACCGATACGGCGAGGATCTGCGTCCACACCTGGCCGGCGATCGACATATCGCCATAGCCAATGCCGCCGAGCGACTCCGCGTTGAAGATGCCGGTGCCGATCGCGCCGACGATGCCGCCGACACCGTGGATGCCGAACACGTCGAGCGAGTCGTCATAGCCGAGCTTGATCTTCACCACAGCCACGAAGAAGTAGCAGATGGCCGAGGCGATGGCGCCGAGCACGATGGCGCCGACCGGGCCGACGAAGCCAGCGGCAGGCGTCACCGCAACCAGCCCGGCGACCATGCCGGAAGCCGCGCCCAGCATCGAGGCCTTGCCGCGGGCGACCACTTCGATGAGCACCCAGGCCAGGATCGCGCCGGCGGTGGCGGTGAAGGTGTTGACCATGGCAAGTGCTGCGCCGCCATTCGCTTCGAGGTTGGAGCCGGCATTGAAGCCGAACCAGCCGACCCACAGGATCGAGGCGCCGACCATGGTCAGCGTCATCGAGTGCGGTGCCATGTTGTCCTTGCCGTAGCCCGTGCGCTTGCCGACGAGCAGGGCGCCAACCAGCGCTGCGATGCCGGCATTGACGTGCACGACGGTTCCGCCGGCGAAATCGAGCGCGCCCCAGCCATAGATCAGGCCGTCCGAATCCCAGACCATGTGGGCGATCGGGAAGTAGACGAAGGTCACCCACAGCGCCACGAACAGCAGCACCGCCGGGAACTTGATGCGTTCGGCAAACGAGCCGACGATCAGCGCCGGCGTGATGCAGGCAAAGGTCATCTGGAAGACGATGAACACATATTCGGGAATGACCACGCCCTTGGTGAAGGTCGCCGCCATGCTTTCCGGCGTCACGCCGGCAAGGAAGGCCTTGCCGAGGCCGCCCCAATAGGGGCTCGCGGCGTCGCCGAAGGCCATCGAATAACCCCAGAACGTCCAGATCACGATCACCAGCGCCACGATCATCGTGCACTGCATCAAGACCGACAGCATGTTCTTGGCGCGCACCAGGCCGCCATAGAACAGCGCCAGGCCCGGCAGCGCCATGAACAGCACCAGCAGCGACGAGGTCAGCATCCAGGCGACGTCGCCCTTGTCCATGACGTCGGCGGGCGCGGGTGCGGCGGCCGCGGCGTCAGCGGCAGCCGGTGCGGCTTCCTGGGCGAAGGCCGCGACCGTTCCCAGGGCGGTCAGCGCGAGCGTGCCGACAAGGGCCGTCCGCGCCGCCGTCTTCAATGAGGTTGGAATTTGCATTGAGGTCTCCATGAGAATTGGTTGGCCGGCTCAGAGCGCGTCGGTGTCGGTTTCGCCGGTACGGATGCGCACGGCCTGGTCGATGCCGAAGACGAAGATCTTGCCGTCGCCGATCTGGCCGGTCTTGGCCGCGCCGGTAATCGCCTCGACCGCCTTGTCGACGAGGTCGGTGCTGACGGCGACTTCGATCTTGATCTTGGGCAGGAAGCTGACGGCATATTCGGCGCCGCGGTAAATCTCGGTATGCCCCTTCTGGCGCCCGTAGCCCTTGACCTCGGTGACGGTCAGGCCCTGGATGCCGACATTGGTGAGCGCTTCGCGCACCTCGTCGAGCTTGAACGGCTTGATGATGGCCATCACGATTTTCATCAGGTTTCACCCCTTTCTGATGCGGGTCCCCCGCGATTGCAGACGTCGCCGGCGGACCCGAAAGCCACCGGTGAGTGCAATACGGGATTCAAGCTCCGTGCCAGTTTGCGCAGGCAGGAGATAAACCACTGAAATTCAAGTGAAATTCCAAACGGACAAGCAGCATCCCGAGCAGATGCCGCAAGGCACCTGCTTACAGAGTGTGCAGAATCTCTGAAATGCCTATTTTGAAGGCTTCGTGCGCAGGCGGATCAGCCCTTCCTGGGCCACCGAAGCGATCAGGGTGCCGTCCTGGGCGTAGAGCGCGCCGCGTGTGAAACCGCGCGATCCCGATGTCGACGGGCTGTCCTGGGTGTAGAGCAGCCAGCCGTCCAGCGCATGCTCGCGGTGAAACCACATGGCGTGGTCGATACTGGCGGCCTGGATGTCGGGATCGAAGATGCCGCGGCCATGGGCAAAGGTTGCCGTATCGAGCAGCGTCATGTCGGAAACATAGGCAAGCACCGCGGCGCGCAATGCCCGGTCGTTGGGCACCGGCCCGGTCAGGCGCAGCCATACCTTCTGCAGCGGTGGCAGCTTGTCGCGACTGGAATAGTGCTCGGCATAGACCGGCCGCAGTTCCAGCGGCCGCTCCTTGGCCCAGAACAGCCGGATCTGCTCGGGCACGTGCTTGGCCTCCTGCAGAAGCTCGCGCTGCGATTTCAGCTTCTCCGGCGGTGGCACGTCGAGCGGCATCGGCATCTGGTATTCGAGCCCCTCCTCCTCAAGCTGGAAGGATGCCTCGAGCGAGAAGATCGCATGGCCGTGCTGGACCGCCACCACCCGCCGCGTGGTGAAGCTTGAGCCGTCGCGGATGCGGTCGACCTCGTATACGATGGGCACGTTGATGTCGCCCGGACGCATGAAATAGCCGTGCAGCGAATGCACGTGCCGGTCGGGCGTCACCGTGCGCTGCGCCGCCACCAGGGCCTGGGCGATGGTCTGGCCGCCAAACACCCGTTGCCAGTGCGCCTGCGGGCTGCGACCACGATACAGGTTGTGTTCCAGCTTCTCGAGATTGAGAATGCTCAGAAGCTCTTGTATTCCGGCCGGCATGCTTTCCCCTTTTCGGGACGAAGTATCCCCGGTTTCCATCAGGAAGCCCCTGTCGAGTCAAGGCAGGAAGCCTAGCCGCAAAGGACACCGCCATGGTCACACGCCAGACTGACGACAACAAATCGACGCAGCTCGACGTGCTGGTCGCAGGTGCCGGTTATGTCGGCCTGGCGACCGCCGTCTCGATCAAGCAGGCCCGGCCCAATCTGCACGTCGCCATCGTCGACGCCGCTCCGGCCGAGGTCTGGCGCAAGGATGGCCGTGCCTCGGCGATCGCCGCTGCCGCCTGCCGCATGCTCGACCAGCTCGGCTGCTGGGAAGAGATTGCGCCAGAGGCGCAGGCCATCACCGACATGGTCATCACCGATTCGAAGAGCGCCGATCCCGTCCGCCCGGTTTTCCTCACCTTCGACGGCGACGTCGGCGCCGGCGAACCCTTCGCCCATATGATCGAGAACAAGGTGCTCAACGGCGCGCTGCGCCGCCGCGCCGCCGAACTCGGCATCGACATCATCGAAGGCGTTGCAGTCGAGGCCTTCGAGGCAGGCATCGCCGGCGCCAAGGTCCATCTCGCCGATGGCGTCAGCATCGACACCCGCCTTCTCGTCGCCGCCGACGGCGTGAAGTCGAGGCTGCGCGACATGGCCGGCATCAAGACCGTGCGCTGGGACTATGGCCAGTCCGGCATCGTCTGCACTGTCGCCCACGAACGCCCGCATGGCGGCCGCGCCGAAGAGCATTTCCTGCCGGCCGGCCCCTTCGCCACGCTGCCTCTCAAGCCGAAGGACGGCGTCAACCGCTCCTCCATCGTCTGGAACGAACGCACCGAGGACGCCGACAAGCTGGTCAACGGCGACCCGTTCGTCTTCGAGATCGAACTGGAGCAGCGCTTCGGCCTGAAGCTCGGCGAGATCCGCGTCGAAGACAAGCCCCGCGCCTGGCCGCTCGGCCTGACGCTGGCACGCGCCTTCGTCGCGCCTCGCTTCGCGCTTGCCGGCGACGCCGCCCACGGCATCCACCCGATCGCCGGCCAGGGCCTCAATCTCGGCTTCAAGGATGCCGCCGCCCTCGCCGAGACCATCGTCGAGGCCGACCGCCTCGGCCAGGACATCGGCGCGCTCGACGTGCTCGAACGCTACGAGACCTGGCGCCGCTTCGACACCGTGCGCATGGGCGTCACCACCGACGTCCTCAACCGCCTGTTTTCCAACGACATCGCCCCCATCCGCGCCATCCGCGACATCGGCCTCGGCCTGGTCGACCGCGTGCCCCGGCTCAAGGACTACTTCATCCGCCAGGCGTCGGGCCTGACGGGCGAAACGCCACGACTGCTCAAGGGCGACGCGATCTAGGGACGAGGTTATTCCACCGCGGCCCGTGCAGCCGGTCGGTTGTGCGTCCTTCGACAGGCTCTGGATGAGGGCCCTGGGTGCTGCCGACGTGCACGTCGAGAGGTTCTGCGAGGCGGCAACGCAATCGGTCCTCATCCTGAGCCTGTCGAAGGACGCACTCCCAGGCAACCTCGCTTCCACACTGGCCCCACCGACAAGCCGGCATTTTTCGCGGGACAGTTTTTTCGCCCTACATGGCTTTCCTGGCGCCGGAACTCTGGCAGCCGCGTCAACCGGCGCTATAGTCTCATCCGGCTGCCGAACCCGGCCCCGTCAGAAATCATGGAGAAGATCATGAACCACAGCGCCAACGCCGTCTGGAAAGGCAATCTGAAGGAAGGTTCCGGGACGCTCGACACCCAGAGCGGCGCGCTCAAGGGCCAGCCCTATTCGTTCAAGGCACGCTTCGAGGACGAGACCGGCAGGTCCGGCACCAATCCCGAGGAGCTGATCGCCGCCGCCCATGCCGGTTGCTTCGCCATGCAGCTGTCGCACTTCCTCGCCGAGAATGGCACGCCTGCAGACAAGCTCGACACCAAGGCAGTCGTGACGCTCGTCCCGGGCACCGGCATCACCGAAAGCGCGCTCACCCTCGTCGGCACCGTCCCCGGCATCGACAACGCCAAGTTCCAGGAACTCGCCGCCAAGGCCAAGGAAGGTTGCCCCGTGTCCAAGGCACTCGGCGCCATCAAGGTCTCGCTCGACGCCAGGCTCGCCTGATCCAGGCTTTCCCATGGGGCGCCGGGCGATGGCTCGGCGCCCTCATGCCGCCAGAACCCCCGCGCGGATGTCCGACGGCGTGACGCCGTAGCGCTTGCGGAATGCCCTGTTGAAATAGGACAGGTCGTTGAAGCCGGCCTCATAGGCGATGTCGATGATGCCGTGACCCGCCCAGGCCGGATCGGCCAGCATCCGGTGCGCCCGCATCAGCCTTTGCCCAAGCGCGAATGCGGTGAACGACAGCCCCTCGCCCTCGAAAAGCTTCCTGACATAGCGCGCCGACAGCCTGTGCTCGGCGGCGAGCGCCTCGGCCGAGAGCCCGCGCAGGTCGGCCCGCGCCGAAATGTCGGCCTTGATCGCCGCCAGGCGCGCGGCCCGCAGCCCGCGCCCCATTGCCACCTGCTCGGCGTCGCGCGTCGCCCCCAGCGTCAGCGCCGTCAGGTCCAGCATATGGCTTGCCACCTTGCGCGCCATGTCCCCGGGCAAGGCATCGTCCAGTTGCTGAAGCGCAGTGGCATAGCTCAGCAGCAGGTGCATAGGCCCTTGGTCCACGGCGATCGGGCGCATCATCAGCTTCGACACGTCTCCGACAAGCGGCTGCAGCGCCTTCCGCTCGAAGCGCAGATTGACATAGCTGAAGCCTGGCCGCGTCACATTGGCGCCTGCCCGTCCGCCGGGTACGAACATTGCGCAGCCGGGCAGCACGCTTTCTTCCTGCTTGCCGATCTGCATGTGGCTGCCGCCGGCGAGCGCGGCCAGGAGAATGACGTCGTCATTCTCGATCATCTCGGATTTGACGCCGACCTTGATCGGCGAGGCCGTGCCGGTGGCGATGCCGACCCCCGGCAACAGCCTGACCCGCATGTCCATCTCAAGTGGACTGTCGTCGACGGGTTCGAGGTCGGCCTTGAGGATGGTCTTGCCATAGACCTCGCGCAGCATTGGCAACCTGTCCTCTACCGGCAGGTCCGCCGTCACGATGCGGAATGAAGTGAACTGTCCGTCAGTTGCCATCGACTCACCCAACCAGATACAACCCATACGCGAGGTTGGGCTTTCTAGTTCTCGTTTGATGATAGGTCAATCCAGGACCGCCCAGACCCGGCGCAGGTGCCGTTCCGTCCAAGAATCTGCACTGGCCGGCCTCTAGTTTGCCGCTCGCACATCGAACTTGGTCCAGTCCAGCCACGAGGAAACGGGCATGCACCATCTTCAGTTCTGGAAGACTTTGAAGGCCCTGGCCGCGGCGGGGTTCAACCCGCGTGCGTTTCTGGCGCCGATGGCATCGGGCAGCAATCTTCCAGGGCCGCCCGAGCCGAAACCGCCAAGGGAGCGGGACGAACGAAGGCGCTGAGGGCGCAGGGACCGTACGGATTGACAGGTCTGGCTGCAGAGCAAGCAAGCTGGGGGCAGTGGCAACTTGCGGCAGCACAGCGGCCGGGCGTCGGGTGGGCAGACCTGGCGTCCGGCCATTTTTTTGTTTGTTGCGCGGCAGCCCGCGCAAGCGCAACGCGCGGTCGCGGCGCGCCCTGTCTTCGAAACCAAAAATCGCCCGAAATGTTTACCCTCCAGGGGATCAGCCTACCGGGAGGAGCCCTCATGCTGAATGTCCTGGAACCGCGCCACCAGAAGCTTGCCGGCGCAACCACGCTCGAAATCACCGACATCACCGCAGACGTCGCCCGCCTCGACGGTTTCGACCGGCACGAGCAGGTCTGGCTCGGCCGCGACACCGCGCGCGGGCTGACGGCCATCGTCTCCATCCACACCACCGTGCTTGGCCCGGCGCTGGGCGGCACCCGCATCTGGCCGCATGTCAGCTTCGAGGCCGGCGTCATCGATGCGCTGCGGCTGTCGCGCGGCATGACCTTCAAGTCGGCCATCGCCGGCCTGCCGCTCGGCGGCGGCAAGGCGGTCATCATCGCCGACGCGAAAAAGGACAAGACGCCGGCCATGCTCGAGGCCTATGCGGAGATGCTCAATAAGCTCCAGGGCCAGTACATCACCGCCGAGGACGTCGGCATGACGCTCGCCGACGCCGACTTCCTCGCCGAGCGCGCACCCAATGTCAGCGGCACCACCAAGGGCGGCAGCGGCAACCCCTCGCCCTTCACCGCACAGGGCACCTTTGTCGGCCTCAAGGCAGCGCTGCGCCACCGCACCGGCAGCGACGCACTGTCGGGCGTCCGCGTCGGCGTCCAGGGCCTCGGTTCGGTCGGCTGGTCGCTGTGCGAAAAGCTCCATGCCGAAGGTGCTGTGCTCACCGTCTCCGACCTCGATGTCGTCAGAACCGCCCGCGCCGCCGAAAAGTTCGGCGCGACGGTGGTGTCCGGCGATGCCATCCTGTCGGCCGACGTCGACATCTTCGCACCCTGCGCGCTGGGCGGCATCCTGTCCGCCGAGACGATCCCGCAGCTCAAGGCCGGGATCGTCGCCGGCGCCGCCAACAACCAGCTGGCGACGGCCGAAGACGGCATGCGCCTGGTCGAGCGCGGCATCCTCTACGCCCCCGACTACGTCATCAACGCCGGCGGCGTCATCAACGTCGCTGCCGAGATGGCCGAGGGCGGCTACAGCGTCGGGGCGGTTTCCCCGCGCGTCGAAAAGATCGCCGACACGCTGGCCGCCATCTTCCAGCGCGCCGACCGCGAAGGCCGCACCACTGACGCGGTCGCCGAAACCATGGCCCGCGAGATCGTCGAAGCGGCGCGAAAGTAAGCCATTAGCTCCCTTCTCCCCGCCCGCGGGGAGAAGGTGCCGGCAGGCGGAAGAGGGCAGCGCCGCCTCTGCGAACACCCACCCAAATGCAAAACGGCCCGGCTGCGTCCACAACCGGGCCGTTTTCAATTACCTGCCAAGCGCTTATGCGCCGACAGCGTCAAGCCTTGCCTTTAGCGCCGCCACTTCCTCTTCTAGAAGCCGGACGCGTTCCTCGAGCTCAGAAACAGCGGGGGCGCTCACGCTCGGCGCCCGGCTTGCCGTGACAACCGCAGCGTCGACATCACCGGACAACAGATGCGCGAAGCGATCTTCGCGCTGGCCGGGTGCTCGGCCGATCTCCTTGACCAGCGCCGGCCTGCGGCCGATCAGCATGTCGAGTTCGCTGCGCACGGCGTCGGCATCGGCAAAGTTCGCCATGCGCTCGGTGCGGGCGAGCAGTTCGTAGACGGTCTGCGGTCCGCGCAGCAGCAGCAGGCCGATCAGCGCACTCTGGTTGCGCGTCAGCGAGAACTTCTGCGCCATCTGGTGTTCATAGCGCTCGACACGCGAGGCAAATTGCTGCTTCGCCAGTCCCTTTGCCTGCAGCGAACCAAGCGTCCTGGTGATGTCGACCATCTCCAGGGCCATCACCGGCTCGCGCGACGTCTTCTGGTTGGCCGCGGCCACCAGCGCATTCGACGTCATCGGATAGACGTCAGGCGTCAGTTCCTTCTTCTCGATCAGGCAGCCAAGCACGCGTGCTTCGGCTGGAGTAAGGTGAGGAAGGTCCGTGTCCGTCATATGCGCTGTTGCCTCAAGCCGATCGACGAAACTACACCCGGCGTTCGACCATCATCTTCTTGATCTCGGCGATCGCCTTGGCCGGGTTCAGCCCCTTGGGGCAGGTCTGGGCGCAGTTCATGATGGTGTGGCAGCGATACAGCCGGAATGGATCCTCGAGATCGTCGAGGCGCTCGCCCTTGGCCTCGTCGCGGCTGTCGATCAGCCAGCGATAGGCCTGCAGCAGCACGGCCGGGCCGAGGTAGCGGTCGCCGTTCCACCAGTAGCTCGGGCAAGAGGTCGAGCAGCAGGCGCACAGGATGCACTCGTAGAGGCCGTCGAGCTTGGCGCGGTCTTCATGGCTCTGCAGCCATTCCTTCGCCGGCTCCGGCGACACAGTCTTCAGCCACGGCTCGATCGAGCGGTGCTGGGCGTAGAAATTGGTGAGGTCGGGCACCAGGTCCTTGACCACCGGCATGTGCGGCAGCGGGTAGATCTTTACCGCGCCCGAAATGTCGTCGCAACCCTTGGTACAGGCCAACGTGTTCGAGCCGTCGATGTTCATCGCGCAGGAACCACAGATGCCCTCGCGGCACGAGCGGCGCAAGGTCAGCGTCGGGTCGATCTTGTTCTTGATGTAGAGCAGGTGATCCAGCACCATCGGGCCGCAATCGTCGACGTCGACGAAATAGGTGTCGATGCTCGGGTTCTCGCCATCGTCCGGCGACCAGCGATAGATCCGGTATTCGCGCAGGTTGGTTGCGCCCTCGGGCTTGGGCCAGGTCTTGCCCTGCCTGATCTGCGAGTTCTTGGGGAGCGTTAGTTCGACCACGATCGGTTCCTCACAGCTTGGCGCAGTTCCTTGCGGATGACGAGCTTGAGCCCGCTCCACACGGCGTCCACGGCACAGACCTTGACGTCCACCAGCCCCTCGGGCAGCGCCACGTCGCGAATGACATCTTCGGTGATGTCGGTGGCGATCTTCGACGCCTTCTTGGGCCAGGAAATCCAGACCGCGCCGTCGGGCGCGATCATCTTCTTGAAAGTCCCGACATTGTCGTCGAGATCGGCACGGCGCCGCGTGAAGGCGTGCACCACGTCGTGGCCCCCGCCTGCCTCGCCCAGCGCCGGCCAGTCGGTCAGCGTCCTGACGGCGAAGTCACGCGCCGTGGCCAGGTCGCCAAGCGCGTCCGGCAGGCCGACAAACACCACGCTCTGGCCGTCCTTCAGGCCGAGCTTCACCGCAAGCGGCGTTGGCGAATATCCTGCTGCCGCCGACGCCATGGCTCAGTACACGCGCGCCTTCGGCGCGATCTTGGCCAGGCTGATGCCGCCGTCTTCTTCCTTGAGCAACGGCTCGGTGTGCACCGGCCGGTAGGTCAGCGTCACCTCGCCATTCTCGGCGACATTGGCCAGCGTGTGCTTGCGCCAGTTGGCGTCGTCGCGCGCCGAGAAGTCCTCGCGGGCATGCGCGCCGCGGCTTTCCTTGCGTGCTTCGGCGCCATAGACGGTGGCGATCGCGTTCGACATCAGGTTCTCGAGTTCCAGCGTCTCCACCAGGTCCGAATTCCAGATCATCGAGCGGTCGAAGACCTTGATGTCCTTCATCTCGCCCCAGATCTGGGAGATGCGCTTGCAGCCCTGCTCCAGCGATTCCTGCGTCCGGAACACGGCGGCGTCGTCCTGCATCGCGCGCTGCATCTTTTCGCGCAGCACCGCCGTCGGCGTGCCGCCGTTGGCATGCCGCAGGCGATCGAAGCGGTCCATGATCTTTTCGACCGAAGCCGCGTTCGGCGCCTGGATCGGCGCGTTGCGGTCGACCACTTCGCCGGCGCGGATGGCGGCGGCGCGGCCGAACACCACGAGGTCGATCAGCGAGTTGGAGCCGAGGCGGTTGGCGCCATGCACCGAGGCGCAGCCGGCCTCGCCGACGGCCATCAGGCCAGGCGACACGCGGTCCGGATTGCCGGCTGTCGGGTTGAGCACCTCGCCCCAGTAATTGGTCGGGATGCCGCCCATGTTGTAGTGCACCGTCGGCAGCACCGGGATCGGCTCGCGGGTCACGTCGACGCCGGCGAAGATCTTCGCCGATTCCGAGATGCCGGGCAGCCGCTCGTGCAGCACCGCCGGATCGAGGTGGTCGAGGTGCAGGAAGATGTGGTCCTTGTTCTTGCCGACGCCGCGGCCGTCGCGGATCTCCAGCGTCATGCAGCGCGAAACCACGTCACGCGAGGCCAGGTCCTTGGCCGACGGCGCGTAGCGTTCCATGAATCGCTCGCCCTCGGCGTTGACGAGATAGCCGCCTTCGCCGCGCGCGCCTTCGGTGATGAGGCAGCCCGAACCGTAGATGCCGGTCGGGTGGAACTGCACGAACTCCATGTCCTGCAGCGGCAAGCCGGCACGCGAGGCCATGCCGCCGCCGTCGCCGGTGCAGGTATGGGCCGAGGTCGCCGAGAAATAGGCGCGGCCGTAGCCGCCGGTCGCCAGCACCACCATCTTCGCCGAGAAGCGGTGGATGGTGCCGTCGTCGAGGTTCCAGGCCACGACGCCGGTGCAGGTGCCGTCCGGCTCCATGATCAGGTCGAGGGCGAAATACTCGATGAAGAACTGGGCGTTGTTCTTCAGCGACTGGCCGTAGAGCGTGTGCAGGATGGCGTGGCCGGTGCGGTCTGCGGCAGCGCAGGTGCGCTGCACGGGCGGGCCGTCGCCGTAGTTCATCATGTGGCCGCCGAACGGCCGCTGGTAGATCTTGCCTTCCTCGGTGCGCGAGAACGGCACGCCGTAGTGCTCTAGCTCGTAGACGGCGGCGGGCGCTTCGCGCACCAGGTACTCCATGGCGTCGACGTCGCCGAGCCAGTCCGAGCCCTTGACGGTGTCGTACATATGCCACTGCCAGGAGTCAGGCCCCATGTTCTGCAGCGAGGCGGCAATGCCGCCCTGTGCCGCGACCGTGTGCGAGCGGGTCGGGAACACCTTGGTGATGCAGGCGGTCTTCAGGCCCTGCTCGGCCATGCCGAGCGTGGCGCGCAGGCCGGCGCCGCCGGCGCCGACGACGACGACGTCGAACTTGTGGTCGACGAATGTGTAGGCGGATGCTCCGCTGGTCTTGCTGGCCACCGTATCAGCCTCCGAATGCGATCTTGAGCAGGGCGAACAGCGAAGCCGCACCCACCACAATGGTGAAGAAGGTGTTCAGCATGAGCAGGGCAAGCTTGCCGCCCTCGCCATGCACGTAGTCCTCGATGACGATCTGCATGCCGAGCTTCATGTGGTAAAGGCCCGAGATCAGCACCAGCGCCATCACCAGCGCCACCAGCGGATTGGCGAGCGTGGCGCGCACGGCGGCGTAATCGGCGCCGTTGAGCGCGATCAGCAGGCCGACGAAGATCAGCATCAGCGGAATGTTGGCGACCGCCGTCAGGCGCTGGCGCCAGAAATGCAGGGTGCCTTCGCGGGCGGAACCCAGGCCGCGCACCTTGCCGAGCGGCGTGCGCATGTCGTTGTTGCTCCCGCTCATGTCAGGCTCCCCGAACCATGTAGCCGACGATCCAGACCAGCGCGGTCACCACCACGGAGGCGACCACCGTCGCCCAGGCGATCTTCGACGCGGTGTGCTTCTCCAGGCCCACGCCGGTGTCCCAGACCAGGTGGCGGATGCCGCCCATCATGTGGAATACCAGCGCCCAAGTGTAGCCGAGCAGCACCAACTGGCCGAACCAGCTGCCGTAGATCCCGCTGACGAAATCGAAATACTCCTGCGACGTCGCCGCCGCGATCAGCCACCAGGCGACCAGCAGCGTGCCGAAATACAGCGCGCCGCCGGTGATGCGGTGCAGGATCGACGTCGTCATGGTGATCGGCGGGCGATAGACGGTCAGGTGCGGCGACAATGGCCGCGCACGCGATGTGGCTTGGGTGGCTTGTGATTTGCTCATGGCTCCCCCGGTCTGCATCCGAGCGTGGCTATGTTTGAATACGGCGCCGCCGCACCGTTTTGCGACGTCGGACTGCGCGCTTTCTAATGTGCTTTTTGCACCGCGTCAAAGACCAAAAAACCGTTCAGGCGCACCTATTTAGTCGCATCGCGGCTTCAATCGATTGAACGCCGATTGGAGCTACCCGCCTGGGTAAGTGGGGGATCGGCGACCGGGCACGGGTAACAGCCAAGGCCTCCCCATTGGGGCGAGCGACGCCCTACCCGGTCGGGTGAGTCGCAACCTGCCGGTCGCATCGGGGCAGAATTAACCATGTTCGTTAATCAGTGCGGCCCCGACCGTGCCGGCCTCTTAACAAAGATTAAGAAAAGGTTAAGGTTCGAATCGAAACTTCGCGCCGCAAACCATGGAGATTGCGCGATGCGCCTCCCGTTGGCTTTCCTCGGAACTGCGTCCCTCGCACTCGCGGCGACGATGGCCTTGGCGACACCTGCCGTTTCCGGCGGCTGGGACCATGACCGCGTCTACGCCGATTCGTTCGGCAATCTGGTGGTCGACAGCGCTGCCGGCTACAAGCGCATCGTCGTCGGCCAAGGCCATTCGGCACGCCAGTTGGCCGAATACACCGGCTCCGCCAAGCCAAAGGTCGTCTATCTCGACGAAGGCCGGCGCGCCGCGCGGCATTGCTACCGGCCGCCGATGCTGCTCAAGGGCCGCAGCTACATGTATGGCTTCTCCGAGGGAGAAATCCCCCAGCCCGGCCTGCGCTGCTACTGATTTCGGGTCAGGACTTGCCGCCGAAGGGCACGATGTTTGACTCGGCGTGCATCTCGACGACGCTGCCGGAGGCCACCCGCACGCAGTCGCGCCCGTCCTTCTTGGCTTCGTAGAGTGCTGCGTCCGCGCGGCGCATCAGCTGGTCGATGAACTCGCCGGTGACCAGTTCGGCCACGCCGAAGCTCGCGGTGAACCGTTGGTTCGACGGCAGCCCTTCGATCGGCAGGGCCGAGAACGCGCTGCGCGCGCCTTCGGCGAACAGCCGTGCCGCCGCCAGGTGCGTGCCGGGCAGGATGATCGCGAACTCCTCGCCGCCGATGCGCCCGGCGATGTGATGGCCCACCTTGGATTCGTGGATGAAGCGCGCGAACGCCTCGATCACCCGGTCGCCGGACAGATGGCCATAGGTGTCGTTGATCGACTTGAAATGGTCGAGGTCGGAGATCACCAGCGTCACCGGCAGGCCCTGGCGCTCCGCCTCGCGTAGCGCAATCGCCGCCTGGCGCTGGAAACCGCCGCGGTTGAGCAGGCCCGACAGCGCGTCGGTCTCGGATTTCTGCGTTGCATCGGCAAGGATGTCGCGGACCAGGATGACCAGCAGCATCAGCGCGATCGACAACGCAAACACCGTGCCCAGCGCCTGCGAAATCATCGCATAGGTACTCTGCAGATATTGATGCGGATCGGAACCGGAGCCGACGGCTAGCGCCAGATAGGGCTTGGAAAAGAACTGCAGCGCACTCGCCAGCAGCACGCCGGCGAGGCCGTAGTCGAACTGGCTGAGCTTGTCCCGCGACCTGAGCACGATCGCCGCCCCCATCGCCTGCACCGCGGCATAGGGCGTCTGGAACATCATCATCCTGAGCAACGAATCGCGCGGCAGGCCCTGCGTGATATAGACGGCCACCGTGGCCGCCACGACGAACACCAGCATCGTGCGCCAGGGCGGCGGCACCTCGTAGCGACGCGCCAGCCCGACATTCATGATGCACAGCGTCGCCAGGAAGGCGGCGAAATTGGCGGTGACGATGGGCCTCGTGTTCTCGAACCACGGGATCGAGAATTCCGTGCCGATATAAAGCAGGCCGGTCAGGTAGCAGAGCGCGAACCAGCGCGCCGAAGCGCGCTTGGCGTCATAGATCGAGATCGCCATGAACGCCGCGGCCAGCAGGCCGGCAACGAACACGTTGATCGCGAGAATGAACTCTGCACCACTCATCGTCTGGCGTCGTCTCCCACCTCCGGACCAAACCATATCGGGGAGAAAAAGACGTTAACATGACCCCACGGAAGCAGAAGCTTCTCGACATCCTCAACAAAATGAAAAGGCGGCGGGCTCGCGCCCACCGCCTCGAATTTGACAGGCCGATATCGCCCGCGCTGGTCAGTGCCAGTCGCGGATGTCGACGAAATGGCCGGCGATTGCCGCTGCCGCTGCCATGGCCGGCGACACCAGGTGGGTGCGACCCTTGAAGCCCTGGCGGCCCTCGAAGTTGCGGTTCGAGGTCGAAGCGCAGCGCTCATGCGGCTTGAGCCGGTCGTCGTTCATGGCCAGGCACATCGAGCAGCCCGGCTCGCGCCAGTCGAAGCCGGCGGCAACGAAGATCTTGTCCAGGCCCTCGGCCTCCGCCTGCTCCTTGACCAGTCCCGAACCCGGCACGATCATCGCGCTGACGGTCGACGCCACCTTCTTGCCCTCGACGACCTTGGCGACGGCGCGAAGGTCCTCGATGCGGCCATTGGTGCACGAACCGATGAACACGCGGTCGACCGCGATGTCGGTGATCTTGGTGCCGGCGGTCAGGCCCATATAGTCGAGCGCGCGCTTCTTGGAGTTGCGCTTGGCCTCTTCCTCGATCACTTCCGCGTCCGGCACCACGCCGGTGACGGCGACGACGTCCTCGGGCGACGAGCCCCAGGTGACGATGGGCGGCAGCTTGCCGGCATCGAGCACGATGATCTTGTCGAAATGCGCGCCTTCGTCTGTGTGCAGCGTCTTCCAGTAGTCGAGCGCCATGTCCCACGCCTTGCCCTTCGGCGCGCGCGGTTTGTCCTTGACGTACGCGTAGGTCGTCTCGTCGGGCGCGATCAGGCCGGCGCGGGCGCCACCCTCGATCGACATGTTGCAGATCGTCATGCGGCCTTCCATCGACAGCGCGCGAATCGCCTCGCCGGCATATTCGATGACGTAGCCGGTGCCGCCCGCGGTGCCGATCTCGCCGATGATGGCGAGCACGATATCCTTGGCGGTGACGCCTTCCGGCAACTGGCCGTCGACACGCACCAGCATGTTCTTGGCCTTCTTCTGGATCAGCGTCTGGGTCGCCAGCACGTGCTCCACTTCAGACGTGCCGATGCCGTGGGCCAGCGCGCCGAACGCGCCATGCGTCGAGGTGTGGCTGTCGCCGCAGACGATGGTCATGCCCGGAAGCGTAAAGCCCTGCTCGGGGCCGACGATGTGCACGATGCCCTGGCGCTTGTCGTTCTCGGAGTAATATTCCACGCCGAAATCGGCCGAGTTCTTGGCCAGCGCCTCGACCTGGATGCGGCTTTCCTCGTTCTTGATGCCGTTTTTGCGGTCCGGCGAGGTCGGCACGTTGTGATCGACGACGGCCAGCGTCTTCTCGGGGTGACGCACGGTGCGGCCGGTCATGCGCAGGCCTTCGAAGGCCTGCGGGCTGGTCACTTCGTGCACCAGATGGCGGTCGATGTAGAGCAGGCAGGTGCCGTCGTCCTGGCGGTCGACAACGTGGTCATCGAATATCTTGTCGTAGAGGGTACGCGGTGCGCTCATGATCTTGGATCCGTCGATGGCAATAAATGAAAATGACCGGCCGAAATGCCGGAAGGAGCCCGTCGGCTCAGGGAAGTCGGCAGCTTAGCGCGCCGGAAATGCGGGCAAAGAACCGGGCCGGCAGGCGCTTGTGGTCCTGCAGCACGAAACCTTTGTAGGCCGGATCTCCAAAGAGCTCTTCCATAAGCGGCTCAATATCAATCTTTTGACGTTCCGGCAATCGGCTGCTTGCCCGGGCAGGCTGACCGGCGACCTGAGACCGCCAGACAGGGACACGCAGGGCTCAAGCTGTACGCGCCAACGCCTGGGCATTCGCTCGCAATCCGTGCCGGTCTGCCCACCCGGCAATGGCTGCGGCAATCGCCTCGGGCTGATCCTCTGGCGCTGCATGCCGCGCCGGCCCGCAATTCTCGACCTCGATGCCGGCGATGTTCTCGGTACACCACGCGGTCATCTCCGCACCTATCATCAGCGTCTCGGGCGACCCCTCGAAGGTCAGAAGCAGCTTGGGCACATCCGGACTCTCGGCCAGCCAGCGGTCATAAGCCTCGATGCGGGCGATCACATCGGCCGGCTCGCCGTTGATCGGCATGGCGCGCGGCCATGCCAGCAGCGGCCGCCGGCTGTCGCGTGTCGGATAGGGCTTGCGGTAGGCGTCGAGGTCTTCGTCGCTCAGCCCGTTGAGCACGGTCGCACGCAGGGCGAACTCGATGAAGAAGTTCTCGTCCAGCACCTTGGCCTCGCCGGTGCCCGCGCCGCGCAGCGCCTCGTAGCGCGGCCTGGCACTGTCGGGAAAATCGGCCCATGTCATCGGCCGCACGATGGTCTCCATCACGGCAACCCCGCGCACTCCACCGGGATGCCGCGCCGCCCGGTCGAAGGCCAGTGCCCCGCCCCAGTCGTGGCCGACCAGAACGACCTCCTCCAGCCCCATCGCCTCGAACCAGGCGTCGAGATAGCGGGCGTGGTCGTCGAAGCTGTAGGCGATGTCAGGTTTGCCGGAATTGCCCATGCCGATCAGGTCGGGCGCAAGGCAGCGCACATTGGCGCCCATCCCAGGCAGCACGTTGCGCCACAGATAGGACGAGGTCGGGTTGCCGTGCAGAAAGACGAACGGCACGCCATGGCCAATGTCGACATATGAAATCTCGGAGTCGAGTACGCTGATGTTCGGCATCCGGCTTCCCTTCCCGCCCGGCAGATAGTAAGGTACCTGTCTATATATCATTTGGTCAGGCAGCTGTCTATCTTGAAGGAAACGATTCCCGACAATCCCCCGCTCGGCCTGTTGCTGCGCCTCGTCCACCAGCATTGGACCCAGGCCGTCGACAATGCGCTCGATGCCGCCGGCTTCGGCGACATCCGTCCGCCGCATGCCAACGTCTTCACCTTCACCCCGCCGGAAGGCATCCAGGTGAGCGAACTCACCAAGCTCGCCCATGTGCGCAAGCAGACCATGACGCAGGCGGTCGAGGAACTGGAAAAACTTGGCTATGTCGAGCGCCGGCCCGACCCCAACGACCGCCGAGGCCGGCTGGTCTTCCTCACCGAGCGCGGCAGAGCGGTGCGTCCTATCGCCTCCGCCACCGGCCGCAAGGTCGACGAACGCTGGGCCGAACTCACCAGCCCGGAGGAAATGGAGATGCTGCGCCAGGCGCTCAAGCTGCTGTTCGAGAAGCTGCGCGACGACCAGCCGGCCGGTGCGGTGTCGACATCGAGGTCTGATAGCTAGGCCCGCTTGCTCTTTGCCGGGGCCTTGCGCGCCTCGGGCTTCTCGTCACGCTTGTCCTCGCTGAGGTCGAATTTCACTTCGAGCGAGTGCATCAGCCCGAGCACGACGAGCACCAGCAGCGTACCAAAGCCGGCGATCTGCCAGAAGCCGAGCCCGGCGGCCAAGCCGATCGCGCCGGCCAGCCACATGCCGGCCCCTGTGGTCAGCCCCTGCACTTCGCCGCGCGCAAACAGGATGGTTCCGGCTGCCAGGAAGGCGACGCCCGCCGTCACCGCCTCGACCGCGCGGATCGGGTCGACCTTGACCATCTCCTTCATGCCGCCCGCCGCGAACATCGGCGCATGCACGATCTCGATAGTCAGGATGCCGAAGGTTGCCGCGGCAACGCACACCAGCACATGGGTCCTGAGGCCCGCCGGCCGGTTGCGCCATTCACGCTCGAAGCCGATCACCGCGCCGAAGATCGTGGCCAGCAAAAGCCGCGCCACGATGACGGGAAAGGATGTGTAGGTCGGGTGGCCGAATTCCTCGACAAGCTGTTCCATGGCGCCTCTCGCTGGTTCGGCCCCCAACGCGCCGAGACAGCCGAGGTTCCTTCGCCACCTTACAGGACTTCGAAAACGAAGGCCTGCACCAGCACCTCCGGCTCGGCCACGGCGAAGGCCCGGAACGGCGGGCTCTCTTCGACCGGCCGCCACTTTCTTGCCAGCTCCAGTGCGGCGAATTTCGGCCGGAACCCGCCAGCCTCCAGCACCACGTCGCGCACGGTGAAGATGACGAAGCCGCCCGGCCGTGTGATCCTGGCCAGTTCGTCCAGGCTCGAGGCCGGCGCGTGCCCCGCGGTGAACACGCCGGTCGAGAAGGCGGCGGCGAAGTGCCCGTTGGCCCACGGCAACGGCCCGCCCAGCGCGGCCCTGGTCAGCGCCGTGTAGCCGCCGCGTGCCCGGGCGAGGTCGAGCATCTCGTCCGACAAATCGAGCCCTTCGATCTCGTCATAGCCCAGTGCCCGGAGATACGGTCCCGACAGCCCGGTGCCGCAGCCGGCGTCGAGCAGCGGCAATGCACCCTTGGCGACGTGCCGCGCCACCCACGCCGCGATCACGAAGGGCAGGCAGTAGCCCAGCGCCGCCGTCTCCGTGTCATAGCTATTGGCCCATGCCGCATAGGCAGCCGCCAGTTCCGTTTCAGTCGAGGCCGCATAGACCATGTCGAGCGCGGTCTTGTCGGCCTCTCCGGTCATGGCTTGAAATCCCTCCGTATCCGCCGCTCCAGCGCCCTGAGGCTGAGCGACAGCCCGACGGTCAGGAGCAAGTAGACATAGGCTACGATGGAATAGGTTTCGAAGAAACGAAATGAGCCCGAGGCATAAACCTTGGCCATCTGGGTGATGTCGGCGACGCCGAGCACCGACACCAGCGAAGAATCCTTCACCATGGCGATGAAGTCGTTGCCATAAGGCGGCAGGATGGTCCTGAACGCCTGCGGCCAGACGATCAGCCGGAAGCGCTGATAGCGCGACAGCCCCAGCGCCTTCGCCGCCTCGATCTGGCCGACATCGACGGCCTGGATGCCGGCGCGGAATATCTCGGCGATGAAGGACGAATATGCGATCGTCAGCGCGAGGATCGCCCGCCACAACAGCGAGAAGTCGCGCACCTGCATCGGCTCGACCAACCCCGCCGACTGCAGCGGGATGGTCACCCAGTTCCACCCAACCACGAAGGCCGGGGCACCGACGAAGGCGATCCAGAACAGCAGCACCAGGATCGGCAGCCCGCGGATGATCTCGACATAGAAGCGCGAGATCTGGCGCAGCACCTTTGAACTCGACAGCCCGAGCAGCGCGATGAACAGGCCGAGCGCCGAAGCCATGGCGAAGGCGACGATGGTGACGAACAGCGTCACCCACAGCCCTTTCACCAGCGTCGCGAGAATCTGGCTGTAGACGTCGCTGGTACCGATTGCCACCGCCGAGACCGCCGCGATTGCCACCGCGGTCACCAGCCACCACGGAAAATCGTCCTTCTTGACCGGATGGCTCATAGCGCTGCGTCCAGCCGCGCAAACGACTGCGGCAGCGTCTCGAACTGGTCGAGAATCGCAACCACCTGGCGGCCGCCCGATGTCAGCGAATAGACCACGCCGCGAGGGAAGGCGGCGACTGCATCACGCTCGACAAGCCCACGCCGCGACAGACCGTCCAGCCGCTCCGACAACACCTTGGCGGTAATGCCGGGCAGACGCGCCATCAGGTCGCCATGCCGTTTCGGACCAGCCGACAGCTGCCACAGCACCAGCGCGTTCCAGCGGTGACCGAGAAAGGAAAGCCAGTCCTCGACCGGGCACACCTCCGGCCGCCGTGGCATCGGCACCTCGCGCTCGCTGGTCGCGGTCATCTCTGTTCTCATTCGGGGTATCCGTTTGGATAGTTCTGGAACGGCATGTTTTGCTCGCCAAAACAGGAGAAAGCCAATGTCATCGCCAATGTCATCGAAAGTCTACCGGCCTGCCGACATGAACAAAACCTTCGCCGCCATGCGCAACAGTGGCGATGTCGGGGCTATGCTGGAGCTCTACGAGGAAGGCAGTCAGTTGCTGGTCGATGCCAGCGGCTCCGGCTTCACCGGCAAGGCCGCGATCGCCGAGGAGCTTGAACGGCTGGTGCGCATGCCGGGCAAGATGACGTCCAAGAACACCTTCTGCGTCGAGCACGGTAACCTGGCGCTGCTGCGCGCCGATTTCGCAATCGTCAATGAGGAAGGCGTGACCCTCTATTCCGGCTTCACCGCCGAGATTCTGCGCAAGCAGGCCGACGGCGCATGGCTCTATGTCGTCGACCACGCCGGCGCCAGCCGCTACGGAGTGGACGCTTAGCCGGCAGCTTGCCGTCTCCGCCGCGAAGCGGAGACGGCAGCGCAATCACTGGCCCATCTTGTAGTCGAGGAACCACTTCTTGTTCATCGCGTCGAACGTGCCGTCGGACTTCAGCGCGGCGATCGCCGCGTTGATCGGGGCAACGAGGTCCGAGCCCTTCTTGAAGATGAAGCCGAAATCCTCGCTGCCCAGCGGCTCGCCCACCACCTTGAGCTTGCCTTCCGAGGCGTCGACATAGCCCTGGGCGGCGACGCTGTCGGTCAGCACCAGGTCGACGTCGCCGGCCTTGAGCGCCTGCACGGTGGCCCCAAAGGTCTCGAAGAGCTTGATGCGCGGGTTCTGCTCGTTGCCGTCGAGGATCTCGTAGACGGCGGTGTAGAACGGCGATGTGCCCGGCTGTGCCGCGATCAGTCCGTCCTTGAGGGCGCCGAAGCTCTTGGCGTCGGTGAAGCGGCTCTCGTCGGCGCGCACCAGCATGAACTGCTGCGAGCGCATGTAGGGATCGGAGAAATCGACCTTTTCCTTGCGGTCGTCCTTGATGGTGATGCCCGTCATGCCGACCTGGTACTGGCCGTCCGACACCGCCTGGATCATCGCGTCCCAGCTGGTGTTCTGGTACTCGATCTTGAAGTTCAGCCGCTTGGCGATCTCGTCCATCGCGTCATATTCCCAGCCGATCTGCTTGCCGGTCTTGGGATCGACGAACTGCAGCGGCGGATAGGCGTTCTCGGTCACCACCACCACCGTCTTGCCGCCGAGGTCGGGCAGGCTCTGGGCCTGGGCGGCGAAGGGCGAAAGAACGAGGGCGAGAGCGCCGGCAAGCGCGAGCTTGAGATGGTTCATGGTCAGTTCCCCGAAAACACAGGACCGGCGGCGCCGGTCGTTTGCGCCAGACTTTAGCTCGCCGCGGGCCGCATGCAAGCAGGCGCCATGCCTCGCGCATGGAAGAACTGGAATTCCATCCCCCCGAAACGCAAAAGGGCGACCGAAGCCGCCCTTTCGAAAATCATGAAGTGCCGGAGATTATTCGGCTGCAGGCTCGGCGGCGGCTGCCTCAGCTGCCTTGGCGGCCTCGTCTGCTGCCTTCTTCTCGGCTGCTTCCTGGGCGGCCTTCTCGGCGGCCAGGGCCTGGGCGGCTGCGACCTTCTCGGCCTCGATGCGAGCCTTCTCGGCGTTGGCTGCCTCGCGCTCGGCGTCGTTCAGCTTGCGGGCGCGCACGCCGGTGTTCTCGACGATACGAGCCGACTTACCGCGGCGATCGCGCAGGTAGTACAGCTTGGCGCGACGGACCTTGCCGCGGCGGACGATCTCGACGCCCTCGATCATCGGCGAGTAGACCGGGAACACACGCTCCACGCCTTCGCCATAGGAGATCTTGCGGACGGTGAAGTTTTCCTGGAAGCCCGAGCCGGCGCGGGCGATGACGACGCCTTCATATGCCTGCACGCGGGTGCGCGAACCTTCTGTGACGCGGACCAGAACGCGCACGGTGTCGCCTGGCTGGAATTCCGGCAGGGTGCGCTTGGCTTCGATCTTGGCGGCCTGTTCGGCCTCGAGCTGGCGGATGATATCCATCTCAACTATCCACTTCTTGTTCTTCCGACAGCCAGAGCGCCCGCGCTCGCCTTGCAGTTCCAATGACCGCTCGGATATGCCTTGTTCCCTCGCGGGCCTTCCGGCAGGGGCGACTACACCGTCACTGTTGACGGGTCCGGTCGATTATTCGTCCGGTTCGGGCGGGCACATACCGCTATTTCAGCCATTTGTCACGCCTTTGCCGCGTCTTTTTTGCGCGCCTCGCGTGCTGTCGCCGCTATCGGGAGCTTGGACCACATGGCTGCCATCGGCAAGCCATGGCTTGCATCGCCGGCCCGGGCTTCCTACAGACCCCATGGCGCAGCGTATCGGAGCAGGCAACCCGTGACCTTCATCACAGTCGTGATCCTCTTTGTCGCGGGCTTTTTGTCGGGCGTGGTCAACGCCATTGCCGGCGGCGGCACGTTCCTGACCTTCGGCGCGCTGACGATGGCCGGCCTGCCGCCGATCTCCGCCAATGCGACGTCGTCGATCGCCCAATTCCCCGGCTACATCACCTCGACCTGGGCCTACATCAAGGACATCCGCCTGATGTGGCGCGGCGCGCTTGCTTTCGCCGTCATCTCGGCCGTCGGCGCCCTCATCGGCTCGCTGTTCCTGCTTTCGCTCGACAATGTCTCTTTCGGCGCGCTGGTGCCGTGGCTGCTGCTCGCAGCAACCGCGCTGTTCGCCGCCGGTCCCTGGCTTCGTCCGGCAAAGCTCGCCGATCGGCCCGAAGGTGCGCCGTCGTCGCTCACCGGCCGCATCGTCCAATTCTTCACCGCGATCTATGGCGGCTTCTTCGGCGCCGGCATGGGCGTCATGATGCTGGCGACGCTTGGCCTGACCGAAGGCGGCGACTACCACCGCCTCAATGCGCTGAAGAACATGCTCTCCATCGTCATCGCCGCGGTCGCCATCGTCATCTTCGCCTCGGGCGGCGTCGTCGCCTGGACGGCAGCGGCGGTCATGGTGCCCGGCGTCGCGCTCGGCGGCTATGCCGGCGTCTGGACCGCCCGCCGCGTGCCGCAGTCCATCGTCCGCGCGCTCGTAGTCGCCATCGGCCTGTTCCTGGCGTTCTATTATTTCACCAGGGGCTGACCAGCCGGCCAGGCTCGCTGAACCTTCCCAATTCGGGAAATTTCTTGTTCCCAAATTGGGAAACGGCTATATGAAGACGTGCAGATATTGAGCAGGAAGACGCTGCGTGACTTCTGGGAGAAACACCCCCAGGCGCAGCGTCCGCTCACCGCTTGGTATCAGGCCGCAAGCGTCGCTGTTTGGTCGGGCCCAGCCGACATCAAGGGCGCGTTCGGCGCGAGCGTGGACTTTGTCGCCGACAACCGTGTGGTCTTCGACATTGCCGGCAACAAATACAGGCTGGTCGTGCATGTTAGCTATACGTTCAGACGTGTGTTGATCAAATTTGTCGGGACCCATGCCGAGTACGACAAGATAGACGTGGAGAAGGTGTGATGGACAACATTCGACCCATCCGCAATGACGCAGACCTCGAATGGGCCATCTCAGAAGTAGCCCGCTACTTCGAGCATGAGCCCGAACCGGGCAGCGCCGATGCGGAACGCTTCGACGTGCTGTCGACACTCATCGAGGCTTACGAAGACAGGCACCATCCGATCGAGATTCCGGACCCGGTCACCGCCATCGTCGCTCATATGGAGATGCGGGGTCTGAAGCAGCGCGACCTCGCCGTCGTCCTTGGATCGGCATCGCGCGCGTCTGAGATCGTCAACCGCAAGCGTATGCTCAATGTCGACATGATCCAGCGGCTTCACGCGCAGTGGAAGATGCCGGCAGAGGCGCTGATTCAGCCCTACCACCTCGCAGCGCCAGACACTCGCGCGGTGAGAAAGCCGTCAAAACGTTCGGCGGCGGCGGTCCACAAGTCGTAGGGCACCGCCTTCAGCTCTTGTGTTGCGCCCACAAATCCGGCCGCCGCTCCTTCGTCAGCCTCTCCGCCTCGGCGCGGCGCCATTTGGCGATCTTGCCGTGGTTGCCCGAGGTCAGCACTTCGGGGATGGCAACACCCTCGAATTCCTGAGGCCGGGTGTAGTGCGGATGCTCCAGCAATCCGCCCTCGAAGCTCTCTTCTTCGCCCGAAGTCTCGTTGCCCATCACGCCGGGCAAAAGCCGCACCACGGCGTCGAGCAGCACCAGCGCCGCGGGCTCTCCGCCAGAAAGGATGAAATCGCCGACCGAGATCTCTTCCAGCCCGCGCGTGTCGATCACCCGCTGGTCGACGCCTTCGAAGCGGCCGCACAGGATCACCGCGCCCGGCCCGGCCGCCAGTTCGCGCACCCGCTCCTGTGTCAGCGGCCTGCCGCGCGGGCTCATCAGGATGCGTGGTCGCGCGTCGCCCTCGGGCGAGGCATGGTCGATCGCCTTGGCCAGAATGTCGGCACGCATCACCATGCCAGCGCCACCACCTGCAGGCGTGTCGTCCACGGTGCGATGCTTGTCGGCGGCGAAATCGCGGATCTGCACCGCCTCCAGCGCCCAGTCGCCCCGCTCCATCGCCCGCCCCGCCAGGGAAACCCCCAGCGCGCCCGGAAACATCTCCGGATAGAGCGTCAGGACAGTTGCCCGAAACCCGGGCAAATTCTTCTCATCATCTCCCGACACGATCAGCCGCGCGCCTTTCGTTTTTCTTCTCTCTCGATCTCGTGCTTGGCGGCGACCGCCAGAAAGCCCGAGCGCGTATAACCCGATTGCTGCGCAAACAGGTCGATCTGCTTGAGCACGTCCTCGGAGAAGGTCACGTTGACGCGAATGGAGCGCTGGTCGAGCGGCGGAGCTTTGACCAGCACAGCAACGCCGTCGCGGTTTTCGGCGACGCCCATCACATCCTCCAGTGACGTCGGCTCGGGAATTGGCTCACCGTCCTCCATCATGCCTTCGATATGCAGCGCCAAGGCCTCTTCGGCGCCGGCACGCGCTTCATCGAGCGTCGGACCAGCCGACACGCAACCCGGAAAGTCGGGGAACGATACGCCGTAGTCGCTGTCGGCGTCCTTGTGGATGAGGGCAATGTAGTTAGCCATGCTATTTCAGCCTGATCCCGGATTGTTTCTCGATGCTGCGCAGCGTGCCCAGGGGAATTTCCCTTTTAGGATCCGGCACGGTGACCCTGCCTTTCTTGACAGGATGCTTGAACTGGACGTGGCTGCCTTTGCGCGCCACCTCAAGCCAGCCGTCCGCAACAAGCAGTCTGATCACCTCACGGCTGCGCATGATGTGTATCTATACACATAGCGACCGCAGTTCAAGATCATCGAAGTCTGATCCGACTAGCGATTGCCCCCGGCGTCCTTCGGTCCGCGCGGCCGGGCCTTGTGCTCGAACTCGCCGTCGGATGGCGCGTTCTCGTCGTCTTCGTCCTCGACAAGCCCGGCCGCCACCGTATCGATGGCGACGAAGCCGCCGGCGATGTCGACCACCGGAACCGCCGCTTGCGTGAAGGGTATCAGCACGCCCTTGCGGTCCTGGTACTGGATTTCGAGGATGTCGCCGCCGCCGAAATTCTGCACGGCAAACACCTTGCCGACCGGCTCACCGGTCTCGTCGCGCACGACAAGCCCGACAAGGTCGGTGTGGTAGAACTCGCCCTCCTCGCCATCGTCGGGCAGGGCCGAGCGGTCGACGAACAACTCGGTATTGGTCAGGGCCTCGGCGGCATTGCGGTCGTTGACGCCCTTGAAGCGCACCACCACCACCTCGTTGGCCGGCCGGATCGCGGCAATCTCGAAGGCGCGGCCGTCCTTGGCGTAAAGCGGGCCGTAGTCGGCCAGCGCCAGCGGATCGCCGGTGAAGGTCTTCACCCTGAGTTCGCCCTTGATGCCGTGGGCAGCGCCGATCACGGCCATCTGGATTGGATTTTGGGGTCTGGCCATTGCCTGCGCTTCACCGGTTGCTAACTTCGCTCGTTCAACACTGCCTTATTCCAATCGGACGCCGACTGCCAATGCAGGAATTCCTCATCGCTGCAAAACCCGACCTCCAGGCGGCCCGCCAGGGCTGGCTGAAGTCGCTGGCCGGCGAACGCCGCCTGTCGGCACTGACGGTCGATGCCTACGAACGCGACACGCGCCAGTTCCTGCAATTTCTCACCGGCCATTGCGGCGGCCCGCCCGGCATCTCCGACATCAGCGACCTCCGCCCGGCCGACCTGCGCGCCTATCTCGCCGCCCGCCGCACTGATGGGGCCGGCCCCCGCACGCTTGGCCGCGGCCTTGCCGGGGTGCGCTCGCTGCTGCGTTTCCTCGAACGCCAGGGACTGGTCAATGCTGCCGGCTCTGCGGCGCTGCGCGCGCCAAAACAGCCAAAATCGCTGCCCAAGCCGCTCACCGCGATCGATGCCAGGCGTGTCGTTTCGGCCGGCGAGCAATTGGCGGAGGAGCCCTGGATCGCCGCCCGCAACGCCGCCGTGCTCACCTTGCTCTACGGCTCGGGCCTGCGCATTTCCGAAGCGCTCAATCTATCCGGAACCGAGCTCGCTTCGCCCTCCGACACCGTGCTGCGCATATCGGGCAAGGGCGGCAAGACCCGCCTCGTCCCGGTCCTGCCGGTGGCCCTGCAGGCTGTCGCCGAATACCGCAAGCTCTGCCCATATCATCTCGATGCCGAAGGCGCGCTCTTTCGCGGCGCCCGCGGCGGCCGGCTCGACCCGGCGATCGTCCAGCGCGAGATGCGCAAGATGCGCTCAGCCTTGAATCTGCCTGACACGGCGACGCCGCATGCGCTGCGCCACTCCTTCGCCACCCACCTGCTCGGTCGTGGCGGCGACCTGCGCACCATCCAGGAACTGCTCGGCCACGCCAGCCTGTCGACCACCCAGGTCTATACCGGCGTCGACACCGCACGCCTGCTGGAGGTCTACGACGCCGCGCACCCCCGCGCCTGACCTCGCGAGGCTGACAATTGTCACTGCGGCATTAACCGTTTTGCCGCTTTTGGCGGCTACACAAATGCCCATGACACGTCTCACCGCCCTTGCCGACCGCGCCTCGTTGCCCGCGCTGAAGCTGCTCGCAGCACTCAACGTGCTGTTCTTCGTCCTGTTCTTCGCCGTCGCGTTTCTGTTCGCCGGCAAGGCCCATGCCGAAGCGCCCGTCTGCACCGGCTCCGACATCCTGGCGGAACTCGCCAAGGACAGCCCGGCGGTTCTGGCCAGGATCGAGACCGAGGCCAAGGCCACGCTGAACGGCCAGGGCCTGTTGTGGAAGCTGGAAAAGCCCGGCCAGAAGCCGTCATGGCTCTACGGCACCATGCATGTCACTGATCCGCGCGTCACCAAGCTCCAGCCCGAGGCGCAGAAGGCCTTCGACGGCTCGCACACTTTGGTCATCGAAACCACCGATGTGCTCGACCAGAACGCCATGGTCGCCAGCCTGATGAAGCAGCCCGAACTGATGATGTTCACCGACAGCACGACGTTGCCGTCGCTGATGTCCCCGGAAGAACTCGAAACCGTCAATGCCGCACTCGAAGCACGCGGCATCCCGCCGGCAAGCGTCTCCAAGATGAAGCCGTGGATGCTGTCGTCCATGGTCGCGCTGCCGGCCTGCGAGCTGACCCGCAAAGCCGCCGGCGCGCCGGTGCTCGACATCCTCATCGCCCAGCAGGCCAAGGCCGCCGGCAAGGAGGTCAAGGGGCTGGAGAGCGCCGCCGACCAGCTTTCGGCCATGGCCTCGCTGCCGATCGAGTTCCACATCAAGGGCCTTGTCGAGACCCTCAAGCTCGGCAACCGCATGGACGACGTCATCGAAACCATGGTCGTGCTCTACCAACGCGGCGACACCGGCATGTTCTGGCCGCTGTTCCGCAATGCCCTGCCATCCGGCGGCTCCGACGATTCCGGCTACGCCGCCTTCGAGGAAACGATGGTGACGACGCGCAACAAGACCATGGCCGAGCGCAGCGCACCTCTCGTCGCCCAGGGCGACGTGTTCATGGCCGTCGGCGCACTGCACCTGCCCGGCCCCGAAGGCCTGGTCGAGCTGTACCGCAAGGCCGGCTACACCGTCACTGCTGCCGACCGCTAGAGCAATTCCAGGAAAAGTGTGCAGCGGTTTTCCGTCCGGAATTGCGCAATAACAAGAGCTTAGAGCGTTTTCGCGATTCGAAGAAAAGCAGAAACACTCTAGCCGGCCACCCGGGCCAGCATCGCCGGAACGATGATGCGGTGGAACGGCATGACGACGGCAAGGTAGATCCGGCCGAACCGGTTGTGCGGCCTGACCAGCGTCGTCGCGCTGACCTCCTGCCGCCCAGCGCCCAGTTCCCTGACCTCGACCAGCAGCCGGAAATCGAGATGTCGGTCGTCGAGGCCGAGAACCATCCGCTCCGGCGCCTCGCTGATCACCGGAAACATCCCCACCAGCTTTTGCTTGGGCGGCAGGTCGCCGTGCCCGGTTTTCAGCCCGAACGGCCGCACCAGCAGATTGCGCAGCATCATCAGCCGGCCGATCCAGGCCGGGCCATTGACGATGGCGCGCTCCGCCGATGTCATGGCATCCAGCGACTGCCCGCCGACCACCACGGCGTAGCGGTCGGCAAAGCTGGTGCCGGGCAGAATTTCGTCTGTGTCGGAAAGGCACTGCACCACGGGCATGTCGCTGGCCTCAGGGTCGCTGCATCTCGCTCGAAGCTAGCGCGAATTGCGGGCCTCGGCGGCGTGGCGAAACGCCGCCGTCCCCGCCTCCTGCCCGCCATCCACCGTCGGCCTGCTGTATTTGCAGTCTTTTTTCGTCTCCGGTGAAACCGAAATGCGTTTCGCGCGTTGATTGCGATGTTCACGCAATGATTGCGGAGCGCAGCTGAGGGAGATCTCAATGGTGAACAATCCAGATCCAGGACGCCCCACCGGTCAGTCGAGCATGGGCAGCACGTGGCTGATAGCCATCATCGTCGTGCTGCTCGCCGCCGTGGCTTACTACATCTTCGGCCCGACCGGAGAAGCGCCAGCACCGGCCGAACCCCCGGCTGCGACAACGCCAGCTCCCGCTCCGGCAGAACCGGCACCCGCCCCCGCGCCGGCAGAGCCTGCCCCTGCGCCCGCACCGGCGGAGCCTGCTCCTGCGCCAGCTCCGGCTGAACCGGCTCCGGCTCCTGCTGAGCCCGCCCCGGCAACACCGGCGCCTGCCCCGGCAGCCCCTGCCAACTGAGGTTGGTCCCGACATGCAAACGGCCCGCTCAAGAGCGGGCCGTTTTTTGTTTTCAGGCGTGGTCGCCGGTCCTACATGTGGATCGGCTTGAAGAAGGTGGCGAGCGCCGCCTCCTTGACCGCTTCCGACATCGTCGGATGCGCGTGGCAGGTGCGGCCGAGGTCTTCCGACGACCCGCCGAATTCCATCAGCACCGCCGCCTCGTGGATCATCTCGCCGGCGCCGAAGCCGACGATGTGCACCCCCAGAACCTTGTCGCTGTCCTTGTCGGCCAAGACCTTGACGAAGCCGTCGGTGTGCAGCATGGCGCGCGCCCGGCCATTGGCCGTGAACGGGAACTTGCCGGCCTTGTAGGCGATCCCGGCCTTCTTGAGTTCTTCTTCGGTCTTGCCGACCGAGGCGACCTCGGGGCTGGTGTAGACCACGCCGGGAATGACGTCGTAGTTCACATGGCCGGCCTGGCCGGCAGTGATCTCGGCAACCGCCACGCCTTCGTCCTCAGCCTTGTGCGCCAGCATCGGGCCCGCGACGACGTCGCCGATGGCGTAGATGCCGGCGACGTTGGTGCGCAGGTGGCCGTCGGTCTTGACCCGGCCGCGCTCGTCCATCTCGACGCCCGCCTCCTTGAGTCCGAGGCCTTCGGTGTAGGGCTTGCGGCCCGTGGCGACCAGCACGACGTCAGCCTCGATGGTCTCGGCAGCACCGCCCTTGACCGGCTCGAAGGTCACAGTCGCGCCCTTCTTGGCCTTGGCGACACCGGTCACCTTGGAGCCGAGCTTGAACTCGAAGCCCTGCTTGGCCAGCATGCGCTGGAACTGCTTGGCGACGTCGCCGTCCATGCCGCCCAGGATGGAGTCGAGGTACTCGACCACCGTCACCTTGGCGCCGAGGCGCGCCCACACCGAGCCGAGCTCGAGGCCGATGACACCACCGCCGACAACCACCAGGTGGCCGGGAACCTTTTCCAGCGACAGGCCGCCGGTCGACGAGATGATCACCTTCTCGTCGAAGGCGACGTCGACGCCCGGAATGCCGGCGACGTCCGAGCCCGTGGCGATGACGATGTTCTTGGTCTCGATTTCCTGGCTCTTGCCGTCAGCACCGGTCACGCCGACCTTGCCCGCGCCCAGCACCTTGCCGGTGCCCTGGAAGCTCTCGATCTTGTTCTTCTTGAACAGGAACGACACGCCGGTCACGTTGGCGGCGACGGTGGCGTCCTTGTGCGCCATCATCTTCTTCAGGTTCATCTTCGGCGTGCCGACCTCGACGCCGAGCGCATCGAAGGAATGCTGCGCCTCGGCCAGCATTTCCGAGGCGTGCAGCAACGCCTTGGAGGGGATGCAGCCGATGTTCAGGCAGGTGCCGCCGAAGGTCGCGTTCTTCTCGACCACGGCGACCTTCAATCCGAGCTGTGCCGCCTTGATGGCGCACACATAGCCGCCTGGGCCCGAGCCGATTACGACGACGTCATATGCCATTGTTCTTTCCTTCTTGCCTGGGGCGGTCAGCGGCCGCCGCTCACGTTCAAAATCGAGCCCGTCGTATATGATGCCTCATCCGACAAAAGCCAGATGACGGCGTGGGCAACTTCCTCAGCCTTGCCTTCGCGCTTCACCGGCACCATGCCGCGAATGGCGGCGATCCGGTCCGGCTGCCCGCCGGACGCATGGATCTCGGTGTCGATGATGCCGGGGCGCACCGCGTTGACGCGCACGCCCTCGGTCGCCACTTCCTTGGCAAGCCCGATGGTCAAGGTGTCAATCGCCCCCTTGGAAGCGGCATAGTCGACATATTCGCCGGGAGAACCCAGTGTGGCCGCCACCGACGAGATGTTGACGATCGCGCCGCCGGCGCCGCCGTGCAGGCTCGACATGCGCTTCACCGCCTCGCGGGCGCACAGGATCGAGCCGACGACATTGATGCGCATCATGCGCTCCAGCCGGGCCGCGCTCATCTCGTCGACGCGCGCCTTCATGTCGACAACGCCGGCATTGTTGACGAAGGCATCCAGCCGGCCGAACGTCTTGTCGACCTCGGCGAACATGGCCAGCACGTCGGCCTCGTTGCCGACATCGCCCTTGATGGCGATGGCCTCGCCGCCGGCTGCCTTCAGTTCCGTCACCAGGGCATTGGCCGCCGCATCGTTGGCGACATAGGAAAAGGCCACGCGATAGCCTGCCTCGGCACCAAGCCGGCAGATGGCGGCTCCGATGCCGCGGCTGCCGCCGGTCACCAGCAGTACCTTTCGGTGAGCGCTCATTCCTGGCACCCCTGTATCTCGAACACGTCCCACGGCACTTTCGAAAAGCCGTCCGGACCATAGGCCGCCGACATGCGCAGCGAATGGCCAAGGTCGGCAAAGATCAGCTTCTTGGGTGCTGCCGCCGCGATGCGCTCGCGCGGCAGCAGCCCGACATTGCCCTGCTCGTCGACGCTGTAGATCACGCCTTGCCACACCGTGCAGGCATCCAGCTCCTCGCCGGTCACATCGCCTTCCGGGCACTGGTGCATTAGCATGCCGTTGGGCCGCGCCACCTCGTCCGACCACATCACCACGCCGTCGAGCACGATGTCGTTGTCCATCACCATCTTGAAGCTGTTGGTGACTGTCGCCGACTCCAGCGTCGGCCGGAAGTCGATCGACGCCGCCTTGTCGCGGTCGCCATAGACGGCCAGTTCGATCGGGCAGGCGGCGTTGGCCGTCGTCGCCCAGAGCACCGCCACAGCCGGGATCAGGGCCGCGAACCGCATCAGCCGGCCTGTACGGTGGCGAGCTTCACGCCAAGCCCGATGAAGATCATGCCGGTCGCCTTGTTGAACCAGCGGCCCCAGGAGACGAAGCGCTCGCGCACCGACGCCATGGTGAAGAACATCGACACGCCGACGAACCAGGCGATCAGCACCACAGCCATCAGCAGGCCGTAGACGCCCTTCACGCTCGCCGGCGTTTCGTGACTCACCATCGCCGTGAACAGCGGCACGAAGAACAGCACCGCCTTGGGGTTGAGCGCGTTGGTGACGAACCCCATCAGGAAGCAGCGCACAGCCGAAATCGACTTCGGCCCGTCAGCCTCCTCCGGCACGTCGACGGAGACCATGTCCATCGGACCGGCGCGCAGCGCCATGATGCCGAGATAGACGAGATAGGCGGCACCGGCCCATTTCAGCATTGAAAACAAAAGCAGCGACTTCGACACGATCAGCCCGATGCCAAGGATGGTGTAGCTGACATGGAACAAAAGCGACGTGCCGATGCCGAAGCTGGTGATGATCGCCGCGCGGCGGCCATGCACCACGCTCTGGCGCACCACCATCACGAAATCGGCGCCGGGCACCACCATCAGCACCGAAAACACCGCCAGCAGGCCGGCAAATTCGAACACGTATTGCGTCATGTCCTGTCCTCCGCCGCCGTGCCCAGGGCAGCGTTGCCCAGGGGCGCGTTGAAGGCCCAGACATGGCCAAACGGATCGCGGATGCGGCCGTAGCGGGCGCCCCAGAACACATCGTCCGGTTCCATGGTGATCTCGGCACCGGCGGCGACCGCGCGCTCGACGGCCTGGTCGACTTCGCCGGGCAGCTTCAGGTTGATGTTGACGGTCATGCCGGCGCCGCCTCGCGACAGCGGCGACAGCACGTCGGCGCCGATTTCGGGAAACTCGTCGTGCAGCATCACTTCGCTGCCGAACATGGCAAGGTTGGCATGCAGCACGCGCACCCCGTCATCGGCCAACTGCTCGAAGGTCTCGACCGCGTCGAACGCCTTCTCGTAAAAGGCAATCGCTTCCTTGCCGCCCTTGACGCAGAGATGCACCTGGATCGGGGGAATGTCGGGTTCGAATGCCATGCAACCGTCTCGTTTCCGTTTCTTCAGGCGGCAAGGTTACGTCATCAGGCGGACGATCATCAGGACCAGTCCGGCAATCGAAACGAACCAGACGATCGAGCGCAGCACTGGCACGCCGGTCACGTACAGGACCGCATAAGCGACGCGTGCGACGATCCACATCATCGCCCCGACGGCGCCCAGGTCGCCGGTCTTGCCGGTAACGGCCAGCGCCAGCGCCAGCCCGATGAAGACCGGATAGGTCTCCAGCATGTTGTTGAGCGACCTGATGAGCCGCCCTGCCACCACGCTTTTCGGCACGCGCTGTTCGTCGCGCGGGCCGAGCAGGTATTTCGTGCCGAGACCGTCGGAGAGATCGAGCGCCAGCGCCTGCACGAGTATGTGCGCGATCAGCAGCACCGCGCTCCAGCCAAGCACCCAGATTTCAGTCGATACAGCCGCGGCTTCCATCACGTCTCCCCACTCTCAACATCGCTGATCAGCAAGGCGTTCCCGATTACCGGCAATTCCCCCGGAGGTAAGGGAAGGCAGGGTGCCCGGCCACGCGGGCACCCCTTGAGCTTGTCCGATCAGAGATCGAGGACCAGGCGCTCCGGATCTTCCAGGCTGTCCTTGACGCGAACCAGGAAGGTCACGGCTTCCTTGCCGTCGACGATGCGGTGATCGTAGGACAGCGCGAGATACATCATCGGACGGATGACGATCTGGCCGCCGACGACCATCGGGCGCTCCTGGATCTTGTGCATGCCGAGGATGCCCGACTGCGGTGCATTGAGGATCGGCGTCGACATCAGCGAGCCGTAGACACCGCCGTTCGAGATGGTGAAGGTGCCGCCCTGCATGTCGGCGACCGACAGCTTGCCGTCACGCGCCGCGAAGCCGAGACGGCCGATTTCCTTCTCGATCTCGGCGATCGACATCTGGTCGGCATCGCGCACCACCGGCACCACCAGGCCCTTGTCGGTGCCGACGGCGACGCCGATATGGGCGAAGTTCTTGTAGATGATGTCGGTGCCGTCGATCTCGGCATTGACCGCCGGGATCTCCTTCAGCGCATGCGTCACCGCCTTGGTGAAGAAACCCATGAAGCCGAGCTTCACGCCGTGCTTCTTCTCGAAGATGTCCTTGTACTTGGTGCGCAGCGCCATCACGGCGCTCATGTCGACCTCGTTGAAGGTGGTCAGCATGGCGGCAGCCGACTGCGCCTCCTTGAGGCGGCGCGCGATCGTCTGGCGCAGCTTGGTCATGCGCACGCGCTCTTCGCGCGGTGCGTCCGCCGTGGCCGACGGAGCGCGTGCGGCCACCGGGGCGGCAGGCGCTGCCGGCGCCGCGGCGGGAGCAGAAACACCCTTGGCGATGGCTTCGAGCACGTCGCCCTTCAGCACCTGGCCGCGCTTGCCCGAACCGGCGACCTGGTCGACCGAGAGGTTGGTCTCGGCGAGCAGCTTGGCGGCTGCCGGTGCCGGCGGCATCTTGCGTTCTTCGATCGGCGGCTCGCCTGCGATCTTGGCGGTCTGGGCAACCGCCTCCTTGACCGTCGAAGCGGCTTCCGGCGCGGACGCCTGCGCCACTGCAGCGGGCTTGGCGGCCGTTGCGGCCCCGTCGCCGGCACCGATGGTGCCGAGCAGCGCGCCGACGCCGACGGTCTCGCCTTCCTTGACCGTCAGCTCGACCAGCACGCCGGCGGCGGGCGCCGGCACTTCGATGGTGACCTTGTCGGTCTCGAGCTCGACCAAGGGTTCGTCGACGGCGATCGCGTCGCCGGCCTTCTTGAACCACTTGCCGATCGTTGCCTCGGAAACGGATTCGCCGAGGGTGGGGACACGGATTTCGGTAGCCATTTTTTGCCTGTCCGTTCTTGGGTTATTCGCCGAGGGCGTCGTCGAGGAATGCCTGGAGCTGCGCCAGGTGCTTGGACATCAGGCCCGTCGCCGGAGAGGCGGCGGCCGGACGGCCGGTGTAGCGCACGCGCTGGTGCTTGGCGTCGATATGGGCGAGCACCCATTCCAGGTACGGATCGATGAACGACCACGCACCCATGTTCTTGGGCTCTTCCTGGCACCACACCATCTCCGCGTTGCGGAAGCGGCTGAGCTCGGTGATCAGCGCCTTGGCCGGGAACGGGTAGAGCTGCTCGACGCGCAGCAGGTAGATGTCGTCGATGCCGCGCTTCTCGCGCTCCTCGTACAGGTCGTAATACACCTTGCCGGTGCACAGCACGACGCGGCGGATCTTCGAATCCTTGACCAGCTTGATCGGCTCGTTGCCGAGATACTGGGCGTCGTCCCACAAAAGGCGGTGGAACGAGCTCTCGCCCGAGATCTCCGACAGCGAAGAAACCGCCCGCTTGTGGCGCAGCAGCGACTTCGGCGTCATCAGGATCAGCGGCTTGCGGAAATCGCGCTTCAGCTGCCGGCGCAGGATGTGGAAGTAGTTGGCCGGCGTGGTGACGTTGGCCACCTGCATGTTGTCTTCGGCGCACAGCTGCAGGAAGCGCTCGAGGCGTGCCGACGAGTGCTCCGGACCCTGGCCTTCATAGCCGTGCGGCAAGAGGCAGACGAGGCCCGACATGCGCAGCCACTTGCGTTCGCCCGACGAGATGAACTGGTCGAACACCACCTGCGCGCCGTTGGCGAAGTCGCCGAACTGCGCCTCCCACAGCGTCAGCGCCTTCGGTTCGGCAAGCGAGTAGCCGTATTCGAAACCGAGCACGGCCTCTTCCGAGAGCATCGAGTTGATGACCTCGTAGCCGGCCTGCGCCGCCGACAGGTTGTTGAGCGGGATGTAGCGGTTCTCGTCGCGCTGGTCGTAGAGCACGGTGTGGCGCTGCGAGAAGGTACCGCGCTCGGAATCCTGGCCCGAAAGGCGGACCGGGTTTCCGTCGAGCAGGATCGAGCCGAACGCCAGCGATTCCGCCGTCGCCCAGTCGATGCCTTCGCCCGATTCGATCGCCTGGCGGCGGTTTTCGAGGAAGCGGCCGATGGTGCGGTGGACCTCGAAGTCCTTCGGCACTTCGGTCAGCTTCTTGCCGATTTCCTTCAGCGTCTTGACCGGCACGGCGGTCTTGCCACGGCGCTGTTCGTCCTGGTTGTCGGCCGTGCGCATGCCCGACCAGGCGCCGTCCAGCCAGTCTGCCTTGTTGGGCTTGTAGGCCTGGCCGGCCTCGAACTCGGCTTCCAGGAAGCCGCGCCAGTCGGCGCGCATCTTGTCGACCTCGGCCTGGTTCATCAGGCCTTCGGCCATCAGCTTGTCGGCATAGGTCTGCACCGTGGTCTTATGGGTGCGGATATTGCGGTACATGATCGGCTGCGTGAACGCAGGCTCGTCGCCTTCGTTGTGGCCGAAGCGGCGGTAGCAGAACATGTCCACGACCACCGGCTTGTGGAACTTCATGCGGAATTCGGTCGCGACCTTGGCCGCGAACACCACCGCCTCCGGATCGTCGCCGTTGACATGGAAGATCGGCGCCTCGATCATCTTGGCAACGTCCGACGGATAGGGCGACGAGCGCGAGAAACGCGGATTCGTCGTGAAGCCGATCTGGTTGTTGATGATGAAGTGCAGCGTGCCGGCGACGCGGTGGCCGCGCAGGCCCGACAGGCCGAGGATTTCCGCGATCACGCCCTGTCCGGCGAATGCCGCATCGCCGTGCAGCAGAAGCGGCATCACCTTGGCGCGCTCTTCCTGCGGCACGATCTCGCCGCGGGCCCGGCCGAACAGCTGGTCCTGCTTGGCGCGCGCCTTGCCCATCACCACCGGATCGACGATCTCGAGATGCGAGGGGTTGGCGGTCAGCGACAGGTGCACCTTGTTGCCATCGAACTCGCGGTCCGACGACGCACCGAGATGGTACTTCACGTCGCCCGAGCCCTCGACGTCGTCAGGCGCGTAGGAACCGCCCTTGAACTCGTGGAACACGGCGCGGTGCGGCTTGGCCATCACGTTGGTCAGCACGTTGAGACGGCCGCGGTGGGCCATGCCGAGCACAGCTTCCTTCAGGCCGAGCGCGCCGCCGCGCTTGATGATCTGTTCAAGCGCCGGGATCAGCGATTCGCCGCCGTCGAGGCCGAAGCGCTTGGTGCCCTTGTACTTGACGTCGATGAACTGCTCGAAGCCCTCGGCCTCGATCAGCTTCTGCAGGATCGCCTTCTTGCCCACCGGCGTGAATTCGATCGCCTTGTCCGGACCTTCGATGCGGGCCTGGATCCACGCCTTCTCCTCGGGATCGGAGATGTGCATGAACTCGACGCCGAGCGTCGAGCAATACGTGCGCTTCAGGATCTCGAGCATCTCGCGGATCGTCGCGTATTCGAGGCCGAGCACGTGGTCGATGAAGATCGGCCGGTCGTAGTCGGCGTCGGTGAAGCCGTATGCCTCCGGCGAGAGCTCGTTGTAGTCTTCGAGCGGCTTGGCGATGCCGAGCGGGTCGAGGTTGGCGTGCAGGTGGCCGCGCATGCGGTAGGCGCGGATCATCATGATGGCGCGCACAGAATCGCGCGTCGCCTGCAGCACGTCGGCCTTGGACGGCTCGGCGCCGGTGGCGGCCACGGCCTTGTCCTTGACCTTCTTTTCCAGGTGCTTCTCGACCAGACCCCAGTTGCCGTCGAGTGCCGACACCAGTTCGCCATTGGCCTGCAGCGGCCAGCTCGGGGTCGACCACGAGGCGCCCTTGGCATTCTGGCGGATGTCGCCGGCGTCGTCCTTCAGGGCCGAGAAGAAGTCGCGCCACTCGGGATCGACCGCTTCCGGATCGTCAAGGAAGGCAGCGTGCAACGCCTCGATGTAGTCGGCGTTGCCGCCATAGAGGAACGAAGTGAGGGAAAATTGATCGTTGGCCTGATCTGATCGCGCCATCTTACCGCTCGGAGCCTCTGGCTCCTCTCCTGTTTCAGCGCCAATAGAGAGTAGCGAATAGCGAGTAGGACTTTGCTTTTGCTTGGTCGCTCATCGCTCTTCGCTACTCCCTATTCGCTACTCTCTATTGGCTGTTAACTTAGCCCTTGATCGCCTCAACCAGTGTCGTGCCGAGACGTGCCGGCGACGGCGACACGCGGATGCCCGCTGCCTCCATCGCCGCGATCTTGTCTTCCGCGCCGCCCTTGCCGCCGGAGATCACAGCACCCGCATGACCCATTGTGCGGCCTTCCGGTGCGGTGCGTCCGGCGATGAAGCCGGCCATCGGCTTCTTGCGGCCGCGCTTGGCCTCGTCGATGAGGAACTGCGCTGCGTCCTCTTCGGCCGAGCCGCCGATTTCGCCGATCATGATGATCGACTTGGTCTCGTCGTCGGCCAGGAACATCTCGAGCATGTCGATGAATTCCGTGCCCTTGACCGGGTCGCCGCCGATGCCGACCGCCGTCGACTGGCCGAGGCCCGCATTGGTGGTCTGGAACACCGCCTCATAGGTAAGCGTTCCCGAGCGCGAAACAACGCCGACCGAGCCCTTGCGGAAGATGTTGCCTGGCATGATGCCGATCTTGCACTGGTCCGGCGTAACGATGCCCGGGCAGTTCGGGCCGATCAGCCGCGAGGCCGAGCGGTCGAGGCGTGCCTTGACCTTGATCATGTCGGAGACCGGGATGCCCTCGGTGATGCAGACGATCAGCGGGATCTCGGCGTCGATCGCCTCGATGATCGCAGCCGCAGCCCCTGCCGGCGGGACATAGACCACTGATGCGTTTGCGCCGGTCTTTTCCTTGCCTTCGGCAACCGTCGAGAAGATCGGCAGCGGTACCGAGCCGTCCCACTTCTCGCCGCCCTTCTTGGGGTGGATGCCGCCGACCATCTGGGTGCCGTGATAGGCCAGCGCCTGCTCGGTGTGGAACGAACCGGTGTTGCCGGTCAGGCCCTGCACCAGGATCTTGGTGTTCTTGTCGATGAGAATGGACATTGGCTCAGTTTCCCTTCACCGCGGCGACGATCTTCTTCGCCGCGTCGTCGAGGTCGTCGGCGGAAACGACGTTCAGCCCGCTCTCGTTGATGATCTTCTTGCCCAGTTCGGCATTGGTGCCTTCGAGGCGAACCACCAGCGGAACCTTGAGACCGACTTCCTTGACGGCTGCGATCACGCCTTCGGCGATGATGTCGCACTTCATGATGCCGCCGAAGATGTTGATCAGGATGCCCTTCACGGCCGGATCGGCGGTGATGATCTTGAACGCCGCCGTCACCTTCTCCTTGGAGGCGCCGCCGCCGACGTCGAGGAAGTTCGCGGGCTCGGCACCGTAGAGCTTGATGATATCCATCGTCGCCATGGCGAGGCCGGCACCGTTGACCATGCAGCCGATGTTGCCGTCGAGCGCGACATAGGCGAGGTCGTATTTCGACGCCTCGATTTCCTTGGCGTCCTCTTCGGTGGTGTCGCGCAGCTCAAGCACGTCGGCGTGGCGGAACAGCGCGTTGTTGTCGAACGACACCTTGGCGTCGAGCACGCGCAGGCGGCCGTTCTTCATGACGATCAGCGGGTTGACCTCGAGCAGGCTCATGTCCTTTTCGACGAACGCCTTGTAGAGGATCGGGAACAGGCTCTCGCCGTCCTTGGCCGCATCGCCCGACAGCTTCAGCGCGCCGTTCAGCGCCTTGAGGTCGTCGGCCGTCACGCCCTTCTCGGGGTCGATCGCAACGGTGATGATCTTTTCCGGCGTGTCGTGGGCGACAGCCTCGATGTCCATGCCGCCTTCGGTCGAAACCACGAAGGCGACGCGGCCGACCGAACGGTCGACCAGGATCGACAGGTACAGCTCGCGGTCGATGTCGGCGCCGTCTTCGATGTAGAGGCGGTTGACCTGCTTGCCGGCCGGGCCGGTCTGCTTGGTCACCAGCGTGTTGCCGAGCATCTCCTTGGCGAACGCCACAACCTCGTCGACCGACTTGGCGAGGCGCACGCCGCCCTTGGCGTCGGCCGGCAGTTCCTTGAACTTGCCCTTGCCGCGGCCGCCGGCATGGATCTGGCTCTTCACGACGTAGAGCGGGCCCGGCAGCGCCTTGGCCGCCGCTTCCGCTTCCTCGATCTTGAACACCGGTACGCCGTCAGCGACGGGCGCACCGAAACCCTTGAGCAGTTGCTTGCCCTGGTACTCGTGGATGTTCATACGCTTGGTCCTTACTTCTTGGCGAGGTTCGGCGCGATCGCGACGCAGGCCTCGCACAGGCCCTTCACCGCTTCGACCGATTTCTCGAACATCTTCTGCTCGGCCTTGTTGAAGTCGAGTTCGATGATGCGCTCGACGCCACCGGCGCCGATCACCACGGGCACGCCGACATACATGTCCTTGACGCCATACTGGCCCGACAGGTGCGTCGCGCAGGGCAGCACGCGCTTCTTGTCCTTGAGGTAGGCCTCGGCCATCTGGATCGCCGACGAGGCCGGCGCGTAATAGGCCGAGCCGGTCTTGAGCAGGCCGACGATCTCGCCGCCGCCCTTGCGGGTGCGCTCGACGATGGCGTCGAGCTTGTCCTGGCTGGTCCAGCCCATCTTGATCAGGTCCGGCAGCGGGATGCCGGCAACCGTCGAGTAGCGCGTCATCGGCACCATGTCGTCGCCGTGGCCGCCCAGCGTCATAGCGCTGACGTCCTCGACCGAAACCTTGAACTCTTCCGACAGGAAGTAGCGGAAACGGGCCGAGTCGAGCACGCCGGCCATGCCGACGACGTGGCTCTTGGGCAGGCCCGAGAACTTCTGCAGCGCCCACACCATGGCGTCGAGCGGGTTGGTGATGCAGATGACGAAAGCCTTAGGCGCATACTTCTTGATGCCGGCGCCAACCTGCTCCATCACCTTGAGGTTGATGCCGAGCAGGTCGTCACGGCTCATGCCCGGCTTGCGCGGCACGCCGGCGGTGACGATGCAGACGTCGGCACCCTCGATGCCGGCATAGTCGTTGACGCCGGTGAAGCGCGAGTCGAAGCCGTCGACCGGCGAGGACTGGGCGATGTCGAGGCCCTTGCCCTGCGGCGTGCCCTCGGCAATATCGAACAGAACCACGTCGCCGAGATCCTTGAGACCGACCATGTGGGCGAGCGTGCCGCCAATCATGCCGGAGCCGATGAGGGCTATCTTGTTGCGTGCCATGAAGGAATTTCCCTTTGCCTTTAACGACGCCGTGGCGGCGGGGTGGAGTAGGTTTGGGCCAGGAGGCCGCGAGAATGCAGCCAGAAATAGCGGCTCGCAATAGCTCTGCGGCCAAAAAAATTCAACCGATTATTTCGACCTCAACTTTTTCAATCGGTTAGAAACAATGGGATTTACGTAAACGTCAAAGTTTTATGACAAAAATACAAACGAAGGATGAAGGCGCTGCAATGACTGCTATCCAGATCCGCAGACTCGTCCCCGGCGATGAAGCCCTTCTCGGCACCGTCGCGCCCGACGTCTTCGACGCCCCCGTTGACCCAGTCCGCGTCGACGTCTGCCTTGCCGCGCCCGGCCACCTGCTCTTCGTCGCCCTCGATGATGGCCAGGTTGTGGCGCAGGCCGCCGGCATGATCCACCACCATGCCGACCGGTCGCCGGAACTCTACATCGACAATGTCGGCGTCTCGCCCGCCTGGCGCCGCCTCGGCATCGCCAACCTCCTGGTCGACGCCCTTTTCGCCGCCGGCCGCGACGCAGGCTGCGAGGAAGCCTGGCTCGGCACCGAACCCGACAACCTTGCTGCGCGCGCACTCTACGGGCAACGCACGGAGCCTGCGGAAGCCGCAGAGACATTCGTCATGTACGCCCACGACCTGCGCGCCGGAAGCTGAGCGCAGCCCTCATCCTGAGCCTGTCGAAGGATGTATGAAGGCGGCCCACGTCACGCGACAGCCACCCGCGGCCGCCCAAACAAAAGCCGCCGGAGCTTGCGCCCCGGCGGCTGTTTCACATGAATCGCGCAGAAAGCTTACGCCGCGAGGTCGCGCAGGACGTATTGCAGGATGCCGCCGTTCTTGAAGTAGTCGAGTTCGTCGAGGGTATCGATGCGGCACAGGATCGGCACGTCCTTGGTCGAGCCGTCGGCGAAGGTGATCCTGGCCGTCATCTTCTGGCGCGGCTTGATCGTCTCGAGGCCGTCGATCGTCACCTGCTCGTCGCCCTTGAGACCGAGCGTCTTCCAGCTCGTGCCCTCTTCGAAGGTGAACGGGATCACGCCCATGCCGACCAGGTTCGAGCGGTGGATGCGCTCGAACGACTGGGCGATGACCGCGCGGACGCCGAGCAGGTTGGTGCCCTTGGCCGCCCAGTCGCGCGACGAGCCGTTGCCGTATTCGACGCCGGCGAAGATCACCAGCGGCACGCCCTCGGCGCGGTACTGCATGGCGGCATCGTAGATCGGCATCTCTTCCTTGGACGGGTAGTGGAAGGTGTAGCCACCCTCGCGGCCGTTCTCGCCCAGCATGTGGTTGCGGATGCGGATGTTGGCGAAGGTGCCGCGCATCATCACCTCGTGGTTGCCACGGCGCGTGCCGTACTGGTTGAAGTCGGCGACGCCGACGCCATTGTCGGTCAGGTACTTGCCGGCGGGCGAGGCCGCCTTGATCGAACCGGCCGGCGAGATGTGGTCGGTGGTGATCTTGTCGCCGAACAGGCCGAGCACGCGCGCGCCCTCGATCTTGCCGATCGCCCCCGGGCGCGAGCCCATGCCGGCGAAGTAGGGCGGGTTCTGCACATAGGTCGAGTTGTCGTCCCAGGCATAGGTCTGGCCTTCCGGCGCCTGGACGTTCTGCCAGTTCTCGTCGCCCTTGAAGACGTCGGCATATTTGCGCGCGAACAGCTCGCGGGTGACGTTTTCGGCGATGAACTGCTCGATCTCGACATTGGTCGGCCAGATATCCCTGAGGAACACCGGCTTGCCGTCGCGGTCCTCGCCCAGCGGCTCGCTCGTCAGGTCCCTGGTCACCGAGCCGGCCAGCGCATAGGCCACCACCAGCGGCGGCGACGCCAGGTAGTTGGCCTGCACGTCGGGCGACACGCGGCCTTCGAAGTTGCGGTTGCCCGACAGCACTGCAGCCCCGATCAGGCCCTTGTCGTTGATGGTCCTGGAGATCGGCGCCGGCAGCGGGCCGGAATTGCCGATGCAGGTCGTGCAGCCGAAGCCGACGAGGTTGAAGCCGATCTGGTCGAGTTCCTTCTGCAGGCCCGACTTCTCGAGATATTCGGCCACCACCTGGCTACCGGGCGCCAGCGAGGTCTTGACCCACGGCTTCTGCTTCAGGCCGATGCGGTTGGCGTTGCGGGCGAGCAGGCCGGCACCGATCAGCACGCTCGGGTTCGAGGTGTTGGTGCACGACGTGATCGCCGCGATCACCACGTCGCCATGGCCGAGGTCGAAGGTCTCGCCCTCGACGGCATAACGCTTCGACTGGTCGACGGTCTTCTTGTATTCGGCTTCAAGTGCGGTGGCGAAGCCCGCGGCGATGCCTTCGAGCGGGATGCGGCCTTCGGGGCGCTTCGGGCCGGCCATCGACGGCACCACGGTTGCCATGTCGAGCTCGAGCAGGTCGGTGAACACGGGATCGGCCGAGCTGGCGTCGCGCCACATGCCCTGGCACCTGGAATATTCCTCGACCAGCGCGATGCGGTTTTCGGCGCGGCCCGACATGTTGAGGTAGCGGATGGTCTCGGCATCGACCGGGAAGAAGCCGCAGGTCGCGCC
>NZ_JACHOU010000009.1 GCF_014206975.1 Aminobacter aganoensis
AGAGTCTAAATCGGTCGTGCGGTTTTTACCACATATTTGCGATACAAACGCACAGCCTGTCATCCGGCAATAAAGAACGATAATGTTGAATTATCAGTCATTATAAAGTATTCTCCTAGAATGGCCCAAAACGTCGAGCAGAAGCCCGAAAATCGCCCCGCGCGACCCTCCGGACCGTCCCACAGCACGGCCGCCGAAGACGATGTTCCCACGGCACAGATGTCGGCTGAACAAAAGGCCTCAGAGGTGGCCGGACGCCATCAGTGTCTCGGCAAAGACCGACAGCGGTACGACAAGCGTCAGAGGACGGTCTTTGAGCGGCTCGGCACCATAGCTCCCATACCAGTTGGCGGCACGCTCGCTTTTGGCGTCTATGATCATGAGGACGCCTCCCACCTCCGCGGTGACGCGGATACACCTCAACGCGGCCGCCACAAGCAACTGGCCGCCGAGGCCCCTGCCCGAAACAGATCTGTCTACGGCGAGACGCGCCAAAAGAAACCCCGGCACGTTGTGCCGCGCCAGACCCTTGGTCATCGCGGTCGGAACCGCGTCGTGTTCGACGGTGGCTGGCGTCAGGCTGTAGAACCCAAGCACCTTGGTGGGCGTATCGTCGGTGACCGCGCAAAACGTCTTCACTGCGTTCTGCTCATGTCCCTGCCGCGCGAAGCGCTGCAGGAAGGTATTCATCTCTGCATTGCCGCAGTCAAATGCCTTGCGGTCGTGCGATCGCGCGATCGCCTCCTCGCGCCAGGGCGGAAGGGTCACAGGGATTTTGGAAGGGCCTTTGCCGCCGCGCGCAACTTCGGATTCGGCTTCGGCGGATTGTCAAGAAGTTCGAGGATGCGGCCAAGATCACGCTCCGACACCTTCAGGGCATCAGCCTCGGCAATGACGCTCTCAGCCTCCCGCAGCGCCGACTGGGTGACGAAGTTGGTCAGGTCAGTATGGCGAAGTGCTGCGGCTCTTAGCAGTCGCGCCTTCACATCCGGCTTCACCCGGATATTCATGCGATCGGTATCGTCGAGGGCTACGCGCGCCATGGTCCCTGATCCAAAACAGTTTGTGCGGAATAGATACGCCGTTGGGGCACGGATTGCAACATTGTACGCATTGAATGCTCACATGAAAGGATTGCAGCGTGAGCCCTGACGAGGATGACCTTCCCGACATCATCGATGTGGTCATGGAGATGGGACGCACGGGGGACTCGGCGGAAGCCCCCTCCCCTCCCCTTCCGGTTGCCGCAGGCGAAGAGCCGCGCCTTCCCGGCCATCTCAAAACCCTTGCCGACAAAGCGCGCGGCTACGTCGAGGCAGCCAGCTCAGCGAATACGCGCCGAGCTTATCTTTCCGACTGGAAGCATTTTGCCAGTTGGTGTCGGCGTCAGGGCCTTTCGACCATGCCGCCGTCGCCGCAGACCATCGGACTGTACATTACCGCCTGTGCAGCCGGCACTGTGAACGGTGACAAAACGCCAAACTCCGTGTCGACGATCGAGCGACGACTTTCTTCGCTATCATGGAACTATGCGCAGCGAGGCCTCTCGCTCGAACGGAAGGATCGCCACATTGCTACCGTGATGGCTGGCATTCGCAACAAGCATGCTGCTCCGCCACGCCAGAAAGAGGCGATCCTGCCAGAAGACCTGATTGCGATGCTGGAAACGCTCGACCGGGGAACGCTGCGTGGCTTGCGGGATCGAGCGATGTTACTGCTCGGCTTTGCCGGCGGTATGCGGCGCTCTGAAATCGTCGGATTGGATGCCGCACGTGACCAGACCGAAGACGGTCGTGGCTGGATCGAGATCCTCGATAAGGGAATGCTGGTCACCCTTCGCGGCAAAACCGGCTGGCGCGAAGTCGAGATAGGGCGAGGCTCTTCCGACGCAACCTGCCCGGTCGTGGCACTCCAGACCTGGCTGAAGTTCGCACGGATTGTGCACGGCCCCCTGTTCCGTCGTGTGACGGGCCAGGGCAAGGCTGTCGGATCGGAGCGTCTCAACGACCAGGAGGTCGCGCGCCTCGTCAAGCGGACGGCACTCGCCGCCGGTGTCCGCGGCGACCTGTCGGAGGGCCAGCGTGGCAAGTTGTTTGCAGGCCATTCGCTGCGTTCCGGTCTAGCGTCCTCGGCCGAAGTCGATGAGCGTTATGTTCAAAAGCAGCTTGGCCATGCGAGCGCCGAGATGACGCGAAAATACCAGCGACGTCGCGATCGATTCCGCGTCAACCTCACCAAAGCGTCGGGGCTCTGAACGCCCCTACCCCTGCCTTGTTGTGGCAGCTTTGGTCTTTCTATATAGTCAAGGTAGTCACAATGGTCACGGAGGCCAAAATGCTGTCTGCTTCTAAAGAGGATGCCAACTGGACCGTCGCCGGCGCCAAGGCGCGGCTATCAGAGGTCATCGAGCGTGCGCAAGCGGCGCCTCAGACGATCACGCGCAACGGCAAGCCAAGCGTCGTTGTCGTCTCGGCCGAGGAATGGCAGCGCAAGACGGTCCGCAAGGGCACGCTTGCGGAGTTCCTGCTGGAATCGCCGTTGCGTGGCGCCGATCTCGACCTTGAGCTTCAGCGCGACGAACCCCGCGATCTGCCGCTGTGAGGCTACTGCTGGACACAAATGTTCTGTCCGAGGTGACGAGGCCTGCGCCGGATCCGCGCGTCATGCACTGGCTGGACAGGCTGGATGAGGATCGCTCGTTCATCAGCGTCGTGTCCATCGCCGAGATCCGGCGCAGCGTCGCCCTCATGGATAAGGGCCGGAAGCGCGAGGCACTGGCGGAATGGCTTGCCCAGGACTTGCCGCAGCGCTTCGAGCGGAGAGTCCTCCCCGTGGGCAAGCCAGTTGCTTTGGCCTGGGGCGACCTGATGGGCATGGCCAAGCGCCGTGGTCGTGGGCTGTCGTCGATGGACGGCCTGATCGCAGCCACGGCGATTGCGCAGGGGCTCACCCTGGCAACGAGCAATTTGAAAGATTTCGAAGGATTCGGGATAGAACTCTTCGACCCATGGAACGCATGAGCCGCTCGGCGCCAACGCGCCCGGCCGAATCCCCGTGGAAAGGCTGAAATTCGTGAGTCCCGTGCGCCGAACAACTCAACGCCGCATCCGCATCGGCCGCGCCATATTTGGGTACGCAGTACGTTGCGGTCCAGCGTCCGAGTGCACCTGCGCTTCACACTGAGGTTTCGTCATGAGACAATCCCCGATCCGCCTGCCCGACGCCACCACGATCAAGACCGTACTGGCGAAACTAGATCCGGTCTCGGCCGACGCCGATCTTGCTCCCGTCCTGTCGGTTGCGTTCCCGGGCTTCGCTTTCTCGCGTGTTCCGGTCGATGATTTCTACTGGCTCGACGCCGGTCGCACGGTAATCGATGCTGGCGGCACCCGGCTCGGCGACCATCGGGCCTGGGTCGAGCGCGAGCTTGCCGCGCTAGGCGATAATCTCTTGGCATTCTAGGACCGGCATCACAACAGTGGTATTATGTTTACCGAGTGGCAGGGCACCCGCGTCTTCGCCTTCGCGGCAAGCGGCCCGGGTGTGGCCGATTTCCTGCAGCTATCGCTCGGCCGCGAGATCGAGGTTCTGGCAGGCCCCGTGGTCGATCCCGGCTATCGACCCTGGAGCGTTGACGATCTGCTCGAACCATCCTGGGTCGAGCGTGAGGCAGATACCCAGGCACCGAAGCTCACAGGCCCAGTCTATCGGCTGCAACGCCGTTGTGGCTTCGTCCATATGCGCAGCTTCTTGGCGACATGCCAGCGTCTTGAACGCGCGCATCGGGAAAGCCAACGCCCGGAGATCGAGGCTCGGGTCATCCACGAGGTCGGCCACGACTACGACCGGGAGACACCGTTCCTCGAGCTCAACCCGGATTGGTTCGCATTCGCACCGCGCGAGAATCGGCTTTTCGCTGACTGGGAGCGGTCGAGTGCGGCAAACGCCCGAATCTACGAACACTGGGCGTTCGACATCAAGGACTACGAGGAGCGCGGCCGGCGCCATCTCGAGTTCATTCCTCGGCCGATCAAGATGCCAACTAAACAGCTGCTGGTCGAAGAAGGTGTCTCCGTCCATCGCCTCATGGAGCGCATAGAGGCGGTCGACGTCGAGATTGGCTTACCTTTCGCCTGGTTCTTCCTGATGACGCACGGCCACTGGGTTGATCCTAGGGTCGGCGAGGCTATCGCCGGGGGCCTGCGGGCCGGGCGCGTGCGCCTGCCTGCTCCCAACGCCGCCGTCTTGCTTGACTGGGCGGACAAGCGCTATCTGTTCTGAAGACCGTGAAGCACGCACGCCTGCCCAAATCCGGTTCCGACGAAATGCTGCAGCACGACGGCGGCATCACGGGGTGCTCTGTGTTCCGTGCGGCAAGCCTGATCCCATAGGTGTTGTAGGTGCACTGCCATTCATCCGCCGAATAGCCTGCGATCCCAGAAGACGGGTTTGTGCAGGCTGGAAGTGATCGACTTGAACTCCGGATGCAGCGGGTTGATCAGTATGTTGCTGTCGAGCCTGGCGACGACGCTTGGCACAATCAGGATCGCGCTGCGGCGCTGCAGGCACCATGTCTCGCCGAATGCCTTGCTGACGGTGGCGGGCATCGTGTCCCAGCCGGGCACTTCGACCGGGGCAAACATCTCGTAGCTTAGCCCACTCGGGATCGAGATCTCGATATAGTGCTGGTTCGGCGGCAGCCGGCCGCTGCCATGGACCAGTTTTTCCAGCAGCGCGGTTGAATAATGCTCAGCGGCATAGATGACCGGACTTCCTGGCGTGTTCCAGCGGCCCGGCGCGATCGTCGAACCTGTCGCATCGAAGATCGACCAGGCTCCAGCCGGGTCTCCTATACGATAGGCCGACAGTGTTCGGTCGAGAATCTGAGCCGTCACGCAGCGCTGCCGTATTTGAGGCCCTGCAGCACCTCAAGCACCAGCTCGGCGCCGATCTCGTTCTGTATAACGACGTCGACGGGCCGGCGATCCTCCAGCATGGCGTGCGGCCGGAACAGGAAATCCCGAGCCTCATCCTCGCTGCCCCACACCTCGACAGCAAGATTCCAAACCCGTGCCAGACGGGCGACACGCATCCCCTCCTCCGAGGAAAGCCGCACGGCGCCGCGCTTTCTGCGGTCATAGGTTGCCTTGGGCACGAGCCGATACTTGAATTGGCTGTCGGCCGGTGCGAAGAGCCGCGCAATACGATCGAGCGCTTCGACCGGCAAACCGTTCTCAATCCGGGTAATCAACCCGAACGGCGACCTGACTCCTTCCCTGCCGGTCAGGCCCAGTACGTCGGCGACGTTTGCGATTGCCAGCATCGTTATGCTCCTTATCAGATGAGGCAATATATAGTCTCAGGTGAGGCTGTCCGCAAGGATATCCAGTTTCATTCCAGCTGTTCCGGCAAGCGATCGCTGTCGGCGCGGTCGAAGAAGCGGGTGAACTCGCCCTCGAAGCCGAGCTGCACCGTACCTGTGGGGCCGTGGCGCTGCTTGGCGATGATCACCTCGGCCTTGCCGCGGGCCTCCGCCATGCTCGCCTCCCATTTCAGATGTTCGTCCGTGCCGGGAGCCGGCTCTCTGTTCATCAAATAGTACTCGTCACGATAGACGAACAGCACGACGTCGGCGTCCTGCTCGATCGATCCAGATTCGCGCAGGTCCGAAAGCTGGGGGTGCTTGTCGTCACGCTTTTCGACTTCGCGGGACAACTGGGACAGCGCGATGATCGGCACGCCGAGCTCCTTGGCCAGCGCTTTCAGGCCGGTGGTGATCTCGGTGACCTCCTGCACCCGGTTCTGCGTCGATCGATGACCGGTGCCCTGCATAAGTTGGATATAGTCGATGATCAGAAGGTCCAGGCCGCGCTGGCGTTTCAAACGGCGAGCCCTGGTGGCGAGTTGGGCGATCGAAATGCCGCCGGTCTGGTCGATGTAGAGCGGGATCTTGCGCATCGTCTGCGAGCATGTGACCAGTCGCTCGAACTCGAGCTCCGAAATTTCGCCGCGGCGGATACGCGACGAAGAAATCTCAGCCTGCTCCGAGATGACGCGGGTGGCGAGCTGCTCGGCCGACATTTCGAGCGAGAAGAACCCCACCACGCCTCCCCTTACCGCCTTTACGGACCCGTCGGCCTGCTGGGCAGGCTCGTAGGTGCAGGCGATGCTGAACGCGATGTTGGTGGCAAGAGATGTTTTGCCCATACCCGGCCGCCCGGCCAGTACGATTAAATCAGAGGGCTGCAGACCGCCCATGCGCCTGTCGAGGTCGCGCAGGCCGGTGGCGATACCCGACAAATGCCCGTCGCGCATGTAGGCGGCGTTGGCCATGTCGACCGCAGTTTTGACCGCATCATCGAAACTGCCGAAGCCGCCATCGTACCGGCCGTTCTCCGCGACCTCGAACAACCGTCGCTCAACGGCTTCGAGCTGCTCGGATGGCGACATGTCGACCGGGGCATCATAGGCGACATTGACCATGTCCTCGCCGACGGTGATCAACGTTCGACGCATGGCGAGATCGTAGATTGCGCGGCCATAGTCGATTGCGTTGATGATGGTGACGGCCTCGGCTGCCAGACGCGCCAAATACTGGGCAACGGTCATCGGCCCAACTTTTTCATTGGCCGGCAGGAAGGTTTTCATAGTGACTGGACTGGCCGTCCGGCCCATCCGGATCAAATCTGCAAGCACTTCGAAGATCCTGCGGTGCAAAGGCTCGTAGAAATGATCCGGCTTCAGGAAATCCGAAACCCGATAGAAGGCGTCGTTGTTGACCAGGATTGCGCCTAAAAGCGCCTGCTCGGCCTCGATATTGTTCGGCGCCTCCCGGTAGGCTGGAACGGGCTCAATCTCAACCTTTAGCGCTGTGTTCGAGACCCTCATTGCCAGCCCTTCCCTCTCAGCGACTTCTCCAGTGCGCTGCTGATTTCAATCGAAGCTGGATTCGCGCCCCCACTCGTGGACCGCGCCCCGTCGTCAGCACCTCCCCCCGTCTTTCTGGCTGCCGTGGTCTCCATAGTCGACATCCTGGCATTGAGCAGCGCCATGATCATCGGCCATGCCGAAAACTTGTCGTCCTGGGCCTTTTCGACCAGGCTTCGCAGGTAGCCGCCGCGGCTCCGGATATGTTCCGTCCGCTGAAGGATAGCCGCCAGCGTAATTGCGGCGTCTTGTTTGCCCATCACCTCGACAGCCTCCTGCCACGCGCTCGGGCTGACGCCCATATGCGGGCGCACCTCTTCAGCGGCGGCGACAAAATCGCGCCAGGTGCGGATTGGCCCTCCCAAGGCGTAGGTCGCAATTTCCGGGCAGGCGTTCAGGACCATCCCCAGGGGCAGATCCCGTTTTGGCAGGGTGCGCAGGTTGTCAGTTTCCGCTACGCTGAGTCCCGCTTCAGCTTCATTTCCTAAGCCATATTCAGATTCATCGTTAGAATGGAGGTTTGGGTTTGAATCTTGTATGTGAGTGCCATTTTGGGACTCATTGGGGTTCATATTTTGTGAAATAACAAACGATTCCAACGTCTCGTGGACGTCAGCCCAAAGGTCTTCGAGGTCGTTCACGATCGCCTCCAAGAGTTCCCGTGACGGCTTGCGTGGTAGCTTAGCTATTGTCGTGTCGTAGCGCTGGCGGAACCTGCGCCAATTGCCTGGCACCGCCTCGCTGATGCCGGCATCGATCAGCTTCACCACGTCGCGCCTGCAGATGGTGAGACGTTCCTTGATTACCCGAAGTGCCTTTCGCTCGGTCTCTACGATCTCGGCGAGTTGCCGGAACTCGTCGGCGCGCGCAAGGAGTGGCGTCAGGTCAAAGCCGTAGGCCTGTTCGATGGAACCACCCTGCCCTTTCCGGGCGTATCTTTTGCCGTTCGGGCTGTCTCTCCGGATTACCAGGCCGCAATCCAAGAGAACTGCGATATTGCGGCGAAGCGTCGTGAGCGACATACCGTTAGCTCGTAGGATCAACTCTACGTTCGAGGGGAACACGACGAGATTGCAGCTCGCTGTGAGTTCGCGGTCGCGATGGAAGCTTAACAGCGCATCCAGGATCGTAAGCGCACGATCGCTTACCCCAAGCAGCTTCCTAGCTTCCCGAATATCCCGAAAGATATTCCACTTATCGACGGTGGCGTCTTGCTCGACATTTTTGGCGGCAACCTGAGTTGCAATTAGGCCAAGTGATACCGTTCGCCGCCCGAAGGGCGTCGTTGCAACATGTCTCATCATGTTTTGTCTATCTGGATTCAGACAAAGCGAAATTGATCGCTCAAACGGCGCACAATGCGTTGACAAGTGATTCGGGGAGGCTTATTCGTATCTTCACCACAAAGAAAACGAAGGCTCTCACGTCGGTTCGCCGCTTGGGGGCCTTTCTTTTTGTCCGTTATCCCCTTTCCTTTTCCGTTACACCAAATTCGTCAGGGCGACTGTCAACGCCTTAGTCCGCGGCACGAACCTTGGCATCTGCCAAGGTTTCCGCGAGGGTTGATTAGTCCGCGTTGCGCTGAGCGAGGAACCTCTCTACCAAGCCGGGCATCTCACCTTTGAGGAATTCAGAGAAGTCATCACACTTCGGCTCGAGGGACAGCTTGACCGTTCGGCTTCCAAAAACGGCGGTACCAATCTGATTGCCGTTGCCGTCATCAAGTACGTGATCCTTGCGGTCCGTAGTCTCCTTGACCTTCAGCGCGCTAAGAACGGCATTGAGTTTGTCATCAGAGGGTGCCTCAGAAACCTTGGCAGCTGCCAAGGTTTTCTCGACCAACCGAATTCGCTCTGGTGAAGTCGCGACGAGCTTGCTCAGCAAGACCCATTTCGGGCGCCCACCCTTTGGTGCTCGACCAATCCTCTCAATGACTTCCATAGAAAGAGATGCTATGACAGCCCGATAGCGCGCGAGTTCCGGATCATCGACGGACAAGGCAGCGCGAATGTCCCGCGCCTTGAGACCCTTCGCCTCCATATCCGCGGCGAAGCGTGCCCTTTCAATCCATGTAAGCCGCTGTCTGCGTCCATCATTCTCGATACCTTGCGCAATCGCGAGGTCGCGATCCGTCAGTTCAGCAACTATGGAGCGCACCCGCAGGCCCGCCTCTCGCGCTGCTCTTGTCCGACGATGACCAAATGCAGTTTGAAAGCGCCCTGGCCTGTCTGGATTCACTCGCACAAGGATCGGAAGCTTCTGACCCTCACGTATGAACTCTTCTTTGAATGTTCTGAAACCCTCATCGTCATCGTCTGGCAATCGGTCTCGGAATGGAGATGGATCGATCAGATCGGGATCAAGATCTTGGCCAGCTCCACCTTGCTCTACCAAAGCCTTCAGGCGATCGCGTTCTTCACGGAGGTCCGAAATAGATTTCTGCGATGCCTGGATGACCCCGGGCGTCAACATCGATCTCTGGCCTCCAGGGGAGGGGAGGGGGCTTCCCTTTGTATCGGTCGATGCCTGTTGCGCGGGCTTCAGCGGAACATTGTTCAACAGCCCGAACGCTGCAGTGATAGATTTTGACGGCCGTTTGCTCATGACCGTCCCCAACTCTGCTTCATCAGCTCCAGAATTTGTGCGTTGACCGCATCCATAGACTCGCGGGCACGACGCACAGTGTCTGCTCCGACCTGGCCACGCTCCAGTTCGTAGAGGCTGCGCTTCGCTAGCCCAGCAGCTTCGACGGCCGTGCTTTCGAGAACGGTAGGTACGAGTACATCAGTCTCGAACAGCAGACGAAGCATCGCTACGATCTGCGCCTGCGGTTGATCGTTTGGATCATGTCGCGTGAAAAGATAGCGGATGAAATCCTTCTTAAGCGTGGCGCCAACCTCTGTCAGCTGATCGACCAAGTCGCTCATCATCCGAAGAAACTGGCTCATCGACGCGACATCCAGCATGGCGGGGTGAACCGTGAAAACCATACCCGTCGCAGCATAAACCGCACCAAGGGTGAGGTAGCCGAGCGACGGAGGTGTATCAAGTATCACAACATCGTAGTCAGTTTTCACCTCCTCGATAGCCAAACGGAGCCGTTCGAAGAAAATGTCCTCTATCCCTATCAGCTTGTTGGCGAGCACCATCGGAGTCTGGTGCTCATACTCCATGATCTCGATGTTGGCGGGGACCAGATCTACACCCGGAAAATACGTCTTCCTGATCACCTCATGAAGAGGCCGACGCAAGTGATCATATCTCAGAGCGGCGTAGATGGTCTCATTCGCCCCGACCTCTGTTTCAGGTTGAGCACCAAACAATGCTGACAGGGAAGCCTGCGGATCGAGATCTATTGCCAACACCCGATAGCCGTGCAGTCCGAGATAATGCGCAAGGTGTACGCTTGTTGTCGTTTTCGCCGAGCCGCCTTTGAAATTGACCATGGCCAGCATCTGCAGATGCTCGTTCGGACGCCTGTGGGGAAGGTATCGGAGCGCTTCCGCAGGCTTCTGCTCAGCCATCAGGAGTCGGAGCTCGTTGATCTGACTAAGAGTGTAGGAGCGGTGATTATTGTCCAAGCGGGCGGGTTTCGGTCCCTTTCCCTGGCTTGATAGCAATTTCAGTGTCGACTCTGGGATCGACGTCAGCTCTGAAACTTCTTTGGTCGAGAATGGCCGGAGATCCTTATGCCCTTCAGGCATATAGAGGCGCTGGCGAATCGATTGAAGCTGCGTTGAGAGAGTCTGCGCGTGGCGGACGATCTTGCCTGCAGCGTCTTCAACCGATGGAGTGATAAGTACCGGACCAGACATTGTCGCTCTGCTCTTTTCTTGGCGGGCCGGCAGCGCTTTAGCGGCCTGAACCCGCTAAAACGTAGGCCACGATTCTCCCACAGCGTCCAGCCCTTTTTGGTTAACGAAATCTTAACGACTCCATCTCTCAAATTGCTGAGGCGACTTTTCTGTACTAATTCCGTCGTTTAGCTCGGGATACTCACATGGCGTGAGGGATTAATCGCCAAGCAGAGCTATTGGCAAAAATGGTAGTAGCAATGCGCTTCGATCACATCTATCCAGCCGAATGAGATCTGCCGCTCGAATCGACCTCCAGATCGTATTGTCCAAGTATTCCGATTCTGGAAGACGAAATTGGCTAATTAGGCCGCTGCGCTTCACCCGCTCTGGATAGGAAGCACTACCTTAACCGAGGTGCCTTTGCCGGGCTGCGACGCAATGCTTATTTTCCCCTTGAGTGCGGCAACCATTTGGGCGCAGCCCGTCAGGCCTAACCCTGTGTGCGAGCCCGCCTTCGTTGAAAAGAAGGGATTGGCTGCCTTCTTCAGCACTTCCGAGGTCATGCCCGGGCCGTTGTCCACGACTTCCAACGACAATTTCGGCTTCCTGCTCATCGATGCTTTAGTCAGCCTTGCTAAGATTGCGACATGCGCATTTGGGCTGTCTTTTACAGCAGCCTCTGCATTCTGCAGGAGTTCATCGATCAGGAGCCGAACCTGCATAGATGGTACCGATACGGCACCAGCGTGGTCGTCTGCGAGCACCGCTGGTTTGGATATCTTGTCAGCCATGAGCGCAGCAAGTACTGCCGAGAGCGGCTCCCGAGGGGTGTCGTCGTCAGCATACGCTATTGAATTTAGCCCGAGGGTGATCGTTTCAAGCTGCTGCACCGCCTCTTTCGCAGCAGAAAGCATCTCAGGATGGCGAACGCTCGCTTCATCTTGGTAGTCGAGGAAAAGTCTCAGTGCGGTGACCCGTGACCGCGTCATGTGCACGTAAAGTGTGGAGAAGGACCGCATTTGCTGGTCCCGCCTCCGTACAAGGACATTCCGGTAGTGAATGATGGTGTAGCCCAGTGCGGCAAGAGCCAGTGCGCTTGCGAACAGGAACCGGTTTCTGGAGGCCGAAGCTGCAATGTGCAGCGCCGTGTTCAACGTCTCAGCGTGCGCTACCGCTGTTCCCGAAACTTCAAACATGCGCTGCTCGAGATCCGGCATGCGCGAAAGAGCTAGCTCGATCTGAGCCCCATCGTCTAGCACTGGCCTCAGGCTCGTTTGGGCGATTGTCTGCAACCCCTCAAGCAATTCGATATCGCGTGGCCTTAAGAACTCCCGCGCATACTCCAGCTTCAGGAGTTGCGCGATGTTCGCCTCGAGCAGAAATATTTCGCGACCGAGACGTGCTTCTCTCGTTCCGGTAGCCCTCGCCAAACGTAGATCGCCATGGATACGCGCCAACCGTTCACGGATCTGGGTTGTCCGCCACTGAATTTCGTAGGTCTGCCCGAATCTAAGGTCCGATTCCGCTCGATATTGTTCCGAGCGGAAAAAGGTCCATCCGCACAGGACCAGCGCAATGCCCAAACAAATGAAGGGGAGGGCGGCCCTCGAAGTAGACGAGAGGCGGGTCATAGTGACTGTCGGACGGCAACAACGAACCAGACCCATATTGAATTGCGAGCGGGAATATATGCAGTCGGCAGGTCCTCATAAGGCCACACTAGAAATATCGGGCCCTGTTCCTCTGGCGACAGAGGCGTGAACTCCTGCTGGGAAGTGCATCTACCAGATGCCCTGTCGGCATCCATGCACGCCCGATCGAGAGCGAAAATTGGGTTGTAGGCCTCAATCTCTTCTAACGTAATCTCGGAGGTGAAATTATCGTAGGCGATGAACTGAACGGATTTGCCTGTGCTGAGCCCATGTTCGCGGAGCACATCGCCAATCCTCGGTCCACGAAACGTGACCATGTCTCCTGCCTTGGTCCATGGCGTCCGTGTCTCAATCTCGACATTTTCGTATCTCGAGCGCAGCTTATCGACCGGATAGTTGTCAGGTGCTTCGTGCTGCTCGTCTTCAATAGTGAGAATCGTTGGATCGCTAAACGCGGCGAACGTGGGGTTGCCCGGAAGTAGCGCCATAGATAACAAAACGGTGATCGCTCTAAACTGCATGGGCTATCTCCCAATCGAACTGCCTTTTTCCATCGTCGAGCGAGTAGAGAACGCATGGCCCACTGGAAGCTCTGGGGTCGTAGATGAGGCCCTTACGTGACATCGCCCTCGTGATCTCCTGCACGCCGGCCAGGCCATACAAGTGGTCGTGGAGTTCAAGAAAAACCCGCTCCACCCCGGGAAGTCGAGCACGCTGCAGAATCTCAAGTTCTGAACCCTCGACGTCCATCACCACGACGTTGATGTGGTGCGTTACGACGAATTCATCTATGTCGAGGGACCTGAGCTCAAGCGCCTTTTCGTACGGGCCTTGTTCAGCGAACTTTGAGGACATCCAGAAGTCAGGCCGCCTATAGAATGTCACCTTCGCTGGGGGCCCCGCGGACAGAACCCCATTTGAAAGGACCACGTTGCCATCGCAATTGAGATCGATGACGCGCTGCGCCAGGCGAGCTGTTCGAGGATCAGCCTCAAAGCTCCACACGCGAACGGCCTCGATCGAGGCAATAATCGACGTGATGACGCCTATGCCGGCGCCTAATTCTAGCACTCGATCTCCAGGACGAACTGCTCGTGGTATCCTCCTTGCCTCGTTTGCCTCGTAACGTCCGCTCTTGAGTGCTGCCCAAATTTCTGGTGAGACCTCATTTGAGCGTAGTGGTATGTGAACCCCATGTACGTTCAAAGTTTTCATGATCACAACCCTCGGGGCAACCGACCAGATCTCATCAGCTTCGCACGAGCCTGTTTGAAGTATCTTTCCGCGCTGGCTGGCTCGATGCGTAGTTCTTCTGCCATTCTTGCGAATACGTCTTTGCGTCGTTCGCCCGGCCGGCGTTGCATCATGAGTTCGGTGATGCGGCTTTCACGTGGCGTGAGACCTGAGATGTGCAATTCGGTAAATTGCGCGTTTGCCTTCGAGTAGCGTAGCGAGAATTCGTCTCGCGCTACCTGATCCAGCACATTGCCGAGTCCGCCGCGCGAGAAGCCCGTTTTACCAAGATAGGCCGAGACACCAAGCTCACGACAAGCAACTGCTTCTTTGTCATTGTCCGATCCCGTAATGACGATGTGAATGGCGGAAGGCGCAGCTTGGACAATGGCTTCGATCACCTTGAGGCGTTCTTCGGATGATGTTGGGTCGAAGCCTGGTAGACCAGGGTCGATTAGGACGAGATCGAACAAGTCGTCCGTTAGCGCTCGGTGTGCGAGGGCGAAAGTCTGCGCGCCGGCGATAATGCAATCGCCGAGGCTTTCCTTCAATTCGACGATCAAGGCCTGACGCATCAGGTCCTGATCTTCTATGACCAGTGCACGGCGCATGGTCGACTCCGAACTTGGTGCCCCCCCCAAATGCCGTTCAAGGACATAGAACAGTAAACGGCGCAGTGGTGATAGGGATGGAACCATCCCCCCAAAAACGGGACGTGTCCGTCACTAGCAGTCGCTCGGGGCCGATGGCAGAAGGCAAGGGGATATCGACACGTGATTGGCCTCGGAGGACTAACCCCCGAAAATCCTTGGATAAAGGGAGATGCGAGCACATATCACACTGACCGCGACTTCGTTGGAAGACACGATTGCGCGGCACAAAAGCGCCCGTGCGATGCGGCTGAAACTTGAAAGCCGCGATCCAGCCGCTTGGTCAATTTTTGTTTACCCGTTGGCTTGCATCGCCAGGTCGATGGAAAGGCGGGCGCTTAAGCGGCTAGCATCGAGTTGGCCGGAAGGGCCAGAAGTCGCCCGCAGAAAGTCTCTCTACCTCATAGCGCTGCTAGTCGCAGATCGCACAACGCCAAGTATAGACTGCCTCGAAGAGGCAATTTCTACCCTTCGTCCACATCAAGAAATGTTGCTTCATTACCTTCGACGACCCTAGTGCTCGCGCAGTCATCTTTACGGACTGAGCGTGTGAAGCATATACCTTGTTGTAATCTTTCTCACCTCCGGCACAGCGTGATCATCGATTCAAATTGAACCAATGGCGGGTGACATTGCCGTCGTCGCTTCGGATGTCGAAATAGTACGGATCGTCACGCATAGGCCGCGGCTTTGTTACGTTTTGCTGACAGCCGTCACGGCCACCAAAGCCCGATGGACAGCTGTTGCGAACCTGAACGCAGAGATCATCTTGACTGCCGCCGTGTTCCTGATTGCTGGATCCGACGCTCCATCCTGCGGGGCATTCATCATAGGCTTCATAGCCGGGTCTGCCTGTTCCGGCCTCGGGGCAAGTGGGCCATGAGAAACCCCATTTCCCCATTGCCGAGATCAGCCGGTTCATCGGAGGATGGCACGCTGCTACACCACGCCATGACGGATTCGAGGACGAAGCGCACAGAAGCACCTCGCACCCCCATTCGCTTGCCTCTGCCTGATCTTCGAGCGAAATCCACACCGCAGCGGAAAGTGCTGCCGCGATAGCAGTCAGCCTTGCAGGATTCATGATGGAGTCTCCTTCCGTCTGTCTAGCGATCGGTCCGGCGGGGGCGCCTGCGTGCATCCTCGAAAGGCGGCGCAATCTCGCTTTCGCGTTCGGCAAGCAGGTTGAAATCGGCGATTGGTCGGCGAGACAACGTCCGATCGACAGCTTTGGCGCGCCATTCCCGCATATCGAGCACGTAGGTGGCCCACATGCCGTGCCGGGCGGACACGGCGTAGTTCTGCAACGTCATGTACTCGGTCGGCGCGAACGCACCCACCCGGGCCCAACCAACCCTTAACATCTCCAGCGCCAAGTCACGGCCCTTGACAGTGCATCGACCGAGACGAGCACCGTCTGTGTCATAGGACTGGACGATACAGCTGACCTGCGCACTGCCCACCATGCGCTTCAACCACGCCTTCGCAAGCGGACCACACGGCACCGGCTTGGGAGTCATGCTTTCGCCGTGGCGACGCGGATCATAGGACCATTGCGGCAGTTCGCAGGCATCGATCGAGGCGAGCCGTACCTTGTGCTGGCCTCGGGGGAACCAAAGTGTTCGACCATCGATGACCGCTGTACGCCCGGAGATTTTCATTGTGGGGCTCGCATAGGGGAAGGGTTCTGACTCCGCTGGCGAAGCTCGCTGGTCCCGCAGGGCATCCGCCGAATGGACCGGATAGGTTAGGGCGGTCATTGCCAATGCGACCACGGTCGGCGCGACGAAAGCCGGCTTCATGGCGATATCCGCCCACTGTTTGCGCTCTGGCCAAGAAGAATCGCGGGATGCTGGACATCGTCGAATTGCCAGAGACCGACCTTCTTGTCTCGCGCAGCCTGCTCCACGACCGCATAGGGGGCGTGGTAGGGCAGGCCACGTTCGTCGAGGGAGGCGAAGGCAAAGCCTGCGGAGATCATCAGATTGGCCAGATCGAGGCGGTCTTCCCCAATCGTGGCATAGCAGGACACGAAGACCGTCTCGGCCGATTGCGCAACCTGGGCGCACAAGGGCGACGTGTCCTTGATGTAGGCTGCAAGAATGGCCAGGGAGGCCTCGCCACAGTCGCGCCGTGCGCCGGTCCTGTCAGTATAAGTAGTGCCGCGCAGACAAGACTGTACGCCATAGAGCCGGAAGTGTCGCTCGCCGTCACGCCAACTGTCGCCGCTTTCCAGCGTCATACCCGGCTTCAATTTGAAGTAGCCCTCTGGCGGCGCTGCTATCGAAGGAGTCGACGCGCATGCCAGCACCAGGAGAAGGGCAGGGGGCTTCATTGCCCCGCCACCCTTGGATCAGCCCACATGCCGTAGCCTTTGCGGCCGATGGCTTCAGCCTCGTCCAGATCGGTACGTGCTGGCGTCCCGTCCGGCTTTTTTGCGACACGGTGGGTGCCGAGGGAAACCAGTTGCTCTTCGAACATGTCGACTGAGTCGAGGCTGCCCGGGTAGTTGTAGTATCCGTAGCAGGTTGCGTCCTGCGCCGGCGCGCCCGTCTCGCTGACAAAGGCGCGGCAATAAATCACACGAGGAGACTGAAGGAGGGTCGCAAGGCCCTGGCGAGCGTAGTCCTCGCACGATCCGGTGAAGCCCTCCTTGAGGTTCACCATGTCACCCTTGCAGGGCTCGATCCCATAGAGATGGACTGTCAGATTGGCGTCGACACGGAAATCGGTCGCCGAGATGGCGCGGAATCCAGAAGCTGAGGCAAAGCCTTTCTGTCCGGTCACTTTCTGCTGCCCGTCATAGTACTCCATGACCAGCACGGTTTTTCCGGGGGCGGCGAGAGAACGGATATACGCCTCGTCGATCGGCCCGGCCGCGAAGGCCGGCAAGGCCACACTGAATGCAGCCAGGCAAACCGCTGCCCATCTCATTGGCTGTCGCCTCCAGGTTGTCATCTTGCTCAACATTGACCTGCCTCCTTCTCCTTTGCAAGATAAAACACAATCAAATTGACATTGTTTTTTGACTCGCCTAACCATTCCCGCATCCAGTGTTACAAGGCTTTGGATGCGGAACAATGGCGACCCACGCATCAACTCAGACGGTAAGACCACTTCTGGCGGTGGCAATCCTCACGTGCATATGCGTCAGTCCCGCTACGCCATCGCTGGCGTCTGACCAGTTCTCCGATACAGCGCTTCAGTCAATTCGGACAGATGAAACCCGGCAACAGGGTGGCGATTTGTCACCTGCAGACAGAGTGGCCGACGCACGCTGGGCACGGTTTCCTGACGATTTCGTGCTGGGAGAGGGCGGCCAAATCGTTCCCGAACGCCAAGCGCTGGCGATCGTTGGAGTGCCGAAAAGCCATACGCCTGGACCGGAGGCAGATGACAACTATTTTGGTGGTGATATCCCTGAGAACGCAGCTGAGTGCGGGCCCTCGCCGGCGACGCCTGAAGAAATTACGCGCCTCGTTATCGAGGCGGCCCAGCGGCACAACGTCGATGTCGGCTTCGCTGTCGCTGTCGTGACCGTGGAAAGCCGACTCGACCAGCTGCGCAATTCCCCGAAGGGCGCTCGCGGCCCGATGCAGCTCATACCGGCAACGGCGGAGCGGTTTGGCGTTATAGATATCTGCAATCCGGAAGATAACATCGAGGGCGGCATACGCTATCTGCGTGAGCTGACCGACGAATTCCGCAATCCCCTCCTTGTCGCAGCCGCCTACAACGCCGGCGAGGGAAGCGTACGCGAACATGGCGGCATCCCGCCATTCGAGGAAACGCTCGCCTACATTGCCGAGATACTCAACGTTCAGATGGGTTTCGACACTAACACCGCCCGCAAACAGAGCGCTGCTAGTGTCGCGCCCGAAGCTTCTTCCAACGTCAGCGGGGTCATCACGTTGCGCGAGCGTCGCCAATGGCTCGGCGGCGTCATGCATTTCTAGCCGGAGGTCACCATGAACAACATTCCTCATTCGTCCGCCGCAAGACCCTCAAGGCAGCAAGTCGCGTTCGGCGCAGTGCTGTTCACTTGTCTTCTGCTTGCAGAGCCAGCATTTGCACAGTCGACTGGTGCCTTCGCACCGCTGGAAACCGCGGTCCAGATGATCGTGGATTTCATCACCGGCCCATTCGGCCGGTTGCTGGCAATTATCGCCGTGATCGCTCTCGGTTTTCTGGCCTTCGCTGGTCGGCTCTCATGGTTCACCGCCGGCGCTGTCGTCCTCGGGATTGGCCTCGTCTTCGGCGCACCCGCAATTGTCGACCAGATGATCGCGGCTGTGGGGAACTGAGCTATGATCGAGTTCACCGACGAGAAGCCGCAATTGACGCCGCTGGTGATCGGCCTGACACGGCCACCGATGATGTGGGGCATTCCGCTCAATGCCTTCTACATCATCGTCGGAGTCACGCTCATAGCTTTCCTGGTGAGCACGAGTTTCTGGTCGGCCCTGATGGCACCGCTGATCTATCTCGCTCTCTTTGCCTTCTGCAGCCGCGACATCCGGATTCTTGATCTTGCGCAGGTCGTCGGCCGCCGCACACCGCGCACACCGAACCGGCTGTTTTGGCGCACCAACTCCTACGGGCCATGAACCATGTTGAATGTCGTCGTCGAAGAGCTGGGTTTTGGTCGCGAGCGTCGTCGCGAGCGGGCGATGTCGACCCATATTCCTTATCTGCGCCATGTCTCGGATACGGTCATCGGCCTCGAAAGCGGGGCGATCCTGTCGGTGATCAAGCTCGATGGCCTGTTCTTCCAGACCGAGGATCAGGCCGAGCTCAACATGCGCACCGCAGTGCAGAACACGATGATCCGCGCGCTCGGGTCGAGCCGCTATTCGCTCTGGTCGACTGTGATCCGCAAGGAGGTCAAGCCTGCCATCGGTGGCGCCTATTCGGACTCGTTCTGCGATCTCCTGAACACACGCTACATGGCATCGCTGCGCGAGAAGCGCATGTTCACCAACGAACTCTATCTCGCCATCGTGCGCTCTGGAATGCGTGGCGCGCTCGGAGCCGCCGAGGGATTTTCGCGCATGCTCGATCGTTCCTCTGGCAAAGACGTCGTCGAACAGCGCATTCACGAGCGCATCAACGAGCTCGAGGAGATCGTTGGCAACGTCACTCGTGAGCTGCAGAAGTACGGCGCACGGCCGCTCGGTATCGTCTACCGGGACGGAGAACCCTATTCGGAACCCTGCACCTTCTTCAACACGCTACTGACTTGCGGCATTTCCCGCGACATGCGTCTGCCACGCATGGGGATCCGCAGCTACGTTGGCTCATCGCGCCTGCATTTCTCGAAGCGGACATTGCAGGCACACGGTCCGACCGAGGCGGAAAACCGCTTCGGCGCCATGCTGTCGATCAAGGAATACCCGCCCTTCTCGGGACCGGGCATGCTCGACGGGCTCCTGCAGGTGAACCACGAGTTCATCTGCACCCAGTCTTTCACCCTTGCCGACAAGCCGATCGCCCAGGAGCGGATTTCCCGGCTGCAACGCCAGATCCACGCATCGGATGAATCGGGCAGCACGGTCGAGACCGACATCGATTTTGCGCTGAACAGCCTGCTCAACCAGGAGGCGGTCTTCGGCTATCACCATTTCAGCCTGTTGTGCCTGTCGCGCGATCTTGCCGGTCTCGACAAGGCCGCCGCGGAACTCGGCTCCTGTCTCACCGACATGAACATCAACTGGCTGCGCGAGGACCTCAACATGGAGGCATCCTTCTGGGCGCAGCTGCCGGGCAATCATGCCTACATCGCGCGTTCCTGCATGCTGTCCAGCGCAAACTTCTCCGGGTTTTCGTCGCTGCATAATTTCGCGACCGGGAAAGCCGCCGACGTACATTGGGGCTTGCCGATCTCGATCTTGGAGACGACATCGCAGACGCCCTATTGGTTCAACTTCCATCAACGTGACATTGGCCATTTTCTTGTGACCGGCCCGACCGGGTCAGGTAAGACCGTGGCGCTGACCTTCCTGTTGGCGCAGGCGTTCCGCATCTCGCCTGAGCCCCGCGCGGTGTTCTTCGACAAGGACCGCGGCGCCGAGATTTTCATTCGCGCCGTCGGCGGTGCCTATGAAGTGCTCCAGCCGGGCGTCGCCACAGGCTTCAATCCGCTGCAACTGGAAAACAACGCGACCAACCGCGAATTCCAGCATCGGCTCCTCAAAGCCATGCTCGATCCGGCCAATGGCAGAGGCTTCTCCCACGAAGAGGAGGACACGCTCGAGCGGGCGATCGGGCGCATCGCCCAGGAACCGTTCGAGCAACGCACGCTCGCCAATCTGTCCGGTCTGCTGATGGGCAGATCACGCTCCGACGCCAACGATCTGCAATCGCGTCTGCGCCCCTGGTACGAGGGTGAGAAGGCCTGGCTCTTCAATGCCCCGCAGGACGTGTTGTCGTTCTCGGGCCGGAGAATTTATGGCTTCGACATGACGCACATCCTCGACAATCAGGACGTGCGCACGCCGGCGCTCATGTATCTCTACCACCGGCTCGACGAGCTCCTCACCGGCGAACCGGTGCTCATTTTCATGGACGAAGGCTGGAAGCTCCTGCAGGACCCGGTCTTCTCCAGCTACATCGTCGACAAGATGAAGACGATCCGTAAGCTCAACGGGATCGTCGGCTTCGGCACGCAATCGGCGGCTGATATTGCGCGCTCCCCGCAGTCGCACACGCTGATCGAACAGTCCGCGACCAATCTGCATTTTCCGAACCCGCGTGCGGACGAAGAGAGCTACATCCGGCGGTTCGGTCTCACCGCCAAGGAGTATTCCTTCATCCGCAACACGCCACCCGAGCGACGGACATTTCTGATCAAGCACGGCAACGATTCCGTCATCGCCAGGCTCGACCTCTCGTCGATGCCGGACCTCGTACGCGTGATGTCCGGTCGCAAGGAGACGATCGAGCAATGTGCTGCACTTCGCGCGCAGCACGGCGACGATCCGGCAAAGTGGTTGCCCGCCTTCTGTGGCTGGGAGGCTGCGGCATGACCCGGCGAAATCTGTTTCCATTGGCTCTGCTTTCGGCCTTTGCTGCATCACCGGCCATCGCCGATATCCCAACGATCGACAGGACGGTGCTCGACGAACGCGAGGAGCGCGACCAGAAAACCGGCGAGATCGAAAAGGTGGACGAGGATCGCTACGTCAACAACCAGAGCGTCACCTGCTCCATGTATCGGCCCGGCCGAAAAGAAGACCCCGTCGGCGCAGCCAACGCAAATCCGGCGATCGCCGGTCTAGTTCGCCGTATTGCCCGAGAGGAAGGAGTCGACGAAAACCAGTTCCTCGCGCTGGTTTACCAGGAGAGCCGCTTCAATCCCTGTGCCAAGTCTCCCGCTGGCGCCATCGGTCTGGCGCAGTTGATGCCGGGGACCGCCGGGGACCTCGGCGTCGATCCCTACAATATCGAGCAAAACCTCCGTGGTGGCGCGCGGTACTACAAGCAGCAACTGAGAAAATACAACGGCAACGTCTCGCTAGCGCTCGCCGCCTATAATGCCGGCGCCGGCAACGTAAACAAATATGGCGGCATCCCACCCTTCAAGGAGACGCAAGGCTACGTCGCCAACATAACGCAGAGATGGCTTCCTGCTTTTGGCGGCTCCGACAAGTCTGGCATGCCGATCAACTATGGCGGTGGTAGCGCCTATGAGGGTGCCCGGACCAGCACGATGAACGCTATGGGCCTTTCTGCCGCCATGGGAGAGGGGTCCGGCGACGTCATGTCCTGGCTCATGCAGTTCGGAGGACTGGGCTCAGGCACCATCCAGGACAGCTGGGATCACAATTCCGGGGCGCGCAACGCCAACATGGAGTTGATGAACCGCCTGATCCTGCTCGGCACGGCTTTCGCTGATCTCGCCAATTCCAGCAATGCCATCACGCTTGGCGAGATTTCCGGATCGAACCGTTCGACCCGCTATGACAGAAACCAGGACGATGACGAGCGACCGGTCGCGGGCTTCTGCGATGGACGGGAAGGTTTCGTCTGGGATGCTGACGCGAGGGCCTGCGTCCAGCACATCGATGCTCAGGCCGAACTGCTCCTCGAGACACAATGATGGAGATCATGATGAAACGTTCATTGGCAATCCTGGCCTCGATCGGCGTGAGCGTCGCACCCGCCGCGGCCGACATTCCGGTCATCGACAAGACCAATTACGCCGTTGCGCGCGATACGGCGGAAAAGACCGGCAAGATTCTCGACACCAACAAGGAAATCCTCACAACAGTCGAGGAGACTCTCAAGGCGGTGACGGGGGATCGCGGGAGCGATGCCGGTCCGCTGAGGGACATCGCGATCGGCAATGGTTTCAGCGTGTCGTCGATGCCCTCCTTCGACAGTATTCTCAAGAGCGGGATCGTCGATTTTGGGTCGCTCGATCCGAAAGTCGTGGAAATGGCCACGCTTTTCATCAATGGCCTTCAGCTCGTGCGCTCCTTGTCCGGCAAGGAGAACAGTTCGCTCGCCAGCGACAAATCCTATGAGGAGCTCATGAAAACCGTGATGGGCGTCTCCGCCCTGATCACTGGCTCGCAACAAGCGGTCGAGACACGGCGCTCCGCGCTTGAAAGCGCCGGCGGCGAAATCGGAAAGGCCGAGGATATCAAGGGGTCTATCGACCAGAACACGCAATTGCAGGTTCAGACTGGTCTGACGCTCAACGAGATGATCGGCGTGCTCAACGCGGGGGTGCAATCGCTGCATGCGGAGAACCAGCGCAAGCTGACCGACATGTCGAACACCAAGAAAGCACTGCGGTACGAATGAGCAGCCGGCAATGCAGCATGGCCGCCCTCACGCTCATCCTGACCGCGCTGGTGAGCGGATGCGGAACACCGCGTGAGAAGACAGCTCCGTGCAAGCGGCCTGCAAATCTCACGAGTTACGCCGGCATGGGCGAGGATTGCGGGCTGATGCGGTCGATCAACCCGGACAAGGCAGCGGCGCTGGCGGCGATCCAGGAACTGGCGGCCGGGGACGACGAATAGGGCAGGGTGGTGGACGACTTCATTGGAGAGTTGCTGGATCGGATCGACGCTTCGGGGCAGAATTTTTCCCAAAGCGCCTATGAGGCCCTGAGTCGGGATATCGAGCCTCTCCTTCGCCTGCTCTTCATACTGGCCGTCCTGTTCTACGGCATACAGCTTTTCCTTGGAACTTCACGCCTGAGCGTCGCCGAGATCATCGGACGGCTGGTGCGTGTGCTGGTGATCCTCATCCTGGTCAGCACCTGGTCGAACTTCAACGAACTCGTCTATGACTGGCTGACCAAGGTTCCTGAGGCGGCTGGCCGCGCGATCCTGGCGGCGTCTGGCACCGGTGTGACTGAACCTACCAATGGGTTGTCGCAGATTTGGGAAACCGCCAACGTCGCAGCCGCGGCCTTTTCCGAACAGGCGGGCTATCTCTCGGTCCTGCCGGCCTTGATCGGCATGATCATCATGGTCTTCGCTGGATTGTTCGTCGCGATCGCGCTCGGCATTCTCGTTCTCGCCAAGGTTGTGCTGTGGGTATTGCTGGGCACTGCCCCGATCTTCATCGCCTGTTTCTTTTTCGATTCGACACGCAGCTATGCGATGGGCTGGCTCAATCAGTCACTGCTCTACGCAATCATCCCCTTGTTCGTTTACGTGATCGCAGCATTCCTGATCGCAGCGATGGAACCTGAGCTCACGTCAATCGACAACATCTCGGGCAACCGCGAGCTCAAGCTCAGTGACTTCGCTGCCTTCATCATGCTTTGCCTCGCCGGCAGTTTCGTCCTTCTGCAGGTGCAATCGCTGGCGCAAGGCATAGCGGGCGGTCTGGCGACACCTGTTGGCCCGCGTTCGCGGCAGCTGACCGCAAGTGGCATTTTCTGGGGTCGCCGCGCCATCGGCGTATCCACCCGCCAGACGCAGGCCGCAGTTCATCGGGTGCAGGCCCGGCTGCAACCACCCCGGCAGGACGGCGCGGGCGCCTCGATGCAGCGCGCGATCACATCAAATGGAACCCCGAGGCAACCCTGATCGGTATGGCGATGCAGGATCCAGAACGACAGGAAGCGAGCAGGGATGGCCGAAAAATCCGAAACCGCGCTACGGTCCTATTTCCAGCAGGGCGACATCTGGGAGCAGGAGATCATCAAGCGGGCGAAGCGCTCGGCGCGCGTTGCCTGGTTCTTCTCGATCGTCTTTGCCGGGATCGCCCTGCTCAGCCTGCTAGCGGTGGTGCTGATGCTGCCGCTGAAGAGCTTCGAACCCTACGTCGTCGTCGTCGACAAGACTACCGGCTATATCGAGGTGAAGTCGGGTCTGACGCGGCCCTCCAATCTGACCGAAGAGGAGGCCCTCACCACAAGCAATGTCGTGCGTTATATCACCAAGCGCGAGGGATACGATCCTTACGCCGTGACCGAAAATTTTGGTATTGCAGCACTTTTGTCGACCGGCGCTGCTGCGGGCGAACTCCAGGCACTTTACAGTGTCGCCAATCCTCAGAACCCTACGAAGATTTATGGTCGCCTAAAAAACGTCGACGTCCATATCAAGTCAGTGACCTTCCCGAATGCCAGCACGGCGATCGCCCGCTTTTCGACGAACGAGCGCAGCGAAACGGAATCGATCGTCCGCCATTGGATCTCCGTCGTCCGTTTTCGCTACACCGACACGCCTGTTCGCAACGAATGGCGCTTCGAGAACCCGCTCGGCTTCCAGGTCTACTCCTACCGTCGCGATCAGGAGACCGTCACGCCAGGGGACGGCCGATGAAAAGCCGCGCCCTGGCAAGTGCCTTCCTTTTCGTAGGTTCCCTTTGCGATGTCTCCGCGGCACAGACACCTCGGGGCGGCGCTCTCGATGCTCGCGTGACCAGCGTCACCTATCAGGAAAACAACGTCGTCCAGGTCTTCGCCACCTATGGCATCTCGACGATGATCATCTTCGACGAGGACGAGAAATTCGAAACGATCTCGCTGGGCGACACCGAAAGCTGGCAGGTCGTGCCGGCCGAAAAGGGCAACATCCTCTTCATAAAACCGATTGCCAAAGACGTGACGACGAACATGAACGTCGTCACGGACAAACGCATCTACTATCTTGAACTGCACGATTTTGCGCCGGAAGCCGGCCGAAAGGTTTTCGGAATCCGCTTTCACTATCCGGAGAAAAACCTGAATGCCGCCCTGCGGCAGGAGGCGGAACAGCGCGCCGCCTGGCCGAACATCGTCAACATCGACAAGACCAACGTCAATATCGACTACTCATTCTCGGGCGACGCTCGGCTAAAGCCGCTGATGGTCTTCGACGACGGCAACAAGACCTTCTTCAAATTCGACCGTCGGGTTCCTGCAATTTTCGCGGTCAACTCGGACTTCTCCGAAACGCTACGGAATTTCCGGAGAGAAGGGGAGTACATCGTCGTCGACGGCACGGTGACCCAATTCACACTGAGAGATGGCGATCAGTGGATCTGCATCTTCAATTTGAGAAAGCCGGATTTCGCCGCAGCCGACCCCGCAATACTGGGGCCGGTCGAGGACGATAAGGCAAAGCGCCGGCGTCGGAGCGGAAATTGATGAAGCGCTCGCCCGAACTCGAAGCCCTTGGTCAAGGTGACGATCCTGTCATTGCCGACAATGCCGTTCGGCGGAAGCAGCTCGTGGGCGGCGCCGTACTGGTCCTGATCGGCCTCGTTGCCGGCTACATAGTGCTTGCCGGACGGGAGGTACCGGTGCGCGATATACTCGATGGCGACGAGGAGTTCTCCACCACGACGTTTCGTCCACCGTCCTTCGTGCGCGAGGGTGAGCCGGAGCCGGAACCCCCGGCGCCGGAGATCGTACAGATACCCCCTCCACCCCCTCCTCCGCCGCCAGCCGAAGAGATCGACACGACTGAGTTCGAGGTGCCACCCCCTCCCGTAGCGGGCTCGGCTCCACCTCCACCAGAGGTGGCCGAGACGCCTCCTGAGGAATTCCCGGCTCGCTTCCGGTCGAACCTCGTCGTAGTCGACAATCCGGGATCAAGCGAGCCGGGGAGCCTCACCGGCGGGAAGGGCGAAGGGCTCACCGTCGCCGGTGAGGATCGCAGCAGCAAGTTTCTGGCCGCCGCCGCCAGCATCGGTGACCGCAGCGCCAAAGCAAGGAAGATCGAGAGGATCGACGCGCTCGTTCCGGAGGGCACGCTGATCCCGGGCATTCTGGAGACAGCCATCGTCAGCGACCTGCCGGGGCAGGTGAGGGCGATCGTCTCGCAGGATGTTTACTCCTTCGACGGTCGGCGCGTGCTGATCCCCACCGGCACGAGGCTGGTTGGCGAGTACCAGTCCGAGATCACGCGTGGTCAGACGCGGATCTTCGTCGTCTGGACCCGCCTGCTGCGCGATGACGGTGTAACGGTGCGGCTGAACTCGATCGGCGCCGACAGCCTCGGCCGTGCTGGCCTGGCAGGGCGCGTTGACAAGAAGTTCCGTGAACGGTTCGGTGCGGCCATTCTGCTCTCGATCGTCGGCGCCGGCGCCAGCTACCTGACAGGTTACGGCAGCCAGACGGCGAGCGGTGACAGCGACGATGCACAACGCGCCGAGGAGCTCGCCCGTGAAACCCTAGCCCAGACTTTCTCGGACATGGCGAACCAGGCGCTTGGCGACTCACTGCGCATTCCACCGACAATCAGCGTGAGCCAAGGCGAGCGAATCTTCGTCTTCGTCCGTCAGGACCTGGACTTCTCTGCCATGTATGAGGATCCCGTAACCGAAGCATTGAGGGAGATCCGGCGTGAACGCGGCCTCCCCTGAACTTGCCTCGGACAATCGGCACTACTTCCTCTATCGGGCGCTCGCTCCGCTGACGGCGTTCCTTGAGGACCGTAACGTCGTCGAAATCTCCGTCAACCGGCCGGGGCAGATCTATGTAGAGCGTCTTGGCTCCGCCCACATGGAGTATATCGAAATTCCGGAGCTCACGACGGCCGAGATCGTCAACATCGGCGAGCGCGTTGCGGCCAGCACCAACCAGTTCGTCAGCTCGGCCAATCCAATCCTTAGCGCAGCACTCCCCACAGGCGAGCGCATCCAGGTCGTGCTGCCACCCGCCGCACCGGATGGCGGAACGCTGTCGATCCGAAAGCAGGTCATCAGCAACTTCACGCTCGAGGACTATCGCGACCAGGGATCGCTCGACCAAGTGGCGGTAGCCGTCGGCGGGCTCAGCGAAACCGACCAGGCGTTGATCGACCAGCTCTCGGCCCACGACATTTATGGCTTCATCCGTACGGCGATCGTCAACCGCGTCTCGATTCTGATCAGCGGCGGCACCTCCAGCGGCAAAACGACATTCCTGAATGCATGTCTCAAATCTGTTGATCCGCATGAGCGCATCATCACGTTGGAAGATACGCGTGAACTGTTCCCACCCCAGAAGAACGCTGTGCATCTGCTCGCGTCCCGCGGCGATCAGGGAACGGCGAGCGTTACGATCCAGTCGCTTCTGGAGGCATCGCTGCGGATGCGGCCGGACCGGTTGTTCGTAGGAGAGGTGAGGGGATCGGAAGCCTTCGCCTTCCTGCGCGCAATCAACACGGGTCATCCGGGCTCGATGTCGACCGTTCACGCCGATACGCCGCTAGGCGCCTATGAACAGCTCGCTATGATGGTCATGCAGTCCGGCCTGTCGGCCGCCTATCCCAAGGCAGATCTCATCTCCTACATCCAGAGCGTCATCCCAATCGTCGTGCAATTGCGCAGGGAAGGGGGCCGGCGTGGCATCTCGGAGATTTTCTTCGCGCGGGAACGGATGGGCGCGCCGTGACTGGGTCGCTACGCATCTTCTACATAGGCTTTTGTCTGACCGTAGCCTTCGCCGTCTGGTTGCTGGCCTATGGCCTCGGACTGCAACTGCTGTATGGCGACGGTCGGATCCTGCAGGTCACCATCACCACGAATCCTTTGGCCCCGTTTCAGCAGCTCGTCGTCTATGCCGACAGTGGCGCGCTTCGCGTCGTGGCGCTCGGGGCCCTTCTGCCAGCCGGCATGGTTGCCGGCATCGTCGCCTATGCCGGTCTTCGGGCAAACACGAGCCCGCTCGGTGACGCCCATTTCCAGACTGTGATGTCGCTCCGGCGCGACGGTTGGTTCAAGAAAAGGGGAAAAATCCTGGGCCGATTCGGACGGCAGATTCTTCGCGTCGACGATGACCGGCATCATCTGGTCATCGGACCGACGCGCTCTGGGAAGGGGGCCTGTTACGTCGTTCCCAATGCGCTTTGCCATGAAGGTTCGATGATCGTCACCGACCTCAAGGGGGAAATCTTCCGTAGCACCGCCGGCTATCGAAAATCGAAGGGCAATCAGGTCTTCCTGTTCGCGCCGGGATCGGAACGGTCGCATCGCTACAACCCGCTAGACTTCATCCGGCCGGATCGTGGCGACCGGACCACCGATATCCAGAACATGGCCGCGATCCTCGTCCCCGAGATCACCGAGTCCGAAAACTCGATCTGGCAGGCGACTGCTCAGCAAGTCATTGCCGGCGCGATCAGCTACGTCAACGAGAGTGTCTACTATGAGGGGCGTCGCACCCTTGGCGAGGTGACGAGCTTTTTCAATAGCGGCGTCAATTTGCAGGCGCTGATGACCTTGCTCAAGGAGCGGGAGCCCAATCTATCCCGCTTCACAGTGGAAAGCTTCAACGCCTATGTCGCTCTGTCGGAGCGGGCCGCTGCGTCTGCACTGCTCGACGTTCAGAAGGCTCTGAGGCCGTTTCGCAACGAACGCGTGGTGGCGGCGACGTCGGTCACGGACATGGATCTGCGTGCGCTGAAGCACCGGCCAATCTCGATCTATCTCGCCCCTAACGTCACCGACATCACGTTGCTGCGGCCGTTACTCGCCCTTTTCGTGCAGCAGACACTGGACACGCTCTTGCTCGAGCACACTGAGCGATCGGTGCCGGTCTATTTCCTGCTCGACGAGTTCCGGCAGTTGAAGAAGATGACCGAGATCACCACCAAACTGCCCTATGTGGCCGGCTACAACGTAAAGATGGCCTTCGTGATCCAGGACTTGAAGAACCTGGACGAAATCTATGGCGAGACATCCCGCCACTCATTGATGGGCAATTGCGGTTACCAGCTCGTGCTCGGAGCCAATGATCAGGTCACCGCGGAAACCGTTTCGAAGAGCTTAGGCAAGCGTACCGTCCGCTACAAGACCGAATCCCGCACGATCGAGCTGATGGGCCTGCATCGCCGCACCAAGGTGGAGCAGCTTCGTGAGCGCGACCTCATGATGCCTCAGGAGGTTCGGCAAATGTCGGGTGACAAGATGATCATTCTTGCCGAAGGGCAGGGCCCGATCTTCGCCGACAAGCTGCGCTTCTTCCGAACGATACCATTCAGGGAGATGGAGAGGTTTTCGCGGAGCCATTTGCCGGAAGTGCCCGCAACGGAATACCTCCCGCAACGGCCGGTGCCGGCGACAACCTCGGGATACGCAGGCGAGGATGAGGGCGCTCAGGCGAAGCACGAGGTGACGAAGAGCGCAGAGAAACAGAAAGCCCCTATTCGCAGTTTGGAAACCGATAGCGAGTTGCCGCGAAAGATACCTGTCGACCGGAGATCAGCGAGCGTCATGCACACCGTACCAGCCGCAAGGGCATCTCCCGATTCACTTGAGGCCCGCTTCCTCCCGGCGGCGCGCAAGCTGCGGGCACTCGTCCAGGCACGGGCCAACGCGGCCAAAACAGGCACCAGGGACATCGATTGGTCCCGGATATTCGATGAAACCGTGCCCGACGCGATGGAGATAGCGGAGGCTGGCGCGGGTTGAGCGATGCCGCGGTCTCGATGTGGACTATGGACGCCTAGGCGATAGGAGTTGAGGAGGGACACATGCGAACGATGACGCGTCCTGAATTCGAAGCGTATGAAAGACGTGTCGAGGACGTTCTGACCAAGGTCGGGAAATTAATCGACGAGGCGGATCTGCAAGATTTCGGGGAGGTGGTGGCGGCGGCGCGCGAGGTCGTCGAAATGAGGCGGGCACATTTGGAAATCACGGAGCAACAGGTTGCCGGCGAGCCCGCACAGATCAACCAGAAGGCGCAATCTCCTAACGCCGACGAGAGGTACCATCACCAGACAGCTGACGCCGCGAATGAGGCGCTGAACGAAATTCGGATTGCTCGCAATGCGATCAGCAGGATCGCAGCGAGCGAACACTCCATCTTGCCGGTGGCGGCCTACCGTGATGATCTCGACCGTGGCCTGGAAATGGCGGCAAATCTAGCGGTCCATTGGAATAATAAACACGTTCTCGAATTCGCCAACAATGACACGGAGCTCGTGGAGAGGATCGAGCGCCTTGAGAAAATTCGGGATGAGCATGGCATATCCTATTCGGCTGGTTCCGATGGAAGCCCCATCCCGGAGGTCGCCAAGAGCGACGCTCAGTTGCTCGGCTACTACAAAGAAGGGCTGGAGCACCTCAAAGCCGAACTGGCGATTGCCGATCACGAGAGCGGTTTGGCCATCGGAGGCTGGGGGCCTGCTGCAGAATATTGGACCGAACAAGATTCTGACGCCGCTTGGGCGAGGTATGATCAATTGCGCGCTGATCTGCTTGAAGCTGAATCGAATTTGGCGCGAGCGATGGAGAAAACTGAAGTGGAAACGCCTGCGGTGGAGGTAGTGAACGCAGCAGGCGAGTCTGCTTCCGACAGAACTGCCCGTTCATCCGACCAGACGGCTGAAGCGACATTTCAGGATTCAGCCAGGGACGATGCTGTCGCCCGGCATGGGGAGAAAGCCGTCGCGGCCGGAGAAGCTCTGCTCGAACGACTGCTCGAAGCCGGCCGCGAGATGCGCGATTCAGAGGCGCGCATGGGTCGTCATCGCGAAGGAGATAGAGAACAAGATACTCGCTCGGAGAAACTGGTGGAGGCAACCGCCAACTACAATCAGATCTTGCGTCAGGCGGCGCGCGAGGTTGTAGCCGGGAATGGCTATATTCGCGATGGAAGACTTGCGTTATGAACAAAGAGCCCAGTTTTATGTTCATAACGAAACGCGGCCGAGCGAGGCCGCTGAACAGGCAATCCGGACTGAAGGCACTCTTCGCCCTGAGGGGTCTCTGCAAAACACAACGCGCTTGCGTCAGATAGAGCAGGAAATCCAGGATCGGGGGCGTGCGAACCGAGACGATCGGGATTCCTAGCTACCGATGTCGTAGCCTGTCCTGAATCGGAAGTTGGGGCAATCGGCTTCCTACTCCTCTCGGGGCTCGATGCTTCCGGGACGATCAACCTGGACCGTCACATGGTGAAGTGCGTACTGTTTCTTCAGCCAGTCAGCGACGATTGGAGGCAGTTCCAACGGATCGACATTTGGAGCGGGGCTGACGTGAACCGTGGCGATGTTGGTTTGGTCCGTGAGGGTCCAGGCGTGGAAATGTCCGGCTTCTGAAATACTCGAGAGCCCCATCAGACCCTTCTCGGCTTCACGCGCGTCGACACCCTTTGGAACCGCCTGGAGAAGGACACGGATTGAATCAGTCACGAGTCCCCAGGCGGAGCGGATAACCAAACCGGCGACCAAGATCGAAAGGATTGGGTCCAGGAGAACCCATCCCGTGAGCATGATACCGACGGCGGCTGCGATCGCGCCAACCGAACCAAGCAGATCTCCAACAACGTGCAACAATGCACCACGGAGGTTGCCGTCATTGCGATTGCCCGACCACAGCACATATGCGCCTGCTACATTCACACCGAGGCCGATGACCGCAACTATCAGCATGGGACCAGCCAGGATTTCTATAGGCTGGCTAACACGCTGTGCTGCCTCCCATGCGATCCATGCGACCAGCAGCAGTAGCGTCCCTCCATTCGCAAGTGCTGCCAGCACCCTGACGCGGTGGTAGCCATACGTTCGCGTCGCGTCAGCGGGACGGCGTGCAATTCGGTAGGCGATCAGGGCGAGCAACAGAGCCGCGGCGTCGGATACCATGTGCCCCGAATCTGCAATGAGGGCCAGCGATCCCGAATACCAGCCGCCAACTGATTGGATCAGCGCGTAGGCAGCCGTAAAGATGAGAACGAAACGGATGCGCCGCTCATTCGCTTCGGTCACAACCTCCGAATGGCTGTGATCGCTCTCCGCGTCTTGTGCGGGCTGATTGTCTTTTAGTGCGACGCTCATGGCGTTCTTTATCCATGTCGTGAGACGGTCTTCGAGCGAGGTTGGCCTGTCGAATATTTCTAAAGCGTCAAGCCCCCAGAGAGTAAAGCGCATTTTACGATCGAGGCTTGAACCTCCAGTAGGTCGAGATTGCACGTTGAAATGCGCCTTTCGTTCTGGGCACAGTTGGACAGGCATCAGAGGTCCGCGTATCGATTGAAAAGGTGAGACACAGTTGCGGTGATACCAGTCGAATGAATACGAACAATGCTGATCCCCCTGAGGGCCTTGCCAAGTCACTCGGCCTGGTGCGGCTGTCGCTCTACGGTGTCGGAACAATCATCGGTGCCGGCATTTATTCGGTGATCGGGCCGGCGGCCGGCGCGGCGGGTGAAAGCATTTGGCTTAGCTTCCTGGTCGCCGCGATCATTTCTGCATTCTCAGGCCTCTCTTACGCGGAGATCGCCACGGCGCTGCCCGGTGCTGGTGCAGAGCATAATTTTCTGCGGAAGACCTTTCCTGCCATTCCTGCACTGGCTTTCACTGTAGGCCTGTTCATCGCAGTGCACGGGGCTGCCACCTTGGCAACCGTGGCGCTAACCTTTGGTAACTATGCACAAGCGTTTTTGCCGTTCTCCGCAGTTGTGGTCGCACTCGCCCTGATGGGCGTTGCCACAGCTATCAACATCGCCGGTATAGGCAAGGCTTCATTCATCAGCGCGGGGCTGACGGTAGTTCAGGTCGCGTGTCTAATCGGGTTCGCATCCGTAGCGGTTCCATCAGGCAACCGGGGCCTTCCTGACTTCACAGCCTGGTCTGAAAATCTCGACGGCATGCTCCAGGGTGCAGCCATCCTCTTCTTTATCTATTCCGGCTATGAGCATATGGCCTCTCTGTCGGAAGAAGCGAAGCGGCCGGACCGCGATCTGTGGCGCGCCTTCATGATCGCACTCGGCGCTACCACGGTCGTCTACCTAATAGTCATTCTGGGGGTGCTGAGCCTTGTAACCAGCGATAGCCTCGCCGGTTCGCAATCCCCACTGGCCGATGCTGCAAGGCAGTTGGGCGGACCGTTCGGCATCATAATCGTCGCCGCAGCTCTGATGGCAACAGCCAATGCTGTGCTGAGCTCATCGCTATCGGGCAGCCGCTTGCTGTTTGGGATGGCACGCGAAGGTGACCTCCCAAAGCTGCTTGCACGGACGTTGGGGGCAAGCCGAAGCCCGTGGATCGGCGCGCTGGCGTTCCTGGCGGTGGCATGCGGTTTCGCCGCCGTCGGGGAAATTGAATTCGCCGCCAGCCTTTCCTCGCTTGGTGTCACACTCGTATTCGCCGCGATCAACACCGCAGTGATCGTCCTCCGCTACACGCAACCGAACCTCGATCGGCCATTTCGCCTGCCGTCAATCGGCCGCGTCCCTCCAACAGCAGTCCTTGGCGTTGTCACTTCGCTGCTGCTGGCAGCGCAGTACGACTGGGCTATCTACACAGCTTTCGCCAGCGTCTTCCTGGTTGGAGCAATTCCCTACGCGTTTCTGCGGCGGAGCTAACAATTGCCCAAAGGCACGGATCCTCGGAAGCCTACGTAGCGCTACCATCATTGGCGACCAAGCCATCACGTCCTATCGTAGCTTTAATCCGACCTGTGTTATCTGCCCGAGTTACGCCAAGCCGGGAAAAGCTTACTTTCCGGCGCTTGACTGAGCCACCCATCGGTGTGCTCAGAACGCTCTCAAGGCTCTCCTTCCACTGATCGCGACGAACTCTCCTGGGCCGTGACCTGCCGACCGAGCGACTCGCTTACCCTCCGGCGGGAGGCCCCAGTCCGCGATTTGCGGAACGCTGACATGAGAATTCACTTGTCACTGGATTTCCCTTAAGAACGCATTATACTGCGTCGCTGTTTACTGCGCATTCTGGTCCGTCTCCGGCTATGAAGCTGAAGACGGTAGTGGCGCAGAACCTGCGACGGTTGCGTCACATCAAGGGTATGTCGCAGGAGGAACTCGCCGAATTGGCGGACGTGTATCGTACCTATGTCGGTCATTTGGAGCGAGAGATTCACTCTCCGACGGTCGACATGCTGGAGAAGTTGGCAGAGATTCTGGACGTTGCCCCGACAGACTTCTTCACCAACCCACCACCGCCGATCCCTCCCCCGCCGCCTCGAAAGCGACGGCGATCGCAATCTCGTTGATGTAGTTGTAGGACGGCGTCTACGCGCGCAACGTCAAATGCTGGGCATGAGTCAGAGAGCCATGGGGGAACTCCTCGGCGTCACCTTTCAGCAGGTGCAAAAATATGAAAGCGGAGCCAATCGCATCGCCGTTGCGACGCTGGTCCGCGCGGCAGAAGCGCTGGGCAGCCCATTATCCTTCTTTCTGGAAGGGCTTGGCCCTGGCGAAATAGGGGGCCAACGCAAAATGCATAAACGCCATCCTCGGCTATCGCCCGAATTTTTTGAGGCCATCGAAGATAGGAAGTTGCGTGCAGCGCTTAGGACCATTGTTCGGGCTCTGGTGGCGCACGCGGATCGATGAACCATCACTAATCTTTGCGCCGTTTGAATATACGAGTTCGGGACGACGTAGGAGAACATCGGGGCAATCACGGATAACTTGGCGACCGCCATTCTGATTCCGATGAGGTCCCAGAGAGAACCTACTTTCGGCGGTTGCCTTCGGCGACTGGCAATCTGTGCAACAGCAGTGATCGCCAAGCTGAGTCGCGAAGAATGCTTAACGCGGAGTCGGCAGCAGGAACCGTCATCTCAAGCGCAGCCTAGCCGTCGCCGCAGAATCGGCGGGCACCGCTTGCTGCGCTGTATTGAATGTGGTCGCAGTACTGGCGGGATCCTCAAACCTTACCTGACGCTTTTGTCTCATTAGAAACGCGGTCGTATCGTTCCAGGATAGGGGCCGCGCGAAATGATAGCCTTGGCCGAGCACGCAACCTATGCCGTGCAATTGCGACGCCTGAAGAGGCGTTTCTACGCCTTCAGCCACAACACGAATGCCAAGATCTCGCCCTATGGCGATCAAGCCCTTTACGATCGTGAAGCTGGCATTTTGTGGTTCCATGCCGTGGATAAAGGATTTGTCGATTTTTATCATATCGACGGGTACGTTCAGCAGATGGGTGAGAGATGCATATCCCGTTCCGAAGTCATCAAGGGCAACGCAAACGCCCTGCAACCGCAAGTTATCGATCTCCTGGGCCATGAGCTCGTCGCGATTGTCCAGATAGACGGACTCATTGATTTCGATCACGATGCGGTCAAGCGACACATTCACCTGCTCAAACGCGGCAGCCACACGGCTTCCAAGCTTGCCGTCGTGAAAATCCGCGGACGTAACATTGATCCCGACCTGCTGAACCGAGATGCCCATGTCGAGCCATCTGCGCATGTCTCGAGCTACCAGCGCGATCATCCGCTCCGTGAGCGTGGAGGCCACAAGAAAGTCCGAGGTCGCCTCGTGAAACTCAGCTGCGGGAATCATCCGGCCATCGTGCCCCACAATGCGGCACAGAGCTTCAACGCCGTTGACCCCCGCGGTGTCGAGTCGCACGATTGGCTGATAAAAGGCCTCGACTCGCTCTTCTTTCAGCGCGTCAGTAAGCAGCCGGACGGCGTCAAATCGTTTCGTGATCGTACTTCTCAGGCCTTCCTCATAGAGGACAAATCGACCACGCTTAGTTTCTTTTGCGTGGTAGAGGGCAAGGTCGGCGTTTCGCTTGACATCATCGGGCTTCTCGTCCCTTTCCGACAATATCGCACCCCCAATCGTCGCGCGCGCCGCAATCGCGTGGCCTGCGCAATTCATTGGAACTTTTAGTGCCTCAATGATCCTCGCAGCGACTGCGGCGACGCATCCTCGACCGTCTTCAAGCCGCACGACAACGGCAAACTCGTCGCCGCCCAGTCGGAAGGCTCTGTCTCTTGGCACGATCGACGCAATGGCATTCGCTACTCCCATGATCAGGTTGTCGCCGGAATGATGCCCAAATGTGTCGTTCACCTTCTTCAGATTGTCGAGATCGGCCAGAAGAAGACCCCATCTGCCTGGCTCATCACAGCCGAGCTTGGCAATCGTCAAGTTGAATCCGGCTCGATTGGAAAGGCCCGTCATCTCATCGGTGAAAGCAAGCCGTTGGTGCTCGACTTTCTGTGCATTGCGTTCGATGGCGATGGCACAGAGGTGGGCGCAGGTTTCGACCACCTGTTCTTCAAGCTCGGTCGGCCCTCGATGCTCGCAAAAATAGAACGCAAACGCCCCTAGTACGCGCCGTCGGGAATCGACGATAGGGCTGGACCAACAGGCCACTAAATCTTCCGGCAGAGCCGTGACGTCGCAATCGGCCCACAACGGGTCAGATCGGATGTCCAGAACGGCTACCGGCTCTCCACAGAAGGCAGCGGTACCGCATGAACCGCATGCCGGGCCGATTGGTGCGCCATCAAGACAAGTGGAAAAGGCCTTCGGAAGATTTGGGGCCGAGAGCGGATGAAGTCTCCCAGCGCCGTCGACGGTTACTACCGAGCAGCGTATATTGGGGACAAGCGCTTCGACTTCTCGAAGAAGCCTATCCATCGTAGCACCTAAGGGCTCGCCCTTGGCGATCATTTTCAGCACGATGTTCTGAAGGCGGATGAGCATATTAGGAATAGACGTCACCGGTGATACGCCACTATTGCTGATTGATATGAAAGCCGCGTGAGCCCTTCAATGCTCACTTTATTAAAATGTTGCGAAGCTATTTACGCTCGTTGCCTATGTGCTCGACGATGGGAGACGAGCATTTCAGGCGCATCCCTGCTTTGGGCAACCGCATCCAGCTCGCTTACCAAAGACAGCGATCAGGACTGCCAAAGTCGTTCAGAGAAAACTAATCGCCAACTCATTAATGATGCTTAAAACCCGTCGCCTTAAAACCGTCAATCGCGTGATCTCTATGCGTGAAACGTACGCATCCTGGACAGCTTCGATCGATCGTAGCGGCAAACATCCGTCGATTCCGCAAAGCTCGCGGCATCAGCCAGCAGGATTTTGCCCTCGAAATCGAAATGGACAGGACGTACTTCGGGGGAGTGGAGCGAGGGGAGCGTAACGTTTCAGTCGACAATATCGAGCGGATCGCGAACGGCCTGGGAGTTCCAGCATCTGAACTTCTTTGCGATCTGGAAGGGGATGGCGCGAGGAAAAAGAAGAGCGAAGCTCCTTGATTGCTTGCAGATGACGGTAGCTCGGATCCCCGAAGCCTGACGGATTGGAGGCTGCTCATCTTGGGCAGTTCATGTTGGGATTCTCGCAGCCCAAAAGAAACAGCGGCAAACTGGCGAAGACCAGAGAGACAGAATGCTGCTAGCCGCGCTTAGGTCCATCGCGGGAGCATTCATATTACGCGACATCTTGTGGCGGGAGCAGCGTCTTAGACTTCTCACCTGGCATGCTATCTACCATCGCCGAAGAAAAGCTCCCTCAACGGCGCAATCCACTGGTCGACTATCAGATAGATGTCGACAAACCACGCCTCGACGGCACCAAGCTGAGGGCCGAAAAAGATAAGCGGAGCTACAAGAACGAAGGCAAGAATGGCAACAGAGATAAACCCGTCCGGTCGATCGTCAGTGCTATCTGGCGGAGGAAGCTGGTTGTTTCGCCAGTCGTTCTTCATTGCCACCTACCTTTCCCGATCATCGCGTTCGCGATCCTGACGCTCTTCAACCTCCAGTTCAACCTGGCGAAGTCGCGGCACATGCTGCTGAGGCGGATCTGCCCTGCTTTCCTCATGAAGCCGTGCGGCACCCTCTTCACGCTCAGGCGAGCCAAGTGGGCGGGGTTCGTTCTCGTCACGTCCCTGCTCCGCTTCTACACGGCGCCGGCTTTCCATGTGGATCTCGTTGTTCAAGTCGTGCCTGATCGTTGCCTGGTCGCGAATGTAGCCGTTGCCGTCGAGGGCAGCTTGCGCAGCCTCGCGCAACAGATCCGTGTGCCGGGCCTCGGCCTCGCTCAACTTTTCGATCCGGCGGCCATGCTCGGCTTGGGTTTCGACAGGATCGGAAAACGCTGCTGAACGACCATCCAGTCGTACCGGCTCATAAAGGCGATCAACCTCTCGCCGCGCGGCATCGATCCGCTCGAAGAGTTCGTCGCCGGCGCGAACGGCCTGCTCATCATGTTGCCTGGCCGGGAGGTTCCTCGAGGGGTCATGCATGTCGATGGCGCGACGGGAAGCGCGGTCTTGAGCTTCTTCCTTCAACGCCTCCTGCAGATTTTCTTCTCCCTTCGATTGCTCGTAGAGATAGGTATTCCCGTCGAGGGCATCCCTAGCATAGGTTTTGAGCACGGTGTCGTAGCGATTTGAAGCCGCAAAGTAGTCCGCACGAATGGCTTCACGCTCGGCAGCGGATACGTCCCTGCGAGAATTCGAGAAACGGCTCGTAGCATGATCGAGCGAGCGGAATGCCGCGTCGTAATCCGCCAGAATCTCGTCTCCTTCACGCACTGCCCGTTCGCCATGGCGAGTGACGGCATCGTCGAACAGATTGTCCCGAGCGATGCGCGTCTGGCCATCGGCCCTTTGCCGGTCCTGATCGCCCCAGGGACCCTCCGTGACCGCTTCACGTCCGGCATGCCCTGCCGACTGGGGATCGGCCGCATCGCGAAGGTGATGCGACTCCTCCCGACTTCGCATGAGACGATCACGATCATCACGAGAAGGCCAACCAACACCGAAGTCGGCCAGCCGTTCCGACTGCTCAAGATACTCCCGGCGGATGTCCACCACCTCACGCGCGGCCGCAGCAACTTCGTTGAAATCGGCACGATCGGTTGCGTCGACCGTCTGCGCCACGGAGGCAAGGACGGCTTCCACCCGCTTTTCGTAGGCCTCGAACTCCGGACGCGTCATCTCTCGCATCTGTCCATCCTCACCTTTCACGAACGCACTCAACTCTACCATATTTGTCACGTTTTCGATAGATGTAGCGCATTTCTCCTCAAAAACCTGATCCTTTTGATAGATTTCTGCGAAGGCTTCGAGGCGGCCTCGCTGCTGTCGTGCGAAGGCCCCTTCCCGCGTGCCATGTTCCTCATTGGCGAGATCGTTCCAGGTCTCGACCGCCGCCGCGACATACTGCCTGCTGCGTTCGGACGTCGCCAGGTGGATTTCGTTCGCTCGTTTGGCCTGATACCGGCTATGTGCGGAAGGACTGGTGCCCTCATGCTCGGTGCGACCGTGATAGCTGACTGGCCGTACCTGATTGCGCGTATAGGCCGGCGCATTGGCGAACTCACGTCGGTCCGTCAACTCCATGTCGATGCCCTGCTCGCGGGCCTTTTCAGCCATCACGGCGCGCCAGTCCCGGAACAGTTGTGGACTGGTGACGATGCGCTCTCCCGTCTCCGAACGCATGGTGACGATCGCATGGGCATGGATATGCGGACGCTTGCCGCCTTCCGCCATGTCTTTCGGGTCGAGCGCCGGATCATGGACGGCGAAGACATAGCGATGTCCTGCAAACTGCTCGCCGAGGAACTCGCGGACAGCACCTTCGAATGCAGCCGCATCCGTGCCGGCGCGTGCCGACACGATCAAATGCATGACGTCCCTGCCCTTGCGACTGTGCAATTCCCTGCGCCATTCCTTCTGGACCAGATCGCCGGCCTGCGTCGCATCGCCGATCAACCGTCCGGTATTGTCGCGGACATCTCCCTCGGATGACGCGACCAGCTCTCGCACACGGGCTGTGCCCCATTCCACGCCGTTGCCATAACCGTGGAAGCGGAACCGTGCCTCGACATCCCGCCCGACCTCGGTGTCATCATAGCGCTGCCGGATGATCTCGGCTGCTTTCCGGTCACCGGTCAGTCTTTCGCCAGCGCCGTCGCGCAGAACGACAACGCCACTGACGTGGAGCTCGTCTTCGGCCCGTTCGCGCGCGGCATACACAAACCGTCGGTCGCCAAAGCCTGTCCGCAGAATCTCGCGAAGCTGATCGTCCTGGTCGACGTCGTCGCGAAGTGAACGGGCATCGACCGAAACATGAAACGCGCTGAGGTCCCGGCTCGCGGCACGATTGTCGAACAGATGTTCCCATTCGGCCCGCTCCCCGGCGAGCGCATCCCGGCCTGATATGCGCTCGCCACGCTCGTTCTCGACCGCCAGTTCCCCACCCCGCGACGTGTAGTTCATCATCGCGGCCGCGCGGCCGCCGCCGCCATAGGAGGCAAGCTTGACCACGGCCGGCTGACTACCACGCGCCAGCGCCGAGAAACGCTGCCGCATCGGACGGCTGCCTGAGCCTGCGCTGCCACCCATCGACCGCAAGCCGCCGCCACTGCGACGCCGCAGCGCCCGGCCAAAGCCGCCAAACCCCTCATCGCCGATCCGCGCCACCCCTCCCCTTCGCGGCTCATCCCAGTCGCCACTGTCGGCCTGGCCAATCTGCATCTCGTGCTTCAGCACGGCGCGGCGGCGTTCCCATTCCTTTTCGAATGCACCGGGAAGGATTTCCATCAGCTGTCCCCGCGCCTGGCAGCCGCAGTCCGCCTGGTCATGTCGGCAAGCTCGGCTGCGAGAGCAATCGCAACCCCATGGGCATCACTGATGCTGCCGGCGACGTCTTCGTAGGCAGGCACCTTGCCGGTGTTCACAGCACGGGCGATCTGGTTGAGGTTACCGCCGATCGCCCGCATGCCATCGGCAAGCAGCCTGAGAACGGCATAATCCTCCTCGCCCAGGAATGGACGCACTCCGGCGCCTTCCATCGATAGCGACCGCACGAACGCAGAAACGGTCATTCCGGCCGCGCTGGCCGCAGTCTCCAGGGCATCGAACTCGGCACCGGAGAAGCGGACATGCGCTACCCGGTCCTTCCGCTTCGACGCTCCTGATCGACTGCCGGCCATCAACGAACGCACCTTCAATCATGGTGGTTGCGGCCGCAGGCCGCGGATCGAGGGCCTGTCCCTCGATCGTCAGGAAAAATGTATCACATTTTTCCGTATCCTGCCAACAAATATGATAGCGATTTATCCAGCTTGACCACAAAATACCGCCTTTTCTATATCTATATGATTGTGTTTTTCCATATTCGTGTGTTTCTATATCGACATGAATCCACGTCCACACAGAAATGGATTCGTGTGTGAGTAGAAACACATTTTCGTGGAGATGAGCCGATGACCGTCGTGATCGCCGCCATCAACGGCAAGGGAGGCGCTGGCAAGACCACGTCGCTGATGAACATCGCCGGTGAATATGCCCTGCGCGGTGGAACCGTCGCCATGATCGACATGGACGCCCGCAACAATCTGATGAAGTGGTGGATGGATTGTCAGGAGAAGGATGCGCAGCCCGAGGGCATCGAGGTCTACAGCCACAAAACGGCACGGGGGCTTGAACGCTGGATGGAGGACAACGCCAGCACGTTCGATCAGGTCCTGATCGACACGCCCGGCGAGGACACGTCGATCATCGATCCGGTGATCGCGGCGGCCGATCTGGTGATCTCGCCGATCCAGCCGTCCAAACGCGAGGTGATGGGAGCGATCGACAGTTTCGAGAGCGTGTTGCGTGTGAATGAAGCGCGAGGCCGGACTTGCAAGCACGGTGTGCTGCGGACTCGGATCACGGTGACCGTGCGCCACACTGAACTCTATCGGAAGGTGCGGCCGATCATCGAGGACAAGGTCGGCACCTATCTGTTCCGCACCGAGGTGTTCGAGCGCAATGTCTACAAGGACATCCACAACGGCATCGGAACGCTTCAGATGCAGGAGGTGACGGAAGCGATTGCCAAGGCGCGCCGTGAAACGCAGGCGCTGGTCGAGGAGGTCGACGAAGTGCTGGCTGGCAAGATGGCTGCGGGAGGTGCGGCATGAGTGTGAGGGACAAGCTGTCGCTGGACGAATTCGCAACCGCGCCGCGCAGACAGCGCCCGGTAACCGATTTAAGCCCGGTGCGTGCCGAGAGCGACCACCCCGCCGATGAGGATGCAGCCCTACAGGGAACGGTGGAGAAAGATCAGGGAAGATCGGAGAGCACGAGCGAGGCAAGCAAGGCGCTGCGGCGAATGAAACGGGCGCGCATGAAGGGGGCAAGCCATTTCGTCAACGTCAATCTCGACCGTGACACCAAGCGGCGGCTGAAGCTTGCCTCCTTCAATTTGGATACGTCCATGCAGGCGATTATGGCGAAGGCCATCCGGCAGTATCTCGATACGAACGGCTATTGAGTGTGAAAAATGCAGCCTGCTTGATTGGCGGAGTTGAACCTGAGTCCGAATCCCTGCTAGGTGCAGCACCGATTTAGCGTGGATTTTAACCATCCAAGGCGGATCGGCGGTATTTCCAACGTCAGTTTGATCACAACAGGGACTGGCAGGCAGGCTCCATATTCAGATGGCCATCAAGGACATCCAGACATTCATCGACAAGCACGGCCTCGTCGAGACCGAAGATTCCGAGGTCGACAAGCCGATCTGGCGCAAGCCGGGTTTTGACGGCGTTCGCAGCCTGCTGGACATGGAGAAGGAGCTGAGCCGGTTTCTGCGGGAGCGACGGGATGCGCTCAACCTGAACCGAGAGCAGGTCGGGATGATGATCGGCATCCATCAGGAGATCTATGCGCGCCATGAGCGGGCGGACGCCAAGTTGCGGGTGACACGGCTGCTGCATCTGGCCGAATTGCTTGAGTTCTCGCCCTTTGAGGCGATCTATGCGGCCGCGCCGCATTTTCTGGGCGAGACGCAGGAGGAGGCGGCGGTGAAGAACAAGCTCGTCAAACGCATTCTCGATCTGCCGCCGGCGACGGCGCAGAACCTGCTCATGCTTGTCGAGGAATTGTCGCCCGACGATCCGGGCGACGCGCCGTCGAGAGCGGCGAAGAAGGGGCGGGACGACTGAGGTTCTCGAAGGAAGAAGGGAGGCAGGACAGCCTGCCTCCCTTCGATGTCAGCGGCGGCGGATGAGCCGCGCCGCCTTGATGTTGACGCCGATCTTCTGCCTGATCTCGGCGAAGAGCTCGTCGAGCCCCTCCAGCTCCGACGCTGGCGCATCCGTGTGGCCGAGCGTCACGCCGCAGGCAATGCCGGGCTCGTCTGCGTAGACCGTGACGCTGATCTCGTCGAGCACTGAGTGCGGCCCTTCGTCGATCCAGCGCTGCTCGAAGCAGGGCCGCATGAAGTAGAACACGAACAGGGACTCCTCCATCTCGGACCTGTGCCGCTTTTCGTTCTGCTCGATCCAGTACGGGACCTCTTTCTCGACATCGGCGCGCATCGCGTCCAGTTTCTCCACGAGGTTGGTGTGAAGCGTCCGGGCAAATTCCGTCCGGCATGCATCGCGACGGATGGTCACCTTGCTGCGGATGGCATCGATGTTGTCGAGGGCGATGTAGGGATTGAAGATGCGTGTCATGATGAACTCCTTTTCGTCTGACGCGTTCCCGGCGACGAGGAAGACCACAAGGGGTCAAGGATCGCGGCACGCGACCGCCGGAGGCGGCAAGCGGAGGAACCGGTTTTCTGATCCGGCCCGAGAGGGCTGGAGCTGAAAACTGGAGGGGCCGCGCAGTCCTTGAGGCCGCGTGGGCGAGCGTAGACTGGGACGTCAGGGGAAGACCCCGCGCCCGCAGGGCGCGTCCTTATCCGGCGACCAGCCGGCTATGACGGCGAGTCCGCCCTGGGGGCGCATCTCGATTGGAACGGGCTGAGCGATGATGTCGCATGGCTGTGCGATGACACGCCGGACATGAAAAGATCGAGGCGGCTCGCACCGTCTCGATCCCGGGCCGTCAGTCGCGGCCGGCGTCCTTTGTGGCAAAGAACGTCTCCGGGTCCTGCCCGATGCTTTCCCACCACGCAGCCTCTGCTTCGACTTCGCTGTAGTAGACGTGGTCGATGGTGAACCTTGCGCCGGTGATGTCCTCGACCTCGGTGATGATCTTGGCGAGACCGCTGAGTTTTTCAGCCGGGACCGGCAGTGCGATCGGCACCTCGCTGTCGCGGTAGTGCCAGCTGCCGGTGTTGTAATTGTAGTATTCGCGCGTGCTATCGTCGACCAGATACTTGTCGAGAAGCGCGATCGGCTCATCCAGCCATGTCCCATACCAAGCGGCATGGCAATCGTGCTGGTCGAAAAACGCATCCTCTTCATCCACCGTTCCGCGTGCTGCGGCAAGCGTGCGGCCGGCGGCAAGGATCCTGCGCTGCGCTTCGATCATTTCGGCGAGTTTCGCCGCCAGCCTGTCATGGACGCCGCGTGCGAGATCGGTGTCGCAGCCGAGACGGTTGGCGAGAACGAGGATGCGCAGGCCCGAGAGCTGCGCGACAAGCATGAGAGTATCGTGTGCCATGTCATGGTCTCCTTCATCTTGATGACGGAGGCCCGGCGACAGGCAAGTCGAGTATCGGGTCAAGGATCGCGAAGCGACCGCCGGAGGCGGCAAGCGGAGGAGCCGATTTTCTGGCGGCGCCCTTCTTCAGGGCGACGGCTGAAAATTGGAGGTGCCGCGCAGTCCTTGAGGCGATGGGAGCGGCCAGTAGACTGGGACGTCAGAGAGATAGACCCGCATCCCCGCCAGGGGATGCGTCCTTGTCCGGCGACCAGCCGGCGGGGTGTGCGAGGGGATGCCCCTCGTGGCATTGGGGGGCGGTCGATCCGGTCCACGATGCCCTGCGAGAGGCGATCGTTACCGCAGGCGGAGACTGCGTCAGCAGGCTCCGGGAGCGGCGCGCCAGCGTCGCGAGTAGAGCGCGGTCGGCCGCAGGCCGGCTCGCCCGGACCTTTCGCATCGAACGACTGGATAAGGATAGATCGTTGAGCTTGGTCGCGTCCTGAACCGGGCCACCCCCTTATCGCCGGCGTCGCACGGCAGGCATTCTTGAGCTTTGATGCAGCCCGCTGCTTCCCTGCATAGGCTGGTGATTCATCAGCCATGTGAATCGATCCCCGGCAATCGATTCAGAAAAGGCGTTGGACCGACCATATCCGCTTCGCGAGAATTGGATCATGCAGAAGCCCGACATGCTCCACCTCCATCGCATCGACCCTGCCCGCAACATTGCGCGGTTCTACGTATTGTCGGTCACACCAACGCTGTTCGGTTCCGCCTCGCTGGTCCGCCATTGGGGCCGCATGGGCACGTTGGGGAGAACACGGATCGATTTGTTCGGCGCGCATGGCGATGCGGAAGCAGAGCTTCACCGCATGGCGCGTATCAAGCGCCGCAGGGGCTATGTCGATGTCGAACGGGAATCTGGCATGTGAGGAGGGCCCGGCAGGAGCCTTCTGGCTCCATATCCGCGCGGCTTGGGCATGCTGCCGGCGCATCGCCGCGGCCGGGACAGGGCGGCGATGCCAGCGTCGTTGTCGCCGCTGGCGAAAGTGAAAAGGATGGCGAAGAGGTCAGGCGTTCAGGCTGATCTCCGTGATGCGGTGAAGCTGGGCGGACCATCGCCCCGGGAACTCCGGCGATTGCCAGGCCACGCCTGAGATGCGCTTGCCCGCCGGGTGTTCGATGAGAATGGCGATGTAGGGGATGCGCTCCTTGGCGCTGAGCATGGTCCAGCCATATCCGAAGTCGACGCGGTCGCCGCTGTCGATGCGATAGTCGGGCGCGTGATCGTCCGTGCGCTCGACGCGCCGCAGCGTCATCGGCAGCTTCAGCGCGATTTGCAGTTCGATGTCGGGATCGATGGTGCCCGACAGCAAGGCGTGTATCAGATGGACAGTCATTGTGGTGCTCCTGATCGTGACGCAAAGTGAGCCGGTCCCTTGCGGGACCGGCTCGCTGCGGTTCACTCCGGGTTGTTCCAGAGAATGACCTTCTTGTTCTCTTCGCCGCCGGGGGCCGGTGCGAGGTTGCCGAACACGACCCCGATCTCGGGCGCCTCGAGCTTGAACGAGACGGTCTCCTTGCCGGAGCGCTGCGAGATGTGGAACCAGCCGGCTCCGATCTCGAAGCCCGTGCGCTTGTTGAGCACGCGGAAGTCCGGGGCGTCCTGATGGGACTTGTTGGCGTTCGGGACGACGGTGATCGGGGCGTTGACCCGCAGCGTGGCGAACACGCCGTCCATCGAGCCATCGGCCTTGGTGGTGAGGTTTGCGATCGTGGTGGCCATGGTACTTCTCCTTCGGTTGCATCGGGACCATTCCCGATGGCGCCAAAGGAGAGGGCCGTCCTGCTGCGGACAGCTCGGCCAAAAATTTCACGAAATTCTATTTTCCGCAGATGGCGGGCCGCACTTTTCAGGGCCCCGCTTGCGGGACGGAAAGTGCCTGGCCCGCGAACAAAGACCGAAATCGGATTTTGCTTAAATTTTTGCCGAGTCTTACCCCGTCAGGGGTTGGCCGCAGTAAGCAGGCGGTCCTCTACAAAGGCGACATGACACGGGATTGGTCCGGATGTGAGCGAAGGCGACGCCCCCCGGCCACCATCGCAATTCCCGCCGCCGGTACGCCGGTCGCCGTCAAGCCTTTGCCGTGGCTGCGGCCAGCCTCACCATCGCCTCACCCGAACCCGGCCGTTCCGCGCAGGAGTCCGCACAGGCTCCGTCCGTCATCATGCACGCGGATTTCGCGATCCGAGCCGGCGGTGCCGGTCGAACTCCGCTCCGGCGGATGATCTCCCGCTCCGGCGCGGCGGCCGGGAACGCGCAGCCTGATCTGCGACCGCCCGGCCCTTGGCGCGACGGACATGCGTGCCGATCCTCTGAAATCTCCGGCGCGGCCGCAGGGGGCGGTTTCGCGAGGGCCGGCGCGCGTTCGTCGCGATCTCGACGAGCGCCACTGGTCGGCCTTCGGCCGGATTGGGTGGGTGGCTGTCGCCGGCTGGTTCGGGAGGGCACGCTGGGATCAGGCCGCCAGCGCCAAACGCTCATCTTCGCTCATGCGTGCCTCGATGGCGCGGCGGACCTCGCCGCCGGCTTCGTCGAGCATGGCGCGCGCGTCCCCGATGGTGTGGACCGTGGCCACCCGACCCCGCATCATGTCGTAGACGACGCAGGGACTGCCGATCACGGCAAGGCGCAGTATGTTGAGGCAGGTGCCGGGCGACGCACCGTCCCACACCATCAGGCCGAAATCGGCGCGGCGGGCCATCTCGCGGTCCTTCTCGGCATGGATCGCGAAGCCCTTCGCGCCGTCGGGCGGCGGTATATGATAGGCGGCCCAGTCGCCGAGATTGTTGCGCGGTTCGGCCCGGGCATGGAAGACGCCGACATGCTCGTAATTGTAGCCCGCGAGCAGGCCCTGCATCTCGGCGTCGGATCCGGGCGCATCGCCGATCAGCACGCCATGCTCCTGTGCGACGATCGAGCCGATCCGCTCGATGGCAGGGGGTGGCAATTCGAACAAGTCGCGTGACCCTCCGAGGAATATCATCGCCATGGCCGCTCTCCTTTCTCTCATAACGCAGCAGCCCCCTCCCCAGCCCTCCACTCCCTCCCCGCCGCCCAAGCATCGGCTCAACCCAAATGATAAGAGGGGCACGATCCGCGCTGGCGATATCGATAGACGATGCGTCGATCACGCCCGTCGACTGGCAGAGCTGCGGCTTCGCCGGCAAGTCGTCAGATGGCGGACCAATCAACCACGTGCAGCGGCGGGATGTAGTCGGACCGAGGATTGCCTGAAGGACAACCGTATCAGCGAGGGTGAAAAGCCGCATACATCGTCTGGTGGGGCGGTGTCAGTCCAGACGGCTGACACGCCGCCCGGATGCCTGCGCTTCGATGAAGGCGGTGGCGATTTTCATGACGAAGGCCTTGCTGAATCGGCCGTGGATCTTGCTGTGTGGTTCGAGATGAAAGGAGCGCTCGGCAATGTCGTAATTGTATTCGTCGGCGACGATCCAGCACCGCCTGATATTGCTGAGACCAGCGCGCCTGCATTCGATATCGGAGACCTCGATCGAGACGCGACCGGCCTGTGGCGGTTGGGTGGTGATCGCCAGCAGCGCCAGATGGGTGAGACCATCCTTTGCACCTCGAATGGCGACGATGACGCAGCTTGGTCGGACCTTGCGGCCTTCGGTCTCGCCACGCTCGTGCTGCCATGCCCAGAGATAGGGATAGTCGATGACCTGGCCGGGCAGGAACTCAACGCTCATCGTCGTAGCCCTCCCCTTGCGACAGCCGGTCGATCGCGTTCAGGAACATCTCGCGATGGTCTTCGGGCATCTCGGATACATGATGGGCGCGCCGTGGATCGCTGCCGCGGCGCATCCGCTCGTAATGTTCAAAGCTCATCAGCACGAAACGGGGTTTTCTGTGCTTGGTGAGCACGACCGGTTCTCGGGCGGCGGCATCGGTGACGTCGCCGACCTGCTTGTTGAGATCGCCTGTCGTGAATTGCCGCATGGCCGTACTCCGTAAAGTCTCCATAATATCCATATTTTCCAGATTTGCAAGAAAACCGGCGCTTACGCGCCGGCCTCCGTGAAGCGCCAGACGGGAATACCGAGCTTGCGGGCCTTGTCGGTGAGGTTGTCCGTGATGCCCGAGCCGGGAAAGACGATCAGCCCGTAGGGCATTGCCGTGAGGAGCTGGTCGTTGCGCCGGTAAGGAGCGGCCTTGGCGTACCTGTTCCAGTCCGGCTTGAAGGCGATCTGCGTGACCTTGCGGGCATCGGCCCAGCACGCTGCGATCCGCTCTGCGCCGCGTGGGGTGCCGCCATGCAGCAGCACCATATCGGGATGCTTCTCGCGCGCCTTGTCGAGGGCGGCCCAGATCCGGTCGTGGTCATTGAAGTCCACGCCCCCGGAAAAGGCGATCTTGGTGCCGGCCGGCACAAGAACCTCTGTCTCGGCATGGCGGCGCGCGGCGAGGAAGTCCCGGCTGTCGATCACCGCTGCCGTCATGGCCTGATGGGAAACCTTGGAGCCGGTGCGTGGCCGCCAGGCCGACCCTGTCTGCGCCTCGTAGAGGTCGGCGGCTTCGTCGCGCATGATTTCGAGTACGTTGCGGCGCTCGATATAGGTGACGCCTTCGGCCGTCAGCCGCTCCAGCTCGACAGACTTCACCTCGGAGCCGTCCTGCTCGTTCTGGCTGGAGCGTTGTGCCACTTCGTTGCGGTCGAGGTTGCGCGCGACGCGCTCGGCGGCACGGTGAAAGACATTGGTGAAGGACCAGAGCAGGTCGTCGAGGTCGGGTTCGAGCCTGGTGTCGCCGAGCATGCCGGCAAAGGTCTCGACGATTCCCGCGAGGCCAGCGCGGATCACGTTCTCGTCGGGCAGTGGCCGTGGGTCCGGCTCGTCCTGATGCGGACGATGGCCGTACATCTGCAGTTCGAGGATGACGCGGTCGGTGGGCGATGAGGCATGGTAGGGTTCGTAGGCGTCATCGAAGGGAAGTTCGTAGGTCATGGTGGGTCTCCGTCGGTTGGGGCCGCGCCCATCGCGGCCTGACAGCGCATCCCGGCCGCGCCCCGGGCGCGGCCGCACCGAAGGCCGCAGCGAAGCGGAGGACAGCGGGCTTGCCCGCTGTTGCGGCCGTGCCCGGGGGGTGGCAGGGATCGCCTCTCAGGCAGGCCGCGGGCGCGGCCGCTTCCGCCGGACCTTCCTCCTTGCCTGCGGGCCTTCCGCTGACGCCGCCCACCCACCTGCCGGCCCAGCCCGTTCAGCCGGACGGCAAGAAGAGACGCGCATCGTCGGGGAGGAGCTGATCGCGAAGCCACGCGATGAGCGAGGCGGGGCCGAGATGGCGCAGATCGTCGTTGAAGTCGCCGAGTTGCGGCCGCAACGCCAGGGCGAGGATCCCGGCTTCGCCGGCGCGCTGGCTGAGCCGCTCGATGCCATGCCGGCCGGCAGCGTCGGCATCGGCCGCGATGTAGAGGCGACGACAGCCGGGCGGGAAGGACAGGCCCGCGAGGTGATTGGCCGAAGTGGCGGCCGCGACCGGAAGCGCTGGCATCACCGTGCGCAGCGACGCCATCGTCTCGAAGCCTTCGCCGGCGGCCATGACCGGCACGGGCGTGCCGGGCTGCAGGCCGAGCCAGATGGCGTTGCCAAAGAGACGCCCGAGCGAGCGGCGGGGATCGGCGAGCGCGGCCTTGCCCACTGGCCCGCGAGGATCGAGCCCATGGGACAGATAAGTGCGTTGCAGGCCGGTGATCTGCCCGTCGAGACTGGTGACGGCAGCGATCAGGGCGGGCAGCGTGAGCGTCTCGCCGGTCAGCAGATCGCGGTAGTAGCAGCCGGGATGAAAACGCAGGGAGCGCTCGCGGCTGCCGAGCAGGATGCAGCGGCCGGCGAGATAGCGTTCGGCCGGCGTGCCGGCGATCGGCTGCGACATGGCGAAGAGGCGACGCGACGCGTCGGGTGAGCCATGCGCCACCGCAGGGTGGCGCTGCGCGCCGGCGCCTTGCACCTGCGGACGCGGCAGGGCGAGAAAGCGACGCGCTTCATCGGCGACATCGCGGAATTCGACGAGGCCGCAGCTTTCGCGGATGACGTCAAGAAGATCGCCGAACTCGGACGTGGCCTCATCGACCCATTTGCCGGCCGGACCTTTGGCGTTGGCCTTGAGCCGGACATGCATGGAGCGGCCCCGCGTGTTGCGCACATCGCCGACGATCCAGTGATTGCCCGAGCGATGGCCGTTTGAGAGATATTCGCGGCACACCGCCTCGGCATCTTCGCCGAGACGGCGCGCCAGCTCGGAGGCCGAGCCGGCCATGATCGCCTCCCACGCTCAGGCCGGTGCCGACCGGTCGGTGACGCCGACCAGCGTGTGGCGTTCGAGGAGGGCGGCGAGCATGGACGGTCCCTGCGCGCCAGTCGGGATGAACAGCCTGAGCTTCCAGGAGATGATCTCGGAGATCAGGCCCAAAGCCTTCAGCCGCGGTACCATGGCGTCAGAGAAGCCGATCAGCTCGACGCGGTACGCGTTCATCACCCGGCTGCGGCGCAGGACCAGGCCATCGGCAAGCTGCACCCCGATCCGTCCGTCGACCAGTCCGGCCCAGGCGTCCTCCGGAGCCAGCGACGGTACATTGTCGATGCCGAGGTTGCGCAGCATGGTCGCGACCACCGTTGGCGCGATGTGGCGGCCAATGATGCGTTCGCCCGCATCGGTCTGGATTCGGTAGACCTGGCAATCATGATCGGGCAACCGCCGCCAGATCGGCAGCAGCAGGCCTGTGACGATGTGGAAGGTGCTGGTGGTAAACTCGGGGACCGCGGCAACTTCCGCTTGCCAGAGTTCGCTAAACAGCTTTCGGTCGGCCGGCTGCCAATGGGTTTCGGCAAGGGCATCGAGGCCAAATCGCAGCTCGTCGGTCGGGCGCAGCAGACGCACGCGGTGCTCGATCGCGCCATCGTCGAGCATCAGGCTTGCCGTCGGCAGCTGGATCGATGCACGGTTCGACCGTGTATTGACCAGCAGGACCGACTGCGGTTCCGCGCGAACGATTGCCAGCGCTTCGGGCAGACCAAGCGGGCGAATCCGATCCTTGCGCGCAACGGTCAGTACATGCGACTGCGCGCCCGAGACCGGATGTGTATAGACCGTTCGACGATCGGTGACGGTGATGCTCTCCGCTGTGATCGTTTCAAGGCCCTTGTCGTATGTGCCGGCCGCGATGGCGCCTTCGACCTTGGCCGTCATCAGTTGCTCGAAGACTTCGAACAAAAGGTTCTGGGTTTCGATCCGCAGCGCCAGCAGCCGGTTGAGCCAGGTGGTGATCGGCGGCAGCTCGTCGCGCAAGCCGCCCTCTTCGGTGGTGAGCGACAGACCGGTGACCGCCTCGAAGGTCGTGAGCGAGCAGCCGTCGATCTTGCCCTGGTAGAGCAGGTAATAGAACTGGCGCAGCGCCGCGCGGGCATAGGGGCTTTCGAGATTGTCCTCGGCCCGAAACAGCCCTGCCCCGCCGGTCTGCCGCTGGCCGCGTGTGATCGCACCCAGGGTGTCGAGCCGCCGGGCGATGGTCGACAGGAAGCGCTTTCCCGCCTTCACATTGGCGGCCATGGGTCGGAACAAAGGTGGCTGCGCCTGGTTGGTTCGGTGGGTTCGGCCGAGCCCCTGGATGGCATTGTCGGCGCGCCAGCCAGCCTCAAGCAGATAGTGCTTGCGCAGCCTCTGGTTCTTCGCGCCGAGATCGGCGTGATAGGAGCGGCCGGTGCCGCCGGCATCGGAAAAGATCAGGACGCTCTTGTCGTCATCCATGAAGCTTTGCGTCTCGGCGAGATTGGCCGATCCCGAACGATTTTCGACCGCGAGCCGGTCGACGCCGTCGCGGCCGATCTTCCTGACGATACGGCGCGAGCGCCCCGTCACCTCGGCGACGACATCCGTGCCGAAATGATGGAGGATCTGGTCGAGCGCGCTGCCGACCGGCGGCAGCGAGGCGATCCTCTCGATCACCTCGTCGCGGCGGCGTACCGCCTCGCGGCATTGGACGGGATTGCCGTCGGCGTCATGCACGGGGCGCGAATAGACGTTTCCTTCCGCGTCCGAATACTCCTCAAAGAGCTGTGTCGGGAAGGAGTGCATCAAATACCCGCCGACATATTCGCGTGGCGTCACGTCGACATGGAGGTCCGACCATTCCTCGGTCGGGATCTCGGCCAGCCTCCGTTCCATCAGGGCTTCGCCGGTGGAGACGATCTGCACCACGGACGAATGACCGTCGGCCCGGTCCTGCTCGATCGCGCCGATGAGGGTCGGCGTCATCATCGAGGTGATCAGGTGGGAAAAGAACCGCTGCTTGGTGCTTTCGAAGGCCGAGCGCGCCGCAGCCTTGGCGTTGCGGTTCAGCGTGCCGGTCTCGCTGGTGATGTTGGCCGCCTCGAGCGCGGCTGTCAGATTGTTGTGAATGACCTGGAAGGCATCGGCATAGGCATTGTAGATGCGGATCTGCTCGTCGGTCAGCGCGTGCTCGAGCAGGTCGTATTCGACGCCGTCATAGGAGAGCGAACGCGACGTATAGAGCCCGAGCGATTTCAAATCGCGGGCAAGAACCTCCATCGCCGCCACCCCGCCGTCCTCGATAGCCGCGACGAACTCGGCGCGGTTGGCGAAGGGGAAATCCTCGCTGCCCCAGATGCCGAGGCGTTGGGCATAGGCCAGGTTCTCGACGGCAGTGGCGCCGGTCGCCGAGACATAGACGACGCGCGCGTCGGGAAGCGCATGCTGGATCCGCAGGCCGGCCTTGCCCTGCTGGGACGGCGCGACATCGCCGCGTTCACCTTTGCCACCGGCGGCGTTCGCCATGGCATGCGCTTCGTCGAAGACCACGACCCCGTCGAAGTCCTTTCCGACCCAGTCGATGATCTGCGCGATGCGCGACTTCTTCCCATCGCGCGCCTGCGAGCGCAGGGTCGCGTAGGTGGTGAACAGGATGCCTTCGGCAAGACGGATCGGCGTGCCCTGTCGATAGCGCGACAGCGGCTGGACGAGCAGGCGTTCCTGGCCGAGTGCGGACCAGTCACGCTGGGCGTCCTCCAGGAGTTTATCCGACTTGGAAATCCAAATGGCGCGCCGGCGACCCTGCAGCCAGTTGTCGAGGATGATGCCGGCGACCTGCCGACCCTTGCCGCAGCCGGTGCCGTCGCCCAAAAACCATCCACGGCGGAAGCGAACGGCGTTTTCGGCATCTTCAGGTGCAGCGGAGACGACGTCGCAGGTCTCGTCGACGGTCCAACTTCCAGCCAGATGACCGGAATGGGCTTCGCCGGCATAGATCACGCTTTCGAGCTGACCATCGGACAGCTGACCCTCGTCGATGATCGCATCGGGCAGGAGCGGCCGGTAGGACGGTTTTGGCGGCGCGACCGCGGCCATCGCCGCCGACTGGACCAGTGGCGTCGGATGGGCCCTGGCGCGCGGGATTTCGATCGACTGCAGCGCGTAGGGCTCGTAGATCGCGTCAGTGAGACCGCCGCCCTGTTCGGGCATCCAGTCGCGCAGCTCATAGGTGAGCGGAACGGCCGGGCGGCTTCTCGACGCGAGCGGCCGGGCGGGCTTCTCCCGGTGGACAGGACGGACCGGGCTGGCGGCTTTCCGGGAAGCTACCGAGACGGTGATCGGTGCCGACCGCCCCGCGGATCGGGCTGCCATCTGCAGGGTGGCATTGCGCAGGATGCCATTCGACAGCGCGCCGATCGAATCCGGAAAGCCGCCCGGTATACGGGGCGGCAGATCCGAGATCCACGAGAGCAGCGTCTCGACATCCGGCGCTCTGCCGGTCGACGTAACGAATCCGGACGGGTCCGGCGCCGGGATCTTGTCGATGATGGTCAGACGTGTTTCGGCGGTGGTGCCATGGCGGGCATAGACGCGGCCGTCGATCGCCGTGGTGAAGACCACCCTGCCCTGCTGCTGCAGCCGCTCGAAGGCAGGCCGCCATTTCGGGTTTTCAGGAGAAAGGCCCGTGCCGGTGATGGCGACAAGCCGGCCACCGGGCTTGAGGCGGGCAAAGGCCGAGGAGAGATGCCGCCATGCCGCGTCGGAAACATGGCCCTCGACATGCGCGCCGACCGTAAAGGGTGGGTTCATCAGCACGACCGAGGGCTCGATCGCGGGGTCGAGGTGGTCGTCGATATGGGCCGCGTCGTGGCGGGAGACGGCAATTCGGGGAAAGAGCAGGCCGAGCAGATCGGCGCGTGTAGGGGCCAATTCGTTGAGCGCAAGCGACGCCCTGGCGAGTTCGGCATGGACGGCGAGGAGGCCGGTACCGGCCGAGGGTTCGAGAACCGTGTCCGACAACGCGATTGCTGCCGCATGGGCGGTGACGAAGGCGAGCGGGAGGGGTGTCGACAACTGCTGCATGGCCTGGCTTTCGGCAGAGCGCCGCGTATGGGTGGGCATGAGATCGGCGATGCGTTTCATCATCGCCAGGGCCGCCTGCGGCGAGGTCGACCGGGACAGGATGGCCGATCCGTAGCGGCGCAGGAAAAGGACCTGAGCGGCTTCAAGCGCCTCATAGGCATCCTTCCAGACCCACCGCCCCTGTGCATCGCTGCCGCCGAAGCTCTCGCTCATGAAAGTGCGCAGTGCGGCCGTGGTGACGGGTTCGCCTTGTTCGAGGAAGGGAAGAAGGAGCAGTGCCGCCTGATGGATCGCGGCAGCACTTTCGGCAGGGCTGGATGCAGGCGTGACGATGGGAGCTGCCGTCCGGGTGACGGCCGGGGTGGACGTGATGATGTTCATGGAGATGTCCTTCGCGGGAGAGAGTGAGCGCCCCGCCGGCACTCTCTCTGCGCCGGCCGGGCCGCACCCCTCCCGGCCCCGCTCTCCCTCCGTCGGCATGTACGAAGAGACGACGATGCGCGTCCTGGATCGGCCGCTACCGGTTGCCGATTTCCGGCAGGCTGGAACGTGGCGGAACGTCCGGTGTGATCTGGCGGGCTTTCCGCACGAGGTCGGCGAGGAGTCGGCGCAACTCGCCCTCGCCGCTCACGAGATCGAGATGAAGGTCTGCCAGCCGCACAATCAGGGCGGCTGCCTCCGGAAAGAGCCGACAGGCGCCGTCGAACTCGACGGCCTCGGCGATTTCATTGCGGCCTTCGGAATCGAGACGGTCGATGTAGGAGATGAGCCCCTCGCGGCGCTCATCGGCTTCGATGGATTCTGGAAAGCCGGAGCCAAGCATCAGCTCGCGCGCGACATGCTGTGCGATGGCGATCGCGTCGGCATCGCTGGCTGCGTCGATCGTCATGCTGTCCCAGCAGCGCAGCCAGAAGCGCAGTTTGACAATATAGTCGGTCATTGTCCCACCTTCCCTGTGCTGTCCATCGTCCAGGAAGTGGCGTCGGCGACATCGGTCTGCGTAACGTCGATGACAATTGTATCGTCTTCGATCCTGTAGGCCTGCTCTCCGGTGAGAAGACGTCGAGCGCTATCGGCCGGAAGGCCGGGCCAAGTGTCGGTGACGACGCGGAGGATCGCGGCACGGTCGCGCGGAAACACATAGGCGTTGATCGCCCAGGCGATCAGGCCCGGCGCATGGACGAGCGAGCTCGATCCGAGTTTGTACGTCGGCATGGAAACCTCTTGAGCTTCGGAAAATGGGAAGGATTGGTCTGGGCAGGCCGCATCTATGGCGCTGCGTGTTGCTAGTAGAGACGGCGGAAAGCTTGCCGGTCGACGTCCTTGCTGTGGCCGGAAAGGAGGAAGACCCTGCCCTGAACGTCGATGTTCAGGATTCCTTCGGCGTCGAGCGCCGAATTCCAGGCATCACCGAGCAGATCGTCCAGCATGCGGGAAAGTGCTGCGATCAGATGCAATTTGCGGTGGCGGAACCGTAGTCGACGACCCGGCTCTGCATAGCGTAGCTGCAGGGCCGGCAGGATGAACCGGCCCGCATCGCCATAGGCGTTGGCGCTGTGAATATAGCAGCCGAAGGGAAGATCCTCGAACTCGATGTCGGCGCGCGCGATGCGGGCGGCGGCGAGCGTATCCAGGATGACGGTCTTGTTGCGCAGAAGTGCGGCGCGCCGCCAAGGAGCAAGAATGCCGGCTTCGCAGGCGAGCCTGTCGGTGGTCGCTGTCGAGGAGTGGGGAAGCATCGTGGTTCTCCGAGAGCGGCCGGGTGAACGACAGCCGGCAACCCGCTCTCTCCGCGCCGGCTCTCACCCCCTGCCGGCCGCCCTCTCCCTCGGACGATGCTCGATCCCAGGGTTGCATCCTGCCCGAAGCCGTGACTCAATACGAATACAGGGGATGCGGCGGCGACCCGGAGCAAGGGAGGTAATGCGGCGATTTTCGATTGGCGGTGACGTCTTCACCGATGAGGTGCCGGAACTGCAGGCAGCGCTTGCAGCAGCCTACACCCGCAAGGAGCGGCCGCTGTGCCTGTGCCGCGATCCGGGATGCGCGATGTACATCGCGCAGATCGGCGATCTTCACGTGATCAAGCGCATGCCGCTCAGTGGCGGCGAGCACGATCCCTCCTGTGAGTCCTACGAATCTCCCTATGCGCTGTCAGGTCTCGGACCTCTGATGGGAAGTGCTATTCAACTCGACGCTGAAAGTGGCACGGCGGCGCTCAAGCTTGACTTCAGCCTGTCGAAGACCGGCAGTCGGGCACCGCCCGTCGCGGGCGACGGCGGTCCGGCCGGCGTAAGCGCCGACCAGAGGAAACTGTCCTTGCGTGGCCTGCTGCACTATCTGTGGCACGAGGCCGAGCTGACCGTCTGGACCTCAAGGTGGGCGGGGAAACGACATTGGTGGAACGTACGTTGGCATCTGCTCGAGGCGGCGAAGCAGATGACTGTGAAGGGTGGCCAGCTTTCGGACATTCTGTTCGTCCCTGAGCCGTTTCGTGCCGACAACAAGGAGGCCATCGAGCAGCGGCGCAGCGTGGCGCTCGCCGCCGCGTTGCCGCCGAAGACCGGGCCACGCCGGCTGATGGTGCTTGTCGGCGAGGTGAAGGAAGTCGCGCCGGCGAGATCGGGCCAAAAGGTCGTCATCAGGCATCTGCCGGGATTTCCGCTACTGATCGACGATACGCTACATCGGCGGCTGCTGGCCCGCTTCGAGCGCGAATTCTCGCTGTGGGGCGCCGATCCTTCTTCGCATTTGATCGCCGTTGCAACGTTCGGACTGAATCCGGCGGGGCTGGCCATCGTCGAGGAAGTCGCGCTGATGATCGTGTCGGAAAACTGGATCCCCTACGAGACGATGTACGAGAAGCGGCTGGTCGATGCTCTTGCCCGGTTCCGTGAAAAAAGCATCAAGGGCCTTCGCTACAATCTGCACCCGGATCAACCGATCGCGAACGCGCTTCTTCAGAACAGGAGGGAGCCGTTCGCCCTCTTCATCGTTCCGGCCGGAGCGGATGAGGACTTCGAAGCGTCCTTGCAGGACATGATTGCGGCACGCCCGGAAATGAGGCCGTGGATATGGCGTGTCGCCGACGGTGACATGCCGGCGTTGCCCTGATCCGGTTTGTGGGACCGTGTACTGAAGCGCTTCCATCAACGTGGTGAATCGGTTCGCCGCCATTGATTCAAAGAATGCGTTGGACGGCCTTATCCCTCGCAGCGATCATGACGGCATGGCGGGGAAAGAGCAGCAATCGTGCATCAGGGTGAGCATCCTGCGACCTTCGGGCGAGCAGTCTCGGAGTGCCGATATCCGTTTGATTGTCGTCGCAGTTGATGTGGACGGTGGGAATGGCCGGGTCGATTGCCGCTCGGACCTACGCGGGGAGCCTCTTGCCAACTGGCTTGCGCGCCGACATCATCCGGTGGATGCACGTATTCTCAAGCCTCGTGCGGGTGGACGGTAGAACGTGGCCGATGTAGGTGGGCCCGGTGATCCGGTCCACGGATCGAATCCTGTCCAGGACGCCAATCATGAAGCGGCAGACCCGACCCTTCGTCGTCGAGGTGAAGAAGAAGCGTGGCGACGGTGCCCGGAAGCAGTCGATATGGGGCGGACTGGATCTTTCTGCGATCGCCGCCGAAGCGAACAACGAACTGCCAGATTCCGCGCCGTCGCAGACGGAGGCGAAGGTCATGGAACCCGCTGCGCCAGAAAATGTGGCGGTCGCTCCGTCCATAATCGCGCCTCCCAGGGCGCAGGGCTATCCGGATATCGAAGCGAACGATCTCGCGCATGCGCCGGGTGACGTGGCTGACATCGACCCGGCGAGTCCGAAACCATCTCGTAGACGACGCGGAAGCACCGAGAGCCTTCCGCGGGGCCAGCGATGGAAGCGGCGGCTGCCTGAGGTGCTTCGCAGGAAGAAGTAGGCCGAACGGCCTATTCGTAGCGAGGCCGGGTTTCGGGATAGAATTTTGGAGCGAAGTCCTCGTAGACCGAGACCGAATAGCGGCCGCCTGCATAGACGACTGACCTCACATCTGGTCGGTGCTGCTGCAGGCGCTCCAGAAGACGGTTGGCGCGATGGGCGACGGCGAATGCCTTTTCTTTGGTCTTGAAGGTGCGCCAGACGCGCACGATCTGGCCAGTGTCGTACCACCAGCCGCCCTCTTCAGGCCCCCCACAGACCCTATTGATCTCGTAGAAGGCCAGGACATAGTTTGTCATGACGATGCCTCCGGCATGGATCCCTGATCGGGATCGCGGCGTTCTTCGATGATGGCTTTCGCCTTTTCGACGGCCGCGACGGCTTTCGGTAACCAGCGCTCAAAATCAATCCGAGAGAGCCCCATGGGCTGGGCCGGACAGGCGAGCAGGTCGAGCAAGACGGGGAAGTGATCGACCATGCGCTGCGTCGTTTCCTCGAAATGCGACGGTATCGCCAACGCCTCGCCCCTGTAGGCGCAATCCGCCCCGCTCCAGATGCCGGTGATGTAGGTGTGGCCCGCGCATTCGAAGTCGGGCAGTTCGCCCGACCAGTCCGCGTCCTCGATGGCGAGACGGCACGCGTCCGCTGGCGTTGCGGCATCGTAGGTGCGCTGCCGGTAGTAGGGCATGCGGTAGGTGGCTTCGATGGTGAACCTGGGCATGGGATTGCTCCTGTCATGAAAAACGATGCCCGGCACGAGGCCGGGCGGAAAATGTGATAATTCGGTGATTGCCGAACGATCAGCGAGGCATGCCGATCATCCGCCCGCTTTGACGCTGCGCCACCAGGCGATGCGCTCCTCGCGCGTGGCGTTCGCCAGTCGGATCAGAAGATTGCCGTGACATAGCTTGGGTCGACAAAAGCAAACGAGGTCACAGCCCTTCAATTCGTCGAGCGATCTGAGCAGGTCATGCTGATCGGCGAGCCAGTGCTCGTGCTTCGCGACCACGGTCTGACGATCGCCGTCGCGGCCGATGACGAAGCGATTGCCCCATTTCGATCCACGGCCGATGTATTTGGCTTCCGGCGCGATGACGTCTGTGTGCTTGTTGAGGACTCGGCACATTGTTGCGGTTCCCGTTCATGAAGGTTGCGTGGCAATCGTTAGAATCGTGATGCCGGTCCCCTCTCCCGAAACCCGACACCACCTCCCGCCGCCCTGCCTCTACCTCCCGCGCGCAACCCCGGCCGAAACCAGCCGCTGGGCGCGTCGAATGTTCGATATGGACATGGCGGATGGCCTTCGCGGACGCCTTGCATCTTGGCAGGCCGAGCATGAAATGGTAGTCTGACGGGCTTATCTCGAACCATTCGCACGCATATGGCGTGCCGGACAGCGGATCGAACGCCGGATTGTCCTGGTGGTGGTTGAACAGCCGGAACATCTGCTCGCGCGTGGCGACCCCGTCGAACACCTTCCTGAAGGGAGGATGTGAAGTCATGGCGGTTTCTCCTGGACGCAGACCGGCATCGCGCGGCGTGGACCGCGGCGTGTGACGGCATGCAGTTGGTGGTGGTTGGATGCCCGACGGATGGATCGGGAGGTTATCGTCTGCTAGTCGAGGCCGAGCTTACGTGGCGATGTCGCCTGCAACATCCAGCGCTCGGCCTTGATGCGCCTGAGCACGTCGATCGCGGGAGGGATCGAACCTACTACGGTTTGAACATGGCGTTCGGCGACGATCCGTGTCGGCACTGTGGTGCCACTATCCGACTGTAAGACCGGACCGAAGCGAGTCTCGGCTTCGAAGACGCCGAACGAGTGATGGCGAAACAGCAGATGCTCGATCCCGTCGCACCAACTGGACGTTGCGAGGAACCAACCGTGGAGCGGCAGATAGAGGCTTGCATCGCCGCCGAAACGGCGAGCGCTGTCCTGCGCCAATTCTTCAGCATCGATGTTTACGGAGCGAAGCCAATCGGGGCGTTGAAAGCCAAGCAACCAGTCGCTTGCCGACGGGATCATGCCGCAATCTTCCTCGAGATGCAGCAGCCCGAGTGTGCGGGTGTCGACGGCAATGCCGTCTCCATTGGCGATGGTGGCGCCGAAGAGCAGAATTGCCTCTTCGACGCCCTGCAGGTGGTGACGAAGTGCGCGATGCGTGAAGCGGCACTGTATGGCCTTCGTCGAGTCGAACCATGTATGGAACTGGAAAAAGTCGCTCCAGCAGCCGCCATGGATTTCGCTGACGAACGCGCATGGTCGTAGGGATGCATCGTACGGTCCTCCTTCTCAGTAGGGGATTGGGGCGCCCGGATCGATCGGGCTGGAAAGCGCCACGATGGCGCGATCGACAGCATGGGCGAGGCCTGTCTTTTCGCACCATGCGTCGAGGCTTCCCGGCGTATTGCGTGGCAGCAGCGGCAGGTAGAACGGAAAGACCTCACGGGCATGCGCGATGGGCAGTGTGTGGGAACTCCACACATAGTCACCTTCCCGTTGCATTCGCTTGCGATGGGCGGCGAGCTGCGAACGGAAGATCGGGTGTCTGCGGCAGTTCAAATCGCTGAGGAAGGCGCGAAGCACATCATGCAGTTCGTCGTCGGGTCGCTGGTTGCGGCGTGCCTTGAACTGTCCAACCTGGTAGGAGAGCGTGTCAGCGGTCGTGCCTGACAGTTTCAGCTCGATCGTCGCGACATGACTACCACCACGCTTCAACGACAGGATTTGCACGGCGCCGGAGCGGCAAGGTTGGTAGTAGCCGCCAACGCAGTGGTCGAGGCTGTTGCCCTCCTCGACGAGGCCGCCGGCCGTGGTGATTGGAACGATGTCGTGGAGTCCTCGTGGACATTGCCAAGGCGGGCAGATCGACGGCCAACCCGGGCGGTCGGTTCTGTGTTCATGGCGAACCGCCGAGAGCGTCGCGACCCGACGGTGCCAGAGTTCGGCCGCTTCATGAAAGGCCTTGATCCCGCGGGTTCCGATGATCGCCTTGTTGAGGATAGACAGGAAGGCGCGGCGATCCGGACTGTCGCGCAAACCCGTCGGGAACGCCAACGAATGGAGGAAGACGTTGGCGACGATGGAACGGTTTGCCAGCACGAGCCGGTTGGCGACGACCGGCCGCAGAATATCGTCGGCAAGAGAACTTATGGCGTCTGTAGCGTGCTGGTTGGCGCTGACATAGTCGACGCGGATGATGTTGTTGCGATGATACGCCGCCCATGGTGACAAGGACCATGCACTGGGCTGGTCTGGTTCGCCGCGGCCGGGCCATTCCGCAAGGGGAACGCCATGGGCTTTGAGTTCGGCAATCGTCGCCTCGAAATCAGTACCGATCCGCAGTGCAGTGGTAAGGGATCGCGCACCACGAAGCGCCCTGAGTTCAGGTGTCGTGATGTTGAGCCGATCCATCAGCACGGGTTTGAGTGGAAGGCCCTCATCGATGGTTGCGGTTATGTTCGGCTCGCGCAGGACCGTGGAAAGCGAGGCGTAGATCCGGAGCGCCTGCCAACGTCGGGTCAGCAGGATCGGCCGCCTCGGGTCACCGGAATGATCGACAGCAAGCAGCCATTCGAGTGTCGAGCATGGGCTGGTCGGACGCTCTTCCAGACCGGGAATGTCGCGACGTAGCAGGCGTTTGAGATGCATGTCGGTCAGATGACCCACCTGCAGCGCAACCGTTGCGATGGCTTTCGAGATCATCTCGGCCATGGTCTTCAGGGCGATCTCGCGCGCACCGGCCTCGACAGCCTTTGCAAGCAGATCGATATAGCCGTAGCGATCCAGCCAGGTTCCGAGATCGAATTGCGGTGTTGAGCCGGCGCGACAGGCATTGGCCGTGATCGCGGCTTCCATGTCCTTGACGAGCTGCGTGGCATGGGGATCGTCCTGGAGCTTCGGCTTGACGGAGACGCGGGCCTCGACGCCGTTGACCGAACGTCTGGCTGTGATCGTAGTCCTCGCGAATGCCGAGATCGTCACCAGGGCGTTGATCGCTGGATGCGTGCCGAGCTTCGCGAATGCCGGTACGTGCGAGAGAAGTTCTGCCGCTGAACATGCACGCAGATGGGTCCAGCTGGTGGATGGAGATGTGGCGTTCATTGTGCGCCCTCCCCATCTGCGAGGACAGCGTCATGCTGATGCGGGTCGATGGCCGCAGGGTCATCGTCATCATCGAGATCGTCTTCCTCAAAATCGTCCTCGCTGTCGTCCTCATCGTGGTAGGTCATGTTGCATTCGAACCAATCCTCCTCGTCCGCCCTCGGCCTGATGAAGACTTCACCGGAACCGCCTTCATTGTTGATCCAGTCGCCCTCCGGCAAATTGGATGCGAGGTCGTCGAGATAGTGCCCGAGCGTGTGGATCTCGCCACGAGAGGAAAAACTGATCGGAAGCTCCGGGAGGTGCGTATCTTCGCGACCATCGGCATAAAGGATGCGTTCGAGATTGGTGTCCCCGGAGTCACCGCCACCATCAAGGTGGTACTCTATCTCTTCGATGCCGAGGGCTCGAAGGAGGTTCATCACCTGCTTGTCTTCGCTCGCCGGAACACATTGATCCGGCACGTAGCCGGCTGGGTTCGCTTGTTTAGCGTCCATTGTTACCTCCTGAAACGACGAAGCCCGGCGCGATGGCCGGGCTCGGTTGAAAATTGCAGATCGATATCGGCCCCTCGAAGGGCGAGAGGCATGGCAGCGATTGTCGGGATCAGTTTCGATCGTCGAGGTTCACGAACCGCATGCCACGCCGCAGCCGGCAGGGCCCTCCCCGCCCCGCCAGCGCGCACCCAAAACCGGCCCCTCTCTTCCTCTGCGGCCGGAACTAATGCGCGGATCGGATAGGGAAGGTGGTGCTGGCGTCACCAGTCGAATGCAGGCAGGCCGACAACCTGGTCGGCGTCACAGTCGAAGAGGATGTAGTCGAATCCCTGGCGCCGGGCCCAGGTCATGACGGCGAAGAGGTCGTCGGGAATGACATCTGGCCAGACGCCCGCGTTCTCTTCGTGGGCATAGAGGAACCAGCCATATTCGCCATAGGGAGCGCCAAGGCATGGCCAATCCTTGTTCGGTGTGTTGTCAAGCCGCTTGGCCGTAGTCTCGGAGACATGTGCCGTGGAGATCACGACAAAGCGGCGGGTTTCCAGCGTAGTCATAGGAAAGCTCCATGGAATTGGTGCAAGGACGATTGACGGCGACTGTGACCGCCTGCGTCCTTGTCGAGGGGAGCCGATCACAGGGGCCAGATCACGGAGGCCTGCCCTGGCGGTATGGTGCGGCCGAACAGATCAGAGCTCCTCGACGTCGGCGTCGGGATATTTCAGGAGGAACGCAGCAAGGACGGTCTCGACCGCGGCATAGGTTTTGATATCATCTGCCTCATCGAGAACGTCGCCATTCTCGTCTCGGACGAGCACGTCCCAGGAATCAGGTTCGATTGGACGCTCCGCGATTGTCGCACTGCCCTCCGGTAGCGTGCGCATCGGAAAAATCGTGATTTCGATCATGGTCGTTTCTTTCGCAATGGACGTCATGGGCGGTCGTCAAACGAACCGCCTGACAGCGATGATGATCCGGTGGTTGGCAGCGCCGACATGGTGATCGATACCGGCCACGATGTGCTTGACGCCTTTCGGTGCGGAGCCGATGAAGATTGTCTCGCCGACGCGCGGCAGCACCGCGAGGTTGCAGTGCCAGTAGGCGTCACCTTCTTCCTCGAACGTCACGCGGAGAGGCAGGTCGTAGCCATCCTCGATGTTCATGCCGGTTCCACCTCCTCGTTCTGGAGGTCCCAGCCGGTGTTCCAATGCGGATCATCGAAGTGGGGTGTGTCGATGGCACCCGATGACACGACCTCGATGGCCTCGTCTTGATCTTCGGCCTCTACCTCGATTTCGATGATGCGTGTGGCCTTGAAGACCTGGACGATTCTGATCCTGTGCATTGCCATGTCGTCTTCCTTTCGAAGGTGGTGCGGATCGATGGCGATGGATGTGGTTCGCCGCCGTTTTTGTCTGGCGAACATCGGAGCGCTGTGGCTGGATGACACCGATATCGGTCGGGGATGGACGCACCGGCCTCTGGTCAGCGGGACGGGATATCGGTTTCGCGATCCGTCACCATGGTGAGCAGGTGGACCAGTTCGAACTTGTCGACTTTGCGAAAATCGATGCGTTCCAGCTGGTCGATAACGAAGCGGCGCAGGTCGGCCGGGGTGATGATCCACCGGCTTCCGCCTTGCTGCGGAAGGCGGTTGCCGTTGCGTTTCGACGCTTTCAGTTCGCCCGAGATGCAATAGGCGGTCATGGTCTTGTCGTCGAAGCCGAGGATCCGCGCGGCCTGCCTGGCGGAGAAGCCCTCATTGAACCGGCGAGACAGCCCGATACGCTTTGCGCGAACCATGATCGCAGTCGGTGATCGCCTGAATCCATGTTCCCGGAAGATTTCGGCACAGCGATCGGGGTTGTGGAGCGGAACCTTCGCCATCAGCGCGTCTTCGGCGGCCGTCCATGGTGGCTGCTTTTTGTGGGGCATGGTCAGCCCGAGCTTGCGTGCACGCTGCGAGAGCCACCAGCGTGGGACCCCGAGACGCTCGGCGAGCCTGTTTACAGCGCCACGTTGCTTGCCGTCCAACTCGGACCATGCGTCCTTCAGTGTCTCGTCGAAATCTGGTGGCGTCTCGATCCTGACTTTTGGCCCGCCGCCGACTTTGGCGGTCAGGCCGAGCTTGCCGGCCTGGACGTAGACGCCCGATTTCGTTCGGTGCGCTGGCAGGTGCGCGAGACATGCTGCAGCGCCGCCAGTCGGATAGTAACGGCGGACGATATCTATTTCATCATTCGTCCAGAATCGCGGATCACGCCGGCCCGGGATGTAGGGTGTGGACAGACGTGGCAGATGCGCTCTGCCCTTGCTGAAAGAGACCGGTTGCAGGCTCATTGGCACATTCCCTTCTCGATCCGGATCGCGCGATCCTCGCCCTCGCCCATGAATTCGAGCGCGCCATATTGGTCGAGCAGGGTGATCGCCGCGGCGACCTCGGCCGGGTCGATGGAAAGCCCAGGGGCTATGTCGGCCACGTGGGCGCCGTTCGGCTGCAATCTGCGCAGTTCCTGGATGAGCCTGCCGGCGATCGGGAAAGCCGGATCGCGAATGAAGGCGCGCACGGCCCTGAGACCGGGCACCAAGGCATTTTCCTCACGAAGATCGTCATCGGCCTGGGTCGCGTCGATCAGCGAGTCGAGGTCGAGCAGTTCAGCTGCCGTCTTGCTGTCGAGATCGTCCGGAGGCTCTATTTCGGGTCTTGCTCCGCGGTGATGTGTGACCACGCCGCCGACGCGCAGGACGGCAGGCGACCGGGAGAACGCCGGTCCAACCGCGACGAAATCGCCGGGCTCGAGCATCGGGAGCCGGTCGAATGCCCTGCTGGCGTCCCAGCCGATGGTCTCGGCCGCGCGGCGGATATCAAGATCGAGCGTGTTCATGCCGACCAGGAAATTGTGCATCTCGGAGGCGACCGACTTGGCCAACCGCGCGAGGCGCTGGGTGGCGAGCACACCTGCGAGGCCACGTTTGCGGCCGCGGCTCATCAGGTCGACCACGGCGCCGATCGCCGATCGCCGCACCGAGGTCGCCGCCGTCGACTGTCCACCGAAAGGCGCGAACAGATGTGCCTCGTCCACGAACACGAGGCACGCATGCCAATGTGTCCTTGGTGCGTTGACGAGCGCTTCGAAGAACGCGGCGATCGCCTGCATCTGTCCTTCGCGATCCAGTTCCGACATATCGAGCAGGACCGAGATTCGATGTGCCCTTACGCGGGCGCCAAGTACGGCCAATGCGGCCGTGTCGAGCTTGTGCGCCTCGACATGGAAGTGACCATACGTCTCCGAAATAGAGCGGAACTCGCCTTCTGGATCGACGATGATCTGCTGGACGCGGCCGGCGGTCTGCTCGATCAGTCGACGCAACGTCCACGACTTGCCGGCCCCGGAAGCGCCCTGCACGAGCATGCGCCCGTCGAGAAGCCGCGCCAGGTCGAGGCCGATCGCCTCGTCCTGCTCAGTCTTTCCGAGGTCGACGTCTGCCGACCTAACCTGTCCAATCGGCGCATCGTCCTTTTCGGGCGTGGCGAAATTGGGAAGCGCAAGTTCGGGGATTTCATGACGGGCCTCATTGGCCAGCAGGAGCGCAAGGCGGCGGTCTGCAGGCGATAGTCTGGCCATTTGGTCTGGCTTCGGGAACACCGTGCCGAATGCGCGGCTGATCGGCCGTTCCGGCGCCTCACGAATGGTCGCATTCATGGCGACATTCCTTTCTGGTTTTGAAGGGGAAAGATCCTCCCGTGCGGACGAAGCTGCGGCGTCGCGCTGGATCCGGCGGCAAGCGCAGCAGCTTCGTCCGTTTCGGGGTGGCGCGGCTCAGGCGGCGTGGCGGTCGGCAGAAAGCAAGCCGTTGCTGCCGATGCCGGTGATCGCGCGGACTGCCGCGGCAAGTGCCGGGATATCGTCGAGCATGATCAGCGCCACAAAGTGATTGGCGCCGCCGGTATAATCCTTGCGACCCTTGCAGGTGCGGATCAGGATGCCGTGTCCCGACGACATACCGAATTGGCCGACCTGGATATAGGCGCTGCCGTGGTGCAGGGTCACTTCACCTGAAACAGCTATGCCGGCCTTGTTCGAGCGCAGGTCATAGGATCCCGGCGGCAGGCGGAGTTCGGCGGCGAGTTTTTTCAGCCGCGAACGGGCCGTCGTGTGAAAACGTCTCTTCTGGTGCTCGTCATAGGAGCAGGTCTTGGTCCAGTCGAACATGTCGATCTCCATGAACGAGACAGGCCCGGCGATCGCTGATGCGATCCCGGGCCTGTCGTCGGTGGATTCTATGTGGGTGAGAAAGTCAGGCGGGCGCGCGGCCTTCGATGACGTCGGCGCCAACCTCGTCGGCGGTCACCTCCTCGAGATAGGCGCGACTGTACCGATTGTTGGCGAGCCAGCGTTCCGCCGACTCCCTGTTCGGGGCAAGATGCAGAAGTTCCGGGATGTCGCCGAGCATTTGCAGGACGCGCACACTGCCTATGGCAGGGCGCTGAACGATCTCGAAACGCAGGTCGGTCTCGACCGAGTAGGTGCGCCTGACCGAGATGATGACGGTGCCATCCTGGCCGAAATCGCCTTCGTGCAGCGTGAAGCAGGCGGGCGAACTGTAGGTCGGTCGCTCGCGCGGTGGTTCCTTCTTCACCAGGCGACCGGTGCTGTTGCGGGATTTCCAGGCGGCGAGCTTCTTCCTGAACCGCTCCGGTGGTTTCGGGGTTGAGTCAAGGTACCGAATGACGCTTCCCAGACTGGCGCAATCGTAGACGATATTTGCGGGCATTTGCGATTTTCTCCTATGCGAAAGCGGAAAGGGCCCGGCAGATTTGCCAGGCCCAGTGCGGATCGAGTGGGCGACTATTCGGCTGCCTGGAGGTGATCAGCCGTGTCGTCGGCGACGGCCACGGGCTCGTCGACTGACGGATCGGCATCTTCTGCGAGGAAGGCGGGCAGTTCGGCCGCATCATCACCGATGTCAGCCTCGTCGGAGACAGCCTCTTCGACCGCCGTATCGGAAGCTGCGATCGCATCGTCGCTTTCGAGCCGCAGTGGTTCGGGCAGCCAGTTCGATCCTTCGAGAAGACGGGCGGCCTCACGGGCCATGAGATCCTTCTTCATGTGGTCGATCAGTTGCGCGGAATCCTCGCCACGGCCTTCACGCACTGCCTGAACGATCCGGGCCTTGGTTACGCGGCCGAGATAGTTGTCGACGGTCGGCTCCCAGCCAGCCGCGACCATGTCGAACTGGATCGTGGCTGCCAGAGCATCGGCATGGGCAATCGCTCCCGGTCGCTTGTTCCAGGGCTCGACGACCGCGTTGAGCGAGAGTGAGGCGCAATGCGCGAACAGTGCCTTTCGGCTCGCTTCGTCGAGACCCAGCAAGAAGCCCCAGAGATTTGGACTGTCGGGCATCTCCTTGTCCCATGCCTCATGACGCTCGGCGATTTCCTTGGCCCAGGGAGTTTCGGCGAGACCCTGGACCTGGCCGAAACTGTTGCTCGTCTGGGTAATCTCGAGGCAGCTGTTCTTGGCGTGGCGGTAGAACACCTGCAGCACGAGAGCGTGCAGGACCGCCACGAAGGCGGTGTCGACATCGCTGGCGAGCGCGTTGCGCAGCGACAGCGTCTTCTGCGCGGTCAGGTCGACGATGAGGCGATCCGGTAGCGGCCTGATGCCGTCATCCTCCGGCTCCTCGGCGGATTCGGTGGTTCGACCAAGAGGCTGGCCGTTGACCACGACGGCATGCTCGTCGTCTTCGTCCTCATCTCCGAACGAGGTGTCGAGGTCCTCGCCTTCGCCTGCCTCCTCATCATCGCCCGTCTCGACCCGCGGTTCGTCCTCCGCGCGAATGAAGCCGGCCTCGACCTGAAGTTTGCCATTGGCGGCAAGCGTGATGAACGTGCCGGCGATCGCCTTTTGCGCCGGGTCGTAGACGAAGGGGCGGTCGTTGAAGCCGTCGAGTTCAGTGCCGAGCTGGTCGAGCTTGTCCTCGATTTCCTGGTCGGCATCCTCCATCTCGGCATATTTGGCGTCGAGCGCGTCATACTCTGCCTTCACCGCGTCATGCCGGGCGATTTCGTCGGCACTCATCTCCTCAGGCTCGGCATAGATGCGCCGCATGCCGGAGGTGTGGCCATAGGGAAAGCTGATCGCCGCCTCGACCCACTTCCAGCCGTCATTGCGAACGGCTTCGGCGTCCACCTTCAGCTTCTCGAAAACGAGCTGTTCGAGAAGGGCAGCATCCTGGAACCAGCCGCCGGAATCCTGTTCGAAGAGATCGCGCAGGATGACGCCGCCGGCGGCTTCGTAGGCTTCGGCGCCGACATAGACGGCCCGCCTATCGTCAGCGCGAACCGTGGTCTCCGTCAGCAGGCGCCTGATGTAGTAGGATTCCTGCATGTGAGGATTGCTGGAAATGCGCTCCCAGACCTGCTCCTGACGGGCATGATCATCGGAGACGGAAAAGGCCTGGAGCTGGTCGAGGCTGATCTCCTCCTGCTCGTAGAGATCCAGGAGCTTGGGAGAAACGGTGGCGAGCTTCAGACGCTGCTTCACCGTGTGCGTCGACACGAAATAGCGCGCAGCGATCTCCTCGACATCCTTGCCCTGGTCGCTCAGGATTTTGAACGCACGATACTGGTCGAGTGGATGCAGGTTCTCGCGGTGAACATTCTCCGCAAGCGAGTCGTCCTCCATGCTTGTGCGCTCGGAGCGATTGACGACACACGGGACCGGCTGGTTCTTGGCCATGCGCTTCTGGCGCACGAGGAGTTCGAGCGCCCGGTAGCGACGCCCGCCAGCAGGAACCTCGTAGCGGCCTGTCTCTTCACCGTTCTCGTTCTTCTTCGGACGAATGTTAAGGCTCTCGATCATGCCGCGATAAGCGATGTCATCGGCGAGGTTCGGGATCGATACACCATTGACGATCTGGCGCACGTTCTTCTGCGACAGGTCGAGCAGGTCGAAGGGAATGTTTTCGGCCGGATTGAGGATGATCTTCTGATTGGCCTTGGCCATGGTCAGGGTCTCCATGACGGGCGGCACGGGGCCTCTCCCCGAACCTCCAAACCCGTCAGGAACCCTCCCCTCCACCCTCTGCCTCTCGGCGTAGCGCCGCCGCCCGCCGGTTGGAGCAGCCGCATGGTGACGATTGGGGGAGGCAGACCGGGAGGTGGGGATCGACAGGCGCAATCTTACCGGATGGAAATCTACTCGTCCGGCGCCGCGATATCGACGCGCCCAGCCTTGCGCAGCGCTTCGAGCATGCGGGCATGGTCCATCAGTATGTGGATCTGCGCTTGGCGGTCCACGGTGACTGTTCTGCTCGTGCTGCGGGTACGATCGTGCCGCTTATGGAGCAGTTCGAATTCAGGCATGGTGGTGTAGAGCTTCAAAATGGGTCGGCTGCTCATGGGACGGTGCTGCCTTTCGCGACCGCCTCGAAAAGCTCTATTCCTTCGATGTTCCAGATCTCTGCGCCCGCAGCTGCGTAGGCTGCGGCGACGGCTTCAAGCGGTGCATAGGAGAGGCCGTACCAGGGAGCCGGTTCGGGCTCGCGGCCAACAGCAACCAACGGACCGTGCAGTGTGAGTTGCAAGACCATGTCGAGATCGACATTGCGACTGTCGATCACTGGTAGACCGGCTTCGATGCTTTGGGACTTGATGGCCTCGCATCCATAGCCTGAGAGCATAGCCCCTTCGCGATAGTGCAGCGTGAAGCCGCCAGGTCCGATCGAAAGATGGCCTCCTTCGGTAGCTAGCGCAGTGGCAATGTCGGCAGTGTAGTCGAATGGTGATTTCTGTGGGGATGTCATAGCGATTCTCCGCGACGGCTGGCGGGAGAGGTCCCGGCCTGCAGAGCCGTCACGGAAGAAAGCCGCCCCCTTGGACACGAGGGGGAGGCGCGAATGTTCGAAAAATATGACGCAAGGAAATGCGATGCATTATCTACAAAGGCGTGAAGTTCGGCCGCGCGGCATTGACGCGGTACTTTCGGCGTATCGTCTCGATAGCAGCATCTTGCCGCTCGACCTTGCGACGAAGCCGATCGAGATCTGCGGCGGCGTTGTCGGTCAGCTGGTCGAGGACCCGGCGATAGGCGTCCTCGTCGGCACCGGTCCAGTTCGACATGCGGCGATTGTACCGGTGCTGCTTCGGTCGTGAATGGATGGCCTCGGTTTCTGCACGATCACGCAAAGATCGCTCAAGTTCGTAGAGACTGTGCCGAGTTTCGTGTAGACGTGCTTCCATACGGGTCAGCGCCGTGCAGGCTTCGGGGTGGCTCATCATGGCGTGCCTGCGTGTGTCGGCTCGGTTTCGAGTAGCCAGCAGCGCAGATCCTGCCGCATTCGGCCGATCGCACCATTGATCGTGAAGACGCGGGCGTCAGGTAGCACGCATCCCATTCGCTGGAATTCGCCGAGCAAGGTGCGCATCACGGTCAGGTAGAGAGCGCCGCCTGCCAGAGCGACATCGCGGAATGGTTCACGTCCATAAAGCGACATCGAGGCTATCTCGGCACTTGCATGCATGCCGGAATTATCGGGGCCGTTTTTCCGACGAGGGCGGGGCCAGCGCGTGGTGACGCCGCCGGCAATCATGCGTTCGGCGAGATGAGGCGTAAGCCGCGCGTCATAGTCCGCGATGGGCGTGGTGGCATCACGAAAGCCGTAGTGCGCTGACAGGAAGGCGACGCTGGCTCGCGTTCCGTTGGGGTCGGCCGCGCGAAGTGTTTGCCAAAGCGGGCCGTCATAGCGGACGTTTGCAGGGATGTGTCCAGCGTCGTGGCGTTTGGTTGTCGAGCAAGCGAGGATGAGCAATCGCTTGGGTGGAAACAGGGGCGACGTCATGGCTCGACCTTCTCAGTCGCGGCTGTCAGCTTGGCCACACGGCGTACGACGACTGGCCGGGTGTCGGCTTCCTGGGCGAGGCATCGGATCAGCTCGAGCTCATCGTCCGTGCAGTCTCCGCGCACCTCCAGGTCGATCCAGTGACCCGAGCGGCCGACATGGGAGTCGCGCAGCCGATGATTGGAAGACGTGTAGAAGCTCTCATGCGGGTCGTTGAGCCGCACACGTGTGCGGAGAAACAGGATCCCGGACCCGAGATTGCCGCAAAACAGGAATTCGTCGGCGGATGTGGTTTTTGGGCCGCCGCCGACTTTTCGTTGCCCGATCTGACGGAAGGCTTCATCGAAATTCGCCGGATTGGGCGTGGTTCGTGCCGTCAGCTTTCCGTCGAACACCCAAGGTGGGTGACGTGGGTCGACACGCCCGACGGCGATCTGGTGAAGAAGATCGAGGAGACAGGTCGGATCTGCCGGATAGGGACAAGTCCGCCAGAGGTTGCGCACCCTGCAGCGAAGAACATCAGGCAATGCGAAAAGCTGGGCCCGGGCCTTTCGCCAGCGGGCAGCACGCGCAGCGCGCTGAACACGTTCGCGCTCATCCCACCAGATATGGCGGCGGGCCATCTCTTCATCGACGCTGTGTTGTCCCGCCGCGATCATTTCGGCAAAGAGCGGGAGAGCCTGCTGTTCGAGACGCTGCTTACGCTTGAAGGCAGCGCGTTTGCGGGTTGTGTCGCGATAGGGTTCCGGTTTCGGCCAGGGGCGGAATCGCATCAGTTCCGCTCCCCTTTTGACCGTGCCGCGGTTGAAAGGATGCGGATGGCGGCTGTGATGCTGCCGGCCTGCCAAGCGGCCTCGGCATAGGCCGAGATCGGGAATTGGCCTGAGAAGAAAATGTCGCGCTCGATATGCAGGGATAGCGAAGATAACTCTTCGAGGCTGAACGATCCGAGTTCCGGGGCGCCGTTCAACTGCGCAAGGCCGTATAAGGTGTCGCCGTCTGAATCGAGTTCGGTCGCAAGCCATGTGCCGATACCGACCGGATTGAAGAACTTGACGAGCGGAATATGGTCGAGTCCGGACTGGCGGCCATTGGCGAGGAGCCGCTCGCTCAGTTCGGGTGTGAGCAGGGGCATCGGGTTCGGGAAAGGTTTATCCATCGGGGTTGCTCCGCGACGGACCGCCGGGGGCCATTCTCCCGACGCAGGATCCGTCACGACGACAGGCGCCGTCCCCGGGCCTTGGAGGACGGCGCCGTCAACGGCGATTGCGGGACAACCGCCGGCGCGTTGCACGCATCGCCGGCGAATGAGGGGTCAGCTGGCGAGATCGAACAGCTTCTTGGCCTTGCCTTCCATTTCGAGCCGGACGTCCTGGTGCTCCTTGTCGCGAGCGACCCGGGTAATGCCTTGGACGAAATCAAACACGGAGGCCGGCGGATGGCCTTCTTCGTTCAGCACGGTGTCGATGATCTTCGAGGTCTCGGCCTTCGAGAAGCCGCGTTTGCGCAGGAAAGACTGGCGGTCGTCATCGTCCCGGGCGACGATGCGTTCCCGCGCGCTTCTGATGCTGTTGACGAAGGGCATGGGTGAGGATTCCGCGAACTGTATCAGCGCGGGCTCGGCTTCGACAGCAAAGCGAGAGGCTGCATATTTGGAGTGGCGGATGGTAATCTCCTGGAAATCCTCGACCCCCCACAGATTCCTGTTGCAACAAACTGCGCGCAGGTAAAAGCTCGCGATTCCGAGCGTTTTCGAGCCCACTTCGCTGTTCCAGGCATAGAAGCCTCGGAAGAACAGATCCGGGTCGCCGTTGGGAAGCCGCCCGGCTTCGATGGGGTTGAGATCGTCGACAAGGAAGACGAAGACATCACGATCCGAAGCGTAGAGCGTCGTGGTGTCCTTGGAGATGTCGACATTCGGGTTGTAGATGCTGGTCGCCCAGTCAAGAACGCCGGGCACCTTCCAACGCGTGTCGCCCGTGCCGTTGCCAGCGATTTTCTGCACCGCCTCGATCAGTTCGTGGTCGAAAATTCTCCCGTAGTCGGGACCCGTCACCGCTCTGAGCTCAAGGCGACCGTTCTCGATCTCAAGCGTCTTGACCTGCTCGGCACGGTGCGTGGAAAGGCCGTATTGCAGGTTGATGGCGGCAAGCGGCGCTGGCAGTTGGCGAAGATAGGCCGCGGGCGCACCGACAAGGCTGGCGAGCTGGCCGAAACTCCAATGTGTCGGCGCTACCGGCTCATGCGCACCGGGCAGTGCCAACGTCAGCCGTTCGGGATTGTCACGGGCTGCTTCGACGCGGATGGCTTCGCTCTCGACGATGCGCGTCTTGCTGCGTTCAGACCTTCGCTTTACCGAAGTGTGCAGATCGCCAAGCGACAGGAAGCGCTCGTCTGCGGGTCGGTTGAACCATTCCGACGAAACGCGACCGATGCGCTGGCCGCGGTTGACGTCGACCTTGTAGCCATTGCGCGCGACGCGTGTCGGCACCTGAATTTCCATCTGTGTCATGGGACTTGCTCCACGGCGGGCGCCGGAAGCCTCTCTCCCGGCCGCCAACCCGCCGCCGCCTCCCGGCCCCACCTCTGCCTCTGTCTGCACCAGCCGTGACGGCGAAGCATCAGCGGGCTCCGTGAGGGGTGCCGGACCAGACCGACGCGTACGCCTAATGGAGTCTGACGATCGCGTTCAGCGTCGTGCCGATAGGAGCATTGTGTTGATGTTCAGGGCTTGCGGATGCCAGCTGACGTTCTGGAGACCAGCGATACCGGCGCGATCCTCGGTACGACCGCACTCGGAGGACACGGGAAAACGCCACTGCCAGGCTGTAGAAGTCTGCAATCCAAAATGCCGGACACGGGCTCTGCCCCTTCCCGACTATGAAGGGGCGCATGTCACCTCGTTGATCGGCGCGCCGCTCGCGGCCGACCCGGGGGATGGGGGCCAACTCGTGGCCAGCTACACTTTAAGATGATATTACTTTCGCGAGCCGTTCCACCTCACCCATGTCGAGCCCAACGCCCGCAAGCTCGCGCGTCTCTATCAGGATGTCCCCGCCCGCGCGCTCCTCGATCGGTCTTATGCCGGCCGCGAGATAGGCAGCTCGCTTGGTCTGCCATCGCGCCGCATATTGCGGGTCCGACAACATGCCCAGGTGTTCCCAGTAATAGGTGACGCCTGACTCGTCGTTGGCGATCGTAAAGTCGGGCCAGCGGGTCTGGCCGCCGAGAAGCACGGGCTGCTCGTAGACATAGGCGATGCCCATGCCGTGCAGCTTTTCGGCGATCGCGAGTTCGGACTTCGACCTGACGAACTCGCCCCTGCTGGTGCGGTGCAGAAGGTGCCGGTCGAGGAAGCGCGGCCCCGAGTTCGTTTTGACCTCGACCGGTCCGGGATCTGTGAAAAGGTCGGTCATCCGGCGCGCGATCTCGGACGCCGACGGATCCGCGTAGCGGCGTAGAGCCCCCAGTTCGTCCTCATGAAGAATTACCAGTTCGTGCTGGTGCCGGGTCAGGGCGGTGTAGAGCAGTTCCCGCGAGAGCGGGCGGCAATTGCGCGGAAGTACGAGGTAAGATCGCCCGAACTGGCTCCCCTGGGTCTTGTGCACGGTTAGCGCATAGGCGAGCTCAAGATCGGGGGAGCCTTCCTCTCCGGAGAACTCGCTCGCATAGTAGGTGAATTTGATCCCAGGTTGGCTAGCAAACTCAACCTCAAGGTCCCTGGGACGGAACCTCATCCTGGCCGTCTTATAGCCTCCCACCACCACGCCGATGTCACCATTCGCGATGTAGGGCTTCTCCTGGGGCGGATAGGTGCGTCGGCGCGCGTTGTTGCGCAGATTGATGACCTTGTCGCCCCAGAGCACGCCCTGCGGCCCCGCTGGCTTCGGGATCTTGGCGTACCTGGTCAGCGCCCGTTCGCGAACCTTGCTCCGGAAGCGGCGCTGCACCGCCAGGTTGATGGCCTCGACACCGGATAGACCCGCACGAACCGGCGACAGGATCTGCCAGTCGTGTGAGCTCGCCGCCGCGCCGCCTTCGGTTTCGCCGAATCGCCGCGCCCAGAACAGAACGTGGCCCTCCCACTCGCTGCCGCCGATGCTCCGCTCGAAGCCGGATTGATCCGTTCCGTCCGCCAGCTTCAGCCCTCGCACCAGTTCTTCCGCCAGGGCGGGTTCCAGATCGCTGGGCAGACCCCACCTGGCGGTTCGGACGTGCGACAGCGCGCCCAGCTGCAGGGCATCCCAGACCTCGTCGGCGCCTGCATCCAAGGGTTCACCGCTGAACTGTCTGGCGAGCAGCACGTCGCCCCTGTCGTGACCACGCTGCCGTCCGATGATCGTCAACTTAGCATATCCCGGAGCCACTCTCGGGAACATCGGTTTGGTGTCATCGGGCGCTAGATGCCGGCAGATGTCGACGAATGGCCTGCCAGCGCCGATCGGCGGGAGCTGGCGCGGATCGCCGACCAGGATGAGCCTATCGACCCCCTCGAGCGCATCTATGAGTGCCGCAAGCTGGTCCTCGGTGAGCATCGAGCACTCATCCACGACCACGGAGCGATAGCCCTTCTCGCGTGGGGCTCCCGGATTACGGTAGTAGCGACCGCTCGAGCCGTCATAGCGCTCGTATCGCTGCAGGAATTGGGCGAGGGTCATGCCTTTGCCCAGGCGCTCGGTGGCCTCCTCCAGTCGAACGCGCGCCTTGCCTGTCGGCGCGAGCAGCAGGACGCCACCCGAGGCGATCTCGGGGAGGTCGCAGATGACCTTAAGCAGCGTGGTCTTGCCAGAGCCCGCGGGACCGATCAGCACTGAGAAGCGCCCCGATGCGAGCTGTTCGAGCGCGGCCGTCTTCTCCTGGCGCGCCAGTTTCTCGGTCTCGGCTTCAGGACCGGCGTCAACGGCGGGCAACGCGGCGTCCACCAGCGCGCGCCAGTCGTGGGCGAGCGCATGCCGTTTGCCCGACACCCGCTTGCGCACAGCGCTGGTGATCGCGGTGCGGGCCAGCCCGTAGCGCCTCAGCTTCAGCGCAGGCTCGCCCCCCGATGTCTTCGCCTCCTCCAGAGTCTGTGCGAGATAGGCCGGCGCCATGTCGAGAACGTCCTCGTCGACGGCGCAGCGCGGATCCAGGGAGGAGTCGAACGCACGTCGCACGATCCAGCTTCGCGGCAGCAGGGTGTGGCCCTCCAGCTGTACCGTTCGTTCGAGCAACTCGGTCACGAGACCGCGCACCCGGCGGCGATCGATGCCGTCGCTCATCGCTGTGCCTGGCGGCAGTGGGGCCTTCGCACGCACGGCATCGGGCGGAAAGACGCCACGGTCGATTGTGCCAAATGCCGTGCGGTCGGCCGCGGCTTCGTCCCGTTCGAACAACAGGTAGGGGTTCGCCAGGATCTCGGCGTCCGTCGTCTCTTCCGAGTAGGCGCGCTTGCTCGGTTGATATGCCCTGAGCGCCTGATCGGGGGTGAGGCTGCACCGGGCTATAAGGTCGAGAAGCTGCCGTCGAGGTTTGGCCAGCCCCCGCCACTTCTCGCGGTACGTGGATCCGAAGCCGAACGACTCCGCTTGAGGAAAAGACTTCGGCGCAGCGACGAACCCATCGATGAACGAGAAGGCGTCAAAGACGTCGCCCTCCTTGCTTCCGGCACTCGCGATCTCGTGGGCGAGCAGCGCCCCGTGCTCAAGCCCGAAGGCTGCCAGCGCGCTGCCGAGCCCGGGGTGGATTCCCCTGGCGGTCCAAAGGCGGGCGACCTCCCGGTCGATCCATGCAAGCGCGGAAGATATGTCCGCCTCGATCACCTTCGCAGACGCCCTCAGCGCGCCGGCGCAGGCGAGGAGCGACGCGATGGCGCCGTCGTGACCCAGATGCTCCGACCCGTAGGAGAAGGCATCGAACTGGTCATCGGGCGCGAACGCGACGCACTCCTCGAGCGCAATCCCGGGGTCGGCGTCCGCAGCGGCGAGCACGTCGTAATATGGCATCAGGAACCCGTCCGCGCCACCAGAGCGCAGGCTGTGCCGAACGCAACGTTCCCAAAGGACGCCCTGGAGGTCGCCCGGTGCGTCGTAAGAGTATTCGGTGTACTGGCCAATACCCTTCACGCGCGCCGCGCCGATAATCACGCGGTTGGCGCTGTCGGAAAGCGGCGTCTTCTTCGCATAGAAGAAGCAGAGGGAGGTTCCGGGCTCCAGTGCGCCGAAGAACGTGTCCAGCATGACGAGCTGGTTTGTCTTGTCCTGGACCCAGCCTGTCTCGAAGGAAAGTTCGGGTTCGCGCTCCGGCTCATAGCCCAGGCGCAGCGCAGACGCCTTCCCGACCACCCCCGACTTTTCGTCGCCTTCCACGTTCGACTTCAGCATCCATCCGAAGGGGATGCACGCGGCCGAGAAGGCCTCCAGCCGGAGCGTGGTTTCGCCGAAGTGGCCATGGCTCTCGGGGCTCGAGGACTTGTAAGGATGCTGCTTCTTCAGGATGATGTCATGGTCCGCCATGAAACTCACCCGCTCGTCAACGCACGGCGGCATGACCGAGGCATCCAGTTCCTCGAAGAGCTGTCCGGCATGCTCATCCTGGTCGTCGCGCTTTCCCGCGGCGATCCGGCTCAGGGCGAGGCAGGAAGTGTTTGCCGAAGGAGCAACGCACACGCGGCCGTTCCAGCCTCCGTCGTGCCAGGGCACGCGTATCGTCACATGCTGCGACGGCAGCTTCCTCGATCCCGTTATCACTCACCCCCTCCGATCGCTTTGTGCCTAGTATTTCACCCAAATTCCCGAGGGCCAACCCGTGAGGTTATCCAGACCCTGGAGGTCTCAACGTTGTTCAACTACAGGCTTACAGTCGGCGCCTTGGGCAGCTATGCGCGACGCGCGGAAGGCCTTCTGACGCTGAATAGCAAAAGACGCCAAACCTGCGACGTTTTTTTTCGCCGCTCCTATGGCGTAGCGAATTTCGAGAGTTCTGCGATATGTAATACGCTCGCGACTTGACATAGAAAACGTGAAAGTAAAGCGGCGACAAGAACGGCGAAGGACGCTTTCTGCTCCTCTATCTCATTGCTGGGTAGGCAGAACCCAGGAGAGGGGCACGATAACGCTCAACAGAATAGGCTGGTGCAGGAGGTAGATCAGCAGACTCCGGTTTCCCATCCAGACCAAGACTCTGGTCAGTAGGCCTTGCGGGTCGGACGTTGACGCGAACCTTCTACCCTTGTGAAATTGGAATTGCTTCGCCGCTGCCATGCCCAGAAGCGTTATGCCAACCCATGGGAAGATGGGAACAAAATCGTTGCTGGGCGGTGGTTGCCCGGCAAAACCGATCCAGGCAAGCCATCGTGTGTTGAATGCAGGCGCGTCCACGATGAACGGCAGTACGATCATTACCACAGCCGAAACCAAACAGACCGTGACGCTGCTGCGTAGAAACAATGCGCCTAAAAGCGTGGCCGCCGCGATTGCATGCAGGATGCCGAAATAGATGAAGCTCTTGGGGAAGGCGAACCATGTGACGATCGAAATGATTGCCGCGTAAGCGATGATCGTGAGCAAGCGTCGGGCGAAAGCTCTGATGCAAATGGTGTCAGGGTGCGCGAGCACGAGACTGATACCAACGAGAAACATGAATGTGCTGGCGAGGGTTCGTCCAAAAGCCAACCAGATCGGATGGCGAGCGACGCCGCTGATGAGGCCGGTGAATTCCAGATCCCAAACGATGTGGAACAGGACTACGCCGGCGATCGCCAGTCCCCGCGAAATGTCGATTGCAACTATGCGCTGGCCTCGAGCCAATGTCTCCGCCCCGTCTTCATGTCATGGCAGCGAAACCCGTCAGAGGCGGGATTCTAGCACCCTTGTCGCATGCTCGTACCCCGAAGCGAAACTCATTGCGTATTCCGTGCGAGTTCAACCTCCCTCGAGACGAGATCGGTGAGCTGTTGCGGACCGAATGTTTGCAAGCTCTTGCCGTTGACGAAGAACGTGGGCGTCTGCTCAACCTGCCAGATGTCTATGTCTTTCGATTCTTGATCGAGAATCGATGCGACCTCGCTTGAAGATGCATCCGACCGTGCACGTTCGAGCTCTAATCCCGCAGCGGCGGCGGCTTGCCACGCCTTTTCAATAACCGGTCCGCTATGCGGTGCCCAATCTGGTTGTGCGGCTAGCAAAGCCTCCAGTACAGGCTCGAAAAGATCTTGCTTCCGTGCAGCTTCGAGGATCCCCACCGCCTGGTCCGACCCGTCGTGGAAGGCGGCGTATCGCAGCACGAGACGGACGTCTTGCGGATATTGGGCGAGGATGTTCTTCACCAGCGGGTAGAACGACCGGCAGGCTTCGCATGAGGGATCAAAGAACTCCACGATTGTGACAGGAGCGTCGGCAGGACCGATTATCGGCGAATGTTCCCTGACGAGACTTCGGGAATCGTCAGTTGCCACCGCGGCGTCACTCACGCCGCTTTGGTTATAGTAAAAAGCAGAGCCTCCAAAGATGACGGCGGCGACGACGGCGGCAGAAACGACTATCAACTGGCGACGGTTCATCGGTAAACTCCCGCGCGGCACAGGAAGAGAAGGCCGCCAATCGCCGCAAAGGCGAGCAGCGAGGCGAGCGGTAAAGGTACGGTGCCGAGGATCGTCATGGCTTCTCCAGCGCATGATGGCCCGGTGCGGGTGCAAGGGGTTATCGCCTCTTCGACCAGGCCGAAATAAATCAAAGTATGGAAGGCGGCGATAGCTGCGCCGATTCCGACGAGGGGAAGCGCGTAAAACCTGATAGCAGAATCAGCCCTGAAGGCCGCTATACCCAGGATGATCGGCAGAGGAAACATGAACACTCTCTGGAACCAACACAGGTTGCACGGTGCCTGACCCAATATCTCGCCGACGAACAACGCAATCAGCGTTGCTGCTACTGCGATCATCCAGGCCAATAACAACCACCAGCTATTGCGCTCTTCGATTTCATGGTTCGTCATTCTATTCAGCATCGCTTTGCAGCTTGTAGCCTATTGCGTCATCAAAATAGCGAACACCGCCGATTTCGTCATAACCATGGCCTTCGTGCTCGGTGCCGTTTCCCGTCTCTGCCGATACATTCCTCTGCACGAGGAACTCGACTTCAACGCTCCCGGCCCGGGCAAACTGCAGCGTCGCTTTGAAGCTGTTCCCCTCGATCAACTGCTGGCTGGGGTTGATAAGCATGAGGTGAATCCCCCCGGGTGCCAACTCGACCTTGGCGCCCGCGGCGATTTCAACTCCTTCCGGAAGAGGCCGCATGCGGCCTATGCCGTCGCCCATGGTCATCTGGTGGACTTCGATCCGGTCAGCAATCGGTGTCGAGCCGCCGGTAAGCGTGTCTGGTGCAGCCCCTGAATTCGTCAGCGTCAGATAGGCTCCGGCAACGGGGGCGGCAGAAGGCATGACTCGTGACCATGGATGGTCGATTCTGAGATCACCTTGCGAGAACTTGTGCGCTACCGATACTGTAGAGTACAATGTCGCAGTCAGCAAAAGGGCGATTTGTACTGTCAGCTTCAGAACTGAAGACAACTACCTTACTCCGGCTGATCTCGTCGCGTCGAGGTTTTATCGTGTCGTTGTAGCGTGTGCATCATGGAACACTTCGTTGTATGCACAGTGCTATCATGTTTCTTGAAGGCCTTTCCATGCGAGCAGGCGCATTGCATTGGCTGTCACCAGAACTGTGGCACCGGTATCGGCCAGGATCGCCGGCCACAGGCCGGTTACACCAAGGACCGTCGTCACCAAGAAGACGGCCTTGAGGCCGAGCGAGAGCGTAATATTCTGGAAGATATTGCGCATCGTAAGGCGCGACAGCATGACCATGTTGGCCACGTCCTTGACCCGGCCGTGAAGGACGGCCGCGTCTGCCGTCTCGAGCGCGACATCGGTGCCGCTGCCCATGGCGATCCCGATATCGGCGGCGGCGAGTGCGGGCGCGTCGTTGATGCCGTCGCCGACCTTGGCGACGAACTTCCCTTTCGCGCGCATCTCACCGACGATCTTCTGCTTGTCCTGAGGCATCAGTTCGGCGCGCGCTTCCATGCCGAGCGATGCGGCGATCGCTTTTGCCGTGCGCTGGTTGTCGCCGGTCAGCATGACCGTCTCGGCGCCTAGATCGTGCAGGGCCGCTATTCCCTGCCTTGCATCTTCCCTCGGTTCATCGCGTATCGCGAAAAGCCCCGCCACTTCCTTGTCCGCGAGCAGGACAGAGACAGTCTTGCCCTCGTCGTTCAGCCCGGCGATCTGTATCAGCAGTTGCTGATCCAGCGAGACCTCTTCAGCCGCTGCACGAGGCGAAGCCAGGAACAGTCTCACGCCGTCTACGGTGCCGACGACGCCTTTGCCGCCGACGGCGCCTGCGTCGGTAGCCTGGGCAATCGAGACTTTCTCGTCGGCCGCTTTTGCCAGGATGGCGACTGCAAGTGGATGACTCGATCCCGCCTCAAGCGCGGCAGCGAGCCTCAATGTTTCGCGCTGGTCCCGGGCGACGCCGACGATGTCGGTGACCTTCGGTTTTCCTTCCGTGAGCGTCCCCGTCTTGTCGAGCGCGACGTAGTTCACCTTGCCGAGGTTCTCCAGCACCGCGCCGCCCTTCATGAGGAGGCCACGGCGCGCGCCGGCGGAGAGTGCGGCGGCGATCGCGGCGGGCGTTGAGATGACGAGAGCGCAGGGGCAGCCGATCAGGAGCACCGCGAGCCCCCGGTAGATCCAGGTGTTCCATTCGGCGCCGGCCAGCAATGGCGGCAGGATCGCGATCAGCGCGGCGACAACCATCACGCCGGGCGTATAATATTTCGAGAAGCGATCGATGAAGCGCTCGGTCGGAGCCTTTGACTCCTGGGCCTCCTCCACCAGTGCGATGATGCGGGAGATGGTGTTGTCGGCGGCGGATGCCGTCACGCGCACCTTGAGCACGCCCTCCTGATTTACCGTGCCCGCAAAGACATTGTCGCCCGTCTCCTTGCGCTTCGGCACCGACTCGCCGGTCACCGGCGCCTCGTCGACGGCGCTTTCCCCGGAAACGACGACGCCATCGGCAGGCACCCTGTCGCCGGGCCGGACAAGGACGATCATGTTGACAGCAAGGCTGTCGGCGGGCACGGTCTCGGTAGTTCCATCGCGCTCGACAAGCGCCGTCTTCGGCATCAGGGCCGCCAGGGCACGAATGCTGGCGCGTGCCCGACCCGTCGCTATTCCCTCGAGCAGCTCGCCGACGAGGAACAGGAAGACAACGACGGCGGCTTCTTCGGCCGCGTCGATGATGACCGCTCCGATCGCCGCGATCGTCATCAACGTCTCGATGGTGAACGGGCTTCCATTCATCGCGCCGGACAAGGCGCGCCTTGCGATCGGTATGAGGCCCACCGCCATCGCAATAATGAAGCCCCAGGGCTGGGTCTGCGGAAGGAACTGCGAAAGGCCGAAGGCGACCGCCAGGGCGAGGCCGCAGACGATGGTCAATTGCGCTTTGGATGTCTTCCACCACGGCCCGTCTTGCGGTCCGTGATCATGTCCGTGCATCCCCTCCAAGGCATCAGGCGGGCCGGACGCCGCGATACTTTGTGCGGAATCGAGGACTGCGGCGGGCGCCGTCTGTCTGTCGGCCAATATCGGCGCCGCCTTATAGCCAAGGCTGTTCACCTTTCGAGCAACCCCGTCAATGTCAGCCTGGACTCCGTGCATGACTGTCATTGTGCCGGCGACAACCGAAACCTTGACGTCGGTGACGTCCGGCATCCGTCGTACCGCCGTGTCGATCTTTGACGCACAGCTCGCGCAATCCATCCCAGAAATGCGAAAACGAGTCTGATTTTGGGCGGCCGGCGTTGGATCCTCATTCGGATGAAGCGCCCTGCGGTCGTGAACTGAATGATCGTGTCCAGGGTGGCCGTGGTCATGATCGTGCTTGCAGTTCGGACCATGCACGTGTCCGGCGTGGTCGTGGCCCGAATGATCATTCCCCGCGCCAGCATGGTCATGATCGTGCTTGCAGTTCGGATCATGCACGTGTCCGGCGTGGTCGTGGTCCGAATGATCGTGCACCGCGTGATCGTTGGCATGATCGTATTTGCGGTCGCCACTCTGTGCCAGAGCCACCGGCATCGTTTTCTTGGTCGCGCCGACCCGGGTTGCCTTATAGCCTAGTCGGGTCACCTTCTGGCTCAGTGAGTCGAGATCGAGCTCGTCACCATGTTGAACACTCATTGTACCTGCGACGACAGATACATTGACGTCTGTCACACCCGGCGTGCGTCGAACCGCCTTTTCGATCTTCGCGGCGCAACTTGCGCAATCCATACCTTCAACCCGAAAGCGGGTGCGGCGCCCTGAAGCGGTCATTTTGGTGTCTCCTGTCTCGCAGGGACCGGAAGATAGGACCTGTAGTAGCTAGAGGGTCAAGGGGCTTTCAGAAAATCTTCGCCGTCGCAACGTGCTCGCTCTAACGCAGCGTTTTCGCGGCAAGGCGAAGCAGGGAAAATTGGAGCAGCTATTCGCTCGAGGCCGTGCTTTTGAGATATTCTTCCAGTACCTGAGGATACAGTTGGACTTTTGCCTCTTGCAGCTGGCGTCTCTGTAATTCCTCTGCCATGGTGCGATGCTGTTGGTTGGTCAGGTACTCTTTAAGGTACGGTCTAGCCTCGTCAATTGTGAGCTTTTGCGGTGCAGTCCGCTCCTTGATTTCAACGATGTAGATGCTGCCCCCTAGCTCGAAAGGTTTGCCCGGCTTTCCAGGCTGCAAGCCTTGGATCGCTTCGTGGAACGGATGGCTCATCAATTCGCTAAACGGGTCCCCGCTTTCGCCGATCCATTCGGAAAATTCTCCACCACTAGAAGATGTTTCGACATCCTCGGAATATTCCTGGGCCACTGAGGCGAAATCTGCTGCTGCCGGGTCGGCTCCCGTCAGCTTTCCATAGGCTTCATCTGCGCGTTCACGCGACCGCTTTGCCTCATCCTCGTTTGATCCCAAGCCGATGCGGATGTAGCGGATTTTTGATTTCGGTGGGCTGACAAGGCGATTGCTGTTCTCTGTGTAAAGAACCTTGATCTGCTCTTCGGTAACATCGATGCGGTCGTCTACCTCTTCCTGCTCCATCATTTGGCGTAGCAGACGGAGTCTGGTCTCGTCCGCAAGCGGCTTGTCTGCGACATCGAGCAAACTGTCGTAGGTGTCCGATACCAGCAGCATGCGATCGATCAACGCGTTCGCCAGGCGCTTCATGCCTTCGGCTCCAGCGAATTGGCCGCGAAGTGCGGCTTCCTCGTACTCCCTGTAAAAATCACGCAGACTGTAGCGCTGCCCTTTGATCGTGAAGAGCGTCTTTTCGCCGTTGTCGGCAAACCATCGCTGTTCCTTTTGTGCGCTGACGGCCGTGACGATTTCCGAGCGGACTTCTGCAAAGCTCTTCGCACCGGCGGGAATGACTTGCTGAAGGCGAACGATGAAATAGGACCCCCCCGCCTGAAACACCGTTCCCAGCTCGCCGGCAACCAATGTGAAGACGTTAGTGTCCCAATCGGAATTTCTACTGCCTTCGGTGACTTCAGCACTGGGTAAGAAACGCGCTTTCGAGAACCGGGCGGCTGTCGCAGGAAATGTTGCCCCACCCTGGAGGCTCAGCAGGGCATTGGCAGCCTCCCGTTGAGCGTTCGTGCCGAATTCCGATACGGGAAACTCCAACTCATCAACGATCGCGCGGCGCGGGATCTTGAACTGATCGACGTTCTGCCGGTAGTGGCTCTCAAGCTCCTGCTGCGTGGGAGAAGGTACATCAAGCAATTCGAAACTGCGAGTGACCGATGCGCTCGTTCGTAGCTTCTCTATATAGCCTTCAACAAAAGCCGGTTCCTGTTCGGCGACAAGGGCCTGCCGTATTTCGTCGCGGACGTCGGCAAAGGTGCGTCCTTCGTATCGTCCTTTATTTTTGTCAAAGTAATCGCGGATGCTGCTTTCCGAGACTGAAATCCGCTCGGTGTGGAGTTGGTTTGCGAAAGATTCAAGGCTTATGTTCTCATTTATATGCTTGACCGCATGTTGGAAGCTCTCGTCGGCTTCTGGTTTACGATTGGCTGCCCATCGCAGGATAAGTTGATCCGATACGAGGTCTTCCACGGTTTCCAGGAGCATGTCCTGCGACATGGTGCCTGGACTGCTATTGGACGACAACAGCACGTCCAGATGTGATTCGATGTCTTCGAGGGTTATCTGACCACTTTCGAAGGTCGCGACCACATTTGGCGCCGGAGGTGATGGAAGCGCCATGTCGGCGAAGTAGTCAGACGAAACGAACAGTAGCGTGCCGGGAATGGCTATGATCGCGAGAACGCTGGCCCCATACTGGCCTAGTGTCAGTCGTCTCCCCGGATTCTGCTCAGATGGGGCTGTCTCGGCCGGCCCGTTTCTCTCTGACGGGATATCGCATGCGGAATGGGAAGTGAATCCGGTTACTTCGTCATGGGTAGTCGCCGCAAATGTGCTAGCTGTGATTGGCTTTGGTGACGTGATTGGAACGGGCGGCTTTGTCTCCGATTCCGACTGTCGTTCAGTTGCAGGTTCGCTGGTCTGGCGCGATTGCTTTCCTCGGAGGCTATCGAGGAAGTCGGACCAGCTCTGCCGCCATCCATCCGCCATGGTTAGCGCGATGCCTCTTCGGTCGTGCCATTCTTGGCGCCATAGAGTCTGAGGTTGAACGTGCCACCGTTGGCGTTGTCCAGTGCATAGACCTGAACACGGGGCATGATCCTTTCGATGCTTTCCAGATACATCCGATATCGGGTTATGTCTTCGCCGTACGCCTCGGCGTTCTTCCGATATTCATCCCAAAGAAGGTCGAATGCGCGTGCGGTGCCACTCGCGTTTGCGAGAATTCGGGACCTGTAGGCGGAGGCCTCCGCCCGCACTTGCTGTGCTTGACCCCTGGCTTCCGGTAGGCGGCTGTTGGCATAGCCCCGCGCTTCATTGATCAGCCGGGCCTTTTCCTCGCGCGCTGTGTTGACCGCTGTGAAAGCGTCCGCCACGTTTGCCGGAGGGAACGCTTTCTGCAGGTCGACGCCGACAATAACGAGGCCGGTACGGTATTCGTCCAAGCGGGATTGTGTCTCCTCGCGGATAGCTTGTTGCAAGGACTGCCGCCCGCTGGTCAGCAACGCATCGACCGGCAGCCGTGTTACAAGCCTGGTCACAGACGCTCGCAACGCGTCCCGCACAATGCGATAGGGGGCATACTCGACGTTTGTGATGTAGTCGGCGGGCACGCTAACTTGGTATTGGACGATGACTTCCACATCGACCACATTGGTATCACCGGAGAGTGTTTGTAGCTTTGTCGGAGGTTCCGGATGTATGTGCTCTTCCTCGGGAGCGCTTATGCCGACCTGTTCACGCCTTACGCTGGTTACGTCGACGATATCTACGCGATCTATCGGCCACGGAAGCCGGTAGTGGAGGCCCGGCTCAACGCTGGGTTGGATGATCTCACCAAAGCGACGCACCACCGCGGCTTCTCCCGGCGCAACGGAATAGACACCAGTCAAGGCATAGCCGACGCCGATCAGCGTTACGGCGCCCAACAGCAGAGGGCCTGGTCTCAAGTGGGCAAGAGACACTTTGAGGTCAGCCAGGGCGAAACGTCCGCTTTCGGCAAGTGAGCGAGCGAGCAGCATCGATTTGGTCGCGATGTTGTGAACGATTGTACGGCCTCCAGGGTCGTCCGTCGTTTTTGCTCTGGGTGATGCTGGGACCTCCTCGTCCATCATTTATTGAACTCCGATCCGACGGCAACCTCGGGCGACTCATTCGACGATGGTGCGGTTGCGGTTGCGGATGAAGGGAGCTTCAGGGCATTTCGTGGATCGAGATATTGAAGCAGGTCTGAGTCGGCGGGCAAAATTAGCGTCGTGCCTTCATCGATGAACTTGTCGTATGCTTCGAGCGTTCGGGTAAACCGGTAGAAATCCTTGTCCTTGCCGAAAGAGCTCGCATAGATCGCGATCGCTTCCGCGTCAGCCGTTCCTCGGGTCTCTGCCGATTCGCGGTTCGCCGTAGCGAGAATCTTCGCCTTCTCTGTGTCGGCTTCCGCTCGGATCCGGGCTGCTTCTTCCGCACCTTCCGAGCGGAATTGTCGGGCGATCGCCTCTCGCTCCGAGCGCATGCGCTGAAAGACGCTTGTCAGGTTGGCTTCTGGGAATGTGAGCTCCTTGAGCTGGACGTCCGTAACGGTGAAGCCATATGCTCCAGTGCGTGCTGCGGCCCTTTCTTTCACGGCGTTCAAAGTATCCGAAAGGCTAGCCTCTGACGCGTCGACTGTGACGAGACTGCCAAGCTCGACCTGGCCCAGCGCAGCTCCGAGCTCCGCCTTGATGATATCGTTCAGCTGTGTGCCTGCGCCGCGCAGATTGTTGACGTTCTTGAGAAACGCCAGTGCATCCGTCACCTGCCAGGTTGCGTAGGCCTCCACCATAATGTTCTTCTTGTCTCTACTCAGGAACTCCGTTTTTGGGAGGTTGTAGACTTGGATTTGCTTGCTGATCTTCAGGACGTTTTGAATGGGGTCGGGTGCCTTGATGTAGAGACCGGGATATTCCAGGACGCGGACGGGTCGCCCGAACTGCGTCACGATCGCATATTCGGTGGTATCGACCTGATAGAGCGTCAATGTTGCTGCCAGGAAGCCAAGGCCCAAGATGCCCAGGGCGGTAATTCGAAGTGGTTTCATGGAATATTCGTCCTCGCGCCCGTCACTATTGTATTGGGGGGAGCAATTGTGCCTTGCCCTGTTGCGGTATCCAAAGATCGGTCGACTGTAATGTGATCGTCGGGTCCATCACAAATTTCTTCGAGCCTGCCAGCGACTTCTCGACGGCTTCTAGGTAGAGTCGCTGGCGGGTGATATCGGGCGCCGCTGCGTAGGCCTGTCGCCGCGCCTCGAAGTTCGCCGCGTCTCCTGCGGATGCAGCGAGCTTTTCAACTGCGTATGCTTGTGCTGTCTGTCGCATGATGTCGGCATCGCCGCGCGCGGTGGGAAGAACTTCGTTGCGATAGGCAAGCGCCTCGTTGACGAACGTATTGCGATCTTCCCGGGCACTTGCCACGTCGCGAAATGCGTCAGCGACTTCCTGAGGAGGCGCGCTTTCGAGCAACTGCACGCCGACAACGCGGATACCCGAGGCGCTGCGATCAAGCGACGCCTGTACAGCGCCAACGGCCTTTTCTTGTATTGCGGTCTTGTCGACTGTGAGAACTGCGTCAACGGCTTCCTCGCCGACGCTCTGACGCAAAGCCGCCACACCGGCTTGTAGGACGAGATCGTTGGGAGCAGACACATTAAGAACGAATGCAGAGGCATCACCGACTGCAAACTGAAGGCTGGCCCGCACAGAGATAAGGTTCTCGTCGCCCGTCAGCATCTGGAGAGGACCCGTCTCGATCCGCCGCACCAAGTCGAGGGCGACCACATCAACGGACTCTACCGGGTTCGGCCAACGATAGTGCATCCCTGGCCCGGCCTCTTCGATCACCTTCCCGAATCGCCTCACCACCGCCACCTCTCCCGGTTGGACCGTGTAGATGCCGGTGAGGAAATAGAGCCCGACCAATGCGAGCGCGGAAATAGGGGCATACACGCGTAACCAACCGCGACTATGGACATGGCCGTGTGCGTTTTCGCCTTCCACCTGCAGCTGCTCGCGATTTCGTAACGCAGTGATCGCGGCCGCCGCTATCTCGAACCCGGAAAGAAAAATCATGACGACGACGATGGCCGCGGCTGCCGTGTCCAGGTTTTGCAGGCCGAGGGCGGCACCTCCTAAGCCAGCAACGACGACGATCGATGCGTAGATGTCGACTTGGGAATGATATCCGCTGGCTATGAGTGCGGGGGAATCCGTCTGGCGACCTACGTAAAGCTTGTAGCGGGCAATGACGTAAGCGACGATGACGGTGACCAAAGAAGCCAGAGTGATTGGCCCGAGATTTCTTAGATCGGGCGGATCGCCTGCCAGGACCTCTCCGACGATATCGAACCCGACATAAAAGATCGCGGCCGAGACCAGGAGCGCCACCCAGTTTTCCATGGCACGAGCGCCGTGTTGAGCAGCCGCGGCTAGTTTTGTACGGCTCAAGAACAAACCGATCAAAACGAATACGCCGATCGCCAGATCTGCCAAGGAATGGATGGCGCTTGACCGAAGAGCCAGGCTTCCCGAGGCTGTCGAGAGCCAGAACTTGAACAGGATCAGCAGGCCGTTGATGAGTATCGTAACGAATACGGTGCGCTCTTTGCGATCCATCGCCTCTCGACTTTCGCGACAAGGAAAAAGTCTGGCTACCGTAACGCTCCTTGAACGGAAATAGTCGAAGCAGGGCGGGGTAAGACCACCAGTGTCGAAGATCGACCCATGGCAGTCCTCCCCGGATACCGTTCAGCGGAGAACTACAGTGCTGGATGGCACGTACACGACATAATTTACGGGAGTTCGTCGTAACCCCGTCGCGGTATGGCGAAATCTTTCACGACGGTGGCCTCGACACATTCTGCAATAATTTTCCGAAAGAGTTGTCCAGTTCGTCACCGTCACGCTCTATTAGGTCCATATAAGTCGGCATGAGGCGCTGGCGAGCATTCCGGCGTGGCCGCCGGCGAGGAGTTGCGTCTGAGCTAACGTGATCGACGGTTCCGGTAGGGTTCGTCTTTGTTGGCGTTAGTTCCCATCGGCAGCAGTACCCGTACGCAGAGACCTGCAGCTTCCCTGCGGTTCTCCAACTGGATAGATCCGCCGTGCATGTCCACGGCCATCTGGGCAATAGCCAGTCCCAAGCCCATACCGCCGGTGTTGCGGTTCCTTGAGTTCTCAAGGCGGTAGAACGGCTGAAATATGCGCTCCAGCTCCTCACTTGGAATACCAGGACCTTGGTCTGTAATGCTGATGTCGATCATTCCGTCCTTGACGTTGGCGACGACATTAGCGCGCTCTCCATACTTGAGAGCGTTGTCGATAAGGTTGGAAAGAGCTCGTTTCAACGCTAACGGGCGGCAAGCAGCAACGATGGTGCTATTGACGACCAATGTGACCTGATGTCCGGTGTCCGAAAAGTCGCTGCAGATCGCCTCCAGAAGAGATCCGATGTCCGTCGCCTGGAGCTCTTCCTGCGCTGTGCCCTCGCGTGCAAACGTCAACGTTGAAGCGAGCATCGTGTCCATCTCCTCAATCGAGGCGAGGATTCGACGCCGTGCTTCCGAATCGGCCAAATCCTCGGCCCTAAGACGAATTGTCGTCAGCGGCGTGCGCAAGTCGTGGGAGATGGATCCGAGCATGTAGGCGCGCGCCTCGATCGTCTGGAGCACCCGCTTCTGCATATTGTTGAATGCCCGGGCCGCTTCCCGAACCTCACTCGGCCCAGTCTCGGGCAAGGATGGTGCATACACATTCCGAGCGAACGTAGTGGCGGCGTTCGCAAACAGCGCAAGTGGTCTCGACATTTTCCTGATGGCCCACAGGGAAAGCATCAATACGATAACCAGAAACGCGCCGGTAACTGCCAGCTGTCGCTCCCACCCAGGCGCCGAAGCCATGGGCATCGAGGTTGAGAAGCTGAGCCTTTGACCTTCTGAGAGCGGAATGGAGACCAGCACGGCTTGGTCGCGGTCGTGCCCGTAGGCGAGGCGACTAAGTCGGGATTCCAGCCACCGTCGCCAGCTATCCCGCGCAGGCGCCGTGTTGCCGGGGTCAACATCACTTATGTCTACTGATATCGGCTCGTTTGTGTTGGGTCGAACTTGTCGTAGCAAGAGGTCGCCCAGCGTGCTGGTGCTGGTGCCTGTGGATTGAATCGTCTTGTTGCTGCTGGTCTCAGTTATTCTGACGTTGAACAGGTGGCCATCGGAAGAACGAACGATGCGATCCCTCCATTCATTTGGTACATTTGAAACGATATTTGCAATGGATGCGATATGCTGCGCGATGTGCTGCTCTTCTGTACGCGTAAGCGACTCCACCCGATCTTCCGATAGCACGAGCAAGGTCACGATATGGGTCGCAATTAGGCCGGACACGAGTAAGACGACAGTCCGACCGCTAAGGCTTTTCGGCAGCAACCCGGTCATCCACGGGACACGTCGGCGGAAAAAACATAGCCGTCGCCCCAAACTGTCTTAAGGATTTGAGGGTTTTGGGGATCCTCTTCTATTTTCCGGCGTAGTCTGCTGATTCTGGTGTCTATGCTCCGATCAATGAATTCGGATTCGCGGCCCCGCGTCAAATCCAAGAGCTGATCACGGGTTAGAACGATCTGCGGTCGCTCAACAAACACCCTCAGCAGGTTGAATTCGGCAGTACTTAGAGACAGCAGCGCGCCGTTCGTCGACTTCAGGGAGCGTGTCGACGTATCGAAGGTCCAGCGGCCGAAGCGCCACACGCACGCCGTTTGGCTTCGAGTACCCGTTGGCACCGATCGTGTCCTTCTAAGAACTGCGCGAATCCTGGCAACCAGTTCCCTCCCCCCGAATGGCTTCGTCAGATAGTCGTCAGCGCCCATCTCAAGACCAAGCACGAGATCAAATTCGTCGGCTTTGGCCGTGAGCATTACGACTGGAATGTTGGTCGTGGCTCTGAGATCGCGGCAAAGCGTGAGTCCGTCTTCGCCTGGCAACATGAGATCCAGAACCACAAGGTCGACGCTAGTCTCGATCAGGTGGCGACGCATCTGTCGCCCGTTTGCGGCGGCGCTAACGCGATATCCTTCCTTGGCGAGCAACCCTGCTACCAGGTCTCGAATGTCCTGATGGTCGTCAACTACCAGAATATGTCCGTTCAAACTGTCGGCTGGCACATCCGAACCTCTTCGATCGCTGTTGAAGCACGGGGGGAACGACCCTTGCACGTTCAGTGTCAGCCGCTCGAAGCGGCTGCTTCGCCTATAGCCTACAATCTCAAGGTGCTAGAGGTTCAAGAGCGTTCAGAGACCCTGGCCCGCGTTAGTTTGACTCACTGGCAAGGGCGAGAAGGACGAACTATTCATTGATCCGTCCCGACTGTCTTGCGGCCAAAGAATGCTCGATGCGACTGTGAAAGACGGACTTCGCGAGGCCGGGAACGTCGTCGTGGCGGTCCTCTGTGCTGGGTTTTCCGTAGCATCATTAGGATCAATGTTTCTCTCGACCACAATGTGGAGTGCGGACCTCGCAAATTTCTTGCGACCACACATGCTGCTTTTTGCAATATGCCTTTTCATATTGAGCTTGCTCTTCCGCCACCTGGCCACAGCGGTCTTTGGGGCATTTGCATTGTTGAGCGCTCTATCCCCCTTCTTTTTCTTGCCTGTACCCGCGCCCGCACAAGGCGGCGTGCCTTTTACGATCGTGAGTGCCAACGTCTATGTCGACAATCCCGATCCGGCGGATTTCCTGGCTCTTCCGGTCGTAGCGGATGCCGAAATCCTGGTGTTGCAGGAGATGACCCCGCGATGGCAGGACGCATTGGCTGCGAGCGGCCGGTGGCCGTTCGAAAGCAGTCGCGCCCTTCATGCCAACACCGACATGAAGCTGTTCAGCCGATTCCCGATCCTGGCTGCGAGAACTATCTCGCCCGAAAGCAGCGACACGGGCGGCCGCTATGCAATGCGGTACGTGTTGGCCGTGGGAGACCGGACTCTGATCGTGTATGCGGTTCACCCGCAGACACCAAGGAGTCCGCGCATGTGGCGCGAGCGGGCGGCCTACCTACGCGACCTAGCACAGGCGCTCAGATCCGAACAGCGTGATACCCCGGTTGTCGTCGCGGGGGACTGGAACACCCCGTCGTGGTCGCCCTTCTTCAAAGACCTGTTGTCCTCTACAGGATACAGGACGACGGAATCCCGTTGGTGGCCTCGCCCCACTCGCTTCAGTATGAGGTTTGGATCGTTGACGCAGCTTGGGACGCCGATCGACCGCATCGTACTGTCGCCGGCCGTGGGCCTGGATAGACTGGCGATGGGACCGACGTTCGGCTCAAATCACCTTCCCGTGATTGCGAGGCTGACACTTCCATAGGCCTGGCCCTCGGTCCGGATTGGAGGCAAGAGGAACAGATGCTTCGGATTGAGCGGACCAGACGAGCCTGGCCATGGCAGTTGTTCGGATTCCTTCTCGGGGCATCCCTTGCAAGCATTGCACCGGCTGCGGCCAAAGTGCCGACCGGTGTCTTCCTATGGTTTCCAGAGCGAGGGGTAGTGCCTTCCTCTGCGGATTGCGACGCGCTCGTGCGGCTTACGAGGCCCTCCCGTGAAAAGGCCGAGGCATGGCTTTGGGGCCGCGCGCCGTTTGGTTCGGACGTGGAATTCTACCTGTTCCTGGATCAAAGCAGGATGGAGCCCACCTATGCTGCGGAAGGCGATTACGATGCCGGGACGGTACGGTTCGGCGAGACCCGTGGAGACGAGAACCTCTTTGAACTCGTCCCGGATGACCATCCAACTGTCACGATAGAGGGGACAATCGTCGCGCCTGCGGACAGCTCAGTGATCACTGTCATCCTGCGCAATGTTCCTTCATCAAACGGCGCGGTCGACAGGGTATCCTACTTCTGCCGGTTTGAGGAAGACAGCGAAGCCTAAGGGCATCCCGATCAGGCCGCGGCAGCAAGAAAGTCGAACAGCAGCTTGATGTTCAGGGCGGCGATGACGAACGCGATGAAAAAGGCGAACGCTATCAGCGCGCGGGGCGCTACGAGGTCTCCCATCTTGCGTCGGTCGGCCGTGAACATCACCAACGGAAACACCGCAAATGACAGCTGAAGGCTGAGGATCACCTGTGTCAGGATCAGTAGCTGGGCCGTACCGCTTTCACCGTACCAGATGGTGATCGCCGCGGCCGGGATGATGGCGATCGCCCGGGTGATGAGCCGGCGGAGCCAGGGGGGCAGCTTGATGTCGAGGAACCCTTCCATGACGATCTGGCCTGCCAGGGTTGCGGTCACTGTCGAGTTTATGCCGCAGCAAAGGAGCGCGATCCCGAACAATGTCGGCGCTATGGCCGCGCCAAGCATCGGAGCCAGCAGGCTGTGCGCTTCCCCCAGTTCGGCAATTTCGGTCCGGCCGGTCGTGTTGAAGGTGGCCGCGGCAAGGATGAGGATGGACGCGTTCACGCAAAGCGCGAACATGAGGGCGACCGTCGAGTCGATCGTGGCGAATTTCAGGGCTTCACGTTTTTCCGGCAGGCTGTCGCCATAGTTTCTGGTCTGGACGATGCCGGAATGGAGGTAGAGGTTGTGCGGCATCACCGTCGCGCCAAGGATACCCAGGGCGAGATAGAGCATTTCAGGATTGGTGACGATCTCGGTGGTCGGCGCGAAGCCGCGAATGACGTCGCCCCAATTCGGGTCCGCCAGAACGATCTGAAGCACGAAGCAGACGGCGATCACCGCGAGCAGCACGATCACGAGGGCTTCGACCCAGCGGAAGCCAAGCCTTTGCAGATAGAGGATAAGGAACACGTCCAGCGCGGTGATCACGACGCCGATTTCCAGCGGGATGCCGAACAGCAGGTTTAGGCCGATGGCGGTTCCGATGACCTCGGCGATGTCGGTGGCAATGATCGCCACCTCGGCGAGCGCCCAGAGCGTGCGCGAAACGGCCTTCGGGTAGGCATCCTTGCAGGCCTGTGCCAAGTCCCTTCCCGAAGCGATCGCAAGCCGGGCGCAAAGCGACTGGAGAATGATCGCCATGATGTTGGAGATCAGGGCCACCACCAGCAGCGTGTATCCGAAGCGCGAGCCGCCTGCGATCGACGTCGCCCAGTTGCCCGGGTCCATGTACCCCACGGCCACAAGATATCCCGGTCCGAAGAAGGCAGCGGCGCGGCGCCAAGACGAATTCATGCCCTGCACGGCCACCGATCGGTGCACATCCGACATCGAGGGGACGGACGATCTGCGCTTCCAGCCGGTGGCGCCATCCGATGTCGGGTCGGTCATTTCTTACTCATTCTTTTGCAGTTGCATCTTATTTGCAATTACTGCATTGGCGAAACGTTGGCAAGGTGAGCGCTGCCGTGGCCTGTGCTGCAACAGACCCTGCCTCACGTGCTGTCTTTGAATGGGCTTCAAAATGGCAGGTAGATCGGTTTACCCGCCCTACTTCCATTGATTACCGCACTGGTGGCAATCGCAGGGCGTGCTGGACACCCGCGTCGATCTGTCGAACCAGGACACGAACCGCGCTTCCCGTCAGGAACGCACTAGCCTTCAAGCGATTGCTGGAATTGCGGTTCTGGCCGGCAGCTTTCTAGTGCTCACTCGCGCACAAGTCGTGGTTCGCCAACGACTGCAGAACATAGCAATCCTTGATATGATCACCGTGGCACCGAGCCGTTATACGCTCGAGTTCCTTTTCGAGTGGCCGGAGCTTCGCAATCTTATCACGCACAATTTCGAGCTGTCGGATCGCGATCTGATCCGCGTCGGCACATGGACGTTCGGGATGAGCACTTAGCTCCAGAAGCTCTCGGATAGCCTCGATTGTAAATCCAAGGTCGCGGGCGTGCCTGATGAATGACAGGCGTTCCCGATCCCGGGATTCGTATCGCCGCTGGTTGCCTTCGGATCGTTCGGCGGCGGTCATCAATCCCATCTGCTCATAATACCGAATCGTGGGAATCTTGACGCCTGTTGCGCGTGACAGCTCTCCGATTGTCAGCATCTCTTGCTCCAGTTTCTATAGCTATTATGTCGTACGATTTCTTCCTGCAAACGTGTTTAATTGCCGCATCGTGCGGTCCCGATAATCACGGGATCGCCCAGATTGTGGTCAATCAAAGAGGCATTCGGGAGAGGACGAATGCTCGTGAACAGTGCATTTCTTGCGTCAGTCGCGCTTGCCACTTTGGTCTTGGCTACACCGCTGGAGGCGTCCGACGGCGCGGTTGTTCACGCAAACCCGCCTCAGCGTTTGACGGTGGAGCACGCGGAACTCCTGATGTCAGACGATGAGGGGGGTCGCGCTGAGGGCTACCTCACGATCTGGAACGGTACGGGCCAGCAGGTAGGCTTGGAGGCCATCCGAAGCGATTCATTCGCCAAAATCTCGATCGTCAGAAGCGAAATCGTGTCGGACATGTCCGACGTGAGGCCTGTGGAAGGAGTCGTCCTGGTGCCGGGGCATGCGGAACTCACGATGCGACCCAACGGCACTCGCCTGCTTCTGGAAGAGCCCGTGGCGCGCTCGGACCCCATGACTGCAAGCAGTTTTGTTCTGGTTTTCGAAGGCGGACAGGAAATGGTGGTCGCAGCCGATACCTTGCGGTATCGCGAACAACTGACGATACATCACCATGGCCAGGGAGATGTTGCCATCGACTGATGGTTGCGTGGCTAACGTGTTGGTAAATGGGTCCTTGAATTGCGGACCAAAATTCGTCGAGAATTCGTCCTTAATTTAACCCACTGATTTTGCGTCATTTTGAGGCTTGTCTTGTATCTGTTTCCCAACACGACGGGGAGACAATCAATGATACGCTTTGTTCTTAGTGCTTTGGCGCTTGGAATCTCTTGTGTGGTGGCTTCCGCCAACGCCTTTCACTTCAATCCGACCCAGCCGACAACTGCACGAAACATGCTCACTTACGGCGCAACAACTATGCCGGTGGGCTATTATGATTATTGTCGTCGTTATCGCGGGGAGTGCGCACGCGGACCAGAAGGCACGATGATCAAGCTGACCGAGTCCAACTGGCGAGAAATCGTATTGGTCAACGCTGAAGTGAATACGGCGATTGCGCCGCTAACCGACATGGAAATCTTCGGAGTTGAGGAGCGGTGGGAATACCCGGCGACTGTCGGAGATTGCGAGGACTACGCTCTTCTGAAGCGCAAGCGGCTGAACGAAATGGGCTATCCCCTGGGAGCACTTCTGTTGACTGTCGCTCGTGATGCCAAAGGCGGAGGGCACGCAGTCCTGACTGTGGTGACAGATCTGGGAGACTTCGTTCTCGACAACCTCGAACAGAAAGTGCTCCTCTGGAAGGACACGGAAATCTACTATCTGAAGCGTCAGTCTGGAGAAGACCTGAATCGCTGGGTCAGCCTCATAAACGAGGAAGAGCTCTTGATGTCCTCAGGCAGAAGCCAGGCACCCTCAACTGCTGCGGCGAGTGTCAGGAGATAGACAGCGGTTCCTCCGTACAGCATTTCCATGGTGTTATGCCCGAGACCGACGCATACCAAACGGAAGAGCGTGGCCAATGCCAGATAGGCAATAGGTGCAACCAACGCAAAGCAGGCCAAACGCAAAATCATCAAGAGGTGGACCGATACGGTTTCAAGCCGGTCCACCTTCACACCGAAAAGGTCGATCTGCCACTCAAGCGTGGGTGATTGCGACGTTATCGACCTCGTAGCGCGATTGCGTTTCGTTCGTCTCAGTGCGGACGTGGCTGAAGCTGATCCAGTAAACAGTCACGACAAACGCTACCAGGAGCGCGCAGATCATCCAATTGATGCGCCGTCTGCGGCGTGCGAGCGTCTTGGATTCTTCAAGGGTAAGGTGTTCCGATCCTTCCGGCATGGCGTGGTTGGGTCTTTCTTCCATTCGAGCCTTGGTCAGCTTCTTATCTAGATGATCTTCGATATCGCAGCATACGGTTGGTGCTGCGGTTCTTTGACGCTTGCGCTTGGGAACAGTTTTTGTTCGCTTGTAAGGCTGTCGCCCTGGACGCAAGGTTCTACCTCAATGAAACCGTGGTGACCGCGGGCCCGCCGACACCAGTCTTGGCCGCACCAGCCGTCCGGCCTTGCCTAATGCCGCTAACATATTCAGGGTTCGGGATCGAAAGGCAGTTGGATGCTGACAACAGCTTTGGCGCGTGCTCTGTTTTAGGATTAGACTCCAAGGTCTACCTTTTCCTCATGGCAGCGAATAACACGTCGCTCGTCGCATTGCCTTCCTGATTGGATGCCTAGCCTCCGTAACTCAGCGCCAGCTCAGTACTACCAGGTTCTTTTTGCGGCTGCGGTTCTTTGACGCTCGCGAATTTGTGGGCGGAAACGCCATTTTAACTATGATAGGCGAACTGTGCGAGGAGCCGCCGGAGAGGGTGCGCGCCAACGAAATGGTTTTCAATGATGCTAACGGCCGTCAGGATCGGAGGGATTGCAGCGCTTACGCTCTTATTGAGCGCATGCGTCTCTACCGTTCTCGAGGTTGACGGCAAGGCGACGCAGCCGATTCCCGCCGCGGTTACGGCAGAGATGTCGCGCAAATCGATGTCGCCTTCGGCGCCTATCCTCGTGCGAATCTTCAAGCAGGAAAGCGAGCTGGAGATCTGGAAGCGCGACCGAAGCGGAAGGTTCGCCTTGCTCAAGACTTACCCGATGTGTCGCTGGTCCGGAAAGCTGGGGCCGAAAAAGCAAAACGGCGATCGTCAGGCTCCCGAAGGCTTCTACCACGTCTCCGCCGGGATGCTGAACCCCAATTCCCAATATTACCTGTCCTTCAATCTCGGCTACCCGAACAAGCTTGAGGCGGCCCTTGGCTACACAGGTGAGGCGCTCATGGTGCATGGCGCATGCTCGTCCTCCGGGTGTTTCGCGCTGACCGATGAAGGAGTAGCCGAGATTTATGCTGTTGCGCGCGAGGCCCTGAAGGGCGGCCAAGGATCATTCCAGGTCCAGGCGTTTCCGTTCCGAATGACCCCTCAAAACATGGCGAAGAACCGGGACGATCCGAACTTCACGTTTTGGTCCGATCTCAAGCAGGGATATGACATCTTCGAGGTCTCCCGACGCCAGCCGAAAGTGTCCTATTGCGAAGGACGCTACGTCTTCGACAAGGAGTTCGGTGGAGGTGAGCCGCGCGATGTGCTTGCTCCATGTCCCCCTGCGCTGAACGCGCCAGACGCTCTGGTCGCCGCCAGGACGCAGTCCGATCGCGTCGCGATGGAAGAACTCCTTACTGCTGGCACTGTGCTTTCGGCCCACGCCTATGCCGACGGTGGCATGCATCCGAGTTTTCGTAGGCTGCTCGAGCGTAGCGGCCAATCCGCGTTGGCGAAGCGGACCTCGCTATCTTCCGTTCCAGTTAGCCGGCCGGATGCGGCGATAGCAGACCCGCACTCGCCAGACGAGTAAACCGCGATGGTCCGGACGCTGCTTGCTCTTCTCCTCCTCTGCTTCGTCAGCCTGCATGCCGCATTGCCTGCGGCTGCAGCCGGCGAGGAGCCAGCTCAGCTTGTCTCTGTCCTTGGGGATGAAGGCGCTGACACTGGTAGTGATGATGCTCCTTCGCCTGAGGCCACTGCCAAATGTCATGACAGCTGCAGCTGGCTTGCCGAATGGCATGCGCCTGTAGTTCGTGAGGCGCATCCCTCTTCCCCGAATAGACTTATTCACACCCTCCCTCCGGGAGTATTTTCTTCAGTCGTCCCACCGCCCCGATAACGTCAGGAGAGGCGAGACCGATCGCCGTCGCTCTGTTGGCAGTTCTGCCAGACATGATGCGCTCGATAGGTCGTTGCTCCACACCGGCACTGTCTGCACGCAGACGCCGGTTCCCGATGACCTTATTGCGAGCGTAACAGTGACCCCAAAAAACAAACAAGTACAGTTTTCACGTCGACAAATCCTGAGCCTTGGTGCCACCGCCACCAGCGGGTTGATCTTGTCAGCCTGCTCAACCACCGGGAACCTGCCTGCGGAACCTGCGCCGGTCAAACCAGCGGAAGATCCATCCTATATCTCCATGTACCGGGCCATGCCGGAGGAGGATTTTCCGATCCCGGCCGTCGACCTGTCCAAGGTCGACAAGCGCTTCTACAGGCGGCTTGTCGACGATCCGACCGGTGAACGTCCAGGCACGATCGTCGTGGATACGAGAAACTTCTATCTTTATCTCGTCCGCCCAGGTGGCAAGGCGATGCGCTATGGCGTTGGTCTGGGCCGCCAAGGGTTCGAATGGTCGGGCGAAGGCGTCATCCAGTGGAAACAGCGCTGGCCGAAGTGGACGCCGCCGGCGGAAATGATCGCGCGGCAGCCCGAACTTGCGAAGTGGAGTGCTGAAAACGGCGGGCAGCCACCGGGGCTCAATAATCCGCTCGGTGCGAGGGCGCTGTACATTTTCCAGAATGGCGAAGACACGCTCTACCGGCTGCACGGCACGCCTGAGTACTGGACCATCGGCAAGGCTGTCTCGAGTGGCTGCGTCCGGTTGATGAACCAGGACATCATTGACCTGTATGACCGTGTTGCCACGCCTACTCCCATCGTCGTTCGCGGCGGCACCCGCTCATTTGTCTGACAGAAGCCGCTTGCCTCTCAAGGGGCTAGAGCTTGCACAACCTTGTCCTCACGAAAGGACCTCGACATGAAACGACGCAATCTGATCTTCGGCATGGCCGCCACTGGTGTGGTCGCCGCCTATCCGGCGCTGCTGTCGGCACAGCCGACACCCGAGGCACTGCTGGCCCCTGGTGTTCTGCCTGAAAAAAGCTTCGGACCTGACGATGCACCGGTGACGATCATCGAATACGCATCCCTGACGTGTCCTCATTGCCGTACCTTTCACGTCAATGTGTGGCCGGACCTCAAGAAGAAGTATGTCGATACAGGCCAGGTCCGGTTCATCATGCGCGAGTTCCCTTTCGATCCGCGTTCATCCGCCGGCTTCATGCTGGCGCGCTGCGTGAGCGACGACAAATGGTATCCGACGATCGACCTGCTCTACCGGACCCAGGACAACTGGGCTCGCGTGCCCGACGGGACGGCAGCTCTGAAGTCGACAATGGGCATGACGGGAATGAGCACCGCCGACTTCGAAAAATGCCTCCAGGATCAGGCTCTTCTTGAGAAGGTCACGGCCGTTGCCGAAGGCGGCAGATCGTTCGGTGTCGATTCCACACCGACATTCTTCATCAATGGGCAGATGCAGAAGGGCGCCCTCAGCATCGAACGCTTCAGCGAGATCATCGATCCGCTGGTTGCCGCGGCCAGGCAGTAGGGAGGTTCCGATGACCACCAGGATCAAAAACCGATGGAAAGCCGGCCTGCTCGTCGGCATGACAATCCTTTCGCTGTCGTTGCCACTTGGCTCGGCCGGCCTCGCGCAGGACGCCGGCGTCGTCGGTCGCGTCAATGGCCAGGACATTACCGCAGACGACCTTGCCATTGCCGAGCAGATGTATTCGCAGCAGCTCGGCCAAATGCCAGCCGATGCCAAACGTTCCCTTCTTGTCGATGCCCTGATCGACCTGAGGATCGTGGCCGAGGCGGCGCGCGCGGCAAACGTGCCCGAGCAGGAAGCCTACAAAAGACAGCTGGCATTCTTCGAGGATCAGACGCTCCGCTCTCTGTTCCTTGAGCAGCGCGTGGGAGAGGCGATAACCGATGCGGCCGTCAGGGCCGCCTATGATGAGCAGGCGGCGAAGATTCCGCCCGTTCTTGAACGTCGGCTCCGACATATACTGCTTCGCAGCGAGAGCGATGCCCTCGCCGTCATCGACGCGCTGAAAGGGGGTAAATCTTTCGCGGAACTCGCGCAGGAACGCTCGGCCGATGAGGTGTCCAAAGTCAACGGCGGAGATCTCGGCTTCGTGGCCGATGGACAAGTCGTCCCTGAGATCGATGTCGCCGCGGCGAAATTGCAGGCCGGGGAGTTCACGCAGACGCCAGTTGCCAGCGCGTTCGGCTTCCATGTCGTCCTGCTCGAGGAAACGCGAAACCGGCCAGCCCCGGCGTTCGAAACCGTCGCACCGCAGATTCGGCAATCCCTGGAAGCAACGGAGGAAAGACGAATTATTGCCGAGCTCAAGGCCGGCGCGAAGGTGGAGAAGCTGGTTCCTGACGTAGCGCCACCGCAGGGCGAGGAGGATGGTCATGAGCACTGACGTCGACAACAATTCCGGCGTGGCGTCGTCCGTCGGAATCGGGCGACGGGCATTTTTGATTGGCGCGGTTGGCTTGGTAGTGGCGCCTGGGCAAGCCCTTGCGCAAGGCGCCAAGCGCACGTTCAAGCTTGAGGAGCGTTTTCTTCCCCAGCGCATAGTGTCGCCATACGACTACCCGGCAGGGACGATTGTCGTGGTTCCACGCGACAAGTATCTTTATCTGGTCACGGGAGATGGGAGGACGTGGCGCTACGGTATCGGTGTTGGCAAGGCAGGTCTGGCGTTTACGGGTTCGGCACTCATCGGACGTAAAGCGAAATGGCCGTCCTGGCGGCCCACCGACAACATGATCCGTCGCGATCCTAAAAAGTATGCCCGTTATGCAGGTGGCGTGCCCGGTGGGCCGAACAATCCTTTGGGCTCGCGCGCGCTCTACCTCTACCGCAACGGCCGGGACACGCTCTACCGTATCCACGGAACGACGGAGCCATGGACCATCGGAAAGGCGGTCTCAAACGGCTGCATTCGGATGGTGAACGAGCATGTAGAGGATCTCTACGAACGAGTGCCAGTGGGGGCGCAAGTCGTCGTCATCTGATGGAAAGACACGTCCTTGTAGTCGGCGCCGGACAGGCTGGACTTGCTGCCGGGTACCACCTGCGGGCGGCTGGCGTGCCGTTTCAGATCGTCGACAGCCATCACCGGGTCGGGGATAGCTGGCGGACGCGCTACGACTCACTGACACTCTTCACGCCGCGGCAGTTCAGCGCGCTGCCGGGCTTGGCGCTCGCGGGGAACCGGGAGCTTTATGCCACCCGGGATGAGTTCGCAGACTATCTCGAAAGCTACGCGAGGCGGCTACGGCTGCCAATCATACTCGGCCGGCAGGTGACTCGGCTGTTGAACGCTGACGGAGAGAGTTTTGAGGCACGGTTGGACGACGGAAGGATAATCGCCGCCAGCGACGTGATCGTTGCGACAGGAGCATTCCAACGGGCGGTCGTTCCAGAATTCGCCTTCCAGTTTGGCAATGGCATACTCCAGCTTACGACCGAAACCTATCGCAATCCGAACCAATTGCCCGATGGCCCCGTCCTGGTCGTTGGCGATGGAGCGAGTGGACGAGATATCGCGGCGGAAGTGAAGCCGCTCCAACCCGTTTTGCTCGCCGCGGGGGGCCCACGCAGGCTCTTTCCCGAACGTGTCTGGGGAAAATCCATCTGGTGGTGGCTCAACCTGCTTGGCATTCTGAAAGCGCCTCCGCAGTCGCGGATCGGCAGAATGCTCAAAGGCTCCGGCGCGTTTCCCAATCGTGACAGGAGCACTGATAGTCTGGCGAGGAGAGGGATAAGGATTGTACCACGTCTTACCGAGGCAAGTGGCCGAGTGGCGCAGTTTGCCGACGGCACGTCGGCGAATATCCGGTCGGTCATATGGGCGGTAGGATATCAGGATGATACATCCTGGCTCGATATCGCTGAAGCGAAGGGACCTGATGGAGCGTTTCTGCATGAGGCCGGCGTCTCACCGGTGAAAGGCATATACTTTGTTGGCCGTCCGTGGCAGCGCAACCGCGCATCGGCGCTGATCATGGGAGCGGGTTCGGATGCCGAGCTAATAGTCCAGCGCTTGTTGTCTGATAGCGAATAGATAGTTTTCACAGCCTCCTTCCTGTGATGCCTCTCGTGTGAACTTCCGAGCCTTCTTCGAAAAAGATGGCAGCAGACGATCGCGGGGAATCGACCGCGTGCTGCCATCCGGAACCCACTATGGCAGTCGGAAGAGATCAAGCTGAGGGAACGGCGGCAAGGAGTTCGTCGAACAGCTTCTTCGCTTTGGGTGGATGTTTGACTGATTTGGCTTCATCAAAATTGCTGGGCGTGCCGACGGCAATAAGCATCACCATGCCCATGCCATAGTGCGGCGTACACTTCACGCCGTAGACGCCTTCGTTCTCGATAGTAATGGTAATCTGCTCATTCAACTTACCTTTGAAGGGGACTGCGCCTTCGGGCAGCATCCCCTTTATGCTTTCGGCATTGTGTGACTTGTCGGTGGGAATGAACGTGACGGTATCGCCGGGCGACGCAGTCACGAAATCCGGCTGGTAGACCATGGCACCCTTCGTGCCCTTGTTCAGCATCTGGACCTCGTGATTGACACCGGTCTGTGCTCGTGCCGGCAATGTTGACAGAGCTGCTATGGCAGTTGTTCCAGCCAGTATCTCGCGTCTAGTAAACATATCGAACTCCTTGATTTTGGTACTTCGGGGATGTAGTTACTTCGGGAAACTCGCTCCCCTTCCTGGCTTCTTGCGGCCAGGTATTGCTTACGGATGGGAGGTGTTCGGATGCCTTTCCTCTCCCGCCCGTGCATGTGAAATGCGGTAGACTGAGGCTGGAGGAAAATTCCAAACAGCAGTCCCAAGCAAATGCGATTCCAGGCCAAGCTTCTCAAGCATCACGCGGGCAACAGGGCACCGCGCTCCATACGTAAACTGGTAGAGATTTCCGCCGGGAGCGAGCCTGTGCGCCACATTCTTGACAATCCGGAACACCGTGGGCGCAGGCATCGAGAGAAGAGGCAACCCGCTAATGACTGCGTCATACCTGATATCTTTGGCGACGCCCGCTGCAGACAACCGGGCCGCGCTTCCTTGGACGATTCGAACGCTCGGGAAGCGGGCCGAGAGCAGATCGGCAAATCTCTTGTCGAGTTCGACAAGTGTCAGTTGCTCTTCGGCAAGACCGCGCCTCAGGAGAGCCCCGGTGAAGACGCCAGTCCCGGGTCCAAGTTCGAGTACGGAGCCCGTGGTTTGGTCGATTGCCTTGGTCATCAAACGAGCTAGCGACATTCCTGAAGGAAGGACGGCTCCGACCATCTTGGGGTTGGAGACCCACTGGCGCAGGAACATGAAGTGCTGCGGTGTAGAAAACATCTATCGACGCGGTCTCTCGCGAAGCGGCACCAGACATTGTGCAGGTTGCGGATTGTCGACGACTGCGACGGCCATATCGCCGCTGCGAGATGATTTGCGCTGTTGGGTCGAAGTCGCGCCAAAGGCTGACGGCCCGAGAGGCCGAGGACTGATGATCGAGACTCTCATTTCTGGCGAACCGCTTTGATTGCGTCAGCTAGGGGTTCTTTCCCGACTGCTCCCGCGATGACTTGATCGCCCACAATGAAAGACGGCGTGCCTGTCAGGCCGAGTCGCTGCGCTAGTGCGAGGTTTGCCGCAATGATCGCCTCGACCGCTGGAGTGGCCATCTCTTCCGAGAGCTTCTTTCGGTCGAGTCCCATCTCCTCGGTGAGATCCAAGGCCCGGTTGGCGTTTATTTGTCCTTGCATCTCCATCAATCGGACATGGAAATCACGAGCAGCAGAATCGCCTGCAATGCGCTTCACGGACAAAGCCACTTTCGCAGCCTCCACCGAACCCGGCCCAAGAATGGGGAACTCCTTCAAGACTATTCGCAACTTGGGGTCCTCGGCGACAAGTGCCTTCACGTCGGGCGCCGCCCGCTTGCAATAGCCACAGTTGAAGTCAAAGAATTCAACGAGAGTGGCATCCCCGTCCGGGTTTCCCAAGATCACATCGTCGCCCGATCTGAGCAAGACATCGGTCTCGGCCAGTATTGCTTGAGATCGGGCTTGGGCCTGGGCTATTTGAGTCCGCCTTTCAAGTTCCGTTAGTGCGTCCTCGATGATTTCCGGGTTTTGAACGAGGTATTCGCGGACGATCTTTTCGATCTCCGCACGGTCAACGGATTGAGCGGATGCTGGTGCGACCGTTGTCAACAGAACGATGGCATAACATCCAAGCTGGCCTAACCGCGCACTCTTCATTGTCCCGCTCCGCAAACGGTTAGTCGAACAATCGGCCCAGAAATGAACCGTGCCTCCGACCATGGTGTCCGCCATGCCGATCATGGTCGCTGTAGTCGCGGCGGTGGTCTTCACGGCAGTCACTTTGGGCATCGCGAGGGGATGCTTGTGAGCGTCCTCGGCCAGCCTGAACCTGCCCGTATCGTGTATCTTCAGCAGCGCTCCGTTCGATTATCTTGTCGAGTTCTCCTCGATCCAGCCAAACCCCTCGGCACTTCGGGCAATAGTCGATCTCAATGCCCTGTCGCTCGCTCATAACGAGATCGATCCTGCAGTGTGGACAAAGAGCGCTTGCGGCTTGATTGCTTGGTCCCTGCGAATTGAGCAGCATCTCGATCTCCTGGCATGCAAGCGCATTTTCTAGCCTCGCTGTTGCCAAGGTAGGACCTCGAGTAGGATGAGGTTCAAGCGTATAAATGTCGCAACGGAGCAGCTACTGGTGACCAGGATGTATCGGCAAGCCGCGAGGTAGAGCGACCACGTGACAATCGCGGCAATGCGTAAATGTGGGTTGCTTTTCGCGACCCAGACAGCGACCACGGTTCGCAATCAGGTGCAGCTCACGATGGACTAGCGGCAGCGGTCCCAAGCGGGTGCCGCTGAATGTCAAGCGAGGTGTCTTTTGCTGAATTGGCAGTCACCCGCTCGATTGTTTCCGCAAAAGCCGGGTATTATTGATGTGTTTAATGATAGGAGCGAGCCATGTCGAATCTAGCAGATGTCAAACGCGGAATGACGGTCCTTGGAGCGGATGGCGCTCCTGTCGGTAAGGTTGCAGCGGTTACAGGAGGTCGTATCGCGCTGGAACCCGCAGGCTCTGGACACCATGCAAAGCACAAACACTATGTTCCGGGTGGTCTCGTCGCCCTGGTGGAAAACAACGTCGTGCGTCTGTCTGCGACGGGCGCAAACGCCGTGCTTCTCGATGAAGAGAGCGACGGCTCGTCAGCGGACTAGCATCATAACTGCCTGGAGGCCGGCGGTGCTGCCCCCCAAGCCTCCCCGCAATGATGCAGCCACGCCAGCCCCCAAGCCCTCCCTTTGCCGGCCATCCGCATGAAGCCATTTCGATGTAGGGTGCTGCTCGGCAAGCCCTCCAGAAAGGGCGCAATGGTGATGCGATCTGTATATTAGCGCTGTATACGACTGTGGTGCAGTATCGAAGGTTGGACGTCACGATTATCGCAATACTGAAAATTGCTCAGTATGCCACTGGCAAAAGACAACCTTGCCGTGAGGATACGATACGAGCATGGTGACTATTTATCGTCATTTCGGCGGGAATTAACGAACGTCTGGCGACCGTTGAGTTCGGTTTGGCCTGATAGGCATACGCTGTTGTAGATGCTTGGCCTAAACAGGCAATTGCCAGCCGGAGATCACAGCTGCCTGACGTAGCTCTTCAATCACTTCAATACCAATGATCGCGGCGAGAAACCAGCTGACATCCCTTAGCGACCGAACGAATGCCTGCGACTGAACAAGGAGAGTGTCTCCGCTTTGCGGAAAGCTGAAGCGAGGAAAGAAGCGCGGTACGCGAGCCATGTATAGTATGTAGTCGGATCCAAAGAGACTAAGGAGTCTTCTCTCTTCATTTAGGATCACAGATCTATAGTAGGCAAGAAAAAGGACCGCGCTTATCGCCATAAGAGCAATATTCTGTGCCGCAAGGCACACGCCGATTAGTCCCAGGAAAGAGAAAAAGTAAAGCGGATTTCGACTGAGGGAATACGGTCCGCTTTGGCACAATCTTTGATCTTTTCGTCCGCCAATATATATCGTGCACCACAGTCTTCCAAGAACCGCACCGAACACCAGAAAGAACCCGAAAAACTCGACCAGACTGTAACCTAGCGTTTCAAAACCCTCAGGCTGGGTTGCGATTAGAATCGTCAGCCATGCCGGAGCCAACATCCAGGTTACGAGGGTTCTTTTGCGCTCAAACGGCGTCTTTCCATGCACTGATTTCAACAACGTCAACTCCACCCGCCACCAAATGTGCGGTAAAATATATGCGATCCGATTTGCGTCATGCGCTCCATCGAGCGCGCCCAGCGCGGGCTGACATACGTCGCGTTGTAATGTGTCGATGATGCGACTTCGGGCAAGAAGACCTTCCCGCCAGTAACGGCCATGGCGACGTCTTTTGCAAGGCGGTAAGCACCTCTGTCGGCGATGACATCGGGAATTCCATCGCACGCGAAGGAAAACTGGCATTTGTTGATCCAGTTGTCATTTTGGTAGACGACGTCGCAGACGGTTGCTGGATAAGCAGGGTTTCGAACCCGATTGAGAATGACCTGCGCGACAGCAGCCTGACCCCGCACCTCCTCTCCCCTCGCCTCGAAATAAATCGCGGTTGCAAGGCACTTTTGCTCGGCAGCAGAAAACACGTTCCGAGGCAGCGGCTGCTTCATCCAATCGTGATCGCCTTCGGCGCTAGGCGGAACGAAGCGACCCGCTGTCTCATCAGAACCGAGCAATGCAGCGAAGGGATTTGCAGGCGTGTGGAAACCATCCTTTGGAGCATAGGCTGTGGCGAGGATATCTGCTCCATCGTTGGTGACCAGTTCGGCGAGCGCCGTCGGCACTCCGACAAGGCGGTCGTCCGCAGGGCTGTGAAAAGTCGATTGGCCCGCGACCATTTCGGGATCAGATTGAGTGGAAAAGCCCCGTAGAAGATATGAGGTGTCCGTCCCTGAGGAGAATATCCATGAGGCCAGTTCTTGCTGGCCACGCAAAGAATCCGATCCAGTCTGGAGTGCGACACTGACAAGTCGCGGCTTCTTCGCCTCTTCAACCACTCTCTGAGACGACAAGGAGGGCCCTTGGCCGTCATGCAAATTGAGGCGTTTGCCTCCGAGAACGCGGTCTAGGTTTCCGTCGTGGGCTGGAATTGCGACGTTGGGCAGTCGGAGTTCCTGCAAATGAGAGCACTCATCGGCTCGCTCAACATACGCCGCCCAGCGATTTGGGTCGGGGCTGATGCCTAGCTCGGATCTGGTACCCTGGATTCCTGTGGGTGATGCAAAGCCGAATACGAACCAGCTTGCGCCGAGGATTGCGAGCACGCGCCGGTGACCGTTCGAGGATCGTCGCTCGAAAGCGACTTTCGGTTTGGACCGCAATATCTCATTCTCCGGATGCCCCACGCAGAAGGAGAATTGATTGTTAACCTTGATGGAAGGTTAACACTACTGCGACTGCGCGTCGCAATGTCACGGTGGGGTTGGTCAAGCTGCCATTGAAGCTCATGTGGCTTGAGCGTTTAAACGGTCATCAAAGCCGTCTGGGATTGTAGTCAACAAAGGAGGTCGACAGGCGTGGCGATCGACGTGTCAGCGGTCGGACTTCTCACCGCGATTGTGGCCGGCGCCATATCGTTCATTTCCCCATGTGTCTTGCCGCTTGTGCCAGGCTATCTTTCGTTCGTTTCAAGTGGTGTCGACCCTGCATCAAAACGCCTTGCGGATCGGATCAGGATTGTCTGGTCAGCGCTCTTTTTTATAGCCGGGTTCTCCACAGTCTTTGTGATTCTCGGCCTCGGCGCGCAGGCGTTCGGCGGAATGCTCCTGCGTTACAGCGTCGAGGCGAATATCCTCGGAGGAGGCTTGCTTATCTGCTTCGGCCTCGTCATGACGGGCCTGATCAAGGTACCTGTGCTCCTCAGAGATTTTAGGCTGCCAGGGCCGAAGACCGTATCGGGGCCGGCCGGCGCCTACACGCTTGGCCTAACCTTTGCTTTCGGTTGGACACCCTGCATCGGTCCGGTTCTCGGTTCCATTCTTACGCTGACGGCGGTATCGGCAGGGAGTGGCGCAATCCTGCTGGCAGCCTACAGTCTAGGGCTTGGAATTCCGTTCCTGATCGTCGCTGTCGCTTTCAGCAGCCTCGCTGCCGGCTTCAAGCGTATTCGCTATGCTGGTCATATCCTCAACATTTTCGCCGGCGGCATCATGGTCGCCATGGGCCTGCTGATGATGACCGGACGTCTCACCTTGATCGCCTTCTGGCTGCTCGAGCGCTTTCCTGGTCTCGGCTACATCGGCTAGGGCTGGTGCAAAGCCGCCCGAATTCGAACGGGATCAGCTCGATTGCGAGCGGAAGGTGGCTCGAACATTCGCGTCATCGGTTCCTCGTTGCTATCCTGGTCGGCGGACTGAGTGGTTTCGGGTTCGCGCCCTATTTCATGTTGCCGCTCGCATATTTTGGTCTCTGCGCATTGGCCTTGCTGATACGGCAGAGTCGTAGTGTCTTTGCAGCCTTTTTGGTCGGATGGGCCTTCGGCCTAGGTCAATTCATCGTTGGGCTGAATTGGATAACCGAGAGCTTCGCCGTCGAGGCGGAAAGATTCGGCGTTCTGGCATGGCCCGCCGTGATAGTACTTTCCGCATTCTTGGCAGTTTTCCCTGCGATCGCCGCGATGGCTGCCCGATGCCTTGGCGGAAGAAGCTCAGGAGCACTTATCGTCCTTCCGGCGACCTGGACCATGGCGGAGATGGCCCGCGGTGCGATACTGACGGGATTTCCTTGGAACCTCATCGGATACATCTGGGGCTTCAGCAATGAAATTCTCCAAACTGTGTCCGTTGTAGGAATCTATGGCCTCGGGCTGCTCACCCTTCTCGCCGCAACGATGCCGCTCCTGCTCATCGGGAAACTTCGGCTAGGCATCTTGCCAGCCGCGCTCGTTTTCGTGCTGACGCCTCTGGTCGTTTTCGCCGTTCTGTGGTCCGCGGGGAAATGGCGTTTAGAGGCTGTCGACGTGGCCGACAATGGCGAACGGGTGCGGATCGTCCAACCGAACATTCCTCAGACCCAGAAATGGGAACCGAGCGAAGCAAGAGGAATTCTTGACAAGCTTCACGCCCTTAGCACGTCCGGTGATGCGTCCCGACCGCTCTATGTGATCTGGCCCGAGACGGCGTATCCTTTTTTGTTTGAAACGGATCGCGAAATTCCTCCAATACTTCTAGCTGCCATACCATCAGGGGGGCTGCTTATCACCGGAGCCGTGAGGGAAGTTGCTGGACGAAGCCCTGAGGACCCTGCCCTGTTGAACAGCCTCCTCGCGCTCGATGACAAAGGAGGGGTCATCGCGGACTACGACAAGGTTCGACTGGTCCCGTTTGGGGAGTTCACCCCTTTCAAAAGTGTCCTTGGCGCCATGAAGATGACAATCGGCGATATCGACTACAGTCCCGGAAGGAGCGATATGCCCATCCAGTTAGCCGCTTTACCGGCTGCCAGGATATTGATTTGCTATGAGGCGATATTCCCACGTGTTGGGAATGACAACGCACGATGGATTTTGAACATCACAAATGACGCATGGTTCGGACTGTCTGCCGGTCCCTACCAGCACTTTCTCGCCGCACGCGTCAGGGCGATCGAGGCCGGTCTGCCGCTCATCCGCGCCGCCAACAGTGGTATCAGCGCGATCGTCGATGGCTATGGCCGAGTGAAGGACTTGCTTCCGCTAAACGTTAGCGGGGTGATTGATGGCGCACTGCCCGCGCCCGTGAAATCTGAAATCGTGTTTGTCAGGCTTGGGAACAAGCCGCTCGTGGCAATAATGGCGCTGCTTGTCGCGGCCGGTGCCATCACGCAGCGAGGATCAGGACGAAAACGGATGGACTGCTCGGGTTTCAGTGGACTGAACCGACCAGCGGGGCGTCTCCTTCTCGTATCGAAACCCATCGCCCGGTGTGATTGGTCGCTTGTCGCTTCAGGTAGGTGTAGCCGGTTTCATCCCAGTTCAGGACCGCATCCGTGAGATTGTCGAGAACGACATCTCCAACGTCGGTTCGAACGGTGAGGACAGCATGTCCGTCGCCGTTTGGTCGACGCAACACTGTCATCAGGAGATTCGAAGCCGGAATGCCATCGTTCATCAAGACGCGTCGCTTTGCCAATGCGTAGTCTTCACAGTCGCCGGCATCAACTGGATAGGTCCAGAACTCTTCCTTCCCGTAGAGTTCGAGATCGCTTTTCGGCTTGACGGCTTGATTCACGGAGATCGTGAGCTCTTCCAGCCGCACAAGAAGCTCGGCCGACATTGTCAACGGCGTCATGTCACGGGAGCGTATCGCGCATTCCGAAGCGTTGCGCTTGCAAAACTCGTAATGGCCGATCGGTTGCGAGGTCAGCCCTCCTGTCACCATGGCCGACGGATGGGCCCAGGCGCTGCTGCTTCCAAGCGCCCATACAGCCGCAATGCACGCAGCGGCGATCGACTCCCGCAAGGTCACTACCCAACCCCTCGTCCGATCTTAATCGATATTACCAAACTCTTAATGGCTCCCGCGGCTCGCGTCCATCGCCGTTAGGCCACGACTTTGTGAAGAGGCGGCGCACGGGGTGCCAAGTTTCCACAGGAAGCTGCAGGTTAGCGATTGAACCTCAAGCAGCTAGAGCAGCGAAGCTCTTGTCCTCCATGTGACGGAGGATGGTTGTGAAGCGAACATTAAATGTCTCTCGAGTTTTCCTCGGTCTCGCATGCGCAGTTTCGGCGTTCTCGATCGATCAACTGTCGAAATTCGCGATCGTCGAGATCGTCATGCAGCCGCCTAGAAATATTTATATTACAAGTTTTTTTAATATCACCCTGTCTTATAATAAAGGAATAAGCTTTGGGATATTTTCCAGCTACTTTGAAAACAGTTCGACCATATTGTCTTTCGCAACATCGCTAGTCGTTGGGTTTCTTTTTGTGTGGATGCTCTACGCAAAAACCCGTGTTCAGACGATGGCGATCGGCCTGATCGTGGGGGGCGCGGTCGGAAACATCTTCGATCGGATGCGGCAAGGCGCAGTTACTGACTTCATCGATCTTCATTTGGGTAGCTGGCATTGGCCGACGTTCAATGGCGCTGATATTGCCATCGTAGTCGGCGCCGCTTTGGTCGTCTTCACTTCGCCGCGATCCCCTCCAGATGATTCTACTCGATAGAATCGTGCCGCGTCGCGACGGAGGGTTGCATGGGTACTGATCGGGCTTTGAGTTTGCATGAGACACAGGCGACCCTGTCGATTCCGAACTGCAGTCGCAAAGGACATTGCCATTGTTTTTTCGTGGTTGTCCGATACGCGGTTTCGCATACGCCATGTATTCCGATGGTATCGCAGTGTGGAGTTGTTTGGAAAGGACTGAGCTTATGAATGACAGGTCAACGTCGATCGAAATGATGGACCGTTATTGGCGAGCGGCAAACTACCTGTCGGTGGGTCAGATCTATCTTATGGACAATCCGCTGCTGCGCGAGCCGCTGCGCGCCGAGCATGTGAAGCCCCGGCTGCTCGGGCACTGGGGCACCACGCCGGGTCTGAATTTCATTTACGTCCACTTAAACAGGCTGATCAGGGAGCGCGATCTGGATGTACTCTACGTCTGCGGGCCGGGACATGGCGGACCCGCAATGGTCGCAAACACCTGGCTTGAGGGGAGCTATAGCGAAATCTACCCCGAAATCGGCCGCGACGCCGACGGAATGAAAAAGCTCTTCAAGCAGTTCTCCTTTCCTGGCGGAGTGCCGAGCCACGTCGCGCCCGAAACCCCGGGTTCGATCCATGAGGGCGGAGAGCTGGGATATGCGCTGGTCCATGCCTTCGGCGCAGCTTTCGACAATCCGGGTCTCGTCGTTGCCTGCGTCGTCGGAGACGGCGAGGCCGAGACAGGCCCACTGGCCGCCGCCTGGCATTCGAACAAGTTCCTGAACCCGCGGGTCGACGGCGCGGTGCTGCCGATCCTCCATCTCAACGGCTACAAGATTGCCAACCCGACGCTGCTGGCGCGAATGGACGACAGGGAACTCGAGCACCTTTTCAAGGGCTACGGCTACGATCCGTTCTTCGTAGAAGGCAGCGATCCGATTTCCATGCACGGCCTGATGGCGGCCACGATGGACGAGGTGATGGATCGCATTCGAGACATCCAGGCGGATGCTCGCTCCGACGGAAGCGTCGTTGCGCGGCCGCGCTGGCCGATGGTTGTCCTGCGAAGCCCGAAGGGCTGGACCGGACCCAAGGAGGTCGACGGTAAAAAAGTGGAGGATTTCTGGCGCTCGCACCAGGTGCCGGTGTCGAACGCACGCGGCGACGCTGTGCACCGTAACATCCTGGAAGACTGGCTGCGCAGCTACCGGCCGGAAGAGTTGTTCGATTCGAAGGGCGGTCTTCTACCCGAGATCGCCGCCCTTGCGCCCGAAGGCGAGAAGCGCATGGGCGCACTGCCGCATGCCAATGGCGGGGTGCTGAGGAAGGACCTTGTGCTGCCGGACTGGAAAACCCTTGCGCTCGACGTGCCGCACCCTGGCGGCAAGACCGCCGAGGGGACGCGTCTCATGGGAGTCTACCTGCGCGATGTCATGAGCCTGAACGCCGACGCCCGGAACTTCCGGCTGATGGGTCCGGATGAGACATCCTCGAACCGGCTGGACGCCGTCTTCGAGGTCACGGACCGGGTCTGGATGGAGGGGATCGAGCCCTATGACGTGCACCTCGCCCGCGAGGGCCGCGTCATGGAAGTGCTGTCGGAACATCTTTGCCAGGGCTGGCTGGAAGGATACCTGCTGACCGGCCGGCACGGCCTGTTCTCCTGCTACGAAGCCTTCATTCACATCGTCGACTCCATGGTGAACCAGCACGCCAAATGGCTGAAGACCTCGGCGGAGTTGCCATGGCGCAGGCCGATCGCCTCACTGAACTATCTGCTGACGTCGCATGTCTGGCGGCAGGATCATAACGGCTTCAGCCATCAGGACCCCGGTTTCGCCGATTTCGTCGCCAACAAGAAGGCCGACACGGTACGGCTCTATTTCCCGCCGGATGCCAACACGCTTCTCTGGGTCACCGACCATTGTCTGCGAACCTGGAACCGCATCAATGTCATCACCGCCGGCAAGCAGCCCGCGCCGCAATGGCTGACGGCCGAAGCTGCCGAGGCTCACTGCAGGGCCGGCGCAGGCATCTGGGAATGGGCGTCGACCTGCCCGGCTGAAGAGGAGCCGGACATCGTCATGGCCTGCGCGGGCGACGTTCCGACAATGGAGACGCTGGCCGCTGTCGATCTCCTGAAAACAGCCCTGCCGGACCTCAGGATACGGGTCGTCAACGTCGTTGACCTAATGACGCTGCAGTCGAACAGCGAACATCCGCACGGCTTCACCGACGAGATCTTCGATCGGCTGTTCACCAAGGACAAGCCGGTGATCTTTGCCTATCACGGCTACCCCTATCTCATCCACCGGCTGACCTATCGGCGCACCAATCACGATAACCTGCACGTTCAAGGCTTCCGAGAGGAAGGAACGACCACTACGCCGTTCGACATGGCGGTGATGAATCAGCTCGACCGCTTTCACTTGGCGCTGGCCACGTTGAGGCGCCTGCCCCGGCTTGCCGAACGCTCCGCGCAATTTGCCGCGACCCTCGAGGGAAGGCTTGAAGAGCACAAGGCTTTCGTGCGCGAACATGGTGAAGACATGCCAGAAATCCGCGATTGGTCGTGGCCCTATGGCGCCGCGGCCGAGGCGGGCGGCTGATGTGCGACGCGATCCTGGTGCTGAATGCCGGTTCCTCCAGCATCAAGTTCGGTGTCTACGATGTCGGTAAAGCCAATAGACCTGTGGTGGCCGCGCGGGGAACGCTCGAAATGGGAGCATCACCACGTCTGGAGGTCAATCCGATAGAAGCAGCGCTACAGACAACCTTCATCTTGCAGAGTGACGGTCTGGCTGAAGGGATCGTCGCGCTGGTGGAGTGGATCGAGCATGGTTTTGGCAACCGTCGTCTGATTGCTTGCGGTCATCGCATTGTCCATGGTGGTACGGCATTCTTCAATCCCGTCCTTCTTACGCCATCTGTGATTGATGCGGTCGACAGTCTTACGCCGCTCGCGCCGCTGCATCAGCCGCGTAGTATTGCGCCGATCCGCGTCATGGTGGAACTGCGACCGCAACTCCCGCAGATTGGCTGCTTCGATACCGCCTTCCATCGTACGATCGAGGCGCCCGCCAATCGATTCGCTCTGCCTCGCGAGTATGTAGAAAGAGGTATCCGCCGCTTCGGATTCCATGGTCTTTCTTACGAGTACATCGCGACACGGCTGGATCAGGCTGGCAAAGCGGATAAGCGCTCGGTGGTCGCCCACCTCGGTAACGGTGCAAGCCTCTGCGCCATGCGTAACAAGCGCAGCCTGGATACGACGATGGGCTTTTCGGCGCTGGATGGCCTTGTCATGGGAACACGTTGCGGAAGTATCGACCCGGGGGTCCTCCTCTATCTCCTGCAGCATGAGAAAATGACACTTAACGACCTGCACGACCTGCTTTATGAGAGATCCGGCCTGCTCGGCGTTTCAGCGGAATCCGGAGACATGCGCGATCTGGAAGCAAGTGCAAGTCCTCACGCTCGCGAAGCAATCGAGCTTTTTGTCTTTCGTATCGCCCGCGAAGTCGCCGCGCTCGCGAACACCTTGGGTGGCCTCGACTGCCTTGTCTTCACGGCAGGTATCGGCGAGCATTCCGCTGTCGTCCGGAAAGCGGTTTGCGAACGACTGACATGGATGGGAGTGAAGATCGATGACGACAAAAATCAGCATCACGCAGAAGTTATCAGCGCGAATGCCAGTGCCGTACATGTAGGCGTCTTGCCGGCTGACGAAGAAATTGTCATTGCAAGGCACGTAGCACGAGCCACGCTCCTACGCTCGGATGAAAGCTAGGAAGTCTTCTACCTATTTAACCGATCGAGACGCTCCCATGGAGTTAGGCCAACGCGTGCTGCCAAGATGGGATACAATCTGTATATCGCATTGCAAAAGCACTCGTCAGTGCGACATGAACCAACATATCTCGGCGTTACTCAGCATTTCGGAGGTTACACCACCAAAAACGCGTTCGGCCAGCGAATTGCGTCCAAAGACTCCGGTCACTATGAGCTCAGCTTGCTCACGACGAGCTTGATCGAGTAGGCTTGAACAAGCATCTCCAGTGGTATTCGGGATATGCAAATACTGTGCTTTTGCGCCATGACAGCGCAGATGTGCTGCAACTGCGTCGAGCCTTTCGCTCGACACCTCATCCCCCACGCCCACGACTGAAACACTCTCTGCACGGACAAGCAGAGGAAGTGCATCGTGAACCGCGCGGCGAGCTTGCGCCGTGTCCTTCCATGCGACCAGGATGCGTGAGAAGTGAGCTTTCCCAAATGAGCGCCCGAGGCGCAACACCGGGACACCGGAACCAAGGGCGACGTGAGCCGGGTTTGGCAACACGCTTTCCTCTTCCTCTGACGAATCCGTGATCAGCAAGTCTGCGGTCAGTAGGTGCGCTTGCATTGAAGCGGTAGGTTCACCAATTCCCGAACACCAGTGGACTTGATCAGAATCGGCACCGAAGACTTCGTCGACGATGGTCCGGCTGGACGCCAGGGCTCGCTCCATCAATCTGGCCTGCTCTTCAGCCCAAAAAACACTCGGAGCCAAGACGTCTTTCATAGACGTTTTTGGCCATGCATAGGAAGCGACCGAGATTTTGGCATCAAACGCATTAGCCATCTCGCGCGCAAATTGAAGTGTGTCTGTCAGATTTTTTCGCGGACACGCATCGACAACGATCTCACAAAATTTCGTCACGGCTGCAGCTCCAATAAGACTGATCAAACAATATACGTTGACGGTTATTGCGACATCCACTCCCCCTTTGACGGTCAGATGGCGGTTAACCCCCTACCTCGGTAGCATCTCAGGTTGCTCGAGGTTCAAGCGCGGTCATCTCTGTTTCGCTGCGACAAAAGGGCTTGCAGAGATACTGATGTCCGAGGCATTGACGGCCCGCTGAGAGCGCCTGTTCGACTGGCAGCACGCCGTCACCAACAAAGCCGGCGATCCTATTGATCGGAGGGTACCGCACACTTCGGGGATTGGCCTCGTCACAGCTGTTCGATCACAACTGCCTGATCGGCACACAAGGTATTCCGCTTTTCAGCGCCGAGCTTACTTTTTGGATATGCCTCGGCTTCTCATCAGTCTGCAATTGAATATCTCAGCTTTTTGGCACTAGCGCGACGCAGCTCCAGCTACTCGCGCAGTCTAGTCGGTGTTTAGGCAGCGAGTACACGAAATTCTACGGCACGTTCTCCGAAGCGCCGCCCTTGCCAGAAGGGTTGGAACTTGTGCTATTTCGACACGGCCCGCGGTTCTTGGGTCGGGATGCGCAGGTTGAGGTGGCACAGCCCATTGAATGGTAGCAGGGTACGATTGGCCGAGAGCGTTGCAAACCGATCCGATTGATATCGTCAAGATCTGCAAAGAATGCGGTCTCCGCTTGACGGGTCAGCGACGCGTAATTGTTGAGCTGCTTCAGCAGGCGAGCGATCATCCCGACGCTTTAGAGCTTCATCGGCGTGCGACAAAAGTCGACCCACGCATCGCGCTTTCGACGATCTACCGGACACTTAGCCTTCTCGATGAAAAAGGCGTCCTCGAGAGGCATGTTTTTGGAAGCGGACCTGCGCGCTTCGAACGCGCCGACGCGGAACACCATGATCATCTCATCGACGTAGAATCGGGCCAGGTGGTCGAATTTCGGTCCGATGAGATCGAGCGGCTTCAGCAGAAAATCGCGCGGGAGCACGGCTTCGAGATTATCAGCCATAGGCTTGAGATTTATGTAAGACCCTTGAGAAGGCGGAAGCGGAAGTCCTGAAGTCACCAAGCAGAGGGTAGGCAAGCGGTGGCCTAGAGGCGGCAAAGGGCTATAGCGTCTAGTATCGATTTGGGTACAGGAATGATATTGAGTCACTGAATCAAAGTTTGACGACGCGGGAGTCCTTCGGCATGACAAGCAAGCTACGTCTGGATATTCCGGTGCTTCTGCCTGAGGTGGACGACATGGCGGACTCTTGCGTCAATCGCCTCACCGCCGATCTTACGGCTCGAGAGGGCGTTGAAAAGGTCCATATCGTTCCTGCTGAAGCGGAGTTTCCTGCCAGGCTTTGCCTCCATTACGACCCGGAAGTTCTCCCCCTGGCGCGGATCCGCGAGATCACCCAGGCCGCCGGCGCGCAGATCACGAACCGCTTCGGGCATCTGACGTGGAATGTCACAGGCATAGGTCATGAACGTCGCGCCCGTACGGCCGCCGAAAAGCTACGGGCTATGAAGGGGGTCGTCGAGGCCGAAGCGAACGCCGCGGGCACCGTGCATGTCGAGTTCGATCGGGAGGCCACATCTAAAGATGCCATAGACGAGGCGCTGCGAAGCCTCGGCGTCCGGCGAACGGGGGAGCCTGCATCCGTTCCGGGAGGCGGCAAGGACGCGCAAGCCGGTCACAATCACGGACCGAAAGGCGAAAAGCACGACGAAGGTGACGGCCACGATCATGCCCATGGCGAGTTCCTCGGGCCGAACACCGAACTGATCTTCGCTCTGTCGAGCGGTGCGCTGCTGGGCATCGGCGTCGCCGTCGAGTATCTGGTTGCGGGCGCGCCGGGCTGGCTGCCGACGGCCTGCTTCATCGCGGCCTATTTCTTCGGCGGGTTCTTCACGCTGCGCGAGGCCGTCGACAATCTGCGTCTCAGGCGGTTCGAGATCGACACGCTGATGCTGGTCGCCGCGGCCGGCGCGGCAGCCCTCGGCGCGTTCGAGGAAGGCGCGCTGCTCCTGTTCCTGTTCAGCCTCGGCCACGCGCTGGAGCACTACGCAATGGGCCGCGCCAAGCGCGCGATCGAGGCGCTAGCGGAACTCGCGCCGCCGGTCGCGACCGTCAGGCGCGACGGCGAAACCCGAGAGATCCCGCTGGAAGAGCTAGTGGTCGGCGACATCGTTGTCGTGCGCCCAAACGAGCGACTTCCCGCCGACGGCTTCCTCATCAACGGCACGACCAGCATCAATCAGGCGCCCGTGACCGGCGAGAGCATCCCGGTCGACAAAAGTCCGGTCACCGACGCCGCGGCGGCTCGGGCGCGGCCCGACTCCGTCGACGGCGCCTCTCGCGTCTTTGCCGGCACGATCAACGGTGCGGGCGCGGTCGAGATCGAGGTGACGCGCCGCTCCACCGACAGCGCGCTCGCCAAGGTGGTCAAGATGGTGAGCGAGGCGGAGGCGCAGAAGTCACCCACCCAGCGTTTCACCGAGAAGTTCGAGCGCATCTTCGTGCCGGTGGTGCTGGCGCTCGCGGTCGTGATGCTGTTCGGTTGGGTCGTCGTGGACGAGCCGTTCCGAGATAGTTTCTATCGGGCGATGGCGGTGCTGGTCGCCGCCAGCCCCTGCGCGCTCGCCATCGCTACGCCGAGCGCGGTCCTTTCGGGCGTCGCCCGCGCGGCGCGTGGCGGCGTGCTGGTCAAGGGCGGCGGGCCGCTGGAAAATCTCGGCTCGCTGACGGCGATCGCCTTCGACAAGACCGGGACGCTGACGGAAGGCAAGCCGCGCATCACCGACATCGTTACCGCCAAGGGCGTGGACGAGCAAGAACTGCTGACGGTCGCGGTCGCCGTCGAGAGCCTGAGCGACCATCCGCTGGCCGCGGCGATCGCGCGCGACGGCAGGGAGAAGCTGGACGGACAGGCTGTTGCCGAGGCGTCCGATCTCAAGAGCCTTACAGGCAAAGGTGTGACGGCGACGCTCGACGGGCAGACGGTGTGGATCGGCAAGGCCGAAATGTTCGGCTCCGACGGCATCCCGGCTCTAGGCGCCGCTATGACCGAGGCGATCGCGCAGCTCAGGGACGGCGGCCGTACGACTATGGTGGTTCGCAAGGACGATCGCGATCTCGGCGCGATCGGGCTAATGGACACGCCACGCGCCGCTGCGCGGGACGCGCTGAAGAAGCTGCACGAAATCGGCATCACGCGCATGATCATGATCTCGGGCGACAACCAAAAGGTCGCCGACGCGATCGCCAGAGATGTCGGACTCGACGAAGCCTGGGGCGACCTGATGCCCGAGGACAAGGTGGAGGCGATCAAGAAACTGCGCTCCGAAGGCAAAGTGGCCATGGTCGGCGACGGCGTCAACGATGCGCCGGCGATGGCGAGCGCAACGGTCGGCATCGCCATGGGCGCTGCCGGGTCTGACGTAGCCCTGGAGACAGCCGATGTCGCGCTGATGGCCGACGACCTGGCGCGCCTGCCCTTCGCCGTTGGGCTTAGCCGCCGGACCCGCTCGATCATCCTCCAGAACGTGGTGGTCAGCCTCGGCATCGTCGCCGTGCTCGTGCCTGCGACGATCTTCGGTTTGAGCATTGGAGCTGCGGTTGCGGTCCATGAAGGCTCGACCCTGCTCGTAGTCTTCAATGCCTTGCGCCTGCTTGCCTACCGCGACCCCTATCGGGCGGCAGCGTAGATTCGGTGTCGTGGCGCATTCTGACGGCGCACGCCGTTGGTATGAACTCTGTGATGAGTTAAAGGCCGCAGCGGTATCTCCAGAGGACCTTGGAACGCATAGATGACGTGGAGAGCATGGGCCAGCCCAGCATTTCGGATCATCGTCCTCCAAGGCTCGCTGTCAGGACGGACCGTGCTGACCGATGCCACGAACGGCAGACTTTACCGCGAAGCGATAGCAGATGACCCTTCATGTTGAAGGAGGCCTTGTGCGGATTTGTGCGTCGTTGGCGCATACGGCTATCTCAATTTTCACGAGAGAAGCTATTGACCCTCGAGGAACTGCAGGTTTCAGATTGGGCGTCATCGTTGATCCAGACATGCGAAGGAACCACCGATGACGACATCCAGAATTATCGAGTTCAATATTGAGGGCATGGATTGCGCCGATTGCGTCAGCACCATCGAGAGTGAGGTGCGAAGGCTGCCGGGTATCATGGCTGTAAAGGTTTCGTTGGTCGATAACAGTGCTCTTATAAAGCTCGATACGACCAAAGTGTCAGAGAGTGCAATTTTCGACGTCGTCGAACACGCGGGCTACGAAGTTCAGCGATGATCGGTTCATTTCCATTCCATCGGCACAGGCCAGAGCAGCTAGCCCGGCTCGGTGTGATTGAGGACCTAGGGGTGATAGACCAAGACCCGGCTGACGGTCGTAATCTGACCCTTGATCTTCAAGTCGGTGGTGATGAGCAGCAAATCGCCAGCGCCGAGGACGAATAACCGACTGCCCATCGGGACGTGTTTGGCGCGCTGCGGACCAGCGGCTTTGACAGGACATATTACAGCATCGTGGACGCCGCTTAGCGCAGGATCACGAGCCGCTTTTACCGGACTCACTCCGGCGTCATCGGAATCCCCGTGGTTGTCGGTATACCGCCTGCATGATCGAGCAACGAATCGCATAAAGCGAGAGGAGGCACACGTTCGAAAACTGTGTCAGGGAGAGAGCAACTTTGGCGGCGAAGGAATGCAGATTGTCTAGCATTTACGGTTAGATAATTTGGAAATTGGTGACTCCTGGCGCTTTTTGGCAGCCAGCCTTGTTCCCTTGCGATGGCACAGCTCGTTAAAGGCTCGTCGGTACACGAATGCGCGCCAAGATCATGTGACGGCCAACCTAACGAAGGGGATTGGCTAGAGTCTCGGCGGGCGCGGCCAGCATCACCGCAGTATCAGGCACGGCTACACCCCAATCGTTCATGGCGTTGAGAACGTTGCGGAGAGAGGTGCCGAGAGGCGTCAGCTCATAAATCACCTTTGGTGGGGTTTCGGCATAGGCCGTGCGTGTCACCAGACCGTGCTGCTCGAACTTTCGCAGGCGGTTCGTCAGGGTGTGGGCGCTAATACCTGACAGCGCCTCGCGCAGTTGAGTAAACCGCCGCGGTCCATGCAACAGCTCGCGCACGATCAGCGTGGCCCAGGGTCCATCAAGCAGGATCAGGAACCGGTCCACCCCGCACTGCGGGAGGTTTCTTACACTCATCGAACTTTCTCGCATTGGTGCATTTGACGTAACCGATGCAGATATTGCACCAATGGCTATCCGATTTCCATATCCTATGAGGAATTCGATGCCCTACGTTGTTCACGGTGCCAGTGGAGCACAAGGTGGTCCGCTGCTCACTCGACTACTTTCCAACGGCACGGCCGCAGTCGGAGCGGTGCGCAATCCTGGCCAATTGAAGGGCAAGCCAGTAATCGCCGTCGACAACGCATCGGTCGATTCTCTGACCGTCGCCTATCACGAAGTCGACGGTGTTTTCGCTCACCTGCCGGCTGCGCCAGAGCCGGTACGTCGACAATATGCGCAAAACATCGTTGCTGCCATTAAGGCCGCCAGGCCGAAGCGGGTCGTCGCCTCGACCAGCGGTGCCATCATTGACATGGCTGGCAGCCCGCTCCAAGCATCCGATGACAGCGCCATCATGATCCTGGTCAACGGTATCCGAGACAGCGGCATCTCGCATTCTATCGTCGCTCCGCGCCTTTATCTCGAAAATCTGCTTTTGCCGCCCATTTTCGAAGCCGCGAAAGCCGACGGAACGCTGAGCTATCCGATCCGGGCAAACTTTCCTGTTTCCTGGTGCTCGCACCTCGATGTCGCTGAAGCCGCCCAAAAACTTCTGACCGATCATTCCGTTAGCGGGATTGTCGGGGTCGGCCATCTGCCTGGGCTTGGAGGAGAGGATCTGGCCACTGGCTTTGCCGAGGAATTCGGACGCGGCGTCGCGTTTCAATCGCTCGCGCCGGACTCATTCGGCAAGCTGATCGAGCCGATGTTCGGCCCCGCTGCGGCCAATGTGGTCGGCCTGTATAAGGCATTATGGGAAGCGCCGGCAAACGTCATTAGGAATGAGACAAGTGCGCAAAGTGTGCTCGGGCTAATGCCGCGCAGCGTCAGACAGTGGCTTGCGGAAACGCTCGGTTGAGTTTTCCACATCGAGCGTCGCCCAGCATTCGCCGGGCGCCGTTCTCAGTTGTCTTGACCGCAGCGGATCCTCTAGGCGGTCTGTCACAACCCGTGCAACCTACTCGTGAAAACCGCCGACACTCCGAGAATGTCGAGCCATGACGACCGACAACTATCCACGGCGCCTGGGAGTATCGGTGGTAGTCTATCATCACCGCTGCGCTCGGTTTCACCGGGCTAATGGGTCAGCACCCAATTCTCCGGCGGTGCTTCTTTGATATTGTGCGTTTCGATGAAACGACATTGCGACCCAATTGCCGCACCTTCCAAGCCGCTCCAGACTTGATAATAGAGACGTGAGTTGATTGGGTGGCAGGCTGCCGCCCACTCTCGCAGCACTAAGGGGAGAAGACCATGAGCAAACGCGCCGTCATCGTCGTTGATCTTCAAAAGGATTATCTGAGTTCAGGCCGTTTCGCGCTCGATGGCATCGAACAGGCCGTCAGCAATGCCGCCAAAGTAGCTGCTGCCGCGCGCGCCGCTGGGGTCAAGGTTATAAACGTTCGTCACGAAAATCCCGTCGGCGCCCCATTTTTCGAAGCGGGCGCCGAAGGCTCAGAGATCATCCCGGAAATGACACCTCTGCCGGATGAAACCGTCGTTACCAAGCACCACCCGAATTCGTTTCGCGACACGGCCCTAAAATCGGTTCTGGACGCAGACGGCATCACAGAACTGGTGATCGTTGGCGCTATGAGCCACATGTGCATTGATGCCACGAGCCGCGCCGCGGTGGACCTTGGGTTTGGCGTGACGGTCGTGTCGGATGCCTGTGCGACCCGCAACCTTGAATTTGGCGGTAAGACCGTTGCTGCGTCGGACGTTCATGCCGCATACATGTCCGCCCTCGCGTTCGCTTATGCCGAAGTGAAGAACACAGACGAGTTGGTTCTCAGTTGATCATTACAGGATCGCCCCTGCCCTAGGTCCGCGTGTTCGATCCCTCTCTCAAATGTCCGCGTGCCTGCTGAAAGGGCTTGGTCGCAATAGCTCTTCTGGATTTTGTGAGCGATCATGAGCGCTATCGGGCAACGTCCCCAATGGTGTGCGTGGTTTTCTTCGATCGGCGCGATATTCGATCCTTCGCGACCAAACAGAGCGGTTCATATCCAGCACTGCTAAGAAATACCGATCTCAGCATCCAGCGCGCCCCATGTACCTATGCCAGTTTGAGTGTGCAGTGGCCACATTTGTCGCAGCCCTCCCGATTTTCACCCACACGCTGAGATGGTAGTCTCCATTCTGGAGAGACATCGTGAGGGCAGCCGAACACAAGAGGAACATATTTGTCGCGCTAGTCGCGGCATTGATCCTTCTTGCCCAGACAGCTCTCTCAGGCTGGGGATCCGGCGCGATGGCCGCCACGCCGATGCTAGACGCGTTCGGCAATCCGCTTTGCATCACCAGTACTGACCCAACAGGCGGTTCCACAAGCGACCATTCAAAAATGCCGAACTGCTGCACTTTCGGTTGCAGCACGGTCTCGCCCTTACTTGCAATCCCGGATTCTGACGGCACCGGTCTTGCCCGGCCTTTGATCGTCTCCGACGTCCTTTTCTCAATCGGAAAGGGCGTTGTCCTGCCCTCACCGGATCACGATCCGGGAAGTCCCCGCGCACCTCCGCTAACGGCCTGATCACGCCGACGCTGAAGCGTCGATCATATCAGCCATAATCCCATGCTGCCATGCGGCAGAAGGGCGACTTCGGAGCAATTTCATGCGCAATTCCATTCGCGATGCCGCGCGCGTCGCTTCCAACACCTATCCGCTTTCACGTTTTCGTTCGATCGAGGAGCGTCTCGGCATCCTCGCCTTCACGACGATGCTGCTTTTTGCCATGACCCAGGGGCTGTTCGCCCATGAATTCAAGGCGGGCGAGATCGAAATCGTGCACCCATGGTCGCGCGCCACACCAGACGGCGCCAAGGTTGCCGCAGGGTACATTACCCTTAAGAACGGCGGGACGGAACCCGATCGGCTGATCTCGGCCACCGGCGAAATCGCCGGCAAAACCGAGATCCACGAAATGGCCGTCGACGCCAATGGGGTCATGACCATGCGGCCGGTCGAAGGTGGCGTCGAGATCCGCGCGGGCGAGACTGTCGAACTGAAGCCCGGCGCATTCCACATCATGTTCATGAACCTCAAGCAAGGCGCCAAGCAGGGCGAAAAGTTCAAGGGTACGCTGACATTCGAGAAGGCCGGTACCGTTGACGTCGAATTCGACGTCCAGGCAATCGGCGGCGCGACGGAGCATAACGGCCATGGCGGCTAACGCACGCGTCTGGCGCAATCGGCTTATCGCGTCGACCATCCTTGCCGTTCTCGTGTTCGGAAGCCTGGGAGTCGGTTTGGCCGTGGGCCTCTTCCGTCCGACGGCGCAACAGACCGTAGAAATCGGCGGCCCCTTCACGCTGACCGACCAGAACGGTGCTGCGTTTCCCGACAGCAACTTGCGCGGAAAGCCCTTTACCGTGTTCTTCGGGTTCACCCACTGTCCCGAAGTCTGCCCGACGACGCTTTGGGAAATGTCGGAAGCGCTCAAGGCCTTGGGCCCTGACGCCGACAAGCTGCGTGTGCTCTTCATCTCGGTCGACCCGATGCGCGACACGCCGGATGTGCTGTCGCGTTACATGCAGTCCTTCGACCAGAGGATCGTCGGTTTGACGGGAAGCGAGGAAGACATCGCCACCGTCGGCAAGGCCTACCGCGCCTATTGGGAGAAGATCCTCACCGACGATGGCGACTACACGATGAACCACACGGCCTCGATCTTCATGATGGATGCGGACGGACGGTTTATTGGCACCATCGCCTACGAGGAGAAGGCCGATGTGCGCCTTGCCAAGCTGAAGCGCCTGATCTCTGGGTCGTAACGGCCTTCGTCATGCGTGGTCGGCCCCCGGGCCGACCTGACCAATTCACAACCCAACCGGCGGCCCTCAGAGGCTGCCTCTGATCCCGAGGGGGAAGCATGTCCATTCTTGCAGCCAAGGCTGCCTGACCAGACAGTCAGCACGCGTCTATACCGTTCCATCTGGCGCTGGCATTTTTATGCCGGCATCGTCGTCATACCGTTTCTGATCGTCTCGGCACTGACCGGCATGATCATGCTCTACGGCAACTCGATCGAGACCTTTCTAGGCGCCAAGCACTATGTCGCGCCAGACGGGGAGCGCGCCTCCCTTGTCGAGCAGGGTGAGGCCGCCATTTCCGCCATTCCCGGAAGCAGCCTGAAGCTGCTCGTCAATCCCGCATCGAGTGATCGCGCCAGCGTATTCATCGTCGATGCTGACGGGAAAAACGTCGTCGTCAGTGTGGACCCGCATGGCCCGAAGGTCGTCCACAGCATCGTTAAGGACAACACCTGGTTCTATTGGGCCAACAACATCCATGGGACGTTGCTGATCGGCACGATTGGCGACCGCATCATGGAGATCGCCGCAGGCCTGGGCATCGTGCTCGTGCTCACCGGTCTCTATATGTGGTGGCCGCGTAACGGCAGGACGCTGACCCGCGCGCTCGTGCCAAATTTCGCAGCCCGCGGCCGGGCCGCATGGAAGGAACTGCATGTTTCGGCCGGCTTCTACATGGCCGTGGTGCTGCTATTCTTCTTGATCTCGGGCTTGTCCTGGGCCGGCATATGGGGTGAGAAGATCACCCAGGCCTGGAGCACATTCCCGGCAGAGAAGTGGGATAACGTTCCGCTCTCGGACAAGACGCACGCCTCGATGAACCACGGCGCGCTGAAGGAAGTGCCGTGGGCGATAGAGCAGACGGCGATGCCCGTCTCAGGCTCAGAGGCAGGCGCTTCGGGTGTCCCCGAGGGCACGCCTGTCAACCTGGATACGGTGGCCGCACTTGCGCGCACAATCGGCTTCGACGGGCAGTTCCGCATCAACGTGCCGCAGGGCGAAGACGGCGTCTTCACCATCTCCGCCGACTCCATGGATGGCGACACGACAAACGCCACAGGCGACCGCACGGTCCATGTCGATCAATACACTGGCAAGGTGCTGGCCGAAGTCGGATTTTCCGACTATTCACTCCCCGGCAAGGCGATGGCTGTTGGAATTGCACTGCATCAAGGCAACCTCGGCCCACTCAACACGGCGCTCAATCTGCTGTTCTGCCTCTTCATCCTCTTCATGTGCTTCTCCGGTGTGGTGATGTGGTGGAAGCGGCGTCCCGCGGGCCAACTGGGCGCGCCGCTTTACCCGCGCGATTTTAGGGCCCCAGTTGCGATCATGGCGATCGCCGTCGTCGTCTGTCTCATTTTCCCTTTGACCGGCCTCGGCATCGCGCTCTTTGCGCTGATCGACTTCCTGCTGCCGAAGCGATTGAAGGAAGCAGGCGCGCAGTCCGTGCCAGCATAGACGATGGAGACGGATCACCTCCCCGTCACCGTCGTGGCCACGTTTGCGACCGACGCAATCGGATGTTTTTACTCGCGGTAGCTTGTGGCTGCGAAACGAAACGGCAGGTTCGTTCGGCCAGCCCTGCGTGCTGTTTCGTCAATATACTACCCGATGTCAGGAAGGGCTGACGTGAGCAGTCGACCGTCCCTGTTGCGTCGCCGACACCAAAGCCGCAGGCAATTCGCCTGCGGCGGCGGAGGGTTCCGACACGCTCTGTCGGTGTCTTCACGCGCACGGAATTTCTTGACAGCAGCGAGATCGCCGCCCCGTGTCGCCACACATGGCCCAGTCAGAGACCTATGCGCGACAAAGATAGGGCTTGGACGTCAATACCGTCCAGCCTTGCGTTTCCCGCAGCCAGATGCCGCAAGTCGCGCATGTTGTGCGACAGAAGCTGAGTTGTTTTGTGCCGGGATCAGCGACAAGAGCATCCCGCCCTTGAGCCCGGCAGTTTGATCCCGCATGGCGATTCATTTCGTTTAGATTTTTCCTGGCCATCTCACGAAAAGCGGCCCAGGTCACTCTGGGAGCGGATCGCCATCATCAAGCGAACCCCAAGCCGAGTTTCGCGCGCGGTGCGGCAAATCCGACAACACTACCCGCTCCCCTGAAGTAAGGCTGCAGTTGCTGAGCTTCGTGTTCCTCTTAGATCGATAGTGCTTGCAACCGTAACCTTTCGGAATTGCCGCGCGCTTATCAATGGGAGCTTCCGCGACACTCCGCCTCTGCGACAGGTGGTTACTTTGACCCACCGGCTGCCGCCGCTTATGCACGCGGAAGTGGAAGAAAACGGAGCTCGGCCCATGGACGCGCTGATCCTTTCGAGACTGCAGTTCGCAGCCAACATCTCCTTCCACATCCTCTTTCCGACCATAACCATCGCGCTTGGCTGGGTGCTCCTGTTCTTCAAGCTGCGCTACAACGCCACCGGCGACGGCGCATGGATGCGCGCCTATTTCTTCTGGGTGAAGGTCTTTGCGCTCTCCTTCGCGCTGGGCGTCGTCTCGGGCGTCACCATGAGCTTCCAGTTCGGCACCAACTGGCCGGGCTTCATGGAAACGGTCGGCAACATTGCCGGGCCGCTCCTCGCTTATGAGGTCCTGACGGCGTTCTTTCTCGAAGCCGTCTTCCTCGGCATCATGCTGTTCGGCTTCCGGCGTGTCTCCAACCGGGTCCATACGCTGGCAACGGTGCTGGTCGCGTTCGGCACCACGATGTCCGCCTTCTGGATCCTGGCGCTGAACTCCTGGATGCAGACGCCTGCCGGCTTCGAGATGCGCGACGGCGTCGCCTACGCTACCGACTGGTGGGCGATCGTCTTCAATCCGTCGTTCCCCTATCGCCTGGCCCACATGCTGATCGCGTCGGGCCTGACGGTCGCGTTCCTGATCGCGGGCCTCTCCGCCCTGCGCTACCTCAAGGGCGACCGATCCGATTCGATGTGGAAGGCGCTGCGCACCGGCGTGTTCCTCGGCGCGGGCCTCATCCCGGTCCAGATCTTCGTCGGCGACATGCACGGCCTCAACACGCTGGAGCACCAGCCGCAGAAGGTCGCCGCGATGGAGGCGAACTGGGTAACCCGGCCTAACGTCCCGCTCGTCCTGTTTGCCTGGCCCGACGAGGAAGCCCGTGAAAACCGCTTCGAGATCGCTATCCCCAACGGGGCCAGCCTGATTCTGAAACACTCGATCGACGGTGTCGTGCCGGGCCTGAACGATTATGTCGGCAACCATCCGCCGGTGGCCCCCGTGTTCTGGGGCTTCCGCATTATGGTCGGCGTCGGGCTCGCCATGCTTGCGCTGTCCTGGGCCACAGGCTTCTTCCTCCTGCGGCGGGGCACGCTGCCCAGGCCACTCGCCTATGCCTACGCGCCGATGGCCTTCTCCGGCTGGGTCGCCACGCTTGCAGGCTGGTACACGACCGAGATCGGCCGCCAGCCATGGCTGGTCACCGGCGTCCTGCGAACCGAACAGGCGGTAGGCCCCGTGCCCGCCGGCCAGGTCGGCTTCACGCTGACGGTGTACGTGGCGCTCTATGTCACGTTGATGATCGTCTATCTGGGCGTGCTCACGCATCTCGCGCTGAAGGCGGCAAAGGACGGCGACCAGACACCGATGCCGGGCGTCCGCAACGAACCGCTGGCACAGCCGGCGCAGGCCGGGGAGTAGCCCGCACGATGTCGAGCCTCATTCCTGTCCACAGACGCGCACCTCGGCTGGAGTGCCTCCAATGACCCTCGACTGGCCCGTCCTCCTGCCCCTGATCTTCGCCGGCCTGATGGGTCTGTCGATCCTGATCTACGTCGTGCTCGACGGTTTCGACCTCGGCATCGGCATCCTCTTCGCCATGGCCGACGACGACGAACGCGACACGATGGTCGCGGCGATCGGCCCGTTCTGGGATGCCAACGAAACCTGGCTGGTGCTGGCCGTCGGCCTCCTGCTGGTGGCCTTCCCAGTCGCGCACGGCATCATCCTGACCGCGCTCTACCTACCCGTCTTCGTGCTGCTCGTCGGGCTGATCCTGCGCGGGGTCGCGTTCGACTTCCGCGCCAAGGTTCCCGTCCATCGCAAGCACCGCTGGAATTTCCTGTTCTTCGCCGGCTCGCTGACGGCCTCCCTCTCGCAGGGCTACATGCTCGGCGTCTATGTGCTGGGTCTCGACGACGGCTTGGCCGTCTTCGGTTTCGGTGCGCTGGTGGCGCTGTGTCTCGCGGCGTCCTACGCGGCGATGGGCGCCGCATGGCTCATCTACAAGACCGAAGGGGAATTGCAGCGCAAGGCAGTGCGCTTCCTGCGCGGCGCGCTCCTGTTCACGGCCTTGGGCATGGTCGCCGTCTCGCTCGCCACGCCGTTCGCCAGCCCGCGCATTTTCGAGAAGTGGTTCACGTGGCCGGAGATCGCCTGGCTGACACCGCTGCCGATCATCACGGGAGGAGCATTCCTATGGCTGTGGCACTTGTCGTTCCACCTGCCTCTCAAGGGCGACCGCCATTCGATCACCCCGTTCCTGACGCTCGCCGCGATCTTCACGCTGGGCTTCGCCGGCCTCGCCTACTCCTTCTACCCCTATGTCGTGCCAGACCGCCTGACGATCTGGGAAGCCGCATCGGCGACCGAGAGCCTCGGCATCATCCTCGTCGGCACCGCTTTCGTGCTCCCTGTCATCATCGGCTATTCCTTCTATGCCTACCGGATCTTCGGCGGCAAGGCGACCGAACTGACCTACGACTGAACCGGCTCAAAGTCGTGGTCGACAGAGCAGGTGGCACTCCTGTATACTCTAACGCCGCCGTGGGGCAGCCTCCGTCAAAATAGCCGAGCCACATCGTAGATGGCCTGGTCGACGCAATGCTGGCTCGCATCCGGTCTCAAACGTCGAGGGCTGATCGGCGCAGGCCTGCTCGCGGCGGGCGGCCCAGCCCTCACCGGTCGTCCCGCGCTGGGGCAGACAGCGCATCCAGCTGGGCACGGCGCGAGCACGACCGCCCGAGGTCAAGGCATGGTTGAACCGCATCGTGTCGCGCATGGCGCCATGATCACGGTCGGCGATGTCGATGATGTGAAGGGGAAAATGGTCGCCGGCGCAACCACCATCGTCCGCCCTGGCCATGTGGCAACTGTCGCTTACCGCCACCAGCCGCTCATGCGTCTGGCCTCTCAGAAAATGTGCGGAGGCATTGCGATTCGATTGCAGATTGGCACACGTCGGGAACGTGAGGCTGTGTCCAAGCGTTTCCTCGGGTCACGCATGCACGCTGGCGTTACCAACCAGGAGAAGACAATGCCACAGGAAAAACCAGGAAAGCACCACGACCATCCGGGTCACAAGCCGGGTGACCTCGACCCCCACGGTCACCGTGACAAGGAAGGTATGAAGGAAGTGCCCGGCGAGCATCATGATCATCCCGGGCACAAACCCGGCGATCTCGATCCGCATGGTCATCGAGACAAGAGCGGATCTACTAAAAAGTAGTTCGTTTCAGCGGCTTCCCGACTTGAGGGAAGCCGCAACTCCATCGTGTCTTTAGGGGGTCCGAAGATCGCCCCACCACCCCAGGAACTATCTGAAAGCCTGCGCCTTTGGGCTGATGTAACCGGGATGCACATCAAGTCCCGACATTTTCGGACCTAAATGGGGTCCCCCGTGGCGGTGTAGCGTCTGATTGCGGGTATGAACTCGCGATGTCCTCAAATTCGGCCTCAACTATTTCTTGGTCGATTTTCCCAGGTTGGAGAGGCTAAAAGGTCGCTTTGCCGAACATATCTCCGTCGACGCCATCGCTGCGGTGTTGGCAACGAGAATACTGACGGGCAGTAGCGGACTTTGCCGCCCTGCTCAAGATGCGGCTGTTCGCCGGCAAAGTTCCATGATTGGTGCCCGGAACGGTGGCCTTCGCAAACTGATCCGCCGAGATAGTTGGCTCGTGCGGTGCGGTGCCTTTGGAGCGCCATGCTTGCGCATCCAACCACGTCCCTGCTTCCAAAGCGAGTATCCTCGACCAACCCCGGCCGCGAAATAGAGGCATGGCCTCGACATGTTCGCAGACACACGTCCTGCGCTTTCTTCAGCTTCCTTCCAAACACTGCAGCGCGGCCGGCGCAAGCTGACACCGATCAACCCGGTTCACAGCGCGATGTCGAAACGCGTTGACGTCGTGCGTTCGCATGGAGGCCGTGCACACAGAAATTGTGGTATTTGGTGCGCCGGAAGGTCAGCCGGTGAAATGAGATATGGGGTAACCGTGGCAGGCGAAGACCACCGGCTTGTCAACGGCGGACATGGGCTCGGCGGGTTCCAGCACTTTCCATGCGGAAGAGATTTGACCAAGCTCAATTCGTTGAAGTCTGGGTTTCAATTCGTCTCGGGCTGCTTCCTGATCCACGCTTCAACTCCAGTTCGATCTCGCAGATGGACGTGCGCCTCTCTCCGGCCACGACCTCGCCGCGATCCAGCACCAGCTCGATCGCCGCCTCGTCGGTGATGATGTTCCAGCACCGTCGCTCTATCTCGACGGCGAACACAGGCGCGAGATCGCGAACCTTAATGCCTAGAAGCATCGGGATCGGCGTACTATCGTCGAGGAGTGGCCTGTCGACATCGACGTCCCGCTCCCATTCCGGCCGCGCGAACAGGCCGGCGGCGCTGAAGCCGATCGCCTTGGCGGTCTGGATGCGACGGTCTCCAACCTGCCTGATCCTAAGCGAAAAGCCAGCAGCAGACAGGCGACACTCCGGCGTATCGAAGTAGACGGAGCGTTGCTGGAAGACAGCCGGATCGCCGGCCAGCAAATCAGATCCAATCAGCTTTGCGGCTGCTTCCCGCATCAGCTCGAGCTTGAGTTCGATTTCGTTTGGCAAGACCAGTGATCTCCGGGCCGTATAAGGATGGTGGTGGCCTGACGCGGGCCGCACCGGAAGCGCCTATGTCCCAATAGAACAACAATACTGCAATCTGTTGACCTGACCTATCTCACCTACCCTAGCAACTCCGTGAAATCGGTCTGAGCGGCGAACAGCGTTGAGGCGACGCGGTGCTCGTCGCCGCATTCGTACATGGCGGCAGCGGCGCTTGAAGCAGTGTACCGCCAAGGCAAGTGCGGCCGCGTGCGCCTGACGAGTCCAGATAATCGGGCCTATTGCATCTCACCCTGCTAGAGGTTGGATAAATGTCTTTGCTGGGATGTGGGATCGGTTTCCTGCGTATTCCCGACTAACGCGCCTGAGCGCAGAGCAGAACAGAGTTGATTACTGTTGACCTGGTGCTCATACGAACGGATCGACATTTTGCGACACGACAGTTCACGCTCGCAGTTACTGACTGGTTCGCTCCGCGATGGCTGCGTGGGACCTCGCCATGATCGTTGAATTGGGACATTTCGCGCTCGTCCTGGCATTTGTTTTGGCAATGGTGCAATTCTTCGTACCGTGGCTCGGCACGCAACTGGGCGACGCACGTCTGATGGCGGTGGCCAGGCCGGCCGCAGTTGTAGTCTTCGCCTTTGTCGTACTGTCCTTTGCCGCGCTAACAACCGCCTATGTCACCTCTGACTTCTCCGTTCAAAACGTCTGGGAGAACTCGCATTCTCTGAAGCCTATGCTCTTCAAGTTCACCGGCGTGTGGGGAAACCACGAAGGCTCCATGCTGCTATGGGTCCTGATCCTGACCTTTTTCGGAGCGCTTGTGGCCTGGTTCAGCGACAATCTTCCCGCGAGCCTGCGCACGAACGTACTGTCTGTACAGGGACTCGTGGGCGCGGCCTTCCTGCTGTTCATCCTCACCACATCGAACCCTTTCGCCCGGATCAACCCTGCGCCAATCGAGGGGCGCGATCTCAACCCCATCCTCCAGGATATCGGCCTAGCCATCCATCCGCCGCTTCTCTATCTCGGCTATGTCGGTTTCTCGGTCTGCTTCTCATTCGCGGTCGCGGCGCTAATCGAGGGCCGGATCGACGCCGCCTGGGCGCGCTGGGTCAGGCCGTGGACGCTTGCGGCCTGGCTTTTCCTGACGGGCGGCATCACGATGGGCTCGTACTGGGCCTATTACGAACTCGGCTGGGGCGGCTGGTGGTTCTGGGACCCAGTGGAGAACGCCTCCTTTCTACCGTGGCTGTCTGGCACGGCGCTGCTGCATTCGGCGATCGTGATGGAAAAGCGGTCGGCGCTGAAGATTTGGACTCTGCTGCTTGCCATCCTGACCTTTTCACTGTCGCTGCTCGGCACCTTCCTTGTGCGCTCAGGCATCTTGACCTCTGTCCATGCCTTCGCCACCGATCCCGCGCGCGGCGTCTTTATCCTGATGATTCTGATCCTTTTTATTGGTGGATCGCTGGCGCTTTTCGCCCTGAGAGCCTCGACGCTGACGCAGGGCGGCCTGTTTCATCCCGTCTCGCGGGAAGGCGCGCTGGTCCTCAACAACCTGTTCCTGACCACGGCGGCTGCGACCGTACTGATCGGTACACTCTATCCGCTGATGGTCGAGGCGGTGACCGGCGACAAGATTTCCGTGGGCGCACCTTTCTTCAACCTGACCTTCATTCCTCTGATGATCCCCCTTCTGCTAGCCGTGCCGTTCGGGCCGTTGCTCGCGTGGAAGCGCGGGGATGCATACGCCGTTGCCCAGCGTCTCTATTTCGCCTTCGGAGCTGCGCTGATGACGGCACTGGTGGTCTTCTTCTTCGTTGAAGGCAAGGGCGCCCTGGCGGCCTTCGGGGTCGGTATCGCCGTCTGGCTGATGCTGGGCGCGCTGACCGATTTGGCGCTGAAGGCCGGCATCGGCAGCGCGAGTGCTTTTGTTGCTTGGAAGCGCTTTCGGGGGCTGCCGCGCTCGGTCTATGGTACTACGGCCGCTCATTTCGGATTGGGCGTGACGGTGTTGGGCATCGCCGCCGTCACCTCGCTCGAGATCGAACGGATAGTTGTGATGCGCCCCGGCGACACGCTGCCCGTCGCCGGATACACGTTGCGCTTCGACGGCATCGCGCCACACCGTGGACCCAACTTCACCGAGGAGCAGGCCCGTTTCGTCTATCTCGACAGCGCTGGGCGGCAGCGCGGGGAAATCATGTCGTCCAAGCGGCTCTATACGGCACGACAGATGCCGACCACGGAAGCCGGCATCGCCACGCGCGGCTTCAGCCAGCTCTACGTCTCGCTCGGCGACCCTACCCCCGACGGGGGCGTGGTGGTGCGCGTGTGGTGGAAACCACTCGTGCTGCTGATATGGTTCGGCGGCGTGGCTATGATGGCCGGCGGTGCGATATCGTTGTTCGATCGTCGGTTTCGGGTCGGCGCACCAAGTCGGAAACCGATCGCACTTACAAGGTCGGATGTCCCGGCGGAGTGATCGGCGCGGTGCTACCAAACAGGTTCGCAAGAACGGGCGCCGGGTGACCAGACTGATCAGACTGGAACGTCTCACATCGCGGCTTCGATGAGTAGCCTGGCGTCGTCGTTGGCCCATTCGGCAGGACCATTCATAAGGGCGAGAAGGCACCCTTCTTTGTCTATCAGGATGGTTACCGGCAGTCTGAGAGCGAGTCCCTGTCGCTTCAAGCGGTTGAAGAGCGCGAGCGACGGATCTCGATAGTAGGCAAGCTCGTCGACGCCGATCTCTTCCAGAAATGCCTTCGGCTTCTCGTCGCCACCGGTGTCGACATTGACGGCCACGACCTGAAAGTCCGCGCCGCCCATCGTCGTCTGCAGTTCATTCAACGCAGGCATTTCTTCGCGGCAGGGCGCACACCATGTCGCCCAGAGATTTATACGCAGGGTCTTGCCAGCCAACTCGGTGACAGTGATGGCCGCACCATCTGGCCCGTTGTACGCGACGTTGCGCATCGAAAGCGGCGTCGTGGCGGGCAGCATCGCCGCCACCTCCCCTTGAGCGGCCTTATCGACGGCCGCGATCTTGTCGTCGCGCTCAGGGCAGCTTTGACCTGAATCGACGGTCGCGACAGCAGCCTATCGCTTCCGAAAGGGTCACCGAACACGTAGACGCCAGCCGCACCGGCAGTCATCCCGGCAACAATTGCGGATGCTATCAGCGCTCCGGTTGGCAGGTGGAGTTTTTTGCTGGCAATCTTTCGGTCCGAGTGGGCCACGTCATGACCAGAAATGTAAACGATCCTGACGGCGAAGCCGATGCCGGTCGCGCCGACCGTCACAACAACAGCTATGATCGCCGTGATCGTCAGGCCAGACGCCATGTCGGCTCAGCCGGAAAGCGGGTCGAACTCAACTACGGTGTGATTGGAAACAAAAGTAGAGCATGGTATTCAGATTTTGAGGAGTAGTAAGGAGCGGAGCTTCGACGTCCAGAAGGTGCGTGTCACGACGGCAGTCCGCAACTCCCATGCTGCGTCACGAGAAAGGCGTTGTCGTTCCGCGGTTCCGGTCTGTCGATGAACTCCAGCGTATGTGACGAACAAGGAGAGCGGGAACAGGTGTATGTCAACGTCGGGAGGCGCAAGACTGTTGCGTCGTGGTGGCGGAACGCGTCAGCCGGCTTGATGGCCCAGTTCATGGTCGTTGCTGGAATCGTGCTTGTCGCCGGAATGCTTGTAATCGGCCTCTGGGTAACCTCAGAGATTGAGGATGGCGTCACCGACAATGCGGGCGCGGTGACCGCGCTCTATGTCGAAGCGATCATAGCGCCGGTGACGCAGGAAATCGGTGAAGCTGGCCTACTCAGCCCGAATGCAAGGCTTGAGCTCGAAAACATCCTGCGGCGCGGCGCTCTGCGGGACGAGGTGTCCGCATTCAAGCTCTGGGGTCCGGACGGCCGTGTTATTTTCAGCGACAATCCCGACATAGTTGGGCGCATCTTCGATCTGAGTCCCGGTCTTACGAGCGCCCTGGGCGGCAGGGTCCACGCTGCGTACGCTCGACGGTCGCATCCCGACAACGACGTCGAAAGCCTCGGCGACGAACCGCTTCTTGAGGTCTACAGCCCAGTTCGTTTGGCAAAGACAGGCGAGATCATCGCCGTAGCCGAGTTCTACACAACGGCTGACAAGCTGCGGAAGCATCTCTTCGATGCACGCCTTAGAAGCTGGCTCGTCGTGGGCATGGTCTCGCTCGGTATATTCTCGGCGCTTTACTTCGTCTTCGCGCGCGGCAGCCGCACCATCGCGCGTCAAAGCGAGGCGCTCGGCGAGAAGGTTGAGCAGCTCTCGTCGCTGCTGGAGAAGAACAGCGGTCTCGCGCGGCGGGTGGAGCAGGCAAATCACCGGATCGCCGAATTGCACGAGCGTACGCTTCGCCGGATTTCCGCCGAGCTTCACGACGGCCCCACGCAATTGCTGGCTTTCGCCGCATTGCGGCTCGGCAATCCCGAAAGCCTCCAGCAGGAACAGGTTCAGCAAGCAGTCAACGAGGCCATGCAGGAGATCCGTTATATCTGCCGCGGGCTGGCGCTGCCCGAGCTTGAAGGTTGGTCGGTTGCGACGGTAGCAAGGCGTATCGCAGCGGCGCATGAGGCCCGTTGCGGCCACAAGGTGTCGATGAATATAGCGGACGATCTACCGGGGCTCCCGCTCGCGGCCAAGACATGTATCTATCGTTTCCTGCAGGAAACGCTTAACAACGGATCGAAGCACGCTGGCGGCGCTCGACAGACCGTTACAATCCGGAGGATCGTGGATGGCCTAGAGGTCGAGGTCCACGATGACGGCCCTGGTTTCGAGCCGGACGAGCGTGGCGAAGGGTTGGGGCTTCCTGGTCTGCGCGAGCGTGTCGCGGGACTGAAGGGAAGCTTCCATATCGATACGCGGAAGGGATCGGGCACGAGCGTCGTGATGCGTTTGCCGGCAGTGGCGGAGGTCGAACTTTCATGACCCGGATTCTGATCGTGGACGATCATCCGATCTTCCGTCAGGGACTGTTTATGGCGCTCTCTGAGGCCGGCGACCTGTCCGTTTGCGGCGAAGGCTCTTCGGCGCAGGAAGCTTTGAATCTGGCCCGCGAACTACGGCCGGATGTCGTTCTGCTCGACCTGTCGATGCCAGGCGGAGGATTCGCCGCGCTGGAACGCATCCGTACCTCGGAACCCGATCTGCGTATCGCCGTGCTCACCGCCTCGGAAGACAGTGAGGACGTGCTAAAAGCGTTGAGGCTGGGTGCACACGGTTATGTCCTGAAGGGCGTCGGCAGCAGGGCATTGATCGAGGCGGTGCGTGATGTCGCCCGTGGTGTCGGCCATGTCACGCCGACGCTGGCCGCGGAAATCCTCTCGGCAGGACGAATGTCCGACGCCAGTGTTGACCAACCGATGCAGCAGGAGCCCGATTCCGGTGGCAAGTACCTTCTGTCGCAACTCACGCCACGAGAGACCCAGGTTCTCAAACTGGTGGCGACCGGCTGCTCGAACAAGGAAGTCGCCCGTCAGGCCGATATCCAGGAAAAGACGGTCAAGCATCACATGACCCACATCCTGCAAAAGCTCAATGTGCGCAACCGTACCGAGGCTGCGCTGGTCCTGAGAAACTGCGAGAAAGCCCAATGAGCTTATAGGACTTTGGTCTGATATCCTCGGCCAATGGTCCTAAGCCAGTGTTAAACTGGACAATTTCAGGATAGTTATCTGTAGGTAGACCGATGGGGGATGGTCTTTGCTCCGGGTTGTTGGTTGCGCGCGTAGCGGAAGAGCTCTTCGGAACATCCACCCGCAGGTATTATGAACCGACCGCACATAGCGTGCTCGCTGGCTGGCTGTGCATTCGTTCGCAGCTGCCACGGTGGTTCCGCCACGACGCGCCGTTGCTGACCGTCATGTCGGGACTTCCTTGCGATCCTGCTCTGAGGGTGCGGGTAGATTAAGGAAGGAACGACTATGAAGAAAACACTTTTGGCAGGTCTCGGTCTCGTGCTCGGCCTGACCTCGTTTGCCGCTGCTGAGACGGTCACGATCTATTCGGGCCGTGGCGAGGCGCTGATAGCACCGCTGATCAAGCAGTTTGAAGCCGAAACCGGCGTAACTGCGGAAGTCCGCTACGGCGGCACCTCGGAACTTGCCACCCTGCTGCTGGAAGAAGGCGCCAAAAGCCCTGCGGACGTCTTCTGGGCACAGGATGCCGGCGCTCTCGGCGCACTTTCTTCCGCGTTTGCAGATCTTCCAGCTGAAGTGAACGAGACGGTGCTGGACGCTTTCCGTAACGACGCCAACAAGTGGGTAGCGACCTCGGGCCGCACGCGTGTGCTGGTCTATTCAACCGAACGGGTCAAGGACGATGACCTGCCGAAGAACATCGCTGACCTGACAGACGAGAAATACAAGGGTCGCGTCGCGTGGGCGCCGACCAATGGTGGTTTCCAGGCCTTCGTCACCGCGTTCCGCCTGACCAAAGGCGACGAGACCGTCAAAGCATGGCTGAAGGCGATGATCGCCAATGAGGCGAAGGTCTATCGCAATAACGGTACCCAGATCGATGCCATAGCCAATGGCGAAGTCGATTTCGGCCTGATCAACAACTACTACCTCGGCCGCTACACCGCTCGCGATGCGGAGTTCCCTGTCGGTCAGACCACATTCGCAGCCGGGGACATTGGCAATCTCGTACTCGTCGCCGGCGCCGGCATCGTAGAAGCGAGCGACAACAAGGAGAACGCCCGCAAGTTCATCGATTTCCTGCTCTCGCCCGCCGCCCAGCAGTTCATCACCTTGCAGGGCTACGAGTATCCGGTTCGCACCGGCATCATCCCGCACGCCACGCTTGAGCCTCTCGAGGCCGTCAACGAGATCAGCCCGAAGGTCGACACCAACACGCTCGGCGATCTCGAAGCTACGCTGAACCTGCTGCGCGAAGTCGGTCTGCTCTGATCGGCTCGTGACGGTTCTGGCCACGTTCACGAGGGCGGGGCGCACACCCCGCCCTCCACTCCTGCTTGTCGTGCCCGCGCTGGTCGTGGGCATCGGCACACTCTTGCCCGTCTTCTACCTGCTTATGCGCGCGCTCGATGCCGATGCGTCGCAGCTCGGTGAGATCGTCTTCCGCCAGCGCAACCTGTTTCTTCTTCTGAACACGCTTAAGCTCGTGGCGGTCGTGCTCACGCTGGGTACGCTGTTTGCCCTGCCAGCCGCATGGCTGGTGACGCGCACGGACATCCGCTTCAAGGGCCTTCTGTCGTTCCTCATGGCGTTGCCGCTCGCCGTTCCCGGCTATGTGATGGCCTATGCGTTGCTGGGGCTCTCCGGCTATTACGGATTCGCCCGGCAATGGGCCGGCATCTCGCTGCCGCCCCTGCACGGGCTCTGGGGCGCGGGCCTTGCCCTGTCGCTCTACACCTTTCCCTACCTGTTCCTGAACCTGCGGGCGGCGTTTCTCGGCATGGATCCTGCGCTCGAGGAATCCGCGCAAAGCCTAGGCAAATCGCGCCTGGTCATCTTTCGCCACATCGTTCTTCCTCAGCTCTGGCCCGCTATGGTCGCAAGTTGGCTGATCGTCGGTCTTTATGTGATCGGCGATTTCGGCGCTATCGCGCTGATGCGCTACGAGGTTTTCAGCTACGCCATATTCACCCAGTACAGCGGCGCTTTCGACCGCACCTATGCCGCGTGGCTGTCTCTGATGCTGCTGGCGCTGACTGTCGTGGCGTTGAGCGCACAGCGCGCCGTCACGCGCAACCGTCGCTTTGCGCGTACCGGAACCGGCTCCGCGCGGATCACCCGGCCAATTGGCCTTGGTCGCTGGCACCTGGCTGCCTGGGCATTCTTCGCGCTGGTCGTGCTGTGCTCGCTTGGATTGCCGTTGATGGTTCTCGGCCACTGGATGCGGCTCGGCGTGCCGGAAGCGGACTGGGCGCATCTTGGTCGCACTGCCCTCGGTACATTCCTGACCGCGGGCCCGACTGCAATCCTGACAATGGTGCTCGCGGTGCCGGTCGTCGTTTTGACGTTGCGCCATCCAGGACCGTTCGCCTCACTGATCGAGAGGCTGGCCTTCATGGGCTACGCGACCCCGGCGCTGGCCTTCGCACTGGCCATGGTGGCCTTCGCACTACGGACTGCGCCATTCCTCTACCAAAGCTACGCGCTGCTGATGTTCGCCTACGTCATGAGCTTCGTCGCGCTTGCGTTCGGACCGCTCCGGCTTGCGCTTTTGCAGATTGGCACGAAGCAGGAAGAGGCCGCCCGCGCCCTTGGAGTCTCACCCACGGCGGCCTTCATGCGTGTCGTCCTGCCCCGCTTGCGTCGGCCGATGGTCGCCGGATCCCTCCTGGTCTTCATCATGGTCGTGAAGGAACTGCCAATCACCTATCTGCTCGCCCCTATGGGTTACAGCACGCTGGCCATGAACGTCTTCAGCCGAACCAATGAAGGCATGATGGGGGACGCGGCGCCGCTCGCGCTCAGCATCATCTTGTTCTCCAGCCTCTTTGTGGGGCTGATCCTGAAATACGAAGGCAGCGCCGCGCGCGCTGCCGGGAAGTGAATGGGCATGACCGACAATAATCTCCTTTCCGTCCGCAGCCTGACGCGGCGCTTTACCAGCAGCGGACCGGCAGTCGTCGACGATCTTTCATTCGATCTTGATGCAGGCGAGATTCTTGCGCTGATCGGTCCTTCGGGTTGCGGCAAGACGACGACACTGCGGATGATTGCCGGCTTCGAGACGCCGAATACCGGCCGGGTGCTGCTTTCGGGGCGGGATGTGACCTCGACGCCTGCGGAACAACGGGGAATCGGCATGGTGTTCCAGGACTACGCGCTGTTTCCTCACATGACTGTCGGAGAAAACATCCGGTTCGGTACGCGGCAGAAAGGACGGGACGTCGTCGCACGCTATCTCGGCATGGTCGGCCTCGAGGGATTTGACCAGCGCTATCCCGATCAGCTCTCCGGCGGGCAACAGCAGCGGGTCGCCCTTGCCCGCAGCTTCGCGGCCGAACCCCGCCTGATTCTGCTCGACGAGCCATTCTCCAATCTGGACGCCGCTTTGCGCAGCGCGGCACGACGCGAGATCCGGCGACTGCTCAAGTCGGCCGGAATCGCGATCGTCTTCGTCACGCATGACCAGGAGGAAGCGCTGAGTTTCGCCGATCGCGTCGCAGTCATGCACGCCGGGCGCATTATGCAAAGCGGCATGGCGCAGGAAGTCTATGACCGGCCAGCCGATGCGTTCGTTGCGACCTTTCTGGGACGCACGAATCTTCTGGAAGGGATCGCTGAAGGTGGCTGCGTGCAGACCTCGCTCGGGTTGCTGCCTCTGACGCACCCCGCATCAGGCCGGGTGAGCATTTCTCTGAGGCCTGAGCGGCTCGGGATTCGCGCCGTGGAAGCGGACGAGCAGCCGAACGGCCGTATCGTGGCGGTGGAGTTCAAGGGACATGACATGACCTACTGGGTCGACTGCAACGGCGTCGAAGTGCAGGTCGACGCCATGCAGTCCATCCGGCTGGCGGAGGGGACGCCGGTGCGTGTCGCCGTGGACGGGGAAGCTGTTCCGTTAGGAGACAGCAACCAGTGACGCAATTTCGAAAAATACGACTAGCGATATCGTGATCGAAGGAGCGGTCACGATCTCTATCGACGCTCAACGACGGCGTGAAGTTTTCAGCGCACGGTTGCTGTCATAGGTACGTCGGAATTGGTAATGGAGACCCATTTGCCACTATGCCGGCTCGATTGGATCTTGAGATAGGTGTAGTCGGTATTGTGCCATTCAACCACCTTCTCATTCAGGTTATCGAGAACGAAATCCCCTTTGTCGGTGCGCACGGTCAGCACAGCATGACCCTCGCCATTGCGTTGACGCAGCACGGTGATCAGTAGATTGGACATAGAAAGTCCGGCGTTTCGCAGTTCCAGTTGCTTGGCCAGGACATATTCTTCGCAATCGCCAGCCCCGTTCACCGGGTACGTCCAAAATTCTTCAACGCCATAGAGTTCCATATCCGAAACCGGCCTGACTTGACGATTGACTGCGGAATTGACCGACACAATCTTACGCCACATCGAGTCCGTTAGTTTCTCGCGCTTTGGTGCAATCGTCGTGATTGAACATTCGTCGGGATTGGACTGGCAAAACTCGTAGTGACCAATCGGTTGGGATGTCAGGCGTCCCACTTCCATCGCCGAACCCGCAAGGGCAGGAGCAATCGAGATTAGAACGCTCAAAATCGCGCCAACAGCAAATGATCCGGACCGCCGCCCCACGTTCGTACGCATCACAACCCCAATTCTTGCTTAACAAAAGGTTAAGCTGAGAGGTTGGAGATCGTCAATTGAACGGCTGTATAAAGAGCAAACGTAGTTAACTGCGGATCATACGATCAACGAAGGTGACCCTTCAGCCGTCCCTTTCTGCGAAAGGATGTTGCGCGATCGGCTCGCTCGCCAAAGCAGGAATTGGAGCAAGGCATGTTCGCTCGCTTCGAACCGCGAGCGAACATGTTGGTCACGAACAGCAGGTCAAGATTCGTTGCGACGGATGAACTGAAGCCGGTCGCAACCTTGCTTTGTCGTGGCCGATCAGCCTTCGCCGATCAACCTCTTGAGCTTCGCTAGCATCACGCTCATCGCTTCCTCATAAGCCATGGTCCCGAAGAACTTGCCGTACGCATCCATCAGGATAACCGACGCTGTGTGGTCCATCGTGTAGTCACCGTCGTCGAGTGGCACCTTCGTATAGTAGATTTTGAAGGCTTTGGCCGCCGCGTCGATCTGCTCCGGTGTTCCGGTTAAGCCGATGATGCGACTATCGAAGGCGGTGAGATACTGTTTCATTTCTTCGGGACCGTCACGCTCCGCGTCAACGGAGATAAATACGAGGTTCAACTTGTCAGCATCGGAGCCAAGCTGGTCGGCGAGCGCCGACAGCTCGGACAGGGTCGTCGGACAAACCTCGGGGCAGTAGGTGAACCCGAAAAAGATGGCGCTGGGTTTACCAAGCAGATCCTTCTCAGTCACGGCCTGCCCGTCGACCCCGGTCAGGGTGAACGGCCCTCCGACCGTCGCCACTCCGCTGCCGCGTGGCCCTCCTCCCGTTGATTTCGACCCCGTAACAATCGTGAAACCAACGACGGTGAGCACCACCGCAAGAATCGCTGCAGCGATGAGCCCTATTCTGCGGCCTCGCATCAATTGCTCTCTCCGTGCGACATGGATGAACTACCACCATTGGGATTTTCGCCACTGTTTGGCGTAGACGAGCCAAGCGGCCCGGCAACAAGTTCTACATCGACCGGATTCGACTTTTCAAATTTGAGCGTGACCGAAATCCTTTCGCCTTGGGTGATTGGCCTCTTCAGCCCCATGAGCATCAGGTGGTATCCTCCTGGCGCCAGTTCTGCGGTCTGCCCCGCCGGTATTTCCAAACCCTCGGGAACAGGGCGCATCTTCATTATGCCGTCCACCATCTCCATTTTGTGGACCTCGACACGATCAGCAATCTCCGACGAAGCGCCAAGAAGCGTGTCGATGACCGTGCCCTTGTTGGTCAAGGTCAGATAGCCCCCGCCAACCTTCGCCGCCGGCGGCGTTGCACGGGTCCAGGGCTGCGTGATCTCGATTTCAGCTGCGTTTGCTTCAAGACTGAGTGCGGGAATGAAAAGGGCGAGAAGTGCTGCTGTGATTGCAGCGCGAGCGGAACTGAACATCGTATTCTCCAAATGGATGCATGTTGGGGCACACACCTCGGGGGCATGCCGCGATAGGAATTAGATGGAGAAACGCGGGGGCCCACGTGCTTCAGGAAGTGTCCCCTGTCTGCCCGTGGGGACTGCACGAAAAATCGAAGGGAACGCGCTTACCAGACTTGCGGTTGGGACAAGCCAATGTGTCCCGCTTGCGGGCGGCTCGATAACTGGGCCCGCCATGCTGGCCGCTTTGCAAAGAGCTCTGCAGCATTTTTGAGCCACATCTTCGAGCGGATCGCTCGCTGGCTGATCAGCATTACCGGATGGAGCGCAAATGACGAACGAGGGACCGAATTGATCGGTTGCCATGAGGGTCGTCGCATATGCGGTTGCAAGTCCTTGCAATAGGATAACATAGGCAAGGAGCCCTATGAGACGACCGTCTTTCCAGTGTCTTTTTCGTGAGCAGGCCGACTTGCACATCGCCATATACTAAATCGGCGCGATAAGCGCTGTCGATGCGACATAGTAATTCGCAGACTGCATCAGCCCATGGTGGCGCGACATTTTGCGGTTTCAATGTGACAGGAAAGTTCGTAGTCACCGCATGGTTCAAACGCGGATAAGTATCGGCGTGTCATCGTCGAAGACATTGTGGCGGCATCGTTTTCAGACAGGTGTGGTGAACTCCGCATCCCTTCGCGTTCTGTCACCGAGAACGCTGTCGATCCGCTTCCGCACCAGGAGAAATTTCTCCAGCTCACTCTTCGAAAGCAGTTGCCCATCCGGCAATCGAACTCGCATCGGATCAACCTTGGAGCCATTGACGATCAATTCGTAGTGGAGATGATTTCCGGTAGAAAGGCCTGTTGATCCGACATAGCCGATGATCTGTCCTTGGCGGATTCGTTCACCAGGGAGAACACCATCGGCGATCTTGCTTTGGTGGTTGAACGTGGTCTGGTAGCCATTTGCATGGCGAATGACGGTTTGGCGGCCGTATCCGCCGTTCCATCCCGCCTTCTCGACCACACCGTCTCCGGGTGCGATGATAGGGGTGCCGCGTGGCGCCGCCCAATCAATTCCGGTATGTGGGCGGGTGTATCCGAGGACAGGATGTCGCCTTTTTCCGAAGCCGGATGTGAAGCGGCCATCAGGAATCGGATTGCGCAGAAGAAACTGGCGGGCGCTGCGTCCATTCTCATCAAAGTAGCCGATTGTGCCGTCACTCGCCTGATATCTGTAGAAAGTGCGCGGGACGCCATCAAAATCGGCCCTTACGAAAAGCAACTCTGAACCGGTCGTCGCCTTACCCTCATCGTCCGGCTGAGAGAAAAATACTTCGATTTTGTCCGACGGATTCAGCGGCGATTTCAGGTCAGCTGTCGTTCCGAGTATCCTTACCAGCTGTCGGGTCATGGGGCGCGTCAAACCATGAGCGAAAGCAGCACGATAGATGCCGTCGTACAAAGCAGGGGGTTTGTCAGGTTCGGTGGCTGCGGGTTGATGAGTTGTGTCAACGGCTGCCGCCATTGTTGCATTGGGCTGTGGTTCGCGGCCTTCTACGAGCTGTTGACGATCGTTCAAGGCGACAGTGAAGACATGTTGGCTCTTTGAATAGACGCTCGCCCTCACGATTTCAGAAGTGTCCTGACGCAATTCAATCCCAAGCCGCAGCAGGCTACCGCCTTTCAGAATCGGGGACCCATTCTTCCGCATCAGTATATTCGCCAAACGGCCTGACCGCTCACCAATGTAACCCGCCTTTGCCAGCGCATCATCAATTCCACGATCAGTTGCAAATGGAATGACATCCTCGACATATTCCATGCGTCGAGAATCTCCTGCTACCGCGACTGACATGTTCTCAGGTACGATTCGGATTCCGTACGACTGTGCAATCCCACTTGTTCCGACCGCTTCGCCAAATCGTTGCGGGTCAACATGCTGGAGAGCCGTGACCTGGACATCGCCGTCCGTAAGGACAGCAGCAATATTTCGAACCTCCATCTCAATATCTTGCGTCGCTAGATCATCTTCGTCATCAAACCTTTCTGATGCGATCGGAAAGTCGACCACACGAAGTTTGACCTCGCTCTCGACGCGGGCGCCGTAAATATTGCCAGTATTCGCATTGTTCAGCGCTGGTTCTTCGTCAAACAATTCGAGCGGGTTGAAGGGGGCATATGAGCGGCCGATGCTGTGTTCGGCAGCCATCGTCATGCTCACCCGGAGAAAGGGTGTCGTGCGTACAAGGTCTCCGTCGCGGTCTGGAGTTATGGTGGAGATATCAAAGCGTTGAGTGTCGTTCAGATTCGACAGGATTCGCGGAGAGAGCAGCCTACCGGTCTTCGTGACGGTCGGTTGGTTTGTGGATTCGCCGAGCGGCGATTTCTCGACGAATTCACGTGGGGGGCTCAGAGCCTGCCTACTATCAAGAGTCGCAAGCAATGCACCGCCCATCAGGACACATGACGTAAATCCTGTGAGAAACGTCCCGGACAGCCATCGTATGGATACCTCGCGCGCATCTGGTGGCTTTCCACGACCGCCCGCCACCAAAGGCGGTTCATTCCCCAGTGTTTCGGCTGTGTTTTCGAACGACATAGACTGGAGCTGATATCCTCGATAATCTACGGATCACCACCAAAAAGCGGACATGCTTGCCATCCACGGGTGGGGATCAAAATATATCAAACGCCGGATCGATTTCCGTATTGGTGCTCTCATACGTGCAACGCAGATGTCGTTCTGCGACTTGCTGTTTCAGATCCCGCCAGGCGGTCTAACTGTGGCATCGGTAGGACCTCATCCCGCTAGAGGGTCAAGGGGCAAATTGTCCGACTATCAGCCAAGGGGAACAAGTGACAATCACGCTTGTTTGGCACTCTGAGGCATTTTGCTGGCCCTTAGCGAGGCGGTAAACATCGTACGGATGGATTGTTCAGCCTACCAACGGCGCAGCATAGCCATTGGCAGGGATTGCTTAGCAGCAGGAACACCATCGGCAGATCTGATGCGTTTTTTTTTGATACGGTTCACCTATGCGGCGCGCCGCCTCTGAGACAAGCCCTGCCAACTCAGGTCGATCAGTATCAGCGAGAGCAACGCCAGACCCGTCAGCGGGAATAGCAGGCCGCCAATTCCGAGAATAAGGAAGAGGCCGGCGAACACCCTCTTGTCGGTGGGCAATGGTGGTACGCCCAGACTACCGGACGGCCTGCGTTTCCACCACATCACGGCCGCCGAAACGGCCAGGAGGATTATCGCCACACAGGCCAGCAGAAGAAGAAGTTGGTTCGCCAGTCCGAAGGTCTGTCCCATATGGGTGTTGATGCCCCATTCCAGAATGCGCGCCAGCGGACCGTAATCGCTATAGCTCATGTCGATCAGCGGCTCCCCCGTATTCTGATCGAGATGGATGACGCGTTGCTGACTGAGGTCATCGGGATACACGGAGCCGGAGAACACGCCGTTCGGCCCGGACGGCAGGGCCACTGAATAACCCCGGTGCAAACCCAACTCGTTGAAGGTCTGGATCGCCGTGTCGATTCCGATCGAAGGCATGCCTTGGGCGGGCGCGGCGGTTTCCGGTATCTGCGCCTGTTCCAGAGACCACGATGTCTTGGCGACATGGTCGAGGTGATCCTGGGACATGGGAACATCGACGCGCAGGCCGGACGGATAGCCGAAATTGCTGCCGTTGGCCCATTCGTTGACCTTTGCTCCCCAGACCGAAGACCAGGGCAGGCCGGTGGCGGCCAGAAAGACGATGAACCCGCCTGCGACGATGCCTGTGACGGCATGTGTGTCGCGCCAGAAAACCCGCCGTTGTGGCGTTCCGCGCACAGACAAGACGCCACCTCTCTGGTTTCTCGGCCACCAGAGATAGATACCGGTGGCAACCAGCAGGATGGCGAAGCCTGCCACGATCTCGATCCACATGCGCGGCGTCGCACCAAAGAACCGGAAGGAGTGCAAGTAGCGCACGGTCCAGGCAAAAGTGCTGCGATCAGGCCGGATTTCGAGCACCTCGCCGCCGTACTGGTTGACGTAGATCGCCATTGGACCACCTGTCTCCGGCTGAACGGTGATCTCCGTCGAGCGTCGGTCGGTTGGCGGGTCGGTGTATTTGACGGCCGTACCCGGCTGGGCCTTCAGCGCCGCCGCGATGATCCCGGATGGGGCCAGCTTCTGTTGATTAACGGAGTTCACCTGCATGAAATCCGCATGCACGAAGCTGTCTACCTCGTCCTTGAAGATATAGATCGCTCCCGTCACCGCCAGCGTGATCATGAAGGGCAGGACCAGCAGTCCTGCATAGAAGTGCCAGCGCCATACCGCGCGATAGAGATCGATGTTGCCGGCAGCTTGCGCAGCCGACTTCGGGGACACGGCCCCGCCGGTTAGTTCGGTCATGTGTCAAATACCTTACCTGGTCTGATTGCTCGATCGAGAATGTCAGACCGGGTAAGGGGGTCCCGTTGCGTGGGGTAGTCCGGTGGCCGCCGCGTATTCCAGCACCGCTTCCCGCCGGGAATATTTGACGGCGGAAGCCGGCGGCACCGGCAGAGCGAATGCAATCGGCAGCGTAAGAGCTGCCGCAGGCTTTACCGCGGCCAACGCGCAATAGGCACTCGCTGACTTCTCGCCATTGCCCGAAGCAGTTTCATCGACAGGATCCATGGTGACGGCATCGAACGCCATCTCGACCATACCGTTGCCGGTGCAGATCACCATCGTGATAACGCCGTCGGCGCCACGGGCAGGCATGAAGCCCTGCGCGACAAACGACGAAAGGACGAAGGGCAGCAGCATTGCCCATAATGCGACCATCCGCATATTATCGTCTCGGCTCCGTCATCATGGCCACCAGCTACCATGGCCCCGCCCTATCGACAACGAGGCCTGTTGACACAGCGATAGCGTTTCGGGTTGGCGAATCCTGAGCATTGACTCGCGCAACTGACGGAACTCAGCCCGGCAGGATCGCCGACCCTTGAAAGTGGCCAAGGCTAAAAGCCTCTGGCGACCGCGCCATTCGATTACAGCAGCCTTCGGCTACGGCTTCTCAACCACTCCGCTGCAGACGGCTGCGGGGGCGGCAGCGCTCATGAACGGCGGACGTCCCGTGCCGCCAACATTTCTGCCGCGGACGATTGAGGAAGCGAATGCTCTTTCCGAACGCGTTGTCAGTGCCAAGACCAGCGATGATATGCGCTATCTTTACAATGTTAACGCCACCGCGCCCGGTGGGTCGGGCAAGGGCGGAGCAGTCCTGGGATATAGGGTCGGGGGAAAAACCGGCACTGCGGAAAAGGTTGTCGGCGGCCGCTACTCCAAGGATCGCAATTTCAACGTGTTCCTGGCCGCTTTCCCGATTGAAGACACCAAGTATGTGATCCTGACCATAGTCGACGAGCCAAAGCTCCAGGGATCTAGCCGCGCGGCCACGGCGGGGGTAAGCGCAGCGCCAATGGCAGCGAACATCATTCGCCGCGCTGCAACGATGCTGGGAGTGACACCGGATTTTACGTTGCAGTAGAATGCTCGTTGAGTAGTCGACCTTGTCAAGATTGATGGCAGGTTCGATATCCCTCTGGGGCATCGTATGATTATTCATTTCCTTAGCTCAGACAGCACTGCGGCGCCGTCTAGATGCTTGTCTGCTGCATTGGAAAATGGGCTTCCTGCATGACGCGTTGATCGTCGGCCACCGTACTAAGCGGCGGCACATTCCGCTTGCATGATTACGGGATGCGAGTCTCAGGGTGGGGACCGCCATATTCCCGGTCACCGAAACCCATTAGATCCCGCTGGGCGAGTCAACGGGCGCTGTAGGTGCAGCCATAATTCCAAATTGACCACGTGTGTCGTGCAGCGCCGCAATCAGGGCCTGTGTCTGCGCAGACTTTACTCGCTCCTTTGCGGTTAGGACTAGGGCCCGAAACGCGATCTGCGGGTGGAACGGACGAGCGATTAAGCCTCGGTTCTCGAATTTGCTGGCCTTGAATGTCATGGAATTGGCAATTCCGATACCAACGCCTTCAAGTGCCAGATTGCAGACAACCTCGGAATACTGCGTCTCGACCACAGTGCGCGCCTGCACGCCGGCTTCTTCGAAAATACGTTCGACTCGCCTGCGGGCAGTATCATCCGGCGAAAGAGCAATGAACGGCTCACCGGCAAGGTCTCTGGGCGCAACTGTTTCGTAGCTGGCCAGGCGGTGGCCCGCCGGCATGACACACACAGCGGGCGCGGACATGAAGGGTTGCGTAGAGACGCGCGACGCATCGATTTCATCTGCAGCGAGTCCGACATCTGCCTGACCCGAAGCGACCATATCGCGCACAGCGTTGGACCCCGCGATCAGGAGGGTCACATGTCCTGACCGGTCCTTGGCGCGATATCTTTGGATAGCTCTCGGTGCGAAAGACAAACCAAGCGCGGGATAACAAGCCAGTCGAAGCCCGCCAGCGCCGAATTCGCGGATCATCGCGGCTCGCGCGCGCAACTGGTCCAAACCAACAAACGCACGCTGGACTTCCTCGTGCAGGCTCAACGCTTCGGGCGTCGGCACAAGACGGCCGCCAACCTGGCGAAACAGAGTCAGCCTTGTGGATTTGGCAAGCCGGCCAATAGCGCGGCTGATCGCCGGCTGGCTGATACCCAGGAAGTCGGCGGCTCGATTTGTGCTGCCCATCCGCATAACGGCATCGAATGCCTCAAGTTCTCCCAGATGCATGATAACACCAACGCATAATGTACACCTCTCAAGAACATTATTGCACATAGGCGCGCTGCGCTACAACTCTCGCACAGGAGAGTGACCTTGAAGACAGAAACCAGATTGCTGCGCGCTGAACCCGCAAACGACAAAGGCTTCAGCAGCCTCGCGGTTCCGGTGACCCGAGCTTCGACTATCGTCTTCCCCACATGTGACGCCTTCGAACGGCGGTATGAGCAGTTCTACGACGGCTATACCTATGGGCTTTACGGCACGCCTACCAGCCGCACGCTTGAGGCGCGCATTTCTGAACTCTATGCAGCGGAATATTGCCTTTGCCTGCCGTCGGGGCAGTCTGCGACAGCGCTCGCCTTGAGCGCCCTCCTAAAGGCCGGAGATCGCGTGCTGGTGCCAACCTCTGCCTATGGGTCGACCCGCACCTTCTGTACTGAAGTGCTCGCATCATTTGGTGTCGAGGTTGCGCTCTACGACCCCACCATCGCCTCTGGCATAGGCGCTCTCATTGACGATCGCACTCGCGTGGTCGTGGTTGAGTCTCCGGGCTCGAACACGATGGAGATCCAGGACATCCCCGCTATCGTGCAAGCGGCACATACGTCGGGAGGACGAGTGTTGGCCGACAACACCTGGGCCTCCGCTCTGCACTGCAACCCGCTCGATCTCGGCGCCGACATAGTCATGGAGGCGTTGTCCAAACATGCGGGGGGACATGCAGACGTGCTCATTGGCGCTCTCGTTACTCGCGACGAGGTGCTTTTTCGACGATTGAAGGACGTTAGCCGACTGATGGGACTCGGGGTGTCCGCCGATGACGCAAGTTTGGTTCTGCGTGGCCTTCAGACGATGCCTCTTCGCCTGGAGCGGGAGGGAACCTCTGCGCTAACCCTGGCGCACTGGCTTGCTGCTCGCCCGGAAGTCGCTCGGGTACTCCACCCGGCCTTACCAGGCGATCCGGGGCACATCCTCTGGCAACGCGATTTTCAGGGTGCGAGCGGCCTCTTTTCTGTTGAGCTGGCGCCGCAATATCAGGACTGCACGTCAGTGTTCGTGGATGCTCTCAGGGTTTTCCGCATTGGGGCGAGCTGGGGCAGCACTCACAGCATCGTGACCCCCCAATTGGCGTTCAGGTTGACCGCCGCACCTGGCTCCACACCAGGAAAATTCATCCGCTTTTCTATCGGGCTTGAGCCCGTCGAGGATCTGCAGGCGGACATCGAAGCGGCTCTCATGGGCTTGTCCGCGGGCACCATGCCTGGCGCGCAGGAGCGTGCTGTTGATCAGAGGGAACTATAAAAAGAGGAGTGATAACGCAGATGAAACTTGCAATTCAGTTTGCCGTCGCCATGGCCACGGCGATGATTGGGGCCGGATCGGCCAATGCGCAATCCATCGCGGACAAGGTCCGTGAACGCGGTTATGTCAGTTGCGGTGCCAGTCAGGGAGTGCCCGGGCTTTCCCGTCCTGACGACAAGGGTGTCTGGACAGGGTTCGACGTGGACAGCTGCCGCGCGGTCGCCGCGGCCTTTTTTGGCGACAGCCAGAAGGCCCAATTCGTGCCGCTGAATGCGGCCCAGCGAATACCCGCAGTCCAGACCGGCGAGGTCGACGTACTGTCGCGCACAACGACCTGGACTTATACCCGCGACGTCGCTGTCCGATTTGTTGCCATCAATCTCGTCGATGGCGACGCGATAATGTTGCGCAAGGCGTTGAACGTGGCGAAAGCAGCCGACCTCGACGGGCTTACAATCTGCCTTCAAGGCGGCGGCAGCCTCGTTGAGAATGCACTCGACATTATTGAGCAAAGCAATCAGGTGAAGGTGGAGCGCGTCTATTTCGATTCCACCATCTTGGCGCGCGACGCTTATTTCGGCGGACGTTGCGACGGCTATATGAGCGACGGTTTCGCGATCGCTGGACAGCGAGCAGCTGTCGCCGGCAATCCCGATGAACACGCGATCTTCCAGAGCGGTGCGACTACGGAGCCGCTCGCGTTGGCCATACCACGTGGGGACGACCGCTGGTTCGACATTGTCCGCTATGCATTCAATGCCATGGTGTGGGCGGAAGATCGGGGCATCACGTCGCAGAATGTCGATGAAATCGCCGCAAGCTCGACGGACGGCGAAACCCGTAAGGCGCTTGGTGTGGATCCGGGTATTGGCGAGCCTCTTAAGCTCGACGACAAGTGGATCTACAATGTGATCAAGCAAGTCGGCAACTATGGTGAAGTTTTCGCGCGCAATCTCGGCGAAGATAGCCCCTTGAAGGCTGAACGGCGCTTCAACGCGCTTCCACGGGACGGCGGAATACTGTTCCCCATACCATTCAAGTAAGCGCTAACAGGCCGTCCGGCGAAGGTCGGACGGCCAAATGGGTGAGGAGACAGAGATGCTGCAGGATGTACGATTTCGCGCGATCATCGTTCAGATCGCCCTTCTTGCAGGGATCGCAGCGCTCGGATCAATGCTCTTCACAGCCACGGCGCGAAACCTCGAGCTTCGTGGAATTCCGCTTGGTTTCGGGTTTCTTTGGCGGCCGGCAAATTTCCAGATCGCCGAGACGATCCTGCCTTATTCGTCTTCCGATCCAAACTGGTGGGCCGCCGTGGTCGGCCTTTCTAACAGCCTGTTCATTTCCGTCCTCGTGATCCTGCTCGCAAGTGTGATCGGCCTATTCATCGGAATTGGCCGCCTCAGCTCCAATCCGCTGGTGAGCGGCCTATGCCGTGTCTGGGTGGAGGTGGCGCGAAACACGCCGTTGGTAGTCCTGCTGATTTTCAACTACGCGCTGTGGTGGGAGATCCTGCCGCTCGCAACCGAAGCATGGAAACTCGCGCCCGGCACGCACATATCTGTGCGAGGCCTGTCGATGCCCGCGCTGGGCTGGTCGACTTCGGCATTTGCACCGGTAGCGTTCGTCGGCGTGAGTGCCGTGATTCTAGCCGGCGCCTCGTATGCTGCGCGGCGGCGGCAAATCGAGACAGGAAGCCGCCCTGCCCATGTGAGCGCCGCGTGGCTTTTCGTTGCGGTCGCCGCCGGGATCTTTCTGTTCGCTTATCGTGACGTCATTTCCCTGGACATTCCGGAATTTCGCCGGGCGAATTTTGCCGGCGGCTGGTCGCTAACCCCGGAACTGACCACCATCCTGATCGGGCTCACCTTCTACACTGCGGGCTTTATCGGCGAGATCGTACGCGGCGGCATCCTCGCCGTTCGCAAAGGCCAGTGGGAGGCAGCAACGGCGCTGGGGCTGTCGCGAGGCCAGACTTATCGGCTCGTGGTCGTGCCGCTGGCCCTCCGTAGCATCGTTCCGCCGCTGAACAGCCAGTATATCAACGTGGTCAAGAACTCCACGTTGGCAATCGTGGTGGGCTACCAGGATTTCATGACAGTGGTCAGCACCATGATCAACAAGACCAGCCATGCGATCGAGGGCGTCGCAATCATCCTGGGGGTCTTTCTAGCCGTGAACCTGGCATTGTCCGCGCTGCTCAACGCCTACAATCGCCGCATTGCAATCGTGGAGCGCTGAGACATGGCCGATACAGCGTCCAATACGATTGCACGTGCCGCCGCGCCCGACGCGCGTTCATTGCTTCGTCGTCTCGCGCCGTTCTTCGGCACGCCACTGAATGCTGCGCTGACCCTGATCCTGCTTTGGCTGATGGTCCGGCTCGGGTCGCTGCTCGTGGACTGGGCTATCCTCAACGCAGCCCTGTTCCCTGCAGAACCGGAAACTTGCGCCGCCGCGACCGGGGCATGCTGGAGCTTCGTGATCGCGAAGTCCGGTCAGATCCTTTTCGGCATCTATCCGCCGGCGGAAAGATGGCGCGCTGGGCTGGTGTGCATCCTCATTATCATCACGCTCGTCGCATCGGCACGACCGTCTGCGTGGCGTCCCGGGCTGGCGGCGATTTGGGTGGGTATGATGGCGATCGTCCTTTGGCTGATGGGCGGCGGCTTCGGCCTTGTCTCGGTTCCGACAAGCTCATGGGGCGGGCTGCCTGTAACGCTCATTCTCACCGTCTTTGCCATTGGGCTCGGCTTTCCGGCCGCCATCCTCCTCGCGCTCGGTCGCAGGTCGAGCCTCCCGGTCGTTCGTACTCTGAGCGTGCTCTTCATCGAGACGATAAGGGGGCTGCCTCTTCTGAGCCTGCTTTTCGTCGCGTCGATCCTGCTGCCGCTGTTCCTGCCGGAATCACTCCTTCCGGACAAGTTCGTGCGCGCCCTGCTTGCCTTGACCATCTTTGCCGCAGCTTATCTCGCGGAAGTCCTCCGCGGAGGACTCCAGGCCATACCGGGCGGCCAGTCGGAAGCAGCCGAGGCTCTCGGCCTGAACTATTGGAGTACGCAAAGGCTGATTATCCTGCCGCAGGCCATCCGGATCGTGATTCCGGCACTGACCAACACGATCATCGTAATGATCAAGAACACAAGCCTCGTGCTGGTAGTCGGCCTCTTCGACCTGATCAGTTCAGGCAAGGCAGCGCTCTCCGATCCGGCATGGCCGGCGCCGTCCACCGAGACTTTTCTATTCATCGGCCTGATCTATTTCGCGCTCGCCTTTTCGTTCGCGCGGTTTGCAGACTTCTTGGAACGCAGCGGTGCGGAGAAGCGTGGATGAACGATGGTGAAAAACTGAGTGATCGCGCTCCGGCGATCAGGATCGAGAATCTCGGGAAGTCCTTCGGCGACTTTCAGGTGTTGCGGAACGTTAACCTGACGGTTTGCCAAGGCGAAAAGATCGTCGTCTGTGGTCCATCAGGTTCCGGCAAGTCCACGCTCATTCGGTCGATAAACCGGCTGGAGCAGCATCAGTCCGGGCGGATCGTGGTGGAAGGTACCGAACTGACCAACGACCTCAAGGGGATCGAGAAGATCCGCTCAGAAGTCGGCATGGTGTTCCAGCATTTCAACCTTTTTCCTCACCTGACGATCCTTGAGAACTGCACGCTCGCACCCATCTGGGTGCGCAAGCTGCCGCGGGAGGAGGCTGAGGAGATCGCGATGCATTTCCTGCGCAAGGTTCGCATACCCGAACAGGCGGACAAGTATCCGGGGCAACTTTCGGGCGGCCAGCAGCAGCGCGTTGCCATCGCCCGCGCCCTGTGCATGAAACCCCGGATCATGCTGTTTGACGAGCCGACCTCCGCTCTCGATCCGGAGATGATCAAAGAGGTGCTCGACACGATGATCGAACTGGCGAACGAGGGCATGACGATGGTGTGCGTGACGCATGAGATGGGCTTCGCGCAAGCGGTCGCCGATCGAGTAGTCTTCATGGACGGCGGCCAGATCATTGAAGAGAACGAGCCTGTCGCCTTCTTCTCGTCGCCCCGCAGTGAACGGACCAAATTGTTTCTCAGCCAGATCCTCGGGCACTGATCGGGGTTCATTAGTTCAGGATCGCAGTGACGATCGCCTGGCGTTGGTATCGGGATGTCGAACTATAGATGTAAGCACGGCTCGACGGCTCCACCAAGCTAGACAGCGATCTCGGCGAGGTTGAGAACTTCTATCGCAGACTGCACCTCGGCGTAGAGTTCGGACTCCACCTCTCCCGCATCGATCTCGACGATCAGAGCGAACCGAACCGATCTCTCATTCGGATTCAAAACCGCTCGCGTCTTCCACCAGCCTGCCACCGGATGAACGGCTAGCAGGTTGCGGCGAGCAAGATCGGAAGCCGGGCAGGTCAGCTCGTCGATCTGAAGCGAGCCGACGTCCCGACGATTGCGACCGAACGTCCAGCCGTCATTTTCATCGAAGGCCGGCCCCCCGGGCTCTTCTTCAACCTTGCTGATGCGGGCGATGAAAGCCGCGCGATCCTCGTTGGGTCTGTTCAGCTTGAAGCGCAGATTGTGTGACGCGTATCGGAATTTGGAGCCGCGAGCAGGCTCGGAGGGGTTCGGCGCGATGAAGGTGCTGAGAGCAACCCTCAACCTGACGGGGTGAGCGACCAGCGCACGCAATGCCTCGACTGGCCAGGGTAGCTCGAACAGACGCATTTCGTTGTGAACATGATCAGCACCGCCTGTGTCGCTTTCGCGATAGGGAGTGATCCTGTCCTGCACGATCAAGGTCAATGCATTAGAAGCACTGCGCCGGGCGCGCTCCATGTCCGGCACGCCATAGCCATAGCGTTTGAACAGCGGACCATAGTGCCCCTTCCCCGGACTTGCCGGCAGATGCAACCGCATCCGGGCAGTCCAACGCGCCGAGGAGACGAAAAGGGCGCGAATCGTCTCGGGCCAAAGCTCCGGGTAGTCGGACCACAATTCAGTGATGGCGCGAGCGGCAAGTGCGGTCGCGGCACTGGTTTCTCCGACGGTCGTAAAGGCTCGCAGCGGGTACTGACGGTCGGTTGTCAGCAGCGAAAGTGCGGGATGTTTCATCGGCGGTGGTGGACCGTTCACGATCCAGTTCCCACCCTCCATCACCACGTCCGGCTTGATCGGCCAGTGCGACGACCAACTCGCGGTTCTCGAAGACGGCGCGAGATCACCGATCGGAGCAAGAGGCGTACCGGGCACGCCGGCCGGGAGAACATTCTTTTCCGTGTAGGCACCGACGCAGACTGCGTTCCATGCCTGTGCTGGCGACTCTATCTCGTTGTCGGCATGGTCGCTCGTGGTGAGATAGTCGTGGTTTCCAAATCTGTTCTGGTCACTGTTTCCGGCAGACACCAGCACGAGGCGCTGCGTCGCGACAATGCCGGATACGCCGGCCGCCAACTGGTCCAGCTCGCTCGACCATGAGGTTGGTGCTCCGTCATGCGGCGTGTCGTCCTCGGTGGTGCTGGCCAGTGTAAACGTCCGGCGGCGAACGCCTGCCGTCTCGGCCGCGTTGATGCCGGCGCGTGTCACTGCCCCGAGTAGGTGATGGGGATTGTGACCGGCATCAGGGATGATCTTTGCCGATTCCAGACGATGGCGAAGCCGGATCGGCAGCATGGACTGAAACGCCGGCGTCAAATCGCCGAATAGGGAAAGCCCGGCGAGCTGTGTGCCATGACCGACTATATCCTCGACCCCCCAGGCAGGATGAGCGGCGTGACGATCAGCGACGGCAAGCGCTGGCTCAATAAGCGGATGGGCCCGGCTAACCCCGCGGTCAAGCAGGGTCACATAGTTCGGGTCGTCAATAGCCTCAAAGGTTGTCCGGCCGAGCAGGTTGTCGACCCAATCGGCCTGCTCGTCGGGGTCCATCGCATCAAAATAGTCGGCGGTGACCGTTGGGGCAGCGAGCGCCCGTACGCCGGCAAGGCGCCGAACCGCCAACGCAAGCGCGTCTCGCGTCGCAGTAGCGATGACAACGATATCTTCCGGGAACTCGAGCCGATCGGCGCCGATCGCAACATCGAGTTCTGCCGCGCCGGCAATGAAAGCCTGTGCCTGCGCCTTGTCGAGCCACACCTCCCACGGTACGGCCCCTTCCTGGGCAGGGAACCGTTGAGGCGGACTGCGCCACAATGCCCGCAGGCCGGCTTCGACAATGGCGCCGATGCTCTGGACCAGATCGGCATTGTAGGGTCGGCCGGATTTCCTCTCCTTGCCGGCGAAGTCCTCGACCTTTCTGCGGAGCTTTGCAACGCCCTCTTCGGTCGCAAAGACGGTAGCGCGGGCTGGCTGGTTTGCTGCGGGCCGCGACGGCTCGACACGAAGTAGCGTCAGATCGCTGGCATTGAGGCCCGCAGTGATCATCGGCTCGCCTGTCCTGCCCTCGACCTCCAGGTAGATGCCCGGCAGCGCAGCGGCGCTTATATCAGGCAGATAATCCAATGCGTGAAGCAGCGACTGGGCATGAGCTGCTCGGCTGACGACATCACTAGGATGATTTGCGGATCCGCCGCCCTTTGGCTTGAACGGGTTTGCGGCTGAGATTTCGTTGAGAATGAAGTGTCTTCGGTCCCTCGGCATGCGTTCCCGCCCCTATGCTGTGCAGCGACCGGCGGCGCTCGAGGGACGCAACGATTGCCACCGTCCTGATCTCGCTCGAATTACCCAAGACCGCCCGTCTCGCCGCATCCTCCCCTGCAGCCACCACATCGGCCGTCGACAGCCCTTCTGCGTGGTGCACTACCTCTTTCCAATTCACGGACTCCACGCCAAAGCCGCTCAGTCGTCGGCGCATGGCCTTTCCGATCGCATCGGCATCCGGCAGCTGATAGGGTAGCACCAGATCGAAGCGGCGAAGAATCGCGCGATCGAGGATTTCCGGCAGATTAGTGGTCGCCACGACGATCGACGGTCCCGTGTCCTCGTCGAGGAATTGCAGGACCGAGTTCAGAATCCGACGGGCTTCACCGATGTCGTTCTCCGATCCGCGCGATGCCGCGAGCGCATCGATCTCATCGAACAGGTAAACGCCGCGGTTCGTCCGAACCGCGTCGAATATCATCCGCAACTTCTGCGCGGTTTCGCCCATGAACTTGGTGATCAGGCCGTGGAGGAGAACTGTGAACAGCGGGAACTTCAGTTCGCCGGCGAGGGCCTCCGCCGTTAGCGTCTTGCCCGTCCCCGGCGGACCAGCAAGTAACAGCCGGCGTCGTGGCCGCAGGCCCTTCTCCTCGAGCCGTTCCGTCATACGGGTTTCGGTGACGATATGAGACAGCTCGTCCTCGATGTGGGCCGGCAGGATCAGGTCGTTGAGCCGCGTGGTCGGATAGCTGGCGCTCAAAAATCCAGCCAGGTCACCGCGTGGAGCAGAGATCGGCGTGGGCGTGACACGCGTCGGTGTCTGCGGTTGCTGGCCTGCGTCGGCCCATTGCCGCAGCTGTTCAGCCAGACGAGCATGACCCTTTTGCTCCTCCGCAGCGGCAAGCTGCATGGCAAGGTCAAAGAATCGCTTTTCGTCGCCTTCAGCGTGGCTCTTGACGAGCCCTATCAATTGTTGAGCCGATGCCATTGCAATTACCTTCCCGACCCCGCCCGCGCGACCATGGCAAATCAGCGCCTGCCGCCAGTTTATAGACAGATTTCCTTAACAGACCAGCATGCCGCGCGTCACAGGCGAATGGTCCACTTGAAAATTGCGGCTTCTACTGCCGGTTCCGGCAGCTTCCCATTCGTGCTATGCACGAACAATGCGCTGACATTGAGTTCGGTCATGTCCCGTGACTTGAACGAACCGACCAGGTCGAGATGGTGATCGGTGGCCTGCTCTTGCCGCAGCGTTGGGGGCTGATCCACGCCGCCTTCGTCTTTCCCTGCAGCATCCCGCCGCTTCCAAATGATCGGTTGTCCAACCTGGCTGGCATGTGGCGGACTTGGCGGGCGCCATCACGTCGCTTATGCTGGCAGTGCAGTATGGTTGGCCCCTCTACCTGGCGTTTGCCAGAACATTCCTGCTCCGCGCTATTTCCTACACATTTCCTGCATGGCAAGCAGAACGCGGTCGCGGGATACTAGGAAAGGCCGAACTATGAGAGAATCGGCTGTGATGCAGAACAGAAGTCCGCTGCTGGTCGCCGCCGCCTTCGGGTTTTCGATCCTGGTCCCTCTGCTCGGCTATTTCTATCTCGGATGGCTTTACGCTCTCATCTTCCTCGTCGGCTATCTCGGCGGGTTCATCCTGTGGCTGGCCACGGCACAGGAAGCGTCGTGGGCATCCGTCAGGGTTCCCTACTGGCTGACGCTCGCTGCCTTCCTTTTGCTGCACAAGCTCGAGGAAAACCGCACCGCCTTCTTCGAAGCCGTCTCCGCGCGGATTACGGGGACACCGGTGCCGGAGATGTCGGTCGGGCTGGCGCTGGCGCTCCTGATCGTCCCAGTCGGAGCATGGCTGGCCATTCCCCTGCTCTTCCGGCGCGATCACGAGTTCGGCCGTTTCCTCGCCTGGACCTTCTTTGCGTCCATGGGGCTGACCGAGATGGCGCACTTCATCATGCCGCTGCTGGCCAACGAGCCCTATGGATACTTACCAGGGATGGCGAGCGTCTTTGTCCTTGCGCCGCTCGCCTGGTGGGGCATGTGGCGCCTCAACCTCCACCGCCCCCCAGGAGCCGAGGCTTAGTCCATCAATTCGGCATGCCGTTCTGCTGCGCCTCGGCTCTTGGCGACCGGGCATCCCAACCGCGGCACGCCACCGTGAAGGCTTCGATGCGTGGCTGCACGACCCAGGCGACTTCCACGGTATTGTCCGGAAAACACTTCACAAAGTAGGATCCAGCCGTTTCAGGACGGCTGGATCGGCGTAAGCGGGGTCGTTCGGCGGCACGACGATCACGGAGATGCCGCGTCTGTCGATGAGTTGTTTCCCCATGGCGTCAGCTGGTTCGCTGCAGCGAATAAAGTGACGACTGCGCCTTGGCATATCCTATGCAGGGGGATAGCATAAATCATGAACCAGCACCTGCACGAGACGCATCCCCGGATCGTCAAACGTTTGAAGCGCGCGGACGGTCATTTGCGCAGCGTCATCAAGATGATTGAGGCCGGCAGGCCGTGCCTCGAAATCGCCCAGCAGCTCCATGCGGTTGAAAAGGCCATCGCGCAGGCCAAGAAGACGCTGATCCAGGATCATCTTGACCATTGCCTTGAAGAAGTGGTCGGGCCACTCGCCCGCGACCGGCGGCGGTCGATCGACGAGTTCAAGGAAATCGCGAAGTATCTGTAATGCTGGCGATCCTCAGGAACCGAACCTATCGCCACCTCTTTCTCGCCCAGGTCATCGCGCTGATCGGCACGGGCCTTGCGACAGTGGCTCTTGGACTGCTCGCCTTCGAACTGGCTGGTGAGAACGCCGGCGCGGTTCTGGGAACGGCGCTTGCCATCAAGATGGTCGCTTATGTGAGCGTAGCACCCATCGCCTCGGCCTTTGCCGAGCAGGTGCCACGCCGCGCCATGCTGGTCGCGCTCGATCTCGTGCGCGCGGCCGTAGCCGTGCTGCTGCCCTTCGTCACCGAAATCTGGCAGGTCTATGTCCTGATCTTCGTCCTGCAATCGGCTTCGGCCGCCTTCACACCGACGTTTCAGGCGACGATCCCCGATATCTTGCCGGAGGAGAAAGAGTATACGCGCGCGCTGTCGCTGTCGCGGCTCGCCTATGATCTGGAAAGCGTCGTCAGCCCGATGCTGGCGGCAGCACTTCTCGCCTTCATCTCCTTCCACGACCTGTTCGCCGGCACGGTGATCGGCTTTCTCGTCTCCGCAGCGCTGGTCGTGTCGGTCGCCCTGCCAAGCCCGAAGCCGACGACGCCACGCGGCATCTACGACCGCACGACCCGCGGTGCCCGTATCTATCTGGCAACGCCGCGCCTGCGCGGGCTGCTGGCGATCAATCTCGCCGTCGCCTCGGCCGGCGCGCTGGTGATCGTTAACACAGTTGTCTACGTGCAAGCCCGATTTGGCCTAGACAACCAGGCGACGGCGCTGGCGCTTGCTGCTTTCGGCGGCGGCTCGATGGCCGCGGCGCTCGCGCTGCCGACGCTGCTGGAGTCCGTGCCCGACCGCACCGCTATGCTGGCGGGCGCCTCGCTGCTGGCTATGGGAACGCTGGCGGCAACGGCGCTGCCTGGTTACGGTTGGCTGCTGCCGCTTTGGTTCGTGCTCGGTCTCGGCTATTCGACAGCGCAGACGCCATCCGGCCGGCTGCTCCGGCGCTCGGCAAACCCGGAAGACCGCCCAGCGCTATTCGCCGCGCAGTTCGCGCTTTCCCATGCCTGTTGGCTGATCGCCTACCCGCTTGCTGGCTGGGCCGGCGCGGCACTCGGCCTGCCGCTCACCGCGGTCATCCTTGCTGCCGTAGCGGCCACCGCGATCGGCATCGGCTTCGCCGTGTGGTCAGCCGACGATCCCGAGGTGATGGAGCATAGCCACAACGACTTGCCCGCGGGTCACCCGCATCTCGAGGATGCCGGGCACGGGCATCGCCACGCCCATGCTTATGTGATCGACGATATGCATCTCGCATGGCCGCGTGAGCGCTGACCGGGGGCGTGGAATATCTGCTTTCTCTGGCCGGGTTGTTTGCCGTCGCCTTCGTCGCCGCCACGGTCCTGCCCGCCCAATCGGAAGCCGCGCTGGTCGGGCTGCTGGTACTCGGCAAGCAGTCGCCCGTCCTGCTGGTGATCGTGGCAACCATTGGCAACGTGCTCGGCTCTGTCACCAACTGGCTGCTCGGACGCTGGATCGAGCACTATCGTCACCGGCGCTGGTTTCCGGTCAGCGAACAGGCGCTCGACCGCGCCACGGGCTGGTATCGTCGATGGGGCCGCTGGTGCCTGCTCTTGAGCTGGGCGCCTCTCGGCGGCGATGCGCTGACAGTGACAGCCGGTGTGCTGCGCGAACCGCTCTGGAGCTTCCTGCTGCCCGTGAGCATCGCAAAGGCGGGCCGCTACATCGCGCTCGCCGCCATCGTTCTGGGGCTCTTTTGAGGCGGCAATCTGTCGTGAGCCGCTTCTCCCCGAAAGCTGGCCTATGCTGAGGGGTCAGATGACATCCGACAGTCCGCGATGGCGCGCTCTATGTCCATTTCGTCGTTCACGATGTTTGGCGTGAGCCGTACATGCGGCTGTGTGCATAGGGGCAACCGAAGCGTTTACGACTTGTCGCCTGAGACGGGACACCACTTCGGCCGCGTTGCGGCCATCGATGTCGAACGAGACGAAGCCTGGAGAAAGGTCGGCGCTTTCAGTCTGAAGTTGGCACGCCAACTCAGACAATGCGGATCGGCAGCTTTTTCGCTCCTAGCACCAGTGCACGGTCCTCTTGTTATGCGAACCCGTTTGAGTTTGCGATTGCTCAAAGAGAAGCGGGCGCATCCGTCTATGAGGATCCCGACTTCAGGAAAGGAGAAGCAAGATGTTTACCAGACGTCAGGTGCTGACTGGTGCGGCGGGAGCCACGGTTCTGGCGCTACTGCCGGTTCGCGCCCTGGCGAGCGTCGACCATCAGGTCATGATGCTCAACATGGGGAAGAAGGGAGCGATGGTCTATGAGCCCGACTTCGTTCAGGCGGCGCCGGGGGACACCATCACCTTCGTTCCAACGGACAAGTCCCACAATGCGGAGAGCATTCCCGGCATGTTTCCCGCGGACTCCACACCGTTCAAGGGAAAGCTGAACGAACAGATCACCGTCACGGTCGAAAAAGAGGGCGTATACGGAGTGAAGTGCATGCCCCACTATGGAATGGGCATGGTAATGCTGGTTGCCGTCGGCAAGCCGACGAACCTCGAAGAGGCGAGGATCGTCAAACATCCCGGCAGGGCGAAGAAGAAGTTCGAAGAGCTTCTGGCGGCTCTTCCCGCAAGCTGAGCATTGATTGCCTTAACGGACGGGCGCGGTGTCGCGCCCGTTTGCGTTGCGAGCGATCGGAATGAACCTTTCGCGGGAATCGTGCACCGCCCGAAGACCGTAGCCACTCAAAGAAAGTCGCTACCGCTTCCGACCCTAGAAAATTCAATTCGCTCCATGTCACCGGCGCCGCGCCCAGAAGACAACTTTGCGCTCCATGTCTGGTCGCGAGGTCGGGATCGATCCGTGAGACCGTGCCGGCGATCGATTTCGTCGCGGTGGGCGCGTCGGCGGCGGCGGCCGCACAACCTCGACATGGAGCCGCCATGTCGATTGATGCTGGCTCCTCTCGAGCACCGCCTGTGCCGCATGTCGGCGAAGACCATGATCCCTGTATGAGCAATGTTTCCTTTGTTTGTCGTTACGCAAAGAGCGGACAAGGGCGACCGGCTAGGTTCTCCTCATCGAAATCATGGTCGAGAAGGAGAACCAAATGTTCACGCGTCGCCAGGCACTGCTGGGGGCCGCCGCCACCGGAGTGCTCGCCCCCACATTGACGAGCATGACGGCCGTCTCCCCTGCACTTGCCAGCGAAGCCGAGATCACGTCGCTGCCGCGCGAGAAGGTGACGCTGGTCGCCCCACCCTTCGTGCATGCTCACGAGCAGGTCGCGACGGGCGGTCCAAAAGTTGTCGAGTTTACCCTGTCGATCGAGGAGAAGCCGGTAGAGATCGACAACGAAGGCACGATTCTCCAGGCCATGACGTTCGGCGGCTCGATCCCGGGTCCGATGATGGTGGTGCATGAGGGCGACTACGTCGAACTCACCCTCGTCAATCCCGACACCAATGAAATGCCGCACAACATCGACTTCCACGCCGCCACCGGCGCGCTTGGCGGAGCGGAACTCACATTCGTCAATCCCGGCGAACAGGCGACGCTGCGCTTCAAGGCTACGCGCACCGGAACCTTCGTCTATCACTGCGCACCGCAAGGCATGATCCCGTGGCATGTCGTCTCGGGCATGAGCGGGACCATCATGGTCCTGCCGCGCGACGGCCTCAGGAACCACCGGAACGAACCGATCAAATATGATCGAATCTTCTATGTCGGCGAGAATGAGTTCTACATTCCGCGCAACGCGAATGGCAGCTTCATCAACTTCGAGACGCTCGGCGACAGCTACCCCGACACGATCCAGGCCATGCGCGGGCTGGTTCCCACCCATGTGGTGTTCAACGGTCGCGTCGGTGCGCTGACGGGCGACAATGCGATGAAGGCCAAGGTCGGCGAGACGGTCCTGTTCGTCCACTCGCAGGCCAATCGCGATACGCGCCCGCATCTGATTGGCGGACACGGCGACTATGTGTGGGAGCAGGGCAAGTTCGCAAATCCGCCGGCCCGCGACCTGGAAACCTGGTTCATTCGCGGTGGATCGGCAGGCGCTGCGCTCTACACCTTCCGGCAGCCAGGCCTCTACGCCTACGTCAACCACAATTTGATCGAGGCCGCGGAGTTGGGCGCGACGGCCCACGTGATGGTCGAAGGCGAGTGGAACGAGGACCTGATGTCTCAGGTTGCCGCTCCCGGTCCGATACCCGCCTGAGCGCGCGAAGGCCCGCGGTCCGGAAAACATGTCCGGGCCGCCAGCGGACCAGCAATGCTCCAATCCCGCAATTGTCCTCGTCCGGTACAGGCCTGGGCGAGCGCCGGTAATGCACAGAGAACAGGATGTCCAACGAAAAACTGGTGGCGGCGTCATCCCGTCTGGCCGCACTGACCGCTAAGGGCGAACGTTCGGCGCTGGTCGAACTGAGACGACGAATCGCCTTGGTGAATTCCTATTATGCGCAAGGCCCAGACGGACAGTATGCGGCAGCCAACGACGCTACGGGTCTCCGATTGGCAGGCGCCGTCTCGAACGCAGGATCCATGCGTGAAGGCGTGGCGATTGCTGTCGCCTTGCTCGATGAACTGTTCGAACTGCTACCCGGCGAGCCGCAGCGCACCATCGCATTGCAGATCGCGGAGGTATTCGACGAGATACGCGGCATGGCAGAGCGAGGCGCGCAGGCGGCACGAGCATCTGCGTCCAGCGAGAACGACTGATGCCGGCCGCTTCGCCACGGCCTGACAGGTCGGTCCCACGCGCGCTGCGAAAAGCCGGCGACTTCTCTCGCGACGGACGCGGACGCATCTCGGCGATGCCTCCGATCCTGCAAGACGGCTTTCGGCTGTTCTTCTTCCTGGCAGCGCTTCATGCGGGGCTCGCGATCCCGTTCTGGCTGCTGGCCTATTTCTGGCGATTGGAGATCGCAGGACCATTCGGAGCCTTGCAGTTGCACGCTCATGAGATGGTTTTCGGCTATTTATACGCCGTGGTCGCCGGCTTCATCCTGACAGCGATCCCGAACTGGACCGGCCGCCTGCCGCTGAGCGGCATGCCTCTCGCGCTGCTCGTGGCCCTATGGGTGGCGGGGCGCCTGGCCTGTCTTTTTGTCTCCATGCCAGAGGTGGCGATGGCTATCGACCTCGGCTTTCCAGCGATGCTTTGCTTCGCGGTATGGCGCGAAGTCGCCGCCGGCCGAAACTGGAAGAATGCGCCCGTGGCCGTTATGATCACGGTGTTCGCGATGGCGAACCTGCTCGACCACGCGGTCAATCTTGGCCTGGCGCCGGAGGGGTTGGGCATGCGTGTCGCGCTCGCCGCAATCTACATGCTCATGGCGCTGATTGGCGGTCGGATCGTGCCGAGCTTCACGCGCAACTGGCTTGTGAAACAAGGCGGGACACGCCTTCCGACAAGCTTCGGCCGTCTCGACAAGATGGCGCTGGCCGCGACCGCGCTCAGCGCCGCCAGCTGGGTCACCTACCCCGGATCGCCCGCCTCGGGTGCTCTGCTCGTGGTCGCCGCCGTCTTGCTTCTCGCCCGGCTTGCCCGATGGCGGGGGCTTCGCACCGTCGGCGAACCCATACTTTTCATCCTGCACATAGGATACGCTTGGCTCGGCCTGTCGCTGGCGCTCCTGGGAGTTTCGGTATTCACCAGCGCTCTGCCCGAAAATGCGGCGCTGCATGCGCTGACAGCTGGTGCGATCGGCACCATGACGCTCGCCGTGATGACCCGCGCCAGTCTCGGCCATACCGGCCGGTCGATCGTGGCGGACGCGGCTGTCATGGCGATCTACGCATTGGTGACGGCAGGTGCGGTGTTGCGCGTCGTCGCGCCGCTGGTCGGCAGTTGGTATGGGCCGGCGCTCGCCTGGGGCGGGGCATTCTGGAGCGCCGCATTCCTGCTGTTTGCACTGCGCTACACCCCAATTCTTTGGGGCCGACGCGCCAACGCATGATGACGGACGCATCCGTTCTGGACGCGCGCGGCCGCGTGCGTGGCTTTCTCCCAGGTAGCGCTCAGGCTGTTGGCTGGGCCTAAACAGCCTGGTCTTCCGTCATGCCGCGAGCCGTGAACGCTCTGCCACCACCCCTTTCGCTCCTGATGGACCCCAAAAGGTGGCGCGCCCTCGTATTCGCGTCGGCTGTCCAAGTAGAGCTTCATGTCCGGCCGCTCACAGATCTGCTTGATCAGCTATCTCGGTGACTTCCTATTGCGCCGGGTTGTGTGCGCCACAATTTGCGCAAGTCCGGCCTCCTTCAGGCGAAATCGTCTGCAGCATTTTGTGCTGGCGTGGTTGGACGGTATACAGCGCATCCGGTTCAACACGAGGGAGACGCCCCAAGGATGGCGCTGGACAAGACCCTGATCGCTGGATTGCCTGCATTCGCGGGTTGCGATGACGATGCCCTCGACGCCGTCCTGGTCCAGGCTCGCTCGTCCCACGTTGCGAAGGACACGGAGGTGTTCGCGCAGGACGGGGAAGCGAAGTTCTTTTTTCTTCTGCTTTCCGGCCACATAAGGGTCGTGCGCACCTCGCCCGAAGGCGATCAGGTCATCGCGCGATACATCAACGCGGGCGAGCTTTTCGGGATCGCCATCACTATGGGCAGGAGCACATATCCCGCGTCGGCGATCGCGGCGGTCGACTGCGTCGTGCTGTCCTGGCCAAACAGCGTCTGGCCTGACCTGCAGTCACGCGTACCTGCTTTCGAAGCGAACACCTACAAAACCATAGGCAACCGTCTCCAGGAAACCCAGGCGCGGGTGGTGGAGATATCGACCCAGCAGGTGGAGCAGCGGATCGCCCACACGCTGTTGCGCCTCGTGAAGCAATCCGGCCGCAAGACTGCCGACGGCATCGAGATCGCCTTTCCCATCACCCGCCAGGATATTGCGGAAATGACCGGAACGACGCTCCATACAGTCAGCCGGCTTTTGAGCGCGTGGGAGGACCAGGGTATCGTGCGCGGCGGCCGCCAGAAGGTGCTCGTGACCGACGCGCACGCGCTCATGCTGGTAGCGGAAAACAGACGGAAGAACTCTGACAGGTAGCGCCGCTTGATTGATGGCCCGGACTTGATCCACGAGGCAAGGGACCAGGTCCACTCCGAGTTATCTCCCGATCTTCGCGCCGACGCTGCTCCCGTGCTCGACTCTTCGGCGGGCGCGTGAACTGCTGACGCCGTCATCGGCTTTGGCAAAAAATGCCGAGGGCGCATTGGCCATCGGATCGCTTTTCATTGCCTGCAGAAGATCCTCCGAAAAGGAAGCCACGTCGATGTCATGGGCCCGACAGGCATCCTCTACCGTATGGAAAATCGCAATCGGGCAGCCGATGCAAAGCATTTTGTGGCGGATCATCACGCGGATAGTCGCCGGCCAGCGGCGCATGATTTCGTCAACCGTCATATCGAGGTCGATCGCTTCAGGTTCGGTCATGGGACGCGCCTCCAAAGACCCCTATGTTATGGCCTGCGGGATCCTGGGACGTTGCGCCCGCACAAACAACGAGCCGAAACGAAAGGGTCGCAATGTGACACGCGTTGAAGCGGTGAGCAGCTCCGTAACCATTCGTCGGCAGAGTGAACGCAAGCGGGGCTTTAGCCGCTTACCGTCGAGCCGAACTTGTATTGTGTGCGGCTCGACCACTCCCGCCCCCGGGCTGAGTGAGGTCCAAGTCGGCGCTTCGCCTGTGCGCCACTGACCGGTGCGCTCGCTCGATCATACTGAACGTACTCGCAATCAACCATCACCATATCGGTTATCGTAACTCGAAAGCCTAGCCGCTTCGACAGACCGATATTGTCTGACGTGCTCAAGGGCGTGCGACAAATACCACGCTTGCTCCACGGACGAACGGAACATAAAGTGGCTTTGTATCTACCACTTTGGTCAACCATGACGTCAGACGCCTTCCAACTGGTCCTACCGCAAGCCGAGGCTCCGCTTGGCCACCCTAACGTGGATCGCGCCTTCATCGGCGCGCTGGTTCGTGACTTTTATGGTCGGGTGAGAGCGGATGCGCGCCTCGGGCCCATCTTCGCCTCTCAAATCCACGGAGACTGGGAACCGCATCTGGAAAAAATGACCGACTTCTGGTGCTCGGTGATCCTGAAAAACGGCGCCTACAGCGGACGGCCAGTGCCGGCACATCTGAAACTGAAGCAGGTTCGGGAAGACGATTTCGACATCTGGCTCGGCTGCTTCCGCGACACCGTCGAGGCCCGCTGTCCGCCTGAAGTAGCGGTCGTATTCATGGAACGTGCCGAGCGCATCGCGCGGAGCCTGAAGCTCGCGATGTTCTTCCGGTTGGATCGTGCTCGGAACGGTACGACCGAATGAGGCGTGGGGTCGGCGACAAGCTCTCAGATAGAGCGCTGGTTCTCTTTGCAACCTTCTGGGCAGGAATGCTGGCCGGTGTCTCTTTTCTTGCAACCCCGGTGAAGTTCCAGGCGGCGTCTCTTTCGCTTCCGGTCGCCCTCGACGTCGGCAGGGTCACCTTCTGGACATTCAGCCGTGTGGAATGGGGACTTGCTGCTGTTCTTGTTGCCACCAGCCTGTTCCCTGTTGGGTCTCGCCTGACGAAAACGTGCGTGGTTATTGTCGCCGCGATCGTAACGGCTCAGGCACTGTGGCTGCTTCCGGCCCTCAACCTGCGCGTCGAGGCGGTCATCGCCGGATCGCCATATCCCCCTTCGTATCATCACATGCTCTACGCGGTGGCGGAGACGGCAAAGATTTTGCTGCTTTGCCTGGTCGCTACGATCGCACTTTATCGTCCGGGACGGATTGTCCGTCCCGCCGGAGAATGAAATCGCTGCCATGCGTCTCACCCTTCACACGGACTACGCGCTCAGGATGCTGATCTATCTGGCGATCCATCAGGACAAGCCCTGCCGGGTCACCGATGTCGCCGCGTCATACAGGATCTCGCGCAACCATCTGCTGAAGGTCGCACTCGGCCTCGGGCGGCTTGGCTACATGACCGCCACGCGCGGGCGGACCGGTGGCATCGCACTGGCGCGGCGACCGGAGGAGATCAATCTGGGTGAGGTCGTGCGAAAGATGGAAGTGGACTTTGCGCTGACGGAATGCATGCAGACGGAAGGTGGTCTGTGCGCCATTGCCCCGGCTTGCCGGCTGAAGCGGGTCGCGAGCAAGGCGCTGGCCGCGTTCCTGGCGGTGTTTGACGATTACACCTTGGCCGACATCACTGGAAACAGGGACCAGCTCGCGGGTCTGCTGGATCTGCCGCGATCCATGAAGGCTGCCTGATCGGTGGCGAATCTGGAGGGGAACGAATGATTGCGAAGCTGACCTCGTCCGAGCGCCAAACCGCCGTTGTCATAGTTCTGCTGGTGGCGATCGCCGGCATCGCGATGGCGGCGGCAGGCCGGAACGCTCCATTGGGCGTACACGGATTGGTCGTGATCCTGTTTGCAGGCGCCCTCCTCTATTCGCTTCTCTCGGCCTTCTACGCTCCGGAACCCACGGAAGAACGCGAAGAGTCCTACTACGATGACCCGATCAAGGTCGGCATCGTACTGGCGATGGCCTGGGCGCTGTTCGGCATGTTCATGGGGGTGTGGATCGCCGCACAACTCGCCTGGCCGAACCTGGTCTTCGATGCCGCGTGGTCGACCTTCGGCCGGCTGCGGCCGACCCACACGACCGGCGTCATTTTCGGCTTTGGCGGCAATGCCCTTATCGCGACCTCCTTCCACGTGGTGCAGCGGACATCGCGGGCTCGTCTCGCCGGCCAGATCAGCCCATGGTTCGTCCTGTTCGGCTTCAACCTGTTCTGCGTGCTGGCCGTCTCGGGCTACCTGATCGGCATCACCCAGTCCAAGGAGTACGCCGAGCCGGAATGGTACGCGGACCTGTGGCTGGTCGTCGTGTGGGTGACCTATTTCCTGCTCTACATCCGCACGTTGGCTCGGCGGAAGGAGCCGCATATCTACGTCGCAAACTGGTACTTCATGGCCTTCATCCTGGTCGTGGCCATTCTTCACATCGTCAACAACCTCGCCCTGCCAATCTCGTGGGGCAGCGCCAAGAGCTACACGATCTGGCCGGGCGTCCAGGACGCCATGGTGCAGTGGTGGTACGGCCACAACGCGGTCGCCTTCTTCCTGACCGCCGGCTTCCTCGGCATGCTCTACTACTATCTGCCGGTTCGCGCCGGGCGGCCGATCTTCTCCTACCGCCTGTCGATCCTCAGCTTCTGGGGGATCACCTTCTTCTACATGTGGGCGGGATCCCACCATCTGCATTACACAGCCCTGCCCCAATGGGTGCAGACACTGGGCATGACCTTCTCTGTCATGCTGCTGGTGCCGTCGTGGGCATCGGCCGGCAACGCGCTGCTCACGCTCAACGGCGCCTGGCACAAGGTGCGTGACGACGCGACGCTGCGCTTCATGATGGCAGCCGCCGTGTTCTACGGCATCTCGACATTCGAGGGCTCGTTCCTTGCGATCCGTCCGGTCAATGCGCTGTCGCACTACACGGACTGGACCGTGGGTCACGTTCATGCCGGAGCGCTCGGCTGGGTGGCGCTGATCAGCTTCGGCTCGATCTACACGCTGGTGCCGTCGCTCTGGAAACGCGAGCGCATGTATTCGCCCGCCCTGATCGAGTGGCACTTCTGGCTCGCGATCGCGGGCACGCTCGTCTACGTTTTCGCGATGTGGAACTCGGGCATCCTGCAGGGCCTGATGTGGCGTACCTACACCGAGGAAGGCTCGCTTGCCTATTCGTTCCTCGACACGCTGGTGGCGATGTATCCCTACTATATCGCCCGGACCCTCGGCGGTTTCCTGTTCTTCGCCGGCACGGCTATCGGCTGCTACAACATCTGGATGACGATCCGCCTCGTCCCCGCGACGGTCGTGAGCGAAGCCGATCTGCCCGCCACGCGCGCAGCCCCTGCGGGAGAATAGACCATGCCGGAACTTTTCCACCGCAAGCTTGAACGGTCGGCCATCGGCTTTGTCCTGGCGATCATCGCGGCGGCGAGCGTCGGCGGCATCGTCGAGATCGCGCCCCTCTTCACCATCGACGAAACGGTCGAGGAGGCACCTGACATGCGGGTCTACACACCGCTCGAACTGGCCGGCCGAAATATCTACGTGCGCGAGGGCTGCTATGCCTGCCACAGCCAGATGATCCGCACGCTGCGTGACGAGGTCGAGCGCTACGGTCCCTATTCGCTGGCGGTCGAATCCAAATACGACCGGCCGATGCTATGGGGATCCAAGCGGACCGGGCCGGACCTCGCCCGGATCGGCGGCAAATATTCCGATGCATGGCATGTCGCGCATCTGATCAACCCGCGCGATGTCGTCCCGGAATCCAATATGCCGGCATACGGTTTTCTCGGCCGCACGGCGTTGCGCACGGATGAACTCGCAGACCACCTCCGGGTCCAGAAGACGCTCGGCGTGCCCTATACCGACGAGATGGTCGAGAACGCGGCACGGGATGCCTACGGCCAGGCCGCTCCCGACAGCGACTTCGCCGCCGGCGTCACCGAGCGATATGGAGACGCCACCGAAATGAGCGCATTCGACGGGGTGGCGACCCAGCTCACCGAGATGGACGCGCTGGTCGCCTATCTGCAGGTGCTCGGCCGCCTGACCGAGGCCGCCTACCAGAACACCGTGGCGCCGCAGGAAGCGCCCGATCCAAACGACTGAGGCAGCGCGATGGATCTCGACTACGACACGCTCGTCGCCTTCTCCAAGAGCTGGGGCCTGTTCTACCTGATGGGCTTCTTCCTCTGCGTGGTCGTCTACGCGTTCTGGCCGTCGAACCGGAAACACTTCACGCGCGCCAAGACCAGCATTCTCGACCAGGACGATAAGCCATGGCGATAGAAGAACGCGATTCCGTCACCGGCCGCGAGACAACCGGCCACGAATGGAACGGCATCAAGGAACTGGACACGCCCATACCGCGAGGCGTGCTGATGTTCCTGATCGTCACACATATCTGGGCGATCGCCTGGTGGTTCTTCGTCCCGGCATGGCCGCTCGGTACGACCTACACGAAAGGTCTGCTCGGCGTTGACCAAAAAACCACCGTCGAAGCCCAGATCGTCGCGGCGCGGGAGGAGCGTGCTGCCATCACCCGACGCCTGGAGAGCGAGCCCTACGACACGATCCTGGCCGACGAACAGTTGATGACGGTGGTCCGCGGCGCTGGACGGCAGCTTTTCGGGGATAACTGCGCCGCCTGCCACGGGACCGACGGCCGTGGCCGCGCAGGCTATCCCGACCTGACCGACGACGACTGGCTGTGGGGCGGCGGGCCGGAGCTGATCGAGCAGACGATGCGCGTCGGCATCAACTCCCGCCATTCCGACAGCCGCATCGCGATGATGCCGGCTTTCGGCCGCGACGGCATGCTCGAGCGTGAACAGGTCAGGAACGTCGCCACCTATGTCTACTCGCTGAGCAATCCGGATTACTCCACGGAGCAGAATGTGGCGACAATCGAGGCCGGAAGAGAAGTCTTTGCGGCCAACTGCGCCTCCTGCCACGGAGACAACGCCGCCGGGAACCGCGATATGGGCGCACCGAACCTGACAGACGATCGCTGGGTATACGGAGGAGATCTACAGACCATCATCAACTCGGTGCATGGGGGCCGCGAGGGCCACATGCCGACCTGGGACGAGCGTCTGACGACCACGGACATGAGGACGCTGGCACTCTATGTCCACGATCTTGGCAGGAGGCAGCCATGAACGCGAGCCTCCACCCTGCTCCGCGCCTGCGCCGGCTGGTCTGGGCCGCGGTTGCAGGGGGACTGCTTGTTTTCGTCGGCGCCAATGCGCACCTGGCCTACGTCGCTTTCACCTCGCAACCGGACTGCGTGCCGCATTCGAAGGGTGCGGATGGGAACCACGACTATCGCGCCGCCAAGTCGGCATGCTGAGGAACAACCCGGATGAGCGAGACCGACAAGTCCTACTGGCTGCTGAACGAGACCTCCGGCATCGGCGAAACGCGCGATCCTCGCCTGCAGCGCAATCTCCCCTTGATGGTCGGTTTCCGTTGGCTCTTAGCCGGCTGGAAGGACCTGTGGCACCGGCCAGCGGCCAGCCTTGCCTACGGGCTTGGCGTAACCCTGGTCTCGTGGCTCCTGGTCTGGATTCTCTTCGCCTTCGCCAGCGACTACATCCTGTTTCCCGCGCTTGCCGGCTTCATGATCGTGGCTCCTTTCCTTGCCATCGGCCTCTACGAGAAAAGCCGGGCACTCGAAGCGCGGTGGACCGTCGGGCTCGCGCAGATGCTGGCCGTTCGGCCGCAGTCCGGCAAACAGGTGTTCTTCACCGGACTGATGCTCTGCCTGCTGATGCTCCTTTGGATGCGCGCCGCCGTGTTTATTTACGCGATCTTCTTCGGCGTCACGCCTTTCCCGGGGCTCGAGCACATCGCCGGCATGCTCTTCGGCACACCATATGGTTGGCTGATGCTGGCCGTTGGCATGTCGGTCGGCGGGCTGTTCGCGGCTTTCGCCTTCGCCGTCAGCGTGTTCTCCGTGCCGATGCAACTGGAACGGCGGGTCGACGCCATGACCGCCATGGGCACGAGCATGCGGCTGGTCTGGAACAACCTGCCGCCGATGCTTGCCTGGGGCGCCATGGTGCTCGCGCTGTTCGCGATATCGTTGGCGACGGGGCTCACAGGCTTGATCCTGATCTTTCCGCTCCTCGGCCATGCCACATGGCACGCCTACCGCGATATCGCGCAGCCGGAGAAGGCATAGTGGAGTGACCTGCTGCGCACCGGCAAGCGAAGCCGCCCTGATGATTGGACCGGGGCGCGACGTCCCGTCCGAAGAGATCAGGCTTGCCAGCCGCGACCTCGGCGACGGTCTCACCCAGACCGATCTTTCGGTACCGCAGGCTCACTGCGGCGCCTGCATCGCCGGCATCGAAGGCGCGCTCGCCGAACTGCCGGAGGTGGCTTTTGCCCGCGTCAATCTGACAGCGAAGCGCGTCTCGGTGAAGTGGCGCACTGACGGGCCCGTGCCGGACATGATCGCGGCGCTGCGGCGCGCGGGGCACGAAGCGACCTTGTGCAGTGCCGACGCGGCGGAACGAGACGCGGAAATGTCGCGGCTGCTCCGCGCCACCGCGGTCGCCGGTTTCGCGGCGATGAACATCATGATGCTGTCGATCTCGGTATGGTCGGGCTCGGACGCCGCTGCAAGAAACATGTTCCATTTAATCTCGGCGCTGGTAGCGGTGCCCGCCGTCGCCTACTCCGGACGCGTGTTCTTCAATTCCGCCTGGGCAGTCCTCAAGGCCGGCCGATCGAACATGGACGTGCCGATTTCGGTCGGTATCCTGCTCACCCTTGCGCTCAGCCTTTACGACACGGCCACGGGGGCGCGACACGCCTATTTCGATGCCGTCACCTCGCTGATCTTCTTCCTGCTCGCCGGGCGGACACTGGACCACGCCATGCGTTCCAAGGCGCGGACAGCCGTCACCGGGCTCGCCCGGATGATGCCGCGCGGGGCAACCGTTCTGGAGGCGGACGGCAGCCGCAACTATCGTCCGCTCGCATCAATTTCCGTCGGCGACATGCTGCACATCGCCGTAGGCGACCGGATTCCCTCCGATGGAACGGTTGTTTCCGGCACAAGCACGCTGGACTTGTCGATCGTCACCGGAGAAGCCGCGCCTGAGACTGTCGGCCCCGGCGCAGCGGTGTTGTCGGGCGCGCTCAGCCTGGACGGCGCGCTGGTGGTCAGGGTCGAGCGCCGCCCGCGGGACTCCTTCCTCGCCGACATGGTTCGGCTGATGGAGGCTGCGGAGGGCGGCCGCGCCCGCTATCGCCGCATCGCGGATCGCGCAGCGGCGCTCTACTCGCCGGTAATTCACACGCTGGCGCTGCTGACGGCCGTCGGGTGGATAGCCGCGACCGGAGACGTCTACCTTTCGCTGACCATCGCCATCGCGGTGCTGATCATCACCTGCCCCTGCGCGCTAGGGCTCGCCGTGCCGATGGTGCAGGTCGTCGCGGCCCGCCGCCTGTTCGAGCGCGGCATCGCCATCAAGGACGGCAGCGCGCTGGAGCGACTGGCGGAGGTCGACCACGCCGTATTCGACAAGACTGGGACGCTGACCATGGGCACGCCCGCCGTGACGCGTCACACAGTTGCCGAAGCCGACCTCGAAGCGGCCGTCGCGCTCGCGGCCGCCTCGCGCCATCCGGTTTCACGCGCGGTTGCAGCGATGCGCCCGGATGCCAGCCTGGCGATCGCGACCCGAGAGGTTGCGGGAATGGGCCTGGAGGGTATCGTCGGTGGTCACACCTACCGGCTGGGTCGTAAGGAGTGGGTTCTGGACGGCGAGACTTCGTCGGTTGCTGAGGCCGCCGCATGGCTCTCGCGCGACGGGCAACCGGTGGGCGCTTTCTTTGTGGCCGACCGTATACGTCCAGGTGCGGCGGCTGCGGTTCAGAGCCTTGCTTCGAGCCGCGTGGAGACGGAGGTTCTGTCGGGCGACCGTGCGCCGGAGGTTGAGCGCGTCGCCGCAGCGATCGGTATCCGCCGGACGACGAGCGGAGCTCTGCCTGAAGACAAGGTCAGACGGCTCAACAGGCTCGCTGCGGAAGGGCGTAAGGTGTTGATGATTGGCGACGGGCTGAACGATGCGCCGGCGCTTGCCGCCGCGCACGTGTCGATTGCCCCGTCGACCGCCTCTGACATCGGCCGCAACGCCGCCGATATGGTTTTTCTCGGCGCGAGCCTCGAAGCCGTCCCGCAGGCGGTCGGCATCGCAAGGGCGGCCAACAGGCTCGTTCGCCAGAACATGGCGTTGGCTGTCGCCTACAACATCGTCGTTGTGCCGATAGCCGTGGCCGGCTACGTCACGCCGCTGATCGCCGCCATCGCCATGTCGGCATCGTCCGTGCTGGTCGTCGGCAACGCGTTGCGCCTCTCGGCCAGACATGTGTCGATCGGCGCCCGGTCCGAGACCGGTTCTCCGCTGCCGCTCGCCGAGGCGGCATGATGGGCTACGCGATCTGGCTCGTCCTCGTAGGGCTCGCCATGGGGCTGGTGGGGTTGCTCGCCTTCCTATGGTCGATGAAGAGCGGCCAGCTCGAGGATCTCGATGGCGCGGCCGAGCGGGTGCTTTTGTCGGAAGCCGGCGAGCGGCCACTTCCCGATGATCCCGTGGCGGCACGCAAATCGTCCGACACAGCGGCTGGAACAGACTGCGCAGGCGCATCATCACAACTCGAGAGCATTAGAGGAGCGCCCCATGACGCGTATCGTTGACAAGCCATTCGACTGGGTGGCCGGGCTGGCCTTCGCCTCCGGCGTCGCCGTGATGGTGCCGAGCCTGGCCGTGCTCGCGGTCACTCTGGGAGCGGTGATCTTCGCGCTTCTTTGATATGTCTTCCGGCGGGATCAGCATGCCACATCTGCGCGGGAATGACGTTCACCCTCACTGGCCGCGCGAAAAACCACGTGCCCCACTAGGCAAGCGGGCCGAGCACCACGACGTCAGCCATGCCGTGGAAGTATCCGTAGGGCCGCCTGCCAGCAGCGGTCAGGCAAAATGTGGGAGTTCGGTGCCTCCTATCGAGGCGAGCATCGTGGACACACCCTCAAACGCCAAACGTACTTATGTAAACGGCGCCGCTTTCTGATCCTTCGAGGCTGTTGAGAGGACTACGTTCTTCTCCGCCCTCAATCCGTCAGGCGGTCTGGCCCGCTTCTGTGGTTTCACCCAGGCGATGCAGACGCACTACTGGGCAAACCCGTTGCGCGATCTCGCACAGATGATGGTGATGGGTGAGATAGATCACCTGACCGTTCACCGCCATCTCTGCAAACAGGCGAAAGGCCTCCTCCGCCCGAAAGTCGTCGAAAGTCTCCATGATGTCATCGGCGACAAACGGTACCGGGCTGCGGGCTTGTACGAACTCGTGATATCCGGCAACGCGCAACGCGAGATAGAGCTGAAAGCGCGTACCTTTGGAGAGCTCGTTGGCGGCTTTCGAACCCCCGGCGTCCGAAAGTGCAATGAGCATCTCGCCGTCCTTGCCAGGCTGGGCGGCAAGTCCGGTATAGGCACCACGGCTGATGGTACGGAACGCCGCCGAGGCGCGCGTCATCATGGAGCTGCGATGGCGCTCACGATAGGTGGCGAGTGCGTGCTCCGTGGCCGCGATACCGGCCCGAAGTCGAAGATAGCGCGTCGCGCCATCTTCAATTTCCAGCAGCGTCGTGCGTCGGCGTTCCTCGATAGCCGCCACTCTGGCGTCGCCGCCGATCGCCTCTACCTCAGAGCGCGCCGCCGACCACGTCGCAAAGAGTTCGTGACAGCGCCGGTCCTGATCCTCAGCCCGGGCGTTCAAGTCAATCAGTTCCGCCTCCAACGCCGACCGGTCCGCAGCAGCGAGTGCGACCTCGACGGAGACAAGATCGGGAACGTGAGCAGCCTCCAAGATTTCGCGCTCAGCCGCCTCGGCCTGACCACCAAGCTCCAGTCGCCGCGCGACATCTGCCAGACAGCTGGCCACCTTCGTCAAAGACGGCACGCCGAAAAAATCCGTCATTCGACGCTTCTGCTCTTCGTGGATCGCTGATTTTTCGGCGAGCAAGCGCTGGCGTTCTTTTACCTGCTCCAACCGATCGACGGCCCTCTTCCGGCGGTCGCTTTCGGCTTCGGCTTCCCGGATCTTCTCGCCAATACGCTGCGCCAGTTCAATTACAGGCGCAGTGCCGGCCGGCACGCCCAACGTTTCAGCGAGGGCCAACACCTCTTCTCGGAACGAGGCTTGATCCTTCTCCATCTTCTCGATGCGGTCGACGAGGCCTTCCCGCTTCTCGATCGCCGGCGCAAGATCGGCGATCGCGATCAGGATTTCACGAACGACGCCAATGGTTGGGATCTCGGCTGCCTCACCGAGCCAGCAGCCGCGGCAAGCCACGGCCCATGCGTTGTCCCAGACCTTCTCCTCAGCTTCGATCCGTTCGGCTGCACGCTCGCGCGAGGCCACGTCCCGGTGACGGTCCTCCAGATTGGCTCGCAGGCGGCGCTGCTCGGTCTCTCGGTCGAGCAGCGCCTGGGCATTGGCGAGCAGCGTGTCGAAATCCGCATCAGGCTTCTGAGGCTGGCCGGCACGGCCGAGCGCAGTATGCAGCCGCGCCGTCGCAGCATCGGCATCAACCTGCGCCGCAAGAACATCCCGTTCGGCGCCCCTGACTGCATCCCGCGACTCGAGAGCCTTTTCACGGCGAGCCAGCCAATCCTCAAGCTCCGGCAACAAAGGCGACAAAGTAGGAAACGGCGACATGGCGCGGACCGCGATCGCTACTTGCGCATCGAGATCGCCCAATGCAACAACGGCAGCGTCCTTCAACTCAACCGCTCGCTCGAGATCGGCCCGTGCAACGGTGAGAACTTGGCCGTTCTGGTGCAGCTTCGCCAGATCGGACATATGCGACACACGCCCGGCATTGACGATATCGTCGCGACGCAAAGCCGCCTCGAACAGGTCAGCTGTCGCGAAGTCGAGAGTATGCCGGTGCGCAGCCCATGCCTGCTCACGCGACATACGAATCTCGGCCGCCTCCTGGTCGGTCACAACGCCCGTGACAGAAGAGAAGCCTATGCATTCTGCTTCCAGGTGTCGGAGCTGGGTGGTCAGCCGCTCGATCTCATTTTCCTGCCGGGCAAGCACTGCCTCCGCGGCGGCGCACTCAGCCTTCCAGCGTCGCACCGTTTCGGAACTCGGGCATGACATGAGGGCGAGATCGTCAGCCCCGCCCTGCCAGGGGCGCAGCACCGACAGGCGATCTGCGAGTATTTCCAGCGCTGCGGCGCGAGCGCGTTCGGCTACGTGCTGCCGGACACGGTGATCGGCAGAACGCATCGCCTCCAATGTGCTCGCAAGTTCAGCAATCGATCGATCTCGCTCGGGCGTCGCTTGCGCGTTGTCGCCGGTCACGGGTAACGCTTCCGCAACCTCCCCAAGACGACGGCGTGCTTCCGCGAGCTCTTTCCCAGCATTCCGGAGTTCTGCGTCGATTCCTGAACGGGCTTCGACAAGCTCGCGCAGCCGGCCGGCGGTGGTGGTCGTCAGCACGAGGCGACGGGGTTCGGCTTCTCCTTCCCGCTCGATGCGATCAAGAATCGTCGAAATGGAGCGATCGATTTCGCGCTGTTGTAGCCGCCTCTCGGGGATGTCCTTCTCGGCCGTCACATGGCGAGCACGCAGGTCGGCGAGCCTGTCCACCCGCTCGGCAAGCCGCAGCGCAGCCTCGTCCACTGTGATCGCCGCAATTTCGGCCTCAAGCCGAGTGATGTCCTCGGTTATGGCGGTCGACTGAACGCCAAGCTCAATCTCCTCCTTCTGCAAACCTGGCAATTCGCTTGCCCACGCTGGCGGCGCTTCGGGCACATCCGCAACCATAGCGAGTTGCTCGCGAATGCTGCGGAGCGCCGCCAGTCGCGGTAGCGCGATGAGATAACCCTGAATCTCGTTGATACGTGCCTGGGTTCGGGTGCGCTCGGCGCCCGCCTCGTCATAGTGCGTCCTCGACCGGTCCCGCGCTTCAACGAGCCGCGCATGATCCGATGCCAAGGTATCGAATTGTTCCCGCTCCGCCTTCAGTTCCGCCAGGCGCGCTTTCAGCTCCGTGAGCACCCCGCTGCGGGCACGGTATTTGTAGAAGCCATCTGCCTCATTCCTGAGATCGAGGAGTTTGTCGCTGAAGCGTGCAAGACCGGAGCTTGCCGAGAACAGCAATTGTCCGAGATCCCCCTTGCTCGCCAAGATGCTCTCGCCGCCCTTCTCGAGTGTCTCGTCGTCAAGCGAGAACATGGTACGATAGGCCTCACGCTCGATCCCGCCGAGTTCTCCACGAACGGCACTTTCCGGGATCGGGCGCTCCTCCGCGTCGAGTAGACTATTCTGCGGGCGCTTTATGCGCACGAATTCGCGCGTCTCGGCACCGAACTCCAGCAACCCGCCGATGCGCATGGTTGAATAGGGATGGAGGAAAGCGAACGGGCTTTGCGTGCCTATGCCGAACAAAAGATCGAGAAATCCCGTGAATGCGGTCGACTTTCCCGCTTCGTTCGGCCCATAGATGACGTGCAGGTCCGGCTGCCCATCGGGCCGTTCGCCGAAATCGATGCTATGGTTCGTGAACTTTCCGTACCGGGTCAGGTCGAGGCGATGCAAGCGCATGGTTCAACCGCCGTCCCGGTCGGTCTCGAGACGGGCCACCACGTCCTCGGCTCCGTCACGCCCAAGCAAAGCCAGCGTCTCGTCAAACGATGCTTCGGAGTCCCCAAAAGCGTCCCGGCACTCCTGCGGAAGCTGTCCCCTTATTTCCTCGGCCATGCTCCGAAGTTCCGCCCGAAAGCTATCGGACTCGAGAACATCGTCCGCAATCAGACGATGGAGTTCGGAAAGTGGGTCACCCGATGACTCGGCATCCGTTGTCGGCGGTTCGCAGGCGATCTCCAGCTTTTCGACCCAGCAAGATCCGATGACCGAGGCCCTGTCGTCAGCCTCCGTTTTCAGCAGATCCGCGTCCCGACGGATTCGCCAGGCAAGCTGACTTGCGCCCTCTATCCGCAGGCGTATGACAAGCTGATCGGACACTGCTCCGCTGCGTTCCTTTTCTAATGTTCGCGCGATGGCCGACACCAGCTCGCGCCAGTCCGTTACTCCGATCGCATCAACTACAGCCCGTTCAAACTGGGCGATGCTGGTGGTGCGCTCTTCGATATGGATCGAACGATCATCCTGAATGGTCACAAGCGTCACGGATTTCGGGCCGGCCTCGTTGATGTCCCTGCCCTGCGGGATACCAGGCATCACGATCGCACACGCCCCCTCCACAGCAGAGCGTTTATGGATATGGCCGAGCGCCCAATAGTTGAAACCTGTCGCCGTCAAATCGGCAACGCTGCAGGGGGAATAGAGGTCGTGACCGGGCGCACCGCCGAGACTCGTATGCAGCAGGCCGATGTTGATCGCACCCTCGACGACAGGCTTGTATCGACCAAGCAGGCTATCGGGAGCGTGCCGCTGCGCAAAGCTCAATCCATGCACCACGACCGGAACGCTGCCACGGCGGCGATCGATCTCAATGGCCTCAGCTCTGCCGGTAAAGACGGTAACAAGGTCAGGAAGGGTCAGTTCATTGGTTAGTTTCGATATGGCATCGTGATTGCCGCGGATGATAAACGTCATGATCCCCGCTTCGTCCAGGCGCCGGAGCTGCTCGGCGAGAAAGCGGGCCGTCTTCATCGAGGTTTGGTCGCCGTCATAGAGATCGCCAGCGATTAGAAGCGCATCGACCTGTTCCTCGAGGCAAAGATCGATGATCCGAACGAAAGCGCGCCGGGTCGCATTGCCGATCAGTTCCGCTAGATCGGGATCGCGTAGAGCAAGCGAGCGTAGGGGCGAGTCCAAATGGATGTCTGCAGCATGTACGAATCGATATGCCACCGTGCCCTAACCCAATCGTTACCCTCTCGCCTGGAGTTTACGTGCAGATCGGCAGGCGTGATATCGAATTATGTGGATGCAATCAGACTATTCGCAGGAAATATGAGAAGAATAAAGAATCGCGTTTGGGGGGAAGACAATGGCTGGGGAGCCGATCGATGACGTTCTGGAATGGTCAAATAAGCTCTCGCCCTGGAAGCAAGACGCTTTAAGACGCCTCGCCACCAGCAACGACCTAACTGAGGCTGATGCCAGTGAATTGCTGGCAATGGTCAAATCAGCTTCCGGGTTCAAGCTTTCCGTCGCCGCGCCGAAAGCTGTTCCCTTCACGAAGGCCCATTTTGGAGGTGTCGCTCGGCACTTAATGATGAGAATCATGCTTCAATGATTTCAGATGCTTACGCCAGCACTTAATTTGCGAATGGGCAGTTAATTCGATAA
>NZ_JACHOU010000010.1 GCF_014206975.1 Aminobacter aganoensis
GTTTTGGTATCTGGCTGCCGGCTGACCGTCTGATTACAACCGCATCAGCCGCCCGCAAGGACCCCAGCGGCCGACGACGCGGGATAAGCCAAATCGCGACCAAATACAAAAACGCACCGCAGCCGAATTGCCATGAGCCCCTAGGCATGCACGTCAAAGGCCGTGGCCTGAGAGCGCCGCTTATGGTGTGGTGCGCGCCCAGGCGGTCGAACACTTCTCGCCAGCCGTGCCAGGCACTCGGATGCCCTCGACGCGTCGAGGCAAACGCCGCGCTACGTCAGCGCATGGCTTTGCAAGCTTCCACGAGCCCGTCCAAACGGTCTTGAGGACGTTATGCCGACCGGGCCAGGGCAGGTTTTGCACAGTTAAGACAGGTACGTGCAGGAATAGGTGCCAGGAAAACCAAGGTCCACAAAGTACAGCGACATGCGGCTCGCATGCAGGGGCGCGTGGCCAATGCCTGGCCGCTCGGGGGCTCCCGCCGGCAAGTTGAGTGGAGGAAAAGTGGCCCTGAATGAGCGATGACCTGGCCGTCCCAGGATCGCAGGCTGGTCGATGCCCGCCGGCCGCAAAAAAGGCCCGCGCGAAGCGGGCCTTTTCATGTCGCACCTGCAGACCGGAGACGTCGTTCTCCGGCCTGCCTGATCGTGCCGTGCCGTCAGGAGCCGGCGATGTAGGGCATCAGCTCATAGGCGCCGCGATAGATCATCTCGCCGGCGACGTAGAGGATGATGATCAGGCCGACATAGGCGATCCAGCGATGCTTCTGCAAAAGATTGGCGATGAAGCTCGCGGCGATGCCCATCAGCGCGATGGACAGCACGAGGCCGAAGATCAGCACGTTGGGATGGTCGCGCGCCGCACCGGCGACGGCCAGCACGTTGTCGAGCGACATGGAAACGTCGGCGATGAGGATCTGCCATGCCGCCTGTCCGAGCGTCTTACGCGGGGCCGAACCGGCAACCTTGCCGTCCTTGTCGATATCGCTTTCCGAAAGCGCCTCGATGGCCTGGGTTTCCTCGGTGTGGGTCTGCCGGAGCTCGCGCCACATCTTCCAGCACACCCACAGCAGCAGCACGCCGCCGGCAAACAGCAGGCCGACGATCTGCAGCAGCTGGGTCGTGGCAGCGGCAAAGCCGATGCGCAGCACTGTCGCGGCAACGATGCCGATGAGAATGGCCTTGGCGCGCTGGTCCTTGGGCAGGCCTGCGGCGGCAAGGCCGATGATGATCGCGTTGTCGCCCGCCAGGACCAGGTCGATCATGATCACCTGGAACAGTGCGGTCATCGCTTCTGGAGTGAAAAATTCTGTCATGCGGCACCCTTTGCTTTCAGCTGGGGGCGGCGCGGCTTGCAATCATAGCCGTAGGCAGCGCGGACTCCGCGCGTGTCACAAAGTGCTGCTACAGCGTAGGGATTTCAAAAGCCAGGCCACCCGGATTGGAACTTCCAGTCCGACATCACAGTCCTCGATGGACTGCCAGAGGGGCCCGGCCTGGTAGCGACTAGCTAATTGCCGCAAGCGAGAAACTCAAGGCCAAATTTTGCCAGGCGCAGAGGATTGGCGCCGATTGGCGGGCCTCGCGGCGTGACGAAGGCGTCGGCGGCATGGTACGCAGGTCACTCATGCCAGTGTGCAGGAGCGCGCGTGATCAGTTCGGAGCAATTTCTGACCTCGGTGTTCTGGGCGCAGGAGCTGCCAGGCGAGGAGCAGGAGCGGGCGCGGCGCGGCATTGCGCTGCGCAATCTCGACGTGGGTGCTTCCCTCATTCACCGCGGCGACCGCGTCGACAGCTGGATCGGCGTCGTCAGCGGCCTGCTGAAGCTCGGCTCGATCACCGATTCCGGCAAGGCGGTCAGCTATGTCGGCTTGCCGCCGAGCTGCTGGTTCGGCGAAGGCTCGCTGCTCAAGGACGAGCCGCGCCAGTACGACGTCGTCGCCTTGCGCCGCACCCAGGTGGCCCTGCTCAACCGCGCCACTTTTTTCTGGCTGTTCGAAAACAGCGTCGCCTTCAACCGGCTGCTGGTGCGCCTGTTCAACGAGCGCCTCGGCCAGTTCATCGCGCTGGTCGAGCACGACCGCACGCTCGATTCCACCGGCAAGGTGGCGCGCAGCCTGGCCTGGCTGTTCAACCCCGTCATCAGCCCCTTCCTTGGCAAGCACATCGACATCAGCCAGGAAGAAATCGGCCTGCTGGCCGGTGTTTCCAGGCCGGTCGCCAACCGCACCTTGCAGGAACTGGAGCGGGCCGGCCTGTTGCGCAACGAGGGCGGCGGCGTGACGATCCTGGATCTGGGAAAGCTGCGGCGCTACGGCGAATAGACGGCGCCAGCGGCACGGTCTTCGGCACTCGCCGCCGGGCGGCGGACCTAGTCCGGTAAGTTATATCAAGCATGCCCGGTCTGTCTGTCAAGCCAGCCCTTGAAAAAGACGGCCAAGGTTGCGAGCTTCCAATCAACGACCGGGAACACCCGGCGATCTACGAGGGAACAAACGGGAGGCGTGCCTTTGGCACAAGGGAGCGCAACGCGCGAGCTCGATACGTTTGCCAAGCTGTTGTGCGAGCATGCCCGCGTGCGGCCGAGCCGCCCGGCGATGCGGTACAAGGATCTCGGCATCTGGCGGACGTGGAACTGGAGCGAACTGGCCGAGACCATCCGCGCCTATGCTGCCGGCCTCGCGCAACTGGGCCTGGAGCGCGGCGCGACCATCGCCGTCATCGGCGAGAACCGGCCGGCCATGTACTGGACCATTCTCGCCGCGCAGTGGCTGGGAGCGATCCCGGTCCCGGTCTATGCCGATGCGGTGGCAGACGAGATGGCCTATGTGCTCGACCACGCCGACGTTGCCTTTGCCGCGGTGCAGGACCAGGAGCAGGTCGACAAGCTGATCTCGGTCCAGGACCGCGTGCCCAAGCTTCGGACCGTGCTCTATGACGAGCCGCGCGGATTGCGCGACTACGACCACAGCCGGCTCCATGCCATCGCCGACGTCATTGCCCGGGGACGCGAGCTTGTGCGCACCGACCCGGCTGCGGCAGCGGCCGTCGATGCCGAACGCGATCGCGGCCAGGCCAGCGACATCTCCATCATCCTCTACACCTCGGGCACCACGGGCCGCTCCAAGGGTGTGCTGTTGACCGCCGGCGGCTCGATAGCGGCGGCACGCGATACCGTCGCCTTCGACAAGCTCACCGACCGCGACGAGGTGCTTGCCTATCTGCCGCTGGCCTGGGTCGGCGATCACTACCTCAACTACGCCCAGTCGCTGGTCGCGGGTTTCTGCGTTGCCTGTCCCGAGAGCCGCGAAACGGCGGAAGCCGACACGCAGGAGATCGGGCCGAGCTTCTACTTCGCGCCGCCGCGCGTGTTCGAGACGCTGCTGACCCGGATCACCATCCGCATGGAGGATGCCGGCGCGCTCAAGCGCGGCATGTTCAACCACTTCGTCGGCGTTGCCAGGCGCTGGGGCGAAAAGATCCTCGACGGCGAAAAGGTACCGCTCCATGCCCACCTCGGCTACGCGATCGGGAACCTGCTGGTCTACGCGCCGCTGAAGAATGTGCTCGGCTTCTCCCGCATTCGCGTCGCCTACACGGCCGGCGAGGCGATCGGCCCGGATTTGTTTTCCTTCTACCGCTCGCTCGGCCTCAACCTGAAGCAGCTCTACGGCCAGACCGAGGCCTTCCTCTATGTCACGGCGCAGCCAGACGGGCAGATCCGCGCGGGCACGGTGGGACCGGCGACGCCCAATGTCGACATCCGCATCGCCGACGACGGCGAGGTGCTCTACCGGTCGCCGGGCCAGTTCGTCGGCTATTACAAGGACACCGAAAAGACGGCCGAAACGGTCACTCCGGACGGCTATGTGAAGACCGGCGACGCCGGCTTCTTCGATCCCGACGGCCACCTCACCATCATCGACCGCGCCAAGGATGTCGGCAAGCTGAAATCAGGCGCGCTGTTTGCGCCGAAATACATCGAAAACAAGCTGAAGTTCTTCCCCAACATCAAGGAAGCGGTGGCCTTCGGCCAGGACCGCGACTTCGCCACCGTCATGCTCAACATCGACCTGACGGCGGTGGGCAACTGGGCGGAACGCAAGAACATCGCCTACGGCTCCTACCAGGAGCTGGCGCAGCGGCCCGAAGTCTACGCGATGTTCACCGAGCATGTCGCCGAAGTGAACCGCGCTTTGGCCGCCGAGCCGCGCATGGCGGCGGCGCAAATCAAGCGTTTCCTGATCCTGCACAAGGAACTCGACGCCGACGACGGCGAGATGACGCGCACGCAGAAGGTTCGCCGCGGCTTCATCGCCGAACGCTACCAGCCGCTTGTCGATGCCCTCTACAACGGCGCCGAAGCCGCCGACATCTCGACCGAGGTGACCTTCGAGGACGGCCGCAAGGGCGTCATCGCGGCAAGGGTCCGCATTGCCGACGCCCAGGTGGCGCAGGGCGCCAAGCCGGGGGTTGCCGCATGAACGCCGCATCGGAAACATTGCTGGCGGTCGACGGCGTGTCGCTGTCCTTCGGCGGGGTCAAGGCCATCACCGATGTGTCCTTCGACATCCGCAAGGGCGAGATCCGCGCCATCATCGGCCCCAACGGCGCCGGCAAGACCTCGATGCTGAACGTGGTCAACGGCTTCTACCACCCCCAGCACGGCCGCATCACCTACAAGGGCAAGACCCGTCCGCGCATGCGGCCCTACCAGGCGGCGAGCCAGGGCATTGCCCGCACCTTCCAGAACGTGGCGCTGTTCCGCGGCATGACCACGCTCGACAACATCATGGTCGGCCGCACGCTGAAGATGCACCGCGGCCTGCTGTGGCAGATGCTGCGCTACGGCCCGGCGATGCGTGAGGAGATCGAGCACCGGCGCGTGGTCGAGGACATCATCGACTTCCTGCAGATCGAGGCGATCCGCAAGACGCCGGTCGGCAAGCTGCCCTACGGCCTGCAGAAGCGCGTCGAGCTCGGCCGGGCGCTGGCGATGGAGCCGGAACTTCTGCTGCTCGACGAGCCGATGGCCGGCATGAACATCGAGGAGAAGGAGGACATGTGCCGCTACATCCTCGATCTCAACAAGCATTTCGGCACCACCATCGCCCTCATCGAGCACGACATGGGTGTCGTCATGGACCTGTCCGACCGCGTCGTGGTGCTCGAATACGGGCACAAGATCGCCGACGGCACGCCCGAGGTGGTCAAGGCCGATCCCAAGGTCATCGAAGCCTATCTCGGCGTGGGGCATTAGCCATGCCGGTGTCTGGTGGAGGAGGAAAGTTCCGCATGAACACGAGACGCAGCGCAGCACGGACGATGGCAGGCCGCTCGACATCCGGCCGGGCCGGCTGAGGAAGGCAGACCGATGCTCTACAACATCTTCATCGACCCTTTCGTGCAGATGGCGCAGATGCCCGATCTGCTGGTCCAGACCCTGTGGGAAGGGCTGGTGTCGGGCGTGCTCTATGCGCTGATCGCCCTTGGCTTCGTGCTCATCTTCAAGGCGTCCGGCGTCTTCAACTTCGCCCAGGGCATCATGGTGGTGTTTTCGGCGCTTACCCTCGTCGGTTTCTACGACAAGTTTTCGGCCGCCGGTTTCTCCGGCCACGTCGCGGCCTTCGTCGCGCTGATCCTGACGGCGGCGGTGATGTTCGTGCTGGCGATGCTGGTCGAGCGCGTCGTGCTGCGGCCGCTGGTCAACCAGCCCGACATCATCCTGTTCATGGCGACGTTCGGCATCACCTACGTGCTGATCGGCTTCGGCGAGATGGTGTTCGGCGGCGACCCCAAGCAGATGATCGCCAGCGAGCTTTACCTGCCCAGCGGCTCGGTCGATGTCGAGATGCTCGGCGGCCTCGTCAGCTTCCAGAAGATCGACATCGCCGCCGCCGTCATCGCGTCCGTGATGATCGTCGGGCTGGCCCTGTTTTTCCAGAAGACCCGCATCGGCCGGGCGTTGCGTGCGGTTGCCGACAGCCACAAGGCAGCCCTTTCGGTCGGCATTTCGCTCAACCAGATCTGGGTCATCGTCTGGTTCGCCGCAGGCCTCGTCGCGCTGGTGACCGGCATCATGTGGGGCGCGCGTTCCGACGTCTCCTTCGCGCTCGAGATCGTGGCGCTCAAGGCGCTTCCGGTGCTGGTGCTCGGCGGGCTGACCTCGGTGCCCGGGGCGATCGTCGGCGGGCTGATCATCGGCATCGGCGAAAAGCTTGGCGAATTCTACTGGGGGCCTCTGCTCGGCGGCGGCATCGAGAGCTGGTTCGCCTACGCCATTGCCCTGCTGTTCCTGCTGTATCGGCCGCAGGGCCTGTTCGGCGACAAGATAATAGAGCGGATCTGACGACATGTTCTATCGCGAAACGGGTCAGTTCAAGCAAAGCTACGCGGCCGACCAGGCGGTGTTTCCGATCCTGCAGGACCGGCTCGGCCTGGCCGTCATCCTGCTCGTCGCCTTCGTCGCAGTGCCGCTGTTCGGCAACGAGTTCCTGCTCGCCTCGGTGATGGTGCCGTTCCTGATCCTTTCGCTCGGCGCGATCGGGCTCAACATCCTCGTAGGCTACACCGGGCTGCTGTCCCTCGGTTCTGCCGCCTTCATGGGCGTCGGCGCCTATTCTGCCTACAAGCTCTCGACCATCTTTCCCGGCGTCAACATCCTGGTCTGGATCCTCTGCTCGGGCTTCTTCGCAGCGGGCATCGGTGTGCTGTTCGGCCTACCGTCGCTGCGCATCAAGGGTTTCTACCTCGCGGTCGCGACGCTGGCTGCGCAGTTCTTCCTGCAATGGTGTTTCGTGCGGATAAGCTGGCTCTACAACGACAACCCGTCCGGCGCCATCGAAGTGCCGGCGCGCACGCTGTTCGGCCTCGCCATCACCGGCCCCTCGGCCACGCCCGTCACGCGCTATCTCGTGGTGCTGGTGATCGTCGCCGTCATGACCCTGCTCGCCTCCAACATCGTCCACGGCAGGATCGGCCGCACCTGGATGGCGGTCCGCGACATGGACATCGCCGCGCAGCTGATGGGCATCCGACTTTTGCCGGCAAAGCTGCTCGCGTTCGCGGTTTCGTCCTTCTACTGCGGCGTTTCGGGCGCGCTGATGGTCTTCCTCTGGCTCGGCGCCGCCGAGCCGTCGGCCTTCGACATCAAGCTCTCGTTCCTGCTGCTGTTCATGGTCATCATCGGCGGCCTTGGCTCGATGATCGGCAGCTTCTTCGGCGCTGCCCTGATCCACATCCTGCCGATCGTCATCCGCATGCTGCCCGAGGCGCTCGGCCTGCCGATCGCTGCGGCAACCGTGGAGCACCTGACCTATCTGATCGTCGGCGCCCTCATCATCTTTTTCCTGATCGTCGAACCGCACGGCCTCGCGCGGCTCTGGCAGATCGCCAAGCAGAAGCTTCGTGTGTGGCCCTTCCCTTACTAGGGGTCCCGCACAAGACGGAAATGCAAAAGAAGTAGGGAGGAGAACCAAATGTCGTTCAAGAACTGGCTATACGCACTTTCTGCAGCAGCAGCGCTGACCTTGCCGGCCGTCCACGGCGCGCAGGCCCAGGAAGAATCGATCTATGTGCCGCTGTTCACCTATCGCACCGGTCCGTTTGCCGGCTCCGGCACGCCGATTGCCAACGGCATGCACGACTATCTGACGCTTCTCAACGAGCGCGACGGCGGCATCGGCGGCGTCAAGCTGGTGGTCGAGGAATGCGAGACCGGCTACGACACCAAGAAGGGCCTCGAATGCTATGAATCGGTGAAGCCCAAGAAGCCGGTGATCGTCAATCCATGGTCGACCGGCATCACCTTGCCGCTGATCCCCAAGGCGGCCGTGGACAAGATCCCCGTGCTGTCGATGGCCTACGGTCTTTCGGCCTCGGCCAAGGGCGACACCTTCCCATGGATCTTCAACCCGCCGGCAACCTACTGGGATGGCTTCACCCAGATCCTGCAATACATCGCCACCCAGGAAGGTGGCGGCATCGACAAGCTCAAGGGCAAGAAGATCGGCTACATCTATCTCGATGCCAGCTTCGGCCGCGAGCCGCTGCCGCTGATCGAGCAGCTGTCCAAGGAGCTCGGCTTCGAGGCCAAGCTCTATCCGGTGGCCGCCGCCGACATGCAGAACCAGTCGTCGCAGTGGCTGAGCGTGCGTCGCGACAAGCCCGACTACATGATCCTCTATGGCTGGGGCGCGCTCAACGCCACCGCCGTCAAGGAAGCGGTCAAGACCAACTATCCGATGGAGAAGTTCATCTCGATCTGGTGGCCGAGCGAGGATGACGCCAAGGGTGCCGGCGACGGTGCAAAGGGCTTCAAGACGCTGAACTGGCATGCCGTGGGCGCGGACTTCCCGCTTCTCGCCGACATCCAGAAGCACGTCGTCGATGCCGGCAAGAGCCAGGTCTCGTCCAAGGACAAGGTCGGCCAGGTCCTCTACAACCGCGGCATCTACAACTCGATGCTGATCGCCGAGGCGATCCGCAAGGCGCAGGAGATCACCGGCAAGAAGGCGGTCACCGGCGAGGACGTCCGGCGCGGGCTGGAAGGCCTCAACATCGACGAGGCAAGGCTCAAGGAGATCGGCCTCGAGGGCTTCACCGGTGCGGTCAAGCTCTCCTGCGCCGACCACAACGGCCACTTCTCGACCTTCGTCCAGAGCTGGAACGGCACCACCTACGAAAAGGTCTCCGACTACATCGCGCCGATGAGCGACAAGGTCGGCCCGCTGCTCGATGCCGACGCCAAGGCCTATGCCGAGAAGAACGCGCCGTGGCCGGCCCGTGCCGAGGCGTGCGACGCCTCGTAAGCCGACTGCGCCCTTCAACGTATCCCTTCCCCCGGTCGGGGGGAGGGACCCCAGCTCCGGAGCTTCGTCATGCCTGAACATGCTTCCATCGCTGTCGACACCGCCCGGCCGATGCTGTCCGTCAACAACATCGAGGTGATCTACGATCACGTCATCCTCGTCCTCAAGGGTGTGTCGCTGGCCGTTCCGCAGGGCGGCATCGTCGCCATCCTCGGCGCCAACGGCGCCGGCAAGACGACGACGCTGAAGGCGATCTCGAACCTTCTTCACGCCGAGCGGGGCGAGGTCACCAAGGGCTCGATCGAGTTCGACGGCGAGCGCGTCGACAGCCTCAGCCCGAACGAACTGGTGCGGCGCGGCTGCATCCAGGTGATGGAGGGGCGGCACTGCTTCGGCCATCTGTCGATCGAGGAAAACCTGCTCACCGGTGCTTTTACGCGGCGTGACGGCAACCGCGCCATCCGCGAAGATCTCGACATGATCTACGACTATTTCCCCCGGCTGAAGCAGCGCCGGTCGTCCATGGCCGGCTACACCTCGGGCGGCGAGCAGCAGATGTGTGCCATCGGCCGCGCCATGATGAGCCGTCCCAAGATGATCCTTCTCGACGAGCCGTCGATGGGGCTGGCGCCGCAGGTGGTCGACGAGATCTTCGAGATCGTCAAGGACCTGAACACCAGGCAGGGCGTGTCGTTCCTGGTGGCCGAGCAGAACACCAACATGGCGCTGAAATACGCCACTTACGGCTACATCATGGAAACCGGCCGCATCGTCATGGATGGCGACGCCGCCTCGTTGCGCGACAACGAGGACGTCAAGGAATTCTATCTCGGCATCGGCGGCGAGGGCCGCAAGTCGTTCCGCGAGGTCAAGAGCTACAAGCGGCGCAAGCGCTGGCTCGCCTGAACCGCGTCATGTTCCGGGTGCTGCGCGGTCATGCCAGCTGGGCGGCGCGCCCCATCGTCCAGAAATCCAGGTGAACCATGGTCACGAACGCACATTACGATGCCGGGGAAACCCAGGATCCTGCCGCCCGCGAGGCCGCCCTTTTTGCCAGGCTGCATTCGCTGCTCGAGACCGCGCAAGCCGGCGCGCCGGCCTTGCGCCAGCAGCTTGAGGGCGTGGCCGTCGCGAGCCTCGTCGACCGTGCGGCACTCCAGCAGGTGCCGGTCATCCGCAAGGGCGACCTGCTTGCCCTCCAGGCCAAGGAACCGCCTTTCGCCGGCCTGTCGCCCGTCAGGCCGGGTGCGTTGAAGCGCCTGCTCGTTTCCCCCGGCCCGATCTTCGATCCCGAAGGCCGTGGCGACGACTGGTGGGGTTCTGCCCGCGCCCTGTTCGCATCCGGCATGCGCCGGGAAGACATCGTCCACAATGCCTTCAGCTACCACCTCACCCCAGGCGGCCACATGATGGAATCGGGTGCCCATGCGCTTGGCTGCGCGGTGATCCCGGCCGGCGTCGGCAACACCGACCAGCAGGTCGAGGCGATCGCGGCACTCAAGCCGTCCGGCTACATCGGCACACCCGACTTCCTCAAGATCCTGATCGACCGCATGAGTGCCGTTGGTGCTGCAAACCCGTTCCGCCACGCTTTGGTTTCGGGTGCGGCGTTCCCGGCGTCGCTGCAGCAGGAGATCGCCGGTGCCGGCATCGACGCCTACCAGGCCTATGCCACCGCCGAGCTCGGCGTCGCCGCCTATGAAACCACGGCGCGTTCGGGGCTTGTCGTCAACGAGGGGCTGATCGTCGAGATCGTGCGTCCGGGCACCGGCGAGGCGGTCGCCGACGGCGAGGTCGGCGAGGTCGTGGTCACGCGGCTCAACGCGGAATACCCGTTGCTGCGGTTTGGTACCGGCGACCTGTCGCGGGTGCTCTCCGGCCTCAGCTCCTGCGGCCGCACCAACATGCGGCTCGCCGGCTGGATGGGCCGCGCCGACCAGCGCACCAAGGTCAAGGGCATGTTCGTGGACCCGGCCCAGGTCGCCGTGATCGGCCGCCGGTTTCCCGGCCTCGGCCGGCTCCGCCTCGTCGTCGGCCGCGACGGCGCGCAGGACACGATGCTGCTGAAGGCCGAAGCCGGCGCGCCGAGCGACGAACTCCGTGCTGAGCTCGAAGCGGCACTGCAAGGCGCGACCAAGATGAAGGGCGGCGTCGAGATCGTCGCCCCCGGCAGCCTGCCCAATGACGGCAAGGTCATCGCCGACGACCGCCCGGTCGAATAGCGGCCGCCGCGTGGCCGCCAAGGCCAAACCAGCAGCTGTTCGGCGGCAGCGCGAAGCTGGTCAGTAGGCCGCCCGGTAGATCGACAGGATGTCGGTGCGCGCCAGGTCGCGCGGGTTGTTGTCGAGCAGGCGGCGGATGGCGAAGGCGTCATCGGCCATCGTCTCCAGGTCGTTTTCCGGCACGCCCAGCTTTGACAGCCGCATCTCGATTCCGAGCGAGGCGCAGTAATCATGCGTCGATCCGAACACGTCCTGCACGGCATTCGCCTCCGGCAGCCCGAGTGCAGAGAGCACATGACCGGTCTTCTCGGTCGCCGCCGGCAGGTTGAAGGCCAGCACATGCGGGAAGATCAGCGCGTTGGCGGCGCCATGGGCGATGTGCCAGCGCGTGCCCAGCGGATAGGCGAGCGCATGGCCGCCTGCCGTATTGACCGGGCCGAGGCAGAAGCCCCCATAGAGCGAGGCGAGCGACAGCCCGGCGCGGGCCTCGACGTCGCTGCCGTCCTTGACCGCACGCGCAAGGTAGCGGCCGACCAGCTTCACGCCTTCAAGCGCGTAGAGGTCGATCATCGGATGCGCCTTCTTGTTGGTGTAGGCCTCGACGCAGTGGGCCATGGCGTCGACGCCGGTGGCGGCGGTGACGGCCGGCGGCACGGTCATGGTCAGCGCCGGGTCGACGATCGCGATGTCGGCCAGCATCTCGATGCTTTCGACGGCGAGCTTCGCCTGCGTCTCCGGATCGGTGACGAGCGCGCGGATTCCGGCCTCGCTGCCGGTGCCGGATGTCGTCGGCACCTGGGCGAGCGCCACCCGGCGCCTTGCCGCCTTGCCAACACCGACGATGTCCTGCAGCCGCTGGCCGGTGCCGGCCATCACCGAGACAAGTTTGGCAAGGTCCATGGCGCTGCCGCCGCCGAAGCCGACGATCAGGTCGGCCTCCGAGCGGGCCGCCAGCTCCAGCACCTTTTCGAGATTGGGCAGGTCAGGCTCCGGGCGCACCTCGCCGAAGACGACCGTCTCGACACCCAGATCAAGCGTGTCCACCCGTGCCGCATTGAATCCGTCGGCGACGACCAGCGCCTTCCTGACGTTGCGTGCCTTCACCCAGGCGGCAAGCCGCGACACCACGCCGGGGCCGAACTCGATGACCGGCGGCCGAACGATCGTGATGGGCGTGTTGAGACCGGTCATCGTCATGGCTCCAGCTGGATATGGCCGCCGCAGTCAAGCATCGTCAGTACGCGCCTGGGGACAAGCGGACATATTTGATGGCGCGGCGGAAATAGGTGAAGGCGACGTGGATGACGCCATCCGGGGTCGCCAGGATCGACGGGTAGGAGAACTCGCGGTTCAGCCCGTCCTTGGAATTGTTGGTCAGGCAGAAGCCGTCGCCCGTCTCGAGGTCGATGCGGTTGCCGAAGCTCTCGCCGCCGTCGGAGGAGAAGGCGAGGCTGAGCGGCGCGCGCGGCACGCCCCAGACGGCCTTGCGGCCTTCCGGCTCGGTTGCTGGCTCGGCCGCGACGGGCTCGTCGCCCTCGATCTCGTCATAGAGCGACAATCGCCGGTCGTCGGACATCGAGGCGTTGGCATGGTTGTAGACGATGGCGATGCGGCCATCGGCCGTGCGCACGGCCTGCACCGACGAGTTGTTGTTGGGCAGGTCGGTGGCTTCAGGCGCGCTCCAGCTGCGGCCGCCGTCAAGCGAGCGGCTGCGCAGCACCTGTTCGGAAAAGCGGTTGCGGTACAGGGCCACCATCTCCTCGCTGCCGAGCGCCACGATGTTCATGTGCACGGCACCTAAGCTGTCGGGCACGTCGTGCATCGTCCAGCTGGCGCCGGCGTCGGTGGAAACCAGCACCGCCGCAGTGTCGACGTCGCCGCTCCAGCGTGTCCCCGGCCGGCCGATGCAGCGAAACACCGGCAGCAGCCATTCGCCGCGGCCGTTGATGATGATCGGCTGGCGCACGAAGGTGCCGGGAATGTCGCAGAGCACCGACACCTTGCCGAAGCTCTTGCCGCCATCCTCGGAGATGCGCCGCTTGACCACCGCGCCGTCCTGATGGCCCGAGGTCTGCGAGGTGTAGAGCAGCCAGACCTTGCCGTCGGGCGCGTTGAACAGCAGCGGGTTCTGTTCGGATTTCTGGGGGTCGTCCGACATCTTCTCCGGCGCCGACCAGCTGTCCGAGCCGGGCGCCAGTCGCGACAGGTAGACCGAGATGTCGCCCATGCCCTCCATCGTGCCGCCAAACCAGACGCAGGCCAGCGTGCCGTCGGGCAAAAGCGACAGGTTGGCGGCATGGTTCTGCACCGTCGGCGACGCCAGGAACGCGTCGCTGCGTCCCGACGACACCTGATGCAGCTTGCCGTCCATCTGCGCGGCGACCTCTGCGTGGGTCGTGACTGCGGCGGACGGGTGCGCCTGGGCTGTATTGGTGGCCACCGCGCCCTCCTTACGGCAGCCGTTCGAGCTGCGGCCGGAGCGCGGCGATCTCGCTTTCGCCCAAGCCCACCAGCGGCGGCCGCAGTCGCTGCCATGCCTTCTCGCCATGCTTCAGGCCGACCATGGCCTTGATGGTCGGGATCTGGGCGTAGCTGTTGGACAGGTTACGCCAGGCGTTGATGCGCGCCTGCGCGGCCTCGACCTTGGCCGCTGCTGCCGCATCGGCGTGGCCGTCGAACACGGTGCGCAGCGAATCCGCGATCAGGTTGGACGTCGCGGTGATGCAGCCGGCGCCGCCTTCGCGCAGCAGCGGCAGCATCAGCGGATCGGCGCCGGGGAACACGGCAAAGCCCGGATAGGCCTTCAACAGCGCCTGCATGTTGGCGAGGTCGCCCTTGGATTCCTTGATGCCGACGACCGTCTTCGGAAAAGCCTCGATCAGGTGGCCGACCAGCTCGACCGACAGCGAAATGCCAGAGACCTGGGGGATGTGGTAGAGCACGACCTTGAGCCGGTCGTCGGCCACGCCTTCGAGGATGCGCGAATAGGCGTCGAACAGGCCGTCGTCGGACACGCCCTTGTAGTAGAAGGGCGGCAGCATCACGACCTTGTCGATCCCCAGCGACAGCGCATGGCGGGTCAGCTCGATGGTCTCCGGAATGGCCGCGACGCCGGTGCCCGGCATCAGCCTGTCGGCGGCAACACCTGCCTTGATCACGCTTTCCAGCATCGCCTTGCGCTCACCGAGCGAGAACGAGTTGGCCTCGCCCGTCGTGCCGAGCAGGGCCACGCCATGGCAGCCCTCGTCGAGCAGCCGCTGGCAATGCTTGGCCAGCAGGCCGTGATCGGGCGACAGGTCGGCGTTGATGGGCGTGGCGGCGGCGGAGAAGACGCCCGAGATTGCGAAACTGGTCATGCTGTCACCCGAGGCGTTCCGGCGAGCTTGCGCGCATAGGCGATCGCCGCATTCATGTTGACGTGGTTGGCCTTGCCGGTCCCGGCAATGTCGAAGGCGGTGCCATGGTCGACCGAGGTGCGGTCGATCGGCAGGCCGAGCGAAATGTTGACGCCGCTGTCGAAGGCGACCAGCTTCATCGGGATGTGGCCCTGGTCGTGATATTGCGCGACGACGAGGTCGAAGGCACCTGAATAGGCGCGGTGGAAGACCGTGTCCGGCGGGACCGGCCCGTGGGCGTCGATGCCCTCGGCCTTGGCTGAAGCCACGGCAGGCGCGATGAACTCGTCGTCCTCGGTGCCGAACAGGCCGTTTTCGCCGCAATGCGGGTTGAGGCCGGCGACCGCGATGCGCGGGTTGGCGACGCCGATGCGGCGCAGGTGGCGATGGCCGGTGCGGATGGTTTCGAGGATGCGCTCCGGCTTGACCCTGATAATCGCCTCCTTGAGCGACACATGGGTCGAGACGTGGATCACCGACATGCGCTCGGAGGCGAGCAGCATCCACGACGAGCGCGAACCGGTCAGATGCGCCAGCATGCCGGTGTGGCCGTCATAGTGGTGGCCGGCAAGGTTCAGCGCTTCCTTGTTGATGGGCGCGGTGACGATGCAGCCGATCTCGCCTGCGGTCGCCGCTTCCACCGCACGCGCGATGAAGCGGAACGAGGCGTCGCCGGCGCGGGTGTCGATCTTGCCGAAGGCGATCGGGCCGCCGTCAATTTCGACATGCTCGATGGCGATGGTGTCGGCGCCGTCGGAGGCGGGCGCGAATTTCAACGGCGCGCCGACGATCTTCGCTGCCGCCTTGAGGCTGTCGCGGTTGCCGAAGACGCGGATGGTGGCGCGGTCGGCAGCATCCATCTCGGCCAGCGACTTGCAGATGATCTCGGGTCCGACGCCTGCCGGGTCCCCCATGGTGATGCCAATCGTGCGGCTAGAACTCGCCATCGCTCCCTGTCCGTCTTTTCCGCAGGCAGCACCCGGCTCCTGCGGTCTGGAATCCTCCCGAGCGCAAGCGCCCTGGGGGCGCGATCTGCACTTGGCTTATGGCCGGAAACTGACCACAAGTAGACAAGTTGTCAAGTTGCTTTTTCCAGCGCAAGCAGGCTGTCCGCTCAACGTAGAAGAGTATTGTATTGATTTAACGAGGAAATTCCTGCGGCATTTAACCGGGAGCTAATTTTTCTCGCCCGGTGTCTGAAAAAATGAATTGACATGTTTACAATATGGCGGCATTTGTTCGGCCCACGGTCGCCGCTTCCGTGTCTGTTGCCTTTCGACTGACCAGAGCATCGCCGTTCACGGGTTTCAGGGAGGAAATGTGATGTCGAAACGGAACACCGAGACTCCGTCGCGTGCCGGGATGACCCGCCGCGACGCGCTCAGGCTCGGCCTGGGCAGCGCTGTGGGCTTCACGCTGCTCGGCCTCAACGCCAAGATCGTCTTTGCGCAGGAAGGCCAGGTGCTGAAGGTTGCCAATCCGGCCTTCAACCAGGATTGGTCGCCGTTGCGCGGCGGCGGCGTGCCCTATCGCTGGAATTCGGCCTGGTGGGCCTCGCCGATGTATTTCGACAGCGAAGGCAAGATCCATCCTTATGTCTTCGCCACCTGGGAAGGTTCGGCTGACTCCAAGACCTGGACCTTCAAGCTCGACCCCAAGGCGACCTTCTCCGACGGCAGCAAGATCACCTCGGCAGATGTCGCCGGGTCGTGGAACGTAGCCGCGATGCCCGGCACCAAGAGCCAGCGTGCCGACCAGGTGCTCGCCAAGGTCGCGGGCTTCGCCGAGGTCACCGGCGGCAGCGCCAACACCATTTCCGGCGTCGCCACCCCGGACGAGGGCACCGTCGTCGTGACGCTGACCGAGTCCGACCCGATCTACTTCATGCGCGTCGCCAACCACATCGTGCCGATCACCAAGGCGTCGCAGTCGCGCGGCGAGGACGGCAACGAGATCCAGGACTGGTTCACGCCCGACGCGGGTGCCGTTTATTCCGGCCCGTTCAAGCTGACCAGCATCGACATCGACGGCGGCAAGCTGGTGTTCGAGCCGAACGAAAACTTCTTCGGCCCGAAGCCCAAGCTCGCCCGCATCGAGATCACCTCGATCGAGGACAATGTGACGGCGACCTCGCTGCTCAAGTCGGGCGAGTTCAACGCCCACACCGAGCTCGTCACCTCGACCATCGTGCAGGACCTCGGCGCCGAATTCGCCTCCGGCCCGCTGATCCCGACCAGCCAGCACTTCTGGTTCAATTCCAAGCGCGCGCCGATGGATGACCCCAAGGTTCGCCAGGCGCTGATCATGGCCGTCGACCGCGACGGCCTGATGAAGGCCTCGTTCCCCGACGGTCCGCACAAGAAGACCGACCAGGTCCTCAACTCGGTGCCAGGCGCCGACAATTCCGGTTTCGAGCCCTATCCCTACGATCCGGAAGGCGCCAAGAAGCTGCTCGCCGAGTCGACCTATGGCGGCCCCGAGCGCCTGCCCAAGATCCTGTTCGTCGGCATATCCTCGCCGGCCAACGAGGCGGCGGCCCAGTTCATCGCCGAGCAGTGGCGCCAGAATCTCGGCATCACCGCCGTCGACATGAAGCCGCAGCAGGACGCCTATGCCGGCCCCGACCAGAACGCGGTGCAGATCTTCCGCGATGACGTCGGCACCCGCGTGCCGGACGCGGCGAGCTATCTCGCCGGCTCCATCGCCTCGACCTCGTCCAACGCCCAGAACAAGCTCGGCGGCTACAAGAACGACAAGGTCGACCAGCTGCTGGCCGAAGCCGCCACCAAGGCGGCGGACGATCCGCAGCGCGTGGCCCTTGCCCAGGAGGCCCAGAAGGTCTTCCGCGAGGACTGGACCTTCATTCCCTGGTACGCACAGGCGATGTCGCGCTGGGCCAACGCCAATGTGAAGGGCATCGACAAGAACCTCGACTGGCAGGTTGTCGCCCCTTGGGAAATCACCGTCGGCTGATGCCGGCGTAACGCGCACGGGGGCTCGGCCCCCGTGCTATCCTCTTTCTGAGATCTAACCGAGCGGTGGGAGGCCGCCCGCCATGCTGCGTTATATTGCAACACGGCTGCTGCTGTGGATCCCGTCCGTCCTGCTGGTCATGCTGGCCGTCTATGCCATGGCCTATTACGGCGCCGGCGACCCGATCAAGCTGATCTTCCTGCGCGCCCCCGGCGATGTCGCCTACAATCCCGAAAAGATCGAGGCGATCCGCGATGCGGCTGGTCTCAACCGACCGTTCCTCGTCCAGTTCGGCAGCTACATCCTCAACCTGATCCAGGGCAATTTCGGCAACTCGCTGACCTCGGGCCGCTCTGTCTGGGCGATGGTGTCGGCCGCGGCCCCCGTCTCCTTCAAGCTCGGCCTCTGCGCCGTCATCCTGACGGCCATCGTCGCAGTGCCCCTCGGCATGATCGCGGCGATGAACCAGAACACCAAGATCGACTACGCGATCCTCGGTTCGGCGCTGTTCCTCTGGGCCATCCCGGCCTATGTCGCCGGCCCGCTGCTGATGGTGCTGCTGATCTTCATCCTGCCGGGCGGCAGCGTTCCCTATGGCTGGGGCGGCATTTTCGACGTCCGCATCCTGTTGCCGCTGCTTGTGCTGTCCTTCCAGCCGATCGCGCTGATCGTGCGCCAGACGCGTGCCGCGGTCATCGAGGTGCTGTCGGAGGATTTCGTCCGTACCGCCCGCGCCAAGGGCGTGCCGGAGATGGTGGTCGCCTTCCGCCACATCCTGAGGCCGGTGCTGACGCCCGTCGTCACCCAGCTCGGCCTGATCATGATCACCATCGTCAATGGCGCCATCTTCGTCGAGCTGGTGTTCGGCCTGCCCGGCCTCGGCCGCCTGACGGTCTCGGCGCTGACCAATTCCGACTATCCCGTCATCCTGGCCATCACGCTGATCGGCTCCTTCCTGGTGATGCTGTCGAACCTTCTCGTCGACGTGCTCTATCCGCTGCTCGATCCGCGCGCCAACGACACGATGAGGAGCCGCTGACATGACGATGACACCCGTCAATCTCTCCTCGACAGTGGCCGACGACGAGCCCCCCGTCAGCTTGTGGCGTGATGCCTGGCATCGCCTGCTGCGCAACAAGCTGGCGGTCGCCGGTCTCGCCGTGGTCATCCTGCTCGCCTTCGTCGCCGTCTTCGGTCCGTGGCTCACGCCCTACGACTTCCTGACCCAGGACCTCAGCGCCCGCAACCAGGCGCCGTCGCTGGCGCATCTGTTCGGCACCGACGACCTCGGCCGTGATGTCTTCTCCCGCGTCGTCTATGGCACCCGCACCGCCTTTGTCGTGGCGATCGTGGTGACGGCAATTGCGGTCGTCATCGGCGTCACCCTCGGCGCCATGGCCGGCTTCTTCGGCGGCATGTTCGACCGCGTCGTCATGTGGTTCACCGACATGACCATGTCGGTTCCCAACCTGCTGCTGGTCGTCGTCATCAACGCCTCGCTCAAGACGCCGATCACCGCCTGGATGGAGGCGCGCTACCAGGCGACGCTCAACCCGTTCTACCGCGAAACCATCTGGGTCGATTTCCTGTTGGTGTTCGGTTCGATGGCGCTGATCAGCTGGCCGCCCTATGCCCGCCTCGTCCGCGCCCAGGTGCTGTCGATCCGTGGCCGGCCCTATGTCACCGCCGCCCGTGCGCTCGGCCTCACCAACCGCCTGATCCTGATGCGCTACATCGTTCCCAACGCTATCGGCCCGCTGATCGTCTCGGTCAGCGCCGGCCTTGGCACCGCCATGGTTCTGGAAAGCGCCTTCTCCTTCCTCGGCGTCGGCGTCAACCCGCCCACGCCGAGCTGGGGCAACATGATCTCCGACGGCCTGCGCGTCTGGCAGCATTATCCACATCTGCTGGCAGCACCCGCCGCCGTGCTCGGCCTCGCCACCGTCGCCTTCTCGTTCCTCGGCGACGGCCTCAACGACGCTCTCAACCCGAGGGGCAGCAAATGACCGCTCCCGCAGACAACAAGCCGCTGCTCGACGTGCGCGGCCTGACCATCGAGATCGACACCCGCCGCGGCCCTGCCGTCATCGTCGACGGCATCAACCTCACCGTCGGCAAGGGCGAGACGCTCGGCGTCGTCGGCGAATCCGGCTGCGGCAAGAGCCTGACCATGCTGAGCCTGGTCCGGCTCCTGCCCAACAAGATCAGGGTCAAGGGCGGCACCGCCGAGTTCGCCGGCCGTGACCTGCTCAAGATGTCGAAGTCGGAACTGCGCCAGGTGCGCGGAGGCAAGATCGGTTTCGTCTTCCAGGATCCGATGACCTCGCTCAATCCGGTGATGCGCATCGGCGACCAGCTGTGCGAGCCGCTGATCTACCACCGCAAGATGAACAAGGCCGATGCGCGCGTCCGCGCCATCGAGCTTTTGCGCCTCGTCGGCATCCCCGGCCCCGAGCAGCGCATCGAGGCCTACCCGCACGAGCTCTCCGGCGGCATGCGCCAGCGCGTCATGATCGCCATCGGGCTCGCCTGCGACCCGGAACTCCTGATCGCCGACGAGCCGACCACCGCGCTCGACGTCACCATCCAGGCCCAGATCGTCGACCTGGTGAAGGACCTGCGCAAGAAGCTCAACATGTCGGTGGTGTGGATCACCCACGACCTCGCCTTGATCGCCGGCCTCGTCGACCGCGTCGCCGTGCTCTATGCCGGCACCGTCGTCGAGGACGCGCCGGTCAACGAGCTCTTCGCCCGTCCCACGCATCCTTATACGCGCGGTCTCTTGGCCTCGATCCCCAAGCTCTCCGACGAACGCGCCAGCCGGTTGTCCTCCATCGGCGGCACCCCGCCCGAACCAGGCCGCCGCCCCAAGGGCTGTCCCTTCGCGCCGCGCTGCGGACTGGCCGAGAGCGTTTGCCATGAGCGCGTGCCGGTGCTCGAGCCGGTCGCGGGATCGGGCGGCCACCGCGTCGCCTGCTTCGTCGCCCAGCGCCAGATGATGGAGGCCGCGTGATGGCTGCCGAACCGCTGATCAAGGTCGAGAACCTCGTCAAGCATTTCGTCGTCCGCCTCGGCGCATTCGGCGAGCGCGGCGCCACCGTCTATGCGGTCGACGACGTCAGCTTCGACATCTTCGCCGGCGAGACGCTGTCGCTGGTCGGCGAATCCGGCTGCGGCAAGTCGACCACCGGCTTCACCTTGCTCAACCTGCAGAAGGCAACCTCGGGCAAGGTCATCTTCCAGGGCGAGAACATCGTCTCGCTCGACGAAAAGCGCATGCGGCCCTATCGCCGCGAGCTGCAGATTGTCTTCCAGGATCCCTATTCGACGCTCAACCCGCGCATGACCATCGGCGAGGTGGTGGGCGAGCCGATCCTGTTCCACAAGCTCGCCACCAAGGCCGAGCTGCCCGAGTGCGTCTCGCGCCTGCTCGCCGATGTCGGCCTGCCCGCGCGTTTCGCCCAGCGCTATCCGCACGAACTGTCGGGCGGCCAGCGCCAGCGCGTGGCGATCGCCCGGGCGCTTGCCTGCCAGCCGAAATTCATCGTCTGCGACGAGGCGATCTCGGCGCTCGACGTCTCGGTGCAGGCGCAGATCATCAACCTGCTGCTCGACCTGCAGGAAAAGTATGGGCTGACCTACCTGTTCATCGCCCACGACCTTGCCGTCGTCCGCCACATCAGCACGCGTGTCGGCGTCATGTATCTCGGCCGCATGGCCGAACTCGCGACCCGCGAGCAGCTGTTCTCCAATCCGCTGCATCCCTACACCAGGGCGTTGCTGTCGGCGGTGCCCGAGGCCGATCCCGAGCTCGAAAAGACCCGCCAGCGCCAGATCCTGACCGGCGACGTGCCGAGCCCGCTGGCCCCGCCGGCAGGCTGCCGCTTCCACACCCGCTGCCCCATCGCCATGGACAAGTGCAAGGCCGTCGTGCCCGAGTGGCGCGAGGTCGTTCCCGGCCACCACGTCTCCTGCCACGCCGTGGGCATGGAAACGGCTGGATGACGCTGATGCTCGCCATCGTCGCCGACGACCTGACCGGAGCGCTCGACACCTCGGCGCCCTTCGTCGCGTCAGGCCTCAAGGTCGCGGTGGCGATGACCCCCGAGGCGACCGGCAAGGCTCTTGCCGGCAGGCCGGATGTCTTTGCCGTCAGCACCGCGTCGCGGGCGCTGCCGGCGGATGTTGCCTCTGCCAGGGTGCGCGACGTGGCGAAGCAATTGATGCCGCATGCTCCCGGCATCGTCATGAAGAAGATCGACTCCCGCCTGAAGGGCAATGTCTGCGTGGAGGCGGACGCACTCGCCGAGGCGTCGGGCCGCGACGCGCTGGTGGTGGCACCTGCCGTTCCGGACCAGGGCCGCACGACGCGCGACGGTGCCGTCGTCGGCCGCGGCGTCGATGCACCCTTGCCGGTGTTGGCGGCATTCGCCGGCTGCGCCAGGCGCGCTTCCGTCCGCAACGCCGCCGCCGATGCCGACCTCGACCGCGTCGTCACCGATACCGACTGGAGCAGGAGCGTTGCCGTCGGCGCGCGAGGTCTGGGCCTCGCCTTCGCGCGGCACCTCGACGGGGACAATTCGGAGCACGCATTGCCATCGCCAAGCGACGGAAACATGCTCTTTGCCTTCGGCTCGCGCGATCCGATCACCGACCAGCAGGTCGCAACCCTGCTGGATGGCAATCCCGATGTCGGTAGCGTCGATGCCCCGAACGGTCGCTTCGTCCTGCCGGACGACTGCGCCTTGCCGATGGTCGTGCGCTGCACTGGCGACATGATCGAGGATCCCTCCCGCATTGCCGCCCGTTTCGCCGAGCAGGTCGCCGCCGTAGTCGAGCGCCTTCGCCCCGCCACGCTCGTCATGGGCGGCGGCGACACGGCACTGGCGATACTTGGCGCGCTCGGCGCCGACGTGCTATTTCCGCAGGGCGAGGTGGCGCCGGGCCTGCCCTGGTTCACCATCGCGACACGCCATGGCGAGGGGCTGCGCTGTGTCGTAAAATCCGGCGGATTCGGGACGGTCGCGGTTCTCTCCGATCTCTTGCGGCCACCGAGCGGGGAACAGGCGGAACAGACATGACGACCGAATTGCAGCAGGACGGAACAGAGCCCGAAGCGGTCGACACCGGCGAAAAGCCGGGCAACGGCGGCACGAAGGGCGCTTCGAAGGCACCCAAGCTGGTCGACAAGGTCTTCGACCAGCTGCAGGAGCGCATCGTCTCGGGCGAATTCCCCTCCGGTTCCAAGCTGCCGGGCGAGCACGACCTGGCGACGCTGCTCGGTGTTTCCCGCCCCGTGGTGCGCGACGCGCTCGGCCGCCTGCGCGACGTCGGGCTGGTTTATTCCCGCCAGGGCTCGGGCACCTATGTCCGTGTCTTTGACACCCAGAAGACCAGCCTCGGCTTCTCCCCGGTCAAGACCATCGCCGACATCCAGCGCTGCTACGAGTTCCGCCTGACCATCGAGCCGGAGGCGGCCTATTTCGCCGCTCTCCGCCACGACGACGCCGCGATGCAGAAGATGCGCGCCGCGCTGTCCGAGCTGCGTGACGCCACGCGCGACCAGACCCACCGCTCCGACGTCGACTTCCTGTTCCACCGCTCGGTGGCCGAGGCCGCCAACAACCACTACTACACCGCCTGCCTCGACGCCCTGCGCCAGCACATCGCCGTCGGCATGAACCTGCACGGCCTGTCGCTGATGGGTCCGCTGACCAAGCTCGAGCAGGTCTACGACGAACATCGCGGCATCTGCGACGCCATTGCCGCCGGCGAGGCCGAGCTGGCTCGCGACCTGATGCGCGAGCACCTCGAAGGCTCGCGCAACCGCCTGTTCGAAAACAAGGTGCTCGACCTCTCGCGCTGACCTCCGGTCGGCTGAACCGACGCCGCGTTCGCGGCACGACAGGAAAGACAGATGACAACGACGATCGTTACGGTCGGCGGCCGCATGGCTGCCGAGGGCCTTGCCATGCTCGAACGTGCCGGCATCGAGTGCATCTCGACCGAACCCTACCCGACGAAGCCGGAGGTGTTGGCGCTGATCGACAAACACCAGCCGGCAGCACTGGTGGTGCGGCTGGTGGAACTTGTCGACCGCGACATGCTGGCTGCCTCGCGCAAGCTGAAGATCGTCGCCAAGCACGGCGTCGGCACCAATGACATCGATGTTGCGGCGGCCAAGGCGCTCGGCATTCCGGTCATCATGGCGACCGGCGCCAACGCCCATTCGGTGGCCGAGCACGCGCTCGGGCTGATCCTCGCCTTGACCAAGGATTTCCTGCGCCAGGACGGCCACATCCGCAACGGCCTGTGGGACAAGAAGCTTTATGCCGGGAGCGAGCTGCGCGGCCGGAAGCTAGGTCTCGTCGGCTTCGGCCTGATCGGCCAGATCCTCGCCCGCATGGTTGCTCCAATCGGCATGCAGGTCTCGGCCTACGATCCGTTTGCGCCCGAGGAGGCTTTCTCCGGCGGCGTCACCCGCGCAACATCGCTCGATACGCTTCTTGCCGAATGCGATGTCGTCAGCCTGCACTGCCCGCTGACCGATGGCACGCGCAACCTGATCGGCGCACGTGAAATCGCTCTGATGAAACCCACGGCCTACTTCATCAACACCGCGCGCGGCGAGGTCGTCGACGAGCCTGCGCTGGTCGCCGCCCTCCAGGCCGGCCGCATCGCCGGCGCCGGGCTCGACAGCTTCGCCGAGGAGCCACCGGTGGCAAGCCCGCTGTGGCAGCTGCCCAACGTCCTGCTGACACCACATGTCGCCGGCGTCACCGAGGACGCGCGCCGCGCCGTCTCGATCATGACGGCGACCAACGTGCTCGCCTTCCTCCGTGGCGAGCCGCTCGCCCGGAACCTCCATGCAAGGGTTTGACCATGGCCTCCGATGACACGCGCCACGACGCCGATGCGCTGACCGATCTCGCCTTCGCCCTGTTCAAGGCGGCTGGCCTCGATCCGGACAAGGCCCATGCCGTCGCCGAGATCCTGGTCGAGGCCGATTTGATGGGCCACACCACCCACGGGCTGGCGCTCGCGCCCTGGTATCTCGAAAGCATCCGCGACGGCGTCATGACCAAGTCAGGCGCGCCCAAAGTCATTTCCGATCGTGGCGCCTGCGTCGCCTGGGACGGTTTGCGCCTGCCTGGCGCCTGGCTGACGGCAACCGCCATGGACCTCGCCGTCGCGCGCGCCGCCACCTATGGCACGGTCACCATAGCCATCGGCAACAGCCACCACATCGGCTGCCTCGCCGCCTACCTCACCCGCGCCACCGATCGCGGCTACATGGCGCTGCTTGCCAGCTCCAGCCCGTCGGGCGCCTCGGTCGCCCCTTTCGGCGGCACCCGCGGCGTCTTCACGCCAAACCCCATCGCCGCCGGCATCCCGACCGATGGCGATCCGATCCTGATCGACGTCAGCGCCTCGATCACCACCAACAACATGAGCTCCCGGCTGATCGCCGAGGGCCGCAAGTTCGAGCATCAATGGCTGCTCGACCGCCACGGCAATCCGACAGACGATCCCAATGTGCTGAACAACGGCGGCACCATCCTGCCCGCCGGCGGCCTCGACCACGGCCAGAAGGGTTATGCGCTGGCGATCCTGGTCGAAGCCCTGACGCAAGGCTTGGCCGGTTTCGGCCGCGCCGACAAACCCGAGGGCACCAATGCCTCGGTCTTCCTGCAGGTCATCGACCCCACCGCCTTCGCCGGCGAGGCCGCCTTTGTCAGCCAGACCGGCTGGCTGGCCGACGCCTGCCGCACCAATCCCCCGCGCCAGGGTGTCGAGCGGGTCCGCCTGCCGGGCGAAAGCGCCGCCCGCCGCAAGCGTCAGGCCCTGGTCCAGGGCATTGCGCTGCACGAAGGCGTGTTCGACAAGCTGCGTGTCGAGGCAACCCGGCTCGGCGTCGATTTCACCTAGTGCGTGTGGCGCCCGGCGCCCGGCGGCGCAACCATTCGTTGATCAATTGAGTCTTCGAACGCTAAAATTTTATATACCAAGATATGCACTGCCGGTTTACCAAAAGAAAAAAATAGAAAAGATCGCATACCAAGATATATATTAGTCGATCCCCATAGGTTGCAATGACGATTGGCGCCTTGTTCTGTCGGGCCAATTAGGCAGGGGGATTTGGCGATGGCGACCAGTATTGAGTTTGAGAACGTCTCGGGTGCGGCTGAAGGTGCTTCGGCAGCAGGCACGGTCCAGTTGGCACAGACCGAGGGCGTCTCGCCGCAGCAGCCGGCAGCGCAGGCCGATCCCGTTCCCGTCGATGCAGGTTCCGGCCAGCCGGTCCAGCAGACCCAGCCGACCGCGGCGGCCCCGGCTGAGGCCCAGGCCGAATATGTCGCCGACGCTTCCAATGTCGTGCACCTGCCGGCCAATGTCTCGATCGACAACATCAAGGTCGACGGCGACAACCTGGTTCTCGAGCAGGCCGACGGCAGCGTCATCGTCATTAAGGACGCCGCGGCCAACGTGCCGACCTTCCTGCTCGGCGATGTCGAGGTTCCGCGCGTTGCCCTGATCGCAGCGCTCGAGGCCGGCGGCATCAACGTCGCATTCGGTGCCGACGGTTCCATTTCGGCCGCCTCTGGCTCGACCAGCAGCTCCGGCGGCAATTTCGAGCTGCCCGCCGGCGGCATCGGCAATGGCTTCGACCTGTCTGCCCTGCTGCCGCCCACCGCGCTGGCCTTCCCGCAATATGATGGCCGCGAACTGACCCTCGGCGAGAACGCCGATCCCGAGTTCGCCGGCTTCTCGATCCGCCTTTCCGAAGAAGGGCTCCAGGGCGGTATCAAGGACGGCTCGGGCTCGCCCGACGACCGTTCCGATTCCCCCGTCTACACAGGCAATTTCGGCGCGACCGATCCCAATGGCGATTCGCTGACCTACAGCCTCGGCCTGCCCACCACGCCCGGCCTCTCCTCCGGCGGCCAGCCGATCACCTGGGAACTCGTCGGCCCGAACCTGCTGGTCGGCAAGATCGATGGTGGCGAAGGTCCGGATCAGGAGATCATCCGCCTGGAGATCACCAACCCGGGCACGGGTGCGTTCGAGGTTACGATCCTGGGCCCGATCGATCATCCGGAACAGGGTGCCGAGGATGTCGTCGGCATCGACGTGCCGGTGACAGTCAAGGATCCCAACGGTGGCTCGGCGACGGCCAATGTGACGATCGAAATCGAGGACGACAGCCCGAAAATCACCTCCGTGGGACTGGGCGGTTCCGCGGTCGTTGATGAAACGACGGCAGGCACGACGGCCGGCTATCCGGTTGAGGTCACGAGCGGCAGCCCGGTCCTGGACCTCGACGCGCATTTCGGTGCCGACGGCGCTGCCGCTGGCGGTGGCATTTCTTACGCGCTCTCCCTCACCGGCGGTGTTTCGACCTTGAAGACCGCCATCGGCGACTTCCCGATCTCGCTGGTCCAGGTCGATCCGACGACCATCGCCGGCGTGTACCAGAACAACGGTCAGCAGACCGCGTTCACCGTCAAGATCAACGCCAACGGCACGTTGACCGTCACGCAGAACGTGCCGCTTGAGCACAACACCGACGGCGACACGCCGGCCGCCCACGACGACTTCCTCAGCCTGTCCGGCCTCGTCAACGCCACCGTGACCATAACCGATTTCGACAATGACAGCGTTTTCGGTGGCGCGCAGGTCGGCGGCCTGATCCGCTTCTATGACGACGGCCCCAGCGTTTCCGAAAATGCGGTGGTGCTTCTCGATGATGACGCGATGGACGGCGGCAATGCTGGTACGCCTGCAGTCGGCGACGACGCTGACAGCGCCAATACCTCGGGCACTCTCGGCTACGATTTCGGCGCCGATGGCGGCTCGGTCGCCTGGCTGGTGAGCGGCGCCCCCACCGGCTTCGAGTACAAGCCCGGTACCAACGGCGCACTGGAGGTCTTCCAGAACGGCACCAAGGTGCTCACCGTCACGCTGGACGGCGCCACCGGTGCCTACACCGTGACGCAGAACGCGCCGATCCAGCACGCAACGGGCGGCAACGAAAACAACCAGATCTTCAACTTGACCTACCAGGTCACCGACAATGACGGCGACACCGCCAACGGTACGCTGCAAATCAACGTCGACGACGACACGCCCACCATCGCAGGGTCCGGCGAAGGCCCCGTGCTGACGGTCGACGACAGCAGCCTCGGCACCAACGCGACCGCGTCATTCGCCAACAATTTTGTCGCTTCCTATGGCGCCGATGGCCCCGGATCGGTCACTTACGCTCTGAGCGTCGTTGCCGGCGTTTCCGGCCTGACCGACACCGCGACCGGCCAGCAGGTCGTCCTGAGCATGAACAACGGTGTTGTGGAGGGCAGGACTGCCGTCGGCAATAGCCTCGTGTTCACCGTCAAGGTCAATGCCAACGGCGATGTCACGCTTGATCAAATTCGCTCGGTTCGCCACGAAAATACCAACGATCACGACGACGCCCGCAGCCTGGCCGAAGATCTGGTCAAGCTGACCGCGACGGTCACCGACGCCGACGGCGACAGCCAGTCGGCGACGCTGAACATCGGTGACAATCTGGTGTTCAAGGATGACGGCCCGTCGGTCAAGCCGGGCGATGCGTCCGTCAAGGTCGACGAGGACGACCTCTGGACGGCGTTTTCGCACGGTACGTCGCCCGACGGCGACACCGAATGGTTCACCGGCGCGGCAAAAGCCACGGGATCGGTCGCAGGCTTGGTCAACTTCGGCACTGACGGCGCCGCTACCGGCGGTGGGTTCGGCTTCACCGCTACGGCAGCCGACCAGATGGAAGCGCTTGGTCTGCAGTCCAAGGGTTCGCCGCTGAGCTATGCCGTGGTCGGCAACACGCTCGTCGCCTTCGTCGACAACGGCAATGGTCATTACGACCTTCTCCAGGATCGCCCTGTCTTCACGATGACGCTCGACGGCGACGGCGACTTCACTTTCCGCCTGCTCGACCAACTCGACCATGTCGCGCCGCCATCCGGCGCCAATCAGAATGAGGATCTGCAGGCCAACGGCGCGCCGGTGTCGTCGATCGACTTCGGCTCCGTCATCCAGGCCACGGACAGGGACGGCGATTCCGTGACCCTGTCCGGCAAGGTCAACGTGACCGTTGTCGACGACATCCCGCAGGTCCACATCAAGGCGACCGGCGCTGCGGTGACGCATGACGAGACGGCAGGCCTCCAGGGCGATGACGCCGACCCGTCGGTCATCGCCGACCGCTTTGCCTCGCTCAATCAGCCCGCCGCCCTCGGCTACGCGCATCAGGGCAACGTGGTCAGCTACGGCGCCGATGCTTTCGAACCGGGTGCCGATGAGCCGATCACGATGTCGATCGCGCTTGCCCTCAATGGCGGCAATGGCACCGACTCCGGCCTCAAGACGACGTCCGGCAGCCAGATCTCGCTCTACCTCGTGGACGGCTTGATCGTCGGTCGGGTGGATAATGCCGATGGATCGGCGAATCCGAACGGCCAGATCGCCTTTGCGGTCGCCCTCGACCAGGACGGTGGCGTCAGCATCGCCCAGTATCTGTCGCTGGAGCATCCGAAGCAGGGCAATGGCTCGCAGAATTCGCACGACGAGCCGGTCAATCTGGGCAACCTCGTCAAGGTCGTCCTCACGGCGACCGACAATGATGGCGACACGGTCGAGAAGTCGGTCACCATCGGCAACAAGATCGTGTTCGAGGACGACGGTCCCAGGATCACGGCGCCCGTCGCGGGTGCTGGCGTCGTTCACGACGAAACGCCCGGCAACGATCCCGACGCCAACGACAATGGTACGATCTCGCCGCTCAACGTTAACAATCCGGGCAGCGACCCGCACGTCAATGGCGGCGTCGGCCCCATCGGGGTTGCCCAGTCGCAGGGCGCCATCGTCACGGCAAACGTCGACTATGGTGCAGATGGCGCCGGCGGGCTGACCTACGCGCTCAATATCGGTGCCGCAAGCACGACCCTGCTCACCACCGAAGGTCGGGCGATCCAGCTGTTCAACGAAGGGGGCATCATCGTCGGCCGCTTCGACGCTGCCGGCGGCCAGATCGACCAGGGTGATCCTGCGGCATTCGCCGTCGGCATCGACCCGGTGACCGGCGTGGTCACGCTCGTGCAATACGTCTCGCTGCAGCATCCGACCCAGGGCTCCAGCCATGACGAGGAACTGTCGCTCGCAGCCAACAACATCAGGGTTGTCCTGACCGCCAGGGATGGCGACGGCGACACCACAAGCGCCACCGTCAATGTCGGCAATGCCATCAAGTTCGAGGACGACGGCCCGAAGCTGATCTCGGTCGTCCCGACGGTGCCGGCGCTCGGACAGGAGTTGGTCGTCAACGGCAGCTTCGAGGATGGCCACGGACTGACCGGCTCGAACTGGGAAATCTACGCCCAGTTGCCGGGCGGCGGCTGGACCATGGGTCCTGACGGCGTTCCGTTCGAGATCCAGACGGGTGGCGCTGGCGGTCTTGGTGCCGATGGCCAAGGCAACGCCATCGTCGAACTGGATGGCGACACCCAGAGCAACGGCAATCCGGATGTCGTTCCGGTCCAGGCCACCAACGCGACCATCCAGCAGGCGATTGCCGGCACCGAGGCCGGCCAGACCTACCAGCTCAGCTTCGCCTATTCGCCGCGTGGCGGCGAGGGCGCCGGCTCCAGCGGCATGCAGGTTTGGTTCGACGGCAAGCTCGTCTACGAAATCCCGGCGAACAACAACTATCCCGCCAACACTTGGCAGCATTTCACCGTCAACGTGACGGCAAGCGGTCCGGGTGCTGTGCTCGCTTTCAAGGGCACCGGCAGTCAGAACGAGCTCGGCGCCCTGCTCGACAGCGTCAGCCTGAAGGCAGTCTACACCGCGACCATCGACGACGAGAACGTGCCGGGCGGTGCCGCGGGCATTCCGGGCGGCCCGGGCGATGACGGCGCGGGCAATGTCGCCACCGGCAAGATCAATTTCGACGCCGGCAGCGACGGCCTGAAGTCGATCGCCGCGACGGGCGTTGCGGGTCTCCAGGCGATTTATGTCGACCCGACGACCAATGTCGGCACGCAGTACAATGTCAACAATCAGGCCTGGGTGGCCAATGGTGCCGGCGGTACGCTGACCGGCACGATGGACGTGCCCAATGTCGGCACTGTCACGGTCTACACCCTGACCATCGACGCGTCGGGCAACTACACGCTGACCATGCTTCAGCCGCTGGTGCATTCGGTTACTGACAACCCTGCCACGAGCGAAGAGGAGACGTCTTTCGAAGACAATCGTCCGCTCGATTTCGGCTTCACCATCACCGATGGCGATGGCGACACCGCGACCGGCACGGTCGCCATCAGCGTCGACGACGACAGCCCGGAATTCGTTAATGGCGGCATCGAGGACGGCGCGGTGTCGGCCTACAATACGGCAGTGACAGGCGATCTGAACCTTGCCTTTGGCGAGGATGGCCAGCACGCGACGGACGGCCTCCGCATCACCGGTTGGCCAGAGCTTGAAGGCGTCACCACCACCCTCTCTGGCGACGGCAAGACCCTGACAGCCACGATTGGGGGTCAGGGCGGCGCAACGCTCTATACGCTTCAGCTCAATGGCGACGGCACCTACACCTTCAACCAGGTGAACTCGCTGCCGGGCGGCGGCAACACGCTGCCGGAAGTCTCAGTTTCGAGCGGCTTTGGGCCGACCGCGACCAAGGATTACGAAGGCTTCACGCTCAAGGGCCTCGACGGCGGTCTGCTCAGCGGTTCCGGTGATGGCATCGGCATTGGCAACAATGGCATGAACCCCGGCGAGAAGTTTGCCATCGTTTACGATGTCGAGATGACCTCGGCCAAGCTGGGCGTCAACCATTTTGGCAACGGAACGGTTCGCCTGGACTGGGTCGCAAAGGATCAGGACGGCAACATTGTCGCGTCTGGCAGCAGCGCGGATTTCAGTTCGGACGGCACCGTGACGATCACGCCGCCTCTTGACCCGGGCGAGAAGTTCTTCAGCCTCGAAGTGACGACGGTTGGAGTGGATGGTCCTGCTCCGAAGTTCAAGCTCATCAGCGTCGGTGGCGAAACGCACGGCGATGCGGTCATCGACAAGCTGAACTTCCAGGTCACCGGCAAGGACGGCGATGGCGACTCGGTCTCCGATGGCTTCGATATCAAGCTCGGCGGCTCGAAGCCCGTGGCCATCGACGCTTCGGCGGCCGTCGATGACGACGGCCTGTCCGGTGCCAATACTGGTGGTCTCCAGGATATCGCAGTCCCAGACAACGACAATGACGGCAAGGAATCGACCTTCTCCGGCGCGCTGCAGGGCAGCGGCGGCGATGGCGCACTGGTGTTCAGCTTCGCCGGCATGAGTGGCCAGTCCGCGCAGGTTGGTCAGGAAATGGTCTCCTACAGCCTCGTCGGCAACACGTTGACGGCAACCGTCTCGGGGGCGGCGCCAGGCGCGGTTGCTGCCCCGCGAACCGGCCAGGTTCTGTTCGAGATCGTGCTCAATCCAAACAGCGGCCATTACGACCTGGCGCTGAAGATACCTGTGCTGCACGCCAATGCAGACAACTCGGAGGCGAGTGTCAGCGTCATCCCGCCGATCACATTCACTGTTGGCGACTCCGACACCGACACGTCAGCTGCCGACACTGATACCGGTACGCTGGCGATCGAGTTCAACGACGACGTGCCGATTGCCGGCAACCATCCGGGCGGCAGCTTCGTCGAGGGCAGCGCGACTCAGGATCTTGGCGTTGCGACAACCCTGCTCGGAATCAGCGGCGGTGCCGACGGTCTTGCCGGCACGCTGCAGCAGATCGCCTTCAACAACACCGGCGGCACTGGCGGTGCGCTGTCGATCGACAACAACGGCCACCTGATCTACACGCCGGCCGCCAATGTCGGCACCTCGGGTGCGACGGAGACGTTCAGCTATACGGTCACCGACAAGGACGGCGATGCGATCACCAAGCAGGTGACGTTCGAGATCTCCGACACCGGCGTCAGCAACCTGTCGGCGACCGATGCCCTGGTTGATGAGGACGACATCGCCGGCGCTGGCGGAGTTGCCGATGGGCCCGGCGATCTGACGACGCCGGTTCCGGGCGGCACGATCAGCTACACGTTGGGTGCGGACGGTAACGGTGCTTCGGTCGCACTTTCGGCGACCGTCGGCTTCACCAAGCTGGACGGTACGTCGATCAGCACGCAGTGGGATCCGATCGGCAAGGTTCTGGTCGGCTACGGCACCAATCCGTCCGACGTGGTGTTCAGGATCACGCTGACGGCGGTCGGCACGGCGTCGAACGCCGCCAACAGCGCCTCCTACACGGTCGAACTGCTGCAGCCGGTCGCGCATCCCGCCCATGACGAGGATGGGCTGAACGATGGCGCCGAGACGGCGTTCGAGGACGATCTGTCGATCTCGGTCACCGCAACGGTCACGGACGGCGACGGCAGCACCGGCACGACTGGCTTCACCGTCACCATCGACGACGACGTGCCTGTCGCCGGGAACCATCCGGGCGGCAGCTACGTCGAGGGCAGCGGGACGCAGGATCTTGGCGTTGCGACGACCCTGCTGGGGATCAACGCCGGCGCCGACGGTCTTGCCGGCACGCTGCAGCAGATCGCCTTCAGCAACACCGGCGGCACCAGCGGCACGTTGTCGATCGACAACAATGGCCACCTGATCTACACGCCGGCCACCAATGTCGGCACCTCGGGCGCGACGGAGACGTTCAGCTACACGGTCACCGACAAGGATGGCGATGCGATCACCAAGAAGGTGACGTTCCAGGTCACCGACACGGGAGTGACGGGGGTCGGCGTATCGGCGACGCAGCTTGTTGCCGATGAAGACGACATCGCCGGTGCAAACGGCAATGCGGGTGGCACGGACGATGCCTCGCCGGCTCTGTCTGGCACGATCAGCTATACGCTGGGGGGCGATGCCATCGGCAGCGTGACGCTGTCGACGGCGAGCGATGCGACGGGTCTTCAGACGCTGGACGGCCAGGCGGTCAAGACGGCCTGGGTGGGTAGCCAGCTGATTGGTTATGTCGGCGCCGATGCCGGCAATGCGGCCAACCAGGTGTTCAGGATCGTTGTCGGCGCGCCGACCAATACGGGTGCGTCCTACCAGATGACGCTGCTGCAGCCGGTCAAGCACTCGGTGAGCGGCACGGAGGACGACACGGCACCGTTCACCGTCGACGTGAAGGTGACGGATGCCGACGGCAGCGTCGGCACCACCAGCTTCACCGTCGTCATCGACGACGACACGCCGATTGCGAACACTGCCGTCAACAACGATCCGGTTGCCCCGCAGGTAACCGAGGGCGGTTCGATTTCGGGCACCTGGAGCCAGGCAGCCGGCGCCGACGGACTGAAGGAGATCGTCTTCTCCGCGGGTTCGCAAACGCAGACGGTCACGACGGGGGCCTTTGGCAGCCTCGAGTTGAACGTTGCCGGAGGTAAGGTCACCTTCAACGACAATGGCACCTGGACCTTTGCTTCGCCCAACAACTCCGTCGCCGCTGACCAGAACTTCACGCTCGGCGTCAAGGTGGTGGATCGCGACGGCGACGAGCACAGCAGCAGCGAGGTGATCAAGGTGGTCAACAGCGCATCGCCCACGGCGACTTCTGCTGCGGTGACCGCCGATGAAGACGATCTGGCTGCCGGCAACCACAACACGAACAGTGACGGTGATGCGGCGCAGTCGGGCCTGACGGGATCGTTAGGCAGCTTCGGTCCCGATGGGGCTGGATCCGTGGCGTTCGGCGTCACCAACGGCGCTGCGGTGACGGCGAGCGGTTACCCGACGGTCAGCGCCGGCGGACAGCAGCTGTTCTACCATTGGGATGCGGGCACCAAGACGCTGTACGGCACCACCGACACGTCGGCGGCCGCGGCAAATGCTGCATTCAAGGTCACGCTCACCGGCACCAGCTATGAGTTCACCTTGCTCAAGCCGCTGGACCACAAGACGGCTGGCACCGAGGACGATATCGACATCAGCCTCGGCTACACCATCACCGACAGCAATGGCGACACGGCCAATGGCAGTTTGTCGATCAAGGTCGATGACGACATGCCGCTGGCCAAGAACGATACGGCCACGGTTGTCGAGGGTGCCAAGCCGAGCATGAATGTCGTGCTGGTCATCGACACCTCCGGCAGCATGGCCGATGACGGGGACCCCAACACCCCGGGCGTTCAGTCGCGGCTGGCCATGGCCAAGGCGGCGGCCCTCAACTTGCTCAATTCGAGCGGTGTCACCATCAACCAGGTGATGGTTGTTGAGTTCTACGACCAGGTCCAGGTCAACGATCCCAAATGGGGCACCTGGAGCAATCCGGCCGACAGGGCCGATATCGAGAGCTTCATCAACACCAGAGTCACCGGCGGCGGCACCAACTACGATGCAGCAACCGGGGCGGTTCGCGCCAGCTGGGGCACCGGGCCCACTGCGGCCGATCTCACCAATGTCTACTTCCTGTCGGACGGCGATCCCGATCCCAATTCGGCGGGGCTTGATGCCGGCGAAACGACGGTTTGGCAGAACTTCCTTGTCAATCCTGACGGCAACGGCGCGACCAACGACGCCGTGGACAACGTTTACGCCGTGGGCATCGGTTCTGGCGTGAGCACCACTGCGCTCGATCCTGTTGCCTGGGCGAATGGCAATGCCAACTTCCCGCCGATCGTCATCACGGATGCGACGCAGCTGAGCTCTACCCTGACGGGTACCCTGCCGGGCTCGACCACCGGAAACGTGCTCTCCAATGACGGCGGCTTCGGCGCCGACGGTGGCCGTATCCTGTCGATCGAGGTCGACGGCGTGACCTACACGTGGAACGGCGCCAATTCGATCGCCAAGTCCAGCGGTGGCGCGATCGCCGGAACGTCGTTCACCGTGAACACGGCCACTGGCGGAACCTTCACCTTCCAGTTCGCAACGGCTGGAGGAAAGAACGCCGGCGACTGGAGCTACAAGGCGCCGGCAAGCGTGACCCAGGACAGGGTCGAGCACTTCACCTACGTCGTTCGCGACGGTGACGGTGACACGGCGTCGGCGAACCTGGATATCACGGTCCAAAACATCAACCAGGCGCCAGTCGGCATCGATGGCGTTGTCAACGGCACTGAAGACACCACTGTCACGCTGACGGCGGGCAACTTCAGCTTCACCGACAGCGACAACCATCAGCTCCAGTCGGTGATCATCACGACACTGCCGGCAGGTGGCCAGTTGCTGCTCAACGGCGTTGCTGTGCTTGCCGGGGCGACGATCTCGTCAACGGCGATCGCCGCCGGTCAGCTGACCTATGTTCCCGCGGCGAATGCCAATGGCTCGGTCAACCTGTCGTTCCAGGTGGTCGACAATGGCGGCACGGCAAATGGCGGGAAGAACACCGACACGTCGCCGAACACGCTGACGATCAACCTGGCGGCGGTGAATGATGCACCGACAGCGGCCATTGCTCCCACTAGCTACAGCGCGACCGAGCAAACCAACCTGACATTGCATGGCACCGGATTGTCGATCGCGGATGTGGATGCAGGTTCAGGCACCGTGACAGCCGTACTGTCGGTGACATTCGGCATTCTGGATGTCGTACGAGGGAATAGCGGCGTTTCCGTCAGCGGAAGTGGCACCGGTTCCGTAACATTGACCGGTACCATTGCCCAGATCAACAATCTTCTGGGTGGTGTCGACACGGGGTCGGGCTCGGCTGGGACTATTCGCTATAATGCGAACAACGATGCGCCGCCGAGCAGCGCGGTTCTGACGCTGACGGTTAGCGACGGTGGCAACACCGGCTCCGGCGGAACACAAATCGCAAGTGACAGTGCAACGATCAACATTACTGCTGTCAACGATGCTGCAGCAGCGACGGATGACAATGTTATCGTCAACATTGCACCAGTTGATGGTAGCGTGCTGCAATTGCCCAATTGGGCGCTGCTGGCAAACGATGATCCGGACGGCCCCAATCCCTCGCTCAACATTGCGACGGTCAGTAATCCCAGTGACTTGGCGTCGGTAAGCCTGGCGACGAATCCGGGTTACGTGACGGTCAAGAACAACTCGGGATGGTGGGGGGATGACACAGACTGGGGCGATTTCAAATATGCCTACGCCACTGGCGGCAAAGCCGATGTCTCGATATCGCATGACACCGTCGGGGCCATGGACGGTACCAGTTCCGACGATGTGATGATCGATCTTATCAACAACGCGGCCACCGAAATGCGTGGCAACGGCGGCAACGATGTGCTGATCGGCAACGGCGGGAATGACCTGCTCTTCGGTGGCGATGGCAACGACATCCTGCACGGCGGTGACGGCGCTGACACCATGACCGGCGGATCGGGCGCCGACACCTTCGTCATCAGTGCCGACACGTTGGGGGCGATCAACGACGTCATCACCGACTTCAATCCGGCCGAGGGTGACCAGATCGATCTCAGCGAACTGTTGAAGGGCATAGCGCCCAACACCAACCTGGAGACGGCGGGTTATGTGAAGATCGAAGACCAGGGTAACGGCACTTCGATCCTCAGCGTCGACGTCGACGGCAATACAAGCAATGCCAACACCTATCAGGAGGTCGCAGTTCTCCAGAACTTCAGCTACGATAGCAGTGGAGTTAATGACCTCGTGAAGGTGCTGTACGAAAACAGTTCGGGTAACAAGAACCCGGATAACGTATAGAATGGCGCCTGGGTTGATTGAGAGGGACTGCAGTTTTCGATGACGGTCGACAGACCTGACACAACGGACGAAGGGGCGGGTGCTGCGGCGCTCGCCCTTGATGTCGTGGGGATCGCGGAGTGGCGGGCGGAGCCGGATTTCCCGGACCTGCCCATGCTCGCCCCGTCTCCGTTGCCGGCGACCGACCAGGCGGCACTCGGCGAGATCCTCGCCGATGCGCTGTTCGGCGAGGTCATCGAGATCTCCGACCTGATCCCGCATCTGCTGGCGCCTGGCGTCGAGGCTGCGGCGGGGCCGGTCGACGTCGTCGTTGCAACGGACATGGCCGGGGATGCCATGGTCGCCATGGTGCCTTTCACCATCCTCTTCGAGGAAGAGCCGGGGCACGGCACGTTTTGAGAATGTGAATACGCCCGGGCTGCCGGGCGGGGACGTCAACGGGTTGCAGCCGGCGACCAAGGCATGCCGGCAGGAGAGGGGATTTCTCATGGCTTTTGATTGGAAGATGCGGTCGGCCGTTGCCGGCCTTTGCCTGGCCGCCTTCGCCGGCCAGGCTGTGGCGGCCGACCTGATCGACATGCCCACGGTCAGCTATTGCACCACGGCCGGCACCTCCAGCCTGGCGCTGAACGAGAATGTCGGCGAGCTCAAGACCGAGGTCGTGCGCCTGATGGACGAGGCGGTCGCGGCGGCGAACAGCTCGCAGTGGATCGATTCCAAGCGCCCGGTCTTCGTCTGGGCCTCCGAGGCCAAGGTCGCCTGCGGCAAGGCCTATGGCTACCTCAAGACTAACTACCGCGACGAAGACTACCTCAACAAATGCGAATGCTTCCACAGCCGCATGGTCGAGTACATGAACTAGCCGGGCAGCGGGCACGCGTTCTCCCGTGGCCTTCGCCGCGCCGATGGTGTCTCGAACGCCCCGGCCCCGCGCGATGAGGCGAGCGCTCGTTGCCCCGCTCCTGGGCTGCCTTGCGCTGGCGGCGACGGCGGCGTCTGCCGCCGTCCCTGAGCTCAGGCTGCCGCAGGCCGATCCTGTCGTGGCACCGGCGCCATGCGCCGACCCGGCTGTCGAGGCCGGCCGACCAGCCTTCCGTGCCTTTGCCGCCTGCGAGGCGAGGAACCGGAGCCTGCCGGCAGAATTCGCCCTTGCGGTGATGGAGATCGAGAGTTTTTACGATCCCGAGGCGCGTGGCGGCGATGGCGAGGTCGGGCTGATGCAGGTGATGCCGGCCACGGCCCGGATGATGGGCTTTCGCGGCACCCTCGACGACCTGGCGGAGCCGCGCACCAACATCGCCCTTGGCGTGCGGTATCTCGCCGGCGCGTTCCGCCTGGCCGGCGGCGATCTTTGCACCACGGTGATGAAATACCGGGCAGGCCATGCCGAGACGCGGTTTTCGGCGCTTTCGGTGCGTTATTGCCTCCGGGCGCGGGCGATCCTCCAGCGCGATGGCCACAAGGTGAGTGGCGTGGTGCCCGAGGCGACGTTCGGTTTCGCCGCGGTAGCCGGCCTCGGCGCGGTCACGGTTGGCGGCTCGGCGCCTCCCAGGGGCGTCTGCGTCAGGCGCTCCTTCGTGCCGGGCCCACGCTACATGCGCTGCGTCGAATACCGGCCGGCGGCCCAGGCGCGGCATATCCGCAGCTTGCGCGCCAAGCTGTTTGGCGGCTAGGTCTGGATGCGGGGGACTGATTACCGCGCCGCACGCCTTCGGGCGCGCATGGACGCGGGTGCACTTTGGTTCTGCGCATGATCCTGTCCGGGGATCGATCCCATCCCGGGAACCATGCGCCAGGGGAGAAATGATGACGGTATCCCGACAGCGCATCTCGCGGCATGCCGCATTGCTGGCCCTCGCACTGGCGTTGCCGCTCGGCCTGAGCGCCTGCCAGTCCGGCGGCGCCGGCAGCGATGACGTTCTGGGCACCGTGGCTGAAGGAAATACAGCCGGCGCGGAAGCCGCCGCCGCGAAGCCAGGCCCGGCCAAGGCCGGCGAGACGCTCGGCAAGGGCCCGGTCAAGGTGGCCATGCTGCTTCCCCTCTCCGCCGGTGGCGCCGCCGGCGACCGCGGCCGCAAGATGCGCGATGCCGCAGCCCTTGCCATGGCCGATCTCGGCAACGACCTCATCACCCTCAATGTCGAGGACACCGGCGGCAATGACGGTCGCGCCCGCACGCTGGCCACGGGTGCGCTGGCCTCGGGCGCCAAGCTGGTCATCGGTCCCAGCGAGCAGGGCGCGGTGCGGCAGCTGGCTGCGGTCTCGGGCACCAACCGGCCGCTGGTGCTGGCGCTGGCCGACAATTATGCCGGCGCCCCCGGCGTCTATTCGGTGAGGCTCAACGAGGCCGACAGTGCCGCCGCAGGCGCGGCCGCCATCGCTGCCAAGGGGCCGCGCAAGTTCGTGCTGTTCATGGCCGAAGGCGAGGCCGGCAAGGCGGTCGAAAAGCGGGTCGCCAACAGCCTGTCGATCTATGGCGCCTCCCTTGCCGTGGCGCTGCCCTTTGGCCCGTCGTCGGGCGGCTCGGAAAAGGCGGTCGCCGACATGATGGCGCTGGTCAGCGATCCGCAGGCGGTCGTCATCGCCAGCGGCGGCGCCAATCCGGCGCCGCTGGTTTCGGCGCTCAAGGCCAAGGGAGTGCTCGGCAACAACGTCACGCTGGTTGGCTCCAACCGCTGGCTCGAGCACGGCATTGACGACCCGGTGCTGCAGGGCGCCTACATCGCCACTCTCGACAGCGCCGAGATCGGGCCGATCGCCGAGCGTTTCCGCAAGACCTACAATTACGAGCCCGACGTCAACGTCGCCTATGGCTACGACACCGTGGCCCTTGCCGCCGGCATCGCCAGTGCCATGGGCCCCAAGGGCTTCACCAAGAAGGTGATCGAGAATCCCACCGGCTTCCGCGGCTCCACCGGCGTCTTCCGCTTCCGCGAGGATGGTGCGGGCGAACGCGCCATGCCGTTCTTCCGCATCGACAAGGGCAAGCTCAGGCAGGTCGAAAAGTCGACCTCGGGCTTCTGACGGGCTGTCCTGAAGGCAAAAAAAGCGCGGGAACGCGGCGCCTTTTTCGTTTCGACTGGACGTTGCTCAGGCGTAGCGCGACAGCGCCAGATCCGAGACGTCGATCTCCGGCCGGACGCTGCCGATCATGTCGGCCAGCACGCGGCCCGAGCCGCAGGCCATGGTCCAGCCCAGCGTGCCGTGACCGGTATTGAGGTAGAAATTGTCGAACCTGGTCCGTCCGATGACCGGCGTGCCATCCGGCGTCATCGGCCTGAGCCCGCTCCAGAAGGTGGCGCGGCTCTGGTCGGCGGCGCCGCCGAACAGATCCTCGACCGAGAACTGCAGCGTTGCCTTGCGCGACGGTGACAGGTCGGTGTTGAAGCCGGCAATCTCGGCCATGCCGCCGACGCGGATACGGTCGCCGAGGCGGGTGATGGCGATCTTGTAGGTGTCGTCCATGATCGTCGACACCGGCGCCTTGCTCTCGTCGACGATCGGCACGGTGATCGAATAACCCTTGACCGGATAGACCGGCACCGTGAGGCCGAGCGGCTTGACGAAGGCGGGCGTGAAGCTGCCCAGCGCGCCGACGAAGGTGTCGGCCTCGACCTCGCCTTCCGAGGTGCGCACGGCAACGATGCGGTTGCCTTCCTGGCGCAGGCCTTCGAGCTTCACGCCGTAGCGGAACTCGACGCCCAGTCCTTCCGCCAGCTTGGCCAGTTCGTTGGTGAACTTGAAGCAGTCGCCGGTCTCGTCATTGGGCAGGCGCAGGCCGCCGGCGATCCTGTCGCACACCGGTGCCAGGCCCGGCTCGGCGCCGACGCAGCCGGCGGGGTCCAGCACCTCGTAAGGCACGCCGTCGCTCTTCAGCACCTCGATGTCCTTGGCCATGCCGTCGAGCTGCTTGGCGTAGCGGAACAGCTGCAGCGTGCCCTGCGTGCGGTGGTCGTACGCGATGCCGGTGTCGTCGCGCAGCGCGATCAGCTGGTCGCGGCTGTATTCGGCGAGCCGCACCATGCGGCCCTTGTTCAGGGCGTAGCGGGCCGAGGTGCAGTTGCGCAGCATCGCCGTCACCCAGCGCCAGGTCTTGATGTCCAGCATCGGCTGGATGATCAGCGGCGCATGCTTCATGAACAGCCACTTCATCGCCTTCTGTGGAATGCCGGGCGCGGCCCAGGGCGAGGCATAGCCGGGCGAAATCTCGCCGGCATTGGCAAAGCTGGTCTCCAGCGCCGGGCCCGGCTGGCGGTCCAGCACGGTCACCTTGTGGCCGGCCTTGGCCAGGTAGTAGGCGGAGGTGACGCCGATGACGCCGGCGCCGAGAATGACTATGCGCATGATTGCCCCTGTGGTTAGCGCGCTGCCGGGCTGAGGTAGCGGCGCTCGTAGCGCCGGCCCAGGCTGGTCAGGATTTCGTAGGAAATGGTGCCGGCATCCGCCGCGATCGTTTCGAGCGTCTGGTGCGGGCCGATCAGCTCGACCATGTCGCCGAGTTTCAGCGCACCGGGCTGGAGCGACGTGACGTCGAGGATGATGCTGTCCATCGACACGCGCCCGACGATGGGCAGGCGCACGTCGCCGTAATATGCGGCACCCGTATTGCTGAGATGGCGCGGCAGTCCATCGGCATAACCGGCGGCGATGGTGGCAAGCCGCATCTCGGATGAGGCGACGAAACTCGCGCCATAGCCGATCTCGGCGCCGGCCGGCACGGTGCGGGTCTGCACGACGCCGACCTCGAGCCGCACGACCGGCCGCATCGGGTTTTGGCCTTCGCCCAGCGGCGCGCCGCCATAGAGCGCGATGCCCGGGCGGGCGAGTTCGCCGCGATAGTCCTCGCCGAGGAAGATGCCGGCCGAGTTGGCAAAAGACAGTCTTGCGTCGGGGAAGCGGCTCCGGACGGCGCCCATCCGTGCCAGCTGGCGGGCGTTGGCCGCGTGCGCCGGCTCGTCGCCGCAGGCAAGATGGCTCATGATGATGTCAAGATCGATGCCGGCAAGCCTGTCCGGCTCGGCAAGCAGCGTGTCCAGTTCCCGCGGTTCGAGCCCGAGCCGCGACATGCCGGTGTCGGCCTGCAGTGCTGCTGGCAGCGTGGCGTTGCGCGCCCTTGCCGTCGCCGACCAGTTGGCGACCTGTTCCAGCGAGTTCAGCACCGGCACGACGCCGAGATCGGCGCAATCGCCTTCGCTGCCGGGCATCAGGCCGTTCAGCACCAGGATGCGCGCGTCGGAAGGGAGGTACGGCTTCAGCCTGATGGCCTCGATGAAATGCGCCACGAAGAAGTCGCGGCAGCCGGCCTCGTAGAGGGCAGGGGCGACATGCGCGACGCCGAGGCCATAGGCGTCCGCCTTGACCACGGCGGCGGCCTTGGCCGGTGCCGTTTGCCGGCAAAGCAGTTGGTAATTGGCAACCAGCGCGCCAAGATCGATGGTCAGGACCCCGCAGGCCGCACGGCTCTCGATGTCGCTTCGCACGCTCATGGTCACGCCCGGGCTCCGTCCCTCGCCAATCCCGTGACCATACCGCAATGATCGTCGAAAATCTTGCCAATATGATGCATCTTGTGCGAACAACAGGATGTTGGTGCAATTTTCAGCGCCTCATTGGAAGGAAATGCGATGCCGTCGCTGGATGCCATCGACCGCAACATCATCCGCGCCCTGCGTGCCAATGCGCGCATCAGCAACGCCAGGCTGGCCGAGGAGGTCGGCCTGTCGCCGTCCGCCTGCCTGAGACGCGTGCAATTGCTGGAGCAGGAAGGGGTGATCCGCGGCTACACCGCGATCATCGGCAATGCCGCCGCCGACGAGGGCATCGCCGTCATCGTCCAGATCACGCTGGAACGACAGACCGAGGATTATTTCAACCGCTTCGAACTGGCGGTGCGGCGCTACCCCGAGATCAAGGAGTGCTACCTGATGACGGGCGATTCCGACTATTTCCTGCGCGTCGAGGTCGCCAGCGCCGGCGATTTCGAGCGCGTGCACAAGGAAATCCTGTCGGCCCTGCCGGGCCTCGCCCGCATCCATTCGAGCTTTTCGATCCGCAACATCCTGCAGTCCAAACGGCCGAAAACGTCTTGAACAGAGCCGGCGCCTGTGCGGCGCCGGCTCTGTTCGATCGTCAGGTTCAGACGGCTGCCTGGGTCAGGAACTTGGTCACCAGATAGGCTTCCAATGCTTCCGAGCCGCCTTCAGAGCCGTAGCCGCTGTCCTTGATGCCGCCGAACGGCGTTTCGGGCAAGGCGAGACCGAGATGGTTGATGGTCAGCATGCCGGTTTCGATCTCGGCGCCAAGGTCCGTCACCGTCTTGTTCGACTTGGTGAAGGCGTAGGCGGCGAGCCCGTAGGGCAGGCGGTTGGCTTCGGTCACGACATCCTCGAACGTCTTGAACGGCATCACCAGCGCCACCGGGCCGAACGGCTCCTCGTTCATGATGCGCATGTCGGGGCGCACGCCCGAAAGCACCGTCGGCTCGAAATACGATCCCTTGTTGCCGATGCGCTTGCCGCCGGTCTCGATCCTGGCGCCGTCGCTCACCGCCTCGTTGATCAGCGTCTCGACTGCCTCGAGGCGGCGTTCGTTGACCAGCGGCCCCATGCGGGTGCCCTCGGCAAGGCCGTCGCCGACCTTCACCGCGCGCACATGCTCGACGAACTTGCCGAGGAAGCGGTCATGTGCGCCTTCCTGGATCAGGAAGCGCGTCGGCGACACGCAGACCTGGCCGGCATTGCGGAACTTCGAGCCTGCCAGGATCGCCGCTGCCGCGTCGATGTCGGCGTCGTCGAACACCATCGCCGGGGCGTGGCCGCCGAGTTCCATCGTCGCCCGCTTCATGTGCGTGCCGGCCAGTGCGGCGAGATGCTTGCCGACCGGCACCGAGCCGGTGAACGACACCTTGCGGATGATGGGATGCGGCACGAGGTAGCCGGAGATCTCCGGCGGATTGCCGTAGACGAGGTTGAGCACGCCGTCCGGCAGGCCGGCATCCCTGAACACGTCGGCCAGGCAGGCCGGTGATGCCGGCGTCTCTTCCGGCGGCTTGACGATGATCGAGCAGCCGGTGGCGAGTGCGGCGCCGATCTTGCGCACCGCCTGCGACACCGGGAAGTTCCAGGGCGTGAACGCCGCCACCGGGCCGACCGGCTCCTTGACCACGAGCTGCTGGATGCCGGGCGCGCGGGCCGGTATGACCCGGCCATAGGTGCGGCGGCCCTCTTCGGCGAACCAGTCGAACAGGTCGGCCGACGACAGGATTTCCATCCTGGCCTCGCCGATCGGCTTGCCCTGTTCCTGCGTCATCAGCGTCGCGATCTGGTCCGCGCGCTCGCGCATCAGTTCGGCGGCGCGGCGCAGCACCTTGGCGCGGTCGAACGGCGAAACCTTGCGCCACGCCTTGAAGCCGCGCTCTGCCGCGGCAAGTGCCCGGTCGAGATCGCCCTTGCCGGCCGAGGCGACCTTGCCGATCACCTCATTGGTGGCGGGATTGGTGACGTCGATGGTCTTGCCGCCTTCTGCGTCGCTCCATTTGCCGTCGATGAACAGTTTAACGTCAGGGTACATTGCGGTGTCCTTGCTGGAACGGTGGCGGGAAGGGGCTTGCGTCGGCAATGGCCTAAACGCCTAATCGGGGAGTTGTACTAGACATAGGGTGGCGCAATTCTTTGTGCCACGAGATCTGCAATCGCCAGCGACGAGGTCAGCCCCGGGCTTTCGATGCCGAACAGGTTGACGAGGTTCTTGACGCCATGGGTCTCGGCGCCCTGGATGACGAAGTCGGCTGCCGGCTCGCCCGGCCTCGACAGTTTGGGGCGAATGCCGCTGTAGGTCGGGCTCAGGCTGCCATCGGCAAGGTCCGGCCAGTATCGTCGGATTTCGCCGTAGAAATGCTCGGCGCGGCGCGGGTCGACCGTGTAGTCCTTGTCCTCGATCCACTCCACATCGGGGCCGAAGCGCATGCCGCCATTGAGGTCGAGCGTCAGGTGCACGCCGAGCCCGCCCGGCTCCGGCACCGGGTAGATCAGCCTGGAGAAGGCCGGCTTGCCGGTGACCGAGAAATAGCTGCCGCGCGCCAGCTTGAGCGTCGGCACGAATTGCGGGTCGAGCCCTTCGAGCGAGGCTGCCAGCCTGTTGGCGCCCAACCCGGCGGCATTGACGAAATGCCGCGCCGCGATCTCGAAGCTGGCGCCGCTCGACCCGTCCCGCGTCTGCAGCACGAAGCGCTCCGTCTCGATCCGCCCCGACACGATTTCGGTGTTGAGGCTGAGAAAGGCGCCATGCTCCTCCGCCTCGCCGAGCAGCGCCAGCATCAGCGCATGGCTGTCGACGATGCCGGTCGATGGCGACAGCACTGCCGCCACGCATGTCAGCGATGGCTCCATCGCCATGGCCTCGGCGGCGTTCAGCATCACCAGATCGTCGACGCCATTGGCCTTCGCCTTGGCGATGATCCCGGCCAGCATCTCCTGCTGCCCGGGCAGGGTCGCCGCGATCAGCTTGCCGCAACGCTTGTGCGGAATGTTGCGCGCGGCCGCATAGGCGTAGAGCCGGTCGCGGCCCTCGACGCAGAGCTTCGCCTTCAGGCTGCCTTCGGGATAATAGATGCCGGCGTGGATCACCTCGGAGTTGCGCGAGCTGGTCTCGGTGCCGATGGCGTCCGCCCTCTCCAGGACGATCGTCTCCATGCCGCGCCTGGCAAGCTCGCGCGCCACGGCGAGGCCGATGACGCCGGCGCCGGCGACGATGCAGTCGACGCTGTCCATCTCAGGCAGCGCCTCCGGCCGGCTTCAGCGCGCTCAGTTGCTCGATGATGACCGAGCTTGCGCCGCGGATGTCGTCGACGATGGCGCGTTCGGCCTTGTCGGCGTCACGGGCCTCGATGGCGGCAAGGATGATGTGGTGCTGGTCGATCATCGCCCGCCCGCCATGCTGGTAGGATGCCGCGATGATGGGACCCATCTGCAGCCACAGCCGGCCCAGAATGCCGCGCAGCACCGTCATGTTGGCGATCTGGGCCAGGGCGAAATGGAAGGTCTGGTTGAGCTCCAGCGCGCCGGCCCAGTCTTCGTCGGCGATTGCCCGTTCGTTGCGGTCGATCAGATCGCGCAGCCGCGCCATGTCCTTGGCCTCGGCTTTCAGCGCGGCCTCGCGGGCGGCCAGCCCTTCGAGCTTCATCCGGATCTGGCGTATCTCGAGATAGCGCTCCAGTGTCATCACCGGCACACGCACCTCGCGCGCCGATTTCTGCACCAGCGCCTCGTCCTGGATCAGCCGCAAAATGGCATCGCGCACCGGGGTCACGCTGGTGCCGAGCGACTGCGCGAGATCGCGGATGGTCAGCCGCGCGTCCGGCGCGAAGCGGCCCTTGATCAGCGCATCCGACAGCTGGCCATAGACGATCTCGCCGAGATTGTCGTGTTCCACCGCCTGCAAGCCGAAACTCTCGTTCATTGCTCCTCGATCCTGCCGATGCCGCGTGGCCTGCCTGCGGGCATGCTCTGGCCCTTGACAGTCCGCTGCTTGAAAAACATGATGCATCAAACAGCAAAACGTGGATTTTGCAAGTGCGGTCGCGGCACCAGGCCGGATCGCCCTTGCATTCGGACAGCCGCTCGTGCGGCTCAGGATCGGAACGGAGGAAGCCCCGATGGACACCCAGCCCAATTCGCCCGAGGCGCGCGACAAAAAATACCACATGCACGCCTACACCAACGCCCGTCGCCACCAGGAGGTCGGGCCGCTGATCATCGAAAAGGGTGACGGCATCTATGTCGAGGACATCTCGGGCAAGCGCTACATCGAAGCGATGTCGGGCCTGTGGAGCGTCGGCGTCGGCTTCTCCGAGAAGCGCCTCGTCGATGCGGCGACCCGGCAGATGGCCAAGCTGCCCTTCTACCACAACTTCACCCACAAGGGGCATTCGCCGGTCATCGACCTTGCCGAGAAGCTGGTCACCATGGCGCCGGTGCCGATGAGCAAGGCGTTCTTCACCAATTCCGGATCAGAGGCCAACGACACGGCCATGAAGATGATCTGGTATCGCTCCAACGCGCTCGGCCAGCCACAGAAGAAGAAGATCATCTCGCGCAAGCGCGGCTATCACGGCGTCACCATCGCCTCGGCCAGCCTCACCGGCCTGCCCTACAACCACATGTCCTTCGACCTGCCCATCGCCAACGTGCTGCACACCTCGTCGCCGCACCACTGGCGCGAGGCGCAGCCGGGAGAGACCGAGCAGCAGTTCTCGACCCGCCTCGCCGATGACCTGGAGAAGCTGATCCTCGCCGAAGGCCCCGACACCGTTGCCGCCTTCTTCGGCGAGCCGGTCATGGGTGCTGGCGGCGTCGTCGTGCCGCCGGCCGGCTACTGGGAAAAGATCCAGGCCGTGCTCAAGAAGTACGACATCCTGCTCGTCGCCGACGAGGTCATCTGCGGCTTCGGCCGCACCGGCAACATGTTCGGCACCGAGACCTACGCCATGCAGCCCGACATCATGGTGATGTCGAAGCAGATTTCCTCGTCCTACCTGCCGATCTCGGCGATGCTGGTCAATGACAGGGTGTTCGACCCGCTGGCCGACGAAAGCAACCGCATCGGCACCTTCGGTCATGGCTTCACCGCCGGCGGCCACCCGGTGGCGGCGGCCGTCGCGCTTGAAAACATCGCCATCATCGAGGAGCGCAACCTCGTCGCCAACGCCCGCGAGGTCGGCGCCCACATGCAGAAGCGCCTCGCCGGCCTCGCCGCGCACGACCTCGTCGGCGAAGTCCGCGGCGTGGCCCTCATCGGCGCCATGGAACTGGTAACCGACAAGGCGACCAAGGCGCCATGGGGCAACGTCGGCGCGCTCGGCGGCCTGGTCAACGGCATCCTGCAGCAGAACGGCGTCATCTCCCGCAACATGGGCGACTCCCTCGCCTTCTGCCCGCCGCTGATCATCAACGACAAGCAGGTCGACGACATCTTCGACGCCGTCGAAAAGTCGCTCGACGAAGCCGCCAGGCAGGTCAAGGCCTGATCGACTGCACGTCGCCAACAGCAAAAAGCCCGCCATCTGGCGGGCTTTTTTCGTTGAGGTTGCGTGCTCATCCGTCAGTTGCGCGACCGGAAATCGGCACGCCATCTCCGTAGCCCTCATGGTGAGCCTGTCGAACCACGAGGGCGCTGGACACCGGAGGCGCTGGCTCAGGCGTCAATCTCGTTCGGGGACCGGTCGCCCAGCGCCCTCGTGGTTCGACAGGCTCACCATGAGGGCTACTGAAACGCTTCGCCGCTCAGTGCCGGAGGTTTGGTCCCTTGCCCCCTCGGAGAGAACGCCAGGCGCGCCGCTCACACGTGCTGGCCGCCGTTGATGTGGATCTCGCCGCCGGTGACATAGGACGCCTGGCTCGAGCACAGGAAATAGATGATGTCGGCCACCTCGGACGTGGCGCCCAGGCGCCGCATCGGGATCGTCTCGACGATCTTCTCGGTGCCCGGCGACAGGATGGCGGTGTCGATCTCGCCGGGGGCGATGGCGTTGACGCGGATGCCGTGCGGGCCGAAGTCGGCGGCCATCTCGCGCGTCAGCGCGCCAAGTGCCGCCTTCGAGGTCGCATAGGCCGCGCCGGCAAAGGGGTGGACGCGCGTACCGGCGATCGAGGTGACGTTGACCACCGAGCCCTTCGCCGCCGCAAGTTCCTTGAACAGGCCGCGCGCCAGCATGATCGGCGCCAGGAAGTTGACCTGGAACACGTCGCGCCAGACATGCATCGGCGTGTCGAGCGAGTTCATGCGCGCGCCGCCCTTGAGCTTGGGCGAAATGCCGGCGTTGTTGACCAGTGCGTGCAGCATGCCGCCTTCTTTTTCCAGCCGCTGGCGGATTTCCGAAACGGCGCTGCCGACGTCGCCCTGGTCGGCAAGGTCGACCTTGATGTGGTCTTCAGGTCCGGCCGGCCAGGGGCAATCGTCGGAAAATGCCTGGCGCGAGCAGGTGATGACGCGCCAGCCTTCGCGCGAAAAGCGCTTCACCGTCGCATGGCCGATGCCACGGCTGGCTCCGGTCAGCACGATCGTCTTTCGCCCTTCGGTCTTCTCGGCCATCGCATCCTCGTTTCAAACGTCTGACGTATGTAGCGGATGCACCTGGCCTTTGCGAGGGGGCACGGCCGATGGCGGCGTTCAGCCGCGCTCGGTCGCCGCTTCGCGGATCGTCTTGAGCAGGATCGAAAACGCCGCCGAAGGCTGCGTGTCGGTGCGCATGGTCAACCCCACGGGCCCGCGCGTCTCCGCCGTGTCCACCGGCAGCATTTTCAGCGTGCCGGCCTTGATCTCGTCGCTGACCACGCCATGCGAGATGATCCACACCGCATCGCTCTGGCGCACGAAGGCGCGGCCGAACGAATCCGATACGGTCTCGATCTCGGTCGGGATCGAGGCGACGCCGTTGGTGATGAAGAAGCGCTCGACGAAGGGCCGGATGATCGAGCCGCGCGTCGGCATCAGCAGCGGGAACTCGCCCAGCCGTTCGAACACGTCGGCGTCGCCCTTGAGCAGTGGATGGCCGGCGCGGACCACGAAGACCACCTGTTCCGAATAGAGGTGCTCGAAGAAGAAGCCGGTCATCTTCTCGGGTGCCGCCAGTCGGCCGACGACGAGGTCGAGCTCGCCGAGCCTGAGCTGCTCCAGGAGCACTGCGTTCTCGCCGGTCACGATCTTGATCGTGGCGCCCGTGTCTTCGCCGAGGAACAGGCTCATGGCGCGCGGCATGATGTGCGCCGAAACCGTCGGCAGCGCGCCGATGCGGATAGGCGGTGCGCCCTCGGCCCGCGCATTGGCGACCGAATCGATGCCCTGGCGCAGCGCGGTGATCGCCATGCCTGCGTGCTGCATGAACACTTCGCCCGAGCGCGTGATCTTGATGCCGCGTCCGTCGCGCTCGAACACGCTGACGCCCAGCGCCTCCTCCAGCTCGCGGATCGTCTTGGTCACCGCCGGCTGGCTGACATTGAGCAGCCCGGCTGCCTTGACCACGCTTTTCTGGCGCGCGACTTCTAGGAAAGTCTGGAGGTGGCGGAACCTGACACGGCTTTCGATCATGGGATTTTCATAACCCAGCAGTTAAGAGAAGGCCACAAAATATCATTTTACCAAACCAAACATCTCATCCACTGTCATCCCGAGGAGAAATCGAGTGCAATTCACAGACATCGGCGGCATCACGCTGCACCACCAGCTCATCGGCGGTCCCGCAGGCAAGCCGGTCCTGGTATTTGCCAATTCGCTGGGCACCGATTTCCGCATCTGGCGCGACGTCATCGTCCGGCTTGCCGGTGACTTCCCCATCGTCACCTACGACAAGCGCGGCCACGGCCTTTCCGACACGGGGACGGCTCCCTATTCGATGGACGACCATGTCGGCGATCTCGCCGGCCTGCTCGACCACCTGAATGTCAGGAACGCCATCGTCTGCGGCCTGTCGGTCGGCGGGCTGATCGCCCAGGGTCTCTATGCCAGGCGTCCCGACCTGGTCCGCGCGCTGGTCCTCTGCGACACCGCCCACAAGATCGGCACCAACGACAGCTGGAACACGCGCATCGCCGCCGTCGAGAAAAACGGCATCGCCTCGATCGCCGATGGCGTCATGAAGCTTTGGTTCACGCCCGAATTTCACGAACAGCGCCAGCCCGACCTCGTCGGCTATCGCAACATGCTGTCGCGCCAGCCGCTCGCCGGCTACACCGGCACCTGTGCCGCCCTGCGCGACGCCGACTACACCGAGGCCGCCAGGGCGATCGCCGTGCCCACGCTCTGCGTCGTCGGCGACCATGACGGCTCGACCCCGCCGGCACTGGTGCGCTCAATGGCCGATCTCATTCCCGGCTCGCGCTTCAAGATCATCGACGGCGCCGGCCATATCCCTTGCGTTGAAAAGCCGGACGAGCTCGTCGCCCTCATCAGGCGCTTCGTCGCCCGCCTTCCACTGGAGTGATTTGACAATGAACGCATCGGCGCCAGCCTCGACCAGGTATCGCCAGGGTCTCGCCGTTCGCCGCTCGGTGCTCGGTGATGCCCATGTCGACCGCGCCGAAACGGCCTCGACCGATTTCGACCGGCCGTTCCAGGAACTGATCACCGAGGCCGCCTGGGGCACGGTGTGGGCGCGCCCGACCTGGAGCAAGCGCGAGCGCTCGATGGTCACCCTCGCCCTGCTCGCGGCGCTGGGCCATGACGAGGAGGTGGCAATGCACGTCCGCGCCACCGCCAACACCGGCGCGTCGCGCGAGGACATCTGCGAAACCTTCCTGCATGTCGCGATCTATGCCGGTGTGCCGGCGGCCAACCGCGCCATCAAGATCGCCAAGCAGGTCTTTGCCGAAAAGGACGCGGGCAAATCCGATGAGCATTGATCCCAAGCCGAACCGCCAGCCCGAGATCGGCGCCTTCTTCCAGCGCGACCGCTCCTGGCACCCGCCGGCCTTCACGCCCGGCTACAAGACCTCGGTGCTGCGGTCGCCGCAAAAGGCGCTTCTGTCGCTCGACAACACCATTTCCGAGATCACCGGTCCGGTCTTCGGCCACGATATGCTGGGCGAACTCGACAACGACCTGATCCACAATTTCGCCAAGCCGGGCGAAAGCGCCATCGGCGAGCGCATCATCGTCTACGGCCGCGTGCTCGACGAGCGCGGCAAGGGCGTGCCGGGCGCGCTGCTGGAATTCTGGCAGGCCAATGCCGGCGGGCGCTATCGCCACAAGAAGGAAGGCTACATTGCCGCCCTCGATCCCAATTTTGGCGGTTGCGGCCGCACCATCACCGACGAGGACGGCAGCTATGCCTTCCGCAGCATCAAGCCCGGCCCCTATCCGTGGCCGAACGGCGTCAACGACTGGCGCCCCGCCCACATCCACTTCTCGGTCTTCGGCCACGGCTTTGCCCAGCGGCTCATCACCCAGATGTATTTCGAGGGCGATCCGCTGATCTGGCTCTGCCCGATCGTCAGGACCATCCCCGACCGGGCTGCCGTCGAGACGTTGATCGCAGCCCTCGACATGCAGGCGACGATCCCGATGGACGCCCGCGCCTACAAGTTCGACATCGTGCTGCGCGGCCGCCGCTCCTCGGTGTTCGAGAACCGTCTGGAGGGCAACTGATGGTCCAGTCGCTGAACCGGCTCAAGGAAAGCCCCTCGCAGACGGCGGGTCCTTACGTCCATATCGGTCTCACCCCCAATTTCTGCGGCATTCCGGGCGTCTTCGAAAAGGACCTCGGCACCGACATGGTCAACGACAAGACCATGGGCGAACGCATCACCGTGCGCGCCCGCGTGCTCGACGGTACCGGCGCGCCGCTCAGGGATGCCCTCATCGAGATCTGGCAGGCCGATGCCGCTGGCCTCTACAATTCGCCGACCGAAATCCGCGGTGCCGCCGACCCCAACTTCACCGGCTGGGGCCGCAAGGCCACCGACATGGTCTCGGGCGAATGCCTGTTCGAGACCATCAAGCCGGGCCGCGTGCCCTACAAGCCCGGCGTGCTCATGGCTCCGCACATCACCTTCTGGATCGTTGCGCGCGGCATCAATCTCGGCCTGCAGACCCGGATGTATTTTGCCGACGAAGAACAGGCCAATGCCGATGACCCGGTGCTGGCCCGCATCGAGCACCGTTCGCGCGTGCCGACGCTGATCGCCGCGCGCCTGGACGATGTCTACGTCTTCGACATCCACCTCCAGGGCGACAAGGAAACGGTGTTCTTCGACATCTGAGCCCGAGCCCACGACCCTTCAGCACATGCCCCCCTGAGCAGATGACAGTATCGCCCTTCGATCATCCCTTCCTCTCCGGCCTGCTGGCCGATGCCGAGACCGCGCGCCAGTTTTCCGCCGAGGCGGAGATCGCCGCGATGCTTGCCTTCGAGCGCGCTCTGGCCGAGGCCGAGGCAGGCGAGGGCGTCATCGGCAGCGTGGCAGCCGCTGCGATCGTCGCGGCAGCCGCCTCCTTCGAGCCCGATGTGACGGCGCTCAACGCCGCCGTTGCCCGCGACGGTGTCGTCGTTCCCGAGTTTGTTCGCCAGTTGCGCCTTGCGGTTGGCGCACCGCATGGCGACAAGGTCCATTTCGGCGCCACCAGCCAGGACGTCATCGACAGCGCACTCGTGCTCCGTCTCAAGCCCGTCGTCGAGCGCCTCGACGCGCTCCTTGCCGGAGCGGCGGCCAGGCTTGCGGCGGTGGAGAGGCAATTCGGCGACCGTCCGCTGATCGGCCGTACCCGCATGCAGGCGGCGATCGGAATCACCGTCGCCGACCGCGTCTCGTCCTGGCGTGCGCCGCTGGAGCGTCATCGCGTGCGGCTGGCCGCGACCCGCGCCGAACTTCTCGTCGTCCAGTTCGGCGGTGCCGCCGGCACGCTGGAAAAGCTGGGTGGCAAGGCTGCCGCGGTGCGCAGGGCGCTGGCGCAGAAACTTGGCCTTGGCGACGCCCCGCAATGGCACAGCCAGCGCGACCGTCTGGCCGAGTTCGCCGGCCTGCTGTCGCTGATCTCGGGCAGCCTCGGCAAGTTCGGCCAGGACGTTGCCCTGATGGCGCAGGACGGCTCCGAGATCGCGCTCGGCGGCGGCGGCCGCTCCTCGGCGATGCCGCACAAGCAGAACCCGGTCGCTGCCGAGGTGCTCGTCGCGCTCGCACGCTTCAATGCGACGCAGCTCTCCGGAATGCACCACGCCCTGGTCCACGAACAGGAGCGTTCAGGCGCCGCCTGGACGCTGGAATGGCTGCTCCTGCCGCAGATGGCGGCGGCGGCGGCGGCGTCGCTCGGGCACGCGGCCGCACTTGCCGGCCAGATCGAAAGCATGGGCGCGCGGCCGGGCAACTAGCCGGCGGCGGCCCGTCAGCCAAACGCCTGGAACGTCGGTGGGCCCAGGCCCGCAGGTCGACGGTGGGCGTGCGGGAAAAAGGAAAACAGATGCGTACTCAGGTGGTCATCATCGGCTCCGGCCCTTCCGGGCTCCTGCTCGGGCAACTGCTCGCCAACAGCGGCATCGACAACGTCATTCTCGAGCGCGTCGATCGCGACTATGTGCTCGGCCGCGTCCGTGCCGGCGTTCTGGAACAGGGCATGGTCGACCTGCTCGACGAAGCCGGCGCCGGCGCCCGCATGCATGCCGAGGGCCTGCCGCATGAGGGCATCTCGCTTGCCTTCGACAACCGGCTGCATCGCATCGACCTTGCCCAACTCACCGGCGGCAAGCGCGTCACCGTCTACGGCCAGACCGAGGTCACGCACGACCTGATGGACAAGCGCGAGGCTGCGGGCCTGGCCACGATCTACGACGCCAAGAACGTCACGCCGCACGGTTTCGACACCGACACGCCCTTCGTCACCTACGACAAGGACGGCGCCACCCACCGCATCGACTGCGATTTCATCGCCGGTTGCGACGGCTTCCATGGCGTCTGCCGCAAATCGGCGCCCGAGCGCGCCATCAAGACCTATGAGCGGGCATACCCGTTCGGCTGGCTCGGCATCCTGGCCGAGGTGCCGCCGGCCGACCACGAGCTGATCTACGCCAATCATCCCAGGGGCTTTGCGCTGTGTTCGATGCGCTCGACCCACCGCAGCCGCTACTATGTCCAGTGCCCGCTCGACGATCACGTCGAGGACTGGAGCGACGAGCGCTTCTGGGACGAGTTGCGCCGCCGCCTGCCGCCCGAGGTCGCCGCGCGCGTCGTCACCGGTCCGTCATTTGAAAAGTCGATCGCGCCACTGCGCTCCTTCGTTGCCGAGCCGATGCGCTTCGGCCGCCTGTTCCTCGTCGGCGATGCCGCCCACATCGTGCCGCCCACCGGCGCCAAGGGTCTCAACCTCGCCGCCAGTGACGTGCGTTATCTCTACTGGGGCCTGCGCGAATTCTACCAGGACAGGTCGCAGGCTGGCATCGATGCCTATTCGGCCCGTGCCCTGTCGCGCGTCTGGAAGGCGGTGCGGTTCTCCTGGTGGATGACCACCATGCTGCACCGTTTCCCCGACACCGACGATTTCGGCCAGCGTATCCAGGAGGCGGAACTCGACTATCTCGTCCATTCGCAGGCGGCATCGGCCTCGCTCGCCGAAAACTACGTCGGCCTGCCTTATTGATCCCGTGGAATCGCGCCGGTCACATATCTGTCAGGTTATAGATTGAGCGATTCTTTTCATTTTACATTACCGTTTCGAACATGACACTTGGCTACGGACATACCGGGACCGGCGCGCGCGACAGTGCCGGCTCGTCCAGATGGAGGAAAAATTGAAGAAGTCTGTTTTGGCCGCCCTGGCGGTACTTGCGCTTTCCGGCACCGCCTTCGCCGACACCATCAAGGTCGGTGTCGTCGGTCCGTTCTCCGGCCCGTTCGCCATCCAGGGCAAGAATTTCAAGGCCGGCATCGACGCCTGGATCGCGCTCAACGGCGCCAAGGTCGGCGACGACGACATCGAGATCGTCTACCGCGACCTGCCGGCCGCCGATCCGGCCCAGTCCAAGGCGCTGGCCCAGGAACTGGTCGTCAAGGAAGGCGTGCAGTATCTCGCAGGCTTCTACTTCACCCCTGACGCGATGGCGGTCACCCCGCTTCTCGAACAGGCCAACGTGCCGCTGGTCGTCATGAACGCCGCCACCTCGGCCATCGTCACCAAGAGCCCGCTGGTCGTGCGCACCTCCTTCACCACCTGGCAGACCTCGGCGCCGATGGCCAGGGTCGCCAGGGAGCGCGGCGTCAAGAAGGTCATCACCGTGGTTTCCGACTACGGCCCGGGCGTCGATTCCGAAAACGCCTTCAAGACCACCTTCACCGCCGAAGGCGGGGAGATAGTCGATTCCGTCCGCATGCCGCTGTCGACCAACGACTTCAGCCCGATCATGCAACGCGTCAAGGATTCGGGCGCCGATGCGGTGTTCGCCTTCCTGCCGTCGGGCCCGACCACGCTCGGCTTCGTCAAGGCTTACAACGAAAACGGCCTTGCCAAGGCAGGCGTGCAGTTCCTCGCCCCCGGCGACCTGACCCAGGAGTCCGATCTGCCGGCACTCGGCGAGGCGGCATCCGGACTGCTGACCACCTTCCACTACGCCGTGTCGCACGACTCGGCCGAAAACAAGACGTTCGTCGAGGCCGCCCGCAAGGCCATCGGCAACCCGGCCGAACTGTCCTTCCCCTCGGTCGGCGCCTATGACGGCATGCATGTCATCTACAAGATGATCGAGGCCACCGGCGGCGAGCAGGACGCCCAGAAGGCGGTCGACGCCGTCAAGGGCCTCGCCTGGGAAAGCCCGCGCGGCCCGGTGTCGATCGATGCCGAGAGCCGCCACATCACGCAGAACATCTATCTGCGCGAGGTCGCCAAGGCCGAGGACGGCACCTTCTACAACAAGGAAATCGCGACCTTCGAAAAGCAGGGCGACCCCGGCCTTGCAGCCCTGAAGTAACAGCGTTACGCCAACGACAGGGCCCGGATGCCTGATGCGTCCGGGCTGCTGCTGGATCACACGATGCAAACCGTTCTCAGCGTTGGGATCGACGCCCTTGCCTATGGCATGGTGCTGTTCGTCATCTCGATAGGACTTTCGGTGACCATGGGCCTGATGCGCGTGGTCAACCTCGCCCATGGCGCCTTCGCCATGATCGGCGGCTACATCGCCTCCTATGCCACCCAGACGCTCGGCCTCGGCTATGGCGTGGCGATCCTCGCCGCGGTGGTCGGCACCATCATCATCGCCGTCCCGGTCGAGCGCTTCCTCTACCGCCGCATCTACGGCGCGCCCGAACTCACCCAGGTGCTGATGACGATCGGCATCACCTTCTGCGTCATCGGCATCGCCAACTACGTCTTCGGCCCGACGCTGAAGACCATCCCGCTGCCCGAGGCGCTGCGCGGTCCGGTCGATCTCGGCTTCCGCTCGATCGCCGCCCACAAGCTGTTCGCCATCGCCTGCGGCGTCGCCGTTGCCGGCGCGCTCTGGTACCTGATCGAACGGACCTCGTTCGGCGTCAAGCTGCGTGCCTCGGTCGACAATGCCGCCATGGCCGCCTCGCTCGGCGTGCGCACCAGGATCGTCTATGCCGTCAGCTTCGCGGTGGCCGTCGGCCTCGCCGCCTTCGGCGGCATCGTTGGCGCCGAGCTGCTTCCCATCGAACCCTATTACGCGCTCCGCTACATGGTCACCTTCCTCGTCGTCGTTTCGGTCGGCGGCGCCGGCTCCATCCCCGGCGCGCTGCTTGCCTGCCTGCTGCTCGGCGCCATCGACACCACCGGCCGCTATCTTCTGCCGGAATATGGCGAGTTCTTCTTCTACCTCGCCGTCATCGCCATCGTCTGCGTTTTCCCGCGCGGCCTTCTCGGCAGGAGAAGCTAGATGGCTGCCATCGAGACCACCTCATCTGCGAAGCCTGGGGCTGCCGCGCGCCCGAACTGGCTCATGCGCGACCTGCTCGGCCTCGCCGTCATCCTGGCCGTCGCCGCCATCGGCTATTTCCTGTTCCCCAACAACCTGGCGCTGCTGACCCGCATCCTCGGCGTCGCACTGCTGGTGCTGTCGATCGATCTGGTCACCGGCTTCTGCGGGGTGGCCACGCTCGGCCATGCCGCCCTCTTCGGCGCCGGCGCCTACGCCTCGGGCATCGCCGCCGTGCATTTCGGCATCACCGATCCGCTGCTGATGGTCGTCGTCGGCGCCTTCGGCGGTGCCGTAGCCGGCGTCGTCTCAGGCGCCGTCATCCTGCGCGGCCATGGGCTGGCGCAACTGGTTCTGTCCATCGCCGTCGTCCATCTGTTCCACGAGGCCGCCAACAAGGCCTCCGCCTATACCGGCGGCAGCGACGGCCTGTCCGGCATTGCGCCCGATCCGGTGTTCGGCCTATTCGCCTTCGACCTCTGGGGCCGCACGGCCTATGGTTTTGCCGTCGCGCTGGTCGTCATCGCCTTCGTCGTGCTGCGGCTGATCACCCGTTCGCCCTTCGGCATGCTCTGCCGCGGCATCAAGGAGGATCCGATCCGCATCCGCGCCATGGGCGCTTCGGTGCAGGGCACGCTGCTCAAGATGTATGTCATCTCAGGCGCCGTGGCGGGAGTCGGCGGCGCGCTCAACGCCATCTCGACCCAGGTCGTCGGCCTCGATTCGCTCAGCTTCACGCTCTCGGCCGAAGCGCTGGTGATGCTCGTCCTCGGCGGCACCGGCTCGCTCTATGGCGCGCTGATCGGCACCGTCAGTTTCATGTGGTTCGAGGATTTCGTCTCGGCCGCCAATCCGTTCCACTGGCTCACCATCGTCGGCGCGCTTCTGATCGCCGTGGTGCTGTTTGCGCCGCGTGGCCTCTATGGCACGGCGCTCGCGCTTGTCGATCGTTTCCGGAGGACGGGCAAATGACTGCGGTCTTCCAGGTCCAGAACCTCAACAAGGCGTTCGGCGGTCTTGCCGTCACGCAGGACGTGTCGATCACCATGAATCCGGGCGACCGCGTCGCCCTGATCGGCCCCAACGGCGCCGGCAAGACCACCTTCGTCAATCTCGTCACCGGCCATCTCGAACCCGATTCCGGCAAGGTCCTGCTCGGCGGCAACGATGTCACCTCGCTTAGCCCGACCTTGCGTGTCCGCCAGGGCCTCGTCCGTTCGTTCCAGGTCACGCGCCTGTTTCCCGACATGACCCCGGAGGAGCATCTGGCGCTCGCCGTCATGCAGCGCACCGGTCGCACCGGCGCGATCTTCGGCCACTACCAGGCCAAGCCCGACGTCATGGCCGAGGTCGCCGAATTGCTGCGCACACTCGGCCTCGACCACATCGCCACCCGCAAGGTCGCCGAGATCGCCTATGGCCAGCAGCGCCTTCTGGAGATCGCATTGGCATTGGCGCTCAGGCCCAAGGTGCTGCTGCTCGACGAACCGGCTGCCGGCGTGCCGCAGAGCGACACCCCGCGCATCGAGGCCGCCCTTGCCGGCCTGCCCGCCGACCTTGCCGTGCTGATGATCGAGCACGACATGGATCTCGTTTTCCGCTTCGCCAGGCGCGTCATCGTGCTCGCCGCCGGTGCCATCATCTTCGACGGCTCGCCGGCGGACGTCACCAGGGACGCCCGCGTCCGCGAAGCCTATCTCGGAAGCTACGCCAATGACCGCAGCGCCGCTTGAAGTCGCCGACCTGAGCGCCGGCTACGGCCCGACGCGGGTCCTGGAGGGCGTCAGCTTCTCCGTGCCGGCCGGCGCGCGGCTGGCCGTGCTCGGCCGCAACGGCATGGGCAAGACGACGCTGCTTGCCACCATCGCTGGCCAGACCAGGCGCTATGGCGGCTCGATCCGCCTCGGCGGCACCGATCTCAGCAGCCAGGAAAGCTCGGCCCGTGCCCGCAGCGGCCTCGGCTACGTGCCGCAGGCGCGCTGCATCTTCCCCTCCCTGACCGTCGAGGAAAACCTCTTCGTCGGCCTCAAGGGCCGCGACCGGTCGGCGATCGAGGAGGCCTACCAGATGTTCCCGCGGCTCAAGGAGCGCCGCCGGAACCTCGGCTCCCAGCTGTCCGGCGGCGAGCAGCAGATGCTGTCCACCGCCCGCACCATCCTCGGCAAGCCGACAGTGCTCTTGCTCGACGAGCCGCTGGAGGGGTTGGCCCCGGTCATCTGCGAGGAGCTGATGACCGCGTTCTCGCATCTGGCTTCCGGCGGCGAGATGACCGTTGTCCTGGTCGAGCAGCGCATCCAGAGCGCGCTTGATTTCGCCGACCACGCCATCATCCTCGAGCGTGGCCGGGTTGCCTGGTCCGGCACGCCGGCGGAGCTGTCCGCCCGGCCCGAGGTGGTGGAAAAGCTGCTCGGCGTCGGCGGCCTGCACTGAGCCGCCGGAAGGCTCCGGCTACCCGGCTGCGGCCTCCGCCGCCTCGGTCGTCGGTGTTGCCTCGCTTGGCTCCTTGATCCTGAACCAGGCGACATAGAGCGCGGGCAGGAACAACAGCGTGATCGCCGTGCCGGCCAGGATGCCGCCCATCATCGCATAGGCCATCGGCGCCCAGAACACCTCGCGCGCGATCGGGATCAGCGCCAGCGAGGCCGCTGCGGCCGTCAGCGCGATGGGGCGCATGCGGTGTTCCGATGCCTCGATCACCGCGTGCCATTTGTCGGTGCCGGCGGCGATCAGCTCCTCGATCTGCACGATCAGGATCACCGAGTTGCGGATCAGGATGCCGACCAGCGCCAGCACGCCGAGAAGCGCCACGAAGCCGAGCGGCTGTCCGGTCGGCACCAGTGCCGCCACCACGCCGATCAGCCCCAGCGGCGCCACCGCCACCACCAGGAACAGCCGCTGGAAGCTCTGCAGCTGGATCATCAGTACCGTTGCCATGATGAACAGCATGATCGGCACGACCGCGACGATCGGACCCTGGCTGTTGGCGCTTTCCTCGACCGAGCCGCCGGTCGCCACCGCATAACCCGCCGGCAGCTTGGCGGCGAAGGCCTCGACCGCCGGCTTCAGCTCGGCAACCACGGTGTCGGGTAAGGTGTTGCCGACCATGCCGGCTTTGACGGTGATCGTCGGCATCCGGCTGCGCCGCCAGATCGTCGGCTGTTCCAGCTCGTAGCGGAAGTCGGCGACGGTCGCGAGCGGGATCGCCTCGCCGTTGCCGGTCGGGATCTGCAGGTTGCGCAGCGTCTCGATCGAGCCGCGCTCGACGTCCTGGGCCCGCACCACCACATTGATCAGGTAGGTCGCGTCGCGCACCTGGGTGATCGCCACCCCGCCGACCACGCTGTTCATGGCGCTGGCGATATCCTCGGAGGTGATGCCGAGCTGGCGTGCCTTGTCCTGCAGCACCTCGACCTTCAGCACTCGCGATGGTTCGTTCCAGTCGAAGCTCGGCGCCTGCAGCTTGGCATTGGCGGAGATGACGCCCGCCAGTTGCTGCGACAGCGTCCGTACCGTCTGCACGTCGGGACCGCTGACGCGATATTGCACCGGCCGGCCCACGGGCGGGCCGAGTTCCAGCGTCTTGACGAAGGCGTCGGTGCCCACGAACTGCTCGCGCAGGATCTTCTCGATCGCCGGCTGCACCCTCTGCCGCGCCTCGAGATCCTTGGTCACGATGACCGTCTGGCCGAAATACGGGTTGGCCGGCTGCACGTCATAGGCCAGCACGAAGCGCACCGCGCCCTGGCCGATGTAGGAGCTGAAGTGGTCGATGTCGGCGTTGCCCTTGAGGGCGACGTTCTCGAACTGCTCGATCTCGGCGCGCGTCTCGGCGATCGAGCTGTTCTGCGGCAGGTTCCAGTCGACGATCAGTTCGGGCCGGTCCGACGGCGGGAAGAATTGCTGCTGCACGAAGGTCAGCCCGACCACCGACAGCGCGAACAGGACCACGGTCGCGATGATGGTCAGCCAGTGACGGCGCACCGCCCAATTGAGGATGCGGGAAAAGCCCGCGGCAACGCGCCCCGGGCGCTCGTCGTGCTTTTTCATCGTTGCCGGCAAAAGCGTGACGCCGAGCAACGGCGCAAACAGCACCGCCACGATCCACGACAGCAGCAGCGACACCGCGATGACCACGAACAGCGTGTAGGTGTATTCGCCGGCCTGGCTGCTGTTCAGTCCGATCGGCACGAAGCCGGCGACGGTCACCAGCGTGCCGGTCAGCATCGGAAACGCCGTCGAGGTGTAGACATAGGTCGCCGCTTTCCGCAGCGAGTCGCCCACCTCCAGCCGTGCCACCATCATCTCGACCGCAATCATCGCGTCGTCGACCAGCAGGCCGAGCGCGATGATCAGCGCGCCGAGCGAGATGCGTTGCAGCGAGATGCCCATATAGGCCATGACCAGGAAGGTGATCGCCAGCACCAGCGGGATCGACAGCGCCACCACGAAGCCGGCGCGCATGCCCAGGCTGATGAACGACACGGCGAGCACGATGGCCACCGCCTCGAACAGCGCCCGCGTGAAACCGGAGACGGCATGCTCGACGATGGCCGGCTGGTCGGCGACCTGGTGCACGCCGACGCCGATCGGCAGTTCGCCGGTCACCTCGTGCATCAATTCCTTCAGCGCCTCGCCGAATTCCAGCAGGTTGGCGTTGGGCTTCATGCCGATGGCCAGCCCGATCGCCGGCGCGCCATTGACCCGGAACAGCGAGGTCGGCGGGTCGACATAGCCGCGGCTGATGGTGGCGACGTCGCTCAGCCGGAAGAAGCGGTCGTTGACCCTGAGGTTGATCGCCCTCAGGCTCTCCTCCGAGGTGAACTGGCCGCCGACGCGCACCGCGATGCGCTCCGACCCGGCCTGGATCACCCCCGACGGCGCAATCGCGTTCTGCGCCTGCAGGCTGGCGACGATGGCTTGCTGGTTGAGGCCGAGCGCCGCGATCTGGCGGGTCGAGAATTCGAGGTAGATGACCTCGTCCTGCGCCCCGATCAGCTCCACCTTGCCGGCGTTCGGAATGGTCAGGATGCGGGTGCGCACTGTCTCGACATGGTCGCGCAGCTGGCGCATCGACAGCCCGTCGGCGGTAAAGGCATAGACATTGCCGAACACGTCGCCGAAGCGGTCGTTGAAGAACGGCCCCTGCACCCCTTGCGGGAAATTCGGCCTCAGGTCGTTGACCATGTTGCGGACCTGCACCCAGGTCGGCGCCACGTCGCGCGCCTTGGTCGTCGACTTGAGGTTGACGAAGATGATCGTCTGGCCGGCGGTGGTCACGCTGCGGCTGAAGTCCAGGCTTTCCAGCTCCTCGAGCTTCTTTTCGATCCGGTCGGTCACCTGCCGCGTCGTCTCGTCGACCGAGGCACCCGGCCAGTTGGCCTGGATCAGCATGGTCTTGATGGTGAAGCTCGGATCTTCCTCGCGGCCGAGGTTGAGATAGGCGAACACGCCGGCGATCGTGAAGATCAGCATGAAGTACCAGACCATCGAGCGGTGGCTCAGTGCCCAGTCGGAAAGATTGAAGCCCTTCACGCTATGCCCCCTCGTCGATCCTGACTTTCTGGCCTTCCTGGAGGCTGTGCACGCCCGCCGTCACCACGCGCATGCCCGCCTCGATGCCGCCGGCGGTGAAGCTGGCGCCGTCCTTTTCCTTGACCTCGATACCCCGCAGGCTGACGGTCGACGCTGCCTGGTCGACGACCCAGACGAAGCTCTTGCCGTCCTTCTCCAGAAGCGCCGACAGCGGCAGGTCGATCGCCTCGTCGGCCTTCGATACCGGGATCGCGGTGACCGTGGACCCCAGCCGGAAGGCTGTCGGCGGCTCGGTCAGCGCCAGCCGCACCCGTCGCGTCCGGGTCGAGGCATCGGCCTGCGGCGCGATCTCGCGGACATGCGCCTTGGTGCGCAGCGACAGCGCCGACTGCAGCGATACTTCGAATTCGGCGCCCTCCTTCAACTCGCCCGCCATCTGGTCGGGAACGTCCACCACCGCCTCGCGGGCGTCGGAGCGCGCCACAGTCACCACCATCTGTCCGGGCGACACCGTCTGCCCCACTTCGGCGCCGGTGGCGGTGACGATGCCGTCGAAGTCGGAGAACAGCCGGGCATAGCCGAGCTGTTCCTCTGCCTTGGCAAGGGCGGCGCGCGCCCGTTCGACATTGGCTGCGGCCGAATCGAGCGCCTGCTTGGCTGAATCGTAGACCGCCTGCGAGGTGTTGGATTCCTGGAGCAGGGTGCGCTGGCGTTCCTCGCTCGCCGAGGCGTTGGCAAACTGCGCCTCGGCGGTCGACAGGTCGGCGCGGGCCGACTGCATCGACAGCTCCAGCGCCAGCGGGTCGATGGCGGCGAGCGTCGTTCCCTTGGTCACCTGGTCGCCGACGCCGACATCGCGTGCCACCAGCCGCCCCAGCAGGCGGAAGGCGAGGTCGGCGGAAAATTCCGGCTGGATGGTGCCGGCGAAACCCTGCACCGTCCGTGCATGCGGCTCGACGACGACGGACAGCACCGGACGGATGACTTCGGCGGGAGGGGCCTGTTCCTGGCTGCAGCCGGCCAGTGCCAGCACGGCCATCATGGCCATTGGCAAGGGCGGCCTCACGGCGTCACCTCCACCACCTGGCCGGGGCTCAGCAACTGGCCGCCTTGCGCGACGACCGTCTGCCCCGCTTCCAGCCCCTTCGACACGACGACGACGCCGGAGGCGAACGACAGCACCTCGATCGGCACCATCGCCACCGCCTTGGTGCCGGGATCGACGGTCCACACGGCGGGCCTGCCGTTCTCCGACATCAGCGCCTGCCACGGCAGCATGATGGCCTGCTGCGGCTTGGCGGTGATCGTGCCCGTGATCGCCGCGCCGAGCGGCATTTCCGTCGGCGTGTCGGGCACCGCCACCTTGACGCGGATCGAGCCGGAAGCCGGGTCGACGGCGGGCGAGACCTCGCGCACCTGGCCCGTCGCCTCGATCCTGGGGTCGGAGATCAGGGATATCCTGACCGCCGGGGCAACCGGGGTACGGGCGACCATGGCCTCGTCGACATTGAACACCGCGTCGCGGTCGCCGTCCTCGGCGACGGTGAACACCGTCTGCGCCGCCTGAACCACCTGGCCGACCTCGATCGTCCTCGCCGTCACCACGCCGGACGCGCTGGCCTTCAGCTCCGTGTAGCCCAGGCGGTCCCGCGCATTGGCAAGCTGGCTCTGCGCGGCCTCGACCCCGTTTCGCGCCACGCGCAGCGACTGCTCCGCGAGGTCATATTCGCGCCGCGTCGTGAAGCCCTGGGCAAGCAGCGTCTTCTGCCGGTCGAACGCCGCAGATGCCTGCCGCAGCTGTGCGTCGGCGGAATCCAGGCTGGCCTGTGCCGCGCGCACGTCGGACTGCTGCTCCTGTGGGTCGAGCCTGGCCAGGACCATGTCCTTGGCCACGCGCTGGCCGACATCGACGGCTCGTTCCGAGACACGTCCGCCGACCTGGAACGACAGGCTGTTGAGCGTACGCGCGGCGATCACGCCGGTCAGCGACGTGGCCGGGGCGAAGTCGGACAGCTTCACCTCCACTGCGCGGACCACTACCGGCAGCCGTTCCGCCGCCTCCTGCTTCTGGCAGGCGGCCAGCGGCACTGAAAGGCAAAGGGCAAGAAGGACGAACGAGGAGGTCGAATGGGCGCGGGCAGGCGTTCTGCCATGCGTGCCTGACGGGTTCGGGTTCGCGGAAGTCATGTACATCCCCCAAAATCGTTCCCCCACAGGCTACGACGGAGATTGCGATCCGGCAACGGCAAGACGTGTTCCGGTCGGCTACGGGCGTCGGTCATCGTTTTGTGATCCTGCGCAGGCGCCATGGACTGGGAACCAGTACATTTCCCGAGCGTTCTGTTGGTCGCAATCAACCTCGGAGGTCGCCATGGATCGCCTGCTTTTCGACAGTCCAGTACAGATCCGCATCGGGCCGGAAAGCACCCAGCGCGAGGTCACGACCGTCAAGGGCGCTTATGAGGCGCTTGTCGACTGGCCGCATTCCAAGCGCAGCGGCCCGCTCTACCGCGAGGCGGTCGAGATCGTCTCCGCCGCGCTGGCCGGCACCCGCACGCGCGAGGCGGCCCGGCGGGCCTTCGTCGCCGCGGCCGACGAGATCGGCATTCAGGTCTGAGCCATCGCCGGCTTCCCGGCCGCGATCAGGGTCAGGCCGTGGCGAGCTTGGCCGGGGCGGGCTTGGCCTGCTGGGAGCGCTGGCTCAGCCAGACGCTGCCGAGCACCACCACCATGCCGAGGATCTGCGCTGCGCTCAGCGACTGGCCGAGCACCGACCAGCCGAGGATCACGGCGGTCATCGGGCTGAGGAAGCCAAGCGGCGACACCACCGACGGCTCCAGCTTGGCGATGCCCCGGAACCACAATATGTAGGTCAGTGCCGCGCCGATCAGGCCGAGCCAGGCGAGGCCGAGCAGGTTGGACATGGTCAGCGAAGGCAACGACGGCTCCTGCAACAGGGCGACGGGGAGGAGCAGCAGGCCGCCTGCGGTCAGCTGCCATGCGGTGAAGGTCAGCGGCGACACGGGCGGCTGCCAGCGGCGGCTGAGCACCGTGCCTGCCGCCATCGACACGGCACCGGCAAGACCGGCGGCGATGCCGATGGGATCGAGCGCCGCATTCGGCGTCAGGATCAGCAGCGCCACGCCGGCCATGCCGGCAAGCGCTGCGACGATCGCCAGGGGGCGGATCGGCGAGCCGAGCAAAGCGCGGGCAAGCAGGATGACGATCAGCGGCTGGATCGCGCCGACAGTGGCCGCGACGCCGCCCGGCAGGCGGTAGGCGGCGACGAACAGCAGCCACCAGAAGACCGAGAAGTTGAGCGCCCCGAGCACCAGCACACGGGCCCACCAGATGCCTTGTGGCAACTGCCGCACGAGCAGCAGCAGCAACAGGCCGGCGGGCAGGGCGCGCAACAGCGCCACCGTCAGCGGATAGCCGGCCGGCAGGAACTCGGTCGTCACGATATAGGTGCTGCCCCAGATGGCGGGGGCGATGGCCGTCAGCAGCAGGTCGGTGTTCCGGGACATGGGATTTATCTCCACATCAATAATCTTGATGTCAAGATATCCTATGTTCTCTTGACGTCAAGAGAATTTTTCCCGAAAGCTTGGCCATGGATCGCGTTGACGACATTCTCGCCCAGTGGAACCGCGAACGGCCCGACCTCGACGTCGCGCCGATGGGTCTGATCGGCCGCCTCAACCGTGTGTCGCAGCATCTCGGCCGCGAGATGGAAAAGACTTTTGCGGCCCACGGTCTGAACTATGCCAGCTTCGACGTTCTGGCGACGCTGCGCCGCTCCGGCCCGCCCCATGCGCTCTCGCCGGGCGATCTTTCGGCGGCGATGATGATCACCTCGGGCACCATGACCAATCGCGTCGACCAGCTGGAAAAGGCGGGTCTCGTCGAGCGCCGCCTCAACCCCGACGACCGCCGCAGCTTCATCGTCTCACTGACCGACAAGGGTTTTGCCATCATCGACGCTGCGGTCACCGACCATGTCGCGACCCAGACGCGCATCGTCGAAAAGCTCGCCCCGGAAGAGCGCGCCGTGCTGAGTGCGCTGCTCAGCAAGTTTCTTGTCGGTTTCGAGAGCGAGTGAGGCAAAGCAGGGCAAGAGCCGCAGCGTCCCCGGTATGGGCGCCAATCACCGCGCTGCCCCTCATCCCCTGCCGGGACCTTCTCCCCGTAAGGACGGGGAGAAGGAGGCTGGCCGCAATGCCTGCGCCCTCATAGGGGCAACGGGCTTTTTGAGAAGGGCGATGAAAGGCGCAACGATGACGCCCCCCTCTCCCCGTCCTTCACGGGGAGAGGGTAAGGGTGAGGGGCAGCTCCAGCTCCAGCTTCCCGGCTAAAAATTCAGGAAAACTCACCCCGCCAGCGCCTGCTCCAGGTCGGCGATCAGGTCGTCCCCGTCCTCGATGCCCGCCGACAGCCTGACCAACGAATCCGAGATCCCGATCTCGGCGCGCTTCTCCGCCGGGATCGAGCCATGCGTCATCAGCGCCGGATGCTCGATCAGGCTCTCCACCCCGCCCAGGCTTTCCGCCAGCGTGAACAGCTGCGTCCGTTCGAGGAAACGTTTTGTCCCCGCAAGGTCGCGGTCGAGGTCGACGGAGATCATGCCACCGAAATGATACATCTGCGCCTTGGCAATCGCATGCTGCGGATGGCTTTCGAGGCCGGGATAGATCACCCGCACAACGTCCTTGCGGCCTTCCAGCCAGCGCGCGATTTTTTCTCCATTGACCGAATGCCGCTCCATGCGCAGCGCGAGGGTCTTGATGCCGCGCAGCGCCAGAAAGCTGTCGAACGGCCCCGAGATCGCGCCGATGGCGTTCTGCAGGAACTTCAGCTGGTCGGCGAGGTCCTTGTTGTCGCCCACCACCACGCAGCCGCCCACCATGTCGGAATGGCCGTTGAGATATTTCGTCGTCGAATGCACGACGATGTCCATGCCGAGCTCCAGCGGCCGCTGCAGATAGGGGCTGCAGAAGGTGTTGTCGGCGACCGAAAGGATACCGTTGCGCTTGGCCAGCGCCGCCACGCCTTCGAGGTCGACGATGCGCAGCAGCGGGTTGGTTGGCGTCTCCACCCACAGCATCTTCGTCTCCGGCCGGATCGCGGCTTCCACGGCGGCGAGGTCGGTGAAGTCGACGAAGCTCACCTGCAAGCCCGCCGAGCGCTTGCGCACCCGTTCCAGCAGGCGGAACGTGCCGCCATAGATGTCGTCGGTGGCGACGATATGCGCGCCGCTGTCGAGCAGCTCGAACACCGTGCCGATCGCCGCAAGCCCCGAGGCGAACGCGAAACCGGCGGAACCGCTTTCGAGGTCGGCGATGGCGCGTTCGAAGGCAAAGCGCGTCGGGTTCTGGCTGCGGGCGTACTCGAAACCCTTGTGCACGCCCGGGCTCTGCTGGCCATAGGTCGAGGTCGCGTAGATCGGCACCATCACCGCGCCCGTCGTCGGGTCGTGGCTCTGGCCGCCATGGATGGTCCGCGTCGAAAATGCCAGCCTGTTCTTCTGCGTCGTCATTTTGTCCGCCTGAGATGGTTGATGAGGTCGACCCGGGTGATCAGCCCGACGAATTCGTCGCCGTCGAACACGATCGCCACTTCGTTGCGGTCGAAGATCGGCAGCAGCGCGTCCAGCGTCTGGTTGGCCTGCAGCGTGTGCAGGTCCTTGGCCATGGCCGTCGACACCGGCGCGTTGAAGCGGTTCCAGCGGCTGTCATAGGGTCCGTCGACCTTGGACAGGATGTCGCCCTCGTCGATGATGCCGACGAGCTTGCCGTCCTCCAGCACCGGCAGCTGCGACACGTCCCCGCGCCGCATCCGGCCATAGGCGGTGAGCAGATTGTCCTCCGGCCGACGAACACCGTGCCGCCCTCGCGATGCGAGCGCGCCACCAGGTCGCTCAAATCGCCGTGCTGCTCCTTCTCGGCCAGCCCCTGTTCGGCCAGCCAGAAGTCGTCGAACACCTTGGACAGGTATTTGTTGCCGCTGTCGCAGACGAAGGTCACCACCCGCTTCGGCGTCTTCTGCTCGCGGCAGTAGCGAAGTGCGGCCGACAGCAGCGTGCCCGACGACGATCCGGCGAGGATGCCCTCTTTGGCCAGGAGGTCCCGCACCGCCAGCATGCTCGCCTTGTCGTTGACCGAATAGGCCTTCTTGACCAGCGAAAGGTCGGCATTCGGCGGCACGAAGTCCTCGCCGATGCCTTCCACCGTCCAGCTGCCGGCCTCTTCCATCTTGCCGGTCTTGACCAGCGGCGCCAGCACGGAGCCGACGGGGTCGGCCAGCACCATCTCGGTCTTCGGGGAAACTTTTGCGAAGAACCGCCCGAGCCCGGTCAGCGTGCCGCCCGAGCCGACGCCCACCACCACCGCGTCGACGTCGCCGTCGAGCTGGTCCCAGATCTCCGGGCCGGTCGTCGTTTCATGCGCCTGAGGGTTGGCCGGGTTGGCAAACTGGTTGACGTAGAACGAGCCGGGGATTTCGGAGGCGATCTTCTCGGCCATGTCCTGGTAGTATTCGGGGTGGCCCTTGCCGACGTCCGAGCGCGTCAGCCGCACCTCGGCGCCGAGCGCCCGCAGGTGCTGGATCTTCTCGCGGCTCATCTTGTCGGGCACCACAAGGATGATGCGGTAGCCCTTGGGAATGCCGACCTGCGCCAGGCCCAGGCCGGTGTTGCCGGCGGTCGCCTCGACGATGGTGCCGCCGCGCTTCAGCTTGCCCTCGCGCTCGGCCGCCGCGATCATCGACAGCGCGATGCGGTCCTTGATCGAACCGCCGGGGTTCTGGCTTTCGAGCTTGATGAACAGCCGGCAGGGCCCGGTGTCGAATTGCGTCAGCTCGACGACCGGCGTTTCGCCGATCAAATCGAGCACGGACCTGAAGGGCGGGTGCAGGCGGCTCATGGCGGCGTCTCCCTCGTGCAGGTAGCTGAACATAGCGCATCTCGCCGGGCGGGGCATCCGCCGGATCTGGCCGCATTTACCGGCGGCAACCCCGGCGAACAAAGGCAAGCGATTTCGTTTCCGGTCGATGCCTGAGAAGGAAATTCCGTGAGAGGCCGGCGAGTTCCCTTTCGCAGGCAAACTGGTTTCGTCCTCACGCGTTGTTGACTCTCCACCTGGTGGAGCACCTACAAGGGGTCGTCATGGACGACAGGATCTACACCATCGGCGAGCTTTCGAAGCTGAGCGGCATCGCCGTTCGAAAGCTCCGTTTCTACTCCGACAGGGGACTTCTGCCCCCGACGATCAGGGCGGAGAGCGGCTACCGCATGTATTCGGGTGCCGACCTCGAACGGCTGGGCCTTATCCTCGCCTTGCGCGACGCCGGCGTCAGCCTCGCCGAAATCGGCAACATCCTGTCGAACCGCCTCGCCATCTCGGCCGTGCTGGAGCTCAGGCTCAAGGCGCTCGAGGCGGAAATCAAGTCCAAGCGCCGTGTCGCCGCCGCCCTCAGGGCGGCCATCCGGGTCCCCGACCCGACAACAGACGACCTCAGGAGAATATGGACCGTGACAAAACTCTCCCAGACCGAATTCCGCGCCGCCATCGAGCGCTTCTTTGAAGATGTGGCCTCGGAAGCCAACGTTTCGCCGGAGTGGAAGAAGCAGATGATCGACGCTTCGACACCCGACCTGCCCGACGATCCCACGCCCGAGCAGGTCGACGCCTGGACCGAACTCATGGCCTTCGTTTCGGACAAGGAATATGTCGTCGAGCTGCGCAACAGCATGTCGTCGATGTGGGATGGCGAGTTCGATCCCACAGCCTATGCCGAAGCCTCCAACGCCACCTTCGCCCGTGTTCGCGAAGCCATCGACAAGGGCGAGACGCCGGAGTCCGAAACCGGCAGGGCGATCGCCCGCGACTGGCTGGTTGGTTCGGCCAAGGCGATGAACAGGACGCCCGACAAGGCTTTCCTGGACTGGCACGACAACCAGTACCGCAAATACCACGGGCGCTCGGCCCGCTATTACGAGCTGCTCCGCATCCTCAGGGGCGACCGGCAGCCCGACACCATCAGCGAGGAATGGAGCTGGATCAACGCGGCGATGGGCGCGGCGTTCTGATCTGGCGCAGGGTCAGCATTGATCGAACACGGCCCGCTAAACGACGAAGGGCCCGCGCGGCGGGCCCTTCGTGTTCGTTTGGCTGGGTGCCTTCTGTCGTGAGCGCGTCCTCAACTCGTCGCCTGAACGAGTCGAACTGCGCTTCTTCCGAACAGTCTGCCACTTCGCTCGATTGCCAGTGCGGGAGGAGAATACGCGATGACTGCTGTCATTGCATGGATTCTGGTGTCGAGCTGTGCTTCACTTGGTCCAATCGTTGGGAACAACATGAGCACCTCAGACACGCCAATCAGAGCCGAGGCCAACAGTTCGGTGGTCGCCAGAAATTATGCCTTCATTCTTGTCGGAGGCGTCTTCTTCCCATTGTTGATTGTCGCCCATTTTATAGCTCGGAAACGTAGCCGCCAGCCGGTCGGGTTCGAGCAAAGCCACTACCAGTTTCAGTATCGGACTACTTCGGTCACGTTGATCATTCTGCTTGCTTTGTGCGTCATCTGGATACTCCTCGTATCCCGAATGAGCCCGACAACTCCGTTGGAAGCGGCGCAGTATCAAATGAAGTTCAGCTTCGTTAGCCAGATAGGCTGGTTAGGTTTCGTTTGGACGGCGATTAGGGCTATTCGTGGGATCTATCTATCGGGGGCCAATAGGACGATCCAGAACTCAAAAACGCTGTGGGTTTGGCCCAGATAGCAACGCAGCAGACATCCGTCTTCCCCATGGACCGAGGATGGGCGCGGACCTTCGAATGGCAATACCAACTGCGATGAAATCGAAATGCTGTGACGCTTATTGGCCTGCGATCCCGTCGATGGCGCCAAACAAAAAAGGGCCCGCAATGCGGGCCCTTTGCATTCGTATCAGCGAAAACTTATTCGAAGTCGCCGAGGTCGCGCACGGCACCGCGGTCGGCCGAGGTGGCGAAGGCGGCATAGGCCTTCAGCGCCTTGGTCACCTTGCGCTTGCGCACCTCCACAGGCTTCCAGCCCTTGGCGTCCTGCTCGGCGCGGCGGGTGGCGAGCGTCGCCTCGTCGACGCGCAGGCTGATGGTGCGGTTGGGGATGTCGATGTCGATGATGTCGCCCTCGCGCACCAGCCCGATCGTGCCGCCATTCGCCGCTTCCGGCGAGACGTGGCCGATCGACAGGCCAGAGGTGCCGCCCGAGAAGCGGCCGTCGGTCAGCAGCGCGCAGGCTTTGCCCAGGCCCTTCGACTTGAGGTAGCTGGTCGGGTAGAGCATTTCCTGCATGCCGGGGCCGCCCTTCGGGCCCTCGTAGCGGATCACCACCACGTCGCCGGCCTTGACCTCATTGGCGAGGATCGCCTTGACCGACGCGTCCTGGCTCTCGAACACCCGCGCCGGGCCGGAGAATTTCAGGATCGACTCGTCGACGCCGGCGGTCTTCACCACGCAGCCGTTGAGCGCGATGTTGCCCTTCAGCACGGCCAGGCCGCCATCCTTGGAAAATGCGTGCTCGGCCGAGCGGATGACGCCGTTTTCACGGTCGGTGTCGAGCTCGTCCCAGCGCCGGTCCTGGCTGAAAGCCGTCTGGGTGGGCACGCCGCCGGGTGCGGCGAGGAAGAAGTCGCGCACCGCCTGGCTCTTGGTTCGCGACGTGTCCCAATGGTCGATGGCTTCGCCGATCGTCGCCGTGTGCACGGTCGGCAGGTCGCGGTTCAGCAGGCCGGCCTTGTCGAGCTGGCCGAGGATGGCGAAAATGCCGCCGGCGCGATGCACGTCTTCCATGTGCACGTCCTGCTTGGCCGGCGCCACCTTGCACAGCACCGGCACCTTACGCGACAGCGCGTCGATGTCGTCCTGGTCGAAGTCGATCTCGCCTTCATGGGCGGAGGCCAGGATGTGCAGAACGGTGTTGGTCGACCCGCCCATGGCGATGTCGAGCGCCATGGCGTTTTCGAACGCGCCCTTCGACGCCACGCTGCGCGGCAGCACGCTCTCGTCGTTCTGCTCGTAATAGCGCTGTGCCAGGTCGACGATCAGGTGTCCTGCCTCGACGAACAGCCGCTTGCGGTCGGCATGCGTCGCCAGCGTCGAGCCGTTGCCGGGCAGCGACAGGCCGAGCGCCTCGGTCAGGCAGTTCATCGAATTGGCCGTGAACATGCCCGAGCACGAGCCGCAGGTCGGGCAGGCCGAGCGCTCGATGATCTTGACGTCCTCGTCGGATACCTTGTCGTCGGCGGCGGCGACCATGGCGTCGACCAGGTCGAGCGCCACGTTCTTGCCGCCGAGCACCACCTTGCCGGCTTCCATCGGGCCGCCCGAGACGAACACCGCGGGGATGTTGAGGCGCATGGCGGCCATCAGCATGCCGGGCGTGATCTTGTCGCAGTTGGAGATGCAGACCATGGCGTCGGCGCAGTGCGCGTTGACCATGTATTCGACGCTGTCGGCAATGATCTCGCGGCTCGGCAGCGAATAGAGCATGCCGTCATGGCCCATGGCGATGCCGTCGTCGACGGCGATGGTGTTGAACTCCTTGGCCACGCCGCCGGCCGCCTCGATCTCGCGGGCGACGAGCTGGCCGAGGTCCTTGAGGTGGACGTGGCCCGGCACGAACTGGGTGAAGGAGTTCACCACGGCGATGATCGGCTTGCCGAAATCGGTGTCTTTCATGCCGGTGGCGCGCCATAGGCCACGGGCGCCCGCCATGTTGCGGCCGTGAGTGGTGGTGCGCGAACGATAAGCAGGCATGGGGGGCTCTCTCATACAATAGATGGCTAACAGTGGGATTGAGCCACTATCGCCCCTGCGTCAACCATTTTCCGCCTGAACGCCATTCTGGCATGCCGGCAGCGGGAAGCTGCCATGCGTCCAGCGCAGCCCGGCGGCGGTTCAACCCTTGGAGCTGGCTGATTTCTTGCCCTTGCGGCCGCGCCTCAGTTCGGCGACGCCGACCGTCAGGCCCATCGCCAGCGCCATCGTCGCGGCCAGCGAGCGGAAGCCGCCGAAATCGGCCTCCGCCACCTCGAACCACACCTTGGCGAACTGCGCCAGCGGCGAGAACGCGCTGTCGGTGATGGCGATGACGGGCACGTTGTTGGCCGACAGCACACGTGCCTCCTCGACGGTCGCCGAGGCATAGGGCGAAAAGCTGATGGCGATCACCGCGTCCCTGGAGCTGGCAAACGAGATGATCTCGGGGCTCAGGCCGGAGGCGGATTCGATCAGCTGGCTGCGCACGCCGAGCTTGCCCAGCGCATAGGCGATGTAGCTTGCGACGGGATAGGAGCGGCGGCGGGCCAGGATGTAGATCGTCTCGGCGCCGTGCAGGATGTCGATGGCGCGGTCCAGCGTCTCGTCGTCGAGATTGCGCGACATCACGTCGAGCGACTTGCTGGCCGCGGCGAGGAAGCCGTCGACGATGCGGCGGTTGGAGGTGCCTTCGTCGGCATCGCCGCGCACCACGGTCAGGCGTTCTTCGTAGGAGGTCGTCCGCTCCCTCAAGCGCTCGCGAAAGACCTGCTGCAGGCTGGTGAAGCCGTCATAGCCGAGATGCTGGGCAAAGCGGATCAGCGTCGACGGCTGCACGCCCGCCGATGTGGCGATGCTGGCGGCGGTGCCGAAGGCGATCTCGTCGGGATTGTCGAGCGCATAGGCCGCCACCTGCGCGATGCGCTTGGGCAGGCTCTCGCGGCGATCGAGGATCAGCGCCCGCAATGCCTCGAAATCGCGCGGCAGTGCCTCCGAAATCGTATCCGCCATGTCGTCCATTCCGCCTCCGCCTATTCCACCATAACGCCGCGCCCACGGGCTGTCCAAATAAAATGAACTGTATGTTCCATTTTCGCCAAAATTCGACTATTCAGTCCGCCATGAGCATGATCCCGAAAAGTGGGAACCGGTCTCGTGGACCGGATCACGCTCCGACAACAAGGAATTCGCCGCATTCCGATGCCTCGGAATGCGTAGTCCTATAAACCGGGAGTGCGTGAAGTGACAGGTGTAGGTCTTATCGGAACCGGCTTCATGGGCAAGTGCCATGCGCTGGCGTGGAATTCGGTGCGCACGGTGTTCGGCGACGTGGCGAAAGTCAGGCTCGTCCATCTCGGCGAGGCCAACGCCGATCTCGCCAGGCAGCGTGCCTCCGAACTCGGCTTCGACAGGGCGTCGGGCGACTGGCGCGCCGTCGTCGCCGACCCCGAGGTCGACGTAATCTCGCTGACCACGCCCAACCAATTCCACCCCGAAATGGCCATCGCCATCCTCGAGGCCGGCAAGCACCTGTGGTGCGAAAAGCCGATGGCGCCGACGCTCGCCGAGGCCGAGGCCATGGCGGCGGCCGCCCGCAAGTCGGGCAAGACCGCAGTGCTCGGCTACAACTACATCCAGAGCCCGGCCATCCGCCACATCAGGCAATTGCTCGACGAAAAGATCATCGGCGAGGTCAACCATCTCCGCGTCGAGATGGACGAGGACTTCATGGCCGACCCCGAGGCCCCGTTCTTCTGGAAGCACGAAGCCAAGTCAGGCTACGGCGCGCTCGACGATTTCGCCGTCCATCCGCTGTCGCTGATATCGGCCCTGTTCGGCTGCGTCGGTTCGGTCATGTGCGACATGGCCAAGCCCTATCCCGACCGTCAGGTCGCCGGCGGCGGCCGCCGCGCGGTCGAGACCTACGACATCGCCTCCAGCCTGATCCACCTCCAAAACGGCGTCTCCGGCACGCTTCTGGTCAACCGCTCCGCCTGGGGCCGCAAGGGCCGCATCCAGGTCCAAATCTTCGGCTCCAAGGGGTCGATCGTCTTCGACCAGGAGCGCTTCAACGAGATCCAGCTCTACGTCACTTCGGATCGTGCGACCGAACAAGGCTACCGCACCATCCTCGCCGCTCCCGTCCACGAGCCCTACGGCAAGTTCATCCCCGCCCCCGGCCACGGCCTCGGCTTCAACGATCTGAAGACCATCGAATGCCGCGAACTCCTCGCCCGCATTGCCGGTCAACCCGCGCGCGTCATCGACTTCGACGAGGGCCTGGAGATCGAACGCACGGTGCATGCAATGGCGCGGTCGTTTGCGGAGCAGAAGTGGGTGAAGGTGAGGTAGGGCGTACGCTCTACGCCTCAGTAGCCCTCATGGTGAGCTTGTCGAACCACGAGGGCGCTAGGCATCCCATTCTGCGGGCCAGGACCCCCATGGTTCGACAGGCTCACCATGAGGGTCTCGCGGAAGCTCTTCCCCACCCCACCTGCACCACATAAAACGCCAGCAAGATCGCCGCGTTCATCTCGAGCACTTCCTCGACGGCGGCCAGCGCGCGCGAGGAAGTCGCTATGTCGATCGCCTGCGCCAGGCCGATGAAGCCGACATGCAGGAAAAGCAGTGCGTGGCCCGACAGCCAGCCCGTCGTCCCGGCCATGTTGCGCGCGATCTGGCGTGCCGCGAACAGCACCAGCCCGGCCGACAAGGCGAGCACGAGCGCCACCAGCAGCCAAGCCAGGTTGTGGCTCACCTGTTGCAGCAGGCGAAACGCCAGGATCAGCAGGTCGTGGAAGCCGTCGAGCTGTCCGCCGCCATAGAGCGGCAGCGGCTGGAGCCCGAACAGCCGCGAGCCGAAGCTGGTCTCGTCCAGGAACTCGGCGAGCCCGATCAGGCCGGCCAGGACGACCGCGAACCGCGCACCGCGCAGAATGGTAGAGGCCGCGGCGCCCAGGACGGCTGCGGCCAGGAAGATCACCGTCCCCGTCTCGACGATGCCGTCCTCCTGGAGCAGCAACTGGCGGATGCCGGGCGCAAGGATTGCTGCGAGTGCCGCCGCCGCAGTGACGGCGCCGACCAGTGCCAGCGCCGCGACGAGGAGGCGCAGCTGCCCGCGCCGTCCCGGGTCTGGCGTCGCGCCGGCCAGTGGGGAATACGCAAAGTCCGCCATGGACCTCTCCTGTCACAAATCCGTCAAGTGCCTGTCACGGTAAGCGTCATTCCGGCGAAGCAAGGGCGGCGCCGATCACTCTTGGCGACCGTCTGTGACAGGAGGCCCCCTGTAAATTGCCGCAGCGGCTCAGTCGCCCCCGACTGCGTGTTGACACCCGGCATCGAGCTTGTATCCAGTCGAACCACGGATTCGACTTTTCGTCGTCTGAGGGGGAAACATGAAACGTCTTGCCGTTGCTGCGGCTGTAGTGGTGTCAACTGCCGGGTCTGCTTTGGCGCAGGACGCAAGCCGGGTCGGCGTCGACTGGTCCGGCGTCTATGTCGGCGCGTTCGCTGGTGGCGCCAATGGCGATGCGTCATACACCAACGTGCCCGTTGGCATTCCCGATGTGGGCGCGATCGATGGCGGCCTTGCCGGCCTGAAAGCAGGCTATCGCTTCCAATACGGGCCGGCGGTGGTGGGCGTGTCCGTGGACGGAGCGCTGGCCAACGTCAAGGGCATGGTAGGCAGCTTCAATCATGCCCGGTTCAAGGTCGAATGGCTGGCAACCGCCAACGCCCAGCTTGGCCTGGCGTTCGGTCGCGCACTGGTCTACGGCACCGCCGGCGGCGCGCTGGTCGGTCTCCAGCACGACTATGACTCGGTAGCGTCCGTTGACGTTTCTTATCCCCGCCGCACGCACTCGGGCTATGCCGTCGGCGGCGGCGCCGAATATGCATTTGCGGACAAGGCCTCGATCAGTTTCGAAATCCGCCATTTTGTCCTTGAGGAGGAGACCTTTCCCCAGGTGCTCAATGTGATGGGTCACGCCGTCGATGCCAATTTCACCGCCGGCACCATCGGATTGAACGTCAGGTTCTAAGAGATCGTCGTCGCGCGCCGTGCGCATCGGCCGGCCACGCTGCGATACCGTCAAATGCTTTGCCTGGGACATCGGCGTGGCCGTCCCGCCGCAGGTGCTCCGGCCGCCGAGCTTGCCTCGTGGCGGCCTGCACTGGTATTGCCGGCCGGACCGCCTGCGCGGCGGAAAAAGGCGGAACGAACCCGATGACCAAGCTCCCCGACCTGCCGGTTTCGGCGGTCCTGCCGCACCTTGCCGAGGCCTTGTCCTCCGGCAATAGCGCGGTTCTGGTCGCCCCGCCCGGCGCCGGCAAGACCACTTTGGTGCCGCTGGCGCTGCTCGACGCGCCCTGGCGCGGCGACGGCAGGATCGTTCTGCTCGAGCCGCGCCGGCTTGCCGCCCGCGCCGCCGCGCGCCGCATGGCAGCGCTTCTCGGCGAGGAGCCCGGCGAAACCGTCGGCTACGCCATGCGCATGGAAAACAAGGTCAGTGCACGGACGCGCATCCTCGTCGTCACCGAGGGCGTTCTGGCCCGCATGATCCTCGACGATCCCGAACTGCCCGGCATATCCGCCGTTCTGTTCGACGAGTTCCACGAGCGCTCGCTGGATGGCGATTTCGGCCTCGCGCTGGCGCTCGACGTGCAGGGCGCGTTGCGCCCCGACCTCAGGCTCGTCGTCATGTCGGCGACGCTCGACGGCGCCCGCGTGGCAAAGCTCCTCGATGCAGCCCCGGTGATCGAGAGCCAGGGCCGCAGCTTCCCCATCGACATCCGCTACGACGAGCGCCCGGCCGGGGTTGCCATCGAGGACGCCATGGCCAGGGCGATCCGCACGGCACTCGCCGACGAGCCGGGCAGCGTGCTCGCTTTCCTGCCCGGCCAACGCGAGATCGAGCGCACCGCCGAACGTCTTGATGGCCGTATCAGTGCCGATGTCGACGTGGTGCCGCTTTATGGCATGCTCGACGGAAAGGCTCAGGATGCGGCGATCAGGCCGGCGCCCGCCGGTCGCCGCAAGGTCGTGCTGGCGACCGCCATCGCCGAGACCTCGATCACCATCGACGGCGTCCGTGTCGTCATCGATTCCGGCCTGTCGCGCCTGCCCAGATACGAGCCGTCGAGCGGGCTGACGCGGCTGGAGACCGTGCGCGCCTCGCGCGCCGCCGCCGACCAGCGCGCCGGCCGTGCCGGCCGCACCAGCCCCGGTGTTGCCGTGCGCTTGTGGCGCGCCGAACAGACGGCGGCACTTCCGGCATTTTCGCCGCCCGAAATCCTGGAGGCCGACCTCTCCGGCTTCGTGCTCGACTGCGCCGCCTTCGGCGTTGCCGATCCCGCCACGCTTGCCTTCCTCGATCCGCCGCCGGCGCCGGCGTTGGCCGAGGCGAGGGCATTGCTGGTCGATCTCGATGCCATCGATGCCAATGGCCGCCTGACGCCCTCCGGCCAGGCGATGCGAAAACTCGCTCTGCCCGTCCGCCTCGCCCACATGGTCGCCGAAGCGGCAGGGCAGGGTGCGGCCCTCGAGGCCGCACAGCTCGCCGTGCTGATGACCGAGCGCGGCCTCGGCGGCGACAGCGCCGACCTTGAACGCCGGCTGCAGCGCTTCCGCAACGAGCGCGCCCCCCGCGCCAACGCGGCACGGCAACTGGCCGAGCGCCTGGCGCGGGCGGCGGGGAAGAATGCCCCTCACCCTTACCCTCTCCCGGTGAATGACGGGGAGAGGGGAGCATCGACGTCGCGGCCAGCCTCCTTCTCCCCGTCGTCACGGGGAGAAGGTCCGGCAGGGGTTGAGGGGCAGCGCGAACCTGCGCGAGGGTCCGCAACGTCAGACCCGCTGACTCCCGGCGCCCTTCTCCTCTTTGCCTGGCCCGACCGTGTCGCCAAGGCGCGCGGTGAGCGCGGCCGCTTCGTGCTCGCCAATGGCAGCGGTGCCGCCGTCGATGCCGCCGATCCGCTTGCCGGCGAGCAATATCTCGTCGTCGCCGATCTCCAGGGCAAGGCACAGAACGCCCGCATCTCGTCCGCTGCCGCAGTCTCCGAAGCCGACATCCGCACGATCCTTGCGTCGCATCTGGAGCGGAAGACGCAAGCCGCCTTCGACCGGGAAAAGCGCTCCGTCCGCGTCCGCGAAACCGTTCGCATCGGCGCCGTCACCCTGTCCGAGCGCATGCTGCCGGCACCCAGGGGCGAAGAGGCCGACCGCGCCATTCTCGAAGCGCTCCGCGCCCACGGTCTCGAGCTTCTCGACTGGGGCAAGGAGGCCGAGACTCTGCGCCAGCGCCTCACCTGGCTGCACCGCGGCCTCGGCGAGCCCTGGCCCGACATGGCGGACGTAGCCTTGCTCGACCGCCTGGAGGAGTGGCTGCTGCCCTTCCTGCGCGGCGAGGCATCCTTCGCCCGCATCGGCGCCGGCGTGCTGCACGACGCGCTGCTGTCGCTCGTCCCGCACGATCTCCAGCGCAAGATCGCCTCGCTTGCCCCGACGCATTTCACCGCGCCCTCCGGCAGCCATGTGCCGATCCGCTACGATGGCGAATTCCCGGTGCTGGCCGTTCGCGTGCAGGAGCTGTTCGGCATGGACAAGCATCCCGCGATTGCCAACGGCACCGTGCCGCTCACCCTGGAGCTGCTGTCGCCGGCCCATCGCCCGATCCAGACGACGCGCGACCTGCCCGGCTTCTGGCGCGGTTCCTGGGCCGACGTCCGCTCCGACATGCGCGGCCGCTACCCCCGGCATGTCTGGCCGGACAACCCGCTGGAGGCGCAGGCGACTGCCCGCGCCAAGCCGCGCGGCACCTGAGCCCGGCCCGGCTCCGGCAGGCTGCGGCACCTTGGGTGCCGGTTTTCGGAAAAGACCGTGCACGGGCACTTGGCGCGGATGCGCCTTGCAGCGCATATAGCGGGCATGAACTCGCTGACCCGCACCCCCGACCTCCAGCACAGCCACCGGCTGCGGCTCAACACGCTCATCCGCCTGCGCTGGCTGGCGATCGTCGGCCAGAGCTTCACCGTCGTGGTGGTTGCCTACTGGCTGGAGTTCCCGCTGCCGGTCAGCCTGTGTTTCGCGCTCATCGCCAGTTCCGCCTGGCTCAACCTGTTCCTCGCCTTCCGCTATCCCGCCACCCAGCGCCTCAACCCCTTTGCCGCCTTCGCCATCCTCACCTTCGACAGCCTGCAGCTCGCCGGCCTGCTGTTCATCACCGGCGGCCTCACCAACCCGTTCTCGCTGTTGATGACCGTGCCCGTCGTCATCTCGGCGACGTCGCTGCCGCTGCGGCTGACCGCCATGCTGGCGGTTCTGGTCATCGTCATGGTCAGCCTGCTTGCCTTCTTCCACCTGCCGTTGCCCTGGTACGACGGCATCGTGCTGGCAATGCCGTTCATCTATACCTCGGGCATCTGGATCGCGGTCTGCTGCTCGATCGCCTTCACCGCCATGTATGCCTTCCGCGTCGCCGACGAGGCCCGCCTGCTCGCCAACGCGCTTGCCGCCACCGAGCTGGTGTTGCAGCGCGAGCAGCACCTGTCGGCGCTCGATGGCCTCGCCGCCGCCGCCGCCCATGAGCTGGGCACCCCGCTCGCCACCATCACCCTGGTCGCCAAGGAGATGGAGCGCGCGCTCGGCAACGATCCGAAATACGGCGAGGACGTCACCCTGCTGCGCAGCCAGAGCGAGCGCTGCCGCGAGATCCTCAAGCGCCTCACCAGCCTGTCCTCGGAGGGCGAGGAACATCTTGCCCGCCTGCCGCTGACCTCGCTGGTCGAGGAGGTCATCGCCCCGCACCGCGATTTCGGCATCTCCATCAAGCTCGACCCCGGCGAGCGCATCGGGCCCGAGCCGGTCGGCCACCGCAACCCGGGCGTCATCTACGGTCTCGGCAACCTCGTCGAAAACGCCGTCGACTTCGCCCGCAGCCGTGTCACCGTGCACTGGCGCTGGGACAGCGACACCGTCGCCTTCAGCATCATGGACGATGGCCCGGGCTTCCCGGCCGACATCATCGACCGCATCGGCGAGCCCTACATGTCGACCCGCCAGGGCGCCGAGCCCGGCGGCGGCCTCGGCCTCGGCCTGTTCATCGCCAAGACCCTGCTCGAGCGTTCCGGTGCCGAGATCAGCTTCAGCAATTCCAGCGGGCCGGGCGAGGGGGCCGTGGTCCGGATCTCGTGGCCGCGCACCGTCTTCCTCAATCCGGCCGCTGCCGGCACGACGATGTTCGACACCGCATGAGGCCTGAAGTCACGGCATTTGGGCCTGCGCCATTGGACATGACGCCTCCGCACCTATATCTGCTTGGAAAAACATAAGAACGACTGGGATCAACGATAAAAGGACAGAGGCGATGACCACCCAGGACATTGCGGCCGGATTGCCGGGCGAAGACCACTCACTGCTGCTCGTCGATGACGACAAGCCCTTTCTGACCCGCCTGGCCCGCGCCATGGAAAGCCGCGGCTTCGCCGTCGATACCGCCGAGAGCGTCGAGGAAGCGGTCGCCAAGGTCCGCGCCAATCCGCCGGCCTATGCCGTGGTCGACATGCGCCTGGGCGACGGCAACGGCCTCGATGTCGTCTCGGCCATCCGCGAGCGCCGCGAAGACACCCGCACCGTCATCCTGACCGGCTACGGCAACATCGCCACCGCCGTCACCGCCGTGAAGCTCGGTGCCATCGATTATCTCTCCAAGCCTGCCGACGCCGACGACGTCTATGCCGCGCTGACCAATTCGTCCGGAGAGCGCGCAGCTCCGCCGGAAAACCCGATGTCCGCCGACCGCGTCCGCTGGGAGCATATCCAGCGCGTCTACGAGATGTGCGAGCGCAACGTCTCGGAAACTGCACGCCGGCTCAACATGCACCGCCGCACCCTCCAGCGCATCCTCGCCAAGCGGGCGCCGAGATAAGCGAATAGCGAGCAGTGAGTGGCGAATAGTGGGCGGCGCTTGATCTTCAGGCGCCGTTTCTCGTTCTGCTATTCCCTATTCCCTATTCCCTATTCCCTATTCCCTATTCCCTATTTCCCTCTTACTCGCTTTCCCCTTCCAGCGCCGGCACCGCCACGCCCGCCAGCTCCGCCGCCAGCAGCCGGGCGGCTCCCGCGCGTGCGATGCGCAGCATCAGCGCCTTGCGTGTCGCCGCCGCGATCCGGTGCTCCGGCGCTTCGCGCATGATCTCGGCGCCATAGCCGTCGGAGAGGATGAAGCCGCACTCCTCGGGAAAGATGCCGGCCGGCACCTCCGGATGCGTGGCGAAGAAGAAGCGGTCCGAGTGCAGCCGGTATTCCGGCCATTTGCGGTCGACGCGGAAGTCCTCGATCGACGACTTGATCTCGATGATCCAGATGTCGCCCTGCCGGGTCAGCGCCACGAGGTCGGCGCGCCGTCCCGTCGCCAGCGACAGTTCGGGCAGCACATGCGCGCCCATCTGCATCAGCAGGCGCTGCACGCCGCGACGCACCAGCATGGCGCGCTCGGACTGGCGGCCATCGACGAGGGGGTTGGAAGCGACGGGGGAAATGATCGGCATGGACCAATCATTGCATCATTTGTTCACGTTTTGAACCCGCTCGCTGGATTATTCCAGACAGCATCCCGCCAGCCGGTTCCGCGCCCGGGCAAAACCCGCCATTGCCGCCTGTCGTTGAATCTGTTGGTTTTTCCCGCGATGCGTGTTGCCGAAATGCCATAACCCGGACCTTACGTTAACGAGAGCGCGGCTTTGCTGGTCCGCGCCTCTTGGCAAGCAAAATGCCCGACCGGTAAGAATGGTGGCAAAAATGAGGCCGAATCGGTCCGGATGTCGCTCTTGCTTGGGAACCCCACATGCGATTGAAGTCTCTTGCCATTGTCGCCGCCCTGGCGCTGACCACCGCACTCGCGGGCTGTTCGACCGACGGCGTCTCGCGCATGTTCTCCAACGATTATGGTGGCCGCGTCGATGCCGGCTACCAGCTGCCGACCATTCCGATCAGCAAGGTCCCGCGCCAGTTCCATCGCCAGATCGTGCGTTACGAGACGAACGAGGCTCCGGGCACGGTCATCGTCGATACCGGCCCCAAGTTCCTCTACCTCGTCCAGCCCGACGGCAAGGCGATGCGCTATGGCATCGGCGTCGGCCGCGAAGGTTTCGAATGGCAGGGCACTTCCCGCGTCGCAGCGAAGCGCGAGTGGCCGGTATGGACGCCGCCCTCGGCGATGATCAAGCGCCAGCCCGAGCTCGCCAAATGGGCCGGCGGCATGCCGGGTGGACCCAAGAACGCGCTCGGCGCCCGCGCCCTCTATCTCTACAACAAGGGTGGCGATACCGGCTACCGCCTGCATGGCACGCCGGAATGGAACTCCATCGGCAAGGCCATGTCCTCGGGCTGCATCCGCCTGATGAACCAGGACATCATCGACCTCTACAACCGCGTCGACGTCGGCGCCAAGGTCATCGTGCAATAACTGCGAACCGTCCAGGCAACACGGACGTCGCAAACGAAAAACCGGGCGCTTTGGCCCGGTTTTTTGTTGTCTGGTCTTTTCGTCCCCGCTGATGGCCAGCGGAACAGGTCTCAGGAGATCTGTTCGACCTGCTGGACCTCCGGCACGAAGTGGCGAAGCAGGTTCTGGATGCCGTGCTTCAGCGTCGCCGTCGACGACGGGCAGCCGGCGCAGGCGCCCTTCATGTGCAGGAACACGGTGCCGTTCTCGTAGCCGCGGAAGGTGATGTCGCCGCCGTCCTGGGCCACCGCCGGGCGCACGCGCGTGTCGAGCAGTTCCTTGATCGTCACCACGATCTCGGCGTCGGCCTTGTCGAAGAACTCGTTCTCGTCGTCATGATGGCCGCCGCCGCCCGCGGCCTGGCCTGCCATCACCGGGGCGCCCGACATGAAATGTTCCATGATCGAGCCGAGGATCGCCGGCTTCAGGTGCTGCCAGTCGGGGCCGTCCTTGCTGACGGTGATGAAATCGTAGCCGAAGAACACGCCGGTCACGCCCGGAATGTCGAACAGCCGGCCGGCCAGCGGCGAGGCTGCGCGCGCGCTGTCGGCATCGCGGAAATCGGCGGTGCCTTCGAGCAGGACTTCCTTGCCCGGCAGGAACTTCAGCGTCGCCGGATTGGGGGTCGCTTCGGTCTGGATGAACATGGGCGTGTCTCCGTGCCCGCGCGCGCGGGGTTGTCAGTTTGGAATAGTTCTAATTAGGCTTAAGACGGCCGACATTCAAGCCGCTGGCGCGCCTCCGCGCCAATATGTTGCGCCCAGTCTATTAGGCCAGGGGTCTATTGGGCCAGGGTCTATCAGGCCAGGCTGTCGATGTCCTCGTCGGACAGGTTGAGCGGCACCACCGTCACCGGGATCGGGAAGGCGGCGCCCTTGCCGGCGATCGAGGCGACGAGCGGGCCGGGGCCTTCCTTGCCGGCGCCTGCCGCCAGCACCAAGATAGCGATATCCTGGTCGTCTTCAATCAGCTTGTGGATCTCGTCGGCCGGCCGGCCCTCGCGCACCACCAGTTCGGGCTCGATGCCCAGCGTCTCGCGCACCTTCCCGGCCTGCGTGTCGAGTGCGCTGTTGGCCGCGGCGGTCGCCTCCTCGCGCATGATCTTTTCGACTCCCAGCCAATGCTGGAAATCGTCGGGCTCGATGACATAGAGCAGCACCAGCACGCCGTTGGTGCTCCGCGCCCGCTTGGAGGCATAGGCGACCGCGCGTTCGCATTCCGGCGTATCGTCGATGATCGCCAAGAACTTGCGCCGGTGGCCGGCTTCCTTGCTGAGGCGTTTGGAGACCATGTGCTACCCTGATGTTCGGTTGGCAATCTGCCACCGGCGCGGGCCGCCCGCAAGCAGCCGGCGCCGATGTCGTTTTTCAGTCGCCCAGCAGGCCGATGATGTTGCGCACGTCCTTCATCGTCGTTTCGGCGATCGCGCGGGCGCGGTCGCCGCCATCGCGCAGCACGGCGTCGATATGGCCGGGATCGTCCATCAGCCGGCGCATCTCGCCGGCGATCGGCGCCAGTTTCTCGACCGCCAGATCGGCCAGCGCCGGCTTGAACACGGAGAACTGCTGGCCCGAAAACTGGCGCAGCACCTCTTCCTTGGTCATGTCGGCCAGGCCGGCATAGATGCCGACGAGGTTTTCCGCCTCCGGGCGCTCCTTCAGGCCGTCGAGCTCGCTCGGCAGCGGCGCCGGATCGGTCTTGGCCTTGCGGATCTTCTTCGAGATCGTGTCGGCATCGTCGGTCAGGTTGATGCGCGACAGGTCGGAGGGGTCCGACTTCGACATCTTCTTCGAGCCGTCGCGCAGGCTCATGATGCGCGCTGCCGGCCCGCCGATGATCGGCTCGGTGATCGGGAAATAGCCGTTGACCGTCTCTTCGCCGACTTGCATCTCGACGCCGATGCCGAGATCGGCGATGCGCGCCGAGAAGTCGTTGTTGAACTTCTGGGCGATGTCGCGCGTCAGCTCCAGGTGCTGCTTCTGGTCCTCGCCGACGGGCACGTGGGTAGCGCGATAGAGCAGGATGTCGGCCGCCATCAGGCTCGGATAGGCAAGCAGGCCCAGCGAGGCGTTCTCGCGGTCCTTGCCGGCCTTGTCCTTGAACTGCGTCATCCGGTTCATCCAGCCGATGCGCGCCACGCAGTTGAAGATCCACGCCAGCTCGGCGTGCTGCAGCACGCGGGCTTGGTTGAAGACGATGTGCTTCTTGGGATCGATGCCGGATGCCAGGAACGCCGCGGTGATCGAGCGCGTCTGGCTCTCGAGGTCGTCATGGACGAGCTGTGCCGTCAGCGAATGCAGGTCGACGACGCAATAGATGCAGTCGTTGGTGTCCTGCAGGGCGACGAACTTGCGGATGGCGCCGAGGTAGTTGCCGAGGTGGAGATTGCCGGTCGGCTGGACGCCGGAGAAGATAAGCGGTTTGAAGTCGGTCATGATGGATCCCGTGGCTTGTGGAGGGCCGTTTCGCGCGCGGCGAAAATCGAGTGGCGCTTATGAACGATGGCAGGGGATCGGGCAAGGGCAGTCAGCGCGCTGGGCCAATCAACCCGAATGGCTGTCCGCGCGTCGCACCGGCTCCGCCAGCGCCGTCACTCGGGCTCGGCGGCACCAGTGGCGGCGTTGGCGCGGTTGCGCCGGATGTTGCGCCGGATCATGCCGATATCCGCCCCGCCGATGCCGAAGGCGACGCCGAAATAGATGACCATCGCGCCCGCCACCAGCACGGCCAGCGCTGCCGCCTGCGTGTAGACCGGGGCGACGGACCCGAGCCATTGCTCGGCCTCGCCGGCGGCGAACCACAGGCCGGCCGCCATGATCGCCGCGGCGATGACCAGGCGGGGGATGCGTTTCAGCAGCGCCGCGTCGCGGTCCCAGTGGCCGCGCAAGATCAGGGTTCCCAGTAGCATCGCCGCGTTGACCCAGCCGGCGATCGCGGCGGCCGCGGCGATGCCGGGCGCGCCCCAGGATGGAAACAGCGTCAGCGCCAGCGACACGTTGACCGCCACCGAGATGGCCGCGAAATACATGGGCGTGCGGGTGTCTTCGCGGGCGAAGAAGCCGGGCGTGAACGCCTTGATCAGCACGAAGGCCGGCAGGCCGAGGCCGAAGATGGCGAGGATCGCCGACACCACCGGCGTGCTGTTGGTGGCAGCAAACGCGCCGCGCTCATAGAGCACCCGCACGATCGGTTCGGAGATGACGAGCAGTGCCGCCGCCGCCGGCAGCGTCAGGAACAGCGTGAACTCGACCGAGCGGTTCTGCAGGTTGGCCGCCTCGATCAGGTTGCCCGACTTCAGCGCCCGCGACAGCTCCGGCAAAAGCACGATGGCGACCGCCACGCCGACCACGCCGAGCGGCAGCTGGTAGACCCGGTCGGCAAGGTTCAGCGACGACACCGCGCTGTCCTGGCCCGAGGCGATCGCCGTGCCGATCAGCGTGTTGATCTGGGTGATGCCGCCGGTGATCGCGGCGGGCAGGGCGAGCCACAGCAGCCGCTTGACGTTGGGCGTCAGCTTCGGCCGGCGAAAGCCGATGGCGATGCCGGCATGGCGCACGGCGATCCAGACGATGGCAAGCTGCACCAGGCCCGCCGCCAGCACGCCCCAGGCCAGTGCATAGCCCACCGTCAGCCCGTCATGGCCGCGATACCAGGCGTTGGCCAGCACGCCGACCAGGATGATGTTGAGGAACACCGGGGCGACTGCCGCCGCGAAGTAGCGGCGCAGCGAATTCAGCATGCCGCTCATCATCGCCGCCAGCGACATGCAGATGAGATAGGGGAACATGATGGTGGCGAGCGCCACCGTCAGGTCGTACTTCTCCGGGTTGTCGGCAAAGCCGGGCGCCACGACGAAGCGCACGATCAGCGGCATCGCCAGTTCCATGGCGATCGTCAGCGCCAGCAGCGCCGTGAACAGCACGCCGAACACCTCTTCCGAGAAGCGCTTGGCGCCCTCGACGCCGTTGGCCTCGATCTCCTTGGCGAACAACGGCACGAAGGCGGCGTTGAACGCGCCTTCGGCAAACAGCCGGCGGAAGGTGTTGGGAAACTGGAACGCGGCATAGAATGCGTCGGCCACTGGCCCGGTGCCGAGTGCTGCCGCCATCAGCATCTCGCGGGCAAAACCCAGCGCCCGGCTCATCAGCGTGCCCGACGCGACCGTCGCGAATTTCTTGATCAGTGACATGGGACGCGACGATGCCTTGCGGATTTGGGCGGGAGAATGGCTGCGCTCATTCCGCCGCCGCTTTGGCCTTGGCGCGATCGGCGTTCGGCCCTTCGAGCGTGGCGATCAGGCGGGCGCGGATGTTTTCGAGCCGTGTCGGGTTGTCGATCTTCTGGCCGGTCAGGTCGGTGACGTAGAAAGTGTCGATCACCTTCTCGCCGAAGGTGGTGATGTGCGCCGAGGCAATGTCGAGCGACAGGTCCGACAGCGCGCCGGTGATCTCCGACAGGAAGCCGGGACGGTCGAGGCCCACCACCTCGACCACCGAGAATCGGTTCGACAGCGTGTTGCGGATCTCGGCGCGCGGCTGGATGCGGAAGGTCTTCTGGCCGCGCTTCGGCTTGGCCCGCTTGGCGATCATCTCCGGCAGCCAGCTCTTGCCCGAAAGCACGTCCTCGATCAGCTGGCCGACGCGCTCGGCGCGGCGGCGCTCGTCCTCGTCGCGGTCGAACTCGCGGGAAATCAGGATGATGTCCAGCGCCCGCCCGTCGGAGGTGGTGAAGATCTGCGCGTCGACGATGTTGCCTCCGGCAGCCGCACAGGCCCCCGCAATGACGGACAGCAGCCGCGGATGGTCCTGCGCCAGGATGGTGATTTCGGTGACGGCCTCGAACTCGTGCGTCCGCACCATCGTCGACAGCTGCTTGCCCGCCTCGTCGGCGCCGCGAATGAAGTCCGCATGGCGCTTCTGGTCGTCGAGATCGACGGTCAGGAGGTAGTTCTCGTAGTGCAGCTTGACGTATTTCTTGCGCGCCTTCTCCGGCCAGTCGGCAAGTGCGCCGGCCAGCGTCTCGCGGGCCGCCGCCGTGCGCTCGGCCCGGGACAGCTCGGAAAAGCCGCCGGTGAGCAGCAGCTCGGTCTCGAAATACAGCGTGCGCAGCAACTGGCCCTTCCAGCCGTTCCAGACGCCGGGGCCGACGCCGCGAATGTCGCACACGGTCAGGATCAGCAGCAGCTTCAGCCGCTCCACCGACTGCACCACGTCGGCGAAGTCGTCGATGGTCTTGCGGTCGTTGAGGTCGCGCGTCTGCGCCGTCATCGACATGGCGAGATGGTTCTCCACCAGCCAGGCCACCGTCTCGGTGTCGGCGGGCGATAGCCCCATATGCGGGCCGATGCGGCGGGCGATCTTGCCGCCGGCCTCCGAATGGTCTTCCGGCCGACCCTTGGCGATGTCGTGCAGCAGCACCGCGACATACAGCACTTCGCGCTGCTTCTTCAGCCCGCCGATCAGCGAGTGGCTAAGCGGGTGGATCTTCTCGCCGTCGCCATGCTCGATCTCCGACAGCACGCCGATGCAGCGCAGCAGGTGCTCGTCCACCGTGTAGTGGTGGTACATCGAAAACTGCATCATCGCGACGATCTTGCCGAAATCGGGGATCAGCCGGCCGAGCAGCCCCGCCTCGTTCATGCGCCGCATGTTGAGCTCGGGATTGCGGTCCGAAGTCAGGATGTCGAGGAAGTAGCGGTTGGCCTCCTCGTTGCGGCGCAGGCCCTTGTCGACCAGCCCGAGCGAGCGGGTCAGCAGCTTCAGCGCGTTCGGGTGCAGCTCCAGCCCGTGCCGGTCGGCGAACCAGAAGAAGCGCAGCATGTTGACCGGGTCGCGCCGGAACACCTCGTCGTCGGCGACGTTGATGCGCTGGTTGTCGATGATGAAGTCGCTGGTCCCGGCGAGCTTGCGCCGCCGCCGCGAAAAGCCCTGCAAAAGCCCGTGGAAGCCGGGCGCGTCCTTGGCCTGTTCCTCTTCGAGGGCGGCACAGAAGATGCGGGTCAGGTCGCCCACCTCCTTGGCCACCAGGAAGTAGTCCTTCATGAAGCGCTCGACCGCCGAAAGCCCGGGCTGGGTGGTGTAGCCCAGCCGCTCGGCGATCTCGCGCTGGATGTCGAAGTGCAGCCGTTCTTCCGGCTTGCCGGTCAGGAAGTGCATGTGGCAGCGCACCGCCCACAGGAAGTCCTCGGCCTCGACGAACTGGCCGTGTTCCCCTTGTGTGAACACGCCCTTGTTGATCAGCTCGGCGCCCGTGCGCACCCGGTAATAATATTTGGCGATCCAGAACAGCGTGTGCAGGTCGCGCAGCCCGCCCTTGCCGTCCTTGATGTTGGGCTCCACCAGGTAGCGGCTCTCGCCTGATTTGGAATGGCGGGTGTCGCGCTCGGCGAGCTTTGCCTGCACGTATTCGGGCCCGGTGTCCTTCACCAGCTCCTTGTCGAAGCGCTCGATCAGCTCGTCGCAGAGCTTCTCCTCGCCCCACACGAAGCGGGCTTCGAGGATCGCCGTGCGGATGGTGATGTCGCTGCGCGAAAGCCTCAGGCACTCGTCGATGTTGCGGGTGGCATGACCGACCTTCAGCCCCATGTCCCACAGCATGTAGAGCATGTATTCGACGATCTGCTCGCCCCACGGCGTCTGCTTGTAAGGCAGCAGGAACAGCAGGTCGATGTCGGAGCCCGGGGCGAGGGTGCCGCGGCCATAGCCGCCGACGGCCACCACCGCCATGCGCTCGGCCCGCGACGGGTTCTTGGCCCGGTAGACGTGGGTGACGGCGAAGTCGTAGAGGACGCGGATCACCTCGTCCATGAGGTGCGATATGCGGATGGCGCAGGCGGTGCCGCCCTCGTCCTCCATCAGCATGCTCTCGGCGATCTTCTTGCCGGCGGCGACGCGCTCCTTGAGCATCGCCAGCACCGACGTCCTGATTGCCGGATCGGCGCCGTTGCCGTCTTCGCCGGTCAGTGCACTCAGGTCGCGGCGCAGCGCGTCCGCGTCGATCAGAAGCTCCAGGTTGAGCGGAATGTCTGTCATGTGCCTCGGCTGGCCTCGCCCTTGAGGTCGCGTCTATAGCGCGATTTTTCCGCCATGGGTATGGCCGCGCGCTGTTGCAGTTCCTGCTGATATGGGTGCGCCGGGATGCCGAGCCAGCCAGGGAACGATTGCCCCGGCGTCCTCGTTAGAGATTGTCGAACATGTGTTCGACAATGCCCGTCCCTTTTGGGGCGCGCTGGGGAACAGGGGTTTCGAACACGCCATCCCGCCGGGCTGTTGACCTTACCCGTACTGGAACCTCTAGAATCACCCCACGAGGAATGCGGAACCAGTGACATGAACGACAAGCACGACCATCACGGCCACCAGCATCAGGCGGCCAACACCAAGGCCCCGGCCGAAGGCGAAACCGTCGTGCGCGATCCGGTCTGCGGCATGACCGTCGATCCGGCCGCCGGCAAGCCGACGCTCGAACATGCCGGCCACCGTTACCATTTCTGCAGCGATTCCTGCCGCAACAAGTTCCAGGCGGCGCCGGACAGCTATGTCAGCGCCAAGGATCCGGTCTGCGGCATGGATGTCGCCCGCGACACGGCCAGGCATTTCCTCAAGCACGAGGGCTCCGGCTACTATTTCTGTTCCTCCACCTGTGAGGGCAAATTCACCGCCGAGCCGGCAAGATACCTTTCCGGCAAGCCCGCAGCGGAGCCGATGCCCAGGGACACGCAGTACACCTGCCCGATGCATCCCGAGATCATCCGCGACAAGCCAGGTTCCTGCCCGATTTGCGGCATGGCGCTCGAGCCGATGATGCCGAGCGCCGACGACGGCCCCAATCCTGAGCTGGTCGATTTCACCCGCCGCTTCTGGGTCAGCGCCGTCCTGTCCATTCCCCTGCTCGTCATCGCCATGGGACCGATGCTCGGCCTGCCGGTGCGCGACTGGATCGGCGAACCGCTGGCCTCCTGGCTCGAGCTGGCGCTGGCCACGCCGGTGGTGCTGTGGGCGGCGCTGCCCTTCTTCCATCGCGGCTTGGATTCGTTCCGCAACCGCAGCCCCAACATGTGGACGCTGATCTCGCTCGGCGTCGGCGCGGCCTATATCTATTCGGTCATCGCCACGCTGTTCCCCGACCTGTTCCCGCACCAGTTCCGCGGCCATGGCGGCTCGGTGCCGGTCTATTTCGAGGCGGCGGCGGTCATTATCGCCCTCGTCTTCCTCGGCCAGGTGCTCGAACTCAGGGCGCGCGAGCGCACCGGCTCGGCCATCCGTGCGCTGCTCGATCTCGCGCCCAAGACCGCCCGTCGCGTCGCCGACGACGGCTCCGAGGCCGAAGTGTCGCTCGACCAGGTGGTCGGCGGCGACCGCCTGCGCATCCGCCCGGGCGACAGCGTTCCCGTCGACGGCATCGTGCTCGAAGGGCGCTCCTCGGTCGATGAATCGATGATCACCGGCGAGCCGGTGCCGGTCGAGAAGACCGAAGGCGACAAGCTCACCGGCGGCACGCTCAACAAGAACGGCTCGCTCATCATGCGTGCCGAAAAGGTCGGCAGCGAAACGGTGCTGTCGCAGATCGTCGACATGGTCGCCAAGGCCCAGCGCAGCCGCGCCCCGATCCAGGGCCTCGCCGACCGCGTCTCGTTCTACTTCGTGCCCACCGTGGTCCTGATTGCCATCGTCTCCTTCATCGTCTGGGCGCTCATCGGGCCCGAGCCGAGCATGGTCTTCGCCTTCGTCTCGGCCGTCTCGGTCCTCATCATCGCCTGTCCCTGTGCGCTGGGCCTTGCCACGCCGATGTCGGTGATGACCGCCACCGGCCGCGGCGCCCAGGCCGGCGTGCTGATCAAGGACGCCGAGGCGCTGGAGCGTTTCGCCCGCGTCAGCACCCTCATCGTCGACAAGACCGGCACTTTGACCGAAGGCCGGCCGAAGCTCACCGACGTCGTCACCGCCGAGGGCGTCGAGGAAAAGGACCTGCTGTCGCTCGCCGCCGGCCTCGAGAAGGGCTCCGAGCATCCGCTCGCCGAGGCCATCGTCGAGGGTGCGGCCGAGCGTGGCGTTGCCGCGCCCGACGTCCATCACTTCGAATCGATCACCGGCAAGGGCGTCGTCGGCGCGGTTTCGGACCGTAAGGTGGCGCTTGGCAATGCCGCCCTGATGGCCGATCTCGGCATCGACTTCGGCGACCTCGCCACTCGCGCCGACGCGCTGCGCGGCGAGGGCAAGACGGCGATGTTCGTCGCCCTCGACGGCAAGCCGGCCGGCGTCGTCGCCGTCGCCGACCCGATCAAGGCTTCCGCCGCCGCCGCCATCCGCGAGCTGCACGGCCTCGGGCTGCGCATCATCATGGCGACCGGCGACAATGCCCGCACCGCCAAGGCCGTCGCCGACAAGCTCGGCATCGACGAGGTCCGCGCCGACATGCTGCCGGAGAGCAAGAAGGCGCTTGTCGACGAGCTTTGCGCCAAGGGGCAGGGCGTCGCCATGGCCGGCGACGGCGTCAACGACGCGCCGGCGCTCGCCGCCGCCGATGTCGGCATCGCCATGGGCACCGGCGCCGACGTCGCCATGGAAAGTGCCGGCATCACCCTGGTCAAGGGCGACCTCGGCGGCATCGTCCGCGCCCGCAAGCTCGCCCAGGGCACCATCCGCAACATCAAGGAGAACCTGTTCTTCGCCTTCATCTACAACGTCTTGGGTGTTCCGGTCGCGGCGGGCGTCCTATATCCGGTCCTCGGCACGCTCCTGTCGCCGATGATTGCCGCCGCCGCGATGAGCCTGTCGTCGGTGTCGGTCATTGCCAACGCGCTGCGGCTCAGGGCGATCAAGCTCTGAACCGCGGCTCCCAAGAAGGATGTTCTGTATGAACCTGATGAAGAAGATCGTGCTGTCCCTGATGGCTGCGGGCATGCTCGTCGCCGTCATGCTCGAAACCGCCTCGGCCCAGATGGACCACGGCGGCCACGCCATGGGCATGACCGCTCCCGCCACCGACAGCGCCTCCGCCCAGGCCTACAAGGCGGCCATGGACGAGATGCACAAGGCCATGCTGGCGATCGAATATTCCGGCGACGCCGATGTCGATTTCGCCCGCGGCATGATCCCGCACCATCAGGCCGCCATCGACATGGCCAAGGTCCAGATCGAGCACGGCAAGAACCCCGAGATGCGCAAGCTCGCCGAAGCGGTCATCGCCGCCCAGGAGGCCGAGATCAAGGAGATGGAAGCCTGGCTCGCCGCCAATCCGGTCAAGTAGCGCGAAACGGACTGCAGCGTCATTGCGGTAGCCAACGCCGAATGGCGCTGTAAGCTGGCGGAAACCGCCGAGGAGACCGCCATGCCATCCACGACCACGACGCTGCCCGCCGGCGAAGCCGTGCCGGTGCTCGGCCAGGGCACCTGGATGATGGGCGAGGACCGGTCCCGCGCAGCCGACGAGGTGGCGGCGCTGCGGCTCGGGCTCGACCTTGGTGTCACTTTGATCGACACGGCCGAGATGTACGGCAATGGCGGCGCCGAAAAGGTCGTCGGTGAAGCCATCGCCGGCCGCCGCCACGAGGTCTTCCTCGTCTCCAAGGTGCTGCCCTCCAACGCCTCGCGCAACGGTGTCGTCAGGGCTTGCGAAGCCAGCCTCAAGCGCATGCGCACCGACCGCATCGACCTCTATCTGCTGCATTGGCGTGGCGGCGTGCCCCTGGCCGAGACCATTGCCGTGTTCGAGGAACTGCGCCGCTCGGGCAAGATCCGCCACTGGGGCGTCTCCAATTTCGACGCCGACGACATGGAGGAGATGGAGCGGCTGCCGGCGGGCAGGAACGCCCAGGTCAACCAGGTGCTCTACAATCTCGGCCGGCGCGGCATCGAGTTCGACCTGGCGCCCTGGTGCCGCGAGCATGGCATGCCGATCATGGCCTATTCCCCCGTCGAGCAGGGCGCCCTGGCCGACGACGCAGCCCTTCAGGCCATCGCCGCCCGGCACGACGCGACGGCGGCGCAATTGGCGCTTGCCTGGGTCATGGCCCGGCCCGGCGTCATCGCCATCCCCAAGGCCACCCGGCTCGAACATGTCAGGCAGAACGCCGCCGCGCGCGACATTCGCCTCACCCCTGGCGATCTTGCCGAGCTGGACACGCTGTTCCCGCCGCCGGCGCGCAAGCGGCCGCTGGAGATGATCTGACCCCGGTCAGTTCGCCCTGACGGTGCGCATGCCATTAGCGCCGCCCTTGCCGAGCAACACTTGGCGACCCGGCGGTCAGCTCGCCAGCGGCAGGTTCGGGTTTGCGCCGCTGGCGCGGCCGAAGCCGCGCTTCTTGCCGGCGGCATAGCCGTCGTCGAAGGGCTGCGGCCGGGCGATGCCGTAGCCCTGCGCATAGTCGACGCCGATGTCGCGCAGCGCCATGGCGATGTCGTCGTTCTCGACGAATTCGGCGATCGTGCGTTTGCCCGTCACCTCGCCGATGTGCTGGATCATCTCCACCATGGCACGGTCGATGCGGTCGACGAGCATGTCCTTGACGAAGCCGCCGTCGATCTTGAGATAGTCGACCGGCAGCGCCTTGAGGTAGCTGAACGACGACATGCCCGAGCCGAAATCGTCGAGCGAGAAGCGGCAGCCATGCGCCTGCAGCGCCTTGATGAAGCGCGCGGCGCTGTCGAGGTCGGCGATGGCGCTCGTCTCGGTGATCTCGAAGCAGATCGTCGACGGCGCCACGCCGCTGCGCACGAACTGCTCCAGCACGTAGCTGACGAAGCTGTCGTCGCCGAAGCTGGCGCCGGACAGATTGATGGCGCAGATGGCGATCGGGTTGTCGGGCTGCGTCCGCTTGTGCACGGCCAGCCGCTCGAAGGCCGAGCGAACCATCCAGCGGTCGATCAGCGGCATCAGCCCGTAGCGTTCGGCCGCCGGGATGAAGGCGCCGGGCGGGATCATGTTGTTGTCGGCATCGGCCAGGCGGATCAGGAGCTCAATATGCGCGCCCGTCGTCTCGTCCGCCTGCAGCGGCACGATCTCCTGCGCGTAGATGCGGAAGCGGTTCTGTTCCAGCGCCTCGCGCAGCCGCTGCACCCAGGCCATCTCGCCCAGGCGGTGCTCCAGTTCGAGGTCGCCGATCTGCTGCAGCTGGATGCGGTTGCGGCCCTTGTCCTTGGCCATGTAGCAGGCGATGTCGACGCTGCGCAGCGTCTCTTCCAGGGTCATGCTGGCATCCGACAGGCCGACGACGCCGATGCTGACGCTGGTGCTGAAGGCGCGTCCGGCCCAGACGAAATGCAGCTCTTCCACCGCCTTGCGCAGGCGCTCTCCGGTGCACGCCGCCAGCTCGGCAGGGCAGTTCTCCATCAGCACGCCGAATTCGTCGCCGCCCAGCCGCGCCAGCAGGTCGCCCGACCGCAGGTTCTGCCGCAACGCGGTCGACACTTTTCGCAACAGTTCGTCGCCGGCGGCATGCCCGCAGGTGTCGTTGACGATCTTGAACTGGTCGAGGTCGAGATACATCAGCGCATGTGTCGATGGGCGCTTTGCCAGGCCTTCGAGCGAGGCGCTCAGCCGGGTCTCGAATTCGAAGCGGTTGGCGAGAGAGGTCAGCGTGTCGTGCCTCGCCTGCCAGGACAGTTGCGCCAGGAATTCCTGTTCCTTGGTCCGGTCGTGGAACACCAGCACCGCGCCCACCACCCGCTGCTCGACATAGAGCGGGGCGCCGACAAGCGAAATCGCCACGCTCGACAGGTCTGGCCGCACCAGCTGCTGCGGCACGCCGCTGCCGTCGATCGCCTCGCCGGCGAGAACCCGCGCCACGAAGCCGCGGTCTTCCTGGTCCGCCTCCTCGTTCATCAGGCGAAACAGCTGGTCGAGCGGCTTGCCCCTGGCGTCCGCGCCGCGCCAGTCGAGCAGCCTCTCCGCCGCCTCGTTCATGTAGTCGAGCCTGCCGTCCCGGTCGGTCGCCACCACCGCCTGGCCGATCGAGGCCAGGGTGATCTGAGCCCGCTCGCGCTCCGCGTTGAGCGCGTCCTCGAAGGCTTGGCGCTGTTGCAGCAGGTTTCCCGTCCGCCGAATGGCGAGCAGGATCAGCAAGGCGGCGGTGATCACGTTGACGCTGAGCAACAGGTTGGTGATGGCGCGCGATCCGCGTCCGAGCGATTGCGAGAACGCATCCGCCAGCGGTGCCGTGTCGCCGTTGAGGCGCTGGATCTTGCGGCTCCAGTCGGCGCGCATGTCCGGCGTGGCGCGGTTGCTGGAGATCTCCTGGTGCATCGCCTCGCCAAGCGCCGCCACCTCGAGGATCTTGGGGTCGGCGTCGATCCAGCGTTGCACCGCGTTGGACAGGTAGCTCACGTCCCTGAAATAGCGGAACAGCCAGATCATGCCCGGAATGTCTTCGGGGTGGTTGCCGGCCCGCCGGAAGCTGTCATAGGCGGCGTCGTAGTCCGGCACTGGCTGCTCCATCGCCAGCCTGGCTTGCCGGTCGGCCAGCGGCACGGCGATCGTTTGCTGGAACCGGTGATGGTAGTGTTCGTCGCCGGTGCTGGCATACATGGCCAGGCTGTAGATGGCGTCCTTCTGGCCCTTCGACCAGGCGCTTTCGCCGGCAACATAGGCGCGCACCGCCGAAAGCGTGTAGAGGCTGGCGCCGGCGATGATGGCCTGCACCAGCACCACGGCGATGAACGGCCACAGCAGCGCGAACAGCCGGAATCTGGATCTGATATCGCGTAGCCTCGTCACATGCCCCAACGAAACGAACTCGCTCTCACCTGCAGTTGTTTTCGCGTCCTCGGCGCGATGTTTCGCAAAACCTATATCGGCGGGCTTTAAGAATTCCCTTCACGGCAAGGTTTCAGGAACGTTCGGGTATATTGACCTTGCGGCAGATGTTTCCAGTATGGACAGCAGGATATTCCTGTGCGTCTGGTTGGCTGCCGGTATAGGCTGCGGCGACACCGTGTTGTTCGAGGAAAAGATGCAGAACCGGACGTACCATTGCTCGTCATCGGCCTGTTCGGTCGCGGCGCCGGCCGGGGCGCAGCCACTCTGATGGCGCCCGTCACCGTCGATCCGGCCAAGGTCCACGAATTCAAGGACTCCGGGAGCTTTTACCGCTGGCTCGGCATCCATCACGACAAGCAGGACGAGGTCTGGATCAGGATCCACAAGGTCGCTTCCGGTCTGCCCTCGATCACGCCCAAGGAAGCCATCGACGTCGTGCTGTGCTGGGGCTGGATCGACGGCGTCCGCAAGGGCCTCGACGACACAAGTTTCCTGCAGCGCTATTCGCCGCGCGGCAGGAAGGGAACCTGGAGCCAGATCAACGTCGACAACGTCGCCCGCCTCGTAGCGGAGGGCCGCATGACCGAGTACGGCATGAGGCAGGTCGAGGCGGCCAGGGCCGACGGACGCTGGGATCGTGCCTACAAGTCCGGCAAGGACATGAAGATCCCCGACGATCTCCAGGCCGCCATCGACGCCGAGCCGGCAGCAAGGGAGATGCTCGGCAAGCTCAGCGCGCAGAACCGCTTCGCGCTCGCCTTCCGCACCCACAACATGAAGACCGAGGCCGGCCGCAGGAAGAAGATCGAGACCTTCGTCGAGATGCTCAAGCGCGGCGAGACGATCTACCCGCAGAAGATGAAGTAGGTCGGCCGACGGCGAACGTCAGGCCCGATAAAGCCGCAGCGGCTTGGTTGCCTCGCGGCTGACCACGCCCCGTGCTTCGAGATCCAACTGGGCCGCCTTCAGCCACCAGCCGGCCTTGTCGCCGCCGGGAAACAGCTCTTGCGGCAACAGCGGCAGCAGTGCCGCCTTGGCTTCGGCCACCGTCAGTCCCGGTGCCTTGGCCGGCAGGACGGCCAGCAGCGCGTCGCGCATCGCCGTGTATTTGGCCTTGTCGACGCGCACGACGTGGCCGGGCGAGATCACGTTCCTGATTTCGATCTTGTCAGCTGCCTTGGACATCGAGCTCGCCCTGGACATAGTCGAGTTTGGGGGCCCTAAAACCCATCGCCGCCCAGGCCGACAGCAGCCGCCACATGAAGCGGCCGGAATGCTTGGCGTAGCTCGGCAGGCCGTCCGCGAACTCGACGCCCGGTCTGCGGTCTGCGGTCATCGTGCGCATCTCGAGCGGCGGCCGGTCGTCGGGCTGGATGCGCTCGCGATAGACCGACAGCCAGTGCCCGCCTTTGAACTCCAGGAACATCGGCGCATTGCAGCAGGCGGCCACCACGCGCCGGGTCGGCGCCGCCGGGCTCAGCCGATGCTCGCGCAGCAATTCCGCACCGCGCACGCAGCGCACCCGGTCCTTGCGGTAGAGTGCAAAGACGGTGCCGCCGTCGCTTTCCAGCACCGGCGTCCCGCCGGGCAGGTCTTCGAAAATCTTGCCCGCCTTCTGGCAGCTCGAGCAATGGCAGGCCGCCGTGACGATCGGCACCCCGCTGGCCTCGAAGCCGACCCGCCCGCATCTGCAGCTCGCGCTTCGCATCTGTGACGTGGAACCTGACATCTTCGTCGCTCCCATTGGGGTCCAGCAACTAGACTGTACCGTCCAGTTTGATTTGTCAATCGGATCGGCCTATCCTGCCGCCGGGATTGCCGATGCCAGGGAAGGGCCAGCCATGAGCGGTGCGAAAAGTCGCCAGCAGCGGACACGCGACGCCATCGTTTCGGCGGCAGCCGTGCTGTTCCTGAAGAACGGTTTCCTCGGCACCAACATGGACGAGATCGCGGCCACGGCCGACGTCTCCAAGCAGACCGTCTATGCCCATTTCCAGAGCAAGGAAGCGCTGTTCCTCGACGTCGTCAGGGGCATGACCGGCCTCGCCGGCGACGAGCACGAACAGCAGGTCGCCGAGCCCGAGGACGACCGCCCCATCGGCGACTACCTCCAGGAATTCGCCGAGCTCCAGCTCACCATCGTCATGACGCCCCGCCTGATGCAGTTGCGGCGCCTGGTCATCGGCGAGGCCGGACGCTTCCCCGAACTCGGCAAGGCGCTGCATGCGCTTGGGCCCCAGCGCTCGATCGGCCGCCTGTCGCGCGCCTTCGAGCGCTATCGCCGGCAGGGCCAGATGCAGGCCGAAGACCTCGAGGCCGCCGCCGGCTTCTTCAACTGGCTGGTCATGGGCGGCCCGGTCAACGACGCCATGCTGCTGGGCGACGGCGCGATCCTGTCGCGCCAGGCCTGCCGCAGCCACGCCCGGGAGAGCGTCCGCATCTTCCTGGCGGCGTACGCACCGCGCTAGACGCGCACGCCGCATGGCACCGGCCTATGGCCGGCACCAGGCAGGGCTCATTGCCCGGGAGCCATCAGGTCGCGCACCAGCCTGTCCTTCACCAGCCTGATCATCTCGGCATGCAGTTCCCCGCGCGGCCTGCTCGCCTCGTCGGAACAGATCGGATCGATCTCGCCCACCGACTTCAGCAGATCGGCGGCACCGTCCTTGCATTCCGGCAGGAAGCTGAAATGCGTGGCGCCGGCCACCGTCGCATAGCTGCCCTTCGGCGTCAGTTGCGCCAGCTTGTCGGAGATCACGGCCAGCGGGATGGTTTCGCCCTCGCCGAGATTGATGAAGTGCATCGGGATCGCGATCTCCGTCAGGCTCTGCGCATCATAGGCCTGGGCGAGGCCGGGATCGGCCAGCACAGCCGTCTTGATGCGGCGGTCGAGGTTTGACTGCTCGAAGCGCGCCCGCTCGATGCTGCGCAGGTCGAGCCTGTCGACCGTCACCCGCTCTTCGTCGACATAGCCTGTGCCGCCGGCAAACCAGGCGCAGTCCCATTTCTTGTAGCCGTCGCAATAGCTGGCATAGGCCTCGAGATCGGCGCGTGCGCCGGCGAGCTCCATGGCCGCGGCGCCGCCGAGCGAAAAGCCGACCACGCCGATCCTGTCGGCGTCGATGACGTTGCTCCAGGCCGGGTCCACGGTCATCGCGTCGATGACGGCCGAAAGGTCGCCGGTGCGCTGCCACAGCTTCGGCGTGTCGGCCGGCGTTGAATCCCCGCTGGTCGTGCCCGGATGGTTGGGGCCGGCAACGACGAAGCCCGCCTTGGCCAGTTCGGTGGCGAGCCAGCCCATGGCCTGCACGCGGCTGCCCGAGCCGTGCGACAAAAGCACCAGCGGATGGCGGCCCGGCACGGGCGGCGCGTCTCGCGCGGCTGGCGTACCCTTGAAAACCCTGTTGTCGCCCAGGGTCGTCGGCGTGCCGCCGGCGCCGGCCGGATACCAGACGGTCACGGCAAGGTCGCGGCCGGGCTGGGCCACGGTCCCCTCGCGCACGCCCACCTCCGAAGCGAAGCAGGCGGAAACGAAGCCGATGAGGGCAGGAATGGTGGAAAGCAGCTGGAGCATGAGAACCTCGCTCTGTTTTTCGAAACGACGAGCCAGCAATGGCGAAATCGGGCAGCCTCATCGTCCTCGATCGCGATTCAGGTCGTGCTCGATCGCGATGCAGGCCATGATCGGCCGTCTTTTCCTCAGGTGAGATTCGCCTTGATCTTCGTGCCCCTGTCCTTCGTCGCCGCGCTGTTGCTGGTCATCCTGCTCGTCGCGGCGCTGCGCGCCCGGGAAACCACCGGCGGCAACACGGCATTCCTCGTCCTCGTCGCCCTCTGCGCCGTGCAGTCGGTCGTCGTCGGCCTGCGCTGGGGCTACCATGTCGAGGCGGCGCGTTATGTCCTGCCGATCCTGGCAGCCAGCCTGCCGCCGCTGGTGCTCCTCAGTTTTCGTACCTTGCTCCAGCGCGACGATGCCGGCAGCGGCGCCGTGCGCTGGCTCCACGCCTTGCCGCCGCTGGTCATGATCGCTCTGGTGCTGTTCGTGCCCGCCCTCATCGACGTCGCGCTGATCGTGATCTTCGTCGGCTATGCGCTCGCCGTGCTGAACCTCGGGCGCAGCGGTCCCGACGCCCTTGTCGAGGCGCGCCTCGACAGCGCGGTTGCCGCCCACCGCGCGCTGGTCATCGCCGCTGCAGCGCTATGCCTGTCGGCTTTGTTCGACCTCGGCGTGCTGCTCGCCTTCGAATGGTCGATGGGGGCGAACGCCGAGATCATCGCCAGCAACGCCAACATTCTCGGCCTGTTCTTCATCGGCCTGACCGCCTTCGTCGCCTCGCGCGCCCATCCCTCGGCGCCGACCCAGCCCGGCCCACCCGAGCCGTCGCCCTCCGAGCAGGACCGCGAAATCCTCGACCGGGTCCAGCGCCTGCTCGTCGACCAGAAGCTCTATCGCGATGACAACCTCACCTTGTCGCGGCTGGCCCGCCGCGTGGGCGTGCCGGCGCGGCAGATCTCCGGCGCCGTCAACCGCCTCGCCGGCAAGAACGTCTCGCAATACATCAACGACATCAGGATCTCCGAAGCCTGCCGCCTGCTGCGCGACACCGACATGTCGGTCACCGCGGCCATGCTCGACGCCGGCTTCCAGACCAAGTCCAACTTCAACCGCGAGTTCCGCCGCGTCACCGCGCTCAGCCCGGCCTCCTGGCGCGAACAGAACCGGCCCCGGGCCGCAGCCTGAGGCGGGCTATCTTTTTTCGCGCGGTTTTATCCCCGCAGCCCGTCAAAGAACGCCGCGACCTCTTGCGCCCACGCCTCCGGCACCTCCATCGCCGCGAAATGGCCACCGCTGGTGAGCTCCGTCCAGCGCACGATGGCGTTGCCGTCTTCGCCATAGCGGCGGATGGCGACCTCGTCGCGGGCAAACACCGCCACCCCTGTCGGCACGCCCGAATTCGGCTTCGGCGACCACGCCTCCGGATCGTGCGCGTTCTCGTAATAGAGCCTTATCGACGAGGCGGCGGTGCCGGTGAACCAGTAGACCAGCACGTTGGTCAAAAACCCGTCCAGATCGACCGCGTCGGGACTGTCGCCGAAGCCGGCAAACATGTCGCCCAGCCAGGCGATCAGCCCGGCCGGCGAATCCGAAATGCCATAGGCCAGCGTCTGCGGCCGGCTCGACTGCAGTGCGTTGAAGCCGAAGCGCTCGGCCATGAACTGCTGCAGCCGCTGCAGCCTGGTTTTTTCGGCATCGCTGAACGTCGCGATCTCGGCGGGTTCGATCGGGCCGAGCGGAATGAAGCCCATCGTCGCCGCGTTCACATGCACGCCGATGACCCGTTCGGGCGCTGCCCGGCCGATGGCGGGTGCGATGATGGCACCTGCGTCGCCGCCCTGCACGCCGAAGCGCTGATAGCCGAGCCGCGTCATCAGCTCCAGCATGGCGCTGGCGATGCGCCCGTCGTTCCAGCCGGCCTCGCACGTCGGCCCGGAGAAGCCGAAGCCGGGCAGCGACGGGATGACGAGATCGAAACCGGCCGCAGTCAGCGGCGCGATCGCACCAAGGAACTCGACGAACGAGCTCGGCCAGCCATGCAGCAGAAGCAGCGGCACCGCATCCTGGGCTTGCGACGTCACATGCAGGAAATGGATCTTTTGGCCGTCGATCTCGGTGACGAACTGCGGATGGCTGTTGATCGCGGCCTCTGCGGCGCGCCAGTCGAAGCCATTGTTCAGCCGCTCGATCGCGCGGGTGACGAAGCCCGACGCCATGCCATAGCTCCAGCCCGCGCCCGGGACCTCGTTGGCGAGCCGCGTGTTGGCCAGGCGCTGCTTGAGGTCGGCCAGTTCGGCCTCTGGAATGGCGATCTTGAAGGGGGTGATGTCAGACATGTGCCGCGTCCACTTTGACTTGGTGCATCGACCCTTTCGAAAACAGCTTCCGCCATCAGGGGCCGTGCACGGGGTTGAAAGTGCATCCTTTCTAGCCGGCGGCAGGGTCCTGGGGATTGAAGATTTCCGACAGTTTCAGCGGCGCGCGGCCTGCCCGGGTGTCGTGCCCATGATCGCCTTCACCGAGCGGATCATGTGCGGCTGGTCGGCATAGCCGAGCGCGAAGGCGACGTCCGCCGCCGGCCGCCCCTGCTGCAACAGCGCCAGCGCCTTCTGGGCGCGCTCGATCTGGGTGAAGGTCTTGTAGGTGACCCCGGTCGTCTTCAGGAAATGCCGCTGCATCGTCCGCTCCGACATTGCCATCGGATGCCCTGAGACGACCGACGCGACCACCCGGTTGTCCTCGACGATACAGTTGCGCACCAGCTTGCGCACGAAGCCGTCGACGGTCTCGAAAGTCGGGATCTCCAGCACGTCCGCCCCGAGCCGGAAGCGGTCCTTGCCGATCATGTCCAGCACCACGCCCTGGTCGCGCATCACCTCGCCCGGCATCAGCGGCATGAAGCTGCTCGGCTTGAAGGCGATCGCCAGGATCTCGTCGCCGGCGGCATAGTCGTGGGTCACGGCAGCGGTGGTCAGCCCGGTGCGCAGCACGGTGGTCGTGTCGCCATTCCTGAAAACGACCACGTCCCAGCACCCGTCCGGCTGCATCTTCATCGAGCCGCCGGTCGCAAACCGCGTCCGCGTCACCGCCGCGACAAACGGCGACGACCACCCCTCCAGTGTCACGACCTCATGCATCTTTGCCGCCGCTCTTCTCGCATGAGCAGTGTCGCCGGTGTTGGCAGGGGAGGCAAGTGCAGGCAGCAAGCTGCTGCCGGCCGGCATCGTTGGGGCTATCGCCGATAGCTGTTGGCTCAAGCCGTTTCGGACGGCGGCCGCGCCTTGACACGCCTGACATGGCGGCTAGTTTCCCGCCCGCGAGGTAACGTCCTCTCCCACAAGGGGAAAGCCCATAGGGGAAAGAATGTCCGGGAACGGCCCGGCCCACTCAAGGGGCCTGTTCATGCGCCGTCTTCATCCTGTCCTCGCGCCTTGTCCTGAGACCGGCCGACACATGGCCGAGACGCTTCGGGAACTCCGGGCTGCGTATCTTGCTGCCGGGAATGGACCGCGCCTGATGATGCCAGCAGCTTCAACATGACCGGACTTGGCGCCCCTCCCTCCAGCGACGTCGCATCCCCGCCTCTCGACAGGCCACGGAGCCGCTGGCCGCTGCTGTGCTGGTTTGCCTCGTCGGCGACATTGAACGTTCCCCAGGCTTCCGCGCCGGTGGCGTTCTCGCTCGTCGCCCTGAGCGTCATGGGCGACGCACGCGGCGGTGCCGCCATGATCCTGGCCATGACCCTTGCCCAGGTCGTCGGCGCCATCCCGATCACGCGGCTCGGCAGGAACCGTTCGGCCGCCACCTTCCTCAGGCTGCTGGTCGCCTTCCGCACGCTCGCTCTGGCTGCCGTCGTCCTGTGCGCGCATTACCAGGCGCCCTTTGCCTTGCTCGTCGCCTTCGCGGCTGTGGCCGGCTTGGTCAACGGCGCGGCGTCAGGCTATCTGCGTGCGCTGCTCAATCACTTCACGCCCGCTTCGCATCTGCCGCGAACGCTCGGCATCGCCGCCACCCTCAATGAACTGACCTTCGTTCTCGGTCCGGTGCTGGCATCCGCCCTGGGCGCTGTCTCGCCGGTCTTTGCCCTGCTCGCGCTGACGCTGCTCGGCGCCATTCCGGCCCTGCTGGTGCCGCAGGCGGGCAAAAGCCATGTCGAGGACGCGCCTCATGCCGAGGGTTCGGTGCTCAGCCCGTCCATCCTGCTGTGGCTCGTCTGCGCCGCCGCGGGCTCGTCCACGGTCGCTGCCATCGAGATCGGCGCCGTAGCACTCGCGCTCAAATTCGGCTACCCGCCGACGCTGGCCATCCTGTTCACCGTGCCGCTGTGCCTGGCCTCGGTCGCCGGCGGCATCTGGGTCAGCGTGCGCAACCGCACGGTCAGCGACAGGGCCGTCGTCTTGCTGCTGGGCGTCGTGACCTTCGGCGCCGCACTCACCGCCCTCGGCCCATCGCTTGAAACCACCGTCGCCGGCGCCATCCTCATCGGACTGGTCCTGGCGCCGCTCGGCACCTACTACTCGCTCGTCCTCGACCGCCTGGCCCCGCCGCGCCGGCGGCCCGAAGTCTTCGCCCTGCTGCGCACCTCGAGCGCGCTAGGCATCATCTTCGCCAGCGCTGTCCTGACCGCTGCATCCCTGTCGAGCGCGCTGATCGTGGTGACGGCAACGATGTTCGCGGTGACGCTGACGGTCGGCGTCGCAACCCTCCGGCGCCGAACCGGAGCCGTCAATCAAGCCTGAGGGCGGGAGGCCGCGCGGCGACCGCCAAAACCGCGTCCCCGGCGGCATGGTCGTGGGTAATGGCCGAGGTGGTCAGCCCGCTGCGCAGCACTGACGTCGTGTCGCCATCCCTGAAAATGACCACGTCCCGCCGCTGCCAAACCGGGTCCGCGTCACCGCCTCGACAAACGGCGACGACTACCCTCCAGTGTCACGACCTCATGCATTATCGCCGCCGGGCTCCTCGCAAGCGCAGTGTCGCCGGAGTTGTGGGGGATGCAATGGTGGTGGAGGCGGTGGCCCGAACAACTTGGCAGATGAGCGTGGTAAAACAGACGTCTCAGGCCGCCGTTGCTCGCTGCCTCGGTTCCGCGTGACCAACGATAGAGCGTACAACTTTACCCCGCTTGATAGACTTCGATCTCCTGCGATTTTTGATTGCGACTTAGGGCAGAGAATCTACTATACCAGCGCGAATATTCATGGAATTTACGGCGCCTCTCGGTAATGCTTCGGTGTCGGATCGGTAGTCACTTGAATAAGATCAGGGTCAAGATGATCGCCCGTCACAAATCTCAGACTGAGATGCTCGTGGACCAACTGGGGTTCGACGACTGTATCGCCCCTGTCTCCTTGCCAGATCCGTTAGATGTCCGCGCGGACGTTGACATGATCTACCGCCTATACGACTTACAGAAGATTGTTCGGTTCTTCGGCCAACGGTACTGGGAGGAGGAAACGCTCGGCCTCGGATCAGTTCCCAAGAGGTATGAGCTTGAGAACGTCGCTGCCCATTCCTTCAACGTCGCGCGGTGCGTGCCACTGCTGGCGCCGCATTTTCCATGGATCGACCGCGGGCGTGCGACCGAGCTGGCGCTCGTGCATGACGAACCTGAGATCGTGACGGGCGACAAGGATCCGGTAGGCAAGGATGGGCAAGGCTTCGATACCCACGCATTCAACCCCACCCGGCGCCTCGACAAGGATCGCGAAGAACGTCATGCCCTTGACGCTCTAGCCTCCAGCATGCGCCGTTCGCTGCGCGAATCCTATCGAACCATGTTCGAGGAACTTATCGAAGCATCGAGCGAGGAGGCCCAGTTCGTAAAGGCCGTCGACAAGCTGCAGGCGCTAGTCTTCGTACGCCTTAGGAAGGGAGGCCGGATCACACCGGACCACGCGGCCTTCACCATACGGTATTCAAGGATTGGGGTTCGTCGGTTCCCGCCGCTTCAGGAGCACTTCAAGCTCGTGCTGCGGGACCTCATCGATGACGTCGCCCAGTCCAGGCCCGCCGAAATCTTGGCGTTCTGTGAAGAGGCGTTCGCGAAATTGAAAGGCGCCGATCAACTATGACATCAGCGCGGGCAAGGCGATTTGCATTGATAGGTAAGTCGGGGGCAGGGAAGTCTACGGTAGCGGAGCGGATTTCGCGGGACTACGGAATCCGGCGCATATCGACAGGCGTCATCTGTCGTAAGATCTCGCTGCTTCTGTTTGGCAACGAGGACAAGGCGTCCACGCAGCAGATTGACGATGCGCTGACTCAGATCGATCCTTCAATCTTCTTGCGGGCGGCACTGCGGGGCGCTGCACCGGAGGAGTCGATTTGCGTGGATTCGCTGCGCTTTTCCACAGACTTCCGCTTCGCGCGCGATCAAGGATTCGAGGTCATCCGGGTGACCGCGTCGGACGAGACCAGGACACACCGTCTGGCAGCCAGAGGACAGGCCTTTAATCTCGACGTCGACGGCAGACATAGATCTGAGACGGAACTCGACACGGCCGAGGCCGATTTCACAATCTACAACGACGGTGCGAAGGACGAGATCGAAGCCGCCCTCCGATCGATTTTCTCCAGGGGCGCATGAGAAGGAACCTGTTTCTTCACTTCCTGAACCGCGACACGCGCGAAATCGTCAAGCTCTACAATATCTTGGGCGACGAAAAGCATGCGCACGCGCTTCGCGGACCGATGAACGCCTGCGCCATGCTGTGCGAAGATTTCTGCGTCGCTCCTCCGGGCTTTGTAGTGGAGGACAAATACGCGTTCGAGTTGTTCGAGGTCCAGTCCGCCTATCTCGAAAAAGGACTGGTTCGTCTGCCCATGCGGGAGACAAACCTCAGCGACTTCGCCGAAAAGAAGCGGCTCGAATACTCATTCGCTCGTAACCGCTATTCAGGCCTGTACGACGATGCGCGAATGAACCTTCTCAGTTCGCACGGTGCCGCGCTCGTCCAAAGAAAGGTCCAAATAGGCCCGGCAATCGTGAATGGATTTTTGACCGGAATTGACACGCGATTGCAGGCTTGGAACGGAATCCGCCAGAACGCATCGTCGGACGTCATCGAGAACATGCGTACCGTTCCCGCGAAATTGGCTGATGATGGAAAGGCTCTCACGTGGTCAATAATTGAGCCCAACCTTGTGGGTTCTGCCTTACCTTTCCATCAGCAGATGCGCGACGCCCTACAGTACACCTACTTTCAGGAATATTGCCGGGAATTCAAGGCTATCGTACTCACCGACATTCCTCATATGCCTGTGGAGTTCCACCTACCGGCAGAGCGTTCCGTATACAGCATGCGCAGGTTCCGCAGGTTCCTTGAGCCGATGAGCGCTGATCGACTTCTGCTCGAGGCTTCCGCCGATACCATCATGAGGTTCCGCCGCGATGCGGGATTTATAGAACTGATGGATGCCTATTGCAGCTTTGCCAAGATGTTCCCAAAGGACACGGATCTCCAATACCATCTGTCGAGGGCCATAAAGAAGACACCCTTCGAGTGGTCACGGATCCCCGAAAGATTCAACCCGGCGATATCCGACCCGTCGGACGTCGAAATCGTCGAGATCGCGAGCGCTTGCGGCGAACTGGCAGCCGTTCTAACGGCGGAGCACGGACTGCCGCAGCGCGGATCTGATGAGCGACAAAAATCAAGGAAAACAACAACTGCTTCGAAAGGACGACAATTGAAGATCGCGATATTTGTGGCACTTGAGGAAGAACTCAACGTTCTTATTAAGCATTTCGGACTACCGCGGTCCGCGGAAAGTCCCGCGGCGTCGGGTAAGATCGGCGAGGTGGAAGTTGACGTCCTCTGTCCCAGAGCGATGGGCCGGGTCGCCGCTGCGGTTGAGGTCACGGGCTATCTATCGAGAAATGCTGCACCGGATCTGCTTTTCTGTGTCGGCCTGGCAGGTGGGTTTGCAGAGTCCAAGATCGAGCAAGGAGCCGTAATCTGCGCGGAGGTGGTTGTTGACCTAGCGACCCGCAAGGTCACGGACGATGAGAACGGCGGCGCCAAGTCGAAGTTCCGGCGACGGGACTTCGACTGCACTCGTGCCGTCTACGCGGTGGCGAATTCAAAAGAGTTCGATCAGAACGATTGGGCTTCGTATTCTGCCGACGAGTTCAACTGGCAAAAGGGCAGAATACCTTCTTTGTGGGAAGGTAAGATCGCCAGTGCGGACGAAGTAGTCGCCAGTGACGATCATCGAAAGAAGATGGTCGATTCTGCCGATAAGCTGTTGGGCATAGAGATGGAAGCGGGCGGTGTCTGTGCCGCGGCGGACGCCTTCAAAGTCCCTGTCTCGGTGCTTCGAGTCGTTTCCGACATGGCAGATCCGTCAAAGGCCGATGACAAATGGCGCATCACGGGTATGAAGACGCTCGCGGAGCTACTGAAACGTCTGCCTCTTGACCGTGTGATCGCAGTGGCTAAGCGATAGCCACCGCGCCATCTGCGGCGAGTTCGACGAAGCGCGACGACACACGCTCCAATGTGGAGGTGTCATTGATCTCGGCCGGGACTCGCGTCCAACGGGGAGCGCGGTTGGCTGGGAAGAAACGAACAAACTCCTCCGGCCGCTCGCACTGATACTGTACGAACAGAACGACGGAGTTGTCCCGACCTTGTGAGTCGGTGATGCGGATGCACCGCAAAGCACGTCCGGGCTGGCTCCTGGTGAGCTCATGAATCCGGCGAACCGATGCGCTCGACTGCTCGGCAATCGTCCGTCTTGCGGCCAGATCGATACCGTACGGCTCGTGGGAAAAGAGGTCCGCGTCCGACCCTCTGAGGAAGCCAAGCAGTCCGATCGCGCGGCCGCTGCCGAACTCCGAACCATCCATCGCAGCCAGGGTCAACAACCCCCTGCTCGAGCAGATCATCACGAGCAAGCGCAGATGCACCAGCCTAGAGTCCTTCTCGGCGATTCTCAGGGGCACCTGACGTCGAAACTGCTTGGCGATCGATGGGAAGTCGACGAGCCCCGTCCCGCCCTGAAGCGCCGAATCCAGTTCCTGCCGGTCCGCGCAAAGGACGTCGAACTGCTTGAGCTGATAGGATCGCTGGGGGGCGACATACTCGCTCTTGCTTCCTCCCGCTTCGAGGCGCGACGCTAGGGAAAAGCGGCCCGGTGCGGTTCTGGCAAAGAGAGACGCTCTACGATTATGTAGGATGTCCTCGCACAGACGGGCGTGAAGGGTTTTGTGCTGCGTCTTTCCAAACAGATGATCAGGCACCAGCTGAAGCCGATATGCCGCATCAAGTATCTCGCGAGCTGTCAGTGGCTGACGCGACTTGCTAAGGACGGCTTGCGACATCTTCAGGTATGAGTTCATCGGGGTCGTCGCTCTGGCGCAAAGTTCTCCAGCATGGAGCTAGCCTTACCGATCCGCGCCAGCTCTGTCACCAGACTGCTGTGCGATTGCGCAAATGGCAAACACTCTTTTGTGGTGTCATCGCAAACGGCATCCGGCTGGGCAAGCACCGCGTCGTAGAAGGCCGCGGCGCGGTCGATGTCGGAGACGCCAAGCGGATGCAGCATGCCAGTCTCCAATGCGTCCGCTTGAACTGACCTACTTCCCCGCCAGCCCCTTCAGCCGGTACAGCGCGTCCAGCGCCTCGCGCGGGGTCATTTCGTCGGGGCTCAGGCCCTTGAGCGCTTCGCTCAGCGCGTCGTTGGCGATCGGTTTGGCCGCCTCGCGCTTCACCGCGACGGAAAACAGCGGCAGGTCGTCGACGAGCTTGTTGGCTTTCCCCGAGGTTTCGCCTTCCTCGAGCTGGTGCAGCACCTCCTTGGCGCGCGCCACGACAGCGTCGGGCAGGCCGGCGAGGCGGGCCACCTGCACGCCGTAGGAGCGGTCGGCGGCACCCTTGCCGACTTCGTGCAGGAACACCACTTCGCCTTCCCACTCCTTCACCCGCATCGTCACATTGTGCAGGCGGCCGAGCTTGCCGGCGAGTGCTGTCAGCTCGTGATAGTGGGTGGCGAAGATGGCGCGGCAGCGGTTCTTCTCGTGCAGATATTCGACCGCCGCCCAGGCAATCGACAGGCCGTCGAAGGTGGCGGTGCCGCGGCCGATCTCGTCGAGGATGACGAGCGTGCGTTCGCCCGCCTGGTTGAGGATCGCCGCCGTCTCCACCATCTCGACCATGAAGGTCGAGCGCCCGCGCGCCAGATCGTCGGAGGCGCCGACACGGGAGAACAGCCGGTCGACGACGCCGATATGGGCGCGCTCGGCGGGAACGAACGACCCCATCTGGGCGAGGATGGCGATCAGCGCGTTCTGGCGCAGGAAGGTCGACTTACCGCCCATGTTCGGGCCGGTGAGCAGCCAGATGGCGCCGTTCTTGTCGTTGCCGTCGGGCGACAGCGTGCAGTCATTGGCGACGAAGGGGGCCGAAGCCGTGCGCCTCAGCGACTGCTCGACGACCGGATGGCGCCCGCCCTTGACGTCGAAGGCAAGGCTCTGGTCGACCTGCGGCCGACACCATGCCTCGCCTGCCGCAAGGGCTGCGAGGCCCGTCGAGACGTCGAGCACCGCCAGCGCGTCGGCGCCCGCGCGGATCGCATCGGCATGCGTCACCGCCTCGGCCACCAGCTGGTCGAAGGCGGCGAGTTCGATGGTCAGCGCCCGGTCGGCGGCGTTGGCGATCTTGGTCTCGAGGCCGGCGAGCTCGGTGGTGGTGAAGCGCATCGCGCTCGCCATGGTCTGGCGGTGGATGAAGCGCGCCTTGGCCTCGTCGCTGCCGTTGAGTGCTGCCTGGTTGTTGGCCGTCACCTCGATGTAGTAGCCGAGCACGTTGTTGTGGCGGATCTTGAGCGAGCGGATGCCCGTCTCCTCGATCAGGTCGCGCTCCATGCTGGCGATCACCCGCCGCGACTGGTCGCGCAGCGCCCGCATCTCGTCGAGCTCGCCATGATAGCCTGAGCGGACAAAACCGCCGTCGCGCTTGAGCAGCGGCAGCTCCTCGCCGAGCGCTGCATCGAGATGGCCGGCGAAATCGGCGGGCAGGGCAGCGACCGCGGCGATCGCCGTCGCCAGCTCCTTCGGCAATGTCGCCCCGGCAAACAGCCCGGCAATCGTCCGCGCGGCGGAAAAACCCGAGCGCAGCGCGCCAAGGTCGCGCGGGCCGCCGCGGTTGAGCGCCAGGCGCGACAGCGCGCGCGGCATGTCGGCGACGCGCTTGAGGCTGAGCCGCACCGCCTCGCTGAGCCGCGTCTCGCCCATGAAGAACGACACCGCATCCAGCCTGCCATTGATCGCGTCGGGATCGGTCAGCGGCGACATCAGCCGGTCGGCCAGAAGCCGCGCGCCGCCGCCCGTCACCGTGCGGTCGATGGCGCGGAACAGCGAGCCGTCGCGGTTGCCCGACAGCGTGCGCAACAGTTCGAGATTGGCCCGTGTCGCCGGGTCGATGAACAGGGTGGCGCCTTCCTGCTCGCGCTCGGGCCGCGACAGCGGCGGCCGCTCGGCCTTCTGCGTCTTTTCGACATAGGCGATGACGCCCGAGATCGCCGACAGTTCGGCACGCGAGAACGCGCCAAAGCTGTCCGGCGTCGCCACGTCGTAGAAACGCGCGATGCGGCTGGGCGCCGACGCCGAATCGAACAGGCTCGGCGGCTGCGGATTGACGATGCGCCCGACGAGGTCGAAGGTCGGGCGCAGCTCCTCGTCATGGAACGCCGGCTCGGCGACGATCAGCTCGCGCGGGTCGATGCGGAAGATGTCGGCGGCGAGTTTTTCAGGCGTCGTCTCCGAAACGCGGAACACACCCGTCGAGATCTCGATCCAGGCCAGCGCGAGGCTCGCTTCGCCCGCACCCTTCACCCGCCCGAGCGCCATCAGGAAGCTCGATTCCTGCGGCGCCAAGAGCTTGTCCTCGGTGATCGTGCCCGGCGTCACCAGCCGCACCACGTCGCGCTTCACCACCGACTTCGAGCCGCGCTTCTTGGCCTCGGCCGGGTCCTCGATCTGCTCGCACACCGCGACGCGATAGCCTTGCCCGATCAGCTTCTGCAGATAGTCGTCCGCCGCATGGATCGGCACCCCGCACATCGGGATGTCCTGGCCCTGGTGCTTGCCGCGCTTGGTCAGCACGATGCCGAGCGCCCGGCTCGCCTTCTCGGCGTCGTCGAAGAACAGCTCGTAGAAGTCGCCCATGCGGTAGAACAGCAGCGAATCCGGGTTCGCCGCCTTGATCTCGATGAACTGCTCCATCATCGGCGTCGGCGGCGCATGCACGGCGGCGTCGGCCGGCCCCCGGGTTTCCCCAAAGTCAGCTTCCGCGTTGATGGTCGGTCGATCGTTCACGCCAGGGCCTGCGAAAAAATGAAAACCACCCCACTGCTTGGCGGTTTACAGCGCCGATGTGTAGCCTTAATCCGGAACCCTCCACAAAAAGAATATTTCAGGGACAGGGACGCTTCTCATCATGGCCGCCAACAAGAAAACCGACAACACGGGCCCCTCCGTCAGCGCCGAGGAGGCGCTCGAGTTCCACGCCATGGGCCGCCCCGGCAAGCTGGAGGTCGTTCCCACCAAGCCAATGGCGACGCAGCGCGACCTCAGCCTCGCCTATTCGCCCGGCGTCGCCGTGCCGGTGAAGGCCATCGCCGAGGACCCGAGCCGCGCCTTCGACTACACCACCAGGGGCAACATGGTCGCCGTCATCTCCAACGGCACCGCGATCCTCGGCCTCGGCAATCTCGGCGCGCTCGCCTCCAAGCCGGTCATGGAAGGCAAGTCGGTGCTGTTCAAGCGCTTCGCCGACGTCGATTCCATCGACCTCGAGGTCGACACCGAGGACGCCGACGAATTCATCAACTGCGTGCGTTTCCTCGGGCCCTCCTTCGGCGGCATCAACCTCGAGGACATCAAGGCGCCCGAATGCTTCATCATCGAGCAGCGCCTGCGCGAGCTGATGGACATCCCCGTCTTCCATGACGACCAGCACGGCACCGCCATCATCGCCGCCGCCGGCCTGATCAACGCGCTGGAGATCACCGGCCGCGACATGAAGACCACCCGCCTCGTCTGCAACGGCGCCGGCTCCGCCGGCATCGCCTGCATCGAGCTCATCAAGGCGATGGGCTTCGCGCCCGAAAACGTCATCCTGTGCGACACCAAGGGCGTCGTCTACCAGGGCCGCACCGAGGGCATGAACCAGTGGAAGTCGGCCCACGCGGTCAAGACCGAGCGCCGCAGCCTGGCCGATGCCATGGATGGCGCCGACGTCTTCTTCGGCCTCTCGGCCAAGGGCGCGCTGACACCCGCGATGGTCGAATCGATGGCCAAGAACCCGATCATCTTCGCCATGGCCAATCCCGATCCCGAGATCACGCCCGAGGAGGTCGCCGAGATCCGCACCGACGCCATCATGGCCACCGGCCGTTCGGACTACCCGAACCAGGTCAACAACGTGCTCGGCTTCCCCTACATCTTCCGCGGCGCGCTCGACGTGCGCGCCACCACCATCGACGACAACATGAAGGTCGCCGCCGCCCAGGCGCTGGCCGATCTCGCCCGCCAGGACGTGCCCGACGACGTCGCCGCCGCCTACCAGGGCAACCGGCCGAAGTTCGGCCCCAACTACATCATCCCGGTGCCGTTCGACCCGCGCCTGATCTCGGCCATCCCGGTCGCCGTCGCCCGCGCTGCCATGGAATCGGGCGTCGCCCGCCGGCCGATCCTCGACCTCGCCAAATACGCCGACGAGCTCTCCGCCCGCCGCGACCCCATCGCCTCCACCCTGCAGCGCATCTACGACCGCGTCCGGCGCCAGCCCAAGCGCGTCGTCTTCGCCGAGGGCGAGGAGGAGCAGGTCATGCGGGCCGCCGTCTCCTACGTCAACCAGAAGCTCGGCACCGCCATCCTTCTCGGCCGCGACGACGTCATCAAGGAAAACGCCAGGCAGGCCGGCATCGACCTCAACAAGCCGGGCCTCGAGATCATCAATGCGCGCCTGTCGCGCCGCAACGCCATCTATGCCGACTTCCTCTACGAGCGGCTGCAGCGCAAGGGCTATTTGCTGCGTGACTGCCAGCGCCTGATCAACAACGACCGCAACCACTTCGCCGCCTGCATGGTGGCGCTCGGCGACGCCGACGGCATCGTCACCGGCGTCACCCGCAACTACTCGACCGTGCTGGAAGACGTCCGCCGCGTCATCGACGCCAAGCCCGGCCACCGCGTCATCGGCGTCTCGATCGTGCTCGCGCGTGGCCGCACCGTCATCGTCGCCGACACCGCCGTCCACGACATGCCCAACGCCGAGCAGATCGCCGACATCGCCGAGGAAGCCGCCCACTTCGCCCGGCGCATGGGTTATGAGCCCCGCGTCGCCATGCTCGCCTACTCGACCTTCGGCCACCCCGCCGGCGAGCGTTCCGAGCGTGTCCAGGAAGCGGTCAAGATCCTCGACAAGCGCCGCGTCGATTTCGAGTATGACGGCGAAATGGCCGCCGACGTCGCCCTCAACCACCGCCTGATGCAGCAGCAATACCCCTTCTGCCGCCTCTCGGGTGCCGCCAACGTCCTTGTCATGCCCGCCTTCCACTCCGCCGCCATCTCGACCAAGATGCTGCAGGAACTCGGCGGCTCCACCGTCATCGGCCCGCTTCTCGTCGGCCTCAACAAGCCGGTCCAGATCGTCCCGCTGAATGCCAAGGACAGCGATATCGTCAACATGGCGGCGATTGCTGCGTATAACGCGGGGACGTGAGGGGGCGGTAAGGGCGACGAGACTAATCTCCCCCCTTGTGGGGGAGATGCCCGGCAGGGCAGAGGGGGGTGCGAAGGATCGCGAGGTTGCCGTACCGAACCGTTTTTTCGGCGACGGTGAAGTTCGGTTGGAGCTTAGTAACTGTCCTCGTCGGCATCAGCAAGCTCTCGTACATATTGCTGATAGCTGTAGTCGCTATCATCGTCGTCGTAGCCGTAGCGCCTCCTGCTAATTGCAGGTTTGTTCTTAATGCGTATTTTATCTAGATGGTCATTAAAATCGATCAACTTTATACGTCTTGAGGCTAGGTGTTCGAATTCTTGGGCGTACAAGCCGGAGAACTTGGCTTTGGAGAAGCCTTGTGAGCGTGCGACTAGGCTCAATAGCCAATCGGCGTCCGTAGTTGATAGTGCTTGGCCGAGTCCCAGCTTCGGCTTCTGGCGGACTGTCCCATCAATGTAGGCCTGCGCCAGCAGGGCCCGAACATGCCCATTGCGAGATTTGGCTAGCGCTTCTGATATCTCTGGAGTGAATGGCAACTTGCAGACTATCAAGAGCCAAGCCATCCAAAGTACTTCGTGCTCGTGGTTTAGTCCTAGGTTCTTTTGTATGAGGACTGTCGCGACAGATTGCCAACTTCTTGCGTCTATGTCGCCTCCCATTGCGACCCGCTTTGCTAGGAGCAGGCATACATAATCAATCGCATGCGGAAAATGCTGAACAATCCGCTGCAGGTTTTTGTCTACAAAATCCCAGTGATTTGAGTCGTATATTTTGCGCTCATCAAACGAGCGAAGCAATATCTTGACTGGACTGTCAGACGAGACGGCTCGCGCTACATCCAGGGCCTCATCGATCGAGAATTCTATATCACTGATTGCGGAGTGTGTGTGCAGGCCCCTTGCTAGCTTGCGAAGGCGCTGCGCCCAAATATCATTTATTGGCTCAACGCTTGGATATATCTTTGTTTTGTGGTCATTTAAGTATAGTTCGTATGTCGCAAGTATTTCTCTAGTCGTTGAGAGTACAGATTGAGCCTCGTGCTCCGAGCGCAAGCCAATGTAGTAATCGTCGACGTGGCGAACGGCGCCAACGATCTTATCCCCAATAGTCTCTTCTAATTGTCTGTCTAAGCTTGACAGTACCAATTCGACGATCAATCTGAAAGCGTCTGGACCAATAAGTACGCCTCGGGAATTGCCTTGCTGGCAATTTCGGGTGAAGAAATCCAAGGCATTAAAGTAATTTTCATCAGATTTCTCGTCCGTCTGCTTCTTAGATTGCTCTATGCCGTGCACGGCCCAGCTAATTGAGTGCGTATATATACTTGGAAAGCACTGAGAAATATCAACCTTGAGAATGAAAGGCGCATATCCGAGTTTCGTCGACGAGTGCTTAGATAGTTCCGAAAGAGACGGGACTTTTATCGCTCTCTCATCGCTATCAAGAACATTTGGAGCTCCAATTGAAAAATTGGACGAATCAAATGTGGATTGGAACTTTTGCCAATTTCGCCAAATAAACGAAGAGACGTGGAAATATGAAATTACGTTTGGAGTTCCGAAGAACCGTCGGCTGCCATCATGCTTTGTACCGCTGTACCTCGTGAAATGTGTCTTTCGATTGCTAAAGCGTGTGTCGTCGAGGTGCCCAACAATGCCACGAAAAGCTCTCTGGGCATCGGTGGATACGAAGCACGGTGGTAAAGTTTCGGGATAGAGACCGGAATTTATTAACGTAAATCTAGTTTTCATTTTCCATCAAAGGCATTGAAGATAAGATTTATCTATACCTTAGCTGCCAAGTGTTGCAGATGGCAATGCCACTCTCGTCGCGCTATGAGATTTGCTGCGGTCTTGAGGTAGGTCGGCCGTTGTCACCATCTGTCAGCAATCTCGCGCTCAAACCCGCCCGCTTTTCCACGCCCCCATCCACCTCCCGTACAATCCCCGCAGTTCCTCCCGCGGGAACGCCGGTCGCGACGGTGACATGCGGGGAGGGGCCGGCGCCTCCGGCGATGGGCTGACGTAGCCTGTTGCCCGGGGAGGTTCCGTCCGAGGGTTCCCCTCCGGGTACTACGGCCCGGGTGCGCTGGACGATGCGCTAGTGGGGCAGGGGCGTTAATGCCCATGCTTCGAGAAGCGGAACGGGCGGAGACAGAAATCGCCGGCGGAGCGCGGGTTCGCGCCATTCACTTGTTTTCGGCAGGCACGGCCCCGCGCCCCGCTTCCCGAACTACCTCATCCTGAGCTTGTCGAAGGATGACAATGGCCAGACCGGAAACGGGGCGTGGCGAGGCGAGAACTTGCCTTCTCCCCCTGTGGGAGAAGGTGGCCGAGCGAAGCGAGGTCGGATGAGGGGTGTTGGAAGGAATGAGAGGGAGCAGAATGGCGCTGTCAGAGGGAATTCGGAAACACCGCACTCCGTCCAGAACCCCTCATCCGCCTCCCGAGCCTGTCGAGGGGCGGGGCACCTTCTCCCACAGGGGGAGAAGGGAAGGTCGCTACCTACAGCAACCCCGCCTGCTCGGCCTCGCGCTTGAGGTTCTGCCGCGGCCGGGGCCCGATCTGCTGGATTACCAGGCCTGCGGCCAGCGAGCCGAGGTCGCCGCAATCCTTGAGGCTGCGCCCTTGCGTGTAGCCATGGAGGAAGCCGGCGGCATAGAGGTCGCCCGCGCCGGTCGTGTCGACCAGCTCGTTGATTTTGGTCGCCTCGATGACAACGGTCTCATCGCCGCGCACGATCACCGAGCCCTTCTCGGAGCGGGTGATGGCGGCGAGCTTGCAATCCTTGCGGATCTGGGCGAGCGCCTCGTCGAAGGACGACGTCTCGTAGAGCGACTTGATCTCGTGGCTGTTGGCAAACACGATGTCGACCGTGCCGGAGCGCATCAGCTCGAGGAATTCGGCGCGGTAGCGGTCGACGCAGAAGGAGTCCGACAGCGTCATCGACACTTCGCGTCCGGCGGCATGCGCGTGTGCTGCGGTCATGCGGATCGCTTCCTTGGCCAGCGGCGGGTCCCACAGATAGCCTTCGAAATAGGTCACCTTGGCGCCGCTCGCCTTGTCGGCCTCGACATCGTCGGGCCCGAGCTCGACGCAGGCGCCGAGATGGGTGTTCATCGAGCGCTCGCCGTCGGGGGTGACCAGGATCATCGAGCGCGCCGTCGGCGGGGTGCCGTCGAGCGGTTTCGTGTCGAAGGCGACGCCCTGGGCGCGGATGTCGTGGGTGAAGACCTCGCCGAGATGGTCGCGCGAAACCTTGCCGAAATAGGCGGCGCGGCCGCCGAAGCTGGCGATGCCCGCCGCCGTGTTGCCGGCCGAACCGCCCGAGGCCTCGATCGCCGGGCCCATGCGCGTGTAGAGCAGCTCGGCGCGCTCGGCGTCGATCAGGTTCATCGCGCCCTTGATGATGCCGTTGTCGGTCAAAAAGGCCTCGTCGCATTGCGCGATGATGTCGACGATGGCGTTGCCGATGCACAGCACGTCATATTGGCTCATCAGGGTCTCCGCGGCGCTTCGGCCGTAACAGGCGCCGACGGGTCGGCAAAACGTGTTGCGTTTAGCGGCTCGCGCGGCGTTTGCCTACCCGGCAATTTGGCCGGCCCGCGCTTGAGGCCGGCCATGCGGCACCTTATCTCAGGGGCCGAACAGGGAGCGACCACGCCAACATGATCCTCGACGCCGCCCGCACCGCCGCAAGCCAGCTGTTTTCGGCCGAGTTCCGCAGCGTGTTCTTCAAGACGCTGGGGCTGACGCTTTTGGCGCTCGTCGCGCTGTGGTTCGGCATCCGCGAGATCTTCGACTGGCTCGCCATGCCGTGGATCGACGCCCTGCTGCCCGGCTTGCCGGCATGGACCGGCTGGCTCGGCCTGATTGCCGCCATCATCGCCGGCATCGGCCTGGCGCTCGGGCTGGCATTGCTGATCGCGCCGGTGACGGCCATCGTCGCCGGCCTGTTCCTCGACGACGTCGCCGAGGTCGTCGAGAAGACCAACTATCCCCAGGAGCGCCCCGGCCAGCCGGTGCCCGCCTTGCGCGCCATGGTGCTGGCGATCAAGTTCTTCGGCATCGTCATCCTCGGCAACCTGCTGGCGCTGCTGCTGATGTTTATCCCCGTCGTCAACATCGGCGCCTTTTTCCTCGTCAACGGCTATCTGCTCGGCCGCGAGTTCTTCGAATTCGCCGCCATGCGCTTCCGTTCGGAAGAGGACGCCAAGGATCTGCGCCGCCGCAACGCCGGCACGGTGTTCATGGCCGGCCTCGTCATCGCCGCCTTCCTCGCCGTGCCGATCCTCAACCTGCTGACCCCGCTGTTTGCCGCGGCGATGATGGTGCACCTGCACAAGAGCGTGTCGGCGGCCGAGCGCCGGCCGGCCATGGCGCGGCCATGACGGCGGCGTCCGCGCGCGATTCCGACAGGCGGGGCGCTCAGCCCTCGCGGCCGAACATCGCCTGCAGCTTGGCATAGGCCATGCCGTCCCGGGCGAATTCGAACGTGCCCTGGCCCAGCATCTCGCGCGACGCCCGCTCCATCATGCCGAAGGCATATGCGGTGAGCTTGGAGCCGAGCGAGATGCGCTTGGCGCCGGCTTCCGCCAGCACCGCGACCGAAAAGCCCGGCACGGCCAGCACGTTGACCGGCTTGCTGACCGAACTGCATAGCGTCCGGATCATGCCGATGTCGCTGATCCCGGGCGCATACAGCACGTCGGCGCCGGCCTTCTCGAAGGCCTGCAGCCGCCTGATCGTGTCGTCGAGGTCGGGCCGGTCCCAGAGGAAATTTTCCGAGCGCGCCGTCAGCACGAAGTCGCTCTTCAGCGCCCGCGCCGCTTCCGCAGCCGCGGTCACGCGCTCCACCGCATGCGAGAACTCGTATATCGGCCTGTCGGGCTCGCCGGTGTGGTCCTCGATCGAGCAGCCGGCAAGGCCGGCGGCCTCCGCCGCGAAGATCGTCTCGCCGGCACTTTCGGGGCTGTCGCCCTTGCCTTTCTCGAGATCGGCCGACACCGGCAGGCCGGTGGCATGCGCCATGTCGCGGCAATGGTGGATCATCTCCTCGAAGCCGACGTCGCCGTCGGGCCGCCCGCGCGAGAAGGCATATCCCGCACTCGTCGTTGCCAGCGCCTCGAAGCCGAAGGAGGCGAGCAGCTTGGCGGTGCCGATGTCCCACGGATTGGGGATGATGAAGGCGCCGGGCGCCTCGTGAAGTTTCCGGAAGACCGCGCCCTTGTCCATTGCCTCGCCCTCGAGCTCAACCAAGGGTCCAATACTAGACCGGAGCGCGGAGGGCGACAAACCCGATTTCAGCCGATCGGGATCAGTCCTGCCAGCTTGCGCATGTCGTCGAACAGCACCGCGCCGGCGGCGGAAAGCCCGTCGCGGTCGGAGTGCGGGTCGGCGTGGTAGCCGAACACGCGCATGCCGGCGGCACGCCCCGCCTGGGCACCGGCGACGCTATCCTCGATGACGATGCAGTCGGCGGGCTCAAAGCCCATCGTTCCGGCGGCATGCAGGAAGAGATCGGGAAACGGCTTGCCGCGCGCGACCATGGTGGCGGAGAACAGCACGTCGCGAAAATGGGTCAGCAGCCCGGTCTGGCCGAGCGTCATGTGCATCTTGTCGACCCGCGCCGACGACGCCACGCAATAGGCGATGCCGGCGGATTGCACCGCCGTAACGAAGGTCTCGATATGCGGGATCGCCTGCACGCCCGTCTCGAACAGTTCCGGCAGCTCGCGGTACCAGCGCTCGACGAAATCGGGGCCGAGGCTTGCGCCCGTCGCCTCGACCTCCGTCTGCACCGACACCAGGCTGCGGCCGACGAACTGGCGGCGGCACTCCTCGTAGCTGACGGGATAGCCGGCTTCGGTCAGCCACGCCGACAGCCGCCGGTTGGCCAGCGGCTCGGTGTCGACGAGCACGCCGTCGCAGTCGAAGATGACGAGCTTGGGCCTGCTCATGCCGTTCCGGTCGAGCCGAAGCCGCCATTGCCACGTTCGGTCGAGCCGGCGAGGCTGCGCTCCTCGACTTCGGCGCGGGTCACCGACGCGATGACGATCTGGGCGATGCGCATGCCGCGCTCGACATAGAAGTCCTCGTCGCCGTGGTTGATCAGCAGCACCTTGACCTCGCCGCGATAGTCGCTGTCGATGGTGCCGGGCGTGTTGAGGCAGGTGATGCCGTGCTTGTAGGCGAGGCCGGAGCGCGGACGGACCTGGCCTTCGAAGCCTTCGGGGATCTCGAAGATAAGGCCGGTCGGCACCAGCGCCCGCTTGCCCGGCAGGATCAGCAGCGGCCGGTCCTCCGGAACTGCGGCGCGCAGGTCCATGCCGGCGGAGCCGCCGGTTTCGTAGGCCGGCAGGGCCAGGTCGCCGGCGTGCGGCAAGCGGACGATCCCGATGACGGGGGCGGAAGAGTTTTCGGCGGCGGATTTCATGGCGGCGATCCTATGGGACGGTGCTCGGAAAACGTCAATCCCGATCTCCCCGTTGGGCGCGTGCAGGCACAGGGCTGTGTGGTTTTTGCACGACCCTGGATGAACCTTTGCCACAGCCGCGACACAAACGGATGGAGAAGCTCGGCAGCGTGCGATTCTGCACATTTACCATTTGTTATCCATGCTGGCCGAGTGTGGGGCGATGTCCCCGATGCGGACAGATATTGAGGTCGAAGAACCATGTGCCGGTGGGCCGCCTATCTCGGTGAAGAGGTCTTTCTCGAAGACATCGTTTCGGCTCCCTGCCACTCGCTGATCGCCCAGAGCCACTGCGCCCAGGAAGCCAAGTCGGCAACCAATGGCGACGGCTTCGGGCTCGCCTGGTATGGCGACCGCGCGGAGCCCGGGCTCTACCGCGACATCCTGCCGGCATGGTCGGACCCCAATCTCAAGAGCCTGTGCCGCCAGATCAAGTCGAGCCTGTTTCTGGCCCATGTGCGCGCCGCGACCGGCGGCGGCACCAGCCGCGCCAATTGCCATCCCTTCGTCTCGGGCCGCTGGAGCTTCATGCACAACGGCCAGATCTCGGGCTTCGAGCGCATCCGCCGCCGGCTCGAGGCCGCCGTCTGCGACACGCTCTACGACCAGCGCCAGGGCACGACCGATTCCGAACTGTTCTTCCTGCTGATGCTGGAAGAAGGGCTGGATGCCGACCCGCAGGCTGCGGTGGCACGCGCCGCGCGCCGCGTCATCGAAGCTTCCGAGGCCGTCGGCATGGCCGCCTCGTTCAAGCTGACGGCGGCGTTCAGCGACGGCGACAGCCTGTTTGCTGTCCGCTACGCCACCGACGCGCAGGCGCCGACGCTCTACACCCGCGACGGCGCCACCGGGCGTTGCATCGTCTCCGAGCCCTTCGACCGCGAGGGCGAAAGCTGGCAGGCGGTGCCGCCGTCGAGTTTCGTCACCATGACCCGGCAGGGCATGACGGTCAGTCCCTTCGAGCCGGCATCGGCGAAACTGGCAATGGCCGGCTGAAACCTGCTGACGGCGAACGATGGTTTGGCCGGCGGAATGCAGCCCCTTCGCGCAAACGGATCGAACTGGCCTGAGAAATGAACTTGTCGGCCCGCTACACTGAACTGAGCCGGCTTGCCGACCTCGGCGAAGAGGTCGAGGCAGCGTGGTCCTCCGTCAGCGATCGCGCCGGAAGCTACCGCGTCCTGCCGGACGGCCGCTGCGACATCATTCTCAGGTTCGATGCCGGGCGGCGACCGATCGCTGAGGTGACCGTTGTCGTCACCGGCCCGACAACGCGCTTCTACGATGTCCCGATCGAACCCGGCATGGGCTTTGTCGGCATCCGGCTTCGACCGGGCTGTTTCGAGACGGTTCTCGGCTTCGAACCGGCGGACTTGGCAAACGCCAATCTGGTCGGCCCTGACGCTTTCGCCGCATGCCCCGACCTGGAAACGCTCTGCGCGCCGGCGCGAGATGAGAACGAGCTCGTCGCGCGGCTGACGGCTTTTGTCCGGCGTCGCGTCGCCGACAGCAGCAGCAAGCCGGCGCCCATGGCCCGCGTCGTGATCAGTGCCTTTCACGCCTCCGGCGGCCGCCTGCGCATAGGCGACGTCGCCAATATGCACGCCATCTCGGAGCGGACGGTGCAGCGCATCGTGTTCGGGGCAACGGGACTGGCGCCGAAGACCTTCGCGGCAATCCTGCGCTTCCATCGCGCCTTGCGGCTGCTGCAGGATCATCGCTTGAGCCCCGCCGACGCCGCGCTGGAAGCCGGCTTTTCGGACCAGGCGCATATGAGCCGGGTGTTTCGGCGCATGGGCGGCTTTTCGCCGGCGCGGCTTCCCGACGTCACCCTCGTCAGTTTGCACGACTGATGTCCGATTTGTTCAAGATCGGATCGGAGCAAGGCGTATTGATAGGCCACTAGCCGGGCGGAGTTCACCTCGGCCCAGTCCGGAGACCTGCGATGTCGGTACGCCTTGGCTACACCATCCTCTATGTCGCCGATGTCGAGGCGACCGTGTCGTTTTACGAAGCCGCTTTCGGCCTCCGGCGCAAGTTCATTCACGAGAGCAATCTCTACGCCGAGATGGACACCGGCGAGACGACGCTGTCCTTCGCCGGCGAGGCGATGGCCGAGATGAACGGGCTGGCCATTCGCGCCAACCGCAGGAAAGACCTGGCGGCAGGGTTCGAACTCGCCCTGGTCTTCTCCGACCCTCGCGAGGCCTACGGCAAGGCGGTTGCCGCAGGCGCCACGCCGGTGAAACCGCCCGAGAACAAGCCGTGGGGCCAGGTCGTCGGCTACGTCCGCGATCTCAATGGCTGCCTGGTCGAGATCGCTTCGGCGATGCCGGGCTGACGCGACGCACCAGCACGACAACCGACAACAGAGGAGGCCAAAAGATGCGCCCGACAACTGCATCTCCTTGCATCACGACAAAACGGGTCGGCGAGACCCGCGACTTCTACATCAGGCACTTCGGCGCGCGAGCCACCTTCGATTGCGGCTGGTTCGTCAGCCTTGACCTTGGCGCGGGGCTTTCGCTCCAGTTCATGGAGCCGCAGGGCGAGCAGCCCTCATGCAACACGGCAGGGCTGACCTACAATTTCTGCGTCGAGGACGTCGATGGCGAGCATCGGCTGATGACAGCGGCCGGGCTGGTGCCCGTGATGCCGATAGAAGACCATCCGTGGGGCGATCGCGGCTTTGCCGTGCAGGATCCAAATGGCGTCGTCCTCTATGTCTATGCCAACCGGGAGCCGTCCGCCGAGTTCCGCCAATTTTATGCGCCACAGGCCATCGATGACCGCTAGTCGCATCCAGGCGTTTCTCGACGATCTGCGCGACCGTCACGCGGACCATTTCGCCATCGTGTCGCGGCTGCGCGAGATCGTTCTCCAGTTCGGTCCTGCGGTCTCCGAGGAGATCAAGTATGGCGGCATCCTGTTTTCGTCGCGGGCGGCGTTTTGCGGCGTCTTCCCATATGCCGGTCATGTCACGCTGGAACTCAGCGGGGGCGCGTCCCTGCCGGACCGGCATGGCGTGCTCCAGGGGCAAGGCACGTTGCGGCGCCACATAAAGCTGTTTGCCGTTACGGATATCGAGGATCGGCATGTCGCGGAATATGTCGAACTGGCGCGCCAGTCCGCCGACGCGTGAGCCGCCACACTTGAACTGCTCAATGGTGCATCAGCGCCTTGTTCATCGGCTCCCAATACATCTTCGGCCAGCCCTCATGGAGGCTGGCGTGGGCAGTGCGGGGATAGCCGTTCTGGTCGAAGATCAGCTTGGTGCCGCCGCCCTCGGCCTCGAGTTCGAAGCGGACGACCGAATAGATGCCCTCGGCCCACTGGCGCGAGCGCCACGCCTGGACGATACGGCGGTTGGGCACCAGTTCGAGGTTGCGGGCCTCGATGTCGCCGCCGAAGATCGACACTTCGCCGCCCTCATGCGTAGAGATATGGGCCGAACGTCCGCCCGTCATCGCCTGGAAGCGGGCGGAATTGAGAAGCAGGTCGTAGATGTCCTTCGGCGTGCTCTTGAGGTGCACTTCCTGGTGGATGGTCATGGCGACCTCCCTGGATGCGGACAGCGCTTTCGACGGTATTTTCGGCCTGTCTCTGGGGATCGTCAATCTCGACATGGGCCCGTTGCCGGCCGCATGTCGAGACATCGGAAACGTCAGGCAGCTGCGCCCAGCGCCGCGCCGAAGCCGGCGAGAATGCCGCCCCAGCCACCGTCGGAACCGAGCATGGAGCCCGTCTCACCATTTTGTGCTGTAGAAGCGGTCGCTTAGCGAAGCTCCTGACAGTCCGTTGGCAGGAGAGAGGTTGTAGTTTCGAGGTTCGGTTCGTACTTCAAGGGCGCTTCGTGCACGTTCGGCGCACGGGGAGCCGGCGCGGGGGCGCTGGACAGGGACAAGACGATGACGGAAGACCTGACGCAAGCCGCCCCGGCGCTCAAGGAGATTTTCGACCGGGACAGGCTTCGCCATATCGCCACCGAGACGGCTTCCATCTCGCCGGGTTTCGATGCGGAAAAGTTTATGATGCTGGCGACCGAGGGCCTCGACGGCCTCGGCATCATGCAGCGCCTGCGGCAGACGGCGACGAGCCTGAACGGCTGCCTCGCGGGCAGCTTCGAGGACGCGGTTGCCGTTCTTTACGACCTGGCGCCACGCATCCAGCATGGTTTTGCCTCGATCGTGTTGCCGGAATTCGTCGCCCTCTACGGCCGGGCCGACTTCGACCGCTCGATGGAGGCGCTGCATTATTTCACGCGGTTCGGCTCGGCCGAGTTCGCCATACGCCATTTCCTCGCCGACGATTTCGACCGCACCATCAAGGTCATGCGCGGCTGGGCGCTCGACGACAACGAGCATGTGCGCCGCCTCGCCAGCGAGGGCTCGCGCCCGCGCCTGCCATGGTCGTTCCAGATGAAGAACCTGGTTTCCGATCCGTCGCCGACGCTGCCTATTCTCGAGGCGCTGAGGGCCGACCCGAGCCTTTACGTGCGCAAGTCGGTGGCCAACCACCTCAACGACATCTCCAAGGACAATCCGGGCCTTTTGCTCGAGCGCCTGGCCGGCTGGGACATGGCTGACAGGAACACGGCCTGGATCGTGCGTCACGCCTTGCGCACGCTGATCAAGAAGGGCGACCCGCAGGCGCTTGACCTGATCGGCACGACCGGCAAGCCCAAGGTCGACGTCGCGGCTTTTGCCGTGACACCGGCGTCGATTGCGCTGGGCGGGCGCATCGCGCTCAAGACCAGCATCGTGTCGACGGCACAGGAGCCGCAGCAGCTCGTGGTCGATTATGCCGTCCATTATGTGAAGAAGGCCGGCGGCACCTCGAAGAAGGTGTTCAAGCTCAAGGAGATCACCTTGCCGCCGGCGGGGCAGAAGGAACTGTCGATCAGCCAGGCGGTGCGCGACTTCACCACGCGCAAGCATTATCCCGGCCACCACCGTATCGAGCTGATCGTCAACGGCGAGACGGTCGCCGAAGGTGGATTCGAACTGCGCGGATAGGTTTGGCGCAAAGATCAAATTCAGAGTTGATTTGATCTCTATCCAACTTAAAAATTATTTGAGATATCAGTAGGATATGGAAGTTGAATTTATATATAAATTCAAAGACTTGCGAATTAAGATAATAACGAGCATCGATGGATGACGCGCCACGTCGAATTGATTGGCGTCTAAATCCATCGAGGACACGAAATGACCGGCTTCAATTATGTGGGCTCCGGCCCGTATTGCTATGCGAACGCCTTTGCCATGATGTTCGGCGCGGCGTCGCCCTCCGTCTCCGTGATCGAGTTCGCCATGTCGAGCCCGTTCGGCATGCAGCTCGTCGGCGGTTCGCTGCCGTTCTTCGATCCTTATGGCTGGGACCCCGAGAAGGGTTTTGCCGCTGCGCTGGCCGCTCTTGGCTGGACCTCCGAGGCGTCGAGCGGCGGCGGCGAAGCCGTAGCCCTTGCCCGGCTGAAGGCGGCGCTCGCCCAGGGTCCGGTGTGGATCGGCCCGGTCGAGATGGGGCATCTGCGCCACCAGCCCGGCATGCGCGGCCCGATCGAGGCGGATCACTTCGTCGTCGTGCTGGCGATCGAGGACGGGCGCGTGCTGATGCACGACCCGCAGGGCTATCCCTATGCAGAGCTGCCGCTGGCCGACTTCATGGCGGCGTGGCAAGCAGCGACGCTGATCTATGGCACGGCCTACTCGATGCGGACGGCGTTCCGGCGCGTGGCCGAGCGCACCGAACTCGAAATGCTGGAGGCGTCGCTGCCGGCGGCGCGGCGCTGGCTGGCGATGACCGACACCGGTGACATGCCCGGGGGCAGCCTTGGCAATGGTACGGCGGCCGAACGGCTGGCCCACATGATCGAACCGGGCTGCGACGACGGCCTGCGCGGCCATCTGATCCATTTCGCCGTCCGCGTCGGCGCCCGCCGGGTCAATGATGCGGCGACCGGGCTGGAGCGCATCGGCCGCATCGACGCGGCCCGGATCGCGGCCAGGCAGGCCCGGTTGATCGGCGCGCTGCAGCATCCGCTCGTCGTCGGCGACGACGCCAGGGCGGCCACGGTCCTCAGGGCGCTGGCGCCGACCTATGACGAGTTGCTGGCGGTGCTGTAGCGTCGTGGACAGGCGGGGCCCCGGCTGTTAGAAGCCCCGCCATCACAAGGAATCCCCGATGGCTGAAGACATCGAAAAGGCGGTGGCGCGCCGTCGCACTTTCGCGATCATCGCGCACCCTGACGCCGGCAAGACGACGCTGACCGAAAAGCTGCTGCTGTTCGGCGGCGCGATCCAGCTCGCCGGCGAGGTCAAGGCCAAGAAGGACAAGATCCAGACCCGCTCGGACTGGATGAAGATCGAGCGCGAGCGCGGCATCTCGGTCGTAACCTCCGTGATGACCTTCGAATATGGCGACAACGTCTTCAACCTGCTCGACACGCCCGGCCACGAGGACTTCGCCGACGACACCTATCGCACGCTGTCGGCGGTCGACAGCGCGGTCATGGTCATCGACGCCGCCAAGGGTATCGAGCCGCGGACGCTGAAGCTGTTCGAGGTCTGCCGCCTGCGCGACATCCCGATCATCACCTTCGTCAACAAGATGGACCGCGAGGCGCGCAACACCTTCGAGATCCTCGACGAGATCGAGGAGAAACTGGCCCTCGACACCGCCCCGATCACCTGGCCGATCGGCCAGGGCAAGACCTTTGCCGGCACCTATCATCTCGCCCAGAACGCGGTGCGCCGCGGCGACGACGAGAAGGAGCGCACCGAGGTCCACGGTCCCGACTCGAATCGCGCCGCCGGCCTTTTGCCAGACAACGATCGCCCGGCCTTCATCGAGGAACTGGAACTTGCCCGCGAAGCCTGCCGGCCGTTCGACCTCCAGGCGTTCCGCGAGGGCCACCTGACGCCGGTCTATTTCGGCTCGGCGCTGCGCAATTTCGGCGTGCGCGACCTGATCGAGGCTTTGGGCGAGTTCGGCCCCGCACCGCGCGCCCAGGAGGCCGACACCCGCAAGGTCGAGGCGACGGAAGAGAAGATGACCTCCTTCGTCTTCAAGATCCAGGCCAACATGGATCCCAACCACCGCGACCGCATCGCCTTCGTCCGCGTCTGCTCGGGTGAGCTCAAGCGCGGCATGAAGGCCAAGCTGGTGCGCACCGGCAAGCCGATGAGCCTGTCGGCGCCGCAGTTCTTCTTCGCCCGTTCGCGCATCACCGCCGACGAGGCCTATGCCGGCGACGTGGTCGGCATCCCCAACCACGGCACGCTGCGCATCGGCGACACGCTGACCGAGGGCGAGGACATCCTGTTCCGCGGCGTGCCCAACTTCGCGCCTGAAATCCTGCGCCGCGTGCGCCTCGGCGACGCGATGAAGGCCAAGAAGCTCAAGGAAGCGCTGCACCAGATGGCCGAGGAGGGCGTGGTCCAGCTGTTCCAGCCCGAGGACGGCTCGCCGGCCATTGTCGGCGTCGTCGGCGCGCTGCAGATCGACGTGCTCAAGGAACGCCTGTCGGTCGAATACACGCTGCCCGTCGATTTCGAGATGGCGCGGTTTTCGATCTGCCGCTGGATCGATGCCGACGATGCGGCCGACCTGCATCGCTTCATCGAAAGCCATCGCGGTGACATCGCCCGCGACCTCGACAACGATCCGGTGTTCCTCGCCCAGCACGAATTCTCGCTCAACTACGAGGCCGAGCGCTGGAAGATGATCCGCTTCGCCGCGATCAAGGACTACCAGGTCCGCGACAAGGTGGCCTGAGCGGGGCGGTGTTGCCGCCCCGTCTTCGCGTTTCGTCATTCCGTCATGCAAATCGCCTAATGGCATCGCAGCGCCGCCGTTTGCCCGTGGTCCAACCCATGGGGCGTGACAGCGCGGTGGCCGAGATGTTCAATGCGCCGTTGCCTGTCCAGGGCCCTGGCGTCGCCGGGGCGGGGGCTCTGGCATGGAGGATATGACGTCGCATGATGGTTTCAGCATTGATCGAGCGTGAATTGACCCGCGTGGGCTCTCCCGTGCGCAACGGCGTGTTCGTTGCAGTGGTCGGTCCCAGTGGCGCCGGCAAGGATACGCTGATCGCCTATGTCCGCGAGCGGCTGACCGACGACGATCACGTCGAATTCGCCCGCCGCGTCATCACCCGCAACAGCGACGGCGCCACCGAGGATCACGACACGCTGGCAGATGCCGCCTTCGTCGAGGCCGAGGCGTCGGGCGCCTTTGCGCTGTCGTGGGAAGCGCATGGCCTGCGCTATGGCATTCCGGCGTCGGTGGACGACGCGATCTCGGTCGGCCACGTCGTCGTCGCCAATACCTCGCGTGGCGTCATCCCGGCCCTGCGCGCACGCTATGCCCATGTCGCGGTGGTCGAGATCACGGCCGCCCCCGAAATCCTCGCCAGCCGTCTCGCCGCTCGTGGCCGCGAGTCGCGCGGCGAGGTCCTGGCGCGGCTGGCCCGCACCGTGCCGCACGATCTCTCGGGCCCCGGGCATGTGCTGATCGACAATTCCGGCGCAGCCGAGATCGCCGGCGAGAAGTTCCTGGCCGTACTGCGCCGCTCCGTCGCCTATGCGGACGTTTCCGGGCTTGTCTAGGTTTTATAGGATTGACTTACGTATTTTGCAGGTCGATGCGCAGCATGTGGTTGTCCCAGACATGCTGCGGGTCGTCGGTCGTCTCGCCGCCGGGCGCGACGATGAGGCCGGCGCCCGTCGTGGCGAGGAAGCCGTCATGGTCGGGGGCGAGGCCGCAGACCTCGACCAGATCGTTCTTCGCCACCACCTTGCCCGTCTTCGCCTCGATCGTCGCCCAGGCATTGCCCTGCGGCGAGGAGACGGCAATCAGCCCGGACCTTCGGTTTGCAGCGACCGAGCCGATGTAGTTGCGGAAGCCGCCGAGGATGTCCTCGGGCATGTCGAGCATCTGAAGCTCCTTGCCGCGTGCGGCGCGGCCGACGAGCAGCGGCCGTTCCGTCGCCGGGCCTTCGTGCTGGCAGCCGAACCAGACGGTGCCCTCGGCGTCGATGTCCATGTGCCGGATCGACAATTGGTGAAGCTTTTCAGGCAGTTCGTGCTTTTCGACGAGGTCGCCGGAAACGCGGTCGACCAGCACGAAGGACGGCTTCATGCTGGGGATGTTGAGCTTGGCGCGGCCGAAATCCGGGTGGGTCTCGATGCCGCCGTTGCAGATCGCCAGCGTGCGGCCGTCGCCGAGCAGGATCAGTTCGTGCGGGCCGACGCCATGGGTCGGGAATTCGTGGAGACGGCGGAAGCCATCGCGGGCATCGTAGACCCCGACCATTCCGGCTGCGTTGTCGAAGTCGTTCTCTGTGACGTAGAGCAGCGCGCCGTCGGGCGAAAAGACGCCGTGGCCGTAATAGTGCCGGCCGGCGATGCTCGGGATAGTCAGTGGTGCTTCCTTGCCGGTGTGGTCGAACACCGTCATGAAGGTGCCGGGCTGGCGGGCGAAGACCACGGACTTGCGCGAGTTGGGATCGAAGGTGACGTCGTGGCCGCGTTCGGGCAGGGCGACGCTGTGCAGGATCTTGCCGGCTTCCGACAGCACGGCGACGCCATATTCGCCAGTGCGCGCTTGGTAAGCCGTGGCGAACATGGCGTCGGCTTCGAGCGCCAGCGCACGCTTGGCCGGCGACAGCGCCGATAGGAAGGTGACGCCAGCCGCCGTGAGGAAATCGCGGCGGTCGAACAGGGGCGTGCGCATCGCAGGACCCTCAGTCGCCGTCGAGCGAGGAGAAGCCGGCGGTGAGGCCGAGCGCACCGGCAAGCCGGGTGCCGAACAGCTCCGACAGGCCGGAGGTGACGACGCCGAAGTAATTGAGCTTGCCGCGCTTTTCGGCATCGCTGAGGGCGGCATCGATCGGGCCGGTGACGGCAGCCGCGGCGTTCTGCGCATTGGCGAACTCAAAGTCGATCGACTGGGCGACCCACTGGAAATCGTCGGGCAGCAGGCTGCCGAACTGCGAGGCGTCGAACAGCGCCTTCATGCCGGCGATGTTGCCGCCGAGCGCCGCCGGGGTTCCTTGCGAGCGCCAGTAGAGCGCCTGTTTCGGCTTGTCGGAGGTGGCATCCTCGCCAAGGAAGCCGTTGACGCGCACGTCGCGCACCAGTTCGAGCCCGTTGACATAGACCTCGAGCAATTCGGTGATCGCTTCGGTGGCGTTGCGGTAGAGCGGGTTTTCGGCGTCCGGATGGGTCCACTGGGCGGCGAAACCCTTGTCGTCGCGCCAGGCGGCCTCGACGTCGGACGCGATGGTGCCGATATTGCCCGAGATCGCCTTGCCATAGGCGCAGCGATAGGCGCCTTCGGCCCCGGCGAGTTCGTCGGCTCCGGTGCCGAACAGCACGAACTCCAGCGCCCCGAGGCCCTGCATGGCGACGCTCTTCCGGGCCAGCCTCGTGGCATCGGTCGCCGTTGCGTCCTTGTTGGCCAGGGCCGCCTGCACCTGCTTGAGGCCCGTGCCCTTGCGGTCGGGCCAGAACAGGATGCGCTCCAGCCGGTTCTGCTCGGTGATCGGGCCGAAGCGGATGATCTCGACTTCCGACCATGTGGCGGTGGTCTTCGAGAACTGTTGGCGTGCGGCATCCAGATTGCCGTCCGACGGCGCCGTGCAGAGCGTATCCATCGACTTGCCAAGCGTTTCGGTGGCGCCGATCAGCCGGCCGTAGGCCGGCCGGATGAAGCCGTCGATGGCATCTGCAATCACCTTGTCCGACGCCGGGTTGGCGTGGGCCGCAGGCACGGCGAGGGTGAGGCACAGGAATGCCGCTGCAAGCGCGCGTCTGGTCATCAGAGCGACTCCAGGAATTTGATCAAAGCATCGCGGTCGGGCGCGGGAAGTGCTGCGAAACGGTCTCGGGCGGCCTGGCCTTCGCCGCCATGCCACAGGATGGCTTCGGTCAGGTTGCGGGCGCGGCCGTCATGCAGGAAGAAGGTGTGCCCGTTGACGGTCTGGGTCAGGCCGATGCCCCACAGCGGCGGCGTGCGCCACTCGCTGCCGGTCGCGTCGCCGACCTGCTGGCCGTCGGCGAGGCCATCGCCCATGTCGTGCAGCAGGAAGTCGGAATAGGGCCAGACCAGCTGGAACGCCTGCGCCTTGTTGGGTGTGTCGCGGCGGGTGACGAATTTCGGCGTGTGGCAGGAAGCGCAGCCGGCCTCGTAGAACATCTGCTTGCCGCGCAGGACCTCCGGCTTGTCGATGTCGCGGCGAGCGGGCACGGCGAGGTTCTGCGAATAGAAGGTGACGAGGTCCATGATCGGATCGGGCGCTTCCGCCGGCCCCAGCCTGTCCTGCACGCCGTTGGGCATGGCCAGGCAGCCGCCTTGCGCCTTGGTGCAGTCGCCCCAGTGGTGCGGCACGTCGGGCGTCGAGATGCCGATGTCGCCGGCAAAGGCGTCGGCCGACTGCTGGCGGATCGACGGCGTCTGCGCCTTCCAGCCGAAGCGGCCGAGCGTCAGCTCCCCGCTCTTGCCGTCGCGCAGGATGGAGGGCTTGCCGGAGATGCCGTCGCCGTCCCTGTCGTCGGGATCGGCATTGGCGAGGATGTCGGCGGGATGGATCTGCTCGACAAGCCCGAGGCCGATCATCTGCGGCGTGACGCGCGGCGACAGTGTCGTGCCCGGGTTCATCGCGCCATAGGCGAGGTCGCTGACCGAATAGCTCGGCTTGCGCAACGAAAGCTTCGTTCCGTCGGCAAGCTCGACCGGAATCTCCTGATAGGAGATGACCATGCGGCCTTCGCCCTTGAGCCCGGGCACGGCCAGGTCCTGGAACTGGCCGCCATAGGTAGGATCGGGGAAATTCAGCACCTTGCGGTCGGCGAGCGCTGCCTTTTCCTCTTCCGTCTCGGCGCCCCGGGCGAGCCGCAGGAACATCGAGGTGGCGTCGGCATTGCCTTCGGGAGGATGGCCGCGACCGTCCTTTAGGTGGCAGCTCTGGCAGGCGCGCGCATTGAACAGCGGGCCGAGCCCGTCCGACGCCTGCGTCGAGGACGGCGACGACACCCACAGCTTGCGGAACATGCCGTTGCCGAGCTTGAAGGTGCCTTCTTCCTCGAAGGTGATGTTGGCGGAGGAATGCGAGAATGCGTCCTGGTTGACGCGCTTTTCCGAGGTGCCGGCGCCGCCCTGCATCCGTTCGAACTGCTCGGGCCTGGAGAAGTCGGTCGTTGGCCTGACGACCTTTTCGACGCGGGCCTTGTCCTTGGGCTTGAGGTCGTGGCGCTCGGTAGGCAGTGCGAGCGCATCGCCTGCGCCAGCGTGGCCGGGCGCGGCGAGCAGCATAAGGTTGGCCACAAGCAGGCCGCGAAGGACCTTGGTGCCAAGCGTACCCCCACCCCTGGCCCCTCCCCACAAGGGGGAGGGGGACGAGATCATCTCCGCTCGCGCGAAACCTGTGACGGTCTGGTGCTGGACAGCGGTACCGAATTCCCCTCCCCCTTGTGGGGAGGGGCCAGGGGTGGGGGTAACTTCAAAGCCAATGGCCGGGATGTCGTGGGCGGGCGTACCCGCCAGGGCGCGGCGCGTCAGGGAAAAAGTGCGCCGCATTCCGGCATGTCCTATTCGGCCTTGTCAGCTGTCTCGGCGTTGAGCTGGCCGTACTTCTCTTCGCCAATCTCGTTGAGCAGCTGCAACTGCGTCTCCAGGAAGTCGATATGGCCTTCCTCGTCGGCAAGCAGCTCCTCGAAGAGCTTCATGGATACATAGTCGCCATGCTGGGAGCAGACGTCCCGCGACTTCTTGTAGGAGGTGCGGGCATCATATTCGCCGGCAAGATCGCTCTCGAGCACTTCCTTGACGTTCTGGCCGATGCGCAAGGGGGCCAAGGACTGCAGGTTGGGGTGGCCTTCGAGGAAGATGATGCGCGCGACAAGCTTGTCGGCGTGGTGCATCTCCTCGATCGATTCCTCGCGTTCCTTCTTGGCCAGCTTGCCGTAGCCCCAGTCCTCGAGCAGGCGGTAGTGCACCCAATACTGGTTGACCGCGCCGAGTTCGAGGAAAAGCGCTTCGTTAAGCCGCTCGATGACCTGTTTTTCGCCCTTCATTGATCCTACTCCCGAATTGGACCCGCAACTCTCTCACACGATCCATGTGTGAAACGATATCCACCCCACTCGCCTCACTACGAGCGTGGTAGGCTTCGGTGACCCGAATGATCGTTTCGACCACATTTGGAAAGCAGCCGCAACAGCGCCCGCGCTTTTGCAGCGTGTGATAGACCTTTGCTGGCACAATCAGGGACCACGGATCCCTGTCCAGGAGTTCAATGATCGTGTCTTCGATCTCCTTCTGGGTGATCAGGTTGCAATGGCAGATCAGCATGACTTGCTCTGGGCTGGCTGGCGGCGCGCGTCGTGCGCGCCGCGTGGCTTGAATTATCTAGGTACGGCAGGCGCTCACTGGAAGACCTTGTCCGGAGCGTCGAGGCTGTCCGAGCCCTCGAAGGCGATGGCGTCGAGCTTGAGCACCGCGACCGCGCGCTCGATCGACTTGGTCTGGTCCACCAGCGCGTCGATCGCCGCCTGGACGGTGGCGTTGCCCTCGGCATTGCCTTCGCCGATCTGCTGGTCGTAGGCCTCGCCGCCGACGGCGCGCGCCTGGATCGCTTCCATCTTGGCGACGGTGGTGTCCAGCTTGCCGGTCAGCTCGGTGTCGACGGCGGCGTCGGTTTCCTTGACCATGTCGGACACCGACGGTCCTTCGACGGTGGAGCCGTCGATGCGCTTGTAGCTGCCGTGATAGGCGTTGCGGATGCCGACCGCGTCGTAGAGATGCGAGATGTGGGTGTTGTCGGAGAAGCAGTCGTGCTCTTCCTCCGGATCGTGCAGCAGCAGGCCGAGCTTCATGCGTTCGCCGGCCAGTTCGCCGTAGGACAGCGAGCCCATGCCGGTGAGGATGGTCGAGATGCCGGCCTTGGCGTCGCCGTCGAGCAGCGCCTTGCGTGCAGCACCATCTGCCGTCCAGTTGCCGACCATCTCTTCGAGATCGGCGACCAGAAGGTCGGTGGCCGCGTTGAGATACTGGCCGCGGCGGTCGCAATTGCCACCGGTGCAGTTGGCGGTGTCGTAGTCGGTGTGGGGGCGGTTGCCGGCGCCGGGGCCGGTGCCGTTGAGGTCCTGGCCCCAGAGCAGGAACTCGATGGCGTGGTAGCCGCTGGCGACGTTGGCCTCGATGTCGCCGGCTTCCTGCAGCGTGCCGGACAGGAACTCGGGCGTGATCTTGGAGGCATCGACCTTCTGGCCGTTGATCTCGATCGACGGATTGGCGATCACATTGGCGGTGTAGAGCTTGTTCTCGTCGGATTCGGTGCCGTAGCTCTTGTCGACATAGTCGATCAGGCCTTCGTCGAGCGGCCATGCGTTCACGCGGCCTTCCCAGTCATCGACGATGGAATTGCCGAAACGATAGACTTCGGTCTGCTGGTAGGGGATGCGGGCAGCCTTCCAGGCTTCGCGCGCCGCATTGAGCGTTTCCGCCGACGGCTTGGCGATCAGCGCCTCGACCGCGGCGTCGAGCGCCTTGGCGGTGGTCAGCGAGTCCTCGTACTTGGCCAGCGCGATGTCGGAATAGGTGGTCAGCACCGCCTTGGCGTCGGTCTCGGCCTTGGCCGGCAGCACGAAGATGGCGGCGGTCAGCGCCGTCGTTGCCGCAATGGCGGCAAGCCTGCCGAAGTGCCGGCTGCGCGAGATGGATGCAGGCATGGTCTCTCCTCAGTGAACCAGATGGCGCTGGCGGGCGCCGGAAAATCGTGTGCCGGCAGCGACTTGCTGCAGCGGCGGCATGGATTCGAATGAAAGCTGAGGGGTGGCCGGGCTTCGGACATGCGCACGGCTCGAAGCCCGTTTCGGGCTCGGCAAGACCATGCTGCACACAGCCGCGCCATGGCGCGGTTCGACGAAGGCAGGCACCCATAGGCTCCAATCGAAAGGGTTAAAGGCCCAGACATCAAAGACAGGCGCTGTAAAGCACAGCTTCATAAAAGCGTTGCGTCTGCAAAAGTCAACGCAAATTGCGCCAAAAAGTGTAACAGGATCAATAGTTTAGAATTATTCTAAACTGATTTTGTCCAGTTTGTGGCGCAGCGAATCCGCCAAGTCGTTGATTTGTCGAGATGCGCATCGGTCTCGCGGCGTCCCGGCACACGCCGGCTGCGACAACGCGTAGCGGTCAGGCAAATGTGCCCGGTGGACGGCAAATGCCGCCTGGCGCGCTTGACAGGCCGGCATCCGGCTGTCACCCAAAATTCCGTCCCTGGCCCCTTGTGGCCGCGCGGGCCAACGGCCATTTCCCCGGTGACTTCCCAATAGCGAGGCGGGCATGAAGAACGGTGTCGTGATTGTCGGTGCAGGCCATGCCGGGGTCCAGGCCGCCGCCAGCTTGCGCGAGGAAGGCTATGACGGCCCGGTCATCCTGCTCGGCGACGAGAGGGAGCTGCCCTACCACAAGCCGCCGCTGTCCAAGACCTTCATCAAGGACGCCGCAGCCCAGCCGCAGCCGTTGCGCGGCGAAGCCTTTTACACCGGCCACACCATCGATTTCCGCCCGGGCTCGCTGGTCGAGCGCATCGACACCGCCGCCAACAGCCTGTCGTTGGCGGGTGGCGACAGACTCGCCTACGACCACCTGATCCTTGCCACCGGCTCGTGCCCGCGCGTCCTGCCCTTGCCCGGCGTCGATCTTGCCGGCGTGCTGTCGCTGCGCTCGGTCGCGGACGCGCGGCTGATCCGCGACCACAGTGCCGCCTGCGAGGACGTCGTCGTCATCGGTGGCGGCTTCATCGGCCTGGAGATTGCCGCGACGCTCGCCGCCGGCGGCCGCCGCGTGACGGTGGTCGAGGCGCTGGATCGCCTGCTCGGCCGCGCCGTCGCCCCGCTGATCGCCGAGCATGTGCGCCAGCGGCTGGAAGCCTCGGGCGTCCGCATCCTGCTCAAGACCACCATCGAGCGCATCGAGGGCGAGGGTGGCCATGCCACCGCCGCGCTGACGTCGGCCGGCGAAAGGCTGCCGGCGAAGATGGTCATCATCGGCATCGGCGTGGTGCCCAATGTCGAGCTTGCCGGGACCGCCGGCCTGACCGTTGCCAACGGCATCCGCGTCGACGGCTCCATGCGCAGTTCGGTCGCCAACATCCTGGCGGTGGGCGACAATGCAAGCTATCGCCACTGGCAGACCGGTGGCGACGTGCGCCTGGAGTCGGTGCAGAACGCCACCGACCAGTCGAAGCTCGCCGCCCGCACCATCGTCGGCCATGGCGGCGACTATGGCGCCGTGCCGTGGTTCTGGTCCGACATCGGCGACATGAAGCTGCAGATGGTCGGCCTGACCGCCGGAAGCGACCGCCAGATGCTGTCGGGCGACCCGGCCGAGAACCGCTTCTCGGTGTTCCATTTCATCGGCGACCGGCTGGCAGCGATCGAATCCGTCAACCGCCCGGCCGACCACATGCTCGGCCGCAAGATGCTCGGCCTCGGCTTCTCGCCGACGGCGGAGCAGGTCGCGGGTGGCGCCGAGGCGTTGAAGGCGGCATTGGCGGCGTTAGCTGCGGGATAGTTTTTCCGTTCTTTGCGCTGCCCTGATACGACTGCCGTGGTCGAAGGGCTCCCCAAAACCTCATGGTGAGCCTGTCGAACCATGGGGTTTTGGCATGCAGCAGGTGGCCCGGCGCCCTCGTGGTTCGACAGGCTCACCATGAGGGCTACCGAGTCGTTGCGCGCCCCAGTCTCATCGATGCAGGCGGGGGCTGGCCGCAACGCTGGCGACCCTCTCTCCTCGTCGCTCACGGGGGAGAAGGTAAGGGTGAGGGGCGATGCTACCCGCGTCGGGGCAGCGTCATTCCGCCCGCACGTCCCGGATCGACGCTTCCAGAATGTCCAGCGCCTCGGTCATCACCTCGTCCTGGATGGTGATCGGCGCGAGGAAGCGGATGACGTTGCCGTGGACGCCGCAGGTAAGCAGGATCAGGCCCTTTTCCAGCGCCTTGAGCCGCACCGCATTGGTGAACTCCGCCGAGGGCATCCTGGTCTTGGCATCGTTGAATTCGACCGCGTTCATGAAGCCAGGGCCGCGGATGTCGGCGATCTCCGGGACGTCGTCGCGCAGTGATTCCAGCCGCTGCTTGAGCCGCGCGCCGAGCTGATTGGCGCGGTCGCAGAGGTTCTCGTCCTCGATGATGTCGAGCACGGCGTGCGCAGCGGCAATGCCGATCGGGCTGCCGCCATAGGTGCCGCCGAGGCCGCCGGGATTGGGCGCGTCCATCAGTTCGGCCCGTCCCGTCACCGCCGCCAGCGGAAAACCGCCGGCGAGGCTCTTGGCCATCGTCATCAGGTCGGGCGCGACGTCATGGTGGTCCATGGCGAACATCCTGCCGGTGCGGGCAAAGCCGGTCTGCACCTCGTCGGCGATCAGGAGCATGCCGTGCTGGTCGCAGATCTTGCGCAGCGCCGTCATGAAGTCGCGCGGCACCTCGTAGAAGCCGCCTTCGCCCTGCACCGGCTCGATGATGATGGCGGCGACGCGGGCGGGATCGACATCGGCCTTGAACAGCCGGTCGAGCGCTGCGAGCGCATCTGCCACCGTCACGCCATGCAGCGGCACCGGGAAGGGCGCATGGAACACGTCGCCCGGCATCGCGCCGAAGCCCGCCTTGTAGGGCTGTACCTTGCCGGTCAGCGCCATGCCCATGAAGGTGCGGCCGTGGAAGCCGCCGGCAAAGGCGATGACGGCCTGGCGGCCGGTCGCGTTGCGGGCGATCTTGATCGCGTTCTCCACCGCCTCGGCGCCCGTGGTGACGAAGACGGTGCGCTTGTCGCCCTTCATCGGGGCGATGGCGTTCAGCCTTTCGCCGAGCCGGACATAGCTCTCATAGGGCACGACCTGGTGGCAGGTGTGGGTGAAACGGTCGAGCTGGGCCTTTACGGCTTCGATGACGCGCGGGTGACGGTGGCCGGTATTGACCACGGCGATGCCGGAAGAGAAGTCGATGTAGCGGCGGCCCTCGACGTCCCAGATCTCGGAGTTCTCGGCCCGGTCGGCATAGACCTGCGTCGTCATGCCGACGCCGCGGGCGATGGTCTGCGTCTTGCGTTGTGAGATTTCGGCGTTCTTCATCGCGCGTCCTCCAACATTATGGGCGCCTTGCACGCGCCAGACCGACGCCATATCTGCACCTCTCCCGGTTTTTCACAAGCCGTCATGACGGACGAAGGCCCCCGTTCCCGATGGCGCAAAAAAAATGCCGACGCCATGTCGGAATTGCGCATACTCGCGCGTCCTAGACATGAAGGAACCGAACCGATGCTCTATGCGATCCTCTGCTACAATAACGAAGACGTGGTCTGCGCCTGGTCGAAGGAACAGGACGACGAGGTGATGGCGCGCCTTCAGGTGGTGACCGGCAAGCTTCGCGACCAGGGCCGGCTCGGACCGGTGGCGCGGCTGATGCCGACCACGGCGGCCACGACCCTGCGCAAGACCAGGGACGAACCGCTGGTCATCGACGGGCCCTTTGCCGAAACCAAGGAACAGTTCCTCGGCTTCTACGTCGTCGACTGCGCAACCCTCGACGAAGCGGTCGATGTCGCCAAGGACCTGGCTGAGGCCAATCCCGGCGGCGGCTCCTACGAGCTTCGGCCGATAAGCGCCTTTTTCGCCCCTCGAGAGGTAGCATGACCGACCCGGCCTGGATCAACACGGCATTGTCTTCGGCCCGGCCGCAGGCCGTGGCAGCCCTGCTGCGCTATTTCCGCGACCTCGACACCGCGGAAGAAGCGTTCCAGGAGGCCTGCCTGCGCGCCCTGCGCACCTGGCCGAAGAACGGACCGCCGCGCGATCCGGCCGCCTGGCTGATCTTTGTCGGCCGCAACTCCGGCATCGATGCCGCCCGCCGCCGCAACAAGCAGGCGCCGATGCCGCCGGAGGAAACGATCTCCGACCTCGAGGACGTCGAGAGTGCGGTCGTCGAACGCCTCGACGGCGCGCACTACCGCGACGACATCCTGCGGCTGCTGTTCATCTGCTGCCATCCCGACCTGCCGGCGACGCAGCAGATCGCGCTCGCCCTGCGCATCGTCTCGGGCATTCCGGTCAAGCAGATCGCCCGCGCCTTCCTGGTCGGCGAAAGCGCCATGGAGCAGCGCATCACCCGGGCCAAGGCGCGCATCGCCAATGCCGAGGTGCCGTTCGAGGCGCCGGGGCCGGTCGAGCGCTCGGAGCGGCTGGCGGCGGTGCTGGCCATGGTCTACCTCGTCTTCAACGAGGGCTATTCGGCGGGCGCCACGGAGATCGCCAACCGCGCGCCCCTCTGCGAGGAGGCGATCAGGCTGGCGCGGCTGCTGCTGCGCCTGTTCCAGACCGAGCCCGAGGTGATGGGGCTGACGGCGCTGCTCCTGCTGCAGCACGCCCGTGCCGCCGCCCGCTTCGATGCCGATGGCGAACTTGTGCTGATGGACGACCAGGACCGCAGCCTGTGGAACCGGGCCCTGATCGACGAAGGCCTGGCGCTGATCGACAAGGCGATGCGCCATCGCCGCTCCGGTCCCTACCAGATCCAGGCGGCGATCGCGGCGCTGCATGCCCGCGCCGCCCGCCCCGAGGACACCGACTGGGCCGAGATCGACCTGCTCTATTCGGTGCTGGAATCGATGACGCCATCGCCTGTCGTCACGCTCAACCGGGCCGTCGCCTATGCCAAGCTGCGCGGCCCGGAAGCGGCGCTCAAGCTGATCGAGCCGCTGGAACCCAAGCTCGCGGGCTACTTCCACTTCTTCGGCGTCAAGGGCGGGCTGTTGATGCAGCTCGGACGTGCCGAGGACGCGCGCGAGGCGTTCGGCCGGGCCATCGCGCTCGCCAACACCGCCGCCGAAGCGGCCCATATCCGCATGCATCTCGACCGGCTGTCGGCCGAGAGTCTCCCGCGCAACGGCATGTCGGCCTGATCGGCTTTCGCACCAGCCGCGCGGGCGGGGCGCCCGCGAGGCTGGTGTGTTGCCTGGTTGCTCGGCTACCAGCGAAGCCAATATGGGAAGTGTCGATCGTCCCGTTCGGTGTTGGCAGGTGGCAGGGGCGTTTTCTTGTCGGCCGGCACGTCGACGACCTTGCGATAGAGGTGCCACGTCGCGTGGCCGAGGACCGGGATGACGACTGCGAGGCCCGCCAGGAACGGCAGCGACCCGATCAGCAGCGCGACCGCGACGATCAGGCCCCACAGCAGCATCGGCACCGGATTGCTCTGCACTGCCCGTACCGAGGTCTCGACCGCGGCATAGGCGCCGACATCGCAGTCGAGCAGCAGTGGAAAGGCGACGACGGTGGTGCAGAGCACCACCAGGGCAAACAGGAATCCGATCAGATTGCCGAGCACGATCAGCGTCCAGCCGCGCTGGGTGGTGAAGAGATCCTCGAAGAACGCTGCGGTCGACTGCGGGGCGTCCGCTCCGTAAAGCCATGCGTACAGCCCCTGCGCGACCAGGAGCCATGCGACGAACAGCACGAGCAGCATGATGCCGATCGCCACCATTGCAGGAATGGCCGGCGAAAGCCGGACGTCGAAGGCATGCCTCCAGGACGTGTCGAGGTTTTGCTCGCGCCTTCGGCTGATCTCGTACAGCCCGATTCCGGCGAAGGGCCCGAGCAAGGCGAAGCCCGACATCAGCGGGAAAATGAGCTGCAGGGCGTTGCCGCCCGATGTCCATGTGATCAGAAACACGCCGACGATCGGGTAGATCAGACACAGGAAAACGTAATGCGACGGCTTGTCCCAAAAATCGTCGAAGCCGCGGCGCAAGGCGTCGAACACGTCCGCGACCGTTATCCGGCGGATGGCGGGATGCTCGAGCGTATTGGTGGCGCCTGCGTACACATGGAAGCTTGCCATGACCACTCCTCCTTTGGGGTGGGTCGCGGCCCGGGTTCAGCATGAGTGGTCACACCAAAACCGCGACCTTCACCATGTCAAAATATAACGTGCTTCGAGCGATTTGACGACTCTGGTCGAACGGGTCCTGGGCCCGCGGTGGCCGTGCCCGTTGCGGCGCCCAGGCTCTTGCTGGCAGCGTGTCAGGCGCTGTAGCGCCGCGGGAAGGTCGAGATCGCACGGGCCGCCGTCTCGACGCCGCGCGCAAGGGCAGCACCGAGCGAGCCGCCCCTGGCAAGGGACGCGAGGAAGGCGGCATTGAACGTGTCGCCGGCGCCGACGGTGTCGATGACCTCGACCCTCGGCGATGGCGCATGAAAATGCGCGCCGCCGGCAAAGGCATGGGCACCCTGCGCGCCGTCCTTGACCACCAGCGTGTGCGCGGCGCCGATCTGGCTGACGAGCAAGGCGGTCGCGGCGTCGAGATCGTCGATGCCGGCCAGCCCCTTGGCCTCCTCGGCATTGATCAGCGAGATGTCGGCCGCAGCGATCCAGGCATTGACCTGCCGCTTGTTCGCCTCGGTCCAGCCGACCGGCGGCCAGCCGGGATCGATGGCGGTGCGCCAGCCCTTGGCCGACAGCGCCTCGAGCAGGGTCGTCGTGCCGGCCTCGATGCGCGGCATCAGGTGTCCGCCGGAGATCAGCGCCAGGGCATTGTCGCCCGGCGCCTGCGGCAGCCGCTCGATCAGGTCTTCGAGGCTGGCGCGCTGCAGGTGTCCCGGCGTGGTGAAGAACACCCGGTCGCCGCCCTTGTGGACGATGCCGACCGTCAGCGTCGTATCGCAGGGCTCGACGATCCATTCGCAGGAGGCGGCGTCGAACTGCCCGCTCAGCCACGCTCCGTTGGGGTCGTTGCCGACGGATGCGATCATCAGATGGTTTTCGCCCATGCCGGCGAGCGCAAGTGCCGTGTTGCCGGCGGAGCCGCCCGGACGCATCTCGGAGCGGTCGACGACCACTTCGGTGCCGACGGCGGGCCAGCCGTCGACCTCGCCGAGCACCAGGTCGACATTGACATTGCCGAGAACGAGCAGCGTCGGAACGGTCATAAGTCCTGCCTATGCAATGGCAGCGGCCGCCCCGATGGGAGCGGACGCCGCTATGTCAGTGTCGGTCACGCGCCGGTGCGCGCCACCACCGGCACATAGTCTTCGAGTTCGGGGGCAGGGAAGCTGACCGTTCCGTTGATCTCGGCAGAGCGATAGAGCCCCATCAGGATCTCGACCACCGCAAGCCCGTCGTCGAAGGTTTCGATCGGCTTCTCGCCCTTGCGGAAGCACTCCACCATGTGACGATTCTCGTCGGTATAGCCGTAGATGCCGGCTTCGTCTTCAAGAACCGGCATCAGGCCCTGCTCGGCGTTCTGCTTTTCGACCAGGTCCTCGCCTTCGGCGCCCTTGACCTCGCGCGACATGAACACCTTGAGGCCGGTGTTGAGCGAGTTGAACTCCATCGCATATTCCGGCCCGAGCAGTTCGAGCTGGATGCGCAGGCCGGCGCCGACATAGGCCCATGAGGTCGTCGCCTCGATCACCAGCTCGTTGCCGTCCTCGTCCTCGAGCAGGATCGTGCCGCGGGCGAAATCCTCGGACGGTCGGTTGCGGTAGTCGACTTCGGTGCCGAAGCGCTTCCGGAGCTGGTCGGCATAGTTGGGCCGCGTCCATTTGAGGTTGGCGACGGTGCCGCTGACCTGCTTGATGGTCAGCGACTTGCGCTCGGCACCTGGCTTGGTCAGCAGGTGCCGCGCCACCTCGACGCTGTGGCACATCATGTCGGAGAGCACGCCGCCGCCCTGCTTGTCGCCCTGCCAGAACCACGGCTCGTGCGGGCCGGAATGCTCTTCGGCGGCGCGCGCCAGGTAGGGCCGGCCGGTGGCCGACGCGGCACGGCGCCAGATGATGTCCTTGCCGCGGATGACCGGGGTGCAGAACACCTGGTTTTCGAGATAGCCGTGGTTGAGGCCGGCGTCTTCGGCGAGACGCAGCATTTCGCGCGCTTCGGCGATGGTGCGGGCGAGCGGCTTTTCGCAGGCGACGGCGATGACCTTGCTGCGGCCTGCCTTCACCTCGGCGTGCAGCGTGCGCATCACGTCGAGGCGGGTGTAGTTGGGCGAGAGGATCCAGATCGCGTCGACGTCGCCGGCATTGACCAGCGACTCCAGGCTGTCATGGCTGGTGCATTCGCCGAGGCCGAGTTCGGCGACGCGGGCGGCGAAGCGTGCGCGGTTTTCGGCCTTGCGGCTGAAGACGCCGGTGACGTCGACATTGCGCACGCCGAGCATGCCCCTGAGGTGGAATTCCGCGATGAAGCCGCTTCCGACGAAGCCGACGCGCAGCCGCTGTTTGGGCAATCCGGTCATGGTCGATCCCTCATTTTCCTGAATGTCTGATGTCATTTCGGCGCCGGCGCCGTGGTGCCGCGCACCTTCAGCGTCGTCGGCAGCATGGCCGGCTTGCGCGGCGTCAGCCCGCCGGCCAGCATGTCGAGCAGCATGTTCATGGCGGCGCGGCCGATCTCGGTGCGCGGCTGGCTGACGGTGGTCAGCGGCGGGTAGAAGGCCTCGCTCAGGAACAGATCGTCGAAGCCGACGACGGAGACGTCTCCCGGCACGTCGAGCCCGAGGCGGCGCAGTTCATGGATCACGCCGAAGGCCATTTCGTCGTTGGCGACGAAGATCGCCGTCGGCGGTTGCGGCAGCTCGAACAGCTCCCGGCAGAGCCGCTGGCCGGTGTGCAGCAGGTAGTCGCCGACCGGCTCGTAGCCGTCCGGGATGGCGAGCCCGGCGGCCTGCATGGCGGCGCGGTAGCCGTTGCGGCGGCTGACGCTCATGATCTCCGGCACCGGGCCCGAGACGTGGGCGATGCGCTTGTGGCCGAGCCCGATCAGGTGCTCGACGGCGTCTCGCGCGGCACCTTCGTTGTCGATCATGACATGGGGGAAGCCGGCGTCGCGGATCTCCTCCAGCGCCACCACGATGGGCGCGTCGGCGACCGAATCGACAAAGCCATCGCGCGCCGGCAGCTTGCCGGTCATCAGGATCATGCCGTCGGCATGGCCGTCGCGCAGCATGTCGAAATACTCGACCTCGCGGTCGGAGTCGTTTTCGGTGTTGCCCATCAGGACGGAATAGCCGGCGGCCCGGGCGGTGGCTTCGACGCCCTTCAGGATCTCGAGATAGAACGGGTTGCCGACGTCGCGGACCACCATCAGCACGGCCATGGCGCGTTGCGTGCGCAGGTTGCGCGCACTGACATTGGGCCGGTAGTTCATCTCGCGGGCGACCTCGCGGATGCGGCTGAGCGTCGGTTCGGCCACCAGCCCGCTGTCGGAGAGCGCGCGCGACACGGTGGCGGCGGAGACGCCGAGCCGTTCGGCGATGTCCTTGATCTTGGGCCGCTCGTTCATCCGCGCATCGCCCGCCCGCGTCCGTAGAACAGCATCAGCAGCAGCAGCGTGGCGCCGAACACCATCTGCCGGCCGGATTCGTCGATGTGGACCGTGGTCAGGATGCCCTGCAGGATGACCAGCAGAAGCGCGCCCGCCATGGTGCCGGTGTAGCCGCCCTTGCCGCCGGACAGTGGCGTGCCGCCGAAGACGACGGCGATGATGGAGGCCAGCATGTACTGCTCGCCGACATTGGCGAAAGACGAACCGGAATAGCCGAGCAGGCAGATGCCGGTGATGGCGGCGAACACGCCCGACAGCATGAACAGCGAGATGCGCATCGCCCGGACCGGCACGCCGGCCATGTAGGCGGCTTGCTCGTTGGAGCCGATGGCATAGATGCGGTGGCCGTAGACGGTGCGGGTCAGCATGAAGGCCATCAGCAGCCCGATCGCCACCCACAGCCAGATGATGCCGGGCAGGCCGAGCAGGAACGGTTGGGTGACGAAGCGCGACAGGCCGGGCGCGGCGAAGCCCGAGGGGATGCCGTTGCGGACGACCACCAAGAGGCCCTGCAGCACGCCGAGCATGCCGAGTGTCATCACCAGTGGCGGGATGCGCAGCAGCGTCACGCCCATGCCGTTGATCAGGCCGATGAAGGCGCCTGCCGCCATGCAGGCCAGCACCGCCGGCACGATGGCGCTGTCGGCGCCGTTCATGACGTTGCCGGCGATGATGGCCGAGAGCGAGATGACGCCGCCGACCGACAGGTCGATGCCCTCGCGGCCGCCGAGGATGACGAGGTTCTGGCCGGCGGCGACGATGCCGAGCAGGGCGGCGACGATCAGCAGGCGCAGGATCTGCTGGGCCGAGGCGAAGCCGGGCGACAGCACTTCGCCGAGGATCAGCAGCGCCGCGATCAGGATCAGCGCCACGACCAGCGGCTGCTTGAGGAAGGCCAACACGGGCGAGGGCGCCGCCGCCTTGGCCGGGGTCTGGGTCGTGGCGGTCATGCGCGTGCCCTCCGGCCGACGAGGACGCCGGCCATCAGCGCCACCAGGATGGCGAGGCCCTGGACCAGGTTCTGCCATTCGGACGGCGTGCCGACGAAGAACACCAGCGAGTTGATCAGGCCGATGATCAGCGCCCCGATGATCGAGCCGACGACGGTGCCGAAGCCGCCCGACAATGCGCTGCCGCCGAGCACCACCGCTGCCACCGAAAACAGGGTCATCTTGCCGCCGACCAGCGGGTCGCCGCTGGCCGTGTCGCCGGTGATGCAGAAGGCGGCGAGTGCCGCGAATAGGCCGCACAGCGCGTAGCCCTGGATGCGGATTTTCGTGACCGGCAGGCCGCTCTGGAAGGCCGCCTGCGCATCGTCGCCGACGGCGAGGAGCTGGGTGGCGAGGCGGGTGCGGGCGAGCACGTAGAGCACGATGGCCAGCACCACGACGGCGTAGAACACGAACGGGACCTCGAAGAAGCGGCCGCCATAGGTGCGCCAGAAGGCGGCGGGCGCCGGGGTGCCCGCGACCGGCATGACGTAGAGCGCCAGCCCGGTGAAGAAGATCGAGGTGGCGAAGGTGGCGACGATCGCCTGCAGCCGCAGTGCGGCCACCACGATGCCGTTGACGATGCCGCAGGCAAGCCCGGTGAGCAGGCCGACGCCGAGGGCCACGACAACCGAAAAGCCGCTGCCGCCCATCTTTTCCATCAGCACGACGATGACGACATTGACCAGCGAGACGATGGCCCCGACCGACAGGTCGATGTCGCCGGCATAGACGACATAGGTCTGGGCGATGGCGAGCATCATCAGCGCCAGATAGGTCTTGGTCAGGCCGGTGATGCCGATGAAGCTGACGCTGCGCGGCTGGTAGAGGCCGTTGAGCGCCAGCAGCACCAGCGCGATCAGCAGCGCCGGCAGGAACGGATGGCGTTCGACGAGGCGCTTGAGCCCGCCGCCCGGCTTTTGCGTGGAAAGGGTCGCGGTCGTCATCACGCGGCCTCGTAAGCTGCCTGGTAGAGATTGTAGCGCGTGCGGTCTGCGCCGGTGAGTTCGCGCCGCACCGACCCGCCGTTGAAGACGAGGATGCGGTCGGCATTGTTGAGCAGTTCGGCGTCTTCCGAGGAATAGAGCACGATGCCCATGCCCTCTTCGGCGAGCTTGCGGATCAGCGCAAACAGGTCCGCCTTGGCCGACAGGTCGATGCCCTTGGTCGGGTCGTCGAGCAACAGCACGTCGGGCCGGTCGATCAGCCAGCGGGCGATGACGATCTTCTGCTGGTTGCCGCCCGACAGCGAATTGATGGGATGGCTGAGCCCGCCGAACTTGGTGTGCAGCGCCTCGAGCGCCGGCTTCACCCGCGCCGCCAGCGCTGCCGGCCGGGCCAGCTTCAGCTTCTGCCGGAGATAGTGGATCGGCGTCGCGTTCTCGATGATCGGCCGCCCCTGGATGACGCCGTCGCGGCTGCGGTCGCCGGAGACATAGGCGAGGCCGCGCCGGATGGCGTTGCGCGGGTTGGAGGGCGCGAAGGCCGAGCCGCCGAGGGTGATCGTGCCGCCCGCCGCGGGATTGGCGCCGAAGATGGCGCGCAGCACCGCTGACTGGCCCTGGCCGTGCAGGCCGCCGAAGCCGAGGATCTCGCCCCGGGCGACCTCGAAGCTGACATTGGCAAAGCCCTTGCCGGAAAAATTCTCGGCCTTGAGCACGGCCGCCTTGCGGTCGGTCGCCGCTGCCGGCGGCGCGCTGGCGCCGGCGGCGAGCTCCTCCTGGCCGCCGACCATCAGCCGGATCACGGCTGCCGGGTTGGTGTCGGCGATGTTTTCGGTGCCCACCGTCTCGCCGTCGCGGATGACGGTGACGCGGTCGCCGATGGCGAAGATCTCGTCCATGCGGTGCGAGATGAAGATGATGCTGCGGCCCCCAGCCTTCAGGTCGCGCAGGATTTCGAAGAAGCGGTCGACCTGGGCCCGGTCGAGCGCCGAGGTCGGTTCGTCGAAGATGGTGATTGGCGCTTCGGTCGCCAGTGCCTTCATGATCTCGACCAGCTGGCGCTGGTCGGCGCGCAGGTTTTCCACCACCGCTTCCGCCGAAAAGCCTTCGCCGGCGACCGTGTCGAACAGCGCGATATAGCGTGCGGCGCGGGTCTCCAGCGCCTTGCGGTCGACGAAGATGCCGCCCGGCATGTCGGGCAGGCAGATGTTTTCCGCCACCGTCCTGTGCCCGGCCAGGCTGAGCTCCTGGTAGAAGATGCCGATGCCATGCTCGCGCGCCGCATGCGGGCCGGTGATGGTCACCGGCTTGCCGTCGATCAGGATCTCGCCGCCGTCGGGCCGCACGCTGCCGGCCAGCACCTTGCACAGCGTGCTCTTGCCCGAGCCGTTGGAGCCGATCAGCACATGCACTTCGCCGGCCTCGACCGTCAGGTCGCCGCGGCGCAAGGCCAGGGTGGCGCCGTAAGCCTTGCTTACGCCGCGCATGATGAGTTTCGACATGGTGGTGGCTTTCCGGTGCTTCGTCGGTCGGGGGACGCGCGGTTTTTCCAGGCGCGCGTCCCCACTGGTGGGATGAAGCTTACTTGAACAGCGCCTCGGCGTCAGCGATCGAAAGCTGGCTGGTGTAGGAGAAGTAGCCCGGCTTGCCGTCGAGCTCCTTGGCGACCTGCTCGACGTTCTTGCTGTCGATGAAGGGGATCGGCAGGTACATGGCGTTCTTGTACTGGCCAGCCGTTGCCGGCTCCTTCAGTTCCTTGCCTTCAAGCATCAGCACGGCGACGTTGAGCGCCGAAGCCATGACGCCGGGAGGGTTGACCGAAGCGCCCGAGTTCAGCTTGTCCTTGACCCACAGGTCGATGAAGTCCTTGCGGATCTCGCCGGTGGCGGCGATCGACGACTGCTTGTTGGCGTCGATGATCGACTTCCAGGCACCCGCCGCCATGCCGTCCTGCACCCAGACGCCGTTGATGTCGGGGTTGGTGGCGAGCAGGTTCTGCATGGCCTGCTGGCCCTGCGCCTGGTCCCAGTTGGCGTTCACTTCGTTGACGATCTTGATGTCGGGATACTGGCCGAACACTTCCTTGTAGCCGGCGACTCGCATCTCGTTGGCGGGATGGCCGGCGACGCCGTTGATGGCGACGACGTTGCCCTTGCCGCCGAGCGTTTCGGCGAGCCACTTGGCGCCTGCCGCGCCCCATGCCTTCTGGTCGATGCCGACATAGGTGGCGTCGGGCGACGACACTTCGGCGTCGGTCGAGATCACCAGGATGCCGGCTTCCTTGGCCTGGGCAAACACCGGATCGAACGCCGTCGGGCTGTTCGGGTTGATGATGATGGCGTTGACGCCTTCGCTGATGAAGTTACGGACGTGTGCGATCTGGCCGGGCACGTCGACATTGGCGCTCTGCACCACGACCTCGACATTGACGCCCTTTTCCTTCCAGGCCGCAGCCGCTGCCTGTGCCTGTTCGATCATCTGGGTCCGCCACTCCGAGCCGACCCAGCCATTGGACAGGCCGATCTTGTAGTCGGCCGCCTGGGTCGAGAACGCCGACACGGCCAGTGCCGCGACGGTGGTGAGCGCCAGTGCTGCAAATTTCTTCATGAATTCCTCCCGGTGCAAAAACTGCTGCAGCAGATGATAGCCAGAAAATGTAATCGATTTCAATCGCCATTTTTCAAGGGTTTGCGGAGCATTCGTTTGCCTCAAAATGAGGTCTCCGCGGCAGGCTTTCAGGGTGAACCTTTCCGGGCGTCGGCGCGACCAAAGTCCAGACGCCGCGTGGTGCGGTGTCACGAAAGGAAAACCCAATGACCACAGACACCAGGTGTTGCGGGTCACCGCGGGCACCCGGAGCACGGCGCGACCACCGCCTCAGGGAGAGGGTGGACGCGCTGGGCTTCGGGCTTGTTCCATTGACCCTGGGTAAGCCCCGGCGTATCGTCGCGCCGAGGGACAATAGCAGGACTGCAAGGGAGGAAAGTGCCGGGTATCAGCGCTTCGCTCTCGCATGCGCTCCAGCACCTTCTTCCACACAACTCGGGAGAGGTGTCATGCCGTGCTTTCGTGGTGGTTCCGGCGCGCCTGCGCGTCCATCAGAACCGTCTGGCACCCGCCTGAGAGCACTCGCGCTGAACGCCGGCATGACGGCGCTGGCGCTTGCCGCCAATCTCTGGCTGGTGCCGCCGGCCGGCGCCCAGGAAACCCGGATCATCAACCCCGGATCGATGGCGGTTACCGGCTTTTCAGGCACCGTCATTCCCGGCTTCGAGGAAGGGCTGCCGCCCGGCGTCGACCCTGTCGACGAAACCTTCATCGACACCGAGCGCGCGACCTTGCGCGTTTTCGACGTTTCGGCCCTCGGCGGACCGCCGACCGGCCAGATCGTCAACACGCCGCAGCCTTTCGAGGTTCTGGCCGGCCAGATCGGCCAGGTATTTGCGCTGACCTATGACGACGGCGTCCGCGACGGCACCCTGTCCGGCGTGCCCGACCTCTATGCGGGCGCGACCTCGCTGCACGGCATCCGCATCGTCACGCCCGATGCCGACGACGACGGGCGTCCCGAGCGCCAGCGCCGCGGCATCGCCGGCGCCACCTTCATGGCCGGCCAGTTCGGCGAGGAGAATGGCGGCGGACCCGGCACCATCTGGCGCATCGATGGCATGTCGGGCGCCGTCAGCAAATTCGCCGACATCGGCACCAACAGCGGACCCGGCATCGGCGACGTCGCCTTCGACAAGGTCCATCGCCAGTTCTTCGCCTCCGACCTCGACACCGGCCTGATCCACCGCATCGATGCCTCGGGCGCCGTGCTCGACAGCTTCGACCACGGCGTCACGGGTCGCCCTGTCCGCGGGCTGGCGCCGACGGCCGACGACGGCGCGGTGATGGACATCGCCGGTGCCGCCTTCGACAGCGAGGACCCCGGCACCTGGGGCTACACCCAGGACGAACGCCGTGTCTGGGGCATAGCCTTCCACGGCGGCCGTGTCTACTACGCGGTCGGCGACAAGGCCGAGATCTGGTCGGTCGGCATCGCCCGCGACGGCAAGTTCGCCGGCGACCCGCGCTGGGAGCTGACGGTCGAGGCCGAGGAAGACCTGCCGGTCACCGACATCGCCTTCGACAGCAGGGGTTTCATGTATCTGGCCCAGCGCGGCGACATCGAGAACCGTTACGACTACAGCCAGTTTGCCGATACGGGCGATGGCGAGGTCATCCGCTACTGGCGCGAAAGCCCCGACGATCCGGCCACCGAAAGCATCTGGGTGCCGGCGCCGCAGGAATATGCCGTCGGCTTCCCGGAAGGCAATCGCCAGTCGGCCGGCGGCATCGACCTGCAATATGGCTATGACGCGCAGGGCTTCATCAACCCCAACGCCTGCACCGACACCATCGTCAAGACTGGCGACAAGCTGCGCGACAATCCGGCCCTGGCCGACCAGCTTGCCGCTGGCGGTCCGCTCGCCGTCCACGGCGTGCAGATCACCTCAGCCGCGCTTGTGAAGCCGGCCAACGTTCCGCCTTTTGGCTCGTGGTTCGCCGATTTCGACAGCTTCTTCGAGGATCCCGAGGTCGAGGGCCAAGTCGGCGACGTCGAGGTCTGGCGTCCGTGCGAGGGCCGCGCCGGCTATTACGAGCAGATCCCCTATCCGGGCGACTATCCGACGCCGCTGTGGCCGCCGGCCTTCCCGCCGCCCGGCAACATCCCGCCCTGCCTCGACCTCGAGGCGGTCGAGTATTTCTGTACCCCGGCCGGGCTCGAGGCCGATCTTTATGTCCGTGACGTTGCAGGCATCGGCGGCGATTCCGTCAAGGCCGATTCCAGGACGCCGGGCGTTGGCATCACACCGCTGCAGCAGAGCAAGCCGGCAGGCGCGCCGTTCACCATCGGGGTGACCGGCCACTTCCCCGGTGACACCGTCAATGTCGGCCTGTGCTTCTACAAGCAGTCCGACGCCGACAAGGGCGGCTACTACCCTTGCTGCAAGGTGGTGGTGCCGCTCGAAACGCCCGCCGCAAGCTGCGAACCGTGAGGGAGGGAGAGATGAACATCCACGCTCCCGTCCCGCGCCACAGCAAGGCAACCGTCATGGAGACGATCATGAAACCCCTGTCATTTGCCAGGCGCGGCGCGCGCTGGCTGGTGGCGGCAGGGATCGCGCTCGCCGCCATGCCCCTGTCGCCGGCAGCCGCCCAGCCGTTGCCCGAAATCGTGCCCGAACTGAGGCTCGACCGCGTCCTGCCGCATCCCGGACATGACGACGTCGTGCCGTTCTTCACCAAGAAGGGTGTCCAGCGCAATTGCGACTATGTCGTCTACAATCTGCGCTTCGGTGCCCGTGGCAATCCGGAAAAGTTCTTCGATCCGGCCTTCGCCAACGGCCTCAAGACCTTACGGATGGATTTCCGCGACCAGGTTGCCGCCGGCCTGACCATCGTCAACGTCCAGGCTTCCGGCGACGGCACCGATGCCGTCGGCGGTCCGCTGCCGGCAGCCGCCATCGGCACGACGACCAACCCCAACGACACGGCGACCATTGCCGATTTCCGTCTGTCGGCGACCGATCTCGATGGGGTTGGCGCACCCAACGAACGCTACATCGACATGCGCATCACCGCCCTGATCGACCACGCCGCCTTCCCGGCGCCCGCGGTCATAGACAACCAGGGCTTCGTCAAGCTGTCGGCCGGCCCCGGCTCGATCGAGATCCCCTCGCACGATCCGGCCAAGCCCGACGACGGCGATTTCCGCACCGGCGAGAAGACCCAGATCCGCATCGACGTCACCGACTGCGAGCCGCCTCCGCCGCCTCAGGGCGACAAGGAGGCATGCTTCAAGGTCGAGACCGGCGATGTCGACTGCGTGCCCGGTGGCGGCGCCTACATCTACAACATGCCTGTCGGACCCGAGATGGCCGGCCGCTGGGTGCAACTGCGCACCACCACGCCCGGCATCACCATCGATCCGCAGATGCAACTCGTCCCGCCCGGCGGCGGCGTGCTGCACTGGGAGATCGAGGGCGCGGGCCCGGGCGATGCCGTGCATCTGATCGTCACCGGCATCGAGACCTATGCCGGCCCGGAAGAAGGCGTCGGCCTGTGCTGCACCCAGACGGTCGACATCGTCATTCCGCCCGATCTCAGGTGCCCGCCCGAGAAACAGCCCGACATCAAGGTCGAGAAGCGCGCCGACGTCGCCCGCTGCACGGTGCTTGGCGGCTGCAACTTCACCATCCGCGTCACCAATGTCGGCGACGGCCCCTACAACGGCAAGATCGTGCTCGACGAGGTGACCTTGCCCGGCAACGCGACGATCGATTCCGGGCCCAACGCGCCCTGGACCTGCCTGCCGGCAACCAGCCCGATGAGCTGTGAGTATCCCGCGACAACGCTCGATCCCGGCGAGTCGGTCGATCTCAAGATCGGCTTCAAGCCCGGGCCCGGCTGGGAGGCACGCTTCATCCGCAACTGCGCCGAATACGACTACACGGCGAGCGGTAAGCCCGAGGTGTTCGGCCGCACCGACAACGACAAGGCCTGCGCCACCATCCCGATCTGCAGGCGCGGCGATCCCGATTGCCGTCCGCCGGTGGAAAAGAAGGTCGACCTGCGCATCACCAAGGACCCGCGTTCGGTTTCCTGCAGCGCCGACGGCGTCTGCAGCTTCCTGATCCGCGTCTACAACAACGGCACGGAAAACTATGTCGGCCCGCTGACCGTGATCGACGACTATCCCACGGGAGCACCGGCGTCCTCGACCTTCGGCCCGACCCCGCCCTGGGCCTGTGGTCCTGCCGGTCCCGGCCAGTTCCGCTGCGACCATCCCGGCGTGGCACTCGTGCCGGGTGCCTCGGTACCGCTTTCCGTGGTCGCCATCGTGCCGGCGGACTACCAGTCCGACACGATCCGCAACTGCGGCGAGGTGGGGGCGATCCCGGGTGAGAACGTGCTCACCAACAACAAGGCCTGCGCCACGATGCGCATCCCGCATCCGGGGCGTCCGCGGCTGACGGTTGCCAAGACCGGCGACCGGCAGTGCGAGGCCGGCCAGCCCTGCACCTTCGAGATCACCATCACCAACAGCGGGACCGGCCCCTTCAACGGCTCGGTCCGAATTGGCGACGCCATCGGGGTGGATGGGCTCGGCCGGCTGGACGGCGTTGCGATCAGCTCGATCGAACCGCCCTTCGGCTGCACTCCCGAGCCGGCGACGCTGCCGCTGTCCTGCGTCACCAACATCAGCCTCGGCGCCGGCGAAAGCCGCGTGCACAAGGTGACGGTGGTGATCCCGGACGATGGCCGCCTCGCCAATCTCCCGAAGCCCGCACCGGCCCAGAACTGCGTCGCCGTGCTTCCGCCCGACACGCCGGTTCGCGGGCTTGACCTGGCCGGCGGAACGGCGGTTCCGGGCGGCCTTGGCGGCAGTCCCTATGCCTGCCACCGCTTCCTGATCGACCACGAGGACAAGCCGCAATGCTCGGAAGGCCTGGTGCTGAATCAGGCAGGGCGCTGCGTCTGCCCCGAAGGCACGACGTTCCGCAACGGCCAGTGCGTGGCCGATAGCGGCACGGTGACGCCGGTTCCGCCGGTCAAGCCGCAATGCCGCCTGCTGCCGGGGCAGGTCCGCACCGAGGACGGGCGCTGCATCTGCCCGCGCGGCACGGAACTGTCGAACGGCAAGTGCGTGCGGCCGGAACAGCCGCCGGTGCGTCAGTGCAAGCTGCTTCCGGGGCAGATCAGGACGCAGGACGGACGCTGCATCTGTCCGCGTGGCACCGAGCTGAGGAACGGCCGCTGCGTCAAGGACCAGCCGCCGGTGCGCCAGTGCAAGCTGCTGCCCGGCCAGATCCGGACCCAGGACGGGCGTTGCATCTGCCCGCGCGGGACGCAGCTGGTCCGCGGCGCATGCCGCAAGGCGCAGGTCGAGTGCCCGGCAGGGACCAACCTCGTCCGCGGCCGCTGCGTGCCCGACCGCCAGGACACCGTCTGCCGTCGTGGCGAGGTGCTGGTCAACGGCCAGTGCATGACCATCGAGCGTGAATGCCCGCGCGGCACGGTCGGGCAGTATCCGAACTGCCGCCCGCGCCAGCGTCCGACGTTCGAGATCATGCCGATCAACCCGGATGTGTTCCGTGGCCTGATCCCGCAGAGGCAGCCTCAGCGGCCAAGCAACAACAACATCATTCCGCAGTGATCGGAGCGAACGCGATGGAACCCCGCCGGCCTCGCCGGCGGGGTTCTGCTTTTTCAGGATAAGCGGCGATGTGACGGAATTCTCGGCTCGACAAGGGCGGCGGCTGATATTAGGCAGTCCGGAAAACCGGCTCTGCCCCTTTCGAAAGGCCTGAACGTGAGCAACAAGACCCTGATCGCGCCGTCGGTGCTGTCGTCCGACTTCTCCAAGCTCGGCGACGAGGTCGAGGCCATCGTCGCCGCCGGCGCCGACTGGATCCATCTCGACGTCATGGACGGCCATTTCGTCCCCAACATCACCTTCGGCCCGCCCGTCATCAAGGCGATCCGCGACCGCACCGACAAGGTGTTCGATTGCCACCTGATGATCCAGCCTGCCGATCCGTATCTGGCGGCCTTTGCGGACGCCGGCTGTGACATCATCACCGTGCATGCCGAGGCCGGCCCGCATCTCGACCGCTCGTTGCAGACGATCCGCAATCTCGGCAAGAAGGCCGGCGTGTCGCTCAACCCGTCGACGCCGGAATCGGTGATCGAATACGTGCTCGACCGGCTCGACCTGGTGCTGCTGATGACGGTCAACCCGGGCTTCGGCGGCCAGGCCTTCATCCCGGCCGTCATCGACAAGGTCAAGCGCGTCAAGGCGATGATCGGCAACCGCCCGATCGACATCGAGATCGACGGTGGCGTGACCCCCGAGACCGCGCCGCTGGTCACCGCGGCAGGTGCCAATGTGCTGGTCGCCGGCAACGCCGTGTTCAAGGGCGGGCCGTCGGCCTATGCCGCGAACATCGAGGCGATCCGGGTTGCCGCGGACAAGGCTGCGATCTAGAGAATTTGCCCCTCACCCTTACCCTCTCCCCGTGAAGAACGGGGAGAGGGGGCGTCAACGTAGCCGCTTGTCCCTTCTCCCCGTCATTACGGGGAGAAGGTGCCGGCAGGCGGATGAGGGGCGGCTCCAACGCTGGATCAGGTCGGCTTCCTCGCCCCCACCCGGTGGGGAGAGGTGGCACGGCGAAGGGGCTTCTCCCCACTCCCTGTCTTAAGCCGAGAACACCTTGTTGCCGTCGATCCAGGTGCCCGACACGTCGAGGGCGTCTGTCAGTTGCACGGCGTTGGCGGCAAAACCCCTCGCGAGCCGTCCCAGGCGCTTGTCCTGACCGACGGCCTCGGCCGGATAGAGCGAGGCCATGCGGATCGCCTCGCCGAGGTCGTAGCCGATCTTTTCGTGCATGAAGCGGATGGCCGAGATCATGTCGAGGTCGGCGCCGGCAAGCGTGCCGTCCTCCAGCGTCAGGCGGCCGTTCTCGCGCTTGATGGTGCGGCCGTTGAGCGTGAACGATTTGAGGTCGGTGCCGATGGTCGCCATCGCGTCGGTGACCAGGAAGATGCGCGCCGGGCCGTTCTTGGCCCTGAGCGCGATGGCCATCGCTGCCGGGTCGACGTGGACGCCGTCGGCGATCAGCCCGGCCGAGAAGGTGGAAATGTCGACCGCGGCGCCGACGAGCCCGGGCTCGCGATTGCCGATCTGGCTCATCGCGTTGAACAGGTGCGTCGCCATGGTGGCGCCTGCCTCGGCATATTGCTTGGCCGTACGGTAGCTGGTGTCGGTGTGGCCGAGGCTGACGACGACGCCGGCAGCGGCCAGCGTCTTGACCTGCTCTGCCGTCACCGATTCCGGCGCCACGGTAGTCAGCAGCACCGGCATCGTCTTGCGCGCGGCGATCAATGCGGCCTCGTCGTCGCCGTCCATCGGGCGGATCAGCCTGGGATCGTGCGCGCCCTTGCGGCTGAGCGACAGATGCGGGCCCTCGAGGTGCAGGCCGAGAAAGCCGGGCATCTTGCGCGCCACGGCCTCCGCACCCGCCGCGATGGTGGCCCGGGTGATCTCGCGGGTGTCGGTGATCAGCGTCGGCAGCACCGCCGTCGTGCCGAACGGCATCTGCGCCTTGCAGATCGTCGCCAGCGTCTCGGCGTCGGGCTTGTCGTTGAGCATCAGCCCGCCGCCGCCATTGACCTGCAGGTCGATGAAGCCGGGCACGAGCATGGCGCCGCCTTCCGTCACCGCAATGCCGGCCGGCACGGCATCGCGCCGGACGACGCCCTCGACCAGCCCGTCGGCGACGACGAGCGCGGCGTCGTCATGCCACGCCTCGCCGTCGAAGATGCGGGCAGCCGCTATCGCAAAGCGATCGCTCATATCGTTTCGGTCACTTTCCTGAGATTGGGCGGGCTGTCGGGGTCGAGCCCGCGGTGGCGGGCAAAGGCCTCGACGAAGCCGTAGAACGAGGCGATCAACATCAGCGGGTCGGTCAGAGGGTGGCCGGTGGCGACATGCGGCAGGACCTTGGCCTTCTTCGCCATCGACGAGGTGATGTGGATCGCGGCGCCGCGTCCGGCGAGCCCGTCGGCGGCTTCCGCGATCGAAGGCTCCGAGGCGTCGCGGGCGGCGAGTGCCAGCACCGGGAAGCCGGGCCGCACCAGCGCCAGCGGGCCGTGCATGACTTCAGCCGCGCTGTAGGACTCGGCATGCATGGCGCAGGTTTCCTTGAACTTCAGCGCCGCCTCGTTGGCGATGGCGAAGGAGGGGCCGCGGCCGAGGATGAACAGCGAGTTGCCGTCGGTCAGGTCTCCGGCAATGTCCATCCAGTCGCAGTCGACCGCCTTGGCGAAATGCTCGGGCAGGGCCTCGAGCGCCGCGAGCAGCTTGTCGTCGCCGGTCCAGTTGGCGAGCACGGCGAGGCCTGCCACTGCCGAATTGACGAAGGTCTTGGTCGCCGCGACACTCTTCTCGACGCCTGCCTGGATGTCGATGGCGTGGTCGGATGCGGCTGCCAGCGGCGAGCCGGCGGTGTTGGTCAGCGCGATGGTCAGCGCGCCGCCGGCGCGGGCGCCTTCCGCCATGGCGACGATGTCGGGGCTCTTGCCCGACTGCGAGATGGCAAGGCAGGCCGAGTCGGCGAGCTTGAGCCTGGCGCCGTAGATCGACGAGATCGACGGGCCGATGGACGCGACCGGAAGGCCGGTGTTGAGCTCGATGGCATATTTGAGGAACGACGCCGCATGGTCGGACGAGCCGCGCGCCACCGTGGTGACGAAGCGCGGTGCCGCGCGCTTGAGATGCGCGCCGGTCTCGGCCAGTTCCGTCGCCGAACCTTCGAGCAGGCGGGCTGTCGCCTCGGGGATTTCGGCGATTTCGCGCCGCATGTGCGTTGTCGCGTTCAAGCGATGTCTCCTTCTTGCCCATCCGGGCCGGGTAGCCTTAGTTCGGCGACGAAATCATAGGCGTCGCCACGATAGATCGACTTGGTGAACTCGATCACCTTGCCGCTGGCAAGGTATGAGATGCGCTCGATCTGCAGGCAGGCCGAGCCTTCCGGAACGACCAAGAGCTTGGCCTCGGCGCCGCCGAGATTGACCGCCGAGATGCGCTGCACAGCGCGCACCGGCCGGTGGCCGGTCTTGCCCAATGCCATATAGAGCGAGGACGTGACTTCGCGAGGGTCGGGCAGCACCGAAGCCGAGATTGCCGCGCGTTCGATCGCCAGCGGTGTCTCGTCCGCGATGCGCAGGCGGCTCAGCCGCGACACGAGCTCGCTCGCCGACAGGCCCAGCACCATCATCTCGTCGGGAGAGGGCGGATAGACACCGCGTTCCAGCCATTGCGAGCGTGCCGCCATGCCGCGTCGGGCCATGTCTTCGGTGAACGAGGTCAGCCGCGACAGCGACTGCTCGACCCGCTCCATGCGCGGCGCAACGAAGGTGCCTGAGCCATGGCGCTGCACCAGCACGCCGGACTTGACCAGGTCCTGCACCGCCTTGCGCACGGTGACGCGGGAAATGTCGGCCTGGGCCGCGATGTCGCGTTCCGAGGGCAGGGCGTCTCCAGGGCCGATCAGCCCGCGCCTGACGGCATCCTCGATGTTCTTCTTGAGCTGCAGGTAGAGCGGCGCGCCGCTCTGGCTGACGTCGCGCAGGGCCGCGAAAATCCGCTCGGCGGCATCATCCATGGCCGCCTCCCGTCTTGCCGAATACCCTGACCGCCATGGCCACCGCGCCGCCGAGGGCGTCCTGCAGCGGCGGATGCATGATCGCCCGGTAGCGCCGCGACAGCAGCGGCGCATAGAGACCGGCGAGCCCGCCGAGCAGGCACAGCCGCTCGGTCGGCGACAGGTCGAAGACGGCGAGCGTTTCCTCGACGTCGGCGACGGCGCGCTCGACCAGCTTCTGGCCGGCAGCGTCTCCTTTCGCGGCGTGCTCGAAGACCATCGGCGCAAATGCGCCGTAGTCGGCGGGCTTGGCTGTCGTGGTGAATTCGACGATCTCGCTGGGGTCGTTGTTGAAGCGCTCGAGAATGATGCCGGTCAGGGGCGAGCCGGCATGGATCTTGTCATGCACCAGCAGGGTTTCCTGCAGCAGGTCGCGGCCGATGCGCGCGCCGCTGCCGAGGTCGCCGATCTGGAAGCCCCAGCCGCCGAGCGGGCGGAACTGTCCCTTCTGGCGTCCCAGGTAGACGGTTCCGGTGCCAAGCGCCGCGATGGCGCCGTCATGGTCGCCGAGCGCGCCTTCGAGCGAGATCAGCGAGTCGTTTTCGATGCGGCTGTTCCGGAACGGCAGCATGGCTTCGAGCCGCTGCTTGTAGTCGCCGACATTGGCGCCGGCGAGGCCAAGCACGGCATCGGCCGTGCCGATCAGATCGGGATCGCGGCCGGCATCGGCAAATGCCAGGCGGGCGGCGTCGACGATGTTGGCGCAGGCGCCTGCGAGGTCGGTGCGGATATTGGCGGGTCCGCCCCGCCCGCGACCCAGAATGTCGCCAGTCGCGGTGGCCAGTGCGGCCCGGCAACCGGTGCCGCCACCATCTATCCCGAGCACAAGATCCACGGCGTTTTCTCCTCGGGTTTGATAATACCAATAAAATACCAATAGCCAAGTGTTAAATTCCGCCTTCCGGCCGGGCCGTCGTTTTCTATTGAATTTTATAGGATTTTCGTTCTGCCTTGCATTGCAGCAAAGGAAATTGTTAACGCCGCTGGACAAGTGGTATTTTTTTGGTATTGTCGGTGAAAGGGAGAGACAGAATGGCGCCAACGCGTACCGAAGCGGTGCATAAAGATGCCCGGGGCATAGATGTCCAGGCACCTGAATCCGTTCTTCGCCTGCTTGCCGCAGCACAGGTCGAGGCCGCCGCTGCCGTACATGCCGCCATCCCCGCAATTGCCGAAGCCGCCGCCAGGATCGCCGACAGCCTCGCGTCCGGCGGGCGCCTCGTTTATGCCGCTGCCGGCAGTTCAGGCCTGATGGCGCTGGCCGACGCGCTCGAACTTCCCGGAACCTACGGCATCCCGCGCGACCGCGTCGTCATCCTGCTTGCCGGCGGCACCGACAGCCTGGTCAATCTCGCCGGTGCGCCGGAAGACGATGCCGGGCAGGCCGTGAGGGAGGTCGCGTCCGCCGGGCTGAATGCCGGCGATTGCCTGATCGCCGTCTCGGCCAGCGGTTCGACGCCCTTTGCCATCGGCGCGCTCGAAGAAGCCCGGCGCCGCGGTGCCGCGACCGTTGCGGTCGCCAACAATGCCGGCGCGCCGATGTTCGACATAGCCGACATCTCGGTCCTGCTGGCCACGCCGCCGGAAGTCATCGCCGGCTCGACCCGCATGGGCGCGGGCACGGCGCAGAAGATCGCGCTCAACATGATGTCGACGCTCGTCGCCATCCATCTCGGTCATGTCCATGACGGCTACATGGTCAATCTCCATGCCGACAACATCAAGCTGCACGAGCGCGCCGCGCGCATCGTCTCCGCGATTGCCGGCTGCGACATGCCAACCGCCAAGACCCTGCTCGAAGAGAGCGGCGGCTCGGTCAAGGTGGCGATCCTTTTGGCCTCGGGCGCGGCAAGCCCGGAGGCGGCAAACCAACTTCTGGATGGGGCGGACCAGAAACTGAGGTCCGCTCTGTCGAAGCTCGAGGGGAGCAGAGGCTCTCATCAGTAGAGGCCCGAGAGAACGTAAACAGGGAGAATGGAAATGAAACACAGGTTGCTTACTGGACTTCTGATGGCGTCCAGCATCCTCGGCTCCGCCGGGATCGCTCTCGCCCAGGACACCACGCTGACGATCGAAAGCTGGCGTAACGACGATCTTGCCATCTGGCAGGAGAAGCTCATTCCGGCGTTCGAAGCCAAGAACCCCGGCATCAAGGTCGTGTTCGCGCCGACGGCTCCAACCGAGTACAACGCGGCCCTCAATGCCAAGCTCGACGCAGGCTCGGCCGGTGACCTGATCACCTGCCGTCCGTTCGACGCCTCGCTCGAGCTCTTCAAGAAGGGCCAACTCGCCGACCTGACCAGCCTTGCCGGCATGGAGAATTTCTCCGACGTCGCCAAATCTGCCTGGCAGACCGACGACGGCAAGGCCAGCTTCTGCGTGCCGATGGCCTCCGTCATCCACGGCTTCATCTACAACAAGGAAGCCTTCGACAAGCTCGGCATCACGCCGCCGGCGACCGAAGAAGAGTTCTTCGCCGCCCTCGACAAGATCAAGGCCGACGGCACCTACATCCCGATGGCGATGGGCACCAAGGATCTCTGGGAAGCCGCGACCATGGGCTACCAGAACATCGGCCCGAACTACTGGAAGGGCGAGGAAGGCCGCCTGGCGCTCATCAAGGGCGAGCAGAAGCTGACCGACGCCGACTGGGTTGCGCCGTACACGACGCTCGCCAAGTGGAAGCCTTACCTCGGCGACGGCTTCGAGGCGCAGAGCTACCCCGACAGCCAGAACCTCTTCACGCTTGGCCGCGCTGCGATCTTCCCGGCCGGCTCGTGGGAGATCTCGGTGTTCAACACCCAGGCGCAGTTCAAGATGGGCGCCTTCCCGCCGCCGGTCCAGAAGGCCGGCGACACCTGCTACATCTCCGACCACAACGACATCGGCATCGGCCTTAATGCCAAGAGCAAGAACGCCGACGCTGCCAAGACCTTCCTGACCTGGGTGGCTTCGCCCGACTTCGCGACCATCTATGCCAACGCGCTGCCGGGCTTCTTCAGCCTGAATTCGGCTGCCGTGAAGATGGAAGATCCTCTGGCCCAGGAGTTCGTCTCCTGGCGCGAGAAGTGCAAGCCGACGATCCGCTCGACCTATCAGGTCCTGTCGCGCGGCACGCCGAACCTCGAAAACGAGACCTGGGTCAAGTCGGCCAACGTCATCAACGGCACGGAGACCCCGGAAGCCGCTGCTGCCGAGCTGCAGAAGGGCCTCGACAGCTGGTACAAGCCGGCTAAGTAAGATGCGGCGGGCTTGATGCTCGCTCGGGAGGGCGCCGCTTCGGCGGCGCTCTCCCACCCCTCGAACATTCGAACCTCGCGGACTCGAAATCAGGGGTTGAACGTCGGCGTACAAAGATGCGCTACTGCTTCCGACAGCCATTGGCGGGAAGCCCGCTGGGGTCCATCCTCGCTATCACCACCAACGGCCCGCCGCGGCCGGACCAGGGAATATGAGATGTCGGAGCAAAGCCTAGAGCATAGCCAGGACAAGAGACCGACGCGTTGGCACATTGCCGTCTTCCTCGCGCCGGCCCTCCTGGTCTATACCGCCGTGATGATCCTGCCGCTGTTCGGCACGTTGCAGCTCTCGCTGTTCCGCAGCGTCGACAACGTCCAGGTCTTCACTGGCTTCGACAATTTCCGCACCCTGTTCGGCGACCCGCGCTGGTCGGCGTCGTTCTGGAACGCGCTCGGCAACAACACCTGGTTCTTCATCATCCACATGCTGGTGCAGAACCCGATCGGCATCCTGCTTGCCGCGCTGCTGTCGAGCCCGAAGCTGCGTTTCTCCGCCTTCTACCGCACGGCGATCTTCATCCCGACCATCCTGTCCTTCGTCATCGTCGGCTTCGCCTGGAAGCTGATCCTGAGCCCGCTCTGGGGCGTCGCACCCAACCTGCTCGACCTCGTCGGGCTCAAGAGCCTGTTCGTGCCCTGGCTCGGCAAGGAAGAATACGCGCTCACCGCGCTCAGCCTGATCTCGGTGTGGCAATTCGTCGGCATCCCGATGATGCTGATCTATGCCGCCATGCTGTCGATCCCCGACGAGGTCATCGAGGCCGCCGAATGCGACGGCGTCACCGGCTTCTCGCAGTTCTGGAAGATCAAGCTGCCGCTGATCCTGCCGTCGATCGGCATCATCTCGATCCTGACCTTTGTCGGCAATTTCAACGCCTTCGACCTGATCTACTCGGCGCAGGGCGCGCTGGCCGGGCCGAACTACGCCACCGACATCCTCGGCACGTTCCTCTACCGCACCTTCTTCGGCTTCCAGCTGCAGACGGGCGATCCCAACATGGGCGCCACCATCGCCTCGATGATGTTCTTCATCATCCTCACCGGCGTCTGCGTCTATCTTTTCCTCATCCAGACGCGGCTGCGCCGCTACCAGTTCTGAGGGCGTCATGAGCAAGGCTGCCACATCCCTGCCGCGCACCATCGGCGCACACGCGATCCTGCTGACCTACACCGTCATCGCGCTGTTCCCGGTGATCGTCATCGTCGTCAACTCGTTCAAGTCGCGCGCCGCCATCTTCCGCTCGCCGCTGACGCTGCCGACGGCCGAGACCTTCGACCTCGTCGGCTACACCACCGTCATGGCCCAGGGCGACTTCATCCAGTATTTCCAGAACAGCCTGACGGTCACCGTCGCCTCGCTGTTCTTCGTGCTGCTGTTCGGCGCCATGGCGGCATTCGCGCTGTCGGAATACCGCTTCAAGGGCAACACCATCATGGGCCTCTATCTGGCCCTCGGCATCATGATCCCGATCCGCCTCGGCACGGTGGCGATCCTGCAGCTGATGGTGGCGTCGGGGCTGGTCAACACGCTGACCGCGCTGATCCTGGTCTACACCGCGCAAGGCCTGCCGCTGGCCGTCTTCATCCTCTCCGAGTTCATGAAGCAGGTGTCGGACGACCTCAAGAATGCCGGCCGCATCGACGGGCTCTCCGAATACCGCATCTTCTTCCGCCTCGTCCTGCCGCTGGTTCGCCCGGCCATGGCGACCGTCGCCGTCTTCACCATGATCCCGATCTGGAACGATTTGTGGTTTCCGCTGATCCTGGCACCGGGCGAGGCGACGAAGACCGTGACCCTCGGCGCCCAGGTCTTCATCGGCCAGTTCGTCACCAACTGGAACGCCGTGCTGGCAGCGCTGTCGCTCGCCATCCTGCCGGTGCTGGTCCTCTATCTCTTCTTCTCGCGGCAGCTGATCCGCGGCATCACCTCCGGAGCCGTCAAGTGAGCACTGAAAAACCCCTACGCGTCGTCGTTGCCGGCCTCGGCAACATGGGCCGCAGCCATGCGCTGGCCTATCACAACAACCCGGGTTTCGAGATCGCCACACTGGTCAACCGTTCCGACGTGCCGCTGCCCGGCGAACTGTCGGGCTACGGCATCCAGCGTTCGTTCGAAGGTGCGATCCGTGAGCTGAAGCCCGACGTCGCCTCGATCAACACCTATTCCGACAGCCATGCCGACTATGCGGTGATGGCGCTGGAGGCGGGTTGCCACGTCTTCCTCGAAAAGCCGCTGGCGACCACCGTCGCCGACGCCGAGCGCGTGGTCGCTGCCGCCAAGGCCAATGGCCGCAAACTGGTGATCGGCTACATCCTGCGCCATCACCCGTCCTGGATGCGGCTGATCGGCGAGGCGCGTGCGCTTGGCGGCCCCTATGTCTTCCGCATGAACCTCAACCAGCAGTCTTCCGGCCACAAGTGGGACACCCACAAGCAGCTGATGAAGACGACGTCGCCGATCGTCGACTGCGGCGTGCACTATCTCGACGTCATGTGCCAGATCACCGACGCCGAGCCGGTCGAGGTGCGCGGCATGGGCCTGCGCATGACCGACCAGATCGACCCGGCGATGTACAACTACGGTCACCTGCAGGTGTTGTTCGCCGACGGCTCCGTCGGCTGGTACGAGGCCGGCTGGGGCCCGATGATGTCGGAGACCGCCTTCTTCGTGAAGGATGTCATCTCGCCCAAGGGCAGCGTCTCGATCGTCGTCAACGAGGCCGCCACCAAGTCGGACGACGTCGATTCCCACACCAAGACCAGCATGATCCGCGTCCACCGCGCCGACCTCGGCGCCGACGGCAATTTCGTCCATGCCGATGAAGACCTGTCGATGAAGGACGAGCCGGGCCACCAGGGCCTCTGCGACCGCGAGCAGGCCTTCGTGCTGAAGGCCATCCGCGAGGACATAGACCTCACCCGTCACATGGATGACGCCGTCAAATCGCTGCGCGTGTGCCTGGCTGCGGACGAAAGCGTCCGCACCGGCCGCCCCGTGAAGCTCTAGAGACAGGAAACCGCCCGTGGGTTCGCTCAAGATCGAAAATGTCAAGAAATCCTTCGGCCCCGTCGAGGTGCTGAAGGGCATCGACCTCGACGTCAAGGACGGCGAGTTCGTCGTCTTCGTCGGCCCGTCCGGCTGCGGAAAGTCGACGCTGCTGCGCATCATCGCCGGCCTCGAGGACGCCTCGTCGGGCGACGTGCTGATCGACGGCCAAAAGGTCACCAACGCGCCGCCGTCCAAGCGCGGCATCGCCATGGTGTTCCAGACCTACGCGCTCTATCCGCATCTGACCGTGCGCGACAATATGAGCCTTGGCCTCAAGCAGGCAGGTACGCCGGCCGCCGAGATCGACCAGCGCATCGCCGCGTCCTCGGCCATGCTGTCGCTCGAACCCTACCTCAAGCGCCGCCCGGCCGAGCTCTCCGGCGGCCAGCGCCAGCGCGTCGCCATCGGCCGCGCTCTGGTGCGCGAACCGAAACTGTTCCTGTTCGACGAGCCGCTGTCGAACCTTGATGCGGCGCTGCGCGTCAACACGCGCCTGGAGATCGCCCAGCTGCACAACCGGCTGAAGTCGACGATGATCTACGTCACCCACGACCAGGTGGAGGCAATGACGCTCGCCGACCGCATCGTCGTGCTCAATGCCGGCCGCGTCGAGCAGGTCGGCGCGCCGATGGAGCTCTACAACAAGCCGGCGAACCTGTTCGTCGCAGGCTTCATCGGTTCGCCCAAGATGAACTTCATCGACGGCGCCAGGTTGGGCGAGACCGCCAAGACAGTCGGCGTCCGCCCCGAGCACATCGCCGTCAGCGACACCGCCGGCGCCTGGAAGGGCACGGTCATCCACGCCGAACACCTCGGCGCCGACACCAATGTCTTCCTCGAAACGGAGAAGGCCGGACTGGTCACCATCCGTCTGTTCGGCGAGTACCAGACCGGCCCCGGTGCCACGCTCTACGCCACGCCCGACGCGGCGCGGACCTATCGCTTTGGCGAAGACGGCAAGGCGCTGGGCTGAGGCCGATCGGGTCAGGCATGTAGCCGTCAACGGCTCGAGTGGCTGCCGGGGCTCGTTTCGCCGAAGCGAGCAATCCGTCGGCATGATGGGCGCCTTCGCGGTTGATTGTTCTCCCCGTTCTTCACGGGGAGAAGATGCCGGCAGGCAGATGAGGGGCAGCGCAAGCGCTGGAAGATTGCCCCTCTCCCCGTGAAGAACGGGGCGAGGGGGCATTCACGTCGCGCCTTGTCACTGGAGGGGATGAGGGGGCAATTGGGGCCTTCAGCGTCGCCTCAACCGATCCGTCTCCGCGGCATCCACGCCGCCATCTCGGATGACCACTCCAAACATCTCAGCCGCCTGCTCCCGCGAGTAGTACCCCAGCTCGACATCGCGCAGCACCAATTCCGGGTCGCGTAAAAACGGATCGCCATAGCCGCCGCCGCCGGGCGTGCCGACGAGCACCCGGTCGCCGGCCTTGAGCGGAATGTCCTGTTCTTTCGATAGATGCGGCGGCACATGCGGCCGGCCGTCTCGAAACACAGTGACCGTGTTCACCGCACCATCCTTGCCGCCCAGCGCGCCCTGCGGGCCGACGCGACCATGGTCCATGACGAAGGACGCGCGCGCCTCGCCGCGCAACAGCTCGATCTCGTAGGCGAGACCGAAACCGCCGCGCTGCCTGCCGGCGCCGCCCGAGGCCTCGCGCAGGGCGTATCGGCGATAGAGCACCGGATAGGCCTGCTCCATGATCTCGACCGGCGGCGACTTCGAGATGCCGATGGTCGAGCAGCCGTTCGACAGCCCGTCATGGCCCGAATTGCCGCCATAGCCGCCGCCCGAGATCTGGTACATGACATAGTCGCGGCCGCGGGCCGGGTCGTTGCCGCCGAGCGCGAAATTGCCGCTCGATCCTGCCGGTGCCGCCGTCACCTTGTCGGGCGCGGCTTGTACCATCGCCGCGAACACCGCTTCGGCGATGCGCTGGGAAACCTCCGCCGCGCAGCCCGACACCGGTCGCGGATAGCGCGCATCGAGGAAGGTGCCTTCGGGGCGCCTGACGACGAGAGGCTCGAAGGCGCCGGCGCTGATCGGCACGTCGGGAAAGATGTGGCGCATGGCGAGATAGACCGCCGACAGCGTCGTCGCCAGCACGCTGTTCATCGGCCCGGCGCAGGGTTTGGACGAACCGGTGAAGTCGAACGTCAGCGAGTCGCCGGCCTTTTCGGCCGACAGCGCGATGGTCAGCGGCGCATCGACCACGCCGTCGGAATCGACGAACGCCTTCGACAAGTAAGTGCCGTCGGGCAGGGCGGCGATATGTGCCCGCATCTGTTCCGCCGCGCGCCGGCGCAACTCGGCGATGGCCTCGACGACGGTTTCGTCGCCGTAACGATCCAGGATCTGCAACAGCCGGTCCTGCCCGACATGGAGGGCCGCGGCCTGGGCGCGAATATCGCCGATGCGCTGGTCGGCGACCCGGATGTTGGAGCAGATGATGGCGTAGATCTCGGGGTCCATCACGCCCTTCTTGAACAGCTTGACCGGCGGCAGGCGCAGGCCTTCCTGCTCCACCGCCGTCGCCGAGGCGGAAAACCCGCCCGGCACCGCGCCGCCGATGTCGGGCCAGTGGCCAGTGTTGGACAGCCAGCAGAAGATCTTTCCCGCGCGCCATACCGGCATGGCAAAACGCACGTCCATCAGATGCGTGCCGCCGAGATAGGGATCGTTTACGATGTAGATGTCGCCCGGCTCGGGCGGCAGCACGCGCCCGTCGGCGATCATCTCGATGATCGTTTTGGTCGAGTGCTGCATGACGCCGACGAACACTGGCAGGCCTTGCGACCCCTGCGCGATCAGCGACCCGTCGACGGCGGAGTAGATGCCGTCGGAACGGTCGTTGGCCTCGGCGATGACGGGCGAGAACGCCGCGCGCGAAAAGGTCAGGTCCATCTCGTCGCAGGTCTGCTGCAGGGCGGCCTGGATGACGGACAGGGTGATGGCGTCGAGGGTCATGCTGCGCGCCCTCTCCTGGGGTCGTAAAGGCTGTGCTCGCCGGCCCTACAGACGTTCCGCGCTGCAGTGGTTACCCCACCCGGCCGGGCTTTGCCCGGCCACCCTCCCCTTAAAGGGGAAGGGGACGTAGGCGCCTTGTTCATCTCCCCACCTCGATGACGATATTGCCGTCCGCATCGCTGCGCGCCCGGTCGCCGGGCTCCAGCGCTGTCGTTGCATCCATCTGCTCGAGGATGGCCGGCCCGTCGATCACGGCGTCGAGAGGCAGCTTCTCCCTGAGATAGACCGGCGTGTCGCGCCAGCCGCCGTCGAACCACACCGGCCTGACTTCGCGCAGCGCCCCCGCAAGCGTCGCCGCCCGTCCTGCCGGATCGATCAGCCGGCTGAGGTCGATGTCGGGCCGAACGCCGGTCACGGAGGTGTTGAGATTGACGAGATTGGCGCGGATTTCCGGCAGTTCGACCTTGAAGCGGGCGAAATAGGCCTTCTCGAACAGACCCTGCAGCGTCGCGCGGTCGACCTCGGCCGATGGCAGCGGCACGTTGATGAGGTGCGTCTGCCCGACGAACTGCATGTCGGCGGAATGGCCGACGCGGAGGCTTCGCGGCCGGATCGCTTCCTTGGCGATCAGCGCCTCGCCTTCGGCGCGATGTCGCGCCAGAACGTCGCGCGCGTGCTTTTCGTCAAGCGTCGCCACCGGCTGATTGACCGTGTTGACGAAGTCGTGGCGCAAATCGGCGACGACGCAGCCGAGCGCATTGGTGATGCCCGGCCGCGCCGGCACCAGCACGCGCGGCAGGCCGAGTTCGCGTGCCAGCGCCGACGCATGCAGCGGTCCCGCGCCGCCGAAGGCAAACAGCGTGAAGTCGCGCGGGTCGTGGCCGCGCGACACCGACACCATGCGGATGGCGCCCGCCATCCTGATGTTGCCGAGCCGCAGCACCGCCCCGGCGGCGGCAGCCCCGTCGAGCCCGGTCGCCTTGCCGATCCTGTCTTCGAAGATGTTGCGCACGGTTCCCACCGTAACCGGGGTGTCGACGGCGAGCAGCTTCTTCGGGTCGAGCCGCCCGAGCACCAAATTGGCGTCGGTAATCGTCGGCTCGGTGCCGCCGCGGCCATAGCAGATCGGCCCGGGATTGGCGCCGGCACTTTCCGGGCCGACCTGGATCAGCCCGGAGGCATCGACCCGCGCGATCGAGCCGCCGCCGGCGCCCACCGTATGCACGGCCACCATCGGTACATGGATCGGCATCGCATATTCGATCTCGATTTCGTTCGACACCGCCGGCTCCGCCCCGAGGATCAGCGCCACGTCGGTCGAGGTACCGCCCATGTCGTAGGTGACGAGATTTTCGAAGCCGGCGCGCCGGCCGGTATAGGCGGCGGCGATGACGCCCGAGGCCGGGCCCGACATCACGGTCTTGGCGGCCTCGCGGGTGACGAAGCGGGCGGAGATCATGCCGCCATTGCCGTTCATGATCAGGAAATCGCGGCCATAGCCGCGGCTCGACAGCTCGTCGCGCAGACGCCCGACATAACGTTCCAGGATCGGCTGGACGGCGGCATTGACGGAGGCGGTGACGCCGCGCTCGAACTCGCGCGCTTCCGACAGCAGCGAGTGGCCGGTCGTGATGTGGCCGTTCGGCCAGGTCTCGGCGGCGATCTCGGCGGCGCGGCGCTCGTGTTCCGCGTTGGCATAGGCATGCAGGAAGTGGATCACCAGCGCTTCGCAGCCGGCATCGACCAGTTCGCGCACTGCTGCCCGCAAGCCGTCCTCGTCGAGCGGTTCGCGCACGCGTCCCGAGGCCTCGACGCGCTCGTTGACTTCGAGCCTGAGGTTGCGCGGGATGACGGGCACGAAGGTGCCGGTCATGCCATAGGGCTGCGGCCGGGTGCGGCGCCCGAGCTCGATCACGTCGCGAAAGCCGCGGGTCGTGATCATGCCGGTCTTTGCCAGCCGTCGTTCCAGCACGGCATTGGTGGTGGTCGTCGTGCCGTGGACGATGAGGTCGATACCGGCGATGGGAAACCCTGTCTCGTCGAGCGCGGCGATGACGCCGTGGGCCTGGTTCTCGACCGTCGTCGGCGTCTTGGCGATGCGGACCGCGCCGCCGTTCGCGCCGTCGACCAGAAGCAGGTCGGTGAAGGTCCCGCCCACGTCGATCCCCGCCACGACATTTCCCGCCTTTGCGGGAATATTCTCGTCCATGGACTAATCCCGAAAAGCCCGGACTACGATCATGTGCCAGTTTAGAAAGGCGTTTTATGCCACAATCTTGACGCTCATATCATTTGTATACTAATTAATAAGGCGAACAAGGCCCCACTATTTGCCTGTATTTCCGCAGCGCGCCGGTCCCAAAACGCCGCCCGCGCCGGGCGAGAGGTTTGATCGATGAACACTGCAGCAGCGCTGAAGACGGCCGACGCAAAGCCGCTTCAGTTCCCCATCCCTGCCAATGTCTATGCCGAAACTGTGGTTTCGGTGAAGCATTACACGGATCGCCTCTTCTCTTTCCGCATCACCCGGCCGCAGTCGCTGCGCTTCCGCTCGGGCGAATTCGTCATGATCGGCCTGCCCAATGCCGAAAAGCCGGTCTACCGCGCCTATTCTGTGGCAAGCCCCTCCTGGGACGACGAGCTCGAATTCTTCTCGATCAAGGTGCCGGATGGTCCGCTGACCTCCGAGCTGCAGAAGATCGTGCCCGGCGACACCGTGCTGATGCGCCAGAAATCGACCGGCACGCTGGTGCTCGACGCGCTGACCCCGGGCAAGCGCCTGTTCATGATCTCGACCGGCACCGGCATCGCGCCTTTCGCCAGCCTGCTGCGCGACCCCGACACCTATGAACGCTACGAGCAGGTCGTGCTGACCCACACCTGCCGCGACGTCGCCGAACTGGCCTACGGCCAGGAACTCGTCGCCAACCTCGAAAACGATCCGCTGATCGGCGAGCTGACGCATGGCCGCGTGACGCTCTACAATTCGACGACGCGCGAGGAATCCGAGCGCATGGGCCGCATCACCGCGCTGATCTCGTCGGGCAAGTTCCACAGCGACCTCGGCATCGACAAGCTCGATCCCGAAACCGACCGCATCATGATCTGCGGCTCGATGCACATGCTGAAGGACGTCAAGGAACTTGCGGAGAGCCTCGGCTTCGTCGAAGGCTCGCTCAACGAGCCGGGCACCTTCGTCGTCGAGCGCGCCTTCGTCGGCTGACGCTCGCTGATTTCGTCGGGCCGGCAGCCGGCCCGACGCCGTGACCGTCCGGTCAACGACAGCGCTGCACCCTTTCGGCTTTTTCGTCTATCTTCCGGCTTCGGGGGCTCGTGGAGCGTCGCTCCGCGGGCTATTCTTCGTCGCGCCGCGCCAAGCGGCGCATGAGATGTTGCCCCGCGACGAGTGTCACGCTGCAGGGCGTCCGGAGGAAAGGCAGTCAGATGAGCGGCAAGCCACGCGAAGCCGAAACACAGTCCTCGGCAACTGTCATGCCCCTGCCGTCCCGGCAGGCGGCGAATGCGGCGGAGACGCACGCCATCGTGCGCAATCCGGGCATGGCGCTTGATCTTGGTTTTCTGGAATCGATGCGTTGCGTCAATCGTTCGGCACTTGAGCGTCGGGTCGGCACGCTGACCA
>NZ_JACHOU010000011.1 GCF_014206975.1 Aminobacter aganoensis
CAGCCGTCGAGGCAGATGGCAATCGCCGGCACCCGCGGCCAGTCGTAGGTGCGGCCGTTGGCGCTGACGTTGATCGTGGTCATCTTGTTCATGGGGGGGAAGGTCCTTTGGCTTGGAGCAATCCGATTGCCGGTGATACGCGCCGCCTCGGATATCGATCGCCCCTTTTTTGGAGCAACTCGATCTATTTGCCAAATCGCAATTATGAATTTGTTCGATAGATCAGGCCTATGGTTGGCTTGCCTTGGCTAGGCGGCTTTCCAACAGATCGCCGCTTGCAGTCAGAATGGGGTAGGCGACCGTAACCAATAACGAATTGATCTCTTTCAGGCCGCGCGCAATTTCGAGATGCATTCCACTGGTTTCAATGCTTTCCGGAGTACCGGATTGCAGCCGCTTCAAATGCTGGCCATGGGTATGGCGGTGCAAGTCGCGCATTCTTTGCTTCTCGATAACGAGCTGCCGCGCGGACAGCTGGTCCTGCGAAATGAGAACGTTGAGGGCAAGATGCATATTCTCGAGCAGCCGCTCGTGCAAATCGGCCAGTTCTTGCCAGCCCTCATCGGAGAAGCGCCAGTTCTTGTCAGCGCGCTCCTCGGCGAGTACCAGCAGGTTCTTGGCGACTACGTCGCCGGCATGCTCGAGATTGATTGCCAGATCGGTCAGTTCGATGCTGCGCCGCGCTTCCTCAACGGTCATCTGGCCGCGGTTCACCTCCGCTAGGTAGAGCTTGATTTCGGTGTGGGCCTGATTGACCGCTTCATCCATGTCGCGGACGCGAGCGATCTCGCTGCGGTTGCCGGCCCGCAGCAGATCCATCACGGGCCGCACCATGGTTTCCAGAAGTTCGCCCATGCGCAGTAGTTCGCGCGTGGCACTGGCGAGGGCCAGGCGCGGCGTCAAGATGACGGAACGATCAAGGGCGCTGATGCGGTGGCTCAAGGAGGCGCTGCTGGCTTCAACCTGCGGATCGGGCAGCAGGTGGCGGGTGAGCGACGCCATCGCTGATATGAAAGGAAGGCTCACGGCGACCAAGCCGGCGTTGAACAGGAGATGGAAATTGACCAGCGCCGTGCCAGCCCCAGACCCCAGCCTGTCGATCGAAAACCCGCTTGTTTCGAGCGCGGCAAGAGTAAGAAGGGCACCAGTCGCACGGAAGATCAGATTGCCAACCGGGATCCGCTGTGCTGCGGCAGGCAGGCCGCGAGACAGCCAGAATGCGATGAGGCCGCCGCCGAGATTGCAGCCAAGCACAAGCGGCACGCCGGCCTCCAGCGGCACGAGGCCCTGTGCGGTAAAAGCCGTGACCATGAGGATGGCGGCAACGCTTGAATGGACGACCCAGGTAAAGACGGCGCCGACGAGAAAGGCTGTGAGGTAGTCGTCGGCCAGATAGGCTGACAGAGATGGCAGCATGGCGCCGTTGCGCAACGGACCCGTGGCCGTCCCGATCAACTGCAGCGACAAGAGGACGAAGCCAATGCCGAGGATCATGCGCCCGGTTTCGCGGACCTTTTCGCCCGATAGCTTCAAATACATTAGCCCACCGGTGAACAAGCAGACTGGCACCAGCCAGCCGAGATCGAACGACAGGATGCGCACCACCACCGCCGAGCCAAGGTCGGCGCCAAGCAGCAAGGCAAGCCCAGTCGGCAGTGCAAGAGCACCACTAACCGCGAAACCGCAAGCAAGCATGGCCACTGCGGTCGAGCTTTGGAGCATCACGGCCATAGTCACTCCACCAGCCGCGGCTTTGATTTCGCCACGTTTGGCCTGTCTCAGCATGGTGCGCAGCGTGTCGCCATGCGCGCGCTCCATTCCGCTGCGCACCAAATGCACGGCAAAAAGCAGGAGCATGGTCGCACCAGCCAGATGGAGCAGGATGAGCGAAAAATGCATGGGATGTCCCTTCGTCGACTAAACAAAGGGTCGGGCGTCACTGTCTATTCGTCAACTCGATAGTTTCAATGGCGCCATAGCCTGTAGCTATGGATCAAGTTCCGGGGTGGAGGACTGACGTCATAAAAGCCTCGATCTTGGGCGAGTACTGGCGTTCTTGCAGGCACGCAAGCCGATACTCGGTCCGGATCATGGCATCCTCGATGCGGATCGTCTCGAGACGAGGGTGCGCGACAAACTCGAAGTCCGCGACGACCCCAATACCCAGTCCACGCTCCACGGCCTTCCAGACCCCCTCGCGGCTGCCGATCTCGAGCAACGGCTTTGTGAGCACTCCTGCCTTCTCTGCCGCCAGCTCAAAGGCACGGCGGGTCGTAGATCCGGTTTCGCGCAGGATAAGGGGCTGATCCGCCAGTTCGGCGATCTTGATGCTCTCGCGGCCATGCCAAGGATGATCCGCATTTACGAACACGACCACCTCATGAGTGCTGAAGGGAACCGAGTAGATCCGAGGATCATCCACGACATGGGCGAGGATGGCGACGTCGGATTCCAGATCGAGGATCCTCTGGAGTGTCTGGTCCGAATTACCCAAGAGCATGCTGACTTTGATTGACGGGTACTTGGCAAGGAAGCGTGCCACCATCTCTGTGGCATGGAAAGGCCCGACTGCCGCCAGCCGCAACTGGCCTGTCGTCAGCCGCCCGCTGCTGAGCAGCAATTCCTCGGCCTCGTCTTGTAAGCTCATGATGCGCCGGCTGATGTCGAAGAGAGCGGCGCCTGTCTCCGTAAGCTCGACGCGGCGTCCACGGCGAACCAGCAATTCAACGCCGTAGCGGTCCTCCAACTCCTTCACCTGCGTCGTGACAGTCGGTTGGCTGATGTGAAGGGCGTTGGCCGCGGCGGTGAAACCACGGTTTTCTGCGACGGCATGGAACGAGCGGAGATGGGTAAATACTATAGCCATGGTCTATGATAAGCGACAAAGATTTGTATTAGTCAATGGATCGGGACTTCGCCACACTCCTCCTTGCCATCAGTTCAGGACAGGAATTCAACCGTGTGGTCATATAGCAATCCCGTCGACATCCGTTTTGGCCGGGGCAGTTTTTCCAGGCTTGCCGACGCCATCGGCGGCCGCAGATACGCTCTGGTCACTTATGGCGATCCATATTTCCGGAACCTTGTTGCCGAACTTGAGAAAAAGGCGGGCCGCCCTTCCTTGGTCATCGATGACATCGCGCCCAATCCAGACATCGTCCTCTTGGAGATGCAGACCGCGCGCTTCGCCAGGCTCGCCGAGCAGCCAGAAGTCATCGTCGCGCTCGGCGGAGGGTCGGTCATCGACTCGGCCAAGGTCTTTGCCGCAGCACTGGGAGATTTCGCGACGGTAGACGCTTATCTCAAGAAGCGAGCTGGCGGCGAGACGATCAAACCCTGGCCGCTGATTGCAGTCCCGACAACCGCTGGCACCGGAAGCGAAGTCACTTGCTGGGGAACCGTCTGGGACAATGCGGGCGGGGTAAAGTTCTCGCTGGCGCACCCGGGTCTCTATCCCGAATTCTCAATCGTCGATCCCGACCTGATGGTCGGCAAACCGCGCGAGCTGACTATCCAGACCGGGCTCGACGCGCTGTCGCACTCGCTGGAAAGCCTCTGGAACCGCAACTCCAATCCCGTTTCCATGGCGCATGCTGTCATGGCGGCCCGCGGCGTGCTCTCGACCTTGCCGCTTCTTGCCAACGACCTTCGCAATCCCGACCTCCGTGAGCGGATGGCTCGCGCAGCCACACTTGCCGGATTTGCCTTCTCGAACACCAAGACGGCCATCGCGCATTCGCTGTCTTATCCCATCACCTTGCGCCACGGCGTCCCGCACGGCATCGCCTGCTCGTTCTCCTTGCCGATGATCATTCGCAGCGTTGCGGGAGAGGGGGGCATCTGTGCGGAGGGACTGAACGCGATATTTGGTAGGGGTGCAGACGGCGCGGCCGATCAACTCATGGCGTTCCTAGCCAAGCTCGGGGTCGCCACTAACCACCACCACTACGGCATCGAAGATGGCGAATGGCGCGAGTTGATTGACCTCGCCTTCGATGGTGAGCGTGGACAGAACTTCATCGGCCGCAAGGACAACCTGCTGAAGGCTGCTGGTCTAGGCAAGGAGAAACGCCAGGCAGTTGCATGATTGAAGTGCCGCAGCGGGAGGACGCTGCGGTATCACCGTTTTCATGGGAGGAAAACATGAGTGCTCTGAAACATACGTTCGCCGGCCTGATGACTGCCGGGGCAGTCGTCGCCTATGCGAGCTCGGGACTGGCGCAGGAGTGCAAGAATCCGGACCAGCTGGTCTTCTCGATTATCCCGACCGAAGAGACTACCCAGGAACTCGACATCTACAAACCGTTGCTCGACAAGCTGAAGGAGAAGACCGGCAAGCCTGTCGAATTCTTTATGCCGACGTCCTACGCCTCGGTGATCGAAGGCATGGTCAATGGCTGGGTCCAAATCGGTGTCCACGGGCCCAACTCCTACGTGCTGGCCAAGGAAAAGGACCCGGCCTTAGAGGTCTTTGCTACCTATACCAAGGCCAAGGGACACTTCCAGGAGGAAGGACCCGGTTACAGGGCGGTACTCATTAGCAAGGCCGATTCCAAGTTCGACAGCATTGAGACCGTCAAGGGTTCGGTTGTCGGCCTGGCCGATCCCGCCAGCACCTCAGGCAACTTGTTGCCGCGCATGGTATTCGGCGACCTGGTGAAGGTCGGCCCGGAGCTCGAGAAGTACTTCTCCAAAGTGGTCTACACTGGGGGTCATGACCAATCAGCGCTCGCGGTGAAAGAGGGCCGTGTCGATGACGCGTTCGTCGCCACGCACCGGCTCGACAATGTTATCGACCGTGGTCTTGCGAAGGCGGAAGACTTCAAGGTCGTCTGGTCCTCGGAGATCATCCCGCAGGACCCGATGGTCTATCGTGGCGATCTCTGCGAGCCGCTGAAGGCGGCAATTCGCGCAGCCTTCCTGACCCTCCACGAGGATGCGAATTCGAAGCCATTCTTTGACGGCATCAAGTCGACCAAGTTCGTGCCCATGAAAGACAGCGACTACGATATTATTCGTAAGCTCGTCGCGGCAGAGAAGGCGGCGGGCCAGTGAGACACGAAACGGTCATAGTCGAAGGCCGCGCGCAGCGCGGCCTTCCTGCCAAGGTGGCGGATGCCATGTCTGTTCTTGAGGTTTGCAATCTTAAGGTCAGCTATTCGGCCGGAGGCCCTCAGATCCTCAAGGGTATCGGTTTTGAGGTTGGCAGCGATGATTTCTGTGCAGTCATCGGGCCGAGCGGTGCAGGCAAGTCGACCTTGATCCGTTGCATCAACAGGCTGGTGGAGCCGACTGAAGGCGACATCATCCTGTTCGGGCAGTCCGTTTGCCCGCTCAAGAGTGGCGAGCTGCGTCGCTTGCGCCGACGGATCGGCATGATCTTCCAGGAATTCAACCTGGTGAACCGCATGTCGGTGATGGACAACGTGTTGTCCGGCCGCCTCGGCTACACAGGCGCCTTCCGCAGCTTCTTCAAGGCGTTTCCGAAAGAGGACATCGATCGGGCGCTGAACTTGCTGGAGCGCGTTGGCCTGCAGGATCATGTCGACAAGCGCGCCGATGCCTTGTCGGGTGGCCAACGCCAGCGTGTCGGCATCGCGCGCGCTCTGATGCAGCGGCCGGAGATACTGCTTCTTGACGAACCGACGTCGGCCCTCGACCCGAAGATTTCACGTGACGTGATGGGGTTGATCCGCGAACTGGCGGCCGAGTTCAAGATCCCGGTACTGTGCAACATCCACGATGTGCAGCTCGCACTCGAAACCTGCAATCGCATCATCGGCATGCAGGACGGCTACAAGAAGTTCGATGGCCCAGCCAAGGGCATGCGCAAGCAGGACCTCGACGAAATCTATGCCATGGAAGTGCTGTGATGAGCAGTGCCGCCGCAACAGTTTCCGAACACGGGTTCGATGCCTATCTCGCCCACAAGCGCCGCCGGCGCATCAACAATTGGTTGCTTGTCGCCTGTAGCCTCGCGCTGCTTGCCTGGTGTTTCTGGGACACCATCATGTTCGACACCGACTGGCAACGCATGGGCGGCGTGCTTGGCATCGGCGGCACGCTTGAACGCTTCCTTTTGATCGATTGGTCGCTCCTTCCCAAGCTCATGGTGCCGGCGCTGGAAACGCTTATGATGGCGACACTTGGCACCATTCTGGGCTGCGTCTTTTCGCTGCCCGTCGCTTGGTTCGGTGCCGCCAACGTCACGCCCAGCAAGTATTTCTTCTATCCCTTCGGCCGCTTCTTGATGGTGCTCAGCCGTTCGATTCACGAGATCATCTGGGCGCTGCTGTTCGTCGGCGCTGTTGGTCTTGGTGCGCTGCCCGGCATTCTGGCTGTCGCGATGCGCTCGGTGGGCTTCATCTCGAAAATTACAGCCGAGGCGATCGAGAACATCGATCCCAAGCCGGTCGAGGCGATCCGCGCCGTCGGCGGTAACCAGTTCCAGGTCATGTACTACGGCATCGTGCCGCAGATCCTGCCGGTGATTATCGGGACGATCATATTCGAGTGGGACATCAACATTCGCCGTTCGGCGATCATGGGGCTTGTCGGAGCAGGGGGGCTTGGTCTGGTCTTCTTCCGTCAGATGGCGATGTTCAACTATGGCGGCGTCACGCTGGTGGTGCTCGCCGTCCTTGTGCTGATCGCCATTGGGGAAGTCGTTTCCCACTATGCCCGCAAAGCCGTGATCTGAGGACGCGATGATGCCTACAACAACCGCCGCTATCCCTTCAATGCCGGCCGCGAAACGTACATGGTCGCGTTACCGCCATCCGGAATCGACAGTTCGCTTCGCCGTCATCATGGCAATCCTTGCCTTCCTCGGCTACTCGGTTGCCTATCTCAACATCGACCTGTCTCGCATTCTCGGCGCTTTCCCAAGGCTCGTCGAAATTCTCGCGACCCGCTATTTTCCTCCGGACATGAACTACGTGTCCGACGCGGACTTCGTGCGCTCGGTCCTGCGCACGCTGGAAATGTCATTGCTCGGCGGCTTCTTCGGTGTTGTCTGTTCGATCCCGCTTGCCTGGCTCGCCGCGCGCAACATCACCGTCAGCAAGCGAATTGCCTATCCGTTCGGGCGCTTTGCCATCATGAGCAGTCGCTCCATCCACGAGACGATCTGGACTATCCTCTTCGTCACCGTTCTTGGATTTGGCATGCTGGCGGGCACGTTGGCGCTGACTGTTTTCTGCGTCGGATTTGCCGGAAAACTCTTTTCGGATGAGCTGGAGGCAATCGACATGGGACCGGTCGAGGCGATGCGCTCGGTCGGCGCCAATCCGCTGCAGGTTTTCCAGTACGCGGTCCTACCGCAAGTGCGCGTCGCCTTCACCGGTATCGCAATCTACACTTGGGATGTGGCTTTCCGCGCCGCGACAGTCGTTGGGTTCTTCGGTGGCGGTGGCATGGGCTGGTACCTGAAACGCACGACGCAGCAAATGGAGAGCACGCGGGTTGCCGCCATATTGCTCGTGATTATCGGTCTCGTGCTTCTTGCCGAAGTTGGTTCGGGATGGCTGCGTAAGCGCATCGGGAAGATGCGATGATCTGTTCCTGGTGCTGCCTTCCGGGCGTCGCGACAGGGTACGCCCGTGCTGTAGACGGTGATGATGTGAACTCCGTCGATCGCATGTTGGTTGCTGCACACGAGCATCAGATGAGATCGCCATGCGGTTGTCTTGCCGGCTCGTCGCCATCCATCCATTTCTGAACGGCAACGAGCGGCATGTGCGGTTGATGCCGATCTATCGATCTGCGCTGCGGCGATCCGTTCAGTTGGGGCGGCGGGCTTGCCGATACCTGTGGTCTGCGCACAAAGGTATGTCGAGGCGCTGCGTGCCGCGGACCATCACGACATTGGGCCGTTACTGGCGTTCGCGCGATCGTAAACGTCCTCGCGGGTACAAACCGAATGGCGGCTTACCGCGAACCCGATTGAAAACCGGACTGTCCGTTGTCGGCCCCCAAACGGGACATATGGCGCCGGAGGCCGACCGTTGGCGTCTAGTGCCAAGTAAGATGGCAAGTCATTCGTCCTGGCTCTTCAAGTCTGCGCTTATGTCGGCCTGTCGGGGCGCGTTGTTCAAAGTGGGCAGGCTTTCCCCCTTCTTGAAGAGAGCTTCTTCCAAGTCAGGCACCCGATACGGCTGCTCGGCCGGCGGATTAAGCGCCAGTTCACTTGGCGGACCATCGCGCGAGAAACGCGCATAAAGATCCGCTCCTGTCGCAGGTTTTCTCATGAGCGGCGACACCTTCTGCAAGGTTGTATTGTGACGCCGCCCAAGCCGGCGCGCAAGCAGCAGGTGGTGGGTGACCGAAGCGGTTGCGTCTTGTCCGATTATGCTGCGGGTTGCGGACGGCGCGCGGGCTTGGTTCCAGAAATCCGATATGCTGCGAGGACGGAGGCTTCGCCTGGCCGTACCGATGGCGTCACCATGTCCATGAATGTCAGGCAAAGTTTGCCTAGTTTGGCACCATGATCGGGTGGCGCCGCAAATCCGCGCGAACATTGCTTTGAAACGGTATCGATCGGCCAGCCGTGTAAGGCCGTCAGGCCGCGGTGGTGCCAGCGAAGTACTCGTGGATGCGGATCAGCACAAGTTAATGATGATAATCCCTGGCGAAGAATTTTCGCAATGCAAGTAAGAAAGTTTTCAGTTGTAACAATAGTGGGAAAAATCTGGGATGTCTTGTAGGTTGAAGTTTTGAATTTACTTCGTGCTTAAGTATTGTGTGTTTTGACCTGTCGAATACTTGTTGGCATAATGGGTTGTCCTGTAGATTTTGCTTCCCGCAGTTCTTCGGGCGCAATCTGAACCGCCATCCAAGGAGTCTTCCATGGCAAAACACACCCCTTCGACCGACCTTGCCGACGCAATGCCGCTTCCCGCCAGCTTCGACATCAAGGTCCCCACGCGCAGAGAAAGAAGCGCGCGCGTGGCAATCGTCCCGCCCTCCATCGCGACGCCTGCAGCAGGCGAAGCTCCCGATTATTCCGGTCTCGGAATCCCTGCCGAGGCTGTTCCCGCCCTGGAAGCGGCCCGCGTGCGGCTGGCCGCTCTCGGCCGGCTCGAGACATCGCATGTCTATGAATACGGCGCGGTCATCCATGACGTGCGCGAAGCAGCGCCAGATCAGGCAACCTTCGCCAAATGGGCCAAGAAGATTCTGAATCTTTCGCGGCGCGGTGCTGAGAACTACGTCTCTGTTTATCGGATCTTGAGCCCGTACCGGAACCGTGTCGAGGCCCTGCGCCTGAGGCCGAGCACACTTTATCTGATGGCAAGTGCCCAGCCGGAGCGCATCGAGAATCTGCTGGCGCAGCAGGAAGCTGGCCACAAGCTAGCGGTCAAAGATGTGAAGGCGATCCTTCGCGAAGGCAACGAGCCGGAGACAGAGAAACGGGCCGTTTCAAGAGGTGGCGTCGCGGGCCTGAGAGCCCAGATCGCCGAGAAGACCAGTTGTGGCGTCGCGGCGATGATGGACACGGCCGTCGACATCCTCAAGGCAATCCACGTCGCCCTCGAGCCGCATCGACAGGGCAAACGGGTGCCCAAGGACGCGACGATGCGGCCGTTGATTCATCCCGTCCGCTTGCTGCGCGAGCAGCTGGAGTCGCTGATCTGGCTCGCTCAACCGGCGGGGCAGGGGTTCCAGGATGGCGTCGTGCATGTGATGCCGCTGAGCCGAGATGATGAGTGGTATAGGCTCTGGGCGATGCTCCAGGATCTTGGCGGCTACGAGACTTGGCCGCAGGCTGCCGACATTGGAACCTGGCTTAGCGACACTGTGGTGCCGCAGCTCGAGTGGCTGGTCGGCGATCGCGCGGAGAAGGCGGCTGCCGTGATCGATGAGATGGCGAAAGCTGCCGCTGCGCGCGACAAGGCCGCGAAGAAATCGGGTGCGAAGGCTAGCGCCAACAAGACGGGCAAGGGAGCCAAGGCAACCAGGCGAGATAGCATCGAGACCTTGTCTGCGGCCGTGGACGCCATTGCAATCCGACCGCCGTCGACCAACGTCTGAGCCCGGCGGTTCATGGCGGTGGCCATTGGCTACCTTTGCTGGCCCAGCACCGTCATCTCAGCGCTTTCAGCCAGATCGGCCCGGTTCTCCGGGCCGATCTGCTTTGAGGGATACGGACCCCGTCGAGACAGCGCTGTCTGATGCGGTTGCACTGCCCGGTATTCGGTCGAGCCCCTGGACAAGGAGAGCCCATTCTTAACCTAACGATCGCCTTTTTTGTCGGGCCTGCATTTTAAGGGCTCAGATCTCCCGCAGATCCTGCCAGGATGAGTCTGCTCGGCCAAATCAGCCGGGCAAGACGGCCCTCGACGGTGTTGGCGCACCATCGAAGGCCTGACCCAGATCCCTTACGCAGAAGGCCCTGAGCTTATGAGCACCTTTATCCCATCATCTGTGAACGACAAGTCAGGGGGCTATGTCGGCGGCCCCGTTGACATCGACTCGGTTCTGTTCAGCGAGGCGGTCGCACCGGTCAGCCTCCTCGGCTCGGCAGGCGCAAGGTCGCGCGATCACTATGAGTGTCTGATCATCCCCGTCAGTGCCTGGTAGCCGTCGGGCGAGGAGCCTCGCTTTTACTCCTCAGGCAAAGTTTGCCTGAGGTCGGGGCTCGCTGACATCAGGGTGCATCGACATCCCTGACATGGCAGCCGCGTCCCGCGTCATCGCCACCACCCATCGCTTCTTGTTCCAGCTTTACCCGTGGCGCTGCCGCGGGCGGGAGATTTTTTGCCCATGCTCAAGCCTCACGCCGACAATCCGAAGCGACATTCTGATTCCGCGTCTCCGTCGCCAGTCAGCGACCTCACTGGAACTGCCGCGAATCCATTGTCTCGCGACCAGCGTCTGATCCGACAGTCACTGCATGGTCTCGGCAAGCAGCCTATGTCACATGCCGCCGAGCCCGACGCGCGTCCAATTCCGAACCCTGGGCGACGCCAGGCCAGTTCCATGCAGACCGTGCTGGAGCTTCTCGGCCACAGTCCGGAATGCGCACGGCTGGCCCGGGCAGGCTTGGTGACGTCCTGCAACTGCCACCTGAAAGCGGCCGACGATCCGGCTGTCGTCGTTGGCCTTGCCGTCCATTTTGCACGTTCGGCACTCATGCATGGCGTGCCTCTGCCGGCGTCGGTCGCCGAGCAGCTAACCAAGGCTGTCGAGGCAGGGGATTCGGCATGCCGTTCGGTCGCGGAGTGGCTTGCCGACCTCGGGCTGCTGGTGCTGGCGCCGCATTTGTCGGCCGAGGCGGGCCGATGATGGAGGCGCGTCTTGCGAGATTTTTTGTCAGGCGGCTCCGACGTCGGGCGACTAGCGAGGCGGTCCACGACGCGGTCGCCAGCGGCATCCTGCGTGTGCTCCCGGAAGATCGGGCGGACTTTGAGTCTGGTGCCAGCCCGCGCGCTTTTGCCGTCGGCCCCCTGGTTGCGGGGACATCAGCGGAAGAAGCACTGCGGATGATCCGCCGCAGCAGTGCAGCCGGGCGCGCCAGGCGTAGCGATGACAACGCCGATTTTTTCCGCACCACCTCGGTGAAGCTGCGCAACGAGGCACGCCGGGCCGGCGAGGAGGCCTCGCAGGCCGAAGCCGAAAGCCCTCGGGTTGAGCACCAGGCGCGTGCGCTCCTCGACGCCGTCCGAGCCTCCGCCATGCCTTTGCGGGCCGGCGATGTCGCAGCCGCGCTTCTGGTTGCGCAAGCTGCCGGCAAGAGTGGTCTGCCGCCGGCGGAGATCGCAGCAGCCCTTTCGATGCTCTCGCCGATGGTCACGCTCACGGCAGAAGTCGAAGGTTTCGAAGAGACCGTCCTGGGCCTGCTTGCGGGCGGTGTGCTCGCGCCAGGGCGGGTCGCTGTTTGCGAAGGTAGTGAGCTGTCGCGGTCCGGGTCGCAGCGCTTCTCGCGAGCCAGGGATCCAAGATGGCACGCCATCGTCTTCAAGGCGTCGGAACTCGATGACGACGGCGACTGGCGAGAGCGCCAGCTCGGTTTCGCCGCCGAAAGCGGTTATCCGATCGTCGGCATCTCCGAGCGCGGACCGGTAATCCCGGAGGTCTTGCGACGGGTCGCTGCCGTGCACCTCGACTGCGGATCGCTGACACCTGATATCGTAATGAACACGATGCTTGTGGTCCTGGGCTCGCGCCACGATGATCATCTTGATCCCGAGCACACGGCGGTGCTTGCCCTTTCGGACCTTGCGCTCGCCATCCGTCCGGGCCAGTCGCCGGCCCGTGCTTTTGCATTGCTGGGCGATCTCGGTCGCCGGCGCATTAGGGCGAAGCAGGAAACGAGAAGGGCGGGCAGTGCCGGGCACGCGACTGCGGGCGGCCTAGTGAAGCGCAAGACGGGCCGCGGGTCAGGCAGTGGCGCCGATGTCATCCAGCCCCGCATGCCAGGCAGCACGGCAACCGATCGCTTCCTTCCCCGCATCGAAACCCTTGCCGGATATGGCGAGGCTGCCGAATGGGCGATGTCGCTCAAGGAAGACCTGGAGCTTTGGCGGGCGGGCGAACTTGCCTGGTCGGAAATGAGCACCAGGATCTTGCTGTCGGGACCGCCGGGCACCGGCAAGACACTGTTCGCCCGCGCTCTCTGCAACACCTTGCAAGTGCCGCTGGTCGCAACGTCGGTGGCGACGTGGCTGGAGCCGGGATACCTGGGCGATGCGCTCAGGCGCATGAGCGCAACCTTTGCCGAAGCAGAAGCGATGAAGCCGGCGATTGTCTTCATCGACGAGATCGACGGGATTGGCCGCCGCGAACGGCGCGGCGAGTGGGATCAATATTGGACATCGATCGTCAACAGAGGTCTCGAACTTCTTGATGGCGCGGTCAAAACGCCGGGTGTCATTGTTGTTGCAGCGACGAACAATGCTCAGGCAATCGACCCGGCGCTGCTGCGGTCGGGTCGGCTCGAGAAACATGTCGACATCCCGCCACCCGGCATCGCAGCCCTCACTGGCATCCTGCGCCACCATCTTGGCGACGATCTCGAAACCATCGCCGCCAGCGCGGCGGAGTGACCAACAAACGATAGTCACGGCCGAATGCACTCAATCCGCAAATGCCGTTCTGCTGATCCCAACTCCAGGCATGACAATCCACTGAACCAAGCACGACGCCCACTCAACAGGAGCACCCCTGACACATGCTGATGTTCGATCCACAGAACGGCCGGTATGACCCACGTTTCGAGCGCGAGACCGACCGGCTGATAGCCCTTGCTTCCGATATGGAGAAAATCCGCAATGGCGCCGATCCCAGCGATCTGGCTGCCGGAGCACCGATCCTCGATCAATGGATTGTTGCCGAGCACTCGGTTCCCTGTCTGGCCGGCCTGTCGTCCGGTCACCCGATCCTCACCGGCACCGGCAGGCTGATCGCCACGTCGGACCTCATGCTCGTCGCCCACGACCAATCCTGGGCACGGACACGCTCGCGCTTCTACCGCCTCGGTCGGCCAGGTGGTGCTGCATCCAATTCCTAGGCTCACAGATGACGAACCGGAAATGAGTGAGGGGACCGGAGTGAACTCAGGCAAACCCATGGAGCAAAAGACAGCCGATGCATGAGCATGCCATTGATCCTGGCACCGAGGCGGTGCTGCATACCCTTGCGCGGCAGGCGAGTGGGCTGACCGGCGCCGATGTCGAGCGGATCGTGCGTGAAGCGCGCCAGAAGGCCCGACGCGAACGTCGTCACCTGAGCTTCGACGATCTGCAGGCCGGGCTTGCCGCCACCAGGCCAATCTGGCCCGAGACCCTGCGGCGGCGCATGGCGATCCATGAAGCCGGCCATGTCGTGGCCCACCTGACGCTCGGCACGGCCCGGATCGAGACCGTCACAATCGACGGTCCTCAAGGCGGGCATGTCGAAGGCGAGACCTACAGTCTCGTCGCCCAGAGCGAGGCAGGCATTGCCGCACAGATCGTCACGAAGCTGGCCGGTCGCGCCGCGGAAGAGGAGATTCTGGGAAGCGTGTCCGCCGGTGCCGGCGGCTCGCCGCGGAGCGACCTCGGCCTGGCCACCGAGCTGGCATTGGCAATGGAGACGACTTTGGGCTTTTCCAAGCAGATGCCGCTGCTGCACAGGCAGGTCGAGGCAAAGTTTGCCCAACTGGCGGATGGGGCTGACCTCGCCATCCGTGTCAACGACCGGCTCGAGCATGCCTATCGGCAGGCGCGGGAGCTCATCCGGCGCCATCGTCCCTCGGTCCAAAGGATCGCCGATGCGCTGATGACGGTCGGCACCCTCGATGGAAATGAACTCGATGCGCTGATGTCCGACAGCGACCGTAACGGAAATACCGGGTCTTGAATCGCTGGTGCCGAAAACGCCGTTTGACGGAGTAATGGGGGGAGAACGAACAGGGCCATGTAAACGCCGTTTGTGTCAGCGATATCGTGCCCGGGGAATGCGCGGCCGCATGACAAACCATGCAGCCGCGCCTTCGTGAGGTCGGAACTGGGTGACGGATCACCGCAATGCCAAGTCTGGCAAGATAGCAGCGCGAGGGGACGGCTTTGCGTCAGTCCCTGGATCCACCGCCAGCGGCGTCGACCTTGTGCCGCCTCAGATGCGGCTTCGGGAAAAAGTCCCAGCCGTCTTCGTAACGCTCAAGCAGCCCTTCCCACGCGGCTCGCGTTGCCTCGGCGTTGAAGCCCTGGTCGACCAGCTGTCGCGAAACCTCGACGATCACTCGGCCCAGTAGCCGATCGCTGCCGCGTTGCTGCGCCGACACGATCATGTAGCGCAGCATGGCCCGTGCGATATCGTCGCGATCGGGAGCCCGCTCCTGCCTGCGCTTTGCCCGGTACTCACGCTGATAAATCCGCTGCCTCTCCAGTCTCTCGTGTCTCCGCGCCATCGTCATCCTCCTCATCTCATGGTGCAGGACAATCGTCGGCTCAGGCCATGCAAGCGACAAACGCCGTTTGCGCTGTAACGACATTCTCGAATTCTGAATCGTCTGCGGAGGCTTCTGAATCGCGGTACGAAAGATCAGAATCCGAATAGCGCAAATTTTTCTGATTTGTTTTGCGTTGTGCGCAGCGTGGACCGACATGCCAGGCCATCGAATGCACGTGCCGATGAGGTGTCGCCTGTCGCAAAGGCATTGATCTGGGTCTTGCAAGGCGAACTGCATGCCGAAGCGTATCGACCAGGAGCTGGACAAACGCCGTTTGCATCTGCCCGAACGCTGCGTTCGTCAAGCCATCTGCCCTATGTTGCAAACGCGTCGGCGACGGAGTTGGGCACAAGGCTGATGGGGCGCGCGGCAGGAGAGATCGCGGGTTGAGCAGCCGAAAAACCACCAGCTCGTGACCACAAGACGCGTCGCTTGCCGGCGCTCTGCTTTATCCCGCGGTCATCTTCTTGCGAGCGCTCTTCTTCGGCCGCCGTCCACGCTTGTCGCCGAACCGGTCGCCGCTCTTCTTGCCAGCCCAAGGCGGCGGGAGCTTCTGCTCCACCCAGGGAAGCAATTGGATCGGTTGCGGCTCCAGGTGTCCGGTAATCACCGGATAGCGTGAGATGATGAGCCGCAGCAGTGCCAAGCCCACCGGGTTGGTGTACCGCGTTGCGGTTTCCGTCTCGCACGATCCTTGGTCAGATGTTGCTACGGCGTCCGAACGTGCGCTTGCCTCTTGCCAGCCGCTCAAAATCCAAACCGTCGAACATGGAGTAATCGACCCCCTCTTTCAGCGGTGTTCGCGCCATTTCGCGGGCGCGGCTTTCGCTGATCGCCCGAAACCCGTAGAAGTCATGCTCGTCGTCGAGCGTGTGGCCAGCCTGTAGTTTGCGGTCACGCGTATCGACCCTGTTGTCACGCATCAATTCAATATTGCCGCCACGAAGGGAATGGAAAACTTCCTTGCGCTTCTCCGTGACGCCTGCCTTTTCGAACAGCCGGCTCATGTAAGAACTGGCGCTCTTTGACGGATCAATGAGGCGCATCAGTTCCGGGAACAGAAACTGGTCGCCGCGCGCTGCCGCCCATTGGACGAAACCGATCTCCTTCAGGAAGCCGTGCAGCACAAAGAACGTGGAACTGGCTTCAGTCTTGATCGGTACACGTCTCCAAGTCTTGCCGACCTTGATGATGCCGCTGGTCTGAGCAATCCAGACGTCTTTGTATTTCTCGCGGATATCATTTCCCGTGAGGTGGACGAGCAGGCCAAGCCGACGCCCTGTGAGATGACCAAGCAGTGGCAGCATGGCCTCGTCCAGAAGTCCGCGATCGATGCCTATTCTGAAGATGCGACTGATCTGGTCTGCGCTGAGCGGCTCTGTCGCCTGACTTGGCGCGGCCGTCTCGGGATAGAAAATCTTGGCGCCGGAGAATGGATCGCGGTAATCGTGCTCGGTCAACTTTGAGCGAACCATCGCCTTGATGTTGGCGACATAGCCCTCGCGCAGCGTCTTGATACCGAGCGGCTTTTGCGACAGGTCCCGGTTGGACGCGATGATCTCGCGGGCGCTCATGCGGACGGGGCGTTCCTTCACCGAAGCCGGCCAATATTTCAGGAGCGCGACGTAGGCCTGCAGATCGGTGCCCGTGTACGTGTCGACGGGATGGTCGCCGATCAACTCGATGAACAGGTCGCGCCTGAAGCGGGCCGTTTCCACGTCGGCATTGTCCTCGCCCGATCTGGCTTTTCTTGCGGCCAGGTATTCGTTCGAAATGGTGCTAAACAGCGGTTTACAGGAGGGGCGCCGCTCCACCGTGCGACGATCGAGCTCGAAGGCAGGCACCGACGAGGTGGCTTTGGACATTGTCCGGGCTGCTGGGCGCGGCTGTCCTGCAGCAGCGGGGCCGAGTTCCGACCCTGAGGTGGCTGGCTGGGTAAGCACTGGCGGAGCGATGGTCGCTCCCTCGCGGTTCGTGGCGAGCGGCTCGGCACCGATTGCACTCGTGCGAGCAATCTTGTCGACATAGCGCGTCTTCAGGAGTTCGACATTGTCGACGACCACTGGATTTCCCGCCGGACCCATTGCCAGTTCGCGCGCGATGCCCACCAGCCCGCGAACCCCTTCGAAGGCAGCTTCCTGATGCGGCGGGCTCGGAGGGGGTTCCTGCGACAGGAGCGAGGTCATGGCCTTTAGGTAACCTCGAACCTCGGATGCCACTTCGCCCGCTGTCTCGCCCGAGAACTGCGGGGTACCATGCCCGTATCTTCCCTTGCCGCCGTCATTGTCCTGCCCGCTAGCCAATCGCCGTGTCCTGATCCTGTCGAAGCAAAAGCGGGCATGCGCCGCCATCAGGTCTGCCTGGACACGTGCCTGCCGCGCCGTCAGCGCGCCGAGGCTGACGCGGACGGGGCGCAGGGCTTGGTCGCACAGGTCCTTCGGGACCTTAATCTGAAAGATGTAAACAGAGCCTGACCGTACCAGGTAGCGACCGGGTCGCGCTTTCCCAGGCCGTGCGTTGCCCGCTGATCGCAGCGGTTCCGCATCTTTCGCGGGTGATACTTCGCCCGATACACCAAGCGATACTTTCGACGATACTTCCATCCCGGAAACCCTTTTCTGGGCTCCCGGTCGGGCGATTGCCGTGGGAAATCAGCTGCTTGCGTGCAATTTGGGGAAGAGTGACACCCCAAGTGGCGGAGAGGGAGGGATTCGAACCCCCGATGGGCTTGCACCCATGCCGCATTTCGAGTGCGGTGCATTCGACCACTCTGCCACCTCTCCGCGGTCGTGATCGGCCGTTGCCGGCGCGGCGCAGTAGATAACGGCTCATCGCCTGTCGCACAAGGCCAAATATGACTCTCATCGCGCATCTTTTCCGCCGGCTCCGAATTGGCCCGCGAGACGCTGCGTCAGATGGCCGGGCTATCTCCTGGCGTGGCGACGTCAGCCGGGTCGCCTGGCGCGCGTGCAGGGCGTACAGGAAGCAGATTGAGGGTGTCTGTCCGGCTTGCTCGTTGCGGGTCCAGCGCGTATCTAAGGTAGCATTGTCGGTTCGCCATATCAGTGCCGGCTGAGTTGTAGCCACTAGATGTCCGTTTGGCAGCCTGTTTGCCTTGACTCCACGACAACCTTCGGTTACGGGACGCCCTGCATTCGGCGTGGGGGATTCTCTGCGCCGTTTGTTTTGAACCCGTAAAGACTGACAAAAAGACGGCCGGGACCGCTTCGAGTGGTTCAACAAGGTCGACCGAACAGCGAAAGGCATAAAATGTTCGCAGTCATCAAAACGGGCGGCAAGCAGTACCGCGTCGCCGCCAATGATGTGATCAAGATCGAGAAGCTCGTCGGCGTCGCCGGCGATACCGTTGAATTCGTTGAAGTGCTCGCCGTTGGCGAAGGCGACAATGCAGAGATCGGCGCGCCCTTCGTGGCCGGCGCCGTGGTGACGGCGGAAGTGGTCGAACAGGGCCGCGCCAAGACCGTCATCGCCTTCAAGAAGCGTCGCCGCCAGAACTCGCGCCGTTCGCGCGGCCATCGTCAGCACCTGACGACGGTCCGGATCGCCGAGATCCTGACGGGCGGTGCCAAGCCTTCGAAGAAGGCGGCAGTGAAGGCCGAAGCCGTGGCTGACGAAGCCGCAGAAAAGCCCGCGAAGAAGGCAGCGCCGAAAAAGGCTGCAGCCGTCGCGGAATCAGAGTAATCAGAGCGACTGAAGGAGAACACCCATGGCACATAAGAAAGCTGGCGGTTCGTCGCGCAACGGTCGCGATTCCGAGTCGAAGCGCCTTGGCGTCAAGAAGTTCGGCAGCGAATCCGTGATTCCGGGCAACATCATCGTCCGTCAACGCGGCACCACATGGCATCCCGGCGTCAACGTCGGCATGGGCAAGGATCACACCCTTTTTGCGCTCGAAGCCGGCGCCGTGACCTTCAACAAAAAAGCCAATGGCCGAACCTACGTATCGGTTAATCCGATTCTCAAGGCCGCGGAGTAGCCGGTTCCGCACTACAACACCGGCGCCCCATCTCGGGAACCGGTGTCTGGCCAAGCCAGGAAAAGGATCAGGGGAGATGGGTCGCCATCTCCCCTTTTTCATTTTCCTGGAGGATATGTGACATGGTTGCCGAGAAGGACGACGTCGAAGACGAAAGACTGTCGATCGACTGCCCGATACTGCTGACGGAGCGGCTCGTGCTGCGCCCGCCGCACGAGGACGACATCCCCGAGCTGGTGCAGCTCGCAGACAACAGGCACGTCGCCGAAATGCTGTCGCGCATGCCGCACCCCTATGGCGAAGCCGAGGCGCGGGCCTTCCTGTCGATGGCGCGCGGCCAGCGTGGCGGCGTGGTCTATGCGATCACCCTTGCCGACACCGGCGCCTTCGTCGGTTCGGCCGGGCTCAACTACACCGACCGCGGCCTCGAACTCGGCTACTGGGTCGGCGAGCCCTACTGGAAGCACGGATACGCCACCGAGGCGGCGCACGCGCTGGTCGATCTCGCCTTCCGGGTGACCGACATCAACGTGCTCAACGTCTCGTGCCGCGTCATCAACCCGGCGTCGCGCCGGGTCATCCACAAGTGCGGCTTCCAGTATGCGGGGCAGGGCATGCTGAACTCGATTGTCGCCGGCCAGGTGCCGGTCGAGCGCTACCGCCTCGACCGCAAGACCTGGGCGAGCCTCAGGTCGTGGGCGCGCAGCTAGCCGGCTCATGCCAGCTCGAGCCAGACCGGCTGGTGGTCGGAGCCTTGCGCGTCCTTGTCGATGCGGATGGACCTGACGCTTGCGGCGAGGCCGGCCTGCACGAAGGCATAGTCGATGAGGCGGGATTTTTCCGGATGGGTCGCGTCGGTCCAGGAGACCGACCCATCCGGAACGCCACCCGCCAGCGCATAGGCATCGACCGGGTGGTGGGCGACGATCTGTGCGCCCTCCACCGGGTCGGGCGCACCGGCCATGACGAGATGCTCGGGCGAGCCGGGGACCATGTTGAAATCGCCCATCAGTACGAATTCTTCGGGGCTGGGGAGCTCGGGGAAGCCGTATTCGACAGCGCCTGATATGGCGCCGCCTTCCATCGGATAGGCATAGACCCGCTCCTTGAGGTGGCGGATCTGCGCGATCCTTTCCTCGAGATTGACGTGGTCGAGATGCACCGAATAGACGCGCAACGCTCCGGACGGCGCCATGACGAGCGCTTCCAGCGCCGAACGCTGCAGGTTGCCGCGGCTCAGGCGCCGGCTGCGCGGCAGAAGCAGGTTGCGCGACGCCACGATCGGCCAGCGCGACAGCACCATGTTGCCGAATTGCAGGCGCTTGTTTGCCGGCTTGCCGTCGTCGCCGACCGTGCCGAAATCGATGTCCATGGCAACGCCGTAGACATGGAAGTAGTCGGGCAGCAGGCGCGCCAGGCCTTCGACCATGTCGGCCATGTTGTTGCGCATGAAGTTGCGGGTCACCTCCTGCAGGGCGATGATGTCGGCACCCTCGATCGCGGCGGCAATGCGCCCGAGGTCGTAGCGTCCGTCGCGACCGACCCCATATTGGGTGTTGTAGGTGACCAGTTTCATCTACGTCCTTTCCATGCGCGTCTCCGCGCCCAATCCGCTCTCGCCCTTCGCCGCGCCTTGCGCTATGGCAAGTGCGCTGAAACAACGAAATAACAGCAGAAGACGAAGAGTCCGATGAAATTTCTCGATCAGGCCAAGGTTTACATCCGCTCCGGCAATGGCGGCGCGGGCGCGGTGTCGTTCCGGCGCGAAAAGTTCATCGAGTTCGGCGGTCCCGACGGCGGCGATGGTGGCCGCGGCGGCGACGTCTGGCTGGAAGTCGTCGACGGGCTGAACACGCTGATCGACTATCGCTACCAGCAGCATTTCAAGGCGCAGACCGGCATCCACGGCATGGGCCGCAACATGACCGGCGCCAAGGGTTCCGACATCGTGCTCAAGGTGCCCGTCGGCACGCAGGTCTATGAAGAAGACAACGAGACGCTGATCTGCGACCTGACCCAGGTCGGCCAGCGCTACCTGCTTGCCAAGGGCGGCAATGGCGGCTTCGGCAACCAGCATTTCAAGACCTCGACCAACCAGGCGCCGCGGCGCGCCAATCCCGGCCTGGAGGGGCAGGAGATGTGGGTCTGGCTCCGGCTCAAGCTGATTGCGGACGCCGGCCTCGTAGGCCTGCCCAATGCCGGCAAGTCGACCTTCCTCGCTTCGGTCACGGCGGCCAAGCCGAAGATCGCCGATTATCCCTTCACCACGCTGCATCCGGGCCTTGGCGTCGCACGCATCGATGCGCGCGAATTCGTCATCGCCGACATTCCCGGCCTGATCGAGGGCGCGCATGAGGGCGTCGGCATCGGCGACCGCTTCCTCGGTCATGTCGAGCGCACGCGCGTGCTGCTGCATCTGGTGTCAGCGCAGGAAGAGAACCCGGGCAAGGCCTACAAGGTCGTGCGCGGTGAGCTCGAAGCCTATGGCCATGGACTGACCGACAAGATCGAGATCGTGGCGCTCTCCCAGGTCGACACGCTCGATCCCGATACGCGCAAGAAGAAGATCGCGTCGCTGAAGCGCGCCGCTGGCCGCGCGCCGATCCTGCTATCGGCCGTCACGCGCGAGGGCGTCGAGGAGACGCTGCGGGCGCTGATGAGCGTCGTCGAGGAAGCGCGCCAGGCAAGCGGCGACGTCGCGCCCGCCGATGCGCGGTGGACGAAGTAGGCCTGGACATGACCATCCCTTCGCTGAGGACCTACAAGCGCATCACCGTCAAGATCGGCTCGGCGTTGCTGGTCGACCGCTCGACCGGTCTCAAGCGCGAATGGCTGGCCTCGATGGCCGACGACATTGCGACGCTTTCGGAACGCGGCGCCGAGGTTCTGGTCGTGTCCTCGGGCGCCATCGCGCTCGGCCGCACCATGCTTGGTCTGGGCAAGCGCGCGCTGAAGCTCGAAGAGAGCCAGGCAGCCGCCGCCGTCGGCCAGATCGAGCTGGCCGGTGCCTGGTCCGACGCGCTTGGGCGCAAGGGCCTGAAATCGGGCCAGATCCTGGTGACGCTGGGCGACACCGAGGAGCGCCGGCGCTACCTCAACGCACGCGCCACCATCTCGACGCTGCTCAAGATGAAGGCGGTGCCCGTGATCAACGAGAACGACACGGTCGCCACCACCGAAATCCGCTACGGTGACAACGACCGCCTGGCCGCGCGCATGGCGACGATGATGGGCGCCGACCTGCTGGTGCTGCTCTCAGACATCGACGGGCTCTACACCGCGCCGCCGGCGCATGACCCGAACGCCAGGTTCATTCCTGTCGTCGACCGCATCACGCCCGACATCGAGGCGATGGCGGGTGCCGCCGCCTCCGAACTGTCGCGCGGGGGCATGCGCACCAAGCTCGACGCCGGCAAGATTGCCACTGCCGCAGGCACGGCGATGATCATCACCGCCGGCACGCGGATGTCGCCGCTGCTGGCCATCGATCGCGGCGAACGCGCCACCTATTTCCGCCCGAGCGGTAATCCGGTGAAGGGCTACAAGACCTGGATCGCCGGTCAGCTCGAGCCGGCAGGCCGGTTGACGGTCGATGCCGGTGCGGTGGGTGCGCTGCTCTCCGGCAAGTCGTTGTTGCCGGCCGGCGTGAAGCTGGTCAGCGGCAATTTTTCGCGCGGCGACACGGTGGCGATCCTGGCGCCCGAGGGTCGCGAGATCGCGCGCGGGCTGGTTGCCTATGACGCAGCGGATGCCGTAAGGATCGCTGGGCTGAAGACGGCGGAAATCGAAACCGTGCTTGGCTACGAGGCGCGTTCGGCGATGGTCCATCGCGACGATCTCGTTGTCAGCCACAATGATACGGTTGCGGTGCAAGCGGAAGGGTGAGGACATGCTGAAGGCGCATGAGAAGTCCCATGAGGATACGGCGCGGCTAATGGCCGAGATCGGCCGCAAGGCTCGTGCAGCCGCCCGCCCACTCGCCATCGCTTCTGCCGAACGCAAGCACGCCGCCCTGATCGGTATGGCCGAGGCGATCACCCGCCGCGAACAGGAAATCCTCGACGCCAATGCCATCGACGTTTCGAATGGCGAGGAGGCTGGCCTGAGCGGCTCGTTCATGGACCGGCTCAAGCTGACGCCCGCGCGCATCCGCGACATGGCCGATGGCATCCGCGCGATTGCCGATCTTCGCGACCCGGTCGGCGAGGTCATCGCCGCATGGGACCGTCCCAACGGCCTGCACATCGAGCGCGTGCGCACGCCGCTCGGCGTCATCGGCGTGATCTATGAAAGCCGGCCGAACGTAACGGCCGACGCGGGCGCGCTCTGCCTCAAGGCGGGCAATTCGGTGATCCTGCGCGGCGGCTCGGACTCGCTCAATTCGTCGCTGGCGATCCATTCCTGCCTGGTCGAAGGTTTGAAGGCGGCCAAGCTGCCCGAGGACGCGATCCAGCTGGTGCCGGTGGCCGATCGCGCTGCCGTCGGCGAGATGCTGAAGGGCCTGTCGGGCAATCTCGACGTCATCATCCCGCGTGGCGGCAAGAGCCTGGTCGAGCGCGTGCAGAACGAGGCGCGCGTGCCTGTGTTTGCCCATCTCGAAGGGATCTGCCATCTCTACATCGACAAGTCGGCCAAGCTCGACATGGCGGTGGCGATCGCCGTCAACGCCAAGATGCGCCGTACCGGCATTTGCGGGGCTGCGGAGACGCTGCTGGTTGACCGTGCCGTTGCTTCGACCCATCTGGTACCGGTGCTCGAGGCGCTGCATGCGGCTGGCTGCGAAATCCACGCCGAAGAGGACGTGCTTGCAGCCTTCGCCGACGCCAAGCCCGCGACCGATGCCGATTGGGTGACGGAATACCTCGACGCCATCATTTCGGTGAAGCTTGTCGATGGCGTCGCCGGTGCCATCGAGCACATCGAGACGTTCTCTTCGCACCATACCGAGGCGCTCGTCGCCGAGGATGCCAAGGCGGTCGAGCGCTTCTTCAACGAGATCGACTCGGCGATCCTGCTGCACAACGCCTCGACGCAGTTTGCCGATGGCGGCGAGTTCGGCATGGGCGCCGAGATCGGCATCGCCACCGGCAAGATGCATGCGCGCGGACCGGTCGGCGTCGAGCAGCTGACCTCGTTCAAGTACCGCGTGCGCGGCAACGGACAGCTCAGGCCGTGACGGGACGCATCGGGTCGGTGTGACGGCTCAGGGGGCTTAGAGTTGCTGTTGCCGTCAGAGCCGCCAGTTTCGCAAAAATACCTGCGCATGCCGCATGCGATGAAGGGCGTGCAGGTCGGGCTGTTTGGTGGCTCGTTCAACCCGCCGCATGCCGGCCATGGCCTTGTCGCGGAAATCGCGATGCGCCGCCTGCAACTCGACCAGTTGTGGTGGATGGTGACGCCAGGCAATCCGCTCAAGAGCACGCGCGAGCTGGCACCTCTGGCAAAACGCATCGAATTGTCGGAGCAGGTCGCCAAGAATCCGCGCATCAAGGTCACGGCCTTCGAAGCCGCGCATCACGTGCGCTACACCGCCGACACGCTGGCGCTGATCAAGGCGCGCAATCCGGGCGTCGATTTCGTCTGGATCATGGGTGCCGACAATCTGCGCGGCTTCCACCGCTGGCAGCGCTGGCGCCAGATCGTCATGACCTTTCCGATCGCGGTCATCGACCGGCCGGGGGCGACGCTGTCGTTCCTGTCTTCGGTCGTCGCCAAGACCTTCGACTACGCCCGCGTCGACGAGGGTGACGCGCCGCTTCTGGCGCGGATGAAGGCCCCGGCCTGGACCTTCATCCACGGACCGCGTTCGCTGCTGTCGTCGACGGCTTTGCGGAACGGCACAGCCAAAACCTAGAGTGGGCGCAATTGCGGACGGAAACCGTGCGCACTTTTCTGAAATCTAGCTAGCCCCTGATCGGGATCCAGAGCTCGTAGCCGCCATTGCCCGTCGCAGGGTCGAAGCTCTCGGGGTAGAGTTCGAAATTGGGGCCGTCGGCGGCCTGATGTCCCGAGGTGGGCAACCACTTGCTCCACACAGTGTGGGTGATGCGCCGGATCATCGAGATGTGGTCGGTGGTGGCGAACACGGCGTAACGCTGCGGCGGAATGCGCAGGCGGCTGTATTCCGACGTCAGGCTGGAGAAATCGGAGACCTCGACACCGGCAATGTACTCGAAGCTGTCGTCGTCGAAGTTGTAGCAGACGCCATAGCCGACATGGTTCTTCTGGCTTGGAACGCTGCCGAAATGCGGGCCGAAACGCTGCCACAGCGCAGGTATGCCATGGCTGGTTTCGCTGGTGTAGCGCTCGCTGAGACCAGCGATGAGCAAGGGGGTGCCGTCGACGAAGCGCGACGGGGCAAGGTTTTCGACAAAGGTTTCATCCATCTTGAGATGCTCCACGCATTCGAATTGGGGAACGGTGCCATTGGCCCGCACCTCCTCGGGCGTCTGCCCGAATTGGCTGCGGAAAGCCCGGGTGAACGCCTCATGCGAGCCGTAGCCGGCGTCGAGCGCTATCGCCAATATGTCGGGTGCGCCCTTGGCCAGCGCATGCGCCGCGTCTGTCAGGCGGCGCGCACGGATGTAACCCATGACCGAATAGCCGGTGGCGGCAGCGAAAGCTCGGGACATGTGGAAACGCGAAACGCCGCCAGCCGTGGCGATTTCGTCGAGCCCGATGTCGCTGAAGTAGTGGCTTTCGATGAACCAGATGGCTTTCTGAACGGGGGTCATGGTTGCTTCCGGCATGAGGACGGCCCCGATATGCCTGCTGCCGGGGCGGCCCATTTGATCGCGCTTGCTGCACAGCGCTTTTTTGCGAAGATGTCGATGGCGAAAACGCCGGCGGACGACTTTTGATCCAGTCCGGGATTTTGGCCAAGCCAGCACGATCCATGTCGCAATCGCGGCTGCGCAAGGGTCTTGGGCAGGCGAGGTTGATGCATGGGTCAGCGGGGCGATGTTGCGGTTGCAGTGGAGGATGGCGGACGGACGCCGGCCATAGCCGTCGTCGGCGTGATCCTGGCCATGGCGCTGGTTGCCGTCGGCAACGGCCTGATGTTCGGCTACATCCCCGTTCGCCTCGGCGCGGCAGGATATGCGCCGGCCTGGGCAGGCTCGATCCTCACCGGCCTCTCGGCCGGCGGCATCGCCGGCTGCCTGCTCACCGGCATGCTGGTTCGCCGCGTCGGCCATGCGCGCGCCTACATGGTCTTCTCCGCGTTGATCGTGTTGTCGAATGTCGCCGTTGGCGCAGGCACTTTCCCGTTCGTCTGGATCGCTGCGCGGGTGCTCTACGGCTTTGCCATATGCGGGCTGTTCATCGTTGCCCAGAGCTGGCTCAACGATGCCGTCGGCAACGAGATACGCGGCAGAGTCATGGCGATCTTCTACGTAGCTTATGTCGTCGGCCTTGGCGTCGGCTCGTTCTTGCTGCGCTTCGTCGACATCGCCACGGCCCAGGCGCCGCTGCTGTGCGTTGCCTTCGCTGCCATCTCCATCCTGCCTGTCGGGCTGACCCGCCTGCGCCAGCCGCCACCGCCGATGTCGGCATCGGTGGCGCTCGCACGGGCCTGGCGCATCTCGCCCGTGGGCGTCGCAGGCATGCTGGCCGTTGGCGGCCTATCTATGATGATTACCGGCTTTGCGCCGATCCACGCCACCGCCAGCGGCTTCAGCCAGCAGGAGGTGGCGACGCTGTTGTTTGCCATGCCGCTCGGCACGCTGCTGTTCCAGATTCCGTTCGGGTGGGTTTCCGACCGCACGGACCGGCGCCATGTCCTGGTGGCGGCGGGGTTGCTGGTGGTGATTGCCGGCCTTGCCGCCAGCCGTTTCGACGGCAGCGCGCTGCCGATCATGGTTGCGATCTACGTCGTGTGGAGCGGCGCGAGCGAATCGATCTATTCGCTGTCGAGCGCGCATGCCAGCGACCGGGCCCACAAGGACGATCTCGTGGCGTTGTCCAGCAGCATGCTGTTCGCCTGGTCGCTGTCGGGTTTCGTCGTCCCCGGCCTCGGGACCGTGCTGACCGCGGTCTACGGCACCCAGGCCTTCATGCATGTGGCGATTGTCATAGCAGCCGTGTTCACGGCGTTCGTCCTGTGGCGGCTGCGGACCAGCCGAGCCGTGCCGGCGGGCGAAGCGGGCAGCTTTTCGCCGATGTCGGCGCAGCTGCCGCCGTCGGTCGATCCCTAGGGGAAAGTCGTGCACGGCCAGCCCCAGGCGATCAACTTGTTGGGTCTCGTCTTGAAACTGTACCCCAACTCTGCCTATTTAAATGGTGTCATCCGAGTTCAGGGTGATTTGGTTGTTCCTGTCGGAAAGGAAAGACACTGAGAACAGCACTTCGGAAGAGGGCGGAAATCCTGCCTTCGCCGGCCGGGATAGGCGAAATAGACGCTGTTGCCCGCGCCATCAAGACAGTCCTTGCCAGTCTGGAAGACTCCAAGGCCGAAGACATCGTCTCCATCGACATTCAGGGGAAATCGAGCCTGGGCGACTACATGGTCGTAGCCTCGGGCCGGTCGCACCGTCATGTCGCGGCGGTAGCCGATCATCTCCTCAAGGCGCTCAAGGATGCCGGTCTCGGCGCGCCCCGCGTCGAGGGCATGTCGGGTGCCGACTGGGTGCTCATCGATTCCGGTGATGTCATCGTGCACGTCTTCCGGCCCGAAATCCGCGAGTTCTACAACATCGAAAAGATGTGGCAGGCCCCGGATCTCGAGGAAGAAACGGTTCATTGAGCCGTTAGACGACAGGGATGAAGGTCGCGATACATGCCGTGGGCCGGATGAAAGCCGGCCCTGAGAAGGATCTCGCCGACCGCTATCTTGACCGGTTCTCGAAAAGCGGCGGGCCACTCGGCCTGGACTTTTCCGGGGTCACCGAGATTGCCGAAAGCCGGGCGCAGAACGTCGACGAACGGCGGCGCGAGGAAGCCGACAGGCTGCGCGCGCAGATGGCGTCGGGAACGGCGCTGGTCCTGCTCGACGAGCGCGGCAAGAACCTTTCATCGCAACAATTTGCCGACAAGATCGCCGGGCTGCGCGACGGTGGCCAGCGCGGGTTGATGATCGCCATCGGCGGCCCCGACGGCCATGACGAGGCGCTTCGCAACGAGGCGCAATTGCTGATCTCGTTCGGTGCTGCCACATGGCCGCACCAGATGGTTCGTATCATGCTCGGCGAGCAACTCTATCGTGCCGCGACAATTCTCTCGGGGCATCCGTACCACCGCGCGTGAGTGCCCGGAATTCGACAAAATGGCCGGGCAAAAGTCCGCATGCGGTCGCGCCCGGCAAACATGGTTGATGGTTCGTTAACGATGCCGCCGCTAAGGTCACAGACATAGAACCGGATCATCGCATGGCGCGGAATTTTTCCCTGAAGGCGTGGCTCCAGCCATGCCGCGGCATCGTCGCGGCGGGCTGGATTGCGCTCGCCTGCGGGGCTGCGTCAGCGCAGATGGGGCCACCCTTGCCCGATCCCGACAGGACCCGTTCCGAGCTCGAGAACCTGTCGCGCGACATCCAGGTTTCGTCCGAGCGCCGCGAGAAGCTGGCAGCCGAAATCGCCCAGGTGAAAAAGGATCACGCCTCGATCACGGCGGCGCTCATCCAGTCGGCCAAGACCGAACGCAAGCTTTCGCAGGACATCGAGGACATCGCCGGCAAGCTCGAAGGGATGAAGGAGCAGGAATCCGGCATCCGCAGCTCGCTCAACATGCGCAAATCCGTGCTGGCCGAGGTGCTCGGCGCGTTGCAGCGCATGGGGCTCAATCCGCCGCCGGCCATCCTGGTCAAGCCGGAGGATGCGTTGTCATCGGTGCGCAGCGCCATCCTGCTCGGCGCGGTGGTGCCCGAACTGCGGTCGGAGACCGAGATCCTGATGGCCGACCTCAAGGAGTTGTCGCGGGTCGTGACCTCGATCGAAGGCGAGCGCGATCGGCTGACAACAGCGATGACTGCGCAAGCCGGCGAAAAGGCGCGGCTCGACCTGCTGCTCGAGGCCAAGAGCCGGCTGCGCTCGAGCACCGAGACAGCGCTTGCCGAAGAATCCAAGAACGCGGCCCAACTGGCCGCGCGCGCCGACAGTCTCAAAGATTTGATCGCCTCGCTCGACAAGCTGGCGATCAAGAAAGCAGCCGATGCGGAGGCCGCGAGAAAGGCTGCCGAAGCGGCGGCAAAAGCGGCCAACGAGCCCGTCGTCGCTGCCGTGCCGGAAGCCAACCAACTTGTTGCTTCCGCTCCGTTTTCCCTGCTTCAAGGTCAGGTTTCCCTGCCTGTCACAGGGCGCATCAAGCGCCGCTTCGGGGCTGACGACGGCATAGGCGGGACCATGCTCGGGGACATGGTTGCGACACAATCGGGCGCCATCGTGACCGCTCCGGCGGATGGAAGCGTTCTTTATGCGGGGCCTTTCCGCTCCTATGGTCAACTCTTGATCCTCAATGCCGGCGACGGCTATCATGTCGTCTTGGCGGGGATGAGCAGAATCACCGTTGCGCCGGGTCAGTCCGTACTAGCTGGCGAACCGATCGGTGCGATGGGAGAGGCGAGGGTGGCGAGCACCTCGGCCTCCGACAATGCGAATGCGACGCCGGAACTCTATGTCGAGTTCCGCAAGGATGGAAAACCCGTCGATCCGACCCCGTGGTGGGCGGACCGCACCTCTGGAAGGACATGAAATGATGCGTAAACTGTCGCTTCTGCTTGCCGGGGCGCTGATGGGAGCCACGGCCATGGGCCTGGTGTATGGTGCGCCAGGCTCGACGGCAAACGCGGCAGGTTCGGAAACCTACCGCCAGCTCGCCATCTTCGGCGATATCTTCGAGCGCGTGCGCGGCCAGTATGTGACCCCGCCGGACGAGAAGTCGCTGATCGAGAATGCCATCAACGGAATGCTGACGTCGCTCGACCCGCATTCGTCGTATCTCAACGCCGAAGCTGCCAAGGACATGCGCGTCCAGACCAAGGGCGAGTTCGGCGGCCTCGGCATCGAGGTGACGATGGAGAACGAGCTGGTCAAGGTCATCACTCCGATCGACGACACTCCTGCCGCCAAGGCGGGCGTGCTGGCCGGCGACTTCATCTCCAAGATCGATGGCGAGGAAGTTCGCGGTCTGACGTTGAACGACGCCGTCGAGAAGATGCGCGGACTGATCAACACGCCGATCAAGCTGACGATTTTGCGCGAAGGTGCCGACAAGCCGATCGAGATTTCGATCGTGCGCGACGTCATCAAGGTCAAGGCCGTCAAGTTCCGCGTCGACAACGACGTCGGCTACATGAAGATCACCTCGTTCACCGAGAAGACCTTCGACGACCTGCAGAATGCCATCGAGCAGATCAAGAAGCAGGTGCCGGACGACAAGCTCAAGGGCTACGTGCTCGACCTGCGCCTCAATCCGGGCGGCCTGCTCGACCAGGCGGTCAGCGTGTCCGACACCTTCCTCGATCGTGGCGAGATCGTCTCGACGCGCGGTCGCGATCCGAAGGACATCACGCGCTTCGATTCGCGTGCCGGCGACGACATCGACGGCAAGCCGCTGATCGTCCTGGTCAATGGCGGTTCGGCGAGTGCCTCGGAAATCGTGGCGGGCGCGCTGCAGGATCATCGCCGGGCAACCGTTGTGGGCACGCAGTCCTTCGGCAAGGGATCGGTGCAGACCATCATCCCGCTGGCCGAGAACGGTGCGCTCCGCCTGACGACAGCGCTCTACTACACGCCGTCGGGCAAGTCGATCCAGGGCAAGGGCATCACGCCCGACATCAAGGTCGACCAGCCGTTGCCTGCTGATCTGCAGGGTCGCGACGTGACCCGCGGCGAATCGGAGCTCAAGGGCCACATCAAGGGCGCCGAGGAGAGCGACACGGGCTCGGGTTCGGCCGCCTATGTGCCGCCGGAGCCGAAGGACGACCTGCAGCTCAACTATGCGCTTGAGTTGCTGCGCGGCCAGAAGACCGATCCGGCGTTCCCGCCGAATCCGGACAAGGCCGTGATGAACAACCAGTAGGCAAGAGCCAGCGAAAAGCTGGCCTGCATGGCTGGGCAATGCGATGCTGCCGGGACCGCAAGGTTCCGGCAGTTTGATTCGGGGGCTAGCCGCAGGTCGTGGTGCAGATCGACAAGGAAATCGACCGTCCGCTCGGACAAACGTCAGGGCGTCGTCCTGGAGGCAGGCGCGCGGCCCGGCTGCGCAAGGGGCCGCTAGTCGCCGGGATTTGCCTGCTGGCGGTCGTCGCGGTTTCGGCGGCCATCGCGCTGCGCGACAAGCCATTCCGGGCGCCCGAGCTTGTTGCCGTGTCCAAGCCGGAAGCAGTTCCGGTCCCCGCCGAGGCGTTGCCTGCGGCCAAGCCATCGAGCCCGGTCTCCAATGGCGGCCCGTCAATCATCAAGGTCAACCCGACCGAAGGCAGTGGCGCGATCGTCATCCGCGACCCGTCGGCGGTGGGTCAGAACCCGCGGATAGCGCATCTTCCCGACAGGGCGCTGATCGAAGACAGCGCAACCGGCCCGCTGCCTATTCGCGCGGCAGACGGCCGGCGGGCGTTCGACGTCTATGCGGGAGCGTGGTCGGGTGCGCGCGGCGCCAGGGTGGCGATCGTCATCGGCGGGCTCGGCCTGTCGCAAACCGGGACGCAGCAAGCGATCGGCAAGCTGCCGCCCGAGGTGACGCTGGGATTTGCGCCGCAAGGCAACAGCCTTGGCCGCTGGATGCAGACGGCGCGGCGCGAGGGCCATGAGATCGTCATGCAGGTGCCGCTCGAGCCGTTCGACTTTCCCAACGTCAATCCCGGCCGCAACACGCTGACCGTTGACGCCAGCGCCGACGAAAATCTCAAGAACCTGCGCTGGACGCTGTCGCGGACCACCAATTATACCGCCGTGATGAGCTACATGGGCGCGCGTTTCTCGACGAGCCCCGAGGCGATGGGCCTGCTGATGGCAGAGCTCGGCAAGCGCGGCATCGGATATGTCGACGACGGCTCGTCGGCGCGCAGCCTGGCGCCCGAACAGGCGCTGAAGAACGGCGTGCCGTTCGCGGCGGGAGATGCAGTCATCGATGCCGTCCAGGATCGAGGCGCGATCCTGAGCAAGCTCGACGAGCTCGAGCGGACCGCCCGCGCCAAGGGGTTCGCCATCGGCACGGGCAACGCCTTCGACGTCACCGTTGATGCGGTCGCGTCATGGGCAAGCGAGGCACGCAAGCGCGGCATCGAGATCGTACCGATCTCGGCGGTCGCGAGCGACCCGGAACGAGGATAGGGATGCATGTCGAAGAACAGGATCGCTCCGGAGGATCTGCCCTACCGTCCCTGTGTCGGCATCATGGTGTTGAATGCCAAGGGCCTGGTCTGGGCAGGGCGACGCATTGCCGAGCCTGACGGCGAGCTGTCTGATGCCAGCCAGCTTTGGCAGATGCCGCAAGGCGGTATCGACACGGGCGAGGCGCCCTATCCGGCCGCGACGCGCGAACTCTACGAGGAAACCGGCATGCGCAGCGTCACGCTGCTCGCCGAGGCCCCCGACTGGATCAACTACGACCTGCCGCCGCACCTCCTGGGCATTGCGCTGAAGGGCAGATATCGCGGCCAGACGCAAAAATGGTTCGCCTTCCGCTTCGACGGCGATGAGAACGAGATCGCCATCGACCCACCTCCGGGAGGGCATTCCGCCGAGTTCGACCGCTGGGCATGGAAGCCGATGTTCGAGTTGCCGGACCTGATCGTGCCATTCAAGCGCAAGGTCTATGACGAGGTCGTGGCGGCGTTCAGGCACCTCGTGGCATAGGCCCCGCGGCCGCTGCCCTTGACAAGCCGTGCCGGGTCAGCGACCCTTTACGCATGTGCACCATCGCTCATATTGGCAGTTTTGCCCTGTTTCGGGTCTGCCCCATCGCGGGATCCTAGCCCCGGCTCGGTCGCTATGCGACTTCCGAGCCCCTGGGGCACATTCTTCAACGCATGAAATCATGAGCAACGAACCGCATCGCGGTTCGGCTTGAACATTTAGGTAGTCCGTTTCGCGGACGACCGGTCGCGCGCGTTCGCATCGAAGCGGCGGCCGGGTAAGAATTCATGAGGCTTCCATTGCGCCAGAACATTAAGCAGCGTCGCGAGCACGAGATCGTGCTGAGTGAAAGCGACCACGCCAAGCTGACCGGGCTTGCCGAATCCAGCCTCGACCGGCTGCCCGAAATTGCCGAGGAGCTGCTCTCGGAAATGGACCGGGCCAAGATCAAGCCGCTCAGCCGCATTCCGGCCAATGTCATCCGCATGGGCTCGAAGGTGACGTTCCGCAGCGGCGACGGCGAGGTCAAGACAGTCACGCTGGTCTATCCCGGCAAGGCCGATATCGCCGAAGGCAAAGTGTCCATCCTGACCCCGGTCGGTGCAGCCTTGATCGGCCTGCGCGAGGGTCAGTCGGTTGCCTGGACCTCCAGGGCCGGCCGCCGTCTCGAGATCGAGATTGTTTCGGTGGAAGCACCCGTCGAAGGCGTCAACTGACCGCCCGCCAACCAAGTTCCGAACTGTGCGAGTGCAGGGCCGATGGCCGCGCTTGCGGAGATGCGCCATGACCGAATGCCAATTGACGACCAAGGATTTCGCCATCGTGAAAACGATGCTCGACCGCCTGGCGTGGTCGGGTGGTCCGCTCGTTGCACTGCTGCGACGTAAGCTTGCTTCGGCGCAGGTGGTGTTCTCCAACGAAGCGGATGCCGATGTGGTGACACTGAACAGCCGCGTGACCTTCAGTGTCGACGGCGGCGCGCCTCATACCCGCATCGTGGCGCACGGGCCGATGGACGGCATGGTCGGACAGATCATCCCGATCACCGTGCCACGCGGGCTGGCATTGCTTGGCCTGCGCAAGGGCCAATCGATCTCGGTCGATTGCGGCCGCGGCTCGACGGAGACCATCCGGGTCGACGAGATCCACTACCAGCCGGAGGCAGCGCGACCGGCAATCACGACGCCGGAAGCCGATCCCGATCCATCCGGACGCCGCTTTCCGGTGCTGGTGTTCAGCTCGGATGCGCCGCAGACACTTGGCGCGCCGAAAAAAATCCGGCACAGCTCCAGCAATGGCGATGATCCGGGCCCCTCGGCGGCCTGAGGAGGCGCCTGCTACAGCAACACGCATCCCAAAGGCTTGCGCAACAACGCTGTAGGATCTTGTGTTTGTGCATGGTCCACTCTGAAAATCGATTATGGTTCAGGGGGACAGGCACCTGGGGGCGCAATGAAGGTCATAGTCGTCGGCGGCGGTGTCATCGGGGTGACGACCGCCTACTATCTTGCCGAGGCCGGGCACGAGGTGGTCGTCTACGATCGCCAGAAGGCGCCGGCGCAGGAGACCAGCTTTGCAAATTCGGGCGAAATCTCGTCCGGCTACGCCTCTCCGCTGGCTGCCCCCGGCGTGCCTCTCAAAGCGCTCAAATGGCTTGGCATGAAGGACGGGCCATTTTCCTTCCGCCCGAAGCTCGATCCCAAGATGTGGCTCTGGCTGGCCAGGATGCTGCGCAACTGCACGGCATCGCGCTATGCGGCGAACAAGGCCTTGATGATGCCGCTGGCCGAATACAGCCGCGACATGCTGCGGGTCCTGCGCGAAGGCACCGGCATAAGCTACGACGAGCGCAGCCATGGCACGTTGCAACTGTTTCGCACCCAAGAACAGCTGGACGGCATAGCCTCCGACGTTGCGGTCCTCGACAGGTTTGAGGTGCCTTATGAAATTCTCGATGCGGCGGGCTGTATCGCAGCCGAACCAGGCCTTGCCGGGGCACGCCAGGGCATAAGCGGCGGCTTGCGGCTTCCGGACGACGAAACCGGCGACTGCCGGTTGTTCACCGAGCGCCTTGCCGAATTATGCGCCGAACGCGGTGTCGTCTTCAGGTTCGGCAAGGGCGTTTTTTCGCTGGAGCACTGGGGAGGGCAGGTCCGGCAGATCACTTCCGGCGACGGCCGCGTGGGAGCGGATGCCTTCGTGCTGGCCGCCGGCAGCTATTCCGAACGCTTCATGCGCAAGCTGCAGCAGCGTGTGCCGGTCTATCCGCTCAAGGGCTACTCGCTCACGGTGCCGGTGGCGGATGCGGCCCGGGCACCGGTTTCGACAGTCATCGACGAAACCTACAAGGTTGCCGTCACCCGGCTCGGCGACCGCATCCGCATCGGCGGCACTGTCGAGATGTCGGGCTTCGACCTGACCCTGCACGAGTCGCGTCGCGCGCCGCTCGAACGGTCGCTGTCCGAACTGTTCGGCGGCGCCGGCAATCTGCGCGAGGCGCATTTCTGGTGCGGCCTGCGGCCGATGACACCCGACGGACCGCCCATTGTCGGCCGGACCAAGTTGCCGAACCTCTACATCAACACCGGCCACGGCATGCTCGGCTGGACGATGGCCTGCGGCTCGGCGAAAATCCTGGCCGACACGATCTCCGGCCGCGAGCCGGAGATCGACGCCAGCGGCCTTGGCCCCGAGCGCTATTGGGTCTGAACCTTCACGCGACCTTTTTCAGCGAACGCGGCACTTCCGTCGACTGGTACATCGAGATGACGTGGCCGTCGGGATCGGCGAATTCGGACGACCAGCCGCCTGGTGCATGACTCACCGGGGTGACGATGGTCACGCCCTTGCCGGCCAGCGACGAGACGATGTCGTCGATGCCGCCGTCGGCGATCTCGAAGACGATGATGGGCGAGTTGCCAGGGTGCGACTCCATCTTGAAGAAGATCAGGTCGACGCCGTTGACGGTGCTGGCGATCAGCCAGTCGCCCTCTCCGTCGCCCTCCATGCGCTGGACGTCCAGCCCCATGACATCGCGATAAAAGGCCTCGGTCCTGTCGATATCCGAGACGTAATAGCAGATGTTGCCGAGTTTGCGTTTGCCGAACATTCTGGTCACTCCGTGATTTCGGTTGCACGCCTGTTGAGTTGCCGTGCGGCAGGGTTTTGTGAGGTGCCGATCACAAAAAGATGTCCGTCGGGATCGTGGCTTGCGAGTAGGGCGCCCGGTTGCCGCGCCATCGCCAGCAGGGAGCGCCTGATGCTTCCGAAGGCTAGCGCGCCGGCCAGGCCGGGGATTTCGGCGACCGGGTCGCCGCCAAAGGCCGTCCAGCGCCGCCGGATCTCGGCGATGCGCTGGCGAAGTGCGGGGTCGGCAAGGCGCTGCAGCCAGGCGATCTCCTGCCGCGTGTGACCCGTCAGGGCCAGCAGCGTGGTCGTGCGCAGGCTGGGCGGCAAAGTCGCCACGAAACGCACGGGCACGGTTTCGGCATGCGCCGGCTCGCAGCTGCCGGCGGCAAACGGTGCCTCACGCTGCCTGCGGCGTACAGCCGAACGCGCGTCGAAGGCAGCACGGCGCCGCAACGCGCCTTCCAGCCAGCGCCGGTTCTCGATCTTTGACAGGTCGGTGCGCCCTGCTTCGACCGCCGCGACAAGGATCGTCTGCAGCAGGTCTTCGGCCTCGTCGGCGCGTCGCGTGGCGCGCCGGGCCTTGCGCAGCAATTCTGCGTAGGGGCGGGGCAGCAAATCGGTTTCCTCGCATGGAAGGGCGATGTTAGCGGATGTGCGAGATTGTCGGAAGGGCTCAGGACACGCCGCACGCGTGAAAGCATGACGCTCAAAGCCTATGGGCTAGATGAACAGAGCCCGTTCGCGCTCCACCGCCTTGGTGATGAAACCCGCCACTGTCTGGACGCGGCGCAGCGGCCGGACGGATTCGTGGTAGACGAGCCAGTAGGCGCGGCGGATCGGGGCTATGGCCGTCACCGGCACGATCTCTGAAATGGTGCGGGCGATGAAGGTGTGCAGGATGCCGATGCCGGCGCCGGAACGCACCGCCTCGACCTGTCCGAGCGCCGACGAGATCGAAAAGGCCGACTCCCAGGAGGGACTGAACTCGGCGGCGTAGTCGAGCGAGGGGCTGACGACGAGATCGGGCACGTAGCCGATCAGGCGGTGGGCCGAAAGCTCCGTGCGCGAAGTGGGCAGGCCGTGTTCTTCGGCATAGGCGCGCGAGGCAAACAGGCCGAGCGAATAGTCGACGAGCTTTGCCGCCACCAGCCGGCCTTCGCTCGGCCGCTCGGTGGTGATGGCAATGTCGGCCTCGCGCCGCGACAGCGAAAAGGTTCTGGGAACCGGGACGAGCTGGATGCGGAGGTCGGCGTGCTGGGCCGTCAGCGCACCGAGGCGCTGGGCCAGGAAGGCGACGCCAAAGCCGTCGGGGGCGCCGATGCGCACGGTGCCCGCGACCTCGTCGCCTTCACCCGAAATCTCGGCGCGGGCAGTCAGCATGTCGGCTTCCATGCGCTCGGCGACTTCCAGGAAACGTTCGCCGGACGGCGTCAGTTCGCTTCCCGTCGTCAGCCGGCGAAAAAGCTTGGTCTTGAGCGCTTCCTCGAGTGCTGCCACGCGGCGCGACACCGTTGCGTGGTTGAGCTCCAGCCGGCGCGCGGCCCCCAGGATCTGGCCGGTGCGGGCGACAGCGAGGAAGATGCGGACGTCGTCCCAGTTCATCGGCGATTCCCATCCTGAGGGCGAGGAAAGCTGCGGTCCGCACACCCTACTATGCATGAAATCGCATTCAAGCTCTTGTCGGGCTTTATTTTCTGCACAACGGTTGCGTTCGCCCTCGCGTTGCAAAGGCGCGTGTTAAGCGGGACAATAGGCCATCAGCAAGGAATTGGGAGAGAAGCAATGGTCGACTACGGTCATTTCATCGGCGGCAAGCATGTCGCCGGCACCAGCGGACGCAAGCAGGACGTGCTGCAGCCGATGGACGGCTCGGTGCGCGCCACCGTGGCGCTGGCCTCGGCGCAGGAACTGCGCGCCGCAGTCGAAAACGCCAAGGCAGCGCAGCCGGCATGGGCAGCCACCAATCCGCAGCGCCGCGTGCGCGTGCTGATGAAGTTCCTGGAGCTGGTGCAGAAGGAATACGACTCGCTGGCCGAACTGCTGGCCCGCGAACACGGCAAGACCATCGCCGACGCCAAGGGCGACATCCAGCGCGGCCTTGAAGTGGTCGAGGTCTGCATCGGCGCTCCGCACATGATGAAGGGCGAGTTCACCGACGGCGCTGGTCCCGGCATCGACGTCTACTCGATGCGCCAGGCGCTCGGCGTCGTCGCCGGCATCACCCCGTTCAACTTCCCGGCGATGATCCCCCTGTGGAAAATCGCCCCGGCCATCGCCTGCGGCAACGCCTTCATCCTGAAGCCTTCCGAGCGCGACCCGGGCGTGCCGCTGCGCATTGCCGAGCTGTTCCTTGAAGCGGGTCTTCCCGCCGGCATCCTCAACGTCGTCAACGGCGACAAGACCGTGGTCGACGCCATCCTCGACGATCCCGACATCAAGGCCGTCGGCTTTGTCGGCTCGACGCCGATCGCCCAGTACATCTACAGCCGCGGCTGCGCCAACGGTAAGCGCGTGCAGTGCTTCGGCGGCGCCAAGAACCACATGATCATCATGCCAGACGCCGACATGGACCAGACAGTCGACGCGCTGATCGGCGCCGGCTACGGCTCGGCCGGCGAGCGCTGCATGGCGATCTCGGTGGCGGTGCCGGTCGGCCACGACACGGCCGAGCGGCTGATGGAAAAGCTGGTTCCGCGCGTCGAAAGCCTGAAGGTCGGCCCTTCGACCGACTCGTCGGCCGATTTCGGCCCGGTGGTGACGCGCGAGGCGCTGGAGCGCATCAAGGGTTACGTCGACATCGGCGTCAAGGAAGGCGCCAAGCTGGTCGTCGACGGCCGCGGCTTCAAGATGCAGGGCTACGAGAACGGCTTCTACATGGGCGGCTGCCTGTTCGACCATGTCACCGCCGAAATGCGCGTCTACAAGGAAGAGATCTTCGGTCCGGTGCTGTCGGTCGTCCGTGCGCCGAACTATGAGAACGCGATCAAGCTCGCCAACGACCACGAGATGGGCAACGGCGTTGCCATCTTCACCCGTGACGGCGACGCTGCCCGCGATTTCGCCTCCCGCGTCCAGGTCGGCATGGTCGGGATCAACGTGCCGATCCCGGTGCCGATCGCCTACTACACCTTCGGCGGCTGGAAGGCGTCGTCCTTCGGCGACCTGAACCAGCACGGCACCGATGCCTTCCGCTTCTACACCAAGACCAAGACGGTGACGTCGCGCTGGCCCTCGGGTGTGAAGGATGGTGCGGAGTTCGTCATTCCGACGATGAACTGATAGCCCTCGATCAATCCTAAAACTGAAACGGCCCGGAACTCGCTTCTGGGCCGTTTTGCGTATCCGGTTCGACTCCGGAGCTGCTACCGTGTCGCCGCCGACTCGGCGTGGGCGCGCAGCATCGACATAAGCCGCTCGGCTTCCTGAGCCGCACCTTCCTCGTCATGCTCGAGGATCGAGCGGATCAACGCGACATGGTGTTCGGCCGACGCGGCGAGGCCGGTCTCGCGCTGGTAGCGGAACCAGAAGCGGCGGCTGTGGGTCTGCAAGGGCGCGGCCAGCCGGGCGGCGAAATCATTGTCGGCGGCGAGCGCCAGCGCTTCGTCGAGGGCCTTGTCGGCTTCGAGGAAGCCGAGCACGTCGGCCGCAATCACTGCCTTCTGCATCGCCAGGGCGGCGGCATGGAACTGGTTGGCGGCGTCGCGGGTGACGAAGCGCGCCGCCGAGCGGGCGAGCACGAGTTCGATGCCGCGCCGCGCGTCGAGCACGCGCAGCCAGTCGCCGGGGTGGAGCGGCGCAATCGCCAGGCCGGCGCGCGGCCTGATCTCGACGAGCCCTTCCCAAGCCAGCCGCTGGATCGCCTCGCGCACCGGCGTGCGGCCGAGGCCGAGCCGATCGATCAGTCCGCCTTCGGTGGCAACGCTGCCGGGGGCGAGTTCCAGGGTCACGATCAGCCGTTCCAGCTCGTGATAGGCGCGGGTCGCTGCCGGTTCCAGTTTCTCAACTTGCATGATCGAATCGTTTGAAAGCGCAATGATATATTTTTGATATATCAGAGCCGAATCCGGATTGACAGCACTGGTTTCCTCGTCATATATCAGTGATATATCAGATGGAGAAAGCACCATGTGGGCCGGAGTCATCCCAGCAGTCACCACCAAGTTCACGGCGGACGACCGCCTCGACCATGCCGAGATGGAGCGCTGCTTTGCGTTGCAGATGGAGGCAGGGTGCGACGGCCTGATCGTCGCCGGCTCGCTCGGCGAAGGCCCGATGCTGTCGCATGACGAGAAGATCGAGGTGCTGAAGACGGCCCAGAAGGTCGCCGGCAACAAGCCGGTGCTGCTGACCGTCAACGAGGCCGGCACCCGCGAAGCAGCCGCGATCGCCAGGCGCGCCGCCAAGGAAGGCGCCTCCGGCCTGATGGTTGTGCCGAGCCCGATCTACCACACCAATCCGGAAGAGACGGTGGCCGCCCTTCGCGCCGTGGCCGAAGCCGGCGACCTGCCGGTGATGATCTATTCCAATCGCCTCGCCTATCGCGTCGACGTCACCGTCGACCAGATGGAGGAGCTGGCGTCGGACAAGCGCTTCGTCGCGGTCAAGGAATCGTCGGACGACATCCGCCGCTCGACCGAGATCATCAATCGCCTGGGCAACCGCTACGATCTGTTCACCGGCGTCGACAACCTCGCCTTCGAGGCACTGTCGGTCGGCGCCATCGGCTGGGTCGCGGGACTGGTTGTTGCCTTCCCGCGCGAGACGGTCGCCATCTACCAGCTGATGAAGCAGGGCCGCCGCGAAGAGGCGCTTGCGATCTACCGTTGGTTCCGCCCACTGCTCGACCTCGACGTCTCGACCTATCTGGTCCAGAACATCAAGCTGGCGGAGGTGCTGGCGATCGGCTCCAACGACCGCGTGCGCATGCCGCGCAAGCCGCTTTCCGGCGAGCGCCGCAACGCGGCCGAAAAGATCATCAAGGATGCGCTGGCGATCAGGCCCAAACTGCCGTCGTTCTGATCAGGGGCAAGCCCGGGGGAGGGGCAAGGCATGAATGCAGCGGTCGAGGAGATCGACATCGCCATCATCGGTGCCGGCATCGTCGGCATCGCGGCTGCTGCCTATCTCGTCGACGCCGGGTGCAAGGTGATGGTGCTTGACCGCACCGGCATCTGTGAGGAAACAAGCTCTGGCAATGCCGGGGCTTTCGCCTTCTCCGACGTGCTGCCGCTCGCCCACAAGGGCATGATGCGCAACGTGCCGAAATGGCTTGCCGATCCGCTGGGACCGCTCAGCATTCCGCCTGCCTACCTGCCAAAACTCCTGCCGTGGCTCTACCGCTTCTGGCGTGCCGGGGCGCCCGCCAATTACGAGGCGAGCCTTGCAGCGCAAGCGGGGCTGATGAAACTCGCCGAGCAGGAATGGGCGTCGCTTATGGCCCGTACCGGCGCCAGCTCGATGCTGCGCGAGGACGGCTCGCTCGAGCTTTACGAGAGCAATGCGGAATTCAAGGACGCGCTGCCAAGTTGGGCGGCGCGCGACCGTTTCGGCATTGCCTGCCGCCATCTCGACAAGAGCGAGCTCGCCGACTACCAGCCCGGTCTCGCCGACCGGTTTACGCGCGGCACGTTCGTTCCCGGCTGGAAGACCGTGTCCGACCCCAAGGACCTCGGCAAGGCGATCTGGCGCCATGCCGAAGCAAGGGGGGCTGCCTTCGTCAAGGGCGATGTCGGGCTGGTTCGTCCGACCGGAGACCGCGTCCTGATCCAGCTCAAGCAGGGCCGTACGCTGTTTGCGCAAAAGGTGCTGATCGCTGCCGGGGCCTGGTCGCATCTTCTCGCCCGCCAGCTTGGCGACGTCATTCCGCTCGAAACCGAGCGCGGCTACAACACCACGCTTCCGTCTTCCGCCTTCGACGTGAAGCGGCAACTCATCTTCACCGGCCACGGCTTCGTCATCACCCCACTCGCCACTGGCCTGCGTGTCGGCGGGGCGGTCGAGCTCGGCGGCATTTCGCGGCCGCCCAACTATGCCCGCTCGAAGGCAATGCTGGCCAAGGCCAGAAAGTTCCTGCCGGGACTGGATCCGTCAGGCGGGCGCGAATGGATGGGCTTTCGCCCGTCGCTACCTGATTCACTGCCGGTCATCGGCGGCTCCCGCAGTCACCCCAACGTGCACTACGCCTTCGGCCATGGTCATCTCGGCCTGACCCAGGCCGCTGCCACAGGCCGGCTGGTGCGGGACCTTGTTCTGGGCCAAAGGCCGCCGCTCGATCTCACCCCCTTTTCGGCCCAACGTTTCTGACGCAAGGTATCTCCTATCATGGCGCGCCATTCCTTCTTCTGTATCGACGGCCACACCTGCGGCAATCCGGTGCGGCTGGTGGCGGGCGGCGGGCCGCGCCTCGAAGGCTCGACCATGATGGAAAGGCGGGCGCATTTCCTCGCCGAGTATGACTGGATCCGCACCGGGCTGATGTTCGAGCCGCGTGGGCACGACGTCATGTCCGGATCGATCCTCTATCCGCCGACGCGCGAGGACTGCGATGTCGCCATCCTGTTCATCGAGACGTCGGGCTGCCTGCCGATGTGCGGGCACGGCACCATCGGCACCGTCACCATGGCGATCGAGCATGGGCTGGTGAAGCCGAGGACCCCGGGCGTCCTTCGCCTCGACACCCCGGCCGGGCTGGTCATCGCCGAGTACAAGCAGGTCGGCGACTATGTCGAGGAGGTGCGCATCACCAACGTGCCGTCCTTCCTCTACGCCGAAGGGCTGTCGGTCGAGTGCCCCGGTCTCGGCGAGATCAAGGTAGACGTCGCCTATGGCGGCAATTTCTACGCCATCGTCGAGCCGCAGGAAAACTACCGCGACATGGCCGACTGCGGCGCCGGCGATTTCATCGCCTGGAGCCCGGTCGTGCGCCAGCGTCTCAACGAGAAGTACTCGTTCGTCCATCCCGAGAATCCCGGCATCAACCGGCTGTCCCACATGTTGTGGACCGGCGTCGCCAAGCATCCTGAAGCGCATGCCCGCAATGCCGTGTTCTACGGCGACAAGGCCATCGACCGGTCGCCCTGCGGCACCGGAACTTCGGCGCGCATGGCGCAGCTTCACGGCAAGGGCAAGCTCAAGGCCGGCGACGATTTCGTGCACGAATCGATCATCGGTTCGCTGTTCAAGGGACGCGTCGAACGCGAGGTCGAAGTGGCCGGCAAGCCGGCCATCATTCCCTCGATCGGTGGCTGGGCGCGGATGACCGGATTGAACACCATCTTCATCGACGACCGCGATCCGTTCGCCCATGGATTTGTAGTCATTTAGTCGTATGGCGGGAGGCAGAAACGGCCAATATGTCTAGACAATCTTAGGAAGGATATCGGCGGCGAGGCGCAAGGAAATATTGCCGAGGTGCATTCAGGCGCTACGTTCTTCGAATATGGCGCGCAAAATCACCGGAATCGGCAAAGACATTGCGTTGAGCCAATGGTAGGTTGCGCAATGGTCCAGGGCCTGGACAGCATAAAAACAGAGACGGCTTCAAGTGCCGTCCGGCAGGCGGCAACGGGCATAAGAATCACGTTGCAATCCAGGCTCGAAACTTTAGGACTAGGGGAAATATCAAAAGGAATGCGTGCATAGCGCGACATTCCAGGGGAGCCGCATTCACATGCAGTACTTCGTCCAGCAGATGGTCAACGGGCTGACGCTGGGGTCCATCTATGGCCTCATCGCTATCGGCTACACGATGGTCTACGGCATCATCGGGATGATCAATTTCGCCCATGGCGACATTTTCATGCTCGGGGCATTCGTCGCCCTGATCGTGTTCCTGATCCTCACCGCCATGTTCTATTCGGTGCCGGTCGTCGTCGCCTTGCTGATTATGATGGTGGTGGCGATGCTGATGACCAGCCTCTACAACTGGACCATCGAAAAGGTCGCCTACCGGCCGCTGCGCGGTTCGTTCCGGCTGGCGCCGCTGATCACTGCAATCGGCATGTCGATCGCGCTGTCGAACTTCGTCCAGGTGACGCAAGGTCCGCGCAACAAGCCGATCCCGCCGATGGTCTCGACGGTCTACAATGTCGGCGGCATCTCGATCTCGCTCAAGCAGATCATCATCGTCATCGTCACCGTGTCGCTGCTGGCGCTGTTCTGGTACCTGGTCAACAAGACATCGCTCGGCCGCGCCCAAAGGGCGTGTGAGCAGGACCGCAAGATGGCTGCCCTGCTCGGCATCGACGTCGACCGCACGATCTCCATCACCTTCATCATGGGCGCCGCTCTCGCCGCCGTCGCCGGCACGCTGTTCCTGATGTATTACGGCGTCGTCGCCTTCTCCGACGGTTTCGTGCCAGGCGTCAAAGCGTTCACCGCGGCCGTTCTCGGCGGCATCGGCTCGCTGCCCGGCGCCATGTTGGGCGGGCTGATGATCGGCTTCATCGAAAGCATGTGGTCGGCCTATTTCTCGATCGACTACAAGGACGTCGCGGCGTTCTCGATCCTTGCCATCGTGCTGATCTTCCTGCCCTCCGGCATTCTTGGCCGGCCCGAAGTCGAGAAGGTCTGAGCCCATGGCCAACATTGCTCAAGCCACACGCGAAGAATCCGCTACCCCGTTCCAGCGCGGCATCAAGGAGGCGCTTTATGCGGGCGCGATCTCCTTCGGCCTGTTCTTCCTGTTCATCGGGCTTAGGACCGACCAGAACATCCGCAACGAACTGATCCTCGTTCCGCGCTGGGGCCTGCTCGCCAGCGTCGTCGCACTGGTGATGGCCGGTCGCTTCCTCTACGTCGCCTACGGCCAGCCGTTCATGGCCAAGCAGAAGATCGTCGACGTCGCGAGCGGCCTGTTGCCGGACAGCGTGGCGACGCGGTTCTTCCGCCTGCCCTATTTCATCGCTGCGCTCGTCGCCGTCGTGCTGCTGTTCGTGCTCGCCGGTTCGCTCGACTCTATCTTTGGGCCGGTGCTTGCCGGCTACCTGCGCTTCTTCCGCGCGCTGGCGATCATCTATGCGCTGGCCTCGGTGATGTTCTATTTCCGCGCCTTCATCCAGGCCCATTTCTCGGCGCTGGGCATCGGCGTCCTGGTGGCCTATCCGATCGTCGTGGTGGTGGCCCTGACCCTCATCTCCGGTTCGATGGCGGGCGGCTTCCAGGGCTCGCTCAAATGGGTCGACAATTTCGGCATCCAGATCCTGATCTACGTGATGCTGGCCTGGGGCCTGAACATCGTCGTCGGCCTCGCCGGGCTGCTCGACCTCGGCTATGTCGCCTTCTACGCCGTCGGCGCCTATGCCTACGCCTTGCTGGCGACGCAGCTCGGCTGGTCGTTCTGGATCCTGCTGCCGGTAGCCGGCATCATGGCTGCCTTCTGGGGCGTCATGCTCGGGTTCCCGGTGCTGCGCCTTCGAGGAGACTATCTGGCGATCGTGACGCTGGCGTTCGGCGAAATCATCCGCCTGGTACTGATCAACTGGCGCGAAGTGACCAACGGCGCTGCCGGCATCTCGGGCATCCCGAAGGTCAGCTTCTTCGGCCTGATGTCGTTCAACGTTTCCGACCCGAACTACATCGCCAAGGTGCTCGGCATCGCCCAGTCCGGTGCCTACTACAAGATCTTCCTCTACTACCTCATCCTCGGCCTGGCGCTGCTGACCGCCTTCGTCACCATCCGGCTTCGGCGCATGCCGGTCGGCCGTGCCTGGGAAGCGCTGCGCGAGGACGAGATCGCCTGCCGCTCGCTCGGCATCAACACGACCACGACCAAGCTCACCGCCTTTGCCACCGGCGCGATGTTCGGCGGCTTCGCCGGCTCGTTCTTCGCCGCGCGCCAGGGCTTCGTGTCGCCCGAATCCTTCGTCTTCCTGGAATCGGCGATCATCCTTGCCATCGTCGTGCTCGGCGGCATGGGCTCGCTGGTCGGCATCGCGGTTGCGGCCGCCGTGATGATCGGCGGCACCGAGATCCTGCGCGAGATGGAGTTCCTGAAAGCGGTCTTCGGGCAGGACTTCACGCCCGAGCTCTACCGCATGCTGCTGTTCGGCATGGCGATGGTCATCGTGATGCTGTGGAAGCCGCGAGGTTTTGTCGGCAGTCGAGAGCCCACTGCCTTCCTGCATGAGCGAAAAGCCGTCTCCGGTGCCTTCACCAAGGAAGGACACGGCTGATGAACGCGAGCACATCCATGAACAATGCGATCCTGCAGGTCGAGCATCTGTCGATGAAGTTCGGCGGCCTGGTTGCCATCGGCGACCTTTCGTTCGAGGTCCGGCGCGGCGAGATCACCGCGCTGATCGGCCCGAACGGCGCCGGCAAGACGACGGTCTTCAACTGCATCACCGGTTTCTACAAGCCGACCGAAGGCATGATCCGGTTCAACGGTCGGGAAGGCGGCGAGTTCCTGCTCGAGCGCATGCCCGACTTCCAGATCACGGCCAAGGCGAAGGTGGCGCGCACGTTCCAGAACATCCGGCTGTTCTCGGGCATGACGCTGCTCGAAAACCTGCTGGTGGCACAGCACAATAAGCTGATGAAGGCTTCGGGCTTCACCGTCATGGGCCTGCTGGGGCTTGGCGGCTATCGCAAGGCGTCGGCGGAATCGGTCGAACTCGCCAAGCATTGGCTCGAAAAAGCCGAGCTGATCGACCGCGCCGACGATCCGGCGGGCGACCTGCCCTATGGCGCGCAACGGCGGCTGGAGATCGCGCGCGCCATGTGCACCGGGCCGGAGCTGCTCTGCCTCGACGAGCCTGCGGCCGGCCTCAATCCGAAGGAGTCGCTGGCGCTCAACACGCTGCTCATCGACATCAAGGAAAATACCGGCACGTCGATCCTGCTCATCGAGCACGACATGTCGGTCGTCATGCAGATTTCCGACCATGTCGTCGTGCTCGAATATGGCCGCAAGATCTCCGACGGCGACCCGATCTCGGTCAGGACCGATCCGAAGGTGATTGCAGCCTATCTCGGCGTCGACGACGAAGAGGTCAGCGAGGTGCTGATCGAGGTTGGCGACGAGCAGGTGATCGAGGAACTGGAGGGCGTGCCCGATCCGTCGCATGGCCCGAGTTCGTCGTCCTCGATGATGGCAGGGCCGGTCAGCGATACGATCAGCCACAGCGACGGACACGGCGAGATCGTGACCGTTTCCAAGGGTGCGTCGAAGGCGGGACAGGTCGAGGCGCGCGACGCCAAGGCCGCATCCAAGCCGGCGACAAAGACGGCTCCGGCGAAGGCGCCCAAAGCCAAGTCGGCGGCCACCCCGCCTGCCGGCCTGATGGCCGCGCCCGCGCCTGCGAAGGCGAAGGCCCCGGCCGAGACCGCGGCGGCTCCGGCGGCCAAGGCAACGGCCCCGGCCGCCAAGACGCCGGCCAAGCCGACAAAGACGGCCGCGGTGAAGGCAGAGCCGGCGAAGGTTGCTTCCACGCCGGTCAAGGCGCCGGCCCCGAAGGCCGCGACGAAACCAGCGGCGGCTCCGAAAGCAGCGGCCAAGCCGGCGAAGGCCGACGCGGCAAAGGCGGCCCCGGCACCGAAGCCCGCGCCTGCCGCCAAGGCATCAGCCAAGCCGATCAAGCCTGCCGCGGTCAAGACCGAGCCGGTGAAGGTTGCTTCCAAGTCTGCCAAGGCGCCAGCGCCGAAGGCAGCGGCAAAGCCTGCAGCCGCGGCTCCAAAGGCTGCTGCCAAGCCGGCAAAGGCCGAGGCTCCGAAGGCAGCCAAGGCGGCTCCTGCTGCGGCCAAGGCATCGCCGAAACCCGCGCCAGCAGCCAAGGGCGCAGCCGCAAAACATAAGGCGGCTGGCAAGGCGCCCGCAGCCAAGGCTCCGGCTGCCAAGACGATCGCCAATGTGCTCGCCGCTCCGCGCGGTGGGGTGCCGGACCGGCTGATCCTGATCAAGGGCATCGGACCGGTGAACGAAAAGAAGCTCAACGAGCACGGCATCTTCCATTTCGACCAGGTGGCGGCGTGGAAGAAGTCGGACATCGCGGCGGCGGAGGCCTATCTCGCCTTCGACGGCCGGATCGAGCGTGAAGACTGGGTGGGGCAGGCCAAGGCGCTGGCGCGTGAAGCGGCCAAGCCGGCGAAAGCCAAGCGCGGAGGTGGCAAGTGACGGCGGGTAAGAGCTTGCTCGACATCAGGGGTGTCGAGACCTACTACGGCAACATCCGTGCGCTTAACGGCGTCGACGTTACGGTCAACGAGGGCGAGATCGTCGCCTTGATCGGCGCCAACGGCGCCGGCAAGTCGACGCTCATGATGACCATCTTCGGCACGCCCCGGGCGCGCCGTGGCACCATCACCTTCGGCGGCACTGACATCACCGATCTGCCGACGCACGAGATCGCCCGGCTGCGCATCGCGCAGTCGCCGGAGGGACGGCGCATTTTTCCACGCATGACGGTGATGGAAAACCTGCAGATGGGCGCCAGCCTCGACAACCTCAAATTCTTCGATGAGGACGTCGAGAAGGTGTTCGCGCTGTTCCCCCGGCTCAAGGAGCGCATCGCCCAGCGTGGCGGCACGCTGTCCGGCGGCGAGCAGCAGATGCTGTCCATCGGCCGTGCGCTGATGGCACGGCCCAAGCTGCTCCTGCTCGACGAGCCGTCGCTGGGTCTGGCACCGCTGATCGTCAAGCAGATCTTCGACGCCATCCGCGAGCTCAATCGCACCCAGGGCCTGACCGTCTTCCTCGTCGAGCAGAACGCCTTCGGGGCGCTCAAGCTCGCGACGCGCGGCTACGTCATGGTCAATGGCGTCGTCACGATGAGCGGTACCGGCAAGGACCTGCTCGCCGATCCCGAGGTTCGCGCCGCCTATCTCGAAGGCGGGCGTCACTAGGAGGTTCCATCATGCAGGGCATTCTCTACGAGGAACCCTCGATCTGGCAGTTCTTCTTCGTCACCTGCCTGCTCGGCGGCTGGGCGGCCTGGATGACCGGCCGTGCCTGCGCCCAGACATGGCGCAGCTACGGCCAGCTGGTGCTTTACATCCTGGGACTTGGCATCGCGGTGCGCTTCATCCACCACGCCTTGTTCGATGGCACGATGTTCACGCTGCAATATTACATTGTCGACACTATCGTGCTGATGGCGTTCGCATTCCTTGGATATAAATACACCCGCACCAACCAGATGGTGACGCAATACAACTGGCTTTATGAAAAGGTATCGCCGCTTTCTTGGAGATCGAAGTCCTGAGCGTCAGAACTTCAATATCGGCGCCGATTCGCCAATGAATCGGCGTGACAACTGCCGGAAAATCGGCAAACTCACCTTTCTGCGATATGGGTGGGCATCGCACGAAAGAAACTCCACGCCCACTCAATTAATGGGAGTGTTTCTATGAAAAAGTCACTTTTGTCGGCTGTTGCACTGACCGCGCTCGTGGCGTTCAGCGGCAGCGCATGGGCCGATATCCTGGTCGGCGTCGCCGGTCCGATCACCGGCCCGAACGCGGCCTTTGGCGCACAGCTCCAGAAGGGCGCTGAACAGGCGGTCGCCGACATCAACGCGGCCGGCGGCATCAACGGCGAGCAGATCAAGCTTGTCGTCGGCGACGACGTCTCGGATCCGAAGCAGGGCATCTCGGTTGCCAACAAGTTCGTCGCTGACGGCGTCAAGTTCGTGGTCGGCCACTTCAACTCGGGCGTTTCGATCCCGGCCTCGGAAGTCTACGCCGAGAACGGCATCCTCGAAGTCACCCCGGCGGCAACCAACCCGACCTTCACCGAGCGTGGCCTGTGGAACGTGTTCCGCACCTGCGGCCGCGACGACCAGCAGGGCGGCATTGCCGGCGCCTATCTGGCGGAGAAGTTCAAGGACGCCAAGATCGCCGTCATCCACGACAAGACGCCTTACGGCCAGGGCCTCGCTGACGAAACCAAGAAGGCGATGAACGCCGCCGGCGTCACCGAAGTCATGTATGAAGGCGTCAACATCGGCGACAAGGACTTCTCGGCGCTCATCGCCAAGATGAAGGAAGCCGGCGTTTCGATCATCTACTGGGGCGGCCTTCACACCGAAGCCGGCCTGATCATCCGCCAGTCGGCTGACCAGGGTCTCAAGGCAACGCTCGTTTCGGGTGACGGCATCGTCTCCAACGAACTCGCCTCGATCGCTGGCGACGCCGTTGCCGGCACGCTCAACACCTTCGGTCCGGACCCGCGCCTGATCCCCGAGAACAAGGATCTGGTCGAGAAGTTCCGCGCCGCTGGCTTCGAGCCGGAAGCCTACACGCTCTACTCCTACGCCGCGATGCAGTCGATCGCAGCGGCCGCAACTGCCGCCGGTTCGACCGACACGCAGGAAGTGGCCAAGGCTCTCAAGGAGAAGGGCCCGTTCAAGACGGCGCTCGGCGACATCTCCTTCGACGAGAAGGGCGATCCGAAGCTTCCCGGCTACGTCATGTACGAGTGGCAGAAGGGTGCCGACGGCAAGTACACCTACGTGCAGCAGAAGTAATTCTCCAGCACAGCTGACCAAGGAATGCCCGGCGCTTTGCGTCGGGCATTTTTTATGGCCGTGGAAAAAATGGCCATCTGACGCTACGGAAATTAAATCGATTTAAGAGGGTGTGATTTCGGTTGCACCGCAGCATTTTCCCGCTAATCATTCGCGGCCTCTTAAATATCCGGTTTCTGGAGTGTTTTCGTGCCGATCAGCAAGATCCTCGTCGCCAACCGATCCGAAATTGCCATTCGCGTTTTCCGCGCGGCCAACGAGCTGGGCATCAAAACCGTGGCGATCTGGGCGGAAGAGGACAAATACTCGCTGCATCGGTTCAAGTCTGACGAAAGCTATCAGGTCGGCCGCGGCCCCTGGCTCGCCAAAGACATGGGACCGATCGAGAGCTACCTGTCGATCGACGAGATCATGCGCGTCGCCAAGCTGTCCGGCGCCGACGCCATTCACCCCGGCTACGGGCTCCTGTCGGAAAGCCCGGAATTCGCCGAGGCGTGCGCTGCCAACGGCATCACCTTCATCGGCCCGAAGCCGGAGACGATGCGCCGGCTCGGCAACAAGGTCGCCGCGCGCAACCTCGCCATCGAAGTGGGCGTGCCCGTGGTTCCGGCCACCAATCCGCTGCCCGACGACATGGAGGCGGTGAAGGCGCTGGCCGCCGAGATCGGCTACCCGGTCATGCTCAAGGCGTCGTGGGGCGGTGGCGGCCGCGGTATGCGCGCCATCCGCAGCGAGGGCGACCTCGTTCGTGAAGTGATGGAAGGCAAGCGCGAGGCCAAGGCTGCGTTCGGCAAGGATGAGGTCTATCTCGAGAAGCTGGTCGAGCGTGCGCGCCATGTCGAGGTGCAGATCCTCGGCGACACGCACGGCAATGCCGTCCATCTGTTCGAGCGCGATTGCTCGATCCAGCGGCGCAACCAGAAGGTCGTCGAGCGCGCGCCGGCACCCTACCTTTCCGACGCGCTGCGCGAGGAGCTCTGCGGCCATGCGCTGAAGATCGCCAAGGAAACCAGCTATATCGGCGCCGGCACGGTGGAGTTCCTGCAGGACGCCGATACCGGCAAATTCTACTTCATAGAGGTCAATCCGCGCATTCAGGTCGAGCACACCGTCACCGAGCAGGTGACCGGCATCGACATCGTCAAGGCGCAAATCCACATCCTCGACGGCGCTGCGATCGGCACGCCGGAATCGGGCGTGCCTGTCCAGGCCGACATCAGGCTTAACGGCCACGCGCTCCAGTGCCGCATCACCACCGAAGATCCCGAGCAGAACTTCATCCCCGACTATGGCCGCATCACCGCCTATCGCGGGGCGACCGGCTTCGGCATCCGGCTCGACGGCGGCACGGCCTATTCGGGCGCGGTCATCACCCGCTTCTACGATCCGCTGCTCGAGAAGGTCACGGCCTGGGCACCGACGCCGCACGAGACGATCGCGCGCATGCACCGGGCGCTGCGCGAGTTCCGCATCCGCGGCGTTGCAACCAACCTGACCTTTCTCGAAGCGATCATCACGCACCCGGCGTTCCACGACAATTCCTACACCACCAGGTTCATCGATTCGACGCCGGAGCTGTTCGCCCAGGTCAAGCGCCAGGACCGCGCCACCAAGTTGCTCAACTATCTCGCCGACGTTACCGTCAACGGCCATCCGGAAACGCGTGGCCGCGCACTGCCCAATCCGGAAGCGGCTGCGCCGGTGGTGCCCTGGTTCACCGGCCCGGTTCCCGATGGCTCCAAGCAACGGCTCGACGATCTCGGTCCGGAGAAGTTTGCCGCATGGATGCGGGCGCAGAAGCAGGTGCTGATCACTGACACGACGATGCGCGACGGCCATCAGTCGCTGCTCGCCACCCGCGTCCGCACCCATGACATTGCCAGGATCGCCGGCACCTACGCACGGGCGCTGCCGCAGCTCCTGTCGCTCGAATGCTGGGGCGGGGCGACGTTCGACGTTGCCATGCGCTTCCTGACCGAAGATCCATGGGAGCGGCTCGACAAGGTGCGCCAGGCGGCACCGAACATCCTGCTGCAGATGCTGCTGCGCGGCGCCAACGGCGTCGGCTACACCAACTATCCCGACAATGTCGTGCAGCATTTCGTGCGCCAGGCGGCGGCCGGTGGCGTCGACCTGTTCCGGGTCTTCGACTGCCTGAACTGGGTCGACAACATGCGCGTGTCGATGGATGCCGTGGGCGCCGAGGGCAAGCTCTGCGAGGCGGCCATCTGCTATACCGGCGACATTCTCGACCCGAACCGCGCCAAGTACGACCTGAAATATTACGTCGGCTTGGCCAAGGAACTCGAAGCCGCCGGCGCCCACATCATCGCCGTCAAGGACATGGCCGGCCTGCTCAAGCCGGCGGCGGCACGCGTGTTGTTCAAGGCGCTGCGCGAGGCGACCGACCTGCCGATCCACTTCCATACCCACGACACGTCGGGCCTGTCGGCGGCAACCGTTCTGGCGGCTGTCGAGAGCGGCGTCGACGCCATCGACGCGGCGATGGACGCCTTCTCCGGCAACACCTCGCAGCCCTGCCTGGGCTCGATCGTCGAGGCGCTGCGCGGCTCGGATCGCGATCCGGGCCTGGCTCCGGAATGGATCCGCCGGATCTCGTTCTACTGGGAAGCGGTGCGCAACCAGTATGCCGCCTTCGAGAGCGACCTGAAGGGGCCGGCCTCCGAAGTCTATCTGCACGAGATGCCGGGCGGCCAGTTCACCAACCTCAAGGAGCAGGCACGCTCGCTCGGCCTGGAAACCCGCTGGCACGAGGTGGCGCAGGCCTATCACGACGTCAACCTGATGTTCGGCGACATCGTCAAGGTCACGCCGTCGTCGAAGGTCGTCGGCGACATGGCGCTGATGATGGTGAGCCAGGAACTCAGCGTTGCCGATGTCGAGAGCCCGGCCAAGGACATCGCCTTCCCGGATTCGGTGGTATCGATGCTGCGCGGCGACCTAGGCCAGTCGCCCGGCGGCTGGCCGGCAGCACTGCAGAAGAAGGTGCTGAAGGGCGAGAAGCCGATTACCGCGCGCCCCGGCTCGCTGCTCAAGGCTGCCGACCTCAAGGCCAACCGTAGCGACATCGAGACCAAGCTCGGCCGCAAGCTCTCGGAAAACGAGTTCGCCTCCTGGCTGATGTACCCGAAGGTGTTTTCGGACTTCGCCAACGCCCAGGAGACCTACGGTCCGGTCAGCGTGCTGCCGACACCGACCTATTTCTACGGCATGAAGCCGGAGGACGAGGTCTTCGTCGACATCGAGAAGGGCAAGACGCTGGTCATCCGCTGCCTTGCCGTCGGCGATGTCGACGAAAAGGGTATGGTGACGGTGTTCTTCGAACTCAACGGCCAGCCGCGCCGCGTCAAGGTGCCGGACCGGGCGCATGGCGCATCCGCTTCCAAGGCAAGGCGCAAGGCCGAACCGGGTAACGATGCCCATATCGGCGCGCCGATGCCCGGCGTGGTGTCGACGCTTGCGGTTGCGGCCGGCCAGCCGATCAAGGCCGGCGACGTGCTGCTGTCGATCGAGGCGATGAAGATGGAAACGGCGTTGCACGCCGAGCGCGACGGCACGATCGCCGAAGTGCTTGTGCGCGCCGGCGACCAGATCGACGCCAAGGACCTGCTCGTCGTCTATGGCTGACAAATGCAGGCCGGGGACGTTCGTCGCCCGGCCTGTCTCGCGTCCTAGTCTAGAACAACCCCTGGCCAGCGGCGGCCTCTTCCTTGACGCTGCGGCGGATCAGGCTCTTGAACATATAGCCGCGCTGGCCGTTGTAGACGACCGTGCACCAGTTGCAGCTTGTCTCGGCCTCGATGGCGGCATTGGCCGGTACCACGACGATCACATTGGCTTCATCGGCCGGGCCGTCGCGCAGGTTGGCGTATTTGGCGGCCTTGGCGGGGCTCAGTTCGGGCAGGGGAGGCTCGATGGCGCCCACCGCATTGGCATCGACCATGCCGGTCGATGCTTCGAGCATCGCTATTTCGGCTTCCGTTTCCGCGACCTGGACATCGAGCGATCCACGCAAGCCGTCAGGCGCAATCGACGCCGTGTCGGCGGTGTCGGGGGCCGCGGCCAAGCCCGCGTTGGCTACCGGGCCGCCACTGCGCTCGTCCGGGCCGGCCGCGCTGTCCGGCAGGTTGGCCGCGACAGGCGGCGAAGGACTGAAGTGGGCCTTGGGCGTTTCCCCTGAAATCGGCGGGGCCGCTGACAGTGCGGATTTCGCGGGCTGGCGAGGCTCGACGGCGGCAGCCGACTTCTCGTCACGCGCAACGGGCGGCGCGGCGCTTGCTGTTTGGGGCAACGTGACGCGTGGCGGTACGGCTGCCGTCTGGGTCGGGTCGGGCTCCGACGCGCCGATGATCAGGAAGCCGGCTAGCGCGACCGCCACAACGGTTGCGCCCGCAATCAGCGCGACGCCTGATCTGGACAGGTTTGGTCCCGGCAGGCTGGCGCCCGACTGTCGCAATTGTTCAACCAGGCGGCTTGATGTTCCGGCGCGCCGGAAAGCAAGGGTATTCATGGTACAACACTCCACAACGGTGCGACCCGGCGTCCAGCCGGCATCGACCCCCAACCCGCGCAAGCATGCATAGAGCGGAACCAAGCGCGCGAGCGGAGAGTGTTGCCTGTCCGCCGCCATTCCTCAGAGGTTCGCGTACAACGGCTATTGGACGGAATTCGGGCAATCGTTAACCTTGGTTAACCGGCTGGCCCAATGATTGCGCGCAGCTACGCCTTGATCTGTATCTAAATCGATTTAAAGATGACCACCGACGCAATCCTGCTGATGCTGCCCGGCGCGAGCGCGGTAACATTTCGAATCCTTCGGTCACGCCGACCTGAAATCGATTTCAGGCGCAGGACCCATGTGCTAGGAGACGCGGCGATGGACGCTCCCAACACCACCACCGCTAGCCGGGCCCGCTGGGCCGTAGCCGCCGCCTTCTTCATCAACGGTTTCATCACCGGAAGCTGGGCGCCGCAGATCCCGCTGCTGCTGACGCGGCTGGAGATCAGCGAGTTCGTGCTCGGCCTGCTGATCCTGGTGTTCGGTCTCGGCGCGCTGACGGCGATGCCCTTCTCCGGCTATCTGATGACCAAGCGCGGCTCGCGGCCGGTGGTGATCGGCTTTGCGTGGATCGTGGTCTTTGCCCTGCTGCTGGTGGTGCTGTCGCCAAATGTCTGGGTGGCGGCGGTGACCATGTTCATCTTCGGCGGTTCGATCGGCGCCATGGACGTGGCGATGAACGCGAATGCGGTTGCGGTTGAAAGAAAGCTGTCTCGCGCGATCATGTCGTCGTCGCATGGCTTCTGGAGCCTCGGCGGCTTTGCCGGAGGCGGACTTGGCGGTCTCTTCATCCTGAGTTTCGGCCATCTGCCGCATGCGATGTTCGTCACCGTTGCCGCTGCGGCGATGACGGCATTCGCCCTGCCTCACCTGATCGGCGAGGACAAGCCGGTGGCGCATGAGCACCATCATTTCCGCCTGCCGCGGCTGCCCACGATCTACCTCGTCGGCATCATGGCGCTGTTCTCGATGATCCCCGAAGGGGCGGTGCTCGACTGGGCCGCACTCTATCTCAAGCAGGAACTCGGCGCCGATATCGCCACTGCCGGTTTCGCCTTCGCTGCCTTCTCGGGCATCATGGCGCTGATGCGATTCCTCGGCGACGGCGTGCGCAATCGTTTCGGCGCGGTGACGACGCTGCGCGTCTCGGCGCTCATCGCGGCATGCGGCATGCTTGCCGCAGGCCTGGCGCCAAACCCGTGGGTGGCGATCGCGGCATTCGCCTTCTGCGGCCTGGGCGTCGCCAACATGGTGCCGATCGCCTTTTCCGCTGCCGGCAACCAGCCCGGCGTGCCGTCCAATATCGGCATGAGCGTCGTCACGACGATGGGCTATTCGGGCATCCTGGTTGCTCCCTCGGGGATCGGGTTCGTTGCCGGACATGTCGGCTTCGCGCCGGTCTTCGTGACGTTGTCGGGGTTGCTGGTGGTAGTCTGCCTTATGGCGGGGCTCGCCCGCCATGCCGATTTCAGGGCGATGCCTCATACTGCTCCGGCTGAATAGCCGTCGCGGCAACGCCGGTCGGCGCTATCAGACGCGGCCCATCAGCATCAGCACCAGAAGCACGACGAGCAAGACGCCGACAATGCCGGAGGGGCCGTAGCCCCAGCCGCGGGAATGGGGCCATGCGGGCACTGCGCCGAGCAGGATCAGGATCAGGATGATCAGAAGCAGCGTCGAAATGGTCATTGTCGTGCCTCGCAATATTCGTGTTGCATCAAGGCAGCAACGCAAAAGGCCGCCCGGTCGTTCCGGGCGGCCTTTTTCGATCCAGTTGTAGACTGGTTATTCGGCGGCCTTGGGGAAGGCCACTGCAGGTTCATCCTTGGAGTCCGCCGGCGCGGCAGTCCCCTTGGAAACACGATCCTTGCCCCATCTGAACAGCCTGCTGAACCAGCCGCGCTGGCCCGGCTTGCGTTTCTCGCGGGTAAACACCATCAGCATTGCCGGCGTCACCACCAGGGTGAGGACCGTGGCGAAGGACAGGCCGAAGACGATGGCCGACGACAGCGCGATCCACCACTGGGTCGACGGCGCATTGATCGTCGTCTCATGGTGGAAGATCTCCAGCCCAAGCCCGAAGGCGATGGGCAGAACGCCGAGGATCGCAGACAACGCCGTCAGCACAACCGGACGGGCACGCTCGCGGCAGGTCTGGAGCACGGCGTCGAGCTTGTTCCAGCCTTCGTCGCGCAACCTGTCATAGGTGTCGATCAGCACGATGTTGTTGTTCACCACCACGCCCGCCAGCGCGATCATGCCGATGCCGGACATGACGATGACGAAGGACTGGCCGGTCAACAGCATGCCGAGCAGCGCTCCCACCGTCGCCATGACAACGCAGGTCAGCACCAGGATGACGCTGGTGAACTTGTTGAACTGCGCCAGCAGCACGATGAAGATCAGGAAGATCGCCGCACCGAAGGCATTGCCGAGGAAGGCACTGGCCTCGGCACTGTCCTCGTTGGAGCCGGCCAGCTTCCAGTCGATGCCGGGCTGGGCCATCTGCTCGACCACCTTGCTGACCTCGGCCTGCACCGCAGCAACCTGATAACCGGAGGCGACGTTGCCCTGGATGGTGATCGTGCGCTTGGCGTCGACACGGTTCAGGACGCCGACGGTCTGCTCCGGCTTGCGCGAGACGAAGTTCGAGATCGGCACCGAACCCTGAGGGGTGACGATGCGCAGCTGGTCGAGCGCGGCAAGCGTGCGGCGGTCTTCCGGCAGGCGCAGCCGGATGTCGACAGCATCGTCGGCGCCGGCCGGGCGATAGTCGGTGAGCTTGAGACCGGTGGTCACCAGCTGCACGACGGTGCCGACCGCAGTCGGGCTGACGCCATACTGCGCGGCCTTGGAACGGTCGACTTCCAGCGCCCAGTCGATGCCGGGCGGGGGCAGGCCGTCGGAGATGTCGATGACGCCCGGTACCTTGGCGACCGCCGCGGCAACGTCCTTGGCGTAGTCGTTGAGGCCGGTCGGGTCGACGGCGGCGAGCTGGACCTGGATCGCCTTGCCGGTCGGCGGGCCCGCGTCTGGAACGCGGACTTCGACGTCGACGCCCGGAATGCCGGCCATCGTGGCGCGCAGTTCGTCGAGGATGACGTGCGCCGACTTGCGTTCGCGCCAGTCAACGAACTCGTACTGGATTACGCCGACGACGTCCTCGGGGATGTCCTGGCCGCCGCGGCTCTTGCCGGAGCGGGTGTATACCGACTTGATGCCAGGCCAGCCGAGGATCCGCTTTTCAGCCTCGAGCGTGGCGGCGTCCATCTCGTCGAGCGAGAGGTTGCCGCGCGCATGGACATAGAGCAGGCCATAGTCGGGCTCGACCGTCGGGAAGAACTCCACGCCGTTGCCGAACTTGACATAGGCATAGGTGCCGCCGGTCAGCAGCGCGACCGTCAGCACCAGCGCGGTGATCGGGTAGGTGACCGCCTTCTTGACGACGCCCATGTAGACGCCGTCCTTGAGGTCTTCTTCGTGATGCTTCGGTGCCTTGGCGAACAGGGCGCCGATTGTTGGCGCGAAGATCAGCGCGTAGGCCATCGACGCCGCAAGCGTGACGATCAGCGTGATCGGCAGGTACTTCATGAAGTCGCCGATGATGCCGGGCCAGAACAGCAGCGGCGAGAACGCCGCGATGCGGGTCATGGTGGCGGCGATGACCGGGCCGGCCATGCGCTTGGCGGCCAGCTCGAACGCTTCTTCCTTTGGCATGCCTTCGGACATGCGCCGTTCGGCAAACTCGGTCACGATGATCGCATCGTCGACCAGCATGCCGACGGCCAGGATCAGGCTGAACAGCACGATCATGTTGATCGTGTAGCCCATGAGCGCCAGAGCCAGGATGCCCATCAGGAAGGATGACGGGATGGCGAGGCCGATCAGCAGCGAAGCCCGGCCCGACAGCGCATAGAGGATGACGATGAAGACCAGGATGACGGCAATCAGGACGTGGTTCTGCAGGTCGTTCAGCAACTGGTTGACGAAGACCGACTTGTCCTGGGTGTAGGTGACCTTCATGCCTTCCGGCGCGGTCTTGACGAACGCGTCGGCGACGGCCTTTGCGCCGTCGATCGTCTCGACGATGTTGGCGCCGATGCGCTTCTTGACCTCGATCGCGATTGCCGGCTTGCCGTCGAGGCGGGTGATCGTCTCGGCGTCCTTGAAGGTCGAACGCACCGTGGCCAGGTCCTGGACGCGCACGACGGCATTCGGCGTCGCCACCACGGGCAGCCGCGCCACATCCTCCGGCGTTTCGATCAGCGCCGGCACCTTGACGGCGTACTTGCCTTCCGAGCCTTCGATGGCGCCAGCGGCGACGAGGCTGTTGGACTGGCTGATGCCCTGGATCATCTGGTCGAGCTGCAGGCCATAGGACGACAGCTTGACCGGATCAATGATCGCCTCGACGAGTTCGTCGCGCGAGCCCTGCAGCGTGCCTTCGAGCACACCGGGCACTTCCTCGATCTGGTCGCGCAGCCGCTTGGCGGCAGCAGTCAACGCCCGCTCGGGCACGTCGCCCGACAGGGTGACGACCAGGACCGGGAATTCCGACAGGTTCACCTCGTTGACCGTCGGCTCCTCGACGCCCGCCGGCAGGTCGCGCTTGGCGTCCTGCACCTTGTTGCGGGTGTCGATCAGCGCATCGCCCAGATCCACCGACGGGTCGAACTCGACGATGACGTTGGCGCCGCCCTGATAGGCGTTGGACCTCATCTCCTTGAGGCCCTTGAGGTTCTTGAGCTGTGACTCGACCGGTCTCAGCAGCAGGCGCTCGGCGTCCTCAGGCGAGATGCCCTGATAGACGAGGCTGACATACATGATGGGAATGGCGACGTCCGGCTCTGCTTCCTTCGGCACGGCGCGATACGCGAGCGTACCGGCGATGACGAGGAACAGCAGGACCGAAAGGGTCAGTCGCGCATTGCGGATCGCAAGCTTGACGATATCCATTTTTTACTGCGTCCCGGTCGCGTCTTCGGCGAGCTTCTTGAGCACGGCTTCGCTGGCCGGCTCGGCCTTCACCTCGTCGCCTTCCTTGACCAGATCCTGGCCGGCGATGATGATCTGTGCCGCGGCCGGAATGCCGCCGAGCACCAGCCCCTTCTGCGTGTCGTCGACAAGGTCGATCGGATAGAAGACCACCTTGGAGGCGGCGTCGATGGCGCGGATGCCGAGGTCGCCGTTTTCGCTCAGCGTCACCACCGAGCGCGGCAGCATCACCGCGTCCACCGGCTTGGCGCGCACGGTGATTTCGGCGGTCATGCCAGCGGGTATGGCGCCATCGGCGTTCGGGATGGCGATTTCAACCGGGAAGGTGCGGGTCTGGGACGTGGCGTCACGGCTGATGTAGCGCACCTTGCCCGTCACGACCTCGCCGTTGACCAGCTTGACTTCCGCCTCGTCGCCGATCTTGACGTAGCGCAGGTCGCGCTCGCTGATCTCGCCCTTGGCGAGGATCGGATCGAGGCTGAGGATCGTCGCCACTTCGCCGCCCTGGACGACCGACGAACCGAGCTCGACAGCGACACGGTCGACGACGCCGTCGAAAGGCGCCTTGATCTGGTTGCGCGACAGTTCGGCTTCGGCTGCCTGCAACTGCGACAGCGCGGTCTGGTAATTGGACCATGCGCCGTCGGCCTGCAGCTTGGCCACCGAACCGGCCTTCATCAGCTTCTGGGTCGCTTCCCATTCGGCCTTGCGCTGAGCGAGCACGGCCTTCGCCGTCTCGGCAGCCGCGGCCTTTTCCTCGGCGTCGAGCATCAGGACGAGATCGCCCTGCTTGATGTGGTCGCCCTGCCTGACCGGCAGTTCGGCGATGATGCCGGCGGCGCGCGTCGCCAGCGTCGCGCGCTTGTCGGCTTCGGTCTGGCCGGAGACGCGAATGGCGCGAGCATGGTCAAGGCGCGGCGGTGCCACCACCATCACGGTGCGCAGCGGTGCCTTGGGCTGTTCGGCCTGAGCCGGCTTTTCGTCAGGGGATGTCTGGGCGCTGCCTACCGACGAGAATTCGCCGGTGCCCATCCAGGCGGCGAATGCGACGAGCACGACCAAGGCTGCAAGCTTATGGAACCTAATCTTCGACATTGTCGTTTTCCGTTAAGGACGGCTACGGCTCACCGCCATCTTGCTTGGCGCGTCGTCCCGATATGGTAGCGCGCAATGCCGCATTCAATCCGCCACGGGGGCAAAGGGGCGGAAGGGCGTCTTCTACATCAAATGTGCATCGCAAAATAGTGATAAAAAGTAATGGAAATATCATCCTGACAAAACTGGCAGGATATGTCAGCACGCTGCGGTTGTTGCTGCCGAAAGCCCGCTTTTCGCGGCCTAGTTGTGTTTCCTGACGGCTGCCGGCCTCGTTCTTGTGGCCAGGAATTCACGCACGCGTCGGCCGACGGAGGGGCCGCGGAGCGGTTTGAAACCATCGTCGAGCTGCCCGGACAGGTCGAGCGTGGGGTGCTTGCCGACCGAATCAAAGTTGTCTTCGAGCCAGTCGCTGGCAGCGGTGCGGCCGAGGTCGCGCAGATATTCGAGGAACGCCCATTCGGCATTGATCTTGGACGAAGCCGACAGGTCCTTGAACGCCTCGTCGGCATCGATCCGGTGCATGCGGATGTCGCGGAATTCACCTTCCGGCAGGCGCCTGGCGGCGATCAGTTCCTTGACGAAGGCGATCGCCCGGAATTCGCGCAGCAGGCCGGCGTTGAAGGTGATCTCGTCGATGCGGTTCTGAATCTCGTTGGCGGTCTTGGGCGCCGCCTCGCGGACCACCGGGTTGATCTGGACCAGCAGCACGTCGTCGCTGTCGTTGGCCTTGAAGAACGGATAGATCGCCGGGTTGCCGCCGTAGCCGCCATCCCAGTAGGGCACGCCATTGATCTCGACGGCCTGGAAGATCTGCGGCAGGCAGGCCGATGCCATGACGGTGTCGAGGTCTATCTCGCCGTCGCTGAAGACGCGCAACTGGCCGGTCTCGACGTTGGTGGCCGAGATGAACAGGTCGATCGCCTTGCAGGCCCGCACGTTGCCAAAATCGATCTCCTGGGCAACGACGTCGCGCAGCGGGTTGAGGTTCAACGGGTTGGCGACATAGGGCGACAACACGCGCGACATGGTGTCGAACCAGATGTAGCCGGGCGTGTTCTCGACAGACCAGTTGCCCCACAACATGTCCCAGGGCGAGCGCTGGACCGGGCTGAAGCGACCCTTGCGAGCCACCGCGCGCCAGAAGTCGGCAAGCTTGGCGCGGGCGCCGTCGGCGCCGCCGCGCACCCAGCCGTCGGCTAGGGCCACCGCGTTCATCGCACCTGCGCTGGTGCCCGACACCGCCTTGATGTCGAGCCGTCCGTCTTCCAGCAGGCGATCGAGAACGCCCCAGGAAAAGGCCCCGTGCGAGCCGCCGCCCTGCAGGGCGACATTGATCGGCTTCTTCTCCTCCGCCTTGCCGTTTCCAGCCATGGCGGCCTGTTCCTTGCTGCCCGTCACTGCGCTGTCCAGCCGCCGTCCACGGAGATGTGGGTACCGTTTACCTGGGCTGCCGCCGGCGAGGCGAGGAAGACGGCCGTCGCGGCGATCTGCTCCACGGTGGCGAACTCCTTGGTCGGCTGGCGGTCGAGCATGACCTCGCGGATCACCGTCTCGCGGTCCATGTTGTGCGCCTTCATCTGGTCCGGGATCTGGACCTCGACCAGAGGGGTGAGCACATAGCCGGGGCAGATGGCGTTGCAGGTGATCTTCTCCCGCGCGACTTCGAGCGCGACGGTCTTGGTCAGGCCCATGATGCCGTGCTTGGCTGAGACGTAGGCCGACTTGTAGGCCGAGGCGACAAGGCCGTGGGCGGAGGCGACGTTGATAATGCGGCCGCCGCCGGCCTTCTTCATCAGGGGGATCGCTGCGGCAGTCGTGTGGAATGCCGAGGTCAGGTTGATGGCGATGATCGCATCCCATTTTTCACTCGGGAATTCGTCGACCGGCGCGACATGCTGGATGCCGGCATTGTTGACCAGAACGTCGACGGAGCCGAAGCGTTCGGCTGCCTTGGCGACGAGGTCGCGGCACTCCGCACCCTTGGACATGTCGGCCTTGATGTAGACGACAGCAGCCTTGTGTTCCTTGGCGAGCTTTTCCGCCAGCGCGTGGTCGGCTGGCGTATCCGAGAAGGAGTTGAGGACGACGTTCAAGCCGTCCCTGGCGAAAGCCTCGGCAATGGCGAGGCCGATGCCGGAGGTCGAGCCGGTGACGATGGCGGTTCTGGTCGTGGTCATGTCGAATGGGTCCTTCCGGAATGCCTATATTGCGATGCAACATATACGTGCTGTGCGGCGCAATAAAAGCATTGCCGCAGCACGGTTTCGTGAAATTGCGGGACGAGCGGCCCTTGGAACCCTACCAGTCGTCGTAGGCGGGGCACTCGGCCTGAGGCATTTTCGACAGCAGGAAACGGTTGTCGTCCGCGCCCGGCGTCAGCTCGAACGCATCGGCCTCATCCTCGCCGCAGTCGAGCGTCATGCGCAGGCGTCCCATTGCCTCGAGATCGACCAGCACCTTGTCGGCGCCGCTTCGCTTAACGATCACGCCGCCTCCGTCGCAGTCGACGCCACAGAAGATCGACTTGCCGTCCTTTGTCGCCCTGCATTCACCCATGGCGGTCAGGGGCCTGCCCTGTTGCGCGTCGCGCAGCTTGGCCAGAAGCTGGAAGTAGTAGTTGCGCTGGCCCTTGGGCGCGAACTCGTCCGGATCGTGTATGTAGTAGGCGATGTGGAACTGCATTTCCGTCACCTGCTGCTTCGGGTGGCTCTTCAGATGCGCGGCATCGTAGACACGGCTGAAGCAGGCGCGGGCGCCCGCCTGAGGCGGAATGAAATTGGCAAGCTCGCCCTCCTTGCCGGGCTCGATGGCCTGGGCAAGGGCCTGTCCGGCGACAAACAGGCCCACCGCAAGGGCGAGCGACAGTGCGGGTCCGCGAAGCATCATCGGCATGGCATCCCCCAATGGAATGGCCCATCATAGCCCAATCGCCGTTGCTGTTAAGCCGGTCGGCGAGGTCGAACCGGTCCTCCATGTTCGTTGACAAGGACAGTGCTGTTGGCCACTCATCGCGCCATGACCGACCAGAGCTACAGCGACCTGCGCCTTGCTTCCGTCTATGACGCCCTCAATCCTCCAGGCAGGGATACCGACTTCTATCTCGATGTCGCCGGCGAGAGGCCAAGGACCATTCTCGACATGGGATGCGGTACCGGCCTGCTCGCCGTCGAGTTCGCGCGCCGCGGCCACAAGGTGACCGGTGCCGATCCGGCCGCCGGCATGCTGGCCATCGCCCGTTCGCGACCCGGTGGCGACCTGGTCGACTGGATCGCAAGCGATGCTGCGGGCCTTGTGACGGAAACGCGCTTCGACCTGGTTGTCATGACCGGTCACGTGTTCCAGGTTTTCCTGACCGACGATGCCATCGCTGCGATGCTCGGCAATCTGCGCCGTCATCTCGCGCCGAACGGCCGGCTGGCGTTCGAGACCCGCAATCCGGCGGCGCGCGAATGGCAAGAATGGACGGCTGCGGAAACGTCCAAGCAGGTGGAGGTCGATGGCCTCGGGGCAGTGGCCGTGCACTATGACGTGACCTCGGTCGAAGGCCAGCTCGTCCGTTACGAGACGCATTTCGGATTTGCCGATGGCGACAGGGTGGTGACGCCGAGCATGCTGCGTTTCATCGAGCGCGACCAACTCGCGCAAGCGCTTGCCGGTGCAGGTTTCGCAAACGTCGACTGGTATGGCGATTGGGATCGCTCGCCCCTACATGCCGACAGCCCCGAAATCATCGTGATCGCAGGCTAGACAGCGTCGCCCTTGGCGGGCGCGACCTCCTGCGATATTGACATCGCAACCAGCGCGCGCCACCTCAGGCGCTGATACCTCGAGCTTAAAAAGGCCGTCCGATGACCGGCTACTTTTCTTCTCCGTTCCCCCGCCGCCAGTCGGTCGGTGTCAGCGTCGGCGGCGTGATCGTCGGCGGCGAGGCACCCGTCGTCGTGCAGTCGATGACCAACACCGACACCGCCGACATCGACAAGACTGTCGCGCAGGTGGCCGCCCTGCACCGCGCCGGCTCCGAGATCGTGCGCATCACCGTCGACCGCGACGAGAGCGCTGCCGCCGTGCCGCACATCCGCGACAGGCTGGCCCGCCTCGGCATCGACGTGCCGCTGGTCGGCGACTTCCACTACATCGGCCACAAGCTCCTGGCCGATCATCCGGCTTGTGCCGAGGCGCTTGCGAAATACCGCATCAATCCGGGCAATGTCGGCTTCAAGGACAAGAAGGACAAGCAGTTCGCCGACATCGTCGAGATGGCGATCCGCCACGACAAGCCGGTGCGCATCGGCGTCAACTGGGGTTCGCTCGACCAGGACCTCTTGACCAGGCTGATGGACGAGAACCAGGAAAAGGGTTCTCCGCTCACCGCCAACCAGGTGATGCGCGAGGCGATCGTGCAGTCGGCGCTGATCTCGGCCGATCTCGCCGAGGAAATCGGCTTGCCGCGCGACAAGATCATCCTGTCGGCCAAGGTCAGCCAGGTGCAGGACCTGATCGCCGTCTACACCATGCTTGCCGCCCGTTCTGACCATGCGCTGCATCTCGGCCTGACCGAGGCCGGCATGGGCTCCAAGGGTATCGTCGCCTCTTCGGCGGCCATGGGCATCCTCTTGCAGCAGGGCATCGGCGACACCATCCGCATCTCGCTGACGCCCGAGCCGAACGGCGACCGCACCCGCGAGGTGCAGGTGTCGCAGGAACTGCTCCAGACGATGGGCTTCCGCCAGTTCGTGCCGATCGTGGCGGCCTGCCCGGGCTGCGGGCGCACCACTTCGACCGTGTTCCAGGAACTGGCGCAGACCATCCAGGAAGACTTGCGCAAGAACATGCCGGTGTGGCGCGAGAAATACCCCGGCGTCGAGGAACTCAAGGTCGCGGTAATGGGCTGCATCGTCAACGGGCCCGGCGAATCCAAGCATGCCGACATCGGCATCTCGCTGCCCGGCACCGGCGAGACGCCATCCGCGCCCGTCTTCATCGACGGCAAGAAGGCGGCGACGCTGCGCGGGCCGTCGATCGCCGCCGATTTCGAGAAGATGGTTGCCGACTACATCGACCGGCGCTTCGGCGGCGGCAGGGCAGCCGCCGAATAGCGATGCGGAGCCTGGTGGGGACAGCGCTGGCTTTCCTCGTCACCGTGGCCCTGTGCGCGCCAACGCTCGCCGACCCGCCGCGCTCGCGCAAGAAGGATCATGTCGCCCGCGTCTGCGACCTGATCGACACCCATGCCAAGCGCCATGGCTTGCCCAGCGAATTCTTCGCCCGGCTGATCTGGAAGGAAAGCCGCTTCGATCCAAACGCGGTCAGTCCGGCCGGCGCTGAGGGCATTGCCCAGTTCATGCCCGGCACCGCCCGCATGCGCGGCCTGGCAAATCCGTTCGACATGGACCAGGCGATCCCCGCCTCGGCGCGCTATCTCGGAGAACTCAAGTCGGGCTTCGGCAATCTCGGACTGGCGGCCGCGGCCTACAATGCGGGGGAAAACCGCGTCACCCGCTGGCTGGCGTCGGGCGGTTTCCTGCCGCTCGAAACCGAGGACTACGTGCTCGACATCATGGGGGAGCCGGCAGACAATTTTTCGGACAAGACCTATGCCGGCACCAACCGGCCGCTCGATTCGAAAATGGCGTTCCTCGTCGCCTGCCGCAATTTGCCGGTCATCATGTCGGCAACGGTGGCCATGGCGAACGTGCATGTGAAGCCCTGGGGCATCCAGGTCGCCGGCAATTTCCGGCGCTCGGCCGCCATCAAGCAGTGGCAGCGCCTCGAAAGGCGCTTCCCGGCGCTGCTTTCGTCACATGATCCCGTCGTCAGCCGGGTGCGGACGCCGATCGGCCGCCGCGGCATCTATACTGTCCGCATCGGCGCCGACGATCGCGGCGAGGCCGCGGTCATTTGCCAGAAGCTGCGCGGCGCCGGCGGTTCCTGCCTCGTCGTCAGGAACCGCTGAAGCGCGTCACGCGGCTGATGGCGTTCGCTCGGTGGCGAGCAGACGATGATGAATGACGGCCGCATCGTTTTCCTGGCGGAGTTTTGCCACCAGGCCGGGCTCGCGCAGCATCCGAGCGATCCTCGACAGCAGATTGAGATATTCCGGCGGTGCTGCTTCCGGCAAAAGCAGGAGTAGGACGATATCGACGTCCTGGTCGTCGATGGCCTCGAAATCGCAGGGCGTTGCCAGCCGGACAAAGGCTCCGAACGGTCGCTGCAGGCCGCGCAGCTTTGCATGCGGAATGGCAATGCCCTGTCCCAGTCCGGTGGAGCCGAGCTTTTCGCGTGACGACAGCGCTGTGGTGATTTCGGCGGCGCTGACGCCGGTGCGCGCTGCGGCGTGCCGGGCCATTTCCTTGAGGAGCCTCGTCTTGCCCTCGGCCTGAAGGCCAAGAATGACGTCGTCGGGCTGCAGGACGTCGGAGATATTCATGGCCGGCGGTCAGCTGGACAGCATGGCAGCCAGCGCCAGTGCGCCGAGCAGCACGCCGGTGACGAAGAACAGGCGGGTGAACATGAAAGGCTCGGTCTGGCCGGTGACGGGCTTGGCCTGTGGCCTGGTCGTGTCGGCAATGTCGGAGCTGGCGAACCTGTCTGGAATGTGGGTGCGAAGCATCTCGGTCTTCCCTTGTTGCTTGCGCCGGCGCGGCAGGAATTGCCGACGTCCGGGCATGCTCAGGAAGCTAGAAGCCGCAGCATCAGGATTCGAGAGAGGCCAACGCCCCAAGAAATAGGAAAGTCATATAGGCGCGGCAGCCCACGCCGGTCGATCTGCTCGTCAGGCCGACTGCACAAGCTCGGCGCTCTCGCTCAGCCAGGTGCCGATCTTGGCGCCGAGCTTGTCCGGGGACACCGGCTTGGGCAGGTAGTCGTCCATGCCGGCGTCGAGGCATTTCTCGCGGTCGCCCTTCAGCGCATGGGCGGTCACGCCGATGATCGGCGTGCGGGTGCCGTTGGCCGCTTCCTCGGCGCGGATGGCGCGTGTCGCCTCGTAGCCGTTCAACTCCGGCATCGAGACATCCATCAGGATCAGCTTCGGCTTGAAGGTACGGTACATCTCCACCGCCGTGCGGCCGTTGCCGGCGATGCGGTGGCTGAGGCCCAGGCCGGAGAGGATCTGGCCGAAGACCAGCTGGTTGACCTCGTTGTCCTCGGCCACCAGCACGTCGAGCCCGCCATTCTGCAGTGGTGTCGGTTCGGGCTGGGTGAGCGGCGCCGGCGCCGGGCCGCGGATGACGGTGAAGGCCGGCGGCGCCTGGCGGATGGGTTCGCGCACGAACTCGGTGCGGCCCGCCTGCGAGCGCGCCTTCTGCACCGCGGCAATTACCGTGCCGAGCAGCACGGCCGAGCGCGCCGGCTTGGTCAAATGCGCGGCGATCCCGAAATCGAGCACCATGCGGCCAAAATCGACCTGGTCGACCGAGGTCAGCAGCACCACGGGAATGGAGGCCGTGCGGCTGTCTGCGGCGATCGCCTTGGCGACGTCGGCGCCGTTCATGCCCGGCATCTGGTAATCGAGAATGATGCAATCGACGCTGGCGCCGAGCTGGGCGGCACGGTCGAGAAAAGCAAGGCCGATGGCGCCGCTTTCGGCGGCGGCGCAGTCGAAGCCCCAGCTCTTGAGCTGCTCGAGCAGGATCTCGCGATTGACCGGGTTGTCGTCGATGACCAGCACGCGTGCGCCGGTGACATCGACAGGCACGCCACTGCTCGCCTGCTGCGCCTCGTAGAGCGGCAGCAGGGCGGTGAACCAGAATACCGAGCCCTTGCCGAGCTCGCTCTCGACGCCGATATGGCCGCTCATCAGGTCGACGAGGCGGGCGGCGATGGCAAGGCCGAGGCCGGTGCCTTCGTGGCGGCGGGTCGAACTGCCGTCGACCTGGGCGAACTTCTCGAACACGCTCTGCAGCTTGTCGGCGGGAATGCCGATGCCGGTGTCTTCGACGCGCACCTTCAGCGCCACCGTTTCGCCGACAAGTTCGCCGGAGACGTCGACCAGGACGTGACCGCGCTCGGTGAACTTCACCGCGTTGCCGACCATGTTGGTGATGATCTGCCGGAAGCGGCCGACGTCGCCTGTCACATGCGTCGGCAGGCCGGGGTCGATGCGGACGATGAGTTCGAGGTTCTTCTCTGCGACGCGCGCCGAGATCAGTGTCGCGACGTCCTCGACCGCTTCGCCGAGATGGAACGGGGCGGGGTCGAGCGTCAGCTGGCCGGCGTTGATCTTGGAGAAGTCGAGCACGTCGTTGATGATGGTGAGCAGCGCGTTGCCCGACTTGACGATGACATCGGTGAAGGTCCTCTGTCGCGGGGTCAGGTCGGTTCGCGCCAGCAGTTCGGCCATGCCGAGAACGCCGTTCATCGGCGTGCGAATCTCGTGGCTCATGTTGGCGAGGAATTCCGACTTGGCGCGGTCGGCGGCCTCCGCCTTCGACAGCGACTCGGCGCTTTCGGAAAATGCCTTGCGGATGGCGTGTTCCATCGGCCGGAAAACCCAGACCGCGACACCGCCGATGACCAGCATCAGCAGTGCGGCCGCGGTCATCAGCAGCCTGTCGCTGCGGGTCTCGGCAAAGCGGCGTTCCTTTTCCATCGCACCGCTGGCGCGCAGCAGCATCGGCTGGGCGAACAGGTCGTTCTGGTTGCGGATCTCGCGATAGCTCCATTCGTCGGGGCTCTGGGCCGTCGCCAGGGCGCCGAGATTGCTGGCGATATCGCGTGCCGACCAAAACAAGTCGCCATTGACCGAGGCGCTGTCGATCTCGCGCAACGAGCTTTGGGCCAGCCTTGGCCGTACCGCATTGATGGCGCCGGTCAGGCTGTCGATGCCGGCTTCGAGCCGTGCCGCATGGTTGCGCCCGGCAGCCGCCAGCGCGTCGCGGGTTTCGGGGCGCCAGGCAGTGGTCGTGGTTTCGGCGAAGTTGGTGGCGTTGCGCAGGTCGCGGGTGAACGACAGGAGCTCGGTGGCGATGGCATCGACGTCGCGGCGGTACGCGTTGCCCTGGCTGAAGGCCATCATCACGGCCATGGAGGTGAGCGCGAAGATCAGCAGGCCCGAAAGATATCTGATCCGTACCGAACGGATGAACGACGAGTGCTCCGGCATGCGCAACCCCAACACATACGCACAATTTTACAGAGCCGGAATAGACACCATTAACATTAAGAGTTTCTGACCCGCCAAAACCGGGTATTTAAGTAGTTCCTCAAGAACCGTTGCCGGGTCAGCTGTTGCGTTCGGCGACGAAACTTGCTGCGGCCTTGAGCATGATTGCGCGTTCGCCGAAGGGTTCGAGCAAGGCATGAGCCTGACTGACCAGGCCGGACAGCTGCGATCGTGCCCAGTCGGCGCCGTGCAGCGATACCAGCGTCGCCTTGCCTGCGGCAGCATCCTTGCCGGTCGCCTTGCCCATGGTTTCAGCGTCGGCGGTGAGGTCGAGCAGGTCGTCGGCGAGCTGGAAGGCAAGGCCGATCGCCGAGCCGAACTCGGCCAGCCTTTCGCGGTCGGCAATGGATGCGCCGGCAATGATGGCGCCGGCCTCGCAGGCGAAGCGGATCAGCGCGCCGGTCTTCATCGCCTGCAGGCGGATGATGCCGGCTTCGTCGGGCTTGTTGCGCTCGGCGTCGAGGTCGAGCGCCTGGCCGCCGACCATGCCGCCCGGGCCGGCGGCGCGCGCCAGCGCCAGCACCAGCGCTGCCCGGCGTTCCGCCGGCAGCGGCGTGGCCTCGTCGGCGATGATGTCGAAGGCATGTGTCAACAGGCCGTCGCCGGCCAGGATGGCGGTCGCCTCGTCGAAGGCCTTGTGCACTGTCGGCAGGCCACGGCGCAGGTCGTCGTCGTCCATCGCCGGCAGGTCGTCGTGGATCAGCGAGTAGCAGTGCACGCATTCGAGCGCGGTTGCGACGCGAAGTGCCGCCTCAGCGTCGGCGTCGAACAGCGCCGCACTCTCCATCACCAGGAATGGCCTCAGCCGCTTGCCGCCATTGAGTGCGCCGTGGCGCATGGCGGCCATCAGATGTCCGGGCCGCGCGATCTCGCCGGGCAGGATGCGTTCGTCGAGCAGAAGCCGGAGCTCGGCCGCGACGGCGTCGGCGCGTATGCGAAGGGCGGTTTCGAACAGGATATGGCTGTCGTTCGTCATGGCGGCGAGCGGTAGCCGACAGTCAGACGTTGCGCAAGAAGCCAAGCGCCTTTATGCCGAAAGGCTGAGAGGCAAGGGCGGACGGGTTGGCGGAACCGATCATAGAGCCGGAAACCGAAAGGCTGGACATGGCAGCTGCACGACGCGGGATCTTCTCGCGTGGAGGCCTGCGCCGCTGGGTGCGGCTCGGCGTGCTGACCGTTGCCATCATGGCCGCGCTGCCGGTCGTGCTGACCGTCCTCTACATGCCGCCCGTCGTTCGTCCTATCTCCACCTTGATGATCAAGGACCTCGTCACCCTCCAAGGGTACGACCGGCAATGGGTGGCGCTCGACGACATCGCGCCGGTGCTGGCGCATTCGGTCATCATGTCGGAGGACGGGCAGTTCTGCAGCCATCGCGGCGTCGACCTGGGCGAACTCAAGGGCGTCATCAGCGATGCCCTGGACGGCGAGGCGACCCGCGGTGCCTCGACCATTCCGATGCAGACGGTGAAGAACCTGTTCCTGTGGAACGGCCGCTCCTTCCTGCGCAAGGTGGTCGAGCTGCCGCTGGCGATCTATTTCGACGCGCTGGTGCCGAAGCGGCGCATCATGGAGATCTATCTCAACATCGCCGAATGGGGACCCAACATCTATGGCATCGAGGCCGCCTCGCAGCACTACTTCGGCAAGCCGGCGAGCGAGCTTTCCCGCCGCCAGGCGGCGCTGCTTGCGGTGACCTTGCCCAATCCCGCGGCACGCAACCCGGCCAAGCCCGGCCCCGGACTGCGGCGACTGGCGACGGTCATCGAGCGCCGGGCCGGCAAGGCCGGCGCCTATGTCCAGTGCCTGAACTAGGATGACGCAGGCCGGGACCGAAAAAAGAGTCGCTTCGGGCTGGTCAAGTTCCGTCTCGCCGTGTATAGCCTCGCCAACTTTCTCAGATTCCGGCCCCGGATGCGGCCCTTTCACGAGGGCGGTCGGGGTCATTTGACCGATTGGTGGAGTATTTCCATGGCTGTTCCGAAACGAAAAACCTCCCCGTCCAAGCGCGGCATGCGCCGCTCGGCCGACGCGCTCAAGGCCCCGACTTATGTCGAGGACAAGAATTCCGGCGAGATGCGCCGCCCGCATCACATCGACCTGAAGACCGGCATGTACCGCGGTCGCCAGGTTCTGACGCCGAAGGAAAGCTGAGACAGCTTTCCCCGGGAAAAGCCAAACCGCTTTTCCCCAGCACGCCTATCAAGAAAGGACCGGCTCGAGCCGGTCCTTTCTTTTTGCGTGTCCGGACGGTGCTGAAATCTCTTGACGCCAAGGCGTTCGGGGATTCTAGAAGATGCCGGCGCAACGCGGAGACTGGTCCATGCTCGCGGGCATTCCTCTTCTGATCATCCCTTTCATCCTGTTCAACGTCGGCCTCGCCGGCCTGTTCGGCAGCGGCGTCAATGGCGATCCGTGGGCGGGGGAGATCCTGTCGCTCAACATGATGTCTGGCGGCGTCTTCACGCTGACGCTGGGCAACCTGCTGGTCGTCGTCGGATTGCTGCTGCTGTTCGTCGAGATCGTCAAGTCGACGCGCACGACCAACGCGTCGGTGGTCGACCATCTGCTGTCGACCTTCGTCTTCGTCGCGTTCCTGGTCGAGTTCCTGCTGGTGCGCGGGGCCGCGCACCCGGTGTTCTTCACCCTGATGGTCATCGCGTTGCTGGATGTGCTGGCGGGCTTCTCGGTTTCCCTTCGTTCCGCCGGTCGCGACGTCACTTTCGGTCGCGAGTAGAGGCGCGCCCCCATGGGGGACGCGCGTGAGGTCAGACTTTCGCGACGAAGCCGGCGCTTTCGATGCCGGCCATCGCGGCCAGTTCGTCATTGTCCGACGTATCGCCCGAAATGCCGACCGCGCCGAGCACGGCGCCATCCCTGTTGCGGATGAGCACGCCGCCCGGTACCGGCACGATCTTGCCGCCTGAGACGGCAGAAAGCCCCTGGAAGAAATGCGGCCGCTCGACGGCGGCGACGCCGAGTGCACGCGAGCTCGACCCTACTGCCAGCGCGCCATAAGCTTTGCCCGAGGCGACTTCGGCGCGGATGAACGGAGAGCCGTCCTGGCGCTGGAAGGCCAGCAGGTGGCCGCCGGCGTCAAGCACGGCGATGCCGAGCGGCTTGAAGTTGTTCTTGCCGCCCAGTTCGAACGCGGTGGCGATGATGGCGTTGGCCTTGGCCAGCGTCAGTTCGGTCATTTGCAGGGTCCTCCATTGTTGAGCGCCTAGCAAACACGCTTGGACGGCCGAGCAAAACCCTGCGTCAGGTTGAAAATCTCTCGCCCAAAGGGTAGGGGCCGGGCGCGGCTTGAAACGTCCGGCGGGCGTTCGATCCGCCAAGGCGGTCCGGGTGTCATCCCATCGAGTCGATCTTGCGCTGCATCGCGGCAAGCTGTTCCTTGAGCTCCTTCAGCTCGTCCGGCTTTTCCGGTGCGTCTTTCTTGGCGGGTTCGGCGGGAGCGGGGCCGGCGCCTTGAGCGGGGAAGGGCGTGAACATGCGCATCGCGTTCTGGAACAATTCCATGTTGCGGCGCGTCTGCTCCTCGAGCGCCTTCATCGGGGCCGCGCCCTTCATCACGTCCATCGGCGTCTTGCCGAAGGTCGACTTCATCTGCTCGCGGAAACGCTCCTGTTCCTTCGAGAAGGCAAGCATCGACTGTTCGAGGAAGCTCGGCACGACCATCTGCATCTGGTCGCCGTAGAAAGAGATCAACTGCCGCAAGAACGGGATCGGCAGCATGTTCTGGCCGTCCTTGTTCTCCAGTTCGAAGATGATCTGCGTCAGTACAGGATGGGTGATGTCTTCGCCGGTCTTGGCATCCTGTACTGTGAATTCTTCGCCCTTCTTGACCATCTCGGCCAAGTCTTCGAGCGTCACATAAGTACTCGTGCCAGTGTTGTAGAGCCGCCGGTTGGCGTATTTCTTTATGACGATTGGCGCATCTTTAGCAGGCATCAGCATCCTCCCCCGGAAGACCGGTATGCCATGTAAGCAGCCGGTAACATTTCGCCGGTGATGAGGATAAGCGCAAAGCAACGGCAAATCCAAGTAATTTGTGCAGTGCAAGAACCCCGAACCGACCCAAGCCGGCAAAAAAATGCTGCGCAGCATTTTCTGAAACGCGGCCGCAGCATGCGTCGGCAGGCGATTTTCCGGTTTGACTCGGGTCCTGGAACGGGCAAGAAAAGTCGTGAGCGCCAATGTTTTCGACGCGCATAAACCATTTCGCCTCACGAAGTCTGGAGAGAAACATGTCCGCCTCGTCCTCCATCGTCGTCGCCAGCGCCGCCCGTACGCCGGTCGGCTCTTTCAACGGTGCCTTCGCCAACACCCCGGCGCACGAATTGGGCGCCATCGCCGTCAGGGAAGTTCTGGCCCGGGCCGGCGTCGACCCCAAGGAGGTTGACGAAGTCATCCTCGGGCAGATCCTTTCTGCCGGTGTCGGCCAGAACCCGGCCCGCCAGGCGGCCATGGCTGCAGGCGTGCCGCAGGAAGCGACCGCCTGGGGCCTCAACCAGCTTTGCGGTTCCGGCCTGCGCACTATCGCCATCGGCATGCAGCAGATCGCCGTGGGCGACGCCAAGATCATCGTCGCCGGCGGCCAGGAATCGATGTCCATGGCACCGCACTGCCAGCACTTGCGTGGCGGCGTGAAGATGGGCGACTTCAAGATGATCGATACGATGATCAAGGACGGCCTGACCGACGCCTTCTACGGCTACCACATGGGCAACACCGCCGAGAACGTCGCCCGCCAGTGGCAGCTGACGCGCGACGAGCAGGACCAGTTCGCGGTCGCCTCGCAGAACAAGGCCGAAGCCGCCCAGAAGGCCGGCCGTTTTGCCGACGAGATCGTGCCCGTCACCATCAAGGGCAAGAAGGGCGACACCATCGTCGACCAGGACGAATACATCCGCCATGGCGCGACGCTGGATTCGATTGCCAAGCTGCGCCCGGCCTTCGACAAGGAAGGCACCGTCACCGCCGGCAACGCATCCGGCATCAATGACGGCGCTGCCGCGGTCGTGCTGATGACCGAGGCAGAAGCCGTACGCCGCGGCCTGACCCCGCTGGTCCGCATCGTCTCGTGGGCAACCGCCGGCGTCGACCCGCAGATCATGGGCACGGGCCCTATCCCGGCTTCGCGCAAGGCGCTCGAAAAGGCCGGCTGGTCGGTCGGCGACCTCGACCTCGTCGAGGCCAACGAGGCGTTCGCGGCGCAGGCCTGCGCGGTCAACAAGGACATGGGCTGGGATCCGGCGATCGTCAACGTCAATGGCGGCGCCATCGCCATCGGCCATCCGGTCGGCGCTTCCGGTGCCCGCGTCTTCAACACGCTGGTCCATGAAATGCGGCGACGCAGCGCGAAAAAGGGTCTCGCGACCCTGTGCATCGGCGGCGGCATGGGCGTCGCGATGTGCGTCGAGGCGATGTAACTCGGAAAACAAGACAAGGGCGGCCAATGTGCCGCCCTTTTTGCCTCTAAAGCCTGGCGTGAAGGCAGGCTACAAAGCAGCAGAAAAGGGGAATCGCATGAGCAAGGTTGCACTCGTCACGGGCGGATCGCGCGGCATCGGTGCTGCGATTTCGGTCGCGCTGAAGAACGCAGGCTACAAGGTTGCCGCCAACTATGCCGGCAACGACGAGGCCGCGCAGAAGTTCAAGGCCGAGACGGGCATCCCGGTCTACAAATGGTCGGTCGCCGACTACGACGCCTGCGAAGCCGGCATAAAGCAGGTCGAGGCCGATCTCGGCCCGGTTTCGGTGCTGGTCAACAATGCCGGCATCACGCGCGACTCGATGTTTCACAAGATGACGCGCGAGCAGTGGAAGGAGGTCATCGACACCAACCTGAACGGTGCCTTCAACATGACCCATCCATTGTGGAGCGGCATGCGCGACCGCAAGTTCGGCCGCGTCATCACCATCTCCTCGATCAACGGCCAGAAGGGCCAGGCCGGCCAGGCCAACTACTCCGCGTCGAAAGCCGGCGACATCGGCTTCACCAAGGCGCTGGCCCAGGAAGGCGCACGCGCCGGCATCACCGTCAACGTCATCTGCCCCGGCTACATCGCAACCGAAATGGTCATGGCGGTTCCCGAGAAGGTGCGTGAATCGATCATCGCCCAGATTCCGGTCGGCCGTCTCGGCGAGCCGGAGGAGATCGCGCGTTGCGTGGTGTTCCTGGCCTCCGAAGAGTCTGGCTTCGTCACCGGCGCGACGCTGTCGGCCAATGGCGGCCAGTATTTCGTCTGATCGGCGGCTTCTATCCGACAAAGAAAACGGCGCCGCGAGGCGCCGTTTCCGTTCTTGGCGATGGGTGGGCTACTTGTCGCCGAATAATGACTTGTGGGCGATGCCGGCAATGGCTGCGCCGACGATCGGGGCGACCCAGAACAGCCAGAGCTGCTGCAGGGCGACGCCGCCGACGAACAGCGCCGGGCCGGTCGAACGCGCCGGATTGACCGACGTGTTGGTGACCGGGATCGAGATCAGGTGGATCAGCGTCAGGGCGAGGCCGATGGCGATCGGTGCAAAGCCGGCCGGAACGCGCTCGCTGGTCGAACCGAGGATGATCATCAGGAACATGAAGGTCAGCACGACCTCGATGATCAACGCAGAGGACAGGCCGAATTTGCCCGGCGAGGCGTCGCCATAGCCGTTGGTGGCAAAGCCGCCGATGCCGGCGAAATCAGCCTTGCCGCTGACGATGAGGTACAGCACCGTCGAAGCCGCGACCGCGCCGATCAGCTGGGCGATGACGTAGGGGACCAGGTCCTTGGCTTCGAAACGCCCGGCCATCATCAGGCCGACCGAGACAGCTGGATTGAAATGCCCCCCGGAAATGCCGCCGACCGCATAGGCCATGGTCAGCACCGTAAGGCCGAACGCCAACGCAACGCCGGAGAAACCGATACCCAGTTCGGGGAACGCTGCAGCCAGGACAGCGCTGCCGCAGCCCCCGAAGACGAGCCAGAATGTGCCGAGGAATTCGGCGAACAGACGTTTGGACATGATATTCCCTCCGATATCGTGCGCCTGCGTGGTGCGCCGCATTTTCCGGAGGCCCCGCCTGGGCATCCCCCGCCGCGCAGACTCAACTCCGCAATGGAGACACGCTCCGCTCCCAGGTGCAACGGGTGTGGTTCCCCTAACGTAATGCAATCACAGGTATTTTCGCTGAAGCACGGGTGTGCCGGGATGGCACGCAAAGGTTAATGCGGCGATCGAGGTGCTGTGGAGTGTTCTGTGCACAGGCTGTGGATAATAGGTGGAGAAACTGACCCGGCACTACATCTAGTGGTGAACAAACCGGGAAATCTGCCCGGACAGTGATTCGTCGCCTGTTCGTTCCGCATTTGGTTCAAATCTTAACGAAATGCCGTTTCCGGCAGCTCCGGCCGTTAATCCGCCGGTAGGAAACGTCAACAAATTCATTATTTTGCACTCGGTTGACGCGCAGCTATCTTCGCTTGGCCGGCAAAGGTTAACGGAGGGGTGGCGAAAGCAGGAAACGGGCCACTTTAGAGATTCTGCATGTGGTGCGGCTTGCAGGGCCGGCATCAATATGTTGGGGTGAACAAAACCTGAATCAGCTGGAGTCAGTGATTCGTCGCTGATTCGTTCCAGACTCGTTCCAACTCTTAAATCTGGAACATTCCGCTTTCGCTTCGGCTTGCAAATCCCTATGTGTCCACTCGTCGCGACAGGCGGCGCAACGCCGGGCTGTCCCGGCGCCGAGGGCAGTTCCAGTATGAATGTTCACTCCAGGCAGAACGACCCGCTGATCCTGTCAGGCCGCGATGTCACGGCGGTTCTGGGGCCAACCAATACCGGCAAGACCCATCTCGCCATCGAGCGCATGGTCGCGCATGAAAGCGGCATCATCGGCCTGCCGCTAAGGCTGCTCGCCCGCGAGGTCTATGGCCGGCTCTGCGAGAAGGTCGGCGCCCACAAGGTGGCGCTGGTCACCGGCGAAGAGAAGATCCTGCCTGCCGGCGCCAGGTATTCGGTCTGCACCGTCGAGGCCATGCCGCGCCAGACGGATGCCGCCTTCGTCGCCATCGACGAGGTCCAGCTTGCCGGCGACCTCGAGCGCGGCCACATCTTCACGGACCGCATCCTGCATCTGCGCGGCAAGCAGGAAACGCTGCTGCTCGGTGCCGCCACCATGCACGGCATCCTGCAGAAGCTGTTGAAGGGTGTGTCGGTGGTCACCCGGCCACGGCTGTCGCATCTCGCCTATGCCGGTTCCAAGAAGCTGACGCGGCTGCCGCGGCGCTCGGCCATCGTCGCCTTCTCCGCCGACGAGGTTTACGGCATCGCCGAGCTCATCCGCCGGCAGCAGGGTGGTGCAGCGGTGGTGCTCGGCGCGCTCAGCCCGCGCACCCGTAATGCCCAGGTCGAGCTCTACCAGAACGGCGACGTCGACTACCTGATCGCCACCGATGCCATCGGCATGGGCCTCAATCTCGATGTCGACCACGTCGCCTTTGCCCAGAACCGCAAGTTCGACGGCTACCAGTATCGGCAGCTCACCGCCGCCGAGCTCGGCCAGATCGCCGGTCGCGCCGGGCGCCATTTGCGCGACGGCACCTTCGGCGTCACCGGCCAGGTCGATCCGTTCGAGGACGAACTGATCGAAAAGATCGAGGGTCATGACTTCGAGCCGGTCAAGGTGCTGCAGTGGCGCACGGCAAGTTTCGATTTCGCCAGCCTCGATACGCTCAAGCGCTCGATCGACACCGTGGCGCCGGTCGAGGGCCTGACGCGTGCGTTGCCGGCTGTCGACGCCCAGGCGCTCGACCATCTGTCGCGCGATGAAAACATCCGGTCGCTCGCAACCAACCGCGAGCGTGTCGCCCTGTTGTGGGAAACCTGCGCGCTGCCCGACTACCGCAGGATCGCACCGGCCCAGCATGCCGACCTGATCGCTTCGATGTATGACGATCTCGCCCGGCGCGGCCATGTCGACGAGACCTACATGGCCGAACAGGTGCGCCGTGCCGATTCCACCGAGGGCGACATCGACACGCTTTCACATCGGATCGCACAGATCCGGACCTGGACATTCGTCTCAAACCGCCCTGGCTGGCTTGCCGATCCGGCACACTGGCAAGAAAAAACGCGCGACATCGAAGACAGATTGTCGGATGCACTGCATGAGCGGTTGACGAAACGCTTTGTAGACCGCAGGACTTCCGTCCTCATGCGCCGCCTTAGAGAAAACACTATGCTTGAAGCCGAAATCAGCCCGTCCGGAACCGTCCTCGTCGAGGGCCACCATGTCGGCGAACTGCAAGGGTTCCGTTTCACCGCCGACCAGAGCGCGGGCGGAGAAGACGCCAAGGCCGTGCGCACGGCAGCGCAGAAGGCGCTTGCAACCGAATTCGACACACGCGCCGAACGTTTCGCGACGTCGCCCAATGGTGACATCGCGCTTGGCTCGGACGGCGTGCTGCGCTGGATCGGCGCGCCCATCGGCACGCTGGTCGAAGGCGAGGATGCGCTGAAGCCGCGCGTCGTGCTGTTGGCCGACGAACAGCTGACCGGCCCGTCCCGCGACAAGGTCGCCGCGCGCGCCGAGCGCTTCGTCAATTTCCAGGTCGAGTCCCTGCTCAAGCCGCTGGTCGATCTCAAGGCTGCGGAGCAGCTGTCCGGCATCGGCCGTGGCATCGCCTTCCAGCTGGTCGAGAATTTCGGCCTGATCAATCGCCGCGACATCGCCGAAGACGTGAAGTCGCTCGACCAGGAAGGCCGCGCCGCGCTTCGCCGTCTTGGTGCGCGCTTCGGCGCCTATCACGTCTTTGTCCCGGCACTGATCAAGCCCGCGCCCGCCGGTCTGGTGACGCTGCTGTGGGCGCTCAAGAACGACGGCAAGGACAAGCCGGGCTTCGGCGATGTCGTCCATGCGCTGGCTGCTGGCCGCACCTCGGTGGTCATCGACCAGGCCTTCGACAAGACGTTCTACAAGCTTGCCGGCTTCCGCAACCTCGGCCGCCGCGCCGTGCGTGTCGACATCCTCGAGCGTCTCGCCGACCTCATCCGCCCGGCGCTTGCCTGGAAGCAGGGCACCGGCGCCCGGCCTGAGGGCGCCTATGACGGCAGCGCGTTCATCGTCACGCCGCAGATGATGTCAATCCTCGGCGCCACCGGCGACGACATGGAAGAAATCCTCAAGGGCCTCGGTTATCGCGCCGAACCCAAGCCGGCTGTCGAGGTCAAGGAAAAGCTCGAAACGATCGACACCGCCGCGCGCGAAGCTGCAGCGCAGGCGATGGCCGCCAAGGCCGCAGTGGCGGCAGCAACCGACAGCGGCGAAGCCACCGAGGTTTCGACGGAAGCCTTTGCCGAAGCCGCCGCCGATGCCGTGCAGGCTTCGGATGCCGGACAGGCACCGGAAGCCATTGCCGAACAGGTCGAGGACGTTGCCGAGTCCGTTGCCGAAGTGGTGGCTGAGCCAGCGGCGGAAGCCGATGCGGCAGCCGAGCCCGAGGCGGCCACTGCCGACGCCCCGGTGGTTGCAGACGCGCCGGTCGAAGCCCCAGTCGCTGCCGAGGCACCGGCCGAGGTCGCTGCCGGGGAAGCATCCGAACCCGCGGAAGAGCCCAAGCCCATCCTGCTGTGGCGCCAGGGCCGCTTCGAGCAGCGTCCGCGCCATCGCCAGGACAACCGTCCGCGTGGCGGGCAGCGCGAACCGCGCGCAGCCGGCGCTCCGGCGGGCCGTCAGGGCGAGGGCAACCGTGGACGCGAAGGTGGCGAAGGCCGCGATGGCGGTCGTCCGCGCTTCGATCGCAAGCCCGGCGGCAAGCCGCAGGGCGAGCGCCACGAGAATCGTGGCCGCGGTGAGCGCCCGCAGGGCGAGAAGCATGGGGGCGACCGCAATGGCTTCAAGGGCAAGCCGGCGTTCCAGCAAAAGCCACGCGAAGAGCGTCCGGTGCGCATCGATCCCGATTCGCCCTTTGCCAAGCTCGCCGCGCTGCGCGACCAGCTCAAGAAGTAGCTCCTTTGGCCGGCGAGGGAAGACAGCGCATCGACAAGTGGCTGTTCTTCTCGCGCGCGGTCAAATCGCGTTCGCTTGCAGCCAAGCTGGTGCAGGGTGGCGGTGTTAGGAACAACGGCCAGAAGCTCGGCCAGGCTTCGGACATCGTCAAGTCGGGCGACGTGCTGACCATCACGCTCGACCGTCGCATCCTGGTCTACAAGATTCTGCTTCCTGGCGAGCGGCGCGGGCCGGCTGAAGAGGCTCGCAAGCTCTACGAGGACCTGTCGCCCGTTCCGACACCGAAGGACCAGGCGCCGCCCGATGCCCTGCCGCCAGTGCGCGAGGCCGGAAGCGGACGCCCGACCAAGAAGGAAAGGCGGGCCACCGACCGGCTGCGCAGCGAGTGACGCAAAGCCGCGGAAGGCTCCGCCCTCACATTGAGAATTACGTTCCGCCAAGCGCCGCCCGCGCGGAATAGCCGCCCTTGCAAGACCCCTTTAAAGGGGATACCTCACCGAAAGATATGAAATACGGGAAGTCCCGGAGCCTGCCTCATGACCTACGTCGTCACCGACAATTGCATCAAGTGCAAGTACACCGACTGCGTCGAGGTGTGTCCGGTCGACTGTTTCTATGAAGGCGAGAACATGCTCGTCATCCATCCCGACGAATGTATCGACTGCGGCGTCTGCGAGCCCGAGTGCCCGGCGGATGCGATCAAGCCCGACACCGAGCCGGGGCTCGACAAATGGCTGAAGATCAACACCGAATACGCCAGCAAGTGGCCGAACCTGACCGTCAAGAAAGACGAGCTGCCCGAAGCCAAGGAATTCGACGGCGTTGAAGGCAAGTTCGAGCAATACTTCTCCGAGGCGCCCGGCGAAGGCAACTGAAAGCTGCCATACCAGCTCACTGCATCGTGGCTTTGCGCGTCGCCGGCTGCACTTGACGCCGTGCGCTCTTCGCGCATGCAGCAAAACCTTGATTCTTCCGACTTTTTGTGTTAGAGCTAGATCAACATGCCGATGACACAACGTCGATCTATGGCGCGAAGCCTAAATCACTGAAAGGTGACAGCCCCAATTCGGACCAGAGTAATCTGGGCCGGAGGCCGCTGCTTTAGCGGTTTACCGGTTCAAGCTCTCCCGGTTGGGGATCGATTGTCGTGCGGCACAAGGTCGCGTTTGCCGACCATCCTCGTTCAGCCGGCCTCGGCGGGCCGGTGTTACAAGAAGGAGTTCAGGGCGTATGGCAACTTCCATCCCGCAGAAGAAATCCGCAGCGCGTCACGGTTTCAAGACCGGCGAGTACATTGTCTACCCGGCGCATGGCGTCGGCCAGATCGTCTCCATCGACGAGCAGGAAGTGGCGGGACACAAGCTTGAGCTGTTCGTGATCGATTTCCAGAAGGACAAGATGCGCCTGAAGGTGCCGGTCGCCAAGGCGACCTCGATCGGCATGCGCAAGCTCTCCGAGACCGACTATGTCGAGCGTGCCCTGAAGGTCGTGCAGGGCCGTGCCCGCGTCAAGCGCACTATGTGGTCGCGCCGCGCCCAGGAATACGATGCGAAGATCAATTCGGGCGACCTGATCTCGATCTCGGAAGTCGTGCGCGATCTCTACCGTGCCGACAATCAGCCGGAGCAGTCCTATTCCGAGCGCCAGCTCTATGAAGCAGCGCTCGACCGCATGGCGCGCGAACTGGCAGCCGTCAACCGCCTGTCGGAAACCGAAGCCGTTCGCCTGATCGAGGCCAACCTCAACAAGGGTCCGAAGCGCGGCGCCAAGGCCGACAACGAGGAAGCCGACGCCGAGCAGGAAGAAGCAGCCTGATCTGGCATGCCTTCGAGAACTACGAAAAACCCGGCCACTGGCCGGGTTTTTTGTTTCAGGCGGGTGAAGTCACGTCAGCCTTCGCCGCCTTTGCCGTGCTCGTGCTGATGCGTGATCGTCGCGATGAAGCGCTTGGTGCGCTGGTGCGTCGGATTGCCGAACACTTCGCTCGCAGGGCCCTTCTCGACCACCGTTCCGGCCTCGAGGAACACCACCTCGTGGGCGATCTTCGAGGCCAGGCGCAGGTCGTGTGTCGCAATCACCATGGTCGTGCCTTCGCGCGCCAGCTGGCCAAGCACGTCGACCACCTCCTGGGCGAGTTCCGGATCTAGTGCCGAGGTCGGCTCGTCGCACAGCAGCACCTTTGGTGACGGCGCCAACGCGCGTGCTATTGCCACGCGCTGCTGCTGGCCGCCGGACAGCGTTGCGGGCCAGGCATCGACCTTGTGCGCCATGCCGACCTTCTCGAGCAAGGCGAGGGCACGTTCGCGGGCCTTGGCCTCCGGCCATTTCAGCACGGTCACCAGCCCTTCCATGACGTTTTCGATCGCCGTGCGATGCGGGAACAGCTGGAAGTTCTGGAACACCATGCCGGTCTGGCGCCGCAACTGCTGGATGGCCCGTGTCGGAACCTTGACGTCGGGCTTGAATTCGATGGCGTCGTCGCCGACACGCACCGTACCCGAGGTCGGGACCTCCAGCAGATTGATGCAGCGCAAGAGCGTGCTCTTGCCGCCGCCCGAGGGGCCGACGAGCGCGGTGACGCTGCCTTCCTGGATGTCGACCGAGACGTCCTTGATAACGGTGTTGTCGCCGAATTGCTTGACGATGTGCGACAGCCCGATCATGTCCGCGCCTCCAGGAAGCCGCCATATCTGTTGAGCCGCTTTTCGAGCCGGACCTGAAGCGAGGACAGAACCGAGCTCATGGCGAGATAGAGTATCGCGGCCTCGACATAGAGGATCAGCGGCTCATAGGTGGTGGCGACGATGCGTTGCGCCGCCTGGAACATCTCCGGCACGGTGATGGCAGCGGCCAGCGAGGTGTCCTTGACCAGCGAGATGAAGGTATTGGACAGCGGCGGCACCGCCACGCGCGCGGCCTGCGGCAGGATCGTCCGGCGCATTGCCTGGCTCCAGGTCATGCCGATCGAATAGGCGGCCTCCCATTGCCCCTTGGCGACCGAGCTGATGGCAGCGCGGATGATCTCGGAGGAATAGGCGCCGACATTGAGCGTGAAGCCGATCAGTGCCGCCGGAAAGGCGTCGAGCACGATGCCGACGCTGGGCAGGCCGTAGAAGATCAGGAACAATTGCACCAGCAGCGGCGTGCCGCGGATGATCCAGACGTAGAAGCGCACGATCGCCGACAGCCAGGCCGGCCCGAACAGGCGGGCAAGGGCGGCGCCGAGGCCAACCGCCAGGCCAAAGGCGAAGGAGAGAAGCGTCAGCGGCGCGGTGAAAATGAGTGCGGCCCACAACAGGGGGCCGAGCGAGTCCAGCATCAGTTGCAGCCAGTGTGGCAAGATGAACGCTCCCTCCCCACAACAAACGAGCCCGGAAAATCGCAGATTTTCCGGGCAAGTTCATGGGAAAAATGAGAGGTGGAAAAATCATGCCCATCGACCGCGGGTCAGCGCAGCCGATGGGCGATGCGGTTACTGGGAGACGTCGGCGCCGAAGTAGGTTTCGGAGATCTTCTTGTAGGTGCCATCGGCCTTGATCTCGGCCAGTGCCTTGTTGATCGCTTCGACCAGTTCCGGCTCGCCCTTGCGCACGATGACGCCGGAGAAGTCGGCCTTTTCTTCCTCGGCGACGATCTTCACGTCGGCGTCGGGCTTGTTCTTCTTGAAGTCGTAGAACGACAGGCTGTCATTGATGGTGGCGTCGGCGCGGCCGTTCAGCACCAGCTGGATCGACTGGTCGAAGCCATCGGTGCCGACGAGTTCGGCGCCATTGGCCTCGGCGATCTTGCCGAAATTGCTGGTCAGCGACTGGGCCGACTTCTTGCCCTTGAGGTCGGCGAAACCCTTGATGTCCTCGTTCTTGCCGCTGACGATGAGCACGGCCTTGGAGGCGATGTAGGGTTCGGAGAAGTCGTACTTGGCCTTGCGCGCCTCGGTGATGCCGACCTGGTTGATGACGGCGTCATAACGCTTGGCGTCGATGCCGGCGATCAGACCGTCCCACTTGCCTTCGAGGAATTCGGCCTTGACGCCGAGGCGCTTGGCGATCTCCTTGCCGATCTCGACGTCGAAGCCGACCAGGGCGCCCGAGGCGTCGTGATAGGTGAAAGGCGCATAGGTGCCTTCGGTGCCGATCTTGAACACGCCGGCAGCTTTGATCTCATTGAGGTTCTCGCCGGCGTGGCCAGCGCCCACGGCTGCGATCTGGAGCGTTGCGACAACGGCCAGCGATTTCAACCAGTTCATTTCATGCGATCCCGATCTTGGGCCGGCGACGATGGCCGGCGAAGTTGTGATTGGGTCCAATCTCGCAGATGCCGGCGCTCAAGATAAGGAATGAAATTTCAATTATCGATCAATCTCGGAATCTGAATCTACACGCCTGCCTCAAGCCGGGTCGTCGCGGAACATTGTCCGGCATCTTGCGTTAATGACCTTGCGGGGCAGCATCCGCATTCACGGTGCGCCCGGCTTGCTCACGAACAAGGGGCGAAGCATGTATATGGATCGGGCAGGCCTTGCCGGCGAGCAGATGATGCTGAGGGCGGCGTCGCGCGCACCATACCTGGAGCGCGGCGAAGAGCTGGAACTGGCGATCCGCTGGAAAGAGCAGCACGACCAGGATGCGTTGAACCGCATCACCACCGCCCACATGCGTCTCGTCATCGCCATGGCGGTCAAATTCCGGCGCTATGGGCTGCCGATGGGCGATCTCATCCAGGAAGGTCATGTCGGGCTGCTCGAGGCTGCCGCGCGCTTCGATCCGCTGCGTGAAGTGCGCTTTTCGACCTATGCCAGCTGGTGGATTCGCGCATCGATGCAGGACTACATCCTGCGCAACTGGTCAATCGTCAGGGGCGGCACGAGTTCGGCCCAGAAATCGCTTTTCTTCAACCTGCGCCGCATGCGCGCCCGTCTTGCGCAGGGCGGCGGCCCGCTCGGCAACAGTTCGGCATACCAGGAAATCTCCCTCGCGCTCGGCGTGTCGGAGGCGGACGTGGCGATGATGGACATGCGCCTTTCGGTGCCCGACACGTCGCTCAACGCGCCGCTGAGCGACGATGGCGATGGCGGCGAGCGCATGGATCTTTTGGTCTCCGACGATCCGTTGCCGGATGAACTCGTCGGCGATGCGATTGACATCGAACGGCGCTCTGGCTGGCTGCACGATGCGCTCGGGGTGCTCAACGCGCGCGAACTTCAGATCATCGAGGAGCGCCGGCTGAGCGAGGAGGGCGCCACGCTGGAAGAGCTGGGCACGTCGCTCGGCATCTCCAAGGAGCGGGTCCGGCAGATCGAAACCCGCGCCATGGAAAAGCTGAAGTCGGCCTTGGTGCGTCAGAACTCGGCGTTTCTGGCCGCCTAGAGCTTTTCTTCTTTGGAATTGCCCCGGGCGACTACCGGTCGGTGACGATCTTGACCTTGTCGCCGGCCGAAACGGTGGCACCGGGGGCAAGGGCGTTCAGCACCCTGAACAGATCGAGCTTGCGGTCGACGCCAACCATGCTGGCGGCGAGCGAACCCATGTTCTGGCCTGCTTGCACGGTGACGACGCGGATGCGCAGCGGTTTGAGCGAAGCCTTTTCCGCCGCGGTCATGACGTGGAAGCTGGAGCTCACCGAGCGGGCGACCGTATCGAGGTTGGAGCTGGCTGTCGGTGCGGCCGTCAGCAGGCGGTAGACCTGTGCGCCGGCGCGGATCACCATGATGTCGAATTGCCAGCCTTCGGCGCTTGCGCGGGCAAAGGCTGCCTCGTTGCCGTTGATCGTCTCCGAGCGGACGCTTGCCGGATCTAGCCCGGCAACCCAGCCGCTCTTGACGTAGTCGGGCAGCGACAGCTTGCCGTCGATGGTTACGCCGTCGAAGCGGATGGCCATGTTGCCCGGACCCGTCGCGGTCACTGCGGCGGCTGTGTTGTCGATGATGAAGCCCTGCGGCACCGAGAACGAGATGCCGAGCTTGGGATGTAGGAAGGTGGTGCCGCGGACGTAGCCTTCGTCGGGTGTGTCGCCGAACAGAAGCCCGTCGATGCCGGCGAGGAAGGAATCGCGGTCGCGCTTGCCGATGCCGGGCGCGCCGAACTGGCGGGCGTGGCGCTGGGCAAGGTCGATGCGCTGCGGCGCGTTGGGATGGCTGGCGAGGAAGTCGAGGCTGGCGTCGGTGGCGCCGCTGACCGCGCGCAGGTCGCTATAGGCGGCCATCGACTGCAGGAAGCGGCCCGCGGCGAAGGGATCATAGCCCGACTGGCCGCTCATCTTGATGCCGATTCCGTCGGCCTCGAGCTCCTGGTTGCGCGAGAACTGGGCAAGGCGCAGCTTGCCGCGGATCAGGGCCGCCTTGGCTGTCGGGCTTTCGCCGAGCACGTCGGTGACGACCTTCGTCGCCAGCACTTCCTCGGCTTCCTTCTGCTGGCGCTGGACGCCATGGTTGGCGGTGACGTGGCCCATCTCGTGCGAGATGACGGCGGCCAGTTCGGCCGAATCGTTGGCCAGCGCCAGAAGTCCGCGCGTCACGTAGAGATAGCCGCCCGGCAGCGCGAAGGCATTGACGTTGGGCGAATTGAGGATGGTGATGCGATAGGTCTGGTTCGGGTTGGCCGACACCGTGGTCAGGCTGCCGACGACCTTGGCCACCATACGCTCCAGCTTGGGGTCGGAGTATTCGCCGCCATAGGTCGCGAGGATGCGCGGGTGCTGGGCCTTGGCGATCTCGGCGAGCTTGTCGTTGCGCGAGACGTTGTCGACCGTCACCGGATTGTTGGACGGCTGGAAACCGGATTCGCGGACATCCGAAGAGTTGAGCACCTGGCAACCGGCGACAAGCGCCGACAGCGCCACGGCGACTGCAAGTCGCGCGCAGCGTGGCGTTATCGTCCCGGTCAGTCCGTCGCGGCAGATGGGCAGAGCTCGCGTCCTTTCAAATTCAACAAATGCGGGCGAAGCAGATGCCGGCCCGCATCGTGTGGACGTAGCCACACTCGCCTTGCCGACACAATAAGGCCGCCGCCGCGAATATGGCGATTTGGCTGTAAATTATGTCCGCTTCCGGGCAACGCGGCGTGAACGTGTCACTGCCGTTCATTGCCGATATAGTGTCTGAAGGCTTCAGGTCCAGAACTCTTAAAGAAATCCGCAGTCTTTCCTGCCGCCGCGACCCTTCCACCTTCGACGAAAACCATGTTTTCAGCGAGTTTTCGCGCATCTTCGGGTTGGTGTGTCACGAAAAGCACGGTCATGCCGCGTTCTGCTTGGACGCTGGCCAAAAGCTCCAGCATGTCGTCGCGCAAGGCTGGTCCAAGCGAGGCAAAGGGTTCATCCAGCAGGAGAATCGGGCGGTCGCGCACAAGAACCCGTGCCAGGGCGACGCGCTGGCGTTCGCCACCCGACAGTTCGCGGGGCAGGCGATGCTCCATGCCCGCCAGCCCGACGCGCGCCAGGGCCGTTGCCACATCCTGCTTGTCCGTCGCGCTGAGGCGCAAGGCAGGCGAGCGCCCGAGCCCGACATTGCTGGCGATGTCGAGGTGGGCGAAGAGGTTGTTCTCCTGGAACACCATCGACACAGGCCTGTCGGCTGGTGGCGCCGACGTCACATCCATGTCGCCGATCAGCACCTGGCCCTCGCGTGGTGTCTCGAAGCCGGCGACGAGGTTGAGCAATGTCGACTTGCCGGCGCCGCTCGGCCCCATGATGGCAGTGATCTCGCCGGGCGCGAACGTCACGTCGAAGCGCACCATGGTGTCGGCATAGCTGAACACCAGCTGGTCGAGGTGCACGGCCGCACTGGTCATCTGGGTGTCTCCTTGCCGAGGCGGTCGGCCAGCATCATCAAGGCCAGGCACAACAGTCCGAGCATCAGTGCCAGGCCGGCCGCGTCGTCGGTGCGATAGCTGCCCATGCGGGCGAGCAGAAGATAGGGCAGCGTCTGCACGGCGTCGCTGCCGAAAAGGGCGATGACACCGAGGTCGCCGAGCGACAGCGCCATGGCAAAGGCGAACGCGGTGGCCAGCGGACGCCGGAGCACCGGCCAGTCGATCAGCCGCAGCCGGTTCCAGCCGGATATGCCAAGCTGGGCGCAAAGCCGCTCGTGGCGTTCGCTCGCCGCATCATGGGCGGGGCGAATGGCGCGGACGGCAAACGGCATCGCCATCACTGCATTGACCGCCACCACCATGAAGGGGGCCAGCGCGAAGACGTCGACCGACTGCCGCACCAACACGAACCAGCCGGCGCCGATGACGATCGGCGGCACCACCAGCACGAAGCCGGCGCCGGTGTCGGTGAAGCGTTCGAGGATCGTCTTCTTCCGGCTGTTGCGGACTGTGGCCAGCGCCCGGCGTGCCGTTACCAACGCCAGGGCCAGTATCGCCGCAAGCGTCGCCGACAGTGTCGCCAGGATGATGCTGGTCAGCGTCGCGCGCTGGACGGAAGTCTCTCCGGCCAGCCGGCCGAGATCAGCCTTGAGCCCGGCGGCAACGGTCGCCAGCATCGGCCCGCCGACGAAGGCGAGAGCCAGGAGGATAGCCGCTGCATTGAAGGTCGCCTCGCCGGCTTTCGCCTGAATGAAGTTGCGCCGTGCCACCGGCAGGTTGGCGTCGCCGGTCGTGTTGGCGCCGAGCCGCATCAGGGCCAGGACGACGATTGCTGTCAGCGCGATCTGCAACACGGTGAGTGCAACTGCCCGGGCAGGGTCGAAATCGAAGCGCAGCGCCTGGTAGATCGCCACTTCCAGCGTGGTTGCAGCCGGTCCGCCGCCGAGTGTCAGGACGATGGTGAAGGAAGTGATGCACAGCATGAACACCAGCCCGGCGATGCCGGGCAGGGCTGCGCGCAGCGCAGGCCATTCGATCAGGCGGAAGCTTGACCGCGCGCCCATGCCGAGCTGGCTCGCCAGGCGCCACTGGTCGGCTGGCACCGTCTGCAGGGCCTCGAGCATCAGGCGTGTCGCCAGCGGCAGGTTGAAGAAGACGTGGGCGACCAGAATGCCCGACAGGCCATAGATGCCGGGCCATGTGCCGCCGGTCAGCGCCGTCAGCGGTTCGGCGAAATAGCCGGCACGGCCGTAGAGCGACAGGATGCCGAGGGCCGCGACGATCGCCGGCAACGCCAGCGGCACGGCAAACAGGCGCAGGATCAGACCGCGGCCGGGAAACTCAGGATGCCGGGACAGGGCACGCGCGACGAGGATCGCAGGCGCAACCGACAGCAAGGTCGACAACATCGCCTGCCACAGCGTGAAGCGCGCGACCCGCAGAAGGTAGGGATCGATGGCGGCAAGGGCGCCTTCAGGATTGCGCCAGGCCTCGATGCCGAGCCCGACGAAGGCGCCGCCGACCAGGATGCCGATCGCCGCCAGCGCGATGACGCCGGCGGCAATGCGGGGGTCGCGAGCTAGTGGCATGATGTGCCGAACGCTGCAGGACGTAGATCGTGAGGTCGATCGGGGTAGCAATCTTTCGCACCCCCCTCTGGCCTGCCGGCCATCTCCCCCGCAAGGGGGGAGATCGGCAGCTTGGACGCCCATCCACCACCGACAACTTCTTGGATTGGCGATGGCCGTGCCACAGCCAATCTCCCCCCTTGCGGGGGAGATGGCCGGCAGGCCGGAGGGGGGTATTCAAGCAGATCCATCACAAGTCGACAGTGCCTACTTGCTCATCACGCCGAGCCATTCGTCGACCCAGGCCTTGCGGTTGGCGGCGACTTCGTCGGCGCTGAAGAGCAGCGTCTTGGCCGGCTTCACGAGCTTGTCGAAGGCCGGGTTGAGCGGCTTGTCGGTCTTGCCGGCCGGCAGCATCCAGTTGGTTTCGGGGATGACATCCTGGAAGCCGGGGCCGGTCATGAAGGCCATGAACTTCTCCGACAGCGGGTTCTTGGCACCCGTGGTGGTGATGCCGGCGACCTCGATCTGCAAATAGTGGCCTTCCTCGAAGGTCGCGGCCTGGTAGCGCTCGGTGCTCTCCGCCACCATGTGGTAGGCCGGCGAGGTGGTGTAGGACAGCACCATCGGCGCCTCGCCCTTGGTGAACAGGCCGTAGGCCTCACTCCATCCCGGCGTCACGGTCAGCACGCGACCCTTGAGCTTGGCCCAGGCTTCCGGCGCCTTGTCGCCATAGACCGACTTGACCCACAACAGCAGGCCGAGGCCGGGCGTCGAAGTGCGCGGATCCTGGATGGCGATCTTCTGCTCGGGGTCGCCCTCGACCAGTTCCTTCAGGCTTTTCGGCGGGGTCTTCAGCTTGTCGGTGTCATAGACGACGGCGAAATAGCTGTAATCGTAAGGCACGAAAGTGTCGTCGGACCAATCGCCGGGAACCTTGACGTTCTCTCCCGCGGCGCCGTGCGGCGCAAACAGGCCGGTCGCCTTGGCCTCGGCGGTCAAATTGGTGTCGAGGCCGAGCACGATGTCGGCCTTGGTAGATGCACCTTCGAGCTTGACGCGGTTGAGCAGGGCCACGCCGTCGGCGACCGAGACGAAATCGACGGTACAGGCGCATTCGGCCTCGAAGGCCTTCTTGACCTGGGGGCCGGGGCCCCACCCGGCGGTAAAGCTCTCATAGGTGTAGACGGTGAGCTTGCCCTCGGCGGTCGCCGGAAAGGCGATGGCGGCGAACGCCAGGGCGGAAGTCAGGGACAGAACGGGCGAGCGCATCGGCGCCTCCTTCATTGGTGTTGAAAGGGAATTTGAAGCGCCGGGCGTCCGAAGCATCTAATCCCTCCGCCGGTACAAACCGGATCAGGTTCAGCGGGTTGGCCGGATCTCTCCATGCCTCTCAGCCGGCCCGCTTGCGCGCGACAGGCACCCCGTTAGAGCGGTTCCACAAATAAGGCCGTGCGACAGGCCGTGCAAGCGGTAGTTTGCCGGCCACACGCGGTCTCGCGGCCTTCCGTTTCGGCTGCCGGGCTGGTAATGCGCTTGCCATGACCCGGTTCACCCTCCTTCTCGGCGGCGAGCTTTTCCGCACGCCGCGCCTCGACCGTCAGGTCGCGGGCAGCCGCGTCATCGCGGCCGACTCCGGCATGCGTCATGCCGCAACGCTCGGCCTGCTGCCGGAACTCTGGCTTGGTGATTTCGACTCGGCACCTGCCGAGATCGAACCGACCTTCGCTTCCGTGCCGCGCGAGAAGTTTCCCGCCGACAAGGACAAGACCGACGGTGAATTGGCGATCGCGTCCGCGCTCGCCAGCGGGGCGACCTCGATGGTGCTGGTCGGTGCCTTTGGCGGGGCGCGGGCCGATCACGCCTTTCTTCATCTTGCGCTGGCGCTGCGCCTTGCCGATGCCGGCACCGAAGTGCTGCTGACCAGCGGCCGCCAGGAGGCGCATCCGCTTTTGCCCGGTACGTCCAGCTTCGACTATGACGACGGCACGCTGTTTTCGGTGCTCGCCTTTTCCGAGCTTTCCGGACTCACCGAAGAGGGTGCCAAATGGCCGCTCGATAGCGTCGAGGTGCCCTTCGGCTCGTCGCTGACGCTTTCCAACGAGGTGCGCGGCAGTTTGCGTGTCTCGCTCGGCAGTGGCCGTGCGCTGCTCCTTGCCCATCCCTTTCCTGCCTCGGATTTCTGAACATGGCCCCTCCGCTTCTCAATCTCGACGGCATCCGCCTGACCTTTGGCGGCGTGCCGCTGCTCGACGGCGCGGCACTGTCGGCCTCGACGGGCGACAAGATCGCACTTGTCGGCCGCAACGGCTCGGGCAAGTCGACGCTGCTGAAGATCGCCGCCGGCATGGTCGAACCGACTGATGGAGAGGTGTTCCGCCAACCCTCGGCGACGATCCGCTACCTGCCGCAGGCGCCCGACATGGACGGTTTCGCCAGCGTGCGCGCCTATGTCGAGGCCGGTCTCGGGCCTGCCGACGATGCGCACCGCGCCACCTACCTGCTCGACCATCTCGGCCTCAGCGGCGAGGAGCGTCCCGGCGACCTGTCCGGCGGCGAGGCGCGCCGTGCGGCACTCGCCCGCGTCATGGCGCCCGAGCCCGACATCATGCTGCTCGACGAGCCGACCAACCATCTCGACCTCTCCGTCATCGAGTGGCTGGAAGAAGAGCTCATCCGCACCTCCTCGGCGCTGATCCTGATCTCGCACGACCGCCGCTTCCTCGAACGGGTCAGCCGCAACACTGTCTGGCTCGACCGCGGCCAGACGCGGCGGCTCGACCGCGGTTTCGCCCATTTCGAGGAATGGCGCGACCAGATCCTCGAGGAAGAGGAGCGCGACCAGCACAAGCTAGGCCGCCAGATCGTGCGCGAGGAACATTGGCTGCGCTATGGTGTGACGGCGCGGCGCAAGCGCAACATGCGCCGTCTCGGCGAACTGCACACGATGCGCCAGAAGTTCCGCAGTCACCGCGGCGCCGAGGGCGTGGCGACGATGGTGGCCAGCGATGCGGCCGAATCCGGCAAGCTCGTCATCGAGGCCAAGAACATCGACAAGAGCTTCGGCGACCTGACGGTGGTGAAGGGCTTTTCGACCCGCATCCAGCGTGGCGACCGGATTGGCCTCGTCGGTCCCAACGGCGCCGGCAAGACGACGCTGCTCAAGATGCTGACCGGTGAGATGGAGCCCGATGCCGGCAGCATCCGGCTCGGCGTCAACCTGGAGATCGCCACGCTCGACCAGAAGCGCGAGGCGGTCGACCCGAACGAAACCCTGACCAGCTACCTCACCGACGGGCGCGGCGAAAACCTCGTCATCAATGGCGAGCAGCGCCACGTCGTGTCCTACATGAAGGATTTCCTGTTCAAGCCCGAGCAGGCGCGTACGCCGGTGCGTGAACTCTCTGGCGGCGAGCGTGCCCGGCTCATCCTGGCGCGTGTCCTGGCGCGCCCGGCCAACCTGCTGGTGCTCGACGAGCCGACCAACGACCTCGACATGGAGACGCTGGAGCTGCTGCAGGAACTGGTCGCCGGTTTCGCCGGCACCGTCATCCTGGTCAGCCACGACCGCGACTTCCTCGACCGCACGGTGACCAGCATCATCGCGCCGGACGGCGACGGCAAATGGGTCGAGTATGCCGGTGGTTATTCCGACATGCTCGCCCAGCGCGGCGGCACCAGGCTCGACGACCGCAAGTCGCGCAAGGTGAATGCCGAAGCATCGAGTTCATCGCGCAACGAGGCCGAGGCCCTGAAAGGGCCGGCCAAGAAGTTGTCGTTCAAGCAGAAGTTTGCCCTCGACAACCTGCCCAAGAAGATGGAGGCGGTGACCGCATCGATCTCGCGGCTGGAAAACCAGATCGCCGATCCGGCCTTCTACGAACGCGACCCCCACGGCTTCCAGAAGACCATCGCCGCCCTCGACAAGGAACGCGTCACGCTCGCCGCCCTGGAAGAGGAATGGCTGGAGCTGGAAATGCTGCGCGAGGAGCTTGAAGGCTAGGCTGCTTGCCGCAGCCGGCTGATGCGCATATGTTATGCGCATGGATCGAGGTGCCGATATGCTTCAGAAAGCTCCCAAACCCGTTCGCAAGCCGACCAACGTGACCATTGATGCCGCCCTGGTCGAAGAGGCCAAGGCACTCGGGCTGAACATGTCCCAGCTTGCCGAAGACGCGCTCCGGAAAGCGGTTTCGGAGGAAAAGTCGCGGCTCTGGAAGATCGAGAACCGCGAGGCCATCGAGGGCCTGAATAGATATGTCGAGGAGAATGGACTGCCGCTGGAAGAATTCCGGCAGTTCTGATGGCAAGATACGATGTCTTTCTCAATCCAGTTGGCGTCGGTTATCTGCTGGATGTTCAGACGGACTTGCTCGAAGAGCTGAGCACGCGCGTTGTCGTGCCTCTCGTGCCCATCTCGGAAAGGTTGGCACTGGTGCGACGGCTCAATCCGATATTCGTGATTGACGGCAAACAATACGCGATGTTCACGCACTTGATTGCAACCGTGCCTAGGGCACGCCTGGGCGGGTCGCAAGCGAACCTGATTGCAAGTCACGACAAAATCACAGAAGCCCTGGACATGGTGTTCCAGGGCTTCTGACGTTCGCTTCAGACTGCGAACCCGCGCCGAGCGTCAGCCCGCTGCCTTGGCTTGCCAGGCTTTCATCGCGTCTTCGAACACCTTGTCGCCCGGGATACCCTTTTCCAGGGTGAACAGGGCGCGACGGCCGGACTTGTAGACCACCGGAACGTCGATCCAGCTCTGGCGCCGCAGCAGGTTCAGGTTGGCGTCGACTTCAGCCTTGGTGTCGTTGAGGGCGACGAGGAAGAAGCCGTCGGCGATCTTGGCCGGAATGCCGAGCAGCGAGTTGCCGGCGTCCTGTTCGGAGCTCTTCATCGCCACGCGCAGGATGTTTTCGATGCCGCCGCCTTCGAAACCGTCAGGCGTCAGGAAGATCATCTCGAGGATATGGCTCGCCGGCAGCGTCTTGTCGGCGTTGCGGCGGATGGTCATGCGCAGCTGGATATCCTTGCCGGGGATCGTCGCCTCGGCACGAATTGCCGGCTCGGGCGGCAGGTCGCCGCCGGGAGATTCCTGCACCACCGTCCAGACGACCGCGCCGGGTTCGGCCGAGCCCTGCGCCACATTGGTGCGTTCTTCATAGAAGATCGCCTTCTGGCCGACGGCCACCGGCGCGTTCTCGCTGGCAGCGGGCGGCGTCGGGGCCGTGCCCTGGGCAGGGGTCGTTGCCGGCGTCTCTGGGGCGGACTGGTCCGGCTCGGCGGCAGTCGGTGGTGTTGCCGGCGGCTGCTGCGTCAGGGCGGCGACAGAGGTGCCTTCGCCGACGCCATTGCTGCCGCTTGCCGGGCCTGGGTCGACTTCGTTGCCGTCCGCCGTCATGCGCTGGGTAAACTTGCCCGGCTCGCCATTGGCAGGCGTCTGGGCGTTCTGGCTGCCACTGGCGGGCGGAGGGGCGGCCGTTTCGTTCGCAGGCGCGGTCGTCGCCGGCTTGTCGTCGCCGGAACCGACGAACGCATCGCGATTCGACCACAAGGCATAGCCACCGCCGCCAATCACCACGACAGCCAGGGCAGCGGCAATCAGGCCGCCGCTGACGCGCTTGCGCGGCCGTTGCCGGGTGTTCTGGAAAGGATCGACATCGTCCGGCGCTTCGTTGCCGAAACGATCGTCGCCGTCCGCTTCGGGGCCCTCGTTGCCGAAATCGTGGCTGGGGGAGAATTCAGGCAGCGGCTCGCGCGCCTGCGGCTCATAGGTCGGCGCAGGGGCGGCGGCAGGCGGTGGCGCGACCGGTGTTACGGGGCGGGCGACCACCGGCTCGGGCGCGGGCCGGCTGTAGGCTGGCTGGTCCTTGTTGCGGGCGATCGAGGTGAAGACATTTTCGAGCTCGGCCAGCGGATCGTCTTCGACCGGCTTTGCCGTGAACGTCGCCTCGAGGGTGGCGATGGCATCCTCGAGCGATTTCGTCTGCCGCTCGGCGACGGCGGCAGGCGGCTGCGGGTCTAAGGCGGCGAGCTTGGCTGCGATCGTGCTGCGGGCCTTGTCATACACCCGCGCGCGCATCGCCGGCGTGGTGTCGCCCATGCCATCCAGCGTCTTCTTCAGGACCGCTACGAAGTCTGCCATTCTCTCGTCGACCTATCTCTTCTTCTGGGCCGCGCCGCGACCGGCGGCCGAAGCCGCCGGAAAGCTGCCAAAACTAGTCTTCAAACGGGTCGGTCACAAGTATCGTGTCCTCCCGCTCCGGGCTGGTGGAAAGCATCGCCACGGGCGCGCCGATCAGCTCTTCGATGTAGCGAACATACTTCACTGCCTGGGCCGGCAGGGCGTTCCAGCTGCGGGCGCCGGCGGTGGTTCCCTTCCAGCCTTCGAGCGTCTCGTAGACCGGTTCGACCAGTGCCTGCGCGCCCTGGCTCGCCGGCAGGTAGTCGATCAGTTCGCCATCGAGCATGTAGCCGGTGCAGACCTTGATCTCGTCGAGGCCGTCGAGCACGTCGAGTTTGGTCAGGGCGATGCCCTTGATGCCGTTGACAGCAACCGCCTGGCGCACCAGCACGGCGTCGAACCAGCCGCAGCGGCGCTTGCGCCCGGTGACGACGCCAAACTCGTGGCCACGGGTGCCGAGGAATTCGCCGATGTCGTTCTGCTGCTCGGTCGGGAACGGGCCTTCGCCGACGCGCGTCGTATAGGCCTTGGTGATGCCGAGGACATAGTTGATCGCGCCCGGGCCGACGCCCGACCCGGCCGCTGCCTGGCCGGCCACCGTGTTCGACGAGGTGACGAATGGATAGGTGCCGTGGTCGATGTCGAGTAGCGTGCCCTGCGCGCCCTCGAACAGGATGCGCTCGCCGGCACGGCGCTTGTCGTCCAGCACCTTCCAGACGCGGTCCATGTAGGGCAGGATCTTGTCGGCGATCGAGGTCAGCTCGGTCATGATGGCGTCATGCGTCACTTCCGCATGGCCGAGGCCGCGGCGCAGCGCGTTGTGGTGGGTCAGCAACCGGTCGACCTTGTGGGGCAGTGTTTCCAAATCCGCCAAGTCCATCACCCGCACCGCACGGCGTCCCACCTTGTCCTCGTAGGCGGGGCCGATGCCGCGACGGGTCGTGCCAATCTTCGTGCCCGAATTGGAGGCGGCGTCCTCGCGGAAACCATCCAACTCGCGATGCAGGGACAGGATAAGCGCAGTGTTTTCGGCTATTTTCAGGCGGTCGGGGCCGATCTCGACGCCCTGGGCGCGGATCTTCTCCAATTCGACGACAAAGGCGTGCGGATCGAAGACCACGCCGTTGCCGATGATCGACAGCTTGCCCTCGCGCACGACACCGGAAGGCAGCAGCGACAGCTTGTAGACCACGCCGTCGACCACCAGCGTGTGACCGGCATTATGTCCGCCCTGGAAACGCACCACCACGTCGGCGCGCTCGGACAGCCAGTCCACGATCTTGCCCTTGCCTTCGTCGCCCCACTGGGAACCGACGACCACCACATTGGCCATGATATTTTCCTTCCGACATCGCGGGCAGCGCCGCGAACAGTGCAAAATGACAGGCCTCTATAACGCCAAGCAATTGCAAGCGCGACCTTTCTTTGCCGCCTCAGGCACAACAAATTCTGGCTTTGGAGGCATTTACTTGCCGGGATCGGCCACTTAGGCCGGGGCATGGCCCGCCGCCTGCGAAAGTTTGTCCGGATGTTCCGAAATGCCTACGTCCTGCTGTTGCTGACAACCCTGTTCTGGGGCGGCAACTCGGTGGCGGGCAAGCTCGCGGTCGGCCACGTCTCGCCGATGCTGTTCACCACCATGCGCTGGGCCTTCGCGGCTGCCATGCTTGCCGCCATCGGCTGGCCGCGGCTGCGCGCCGACTGGCCGGTCGTCCGCAAGCACATCTGGCTTCTCGCCAGCCTGGGCGCGCTCGGCTTCACCGTGTTCAACGCGGCGCTCTACACCGCGCTGAATTTCACCACGGCGATCAACACCAGCATCGAGCAGGCGGGCATGCCGATGCTGATCTTCGCCGCCAATTTTCTGCTGTTCCGGATGCGCGTCGCGCCCGGCCAGATCCTCGGCTTCCTGCTGTCGTTGCTCGGCGTCGCGCTGACCGCGAGCCATGGCGACCTCTCGAACCTGGTGGCGCTCGACCTGAACTTCGGCGACGCGCTGATGCTGGTCGCGGTGCTGGTCTACAGCGGCTATACGGTCGCGCTGCGTTTCAAACCCGACATCCACTGGCAAAGCCTGATGATCGTGCTTACCGCGTCGGCCTTCGTCACGTCGATCCCGTTCACGGCGTGGGAGATCGCTACTGACCGGTTGATCGCGCCCGATCTCAATGGCTGGGCGCTCACCGCCTACGTCGTGTTGTTTCCATCAATCATGGCGCAGATATTCTACATCAGAGGCGTCGAACTGATCGGCGCCAATCGTGCCGGGCTGTTCATCAACATGGTTCCCATCTTCGGGACGCTGCTGTCGGTCCTGATCCTCGGCGAGGATTTCCAGGGCTACCATGCGCTGGCCATCGCACTTGTGTTCGGCGGCATCTGGATGGCCGAGCACAGCGGGCGCAAGATGGCTGCCCAGTATGGCCTTGGCGGCTCCGCGGCCGATTGAAGACGGCTACCGTGATCTCCACGCTTCGGGCGCAAGAAAAAGGCGCGGACCTGGCCGCGCCCTCTTCAGCCTTGGGAGGCAATGCTTGCCGGCCGCTCAGAAGCCGTTGACGTCGAACTGCAGGCGCTTGGCCGAGTCGATCGACATGTGGTCGCGCACCTTGGCGAGCACGTCCTCGGGGAACGGCGCGTCGAGGTAGAGCAGGGCGATGGCATCGCCGCCCGGGCGGTCGCGGCCGAGCTGGAAGTTGGCGATGTTGACGCCGTTCTCGCCGCAGACGGTGCCGAGCAGGCCGATGATGCCCGGCGCATCGGCATTGGTGGTGTAGAGCATGTGCTGGCCGACCTCGGCATCGAGATTGATGCCCTTGATCTGGATGAAGCGCGGCTTGCCGTCGGAGAAGCAGGTGCCGGCGATCGAGCGGGTCATGTGCTCGGTCTTGACCGTCAGCTTGATGTAGCCGTCGAAGACGCCCGACTTGTCGCGCTTGACCTCGGCGACGATGATGCCGCGCTCCTTCACCATGATCGGCGCCGACACCATGTTGACATCGGAGAGCTGCGGGCGGATCAGGCCTGCGAGCGCTGCGCTGATCAGCGCCTTGGTGTTCATCTGCGCGGTCTGGCCGTCGAACAGGATCTCGACCTCGGTGATCGGATCTTCGGTCACCTGGCCGACAAAGGCGCCCAGAACCTCGGCAAGCTTGACGAAGGGCTTCAGGCGCGGAGCTTCTTCGGCGGTGATCGACGGCATGTTGATGGCGTTGGTGACGGCACCCTTGACCAGGTAGTCGGCCATCTGTTCGGCAACCTGCAGGGCGACGTTTTCCTGAGCCTCGGAGGTCGAGGCGCCGAGATGCGGCGTGCAGACGACGTTGTCCATGCCGAACAATTCGTTGCTCTCGGCCGGCTCGACCTCGAACACGTCGATGCCGGCGCCCGCAACCTTGCCGCTCTTCAGCCCGGCGATCAGGTCCTTCTCGACGATCAGGCCGCCGCGGGCGCAGTTGATGATGCGCACGCCGGCCTTCATCTTGGCGATGGCGTCGGCGTTGATGATGTTGCGCGTCTTGTCGGTCAGCGGCGTGTGCAGGGTGATGAAGTCGGCGCGGGCAAACAACTCGTCGAGCTCGACCTTCTCGACCCCAAGCTCCTCGGCGCGATGCTCGGAGAGGAACGGGTCGAAGGCGACGACATGCATCTTGAGGCCGACGGCACGGGCGGCGACGATCGAGCCGATGTTGCCGCAGCCGATCAGGCCGAGTGTCTTGCCGGTGATCTCGACGCCCATGAAGCGGTTCTTTTCCCACTTGCCGGCATGCGTCGAGGCGTTGGCTTCCGGCAACTGGCGGGCAACGGCGAACATCAGCGCGATGGCGTGCTCGGCAGTGGTGATCGAGTTGCCGAAGGGCGTGTTCATGACGATGATGCCGCGCCGCGACGCGGCCGGGATGTCGACATTGTCGACGCCGATGCCGGCACGGCCGACGACCTTGAGGTTGGTCGCAGCGGCGATCAGCTTCTCGGTCACCTTGGTGGCAGAGCGGATGGCGAGGCCGTCATACTGGCCGATGACTTCGAGCAGCTTTTCCTTGTCCTTGCCGAGGTCCGGCAGGTAGTCGACGTCGACACCGCGGTCCCTGAAGATCTGGACGGCGGTGGTGGAGAGTTTGTCGGAAACGAGAACGCGGGGCATGGGTCTGGTCCTTGGCTCTGGTTCCCTCCCCCTTGAGGGGAGGGTGGTCGCGCAGCGACCGGGTGGGTTGTCGAGGCGGTGCGGCCCGAGAATTTCTTGGGAATGGAGCGGGTGGACAGGATCCCACCCGGCTCACTTCGTTCGCCACCTCCCCTCGAAAGGGGAGGGTGTGCTGCGTCAAGCCACAGCCTTGAGCGCGGCTTTCTGGTTGGCGAAGGCCCAGTCGAGCCAAGGCATCAGCGCCATCAGATCCGATGTCTCGACGGTGGCGCCGGCCCAGATGCGCAGGCCGGGAGGCGCGTCGCGATAGGCGCCGATGTCGAAGGCAACGCCTTCCGTTTCAAGCGCTGACACCATGGCCTTGGCGAAGGCCGCCTGGCCGTCCTTGTCGAGCGCGGCGACCTCAGGGTCGACGATCGACAGGCAGACCGAAGTGTTCGAGCGCGTCTCCGGCACGACGGCCAGGTTGGCGAGCCAGCCCGACTTCTGCACGAAGGTGTCGATTGCGGCGAAGTTGGCGTCGGCGCGGCCGACCAGAGCTTCGAGCCCGCCCAGGCCCTTGGCCCAGTTCAGCGCGTCGATGTAGTCCTCGACGCAGAGCATCGACGGCGTATTGATCGTCTCGCCCTTGAAGATGCCTTCGATCAGCTTGCCGCCCGAGGTCATGCGGAAGATCTTGGGCAGCGGCCAGGCCGGCTTGTAGGTTTCGAGCCTCTCGACGGCGCGCGGGCTGAGGATCAGCATGCCGTGGGCGCCTTCGCCGCCGAGCACCTTCTGCCAGGAGAAGGTGACGACATCGAGCTTGGCGAAATCGAGGTTCTGCGCGAATGCGGCCGAGGTGGCGTCGCAGATGGTCAGGCCCTTGCGGTCGGCCGGGATGAAGTCGCCATTGGCGACACGCACGCCCGAGGTCGTACCGTTCCAGGTGAAGACCACGTCGCGGTCGAAATCGACCTTGGAAAGGTCTGGCAGCTCGCCATAGGCGGCTTCGAACTTGCGCACGTCCTCGAGCTTCAGCTGCTTGACCACGTCGGTGATCCAGCCGGCGCCAAACGATTCCCAGGCGACCATGTCGATACCGCGCTCGCCGAGCAGGGACCACATCGCCATCTCGACGGCGCCCGTGTCGGAGGCCGGAACGATGCCGATGCGATAGCCGGCGGGAACCTTGAGGATTTCGCGGGTCAGCTCGATCGCCTGCTCGAGCTTGGTCTTGCCGATCTTGGCGCGGTGCGAGCGGCCGAGCGGCGCGTCGGCGAGTGCGGCGAGCGACCAGCCGGGACGTTTTGCGCAGGGACCTGAGGAGAAATTGGGGTTTGCCGGACGGAGTCCGGGCTTGGCGACGATCGTCATCGTGGTTCTATCCTTCCAGATAGTTGGCCCCTCGTTGGGGAGGGGTGGCCCACGGACGGCGATATTATCAGAGGCCCTCGGCGTCAAGAGGAAATTGAACGTCGCATCTGGAACAGTTTTCCAAATGCAAAGGCGGCGGGCCAAAACCCGCCGCCTTTTGAAAGGCTTGATCGATGGGACTCCTACCAGAGATCGTAGCGCAGGCCGACCTTGACCTGATGGTAGTCGACGCCCTTCTTCACTGTCAGCGTGTCGATGTCGACATATTCGAGGTCGGGCGCGGTGAGGTACTGGTAGCCGACGTCGACCGAGGTGTTCCGCGCCACCTGATAGTTGATGCCGGCGCCGACCGAATAGGCGACCTTGTACTGGGTGTCGTCGAGGTTGAACGTGACCGGTCCGGGCAGGACACTGTAGTCGAGCGTGGTGCTCGAATAGATCAGGCCGACGCCTGCGCCGACATAGGGCGTGAAGCCGGCGATGGTGCCAAGGTCGGCATACACGTTGGCCATGCCGTTCCAGACGTTGTTTTCGAAATTGACCTGGCTGCCGCCGCTGGCGACATCGAGCTTGTCGTAGGAAACGAAGCCGAAGTTCAGTTCGCCGCGCAGGAAGTCGCTGAAATGGTAGCCGGCGCCGATGCTGCCATTGACGTGGATGTTGCGCGTTTCCTCGCCGAGCAGGGTGAATTGGTAGGGCGTGTCGCTGAAATTGTAGCCGATATCGCCGCGCAGGTACCAGCCGGAGCCGACCTCGACCGGGACATATTCCGGCGCTTCTTCGATGACGACAGGCGGATCGTAATCGGCTGCACTTGCCGCCAGCGGCCACATCGCGGATGCAGCCAGCGCCAGCGCTATGCGAGACTTCATTGTCATGATCGCATTCTCCCGAAATGGCGCCGGGGTGTTGCCCGAAAATCCAGCAGCCGTTCGAGCCATTGTTAACCATAGAGGTTAAGTCACGGTTAAGGATAACAGGTGGTTAGCGCGGCTCGGCAACCGGCCAACGAAAAACCGCCCGGCAGGGCCGGGCGGTTTGTGCAGATCGGGCTCCACGCGTCGTGATGACGCCAGGGCGATCAGTTCAGCGAATAACGGACGCCGAGCTTGAAGTCGTGCGAGGTTATGTCCTTGAAACGGATGCCGCTGTTGCCGGCAGGCGGGAACGGCTCGGCCGGGTCATCGTTCTTGAGCTCACCGGTCTGGCCGTCGCCGAGCGAAAGGAAGCTGTAGCCCAGGTCGATGGTCATGCGCTCGGTTGCCTTAATGCCGACACCGGCATGCAGCGCCCAGGCGAGATCCCAGCGCGACTTGTCGTCCGCGTAGGCGCCGCCACCGTTGATGATGTTGATATCGCGGAAGCTTGAGATGGTGTTCCGCGAAGCGCCGATGCCGGCGCCGAGATAAGGAGTCACGCCATAGAAGTCGCCGAGATCGGCATATGCGTTGGCCAGGAACAGCCATTCCGACTTCTTGCCGCGGTAGTCGTTGGTGGTGATGACGCCGGCATTGTCCTGCCAGTCCAGGGCGCTGAATTCGGAGTTGCCACGGTATTCGACGGTCAGGTCGCCGCGGAGGAAATCGTTGAACTGGTAGCCGACGCCGACACCGAAGGTCGGGGCGGCGCCGAATGTGCCCTCGTCATGCCAACCATGAGCATCCGGGAATGCGAACAGCTCCGATTCAAGCCGCTTGATACGCTGGTTGCTCATGCCGATGTGGCCGCGCAGGTACCAGCCGCCATAGGATGGCTGTTCGATCTCGATGACCGGCTCGGGCATGTCCGCGGCGAATGCCGGGGCAGTGACGCTGGCAAGCAGCGCGGCGGCGAACGCCTTCTTTCCAAAAATGCGCATGATTAAAACCCCATACCTGCGGACCCGCAACGCGCCCGACCATGACTAACCGGGATGGATAATGCTTGGTATAGGTTAAGGGCTGCTTAACCCTGACGATTAACTACGTTTTCTTGCGCCTCATGGTTGCCGGACTGCGCGAGCGGCGTCCGCGACAGCAAAAAAGCCCGCACGAGGCGGGCTTTCTTGGATCGGCGAAGTTGTTGGAAGTATCAGGCGGCCGAGCGGCTCTCGGCGATGACGCCGACGATGTCGTTGACCACTGTCTCGACCAGCTGCGGGTCGTCGCCCTCGGCCATGACGCGGATCAGCGGTTCGGTGCCCGAGGGGCGGATCACCAGGCGGCCGGTCTTGCCGAGCCGGTTGCGGCCGTCCTCGATCGCCGCCTTGACCAGCGCTTCCTCAAGTGGCTTGCCGCCGGAGAAGCGCACGTTCTTTAGCAGTTGCGGCACCGGCTCGAAGGTGCGGCTCAGTTCGCTCATCGGCTTGTTGGAGCGCTTGATGCAGGCCAGCACCTGGAGCGCTGCCACCAGCCCGTCGCCAGTGGTCGAGAAATCCGACAGCACGATGTGGCCGGACTGTTCGCCGCCGATGTTGAGGCCGTGCGCGCGCATCTGCTCGACGACGTAGCGGTCGCCGACCTTGGTGCGGTGCAGTTCGAGGTTGAGGTCGCCGAGATACCGCTCGAGGCCGAGATTGGACATCACGGTCGCCGCCACGCCGCCGCCGGCAAGGCGGCCGCTCTGCTGCCACGACTGGGCGATCAGCGCCATGATCTGGTCGCCGTCGACGATGGTGCCGTTCTCGTCGACGATGACGACGCGGTCGGCGTCGCCGTCGAGCGCGATGCCGATGTCGGCGCGGACCTCATGGATCTTCTTCTGCAGGCCGGCCGGATGGGTCGAGCCGCATTCGGCGTTGATGTTGAAGCCGTTGGGCTCGACATTGATCGCGATCACTTCGGCGCCGAGTTCCCACAATGCTGCGGGCGCCACCTTGTAGGCCGCGCCATTGGCGCAGTCGACGACGATGCGCAGGCCCGACAGCGACATCGAGCGGGGCAGGGTGCGCTTGGCGAATTCGATGTAGCGGTCATGCACGCCATCGACGCGCTTGGCCCGGCCGAGGCCGTCTGAATCGGCCAGCAGCGCCTCGACGTCCTGGTCGAGCATCGCCTCGATGCGTTCCTCGATCTCGTCCGAGAGCTTGTAGCTGTCGGGGCCGAACAGCTTGATGCCGTTGTCGTGGTAGGGGTTGTGCGAGGCCGAGATCATGACGCCGATGTCGGCGCGCAGCGAGCGCACCAGCATGGCAACGGCAGGCGTCGGGATCGGGCCGAGCAGGAACACATCCATGCCGGCGGCACACAGCCCGGCCACCAGCGCGTTCTCGATCATGTAGCCCGACAGCCGCGTGTCTTTGCCCAGCACCACGCGGTGGCGGTGGTTGCCGCGCTGGAACGACAGGCCGGCAGCCATGCCGACCTTCATCGCGATCTCTGCCGTCATCGGAAATTTGTTGGCCCGTCCGCGAATGCCGTCGGTGCCGAAATAGCGTCCAGCCATGATTAGCCTGTCCCCGTGAAGTCCACCCGCGCTTGCTTTGCCACAAGCTGGGCCGACCAACGCATCACATTTGGTGATTTTATGTCACAAAACCTTAGAAAAGGGTTGGATTTTTGAGGAAGGGGAATTGAGCATTTGTATTGCATTCATAGATAGGAAAATATTCCATAGGTTGGTATGCATTTAGCAATTCGGCAGTCTAGGCAAGGATATGAAGCTCGGCCAGCAGGTTCAACGAGACGGGAGGGATGAATATGTTGGAACTTAAGGGCAAGGATTTTCTGTTTGCGATGAACCAACTTTCCGAGCTGAATGAGATCGGAAAGATGGACTCAAAGTATCTTGTGGAACACAAGGAACAAGTTTCGTTTCTAAACTCTCAGTTGCGCGAAGAGCTAAAAAAATTGAATTTGCCTTTATCAATAATAGTTACTAACAGAATTGAAGGTGGTTTCAATCTTTGGAGCAATGGAAAATACTCAAGCGATACTGTTGCTAGTAACTTCTCGAAAAATATAGTCGACCTTCGAGCGCGCATCGAGGATGAACTGGAGAATAGCGTAATCTATTGCCTTTCTCCTTCGGAGGCGGTGTTTGCGCGTGCGACTGAACCGCCGTTTGGCGTCGAAGTCTTTGACAAGTTCCAAGATGCAGCAACCGATATCGAAGAAGCGCGAAAATGCATGGCTTTCGCCCGCTGGACTGGGGCGGTTTTTCACCTGATGCGCGCCATGGAACTGGGACTAACCCTGTTGGGGGGTAAATTGGGCGCCACCGTTCAAAATGCGCATGGCGGCTCTCTGTCTTGGGGCATCATCCTTTCAAATCTGGATGGTAGGATTGAACAGCTACCCAAGGGCGAAGAACGAAATCGCTGGTCGCAAGCAAGAGCGTTGCTCTACCATGTTAATCAGTGCTGGCGAACTGAAACGATGCACCCAAAGCAGACGTATACGGAAGAAGAGGCAAGGGCAGTCTACGATGCAACAGGATCGTTTTTGAGGTACCTGTCGGGTCTCGTATGAAAATCACATTTGATTGCGTCGGTCAGACCGCAATACCCGTTCGCTGTATGCTGCAAGTCGCCCCGCGCAGCATCGAGCTGTGCACCCAAAACTGACCCTCAATTGGCACCGTCCAAAAATGCAAAAACGCCGCCGAGTTTCCTCAGCGGCGTTTTTCATTCATTCAGCTTGCGCGAGCCTCAGTTCGACGGCTGGGGCTCCATGCCGCCTTCGGGCTCCGAGCCCTTTTTCTTGCCGCGGGTCGAGCCGGCCTTGGGTACGGCCGAGCCGCGCGAAGTCGGCGTGTCGTCGCCCATGTCGCGGGCGGGCTTGTTGCCGGCGATCAACTGCTTGATCTCCTCACCCGACAGCGTCTCGTATTCGAGCAGGCCCTCGGCGAGTGCGATCCAGTCCTTCTTCTTCTTGGTCAGGATGGTCCTGGCCGTCGAATAGGCCTCGTCGATCAGGCGGCGCACTTCGGCGTCGATGATCTGGGCGGTTTCTTCCGAGATGTTCTGGGTGCGCGCCACCGAATGGCCGAGGAACACCTCTTCCTGGTTGTCGCCATAGGCGACATGGCCAAGCTTGTCGGAGAAGCCCCAGCGGGTGACCATGGCGCGGGCCAGCTTGGTCGCCTGCTCGATGTCGGAGGAGGCACCCGAGGTGATGTTCTCCTTGCCGAACTTGAACTCCTCGGCGACGCGGCCGCCCATCATGATCGCGAGACGCGAGATCATGTACTTGTAGCTCATCGAGTAGCGGTCGCCTTCCGGCAGCTGCATGACCATGCCGAGCGCGCGTCCGCGCGGGATGATGGTCGCCTTGTGCAGCGGGTCGGCGGCCGGCACGTTGAGCGCCAGGATGGCGTGGCCGGATTCGTGATAGGCGGTCAGCTCCTTCTCGGCCTGGGTCATGGCCGAGGAGCGGCGCTCGGCGCCCATCATGATCTTGTCCTTGGCGTCCTCGAACTCCTGCATGGTGACGAGGCGCTTGTTGCGGCGCGCTGCCATCAGGGCGGATTCGTTGACGAGATTCATCAGGTCGGCGCCGGAGAAGCCGGGGGTGCCGCGGGCGACCGTCTTGAGGTCGACATTGGGCGCCAGCGGCACGTTGCGGACGTGGACCTTGAGAATCTTCTCGCGGCCGACGATGTCGGGGTTCGGCACCACGACCTGGCGGTCGAAGCGGCCCGGACGCAGCAGCGCGGGATCGAGAACGTCGGGACGGTTGGTCGCGGCGATCAGGATGATCGACTCGTTGGCTTCGAAGCCGTCCATCTCGACCAGCAACTGGTTCAGCGTCTGCTCGCGCTCGTCGTTGCCGCCGCCGAGGCCGGCGCCACGATGGCGGCCGACGGCGTCGATTTCGTCGATGAAGATGATGCAGGGCGCGTTCTTCTTGGCCTGCTCGAACATGTCGCGGACGCGGCTCGCGCCGACACCGACGAACATCTCGACGAAGTCCGAACCGGAGATGGTGAAGAACGGCACATTGGCTTCACCGGCGACGGAGCGGGCAAGCAGGGTCTTGCCGGTGCCGGGAGGGCCGACGAGCAGCACGCCGCGCGGGATCTTGCCGCCGAGGCGCTGGAACTTCTGCGGGTCGCGCAGGAACTCGACGATTTCTTCGAGGTCTTCCTTGGCTTCGTCGACACCGGCGACGTCGCCGAAGGTGACGCGGCCATGCGCCTCGGTCAGGAGCTTGGCCTTCGACTTGCCGAAGCCCATGGCGCGGCCGGAACCGGACTGCATCTGGCGCATGAAGAAGATCCACACGCCGAGGATCAGGATCATCGGCAGCCAGGACAACAGCACGGAGAAGATCGAGCCGGAGCCGTCATTCTCGGGGCGGGCGTTGATGGTGACGTTCTTTTCCTCAAGCCGCGACACCAGCGTCGGGTCGCCGGGCGAGTAGGTCTGGAAGCCTGTCGAGTTGTCGATATAGGTGCCGCTGATGCGGTCGCCGGCAATCGTCACCGTCTTGACGCGGCCCGAATTCAGATCCTGGAGGAACTGCGAATAGGCCACTTCGCTCGACGCGCCGCGGGTCTGCGGGGTCTGGAACAGATTGAACAGGGCGATGAGTAGAACGGCTATGATCGCCCACAGCGCGAAGTTGCGATAGTTCGGATTCATCGAATGTCCCGTTGGCGTCCGCGAGAGAACGCGCATGGTGTGAGTAAGCTTGCCCCTAACATAGGCACGGGCTGCCACATTGCCAAGCGCGTCCCTAAGTCTCGGTTAAGCTCCAACGCCAATGTGGCCACGGCATGGCGGGTCCGGGACATATGCGGTGCCGATCAAATTTTGGAGAGCCCGCGCAGGGGCGAGATCAAAGGCCGGCAGGAACCGCGCCCAGGGCGCGGCAACCGGGTTGGTACCTTCCCGTGACAGCAAGCCGGCGAAGGCTTCCCCCCGCCACGATGCCGGCTCGGCCGCAAGTGCGGACCGGACAAGACTTTCCGGCGCCGTCCCCTCGACCGGCAACGTCCTCGCCGTGATTGGACCGACAGGCGCGACCGCTAAACCGGTTCCCTGTTCTGATGGCTTAAGCCTGTAGCGGCCGTCCCAGATGCCGCCGGCGAGCGTGGCAGGCGCCGGCAGGCCGCGGTCCTCGCGCAGGACGAAGATCCCGGTCCGGCGTGCATCGACCAGGGCGCGCGACAATGTGGCGCGGGCCGGCTTGTCGGCCGCAATATTGTTCGCCAGACGCGCCAGCAGGCCCTGGACGCGGGTCTCGTCGGGCAGGTGAGGCACGCCACCGGCGACCGCGATCAGGATGCGCAGGGCGTAACATGCCGCGTCCCTGTCGGGCGCGTGGAGGAACGAAGGATCGAGGCGGAGCAGTCCCGGGGCCACCTTGCCTGCCAGCCCGGCCATCAGCTTGGCCGCTCGCTCGCCGAGTTCGGTCCGCGTTTCGCCAGCTTGCTGCGCTTCTGCAAGGGCCTGTTCGATACGTTCTCTGCCTTCGTCGCCGAGCGACAGCCGCACGCGCGGGCGCTCATAGGCGAGGTCGGTGTTGGTCGGGTCGTCGAGCCAGCCGATGCCACGTATGCTCAGTGCCGCGCGCAGCCTGTCGCGGCGTTGGCCGAGCAGCGGCCGGACGATCCAGATGCCGCCATCGAACAGGGTTGCCGGCGCCATGCCGGCGCTGCCGCGCCCGGCGCCGCGCATGCCGCGCATCAGCACCGTCTCGGCCTGGTCGTTGGCGGTATGCCCGGTGGCGACGACCGTTGCGCCTGCCGCGCGCGCGGCCTCGGCCAGGAGATCGTAGCGCGCGTCTCGTGCCGCGGCCGGGATGCCGGTCGAGGGTTTGTCGCCGCGCCACCGCATCGTGCGGTGGGCGATGCCATGGGACGCGCAAAGCCGTGCCACCTGTTCGGCCTCCGCGCCCGAGCCGGGCCGGAGCCCGTGGTCGACGGTGACGGCCATCAGCCGCGTCGAAGGCGCGTGCCGGGCGAGATGGGCTTGGAGAAGGAGAAGCAGGGCGGTCGAATCGCTGCCGCCGGAAACCGCTGCGACGATGGTCGTATGCGCGGCGAAGTCGAAACCGGAAAAGTCTGGGAAAAAATCGGTGTCGGTGGGCTGCGTCAGCACGCGGCGAGGGCCCGTTCCTGCTTGACCCGCTCCTTGATCGCGCCGGAGACATTGGGGTAGCGCTTGCCGATTTCGCCGAAGGTGGCGCAGGCAACTTCACGCTGCTTCAGGCCGACCAGCGAAACGCCGAGCTTCAGCATCATTTCGGGGGCCTTCTTGGACTTGGGGTATTCCTTGCTGGCGCTGAGGAAGATTTCGGCAGCGTCGCGGTATTTCTTTTGGCCGAGCAGCGACTCGCCGAGCCAGAAGCGTGCATCCGCCGTCTTGGGGTCGGCCGGGAAGCGCTGGATATGGTCGCGGAAGCCTTCTTCGGCGGTGGTGTAGTCGCCGGAAAGCACGAACTGATAGGAATTGCGGTAGAGCTCGTCGGGGTCGTCCGTAGAGGGCAGTGCCGCCACCGCCGTGCCATTGGCCTTGGGCTGTGCCGGCTGTGCGGCGGCCGGGGCCTGCGGCTGCGCCGGCGTTGCCGCCTGCTGGTCGATCGAGTCGGAAACGACATTGCCGTTCTTGTCGACGGTGATGGTGCCGAAGGTCCGCGGTGGGGCGCCCGTACCGCCGCCCTCGATGGTGGTGCCGGGTTCGCCGGTGCCGGAATCGACGATGACGTCCTCGACGCTCTGGCCGTTGGTTGCGGGTGCGGCGGCCTGCGCCTGACCCGATTGAGGCGCCGTGGGCGCCTCAACGATCGAGCTGTTGTTGGTGGTGCCGGAGGCGTCGGACTTCTTTTGCCCGCCGCCCTCGAGTTCCTGGAAGCGGAACTCGTTGTCTTCCTGCATTTTCCGCATCTGCTCCTGCATCTGCAGGATCTGGAAGTTCAGTTCCTCGATGCTGCCGTTGAGCTTGCGGATTTCTTCTTCAAGCGTGGTGACGCGCGGATCGCCTGCCTGGGCAAGCTGGATCGGGGCTTCGTGGTTCTCAGTCTTGCTGCCGAAGACGCCCGGCAGGCCGATTTTCGGAAGGTCGATGCCGATGCCGTCGCGCGCATGCGCCGCGGCCCCGGACAATAGGAAGATGGCAAGCGTGCCACTCAGGATTGATCGAAAATGCATTAGCCTCTCGCCGTGGAACGGAAATGGTTGCTTCGCGCCGATGCGCTCTCGTCGTTTATCAGGACCGGAGACTTCGGCCAAATTTTGTTTCAAAGGCCCCGATAAGCAAAAGGCGGCCCGAAGACCGCCTTTCGTTCGACTGTGTCGCTATTTGGCCGCTCAGCTGCCGGCGCCGGAGAGCGTCGTGACGGCACGACGGTTCTGCGACCAGCAGGAGATGTCGTCGCAGACGGCGACCGGACGTTCCTTGCCGTAGGAGATCGTCTTGAGGCGGTTCGAGGCAACGCCCTGCGAGATCAGGTAGTCGCGGGTGGCCGCGGCGCGACGGGCGCCCAGTGCCAGGTTGTACTCGCGGGTGCCGCGCTCGTCGGCATGGCCTTCGACCACGATCGCATACTGGCGATACTGGTTCAGCCACTGTGCCTGGCGGCTCAGGATGCCCTGCGCATCGGCGCGAACCGACGAGGAGTCGGTGTCGAAGAAGATGCGGTCGCCGACATTGACGGTGAAGTCCTGGGACGAGCCCGGGGTCGCCGCACCGGCGCCGCCGCCGAGGCCGAGGTCGGCCGCATTGTTGGGGGTCTTCTTCGAGGCGCAGCCGGCGATCGCCAGCGAAGCTACGAGCGCCACGACCACGGGGTTGGTTGCAAATTTCGCGATACGGCGCATCCCGCCTCTCCTTCGCATTCGAGTGATTTCGTTGAACATCCAGTAACCACGTTGCAGTTAACCGGCATTCAAGAAACGTGGTTAAAATTCAGTTTCCGCTCGCCCTTTGCGTCACCGCAGCGGCTGCAGTCAAACGTGCATTTCGCCGCGCACCCTAGGCGGAAATGCGGCAGAAAGGCGGCGTCATTGGGCATTTGACGCCGCCTGGTCCTTTGGTCGCGCCTGATGGCGCGTGGTTAACCGGCGGCTGTTTAGTCGAGCAGCGGCGACCAGGCCGGATCGGAGGCGAAGCCCGAGGTCGGGATCGCCTGTTCGTTGCGGCCGGTCAGGTCGACCGAATAGAGCTTGGGGCCGCCGCCGCCGGGCTGGTCGCGGAAGAACATCACGACGCGGCCGTTCGGCGCCCAGGTCGGGCCTTCCTGCTGGAAGCCGGTCGACAGGATGCGTTCGCCCGAGCCGTCGGTCTTCATCACGCCGATCTGGAACTGGCCGCCGGACTGCTTGGTGAAGGCGATCAGGTCGCCGCGCGGCGACCATACCGGCGTCGAATAGCTGCCGCCGCCGAAGGAGACGCGGGTCTGGCCGGAGCCGTCGGCGCCCATGACGTAGATCTGCGGCTGGCCGCCACGGTCGGAGGTGAAGACGACCTTCGAGCCGTCGGGCGAATAGGACGGCGAGGTGTCGATGGCGCTGGAGTTCGTCAGGCGCGTGGTGGTGCGGCTGCGCAGGTCCATCGAGAACACGTTGGAATTGCCGTCGTCGCGCAGCAGGCTCATGATCACCTTCTGGCCGTCGGGCGAGAAGCGCGGCGCAAAGGTCATGCCGGGGAAATTGCCGACGAGTTCGCGCTGGCCGGTCTCGATCTGCAGCAGATAGACCTGCGGCTGGCCGCTCTCGTAGGACATGTAGGTGATTTCCTGACGCGTCGGCGAAAAGCGCGGCGTCATTGCCATCGAACGTCCGTCCGAGAGGTAACGCACATTGGCGCCGTCCTGGTCCATGATGGCGAGGCGCTTCTTGCGCGCGGTCTTGGCGCCCGATTCGTCGATGAACACGACACGGGTGTCGAAGTAGCCCTTCTCGCCGGTCAGGCGCTCGTAGATCGCATCGGCGATGATGTGGGCGATGCGGCGCGAGTTGGTCTTGTTGGCGAAGAACTGCTCGCCGGCGAGCTGCTGGCCGGCGAAGGTGTCCCACAGCCGGAACTCGGCCTTGAGGCGGCCATCGGCCTCCTGGCTGACACGGCCGGTGACGAGTGCCTGGGCGTTGATGACCTTCCAGTCGTCGAAGCGCGGGGCAACGTCGGGGTTCGAGATCTTCTCGATGAAGGCGCCCTTGTCGATCGGCGCGAACAGCCCCGAGCGCTGCAGGTCGGCGGCGACGATGCCGGCGATCTCGGCGCCCATCGCGTCCCCCGACAGGAAGTCGGTGATGGCGATCGGCAGCGGCTCGACATTGCCCTTGTTGACGTCGATCTCGACCAGCGCGCGAGCGGGGAAGGTGGCGAACGCGGTCATGCCGCTCGCCATGGCGCCGATCAGGAGGATCGCTTTGATTACATGCTTCATAAGACAGGCCTCTTAGTTCCGGGTGAGCGCCAGGCGCTCAGAACATCTCGCTTGGGTCGAAGTTGACGATGACATCCGCCCAGGCTTCGTATTTGTCGGCGGGAAGATTGTAGGGGGCGCATTGCAGCACGGCGCGACGGGCCGATTCCGCTGCCGCGCGTTCGATGCCGGCGGCGCCACCGCCGGAGATGATCTCCGGCCGGCCTTCGATCTCGCCGGTCTGGCTCAGCTTGAACTGGACCGAAACCTTCAGCGCGCCGCCATCCATGGCGCCCGCCGGCACGTTCCAGCAACGCTGGATCTGGCCGCGCAGCGCATCCATCTCGCTCTGGCTGAGCTTGTTGCCGCCGGTGTCCTTCTTGCCGCCGAGCGATGCCTGCTCGGTTGAGCGCTTGGCGCCGCCGCCCGAAGGCTTCTGCTTGTTGAGCAGGGCGGCGACCTCGTCGGCGTTGAATTCCTTCTCTTCCGACTTCGGCTTCGACGCGGCCTCCTGGGCCTGCTTGTCGTCCTGCTTGCGGTCGGGCGTCTTGGCCGTCTGGGCCTGGGGCGGCTTGGGCTTGGCTTCGGGCGCCGGCGCGTTTTCCGGCAGCTTCACGGCTTCCGCCTCGGCCTGGTCGTTGACGATCGTCTCGGCAACCGGGTCCGGCTTGACATCCTGCTTGGGCTGCGGCTCGGGCGTCACTTCCGTCGCCGGCACGGGTGTCGGCTTGGGCTCGGCTTGCTTCGCCGGCTCGGGCTTCGGCTTTTCGGCCGGCTTCGGCTCGGGCTTGGGCGAGGGCGGGGGCGCTGCCGCGACGTCGACTTCCTTCTGGGTCGGCTCGGGCGTCGCCGGCTTGTCGCTGTCGATCTTGTTGTCGCCGACATTCTGGGCATCGGGCACGATGTCGGGACGGCTGGTCGGCTTGGGCGCCGGCTTTTCGTTGGCCGGGGCCTTCTTGTCGCCCTTCTGGATCTGGGTGATCGATTCCACCGGCACGATGTCGACCGGGAACGCCTCGACGTCGGCGACTTCGAGGGCGCTGGGCGCCGACAGCGTGAACAGGCCGAAGCCCAGCATCGCTGCATGCAGAACCACAGATGTCGTGAGGCCGGTCTTCATTTTGCGGGCTACTGGTCCTGTTCCTGCAGCGTGACGAGGCCGATCTTGTTGTAACCGGCGGCCTGGATGCGAGCCATGACCTTCATCACCGTGCCGTAGTCGGCGGTCTTGTCGCCGCGCACGTAGATGCGCTCCTCGTAGCCGGCCTTGGCGATGGCGCCGAGCTTGGCGACAACCTCGTCGATCGGAATCTCGGTCTCCTGGATGTGGACCTGGCCGGCTTCGTTGATCGAAATGGTGATCGGCTGCGTTTCCGAGTTCAGCGCCTTGGCGGCCGTCTCGGGCAGGTCGATCGGCACGCCGACGGTCATCAGCGGTGCGGCCACCATGAAGATGATGAGCAGCACCAGCATGACGTCGACGAAGGGCGTGACGTTGATTTCGGACATCAGGCCATGATGGCGGCCGCGCCGCCGGTGGCCGCGCCCGCCGCGGCCCGAACCGCCCGCGCTAACTGACATACCCATGGTCTACTCCTCAGGCCCGCTGCGCGACTTTTTCATCGATTTGGCGCGAGAGTATGGCGGAGAACTCGTCGGCAAAGCCTTCCATCCGGACGGCGATCTTGCCGGCGTCTGATGACAGCTTGTTGTAGGCGATGACGGCGGGAATGGCGGCCAGCAGGCCGATCGCGGTGGCCAGCAGCGCCTCGGCGATGCCGGGGGCGACGACCGCGAGATTGGTCGATTTCGAGCCGGCGATGGCCTGGAACGAGGTCATGATGCCGACGACGGTGCCGAACAGGCCGATGAAGGGGGCGGCCGAGCCGATGGTGGCGAGGAAGCCGAGGCGGCCTTCCAGCCGCTCCATCTCGCGCGTCAGCGCCAGGTCCATCGCCTTGTCGATCCGAGTCTGCAGCGCCAGCGGCGACTTGGCGCCTTTCTCGAAGCTCTTCTTCCACTCGCGCATGGCGGAGACGAAGATCGCGCTCATGCCGGTGGTCTTGCGATCCGACAGGTTGCGGTATAGCTCTTCCAGCGACTGGCCGGACCAGAAGATCTGTTCGAAGCGGTTCAGCGCCGCGCGCATGCGGTTATAGGCGACCAGCTTGTCGACGATGATGGCCCAGGTCCACACCGACGCGCCGAGCAGGCCCAGCATCACCAGCTTGACCACCCAGCCGGCCTGCCAGAACAGCGCCCAGATCGACAATTCCGCGCCGGTCTGGGCGAGAGGTAGGTTTTCCATCGTGTAACAGTCCTTAGATTTCCGAGGCTGGCTTTCGGCCAGCCTTAGCGCATCATCCCGTCGTGGTCCGTTCGCGCGAAGCTTCCGGAAGTGCCCCAAAATGCGCCTTTCGCGGCCTTTTCGGGGCGAAATTTGGTGAAAGGAAGGCCGCTCGGAATCCTTACGACTTTCACTGAGCCCTTAATGGACCGTTATGGTTAAGGATGGGTTAGGAATATGCCGCCGCGCTAACGTGTCGCCATCCGCAGCAAGGCCTGCGGCGGGTTGGTGGCCGGAATCGCCGCCCTGGCGTCACACGATCTTGTGATCGGCGCATCTCTTCGAGGGTGCTGGGCCATGCCTGCAGACATCGGATCGGCGTCGGATGCGACCGCTTCAGGACGCCGCGGGCATGAAGACTTCGATCCAGTCCTTGGGGAAGCGCCTGGGGCGGCCGTTTTCGCCGATGATCGCCGCCTCGACCCTGGCTTCGACCAGCACTTCGTCGCCGCGCTTCAACTGCTGGGCCATGGTGATACGGGCACCCGAAATCTCCACCGTGCGGGTGTCGATCGTCAGCACGTCGTCGATCCGCGCCGAGGCGCGAAAGTCGATCTCCATGCGGCGCACGATCCAGACGATCTTCTCGCCATGCTTGCCGTCGGCGAGCTCGGTGTGGTGGACGCCGGCAAGGCGAAGGAAATCCGAGCGGCCGCGCTCGAAGAACTCGAGATAGCGCGCATGGTAGACGACGCCAGAGAAGTCGGTGTCGGCATAATAGACCCGCGCCGCCAGCCGATGCCCGAATGGCGTCAGCGTACCGGAAAGGCCGGCAGCCAGCGCGTCTTCTTCACCATGATCGGCCATGGGACTTTCCTTTTTCGGGGCTTTTGGGCACCAGTCTTGTCTGTAGCGAACCGGATGGCAGCAATAGTGGCGATGATCAAGACCTCACTCGTGGCGTTGCTGGCGCTGGCGCTGTCGGTCTGCGCGGCGGGCGCGGCGACGTTTTCAATGAAGCGCGGCATCAATCTCGACATCTGGGACACCTGGCCGGACGAGGCCCGCTGGGGCGATGCCGAGGCCATCCTGCCGTTTCCCGAATGGCGCAAGCGGCTGGGCACAGCCGATCTCGATGCGCTTAAGGCCGATGGTTTCGACGTCGTGCGCATTCCCGTCGACCCTTCGGTCCTCCTGTCGGAAAAGACCGGGGCGCTGCGCGAGCGATTGTTCGAAAGCGTTCTGGAATCGGCCCGGCTCGTCAATGCGGCGGGGCTCAAGGCGGTCGTCGATCTCCATCTCTTTCCCGCCGGCGGCAATCGCAAGATCGGCATGGCCCAGGTCATGGACGACCCTTCCTTGTTCGACGGTTACGTCGACCTTGTCCGCCAGATGGGGCTCACGCTTGCCGGGGAGGACCCGGCCCTGGTCGCATTCGAAGTGATGAACGAGCCGGTCGTCGATTGCGAGCCGGGGCAAACCAAGGCCTGGCCCGGGCGCCTCAAGCGCCTCTACGCTGCCGCCCGCGCCTCGGCGACACGGCTGACGCTGGTGTTGTCGGGCGGCTGCTGGGCCAGTGCCGAAGGTCTCGCGGCCATCGACCCGAAGGACATCCCGGACGACAACGTCATCTGGACCTTTCACAGTTACGCGCCCTTCCTGCTCACCCACCAGGGCGCGACCTGGGCCGGAGACTTCATTCCCTACGTCACCGGGCTGCCTTATCCGCCGCATGCCGTGCCACGCGCCGAACTCGACACCGCACTCGAGAAGGTCAGGGAAAAGATCAGGTCCGAAGCACCCCTGCTGCGCCGTTCCGGCCTGCTGTCCTATCTCGACGAGCAGGTGGCCACCCTCGACACCAAGGCCAAGCTAGACGCGCTGCTCGATACGCCGTTTCGGCTGGTTTCCGACTGGGCCAGCAAGAAAGGCATTGCGCCTGAGAACATCTATCTCGGCGAGTTCGGCATGATCCGCCAGGAGTACGGCAATCCATTCGTCATGCCTGGGTCCTGGCGTGCTGCCTATGTCGGCGACATGATCGCCCGTGCCGAGGCGCATGGCTTTGCCTGGTCGATCTGGGGCTATGGCGGCGCCTTCGGCATCGTCGATGAATTCGAAGGCCGGAAGGCTGAGCCGGGCGTGCTGGAGGCGATCAGGAAGCTGAGGTGAACTTGGGTCCTGATTTCTATCATTGATTGTAGGAATATTTTCTTGTACCATTGCCTTTGTTTGGCGATGGGATGAGCATGACGAACACAAGTGAAGACCAGGCGCTCAGAAAGCTCCGCGCAAGACATGCTGCGCTTGACGTGGACATCAAACTGCTGCGCCTTCGGCTGAAAGCCGGCTTCAATCCAAGCCAACCGCGCGTGCCCGCCGGAGATCCCGACGGGGGGCAGTGGACGGACGGCGGTGGAGGTGCGGGACGCTCGCGGCCGAACCGCAACCCCGGTGGAGTTGGAACGCCGCCCATCAAGACGCCAGGCAGGGATGCCGCGGTGGGAGTAGCGCCAGCACGCGTTGCGACGCGTGCCGGCCCACGACACAGCCCGGCAAATCCCCACGTCCGGCACACGGTGACCCTGGCCGGAGGAAGGCGTTTCGTCTTCCAGACCGAAGGTGCGACACAAACCGTGACGGATGGCGCAGGCAATCCGGTCAGCAAAACGGTGTGGACGCCGACAGGGCCGATGTCCCTGCCTGTGATTCAACGTGTCAATGCGCCGGTTGCTCGGCAAGCTTTCGAGGCGGGGCGGCAGCTCTACAATCACCTTTCGGTTGGCAATACGCGCGACCAGAAGGCGTGCCTTGCATTTACGGCCAAGGAATTCCGGCCGAACGGGTCGTTGCTGACGCCGTTGAGCTTTGTCGGCATACTCTCGCGCGCAGAGACGGAGAAGGTCTGCACCAAGCTCGAACTCGTCCAAAGGCTGTCGGACGAAGCGATGCAGGAGGCCAGGCTCGCCGGGCCGTATTCGAGTGCCACGGTGTTCGGCACGGCGGTGCATTCGCGGTTACATAACAAAATCGTAGCTCTCAACGATCCGACCCTAAGGTCGGAACAGTCTTTGCTGAAACGAATCGAGGAGACCGTGATCGATTTCAGCGCGGTGCGCGTCGATGTTTTGGAAGATCGAGATGTTGGCCCGATCTGTGTTTATGATCTCAAAACAGGAAGACGGGGGCTTAGCCGCAGCCGGGCCATCGAGTTTGCGAGGCGGCTTGCCTATCTTGGCCGTCCGATCGTCATCATCGAAGTGAGGCCTTACGAATGACCGCTTCGGAACTCATCAAGCGTCGTCTCGGCCCCGTTCTGAAACGCCATCCGGATCTCGGGATGATCGGCCGCTGGATTGTCATGAAGCCGATCAGGCATGTGCTTCGCGGAATTGTCATGCTGAGCCGTGACCACGATTCCTTCGTCGTCCCCCAATGGGCCGTCACCCATTTCTGCGAACCAGTCGGCAACTTCCCACTCAACTGGGGCGAGCGTCTCTATCGGGACAGCCCAGGTCTTTGGCTGTGGGACGACCCCGATATGCCGGAATACTTCATCTCAAAGCTTGAAAGTGTGGTGCTGCCCATCTTTCGCAGCATCCAGACGCTGGACGATCTGGTCGGCTATGTCGAAACCAAGCCGCTCCCGTATCGCCATTTCGAGATCGACGAACTGCGCGGCGCCTGCCTGCATGCGGCGCGTGGCGATCTGGAGACGGCAAGGGCCAAGCTCGACGATCTCAGGAATGGCCGATCCTTGTGGTGCATTCCAGGCTTTGCCGAAGCGGAAGTGGCGGCGGTCGTCGATGGGCTCGGGCCGGCGCTCGACAAAGGCGACAGGCTTGCTATTGCCCGGCAACTGGCCAACTGGGAAGAAGCGCGCATGGCCAAACTGCCCAAAGGCTTCGCCCGCATCTGGGAGCCGACGCCGTTCCCGGTGGAGCAGGCACTGTAGCGCGGCGGCACGATGCCGAAGCCCAGGCTGTCCGAGAAGGTCTGGTCGCTGCCGCCCTGGAAGAAACGCGGCGTGTGATCAAGATCCAGCGCCCGTGCGGCGTCGCTCGAAACGCTGTTCGCGCACGCCGCCCGACCATTGGTCGCGCTCCTCCTCGGCAACGAGGGTGAAGCCAAAGGACTCGTAGAGATGGCGCGCGGGGCCGAGCCCGGCGAATGTCGTGAGGTAGACGCCTGGAAAGCCTCTGGCGCCGACATGCGCCATGGCCTGTTCCATCAGCCGCCGGCCGAGGCCGGTGCCACGCGCGCCGTCGCTGGTGATGAACCAGCGCAGATGCGCCAGCGGCTCGACTGGCGTGGACGCTTCGATGCTGATCGTGCCCAGCAGGCTGCCATCGTCGGCGTATTCGGCGGCGAAGAAATCCTGGCCTTGCCTGAAGTCGCGCAGGAAGGCCGACAACTCGCCGGCGACCTTGGCTTCGAAGAGCAAGCCGAAGCCCCATTCCCGGGCGTAATATTCGGCGTGCAACCGGACGATGTCGGCTATCACTCCCGGGCGATAGCCGAGCATGTGTCAATCCTCTTCCTGGAACAGGTTGATCTGCTGCACGGACAGCTCCCTCGGCACGTCGAGGCCAAGGTGTTTCCAGGCATTCGCCGTCAGCATGCGGCCACGCGGCGTGCGCTGGATGAAGCCCTGCTGGATCAAATAGGGCTCGATGATGTCCTCGATCGCATCGCGCGGCTCGGACAGGCCGGCGGCGATGGTCTCGATGCCGACCGGGCCGCCACCGAAATTCATCGCGATCATCGACAGGTAGCGCCGGTCGAGTTGGTCGAGGCCGAGCGCATCGACCTCGAGCCGCGACAGTGCCTCGTCGGCAATGCGGCGGTCGACCGGACCCGAGCCGGCGACGGCTGCGAAATCGCGGACACGCCGCAGCAGACGGCCGGCAATGCGCGGCGTACCGCGCGCGCGCCGTGCGATCTCGATGGCGCCGTCGTCGGCGAGCGGCATACCGAGAATGCGAGCGCCGCGGCGCACGATCAGTTCGAGTTCCTCGACCGTGTAGAAATTGAGCCGGGTCGGGATGCCGAAGCGGTCACGCAGTGGGTTGGTGAGCAGGCCAAGCCGGGTGGTGGCGGCGACGAGCGTGAATTTCGCCAGGTCGATCTTGACCGAGCGCGCCGCCGGGCCTTCGCCGATGATCAGGTCGAGCTGGTAGTCCTCCATCGCCGGATAGAGGATTTCCTCGACCGCCGGGTTGAGCCGGTGGATCTCGTCGATGAACAGCACGTCGCGTTCCTCGAGATTGGTGAGCAGTGCCGCGAGATCGCCGGCCTTGGCGATGACCGGGCCCGAGGTCGAGCGGAAATTGACGCCGAGCTCGCGCGCCATGATCTGGGCGAGCGTCGTCTTGCCGAGGCCGGGCGGGCCGACGAAGAGCACATGGTCGAGCGCCTCGCCACGCCCCTTGGCAGCCTCGATGAAGATCTTCAGGTTGGCGCGCGCCGCCGCCTGGCCGACGAAATCGTCCAGGGTCTGCGGCCGCAGGCTGTTGTCGGCGTCTTCGCCGCGCTTTTCCGGGGTGATGAGGCGGGTGGGCGTGTTCATGCCTTCGTCCTCGCATGGCGCCTGTCTGCGGGCAAGGCAATCACCGCGCCAGCTCCTTCAGGCCGAAACGGATCAGCTTGGAGGAATCGGCGTCGTCGCCGGCGGTCTTCATGGCGGCGGCAATGGCGTTGGCGGCGATGTCGCGGGAATAGCCGAGATTGACCAGCGCCGAGACCGCATCCGCGATCGGGGCAGGGGCGACACCCTCGCCGAGCTCCTGCTTGAGGCCGATCGTGCCCGAGGCTTCCCCGGCGAAGGCCGGCGCCTTGTTCTTGAGTTCGGTGACGATGCGTTCGGCGACCTTCTTGCCGACGCCGGGCGCACGGCTGACCATGGCGATGTCGCGCAGCGCGATGGCATTGGCCAGATCGGCCGGCGCCAGCGTCGACAGGATGGCGAGCGCCACCTTGGCGCCGACGCCGGGGACGTTGTTTTGCAGCAGCCTGAACCATTCGCGCTCCAGCTCGGACTTGAAGCCGTAGAGGCGGATCATGTCTTCGCGGACATAGGTCTCGATATGGAGGATCGCGGCTTCGCCGGCCCCGGGCAGGGCGGCGAGCGTCCGCGCCGAGCAATAAGCGACGTAGCCGACGCCGTGGACGTCCAGCACGCAATAGTCCTCGCCGATCTCGTCGACGGTGCCCTTCAATTTGCCGATCATGTGCTGCTTTCCGTCATGGATGGGTGTCGGGTGCGATGATGTCGAGGTCGGGGAAGTAGCTGCGATAGCGCGTGGCGTCGCGCGTCAACAGACGGTGCCCCGCCACCTGCGCATGCGCGCCGATGAGGAAGTCGGGCAGGGTGCGGTCGCGGGTTCCACCCGAACGCCGGTACCTCGCATGCGCCAGTCCGGCGAGGAAGGCGGCGTCCCATGGGATTTGTTCGCGACGTGGCTTGAGCCACGCCAGGGCGCCTTCGAGGCCTGCTTGGTCGCGCACCGGCGATGCGAGTTCCGACCAGATGATCGGGTTGATCGCGATTTCGCCTGCATGGAAACACACCTCGAGATGCCTCGCGGACCAGCCGCCCCTGAGTTGTTCCGGCAGCAAGACGTCGATGAAGATGTTGGTGTCAACGAGGGTCGAGATCGTCACGCGGCCCCCGCAGCCATTCCATGTAGTCGTCAGCGGTCATGCCACCGAGATCGACCGTACCTGCAACACGATCCAACCATTGCTTGAACTGTTGCGCCCTTTCCTCGGGCGTTTGTGCCGGCCGGATCGGGACGATGCGGGCACCTTCCTGATCGGTCACGAAATCCACCTCCGAGCCGGGCTCGATGCCAAGCCGGTCGCGGATCTCCTTGGGGATGGTCACCTGGCCTTTGGTCGTCACGCGCATGGTAATACCTCGTTGGTATTACTTACGTGTCGTGAGAGAACAAGTCAAGAACATGGCGCTGCCGCGGGTAACGGCTCCAGCGCCAGAACCAGGGGCTCGCCGCTACCGTTCCCTCGCCAGGGCCGACAACTCGTCGGCGCCGGCAGACTGATCGGCAGCACCTTCGAGGCGGTCGAGAATGGCCAGGAACCGGTCCAGCCGGTCGCGGTCGGCCAGCCTGTTGATCTCGTCCTTGGGTACGATGGTGATCTTGCCGCCCTCGATGCCGAAGATCACTTCGGTATTGGCGCCGATACCGAATGTTTCGCGCAGGTCGCGCGGAATCGTCACCTGTCCCTTGCTCGTCACGCGCATGGAATCATCCTTCTCTTACGGGGAAGGCATGTCCCCATGAATGGAACAAGTCAAGAACATCAAGCCTGCGCGGCAAGTGCTGCAAGCCGGTAGGCCGGGCTCTGGCGATGGTGCGCGTGGCAGATGGCGATGGCCAGCGCGTCGGCCGCGTCGGCGGTGTCGAAGCCGGCCTTGGGCAACAGTACCTTGACCATCATGGCGATCTGCTTCTTGTCGCCGTGGCCGACGCCGATCACCGCCTTCTTGACGGCGTTGGGCGAATATTCGGCGACCGCCAGCCCGGCGCGGGCCGGCACCAGCATGGCGATGCCGCGGGCCTGGCCAAGCTTCAGCGTGGCGGTGGCGTCCTTGTTGACGAAGGTCGCCTCGACCGCTGCTTCATGCGGCATCTCGCGATGGAGCACGTCGGCAAGGCCGTCGTGCAACTGGCACAGCCGGCTGGCCAGCGCCGCCTTGCTGTCGGAACGCACCGTGCCGGAGGCGACGAAGCGCAGCGAGTTGCCGAGCGATTCGATGATGCCCCAGCCAGTGCGCTGAAGGCCCGGGTCGATGCCAATGATGCGAATCGTCTCTCTCATCCGCGAACTCTATCTCCACGGATGCAGGACGCCAGAAAAATGTGAACAAAATAGCAACGATCCCCGCATTGGCGAGGACTGTGCCGGCGCCTAGTTGCGGGCGAATGCAGTGTTGAGCAGGCTGATCTGGTCGGAGACGGGGTTGCTGCGGCGCATCGCCTGCACTGGCACGACGGTAGCACCGTTGCCATAGATCTCCTCGTCCATGCGGCGGACATGCGCCTGCAGGCGAAGCGAGCGGCGGACGAGGTCGACGAAATCGGCAGGCAATTCGTTCCAGCCGGCGGCGTCGTCATGGGCGGAAGCGGTGTCGAGGCGTACCTTCGATTTCTCGGAGGCGACCTGGTCGCGGGTCATCTCGCCGGAGTTGGCGGCCCGCTGCAGCAGAAGCCAGGATGCGATCTGCATCAGTCGCGTGGTCAGCCGCATCGATTCGGCGGCGTAAAGCGTGGCGGCAAGCCGCGACAGCTTCTTGGCCTCGACGCGTCCGGCGCCGTCGAGATACTCGGCGGCCTGTTCGACCAGCCCCATGCCCTCGTTGTAGAGAGGCTTGAAGGACGGCGAAAACACCCGCCTTTCGGCGAGCTTGATGGTATTTCCGCTTTCCCTCGAAGGCTCGTTCATCATCGCTACCCTGCAACCCTGATCCGCGTACTGCCCGTCTTTGGCGACGGATTCTGCGCGGTCCGCTCCTATACGCCAAGCCCGATGAAAATGCGCTTCCGCTCATGCGAACGCAAGCGCATGTTTAACAAAGGGTTAACGCGGCGGATTGGAGCGCTTTTGGAGGGCGCTCCACGGACCTGCGCGCGAAAAAAAAGAGCCGCGGAAAAGCGCGGCTCTCAGGAGTTTAACAGGGAGGCGTCAAACAAAGTGGCTCCAACCACTCGGTAAGAATCCAGATGACTGGATACGCACAGTAAACAACTGGAATGCTTAATGGACGCTTAAGGACGTTGCCGATTTGTCGTTGACTGTGCCGACACGGCACAACCCTGCCGTGGAGAACGCCCCGCCGGTGCTGCGCCGACTCACGACTTCCAGACGACCGGAAGTGCTATGACGGCAAACAGCAACATCGCCGCGTAGAAGCCCATCGACGACATCGCGACCACAGGCTCGATCGCGGGATTGCCGCCGAGCAGGAAGAACAGTCCGACCAGAAGTCCGATGCCGCTGATGGCCGTCAGCCAGAAATGGATCTTGGCCAGCATCTTGTCCCGCGCCACGGGGAACAGATGATAGAAGACGGCGAACACCGCCGACATCAGCCAGCCTGCCACCATGGTGTGGGCGTGGACCGGCATCTGCGTGTGGTCCTGGCTGATCGACATGTGCAGGCCGAGCGCCATGCCGGCCAGCGCATAGACGATGGCGAGCGTGAAGAAATTCCGTGCTACCCCTTGCATATCCTTGCTCCGATTGCCTTTTCCCCCCGCAGGGAATGGGTTGGTGACGACGAACAGGTCGGTGCCGGCGCATTAGCACCGGCCGTGTTTCCGCCGCATGCCGCGCTGCTGCACGGCATGCTTCCGGTCTCGTTACATTGGAAGCTGGATCAGCCAGCCGTTGCCTCCCCGCGGCCGGGTTCCGGATGCGCGCCGTCCCCACGGCGCATGTAAACATACCATGCCTTCAGGCCCGTTGCCCAACCGTCGCCATGTCCGGCGATTGGAATTTCCGCAGTTTTCCGGGGGTCTTTCGCCTCAGTCCGGCCAGCGGCCGGCGCCCGTGCTGTACAGACCCTTCCAACTCGTCCGCCTGGAGCCCGGCAGTCATGTGGATCAGCCAATGCGTCAACCTCTCGGGTGGGTCTGCCGAAACATTCGGCGATCCGCGCCGACACAATGGCGAAACAGCGCCGGTGCTATTTGCCGCGCCGAAAATCAGCGTCGCCAGAGAGATGGGTTGCCGCGTTTTCGGGAAACCGGATTGGAAAGGTTCGGAGATGGATTTGTATTCTCTCGTCAAGCTGCTGCATGTCGTGGCGGCCGTGCTCTGGGTCGGCGGCGGCTTCGCGCTCATGCTGCTTGCGGCGCGGGCCGACCGTGCCGGCGACACCCAGGGCATGCTGCAGGTGATGCGTTCGGTCGGCGAACTCGGCAACCGGCTGTTCATGCCGGCATCGCTGGTCACGCTCCTGCTCGGGCTCGTCATGTGCTGGTTCTGGGTCGGCTTCCGCGATCTCTGGATCGTCATCGGCCTTGCCGGCTACGCAACGACCTTCCTGGTCGGTACATTGGTGTTCAAGCCGTCGGCCGACCGCATGTCGGCGCTCATCGCCCGCGAGGGCGTCACGCCCGCCGTTCTCGACCAGGGCCGGCGCATCCTCAAGGTGGCGCGCTTCGATTATGCGGTGATGCTGGTCATCGTCGCCGACATGGTGCTCAAGCCGACAGCGGCGGACGTGCCGATCCTGCTCGCCATGGCCGCCGTGCTCGGCCTTGGCCTGTGGGCCGCTTTCGACGGGCTGCGGCCGGCCCCCGCCGTCTCGGCCTGACGGGCGAAACGGCGCTGGGCGCTGGGGCTCCGGTCATCCCCTGGCCATGTCGCGCAGGCGGAATTTCTGGATCTTGCCGGTCGATGTCTTGGGGATCTCGGCGAAGATCACCGCCTTCGGCACCTTGAAACGGGCAAGCAGGCCGCGGCAGTGCTCGATGATCTCGGCTTCCGTCGCTACCTTGCCCGGTTTCAGCTCGACATAGGCAACGGGCACCTCGCCCCACTTGTCGTCGGCGCGGGCGACCACGCCGCAGGAGGCGACAGCCGGGTGCTTGTAGAGCGCGTCCTCGACCTCGATCGACGAGATGTTCTCGCCGCCCGAGATGATGATGTCCTTGGAGCGATCCTTGAGCTGGATGTAGCCGTCGGGATGCATCACGCCGAGGTCGCCGGAATGGAACCAGCCGCCGGCGAAGGCCTCGTCGGTGGCCTTCGCGTTCTTGAGATAGCCCTTCATGACGATGTTGCCGCGGAACATCACCTCGCCGATGGTCTCGCCATCGTCGGGCGTCCGCTCCATCGTCTCGGGATTCATGACCGTCAGGCCTTCGAGTGCGGCATAGCGCACGCCCTGCCGCGCCTTCTTCGCCGTGCGCGGATCCTTGTCCAGCCCGTCCCATTCGCCGTGCCACTCGTTGACGACGGCCGGCCCATAGGTCTCGGTCAGGCCGTAGAGATGGGTAACGGCGAAACCGGCATCGGCCATGCCAGACAGCACCGCCTCGGGTGGCGGGGCTGCTGCCGTGTTGAAGGTCACCGCCTGCGGAAAGCTGCGCTTTTCTTCGTCCCTGGTGTTGATCAGCAACGACATGACGACAGGCGCGCCGCAGAGATGGGTGACGCCATGGTCGGCGATTGCCGCGTACATCTGCCCGGCGCGCACCCAGCGCAGGCAGACATGAGTGCCGGCCTGGACCGCGAGGGTCCAGGGAAAGCACCAGCCGTTGCAGTGGAACATCGGCAGCGTCCAGAGATAGACGCAGTGCTTGCCCATGCTGGCATGGATGGTGTTGGAATAGGCCATCAGCGCGGCACCGCGATGGTGGTAGACCACGCCCTTGGGGTTGCCAGTCGTGCCGGAGGTGTAGTTGAGCGAAATGGCGTCCCACTCGTCGTCGGGCATCGACCAGGCAAAGGTCTCTTCGCCCGAGGCAACGAACGCCTCGTAGTCGAGGCTGCCGATGGGTTCGCCCTTGGGGTAGGGGGCATCGGCGGGATATTCGGGATCGTCATAGTCGATGACCAGCGGCTTGACGGTTGCCAGCGCCAGCGCCTCCCTGACCACGCCGGAGAATTCGCGGTCGACGATCAGGAGCTTGGTCTCGGCATGGTCGAGCTGGAAGGCGATGATCGCCGCGTCGAGCCTGGTGTTGAGCGAATGCAGCACGGCCTTGGTCATCGGCACGCCGAAATGCGCTTCCAGCATCGGCGGCGTGTTGGACAGCATCACCGTCACAGTGTCGCCCTTGCCGATGCCCTTGGCTGCAAGGGCCGAGGCGAGCTTCAGCGAGCGGCGCCAGAAATCGCGGTAGGTCAGGCGCTGGCCGCCATGGATGATCGCGACATGGTCGGGAAAGGTCTTGGCGGCACGTTCGAGCAAGGTCAGCGGCGTCAGCGGCTGGTGATTGGCGGGGTTCTTGTCGAGGTTTTCCTCGTATGGCCGACCCATCGGTGTTCTCCCTGATCTACCGGATCAAGATAAGAGACTGGCTGCTTCGCCCTCAAATGAATTCGGCGATCCCGTCATAAAGCAGCTTCAGCGCGACGATTGCCACCGTGGCGTAGGTGAAGGGATAGAAGATTTCCGGCCGCATCCGCCTGACGAGCCAGGCGCCGGCAAGCGTCGCCAGCGGGGCAATCGGCATGAGGACCAGCGACGCGGTGAGGTTGGCGGTATCGAATTGTCCGAGGGCGAAATAGGGGACCAGCTTGATGGCGTTGGTCACCGCGAAGAAGATGACGCTGGTGCCGGTCAGCACCTTGGGGTCCATCCGCAGCGGCAGCGTGTAGACCTGGAAGGGTGGACCGCCGACATGGGCGACGAAGCTGGTGAAGCCGGCGATCAATCCCCAGAAGGCGCCGGCGATGCCATTCGGCTCGGTCTTGTGGTCGGCGCCGTGGCGCAGGCTGGTGTAGATCCAGCGGGCAACGAAGATGAAGGCGATGGCGCCGACGATGAAGCGTACGTTGTCGGCGGTCACCACCGAAGCCATCAGCCAGCCGATGCCGATGCCGACGATCGATCCCGGCAGCATCTGCCAGAGGATCGTGCGGTCGAAGACGCCGCGCCAGCTCCACAGCGACACGACGTCCATCAGGATGAGGATGGGAAGGAGGATGGCGGCGGCCTGCACCGGCGACATCACCAGTGCCATCAGCGGCACGCCGACGAATCCGACGGCACCGCCGAAGCCGCCCTTGGACAAGCCGACGAGAATCACCGCCGGCACCGCCGCCGCGTAAAACCACGGATCGAGCAGAAGCGAAATCATGGACAGCCGCCTTTCGCGTCCGCAATAGCCGCACGGCAGCGTGTTGGCGAGTGCTGCGCCAATCTTTTCATATGCTTGGGTTCAGCTGCCTGTCCTGTTCAACGGCGGCACTTTGTTCTATGCCCCAATGCAAACATGATCGCCTTGCATAGGCGTCAAGCACCGGATCGATGAACATGAACCCAAACACGCCGCCCAATCGCTGCCGCATCGTGCTGATTGCGCCGCCCTCGGTGCCGCCGCAGGATGTCGAGGCCGCACTTGCCGGTGGCGACGTCGCTTCGCTCATTCTCCCCGCCGAGGGCGCCGATGAGGTGTCGTTCCAGGCCTTCGCCGAAAAGGTTGCCGCAGCGGCACGCGAGGCCGGCGTGGCCGTGGTCGTCGCCGGCGACACCCGCGTCGCCGGCCGCATCCATGCCGATGGCATCCATGTCGAGGGCAAGAAGGCGGATCTCGCCGAGGCCGTCGAGCATTACCAGGAGCGCATGATGGTCGGCGTCGGCGGCGCCAAGACGCGCGACGACGCGCTCGAACTGGGCGAGGAGCGTCCCGACTACATCTTCTTCGGGCGGTTCGGCTACGACAACAAGCCCGACCCGCATTCGCGCAATCTCTCGCTTGGCCAGTGGTGGGCCGAGATGATCGAGATCCCGTGCATCGTCATGGCCGGTTCGGACCTCGCCTCCGTCGGGGTGGTGGCTGCGACGGGCGTGGAATTCGTCGCGCTGTCGTCGGCGGTGTTCGGCGAAGGCATCGATCCGCGCGAGGCGGTGGCTCGCGCCAATGCGCTGCTCGACGAGACGGCGCCGCATTTCGAGGGTTGACGATGGACCGTTCGCGCTTCCTTGCCGCACTTCTGTGCCTGGGTTTCGGGCTCGAGCCCGCGATTGCCGTCGAAAGCGCGCCGGTCACACCGTCCGACCAGGGTGCGGTTCCTTCGCTTGGCAAACCTGTCGACATCGTCGACCCCAGTCGCTTCGGACCCGCGCCGACGCCGGAGGCGATCCCTGCCTTGCAGCCGGCTCCCGCTGCTCCCGGTGTGCCGGATCTCGGCGCCAATCCGGCGACCAGGGCGCCCGACGGCATCGATCCCAACCGTTTCGGCGGCAAGCACTCGGACGAGGCCTATGGCGCCTTCCAGCGCGGGCTCTACAAGACGGCCTACAATCTGGCGCTGCCGCGGGCCGAAGCGGGTGACTCCGCTGCCCAGACGCTGATCGCCGAGATCCTGTCGCGCGGCCTGGGCGTGGCGCGCAACGATTCCGAGGCGGCCAAATGGTACGAGCGCGCCGCCGAGCAGGGCGTTCCCGAAGCCCAGTTCCAGTATGCGCTGCTGCTGCTCGACGGAAAATACGTCACCCGCGACGACAAGGCTGCCAACGCGCTGATGCAGGCGGCGGCCGAGGCCGGCAACCGGCTCGCCCAGTTCAACTATGCCCAGATGCTGGTGCAGCGCGAGCCCGGCGGCCGGGGCCTGGAGAAGGCCGTGCCCTATTACGAACGGGCCGCGGCGACCGGACTTGCCGACGCGCAATATGCGATGGCCCAGGTGCTTGCCAACGGCGTCGGCGGCAAGCTGCGCGACGACAAGCAGGCGCGCATGATGCTCGTGCGCGCGGCGCGCCAGAACTATGACACCGCCCAGTTCGATCTTGGCCTGTGGATGGCCGACGGTCGCGGCGGCGACCGCGACCTGAAGTCGGCCTTCGGCTGGATGAAGCTCGCCGCCGACAGCGGCAATGTCGCGGCGCAGAACCGGCTTGCCAAGTTCTACATGGGCGGCATCGGCATCGATCCCGATCCGATCCTCGCCGGGGCGTGGTACATCAATGCCCGCCGCGCCGGTCTCAACGATCCCGAGATGGACGACTTCCTGCGCGGCCTGACCGACGTCGAGATGAAACAGGCGCTGGAGCGCGCCAACCGCATCCGCTGAGATCAGCGATAATCGCGACTTCTCTTGCCTAAAAAGCCATTTTGTGGTCTTGGAGGCGCCGATAGCGCCCCTTCCGGCGCAAACCTCTCTTCCGGAATCCAATCATGGCCAAGATCAACGGCAACGAAATCCGTCCCGGCAACGTCATCGAGCATGACGGCGGCCTCTGGGTGGCGGTCAGGACCAATCACGTCAAGCCCGGCAAGGGCGGCGCCTACAACCAGGTCGAGCTGAAGAACCTCATCAACGGCACCAAGCTCAACGAACGCTTCCGCTCGGCCGAGACGGTCGAAAAGGTCCGCCTCGAGCAGAAGGACTTCTCGTTCCTGTACGAACAGGGCGACGCGCTGGTGTTCATGGACACCGCAAGCTACGAGCAGCTCGAACTGCTCAAGGATTTCGTCGGCGACCGTGCCGCCTTCCTGCAGGATGGCATGATGGTCACGGTCGAGCTCTATGACGAGCGCCCGATCGGCATCGCGCTGCCCGACCAGGTGACGCTGACGATCACCGAGGCCGACCCGGTGGTGAAGGGTCAGACGGCCGCTTCGTCCTACAAGCCGGCCGTGCTCGAAAACGGCGTCCGCGTTCTGGTGCCGCCCTTCATCTCGTCGGGCGAGCGCATCATCGTCGATACCAACGAGATCACCTACGTCCGCCGCGCGGATTGAGCACGGCAACGGAGAGTTCCAGATCATGGCGCGTTCAGCGATCCTAAATGTCATGGTGCAGGCCGCCATGAAGGCCGGCCGCTCGCTGGCTCGCGACTTCGGCGAAGTGCAGAACCTGCAGGTCTCGCTCAAGGGCCCGGGCGACTATGTCAGCCAGGCCGACCGCAAGGCCGAAGACATCCTGTTTGCCGAGCTGTCGAAGGCCCGTGCGGGCTACGGCTTCCTGATGGAAGAGCGTGGCGTCGTCGCCGGCGAGGACGACCAGCACCGCTGGATCGTCGATCCGCTCGACGGCACCACCAACTTCCTGCACGGCATTCCGGTGTTTTCGATTTCGATCGCGCTGGAACGCCAGGGCCAGATCGTCGCCGCGGTGGTCTACAACCCGGCGATGGACGAGCTCTACACCGCCGAACGCGGTGGCGGTGCCTTCCTCAATGACCGCCGCCTGCGCGTCTCGGGCCGGACTAAGCTTTCGGATGCGGTCATCGGCTGCGGCGTGCCGCATCTCGGCCGCGGCCACCACGGCAACTTCCTGCTCGAACTGCGCAACGTCATGGGCGAAGTCGCGGGCATCCGCCGGCTCGGCTCGGCGGCGCTCGACCTGGCCTATGTCGCTGCCGGCCGCATGGACGGCTTCTGGGAGACGGCGCTGTCGCCCTGGGACGTCGCAGCCGGCATCCTCCTGGTGCGTGAGGCCGGTGGCTTCGTCTCCGACGACAAGGGTGGCCAGGACATGCTCGATGGCGGCTCGATCGTCGTCGGCAACGAGACCATCCACCGCGCGCTTCTCAAGACCCTGAAGAAGCCGGTCACGCCGCGCTGATCCGCCGCGCGGCGCGCTGCTTGCGCTTCGTGCCTGCGCCTGCCCATATTAGGGAGGGCGCAGGGACGAACGATGACGGACAATCTCCGCAAGCCTGAGACAGCTGTGCCCTTCATCGGGCGCTACAGCCATTCGCGTGCCGAACTCATCGCCGACGGCGTGGTCCACGCGATCGGCATCCTGCTCGCCGTCGGCGCCGGTTCGGTGCTGCTTTCGATCTCCGCATTCTACACTGCCACCGGCGAGTACCTCGCCGCCGTGGTTTTCGTCGTGGCGCTGCTGACCGTGCTTTCGGTGTCGTGCGCCTACAATCTGTGGCCGATCTCGCCGGCCAAGTGGGTGCTGCGCCGCTTTGACCATGCCGGCATCTATCTGCTGATCGCCGCCACCTACACGCCGTTCCTCGTCCAGCTCGACGATCATGTCACGGCCGGCTGGATGGCGGGCATCGTCTGGTCGGCGGCCATCGCCGGCATGGCGATCAAGCTGTTCCTGCCCGGCAGGCTCGACCGGCTGGCGATCGCCTTCTACCTCGCCATGGGCTGGAGCGGCGTCGTCATCCTGCGGCCGCTGGTGGCAACGCTGCCTTCGGCGACGCTGTGGCTGCTGTTTGCCGGCGGCATGGTCTATTCCTGCGGCGTGATCTTCTATGCCTGGCAGCGGCTGCGTTTCCAGAGCGCGCTCTGGCATGGCTTCGTCATCACCGGGGCGGGCCTGCATGTCGCGGCGATGATCGACCTTCTGGTGGTCGCGCGGCTGTGATCGCGGGACGATGCGCGCCACGAAGCGCAAGCGTCTTTCATTTTCGTCACATTTCCGCTTACAGTCGTGGTCCACTAACGCGTCGGTGCAACTTCACGAAAGCACCATGCGTGGATTGAAAGCGGCGAAGCGTCCTTTGCGTGTCCGGATGGATGTGCGACGCCTTGGTCGCGCGGAACTGGAACCGGGGCGCCGATGTCATTCTTGAAATCTCTCGGAGTAGGCAAGGGCTCCGATGTGCTCAACTACGATCCGCATCGCCTGTCCAGTCCGCAGGTGTTCCTGCTGACGATGATCATCTTCCTGGCGATCGTCGCCTTCATCGCGGCGATCCTGACACGGCAGATTTCCAACGCCTTCGTCACCAATCCCGGGCTCAACGGGCTGATCATCGGCGTGCTCGTCGTCGGCATCGGCCTCGCCTTCGTCCAGGTCGGACGCCTGTTCCGCGAAGTGCGCTGGATCAATTCCTTCCGGGCCGGCTCGGAAGTCACCGAACCGGTGCTTTTGGCGCCGATGAAGGCGATGCTCGGCCGGTCGTCGTCGATGGCGTTCTCGACCAGTTCGATGCGGACGATGCTCGATTCGATCGCCACCCGCCTCGACGAAAGCCGCGACGTCTCGCGCTATCTCGTTGGCCTGCTCGTCTTCCTCGGCCTGCTCGGCACGTTCTGGGGCCTTCTCGAAACCATCGGTTCGATCGGCGACACCATCCAGTCGCTCGATCCCGGCACGGGCGATGCGGCCGCTGTGCTGGAAGCGCTGAAGGCGGGGCTCGCAGCGCCGCTGCAAGGCATGGGCACGGCGTTCTCGTCGTCGCTGTTCGGCCTGTCCGGCTCGCTGGTGCTGGGGTTCCTCGACCTTCAGGCCGGCCGCGCCCAGACGCGTTTCTATACCGAACTGGAAAACTGGCTGTCGACCGTCACCGACCTGTCCTCCGACATCGTCGTCGCCGACGCCAAGAACGGCTCCACGGACGAGATCAGGGCGCTCAGCGAGCGCCTGCGCAACATGCAGGAGCAAGGTGGGTCGAACCCGCGCATCGCCGCCGCCATGGCCAGCCTCGCCGACGGCATCTCCGGCCTGGTCAAGAACATGCGCAGCGAACAGCAGATCATGCGCGACTGGGTCGAGGCCCAGTCCGACGAGCAGAAGGCGATGCGCAGCACGCTCGAAAAGATCGCCGACGCCCTCAAGAAAGAGGGAGTCCACTAAGTGGCTCTGGCGCGTGGGCGGCGGGGCGACCGCCGCATCGACTATTGGCCGGGTTTCGTCGACGCGCTGTCGACGCTGCTTCTGGCGATCATGTTCCTGCTCTCGGTTTTCGTGCTGGCGCAGTTCCTGCTCAGCCGCGAGATCTCCGGCAAGGACGAGGTGCTGACCCGGCTCAACTCGCAGATCAACGAGCTGACGCAGCTGCTGGCGCTGGAAAAGTCCAACTCGCAGGACGTTGAGGACACGCTGGCCGATCTCCAGGCGTCGCTGTCGGCCGCCGAGAGCGAAAAGAGCCGGCTCGAACAGCTGTTGTCCCAGGGATCAGGCGCCGGCGCCGAGGCTACGGCGCGGATCGGTTCGCTGACCGGCGAGCTCGACAGCGAGCGCCAGATCAGCCAGCGCGCACTCAGCCAGGTAGAACTGCTCAACCAGCAGATCGCCGCCCTGCGGCGCCAGATCGGCGCGCTCGAGGAAGCGCTCAACGCTTCGGAAACCCGGGACAAGGAATCCAACACCAAGATCGCCGATCTCGGCCGTCGCCTGAACGTGGCGCTGGCCCAGCGCGTGCAGGAACTCAACCGCTACCGCTCCGACTTCTTCGGCCGCCTGCGCGAGATCCTGTCCGACCGCGAAAACATCCGCATCGTCGGCGACCGTTTCGTGTTCCAGTCGGAAGTGCTGTTTCCGACGGGGTCCGAGCAGATCAACGATGCGGGCCGGGGCGAGATGAAGAAGCTCGCCGATGCCATCCTCGAGCTGCAGAAGGAAATCCCGCCGGAGATCAACTGGGTGCTGCGCGTCGACGGCCACACCGACAACATCCCGCTGTCCGGCACCGGGCGCTACCGTGACAACTGGGAGCTTTCCTCGGCGCGCTCGACGTCGGTGGTGAAGTTCCTGATCGAGAATGGCGTGCCGGCCAATCGTCTCGTCGCGGCCGGCTTCGGCGAGTTCCAGCCGCTGGACGAAAGCGGCACCGACGAAGCGCGCTCCAGGAATCGACGCATCGAGCTCAAGCTCACCGAGCGGTAAGTCCGCAGGCGGGCTCGGTCTCAAAATTTCGTGTGCGAAAAGCCTGCCTCATCCGGGGCGGCGGTGCGGCATTGGCCGCGCGATTGTGGCGGGCCAAGATTATCTTTTCTTAATTGGGCTTCCCGGCGGCGCGAACCTAGACTCCAGCCGCAGTCCGGGAACCGCCGGCGATGACGTCCAGTCGCGACACGACGGAACTTGACGGGCTGCGATCGACGGGACGCCGCGCGCTAGCGGGTCCCGCAAGTTCGGGAGACGCAATCATGCGCTCTTTGACCCTCAAGGCGGCGCTTGCCGCATTCCTCGTCTCGGCTCCTTTCGCTTCGGCCCTGGCAGCGCCGATGCATGAGCCGCATTTCCGTTCGTCGGACCATGACGACAGCGACGCACCTGCGCCCACGACCTATGCCATCGGCGGACAGCTCAGCGCCGTACTCAACGATCTGCGCGACGCCGACGCACGCATCGCATCCGATCGCCAGCTGAAGCTGATCACGCCGGCACAGGCCCGCGGTCTGGCAGCGCAGGCGGCGGCGATTCGCAAGGAAGCGGTCGCAGGTTCTAAGCATGACGGCGGCATGATCCCGGCGGGCGAATACCACCAGCTGATGGCGCGGATCTCCGGCCTGGACGATCAGGTCGGCCAGGACGCCTTCCGCGGCTGATCCTGCTGTTGTTCTTGTCGGGCGTCCCCGGTCGGGGGCGCCTGGCTTTGCGTCCGGCTACCAGCCGATCCACAGCGCGGCGAGCGCCAGTGCTGCCGGCACGGCCTGGATGTAGAGGATCTTGCGGCTGACGGTCGCCGCGCCGTAAAGGCCGGCGACGACGACGCAGAGCAGGAAGAACATTTTCACCTGGAAGCCTGCCGTGCCCAGCCACAGGCCCCAGATCAGGCCGGCGACAAGGAAGCCGTTGTAGAGCCCCTGGTTGGCGGCCAGCACCTTCGAGGCGGTGGCAAAATCGGGCTTCAGGCCGAACGCCTTGTGGCCGCGCGGCGTGTCCCACAGCACCATTTCCAGATAGACGATGTAGAGGTGGATCAGCGCCACCAGCCCGACCAGGATGTTCGCAAGCATGACCGTCCCCTTCGATTCCGGACGACTTGAGCATGCCGGCTGCCGCACCGGCAAGTGGTGGAGCAACTGAACAGCCTTGCGAACAGGCGCGGTTTGGTATCCTCTCGCCGCGATTTTGAGACAGGGGAAAAGCAATGTCCTTCGCAAGACTCGATGCACTCGGCCGCAAGCTCGAAGCGCTGGAGCACGCGCTCGCCATTCTCGGTGCCGACGAGGCAACCCACATGGCGGTGGGCGGCGGTGCCAAGCGCGCCGAGGCGCTGTCGGCGCTCGCCGGCATGCATCACCGCCAGGCGACCGCACCCGAGATCGCCGACTGGATCGCTGCTGCCGAGGCGGAAACGCTCAATGACGAGCAGGCTGCGGCGCTGCGGGAATTCAGCCGCCAGTACACCAACATGACCTGCCTGCCGTCGGAGTTCGTCGAACGCCAGACCTCGGCGCGGCTGCGCTGCGAGCAACTGTGGCGCGACCTGCGCGCCAAGAACGACTGGGCCGGTTTCCAGCCGGCGCTGGAAGGCATCGTCACGCTGGTGCGCGAGGAGGCCGCGCTGCGCTCGGAAGCGCTCGGACTCGCGCCCTACGATGCGCTGATGGAGCAGTACGATCCCGGCAACCGCACATCCGACATCACGCCGGTGTTCACCGACCTCAAGGCCTTTCTCCGGGATTTCGTGCCGGAAGCACTGGCAGTGCAGCAAGAGCGCCGCGCCAAAAACCCGCCGCGCGCTCTGTCAGGCGTCTATGCCGTCGAGCGCCAGCGCGAGCTTGGCCTTGCGATGATGGGCGCCGTCGGCTTCGACCTCACCCGCGGCAGCCTGTCGGTGTCGCACCACCCGTTCTGCGGCGGCGTGCCGTCGGACGTGCGCATCACCACGCGCTACAAGACCTCCGACTTCCTGTCGGCGCTGATGGGCGTGCTGCACGAGACCGGCCATGCGCTCTACGAGCAGAACCTGCCGGAGGCATGGGCGCACTGGCCGCTCGGCAAGGCGCGCGGCATGGCCGTGCACGAGAGCCAGAGCCTGTTCGTCGAAAAGCAGCTCGGCCGCAATCCTGCCTTCTGGCATTGGGCGTTGCCGCTGGTCGAACAGCATCTCGGCGAGCGCTGGACGATCGGCGAGATCCTGCCGCACGTCCATCATGTCGAGCGCGGCCTGATCCGCGTCGACGCCGACGAGGTCACCTATCCGCTGCACGTCATCCTGCGCTACGAACTGGAGCAGGAGCTCGTCTCGGGCCGCCTTGCGGTGTCGGACCTGCCCGAGGCATGGGACGCCAAGATGCGCGACTATCTCGGCCTCTCGACCATAGACAATCCCGCCGACGGGCCGATGCAGGACGTGCACTGGCCGGGTGGCGCCTTCGGCTATTTCCCGTCCTACACGCTGGGTGCGATGATGGCGGCGCAGCAATGGGCAGCCATCGTCAAGGCGCATCCCGCCGTCGACGAAGAGATCGCGCGCGGCCATTTCGACACGGTCAACGATTGGCGCCGCGACAAGATCTGGTCGCAGGCCTCGCTTTGGTCGACGCCGGAACTGCTCGAACGCGCCACGGGCGAGCGATTGAACGCGGCGTATTTCACCAGCCACCTCAAGAAGCGCTACGGCGCATAGCTGATGACTTCTCTCCGCAAGTCCGGGGAGAAACATCGCCAACCGCCAGGACACAGCATCGCAAGACTTGGTTTCCTCGCCCCCACATAGTGGGGGAGAGGTGGCCGCGAAGCGGCCGGAGAGGGGGCTTCCAACTGCCCAACGGTACCAGACTATCGCGACTTTCCGCTTGATCTTGCCGGCCTTTGCCCGAAACTCCGCGCAACACCAAAAGACCTTGGGAGGGGCAGGTGGCGGATCTTGCGGATGCGATCGTGATCGGCGGCGGGCTCGCCGGCCTCGTCGCCGCGGCCGAACTCGCCGATGCCGGCAAGCGCGTCGCCATCCTCGAGCAGGAGGGCGAGAACTCGCTCGGCGGCCAGGCATTCTGGTCGCTCGGAGGGCTGTTCTTCGTCGACAGTCCCGAGCAACGCCGCATGCGCATCAGGGACAGCCGCGAGCTTGCGCTTCAGGACTGGCTGGGCTCGGCGCAGTTCGACAGGCCGGAAGACCACTGGCCGCGCAAGGTGGCCGAAGCCTTCATCGATTTTTCCTCCGGCGAGATGCGGCCGTGGCTGCATGCCCAGGGCATGCGCTGGTTTCCCGTCGTCGGCTGGGCCGAACGCGGCGGGGCTCACGCGCACGGCCACGGCAATTCGGTGCCGCGCTTCCACGTCACCTGGGGCACCGGGCCCGGCGTGCTTGTGCCCTTCCTGCGCCGTGTCGGCGAACACGCGGCTGCCGGCCGCATCGCGCTGAAGTTCCGGCACCGGGCGAGTCGCCTCATCAAGACCAATGGAGCCGTCACCGGCGTTGCCGGCGACATGCTCGAACCCTCCACCGTCGAGCGCGGCCAGCAGTCCGGACGCGCGGCGACCGGCGATTTCGAGTTCCACGCCGGCACGGTGATCGTCACCTCGGGCGGCATCGGCGGCGACCATGACCTCGTCCGCAAGGCATGGCCGGTCGAGCGCCTCGGTCCGGCGCCGAAGAAGATGGTGGCGGGCGTGCCGCATCATGTCGACGGCCGCATGATCGCCATCACCGAGGCCGCCGGCGGCACCGTCATCAACCGCGATCGCATGTGGCACTATACCGAGGGTGTGACCAACTGGAATCCGATCTGGCCGAACCATGGCATCCGCATCCTGCCGGGACCGTCGTCGCTGTGGTTCGACGCGGCTGGCGAGCGGCTGGAGGCGCCGTTCCTGCCCGGTTTCGACACGCTGGGCACGCTCCGGCGCATCCTGTCCACCGGCCACGACTATTCCTGGTTCGTACTGACTCAGAAGATCATCAAGAAGGAGTTTGCGCTGTCGGGCTCCGAACAGAACCCCGATCTCACCTCCGGGCGCTGGATCGAGGTGCTGAAGAGCCGCCGCGCCAGGGGCGCGCCGCCGGCGGTCGAAGCCTTCAAGCGGCATGGCGAGGATTTTGTCGTGCGCGACGATCTGCGAGACCTCGTTGCCGGCATGAACGCGCTCGCCGGCAACGACCTCATCGACCACGACCGGCTGCACGCGCAGATCGTGGCGCGCGATCGCGAGATCGACAATCCGTTCTGCAAGGACGCCCAGGTCACCGCCATTCATGGCGCGCGGCGTTATCTCGGCGACCACTTCGTGCGAACGGCCAGGCCGCACAAGATCCTCGACCCTGACAACGGCCCGCTGATCGCCGTGCGGCTCAATGTGCTGACCCGCAAGACGCTGGGCGGGCTGCACACCAATCTTGACGGTCAGGTGCTGGACGCCACCGGCGAACCCATCCCTGGCCTCTATGCGGCGGGCGAGGTGGCAGGCTTCGGCGGCGGCGGCTACCACGGCTACAACGCACTCGAAGGCACCTTCCTCGGCGGCTGCATCTTCTCGGGCCGCAACGCTGGAAGGCACGTCGCGCGAGGCTGACCGCCATGATCAGGTCCGTCCATTGACGGCATGAGCCATTTTCCCGAATGTCCGCCAACACGATCAAGCAACGAGAGTACCCCGATGACCGTCTCGTCCGCCCACAGCTACCGCACCGTTCCGCTGCCCGATTTCGAGGAGAAGCCGCTTGCGGAGATGCGGGCCGGTGCCCGGTCGTTCTACGACGAGATACGTACGCGCCACACCGTGCGCGATTTCTCGACACGGCCGGTGCCGCGCGACATCATCGAGACCTGCATCATGGCCGCAGGCACGGCACCCAACGGCGCCAACCACCAGCCCTGGCACTTCGCTGTCATCGGCGATGCCGACATCAAGCGCCAGATCCGCGAGGCGGCCGAGATCGAGGAGCGGGCCTTCTATGAGGGCCGCGCCGGCGAGGAGTGGTTGAAAGCCCTGGCGCCGCTCGGCACCGATGCCTCCAAGCCGTTCCTGGAGGAGGCGCCATGGCTGATCTGCATTTTCGGCGAGCGCAAGAGCCGTTCGGCCGACGGCGTCACCCGCAAGAACTACTATGTGCCGGAATCAGTCAGCATCGCCACCGGATTCCTGATTGCCGCGCTGCATCGCGCAGGTCTCGCCACGCTCACGCATACGCCCAATCCGATGAGTTTCCTCAACCAGATCTGCGGCCGCGATCCGCACGACAAGCCCTACATCCTGATGGTCGTCGGCTACCCCAAGGAAGGCGCCACGATCCCCGTCCACGCTACCGAGAAGCGGCCCCTGTCGGAGATAGCGACCTTCCTTTGAGGCGCTATTCCACAGCGAATGGATTTAGGATGCGCAGCCGCCCGTCGATGATGCGGCCGTGCTGCATGTCCTCCGACCACAACGTCGCGCAATTGGCGCGAAGCGCTGCCGCGATGACCAGCGCATCGTAGAACGAAAGTCCATGGCGTCCGGCCTGGGCGACGGCTTCGGCATGCGTTTCAACGTCGAGCGGCAGAATGCGCGGGCAAAGCGTGCGGATGATCGTCAAAGCGTCGCCGATCTCGCTCCAGCTCATACCGAGCTTGCGGTGCGCGACATTGGCGAATTCGTTGAGCCCCTGGACGCTGACGAGGCAGCCCTTGGCCAAGAGCTTCTCTGCCGTCGCGCAGCGCGGGTCGGTGGTGAATGCATAGACGAGGATGTTGGTGTCGAGCAGTCCGTCTGGCGCCGCCATTAGCGCAGGTTCGCCTCGTCGCGGTCGAAACTCCAGCCCTTGGGCAGAGGCTTGCGCAGCGCGCGAATGCGTTCGAGCGCACGCTCGAGGCCGCGGTCGCGCTCGATGTCGAAGGCGCGTTCACCCGCGACGCGAATGTCGATCTCGTCGCCCTCCTTGAGATCGAGCGCCTCGACCACCTGGGCCGGCAGGCGGATAGCGAGGCTGTTGCCCCATTTCGAAACCTGCATGACGATCTCCAAGATATACAACTGCAATGTATATCTTGCCGAGCAAGTCGCCAAGGGCGGTGCTTGAACTACTCCGCCGCGCCCTGGAAGGCGCCGGCGCCGGTGTCGAACTGCAGCCTGGCAAGGCGCGCATAGATGCCGCCCTTGGCGACCAGGCTCTGGTGCGTGCCTTCCTCGACGATGCTGCCGCCATCCATGACCAGGATGCGGTCGGCCTTCAGCACCGTCGCCAGCCGGTGGGCGATGACGATGGTGGTGCGGCCCTGCATCAGGTGTTCGAGTGCCGTCTGCACCTGCTTTTCGCTGTCGGCGTCAAGCGCCGAGGTCGCCTCGTCGAGCAGCAGGATCGGGGCGTCGCGCAGGATGGCGCGGGCGATGGCGATGCGCTGGCGCTGGCCGCCCGAGAGGGTCACGCCGCGTTCGCCGACCTGCGTTTCGTAGCCGTCCTGCAGCTTTTCAATGAAGCCGTCGGCAAGGGCCGCCTTGGCCGCGGCTTCGATCTCCGTCCGCGATGCCCCCGGCCGGCCGAAGCCGATGTTTTCGGCCGCCGTGCTGGCGAACACGGTCACGTCCTGCGGCACGATGGCGATGCGCGCGCGCACCGCCTCGGGGTCGGCCTTCTGGAGGTCGACGCCGTCGATCAGCACCGAGCCGTCTTCCGGGTCGTAGAAACGCAGCAGCAGCGAAAACACCGTGCTCTTGCCGGCGCCCGATGGCCCGACGATGGCGACCGTTTCGCCCGGCCTGACGGTAAAGCTTAGGCCATGGACGGCGGCGCGATCGGGCCTGACCGGGTAGGAGAAGGTCACGTCGCGGAACTCGATGGCGCCGGTGCTCTTTGCGGGCAGGGCGACAGGCGAGGCCGGCGCGGCGACGGTCGGGGTCTCCGCGAGGATTTCGGTGATGCGCTCGGCGGCACCCGCGGCCGAGCTCAACTCGCCCCACACTTCCGACAGGCTGCCCAGCGCGCCGGCGGCGAAGACCGAGTAGAGCAGGAACTGGCCGAGCGTGCCCGCCGACAGCGTGCCCTCGAGCACGTCGCGCGAGCCGAACCACAACACTGCCACGACCGAGGCGAAGATGGTGAAGATGGCAAAGAAGGTCAGCACCGCGCGCGCCAGCACCGAGGCGCGGGCTGCGGTGAAGGCGGTCTCGACCGCGGCGGCGAACTTTCCGGTGACGAGGCGTTCGTTGGTGAAGGCCTGCAGCGTGCGGATCGCGCCGATCTGCTCGCTGGCAAAGGCGGTGGCGTCGGCCAGCGTGTCCTGCGCGGTGCGCGACTTGCGGCGCACGGAGCGGCCGAAGGCGACGAGCGGCAGCACGATCAGCGGGATGGCGGCGATCACCAGGCCCGAAAGCTTCGGGCTGGTCACCACCATCATGGCGAGTGCGCCCAAGAAGAGGATCAGGTTGCGCAACGCAACCGAGGCGGTGGCGCCGACGGCAGCCTTGATCTGGGTGGTGTCGGCGGTGAGCCGCGACACGATCTCGCCCGACATCGCCGTGTCGAAGAAGGCGGGCGACAGGTGGGTGACGTGGGTGAAGACGTCGCGCCGGATGTCGGAGACGACGCGCTCGCCGAGCGTGATGACGAAATAGTAGCGGCAGGCCGAGGCGAGGGCGAGCAGGGCGGCGATGGCCACCAGCATGCCGAAATACTGGGCGATGAAGGTCGTGTCGGTCGACGAGAAGCCGTGGTCGATCATGCGGCGCACGGCGAGCGGCAGGGTCAGCGTGGTGACGGCGGCCGCAACCAGCGAAATGATGGCGCCGACGACGAGCCTGGGATAGCGGTAGAGATAGGGCGAAAGCCGGCTCAGCGGGCGGAGCGAACGCCGGCGCTCTTCGTTGGCGGCCGTTGTCGTGTTCGCCATGATATTTCCCTCTGGGCGGCGGCCCATTTGCCGGCTGCGCGGCCTTGTGATTCGAAATCGGCTGATGTATAGGCACGCCGACCGTTTCTGAAGCCGTGGCCTATCTAGCCGTGGCTTCGAATTTTCGAAAGAGGCGCATCGCCGCAGGATACCTGCGCAAGCCGCGCCGCGACAGCAGGAACAGAGCGATGAAAGCCGATATCCATCCCGACTACCACGCCATCAAGATCGTCATGACCGATGGCACCGAATACATGACCCGCTCCACCTGGGGCAAGGAAGGCGATACGATGAACCTCGATATCGACCCGACCACGCACCCGGCCTGGACCGGCGGCCAGCAGACCCTGCTCGACCGCGGCGGCCGTCTGTCGAAGTTCAAGAAGCGCTACGAAGGCCTCGGCATCTAAGCCGACCCTGCGTCACGGAATACGAAAAACCCGCCCTCGTGGCGGGTTTTTTTGTTACGCGTCGGGCGTCTGCATGAAGACGGGCATGGCGCCGATGCCCTCCCTCCCTTTGTGGCGAGGGAAAAAGGTGGGGCAGTCTGCCTGTATATTGCCAGTTCGCCGTAAGATGCGAGGAGCACCAATTGCCCTATATTAGGTAGCGAACACCACCAATACCGTCTTACGCATTCGAATTAGAATAGAAACTCCAGCCAAAATTCCGGTAATGACGCTGACGATGTTCGCGATCGTGGCAGCCTTGCGCCTGAACCGTCATTGTGTTTCCTCTGGAAGCGCGAACACCGTACATTGACTGGAATGTGCCCGCCCGTATTCTCACCTGTAAGTTCGAGGAGGGCGGGGTCATCTTGGCGGTAACTCAACATATCATTGATCGAGGCGATGGCGCTCGCGTCGAACTGTTCCAGTCTCGACCCTCTGCGGCCAAGAATGGAGCGATACTGTTCGTCCATGGCAACCAGGGTGGACTTCTCTTAGGCGGAAAAGAGGCTGTCGATGACGGGTCTCTGGTTCGCTTCTCATCCCGTCTCGGTGTCACGGCGGCTGCAGTCTCGCAACCGGGTTTTGGTGCATCAGACGGTCCCGCCGATTTCTGCGGCCCGACTACTCAGCAAGCGATTGTAGCCACCTTGGAGTTTCTGAAGCAGCAGCCGTCGGTCGATCCCGAACGCATAGTTCTTTATGGAAACAGTCGAGGGGCTGTGGCATCCGCCATGGTGGCCACCAAAGTCCAAGGGCTAAGGGCGCTAATCCTGACAGGGGGCGTTTACGATCTGCGAGAAGCCTACGAACGCAGTCCGAGGGGCTTGCAACAGGCCATTCAGACAGAGGCAGGCACTACGAACCAGGCCTTTTCGGATCGCTCCGCACTCCATCATTCGCACCGCGTTGAAGCGGAAACCCTAATTCTACATGGTAAGTACGATGATCGCGCATCCGTCGATCAAGCGGAACGATTTTCAAAGGCGCTTGAACAGGCAGGTGTGCCAGTCACGCTTCACACACTCGAAGGGGGCCACCGCCTTCCCCGTGACCAAGTCACGCCAATCCTCCGGGACTTCTTAACTCGGATACTTAGGCCAGCCGTAACGCTCCACTGAGTTATGGTCGCTCCGGGCCGACTGTGGCCGTCGGCGTCGCCCGGATAGCGCATCGGCCCGAGAATCGGGATCGATTTTTGGAAAGCATGATGCGCAGAGTCAAAGACTTAGAGCGTCCTTTGTGCGTCTGTTCGGACGCACAAAGGACGCTCTAAACCGCCGCGATCTCCCGCAGCGCCATCGCCTTGTAGTCGGCCACCAGCGCGTCGCCCTCCGCTCGCTCGACCGAAATCGCCAGCCGCATCGCCGATTCTCCGAGCGACATGATCAGGAAGGCCTTGCGCTCGATTGCGCCAACATCCGCGCCGGGCATCACCCGCTGCCACGCCTCTGCCAGAAGGGCGCCGTTGGCGCGGCTGTCCCTGACATCGATGTCGCGCAGCGCCTTGTCCGCCTGGGTGCCCGACCAGATGTCGCGCATCACCGGTTCGGCGAGGAAGATGCCGTAATAGGTGTCGATCAGCCCGCCGAAGGCCTCGACAAGCCCGCCCATGTCGCGCACGTCGGCCAACCCTTCGGCGATGCAGGCGCGGCCTTCGGCGTTGTAGCGCTCGGCCAGCGTGCGGATGATGGCGCCCTTGTCGGGAAAGTACTGATAGAGCGAACCGATCGACACGCCGGCGCGTTCGGCCACTTCGCCCATGCGCATCGCGTCGCTGCCGCCCTCCGAGATCAGGGCGCTTGCCGCCTGCAACATGCGTTCGACGCGCTCCTGGCTGCGTTTCTGGCTCGGAGCGCGGCGCAGCGCCTGGCTGGTTGTGTCTTCCGTCGCGTCCATGGCTTTCCGTCCGAATGCGAATCCGCTTGACCGCAATAATATGAGGGTTTATCACATTTGCAAATGTGAGGATTTCTCATGTTTGTAGAGGAGGCCCAAGTGAACACGTTCCAACAGACCACCAGGCCCATTCTGATCCTCGGCGGTACCGGCAAGACCGGCCGACGGATCGCCGACCAGCTTTCGGGGCAAGGTCTTGCTGTCCGCATTGCATCGCGCATAGGCAGCCCGGCTTTCGACTGGGAGAACCGCGCCACCTGGGGCAGAGCGCTCGAAGGGGCTGCCGCCGTCTATGTGTCCTATTATCCCGACCTCGCCGCGCCGGGCGCTGCAGCGACCGTGGGCGCATTCGCCGACCTCGCCGTCGCCATGGGCGTGAAGCGGCTGGTGCTCCTGTCCGGCCGCGGCGAACCCGAAGCGCAGCGGGCGGAGGACATGGTCAAGCGCGCCGGTGCCGACTGGACCGTGCTGCGCTGCAGCTGGTTCATGCAGAATTTCAGCGAAAGCTTCATGCTCGACGCGGTGCTGGCAGGCGAGGTCGCACTGCCGGTCGGTGCGGTGCGCGAGCCCTTCATCGATGCCGACGACATCGCCGATGCCGCAGTCGCCGCCTTCACCGACGACCGCCACATCGGCCAGCTCTACGAGCTTACCGGTCCGCGCCTGCTCAGCTTTGGCGACGCCGTGGCCGAGATTGCCGCAGCCAGCGGGAGGAGCGTCCGCTTCACCGAAATCACGGCAACCGACTTCGCCACCGGACTGGCCGCGGGAGGGCTGCCGCCGGATCTCGTGGCGCTCCTGATGATGCTGTTCACCGAGGTGCTCGACGGCCGCAACGAACATGTATGCGACGGGGTCCAGCGGGCGCTTGGCCGCCCGGCCCGCGATTTTCGCGACTACGCCCGGGCCGCTGCCGCATCGGGTGTCTGGGGAGGCGCGAAATGACCGGCATGCTGTTTTCGGCTCTCACCTTTGCCGCCGTGCTGGGCAGCGGCGTTGCCGCCGGCCTGTTCTTCATCTTCTCCAACACGATCATGGCCTCGTTCGCCAGGTTGCCGGCGGCGCAAGGCATCGCCGCCATGCAGTCCATCAACGTCACCATCATCAACCCGCTGTTCATGACGGTGTTCATGGGAATGGTCGCGCTGTCCCTGGCGCTTGGCGCCAAGGCGATCATCGGCTGGACCGAGGCGGGCTCGGCCTGGCTGCTCGCCGGCGGCGTTGCCTATCTCCTGGGCTGCTTCCTGGTGACGATGGTCTTCAACGTGCCGCTCAACGACGCGCTCGCCGCCGTCGATCCGGCAAGTGCCGAAGGTGCCGCCCTGTGGACACGCTACCTCCAGGAATGGCTGCCGTGGAACCACGTCCGCACTGTCGCCTGCCTGGTGTCGCTGGCATCCTTCGCCATGGCCTTCGCGCGGGCGGCCTGACAGAAAAGGCCGGGTCAGCCCCGGCCTCTTTGCCTCAAGCCTGGCGCTTCCAGCGTGCCACGGCGTGCGCGATCAACCTGCCGACGAGATCGGGATAGGCGACGCCCGACGCCGCCATCGTCTTCGGATACATGCTGATGTTGGTGAAGCCGGGGATGGTGTTGACCTCGTTGACCAGCGCCGAGCCGTCCGCCTTCACGAAAAAGTCGACGCGCGCCATGCTTTCGCAGCCCAGCGCCAGGAAGGCGCCGCGAGCGATCTGCTGCAGCTCGGCAGTGGCACCCTCCGGCAGCTCCGCGGGGATGCGCAGTGCTGCGCCATCGGCGTCGATGTACTTGGCCTCGTAGGTGTAGAAGCCGTGGCTCGCGGCCGGCACGATCTCGCCCGGTACGGATACCGAGATCGAGCCATCAGGTGCCTCGAGCACGGCGAACTCGACCTCGCGGCCGTCGACGAACTCCTCGATCAGCACCTTGCGGTCGTATTTGAAGGCCTCGGCCAGCGCCTTCTCCAGCTGCGCGGCCGTCTCGGCCTTGCTGACACCGACCGACGAGCCCTGGCGCGCTGGCTTGACGAAGACCGGCAGCCCGAGCACGGCCTTCACTGCCTCGAAGCTCGGCACCTGGCCGACATGCACGGTCAATCCGCGTGCCACCGGCAGCCCGGCCTCCTTCATCAGCCGCTTGGCCGTGTCCTTGTCCATGGCGTTGGCCGAGCCGAGCACGCCGGAGCCGACATAGGCAATGTCGGCCACCTCGGCGAGCCCCTGGACCGCGCCGTCCTCGCCGAAAGGGCCGTGCAGCACTGGAAACAGCACGTCGACGGCTGGCAGCTCGAACGGCGCTTCGCCCCTGGGCAGCGCGACAAGCCGGCCTTTGCCGCCGGGCACCAGCGCCACCTCGGTGCCGCCTTGCGGCACGGCGGGCAGGGCGCCGCCCTCGCCGAGTTCGGCCAGGAACCAGCGGCCGTCGCGGCCGACGCCGATGGGCACGACTTCGAAGCTGGAGGCGTCGATCGCCTTGACCACGTTGCTTGCGGACATGATGGAAACGTCGTGCTCGGAGGAACGTCCGCCGAAAAGAACTGCAATGCGCGGTCTGGTGGTCATGAATGCTGTCCCGTCCCTGTGAATTTCCGGGCAAAACGCACCACGCGGCGCGGCCCCCTGCCTGGTTGCGTAGCAAATGGAACTTATCTGTGGCGCTGTCCCTCGGCCGGCCCGGTTTCTGCCGGGTCGTTCAAGCCGGGTCCTTGGCCTTGTGGCCCTTGCGGTCGGAATGGCCGAGATCGCGCTCGGGGTCGATCAGGTCGCGCACCAGCTGCTTGAGCTGCGCCGCGTCGGGGAAGCCGCCGTCGCGCTTGCGGTCCCAGACCAGCTCGCCGTTGCAGGTGACGGTAAAGGTACCGCCGGTGCCCGGCACCAGCGTGACCTCGCCGAGCTCCTGCCCGAAGGTCGAGAGCAGCTCCTGCGCCATCCAGCCGGCGCGGAGAAGCCACATGCACTGGGTGCAATAGGTGATGCGGATCTGGGGAAGGGTGTCGTTGGTCATGAGCAGCTCCGAGACCGAAGGTTGTTCTCTGGCTTGCTGCGCGCTCCTGTCGGCCCGGCCGGCGAGGAGCAGCGGTGGCTTGCTGGTGTCGGCCTCCATCTCGGAGGCGAGCCATTCGCGGCGAAAGTCGACCCGCCGCGAAAAGGCAATGTTGCTTACGCCGCGCTGAGCTTGGCCAGCGTCGCTTCGTCGACTTCGAAGTTGGCGTAGACGTTCTGGACGTCGTCGTCGTCTTCCAGCGTGCCGACGAGCTTCATCAGCGACTGGGCGCGGTCCTCGTCGACGGGGATGTTGTTCTGCGGCTTCCAGACGATCTTCACCGACTCGGCGTCGCCGAGCGAGCTCTCGAGCGCCTTCGACACTTCGCCGAGGTTTTCGAAAGCGCAGGTGATGGTGTGGCCGTCCTCGTCCGACTGCACGTCGTCGGCGCCGGCTTCGATCGCGGCGTCCATGACCTTGTCGGCGTCGCCGGCCTTGGCGGCGTAGACGATCTCGCCGACGCGGTCCCACATGAACGACACCGAGCCGGTTTCGCCCATGGCGCCGCCGGATTTGGTGAAGGCGGCGCGGACGTTGGAGGCGGTGCGGTTGCGGTTGTCGGTCAGCGCCTCGACGATAAGCGCAACGCCGCCTGGGCCATAACCCTCGTAGCGCACTTCTTCGTAGTTCTCGGCGTCGCCCATCGAGGCCTTGGAGATGGCGCGCGCGATGTTGTCCTTGGGCATCGACACGGCCTTGGCGTTCTGGACCGCCAGGCGCAGGCGCGGGTTCATCGTCGGGTCGGGCACGCCGGTCTTTGCGGCAACGGTGATTTCGCGCGCGAGCTTGGAGAACATCTTCGACCGCACCGCGTCCTGGCGGCCCTTGCGGTGCATGATGTTCTTGAACTGTGAATGGCCGGCCATGGGACCCCTGTTTGTCGCTTCGGCAGTGTTTGAATGGGCCGCGTTATAGATAAATCGGCTCAATACGTCCAGACATCAGGGCTTTCCGGCACTCGCGAAAACGTGACTACGCGCCGTCTGCCTCGGCTGAGATAGTGCGGCCACGCCCCGAACGCACGAGAGAGCCATGCCCCTTCGCCTGTTCGCCGCCTGCCTGCTCGCCTTGTTTGCGCTCGCCCGGCCTGCCGCTGCCGCCGAAGATCCGGTGCCCAGCAAATGCATGGCCATTGCCCAGGCGCTGCCCAGGGCCAGCTATGCCAGCTTCACCCCGGCGCAGACATTCGTCGACGGCGACGTCACCATCACCTATGCCGGCCACTCGACCTATGTCATCGAGACGCCGGGCGGCGTGCGCATCGCCACCGACTACAGCGGCCTCTACGGCTCGAACCCGCTGCCGCGCATCGTCACCATGAACAAGGCGCATCGTACGCATTACACCGATTTCCCCGACAAGGGCGTCGAACACGTGTTGCGCGGCTGGAACCCAGACGGAGGCCCGGCCAGGCATGCGCTGGTGGTTGACGACGTCTATGTCCGCAACGTGCCGACCGACATCCGCCGCTTCGACGAGATGGAACGCGATGGCAATTCGATCTTCATCTTCGAGGTCGCCGGTCTGTGCATCGGCCATCTCGGCCACCTGCACCACCGGCTGGAGGATGCGCACTATGGCGCCATCGGGCGGCTCGACGTGGTGATGGTGCCGATCGACGGCGGCATGACGCTGTCGATCGACGCGATGACCGAGATCACCACCCGGCTCTATTCCTCGATGATCCTGCCGATGCACCGCCATTCCACCGACATCGGCGAGTTCACCGGCATGATGGGCGATGGGTTCGCCGTCGAGTTCCGCCCCAGCCGCTCGCTCAAGGTCTCGCTGAGGTCGCTGCCGGCGCGCCCAACGATCATCGTTCTCGAAGGCGTCTGAGGGCTTTCAGTTGCGGATGCGGACCTGGTTGCGTCCGCCGGCCTTGGCTTCGTAGAGCGCCTGGTCGGCGGCTGCCAGCATCGCATCGATGGAGGTGCCGAAGTCTGCCCGGTGCGCCGAGACGCCGATGCTCACCGTGAACTCCAGCGCTTCGCCGGAGGGCAGGGACAGCTTGGTGGCCTCGACCGCAAGCCGGATGCGCTCGGCCAGCGCCGCCGCCTCGATCATGTCCGCCGAGGGCATCAGCACGGCAAATTCCTCGCCGCCCAATCGCCCGAACAGGTCGCCGGCACGCAGGTTCTTCGCCGCCTGCGGGAAGAACGCTTTCAGCGCGGCGTCGCCGACGCCGTGGCCATGCTCGTCGTTGATGCGCTTGAAGTGGTCGAGGTCGATCATCAGCACGGCGATGTTGCCGTGGCCCTGGATGAGTTCGTCGAGCCGTGTTTGCCCGCGCTCGAAGAAGGCGCCGCGCGCCAGTGCGCCCGTCAGCGCATCGTAGTTGGCGGTGTGCTGCAGCCTGGCGATCAGGTCCCTGCGCCCGGAATTGATGCTCGCCACCGTCAGCGGCCCGAGCGCCATCAGCGCGATGCCGAGGCGGATCGAGTCGAGCGAGCGGATCGGGTCCGCCGGTGCCGCGAGATCGACGAGCCCGGCGGGAATCGAGATCAGCAGCCAGATGCACAACAGCAGGGTCATCACCGAAGTGGTGAACAGGCTGTAGGTGAGCGCGCACCACAGCAGGGCGGGGATCGGGAACGCCAGCGCGCCTGGACCGCCGATCAGGACGCCTGCGGCGACCGACAGGATCAGGGCAAGGCATGGCGCGCAATGCAACATCGTTTCCAGCGACAGGCCGTCGGAAGGCCAGCGGAGGGAGAGCGCCCGAATGCCGGGAAATGTCAGTATGGCCGGCAGGATCACCAGGGTGTTGACCAGTTCGGTGACGAACCACAGCTTGAAGCCCACCGCGAAGGTGCGGTCGAACAACAGGCCCGCCGCCCCGCCGCCCACAAATGCGGCGGCCACGGCTGCCATGCAGCAGATGCCGAAGAGGTAGAGCACCGAGACAGGACGCTGCAGCTTCCTGTCGTCGTCGCTGACGAGGCGGAACAGCAGATAGCCCGTGATGGCGGAAGACATGTTCGCCGCGGTCAGCCACGCCGTGATGTACCAGCCGCCACCGGTCAGCATGTCCGCCATGACATAGCCGACGAAGGCGGCCGCCCAGCCGGCCGGGCCGGCATAGCGGGGATTGTGCACCATCAGCCCGAGCAGGATGGCGTTGGCTGGCCAGAAGCTGGCTAGAAAGCCTACCGGCCGCGTGAGGATCCCAAACAGCGCTGCGGCGAACACCACGCCACCGACAATCAATATGCCGGGTATCCGCTGCGCCGCGTTCGGAGCGGCGAGCCGGCTTTTGGCCTCAGTTGCAGACATAGGACCCTATATACGTGTTGCCGACGTCCCTTGTTGCCTATGGTTGCAGCAAGGGGTTCAAAACGCCTTAACGCATATGAGGAATGTTGAATATCGGAGTCTGCAGGTTTGGGCGTTCGCCGTGCCCGGCTGTGCCGGCTCCACTTGCGTCCAAAGCAGGGACGCTCCCCGATGGGATTTGTGGGGAGCGTCTCCAAGGCAAGGTCAGGCCGCCAGTCGTGCGTCCAGATCCTGCGCGGTCAGTTGCCCGCAGAAGCCGCCGGAGGATCGATGCGGCGTCTCGTCCTCGATGGCGTGGGCAAAGATCACCGCCGGATCGGCCTCGAGCCTGGCCATGTGCCTGTGGATGCCGGGGAAGTCCCTGGCGATGTCGAACAGGCCGAGGTCCTCGCCCCAGCGCGCGATGCCGATGAAGTAGGCGTCGGCCACCGTCTTGGTGTTGCCGGCCAGCCACTCCCGACCTTCGAGCACGCCTTGCAGATAGGCATAGGCTTCGGCCGACTTTTCGCGGGCGAGGCGGCGCAGGAACGCCTTGCCGGCATGGTCGTCCTCGTCCAGCTTGTAGGCGTTCCAGCCATAGCCGAGGTCCGAATGCAGGGTCGTGTGCAGGTAGGAGAGCATCCAGTTGAGGTCGTCGAACTCCCTGGTGCCCTGGGCGAAGCCCAGCCCCTTGTCGAGGCCGCGGGCGGCGATGTTGTGCAGGATTGCCAGGCTTTCGGTCAGCGGCTTGCCGTCCGGTGCGATCATCGCCGGTGTCTGGCCGAGCGGGCTCACCCTGGCAAAGCCTTCGGAGCGTTTCGACAGCATGTCGATGCGGTGCAGGCGGTAGGGCTGGCCGAGCCATTCGAGGGCCACGATCGAGCCGAAGGAGCAGCCGTGGGGCACGCCGTAAAAGAGCACAGGTTCCATTTCTCGTCCTTTCGAAATCGGGCCGCGAAGCATTCGCGGCGTGCCGCAGAACCTATGCATTGCTTTCATTCCAACAAGTACCTACAATTTTGTAAGGTACTGACTTCAAAGTAAGAATTGAGGAATTCCATGGCAAAGACGCAGCCAGAGAGTTGCGGCCTCGGCCCCGCATTCCAGGTCATCGGCGGCAAATGGAAGGCGCTGATCCTGTGGCTCGTGCACACCGAACCGCGCCGTTTCGGCGAGTTGAAGCGCCTGGTGCCCGATATCAGCGAGAAGATGCTGATCCAGCAGCTGCGCGAAATGGAGGCCGATGGTCTGGTCCACCGCGAGGTTTTTCACGAAGTGCCGCCGCGGGTCGAATACTCGGCGACGTCGCTCGGGCAATCGCTCGACGATGCCCTCGTTCCGCTCGCCAACTGGGGCAAGGCGCATGGCGCCGCCATCGAGGCGCGCAAGGCGAAGGTTGCCTAGCTTGCGGCATCCCTTGCAAGGCTGAGGAACGCCTCAACCTTCGAGGTTCTGCTTCAGCCGGTCGAGAATGCTCATTGCGTGGCCGGCATATCCGCTGATCCAACGGTCGTGGATCAGCTTGATCGGCATCGAATTGAGGTGGTTCCAGCGCTCGCGCCCCTCGCGCCGCGCCACCACCAGTTCCGCCTCCTCCAGAACCTTTAGATGCTGCATCACGGTGCAGCGGTCCATGTCGTCGAAGCGTTCGCACAGCGTGCCCGTGGTAAGCGGCCCATCCTTCAGGCAATCGAGCATCAGGCGCCGGCGAGGATGAGCCAGGGCCTTGAAAACATTATCGTCTTTCGAATCGGTTGACATGTTATGTTTTTATAACACATTATCGCCAGATGCAAGCAGAGGAGATCATAATGTCCCTTGGTTTCAAGGTTTCGGGGCGCATAGCCAAGCCCGTCCATGAGGTGTTCGACGCGGTCGTCAATCCGACGAAGCTCAGTGCCTATTTCACCACCATCCGCGGCGCCAGCGCACCGCTGGTCGCCGGCACGACGGTCACCTGGTGGGGCTCGGTGCCGGTCGAGGTCGAGGAGATCGAGCAAGACAAGCGCATCGTGTTGCGCTGGGACGCCGAGGTGGCCGAGGGCCAGCCGGCCTACAAGACCAGGATCGAGATGGGCTTCGAGGTGCTGGAGGAAGGCTCGACCTTTGTCACCATCGGCGAATCGGGCTGGGTCGAGGATCAGGTCGGCCGCAAGGCGTCCTACGGCAATTGCGAGGGCTGGGCCGAGATGCTGTCGGCGATGAAGGCCTGGCTCGAATACGGCATCAACCTGCGCGAGGGCTTTTATCCCTCTGAGATGCGCGGCGAACTGCCGACGACCAGCGAACGAAAATGAGGAGCCAGACAATGGGTGCAAGGATCGAAGGCGGCATCAACATCGCCATGAAGGTGCCAAGCCATCAATACCAGGCGACGATTGCCTTTTACCACGACGTGGTCGGCCTGGAGGGCATCCCGGAGAAGGCGCCGGCCGTCGGCTTCAAGCTTGGCCCCAACCAGCTGTGGATCGACGAGGCGCCGACCATGAGCCAGGCCGAGGTCTGGCTGGAACTGTTCACGCCCGATTTTGCCGGCACGCTCAGGCAACTCGGCGATGCGGGCGCGGTGCGCTGCGACCCGATCGAGCCGCTGGGCGACAGCTTCCGCGGCGGCTGGATCATGAACCCGGCCAACATCGTGCACATGGTGCGCGAACCCGACGCCTGGTGAGCATGGCGGCAGCGTCTCGGGCGGCGGGGATTGCCCGTCGCCGCCCGATCTCGTCAGGCCGTGTGAAACCGCATCTCGCCGTTGCTCAGGAAGCACGCCTTGTCGAACAGCTTGAGGTCGAGCGGATTGGGCAGCCTGACATCGTCCAGGTCCGGCACCGACTTCGTCGACGGATCATAGGAGCGGTCGATCTGCGAGATCATGACGACGATCAGTCCCCTGTCGCGCGCCAGCGATCTCAGCGTGCGCACCTGATCCATCAGTGAGGGGTTCTCGCGCTTCTGGTCGAGCAGTTGCAGGTAGTCGACCACAACGACGGTTCCGCGCGGCGATGACGCCATGCGCCTGGCGATATGCCCGGCGCTGATGGCATCGGAACTGTCGAGGTCGAACAGGTCGCCGAGCTGCGCGCTGTCGGCGCCGATGGCGCGAAAACGGTCCAGCACCTCCTTTTCCGTATATTCCAGCGTGAAGAAGCTGCTGCGCCGGCCGGCCTTCATCGCCTCGACGGCAAGCTCGAGCCCCATCAGCGTCTTGCCCTGGCCCGGCCGCGCGCCGAGCAGAACGAGGTCGCCGGGTGAGAGCCGCGCGAACAGCTTGCCTGCCGGCCGCGTCGCCGCCGACGTTGCGGCGAGCAGGCTCCATGCGCCAAAGCCTTCCTCGGCCGCTACGCGGTCGAGTGCCTGGTGCAATGGCATATGGCCGGTCCTGGCGAGAAGCCTGGCCCTGCGCTTCAGCATGGGTATGGGTGCGGAAAGTTTCATCCGGCGAACCTCCTATCGCGAGCAGTCGTCGCAACCCCTCCTTATGCAAGCGCTCGAACAGTTGGCTCGGAAATCGAGACACCCTGCACGAACTGTACTTTCCCGATGGAGGGGGGAGGCGTGGGCTGCGCCAGAATCAGATCATAGCCCAGAATCCAGTGGCCTGAAATTGGCGCGGAACGAAAACGGCGGGCTTTTGGCCCGCCGTTTGGCTTGGTGTCAGTGCTTTTCGGCGTTCTGTTGCCTGCGGCGATTCCGCTGCAGCATGTTGAGGCCCTCGACCAGCGCCGAGAAGCCCATGGCGGCATAGATGTAGCCCTTGGGCACATGGTAGCCGAAGCCGTCGGCGATCAGCGTCATGCCGATCATCAGCAGGAAGCCCAGCGCCAGCATGACGATGGTCGGGTTCTTCTCGATGAAGGTGGCGAGCGGGGTCGCCGCCAGCAGCATCACCGTCACGGCCACGATCACGGCGATGTACATGATACCGATCTCGTCGGTCATGCCGACGGCGGTGATGATCGAGTCGATCGAGAACACCAGGTCGAGCACCAGGATCTGGAAGATCGCGGCACCCATCGACAGCTGCAGCGTCCGCGACACCATCTCGTCCTTGTGGTCTTCGGGATCGACCGAGTGGTGGATTTCCTTGGTCGCCTTCCACACCAGGAACAGGCCGCCGGCGATCAGGATCAGGTCGCGCCAGGAGAAGCCGTGGCCGAAGGCGCTGAACACCGGCGCCGTCAGCGCGACGATGAAGGAAATCGTGGCCAGCAGCACCAGCCGCATGATCAGTGCCGCGCCGATGCCGAGCCGCCGCGCCTTGGCGCGCTGGTGTACCGGCAATTTGTTGGTCAGGATCGAGATGAAGATCAGGTTGTCGATGCCGAGCACGACCTCGAGCGCAATCAGGGTCAACAGCGCCACCCAGGCGGTGGGGTCGTTGACGAAGGCGAAATATGGCGCCAGGAATTCGATCATCTGCGTGTCCCCGTTGTTCTTCTAAATGTCAATCGAGCGGCTGGTGGGCCGCTCTCGCGCAACTGAAAATTGTTGGAGCGGCCGTTGCGCGTGCCACCTGGCCGCGCAAAGGCCGCTCTAACATTTGCTGACTTGTTGCGGGCAAGTATGCATCCACCGGCCCCTCGTCAATGTCAGGACCAGAAGGAAGGAACGGTTTCTTCGAGACGGGGACCGCGGCGCAGCGGCGCGATCCGCTCGGCCAGGCCGGTGCGGTCGGAAATGTCGACGCCGACGCCGCAGATGGTGGCCGGGCCGTTGGCAGCCTCGAAGCGACCCTTCGGCACCTTGGAGAGGAAGCGGTTGAGCGGCTCCTCCTTGTCCATGCCGAGCGAGGAGTCGTAGTCGCCGCACATACCGGCGTCGGTCAGGTAGGCGGTGCCGCCGTTGAGGATCTGGTGGTCGGCGGTCGGCTGGTGCGTGTGCGTGCCGACGACGAGGCTGGCGCGGCCGTCGACGAAATGGGCGAAGCACATCTTCTCGCTGGTCGCCTCGGCATGGAAGTCGACCACCACCGCATCGGCCTGCTCGCCAAGCGGACAGGCGGACAGTTCGCGCTCGCCGGCCTGAAACGGATCGTCGAGCTCGGGATGCATGAACACCCGGCCCATGATGTTCGACACCAGCACGCGGGCGCCGTTCTTGGCGATGTAGAGGCCCGAGCCGCGGCCAGGCGTGCCCTTGGGAAAGTTCGCCGGGCGCAGGAAGCGGTCCTCGCGCGGCGCAAAGGCCAGCGCCTCGCGCTGGTCCCAGACGTGGTTTCCGGTGGTCACGACGTCGGCGCCGGCATTGATGGTTTCGCGGAAGATTTCCTCGGTGATGCCGAAGCCGCCGGCGGCGTTCTCGCCGTTGACGATGACGAAATCGAGCCGGAAATCCGAAATCAGGCCGGGCAATTGCTCCCACACCGCCGTGCGGCCCGCCTTGCCAACCATGTCGCCCAGAAAAAGAAGTCTCATGAAATCATCTACAATTCAGAGACGAATCTGCGCAACCCGCTTTCGGTCAGTATTTCGGGGATGATGACGTCGTGGTTCTCGTCGGGAACGCGCTCGACCTGCTGGCAGTCGAAGGCGATGCCGATCAGCCTCGGCTCGATGCCCTTGTCCTGCAGCTTGGCGATGGCCCGGTCGTAATATCCCGCGCCATAGCCGATGCGGTGGCCGCGCCCGTCGAAGGCGGCCAGCGGCACCAGCATGATGCTGGGGTCGAGCACCTCGGCCTCCGCATGCGGCCCGACCGTGCCAAAGCCCATGTCAACCATCGGCGCACCGCGCACGAGTTCGCGGAAGACGATGGTGTGCTTGTCGAGGATCGCCGGCAGGCAGAGCCGCGCGCCATGCTCGCGCAGCGCAAACATCATTGGCCGCACGTCGACCTCCGAGCGCATCGGCCAGAAGCCGGAAACGATCGTGCCGGGCTCGAACCGGATGTTGTCGCGGGCGGTCTCGGCCATCTCCAGCGAAGCCTCGATGCGCCAGAACTCGTCGAGCCTGTCGCGGCGGGCCAGCGCTTCCTTGCGCAACTGCTTCTTGATCTCGCGGTGGGAAGTCATGCCGGTGGTCGCCCCATTCTCCTGTCGTCACAGGTGTTTGGCACACCGGCTGCGGCCACGGCAACGCACAAGTCGCCGCTTTTCGGGCCTGGGTAGGCAGGTTCTATCTGGATGGGGAGGGTGACGATCCACGCAACCGGTGAAGAAGTCGATCCCGGAGACCTACAAAGTAGGTGGGCGCCGTATGGAAGAACCCACGGGTCCTCCCAGGGACAGCTCCCTAAGGATCGTTAAGGCCCCGGGGAATATTGCTCTCCTGCCGCGAGGCGCAGACCGTCCCCGCCAATATAGGCGCTGTGGCGGCGATGCGCCATGGCCATGCGCCGCCGGCGCAATGATATTTGCGAGGCGGGATGCTGCGCTTGCCCCACCGCCCGCACCTCCCTAGTGTCTCCGGCGAAAGATTGGAGCTTCGCATGCGGTTTGAAGGAACGTCGGCCTATGTCGCCGACAAGGATCTGATGGTGGCGGTCAATGCGGCGATCGCGCTGGAGCGGCCGCTTTTGGTCAAGGGCGAGCCGGGCACCGGCAAGACCGAGCTTGCGCGCCAGGTGGCGGCCGGCCTCGGCCTCGAGATGATCGAGTGGAACGTCAAGTCCACCACCAAGGCGCAGCAGGGCCTCTACGAATATGATGCAGTGTCGCGCCTGCGCGACAGCCAACTCGGCGACGGCCGCTTCAACGACATCAAGAACTACATCAAGCGCGGCAAGCTGTGGGACGCCTTCGCCGCCGACAGGAAGGTCGTGCTCCTGATCGATGAGATCGACAAGGCCGACATCGAGTTTCCCAACGACCTGCTGCAGGAACTCGATCGCATGGAGTTCTTCGTCTACGAGACCGGCGAGACGATAGCCGCCAAGGTGCGCCCGATCGTCATCATCACCTCCAACAACGAGAAAGAACTGCCCGACGCCTTCCTGCGGCGCTGCTTCTTCCACTACATCCGCTTCCCCGACGTCGACACGCTGCACAAGATCGTCGAGGTCCACTATCCCGGCATCAAGCAGAACCTGGTGCGCGCGGCCCTGACCCAGTTCTACGAGATCCGCGACGTCGCGGGGCTGAAGAAGAAGCCGTCGACGTCGGAAGCGCTCGACTGGATCCGCCTGCTGGTCGCCGACGACGTCGCGCCGGAAGATTTGCGCGCCGACCCCAGGAACGCGCTGCCCAAGCTGCATGGCGCCCTGCTCAAGAACGAGCAGGACGTGCACCTGTTCGAGCGGCTGGCGTTCATGGCCAGACGGCAGGGGTGATCTGAAAGTCTTGCGTTGCAGGCACCCCCACCCCTGACCCCTCCCCACAAGGGGGAGGGAGACTAGATTGGCGCCCTCCGACACAGGGTCGTCGGGTCGGCACCGGGTGGTGGAGTGAGGTTTGGGCGAGACGCGCCTCGCGATTCCCCTCCCCCTTGTGGGGAGGGGTTAGGGGTGGGGGTACTCGCCGGAGCACAACCTTGCCGGCTCGCGCCACCCCCGGCCAATCCATTCCCACCCTGTGGACCGTTGGCCCCGCAGTTCCACTCAGGCAGTTTGCCGCGCATCCAGTTCATCCACGGAAGGCCATGCCATGACCGACATCACCATCCGCCCGCTTCAGCTAGCCGACCATGCCGAATGGCGCCGGCTGTGGACGGCCTATCTCGATTTCTACAACACCGTGCTGCCCGAGAGCATCTACGAGCTGGCCTGGAAACGCCTGTTCACCGACGGCGAGTTCGAGCCCAAGGGGCTGATTGCCCTCGTCGACGGCAAGGCGGTCGGGCTGACGCATTACCTCTACCACCGCTCCGGCTGGTCCGAGGCCAACAATTGCTACCTGCAGGATTTGTTCGCCGACCCGGCAGCGCGCGGCAAGGGCGTGGGTGCGGCCCTGATCGAAGCGGTGAAGCAGGAAGCCGGCAAGCTCGGCGTCACCAATGTCTACTGGATGACCCACGAGACCAATGCCACGGCGCGCAAGCTCTACGACCGCGTCGCCCGCCGGACGGGCTTCATCGAATACGACCTGCTCTAAGCGGTCGGACGCCGGGGCGCGGGCCGGTCAGCCCGCCGACCTTGCCACCCATTGATGCCACTGGGCCTCGGTGCCACGGAACACGTTGAGGTCGATCTTGCCGTCGACGCCGTGCGACAGGCCCGAGCCCGAATACTGCCAGAACACCCACTTGCGGCCGGGATAGACCTTGGACGGCGGCTCGGCCACGGCGCGCAGCCAGAACGGGTAGTCCAGGAACTCGCCCCTGAGATTGTCGCGGTAGAAATCGGGCGCGGTGTAGATGATCGGACGCTGGCCGTAGTGGCGCTCCAGCTTGTCCATGAAGACCTGCATCTTCTCGATCGTCTTTGCACGCGACAGCCGGCGCTTGCAGCTCGATTCGCCATTGTACTCGACGTCGATGACCGGCGGCAGCGCCCCGGCAACCTTGGGCACGTTGCGGATGAACCAGTCGGCCTGCTCGCCGGCGGTGCGGCACCAGTAGAAGAAATGGTAGGCGCCGCGCCTCAGGCCGGCGGCCTCGGCGGCGCGCCAGTTCTTCCTGAACATCGGATCGAGATGGTCGCCGCCGTCGGTTGCCTTGATGTAGGCGAAGTTGGCGCCCTGCGTGCGCAGCTTCGGCCAGTCGATCTCGCCCTGCCAGCGCGAGACGTCGACGCCGTGGACGGCAAAATTCCTGGGCGAGGCCGCCTTGCCGAAATTGATCGGCTTGGCGTCGCGGAAGCGGCGGCCATAGATCTGGCCGGGCGCGAAGGGCGTGGCCTTCATCGGGTTGGACGGGGCGATCAGCGCGATCGGCTTGGTGTCGGGTGTCGGGACGCTGTCGAGTTCGATCCGCGGTGCTGCCATCGCCACCTGCACCGGCTCTTCGGTCACCATCTGCGCCGGCATGGGCGGCGCCACCAGGATGCCGGCCTGCGGGATCGGGGCCGACATGGCCTGCTGGACCGGCACGGAAGGCGCGGCCGCGGCGATGTCCGCCTGTGGTACCGGGCTCGCCGGGCGAGCGACCGAAGCGGTCGTCTCCTTTGACGGGCCAGACGACATGATGTCGCTGAGCCCCATGCTCGAGGTGCAGCCGGCAAGGGCCAGGCTGGCGAGAACGATCGCTGACGCCGCTGAGAAACGCATAGGTACCCGTACGCAAGAACAACTCGGATCGGAGGCAGACTCGCCCCCGCTTCCCCACTGGTTTCAATTGCTAACGGGAAATTACCAAAAAAGACTGAATCAGATTTTTACTTTAATTAGATTCTGGGTGTTGCAACCTTGCCGAAACTCGAACCTTGGCTCGCGCCACTTGGACGCGGCCTTGATGGGCTTGCCTGCCGGCTCGCGCGGAAGCAAAGTGCCCGCCATGTTCATACCCTTCTTCCTCGAACTCAAGGCGGCCAAGGTTCCGGTGTCGCTGCGGGAGTATCTGGCGCTGCTCGAGGCGCTCGACGCCGACCTCGTCAGCTATGACGTCGAGGGTTTTTATTACCTGGCTCGCGCGGCTCTGGTGAAGGACGAGCGCCACATCGACCGCTTCGACCGGGTTTTTTCGCACTACTTCAAGGGCGTCGAGGCGATCTCGGGCGAGGGCGGCGTCGATGTCGCCGACATTCCCGAGGAATGGCTGCGCCGGCTGGCCGAAAAGACGCTGAGCGACGAGGAGAAGAAGCTGGTCGAGGCGCTCGGCGGCTTCGAGAAGCTGATGGAGACGCTGAAGCAGCGGCTGGAAGAGCAGAAGGGTCGTCACCAGGGCGGGTCCAAGTGGATCGGCACCGCCGGCACGTCGCCCTTCGGCGCCTATGGCTACAATCCCGAGGGCGTGCGCATCGGCCAGGAAACGAGCCGCCATCGCCGCGCGGTGAAGGTGTGGGACAAGCGCGAATTCAGGAATTTCGACGATTCCGTCGAGCTCGGCACGCGCAACATCAAGGTGGCGCTCAAGCGCCTGCGCCGCTGGGTGCGCGAGGGCGCCGAGGAAGAGCTCGACCTGCCGGGCACCATTCACGCCACCGCCGACCACGGCTATCTCGACGTCAAGACCCGGCCCGAGCGGCGCAACGCCGTCAAGCTGCTGATGTTCTTCGACGTCGGCGGATCGATGGACGACCACATCAAGGTGGTCGAGGAGCTGTTTTCGGCAGCCAGGGTCGAATTCCGCCAGCTCGAATATTTCTACTTCCACAACTGCCTCTACGAAGGCGTGTGGAAGGACAACCGTCGCCGCCATGCCGAGGTTTTGCCGACGCTCGACGTGCTTCACAAATACGGCCACGACTACAAGGTCATCTTCGTCGGCGACGCCTCGATGAGCCCCTACGAGATCGCCTATGCCGGCGGCTCGGTCGAGCACTGGAACCCCGAGCCGGGCGCGGTGTGGCTGCGCCGCGTGCTCGACCAGTGGCCCAACGCCGTCTGGATCAACCCGACGCAGGAAAAGCACTGGGGCTACACCAGTTCGATCAAGATGATCTCGGAGATCTTTGCCAGCCGCATGTACCCGCTGACGCTGGCCGGGCTCGAGGCGGCAACCAGGCAGCTGTCGCGGAAGCATTGAGTGCCGTTCACCGCGAAGTGATGCCCTGTCAGGCAGCACCTTCCGTAACTATCTATGCGAAGACCACGAACAACAAGAACAAGTCCGGGAGACCCCTGAATGGACGCCAAGACCTACCCCGTCACCCGCACCGACGCCGAGTGGCGCGCGATGTTGACGCCCGAGCAATACCAGGTGATGCGCCACCACGGCACCGAGCGGCCGGGCAGCTGCGCCCTTCTGCATGAGAAACGCGCCGGTACATTCACCTGCGCCGGCTGCGATCAGCCCTTGTTCGAATCCAAGCTCAAGTTCGAGAGCGGCACCGGCTGGCCGAGCTTCAACGATCCGGTCGAGGGTTCGGTCGAAAACACCGTCGACCGCAGCTACGGCATGACGCGCACCGAGGTACATTGCGCCAATTGCGGCAGCCATCTCGGCCACGTCTTTCCCGACGGTCCGCCGCCGACCGGCTTGCGCTACTGCATCAATGGCGTGGCGCTGAACTTCGAGCCGTCGGCCTGATCGCTCTCGCATCGGCCCGAAAATGGCAGCTGCGCGTCCAGAGGGACGCGCAGGGCACTAGAGCGTTTCCTATCTTGAGCGAATCGTAGGATTCCCAAAGAAGGTGGTTTGTGATTCAAGATGCTGGCTGGGTGGAGGCCAGCATCTGATGA
>NZ_JACHOU010000012.1 GCF_014206975.1 Aminobacter aganoensis
ATCGTCTGGGCGATGATCGGATAGGCGATCATCGCCAGCGTCGACAGCACCGTCACCGACAGCACGGTGAAGATCAGGTTGCGCTCGGAAAATTCGTTCTTGGGCAGCACGGCGGCAATGGCCATCGCCGCCGACGCCCCGCAGATGGCGACAGAACCGCTGGTGATGAGGGCAAGGCGCCAGCCGCGGCCGAGCAGCCTGGCAGCGATCAGGCCAAAGACGATGGTCGCGGCGATGGCGGCGACCAGCAGCAAGATGGTGCCGGCGCCGAGGCCGACGAGCAGGTCGACGCTGATGCGCATGCCGAGCAGGGCGACGCCGATCCTGAGCACCTTCTTGGCGCAGACGTCGATGCCGGCGACGCAACGGCCCTCCTCCGACAGGAAGTGGAAGGCGATGCCGAGCAGCAGCGCCATCAGCATGGCCGGGGCACCATAGTGGTCGGACAGGAACTGCGCGGCGATCGCCACGGCACCGGTGACCGCGAGGCCGGGCCACCAGGTCTGGACCACCGAAGGCAGGCCGTTGAAGCGTTGGGTTGCGGCGGCGGTGTTCATCAGTTCATTCCCGGTCATGATGCTAAGGTCCTCGCCCGCCCGGCGAGCCGGGCAGGCGAGGGTCGTCGGCAAGTCAGGCGAGCTGCTGCGGCCGCATGTCGGACCGCTCGATGCCGGCAACCGGCACCGGCTTCTTCATCGCATCGCGGCGGAACGGCTCGCCGAGCTCCTGGTTGAGGATGACCTCGACGAAGGTGGTCACGCCCTTTCCCTGGTCCTCGATCGCCTTGTGAAGGGCCGCCGTCAGCGCCGCCGGCGTGTCGGCAACGACACCCTTCAACCCGCAGCCATCCGCGATCTTGGCGTAGCTGAGGTTGGGGTTGAGCTCGGTGCCGACGAAGTTGTTGTCGTACCAGAGCGTGGTGTTGCGCTTTTCGGCACCCCACTGGTAGTTGCGGAAGATCACCATGGTGATCGCTGGCCAGCCCTCGCGGCCGATGGCACCCATCTCGTTCATCGAGATGCCGAAGGCACCATCGCCGGCGAAGCCGACCACCGGCACGTCGGGACGGCCGATCTTGGCGCCGACGATCGACGGGAAGCCGTAGCCGCAGGGGCCGAACATGCCAGGCGCCAGGTACTTGCGGCCCTGTTCGAAGCTCGGATAGGCGTTGCCGATGGCGCAGTTGTTGCCGATATCGGTGGAGATGATGGCTTCCTTCGGCAGGGCTGCCTGGATCGCGCGCCAGGCCTGGCGCGGCGACATGCGGTCGGCTTCGCGCAGGCGCGCGGTCGCGTTCCACTCGGTGCCGACGTCATCGTCCTCATGGTCCATCGACGACAGCTGCTGCAGCCAGGCCGAGCGGGTCTGGTGGATCGCCGCCTTGCGCTCGTCGCGGCCGGCATTGCCGGCGGACGGGCTCAGCTGCTGGAGGATCTGGCGGGCGACCTGTTTGGCGTCGCCGCAGATGCCGACGGAGACCTTCTTGGTCAGGCCGATGCGGTCGGCATTGATGTCGACCTGGATGATCGCGGCATTCTTCGGCCAGTAGTCAATGCCGTAACCCGGCAAGGTCGAGAACGGGTTGAGGCGGGTGCCGAGCGCCAGCACGACGTCGGCCTTGGCGATCAGCTCCATTGCAGCCTTCGAGCCGTTGTAGCCGAGCGGGCCGGCGGCGAGGCGATGGCTGCCGGGGAATGCGTCGTTGTGTTGGTAGCCGCAGCAGACCGGCGCGTCGAGCCGTTCGGCCAGCGCCATCGAATCCGCGATGGCTTCGCCGATGACGACGCCGGCGCCATTGAGGATGACCGGGAACTTCGCCTCGGACAGAAGCCTGGCCGCCTCTGAGATCGCCTGCTGTCCGCCCGACGGCCGCTCGAGCCGGACGATGCTCGGCAGGTCGACATCGATGACATGGGTCCAGTAGTCGCGCGGGATGTTGATCTGCGCCGGGGCGCAGCCGCGCCAGGCCTTTTCGATGACCCGGTTGAGCACCTCGGGAATGCGCGAGGGATCGCGCACCTCTTCCTGGTAGCAGACCATTTCCTCGAACATCGCCATCTGGTCGACTTCCTGGAAGCCGCCCTGGCCGATGGTCTTGTTCGATGCCTGCGGCGTCACCATCAGCATCGGCGTGTGGTTCCAGTAGGCGGTCTTCATCGCGGTGATGAAGCCGGTCACGCCGGGGCCGTTCTGGCCGATGGCCATCGCCATGGTGCCGGTGGCGCGGCTGAAACCGTCGCACATCATGCCGGCATTGGTCTCATGGGCACAGTCCCAGAACTTGATGCCGGCCTTCGGGAACAGGTCCGACACCGGCATCATGGCCGAGCCGATGATGCCGAACGCATGCTCGATGCCATGCATCTGGAGAACTTTGACGAATGCTTCTTCGGTGGTCATCTTCATTGTTTTGTTCCTTTCAAGTGCGGGTCGGGGGCGGCCTGGGAGGGCTAGAGGATTTCGTCCTTGAGGTAATACCAGCGGTACATTCCCCACTGGCCGAGACGCCTGAACGGCGTCAGCAGGCCGTGGCTCGGCAGCGGCGAGGTGAAGATCGGCAGATCGAGTTCGCCGCCCTTGCCGGCAACCATCTGGGCCATGCGGCGGCCGGCCTGAGCCGAATACATGACGCCGTTGCCGCCATAGCCCATGGCGTAGAACAGCTGCTGCTTGGGGTCGGGACGGAAGATGCGCGGCATCATGTCGTGGCTGACATCGACCCAGCCCCACCAGGAGTAGTCGACCTCGATGCCGCGCAGGACCGGAAATTTGCGGTAAAGCCCTTCGAGCAGGCGGTCGAGGTGCCTTGGGTTGACCGCGTCGCGACCGGTGATGGCGCTGCGGCTGCCGATCTGCACGCGGCCGTCGGGCAGCATGCGGTAGTAGTGGCGCAGCGTGCGGGTGTCGGTCAGCGGGATGCGGGTCTGGAAATTCAGCGTTTCGCGCTCGCTGTCGCTCAGCGGCCGGGTGACGATCGAATTGGACAGGATCGGCATCAGCCTGTGCCGGGTCAGGTCGTGCAGGCCGGGCGACGTGTAGCCTGCCGTGGCGATGCACACAGTGCGGGCGCGGACGATGCCGCCAGGCGTGCGCAGGTGATGGACCCCGTTCTTGAGTTCGCTGCCAAGCACCGGGCTCGACGTGTGCACCTTGGCACCGAGCTTGCGGGCCAGCCTGAGATAGCCGAAGGCGAGCTTTGCGGCGTGGATGCCCATGCCGTCGGGTTCGTACATCGCGCCCTTGGCCTCGGCGTCGCGGACGAAATCGCTGTGGACCTCGTCGCGCCCGATCATGCGGGTCGGATAGCCGAACACCTCGTTCAGCAGACGCGATTCCTTCTCCAGCGACGGCAACACCTTGTCGCGATGGGCGATATAGAGATGGCCGCCATCCTGGGGGTCGCAGTCGATCTCGGGCGAGCGGATCAGGTCGCGAAACAGGTCGAAGGCTTCGGCAATCTCGACATGCATCTTCTTGGCGACATCGACGCCCCAGCGCTCGATCCACTGCGAGCGCTTGAGGCGCCCGGCGGAGATCTGCGCCTGGCCGCCATTGCGGGTCGAACAGCCCCAGGCGACGCCGTTGGCTTCCAGCACCGTCGCCTTGATGCCGTGCTCCCTGGCAAGATGGATGGCGCAAGACAGGCCGGTGTAGCCCGAGCCGATGATCGCGACATCGACGTCCATGTCCTGTGTGACGGGACCGTCGTCTTCCGGCAGCGGGCCGGCGGTCGCGATCCAGTAAGTCGGCGCGTAGTCCTTGCCGTCGCCGGGATTGGCGGCGCGTACAGGATCATAGGCCGGATCGAAGGGCTTCCTTTGAGCCACCGGCCGGGCAAGCTGTTGTTCCATCTCCTCGTCCTCCCTGGCCGTCTTCAGCGCTGTGCCGGAAGCAACGGCCGGTTCTTGCGGAAGGCCTGCTTGCGCACGATCTTGCCGCCGTCGAGCGTGAACAGGTCGCAGCCTTCGGCCTCGACGCGGCTGCCATCGCCGTTGGTGCCCGAGAACGTCCATTCGGAGACGGCACGGTCGCCGTGGACGAAGTGGCCGTGATGGGCCCAGTGCGCGTCGGACATCGCCTTCCAGACACCGCTGAAGGCAGAGGCGATCGCCTCGGTGCCGACGAAGCGGGTGCCATGGACGTCCGGGCCGGCGACGCCGTTGAAGACGCAGTCCTCGGCGAAGAAGCGCATGACGCCATCGATGTCGTGCCGGTTGAAGGCGTCGAACAGGCTGGCAAGGTCGTCGGCGGTGATCGACATGTCGTAGTCCTCTTATCTATACGGCAGCAGCCCTTGGGCATGGCTTCGCCGTTGCCGGACAAGCCGGCAAAACTGGTTTTCGTCTGGTGGTCGTCGTTACTGGGCCGGGATCAGCCGGGCGGCGAAATCGCCGGATGCACGGGCTTTGCCATCAGATCTTGCCCTTCCAGGGGATCAACGCCTTTTCCAGGTAGCGCAGCATGAGGTCGAAGGCAAAGGCGAAGATGCCGATCACGATGATGCCCATGATGACCGTGTCGCTGGCGAGGTACTCGGCGGCATTGAGCACCATGAAGCCAAGTCCGCGGTGGGCGGCGACCATTTCGGCCGCGACAAGCGTCGTCCAGCCGACACCGATGCCGATCCGCATGCCGGTGAAGATCTCGGGCAGGGCAGCCTTGAGGATGACCTGGCTGATGACCTGAGCGCGGGTGGCGCCCATGGCATAGGCGGCATGGATTTGTTCCGTCGACACCGAGCGCACGCCGGCACGGGCGGCGATTGCCATCGGCGCGAAGATCGCGAGGTAGATCAGGAACACCTTGGGAAATTCGCCGATGCCGAGCCAGATGATGATCAGCGGCAGGTAGGCGAGCGGCGGCAGCGGCCGGTAGAATTCGATGATCGGGTCGAACAGGCCGCGCACGGTGCGGTTGACGCCCATCAGGATGCCGACCGGAACGGCCGTCACCAGCGCCAGGAAGAAGGCGCCAAGCACGCGGCCGAGGCTCGCCAGCGTGTGCTGGATAAGCGTCGAATTGGAGACCCCTTCAGTCATGGCGACGACGAACTTGTCCCAGACGGCGAGCGGCGAGGGCAGGAACAGCGGCTTGACCCAGCCCATCTCCGTGACCAGCAGCCAGGCACCGAACAGCACCAGCGCCGTGATCAGGCTGATATGGCCGCTCATGCCGTCGCCGGGCGCGCCGTAGATCTTGCCGGGGCGCACCGACTTAGCTCGGGACAGACGCTCAAGCATGGAGGAGTTCCGGGTTACCGGACTGGCGCTCGTCGCCATAGATGATGCCGAGGATTTGCTCGCGCATGTCGATGAAATCGCGGCTGGATTTGATTGCACGTGCGTTGCCCTCCTCGAGGAAGCGCCGATTGAAATCGAGCTCGTAGGTGTGAGTGATCCGGCCCGGACGCGGCGACATGACGATCAGTCGGGAGCCGAGGAACAGCGCCTCTTCGACGCTGTGGGTGATGAAAAAGAACATCTTGTTGGTGAGCTGCCAGACCTTGAGCAGCAGCTCCTGGATGGTTTCGCGGGTCAGCGCGTCGAGCGCCGCCATCGGCTCGTCCATCAGAAGCATTGCCGGGTCGCAGGTCAGTGCACGGGCGATGCCGACGCGCTGCTGCATGCCGCCCGAGAGGTGGTAGATCATGTGGCGGTGAAAATCCTGCAGTCCGACCAGAGCAAGGTTCTTGGTCGCGAGCTCGCGCCGGGTCGCCTTGTCGACGCCGCGCAGCTTGAGCCCGAATTCGGTGTTGTCGATGACGTTGAGCCAGGGCAGCAAAGCGTGCTTCTGGAAGACGACGCCGCGGTCGGCGCCGGGGCCGACGACCTGCCGCCCGCCGAGCGTGATGTCGCCGTCGGTCGGCGTCATGAAGCCTGCCATCAGGTTGAGCAGGGTGGTCTTGCCGCAGCCCGAGGCACCGAGCGCGACGACGAAATCGCCGCTCTTGACCTCGAGGTTCACGCCCTTGAGCGCAATCACCGCCTGGTCGGTGTAGAGACCTGGATAGGTCAGACTGACATTGCTGACGTTGAGGGTTTCCATCGCGTCGAGCCTTTCGAAGAAAATGCAATCGAGTGGTGGAGAGGGTGCCGCCGGCCAGCATTCGGCCGGCGGCATGTCCAATGCTACTTGGACGCGTCCTTGGCGTAGCTGCTGTTGACGAAGGGCGCGTAATCGTCGAGCGCCTTATCGATCTGCTTCTGTGCGACGAGGAACTTGGCGCTTTCGTTGAGCGCGCGCACCGCACCGCCACCGAGCCAGGTGTCCGAGGCCTGCTCGTCGGCATTCGGGAACGACAGCAGGTTGAGCGCTTCGACCGCACCGGCACCGTCGCCGCCGATCAGCTTGACGATACCCTGGACCTGCGGCGAGTCAGCCGTCCAGGCTGCCTTGTTCTTGTTGTAGTCGGCATAGGCTTCGGCCAGCACCTTGGTGAAGGCAGCCATGAACTTCGGATTTTCCGCAGCCCACTTCTTGTCGGCGACAAGGCCGTCGAAGGTCGGCACCGATGCGGCACCGATGACTTCGGAGTCCGAGATCACCTTGCCGTTCTTGAGCAATTCGGACAAGGCCGGCGGCCAGACATAGGCGGCGTCGATGTCTCCGCGCTGCCAGGCAGCGATGATCTGCGGCGGCTTCATGTTGAGGATGTTGACTTCGCGCGGGTCGACTTTCCAGACCTGCTCGAGGCCGACCAGCAGGTGGAAGTGCGAGGTCGACACGAACGGCACGCCGACATTCTTGCCCTTGAGGTCTTCCGGCTTCTCGATACCCGAACCGGTGCGCACGACGAGCGCTTCCGACTTGCCGATGTTGTCGAGGATCCAGAACAGTTCGAGCTCGACGCCACGAGTGGCGGCGGCGGTGGTGCCGGTGGAGCCGATGACGCCGATCGGAACGTTGCCCGAGGCAAGCGCGGTCGAGATGTCGCCGCCAGAACTGAACTGACGCCAGTCGATCGTGTAGCCGGCCTCCTTGGCGGCGGCGTCGAAACGGCCGTCGGCGATCGCGGTTACGAACGGACCGACGATCTGCTGGTAGCCGACCACGACGGTCGTCTGGGCGTAGGCAAGGCAAGATGTGAAGACACCGGCCGCTACTGTCACGGCGCCGGCCAATTGCTTGAAATGCTTAAAATGTATCATCGTTACCCTCTTTGTTTTGCTACCGGTTGTCCGGGAACTTGCCGGCTTTGGTGCCGGTCTTGGTTCTGGCTATAGGGTTAAATGGAACACTTGATTTGCCTTATATCCAGATTGGAAGTTGAATGACTCCAGATTGAACGTGCGTTGGAACCATGGCGCAAGCGACAATTTCGGAGACGATCTTCTTTCTCGATCGCACCAGTCGGATCGGGCTGCAGGCGCAGATCCGCGAGACCGTGGTCTCGGCGGTGCTGTCAGGCCGGTTGCATCCCGGCGCGCAGCTGCCCTCGACGCGCAAGCTGGCCGACTATCTCAACATCTCGCGCATCACCGTGACGCTGGCCTACCAGGAGCTGGCCTCGCAGGGCTACGTCGAGACGTCGAACCGCAGCGGTTATCGCGTCGCCGGAAATCCGCCGACGAGCGGGCTCGAGGCGGCGGCAGCCGACGTTGGCGCCGACGAGATCGACTGGTCGGCCAAGCTGCGCTCCAGTTTCATCGTCGCCAAGCAGATGCGCAAGCCGTTGGACTGGCGGCGCTATCCCTATCCGTTCCTGTACGGCCAGATGGACCCGTCGCTGTTCGACCTGACGGCCTGGCGCGACTGTGCCCGCCGGGCCCTGGCCAGGGAAGATTTCGAACTCATGGCCGGCGATTTCGCCGCCGCCGACGACGTGCAGTTGGTCAACTACATCTGCTCGCGGACTCTGCCGAGCCGGGGCATCCGCGCCCATCCCGACGAAATCCTTGTGACGGTGGGAGCGCAGAACGCACTCTGGATCGTCACCCAGCTCTTGTTGCGCCAGGGCGCGCACGCCGTCTGCGAAAACCCCTGCCATCCCGACATGAGCGCATCGCTGCGGCTGAGCGGGGCCGAGGTGTCGGCCATCGACGTCGACAAGGAGGGCCTGCCGCCAGCGGCGCTGCCATCACATGTCGACGCCGTCTTCGTCACGCCCAGCCACCATTCGCCGACCGGCGCCACCATGCCCGTCGAGCGCCGCGCCGCATTGCTGGCCGCTGCCGCTTCCGAGGACTTCATCATTGTCGAGGACGACTACGAGTTCGAGATGAGCTTCCTGGCGCCGCCATCGCCGGCGCTGAAGTCGTTCGACCGCAGCGGCCGGGTCTTCTACATCGGCAGCTTTTCCAAGTCGCTGTTTCCCGGGCTGCGGCTGGGCTACCTCGTCGCCCCGGCGCCGGTCATCCGCGAGGCACGAGCGCTGAGGGCGCTGATGCTGCGCCATCCGCCGGGACACCTGCAACGTACGGCCGCCTACTTCCTGGCGCTCGGCCATCATGACGCCGTGCTGCACCGCATGCGTGCCGAATACCACAAGCGCCACATCGTCATGGCCGAAGCGTTGCAGCGCGAGGGCTTCATCATCGCCGGCTCATCCGCCTTCGGCGGAACGTCGTTCTGGATAGAGGGACCCGAGGGACTGGACGCCGACCTTTTGATGAAGGAACTCAGGCAGGATGGCGTGCTGATCGAATCAGGCTCGCCGTTCTTCCCGGCCGACGACGGGCCCTGCCGTTTCTTCCGCATGGGCTATTCGTCGATCCCGCGCAGCCGCATCATCGAGGGCGTGGCCCGAACCGCCGCCCGCGTGAAGCGCATGCTGGCATGAACGGGCTCAGCCCTTGCGCCGGCTGTTGCGCCGTTCGAGATAGGCTGTCGTCTGCAATGCAGCGAGGACGACAGCTGCACCAATGACGATCCGGATATCGGGTACTTCGCCAAAGAAGATGTAACCGGCGGCAGTCGTGACGATGATCGACAGGTAGCCGATCGGCGCGAGTACGCTGGCGTCGGCGAGGCGATAGGCGCGCAGGAAGCAATATTGCCCGGCCTGCGCCAAGAGCCCGATGCCGAGCAGCGGAATCCAGTCGAATGCCTTGACCGGCTGCCAGACGAAGATCGCCGGTCCAGCGGTGATGACGGCGAGGCCGACTGTATAGAACACCATCATCACGGTGGTGTTTTCGTCACGCAATGCGCGCGTCTGAATGATCGCAAGCGAGCCAAACACTACGGTGCCGAAGACAGCGAGCAGGCCGAAATTCCATTCAACGCCGCCAGGCGCCATCATCACCAGGACCCCGGCAAAGGCGAAGACCGCACCGACCCAGCGCAGCCGTGACACCGTCTCGCCGAGAAAGGCGACCGCCATCGCCATGGTGATCAGCGGCCGCGAAAAGCTCAGCGCGTTGACCACCGCCAGAGGCAGCAGCGTGTAGGCCATGAACTGGGTCGTCAACGCGATCGCGTTGCAGCTGACCCGCGAGACGTTCTGCCAGGGATGCTTGGTGTGGCGGATGTGGTGACGGTGCCGCCAGATCAGGGGCAGGATGAAAACCAGGCCGATCATCGCCCGGATGAAGACGAGCTGGAATGCCGGATAGACAAGCCCCTGCGCCTTGACGAGCGCCGTCATGCCGCCGGCAACCAGCAGCATGTCGGCGAGCACCCAGGCCACGCCCTCGCGGTTGGCCTTGTGCCGCTCCTCCCCCGCCTGGGGCGGCACGTCGGCGTCAGGCTGGCTGGACAAGATTTGCCATCAGGCGGAACGCTCCAGGTACAAGCTTGTCGAGTTGGTGGTGCAGGACGAGGCTGGTGTGGGTGTGACGTCCCTTGCCGATCTGCGCCGAGACAAGCGCACCCATCAGCGGCTGCTCGTTGACGTCGTGCATGGACAGCAGCGGCTGATAGGCCTCGTCCCAGCGGGCCACGAAATAGAGGCCGCGCTCCTTGTTCCAGCCGGACCAGTCCTGCGGGCCGATGAGATTCGGTCCGTTGAGCAGGACGTGGTCCGGCACCAGCACCGTAACCTCGGCATTCGGATCCGTTACGCGCCAGCGTAAAGACGGCGAGCCGACCTCGAGTTTCCTCGGCGGCGTCGCTAGTGGATCCCAACCGTCGGTCGGGCGGTGGTAGAGGGTGACAAGGTGGCCGCCGGCGTCGACGAAGCGGTGCAGCTTCTCGGTTGCGGCGGCCAAATCCTTGCGGAAGCCGAAGGCAAAAATGCCAACGACGATGGTTGTGTATTGCGAGAGGTCGCCGGCAAGCGCCTTGGCATCGAGTTCAGTGACATCGAGCCCGATGCGCGCAAGCCACAGGGCAACGCGGTCGGCGCCGGCGCCGACATAGCCCACTCGGGCGCCTTGCGGCAGCCTGAGGTCGAGGGCCAAGATACGCAGCGCCTCCGGCTGGCGGTGGGTGACGCGGCCGATATGCGGATAGGCGATCGGGGTCAGCCTCAGGGCCGGCCTGCCGCCGACGAGCGGGGTGATGGTGCTGAGCCCGGGCACCAACTGGTCCGGCGCGCGGATGGCCTGGCCGCCCTGTGCCAGCGACCAGCCGCCATCCATGGTGAACGACACGGGCGTGCCCTTGCCGACAACGGTCGGAGAGATCGGCCATTCGGACCTGCTCCCGTCGAGCGGCGCGATGATGGCTTCGGGTTCCATGATGACGGAACTCGCCGGCATCACGGCAAACGGCTCTTCGAGGTCGAACGTGGCACGAGCGACGTAGCCGTCGAAGCTGGCCGAAATGACGACATGCGCCTCGCCATTGCCACCGAGCGCCGACCATGCCGGCGGATAGAGCTTGGAGTAGGCTGCCTCGGCAGCAGCCGAAACCTCGAAGCTGCGGCGGCTTCCCGTGCCGGCGGCGGGCCTGGCGCTGACAGAGCCAGGCAATGCCGGATCGATGGCGACGGAACGGGCGTCGCTGCCCGGCGCGAGATCGACGGTCAGCGTTGCGGTTTCAGCCGGAGACAGGACCGAGGGCACAAGCACGGCCCGATCGAAGATGCCGGCCGCCTCTATCAGAGCTGTATCGATTTCTCGCGACTTGCGGTCGAGGCGGTGACGGTGAAGCTCGAGGAAAGCCGGCGAAGCACTGGCGCGGGCAGCCGCTAGCTGCCGGGCGGCCTCGGTGAGGGCCTCGATGATCGCATCCGCATCGGGGAAGGCAGAGATCACCTTTTCGATGGCCGAACCCGCCGCCTTCAATGCCTGTGCGGCCTCATAGGAAAGATCCCTCGACGCTGCGAGATCGGCGAAGGTCACCGGCAGACCGTCGAGTACCGACGTTTCGGCCTGTGCTCCATTCGCGGCGATCAGCAGGTGCAGCGGCCAGCGCGTGTCGGCACGCTCGGGCCAATGGCCCATGCCCTGGGACGCGTGATAGTAGCGCGACCATTCGCCGATACGGTCGTATTCGGCACCGGTGGCCGGTTCGCGGCCAGATGCGTCGACGGTGACGGTCGCATCGGGCGGTGGCACTTCGTCGTCATAGGTGTCGCCACCGCCGGACCACGCCGGCAAGTAATATTTCGCCACCTGCCAAGGGCTCATGCCTTCGGCAAGATGCTCCGGAAACGCCTTCGGATCGGCTGCGAGCCTGATCGCTGCCTCGGCGGCGCGCGTCATAGCGCGGTGATGACCATGCTGGCCGGGGACGTCGAGGAAGGTCGGGATGACAATGTCGGGCCGCTCGCTGCGGTAGGCCCGCACCAGCCGCTCGACCGTCCGCGTCTCGCCCCAGCGGGCAAAGGTCTGGTCGCCGTCCTTGGAGAACCCGAAGTCGTGGACGGCATCGTCCGGCCCGTGGCCGAGCCAATGGACATCCGCGTCGAGCGCGCGGGCAGCCTCCTCCATCTCGCGCGTGCGCATCATGCCGAGCACGCCGAGCCGCTCCGGCCCGAGCGAATTCTGGCCGCCTTCGCCGCGAGTCGAGCAGGCGACGATGACGCGCATGCCGAGGCCGAGGCGGAACCAGGCGAGCAGCCCACTCTGCTCGTCGTCCGGATGCGCGCCGGTGTTCATCATCGTAACGGTGGAATTCAGCCGGCTGAGCGCGCGGTGAAGCCTGAGCAGCGACGGGCTGGATTTCTGTCTTTCGATACGTTCGCGGGCGCTCAGCATTCAGGTCCTCCGGTATTTCAGCAGGTCGGGCTATTCGACGGGTCGCGTGGCGGCTGTTTCCAGCTTCGGCGTGACCACCTCGAACAGCGGCAGGGCAGCGGCCCCCAGCGCCGCCGTGTATTGCCCGGTCTGGCCACGCAAGACGCGGGGCAGGGCCCGCCTGCTGCGGCTCGCCACCGAGATCGGCAGCTGCCCCATCCGCGCGATCAGCTCGTCGATGATCGCGTCGGGCAGCATGCCGCCGAGGATCACCGTTTCGGGGTCGAGGATGTTCTCGATCATGGCGATCATCGGCGCGAGATAGGTCGCCGCCTCGTCCAGCCATTCCAGCAGCACCGGATGGCGTTCGGCATGGAGCCGGGCGAGATCGGCGAAGTCGCAATCGGGGACGGCAGCATCGCAAAGCAGCTCGCGCAGCGCATGGACCGAGGCATAGCGTTCGAGGCAGCCATGCTGGCCGCAGGGGCAGGCCCTGCCGCGGGGTGCGACCACGACATGGCCGATTTCGCCGGCATTGCCGAAGGCGCCCCGGAACGGCGCGCCGTCATGAACCATGCCCAGGCCGAGGCCAGCACCGAAATAGATCATGCCGAAGCTGGAAATCGAGTGCCCGGCGCCGAACAGCCGCTCGCCGACTGCTGCGGCGTTGGCGTCGTTTTCAACCGTCACCGGTTCGCCGCAGGCTTCGGTGAGCAGGTTCGCGGCGTCGATGTTCGCCCAGCCCGGCAAGGTCGTCGGGCCCACAGAGGTCATGCCCTCGATCTCGAATGGCCCGGGCATCACGACGCCAATGCCGAGCAGCGGCGACTTGAACGCGGCACGCACCGTCTCGAGCTCGGCACGGATATGCGCGATGACCTGCTGCGGGCTGGTGTCGCGGACGGGCATGATGCGCTTGGACCGCGGCTGGCCCGAGAGATCGAGCACGGTCGACACCATGTGGTCCGAGGCCATCTCGATGCCCATGGTCATGGCGCCGTCGGGATTGACGGCGAACTGGATCGGCGGCTGGCCGCGGCCGGAGCGCAGGCGGCCGGTCTCCATCAACAGGTTTTCGCCGACCAGTTCGTCGACGATGTTGGCGATCGCCTGCGCCGTCAGATGCGTCAGCCTGGCGATGTGCATGCGTCCCAGCGAACCATGACGGCGGACGACGTCCAGCACGACGCGGCGATTGTGATCGCGGCTCCGCTCGGGATTCTTGCCCAATGTGACCTGATGTGTGCTGCCTGGCTGAAACGCCATTTCGCTCATCCTGACCTGTTTCGCAAAATTGATAACGTGGAAGCGTGGGCCCGGGCAACAGATTAATTCAAGTAAATTATCTTATTGACAAAAGGGCGGGGGCAGAAGAGCGTATAGGGTGGCGGGCGGCGTGAAACCGCAGCTCATGGCACTGGCTTGCAGGACGTCGCCCGTCCCTGGACAGGCGCCATGGATCAGGAGAATGGTCCGGACTTCGGTTGCGTGCGAGGTTACGGTCCCAGGGGATAATCACGACCCTCAGTCCGGAGCTCACCGGCGGGTCCAGATGGAGGTTTACATGCGCAAAGCAACTTTGTTCGCCGGGCTTATTGCCGGGTTCAGCACGCTGGCTCTCAACGCGGCCCAGGCTGTCGAGATCGAGTACTGGCAGTATGTGTTCGACACCCGCGTCAAGGCGATGGACCAACTGATCGAGAATTTCGAGAAGGCCAATCCCGACATCACCGTCAAGCAGACGACCTTCCCCTACGCCGACTACCAGACGCGCGTGATCGCAGCGAAGATGGGCGGCCAAGGCCCCGACGTGATGCAGCTGTTCTACGGCTGGCTCGACAAGTTCGTTGCCGGCGGCCTGCTGCAGCCGCTGCCGACCGACGCTTTCCCGCACGACAAGATCGAGGCCGACTTCTTCCCGATCGTCAGCGCCATGAAGCGCGGCGACGATTATTACGGCCTGCCGACGGCGGTTCGCTCGCTGGCGCTGTTCTACAACAAGAAGCTGTTCACCGAGGCGGGTCTCGACCCGGCAAACCCGCCCAAGACGCTGGACGAGTTCGTCGCGGCAGCCGAGAAGACGACCAAGCGCGACGCCAGCGGCAACCTGATCGTCGCCGGCTCGACCCTCGACATGGGCGGCCAGGACCACCAGTGGTGGCGTGAAGTGCTGGTTCGCCAGTTCGGCGGCGAGCCCTACACCGACAACGACCGCAAGGTGGCCTACAACACCGAGGCCGGCGAAAAGGCGCTGAAGTTCTACACCGATCTGCAGCTCGAAAAGAAGATCGGCCAGGCCGGCTTCATGGACGAGGGCCAGGCGGCGTTCCGCGCCGGCATGGCGGCGATGACCATCGACGGCACCTTCCGCCTCGGCGCATTCAAGTCGATCGAAGGCTTCGAGTGGGGCGTCACCGAGCTGCCGGCGAATGCCGATGGCGTGCGCTCGAACTACGCCAGCTACTTCGCCAACGGCATCAGCGCGACCACCAGCGGCGAGAAGCTCGAGGCCTCGAAGAAGTTCCTGACCTACATCTCCTCGCCCGAAGCCATGGACGTCTGGCTGAAGACGGTCGGCGAACTGCCGGCGCGCCGCGCCGCCGCAATGACCGACGCGAACCTTGCGGACCCGATCTATGGTCCGTTCCTCAAGGGCCTCGAATATGCCCGCACCACGATGTTCGTGGACGAGGCTGCGCAGCGCCAGAACACCATCGACATGGCCAACCGCATTCTGCTCGAAGGCCAGTCGGTGAAGGATTCGCTGGCGCAGGGCGCGGCTGCCGAGCAGGCGATCATCGACGCTGCGGCTCCCAAGTAAGGCAAAGGCTTGATGTCTGTGACAGCGGATCGACAGGGGGCGGCGGCAAGCCGCCCCGACGGGACCTTCTGGAACCGTCGTTCCATGCGGACGAAGCGGCTGGTCTGGGTGTGGAGCTTCCTCGCCCTGCCCATCCTGTTCTATTCGGTGATCCGCTTCTACCCGACAATCGAGGCCTTCTGGCTCTCATTGACGAACTGGGACCTGCTCAAGCCGCCACAGTTCATCGGCTTTGCCAACTACGAGAAACTGTTCGCCGATCCGCAGTTCTGGAAGGTGTTCAAGAACACCTTCGCCTACCTGCTCGTCGGCACGCCGATCAGCCTGCTTTTGTCGTTCGTGATTGCCTATCACCTCGACCGCGTGCGCTTCATGCACGGGCTGATCCGCGGGCTCTATTTCCTGCCCTACCTGACCACGGCGGCCGCCATGGCCTGGGTGTGGCGCTGGTTCTACCAGCCGGCACCTATCGGCGTGATCAACAACGCGCTCGGCACAATCGGCATTCCGCAGCAGCCCTTCATTCGCTCGGTCGACCAGGCCCTGCCGTCGATCATGGTGACCGCGATCTGGGCCGGCCTCGGCTTCCAGATCATCATCTTCATGGCCGGCCTGCGCTCGATCCCCAACACCTTCTATGAAGCCGCACGCATCGATGGGCTCGGCGAATGGGCAATCCTGCGCAAGATCACGCTGCCGCTGCTCAAGCCGACCACCGTGTTCCTCGTCGTGTTCTCGTCGATCGGCTTCCTGCGCATCTTCGACCAGGTCTACAACATGACGACCAACGACCCGGGCGGCCCGCTTGGTTCGACCAAGCCGCTGGTACTGATGATCTACCAGACGGCATTTTCTTCCTACGCGATGGGATATGCGGCGGCGCAGACGGTGGTCCTGTTCACCATCCTGCTGTGTGTATCGCTGCTGCAGCTGTGGATCCTGAGGGAAAAGAAATGAGCGCCGTTACCCAGTCCCCGGCGCTGTCCCACGCCAATCTCCGCCCCGGCCGCATCGTCGCGTGGACGCTTCTGTTCATCGGCGGCCTGATCATGGTCACTCCGCTGGCCTTCATGTTCTCGACGTCGCTGAAGACGGCGGGGCAGGTCTATGACCTCAAGCTCATCCCCTCGGCGCCGACGCTGCAGAATTACATCGCCATCCTGGCCGATGGGCGCTTCATGCGCTGGTTCATGAACTCGATGGTCGTCGCGGTCGCGGTGACCGTCTCCAACGTCTTCTTCGACAGCCTCGTCGGCTACACGCTGGCCAAGTTCGAATTCCGCGGCCGCTACTTCATATTCCTCGCCATCCTGTCGACGCTGATGATCCCGACCGAGATGCTGGTCATCCCGTGGTACCTGATGTCGAGCAAGCTCGGCTGGCTCGACAGCTATTGGGGCATCATGTTCCCCGGCATGATGACCGCCTTCGGCACATTCTTGATGAAGCAGTTCTTCGAGGGCGTGCCCAACGACTTCCTCGAAGCCGCGCGCGTCGACGGGCTGAACGAGTTCCAGATCTGGTGGAAGGTGGCGATGCCGCTGGTGACGCCGGCGCTATCTGCGCTCGCCATCTTCACCTTCCTCGGCAACTGGACGGCCTTCTTCTGGCCGCTGATCGTGACCACCAGCCGCGAGCTCTACACGCTGCCGGTCGGGCTATCGAGCTTCGCCGTCGAACAATCCATCCAGTGGGAAATGATCATGACGGGTGCTGCCATCGCCACCCTGCCGACACTGATCGTCTTCATCGTGCTCCAGCGCTATATCGTCCGCGGCGTCATGCTCGCCGGGCTCAAGGGATAAGACATGCCTGAACTGAACCCCAAGCTCGCCGACAAGAGCGTTTTCCCCGACCCCGTCTACAAGGAAACGGTGCTGCGGCCGCTCTTCGATGGCGCCAAGACCCACCATGTCGAGGGTTTTCGCGCCATCGACCGTGCCCATCTGGTAATGCTGACCGAAACCGGCATCCTCGACACCAGGCAGGCATCGGCCATCGCCGGCGCGCTTGAGGCGATCGACCGCGAGGTCGACCCGACGACGCTCGAATACACCGGCGAGGTCGAGGACTTCTTCTTCCTGATCGAAAAGGAGCTGAAGGCGCGTCTCGGCCCTGATGTCGCGGGGCGCCTGCACACGTCGCGCTCGCGCAACGACATCGACCACACCTTGTTCAAGCTCGGGCTGAAGCAACGCATCGACGCGCTGACGGCCAAGGCGCGGGCCTTGCTGGCGGCGATGATCGAGACCGCCGAGCGCGAGAAGGCGACCCTTGTCGTCGCCTACACCCACGGCCAGCCGGCGCAGCCATCGACCTTCGGACACTATCTGTCGGCTGCCATCGAGGTGCTGATCCGCGATATCGAGCGTTTCGAAGAAGCGCGGAAGATCGTCGACCTGTCGCCGATGGGCGCCGCCGCCATCACCACCTCGGGCTTCCCGATCGACCGCCAGCGCGTCGCCGAACTTCTCGGCTTCGCCGCTCCCTTGCGAAACTCCTACAGCTGCATCGCTGCGTCCGATTACATCACCTCGACCTATTCGGCGATCGAGCTGATGTTCCTGCATCTCGGCCGGCTGATTCAAGATTTCCAGTTCTGGACCGCCTTCGAAGTCGGGCAGATCTACGTGCCCAACGCCTTCGTCCAGATTTCCTCGATCATGCCGCAGAAGCGCAACCCGGTGCCGATCGAGCACATGCGCCTGCTGGCCAGCCAGACCATGGGCCGGGCGCGGACGGTGCTCAACGTCATCCACAACACGCCGTTCACCGACATGAACGACAGCGAAGGCGAGACGCAGTCGATGGGCTACGAGGCGTTCACCGCGGCTTCGCGCGTGCTCGACCTGCTCGCCGCCTTCGTCGCTGCGATCGAGATCGATCCGGAGCGGGTCGCCGACAACATCCGCCGCTCCTGCATCACCATCACCGAGTTGGCGGATTCGCTGGTCCGCATCGAAGGCCTGTCGTTCCGCGAGGCGCACGAGATCGCTGCGACCGTGGCCAAGTCGGTCGTGGCTGTCGGCGGCGGGCTTGCAAAGGACGGCTACGCGCCGTTCCTCGACGCGTTCAAGCACTCGACCGGGCGCGAACCGTCCTTCGGCCGCGACAAGTTCGAGGAAATCGTCTCGCCGGAACATTTCGTCGCCGTTCGCGACCGCTTCGGCGGTCCGGCACCGGCGCCGATGGCCGAGGCGCTTACAGTCTACAGGAACAAGGCAGCGGCCTTCGAAGCCGTTGCAAAAGAGCATGCCGGGCACGAGGCGAAAGCCGCGAAGGAACTCGGCGAGAAATTCAAGGCACTGGCAGGGGCGCGCTGATGGCGACGATCGAACTCGAAAAGCTGGTCAAGCGCTACGGCAAGGCGGAAGTCGTCCGCGGCATCGACCTCGATATTGCTGACGGCGAATTCGTCGTTTTCGTCGGCCCGTCGGGCTGCGGCAAGTCGACGACGTTGCGCATGATCGCCGGCCTGGAGGACATCTCCGGAGGCACGCTGAAGATCGGCGGCGAAGTGGTCAACGAGCGCGAGCCCAAGCAGCGCAACATTGCCATGGTGTTCCAGAACTACGCCATCTATCCGCACCTCACCGTGCGCCAGAATATCGGCTTCGGGCTCTACACCTCGAAGCTGTCCAAGGCGGAGAAGGACCAGCGGATCGAAGAAGCCGGCCGCATCCTCGGCCTGGAAAAATACCTCGACCGCCGCCCGGCGGCACTCTCCGGGGGCCAGCGCCAGCGCGTCGCCATCGGCCGCGCCATGGTGCGCAACCCCTCGGCCTTCCTGTTCGACGAACCGCTGTCCAACCTCGACGCCCAGTTGCGCGCCCAGATGCGCATCGAGATCAAGCGGCTGCACCAGAAGCTCAAGACGACGACCGTCTATGTCACCCACGACCAGGTCGAGGCGATGACCATGGCCGACCGCATCGTCGTCATGCGCGACGGGCACATCCTGCAGGTCGGCACCCCGACCGACCTTTACGAAAACCCGGTCGACGTGTTCACCGCCAGGTTCATCGGCAGCCCGTCGATGAACCTGGTGCCGGGCCGCAAGAACGGCAAGGGCGTAGACCCCTCCGCCGGCGGCGACGTTCTGATCGGCGTGCGCCCGCATGAGCTGACCGCAGCCGTCGAAAAGGCCGATGGCGGACTGGAGCTCACCGGAACTGTAACGGCCGTCGAGCCGCTCGGACCGGAAACGCTGGTGCATCTCGATGTCGACGGCAACGCCGTCATCGCCACCGCCCCCGGCAAATTCATCCCCGTGGCCGGCAGCAAGCTGACCTGCCGCGCCGCGCCCGGCAGCCTCTATCTCTTCGACGCCAAGACCGAAAAGAGCCTGGGCCGCCAGTAGTCAGGAAAATTCCTTCTCCTTAACCCACGATACGTTGGAGGGCGCAGCCGGCGAACCGCGCCTGCGGTAGCGGTGATTCGCCCTGCGTGCTGCGCGTTCGGCGCGCACGAGCCTTTTGTGCGGCCAGAAACACCTATTTCCTGTGAGTTGCACGAGATTGTCGGGCACCGAAGGCGGCGGCAAGGGACAGCAGCGCCTGCCGTGGATCGACTGTAGCGCCTCTTGGCCTCTACTTCGAGGTCTTCATGACCGCTCTGGTTGTACATCACGGGACATTCTACTTCTTTTGCCAAGACGACGCCACAACACGCAGAAACCAGTGTTGCACAATGATAACAATGACTTGTGAAATGCCGCTTTGATCGCCAGCCGGGATTGGCGGCCGCAACCGGTTCTGATTCTCTGTGCGTGGGGGCAGAAGATTTCCACTTATAGGAGCGATCATGATCCGATCCATCGTCCTTGCAAGTGCAGTGCTTTTCACCCTGTCTTCTGCTGCTTCAGCAGCCGACGCCGTTGCGGCAGGTGTCCCGTCAGCCGAATACTGGAACGGCCTTTATGCCGGCGTTCACGCTGGCTATGGCTGGGGCAGGGCACGGAACGTCGATGCCTCGGGTCCCGATTCCTACCGGGACATCGATGGCTGGCTCGGCGGCGTGCAGATCGGCGCCAACACCAGGATGAACGGTATCGTTCTCGGCGTTGAAGGCGACATCGCCGTATCAGGTATTGGCTTCTCGAATGCAGGCCAGGGGTTCAGCCTCGACGGGAATGTCGACTGGCTCTCCACCATACGCGGCCGTGTCGGCTTCACGCCGACCGAACGTGTGCTCGTTTACGGAACCGCGGGTGTCGCATTTGCCGGCTTCGACCTCGATCTCAATGGCGGCGGGCAGCTTTTCGGCGGCAACGGTTTCCATACCGGTTGGGCTGTCGGCGCTGGCGTCGAAACCATGGTCACCGACAGCGTCTCGCTGAAGGCAGAGTATGTCTACAGCGACTTCGGCAGCGACAGCTACAGTCTGCCTGACCCGGTGAACATAGCCCTGCGTGTCCACACCGTCAGGATCGGCGCCAACTTCCATTTCTAGGCAGGCGACGCAAGTCCCGGCAGCGACAGTAACGCTCAGGACGTCGTGTCAAGGTCGGCGGCAAACATCGGGCCGCCCTTGTGGGCGGGGAAGCCGTAGCCGTTGATCATCACCAGATCGATGTCGCCGGGGCGTCCCGCGATGCCTTCGGCGAGCAGCGCCGCACCCTCGTCGGCCATCGCCTTGAGCAACCGCGTGACGATCTCGTCCGCCGAGAAGTGGCGCGGTTCGATGCCCTTGGCCCCACGAGCCGCCTCGATCAGCGTCTTGACTGCCGGATCGACAGCGCGTTCGCCGCCCGAATAATCGTACCAGCCGCGGCCGGTCTTGCGGCCGAAACGCCCCGCCTCGCACAGCTTGTCGGCAATCTCGACGTAGCGCGCATTCGGATCTCGCGTCGCCGCTTGCCGCTTGCGCCGCGCCCAGGCGATTTCCAGCCCCGCCATGTCGTAGACGGCGAAGATGCCCATCGGGAAGCCGTAGGCTTCGAGCGCGGCATCGATCTCGTGCGGGGCAGCGCCGTCCTCGACCATGAATTCGGCTTCGCGGCGGTAGGCCGAGAAGATGCGATTGCCGATGAAGCCTTCGGTCACGCCGCAGACGACCGGCAGCTTGCCCATCTTCCTGGCCAAGGCCAGCGCGCTGGCCAGCACATCTGGCACGGTCGCCTTGCAATCGACGACTTCGACCAGCCGCATGATGTTGGCCGGCGAAAAGAAATGCAGGCCGACGACACGCTCGGGATGCGCGGTCGCGGCCGCGATCTCGTCAGGGTTCAGGTAGCTGGTGTTGGTGGCGAGGATGGCATCCGGCCTGACGATGCCATCGAGGCGCTGGAACAGCTCGGTCTTGACGGTGAGATCGTCGAACACGGCTTCGATGACGAAGTCGGCGGAGGCCAGTTCGCCGGCGTCCGCGGTGACGGTCAGCCGGGCCCGGCATCCGTCACGCGCCGCAGCCGCGAGGCGGCCCGACTGGACCGACTTTTCAAGGGTGGCTGATATGCGTTCGCGCCCCTTGTCGGCCGCCTCCTGCGTCTGCTCGACACCGACGACGCGATAGCCTGACGTGAGTGCCGCAACGGTGATGCCCGCGCCCATCAGGCCAGTGCCGACGATGCCCACCGTCTCGATATTACGGGCCACGATGCCCTCGAGCTTTTCGACCTTGCCTGCCTGCCGTTCGGCGAAGAACACATGGCGAAGCGCCGCCGCTTCCGTGGAATCACGGAGCCGCAGGAAGGTCGAGCGCTCGTCGGCGAGGCCCTGCCTCAACTCGACATCGGTCGCAGCCTTGACGAGGCGAACGGCTTCGGCGGGGGCCGTCTGGCCGCGTGCCCTGGACAGCACCTTTTTCGTCGCTGCTTCGACGGCAGCCGGTTCGGCTGGGGGCACGCCGAGCAGGCCGGTGCGCCGCAGCGGCTCGCCGGCGAGGTCGTGGACGAGGCTGAGCGCGGCGTCGAGATGATCGACGGCAACGCCGTCGACGAGACCGAGCGAGAGCGCTTCAGCTGCCTTGATTGCACGGCCGCTGCCGATCAGGTCGATGGCGGCGACTGTGCCGATCAGGCGCGGCAGGCGCTGGGTGCCGCCGGCGCCGGGTACGATGCCGAGCTTGACCTCGGGCATGCCGAAGCTCGCCTTGTCGTTCGCGACGCGGCCGTGGCAGGCAAGCGCGATCTCGCAGCCACCGCCAAGCACCGCACCGTTGACCGCCGCGACGATGGGCTTGCCGCAGCTCTCGATGCGCTCGATGACCTCGGGCAGCGTCGGCTCGACCGGAGGCTGGCCGAATTCCTTGATGTCGGCGCCACCGACGAAGGTTCGGCCGGCGCCCGTGACGACGATGCCGACCACGAGACCCAACGATGCGCCATGGTCGAGTGCCTCGACCAGTCCCTGGCGGACATGCGCCGAGATGGCGTTGACCGGCGGGTTGTCGATGGTGACGACGAGCACGCCGTCCTGGATAATGCCCGTGACGCTTTCGGAAAACCGCATCGCGCTCATCGGGCCTTACTCGGGAATGACGGCGGTTGCCTGGATCTCGATCTTGGCCCGATCCTCGACCAGCGCCACCACCTGCATGGCGGCCATGGCCGGGAAGTGGCGGCCAATCACGTCGCGATAGGCCTGGCCGAGGCCGCGCAGGTTCTCGGTGTATTCCTTCTTGTCGGTGAAGTACCAGGTCATCGTGGTGATGTGGCGCGGCTCGGCGCCGCCGGCCTTTAGCACCGCGACGACGTTTTCCAGCGTCTGGCGCACCTGGCCGACAAAATCGTCGGTCTCGAATTCGCAATTGCCGTTCCAGCCGATCTGGCCGCCAACGAAGATGGTGCGGCCACTGGCGGCGACGCCATTGGAGTAGCCGACCGGTTTTGCCCATCCCTCAGGCTGCAGGATTTCATGCATCTGACGTCTCCAGATATTTTTCGATGCCGGCACGGAGATCGTCCGGCCAGGCAAGTGATTTGTGGGTGTCGAGCGAGGTCGCGACCACGCTGTGGCGGGCGCTCCAAAGCAGCGTGCCGCCAGCCGAGACCCGGTGTTTGAGGTCGAGCGACGAACGGCCGATGCGGCGAACGAAAAGCGCGAAGTCGAGCGTGTCGCCATGGAAGCCGGGATGGACGAAGGTCAGGTCGAGCCTGACCGTCGGCGTGCCGATGCGGCGCTCGCCGACGAGTTCTTTCCACGGCGCGCCGACCGAGCCGAAGAATTCCTCGAGAACACCGACGAGAATGTTCAGATAGGACGGGAAATAGGCGATGCCCGAGGGGTCGCAGTCCCCGAAACGCAGCGGCCTGGTGGTACGGAAGGGCATGGTTGCGCTCCCTATCTCGCGGCCTTCATCAGCTCGCGGCCGATGATCAGCTTCTGCACTTCGGTTGCGCCTTCATAGATGCGCAGCGCGCGAATTTCGCGGTAGAGCCGCTCGGTGATCTCGCCGACACGGACGCCGCGGCCGCCGAACATCTGCAGCGCCTGGTCGATGACCCACTGTGCGTTCTCGGTCGCCGTCAGCTTGGCCATGGCGGCCTCGCGCGTGATCGGCAGCTTCTGCACGTCTCGGCGCCAGGCCGTGCGCACGGTCAGCAGCGAGGCGGCGTCGATGGCGGTGGCCATCTCGCCCAGCGTGCTCTGCGCCGTCGGCAGGTCGGACAGAGTTGCCCCGAACATCTTGCGAGACTTAGCGTGGGCCACGGCCTCGTCGAGCGCACGGCGGGCGAAGCCGAGTGCTGCTGCTGCAACCGAAGGACGGAAGATGTCGAGCGTGCGCATGGCGATCTTGAAGCCTTCGCCCGACGTGCCCAGAAGCTGCGAGGCAGGGATAGGGCAATTGTCGAAGCGCACGCGCGCGAGCGGGTGCGGGGCGACGGTCTCGATGCGCTCGGCAATCGAGAAGCCGGGCGTGTCGGCATAGACGACGAAAGCCGAAATGCCGCGCGTGCCAGGAGCTTCGCCGGTGCGGGCAAAGACGGTGTAGACGTCGGCGATGCCACCGTTGGAGATGAAGATCTTCTCGCCGTCGAGAACATAGTAGTCGCCGTCGCGGCGGGCAGTTGTCGACATCGCGGCGACGTCGGAGCCGGCTTCCGGCTCGGTCAGCGCGAAGGCGGAGATCAGCTCGCCCCGGGCAACCTTGGGCAGGATTGCCTGCTTGAGTTCGTCCGAACCGGACAGGCTGATCGCGCCAGTGCCCAGGCCCTGCATGGCAAAGGCAAAGTCGGCGAGGCCGTCGGTATAGGCCAGCGTCTCCCGGATCAGGCACAGCGAACGGCTGTCGATCTCTTCGGACATGCCGCCGAAGGCAGCCGGCACGCAGTTGCGCAGGATGCCCGCCTTGCCCAAAGCGCGCACGAGCTTCTTGCAGGCGCCGTCGGCGTCGGCATGATCGATGTCGCCGAGCCCACCGCCAGAGATGAAGCCGTCGAGTTCGGCCGCCAACGCCCGGTGGCTGTCGGCGAAGAACGGCCAGTCGAGATGGTCGCGGGCCGGCGCGCCGGCCGGCATCAGATGCGCAGCCATGGCTCAGTTTCCCTTGAATTCAGGTCTGGACTTGGCGGCAAATGCCTCGAAAGCCCTGCGGAAATCGCCGGTCGCCATGCAGATCGCCTGCGTCTGCGCTTCGGATTCGATCAACTGGTCGATGCCCATCGCCCATTCCTGGTCGAGCATCTTCTTGGTCATGGTATGAGCGAACCATGGCCCGTCGGCGATGTCGCGGGCGAACTTCTGCGCTGCGCCCAAAAGCGCAGGGCGCTCGTGCAGCGCATTGTAGAAGCCCCAGGCATGGCCTTCGGCAGCAGACATGACGCGGCCGGTGAACAGCAGTTCGGCGGCGCGGCCCTGGCCGATGATGCGCGGAAGGATGCCGCAGGCTCCCATGTCGGCGCCGGCAAGGCCGACGCGATTGAACAGGAAGGCGGTCTTCGCCTCGGGCGTGGCGAGACGATAGTCGGACGACATGGCAAGGATCGCGCCGGCGCCGGCACAGATGCCGTCGACTGCGGCGACGATCGGCTGCGGGCAGGCACGGATCTGGCGCACCAGATCGCCGGTCATGCGGGTGAAGTCGATGAGATCGGGCATCGACATCTTGGTCAGCGGCTCGATGATGTCGAAGACGTCGCCACCGGAGGAGAAGTTGTTCTCGGCACCGGTCAACACCACGGCGCGGACGTCGCTGGCGCGGCCGAGCGCACGAAACAGATCCGTCAGTTCCTCGTAGCTTTCAAAGGTCAGCGGGTTCTTCTTCTCGGGACGGTTGAGCGTGATCGTGGCGACGCGGCCATCGGCATCGGTTTCGAACCGGAAGTGTTTCGCCTGATGGCCCTGGAAGGGACGCTTCTTGTCCTGCATCGGGTTGGTCATCGTCATCCTCCCAAAACTTCGCCGCCGGCGACCGGAATCGCCTGGCCTGTGATTGCCGTTGCCTTTTCCGAGGCGAGCCAGAGCACGGTGTCGGCCACTTCCTCAGGCGTCACCAGGCGACCCTGCGGATTGGCCCGGGCCAGGCTGGCTCGTGCTTCATCCGCCGTGCGCCCGGTCTTGCCAGTGATCGTTTCAACCGCCCCGTCGAGCAGCGGCGTGTCGGTGAACCCCGGGCACACCGCATTGACGGTGACATCGGTGCGCGCCAGCTCCAGCGCCAGCGCGCGGGTCAGACCGACCACACCGTGCTTGGAAGCGCAGTAGGCCGAGACATAGGCATAGCCGGTAAGGCCGGCAGTGCTGGCCACATTGACGATGCGCCCGTTGCCGGCGCGCTTGACCGAGGCGAGGGCTGCCTGGGTAACCAGATAGGTACCGGTGAGATTGATGCCGATCACCCGGCTCCACATGCCAAGATCGGTCTTGTCGAATGGCGCCGATGGCGCCTCGCCGGCGGAGTTGACCAATACGGCGATGTGGCCGCCCCAAGCGCTGGCCTTGCCGATGCCACTGTCGATCGACTGCCCGTCGGTGACGTCGAAGCCATCGATCACGAAGGCCTCGCCGCCGGCAGCGGCGATCTCGGCGCGTACGGCCTCAAGCGGCGCTGCACGCCGGCCGCAGAGGCTGACGCGATGACCGTTTGCCGCGAGGGCCAGGGCGATGGCGCGACCGATGCCGCTGCCCGCACCGGTGACCAGGGCGTGGCGCCCGCTCTTGCCCTGATCGCTCATGCCTTGCCCGTGGGTGCTGCGGCCGCAGCGCGTGCGAGGTTGTTTACATATTGCGCCCGGGCCGAATGATACTGCTTCGGCCAGGCCTGCTCCGCATAGCCGATCTTTGCCGCTTCATGCATAACGAAGGACGGGTCGGCGAGATGCGGACGGGCAACGGCACAAAGGTCGGCGCGACCGGCGGCGATGATCGAGTTGGCGTGGTCGGCTTCCGAGATCGCGCCGACGGCGATGGTCGGCACCTGGATCTCGTTGCGGATCTTGTCGGAGAACGGCGTCTGGAACAGGCGGCCATAGACCGGCTGCTCTTCCTTCACCACCTGGCCCGACGAGCAGTCGATCATGTCGGCGCCGGCGTCCTTGAACATGCGGGCAAAGATCGCCGCATCTTCCGGCGTGTTGCCACCCTCGTACCAGTCGTGGGTGGAGAGGCGCACCGAGATCGGCTTGTCCTGTGGCCAGACCGCACGGATCGCGTTGAACACCTCAAGCGGATAGCGAGCGCGGTTCTCGTGGCTGCCGCCATATTCGTCATCGCGCAGGTTGGTCAGAGGCGACAGGAAGGACGACAGCAGGTAGCCGTGGGCGGCATGCAGTTCGAGGATGTCGAAGCCGAGGTCGCGGGCACGCTCGGTGGCGCTGACGAAGTCGGCGGTCACCCGGTCCATGTCTTCGCGGGTCATCTCGCGCGGCATGTCGGAGTGTTTGAGATAAGGCAGGGCGGAAGCCGAGATCAGAGGCCAGCCGCCTTCCGTCACCGGCTGGTCGATGCCTTCCCAGGCAACCTTGGTCGCGCCCTTGCGGCCGGCATGGCCGAGCTGGATGCCGATCCTGGCGGGCGTCTGGTGGTGAACGAAATCGACCATGCGCTTGAAGGCACGCGCCTGCTCGTCGTTCCACAGGCCAAGGCAGCCGGGCGTGATGCGAGCGTCGGGCGAGACGCAGGTCATCTCGGGGAAGACCAGCGCTGCGCCGCCCATGGCGCGCGAGCCGATATGGACGAGGTGGAAATCGTCGGGCAGGCCGTCGGTCGCCGAATACATCGCCATCGGCGACATGACGATGCGGTTCTTCAACGTCATGCCGCGAATGCTGAAGGGCGTGAACATCGGCGGCGGCACCGAACCGTTGGGCGCCGGGGTGACGCCGGCGCGCTCGGCGAACCAGCGCTCATAGCCTTCGAGCCATTCCTTGTCGCGCAGGCGCAGGTTCTCGTGGCTGATGCGCTGTGAGCGGGTCAGCATCGAATACATGAACTGCTCGGGCTCCAGCGTGTCGGCATAACGCGTGCCCACGACCTCGAACCACTCCATGGCATTGCGCGCCGCGTTCTGGATGCGGGCGACATCGACGCGACGCACCTCCTCATAGGCATCCAGCACGGCCGGGATGCTGGCCTTGTCGTGGCCGATGAGGTCGAACTGCCGGGTCAGTTCGATGGCATCGTCGATGGCAAGCTTGGTGCCCGAGCCTATGGCGAAATGGGCTGTGTGGGCGCTGTCGCCCATCAAGACGACATGGCTTTGGCCGTTGAAGTGGCTCCACTTGTCACAGATCAGGCGGCCGAAATTCAGCCAGGCCGAGCCGCGCAGGTGGCGCGCATTGGTCATCAGCTTGTGGCCCTCGAGCGTGCCGGCGAACAGCTTCTCGCAGAACGCGATCGACTGGTCCTGGTCCATCTCGCCAATGCCATGCGCCTGGAACACGTCATCGGTGGTCTCGACGATGAAGGTCGAGGTGTTGTCGTCGAAGCGGTAGATATGGGCCTGAAACCAGCCGTGCTCGGTGCGCTGAAAATCGAAAGTGAAGGCGTCGAAGCGCTTGTCGGTGCCGAGCCAGATGTAGCGGTTGGGCCGCATCACCATGTCGGGCTTGAAGATGTCGGCATATTTGTGCCGGATGCGGGAATTGACGCCGTCGGAAGATATGATCAGGTCGGCGTCCGGGAAATCCTGGTCGCCCTGGACGTCGGTTTCGAACACCAGCTCGACGCCGAGCTCGATGCAGCGCTCCTGCAGGATGTTGAGCATCTTCTTGCGGCCGATGCCGACGAAGCCGTGACCGGTAGTGCGGATCTTGCGGTCCTTGAACACCAGCTCGATATCGTCCCAGTGATTGAAGGCATCCTCGATCGTCGCGGCGGTTGCCGGGTCCCACTGGCGCATCGACTGCATGGTGGCATCGGAGAACACCACGCCCCAGCCAAAGGTGTCGAAGGGACGGTTGCGCTCGACGACGGTGACATGGTGCGCAGGGTTCTGCTTCTTCATCAGCAGTGCGAAATAGAGACCGGCCGGCCCGCCACCGATACAGACAATGCGCATGCCGTTCTCCTCCGAAGGTGATGCAGCCGCCAGGACAGGGCTCGCCCGACCTTGACCGTGCCTGCACCATGGACTCGTTTCAGAGAAACTTCAAGCTTAAAGTTATTTTCGACACTGCCGCTCGCGCATCAAAGCGACTCGCGGAAGCCTGTTCGGACAGGTTGCGGCCGGCGAGATCAGTTGCCCTTGCCGAGCGAAGCGACGACCGAACGCTTGAGCTTGGCGAGTTCGTCGAGCAGGACCGCGCCGTCTTTCGGGGCAAGGCCGCCGAACAGGTCGGCGATCCAGTCGCCATGCGCCGAGGCCATCTTTTCGAACTCGGCGCGGCCGAAAGGCGTCAGCGCGATGATCTGGACGCGCCGGTCGGTGGGTGAGGTCGTGCGGCTGATATGGCCGCTTTCGGCCAGCCGCTCGACCAGCACGGTGATGTTGCCGGGCGAGACCATCATGCGCTTGGACACCTCGCCGAGCACCATGCCGTCCCTGGCGCGTTCGAGCTGCGCCATCAGGTCGAAGCGAGGCAGGGTGGAGTCGAACTCCTCACGCAGCCGACGCCGCACCTCGGTCTCGATCAAGGTCGAACAGGTGAGCAGCCTGAGCCACAGCCGCAACTCGGCGCCATGGTCGCCGGGGGCCTCGAGCACCTTGGTCTCGCCGTCGACCCATCCGGTGGCGTTCGTCGTTTCTTTGCGCTCGTCCATCTTCTGCCTGGTCTTTCCCAACCTTGCGGACCGGGGAAGCAAGCCAGTCCGAACAGGCTTTGTAGTGCCGTTTCGCCGGTTCGTACAAGCTTGAAAGATTTAGGGCGCCGGAATGCCGCCACCGAGCACCGTGGCGTAGGCCGCGGCATCGATGTTGCCACCCGAGACGACGCAGACGACCTTGCCCTTGGCGTGCTCGCTCGTCATCGCAGCCGCCACGGAAGCCGCACCTGCGCCCTCGGCGACGACCTTGGCCTTGGCGAACAAGAGGCGCATCGCCTCCGTCACCTGCTCCAGGCTGACCGTGATTGCGCCGTCTATAAGCTCGCGCGCCACCGGCCAGAGTTGCGGTACCAGCGAAGGCCCGCCGATGCTCTTGATGAAAGAACGGCGCGTCTCGATCTCGACGATGCAGCCGGCGGCAAGGGCTGCCGTCACCGGCGCTGCGTTCTCGTCCTCGACGGCGAAGATTCTTGCCTGCGGCCGCAGCGCCTTCACGGCACTGGCAACGCCCGACGTCATGCTGCCCCCGCCATAGGGCGTCAGAACGCAATCGACGTCAGGCAGGTCTTCCAGGATTTCCATGCCGATCGAGCCATTGCCGGCAAGCACGGCCTGGTCGGTCACCGGATTGATCAGCAATTCGGGAAAGTCGGGCCGTTCGGCGCCGATGATGTATTGCCACCAGGTCTCCATCGAAATGAAGCGGACCTCGCCGCCCAACCGGCGTACGCCGTCGATCTTGGTCTGTGGCGCGCCCCGGTACATGTAGGCGGCCATTGGCACGCCAAGCCTGTTGGCTGCCCAGGCCATGCCGTAGGCCATGTTACCCGAACTTGGCGTGGCAACGCCCTTGCGCAAGGCGTCGGCGTCGCGAGACAACAGCGCATTCAGCGCCGGGCGAAGCTTGAATGCCCCGATCGGCGACAAGGTCTCGAGCTTCAGGAATATCTGCCGGTCAGCCAGGCCGAGATCGAGGCGCAGCAGCGGCGTGCGTGCCATATGGGGCGCCAGCCGGGCACGCGCTGCGGCGATCTCGTCCAGCGTCGGGCGATGCGGCGCGTTCATTGCGCCGCCGTCTGCTTTTTCAGGCTGCCGGCGCGCGCGACATGCCTGTTGCCGCTCTTGTCTTCAGTGTGGACGTAGACATGCAGCGTGTAACCGATGTGGTCGCTCATCAGTGCCTTCGCCTTGTCGAAGTCACGGTCGAGCGCCGCTTCCATCAGGGCCGTATGAGGTTCGATGGACTGCGCTTCCTGCAGAGCCGCCATGGCCTCCTCGTAGCCGTTCTTCTGGCCGGCAGCGGCGCGCAGCGTCGGCGCCAGGCCGAGAAAACGGTGATGGCGGCGCAATTGGTCGGCGATCGTCGAGCGAAAGCGCTGCAGCCAGCTGGAATCGGCCGCCCCCAGCAGTGCCGCATGGAAGGCTTCATGCTTTTCGTCCCAGTCGTCGACTGCTTCGTCAGACGAATCCTCGACCGCCGTCTTGCAGCGCGACAAACGATAATGGGCGGTGACGACCATGGCTTCCCAGTCGGCGTCGCCCTTGTCCATGGATTCCAGCAACAGCGGGATTTCGACCACCATGCGGGCGCGGGCCAGGTCTTCGAGTTCGCCGCGCGAAACGGGCGCGACGGCAAAACCGCGATTGGAAATCGCCGTCACCAGGCGCTCGGCCTCGAGCCGCGACAGCGCCTCGCGCAGCGGCGTCCAGCCGACACCATAGGTGTTGCGCAGCACGCTCAGCTTGAGCGGCGCACCCGGCATCAGGCGCGTGGTCAGGATGTCGCGGCGCAGCAGCCGGTAGGCCGCTTCCGTCTTGGTGGAGTGCTCGTCATCCTGCATCGCTATCCATCCGCGAGACCGCCTGACTCGAAAAATTATATATCATGGGAGCAACTGGCAAGAATTATATATAATTGTTTGACAGGGGCCCCGCCACTGCGCATGATCTGGTCCATGCCGCCGTTCAGTGAGCGGCGCCTTGTCAATCTGGGAGGAATAGATGAGAAACCTGAAGACCGGCCTGCTGTCGGGCCTGTTCGTGGCCGGCGCGCTTGCTGCCAGCCTCGGTGCTGCCATTGCCGATCCGATCAAGATCGGTATCGCCAATTTCGGCGAGCATCCGCAGCTCAACGCTTCGATCGCCGGCTTCAAGCAGGCGCTGTCGGAAAACGGCTTTGTTGAAGGCAAAGACGTCGTCTACACCGAGAGCCACACCAATTTCGACGCCTCGCTGGTGCCGCAGATGATCGCCAAGCTGCAGGCCGAACAGCCGAAGCTCATCTACACCGTCACCACGCCTGTTTCGCAGATCGCCAAGAAGGCGCTCGCCGGCTCCGGCATTTCGGTTGTCTTCTCGGCTGTCACCGATCCGGTCGCTGCCAAGCTCGTTCCGTCGTGGGATGCAGGCGACGAAGGCATGACCGGCGCCACCGACCTGCAGGACATGGCAGCCGTCATGGAATTCACCAAGAAGCTGCTGCCCAACGCAAAGCGCTTCGGCGTGCCCTACAATCCGGGTGAGGCGAACGACGTCGCCCTGCTCGAAAAGATCAAGGAAGTGGCCCCCTCGGCCGGCTTCGAGGTCGTTGCGGTCGGCGTCGACAACGTCAACGACATCCAGCAACGCATCGCTTCCTTCGCCGGCAAGACGGACGTGATCTACACGCCTGCCTCGAACCTGCTCCAGCCCGCGGTCGCCGCCGTGTCGGCCGCAGCCCGCCAGGCCGGCATCCCGATCGTCAACTCCGACGACGGTGCGGTCCGCAATGGCGTCGTGCCGGCCAGCTTTGCCGTCAACTACACCCAGGTCGGCATGAACGCCGGCAAGATCGCGGCCGAAATCCTCAAGGGCGCTGACCCCAAGACCATCGCGCCGTCGCGCCCGGCCTATGCCGACCACGCACCGACGATCTCCAAGAAGGCGATGGCAGCGTTCGGCATCGAGATCCCCGAGTCGCTGGCCGATTGCGGCTGCATCGTCGACTGATCTTCGACTTCGTCAAAAACAGGCAACGGCGTCATGCGCGCCGTTGCCTTTTTCGGGAGGGACGGATGCTCGAAATCCGATCTGCACGCAAGGTATTCTACAAGGGACAACCCGACGAGAAGGTTGCCCTGGACGGCCTCGACCTGAAGCTCAACACCGGTGAGTTCGGCGTCGTCATCGGCTCCAACGGCGCCGGCAAGAGCAGCATGCTCAATGCCATTTCGGGCGCGCTGGTGCTCGATTCAGGCCAGATCGTCATCAATGGCGACGATGTCACCGAGATGCCGGTGCACAAGCGCGCCATGCGGCTCGCCCGCGTGTTCCAGGATCCGATGAAGGGCACCGCCGCATCGATGACGGTGGCCGAGAACATGCTTCTCGCCGAACTGCGCAGCAAGAAGCGCAGCCTGCGCCAGGGCCTCAACGCCAGGCGTCTCGCCGATTACAGGGAGCGGCTGGCGTTGCTCGGCCTCGGCCTCGAAAACCGCCTCGACACCCGCGTCGAGCTGCTTTCCGGCGGCCAGCGCCAGTCGCTGTCGCTGATCATGGCCGTTGGCGGCGAGCCCGAGCTGCTGCTGCTCGACGAGCATACCGCAGCGCTCGACCCGCGCACCGCCGACATCGTCATGCAGGCGACCGTGCGCGCCGTCGACGCGCTCAAGCTCACCACCTTGATGGTGACCCACAACATGCAGCACGCCGTCGACTTCGGTCACAGCGTCATCATGCTCGACGCCGGCAAGCTGCGGCTCGAGATAACGGGCGACGAGAAGGCAAAGGTCACGGTTCCCGACCTGATCGGCCATTTCGCCGTCAAGACCGACCGCATGCTGCTGGCGAGCTGATCATCATGGACCTTATCCAGACCATCTTTTGGAGCTTCGTCGCGCTGATTCCGGTCACGCTGGCGCAGAGTCTCATCCTCGCCTTCGTCGTGCTGGGCATCATGATCCCGTTCCGCACGCTGAATTTCCCCGACCTCACCAGCGAGGGCGCCTTCCCGCTCGGCGGCTGCGTCTGCGGCGTGCTGCTGGCAGCCGGCGCTTCGCCGCTGACGGCGATCGCGATCGCCATCATCGCCGGCTTCCTGGCTGGCTGCTGCACCGCCTTCATCCATCTGCGCTTCCGCATCCACACGCTGCTCGCCGGCATCCTCATGATGACGATGCTCTACAGCATCAACCTGCGCATCATGGGCAAATCCAACCTGTCGGTATTTGGCGCGCCGACCGTGTTCGACTGGGCACCCTTCGTCCAGCCGGGTTTCCCGGCCAGCAAGATCATCATCGCCGGCGTCATCGGCGCCGTGGTCTTCATCCTGCTCAACATGTTCTTCAAGACGGAGAAGGGCACCGCCATCCGCGCCGTCGGCGCCAATCCCGACATGGCAGAAGCCCAGGGCATCAACGTCTGGGTCGCCACCATCGGCGGCGTCGGCCTCGCCAGCGCATTCTCGGCCACCGGCGGTGCGCTGATGGTGCAGTCGCAGGGCTTTGCCGACGTCAATATGGGCCTCGGCATCCTGATCAACGGCCTCGCGGCCCTGATGATCGGCGAAGCCATAGTCGGCAAGCAGACGGTCCTGCGCCAGCTCGCCGCCCCGTTTGTCGGTGCGGTGGTCTATTACCAACTGGTATCGTTCTGCCTGGCGGCCGGCATGCCACCCCCCGACCTCAAGCTCGCCACCGGCCTGTTCGTGCTCGCCATGCTGGCACTGCCGAGCCTCAAGCGCAGCCGCGGGCCGGCGCCCGCACGCGAAACCGTTCGCGAATAGTCAAGGATTGGTCGCATCATGAGTGGAATACCCGATCTCGTCGCGATCGAGGCGATGGATGCAGCCGACGTGCTGCGCCCCATGCGCGAACGCTTCGTGCTGCCCGAAGGGCTTGTCTATCTCGACGGCAATTCGCTGGGGGCGGCGTCGCCCGCCGCCTTCGCCGAACTCACGGAAGCCGCAAGGCAGGAATGGGGCCAGGACCTCATCCGCAGCTGGAACAAGGCCGGCTGGTTCGAAATGCCTGTCGAACTGGGCGACCAGCTCGGCCGCCTCGTCGGCGCCGCACCGGGCCAGACTGTCGTCTGCGACACCACCTCGATCAACGTCTACAAGGCGCTGCATGCGGCGATGGGGCTCCGGCCCGACCGTTCGGTGATCGTCGCCGAGGCCGGCAGCTTTCCGACTGACCTCTACATGGCCGAGGGCGTGGCCTCGACGCGGGCAGGCACGGTCCTGCGGCTGGAAGGAGTCGACGCGCCATCGATCGAAGAGTTGATCGACGACAGCGTCGCCGTTGTTCTGGTCAACCACGTCAACTACAAGTCGGGCGAACTGCGCGACATGGCGGCGCTGACGAAGAAGGCGCATGAAGCCGGCGCGCTGATCGTCTGGGATCTCTGCCACACCGCCGGTGCGCTGCCGGTCGATCTCGACGGTTCGAACGCCGACTTCGCCGTCGGCTGCACCTACAAATACCTCAATGGCGGTCCCGGCGCGCCGGCCTTCATCTATGTCGCAAACCGTCATCTGGCGGAAGCGCGCCAGCCGCTCAGCGGCTGGTGGGGCCATGCCCGGCCGTTTGCCTTCGAGCAGAGCTACGCTGCGGATGCCGGCATTCGCCGCTTCCAGTGCGGCACCCAGCCGATCCTGTCGCTGCGGGCGCTGAAAGGCGCGCTCGACATCTGGAATGACGTCGACATGAAGGCGCTGCGGGCAAAGAGCATCGCGCTCACCGACCTGTTCATCCAGCTGGTCGAAGCGAAATGCGGCGCATACGGCCTGACGCTCGAAAGCCCGCGCGACGGCACCAGGCGCGGGAGCCAGGTCTCCTTTGCGCATGACAACGCCTACCAGATCATGCAGGCGCTGATCGAGCGCGGCGTGATCGGCGACTTCCGTGCGCCCGCTACGCTTCGCTTTGGCTTCACGCCGTTATATGTCGGATTCAAGGATGTCTGGCACGCCGTCGAGGTGCTGGAAGACATCCTGCGTACCGGTGCCTGGAAGGAAGCGCGTTTCGCCGTCAAGTCGGCGGTGACCTGAGCGGCCATCGCCGCAGAGACAAGGAAAAGGGCGGCTTGGCCGCCCTTTTTCATACGCCGAGATAACGGTCCTGCAGCTCCGGCGTCAGCGCCTCGGGCGCACCCGAAAAGACCGTGATGCCCTTTTCCAGGACGAAGCAACGGTCGGCCACCGGCAACAGTTCGGATAACGTCTTGTCGACGACCAGGATCGACTGGCCAGCGGCCTTGAGCTTGCGGATCGCCGCCCAGATGTCCTGGCGGATGACCGGCGCCAGGCCTTCGGTCGCCTCGTCGAGGATGAGCAGGCTGGGGTTGGTCATCAGCGCCCGGCCGATGGCCAGCATCTGCTGCTCGCCGCCTGAAAGGGTGTTGGCATACTGATCGCGGCGCTCGCCGAGGCGCGGAAAAAGGTCCACAACGTTGTCGAAGGTCCATTCGCTGCCGCGCGCTGCGGCGACCAGGTTCTCGAAGACGGTGAGGTTGGGGAAACAGCGGCGTCCCTCCGGCACCAGACCGAGACCGAGACGGGCGATGCGGTGCGGACGCAGGCCGGCGACCTGTCGGCCGGCAAAACTGATCGTTCCCGTGCGCGGCCGGACGAGGCCGAGGATGGAGTTGATCGTCGTCGTCTTGCCCATGCCGTTGCGGCCCATCAGCGCCACGACCTCGCCCTCGCGGACGTCGAGGGCGACGCCGAATAATGCCTGAGAGGCGCCGTAGAAAGTCTCGACGCCCTTGAGTTCGAGCAGGCTCACGCGGCTTCTCCGAGATAGGCCCGGCGGACTTCGGGATCGTTGCGGATCTCATCCACCGTACCGGTGGCGATGACGCGACCGTAAACGAGAACGGAGATACGGTCGGCCAGCGCGAACACCGCATCCATGTCGTGTTCGACCAGAAGGATCGGCGCCTCAAGGCGCAGGCCGTCGAGGAACTTCGTCAGGCTTTTCGACCCTTCCGGCCCCATGCCAGCCATCGGCTCGTCGAACAGGAAGGCTTTCGAGCCGAGCGCCAGCGCAATGGCGATTTCGAGCTGGCGGCGTTCGCCGTGCGACAGTTCGGCGGCGGGCATCTGCGCGCGGCCGGCTAGGCCGACCCTTTCCAGCATAGCCATGGCCGGTTCGGTCAGCGTCGGGTCGTCCATGACGGGACGGAAGAAGCGGAAGCTCGAGCCTTGCCGCGCCTGCACCGCCAGCATGACGTTGCGCAGCGCCGAAAACTCCTGCGCCAGCGACGATATCTGGAAGCTGCGCCCGAGCCCCAGTCGGGCGCGGGCGGCCATGTCCAGCCCGGCCATGTCCTGGCCGAGGAAACGGACCGAGCCGCTGTCGGGCCGGATCGAGCCTGATATCTGGTGGATCAGCGTGCTCTTGCCCGCACCGTTGGGGCCGATCAGGGCGTGGATTTCGCCCGGCCTCAGATCCAGGCTGACGCCGTCGGTGGCCTTCAGGGCGCCAAAGGTCTTGCGCAACTCCAGGATTTCGAGGACCGGCTCAGCCATGACGCGCCTTTCCGGCCAGGAGACCAAGCAGCCCACCGCGAGCAAACAGCACCACGCCGAGCAGGATCAGGCCGAGGAAGAACTGCCAGCGTTCGGTGATGCCGCCGAGGGCGAACTCGAACAGGACATAAAGCATGGCCCCGGCGACGGGTCCGAACAGCCGGCCCTTGCCGCCGAGGATGATCAGCACAATGAGCTCGCCCGACATGTGCCACGACATCATCGACGGGCTGACGAACTTGTTGAGGTCGGCAAACAGCGCCCCGGCCACGCCGGTGACCATCGCCGAAATGATGAAGGCGACCAGCCTGATGTTGAACGGCGCGATGCCGACGGCCGACAGTCGTGTCGCGTTCTGCCGAGCGGCCTGCAGCGCTGCGCCGAAACGCGAGCCGCGCAGCAGCCAGAACAGGCCCAATGCGGCCATCAGCACGGCATAGCAGATCAGGAAGAAGGGCAGGGGCTGGGTCGTGTTGACGCCCGGAAACTCGTTGCGGACGTAGATCGAGAGCCCGTCCTCGCCGCCATAGGCCGGCCAGGAGATGGCGAAATAGTAGATCATCTGCGCGAAGGCGAGCGTGATCATGATGAAATAGACGCCGGCGGTGCGGAGGCTGATCGCACCGATGGGCAAGGCAACGAGGCCGCAGGCAACCATGGTGACGAGCCAGATGACGGGCATCGATACCGTGCCCGGGATGCCGGCAAAGAGCGGCACCCCGTCGAAGGCATGGGTCGCCAGGATGCCTGCCGCGTATCCGCCAAGGCCGAAGAACGCGGCGTGGCCGAACGACACCAGCCCGCCAAGGCCGAGCGCGATGTTGAGGCCGACGGCGGCCAGGGCCAGCACCGCGATGCGCGTCGCAAGCGTGATGTAGAACGGCTCGCCCATGGCGAAGGCCAAGAGCGGGAGACCCAGCAGAAGCAGCGCCAGCAGCGCATTGACGATGGTTTCGCGTGACGTCGGGGATGCGTTCGTCATGCCCGCCTCACGACTGCGCCGCAAACAGGCCGCTCGGCCTGAAGGCGAGGATGAGCGCCATGACGACATAGATCAGCATCGAGGCAAGGGCGGCACCGATCGGGCCGGCTTGCGCGGCAGGTATCATCAGGGCGAGCGCCTTGGGCAGCAGGAAGCGGCCCATGGTGTCGACGACGCCGACGAGGATGGCGCCGAACAGCGCCCCCTTGATCGAGCCGATGCCGCCGATGACGATGACGACGAAAGCAAGGATCAGCGCCGGCTCGCCCATGCCGACCTGCACCGACTGCAACGCGCCGACCAGTGCTCCGGCAAGCCCGGCCAGTGCGGCACCCAGCGCAAAGACCACGGTGTAGAGCGTCCTGATGTCGACGCCCAGGGCCGCGATCATCTCGCGGTCGGCTTCGCCGGCGCGGATGCGCATGCCGAGTCGGGTTCGCGAGATCAGGAAATAGAGCCCGATTGCGACCACGATGCCGACGCCGATGATGGCGAGGCGATAGAGCTGGTACTGGCCGCCGCCGGGTAGGGGCACTGCACCCTGCAGCAACGGCGGGATATCGAGATAGAGCGGGAACGATCCGAACAGCCAGCGTGTACCTTCCGAGAAGATCAGGATCAGCGCGAATGTCGCCAGCACCTGGTCGAGGTGATCGCGCTCGTAGAGCCGGCGAATGACGGTCACTTCCATGATCGCACCGGCCGCAGCTGCCGCTATCAGGCTGGCGACGAGGCCGATCCAGAACGAGCCGGTTGCGGCTGCAACCGCCGCGCAAGCGAAGGCACCGACCATGTAGAGCGAACCATGCGCAAGATTGATCAGGCCCATAACACCGAAGATCAGCGTCAGGCCCGCTGCCATCAGGAACAGCATCACCCCGAGTTGCAGGCCGTTGAGAAGTTGCTCGATGAGCAGTGCGATGGACAAGGGATACTTTCGCTTGCTGGAGTGTCGGTTCAGTGCTGCGGGAGGGCCTGCAACGCTTCATGCCGAAGCAAGTCGACCCCCACTCCGGTTTGCTTCGCAAACCACCTCCCCCCGTTCGACGGGGGAGAGTAAAGTCGCCAGCGACTTGGTCCTTCCTCTCCCCTTTTGAGAGGGAGAGGTGCCGAGCGCGGCGAAGCGGAGTGGGGGTCGAGTGCTCCGTTCAAGGCTGGCCCGCCAATAAACGGGCCTTGCCAAGGCTACATCTTGCACTGCTCGGCGTAAGCGTCGCCGTGCTTTTCGAAGGCGGTGCCGACGATCTTGTTGGTCAGCACGTCGCCTTCCTTGATCACTTCGCGCACATAGATGTTCTGAACCGGGTGGTTGTTGGTGTTGAAGGTAAACTCGCCGCGAACCGACTTGAAGTCGGCTGCCTTGAGGGCGGCGCGGAAAGCGTCCTTGTCCTTGACGCTGGCCTTGCCGAGCGCCGACAGGATCAGGTTGGCGGTGTCCCAGCTCTGGGCGGCATAGACCGAGGGCAGGCGCTTGTACTCGGCCTGGAAGGCTTCGACGAACGCCTTGTTGGCCTCGTTGTCGAGGTCCTTGGACCAGCTTGCCGAGTTCTTGACGCCGAGGGCCGCATCGCCGACCGCAGGCAAGATGTCCTGGTCGAAGGAGAAGCCGGGGCCCATCACCGGGATGTTGACGCCCGACTGGGCGTACTGCTTCATGAAGGAGATGCCCATGCCGCCAGGCAGGAAGAAGAACACCGAGTCGGCACCGGAATCGCGAATCTGGGCGATCTCGGCGGCATAGTCGGTCTGGCCGACCTGGGTGTAGGTCTCACCCGCCAGCTCGCCCTTGTAGTAGCGCTTGAAGCCGGTCAGCGAATCCTTGCCGGCCGGATAGTTCGGCGCGAGGATGAAGGTCTTCTTGTAGTCCTTGTTGGCGTACTGCCCCATCGCCTCATGGAAGTTGTCGTTCTGGTAGGCGACGTTGAAATAGTTCTGGTTGCACTTGGCGCCGGCCAGTGCCGACGGGCCGGCATTCGGCGACAGGTAGATGATGTCCTGCGCCACCGCATTCGGCACCACGGCCATTGCGAGGTTCGACCAGATGATGCCGGTGAGCAGGTCGACCTTGTCGCTCTGGATCATCTTTTCAGCCAGCTGCACGGCGATCTCGGGCTTCTGGGCATCGTCCTCGATGACGAGCTCGACGTCCTTGTTGCCCGACTGCTTCATGGCCAGCGCAAACGCGTCGCGCATGTCAACGCCAAGGCCTGCGCCGCCGCCCGAAAGCGTGGTGATGACGCCGATCTTGACCGGCTCGGCATAGGCCAGGCCGGACGTCGCCAGCGACAAGCCGAAGATGCCGGCTGCAATAATCTTCTTCATTAGGTTCTCCCTCCGCGTGTTCTCGTTGTAACGCAAAAAATGATCTAGAGCCGGGTGCGAACTTTCCAGAGTTCAGGGAACAGTTCAACCTCCAGCATCTTCTTGAGATACGAGGCGCCCGACGTTCCGCCGGTGCCGCGTTTCATGCCGATGATGCGCTCGACCGTGGTGACGTGGTTGAAGCGCCAGCGGCGGAAATAATCCTCGAAGTCGACCAGCTTCTCGGCCAGTTCGTAGAACATCCAGTAGCGCTGCGGATCGCGGTAAATCGCCTGCCAGGCAGCCAGCACTTCCTCGCTCTCGCTGCGCGTCTCGCGCCAGTCGATCTTGTTCGCCTCGGCGCCGACGTCGAAGCCGTTGCGGGCGAGCAGGAGGATCGCCTCGTCGTAGAGCGAGGGCTGCGCGAGCACGGCTTCCAGCTTCTCGGTGAGTTCCGGCTGGTGCGCATGCGGGCGCAGCATGGCCACGTTGCGGTTGCCGGCCATGAACTCGATCGCCCGATACTGCCACGACTGGAAGCCCGAGGACTGGCCGAGCGAGTCGCGGAACTCGGTGTATTCGCTGGGCGTCATCGTCCTGAGCACGTCCCAGGCACTGTTCAGCTGCTCGAAGATGCGCGACACGCGCGTCAGCATCTTGAAGGACGGCTCGAGGCGATCGGCGCGGATGGAACGGATGGCCGAGCTGATCTCGTGCAGCGCCAGCTTCATCCACAGCTCCGAGGTCTGATGCTGGATGATGAACAGCATCTCGTCATGGGCAGTCGACAGCGGCTCCTGCGCATCCAGCACCTTTTCCAGGTGCAGGTAGTCGCTGTAGGACATGCGATCCTTGAACGACATCTGCGCGCCCTCGGCCGAGGGATCGTATGGTTTGCTCAATTCATCTTCTCCGCGCGGAGCCGGAAGCGCTGGATCTTGCCGGTCTGGGTCTTGGGCAGGGCGTCGATGAACTTCACCGAGCGTGGGTATTTGTAGGGCGCGATCGTTGCCTTCACATGGTCCTGCAGGCGCTTGACGGTTGCGGCATCTGCCGCCACGCCTTGCGCCAGCACGACATAGGCTTCGACGATCTGGCCGCGTTCGCCGTCCTCGGCACCGATGACGGCGCATTCGGCGACTTCGGGGTGCGCAAACAACGCCGCCTCGACCTCGGGGCCGGCAATGTTGTAGCCGGCGCTGACGATCATGTCGTCGGAGCGGGCTGCGAAGTGGAAGAAACCGTCCTCGTCCTGCAGGAAGGCATCGCCGGTCAGGTTCCAGCCATCGCGGACATATTCGAGCTGGCGGTCATCCGACATGTAGCGACAGCCGGTCGGGCCGCGCACGGCAAGCTTGCCCACCGTGCCGCGCGGCACCTCGTTCATGTCGGCGTCGACGACACGCGCTTCGTAGCCGCCTACCGGCTTGCCGGTGGAGGCAGGCTTCATGTCCTCGAAGCGGTTGGAAATGAAGATGTGCAGCATCTCGGTGGCGCCGATGCCATCGAGGATCGGCTTGCCGGTCTTCTCGGTCCATTCGTCGAACACCGGCCCCGGCAGCGTTTCGCCGGCCGAAACCGCGACGCGCAGCGACGACAGATCGGCACCCTCGTCCATCGCCTTCAGCATCGCGCGGTAGGCGGTAGGGGCGGTGAACGAGATCGTCGCCTTGTAGGTCTCGATGATGTGGACCATGTTGGGCGGCGTGGCCTGCTCGAGCAGCGTCGCGGCCGCACCGAAGCGCAGCGGGAAGATGGCGAGACCGCCGAGGCCGAAGGTGAAGGCAAGAGGCGGAGAACCGACGAAGACGTCGTCCGGCGTCACCGACAGCACTTCCCTCGCATAGGCGTCGGCGATGATCAGCAGGTCGCGATGGAAATGCATCGTCGCCTTGGGAACACCCGTCGTGCCGGAGGTGAAGCCGAGCAGGGCGACATCGTCGCGGCCGGTCTTCACCGCCTCGAAGACCACCGGCTTGTCGAGGGCGATACGGTCGAGCTCGGCATCGTGGTTGGCAGTGCCGTCGAAGCCGATGACCTTCTTGAGGAAGGGGCTGTCCTTGGCACAGGCGACCATCTCGTCCATCAGGCGGGTGTCGCACAGAGCTATGGTGATCTCGGCCTTGTCGACGATCTTGGCCAGTTCGCCGGCGCGCAGCATCGGCATGGTGTTGACGACGACGGCACCGGCCTTGGTGGCAGCAAGCCAGCAGGCGACCATTGCCGGGTTGTTGGCCGAGCGGATCAGCACCCGGTTGCCCGGCTTGACGCCGTAGTTTTCGACCAGCGCATGCGCCAGCCGGTTGGTCCAGTCGGAGAGTTCCTTGTAGGTACGGCGGCGACCGTTGCCGATCAGCGCGGTGTGATCGCCCAGGCCCTTTTCGACCAGCCGGTCGGTCAGCTCAACGCCGGCATTGAGATGTTCGGGATAGTCGAAACCGTCGAGCAGGAACGTCGGCCATTGGTCCTCCGGCGGGAGGTTGTCGCGCGTGAAGGTGTCGATATGCGCTGACGGTCCAAGCATTCTGCGGCTGTTCCCTATCTGCTTCCTCACCGTGGCGCGACTGTGCCCGGCTTTGCTGTCTATCTGCATTCTCTGGGGGAGGGGTCGCATCGGCGGCCGCTGCGCAGTGCCTTCAAGGAAGGCGGGCGTGGAAGAAACTTCGGCACGTCTTGCGGGCGGCGCAGCGAGACCTCCCATTCTCGACTGGACGGCCCGCAGAATGGCATCAGTCCCAATTTATTTCAAGCCTAAAGTTTTTGACGAGGGAAGCATTGACGACGCCGCCGACGCTGGCCATTGCTAGCAGCCTGAAACGATGCCGCCAGGGAGTGTGCCGGTGCTCGAACATCACATCGACGATTGGGACAATGCTTATACCAATGGCGCCAACATCGCCGGCGGCGACCGCTGGCCGGCGGCCTGGGTGGAACCGGCCCGGGCGTTTCGCGATGCGCTGGCTTCGGCCGGGCGGGCAAAACTCGACATCGCCTATGGCGACAAGCCGCGCAACCGGCTCGATCTGTTCTTGCCCGAGGGCATGCCCAGGGGGCTCGTGGTCTTCGTGCATGGCGGCTACTGGATGGCGCTCGACAAGAGCTTCTGGTCGCATCTGTCGGCAGGCCCGATTGCCAACGGCTACGCGGTGGCGATGCCGTCCTACACGCTGTGCCCCGAAATCCGCATCGCCGGCATCGTCGCGGAGATAGGCGCTGCGATCGGCAAGGCGGCCGAAATGGTGGATGGCTCCCTGATGCTGACCGGGCATTCGGCCGGCGGCCACCTGGTTTCCCGCATGGTCGCGGCAGGCTCGCCGCTCGCGCCGCAGGTTCAGGCCCGCGTCCGTCATGTCGTGTCGATCTCGGGCCTGCACGACCTGCGCCCGCTGATCAGTACCGGCATGAACGGGACACTCGGGATCGACGAAGCCGAGGCACTGGCCGAGAGCCCGGCCTTGCTGCGTCCGATGGACGACACCCGCATCACCTGCTGGGTCGGCGGCGGCGAGCGCGCCGAATTCGTCCGCCAGAACGCGCTTCTCGCCAACATCTGGACTGGCCTAGGCGCCACGACGTTGACCGTAGTGGAGCCCGACCGTCACCATTTCAACATTATCGACGGCCTTGCCGATGCGAACCATCAGCTGACCCGCACGCTGCTTTCGGATTGACCGCGCCGCGGGGCGGAGAAGGTTGATGTCGCAGCCTTGGCAAGGAGGCCAATCCAAAGCTCCGGCATCCCGCCACGGCGATGCCGGCAGCGCTGCTGCTGACTAGCCGATCGGCTTCGTCATCGTGCCGTCGCCGACCAGCCGTTCCCTGAGCGTGTCGATGAAGTTGAGTACCGGCCGCGACAGCTGGGTGTCGCGCAGGGTGGCGATGCCGTAATCGTTCCACAGTGGCGGCGAGAAGGGCCTCATCACCACCCGGTCGGACTTGAGCAGGTTGCCGATCAGTGCCGGGATGATCGAGACGCCGATGCCTTCGGCGACCATCGCCACACTGGATTCGACCGAATGCGTCTCGACGCGGCAGCGCACCGTGCCCTGGGCATGCCGCAGCCGCTCCTCGATGTCCTCGCGGCTCGACCGCAAGCGGCCGAGCAGCACAAGGTCGGTGCGCGACAGGTCGTCGGCGCTGACTGTCTCGCGTTCGGCGAGCGGATGGCCGACGGGCAGTGCGCAGAGTTGGCCGCTGGACACAAGCGGCATGGTCTGCAGCCCACGATCCTCGGTCGGCAGTCGGACGAAGCCGAAATCGACCGTACGGCCCATGACCGCGCGCTCGATGGCGTCGTAGGGTCCGGCCACCAGCTCGATACTGACTTCGCTCTGCGCGGCCAGGAAGTCGCGCACCAGTCCCGGCAGCAGCGTGGTCGTCAGCGAATGCGGAAAACCCATCTTGATCAGCGTCTTGCCCGACCAGCCGGCACTGAGCTCGTCGGTGCGACGCTTGAGGCGGGCAAGCACATCGGACAATTCGCCGACTTCCTGAAGCAGGGCGGTGGCCTCGGGCTTGGGGACCAGACGGCCCTTCTCGCGCCGGAACAGCTCCAGCCCTATTTCCTGCTCGAGGCTGGTCAGCTGCCTGCTGATGGCCGACTGCGACAGGCTGAGTACGCCGGAGGCGCCGATGGTCGAGCCGGTCTGCATGACGGCCCGGAACACTTCGAGCTGGCGCAGGTTCATGCGCGCGCGCCTGACGTGGGCAAGCCGGTCACCGCCGAAACACCGTGGGCGCATCAGGCAATGCACAAAACTCATAAGATTGCGCCTCTGTCGACGTCACTGCTAACTCGATCCTCAAATGGCAGCCGGTCGAACCGGCGCAGCGAGGAGAACACTCTTTTGCCACCCAAGCCAAGCCCTTGCGGGCGAGCCAGGCCACACGGTCGCGCACTATGACCGTCTTCATCATCCGCCGCGTCGTACAAAGCCTGCTCGTGCTGTTTGCGACGTCGGTCCTCGTCTTCATCGGCATCTATGCCATCGGCAACCCGATCGACATCATGATCCCCGCCGACGCCAGCGCTGTCGAGCGCGAGGCGGCCATCCAGGCGCTCGGCCTCGACCGTCCGCTGATCGCGCAATACTGGTCGTTCCTGGTCGATGCGCTGCAAGGCGATCTCGGCCGTTCCTTCGTCTTCAACCAGCCCGCCGTCGGCCTGATCTTCCAGCGCCTGCCCGCCACGCTGGAACTGGCCTTCGTGGCTCTGGCCATCGCGCTGATCCTCGGCATTCCGCTCGGCCTCATCGCCGGCCTCAGGCCGAAGTCGGTCGCCGATGAAACCATCATGACCGGCTCGATCCTCGGCTTCTCCCTGCCCAATTTCTGGCAGGGCATGATGCTGATCATGATCTTCTCGATCTGGCTCGGCTGGCTGCCGTCTTCGGGCCGCGGCGAGACCGGCGAGATCTTCGGCGTCACCACCAGCCTGGCCAGCCTCGACGGGCTCAAGCACCTGATCCTGCCGGCAACCAACCTCGCGCTGTTCAAGCTGTCGTTGGTGATCCGGCTGACACGCACAGGCGTGCGCGAGACGATGCCGCTCGACTTCATCAAGTTCGCCCGCGCCAAGGGCCTGTCGGAGCGCCGTATCGTCTCGGTGCACGTGATGAAGAACATCATGATCCCGATCGTGACGGTCGTCGGCATGGAATTCGGCTCGGTCATCGCCTTTGCCGTCGTCACCGAAACCATCTTCGCCTGGCCCGGCATCGGCAAACTGCTGATCGATTCCATCACCGTGCTCGACCGGCCCGTTGTCGTCGCCTACCTGCTCGTGGTCGTGACGATGTTCATCGTCATCAACCTTCTCGTCGACATCGTCTACTCGATGCTCGATCCCCGCATACGGCTGGGAGACGGCCAATGATCGCGGCTGTGCTCAAGCTCAACGACAACCAGGCCTTCTGGGCGCGCTCCCTGCGCGGCATCCTGGAAAGCCCCAAGGCCACCATCGGCCTGGTCGCCTGCCTGTTCCTCATCCTCGCCGCAGCCTTCGGCCCGTATCTCGTGCCGCAGAACCCTTATGACCTGGCGGCCATCGACTTCTTCGATGCCCGGCTGCCGCCGATGTCGGAAAGCATGAACGGCACGCTCTACCTGCTCGGCACCGACGGACAAGGGCGCGACATGCTGTCGGCCATGGTCTACGGCCTGCGCACCTCGATGGGCGTCGGCCTGTTTGCCGGCGTGGTCGCGCTCGGCGTCGGCACGGCGCTCGGCCTTGCCGCCGCCTATTTCGGCGGCCGCATAGACACGCTGATCATGCGCCTCGTCGACCTGATGCTGGGCTTTCCCACCATTCTCGTCGCGCTGATGCTTCTGGCGCTGCTCGGTCAGGGCGTGTGGAAGGTGGTGCTTGCGCTGGTCATCGTGCAGTGGGCGCAATTCGCCCGCGCGGTGCGCGCCGCGGCCCTCGTCGAACGCGGCAAGGAATATGTCGAGGCCGCTGCCTCGCTCGGCCTGTCCAAGCCGCGCATCCTGTTTGGCCACATGCTGCCCAACTGCCTGCCGCCAATCATCGTCATCGGCACGCTGCAGATCGCCAACGCCATTTCGGCGGAAGCGACGCTGTCCTTCCTCGGCATCGGCCTGCCCATCACCGAGCCGTCGCTCGGCCTTTTGATCGCCAATGGCTATCAGACGCTGCTGTCGGGCCAGTACTGGATCTCGGTCTATCCAGGCCTGCTGCTTCTGGCGCTCGTCTTCAGCATCAACATCGTCGGCGACCGGCTGCGCGAAGTGCTCAACCCCCGTCTGGCGGAGCGCTGAGATGACGCTCAAGGTCGAAAACCTCTCCACACATTTCTTCACCCGCGAGGGTGTCGCCAAGGCGGTCGACGGCGTGTCCTTCGAGGTCGGCCGTGGCGAAATCCTCGGGCTTGTCGGCGAATCCGGCTCGGGCAAGTCGATCACCGGCTTTTCCATCCTCGGACTTGTCGACCCGCCCGGGCGCGTGACCGGCGGCAAGATCCTGTTCCAGGGGCAGGACCTGGTCGGGCGCTCGCCACATGAGATGCGCGCCATCCGGGGCAAGCGGATCGCCATGATCTTCCAGGACCCGATGATGACGCTCAACCCGGTGCTGTCGATCGAGACCCAGATGGTCGAGACAGTGCGCGCCCATGACAAGGTGTCGAAGGCCGAAGCGCGCGCCCGTGCCGTCGAGGCGCTCGGCCTCGTAGGCATTCCTTCGCCGGACGAGCGGCTGGCCGCCTATCCGCACCAGTTCTCGGGCGGCATGCGCCAGCGCGTGGCGATTGCCATCGCATTGCTGCACCGGCCGGAACTGATCATCGCCGACGAGCCCACCACCGCGCTCGACGTTACCATCCAGTCGCAAATCCTGGCAGTGATCCAGCGACTGAGCACGGAGTTCGGCATGTCGCTGGTCTGGATCAGCCACGACCTCGGCGTCGTCGCTGGCCTCGCCCAAAAGGTTGCGGTCATGTATGCCGGCCGCATCGTCGAGACCGGCACGGTCGACGACGTGCTCGACCGTCCCATTCATCCCTACACCATTGGCCTGATGCGTTCCGTGCCGGCCAATCTCGACCGTGGCGAGACGCTGACGCCGATCCCCGGCATGGCGCCGTCGCCGCTCAAGCGCCCGTCGGGCTGCCCGTTCCGGCTGCGCTGCTTTGCGGCAACCGCCGCCTGCGAGGCAGAGCCTGAAGCCGCGGCCATCGACGGTCATCTCTATCGCTGCTTCAACCCGCAATTCGAGAGGGCAGCATGACTCCGCTGATCGAAGGCACCGGCGTGTCCAGGCGCTTCTCGCGCGGACTGGACTATGCCGAAAAGCTCGCACGCATGTTCGGCGCCAAGCTTGAGGAGCGCGTCGTCCACGCCGTCGACGACATCTCACTCGCGATCAATCCCGGCGAGGTCGTCGGCCTGGTCGGCGAAAGCGGCTGCGGCAAGTCCACGCTCGGGCGCATCATGGCGGGCATCCTACCCCAGTCCGCGGGCACGCTGCACTGGGAAGGCAAGGACATCTCGGCGCTGCCGCGGCAGGAGGCCAAGGCCGTCCGGCTGACCTCGCAGATGATCTTCCAGGACCCGATGTCGTCGCTCAACCCGCGCAAGACGATCCTCGACATCGTCGGCGAGGCACCCGTGGCGCATGGCATGGTGCCCAAGCGGCAGGCCCCCGACATGGTGGCGGCACTGATGGAGCGTGTCGGCCTCGATCCGTCCTATCTCAAGCGCTACCCGCACCAGTTCTCCGGCGGCCAGCGCCAGCGCATCGGCATCGCCCGGGCCCTGGCGGTCAAGCCCCGCTTCATCATCTGCGACGAGTCCGTCTCGGCGCTCGACGTGTCGATCCAGGCGCAGATCCTCAACCTGTTCATGGAGCTGAAGCAGGAACTGGGGCTGACCTATCTGTTCATCAGCCACGATCTCGGCGTGGTGAAGCACATCTCCGACCGCGTCGCGATCATGTATCTCGGCCGCATCGTCGAGAGCGCACCGGCCGACGCGTTCTTCGCCGCGCCCAACCATCCCTACACGGTGGCGCTGTTGTCGGAAGTGCCGACGATCAAGCAACGGCGACGCCAGTTCAACCCGGTAAAGGGCGAGATCCCGTCGCCGCTGCACCCGCCGAGCGGCTGTCACTTTCATCCTCGGTGCCCGCATGCCTTCGACCGCTGCCGCATGGAGCGGCCGCTGCTGCGCGAGATCGCTCCGGGTCATATCAGTGCCTGCCATCTCAACGAAACGCCGGTGCTTGCAATCGCTCGCCCGGCCGAGATCACGACCTAACCAACACAAGGGGAGCCTAAAAAATGAAACTGATCCGATCCACAATCGCCGGCCTGCTTCTGGCCACCAGTCTTTCGAGCGCTGCACTTGCCGCCGACCTCACCGTCGGCATGTCGACCGAGCCTTCCTCGGTCGATCCGCAGTTCTCGCGCACCGGCAACAACCAGAACCTGGCGCAGCAGGTCTTCGGCCGCCTGGTCGAGCCCGACGCCAACCTGCAGATCCATCCGAACCTCGCCGAGAGCTGGAAGAATACCGATCCGCTGACCTGGGAAGTCAAGCTTCGCCAGGGCGTGAAGTTCCATGACGGCTCGCCGCTGACCGCCGAGGATGTCATCTATTCGCTCGAACGCGTCTCCAAGATCGAGAACAGCCCGGCGCCGTTCACCGCCAATGTCGGCCCAATCGACAAGATGGAGATCGTCGACCCGCAGACCATCCGCTTCACCACCAAGAAGCCGACGCCGCAGTTCATGGAACTGGCCGGCATGGTCTACATCGTTTCCAAGAAGGCGACCGAGGGCAAGACCAGCCAGGACTTCATCGGCGGCGCGGCGGCCATCGGCACCGGTCCCTACAAGTTCGTCGAATGGGTGCCGGGCGACCGCCTCGTGCTCCAGCGCAACGACGAGTTCTGGGGTGAAAAGCCGGAGTTCGAGAAAGTCACCTTCCGCGCCATCTCCAATGCCGCCGCGCGCGTGGCCGCCCTGCGCTCCGGCGCAGTCGACCTGATCGACGGAGTGCCGCCGGCCGACGTTGCCACGCTCAAGGGCGTCGAGAACATCGCGCTCCATTCGACCCCGTCGTCGCGCATCATCTACCTGGCGCTGGACTCCGCCCGGGACGAAAGCCCCTTCGTCACCGATAGCGCCGGCAAGAAGCTTGTTCCGAACCCGCTCAAGGACACCAAGGTGCGCCAGGCGATCTCCAAGATGGTCGACCGCCAGCTGCTCATCGACCGCATCCTCTCGGGCGCAGGCGTGCCTGCCGGCCAACTGGTGCCGGCAGGCATCGGCGGCCATTCCGACAAGCTCGAGCCTGGCGCGATCGACCTCGAAGGCGCCAAGAAGCTGCTCGCCGAGGCAGGCGTGCCCGACGGCTTCGGCATCACCGTCCATTCGTCCAACGACCGTTTCGCCGGCGATGGCGACGTGGCGCAGGCGCTGGGCCAGCTCTTCGCGCGCGGCGGCCTCAAGGTGAACGGCGTCGTCACCCAGCCCTACAACGTCTATGCGGGTGCTGCCGGCAAGCAGGAATTCAGCGCCTTCATCTTCTCCTTCGGCACCACCACGCCGTCGTCCGCTTCGGGCATGAACAACGTGCTGATGACCTACGACAAGGAGGCCGGCACCGGCTCGTTCAACCGCGCCCGCTACTCCAACCCGGCCTATGACGAAAAGATGCGGGCAGCACTCGCCGAGTTCGATGCCCACAAGCGCAATGCGCTTCTGGCCGAGGCAGCAGAGATCGCCTTCAACGACGTCGCCATCGTGCCGCTCTACTGGCCGGTGGTGACCTGGGCCAGCCGCGCCGACATCGCCTACACCGCCAACAAGGCCGAGGACACGCTGGCCGCCTACGCACGGACGGTCAAGTAAGCATGAACGCGACTGCCGAGACGATGGGTGTTTTCGAACTGCCGGCCCCCGAGCCGGTTGCCGAGGGCGTAGTGGTTCACCGCGACGTCATGGTGGCGATGCGCGACGGGGTCCGTCTGGCGACAGACATCTATCGTCCGGCGCAAAATGGAGAGCCGGTGGGGGAAGCCCTGCCGGTCCTTCTCGAACGCACGGCCTATGGCAAGGCCGAGCGTTCACGCTCCGAGATCGAGGTAGGCATGGAGCGGCCGATGACGCGGGCCGAGGTGGCGACCCACTTCGTCCGCCACGGCTATGTCGTCGCCTACCAGGATTGCCGAGGGCGCAACGGCTCGGAGGGCGAATTCGTCAAATATCTCGCCGAGGGGCCCGACGGCTACGACACGGTCGCCTGGCTCGCCGGGCAGCCCTGGACGAACGGCAGGATCGGCACCATGGGCCTGTCCTATGCGGCGCATACGCAGATGGCGCTCGCCTGCCTCAACCCGCCCGGTCTTGCGGCGATGGTGCTCGATTCCGGCGGCTTCTCCAATGCATACACCTGCGGCATCCGCCAGGGCGGCGCCTTCGAGCTGAAGCAGGCGACCTGGGCCTATAACCACGCAAGCGAGAGCGGGGCGGCCAAGGACAATCCCGACCTGCTGCGTGCCCTTGAGGCAGAAGACGTCAGGAAGTGGTTCACCGCCATGCCCTGGTCGGAGGGCCGCTCGCCGGTACGCTGGGTTCCCGAATACGAGAACTATCTGCTGGAGCAATGGCGCCACGGCACCTTCGACGACTACTGGAAGCAGCCGGGCATCTATGCGCTCGACAGCTACGACACCTTTCCCAAGGTTGCGGTGGCGCTGGTGTCGAGCTGGTACGACGCATATGTGCGCACGACCTTCGAGAACTATGAGGGTCTTGCGCGCGACGCAAAGCGACACCTGCAGGTGGTCATGGGGCCGAACCTGCACGGCAACCGCAATGCCACCTTCGCCGGCGATGTCGAGTTCGGCCCGGCGGCGGCGCTAGGCGGCAATGTCGCCGCGAGCTGGCTTGAGTTCCGCCGCCGCTGGTTCGACCGCTGGCTGAAAGACACCGACAACACCGTCGAGGCGGATCCGCGCGTCCGACTGTTCCTGATGGGAGGCGGCACGGGCCGCCGCACGGGAGACGGGCGCATCGACCATGGCGGGCGCTGGATCGCTGCCCCCGATTGGCCGCTGCCGGCGAGTGCCGTATGTACGTTGAACCTCCACCACGACGGCAGCCTGTCGGACGCTCTGCCTGAAGCTGATGCCGCACCCTTCGTGTATGATTTCGACCCGAGGAAGCCGGTGCCCACCATCGGCGGCGCGCTGACCAGCGGCCAGCCTGTGTTCGAGGGCGGTGGCTTCGATCAACGCGAAAACAGCCGCTTCTTCGGCTGCGACGACACCAACCTACCGCTGTCTGCAAGGCTCGACGTGCTGTCCTTCGAGACCGAGCCGCTGGCCGAGGACATGGCCGTCGTCGGGCCGCTGACCGTGGAGCTGTTCGTCTCCACCGATGGTCCCGACACCGATTTCACCGCCAAGCTGGTCGACGTCTATCCGCCGAGCGAGGAGTTCCCGACTGGCTTTGCCATGATCCTGACCGACGGTATCTTCCGCTGCCGCTATCGCAACGGATTCGACAGACCCGAGCCTTGCGTGCCCGGCGAAACGATGAAGATCACCATCGAGCCCTTCGCCACCGCCAACCTGTTCCGGAAAGGCCACCGGCTGCGACTCGACATCTCGTCGTCCAACTTCCCGAAATACGACGTCAATCCCAACACCGGCGCACCCGAAGGGCGCGGTCGTACCAGCCGCGTCGCACGAAACACCGTCTTCTGCGACCCCACGAGGCCATCGCGCATCCACCTGCAAGTCGTGGCAGCCAACAAGCTCGAGGCGATGAAGGAACTCGGACGGTAGAAGCAGGGCCGTTCGCCGGCCGACGCTTCCCGAAAAGCAAAAAAGACCGACAACGCCTGCGAAACTATGGGGTAATCGCGCACGCGTTGTCGGCAGGGACGGACCAGGTTGAGGAGGTTTGGTCCACGGGAAATTTCAGTTGGGAGTTCCGCCAGCGACGGCCTATCGCTGGCGCAACGAATGCGATCCGTCCGTCAGAGCACGAAGATCCAGTTCGCGAGAAGAACGATCCCCAGCCCGCCGAACAGGGCGACATAGGGCAGCACGCCGGCGCGCCTTTCACCCTGGCTCTCGGCATCGGCCGAAGGGAAGCGGCCGCCGTCCTGGATGTAGTGCCTGTACCAGAAGACCGGGATGATCAGGAGCGCGGTCCCCAGGCCGGCCCAGAGTGCCGCCGGGTGCCAGATCTTGGCGCCGGCGCCCATGAACACCGCGTTGACGTAGGACAACACCGTGCCGGCTGCCAGGATGAGGGTAGGGGCTCGGTAGGGCCTGCGCCGATCCGGCGAATCGATGCGATGGATCCATCCCGCATTGAGGTTCAGGAAGTTGAAGATCATGTAGCAGACGTTGGAGACGGCGAGCAGGAAGAAGAAGCTCGTCGCATCCGAAACGGCAACTGCCAGGACGAACAGGTTGAACACCAGGTCGGTCCACATCGCGTTGGTGGGCGCGCCATGGTGGTTGAGATGTCCGAGATAGCGCGGCAGCCAACCGTCGACGGAACCCTGGTAAAGGGTGCGCGACGAGCCTGCCATCGACGTCATGATCGACAAAAGCACGGCCAGCACCATCATCAGGATGAGCGCGTAGAGGATGACGGGACCACCGCCGACCATGATGGCCAAGGCGCGCGCAACCCCTGATCCGTCGACGATTGAAGGGTCGGTGACGCCCTGGAGGCCGAGAACGCCCTGGAAGGTGAACGGCACGATGATGAAGAGTGCCAGGCACAGAAGGCCCGCGGACAGGATCGCCTTGTAGGTGTCGTTGGCGGGGTCCTTGAACTCGCGCGTGTAGCAGATGGCCGTCTCGAAGCCGTAGGTCGACCACCCCGCAAGGAAGAGGCCGGACAGGATGACCGTCCAGCTGGTCAGGTCCCAATCGCCGCTGGTCGGCGCCATGGGCAGGAAGTTGCCGACATCCACCTTGCCGAGCAGGATGGGAACGATGCCGACGATCGCCAGCGGGATGATGACGGCAAGCCCGAGATACTTCTGGACGCTGGCGGTCCCATGGATGCCGCGGTGCTGGATTGCAAAGACCAGCAGCATGAAGGCCGCGCCGATCCAGAACGCGGCATTCAGGGAGAAGGAAACGGGCCCGATCTGGCCGTGGAACAGGGTCCATTCCCTGATGGAGGGGGTGAGCGCAGCGATCGCCTTGGCCACCTGCTCGTCATAGGCAAGGCCCGTCAGCGACGCGCTGTTCGCAGTGATCCAGTTGATCACCTCGGCCGAATGCGACGAGGGGACGGACGCGAAGGTGTTTAGCACATAGGCTGCCGCGATCGACGAGCCAAGCGACAGCACCGAGGTCCATGCCACCCAGTTGCACCACACCGAAAGCGGCGCGATAAACTTCCCGTAACGGAGCCAGGCCGAGGCGCCGTAGATCGAGGCGCCGCCTGATTTGTTGGGAAAGAGCCCGGCGATTTCGGCATAGGTGAACGACTGGATAAATCCCATGACCATCGAGATGGCCCAGATGACGATGGCCAGCTTGCCGACCGTTCCCGCCAGGCCGCCGATCGAAAAGAGCACGAAGGCAGGGGCGCCGCTTGCGATCCAGAATGCTCCTTTCCAGGTAAGGGCTCGTCGCATCTCTTCCTTGGGTATGTCGGTGTCGGTTATCGCTACCATCGGTTTCCTCCCGGGTTGGCTAAAGTGCTGATGTCGCTGGCCACGGCTCCGCCTGCGGCGTGGAGCGCGCGCTCCATCCGGAGGGTCTCGATCTGCAGGATGCGGCTGCCTCGAACGGGCTTTTGCCGGATCCCGGTTCCACCTGGTGTCTTGCCGGTTCAGCGTCGGCTAATGAAGGATACAGAGGCGGTAACGACCTACAATGATGCCGCTTGGCACTAGTTGGCCTTGCGCCTCTGGTGCGGTCTGGCGAGCCCACCTGTGCGGTGGACTCTGTTGGCCCTGGTGCTACTTGAGCACACCATTCTTCCTGGCGGTCCAGGTGGCGATGTAGTCCATCAGCGCCGGCGACAGGCAGTCATAGGGGGCGAGGCCGAGATCGCCGAGCCTTTTGCGGATGCCATCCATTTCCGCAGGGTCGACGCCGGCCTCGATGACCGAGGAGACGAAGGCGGCGAAGCCCGGTGCCATCCAGCCGGCTTCCTCGAACCGCTCCGGATGGATGAAGTCGAGGCCCTGGAACGGATGGTCGCGCTCGACCGGTCCGTACATGTGGACGCCGCACTCGGTGCAGGCGTGGCGCTGGATCAGCGCGCTCGGATCGACCACCGCCAGCTTGTCACCGTTTTCGATCACCTCCACATTGTCGCGGCCGGTCACCGCGACGATCGAAAACGCTGCGCCGTCGGGCTTCCAGCATTTCGTGCAGCCGCAAGCGTGGTTGTGGGCGACGTCGCCCGTGATCTTCACCTTCACCGGCCGATCGGCGCAGGCGCAGACCAGGGTTCCGCCGGCAAAGCTGCCGGTTCCTGGCTTGACGCCATGGTCCAGGGCGGGATGCAACGACACCATGTTCTTCTCCTCCATGCCGGGAATGCGCTGGGGCTGGCGGGTCCGGCTGGCCGCCGCCGCGGGGTTGTGGGGCGTCTGGGCGCACTCAGAACTGGATGACCGAGCGAATGGACGTGCCCGCATGCATCAGCTCGAAGGCGGTGTTGATCTCTTCGAGCGGCATGGTGTGGGTGATGAGGTCGTCGATGTTGATCTTGCCCTCCATGTACCAGTCGACGATCCGTGGTACGTCGGTGCGGCCGCGCGCACCGCCAAAGGCGGTGCCCTTCCAGACTCGGCCGGTGACCAGCTGGAACGGGCGGGTAGCAATTTCCTTGCCCGCCTCGGCGACGCCGATGATGATCGATTCACCCCAGCCGCGATGGCAGCACTCGAGCGCCTGGCGCATCACCTCGGTGTTGCCGGTGGCATCGAACGAATAGTCGGCGCCGCCGTCGGTCAGGTCCTGGATAGCCTGCACCACCTTGTCGTTGCCGATCTCGCGCGGATTGACGAAGTCGGTCATGCCGAAGCGGCGCGCCATCTCGGCCTTGGCCGGGTTGATGTCGACGCCGATGATCCGGTCGGCACCGACCATGCGGGCGCCCTGGATAACGTTGAGGCCGATACCGCCGAGGCCGAAGACCACGACGTTGGAACCCGGTCGGACCTTGGCCGTGTAGAGGACGGCACCTATGCCGGTGGTGACGCCGCAGCCGATGTAGCAGATCTTGTCGAAGGGGGCGTCCTCACGCACCCTGGCGAGCGCGATCTCGGGCAGCACGGTGAAGTTGGAGAAGGTCGAGCAGCCCATATAGTGGAATATCTCGCCGCCGTCGCAGGAGAAGCGCGTCGTCCTGTCAGGCATCAGCCCCTGGCCCTGGGTGGCGCGGATCGAGGTGCACAAATTGGAGCGCTGCGACAGGCAGGTTTTGCACTGCCGGCACTCGGGCGTGTAGAGCGGGATGACATGATCGCCCGGCCGCAGGCTGGTGACGCCGGCGCCGACCTCGCGGACGATGCCCGCGCCCTCATGACCGAGGATCGCCGGAAACTTTCCTTCGGAATCGAGCCCCGAAAGCGTGTAGGCGTCGGTGTGGCAGACCCCCGTCGCCATGACCTCGACAAGAACCTCGCCGGCCTTCGGCCCACCGATCTCGATCGTCTCGACCGTCAGAGGCCTGTTCGCCTCCCAGGCAACCGCTGCACGTGATTTCAATTGAGGACTCCTGGGCTATGACGTGAAATGAAGCCGGGTTTTCGGCCGGATGCGCGTCGGCTGTCAGGCCGAATTCAGCAACTGCTGCGGTTCCTGGCTGACGAAGGGGTCAGCGTGGCAGTCTTCCGGCCGCGTCCCCTGGGCGCACACGAATTCCTGGCAGGCGCGGACGAGCGGGGGAGGGCCGCAGGTATAGATTTTCGCGGCGCTGAAATCCGCGATGTGCTCGGCCATCACCGCAAAGATATCGCGCGGGTAGCGCGTGTCCGGCTCGTCCGTCACGACAGGATGGAAGCGGAAATTGCGATGGCTGGCCGCCAGGTCGCGGAACTGGTCGTCGAAATAGAGGTCGCGCTGCCACCGCACCGAGAAGAACAGGTCCACCGGGCGGGTCGCCGGCATTGCCAGCGCCTCGTTGAGAATGGACTTGGCCGGGGCCAAGCCGGTCCCGCCGGCCACGAGCGCGATCGGCCCGGGATGCTCCTTGCGCAGATAGGCGCTGCCGAACGGTCCGCTGAGGGAAAAGCGGTCGCCCCGGCGCGTCCGTTCGTAGAAATGGGTGCTGACGTGGCCACCGACACGCGCCCTGACGTGGAATTCCAGCTCCAGCGCGCCCGGGCGATTGGCGAAGGAATACTCGCGCACCGGAAAACCCGGCAGCCCGAGGACGGCGAACTGGCCAGCCAGAAACTGGACCGGCAGCCCGCCGTCGGGCAGAGCCCTGACCACCACGACGTCATGCGTCACGCGCTCGATCCCCGTGATCGTGCAGTCGGCCTTCGACAGCGGAGGAAGTGCCGGATCCTCGTCGGCCAGTTGCACCTCGCAATCAGATTTCGGATAGGCCTTGCAGGCGAGCACGAGGCCTGCCGCGCGCTCGGCGTCGCTCAGGGCCGAGACGTCGTAGGCGCGTTGCTCGACGTCGCCCGACAGGACCTGCGTCTTGCATGCCGAGCAGGTGCCCTGGCGACAGGCGTAGGGATAGTCGAGGCCGGCCTTCAGGGCCGCGTCGAGGATCGATTGGCCTTGGCGGACATCGATGGCGCAGTCGAGCGGGCGGATCGACACCTTGTGGTTCATGAGCGTGTCCCGGCTTCTAGGAGAAGGTGCCGCCCGGCGCCGTGTGCCGCCGGGCGAACTCGAAGGCGTGCTATCCGCGGTTGGCGGTCATGGCGCGGTAGTACATCGACTGGAAGTGATGGATGCCGTGCTCGCTGTTGGACGTCATGTCCTTGTCGATGACGAGGCGGCCTTGGCTGTAGGCCTGGGAATGGAGGCCGCGCTGGACGCTTTCGACCAGGCCGATGTCTTCCGGCTGGAGGATGCCCTTGATGTAGTCCATGGCCGCGACCTCTTCCTCGTTGGGAGTCGCCTCGTCGAGGAAGAAGTCCCAATGCTCGAAGGTCGTCTCCGGTCCGGTCGGCATGATGTGCATGAACGACAGGTTGCGGCGGCCGGGGAAGACATTAAAGGTCACGTTCGGCCACAGATACCAGGCCGCGTACATCAACTGGTTGCCTTGCTTGCTCGCATCGAACTTGTAGGCCGAGTTGTCTTCGCGGGCCGGCGCGATGTGGCTCGAGCAGATGCCGTAGTTTCTGGTCCGGTAGATGCCGTGGTCGAACAGTTCCACCAGCGCCGGATGGGCCGGCGGGCAATGGTAGCATTCCTGGAAATTCTCGACGACGTTCTTCCAGTTGGCCTTGATCTCGAAGGTCAGCCGACCGGCGAACTTCAGCGTTTCCGGTGTATCGACATATTTGCGGACGTCGTCGCCGAATGTACCGGACTGCTCGGCGAGCGCGACCGCGTTCAGGTCGAGGTTGATCCAGACGAAGCCGAGGAAGATCTCGACCTTGACCGGCTTGAGGCAGAACTCCTCGGACGCGAAGCCATCGACGGAATCGAGGATCGAATTCGACCGAAGCTTGCCATCGAGCCCGTAGGTCCAGGCATGGTAGGGGCAGACGATCATGCGCGTCTTGCCCTCGCCGGTGAGCAACTGGTGGGCACGGTGCGAGCAGACATTGTGGAAGGCGCGGATCTCGCCGTCGCGGCCGCGGACGATGGCGATGTTCTGGTCGCCGACCTTGACGGTGGTGTAGGAGCCCGGCGCTTCCAACTGGCTGGAATGGCAGACGAAATTCCAGGACTTGTAGAATACAGATTCCTTTTCGGCCTCGAAGACATCAGCATCGTAGTATAGCTCGGAAGGAAGCGTATAGGAACGCGCCGGATCATTCGGTTTGAAACGGTCCAATCCAAAAAACTCATTGTCATTCTTCTTAAGCATTGGGTTCCTCCACATTCATATTGCCGTCAAAGGCGGGCAACGCACCTCTGCGCTGGGATGAATTCTCGCTGCAACGGGAGGGAAGTCGCAATGGTGCCGCTTGGCACCATCCTGAGGCGCGGCGATGGTCGAAGTATCGCCGACACGGCGCAAACCATGCCATCAGGGTGAGGCCGGGCGTGGAGTTGAAGCAGGTGAAAGGAGCGGACGAAGCCGGGTTAGCGGGCGCTGCGCTCGTCTTCCAGCCGCGCCCTGAGCTGCCTGGTAAACGGCATCATCGCCGAGATCATCGCCCGTTCGGACGACACGCCGAGCTTGCGGTACATGCGCAGCCGGCAGTTCTTGATCGATCCCTTGGCGATGTTCAGCTGCTGCGCGATTGCACCGGTGCTGAGGCCGTCGAGCGTGAGCAGCATGATGTCGCGCTCCCGCGGGGTCAACTGGTCGGCCACATCGCGCGCCGCGCGAACGCTGCTTCCGTCGGCCTCGTCGCTTGCACCGGCGACGTACAACACGACCCCGCCCGGTGCGACGGGGTTTGCTTCATCCAGCGCAAGAGAGCGCAGGAACGACGGCGCCTGCAGGACCATTTCCGAGATGTCGGCGCGGGACGAGGCCTGGGCCAGCTTGCCCACCCAGCGGTCCCGTTCGCCCAGCTTCTTCCAGCCGGGCGTCGTGAACACCGACCTGCCTGCGCGGTCCAGCACCACCACGGCGGAGTCCTCGATCGAATGGCAATCAGCGATCGCCATCGAAAGCCTACCAAACAGCGACCTGATATGCGCGTGGTGGAAGTCCAACATCGCCGGAAAGACACGACGCAGGCGGTCGAGTTCGTCGCTTGCGAACATGCGTTCCCGGCGCTCGAGAAACAAGGAGATGCAGGCGGTTCCGGGGACCGGCAGGAAAAGCGCCAGTTCATCGGTGAATTCGGCGCGCTTCTTGAAATCGAAGGCGTAGAAGTTCCTGTCTATCGCCTGGGGCAGGGCCGCATCCAGCGTCTCCACCCGTGGCAGCGAGTTGCCGCGCCACGAGCAGAGATATGGGTCGCCCGCAGCCGGCTTGGTCTGCAGGTAGTACTCGACCAGCGCGGCATCGATCGCCTTGGTGTGCAGCACGTCAGGATCGCAGCCGGGACGGTAGCGGACGATCCAGCCCATTTCGTGCGGAAGCAGGTTGCCCACGAGCTCGAGCAGCCGATGGTGAAAGCAAGGCTCGCCGATCTCGCGCGCAAGGCCACCCAAGGCGATTGTCAGGGCATCCTGGTCCAAATGCGACAGCCTCCCAATAGGTACCGAACGCGGTGCATGACCGCGCGCTGCTGCAAACTGGCATCCGGCAGGATCGTTCCGGCCGGTCGGGCGACCGGAGAGCCAGTGCCGTGCAGGTCGGAGCAGCCATGCCGATCGCCGGCGCTTTCATTCGTGAGCTTTGCAGCTGGCCGCAAGCTGTCAAGCCAATTCCTTGCTCCCGGGCCTGCTTGCGGACAAGCCGCCAGGTGCGTCCCGTCATGTCGTTGCGTCGGCTCGGATTGCAGCAGCGCCACCCGGACGGCCCGGCTCCAATCCGGCGACACGCAACTTCATGCGATCATTATTCCTGACGGAGAAATAATTTCACCCATAGTGCAAGCGAACGTAATGCCGGTCAATGGTGCCATTGGTCATGCATCTTTCCTACCGAAACAGAGGCCGCGGGCACGGCTTCGAGACGCGGAAGCGGTCATCTGCGCGCCCCAAAAGACTTCCGCATGTACTGGGGCTAACGATCGAAATACGCGCCGAAGTCGCCGTTCGTCGGCTTGAGAGTTGGCGGTGCGAAATGGCCGGGTCCGCGATCCGATTTTCCACACCTCTCCGTTGGATTCCTGGGGTTTTTCATCGCCAGGCCATTTTCCCTGTCAGGAAAATAGTTTCACTCCCTTGATTTAATCTTCGCCCCAAAACAAAGTAGTTCGACCCATTTGCCCTTGGGTAACGTCCAGGCCTCCGCCTAGTCGGGGCAAGGAAAGCCACAAAGAAAAGCCGGGGACAGGGGCAGCCGGCATCAGAGGGGATAAATATATGGAAGGAACGACGACAGCATTTTTTGCTGGACAGGTGACGCTCACCCAACTTGTCCAGAACCTGGTCTATGCCTCAGGTACGGTGGGCGCGCTGACGGTGGTTGCCGGTCTTCTGATGATCGATGCGGGCACCACGCGAAGCGCCAATCTCTACAATTCCACGATCGAGAAGATGGTGGGCTTCTTCATCGGTTTCGCAACCTATTTCATTATCGGCTTCGGCTTCTGGGCGGGGCAGTACTACATCATGTCCGGCGGAACCATGATGGATTCGCTGAAGGACTGGTGGTTCTTCGGCGCGCTGTCGAACGCGCATGCACAAAAGGTCGATCCGGCGGTCTGGCCCGGGCTCAATACGTTCCAGATCTTCATCTTCTTCCTTGCCTGCTTTGCAGGCATCGTGAACGTCCTGCTCCATTTCGCGGTGTCGGAGCGCATGAAGGCCTCCGCCTTCTACGTCACCTGCGTCGTGGCCACCGTGGTCTCCTCGGTCCTGAGCTGGGCGGTCTGGGGGTCGGTTGGCCCGCTGACCAACGCCGGCTTCCATGACTTCTTCGGTATCGGGTTCGTCTATATCTTCCCGACCGGCATCGCGATGGTCCTGGTTCCGCAACTGGGCAAGCGCCCGGGCATGTTCGCGCCTCATCCGAAGGTGGCGTCCTACAAGGCACCTTCGATCGGGCTTGCTGCAACCGGCCTGATCACCATCTTCGCAGGTCTGCCGATGGTCATCCTGTCCTGCCTGTTCTTCTTCGATCCCGAGACCTATGCTGTTTCGGTGACAATGGCCGACACCAGCGTGGGCATCGCCTTCAACAACTACGGCATCTCCTGGGCTGGTGGCGCCATCACCGGTGCGATCATCTCCTACCGTACGAAGAACTACATCTATCTGCTGCTCGGCCCGCTTGCCGGGTACGTTTCGGGCGCGCCAGGGTTCGACGTCTACCTGCCCTGGCAGATGTTCCTTGTCTCGCTCGGCGCGCCGATTGCGGCCTGGGTCGTCTACAACTTCACATCCAAGCGTGAGATCGACGAGCACAAGCTCTTCCCGCTGTTCATCGGCGCGGGTTTCTATGCGCTCATCATGGTCGGGCTGGTCAAGTCGGGCACGCCGAGGGGCGGCTACTTCGGCATCACCGAAGGCGCATATGCGTTCCAGCACGGTCAAATCAGCGTGTTGATGCAACTTGCCGGCTTCGCGCTCTGCCTTGGCGCTGGCATCCTGACCGGACTGGTCCTGTCGGTGGTGCTCAAGGTCACAACCGGGCTGCGGGTGCCGGAGGACGCTCAGGCGGAAGGCCTGGACAAGCTGATCTGGGGCCTCGACAACGAAAGCAAGAGCTGAGCAAAGCGCCGGTGCCGCAATTCAACTCGCGGCACCGGCATACAACTGGGGCTGAGGAAAGCCCTTGTTCCCGGACATGTCCGAGGTATGGGCCTGTTCTGCAGCAGAGTTACGTCAACTTGGCTGAGGAATGAAGTTCCTCAATTTCAGCCGGTGATCGGCAAGGGAGCATTCGCAGCCCGCCGGCTTCCTGCCCTGCGAACCGACCCATAGCGCAAGCGCTATGGGTCCCAGCGTGCCCTTAATCCCCGTCTACTGTTCGACGGGAAATTGCCGATCCAAAAACTGTTGGCCAAGGGTATGCGTATTGCCCAATCACTCCGCCGGCATCTTGCACTCGGCGGCATAGCTGTCGCTGTGTGCGGTCAACACTTTGTTCTCGGTCTTCAGCACCATCTTGCCGTCCGGGCCTTTCTCGGCCTTGAGCGCGTACCAGTCCTGGGTTGGATGCTGGTTCGGGCCGAACTTGAACGAGCCACGCACGGTCGGGATTTCGGAAGACAGCAGCGTCTTGCGGAAGGCCGGAAGATCATCGACTCCAGCCTTCTCGAGACCGGTTCCGATCAGCAGTGCTGCATCATAGCCCTGGGCGGCGTAGTAGGTGATCGGACGGTCGCCGAACTTTGCCTTCCAGGCGGCGACGAAGCCCTTGTTGACCGGATTGTCGAAGTCATCGTTCCAGTGGCTGGTGACCTTGACGCCGAGAGCTGCATCGCCCACCGCGCCGACGATGACATGGTCGAGCGACGCCGGATGGACCACCATCGGAATATCCTTGAGCAGGCCTGCCTGCTGGTACTGACGCATGAAGGCGATGCCGAGACCACCGGGCTCGAATTCGTAGACGACGTCGGGCTTGGCGGCACGGATCTGCGCCATCTCGGCGGCGAAGTCGGTCTGGTCGAGGCCGGTATAGATCTCGCCGACCACCTCGCCCTTGTAGAAGCGCTTGAAGGCGCCCATGGTTTCCTTGCCAGCCTGGTAGTTCGGCGCGATCAGGAAGGCCTTCTTGTAGCCGAGCGACTGAGCGAGCGCGCCGGCGCTTTCGCCCTGGCTGTCGTCCTGCCACGAGCTGACGAAATAGTTGGGGTGGCAGTCCTTGCCAGCGAAAGTGGCCGACGCGGTGTTGGCGCTGACGTAGATCGCGTCGTTGTCGAGGATGTCGGGCACTGCCGCGTAGGCGACATTGGCGAAGACCATGCCGGTGAACAGCTTGATGTCCTGGTCGGACAGCATCTTCTCGGCGATCTGCTTGGCGTTACCGGGCTTCAGGCCATCATCCTCGACGACCAGTTCGACATCCTTGCCGCCGAGCTTGCCCTTGGTCTGGTCGATGGCCAGTTGGAAACCATCGCGGATGTCCTGGCCAAGATAGCCGGCCGGCCCCGACAGCGTCGTGATCATGCCGATCTTGACCGGATCCTCGGCGTAAGCCGCACTCACCGATAGCGCCAAGGCGGCAGCTGATAGAATTCCCTTCAACTTCATTTCCGTTGCTCTCCCAAAAAGTTCCCCACCACTCCGGCACCGCTGCAGCGATCTGAGCCTCGCGGTTGCGGCACCGTTGCGGACAAGCCTGATCGAACGGGAGTTGCAGCGTCAGGCGACCGTGCATCCGCGACTGAAGCGCCCGGCCTTCTTTTCAGACGGACGGGTTCGGATGAGAGGCGCAGGCAACACGCTGCTCCTCCGCAGTGTTGTCCGACCCGGCAAACTTGTCGCATCGGGCAATGGGGTAAATGGAAAACTCATCCTCCAGACATGACAAAGGGGAATAGCTGGGAAAAGACGATTACCGATGCCTCATTGCGCCAAATCCTGTGCCGTCCGTCGAAGCGTCTCGACCAGGACCTCCGCGGCCGGAGACAACCGGGCATTGGTGCGGGTGGTGATGCCGATCGGAATAGCGGTAGCCTGCAACGTCACCGGCAGGATGACGATAGCGCCAAGCGCAGCTTCGCGGCGAGCGACCTGGGCCGGGACGACCCCGAGATAGTCGGCGTCGATGAGCAGCGCCCGGTTGGTCAGGAGCGACACGGAATCCACCGCATGCGGCGGTGGCTCCAGCCCTTCTTCGCGAAAGGCAATGTCAATCTGGCGCCGCAGACTGGTTTCCTGCGGCGGGAGGATCCATTCCCAGCCGATGAGGTCGGCGAGGCTGAGATCCGTGCGCTCGGCCAAGGGATGGCCACGGCGGGCGACGACGCAGGCGATGTCATCCATCAGCACCTCCTGAACGACGTTGAGCCGGTCGCGCAGTTCGGAAAGGCGGCCGACGACCATGTCGAGTTCGCCGGCTCGCAGCGCTGGGATGAGGACGTCGTTGGTGCCCTCGACGATCTTGACGACCAGCTTGGGTCGTTCCTTGCGCAGCCGGGCAATAGCCGTCGGCAACAGCTCGGCAGCAGCCGACAACAGCGTGCCGATGGCGACGCGGCCGCCAGTGCCGTCGCGCAGGTCGGCGAGGTGCTCCTCGGCATGCGCCAGTTGGGTGATGACGAGGCGGGCATGCTCGGCCAATGTGTCACCGAACATCGTTGGCACCACGCCGCGGTTGGTGCGGTCGAACAGGTGCGCCTTGGTAATCGCCTCGATCTCCTGCAGCGCCTTGGTGACGGCCGACTGGGTCATGTTCAGCCGCTTGGCGGCCCGAACGAGGTTTCCTTCTTCCACGATGGCCACGACCATCCTCAGGTGCCGGATGGTGAGCCGGCTCGTCAAAAGCTTCATGTGAACATTCCCAATGCCTGTTCGAACATTGATATTCCAAATCCTCATAGATATTTCCAGAGAATTCACTTGTCCGCATGTCCGTTCACTGGGACTTTTCACCTGGAGGCGCGGGGTACCTTTGAGGCTGTCCGCGTGTGGAGATTTGGCTGGTGCTATCCAGGCATCGCTTGCAGACGTCGGCACGACTGCCGCACGGGAGGACAGTCCAGAGATGACCAAGACGAGTGGAACCGGACGCCGCGCGGAAATCGCGGGGGCGGGGATTGGCGGGCTCACGACAGCTGCAGCATTGGCGCAACGCGGCTGGTCGGTGACTGTGCACGAGCGGGCACCGAACCTGCGCACCTTCGGCGCCGGCATCTACATCTGGAGCAACGGTCTGCGCGTGCTTAAGGCGATAGGTGCCTATGACCAGGCAGCGGTCGGCGCCCATATCGGGCCGCAGTTCCATACCCGCGACCACGACAACACGACGATGGAGGAAATCCCCATCAACGGCCATGGCGACGCGAGGCTGATCACCATCCTGCGCGAGCAGCTGATCAATTCGCTCGTCGACACTTGCCGCCGCAGCGGCGTCGAGATCCTGACCAGTTCGGAAGCGGTGGGAGCGACTGCCGAGGGCGAGTTGCTGCTGGTCAACGGCAACAGACGCAAGGCCGACCTCGTCGTCGGCGCCGATGGCATCAATTCCAAGGTCCGGGACTCGCTCGACCTGATGATGTACCGCAAGCACCTCGGCTACGGCGCGATCCGCATGCTGATTTCTCGCGACGATGCCGACGTGCCATCAGAGGACCGCGACCGCTACATCGAGTATTTCACCGGCACGCGCCGCATTCTCTACACGCCGGCCAGCGCCACCGACCTCTATGTCGCCCTGTGCTGCGCCGCTGACGACGTTGCCGCTCTCAAGGTTCCGGCCGACCGGGCCCTGTGGACCGAATCCTTCCCACACCTCGCCCATCTCGTCTCGCGCTTCGGCGATGCCGGCCGCTGGGATGCTTTCGAGGTGGTCAAGCTCAAGAAATGGAGCAAAGGCCGGGCAGCGATCCTGGGCGACGCGGCGCACGCCATGCCGCCCTATCTCGGCCAGGGCGGCGGCTGCGCGCTGATGAACGGCATCGGACTTGCCGCCGCGGTGGCCGACGCCGCCGACATCGAACAGGCGCTGGCCGCCTGGGAAGCGCGCGAACGGCCGATCACAGAGCACACGCAGGATACGGCCGAACGCCTCGGCGACATGAATTTCTGGCCCGACGGTCTGCGCTCCCAGGTGATGAAGATCACCGGCAAGAGTCGCGAACTTGGCGCCGAGCGCATGAAGACGGCGCGCTATGCGCCTACCGCCACCGAGCCGCTCGCCTGACCAGGGAACATCGGGCGCCGCGCGCCCCAAAATTCGGAGACTTCAAATGAAATCCATCCAGATCGGCGCCAACACGCTGTCTTACGACGAGATAGGCGAAGGCGAAGTGCTGCTGCTTCTGTCAGGCTGGTGCCAGGACCATCGCCTGTTCAAGACGCTGGCACCGGAGTTGGCCAAAACCCATCGCGTCATCCGCCTGGACTGGCGCGGCCATGGCGAGCATCGCGAGCATGACGGCGACTTCACCGTCGGCGACCAGGCGTCCGACGTGGTCGCCTTCCTCGATAAGATGAACATCGACAAGCTGGTGCCGGTCTCGACCTCGCATGGAGGCTGGGCCAACATCGAGGTGACCGACCGTCTGGGTACTGCGCGCGTCCCGCGCAGCGTCGTGATCGACTGGATCCAGACCACGCCGAACGAAGACTTCTTCCGCATGATCGACCACATCCAGGATCGCACCAACTGGGAGAACGGCCGCGGCGATTTCTTCAACTACTGGATCGGCGACACCGAGAACCAGGACATCGTCAATCACGTCAACAACGAGATGGCGAAGTACAGCTTCGAAATGTGGGCGCGTTCGGGCCGCGAGATCGGCAAGGCCTACCGCAAGTGGGGCAACCCGATGCAGCGCATGGCAGCGCTGAGGGACAAGCGTCCGATCACCCACATCTATTCGCAGCCTTTCGAGCCGGAATACGCCCAGGCGCAGCTCGATTTCGCGGCGAAGAACAGTTGGTACAAGCCCAACAAGCTGCCGGGCAAGACGCACTTTCCCACACTGGAACAGCCGAAGGTGGTAGCCGACACTATCCGGGCTTTCGTCGGCTGAACTGGAGATTGCGCATGAGCGTGCTTGCCGAAGAAACCAGTTGGCCGCGCGAGGTCCTCGACCGCGATTATGGGGCCCGTGGCTCTGTAACAGCTGAGGTCTTCGAGGCTGCCATGGGTGACTACCGCAGCCGCTCCAAGGAGATGCGGGATCATGCCACGCATCTCGATGTCGTCTATGACGAGCAGAGCGGCCAGACGATCGACATTTATGGCACCGGCGGCGAAGCGCGCCCGGTGTTCGTGTTCATCCATGGCGGCTACTGGCGCATGCTGTCCAAGCACGATTCCGCCTTCATGGCGGCCATGCTGGCGAAGCAAGGTATCGCCACCGCCGTCGTCGACTACCGGCTGGCGCCCGAAGCCTCACTCGACGAGATCGTGCGCGAAGTCCGCGCGGCGATTGGCTTCCTGTGGAAAAATGGCCGCTCGTTCGGCATCGACCCCGAACGCATTTACGTAGGCGGCAGTTCCGCCGGCGGGCATCTGACTGGGACGGTGCTGTCAGGCGGCTGGCATGCGGGCGAGGGCGTGCCCGAGGATGTCATCAAGGGCGCGCTGCCGATCAGCGGGCTTTTTCATCTCGCGCCGATCTCGAAATCCTTCGTGCAGGACTGGATCAGGCTGGACGAGGCGGCCATCGCGCGGCTGAGCCCGGCCGCGAACCTGCCCGGCGTCGGTTGTCCGATTGTCGTTGCCTTTGCCGATGGCGAGCCTGATGGCTTTCGGCGCCAGTCGACGGAGTACGACCGGCTTTGGCGCGACGCCGGTTTCGCCTCGGAACTGATGGAAATCCCCGGCCGCAACCATTTCGACGTGCTGCTCGACCTCGCCTCCGAGGATACGATTCTGTCGAAGGCTCTGGTCAGACTCATAAACGGCTGAGCTTCAGGCCGTCTCGCGCGGCGTCAGCTGCTGGGCATAGCGGCGCACGACTGCCGCAAAGGCCGAGACCGCCGGCGACACCGAGCGGCCGGTGGCATGGATCAGGGACACTTCGCGCGAGATAGTGGGCTCGGCCAGGGGCTTTCCGGAAACCTCGCGAAAGCGTGCCGCCGCCAGCGCATAGGTAGGCAGCACGGCGATGCCCAGCCCGGCTTCGACCAGGGCGATAGCGGTCGTCACCTGCGTCACTTCGAAGGCCGGCTTGAACGGCATCTGCGCCATCTCGAACCCAACTTCGACCAGCAGCCGGATACCGCTGTCGCGGGTCAATGTGATCAGGGGCTGCTCCGCCAGATCGGCCCATTTGACCAACGCAGCATCGCAGAACGGGCTGCGCTGGTCGCAGAACAGCATCAGGCTGTCGCGCACCAGGGCCACCCGCTCGATGCCGTCTTCCGCCGGCGAGAAGGTGCCGAGGCCGCAATCGGCCTGGCCACTGCGCACGCTCTCGACGATCTGCTCGGTACCGACGTCGGCCAACTGCACCGAGATCCCCGGATAGCTCTTTTGAAACTCGGCGATGGCCTGCGGCAGCACCACGGAAGCGAGAAGTGGCGGGGCGGCGATGCGCAGGCGGCCGCGCCGGCGTTCGGCCAGCATGTGCACGCCTTCGACGGCGTGTTCCAGCTCCTCGATCACCTTGCTCGCCGAGTTCTGGAACTCGCGGCCGGCGTCCGTCAGCTCGACGCGGCGCGTGGTGCGGTCGAACAGGCGTACCGAAAGCTCCGCCTCAAGATCGCGGATCGCCTGCGACAAGGCCGGTTGCGCCGTACCCAGCCGCTTCGAGGCGCGCGAAAAACTGCCGAGTTCGGCCACACCCAGGAATTGCTGGATCTGCTTGATGGTGATCTTCACGCTGGAAATCTCCGGCTACCACTGGGTCAGCCGGATTGGGGACTTCCGGCACGCATCGTTCATTTATATAGAAATTAGTATTAATTTATCAGATAAATCTGTCTTGTCGATATATACGTTTCCGTCGATCTTGGTGCCCAGGACGTCGCAGCCTCCGGCTTTCGGGCGTTTCGCAGATTCATGAAACCACGGAGCCGAGACGCCCCAATGCCCAATTACCCCGATCTCCAGCTCTACATTGGAGGCGCCTGGCGCAAGACGGCTGAAACGCTGCCCGTCATCAATCCGGCCGATGAAAGCGTGATCGGCGCGGTGCCTGTGGCCTCCGCTGGTGATCTCGACGCGGCGCTGGAATCGGCCGAGCGCGGCTTCGCCACCTGGCGCAAGACCTCGCCTGCGCGCCGTGCCGAAGTGCTGCGCAAGGCAGCGTCGTTGCTGCGCGAGCGCATGGATGAAATCGCCGCCGACATCACCCGCGAGCACGGCAAACCGTTCCAGCAGGCGCGCCTGGAAGTCATCCGCGGCGCAGAGTTCTTCGAATGGGACGCCGGCGAAGCGCAGCGCATCTATGGCCGCGTCATCCCAAGTGAGCCGGGCATCCGCTACATCGTCCATCATCAGCCGATCGGCACGGTGGCGGCGTTCTCGCCATGGAACTTCCCGATGAGCCAACCGGCGCGCAAGATCGCCGGCGCGCTGGCCGCCGGCTGTTCAATCATCATCAAGGCTGCGGAAGAGACGCCGGCCGGCGCAATGCACATTGCCCGCGCCTTCCATGACGCCGGCCTTCCGGCTGGCGTGCTCAACCTCGTCTTCGGCGTGCCCGCCCAGATCTCGGAGTACCTTATCCCGCAGGAGCAGGTTCGACTGATTGCCTTCACTGGCTCCACCGCGGTCGGCAAGCGGCTGACCGGCCTTGCCGCGCAGCATGTGAAGCCGGTGCTGATGGAACTCGGCGGCCACGCTCCCGTCATCGTCTGCGACGACGCCGATCCGGTGAAGGCGGGCATCGCCTCCGCCATCCGCAAGGTGCGTAATACCGGCCAGGTCTGCACTTCGCCGACCCGCTTCTTCGTGCATGAGAAAATCTACAAGCCGTTCACCGAAGCTTTCATCGAACGCGCCCGCGCCGTGAAGGTCGGCAACGGCCTCGACGAAGGCACCGAAATGGGCCCTGTGGCCAACCATCGCCGCGTCGAAGCGATGGAAATGCTCGTCGCGGACGGGATGTCGAAAGGCGCCAAGCTGTTGCTCGGCGGAGAGCGGCCGCGCAACAGCGGCTACTTCTACCCACCGACGGTCATGGCTGAACTTCCAGACGACGCACGGGTGCTGCGCGAGGAGCCATTTGGTCCCCTCGCAGTGATCAATCCCGTCTCCTCACTGGAAGAGGCAATTGAAAAAGCCAATGGCGTGCCTTTCGGCCTCGCAGCCTACGCCTTCACCAACTCGGCCGCCAATGTCGATCAGATCACCGACGACCTGGAAGCCGGCAACGTTTCCATCAACACGCTTGAGGCTTCGGTTGCCGAGACGCCGTTCGGAGGTGTCAAGGAGAGCGGCTTCGGCCGAGAAGGTGGCGCGGAAGGCATCCTGCACTACACGGTGATCAAGAACATCTCGCACCGCATGGCGATCTAGACCGAAGCCTGCTGTTCCCGCAAAGGTTTGCAATTCGATGAAATACGACAAGAAGTCCGCCAAGGCCCATTCGAGGGCGACGATGAAGGGCATCTGGGCCGCCGCCCTGATGCCGTTCAAGGACGATCTCTCGATCAACGAGGATGGCTTCCGCCACAACGTCGACCACTGGATCGACGATCTCGGCATCGACGGCTTCTTCATCGCCGGCAAGCAGGGCGAGTTCTTCTCGATGTCGCTGGACGAGCGCAAGCGCAGTTTCGACCTCGCCGTCGACGCCTGCGCCGGCCGCGCGCAGACCATCATGTCCTGCTCCGACCAGAACATGGATGTGGTGATCGATCTCGCAAAACATGCGCAGAAGTGCGGTGCCGACTACATCGTCGTGCACGCACCGATCCTGCATTTCTTCAAGGAGCAGGATGAGACGCTGCTCAACTACTACCGCACCATTGCCGACAAGGTGGACATCGGCATCGCGCTGTGGAGCCACCCGGACAGCGGCTACCTGATGAGCCCAGAGCTGTGCAACAAGCTCGCCGACATCGAGAACGTCGTCGCCATCAAGTACTCGGTGCCGCGACCGATGTACAAGGAACTGACAGCACTCGCCGGCGACCGCATCCTCGTCAGCACGGCTTCGGAAGAGGAATGGCTAGACAACATTCTCGAGCTCAACTGGCAGCTTTATCTGTGCTCGTCGCCGCCTTACCTGATCCAGACCAAGCATGACCGTCGCATGCGCGAGTACACCGACCTTGCCTTCGCCGGCAAAGCCGAGGAAGCACGCCGCATCCGCGACAGCCTCGACCCTGTGCGTGCAGCACTGAAGCACACCCGCCCGGCCGAGAAACCACATTCGCACCAGAAGTACTGGCAGGAATTGCTGGGCCAGGCGGGCGGACGCGTGCGCTCGCCGCTGCTGGAGCTGACCGAGACAGAAAAGCGGGCCACCCGCGCCGCCTTCGAATCCTGCGGTCTGAAAACCTCGGCTTAACCTACCAAATCCGACGCTTGCGCCCCGACCCAAAGGAGGAACAACAATGACCAGACGCCTTTCGGCCTTCAGCTTCTCGAAGTGGATCGACGAGCACGCCCACCTGCTCAAGCCGCCTGTCGGCAACCAGCAGATCTGGGAAGACGCCGACCTGATGGTGACTGTTGTCGGCGGCCCCAACAAGCGAACCGACTATCACGACGATCCGGTCGAGGAGTTCTTCTACCAGCTCAAGGGCGACATGATGCTGAAGGTGGTGGATAACGGCAATTTCTACGACGTGCCGATCCGCGAGGGCGAGATCTTCCTTCTGCCGCCGCATGTGCGCCACTCGCCGCAGCGCCCGCAGGAAGGCTCCATCGGCCTCGTCGTCGAGCCCAAGCGCAATGACGGCTTGCTCGACGCCTTCGAATGGTACTGCTTCGAGTGCAACGGGCTGGTCAAGCGCGTCGAGGTCACGCTGAAGAGCATCGTCCGCGACCTGCCGCCGATCTACCAGGCGTTCTACGCCGACGAGAAGGCGCGCACCTGCCCGCATTGCGGCGCGCTCCATCCGGGCAAGACCCCGCCGGAAGGCTGGGTGAAGCTCTAGTCCGATCGCATTGTCGTAGCGGTCCGCCTACGGCGGATTGCTCCAGCTCAGGATTTTCCAGGCATGAAACTGAAGTCTTCGCTCACGGCCTTCGCGGCCACCTCGCTTTTCGCCTCGAGCGCGCTTGCTCAGGACCCGGTCAAGATCGGCATGATCACGACGCTTTCCGGACCTGCAGGCTATCTCGGCCAGGACGTGCGCGACGGCTTTCAGCTCGCGATCGACATGGAAGGCGGCAAACTTGGAGGCGTGCCCGTCAAGGTGCTGGTGGAAGATGATGGCCTCAAGCCGGGCAATGGCCGGCAGATCGCCGACAAATTCCTGAACGACGAAGGCGTGAAGCTCTTCACCGGCATCGTCTTCTCAAACGTCGCGGGCGCTACGGTTCCCGAGATCGTCGACGCCGACGCGATCTTCGTCAGCCCGAATGCGGGCCCGTCCGAATTCGCCGGAAAGGGATGCCACCCCAACTACTTCGTTCTCTCGTGGCTGACCGATACGATGCAGGGCAGCGCCGGTCAGAATGCCACCGATCTCGGTTACAAGAAGGCCTTCGTGCTGGCGCCGAACTACCAGGCGGGCAAGGACGCGATCACGGGCTTCAAGCGCTACTTCAAGGGCGAGATTTCCGGCGAGATCTATACCCGTCTCGACCAGACCGACTTCGCCGCCGAGATGGCGCTGATCAAGGCGGCCAATCCGGACGTCGTGTTCCAGTTCCAGCCCGGCGGCCTGGGCATCGCCTTCCTTCGCCAGTACCAGCAGTCGGGCCTGCTCGGCGCAGTACCGATGGTCATTTCCGAACCGTCGATGGATCACGCCATCCTCAAGGCAGTGGGCGAGGCGGCCGAGGGATTGAACGTGTCGGGTTCATGGAACACCGACCTCGACAACGAGACCAACCGCGCGTTCGTCGCCAAGTTCGCAGACACCTACAAGCGCACGCCTACCATGTATGCGGCGCAGGGCTACGATACGGCGCTCGCCATCGCCTCCGCGCTCGAGCAGACCGAAGGCGACGTCGAGGACATCGAAGCCTTCCGTGCCGCGCTGCTCAAGACCGAGTTCAAGACCACGCGGGGCAGCATCAGCTTCGGCAAGAACCAGCATCCAGTGCAGGACTGGTACGCCATGCAGGTGGTCAAGGATGACGCCGGCGAGATGACGCTCAAGACCCGCAAGAAATTGCTGAGCGCGCATGGCGATCCGTTCGCCGGCGAATGCGACCTCTGAGGCGGCTCAAGGAATGAAGGTCACGCGTCGACGCATAGGTGAACTCGGCATCGACCTGGAGCAGCTTCGCGCTGGTCAGGCAGTGGTGACGTGCATCCCCGACATGGCCAATGTCGCATGGCCGGCAAAGGCTATCTTCGCCGGCCTTTCCCGAGAGGACCTGGAAGCTGCTGCCCAACGGTCGCCTGCGGGCACGGTGGATTCGGCCGGGGATACCGTCGCGCTCAGCTTCAACTGTTATGTCATCGAGACACCCCATTATGTCGCGCTGATCGATGGCGGCATCGGCGACGGCAAGGAGAGACCGCACCGACCAGCCTGGCATCGCCGCGAGACCCGGTTCCTCGATACGCTCCAGGCGATCGGAATTTCGCCCGAGCGCGTCGACATCGTCATCAACACGCATCTGCACGCCGACCATGTCGGCTGGAATACAAGGCGCGAAGGCGAGACCTGGCGGCCGACCTTCCCCAATGCGCGCTATGTCGTCGCTGAAGCCGAACTGGCCCACTGGACGAACGTCCACGAAGCTTCGGCCGATGGCAATACGCTGCATGGCGCCTTTGCGGATAGCGTGTTGCCCATCATCCAGTCGGTCGGCTTCGAGGCCGTTGCTTCGGATGCCGAGGTCGTTGCCGGCCTCAGCTTGCGGTCGTCGCCTGGGCATTCGCCGGGCATGGTTGTCGTTGCGCTCGACACGAACGAGGGCGAGGTGCTGTTCCTGGCCGATGCCGTCCACCATCCGCTGCAACTCGGCGACGATGGCATCGTCTGCAATTTCTGCGAAGACCCGGTCCAGGCGCGTGCGACGCGGCTTGACCTGCTCGGCAAGGCGGCCGCGGCCGGCACTGTACTCGCGCCCTATCATTTTCCCGCTCCTGTCTTCGGCCGGCTGACGGCAGAGGCGGCTTCGTTCCGGTTCGTGCCTCTCGACATCGAGATGCCCGGCCAGCCGGCACCAAACATGCGCGCTGAAATGCGCCGACCAGAGGGGAACTGACGATGAATTTGAGGAAAGCATTTCTTGCCGCTTCGATCGCAGCACTCGCGGCGTTTCCGGCGGCTGCCGCAGATCCGGTCAAGATCGGCATGATCACCACCCTGTCGGGTCCGGCAGGCTATCTCGGCCAGGACATCCGCGACGGCTTCAAGCTGGCGATGGATCTCGAAGGCGGCAAGCTCGGTGGCGTACCGGTCGAGTTGCTGGTCGAGGACGACGGCCTGAAGCCGGGCCAAGGCAAGCAGATCGCCGAACGTTTCCTCGGCGAGGAAGGCATCAAGCTGTTTACCGGCATCGTCTTCTCCAACGTCGCCGGCGCCACCATTCCCGACATCGTCGACAATGACGCCTTCTATGTCAGCCCCAATGCCGCGCCCTCGAACATGGCCGGCAAGGAGTGCAACCAGAACTATTTCGTCGTCTCCTGGCAGAACGACAGCCTGCATGAGAGTGCCGGCCAGAACGCCACCAATCTCGGCTACAAGAAGGCCTTCGTCCTGGCCCCGAACTACCAGGCCGGCAAGGATGCCATCGCCGGCTTCAAGCGCTACTTCAAGGGCGAGATCGCTGGCGAGATCTACACCCGCCTCGACCAGACCGACTTTGCCGCCGAACTCGCGCAGGTCCGCGCGGCCAAGCCCGACGTGGTGTTCCAGTTCCATCCTGGCGGCCTCGGCATTACCTTCCTGCGCCAGTACGAGCAGGCTGGACTGATGAAGGAAATCCCCATGGTCGTGGCCGAGCCGTCGATGGACGGCGTGACGCTCGCCGCCGTCGGCGACGCCGCTCTCGGCCTCAACGTGACGAGCCACTGGAACTCCGACTTTGACAATGCCGCCAACAAGACGTTCATGGAGGCTTGGAACAAGGCCTACAACCGCCCGGTCACCTACTATGCCAGCCAGGGCTATGACGCCGCACTCGCCTACGCCTCGGCGCTGAAGGCCACCGGCGGCAACCTGGACGACGCCGACGCGTTCCGCGACGCACTGCGCAAGGCCGACTTCGAATCCGTGCGCGGCAAGTTCGCTTTCGGTCCCAATCAGCATCCTGTCCAGAACTGGTATGCCCTTAAGGTCGAGAAGGGCGAGGACGGCAAGCCGATGCTCAAGACAGTCGGCGAGGTGTTCCAGGACCACGGCGACGCCTATTCGGCCGAATGCAAGATGTAATTCCGGCGATGCCAGTCGGGGGAGCCGGCTCATACCGTCTCCCCGAGAATTTCCCCGCGTGAAGTGATCCCGAAATGACGCTCTTCCTCGAACAATTGCTCAACGGCGTGCAGTTCGGCGTGATGCTGTTCCTGCTGGCCGCCGGACTGACGCTGATCTTCGGCATCATGGGCGTCATCAACCTGGCGCATGGCTCGATCTACATGATCGGCGCCTATGCCGGGACCTGGGTCGCCACGGAGACCGGCTCGTTCTGGCTCGGCATTCCGGCAGCGCTTACGGCTGCTGCCGTTGCCGGCGTCGCCATCGAGTTCCTTGTGGTGCGCCGGCTCTATCAGCGTGATCACCTCGACCAGGTGCTCGCGACCTTCGGTCTGATCCTGATCTTCAACCAGACGGTCACCATCCTGTTCGGGCGCCAGCCGCTGTTTGTATCGATGCCGGCGTTGCTGGACGGGTCGGTCGAGCTGCTGCCGGGCCTGTTCTATCCGATCTACCGCCTCGCCATCATCGTCGTCGGCCTGCTGGTCGCCGTGGGGCTGTACCTGCTGATCAACAAGACACGCATTGGCATGCTGGTGCGCGCGGGCTCGACCAATCGCGAGATGGTGCGGGCGCTCGGCGTCGACATCCGCCTGCTCTACACGCTGGTGTTCGGCCTCGGCGCGCTGCTCGCGGGCCTCGCCGGCTTCATGGCCGGACCGATCCTGGCGGTGCAGGTGGGCATGGGCGAGCAGATCCTGATCACCACCTTCGTCGTCGTCGTCATCGGCGGCGTCGGCTCGATCCGCGGCGCGTTCTTCGCCAGCCTGGTGCTCGGCATCGTCGACACCGGCCTGCGTGCCTATCTCCCCGGCCTGTTGCGCCAGGTGATGGTCGGCTCCGAGGCCGACGCGCTGGGCGCCGGCATCTCGTCGATGGGCATCTATCTTCTGATGGCGATCGTGCTTCTCATCCGGCCGAAAGGCCTCTTCATCCGCAATTCCTGAGTTGGGCACCGCTTCGCCAATGGAAACTTCACTCAAGCGACCCGTACTGCTTGCCAGCGTGGTGATCGCACTCATCGCCCTGCCGCTGGTGGCGGACGCCACGGGCTACACCGCGCTGACGTCGCTGGCGACGCGCGTGCTGATCTACGGCATCGCCGCGGCCAGCCTTAACTTCGTGCTTGGCTATGGCGGCATGGTCAGCTTCGGCCACGCGGCGTTCTTCGGCATCGGAGGCTATGTCGTCGGCATCCTCTATCAGCACTATACACTGGGCGAGCCGTTGCTCGGGTTCATACCGGGTACCAACCAGATGCTGATCACCTTGCCTGCGGCAATCGTCATCAGCGGCCTGATGGCGGCACTCATCGGCGCGCTGTCGCTGCGCACCGGCGGCGTGCAGTTCATCATGATTACGCTCGCCTTCGCCCAGATGCTGTTTTTCCTGTTCGTGTCGCTCAAGACCTATGGCGGCGACGACGGCCTGATCATCCGCCGCGCCAACGAACTGCCCGGCCTCAACATGCGCGACAAACAGACGGTCTATTATGTCTGCCTCGCCGTTGCGGTGCTGTTTTTCTTCATGCTCTGGCGCCTGGTCAATTCCCGCTTCGGCAACGTCATCGTCGGCCTGCGCCAGAGCGAGCGACGCATAGCGGCGATCGGCCTGCCAGCCTATCGCTACAAGCTGATGGCCTTCGTCATCTCGGGCATGGGCTGCGGCCTTGCCGGTGCGCTGATGGCCAACTTCCTGCGCTTCGCCAGCCCCGACATGTTGCACTGGACCAAGTCGGGCGAGCTGATGGTGATGGTCATCCTCGGCGGCGTCGGCACGCTGTTCGGCCCGCTCATCGGTGCGGCCGTGTTCATCGTACTCGAAACGCTGCTCGCCTCATGGACGGAGAACTGGCAGCTCGGCCTCGGCCTCATCCTGCTTTTCGTCGTGCTCTATACGCAAGGTGGTGTGCAGGCGCTTGGCGCGCGGCTGTTCGGGAGGCGCGCATGAGCCAGCCCATCCTCAACGTCCGTGGCCTGGTCAAGCGCTTCGGCGGCCTGCTTGCCACCGACCATGTCGACATCACCGTCAATCCGGGCGAGATCCACGCGCTGATCGGCCCCAACGGCGCCGGCAAGACGACGCTGATCTCGCAGCTGATGGGCGAGCTGAAGCCAAACGAGGGCACCGTCGAGATCGACGGCCGCAGCGTCGACGGCCTGCCGACGGCAAAACGCGTCGGTCTCGGTTTAGCGCGCACCTTCCAGATCACCTGCCTGCTGCCCGACTATACAGTACGCGACAACGTCGCCATCGCCGTGCAGATCCGCCAGGGCCACAGCTTCCGCTTCTGGAGCGCTGTCCGCCGCGAGAAGGCACTCGCCGAAGAGGCGACGCATTTCCTTGCCACCGTCGGGCTCGAAGGTCGTGCCGACGATCTGGTCGCGAACCTCTCCCACGGCGAGCAGAAGCAGCTGGAACTCGCAGTAGCGCTGGCGACCAAGCCGCGCCTCCTGCTGCTCGACGAGCCGATGGCAGGTCTCGGCCATGTCGAGAGCCAGCAGATGATCGAGATCCTGCGCGAGCTGAAAAGCCAGGTCGCCATGCTCCTGGTCGAACACGACATGGAGGCGGTCTTCGCGCTCGCCGACCGCGTCTCGGTGCTGGTCTACGGACGCGTCATCGCCACGGGCTCGGTCGACGAGATCAGGGACAATCCGGAAGTACGCACCGCCTATCTGGGCGAAGGAGACGAGCTGTGCTGAGCGTCGCCAAACTGCAATCGGGCTATGGCCGCAGCCAGGTGCTCTTCGACGTCGAGCTGGAGATCGGAGATGGCGAAGTCGTGACGCTGCTCGGCCGCAACGGCATGGGCAAGACGACCACGGTCAAGTCGATCATGGGGCTCGTCCGGCCGATGTCGGGCGAGGTGCGCTTCGCCGGCCGTGACGTTCGCGGCGCGGCGCCGGAGACGGTGGCCCGCCTCGGTGTCGGCCTGGTGCCGGAAGGACGGCAGACCTTTGCCACGCTCTCAGTGCGCGAGAACCTCGTCGCCACCGCCGCCAATCGTCTCGGCCGCAAGGAGCCGTGGACACTGGAGCGCGTCTACGCATTGTTTCCGAGGCTCAAGGAGCGGGCAGGGCAGGCGGCCGGAACCCTGTCGGGCGGTGAGCAGCAGATGCTGGTCGTCAGCCGCGCGCTGATGACCAATCCGAAACTGCTCATCCTCGACGAGGCGACGGAAGGGTTGGCACCCGTCATCCGCGCCGAGATATGGGGCTGCATCGAAGCGTTGAAGGCGGAAGGCCAGTCGATCCTGTTGATCGACAAGAACCTCAACGTGCTGAAGCGCCTGGCCGACCGCCACTACATCCTCGAAAAGGGCCGCACCGTCTGGTCCGGCACCGGCGCCGACCTGACCGAAAACGCCGAACTGGTACAGCGTTATGTCGGGCTCTAGGTTGCCAGACGCACCAAGCGGTGCTTCGTCCGGGTCTGCATCAGACCAGCGAGGCAACGTGCTCTCCCAGGCCGGTGCCCGGAAAAGCTCGAGGACTAAACGGCCCCTGCGCCTGTGTTTCGTTGGCTGGGGCGCCATCGCCAGCCGCGTCGGCGAACTGCTGGCCGACCGCCAGCCCGAGACGGTCGAAATCGTCGCTGTCGCCGTGCGTGATGCCGACCGCGAACGCGCCGGCCTGCCCGAGGGCATCCGCCTGATCTCCAGCCCGGAAGAATTTGCCGGCCTCGATCTGGATATGGTCATCGAAGCCGCTGGCCGTCCCGCAGTTGCCATTTGGGGCGAGGCGGCGTTGCGCCATGCAGGCAGCTTCGTGGTGTCGTCGACCAGCGCCTTCACCGACGAGGCCCTACTCGGCCTGCTACTCGCTGTGGCTGACGAAACAGGAAGCCGCATCCTCGTGCCTTCGGGCGCGCTCGGCGACCTCGGCGCGCTGGCCGCGGCCTCGGTGTTGCCGCTTGACGAGGTCAGTCACGCGATCGTCAAGCCACCGCGTGCCTGGTCGGGCACCAAGGCGGCCGATCTGGTCGACCTCGACAAGCTCACGCAACGGACAGAGTTCTTCTCGGGTTCGGCGCGCGAGGCAGCGGCAAGCTTCCCGCAAAATGCCAACGTTGCCGTCATCACGGCACTCTCAGGCATCGGCCTCGACCGCACCCGCGTGGTGCTGGTCGCGGACCCCGGCATCAGCCGCAACGTCCACGAAATCAGCGCCTTCGGAGCCTTCGGCAAGCTCGATCTCAGGTTCGAAAACGAGCAGCTGAAGACCAACCCTAAATCATCGGAGATGACCGCGCTGAGCCTTGTTCGCCTGGTGGAGAACAGCGTCGCTACATTGATACGCTGAGTGCATGTTGGGGCATGCATTGGATACTGCGCAGCTTCGCAGATGGTCCATCTCCAGCTCCAGCACCTGCCTTTGCCGACAAGCCGCCTGAGGGCGGCAATCCATGCTTCATAATTCGCGTGAGGCATCTTCAACGAAGCATATTTCGAGCCCCTCCTGGGTCAGGTGCTGGGCCTAGCGCTCCATGCGGACCAGGCCAAAGACTTTTTCGGCTGAACTTCCGCCGGGTTCTGTAGAGCGGAAGTTGAGTGCAGCTTCGGCTAATCAAACCATCGACCCGATTCCTTCTCCTCTTTCGATGTAAAATTCTACACTTTTCATCATCTTCAGTATGCAATCCCACAATGGACAGGCGACAGCGAGAGTGACTACGCTAATGTTATCAGCGAGGTAACCATCGTGCTTCAACCGCGTCCAGAACCTGCAAAACCAGACGGTTCGCTTTCGATCATCCGACCGGGCAGCCTGTCCGATGACGATTGCACGGCCTTGCTGCAATGGATGCTGCGGCACGATACGACGGCGCAGCAGGCGAGGGAGGCAGGGTTCGTTGACGAACTCTCCCGCTATCTGGCCGGACGAGGCATTGCTTCCAGGAAAGTCACAGGAGACGAGGGGCGCGCCAATCTGATTGCCAACCTCGACAGCGGACGCCCGGGCCCGCATCTGGTCTTTTGCGGGCATTGCGACACGGTGCCACTCGGCGACCGCGAATGGAAAAGCGCGCCATTCGGGGGGACGATCAAGGGCGGGCGAATCCACGGCCGCGGCAGTTCGGACATGAAGGGCGGGCTTGCCGCCCTCGTTGCCAGCTTGCTCGACATGCAGGCCAATGAGAATTGGTCCGGGCGGCTTTCGCTGGCGGTGACCTATGGCGAGGAAACCGGCTCGGAAGGCGCCAGGCTGATGGCCGCCGACGGCAGCCTCGGTCCGTTCGACGCCATGATCATCGCCGAACCGACCTCCAACCTGGCTGTGCGCAGCCACAAGGGCGCGCTGTGGCTGCTGTTTACCGCAACCGGGCGCACGGGCCACGGCTCCATGCCGCAGATGGGGCTCAACGCGCTGGAAATGGTCGTCCGCTTCCGGCAAAGGCTGCTCGAGCTTGATGCCCTTGCCGCATCCGACCCGCTTCTGGGCCGGCCGACCATCTGTCTCACCCGCCTGCAGGGTGGCACGCAGGTCAATGTCATCCCCGACCGGGCCATCGCCGAATTCGACATGCGCACCCTGCCGGGCCAGTGCCACGACGATATCCTCGAGGCGATCCGAGCCATCGCGCACGAGATCGAGGCCGAATATGAGGGCGGAAAGATCGTCGTCGAAACGATCAAATCCCTGCCGGCGCTCGCCACTCCAGCCGGCAGCGCGATCGTTCGAGCGGCGCTGGATGTCAGGCAGGACCTGCGCATGCCTGCCGCAGAAGCAGGTGGCGCCAGCTATTTCACCGACGGCTCGGTTCTGCAGTCCCTCGGCGCCGACATCCTGATACTGGGCCCCGGCGATCCCGGCGAGGCGCACCAGACCGATGAAAGCCTCGACCTCTCCGATTTCCTGGCCGCGCGCCAAATCTACACGGGCATCGCCCGCCGTTTCCTCAGCTCTCCCGAGTAACGCGGGAAGACATCCACGCCGGCACCGAAAGCCCGGACCGGCGCCTCATATCCAAATCCCCACCAAGAGGGATCAACCAACTTCCAGGAGGAGTTTCAATGTCACTCGACCGTCGTCAATTCCTGCAGATTTCCGCCGCCACCGTCAGCGCTGGCGTGCTCAGCGGCATTCCTCTCATGGCCCAGGCGCAGGCCAAGGGCGGTGTGCTGAACGTGGTGGTACAGCCGGAGCCGCCCGGCATCATGATCGGCATCTACCAGAACGTGCCCTCGCAGATGGTCGGCGGCAACATCTTCGAAGGCCTGCTGCGTTTCGACGCCGACCTGAAGCCGCATCCGCTGCTCGCCGAGAGCTGGGAAGAGGCCACCGACGGCATGTCCTATTCCTTCAAGCTGAAGGAAAAGGTGCTGTGGCATGACGGCAAGCCGTTCACGTCGGACGACGTGGTCTTCAGCATCGACAAGATGCTGCGCGAGACCCATCCCCGCGTCCGCAACTTCCTGACCGCCGTGGAGAGCATCACCGCTGACGGACCCTACAAGGTCGACTTCAAGATGAAGCGTCCCTTCGCGCCCTTCATCCAGTCTTTCGAGGTCGGTTCCATGCCGATGCTGCCCAAGCATCTCTACGAGGGCACCGACTACAACACCAACCCGGTGAACAATGCCCCGATCGGAACCGGCCCGCTGAAGTTCGACGAATGGCAGCGCGGTTCCTATCTGAAGCTGGTCGCCAACGAGAGTTACCACGAGGAGGGCGTCCCCTCCATCGACGCCGTCTATTTCCACGTCATCCCCGATGGCGCCAGCCGCGCGACCGCCTACGAGACCGGCAAGGTCGACGTGCTGCCGGGTGGCGCGGTCGAATATTTCGACGTCCAGCGTCTTGCCGAGCTGCCCAATTCCGAGATCACCACCAAGGGCTGGGAATTCCAGGGATCGCAGTGCTTCCTGTGGCTCAACAACGGTGCCAAATGGATCGGCGACAAGCGGATCCGGCAGGCTATCATGTACGCGCTCGATCGCGAGAACATGCGCGACATTGCCTTCTTCGGCTATGCCAAGGTGGCACCGAGCCCGTGGAACAGCTCCACCCGGTTCTATTCGGAGGACATCAAGCAGTACCCGCGCGATGTCGAAAAGGCCAAGGCGCTGCTTGCCGAGGCCGGATACGATGGAAGCCCAATTCGCCTGCTGCCTCTTCCCTATGGTGAAACCTGGCAGCGTCTCGCCGAAATCGCACGCGAGAACCTCATCGAGGCAGGCATCAAGGTGGAACTCACCGCCACCGACGTTGCCGGCTGGAACCAGCGCCTCGGCGAGAAGGACTACGACATCGCCTTCTCCTACATGTCGCAATATGGCGACCCGGCACTCGGCGTCGCCCGCCTCTACACGACGTCCAACATCATCGAGGGCTCGCCGTGGAACAACGTCTCCGCATTCTCCAATGCGGAGCTCGATGCGCTGTTCGATGCGGGCGCGGGCGAGATCGACCCTGAGAAGCGAGCCAAGATCTATCAGCAAGCCCAGGCCCTTATTGCCGAGGAAGTTCCGCTTGCCTGGATGTTCGAGATGATCTGGCCGACCATCCACCGTTCGAACATCAAGAACCTGATCTCGTCGGCGGTCGGCCTCAACGACAGCCTGGGACGCGCCCGGGTCGAATAGGACGCGTGCGGATAAACCAGCGAGCAGCCCGGACGTCCGGGCTGCTCGAGCATAAAGCCAACCAGAGGCGAAGAGTGTGAATCGTCTGAGATTTCTGTTGGGCCGCTTGGCCCAGGGCGTGGTCGCGCTCTTTGTCATAGCCACCTTGAACTTCCTGCTGATCCGCGCGGCGCCCGGCGATCCCGTCGCGGTGATGGCGGGCGAGGCAGGCGCGGTCGACAAGCGCTTCCTCGAGGCGCTGCGCATCCAGTACGGGCTCGACCAGCCGCTGTTCATGCAGTGGTGGACCTACATCTCGCGCATCGCCACCCTTGACCTCGGCTTTTCCTACCGCCAGCAGCAGACGGTCGCTCAACTCATCGCCGACCGGCTGCCCGCGACGCTGCTGCTGACGTTGTGCGCCTTCATCTTTTCGCTCGTGGTGGGGATCGGGCTCGGCGTCCTAGCCAGCCGGCGTCCTGGCGGCTGGATGGACAGGGTGATCGGCTTCGTCGCCCTGATCTTTTATGCCGCGCCGATGTACTGGCTGGCGTTGATGGCCGTTCTGGTTTTTTCCATCCAGCTCGGCTGGCTGCCCGCTTTCGGTTACAGTTCCGTTGGAGCCAATCTTACCGGCATGGCAGCGGTGCTGGACGTCGCGAAGCACCTGATCCTGCCGACGCTGGCACTCTCCTTCTTCTACATCGCCGTCTACACGCGCATGACCCGGGCCAACATGATGGCCATGGCCCAGATGGCCTTCGTCAAGACGGCCCGCGCCAAGGGCGCAGCCGAATCCCGCGTCCACTTTCGCCACGTGTTGCGCAACGCCCTTCTGCCGGTGGTGACACTTGCCGGATTGCAGGCCGGCAACATGGTCGGCGGCGCGATCATGACCGAAACCGTCTTCGCCTGGCCGGGCATAGGCCGGCTGATGTTCGATGCGCTGCTGCAGCGCGACTACAACCTGCTGCTGGGCGCCTTCCTCGTCGCTGCGGCGCTGGCCATCGTCTTCAACATCATCACGGACCTCATCTACACCGTGATCGATCCGAGGATTGCACTGTGATCGGGAATTCCGTCCTTCGCCGCATGTTCACCCGCACGGAAGTGTGGATCGGCCTGATCATCATCTTCGGCATCGTCGCCATATCGTTGCTGGCGCCGTGGCTGTTTCCGCGCGGACCCTGGGCAATGGGCGGACGCCCCTTCCTGCCACCGATGACCGACATGCGCTTTCCCCTCGGAACCGATACGACCGGCCGCGACATTCTCGCGGGCCTGGTGTGGGGCGGCCGGGTTTCGCTGCTGATCGGGCTGGTTTCGACGGTTGTTTCGGTCGTCATCGGTGTCGTCATAGGCGCAATCGCAGGCTATGGCGGCGGCCACGTCGACAGCGCGCTGATGCGCTTTACCGAGATATTCCAGGTGGTGCCCAGCTTCGCACTGGCACTGGTGCTGGTGGCCGTGCTGCAGCCCTCGGTAGGGTCCATCGTGATGGCGATCGGCGTCGTGTCTTGGCCGCCCGTGGCACGCCTCGTGCGGGCCGAATTCCTGTCGCTGCGCAGCCGCGATTTCGTGCTGGCGGCACGGCTCCAGGGCCAGAGCGCGTGGGCGATCATGTTCCGGCAGATACTGCCCAATGTCGCCTCTCCGATCATCGTCATGGGTTCGCTGATGGTGGCGACGGCCATCCTGCTGGAATCCAGCCTCAGCTTCCTCGGCCTTGGCGACCCCAACCAGATGAGCTGGGGTTTCATGATCGGGGCCTCGCGCACTGTCCTGCGCCAGGCATGGTGGATGGCGACCTTCCCAGGGCTGGCCATCGCCATAACCGTGCTGGCGCTGAACGTATTGGGCGAAGCGCTCAATGACGCGCTCAACATCCATTCCCGCAACAGGTGAATGCCATGTCGACCGACGCCACTCCATTGCTCGAGGTCAAGGGTCTCGGCATCTCGCTGCCCCCGGGCGCGGATCGTCCGTTCGCGGTTTCGAATGCCTCCTTCAGCCTGATGGCCGGCCGCACGGTCTGCATCGTGGGTGAATCCGGCTCGGGCAAATCCACCATCGCCGATGCCATCATGGGCCTGCTGCCGCGCCCGCATCTGGAAGCGAACGCCGGATCGATCCTGTTTGGCGGGCACGATCTTCTCAAGCTCGACAACGCGGGAATGCGCAGCCTGCGCGGGCGCGACATCGGCATGGTGTTCCAGGAACCGATGGCTGCGCTCAACCCTTTGATGAAGATCGGCGCGCAGCTTGAGGAAGTGCTGGAAATCCACCTCAGCATGCCAGCCGCCGAGCGCCGGCAACGCGCCCTGGCGGCGCTCGGCGATGTCGGGCTGCCGCGGGTGGAGGAACTCTATGAGAGCTACCCTTTCCGGCTCTCCGGCGGCCAGCGCCAGCGCGTCGTGATCGCCTGCGCGATGATGCTGGAGCCCCGCCTGCTCATCTGCGATGAGCCGACGACGGCGCTCGACGTAACCACGCAAGCGCAGATCCTCAAGCTGATCGCCTCGCTTCGCGAGCGCCGCGGCACCGGCGTGCTTTTCATCACCCACGATTTCGGTGTCGTGTCGGAGATCGCCGACGACGTCATCGTCATGCGCAATGGCTGCATCGAGGAACAGGGACCAGCAAAAGATGTGCTGAGCAACCCATCATCGGCTTATACGCGCCAGCTCATCGACTCCATTCCGACCGGGACGGCCGTGCCGCGCGCGACGGCAGCCACCACGCCATTGCTGGAGGTGAAGGACCTCAAGCGCACCTACCACCTGTCTTCGGGACTGTTCAGAGCGCCCAAGAAGCTCGAGGCGCTGAAAGGGGTCAGCTTCAAGCTGGAGCGCGGTTCGACGCTCGGCATCGTCGGCGAATCCGGCTCGGGGAAATCGACCCTAGGCAGATGCGTGGTCGGGCTCGAAACGCCCGACGGCGGAGAGCTGGTCCTTGCCGATGCAGAGCGTGGCACCCAGCGCGCGCTTTCCGGGCATCGCGGCGGACGCGTGCAAATGATCTTCCAGGACCCTTTCTCCTCCCTCAATCCAAAGATGAGCATCGGACAGTCGATCGCAGTCGGGCCGATGACCCAGGGCGCGCCGCGCGACGCCGCGTGGCGAAGGGCCCAGCAGCTGCTGGAACTGGTGGGCATCAAGCCCGACGCCGCCGTTCGCTACCCGCATGAATTTTCCGGCGGGCAACGCCAACGTGTCGGCATCGCGCGAGCACTTGCCATGGACCCGGTCCTGATCGTCGCCGACGAACCGGTGTCGGCCCTCGACGTCTCCGTTCAGGCTCAGGTGCTCAACCTGTTCGAGGACCTGCAGAAGAAGCTCGATTTCGCCATGCTCTTCATCACCCACGACCTGCGGGTCGCTGCACGGATGTGCGACCGGATCGCAGTGATGCAAAACGGCGAGATCGTCGAGACCGGAACTGGGGCCGAGGTGCTGTCCGCACCGCGTCACGATTACACGAAGCAGCTACTGGCGGCGATTCCCATGCTGTTCAACGAAGCGTCAACGGAGGCACCCTGACATGCCGGTTACGGCCATTCTCATCCGCGCACAGGACCATGTCGCAACGCTCACCGGATCCGTCGCGGCCGGCAACATCGTGCTGATCACCGGCCAGGGCGAAACGCGCGAGATTGCCGCGCTCGGCGACATGCCCGCCGGCCACAAGCTGGCCGTTCGGCCTGTCCGGCAATACGACCAGATTCTGAAATATGGCGAAGTCATTGGCGAGGCCACCCAAGACATTGCCGAGGGCGAGCATGTTCATATCCACAATTGCTGGGGCGTGAAGGCCCGGCGTCGTTCGTGAGGTTGGAAGGAGTTCGGCTATGAAGTTCCAGGGTTATCGCCGGCCTGACGGCCGGATCGGCATACGAAACCACGTTCTGGTGATCCCTACGGTGGCTTGCGTCAATCGCGTGGCGATGGACATTTCCAACCGCACCGGCGCCGCGACATTCATGCATCCCTATGGCTGTACGTTCGATGCCGAGGAGAACCGGACCACCGAGGAGGCCTTCATCGGCCACGGGCTGCATCCGAACGTGGGCGCCGTGCTGGTGGTGAGCCTCGGCTGCGAAACGGCATCCGGATCGAAAGTGTTCGATGCGATCAAGGCCTCGGGGCGCCCGGTCGAGCGGCTCGTCGTCCAGAAGTCCGGCGGCTCGCGCACAACGTCCGAAACGGGCGTCGAGATCGTTGAACGCATGAAGGGCGAGCTGGCGTCGCAACCGACGGAAGAGGGCGATCTTTCCGAGCTCATCATCGCTCTCGAATGCGGCTCGTCCGACGCCTTTTCGGGGCTCACCGCCAACCCTGCCGTTGGCGAAGCAGCCGACATCATCGTCGACGCCGGGGGAACCGTGATCCTGTCGGAACTCACCGAAATGGTCGGGGCCGAAAGCGTTCTCTATCGCCGGGGCAAAACGCCTGAAGTGCGTGACGAGCTGCTCCGCCGCATCAAGGCCTACGAAATCGAACTGTCGATGACCACCGAGGACGACAGCGGCGTGTTCATTTCGCCCGGGAACATCGAGGGTGGCCTGACCACGATCGAGGAAAAGTCGCTCGGCTGCATCTACAAGGCCGGCACGCGTCCGATCACCGAGGTTGTCGATTATGGCCAGGCGCCCCGCGAGAAGGGCGTGATCATCATGGACACGCCCGGCTACGACATATCGTCGGTCACCGGCAAGATCATCGGCGGCGCGCACATGGTGCTGTTCACCACCGGCAAGGGCACGCCCTCCGGCTCGGCCATCGCACCGGTGCTGAAGGTCAGCTCCAACAACCGTGTCTTCCGCGAAATGCCGGACGACATCGACATCAGCGCCGGCGACATACTGGAAGGCACGAAATCGCTGCGCCAGGTCGGGGAGGAACTTGTCGACCTGGTGATGCGCACCGCGCACGGCGAGAAGGGCAAAGCCGAATACTTCCAGATCCAGGAGTTCGCCATCCCGAATGTCAGCGTGCTGCGCAAGGAAGTCATCCATGCCGAGATGATCAAGCGCAACGACCTGGGCTTCATGCAATGAAGCTGGCCTACATGTATGCCACGCCGGAAGTGGCGCCTGCACATGTCACCGCAATCCAGGGCGACGCCTCCGCCACTTTCGCCAGGATCAGGGAACTGGGCTATGAAGGCGTCGAGCTTCTCGTCCGCGATCCGCGCGCCATCGACCATGGATTGATCGAGCGACAGCTCGCCGAGGCAGGTCTCGCCATGCCGGCCATCTGCACCGGTGAAGTCTACGGCGAGGACAAGCTCTCCCTTGCCGACCCCGATCCGGCACGCCGGGCCGAGACGCTCGAGCGAATGATCGCCGCCATGGACCTCGCGGCACGCTTCGGCGCCATGGTCAATGTCGGGCGCATGCGCGGCCGCTATCTCGATGGGATTGCACGCAGCCAGACCGAGGCTTGGATCGTCGAGGGCATGCACGCCGCCGCTGACGCGCGCCCAGATACCCGCATCGTGCTCGAGCCCGTCAACCATCAGTATGCAAACTTTTTGATGGGCACGGCCGAAGCGGTGCGCTTCGTACGAGGCCTTGAGCGGGCGAACATCGGGCTGATGCTCGATCTGGCCCACATCACCATTGAAGGCGAGGTCCACCGCGAGAGCCTAGCCGAAGCCGGCGACCTCTTCTGGCACTACCATGTCTGCGACAGCGACCGCCGGGCTGTCGGCCTTGGCGAATGGGATATTGCGGCCGCGCTGAACGATCTCGACACGATCGGCTACGACGGCTGGATAACTGCCGAGCATTTCCAGGTTCCCGATGCCGGAACGGCGATGGCGCAGTCCATCCGCTGGCTCAATGAACATTACGACAAATACTGACCCACACGGACATAGTCATGAAAATCGTACGCTTTGCCCATAACAGCGCCGAGCATTGGGGCCTTGTCGAAGACGACAAGGTGCGAGCGCTGCCCGACGGTCCCTTCGGCGAGATCACGCCGGCGCCGGATGCCCTGCCGCTAGATGCGGTAAAGCTGCTTGCCCCGGTGAAGCCGGGCAAGCTTGTCTGCGTCGGGCTCAACTACGTCCTGCACGCCCGTGAATCCGGCCTGCCGCTTCCCGACGAACCGATGCTGTTCATGTGCTCGCCGCAGGCCATCATCGGCCCCGGCGAGGCAATCGTTCTCAACAGCCACGAACAGCGCGTCGAATTCGAGGCCGAACTTGCCATCGTCATCAAGAAGCGCGCACGCAACGTTCCCGCAGCAGAGGCGGCCTCGGTCGTCCTGGGCTACACCTGCGCCAACGACGTTTCGAACCGCGATCTCCAGCTCAAGGACAAGCAATTCACGCGGGCCAAGTCGTTCGACACCTACAAGCCCGTGGGACCCTGGATCGAAACGGAGCTGACCCCGGATGTCCTGAGCATCCGCCTGCTCCAGAACGGAGTGATCCGTCAGGATTCCACCACTGCAGACATGATCTTCCCGACGTCCTTCATCATCGAGTTCGTCAGCTCGATCATGACGCTGGAGGCAGGTGACGTCATCATCACCGGCACGCCGTCCGGCGTCGGCCCGATGAAGTCCGGCGACCGCATCGAAGTCGAAATCGCAGGAATCGGAAAGCTGGAAAATACGGTCCAATGAGCGTCGCGCAGAGGGCTGGCTGGCACGTATCCGCGTCAGCTCTCTGCGTTCGTCAGCAGCGGAAGCAGTTGCAGGGCCGCGTAGAGGCGAAGCCGCGTGTCGGTCCTGAAATCGGTCAGGTTGAGAACCGCGCGGCACCGCTCGAGTCGCTGGCGCACCGTGTTGACGTGGAGCCCCAGAAGCTCCGCGGTTCGGGGCATGCTTTCATCCTCGCGCAGCCATACCTTCAACGTTTCCATCAGTGTCGTTCCCTGCTCGCCCATGGCCAGCAGCGGTTCGAGCAGCCGCAGGAAGCCCGGGCGGCTTTCCTCGATGACGGCGGGATGCGCAAGCAGCCGCAGCAACAGCATGTCCTCGTGCCGGCTGATGCGATTGAAGCCGTTCAGCCTGACTCCGAAGGTCATCGCCTGGTTGGCTTCGTGCCGCAATGTGGCCGCGTCGGACAGGGCGGCCGGTCCGGACTGGCCAAGGCCATAGAGAAAGCCGGGTGCGTGTTCGAGTTGCCGCTCGAAGACCTGATGCAATTCGCGCAGCACGGCTTCGCTGGAACGGGGATCGAGCCCCGGGGCTGGCACGGCAATGACGTACTCGCCGCCACTCTCCTCCTCACGCAACAGGGCCTTGTGGCGTCGCGAAAATTGGCGCAGGCGCAGCGTGAGCAGCGCGCCATCGAGCGTATCGGCATCAAAGATGCGGACGACCACCGCATGCCATCCATGTGCCGGAGGCAGCGCCTTGGCAATCAGGACATTCCTGGCTTCGCGCGAAAGCATCGGATCAAGGAGATCACCGAGCAATTTCGCATTGCTCGCCAGACTTGCGCGCATGCCGGCGTTGGCGTCGACCAGCGTTTGCAGGAGGTGTACGGAGAGGCGCAAGCACTCGAGGTCGGGCTCGGACGCGCTCTGTTCGCGCTCGACGACAGCCACCATGCCGCCGCCATTCGCCCCCATGCCCGAACGCGCGACGGCAACTTTCGTGCCGCCGACCGTCATGCGCAGGGGCATGTCGTCCGGTTGGGCACCCGTCGCCGCACCTTCGATGAGTGCTTCCGCCAGCGTTTCGGCCTCCGCCGCCGTAACCCCCCGGCTTTCAAGCTGAAAGCCCGCTTCAGTTTCAAGGGCAAGCACCACCGGCAGATTGACGAAGCCGGCCACCAGTTCGAACAGCTCGCGCAACGAACCGATTCCCGTCCGATGCTGGGAAAAGGCACGGTAGATGGCGCTGAGATAGGCCGCTTCCTTGCCCTGCTGCTGTCCGCCATGGGAAAAGACCCTGCCGATCAGGTCGCTCCACGCCAGCGGCCCCGGCAAGGAAATGATCGGAAATCCAAGCTCTTCTGCGCGCCTGCAGGCATTGTCGGGAAGCTCGCGCAGATACCTTGTCAGCTTGACGCCGAGACCCGCCGCATTGCGTGCCGCAAGTTGCTCGATCAGGGACACCAGCGCATCCGGGCTTTGCTGTACAGGATAGGTGCTGGTGACGACGAATTCATGCGGCTTCACCCAGTTCACTGCGTCAGGCGCATCGATGACGGTGACCGACCGGATGTCGACGGACAGGGAGCCGGAGCCAGCGATCACCGTGTGACCGGACAGGATGTCCCAATCCAGGATTTCAAGCAGACTCAGCATCGGGACTCGGGAAGGAGGGCTTCGGGCATGTGTTCCATGGTGCAACGTTGTCCTTTCAAGAGCTCCATAAGTCCATCGCAAACAAGGGAAAGAATTCGATGCGTGCAACATGGCGATGGTTCGGTCCACAGGATCCGATGACGATCGACTGGATACGCCAGTCGGGCGTGACCAGTGTCGAGGCCAGCCTGTCCCAACTGCCACCGGGATGTGTGTGGGAGGCCGAAGCCATCGACACGCTGAAGAAGCTCGTGCAGGCCACTCCCCCCGGGCAGACGCCGCTCGCATGGGACACGCTTGGCGGCATTGCCATTGCCGACGACATCAAGCTGGGCCGCAAGGACAGTGCGAGGCTGACCGCTAATTTCCAGGAGACGGTGCGTCGGCTGGCGCAGGCGGGGGTGCGCCGCATCAATTTCACCGTGATGCCGCTGCTCGACTGGGTTCGGACGGGGCTCAGCACGAGGCTTGAAAGCGGGGCGGAGGCATTGGGCTTCGATACCGTCGATTTCGCCGTGTTCGACGTCCATCTGGTCAAGCGCCCGGGAGCAGAGGAGGAACTCGATCCCTGGCTGGCCGAAGCGGCCCGCCGCCGTCATGCCGAAACGCCGGCGCAGCGATGGCAGGAGTTGCTCACAATGCTTACACGCGGCCTGCCCGGCGGGCCCGGGCAATATGCAAACGGCGAGTTTCATTCACTGCTCGGCGCCTACCAAAAACTGGGCACCGAAGCCTATCGGCAGAACCTGATCGATTTTCTCGGCGAGGTGGCACGCACCTGCGAAGAGGAGGGAGCGGTGTTCGCCATCCATCCCGACGATCCGCCAATCCCGCTGTGCGGCCTGCCGCGCATTGCAAGCACGCTGGACGATTTTGCAAAAATCTTCGAGGGCGTGTCGTCGCCGCGCGCAGGCATGATCTTCTGCTCGGGCTCGCTCGCCAGCAGGCGCGGCAACGTGCTGGCCGACTTCATCGACCGTTTCGGTTCACGCATCTTTTATGCCCATCCCAGGCGCATACGCTTCCGGGACGAATTCGGCAGCTTCACCGAAGCCGAGCATCTGGGCGGCACAGCTGCATTCGACCTCCACGATGTTCTGGACCTTCTGATGGCGGAGGAAGCGCGACGGCGCAGTCAAGGCGTGGTCGACTGGGAGATACCCTATCGTGCGGACCACGCCTGCCGGATCCTCTACGATCAGGAAAGGGCGGATTTCGTCCCGGGGTACACGCCCATCGGACTCGTCAAGGCAACTGCAGAACTGCGTGGAATGATCCACGCGATCGGCAAGCGTTCCTGAAAAGCTTCCACTGAACCTGCCGCGGGCGAGGAACAAGCGGCGCTCGCAATTTTCTCCGAAAAATGCGCTTGACCTTCCAGTGCTGGAAGGGAGCAAATTCTTCTCATAGAGAGCAAAGCTCGGGGGAAGATCGCATGTGTTCCAGTCATCAGCACAACGACGTCGTCGCGGACGCCAAGGTCGAAGGCGTGACCTTCGAGGTCCAGGACATGACCTGCGGCCACTGCGCCGGCATGATCAGGAAGGCGATCGAGCACACGCTGCCCGGCGCGGCCCTCTCGGTCGACCTCGACCACAGGCAAGTGATTGTCGCCGGCGACGCCGCGATTGCCGAAAAGGCGATCCGGACTGCCGGCTACGAGCCGGTGCGTCTCGCCCGCTGACCTGATCCGCCGGCACGCCGGCTGCAAGATTGCTCGAACGGGGGCACGTCCGCGCGCAAGCCGCGCGGCGCATGCCTTCGGTTAGGCGATTGCAGCCGCAAGCCACGGACCGAATCTCATCGAGAGGCCGACATGCGTGACGAAACCCGCCTCCTTCACACCGCCGTAGACGACCTGCCCTTCAACGCGCTGACGCCGACGGTCCACCGGGCTTCGACGATCGTGTTTCCGACAGTGGAGAGTTTCCTCTCCCGTCACACCCGGTTCTACGACGGCTATTCCTACGGCCTCTACGGCCATCCTGCCTCGCGCAATCTGGCAGCCCAGATCGCCGCCCTCGAAGGCGGCGTCCGCAGCCTTATCGTGCCGTCCGGTATGGCGGCGATCATGGTCACCAACCTCGCCCTGCTGCGCGCCGGCGACCACGTGCTTTTGCCGGACCCAGTCTACGGGCCGTCGCGGTCATCGGCCAAGCAGTTCATGTCCGGGCTTGGTGTCGAGGCCTCATTTTACGATCCGCTCTGCGGCGTCGGCATTGCCGCGCTGATGCGCCCCAACACCCGGCTGGTCTGGGTGGAGTCGCCAGCCTCGTTCACCATGGAGGTCCAGGATCTGCCAGCGATAGCGCAGGCGGCTCATGCCCATGGGGCGCTGGTCGCAGTCGATGGCACCTGGGCCTCGCCGCTCGGTTTCAAGGCGCTCAGCCATGGCGCCGACATCGCCATGCAGGCGCTGTCGAAACATGTCGGCGGCCATTCGGACCTGCTGCTCGGCAGCGTCACCGTCGCCTCGGAGGAACTGTTCCGGCGCATCAAGGACGCCAGCCGCTTCCTCGGGCTCGGCGTATCGCCCGAAGACTGTTTCCTCGCCCTGCGCGGTCTCGGCACGCTCGCTGCCCGGCTCGAACGCCAGACCGCCTCGGCTCTGAAGATCGCGGCCCGCCTGGCGGAACACCCCGGCGTCGCCCGCGTAATCTACCCGCCGCTGCCCGGCGACGCCGGCCATGCGCTCTGGCGGCGCGATTTTCAGGGCGGCTGCGGCGTCTTTTCGGTGGTGCTTCAGCCGCGGGCAGAAAACAGGCTGGCGGCTTGCGTCGACGGTCTCAGGCTGTTCCACATCGGCGCAAGCTGGGGCGGCCTGCACAGCCTCGTCGCCCCCGTGCAGATCGAGGGCACGCGTACCGTATCGCCGTGGCGCGATAGGGGACCGCTGGTGCGCTTCAGCATCGGCATGGAGCATCCCGACGACCTTCTGGAGGACATCGAACTGGGGCTTGACCGCTACGGCTTCGATCGGGAGGTGGCGGCTGAATAACCGCTCGCCGGGATGCCCGGCGAGCGGACAACAAATCAAAAAAGCCAAAACGGCAGGAGGAGAATTGTCATGAAGAAAACAATGCTTTGGGGGATCGTCGGATTGAGCGTGATGGCCACTTCGGCACTCGCCGGCGAAGGCGACAGGGTCAAGGCGATCAAGGACCGCGGCGAGCTGGTCTGCGGCACGAGCACCGGCACCACCATCGGCCTGAGCACGCTCGATGCCTCGGGCAAGTGGGCCGGCCTGGAAATCGACTACTGCCGAGCGGTGGCGGCCGCCATGTTTGGCGATCCTGACAAGGTCAAGTTTGCACCGCTCGAATTCAAGAACGCCTTTGCCGCCCTGCAGTCGGGCAGCGTCGACATGCTGGCCCGCGCCGCCGCATGGACCTATACGCGCGACACCGAGATGAAGTTCGACTACGCTGGCGTCTACATGTATGACGGCCAGGGCTTTCTGGTGAAAAAGAGCCTCGGCGTCAGCAAGCTCGCCGACCTGAATGGCGCCTCGATCTGCGTGTCCGCCGGCACCACGACCGAGCTCAACCTGTCCGACTATTTCCGCACCAACAGCCTCGAATATACCCCGATCGTCACCAACAGCCGCGAGCAGAACCTCGCCAATCTCGAAGCCGGACGCTGCGACGCCTACACCAACGAGCGCGGCGGGCTGGCCGCGAGCCGGCTCGGACTGTCGGCGCCTGACGAGTATGTGATCCTCGACGAGATCATCGCGAAGGAACCGCTCGGCCCGATCGTGCAGCAGGACGACCCGGCCTTCCGCGACATCGCGGCCTGGACCCTGTTCACGTTGATCAACGCCGAGGAGAAGGGCATCACGTCGGCCAATGTGGCGGAGATGGCCACTGGATCTGAAAACCCCGAGATCCAGCGCATGCTGGGCAAGACCGGCGACTTCGGCGTCAAGCTCGGCCTCGCCAACGACTGGGTGGTCAAGGTAATTTCCTCGGTCGGCAATTACGGCGAGATTTTCGACCGCAACCTCGGCGCCGGCAGCCCGGTGAAACTGGCGCGCGGCCAGAACGAGCTCTGGTCCAAGGGCGGCCTGCTCTACGCTCCGCCTGTCCGCTGAGATCGACCATGGCTGTCTCGGACCAGGACATGGCCACCGGCATCTGGAACGCCGCAGAAGGCGACGAGGCTGACGCCCGGCCGCATCTCGGTCCGAGGCAAAGGTGGGCGCGACGCAAGGCGATCCTGCAGCAGGCAGCGGTCCTGTTGCTGGTTGCGGCAGTGGCGGTGTTCGTCATACGCAACACCGTCGTCAACCTGCAGGCGCGCGGGCTCGCATCTGGCTTCGACTTCCTCCGGCAGGAAGCTGGCTTCAAGATGGCCTTCAGCCTGATCGCCATCGACCCGACCTCTACCTACGGCAGGATTTTTCTGGCCGGCCTGTTGAACTCCCTGCTCGTGGCGGCCCTGGCAATTGTTGCCGCCACGATGCTGGGGTTCGCGGTCGGGCTGGCGCGGGTGTCGCCCAGCGCCCCGGTAAGGTACGTGGCCAGAGGTTATGTCGAGCTCGTGCGCAACCTGCCGCTTCTCCTGCACCTGCTGCTTTGGCAAGCGGTGGTGCTGCGCTCGCTGCCCGTCGTGCGAGAGGCTATCGGCCTCGGCGGCTTTGCCTTTCTCAGCAACCGTGGCCTCTACCTTCCGGCGCCGGTCGCCGGCGACGCCAAGGCGATGGTCGTCGCCGTGGCGGTTGCAACCGGCATCGCCGCGATCGTGGCGGGATGGTCTATCCGCAGCCGTGCCCAGGCGCGCGGCGAGGCTCCACCGCGGTTGGGACTGGTGCTCGCCGCCGGCGGACTTGTCAGCAATGCCGCTGCGATCGCATTGCTTGACTGGCAGGTGCCCGTGCTCGCCGGCTTCGATTTCCGCGGCGGGCTCAAGCTCATGCCGGAATTCGTTTCGCTGGTCGCCGCGCTCACCATCTACAACTCGGCCTTCGTCGCCGAGATCGTCCGCGCCGGCGTCCAGTCGGTCGCCCGCGGGCAGCGCGAGGCGGCGCTCGCCCTCGGGCTGCCGCCGAAGCTGATCCTGCGGCTGGTCATCGTACCCCAGGCGATGCGGGTGATCATCCCGCCGCTGGCGAACCAATATACCCATCTCATCAAGGCATCGGCTCTGGCTACTGTCGTCGGTTTCCCCGACCTGGTGAACGTCTTCCTCGGAACGTCGCTCAACCAGACCGGCAGGGCGGTCGAAATCGCGGTCATCACGGCATGCGTCTACCTGGCACTCAGCACGTCGGTGGCTCTCGCGACCAGCGCCTATGGACGTCGCGTCAAACTGGTGGAGCGCTAAGCCATGGCCACGACTTCCGTCTCCGGCAATTCGCGCGCGCCGGCCACCGCCGCCGGCAGATTGCTGGCCACCGCTGTCGCCAATCCCTTCGGCACCCTCGTCGTCCTGGGCCTCGCCTACCTCGCCTGGACGCTCGGGCTTCCCATTGTCGACTGGGCGTTTGTCAATGCCACTTGGGTGGCGTCGGACAGGGCCGGCTGCAATCCCGACGGCGCCTGCTGGGCCTTCATCGTCAACCGCCTGCCGCAATTCGCCTTCGGGTTCTACCCTGAAGCCGAACGCTGGCGCGCCTGGATCGTCCTGCTCGCGCCGCCGTTGTTGCTGCTCCTGGCGATGGCGCCGGACTTCCCCGGCCGGCGCAGGATCCTGGTCGTCGGCTTCTGCCTCTACCCGATAGCGGCCTTCGTCATGCTCGCCGGCGGCGTGCTTGGCCTGGCGCCGGTTCCCTCGGAGAAGTGGGGCGGCCTGCTGCTGACGATGGTGGTCGGTCTCGGCGCTTTTGTCTTTTCCTTCCCCATCGCGATCCTGCTGGCCATCGGGCGCGCGTCGAAGCTGCCGGCCATCCGGCTGCTCGCCACCGGCTTCATCGAGTTCTGGCGCGGCATGCCGCTGATCGCCATCCTGTTCATGTCGGTGATCATGCTACCGCTGTTCCTGCCGCCCGGCGTGGAGTTCCCCCGGCTGACCCTGGCCATGATCGGCATCACGCTCTATTCCGCAGCCTTTCTGGCCGAGGTTGCCCGTGGCGGCCTGCAAAGCGTCAGCCGCGGCCAGAGCGAGGCCGCCAATGCGCTCGGTTTCGGCTTCTGGGCGATGCAGGGCTACATCGTGATGCCGCAGGCCCTGCGCGCGGTGCTGCCCGGCATCGTCAACTCGGCGATCTCGCTGCTCAAGGACACCACCTACGTCATGGTGGTAGGCCTGTTCGACCTGCTCAACATCGTCAACGCGGCCCTTTCGGACCCCGCCTGGCTGGGTCTTGCCACCGAAGGTTATGTCTTTGTCGGCCTGGTGTTCTGGAGCCTCTGTTTCGGCCTGTCGCAGGTGAGCGCCCGCATGGAGCGCGATGCCGAGCGGAACCAGTCGCGCACGCCGAGCGGCGAAAGGAAAGCGCCATGACCGCCAATGCGTCCATCAGCGTCCGCTCGCTGTCCAAATGGTATGGTTCCTGGCGGGCGCTACGCGACGTGTCGATGGACATCGAAGGTGGCACCTGTACCGTTCTCTGCGGCCCTTCCGGCTCGGGCAAGTCGACGCTGCTCCGATGCCTGAACGGCCTCGAGGAGTGGCAGGAGGGTGACGTCGTGATCGGCGGCGTCCCCGTAGGCTACAGGGCGGGCGAACTGCGCAGGCTGCGCCGCGACGTCGGCATGGTGTTCCAGAGCTTCAACCTGTTCCCGCATTTGTCGGTGCTGGACAACGTGACGCTCGCGCCACGTATCGTGCGCCGCCGCGGTCGACGGGAATCGGAACAGCACGCCATGCAACTGCTGGAGCGCGTCGGCGTCGGCCAGCACGCCGCCAAGCTTCCTTCGGCCTTGTCAGGTGGCCAGCAGCAACGCGTCGCCATTGCCCGAGCGCTGGCGATGCGGCCAAGCATATTACTATTCGACGAGCCGACCTCGGCGCTCGACCCGGAATCGGTGAAGGAGGTGCTCGACGTCATGATCGACCTTGCGCGCTCCGGCACCACGATGGCGGTGGTCACCCACGAAATGGGCTTCGCCCGCCGCGTCGCCGGACGCGTCGTCTTCATGGACAAGGGAAGCATCGTCGAGACGGGCGAGCCGGACGAATTCTTCGATTGCCCTTGCACCGACCGGGCCAAGGCGTTCCTGGGCAACATCGCCAGAAATTAAATGCTCTGGAACATCGATCCGTCGGTTGGCAGGCACGTCCTCGACATGACGCAGCAGGTCAAAGGCCGCACGCCAGCTTGATCAGTGCCGGGTCGAGGGCGTCTTGGTCGACATGCGGCGCATCATCACAGAAAACGCACTCGCTGTGTATCCCAGGTTCGAGGCAACGACCTTGGCCGGCTTGCCGTCGGCGAGTTGGGCCGTTGCGTAGGCGACCTGCACTTGCTCGCGCCAGCGCCGATAGGACATGCCAAGTTCGCTGTCGAACAACCTGGCGATCGTTCGCGCGCTGGCGCCGGCCTCCACGGCGAGTTGCGCCAGGGAGTAGTCCAGTGACGGGTCCTGCAGTATCTTGGCGCAGAGTTCCGCCAGCCGCGGGTCCTGCGGCATCGGGATCGGCGAAAGGATTCGCGGCGCCAGCCGAAGCTCCTCCTGGAAAAGCTGCAGAACCAAGTTTTCCCTGCTGGCCAGAGGCGCGTCGGGCTCGAACCTGAGTGCCGCCAGCAGGAGTTCGCGCAGCAGCGGACAGACTTCCAGTATGCCGCATTCGAAATCGGCCAGTTCCTTGACCTGGCTCAGATACATCGAGGTGATCTCGACGTCGGTGAGCATGCGCACGCTATGCGGGCACTCGGTCGGCAGCCAGACGGCGCGTTGCGGCGGAACGATCCAGGTTCCGTGCGGCGTCTCGGCCGAGATGACCCCCGACGAAGCGTAGAGAAGCTGCGGAAAAGGGTGGCTGTGGGGGCCGATGACGTGGCCCCGCCGATAGCTGTAGACAACGGGCGAAAACGAAAACCCAAGTGCCATGCGAGTGATCTCCTCCCTCATCGCATTGTCCGAAACTCAAAACTGATTGTCCTCCAGGCGACACCCTAAGTGCTCGACCTTCACCGGGCAATGCTTACAGTCTCAAATCACGGCAATCGATTGCACAAATATTGACCGATACGGTGAAGAGTCTTGTAGGCCGGTGGAGGCGGTCCTGCGAATTCTCGCGCCTGTCGCATCCCAGCGAAGACATACCTGTCCGCACCAGACGGTTCGGGTTCTCCGGCCAGGACGGGCACAAGCATGGCGCGGGCCGCGGCGGCCCGGCCGGAGGCCGCCGATCGACGCGCCGATTCCCAGTTCACAACATGGAAAGCATGATGAAACGGACCCTTATCAAAAGCGGTTGGCTGGTCACGATGGATGACGCCATCCAGGACATCCGCAACGGCGAACTCCTGATGATCGGTGACAAGATCGCCGCCGTCGGCCTATCGCTCGATGTCGAAGCAGACGAAGTGATCGACGCGCGCGACATGATCGTCATGCCGGGCCTGGTCAACGCCCATATCCACACCTGGCAGACGGGCATGCGCGGTATCGGCGCGGAGTGGCCGTCCGGCGCCTATCACAAGCATGTCCACGGCAACATGGCGACCTTCTACAACGCCGAAGACACCTACCTCGGAAATCTCGTCGGCGCGATCAACCAGATCGACAACGGCGTCACCACCATCTTCGACTGGTGCCACATCCTGCGCGATCTCGAGATGGCCGAGCGCGCCGTCGATGCACTGGAGGAGAGCGGCATTCGTGCCGTGTTCGGACATGGTACCGCCAAGCCGCCGGCAAGGCCGGGCGAGGCGCATCATTCCGAGATCGCCCATCCCAGGGATAGGGTCGAAGCGCTGCGCCGGGGACGGTTCAGCGCCGACGACCGCCGGGTAACCCTGGCGCTCGCCATCCTGGGACCGGAAATATCGACTGCCAAGGTCTGCCTGGCGGATTACGCGCTGGCCCGCGAATTCGGGCTGCTGTCGACATGCCACGTGTCCTATCCGAGTGGCCAGCGCGTCCAGGAAAATGGCTGGCCGGCATTGGCGGCGAAGGGCCTGCTCGGTCCCGACCACAACATCTGCCACGGCAACGCGCTGTCGGACGACGACCTGAACTTCATCCTCGACCGCGGCGTGACGGTGACCCCGACGGTGATGCTGGAGTTGCAGGCAAAGGCCGAGCCACCGCTGACGGTGCGCATTCGCAGCCGTGGCGCATTGCCGTCGCTGGGTATCGACACCGAGCCGTTGTGTTCCGGCGACATGTTCAACGAGATGCGCGCGGCCTGGATGCATGCCCGGAACTTCGCGCTGATCGCGGCCAAGCAGGCCGGACAGCCGCCGGTATCGGTGGTCCCCGTCAAGGCGCGCGAGGTACTCGAATGGGCGACGATGGGCGGAGCCAAGGCGTTGCGGATGGACGACAGGATCGGCTCGCTGACCCCAGGCAAGAAAGCCGACCTGGTGTTCGTCGGGACGGACGACCTCGATCTCTATCCCGTCTACGACCCTGCGGTCACCGTGGTGGGCTACGCCAGCGGCGCCAATGTCGACTCGGTGTTCATCGACGGCCAACCGGCAAAGCGCCACGGCAAGCTTCTCTTCGGCGCAGACGTGCTGCGGCAGCGCAAGGCGGCACTTGCGGGCTCGGTCGAACGCGTCATGCGCGATGCCGGTGTCCAGTTGCCGCTGTACTAGCCGCGCCAACGCCAATCAACGCGCGGGCGCATCCCGCGCGACCTTTCTGAAAGTGCAAGGAGCATCAAATGACGGAAATCACCCGTAAGGATTTTCTCCGGTTGGGCGTTGCGGGAGCCGCGGCCGCATTGGTCAGTTCGCGGGCCAACGCACAGGCGGCGGTTGCCGCCACAGCCAAGGGCGCGCAGCGCGCGACCTTGATCCGCGGCGCGGACATCCTGTCGATGGACGAGAAGCTCGGCGAAGTGAAGGGCGCCGACGTCCTCGTCGTCAACGGCAAGATCGCCGAGATCGGCAAGGGGCTGGCGGCAGGCGATGCCGAGGTGATCGAAGCCGCCGGCATGATCCTGATGCCGGGCATGAATGACGGGCACCGACATCTCTGGCTCGGCCTGCATGCCGGCAGGCTGGTAAAGACCGATGCCAAGAAATACTCCCGCTACCAGCCCTGGAAGATGCGCACCATGGTGTGCATGACGCCCGAAGATTTTCACCTCTCGGGATATGTCGGCGGCCTCCAGGCCATCGATTCCGGCGTTACCAATCTGCTCGATTACGCGCATGCCCATCACACCCAGGAAAAGGCGATCGCCGGGGCCCAGGGCTTCCTCGATTCCGGCGTCGGCGGCGTGTTCTGCTACCAGGCCTCGCACAACACGACCTACGGGCCGGGTGACACGCTGCCGGAGGCAGAGGCGACCGCGCAGCGCCAGGGCGCGCCGCAGGAATCGAATTATGTCACCGCAGGGCTGCTGCGCCAGATGTTTGCCACCGGCGCCGACGCGCCGGCACAATTCGGCATCACCATCAGCGAGGGCACGGGCCGCCGTAAGATGGAGGACATGAAGACCGAGTTCGAGCGCGCGCGCACCTTCGATCCGTTCATCGTCGGCTGCCATATCCACAAGCCGAACCCGATGCCTCCGGCCGGCGTGTTCCGCACTGTCGCCGACCTTCATGCAGCCGGACTGCTCGGTCCGGATTTCCACGTCGCGCATGGCGTCGAGATGACGGACGAGGAACTGGTCATGCTCCGTGATACCGGCGGCATGATGTGCGCGACGACCATGGGCGAGTTCCCCTACGTCACCGCGTCGATCCACGGCAAGGCGCGCCAGATGGGCGTCCCCGCCGGCATCGGTCTCGATATCGGCACCGGCCTGACGCAGGACTATTTCGAGCATGTCCGGGCCGGCTTCTGGAGCCTCTATCGGTCGGACGAGTATGCCAAGCTCGCCAATGACTACGAGTCCGCCGACGTGCTGGATTTCGCCACGCGGTGGGGTGCCAAGGCGCTGCGCATGGGCGACGCCAGCGGCAGCATCACCGTGGGCAAGTTCGCCGATCTCGTGCTGCTGAGGACCGACCGGATGGGCTTCGCCAGCGCCGGCACGTTGGCCGACCGCGTGGTGAACTTCGCGAGCCTGCCCGATATCGACAGCGTCTGGGTGCGCGGCACTGCCAGAAAGCGCAACGGACAAATGATCGGTATCGACTGGGCGAGCCTGAAGAAGAAGGTGACCGAAGCCCAGCAGCGCATCGACAAGCAGGCCGACACCATCACCCTCACCTGATCGGGACCACTCGACCATCCACCGCAAGTGCGGTGGATGGTCGAGTGGCGATCGGCCTAGAGCCCGCGCAGGAACGGTGGATGAAGTGGACGATTACCGAAAACAGCCTTTCAGCAAGATTTGAATGAGATACAAAATCTCACAAACAGATAAAATGGGAGGATAGGATGAAGAATATCTCAAGACGCAGCTTCGTCGGCATGGCGGCTGCAGCAACAACCCTTGCCCTGCCGATGCCCTGGGTCAGCGCTCAGGGCGCGTTCGACGCGCCGGCAAAGCTCAAGGTCGGCATAGTTCCCTACATCTCGTCGGGACCCTTCATGGTCGCCCAGGCAAAGGGCTACTTCAAGAAGCTCAATCTCGAAGTCGAATCCGAGATCTTCCAGGACGGAGGATTGGCCATTCCCTCGCTTGTCGGCGGCGCGCTCGACGTCATCGTTTCGACCTGCAACGCCGGCCTGTTCAACACGATCGCCAAGGGCGCCCAGTTCCGCCTGTTCACCGACCGCGGCCGCGAGAGCGTGGGCATGGGCTCCCAGGCCATGATGGTGAACAAGGAGCTCTACGAGCAGGGATTCACCGACGTGTCCGGCTACAAGCTGATGAAGGGCAAGAAGATCGGCATCAGCGTGCGCGGCTCGATTTCGCAGTTGCTCCACACCAAGGCGCTGCAGCGCGCCGGGCTGACGCCCGAGGACTGCGAGTGGCAATGGGGCGTCGATACCAAGTCGGCGCCGACGCTCTTGGCGGCAAACCAGATCGGCCTGGCCAACATCCCGATCCCGCTCAGCCATGCGGTGGAGGCCAAGGGCGCCGGCAAGATCGCGACCTGGAGCGACGACATCATGCCCGATGTCCAACTGGCGGGCTGGGCGGCGAAGGAGACTTTCCTGACCGAACAGCGCTCCGTCGCGGTGCGTTATGCCATGGTGCATCTCCAGTCGGTGCGCGACTTCGTCGACGCTGCGACCAATGGCAATCCTGAAATCGTGAAGATCATCGCCGAGGCCACCCGCCTGCCGGCGGAAGTGATCGAGACCGCGCGACCGCGCTGGACCGGCTATGCGCTCGACGGCCTGCCGAACGAGGCATCGGTCATGGAGCAGGCCAAGTTCTGGACCGATGCGGGGATGGTGACGCGCATGCTCGATGCGAGCGAGATCATCAACACCGACATCGTGAAGGAGGCCGCGCAGCGCCTGAGCGACGCCAACCCGTTCATCTAGGCTCGTCGCCGAAACGTTTCGCTCTGCCGTGGCCGGTCATCCGGCCCGGCATTGCTTCCATGCAAAAGGCAATACCCGCATGCAGTTGTACGAAGTCCTGGCCGATCAGATCAGCCATCAATGGACAAGCAAGAATCGACCTCCGACGCTCGCCATCGACAATGTGAGCTGCGCGTTTCCGGCGGGAAAAGTCACCGCCATCGTCGGTCCCAGTGGTTGCGGCAAGTCGACCTTGCTGCTCATCCTGCGCGGCCTGATCGAGTCCACGCAAGGGGCGATCCGCTTTCGCTACACCAACGGCAGCGGCGCCATTGTGGACGGCGCGCCGGCCAGGATGGCCACCGTCTGGCAGTCCTTCAACCTGCTGCCCTGGCGCACAGTTCTCGACAATGTCGCCTTCGGCCTGGAGCTGGCGAGCGTTTCGAAGGAAGAGCGCTACGCCAAGGCGCATGAGGCGATCAAGGCCGTTGAACTGGGTGGTTTCGAGGGACACTTCCCCAGCCAGCTTTCCGGCGGCATGCGCCAGCGCGTCGGCCTGGCGCGCGGACTGGTGATGTCTCCCGACATCCTGTTGCTCGACGAGCCCTTTGGCGCGCTGGACGCCCAGACACGCGTCTACATGCAGGAGCAGCTTGCCGGACTCGTCGAAACGGCTGGCAAGACCGTCATCCTGGTCACCCATTCGATCGAGGAGGCGGTGTTCCTTTCGGACCATGTGATCGTCATGACGGCGCGGCCGGGCAGGGTGGCCGCCACGCGCGACATCCCGCTGCCGCGACCGCGCGCCATCGAGGTGCAGAACGATCCACGCTTCAGCGCGCTGTTCACGGAGATCTACGACGTGCTGCGCGACGAAGTCGTCAAGTCAATGATGGGGTAGGCCAATGTCGACGAACGAAACCACCGCGCAACCCGTCGGCGGAATAGCACCGGCGATGATCAGGCGCACGCCCAAGCGCGACTATGTGCCTTTCTACGGACCAATCGCCATGATCGTCTTCCTGGTCGTCTGGGAGGTCGGGCTCAGGATCGCCGAGATTCCCGAACTCTACCTGCCGCGCCCGACGGTGATCGCGCAGAACCTCTATTTGCTCTTCACCGAGGGCGGCATCCTCCAGGACCTCGGCGTCACCCTGTACCGGATCTTCGGCGGCTTCTTCCTGGCGGCGTTCGTCGGCATCGTGCTCGGCATCCTGATGGGCACGTCACGCAAGCTCTACGCCATCTGCGACATCTTCATCGCCGTGTTGTATCCGATCCCGAAGATCTCGCTGGTCCCGCTGCTGATCATCTGGTTCGGGTCGGGCGACCTGTTCCAGATCGTACTGGCGGCACTCGGCTGCTTCTTCCCGGTGGTCATCAACACCATCCTGGGTGTCCGCCAATGCGATCAGGGGCTCATCCTCGCGGCCCGCGACCTTGGCGCCAGCGAGCGTCAGATCAAATGGAAGGTGGTCTTCCCGGCGGCGGTTCCGAGCATCTTCAGCGGTCTCAAGCTCGCGCTCGGCATCGCCATCATCATGGTCGTAGCCGCCGAGATGCTGACCGCCAAATATGGCCTCGGCGCCCGGCTGCAACTGTCCGGCCAGATCCTCGAAACCGGGCAGGTGTTCGCCATCCTCTTGCTGCTCGCCGTCCTCGGCGGCCTGCTGACCAAGGGGCAGGAGCGCATCGACCGGATGATTGGTCGCTGGCGGACATAGGAGAGCGGTCGCTTTAGGAGAGAAGTTCGGTTCCGCGCCATTTGAGCGCGTCCTGACCGGGAGAAGTCAGGCAATAACGACAGCCGCCTCAAGCACGGCGTGCAAAAGCACGTCGCAGCCGGCGGCTGCCCACTGCGGATCGATCTCCTCTGCCTCGTGATGCGACAAGCCATCGACGCAGGGGCAGAAGATCATCGCAGTCGGCGCCACGCGGTTGATCCAGCAGGCGTCGTGCCCGGCACCCGAGACGATGTCACGATGGCTGTAGCCGAGCCCCTCGGCCGCGTTGCGCACCATCCCTACGCAAGCGCTGTCGAAGGCGACAGGGTCGAAGTGGCCGACCTGCTCGACCTCGTGCGCAATGTCGAGCGCCTCCGCGATCAGGGCGATGCCGTCGCGAATGCGCTGGTCCATTGCATCGAGCACGTCCTTTTCCGGCGAGCGGATGTCGATTGTCAAAACCGTACGACCGGGAACGGTGCTGCGCGAATTGGGATGAACGTCGATATGGCCGACATTGCCCACCGCATCGGGCTGGTAGTCCATCGCCACGTCCTGGACCAACTCGATCACCCGGGCCATGCCGAGGGCGGCATTGCGGCGCTTGTGCATCGGCGTGCCGCCCGAATGCGCTTCTTTGCCGGTCAGCGTCACCTGCAGCCACTTCAGGCCCTGGCCGTGGGTGACCACGCCGATGTCGATGCCTTCGTCCTCAAGGATCGGCCCCTGCTCGATGTGCAGTTCGAAATACGCCTTCATCTTGCGAGCGCCGGCCTTCTCCTTGCCCTTCCAGCCAATGCGCTCGAGTTCGTCGCCGAAGCGCTTGCCCTTGGCATCCTCGCGGGCATAGGCCCAGTCCTTGTCGACAGTCCCGGCGAAGACGCCCGAAGCGACCATGGCAGGGGCAAAGCGGCAGCCTTCCTCGTTCGTCCAGTTGGTAACGACGATGGGGTGCCTGGTCTGGATCCCCAAATCATTCATCGTGCGCACGACCTCCAGGCCGCCGAGCACTCCCAGCACACCGTCGAACTTGCCACCAGTCGGCTGGGTATCAAGGTGACTGCCGATGTAGACGGGCAGCACGTCGGGGTCGGTGCCCTCGCGGCGGGCAAACATCGAGCCCATATCGTCGACACCCATATCGAGGCCGGCCTTGTCGCACCATGTCTTGAACAGGCCGCGGCCCGCGGCATCTTCGTCGGTCAGCGCCTGCCTGTTGTTGCCGCCGGCAATGCCGGGTCCGACCTTGGCCATTTCGATCAGAGAATACCAGAGCCTGTCCTGGTCGATCCTGGCGTTCGTGCGGATCACCGGCTTTTCCAACTTTCCAACTCCTCGTTTGTCACGCGCAACAGCCTTGCCGTGGCGGGCGCGCCGCATCGACCCTTCGAAACTCAAGCTAGAGAAAGGGCGGCCTAGCTGCGCTTAGCCGCATCGTCGCTGCCGTTCATCCGATAGCGGAAGTCACAGCTGCCACCGCCTTCCATGATGGTGCGGGTGCGCGTCATCGAAATGCGTGGATCGTAGCCCTGGCAGAAGGTGCCGTCGCGCTGGCACGACAAAAGCGTGCCGATCTCGCCCAGGCCCATCGAGTGATACATCTCGGCATAGCGGCAGCGGGTGACATTGTAGTCGAACTGGTCGGTCGTTTCTGTCAGCACTTCGAAATGCAGCGCATCGTCCTGGCGCCATTTCGGCTGCAGCGCTGCGAACGACTTGAGATCGACCGGCCCTTTCTCGGCTGCGGCAAACTTCTTGCCGGCTTCGATCGCCGCATTGGTGATTGCCGTGCGCAGCGTTTCGCGCGCCGCCTCGCGACCGAAGCGCGCCACCATCTCCTCATAGATCGGCTTGATGATCTCTGCCTCGATGCAGCGGCGGGCCAGGATGCCCAGGCCATCGATGGCTGCCTGCACGTTCGACTGGGGATCGAGCGGATCCCGTTCGGGCGTTGTGGATTGCTTGTCGGTCATGCGAGCCTCTTCGCTTGCGCCCATATGAGCGTCTCAGAACGAGCCTAGAGATAGCGCCAGCCTACGACCATCACAGATCCTTCAACTGCTGAGCTCATTTCACAGTTGTGTCTGGCCTCGGTCGCGCTCGGTCCGCATCCAGGCGACGAAGCGGCGGGAGACCTGCGGCAGCTCCCGGTCAGTCCGGGTGCAGAGATAATAGTTCCGGCCGTCGTCCAGAGAGCGCTCGGAAAGCACCACCAGCCTGCCGTTCGCGATGTCGTCTTCGATGAGCGGCAGGCGGCACAGGGCAGCACCTAGGCCAGCAACGGCAGCGGCGCGGGCCAGCATCCCGTCCTCGAACAGCGGGCCGGACAGATGGCGGTCACCCGCCCGCATGCCGGCAGCGCGAAACCAGTTCAGCCAATGGTCGCGGCTTTCGTCATGGACCAACGGCAATACGGCTAGCGCTTCCTCGTCCGGCAATCGCTTGCGGTCCTGCAGCAGAGCAGGGCTCGCTACCGGCACCACGGCGCCACTGAGAAAGAGCTCGCTTTTGTAGCCCAGCCAGGCGCCTGCGCCGAAACGCACCGAGATGTCGGCAGCATCGCTCGAATAGTTGCGGTTCTGGGCATAGGTCACGCGGACGTCGACATCGCGGTTCTGGCGGCTGAAGCCGGGAAGACGGGGGATCAGCCAGCTTACGGCAAACAGCGGAATGGCGCTGATCGAGATCTCGTGTGCACTGGCCCTGAAGCGCAGTTGGCTGGTGGCCGTGCGCAACAGGAAGAAAGCCGGCAGGATCGATTCCAGATACTCCCGGCCGTCGGCCGTCAGCGCCAGCCCGCGTCCGTGTCGTTCGGTCAGTTTGGTGCCGACGAATTCTTCCAACTGCGCCAGGCGATGGCTGACGGCCGAAGCTGTCAAGCCAAGTTCGTCGGCCGCCGCCGTCACGCTGCCCCGGCGGGCAAAGGCTTCGAACGCCTTGGCGGCGTTCAGCGGCAACAGATCCGATTCATGAGCCAGCTTCATCGATTTCCGCCACGAGGCACATCGTCGCCAATTTCTGACATACGAAAGAGCAGTGCAACTCGTCTCTGGATCGAAATCCGGCTTTCAGAAGGTCTGATAGGGGAGACAGGCTCCCACTTGCCGAAGCAACATCGGCAAGTGGACGCACCCACGCCGAAGATACGATGAGTCGAACTGCCGACTGCGCGGGCACTGTCGTCGCGCAGGCTTTGCGAGCAGGCTCCCCAAGGGGGCAAGCCTGACGCGACCTCCCGCTCGCACCCAGCCAAGCCAAAAGCCGCGGGCGCGACCCGCTTAGTGGAGCGGCTGCATCGATCCTGGTGCAGGCTGTCCGCGCATGTTGACGACCGGCTCGCCCTGGTTGGCGGCGGCCTCGAGGCCGGTGGCGACGACCGACACCTTGAACTGCCCTTCGAGCGAATTGTCGAAGATGGCGCCGACGATGATGTCGGCTTCGTCGCCGACTTCCTCGCGGATGCGGGTCGCGGCCTCGTCGACCTCGAACAGCGTCATGTCCATGCCGCCCGAAATCGAGATCAGCACGCCGCGCGCGCCCTTGATCGAATTCTCGTCGATCAGCGGGTTGGCGATCGAGGCTTCCGCCGCCTTGCTGGCACGGTTCTCGCCGGTGCCGACGCCGGTACCCATCATCGCCCGGCCCATGTCGCGCATCACCGTCTTCACGTCGGCGAAGTCGAGATTGATCAGGCCTTCCTTGACGATGAGGTTAGTTATGCAGCTGACGCCGGAATAGAGCACCTTGTCGGCCATGCCGAAGGCATCCTCGAAGGTCGTCTTTTCGGTCGCGATGCGGAACAGGTTCTGGTTCGGAATGACGATGACGGTGTCGGCGGCCTGGCGCAAAAGCTCGATGCCGCGGTCGGCCATCTGCATGCGGCGCTTGCCCTCGAAGGTGAAGGGCTTGGTGACGATCGCCACCGTCAGGATGCCGGCATCGCGCGCGGCTTTGGCGATCACAGGAGCCGCACCCGTTCCCGTGCCGCCGCCCATTCCGGCGGTGACGAAGCACATATGCGTGCCGGAAAGCTGATCCATGATCTCGTCGATCGATTCCTCGGCCGCAGCCTGCCCGACCTCGGGCAAGGATCCGGCGCCGAGCCCTTCGGTCACCAGAGCTCCAAGCTGGACTAACCGCGGCGCCTTCGACATCGTGAGCGCCTGGGCATCGGTGTTGGCAACGATGAACTCGGTGCCCTCGAGGCCCTCGGCGATCATGTTGTTGACGGCATTGCCGCCGCCGCCACCGACTCCGATGACAGTCAGCTTCGGCCTCATCTCTGAGATTTCAGATTTCTTGGAAGTGCTCATGATGCCGTTTCCTGCGCAGCGCCCCTGCCCGAATCGGACAGCCTTAGGGAATCAGATAGATTCATAGGCTGCAAGGATAGCTTGTGGATTGCGGCTTTTAGCCGACCGAAGCAGAGCAAGTCCGCACGGCGGCAATGTGCCGCCGCGCGGACCCGGCATCAGAATGACTTGGCGGCTTCGTCGATCAACGTGACGATTTCGAGCGGATGCGAGGCCAGCGAGGCGTGGCTGGCGTCAAGCGTGATGGTCTTGCGCGGCTTGATGCGCTCGGCCATCCATTGCTCGGTTTCGGGCGGGATCATGTTGTCGCGGCTCGACACCTGGTACCAGCTCGGCTTGGTGTGCCATGCCGCCGGCCCCGACTTGTCCTCGAAGCAACGCGCCGCAATCGGCTTCTGCGCCACCGCCATGACCAGCGCCTCGGGCTCGCCGAGGTCCTGGCCAAAACTCTGGCGGAACGTGTCCTGGGCGAGCCAGAGGAAGCCATCCTTGTCGGGACGGATGCTGGCCGCACCCGAGGGCGGCTCACGCCGGGCGAAAATGCTGCCGAGACTGTCGCCTTCTTCGGGCGCGAAGGCAGCGATGTAGACCAGCCCGACGACGTTTGGCGCGTGACCGGCACCGGTGATCACCGCACCGCCATAGGAATGGCCGACCAGAAGTGTCGGCCCGTCCTGCGCGGCGGCGAGCTTGGTTGTGCGTTCGATATCGTCTGCGAGCGAAGTCAGCGGGTTCTGCACCGCCGCCAGCTTGTAGCCCTTGGCATGGAGCGGCGGAATGACATGGCGCCAGTGCGAGGCATCGCCCCATGCGCCGTGGACCAGAACGATATTCTTGACCGATGGCATAACCAGTCTCCTTCGTTGATTGAATTCGAGCCGTCTTGCGTCCGGTGGCAGGTCGCCTTTTGAAATCTGGACGGCCGCACCGACACCGCAAGGGCCGGCAGCTTCGCCTTCAGGATCAGTAGCAGCAGGCAATCGGCGTTGCCCGGTGACGTCTATGCGCGGGCGAGCCTAGTCCTGAGCGCTCCCGGCGTCGATTCATTGTCGGCCACCGCAAGCAAATGTGATGCGGGTCACGCAGAGGCCTTAGCGCAGAGGTCGGCGACACGCCGGCTGGCAATGATGGGTGGCTATCCCCATACATTGTGCATATATATGGAAAACGCTGTTGGAGCCTGCAGAGTCATGACGACAACCAACTGGTCCCCCTCCATCTCCAAGGCTGCGGGCCCACTCTACCTGGCGATCGCCGATGCGCTCTCGGTGGACATTGCGTCGGGCAGGCTGCCGGACGGTTTCAGGCTGCCGCCGCAGCGAACGCTTGCCGACCAGTTGGGCATCGACTTCACCACCGTCAGCCGCGCCTATGCCGAGGCCCGCAAGCGCGGACTGGTCGAAGGCCGTGTCGGGCAGGGCACCTATGTCACGGTACGGCGCCCCGTCGCCTCGGGATCGGGGGTGACGGGGCTCATCGACATGAGCATGAACCTGCCGCCGCGCTTCGACGACCCGGAACTTGCGACAGCAATGTGGGAAGGCATTGCACAACTGCAGTCGAGCCACGGACTGGACCTGCTGATGCGCTACCAGGAAGCTGGCGGCACATCGCGCGACCGCGCGGCGGGAGCCGCGTGGCTGGCCCCACGGCTCGGCGAGATCGACGCCGGCCGGCTGCTGGTCACCCCGGGCGCGCAAGGGGCTTTGCTTGCGCTCCTCGGCGCGCTGGCCGCGCCGGGAGAGACCGTCTGCGCCGAGGCGCTGACCTATCCGGGCCTGCTTGCCGTGGCCCAGCACTTGCGCATCCGCGTCGCCGGCATCGCGATGGACGCCCAGGGCCTCATCCCTGAGGCGTTCGAAGAGGCCTGCCGCGAACACGCGCCCAAACTTCTGTACTGCACGCCGACGCTGCACAACCCGACGACGGCGACGCTGTCGCTGGCCAGGCGCGAACGCATCGTTTCGATCGCTCGCCAGCACAATGTCCTGATTGTCGAAGACGACGCCTATGGCGCCTTGCCGGCTCGGCCGGTGGCCGCCTTCGCGGCACTCGCGCCCGACATCACCTATCATGTTGCCGGCCTGGCCAAATGCGTGGCGCCGGCTCTGCGCGTGGCCTACGTGGTCGTCCCGCAAGGGCGGACGGTCGCCCACCTCGCCAGCGCCGTCCGCGCGACAGCCGGCATGGCATCGCCGCTGACGTCGGCCGTCGCCACGCGCTGGGTCGAAAACGGCATAGCCCACTCTGTGCTCGCGGCAATCCGTAGCGAAGCACACCAGCGCCAGGCCATCGTTTCGAAGATACTCCCGGCGAAACTGGTCCAGGCCGACCCCGAAGGTTTCCACGTCTGGCTGAAGCTTCCCGGCCACTGGAACCGCGGCGACTTTGCCGCGCGCCTGCGTTCGGCCGGCATCGGCGTGGTCACCAGCGATGCCTTTGCGACCACGGAGCCCGCGCCCGAAGCGGTGCGGCTGGGACTGGGCGCGGCACCCAGCCATGCCGCGCTTGCTGCCAGCCTCGATATCGTCGCCGCCCTTCTGGCTCAGCAGTCGGCCATGTCGTCCATGGTGGTGTGACCGCGGGCGGGGAAGGGGCCGGTGAACGGCTCGACCCGGCCCATGCCGAGAATCTCGTTGAGCGGGACCTCGTCGCTCACCCGCCGGAACATGCCTGGGGACATCCAGCGCGCATGGCCGTCGACATTCGGCGCGCCGCGCCCGCTGCGGACGTCGTCGATCCAGAGCGTGCGGGTCTCGAGCGAGATGCGCGTCACGCCCGTCGAATTGGGCACGCCGGCATGGGCGTGCGCGCTGGAGAAGGCAATGACCTCACCCGGCGCCAGGACGACCGGCGTCGCGTCGGTGACTTCCAGCTGTTCGGTCAAATGCGGGATCGCCGCGTCGGCGTCGTTGGCGTTGCGGCCGCCGGCCTTTGAGCGGTCCAGCAAGGCCGCGAGATCGAACTCGGCACTGGTGTTGGCCACCGCGCGCTGCCACAGCGAAGGGTAGATGGCGAAGGTGCGCCCGGCGTCGATGTCGTAGATCGGCGCCCACCAATTGGCCTGCGCATAGAGGTTGGAGCCCCAGGTATCGCGGTGGAAGGCGATGGTCGCCGTGGTGCGGGCGCGGGGCACGACGGTGCCAGGGTCCTGGTGCGGCTGGAAGCGCAGATACAGGCTGTCGCGCGCAAGCCCGCCGGCATCGAGGCCGGCTGCCTCGAACAGGTCGCGCCACAGGCGCTTGACCTCTGGTGCGCGGGAAAAGTCGCGCTGGCGTTGGGCAAAGCTTTCCGTCTGCTGCTGATGCGTCAGATGCTTGTGAATCTCGACCGGATTGAAGGGCGCGAACGCATCCTCGAGCAGCGCGCGCGTGAAGTCGACAAGCTGGCGCATCGGCTTGAGATGGCCGAAACGCAGCACGTCGCCGGCATAGATCCGGTCGTGGAGATCGCGCTGGTCGAGCGCCTGGGCGACGTCGGTGTACATGATCTTGGATCCGTTATCGAAGTCAGACGGTCAGGCCGGCGAGGCCCATCACGAAGCGGAACAGATAGGCCACGATGCCGAGGCCCAGCACGCTGGCCACCCAGATCAGCACCAGCCAGCCGATCCGCTTCGGCCAGGAAACCGGCGCTTCGGTCGGCGCGGCCATCAGTGATAACCCTCTCCGGCCTTCACCTTGCCTCGGAACACATAATAGGACCACGCGGTGTAGGCGAGGATGAAGGGAATGATGAACAGCGCCCCGACCAGCGTGAAGCCCATGCTCTGCGGCGGTGCCGCCGCCTCGCGGATGGTGATGTCTGGCGGGATGATGTTCGGCCACAGACTGATGCCAAGGCCGCTATAGCCAAGGAACAGGACAAACAGCGCCAGCAGGAACGGCGCAACATGCGGGGCACCGTTCAGGCTGCGCAGGATCAGCCAGCTGCTGACCAGCACGAGGACCGGCACCGGCGAAAAGAAGACGATGTTGGGGAAGCTGAACCAGCGCTCGGTGATGTCGGGATGGGCAAACGGCGTCCACAGGCTGACGATGCCGATGACGGCCAGCAGCGTCAGCGTGATCGGCCGCGCCAGGGCCACCATGCGGTCATAAAGAGCGCCTTCCGTCTTGATGATCAGCCAGGTACTGCCGAGCAACGCATAGGCGACGATCAGCCCGAGCCCGGTGAACAGGCTGAACGGCGTGATCCAGTCGAGCGCGCCGCCGACATAGGAGCCGTTCTCGATCGGGAACCCATTGAGGAACGCGCCCAGCGAAACGCCCTGGAAGAAGGTGGCGACATAGGAGCCGCCGGCGAAGGCCCGGTCCCAGAACGGCTTGTGATGCTCGTCGGCCTTGAAGCGGAACTCGAACGCGACGCCGCGCCAGATCAGCCCCAGCAGCATCAGCACCAGCGGCAAATAGAGCGCGCTGAGGATGACGGCATAGGCGAGCGGGAACACCGCCATCATCGCCGCACCGCCGAGCACCAGCCAGGTCTCGTTGCCGTCCCACACCGGGGCGACCGTGTTTACCATGGTATCCCGGTCCTCCCGATCGCGGACGAAGGGGAACAGGATGCCGATGCCGAGATCGAAGCCGTCCATGATGACATACATCATCAGGCCGAAGGCGATGATAACGGCCCAGACTACAGGGAGATCGATGCCCATGGTTCAGCCCTTCCTGTCGTGGTTCGCCGGCACGAACATGTCCATCTGGTCCGGTGCGGCCGAGAGCGGACGCGCGGGCCGGCGCGCGCCGGTGTCGTCGGTCGGCTCGTGCTCGTGGTCTTCCGGGCCCTTGGCGACCAGCTTCAGCATGTAGCGGGTGCCGATGCCGAAAACGATGAAATAGACCACGATGAAGGCCACCAGCGTCGTGCTCATGGCGAGCGCCGAATGGTTCGAGACCGCGTCCTTGGTGCGCATCACGCCATAGACGATCCACGGCTGGCGCCCGATTTCGGTGGTGTACCAGCCCGCAAGGATGGCGATCAGGCCCGTCGGGCCCATGACCGTGGCAAAGCGCAGGAACAGGTTGGTGTCAAACAGCCTGTCCCGCCACCTGAGCCACAGCCCCCAGGCCCCGAGCAGAAGCATCAGCATGCCCAGGCCCACCATGATGCGGAAGCTCCAGAACACCACCGTCGCGTTCGGCCTGTCTTCCTTGGCAAACTCCTTCAGGCCGGGAAACTGGCCGTTCCAGTCATGTGTCAGGATCAGGCTGCCGAGACGCGGTATCTTCAGCGCGTAGAGCGTCTCCTCCTTCTCCATGTCGGGCCAGCCGAACAGGGTGAGCGGGATGGCTTCGCCCGGCTTGTTTTCCCAGTGGCCTTCCAGCGCCGCGATCTTGGCCGGCTGGTGCTTCAGCGTGTTGAGGCCGTGCAGGTCGCCGATCAGGATCTGCAGCGGCGCGGAAACGAGCAGCATCCACATCGCCATCGACAGCATGGTGCGGACGCGGCGGTTGTCGTTGCCGCGCAGCAGGTGCCAGGCGCCCGAGGCGCCGACGAACAGGGCCGTGGCCAGGAACGCCGCCACCGTCATGTGCGCCAGGCGGTAGGGGAAGGACGGATTGAAGATCACCTCGAACCAGTTCACCGGCACGACGATGCCGTTGATGATCTCGAAGCCCTGCGGGGTCTGCATCCAGCTGTTCGAAGCCAGGATCCAGGTCGCCGAGATCAGCGTGCCGAGGGCCACCATGATGGTCGAGAAGAAGTGCAGGCCCGGGCCGACCTTGTTCCAGCCGAACAGCATGACACCGAGGAAGCCCGCCTCGAGGAAGAAGGCTGTCAACACCTCATAGGCGAGCAGGGGACCTGTCACGCTGCCGGCAAAAGCCGAGAAATAACTCCAGTTGGTGCCGAACTGGTAGGCCATGACAAGGCCCGAGACGACGCCCATGGCGAAGTTGACGGCAAATATCTTCGACCAGAAATGATAGAGGTCGCGGTAGACGGTGTCGCGCTTCCATAACCACAAGCCTTCCAGCACCGCGAGATAGCTTGCGAGCCCGATGGTGATCGCCGGGAAGATGATGTGGAAGGAAATGGTGAAGCCGAACTGTATGCGGGCCAGTTCGAGTGCCGTCAGTCCGAACATTCGGGACCTCTCTTACATGAACAATCGGCTTGCGCACGATTGCCGGTCGAAGCGCGATACTCGCCAACTTTCGTCAGGTATTGCTTACATCTGCAATAGACCTGCATTCTGGTCTGCGCATCGCGGAAAGTCGACGCACCCCCACGGACAATTTGACCCATGCCTGCTCGCATCGCTAGCGGCGATGAAATCCATACAAAACATCAAGTCAACCCGTATTGATTGGAGTGTATGCTAATTATATGCATTTTGCGTCTTGCATGCAAGAACCATGAGGATTATGTATGGAGGCAAATGAAGCGCCTGCATGTGGCGCTGGCCGCTTTCGCGGCTCCGAACGGAGGCGAATATGTCTGAGAGCAGATTTTCGGCGGAAGGCTTCACCCCGACCGACAACCCGATGATGACAGGTATCAAGGGGCTGTGCCCGCGCTGCCAGATGGGCCACCTGTTCTCGGGTTTCCTGAAACTCGCGCCACGCTGCGAGGTCTGCGGCCTCGATTATTCCTTCGCCGATCCGGCCGACGGCCCGGCCTTCTTTGCGATGACCATCGCCGCCGTTCCGGCGCTGGCATTCGGCGTCTGGTTCCAGATGGCGTTCGGCCTGCCGTTGTGGGTGCACATCTTCATCACCTTGCCGTTGACGGTGCTGAGCTGCATGGCGCTTCTGCGCCCGCTCAAGGGCTGGCTGGTGTGCTCGCAGTTCTTCCACAAGGCCGAGGAAGGTTCGATCGACTTCGACTGGCATGCCCAGGCCAAGCTGGCCAAGCAGCAGACGGGACAGAAGCCAGGCGCCTGACCGCGGCCAAACTGCCCTTTGCCCGATCGACGGTGGGGGCAGGGGATAGCCGCAGAAGTGCCCCCACGAGGCCCGCGCCGTGGGCCTGCCGCCGTACCATCTCACTTCATCGGCTCAATCAGTGTGGAAAAAATTCCACTGGTGTGAATAAACAATTCATGGTATGAATTAGTCACGTTCGGATATCGCGTGCCGGAAGGGCATCATCCGAAGCATCCGCAGGACCAACAACAGAAACATGCGCTGAAGCCATCCAGGCTGCAGGCAGGACGTTTTTGACCGGCGACGACCATGAAAACCGCCTCGACCACGCTCCAGTTGATCGCACTGACCGCCTGCCTGGTGGCACGGCTCTGCTGCGCAGGCGAACTCCAGATGCCGGGCGTCCGCCGCGCCATGCAGACGATGGCAGCCGCCGGCCAGTCGGCGATCACAGAGAACATCGACCACGCAGCCCAGGCGTAGAACGCTGCGACAGTCGGCGCCTCGATCCGGAATGAGGCGCGGGCTCGACTCAGCCCCGCTGGCGCTCCGCCATCAGGAACACCGCCAGCACACCGCACAGCAGGCCAAGGGACAACGGCAATCCCTGACGGCCGATCAGTTGCATCGCGACACCGGTGATCGGCGAGCCGACGAACCCGCCGATCCCCCAGACCAGCGCGAATGCCGCGTTTCCGGCAATGAGCCGCGGGCCAGAGAAGCGTTCCCCGAGCTGTATAAGCGCCATGGTGTAAATTCCGAAGGTCACAGCACCCCAGACGAAAACCATTGGCCAGATCAACCCGGATGAAAAAAGCACCGGCAACAGGGCGCAGCCGAGCAGCGCGAGGCCACAGCACAGCAGCATCGCGCGGGCCGAGCCGATCCCTTCCGCAAGCCGCCCGAGCGGTATCTGCAGGGCGGCATTGCCAAGGATGAAACAGGCGACCAGCGCGGAGATGCGGCTTTCGGCACTGCCATAGGCAGCGCCGTAGACGGCTAACATCGCAAGCAAGCTCTGCTCGAATGCAGCCGCGGCGAACACCGCAAGCAAAAGCACCGGTGCCAGCCCGAAAAAGCGACCGACCGATGTCGCCTCGCCTTCATGCGGCATGTCAGGCAGGCGCGGGATGACAGACAGGACGATCAGCCCACACAGCAGGAATGCGGAAATTCCGACCAAAAACGGTGGCCAACCTTCGGTGCCGAAGAGCCTGAGCGTCAACGGGCCGATGGCGAAGCCACCCGAAACGATCGATGCATAAAGCCCCATGATGCGGCCCCGACGCGACGTGGGCGTGATCGTGATCAGCCACGTTTCGCTGATCACGTAAAGCGGATTGGCGAAGAAGCCGAGCATGAAGCGCAGCGGCATCCAGGCCCAGAGATCCTGCATCCAGGCAATCGCGGTCAGGGTGGCTGCAGCGAGGATCGAACACAGGATCGCCAACCGCGCCGCGCCCATGCGCCGCACGAGCGCCGGAATGAGCGGCGCGGACAGGATGAAACCCAGCGGGGTCATCGCCGCCGACAAGCCGATCAGCCCTGGCGTCGTAGCCTGCCGTTCGAGAATGAAGCTGAGCAGGGGATAGGTCAGCCCCTGCGCCACAGCGAACACCGTGACGGTCGCGATGATCCCAGCCATCGCGGCCCATGGGATCCGGTCCTGCAATGATGTCGTGCTTTCGGCAGTCATGCAGACCTCGAGGGGATACCGGCCAATTCCGGTAGATGCCGGCGAACCCTGTCGGCATTTGGAGGCTGGCAATCCGGTATCATCGGCAACATTCCCTATGCCTGCCAGAACCGCTTGGCGATCTCCGCCTCGACCTGCCGCCTCGTCAGGCCGATATCATCGATCAAATGAGGATTGTCCTTCGACTTTTGCTGAAGTTCCCGGCGAAAATCCATCCGCCAGCGCCAGGTGTCGACTATGCCTCGCAGGGTCGCCAGGTGCCGGCACGGCACCTCCGGCGCCCCCGACGGCGTGTCCTGACGCGGAGCCGGCGCAAGATTGGACCTATCGTTCATGGCAACCTCCATGTGGCTTGAGGCTACGGTGGCCCTCGGCCTGAAAGAGGATGATTTGTGGCAGGAGACGAGCGGCGCCGTCGTTAAACCCTGCCAAATAGTTCCAAAAACTCCCAAACGGGCTATAGATGCGCCGCATGCAGGGAACGCGCTTCGCCTTTGGTCCGTTTGTGCTCGATCCGGATGCGGGGACGCTGATCCGGAACGATGAACCCGTTGCCGTTGGCCACCGGGGGCTCAGACTGCTTGCGGCGCTGGTCGGACGATCGGGCGAAATCCTCGGCAAGGCCGAGCTGATGGATGCGGCGTGGCCGGGCACGGCGGTCGAGGAAGGCAATCTCACCGTCCAGATCGCGCAACTCCGGAAGCTGCTCGGAGCGGCCCCTGATGGGATTGAATGGATATTGACGGTTCCGCGCGTCGGCTACCGTTTCACGGGAGCCGTCGAACGGCTCAGCGCCAAGAGAAAATCCTTGCCGCTGCCCGACAAGCCGTCGATATCGGTGCTGCCCTTCGTCAATGTCGGCAACGACGCCGATCAGGAAGCCTTCGCCGATGGGTTGACCGAAGACCTGATCACCGACCTGTCGAGAAACGCCGGCCTGTTCGTCATCGCCCGAAACTCGTCCTTCGCCTACAAGGGCAGGGCGATGGACGTGCGCCAAATCGCCGAGGAACTCGGCGTGCGATACCTCCTTGAGGGCAGCGCACGGCGTGCCGCCGGGCGCGTGCGCATCAACGCCCAGTTGGTCGACGCCGCAAGCGGCGAGCATCTGTGGGCGGAACGTTTCGATCGCAGCCTGGAAGACATCTTTGCCGTGCAGGACGAGGTGACGGCCCAGATCGTCGAGGCCTTGCTCGGCCGGCTGCGCCCGACGCCGCTGGCCCGCAACCGCCCCAAAAATCTCGAGGCCTACGACCTCTGCGTGAGGGCGCGCAGACTTATGGATGACTCGCCGCAGGCCGCACAGGAAGCGCATCTGCTGCTGACGCGCGCGATTTCACTCGATCCCGAATATGCTGAGGCGCATCGTTGGCTGGCGATGAACCACTGGATGGGCAGGGTGCACAGTGGCGGCCCGGCTGAACCTGCCCGCAAGGCTGCGCTGGAGTTGGCGCGCAAGGCCGTGATGATCGATGCCAACGATGCCGGCTGCCGCTGGGTCCTGGCTTATCTGCTTGCCTATGAACGGAACTTCGCCGCGGCGGATGCGGAATTCGCCAGGGCGATCGAACTCGACCCGAACGAAGCCGACACCTGGGCAGCACTGTCCGATATCGCGGTGCTGGCCGGGCGGATCGAGCAGGGGCTTGATCACATTCGCAAGGCGTTCCGGCTCAATCCGTTTCCGGCAAGCTGGTACTACCTGACGCTCGGCCAGGCGCAATACGCGGCCGGCGACTATGAGAGTGCCATAGAGACGCTGCGCAGGGACGAGACCTATCGGACGAGCTCGCGTCGTTTCCTGGCGGCAAGCCTTGCCCAACTCGGCCAGCTGGACGAGGCGCGCGCGGAGGCCGAGCTGTTCCTCGTCGGCAATCCTGACTACACAACCAGCCACTGGGCCGAGACGGAGCCGTTCCGCGATGAGGCCACGCTTGGGCATTTTGTCGAAGGCTTTCGCAAAGCCGGCCTGCCGGATTGAAACCGGCAAGTAGGGGATATATGTCGCATAATCAACATTATGGAAGTTTATACACGTACGAACACGCTTCGCTTTGGTTTCGTTTTACCCTTGGCAAGTTTCCACCAAGTAACCGCTGCATAACGTGATTTGGGGTAGGGGTGTCAAGACCTAGTTACAACTTAGTTCTTGTTTTACCCGTTTACCCGCACCACGGTACAAACCTTTTTGAGGGACCGGCACCGCCAAGCGGTTTCCGGTCCTTTTTCGGCTCCGGCCTTTCTTTGCACCTGGTTAGATTGTCGCGCGCTTTTTCAGAGCGACGGTTTTTAACCGGCGACGGATCAGGTGTTGTAGTGGCCTTGAGAGCCGTTGAGATATTGAGCCGCGAGACGCGGGGTTTGACATTAAGTGGTGCGGCTAAGAACCCAGCCGCTACGCGCCTGTCGTGCTCCGCACGGGCTACCGCCATTCTTTGAGCCGTCATAAGCCGCCGAATGGCTCCTGCGTCTCTGTTGACGGGCTTTGGAGGGGACGGGGAGGAGGCACCAACAAGTGCTGATAGCGCAGGCCTTCCGACACCGTGGCGTAGGCCGTTGCCTCCCAATCGTACAGACGTGCCAAGGCTTCCGCCTTTTGCACTTCCGCTCTTTCCAGAGCGTCCGCTTTTCTTTCCCATTCCCTTTGTCCTTCCTCGCTAGATTTGCGCTTTTCCCAAGCGCCGGGGTCTATGAATTCTTCGACCAGCTTCGAGTGGGGTATCGCCCTGGTGGGATAGGCTTCCTCCCACTGATCAACGAAGGACTGGCAAAACAGCTTAGCCGCAGCCGAGCCCGGACGCAGCATGAAGGGCACGCGCTCACCGTTGGGGCGGTTCACGCCGGGAAATTCGTACTTGAGGTCCTTCGGAGGAATTCCCGCTTCGACGTGCAGCCTTGCCTTGTGATGCAGCCAATCCGCGCCTAACAGCGGGATTTTCGACATTCTGCACATCGCCTGTTTTTCTTCGCCGCCTATGTCCTTGTTGAGGTACTTGCAGACGTACCGGACAGCGGCAGCGGTATCTTCTGGCCGAACGCCGAGGCGTTCCCAAGTTGACCAGCCATGCGGCCAATGCTCCTGCATATGGCGCTTCTGATCATCGCGGGTGGAGTTGACGTGCGGCGGCACAGGGCCGCCCGGCACGTTCAGTGTTTTGCCGCGCTTGAGCTTGGCGCGCACGTCAGCGTTATGCTGAATACGGCGAGCGATTTCGTGCGCATTATCCTTCCAGAAGATGAGGACATGCCAGTGAGCGCGGCCCTTGGCCGAGCCGTACTCCCCGACGCAGAAATAGCGCGGGAGGTAGCCGGAAGCGCGGAAGCGCTTCATAAGCTTCTGGATGTCCGAGTATGTCAGCAGCCGCGCCCGAATATGATCTTCCGAGCCATGCTCGTCGCGACCATAGGTCAGCGAGATGAAGTAGGCATCGGCTGCAACTATACTTTCCGCAATGCACCGTCCGGTCCAGTCGTCAACCGACCGACCGATGCATTGCGAGCAATAACGACAGCCAACAATCGTTCCGTCAGCGAGCATTGGAGGACATTTGCACATCTGAATTGTTGCCTGTCAGTAATTGCACATGGGGACAAGAAGATGAGTGCGGCGACGGAAAGATTTTTTTGATACTAAACGATCCAAAAATCTTTCCGCGCCAGTTCGCCCGAGCCTAGCGGGTCGCGCGAACAGGAGGTGGCAGGCGAGCCATGGCGTGTGACCGCCAGCTCGCCAGCTCCCAATGAGCCGGGTCCCAGCCGATTTCATCGGTTGGCTTCTTTCGCCAATCCCCGCCCCAAACGAGTTTCCAGCCCTTTGAGGCCGCTATCTCCTTGCCGACATGGCCGATCAGCAGCCATTGCCGAGCAGTGAGGTCCCAAGCCTTTCTCGAGTGTATGACATCGACCGCGCAGCCGCGATTGTGAGGGCTTTCCGGGTACTGCGCATCGCTGGTCCCCCGCCGATATGCGGCGTTCTGTTCCGCCTCGCCACGCCATATGCTGTGCGGGAACATGGGAACGCCAAGCGCCCGCATTCGTCGGACAAGCAGCGTTGAGAACTCGATGATGATCGGGTGAGCGCCCAAGGCGTCAGCCCGATATTGCTGCTCTCCGTAACGGACTGTCTTGATGAACTCCGTATCGACGATGCCAGCCAATGCCTGGCTGTAGCCGGTTTCCTTGATAAGAACCGGCTTTACCTCAAAAGGGTCAAGCACCAGCGGGGGCGGCAGAAGCGGGAATACCCGCTTTGCCCTTTTCGGGTCGGGCAGAACGGATTGCCTTTCGGCAACCCGCTCGACCAGAGCACGGACTTTATCGGCCACGCTCATTTCGTTTCGTCCTCGCCTTCAGTTGCACCGGCTGCGGGTGCCAGTCCTGCGCCTTCTGGCCGAACGGCCTTCGGGGCCGCTGCTTTCGCGGCGCGCTGCTCTGCGGCAGGTTCTTGATGTTCCGCAGGCGGCTGGCCATGTATTCCAGACTGTCTTCCATTCATCGCTCCGATCTCGGCCCGAATTGCTGCCAATTCCGCCGCATGGGCCTTGTCGCGACGAAGTTGATTTTGCGAGGCTTGGAACATGACGTATTCCAGCGCTTCATTGCGCGGCTGGCGTTCGTAGACGGTCGAGAACGTCTCGCCATCGCCTTCGACCCAATATTCTTCGGCTTCCGAAGTCCAGTAGAGGATTTCACACTCATCCGGCCTTACCGGCATGAGTTCGAAGTCGCCGCCGAAGGTGAATTCGACGGTTTCGAGGCCAGCAGGAATGAACGCGAAGAAGCGTTCAAACACCTCCGGCTCCCCTAGGACCGGCTCCGCACCGAGCACGTATTCCGGCATGTTCTTGATAGGCAGACGATGAAACCGGATATACCAGTTACAGCCGAATTCCGAATTGAGGTCGAGGCGCAGGCGGCGCGGCCTTCCTTTGTCAAAGTCCGGTGCCGCGAAGGCGAGGGACTTGCCGTCAAGGACGCGCCAATCGACGAGGTTGCCAAGCTTGATGGTCATTTCTCTGTTTCCTTGTTGAACGGCCCGCTAGTGACCAACGGCCACTAGCAGGGCAGGGGACGAGGGTTAGGCGGGCTTTGCGCGCGTCTGATCGACTTCCGCCAATACCTTGGCGTAGTCGTGGGACGCTTCGATGAGGCCCGCTCCGAACTGAGTATTGCCGTTGATCAGCAGATCGCCCTGAATGACGACTTCCGCGATGTCCGACACAGTGTCGACGAAGGGTTTCGTGTGGATCGTCGTCGCCAAGTAGAATTCGGCCCCGAGCGTCGGGTTAAGCGCCTCTGACGCCCAAATGCGCTGTCGATCCTCATCGAACGGGGCGTTCGCTACAGGGCGGAAGAACTTCCCGCCAATGCGCGGGATTTTGTTGTTCCACCGCGCATTCATCGGCTCATAGCCGAAGCGCCCCGTCGGCGTCGCATGATCGAGGTCGATCTGATCATTCGTGACGATATCGACCTTATCCGGGTCCGAATAATCGCGGATGAAATCCGGCCGGTTCAGCTTGTTATTGTCGAGATGCAGCCAAGGGTTCTTCTGCCGCTCGAACAGCTGTTCCGGCGTGATCTCCGCTATGATCATCAGCACGCCGCCCGTATTGAGAACGGGAACGCGAATGTTCAGATCGACGAACGTTGCACCGTTCGCGACATGTTCGGTGAGGTTCGCGGCATCGGTCGCGAAGCGCTTGGAGAAGCCGAAGATGGTTGACGCTTCGCCAACCAACATCGGTTCCTTCAGGTACTGGTCCGGAATGTCAATGCCATCCATGAGCATGTTGACAAGCCACTCATCCGTATGGCCCGCGTACCGCTCACGCATCCGAGCGAAGGCTTGCGTTTTCTTGGCCAGTTCGATGTTGGCCAGAGACACGGTGATGCCGTTGTCCTGAAGCTCCGCATACACCTCGAACACACCGGCGGCAGCGCCGGGCTTCTGTAGCGGGAAGAACGACGCATTCGTCGTACCGCCGGTAATCGCCGTCTTCGAGCTATTGACCGTCTCGCCTGTCTCACGTCCGCTAACCGCGACGTTCGTCATGGACCCGATCGACGCGACACCCTTCACAGGCATCCGCGCGTTCGCGACAGTCAGATTGACGATGCCGTCAACCTTGGCGCTGTCGTAGTCCGGCACGATGTGCGCGAACATTTCGTGGTTCCAGAAAGCCGGCGCAAGGTTCTGCTGCAGCCGCGTCCGCTTCGCCGCCGCATAAAGCGCCTTCGAGCGATTGCGGAGGCGGAAGTTGAAGATCTCGTTATAGGCTTCCGTAAACATCGAGTTCACGGTAGAGCCGGCCTTGGAGTGCATGCCGAGATACACCAGCAGGTCCGAGAACTTGTAAGCCGGTGCCGGGATGGTTTCGTAGAACGGCAAGGCCGCCTTACCGGGGTAGGGCTCTTGCCCCTCCCATGAACGGTTGAGGACATCGAGACTGCCGTTGAAGCGCTCGAATGCCAGATGCGGCACGACATACGCCTTCACATCGCAGCGCACGGCATTCATCAGCACGTCCGCTGTTTCCATGAGTTCGAACGAGCAGCGCAGCGGACCCTGCACGACACGATCCATGCGATGCAGGCCGCACGCGAAAATCGGCACAGCCTTGCCGGCGGGCAGGGACGTAGTGCCCCGCGCGGTTTCGATGCGATTTGTCCTGGGGATTTCCACCGGGACAGTTGATGTTCTGTTGCCAATCATTTCCGGCTTCCTTTCTTGAAGCGTTTCACTATTTTGAGAAGCATCGCCCGGCGCCGCGCACACGCGCCGCAGGGCTTTTTGGAGTGATGTTTCATGCGCGAGCGTCCTAAAGGTATCGGAGCCGACTTCACCGAGTTTCTAATAGTCATAGTGATCGTTGCGTTCGGCATCGCTCTAGTCGCCACGGTCCTTGCCTAGTAACCGTGGCTCTTAAAGAACGCGTCATTCTTCCGCAGTTCTTGACGCGCTCGCCGCTTGCGCTCAATCGCAACATCTCTAGTTGCTTTCGCGGCTTCGCCTTCACGCTTTGTCCGCTGAAAACTATTATAGATATAGTCGGCACCTAGATTTATCAGGCCGCCGAATTCTTGAGCGATATCCCCGTAACGGGTCTCCCATGCTTCGGCGTCAACGAAACCGGGATTGACCAACCTACCGGTACCCATAGGGTACGGATTTGTGAGGGTCGGGATTTCGACGGTCGGCGGGAGCGGTTGACCGACCTTTGACGACGCCAGTGGCGAACTGGCCTTCACAACCCGCGCACCGGTCGAGACCGGAACGCCGCCGATGGACGCCCGCAAGCGGGACGCCGTGTCGGCCTGTATGTTGGCGAGCGTGGCTTGCTTGATCTGGTGTTCAAGCTTCGCCGTGGCATCGCGCATCGGATCGATGGACGCGATGGCGTTGCCGATGCCGCCGATTGCCTGTGCGATGAAATCGCCCGAGGCAAGGGCAGGGTTATGCGTGGTGGTGAACCCCGCACCCCCGCCAGCGCGGAGCGCGGTCAAGGGATTAAACCCCGCCGCTTCCGCGTTTTGACGCAGCTTCACGTAATCGATTTCGGAAGTGGTCTTTTCTTTTTTCTTGCCGAACAGCCCGCCAAGCAGCGCACCGCCAGCGGTAATGAGTTCTCCGATGAACTAGTCATCCTCCCATTTGCGATGGGGACGGTCGAACTCACCGAGCAGCTTTGTTTCGTCGTAGTGACGCCCCATGGCAGCGGTCACCAGGTCGAGGCCGACGAACAGAGCCGCGACAAGCGCGTTCATCAGTTGCGCCGTCAGATCGCTGTCGAAACCGCGCGCGATCATGTAGGCTGCCAGCATCGTTCCGAGCCGCTCAATGAGCGGGCGGAAGACGCCGCGAAGCAGAACATTCTTCATTTCGTTTCCTTTCGCTAGCGAAAGCAAAACGAACAAAAGCGAAGATTTCGCTAGAATATTATTCTAGCTGTTCCCGGTTCGTACTCCCAACGTCGCATAATCAACATTATGGAACAAATCATCACGCCGCTGCTGTGCGCAATTTGCTCGGCAAGACCTGGAAGTGGTCGCGGAAACTTTTGGAGAAATGCGACGACGAGACGAAGCCGCAGGCGACCGTAATGTCCATGATCGGCATCGACGTCAGCTCGATCAGCTGGCGTGCCTTGGCGAGCCGCAGCCCGAGATAGTGTTGCCAGGGCGTCGTCGCGAGATGGCGTTCGAACAGCCGCTCGATCTGGCGTCGCGACAGCGATACCCGCTCCGAGATCTCCTCGAGCGACAGAGGTTCCTCGATGTGCTTTTCCATCAGCTGGATGATGCGCAACAGCTTCTTGCCGGTGCTGCCGTAGCGCAGGCCCGGTGGCACCGATTGGCAGGCAGTACCGTCGCGCCAGCGGTCGGCGGTGACGTGCTGGCAAATGCTGCGCGCAAGCTCGGTGCCGCAGCGCTCCTGGACGATGTCGATGGCGAGATCGAAGGCGGCGAGTTCGCCAGCACAGGTGACAATCTGGCCGTCACGCACGAACAGTGCGTCGTCGATGGCCAAGTCGTAGAAGGTCTCGGACAGTGCCGCCATCTTGCTCCAGTGAATGGTGCACCTGATGTCGCTGAGCAGGCCGGCGTCGGCCAGCAGCCAGGTCGCCGTGCCCAGCGCATAGACCGGCAGCTGAGCCTTGGCGAGGCGGCGCAGGCTGGCGCGCAGCTCAAGCGACCCGTGCTGTTCCACCCCCTCACCGGCGCAGATCGCCACAGCGGCCTGCGGTTCAAATGGCAAGGCCCTGGCAGCCTCGGCGAAGCTGCCTGAAACCTCGATCGAAATGCCGCTGGCGCTCGCTACCGAAAGGCCGTCGAGGCTGACCAGTTTCCAGCGGAACAGCTCAGTCCCGGCCAGCGCATTGGCAAGCCGCAATGGCTCGACCATCGACGACAGGCAGAGCTGGGAAAAACCCGGCACGAGCAGGATGGAAAACTCAGCCGACGCCTGTGGCGTAGGCTGGCGCGACGCCTGGCGCTGAGCCGCCTTCGCACCCGGCCAACAGGCCCCGATGCTGAAGACCGTGTGCTTGCTCGGTGCGTTCATGTGGCCCTCCCGGCGCAGGCGGCAAATGGCGGGAGGTCTGCTCCACGGGCAATGCCGTCGAGTCACAAATTGGCAACAAATAACACAAAATGCAACAATGCAATTTGTTGAAGCCGCTCGGCAGACCTTTTGCTATTCAGCTTTCGACGGTCTCTGCGGGTGCTGTCATACGCATCAGCCAGTCGCGAAACGCCATCACCTTCGGTGCCTTGGCCTTTTGTGGCGTGGCCAGGAACCAGTAGGAGCCGGCACCCTGCAGACGCTGTTCGAACGGCGCAACGAGCAGGCCGCTCGCCAGCTCGCGCTCGATCAGTGCCGTCCGGCCCATCAGAACGCCCTTGCCCTCGACTGCGGCACGGATGCCCATGATCGACTGATCGAAGAACGAACCGGCCGAGGTGTCGATGCCCGTCACACCGACATGGGCGAGCCAGCTGTCCCAGTCCTCGTCGTAACCGGGGACATGCAGCAGGTCGCCCGCCTTGAGGTCGTCGGGCGACCGGAGGTTGGCCGCATAGGCCGGCGTGCAGACGGGAAAGGTCTGGTCGCGCATAAGCAAGGTCGCCTCGCGCTTCGGCCAGTTGCCCAAACCGAACTCGATCGCCGCGTCGACCTTGCCCTCGCCATGGTCGAGTGCGGTGAGCCTGAGGTCGATGGTCGGGTGCTGGGTACGGAACAGGTCGAGCCGCGGCGCGATGCACTGGCTGGCGAACGATGTCGGCACATGGACGACCAGCATCTCGCGGGTGCCACGCCCGGCAATCCTGGCGGTCGCCTCGTCGATCAGGGCGAAGGCTCGACCGAGCTCTTCCGCATAACGCCGGCCGCGGTCGGTCAGCCTGACGCCATTGGCGTGGCGGTCGAAGAGCTCCTTGCCGAGCCTGAGTTCGAGCGCACGGATATGCTGGGAAATGGCGGAGGGCGTGACATTCAATTCCGCGCCGGCGGCGGCGAAACTGCCGAGCCGTGCGGCGGCCTCAAAAGCCCGCAGCCAGTTCAGGGGTGGTCGGGCAGAGGCCATGACACCATTAGTTTTTCTTGCGCTTCCCCCAAGGTAATCGCGTTTGCTCGGCCAGGCAAGAACGGTTCCAATCCACCCAGTTCAGCATCTGGGAGGCACTGCTATGAACGTCCACTGGCTCCAGGGTTATCGCCCCGGCTACGGCTTGCCGCGCGATTTCTACACCAATGCCGAGATTTTCGCCGAGGAACAGGCGCGCATTTTCCGCAACAGCTGGTTCTTCGCCGGTCATTCCGTCGAGCTGCCCAAGGCGGGCGACTACATGACGCTCGATGTCGGCGGCGCGCCTGTTGTCGTGGTGCGCGACCGCGACGGCAAGGTGCATGCCCACCACAATGTCTGCCGCCATCGCGGTTCGATCATCTGCACCAAGGAGAAGGGCAAGGCCAACAGGTTGGTCTGTCCCTACCATTCCTGGTCCTATGCCCATGACGGCACGCTGATCGGTGCGCCGATGATGGGCGAGGACTTCGACAAGTCGGCGCACGGCCTCAAGTCGACCCATGCCGAAGAGTTCGATGGGCTGATCTTCGTCAACCTGTCGGAAACGCCCTCCCCGTTCCAAGAGTTGCACGACCACCTGTCGCCGATCCTCAAGTCGCAAGGCATGACCAAGGCCAAGATCGCGCTGATCCGCGACTACGAGCTCGACGTGAACTGGAAGATCGTGGTCGAGAACAACCGCGAGTGCTACCACTGCGAGGCCAACCACCACGGCTATGTCTCGGTGCAGTACGACACCGAAAACGACAATCCCGATCTCAAGGACGAGATCGCGGAGCGGCTGGGTGACTGCCGCATCCGCTGGGAAAAGGCCGGGCTCGACACTGCCCGCGTCAACACCTCGTCCAACAACACGTCCGAATGGTTCCGCGCCAACCGCACCCCGGTGCGCAAGGGCATGGTGACCGAAAGCGCCGATGGGCAGCTGGTGTGCGACGTGCTGATGGCCGGTTTCACCGATCCCGACATGGGCACGGCGCGCGCCAACACCAACATCAACTTCTGGTGCCACGCCAATTCCGACTATGCCCACACCGTACGCATCACGCCGGTGTCGCCGACCAGGACCATCGTACGCGGCTACTGGCTGGTCGACGAGAACGCGGTCGAGGGCCGCGACTACGATCCCGAAAAGATCGCCGCCTTCCATCACGAGGTGATGTCGGAAGACTGGGAGATCTGCCGCCGCCAGTGGATCGGCATCACCTCCCCCGGCTTCGAGCCCGGCCCCTATTCGCCGACCAAGGAAGCCAATGTCGACCGCTATGTCAGGTGGTACGCGAGCCAGATGACGGCGTAGGCGAGGACCACCTCCCTCCCCCTTGTGGGGAGGGACCGAGGGTGGGGGTAACCCCGGCCTCGACCTAGGAGCTGGGTGGTGCCGGCAGGTACCCCACCCCTGCCCCTCCCCACAAGGGGGAGGGAGACTTCTCTGCCATGCCCCCATCCTCCCAGGACGGTACAAAAAATGCTCTCTAGGCCGGAAATTCTCCTGCAGGTCGCCGAGATCAAGGCGCTGACGCCGCGCGTGGCGGCTTATCGGCTGGTGTCGCCCCATGGCGAGCGATTGCCGGCCTGGAATGCGGGCGCGCATCTGAACTTCCGCCTGCCAAGTGGCCGGACGCGTTGCTATTCGCTGTGCGGCGACCCGGCCAACAAGGCCGAGTATTGGGTGGCCGTCCAGCGCGAGGAAAACGGCGAAGGCGGCTCGCTCGAGGCGGCCGATACCTTTGCGCGCGGCGTGGTGGTGCGCGCCGATCCGCCGCGCAATGGCTTTCCGCTTGGCGGGGAGGCACGCCACCACGTGCTGATCGCTGGCGGCATCGGCATCACGCCCATCATCGCCATGATCCACCATCTCCGCCGCACGAGGGCGAGCTATTTCGTCCATGTCTGCGCCCGCTCGCTGAAGGAGGTGGCGTTTCGCGACCTGATCCAGGCCGAGGCCGCGGTAGGTCGCGCGGCGCTCCATCTCGACGGCAACGACCCGGCGCGACGGCCCGACCTGCCGGCGCTGGTCGGAGCCCCGGCAGAGGGCACGCATGTCTACGCCTGCGGTCCCGCCAGCCTGCTCAAGGCTTTCGCCCGTGCCACGGAAAGCTGGCCGCAGGAGCGGGTTCATGTCGAAAGCTTCGCACCTGAGAGCCGGCAAACCGAAGGCGACCAGCCCCTCGACGTGACCATCGCGTCGACCGGCAAAGCCATCCACGTGCCTGTAGGCACGACCCTGCTCGCCGCGCTCAAAGCCGCCGGCCACGATATCGCGACGAGCTGCCGGCAGGGCATCTGCGGCTCCTGCATGGTTCCTTATCTCGACGGCGAACCTGACCACCGTGACCAGGCGTTGAGCGACGACGAACGCCGCGAATTCCTCACCGTCTGCTGTTCGCGTGCCCTGACGCCAAGCCTGACGCTCGATCTCTGAACCTGGTCCGGCACGCGCCGGCCACAAGCAACGCGCAAAACCTCGCCACAGCGAGGCCAGCCCCGAAAGGCCAACATGTCCAAGCTTCCCTCGCACGCCCGCATCGTCATCGTCGGCGGCGGCGCCATCGGCACCTCCATCGCCTATCACCTCGCCAAGATGGGCGAGAAGGACGTCCTGCTGCTCGAAAAGAACCAGCTGACGGCGGGCTCGACCTGGCACGCCGCCGGCCTGATGGGGCAGTTGCGCAGCAAGGTGAACCTGACCCGACTGATGCAGTACAGCGCCGACCTCTGCGCCAAGATCGGCGCCGAAACCGGCCAGGATGTTGGCTGGAAGAATGTCGGCAGCCTGCGCCTCGCCGCCTCCGATGCGCGCTGGGAGGAACTCAAGCGCGCCCATACCGCCGCCAAGAGCTACGGCTTCGACATGGAGCTGATCGGCCCCGACGAGGTGAAGCGGCTGTTCCCGCTTGTCGACACCAAGGATCTGCGCGGCGCCACCTGGATCGCGTCGGACGGCCATGTCGACCCCTATTCGCTGACCCACGCCTACGCCAAGGGCGCGCGGTCGGGCGGCGTCCGCATCGTCGAGGGCGTGATGGTGACCGGCCTCACCATCAAGGACCGCCGCATCACTGCGGTAAAGACATCGGAAGGCGATGTCGGCTGCGAGATTGTCGTCAACGCCGCCGGCCTGTGGGCGCGCCAGCTCGGCGAACTGGCCAGCATCGACCTGCCGATCACAGTTGTCGAGCACGAATATTTCGTCACGGAGAAATCGCCCTCCGTGCCCGACGACCTGCCGACGCTGCGCGATCCCGACGCCAATTTCTACGTCAAGCCGGAGCCGGGCGCGATGGCGATCGGCGGCTGGGAAAAGGAGACGCGTGCCGCCTACGGGCTTGGCAAGCTGCCAATGAGCTTCGGCCAAGAGCTGTTCCCCGACGATCTCGAGCGCATCTCGGAGGTCATCGAAGGGGCTGCCAACCGCATTCCGATCCTCGGTGAGCTCGGCGTGCGCGCCGTGGTCAACGGGCCGATCCCGATCTCGGCCGATGGCGAGCCTGTCATGGGGCTCGCCGGCGACTTTGAGAACTTCTTCGTGGCCTGCGGCTTCACCTCGGGTATTGCCGCCTCGGGCGGCGCCGGCCGCGCCATCGCCAACTGGATCGCCGAGGGCGACCCCGGCATGGACCTCTGGGCCTTCGACCTGCGCCGCTTCGGCCATCCGCATGGCGGCCTCGCCTATCTTCGCGACAGCGCGCTCGAGGCCTATTCGAAATATTACGCCATCGCCTGGCCGGAGGAGGAACGTTCGGCCTGCCGCCCGCTGCGCCGCTCGCCGCTTTACCAGACGTTGACCGCGCAAGGTGCGGTCAACGGCGTCAAGTTCGGCTGGGAGCGGCCAAACTACTTCCTCAGGCCCGGCGAGGCCAAGCCGCCGCTCGAAACCTTCGAACGCGCGCCCTATGCCGAAATCATCGGCCGCGAGCACAGGATCGTGCGCGAGGGCGTGACGCTGATCGACCAGTCGTCCTTCTCGAAATTCGAGGTCTCTGGCTCGGGCGCGCTCGCCTATCTGCAATGGCTGGCGGCGGCCAATGTCGACAAGGGCGACAACGCCGTCATCTACACCCAACTACTCAACAAGCGCGGCGGCATCGAAGCCGACCTGACCATCATGCGGCGCGGCGAACAGCGGTTCCATGTCGTCACCGGCTCGGCATTCGGCACCCATGATGGCGGCTGGATTCGTCGCCACATGCCGCGCGACGGCTCGGTGTCGGTGCATGACGTGACCGGCGCCTACGGTGTCATCAATCTCTGCGGGCCGTTGTCACGCGATGTGCTGGCCAAGATCAGCGAGCACGATGTCTCGAACGAGGCCTTCCCCTACATGACCTGCCGCGAGATTCGCGTCGGCTGGGCGCCGGTCTTCGCCGCCCGCGTCACCTATGTCGGCGAGCTCGGCTGGGAGCTGCATGTGCCGACCGAATACATGGCCTATGTCTACGAGGTGCTGCGCGCGGCCGGCGCTCCGTTCGGCATCGCCGATGTCGGCTACAAGGCGATCTCCAGCCTGCGCATGGAAAAGCGCTATCTCTATTGGGGCGCAGACATCACCCCGGACGACACGCCGCTCGAAGCAGGGCTGGGTTTTGCCGTGTCGATGAAGAAGGGCGACTTCCAAGGCCGCGATGCGCTTGTCGCCCAGAAGGAGCGCGGGCTGACCCGCAAGCTGGCCTGCTTCAGGCTCGACGATCCCCTCCCCGTTTACGGTGGCGAGGCGATGTCGTTTGATGGTCGTGTCGTTGGCATGACGACCAGCGGCGACTTCGGTCACACGGTCGGCGCCTCGCTCGTCTTCGGTTATCTCAAGAGCGACGACATGAGCCTCAAGGAAATCGAAGTCGAAGCCTTCGGACGCCGCAGCCGAGCGACCGTCATCGAGCGCTGTGCCTACGATCCGGCGGGCGAGCGCGTCCGACTCTAGGATTTCGAACCCCGAAACCGGCCAGGTCGCTCCCACAGACCCTGCTGTTTCAAACGACCAGAACGCCGCGCTTTCGAATGGAGGCGCGGCGTCCTGATGTGGCATCAGGCGCCGCACGCCACATATTGCAACATCTGCTTGCCATTGCCGAGACAATGCCGCCACATAGCGCGCATGTTCGACTCGCAGAACCACAAGGCGCTCGCGCCGCGCCGTCACGACGAGATCCTGAGGCGGCTGGCCGCCGACGGCTCGGTCGGCATCACCGAGCTTGCCGCCTTCTTCGACGTGTCGCGCGAGACCATCCGCCGCGACATGAAGTTTTTGGCCGAGCGCGGCCAGCTCGACCTCGTCCATGGCGGGGCGACCTTGTTTGAGTCGACCGAACCGGCGCTCACCCTGCGCAGCCAGGAAAATGCCGGCGGCAAGGCGGCGATCGGCCGGGCCGCCGCAACCCTAGTCGAGGACGGCATGGTGGTGTTCCTCGATTCCGGCACGACCACGCTCGCCGTGGCGCACGCGCTCGCCGGCAAGCAGAACCTGACCGTCTGCACCACAAGCCTCGTGATCGCGCTGCATATGTGCCGCCAGCCGCATGTGCGGGTGCACGTGCTCGGCGGCGAGATCGACCCCTCGGAAGAGGCTGCCGTCGGCATCGACGCGCTCGACGCCATCGGCCGCTTCCGCATCGACGTCGCCTTCCTCGGGGGCGGCGCGCTGTCGCCGGACGGCGAGATCACCGACTTCACCCGCAACGGCGCCGAACAGCGCTCGCGCATGGCCGCCACCGCCGCCCGCGCCTATTTCGTGCTCGACAGCTCCAAGTTCGGCCGGCTGACACCGCTGCGCATCCCGCGCTTCGAACTCGCCGCCGGCGTCATCGTCGACGCCCCTCCCCCCGCGGCGATGGTCGAAGCCCTGGAGCGCAAGGGGCCGAAGGTGATTGTAGGGGAGTAGCCGAAGAGGGTCTGCGATCAGGATAGCTGCAAACTGCGAGGCGGCAACGCTGCCGACTCGCGTGTCTATTGGCTGTCAGGTCAGCTTCCGCCGCCGTTCCAGCTCCGCGTCCGTCGGCGTCTCGAACTCGAACGAGCCGGTGACGATGTCGCCGTCGCGGACGTATTTGTTGATCGTCACGCCCGTGCCGGAAACCTTCGATGACACCAGCTTCAGTTTCGAGGGCATGGCGGCGTCGCCGAACAGGCATTTGCCCTTGCCGAGCACCAGCGGGAAGATCGAGATGTTGAGTTCGTCGACCAGGTCGTTGGTGAGCAGCGTCTTGAGGAAATCGGTCGAACCCTGTGTCAGAAGATCGGGGCCGTCCCCGGCCTTCAGCTTGCGCACGGCGGCGACGGCATCAGTGCCGAGCGAGTGGCTGTTCTGCCAGCCGAGCTTCAGCTCGGGATTGCGCGTCGCGACATACTTGTTAATGCGGTCGAACAGCGGGCCGATGGGATCGTCAGCATCGACATAGGGCCAGTGCGCGGCGAAGATGTCCCAGGTCTTGCGCCCAAGCAGGAGATCGAACGGCCTGGCGAACATTTCGCCCACCGCCTCAGTCATCGTCTGGTCGAAATAGGGCGCAGCCCAGCCGCCAAACTTGAAGCCGCCGATCGGATCTTCCTCCGGTCCGCCCGGCGCCTGCATGATGCCGTCGAGGCTCATGAATGCACCCACCACGATCTTTCTCATGTCGTTCTCCTTCATCGCCCCTGCCGGCTCTACGTCTTGAAGACGTTCGGCGGCCGCGCGTTCCGACAGCACCGCGAAAATTTCTGCCAGCAGCGCCACGCAGCCGCAAGACCACCATCAGCCGCGCGGTCTATTGTGATTATTTGTTGCATTTTATGTTGCATTTTGTTGCGACGACGATATGGTGACGACCATCACTTTTGGGAGGTCTTTTCATCATGGCGCAGGAATTTCCGACGCAGGCTCGCGTCGTCATCGTCGGCGGCGGCATCATCGGCTGCTCGGTCGCCTATCACCTGACAAAACTCGGCTGGACCGATGTCGTGCTGCTCGAACAGGGCCAGCTCAGCGGCGGCACCACATGGCACGCAGCCGGCCTCGTCGGGCAATTGCGCAGCCACGCCAACATGACCAGCCTGATCAAATACTCGACCCAGCTCTACAGCGAGCTCGAGGCCGAGACGGGCCTCGCCACCGGCTGGAAGAACTGCGGCTCGCTGTCGGTCGCCCGCAGCGCCGACCGCATGACGGTTCTCAAGCGCACCGCGGCCTCAGCCCGCGCCCAGGGCGTCGACATCGAGGTGATCTCTGCGAAAGAAGCGCAGGAGAAGTGGCCGGTCATGGCCATCGACGACCTCGCCGGCGCCGTCTGGCTGCCGGGCGACGGCAAGGCCAACCCGACGGACCTGACCCAATCGCTGGCCAAGGGCGCGCGCAATCGCGGCGCGCGTGTCATCGAGCGCGTCCGCGTCACCGGCATCCAGACCAAGAACGGTCGGGCGACGGGCGTTTCGACAGACAAGGGCGACATCGCTGCCGAGATCGTGGTCAACTGCGCCGGCCAATGGGCACGCAAGGTCGGCGCGATGTGCGGGGTGACGGTGCCGCTCCACTCCGCCGAGCACATGTACATCGTAACCGGCAAGATCGAGGGCGTGCATCCCGACCTGCCGGTGCTGCGCGACCCCGACGGCTACATCTACTTCAAGGAAGAGGTTGGCGGCCTGGTCATGGGCGGTTTCGAACCCGAGGCCAAGCCGTGGGGCATGAACGGCATCCCCGACGATTTCGAGTTCGCGCTTCTGCCCGACGACTGGGACCAGTTCGAGATCCTGATGCAGAATGCGCTCATCCGCGTGCCGCAATTGGAGACGTCAGAGGTCAAGAAATTCTACAACGGCCCTGAGAGCTTCACCGCCGACAACAACTTCATCCTCGGCGAAGCGCCGGAGCTCAAGAACTTCTATGTCGGCGCCGGCTTCAACTCGATGGGCATCGCCAGTGCCGGCGGCGCCGGCCGCGCGCTGGCCGAATGGATCGTCAACGGCGCCGCGACCATGGACCTGTGGCCGGTCGACATCAGGCGCTTTGCCGGCTTCAACAACAATCCACGCTGGCTGCACGACCGCGTCAAGGAAACGCTTGGCCTGCACTACGCCATGCCCTGGCCGAACCGCGAACTCGACAGCGCCCGCCCCTTCCGCCGCTCTTCGCTTTACGACCGGCTGGCCGCCAAGGGCGCCTGCTTCGGTTCCAAGATGGGCTGGGAGCGCGCCAACTGGTTTGCCGCGCCGCGCGAGAAGCCAGAGACCGAATATTCCTTCGGCCGCCAGAACTGGCATGGCGCCGTGCAGCGCGAGATGAAGGCGACCCGCGAGGCCGCCGGCATCTTCGACCAGACGTCCTTCGCCAAGATTCTGGTGCAGGGCCGCGATGCAGCGTCGGTGCTCAACCGCATCTGTGCCGCCGACATCGACGTCGAGATCGGCCGCTCGATCTACACCGGCCTGCTCAACGAGCGCGGCGGCTATGAGAGCGACCTGACTGTCATGCGGCTTGGCCGCGAAAAATTCCTTGTTGTCACCGGTTCGGCCCAGGCCGTGCACGACGCCGACTGGATCTCGAAAAACATCCCGGAGGATGCGCATGTCACGTTGACCGACGTCACATCATCCTATGCGGTGCTGGCGCTGATGGGGCCGCGCTCGCGTGACATCCTGGCCAAGCTCACCTCTGCAGACCTCTCCAATGCCGGCTTCCCGTTCGCCACCATCCGCGAAATCGACATCGGCTATGCCACTGCCTACGCCAACCGCATGACCTATGTCGGCGAGCTCGGCTGGGAGCTGATCGTGCCAACCGAATTCGCCGTCGGCGTCTACGAGGCGCTGCACGAGGCCGGTCGCGAGCACGGCCTCACCGACTGCGGCTACTACGCGCTGGAAGCACTGCGCATTGAAAAGGGTTTTCGCGCCTGGAGCCGGGAGCTTACGCCCGATATCAATCCCTATGAGGCCGGCCTCGCCTTCGCCGTGTCGATGGACAAGCCGGGCGGCTTCATCGGCAAGGAAGCGCTGGTCGCCGCCAAGGCCTCGGGTAAGCTCACCCGCCGCATCGTGCAGTTCACGCTCGACGACGCGGCACCCATGCTGTGGGGCGGCGAACTGATCCTGCGCGACGGCAAGCCGGTGGGCGAAGTGCGCTCGGCATCCTACGGCCACACTCTGGGCCGCTCGGTGGCGCTCGGCCTGCTGCACGACGAGTCCGGCGTCGACAAGGACTTCATCGAAAGCGGCCGCTTCGAGATCGATCTTGCCGGCGAATGCCACAGCGCGACCGCGCATCTCAAGGCGCCCTACGATCCGAAGTCGGAGAGGGTGAAAGCCGACAGCACCGAATTGCGCGAAGCCGCCTGATCGCGGCAGACAAGAACCCTCGCCTGCCCCTCCCTCGCGGGAGGGGCTTTCTTTTCTAGCCGGGCGCCAGTTTGAGCATGGCGATGCCGGCAAGCACGGCGGCGATGCCGCCGAGCCTGAGCGGGCTCAGTTGCTCGCCGAACAACGCGACTCCCATTACTACGGTGCCTGCAGCGCCGATCCCGGTCCACACGGCATAGGCAGTGCCGACCGGTAGCGCCTCCAAGACCTTGCCGAGCAAATAGACGAAGGCTGCCAACAACAGGACCGAGACGACTGACCAGCCTGGTCGGGTGTAGCCCTCGGCATATTTCATCGACACCGCCCAGGCGACATCGAGCACCCCGGCGATCACGAGCAGTGTCCAGGCAAACCCCTGGCTCATAGTCAGGCCGCGAGCTTCATGCCTTCGGCCAGCATCGCCTCGCGCACCTTGGGCCGTGCGCCGACGCGCCCCATGTAGGCGCGCAACCGCGGAAATGCGGAGAGGTCGACCTTGGCGAAGGCGGACCAGCCGACGATGGTGAAAAGATAGGCGTCGGCGACGGTGAAGTTCTCACCCATCAGATGAGAGCCGCTGCCCTCTAGATGCTTTTCGACATAGGCAAGACGCTCGCCGATCTTGGCGCGTGCCACCTCCTGCGCCTGGACGCCGTATTCGGGATGGAACAGCCACGGGCTGTACATCTTGTGCAGCTCGGTAGCGACGAAGTTGAGCCAGGATTGCAACTGATAGCGTTCGCGCGTGCCGGTCTCCGGGGCCAGCTTCAAGGCCGGGCGGAGGTCGGCGAGGTACTGCACGATCGCGGCACCTTCGGTCAGCAACGAACCGTCGTCGAGTTCGAGCGCCGGCACGTAGCCGTTCGGGTTGACGCTGGTGAAGTCGTGTCCGCCTGCGGTGATATGCGGCTTCCTGAAAATGTCGACGCGCTCGATGTCGAGCGCGATGCCGGCTTCGAGCGCCACGATATGGGGCGAGAGCGAACAGGTGCCGGTGGCGTAAAAGAGCTTCATGATCTGTCCTCTTGGGTTGTCGACCGTGTGGTCGTTGTTTCCAGGGACAAAACTAGCCGTTGCGTTGCCGCAATGCTCGTTGGATTTTTGCCAGCCTGGTTTGCATGACTGCAAGTAGCCTCCATGCTAAGAGCCATGCATGGAGGACTGGAACGAACTCAAGCTCATACTGGCGGTCGCCCGTGCCAGCAGCCTGACGGCGGCGGCGGGATTGCTCGGCATCGACCACTCGACGGTGTTTCGCCGGCTCAATGCGTTCGAGCAGCGGCTGGCCGTACGACTGTTCGAGCGCCTGCCGGGCGGCGTCTACCAGCTGACCCCAGCGGGCGAGCGCATGGCCGCTGCCGCCGAGCGCATGGAGGACGAAGCGCTGGCCCTGGCGCGCGACATCGCGGGCGCCGATGGCCGGCTGTCGGGGCGGCTGCGCGTCACCTCGTCGGAGACGCTCGCCTATTCCAGGCTGACGAAACTCCTGGCCGAATTCCGCAGCGTCCATCCAGGCATCGTCGTCGAGCTTGCCATCGAAAACCGCGTGCTCAGCCTGTCACGCCGCGAGGCCGACGTAGCGCTGCGGCCGATCCGGCCGAAGGAAGGCGACCTTTGGGGGCGCAAGCTCGCAGGCGTCGCATGGACGTTCTTTGCAGCGCAAAGCTATCTCGACTCTTATGGAGGCCTAATCCTAGAGCCGGCCGCGCTAGGCCTGCATTCGCTGATCGGTTGGGAGGAGACCGCAGGCGGCATCATGGCCGCCGACTGGCTGGACCGGAACGTCTCGCCCGACAGCTACGTCTACCGCACCAACAGCCTGGTCAACCAGTCGGTAGCGGCCAAGGCCGGGATCGGACTGGCGCTGCTGCCCTGCTACCTCGGCGACAATGAGCGGGGGCTCGTGCGGGCGCTGGCGGAACCCATCGGGGAACTGGCAGGCGAACTGTGGATCGTCACCCATCAGGACCTGAAGGGTACGGCCCGGGTCCGCGCCTTCTTCGACGTCGTCGGCGACGGCCTGGCGCGCGAGCGCGACCTGTTCGAAGGCCGCGCCGGCTAGCCCGGCGTCAGTGCCTCAGGCCCGGCGCTTCCTGGCCGGTGCGCTCGACATATTCGACGTAGCCGCCGCCATACTGGTGGATACCCTCGGGCGTGATCTCCAGCACCCGGTTGGACAGGGCGGCAAGGAAATGCCGATCGTGCGAAACGAACAGCATGGTGCCTTCGTACTGCGCGAGGGCTGCGATCAGCATTTCCTTGGTGGCAATGTCGAGGTGGTTGGTCGGCTCGTCGAGCACCAGCAGGTTGGGCGGGTCGAACAGCATGATCGCCATCACCAGCCGTGCTTTTTCGCCGCCCGACAGCACCCGGCACTTCTTCTCGATCTCGTCGCCGGAGAAGCCGAAGCAGCCGGCGAGCGCGCGCAATGGCGCCTGCCCCGCCTGCGGAAAGGTGTATTCCAGCTGCTCGAACACGGTGCGATCGCCATCGAGCAGGTCCATGGCGTGCTGGGCGAAATAACCCATCTTGACGCTTGGGCCGCGGGCCACCGTGCCGTCGTCAGGCTCGGAGGCGCCGGCGACCAGCTTCAACAGCGTCGACTTGCCGGCGCCGTTGATGCCCATGATGCACCAGCGCTCCTTGCGGCGGACCTGGAAGTCCAGACCCTCATAGATGCTGCGGCTGCCATAGCGCTTGTGCACGTTCTTGAGCGTGACAACGTCCTCGCCCGAGCGCGGCGCCGGCTGGAACTCGAAGGCCACCGTCTGGCGGCGCTTGGGCGGCTCGACGCGATCGATCTTGTCCAGCTTCTTGACCCGGCTCTGCACCTGGGCGGCATGGGACGCGCGCGCCTTGAAGCGCTCGATGAACTTGATCTCCTTGGCCAGCATCGCCTGCTGACGCTCGAACTGCGCCTGCTGCTGCTTGTCGGCAAGCTGACGCTGCTGTTCGTAGAATTCGTAGTCGCCGGAATAGGTGGTCAGCGAGCCGCCGTCGATCTCGATGATCTTGTTGACAATGCGGTTCATGAAGGCGCGGTCATGCGAAGTCATCAGCAGCGCGCCGTCATAGCCCTTCAGGAAAGCCTCCAGCCAGATCAGGCTCTCGAGGTCGAGATGGTTGGAGGGTTCGTCGAGCAACATCACGTCGGGCCGCATCAACAGGATGCGGGCGAGCGCCACGCGCATCTTCCAGCCCCCCGACAGCTTGCCGACGTCGCCGTCCATCATTTCCTGGGTGAAGCTCAAACCGTCGAGCACCTCGCGGGCGCGGCCGTCGAGCGAATAACCATCCAGCTCCTCGTAGCGGGCCTGTACTTCGCCGTAGCGTTCGATGATGGCGTCCATCTCGTCGGCGCGGTCGGGGTCGACCATCGCGGCTTCCAGCTCGCGCATCTCGGCGGCCACTTCGCTCACCGGCCCCGCACCTTCCATCACCTCGGCGACGGCGCTTCGCCCGGACATCTCGCCGACATCCTGGTTGAAATAGCCGATGGTGATGCCGCGCTCGGTCGAGACCTGGCCCTCGTCGGGCAGCTCTTCGCCCTTGATCATGCGAAAAAGCGTCGTCTTGCCGGCGCCATTGGGGCCGACGAGACCGATCTTCTCCTGCTTCTGCAGCGTGGCCGAGGCCTCGATGAAAAGAAGCCGGTGGCTGTTCTGCTTGCTGATGTTCTCAATGCGGATCATGGAAACCAAGGCCTGGGAGGGGGAGTTGCGGCGGCTTATGGCACGCGCGCGCGCCAAGCGCGAGAGCCCAGTTGCGGGTCATAGCAGCGCATGGGATTTTGCGATGGGCGGGCGCCTTGCCCGATTGCCCTCGAAAACCAATACTGTGCCGGACGAAAAACAGAGATGCACAGGCAAGGGAGTGGGACGCATGCTGTACGCAATACTGGCATATCATGCGGAGGGAGTGGTCGAATCCTGGACCGAGGAGGAGGACGCGGCCCTGATGAAGGACCTGCTCGAGGTCAACGACCGCCTCGTCCGCGAGAAGCACCTGGGTCCGGCGGCGCGCCTGGGACCGACAGAGGACGCGGTGACGCTGAGGGGACCAGGGCTCGGGCTCGTCACCGACGGCCCCTTTGCGGAGACCAAGGAGCAGTTGCTCGGTTTCTACGTGGTGGACTACCCGACGATGGACGCAGCCGTTGCGGCCGCGCGCGAGCTGCGCTCCGCCAACCCGACTGCCGTGTATGAGGTCCGGCCGATCCTGCTTTATGTGCCCGGCGCCCCGGTCGCGGGACAGGACACACAGTAGGATTTTCCCACGCGCCGGGCACCGGCCGGGCCCTGGATTGTACCATCCTGCTGGCTGCGCTAGCTTGGCCTGAAGCCTCCGGTCCAAGCATCCAGCGCCATGGAAGTCTTCTTCGGATTTGGGTTCCTGATCCTGTTCATCGTCGCCGCCTTGTGTGGCGTGGCGTTACGCGTCCGCCTGCATGAAGACCACCTGTCGCAGGGCAACATGGACGCACTGCGGCTGGTAACAGGACTTCTCGTCACGTTTGCCGCGCTGGTTCTGAGCCTGCAGTTGTCGACGGGAAAGCAGGCGTTCGACGCCGCCAACAAGGACCGCTCGCTCTACGCCGCAAGGCTGGCGCGGCTCGACCAGTGCCTGCGCAATTTCGGCACCGAGATGGAGCCGGCGAGGCTGATGCTTCGCCAATACACCGCGGCCGTCATCGGCAGCACCTGGACGAGCGAGCCAGCGCCCGCCATCGACGGCATGCCCGACATAGGCAAGATCGCCGCAAGCGGCGAAGACCAGGGACTGAAGGCCCTGATGAACGAGGTCGGGCTTCTGGTCGACGGGCTGGCGCCGGAGGATGCCCTGCACGTCAACATGGCGGCGAGGTGCCGCTCCGATTTCACGCTGGTTCAGGAAAGCCGCTGGGCGGTGATCGAGGATGCCAGCGGCGTCGCGCGCGGTTCGTTCAGCAGCATCGTCAGCTTCTGGCTGGCGCTGGTTTTCTTCAGTTTCGGACTGCAGATACCCCGCCGCATGCTGGGTGCGGTCGTGCTGGCCACCGGCGTCGTGGCGGTCGCCAGCGTGATGTTTGTCATCATCGACCTCCGCATCCCCTATGGCGGCATGTTCGGCATCACCAGCTCGGCGATGCGCGACGCCCTGGCCGACATGAATAGATAGGCCTGCCAGCCCTCACCCCGTAGCCATCGACCTCGCAATGTCGAGGAATACCCGCACCAGCTTGCCGCCGCTGCGCTCCTTGAGGCAGATCAACGCTTCGTCCATCAGCATCTCGGGCGCGGCGATGGGGATCTGCACCAGCCGGGCGTCCTGGCCGAACTCGGCCGCCGAGACAAAACCGACACCGGCGCCCGACGCCACAATCTCGCGCACGGCCTCGCGGCCCTCCGCCTCGATCGCCGGCTTGAACTCGAACCCCTCTTTGGCGGCGAGGTCTTCCAGCTTGGCGCGGGTCTTCGAGCCGCGCTCGCGCATCACCAACGGCAGCCGCGCCAGTTCGTCCAGCGACAGCGACTTGGCCTGCGCCAGCGGATGGTCGGACGAGACGAAGGCGACGATCGGCGTCGAGTTGAGATTGACCACCTCGAAATCGCGGCCTGTCGGGATTTCGCCGAGCACGCCGATGTCGGCCTCGTAGCTGTAGAGGCTGGAGATGACCGTCTCGGTGTTGCCGGCACGCACGGAAACCTGGATCCCAGGATATTTCTGGCGGAACTGGCCGAGGATGTGCAGCAGGTGGTGCGCGGCATCGGCGACGATGCGCAGCGTGCCCGAACGCAGCGCGCGCGATTCCGACAGAAGCTCCAGGGCCTGCTGTTCGGTGTCGAACATGCGCCGGGTGATCTCGAGCAGTTGCTGGCCTGCCGCCGTCGGCGTGACCTGCTTCTTGTGGCGATTGAACAGGAGGACGTCATACTCTTCCTCGAGCTTGCGCACCTGGTCGGAAATTGCCGGCTGGGTGAGGAACAGCGTCTCGGCGGCGCGCGAAAAACCGCCGCACACCGCGACATGGTGAAAAGCCCTCAGCTGTACGTACCGCATGCCTGCCTCCTGACGTCGAGCAAGGATAGCAATAAATCCTGTCGATATAAATATCGAAACTAACGATTTGATTTATGACCGGCCTTACCGAGGATAGGGCAGGCGCCATCCTTGCGCGCCGCGCGCTGGGAGGCACGGCACCATGCATCTTTTGTACATCCTGCTGCAGTTGGCGGGCGCCATCATGCTTCTGTTGTGGGCCGTGCGCATGGTGCGCACCGGCGTCGAGCGGGCACATGGCACGCTTCTGCGAGAGGCCCTGCGCGGCGCAACCAAAGGCCGGCTACGGTCGGCAGCCGCGGGCACCGTACTCGCCATCATGCTGCAGAGCGCCACTGCCGTGGCAGTCCTTGCCGCAGGCTTCGCCACGGCCGGCGTGATGACCGTCTCGGGCGGGCTCGCCGTGATGCTCGGCGCCGATGTCGGCTCTGCCCTGGTGGTGCAGGCGCTGTCCTTTGATCTCAGCTGGCTGGTGCCGCTGTTGCTCTTTGCCGGCGCCACCCTGTTCCTCAAGGTCGAGGCCCGCATCGTCAAGCAGACCGGGCGCACCCTGCTCGGCATCGCCTTCATCCTGATCTCGCTACGCATGGTCGGCGAAGCGACGGCGCCAATGCGCCACAGCGCGCTGCTGCCGATGGCGATCGACTACCTTCGCGGCGATCCGGTGACGGCCTTTGGCGCCGCCGCCCTGTTCACCTGGCTGATCCATTCCAGCGTCGCTTCGGTGCTCTTGTTCATGTCGATGGCGGCGCAAGGCGTGCTTCCGGTGGAGGTGGCACTGCCGATGATCCTCGGCGTCAATCTCGGCGCCGGCCTCGTTGCCGTCGGGCTGACGCGCGGCCAGGCGATCGACGCCAGGCGTATCCCCATCGGCAACCTGGTTTTCCGCGCCCTGGCAGCGCTGGCGATCCTGATCGCGCTGCAGGGTCTTGTTCTGCCCACGGCCTGGTTCGGAGAAAATCCCGCGCGCCAGGTGGTCAACATACACCTCGCCTTCAACCTTGCGCTGTTGATCCTGTGCCTGCCTTTCACCGGCCCGATGGAGCGGCTCACCCGGTTGATCCTGCCCGATGCACCCGCCGAGCAGAAAGGCTTCGACCTGATGTCACGCCGCGCCAGCGCGCTCGACAGGACGGTCATCAAGATGCCGAGCGTGGCGCTCGCCTGCGCCACCCGCGAGGTGCTGCGCATGGCCGAGGTGGTGGAGATCATGCTTCGCCCGGTGATGGATCTGTTCGAATCCGGCGACCGGACGCGTGTCGACCAGGTGCGAAAGCTGGACGAGGAGGTCAACCGCGCCCACACCGACATCAAGCTCTACATCGCCGAGGTCAACCGCGGGACGATGACCCAGGACGAGGCGCGGCGCGGCATCGAGCTCACCGACCTCGCCATCAATCTCGAGCATGCCGGCGACATCATCGCCAAGAACCTTTTGGTGCTGGCCGAGGAGAAGACCGACAAGCGCCTGAGCTTCTCCAAAGAAGGATGGTCGGAGCTGACCGTCCTGCACGACCGCGTGCTGGCCAACATGCAGATCGCCATGAACGTACTCGTGTCAGGCGACCTAGAGGCGGCGCGACAGCTGGTGGTCGAGAAGGAACGCATGCGCAGGCTCGAGCGCGACAGCCACGAACGCCACCTCAAGCGCCTGCAATCGGGCACACCGCAAAGCATTGAAACCAGCGACATCCATCTCGAAGCGGTGCGGGCGCTAAAGGAGTTCAATTCGCTGCTGGTCTCGGTCGCCTATCCGATCCTGACACAGAGCGGCGACTTGCTGGAGAGCCGGCTTGCCAGGACCGCCTGACCGCAGTCGATCTCCGCCCTACGATCATCATTCCAGCTTATCAAAGAATACAAAATAACGATTTTACATATGGATTGAAGAGACCCAAGGTGAGCTCGAACCAAACATCTGATGACGGCCAGGAGAAACAAATGCTGTCCGAACACAAGCTTGCAGCCGCTGCCCCCTTCCCTGCCCCGGCGCTGGGCGAGCCCTACCTGCTGACGCCCGGTCCGCTGACGACCTCGTATGCCGTCAAGCAGGCGATGCTGCGCGACTGGGGTTCGTGGGACGGCGACTTCCGGGCGATGACGGCGGAGATGCGCCAGCGTCTCTTGGCCATGCTCGGCGACGGAAATGGTGAATTCGACTGCGTGCCAATGCAAGGCAGCGGCAGCTTTGTCGTCGAGGCGATGCTCGGCTCGTTCGTACCGCTCGACGGCAAGGTGCTGGTGCTGGTCAACGGCGCCTATGGCCAACGCATCGTCCAGACACTCGGCTATCTCGGCCGCGACCATGTCGCCATCGACAAGGGCGACTACATGCCGCCACGCGGGCCGGAAGTGGCCGCAGCACTCGACGCCGATCCCGCCATCACCCATGTGATCCTCGTTCATTGCGAGACCAGCTCCGGCATCCTCAACCCGGTCGCCGAGATTTCCGAGGTCGTCTACGCCAAGGGCCGCAAGTTCCTGGTCGACTCGATGAGCGCCTTCGGCGCCATCCCGCTCGATGCCAGCGAGATCCGCTACGAGGCGATGGTGTCCTCGGCCAACAAGTGCATCGAGGGCGTGCCCGGTTTCGGCTTCATCATCGCCCGCAACAGCGAGCTGGAGGCAGCCAAGGGACGCAGCCATTCGCTCAGCCTCGACGTGCACGCCCAGTGGGCGCACATGAACAAGACCGGCCAGTGGCGCTACACGCCGCCGACGCATGTGGTCGCTGCCTTCCTCGAGGCGCTGCGCCAGCACGAAACCGAGGGCGGCGTCGCCGGCCGCGGCGCCCGCTATACGCGCAACCGCGACGTGATGGTGGCGGGCATGCGCGAGCTTGGCTTCGAGACGCTGCTCAAGGACCGCTGGCTGTCGCCGATCATCGTCACCTTTTTCAATCCGGCGCATCCCAACTTCGCCTTCGACCGCTTCTACGAGTTGATGAAGGAAAAGGGCTTCATCATCTATCCGGGCAAGCTGACGGTGGTGGACAGCTTCCGCGTCGGCTGCATCGGGAGGATGGACGAGCACGTCATGCGCAAGGTGGTGGATGCCGCCGGCCAGTCGCTGCATGAGATGGGCGTCGATACCGCGGCTCCCCCCGCCGCTGCCATTGCCGAGCGCGCCAAGCTCGCCGCCTGACAACGACAAGAAAAGATCACAAAGGACCTTCCTCCCATGAACAAGATGACCACGATCAACGTCAGCGCCAACGGCCGCACCTACGACTGGCCGCGGGTGCCGGCGATTGCCATCTGCCTCGACGGCTG
>NZ_JACHOU010000013.1 GCF_014206975.1 Aminobacter aganoensis
AACTCGGCCGAGATCTTGGCCTTGTCGTGGCCGTAGGGCAGCAGGTGCTCGGTCGGAATGCCGATCTTGGCGCCGATCTCCTGGATCTGTTTCTTCTTGGCGCCACGCGCGATCTCGATGTCGGTCTTAAATTCGGCCATGACTCTTTTCCCTTGAGTTTGGTTCGATTTCGACGGAGCCGGTCAGGCTCCCGGATTAAAAACGAGGTGCTGCCTGGCCTGCCGCCCGGAATGCCGAGACGACGGTGTTGGCCATCAGAAGTGCGATTGTCATCGGGCCGACGCCGCCGGGCACCGGCGTGATGGCGCCGGCCTGTTCGGCTGCACCCGCATAGTCGACATCGCCGACCAGCTTCGACTTGCCGTTGGCGCCGCCGTCGAGACGGTTGATGCCGACGTCGATGACGGTGGCACCCGGCTTGACCCAGTCGCCCTTGATCATCTCGGGGCGGCCGACTGCGGCAACCAGGATGTCGGCGCTGCGGCACAGTGCGGGCAGGTCCTTGGTCCGGCTGTGGGCAACGGTGACGGTGGCGTTGGCGTTGAGCAGGAGATTGGCCATCGGCTTGCCGACGATGTTGGAGCGTCCGACCACCACCGCGTTGAGGCCCGACAGGTCGCGGCCGAGCGCGCGCTCGATCAAAAGCATCGAGCCTGCCGGCGTGCAGGGCACGAAGGCGGTGTCGAGCTCACCGGTGCCGAGCTTGCCGACATTGGTGAAATGGAAGCCGTCGACATCCTTGTCGGCGGCGATCGTCTGGATGATCTTGCCGGCATCGATGTGGTCCGGCAGCGGCAGCTGCACGAGGATGCCGTGGATCGCCGGATCGGCGTTGAGTTTTTCGACCAGCGCCACGAGATCCGATTCGGAGGTGTCGGACGACAGCGCATGTTCGATCGAGTGGAAGCCGCACTCCTTGGCCTTCTTGCCCTTGGAGGCGACATAGACCTGGCTTGCCGGATCGTGGCCGACGATGACCACCGCGATGCCGGGCACGACGCCGGTCTTTGCGATGAGCTGCTCGGCCGCTACCCGGACCTTCGCCACCACATCGGCCGCCACTGCCTTGCCGTCGATTACCGTCGTCATGCTATGCCATTCCTCCCAGGCGAACGCGTCGGAACCCACGGCAGGTGCCGTCGATTCGCAGCCCCGGATACCCGATCCGGACAGCTTTTGCGCTGAATTTTCCCGTCTGAATCTATAACAGGCGAGAGCCGTGAAAGTCAACCGTAATGCAAGAATCTTTCATGGAAAGAAATATTGGCCCAGTGCTTTTTCCTGCCATGGCCATGGGGTGAGCCCTGGGGCATCCCCAAAGGAAAAGGCCGGCTTGCGCCGGCCTTGACCCTAGTGACGAGATGTCTCCGTCAGATGACGAAGAACCAGTTGGCGAGCAGCACCACCGCCACGCCTGCGGCGAGTGTCAGGTAGGGCAGGATGCCCGCCTTGCGGTTCTTCAGGTCTTCCTGGGTGATGCCGAGGTCGTCGAGCATGTGCGCCGGGAACTTGCCGCCGTCCTGGATGTAGTGGCGGTAGCAGAACACCGGGATGATCAGCGCCGCGGCGATGAATCCGGCATACAGCGCCCAGGGGTTCCAGACCTTGGCGCCGGCGCCCATGAACATCGCATTGACGTAGGACAGCAGCGCGCCGACCGCGATCAGGATCGTCGGGGCCTTCCACGGACGATGGATGTGGCCGTTGTCGATGCGGTGGATCCAGCCCGAGTTCAGGTTGAGGAAGTTGAAGATGATGTAGCCGCAGTTCGACACCGACAGCACGAAGAAGAAGCTGGTGGCGTCGGCGGCGGCGACGGCGAGCAGGAACACGTTGAAGATCAGGTCGGTCCACATGGCACGGGTCGGTGCGCCGTGGCTGTTGACGTGGCTGAGGAACTTGGGCAGCCAGCCGTCGACCGAGCCCTGGTAGAGGGTGCGCGACGAACCGGCCATCGCCGTCATGATCGACAGCATCAGTGCCATGATCATCAGCATCACCATGATCGAGGTGACGAAGCCGGCGCCGCCGACCATGCGTGCCATGGCCTCGGCAACGCCCGAGCCGTCGACGATCGGCGTCGCCAGCATGCCGTTGAGGCCGAGCACGCCCTGGAAGGTGAACGGCACCAGCGTGTACAGCGCCAGGCAGAGCAGGCCGGAATAGAAGATCGCCCGCACCGTGTCGCGGCCGGGGTTCTTGAACTCCGAGGTGTAGCAGATGGCCGTCTCGAAGGCGTAGGCCGACCATGCGGCGATGAACATGCCGCCGAAGGCCAGGGTCCAGCCGGCGACGTTCCACGTGCCGGGCTCAGGCGAGTAGGCGGCGGCGAGCGGAACCAGCGGCGAATAGTTGTCCCAGTTGATCTGGCCGGTGATGATCGGGACGATGCCGACGATCAGCATCGGCACGATGACGATCAGGCCGATGTATTTCTGCACGTTGGCGGTGCCGAGGATGCCGCGGTGCTGGATGGCGAAGGTGATCAGCATCAGGATGACGCCGATGAAGAACACCGAGTTGAGCGAGAAGCTGACCGGCCCGAGCGTGCCGTGATAGAGCGTCCAGGTGCGGATCGCGGGGGTCGCTGCCGCAGTCAGGGCGGCGACTGCGTCGGCAGCGCTCGTGCCGACATTGGCTGCCATGTACTGCAGCACCTCGGGCGAGGTCTCGGTGAAGCCGGGGATCGGCGCCAGCGCGTTGAGGATGTAGGCCGCCGCGATCGAGCAGCCCAGCGACAGCACCGGCGTCCAGGCGAGCCAGTTGCACCACACCGACAGCGGCGCGATGAATTTCGAATAGCGCAGCCATGCGGTCGCGCCATAGACCGAGGCGCCGCCCGACTTGGACGGGAACAGCCCGGCAATCTCGGCATAGGTGAAGGACTGGATCAGGCCGAGGATGATCGACGCGGTCCAGATCAGGAAGGCGATGTTGCCGGTGGTGCCGGCGATGCCGCCGATCGAGAACAGAACCAGCGCCGGCACGCCGCTGGCCACCCAGAAGGCGCCGCGCCAGTCGATCGTTCGTTGAAGCTGGCCGTCTCCGGCGTCGCTGTGACTTGCTGTCGTTGTGCTCATTTTCGTTCCCCGTCTTGTTCAAAAAGGCCCCGCGCCTCCCAGCGCGGGACCGTGCCTGTATTGTTGTTGGGTTCGGCGTGTCAGAGCACGAAGAACCAGTTGGCGATCAGGACCACCGCGAGGCCGAGGATCAGCGTCGCGTAGGGCAGGATGCCGGCCTTTCTCTTGCGCAGGTCGGCCTCATGCATGCCGAGGTCGTCGAGCATGTGCGCCGGGAACTTGCCGCCGTCCTGGACGTAGTGGCGGTAGCAGAACACCGGGATGATCAGCGCGACCGTGAACAGGCCTGCCCACAGGGCCATCGGGTTCCAAACCTTGGCGCCGGCGCCCATGAATGCGGCGTTGACGAAGGCGAAGATGGTGCCCAGGCCGAGCAGCCAGGTCGGCGCCTTCCACGGACGCTTGATGTGCCCGTTGTCGATGCGGTGGATCCAGCCGGCGTTGAGGTTGAGGAAGTTGAAGATGATGTAGCCGCAGTTGGCGACGGCGAGGATGAAGAAGAAGCTCGTCGCGTCGGTTGCAGCGATCGCCAGCAGGAAGAGGTTGAAGATCAGGTCGGTCCACATCGCGCGCGTCGGCGCGCCATGCTCGTTGACGTGGCTGAGGTACTTGGGCAGCCAGCCGTCGACCGAGCCCTGGTAGAGGGTGCGCGACGAACCGGCCATGGCGGTCATGATCGCGAGCAGCAGCGCCAGGATCATCAGCATGACCAGCAGCGTCTTCACCAGGCCACCGCCGCCGACCATGTTGGCCATGGCGTCAGCCACGCCCGAGCCGTCGACGATCGGGGTTGCCAGCATGCCGTTGATGCCGAGGACGCCCTGGAAGGTGAACGGAACCAGGATGTAGAGCAGCATGCACAGCAGGCCGGAGTAGAAGATAGCCTTGAACGTGTCGGTGGCCGGGTTTTTGAACTCGCGGGTGTAGCAGACCGCGGTTTCGAAGCCGTAGGTCGACCAGGCGGCGATGAACATGCCGCCGAGCGCCAGCGTCCAGCCGGCGGTGTTCCACGAGCCGGGTTCAGGCGCATAGGCCGCGGCCAGCGGTACCAGCGGCGAATAGTTGTCCCAGTTGATCTGGCCGGTGATGATCGGCACGACGCCGACGATCAGCAGCGGGATGATGACCAGCATGCCGACGATCTTCTGCACGCTCGCGGTGCCGAGGATGCCGCGGTGCTGGATGGCGAAGGTCATCAGCATCAGCAGCGCGCCGATCCAGAAGGTGGCGTTGAGCGAGAAGCCGACCGGGCCCAGCGTGTGACTGTAGAGCGTCCAGGTGCGGATGCCGGGGGTGCCGGCAGCGGTGACGGCGGCGACCGCGTCAGCGGCGCTCGTGCCGACATTGGCGGCCAGATACTGCAGCACCTCGGGCGAGGTTTCGGTGAAGCCCGGGATCGGCGCCAGCGCGTTGAGGATGTAGGCGGCGGCGATGGTGCAGCCGAGCGACAGCACCGGCGTCCAGGCGAACCAGTTGCACCACACCGACAGCGGCGCGACGAACTTCGAATAGCGCAGCCAGGCAGTGGCGCCATAGACCGAGGCGCCGCCCGATTTGTTCGGAAACAGGCCGGCGATTTCAGCGTAGGTGAACGACTGGATGAAGCCCATCAGGATGGACAACGTCCAGATCAGGAAGGCGATGTTGCCCGTCGTGCCGGCGATGCCGCCGATGGAAAACAGGACGAGCGGCGGCACGCCGCTGGCCACCCAGAAGGCGCCTCGCCAGTCGATTGTCCTGTGAAGTTGGCCGGCGGGTTCCGCCGGACTGATGTCCGTAACAGCGCTCATTGTCTCAGTTCCCCATAGATTTGAGAATGCCCGTCGCCCACGCCGGAATTTCCTGGTTTCGTGGTGCGGCGTCAGTTTCCGCTAAGGCTTCTTTTTTTCCTCAAAGTGAAGTTTGTCCGATTTCGATGCGCCGTCAAGCCATTTTGTCGCAGTGCCGGTGGAAACTTCGATCCATGCTCCCCATGTCACAAGATTGGCCAATGCGGGCGCATCTTTCTGGCCGGGAAAGCCCCACCCGAAGGGGTGGTTTGCCGGTCTTTGGACCGTTCGCCGGTTATGAAGCCGGCACTGAGTCTATTTTGCCTAATATACTGGAATGAAAAAATCATTCATGATATGAATTGCAATCAAGGCCGAGATGGATCGACCTGACACAGGAGACGTCGGCAAGAGGTGGGCGCACGAACATAGGCGGGAGGAACATGAACGCCGAATGGAAAGGTCAGCGCCAGGGCATCGGGATTGAGGTGGTGCCAGTGGCAAGAGACAGCAAGTTCAAGATACTGATCGCCGAGCGAAACCCGCTTGTGGTTGCGGCGCTAGGCGACATGATTTCGCGCGACGGCCGCTTCGAACTCGTCGACAGCGTACCGACCGGCAAGGCCTTTCTCCAGGCGGCTTCCGAGGCCGATCAATCGTTCGATCTCGCGGTGCTCGGCTGGAAGCTGTCCGACATGGACAGTGGCGAGGTGCTGGCCGAAATGCAGCGGCGCTCGCTGCATGCCCGGGTCGTGGTCTTTTCCAATGACCATGACATTTCGATCCTCAAGCAGTGCGTTCGCCTTGGTGTTCAGGGCTTCTGCTATCAGTTCGACGATCCGGCGATCCTGTTCGACACGCTGGTGGCGGTGGCGCATGGCCGCATCTGCATTCCCTATGTCGACGTGTCCAAGATCAACGACACGCCGCTGTCGCGCTTGACCGCGCGCGAGCGCGAGCTGCTGTCGGTTCTCGCCGATGGCTGGACCAATCTGCAGATCGCATCGCGCACCGGGATTTCGGAGAACACGGTCAAATACCACCTCAAGAATCTCTACGACAAACTCGACGTCCGCAACCGGGCGATGGCGGTGGCGCTCTACGCCAGCGAGAAGAATCGCGGGCCGAGCGTGAACGCCTAGCCGGACGGTTTTTCAGGGTTCAGAACGGGTCGTGTCCTTCGGGGCCGGCCCGTTTTTTGTTTGACTATGCCTTGCGGCGGCCGGCGTCTGAAGACGCTGCTCCGCAGGCCGCTGCCTTGCTTCGCCCTTGCGACGAACTCAGGGCCACGGCTTCGCCGTTTCGCGAATTCTGGGTCGCCGCAGCTCCCGGCCGAGATTGGTTGTTCCTCGACCTCCTGAAGCGTGGGGAGCGTGGTTCGCAAAGCCAGCCGGTGACAGCGCCGAACCCGAAAGTTGCGGGGATCGAATTTCACCGTGAAGAAAGTCGCAGCGTGGGGACTCGTCGCCCGGTCCTCGCTTGGCCGTGGCCGCTGCGATGCCCCTGAAAGCAAAATGCCGCCCCGGTTAGGGGGCGGCATCGCATGTCTTCAGGCAAGCCGGTCCATCCGGACCGGAATGTTACTCTGCCGCGACGGGGGAGGCGGTGCGCAGATATGCTTCCAGCGAATCGTCGAGCGCGTCCCTCCACGGCGTGTGGTGTGCCGGGGCCATCGTGCCGGTGATGACCGACCGGTAGGAGTGGTTGCGGAACTCCATGATGCCCTTCTTCTTGTGTTCCTTCCACTCGAAGAATGCCGCGTTGGCACCGTCCACGTTGAAGCTCGGATAGTCGGTCTCGGCGATCAGTTCCTTGACGTATTCGCCCTGGTATTCGATCGCGTCGTGGGTGTCCTTGCCGGCATCCTCGCGGGTCACGCGATCCTCGACGTCGGCAACCATCGCCTGCTTGGTGGCAGGCAGCTTGATGCGGCCGAGGATGACGTCGCGTGTCCACCAGGCCTGCGCGTCGAACATGTTGAAGGTGAACCACTGGTCCTGCATGCCGATGTAGAACATCGCCGGATTGTGGACATAAGCGACGCCCTTGTAGAGGTCGGCGGTCGCCAGGCGGTTGGCGGTCCGGAGACGCAGGTCGTCGGGCAGGAACGGGAAGTGGTGCTTGTAGCCGGTGCACAGGATGATGGCGTCGATGCGCTTGGTCGATCCGTCCTTGAAGGTGGCGGTGTTGACGTCGACCTTCTCCAGCAGTGGCTTCTCTTCCCAGTTTTCAGGCCATTTGAAGCCCATCGGCGCGGTGCGGTAGCTGTTGGTGATCGACTTGGCGCCATACTTCCAGCACTGCGAACCGATGTCTTCGGCCGAATAGCTGGTGCCGATGAGCAGGACGTCCTTGCCGGCGAACTCGCGGGCGTCGCGGAAGTCGTGGGCATGCAGGATGCGGCCGTTGAAGCGGTCGAAGCCGGGGAATTCGGGGACGTTCGGGGTCGAGAAGTGGCCCGAGGCGACGATGACGTTGTCGAATTCCTCGGAATAGCAGTGATCCTTGGGCAGGTCCTGCACGGTGACGGTGAACTTCTTGGTCTCTTCGTTCCAGGTCACCATGCGCACGGCGGTCTCGAAACGGATCCACTTGCGGACGCCGGCCTTGTTCACGCGGCCTTCGATGTAGTCGAACAGGACGGCGCGCGGCGGATAGGAGGCAATCTGCTTGCCGAAATGCTCTTCGAAGGAATAGTCGGCGAATTCAAGGCCCTCCTTGGGGCCGTTCGACCAGAGATAGCGGTACATCGAACCATGGACGGGCTCGCCATACTGGTCGAGGCCGGTGCGCCACGTGTAGTTCCACAGGCCGCCCCAGTTGGCCTGCTTCTCGAAGCAGACGATCTCGGGGATGTCGGCGCCCTTCTCCGCGGCCGACTGAAATGCCCTCAGCTGGGCCAGACCCGATGGTCCGGCGCCGATTACGGCGACACGCTTTGCTGTCATGGTTTCCTCCTTATTTTGGTATAGACCAAATTTCGCTATTGGTTCCACTGGTCCAGTGCATACTGACTGCCGTTATACCAATTTGTCAACGACGAGTTTCCTCTGAGGAAGAAAAATTTCGCCTCATGAGGATGAAGCTCCCAAGATTTGATGATACTTACAGCCATGCAGAATTCCAGCTTTGCTCATCATCTTGCGGTATCCAGCCTCTTGCCCCGGCTGTCCGTCGGCATGCCGAACGCCGTGAATGTCGGGTTCCTGGCTCCGCTCAGCGGCCAGGCGGAGTCATGGGGCCTGCCCGGACTGCACGGCTGCCGGATCTGGGAGGACTGGCTCAACAAGACCGGCGGCCTGCTGATCAACGGGCGGCGCTATCCGATCAAGATCGTCGAATTTGATTGCGACTACGATGCCGGCCGGGCGGAGGAGGGCGCGCGCCATCTGATCGAACAGCATGACATCAAGCTGCTGATGATGCTGGGCGGAGATACGATTGCGCGGATACGGGAATATCTGACCCAGCGCAAAGTCCTGACCTCAACCCTGCTGCCCAGCGACCTGTCGCCGGACATGCCGTATCTGATCGCGCCCAGCGAGTTGCATCCGATCTACAACGTGACCGGGGTCGACTGGCTGGCCAGGACCAGGCCGGAGCTTCGAACCGTTGCGATCTGCAGCCAGTCCGATGCGCTTGGTCTGCCCTCGCTGGCGACCTATCGCGCGGCCTTCAAGGCCGCCAATGTGGGGATCGTCAAGGAAATCCAGTACGATCCCCATGCGACCGACGCTGCCGGGATCGTGCAGCCGATGCTGGATTCGAACCCCGACATACTGTGCTGGTGCACCAGCTACACGCCGATGGTCCATGCCATGACCGAATACGCCCATGCACAGGGCTTCAAGGGGCAGATCATCTCCTGCACGCTGGACTATTACGACCAGCTCGTCGCCCGGACGTCCGCCGAATTCATGGAAGGCTTCGTCTTCCAGTTCCCCGACTTCGACGATGAAAAGCTGACCGACAAGACCTTCTTCTTCAACCAGCCGAAGGGCTTCTTCGACGAGTACAACAACCGCTTCCCCGGCACCTGGACCGCGGTGAGCTGGGAATATGTCGCCATCCTGGACATCTGGCATGCGGCGGTTGAAAAGTGCAACAGCGTCAATCCGCTGCCTGTATTGGCGGCGATGAAGCAGCTTGGCCATGTCACCCACGCGTTCGGCCCGGCCCATTGGTGGGGCGAGAACATGTTCGGCATCGACAACGCGCTGGTCGGAGACTGGCCGGTGGTGACGCTGAAGAGCGGCAAGGCGAAGATTGCCGCCTTCGGTTCGATCCCGCGCTGGCTGAAGCGCCATGGCGGCCTGCTCAAGCAGGAAATGTCGGACCTGGGCCAACTCTGGGAGCAGCGCCTGCAATCGAGCGGCAGTGGAACCGCCTTGCAGGCACGGACACCCGAGTTAATCCTGCAGAAATAGCTTCTGCTCCTCGACCAGGTGCAGCTTGATGAATTCGACCGCACGCTCCACGTCGCGCGAGGCAATCGCGTTGAACAGCGCGTTGTAGCGTTGTTGATATTCAAGGATCCGTTTCGGCGACAGATGCCGGCGCAGCAGGGTGGTGCGGAAGCTCACGCGGCAGGCCTCGATCGCCAGGTTGTAGCAGGATGCCAAGAGGCGATTGTGCGTTCCCTCGGCAATCTTGCGATAGATTTCCTCTTCGCATTTGACGAAGGCGACGACGTCGGTGTGCACGCTTTCGATCTTCGACATGAGCTGTTCCAGCTCCCACACCTCGCGCGGGGTCATGTTGATGACGGCAAGGCGGACCATTTCGGGCTCGAGGATACCGCGCACGACAAGGTGGTCCAGCGGGCTGGTCTCCAGCGCCACCGAGCTCTCTCCGCGCTCCGGCTCTTCCGAGCGATAGGTCACGAAACTGCCGCTGCCGGGGCGCCGGTTTATGACCTTGCGGGCTTCCAGCACGTCCAGCGCCTCGCGCACGGTGTTGCGGGCCACCCCCAGTTCCGAAGCCAGCGCCCGTTCGGACGGAAGGCGCGCGTTCAGCGGATATTCCTCCGACCTGATCTTCGCGAACAGCCGGTCCAGAACGGTCTGCACCGTCGCCCCCACCGAGTAGCTGGCGATGAGTTGAGAGGTGAGTTGGTCGGTTTCAGCCTTCATTTCGCGACCTTGCATATCAGTTCCGCCTCATGGCTGCAGCGGGCGACGAAGCCTACCGCAGCGCAGTCCAAGTTTGAAATGTTTATCGAATCCGACCCAGTACCACGGTAGAGCGAACCAGGACAATCGCTTGATGGGCGAGGCGGCGTCAATGGTCCGGGCCTCGCTCGCAGCACCGCCCGTCGGGCAGGCGCTTCGCCTTATTTTTAGGCTATGCGACGAAACGAAGCCTTGCTAGAGCGGCAAAATAGAGTATTCTCTAGACTGAAATATTTTTACACACAGGCAAAATTTCTGACGAGGTGGTGATGACTATCGCAGACTACCCCGCCGTGACATCGGGACCACCGCGTCCGAGTCTCATCCTGCAGCCCGGGCTGCTGTTGCCGGGCATGGAGCGTTACCACGTTCCGGGTCGTGGCGCCGCGCTGATCGACATCGAGGCCGGCGACAAGGTGACCGTGCGCAACCTCGAGGGCGGCCAGCCTTGCGAGCTGGTGGCGTTCGATGCCTCCGGCAAGGCCGATCCGGGCATCCTGGGCACGCGCTCCAACAGCGACGCTGCCGGGCTCAAGGCGCTTCTGGTTGACGGCGACGGCAGCCTGCAGACGTTCCGCGCTGGGCTCGCTCGCCGCAAGCTCGAGTTAGGCCGCGCCGAGGCCGTGCGCTTCTTCGATGGCGCCACCGTTGCCGGCACCGAAGAGACCTTCACCGTCACCCGCCCGGGTACGCTTGTGGTGGCCGCTCCCGGCGCGCCGATGGCGATCGACAGCCACGACACCTCGACGCCGCTGGTGGTCATGATCAAGCGGGCGACGATCCGGCCCGCCGGCAAGTCCGACCTGCCCGATCCGCTCGCCGATCCGGTGCTCGATCTCCGGGTCAAGTCGAAGACGGCTGAGTCCTTCTTCGTCAAGGCCGGCGACTACATCCAGATCATCGACGTCGACGGCCGCCAGTGCACCGACTTCCAGTGCTTCTCGGCGCGCAAGCTCGACAAGGGCCGCGACCTTGCCCTCGATGTCACCGCCACCCGCTCGCTGATGGGCCACGCCTATCCGATGCCGGGCCTGCATGCGAAATATTTCGACCAGGATTTCGAGCCGCTGGTCGAGGTGATCCAGGACACCTGCGGTCGCCACGACGCCTTCGCGCTTGCCTGCTACGCCAAATATTATGACGACATCGGCTACCCCGGCCACATCAACTGCTCGGAGAACTTCAACGGCGCGCTGACGCCTCATGGTGTCAATGCCCGTGCCGGCTGGATGGCGGTCAACTTCTTCTTCAACACCGGCATCGACGCCCATGGCGTCATGTTCTCCGACGAACCCTGGTCGCGGCCGGGCGACTACGTGCTGCTGCGAGCCCTGACCGACATCGTCTGCGTCTCCTCGGCCTGCCCCGACGACACCACGCCGGCCAACGGCTGGAACCTCACCGACATCCACGTCCGGACCTATTCCGGCAACAACAAGTTCCAGCGCGCGATCGCCCGACGCACGACCCCGGAGGCAGAACCCAAGATGACCCGCGAGACCGGCTTCCACCAGAGCTTTGCCAAGCACACCCGCAACTTCATCGAATACAAGGGCTTCTGGCTGCCGCAGGAATTCGCCAAGGAAGGTCCGATCGAGGAGTATTGGGCCTGCCGCCAGAAGGCGGTGGTGATGGACCTGTCGGCGCTGCGCAAGTTCGAGGTCACCGGCCCCGATGCCGAAGCCCTGATGCAGTACACGCTGACCCGCGACGTCAAGAAGCTCGGCGTCGGCCAGGTCGTCTACACCGCCATGTGCTACGAGCATGGCGGCATGATCGACGACGGCACCTTGCTGCGCCTCGGCAAGGACAATTTCCGCTGGATCTGCGGCGACGACTATTCCGGCGACTGGCTGCGCGAGCAGGCGGAAAAGCTTGGCCTCAAGGTGCTCATCCGCTCTTCGACCGATCAGATGCACAACATCGCCGTGCAGGGCCCGAACAGCCGCGACATCCTCAAGGAGATCGTCTGGACGCCGCCGCACCAGCCGGCGCTGTCCGAGCTCGAATGGTTCCGCTTCACCATCGGTCGCATCGGCGATGCGCAGGGCGTGCCGATCGTCGTCTCGCGCACCGGCTACACCGGCGAGCTCGGCTACGAAGTGTGGTGCCATCCGCGCGATGCCGAGAAAGTCTTCGACGCGGTCTGGGAGGCGGGTCAGCCGCATGGGCTTAAGCCGATGGGCTTTGCCGCCCTCGACATGGTCCGCATCGAAGCCGGCCTGATCTTCGCGAACTACGAGTTCTCCGACCAGACCGACCCGTTCGAGGCCGGCATCGGCTTCACCGTGCCGCTGAAGACCAAGACCGACGACTTCATCGGCCGCGAGGCTCTGATCCGGCGCAAGGACAACCCGATCCACAAGCTGGTCGGCCTCGACATCGACTCGAATGTCGTCGTCGGCCATGGCGACTGCGTCCATATTGGCCGCGCCCAGATCGGCATCGTCACCTCGTCGATGCGCTCGCCGGTGCTCAACAAGAACATCGCGCTGGCCCGAGTTGATGCAACCCACGCCAACGTTGGCACCGAGGTTGAGATCGGCAAGCTCGACGGCCACCAGAAGCGTCTGCCGGCACGGATCGTCCCGTTTGCCCACTACGATCCCAAGAAGGAAAAGCCGCGGTCGTAATCAGCCGCGACTTCGCCTCCATGAATGCAAAAGCCCCGCAACCTGCGGGGCTTTTTGTTTGAGGATTCCGGGAATTGGCTTATTCACGGTCAATAGAAAACACCCTAGGCGCAAGGCAGCATCGTGGAAATATTCTCCTGGTCGCCCATCTTGCTGACGCTTCCCTTCATCGTCGTCGGCGTCGTCTCATTTTTCCTCGGCGCGGCCTTCCTGGCGATCTTTGCCAGGCAGGCACAAGGCGACCCCTTGTCGATGCCGGTCGCCGCTTTTGTCGGCACCATCACGACGGCCTGGGCGTTGTCGCTCGGCTTCACCGCGGCCGACGTCTGGTCGGTCAATGCGCGCGCCAGCCAGGTCGCCAGCGAGGAACGCTCGTCGATGATACGCCTCGCCGGCATGGCCAAACCCGAGGCGCTTGCCTCTGCCGAATTGATGAATGGTCTTCAGGCCTACAAGGATGCCGTCATTTCGGTAGAATGGCAGAACGCGAACCTGTCGCCCGAACCCGCCGTCGAGCAGGCGCTGCAGGACATCCGCCTGGCTTTGATAGCCCTGTCGAGGTCAGGCCTTCCCGATCCGATCATCGCCCAGATGGTCCAGGATTTCGACGAATTGCAGGATGCTCGGAACTCGCGCCTCGCCGTCGGGGTGGGTTCCGTGAACCAGCTCAAATGGTATCTCGTGCTGTTCCTGACGCTGTTGTCTGCAATCGTCATCGGCGCGGTCCATGCCGACAGGCCGCATGCCGGCAGAAAGGCGATCCTGATATTCGCCGTCACGGCGAGCGTCAGCCTGTGGATACTGGCCCTGCACGCCAACCCCTATGTCGGCGTCGCGCGGGTGATATTGGGCGATGCGCGCATCTGACCTCGGTGGTCGCTCAGCAGTGTTCGCTCACGCGGTCCGGGCGACGACGACAGGCTGCGGAGAGGCATTGCGCATAGCCAGCCACGCTTCGGCCTGCGCGTCAGGCATCGGAAAGGCCACGCCGTAGCCCTGGACTGCCGGGCATCCCAGCGCCTGCAGGAAGGACAGCTCCTTTTCGGTCTCGGCGCCCTCGGCGATGATCGAAATGCCGAGGCCGCGGGCCAGTTCGATGATCGCCTTGACGATCTTGGAATTGGCCGGGTTCTTGTGGATGTCGCGGATGAAACGCCGGTCGATCTTCAGCCGGTCGACTTCGTTGGCGCTGATGTGCGACAGCGATGCGTAACCAGTGCCGAAATCGTCCAGTTCCATGCGGATGCCGGCCTTGCGCAGCCGCTTCAACGTCAGTCCGATGCCGCTGTTTTCATCGTCGAGCATCACCGATTCAACGATTTCCAGCGCCACCAGGCGGGTCGGCAGGCCTTCGGCCTTGAGCAGGCCGAGCAAATGGTTGGCGAAGTCCGCCTCGTGCAGCTCCTGGGCAGACACGTTGAGCGAGAGCCGGCCGAAATCCAGCCCCGTGCGATGCCATCCGGCGGCCGTGCGTATCGCCTTGGCGAAGATGGAGCGGCCGATGGCCGGCATCAGCCCGGCCTTCTCGGCGGCCGGAAGGAACTCGCCGGGCGACACGCTCCTGCCCCTGGCCTCCCAGCGCACCAGCGCCTCGACGCCGATCACCTTGCCGGTCTGGAGCGAGACCTGCGGCTGGAAGTGAACGGCGAAGGCCTCGGCGGCGATGGCTTCGCGCAGTTCGCGCTCGAGATTGGCCCTTTCTTCGAACTTGTCGCGCAGGGTCGCGGCGAACAGCCGATAACCGCCCCGACCTTCTGCCTTGGCGCGGTAGAGTGCGAGATCGGCGTTGACGAAAAGCTCGTCCATCGTTGCCGTGGCGTCGTGGAACAGGGCCACGCCCGCGCTGGCGCTCGGCTTCAGCGACGCGCCCGCAAACTCCAGCGGCTGCTTGATGCTCGTGGTGATCCGCGTCGCGACCTCGACAGCGTCCGCCTCGGTGCCGACATCGGTCAGGATGACGGTGAACTCGTCGCCGCCAAGGCGCACGCAGACGTCGGATTCGCGCACGCTGGCCACGAGGCGCCGCGCGGTCTCGATCAGCACGGCATCGCCCGCGGCATGGCCCAGCGTGTCGTTGACGGTCTTGAAGTGGTCGAGGTCGATGTGGATGACCGCGACCGTCTCGCCCTTGCGTCTGGCCGCGGCCAGGGCGGTATCCATGTAGTCGTTGAGGAACGCCCGGTTGTACAGCCCGGTCAGCGCATCATGGTTGGCGGCGAAGTTCATCTGGTCGCGCGCCCTGAGCAGTTCGCTGGTGCAGGACACGACGCGCCGCACCAGCGGCCGGAAGATCAGCACCGCCTCGGCGACGAGCAGCAGCAAGGTGAGGACGAACACCGTCAGGTGGATCTTCTCCACCGCCGCGCCCTTTTCGGCTGCTTCCGACGAGAACAGCCGGGTCAACGTTTCATATTCGCGACGGGCCTTCTCGGCGACGTAGAGCCTCAGCGCCGCGAAGTGGGCCGTGGCATCGGCGGGCATCTCCGCGGACACCGAGTCGGGCAGCAGCTTGAGATATGAATTGACCGTGTATTCGAGGATCCGCGTCGTCGCGTCGATCTGGCCGGGAGCTTCGGTAAACAGCCTGGTCGCGTCCTCCGAGAGTTCGAGCCGGTGGAGCGGCGACCGCGTATCGGGCGATCCGTTGCGCAGGATGCGCTCGTTGGCGAGGAAGTTATCGAGGGCCGCCTTGAGGTTCTGGCGCGCCTGGGTGCGCAGCCATTGCACGTTGGCCGTATGGGCTTCCGTGGCGCTCAGCAGGATCCGCTGCGACAGCATCTGCTGGCGGGCGCCGAGCTCGATCAGGGCGGTCTTCTGGGTGTTCGCCGAGATCACCGAACTCAGCATGAAGAAGCTGGCGGTGGCCAGCGACGCGATCAGGATCAGCGCTGCCACGTAAGACGCCCTGGTCTTGTGCATCAGGCCGTCCGCGAGTTTCTCGTGTTCCGTGCTCGCCTGCGCGCTCGCCGACATGTCGACTTTCCCCCGCCAACTCGATCTCAAAGTTCCCCCGGGAAAGAAAATGCAGAACAATGATGAATTGCGTGTAAATGGAAAGAGTTCTGGTTACGCGACCAAGTAGGTATTTCCGTATGGAATCCTGTTCGGCTTTATTTTTGCACGAATTTGCATGAATTCACGGCAGATGCGAGCGAACTGTTCTTGCCGGAGTTCGCCGGACATTTGGCCGGAGCCGGCAGGTAAAATTGGCCGCCGGTGACCGGAGAACTATCTCTTCACGCCATTTCGCCAGCGCGGTGACGCGCCGTGCTGACCCTCAAGCGCCCCTGGCCCCGAGCCCCATCGCTTCAAGTTCACGAGCGGTTCCATCAGGTCTGGCTGCGGTGAAGGAGTTTGAAGCCGAAAAGAGGCAAGCGACGAACAAGAACCGTCAAACCCTGCTGAGAAAACACCCGGCGCTGGAATCGATGTCAATGAAATCGAGGGGAAGAAGTGGTGCCCAGACGCGGAATGGGCATAGAGCAGAAAAAACCTAGCAAAATCAATCGCAAGGCCAACCATTCGTGCCGATTGTGTATCACCGGTGTGTAGCAAAGTCTATGCGGCAAAAGCTGCGTATTCCGCAGACGCCATGACCTGCGCACAGCATGAGTGGTCTGGATTGGATACCCAAGCTGCAAAGCGCCAAGAACGGACATCAGGAATATCGCCCGAATAGGACATTCATCAGTGGCGCAAGACGCAAGAAGCGTTTGACGCCCTCTCCTACCATTCGGCCACTGTGTGCGGCTGAGTCCATCTTATGGTTGTGTAGTGGAGGCTAGTGCAGACTCATGCGAGAATATTGACATGTCAGGCAATTAAATGGATCGTACCTGACATCAGGAGAATCGAATGAGCGACGGCCCGCACAAAAGTCTGCCTTTGCGTCCGCGGTACAGGCAGCTAGCCGAGTGGGCCTACAAGGCCGCCTTCGCAATTCCGCAAGTTTGCGAGGCAGCGGAAGCTGCCCTCATTCGTGATGCCGCCATCGAATTGAATGTCGCTCTCCCGGGGGTCGTGAGGATCGTCGATGGAGGTGATCTTCTGAGCCGGCATCCCGATTTTCTGCACGAGCAGCTTCGCTGCTTGCGCGATGACGCAGCAATCCAGCCTTTGGCAGCGAGTGTCATCGAGTGTACGCAGATGGCTATTCATCAGGGGCGTCTGGGGCGAGATGCTATTCAGGAGGCCGTCGCGACGGCTCTCGCCGAGCGTCTTGCTGCCAATTCCCGAGCGACCGAGGAACACTATCTGGTCGAGGCGGGGCGTAATGCCTGTCTCGACATTCGTAGTCGCCTGAATGAGACCATCGACGCAATGGACAAGGGCGGGGCGTTCGCTCGCATGGCTCGCTCAATTCTTGGCGACGCAACGGCGAAAGTAACGAGGGCTCCTACCGTGCGCGACGGCATTGATGAAGGGGTTTCGCTATGAAAGTCCTGCAAGGGGAGTATCCAGCAATCCGGGTTGCCGTCGTCGAACGGGGCGTCAAGCCAATGGATGGCTGGCACGCGATCGAGATTGGCAAATCGATCATCTTCAGAATGGACGATCTCGACGATTACCGGACCAGGAACTGGGACACGAGGGTTCTTGATGCGATGATCCTGATTGCCGCGGTCGAGTATTGCGACCGGGTTTGCAGGCGGCCCGCAATGGGATGGATGCGACGGATTGAGTTGCGTGTGCCGGTGCACGATTTGGCGCGGTGGCAGATGCCAGTCGTTGGCTCGGCCCTTGCTTCGGCACTCAAGTTCCTGACGGGCGACGAATGGCAGATAACGTTTTGTCAGCGTCATTCGCATGCCGAGGAAGATGTAGGACACCAAAGCCGACTAGAGTTCGGTGATCTGCAGCGCATTGTGACCCCCTTCAGTGACGGGCTGGATTCGCGGGCAGTCACGGCCATCATCTCTGCTGCCGGGCGTTCTGACCAGCTAATCCGAGTACGAGTTGGCTCAAAAGATTACGATCGGCCTCATCATGGCCGTCGAAAGGTCCCGTTTCTTAACATTCCGTTCAAGGTCAGAGCCGACGCGGTCAGTTTCAAAGAGTCTTCAGCGCGCAGCCGCGGGTTCAAGTTCACGTTTTTGAGCGCCATCGCAGCCTATCTGGTCGGTGCCCGTGACGTTGTCATGCCGGAAAGCGGCCAGGGGGCGCTCGGTCCGTCACTGGTTCCAACGAGTCACGGATACGAGGACTACCGCAACCATCCACGCTTTTTCAGCAGGATGGAACAGTTGTTTGCCATGATTTTCGACTATGAGGTGAATTTCAATCTTCCGCGTATTTGGAAGACAAAGGGTCAGACCCTGAGTGCGTTTGCTGCCTTGCAGTTTGCCCCCAGCGAATGGATCGGCACCCGTTCATGCTGGCAGCAAAACCGAAGTTCTTCAGTTGACCACAAGTGGCGACATTGCGGCATTTGCGCTGCCTGCATGCTGCGGCGCTTAAGTTTCCACGCAGCCGGCCTGGATGAGCCGAAAGAAAACTATATCTGGGAAGATCTAAGGGCCGACCAATTCCCCAAAGGGGCTGCCAAGGGGTTCAACAGAATTACCCGGGCGATGGAGCACTATGCGATTGCCGGCGCTTTGCACCTTGATCATCTCGCCAATCTGCGCTCTTCACCCGTCCATCGAAAACGTTTGAGCAGACACGCGTGGCAACTGTCTCAAGAATTGGAAATGGCTCACGTTGATGCTGAAGGGGAGCTCTTTAGCCTGCTTGAGCAGCATGAGATGGAATGGACGACGTTTATGAAAGATCTTGGGCCCAAGTCATTTGTCGCACAGTGGCTGGCTTGACCGATATGAGCGACCTTAATGATCAGCTTACGCCGGAACAGCTTGGCGACCGCATACGAGTTGCGCGCGAGAATGCGAGCAAGACCCAGGCCAACGCTGCAGAGGCCATCGGCGTTGCCCGCACTACCTTGGTCGCGATGGAGAAGGGCGTCCGTCGTGTAAAAATCAGCGAACTGCAGCAATTGGCGCGCCTGTACGGAACGAGTGCGAACGCCTTATTGCGCAAGGAAGCAGTGCATGTCGAACTGGCGCCTAAGTTTCGCAAATTGGCAAACAATGAGGAGCAATCCGTCGCGCAGGCAGCAGAGCTAATGGCGCAACTTGTACGTGCGGAAGTCGAACTTGAGAGCCTGCTGGGTATCGAGCGCGTCCACAACCTGCCACCCGAGAGACGTATCCTCCTTGGTGATGTTCGCCAACAGGCAGAACAGCATGCTTTGGATCTCCGCCATTGGCTCGGTCTTGGGCTGTCGCCGATTGTAGACATTGTCTCCATCCTAGAAATGCAGATGGGTGTCCGTGTCTACGTCCGGCGGCTGGCAGCAAAGATCTCTGGTTTGTTTGCATACGATGAGAAAGTAGGCGCGTGCATCCTACTGAACGCGAACCATCCACTTGATCGGCGCACTCAGACGGCCGCCCACGAGCTCGGGCACCTGGTAGCCACCCGCATGGACGTTGAGGTGTCCGAGATTGACGAACTTGAGAATTCTCGAGAGGAAAAATACGCAAATGCGTTTGCCCGGGGTTTCTTGACGCCGGCGCAGGCCGTCCGTCAAAAATTCGCCGAAGTGACGGCGGGTGCAACGAGTCTAACTCGCCGCCACGTGATCGTCCTGGCTCATTTCTTTCACGTTTCTCGGGAGGCGATTGTTCGGCGCCTTGAGGAATTGCAGCTGACCAAGAAAGGTACTTGGGATTGGTTTGTCGCCAATGGAAGCATAACTGACGAGCAGGCTCGTCAAGTGCTTGGGGAGGCATTTAGGCGTGACCCTCTCAAAGATGAAGCTGCTCTGCCCGTTTCGCTTAAGGCCAGCTTGATGGCGAACCAGGCCGCCAAACGCGGCCTTCTTAGCGAAGGCCAAATTGCTAGGCTCCTTCATCTGGACCGGGTACAGGTGCGTGATATTCTGAGCGACATTGACGCCGAGGAAAGCGGGGCCAATGCGGCAACCTCAATCCTTCGGTGAGACTGTGCCGCCTCTAGTGGTGGTTGATACCAGTGTCGTGATCAACCTCAACGCAACAGGCAGAGCGAACGATATAGTCCGCGCATTTGGTGTCACCCTATGCGCAAGTGGCGTAGTCCGGGATGAACTCTTTCTCGATCGATTGAATGGCAGGGACGACGCAGGCTTGGCGCAACTGCTCGTCAAGGATGGGCTCTTGGAATTCCTGCCGTTTGACGTTGAGAGCGAGTCGTTGTTCGAAAGCTTGGTTGCCGGACCCGCAGAGAAAACACTCGACGATGGCGAGGCTGCAACACTTGCCCTTGCAGCCGCGTGGAGTGGCGTGGCGATAATTGACGAGCGTAAGGCAATCAAGATTGCTGGCGATCGGTTTCCGGATCTCCAATTGAGGACGACTGCCGACATTCTGCGCTCAGATCGAGTTTTTGCCGCTCTTGGTCGGGCCGAGGTCGCCGAAGCTGTATTCAACGGGCTTAAGGAAGCTCGGATGGCGGTACCCGCGTTCCATCACGACTGGTTGGTAGGATTGTTGGGTGAACGCATTGTCGAGTGCCGTAGCCTGCCGGCCGCTCTTCGGCAGATTTTTGAGTAATGCGATATCAGCGTGAGCCCAGGGCCCAAGTGAGTTTATCCTCGCCCTGCACTAGTTGATGCGCCTCAGCTGGGAGGGGGAGTGCCCTCGCACAGCCGCAATCTCTCCCAGTGCGCGACGACCTAGTCGGGCTCGTAGATGATTGTGACCTGGAATGACTGGCCGGCATGGAAGCTCGGGTAACTGCGGCGACATCCTTACGATCTCTCATTGCGCATTGCGCATTGCGCATTGCGCATTACGCCGCGCCGTCAGTCTAGTTCGATCCGGGCTAGTTCATGCCAAACAAAATAGCCGGATGCGAGGCTGCGCATTGAAGTCAAGATAGCGGCATGGGGGCTCGGCCTCGCCGGCCTGTGGCCAATGTTCGCCAGTACACGATACCCGATGTGAGTCCCGCTGCCCCACCGTCGGATGCCGCATATCGCAGGTAAGAACGGTGTCGTTTTGGCTATGGCGGGACCGGCTGCGAGGCAGGAGTAGGGAGGACTGTTTCGAACGTAGCAAAAGCGTCTTTTAAACGCGCAGTGCAGTATACCCACCACCACCACTCAACCAGGCCCACCATGTAGCCTTACAGCATGTACATACTCCCAATGCCCACATTGCCCCGGTTTAGTGTGTTCATGCACTATGCCTCGTTCGTAGCCTCAGACCGCCACGGGTTTGCATGATGCCCGAGAGGAACACTCGATCACGAGGGCATTGCTTCAACAGCCAGAGATCGAATTCGAGCTGTGCCGATTCCGGCAGTTTGAAGGGCAGCCGGCCTTGGTTGCCGCGAAAGTCGGTGCTGACCTCCCGCGTGTCGACATTGATCTTGGTCGCATAGGAAACGGCGTTCGCAAGCTCGGTGATCTCATCGATCACGATAGTGCGAACTCGAGTGCCGTTCGGATTGACGGGCGCAGTACGACATCGCGGCCTCATCGTGTCGCGAACCTCCTTCCGTGAAACGTCGACCGCGACGATAAGGTGAGCGTGCGGTGTCCACAATTCAACGCCATTCGGGTATCGGTCGAGGGAGACATGAACGCCACCGACAGCCAAGGCATTTGACCACTCGGAACTGTCGCCGTTTCGCATGCGGCGTCGCAGCGACTGAAACAGTCCGTCGACCGAAATCGACGCGAGGTTACCCGGCTGCCGGAAGTAGTGGGGATCGATGAGGTGGATGAAGTACATCGGCACCGCCGCGGTCTGTATGAGTTCGGTCGCTTCGAGAACTAGCTTGTTGATCCCACGGCGCTCTCCGAAGACACATGCAGCGCTGCACGTGTCATTAGGGCATGGACCGCCATCACAATGCTTCAAATGGCGCCACTCGTACTGAGGCACTTTGTTTCGCGCCAGCCGAGCAAGTCGGGCGATATGCCTGTGATACAGCGCTTCTGGCGTTTCGAGTTGCTGGACGTTCATCGACGTCAATGCTTCCACGACGCTCATCGCCTCCTCGTCGTAGTCGACCTGAACTCCTGGCATTCCAAAGGAGCGGTGAGGCAGCTTAACCATGGCTGGCGCCGCCCTTCGGTTCGCTGGTGCTGGAAACGACGCGGGCGTTTCCCCAATCAATGACGTCTGACAGGCGATAACGTACAGAGCGGCCGAAGCGGCAGAACGGTACGCCGCCGCCGATAATGCGCTGGTTACGTATTGTCTTGACCGAGCGTTGCTGGCGCTCGGCGAGCTGGTGCTCGTTCAAAAAGATCTGATTGAGTTCGGGATTGGACACGCGGTCCTCCAAGGGGTGGGTTCAGTTACCCAGGCCTTTACGGAGGTCGGCACTTTTCCCCGGCGCCGTGAAATATGGGCGCTCTGCCACTTGAAAACGTCGATGCGAGCACACAACTGTTGTAGAACAATAATTTTGGTGGGAGGCCGGGGTGAAGGATTTTGACTTTGACGAGGTTGAGGAGGGCTCGCCCACCGCGAGGCCCCAGATGCTTTCGCCCAAAGACAGGCGGCTGAAACGGGCGCGCAAGGTAATGGTTGGCCCTAGAGCGCGGCGGCCACGAGGCGCCGTGGCGGCCGTTCCCTACGATCTGCCCGAGGCATTCGACGAGAGCCTGCAGCGGAGCGCGATGGACCTAGTTCGTCCTATGCTTCATGGGCACGAGGATATGCATTCGGACGGGCTGGTGCCGGCGTTGGTGGATAACGTCGCGAAACTGGCGCGGCTGAGCCATCGCGCCCATCTAAAGGCGATTGCAAGTGCCTACGCATTTTTCATTCTAGATAACTATCTTGGGCACAAGCTGAGCATCGCGCTGGAGGAGCGGTTCAAGGTCACTCGTGTTGTTCGGAAGAACTACGACCCGATCAGGTTCTACCTTGAGCGGATCATATCGTATGACGGCAAGGCGGGGCGGGCGGACAAGGGGCGCGCCGATGCCCTATATGCGCGTGATGCCCGCGCGATCCGGCATCTAATTTCGATAAGCGTGGGCCCTGCGGAGTTGGTCGAAAAGGCCAAGGAAAAGGGGCACGGGCTAGATGCTTGGAGCCGCAGTCCGAAAACGGCGTCTGTCAAATCTCGCGGTCGGCCAGCAGTTTCCTCTGTCGCTCATTCGATCGCCACCGTCGGCGAGTATTCGGTCGCGCTGACAGCGGGCGGAAAACCAGTGAAATTGACAGCAGAGCAGTTGGACGTGTTGCAGGGCACTCTCGTAATGTTCCTCGAAATGGTCGACCTTCTATCACCAGCTGAACGACGTGATGCTGGCTTTTCCCCGCGGTCGCAGTCCTTCTAATCGTCCAGTCAGCCAAATCAGCGTAGCCGGCGAAGAGCCTCGCTTGAAGGCGCTCAATCGATGAGCTTCGACATTCCTTCGCGATAAATCTGCCAGTTCGCGGACCTCCAACTTCACGGGCCTTGCCACAAGGAGCATCCCCGTACCTGGGTCTTGTACGGACCGGAAAGCCTTATGACCTTCCACCCGATGTTCAGCAGCCAGCGTCCCGTAAAGGGGCGGGTGGCCACGATGTGCCATGCGCTAAAATGGAGATCAAAGTGACGCTTATCAGCGATCAAAGACAGCTGACCTATTGGCTGGCCGACCGAGCAATTTCTTCGAGGGGGCTCATCCGTCTCCCTCAGGAGATGGTCGACAAATTTGGAAGAATGATAGAATCAACGGCGAAAGCAAAATTATGGAAATTTTCCTTCAAACTTGATGAGTGGAAATGCTTGCTAACGTTAGATTATGAAAACGATGACGTTCAAATTGGTTCAAAGGTGCATATCATAATGCTGTATCTGCTCATGTGTCATCGCATGAAGACAGGTTTCAGATCACAGGATGTGATCAGAGTGTTGATCGAGCAATGTTTGGAAAAAGACAAAGACGTGTATTTTTTGCAGGATGGACGTTTCACCCGAATGCAGTCAACTTGGGAGTTTTTCCGCATCAATGGTGTGCAAATTGACGTTAAACTCAAGATAAAATCTTATGAGCTGTTTGCGGAGAGAAGCTAATTTTCGAACTTATTGCGATTTGGCGCGACGTTTGCCATCTACATAAGCTCCTCTCTGCGTAAAGGGCTGATACACGGCCACCTGTTTTCGTCGAATTCAGGTGTCGCCGTGGATCAGAATGATGGAAAAATCCTCATGACCGTACGCGTGATTACGAAGAAGCAGGAACTGATAGCTTGGCTCGCAGAGCAGGTTGTCCGTGCCGAACCACAGATCGAAACGTCAACTGCCTTGATCGGCATATTCGACGACATCATCAGATCGTTCCAGAAATATTCGATGCTACACCCGTGGGCGATCGGGAGTGAGTTTTTTTGCATATCCTACATTTTGTCGGGAAGCCGAGCAAAACCGTACAATGCAATGCAACCTTGGACTCATTGATTAGCGAGTTGTACATGGAGCCGTTCGGTTTCGACCGTCCTACGAGCCTTCGGGAGTTTGTTGAGGCGGCGGCAGAGCATGCCAAGATCAAGAACGGAATTCGGCTCGAACGTACCGGAAAAGACTGGCATGCCATTTCTTCCAAGAAGTTGATGCTGTCGCGCAACGTGAAGTTCAATATAAATATATAGTCTCGAGCACCGGGCTTGACGCCCGATTGCTATGAGTGACCGTGGGAACGACTCGCCGGCACTCTGAAGCGCTGAGAACTTCTTCAGCGGCAATTCTTCACTCAGGTGTTGAGCTCTCCTGCTGTCGACCAGCGGGAGAGCTTGCGGTGCGCGGCTATCTCACGCCCAAAGCTATCGAGGCGATGACCGCATCCCGTTTTAACTAGAATTCGGATATGTAAATAGAAGGAAAGATTCATGGCTGCCATGTCTTCGAACACAAAGAGAATGATTACATCTCGTGCTGATCTCGTATATTGGTTGAAAAATGAGATCCGAAATCATGGAACTCCGTTGCCGATTGCGAAGGGCCTTGTAGAGACATTTGAGGTCCTCGCCGGCGAGTTTGCCAACGGCAAATTGCCTGCTTGGAGTGACTTTCTTGGGTTGACCTTTGAGGAGATCGCTTTCAAATCGGAGCATGTCCAATGCAACCCAGCGATTGGACGCTTCATTGGAAGCATGTTCTCGAGGTCGATATCGACTAGTCGGCCCCTTAGCGCAGAGTATTTCATAAGGGCTGCATGCCGCGAGCCGGGCATCGAAGCTGAGGTAAAATTACTCCAGTTGGCAAAGTACACTTCAGTGCGCAGCACGGTGAAATTCTACCGAGATCACGGCTTCTCCATCAAAGTGAACCTCGGCCGCGATCCCCACGGAGAACATGCGCTGTCACGTGATCTCTATTGATCCTATCAGCGCAGTCCACGTCTGGCGAGGCGAACGCTTCGAGACAGTTGTCATAACGTCGATGTTGCGTATGGCTTGACAAGAGGAAAATATACCTATATATTGGGGGGGTGTTCGGATGGCGATTTGGCAATACCGGGCATGGTTGGCGGGCGTAATGAGCATGAAGGCAATCGCAGGTTTCAAGCAGCAACCGCTGCCAAACGAGTGCCATCGGCGAAACCACCGATACCATCTGAATGTTCACCATAGGGCCCCACTCGGGGCCTTTCTCTTTTTCAGGGATGCTTCATGACCCAGCTCACACTCGCACCACTATCGCCTGCCGTTGCGCCTGCCTTGATCCTGCTTGGCCGTGACGATGCCGGAAAGGCCCATGCCAGTTGGTTCGACGGCGAGGATGCCGCCCCGGCCAAGGACGCCGCAAGGCTGATGGGCATGGCTGCACTGTCGGTGGAGGGTGACGAGTTGCGCGACCTCGCCATCCGGCTGCCCAAGGGCAAGCTGTTCACCAGCGGGAGAGCATTCGTGCCCTTCGTGAAGGGTGAGATTTTCGAGCGGCTGCTCAACCATCTGCCCGAACCGCTGAAGGTGCGACCGATGATGATCCCGCGGCCCGCCAAGGCCAGCGAGAAGGAGACCGATGGCGGCGTCTCGTCCGATTCCGCGAAGCCGATGCCGGAGCGGCCAGCGGCAAGTCGCCCAGAAGATTGGTCGAAGATCGTGGTGGGGTCGCTCGTGCTCGCTCGTGAGGGCAGGGACGACGGCTTTTTCGAGGCCCGCGTCGTCGAAGTGATCAGCGAAGGCGTCTTCCGGCTGAGCTGGCGCGACTGGCTGGATTATCCACCCTTCACCCGCAAGGCAGAGCAGATCGCGCTGCTGCACCCCAAGGCATCGGCCTGATGGAGGCGGCGATGCGCCAGACTGGACGTGATGCAAACCCGGCTGCCGATGCGGCCGGGTCTGTTCGGGTCGCGACGATCCGCTCGCTCAACGATGCCTTCCGCACAAGTTTCGTCGGCGGCACGGTGATGATGACGGCAGGAGTTGCCGCTCTGCCGGAGATCGAGCGGCGGGCGCTGCTGCGCGCGGTTCGGGCTTTCGAGGCGTTCGACACCGACAACGATCCGCATGGTGAGCATGACTTCGGCGCTATCGATCAAGACGGCGCCCGCTACTTCTGGAAGATCGAATACTACGACATTGACCTCTCTGCTGGATCACCTGACCCGAGCGACCCACAACAGACGCGGCGGGTGCTGACCATCATGCGCGCCGAGGACTACTGAGATGGCAGTACGCGTAATGGACCGGCGTAGACTGCTGCAGGCCGCGTCCGCGCTAGCCCTGTGGCTCGCGATACCTCTGGTTGCCTCGCGCCGGGCGAGGGCCGAGGCCGGCAGGGCGGCTGTGATGGACTCGACTCCCGACGGTGACTTACTGGCCCTGGCGGATAACACCGAGCCGGTGTCTTCGGCACTGATGCAGATGATGTGCGCGCACTGCGCGGCGTACTCGGAGCTTGAGCGGATCGGCAAGAGAACCGACGCTGTCGTGCTCGGACATGCTCCGGCACTCACTGACTTCGAGCGACTTGACGAGGTCAGTCAGTTCGAACGTGACCTCTTTCTTCGACTGTGTCGGTATCCAGCCAGCAACGATGCCGAGCGGCAGGAGAAGGCCACATACCTGCTGGCGTTCTGCGACGGTGACGAGTTCGAGCGCGAACATGTTCGAGCGCTGCTTTCATCGATGGGACGGCGCGATGGCCAACTGTAGTCGTAGGTTCAATCGCCTTGACCGTCCGACTTGAGCAGTTCGACCTGGCTGACGCCAAAGGCCTGCGCGATGTCGTAGAGCGTCTCGACCGTCGGGTTACGCTTACCGTTCTCAAGATCGCTGATGTATTGCTGGCTGAGATTGGCGCGCTCGGCCACCTGCTCCTGCGTTAGGCCGGACGCCTTGCGCAGGCGCGCAAAATTCCTCCCGACCAGTTTGCGCATATCCATGCACAACCAATCGGAGATTCCGAGCATTGTTTTTATCAACTATAATATGTATTCACGGGTTTACGGGCAAATGAGTGCAATGGGGCAGGGGATGGCGCTTATAATGAAGAGCAGAGTTCGTGGTGCGGCCGTGTGCTTGCTGGCCAGCATGGCAGGCTGGTCCTCGGCTTGGAGCGAGGAGTTCGACGCGGTTCAGGATCGCTTGTCGCCGACGAACACCATGACCTGCCATGTCCGCTGGTCCGACATGGCGCTCGATCCTCTCGAATCTGGTGAGGACCTCTTCTCGTTTACATTGACCTACATCGACGATGTTCTCTGGTTTCGCGGCAAAAAGGTTCAGGGGGTGGTCAAGCCCGATCCTGCCAATCGGTGGATCGGGGTATCAATCGACCACCTTCTCGAGATGCATGGCGGCAGCCAGCTTGTCGACAAAGTGAAATCTCACGGCGGAAACCCGTACGGCCAGCGGATCGGCCTCGCGTTCAAAGATGCACAGCTCTACCTGATGCCAGTGCGCAAGACCGTCCTCAACGGTCAGCCCAAGGTCGTAGACTGCGAGCGTCATGCGGCTCCTACCCCAAGCTCGGACCAGTTCAGCCAAGCGCTCGAAGCGATGGGGCAGTCCGGCCCACCTTTAATGACATACACGTGTCGCCTCTCGGGCAATCAGGTTCTCGGGATGCCCGTGATCATTGGTCGGGAACAGTTTCGCACCGTCTCCATCAGCATCGCCGAAGATGCGTCAGCCTCTGTGAACGGTACCGTGCTTGAGCCCGTACACGTCCAGCATGCTGCGAATGGCGACGTCGCCAGCGTCGTCTACGATGCCCGTCAATTCCAGCAGGCTATGGCCGGTAGCGCGTCAGCACAGTCCATGGGCATGGACCAGCAGTCATTTGACCGAATAAAGGAGCTGATGGGTGGTGCGGTTGACCAGTCCATGGGCGACCGACGCCGCTTCGTGTCAATCCCGCTGGATCAGGACACAATCACCTTTTTCGACCTCGACGCCAGTGACCAGCCGACAAGCCAGACCGTGGGCAACTGCGCCAGAGGCATGTGATCGGCCCGCCAACACAGAATAGCGAAGCGGGGAGGGGTGAAATGACGGACTGGTACTATGAAGACAAAGGCCAGCAGCGAGGACCGATCCCTGAGAGCGATCTGGCGCTGATGTTCGCTAATCGGCTGCTGCCGCTCGAAACGCGGGTATGGACGGTGAAATTCGGCAATGAATGGCGGCTTTTGGATCGGGCTACTGCTGGCGTGGGCCGACGCCCGTAATTTCAAGCGCAGTCGCCGCAACCCGCAACTGCGGACCATGGTGCCGTTCGTGCTACTGACACCTATCGGTTATTTCTGGCGGCGCTGGGCCATCACCAGAACCTCGCTGAGGTACCTGTTCATCTGGATCGGCTGCTTAGTGTTTTACGCCGTGGTCCTAGCCGGACTGTCGGATCCGCAGATCTAACCTCGAGCCAACAGAACCTCTCGCCGGGCGGCCTTGTCGCCCGGCTGCCTCATATCAGGTTGATCGTGGACGCAAGCGAAATCATAGCCGGGCTGATTATACTGGCTGCTGTCTACATGATCCCAACCATCGTCGCCTTCTGGCGCCGCCACCCCAATCGGTGGGTCATCCTGCTGCTCAACATCTTCTTGGGTGCGACCGGCATCGTTGGTTCGGCTGCTTGATTTGGGCATGCATGGCCGTGCACATCACCAATGACCTGCACGGCAGCAATGGCGGTGAATCGGGCCTCGACCTCGTCGCCAATGACGTGGTGCCCGTGCGCCTCGTCAGCGGCTCGCCGGCGCCGCAAACGCCGCCACCGCTACCGGGCAGCTCGCCAGTGCACGACGACGCCCTAGCGCGCCTTGAGCGGTTGAAAAAGCTACTCGATGAGGGGGTAATCGACAGAGAGCAGTTCGAGCGGCTGCGGAACCAGATCGTTTAGCCGGCAGGTGATTTACTGATGAGCGACTTATTCGCCCGTAGCCTCCAGCCTCTGCGTTGCGAATGGCCGCAAAGCGCCCGCATGCCGGTCATTTCGTACTTGAAATTCTCCTCCCAAAAGCAGGCATCCTCAATGTGCCAGCCCCAGTGAGCCCCCGTTGCATCCCCGCGTGCGGCGCTTGATCCGGCATCGCCCCGAAACGCACCGTCGAATCCTACGTGGTTTGATCGCGCACAGGTGGGCTTCGCGCCCCTCCCGTGCCCCCCCCCACGACCAGCGTGTGCCGCTGGACCGTATCAGAGCGTCCGCCGCGAACCGCGCCATGCCTTCACATGGATTCGACCAAAGGGCCTTCCTGCCCTTGGAACCCTGACGACAGCTCGCGCAATCTTGCACAGGTTAGGGTCCAGTCGAGTCGTCGTCATCCTTTGCACCAAAAAAGCCGCCGACCAAGAGCCACTTCCCATCACCCTCGTTTCTGTAGAGCTGCCCGACCCCCCATCCGATACCCGCACCGTAGTAGATGGTGCAGTCAGCGCACATGTTTGCAGCCGCATCGTGTTCCTTCAGTCGTGTATCAGACATGAACGTTTCACCAGAAAGCGGAATCGAGCAGATGTCGCACTCGTTGGGCGGATCGATGTAGTATTTTCCCTGTTTGACAGTGAGAGGATCGACATGATCTTCAAGCTGGCGATCCGCTCGGCTTCCGTCGCAGATACCTGGTCCGATACGGGGGCCGAGCTTGTGAGCTATGATGCGCACTAGCCTTTCATTGCGTTCCAAATAACTTTTGAGTTCGCCGAAAGGCTGTAACGCCGGTACTTGGCGCCACCGCCTATTTTTCATCCTGTAGAATTGACGTTCGTCGCCCTGAGCATCGCACCTAAATGATCCGTAGCCGAGGTTCAAATCCTCCAGTATGTCGATGTCTCTGGCCTCATATCCGCCCCAGGTCATCGTCATAACCAGCATGCCAATGTCGCCTTCGTAGTAGTTAGACAAAACGTTTGTGAAGGCGTCGGCGCTTATCGGATTATCATCCAGCGACGATAGCTCTCCGATGTAAATACGACGAAGCTCCCCTTCATTTTGGATCGCCAGAGTATAGGTTGGGACATAAAGAGCCCCTGTCTCTTGCGTGACAGTGAAAAACAGCGTCAGCATGCCAGTGGATGGGGAATAGATAGAAACATCTACAGTAGCTTTTGGAAATTCTGTGCGAGCTTCTTCAAGCTGATCCCTGATCATTCCAGCCCAAACCGGATTGTTTGGAAGGCATTCCGAAACATCCTTCAGCAACTGAGTGACTTCGGCTCTATCGGAGAGAATAATTGAACGTTTGAGCCTTTGACCGGATGTGCCTGCCTCACCCGCAATTTCACCGAGAATTGTTTCATCGGTCAAAACGCTGTTCCGCTCGAATGCTCCTCGGCGATGTATCGCCTTAATTGTCCAGCCTTCGCCATCGAGAAGTTTGGTCCGAAATTTTGCCGGATATCCTATTTCAAAATAATCACGATCAATTTTTGGCTTTGCAAAAAGCGCATACTCCAGAAGAGAGCTAAGAAGCTCTTCTCCTTCGAGATCATCCATAAATTCCTCTACTTCCCTGAAGACTTTCTGGTCATTTCGGATTATCTCTAGGTACTCTTCGGGCGACTGTAGTTGAGGAACAAAATATATAAGATGGTCCATCCGCTTCATCTTGATGGCTACATCGGCGATCTCCTCCTCAGTCGGCTCCTCTGCTCCTCCGCGTATACCGTTTATTGATCGGGCGGTGGCAAGCACCGATGCCTCGTAGAAGCCTTCGGGGGCTTGCATCTCCACCATTATGTAGTCGTTAATACCTTTGGTTCGGCAACTCGCGTCATAGCTGGCGATCCCTTTCTGGAGCCGCTTTTCACTACGGTAGAGGCTTATCTCGTGCCAGGGTGAGAGAACTCTGCCAGAGCTCAATGCCAAGGGTTCCACTGCCTGCGCCGTGATCGTATTATCCGGCTCAGCCAAAATTATCTTTACGCCATTCGCCGAAATCGACGTGTCCTGGACAAATCGGGAAAATGGAACAAGCAGTTCTTTCCACTCTGTGGAAACTATAATGGCGCGTATTTCATCGTCGCGCGCGCCAAGGTGTCCTTTGACAGCTTCGACATATTTATAAATTTCATGAATGGCCTCACGAGAAGCGGCATCGCTTCTCTTAAGCTCGATGAGAACCCATCTCCCTCGCTTGTCTCGCGCCAGAATGTCTATGAAGCTTCGCGTTCCAATCGTGCTTGGCACGAACTGTTCGATTTTGAGGAGGGTCAAACCATCCTCTAGGACTTCTAACTGGCTGGCGAGTAGATCGCGGAGGGGGGCTTCAAACACGTGTTGGCTCATTGAGTCAGATAGCTGGGACAGGAGGTAATTCCACGATAGCCCAACCCTTGATCTCCTGAAGGGCTTGGCGCTGCACATCGGAGATGCGGTCTTTGTGCACAGCCAAGCAAACCAAGTGTCGTGCGCGGCTGGTCCCGACATAAAGCTTTTTCATGAAACTAGCCCGGATGGACGGGTTGGTTTTCGGATGCTCAGGATCAAACACTGGCCTTTCGAGGTCGCTATCAATCAGAAAGGAAAGCATCTCTTGCACATCATAAAGCGTTCCGAACTTCGTCTCTAAAACTAGCGTTGCGTCATGCGTCTCCCCTTTGACGCCATGTATGGTCGAAACCTCCATCAAGATTCCGTTTGGGCTGGAGAAAACATTGCCGGGGAGTACAGCTTCGCCATCAAGGTCAGCTGGGAGTTCTGAGAACACCATAAACGGTACAACATCGCCCGTTCCGATGTTTACATCGCAAACCTCCCCCAACTGATTGGCGATATTCGCCCAGTGTTCCGCGGGTAGGTCTTCCATCATTACCATTTCGGCCATTAGCCGGTTGAAGCGAACGGTCGTGCCCTTTTCGGATAGGTATCGTCCAAGATTGGAGAGTGTTACCGGCCCGTCTTTTCCATTGCGGCCAACGTACGTCTTTCCCGCAAGCCGAAGCAATTCGACGACGCATTGTCTAAGCAGGTGAGTGTGCGCCTGGACTGAGCCACTCGCCAGTTCTGTGCATCGTCTTGCTGCCGCACAAAATGTCGAGGGCAACACAGTTCGCTGAGATTGCGCGCGATCAAATGCCGGCCAATAGGTCTGAATGTTAAGCGGCTTGGCGCCGCCCTCATTGTCCGCGCGCCCGCCTACCACTTTGATCGTCTGCCGATTTGAAGCCGGGAGTGCCTCGACAATCTCCGCAAACTTCGGCAGCACTTCGCCGATTGTTTCGTCGTCGAATACGATAATCGAGCAGGCCGGCGCATTTTCCAAATCCGCCCTCGATCCAATGAGGTTTATGCGCCTGGTACTTAAGCCGCGAACCTTCGCGGCGATTGAGTTGGTGAACCTGCTACTGTCGGGGATAGGCTGCAGCTGGACGGCAGCGCCATTGAAACTTTCATTTGGTTTGTCACCCATACCATCGAAAATTGCCTGATCGGGATCGCCAACCTTTTGAAACTTGATGCCGGCATCATTGGGAAAAATACGGCTTAGAAACTCGTCTTGATATCTTGACGTGTCCTGCATTTCGTCGACGAGTACGATAGGAAAGCGGTGCCGTATCGCCTCCGCTACGGCCGGATTCGACACCAACAATTGGTCAGCAATCGCGTACATTTCGGAATAGAATAGAAAGCCATTCTTGATTGCTGCGTTTTTCGCAGCCTTCATGCTCTTATAGGAATCCGTTTGTTCTCCCGGATTGCCCGGAATGTCGAGCTTGAGGGCACCATTTTCGAATCTGTACCGAAGATCTGAAATCTTCCGTTGCTGACTCATGGCGAGGAATGTACGGGCCGGCAGAGATAGGCGACCCTCTAGAAAATTCGCAGTTGCCGCATCGTCAATCCGCCTCACAGCAATTCCTGTGGAGCGGCATGCAGGCAGCGCCAGGAAGGTGTTCGTAAAATCCTGAATAGTCCCAATGAAGTGAGGATAAGAAAGGAGGGCTCGGCCGGCCGGGTCAGTGCCAATTCGCTCCAAAATCTCATTCTTGGCGATGTTCGTGTGGGTAAGCACGCAGATGCCTTGATGTAGCGCGGACCACTTCTCTGCGAGCAGAATCAGCTTAAGCCCTATGACTGTTGTCTTTCCCGCCCCAGGGCACGCGTGGACGTTTTGGTACTCCTTAATCGCGCTGCGCCGCGCTTCGTCTAGGACAAGCGCATCCTGCCCAACACCATGGTTGAGCCTCGCAAGCAAGGCTTCAATCGCCGCATCATCAAGCTGCGGCAGCATCTGGCCCAGCCTCCTGCGAGGGTGGCTTGAGAGCAACGCCCGTCACGTGCTCCAATGCGTTTATGATATAGCCGGGCAACTTGGATCGTAGCTCGTCTCGTCGAGCGAGGGTCGCGGCAGCGTCTGCGTTTCGGCGTGCCTCGGCTTGTGCCTCGTCTTCGCCTTCGGGGGATGGCGTGACGACTGAGCCGAAGCGGTTTGTCAGCAATGCGGAGAGTTTGTAGGCTACTTCGGTTTTGCCGCCACTGGACTCCGCAATGTCTTTGAAAATCGCGATTGCGCGCAACTCATCGTCGTTGTTAGGCAGGGCATCGTAGCCTTCGATATCTCCCTTCAGGGCTTCGTACACTTCTGCAGAAAGACCCGCGCGAATAAGCGAATATTCAAAAGTCCAGTGGTCGGAAAGTTCGACCCTTACATTCTGGCCCGCCGAACTCTTTCGAGTTGCGATCCATTGGGTTCTGCCACCCGGATTATCTGCGTAATGAGACTCCCAATAGGCCTGATTGCGAGGTACTGCTTTCTTGAAACCGTAGATATTTCCCTCAGCAATCTTCGCGCGTTCCGGTCTTAGGTCGAGATCGCGTACGCAGGCGACGCGTGTGCTAAGCCACTCTGCCTGCAGCGCATCCTTCCCCCTGCGTTGAAAAATTCTTGCAAAGTGCCCAAAGGCCAGACTTCCGACGTTGACAACCGACACGCCGTAATCCTCAAAGGCGACATCCAAAAGCTGGGCTATGCTCGGAAGCAAAATGTTTTCGCCGTCGCCTTCAACCAATAGGACGCCTTTCGCGAAAAACAGATTGGACTTTGTTACGTCTAAGAACTTTTCGAGAAAAACGTAGTTGCCCGACTCCAGATTTGTCTCGCTTGGCCGCAGCGAAAACGCTTTCGCGCCCGACATGATTATGACGTTGTCCAACGGAGCTTTAGACGCCAGATTAGGGCTATGTGTCGTGAGAATGCTTTGAAGCGATGAGTTGCGACTGCTGAAACCTTCGCGCAGAGCCTTTAGAAATTTCATTTGAAGCTGGGGATGGAGATGCGCTTCAGGCTCCTCAATTAGCAGGAGCGGGAAGTCATGCTGCTCCTGTTCGAGGAGTAGCAACTCGGTCGCCATAAAAAGCAGATTGCTGTACCCTAAACCTTGATAGCGCTCTTGAGCGTCGATCAAGAGCTGCAGCCGCTCTAATGTCGCGCGGAACATTTGCCTGCGCTCAATCCCGGTAAGCTCTGCGAGGTCGGTCCCTCCCATTATGCTTATAAGCGGGTTCAAAGTGTTCGATTTGAAGTCCAGGTCCCGCAGTTGCGCCTGGACGCGTCCTTTCGCAGACTGAACGCCGTCATTTCCCATGATTGATTGGTTGGCTGTAACAATGGCGGCGAGAAGCTGCGTGATCGTTGGCTCGTTGAATTGTTCAGAAGATTCCAGAATTTGGGCGAGGCGCGAGCCCCTTCCTCCCATAAGTTCGGCCTCTGCATCCCGAAGCGGCCTTAGATAAGTACTCGCGAGAAACTCTCGTGCCTCCCGTTCAATCGCAGGTCCATCGGCGTTTGCACCTGAGCGTATCTCTGTTCGGATTTGACGCGTTCCCCGAACCGTAGAGGTCTGCTCAGCTAGTAGGTTTAGATAAAGGACGGACGTTCGACCTTGGCCCTCGGCGTTTTTTTCGTGCGTCAGATGCTCTACAAACGCGCCCGCTTGTCTGGTGTTGATATCTTCGAATTTGAGCTGGATAGAGAACGCGTTCGTTCCTTTGCGGAAGTCGCGATCTTGAATCCGTGTCCATTCTCCGGAGTTGACCGACAGCGCGTAACGCAGTGCATCGACCAAGGCGGTCTTGCCGCTGTTGTTCTCACCAACGATGACGTTAATTCCGGTGTTCAGACGAACTGTGAACTCCTGAAACAGCCTGAAGTTCTTTATCGTTACATTGGATAAAAACATGGTTCCCCCTTTTTTGGGGGGAGACTACTCGTCACATTTGCATCGCGCCACGAAATTTCGCGTTGATCGGCCGCTTTCGCGAATTCTAGAAACTTATACAACGGCTTCGCCCCTGCTCTGACAATGGCGCGGCTCCCGAGGCTTCGCGCTTCGCTTGTGCGCCCGCAGCGCTGATCCTTGCCCGCGCGCCTGTTCTCGTCGAAGGGCAAGGATTCGGCGGGAGCTGAACTCTGACTACAACAAGATCACTGGCGCGATTACGAGCACCTGAGGGCGCGGGTATCGTGAGCGACTTCAACAGGGAGAGAGCGCGCGAATCGCTTCGATTTCACCACGTTTACAGGCGCCGTGGTGAAATGGCGCTACGTTGGGTACGGCGGCGGGCATGTACGTCACGGGGTTGAACGGCAGCTTTCCCTTTTTCCAATCCCCGAAAGCCGACTGTCTGGAGTCGGCCCCCATAAAGACGTTCAATACCAAGGTGCCGAGCTCTCGTGCGACCAGGCCGGGTGCGAAATTCAGCCCCTACCCGGAACTAGCGGGAGCGGTCTGACGCCTTTATTTCATTCAAAATACGATATGCCTGCATTCGAGAGCAGCACACTTCCTTGGCAATGGCTGCCGCGCCGATGCCCTTTGCGTAGAGGTCCAAAATGGCTGTCCGATCGATCCGTTGTTTGGCTCCCTGATACACGCCTTTCGCTTTGGCTTTCTCAATTCCTTCGCGCTGGCGTTCCTTGATGAAGCGCCGCTCCATCTGCGCGACCATGCCCAGAACGGTGATCACGAGATGCCCCATCTCGCCGCGAGTCGTCACATGGGGATCTAGCACGGTCACATGGGCGCCCTTCTGTTCGCACTCATGCACGAGGTTCAGCACATCGCGGGTCGAGCGCCCGAGGCGGTCAAGCCGAGTGACCACCAGTTCGTCGCCGGGGCGCAGGAAATCCAGCACAGTCGCCAGTTCGCTGCGGCCTTCGCGGCTGGCACCAGAAACCTTCTCTGACCGAACGACCTCGCAGCCTTCGGCCTTCAGCTTGTTGATCTGGGTTTCAAGGTTTTGGTCGGTGGTGCTGACGCGAGCGTAACCAATGCGTGCCATGTTGTAACCTCAAGGTCAAAACACGACGCTAACTTGTCACAAATAGTCGATGTCAACCCAGATGTTACGTCGCGCCTGCCAGTGCTTGTTACGTCACGGTGGGGTATGCCCTGATGTTACAAGGAGGTGAAGCCGCTACGGCGATTGCGCCGAAGGCAGTTTGACCATCCCGGGGGCAGGCGTCTTGGATCATCCAGTCTATTGATGATCGCTGGGCAGCGCGGTCTTGTCAAAGCTCTGCCCGAGGTATGAGCAGATCACCTGCTCGAAAATGACGAGCGAGCCGACACTGGCAATTTGTTGATATTCTTTCGATTTTTGGCCGTCACCGAAATCCGCGACCCCCTTGATACAGATAGGTTCAGGCTTCGCGCCGGGACAAAACGAGGTAGCCGAATATACCGCATGGCACTCCATCTCAAGCGCAATTGCGTTTGAAAACCGCTTTAAAATCTCCTTCGACTGAGCGGATGCGGCAACCACACTCGAACCTGAGACATTCTGGCCCATTCGAATCTTAGGTGACGCAGGGATTTCCTTCCTTGCGGCTGTGATCATCGCGGTTGAAGAATGCACCGAATATAGTTTCGCAAGTTTCTTCGATAATAGTTTTTGGCTCGTTTCGATTAAATTTTCTGCATGCATTTTCAGTGCGGGGGAGATATTTCCTGAAACTGGTCGTGCCTCAAAGAATGCTATCTCCTGCATCCTTCCGGCCTTGGCCCGTTTCGTGTCGCTATAGCGGCCTTCGTCCCAGCAAAACGTGTCACTCATAATCACAACGTCGCCGAGTTTTTGCGGGTCCGATGAGGCGGCATTGTTTAATCCGCAGCACATTCCAAGCATCGACACAATCTTTGGCTTGTACCTCGATATTGCGAGACTGGTTGCTGCAGCGGCGCTGGCGAGCCCTGCTCGTTGAATGCAAACGACTGCCGCTTTGAGAGCAAATCCGGTCGATGTGTTCCAGACGCCTGTCTTAACTTTGAAGCCGGGGAAACGCCCATCATCGCTTAGAGTACCCTTTTCCCAACTCATGGCATTCACAATGGGAACAAACTCGTTGTCGTGTCGGGCAGTCAGTATTACTGCGTCGTAATCGAATGAGCTATCATGGAAATTTACACTAGCAATCTTGGTGCGCTTTATGTATTCGATATGACGAGATAGTCTGAACTTCCATTCATCTGAGATTGAGCTGTATTTTTCTATAGAAAAGTACTCTAAAGGATATGAGGAGTTCGCTGACAATTCTTCTGGAAACTCCGTAAGATCAATAATGTAACTTGGGTTTATTGCTTGACCTCGGGTTATTAGTTCAACTATGTCTGCGGAATTCTTGCTTGCAGGCGATCCTCCCCTCAGGACCGGCACTCGAATATCGAGTATTACAAGATCGTAGTGATTTGCTTCGAGTTGCCTTTGCGCGGTTGAAAAATCTGGCGCTCTATCTAGGCGGCGATATGAGCCACTGGGAAACAGGGCCCTGCGCACGGCTTCGAACTTTTCATCGCCGTCCTCAACGACCAGAACAGAGATATCCCCCATAGCCAACCCCAACTAAAAGTATCGTTAGAACCTACCCAAGACTTCTCCTATGCGAGACGCCATGTCTACCTTCCATTCATCTGTCCCCAGTTTCACTCGTACAACACCGCGATAGAGGTTTGGAAACGCGTCGCGCAACGCTGCGTCGAGAGAGTCGATACTCTCAAAGTGAAGGGGATCCTGGCGAAAAACGTCATGCTGAGTCGCTACGATCACGGCGGTCGCTTCAGGCCCAGCGTTGATAGCTTGCAAAACCTCGATGCCTGCAAGGCTTTCTTTGCTACTAGCGGACAAATTTCCCTCGGCCGCATGCAGAGTCATGTCGAGTATTACCAGATCCCATCGTACACGCTCCAGCGCGGGATAAGCTGCTCGCAGCCCCCGGACGTGGGCAGTCTCCGAAACTGCGAATTGCGATACCACATCAATAATCTGTCGAGCCTTATCTTCGTTATCTTCAACAATAAGCACTTTCATTGAATTTAGTCCGCCTAAGCTGTTTGTGGAAAGCTCACTTCGACAACAAAGCGATGGGTTCGCACAATTGGAGGTATGTTGATGTGGCAGTTTGTGAAATCGCGAATGCAAATACGACGGATCTTCTTAAAGCCAGTTCCACCTTCTCCAAAAGTACCTTTTCTGTGATCTCTCCGCGCATACTCTGTTGCTCTCACCCAAAGTTGTTCTCGCTGAGCTTCGCTCATCTCGGCAAGGTCATTTTCCACGCGGATTGTAAGTAACTCGCCCTCAACTCTATATGTTACCTGAACGTGTGTCCTTGGCCCAAGGCCACTATACTTTACGGCATTCGCGATGAGGTTGTGGAGAATCGTGACAACAGCTTCGAAGTAAATGCCGAGCATGCGGATATCATTTTGATATCCTGAAGAAACCCGCCGACCAGCCGTTAGCGTGAACTTCACGTCACTCGCCACGCTAGTAGACCGCTGAGGCTGAATCAATTTGAGTTCGAACTCTGCAAGATCTCGCAAGGAAAACTCCTCGATCGAGCTGCCGACGTCCGAGATTCCAATCCAAGCCCTAACATCAGCAAACGCAGCGTTTAGACTCTCGGTAAGCCTTTCGCGCAACGCGACTTTGACATCGTTTGCGCTGAAGAGTCGTTCCAGTACCCCTCTGATTTCCGGCATCAATTGGTTCGAAAATGCTGTTTGAGCAGCATCTGCAACGTAGCGGGCTCCCTTGCTTACCTCGTCCAAAACGGCGTCAGCCAGCGCTCCTAGCTCCAATCGCCCGTCCATTGAAAGAATTTTGTTTAGTCGTTTGGATACGTCCTCCCGTAGTCGAGCAAATGTCTGACCATTGCGATGAATTGTCAGCCATTCGCCCATGTACCTCTGGATCGCGACCGCAACTTGGTTCTTCAGTTCCGCCGTTACCTCATAGTCCTCGGAAGTACGGCAAGCGAGATCGATAGCGTTTAGTATTCGCGGTTCGATTACGCCGTGGCGGAGGTTGTTGCTCAGAACCGATTCAAGGGAAAAATCTGAGTCGAATATCGCAAATGCGACAAGGTGTTCTGCCATCACCTGAGAGAGGTGATGCCGGAATACCGCCTGCTTTAGCTGTTTCCCGGTAAGACCAATGTCGAACGTTTCAAGAAGGCTCATTTCGAGGCCAAATTGCAGTTCGGCCTTGTTCAAGTGTGTCCTGCCAAGGCCATATATATCCTTGAAATAGAATCCGCGAAAAACCGAATTTTCTTCAGCAAGTTGTTTCAGAAAGTAGTCTCGCTCTGAACCGGCGTGCTGCAAAATAAAACGTATGATAGCAATTCTCGTCTCAGAAACCTGCCGCTCATCTCTCGCTAGACCGATATCTGAACGTGTGTGATTTTGCGACTGTGGATGAAACACTGAATATAATCGATCTGCGACGCTTTTGTCCGAAAGGTAGGTAAATACCAAGTCACGACAAGGCTGTTGTATAGATAAGAATCTGCGAAGAAAAGTATGAATGCTTCGCGCCCTCTTTACTTTAAGGACGTCTGAGGCAAGAGAAAAAATTTGGCGATTTACGCGACCGCTACCAACTGCAAGTCCAACCTTCAAGGGAAAGCGGCGTGCAACAACAGGGTCTGTCATAAGGATTGAGACAAATATCGAGGTCGGCCTATGATCTGCAGGAAATCGCATAATGTACCCTGCAATAGATCCCCAATCCAAGAAATTCAGAGACATCCGATCGATTTTGTATAGGTCTTTTAGTTCACGGTATAGATGTTCGCGTGACATCCGAGCGTAAACGATAGAGTATATGTTTAGTGTGTGATTGAACGTTTTGGCGAGGAATTCCTTGCTGCGTACCTTGATTTTTAGAGCGTCGAGATATCGTCCTTGTTGATACAAATCGAACTTCCGACATAAGGCTCCTGACGTGGGGTACAGCATCTGGACGGCGCTTTGCATCGAGCCAGTGGTCCATCCGGGAACCTCATAACCGTTCAGCTTTCTGAGCACTAGAAGAACGTACAACGCCTTTTCGAGCAATACGCCTTGGCACTCGCTGGTGATTACCTCCAGCGAAAGGTTTTGTATGTCGTCCTCGGGGTCCGAAAGCCTGAGGAGTGAGTGAGGCACAACGTTGCCAATTAGCGGCCACAAGAAGCGAAGCATATTCTGCAAGCTCCGTCGCATGTCCTGGATGTCGTTCACCTCCAGCTGCCGAGCTAATCCTCCATCTCGGGCCTGTAGTGCAGTGTCTGCCAATTTTCGGTAGGAGCTCAGCGTGGCATCGATCGTATCGTATTTGAACGTTTGTCGATCAAACAGGCCGGTGTAACAGCGGCGCATTCGAGCGACCGTTTCCGGGGGGAGCGCTTTACCGGCAACTCTGCAGAACAGTGAATAGTCTGCAGGGGGCATGTCATGCGCTAGATCGGTGGTAGCGTCGACAAAAGCATCCCCAACGGACAGGTTTCGAAAAACTGTGACGTCGTCCGGATTGTCGATGATCCCCGTTAGCCGCTCTTTCAGAAGGTATGACTTGTAGGTGAAAGAGAAGCCAAGGTACGACTTTAGATTGTGATGCCTTTGAGAAAAATCTGAGGGGCCATGTGGTGGGTTTAGCAGAGTGGCCAATGCGAGTGATCTTTGATCAACCGCACGAAATTTCCTATTTTGCGCGAACTTTTTTCGGGCTTCAAACGCAATTATCCTTTGCTTGACCCCAGCGCGTATTCGGAGGCTATCTAGCGATGCGTCCAAAGTCTCTCTCTCTTATTTGGGAACAGGCGAAGGATAGCGGGACGCATTGAAAATTCAATGACAGCGCCGCGCTTCACGTGACCTGTTACTGACAGTTTCATTCACTTGGTGCTAGAGTCCGGCATTCAAACAACATCGGACTGATGAAGCGAAAGCGGTTCGCGGAAGAACAGATTAGCGCGGTACTGCAGCCTCTCATGGGCCTGTCGGAACAGCGGGCTTGTTCCATCGTCGGGGCCGATCAGAAGATGGTACGCTGCCGCTCCGATCGTACGCGGAGATTGCGATGCGGGGCTAGAGCCAAACGCTCGTTCGCCGACTTGCAAGCGATGCTGCTTGGTAGACTACCGGTATCAGGGCGAACCGTCGACACCAGCGTAGAACTCTGCTGGTTCTGGTCGGTTCCCGGAGGTGTCGTCAGAGATCCCTTGGCGGCCGCTCTATGTGAGCCCTGCCAGCGCATAGGAGGGCAGTTTTGCAATCTCTCCGGCCATCGTCTTGAGCGTGACCTCGCCGTACGTGTCGGCAACTGTCCGAGGTGCCTGACCTTGAATCGCGTCGAGGATGCGGGGAGGGATTCCGGCTTCCATGCCAATGGTCTTGAATCGATGTCGCCAGCCATGATTGGGTGCTACGTTCGGGTCGGGCACAATGGTGCGCCCGAATTCGGCAAGCCGGTTTTTCAGACCCCTCAATGCTCCGCGAGGGTTCTCGGAAGAGCCGACATTCAGGAAAAGATGACCGTCGCCGGACTCTTGCACAAACGTCGGGAAACCGAGATCGATCAACTGCTGATGTAGCGGTATCTGGCGGGCTTCGTTTGTTTTTACCGTTCCGGCTTCAGGGGTGATACGAATTACCCACAGGTCGCCGTGCTTGGACACGTCCTGTTTTCGCAGTTGGGCCAGTTCGCCCACGCGGGCTCCTGTGAACGCGCACAACCAAGGTATCCAGCGTTTGGCGCCAAAGGTCTTTGGGTTCTCTCGGCCTTGCTCATGCGCTAACGTGCCTTGCAGGATCGTTGTGGCCTCGACGTCCGTGAAGCTCTTCGATCTTAGCCGAGCCTGTTTCGCTACTCTTAAGGTAACGTTCGCAGCTGGATTGTGGGTAACAAGTCCGTTTTTCACACCCCAATCGAAGACGACTTTTAGGGCAGAAAGTGTGCTTGTCTTAACGGTCTTGGCAGAGACCCTTTTACCGGTCTTCGGCGAGGGCGTTGCAAGCCTGTGATCCTTGAAGGCTACAACGTCCTTCATCGTCACCTTCGATGCATCGTCGTGTTTGAGGAACCGCACAAGATAGACAATTGTGTTTCTGTAGCTCTCGTAGGTGCTGGGCTTTCGTCCTGCAGCCTTGCTCTCTTGCCACCAGCTCTCAACCAAGCCTGTCAACGTAGTCGCCGTATCTAGCGCGCCAGAAGACCGTGGCTTTGTATCGGCCGGGTCAATGCTGCTCTTTGGTTGGCGGGGATTGAGGCCAGCATGATCATCTTCCAGTCCGAAATCGCCGCCTTCTAGGCGCTGCAGGGTCAAGCTTGCCTTCTGCAGAGCGGCTGCGACCGCACGCGACGTTTTGTGGATACTCCACTCATCATCCATGAAGCCATTTTCGCCCAAGATCATCTGAGCCGTCTCGACGCAGCGTGTTCTCATCGCCTTCCAAAGGATGTTCTCTATTGGAATAGTGCCCGGGTCCGCGTCAGCGATGCCTTCCACGCCCGGAATAGGTTCGGTTTGCGGCAGCGGGTACTTCGTCCACATGCCCTCATACAGGTTGGTATGCCAGTAGAACTGCTCGCTCGGGTTTTCGTGGAAATCTGCAAGCCATTTGTCATGGACGAGCTTGGCAAGAAAGTGCGCTTCACGGTCGGTGATGACTCGCGTCGCATCCCCAAAATCGGCATTTGCGACGCCGTCTGGATCGCTTGGTCGGCCCCGTAGCCGAATCTGCGCCCATTCGAACTCCAGCGCGGCGAGCGCGGCAGCGTGCTTTCGTTTGGCCTCTTCGGGATCTTTCGTGCCGAGTGTCTTGGTGATGATGCTGCGGCCGGTCAATTCCGCAATATCGGCCGGTAGCCGCTTGCGAAGCCAGTACACGCCGGTCTTTGGGTGTTTGAAAGGACGGCTCATTGCAAGCACCATGTGCGTCACCCGTGTGCATCACTCGGGTAGCCTTAAGTGCTTAATTTTACTGATTTTTCAGCTAAGTCAACACCTTAGAAAGGTGGTGGTGCCCAGACGCGGATTCGAACCACGGACACGCGGATTTTCAATCCGCTGCTCTACCAACTGAGCTATCTGGGCCTAGTTCCAGGATCGGGCCAGGAGCCTTGATCCGGGTGCCTTGAGTGGTGCGCTGCACCCTTGAAAGCGGGTGGGTTATAGCACGAGATTTGCCCCTGTCCAGCGCCCCGGATGTCTTTTTCTGCAAAGAAATCACAGGTCATCGCGGAAGCCGAAAAGGCGCGTCAGTTTCGTTCGCCGGCTTCGCTGCCGCCGGTCGAATCTTCTTCCTCGTCGTCGCGGACGGGAATGGCGTAGGCGCCCGAAAGCCAGCGGTTGAGGTCGACCGCCTTGCAGCGCGGCGAGCAGAAGGGATAATTCTCGCGCACCGAAGGCTTGCCGCATTCGGGGCAGGGCTGCTTGGCGCGCAGGGGCGTCACGACATCGGTGGGCTTGCCCGTCACGCGCGTGCCCCGGCCTGCCAGTTGAGCTGGACCTGGTAGCCTTCGCCCGAAAGCAGCGACGTGGTTTCGTAGAGCGGCAGGCCCACGACGTTGGTGTAGGAGCCGACGAGCTTGACCACGAAGGTGCCGGCAAGCCCCTGGATGCCATAGCCGCCGGCCTTGCCGCGCCATTCGCCCGAGGCGAGGTAATTTTCCATGTCCTGCTTCGACAGGCGCTTGAAGCGGACCCGCGTTTCGACCAGGCGCTGGCGCAGCTTGCCTGCGGGCGTGACCAGCGCGAGGCCGGTATATACGCGGTGCGAGCGGCCCGACAGAAGCTGCAGGCAATGCAGCGCCTCGTCCGAGGTCTCCGCCTTCGGCAGGATGCGCCGTCCGACCGAGACCACCGTATCGGCGGCGAGGATGAAGCCAGACGCGGGCTCGGGCTCCTTGGCCAGCACCTCGTGCGCCTTTTGCGCTTTGGTCACAGACAGCCGCTTGGCCAGCGAGCGCGGGTGTTCGGCGCGCATCGGGCGTTCGTCGACATCGGCGGGAAACAGCCGGTCGGGCTCGATGCCTGCCTGCTGCAACAGCTCGACACGGCGGGGCGAACCCGAGGCAAGCACAAGCTTTTGCAGATCGCTCAATCCAAGATCCTGTGGGCTAAGACCGCCGACGCGCCCGTGGCAGCGGGCGGTTTACTTGAAGCGGTAGGTGATACGGCCCTTGGTCAGGTCGTAAGGCGTCATTTCGACGAGGACCTTGTCACCGGTGAGAACGCGAATGCGATTCTTGCGCATGCGGCCGGCGGTGTGGGCGATGATTTCGTGTTCGTTTTCGAGCTTGACCCGGAACATCGCATTCGGCAACAATTCCGTTACGACGCCCGGAAACTCGAGGACTTCTTCCTTCGGCATTCGGTACCTTCGGTTTGGGTGGCTTTCCCGGCGCCCCGGCCGGAATTTGCGCGGAACCTATATGATAATCCGCGCTTTGTGAACACGCTTAATCGGCGTCGATTTTCTGTGCGTCTACAGCAAATCTTTCGGCCATTCTGGCCTTCAGCCGCTCGCGCACGTCCCTGTAGGCGCTCATGATCTGGTCGCGCGTGCCAGTAGCGGCCGTCGGGTCCGGTGTCGGCCAGTATTCGACGTCGACCGCCATCGATCGCGTGAATTCGAGCGCGGCGTGATGCGCTTCCGGCGCCAGCGTGACGATCAGGTCGAAATAGTCGTCCTCGAGGTCGTCGATGGTCCGCGGCTGGTGCTCGTCCAGCGCCATGTCATCTTCGGCCAGCACGGCATCGACGAAGGGGTCGCGCTCGCCGGCGCGCACGCCCGCTGAGGTGACGAAGGTCGATGGCGACAGGCGGTGGCGGGCAATCGCCTCGGCCATCGGCGAGCGGACCGAATTCATTCGGCACATGAACAGGATGGAGCGCGGAGATTTTGCGTCCGCCATGCGTCATCCGCGCCAGTGCAATACGCAGATCAGCGTGAAGAGGCGGCGGGCGGTGTCGAAGTCGATCTCGATCTTGCCGGAGAGGCGGTCGAGCAGGGTCTGCGAGCCTTCGTTGTGCAGCCCCCGCCGGCCCATGTCGATCGCCTCGATCTGGCTCGGCGTCGAGGAGCGGATCGCCTCGTAATAGCTTTCGCAGATCATGAAGTAGTCCTTCACGATGCGGCGGAACGGCGTCAGCGACAGGATGTGGGTGACCACCGCCTCGCCATGCTCGCGCGAGATGGCAAACACCAACCGCGCGTCGACGAGCGACAGCTTGAGCCGGTAGGGCCCGTGGCCGTCGTCGTTCATCGGATGAAACGAGTTCTCCTCGATCAGGTCGAAGATCGCGACGGCGCGTTCATGCTCGACGTCGGGCGTCGAACGGCCGATCGACTCGTCGAGTTCGACGTCGACCAGGCGGGAGCGTGCGTGGCCTTTGTCGGACATGGCCGCCTACATGTTCAATCTGATGGCGACGGAGCGCGCATGTGCGTCGAGCCCCTCCGCCTTGGCCAGCGCGATAGCTGCCGGCGCCAGTTCGCGCAGCTGATCGGGGCCGAGCTTCAGGATCGAGCTGCGCTTGACGAAGTCGAGCACCGACAGCCCCGAGGAAAAGCGCGCCGAACGCGCCGTCGGCAGCACGTGGTTGGAGCCGCCGACATAGTCGCCGATGACCTCGGGCGTATGCTTGCCGACGAAGATCGCCCCGGCATTGCGGATGCGTGGAAGCAGCGCCTCGGGATCGGCGACCGCAAGTTCGAGATGCTCGGCGGCGATGCGGTTGACCAGCGGCAGGGCGGCATCGAAATCGTCGACCAGGATGACGGCGCCGAAATCGCGCCAACTCGCCGCGGCCGTCTCGGCGCGAGGCAGCAGCTTGATCTGGCGTTCGACGGCCTCTTCCACCTGCTTGCCGAAGGCGGCGTCGTCGGTGATCAGGATCGACTGTGCCGACACGTCATGCTCGGCCTGGGCCAGCAGGTCGGCGGCAAGCCAGTCCGGGTCGTTGTCGCTGTCGGCGACGATCAGCACTTCCGAGGGGCCGGCGATCATGTCGATGCCGACGGTGCCGAACACCTGGCGCTTGGCGGCGGCGACATAGGCATTGCCGGGTCCTACGATCTTGGCCACCGGGGTGATGGTTTTGGTGCCATGGGCAAGCGCGGCCACCGCCTGGGCGCCGCCGATGCGGTAGATTTCGGAGACGCCGGCGAGATCGGCCGCGACCAGCACCAGCGGATTGATGACGCCGCCTGTCGCGGGCACCACGATGACGATGCGCTCGACGCCGGCGACCTGGGCCGGCACCGCATTCATCAGCACCGAACTCGGATAGCTCGCCGTGCCACCAGGCACATAGAGCCCGACCGCCTCGACTGCCGTCCAGCGCGAGCCGAGCTCGACGCCGATCGGGTCGACATAGCGGTCGTCCTTGGGCATCTGGCGGGCATGGTGCGAGCGGATGCGGTCGCGCGCGAAGCGCAGCGCCTCGACCGTCTCGGGGTCGGCGTCCCTGTAGGCCTGGTCGATGTCCGCGCGTGTGACCGCGATGCCCAGCGTCGCAAGGTCGGCGCGGTCGAATTTGCTGGTGTAGTCGATCAGCGCCGCGTCGCCGCGCGCGCGCACGTCGTCGATGATGGCGCGCACCGTGGCCTCGACGTCCGGCGACACTTCGCGCTTGGTCGTCAGGAACGCCGCGAAGCGCGTCTCGAAGTCTGCATCGGATTGGCGAAGGGTGATGGCCATCGGGAATGCTCAAGTCTTGTGGATGGGGCGCGACGAGGCCTGCCAGGCGGCCCCGGTGTCGGTCAGGCGGGCTTCTATGACCTCGACCTCGAGCCGGATCGCGGCGTCGCCGGAAAACAAAAGCTCGATCTCGCCGGCAGGGTCCTCGCCCTGCGCGAAACCGATCGCCAGAAGCTCCAGCACCTCGTCCTTCTTGGTCCGCGAAATGCCGAAAAGCTTGACCGACAGCACGCGGTCGAAATGCAGGATCGAGCGCCGGCGCTCATATTTGGGCCGGAAGAAGCCGGACTTGGTTTCCCAGGCGAAACGGTTCATCGCCAGCGCAAAACGCTTCGACGGCGCATCGAAGGCGAGATCGCCGACCTTGACCACGGCGTCCTGCACATGGGCCGAGATGATCTCCAGATCCTCTTCGTCGAGGGCGACTAGCTTGAGCTGGTTCATGTCCGGTCGGCTGCCTGTGCGGAATGTAATGCTTCCGGCTTTGTTAGGCGGTCTTGATGCAGCACGCAACCGCAGGGGCGAGGGAGTAGGTGAGTAGGGGTAGAGGGAGTAGGTGAGTAGGGGAGTAGGGGAGTAGGGGAGCAGGGAGAGGCTTGCCTGTTCCCTTACTCCCTTATTCCCCTATTCCCTTCATTCAACCGCTGATGCGCTCGATGACGGCGCCGCAGCGCGACAGCTTCTCTTCCAGCCGCTCGAAGCCGCGGTCGAGATGGTACACGCGGTTGACCACCGTCTCGCCTTCGGCGGCGAGGCCGGCGATGACCAGCGACACCGAAGCGCGCAGGTCGGTTGCCATGACCGGCGCACCCTTGAGCTTGGAGACGCCCTCGACGATCGCGGTCTGGCCCGACAGCGTGATGTGGGCGCCGAGGCGGGCGAGTTCCTGCACGTGCATGAAGCGGTTCTCGAAGATCGTCTCGGTGATCTTCGACTTGCCCTTCGACATCGTCATCAGGCCCATGAACTGCGCCTGCAGGTCGGTCGGGAAGCCGGGGAAGGGTTCGGTCACGACGTCGACCGGCGAGATGCCCGAGCCGTTGCGCATGACGCGGACGCCGGAATTGGTCTGGATGATTTCGGCGCCGGTGCGCGAGACGACGTCGAGCGCGCCCTGCAGCAGGTCGGCACGCGCGCCTTCCAGCAGCACGTCGCCGCCGGTCATCGCCACCGCCATGGCATAGGTGCCGGTCTCGATGCGGTCGGGGATGACGCGGTGGCGCGCGCCCGACAGCGAATCGACGCCCTCGATGGTGATCGTCGAGGTGCCGGCGCCGGTGATCCTGGCGCCCATCGCGTTGAGGCATTCGGCGAGATTGACGACCTCGGGCTCGCGGGCGGCGTTTTCGAGCACCGTCTCGCCGCGGGCCAGCGTCGCCGCCATCATCAGCACATGCGTGGCCCCGACCGAGATCTTGGGGAACACATAGCGGTTGCCGATCAGCCGGTTCTTGGCCTTGGCCACGACATAGCCGTTGTCGACGTCGATGTCGGCGCCGAGCGCCTGCAGGCCTTCGATGAACAGGTCGACCGGGCGCGTGCCGATGGCGCAGCCGCCGGGCAGCGAAACCTTGGCCTCGCCCATGCGGGCGAGCAGCGGTCCGACGACCCAGAAGCTGGCGCGCATCTTCGACACGAGCTCATAGGGCGCTGTGGTGTCGACGATGTTGCGTGCGCTGAAGCTGATGGTGCGCGAATAGCCTTCGCTCTGGCGTTCGCGGCGGCCGTTGACCGTGTAGTCGACACCATGATTGCCGAGGATGCGGATCAGCTGCTCGACGTCGGCCAGATGCGGCACGTTTTCCAGCGTCAGCGTATCGTCGGTGAGCAGCGAGGCGATCATCAGCGGAAGGGCTGCGTTTTTCGCGCCCGAGATCGGGATGGTTCCGGTCAGCTCGTTGCCGCCGACAATTCTGATGCGATCCATTGGCCGTCGTTTCTCCGGGGGATCCCGGTTCTGGCGAGAAATTTTCTTGCCGCCGTCTAGACCATCGCGCCACCCGGTTCAAGAATCAGGGTTTTGCGGATCCATGCGCCAAGCGCCTGCCGTCGCCGGTCAGGCTTTCTCGGGTTTCTCTGTCTCTCCCTCGGCCGCGGCAAGGCCTTCCGGCCTCGTATCCGCTTCACCGGTACGGCGCGAGCGCGCCTGCGCCTTGCGCTTCATCAGGTTGGCGCGCAGCTCGGCTGCAAGCCGCGCCTTGCGCGCGTCCGCACCGCTCGAGGGCATTTTTGGCTTCGACGACATGTGGTGGTCCCCGCTTGTCGATCGTTCATAGCGGCTTGGCAACGGAAATGGCCAGTATTGTGGCGTAAAGGCGCCTGTGGAAAATCAGTGTCGATTTGCTGCAACTGATAACTTGCGCTCCCCCGATTCATGTGTCAAAAGCCGCCCCGTCCACGGATGCTGCCGTAGCTCAGTGGTAGAGCACTCCCTTGGTAAGGGAGAGGTCGAGAGTTCAATCCTCTCTGGCAGCACCATTCTTCCCCAGATTTCGAAAAGTCGGGCCCTTCAAGGTATCGAGGCGACGCGCTTGCGCGTGCCGAGGCTATGGTGTCTCCAGTTGCCCTGCGGTGAGCCTGAAGTCGAGCCATCGCTGGCCGCCCACGACCCAAGCTCGCCAAGGATCGGCTTCGCGAAGGCTAAAGCCCAGGCTTCATTGCCTGGCCGGCGGAATGCGCTTGATGACGGGTTGGCTGTCACCAGCCGCTTCACGCGGAGACAGTCGCTTGCAGGAAGCGGAACCGTCGCAGGCGAGCTGCGTGACATGCTGTCGCGAAGGTGAGGCGCAGGCGTGGATACAGTGAAAACAATCGCTGCCTGGCTATTGTTCGAATCCATGAGGGCGTGATACTGCGCAGTCCCTAATTTAGTTGGTTTGGCATGAAAAAAGTACTTTTTGCGTTTTCTTCATTCGTCATTGCGACAACAGCTGCTTCCGCCGCCGATATACAGGCAATTGATGAGACGGCGCCGGTTTCAGCTTGGTTCGGCTATGTCGAAGGGGCGTATGCGTTCCGCACCAGCAGCCACAATCGGCAGTACGACAGCGCCGATTCTTTTGAAGCGAGAACAGGAGGAGGTGGCTCCGGCGCTGCAAGGCTGGGCTACCGTCTTGCCGACAGTTGGGATGTGGCCGCCGGTTTCCGCTATCTTGAGCAGTCCACCGGCAGGCGCAACGATGATCGGTTCGACTGGCAGTTCACCGGCGGTCGGTACTGGAACCTCGACGTCGAGGCTGGCTATCGTGCGCAGCACGATGATTGGTCGCTTCGCCCATTCGCTGGCCTGCGCTATCAGACCTACAGTGCGGATTTCACCGACAACGTCTCGCCATTCTATTACGCCTCATCCAGGTCCTGGGGCATCGGACCGAGGATAGGTTTTGACGTTTCCAGGCCAGTAGCCGAGCAGTTGAGCTTCTTTGCATCCGCCGATGCTTCGGTGCTGTTCGGCAAGATCGAGGCTGAAAGGAAATATTCTGGTTACGCGGAGTTCTCCGACAGCCGCACCTTCGGCACCGTCGGCGCGAAAGCCGGCCTCGCCTGGGAGTTCGCCCCGGGCGTCGAGCTGGGTGGCGGATATCAGCTCGAATACCTGTCGGCCGTCGGCTACAAGACGTTTCAGGATGCGCCTCTTGAACCAAGCGGGCGCGCCAGCCAGCTGATCCATGGCCCGTTCATGCGGCTGTCGCTGAACTACTGAGTTTGTCAGCGACGTCCCGGTCGCAGGAGAATCACTGAGGGCGGTCCGCTCGGGCCGCCTTTTCTGTTCACAGCTGTGATTCGATCGGCAGGTAGCTGATCACCTTGGCCACCAGGCGGCGCCGCAGGCTGGCCTGCGGTTCGTGCTTGAGCTCGCGCGGGCCGTTGGCGGTGTGGTCGGTCCAACTCAGCCGGTCGCCGTGCAGCGACAGCCTGAAGCTGCTGCGCGGCGAAATCTGCGCTTCGATCGCGGTCTCGACCTCGCCGGCCAGTTCCTTCTGCCTGAACAGCACGCCCATCTCGGTGTTGAGCGAGGCCGAGCGCGGGTCGAAATTGAACGAGCCGACGAAGCCTGCCTCTCCGTCGGCGATGAAGGCCTTGGTGTGCAGGCTGGCGCCCTTGGAGCCGAACAGCGACATGTCGGTACGCTCGTCGTCCGGCTTCAGTTCGTAGATGTCGATGCCGCTGTCGAGCAGCGGCTTGCGGTAGCGGACATAGGCGCCGTGGACCGCGGCGACGTCGGTGGCGGCCAGCGAATTGGTCAGCACGGTGACCGCGACCCCGTTCCTGGCAAGCGTCGTCAATTCCTGCGTCCCGGCCTCGCCGGGGATGAAATAGGGCGAGACGATGCGTAATTCCCGCTTCGCCGATCTCAGCACCGGCCGGATCGCCGTCATCAGCCAGTTGTCCTGGCCCGCGCCCATCGCCTTTTCCGGCGGGTCCGAAGCGACGGCGGCCTCGCTGGTCCAGCGCAGCCTGCCCATGCCCGAGGACGACCATTCCCCGCTTTCCTGCGCGACCCGGTGGATGTAGGGCTCGGCAAGGCCGGTCGTGGCGGTGCGCTCGAGGCGCGCCCTGAGCGCCGGCAGGTCGCCCTTGGCCATGCCGGTGACGTGGCGGATCGGCAGCACGGCCTCGCTGTTCCAGAAACGGTCGAAGATCGTTTCGGTCTGCCCTACCACGATGCCGGCAAGCAACAGGTCCATGTCGCGGAAATTGGCGTCTTCGGAAGCGTCGAAATAGGCGTCGCCGATGTTGCGGCCGCCGACGATGGCCAGCCTGCCGTCGGCGATCCATGCCTTGTTGTGCATGCGCCGCGTCGTGCGCACCGCGCGCAGCACCAGTTCCAGCCCGCGCTGCAGGCCGAAGGCCCGCGCCCAGCTTGGATTGAACAGCCTGACCTCGATGTTGGGATGGCTGTCGAGCGCGATGTAGTTGGGGTCGTAGCCCTTGGCGTTGATGTCGTCGAGGATCAGCCGCACGCGCACCCCGCGGTCGGCGGCGCCGACGATTTCGCGGGCCAGCAGTCCGCCGGTCAGGTCGTCCTTCCAGTAGTAATATTGAAGGTCGAGGCTGCGCTGCGCGTGGCGCGCCGTATAGGCGCGGACGGCGAAGGCATGGAGGTTGGACGACAGCAGCGCCAGCCCGCTCTGGCCGGGATGATTGGCCAGCAGCGGTGCCACCAGCGCGTCGAACTGGGTTGCGCTTTCGGCCGTCGGCAGCGCCTGTGACGGCGTGCCGCGCGCCCGCTTGGCAAAACGGCCGAAGGCATAGACCGCAAGCAGCGATGCGATGACCAGGATCCCGGCCACGGCGACAATGATGGCGATGAGTTTCATGCGTGTTGCGGTCCGCCGGCTGGGATTGGAACCATGGCCTCGCGACAGCATTTCGGTGGAGAGCCATCGTGACGCATGTGGAAAATCTCGAACACCTCAACCATATGGGTTACAGTTGGCAACGACGCCTGCCGCAACTGAACACGAATTTCCCAGAGATTCCAGACGAGTGATGGCTAGCACACAAGGCTTGGAAACGACCGACAAGACAGGTGCCGGGCACCCGTTGCCGGCTCAACATCTGCAGAATGCCGTTTCGACCGCGGGCGCCGGCGCCCACAGCGAAATCGTCGTTGCCTCCTACAACGTCCACAAATGCGTCGGGCTGGATCGTCGTTTCGACCCGCAGCGGACGATGGCGGTGATTTCCGAGATCGGCGCCGATGTCATTGCGCTCCAGGAAGCCGACCAGCGTTTCGGCGACCGCGCAGGCTTGCTCGATCTCGAAGCGGTCGAGCGCGAGACCGGCCTGGTGCCCGTTCCGCTCGCCGGCCGGCGCAAGAGCCATGGCTGGCACGGCAATGTCGTGCTGTTTCGCAAGGGTTCGGTCAGTTCGGCGCGCCAACTCGTGCTGCCGGGAGCCGAGCCGCGCGGCGCCGTCATCGTCGATCTCGAACTCGATGCCGGACCGCTGCGCGTCATCGCTGCGCATTTCGGCCTGCTGCGCCATTCGCGCAAGCTCCAGGCCGGCACGCTGTTGACCGCCGCCGAACTGCACAGCGACAAGCCCACCGTGCTGGTTGGCGACCTCAACGAATGGCGCCTGGGCAAGCGCTCGTCGCTGCGCAGCCTGGAACCGGCCTTCGGGCCGATGCATGCCATCGTTCCGAGCTTTCCCTCGCGCTTCCCGGTGCTGGCGCTCGATCGCGTCATGGCGAGGCCGCACAATCTGCTCACCGAGATCGAGGCGCACGACACGGCCTTGGCGCGCGTCGCCTCCGATCACCTGCCGATCCGGGCGGTGATCCGGCTCAACGCCAGGCGCAACGGCCTGGCCGCGGCCGCCTGAAGCTCCTGCTGCGCAACCGCTTGAAAGGCTGAGCATCGTTGAGACGCGGATCGGCTGCCGCCGATTTGCGCGGCCTGTCCACCAAGTGGCGGGCGCGGCTGATCATCGACAACTGCGCCCATCCCGACGACCGCCCGGCGCTGGCCGAATATTACCAGCGCGCGCTCAGGGTTCCTGCGGCCTGCAGTCGCCGTCGCTGCTCAACGAGGCGCTGTCCTGGCACCAGCGTTAACGGGTCGATGAGGGCCTGATCACTGCACGACGAAGAAGTCGCTGATTCTTGCTGCCATCTCGCGGAGCAGCGGCAGGATCTCGGCCTCCATCTCGGCCGGCGTGTGACGCGTCGACTGCGTCGAGATGTTGATCGCGGCGACGATCGCGCCGGATCGGTCGCGCAGCGGGACGGCAATCGAGCGCAGCCCGATCTCCAGTTCCTCGTCGACGATGGCATGGCCGTCCGTTCGCACCTTGCCGACGATCTCGGCCAGCTTTGCCCTGTCGGTCACGGTCTTCGGCGTCCGCTGGACGATCGCCGCACGGGCGAGAAAGGCCTCAAGCTCGGCTTCCGTCAGTCCGGACAGCAGCACGCGGCCCATGGCGGTGCAGAAGGCGGGCAGACGCGCCCCGACCTGCAGATCGACGCCGATGATCCGGGGACCCGGCACGCGCGCGACATAGACCATGTCTTCGCCCGACAGGGTCGCCGCCGAACATGATTCATGCAGCTTCGCCGCCGTCTCCTTCATGAAGGGCTCGGCGAACGTCCACAGCGGCACGCCGTGCAGCCAGATGCGCGCCTGCGTCAGCAGCCGCGGCGACAGCGAAAAGTTCCGGCCCGATTGCACCGCATAGCCCGTCGCCACCAGCGTCAGCAGGAAACGCCGGGCGCCGGCACGAGTGAGGCCGGCCTTTTCGGCCGTTTCGGTCAGCGTCAGCCCGGCCGCATTGGCGGCCAGGATCTCCATCACCGACAACCCGCGCTCCAGCGAGGTCACGTGGTCGCGGGCGGTATCCTCGTCGCGCATGGCGGCCTTTCTCCGAAAATCCGGATGCGGCGGAGCAGGTCATTGACTCCGGTACGATATTGCCTCAGAAATGTATCGCATAGAAAACAAATGTTCGCAATACGAACTTTTGACAACCCGGGACGAAACGCGATGACCAAATTTCTCCCCCTGTCGAAGGCGGTCGCCGACAATCTCAACAACGGCGACACCGTGGCCTTCGAAGGGTTCACGCATCTCATTCCCACCGCGGCCGCGCATGAGGCGATCCGCCAGGGCTTCAAGGACCTGACGCTGGTCCGCATGACGCCGGATCTGATCTACGACCAGATGATCGGCATGGGCATGGCCAGGAAGGCGATTTTCTCCTATGCCGGCAATCCCGGCGTCGGCCTGCTGCGCCGCCTGCGCGATGCGGTCGAGAACGGTTTTCCGCACGCATTGGAGATCGAGGAGCACAGCCACGCCGCCATGGCCAATGCCTATGAGGCGGGTGCGGCCGGCCTGCCTTGCGCCATCTTCCGCGGCTATCGCGGCGCCGAACTCGCCCGGGTCAACCCGAACATCAAGTCGGTCACCTGCCCGTTCACCGGCGAGGTTCTGGCTGCCGTTCCGTCGGTTCGTCCCGACGTTACTTTCATCCACGCCCAGAAGGCCAACAAGCGCGGCGACGTGCTGGTCGAGGGCATCATCGGCATCCAGAAGGAGGCAGCCCTGGCCGCCAGGCGCGCCGTGGTCACCGTAGAGGAGGTGGTCGACAATTTCGACGACCTGCACCCCAACCTGACCGTGCTGCCCAACTGGTCGGTCACCGCCATCTCGGTCGTGCCGGGCGGCGCGCACCCGTCCTATGCCCATGGCTACTACATCCGCGACAACGCGTCTTATCTCGAATGGGACGAGATCGCCGCCGACCGCGACCGCTTCCGCGAATGGATGCAGAAGAACGTCATCGAAAAGACCGCCGACGATTTCTCGGCCCGCGTCGAACACCTGAGGAACGTGGCATGAGCGAGCTCGGCTTCACCCCCAATGAAATGATGACGATTGCCGCTTCGCGCGCGCTCAAGGGCGACGACGTCTGTTTCGTCGGCATCGGAGCACCGTCGGCCGCCTGCAACGTCGCGCGCCTGACCCACGCACCCGAAATCACCCTGATCTATGAATCCGGCACCATCGGCACCGCGCCCGACGTGCTGCCGCTGTCGATCGGCGACGGCGAACTCTGCGACACCGCTATCACCACCGTCTCGGTGCCGGAGATGTTCCGCTACTGGCTCCAGGGTGGACGCATCTCCATCGGCTTCCTCGGCGCCGCCCAGCTCGACAAGTTCGGCAACATCAACACCACCGTCATCGGCGACTACGCGCACCCCAAGACCCGCCTGCCGGGCGGCGGCGGCGCGCCGGAGATCGCGACCTCGTCGCAGGAGATCTACATCACCATGGCGCAGTCCAAGCGCGGCATGGTCGACAAGATCGATTTCTACACCTCCTTCGGCCATGGCGACGGTGGCGACCACCGCCAGCGCCTCGGCATCGATACCAAGGGTCCGACGCTCCTCATCACCGACCTTGCGATCTGGAAGCCCGATCCGGCCACCAAGGAATTTACCGTCGTTTCGCTGCATCCCGGCGTCACCCGCGAAAAGGTCCAGGAGACCTGCGGCTGGACGGTGAAGTTCGCCGACAAGCTGGAGGAAACGCCTGAACCGACGCAGTTGGAATTGCAGACGCTGCGTGATCTAAAGGCGCGCACCGACGCCGCCCACAAGGGCGAGGCAGTTTCCGCCAAGAGAGGATCCAAGGATGGCTGAGGCCTATATCTGCGATTACATTCGCACCCCGATCGGCCGCTTTGGCGGCGCGCTGTCGTCAGTCCGTGCCGACGATCTCGGCGCGGTGCCGCTCAGGGCTCTGATGGAGCGCAATGCCTCCGTCGACTGGGCCGCCGTCGATGACGTGATCTTCGGCTGCGCCAACCAGGCCGGCGAGGACAACCGCAACGTCGCCCGCATGTCGCTGCTCCTGGCCGGCCTGCCGGTCGAGGTGCCGGGCACGACCATCAACCGCCTCTGCGGCTCGGGCATGGACGCCCTGCTTTACGCCGCGCGTTCGATCAAGGCCGGCGAGGCCGAATTGATGATTGCCGGCGGCGTCGAAAGCATGAGCCGCGCCCCCTTCGTCATGCCCAAGGCCGACTCGGCCTTCTCCCGCCATGCCGAGATCCACGACACCACCATCGGTTGGCGCTTCGTCAATCCAGTGATGAAGAAGCAGTATGGCGTCGATTCCATGCCCGAGACCGGCGAGAACGTCGCAGAGGACTTCTCGGTCAGCCGCGCCGACCAGGACGCCTTTGCCGTGCGCAGCCAGAACAAGGCCGTCGCCGCGCAGGAAAACGGACGTCTCGGCAAGGAGATCGTTCCGGTCACCATCCCGCAGCGCAAGGGCGATGCCATCGTTGTCGCCAAGGACGAGCATCCGCGCGCCGGAACCACCATCGAGACGCTGGCCAAGCTGCCGACGCCGTTCCGCCAGGGTGGCACGGTGACCGCGGGCAACGCCTCCGGCGTCAATGATGGCGCGGCAGCGCTCATCGTCGCCTCGGAAGCGGCGGTGAAGAAATACGGCCTGACGCCGATCGCCCGCGTTCTGGGCGGCGCGGCGGCGGGCGTCGCCCCCCGCATCATGGGCATCGGCCCGGCGCCGGCGACCAAGAAGCTATGCGCCCGTCTCGGCATCCGCCCGGCCGATTTCGACGTCATCGAACTCAACGAAGCCTTTGCCTCCCAAGGCATCGCCGTGCTGCGCGAGCTTGGCATCGCCGAGGACGCCGGGCACGTGAACCCGAATGGCGGGGCCATCGCACTGGGCCATCCGCTGGGCATGTCGGGCGCCCGCATCGCCGGTACCGCGGCGCTGGAGCTCGGCCTGCGCGGTGGCAAGCTGGCGCTTGCCACCATGTGCATCGGTGTCGGTCAGGGCATCGCGGTCGCGCTCGAGCGCGCCTGATCCTTGTCCGCTCCGATCATGCAAACGCCCGGCATTGCCGGGCGTTTTGGTTTGGTCAGCCGATCAGGCTGATCAGGAAGCGCAGGCTGATCAGGAGCAGGAAGATACCGAAGGCGACTTCGAGCTTGCGCTTCGACAATGCGTGCGCCAGGCGGGCGCCCATGGGCGCGGTCAGCACGCTGGTCGGCACGAACAGGATCAGGCCGACAAGCGAGACATAGCCGAGCGACAGCGGAAACTGCAGCGCGGCCACGTCGGGATACTCCGCCGCGCGCGGCCAGCCGGCATAGATGTAGCCCAGCGCGCCGGGGATCGAGATCAGCACGCCGAGGCCGGACGACGTTGCCACCGCCTGGTGGATCGGCCGGCCGTAGAAGGTCATGAACAGGTTCGAAAGCTGCCCGCCGCCGATGCCCATCAGGCTCGACAGCACGCCGATCAGCCAGCCATAGGCGTTCATGATGAGCTTGCCGGGCATGTCGAGGCCGAGGCGCCACGAATCCTTGCCGAACAGCAGCCGTATCGCCGAAATGCCGGCGACGACGACGAACACCAGCTTGAACAGGTCCGGCGAGGCATAGCGGGCGATCACGCTGCCCATCAGCACGCCGAGCACCACGGGCACTGCCCACTGCTTCAGGATCGTCATGTCGACCGCGCCCTTGGCCCGATGTGCGCCAAACGAGCGGATCGAGGTCGGGATGATGATCGCAAGCGAGGTGCCGACGCAGAGCGGCATGCGCACCTCTTCCGGCACGCCGACCATGCGGAACAGCTCGTACAGCACCGGCACGATGACCGCACCGCCGCCGACGCCGAAGACCCCGGCAAGCAGGCCCGTGACGGCGCCCGCGCCCAACAGGGCGGCGCCAAGCCAGATGACTTCGAACATGGTGATGCCGGACATTTCGGGGAACTCGTGTTGGCGTGGCTGAACGGACAGGGTGTCGCCGGACACAAGGTGCCACGTCTGCATGCCCCAAGGTGAGAACGACACATATGGCATGAACCGGCGAGCCAGTCTCCCCCTACTGCAAGGTCAACCGGGCAACCTTCGAGAATGCTGCAACAGTTTTGCTGAAAACCACCCGGATGGGTGGTTGTGCCGAGAGTGCTATATACGTATGAATATAACGAATCCGCGGCCGGGCTGCGGCGTGCCAATCAGGGAGAGAATGACGATGTTCACGCGTAGGGGATTTGGTTTGCGGCTTGTCGCAGCTGCGGGCGGCCTGGCAGCCTTGCTGTCGCTCGGCCTGCCTTCGGCGCGTGCCGATGGCGACGTGGTCGTGTTCGCTGCCGCCAGCCTCAAGAACGCGCTCGACGCCGTCGATGCCGCCTGGAAGGCCGAGAGCGGCAAGTCGGCGACCGTGTCCTATGCCGCCAGCTCGGCGCTCGCCAAGCAGATCGAGGAAGGCGCTCCCGCCGACGTGTTCATATCCGCCGACCTCGACTGGATGAAGTACCTCGCAGACAAGAAGCTCATCAAGGACGGCTCGGACGTCAGGCTGCTGGGCAACCGCATCGTGCTGGTTGCGCCCAAGGATTCGGCCGCCAAGACCGACATCGCTGCGAATTTCGACCTTGCCGCGCTGCTTGGTGACGGTCGTCTTGCCATGGGCGACGTCAAGGCTGTGCCCGCCGGCAAATACGGCAAGGCCGCGCTCGAGAAGCTCGGCGTCTGGTCGTCGGTCGAGGGCAAGATCGCCCAGGCCGAGAACGTGCGCGCCGCCCTCAAGCTTGTATCGACGGGCGAAGCCCCGCTCGGCATCGTCTACCAGACCGACGCCGCGGCAGAGCCGGGCGTGAAGGTCGTCGGCGTGTTCCCGGAAGAGACGCATCCTCCCATCGTCTATCCGGTCGGCGTGACGGCGGACTCGAAGAACGCGGACGCGGCGGCGTACGTGAAATATCTTCAGTCCGCCAAGGCCAAGGAGCTGTTCGAGGCCCAGGGCTTCACCATGCTCGCGCCGGTGGCGTCCAACTAGAGCAATTCCAGGAAAAGTGTGCAGCGGTTTTCCGTCCGGAATTGCGCAAGAACAAGAGCATAGAGCGTTTTCGCGTTTCGAAGAAAAGCGGAAACCCTCTAGGGAGTGGTTTACCGCTTCTCGGCTAGGCTATCGCCACAAAGCAACATCCGTCCCATCCCGCACGGCGGGATGGGACGGGCTTTTTGAGGGAATGCGACCTGGAAATGCTGGACCTCACTCCGGACGAATGGAATGCGGTCCGCCTGTCGATCAAGGTCGGCCTGTGGGCGATGGCCGCCAGCCTGCCTTTCGGCATCGCCATTGCCCTGCTGCTGGCGCGCGGAAAATTCTGGGGCAAGTCGCTGCTCAACGGCATCGTCCATCTGCCGCTGATCCTGCCGCCTGTCGTCACCGGCTACCTGCTGCTCCTGAGCTTCGGTCGCCGTGGCCCCATCGGCTCGTTCCTCGACGAATATTTCGGCATCGTCTTCTCGTTCCGCTGGACCGGTGCCGCCCTTGCCTGCGCCGTCATGGGCTTCCCCCTGATGGTGCGCGCCATCCGGCTGTCCATCGAGGCGGTCGACCGGCGGCTCGAAGCCGCTGCCGGCACGCTCGGCGCAAGCCCGATGTGGGTCTTCCTCACGGTGACGCTGCCCTTGATCCTGCCCGGCATCGTCGCCGGCATGATCCTGTCCTTTGCCAAGGCGATGGGCGAGTTCGGCGCCACCATCACCTTCGTCTCGAACATTCCCGGCGAAACCCAGACGCTGCCGTCGGCGATCTACACCTTCACACAGGTGCCGGGCGGCGATGCCGGGGCGATGCGGCTGACGCTGATCTCCATCGCCATCTCGATGGCAGCACTCGTGGTGTCCGAGATGTTTGCCCGCCGCATCGGCCAGCGCATGGATTTCGAATGACGCTCTCCGTCGCCATCCGCCACCGCCTCGGCGCGCTCGACCTCGAAGCCGGCTTCGAAAGTGCCGGTCATCTGACGGCACTGTTCGGACCGTCGGGCTCGGGCAAGACCTCGCTCATCAACATCATCGCCGGGCTGATCCGTCCCGAGACCGGCCGCATCGTCATCGGCGGCCGGACCCTGGTCGACACCGCAAGCCGCCTTTTCGTTCCCGCCCATCGCCGCCGCGTCGGTTTCGTCTTCCAGGACGCCCGGCTGTTCCCGCATCTGACGGTGCGCTCCAATTTGCACTATGGCCGTTGGTTCACGCCGCAAGGCGAGCGCTACGCCGAATTTGGCCGCGTGGTCGAGATGCTCGGCATCGGCCACCTGCTCGATCGCCGACCGGCCCTGCTGTCGGGCGGCGAAAAGCAGCGTGTCGCCATTGGCCGCGCGCTGCTGGCGAGCCCTCGGCTTTTGCTCATGGACGAGCCGCTGGCTTCGCTCGACGATGCCCGCAAGTCCGAGATCATGCCCTATCTCGAACGTTTGCGCGACGAGACCAAAATCCCGATCGTCTATGTCAGCCACTCGATCGCCGAAGTTGCCCGCCTCGCCACCGATGTCGTTGTGATGGCCGACGGCAAGGTCGCCGCCGCCGGCCCGACGACCGAGATCATGCAAAGGCTCGACCTGTTGCAGCCGGAGGAAGTGGGCGAGGGCGGTGCCGTGCTCGACATGAAGGTGCTGCGCCACGATGAAAGCTTCGGCATGACCGTGCTCGGCGCCGCCGCCGGCGAAATGCGCGTGCCGCGCGTCGCGCTTGCCGAGGGCTCTGTCGTGCGCGTCCGGGTCCGCGCGCGCGACGTCATGATCGCGACCGAACGGCCTCACGGCCTCAGTGCGCTCAACATCCTGCCGGCGCGCATAGCCGAGATTGGTACGGTCAACGGCGCGCAGGTCGATCTTCGCCTCGACTGCAAGGGCGACATCCTGGTCTCGCGCATCACGCGCCAGTCGCTCGAAACGCTTGAGCTGGGCGTCGGGCGCGACGTGTTCGCGGTCATCAAGACTGTTGCCTTCGACCGTGCCAATCTATCTCCGGGGGCGCCGCCTGTGCTAACCAGCTGAGGACTGGAGTAGCCGATGCCGTCCCTGACCTTGCGCCTCTACCTCGACCCGAAGGGCCGCCTTGGCCCTGGCAAGATCGAACTTCTCGAACAGATTGCCGCCACTGGCTCGATCTCGGCGGCCGCGCGGGCCATGGAGATGTCCTACAAGCGTGCCTGGGACCTGGTCGAGGAGATGAAGGAGATGTTCGGCAAGCCGCTGGTCGCTGCCAAGACCGGCGGCAAGCATGGCGGCGGCGCCGAACTCACGCCTGTCGGCGAAGATGTCATCCGTCAGTTCCGCGACATGGAGCGCGCTGTCAACGAGGCGGCAGCGCCCCACATCCGGGCGCTGCAGGCCGAGGCCGAAACCCGATAGCTACTTGCCGAGCTCGATGGAGCGCAGCCGTGCCGCCTCGACGGCGTCGGTGAGCAGGTTCTTCAGGCGGTCTTCGCCCATAAGCACGTCGAGCGCCGCTGCCGTCGTGCCGTTCGGGCTGGTGACCTGGCGGCGCAGCACGGCCGGGTCCTCGCGGCTTTCCGCGGCGAGGCTGGCTGCGCCATAGACCGTCTGCATCGCCAAAAGCGCCGCCGTCTTCGGCGGCAGCCCGGCATTCTCGGCGGCAGCCGTCAGGCACTCGATGAAGTGGAAGATGTAGGCCGGTCCCGAGCCGGAGACGGCGGTCACCGCGTCCATCAGGCCCTCGTCGGCGATGGTGGCGACTTCGCCGCTGGACGACAGCAGGTCGCCGACGAAGTCCCTGGCCTTGTCGGTAACATGGTCGTTGCAATACAGCACCATCATGCCCTTGCCGATGGCGGCGGGCGTGTTGGGCATGCAGCGCGCGATCGGGGTCTGTGCGCCGAGGATTTCGCTGAAGGTGGCGACCGAGGTGCCCGCGGCGACGCTGACGAACGTCGCCCGGCCATTGCCGAAGCGGCGGTAGCCGGAGGTCACCTCGCGAATGACCTGCGGCTTGACCGCGATGACCACGACTTCGGGGTCGGCGTCTGCCGGGATGCCGCCGACTTCCGAGGCGACACGGCTGCCGAGTTCGGCGGCGCGGGCGCGCAGTTCGGCATTGGGTTCGACGACGAACGTCTCCGCGGGCCTGAGCTTGCCCGATTTCAGCCAGCCGGTGAGCATGGCGTAGCCCATGTTGCCGCAGCCGGCGAGGATCAGTCTGATGGTCATTCAAAGCCCTCCGAACATCCTGACATAGACCGTCTCGCGGCCATGCGGAAGGGCGGAAACGCCACTTCAGCGTGTGTCGTCCAGCCTCTTGCTGAAGGCGTTGGTGAAGCTGACGCTGCCATGCGCCCCGGCCTCGGCCAGCGCGACGTCCATGAAGCCGTTTGTGACCCGGACTACGGCAAAGCCGCCCATGTAGCCGGCCTTGGGCTTGAACAGGTCGAGCCCGTCGCGCCTGTAGACCATCGGCGTCTCGTGCTGGTGGCCGTGGAAGACGCCGATCACGTTCGCCCCGCCGATGACGGCCAGCAGGTCGCGCCGGTCGCCGTCGCTCCACCAGTGCGGCTTGCCGCTCCCGGCGTCATCGAACTGGCGGGCGCTCGGGTCCCATCTCTCGATCGAGAACGGATCCCAGCCATAGTGCTGGAACAGGATCACCGGCCTGCCGTCGCCGGCAAAGGTCTTGAGGTCCCGCTTCAGCCAGCCGAGCGCGCTCGGGGCATCCTTGGCCGTGTCGCCGGCGAACCTGTGCGTCTGCACGAGATGCAGCCCGCCCCAGTCCCAGGAATAGCAGTCGGACGGCGCGTCATAGTTGGTAGCGGGCACCGGTGGCTTGAAGAACACGCTTGGACGGTGGTTGATCTCGACATAGTCGCGCAGCTCGCGCCGGTACCAGTCGACCTGCGGCGGCGGCCCGTCCTGGTCCAGGTCGTGATTGCCGAGCCCGACATAGACCGGCACATGCACCCGGTCGGGGCCGCTGCCTTCCTGGTAGCGGTGGCTGAACTGCAGCAATTGGGTGCCTTCATGGGGTTGGGTCACCTGGCCGCCGCCGTCGTCGGTCATGTCACCGCCGACGACCAGGCCGAGCGGCCGGCCGATGCGCTGGCCGGCGCCTGCAAGGCCCGATTTCGCGCCGCCGATCTCGCTCGGCCAGTTCAACTCGCCCACCTTGTTCAGGGCAGCGATGTGCCGGCGCAGATTTTCGTCCGTCTTGCCTTCGGCCTGGCAGTTGGGGCTGAGCCCGCTTGCCATGCGGCAGGCATGGATGTCGGCGGCAAACAGGAATGTCGCGTCGGTCTTCGGCCAGGTGGCACCGCGCGCCGGCAAGCTCCGCAGCATGGGCAACATGGCCGCTCCGAGCGACCCGGCGAGCAACTGGCGTCTGGAAACGGCGGTGGCCATGGCGCGAGAATGTCGCGCCCGCCGGCCGGGATCAAGGGCCCAGGATCACGCCTTGCGGATCACGACGCGCGACACCAGCCGCAACCCCAGCACGCCGAAGACGAAGAACAGCCAGACCGGGTCGGCGCGGCGAAAGAAGAAGCTCTCCAGGAAGGCATTAAGCGCGGTGAACAGCACCACCATCATGAACATGTCGCCCAGGAAGACATTTTCCTTGGTCAGCGGAATGCGCATGTAGTCGCGCAAGGGGGCGATCAGGAAAGCGTAGATCGCCGTGACCAGCGCCGGGATGCCCATCAGCACGGCGAGGTCGAGATAGCCGTTGTGGCCGTGCACGATGGCACGGATGTCCCAGTCCTGGTCGAAGGCGCGCTCGCTCTCGGTCAGCAGCGGCGTGCCCCAGAAGCTTTCGTAGCCGTAGCCGAACCAGGGGTGCCGGGCCAGCATCTCGCCGGCATAGGCCCACAGGGTGGTGCGGCCGGTATAGGTGAGGTCGGGGACGAAATAGGCGGCAAGGTCCTTCAGCGGATCGATGAAGACGATGCCCAGCGTGGCGAGCGCCGTGCCGATGATCGCCGTTGCAAACAGCACCGTTGCGCCCAGTCGCATGCCGATCAGGCCAGGCAGGATGACGACCATGATCGACAGCGGCACCAGGCCGGCCGTGGTCTTGGAACCGGTATGGACCATGAAGAACATGGCGGCGGCGAACAGGATGGCGCCTGACCGGTGCCAGCCGCGCCGGAACAGATAGATGCCGGCGAAGCTGTAGCAGGCCATGACCGGGGCGGCGATGTTCTTGTGCGAGAACGCGCCACGCCACAGCCCGGCATGCTGCGGCTCGACGCCGTCGGCGCCGTGGATCGCCACGCTCGGATTGAGCGCCACGCCGGCGTAGCAGAGCCCGACGACGACGAGTCCCGAGACAGCGAGCACCGTCGAATAGGCATCGCCGTCGCGCGGCAGCGCCAGCACGGTCGCCATGGCCAGGATGCCGATCAGGGTAAACGACGCGGCACGGAAGGCAGAACCTGGATCGGTGGCCGTCAGCACCGAAATCATGAAGAAGCAGAGCAGGATCGCCCAGGGCAGGCTTGCCAGCGCGCGCAGCCGGTCAGGAGCGGCCAAGGTCAGGAGCGCAAGGATCGAAACTCCGCCGAGCGAGCCGAAGCCGAGCTGGTTGACGATGTCGCCGCCGCCGGCGACATCGGCGCCCGCCGGCTGGAATGGGCGGAACGACACGATCACCACGGTCAGCAGCACCGTCGCGATCGCCGTGGCGACGCCCGAACTGGTGAACGCCGCCGACAGCGGCGCCGCCTCAGTTCTTTTCAGGCTGCCGATATTGCTCATTGGCATAACCGAAATCGGCGAGCACGCGGCCCAGCGCCACATGGATCGGGTAGGCGGCGACCGAAGGCGAGCCGGTCCAGATCAGCCGCAGCAGCGCGCGCAAGGGCGAGAAGATCAGCAGTGTCAGGCTCTTCAGGAACACCCGTGTATTGGCCAGCGGCGCCCCGGAATACCGCTTCTTGGCGACCAGCGTCGAGATGACGCCGTTGCGCAGGCCGCGTGCCCGGATCCAGTCGGCCTCGACGCGCCGCGCCGGCACGTTCTCGAACAGCTTGGCTTCGGCGCACCAGGCGAGCCTGAAGCCGCGCCGGGCGGCCCGGCTGAGGAAATCCGAATCGCCGCCGCCCATGAAGTTGAAGCGCAGATCGAGGAAGGGCGGTCCCATCGCCAGCAGCACGCTTCGGGTGAGCAGCAGGTTGCCCGATGAAAACAGCGCCCGCACCGGGCCTGTGGTCGAGTAGGGCGGTGCAAACACCGGATGCGTCGCCCAGGCCTGGTGAGCCGGGTCGGCAAACACCGGGAGCTGCGGCCCCCCCACGATGTCGGCGTCGAGACGCAGTTGCGTGCTGCACATTGTTTCCAGCCACAAGGGATCGGCCAGTTCGTCGTCGTCGATCACCAGGAGCTGGGTGAAATTCGGAAACTGCAGAAGTGCCGTGTGCCAGCCGGCATTGTAGGCGCTGCAATTGCCGCGCTCATGGGCGATGATCACCATCCCGGCCATCTTGCCGCTCTCGAACAGGGGCAGCGCCGCGTTCAGGCCCTCGCGACCCTCGTCGTCGTTTTCCATGACGATGACCGCAAAGCGGCGTGCCGTCTTTTGCCTGGCGAGCGAATCGAGCGTTGCCAGCAATTGCTGTGGCCGGCGGAAGGTCGGCAGCGTCACCACCACGTCCACGGCGTCATTGGCCAGCGCAGGCGATTGGCCGGCGATGGTCACGGACTTGAGTGGTGGCAGGACGGTCATGGAAAAACGCCGGTTCTTGTGATGCCCTTGCCTAGCATCGGCACGATAACGGTCAGTTAAATAATGGCGCTCCGGAGGCTGTGCGCCAGTGGCGTTTGCAGGACAACGACCAGATTGCTTAATGAAGACTTCACCGCAGCCTGCTAGCCGTGGGACAGGAATCTATTGTGATGCATGTGCTGTTTGCCACATCTATCGTACCCGATGGAGCGCTTTCCTCGGGTTACGAGATCGCCAACCAGGCGATCATCGACGCGCTGCGCCGCAACGGCGTGCGCGTGACCGTGCTCGGCTTCGGCTGGCCGGGCAAGGCGCCATCCGACCCGGAAAACACCATCCTGCTCGGTTCGCTTGACGTGCGCACCGATACCGCGCCCTTGCCGCGCAAGCTTGCATGGCTGGCCAGTGCCGTTGCCTCCGGCCTGACATTCGCTTCGGCCAAGCTGCGCGTGATCCCCGAGGAAAGGGTGCGCGAGGCGATCGCGGCCGCCGGGCCGTTCGATGGCTACATCCTCAATTCGGTTCAAATGGCGGCTGCGTTCGAAGACGCCTTTCGCGACAAGCCCTCGATCTTCGTCGCCCACAATGTCGAGTTCCGATCCGCGACGGAAAATTCGCAGGCCGCCCGGGGCGCCTTCCAGCGCATCCTGTTCCGCCGAGAGGCGAGGCTGCTCGAGGTCATCGAGAAGCGACTGTGCCGCAATGCGCGTTTCGTCTTCACGCTGGCCGAGGAGGACCGCGCCGAACTCGGCGTCGCCTCCGAAACACGCTCGGTGGCGCTCCCGCTGGTCACCCGTTCCGATCTGCCGCCTGCGACCGGCACGCGCCGGATCGAGTGCGACGCGGGGCTTATCGGCACCTGGACCTGGGAGCCAAACCGCATCGGCCTCGACTGGTTCCTGGGCAAGGTGGTGCCGCATCTGCGTGCCGATTTCCGCATTCACATCGCCGGCAGCGTCCCGGCTGGCGTGTCTTCGCCGCATCCGGGCGTCAGCTTCGTCGGTCGCGTGCCCGATGCCCAGGCCTTCGTCCGGAGTGCCGCTGTCATCCCGCTGGTCAGCACTTCCGGCAGCGGCGTCCAGCTCAAGACCATCGAGACCTTCGAACTCGGCCTGCCGTCGGTGGCGACGGCGCATTCGCTGCGCGGCATCGCCCACAAGCCTCGGAACTGCATCATGACCGATGACCCCGCCGCCTTCGCCAGGGCGCTCCAACAAACTGTCGATCAAGCCGTGGCCGACGTCGACGGCAGCGATTTCCATCGTCGGCAGATCGCGGCCCTCGATCGTGCTGTAGCGCTCGGGCTCGCCACGCTTGGCGCCGGCACGCGCGAGGTTGCCGCTTGAGCATGACAATCTCCAAACCGGTTGCAACGTTCCGGCGCATCCTGGGCATCCGCGTCGCCAGCCTGCGGCGAGATGAGGCCGTCTCGCTGTTGTCCGGGTTCATCCGGGAAAAGACCTTTACCAAGGTCGGATTCCTCAATGCCCACAACGCCAATGTTGCCTGTTCCGACAAGGAATTTGCCGCAGCACTCGACGACTTTCTGGTCCTGGCCGATGGCATCGGCGTCGACATCGCAGCACGCTGGCTCTACGGCGCGCCGTTTCCGGCCAACCTCAATGGCACCGATTTCGTGCCTGCCTTGCTCGTGGCGGCCGACAAGCCGCTGACGGTGGCGCTGCTCGGTGCATCGCGCGAGAACGCCGAACGGGCCGCTGCGCGCCTCAGCGAGATCGCGCCGCAGCACCGGTTTGTCGTCATCCACGACGGATTTTTCACCGCCCAGGAAGAGCCTGCGATCATCGCCTCCCTGGCGGCGTTGAGGCCCGACATATTGCTCGTCGCCATGGGCGTGCCGCGCCAGGAATTCTGGATCGCCCGCAACTTGCGGCCGGAGCATTGCACAGTGCCGATCGCCGTCGGCGCTCTGCTTGATTTCCTCAGCGGGTCGGTGCCGCGCGCGCCGGCGTGGATGCGCCGGCTACGCCTCGAATGGCTGTTCCGGCTGGTCATCGAGCCCGGGCGGCTGTGGCGGCGCTACATCGTCGGCAATCCGCTTTTCCTGCTTCGCGTGCTGCGTCAGAAACTGGCCGGGGATTGCTCTTGAACGCAAGCGGCACGCCTGTTGTCGCCGACGCGGCGCTGGTGACGGCCAGCTACGCTGCCGATTTCGAGCGTTGCCGCCTGTTGTGCGAGACGGTCGACCGCCATGTCACCGGTGCGTCGCACCACTACCTGCTGGTCGAACACCGCGACGTGGCGCTGTTCCGCCAGTTGGAAAGTCGCCGCCGCACCGTCATCGACGAGCGCGAGCTGCTGCCGTCCTGGCTGCGGGACTTTCCCGATCCGACGAGCCTGTTCAAGCGCCGCATCTGGCTCAGCCTCAAGGCGCCGCCATTGCGTGGCTGGCATGTGCAGCAACTGCGCCGCATCGCCATCGCGGAGCGGATCGAGCAGCCGGCGCTCGTCTACGTCGATTCCGACGTCGCCTTCCTCAGGCCGTTCGACTGTGCCCGCTTCTGGCGCGACGACAAGGTGCGCCTGTTCCGTCGCGACGACGCATTGCTTCGCCCCGGCCATGAAAACCACCATGTCTGGTCGCGCAACGCCGCCGCCGTGCTCGGGCTCGAGGCGCCTGAAATCTCATCGCACGACTACATCTCGACCCTGATCGCCTGGCGCCGTTCGAGCGTGCGAGACATGCTTGCCCGTATCGAACAGGTCAGCGGCCGGCATTGGGTCGAGGCGGTGTCGGCGCGGCGCCGATTTTCCGAATGCATGATCTACGGCCGTTTCGTTGACGAAATCGCCGGCGGCGCCGGACATTTCCACGGTTCCGAGGAATTCTGCCGCGTCCACTGGACCGGCACTCCGCTGTCGGATGCCCAGTTCGAGGCCTTCGTTGCCGAGATGTCGCCCGAGCAGGTGGCGATCGGCATGCAGTCCTTCATCGGCACCGATCTCGGCCGGATCAGGAAGCTGGTCGGCGCCTGATCTAGATCGCCTTGGCTGGCCGGCGCAGTGCCGTGTATGTCACCGCCGCTGACGCCAGATAGAGCAGCGCGAACATCCCGTTCAGCGACCACACCAGGGTTTGCGTGTCGGCGACCTGCAGCAAAAGGCTCGACAGCAATGCCGCCTTGAGGGCGGCGAGCAGCGCCAGGTTGCCGGCGCGGATCAGCGTCTGCCCGCGCGCGAACAGCAGTTCGGCGTGATATTCGACGAGGTTGCGCAAGGCCGGCACGAACAGGGCCAGGCCGACGAGCGGCGCTGCCTCGGAAACGTTCCTGCCCAGGAAATTGGGATAGAAATGCAGCACCACGGCGAGGAACAGCAGCGCCGATGTCGAGACGACCAGAATTCCGGCCTCGATGCCGATCTTGACCTTCAGCCGCTCCAGCATCTGCGGCGCGCGCATCATCCGCTGCACCAGCATCATCGAGAATGTGCGGATTGGGATGGCGGTGAGGTCGACCAGCCGCATGACGATGGCATAGATGCCGGCGAGATGTGGGCCGCCCATAGCCAGCACCAGCAGCTTGTCGAACTCCATCTGCAGGTAGAACAGCACTTCCGCGCTGGCGACATAGATCGAATCGGAAAGCCGCCGCCAGTAGAGATATGGCGTCAGCCGAAGCTTCTGGCGCGGGTAGAAGACGCCGAAGGCAAGGGCGAGCGAAACGACGTTCGAGGCGACGTAGAACCAGGCCCAGGCCTCGAGGGTGGGTGTCGGCCAGAAGACGAACAGCGCGGCGGCCGCCGCCTTGATCGCTGCCGTCAGGATCGCCAGCGTCGCCGCGCGGCCGAAACGGCCAAGGCCGTTGTTGACGATCATCGCCACCTCGACCGGTCGCCACAACAGCGCTTCGGCGAAGATGACGATGGCAAAGATGCCAGCCGGCAGGGTGGTGGAAAAGAACAGCAGCCAGGTCAGCGCCGAGGCCGCCACCAGCACCGGCAGCGACAGGAGCGCCAGCATCAGGAAACCGGCGGTATAGCTTCCGATCAGCCGAGGCCTGATCGTGGCGGTGCGGTAGAGGGCAGAGATGAAGCCGAAGGCGAGGGTGCGCGACAGCATCACGCCGGCAGCGGACGCCGTGGCAAACAGGCCGAAATCGGCGATGGACAAGGTGTTGGCCAGTGCCACGAAATAGATCAGCGAGAAGATCAGCCGACCCGCCGAGCCGCTGACTGCCGAGAAATAGTCGCGCAGGAGCGCGCGCCGTTCCGAAAGGAAACTGCCGATACGGTCGCGCAGCGGCACGCGCGGTATGTCGTTGGCCTGGGTCATGATCCGGCCGCAGGATAGGGAGCAAAGCTTAATGTGCGGTTTTGCCAGCGCCCCCCCCCGGGCCATTGAGCGAGAAAATTAACCTTTTGTTTCCCATGCCTGTTTAGCTTGGGTTAAGAACCGGACGCTTGATCCGTCACAGTGCATGGAAGCAACCCAAGACATGGCCGATTCCGGGAACCGCGACGATGGGAGGCGCAAGGGATCGCTGCTTGCGCTGGCCCAGGACGATGCGGCTCCCAAGCGCCAGGGCGCCTCGCTGCTGTCGATGAGCACGGACGAGCATCCGGAAGTCGACGCGCAGGACGCGGCGACGCGCCATCGCATGGCTCGCATCCGCCGGGAGGCGGAGATTGCCGCGCGTCATTCCGAAGCGCAGCGCGCCGCCGAAATGGCTGCCGACACGCACACAGTGCGAACCCACGCTCCAACCCAGTCTGTCGACGATCCGATCGAGCCTGCCCCGTCTTCGCTGATCGGCGGCTGGCGCGCGAGGCTGCTCGGTCCGTCCCAGCCGGTCGTGGCGCCGGCAATCGTCGGCGCGGCTGAACCGCCGGTGGATGCCATCCAGTCGTTGGACGAACGGAACGACCCTGACGACATGCGCTGGAAGCCCTTGATCGACCCGATGAAGGTTATCGGCGGCATCGGCCGCTCCAAGCTGCTGATTGCGTCGACCACGCTTCTCGGCGCGCTTGCCGGCGTTGCGATCGCTCTGTCCATGCCGAAGATGTATCAGGCCTGGTCCGAGATGATCGTCGATCCGCGCAACCTGAAACTCACCGATCGCGAACTGATCGAGGGCGGCCTGTCGTCGGAGGCGACGCTGGCCATCGTCGAGAACCAGGTGCGCGTGCTGACCTCGGGCACCGTGCTGACCAAGGTGGTCGACAAGCTCAATCTCGCCGAAGATCCGGAATTCAACGGCACCGCCGGTGGCAGCGGTATCGATGTCAGGTCCCTGGTGCGCTCGCTGGTATCTTCCGGCGACGCCGGGAGCAGCGCCGTCGACAACAGGCACACGCTGGCGACCACCCATCTCGCCGAAGCATTGACCGTCGAGCGCGGCGGCAAGACCTTCGTCATCTCGGTCGGCGCCAAGACCGAGAGCGCGGAGAAATCGGCGCTGATCGCCAACACCATGACCGAGGTCTTCATGCAGACCTACGGCGAGCTGCAGTCCGGCAGCGCCGGACGTGCGACCGACGAACTGAACGCCCGCCTCGATGAATTGCGCAAGTCGGTCGAGGCCGCCGAGCGCAAGGTCGAGACCTTCAAGGCCGAGAACGATCTCATCGATCCGCAGGGGCGGCTGATCACCGACGACGAGATCCAGCGCGTCAACGACCAGCTGACCGCTGCGCGTTCGCGCACCCTGGAACTGAATGCCCGGGCCGCCTCGACCCGCAACCTCGGCATCGATTCCGTGCTGAGTGGCGCCTTGCCCGAGGCGATCAATTCGCCGGCGATCACCGAACTTCGCGCGCAGTATGCGGCACTCACCCAGGAGGCCGACCGGGCCGCGGTCAAGCTCGGCCCGCGTCACCCCGAGCGTCTCGCCGTCGAGGCCCAGCTGAGCGGCGCCCGTGAACGCATCTCAACCGAATTGCGCCGCGTCGCGGCCTCCATCCAGGTCGAGCTCAAGCGGGCCGTCCAGCTCGAGCAGGAACTCGCAGCCCGGCTGGCCCAGCTCAAGGTACGCCAGGGCGAGGTCGCCGACGAGCTGGTCACCTTGCGCGAACTCGACCGCGACGTCACCGCCAAGCGTGCCGTCTATGAACAGTACCTGCTCAGGGCACGCGAGACCGGCGAGCAGAAGGACATCAACTCGGCCAATGTCAGCGTCATCTCGGTTGCCTCGCCGCCGCTGGAATCGACGGGACCGTCGCGCGCCATGATCTCGCTGGCGGGCATGCTGGCCGGTTTTGCGATTGGCATCGGCCTCGGTGGTCTGCGCGGGGCACTCGAAAGCCTGCGGGAAACAGCCAATCGTCGCGCCCGGACCCGGCCCGCGCCGCGCCGCGCCGAACAGGACAACGAAAGTCGCCGGCCGTCCGATCCCGCCGAGGCCCCTGCGCCAAGGCTGGATGCTGAGCCGGCATCGCCATCGAAGGCCCAGGCAGCAGAGCCGTTCGCGGCCGCTGCGGCCGCGCCTGCCGCGCCGTCATTGTCGGCCCAGGTGCCGCCGCCGGCACAGCATGTTGGCTTCGCGCCGGCCTATCCGCCTTATACGCAACCCGGCTATGGTCCTCCGCCCACGGGTTACGCGGCGCCCTACGCCTACCCGCCGGCTGCCTCCGGATATCATCCCTGGCCGCCAGCGCCGCCACAGGCTCCCACGGCACCCGCGAGCGACCTGCCGCCAGCCGAGGCCGCGGCGCCGCGCAGCCAGATCGACGAAATCAGCGAAAGCCTGCGCGAGGTGCGCAAGGAGCTAAACCAGTTGCGCGAGCGCCGTTCGCGCCGCTACTTCTGAAAATTCTGCGCTGCGGTTTCGAGTTTACGGCACCGGACGCCGCAATGGCGAGGTTGCGGGTCGAAATTTTGATGACAATGCCGCGCCAACAGTGCCTGCATATGGAGTGAACATGGCTGAGATCATTGACGGAAAGATTGTCGCGGCAGAGGTTGTCGAAGGCGTCAAGAAATCAGCGGCCGCCCTTGCCGCGCACGGCGTGAAACCCGGCCTGGCCGTGGTCATCGTCGGTGAGGATCCGGCAAGCCAGGTCTATGTCGCCAACAAGTCGCGCACCGCCAAGGAGTGCGGCTTCCTGTCGGTCCAGCACACGCTCGCCGCCGATACGTCCGAGGCCGACGTCGTCGCGCTGGTTGAGGCGCTGAACGTCGATCCGTCGATCCACGGCATCCTCGTCCAGCTGCCGCTGCCGGGCCATATCGACGCCGGCAAGATCATCCAGACCATCGCGCCCGACAAGGATGTCGACGGCTTCCACTTCATCAATGTCGGCAAGCTCGCCACCGGCGAGGTCGACACCGCGCTCGTGCCGTGCACGCCGTTCGGCTCGATGCTGCTGATCGAGCGCAAGCACGGCAAGGACCTGTCGGGCCTCAGTGCCGTCGTCGTCGGCCGCTCCAACATCGTCGGCAAGCCGATGGCCCATCTGCTGCTTGCGGCCAACGCCACCGTCACCATCGCCCACAGCCGCACCAGGGACCTGCCGGCGCTCTGCCGCACCGCGGACATCCTGGTGGCGGCCGTCGGCAGGCCGGAGATGGTCAAGGGCGACTGGGTCAAGCCGGGCGCCACCGTCATCGATGTCGGCATCAACCGGATTCCGGCGCCCGAGAAGGGCGAGGGCAAGTCGCGGCTGGTCGGCGACGTCGAGTTCGCGTCCGCCGAAAAGAACGCGGGCGCCATAACGCCGGTGCCGGGCGGCGTCGGCCCGATGACCATCGCCATGCTGATGGCCAACACGCTGGTGTCGGCGCATCGCCACGCCGGCCTCGAATACAAGGGCCTCTGAGACATGTCGGCGGCGTTGTTGATCGCGGCGCCGCTTCCTTGCCCACATCGGCATCTTCTGTAGGTTTGGCCGCATGTCAGAACCTCACCCCGAAGGCCGCCAGTTCGCTTTCCTGCTCGTCGACAAGTTCTCGATGTTCTCGCTGGTCGCGGCGATCGACACCTGTCGCTCGGCCAACAGGCTGCTCGGCCGCGACGTCTACGGCTGGACCACAGTGTCTGCCGATGGCGAGGCGGTCATCGCCTCCAACGGCCTGCCGCTCAAGGTCGATTATTCGGTCGCCGACGTGCCCGCGGTCGACATCATGTTCGTCTGCGTCGGTGTCACAACCGAATTCCCCGGCAAGAGCAAGGTGCTCGGTGCGCTGCGTTCATGGGGCCGGCGCGGCGCTGCCCTGGGCGCACTCTCGGTCGGCTCCTACCTTCTTGCCGAGGCCGGCCAGCTCGACGGCTACCGCTGCACCATCCACTGGGAAAACCGTGCCGGCTTCATGGAAAAATTTCCCGACATCGAGTGCACCAACAACGTCTTCGAGATCGACCGCAAGCGCTACACCTGCGCCGGCGTCACCACCTCGATCGACCTGATGCTCGAGATCATCAAGCGCGACTTCGGCGCCAACCTCGCCAACGAGGTCGCCAACCAGTTCCAGCACGAGCGCATCCGCTCCGCCGGCGACCGCCAGCGCGTCGGCCCCGAGCGCGACCTCACCGGCAAGTCGGACAAGCTCAAGCGCATCGTCGAACTGATGGCCGACCATCTCGACGAGCCCTTGTCGGCGGTGCAACTGGCCAAGACCGCCGGCCTGTCGGTCCGCCAGGTCGAGCGGCTGTTCCTGCGCCACCTCAACGTCACGCCCGGCCGCTACTACATGCGGCTCCGGTTGGAGCGCGCCCGCGAGTTGCTGCGCCAGACCAACATGCCGATCCTCGACGTGGCGATCGCCACCGGCTTCACCTCGCATTCTTATTTCGCCCAGAGCTACCGGTTGCAATTCGGTCGCCCGCCGAGTGAAGAGCGCCGGACGACCTATTGAGCGCTGCCAGGGTTGTCAGCGGCGGGCCCCAAGTTTAGCTTCCTCGAACAAACGGGCTGAATCGGCGAGGGGCAGCATGAAGTCGTTTTTGCGTACCATCCTGGCGTCTGCACTGGTGCTGGGCGGAGCGATGTCGGCTCAGGCCGCCGACCGCGCCATCATCGTGCTCGACGCCTCGGGTTCGATGTGGGGCCAGATCGACGGCAAGCCCAAGCTGGAGATCGCCCGCCAGGCGCTCCGCTCGGTGCTCACCACCATCCCCGCCGACACCGAGCTTGGCCTGATGGCCTATGGCCACCGCGAAAAAGGCAGCTGTTCCGACATCGAGCTGGTGGTGCCGCCGGCGTCCGGTTCGGCAAGCGCCATCACCGCTGCCGCCGACAGCATGAAGTTCCTCGGCAAGACACCGCTTTCCGCCGCCGTCAAGCAGGCCGCCGAGGACCTCAAATACACCGAGGACAAGGCGACCGTCATTCTCATCACCGATGGGCTGGAGACCTGCAGCGCCGACCCGTGCGCGCTCGGCAAGGAGCTTGAGCAGTCCGGCGTCGATTTCACCGCCCATGTCGTCGGCTTCGGCCTGACGGCGGAAGAGGGCAGGCAGGTCGCCTGCCTCGCCGAAAACACCGGCGGCAAGTACATCCAGGCGTCCGATGCGAAAGGCCTGGAGGACGCGCTCGCCCAGACCGTCGCCGAGCCTGCGCCGGCTCCAGCACCGGCACCCGCCCCCGAGCCGGCAAAGCCCGAATTCAACTTCGTGCCCGAACTGGCGCTGGCCGAGGGCGCAGCAGCCCTCAAGGACGCCGGCAATGCCTGGGAAATCTACAAGGCCAACGCCGACGGCACCAAGGGCGAACGCCTGACCACCGAATACAACAACTACAAGGGATCGCTCGAGCCGGGCGACTACGTCATCCGCGCGACGCTCGGCGAGGCAGCCGTCGAACAGCCGTTGAAGGTCGAGGCCGGCCAGGCCTACAAGCCGCTCTTCGTGCTCAATGCCGGCACGCTGATCGTCAGGCCCCGTCCCAGCGACGGTGGCGACATCAACACCGGTGCGGCCGTCGTTCTCGATTTCCCCGGCGCGTCGCATCCGGCCACCTATTACGGCGAGACCAAGATCGTGCTGCCCGCCGGCGAGACCAAGGTGAAGGTCACCATCGGTCAGGGCGAGGCCAACGAGACGATCCAGCTCGCCGCCGGCCAGACCGTCGAGAAGGACATCATCGCCGGCGTCGGCCGCGTGGTGGTCAACGCGCTTTATGCGCAGGGCGGCGACAAGGTCGATGCCGGTGGCCTCGATGTCAGGGTCTACAAGGCGAAGAAGAAGATCGACGGCACGCGCGAGCAGGTCACCTATGGCTACGGGCCGGACAACAAGTTCGACCTGCCGGCCGGAGATTATGTCGCCGTAGCGCGCATGGATCAGGCCGAGGCCGAACAGCCCTTCAACGTTCGTGTCGGCGAGGCTGGCGACGTGACCGCCGTGCTCGGTGCCGGCGTTCTGGCGATCGATGCTCCCGGGGCAAAGGAGATCCGGGTCTACGCCGCCAGGAAGGACATCCAGGGCAACCGCAAGGAATTCGGCTACGCTTACGACCAGAAGCACCAGGCGACGCTGCCTGAGGGCGATTATGTCGTCGAGGCCGACCTGGGCGATGCCGGCAAGAAAGAGGGCTCCGCCAGCGTCAAGGCAGGCGAGCGCACCGAGCTGACCGTGCAGTAGGATTGTCTCGCGCTGCCTTTGCGGCTATGAAGGCGGCGCAACTCGAACGACAAAGGAGGGCTGCGTGATCGAGCATTTTTATCTCCACCGCCAGCGCGGCCCCGTCCACGCCCTGCAAATGCGTTTGCAGGGCTGACCTCGGACGAGACGCCAGTCTTACTGAAGCTGTTCTCTTTACCGGTCTGCCCTTCGTGGTGATGCAGCGCTGAGCCGTTCGCTCGTGCGTCCGCATCGTGAATTTCCCGCCGGACCCGGTTCCCCATTGATGCACCTTGTGAAGGTGCAGGCGACGGTCCGGACAGACCAGAGAACGAACATGGCTTTGATCAATCTGAGGTCGCTTGGCGTAACGCTCGGTGCTCCGCTTTTTTCCAATCTCAATCTTTCCATCGAGCCGGGCGACCGGCTCGGAATCGTCGCTGCCAATGGCCGCGGCAAGTCCACGTTGCTGCGAGCGATATCCGGCGGCTTCGAGCCCACTGCCGGCGACATCACCCGCTCGCGCGGCCTGCGCGTCGGCTATGTCGAGCAGGACGTCCCGGCGAAGCTTCTGGACGCAACGCTCTACGATGCCGTGCTCCAGGCCCTGCCGGCCGACCAGGTCGACAGCGAGAGCTGGCGTGTCGACGTTGTGCTTGGCGAACTCGACGTCCCTGAAGAGCTGCGCGAGCGCCAACTGTCCAGGCTGAGCGGCGGCTGGCAGCGCCTCGTGCTCCTGGCACGCGTCTGGGTGACCGAGCCGGATGTGCTTTTGCTCGACGAGCCAACCAACCATCTCGACCTGGCCCGCATCGGACAGCTGGAAGGCTGGCTCAACGCCCTGCCGCGCGACGTGCCGGTGGTGATCTGCAGCCACGACCGCGCCTTCCTCGACGCCGTGACCAACAGGACGCTGTTCCTCCGCCCGGAGAATTCACAAGCCTTCTCGCTGCCCTATTCCAGGGCACGCGAAGCGCTCGACGGGATCGACGCCTCGGACGCGCGGCGCTTTGAGAAGGACATGAAGACGGCGCAGCAATTGCGTCGCCAGGCAGCCAAGCTCAACAACATCGGCATCAATTCCGGCAGCGACCTTCTGGTGGTCAAGACCAAGCAGTTAAAGGAGAGGGCCGAACGCATCGAGGACAGCGCCCGGCCGGCCCATCTGGAGCGTTCGGCCGGCAGCATCAAGCTCGCCAACCGGGGCACCCACGCCAAGGTGCTGGTGACGCTCGACGACGCCCCTGTCACCACGCCCGACGGCACGCCGCTGTTCCGGACCGGCAAGCTGTGGGTCCGCCAGGGCGACCGCATCGTCCTGCTCGGCCGCAACGGCACCGGCAAGACGCGGCTGGTCAATATGCTCCGTCGCGCCATAGCCCAGCCCGATGTCGCGGTCGACGGCATCAAGGCGACGCCGTCGCTTGTTCTGGGCTATGGCGACCAGGGCCTGTCCGACCTTGCCGACAAGGACAGGCCGCTGGAGGTGCTGACGCGCCGCTTCGAGCTCGGCGAGCAGCGCGCCCGCACTTTGCTTGCCGGCGCAGGCATGACCGTCGACATGCAGTCGAACCCGATTGGCCGCCTGTCGGGCGGCCAGAAGGCTCGGCTCGGCATGCTGGTGCTCAGGCTCACCAACCCTAACTTCTACCTGCTCGACGAGCCGACCAACCATCTCGACATCGACGGGCAAGAGACGCTGGAGGCGGAACTGCTGAAGCACGAGGCCAGCTGCCTGCTGGTGTCGCATGACCGCAGCTTCGTCCGCGCTACGGGCAACCGCTTCTGGAAAATCGAGAAGCGGCGGCTGGTCGAAGTGGAGAGTCCGGAAGGGTTTTTCGCCGACGTGGCCAGGAACGGCGCGTAATTCGCACCCAAGCTGCCTGCCGAGGCTGTGGCTTCGGCAGGCATCGGGCTCATGCTATCGTCTGCCCGCAAGCAACCAGGAGGCCGTATGCGCTCGATCTTCACCGTCATCATGCTTGCTGCTGCGACCAATGCCGCGATGGCTTCCACCGTCACGCTCGACCTGCCGGGCGATGCCCCGGTCGAACGCAACGTCGTCGGCTACGAATGCGGCGACCAGTCCGTGAAGGCTGAGTACATCAACGCCGGCGACAACGCGCTCGTCGTGCTGACGCTCGGCGACCGGACGGTCGTCGCCGTCACCGTGTTGAGCGGCAGCGGAGCCAGATATGCCGGCCAAAACTACGTCTGGTGGACGAAAGGCGACAACGCTGACCTCTACGACCTGACCAAGGGCGAGGATGCACCGGCGGTGTTGTCTTGCGAGGCGGCGAAGTAGTAAGGACGTTTCGAGGACGTGGCGGCTATTCGGTCAGCCCTTCAGCAAGGCCACCGGCCTTCCTTCGGCGGTTAGAAGGCGGGCAGCCCTCTTGTCGAACGTGGCGAACTGTTCGGCGCCCCCTCTGTAGCCCTCGTGTGCCATCGCCGCATCGGCGAAGTCTCCGCCAGCCCGCATGTGAGCAAGGCCCGCAGCCACGGCGGCCTGATCGGCGGCGACCTGGCGCGAGTTCAACAGGCTTTCAATGCTTTGGGCAATCGATGAGCGCGCGACGCCCCGGCTCCCCAGAACCCAGACAAGCTCGCAGAAGATGATCAGGGGAATGACGACCAATTCGGCATCGGCCAGCAGTGCTTGTGCCACACGTGTTTGGCCAGGGTGGTCGGCGAGCATGGCGCGGGCGAGCACATTGGTGTCGACGGCGACTTTCACCGTTTGCCGGCCCAGCCGTCTGCGATGACCCTGTTCATTTCCTCAATGGTCAAAGGTGCTTGGTTGGGATCGTGAAGAATGCCGAAGATGACCTCGATGCCATGTCGTTTCTGCGGTGCTGCCTTGAGCACGACATTGCCGTCTGGCGCGAGATCCAGAAGGATCTTGTCGCCAGGCCTGACGCCGAGGTGCTTCAGCACCTCTTTCCTGACCGTGATCTGGCCTTTCGACGTTACCGTAAGCGTTTGCATGGCGCACCTCTGGCCAAAAAGTAAGGCAGAACTGCCTTACTTGCAAGCTGGGTCACGCCGTCCCGAAAACGCTCGCGCCGTGGTCGGCGCGGCCAGCCATCTGGCGGAAGCCGGCGAACAGCTCGCGTCCCATGCCATGTTCGTTGCCCGAGAGGTCGCAGACAGGCGCCGGGCGCAGCGCCAGGTCGCCGGCCGGCACCAGCACTTCCAGCGTACCCGCTTCGGCGTCCAGCCGGACGATGTCGCCGTCATGGACACGGCTGATCGGACCGCCCTCGAGCGCTTCCGGCGTGACGTGGATCGCGGCCGGCACCTTGCCGGAGGCGCCCGACATGCGGCCGTCGGTGACCAGCGCCACCTTGTGCCCGCGGTCCTGCAGGATGCCGAGCACGGTGGTCAGCTTGTGCAGTTCCGGCATGCCGTTGGCCTTGGGGCCCTGGAAGCGGATGACGGCGACGAAGTCGCGATCGAGCAGCCCGGCCTTGAAGGCGTCGTTGAGGCCCTGCTGGCTGTCGAACACCAGTGCCGGCGCTTCGATGATGCGACGCTCCGGCTTCACCGCGGACGTCTTGATGATGGCGTGGCCGAGATTGCCGCCCAGCACCTTGAGCCCACCGGTCGGCTGGAACGCCTTGGTGGCAGGGGCCAGAACCTTCTCGTCGCCGCTTATCTCGGGGGCGGCCTCGCGCACCACCGAGCCGTCGGCGCCGAGCTTGGCCTCCACCGCATAGGGACGCAGGCCTTCGCCCCACACTGTCTGCACATCCTCGTGCAGCAGTCCGGCATCGAGCAGTTCGCGGATCAGGAAGCCCATACCGCCCGCTGCCTGGAAATGGTTCACGTCGGAAAGCCCGTTCGGATAGACGCGTGCCAGCAGCGGCACGGCGTCCGACAGGTCGGAAATGTCCTGCCAGGTCAGGCGGATGCCGGCGGCCGCGGCCATCGCGATCAGGTGGATTGTGTGGTTGGTCGACCCGCCCGTGGCATGTAGGCCGACGACGCCGTTGACCACAGAGCGCTCGTCGATCATGCGGCCGGCGGGGATGTATTCGTTGCCGAGCGCGGTGATCGCCAGCGCCCGCTTGGCAGCCTCGCGCGTCAGCGCGTCGCGCAGCGGCGTGCCCGGATTGACGAAGGAGGCGCCCGGCGTGTGCAGGCCCATGATCTCCATCAGCATCTGGTTGGAGTTGGCGGTGCCGTAGAAGGTGCAGGTACCTGGGCCGTGATAGGACTTGGACTCGGCCTCCAGCAGTTCGGCGCGGCCGACCTTGCCCTCGGCATAGAGCTGGCGGATCTTGGCCTTTTCGTCATTGGGCAGGCCCGAGGTCATCGGCCCGGCCGGCACGAAGATCGCGGGCAGGTGGCCGAAGGTCAGCGCCGCGATCACCAGGCCCGGCACGATCTTGTCGCAGACGCCGAGATAGACGGCGGCGTCGAACATGTTGTGGCTGAGCCCGATGGCGGCCGACATGGCGATGACGTCGCGCGAAAACAGTGACAGCTCCATGCCCGGCTGGCCTTGCGTGACGCCGTCGCACATCGCCGGCACGCCGCCCGCCACCTGGGCGATGCCGCCTGCCTCGCGCGCCGCGTCCTTGATCAGCTGCGGATAGGTCTCGAACGGCTGATGCGCCGACAACATGTCGTTGTAGGAGGTGATGATGCCGATATTGGCGACCTTGTCGCCGCCAAGCGCCACCTTTTCCGCGGGGCTGCACACGGCGAAGCCATGGGCGAGGTTGCCGCAGGACAGCACGCCTCGGTTGGCCGTCTTGCCGGCGGCGTCATCGACCCGGCCGAGATAAATCTCGCGGCTGACCCGCGAGCGCTCGCGGATGCGATCGGTGATGGCTTGGATATCGTTCCTAGCGGTCATGACATCAGTCCTTTCAACTCGGGGCCCGAACCGGGAGGAGCGTCGGGCCTGGGGCATGGCCCTTGAAGGTCATGCCGTGTTCAACGCGTCGCAGCGCCATTCGGACGCCGCTGACGCCGGCGCCCGTCTCAGGGCGCCCAGTAGATCTCGGCGGCGCGGGGCGCCCGGTCGAGCACGGCACGGATCGGCAAGCCCGTCTCCGCCGCCAGCGCCGCCTCGATGACGCTGCGCTTTTCCGCGCCTTCGATGTGGACGACGACAAGTCCCGCGCCAACCAAGGCGGGCAGCGTCAGCGTCAGCCGCGGCTCACCCGCACTGTCGGCATGGACCGGCATGACGATGCGCGTCGACGCCGGGTCGAGCAGGGCGTCGAGCCCGTCCGCATCCGGGAAGAACGAAGCCGTGTGGCCGTCGCCGCCCATGCCCAGGATCGTCGCATCGAGCGGCCAGGGCAGGGCGCGGATGTCCGTATCGGCAAGATCGGCGCCCTTCTCGACCGTCGCAGCCTCGTGAAACAGCGGCGCGAAGCGTGCCTCGGATGCCTGGTTCTGCAGCAGCTTGGCCTTGGCCAGTGCCGCATTCGAACGCGGCGAACTCTCCGGCACGAAACGCTCGTCGACCAGCGTCACCGTCACCTTGCTCCAGTCGAGCGCCTCTTTCGACAGTGCGGCAAAGAAGCGGCCGGGCGTCGTTCCACCCGAGACGGCGAGGAACGCTTCACCGCGCCGCCCGATCGCCGCCCGCAGTACCTTGGCCACGGTGCTTGCCAGCGAGGCCGCCAGCTCGTCCCGCGTCGCAAACTCGTTCCAGTGGGGCGAAATGCCAGCCATGGCGCTCAATTGCTCTCGTGCCAGGTGCGGCCGTCGCGCTCGATCAGCGCGATCGAGGCCGACGGGCCCCAGGTGCCGGCAGTGTAGCCCTGGGCTTCCTGGCGGCTGCCTTCCCAGGCATTCTGGATCGGATCGATCCACTTCCACGCCGCCTCGACCTCGTCGCGGCGCATGAACAGCGTCTGGTTGCCGCGCACCACGTCCATGATCAGCCGCTCATAGGCATCCGGCGCGCGGCCGTCGAACGACTGGGCGAAGCTCATGTCGAGCGGGATCTGGCGCAGGCGCATGCCGCCCGGACCCGGATCCTTGATCATGATGAACTGCTTGACGCCTTCGTCTGGCTGCAGGCGGATGACCAACTGGTTGTTGAAGATTGGCCCCGCACTTTCGCCGAAGATCGAATGCGGGATCGGCTTGAACTCGATGACGATTTCCGAGACGCGCGACGCCAGCCGCTTGCCCGTGCGCAGGTAGAACGGCACGCCGGCCCAGCGCCAGTTGGCGATCTCGGCCTTGATGGCGACGAAGGTCTCGGTCGTGCTCTCGGCGCCCAGCTCCTCGATGTAACCCTTGACCGGACCGCCGGCGGAGGCGCCGGCGCGGTACTGGCCGCGCACGGTCTGCTTGGGCGCCTCGTTGCCGTTGACCCGCTTCAGCGCGTTGAGGACCTTCAGCTTTTCGTCGCGCACCGCATTGGCGTCCATCGAGGCAGGCGCCTCCATGGCAACGAGGCAGAGCAGTTGCAGGATATGGTTCTGCACCATGTCGCGCAGCGCGCCCGCCTTGTCGTAATAGGTGACGCGGTCCTCCAGTCCGACGGTCTCGGCCACGGTGATCTGCACGTGGTCGATATGGGCGGAGTTCCACAGCGGCTCGTAGAGCGCGTTGGCAAAGCGCAGCGCCATCAGGTTCTGCACCGTCTCCTTGCCGAGATAGTGGTCGATGCGGAAAATCTGGTGCTCGCCGAAATCGTCGCCGATGATGTCGTTCAGCGCCCTGGCGGACTCGAGGTCGCGGCCGATCGGCTTCTCGACGACGATGCGCGAATCCGGGGTCACCAGCTTGTGTGCCTTGAGGTTGTCCGAGATGTCGCCGAACAGGCTTGGCGCCACCGCGAGATAGAAGACGCGGATGCGCTTGCTGTCGCCGATGGATTTCTTCAACTCGCCAAACCCGTCGCCGGATTTGGCATCGACGGTGATGTAGCTCAGCCGGTCGAGAAAGGTCTTGAGCTCGGCTTCCTCGATATATTCCGGCTTCACATGGTCGGAGATCGCCTTCTTGGCAAAGGCGCGGAATTCCTTGTCGTCCATCTTGGTGCGCGACGCGCCGATGATCCGGGTCGGCTCGGAAAACTGGTGGTCGCGCTGGCGGTGATAGAGCGCCGGCAGCAGCTTGCGCTCCGACAGATCGCCGGTGCCCCCGAAAATGATGAAGTCGAAAGGATCGACGGGGATGATCTGGCTTGTCATGTTCTATCCGTTTCCAGGACGGTCGTGATGTCGCCGACCGATATATGCTAATCGATTTAAAAACGCCAGTGCCCCGGTGTCACAGTTTCGTTTTCGTCCCGGGATCGCCTCCGCCGAGCATAAGGCTTCGCCGCTGCCGTTTCCAATGCGAAGCCTCTGGCCCAGTGCATAGGGCGCACGATTTCGTGCCCAGCATTGCGATGAACTGTGACGACCGCTAGATCGGACGTGAAGAAAATCGACAGGGCGGCAAGATCATGCGTCTCAAGGACAAGGTTGCGATCATCACCGGCGCGGCGGCCGGCTTCGGCGAGGGCATGGCGAGGCGTTTTGCCGAGGAAGGTGCCAAGGTCGTCGTCGCCGACCTGAATTCCAGGGAGGCCGAGCGGGTCGCCGCCGAAATCGGCAACGATGCGATTGCGGTCACCACCGACGTTTCGCAGCGTTCCGAATTCGACGAACTGGTCTATGCCGCCAAGAGCGCCTTCGGCCGCATCGACATCATGGTCAACAATGCCGGCTACACCCACCGCAATGGTGATCTCGTCGATGTCGAGGAAGACGTCTTCGACCTCATCACCGCCGTCAACATGAAGGCGATCTATCATTCGGCGCGCGCCATCGTGCCGATCATGGAACGCCAGGGCGGCGGCGCGATCCTGACCACGGCCTCGACGGCGGGCCTCAGGCCGCGGCCGGGGCTGACCTGGTACAATGCCTCCAAGGGCTGGGCGATCACCGCCACCAAGTCGATGGCGGTCGAACTGGCCCCCAAGAACATCCGCGTCAATTGCCTGTGCCCGGTCGCCGGCGAAACCGGCATGCTGGAAAAATTCATGGGCAAGGACACGCCCGAGATCCGCGAGAAGTTCAAGGCCTCGATCCCGCTCGGCCGCTTTTCGACGCCGCTCGACATTGCCAATGCCGCCTTGTTCCTCGTCTCCGACGAGGCCTCGCTGATCACCGGCGTGGCCATGGAAGTCGATGGCGGGCGCTGCATCTGAGCGTTTTCTGCCGCGGGGTAACCGCGTTTCGGCCTGAAATCGGGGCGACAAAGCTTGACCGGCGATGTCGGAGCCCTATTCCAATGGTTGAAAACCAGCAGGAAACGCCATGCACAGGGTTGCGATCAGCGGTACCGGCATCTTCACGCCGGAGGAAGTCATCACCAACTCCGAGTTGGTGGCCTCCTACAACGAATATGCCCACCGCCAGAACAAGCTCCATGCCGACGCCATCGAGGCCGGCGAGCGCGAGCCGATGGCGATGTCGTCGGAGGAGTTCATCGTCAAGGCCTCCGGCATCGAGCGCCGTCATGTCATGTCGAAGTTCGGTATCCTCGATCCCGGCATCATGCATCCGGTGCTGCCCGAGCGCGCCGAAGACGAGTTGTCGCTGATGGCCGAGATTTCGGTCAAGGCGGCCGACAAGGCGATGAAGAAGGCGGGCCTGACCGCCGCCGACATCGACGCCGTCATCTGCGCTGCCTCCAACCACGAGCGCGCCTATCCGGCCATCGCCATCGAGGTGCAGCAGGCGCTCGGCATCAAGGGTTTTGCCTTCGACATGAACGTCGCCTGTTCCTCGGCGACCTTCGGCATCCAGCTTGCATCGGACATGATCCGCACCGGCTCGGCCCGGGCGATCCTGATGGTCAATCCCGAGATCACCTCCGGCCACCAGGAATGGCGCGACCGCGACTGCCACTTCATTTTCGGCGATGTCTGCACCGCCGTCGTGCTGCAGCGCGCCGACGGGGTGAAGGCGGGCAACGCCTACGAGGTGCTGGCCACCCGTTGCCTCACCGAATTCTCCAACAACATCCGCAACAACAACGGCTTCCTGCGCCGCACCCGCGAAGGCCACATGGCCGATCGCCGCGACATGCAGTTCCACCAGGAGGGCCGCAAGGTCTTCAAGCAGGTGGTGCCGATGGTGGCGGAACTGATGCTAAGCCATCTCGCCGACCAGGGCATCGAGCCCCAAAACCTGTCGCGGCTGTGGCTGCACCAGGCCAACAAGGGCATGAACGACCTGATCGGCCAACGGGTGCTCGGCCGCGAGCCGAGCCGCGAGGAGCAGCCCAACGTGCTGCAGGACTACGCCAACACCTCGTCGGCCGGCTCGATCATCGCGTTCTCGAAATTCTCCGACGATCTGCCGACGGGCAGCCTCGGCGTCATCTGCTCTTTCGGCGCCGGCTATTCCGCCGGCAGCGTCATCGTCAGGAAGCTCTAGGCTTCTCCGCGCAGCCGCTCGACCACCTGGTCGGCCATGCGTTCGCAGCGCCAGCCATTGAACGGGAACAATTCGGCAAAGCCCGTCGACAGTCTTCGTTCGATGGCGGTCCGCATCAGCCGGCGCGCCCGAAACAGGCGTGTCTTGACGGTCTCGGGCTTGATCGAGAGCTGTGCCGCCGTCTCTTCGATGCTCATTTCCTCGACATCGCGCAATATGAAGACGAGGCGGAAGGTCTCCGGCAATTCGTCGATTGCCTGTTCGAGCAGTTCGCGCGCTTGCCCGCGAGCGAGTTCGGCGTCGGCGCCAGGCGGGGTCAGCGATGTCGGAAACATGATTACCTGGCCTCCGGTGGCTGCGGCAGCGATGTCCAGTTCCTCCAGTTCGGCGACAGGCCGTCGCTTGCGGATGCGGGTGAGCGCTTCGTTGAGCGCGATCCGGGTGATCCATGTCGAAAACAATGCGTCGCCCTTGAAGCTGTCGAGCTTGGTAAACGCTTTGACGTAAGTTTCCTGGACCACGTCCTCCGCCTCCGCGTCATCGCGGGTCACCGTGCGGGCGACGCGGAAAAGCCGCTGGTTGTTGCGCTTGATGAGCACGCGGATGGCGTTCTCGCCCCCTTGGCGCGCCAGCGCCACCAACTCCTCGTCACGAAACCTGTCGAGATCGACCTGCTGTTGCAGCATCGCGAGTTGCATGTCGTCGCCTCCATCTCTTGGTCCGTCGGGCAAACCCGTCCCTTGTGGACCTATGCTGGCGCCATGCCGATCATGCGGCACATGGTGCTAGTCATATACCCCGGGGCAGGGCCAACGTCACCGCCAAGGAACGCCAGACGTCGGATAGTCTGGGCGTTGGCAGTTTCATGCCATTGGACGCGGCCTGCCGGAAAAGGTTCCCGATTGCCGCGAGGGGCGAGCCTGGTGCCTGGCTAGATCCGGTCCCTCAGCGCGAACCAGTTGAGCGCCAGGAACAGCAGCGGCGTCCGGAAACGACGGCCGCCGGGGAAGGGCGGTGTCTTCAACTCCTCGATCAGCTTGAGCCGGTCGCGGTTGCCGGCGATGGTCTCGGCGTAGAGCTTGCCGAAGAAGTTCGACAGCATCACGCCATGGCCGGAATAGCCGCCGACGGAGATGACGTTCGGCATCACCTCGCGCACGAACGGCTTGCGCGGCACGGTGATGCCGACATAGCCGCCCCAGCCGTGGGTGATCTCGACGTCCTTCAGCGCGGGATAGATCTCGGCGATCTGCTTGCGGATGTGGATGTGGATGTCCTTGGGGTCGTTGACGCCGTAGATCTCGCGTCCGCCGAACAGGAGGCGGCCGTCCCTGGACTTGCGGAAATAGCGCACCACGAAGCGCGAATCGTCGACCGACTCGCCGCCCGGGATCACTTTCGAATCCGTGCCCAGCGGCACCGTCGCACCGATGAACGAGCCGATCGGCATGATGTGCGATGCGCTGATCGGCTCCAGCTTGCCGCCATAGGCGTTGACCGCGATCAGGCACTTCTGCGCCGTAATGGTGCCGTTGGGCGTCGTCACCCGCACCTTGCCGCCCTGCGAGGTGATCCCGGTCGATTGCGTGTTTTCAAAGATGTGAGCGCCGGCGGCGGCGGCCACGCGTGCAGTCCCGATCACCAGCTTGAGCGGGTGGATGTGGCCCGTTCCAGTGTCGCGCGTACCGCCGTAATAATGCGTCGAGCCGAGCCGCTCCGCCGTCTCCTTCGCGTCCATGAAGGTGATGTGCGGATAGTTGAAGCGGCTGGCCATGATCTCGGCATGGGCCTTGTAGTCGTCGACATAGCGCGGCTTGTGCGCCACCGACATCTGTCCGGGCATGTAGTCGATGTCGATGCCGTTGGCCGCCGAGAATTCCAGCAGATGCGCCTTGGCGTCTTCGGCGAGGTCGAACAGCGCCTTGGCGCGAGTGAAGCCGTATTCGCCCTCGAGCTCTTCCGCCCACGCCCGCTGCCCGGTGCCGAGCTGGCCGCCATTGCGCCCCGAGGCGCCGTCGCCGAAGCGGTGCGCCTCGATCAGCACGACATTGGTGCCGGCCTTGGCCAGATGCGTCGCCGCCGAAAGCCCCGTAAAACCGCCGCCGATGATGACGACGTCGGCCTGACGATCGCCGTCGAGCGCCGGGTACTCAGGTCGCGGCCCGGCGGTGTCTTCGTACCAGGAAAGGCCGGGGGAGATGGGGGAGAGGTAGGGCATGGTGCGGAGAGAACTCCGGGATTGCGGGGAGCGAATAGTGAATAGTGAGTAGTGAGTAGTGAGTAGTGAATTGGGGAGCGGTGAGTAGTCGGCAGAGCCTTTCTCTATTCGCTACTCACTATTCCCTATTCGCTTCCTTCACACGTTCAGCAACAAATACTCCCGCTCCCACGGACTGATCACTTCCATGAAGGTTTCGAACTCGGCGCGCTTGATCGCCGCGTAGGTCGAGGCAAAGGACTTGCCGAGCATCGTTGCCAGTTCGTCGTCGCTTTCGAACAGGTCGACGGCCTCCAGCAGGCCGCGCGGCAGGTCGATCTCGTCCTCGTTGGCCGTTGTCAGGATGGGCGGCTCGGCCGGCAGCTTGTTGTTCATGCCGATCAGGCCGCAAGCGAGCGACGCGGCGAGCGCGAGATAGGGATTGGCATCCGACGACGGGATGCGGTTTTCGACACGCCGCCCCGCCGGGTCGGAGCGCGGCACGCGGAAGGCGGTGGTGCGGTTGTCGTAGCCCCACTTGTTGTTGACGGGAGCCGAGGCAGCCTGCGTCAGGCGACGATAGGAGTTCACATAGGGCGCCAGCATCACCAGCGCATTCGGCACATGCTTCTGCATGCCGCCGATGAAATGGAAGAACGCATCGGTCTCCGCGCCGTCCGCGGCGGTGAAGATGTTCTTGCCGGCCTTCTTGTCGACGATCGACTGGTGGATATGCATCGCCGAGCCTGGCTGGCCCTGGATGGGCTTGGCCATGAAGGTGGCATAGGTATCGTGCTTCAGCGCCGCCTCGCGGATCGTGCGCTTGAACAGGAACACCTGGTCGGCGAGCTCGATCGGGTCGCCGTGGCGCAGGTTGATCTCGAGCTGGCCGGCGCCCTCCTCGTGGATCAGCGTGTCGATCTCCAGCCCCTGGGCCTCGGAGAAGTGGTAGATGTCGTCGATGAGTTCGTCGAACTCGTTGACGCCGGCGATCGAATAGCCGGCGCCGCCGCCGATCGGGCGGCCCGAGCGTCCCACGGGCGGGGTCAGCGGATAATCCGGATCGGGGTTCTTGCGGACCAGGTAGAACTCGATTTCGGGCGCGACGACCGGCCGGAGGCCGAGCTTGTCATAGGCTGCCACCACGCGCTTCAGCACGTTGCGCGGCGTGAACTCGACAGGACGGCCGTCCTGGTGGACGAGGTCGCAGATCACCTGCGCGGTCGGATCGTCCTCCCACGGCACCACGGACAGCGTCGACAGGTCGGGCACCAGCTTCAGGTCGCCATCGTCCTCGGGATAGGCGAAGCCGTTGCCATCCTCGGGGTAGACGCCCGAGATCGTCATCATGAACGGTGCCGACGGCAGCGCCAGCGAGGTGTTGGAGGTGAATTTGCTTGACGGCATCATCTTGCCGCGGGCAACGCCGGCCTGGTCGGGCGTGATGCACTCTATGTCCTCGATGCCGCGCCATTCGAGCCATTCGGAGGCTTCCTTCCAGTTCTTCACGCCGCGCTTGTTCTTCACAAATGCGGGCGTGCGGGCGCGAGCCCCCCGAGTGGTCGGACGGACTTCCTTCTTTGCAGGCGGCATCATTCACCAGGTTGTCGTTGCGGATTGCCGAGTATAGCCGGGCCCAACGAAGGAAGAAAAGGGGGGCAAATCAGCGATTCCCGCCTGTTGTGAGGTTGAGAATGCTGGTTTTCGGGCGGTTCCTGGCCTAGATCATCGCCATGACCTCCATCTCTACCCGCCTCACCACCATCGGATTCGATGCCGACGACACGCTGTGGCAGAACGAACAGTTCTTCCGCATGACGGAGCGGCATTTTGCCGAGCTTCTCGCCGAGCATGGCGAGCAGGATCAGCTCATGTCGCGCTTGCTGGAGGCCGAAAAGCGCAACCTCGGCACCTATGGCCTCGGCATCAAGGGCTTCACGCTGTCGATGATCGAGACCGCGATCGAGGTGACGCAAGGCCTCGTGCCGGCTTCGGTCATCGAGAAGATCCTCGCCGCCGGCCGCGAGATGCTGAGCCACCCGATCGAGACGCTGCCGCATGTCCAGGACACGCTCGAAACGCTTGCCGGCAGCTACCGCCTGGTGCTGATCACCAAGGGCGACCTGTTCGACCAGGAGCGCAAGCTGGCGCAGTCGGGCCTCGGCGATTTCTTCGACGCCGTCGAGATCGTCAGCGACAAGTCGCGCCCCACCTACGAGCGCATCTTCGCGCGCCACGGCGACGGTCCCGACAGGGCGATGATGGTCGGCAATTCGCTGAAATCGGACGTCGTGCCGGCGATCGAGGCCGGCAGCTGGGGCGTCTACGTCCCCCACGACCTGACCTGGGTCTACGAACACGTCGACGAGCCGACCGCCGCCGAGCGCTTCCGCAAGCTGCCGCATCTCGGCGAACTGTCGGAGCTCCTGAAGGGCCTCGCCTAACCTCAGCCGCGGCCGATCAGTTTTTCGACGATGGGCTGCAGCCGCTCCGGGGTGATCGGCTTGGCGACCACGATGTCGACGGCACTCGGCAGCGACAGGCTCTCTGGCGTGCCCGCCCGGTTGGACAGCAGGATCACCGACGGCAGGTTGCTGCCCGATGCCAGCCGCAGCGACATGATCGAAGGCATCAGCGCATCGCAATCCCTGTTGTCGCTTCCACCGTCCAGGATGATCGTGCCCGGTGCCAACTTGCGCAACACTGACGCGGCGGTGTCTGGTGCCTCGGAGATCGTCTTGAGGCCCGAGCGTTCGACGATCTTGGCGACGACGACGCGATTGATCGGCGAGCGGCCGACGACCAGCACCTTCGACAGGTCGGCGATCTGGCAGTCGGCAGTGCGCGCATTCGTGCCCGGGCCATGGCTCGGGCTGAGGTCATTCCGCTTCATTGGCTTGGCCGACAGCTGGGGGGCGTTTGTTCAATGCGTGGTTGCGCTCGGTCCCGTAGGTTTCGCGTCATGTATGAGAAGTGTCAAGTATTACACTCAAAATGAGGTGCGACTTTAGTCGTAAATTTCAGCATTCCCGCATGTTGGCTCTAGACCAGGCCGCAGTAGCCTCAAAGCAAATCCCGCCCACGGCATGGCCGCGGACGGGATCTGGGGGGCATGGGTAGGCGGCTTTAGCCGTGCGGTTGCTGGGTAACGATGACGGGGATCAGCAGATCGCCCCAGTTTCCGTTGCCGCCATGGTGGCGGGCCGAGCGGACCAGTTCCACCGAAACGCCGGCCTCGACTGCCTTCATGACCGACTGGTTGAGCCGGTGCAGGTCGTTGGCGACGATACGGATCACGGCCTGCTGGTCGGCGCTCATCGTGGTCGCCTGTTCTTCGGCTCGTTCCTTGACACGGGTACGCGGTGCCATCGTGGTTCTCCTCGGTGTTGCCTTTGCCCTGTTGGGCGTTGCCTCTGGCCGGTGCCCGGAGGCGGTTGCCTCCGGGGCTTTTGCTGTCGCCAGGCCTATTCGGCGGCCGGGCGGAACTGTTCGGTTTCGGTCGACTCGTGCATCGCGGTCGTCGACGACTTGCCGCCGGTGATCGCCATCGACACGGCGTCGAAGTAGCCGGTGCCGACTTCGCGCTGGTGCTTGGTCGCGGTGTAGCCGTTCACTTCGGCGGCGAATTCCGCTTCCTGCAGCTCCGAATAAGCCGCCATCTGGCGATCCTTGTAGCCGCGGGCCAGTTCGAACATGCCGAAGTTGAGCTGGTGGAAGCCAGCCAGCGTGATGAACTGGAACTTGTAGCCCATCGCGCCCAGCTCGCGCTGGAACTTGGCGATCGTCGCGTCGTCGAGGTTCTTCTTCCAGTTGAACGACGGCGAGCAGTTGTAGGCCAGCTTCTTGCCCGGATGCGCCTTGTGCACGGCTTCGGCGAACTTCTTGGCCTGGGCGAGGTCCGGCTTGCCGGTTTCCATCCAGATCAGGTCGCAGAACGGAGCGTAGGCGATGGCGCGCGCAATGCAGGGCTCGATGCCGTTCTTCACCTGGTAGAAGCCTTCCACCGTGCGGCCGGCATCCTTGTCGACGAAGGGCTGGTCGCGCTCGTCGATGTCGGACGTCAACAGCTTGGCGGCTTCCGCGTCGGTGCGGGCGACGATCAACGTCGAAGTGCCCATCACGTCGGCGGCGAGACGCGCCGCGTTGAGGTTGCGGATGTGCGCCGCGGTCGGGATCAGAACCTTGCCGCCGAGATGGCCGCACTTCTTTTCCGAAGCGAGCTGGTCTTCGAAGTGCACGCCGGCAGCACCCGCCTCGATGAAGGCCTTCATGATCTCGAAGGCGTTGAGCGGGCCACCGAAGCCGGCTTCCGCGTCAGCCACGATCGGGGCGAACCAGGTGTCGACCGACAGGCCCTTGCCTTCCGAGGTCTCGATCTGGTCGGCGCGCTGCAGCGTGCGGTTGATGCGCTTGACCAGCTCGGGCGCGGCGTTCGCCGGGTAGAGCGACTGGTCCGGGTACATCGCCGAAGCCGTGTTGGCGTCGGCAGCAACTTGCCAGCCCGACAGGTAGATTGCCTTGAGGCCGGCGCGGACCTGCTGCATCGCCTGGTTGCCCGACATGGCGCCGAGTGCGTTGACGAAGTCTTCCTCGTGGATCAGCTTCCACAGGCGGTTGGCGCCCATCTCGGCCAGTGTCTGCTTGATCTGGACGGAGCCGCGCAGCCGCTTCACGTCCTCCGGCGAGTAGGGGCGCTCGATGCCGTCGAAGCGGCCTTCCGGGGCTGAAGGGACGAGGTTGTAAAAATCGGTCATTGTCGACTCCGTCTGGTCACTTGGTTCTAGGGGCGATCACCGCGTCTTGGGTTTTTGCGGCGATTTCTATGTGACTTGTTTTACATTCCAGCGCCAAAGCGGCCAGAAAATTCAACAATTTGCGGCCGACTTTAGGGAAAACCTGTATTGTGTTTGACAGATGGTCGCTGTAAAATTGTAAAAAATGTAAAAGGATGGGTAGGGCCAAACCCCTACTTTCGTTGTAAAAATAGTGTAAAAGCCGATGGCCGAGCAGAAAATCTTCGCCGGACCGCGCATCCGGCGCATCCGCAACCAGAAGGGCCTGACCCAGACGGCGATGGCCGAGGGGCTGGGTATTTCGCCGTCCTACCTCAACCTCATCGAGCGCAATCAGCGTCCGCTGACCGTCCAGCTCATTCTCAAGCTTGCCTCCGTCTACAAGGTCGATCCCGACGAGTTGCAGGGCGAGGCGCGGGGCTCGATCGCCGTCCTGCGCGAGGTCTTCGCCGATCCGCTTCTGGCTGGCGAGCTGCCGGGCGACCAGGAGCTTGTCGAGATCGCCGAGGCCGCGCCCAATGCGGCGGCGGCGGTGATCAAGCTGTTCCGTGCCTATCGCGAGCAGGCCGAGCGCCTGTCCGACCTGACCGAGCTTCTGGCGCGCGAGGGCCACACCACCGCCCTGTCGGGCGCGCGCCTGCCGATCGACGAAGTTCACGAGGTCTTCGAGCGCCGGCCCAACCATGTCGCCTCGCTGGAGGAGGAGGCCGAGGCCTTCACCTCGCTGCTCGACCCTGGCGACGACCTGTTCGGCGCCTTGAAGGGCTGGCTTCGGCGCGAGCACGGCATCGTCGTCAAGGTGCTGCCGGTCGCCACAATGCCCAACTGGCGCCGCCGCTATGACCGCCATTCGCAGCGCCTGTTTCTGTCCGAACGCCTGTCGCCGTTCGACCAGCTGCGCGAGGTGGCGATGGAGGCCAGCCTGATCCGAATGCAGGTGGCGGTCGCAGCCGAGCTGCAGTCACTGAAGCTCACCTCCGACGAGGCCCGGCGGCTCGCCCGCTTCGAGCTTGGCCGCTATGCGGCACATGCGTTGATGATGCCCTACCAGGCGTTCCACTCGGCCGCCCAGCGCGCCCGCTACGATGTCGACGTGCTGCGTTCGCGCTTCGGCGTGTCGTTCGAGCAGGCCGCCAACCGGCTGACCATGCTGCAGCGGCAGGGCGCCTCGTCGGTGCCGTTCTTCATGCTCGAGGTCGACAACGCCGGCAACCGCTTCCGCAAGGCCGGCGCGCAAGGGTTTCCGCAAAGCCGCTTCGGCGGCGGCTGTCCGAAGCTGCCGGTCCACGCCGCCTTCACCCAACCCGGCCAGATCTTCGTCGAGGCCGTCGAGATGCCCGACGGCGCCGAGTTTCTGTGCGTCGCCCGCACGCTGGAAGGCCCGCAAGGCGCCTTCAGCGAACGCCCGCGCCGCACGGCGATCCTGCTAGGCTGCGACATCGCCTTCCGCGACGAGATCGTCTATGGCGCAGCCTTGCCGGCCCAGGCCGTCGGCGCCAAGCCGGGCGCTGTGGCGGCGACGCCGATCGGGCCTGCGTGCCGGCTTTGCGAACGCTCGGGCTGCCTGTCGCGCGCCGAGCCGCCGATCACCAGGCCGCTCGGCCTCGACGAGATGGTGACCGGCCTGTCAGCCTTCGATTTTCAATAGGCGGCGCGGCGTCAGGCCGTCAGCTTGGCAAGCGCCTCGGCGTCGTCCTCCTGCCAGGTCCCGGACAGGGCGAGGGCGTGGGCAGTGGATGAATCCACAGGGCGTCCGTAGAGGAAGCCCTGCGCTTCGTCGCAGCGGCGGTCCTTCAGGAACGCCGCCTGGAAATCAGTCTCCACGCCTTCGGCAAGCACCGGGATCGACAGCTTGTGGCCGAGCTCGATCACTGTCTCGATGACGCTCGTCGCCTGTGCCTGGCGGCCGAGCGCATTGAGGAAGGTGCGGTCGACCTTGATCTTGTCGAAGGGGAACGAAAACAGCGTCGACAGCGACGAATAGCCGGTACCGAAATCGTCCATGGCGACGCGTACGCCCAGCGCCTTGATCTTGCGCAGCACCAGCAACGCCTGGCCGGGATTTTCGATCAGGATGGTCTCGGTGATCTCGATCTCGAGACGGGAGGCCTCGAGGCCGGTCTCGGCAAGGATTTCCGTCAGCCGCTCGGCGAAGTTCGGACGCATCAGCTGTACCGGCGACACGTTGACGGCGACGCCTGTCGGTGCCGGCCATTGCGTCGCCTCGCGGCACGCCTGTCGCAGCACCCAGTCGCCGATGTCGACGATGATGCCGGTCTGTTCGGCCACGGGAATGAAGTCGGCAGGCGAGACCTCGCCGAGTTGCGGGCTGGTCCAGCGCAGCAGCGCCTCGAAGCCGAGCAGCCGGCGCTGCTTCATCGAGATCTGCGGCTGGAACACCAGGCGCAGCGCACCCTCGGTGATCGCGCTGCGCAGGCCGATGGCGATCTGCCCGCGGCGGCGGCCGTCTTCGTCGGCGTCCGCGTCGTACCAGCACCAGCTGCCGTCCTGCAGTTTTTTGGACCGGTACATCGCCAGATCGGCGCGCATGGTCAGCTCGTCGATGCTATCGCCGTCTTTGGGATGGACCGCGATGCCGATGCTGGCGCTGGTCGAGAAGCTTGCCTTGCCGAGTTCGTTGGGGCGCGAGAAGGCGTCCGCGATGCGGGCGGCGAACTCCTCGACCTCGTTGTCCCGGCTGAAGGATTTCACCGCGATGAACTCGTCGCCGCCGATGCGGGCGAAAAACTCGCCCGCGACAAGGGCCGCGCGCATCCGCGCCGTCGTCTGGGTCAGCACCGCGTCGCCGGCTGCGTGGCCGTAGACGTCGTTGATTTCCTTGAAGCGGTTGAGGTCGACGGCAATGATCGCAAGCGACGTTCCGGCGGCCTTCTTCAGCCGCAGCGGCAACTCGTCGCGAACCGCGGCCCGGTTGGGCAGGCCTGTCAGCGGGTCGTGCATGGCAAGATGCCTGTAATGCGCGACCGCGTCCTGTTCGCTCTGCTCCTCAGCTAGGTGGGTGACCGCTCCCAGCACCACCACCAGGATGGTCACGGCGACGACCAGCAGTGCCAGCACACTGTCCGACATCAGCTGGCCGGGCACGGCGACGCGCGGGTCGGGCGTGATCTGCACGGCGCCCATGGCCGAGAAATGCATCATGCCGATGCCGAGGATCAGCGCCGCAATGCCGGCAATCTGGCTTCGGCGGGTCTCGCCGCGCGCCACCCGGTTGGTGGCGACCATGCCGAGCAGGGCACCGGCAACGATCGAGAACGTCACCAGGCCGGGATCGTAGGAGACGGTGCCGGCAACGACGAAGCCGCGCATGCCGGTGAAATGCATGAGCGCTATGCCCATGCCGATCACGCCGCCGCCGAGTTCGATCGACGGGCCGCGCTCGCCGCTCGCGGCGATCATGAAGCCGGCAAGCGAGGTGACGATGGCCAGGGCCAGCGACAGCACGGTGAAATTGGGTTCGAAGCCGTGCTCCACATTGGGGATGAAGCCCAGCATCGCCAGGAAATGGGTCGTCCAGATCGTCATGCCGCCGGCGACGCCGGCCATGAACACGAAGGCTGCGTGCTTGGCGCGGCTGACGTTGCGGGCACGCGAAAACAGCCGCATCGACACCATGCTGCCGATGGAACAGATGAGCAGCGCCGCACCGACGAAGCGGTAATCGTGTTCGACAACGAGGCAGTTGAGTACGGTCAGCATGAGCGATCCCCGGGCAGGCGGCCGTTATCGGGGCTAATTCTTGCCGATCCGTTTCGCTGCACCGCAGCACGATCGAATCTGGTGAATTGACCGTGAACAAACACCCGGGCCGAGGACGCGCCTCGGTTCCGAGCCCGGACTGGTCAGCCGCGCCGCCCGAGCACCAGCGCGGCGATCGCGGCCATGACCGCTATGCCGCCGACGGCGAGCCCGGCATAGACATAAGTGCCGGCAAATCCAAACGCTGCGATCATCGGTTGGCTGACGAAGGGCGAGATGAACTGGCCGGCAAAGACGCTTGCCGTCATGCCCCCGGCGATGCGGCCGCGCATGTCGGGAGCCGCCGCTGCCATGGCGGCGGCGGCGATGTTGGGCATCATCATGCCGAGTCCCAGGCCGACCACCCCGGCCGCCGCCAGCACGTGCGCGAGCGTGTCCGCCAACCCAAGGAGGATATATCCAGCGGCCGTCAGGCCGAAGGCGAGACCGAACACGCCGGTCAGCCGGAGCCTTGCGCGCAACCGGTCATAGGACAGGGCGACGACCGCCCCCACCAGATTGCCGACGCCAATCGCCAGTCCCGCCACGGCGGGCGATCCGATGCCCATGGCGTTGAGATGGAACGGCAACTGCGTCGGCAGCAGGTAGAAGGCGATGCTGTTGATCGCCGCTGCGGCGTAGACGGCGATGACGGCCAGCCACAATGTCCCGCCGCCGCCCGGTGCGGATGCCACGGTGGCGGACGGCCTAGCCCGAACCGGCTCGTTGATGAAGGCCAGCACCGCCGGGATCAGCAGCAGCGACAGACCATAGACGGCAAAGGGCGCGCGCCAGTGCATCTCGGCCAGCAATCCGCCGCCGGTCAGGAACAACAGTCCGCCAAAGCCGACGAAGGCCGACTGGTAGCCCATGAAGCGATCGCGGGCGGGTCCGCTGAAATAGTCGCCGACAAGCGCGGTTGCGGTGGTCATGATGCCGGCCACCGCAACGCCGAGCAGCGCCCTGCCGATCAGCAGCCCCATGAGCGAATCGCTCATCAGGCCCGACATGCCGCTCAGTCCATAGAGCAGCGCGGTGACGATCAGCAGCGGCCGCCGGCCGAAGCGGTCGGCCAGCCCGCCTGCGAAAGGCGCGCACAGCACGATGAACAGCGCCGGCAGGGTGAGCACGAGCCGGGTCAGGATCTCGACATTGGCGCTGCCCGCGAAATGGCTTTCGATCGCCGGCAAGGAGGGGGCGATGGTCGCGCCCGACATGATGGTGAGCGAGCTGACCAGCAACAGGGTCGCATTGCGGCCCGCATGGCGCTCCGGCACCGGCGTCGTCGTCGCGACCTGGATCTGCTGGGCGATGGTCATGCTGCTACCTCTATGTAGGGCGTGTTGGCGCGGGCCTCGCGCAGGTTGATCGCCCACCACTGCAGGCGTGCCAGCAGGACGGCAAGCGCCCGGCGCGGTTCGCCCGGTTCGATCAGCGCGCCGCTGGCATCGAATTTCTTCGAGGCGAAGGCAAAGCTCACCGTGTCGCGTATTGCCACGACGTGGAGTTCGGCGAAGACCAGCCGCAACTGCTCGATGGCGCGCAGGCCACCTGAGATGCCGCCATAAGAGACGAAGGCAAGCGGCTTGGCCTGCCATTGGACGCTGTGGGCGTCGATCAGCGCTTTGAGGTCGGCGGTGTAGCCGTGATTGTATTCGGGCGTCACGATGATGAAGGCATCCGCATCGCCGAGACGTTCGGCGATATCGTGGCGGTTGTGGCCGAGATCGCGGGGATCGACAAGCTCGAGCGCGAAGTGGTCGTGCCGGCGGATCTCGGATGCGACCCATTTGGCCACGACGTCGCAGAAGCGGCCCTGGCGGGCGCTGCCATAGATCACGGCGAGCTTGGTCTTCGGGGGCATTTCAGCGTGGCTCCATGTTTCAATGCGGGCGTCGGAGCGCTGTCTGTAAAACCTCAAGCTTAGTTGAGGTCAAGCGCTTAATTGCCAAGCCGGGGGCTTTCTCGGATGCTCATGCGAGTGCCCTAATGAGACAGGGGCTCTGGACCTCGCCAAGCCATCGCCGCTCGGCTATCGGTGGCCAGGCGTGTGCGGTCCAATCACGCCCAGGGGAGGCGACGGACGCACGCATGAGCGAACAGGCAACGACATCGCGACCGGGCTCGACCGGCAGCTCGGGCGAGCAGCGCATTGGCGTGTTGCTCGTCTTCCTGTCGGCGCTGATGTGGAGCCTGGGCGGCGCCATTGCCCGCTTCATCGAGGCTTCCGACAGCTGGACCGTGGTGTTCTGGCGCTCGTTCTGGGCGGCTGCTTTCCTGCTGGCCTTCATGGCCTGGCGCGACGGCCTGCGCGGCACGCTGCGATTGTTCCGCGAAATGGGTATTCCCGGCCTGCTCGTGGCGATCTGCTTTGCCACCGCCTCGACCTCGTTCGTCGTGGCGCTGAGCTACACCACCGTCGCCAACATCCTTCTGATGCAGGCCGGTGTACCGCTGCTGGCGGCGCTGTTTGCCTGGATATTGTTTCGCGAACGCGTGGCCGCCGCGACATGGGTGGCGATCTTCGCGGTTATCTCGGGCGTCGCCATCATGGTCTCCGAATCGCTCGACGGCGCCGTGTCGCCCATTGGCGACGGCCTCGCCTTGCTGATCGCCGTGGCGTTCTCCATTGCCACCGTCATCACCCGCCGTTTCGCCCATGTCAGGATGACCCCCGCCACCTGCCTCGGCACCCTGATCGCCGCGATCTTTGCCGCCTCGCAGGCGTCGATGTTTGTGGTGACGCCGCGCGACATGGGTTTCCTGTTCGCTTTCGGCGCGCTCAATCTCGGCCTCGGCCTCGCCTGCTTTGCCACCGGCGCAAGGCTCATCCCGGCGGCCATTGCCGCGCTGATCGGAACGTTCGAGACGCTGCTCGGCCCGATCTGGGTCTGGCTCGTCCACGCCGAGGTGCCGTCGACCCGCACCATCGTCGGCGGCGCCGTCATCTTCTCCGCCCTGCTCGTGCATCTGACCTTGGAATTCAGGCGCCAGGCACGGCCCCAAAGGCCGGGCGTCACGGGCGTCCCCATGCCTGACTGAGCGATGGCTTGTTTGCCATTGACAATGCTACCGTCCGGCGGGCAGGCTGAGCCCCGAGGGTAACAACAACACAGGCGTATCTTGCCAGGTTCCACTGCCGGGGCTTCGGTGTCCGCAGCTGTAAATCGCCATAACGTTTGCGCCGAGCTGCGAGCCGGCGGGAGCGCGCTACCTTCATCACTCGATTTTTGTAGGATCAGGATGTGCCGGGACGGGCGCGTCCGTGAAAGGAGACTGCCATGAACCGTAGAGCGCTTTGGCTGACCGCCGCGTCAGCCTTGATCGCTGTTGTATCGACCGCATCCGCATCCAACGCCCAGGAGCGGGTCGTCAACGTCTACAACTGGTCCGATTACATCGATTCCTCGATCATCGAGGACTTCACCAAGGAGACCGGCATCAAGGTCGTCTACGACGTCTATGATTCCAACGAGATTCTCGAGACCAAGCTGCTCGCCGGCGGCAGCGGCTACGACGTGGTTGTCCCGACGGCCAGCCCGTTCATGGCGCGCCAGATCCAGGCCGGCGTCTACCAGAAGCTCGACAAGTCCAAGCTGCCGAACCTCGCCAACATGTGGGACGTCGTCAGCCAGCGCACCGCCGCCTACGATCCGGGCAACGAATACTCGGTCAACTACATGTGGGGCACGGTCGGCATCGGCTACAACGAAAAGAAGGTCAAGGAAGCGCTCGGCATCGACAAGATCGACAGCTGGGACGTGGTCTTCAATCCCGAGCAACTGGCCAAGCTCGCCGATTGCGGCGTCTACGTCCTCGATTCGCCGACCGACATCTTCCCGACGACGATGAACTATCTCGGCCTCAATCCGCAGTCGACGGCGCTCGATGACCTGAACAAGGCGGAAGAAGCCCTGCTCAAGATCAGGCCGTCGATCCGCAAGTTCCACTCGTCGGAATACATCAACGCGCTCGCCAACGGCGACATCTGCCTGGCTGTCGGCTGGTCGGGCGACGTGTTCCAGGCGCGTGACCGCGCCGCCGAGGCGGACCAGGGTGTCGTCGTCGATTACGTCGTGCCCAAGGAAGGTGCCGAGATGTGGTTCGACCAGATGGCGATTCCGGCCGACGCACAGCACGTCGCCGAAGCGCACGAGTTCATCAACTACATGATGAAGCCCGAGGTCGCGGCCAAGGCGTCCAACTATGTCTACTACGCCAACGGCAACAAGGCGGCACAGCCTCTGCTCGAAAAGGACATCATCGAGGATCCGGCGATCTATCCGGACGATGCCATGCTGGCGAAGCTGTTCACCGTCGCGCCCTACGATCCCAAGACCCAGCGCACGGTCACCCGCAGCTGGACCAAGATCGTCACGGGACAATAACGGTCCACGGCTATCCCGGCGCCTCTGGCGCCGGGATTTGGCTTCGGGGCAAGGGGACGGAGGGGACCATGAAATCGCTCGGCAACATCCGCAGGGAGTTTGCGCCCTGGAACCAGCCTGACGCCAAGCCCTACATCCAGTTCAAGAACGTCACCAAGCGTTTCGGCGACTTCACGGCCGTCAACAACCTGTCGCTGTCGATCTATGAGCGCGAGTTCTTCGCGCTGCTCGGCGCTTCGGGCTGTGGCAAGTCGACCTTGCTGCGCATGCTCGCCGGCTTCGAGGAGCCGACGTCGGGCCAGATCCTGCTCGACGGCCAGGACCTGCGCGGCATTCCGCCCTACCGGCGACCGGTCAACATGATGTTCCAGTCCTATGCGCTATTCCCGCACATGACGGTCGAGCAGAACATCGGCTTCGGTCTCAAGCAGGACGGCATGGCCAAGGCCGATATCGACACGCGCGTCGCCGAGATGCTCAAGCTGGTCAAGCTCAGCCAGTTCGCCAAGCGCAAGCCGCACCAGCTTTCGGGTGGCCAGCGCCAGCGCGTAGCGCTCGCCCGCGCCGTCGCCAAGCGGCCCAAGGTGCTGCTGCTCGACGAGCCGCTCGGCGCGCTCGACAAGAAGCTGCGCGAGGAAACCCAGTTCGAGCTGATGGACCTGCAGCAAACGCTCGGCCTGACCTTCGTCGTTGTCACCCACGACCAGGAAGAGGCCATGACCATGGCCGACCGCATCGCCATCCTCGACAAGGGCGAGGTGATGCAGGTGGCGACGCCAGCCGAGGTCTATGAGGCGCCGGGCTCGCGCTTCGTTGCCGACTTCGTCGGCAACATCAACATGTTCGAGGGCAAGGTCGCCGAGCGTGACGGCGCCGGCGCCACCATCGCCAGCGCCAATGGCGTCACGATCCGTACCGCCAATGCCGGCGACGCGCCGGCGGGAACCGAGGTGACCTTCGCCATCCGGCCAGAGAAGATCAAGGTCTCGTCGAAGAAGCCCGAGGGCGGCGACAATGTCCTGGAAGGCGAGGTCTACGACATCGCCTATCTCGGCGACATGACCATCTTCCACGTCCAGCTCGGCAATGGCCAGGTGGTCAAGGCAAGCTCGCTCAATGCGACGCGCGGCACCGAGGATCCGCTGAGCTGGGACGACAAGGCGTGGATTTCCTTCCGCAACGACGCCGGCGTCGTTCTGACGCGATAGGTGGAGATATGACGCGCGCCCTGTCCGCCATCACCAACCGCCTCGTCATCCTCGTTCCCTATCTCTGGCTGCTGTTCTTCTTCCTCATTCCGTTCGTCATCGTCTTCAAGATATCGCTGTCGACGACGGCGATCGCCATGCCGCCCTACACCCCGGTCCTTGGCCTCGCCGACGGCTTTTCGGGGCTGATGTCGCAGATCGGCGAGTTCAGCTTCGACAATTACCTGTGGCTGACCCAGGACGCGCTCTACTTCAACGCCTACGTATCGAGCGTGGTCATCGCAGCCATCTCGACGTTCCTCGCGCTGCTGGTCGGCTATCCCATCGCCTATGGCATGGCCCGCGCCCCGGCGACGATCCGGCCGACGCTTTTGATGCTGGTGATCCTGCCGTTCTGGACCAGTTTCCTGATCCGAGTCTACGCCTGGATCGGCATCCTCAAGCCCGAGGGGCTGCTCAACCAGATGCTGCTCGGCACCGGCATCATCGACCAGCCGCTGGTCATCCTCAACACCCATACGGCGATCTTCATCGGCATCGTCTACTCCTACCTGCCGTTCATGATCCTGCCGCTCTATTCGGCGCTGGAGAAGATGGACTATTCGCTGATCGAGGCGGCGCAGGACCTCGGCTGTCCGCCGATTTCGGCCTTCTGGAAGATCACGTTCCCGCTGTCGCTGCCCGGCGTCATCGCCGGATGCCTGCTGGTCTTCATCCCGGCGGTCGGCGAGTTCGTCATCCCCGACCTGCTCGGCGGCTCGCAGACGCTCATGATCGGCAAGACGTTGTGGAACGAGTTCTTCGCCAATCGCGACTGGCCGGTTTCGTCCGCGGTGGCCGTCATCCTGCTGCTTTTGCTGGTCGTGCCGATCATGTTCTTCCAGCAGGCGCAGGCGCGCGCCCAGGAAGAGGGGCGCTGACATGAACGCGAGCTGGAGCCGTTTCAACATCACCGCCATCGTGCTGGGATTTGCCTTCCTTTATCTGCCGATCGTGCTGCTGGTCATCTTCTCCTTCAACGAATCGAAGCTGGTCACCGTCTGGGGCGGGTTCTCGACCAAGTGGTATGTCTCGCTGTTCAACAATCAGGGCCTGATGGACGCCGCCTGGGTCACCATCCGCGTCGGCCTGGTCTCGGCGACCCTGGCGACCGTGCTCGGCACGCTCGCGGCCCTGGCGCTCACCCGCTACACACGCTTCCGCGGCAGGGTGCTGTTCTCGGGCATGGTGTTCGCCCCGCTGGTCATGCCCGAGGTCATCACCGGCCTGTCGCTGCTTTTGCTGTTCGTCGCCGTCGGCCTCGACCGCGGCTTCTTCACGCTCACGCTCGCCCACATCACCTTTTCGATGTGTTTCGTGGCCGTGGTGGTGCAGTCGCGGCTGGTCACCTTCGACCGCTCGCTCGAAGAGGCGGCGATGGATCTCGGCGCCCCGCCGGTCAAGACCTTCTTCCAGATCACGCTGCCGGTCATCCTGCCGGCAATCATTTCCGGCTGGATGCTGGCCTTCACGCTCTCCATCGACGATCTGGTGATCTCGAGCTTCACCTCGGGGCCGGGCGCGACCACGCTGCCGATGAAGATCTACAGCCAGGTCCGGCTCGGAGTGACGCCTGAGATCAACGCCGCCTGCACCATCCTGATCGGCATCGTCGCCATTGGCGTCATCGCCGCCTCGCTGGTCAACAAGCGTCGCGAAGTCCAGCGCCTGCGCGACGAGCAGGCCGCGCAGCGGGGGTAGGCAACGCTGTTCCCGGCGGCCCCGCGGCGGTCCTCTCCTCGCTCAGGGATTGGGGGCGGTGACGGCTCTCGGCTTGGCCACCATCTGCACCTGGCCGCTGACGGTCACGGACATGTCGCGGTCGTTTCGGTTGCTCATGTTGACGCTGCTGCTGACGCCCGTGATTTCACAGCTCTCGGCAAATGCCTCGACGACGAGTTCGCAACTGTTCTTGATCATCCGGTAGACGGACTCTACCGCCGCCTTTTGCTGCGCTTCGATGTCCTGCGACTTGTCGAACGGCATGGAAATCGTGATGTTCGATGACAAGGCGATGTACCCGTCGGGCGCGCGACCGCCTCTCATTGGCATCGTCTGCGCCCATGAAACTGCGTTCGATGCGATCAACATGGCGGCTGCGAGGTAAAATATTCTCATTTCTATCTCCAATCGAAGTCACCATAAGATGACGTGATGATCGAACGAAGGATAAAGTCCATGCTGAAGATTTTATGCATCCGGTAGATTTGGATTTGTCTTGAGTATCGATGGCAAGACGGAATTGTCGGTTGGCGGCACGGCCAACAGATCCGGACTCTTTCAGGTGAAGATGGACTCGGAACATGCGGCGGTCGCAGTCGACCGGCCGGTCCGCAAGCATCTGCTGATCTTTGGGAGAACCCGAAAAGGGTAACCTTTCCAAGGGTGTGTCGCTGGATAAGCCAAAGTCGCCGTGATAGCGTCATGGCGATCAACTTTGAGGAGTAGGGGTAATGACGCGTTTTCTCGCTACGGCTGCAGTTTTGTCTTTCGTCGCATTGGCCGCTACGGCCTGTAACACCCCGCAAGAACGTGCCGTTGGCGGCGGTGCGGTGGGTGCGGTCGGCGGCGCCCTGGTCGGCCAGGCCATCGGCGGCAACACCGGCGCAACCGTGGCGGGCGCGGTCATCGGCGGTCTCGCCGGCGCCATGATCGGCGCGGGCACCGCTCCCGGCGAATGCCGCTACCACCAGTACGACAACCGTGGCCGCCCGATGTACGACCGCAACGGCAGGCCGGTGACCTACCTGGCCCCCTGCCAGTAACAATCGCCGCGACGATACATTCGTCCTCGGAAACAAAAAAACGGCACGCTTCGACCGAGGCGCGCCGTTTTCTGTTTCGTGCGTTGCTGCCGGCTGCCCGGCGGCGATTCGTGGAAAGGGTGCGCGGTCCGAATCGTGCTGCCGGAGGGACGAGCCATTGCGAGGAAGATCGGCTGACGCGCAACGCCGGCAGGAAAACCTGGCCTGGCCGCTCGCGATGATGTCGGGAAAGGAGAATGGTACGGTTGGGTGGGCTCGAACCACCGACCTCCGGATCCACAATCCGGCGCTCTAACCAACTGAGCTACAACCGCGTGCCTTGCTCTGGCGCAGCGTCCTTACGGACAATTCCAACACATTTCAAGAGCTTTGCGAACCATCCACTGCGGCGATTTGTGCCCGCGGCGCGAAGTCGCTGAATTCAGCGGGATATCGACCCCGCAAAAAAGAAAAAGGCCGGCGGGAGGAGGTGCCGGCCTTTTCCTTTGGTGACCAGCGGGAGGAGGTGCTGGCCGCTTCGCCCGGCAGGCAGAGGGAGGAGGAACCGCCCGCCGGGTATCTTGTTCGGTCGCGATCAAGCGGCCTTGAGGTCTTTCAGCGCCTTTTCGAAGGCGGTCTTGACCGGCTTCGAGACGTCTTCGGCGGCCTTCGAGGCAACGGCCTGGAATTCCTTGGCCTGCTCGACGGTCTGCTCGACGCGGCTGCGCAGATAGGAGGTCTGCAGTTCGACGACTTCCGACAGCGACTTGGCGCCGGCGAGGGCCTCGAGGTGCGAGAAGCCGGCCTCGGCATTGCTGCGCAGGGCGGCGATCGCCTTGAGCGACAGCTCGCTGGTCACGCTGCGGGCGTTCTCATAGCTGGTCTCGATGGTCTTCTGGGCCTCTTCGGCGCCGGTCTTGAGCTTGGTGTAGGCTTCCTTGGACTGCTCGACGCCCTTTTCGGCGAAGACGCGGAACTGGTCGGTGGCCTTGGAAACGTCGAAGCTCGGCATTTCGATGGTGTCTGCGAATTCTGCGGTTTTGGTCTTGGACATTGTCTCACCCTGTGACTGGACGGGGTGGCGTCACCCGTCTCGTTTATTCGCATGTCTCATATAGGGCATTTCATTGTGCATTGCAATAAGAATGTTGCAGTGCACAATTTGCGGCCGCTGCGAGGTTAACCACGTGGCGAGAATAATCTCGCTCCATGACACCTGTTTGCTAGACCTTGGCGATGACGGCTTTTATTAACAAAGCGTTAATTACGAGAATGCGTGCCTTGCGGGTTATGTGAATGCCGTCAGCAGCCTATTCCTTCATCGACGTCGCGGTGGTCGATCGTGTCAGGCAGCGTTTCGCTGCCGGCGACGCCATTGTCGTGCTGACTGCCGACCTCGAGGACGTGGTCTGGGCCAATGGTCCGGGTGCCGCCGTGCTCGGCTATGACGACATCGATGCGGTCATCGGCGCGCCCGCGCGCCTGGGACTGGCGGCCCGCCGCCAGATCGCGGCGACCTCGGGCTTTCCTGAAATCGGCAGCGACCGCGCCATCATGGTGCGGGTGGCGTCGGGCCTGACCAGCCGCGCCGTTGCCTTCATGGCCAGTTCGGTCCGGCTGCCGGATGGCGAAACCGCGATCATGCTTGCGGTGCCGGCAGGCAAGCCTGCGAAGGACGTTGCCGCCAGCGCCATTAGCGGCTTCACCGAGCCGGGGCATTTCCTCGCCTTTGTCGACGGCCGTGGCGAAATTGAAGCGGCGACCGAAGGATTTGCCGAGCTTGGCATCGCCACCTCGACGCTTGCCGGCCTGGTCTCTGCCGTCAGCCGCGAACGCGACCGCATGATCAAGCGGGCCATTCCCGCCGCCGGCGGCTATCTGCCCGCCGGCATGGCGCGGCTTGCCGACGATCCGGCGCGGCATCTGCTTGTCGTCATCGACGAACGCGTCGAGGTCAGTGAAGACGGCCCCGTCGAGCAGACCCCGCTCGCGCCTGTGCCGGAACCTGTCCGCAGCGCCGATGCCCAGCCGATGCAGGCGACCGCCCCGGTACAGCCGCCGGCCGCCGCGCATGCCGACCACGATCATTGGTATTTCAGCCCGGAGGAACGCGAAAGCCGGGCAGGGGCCGTGGTCCGCGAAATGGCCGCGGCGCAACAGCCGCCCAAGGTTGCCGAGCCGGGCTCTGTCGCCGAACTCGTGGACAGGTCGCCGGTGGAGGCTGCCGAGGTCGCCGCACCGCCGGCGAAGCGCGCCGAGCCGCTGGCGGACCGATCGGCGGCACCGGTCCGCTTCGTCTGGCGCACCGATGCCGAGGGCCGTTTCAGCGCGATTTCGCCCGAATTCGCCGCCGTCGTCGGCGAGCATGCCGCCGATGTCATCGGCCGGCGCTTCCAGGACGTGTCGAACACCTTCGAGCTCGATCCATCGGGCGAAATCGCCGGCCTCTTGCAGCGCCGCGACACCTGGTCGGGCCGTTCGGTGCTGTGGCCCGTCGCCGGTTCCGAACAGCGAATCCCGGTCGATCTGGCAGCTTTGCCGGTCTATGGCCGCGACCGCAGTTTCGAGGGTTTCCGAGGGTTCGGCGTCGCACGCCCGGCCGAAGCCGTGATCGACCACGAGCGCATCGGCCTGGCGCTGGTGCCCAACGGCGCGCCGCTGGACGCTGCAACCGAGGCCGCGCCCGAAGCGGAAGCTCCATCATCGGCCACCGAACCGCCGGCCGTCGAGCCTGCCGGGCAATCGCAAGCCGAGGCTGGTCCATCCAACGAGCCCGCGGCAGAGGCACCGGCTCCCGCCGACCCCTTCTCCGGCGAGGTGCCGGCGCTGGAAATCGAACCGTCGCATGATCGCCGCTATACCGACAAGGTGATCCGGCTTGCCGAGCACCGGCCGGCCGCGCCGGAGGAGCCTGCCAACGGCAAGGGCCTGTCCTCCGTCGAGCGCAACGCCTTCCGCGAGATCGGCGAAAAGCTCAAGCGGGCAAGCGAGATCGTCGCTGCGCGGCAGCAGCCGACGTCCTCGGCACCGGAAGCCGAAGTGCCCGCAGCCGGCAATGGCGAAGCGGCGTCGGCGGAAATCGCCGGCTATTCCGAAGCGGCCGCCGCCGAACTTGCCGAGCATGCTGCCCCTGAAACCGCCCAGCCCGAAGAGCCGGCATCGGCCGAGGTCGTGGCGCTGTCGTCCATGAGGGCAAGCGAACCGGAGGTGCCGGGCGAACCTGCGGTCGACCGCGAGACAACCGTAAAGCCCGCGCTGCGCACCGAGGACGTCATTCCGTCATTCTCGGGCGGCCGCGACACGCCCGTCGATGCGCCGATCCTCGAGGAATTGCCGGTGCCGGTGCTCATCCATGCCGGTGATGTGCTGCACTACGCCAATGCCGAGTTTCTCGACCTGACCGGTTACGGTTCGGTCGACGAACTGGCCCGGGCCGGTGGCCTCGACGCGCTGTTCGCCGAAAGCTACGGCAATGAGCCGGGCTCGGACCATGATCTGAAGCTGAAGACCCGGGGCGGCGAGGAATTCCCGATCGAAGCCGTGCTGCGCTCGGTGCCTTGGCAGGATGGCAAGGCGCTGATGCTCGTCGTGCGCCGCATCAGCGATGATGACGACCTCGACGCCTCAGACCAGATCGCCGAGCTCGAAGAGCGCCTCGCCGAGATGCGCACCATCATCGACACCGCCACCGATGGCGTCGTGCTCATCGACCGCGATGGCGCCATCCGCTCGATCAGCCGCCCGGCCGAGGCCCTGTTCGGTTTCGATAGCGACGAGGTCACCGGCAAGCAGTTCCACTCGCTGTTCGCCATCGAGAGCCAGCGCGCCGCGCGCGACTATCTCGTCGGCCTGTCCGAGCATGGCGTGGCAAGCGTGCTCAACGACGGCCGCGAGGTCATCGGCCGCGAATCGCAGGGGCGCTTCATCCCGCTGTTCATGACCATCGGCCGGCTGCCCAACGACAGCGGCTTCTGTGCCGTCGTCCGCGACATCACCCAATGGAAGCGTGCCGAGGAGGAACTGACCCAGGCGCGCGCCCAGGCCGAGCGCTCGTCGTCGCAGAAGACCGACTTCCTCGCCCGCATCAGCCACGAGATCCGCACGCCGCTCAACGCCATCATCGGCTTCTCCGAACTGATGGTAGACGAGAAGTTCGGCCCCGTCGCCAACGACCGCTACCGCGACTATCTCCGCGACATCAACCGCTCCGGCAACCATGTGCTCGACCTGGTCAACGACCTGCTCGACATCTCCAAGATCGAGGCCGGTCAGCAGGAGATGGACTACGAGGCGGTGTCGCTCAACGATGCGCTCGCCGAGACCGTCGCCATGATGCAGCCCCAGGCCAACCGCGAGCGCGTCATCATCCGCTCCAGCTTCGCCTCGCGGCTGCCGGAAATCGTCGCCGACCGGCGCTCGATCCGCCAGATCGCGCTCAACGTCCTGTCCAATGCCGTGCGCTACACCCAGGCCGGCGGCCAGGTGATCGTTTCCACCGCCTACGAGACGTCGGGCGACATCGTCATGCGGGTACGCGACACCGGCATCGGCATGAGCCAGGCCGAGATCGAACAGGCGCTGAAACCGTTCAAGCAGATCAACTCGCTGAAGCGCGGCCGCGGCGACGGAACCGGCCTCGGCCTGCCGCTGACCAAGGCGATGGTCGAGGCCAATCGTGCCCGATTCACCATTGCCTCGACCCCGGGCGAGGGCACTCTGATCGAGGTCACCTTCCCCTCGACGAGGGTTCTTGCGGAGTAGCCTGGGCCGGGCAGGGTGCGACATTTTGTGCACATCTGCGTGATGTCGGCTGGCCGTTGTTAGAATTTGTCGAACAAGCCATTGAATCCGGTGCAAAACAGTCCAGTTTAGAACATTTCTAAACTATTGAATTTGCTGGCCTTTAAACTTGACCGCAAGTGTCACAATGGCCATAGGGAAGGGGGCCTCGCAAGCGAGGCTGCCATTTGTTCCTCGAGGGACTTTGCCCCCTTTGGCCAGGAGAGAAAAAATGAAATTTGGAAACGCCAGGTCGGCACTTGCCGGCGGCGCCCTTGCGATTGCGGCGCTCTTCACCACCTCGGCGCTCGCCGACGGCGTGGTCAACATCTACACCTATCGCCAGCCCGATCTGATCAAGCCCGTTCTCGATGCCTTCACGGCCGAGACCGGCATCAAGACCGAAGTGCTGTTCCTCGACAAGGGTCTTGAGGAGCGCATCCAGGCGGAAGGCCAGAATTCGCCTGCCGACGTCATCATGACCGTCGACATCGCCCGTCTCACTTCGGCCAAGGAAAAGGGCGTCACCCAGCCTCTGGTCGACGACGAAATCAACAAGCTGCTGCCGGCCGAGTATCGCGATCCGGAAGGCAACTGGTTCGGCGTCACCAAGCGCGCCCGCGTGATCTACGCCTCCAAGGAGCGCGTCAAGGACACGGCGATCACCTATGCCGAGCTCGCCGATCCCAAGTGGAAGGGCAAGATCTGCATGCGTTCGGGCCAGCATGACTACAACCTGGCCCTGTTCTCGGCGGCGATCGCCCATTGGGGTCCTGAGAAGACCGAAGAGTGGATGAAGGGCCTCAAGGCCAATCTCGCCAAGAAGCCCGACGGCGGCGACCGTCCGCAGGCTGGCGCCATCGCTGCCGGCGAGTGCGACATCGCCATCGGCAACACCTACTATGTCGGCCTGATGCGCAACAACGAGAAGGACCCGAAGGAAAAGGAATGGGGTAACGCCATCAACGTGCTCTTCCCGACCTTCGAGAACGGCCTGACCCACGTCAACATCTCGGGTGCAGCGCTCGCCAAGAACGCGCCGAACCGTGACAACGCCGTCAAGCTGATCCGCTTCCTGGCCAGCCACGAGGCCCAGCAGGTCTACGCCGAGAAGAACTACGAATATCCGGTCGAGCCGGGCCTCGAGCCGTCCGAGACGGTCAAGGCCTTCGGCGAGCTCAAGGCCGACACGCTGCCGCTGGTCGACATCGCCAAGGGCCGCAAGGCTGCCTCCGAAATGGTCGACCGCGTCGGCCTCGACGACGGCCCGAGCAGCTGATAGGCGGGTACATGAACTGAAGAAGAGCCGGGCCGGGCAATCGGTCCGGCTTTTCTGCATTGCTGGGGAGCGGCCTTGCCGACGACAAGCGGAACAGGTCAGGGGACTTCGGGCGGGGCGTTTGCCGCGGACGCCCGAGCCTTGCCCGTCAGGCGCCCGCGCCATCCGCTGCTCGGCACGCTGGCGCTCGCCATCGGTATCGTCGTCATCCTGCCGGTGCTGTCGCTCCTCTTCGTCGCCCTCTCCGGCACCGGCGAGGATTGGCCGCATCTGATCGAAAACGTCTTGCCCGGCGCAACCCGCACCACGCTTGCGCTGCTGGTCATGGTGGCGGTGCTGACCTCGGTTGCCGGCGTCGCCTGCGCCTGGGCGGTCGTCGCCTATGATTTTCCGTTCCGCCGCATGCTGTCCTGGGCGCTGGTCCTGCCGCTCGCCGTGCCGCCCTATCTCGCCGCCTATGCCTTCGGCGAGTTCTTCCACTACCAGGGCCCGGTGCAGAGCATGGTCCGCGCCATCTTCGGCTTCCAGACCATCCGCGACTACTGGTTCCCCGACATACGCTCCACCTGGGGCACCGCCTTCGTGCTTGCCTCGGTGCTTTATCCCTACGTCTATCTGACCACCCGCATCGTCTTCCTCATGCAGGGACGCAACATCGCCGATGTCGCGCGCACGCTCGGTGCCTCGCCGGCGCGGGTGTTCTGGCGCGTGCTTCTGCCCGTGGCGCGGCCGGCCATCGTTGCCGGCGTGGCACTGGTGCTGATGGAGAGCATCAACGACATCGGTGCCGCCGAATATTTCGGCGTCCGCACGCTGACGGTCGCCGTCTACACCACCTGGCTCAACCGCGGCAGCCTCGAAGGCGGCGCCCAGATCGCCATCCTGATGCTGGTGCTGGTCGTCCTGCTCCTCGTTGCCGAGCAATGGGCGCGCCGCCGCCAGCGCTTCCATGCCGGCCGCGGCACCCACCTCAAGGTCCACCCGCCGCGCATCGCACTCAAGGGCTGGACGCGGTTCGCCATGCCCGTCGCCGTGCTCTTGCCCATCCTCAGCGGCTTCGGCGTGCCGATCACCATCTTCGGCCAGTATGCCTCGCGCCGCCTCGAACAGTTTGCCTCGCCCGACGTCGCGCGCGCTTTCGTCAACAGCTTGATGACAGCCTCGATCACGGCCGTCGTCACCGTCGCCATCGCGCTGTTCCTGCTCAATGCCCAGCGCCTGTCGAAGACGCGCAGCATGGCGGCGATGGTGCGGCTGGCCTCTGTCGGCTATGCGCTTCCGGGCGGCATCCTCGGCCTCGGCCTGCTTTTCGTGCTCGCCCGCTTCGACAATTCGGTCGACGCCTTCGCCCGCGCCTGGCTCGGCGTCTCCACCGGCCTGCTGCTCACCGGCTCGGCTGCCGCCGTCATCCTCGCCTGCACCATCCGCTTCATCGCTCTCGCCGAGGGTGCCATCCGATCCGGCATGGAAAAGCTCCCGGGCAGCCTCGACGAGGCCGCCCGCAGTCTCGGCAAGACGCCGGCGCAGAGTGCCACCAGCGTGCTCCTGCCGCTGCTCAAGCCGGCGATCCTGACAGCCGCCGTCCTGGTGTTCGTCGACACCGTCAAGGAGCTGTCGGCGACCATCCTGCTGCGCCCCTTCGGCTTCAGCACGCTCGCCACCCATGTCTATGAAAACGCCTCGCGCGGCGTGCCGGAGGAAGGTGCCGTCGCGGCGATCGTCATCATCATCACCGCCATGGTGCCGGTGGTGCTGCTTTCCGGTGCCCTGGTGCGCGACGCCGAGGCATCGCTCTAGCTTCTCCCAGAAACGGCAAAGAAAAAGGCGCCAGATGGCGCCTTGAAAGGAGATGCTGTTTACAACGGGGACTTGAGCTAACGTGCCATCCTCGAAGACGAGGAAAGGGATTTCTCCCTTCAAGTTAGGTCCGACTATCGGGGTCGAACCTTAACAGCTCCTTACCGCGATGATGATAAGTTTACGAAAGTGTACCACTCCTGAAGTTGAGGTAAATTTGGCCTTCATCTTTCGTTAGGCATATCTCGGCCGCGCGCGCTCATTTCTGCAGCGCGGCCAACCCGCGATAGAGATCGAGCGCTTCGGGATTGGCCAGCGCCTCCTGGTTCTTGACGGCGCGGCCATGGACGATGTCGCGCACGGCGAGTTCGGTGATCTTGCCCGACTTGGTGCGCGGGATGTCGGCAACGGCAACGATGCGTGCCGGCACGTGGCGCGGGCTGGCGCCGGTCCTGATCTTGGTGCGGATGCGCTTTTCCAGCTCCTCGTCCAGCGCAACGCCAGGGGCGAGGCGCACGAACAGCACCACCCGCACGTCGTCCTGCCAGTCCTGGCCGATGCAGATCGCCTCGGCGATCTCCGGCATCTGCTCGACCTGGTTGTAGATTTCGGCGGTGCCGATGCGCACCCCGCCCGGATTGAGCGTCGCGTCCGATCGGCCATGGATGATCATGCCGCCATGCCTTGTCCATTCGGCGAAGTCGCCATGGCACCAGACATTGTCGAAGCGCTCGAAATAGGCGGCGTGGTATTTGGCCCCGTCCGGATCGTTCCAGAAGCCGATCGGCATTGCCGGGAACGCCTTGGCGCAGACCAGTTCGCCCTTTTCCTCGCGCAGCGGCTTGCCGTCGTCGTTCCAGACATCGACGGCAAGGCCGAGGCCGGCGCCCTGGATCTCGCCTGTCCACACCGGCTCGGTCGGAACGCCGAGCACGAAGCACGACACGATGTCGGTGCCGCCCGAGATCGAGGCGAGGTGGACGTCCCGCTTGATGCCGTCATAGACGAAGGCAAAGCCTTCCGGCGACAGCGGCGAGCCGGTCGACGAGATGGTGCGCACGGACGACAGGTCGTGGCTGTCGATGGGCCTGAGGCCGGCCTTGCGGACGGAATCGATGAATTTCGCCGAGGTGCCGAAATAGGACATTTCCTCGGCCTGGGCGAAGTCGAACAACACGTTGCCGTCGGGATGGAACGGCGAGCCGTCATAGAGCAGCAGCGTTGCCTCCGAGGCGAGCCCAGAGACCAGCCAGTTCCACATCATCCAGCCGCAGGTGGTGAAGTAGAAGAAGCGGTCGCCGGCTTTGAGCCCGGCATGCAGCCTGTGCTCCTTGACGTGCTGCAGCAGCGTGCCGCCGGCGGAATGGACGATGCATTTCGGGATGCCGGTCGTGCCGGAGGAAAACAGGATGTAGAGCGGGTGGGCGAAGGGCAGGGGCGTGAAGGTCACCGGCTTTGCCGCAAACGGCGCCAGCGCATCCTCCAGCGCCTCGGCCTTGGCGATGCCCGAGGCCACGTCGCTTGCAGTGCCGAGATAGTCGACGACCAGGACCTTGATGACTGTCGTCAGCTTGTCGGCGACCGCTGCGACCTTGTCGCCGACCTTGATGTGCTTGCCGGCATACCAGTAGCCGTCGGGCACGATGAAGACCTTCGGCTCGATCTGGCCGAACCGGTCGAGCACGCCCTGCTCGCCGAAATCGGGCGAGCACGACGACCACACCGCTCCGATCGAGGCCGCTGCCAGCATCGCAGCCACCGTCTCGGGCATGTTGGGCATCATCGCCGCGATCCGGTCGCCTTCCTTCACGCCGAGCGACACGAACAATTGCTGCAGCCGCGACACCAGCGCCGTCAACTCGTCCCAGGACAACCGCCGCTCGACCTTGTCCTCGCCACGGAAGACGATGGCTTCGGCGCTGCCGGTGCTCCGCAGCAGGTTCTGTGCGAAATTGAGCTTGGCATCGGGAAAGAACGCCGCGCCCGGCATCTTGTCGCCGTCGATCAGCACGCGACTGCCCTTGTCGCCGATCACGCCGCAGAAGTCCCAGACCAGGTCCCAGAACGCTTCGCGCTCGTCCACCGACCAGGCGTGCAACTCGGCATAGCTGGAAAATGCCCGCCCGGCGCGCGCCGACGCCTCGGCCATGAACGCCGTCAGCGGCGCCTCCGCGACCTGCTTTGCGGAAGGCACCCAGAGTGGCGTTTCAACGGACATCGGCATCTCTCCCAGGAAGGCATCTGGTTATGCATGTCGCACTGCAGCAGATCAAGGAAATGTCGAATAGCGCCATTGCGCTGTGCGCAAACGTCATCCGATGGCCACAAAGACTTGAAATGCCGCGTTACTCGGTTACACCCGGTTCCCACAACCGCGCAGCACGGGCAGCACAAGGGCAACATGCCATCACCACTGTTCAGGCGCAGCATTTGGGCGATCGTCGGCATTGCCGTCCTGGTCGCTGTGGCTGTTGCGGCCGTGCCTTTCATCGCCTCCACCCAGATCGTCAAGGACCGCATCGCCTTCGAGATGAGCGCGTGGAGCGGCTTCCGCGTCTCGATCAACGGCACGCCCGACATCGAGATCTGGCCGGTCTTCCGCGCCACGCTTACCGACGTGACGCTCACCGATTGGGAAGATGAGCAGGGATCGCCGGTCATCGAGGCCGAACGCGTCGAGATCGAGCTGTCGGCATTCTCCGCCCTCAGTGGCAATGTCGACTTTTCCGACGCCCATTTCCTGAGGCCGACGGTGCGCCTGCGGCGCCTGGCCGACGGCGGTCTGGAAATGCCCCGGTCGCGCGGCGGCAGGCTGACGCGTGCGATCGAGCTTGCGCGCGCCACGGTCTCCGCCAGTCCCGCCGAGCCGGACCTAGGCAAGATGCCTTCGGATGAGTTCGGCTCCGTCGAATTTGTCGATGGCCGCGTCGTCGCCGTTTCGGACGAAGGCGAGGACGAGCTTTTGACCGACCTCACCGGCAAGGCCAGCCTGCCGGCGCTCAACAAGGCCGGAAGCCTGACCGCCACCGCCATCTGGCGTGGCGAGCAGGCGGCACTCGAACTGTCGTCGCCTCGCCCGCTGGTGCTCTTTGCCGGCGGCGCCGCGCCCATCGTCGCGTCGCTGAAGTCGGCGCCGGTGGAAGCGTCCTTTGACGGCACCGCCAGCCTGGCCGGCGATGTCCATGTCGACGGCCAGGTCAAGTTCGCGGCAACTTCGCTCAGGCGGGTGCTCGAATGGTCGCGCCCCGGCGTCATGCCCACCAGTCCGGTCGGCTCGATCTCCATCGCATCCGGCGTCAGCGGCGATCTCGATCGCCTCAAGCTCGACAATGCCAAGGTGACGATCGATGGCAATCCGGGCATGGGCATCCTCGATCTGGCGCTGAACGGGCCGCTGCCGTCGCTCTCCGGCACGCTTGCATTCGATTCGCTCGACCTGATGACCTTTGCCTCGGCCTTCGCGCCGATGGCATCGCCCAACGGCAATGCCGCCGAGATCGACACCAGCTTCGCCGACCGCATCAATCTCGACCTCAGGCTGTCGACCAGCAAGGCGACGGCCGGCTCGATCGCGCTGTCCGAGGTCGCCGCCACGGCTCAGGTCAAGGGTGGCCTCGTGGCCTTCGACATCTCCGACGCCGAGGCCTTTGGCGGCAATGTCCAGGCCGGCATCCGTTTCGACCGCAAGCCGGGCGGCAGCCAGGCCGAACTGCGGCTTCTGGCATCGGACATCGATGGCGGCGCATTCGGCACCGCCGCCGGCATGAGCCGCATCGTGCCGATCGGCCGGGGCACCGTGTCAGTCATCCTCAAGGGGCCTGGCTTGAGCTGGAGCACGCTTCTGCAGAATGCCAACGGCTCGATTGCCGCCACGTTCGGCGCGGGTGCCATCATCGGGCTCGATCTGCAGGCATTCCTCAAGCGTTCGTCCGAGCGCGGCTTCTTCTCGCTGGACGAAGTCTCGGGCGGCACGCTGCCGGTGGATGGCGTCGAGTTGAAGGCGACGGTCGCCAACGGTGTCGCCAGGATCGACAAGGCCGAGGCGCGCACCGCGACCAACCGCATCTGGCTGACGGGGATCGTGCCCTATGTCGGCCGTGGCCTCGCCTTGTCCGGGGCGATCGAAGCCAAGGATGCCACCGCCGCGACCCCGCCGGCCATTCCGCCCGCGGCCTTCTTCGTCGGCGGATCGTGGAGCGCGCCGTTCATTTCCCCGCTCGTGGCTCCGGTACTTGCGGCTCCGTCAGGAACGACTTCGGACTAAGTCATGCGCCGGGTCTGTTCCACGCCGCTTGGCACGGAACAGCCTCTAGAACAGGCTGCCCTGGTTGCCGGGTTCCTTGACCTTGCTCACCGGCTTGGTAACCGGCCGCGGCTTGGCGTCGCCGCTGGTGGCGACGGCGTTGGCCGTGCCGTCGGCAAATTCGATCGACAGCGCCGATCCCGCCGAAATCTCGGCTGCGCGCTTCAGCACCGCGCCGTCGGCGTCGCGCACAAGTGCAAAGCCGCGCGCCAGCACCGCCTTGTGCGACAGCGTCGCCATCAGCCGGTCTGCTTGCGACAGCTGCGTCCGCGCCCGTTCGAGCGCACGACCGACGGCCAGTGTGCCGCGCCGTTCCAGGCTGGTGAGCTGAAGGCGGCAGGCCTCTTGCCGCCTCGCCAGCGGCTCGGGCGACAGCCGAGCCTTGGTGCGGTCGAAGCGCACGTGTTTCTCGCGTACCAGCGCCCGCAGCGCCGCATTCGCCCGCAGCATGTCGCGGTCCAGGTGCCGGCGCGTCTCGGCGATGCGCCGCGACAGGGTCGCCGGCGACAGCCGCACCGCGGACAGCCGCGCGCGCTTGCGTTCGGTGGTGACCGTCAGCGCGCGGCCTAGCCGGCTGGTGGCCTCGTCGAAACGCCGGCGCGGCAGCGCCAGCAACTGGTCGGGTGTGGGCAGCGCCCGGGCCGCGGCGCGCACGGCCTGGCTGCGCCTGTCGATCATGCGCGAGACCGCGCCGCGCAGTCGCGCGCCGAGATTGGCCAGCGTCGCCTCGAGCTCGGCCTTCACCGGCACCGCAAGCTCGGCCGCGCCCGTCGGCGTCGGTGCCCGCCGGTCGGCGGCAAGGTCGATCAGCGTCCAGTCGGTCTCGTGGCCGACAGCCGAAATGACCGGAATATGCGAGGCGGCCACGGCGCGGACCAGCGCCTCGTCGTTGAAGCCCCAGAGATCTTCGAGGCTGCCGCCGCCACGCGCCACGATCAGAAGGTCGGGGCGACGGAAACCGCCTTCTTCCGGCAGTTCGTTGAAGCCGTTGACGGCTGCCGCCACCTCGGCACCCGAGGTCTCGCCCTGGACGCGCACCGGCCAGACCAGCACATGCAGCGGAAAGCGGTCCTTGATGCGGTGGATGATGTCGCGGATGACGGCGCCTGTCGGCGAAGTGACCACGCCGATGACCAGCGGCATGAACGGCAGCAATTGCTTGCGCCGGTCGTCGAACAGCCCTTCGGCGGCAAGCCTGCGCTTGCGTTCCTCGAGCAAGGCCATCAGCGCGCCGGCGCCCGCCGGTTCCAGGCTGTCGATGACGATCTGGTATTTCGACGAGCCGGGATAGGTGGTCAGCTTGCCGGTGGCGATCACCTCCATCCCTTCCTCGGGACGGAATTTCAGCCGGCTCATCGTGCCTTTCCAGACCACCGCCTCGATGCGGGCACGGTCGTCCTTCAGCGAGAAATAGGCATGCCCCGACGAATGCGGCCCGCGATAGCCGGAGATTTCGCCGCGAACGCGCACATTGCCGAAAGCGTCCTCGACAGTGCGCTTCAGCGCGCCGGAGATTTCGCTGACGGTATATTCCGCAGCGTTGGTTCGTGATTCGGTGGCAACTTCGCTCATGGCGCGATTGAGGGCCGGCAAGGCCCCCTCGTCAAGCACGCCGGCTCAGCCTTTGCCTACCATCCCGGCATGATTTGGTTCGGCTTCAGCCGCCGGCTGCGTGTCGCCATCAGCGTGGCGAAGTCGAACGAACCCGTTTCTTCCGGCGTCGGGATCGAGATGTTGTCGAGGCTTTCCGAGATGTGGCGGGCAAGCGCGTCGATGATCTGCGGCCGGCTGGAATGCCCGCGCAGGATGCCGATCTTGCAGTCGGGCAGGGAGCCGAACCCGTCGGCCTCGCCCAGTACGCGCATGCCGGGCCGCAGCGCGCATTCGGGCAGCACCGACACGGCCAGCCCGGCCAGCACCGCAGCCGTGATCACCGTCGCCGACCAGCTGGTGAACAGGATGCGATACCGACGGTCGCGCGCATCCAGCATCTCGCAGGCGGTGCGCCGCCACTGGCAGTTCGGCCGGCCGAAGGCCATCGGCAGGGTCTCTTCCTCATGCGCCATGTGGCTGGCAGAGGAGACCCACAGCAGCGGCTCGTTGCGGACGATCTCGGTCGGATTGGTGTCTTCGCACTGCGTCACCAGGGCGATGTCGAGGTTGCCGCGGCGGATCATGTCGGCGAGGTTTACCGTCGGCTCGCAGATCACCGACAGCTCGACGCGCGGGTTGGAGCGCGAGAACCGCGCCATGATCTCGGGCAGGAAGCGGTCGGCATAATCGTCGGGCACGCCGATGCGGATCGTGCCTTCGAGCGCGCGGTCGTCGAACGCCGCCAGCGTTTCGCGGTTCAGGTGCAGCAGCCGCCGGGCATAGGAAAGCAGGCGCTCGCCTTCCTCGGTCAGCTTGTTCATGCGCCCTTCCTTTTCGAACAGCGCCTTGCCGATGCGGTCTTCGAGACGGCGCATCTGCATTGACACTGCCGATTGGGTGCGGTGGACCTCGTCGGCGGCGCGGGTGAAGCTGCCGGTGTCGACGATGGTGACGAAGGTCTGGAGCTGGTCAAGATCGAGCGGAGCGGCCATCGACGTTTCCATCATGAACTTTGATGATAAAGATTAGAAACATTCGTTGGATTAATCAATCCACCGATGGCAATGTTTGATCGTCCACATGAGGCATGTGTATCGGAACCGGTTTGGCGGCAAGGAGCGCCGGCCGGAAGGGACCCGTTTGTCCTGAAGGGAGATGACAATGACCACGCTCGACCATTGCACTGAGACGACGCATTCCGCGGTTCGGCCGGTGAATGCGATGCGTATCGTCACCTACACCGCCGATCTCTTCCGCGCCTGGAAAAACCGGCGCGCCTTTTATCGCCTGGGTGAAATGACCGACACCGAACTCGCCGATGTCGGGCTCACCCGTGGCGACCTGCATGTCGCCGTCGACCTGCCGTTTGCTTCCGATCCGACCGCCCGTCTGCGGACGATCCGGCAAACCCGCGCCGACAATCTCGAGGCGATGGCCCGTCGCGTCGCCTGAGATGTAATCGAGGGTTTCGCAGGCTCCCCACTCCCAGCCGGTCCCCGCCGGCCCAGCCTGCACGTTGCCCGGTCCTCCCAAGGACCGGGCTTTTTTCGTAGCGGGCAGGAAATAGTGAGGTAGTGAGTAGTGAGTAGTGAGTAGTGAGTAGTGAGTAGTGGAAGGGAGACTACTCACTACTCACTACTCACTATTCGCCATTTCCCTATTCGCTCACCTGTACCTGTCCATCCCGCGCGAAAACTGCTCGAAGATCGACTCGACGCCCTTCTGGTAGTCGTCGCGCTGTTGGCTGCCGGTTTCGAACATCTTGCCGAACAGGTCGTCATAGGGGTTGCGTGGCCGGCCGCTCGGGTTGGCCTGCTCCTGCGGCCGTTGCCTTGGCTGCGGCGCCGGTTGTGCGGACTGGCCGCCTCCCAGCATTTCTTCGAAGATCTTGCCCAGCGGATTGTCGCCATAGGGGCTCTGCTGCGGTGCCTGCTGGCGGGGAGCCGATTGCGGCTGCGCCTGGCCGCCGCCGAACATGTCCTTCAGCACCTTGCCGAACGGGTTGTCGAACGGGTCTGGCGCCTGCGTCTGCTGCGGCGCCTGCTGCTGGCCGCCGCCCATCATTCCGCCACCCTGCCGCATCATCTGCTCGATGATGTCGCCCAGCGGGTTGTTGCCGCCCATGCCGCTGGCCGCCTGCATCTGCCCGGTCGACTGCTTGAACAGCCCGCCCATGATCATCGAGGCGATCACCGGCAGCATCTGCTTGAGCACGTCCTGGCCGATACCGGTCGCCTGCGCTGCCTGCCCGGCGACGGCCCGCGACAGGTCCTTGGAGCCGAACAGGTGGCCGAGGATGCCGTTGCCTTCCTGCACCCCCTGGGGCGAGAAGGCGCGGGTGGCGTCCTCGAAATATTTGGCGTGCTGGCCGCTCGCCATGGCCTGCAGGAAGGAGCCGACGCCATAGGGATCGGACGCATTGCGTTTCAGCCCCTGGCTGAAGGCGGGCATCAGCGCCTCGAGCGCCGATTGCGTCTGTTGCTGGCTTAGCCCGAATTGGCGCGCCAGTGCCTCCATGCCGTTGCCGTTCTGGGCATTGGCCAGCATCTCGAACAGTGGCAGCATTTTTTTCCTCCTCGGGTCATTCGCCGGAGGAGGAGCGTAGTGCCTTTTAGCGGGACGTTGAAGGGGCTTTCGCAACCCTAATACGCATACTCCAGGAACGCCGGTTCGATCGATCCGCCCCAGCGCGTGTTGTAGGCGTTGAGCATTTCCTCGGCGCTTGTCGTGCCGCGCGCGACCACTTCGTCGAGCGTGTTGAGGAAGCCGGCCTCGTCGAAACCGTCATGGTTTTTCCGGCCGCGGTTGACCAGCCCCTGGCGCGACAGCGCAAGCACGTCGCGGCCGACGTCGCGCAGCGTGGTGTTGCGGAACGCCGCCGAAATGCCCTGCTCGGGCACCGCATCGCGCATCGCCCGCACGTCCTGGTAGCTCCAGTCGCGGGTGAATTCTTCCACCGCATCGAGCGTCGCCGCATCGTAGAGCAAGCCGACCCAGAAAGCCGGCAGCGCGCAGATGCGCCGCCACGGGCCGCCGTCGGCGCCGCGCATTTCGAGGAATCGCTTGAGGCGCACGTCGGGGAACAGCGTCGACAGGTGGTTGGCCCAGTCGCCCATGGTCGGCATGCCGTCGGTGATGTCGTTGCGTGCGTCGCCGGCCATGAACTGGCGGAACGTCATGTGCGTCATGTCGTGGTAGCGGCCGTCGCGGATGACGAAATACATCGGCACGTCGAGCGCCCACTCGGCATAGTCGGCAAAGCCGAACTCCGGCGAGAAGCAGAATTCCAGCAGGCCCGAGCGCTGGTTGTCGGTGTCGCGCCAGATGTCGCCGCGCCAGCTTTGCATGCCGTTGGGCTTGCCGTCGGTGAAGGGCGAGTTGGCGAACAGCGCGGTCGACAGCGGCTGCAGCTTGAGCGACACCTGCATCTTGCGGCGCATGTCGGCTTCGCTCTCGAAATCGAGATTCACTTGGATGGTGCAGGTCCGGTACATCATGTCGAGGCCCTTGGTGCCGACCTTCGGCATGTAGGCGGTCATGATGTCGTAGCGCGATTTCGGCATGCGCGGCGTATCGGCCAGCGTCCATTTCGGGCTGCCGCCGAGGCCGAGGAAGCGGATGCCCATAGGCTCGGCGATCTCGCGGACCTGCGCCAGATGCGCGTTGCCCTCGCGGCAGGTCTGGTGGATCGTCTCCAGCGGTGCGCCCGACAGCTCGAACTGCCCGCCCGGCTCCAGTGAAATCGCGCCCTGGCCGGTCGGCTCGACCAGGCCGATGATGCGGCCGGCGTCGATGATCGGGTCCCAGCCGAGTTTTTGCTGCATGCCTTCGAGGATGGCGCGGATGCCGCGGTCGCCGCCATAGGGAACCGGCGCATTGCCGTCGACATAGAAGGGGAATTTCTCGTGTTCGGTGCCGATCCGCCATTTGTCGCGCGGCTTGTTGCCGGCTGCGAGATAGTCGACGAGTTCGTCCATCCCTTCGATAGGCCGGAAATCAGTGGTGTCGCGCGCCATGTATGCTTCTCCTGAAGGCGGAAGGACCGCGGGCGCTTGATGGACGATCGAGCGCTCGCCGATCAAGCGAAAAATCCTGAGCCTTCGTCAATAGATATTGAATGATTTCGCTGCATCCGCTGCGTCAGGCAAGTCCTTGCCTTGACTATCGCGCCGAAAGTGCCGCCTTGACCAGCGTCGATGCCGCTTCGCCCGCCGTTTCCATGTAGCTCGCGTCGCGATTGAGCAGCACCACCGCAAAGGCGCCGTCGAGCAGGAGCACAATCTGGCGGGAAAGCGTCTCCGGCGCCGCCGCACCTGCCTCCGCCAGCACGTCGTGCAGCCAGCCTTCGACGCGCTTCTTGTGGGCGATGCCGGTCTTGATCGCCGGATGCCCGGGCATGTCGGCCAGTTCGGCGGCGGTCCGCAGGAAGCCGCAGCCCTTCCATTTCGGCTGCCGTGCGGCCTTGGCAAGGTTGCCGAACAGGGCCATCACCTTCTCCGCCGGCCCTCCTTGTGCCTCTGCGAACCAGCGCTGGTAAAGCGCAAGGTTGGGCTGGTCGCGACCGTCGAGATAGGCGGCGATCAACTCGTCCTTGCTGGCGAAATGGTAGTAGAGCGTGCGCTTGGTCAGGCTTGCCTTTTCGGCCACCGCATCGACGCTGACGGCCCTGATGCCCGCGCTGTAGAACAGTTTGGAGGCGGCGTTGACGATGCGCTCGCGCGTCGGAATGTCGGATGGCTTCATCGCCTGTGTATACCGACTAGTGAATGTAACCGATAGGAATTTTCGCTTATCCGTGCAGCAGCTTGCATGTATGCGAGGTTTGCCATGTCCATCGCTGTCTCAGTGGTCGAGCCCAAATCTGTCGAGATCGTTTGTGACGATGGCGTCGCGTTGCGCGGCCATGTCTGGCCACGGCCCGGTGGCACCGGCCTTGGCACGGTCGTCGTCAATCCCGCCACCGGCGTGCTGGCCCGGTATTATCACCGCTACGCCGCCTTTCTGGCCGGGCACGGTTTCGATGTCCTGACCTACGATTATCGCGGCATCGGTGCCTCGCGCCCGGTCGATTTGCGCCGCTGCGGCCATCGCTGGCGCGACTGGGGCGAACTGGATTTCGACGCCGTGCTGCGCTTCGCTGGCGCGCGTGATTCCGGCGCGCCGATCATGGTTGTCGGCCACAGCATCGGCGGTTTCCTGCCCGGCCTTGCCGAATCCGCCCCGGCCATCGCCCGCATGCTCACCATCGGCGCCCAATATGCCTGGTGGCGCGACTATGCCGCCGATCGCCGCCTGCGCCTGCTCCTGAAATGGCATGTCGCCATGCCTGCGCTCACCGCCCTGCTGGGCTATTTCCCCGGCAAGCGCCTTGGCTGGCTCGAGGACCTTCCCGCGGGCGTCGCCAACGAATGGAGTTTTCGCCGCGCCCGGATGGAGCAGAGCCACCCGGAGGACGAGCGCAGCGCTGTCCTGCGTCGCCTGGCCGCCGTGTCCGCGCCCATCCTCGCCGTCGGCGTTTGCGATGACGAACTCGGCACGCCGCAGGCCATCAGGCGGGCGCTGGCCTACTACTCCGGCGCAAACGCGACCCAGATCCTGCTGTCGCCTGATGATTTCGACCGGCGCGAGATCGGCCATTTCGGCCTGTTCCACAGCGCTCACGCCGCAGATTTCTGGCTCGACACGCTGCTTTGGCTGCGCGACGGCATCAACCCGTGGCCCGGCAAGGTGCTTGGCTGACTACCAGTCGCCGATGGTCGCCTGGATGACGGCGAGGGCTGCCACTGCAGCAGTGTCGGCGCGCAGGATGCGCGGTCCCAGCGGAATGGCCGTCACTTGGGGCAGGGCGCGCAGCATGCGCCGCTCGTCGTCGGAAAAGCCGCCCTCCGGTCCGACCAGCAGCGCGAGTTTGCGCTCCTTGATGCCCTGCAGCGCTGCCATCGGATTGTTGGTCGATGCATCCTCATCGCAGAAGATCAGCCGCCGGTCCTTGTCCCAGGTGCCAAGCAACTGCTCCAGCTTCACCGCCTCGCGCACGTCGGGAATGGCCAGGATGCCGCACTGCTCGGCGGCCTCCACCGCATTGGCGCGCAGCCGGTCGATGCTGGGTTTTGTCAATTGCGTGTGCTGCGTGATGACGGGCACGAGCGTGCCAGCCCCCATCTCCACCGCCTTCTGCACGAGATAGTCGAGCCGGCCCACCTTCAGCGGGGCAAAGCAGTAGACGAGATCGGGATGGTCGGGTTGCGGCCGCTGCTGCTCCAGCACCTCGAGCCGCACCGCCCTTTTTGTCCGGCCGGCAATCCTTGCCGTCCATTCGCCGTGGCGGCCGTTGAACAGCAGCACTTCCGCGCCTTCGCCGAGGCGCAGCACATGGGCGAGGTAGTGGCTCTGCTGCGGATCGGCGTCGAGCGCCGTCCTGGCCGAGAGGTCATCGGGCACGAACAGCCGTTGCATCTTGTAGTTTGCGCGCATGGCCGAGCAATGCGGCAGGCCGTGCCGGTGGTCAAGGGGCAACTGCGTGGCCTCTGGATGTCTAAGTTTGTTCATGTTATGTTCATTCTTTGCCGGGGGGCGGAGATGGCGATCTTTCGTGTCGTTGCTGCATGCCTGTTGTTGGCGGGTTGCGGTGCGCAGCTCGCCGCCGCCTACGGCATTCCCATCGTGCCAGCAGCGCAGAAGGAGCAGGTGTCCAGGAACATTTCGGTTGGACACGATCCGCACACGGGCTTGATCAAAGTCTCGGGGCCGCTGATTTTTCATGACCGGAACCTGCTTGGAAACACCTACCTGATCCGCAGCTGGATCGATCCGAAGGGGCAGTCCGCAAACGGCGACTTCCAGATCCTTGTCACCGGTCGATATCCGAAGCGCGTCTATCTCAAGCAGGCCTATGCCGATGGCGAAAAGGTAAGCACGACAGTAATCGATCGCGAGCGCGTCAGTTGCGCCGACTTCTGCATCATCAAGGAAGCAATCGGCCTCAACCTCACAGAAGAGGAGATGGCGCGTCGAGCTGAAACCGGCATGTCGTTCAAGGTGCTGGGGCGCCGTGCATCTTTGGTCATGACCATCCCGCCTGCCTATTTCGCGGCGCTGCTCGATGCCCATCGTGCCGCTCGCAGCGGATCTACGCCCCTGCCGAGAGCCGTTCCGCGCTCGGATGCCATTCCGGCCGGTAGCCCCGCTGCAGCACGGCCAGCGTCGTCGCCGGCGTGATGATGCACATCTCGGCATCGGCCACTTCGTCGAAGCCGAAGGCTGCGTCGTAGCCGCCGAAGCTCCAGCGCATCGCCCTGCCGCCGCGCAGGGCATAGTCGGAGGCCCCGTCCGAGAACATCGCCCCGTCAGGCAGCAGCCGCAGCCCGTGCTGGTCCACCTCTATGGGCTCGCCGCCCGAAGCCAGCCTTTCCAGATGCAGCTGCCCGTCGATCTCGCCGACCTTGGGATCGTCGGCGCCGAAGGCGACGGCATAGGCTGCGCTGAAGGCTTGGGCACGGGGCCGGCGGCAATAGAAGCAGGGGCGGTGGCCGGCGGCCAGTGCCGTCACCTCGTCGAGGAAGAAGAGTTCGGTCCACCCCGTCTTGCCGCCCGGCCGGTTGCGTCCCATCGGCACGCGGCGCACGCCTTTGAACTCGAGCGCGCAGGTGATCCACGCCTTGGTCGCCCAGCGCCGGTTGAGCAGCGACCTCGTCTCTGGCTCGTGGATGATGCCGCGATTGCCGGTGAACATGCCGCGTGCCGGATCGACATGGATTTCGCCGAACGGGTCGACCCGGTTCTGCAGTGGCATAGCTGTTCCTTCTTGGCTGCGTCGCACGCCGCATGATAGGGCTCGCCGCAGCGTTGTCACTGTGCTGCTGAAGGGCCGAAATGCGCGTTCTTGTCGTCCAGAATTTTGCCAACACCGGCCTCGGCCAGGTTGGAGCCGCGCTCGTCGAAGTCGGCGCCGAGATCGACCGGTGCAATGCCTATCTCGGCGAAGCCCTGCCGGCCGATGCGGCCGGCCACGACGCCATGGTCATCCTCGGCGGCGGCCAGAATGCTCGCGACGACGCCCATTCCCCGTATTTCCCGGCCTTGCTCGAACTCGCTCGCGAATTTGTCGAAAGGGACAAGGCGGTGCTCGGCATCTGCCTCGGCGGTCAGCTGATGGCGCGCGCCTTCGGCGGCCACAACCGCATCGGCGGCTCTACCGAATTCGGCTGGCACGGCATCACCCTGACCGACGAGGCCCAGGACGACCTGGTCTTCAGCGATCTTCCCCAGCGCTTCCCGATCTTCCAGTGGCACGACGACACCTTCACCTTGCCCGAGGATGCCGTGCGGCTTGCCGGCAGTTCGGTCACCGGCAACCAGGCTTTCCGCATCGGCCGCGCCGGCTATGGCATCCAGTTCCACTTCGAGGCCGACCGGCCGATGGTTCGCGACTGGACCGTGGCCTTTGCCGAGACCATCGCCGAGCGCCACCCCGATTGGCCCCAGCGCCTCGACGGCGAGGCCGCGCTTCATGGCCCCGAGGCCGATGCCGTCGGCCTGGCCCTGGCGCGGTCCTGGGTCGCCGCGATCTGACCGGGCGGCGCGCGCTCGTTCCGTGACATTTTTGGCACGTCGAACAAAATCCGCCGGGGATAGTCATTTGCCCGCTGGATTGTGCCCCAAAGCCTTTCTAAAGACAGCCCCGCGCCAGTCGGCGATGGTATCGCGAATGAACCATCTCTGAACGCCGCGCGACACAAGCCCGATACAGAACCACCCTAGAAGCACGGCCGTGAAGCCGTCGCCTCGACGGAATCGCTTAAACTTTTCGGAAACTTATTCGTAACTCTGCTCATGCAGAATACAGGAAGCTCAACCTGAGATGACTCCCTTGAAAGCAGCGCTCCTGTCCTTCGCCATGCTGTCGGCAATCGTGCTCGGCGGTTTCGGGATCTATGCCGCCGATGCCGCGGCCGACCACCACGCCGTCGACGGCTACGGCGTCACCGCCTCCCGCTAAAGCCGGGTTTTTCCACCGAAAACAGCCGTTTCTCCGCGCCGTCGATGACGAGCGCGGTGAGTGCGCCTGAATAGAACACGCCGGTGTCGATGTTGACCCGGTTGGCCAGCACTTCGGGCTCCGCCTGCGGTGTGTGCCCGTGCACAACCACCTTCGGGTGCAGCCCCGGATGGTTGAGGAACTGGTTGCGGATCCAGATGAGATCCTGCGGGTCCTGCTGGTCGAGCGGAATGCCGGGCCGGATGCCGGCATGGCAGAAGAAAAAGTCGCCGAAACTCGCGGAATAGGGAAGTGCGCGCAGGAAGCGCAGATGGCTGTCGGGCACCGCGGCCACGAGTTGGGCATGGCCTTGCATGAGGCTCTGCGCGTCGCTCATGTTCAATCCGACGCCATAGGAGCGGGCCGTCTCCTTGCCGCCATGCCGGGCAAACAGCCCCTCTGGGTCGGGCAAGGCGAGAAAATCGAGCAAGCCGACATCGTGGTTGCCGGTCAGAACGATGTTGCGGCTGTCGCGCGCCGTGGCCGCGATCAGGTAATCGATCACGCCCCGGCTGTCGGGGCCCCGGTCCACCAGGTCGCCGAGATGGACGATCCGCCAGTCCGCCACCTTGTCGCGCTCGATCTCCGCTGCGATGCGCGCGTGCATCTCGGTGAGCAGGTCCAGATGCCCGTGAATGTCGCCGATGGCGTAGATGCGAATGCTCTCCGGCCCCCGGGCGTCGAGGAAATGCACGCCACTCATGGCTTCCGGCCCGTCTCGCCGCTGTCGGTTCGCTGCCGTAGCCGCAGGCGCGAGATGCGCTGCCAGTCGCCGCTGCGCTCGGCCTCGGCCATGGCGCGCTCGAGATAGGTGATGTGGTCCATCGCCGCCTTGCGCGCGCCGGCGGGATCGCTGGTCACCACCGCGCGATGGATCGCCTTGTGCTGTTCGAGCAGCACCTCGCGCGTGCCGCTCACGGTGAACACCACCAGCCGGTTGTTGAACACGCCGTCCGACAGCAGCCGGTAGCACGAGCGCAGCGTGTGCAGCAGGATGATGTTGTGGGCGCATTCGCCCACCGCATGGTGGAACTCGACGTCGATTTCCGCTTCCTCGGTGGCGTCGGCGCGGGCATGCGCTGCCTCCATCCGCGCCATGATGCGGTCGAGCAGGGCGACATCCTCCGCCGTCGCCCGCCGTGCCGCATATTCGGCCGCCAGTCCTTCGATCTCCCGGCGATATTCGAGATAGTCGGCCGCCGCCTTGCGGTGGTTGACGATCAGCTCCATCACCGGCTTCGAAAACACCTGGCCTATGACGTCGGCGACATGCGTCCCGCCGCCATGGCGCGTCACCATCAGCCCGCGCGCTTCCAGCGCCTTCAGCGCGTCGCGCAGGATCGGTCGCGACACGTCGAATTGCTTGGCCATCTCGCGCTCGCCCGGCAGACGGTCGCCGGCGCGCAGCACGCCTTCGAGAATGAGGCTCTCGATCTGCTGCACCACCTCGTCGGCGGTGCGCGAATGCTCGATCCTGGAAAAGATGTCGCTCAAGGTCGTGTCCGGAGGCGTTGTCTGGCTGCAGGATAGGGGGGCTGCAGCCAACTGGTCAAATTAATTATCCAATCCGCCAGGTTCGTACGGTCGTTGTCGCGCTCCCTTTTATCAGTCCGGGCTAAAGTTCACGTTTGCCTGTTGCCTTGAATTTCCCTAGAGGCTCGACGGTCTGGGCATCGAGGGAGCCATCCGTGACAGTCGATCCGTCGTCACTCGAATTCCTGCCGCGTTCCACCGGCAGCGTGATGGGATTCCCCGCGCATGAGGGCCGTCCCGGCGCTCTCGGCGAGGTCCATTCCAGGCCGCACCCGCTGGTCGAGAACCCGCGCGTGCTGGTCCAGCTCTCTTTCATGACCGAGGGCGGCTCGAGCGTCGACCACGCGGTGCTGTCCGAACTGTCGCGCCGGCTCGGCATCGCATCGCCCGACCGCCAGGCACGCCATCACGCCATGAAGTGGGGGCAGGGATCGCTGCGCTGGGAGCGGCACACCGAGTTCTCGACCTATCTCTGGGAAGGACCGCTGTCCGACAGCGGCCGCTCGCAGGAAGATTCGCCCTTCGGCAACGGCTTCAGCCCGCCCGGCACGGTCATCTCCGGAATCCGGCTCGAGATCCGCAAGTGGACGCCGGCCACCGAAAAGCTGATCGCCGGCTTCGATCCGACCAGCCTGTGCTACTCCATCGTCGAGAACGGTGCCGCCGCCATCGTCACCGATTTCCGCCAGGACGGCGACGGCATGACGCGCATCCTGATCCTCGATCGCGGCCTGACGCCGGCCCGTACCGGCGCGCTGTCGCAGCGCCTCATCGATATCGAGACCTACCGCACGCTGGCGATGCTCGGCCTGCCGATGGCGCTGTCGCTGTCGAGCCGCGTCCGCCGCATCGAAGACCGGCTTGCAGTCGCCACCCGCGAGATGAAGGCGACCGAGACGCGTGACAGCCAGGCCCTGCTGGCCGACCTCACCGAGCTTGCCGCCGAACTCGAGGCCGATGCCGCCTCCAGCCTCTACCGCTTCGGCGCCAGCAAGGCCTATGACGGCATTGTCCGCGAGCGCCTGGAGGCGCTGGATGAGGAGGTCGTGCCCGGCTACGACACCTGGTCGGGTTTCCTCAAGCGCCGCGTCGCGCCCGCCATGCGCACCTGCCGGTCGGTCGAGGAGCGCCAGGCCAACCTGTCGCGCAAGCTGACCCGCGCCACCACGCTTCTGCGCACCTGGGTCGATGTCGAGGTCGAAAGGCAGAACCGCGACCTGCTCGCCTCGATGAACAACCGTGCCCGGCTGCAACTGCGCCTGCAGCAGACGGTCGAGGGCCTGTCGGTCGCCGCCGTCTCCTATTATGTCGTCGGCCTGATCGGTTATGTCGCCAAGGGCGCCTCGACGGTGGATCATTTCTTCGCACCGGAAGTGGTCACGGCGGCTTCGGTGCCGCTGGCGATCCTGCTTGTCTGGTGGGGTGTGCGACGCGTCCGGCGCGCCCACGAAGAGCCCAAGACAGCCCATAGCGAGTAATCTTCCGGCCCGCCCGACGGGCAGCGCCTTCCCACCGGCGTCAGCCCGCCTGCCCGAACGGGCAGCGCCGTCCCGCCAGCGTCAGCCCGCCTGCCCGAATGGGCAGCGCGATCCCACCAGCGTCAGATTGACGCTGCGTGAGGCTGGTCGCGACCCTCGTTGGGGCCAGACCTTCTTCCAGTTTGCATGAGCCGGACATCACTGGTAAAAGCTTTTTACCAGTTATCGACCGCAGGTGACCGATGTCCGGCATATCGATGCCCAAGCCCGATGCGGCGACCCTTGGCCGCCGCGCCGAGATCGTCGCCGACATGCGCATCATCGTGCCGGGCGAGGGCGTGGTCGACGCGGTCAACGAGATGCGCGCCTTCGAGAGCGACGGCCTGACCGCCTACCGCCAGTTGCCGATGGTCGTCGTGCTGCCCGAGACGGTGGCGCAGGTGTCGCGCCTGCTCAAATACTGCAACGAGCGCAACATCCGCGTCGTGCCGCGCGGCTCGGGCACCTCGTTGTCGGGCGGCGCGCTGCCGCTCGAAGATGCCGTGCTTCTGGTCATGAGCCGGTTCAACCGCATCCTCGAGATCGACTATCCCAACCGGACCGTTACTGCGCAGCCGGGCGTTACCAACCTCGGCATCACCCATGCGGTCGAGCAGGACGGTTTCTATTACGCCCCCGACCCGTCGTCGCAGATCGCCTGTTCCATCGGCGGCAACGTCGCCGAGAATTCCGGCGGCGTGCACTGCCTGAAATACGGCCTCACCGCCAACAACGTGCTCGGCATCGAGATGGTGCTGATGAACGGCGAAATCGTGCGTCTAGGCGGCAAGCATCTCGATGCCGAGGGCTACGACCTGCTCGGCGTCATGACCGGCTCGGAAGGCCTGCTCGGCGTCGTCACCGAGGTCACCGTCCGCATCCTCAAGAAGCCGGAGACGGCGCGTGCGTTGCTGATCGGCTTCCCGACCAGCGAACAGGGCGGCCAATGCGTCGCCGACATCATCGGCGCCGGCATCATTCCCGGCGGCATGGAGATGATGGACCGGCCGGCGATCCACGCCGCCGAGGATTTCGTTCATGCCGGCTACCCCTTGGAATGCGAGGCGCTGCTGATCGTCGAACTGGACGGTCCGGCAGTCGAGGTCGACCACCTGATAGGCCTGGTCGAGGCGATCGCCAACCGCAACGGCGCCACCACTTGCCGCATCTCGCAATCCGAGCAGGAGCGGCTGACCTTCTGGGCCGGGCGCAAGGCGGCATTCCCGGCCGTCGGCCGCATCTCGCCCGACTACTACTGCATGGACGGCACCATCCCGCGCAAGGAACTGCCGCGCGTGCTCGCCGGCATGCGCGAGCTGTCCGAGCAATACGGCCTCGGCGTCGCCAACGTCTTCCATGCCGGCGACGGCAATCTGCACCCGCTGATCCTCTACGATGCCAACAAGCCGGGCGAGCTCGAAAAGGCGGAGGCCTTCGGCGCCGACATCCTGCGCCTTTGCGTCAAGGTCGGCGGCGTCCTGACCGGCGAGCATGGCGTCGGCGTCGAGAAGCGCGATCTGATGCCCGAGATGTTCAACGACATCGACCTCGACCAGCAGATGCGGGTCAAATGCGCCTTCGACCCCAACCACCTGCTCAACCCCGGCAAGGTCTTCCCGCAGCTGCGCCGCTGCGCCGAGCTCGGCCGCATGCATGTCCACCGCGGCCAGCTGGCCTTCCCCGACATCCCGAGGTTCTGATGCTGCTGAAGCAGGCGACCCTCGAAGGCATCGCGCGCGGCGACATTGTGCTCGCCTTCCGCCGCTGGCAGCGGCCGACGGTCATATCCGGCACCGGCCTGCGCACCGCCATCGGCGTCGTCCGCATCGGCGCGGTCGAGCCCGTCGATGAAGCCGCCATTTCCGACAGCGATGCCCACGCCGCCGGCTACGCCGACCGTGCCGCGCTGATCGGCGACCTGCGCGCCGGCGCCGACCTCACGCTCTACCGCATCGCCTTCGACGGCATCGAAGCCGACACCAGGCTGGCGCTGCGCCAGGTAGCCGATCTCTCCGACGCCGACTGGCACGCACTCGCCGCGCGCTTCGCCAAATGGGACAGCGCGGCCCCGGGCTACTTCCCCTCGATCCTGCGCCTGATCGGCCAGAACCCCGAAATGCCAGCCGCAGTGCTCGCCGAACGCCTCGGCGTCGAGAAGCTGAAGTTCAAGCAGGATGTGCGCAAGCTCAAGGAACTCGGCCTGACCGAAAGCCTCGCCACCGGCTACCGCCTCTCCCCCCGCGGCGGCGCCGCCCTCGAAAAGCTGAGGGAGCATCGGTTGTGATGGGATCCCAGGATGTGACACGTTCGCAGGACTTGGGTTCCTCGCCCCCGCAGAGCGGGGGAGAGGTGGCTCGGGCAAAGCCCGAGACGGAGAGGGGGGCTGCCCCGCTTCCAACTCGCCGTTCGCCGAGCCACATCGCGAGAGCACGCCAACTGCGCAACGGCGACAACATTGCCGAAGCCTCGCTTTGGAACGAACTGAAGGCCAAGAAGCTCAGTGGCCACAAGTTCAGCAGGCAGGTGCCGCTCGGTCCCTATTATGCCGATTTCGTCTGCCGTCAGGCCAAGCTTGTGGTGGAACTCGACGGCAGCCAACATGCTGACAGCAGCTATGATCTCCGCCGCGATGAATACATGTGTGCCAATGGATACTCCGTCCTGAGGTTCTGGACTTCAGACGCGCTGAAGAACGTCGGCGCCGTCTGCGAGACAATTCTCGCCGCACTGGATGGCCGGCTTGCCCATGATGTCGGTGCGGCCGACATGAAGTTCACGTTCGCGCCTGTCACTACCCAATCTGGAGGCGAAGGGCGATGAAGTTCCCCCTCTCCGCCTCGCTGCGCTCGGCACCTCTCCCCCGCTCTGCGGGGGCGAGGAACCCTAGAGTTGTGAGCTCATGACCACCTTCACCCCCACCACCTCGGCCGACGTCCTCACCGCCGTCCAGTGGGCGTTGTCCGAGGAAGTGCCGCTCGAAATCGTCGGCCACGGCTCCAAGCGCGGCATCGGCCGACCGCTGCAATGCGAGCATACGCTCGACCTGTCGAGGCTCGCCGGCGTCACGCTCTACGAGCCCGCCGAGTTGGTGCTGTCGGCCAAGGCCGGCACGCCTCTCGCCGACATCGAAAAACTGCTCGCCGAAAACGGCCAGCGCTTTGATTTCGAGCCCATGGACTACGGCCCGCTGCTCGGCCAGGCGCCGGGACGCGGCACCATCGGCGGCGCGCTCGCCGCCAACCTTGCCGGCCCGCGTCGTCTCAAGGCGGGCGCCGCCCGGGACCATATCCTCGGCATCAACGCTGTTTCCGGCCGCGGCGAGGCCTTCAAGTCGGGCGGGCGCGTCGTCAAGAACGTCACCGGCTACGACCTGTCCAAGGCGATGGCCGGTTCATGGGGAACGCTGGCCGTCCTCACCGACGTCACCTTCAAGGTGCTGCCCGCGGCCGAAACCGAGACCACGCTCGCCATCCGCGGCATGCTCGACGACAACGCCACTGCTGCGATGGCCCTCGCCATGGGGTCGAGCGCCGAGGTCTCGTCCGCCGCCCATCTGCCCGAACGCATGGCCGCGCGGGTGCTCGACGGCGGCCTCGGCGGCGATCCGGCGACCCTGCTGCGCGTCGAGGGCTTCGGTCCGTCGGTCGCCTACCGCCTCGACCAGCTGAAGCGGCTGCTCGGCAATGCCGGTGCGATCGAGGAGATATCGGGCGCGGCATCGGCCACGCTGTGGCGCGACGTGCGCGATGTCAGGCCCTTCGCCGATGGCTCCGACAAGCCCGTCTGGCGCGTGTCGATGCCGCCGGCGGACGCCCACCACATGGTGCTTGCCCTGCGCATGCAGGTGGCGGCCGACGCGTTCTACGACTGGCAGGGCGGCCTCGTCTGGCTGCGCATGGAGGGCGAACCGGAAGCCGATCTGTTGCGTGCCCTGATCCGAAAGTTCGGCGGCGGCCATGCCACGCTGGTCCGCGCCGCGGCTGCCTGGCGCGCCGCCGTTCCCGTCTTCGAGCCGCAGCCGGCGGCCCTGGCGGCACTTTCGGCCCGGCTGAAGGCCGAATTCGACCCCAAGGCCATCCTCAACCCGGGCCGCATGGTTCCCGGCTCCGAGTCTGCTACCTTGGCGGGTGCAACAGAGGGAGCACGACCATGAGCGATACGCCGCCGCCCACGACACCGCGCCAGACCGACCGCTGGCTCGAGCCCGGTCAGACCAATGTCCAGGTCATCTACATCCTTTACCTCGCAGGCCTGGTCATCGGCATCAGCGGCATTGTCGGCATCGTCCTGGCCTACATGAACCGCGGCAAGGCCGGCGGCTTCGTCGAGAGCCACTACACCTGGCTCATCCGCACCTTCTGGATCGGCCTGCTCTACGCGCTGGTCTCCGTCGTGCTGATGATGGTCTTCATCGGCTTCATCCTGATGTTTGCCGTCGCCGTCTGGTTCATCGTCCGCTGCATCGTCGGCCTTCAGGCATTGGGACGAGGCGAGGCGATCAAGAGCCCCGACAGCTGGCTGATCTGAGAAAGCTCAAAACGCCGTGCAGACCAATTTCACCACCGCCCAGCTCGCCGATCCGCATGTCCAGGAATCGGAGAAGATCCTGCGCAAATGCGTGCATTGCGGCTTCTGCACGGCGACCTGCCCGACCTATGTCACGCTCGGCAACGAGCTGGATTCGCCGCGCGGCCGCATCTACCTGATCAAGGACATGCTGGAGAACGGCCGGCCGGCCGACAAGGAGATCGTCACCCACATCGACCGCTGCCTGTCATGCCTCGCCTGCATGACGACATGCCCGTCGGGCGTGAATTACATGCACTTGGTCGACCACGCCCGCGTCCATATCGAAAAGACCTATCGCCGCCCGCTGATGAACCGGTTGACGCGCGGCGTTCTGGCCGCCGTGCTGCCCTATCCCAAGCGGTTCCGCGCGGCGCTGAAGCTGGCCCGCCTTGGCCGGCCCTTCGCCAATGTCTTCGACCGAGTGCCGGCGCTGAAGCCGTTCGCGGCCATGCTCCGGCTGGCGCCTGCCACGGTGCCGGCCCAGTCGGCCACGGCATCCCCCGGCAGCCATGCCGCGCAGGGCGCCAGGCTGGGCCGCGTCGCCATCCTCACCGGCTGCGCCCAGCCGGTGCTCGAGCCCGGCATCAACGAGGCGACGGTCTCGCTGCTCACCCGGCTCGGCATCGAGGTCGTCGTGCCCAGGGGCGAGGGCTGCTGCGGCGCGCTCGTCCATCACATGGGCCGCGAGGAGGCCGCCCTTGCCTCGGCGCGGCAGAATGTCGACGCCTGGACGCGCGAAATCGGCAATGGCAGCCTCGACGCCATCGTCATCACCGCGTCGGGCTGCGGCACGACGATCAAGGACTACGGCTTCATGCTCAGGCTCGACCCGGCCTATGCCGAGAAGGCGGCGCGGGTGTCGGCGCTGGCCAAGGACGTCACCGAGTACCTGGCCACCCTCGACCTGCCGGAACCGGCCCGCAAGCCCGGCCTGACGGTTGCCTATCACTCCGCCTGCTCGATGCAGCATGGCCAGAAGATCACCCGCCAGCCTAAGGACCTGCTGGCGCGCGCCGGCTTCGTCGTCAGGGAGCCGCGCGAGGGGCACCTGTGCTGCGGCTCGGCCGGCACCTACAACATCATGCAGCCGGAAATCTCGGCGCGGCTGCGCGACCGCAAGGTCAGGAACATCGAGGCCACGGGCGCATCGCTCGTCGCCACCGGCAACATCGGCTGCATCACCCAGATCGCCTCGGCGGCGAAGCTGCCGGTGGTCCACACCGTCAAATTGCTCGACTGGGCCTATGGCGGCGACAAGCCGGCGGGGCTTGAGTGACCTGAAAGCATCATCTCGCGGCAATCCGCGTTGCGCGCCCCGCGTGCGGGCAGGGCGCTGATTGAAACCTTGGCATGGAACATGCAAGGGTCCGGCGCGTTGCAACGCCTTCAATAACATGGAATGCCGATGTCGAAATTCACCCGCCGCAATTTTCTGGCATTGGCCGCAACCGGCGTTGCCTCGGCCGCACTTTCCGCCTGTTCGACCACGAGCAGCGAGCGCGTGGCCAAGCCGGCATTTCCGGTGGCGCCGCCGCCGCCCACCTTGCGCAATGACCCGTCCTTCACCGAGCCGCAGATGATGTATGCGCCGGTCATTGACAATGGCTATGACATTCCGGGCGTCCCGTTCAAGAAGATCGACCCGCGCTACTATCGCCAGGTCGTGGCCGACCCCACCGGCGAGGCGCCGGGCACCGTCGTCATCGATACCTCCCAGCACTTCCTCTATCTGGTCAGCGACAATGGCGAGGCCATCCGCTACGGCGTCGGCCTCGGCCGTGCCGGCTTCGAGTGGGCCGGCCGCGGCGTCATCGAATGGAAGCAGACCTGGCCGCGCTGGTTCCCGCCGAACGAGATGATCGACCGCCAGCCGGAACTGGAAAAATATCGCGCAGTGCAGGTGCCAGGCAAGAACGAGTGGGAAGGCGGCATGCAGCCGGGCATCCAGAATCCGCTCGGCGCGCGTGCGCTCTACATCTTCCAGGACGGCAAGGACACGCTCTACCGCCTGCACGGCTCGCCGGAATGGGCCTCGATCGGCAAGTCGGTCTCGTCCGGCTGCGTCCGCCTGATCAACCAGGACATCATGGACCTGTACAACCGCGTGCCCGACGGCACGCCGATCGTCGTCACCAGCGGCTTGCAGATGGTTGCCAACCCTGCGTCGCAGCCGATCCAGGACGGCACCTGGAGGCTCTAGGTCCCGAGCCTGTAGCCGTGACTCGGCGAGCTTGACGTCTGTCCGGCTGCGGCGCTGCCGAAGGCCAGGCCTGCACCCCGCGCTTCCTTGATGTCGCCATCCGAGAGCGGACGCGGCATCGCCGATGCGAGGCATTGCAAGGGGCAGCGATACAAGTCTATTTTTCCTGAAATCTGCCGAAAATTGCAGTGTTTCGGTGGAGGGGCTTGGCTTCTGGATGATGCATGAAGCCGGCGAAACGCGACCGCGCGTTTCGTGAAGAGTCTCGGGTTCTGGCTGGAGAGGTTCAGAGTGGGAGTCCGTTGAGCTTTACGGCTCGATACGCCCGGGAGGCCGAAAGTGGCTATTTGCCCAGTTTGCGGCGGCACAGGTAAGGTGAATGGCGCGGGTCGCGACCCTTGCTATACATGTGGGGGGCGTGGGACTGGTTGTAGGGCCTGCGGCGGCACAGGTGTGGGGAGCATGCCGCGCCAGGAGACTTGCTGGAATTGTGGGGGAAGCGGGCAGGAGGCGGTCAGCTCCGATTCGGCGACCTATGCGTCGGGCGCTTCGACCAGCGCGGGAAAGAGCGGCGCCTCGGCTGGCATGAAGCCAGGCAAGCCGAAAGCACCCTGGACCAGGGACCAGACAGTGGTGTTCGTCCTGGCCTACGTTGCGAGCACGTGGGGCCTGATCGAATATGCGAAACTGGACGGTTGGGCTCCCTACTTCGTCGCCCTTTTTCCAGCTTTTGTCATCGCGCGGACATGGAAGGGCCTGGCGACGTTTGTTCTCGTCGCCGGCGGCCTCCTGTTGCTCGCCAGCCTGTTGCTCGAGCGATAGCGGCATCTGGACGGGCCGGAACGTGGCGGGCCCGGGTGTGGGCGGCGCCCCGGGGGATTACGCCGCCCCCCGTGGGTGCGCCGGGGCGCAGGGGGGGGGCGTGAACCCCCGCGGGGGGGGGTTGGGCCCCAACCGGTTGGG
>NZ_JACHOU010000014.1 GCF_014206975.1 Aminobacter aganoensis
CCCCGCTCTCCACCACGACCTCGAAGCCAAGCCCGACAAGGCGTTTCACCGTCTCCGGCGAAGCCCCAACCCGGCTCTCAATCGCGTCAATCTCTTTCGATATGAAAATGGTTCCGGGCATCCGGGCTCTCCACGCAGAAGTTCGTCCGCCGGGACGCAATCCCGGCGGCGCTCAAGTCTTGCTTGCTGCTATTGGCATGTTTGCAGATCGGCCGAACCGATGGGTGCGACCTGGAAGCGTCGCCCGCTAGTGGGCGACGAGGATGCCCTTGGCCTCGAAGATCGCGCGGATCTGGCGGACGTAGCCGTGATAATCCTTGTCTTCGTGGGTCTTGCTCCACTGCCGCGGACGCGGCAGGTCGATCTTCAGATCGAGATCGACGCGGCCGGGACGCGGCGACATCACCAGCACGCGGTCGGCCAGGAACACCGCCTCGTCGATACCGTGGGTGATGAACAGCACCGTATTGCCAAGCCTGAGCCACATCGACTGCAGGTCCATGATCATTTGCTCGCGGGTCAGCGCGTCGAGCGCGCCGAACGGCTCGTCCATCAACAGCAGGCCCGGCTCCTGGATCAGCGCCCGGCAGATCGCCACGCGCTGGCGCATGCCGCCGGAAAGCTCGGAGGGATACTTGTTGCCGAAGCCTTCGAGCCCGACCTGGGCCAGCAGTTCCTCGGCGCGTGTCTTGTATTTGGCAACGTCCAGCTTCTTGATCTCGATCGGCAGCAGGATGTTGTCGAGCACCGTGCGCCAGTAGAGCAAGAGGTCGGACTGGAACACGACACCGGTTTTCGGATGCGGCCTGCTGACGCCGTCGCCGTCGATGGCAATGCTGCCGGTAGAGGCGGGCGTCAGGCCGGCGAGAAGCGACAGCAGCGTGCTCTTGCCGCAACCGCTCGGCCCGACGACGGCGACAAAGCTGCCTGGCTCGATCTTGAGGTCGATCTTGTCGAGCGCGAGGACGTCATCGTCCTCGCGTGTCTTGTAGATCTTGGAAAGCCGGGAAATGTCGACCGCCGCTCCAGTCTGGGTAGTGGCACTCATGGGATTGCCTCACTGAACCTGTTTTAGATGTTGCCGGACCGTTTGAAGGGGCCGGGTTATTTGGCGGAGTCGCGCTTGTAGGTGACGCGTGCCTCGATGGTGTCGATGATGAAGTACAGCATCACGCCAAGTCCGGAGATCGCCACCACCGTGGCGAAATTGAGCGTCGTGTCGAATTGCGAGTTGGCCTGGAGCTGCAGGTAGCCAAGGCCGCGTTCGGCGGCGACATATTCGCCGATGACCGCACCGATGACGGCGAGCGACACGGCAACCTTGAAGCCGCCGAAGATATTGGGCAGCGCTGCCGGCAGGCGCACCTTGAAGAAGGTCTGCCATTCTCCGGCACCCATCGAGCGGACGAGGTTGACCAGGTTCTTGTCCAGCGACTGCAGCCCGACCACGGTCGAGATGACGATCGGGAAGAACGAGATCAGGAAGGCCAGCGTGATCTTGGGCGCCCAGCCATAGCCGAGATAGAGCACCAGCAGCGGTGCCAGCGCCACCTTGGGCACCGTCTGCAGCGCCACGAGGATCGGATAGATGGCACGTTCGAAAGCCCTTGAATAGAAGATCGACAGCGCCAGGGGGATGCCGACCAGCACCCCCATGGCAAAGCCGACGACCACCTCAAAAAGCGTCACATAGCCATGCGTGGCGAGCAGTGGCAGTTCGTTGACGATCCGCGAGGCGATAGCCAGCGGGGTCGGCAGGACGAACTCCGACAGCCCCGACAGGGGAACCAGAATCTGCCAGGCGCCGAGCAGAACGATCGCGAGGATAAGAGCCGAATAACGCTCCAGCCAGGGTCCCCGCGATTTTTTCTTGCTGCTCATGTTGTTGCCTTGCTTTTTCTGCGCCTGACCGGCGCCGATTACATCCGTGCTCGCCACCGTAGCCTCACTGCGTCAGAAGGTCATTGGTATAAAAGGTCGAGATGGGCTTCGGTTCGCCGATCTCATCGACGCTGCCGATCAGCTTGAGCGCATCGGCAATCGTCTTTTCTTCAACCCATCCCAGAGGCTTGCCCGTGGACGCCGGAATGGACTCGGACGTTGCCTCGACCTGCTCGCGGACGACCTTGTCGGATGGCCCGGCCTGCCATACCGCCTTCAAAGCGGCAGTCGCAGCGGCAGGATCGCTGCGCGACATTTCAATTGCCTTGCTGGTGACGGAAAGGAAACTGCGAAGCACCTCGCCCTTCTTCTCCACACCGTCGGCGCTGGCAACAACAGCCAGGCCAGGAACCGCGAGGCCGAACTTCTCCATGTCGAGGACGGCGAAATTGGTCGAGGTCTTGTCGATAAGAACAGGAAGATCGCTGGTGCGGTACACGCCGACGACGTCGACCTTCTTCTGCACGAACTGCGGAATGCGGGTCTGGCTGTCCATCTGGATCTTGTTGACCTTCTTACAGTCAATTTTGTTCAGGCCGCAGAACACATCCATATATGCCGTCGATGTTTCGCCGATCGAACTTGCGATCGACTTCCCTTCGAGGTCGCTGGGCTTGACCACCGGATTGTCAGGATGAGAAATCAAGACAACGGGTGCGGCCGGCTGGTAAAGAGAAATAATCTTGACCGGCATGCCCTTCTGGATGGCCGTGATCGCGAAAATTCCAGGGACCACTGCAAGGTCTTCCTGGCCCTGAAGAAGGGCCGCGAGGGCCGCCTGGGCGCCAGCACCTTCGCCCAGCGTGACGCTGAGGCCAGCGTCCTTGTAGAGGCCCTTTTCCTGCCCGAGATAGAAGAAGCCGTATTCGCCCTTCAGCTTCCAGCTGAAACGCAGATTGACGTCCTCGGCCATGGCGCCCTGAGATGCCAGAACGGTGGTGACGGTAGTCGCGGCGATCAGCGCCGCGCTGCGAATGAGACCTGTAGCGTACAACATTTCTCTCCTCCCTATCGAGCACCGCCTGGCGCCCCTATGACCCGAAGGCCTGCCTCTCTCCCCCGAACAAGGCGCGACAGCTCACGCTCTCGATCCTCATTCTTGATCTCATAGTGTGATCACATTTGATCTTTGTCAAGCGACGAATCCGGGTTCGCTTCTAACAAATGTCGAGTGCCCGCTTTGATGAACCGATCGCATTCGGCATCGCGCGCAAGCATCGGAAATCGCTTCGGGATTCGCCACGCGTCGCAGTGCCTCGATCTTGCCGCGGCAAGGCAATGGACGCGCTTGCCTCAAGGCACGCACGAAGAATGGCGGATTGTGGATCGGGAGGCGACGACGTGCAGCGCGTCAGTGCACGCCGGCAAAGGTACTCGGCAGCGAGCGTTCGATCGCGGCCCGGGCCAGGTTGCGGGCGATGAAGACCAGCCATCCACGCGGCATGCCCTCCGGCCAGCGTTCCAGATATTCGGGCGGATAGACGACGTGCTGAACGCCGTGGATGACCACCGGCCGCGCATCGCCCCTGACCGGGAGTAACCCCTTTACCCGCAGGATCGATTGCCCGCGACCGGCCAGCAGCAGCTCGAGCCAGTCGACGAAGGCCGGCCAGTCCACCTCGCGTGTCACTTCAACCGTAAAGGTCTCGATGCCGTCGCTGTGCTTGCCCGGCATCGGCGTGTCGGCCATCTCGAAGTGGCGCGGCTGCCAGGTCTCTTCGTGGTCGAAGATGTCGGCGGCACCAGGCATGCTCGCACGGCTGGAGACAAGCTGCCGGACCTGTGGATTGACCTTGCCGACTTCCTGGCCAAGCGCGTCGAGCCGCCAGGGCTCAACGAGATCCGATTTGGTGATGACGACACAGTCGGCAAGCGCGACCTGCTGCATCGCTTCGGCGAAGCTGCCGATGCTGTTGGCGCCGCTGACGCCGTCGACGGTGGCAACGATGCTGCCCGCCCGATAGCCGCGGCGCAGTTGAAGGTCGCTCATCACCGCCTGCATGATCGGTGCGGGATCGGCGAGGCCCGTGGTCTCAACCACGACCCGGCGGAAAGGCGCCACCTCGCCGCGGCGAACCATCGCCAGAAGGTCCGCCAATGTGGAAACGAGATCGTCGCGCACAGCGCAACAGAGGCAGCCCGAAGACAGCAGTACGGCGTCCTCGGACACTTCCCGGACCAACAGGTGGTCGAGCCCGACTTCCCCGAACTCATTGATGATCACCGCCGTGTCGGCAAGATCCGGCTCGCCAAGCAGATGCCTCAGAAAAGTCGTCTTGCCGCTTCCGAGAAAGCCGGTCAGCACGTGGACCGGAATTCTGTCATCAATCATGGAAGCGGCAGGCTGCACGGTCAGTTGACCTCGAAGATGGCATCGATTTCGACCGGCACGTTGCGTGGCAGCGAATAACATCCGACGGCAGCGCGGGCGTGGCGACCCGCCTCGCCGAACACGTCGACCATCAGGTCGGATGCGCCGTTGATGACCTTGGGGTGATCCTTGAAATCGGGCTCGGCGTTGACGAAGCCGCCAAGGCGAATGACCCCGACGACGCGGTCGAGGTCGCCATCGAGCGCCTGCTTGAGCTGGGCCAGGATGTTGACGGCGCAGAGCCGGGCGGCCGCCTGGCCTTCCTCGACCGTATAGTCGGAACCGAGCTTGCCGGTGTATTTGTCCTTGCCGGCTTCACTCGGCACCTGGCCGGAAACATAGACCTGGTTGCCAAGGCGGCGGGCCGGCACGTAGTTGGCGGCAGGCGCCACTGTTGCCGGCAGGCTAATGCCCAGTCGGGCGAGGTTTTGTTCAAATTTCCCCGCCATGGCGAGACACTCCCAGATCGAGATTTCAGTAGTCGAATTGCAGTTCCGGCCCCTGCGCGAAGGGCAGCTCGATGCCCTGCGAGCCGGCGACGCTGAGCAGCGCCTTGCAGGTGGTGCGGATGTCGTGGACGATGCCCTTCTTGGCAGCGGCGGCGTTTCCATCCTTCAGCGCGGCAAGAATGTCTTCGTGATCGGAAGCATTCCACGGCATGGATGGGATCAGCAGCGACATGTACATGGTCGGCCCGAATTGCAGCCACAGGGATTCGATCAGCGGCATCAGCACTTCGGAATCCGCGGCCTCGTAGACCGTGAAGTGGAATTTCTGGTTGTAGGATAGGCAGTTCAGGATATCTCGCTTGTCGATGGCCACCAGCAGTTGCTTGTTGATGGCGGTTAGCTGGCTGATGAGGGCCGGCGTCGCCTTTTTGGCGGCCAACTCCGTTGCCATGCCTTCGAGCATCTCGCGCACGGCGAAAAGATCGCTGAGCTTTTCCGGCCCCAGTCGCGGCACGCGCACCGAACCACCCTTGGTCTCCTCCAGGGCGTTGGCGGCAACCAGCCGGCTCAGCACTTCGCGAACCGGCATCGGACTGGTGCCGAAACCAGCCGCCAGCTTGCGCAGGCTCATCACCTGGCCGGGCAGGAACGCACCCACCATGAGCCCGCGGCGCATGTAGCTCAGGACGTGCTCATGGACGTGACCGCGCGCAGGCTTGGCAGCATCCGCGCTGCCATTCTTGGCCGTTTCGGCCTTGTCTATCCGCATTCCGTTTCTCCGCCTCTCGCCAATGTCCTCAAGATGTGCGCTGTACGAGGAACGACGTCGCTACGGCTTGCCGCAACAAACGCCGGCCGGGGGCAGAAGTTGACAGCCCGCAATCTGTGATCTCATATTGTGATCATAAATGAGTTTCGCCTGAACGGCAACCTTTTTACTGCCGTTTCGGCTAGGCGGCATTTTCTGCCAGACCGCCGCACAGCCCAAAAGCAACGCCAGCTAGAGTCGCAAAGGAAAATCGATGGCCATGCCTGTGCAAGAACAAGCAATCCTGCGCGAGAAGATCGCTGCCGCCGCGGCGCGCGGGAGGTACGTGCTGCACAATGTGCGTCCCAACAATGCAGTCACAAGAACAGGTGCCATCGATACCGCCGGTGCCGAGTTCTTTCTCGCTGACGTGACTGTAGAGCACGGCAAGATATTGGCAATAACCCCAGCCGGCACGCCAACAGCTTTGCGAGAGGCCGAGGCTGCGCACATGGATTGCGCCGGTAGGATCGTCCTGCCTTGCTTCGTCGACTGCCATACCCACCTCGACAAGGGTCACATCCTTCCGCGCACCCCTGCAGCCGACGGCACGTTTGCCGGGGCGCTGGCAGCGACAAGAGGCGATCGCACGGCCCACTGGTCGGCTGACGATGTCGCCCGGCGCATGGATTTCGCGCTGCGCTCCGCCTTCCACTACGGCACGTCGGCCATCCGCACGCATCTCGACTCCCAACCGCCGCAAGACACCATCTCCTGGCCAGTTTTCGAGGAGATCCGGCAACACTGGCGTGGCCGCATCGAATTGCAGGCAGCCTGCCTGTTCCCGATCGATTTTGCCCGCGACGAGACGTTCCTGAAGAGCATCGCGCAGCGTGTCGCCGCAGCTGGCGGCATCCTGGGCGCGGTCGCCTATCCGGCGCCCGATCTCGACGAGCTCCTCGAGCGCATGTTCGCGGCAGCCACCAGGCACGGTCTCGATCTTGATTTCCACACCGACGAGACCGCCGATCCTTCGGTCGACGGCTTACGCCGCATCGCCGCGGCGGCGCTGCGCACGCGTTTTGCCGGAAAGGTGTTGGCCGGCCATTGCTGTTCCCTGGCGATGCATGACAGCGCGACGATCGACGCAACGCTTGACCAGGTTGCGGCGGCTGGCATCTCCGTGGTGTCGCTGCCGACCTGCAATCTCTATCTTCAGGACCGGCGGCATGACGGCACGACGCCAAAATGGCGTGGCGTCACGCTGCTGCACGAGATGAAGCGGCACGGCATCCCGGTGGCACTGGCCTCCGACAACACGCGAGACCCGTTCCATTCCTATGGCGATCTCGACATGCTCGACACCTATCGTCTCGGCACCAGAGTCCTGCATCTCGACCACCCGGTCGGTGACTGGCCGAGAGCCGTCTCAGCCACGCCGGCCGCGATGATGGGCCTTCCCGACAAGGGCACGATCGCGGAAGGACAGGAGGCCGATTTCATCTTGTTCGAGGGTCGGTCCTGGTCGGAAGTGCTGTCGCGGGGAGAAAGCAGCCGCATCGTCATTCGCGACGGCGCACCGATTTCGACGGCTCTGCCCTCCTACTCCGAGCTTGACGGGCTGGAAGGCCCTGCACACGATTGACCTGCAAAAAAGAGGCCGCCGGAATTCCGGCGACCTCTTTTTGTCTGCCTCGTTTGCGTCTGGCGCTCAAACGGTCGCACCGATCTGATAGAGCTCGACCTTGGTGCCGTCGGGATCGGCGATGTAGATCGTCAGGCCATAGGGCCCGTCATGCAGATCGTTGAAGTATCGCACGCCGGCCTTCTTCAGCTTGGCGTCCAGGGCGCGGACGTCGTTGACCTCGAAGGCGATGTGATCGAGCTGCCGATGGTCGCTCGCCTTGCCGTGGATCAAGGCGATCCCCTGGTGAAAAGCGGTGAATGGACGACCGTCGGCAAGCGGCTTGGCCTGCCGGATCGTGAAACCGAGCTGGTTGGTGTAGAACGCCACCGACGTGTCGATGTCGTTGACCATGATCAGCTGGTGGCCGTAGTTGGTGACGCGCGGCTTGACCTGTTCGCCGATCCAGTCAAGCACCTCCGACGAGGGCGCGATCTCGCAGAAATACTGCTTCCACACCTGTTTGGCGGTGGCTTCCCACTCGGCGTTGACGCCAGATACGCAGTCGTCGACGGCGATCACGTCGAGATCGCGCAGATAGGCCTCACGGATCGAGGTCTCGACGCAGGCGTTGGTGGTGGCACCGGTGACGAACAGATGCTGGGTACCGAGCATCTTGAGCATCATTTCAAGACGGGTCTCGTAGAACGCGCCGAAGCGATGCTTGCGGATAACGAAGGCCGGATCGAAATCGGCCAGCGGCTTCAGCTCGTCGATGATCTGCTCGTCCCAGCTGCCCGCCAGTGCCGACACCTGCTTGCGCCGGGCGGTATGCCCGAGCAGCTTCTTCTTGGCGCGGTTCTGGTCTACGGCGAAGTGCTCCTGCATCGTCCAGATGACCGGGATGCCAGTGTCCTGGCAGCGCTTGATCAGCTTGGCCAGCGGCGGCACGATCGCCGACAGGCGCTTGGTGTCGACGCCCGAAACGCCGAGCGTGCCCTTCTCGTGGATGAAGGCGTTCTGCAGGTCGATGACCAGCAACGCCGACTTGCGGTAGTCGAGAACGTCGAGCGCCATCACTTGTGCTCCACCATGTCGATACCAAGCACGCCGCCGCGGCCCCAGCTGTCCTTGGGCGTCTCGTGGATCACCACGTGCAGGTGATCGGGCTTGCAGGCGGCCTCTTCGACCATGGCCTTGGTGATCGCTTTCACGAGGTTGCGCTTCTGCTCGACAGTGCGCCCCTCCCACATCTCGACGACGACGAACGGCATGCTATTTCTCCTCTCTTTCGCTGGGCATCGCGCCGGAGGCCCAGACGGGCACGGCGGGCGCAAAGCCCGAAACCAGATCGTTGTTTGCCCGGTCGGTGCCCGTGAGCAGCCACAGCGGGCGGTTCGAATAATTGACCAGCACCTGCTCTTCCATGCAGGCACGGTTGGCCGGATGGTTCGGGTCGCGGTCGAACCAGCTCGTCGCCGGCATCAGCCGGACGACATAGAGCGGTTCCGACGCATCGAAACCGGCAAGCGCCTCGGGGTCCATTGCCTCAAGGCCGACTGCCTTGGCCTGCAGCTTCTCCCTGCCTACTGCCACAAGCACCACCGCGCCAACCAAGGGGGCCACCGGCCAGTAGCGGCCCTCGCGACCCTGATCGACAAATTCGCCGTAACGGCCAGCCTCGGCGAACAGCTCGCTGTCCCACAGGATGACGTCGGGCCCGATGATTTTCCGCGCGGCGTCGATGACGAGATCGCTTTCGCACAGGTCGAGAAAGCTCCAGGGGTCGGTCAGTCCGATGCAGTGTCCCCACGGATTGTGGATCCCCGACAGCCTCTCCTGGCGGATCGCATCCTTTCGGGCGACGATCCTGGCAACCGCCTCGCGCACCGGCAGCCGTGCCGGTGTCAGCGAGATGCGGCCGGCCAGGTCGAGATGGTCGGAGACCTTTTGGGTCATGACGGCAGCGTCACGCAGCGGCCGCGGCCGTAGCTGTCGGCGACGACGCCATTTTCGTAGACCACGTCGCCGCGCGCCACCGTCATCACCGGCCAGCCCTTGAGCTTCCAGCCCTCATAGATGCAGGTGCCCTTGCCAGTGTGGGTAACCGTGCGCTCCTCGTCGAGGTCGACCAGCACCAGGTCGGCATCGAAGCCGACATCGATATGGCCCTTGCGCGGCCACAGGCCGAAGCGCCGCGCCGGGTTGAACGAGTTGAGTTCGACCAGGCGGCTGAGCGGCATGCCGCGCTGATGGACGCCGAAATGCAGCATCAGCGACAGCTCCCACGGGAAGCTGACGACGCCGGGAAACTCGGTCCACAGATCCTCGAGCTTCTTGGGCAGGAACGGCACATGGTCGGTGCCCAGACTGTAGACCGAGCCGTTGAGCATGCCGGCCCACAGGCCTTCGAGCTCATTGCGGTCGCGCAGCGGCGGCGAGATCTTGGCGCGCATGTCGAGGTCTTCGTCGTAGCAGGTGCGCGTCAGGTAATGCGGGCAGGTCTCGACGGTGACGTGCACGCCCCGCGCCTGCGCTTCGGCGGCCAGCACCGGGCCCATGCCAACCGAGGTGTGAACCAGATGCAGCGAACAGCCGGTCTTCTCGGCGAGGAAGATCATGCGCCGGATGGTCTCGACCTCGCAGAAGGCCGGGCGCGACTCCGTATAGGCGCCAAGGTCCTGGCGTCCGGTCGCGGCGATCTCCTTCTTGATCCAGGAGGCGATCTGGGTGTTCTCGCAATGGACGTTGATGACGCCGCCCGGAACCTTGGCGAGAATGCGCATCGCCGCATAGACCCAGCCGTCGGTCGCCGGAACGATGCCGATCGGATTGTCGGGCTCGTAGCCGAAATAGCACTTGAACGACTTCACACCGGTCTTGGCAATGATCTCGGGGATCTCGGCAATATGCTCCTCGCGCTGGATACCGAAGTGAAAGCCGAAGTCGATGACCGAGTTCTCCTCGCCCAGCGCCTTCCGCTCCTCATAGAACGGCAGGTAGGATTCCTTGAGGTTACGGATGTAGAGCAGTGCGGTGGTCACGCCGCCCGATGCCGCGGCCGCCGTTTCGGTGCGCATGTCCTCTGCGAAGGGGAACTTGACGCCGAGGTGGCAGTGGGGATCGATCAGGCCCGGCATCAGCACCCGACCCTCGGCGTCGATGGTGCGGGTCGCGTCGGGCAGAGATTCATCCGATCCGGTCAGGACGATCTTGCCGTCCTTGACGGCCACGCCGCCGTGGAATTCGCCGTCGTGGCGAACCACCCGCGCGTTCTTGATGACCAGGTCCGCTTTCATGACTGCTGCTCCAAAATTCCTGCAATGCGCCTGACAATGCCGCTCCATTGGCTACGCCCGACGGTGATCGGTGCCCGCGCGCCCATACCGCGCGCCCAGACCGTCTTCAAACCGAGTTCGGCTGCCGCATCCCTGTCGATCGTGCCGGGAGGGGCTGCGACATCGACCAGCAGCGCATGCTTGGGCAAGAGCTGGAGCTGCTCCCGCTCGAGCAGCCGCTTGGGCACGCTGCCGATGACGATGTCCATCTTCGGCAGGTATTCAGGCAATTGTTCGAGCGTCAGCGATTCTGCACCGGCAGCGTAGGCTGCCGCGCGCTGCACCGGGTTGCGCGCCGCGACATGGACATGGGCGCCGAGCGCGACAAGCGTGTTGGTCAGCAGTGAGCCAATGGTGCCCTGCCCGACCAGGCAGATGTTTGATTTGTGGATGGTGATCTGGGTGTTCTCAATGATCACCTTGAGCACGCCCTCGACGATCGCCGGGCCGCGCAACAGCATCAGGTCGACGTCCCACTCATATTCGTGCAGCGTGATGCCGAGTGCTTCGCAATGGCCCTTCAGGTTGGCATCACCCCAGCCGAGGATAATGTGGCCGGGCTTGTTCATGCCGGCCAGCATCTCATGCGTCGGGATGATCTTTTCCGGACACTTCGGTGCGAACAGCGCGCCTTCGGCGGTGATGCCAGGGATCGGGAACAGCGCGATGTCGGCGCCCTTCAACGCGTCGGCCGCATCCTTGGCGTGATAGACGCCCTCGATACCCTCATCCGGCCAAGGGAAACCGTAGGCACGAACGGCGGCGCCGGCGCGCACCGCGCAACGGGCGATTTCCTGTTCACGGGCGTCTCCGGCGACGACGGCGATAACTGTGTTGTTCCAGCTCATTTCGCCCTGACCTTCTGAATGACCTGATCCCTGGACATGCCGGCGATGCCCATCGCCTCGGCGGTACGGCCGCCCTTGCGGTAGTCGGTACCGACGGCGATCTGCGCCAGGCTGTAGAGCGAATGCGCAACCGGTGTCTCGACGCCTGCGATCTTCGCGAATTCGAGGAAGGGCAACAGGCCGTGGCCGAAGTCTTCCTTGTAGTAGCGATATTCCAGCGAATCCGGCCCCTTGATGCGCTTGTTGGCCTCGCCGCCGGCAATCGCGGCGCGGAAATCGCTGGTGTCGACCACGTCGGCCTCGACTGTGCCGAGCAGTTTCATCTCCTCGACGAGGTTGGGCAGATCATGCCCGAAGGCCTTGGCAACCGCCAGCCGCTCGTCGTCGAGCTGCTTCATGACGCGGGCAACGCCAGGCGTCATGGCATCGACGTAGAAAGTGAAATTTCCGCCCGTTGCCTCGACCCAGGCCGCAGCTAAGACAGCAGCCGGCGGATGCAGGACCATGTTGACGTTGGAGAGGTCGGACGCGATCACATCGGCGACCGGAGTGAGGCCCGGATAAAGCTTGCCGGCGATCTCCAGAACGTCCGAACCGCCCTTAAGCGCTGCCGCCTTAAGCTGCTTGGCCCGGCCGGAGACGGTGACGCCATCCGGGCGATATTTACGCGCGACATAGGTCAGCGTCGAGAATTCGACAACAGGAGGCGCCGCACGACCGGTACGTGAAAACGTCTCTGCAAACTCCAGTGCACCACCGGTATGGCCGGGATTGAGCACGACCGGCTTGCTCGACGGCCAGCCGGCCGCAGCCAGCGCCGACGCGATCGCCGAATGCGAGAACGTCGGCAGGACGACGACGACGACGTCGACGCCTGATATAGCCGCATTGAGGTCGGTGGTGATCAACGCCGGTCGGGCCACGCCCTCGCCGAGCTTGCCCTCATAGGCCACGCCGCCCAGCTTGACATGCGGATCGAGCGTCTCTCCCGACCGCGCCCAGAAATGCACGTCATGGCCGGCCTGGACCAACTCCGCGACCGATGCTGCGCCGCCCGCGCCTGCGCCTAATACTGCAACCTTCATACTCTCCTCCGAGGATCGAAGCGCAGCGATTCTAGCCGCGCGCCCTCAAGCGCCATGGTGCTGCGGACTGGTTCCCCCCGAGCCCATGCGCCGAATGATTGTCGTCAATCAGTTTGATCACACTTTATGATCACACTAGAAATTGTCAAGCGGAAGAATGCGCTATCCGACCTGATGCCTCAGCCCGGCAGCCTCGATGCCGGCGACGGCCGCGAGTTCGTCATTGTCCGAGGTGTCGCCGGTGATGCCGACGGCGCCCTGCAGATTGCCCGAAGCGTCGCGGATCAGGACGCCACCCGGCACCGGAACGATCTTGCCGCCGGAGACGGCGTTGAGCCCTTCCATGAAATGCGGGCGCTCCCTGGCCGTCTCGTCGAGCCAGCGCGAGCCCATTCCGACAGCCAACGCGCCATAGGCCTTTCCGGCGGCGATCTCAAATCGCAGCATCGATGCGCCGTCCTGCTTCTGGAACGCCTTGAGGTGACCGCCGGCGTCAAGGACGGCGACCGTCAACGGCTTCATCCGGGCATCCGCGCCCTTGGCTAGGGCGGCGGCGATGATTGTGTTGGCGGCGGCGAGGGTAAGGTCGGTCAAGATTTTTTCTCCTTTGGGGTTGGTGCGTGGAAGTCTGTGCCTACTCGTTGACGCAAGGACGCCAAGGCTGGAGCGGGCTTACCCCCACCCCTAGCCCCTCCCCACAAGCGAGAGGGAGACTTCCCGTTTCGCTTGCTGCGCCGGTCCTGATTGGTCGTGGCCGCCTCGGGACCGTCCTGGCAGGTAATCGCACTGGGCGGCCATTCGCCTCCCCCTTGCGGGGAGGGATTAGGGGTGGGGGTATCCTTCGTGAGTTCGCGCCGCCCCTCATCCGCCTGCCGGCACCTTCTCCCCGTCATAACGGGGAGAAGGGATAAGCGGCAGCGTCGATGCCACTGTTCAGCGGAAGGTCCGGCTCGACGTTGATGCCCCCTCTCCCCGTCCTTCACGGGGAGAGGGTAAGGGTGAGGGGCAATCGACTGATCAGCCGTGACAGCGCTTAGCCTTGAGCTCCAGCCTTCTCTTGTGGAGGACCGGTTCGGTGTAGCCGTTGGGTTGGGCGCGGCCTTCGAAGACGAGGTCGCAGGCGGCGCGGAAGGCGGTCGACTGGTCGAATTCGGGCGCCATCGGCCTGTAGAGCGGGTCGCCGACATTCTGGCGGTCGACGATGGCCGCCATGCGCTGCAGCGAATCCATCACCTGGATGTGCGAGCAGACGTCGTGGCGCAGCCAGTTGGCGATGTGCTGGGAGGAGATGCGCAGCGTGGCGCGGTCTTCCATCAGGCCGACGTCGTTGATGTCGGGCACCTTGGAGCAGCCGACGCCCTGGTCGATCCAGCGCACGACATAGCCCAGGATGCCCTGCGCGTTGTTGTCGAGCTCGCGCTGGATCTCGTCGGGTGTCCAGTTGGGGCGCACGACCACCGGCACCGACAGGATGTCGTCGAGCCGCGCCTTGGGGCGGGACTTGAGCTCTGCCTGAACGGCGTGCACGTCGACCTTGTGGTAGTGGGTGGCATGCAGCGTCGCTGCCGTCGGCGACGGCACCCAGGCGGTGTTGGCGCCGGCGCGTGGGTGGGCGATCTTCTGCTCCAGCATCGCCGCCATCAGATCCGGCATCGCCCACATGCCCTTGCCGATCTGGGCATGGCCCGACAGGCCGCATTCGAGGCCGGTGTCGACGTTCCAGGCCTCGTAGGCATTGATCCACGGCGCCTGCTTCATGTCGCCCTTGCGCACCATCGGGCCTGCTTCCATCGACGAATGGATCTCGTCGCCGGTGCGGTCGAGGAAGCCGGTGTTGATGAACACCACGCGTTCCTTGGCAGCACGGATGCACTCCTTGAGGTTGACGGTGGTACGCCGCTCCTCGTCCATGATGCCCATCTTGATGGTCTTGCGCGGCATGCCGACGAGGCGCTCGACGCGGTCGAAGATCTCGACGGCGAAGGCGACCTCCTCGGGGCCGTGCATCTTCGGCTTGACGACATACATCGAGCCTTTTCGCGAGTTGGCTTTGCGGCCGTTGGCGCCGACGTCGTGCAGGGCGATCAGCGCGGTGATCGCCGCATCCATGATGCCCTCCGGCACCTCGTGGCCGTCGCGGTCATGGATCGCCGGGTTGGTCATCAGGTGGCCGACATTGCGCACCAGCATCAAGGAGCGGCCGGGCAGCGAGACAGCGCCGCCATCCGGGCCGGTGTATTCACGGTCGCCATTCAGCCTGCGCGTCACAGGCTTGCCGCCCTTGTCGAAGGTTTCCGACAGGTCGCCCTTCATCAGGCCGAGCCAGTTGCGGTAGACCACGACCTTGTCTTCGGCATCGACCGCGGCGACCGAATCCTCGCAATCCTGGATGGTGGTGAGCGCGGACTCGAGGATCATGTCGGAGATGCCGGCGGGATCGGTCTTGCCGATCGCACTGTCGCGGTCGACCACAACCTCGACATGCAGGCCGTTCCTGACCAGCACCACGGCATCGGGGCTGGCCGCCACGCCGCGGAAACCGGCGAACTGTTTTGGCTCGCGCAGCGCAACCGTGCCCGACGCGGTCGCAAGCTTCAGCGCGCCGCCTTCGACCGAAAGCCCGGTCACATCGCTCCAGCTGCCCTGGGCCAGCGGTGCGGACTCGTCCAGGAACGCCTTGGCCCAGGCGATCACCTTTTGGCCGCGCTTGGGGTTGTAGCCCTTGGTCTTCTCGGCGCCGTCGGCATCGGAAATCGCGTCGGTGCCGTAGAGCGCGTCGTAGAGCGAGCCCCAGCGGGCGTTCGCCGCGTTCAGCGCATACCGCGCGTTCATGACAGGCACCACCAGCTGCGGCCCGGCGACGGTGGCGATCTCGGGATCGACATTGTCGGTCGTCACCGAAAACGCCGGGCCTTCAGGCACGAGATAACCGATCTCGCTCAGAAACGCCTTGTAGGCCGCCATGTCGTGCGGCGCGCCGTGCTTGCGGTACCAGGCGTCGAGCTTCAACTGGAAGTCGTCGCGCTTTTCCAGGAGCGCCCGGTTCTTCGGCCCGAGATCGTGCACGATGCCGGCAAACCCCTCCCAGAACGCATCCGCCGAAACACCCGTGCCGACCAGCGCCTCCGACACCACGAAGTCGTGCAACTCACGCGATATCGATAGGCCAAAGAGCGAAATCCTGTCGGTAACCCGGTTCATCATGTTCATCGTCCCAACTCCCCGGGGCTCAGGCCGCAATCGCGGCATCGGTGCGGAATTCGCCTGAAATGGTTTCGGCGACCATCTGGGCGGTGGCGGCCGACAGCGTCCAGCCGAGATGGCCATGGCCGGTGTTGTAGAAAACGCCCGGCTGCCGGCCCTTGCCGACCCTCGGCATCATGTTCGGCATCATCGGCCTGAGGCCGGCCCAAGGCACGACCCTGTTGGTGTCGACGCCGGGGAACAGCATGCGCGTCCAGTCGACCAGCGGCCTGACGCGGTCATCGCGGATGTCGCGGTTCATGCCATTGAACTCGGCGGTACCGGCAACGCGGAAACGCCCGGCACCGAGACGGCTGGTGACGATCTTGGCGCGGTCGTCGAGCAGGCTGACCCAGGGCGCCGCGTTCTGGCTGCGCTCGTCGTCGAGATGCACGGTGATCGAATAACCCTTGACTGGATAGACATTGACGCGGTCGCCCAGCATCGCCGCGAAATGCCGGCTTGCTGCACCAGCGCAGACGACGATGCCATCGGCCTCGACGATCCTGTCATCCCGCTGACCGTCGGCGCCGCCCGTCGTGTAGCCGATGCAGAACACGCCGTCGCGCGCGATACGATTGACCGTAGCGTCGAAAACGAGGCGCGCGCCGCGCCGCTCGCAGGCCTGGGCAAGGCCGTAGGTGAACTTGTGGATGTCGCCGGTCGAATCCGACGGCGTGTAGAAGCCGCCGTGAAAATCGCCATGCAAGGCCGGTTCGATCGACTTCACTTCCGAAGCCGTCACCGGGCGCCGGTCGAGGCCGCCCTCGACCAGCATCGAATTGACCTTCAGCGCGTGCTGGAAGCTCGGCTTGTCCCAGTAGACATGCAAAATGCCGCGACGGACATGGTCGAAGTCGATGTTTTCCCGCTCGGCAATGGCAAACAGGTGCCTGCGCGCGGCAATTGCCAGACGCGTCGTCTCCACCGTGTTGTCGCGATAATTCATAATGTTGGAGACGAACTCGGCCAGCCAGGCATATTTGTGCCAGGTCGGGGCCGGGTTCATCAGCAGCGGCGCGTCGCTCCGCAGCATCCACTTCATACCCTTGAGCACGGTCGACCAGTGGTTCCAGACCTCGGCATTGCTGGCCGAAAGCTGGCCGCCATTGGCGAACGACGTCTCCATGCCGGCATAGCGCTGCCGGTCGATGACGGTGACGGAGTAACCGCGCTCCAGGAGCGCGTAGGCGGTGGTGACGCCGGTGATACCGGCGCCGATAACGGCAATATGGGGCACTTCACTCTCCGCGATCAAAGTTGGGGGCGGGCCGCAGCCCGCTGTTTTCCCCAATCTGTCGCTGTACCTGAGAGCTTAACCGCGGCGTTCTTGCCGGCGCGGCTTTCCCCTTCGGTGGGCACTCGGGGTGCCTCTCTCCAGATCGTTCAGCTGCATGGTCACTTTTGCCTGAGAGTTTCCTGGGGGGTTGCTCCGTCGGCGCCGGCCGGACCCTTGGGTTCGGCCGATCTCTCCCATGCAGCCTCTGAACGCATTGCTTCTACAGGCTGGTCAGCGCTTCCGCAACGTCAGATGCGAACGGGCGCGCGTCAATTGCCCTCGTCGTAAAGCGTCGTGGTCGTCTCGACCCCGTGTTCATGCAGGCCGGCGCGGACCACCGCCGCGGCAGCCAGTTCGCGCGCCTTGCGGCGGATGCCGGGCTCGTCGACGCCCTGCACCTTGCCGTCGGCATAAAGCACCTTGCCGTCGACCCAGGTCTGGGTGATCGAAGCGGTCGAAGCCGAAAACACCAGCGCCTGCAACGGATCGTAGAACGGGGTCCATTCGACATGGTCGAGATCGAACAGGATGAAGTCGGCTTTCTTGCCGATCTCCAGAGAGCCGATCTCGTCGTCCCACATCAGGGCGCGTGCGCCCTCGATGGTGGCGGCGCGCAACGCCTGGCGCGCGGTGAAGACGTCGGGCTGCATGCGGGCATCCTTGAACATGCCGGCGACGACAAGCATCTGCCGCATCAGGTTCATGTTGCCCGCGGCCGACACGCCGTCGGTGCCGAGGCCAACCTTGACGCCTGCCTTGACCATCTCGGGATACTTGCCGATGGCTGTCGCGCCCTTGCCGAGCTTGAACGACGAGCACGGGCAGAAGGCGACGCTGGCGCCGCGTTCGGCCAAAAGCTTGACCTCCTCGTCCGACACGGCCGCACCATGGGCGATGACCAGGTTCTTGCCGATGCCGCCGGCGCGGTCGATGCGGGTGATCGGCCAGCAGCCGTACTTGCTCTCGCAGACCTTGGCTTCCTCGATAGAGGTGGCGAGGTGATAGGTCGTACCGACGCCAAGCTTCTCGGCGAGCTTCACCGCGCCGACATGCAGCTCAAGGCTGCAGGGCTCCTTGCCCTCGATGTTGACCCAGCAACGGGCGCGTCCGTCGAGCGTGTTGTTGTAGCGCAGCACGTTCTCCTCGAGCACCTTCAGCGCCGACTGCGCGTCGGGGAAGAAGTGGTGCTCGGCCATCTCCTCGGTCCATCCGCGCGGCAGCTCGGCCGGGCGGTTGTCCGCAGCGTGGCGGCCGGTGATGCCGCGGATGCCGGTCTGGCCCATGGCGCGGATGACGATGCCGGGATCGTATTGCGAGCCCATGTCGAGGAAGCAGGTGGTGCCGCAACGGAGCATCTCGGTGATGCCGAGCAGCGCACCCCAATATTCGTCTTCCTCTGAAATGTGGGCGTAGAAAGGCTTGGCCCAGTGGAACACCCAGGCACGGGTGTTGAGATTGTCGGGGAAGACTGCACGCGACAGGGTTTCGGACAGGTGGACATGGCTGTCGACGAAGCCCGGGCAGATGCCCAGCATGGTGCCGTCGATCACCTTGTCGAAGCTCTTGGCATCGTGACGCGCCGCCACCTCCTCGGCCCCGCCGATATCGGCGATGCGGTCGTTTTCCACCACCATGCTGGCGTTGCGCAGCACGGTGTCGTTCTTGTCGACCGTGAAGGCGAAATTCAAATTCTCGATCAGCGTGCGCATGTGTCTCCACCCCATACTTCAGTCACGGACCTTCATTCTCGTCCCGCCGGTCCGTGACGGCGGGCGACATGTCGCTGTGCAGCCGGGCCACAAAGCACCCCGGCTGCCAATTTCACAAGCAGCGTTCGCTCAGGCGACCGCCTTGACCTTTCCGCCCTGCTTGGCGGTGCCGCAAAGGATCAGCTTGTCGGTGTCGGCATAGTCGGACAGAAGCTCCGAACCCTTCGACGTCACCAGAAGCATGTCCTTGTTCTGCATGCCGTAGCCGTAGCCGGTGTCGTAGCAAAGCGGCTCGAAGCCGAGCACCATGTTCTCCTCCAGCGGGGCGTCGCTGCCCGGCTTGCCGAGCACCGGCGTCAAGCCGAGATAGGGATCCTCATGCAGGTGCAGGCCGATGCCATGGCCGACGAACGAGATCGGCGGCAGGTTGAGCTTGGCGAGCTTGGCTATGAAGGCATCATAGATTTCGCGGCAGCTGGCGCCCGGCTTCACCTTTTCCATGATCTCGTATTTGCACTCGACCAGGTGAGCCCAGATCTTGTCGGCCATGGGCGGCGCCTCGCCGACGATGGCGGTGCGGCAGACGCCGGCCTGGTAGCCGTTGATGACCGAGAAGATCTCGACGCGGCAGACGTCGCCGCGTTTCAGGGTGCGTTCCGAGGGGCCGACATTGGGCAGCACGCTGCGCTCGCCGGTGGCGACGATCAGCAGCTTGAAGTGCTCGGCGCCGAGCGAATAGACGTTGCGGGTCAGATGGCCGGCAATGTCCATTTCGGAGTCGCCGGCGTCGACAACGGCCAGCGTATCGGTGATCGCCTGGTCGGCGATGCGCGACAGCTTGCGCAGCAGGGCCACTTCCTCCGACGTCTTGATCTGGCGCAGCCGCGCCAGGATCGGCTCGGCATGCTCGAAGCGCGCACCTGGCATCGCCGCGATCAGGCGGGCCAGATCGCCAGCCGGCAAATAGTCCATTTCGAGGCCGATACGGGCCCCAGCTAAACCGAGTTCGGAAAGCTGGTCGGCAAGCACCAGCATCGGATCGTCGGAGAACTCGGCCCAGATGCGGGTCGCCACGTTTGGCTGCTTCCGCTTGATGGTCGACGCCTCCATGTCGACGCCGAAGATCGCGGTGCGGCCGTCAGCGGTGACGATGGTCATGGCATGGCGATGACGGATTAGCGGCTGCGACGGAACGACGAAGCCGGTGGTGTAGGCGAAATTTTCAGGCGACGAGCAGATCATGGCATCGAGCCCGTGCTCGGCCATTGCCTTGACCTGCTTTGCGACGATTTCGGTCCGCATGTTGATGGTTCTCCCCTGGATGGCTGGCGTCAGGCTCAATCGCGGACGCGGTATTTTTCGATCTTCTTGATGTCGACGTCGATGCCCATGCCGGGCCCGGTCGGCACTGCGATGGCGCCTTCGGAGAAGCGCATCGGTTCGACCAGAAGGTCATCCTTGTAGTAGATGCCGCCGACCTGGCCGTGCTGCGCTTCGGCCGGCGTCGAGATCGGGATGACGCAGGACAACGTCACCGCCGGCGATGCTGCCGCCACCTGGACATTGGCGAGATTGCCGATGCCGGTCTCGATCGAACCGTTGACGTTGCAGATGATGCCGGCGGCGCGGCAGACAGCGCCAACCTCCATCGCCTTGTAGAGGCCGCCCGCCTTGGTGGTGTAGATCGAGACGATCTGCACCTGGCCGGCAGCGATGATCTGGATCGCATCATGGGCGTTCCACGCCGACTCGTCGGCCATGACAGGCGCATCGATACGGCGTGCTACCTCCGAGATGCGCTCGATGCCCATCACCGGCTGCTCGACATATTTGAGCCGGTACTTTTCCATCTGGCGAACCGTCTGCACCGCCTCGCCCGGAGTCTTGTAGCCCTCGTTGGCGTCGACGCAGATTTCCATCGCCTCGCCGGCAGCCTCGCGAACGGCAGCGACCATCTTGACGTCGCGTGCGGGGTCGACGCCGATCTTGACCTTGATCGTCTTGATGCCTTCCGCCACCAGCTTGGCCGCCTCGACCTTGGCCTCGTCGATCGAGATCAGGCCGATCGAATGGGTGATACCGACCTTGTCTCGCGCCTTGCCGCCGAGCAGGGTATGGACCGGAACGTTCAGCCAGCGGCCAGTAAGATCGTAGGCGGCGAATTCGACTGCCGCCTTGGAATAGGGATAACCGCGGATGATGGCATCCATGCGGGCATGCAGTTCGGCGAAATTGCCGAGCTCCAGGCCGATGATCGCGGGCGCCAGGTAGGTTTCGATGACGCTGCGGGTGATCATGGCGGATTCGCCGAAGTAGCGGCCGAACTCACCGCCCCAGTCCTTGAGCGCCGGCGCCTCGCCCCAGCCGACCCGGCCGTCGCTGTCGGTCATCTTGACCATGACATAGCGGCCGATGACTTCGGTCAGGCCCGCCCACTTGTGCTCGCGCCGTGTCGGCAGTTGGACAATCAGCGTTTCAATGGACTTGATCGTAGGCAACGTTTTTCACCTTCTTCATTGTCACCGGCGATGCGTCGCGCTACATTTGCGATCATCTAGTGTGATCACACTTTATGATCATAATTTTGGAGCGTCAAGCACCCAGCTGCAGCGAATTTTCCGGGGCATCGTCAACTCCGGAAATCGCCATCGAGAGGAGAACGCATGATCGTCGAAGCAACCAACTACTTCGCCAGGGAAGGACAGGCGGCGGCCGTGCTGGAGCAGCGCCGCAAGGCGACCGAGATCAGGACGCAGATGGGACTCGATCCCGGCCGCATCCTCATCAGGATCGAGGGCGACGGACCTGACGTGCGCTGGGAATGCAGCTTTGCCTCGCGTGAGGCATATGACGCCGATATGGCGGCCAGGGGCGGTTCGCAAGCTTTCGCCGACGCCCGCAAGACCATGCACACGCTGCTCGAACGTTTCGAGCGCCATGTCTACCAGGGCGACGACTGACAGCGCCCGCGCATTTTTCCGGGAACATTCGTCGCTGCGCGGCATCCAATGGGCGTCAACTCAAATCAAGTCCCGGCGCAAATTGCGCGCTCCGGGCAGGAGGCTCCCATGCGTATTCGCCCGACTGCAGCCCTGGCCGCGCTTTCCCTGCTGTTTGCCGCTCCCCTAGCCGCCAGCGCCGCCGACAAGCCGACCGATCCCCAGATCGCCCACATCGCCTACACGGCCGGCGTCATCGACGTCGAGGCAGCGAAACTCGCCATCTCGAAATCCAAAAACAAGGACGTCGTGGCATTTGCCGAGGACATGGTGCGCGACCACGAGGCGGTGAACACCCAGGCGCTGGACCTGGTCAAGAAGCTCAATGTCACGCCCGAGGACAATGACACCAGCCGGGCCCTGACCCAGGCCGCAGCCGACGAACGCGCCAAGCTCGAGAAGCTGGACGGCGCGGCTTTCGACAAGGCCTATGTCGACAATGAGGTCGCCTACCACAAGCAGGTCAACGGGGCACTTGAGAGCCTGCTGATCCCGTCGGCCAGCAACGCCGACCTCAAGGCCTTACTCGAAACGGGCCTGAAGATCTTCCAGGGCCACCAGCAACATGCCGAACATGTCGCGGCCACCGTCAAGTAAGGGTTCCCGATGTTGTCGAAACGGCATCTGTGGATTGCTGCCGCGCTTGTTGCGGCGGCATTTCCCGCACAAGCGGAGACCATCCAGGTCACTATCGAGAAGCTGGTATTCTCCCCCGCGGAGGTCAATGCGAAAGTGGGCGACACGATCGAGTGGATCAACAAGGATGTCTTCGTCCACACCGCAACCGTGAAGGGCGGCTGGGAAGTCATGATCCCCTCCAAGAAGTCGGCAAGCACGGTCATGGAGACGGCAGGGCCGGTTGAATATTACTGCCGCTTCCACCCCAACATGAAAGGCCGCCTGACCGTCTCGCCCTGACAGCCAACCGGCATCCGGGACCGCGGAGCATGTGCTGCGCGGTCCCCGACGCTTGGAGCGCTCGATATGCCCAACGAGGCCATCCCCCCGAAAACAGCCTTCGTCTTTGCAGGCGGTGGCAGCTTCGGCGCCATTCAAGTCGGCATGTTGCGGTCTCTGGCGAGACGCGGGATCACCGCCGACATGGTCGTCGGTTCGAGCGTAGGAGCATTGAATGGAGCCTACTACGCAGGCGATCCAACGGTCGACGGCGTCGATCGGCTGGCGACGATCTGGCGCGGGCTACGCCGCAGCGACGTATTTCCATTGAGCCTGAGAACAATGTTGGGATTTCTCTACAGGCGGGATTTCCTGATCAAGTCGGATGCTCTCTACCAACTCGTCGAGCGCCACCTTGCCTACCGCAACCTCGAAGAGGCAACTGTACCGATCCACATCGTCACGACGGATATCCTGTCGGGCGGGACCGTCGTGCTTTCAAAAGGCTCGGCTGCGCGAGCCATCATCGCAAGCGCAGCGATACCGGCAGCCTTCGCTCCCGTGCGTTGCAACGATTTCTATCTGGCCGACGGCGCCGTCTCCAGCAACACGCCTGTCAAGATTGCCGTTGCCCGTGGTGCCCGGCGACTGATTGTGCTTCCCACCGGCTACGCCTCCGCCCTGCACGAGCCGCCCGTGGGTGCGGTCGCCAACGCGCTGCACGCACTGACGCTGCTCATCGCACGGCAACTGGTCAGTGATCTGGAGAGCCTGGGCGACGACATCGCGTTTCTTGTCGTCCCCCCGCTCTGCCCACTCGTCGGCTCCCCCTATGACTTTTCCCAGACGAGCACATTGATCGAACGCGCGGCCAAAAGCACCGATGCATGGATTTCCAAGGGTGGCCTGGAGCGCCCGCGTGCCCTTGCGCAACTGAGCATCCACAAGCACGCAAATCAGGACCGGCTACCCTAGAGATGCTGCCGGAAAAAATCGAGCACGGCGCTGCGCATGGTCGGTGTCTCGCGGTGGCCGATGCCTTCTTCCGTCAGCAGCATCAAGCCACCCTTGGGCCCGTATGCGGCGCTGGTTTGCGCGAAAGCCCGCTCCACCGCAAGCGGCGGTGTGAGCGGATCGTCCAGGCCGACACAAATCAATTGAGGGCGCGGGGCGACGAGCCCGGCAATCGCCCCGGATGAGGTTTCGGCCAGCAGGCCGGGCACGGTCATGTAATGGCCATGCAGGTCATGGGCACCGGTCTCGATGAGCGTCGCCAGATCGGCGTAGCAGCAGAGATGGGCGACCGCCGAGACCCGCGGGTCGATCGCGGCGAGGAAATAGGCAAGCGTCGCGCCCATCGAAATGCCTGTCATGCCTATCCGTCGCGAATCGACATCGCCGCGCGAAGCGAGCCAAGTCAGCGCGGCCGCCTGCTCGGCAAGCATCTGGCCGAACAGCGTCCGGCCATGCCACAGCGCCACTTTCGCAGCCGAGCTTTCGGTCGTGCCTGAACGCTCGCCGAAGACCGGCATGTCGATGCAGAGCGAAACATAGCCTTCCCGCGCCAATGCAGGACCGGGCGCGTCGAGCAGCGCCGGCCGGCCGTCGACGAGTTCGCTGGCGCCGATGTCGTATCGGCCGCCATGGGCGTGGACATGGAGGATCGCCGGCTGCGGTTCGACGTTTGTGGCAGGTCGCGTCAGCAGGCCGCGAACCGCCGTGCCGTCGTCAAGCCGAAAGCGAAGGCGTTCGACCACATGGCTGCCGAAATCCTCGGCCGCCACATCCACCACTCCAGCCGAGCCTCCCTGATGCCAAGGAGCGACCTCAGCCTTTCCACGGAAATGGCCATGGCTTGTCCGGGCTCTACCTGACCAGCCAGCCGCCATCGACCGGGACCACAGTGCCGGTCACATAGCCGGACCCCGGCGCCGCCAGGAACAGAACCACCGTGTCGAGATCCTCCGGCGTGCCCCAGCGCCCGATCGGAATGCGGGCAGAAATCTGCGCCTTGCGGTCGGCATCGTTGCGCAACGCCTCGGTGTTGTCGGTGGCCATGTAGCCCGGAGCGATCGCGTTGACGGTGATGCCATGCGGCGCAAGCTCATTGGCCATCGCTTTGGTCAGGCCGGCGATGCCGTGCTTGGAGGCGGCATATGCGGGCACGCGCACGCCACCTTGGAAGGTCAGCATCGACGCCACGTTGATGATGCGTCCGCCGCGGTTCGCCTCGACCATGCTTCTGGCGACGGCCTGCGAGAGCAGGAATGCCGCCTTCAGGTTGACGTCGATGACGCTGTCCCAATCCGCTTCGGTATAGTCGAGCAGGTCGGCGCGCCGAATGATGCCGGCGTTGTTGACGAGGATGTCGACCCGGCCCATCTCCGCCACTACTTCATCGGTGACGGCGGTGGCGTCGAACGGCCTGGACAGGTCGACCTCGAGCGCGTGGAAGCGCCGGCCGGCCTGCTTCACCAGTTCGGCGGTGTCCGGCATCGGCGAGGACCCAAGGGCCGCGATGTCGGCGCCGGCCCTGGCCAATGCCAGGGCCATGGCCCTGCCGAGCCCGGTCCGGGCTCCGGTCACCAGCGCGACCTTTCCCGATAGATCAAACAGCGTGCCCAAGGCGAAGCCCCTTCTCGTTGAACATGTGGAGCGGTGCAGCGGACAGCGACAGGCGAACGTCCGCGCCCGGCGCGAGGTCATGCTGCCCCGGCGCTACGACCAGCACCTTCTGGCCGGAGACGTCGGCATGCAGAACGGTTTCCGAGCCGAGCGCCTCAACCAGCCTGATGGTGGCCGGCAGCCCCTGTTCGCCGCCGATCGAGATGTGATGGGGACGCACGCCCACCGTGACCTTCGCGCCGTTGGCGATGCCGGCATTGTCGAGCGGGACTTCCAGGCGGTGCCCGCCGGCCAAAGTCGCCACCGTCTTGCCAGGTCCGTTCGTTTCGACAGTGCCTTCGAGAAAGTTCATGTGCGGCGAGCCGATAAAGCCGGCGACGAAACGGTTCGCCGGCGCATTGTAGAGCTCCAGCGGGGTGCCGACCTGTTCGATGCGGCCGGCACGCAGCACCACGATGCGGTCGGCAAGCGTCATCGCCTCGATCTGGTCGTGCGTCACATAAATCATCGTCGCCGACAGCCGCGCATGCAACGCGGCAAGCTCGGCGCGCGTCGAGCCGCGCAGTTCGGCATCGAGGTTGGACAGCGGCTCGTCGAGAAGGAAGGCGACGGGCCGGCGCACGATCGCACGGCCGATCGCCACGCGTTGGCGCTGACCGCCGGACAGTTGGCCCGGGCGGCGGTCGAGATACGGCTCGATCTCAAGCATGCGCGCCGCTTCGGCGATGCGTTCCCTGATCTCCGGCTTCGGCATCCTGGTGTTCTCCAGGCCGAAGGCGAGGTTCTGGCGAACGCTCATATGCGGATAGAGCGCATAGGACTGGAACACCATGGCCAACCCGCGATCGGCGGCCGGAACGTTGTTGACCACCGCGCCATCGATGGCGAGTTCCCCGCCGGTCGGCTTTTCCAGCCCGGCGATGATGCGCAGCAACGTGGATTTGCCGCAACCGGAAGGCCCGACGAAGACGACGAACTCGCCGTCCCCGATCTCGAGATCGATGCCGTGCAGCACATCGACGTTGCCGAACGACTTCGCGACATTGGTGAGCTTGATGTGGCCCATGAATATCCCTCTATTTCAGTCCGGTGCCGGCGATGCCGGTGGTGATGAAGCGCTGCAGGAAGATGAACACGAGCACGACCGGGATCATGGTCACGACGGTCATCGCCAGGATGAAGTGCCACTGCACGTTCAACTCGCCCGAGTAGATGCTCAATCCGACCTGCAGCGTGTAGAGCTCTTTGCGCGACAGCACGATCAACGGCCACAGGAAGTCGTTCCAGCGCCAGACCACCGAAAAGATGGCAAGCACGGCAAGCGCCGGCGCCGTCAGCGGCAGGATGATGCGCCAGTAGATCTGCCATTCCGACGCCTTGTCCATACGCGCGGCATCGACCAGCTCGTCGGGAATGGTCAGCATGTATTGCCTGAGGATGAAGACGCCGGTCGGCGTGGCGACCGTCGGCAGGATCACCCCCCACAGGCTGTTGAACAGGCCAAGCGCCGAGACGATCGAGTAGAGCGGCACCATGATTACCGACAATGGCACCATCAGCGTCGCCAGGATCACCAGCATCGCTGCCGTCCGGCCCCGGAACTCATACTTGCTCAGTGCGAACGCGGCCATCGAGTTGACCACCAGCGTGATCAGCGTGGCCACCACCGTCACGAAGACCGAGTTCCAGAGGTAGCGGAAGAAATCGAAATGGGTGAACGGTTCCGTGTAGTTTTCGGTGGCGAACGACATCTCGCGCACCGGCGTGCGTTGCGCGATGTTCACCTTGATGATCTCTCCCGGCGCCTTGGGGTCGACCATCTGGCTGACGATGCCGATACGCCGCACCTCGGCCAGTGTCGCCTTGCTGCCGTCGTCGAGCGTCACCTCGTAGAGGTCGAACGGCTTGTCGAAGCCTTCGACGCTGACCTTCTGGGTCACGTATGGCAGGATGGTCGGTGGAAATTCGGCAAGTGCCGCCGGCGTCTTCAGCGACGAGCCGACAAGCCACACGGCCGGGCCGAACATGATGAACAGGCCGCCGACGAGCCACACCCAGGTGACTATATCCGTCCAATGCCAGCCCTTGCCGCCCTTGCGGCGGAAGACGAACGCAGCAACGCGGCTCATTTGCGGCCTCCGTTCTTGTCGCTGGAACGGCCGAGGCCGAGTTGCACCAAGGTCAGTACGACCAGCACGACGCCCATCAGGATCGAGGCGGCTGCGGCAAGGCCCGGGTTGCGCAGTTGCGTCGCAAAACCGGTCTCGTAGATGTACTGGGTCAGGAACAAGGTGCTGGTACCCGGCCCACCGCCGGTCAGCACGTAGACTTCGTCGAAAATCTGCACGGCGCGTATCAGCACCAGCACGATGACGACGAGAAGATTGGGCATCAGCAGCGGCAAGGTGATGCGCATGAACACGCGCATCGACCGCGTCCCGTCCATCTCCGCCGCTTCGTAAAGGTCCTTCGGGATCGCCTGCAAACCGGCAAGCAGGATCAGCGTGTAGAAGCCCATATGCGCCCAGATCGATACGGCAACCGCCGCTGCGAACGACCATGTCCGATCGTTCAGCCAGGCATAGGGATCGAAGCCGAAGCCGTAGAGCCCGAAATTGAGCAGGCCCTGGCGCTGCAGGATCCATTTCCAGATCAATCCGACGACCACCGGAGACAACAGCACCGGAAAGAAGAACATCGCGCGCCAGAAGCTGCGGGCCTTGAGGTCGCGGTTGAGGATCAACGCCGTCACCAGCGAGAAGGCTATCATCAGCGTGACCTGCAGGACGACGAACCATCCCGTGTTGCCGACAGCCGTCCAGAACGTGTCTTCGGCGCAGCTGTTGGGGTCGAGATAGTTGGAGCAATCGAAGAGCCGCGCGTATTGATCGACGCCCACGAAGCTGCGATCCGACAGGAACAGGGCCGACCCGCCGGTCATCGAGTATGCGAAATTGATGAAGAACGGCAACAATACGAAAATGCCGAAGATCAGCATGTTCGGCAGCAGGAAGAAGGTGGCCATGCCGCCGAGGCCGGCGACCTTCTGCAGCTTGCGCAGCGGGGCGTCGACGAGCCCCATGGCAAAGCGGACCGGCGCCATTGCGATCTCGCCGACCCGGGGGCCGGTCTTGCCTGAACCATCAATCGTCATCGCACGCCTCCCTCCGCCACGCTGGCTCTGCCCATATCCCGCAGTTCGTTACGATCGCCGCCTGCCGACAGCGGCCATCTGAAAGCAGGCTCGGCCGGGTGGCGGTGCTCGCTTCATATGCGAGCGCCACGGCAGCCGCCCGCTCGAACCTGGCGGCTGCCGTGGTTTGTGCTATGCGGCTAAAGGCCAGAATCCTTGACCTTGGCTGCAACGTCGGCATCGATGCGCGAGAACGCTTCCTCGAGCGTCAGCTCGCCGGCTGCCGCTTGGCTTACGCGCGTGACGAGCGCACCGTAATAGGCATCCGACCAAAACCAGCCAGGCAATTTCTGCGCAACGTCCGACAGGCCAGCCGTCGCTGCGACGAACGTATTCAGGGCGGCCTTCGCCTGGGCGTCATCCGTCTTGAATTCCAGGCCCTTGGCAACCAGGCCCTTGTGCGCCGGCAGGAACAGCGTGCGTTCGGAGAACTCCTTCACGACGTCCTCGCGCGCCAGATAGTCCATCACCTTGGCCACTTCCTGCGGGTTCTTCGTGTATTTGATTGCGACGAGGCCGGCACCGCCCGGCATGCCGGTGCAGTTGACCGTGCCGCATGGGCTTGCGGTTGCGACCCAGTCGAAATTGGAGCCGATCTTGGTGGAGAAGTTCGGCACCTGCCACGAACCCGAATAATAATAAGCGAGCTGGCCGTTGATGAAGTCGTCCGCGCCGGCGCGATAGGTCGAGCCTGCCGCCGAAACCCAGACGTCCTTGCTCATGGTTCCATCCGCCACCCAGCCGACGAACTTGCCGATGAAAGCCTTGGCGCCATCGTCGAGGGGTGCCGGCTTGCCGTCGGCGCCGATGTAGTTCGCGCCATAGGAGACGTTCGGGCCGGTGAGCCGGTGTCCGGAGCGGTCAAGCGCCATGGCAAACGGCACCTGCTGGCTTTCCGCCACCTGCTTCGCAGCTTTCGCCCAATCGTCCCAGGTCGCCTCTTTCGAGGGAATGGCTACACCGGCCTGCTCGAACAGCGTCTTGTTGGCGAAGCCGCCGGCCAAGGTGATCTGTGTCATGAAGCCCGAAATCTGGTTCGAGCCGTCGGGGCGCATCCAATCGGCCTGGCCGCCAAAGTTCTCGTCCCAGTACGCGGCGTCGGCCACCAGCGGACGCAGGTCGAGCCAGTGCGGGCTCAGCGCCTTCAGGTTGGTGACACGGGCGATGTCCGGCCCGGCGCCAGCTTCGAGCTGCACCGGCAGCTGCTCGCGCACGACGCTGTAGGAAACATTGTCGAGAATGACGTTGATGCCGGGATTGTCCTTCATGAACCGGCCGAGCAGATCCTGCAGGACCTCTCCCTCGACACCGTCGGAATACCACATGATGCGGACTTCGCCAGCAAACGCAGCCGTCGACGACAACAGGCCGACGGCGAATGCCGCGAGCATCGTATTGATCTTGTTCATCTTCTTCTCCTCCTCCACCTTTGACGAGCCCTCACCGCCCGCCCCAAGACGCGGCACCGGCACGAAAGCCGGTGCTGCGCCAATCATGTCGTCGCCAGCGTGGCGACCTCGCCGGCCACCGTGTAGCTGCCTGGCGAAATGGTCCGGCCTTCGGCCTGTACCGAGCCGTCGGAATGGAACCTCACTGTTCCGTAGTCCGGGTCCTCGACGACGAAGGTGCCGTCGGCATCTTCGCTGACCGCAAGCGCCGAATACCTGGATTCGACCGCACTCAATTCGCCGGCGGTGCATACACGCACGATCCAGCGCGTCTTGCGGCCATATTGGCGCAGTTCCGCATGGGCCGAGGGGCCATCCTCGACGGCCACGAATTCCGTGCTGCCGCGCAGCAGAACCGCGCCCCGCCCGCTGCGGGCCATGGCGAGACTGCCGCCAACCTTACTCTCGTCGAATTCGGCGGTCGGGAACCAGGCATGGGTAAAGTCGGGCTGCTCGTCGAAGGTCGAGAAGTCGAGCACCGCCAGGCCACGATACTGCTGCGCCCGGGGCAGCGTACCGCAGCCGCCCCAGAAAGACGGCCGGCCGTAGCCGAACTGGATTGTCTCGCCGGGATGATTGATCCAGACCGCAGCCTCCGGACGTTCACCGATCCGCAGGTGCAGCACAGTCTCCTGATAGCCCCACTCGTTCCAGCGATAGTGGGCCGCCGAGCCCATCGCGAAATCGCGGCTCTTGTAATGGTAGAGCTTGGCGAAACTGTTCTCACCCTGGGCAAAGCGCCATTCCTGATGTGCGTCGTCCTGATGGCCGGCAACCGCGTGCAGGGCTTCAGGTACGCTCAGGCCGTGGTCGCGCAGACAGACCGCAAGTTGCGGCAGCGCATGGACGCGGCGCCCGTACCAGCCCTTGCCCCAGAGCAGGCGTGCCACGCCGGAGAGTTCGAGCGAACGGCCGGCGCAGAGCGTGTGTTCGTATGACCGGCCCTGCGCTGCCGTAACGGCGCCATTGTGCGCCGAGCGGGCAATGATTTCGCAAAGCCGCACGATGCCGCGCTTGGCACGCTCGGCGATGTCGTGATCAGGCGACAGGGCGGCCAGCGCGGTCAGGCCCTTGAGGTCGATCGGGAAATATGGCGCCGAGTTGAACTCGGCCATTTCCCACGCCTCGAAATGATCGAGCCAGGCCCGCACCCGGGCGGCACCGATCGCACTCTGCTCGGCGCCTTTGCGACCGGAGCGAACGAAAATGCTGTCCGGCAGCAGGTGGCCGGCAAGATAGGCCGAGGTGTGGAAGAGCAATGCGTGGTTTTCGGAAAAGTACCACTGCACGTCGTTGCCTGGCTCGTCCATCCAGTAGCGGTAGTTGAGGATGGCCCTGTCGATGCGCGCGCGTGTGCCTGCACCGATATCCGCACCCCAGACGGTGCGCGACCAGATCAGCGGGACAAGCGAGAAATCGGCGCAGTCGTGGCAGTCCATAATCGACGGCAGGATCTCCTCGATCATGGCGTCCGTGTCGGCGCCCGCGCGTCCGCTTGCCAGCCGCGCGAAAGCGCGCACCGTGTCGCGCTCTGAGTATTCGGAGACCTCGTCCAGCGTCGCTGTGATCCTGTCGGCAAGCGCCAGGGGCGCCTCACCCTGGCGGCCGGCATGACAGATCTCGACGCCGAGGGAGCGCGAGGCGACGAAGCCGCCTGCATCCAGCGTGATGCGAAAATGGCGGAAATCGGCCGGTGCCTTCTCCGACGGGCCTGTGTTTAGGCACGTTTCGCCTGCCTTGAGGACAAAGTCGTGGTCGAAGCGTTCGGTCGACATGAAGTCGCCCTCGACGGCGACGTTGACCTTGACGTCGATCGGAAGCGGCCTGGCGAACAGCAGGTTGATGTCGCCTTCAAAATAGGCTGTGCGGTCAAGGTGCATGCCGTCGAGCGCTGCTTCGACGCTTGCCGCGGTGTCATCGCTTACCGGTACCGGCACGGCAACGCTCGCCTTGGGCCCGGAGAGATAGTCCAGTTGGAAAAAGTAGCGCGCGTCGCGCTCGGCCAGGTCGTCGAAAAAGACGACGATCTCGTTCAAGCCAGCCTCGAGCGGCAGCTCGAACTCCGACTTCGCCTCGAGATTGCGGCTGTAGGGTGCCGTCCAGCCGGCTTCGGCTCCGTTTAGCCACAGGACGGCACCGCCACAAGTGCCGAGCCTAACCTTGGCGAGGCCGGCAACGTCCGCGGCGATGTATGTACGAGCCCAGGTCGCCAGCCGCGTCGGGCGGAACCAGAAACCGGAGAGGTCGAGACGCGGCGATCCGAATGGCAACCACCAGCGGACGGCCTCGAACGCGCCGCGCACGTCCGGCCGCTTGCCGCGGTAACGTCCGGCAAAGATCGTCCGGCACGGATATTCGTGCGGAATGAAATTCTTGTGCTTGGTCAGGAAGAAGAAGGGATCCATCTCTCCCTTCATCGGCGCGTCGGGCACATCGAAACGCTCCTCGGCGACGGTGCCGAACTGCCAGTAGCGAATGGCTTCGCCGGAGCCCAGGGCCTTCTTCATGTGCGACAACGCTTCGGTCATTTCAGTTCCGTCAGGGCCACTGGCGCTACGTCGTTGTATTCCTGGTTTTCGCCGGTCATGCCCCAGACGAAGGCGTAGGGACCGGTGCCGGCGCCCATGTGGATCGACCATGCCGGGGACAGCACTGCATCGCCGTTGGCGACAACCAGATGACGGGTTTCCTGCGGCTGCCCCATCAGGTGCACGACCCGGTCCTGTTCGGCGAGGTCGAAATAGCAGTAGGCCTCCATCCGCCGTTCGTGCACATGCGGCGGCATGGTGTTCCAGACGCTACCTTCGGCAAGATCGGTGATACCCATCAGAAGCAGGCAGGACGGTGCCACTTCCGGATGGATGTACATGGCAAGCCGGCGCTTGTTGGACCGGCTGATGTCGCCTAGGTCGAGCGCCTTGGACTGCTCCTTGGTGATCAGCCGATGCGGATGGTCAGTCCCGGCGGGGACGGAGTTCATGTAGAACCGCGCCGGCGATCCCGCCGAAGCGCTCGCCATGGTGATCTCCCTTGCGCCGCGGCCGACATAAAGCACGTCGCGGTTCTGGAGGGTAAAAAGCTGGCCGTCGACGCTGATCGTGCCGGCGCCGCCGAGGTTGGCGATGCCCATTTCGCGCGCCGACAGCAGATACTCCGTGCCGATCTCCTTGCCGGATCCGAAGGAGACGCTGTTCGCCACCGGCATGGCGCCGCCGAGAATGAGCCGATCGACATGGGTATAGGTTAAGCTGACCGCGTCGGCGGCAAACAGGTCGCTGATCAGAAACGCATCGCGCAGGCGCTGCGTGTCGTAGCTCTTGATGTCCTCGGGCGCTGCCCCGTACAAAACTTTCATGCTGCCTGTCCTTCTGCGCCGACATGATGCAAGGCTTCGGACAGGCACAGGATCGCCAGTGCCTGGCCGTAGCCGGTCGGTTGAATTGGAATGTCCTTGTAGAACTGGAGATCGTGGCCCATGCGCGTGCCGTAGGAGACGTTGAGCACGGTGCCGGTCTCGTCGATATTCTCCATCACCGCCTGGAGCGCCCTCAGTCCGGCAGCCTGCCAGGCCGGCGTTCCGAGGCCGAGGCGATAGCCCTTGAGCAGCCCGTAGCCGATGCCGGCAGTAGCGGAGATTTCCTCGTAAGAGGTGTTGTCGTCGAGCAGCGTGCGCCACGCGCCAGACGACGCCTGCAATGGCAGCAGCGCATCGACCTGCGCAACCAGCACGCCCAGGAGATAGTCCTTCACCGGCTTCGCCATCTCGGCGAGATCGAAGAGATCGAGGATACCGGCCGTGACCCAGGCATTGCCGCGCGCCCAGCGCGCTTCGGCAAAGTTGTGCCGTCCATCGAAGGTCCAGCCATGGAACCACAAGCCGGTATGGGTGTCGGCGAGATAGCGCGCGTGAACAAGAAACTGCCGGGACGCCTCGTCGATCAGCTCGCGCCGCCCGCTCGCCTGGCCATAGGAGGCCAAAAACAGCGCGACCATGTAGAGCGTGTCGTCCCACAGTTCGTTGTCGTTGACCTTGTCGGAGACATGATGCTCGAAGCCGCCTTCCGGTGTCCGCCCCATCTCGGAGATGACACGGTCCGCCCATTGGTCGAGCAGCGGCTGCCAGCGCGGATCCCTCGTCTTCGCCCACAGCACGGAAAGGCCGAGCATCGGTGCGGTGGTGTTGACGTTGAGCTGTGGCAGCCCGGAATCGAGCCGCGCGGCATACCAGTTTTCGACGAGCAGGCGCAGATCGTCGCGCCCGGTGAACAGCCACAACCGGATCAGCCCGTAGAGGCCTACGCCTTGCGGCCATTCCCAGCTGTCGAAGCTGATGTAGTCCCCGGCGGACCCGTCGAGATTCGGCTCATGGAATCGACCTTCGTGCTTGAGGCCGGTCATTCCGGCGACAAGACGATCGAGACCGACACGAATATCGCGGCCGTTCGGGGCCATGGCGCGCTCCTCTCCAAGACCGCTTTGGCGGGCGGCACCGCGTCCGGATAAAGCCATCGCCAAATCTCTTGCGCAATATGAAAATTTTTCTCATCATGTCAGCATGGAGGCGACGACATGAAAGCCAAGCCACTGCCCGGCAAGCGCGGAAAGAAGAGCCGGCGCGTGCGCCTGGAGGATATTGCCGAGCTCTGCGGGGTCTCGCTGAGCACGGCATCGCGCGCCCTCGCCGGCGAAAAAGGCGTGCGGCCGGAGATCCGTCAGCAAATCCTGGAAGCTGCGAAAGCGGCAAACTACGTCATTGCGACGGCTGTCGCCGGACAGAAGGTCATCGTCGCGGCGTCGAGCGCCGCAATGATCGACTATGTGCGCAACCAGTTCACGCTCTATGTGCTCGAAGGGCTGAAGGAGCGGGCCCAGGTGCTGGGGCTCGAGATCGTCACGCGCCCGATCGCCGACAAGAGCGAGGAACTGGCGGTGCTGCAGGAGGCGCGGGACGATCCCAGCGTTGCCGGGCTGCTTTTCCTCACCGTCGACGACGAGGGCATGCTTGCCGCCACGCGCGGGTTCGACAAGCCGGTGGTCCTGCTCAATGGCGACGACCCGTTCATGCGGCTGTCGAGCGTCACGCCGTGCAATCGCTCAAGCGCCAGGCTCGCGGCCGATCATCTGATCGGCCTAGGGCACAGGCGCATCCTGTTCCTGATGCGGCCGGGCCGGCGCACGATCGAACGACGCTTCGAAGGCTGGCAGGATGCCTTGCAACATCGCGGCCTCCCTATGGACGCAGATCTCGTGGTTCCCGTCGATGATTGGCTGCCGGAACTCGCGGCCCAGGCCATCGCTTCGCGCATCGGCGCACGCCGCCTTGATTTCACGGCAGTCCTTGCCGCCGGCGACAGCCTTGCAGTCGGTGCCATGATGGGCGTGCAACAGATGGGGTTTTCAGTTCCGGGCGATGTCTCGGTGGTCGGCATGGACGACCTGCCCCAGGCAGCCTTCCTGAACCCGCCATTGACGACAATGCACATCCCGATGCGCGAGATCGGCTCGGTCGCGCTCGACCTGCTGCGCGACAATCTATCGGGGCTTCCCATGCCTCCGCGACGAGTCGAACTCGCCTGTCACCTCGTTGAGCGGTCTTCGACCGGGCCTGCCCGCTTGTCGACCTGAAGATCAATCGGTTCAGGCAGAGACGCGCCTAGCCCCAGGCGGCACCGTCGAGGGCGCCGAGGGGGAATTTCAGGTACCGCGTGCCATTGGCTTCGGGCTCCGGAAGCCGGCCGCCATTGATGTTGATCTGCAGCGCATGCAGGATCAGCTTCGGCATCGGCAGCGTGCTGTCGCGCTCGGTGCGGAAAGCCACGAATTCATCTTCCCGGCCATAGCGGGTCAGGTGAATGTTCTCGGCTTTCTGCCGGGCGACCGTGGTCTCCCAGCGCGGCTCGCGGCCGCCCGGCTGGTAGTCGTGGCCGACGAAAATGCGTGTATCACCGGGCAGGGCGACGATGTCCTGGATCGTCGACCACAATGCCCTGGCGCTGCCACCGGGGAAATCTGCCCGCGCGGTACCGCCATCCGGCATGAAGACGGTGTCATGCACGAAGGCCGCGTCGCCCACGACATAGGTGATGGAAGCCAAGGTATGGCCAGGCGAAAACATCACGCCGGACTTGATGCCGCCGATGTCGAAGCCGTCGCCTTGCTCGAACAGCCTGTCCCATTGCGAGCCGTCGGTACGCAGGCTTGGCCAGTTGTAAATGCCAGCCCAGAGTTTCTGCACGTCGACGATGCGCGCGCCGATGGCAGTCGGTGCGCCAGTCCTGGCCTTCAGATAGGAGGCCGCCGAAAAATGGTCGGCATGCGGGTGGGTGTCGAGGATCCACTGCACCTCAAGGTTTTGGTCGCGCACGAAATCGAGCAATCGGTCGGCATTGGCGGTCGCCGTGGAGCCGGACTTTTCGTCGAAATCGAGAACCGGATCGATGATGGCGCACAGCTTCGTCTGCGGATCGCTGACCACATATTGCACCGACCAGGTACGCGGGTCGAAGAAGGCGGCAACGTCGGGTCTTGCCATGACTTATGCCTCCGCCAGTTCGGCAACGCGGGGGAAAAAGATCGCCCGACTGGCGTCGAAGTCATACTGCGGCACGTACTGGGCCGCGTCGGCTGCGATGCGTGCCACCGAATCCAGGATGAACTTCACCTTCTCCTCGGTCAGCAGGACGCTGAAATTGAGCCTGATGAAGCCGGGCTTCTTCATTTCCTCGCCGGCCTTGATCGCCGCCCGCATCTGCTCGGACTCCTGCTCGCCGATGCCGAGCAGCCGGTGGACATAGGGCCCGGCACAAGCACAGCCGCCGCGGGCTTGAATGCCAAAGCGGTCGCTCAGCATGCGTGTAACGAGTTGCTGGTGAACATGCCCTCCCTTGCCGTCCTTGATACGGAACGAGAAGATCGGCAGCCGCTGCGCCTCGAGCGAACCCAGGAGCTCCATCCGGTCGACGCCGCGCCAGGCAGCCATCGCCCGTCGGGTGAGTTCGGCATTGCGCGCCTGCATGGCCTCGGCACCCAGCGCATCCTTGGCCAGGAAGGCAAGTGCGGCACGGATGTCGCCGACGACGTTGGGCGTTCCCGCCTCTTCCCGCGCCTCGATGTTGTCGCTGTAGTCGTGACCGGTGGGCGAGACGAACTTGACCGTGCCACCGCCCGGCCATGATGGCTTCGATGTCACCACTGCGTCGCGGCGAACGATCAGCACGCCGGAGGCGCCCGGACCGCCGATGAACTTGTGCGGCGAAACCACCAGCGCGTCGATCTCGGCTCCCCTGCCCGGCGTCATGGCGATGGGCAGGTATGGGCCGGCGCCGGCGTAGTCCCAGACGGCCCTTGCGCCCGCTGCCTTGATACGGCGGGTGATCGAAGCAACATCGGTGATGATGCCGGTGACGTTGGAGGCTGCTGAGAAGGCACAGACTATGAGATCGGCCGGGACGGCCAACGCGGCATCAAGTGCCGCGAGGTCGGGACCGCCTGCAGCACTTTCGGCGATCTCGACCATCTCTGCGCCGCTCTCGCGCCAGGGCAGGATATTGGAATGATGCTCATAAGGGCCGATGATGACGCGGACGCGCTTGCCGGCGGCGACGGCGTCGGTGACGCCGAGCAGCTTGACCAGCCGGTTGAGGCCGGCAGTGGCGCCCGAGCCGGCGAAGATCACCGCATGGTCACGGGTCGCGCCACAGCATTCGGCGATCGCCGCGCGCGCCTCGCGACGCAGCCGGGTCATGAAGCCGCCGCAGTAGGAGGCCTCGGTGTGGCTGTTTGCGTAGTAGGGAAGCACCTCTTCGAGGATGAACCGTTCTATCTGCATCAGCGCGCGGCCGGAAGCGACGTAATCGGCGTAGACCAGCGTCTTGGTGCCGAACGGACCCTCGATCCTGGCGTTCTGGCCAACCAGCCCAGCCTGGAGTGCGGCGACCGTGTCGACGGCGAGGTCCTGCCTGAAACCCTGCAGCAAACCGGCATTGGCGGACATCTTCGCGCTCCTCTGACAGCGAAACTCTTCCAGATCGGAATAAGCGAGGATTCTAATCGCGCTTGAGCGAAGAAACTTTATCGTTTTCTCACGACAGCAGCGCAAAAATGGGTCATATGATCTCGATCATGGAAAAAATCGATGAAATTGATCGCAAGATCTTGGCATGCTTGCAGAAGGACGGCTCGATCTCGCAGCGTGATTTGGCCGAACGCGTCGGGCTGTCGCAGAATGCATGCTGGCGCAGGCTGCAGCGGCTGAACGCCACCGGGCTGATCCGCGGCACCCACGCCGACATCGACGTGGCCGCGCTTGGCTACGACCTGACCGTCTTCGTGATGATCCGCACCCGCCACCACTCCAAGGAATGGGCCGACGATTTCCGCAAGCATGTCGACCGCCTGCCCGAGGTGATCGATTTCTACCGCATCGGCGGCGACTGGGACTACCTGATCAAGGTCGTGACCAGGGGCATGTCCGGCTACGACGCCTTCTACCAGAAGCTCATCACCAGTTTCGACCTGGCCACGGTGACCGGCTTCTTCTCGATGGAGGCGATCATCGACAACCGCGCCGCCGACCTGAACCGCCTGAAGTAAGTCGCGTTCATTTGCCACGAGCTTCGGTCAGGCCAGGCCGAGATAGCCTGCCAGTTCCCTTGCCGCAGCCCCGCCGGCCCGGTTGGCTCCAACCGTGGAAGCGGATGGGCCATAGCCGACCAGATGGATGCGCGGGTCCCTGGCAACCTGTGTCGCCAGCCTGCCGGACATGACGATGCCGCCATTGTCCTCGCGGATCTGCAGCGGCGCGAGATGGTCGAGCGAACTGCGAAAGCCGGTGTTCCACAGGATCACATCGGCCGTCTGTTCGGTGCCATCGGCCCAACGGACGCCATGCGCGGTGATTTCGCTGAACATCGGCAGGCGATTGAGCACACCGCGTGCACGTGCTGCCTCGAGCGCGGGCGTGATCGGAATGCCGGTTACCGAGACGACGGATCCCGGAATGAGCCCGCGCCTGACCCTGTCCTCGACGAGGGCAACGGCGGCCCGCCCGTCCTCGGGGGTGAACGGGCCTTCGCGAAACTGCGGTTCTCGGCGGGTCACCCAGGTCGTGCTGGTGACTTTCGAGACTTCGTCGAGCAGTTGCAAGGCGGAGACGCCGCCACCGACGACGATGACATGCTTGCCGGCAAATTCGTCGGCCGTGCGATAGTCGCGGGTATGCAACTGCCGGCCTTCAAAGCGTTCGGCGCCGGGATATTCTGGAACAAAAGGCGTTTCCCAAGTTCCCGTCGCGTTGATGATGCCGCGCGCTGAGAAGGTTTCCCTGTCGGTTTCTATGCGAAATCGCTCATTGCGCTCGCAGACCACCTTGACCGTTACCGGACGGTAGACCGGCAACCCGAACTTTTGCTCGTAGGCCGCATAATATTGCGGCACGGCCGAAGACGCCTTCACTTCCGGGGTACTGGTATCGACCGCCTCGGCAAACTGCATGCCGGGCAGGTCATGGATACGATTGACCGTACTCAATGTCAGGGACGGCCAGCGATGTTGCCATGCACCTCCTGCTCCCGGGTTCTTGTCGAGGACGAGATAGTTCCTGCCGGGCGTCAGGCCGAGCTTGTGCAGATGATAGGCTGAGGAGAGCCCCGCCTGGCCGCCGCCGATGACCACGATGTCGACCTTGTAGGCAGCGCGCACATCACTCCTGCTGGCAGGATTTTCAGCCTGTGACGCAGGCGAGTCAGGGAGCGTGTTTTCAGCAGTCATTTCCAAGCCTGAGATATCGAACGGCTGAATTCAAGTCGAGTCGTCGGTCCCAATGTGCAAGCTCGCCGCGCCACCGCGCCGGGCCGCGATGATCCAAGACGGTACTACTGGCAGTGCATGGCGGGTGTTAGCCCGGACGGAGTGCCGTCCAACCCCAACACAACGAATGCGAGACCATGCCTCACCAGAACGCCGCTCTTGCCCCGTCCAACCTTCGCCCCCCCAGCCTCGCCTTCGGCGATGTCTCGGTCGAACTGTCGCCGCAGCAGGCGCTGAAATTCACTCCCGATGTCAAAGTACTGCCTCTCGGCACGCGCATATTCCTGACCCATCTGTCGAGTGCCGCCCTGCCGGTCCAGGTCGAGGCCGCTGCTCGCCTCCAGGCGATGGGCTACAGCCCGGTGCCGCATCTTGCGGCGCGCAATTTCGTCTCGGTTGCCGAGTTTGTCGAACACCTCGCGGCCCATGGCCGCAACGGCATCTCGCAAGCCCTGTTCCTCGGCGGCAACCCGTTGATCTCGACCGGCCCACTCACCGAGGCGGCAATGCTGCTGTCGCATCCTGCGATGGCGCAAAGCTCGATCCGCACCGCCTTCATCGGCGGTTATCCGGAAGGCCATTCGGCGATTGCGCCCGACGTGCTCGGCGATGCGCTCAAACGCAAGCTGGCACGTTGCGCGGAACTCGGCATCAAGCCCCACATCGTCTCGCAATTCGCCTTCGACGGCGAGGTCATGGCCGCATGGGCCCGGCGCCTGCAGAGCGAACATCCAGGTCTTGCCGTCCGCATCGGACTTGCCGGCGTCACGTCGCTGCCGCAACTGATCAAGTTCGCGGCGATGTGCGGCGTGGGGCCTTCGCTCGCAGCCTTGAAGCGGTCGGGAACTGGCTTGTTCAACGTGCTGTCGGACCGCGATCCGGCCGACCTGATCGAGACGATCGAGGCTGCCTATCCCAAGCCGGCAGGACCATTGGACATCCACTTCTTTCCATTTGGTGGCTGGCAAAAGACGTCGGACTGGCTTGCAGGCTACCGCAGCAGATAGCGCCTCGACTGGCACGCGTCGTCGATGCGCGCGTGCCAGGAAAGCAGTTCGCGCCCGGCAGTGAACCGCCGGGCGCATCGTAATCTTGAAATCAGCCCTGGGGAATCCGGCCTAACGCCAGTTCCAGACCAGTGCCGGCGTTTCGCGGAAGGCGAACCGGTCGATGTGCTCCTGGAATGCCCCCTTGGCCGCGCCCAGCGCCGCATCGTCGGCAGCAGTGATCCGCGCAACCAGCGCATCGGCCCTCGACTCGACGATGTAGGTCGTCGCGCCGAAGGTCATCGATGTCCATTGCGGCCCGGCCGCGATATCAGGGTTTCGGTGGCTCCAGTGCTTCAAAAGCTGGGCCGCGTACTTCGCCGCATGCGGCGTCGCTATGACTATATTGGCCTCGGACATCTCTCGCCTCCTCTGGCAAACCGGGATCAGTCCTGCAGCACCACGGTCGTCTTGCCATTCAGGAAGACGCGGTGCTCGACATGGTTGCGGATGGCGCGGGCAAGCACCCAGCGCTCGATGTCGCGGCCCTTGCGCACCAGTTCGTCGGCGGTGTCGATGTGGCTGATGCGCTCTACGCCCTGTTCGATGATCGGCCCTTCGTCGAGATCGCCGGTGACGTAATGGGCGGTCGCGCCGATCAGCTTGACGCCGCGCTCATGCGCCTGGTGATAGGGCTTGGCGCCTTTGAAGCCGGGCAGGAACGAATGATGGATGTTGATGCAGCGGCCAGAAAGCGCTGCAGACATCTCGTCGGAAAACACCTGCATGTAGCGAGCCAGGACAACGAGTTGCGTTGACGTCTGGTCGATGAGCTCGCGCAAGCCTTCTTCCTGCGCCGCCTTCGTCGCCGCCGTCACCGGCAGGTGGTGAAAGGGGATGCCGGCGAGTTCGAGATGGGCGAAGGTCTGCAGCGGATGGTTGGAGACGATCGCCGTGATCTCGACCGGCAACTCACCCGTGCGCCAGCGATAGAGCAGGTCGACAAGGCAATGGTCGAACTTCGACACCAGCAGCATCACCCGGTGTTTATGCCTGCGGTCGTCGACCGTCCACTCCATGCCGAAGCGTCCGGCCACGTCGGCAAGTCGTTGCTTCAGCCGCTCCAGCTTGGCTGCATGGTCGTCGAAGCTGAAGACGATGCGCATGAAGAAGCGGTCGGTCTGCTCGTCGCCATACTGGTGCGCCTCGGTGATGTCGCCCTCGTCCTCGCACAGGATGGCAGTGATGGCGGCAACGATGCCGCGCCGGTTGGGGCTCGACAGGGCAAGGATGAAAGACGGCCTGGTGTCGGGTCGCATAGGCGTGGCCCGGGTCGCGGCGGTCGGATGCTCGGCAAAGGTCATATTCATGAACGCAACGAAGTCCTGTTTTGGCTGTCGGGTCAGCGCGGGTCGACGTCGACCCTAGGGTCGAGGGCGTTGACATCGGTGGGGTAGAAGCCGGCGGCGCGCTTGTAGTCGTCGGCGATACGCTGAAGCTCGTCGGCCGGAATGACGTCGCGGATGTGCTTGAAGCCGTTCGGCGCACGCTCTTCGGCCATCACCATCACCCATTCAGGGCCCATCTTGTCGCGGTTGAGCGAGACCAGTGAGTAGACCTCCTCGAGACGCAGTTTCTCGTAGAGTGCGATTGCCCTGACCGGGTCGGCCTCCGTGACGAAGGAGACGGCAAGGGCACGGACGTCGACGATCGCCTGCGACGCGCCGCTGGAGCCTGCCGGATGCATGGCGTGTGCGGCGTCGCCGATCATTGTCACGCGGCCGAAGGTCCACTGCGGAATGCGGTCCCGGTCGACCTTCGGGAAGACATAGATTTCCTTGGCGCCGCGGATGATGCCCGGCACGTCGCACCAGTCGTAGGCCCAGTTCTCGAAGCGCGGTGCAACCTCGTCGATCGAACAGACGCGGTTCCATTCCTCGCGCGGCATCGGCTTGTCGGGGTCGACCGAATCCTCGGCGACAAAGTTGATCTCGGCGGAACCGTTGCGCATCGCCTCTCCGCTCATCGGGTAGAAGACGACCTTCTGCTGCTTGTGGCCGGCCATGAACATCGTCTGGCCATCAAGGAAGCTGCTGGCGTCGGTGACGCCACGCCACATGATCTGGCCGGCAAAGCGCGGCTGGGCCTCCTCGGGATAGAAGAACCGTCGCACCGCCGAATGGATGCCATCGGCGCCGATCAGGATGTCGCCGCGATAGCTGCCGATCGGCTTGCCGCCCTTGGCATCGAGGAACTCGGCGGTCACGCCGGTGGCATCCTGGGTCAGCCGGTCAAAATAGTGCGAGGAATGGACCCTGTCATCACCAAGCCGCTCGCGCACCGCTTGCAGCAGAAGCCCCTGGAAACGCCCGCGATTGATACCGAACTGCGGCCAGAGATAACCAGCCTTCAGGCCGCGCGGCTCGGTCCAGATCTGCTGGCCGTGCTTGTTGTAGTAGGCAAGTTCATGCATCGGCACGCCGATCCCGGCGAGCCGTTCGCCAAGGCCGAGATTGGTCAGTTCCTTGACGGCATTCGGTTGCAGGTTGATGCCGACGCCAAGTTCGCGAATCTCGGCCGCTGCCTCGAACACCTCGACATCGATGCCGAGCGCGTGAAGCCTGAGAGCTGCGGTCAGGCCAGCGATGCCGCCGCCGACGATGAGTGCCTTGGTCATGTCTTACTGTCCTGAAATCAGTGGAGGGCGCATGTCGCGGCCTACATGGCGACCGAATTGATGCGGTACTTCTGGGCGAGGTAGTGCTTGGCCATGTCGACGGCGGCAGCCGCGTCACGGCAATAGGCGTCGGCACCGACCGCAGCACTGAATTCCTCGTTGAGCGGCGCACCGCCGACGAGCACGATGTAGTCCTCGCGCACGCCCTTCTCTTTCATGGTGTCGATGACGACCTTCATGTAGGGCATGGTGGTGGTCAAAAGCGCCGACAGGCCGAGGATGTCGGGCTGGTGCTCTTCGAGCGCCCGCATGTAGACGTCGGCATCGACGTTGATGCCGAGATCGACCACCTCGAGGCCGGCACCTTCCCACATCATGATGACAAGGTTCTTGCCGATGTCGTGGATGTCACCCTTGACCGTGCCGATAACCGCCTTGCCGACCGGCTTCGCGCCGGTATTGGCGAGCAACGGCTTGAGCAGGTTCATGCCTGCCTTCATGGCATTCGCCGAAAGCAGCACCTCAGGCACGAACAGGATACCGTCGCGGAAGTCGACACCGACGATGGTCATGCCGTCAACCAGCGCCTTTTGCAGCACCTCGGTTGCAGGCCAGCCGCGGTCGAGCAGGATCTGCGTGCCCTCGGCGACCTCTTCCAGCAGGCCGTCATACATGTCGGCGTGCATCTGGCCGACCAGCTCGTCGTCCGACAATTCCGATAGGACGATCTCGTCCATGTTACCACTCATAGCCTGCTCCCGAATACTGCTGACGGTCCAAGGCGACCGTCTACAGCTCGTTGTTAGGCATTGAGATCGTGTCGGCGAAGTCCCGAATGAGACCATCGCAACCGTGGCAAAAGAAGCGGCAAATTCAGCGGGATAGACGCACGGAAACGACCGAAGGCGCCCCTCGGGCGAGGCCCGTCGGCGCGCATGCTGGCGTGCGGTTCAGGCGTTCTCGTTCAGCGAGCTCAGAAACATCGAAAACAGGTCGCGTTCAGCCGAAATGTAGAGCTTGTCGTAGATGCGCTTGCGATGGTTGCGGATGGTGCCGATGCCGATCGACAGCTTCTCGGCCATGCGCTCGTTGGAATTGCCGAGCAGCATCAGCCGCACCATCTCCCGCTCGCGCGGCGTGAAATCGGTTGGCTCGAAATCGTCGATCGCCTTGTCGATGTCGAGCGACGACCGCACCTTGCCATTGACCTCGTACGTTACGACGCTGAGCTCGCGCCCCCACAGCTCCGGAAAATCCATCCGGTCGACATGGAACATGCCGACATCCGTCTTGATCGACTTGCCGTCGCCCTTGCCGCGAACGGATTCGACGGCACGGGCAAAACCCTGGTTCTGCTTGCGCGCGGCCAGCCAGGATTCGGACTCGTAGACGACGCGGCCGGCACCGTCGCGGATTTGCACCGCCGAAGGGAGCTGGAGTGCCGCACTGCGCTCGGCCGGTGCGCCGAGCCAGGTCTGCGTCATCAGGTTCTGGATGTGGACCTTGTGCAACGCCAGCATGGCAGGAAACAGCGACAGGAACTTCGTGCGTTCGTCCATGTCGAAGGGCGTTTCGCGCTCGAGGAACAGGGCGACGCAATTGCCACCGAAAGCCGGCAGGAACATTACCATGACGTCCATGTCGCCGAGAAACGGCTTCAGCGCCGAATAGAAATCGTCCTTGGCGAAATGGCCGGGCAGCGTGTCGGGCGTGACCAGCCCGGCAGTCTTGTAGCTGGTCCAGTAACGCAGCCAGGGGTCAAGACGGTAAAAGCCCTCGTCGTAGAGCTTGTTGACCATGTCGAAATCGACGGAGACGGGAGTCTGCGGGCGCTTGCCGCAGTGGATCAATGCCGGCGGCACATGCGGCGAATAGCGCACGACCCACTCGACGTCGGCCTCGACCTCGCGTTTAGCGATGTCGATGAGCGGGCGATAGAATTCCGAGGTGCCGATAGACTGGATCGCACCGATCAGATTGTCGTACATGCTGTCCAAATTCCCAACCGAGGTACAAGACGGAAAGCAAGGCCAAGTTCTTCCTACGCCTTCACAGCAGCATAATGCGCAGTTCGCGAAAGCTTGGAAGTGTCATCTCATACAAATGCAAACAAATCGGCGTCGCTGGCTAGCTATCCCTTCCGACACGCCACTGCTCGAACTCCTTGAGCGACCCTTCGCTTGCCGGATAGAGCCCGATGATGCTGCGGCCCTCGCCGACCTTTTCAGCGGCAAAGCCTTCGTATTCCGTCATCGCCTGCGCCTTTTCGGCAATCTCGTTCGCCAACTGCGCCGGAATGACAACGATACCGTCGCCATCCCCGACGATGATGTCGCCAGGATAGACCGCCACGCCGCCGCAGCCGATCGGCTGCTGCAGGTCGACCGGGCTCAGCGCCACCGGCGTCGAACGTGGCGCCGGCGCCTGGTGAAAGACCGGGAAGTCGAGCTTGCGGATGTCAGGCGTGTCGCGGAAGCCGCCATCGCTGACCGCGCCGGCAACGCCGCGCGCCTTGAGCCTGGCGATCATGATGTCGCCGGCCGAGCCGGCCTCGGCCTTGCCGCCGCTGTCGATCACCAGAACGTGCCCCTCCGGACATTCCTCGATTGCTCGCCGATGCAGGAAGTCGGGCCTGGCATAGTTGGCCATGGTGTCGAGGTCTTCGCGTGACGGGATGAAGCGCAGCGTGAAAGCCTCGCCGACTACGCGTTCGGCGCGCGCATTGAGCGGCAGCACGCCCCCCATCACCCGGTTGCGGAAGCCCTTCTGCAACAGGCAGCTGGCAAGGGTCGACACGCTGATCGACCGCAGCCGCTCGCGATTGAGCGCGGTCAGGGCATCCATCAGGCTGACTTTCCGCCGAGATGGGCCACGCCCTCGATCTCGAGATAGATGTCGGGCTTGGCCAGCGAGCGCACCTCGACCAGCGAACAAGCCGGGAAGTCGCCGCTGAAGAACTCTTGCCGCGCCTTCCAGATCTGGTCACGGTTGGCGATGCGGGTAACGAATATCGTCAGCTTGACGATGTCCGACATGGTGCCGCCGGCGGCTTCGACGAGCCCGCGGATCTTGCCGAACACCAGCCTGGCCTGCTCATATTCATTGTCGCCCGAAACCTGCTCGGCATTGGCGGCCGACCGCGCGGTCATGCCCGAGATGTAGGCGACATTGCCCGCCACCAGGCAATTCGACCACATGCCGGGGGCCGGCTCGGGGGCGAGTGGCGACGTCACACGGCGAAAGCTCATTGGTATCCTCCCAATGCAAGATGCAACTTTTCCTCGGCGGGCGGGCGCCGTCAGCTCCGGCTTTCCGGCTGCTTGGCCAGCATGCCGCCGATGGTCTCGTCAGTGTGGAACACCGGCTTCTCGTAATAGTGCGGACCGTCATAGATCTCGATCAGCGTCGACTTCTTGCGCGCCACGGTCGGGCCATGCGGATGGTCCTTGGGGTTCATGTAGAAGTCGCCCGGACGCAACGTGAGGCTGCCGCCGCCATATTCGTATTCGCCCTCGAGGCAGTACATGAACTGGTTCGAGGCATGAGAATGCGCCACCGGCACGCCACCGCCCTCGTTGAACTCGAGCAGGGCGATCGATGCGCCCGTGGCGGTGTTCTTGTGAAGGAAGTACTGGCGGAAGCCGTATTCGGGGAAGTCGATCCAGTTATCGGGATCGAGTTTCGCGGTATGGATGAGGACTTCTAGCGTCACTGCCGGCATGCTCCTGCAAGGCGGTTCTGGTCTCGTGCGGGAAGGGCTCGCCTCCCCGCTTCGATGTCTGCGCTCTGATCAGGCAAAGAACTCCGGCGGCGGGGCCATGCCCCACTGGGTCGTTTCTTCGGCGCCACCGACAAAGCGGGTCGGCACGTACTCATGATTGACGATATCGGAGTCGGTGTAGTGCTCGATCCGGTTGCCGAACGGATCGGTCCAGTAGTCGTAGATCAGGCTGCCGAGATAGTGGCGGCCGATGCCGGCGTCGAGCGACCAGTCCTGGGCCTTGAGGTGCTCGTGGGCGGCAAACACCGCATCGAGGTCGAGTACCTCGAACGACGCATGGTGGCAGCCCGAGTGGATCGACTCGTTGATCAGGATGCAGTGGTGCTCGACGAAGTCTACGCCACGGTCGAGGCGCAGGAAAGCGCCGATCACCTTGGGCTCGGGCTCGCCCGGAATGCAAATGTAGTCGGAAGCAACGAGTTCGAGATGCTTGAGGAACCAGGCAAGCTCGGCCTCGCCGTCCTTGACCCAGAGCGCGCAATGACCCAGGCGCAGGATCGGCGTCGCCTCCGCGCGCTGCCTGACCGGGCGGTTCTTGCGCGGCTGGCGGTCAGAGATGTTGAGGGGAAAGGTCTCGCGCACGGGCAGCGGCGCCAACTCGGCAATGCCGTGGACGAGGTCGATGCGCTGGCCACCCGGGCTGGTCAGACGCACGCGCGTTCCACCGCCCGGCCCCTTCAGCTTCTCCAGCGGAGAGGCGCCGGGAACCATGGACGCGACCTCGAGATCCTGCCGCGACTGCACTTCGAAGGCGAGCGAGATGTACTCGGCCTTGGCGGACTTTTCGGCGACGTAGAGATACTGCTCCGAACCTGTGCCGCGCATGTAGAGCACTTCGTCGGTACGCAGGTTCCGCGCCAGGCCGAAATCGCCAAGGAAACGCTCGATGAGGTCGAGATCCGGAACCGCGTAAGTGACGTAAGCGAGCTGTTTCAGCCTGATGCGCGCCATGAACATACCTCCCTTGGATGCTGACCGCCAATTGCCGTCATAATTAATGCATCTGATATTTCAGAGTACCATTCAATTTTCAAACCTGTCAACGCCCGGCGATCCTGTTGGCTACCGCGTGGCGTCGGTAGGGCGATTTATAGGTCGGAGCGGATTCGTCGACTTGTCGAAATTGAGACTATCGGCGCGGCGGGGAGATGCGATTCTGCCATCCCATGCATGTTTTCGCGGGGCCGGACCCTGCGTCGGAGTGAAGAATGTCGGATTTTGATGTCATCGTCGCGGGCGGAAGCCACAACGGCCTCGCCTGCGCCAGCCTGCTCGCCGTCAAGGGCCTGAAGGTCCTGGTGCTCGAGCGCAACCCTTGGGTCGGTGGCGGCGCCGTTACCCAGGAGATCGTGGCCCCCGGTTTCAAACACGACCTGTTCAGCTCGTCGCATATCTTCATTCACATGAACCCTGACTTCAACCAGCACCTGCGCGGTGAGCTGGAGGCAAATGGGCTGAAATATTTGTGGGCCGAGGACAAGATCACCGGCCACCCGTTCGACGACGGTTCCGGCGTGGTGCTCTACAAGGATGTCGACAAGACCTGCGACAGCATCGCCCGGCACAGCAAGGCCGACGCCGCAACCTACCGGCGCATCGTCGACGAATTCGGCGAGATCCGCGACGGCGTCATCCGCGGCGTATTCTCGCCGCCCAACCAGCCCAGCCTGCAGGCCGCGGCGATGGAAAAAAGCCCCGAAGGCATGCGCCGGCTGCGCGAGTTCAACCTCAGCGCCCGCGCCTTCGTCGAAGAGAAATTCGAGAGCGAAGCAATTCGAGCGATGATCCTCGGCTGGTCACTGGCACCGCACACGCGGCCAGATCAGGAGGGCATGGGCGCAGGCTTCTACGTCATGGTGCCGTCGGTGCACCATTACGGCCAGGCGATCCCGCAGGGCGGCAGCCAGCAGCTGCCACTGTCGATGATGCGGCTGATCGAGGCACGAGGCGGCATGGTTCTGACCGGGGCCGACATCGCCCAGTTCATCATCGCCGATGGCCAGTGCAAGGGCGTCAGGACAGTTGACGGCACCGAATATCTCGCCCGTCACGGAGTGGTCACAGCTCTCGACCCGAAGCAGACGTTCCTGCGCTTGATCGACGAGAAGTACCTCGGCGGCGATTTCCTGCGCACGGTCAGCAATTTCAAGTACTCCGACCATGGCATCTCGCGCATCCACCTGGCTCTCAACGAGCAGCCGCGCTTCCGCAACGAGGCGCTCGACGGTATTCCCTTCCATCGCTTCTTCGGCTCGGTGGACAAGATCCGTCACCAGTTCGCCGAGGTGGAACTCGGCAACCTGCCGAGCGAGCCTTGCCTGATCTACGTCAACTGGACGCTGCGCGACCCGAGCCGCGCGCCGGAAGGCAAGCACACGCTGTCGCTCGACACTGTGGTGCCCTCGAAGCTGCGCTCCGGCGAACGCTGGGACGACGTCAAGGAGGCGTTCGGCGAGACCATGCTCGACGAGGTGCGCAAGCATGTCGTCAACCTCGACGCCGGCAACATCATCGGCTCGGTGGTGCACACGCCGGAGGACCTGTTCCGCTACAACCGCTCCTTCGTCAATGGTTGCCCGACGGGCGGCGAGCGCACGCTGGCGCAGTGGGGCGCGTTCCGGCCTTTTGCCGGCTATTCGCAATACAAGTCGCCGATCCGCCGGCTCTACATGACCGGACCACATTGCCACCCCGGCAACGGCATCTCCGCCATGGGCACGATCGCCGCCAACGTCATCCTGCGCGACGTCGGCGCAGCCTGACAGGTCTTCCGGCCGGCCAAGCCGGCCAGGCAAAGCTCGCAGCCTCAGGCCAGGGCCCGGGCTGCCTTCCTCCCGCCGGCAAAAGGATCACCTCACATGCCCCGCAACATCGCCGTGCTTGTTGGCAGCCTGCGCAAGCGCTCCTACTGCCGCATGCTGGCGCACGCGCTCGAGCCGCTGGCAGCCGAAAAGCTGCACCTGTCGATCGTCGAGATCGGAGGGCTGCCGCTCTACAACCAGGACATCGACGGCGATGGCGCGCCGGCGACGTGGACGATGTTTCGCGACAAGATCAGGCAGGTGGAGGGTGTGCTGTTCATCACCCCCGAGTTCAACCGCTCGGTTCCGGCGGTGCTGAAGAACGCCATCGACGTCGGCTCGCGGCCCTACGGCCTGAGCGTCTGGGACAAGAAGCCGGCCGCCGTCATCAGCGTTTCACCGGGCGCCCTCGGCGGCTTCGGCGCCAACCATCACCTTCGGCAATCGCTGGTCTTCCTCAACATGCCGACGGTCCAGCAGCCCGAGGCCTATGTCGGCGGTGCGGCGGAGCTGTTCGACGAATCGGGCAGGCTGACGAAGGACGTCACCACAAAATTCCTGCGCAGCATGCTCGACGAATTCAGCAGATGGATCGAACGGCACGCACCCGGCCGGTAGCAGCCGGAAACCGATCACGCAGCGAAAACGCCTCCCTTCGAGGCGACGTTCTTCGTCAGCCCTGGACGATGGGATTGCGCAAGACGCCGATGCGGTCGACCTCGATCTCGACGACGTCGCCCGGCTTCATCCACAGCTGCGGGGTGCGGAAGGCGCCGACGCCGCCGGTGGTGCCGGTGACGATCACGTCTCCAGGCGAAAGCGTGGCGAAGGACGACAGATACGCGATCAGCGTCGGGATGTCGAAGACGAGATCCGAAAGTGGCGCTTGCTGCATCACTTCGCCGTTGAGCCGGGTCCAGATGTTGAGCGTCGAGGGATCGCCGATCTCATCCGATGTCACCAGCCAGGGTCCGAATGCGCCGGTGCGGTCGAAGTTCTTGCCCGGGGCGAACTGGGTGGTGTGCTTCTGCCAGTCGCGGATGCTGCCGTCATTGTAGCAGGCATAACCAGCGACATGGTCAAGCGCATCGGCCTTGGCGATGCGTCGCCCACCCTTGCCTATGACGACGGCGAGCTCACCCTCGAAGTCGAGCTGTTCGGACTCGTCCGGCCTGACCATCGGCTGGAGATGGCCGAGCTGGCTCGACGCCACGCGCAGGAACACCATTGGATGATCGGGCTTGGGCCGCCCGGTCTCGATCAGGTGCGACATGTAGTTGACGCCGATGCAGAAGATATTCTGCGGATCGGGGACGACAGGCAGCAATTCGACCGATGCCAGGGCCACGTCCTGCGAGGCGCCGGCCAGCGCGGCCAGCACCTTCAGGCCGTTCGGGTCGAGCAGGCTGCGCAAGGTCGGATGGTCGCCGCCGAAGCGGGCATGCGCGTCGACGATGCCTTCGCCCTCGACGATCCCGTAGGCCGAACGGCCATCCTTGCGAAAGCTGACAAGCTTCATCGGTAGTCTCCTGTTCCTGGAATCGGAGCCCTGCGACGCCCTATGCGGCCGGCGGCTTCGGGGCCTCGGCCGGGCGATCGAGCGCCCAGCGGTCGCGTTTCGGCATCAGCTTGCCGCCATAGCGGGCGACGAGTCCAATCACGCCATCACGGGCGAACAGCATCGCGGCCAGCATCAGTGCGGCAAAGATCAGGCTGGTGTATTCGCCACCATAGCCACTGGTCCAATAGTCGATGACGCGGAAGATGAAGGTGCCGAAGATCGGCCCCAGCATCGAGCCCATGCCGCCGACGACGGTCATCGCCATGACAAGGCCCATATTGGTGAACGAGCCCATCGCCGGCGTCACCAGGCTGACATAGGAGGCATAGAAGCCGCCGGCGATCCCGGCCCAGAAGGCGGTGAAGGCAAAGAAGGTCACCTTGACCAGCGTGGTACGCACGCCGAGCCCCTGTGCGACGGCCTCGCGGTCGCGCACCGCCATCGCCATGAACCCCCAGCGGCTCGACAGGATCGCCCATTGCGCCGCGAAGAACGCGACGTTGAGCCCGAGCGCCAGCCACAGTGCGTAGCGGGCAAGGTTATCGCCGTCGGCAAACAGCGGCATCACCTCCATGCCGCGGCTGCCACCGGTGATGTCGCCTGCCGCCAGCGCCCAGCTCGCAAACATGCCGCCGAAGGCATAGGTCGCAAGGCCGAGATAGATCTCGCGGAAGCGCAACGTGACGATGCCCATCACGAGACCGAAGGCGGCCGTCACCAGACCGGCCAGCACCATGCTGACCAGCGGGCTCATGCCGGTGCTGTTGGAGATGCCGGCGGTCGCATAGCCGCCGGCAAGCGCCAGCGCCATCTGGGCAAAGGACAATTGCCCGGCATAACCGGCGAGCAGGTTCCACGACGCGCTGAGCAGCAGGAAGTAGAAGAACGACACCCCGTAGTCGATGAAGACCGGGTCCTCGACTGTCAGGACGAAGACCAGCCCGAGAGCCAGCAAGGCGAGCAGCACATAGGCGTTTGTACGTTTAGACCCGAGCGACACCTGAAGCTCCATCCTTCATCCAGCCTGCGATGATTTCTTCGAGGCGGCTTTCGATTTCCTTGGCCGGGCCGCTGGCATTGTTGCGTCCCATGGCCAGCACATAGACCATGTCGGCAATGGCAAGCGCCTGCCGCACGTTCTGGTCGACCAGCACCACCGTCAACCGGTCCTCCGTGGACAGCTTGCGGATGCGTTCATAGACCTGGTCCATCATCTTGGGCGACAGTCCAGCGGTCGGCTCGTCGAGCAGCAGCACCGACGGCGACAGCATGATACCGCGGGCGATCTCGAGCAGCTTCTGCTGGCCGCCCGACAGGTCGCCGGCGCGGCGCGCCAGGAATTCCGACGACATCTGGAAGGTCGAGGCGATCTCACCGACGCGCGCGGCAAGCCAGTCCTTTTCCCTGCGCCGCAGCCAGCCGCCCATGACCAGGTTCTCGCGCACCGTCATGTCGCGAAACAGCGTGCCCTCCTGCGGCACGAAGGCCATGCCCAGCCCGAGCAGGCGCCGGGGCGCCCAACCGGTGACCGGCTGGTTTGCCAGCCGGATCGTGCCGCCGGTGATCGGCGCCAATCCACCGATCGCCTTCAAGCAGGTCGACTTGCCGGCGCCGTTGGGGCCGATGACGACAGTGATCTGGCCGCCGGCCGCATTCAGCTCGACGCCGCGCAGGATTTCGATATCGCGCTGGTAGGCGACACGAAGTTCGCTGACAAAAAGCCCCGGCGGATCACCGGCAGCTTTCGTGGCGCTTGGGCGCTCCTCAACAAATGACAACTGAACTCTCCACTTAGAGGTAGGCCGCGTGGACACGCGGGTCGGCGCCGACGACCTCGGGCAAGCCCTCGGTCATCTTTTCGCCTGCCACCATCACCACCACGCGTGAGCACAAGGAGAAGATCCAGGGCAGGTCGTGGCTGATGATCACGCAGGCCACGCCGTTGCGCTGCCGTTCCCTGATGACCTCGGCCATCGTCGTTGCGATGCTCGGGTGAACGCCATTGGTCGGCTCGTCCAGCAGCACCAGGCTCGCTTCCGAAACCGCGCAGCGAGCGAAATCGATCAGCTTGCGCTGCCCCCCGGACAGACGCTCGGCCAGATCGTTCACGACGGGTGCGAGGCCAAGCCGCCCAAGCGCCTTGCGCGCCAATTCGTCGGCCTGGCGCGGCTTCAACCCGCGGGCCAGCATCGGCACCATGACGTTTTCGGCTGCGGTCAGTTTGCCGAAGATGCCGCCGTCCTGGTAGGATCGCATGATGCCGCGCCGCTTGGCCGCCGACGGCGCGAGAGCGGTGACATCGACACTGTCGAACAACACGCTGCCGCGGTCGGGCTTCAACTGGCCGCAGACGAGGTTGAACATCGTCGTCTTGCCGGCGCCGTTCGGGCCGATCAGCCCAACCACTTCGCCGGGTCCGACCTCGAAGCCGACATCGTTGACCGCATGCAGGCCGCCGAAGCTCTTGCCGACACCCGTTACCGATAGCACTGGCGGCAGGATAACAGTGGGGGTTTCTTGAATCTGGGTCACATCGGTTCTCGCAAGCATGCCGTCACACCGCCCTGTCCATGCGGGATCCGAACAGGCCCTGGGGCCGCCGCAGCAGGATCAGCAGCATCGCGGCAAAGCCGTAGACCTCGGTAAAGTTCGGGTCGATGTAAACCGCTCCGAAGACTTCGGCCAAAGCAAGCGCGAACCCGCCAACGAGCCCGCCGCCGATCGAGCCGAGGCCGCCGATGACGACGATGATCAGGCTCTTGGACAGCACCCAGCTACCCATGCCGGGATAGGCAAGATAGATCGGCACGAGCAGCGAGCCGGCGGCGGCCGCCAGCATGCCGGAGGTGGCAAAGGCCAGATTGGCGAGCCGGAAGACATCGAGGCCCACGACCTCGGCCCCGGTCAGGCTCTGGGTCAGCGCCCGCCAACCGCGGCCGATGTCAGTACGCTTGACGACCCACAGCAGGAGCCCGATCAGCGCCAGCGCGCCGACGAAGGCAACGATGCGATTGCCCGACATCTGCACCGACGAGAACAGGTGGACGTTCTCGTTCCACAGGCCGGGAACGCGCTTGTAGCCGGAACCGACGGTAGCTATGGCGGCCGATCCCAGGAACATCGACAGCGCGAAGGTGACGATGAAGGCGAAGTCGATGGGACGTTCGACGCGGGTCTTGTAGAGCTGGCGGAGGAAGACGGCGTTGACCAGGTAGCCCGAGGCACCACCGACAGCTATCGCCAGAAGCATTGCGACTGCGATTGGCAGGCCGGTTCCGGTGAAGGCGTAGAACGCCGCGTAGCCGCCGATCATGTATAGCGCGCCATGGGCGAAGTTGGCGATGCGCATGACGCCGAAGATCAGGTTAAGACCAACGCCCATCAAGGCATATGTGCCGCCGATGGCGATCCCTAGCGAGAGCGCCTGAAGTAAAGTTTCCAACGAATTCCTCCCATCGTCCCAGGCAGCCGGCGCAACACCGGTCGCATGACTGGCGCCCGCCTTTGCAGGCGGGCGCCGATATCAAATTGCAAGTTCTGAAAAAGCAAATGCAGTAATGTTTAGGTTATCGAATTTCCTCGACGATTTCGCCCTTTGGCAGACCCGACTTGCCCATCTGGAGCATGAACATCGTGCCGGCCTTCGAGCTGTTCCAGGCACCGGGCGCCGGGTCCTGCTTGAAGGAGATCTCGCCGCTGGTGCCTTCGAATGTCAGGTCACCGAAGGCCTTAGACACCGTCTCGCGATCGATGCTGCCGGTCTTCTCGACGGCCTTGGTGAAGGCGGTCAGGCAATCCCATTCGTTGTAGTCGTAGAACACCGGCTCGCGGCCGAACTTGTCGGTGAACAGCTTGCGGAACTCCTTGCCACCAGCCGTCAGCGTCGCCTCGGAGATGCCGAAGGTCGAGTACATGATGCCGACACCGGCATCGCCAGCAGCCGACCAGAATTCCGGCATCTCGGGGAACTCCCAGGTACCGATGATCTGGCTCTTGATGCCGGCTTCGCGAATGCGCGCGGCCGAGGTGTAGATTGCCGGACCGTAGCCGACGACGACGACGGCGTCGGGCTGGACTTCCTGCCGCGCCACCGGAACCAGCATCGGGCTCAGGTCGACCGCCTGCGGATCGTAGGACACGACGTCGACCTTGAAGTCATCATTGCCGAGAGCCTGCAGGGCATCGGCGAAGTCGGTACCGAAGGCCGACCGCTCGGCCAGCACCACGACGTTCTTCCACTCCTTCTTCTGCAGGTAGTTCGCCATCAGCTTGGCGACCTGGCCATTATACGGCCCGATGCGGAACACCGAAGGCAGGTCGGGCCCGACATTCTTGTTGCCCATCGTGTAGCTCAGGCAGATCGGCACCGAGGTGTTCTTCACCGCCTTCTCGAAGGCCAGCATTTCGCCCGAGCCGGCCGTGCCGGTGAAGCCCATGACGTTGCGCTGCTGCATGAAGCGCTTGCCGAGCGAGATGAACTTGTCGGGATTGTTTTCATTGTCGCCGACCACCAGCTCGAACTTCCGGCCGTCGACGCCGCCCTTCGCGTTGATGTGCTCGACATAGAGTTCGGCAAGGCCGACGGCTTCCGTACCGAGCTTGCTTTCGGGTCCGCTCAGATTCGAGATGACCCCGACAACGACAGGCTCCTTTTCCTGGGCCATTGCGCCCTGGGCTGCCATCAACGCACTGACCAGCATCATCGCGGTGCCGGTCGAAAAAACTGCTGCTTTCTTCACGATCTCTCTCCTCCAGAATTGTTCGTGTCGAGGACTGCCCGCTCAGCCAAGCGCCTGCGGCATGTCTCTTGTTCTTGATCTCAGGGTGACGGGCCGAGCCCTTTCCTTGGATATGCAATATTTCAAATCTTGTGATATTTCACAGTAACTATTTATGCGCGCACATGTCAATGCCGGCTGCGCAGGAAACGTTCCCACAGCCGCACAAAATATCGCATTCAACGCCGCTCCGACCGTCACTTGAGGGCGTCCGGCAGCGTTTGCATGCGAAAAGACGCGCGCCACAAGGGACGCGCGTCTGCAGACTGGAATATCGCAATGGCAGCCCCCTCGCCGAGGTGGGGCCGCGCTCGCGAACCGGTGGCTCGCGGAGCCTAGGGGACGGCGCTGGCTTCGAGCTTGCACCATCGCTTGGTGCCTAACTCAGCAATCGTGCCGGCGCCAGCGCACCGGCCAGATGGAGCACGCGGTCATAGACCGGCGGGATCTTTTCGCCGGTCACGAGGCCACATGTCAGGTGGGCCAAGGCGGGAGCGGTACCGACGCCGAAGCCGCCCTGCCCTGCCAGCCAGAAGAAACCGCTGCTGCGCGGATCATAGCCGACGACCGGATTGCGATCGGGTGCGAAGCAGCGGAAGCCAGCCCATTTGTGCGGAACGTTGCGCACCTCGACGGAAGTGTTGTTGATCAGGCGGTCGACGGCGACAGCGACGTCATACTCGTCGGGCTGGACGTCGCTGGGCAGGTCTTCGGTTTCGTCCATCGGCGAGACCAGGATCATGCCGGCGTCGGGCTTGAAGTAGAGCTCGCCCGAGAGGTGGACGACCATCGGCCAGTCGCCAACTTCGGTGTCCTCCGGGGGTGGAACGAGAATGGCCGTCCGGCGCAGCGGCTTGATACCGAGCGGGGTGAGCCCGGCCAACTCGGCGACCTGGTCAGCCCACGCGCCTGCAGCATTGATGACGATCGGTGCCCGATGGCAATCGCCGCGTTCGGTCGTCACCGTCCACAGTCCATCCAGATAGCTCAGTCCGCTGACCCTGGCATTGCCAACGAAGCTGCCGCCACGCTGTTTCAGCAGCCTAACATAGCCCCCCAGGATCGCACCGGCGTCGAGCTCGCCGCCGGTACGGTCAACGAATGCGCCTGCGACCTCACCGGCATTGAGCACCGAGACGCGTTCGAGCGCCTCATGGGCTGAGATCGCCACGACATCGCCTGCGATCGATTGCTGCATCGCCTGCAGGCGGTCGAGCCCGTCGGCATTGGCAACCACGATCTGGTCGCGCGGATGCAGCAGCGGGCTTTCCGAGAATTCTTCGGGCGGATTGCGAAAGAAAGGTTCGCTGATCCGCCCCAGTGCCTGGGAGGCGCTATTTCCATAGGTCGTGGTGAAGAAGGCGGCCGAACGGCCCGTCGAATGGTAGCCGGGCTGGTCCTCGGCCTCGAGCACCAGTACGGTGGCGTGCGCCGCGATCTCGGCCGCCGCCGAAGCGCCCGCCACGCCGCCGCCGATCACGATGACATCATGATAATCCATCGGCTCAAGCCTCGACCAGGCGCCGCCACGGCGTTTCGCGACTCCAGTTCACGCACACGCTCTGGCGGCGCATATAGCCCTTCCACGCGTCCGAACCCGCGGTCCGGCCGCCACCGGTTTCCTTCTCGCCGCCGAACGCAGCACCGACATCGGCACCCGTCGTGCCCATGTTGACCTTGGCAATGCCGCAGTCGCTGCCTTCGGCCGAGAGGAAAGACTCGATGTTGGTGATGTTGGTGCTGTGCAGTCCCGAGGCCAGCCCCTGGGCGACATCGTTGTGCATCGCCAGCGCTTCGTCCCAGTGCTCATAATCGATGACGAACAGGATCGGTGCGAAGGTCTCGTCCTGCACGCAAGGCCATTCGTTCAACGCGTCGATGATTATGGTCGGCTCGACGAAATAGCCGGCGCGCGGCATGCGACTGCCGCCTGCGACGACCTTGCCGCCAAGCGCGGTCGCCGCTGCCACGGTCTGCTGGAACTTCTCGACCGCGCCCTTGTCGACCAGCGGGCCGACGAGGGTATCCTTGTCGCTCGGATCGCCGACCTTGATGCGGGAGAACGCCTTGCCGAGAAGCTCGACCAGTCGGCTCGACACGCTCTTGTGAACAATGACACGCCGCGTGCTGGTGCAGCGCTGGCCGGTGGTGCCGACGGCGCCGAAAGCGATGGCGGCAGCCGCGAGTTCCAAGTCGGCGGTCTCGTCGACGATGCAGCCATTGTTGCCGGAGCATTCGAGCATGTAGCGGCGGCCGAGAGTCGAGCCGACAATGTTCGCCACCTTGTGGCCGACGCCCGAGGAACCGGTGAAGGAAACGAGTGCGACCCGAGGGTCGGCGACCATCTTTTCGGCAACCGAATTGTCCTCGGTTACGAACATCGAGAACACGCCCTCATGACCCATCTCGGTCATGGCGCGGTTGGCGAGATGCTGCAGGCCGATCGCCGTCAGTGGCACCTTCGGGCTCGGCTTCCAGATCACCGTATTGCCGCCAATGGCGGCGAGGAACCCGTTCTGGGCCCATACGGCAGCCGGGAAGTTGTAAGCGGTGACGATGCCGGCGACGCCGAGCGGCAGCCACTGGTCATACATGCGATGGCGTTCGCGCTGCGACTGCTGGGTGAAGCCATAGAGCATGCGCGACTGGCCGGCGGCCATGGTCGCCATGTCGATCACTTCCTTGACCTCGGCCTTCCCCTCCATGATCGACTTGCCGGTGTCGAGCGAGACAAGCGCGCCAAGCGCGTCGTGATGCTCCGACACCAACTGGCCGATGCGATTGACCAGTTCGCCGCGCACCGGCGCGGGCACCATGCGCCAGCGGCGCTGGGCAGCCATGGCGCCTTCAATGATGCGGCAATAGTCAGCCCTGGTCGCGTTGGTCACCCGCGCTAGCTCGGTCTCGTTCGCCGGGTTGATTGCGGCAAATGCGTCCTCCCTGTTCGGCGCCGACCAGCCGCCGGCGCTGCAATAGGCGCCCGAATTGACCTGCTCGATCCCCAGCTTCCGGAAAGCTTGCCCTGCATCAAACATCATGATCGAAATCCTCCCGCTGCCAGTCGATCGTCACGCCGCGATACGCGTCGCCTGATGCAGCACGACCCGCCAGCCATCGGCCTCGCGGCGAAAATTGTTGGCGCCGACGAGCGCGGTCCTCTTGTCGCTCTCGACGAGGGTGACGTTCTCGCGGTTTACCCGTACGGCAAGCGCATCGGTGCCGAAGTCGACCGAGCGCACGAGATCGAAGCGGACCAGCGGTGCCGTAGCAAACGCCTGCGCCAGCGTTTCGAGCACGGCCACGCGACCGACAGAAGCCTGGCCGTCCGGACCCACATAGATGATATCGTCGGCCTGCGCCCAGATCCCCTTCATGGCCTCGAGATCATGATCCTCGATCGCCTTGTAGAAAGCCTTCTCCACCGCCTCGACAGTCGCAAACATGCTCGAATTCCCGATACTTGAAATGGGGGACGCCCGCCGACCGGACGGACGCGTCCTGAATGATGACCTGATAGGGCGGAGGACCGGCTCATGCTTGTCCCATTCGTGACTAGGCCGTCGTGCGGGTGGCGCTTATTGAGCGACCCATGGCGTGGCCCGACCGCATTTCGGTCGATGGCAATCCGCCGGGCCTTCGCCCCGCGCGCGCCGCAATTCTGGAGGGCCAAGATGAGAGTGACCAGCAAGCTTGCGGACGTCGAATTCCGCTTCGGGCGCATCGAACGGGACGGCAGCACGCTGTTGATCAACAGCCACCCGTCCCAGGCGATGCAGACGACCGTCCACATGTCGCCCGACGATTTCCTGGCCTTCCTCAAGGCCATGGCCACCAGTCCGTCCGCCCTGTTTTTCCTGCTGACTTTCCCCGTGCTCTGGTTCAAGCACCGCAACAGCCGAGGGACGGAGCGTGCAGCCGTGACCGCAAGCAATCATCCGCAATCGGGCATGGGAGAGCCCTGGTAGCCGGCAACCCCGTGCCACGCTTCAATAGGCGTGACACCGCATCAAAAAGGCCCCGCACTCCATTGGGATTGCGGGGCCTTTCTCGTTGGGTATCGCTTGGGCTCAGCGCGAGTTCAACAGCTCGATCGGATATTTGGACAGCAGCTCGTAACCGCCTTCGGTCACCAGGATCTGCTGTTCGACCTTGATGCCTTCGCGGCCGCCGACTTCGCCGACATAACTCTCGACGCAGATCGTCATGCCGGCTTCGAGCACGCCGTCAAAGCCGAAATTCTTATAGTCCCGCCAGTAGAGGATTTGCGGATACTCGTCGCACATGCCGATGCCGTGGGCGGCGCAGACATATTGCTGGCGACGGAATTTCTCCGGCAGGTTTTCAGACCGCTCGGCAAATTCGCCGAAGGTCAGTCCAGCCTTGACCATCTCCATGTTGACGTCGAGATGTTCGATCGCCGTCTTGTAGAGATAATCCTGCTCGGCGGTCGGCTTGGCATCGCCGCAGATCCAGCTGCGCGAGATGTCGGCACAATAGCCGTAGTTGCCGATCAGGTCGGTATCGAAGGCGACGATGTCGCCGTTCTCGATGCGCCTGTCGCTGGCCTCCTTGAACCACGGATTGGTGCGCGGGCCCGAGCAGAACAGCGCGCCTTCCAGCCACTCGCCGCCAAGCTCGATATTGCGCTTGTGCAGGATCGACCAGACCTCGCGCTCGCTCGCACCCGGCTGCAGCCCCTCGCGCATGCGCTCCATGCCGTCTTCCGCGGTGGCAATGGCGCAGCGCATGGCGCAGAGCTCGTCATGCGACTTGATCACCCGGGCATGCTCGATGATACCCTGGCCTTCGACGACCTGGATGCCCTGGCGTTCCAGAGCCCAGACGCCGAACGGATTGATACGGTCGACGGCAAGGCGATTGTTGCCGCCGCCATGGGCGCGCACCAGGTCGGCGATGGTGCCGGCCCAGGCCTTGGCATTTTCCTCGAACCGAGGGCCGGCGGTGAAATAGGTCCAAGGGATGCACGGCCTCAGTTCGTCTATCAGGTCGAAACCTTCGTAGAGATGCAGCATGGTGGTGGCATCGAACACGATGACCGGACCTTCGGTGGCAACGAAGGCGTAGCGTACAGGATTGTGGTGACCCCACACCTGCATGTTTGTGGTGTCGGTGGCGTAGCGCAGGTTGACGCTGTCGAACAGCACCACGCCGGCGACGTCGTTCAGCTTCATCTGCTCGCGCAACCGCGCCAGGCGATATTCGCGCAGGGCATGGAGGCTCCAGTTCGGCTGTTCGGGGCTCACGACGGCGGAGGTGTCAAAACTGGTCATTGCTCAAAGTCTCCGCTGAGAATTTCCCTGGACCGCCTGGCCATGAAATCACCGATGCTGTCCCTCAGCCCGTCGTCGATCGGTGGCGCCTGATATTCGTCCAGTTGCTTGCGCGCGCGGTCGAGGCCGACCTGGTGGGCGTCGCGACGGCCTTCGTCGCGCCATTGCTCGTAGCTGTTGGCATCCGACAATTCAGGAATGTAGAAGGCGTTCTTGCGCGTATGCGCCTCACCCAGGAAGTGTCCGCCCGGGCCGACCTTGATCAGCGTTTCCAGAACCTCGTCGAGGTCGTCGAATTTCGGCTGCTTGAAGATCTCGTAGAGGATGTCGATCTGCTCGACGTCCTGCACGAACTTGGAGTAGCTGATGGCAAGTCCGCCCTCCACCATGCCGGCCGAATGGATGATCCAGTTGGCCTGGGCCAGCATGTAACCCCAGGTCGACATGATCGATTCGTAACCGGCCTGCATGTCGGGCACCTTGGCCGTCGACCACAGGCCGGAGGCCCGCCAGACGAGGCCGAGCTTGCGCACGATCTGGCCGACGATCAGGTTCATCAGCACCGGTTCCGGGCTGCCCTGAAGTGGAGCGCCCGACTTCATCGAGATTGTCTGGGCGACGCAGCCGAAGATCGCCGGTGCTCCCTTTCGGATGATCTGCGAATAGGCCATGCCGGTCAGCGCCTCGGCGATGATCATGGCGCAGGCGCCGACCGTCGAGACCGGCGAACTCGCTCCACCCATGATGAAGGGAGTGCAGATCACCGCCTGGTTGGCACGCGAATAGATCTCAAGCGCGTTGACCATCGTCTCGTCCCAGACGAGCGGCGTGTTGCAGTTGACCAGCGAGCCGACGACCGTGTTGGTGTCGACGAATTCCTCGCCGAACACCAGTTGCGACAGCTTCACCGTGTCGTTGGCCGCGGTCCGCGAGGTGACCGCGCCCATATAGGGCTTATCGGACAGCAGCAGCGGCTCGCCGACCAGATACAGATGGCGCAGGCGCACATCGACATCCTGCGGCTCTGCCAGTACACCGCCATTGATCTGGATCGTCTTGGCCTGATGCGCCAGCTTGGCGAAGTTCCGCAGGTGCTCGAGCGTGCTCGACTTCCTGACATTGTCGAAGTCGAGCACGTGCGGCGCGCCATAGGAGCCGCTGAAAGCGGTGCGTGGCCCGCCAAGCGTCACCGTGCGTTCAGGGTTGCGGGCATTGAGCGTGATCTCGGACGGCACGGTCTCGATCAGCTTGAGCAACAGGTCGCGCTTGATGCGGACGCGCGCGCCATCGACGTCGGCGCCGACACCGCGCCAGATCCTGGGCGCCTCGGGGTGACGGAACTCGATACCGATCTTCTCCAGGATGGTGAAGGCCAACTCGAGCACGCGCTCGCTGCGTTCGTCATTGAGGATCGAATAGGCCGGCAACTCGTTTTGGAGCGCCGGGCGCTGCACGTTGCCCCGCCTGGCCAATGCCTCGCGACGATTTGCAGCGCCGCCGCGCCTGCTGGTTGGACTGTCCATCTTTGCTTCCCGCCATTGCTGCGGCTCCTGGATGCGGAGCACTGGATGACTGCAGCGGCAGGCGAGCAAATGTACCCGATATATGCCGCGCAGTTTCAAGCGCGACATTGCGAGAGCGAGGCCGCTCTCAATAGTCCAATTTGGCACCGGGCTGAGCCCGTCAGCGCCTTGCTCTCTTCAGGTTGAAGAAGCAGCCGACTTCGCTGCCGGAGAGCGTCAGCCGCGGCTCGACGACAGGAGACGGTCGTGCAGCGAGCGGATGTGCTCGCGCATGGCGGCACTCGCACGCTCGGGGTCGCGCGCCAGCAAGGCATCGTAGATCGCCTCGTGCTCGCCCTCGGTCAGGGCGAAATCCTGCGGCGACCATTGCGGCTGGAACCATAGGCGGTTCAGGCGCTCGTGCACGGGCTGCAGGAAATCGGCGATCAGCGGGTTGCCGGCGGCACCGGTGACGATGGAATGGAAACGCCGGTCACGAACCATCAGCGCGTCCTTCGAAGCGGTTTTCGTGGCCTTGATCGTTTCGTCGAGGATCTGGCGCAGTTCGGCGAGTTCCGCAGGCGTTAGCCGGGCGGCTGCTTTCGCCGCGCAATGCGGTTCGAGCACGCTGCGGATTTCCAGCGCCATCATGATCTCATTGAGCGAATCCAACCGGATCAATATGCCCTTGCGCGGGATGACTTCGAGCAGGTCTTCCTGCATCAGGCGCTGCAACGCCTGGTGCACCGGCGTCCGGCCGATGCCGATGTCGTCGCAAATCGCATTCTCTTGCAGGAACTGGCCCGGCTCGTATTGCGCAGTCAGGATGCGGCTCTTGATCTCCTGGTAGGCGCGCTCGGTCAGCGAGTTCTTGCGGGCACCTATCTTCGGATGATTCCCTGCATCCGAACCCGCCTGGTCCGGGGCCTGGCTGGCCGGCGCAGCCGACCGTTTCCCGGCCTTGAGGCCACGCTTTGCATCAGTCATCGATGATAGGGCCCATATTGATCCGGTTCGAGCGACGCCTCATTGGTTAGCGCTTGTGCGGAAATTTGCAACCAACAGCAAGCCCGGAACCAGGACCTCAAGTCGACGCGGCACTGACCTGCCTGACATCGGACGGTCGGCAAGCATATGCATCGCGGAACGATTTGGAGAACTGCGAGGTGCTGGCGAAACCCGAGGCGATCGCCACTTCGGTGACCGGGATCTTGGTCTGGCGCAGCAGGTCGCGCGCCCAGTCGAGCCGCAACGCCAGATAGTAGTGATGCGGCGTGCTGCCAAGATGCTGCTTGAACAGCCGCTCGAGCTGGCGCCGCGACAACCCGGCCTGCGAGGCAATCTCGCTCATCGTCCTGGGTGTCGCGATGTTGCTTTCCATCAGCGCTATTGCGCGAATCATAGGGTCGCTCGGCGAACGGTATTTCAACGTCTGCGGCAGCCTTTGCCGGTCGTTGGGCGCGCGCGCAATATCGGCGACGAAGTGATTGCTGACACGCTGGCCGGTGTCATGGCCGACAGCGCGGTTGATCATGCCGATCGACATGTCGAAGGCAGCCATCTCGCCCGCGCAGGTGTGGATGTTGTCGTCCTGCTGGATCAGCCGGTTTTCGATCCGGGCATCGCGGAACTTTTCGGCGAAGGCCGGGATCTTGCTCCAGTGGATGGTGCAGTCGCGCCCCGCAAGAAGCCCTGCATCGGCGACCAGCCAGGCACCGGTGCCGACACCGCCGATCATGGCGCCATGCCGCCGCATCCGCTGGAGAAAAGAGCGGACCTGCCAGGCGGCGTGAATTTCGACCCCTTCGCCTGCACAGACCAGCACCGTATCGGGCCGCGCCTGGATGTCGCCGGCGTGCAAGTCGCCAAGGCAGCCGTCCAGCCCGACGGAAATGCCGGATGACGAGGTCGCCTGGGCCTTTTCAATGCCGATCATCCGCCAGCGGAAATGCCCATGCCCGGTGACGTCGTTCGCCTGCTTAAGTGGCTCGACCAGACCAGACAGGCTCATCAGCGAGAAGCCGTCGACGACGAGGATAAGGACATTTGCGGTCGGCCTCCGCGTCTGTTGCTGGCCCCTCCCGTCCGATGGCTCGACGCAGCGCGTATCTGGCCAACCAAAGCTGTCCGGGGAGGTAGCATTCCGAATTCCGCTGACTTCCATCGTCGATCTCCACCCTTCTGATGGATCGGATGGCACGCGTGCTGGCGACGGCCACATATCCACGGGGCGCAGTCATCCCGCATGCCGGAAAGCGGCAGAAGTCCAAAATGGCACTGCGACGCGTCCCTCGCATCTCAGGCCGACGGGCTGGCGCAATGTTCGCGATGCAAGCAATCGCCCCTGCCGCGACCAGCCACTAGCCGCATCGTCCATCACCCGAGCAAGTCTCGCCGCGTAGCATTCATGAGCGCCATGTCGACAGCATCCATGCGGCCCGTCGAATCCTGTTCGATGGTCATCATGATGTCCCGCGTCGACAACGGTTCTGTTTCCGCCAGGGGGGCAAAACGGATGGCAAGACGTTCAACATCGATGCCATTCAGCCAGCAGGTCTGCGCCAGGCTGGAATGACCATGGAGGCCTGGCGCGCATTGCAAGAACCCCTGTTCGGCGTAGCCGGGATAGGCCTCGAACGTGCTTGCATAGATGCGCATCGCCTGCGGTGACCCGACAGCCATTTGGTCGCCGACCAACAACCTTGCATATTGATGGCCAAAGCCTTGATCGGCGAACAGCAAGGAACCGGTTCGGCAAACCGCCTGGACATCGGGCCAGCCAAACCCAACCATCGTGACAGGCTTGTCCGGCCGGATACGCAGGACAAGATCGAATTCCTTACCGCTAGCCTCAACCTGCGAGGCACACGCGGAAATCTTGTAGTGCATCTTGGCGGAATTTGAGAAGGCCGAGAACCGCTCTGCCTTGTCGTCCTCGACATACACATTGTCGGTGCCGAAAAAAGCGCCAACCTCGCCGGCCGTGATCATTCCCGTGCTGGCCAGCTTCGCAAAGAGCGAGGCGTAGCGGCAGCGCATTTCCTCCACGCCAACCCGCGTGCAGTGCTCGCGATAGGCCTCGGCGAAATGTACACCGGCAAAAGGCAGGACCTTGCGGAACGGCTCGGCACCCGAACGGCCGATATCCTGCCATGTATCGACGAAAATCTCATGATCGGTTCCTGGCAGAAGGAACTGCTGGAGGCTCGGAAAGGCTTTGCGGAAGCCACGCAACTGGCCCGAGATGCACACCGCAACGCGCGGCTTGCGGCGCCCCGGCACCTTGAATCGCCCGCGCAAGACGGCTTTTGCGGCATGGAAAGCCTGGTAGGGCTTGGCCTGCATCAATTTCAGCCGGGGCGTCGATACGGCGTTGCCATGCCTGGCGCGCCTGTGAGACAGCGATTTCGCTGCCGCCAGATCCTGCTCGCGGCCCCTGCCGGCGAGTGCGTCGTCGATCGCGCCTTGGCCGATCTCGAAGTCCTGTCCCGTGATCCAATTGAACAGCACGACCTGAAACAAGCGGAACCGATCCATGTCTTCTTGCTTGAGGCTGGCGACGTCCGCGACATTGCGAGCGAAGCTCACCGGGTCGAACATCGAATTGTAGGGCAATGCCATGTCAGCAAGCGTGAACTCGGGCAGTGCCTCCAGGTGGGTTCGTGAGAGCTCCGCCTGATCCAGCCACGGCCCGAGAAGATGCCGCAGTTGCAAGAACAACAGGACAGCACTTTTCGGCAGCGGCTTCTGCGACCAGGCCTCGCGGAGGAATGGATCGAGCCGACGGGCAACGGTTGGCATTACATGGGACAAATTGGCCGAATGCGCCTCCGCCAGACGCGCAACGAATTGCGAGGACGTGTTCGTTGCAAGCTCGCCCAAGATCACCGCATGGAAAAAGGCGTGTCGTACCTCTTCAGGCCAATCCGTGTCTTCGGAGCCCTCGAGGATCGCTTGCAGCAGCACTTTCGCTGCCTCCGCATAGTCGCGAGTTCCTTCCGGTTCCGCGAGAAAATGATCTGCGAACTGGCGCAGCGATGTGGTCACAGGTTCAGTCAAGATATTCGGCCCATTATCCAAATATAAGGAACTGTCGACTACTGAAATAAAACAGAACCCATCGTCACACCTATCGCAAAGAGGTTGATAAATTGCGCCTCCGCTCCGCAGAAAAGGCCGCCGGCGCCGACGCTCCTTCGGTCGGCAGGTTGCTGTCTGCGGTTCAACTTCACGACTACGATGCGCTGCTTTTCGACCTCGACGGAACGCTGGTCGACACGATGCCCCTGCATCACCGCGCTTATGCCGAGGTGTTCGCAGCGCGCGGGGCAGAACTCAGCCTGGTGGATTACATGGCATCTGTCGGCGCACCCGCACGCGCGGCGATACCGCTGATGGCGCAGGCCGCCGGCATGCTGCCTGCAACGCCGGAGGAGGTGCTCGCCATCCATCGCGCCAAGAAAATAGCTTTCACGCAAATTCTTCGAACCAGTGCGCCGCAGGCCCTCGCCGCATCGAGATTGATCGAAGCCGCCGGCGAAAGGAAGCTAGCGCTCGTGTCGTCGGGAAACCGCGACGGGGTAATGGCCATACTGGAAACGATGGGCTGGACGGCGGTGTTCGGCGCTGTCGTCAGCGGCGACGATGTCGTCAACGGCAAACCGGACCCGGAACCGTATCTCAAGGCCGCTGCAATGCTTGGCGTTGTGCCGGCGCGCTGCCTGGTACTGGAAGATGCCGAGGCTGGCCTGGCGTCCGGCCGTGCCGCGGGCATGTCCGTCATCGACGTCACGCAGTTCAGCTAGCGGCCGATGATCGCGCCAACAGATCACCCGGCATTCTCCGAATTCTCCGAAGTGATCCCGCTTTCGGGGTTTTCCGGCGCGACGGTGGCTTTGCTGCGGACCAGTTCCGGCAATCCCTTCGTCCGCAAAGCGGCAAACAGCCCAGCCGCCAACGCGGGGATCGTCGCGCAATCCGCGCGACAGGCATGGCTGCGGACAGCCATCGATGGCATCGCGACTGTGCCGCGCGTCATTGGCGAGGACGAGGCACAGGGCTTGCGCTTCTACGACATGGAGTTCGCACCTGCCCGCGATGCCATCAACTACCTTTCGACAGCCACTTTCGAGCAGGTGGCCATGTTCTCCGACCGTGTCGAACAGCTGATGCGGGCGCTTGCTGCCGCCAGCCCTCGCGCGCCGGCAACCCCGCCCAGCCGTGCGACGATCGAGGCCAAGCTCACGCAAATCGCCGAGCGGAGTGGCGGCACCTACGCGAAAGAACTGGCGACACTCCACGAAGCCCTTTCTCTCATGGGCGAAATCACCGACTCCGACCTGCCGACGGCGTCTCATGGCGACCTGACATTCGAGAACATACTTGTCGGACGGCGCGGCGATCTTTGCCTGATCGACCCCATCGAATCTCCCTTTGATCATTACTGGTTCGACTGGTCCAAGCTCTTCCAGGAATGCGAAGGTCACTGGCATGCCCATCGTGGCCGCTCGATCGCTACCAGCGTGACCTGGTGGCTGCGCGACCGCTGGATGAAGGCTGCCGCGGGCCAGTCGCCACTCTATCCGGCACGGCACTACTTCTATCTCGGGCTGACCTTTGCCCGCATTCTCCCCTATGCGCGCAACGAGGCCGACAGCGCCTTCGTCGCGCGCCGCGTCGTGAGCTTCGGCAGCGCCGCCATCGAAGCCATAAGGAGCCAGCGATGAAGATCATCGTACCATGCGCGGGCCGTTCCTCGCGCTTTCCCAACATGCTGCCCAAATGGATGCTGCCGGACAATGACGGCTTGCCCATGGTCTACAAAGCCATTCGTGGACTCAACGCGCCTGTCGAGGATCTCGTCGTCACCATCCTTGCGGAGCATCAACAGCGGTTCAACGCCATCGAAGGCCTGAAGCGCGCCTTTGGCCAGCCAGTGCATTGCGTGGTGCTTGATGAACCGACATCCAGCCAGTCGGAGACCGTTGTCGAGACGCTGCGCCGAACCGGCATCGATGAGCCATTCCTGGTCAAAGACAGCGACAATTACTTCGAGCTTGGCGCGATCGAGGAGAAATTCAGTTACGTCTCGGTGGCTTCACTTGAAGACTTCGACCAGGTCAACCCGCAGAACAAGAGCTACGTGCAGGTTGACCAGGAAGACATCATCATCAATTTCCGCGAAAAAAAGGTGATCTCCGACCTGTTCAGCGTAGGCGGCTATTTTTTCACCGAACCGAAGGCATTCCTCGCCGCCTATGACGAGATGTTGCGCGGAACTCGGCTCGCCGGAGGCGAACTCTATCTGTCCGAGATCATCGCCTTCATGGCCCTCAACGGCCACATCTTCAAGGCACGCAAGGCGAAGAGCTACGAAGATTGGGGTACGGTCACCGAATGGCGGCGACGGCTGGAAAGACAGCGCGTCTTCCTGGTCAGCGTCGACGGCTTCCTGTTTCAGCGCGGCTCGCTGTATTTCGAACCCTATTTCGACAAGGTAGAGGCCAACGCCGCCGCGGTCGAAGCGGTCCGCAAGATGGCTTCAGCGGGTCACGCCGTACGCTACATCTCCATCCGTCCTTCCCACCTCGAACCCTTGACGCGGTCGCAACTGAAGGCCCAGCAGCTTCCGGAAGCGCCGATCCTGTTCGATTGCGACGTGGCACAATGGGCACTGCTGACCGCGCCGCATCCGACATTGCCTTTCAAGACCTCCGATGCGATCGAAGTCGACCCGGCTGACCACAACCTGTCCGAGAGGCTCGGCATTGCTGGATAACGCCTGAGCTCCATGAGGGCGGCCATTATCTGGCATCCAGCTTGGACGAACGGTCTGTCCCAAGACCCGCATTGCTTTGGAAACACAATAAAAATCCCTACTCTGGCTGCCGTCCAGTTGCGATCGGCGTCTTTGCATATTCAGTCGGCTCGAAGGACTTTGCGCGTCTATGAGCTTCCACGAACTGGGCCAGTTCAGTCCCACGGAGGTGGACTAAGCTTTCAATTAACCAATCGTTAACAATTTCCTACATTCGCTAACGATATTTGCTACATCAACCCTGACGAGTGCTTAGTGCCGGGGGTGTGTCGTATGGACGATGCGAATACAAAAGAAGCGATTGAACGAACTGCGACGGGACGTGCAGACCCCTATGCGAACCGCAACAGCCGGGAGAGCCGGTTCCGCGCCAACCGCTTCAAGCTGGTCCAGGAAATCATGCAATCGGTCCTGCGCGAAAAGGGCCGTTGCACCGTTCTCGACCTCGGCGGAACGGAACGATATTGGGATATCGGCGCCGACTTCATCCGCGGAAATGAAGACAAGCTGCAAATTACCTTGCTCAACACCGACCCCATCGACGTCAAGAACTCGCGCGTCTTTGCCTCGATTCAAGGCAGCGCCACCGACAAAACCCTGCTTCAGGGACAGCAGTTCGATTTCGTACACTCCAATTCGGTGATCGAACATGTCGGGCAATTCGCCGACATGAAGCTCTTTGCCGACAATGTGCGGCGACTGGCTGCCCGCTATTACATCCAGACCCCCAACTACTGGTTCCCCTACGAACCGCATTTCCGCTTCCTGGGTTTTCAGTATTTGCCGGAACGCCTGCGCATCGAAATGCTGCACCGTTTCGCGCTCGGCTTCTTCAGCCGGCAGCGCGACTGGAACGATGCATCCTGGCTTGTCCGACACCATCGCTTGCTCTCTGCAAGCCAGATGAAGTCCTTGTTTCCGGATGCGGAAATAGCGTTCGAAAAAGTTATGTCGTTCAATAAATCGATAATTGCCGTCCGATAGTCCTGCACTGAGCAATACAAGGAGCGCAGGGTGAAGATCGCTTATCTTCTCAATACATATCCGATACCAAGCACGACCTTCATCCGCGGGGAAATCGAGGCGCTGGAAGAGCTCGGCCTCGATATCGGCAGGCTTTCCGTTCGTCGTTTCGGCGGAACGCTGGTCGACCGCTCCGACCGGGCCGAGACGGAGGCCACACGCTATCTGCTCAGCGGCAATGCAGTCGGGCTCTTTGTTGCATTCGGGCGCGAAGCGATTACCAATCCGCGCGCACTGCTGCGCACCCTTCCCGTCTTGCGGCAGATGCGCGGCAGGGCCTATTCCGGGCTTGTCCACCACATCGCCTACCTGATGCAGGCTTGTTATCTGCGCCAGGAGGCCCGCAGGCAGGGCATCGCCCATATCCATGCGCATTTTGGTACGAACCCGGCCGCCGTGGCGTTGCTGTCGAGATTGCTTGGCGGACCGAGCTACAGCTTCACCGCGCATGGCCCTGACGAATTCACTGACGCCGCCTATCTGAGCTTCGACCTCAAGATCAGACATGCCGCTTTCGTCGTGGCGATCTCGGATTACTGCAGCAACCTGCTCGCCTCGCTCGCCGACCAAGGCGATGCGCGCAAGATCGTCATCGCGCGATGTGGACTCAAGCTCGACGACTTTGAGCCGACGCCGGTCCCCGCCGACGATCGCACCCTGGTCTGCGTCGGCAGGCTCTGCCCACAGAAGGGCCAGGTCCATATCCCCGCCGCGGTCGCGGCATTGCGAGACGAATTCCCCGACATGAAGGTGTTGCTGGTCGGCGACGGCGAAAGCCGCTCCGAAATCGAGGCCGAAATCAAACGCCATGATGTCGGTGCTCAGGTCTTGCTGCCGGGATGGGCATCCAACGACGAGGTTCGAGCGCTCTTGAAAGGGAGCCGCGCCATGCTGCTGCCGAGCTATGCCGAAGGCCTGCCGGTGGCAATCATGGAGGCGCTTGCGCTGACCAGGCCAGTAATCTCGACGACGATCGCCGGCATCCCTGAACTGGTGGACGAAGAGTGCGGATGGCTGGTCGAGCCAGGTAACCATATGCAACTTGTCACAGCGATGCGGATGGCGCTGTCTGCTCCGGCAGAGGTACTGGCGCGCATGGGCAAGGTCGGGCGCGAACGTGTCGAACGCCTGCATGACCGGCGGCGTCTGGCTCTCGAGTTGCAGCGGCTTTTCAAGGAAGCCACCGGCACCGGCCGCAACAGCAGCTCGGCGCAGAGCCCGCTCCAGGGCGGACCAAAATTCCAGCCGGCCGGCGAATAGAATTCACTTGTATTCTATCAGCCGCTGGCGTCTGCCCATCAGCCGATTCAGCGCATATTGCGCAACGCCCTGCATCTCGGGAAACTTGGCCAGCAGAGCGAAGGTTGCGTAGAGCCATGCGGTGCGCCCGCCTCCCTCACGCATGGCGATGCGAGCGATCTGCAGCGGGTAGGCGGCGAACAGCAGCAGGAATGCAGGAGTCCATGCCACCGCGCCGAACAGCGCAACCAACGGCAATACACAGCCCCAGAACACCGCCCTCAGCACATTGCGTCCCCAGATGCCTTCGGGCAATCCGAGGTGGCGATGCGCCACTTCCGCGAAGGCATGGCCGGCGCGTTTCGATCTGCTCCACCATTGGCCAAGGCGCCTGATGTTCGCATCGTGGAGCGTCATCTCCGCATCCAGCCGATGGATCTTCCAGCCAGCGGCGCGCAGGCGCACGCACATTTCCGGTTCCTCGCCGGCAATCAGGTCTGCCGCATAGGCACCTACGGAGGCAAGCGCATCGACCCGCGCCAGGCAATCGCCGCCACAGGCGAGTGCGTCGCCAACAGGCGTGTCCCATTCGCGGTCGCATAGGGCATTGTAGATCGTTGCATCCGGAAAGCGTTCACGGCGGCGTCCGCAGACGATCGCGTGAACTCGGTTCTCGGAGAGAAAACCGGCAGCCTTCGCCAGCCAGCCGGCAGCGATCTGGCAGTCGCCATCGACGAACTGCACCAACTCGATGCCCGGAACCAAGCGGCGGAGTTCGGCAAATCCGGCATTGCGAGCACGCGCCGCAGTGAATGGAACCGTCATGTCGAGCTGGACGACCGCCGCACCCAGCCTTTCCGCAACCTCGGCGCTGCCGTCGGTCGAACCGGAATCGACGTAGACAGCCTTGGCGATCAGCCCGCCGAGGCTCTCGAGACAGGCGAAAAGGCGTGGACCCTCGTTGCGGCCGATCACCACCACGCCAACTGTCGGGGCTGCAGCATTCATGTGCGGAACGCCTCCAGCGCGCCGTCGAATGCCGTGCCGTAGCCGGCCTCATAACGAACGACGGAAAAGACCAGGATGAACAGAATGAGCAACGCAGTCATTGCCACGTCTTGCCGGAAAAAGGCGATCCGCTCGCGGTACTGGCCGAACAGGATGGGCATGTAGCGGCAGAGGTCACTGGCAGCGATCATCAGGATCGCGCCAGCGATGCCATAAAACTGCAGGCCGAGCGGAATGGCGACGACCATGAACGCCAGCTTCGCCATGTTACCCGCCGCACCATAGAGCGGGCGTCCAATGCCCAGCAGCGAGTATTCCGAAATCGTGCAAAGCAGAGAACACCAGACGCCGAGGAGCAGGATCGGCAGTATCCAGCCGGCATCATGGTAGCGCTGGTCGTAGATAAGCCAGACGGCGAAGTCCGAAACCGAAATTCCAAAGCCGATGCACACGGCGAACGCCAGCAAGAGCTTCAGGCGCAGTGGCCGCATCTCGGCGCGGAGCGCACCCACATCCTGATCCTTGCGCGATGAAACCACCGGAAAGATCAAGGAATAGCTTAGCCTGCCGACCAAGGCCGCCGGGAGGTCCGCAATCGTGCGCGCAATGCCGTAGACGCCAAGCACGGCAAGCGGCACCGCATGGCCGAGGTAGAGCTTGTCGAAGCTCGCGCAGAGAAAGGACAGCAGCGAAGAGAGAAATATCCATTTGCCGAACGACAGGATCTCACGAGCGTAGGACGCCTGCCACGCCAGCCATGTTCGGCCATAGGGCAAGAGATAGCTCGCTGCCGTCCGCACCACGATGGTCAGGATATTGGCAACCAGCAGCGACCAGATCGTCGGACTGTACAGCGCCAGCGCGATGACGAAACAGGCATTCACGAACTCGACCATGAGGTCGAACAAGTTGAGCTTCACGAATTGAAGCTGGCGCTGCAGCATGTAGATGGAGACAGATGCACTGCCCATCAGAACGAGGCCGAACGCCGACAGCTGGATCGCCGAGGCTGGGAGCGAGTAGAGCTGCCCAAGCGGCGCGGCCAGGGCGAACATCAGACTAAACAGGATCGCGCCGCGGACCAGCTGGATGGTCCAGGCCGTGTCGCGGAACCTTTGTTCTTCGCCCTTGCTGTTGTGGACGATGTTCTGGCCGATGCCGACGTCGGAGACGAGTTCGATGCCGTTACGCAAGGTGCTGATGATCAGCATCGTGCCAAACACTTCCGGCATGACCAGCCGTGACAGAACCACGTTCGACCCGAAGCGCAGCACGATCGAGACGAAATAGGCGCCAGTGGTCCAGATTGCCCCGTGAAGGAGGCGTTTAGACGAAATAGCCATCAGGCTCGTACCAATCCTGTTGCCTGAGAGCAGAGAACGAGCCTAGCGCCCGAAAGCCGGCAGCCACTTGAACACCCGTTCGGGATCGCACCGATTAAGGATCGTCCCAACGAGTTTTTCCCAAACGGGCGGCGCTGCCGACAATGCCGCCGACAGCGCCTCGTCCGAGACCCGTCCGGCTTCGACAACGAGGACGAAAGAATCGATGAAGCGTGCAGATGCACGGAGATCGCCAGCGGCATCGAGCGGCGGCAGGTCGAAAACCACCAGATCGTACGCCGCCAACTGGCTCAGGACTTGTTCCATTTGCCCTGCCCACAGCATCGCCGGGGTCTTTCCGGCCTGGCCATAGGGCAAGATGTCCAGTCCCGTTTTCGTGTCCTTGACGATCAAAGCCTTCAGGTCGCCTTCGCGTCCCTCGAGATAATCGAGGAGGCCCCGCCGGTTCGCATGCTCCATGGCTTTCGACAGTTCCGGCCGATAGGACTGGGCATCGACGAGCAGTGCTCGTTTGCCCATCTGAACCGCATGAAGCGCAAGGTTGGCGGCCAGCAAGGTCTTGCCTTCGCCCGGGAGTGCCGAGGTGACGCCCAGCGACCGCACATGAGGGCTGCCGGTCAGGGGCAGTATGCTGACGGCGGCGAGCCTCAGCGTCTGCCATTCCGGTGTTCCGGGACGGCGGGAAATCTCCGACAGGTGCAGAGCAGCACTATTTGAAGAAGCGCGATCGCGAACCAGGTTCGGAATCACGCCGAAGCATTCCACTCCAGCAACCGAGGCGAGCCGGTCAGGCCGACGGAAACTGCGATCGAGAAACGCCAGCAGCAGCGCGACGACGAAACCCGCGGCGGCGCCGACAATTCCCGCCAGCGCGATGATGATCAAGCCGCGCGGATTGCTCTTCTCGACCGGCGGTGTGGCGGCCGACATCACTTGCGCCTTCGGCCCTGCCTCGCGAAGCCGGTCTCGCAGCCATCCGCTGGCCGACTGAACGGCTTCGGCGCGATCCGACTCCTGCTTGGCCATGTAGGCTCGCGCCACCTCGTTGGCGACAGTAGCGGCATTCTGAGGCGTCCCTGAAGTATAGCGGATCTCCACGAGATTGCTCTGGCCAAGGCGGTGAATGGCCAGACCACCACGCAGTGCCTTTAGCGCTCCCTGATGATCGGATGCGTCGGGACCACCAAGCTTCAGCGTCTGCATGACATTGGAGAGAACCGGGGTCGAGCCTATCGTCTCAATCTGTGTCTCAAGGAATGTCGGGTCGAATTGCGACTCGGTGAAAAACGCGTCCTCGCCGCTCGTCGTCAAGCGCAAGTTGGTGATGTTGAGGACAGCGGAGGCCGTGTATTGCGATGGACGAAGCGCGACATAGGCTACAGCAATCGCTCCGCACAGCAGACCGCCGGCGAGGATAAGCCAGAGCCCATTCAGGGCCGAACGAACCATCCAGCGCCAGTCGTAGAGACTGGCATCCGGCGCGACGCCCTGCTGGATCGGCAATTCCTGGGGGTGTCGCGATTCAAGCATATTGAAGCCTACGGTAAGTCAGTGCTGCGATGGTCAGGGGCGCTTCGTCGTCGTTTCGTCCCCCAGCGCGCCGGTCATCTCCGTCGTTACGCGGAAAACCTTGACGATGTCGCCGGGCTGTACGCGCGTCGTTTCGACCGCATCGAACTCGGATGTGCCGTTGTCGTCGGTCCGCACAATTCTGAAGCGCAACTGCGGAGCAGTCTCGGACTCGGCAAGGCGGGCGAGATTCGACGAATAGTAGGCAGCGCTATCCAGGATCCGGGCAGAGGTGTCGTTTGCTTCGGCGATGGCGCGGAGATCGACGGCAATGCGCTGGATGCCGGCGAGAGCCGTCGCACGGCGCTGCTCGTCCAAAGCAGCGATCTCGCGCGTCGCCGTATTGATCTCCTGGCGCGCCCGCAGCTTGCCTATCTCCAGGTCCTGCTGCTCGCGCTGCACATCACTCATGCTGCGTTCCAGCGGACCAAGGCGATGAACGGCGAGATCCTGCTTGGCCAGTCGTCGGATCTTCTCAAGTTCACCTTTCGTCGATTCCAGCTTAAGCGCGACGTCGGCAAGCTGCCGGTCAAGCGCCTCGAGCTCCTGCTCTCGCATGGTTATCGACGCTTCAAGACTGCGTCTTTCGGCGCGATGGCGCCCAAGTTCAGTGGCAAAGAGACGGCCCTGTTCCTCGACAGCCTTCGCATATTCGGGGGGTGCATCGCCGGGCGCTGCGCCAATGCCCTCTGCGCCATCCAGTTGCGCCTGCCAACGTTGCTGTTCGGCCAACAGATCCGAACGGCGAGCCTCGTTGAGTTTCAGATCGCCGCGGCTCGATATCGCCACGCGCTCGAGGTCCCATTGCGAGCCTTGCTCCGGCCGATAGGCACCACCGCCGAGGCTCAGGGCATTGAGAATCATCATGCCGGGACGATAGGCGTATTCGCCTGGGGTGGTCACACTGCCGAGGATGTAGAAGGGACGATAAGTGACGATGTCCACCGTCGCGTCCGGCATCTGCTGAAGATTGGCCTTTTCCTGCAGCCGCGCTGCGATCGAGGCCGCGAGTTCGGGCGTGCTCAAACCCTTTGCCGGGATCTGACCAAGCATCGGCATCAATATGTCGCCGCCGGCGCCGACGGTAAGCTCGCCGGTCAGCGCTGGCCATTCGGAGATATGGATGCGCAACCGGTCCTGCGGACCAAGCTCATACTCGGCCGTATCGGCCAGGGACTTGCCGGACAGGCCAAGCAAGGCCAGCGAGGCGAGGCCAGCCACGACAGCGCCATTTCCCCTCTGCAGCTTTCTCAGTGCACCAAGCAAATTCATCGAACCGCTCCAACAACATCTGGCAACAACCCAAGGCTGTTACCGTACAACTCCTGAAATAGGCTGAAGACGTTCAGCGAAACGCGATGCGCCGGTCATATCGCCGCAACTTTCGTGTTTCATGGTTAACGCAATCCTGATTGTGCATTCAATTGCATGGCCTGGATTGACCGGGGCTGCCTCGCGCGATCGCGCACCCTGAGGCGCAGCGCAATGCCGAAGACCATGCCCATGGTCATGGTCAGGAGGTACTGGATCTCTCTCGCAAAGATCACCCACTCGTAGAAGGAATGGAGATAGACGACGAGAAGCGCGACTCCGAAACCGAGCAACAGGTTGCCCTCCAGGGTGCGACGCATGCGCCAGCCGGTCCTGATTGCGACGAACAGTGGCACGACGAGCATGATGCAGAACGCGATCACACCCGGGTACCCCGCCTCAGCGGCAGTCAGCCAATAGGCATTATGGACGATGTTGTTGCGGTTGCCCTCGAAGCCGATGACGCCGCCGCGCTCCGAATAGCCAAGGTCACGCGCAACATGCACATAGTGATTGATCCCGACGCCAAGCGGGTAATCCTCGAGAATGAAGGACGCAGCCCGATTGAAAGCTGCACGTTCGTCATATTGGCTTTCTCCAAGCGGACTGAGCTCGAACCGGTTGGAAAACGTGGAAACAGCCAACGGCGCCACGATGAGAAGCGAGGCGAGCGCTGCAAGGCCGACCGCCATCTTGCGCTGCGTCAGGCCGGCAAGCGCCTGCGTCACGAAAAGCGTCCCCAGCCCGATCACCGCAAAGCCGACGGCCGCGCGCGAGGCGGTGAAGACGACCACGACGATCGTCGCCAGAACCGTGCCGACCAGGTAGCGAACGTTGCGATAGCCCGCCAGCAACAGGGCGAGATGCGGGAAGAGCACGAAATGGGCTGCCATGCCGAGCGTATTCTGATGGATGAACAGACCCATCGTCTGCGGCAGCTGAAGCTGGAACCGCTGATGGAGGACGGCAACGAAATGCGCCGCCATGCCGATCGCCATTCCTTTCAGCATCAGGAACGGCACATCCGGATCGGCGCAGGCACGAGCCACGACCACCATGACCAGGTAGATGCGGGCGAATTGCAGCAGGCCGAAGCTGGCGGCTACCGGCTCGGCGGCCTGCAGCAGCGAAAGCGCGGTGGCGAGGAGGTAGAGAAGAAATGGCAGCTTGCACCACCACGGCAGCTTGCCGCGTGGCATTGCGAACAGAGCCGCTGCGGCAAGGATATCGACAATCGAAATCTGAAGGCCGTAGACGAAGCCTACCCAGCGACCGGCCCAGGAGAGCAGGCCGACATCGAACAGTGGGATGGCTGCGGCAAAGAATGGCAGGGCGCCGAAGACGATCCAGAATGGCTTGCGCAGCACGGGCGTGCTTCTTAGCAGCAAGCCGAGCGGGAAAATCGCAAGCAAAGCGAGAAAAAGCACCCCGAACTTCAAAGAACGATAACCCTTGTGGCTCGACATGCGTGCAATAACATGGCGCCTGGGAACTGCAGGTTAACGCCCGAGAACAACCCGACGGAAGGTTAACGACAACGTGGTCTTCGTATTTCGAGTCCTTCTCATGGCGTTGCTGGTCCTGCCGGCCAGCGCTCGCGCCGGTTCGCCTGCGATCGAAATCGCGGAGATCGCAATGGCGGCACCTGATATCATCGCTGTCGAACTGCGCGATCCGCAGTTCGTGCATGGACGTATCGTGACTTTGCCCAAGCCGATGCCTGATATGCGCGGGCGGTGGACTGACGTCGATGGGGTACCCGGACTGGTCATCGGACCGAAAGCCGACAATGTCCGGCTCTCGGACACGCCCCCGGGTAGATTTCTCGATCGAAAAAGCATCGACGACGCCGGCCTTTACGGCGATATCGGCGGACGCCGCGTCATCTCGGTTTACCGCAAGTCCATGCCCTACGATTCCGGGCTCTATCCAGGCCCCAATGGCGACACACGCACTGGCGCTGCCTTCAAGCACCAGGTCTACCTCAGGCTCGATGGCCCCTTGCCGCAAGGCACTCATGTCATCCGCTGGCCGAACGGCGTGCTTGCCGACCAAAGCTTCACCTTCGACGACCGGGCAACCCGGGCCATGGCGATCCGCTCGACACTGCTTGGTCATGCGACAAAGGACACGGCGAAGACCGGCTTTCTCGCGCTCTGGCTGCCCGGCGGCAACGACGATGGTGCGGTCGATTTCAGAGATTACGGCATCGACAGCTTCGACATCGTCGATCCCAAAGGCAGGACCGTCTTTTCTGGCGCCATAAGCCTGCGCAAGAGCCCTGGCGACCCCGAACCAGGCAATGGCCTGCCCAAGCCGCTGATCAACTACACCAACGCGATCGCACCACGTATCGCCATCCGGTCACTCGATCCGAATTCCAGGCGCGTGACGACGGTTGTGCGACATAACCTGGTTGACGGCCAGCGCGTCGGACTCGAGCGCCTGGGCGGCGACCAGGATGCCAGTGCGATCTTCGCCATCGTATCCGAGGTCAAGGGCAGTGCATTCACACTGGCCGAACCAACCGGGCCGCTGCCGGCGACCCTATCCCCACAGGCAACCGTCACCCCCGCCTACAGCGCCAACCGCGCCGGGACCTTCGTCTTTGAACTCGACTACTCCGCGTGGGCGCCACAAGCGGGCGGGCCATACCGGCTGCGCATTCGAGGCCTCGGCGTTTCGGACCCGTTTCGGGTCGACCCGGACACCTGGCTGAATGCCGCGCGCAATTCCATGACCGGCCTCTACCATCAGCGCAGCGGCATCGCGATCGACGGGCGCTTCGGCTACAGCCGGCCTGTCGCCTTCCGCCCCGGCGCCGATATGTCGATCGTCGAAAGCCGACTGCCACTGGCCTGGTCGTCCAATTTCGATACCGGTTTCATTGCTTTCGAGGAGGGGGTGAAGCCGCGCTGGCGCACCGACAGAAAGGCGCCGGACAGCTATTGGGGCGGCTACATGGATGCAGGCGACTGGGACCGCCGCATCCAGCATGTCGAGGTAGCGTCCCTCCTGTTGGAAACTTTCGAGGCTCTGCCTGAAGGACAGCCCGCAACCAGCTTCAATCTGCCGAAATCAAGCACCCTGCTGACCAACCCAGCCTATCGCGACACCGACGACCTGCCTGACCTCATCCATGAAGCGATCTGGGTGATGGACTTCTTCCGACGGCTGCAGACCGACGACGGCAGCATTCGCGGCGGCATCGAAAGTGCAGCCCATCCCATGCTGGGCGAGCCAAGCTATCTCGAGCGACAGGAGGTCTACGCCTACGCGCCCGACCACATTTCGACCTACAAATATGCCGCTGTCGCCGCGAAGCTGGCGCGCATCCTGAAAACGCTGGGCAAGTCCGACGCCGCCAAGCTGTTCGAAGACAGCGCCCGCGCAGCGTGGGCTGCCGCGGAACCCGGCTTCGCCGATCCCGACACCTATTATCGCGACGCGATCCTTGCCGCCACGGCGAGCGGCTCATTCGGACCAGGCGGCTGGCCGGCACGGCGCGAACAGTTGCAAGCGATCGCTCGCGAATATCGAGGCGCAGCCGCAGCGGCACTCTACAGGCTGCTCGACAGTCCGGAACACCGCGACATCTTCGAAGCGTACTGGCGCGAGGATCAGGGGCTTTTTGCGCACAAGGGCGACGCTGCCTGGGACTATCTCAAGACTGCGGGCTCGGATGCGGAAATAGGCGAGGAGATAACAGCGCGGTTCGCTGCGGAAGCGGCAATCATCACCGGCGCCCAGCAACATGCCGCCTATCCCAACATGAAGCATCCCGATGCACCTGCCGGCTGGGGAGAAGGCGGCGCACCGGACTACAACCAGACGCAGACGCTGATCCGCGCGCATCTGCTATCTGCCAATCCGCAGATCCTGCAGGTCATGGAGCAGGGATACCAGGCCATGGTCGGGGTCAATCAGGTGGGCCTGAGCTTCGTGACCGGGATCGGCGCACGACAGATCCTGCATCCGCTGCACGAAGACCATCGCGCCATGGGGGTAGACGCGCCGAGCGGCATCACCATTTTCGGGTTCGCGTCCCAGTCGGCTACCGCCTATAGCTGGGTGTTCGGCCCGGCATGGTCGCCGTTGGCGGAGTCAGGCACCGCCGAAAACGCAGCGCAGCGCCGCATCGAGCCGCCACGGTTTTCCCTGCCCTACCATGAATATCTGGTCGAGCACCCCGCGGTCATCATGCAGCAGGAATTTACGGTGCACCAGTCGATCGCCACGATGGCCGCGCTGGCGCTCTACCTGCATGGCCGGCAGTAGCACGGCAGGAGGTCAATCGCTGAAGGCATTGCGCAGGTTCCAGCCGAAGCGGGCCGTATCCCGCATGCGCTGGATCGCTGCACGCGGCCAGGAGAAGTCGGCACGGTAGATCTTGTTGGCGTAACCGGCATAGGCCCAGGCAAAGGACGGCGCAACGCCGCCGGAGCACGCCTCAAACGGCTGGGCAGCGCGATAGCGGCTCAGGAAATCCGCTGCGAAAATCTTCAGCGTCTGCGCTTGCGCCTCGCTCACGCCCGCCGGCATGCGCGCGGTCTGCGCGTCCAGCCCATCGATCGTCGCCAGCACGATCAGCGCGACAAAGGCCTCGCCGAGTTCAGTCGGATGGACGCTGTCGGTAAAAAGCGCCCGAACGACATCGCCCGGTGTCATGTTCTCGAAGCCTTGGCGGGGCGCACTTACGAGATGGTCGACCAGTTCGGCCAGGGCCAGGCTCGCCGGGATGAAGCCTATGCCGGAAGCGCTCTCGCCGCCCGATGCAGCGCTCCCGCCGGCAGCTTGCACCGCGCATCGCCAGACCGGCAAGGCAAGCCGCTCATAGGCGATCCAGTCGCTGGGATCCTCCTTGTCCGAGATATCCAGCCACGGCGCCATGAACCACATCGACCCCGCAGAACTAGCCTCGAGGAAACGACGCTTGTACTCGGCGAGATAACGCACCGTGCCCTGTCGCATCACCGTGTCGAGCAGGGAGTGCAACTCCGTCACGAGCAGAAGATCATAGGCACTGTCCCCTACGGACGGTCGGCGGAACTCGACGAGAACATCGACCGAACCGCCACTGCGATCGGTGCCGTCCGCGAAACCCGACCATGGTCGCGCGGGATCGGTCCCCATGGAGCGCCGTTCGAGCGACGAACCGCCAATGTTCTGCATGTTCCAGAGAATAGGCCGGCCCGAGGCGGCGGCCATTTCCGCAAGCTTGTCGAGCATCGGCCGGTCGGTGAGACTGTGGCCGGAAACGAACAGGCTTCGGGGGGCGGCTGTTGTCACGGGAGGCTGCTCAGGCTGGGACGCCGACTTCGCTGCATCTGGTGACATGGAACCTGCCAGGACAAGAACACAAAGAAATAGGACAAGCCAACGACGGGTGAAACGCATCACGCGGGTGCGCCCGCATCCTCGGGTCGGCTCTCCCTCGCTGCAGCCATCCGGCGAAAGGTCGCCAGCGCCTGGCCGACGACCTGATCCATGTTGTAGTAGCGATATGTCGCCAGCCTGCCGACGAACCACACATCCGGCGTCTCGCCCGCAAGCCGCTCATACTGCTTGTACAACTGTTCGTTCTCGGCTTTGGGAATAGGGTAATACGGGTCGCCCTCCGCCGAAGGGTATTCATAGGTTACCGTGGTCTGCGGATGATCCTGGCCGGTCATGTGCTTGTATTCCGAGATGCGGGTGTAGTCCTGCGTCATCGGAAAATTGACCGTGCCGACCTCCTGGAAGCGGCGCGTGTTCAGCGTGACATGCTCGAATTTAAGCGACCGGTAGGGAAGCCTGCCAAAGCGAAAGTTGAAGTATTCGTCGATTTGCCCGGTATAGATTAGCCGCCGATGCGGAATCTTTGTCCGTACATCCTGATAGTCCGTCTGCAGCATCACCTCGATGTTCGGGTGATCGAGCATCTTCTCGAAGAGCTTGGTGTAGCCGCCCTTCGGCATGAACTGGAACTCGTCGGTAAAGTAGCGGTCGTCCCGGTTGGTGCGGGTGGGGACACGGGCGGTGACAGACCTGTCGAGTTCCGACGGATCCATGCCCCACTGCTTGCGCGTGTATCCGCGGAAGAACTTCTCATAGAGTTCGCGGCCGACCTTCGAGACGACGACATCCTCCGATGTCTTCACCTCATCCACGGCCTCGGCGCGTTCGGCGAACCAGCCCTCCAACTGTTCCGATGTGAGATCGAGCCCGTAGAGCCTGTTGACGGTATCCAGATTGATGGGAATCGGCACGCGCAGCCCATCAACCTCCGCCAATACCCTGTGTTCGTAAGGGCGCCACTCGGTAAAGCGCGACAGGTAGTCGAAGATCTGCTGCGAATTGGTATGAAAAATGTGTGGCCCGTAGCGATGCATCAGCACGCCAGCCTGGTCATGCATGTCGTAGGCATTGCCACCAATGTGGTCGCGTCGATCGACGACCAAGACCCTTTCGTTGAGCTGGCTCGCTATCCGCTCGGCCAGGACGGAGCCGGCAAATCCGGCGCCCACGATCAACCAGTCATACATCGAGCTACCCTGCAGCCGGAGGGAACGTAACGGACAAGCCTGCCGACGCCGGCGCTTTCTCACGCCGGACGGCCGAAGTCTCGCTTGGGATCAACCTTGCCATGAGCTCAGAGAATTCGCGCAGGAACCACTCTTCGGTCAGGCCATTCAGGAGCGTCGAACGCGCCCTCGATGCGAGGGCCGCCCTCTCTGCTTCATTCTCCAGATAGAAAGCGCACTTTTCCTCAAGGTCGGAATAGTCCCAGTTGACCGGAATATAGGTGGAGTGCGGAACGAAAATGTTCGGCTTTGTCGTGATGTGGTCCATGCTGGGCTTCACCAGCAGGCATCCCGAAAGAATCGCTTCGAAATCGCGCCAGCAAAGTTCGCCGTAGCCGATGGGGCTGACGCATATGCGACTCCGGGTCAGCTCCAGATTGTATTCTTCCTGCGACACGCGCGATCGCGGCGCCAGCACGTTGAACCGGCTGGACAGTCTGGTCACCGCCTCAATCGCAGAACTGCGCATCGGCGCGATCCAGGCTTCTGGCGGAACATGGGCGCGGCAGAGAATATCGATGGATCGAACTTGCGCCCCAGCTTCGCCCGGCCGGGCGACAAGCTGCTCGATCTTGTCGTCAAGCGCGATGTTCCAACCTACGTGCAGCTTGCCCAGGCATTCATCGCCGACCGGCACCGACGTGACGGTCTGGTCAGGCACATCGTCTCCGGCGAGCCGAGCGACATAGTCGGTCAGGTTGTTGATCTTGGTCTCATTTGCAGTTGCACGATATGCCTTGCGATACGCGGAGATGTCAGCGAAGCCATGCTTCTTGACATACAAGTCGACTGCTTCGCAGACATTCGGCCATTGCATGCTCTGATCGTCGTCACCGTCGAAATAGACCAGTTTCGTCGTTGTCCGGTCGACCACCTTGCGAAGATGGGCAAGCGCCTTTTCGACATCCCCTGGCTTGGATCTGAACGACAGCTTCAGCCCAACGACATCATAGTCAAGAAAGAAGGCGCCCGGCCTGGCGAGGGCCGCCTCCTGTGAAATCATGCGGAAAACAATTCCCAGCTCCCTGCGCAACGCACGCTGGTGCCGTATCAAGGGCGCAAACTGCTGCTCGCTTGTATACTCGGCCCCGTCGCTGACCAGCAGCAGCCGAACCACAGGTTTGCGCTTGCTTACCGCACCGACGACGGCACGCTCCGCAACTCCGTATCGGTAGGACGCGGCGCTGCGCGCCCAGCGGCGGCGCAGCCCTCGCAACAATCGCTGGATCGCTTGCCGACCTGTCACGCGCGTCATTGCATTCTCCCATGTCCGCCGGTCGAAGAGTTGGCCATGCGCCTTGACAGGATCATCGCTGTCGAGATGAAGCCCGATGCAATGCGAATGCGGCCTTCCAGTATCTGACCAGCCAGGAAGGGCGCCACGTTGACCTCAAGACGCGCTTCGAAGCGGCCCCTCGCCACGTCCGGCAGGATGGTCACTGCTTGGAAGTCGATGAGCGTTTTCGACAGCGGGTACTGGCTTTTGTAGAAGGACTCCTTGGCACTGAAGATCGCCTTGGCGAGCATCAGGCGCTGCCCCGCCGGCTGCCGTCCGAGCCAGCGAAGCTCGGCGTCGGTGCAGATCACATCCAGCAAATCGTCGTCCAGCGGTATCGCCGGTTCGACATCTATGCCGATCGAGCTGCACTCCTGGCTTTCGCGCGCCACGGCGGCGACGCACCAGTCGGAACAATGGCTGATGCTTCCGACGATGCCGGTCGGCCAGACCGGCGCTCGATCGGCCGCTGCGGGGATCGCGGCCTGCGCTACGCCCAGCGACGCCATGGCCTGCCGCGCCAGCGCGCGGCCTGCCGCAAATTCGCGGCGACGGGGTTCCGTGGCGCGCGACACATAGGATCGCTCGACGGGGTACATCACCGCGGCAAGCGACCGGGGATCACCCTGCGCTGTCGCCACGTCCGCATGAAAGAGCCCGGCAAGCAGGCCCATCAATTTTCTCGCATCCGTTGCATCGCGGCGCGGCGGTCGCCGAGCGCGGCACGGCGCATGGCGGCGCGGTCTGCAACCTGGCTTAGCCGTTCATCGGACTTGCCGCGGTCGGCAAGATGCCCGGACAGTGCCGCCACCGTCGGGAAGCGGAACAGGTCGGTGATGGCGATATCGGGTGCGACCGATGCCTTCAGCTCCCGGTGCGCCTGCACCGCCAGCAGCGAGTGGCCCCCGAGCGCAAAGAAGCTGTCGTTGAGCCCGACACGCTCGACGCCGAGGATACGGCGGAAAGTCTCGGCGATCTCGCGCTGCACGTTGTCGACCGGTGCGACGTAGATCTCGGCTTCAGCTTCGCGCCTGGCCTCCGGTTTGGGCAGCGCCTTGCGGTCGACCTTGGCATTTGGTGTCAACGGGAAGGCATTGAGCACCACGAAATGTGCCGGGACCATGTACTCCGGCAGTGACTTGGCCAGATGGGTACGCAAGGCACTTTCGTCGAGCTTGCCGTCCCTGAGCCGCAGATAGGCGACGATGCGCACGTCGGCGGCCCGATCTTCGCGGGCCATCACGACGGTCTCGGCGATGCCGGGGAACTCAGCGATCCGCGATTCGATTTCGCCGAGTTCGATGCGATAGCCGCGCACCTTGACCTGATGGTCAGTGCGGCCAAGGAACTGCAGCACGCCGTCGGTCGTATAGCGCACGAGATCGCCGGTGCGATACATCCTGCCGTCGGCGAAGGGATTTGCCACGAAACGCTCGCGGGTCAGGTCGTCACGGCCGAAATAACCGCGCGCCACGCCCTCGCCGCCGATGACGAGTTCACCGGCCATGCCGGGCGCGACTGGACGAAGCGAAGCATCGAGCACGTAGAGTTGCGTGTTGGCGATCGGCTTGCCAAGCGGCACGACGCCCTCGCCGATGTCGGCGGTCATCGTCGAGGACCAGATGGTCGTCTCCGTCGGGCCATACATGTTTTCGACCGGCGCCGACGTCACCTTGCGCAGTTCGGACAGCAAGGACGCCGGCAATGCCTCTCCGCCGACGAGCAAATGGCGGACCTGCCCGAGGGCCTGCCGGTCCTCGTCATTGACCAGGAACATGCGCGCCATCGAAGGCGTACATTGCAGATGGGTCACGCCGTGGGCGGCGATATCGGCTGCGAGCGCGCTCTGCGGCATCGACTCGCTCGTATCGCTCTCGCGCGACCGCGCGACCACCTCGGCGAGCGGCTTCAACCGCTCCAGAACGATGTCGCTGGGGATGCCATAATCGATCAGGCAAGCAACCTCGTCGACGCCGATGGCCGCGATCTGGTCGACGCGGTCGAGCGCATCATCTACGGTGCCGAACAGGCCGCTGTCTTCGAAGTAACGCAGGAAGGCAAATTCCAGGATTGCGTCGAGTTCATCCGGCTGCAGCGACTGCAGGTCGATGTCCATCGGCTGGACCACGCCCTGCGGCTTCTTGAATGCCGGGAAGGCCCAGGCATATTGCTTGATCAGTGCCGCGGCGCTGCGCAGATAGTCTTTCATCGGACCGCGGGCGCGCTCCCGCACCTCCTCGCGATCCTCGCCGAGCAGCGTGTGCAGCATCAGCGTGACCTTGTGCGCGCTCGGATCGTGGCCCGCCTCGGCCAGCGCCTCGCGGTAGACGCGGATCTTGCCGGCCAGTTCGTCGATCGACTGGCCGAGCAGATGGGTCAGCACATTCGCGCCCAGTCGACCGGCTTCGCGATAGGTATCGGTGTTGCCGGCGGTGGTGATCCAGACCGGCAGTTCCTTTTGCACCGGACGCGGCTGCGTGACGACAGCCAGCTTGCCCGTGCCGAAGTCGAACTCGACCTTGTCGCCGCGCCAGAGACGGCGGACGGTCTCGATGTCGCGCAGCATGGCCGCCTTGTTGTGCGGCGGCGCATTCTCCGGCCGCAGCACGAAATCCTCAGGCATCCAGCCGGAGGCGAAGGCGAGACCGACGCGACCATTGCTGATATTGTCGAGGATGGCCCACTCTTCCGCGACGCGCGCGGGATGATGCAGCGGCAGGACGCATGAACCGGCGCGGATCGACAGGTTCTTCGTCACGGCAGCGACGGCAGCTCCCGTCACCGCCGGGTTCGGATAGGGACCACCGAAGGCATGGAAATGCCGCTCCGGTGTCCACAGTGCCTGGAAGCCATGCTCGTCGGCAAACTTCGCACCTTCCAGCAGCAGCCGGTATTTCGCCGGCCCTGCCCCGTCGTCATTGCCCCAGTAGAACAGGCCGAAATCCATCGGCGCCTTGCCGTTGGCGCGGCGGCGCGGCGCTGCCTCGCTCTTGTGCTCATGCACATCGCTGGCATGAATGACCACCTTGAAGCCACGCGCCAGCGTCCAGAACAACTCCAGCACGGAGATGTCGAAGGACAAGCTCGTGACGGCGAGCCAAACAGGCTGCCCGGCTTCGTCAATGGTGATGCGGTCATCCATGCCGACGAAGAAATTCGCGACATTGCGATGCTCAACCATCACGCCCTTCGGCCGCCCTGTCGAACCCGACGTGTAGATCATGTAGGCGAGATTGGCCGCCGTGACCCCGCTGCGGGGGCGCTCGGCATTGCCGGGTGTCGCAAGAATGTCCTCGATGTTTAAACGCCGGGCACCGTCCGCGGCCAGCACGCCATCGAGCGCGCGTTCGCTCAGCACCACCGGCGCGCCACTGTCTTCGACCATCAGCGCAAGGCGCTCGGCCGGAAACATCGGGTCGAGCGGCACATAAGCGCCGCCTGCCTTCTGGATCGCCAGTGCGCCGATCACCAGCTCCGGCGAACGCGAGACATGGAGGCCGACCAGCGTGTCAGGCTTCACGCCGAGCTCGATCAGCCGGTGTGCGACCCGATTGGCCTTTTCGTCGAGTTCGCGATAGCTCAGCGACCGCTCGCGGAAGGCGACTGCGATCGCGTCCGGTGTCAGTTCGGCCTGACGTTCGACCAGCGTATGCACGCAAGCCGTGCGATCATGGTCGCGTGCAGTCTCGTTCCAGCCGTAGAGCACGCGCTGGCGCTCGTCATCGGACATCAGCGGCAGGTCTGAAACCCCCTTGTCGCCGGCCGCAAATGCAGCGGCGAATATGCCCAGCCGGGACAGCATGTCGGCAAGGTCGCGCGCCCCAATCCGCGCTTGGTCCGCCAATACCGCGGTCTCGTCCGCACCGAGCACGAATGTCAGGGCCGACCCTTCGACAAGGCTGGCCTGGGACGGTGAAACGGCTTCCACCAGCCCGACGGTCAGCCGCGGAACAACAAGCCCGGGAACGCGCTCCGCGAGGTCGGCCACATAGATGCCGCGCTCGCGCTGCTTGCCCAGGGCTTCGTTTGTCCGCGCCGCGAAAGCCTGGGCCGTTTCACCGTCAAGAGCCTCGACACGGAACGGAACCGACTTGGCGAAATACCCGGGGAACTGGCTGTCCAGCACTGCGAAGGCATCCGTCGCATAGGCGATGTCGAGCGAATCCTGGCCGGAGAATCGAGCCAGGAAGGCGGCAATCGCGGCCGCGCGCGAGTCCGCCGGAACCGCCATTTGCAGCGGCTGCGCGAGTATCTGCACCTGACTGTCCGGCGTCCATGCCTTGACGTCGGGCAGATCGACATCGCGCACAGCGGCAAGCGCCTTGCGATGACGCGCTTCATGGCGGGCGGCCCGCGCAACTGCCTCGTCCAGCGCCTGTCCTTCTGCGTCGGCCATCGGCGGCAGGCGCATTCCCTGGCTGAGGCAGGAACTCAGCGTCTTGCCGGCATTCCGTCCAAGACCGATTCCCTGAACCAGCACATGCCGGTCCGCCGCAGCAATGACGGCGCCCTCATCCGAAACGGAGATCACCGTGCCTGCGGCCTGGCCGTCGGCGTGCTCCATAGTCTCGAACCTGGTAACGACGAAAAGGCCGCCATCCGTGCTCACCTTGGTGCGGGCCAGCGGGTTGGCGTAGCCCGAGCCAAAATCGAGCCCGCGCGCCGCGCGCGACAATGTCTGCGCATCGCGGTCGAAACGCAGCGTTCCGGCGGCCGCCGGGCGGCGGTCCCTGGCGTAGTAGGTACGCTGCGACAGATCCTGCGGCTGCGGCGCGAGCGTCCGCTCATCGATGGCGGTCAGCATGTCCTCGAATGTCGAAATGCCCGCTTCGAAGCATTTCGTATTGAGGGTCAGCGCCGTCTCGTCTTGACCGATCTCGACCATGCGCTGGGCATAGATGCCGCCCTCGTCGACGTGCGCCGTCAGCGCATGCCAGGTGACGCCGTGACGGGTCTCGCCCTCCATGATCGCCCAGGCCGGGGCATTGAGGCCGGCATAGCGGGGCAACGGACCGTCATGGAAATTCGCCGCACCCTGTCGCGCATTGCGCCACAGCGCATCCGGGATGATGCGCAGGTTGGCCGCGCTGAAAAGCCAATCATAGGAGACCGACGCAAGCCGGGGCTCGACGTCGCCGTCGAATGCGCAGACCGGGAGGCCGAGGCCTTCCGCCCAGTTCCGGATCGATGTGTTGTCCGTCACGATCATCGCCACTGCATGGCCATGGGCCCGCACGATCTCGGCGCATTGCACAAGAAGCGACTCGTCCCCGATCAGAACGCATTCCAATTGCCCTGATGGCATGTGCCCGACCCCATGAACTGCGATTGCTGCCGTATCTATATACGAATTGATCTAAACAAGAATGAGAATACCCTCCTTGTTTTCCATCAGGACTTCAATGTTTGGTTAAGGCTGTAGCGCGACAGTGGCATCAATATCGTCGCAGGGGCTGCGGGTCTGACCTGACAGCGGAAAGCTTAACGCCGTTTTCATTCTACGTGTTTCTTAGAATGAGCCTATCGGCAGGACGATTGGATATCGGCTACTGTGCTACCCGTATCCAGGCTTGGCTTGCCAACGGAATAATAGGCTCTCGGGGCATTACGCGATGTATGAAACCGATCAGGTGTCTCCGAACGACATCGCCATTGTCGGCATGGCGCTTCGCGTGCCGGGCGCCCGCAATGTCCGAGAATTCTGGGAAAACCTGCGCGGCGGCGTGGAGTCGATCCGCGACCTGACGGAAGACGAACTGCTGGCTGCCGGCGAGTCGGCCGCGCGCATGCATCTGCCCAACTATGTGCGCCGCACCTCCGAACTTCCCGGCATGGAGATGTTCGATGCCGACTTCTTCGGGCTCAGCCCCAAGGAAGCGGCGATCATGGATCCGCAGCACCGGCACTTCCTCGAATGTGCCTGGGAGGCGATGGAAGACGCCGGGCGCACGCCCGATTCCAGCGCCGGTCCCGTCGGCGTCTTCGCCGGCTGCGGTATGGGCTCCTATTTCTACTTCAACGTCTGCAGCAATCGCCAACTTGTCGACCAGGTCGGCATGTTCCTGCTGCGTCACACGGGCAACGACAAGGACTTCCTCGCCACGCGCGCCTCGTTCGCCTTCGACCTGCGTGGACCGAGCGTCAATATCCAGACGGCGTGCTCGACCTCGCTCGTCGCAATCCACACCGCTTGCCAGAGCCTGCTTGCCGGCGAATGCGAAATGGCGCTGGCCGGCGGCGTCACGATCGAATTGCCGCATCGCCGCGGCTACCTGTTCCAGGACGGCGAAATTCTCTCGACCGACGGCCACTGCCGCGCGTTCGACCACCGCGCCGACGGCACCGTCTTCGGCAGCGGCGCTGGTGTGGTCGTCCTGCGCCGCCTGTCCGACGCGATTGCCGATGGCGACATCATCCACGCCGTCATCAAGGCGACGGCCGTCAACAACGACGGCAACAGCAAGGCCGGCTATCTGGCGCCAAGCGTCACCGGCCAGGCCGAGGCCATCATCGAGGCGCAAGGCCTTGCTGGTGTTTCCGCCGACGAGATCCAGTATGTCGAGTGCCACGGGACCGGCACCTATCTTGGCGACCCGATCGAGATCGAGGCGCTGACCCAGGCCTTCCGGCAAAGCACCGCCCGCACCGGCTTTTGCCGCGTCGGCTCGGTGAAGTCGAACATCGGCCACCTCGACACCGCTGCCGGCGTTGTCAGCCTGATCAAGACCACCTTGGCGCTCAAGCACGGCGAGATGCCGCCGACCTTGAATTTCGAGAAGCCCAATCCGGCAATCGACTTCGCGCGCAGTCCGTTCGTCGTCAACGACAAGCTGACCCCGTGGCCGGCAGTTTCCGGACCGCGGCGCGCGGCCGTGAACTCGCTGGGCGTCGGTGGAACGAATGCCCATGCCATCCTCGAGGCCGCACCCAAGTCGATAGCCGCCGCAGCCAGGGGCGACAGCGAGCCGCAGCTCTTCCTTTTTGCCACCAAGAACCGCAAGGCGCTGGACCGCGCCATGGACCAGATCGGCGAGGAAATCACGCGACGGCCGGCGCTGCCGCTCACCGATGTCTCGCACACCTTGTTTACCGGCCGAAAGCACTTCGAGCACCGCCGCGCCGTCGCAGCACGCGGACGCGACGAGGCCGTAGCGCTTCTCTCCGGTTCCGAACCGAGGCGCGTCCACACCCACAGCACGATCGAGGCTGCCAACGCTGTGTTCCTGTTCCCGGGCGGCGGCGCACAGCATGTCGGCATGACGCGCAGCCTGTACGCCGAGGACGCTGGTTTCCGTGCGACAGTCGATGAGGGGTTGAACTATCTCACCCCGGAAGCCGCAACCGAGATCCGCCGCGTCTGGCTCGCGGCCGATACTGACCCATCCCGGGCGGCGAGCGACTTCTTGCGGCCTTCGGTGCAGCTTCCCGCCATCCTGATCGTCGAAATCGCCACTGCCCGTATGTGGATGCGCTGGGGCGTCAAGCCGTCGGCGCTGATCGGTCACTCCATGGGCGAAAATGCCGCCGCCTGCATCGCAGGCGTCATGAGCTTCCGCGATGTCGTCAATCTCGTGCGCCTGCGCGGCGAACTGTTCGACACGGTCGAGGCTGGCGGCATGCTGTCCGTGCCGCTGTCGCCCGAAGCACTTTCCGAGCACATGAACCCTGCGCTCGACCTCGCCTCGGTGAACGCGCCGGAACTCTGCGTCGTTTCGGGCCGCAACGAAGACCTTGAGGCGCTGGGCCTCAGGCTGGCCGAACGCGGCATCGACGCATCACGCATCGCAATCGACATCGCCGCCCATTCGCAGATGCTGGATCCGATCCTCGGGCGCTTCGAAGCGTTCCTGCACAGCATCGACCTGCGCGCGCCGTCAATCCCGATCGTCTCCAACCTCACCGGCGAGTGGCTCAGCGACGCGCAGGCCCGCGACCCGCTCTACTGGGTCCGCCATCTCCGCTCGACGGTCCATTTCGCCAAGGGTCTCGCCGCGGTCTCGGCGCAGCCGGGGCGGGTCTACATCGAAGTCGGACCGAGCCGCGCCTTGTCGTCGCTGGTCAAGCTTCAGCCGGGCGTCGAGGCAAACCAGGTCATCAACAGCCTGCCGCATCCCGACGAGGCGACCGACGACCGGGTCCACTTCCTCGCCGCCCTGGGCCGTGCCTGGGCGACCGGTCTCGACGTGAGCATTGCCAAGCTGTGGGAAGGCAGCGGTGCGCGGCGCGTGTCGCTGCCAACCTATCCGTTCCAGCACCAGCGCTACTTCATCGAGCGCAGCGTCGCGGCGGTGACAAATGAGAACGAGCAGGACTTCATCGGCAAGCTGCCCGACATGACGGACTGGGGTTTCCAGCCCAGCTGGAAACAGGCCTTGGCCGACGTGACGATCGACGCCGATGCCCGGCCGGAATCCTGGCTGGTCTTCATGGACGATACCGGTCTTGGTACGGCGCTGGTCGAACGGCTTCGCGCCAAGGATCATCGCGTTGCGACCGTCAAGGCCGGCGACAGCTTCGTCAGGCACGACAGTGGCAACTATACACTGTGCGCCGAACAGGAACGGCCGGGCTATGATGCGCTGTTCTCAGGTCTCGCTGGCGACGGCGGCATCCCCGAGCGGATCGTGCACCTCTGGCTCACGACGGGCGAGGAAACATTCCGCCCGGGTTCGAACTTCTTCAACCGCAACCAGGAACGCGGCTTCCAGAGCCTGTTCTTCATCGCCCAGGCGCTTGGCGACATCGAGGGCTTCGAGCCGCAGATCACCGTGGTGACCAACGGCATGCAGCGGGTCGGTGCCGAACCCCTGCCCTATCCGGAAAAGGCAACCATCGTCGGTCCAGCCCTGGTCATGCCGAAAGAAATGGCGGGGGCCACGGTCCGCCTCGTCGATCTTGAACATTCTGCGCCGTCTCGGCCAGGCACGAGCGGCTTCATGCGAACGCGGAAGCCTGCAGGCGACCTGGATACCGCGCTGCAGGGCCAGCAACTCGACCAGTTGTGGGACGACATCTTCGCTGCGCCCGCTTCTGAAACGGTTGCCCACCGCAAGGGCAAGCGCTGGATACGCAGCTACAAGAAACTGGCGCTCGCCGAAGCCAATGCCGACAGTGCCTTGCTACGCAAAGGCGGCGTCTATCTGATCACCGGTGGTCTCGGCGATCTCGCTCAGGTCGTCGCCGGCGAACTCGCATCGCGTTTCCAGGCAAAGCTGGTCCTGGCCGGGCGGCTCGAATTGCCGCCTCGGGAGAAATGGGCGACCCTGACCCTCCCGCTCTCGCGCAACGACCGGACGCGCCGCGCCATCGAAGCGATCCAGGCGCTGGAGGCCAAGGGCGCGGAAGTGCTCTACGTCACCGCCGACGTGGGCAACCTCGAAGACATGACTGCAGTGGCCGACCAGGCACGCGCCGCATTCGGCGGCATCAATGGCGTGTTCCACGCGGCCGGTCTCGTCGACGACAACCTGATCCAGTTGAAGTCTCTGGAAGAGATGGAGACTGTGCTGTCGCCCAAGCTGCGCGGCACCGTGGTTCTCGACGAGGTCTTCCGCGACAGGCCTCTCGATCTTTTCGTCCTGTTCTCGTCGACCAGTACCGACACGGCTCCCGCCGGGCAGGTCGACTACGTCGCCGCCAATGCCTACCTCAACGCCTATGCCGATAGCCGTTTTGGCGACGGCTCGCGCAAGACCGTAGCACTCCACTGGGGCGTCTGGAACGCTGTCGGACTGGCGGCGCGCGCCACCGGCCAGGCCGGGCAAGCCGACGCGCCAAGCCCGCATCGCGGCAAAGCTCAGGGACCATTCTTCACCGACTGGGTGGAAGACGCGCAAGGCGATGTGTGGCTCGAGGCGCGCATTTCACCGCGCAGCCACTGGATGCTCGACGAGCACCGGCTGGTCTCCGGCCAGGCCATCCTTCCGGGTACCGGCACGATAGAAATCATTGCCCAGGCTATGAAGGAGTATGGCATCGACCAGGGCAGCGATATTGCCGATCTCTTCTTCCTGCGCCCGCTCGAAGTGGATGACGGGCGCGACAAGATCCTGCGCGTACGGCTTGCCAACGATGGTGATCGTCAGCACGCGCTCGTCACCGCAGCGGACGCCGAACTCATGTCGGAAGGCTTCACCGTTCATGCCGAAGCGAGCCTGCGCAAGCGTCTCGCCAAGCCGCATGCCGCTGCCGATGTCGCCGCCGCCTCGGCGCGGCTGATCGCCGGGCAACGCGCCGAGGGTAAGGCTGCCCTTCCCTCGGTACAGGAAGATCACATCCGCTTCGGTCCACGCTGGAAGGTGTTGCGCTCGCTGGCCCGCGGGGATCGGGAGGCCCTTGCCGAACTCAGGCTCGACGAGGCCTATCGCGGCGACATCGCCGGCTTCATAGCCCATCCGGCGCTGCTCGACATCGCTACCGGCTTTGCGCTCGACCTCGCCCCCGGCCATGCAACATCCCACGCCCTGTGGGCGCCGATGTCCTATGGCAGCATCGCGTTCTACATGAGGCTGCCCGAGGCGATCGTCAGCTGGGCAAGGCTGAGCGAGGCATCGGATCTCGGTGACGGCTTCGCGACCTTCGACATCACCATCGCCACACCAGACGGCAACATCGTCGCTGAGATCGAACGTTTCGTCATGAAGCGGCTGGACGACGACCTTGCCCTGGCTTCGGCCCAGCGCGTTGACCGCGCACGCAAGCCTGCGGGCGACGACAAGGAGCCATTGTCGCCGGCCGCGTTGCAGCTTGCCGCACAGGTGAGCCAAGGCATCCTGCCGGCCGAGGGTTTCGACGCCATGCTGCGCGCGCTCGCCACCGGCCAGCCGCAACCGATCGTCAGCTCGATGGACCTCGGCGCGCTACGCAAGCGCGCGGCCCAACCGCGCGCCGAAGTGCAGGGTTCGGGCGAGGTCTTCGAACGCCCCGATCTCGACAACGACTATGTCGCGCCCCGGGATGAGATCGAGCGCACGCTCGCCGGTTTCTGGAGCGAATTGCTCGGCGTCGAGAAGATCGGCGTCCACGACAGCTTCTTCGACATTGGCGGCCATTCGCTGATTGCGGTGCGGCTATTCCGCATGATCAGGAAGCAATTCGCACTCGACCTGCCGATCTCGGTGCTGTTTGAGGCGCCGACCATTGCCGAATGCGCGGCGCTGATCGGAAAGCAGGTCACGCCTATGGATGCTGGCACCACAGGTTCCGCCACCTCCGACAACGACACAGCCAGGATCGAAAAGGCCACGCACCTGGTCACGATGAGCGCGGGTCGGGCGAGCGGAGCTACACCGTTCTTCCTCTGCGCCGGCATGTTCGGCAACGTGCTCAATCTGCGCCAGCTGGCCATGCAGCTCGGCACCGACCGGCCGGTCTATGGACTCCAGGCACGCGGTCTCTATGGCGACCAGGAACCTCACGACAACTTCGTCGAGATGGCGCGCGACAATCTCAGGGAAGTTCGCGCCATCCAGCCGCACGGGCCCTATCTGCTGGGCGGCTTCTCCGGCGGTGGCCTCGTCGCCTACGAGATGGCGCTGCAGCTACGCGACGAAGGCGAAGAGGTCGCGCAATTGATCCTGCTGGACACGCCCTTGCCAACACAGCCGCCACTGTCGGTGCTTGACCGGTTCTCGATGAAGCTTCAGGATCTACGCCGGGAGCGGCACAATTTCATTGCCAACTGGATCGACAATCGCCGCCGCTGGAAAGAGAAAGTCGCGGGCCGCGCCGATGCCGAGGACGCCGAACAGGCCTCCGAGCAGTTCCACAACCTGGCGATCGAAAACGCCTTCCGCGCCGCATTGCCACGCTACGAGCTCAAGCCCTATGCGGGCAGCGTGCTGTTGCTTCGACCGAAGCTCAACGTCATCTATCGCCTGAGCGGTGGCCGCATGCTGCAGGACGGCCGCAACGTCGCGATGGAAGACAATGGCTGGACGCCCTTTGCCGCCGACCTGACCGTGCAGGAGGTACCCGGCGACCACGACAGCATGGTGCTCGAGCCCTTCGTGCGCATTCTCGCCGACCGGATCCGGAAGCGGCTCAAGGAACCGGCGCGCGCCTACGGCATGGCGGCGGAATAGCTATTCGGCGTCCGCCGTCTGCTGGACGCCCGGCACGCCGAACAGTTCGCCGACCAGCCCCGTTTCCGCCGCGATCGTGTATTCGGCGGCGATCAGGTCGTAGCGCGCATTGTTGAGGTTGATTTCCGAGCTGGCGAGGTCGGCAATCGCCCTGATCTCGTCGAAAGTCGAGCGCTCGCCGACCTTGCGTTCGGCCCGCACGCCCTCGAGGGCCGACGCGGCATTGCGCCGTTCCGCCTGGGCGAGGGTCTGCATGCGCTTTGCCAGAACGCGGCGGTCGAAGGCGGACCGGATCGCGGCGGTTACACCGATTCGCGCGGCATCGGCTTCGAACACCGCCGCGCGGTTTTCATCGTTGCGCTGCCTGATGCCGGCGCTGACGCGGCCACCCGTGTAGATCGGCATGGAGAACCGGACTTCGCCACGACCCGCGACATGGCGGTCGACGCCGGGAAGCGTATCCTCGCCACCCCGCACGCTCAGACCGGCTGACACCGTCGGCAGCAGGTCGCCCTTCGCCTGGCTGACCCGGGCCTTCGCCGCATCGGCGCGGGCATCGCGCTCCTTGACGCGCGGATTGTTGTTGACGGCCAGTTCGATCAGATCCTGCTCTTCGCTCGGCAGCTGGAGCCTGGAGACTTCCGGCAGCTTCGTCTCGGGCGCGATCCCGAGCCGGAGCGCGGTGCGGCTTGCCTGGGCAATCAGCAGCCTGGCGCGCTCACGCTCGACCGACAGGCGCGACAGCTGGCGCCCAACGTCATCGACGTCGACACGGCTCGCCGCGCCAGCCTTCAATTCAGTTTCGATACCGCGTTTGAGGCTGCCTAGAATGGCTGCCTGCTTGCCCAGTATCTCCACGGCGCCCTTCTGGCGGTGGACCTCGATCAGCGCCAGTGCCAGTTCATAGGCGGCCGAGACGCGCCGATCATTGGCGACCTCGCCGCTGGCACGGTAGTCCGCCTTGGCCGCGGCCACCGCCGATTGTCCCCTGCCGCCCTGGTAGAGCGGGATGTCGACCGTCAGCGCGTAGGAATAGGCATTGCCGGTCGTGCGGGAGTCGAATTCGTCGCCATCGCCGGCGGCAACTCCGGCGCTCGCCTCGATGCCAGCGTTTGGCAGCAAGGTCGACCGCGCGCGTGCAATCTCCTCGCCGGCTGCATCGCGCCGCGCATCGGCGGCCAATATTTCCGGATGGGTATTGATCGACGCCAAATTGCTGACGGTACCGGTCACGACCTTGGCGGGCTCGGGAGCAGACGCCTGGCGAGCAGCGCCGCTGGCGCAGCCGGCAAGGGCAACGCAGGCACTCAAAACCGCTACAGCCGTTCTGTAGTAGGACATCAGCTATCGCCAACCCGTTTTCTTAGACCAGTTCATGCACGCGGGGCGGGTCGAGGGACCACGCCGTAATGATAACCAGGTGGTAAACAAACACGGTTAAGGCATGGTAAACACATGATGGCCGAGGTCAACGACAGCTTGCAACATTCCTTTGGGCTCCCACTGGAAGTTGACAACATCTTGAGGTCATTTCAGCGTCGCAAGAGCTGCGCGCCCTCTATTGTTCGGTTCCCTGAGTGGTGCCACGAAGAACCGATGATACGCGCAAACGCCCGGAATTCAGCCTTTTCCGTCGCAAGGAACAATATCGGAAAGCCATCCATGCATTACCCGAACGCGTCTTCTGAACGACGCCAATAGACGGATAAGAACCCTGAAATTGCCCTCATCAATTGCGCGACATTTTTTTCGAAATTAGCTTCAAATATTCTTTATCGCAGGCCGTTTCGAATCTATCGGCTTGATTGACAGGCTGAAACAGCTACCAATAAGACATGAAATTCATGCCGTTCTTACGAACTGAGCCAGGGAAGCTCAAAGCAGGAACCTAGCCCGGACGTCGACGAACCCCTGGCCGGGCGTCCGGGAGAGCCAGGCCCCCATTCCCGTTCCCTTTGAGTCTGTCGGCGCTGCAACTCGCGTGCTGCACGACGCTGGCAAGTACGCACGGAGGCCGCCATGCAACTCCAAGAGATCCTTGCGGAAGACGGCATCGACTTGGCCTTTGTCGCCAAGGAAAAGCATTCTGCATTGGCCAAGCTTGCGGTCATGCTCGCAACCAAAGCGGGCATCGACGACAAGCCCATCCGCCTCGAACTTTTGGCGCGCGAGCGCCTGGGAGCGACGGGAGTCGGATGGGGTATCGCAATTCCACACGCATTAATGGATGGGCTTTCCAAGCCGGTCGCCTGCATGGCGCGCCTGAAAGAGCCAATCGATTTTGGCGCGATCGACGACGCTCCGGTAGACATCCTGTTCGGCTTGCTTTGGCCACGCAGCAACCTGGGCACTTTCCTGCCGGCCCTGTCCTACGTGGCTCGCACCTTCCGCGACCAGACAACGCGACACCTCATCCGGCAAGCGACAACGCCCGCCGCGGTGCTGAGCTGTTTCGACCGTTGCGAAGAAGTGCCGGTCGTCACTCACGACTGTCCCTCTCCGATGCCCGACATGGAGACTGTGCTCCCCAGGGAGCCAGGCACTCCAGATGGCGGGCGCGACGGCGCATCTCGCGAGACAACGGCAGCCGCTCAACAGGCTGCCGTCATGTCATGGCTCAGGAAACAAACAGCAGGACGCTGAACACCGCGAACAACATCAGGTGCATCAGGCCCTGCACGGCCGAAGTCCGCTGCCCGAGGAATGTAAAGGCTGTCAGGCCGATCGTCAGGAGCAGCAGCACCGTCTCCGTCGGGGTGATGCCCAAGACGACGGTCTTCCCGGTGACAAGCCCGACCACCAGCACCGCCGGAACCGTAAGGCCGACAGTCGAGACGAACGCACCGAGGCAAAGATTGACGGCACGTTGCATTTCGTTGCGCAGGGCCGCCTTGATCGCCGTGATCGACTCGGGCGTGAAGACGATGATCGCGATCAAGACTCCACCGAGAGCCACAGGCGCACCCGCGAGCTCTATGCCGTGGTCGATCAGGATCGCCAGATCATGGGCCAGCAGGATGATCGGAAGCATCATGCCGACCAGGGTGATCGACCGGATTATGTTGCCTCGGGTGTCCAGAACGGATTTCGGATGCGCTGCGCCGGCATCCTGCCCACTGCCCTTCTGGACAGATATCGACAGCGCCCCCGGCTCGGGCTGCATGAAAAGCCGGCGATAGCCGCGCATCTGCATCAGCAAGAACGCGCCATAGAGGACGACGGTAAAGGCAGCAAAGGCGACTGCCTGAGCCGGCCAAAAAGTGCCGTTCCCGGTGCTCAGCGTGTTCGGCAGCACGAGTGCCGTTCCCGTAAGCAGCACCGTCATCGAAACATAGGCCAGCGCGCCCTGGGCATTGTACTCCTGCTCGCCATAGCGAAGACCGCCCACCAGCAGGCAGATGCCAGTCACCAGATTAAGGATGATCATCATCACGGCGAAGATCGAATCCCGGCCGATCGTGGGTGCCTCGCCTGGCCCCAGCATGACGGCTGCGATCAGGATCACTTCGATCGACACGATCGACAGGGTCAGGATCAACGTGCCGTAAGGCTCGCCAAGCTGGTGGGCGAGGTGATCGGCCTCACGCACAACTCCGAAAGCCGCAGTCAGGATCGTGGCAAACAGCACCACGAAACAGACGATGGCGACGACAGGCGAGATCGGTTCGGCAAGCCAGGAAGCCCCCCCGATCTGGAACGCGATCACGACCGCCCAGGCGATCAGAAGCCGGGCTATGGTCACCTTGGGGAACAACTCACCTAGAGATGCGGGCGAAGGAGAGGTGTTGGCTATTGCAGGAGAGGACATCACGTTGACCCCTGTCGGGGTCGTCCCCTCAATGCTAGGTCGCAACGGGTCGTCCCTGTTGCGTAAGCAACCGACACCCGGCTGCTGCGCAGGAGATAGCACCGGGCCCTACCGGTGTCCAGCTACGCGGCAGGTGCAACCGCGTTGCCCGCTAACGCCCTGATCCGGGATGCTCAACCAAGCGTCAGTCGACGGCGTGCTGGAGCACACTCAAGCCCCCGTCGACGACGAGGCTGGCGGCATTCATGAACGGGCATTCGTCGGAGATCATGAACACCGCGGCCTTGGCAATCTCGGTCGTGGAGGCGATGCGCTTGCCCGGATGCAGCGCCATCGTCTCGGCGCGCGCCTTTGCCGGATCGGGAAAGCTGTTCCAGTAGTCGATGTTCTTCTGCGTCTCGACATAACCGGGCGCCAGCGCATTCACGCGCACGCCGGCGGCCGCATATTCGAGCGCCAGCGACTTGGTCATTCCGAGCAAGGCGTGCTTGGCGAGGGGATAGGGAAAGGTGTGCGGAATGACGGTGAAGGAGTGGGTCGAGGCGATGTTGAGAATCGCTCCGCCGCCGCCGGCGATCATGCCCGGCAACGCCGCCTTGCAGCAGTTCCATGCACCCTTGAGATTGACGTCGAAGCAGCGCTGCCATTCGTCGTCGGTGGTTTCCAGCGGTGTGTTGAAGACGTTGATGCCGGCATTGTTGATCAGCGCATTGACCGGACCAATGGCGTTGCCGGCCGCGGCCATCGCGGCGGCGATCGCCTGGGCGTCAGCAATGTCTGCCTCGGCATGGGCCAACATGCCCTCGCCTGCCCCGAGCCGCGCCATGGCCTCGCGCAACAGGGTGCCATCTCGGTCGACCACGAAAAGTCGCGCGCCTTCTTTCAGGCACTCCTCGGCGATGGCAAGGCCGATGCCTTGTGCCGCGCCTGTGAGGAAGATGCGCTTACCAGCAAGACGTTGGCTCATGGGACGACCTCTAGGTTCGAAACGGTGATCGAGAAGCCCCCAGACAGTGCCTCGCCGGGCGCAAGCATGTGCAGCGCCGCCGGTCCGGCAAGCGTCAGCGCGTTGGGGGTGTGGGACATCGGCTCCAGGCAGAAGAAGCTCGTATCGTCTTCGGGCGCGTAGAGCATGTATCTGGAGAAGACTGGATCGGCCGCAATGTCGGCGGCAAGCCCAACCTCCGGCCAGACGATCCTGGCTTCACCGCTCCAGCCTTCGAAGCAATTGTTCAGCCTGCGACGCGGAAAGCGGTGCGGGGCAGAGAAGTCGGCCAAGACGGGGATCGGCGTGCGTACTCCGGGCAGATAGCCCTCGCGTTCTGTCCACCATGTCGCCGCCGGAGCCATGAGGCTCGTGGCCTCGGTGCGCGGAAAATAGGGATGGAACCCGATGCCGAATGGCAGTGCTTCCTTGCCTCGGTTTGTCACTGAAAGCTCCAGCCGCACCGTCGCTCCATCGATGGCAACGGTCTGGACCGCACGATAGGCATGAGGCGAGTTGGCTGGCCGCAGTTGCTGCAAGGCGAACCTCACATGCACGGACGACGTGTCCTCGACGCTCCACTCCGCGAGCCAGCCGTCGCCATGGATATAGCTTGGCTCGGCGGTGTTGGGCTGGAAGCGATAGCATTTGCCGCGGAGTTCGAACCCATTGCCTTCGACGCGGTTGCCGATCGGAACCAACGGGAAGCAGGCCGAACGCAGCACGTCGAACGCGCCACCCGCGTAGGGCCGCAGAAATGGACGGCCGTCTTGGGTCACCCCGTCGAGGACTGCTCCGCCTTGCGCACAGACACGCAAGGCCAGGCGATCATTTTCGAGCGTGATGAAATCGGGCATCGGGCAACTTAACGCCGTCCGAGCGCATTCGAACGAAGATTGTCGAGCAGCACGGCCAGCAGCAGGATCACGCCGCGAACGATGTACTGGTAGAAGGCCGGAATGTTGAGCAGGTTCATGACATTCTCGGCGATGCCCATGATCATCACGCCGACGATGACACCGGCAATCGCGGCCCGGCCACCGGCCAGCGACACGCCGCCGAGCACGCAGGCCGAGATGACCGACAGTTCCAGGCCGACAGCCGCATTGGGTTGCCCTGAGGTAATGCGCGAGGCGAGCAGGATGCCGGCTATGGCGCAGACGGCCCCCTGCAGCGTGAAGATCCAGATACGAGTGCGATCGACATTGACGCCGGCGAGGCGCGAAGCCTCCGGATTGCCGCCGATGGCCAATGTGTTCTTGCCGAAGACGGTTCGATTGAGCACGAAGCCGAAAACCACGAACAGTACCAGCAGCACCCAGATCGGCGTCGGCACGCCGAGCAACTTGGACAGGGCGAGCTGGTAGAAATTAGGATCGTTGATCCCGACAGCGCGGCCATCCGACGAGATCAGCGCCAGGCCTCGAACGATCTGCATCGTCGCAAGCGTGGTGATCAGCGCATTGATCCGGAACTTGGCAATGACGACGCCATTGATCAAGCCGACGGTAGCACCGCAAAGGAGCGCGGCCAGTATGCCTATGGTGATCGATCCCGTCGCATTCGACGCCATCACCGCGACCATGCCCGCGAAAGCGACGATAGAACCGACCGACAGGTCGAAATCGCGCGCCGCCAGGCAGAACATCATGGTGCAGGCGACTATGCCGACGGTCACGACCGACTGCAGCAGACCCAGCATGTTGCGTTCGGTCAGGAAGTTGGGGACGAAGATCGACACCAGAACGAAGGCGAGTACGAAAATGACAACCAGCCCCTGGTCGCCGAGCAAGATCTTCTTGAAGGAATTTGTCATGCCGCGGTCCCTCTAGGATGCGATTGCGTCTGGCGTTTTCTTGTCGGGCAGGGCCGCGGCCAGGATGGCCCGCTCGCTGAACTGCTCGCGGTCGATATGCGCAGAGATGCGGCCGCCGCACATCACCAGGATGCGGTCGCAGATCCCCATCACCTCGGGAAGCTCGCTCGAGACGACGACGATCGCCATGCCGTCTTCCGCAAGCTGGTAGAGGATCTCGTAGATCTCGGACTTGGCACCGACGTCGATGCCGCGGGTCGGCTCGTCGATGATCAGGACGCGCACGCCCTGCTCGGACAGCCAGCGGCCGAGAATGACCTTCTGCTGGTTGCCGCCCGACAGGTTGACGATATCCTGCTTGCGCGAGGGCGTCCGCACCTTGAGCTTCTTGATGAAGGTTTCGGCGATCTCGACTTCCTTGCGCAGGTCGAGGATGCCGAACCTCGCATGGTGGCGCCGCGAGGAGATATTTATGTTCTCCTCCAGCGAACGGCCCTGGACGATACCGTCGTGCTTGCGGTCTTCCGAGCAGAGTACGATCCCGGCGCGGATCGCCTGGCGCGGATCGGCAATCTCCACATGCTGGCCATCGATCGCCATCGAGCCGCCACGACGCCCATCGGCGCCATAGACGAGACGCATCAGCTCTGAACGCCCGGCCCCGATGAGGCCGAAGAAACCGAGGATCTCTCCGGCGCGCGCCTCGAAGCTGGCTGGCACGGGCAGCTTCTCGCCCGACATGCCTTCGACCTTCAGGCGCACCTTGCCCAGTTCGCGCGGCCGCCAGCCCCAGACATTGGATATCTCGCGGCCGACCATCTCGGCCACGACCTGTTCGCGCGTGACGTCCTTGAGGCTCGGGTGATGGGCGGCAAGCTTGCCGTCGCGCAACACCGTCAGGCTGTCGCAAAGGCGAAACACCTCGTCGAGCCGGTGCGAAATGTAGAGGATGACCTTGCCCTCGGCGCGCAGGCGCTCGATCAACGCAAACAGGATTTCGCTTTCGCGCGACGACAGCGACGAGGTCGGCTCGTCGAGCGCGATCACCCTGGCGTCGAGCATGATCGCCTTGGCGATCTCGACCATCTGGCGTTCGCCGATCGAAAGCGTCTTGACCTTGCGGCGCGGATCGATGTCAATGCCGGCCGATTTCAGCTTCTCGCCGACCTCGGTGAACATCTGCCTCGCCTGGATGACACCGGCGTTTGCGGGAAAGCGGCCAAGCCGCAAATTCTCGGCGACCGTCAGTTCCGGCACCAGTTGCAGTTCCTGGTGGATGACGATGACGCCGGCATGAAACGCATCGCGCGTCGAAGAATATTTCTGGACCTGGCCGTCGATCTTGATCTCGCCGGTGTCGGAGTGCTGGTCGCCCGACAGGATGCGGATCAGGGTCGACTTGCCGGCCCCGTTCTCACCCATCAGGCCATGCACGGCGCCCTTTGCGACATCGAACGACACGTCCGACAAGGCCTGCACGCCGGGATAGGATTTCGAGATATGCGAAAATTCGAGAAACGACATCGACGGTCCTCCAAAATGTCCGGCAACAGTGAACCCCGCCGCCGGACACCGTTCAATGGTGCGATTACTCGATGCCGAGTTCCGCACGGACCTTCTCGAAGTCGTCACGCTTGGCAAGGGCACCAGCGGTCAGGATCAGCTTTTCCGGCTCCTTGTTGTTGGCGACCCAGTCATACATGTTGAGCGCCGTCTCGTAGCCGTGCCGCTTCGGCGAAATGATCACCGATCCGATGAACCCGGTGGCTGCCGGCTTCTTGAACTCGTTGATGGCCGAGTCCGCACCGCCGATGCCGACGCCGATCACGCCGTCTGCCGGGATTCCCACGCTTTCGGACGCGCGCACGGCACCCAGGACCGCTTCGTCGTTGAGACCGAAGGCGACCCACTTCTTGACGCCTGCGTTCTTGTTGAGGACGACGGTCGCGGCATTGAGCGCGGCTTCCGTGTCAGTCTTGGCCTGCGGGGCGTCGAAGATGTTCTCGGCCTTGAAGCCATTCGCCTTCAGCACCGAAATTGCACCCTCGACACGGTCGACGGCCGTCGGCAGCTGGTCATAGGAGACGCGGATGGCACCAACTTCCTCGGCCTTCCAGCCGCGCGCCTTCATCTCGTCCACGATGGCCTGGCCGACCGCCTCGCCGATCTTGGTTGCCGAAATGCCCATATGCGGCACTTCTTCGATCGGCTTGCCGTCGGCACTGACCAGTCGGTCATCCACGGTCATCAGCTTGAGGTTGTTGGCGGCAGCCTTGGCGACGATGCCAGGTCCGAGCTTCACGTCAGGCGTGCAGACAATGAAACCCTGGGCGCCTTGCGCGCCGAGATTGTCGATGGCCGACATCAGCTTTTCGCCGTCCTCGGCGCCGATCTTCACCAGCGTGAAGCCTTTTTCCTTGGCGGCCTGGTCGGCAAACTTCCACTCGTCCTGGAACCACGGCTCCTCGGGCTGCTTCACGATGAAGCCGATCTTGGTTTCCTGCGCATAGGCAGAAGCAATGGTGGTGACGGACAGGACGGCAAGGGCGCCCGCAACGAGCGCCTTCTTCACAAATCGCATGGTTTCCTCCCAAAAACGCGCCGGGCAGGCAGCCCGGATGACAAAAGCTAGCGTTATTCATCATACCAGTCAATTGCCTTGGTATGATGAATGAGCTAGTTTCTTTTCGGAGGAGATGTGTTGCGTGCGGTGACGGAGGATTGTCCGGCCTGTGGGGCACACATAAGAACAACGAACTGACCATCAGGGAGGAATGCATGGACAGCGCCAGGGCTGGTACGATGGGCACCGCGTCGAAAGCGCGCCGTCCGCGTGTGATGCCGGACGTGGTGCGGGCAATAGCCGCCGACATCCTGTCCGGCCGTTATCCCTCCGGCGCAAACCTGCCGAGCGAAAACGACCTTGGCGTCGAACACGGCGTCAGCCGTACCGTCATCCGCGAAGCCTTGAAGATACTGGCTGCCAAAGGACTGGTGCTCAGCCGCTCGCGGATCGGCACCGTCGTATGCGAGAGGGAAAACTGGAACATCATTGACCCCCAGGTCCTGGAATGGCACCGGCCGAATACCCTCGATCCGAAGCTGTTCGATTCCATCCTCGAGACGCGGCGCGCCATCGAGCCGCTGGTCGCCGAGCTCGCGGCGCAGCGCGCTTCCCTGCATGAAATCGCCGACCTGGAAGTGGCCTGGAAAGGCATGGAGGCGGCCGGCAGCGACGTTGCAAGTTTTGCCCGTTCGGACGCCGCTTTCCACCAGGTCCTCTATGGCGCTTGCCACAATCCGATCTTCCGGCAGATCGGCGGTCTGATCGAAACCGCGCTGAACTTCGCCCTCGAGGCGACAGCGAACTCCGTCGACCGGCGCGATGAAGCCGTCAAGGTGCACTATGGCGTCGTCGAGGCACTGCGCATGCGCGACGGCCCGGCAGCGCGCAAGGCCGCCAACGAAATCCTGGACCTCGCGGCGCGCGACCTTGCGCGGGCCAAGGCCCAGAAGAACCCGAGCTGACACCGCGCGAGCATTGGAAAGAAGCGTCGAGCCATGAAGATCACCGCGTTCAAGACCTACATCGTTCCGCCCCGCTGGATGTTCCTGAAGATCGAGACCGACGAAGGCGTCAGCGGCTGGGGCGAGCCGGTCATCGAAGGCCGCGCCCACACTGTGGAGGCGGCAGTGCACGAACTGTCCGACTATCTGATCGGCAAGGATCCCAGGCTCATCGAGGACCACTGGAACGTCATGTATCGCGGCGGCTTCTACCGCGGCGGCCCGATCCTGATGAGCGCCATCGCCGGCATCGACCAGGCGCTGTGGGACATCAAGGGCCGGGCACTGGGCGTGCCGGTGCACGAGCTGCTGGGCGGAAAATGCCGCGACCGCATCAAAGTCTATTCCTGGATCGGCGGCGACCGGCCCTCCGACGTCGCCGACGGCGCCAGGGACGTGGTGGCGCGCGGCTTCACCGCGCTCAAGATGAATGGCACCGAGGAATTGCAGATCGTCGACAGCCACGACAAGATTGACGCCGCCGTCGAGCGCGTCGCCATGGTGCGCGAGGCCGTCGGCCCACATATCGGCATCGCCGTCGATTTCCATGGCCGCGTCCATCGGCCGATGGCGCGCGTGCTGGTCAAGGAGCTCGAACCCTACCGGCTGATGTTCATCGAAGAGCCGGTGCTGAGCGAGAACCGCGAGGCGCTCAAGGAGATCGCCGCCCTGTCGTCGGCGCCGATCGCGCTCGGCGAGCGGCTCTACAGTCGCTGGGACTTCAAGAGCGTGCTGCAGGAAGGCGTGGTCGACATCATCCAGCCCGACCTGTCCCATGCCGGCGGCATCACCGAATGCCGCAAGATCGCGGCCATGGCCGAAGCCTATGACGTGGCGGTCGCACCGCACTGCCCGCTCGGGCCGATCGCGCTGGCTGCTTGCCTGCAGCTCGACGCGGTCAGCTACAATGCCTTCATCCAGGAGCAGAGCCTCGGCATCCACTATAACAAGTCCAACGACCTGATCGACTACGCCAGGAACAAGGACGTGTTTCGCTACGAGGACGGCTACGTCACCATCCCCGATGGCCCCGGCCTCGGCGTCGATGTCGACGAGGACTACGTCAAGGAACGCGCCAAGGAAGGACACCGCTGGCGCAACCCGGTCTGGCGCCACGCCGACGGCTCCTTCGCCGAGTGGTGACGGACGGCACGCATTCGCCCCACATCACAACCATACGACGGCAGACGGTGCTTTTCCGGCGAGCCGGTAACGGCTGTTCGTCAGAATTCACGCTTCAGCAAGGTGCGGTCGACCGATAGCGGACCGGCGCCGAAGGCGGCCAGGAACAGCGCAGCGACCGTCCACAAGGCCGACAACCCCTCCGCCTTGAACTGCACCTGATGCAGGAACATCGCGCCGCCGTCAGCAGCCAGGTTGCGGATGCCGTCGGCGGTGAAGAGCGCCTGGCCGGCAGCCTGGGCGGCCACAATGCCCTCCTGCGTCAAGGCCATGGCGCCATAGGGATTGCTCCAGTGGAACCAGAAGGTGACAGCCAGCATGAGCGCATTGGCCAGCGCGACGGGGCGGGTCAGGAAGCCGGCCAGGATCATCAGCCCGCCAACAAACTGCAACGCAGCCAGCACGGCTGACCAGAACCATCCGGGATAAAAGCCGATGGCCTCGGTGAAACCAGCCATGGCGAAAGGCGACTGGATCTTTGGCCAGCCTTCGATCACGAGCATGGCCCCCACTACCAGGCGCAACCCCAGGAAGGCGAACGGTTGGGCGACATGGCCATAGAACCTGCCCATGCCGGGCAGCACCAGCTTGGTGGCGGATTGGTCTTGCATGATGGTCACTCCCGAAATCCTTGGTTCAAAATCTCTGATTGCAGATCACGTGCGACGCTCCAGGCGTGTCAGTGCGCGTTAATCGCCGTCAGTCTTCTTGCCCTTTCCAGCGTGGTGATGGGCGATACGAAAGGCGCGCCGGTCGACATGCTGGCCATAGAGCAGACTCGCCACGACGAGCAGCACGCCGACGCTCTGAATCATTGACGGCACCATTCCCCGGAACACTGCATCCAGCGAGAACGCGGTGAGCGGCGTCAGCAGGAAAAACGGTGCGATCGCGGCTGCGCCGGCCCCTTCGATGGCCTTGAACCAGAATATGAATGCGACGGCGGTGATCAGGATCGCCAGGATGGCGAGGCCCAGCACGTTGGTGCCAGTCAATGTGGCGGGAACGTCGCCCAGCAGCGCGGCAACGACCGACAATTCGACACCCGCCACCACCAATTGCCAACCGGTGAAGGCCAGCAGAGACTTCGGACGCCCCCATTTGTGCACCAGCAGGCCACCCAGTGCGACCGACAGGGCCGCACCCAGTGCTGCCAACACACCAAGCAGGTCGATGCCGGCATTTCCTTTGAGAACGATCAGCGCAACACCAAAAACGCCAACGGCGACGGCACCGACTTTCCGTGCGGAGGGGATGGCCCCGAGCAAGGGCCAAGCCAGCAGGATCATGAACAGCGGCCCCAGCGCCTGGAACGTCGCGGCGACACCACCCGGCAAACGGATGGCGGCAACGAAGAGCAGCCCGAAGAACAGCCCGCTGTTCAACGTTCCGAGAATGACGAGCCGCCACCACCATCCTCGGGGTGGCAATTCGCGCACGAACAGCAGCAGCGGAAGCCCGCCGCCAAGCGCCCTGACTGCGCCGATGAACATGGGGTTCTGCGGCAGCATCGTCGTGGTGATGATGTAGGTAAAGCCCCAGAGCATGGCCGCCATGGCGGCAAAAAGTCTCGGATTCATGTCAGCTTCCTATCGATTCGTTGCTCGCGCCCAAGGCATTCGCCTCGATGGAAGAAGGTATGTCCGGGACAAAGGAGGTGGTAGCCATCGAAATTGGGCTGCACCGTCCTGAAAACAGGACAATGCCCAAGCGTGAAGCGGTGCACCTCTTTCGGAAGCGCGGCGCGGCATGATGGTCAGGGCCCGAAGGCGCGCTCCACCATCACGACGGTGGCAATATCTGCACGGAAAATGCCGGTGGCCAACGAGGCCTGGCTTCGACAAAGAACGGCGCCGACGCGCCGCTCTTTTCGTTCCGGGACCACTCTTCGCAGTCAGCTCAAGCCCGCTGCATCAGCCACGCTTTCGCATTGGCGGCAGGTCGGTGCAGACGCCTTCTGCGACCTCGGCGGCCATGCCGATGGTCTCGCCGAGAGTCGGGTGGGGATGAATGGTCTTGCCGATGTCGACAGCATCCGCCCCCATCTCGATGGCCAGGCAGATCTCGCCGACCATGTCGCCGGCAGAAGGTCCGACGATGGCCCCGCCGATGATGCGGTGCGTCTCCTTGTCGAACACCAGCTTGGTCAGGCCGTAGTCGGCGCCGTTGGCGATGGCCCGACCGGACGCCGCCCACGGGAACTTGCCAACTTCGATGGCGCGCCCCGCAGCCTTGGCCGCGTCCTCGGTCACGCCGACCCAGGCGATCTCGGGATCGGTATAAGCGACCGACGGCACGATCTTGGCGTCCATGAAGCTCTTGAGCCCTGTCGCCGCCTCGGCGGCAACATGGCCCTGGTGCACGGCCTTGTGCGCCAGCATCGGATTTCCGGTGACGTCGCCAACGGCGAAGACGTTCTGGTTGCGCGTGCGCATCTGCGCGTCGACCTCGATGAAGCCCCTGGCATCGAGCGTGACGCCGGCCGCAGCGAGTTGCAGCGCCTCGGCTGCCGGTCGCCGGCCCGCCGCCTGCAGGATCAGGTCGTAGCGCCTGACGCCAGCGCCCTCGCCGCTCGTCGTCACCGCGAGCCCGTCCGTCTCCGCGACGACGCTTTCGACGCGCGCGCCGAGAAGCATGGCATCGAAGCGGTGGGCGTTTCGCTTGCGCCAGATCTCAACCACGTCGCGGTCGACGTCGGGCAGCAGCCTGTCAAGTTGCTCGACCACGTCGACGCGCGCGCCGAGCGCGCTGTAGACGGTGGCCATTTCGAGCCCGATGATGCCACCGCCGATGACCAGCATGCGTTCAGGGATGAAGGGCAGTTCGAGCGCGCCGGTGGAATCGACGATGCGCGGATCGTCCGGCAGGAACGGCAGCCGGACGGGCACAGAGCCGGCGGCGACGATCGCCTTGGCGAAGACGATCCTGCGGCTCGCGCCGTCGGACAGGGCAACGTCGACAGCGTTGGCGTCGGCAAATGTCGCCGTACCCCTGACCACCTCGACCTTGCGCAACCGCGCCATGCCCTTCAGCCCGTCGGTCAGTTTTGAGACGACACCGGCCTTGAAGTTGCGCAGCTTGTCCAGATCGAGGGTCGGCGTGTCGAAGGCAACGCCATGGTCGGCGAGGCGCTCGGCCTCCTCCTTGATCGCCGCGACGTGGAGCAGCGCCTTGGAGGGGATGCAGCCCACATTGAGGCAGACGCCACCCAGCGTCGGCTCGCGCTCGACCAGGATCACGCGCTGGCCGAGGTCAGCAGCGCGGAAGGCGGCGGAATAGCCGCCCGGTCCGCCGCCGATCACCAGCACGTCGCAGTCGGGCGCCGCACCCGGGGCCGGCGACGGCGTGGCTGCCGGGGTCGGCGTGGCGTCGGTGGCCGGTACTTCCGGTTTCGCCGCCGGCCTGGTTTCGCCTGGGGCAGCTGCCGCTTCCACAGTAGCGATCAACGCGCCCTTGGAAACGCGCTGGCCGACGGCAAGCTCGACCGAAGCGATGCGTCCCGCAAAGGGCGCCGGCACGTCGATCGAAGCCTTGTCGGATTCGAGCACGATCAGCGTCTGCTCGACGGCGACGTCGTCGCCCGGCTTGATGTGCACCTCGATGACGGCGACATCCTTGAAGTCGCCCATTTCGGGCACCCTGATTTCGGTGATGCTCATCTCGGCCTCAAACGATCGCGCGGCGGAAGTCGCCCAGGAGGGCAGCGATGTGGCCAAGGAACCTGGCCGCGGCGACACCGTCGATGACGCGGTGATCCCACGACAACGAGACCGGCATGATCAGCTTCGGCTGGAAGGCCTTGCCGTCCCATATGGCTTCCATCGCCGAACGGCCGGCACCGAGGATCGCAACTTCGGGCGCATTGATGATCGGCGTGAAACCTGCCCCACCTATGCCGCCGAGCGACGACACCGAGAAACAGCCGCCCTGCATGTCGGCGGCCGACAGACCGCCCCCGCGCGCCTTGTCGGCCAGCGCCCGCATCTCGGTGGCGATCTCGAGCACGCCCTTGCGGTCGCAATCGCGGATCACCGGCACCATCAGCCCCTTCGGCGTGTCGGCGGCAAAGCCGACATGGACGTAGTTCTTGAGCACCAGCTCCTCGCCGTCGAGCGAGGCGTTGAAACGCGGATAGGCCTTGAGCGCCAGCGCCGACGCCTTGATCAGGAAGGCGACCATGGTCACCTTGGCGTCCTTGTTTGCCGCATTGAGTTCCTTGCGGAACTCCTCGAGCCCGGTCACGTCGGCCTTGTCGAAGTTGGTGACATGCGGAATGGTGAGCCAGTTGCGGGTGAGATTGCCGCCCGAGATCTTCTGGATGCGCGACAGCGGCTGGCGTTCGACGGGGCCGAACTTCTCATAGTCGACCGCAGGCCAGGCCGGCAGGCCGGCACCGATGCCGGAGCCCGACACCTGCACCGAGGATCCGCCCGCCAGGCGTTCCTTGATGTGCGCCGTAACGTCTTCGCGCAGGATCCTGCCCTTGGCGCCGGACGGTTTCACCGTGCCAAGGTCGACGCCGAGCTCACGCGCAAAGGCGCGCACCGACGGCGTCGCATGGGCGCCTGCCGAGGTCTCCATGGCCACCGCCGGCCCACTGCTCACGGGCGCCGGCGCTGGTGCTGGCGCTGGTGACGCCTGCACCTGAGCCGGAGGCTCGGCCTTGACGGGCGGAGCTGCCGGAGCCGCTTCGGGCTTACTGGTTTCCGGCGCCAGTGCTGCAGGCGCCGTTGCCGGCGCCGTTGCATCGATCGTCAGCAACAGCGCGCCCTGCGACACGCGGGTGCCGATCGACACCGCAAACTCCCTGACGGTTCCGGCGAAAGGTGCCGGGATCTCCATCGTCGCCTTGTCGGATTCCACCGTCATCAGTGGGTCTTCCACCGCCACGACGTCTCCCGGCTTCACCAGGAACTCGACGACAGGGACATTCTTGTAGTCGCCGATGTCCGGCAACCTGACTTCCATTTGCTGGCTCATATCAACTCTTTCAGAACTGGAACTCGACCCGGATCAGCGCAGCCAGGGCGCATCGGCCGCGACGTCGAGGCCGTAGCGGGCGATGGCGTCGGCAACCGTCTGGCGCGTCACCGACCCTTCGGCGGCGAGTGAAGCCAGGGCTGCCACGGCGATGTGGCGGTGGTCGACCTCGAAGAAATCGCGCAGCGCCGAGCGCGTGTCGCTGCGGCCGAAGCCGTCGGTGCCGAGCGCGGTGAACGGCGCCTCGACATAGGACGCAATCAGCTGCGGATAGGCGCGGACATAGTCGGTGGCGGCGACGATCGGCGCCTTGCCGGGCAGGCAGTGGGCGAGATGGCTGACCACCGGCTCGCCGAGCGGGTTGTAGCGGTTGTGACGCTCCGCCTCGCGGGCATCGCGCGACAGCTCGGAGAAGCTGGTGGCGCTCCACACCTCGGAGGCGACGCCCCAATCATTGGCGAGCATCTGCGCCGCCTCGATCACTTGCGGCAGGATGGTGCCGGAACCGAGCAGGCGGACAAGGCCGGCACTCTTCTTGGGCTTGTGGCCGGCGATCTTGTACAGCCCCTTGATGATGTCGGCTTCCACGCCAGCCGGCATCGACGGCTGGGCGTAGTTCTCGTTCATCGCGGTGATGTAGTAGAACTCGTCCTTGCCCTGCTCCATCATGGCGCGGGCGCCGTGGTCGAGAATGACCGCCAGCTCATAGGCGAAGGTCGGATCGTAGGCGCGGCAGTTCGGAACGGTCGAGGCCACCAGCAGGCTCGAACCGTCCTGATGCTGCAGGCCCTCGCCCGCCAGCGTCGTCCGGCCTGCGGTCGCCCCGATGAGGAAACCGCGCGAGCGCTGGTCGGCGGCAGCCCAGATCAGGTCGCCGACGCGCTGGAAGCCGAACATCGAGTAGTAGATGTAGACCGGCAGCATGGCGAGGTTGTGCACGCTGTAGGACGTCGCGGCGGCCACCCAGGACGAGATCGCACCTGCTTCGGTGATGCCTTCCTCGAGCAGCTGCCCGTTCTTGGTTTCCTTGTAGTAGAGCATCGAGCCGGCATCCTCTGGCTCGTAGAGCTGGCCGACCGGCGAATAGATACCGACCTGGCGGAACAGGTTGGCCATGCCGAAGGTACGCGCCTCGTCGGCGACGATCGGCACGATGCGCGGCCCGATCTCCTTGTCCTTGATCATGTTGCCGAGCAGTCGGACCGCAGCCATGGTCGTCGACATCTCCTTGCCTTCGGCATTGAGGGCGAAGTCGGCGTAGCTCTGGAGCGACGGTATCGCCACCGGATCCGCCGTGCGGCGGCGCGCCGGCAGGTAGCCGCCGAGCGCCTCGCGGCGCGAGCGGAGATAGTTGAGCTCGGCGCTGTCCTCAGCTGGCTTATAGAACGCGACCTGCTCGGCCTGCTCGTTGCTGATCGGCAGCGAGAAGCGGTCGCGGAAGGTCAGCAGGGCGTCGACGTCGAGCTTCTTGGACTGGTGCACGGTCATGCGCGACTCGCCGGCAGCGCCCATGCCGAAACCCTTCTTGGTCTTGGCCAGGATGACGGTCGGACGCCCCTTGGTCGCCCTGGCCGCCTCGAAAGCTGCGAACAGCTTGCGGAAATCGTGGCCACCGCGCTTCAGGGCGTCGATGTCGTTGTCAGACATGTGGGCGACCAGCGCCTTGACTTCGGGATCCTCCTCGAAGAAGTGCGCCAGGTTGTAGGCGCCGTCCTTGGCGCCCAGCGTCTGGTACTTGCCGTCGACGGTGGCGGCAAAACGACGGAGCAGCGCGTGCTGGGTGTCGCGCGCAAACAGCGCATCCCACTCCGAGCCCCACAGCACCTTGATGACGTTCCAGCCGGCACCGCGGAAGGTGCTCTCCAGTTCCTGGATGATCTGGCCGTTGCCGCGCACAGGACCGTCGAGGCGCTGCAGGTTGCAGTTGATGATGAAGGTCAGGTTGTCGAGCTTTTCACGCGCTGCAATCGACAGGCCGGCGACCGATTCCGGCTCGTCCATCTCGCCGTCGCCGAACACGCCCCAGACATGGCGGCCTTCGGTGTTGGCGAGGCCCCGGTCGTTCAGGTAGCGCATGAAGCGGGCCTGGTAGACAGCAGTGATCGGGCCGATGCCCATCGACCCCGTCGGCACCTGCCAGAAGTCGGGCATCAGCCAGGGATGCGGATAGGAGCACAGGCCGGTGCCGCCGATCTCCTGGCGGTAGTGCTGGAGATGCTCTTCCGAAAGCCGCCCTTCGAGATAGGCACGGGCATAGACGCCGGGTGCCGAATGCGGCTGGAAAAAGACCACGTCGCCGTCGCCCTCGCCGGTGTCGGCACGGAAGAAGTGGTTGAAGCCGACCTCGAAGATCTCCGCCGCCGAAGCATAGCTGCCGATATGGCCGCCGAGCTCGCCATAGGCCTTGTTGGCCTTCACCACCATCGCCAGCGCGTTCCAGCGGATGATCGCAGTGATGCGCTCCTCCATGGCGAGGTCGCCGGGGAACGGCGGCTGCTTCTCTAGCGAAATGCTATTGCGGTAGGGCGAAAACGGCAGTGCCTCATGAACGATGCCGAGCTCCTTGGCCTTGCGATCGAGCTCGCCGAGGATGAATTCGGCCCGCGTACCGCCCGAATTGAAGAACACCGACTCCAGCGAGGCCAGCCAGTCGGCCGTCTCCTGCGGGTCGCCGTCGTGTCCGGTGCTGGCCTCACCGAAAGGGGCGGACGGGGTCTTAGTGAGCATGATGGCGCTCCAGTTCCTTAGGTTTCCACTTGCGCGCGACAATAGCGGCAAGGCTCCGGCATTTCCTGCCGAAGGTGTTGCAAATTTCAGAGAATGCAGCAGATATGGCCGCGATAGATTTGAATTGAAGCAGGATATACCGCAGATGAATCTTGACGCGATAGACATGCGCATCCTGGCGGAGATCCAGGAAGACGCCAGCCTGACCAATGTCGAGCTTGCTGCGCGCGTCGGCCTGTCGGCTTCGCCGTGCCTTGCCCGCGTACGCACTCTCGAAGAGGCGGGCGTCATCACGCGCCGTGTTGCCCTGCTCGATCCGGTGATGCTGGGCGCCAATGTCAGCGTCTTCATCCAGGTCACGCTGGAAAAGCAGACCGAGACGCTGCTCGAGGTTTTCGAGGCGGCGATGGGGCGTTTTCCCGAAGTCATGGAATGCTACCTGATGACCGGCGATTCCGACTACCTGCTGCGCGTAGTGGTGCGCGACACCGTCGCGCTCCAGCACTTCATCGTCGACCGCCTGTCCAAGACCCGCGGCGTCTCCAACATACGCTCGAGCTTTGCCCTCAAGCAGGTCAAGTACAAGACCGCCCTGCCGCTCGAGGACCTCGCCAGCCCGCAGGCGCGCCGATAGCGCGTGCGGGCCGGCGTCTATGTCGAGCATCGCTGCCATCATCTGAAGGTCGCGGTCAGCTGCGGGAAAGCCACCAGCAGCAGGACCAGGAACACGGTGCAGGCGAGGTAGGGCAGCACGGCCAGGCTGACCTGTCCCAGCGTCGTGCCCTTGGGAGCGACGCCGAGCAGGACGAACAGCCCCATGCCGAATGGCGGCGTGGCGAGCCCGATTTCCAGCGAGATCAGCATGATGATGCCAAACCAGATCGGGTCATAGCCGAGGCCGAGCGCGAGCGGAAAGAAGATCGGCACGGTCAGCATCATGATCGACGCCGCTTCCATGAACAGCCCCAGGAACAGCAGCACGCCGAACATCGCCGCAAGCAGCACCACCGGCGCGACATCGAGCGATGTGGCCCAGGAAATGAGCCCCGGCGAGGCGCCGGAAAAGGCAAGCAACTGACTGAAGGTCGACGAGCCCATGATGATCAGGAACACCATGCCGCTGACCTTGGCTGAACCGACGATCGCCTTCTTGAACGCTATGACGCTGAGGCTGCGGAAGCAGGCAGCGACGATGACCACGCCGAGCACGCCGAATGCCGCAGACTCCGTCGGGGTCGCGAGGCCAAGCACGATCAGCCCGACGACGAGGAAGATGACGAACGCCATCGGCAACAGGTTGACGGCGACCAGTCGTGTGATCTCGCCCCAACTCGCCGGTTCGACGTCATAGCGCGGCGCGGCGTTCGGATCGATCCGCACCGAGATGAAGATCACCGCCGCATAGAGCAGCGCCAGCAGCAGGCCGGGCACCAGGCCGGCAAGCAGCAGCGCGCCGATGTCGAGATGGGCAAGGCTGCCGAGCAGGACCGCCAGACCCGACGGCGGAATGATGATCGCCAGGCCGCCGCAAGCGACGATCGGGCCCATCGAGAGATGGTCCTTGTAGCCGCGCCGTGTCATCTCCGGCAGCAGCGATGCGCCGAGCAGCGCCGTATTGGCCATGCTCGACCCAGACAGCGCCGCAAACAGCGTGCCGCCCGACACGGTCATGTAGGAAAGCCGCCCCGGCAGGCGCCCGAACAGCTTGTCGAGAACGTCGAAGATGCGGTTCGAAACACCGGTGTGGAAGAACAGCTCGCCCATCAGGATGAACAGGGGGATCGTCACCAGCGTGAATGAGGTGATCGAGGTCGTCGCGTTGGCGACGAGTTGCTCCAGCCCCGCCTGGCCGCCGATGAAGACCAGGACGCCGATCATGTTGGCGAGCAGGAAGGCAAAGGCGACAGGCAGCGTCGAGGCCATCGACACGATGATCAACCCGATGAGCAGCGTGCCCGAGAGATACCAGAGCATGGTCACAGCCCTCCCGTCGCATCGTGGGCTTCGACGTCGGTCGCCGGCGACAGGCCCTGACGCAGGAACTCGACCGCGCAGAGGCCGAAGCCTGCCGCGATCACCGCGAACAGCGCCCAGCGCGGCATCTCGATCGAGCGGATGTCGAGCTCGCCGCGGCCGTGGACGTCGATGCCCATGCGAACGGCGATGACCACCACCACCATGCAGACGCCGAAGCCGACGAGGCTCACGCCTCTGTGGAGAAACGATTGTCCGGCGGCGGACAGTGTCCGGCTGAGGATTTCGATGCGCACATGGCCGTGGTGCCGCACCAGATAGGGAGCGATCGCCATGGTCAGAAGCAGCATGGCGTATTCGGTCGCCGCACTCGTCCAGATCGGCGGCTGCAGGCCGGCAGCGCGCGCGCCGACGTCGTAGAGAACGGATACGCAGGTGAAGACCAGCGCTGCGCCCGCCAGGCCGACGCAGCATGCGTCGCTGATGGTGTCATAGGTCTTAGCAATGGAAGCCACGTTTTCTATCTCCAGATTTTTCACGGTCGTGCCGCCGACGCGTCCTTCGCGCCGACGGCACCCTGGGAGGATTATCTGGAGAGCGCGCGACGCAGCGCGTCGGCGTTGTCGGGCGCATTGCGCGCCAGACGCTCCCAAACGAGTTGGTGGGCAAGTGCCTTGTACTTGGCCCCGGCATCGGTGCTCAGTTCTACGAACTGCACGCCCGACTTGGCGATTTCGGCCGCTTCTTCGTCGGCCTGGATGCGGTAGGCATCCATGGTCTGCGCTTCCTGCGCGATGGCTGCATCGACCAGCACCTTGCGGGCTGCCTCCGACAGGGCGTCGAACTTGCCGGCGTTCATCACGATCAGGGTATCGATCTGCCAGACGGACGGGCTGACACGGGCCTTGATGAATTTGGTGACGCCGACGTCGCGGAAGTTGATGGCGGTTGCTGCCAACCCATTGACCATGCCGCGCTCGAAGGCCGAGAAGGTCTCGGGCGGCGCCATCATGACATTGGTCGCGCCCATCGCCTCGAACCAGTCCTTGTAGGCCGAGGACGAACGCAGCTTCAGGCCGCGCAGATCGGGGACACCCTCTTCGGTCAGCTTCGGCGCTTCTGTCAGGTACAGGTAGAAACCGACGCCGCCGCTCATCCAGGCCAGCACCTCGGCATTCAGCTTCTTGCGCCAGATCCCGGACAGCAGTTCGATGGCACCCGCCTTGCGCGCCTCGACAGGCGTCAGCTCGGATGCTTTCAGCGCATCGGCTTCGGGCACCACGCCCGAATAATAGGAAGCGGCGCCGAACTGGATGTCGAACACGCCATTGCGGATCGCCGTGTCCTGCTGGTCGGCGGGCACGACTTCAGGGCCGCCGACATGCTCGATACGGACGACGCCCTTGCCGGCCTCATTCACTCGCTCGACAAAGCGCAGGTACTCCTTCACCACGGCATAAGAACTCGGCCAGGTCGACACCGATTTGAGAACGATCTCGTCGGCAGCAGCGCCGAATGGCGCAAGAGCCACGATGGCAGCAATGCAAATTCTGAAAAACTTCATCGATTTCCTCCCTTCGATGCGGCCTGCACCCCGGCGCGATGTCCTCCGGCACCCACCCTGATCAACGGCCAGGATCGGGTCCCTCCATCGAACCAATGCACGATCAATGCTCAGGCCGTATATTCAGATTTGCGTATTATGATAATTTTGTAAATAGCAAATACAGCTATTACCATTTTTTGGGATTGAAGCCGCACGCATCTCGACGACCAGCACAACCCTGGCCATTCCAGAATGCAATAAGCCCGGCGGAATGCCGCCGGGCTTGCTCCAATCAATCCAGGATTAGATCAGAACGATGCGTCGAGGCGCAGGAAGCCGCTGAACGAGCCGTCAGTCGGATAGCTGTCGCCATCATTGTAGTTGACCGCCAGCTTGGTGCGCAGGTTTTCGACGATCTTGTAGTCGATGACGGCGCCGATCGCCCAATCGTCGGCATTGAGATCGACGGTCTGGCCCGTGGCGAAGTTGCCGATATGGCGGTCGCCAAAATACTGGCCGCCGACGCCGATCGAGAGCTGCTTGTTGACGGCGTATTTCAGATAGCCGCCGGCCGACCAGTCGTAGCCGGAGTACGGCGCAAGCAAGCCAAACCAGGTCGCGCCAGACTCATAGGTCGCGATCGCCTGGATGGTCAGCACGTCGGTCGCCTTGATGTTGGCGAGAGCCTTGAGGGCGAATTCCTCGAAGCGGTCGTCATAGGCGGCGTAAAGGTTGACCGAACCCCAGCCCTGCGACACCGACACCTTGCCGGTGATGAGCGGCACGTAGTCGAAGTTGTTGTCTTCTTCCTCCAGGCCGACCGACACGGCAATGCCGTTGCCGGCGTCGAACGAGTAGCGGATCTGGTTGATGAAGGTACCGCCGCCCTTGTCGAACTCGCCGTCGAGATTGCCGTCGAACAGCGTATCGTTGCGACCGACCATCAGGCCACCGAGTTCGAAGAAGGCATAGCGAATCTTCGAGGTTGTGGCGTCGGAATAGCGGAGATAACCAGCCGGATCAGCTGCATTGCGAGCGAACTCGCCGCCATCGTTGGCGAATTCGAGTTCCATGAAGCGGCGGAACGTGCCGTATTCGGTTTCCGAACGGGCGTCGAGATTGACGCGAGCCTTCGTCGACTTGATCCAGCCATCGTCGTTGTCCGAGACGTCGATCTGGTAACGAACGAGGCCGCCGACCTTCAGGCAGGTCTCGGTGCCCGGGATGTAATAGAAGCCCGCGCCATAGACGTCGCAGACACGGACGTATTCCATCGGCTCCGCCTCGGCAACGACGACAGCATCGGCCGCATGGGCACCGGAGATCGAAAGCAAAGCCGCAGCCGAACCGAGAGAAATTCTCTTTATATTCATGACCTAACCTCAAGTATCATTCTTGATGATGGGCAAGGTATATTTGCCGATTACCAGCATCGACACCAAAACCCCCGAAGCGGAAAAATCTCTGTTCCTCCAATTTTCCCGCCAAGGCTTGGTATCTTAATATGACCTAATCTACAAAAAGAAATTCGCAAATTTTGATAATTATGAACTTATCGTGATATTAAAATCACAATATTTGAAACAAATAATACAATATGCACAGATGGCACGAATAATTATAAAGCAGTTTGTGCCAAATGTATTATTCTATCGGCTCGCATATTAGATTTCTGCTTTAAATTTCGCGTATTCGTGAGCCGCCGACACGACGTCGTCCACCATATCCTGCCTAAGTAATTCAATCGGGACACGGCCATCGAGCAGGAGCGCCGGATGCACCATCCAGAACCAGGCAACCCGCGGATGCGCGATGTGGGCGAGCACCTCCCGAATCCCCGAAGCGGGCCTTCCGTCGACAAACTGGGCCAGCGGAAACACATGGCGCTGACGTCCCTTGCGCAGGGCAACGACCTCATTTCGCCGGTACCAGCGATGCAGGGTGGATCGCGGTATCCTCAGCTTCTCCTCGAGATACGTCGCTCCGGCCACGGGGCCCGCCCAATCTTCGAGAACCATCGCTTCGAGATCGCCGCGACGTTCGGCCCGTGTCGGGCCGGTGACCGTCGACATTGTCGTTTCGCCCGCAACGGGGCGCGACGCATCCAGTTGGTCTTGCCCGGAGGCCTCTGCAGCAACGGCGTGGACAAACTGCGACGCCAGCCCAGCCAGGTCGGATCGCATGCCGCCGATGGCCCTGAGGTCGCAAAGGGAAAGGCGGGCAAGGGCGGCCGCTATCTCGGCAGCAAGTTTCCCTGCCGCGCAAATCAGGCCATCACAGACGTAGACATCGTCTCCGGCGAAAACCTTCCGGACCTCTTTGGAGATGATTTCGGCATACCTGCCGGAATTGGTGTCTTGCAGATGAATGTCGACATTCATTGTCATTCCCCCGGGTTGAGACGATGGAGAACAGCAGGTAAGAGAATGCAGGCTCGGAAGGACGCCGGCTGGCTTGCCACGCCGCCCACACTTGGCCGAACCTCGGATGAGCCGGAACAACAATCCAGTGCCTGGTTCCGGGCATGGACCTGCCGTCGCCGGTCGGCGAAGGCGTCCGCGCCTAGGTCGGCACGCCGCATGGCGCGGCAATATTGTTTCGCGACAACTTCATCGACTTCCTCCCTTCGATGCGATTTGCGCCGGACGTGACGTCCTCCGCCGTCCCGCTTCCGGCCAAACCGACCCAGACGGCATAGCCGTCAAGCCGGCATCCGCCAGGCACGCAAATCATTTCAGCAGTATTCGCATATATTGATAATTATGTATGTGTCAAACATCTAATTTACTGAATTTAGATATTAATGAGCAGTTGGAATGCCCTGGCACCGCAACCTCGGGCGCCGCTAGCCATCTTCACCTCACGGCTCCCTAATGGCCGTCAGGACCTCTCACCGCACGCGGCAAGCATGGCCTTGACCCTGTCGGCAAAGGCGGTGGGCGATCCGGTCGTCGCCGCAGCCACGTAGCGGTCGGGGCGCACGAGCATCAGCACGGTGCGGCCTTGCGGCATGATCCGGCCCATCAGCCCGTCCAGTTCACGCACGACTTCGATGTCGGCCGCGGCTTCGCGTTCCGGCAGCGTGGTCGAAGGCAGGATTGCCAGCGGCCGCCCGACATCGAAGCCCATCCACTGACTACGCGCCTCGTCGAGCACGCGCTGCGCGTCGTCACCGAAGGCGATGAGACGGAACCCCGGCCCCAACAGATCATCGAGCAGCACGCGCTGGCCACCGGCCGTCTCGACCATCGGCTGCAGCGCCATGCGGCCGGCGATGTTCAGCTCTTCGTCGTCGGTCCTGATGAAGCCCTTGGTGTAGTGAGGCTTAGGCTTGTATTTCATCTGGGCAAAATAGGATTGCACGCTTGGTATGAGGCTGCTGACCCGGAAGGCCGTCTGGACCAGCCAGGCGTGCAGCCGAGACGACGGCACCATCACCCCGCCAGAGCGGACCGCGAGCTGGATCAGCGCCGACGCATGCGGCCGCCTCTCCGCCTGGTAGGACTTCAGCAATCCCGCCCCGATCTCGCCCTTGACGACGGAGGCCAGCTTCCAGGCGATGTTGTGGGCGTCACGAACGCCGCTGTTCATGCCCTGCCCGGCAAATGGCGGCGACAGATGCGCGGCATCTCCGGCGAGGTAGACACGATCGGTATTCCAGCGGTCGGCGATGCGGGCATGGAAGGTGTAGATCTGCCTGCGCACCACTGGCTGGTCGGCGTCGGGTCCATAAGCCGAGAGCAGTCGGTGGATCGCCTCGTCGCTGGTCATCGAGCCATCGTTTTCATGGTCGTGCAGCAGGAATTCGTAGCGGCGGATGCCGCGCGGTCCGGGCAACGTGATGAACGGGCGCGCCGGATCGCACATGATGCGGGTCTGGCGCAGTCGCTCGCGGGTCGAGGCAAGGTCGACGATCAGCCAACGCTGCTTGTAGGTCGAGCCGTCGAACGTGGCGCCGACATGCTTGCGCGCCATCGAGCGCGCGCCATCGCTGCCGACGAGATAGGCGGCACGCACAGTCGCCGCGCGGCCATCCCCAGCCTTTAGGTTGAGCACAACACCGTCGGCCTGTTCGTCGATCGCTTCGCACTCGTGTCCAAACAGGGTTTCGACATTTGCGAAGCGGCCGAGGCCCCGGCACAGGGTCGCCTCGATGATTGGCTGCGAGAAGGCGTTGCGCTTGGGAAAGCCGTAGTCGCGGCTGCTGGGCGCAACGGCCAGGAAACGGGTTCCGCGCGCCGAATAATAGTAGGAGCCGTAATCCTGGGCGACGTCCTTGAGCACGTCGTCGACCAGCCCGGCCGCCTGCATCGTCCGCAGCGATTCATCGTCGATCGACACCGCGCGCGGCTCGCCGACAGTCGAGGCGTTGCGCTCGATCAGGATGACGCGGATGCCGGCCTGGCCAAGCAGGTTGGCCACGGTCAAACCGGTCGGCCCGGCGCCGAGCACCGCGACATCGCATTGATAATCGGCCATCTCCGCCTTTCCTTCCATTGCTTCGCTGGCGGTCGCAAGACATGCGTCCAGCGGTTCCCGGAGGCACAACCCACGGGATCAAGACCTTTGCGGTCCTTGTTGCTATGCGCGCGGCGCTAGCCGACGGCGATCTGGCCGGCGAGTTCGCTCTCTTCCGAGCGCCGCAGCTGTTCGGTCAGCAGGCTGGCCGACGAGACGAGCAGCAGCACCAGCCGGCGCTCCAGGTCCTCGTGGTTGATCTTCGCCTCGAGGATCAGGCTGATGCTCGCCGACAAGCCCATTTCCGGCACCGAAATCGGCGCAGCGATGGCGATCAGCGACGGATCGATCTCGCCATATGAGATATGGTAGCCCTGCTTGCGGATGAAGCTGAACAGGTCACTCTTCTGGCTGAGTTCGGCGGCCTCCGCCGAACCGTTGCCGCTTCCGCCCGCCAGCAGCTTCTTGCGCTGCTGCGCCGGAAGCTGGGCCAGTATCACCTTCGACGTCGATCCCCTGGTCAGCGGGATCGGTCGGCCCCGCTCGAACAAGCTCCACTCGAACTCGACATTCTTCGCCGCCTCGTGGTCGATGCACATGACCATGTCGTTGCAAAGCCGTGACAGCAGCGCAACGCACGGCACCCGAGCCTGCAGGACAACCTCGTGCAGCAGCGAGCTTCCGGCGCGCACCACCGGATCGGTATTGCGCGCCAGCCTGTCGTAGCGTGGAAACGCGGAGCCCAGCCGATAGCGGGCGCCGGTCGCCGGTTCGAGGAACGATGCCTTCACCAGGTCCCGCACGATGCGGTAGACGGTGCTTGCAGGCATGTCCAAGGCATTCGCCATCTCCTGGACGGACCAGACATCGGCGCTCTCGCTATAAAGCGACAGAACCGCAACGAACCGATCCAATCCCGACATGACTATCCCTTCGGCTGTTCCTCTGCGATTTCATTGCGTAATTGACCGACTTTATCAATCTCGACTTCAACAACATCGCCAGGTTTCATGTAAAGAGGCGGCGTGCGCTTGAAGCCGACACCGCCCGGCGTGCCCGTGACCAGCACATCGCCGGGGGCAAGCGGGGTGAAGATCGAGATGTAGGTGATCAGCTCCTCGATCGAGAACAGCAGTTCCTCGAGTTTGGCCTGCTGGACGACGACGCCATTGAGCCGGGTCTCGATCTTGAGGTCACCAAGCGGGCCGACCTCATCGGGGGTCACCATGTCGGGGCCGAACGCGCCGGTACCGGGGAAGTTCTTGCCCGGCATGAACTGGTGCGTGTGGTTCTGGAAATCGCGCAGCGAAGCATCGTTGAAGCAGGAGTAACCGGCAACGAACGATGCAGCCTCTTCCTTGGGGATGCGGAAGCCGCTGCGGCCGATGACCACAGCAAGCTCGCCCTCATAGTCGAGCGCCTCGGAAACCGGCGGCCGGCGGATCGCCACGTTGTGACCGATCAGCGTGTCGGCAAAGCGCGCGAACAGCGTCGGATAGGTCTGCTTCGGCCGCCCTGTCTCCAGCCGATGGCCCTCATAGTTGAGGCCGACGCAGATGACCTTGCCCGGCTCGGTGACCGGCGGCAGGTAGGCGATGTCGCCAACCGCATAGTCGGCGGCAAGACCTGCCGTTGCAGCAGGAACCAGCCCGAGCTCTGCCGCCTTGAGATAGGACTTCAGGTCCGGAACGACGGAACCGATACGGGCGCCGAGATCGTGGATACCCTTGCCGGTGACGATGCCGTAGCTCGCCTTGCCCTCGGCTTCGAAAGATACAAAACGCATACTGCTCTCCTTAGGCCCGCATCAGGCCATCGCCCCACATGTTGAGCGTGCGCTCGACATGCGGCCATTCGCGAACCGGACGGTCGTAGACGACCTCGAGTTCGGCTGAAACTTCGATCCAGTTGCCGTCCGGATCGACGATGAAGATGAAGATGTTGTTGCCCGGCGCGTGGCGCCCCGGTCCCCACATCAGCTTGATCTCGCGGTCGGCGAAACGATCGCACCAGTCGCGGATCGTGGTGAAGTCGCCAGCCTCGTAGGAGTGGTGATCGATGCCCGAGCGGTCGCGATGGAGGAAGCAGGCCAGCGTGTGGTGCTCATGGTTGGAGCGCATGAAGCAGGTCATCACCTCGCCATCGTCGCCAAGCACGCGGTCCGATACCGCAAATCCGAGCATGCCGGCATAGAAGCGCTCGATGGCGCCGATGTCCTGCGAAGCAAGCGTCAGGTGCTGGATCGGGCCGTTGATGCCGCCCTTGATCTCGTCGCCACCCTTGGCCATGCCGAACACGACCTGGTTGCCGTCGGGATCGCGAACCACGAAGGCACCCGGTCCGAGCAGCGGCGTCGAGAAGGTGCGCGGGTCGAGGCCTTCTTCGACGGCACGATCGCGAATGCGCTTGAGCCCGGTCTCGTCGCGGCAAGCAAAGGCGGCATGCGCCAGCTTCTTGGCCGGTCCCTTGCTGATCAGTACCCGGCGGCGTGGGCCGCGGCAGATGATGACGTCGCCATCGCGCTCCATCACCGGCATATCCATGGTGTCGCTATAGAACTGCGCCAGGGCGTCCGGATCCGGGCTGTGCAGGTGGATGTGGTGCAGATAAGCACCCGCCTCAACGGTCGTAAGCTTCATGTTGATCTCCTATAACTCCATTGTGATAATTTGGCACAGCATGTCAATCTAAAATTCTCATTTTTTGACTATTCCGCCTTAATAAACCAACAACATCGAACCAAACAGGCCGCACGACAGGAGCCACCCCCACACCGGCTCGCAGAGCTGCCGCGAGTCAGCGCTCGCCGCTGCTGCCAAGCCGGGCCGCGAACCAGGAAGCCAGGATGGGCAGGATGACCGATGCAGCGATGAAAACAGGGGCGGCACCCCATCGGTCGAAGACGAAGGCCGCTGCGGCGACACCCGCGGTTTGCCCGAAGAACAACGACGATGCGTAGATCGCCACTCCTGTCCCCCGTGCCTCCGGCGCCATCTGGGTGGCGCTCACCTGCAGCGTGTTGTGCAGCATGTAGAAGCCGAGCCCCATTGCCGCGGTTAGCACGGGCGCCAGCCATACCGTCGGCATGACGCTGAGCAGGCCGAAGGCGATGGACAGCACCAGCCCGCCACGGCGCGCCAGCCCCGCTGCACCCAACCAGTCGAGCAAGCGCTGGGACGTGAAGGAAAAGACGAGCCCGCCCAGGCCGAATGTGGCCACGACGACGCCTGCACCGCCGACGCTCAGCCCGTAGTCGAGTTGCAAGTAGCTTGCCAGGAAGGCCATGGCGCCGAACACGGCGAAGCCTTCGATGAAAACAGCGGCGAGGACGATGCGTACCCAGCCGTCGCGCAGCAGCCCGCCCATCCGCTTGAACAGCGCTACCGGACCCAGTTCCTGCACGACCGACTTGGTCTCTGCCTTGCGCCTAAGCCAGAGTTCGAACAGCATCGCCGCGCCGACGGCGAATTGCAGGCCCGCAATGACCAGGAAAACGCTGCGCCAGCCCATGAATTCGGCAAGCACGCCGCCGATCGCCTGGCCGAACACCACTCCGAGGATCTGGCCGGGCAAAAAACGGGCGAGCACATTCTGGCGCTGCTCGAAGTCGACAGAATCGCCGATCCAGGCCAGCGCCATCGGCATGATGGCCGCGGCAGCCGCGCCCGACGCCAGGCGGGCAAGGGTCAAGGCGTCGATCGAGACGGCGTAAACGCACAGCAGCGCGCCGAAGCCCGAAAGCAGCGTCGCCACCGTGGCGGTCCGGAATTTTCCGAAGCGGTCGCCGATCAGGCCGCCGACGAGTTGAAACATGCCGTAGGTGATCGAAAAGGCGATCACCACATTGGCAGCGACGCCGGTGCTGACACTGAACTCGCTGCCGATCGCCGGCAGAAGCGGGTCGGCGACGCGGATGGAGGCGGCGCTGGCAAAGGCGGCGAGCGACAGGAGCGCAACCGCGCGCCATGGAATAGGCGCGCGCGCCACATCGGCCGCGGGCCTGGTCTGTTCGACAAGCATGGCTGTTATCCGGACTGGAACAAGTGCCCGGCAGGCCGCCGCCGCGAGGCAGTTTTGACGAGAGTACGGCGGCTATGTGCTGAAGCGATCGCCGCCATCAAGCAGCGATCGCCAGTTCGTCAGCAACTACTTCGCGAAGGCTTCGCCAAAGAAGCCGCGCATGGCGTCCCACGAACGGCGGTCGGCCTTTTCGTGGTAGCTGACGCCGGGAATGCCCGCGCGGTCGGCATAGATGTTGGTGAAGCTGTGTTCGGCCCCACCATAGACGTTGACCTGCCAATCGGCATCGGCATTGCGCATCTCGTCCTGGAAAGTCGAGATCTGGGTATCGGGAACGATACCGTCGCCGCCGCCGGTGCAGACGAGCACCTTGGCCTTGACCGCGCCCTTCTTAGCCGGCTCGACAGCATCGAGGTTGCCGTGGAAGCAGACGACGCCTTTCAGGTCGGCGCCGTCACGGGCAAGTTCGAGCACCGAGATGCCGCCAAGGCAGAAGCCGATCGCACCCATGCGCGAGGAATCGACCTCGGGATGGTTGGCGAGCTGCTCGAGACCGGCAAGCAGACGGTCACGGAAGCTGCGCGAGTTGGCGCGCATTTCGCCGACGATCGGCAGCGCCTCGCCCAGGGCCTTTGGCTGGAAGCGGTCGCCGAACAGGTCGATAGCGAGCCCGACATAACCGAGTTCGGCCAGCCGGCGGGCCCGTTCCTTGGGCTGCTCGCCCAGGCCCCACAGGTCGTGGATCACCAGGACGCCCGGGCGCTTGCCCGTCTGCGTCTCGTCATAGGCAGCATATGCGCCGAAACTCCGCCCCGTGTGGTTGTAGTCGAACTCTTCGGTCCGCATGGCACATGCTCCTCAGTTGGAAATGAACTAGCCGTTGGGAGGCCGGACAACAACATCCGGCCTCTGGGTTGAAGCTTCAGGCTGCGAGCAGCCGCAGCGCCTCGGCTGCCTTCATGCCTTCGCGCACGCCCTTCTGGCGAGCGAGATCGTTGGCTGCCGAGATGATGCCGTCCTCGTAGGTGCTGACGCCATCGCCGATGCGCGCCGACATGGACGATACCGCGGCAGCAGCCACGCCGATGGCGTTGCAGGCCGGCAGGCCGCCGATGCCGGTGTGGTTCTTGGCCATGCCGGCATCGTTGCCGATCCAGCCCTTGACCTTCCACTTCTTGACCAGGTCGGCGGCGATCGAACCCGAATGCGCGCCCCAGGCGATCACGTCGTTGCTGTGGTCGTCTTCCGGCAGCAGGTTGGTCAATGCCGAGGAGGCGTAGATGCGGCTGCTGCCGACCTTGTCCCTCTCGAACACCTTCTTGTCGAACGGAACGGCGACGTCGCTCGGGTTTCCGGCATGGGCGGCGAGCAGAAGCTTGGCTGCCTCGGTCACGTTCTGGCCCGGCTTCACGCCGAGGGCGAGCGCCTGGGCATTGGCGTGGCTGATGATGCCGGCTGCCATCGAGCGGCCGTTCGAGATCGATGCCGACAGGCATTCCACGGCAGCAACGGGGAAATCATGCTTTTCGCCGAGATACAGCGCGCCGATGCCGGCGTCGTCCTTGCCGATACCTGCATTGTGGGCGATCATCGCCTTGACGCCGGTCTTGATGGCATGCGGCAGGTTGGCAGCGCCGCAGTAGGAGCCGGCAATGACGACGTCGTTGACGGTGATGCTCTTGTCGTAGATGTAGAGCAGCGAGTCCATCGCCACCACATTGCCGTTCGAGCTCTTGTAGATGGCCTCGACCGTCTTCAGTCCGATTGGTGCCGGATCCGGGTCCGTTCCCATGGCCTGGGCCAGTGCGTTGCCCTTGTAAGCGAGCAGCGAAGCTGCGGCGAGTACCGCGGAGCTGCCCAGGAATGTGCGACGGTTCATAGCGTTTCCCCTTGATGTATCACTTCTGGACGATGGTGAAGTTTTGCCGTCCGGTGAACTTCCACATTTCTCATAATTGAATAATCTCATTACAAGTCAACATCATATTATCATTTTACGATATTTTCTTTATAATTATTGCGCTGCATTATAACATTGTTGCGCTGCACTATGCCAGCCTGGCTTGCTCGACGATCTCGACACGCCCGCGGTCCGGCACCTCGACGAAAGCAATGCGGACGCCGGGTCGCGCCTGCTTCGGCTCGACGAGAAACCGCGCGCCCTTGCGCCGCAGGTCGTCGATGTCCGTATCGAAGGTATCCGTGGCAAGCGCAAGATGCTCCAGTCCGTTGCGGTCGGGCTCGGTCTCGCCCTCGGGCGCCTGCTCGACATAGATCAGTTGCCCGGCCAGGCGTATGACGACGCGAAGGCCGTTTGCCGTGATGCTGGACGACAAGCGCTCCGCCCCGAACATGTCGACATAAGCCTGGGCGGCAGCCTCCGGCTCCCGGTTCCAGCAATGAAGATGATCCAGCGTGAACATCGCCCTACCCTGCAAGGCCGCATCCGCGGAGATGCCTGCCTCTCCTGACCGTCACTTGTAGTTTGCCGCGACCTCGAGCGCCGATATGGGAGCCGCCGTCTGGCTCGCCAGCTCAAAGTCGAGTTCGTTCGGGCTGACCAGGACGCAATCCTCGTCGGCATAGATCCACTGGCCCGGGCTGAACAGGGCTCCGCCGAAATTGACGACGCCATTGCCGACGCCTGAAACCGGGTCCCAGCCACGCCGGGCCGTCGCGCCCAGCGCCTTGACCCCAAGGTCGAGCTCGTCGATGGCGCAGGTGTCGCGCACGGCACCATGGATGATCACGCCGGCCCAGTTGTTTTCGACGGCGACACTGGCGATGCGGTCGCCCATCACGCCGACCTTGAGCGAACCGCCGCCGTCGACGACGAGAACCTTGCCCGTGCCGTCGGCCTTGAGCGCGTTCAGCACCGGCAGGTGGTCCTCATGCGTCCATACCGTGGCGCATTGCCCGAAGAAGCGCTTGCGGCGGCCGAAGCTGCGGAACTGCAGTTCGCACACGTGCAGGGTCTGGTGGTAGTGATCATAGAGATCGGCGGTCGTCATTATCATCGTCGTGTCGCCTTCAGTTGGAGAGCGGGGCGTTGCATGTCGTTGTCCGGCGTCCGGCCATCGCCAGCGCCGTACGGCTGGCCGGCGTGCGGCCCAGGACGCCTGAAATCTGCCTCCCGGCCTCGACCAGCGCTTCGAGGTCGACACCGGTCTCGATGCCGAGCCCCTCAAGCATGTAGACGAGGTCCTCGGTCGCAAGGTTGCCCGCGGCCCCCGGCGAATATGGGCATCCACCCAGACCAGAGACAGAGCTGTCGACCACCGAGATGCCAAGTTCGAGGCATGTCAGCGTGTTGACCAGCGCCTGGCCGAACGTGTCGTGAAAATGGACTGCCACCTGCTCGAGCGGAATGGCAGCGATGGTGGCCGCGGCCATGGCCCTGGCGCGGCCCGGCGAGGCAGCACCTGTCGTGTCGCACATGGAAACTTCGTAGCAGCCCATTTCGGTGAGCGCGGCAGCGAGTTCGGCAGCCACGCCGGGCTCGACCCAGCCCTCATACGGACAGTGCACGGCACAGGAGACATAGCCCCTCACCCGCATCCCGTGGGCCCGCGCTCCCGCCGCCACTTCGGCGAAGCGGGCAATGCTTTCGGCGCGCGGCGCGTTGAGATTGGCGCGCGCAAAACTCTCGGTCGCGGCGGCAAAGATGGCCACGGTGCGTGCGCCGGCCGCCTTGGCCAGTTCCAGTCCCTTGAGGTTAGGCACCAGCACCGGCATTTCGACATCGAGGGTGGAGCGAAACTGCGCCACGACACGATCAGTATCCGCCATCTGCGGCACCCAGCGCGGGGCCACGAAACTGCCGGCCTCGATCGTCCGCAGTCCGGCGGCGACCAGTCGCTCGATTAATGCGACCTTGGCGGCGAGGGGCACCAGACCCTTCTCGTTCTGGAGGCCGTCGCGCGGCCCGACCTCCACGATCCTGACCGACTTGGGCAGCGCCCCGCCAGAGGCGCCAACAGTGCTTTCGACGGTCATGACACCCCGTCCTGCCGCAGCCGCGCAATCTGGTCGGCATCGTAGCCGAGCCGACGGGACAGGATGTCGTCAGTGTCGGCGCCGAGTTCGGGACCGGTCCAGCGGACACGACCGGGCGTCGCCGAGAGCTTGGGGAACACCCCTTGCATGGTGACGCTGCCGAATGTCGGATCGGGAACTTCCAGCACCGCCTCACGCGCCCTGAAATGCGGATCCTCGGCCACCGCCTGCGCGTCGTTGACCGGACCGGCGGGGATGCCGTGCTCGTCCATCAGTTGCAACAGTTCGGCCTGCGTCTTCGTCGCGGTCCAGCCGGCGATGATTTCGTCGAGTTCATGCTGGTAGCGGCCGCGCGCCGCATGACTGGCAAATCGTTCGTCGATGGCGAGCTCCGCCGCATCCATTGCCAAGGCCAGTTCCTTGAACAGGCCGTCGGCGTTGGCGCCGATCAGCACCGGCTGTCCATCAGCTGTAGGATAGAGATTCGAGGGCGCAATGCCGGGAAGGATCGGCCCGGTACGCTGGCGGATCGAACCTGTTTCAGCGAATTCGGGAACGACGCTTTCCAGGACCCCAAGCACGCTCTCAGCAATCGACACGTCGACATCCTGCCCCAGGCCCTGCCGGCCCGGGCGGGCGACCAGCGCCGACAGCACGCCGATGGTGGCGTAGAGACCGGCAAGCGAGTCACCGATCGAGATACCGACGCGCGTCGGCATCCTGTCGGGATGGCCGGTGAGGCTCCTGAGTCCGCTCATCGCCTCGGCTATGGCGCCGAAACCGGCGCGGTCGCTGTAGGGTCCGGTCTGGCCGAACCCCGACACGCGGGCAACGATGAGCTTGTCGTTTTCCTGGCGTAGCGTCTCGGGTGAAAGACCCCAGCGCTCCAGAGTGCCCGGCCGGAAATTCTCGATCAACACGTCCGCATCGCGGACCAGTTCGCGAACGATCTGCTGTGCTTCGGGTTTGCGGAGGTCGAGCGTGATGGAACGCTTGTTGCGGCCGATGACCGGCCACCACAGCGAACGTCCGTTGGTGGCCTTGACGGCGCCCCACTGGCGCATCGCGTCGCCGACTACCGGCGGCTCGACCTTGATCACCTCCGCCCCCATGTCGGCCAGAAGCTGGCCGCAGAAGGGGCCGGCGATGAACGAGCCGAGCTCGACCACGGTGATGTGCGACAGCGGCCCGCTCGGCTGCGCCGTTGCCAGGTCGCACCCTGCCGACCGCTCGTCCTCGACGTGCGCGCTCATCGCAACTCTCCTCCACAGATTGGATTGCCGCGGCCTCCACCGCGGCATCGTGATCGGCGATCAGCCGCCGATCTTGGCGCCTTGCTCCTGGTAGAAGCGGATGGCGCCGGGGTGGTAGGGCAGCGCGGTGTCGGTGCACAGCACCTGCGCGCTGATCGGCGAGGTCAGCGGGCTGTAGGGCGGCGGGTACATGCCCTCGACCTCCGAGGCATGCTGCACGATCGCCTGGGTGACGAGATAGGCATAACGCTCGGGCAGGTCGCGGCGGCAATACAGGCACCAGCCGCTGAAGTCGATGCAGGCCACGTCCTGGTCCTGCAGGCGGAACTTGCCGGCCGGCAGGGTCGCCGCCCGGGCGCCGTACTTGGCCTCGAGCCGCTTCAGCACCGCTGCGTCGACCGACAGGAACTGCATGTCGACGGCGTCGGTCATGTCCTTCCACGGCTTGGTCATGATCGCCTCGTCGAAGATCGCGTCGAGGTCGCCGTCGCGCAGCTTTTCGATGCGGCTCTTCTGCTTGACATGCACCGCCAGCGCCTCGATCGGCGCCCGGTCGGAATCGATCACCTGGCCGCCCCAGGCCTCGATGTCGGCAAGGCTGAAGCCGTATTCCTCCAGCACCTTGTCGATGATCCAGCCGCCGGGATGATCCATGCCGCGCGGCGGGATGCCGACGCGCAGCGGGATCTTGCGGTCGCGGATCTGCTCGATGCTGGTGATGCCCAGGTCCTTGCGCACCATCATCGTCGAGACATCGTGGTGCGGCAGCACGGCCAGCGCCACGAGGTCGAGTTCGTGGCTGGAGGCGACCTTGGCCTCGCCGATCGCCTTGACCAGCCAGGGCGGCGAGGACATGCCGGTGTGATAGACGCCGCGATGGACCAGTTCGGGTCCTTCGAAGCACATCTGGCCGGCATGCTTGGTGTGGGTCGAGATCGTCGACCCCTTGGGCAGCGGGCTGTGATAGCCGTTCAGCGCATGCGCCAGCACCGCGCCCAGCCGCAGCCAGTTGAAGCCCGGCGTCAGCATCTTGAATTCGACCGGATGGTCGTCGTCGAGAATGATCAAGGGTAACCTCTCCTAATATTGGCCTGGTGCGGTGGGCGAGGCGGATGTCAGGCAGACTTGCCCGGCACGTTCGGCCAGTCGTGGACGAGATCGCTCCACTTCATGATGCCGACGCCGGGCGCGCCCATCATCAGCGACTTGTCTTCGGGATAGGGCTCCCAGGTGCAGATCTCGAGCTTATGGCCTTCCGGGGTCATGAAGTAGAAGGTCGTGCAGTCGATGCCGCGGTGACGGTAGGGACCGGACACCGGGATGATCTTCTTCAGGCGCTCGAAATTGGCTTCGAGGTCCTTGGCGGTGACCTTGAAGGCGACGTGCGGGGCGATGTTCTCGTCGTCCTTGCTGACGGTCATCTCGCCTTCCGGCACTTCCGTGCACTGGAACAGCACGTTGCCGACGCGGATGAAGATGTGCGGCACGCGACCCATGTTGCGGTCGGTCTCGTCAAAGCCGGCATAATAATACGGCACGCCGCCGAGAACCTCGCGCACGAAACGCTCCATCACCGCGATGTTGCGCGTCGGAAGCGCGAAGTGATCCACGCTCGCGAGGCCGAATGCATTCTCGTCGCTCTTGTCCCGCTCGCCGGGCGCCATGGTCCTGTTCTGTAGACCGATCTCAGTCGTTGACATGTTTGTTTCCTCCTTTAGCTGAGAACTGTTTCGGCATCCCTGCCACGCCGGAGCAATTGGCCGACACGCGCCGCGCGCCTGCCCAGTGCCTGTGCCGCGGTTTGGTCCGCCTCCGATGGCCGCACCCGCACGCCCTGCACCTTCGAGGTCGCAGTGGCGCCATAAGGAGAGCCAGCATCTTCAAAAATCGCTGCCGTGTAACCCGGCGAAGCCATCACCATGCCCAGATGGGTCATCGCCACGGCGAGCGACATCAGGGTCATCTCGTGGCCGCCATGCGGCGTCGACGCCGTGGTGAAGGCAGCGCCAACCTTATCCTCGAAGGCCCCTGCCCGCCACAGCGTGCTCAGTCCGTCGATGAAGCACTTCATTTCCGCCGACATGGTCCCCATCCGCGTCGGACAGCCGAGAACCAGCACGTCGGCACCGGTCACGTCGTCGGCGGTTGCCACCGGGCAGGCCTGGATGACGGCGAACTTGGCGCCGATGCGCTGATCTTCCAGCAGCGTGCGCTCGTCGCGAAGCTCCGGCACCCGCCGCAGCTCGACCTTGACCTCCGGCCCGAGCGCTGCACCCGCCGCAACGGCTTCTGCCAGGCAGTGCGTGTTGCCGCTCCAGGAGTGGAACAGCACCAGCACGCGCAACTGGCTCCGGCCCGTGCGGGCGGCCTCGTCGTTCGTGGTTGGGTTGCTCGTCATTTCCATATCATTCTCATAATATGGAAATCTCAGCATGTCCATATCAAACTTATTATCAATTTTTAGTCACAGAGGCTCCCGATCAGCTAGCCCCCGCGGCCGGATCTATCGGCGCATGAGCCCCGGCGAACGACATAAAGAAGAGCGCCCAATCATGGAGGACGTGGGCTCCGATAGACACAGCCAAATTGCCGGTCAACAGATAGGAGACGGTCATCACCAAGCGTGCGACGCCGATCACGCCAAAGCACTGGATGACGTTCCACCCGTAGGTTGGCAGGTGCATCGCCGCAAACAACAGCGTCGAAACGACGACGCCGGCGACGAGACTGCGAGACCTCGACCAGTGCAATCGCTGGAAGCAAAACCACATTACGGCGAGGAGCGGAAGGATCGTGACGGTCTCCTCGCCAACGAGCTGTATCCCGGAACGTACCAGGAGCAGCGCGAGGTCTGTGGAACTCAGTTCAGATACCAACACCGGATTCGCAGTCATCGTGGTCAGAAAAGTCAGGATCAACCCAGCTGCGAATGACACCACCAAGGTCAACAACCCGAACAGGATCGTGAGTCCGAATTCCCTGGGCCCGTAGCGACGGAACAGGGACGTCCAGGCGCCGCCCACCCAAGCCAGGGCAGCAAGCGGGATCACACTGAACAAGATGACGGGGATGAAGTTCAATGGAAAACCAGGGAGCGGCAGCAACACCAGCTGCAGATAGGCGACAAGTACCGCGCCAAGCACCAATAGCCACCCACGCCCGCCCAACTCGGCCGGAAGGCCGTTGTAGAATGGAAAGTCCGGTTTTACGCCCATCTGCTTATCTCTTGTCCCGACGCTGCAAATCGCCTGCAAGACCGCTCCCGGCGATGACGATCAACACACCATCTTTATTCCACTGTGACTTTCCATTAAACCGCAAGAATCGGAACATAATGATATCAAAGCGGTGCGAGGGCATTTAATTTGATAATTAGCAGTTAATTGCGATAATCGTCACTTGATTTTGGCACTTGATGCGAGAATGTTCGACCGCATGTTTTTGCGTTCGGGAACAACGATGTCTGATCCCCTGGTCGATGA
>NZ_JACHOU010000015.1 GCF_014206975.1 Aminobacter aganoensis
CCAAGCAACCCGAGCCGTTCAAGGCGGCGCGTGCGCTGGTTCGGCGCATATTCTCTTTACCATGCCGACCGCTGGCATCGTCGACTGGCATATAGAGAATTAATTGGAATAGTTCTAGACGGAGATTCGCCTATTTTGCTGTGACGCAAGGCAGCGGGACACGGCTTCGGCGACGGGGGAAAAATGCGGCTGATCGCCGAAAATCTCAGCGGAGAGCGCGGCGGCGAAGCAGTCTTCGCCGGCATCGGCTTTGCGATCGAGGACGGCCAGAGCCTGGTCGTCACAGGTCCCAACGGCTCCGGCAAGTCGACCCTGCTGCGCGTCATCGCCGGCCTGCTGCCGCACCTCCACGGGCGAATCGCCATCGAGGGCGGCGGTGAGGATTTCCCGACGGTTGCCTCCGCCTGCCACTATCTGGGCCACCAGAACGCCATGAAGGCGGCCCTCACAGTCGACGAGAACCTCGCCTTCTGGCGCCGGTTTTCCGGCGACGGCAGGCTCTCCATCGCCGATGCGCTCGAACAGGTAGACCTCGGCGGCCTCGGCCACCTGCCGTTCGGCTACCTCTCGACCGGCCAGAAGCGCCGTGCCGCGATCGCCAAGCTGCTGGTCAGCCACCGCCCGGTCTGGCTTCTCGACGAACCCACCGCCGGCCTCGACAACGCCTCGGAAGCGCGCTTCACCGAACTGATGAAGGCCCATTGCGCCGCCGGCGGCATCGTTGCCGCCGCTACCCACCTGCCGCTCGGGCTGGGCGGAGCGACGGCGCTGGAGATGGGGCGAGCGCATGGCTGACCCACGCTTGCGCGCTACGTTGCCCCCCTCTGGCCTCCTGGAATTCGCCGGAGGGCACCCATGCTAGCCCTCTACCTTCGCGACCTCAGGATGGGTATCCGCTCCGGCGGCGGGGCGCTGACCGGCGTGCTGTTCTTCCTCGCCGTCATCGTCACCATCCCCTTCGGCGTCGGCCCCGACCTCAACCTGCTCGCCCGCATCGGCCCGGCCATCCTGTGGATCGGCGCGCTGCTGGCCAGCCTGCTCGGCCTGGACAGGCTGTTCCAGGCCGACCGCGAGGACGGGTCGCTCGATCTCCTGGTGCTGAATTCCGACCGCCACATGCTGGCGCTGACCGTGTTCGTCAAATGCCTGGCGCATTGGAGCGCCAGCGTGCTGCCGCTGGTCGTCGCCGCCCCGCTGCTCGGGCTGTTCGTGAACATGCAGCCGCTCGGCATCGGTGCCGCAGCCCTCACCCTTCTCGTCGGCACGCCGGCCATCGTCTTCGTCGGCGCCGCAGGTGCGGCCGTCACCGTCGCCCTGCCGCGCGGCGGCCTGCTGATCTCGGTGCTGGTGCTGCCGCTGGTCATTCCTGTGCTGATCTTCGGCGTCACCGCCAGCTACGGCGCGGTCAACGACCCCGACCCGTTCATGCCGCCGTTTCTCATCCTTTGCGCACTGACCATGTTCCTCGCCGTCATCGGCCCGCTGGCCGCGGCCATAGCTCTGCGCTCGGGCACCGACTGATCACGATCGCTTCAACTGCCCCCGGTGCGGCGCGGCGTCCAATTGCACGGCGCCACAGCCGCAGCTAAGTGAAGGGCATGGTCACAAGCGTCGACATGATGAAGTTCTGCCAGCGGATGGCTGCCCGATGAGCGCGCATGCCCTTTATGTCGCCGCCGCTTATGGCGTCTCGGCGCTGGCGATCGCCGGACTGATCGTCTGGATCCTCGTCGACCAGCGCGCCCGCAAGCGCGAACTGGCGGAACTCGAGGCGGCAGGCCATCGCCGCCGCTCCGACCGCAGCGGCGCCGCGGCATGACGATGGAAACCGAAAAGCCGGCCCGCCCGCGCAAGCTGTTCGTGCTGCTGCCGCTGCTGCTCTTCCTGGCGCTCGCGGTCGTTTTCCTGATGCAGTTGCTGTCCGGCCGCGACCTGTCGGTCGTGCCCTCGGCGCTGATCGGCCAGGCCGCGCCCAAGACCGTGCTGCCGCCGCTCGAAGGCATTTCGCTTCCCGGTCTCGACTCGGCCGAATTCATCGGCAAGGTGACGTTGGTCAACGTCTGGGCGTCATGGTGCGCGCCCTGCCGCGAAGAGCATCCGGTGATCGTCGGCCTCTCCAAGGACGAGCGGCTGACCATTGTCGGGCTGAACTACAAGGACAAGCCGGAGAACGCCCGCCGCTTCCTCGGCGACCTCGGCAATCCCTATAAGGCGGTTGGCGTCGACCCCAACGGCCGCGCCGCGATCGACTGGGGCGTGTACGGCATTCCGGAAACCTTCCTCGTCGGCAAGGACGGCAAGATCGCGTTCAAGCATGTCGGCCCGATGTCGCCCGAAACGGTGGCGGCCACGCTGATGCCCGAGATCGAGAAGGCAGCCGCGGCTTCCCAATGAGCCGTAGCGCGGGCCAGGCTGCCCGCCATGTCCGACGGCGACCTCGTCGCCCGCTTAGCCGTAGACCTGCTTGAAGGCCTGGTACAGCATCTCGCTGCGGTCGGCGCGCATGTCGGCCAGGTCGCGGCCGGAAAAGCCGTCGATCTCGGCGACGAGGCGCTTGTACTGCTTGCGCTTGGAAGCGCTTTCGCGGGCACGGGTCAGAAGGCTGTCGAAAAACATCGTCGTTCCTTTCGTCATGCCGCTGGTGCGGCGCGATTTGACCTCCCTGATCAATTCGACGATGACATAGGAACTGCTGCGCCGCAAAATAAGATGCTGCAACGCAGCATTGCGACTGACGCATATCGAGTTAACGAAGCCTCAACGCGCCGGCATGGCTTGGCCGATGGCCGCTACCACATGCTCTTTCGGTAGGATTCGTCGAGCGAGCGGTCGAGTGCCTCGGCATTGTCGGCAAGCGCCAGCTGGTCGTGCAGGATCTGCCCGAGCGTCGGCAGGCTGGTGCGATCGGGCCAGGTTCCGGGCAGCCACAGCTCGGAACGCATGAACGCCTTGGCGCAGTGCATGTACACCGCCTTGATGGCGACGACCATGACGGTGACCGGCGGCTTGCCTTCGGCGGCGAGCTGCTCGCGCAGCCCGATGTCGGCGGTGATCCGTGCATCGCCATTGATGCGCAGCGTCTCGTTCATGCCCGGGATCAGGAACAGCAGGCCCACGGCCGGGTTGGCGACGACGTTTTCCAGCGTGTCGAGCCGGTTGTTGCCCGGCCGGTCGGGAATGGCGATGGTGGCGTCGTCGAGCACGGCGACAAAGCCCGGCCTGTCGCCCTTGGGCGTGACGTCGGCGTTGCCCTTGCCGTCGGACGAGCCGATCAGCACGAACGGGCTGCGCGCCAGGAAACTCGTTGCATGACGGTCGAGAAGGCGGAGTTCCTTCTTCACCGCGCCGTCGCCGGGCGCGCGGTAATGCTGGCGCAGCGCCTCACGGTCGGTGATGAACTCCACGGCGGCTCTCCTATTTCTGCGAATGCTCTTCCAGCGAATGGCGCATGATCAGCGGCATCTGGCTGAATGTGAACAGAAGCGTGATGGGCATGATGCCCCACACCTTGAACGCCACCCAGGTGTCGGTCGAGAACGAGCGCCAGACCACCTCGTTGACCACGGCGAGGAACAGGAAGAACAGCCCCCAGCGGAAGGTCAGCTTGCGCCAGCCTTCGGCGTCGAGCCGGAAGGCGGAGGCAAAGACGTAGCCGAGCAGCGACTTGCCGAACAACAGGCCCCCCAGCAGGATCGCGCCGAACAGCGTGTTGACGATGGTCGGCTTCATCTTGATGAAAACGTCGTCCTGCAGGTAGAGCGTCAGCGCGCCGAAGACGAAGACGACGACGCCCGACACCAGCGGCATGATCGGCAGCGAGCGGGTCAACAGCCACGAGGCGATCAGCGCAATCGCGGTTGCCGCCATGAACAGGCCGGTGGCGATGAAGATCGGCCCGCCGAGCTCGGCCAGCGTCGGAAACTGCGTCGCCAGCCATTCGCCGCGCGCATTGGCGAAGAAGAACACGACCAGCGGCCCCAGTTCCAGCGCCAGCTTCAGCAGCGGGCTGATCTCTTCCTTCTTGGTTTTCGGGTCCGAAGGATCGCTTTCGAGGATCGGTGCATTCATGGGTCAGGCGACTCCTGCGATCGCCTTGGCGAAATCGCTTGCCGAGAAGGGTTCGAGGTCGTCGACCTGTTCGCCGACGCCGATGAAATAGACCGGCAGCTTATGTTTGGCGGCGATTGCGACCAAAATACCGCCGCGCGCCGTACCGTCGAGCTTTGTCATCACCAGGCCGTTGACGCCCGCGATGTTGCGGAAGATTTCGACCTGGCTGAGCGCGTTCTGGCCGGTGGTGGCGTCGACCGTCTGCAGCACCGTGTGCGGCGCCTCGGGATCGAGCTTGCCGAGCACGCGCACGATCTTCTCGAGTTCGGCCATCAGTTCGGCCTTGTTCTGCAGGCGTCCGGCGGTGTCGATGATCAGCACGTCGGATCCCGCTTCCCTGGCCTGCTCGAAGGCATCGTAGGCAAGGCCGGCAGCGTCGGCGCCGAGCTTGGTGGCGATGACGGGCGACTTCGTCCGCTCGCCCCAGATCTTGAGCTGTTCGATGGCAGCGGCACGGAACGTATCGCCGGCGGCGAGCATCACCGACAGCCCGCCCTCGGTCAGCTTGGCGGCGAGCTTGCCGATGGTGGTGGTCTTGCCGGTGCCGTTGACGCCGACGACCAGGATGACATGCGGCTTGTGCGTGAGGTCGAGCTCCAGCGGCAGCGCCACCGGCTTCAGCACCTTTTCGACCTCGACCGCCATGATCGAGCGGACTTCATGGTCGGAGACGTCCTTGCCGTAGCGGCTCGATGCCAGCGCGTCGGTGACGCGAAGTGCCGTCTCGACACCGAGATCGGCACGGATCAGCACGTCTTCCAGATCCTGCAGCGTGTCTTCGTCAAGCTTCCGCTTGGTGAAGATGCCGGCGATGTTGCCCGACAGCTCCTTCGACGACCGCGACAGGCCCTGGCGCAGGCGTTGGAACCAACTCTGGCGCGGCGCAGGCGCGGCCACTTCCACGACCTCGGCCTTCTGCTCGACCTTCTTCTGGACCGTCACCTTGCCGGCGGACGTTTTTGGCTCCGCTACAGCGGCCGACGGTTCGACAGGAGCCGGCGCAACCTCCTCTCCCCCCTTGAGGGGGAGATGGTCCGAAGGACCAGAGGGGGTCGTCTCCGCCGCGCTCGGCGTCATCTCCACAATGCTCGGCGTCGCGTCCGACGATTCCGCAACCCCACCCGGCCGCTCTGCGGCCACCCTCCCCTCAAGGGGGAGGGAAATCGCAGGCGCAGCCGTCTCCCCCGCGCTCGGCAGCTCGGGCGTCGAAGGCGTCGGCTGGGCAGGAACCTCCTCGGGCAGTTCGGGCGTGGATGGCTCCGCCGGCGGCAACGGGACCTCTGCCGGCGCAGGCTCCGGCTCAACCGGGCTCGGCGCAGGCGCGGGCTGCTCGGCAGGCTTTTCCGGCTCGACGGCGGGAACTTCCGGTTCCGGAGCGGGCTTTGGCTCTTCCGGCGGCGCCGGCTGCGGCGCGGGTTCGACCGGCACGGGCTGCTCGGCCGGCTTTGGCTCGGGCACCACAGGCGGCGTCGGCGGCGTTTCCGGTGCGGGTTCGGGCTTCGGCTCCTCAGGCGCGGCGTCCTCTCCCCCCTTGAGGAGGAGATGGTCCGCAGGACCAGAGGGGGTCACCTCCAACTCGGCGACGACCCCACCCCGATCGACTTCGTCGATCGACCCTCCCCTCAAGGGGGAGGGAGTCTCGGCCGCCACCTCTTCCGTCGGCTTCAACGCTTCTAGCGCGTCGAAATTCAGCGGCGGCAGGACCTCGTCCTCGGCCGGCTGCTCGACGGTCTCCTTCTTGCCGAAGGAGAAGACTTTCTTGATGAACCCGAATGCCATGCGGTCGCTTTCGTCAGGCCGCGCGCGCGGCGGCCGGTGCCGCTGTCAGCCGCTCGCCGTCGTGCCCGGCGATGTCGACCTCGATGATTTCGCCCGCCACGCCCCGGTCGAGGGCAACGAGCGTGAAACCTTCCGTCCGCCCGAGCCCCTCGCGCTCGACAAGCACCTTCTGGTGCGAGTCCTTGAGGCTTTCGAGATGGCGCGTGTAGGCGACGTCGCCGGCGGCGCGCAGGCGGGCGGCGCGCTGCTTGACGATGTCGCGGCGCACCTGGGGCATGCGCGCGGCGGGCGTGCCCTCGCGCGGGCTGAACGGGAAGACGTGGAGATGGGTCAGCCCGCACTCCTCGACGATGCGGATCGAGTTTTCGAACATCTCGTCGGTCTCGGTCGGGAAGCCGGCGATGATGTCGGCGCCGAAGACGATATCGGGGCGATGCTTGCGCACATCGGTGCAGAACTGGATCGACTGGTCGCGCAGATGCCGTCGCTTCATGCGCTTCAGGATCATGTCATCGCCCGACTGCAGCGACAGGTGCAGGTGCGGCATCAGCCGGCTCTCGGTGGCGACGGCTTCGAGCAGGTCTTCGTCGGCCTCAATGGAGTCGATGGAGGAAAGCCGCAGGCGCTGAACATCCGGCACCTGGCGCAGGATCGTCCGCACCAGCTTGCCCAGACGCGGCGCGCCCGGCAGGTCGGCGCCGTAGCTGGTCATGTCGACGCCCGACAGCACCACCTCGGCATAGCCGTTGCCGGCGAGCCGCTTGATCTGCTCGACCACCGCCCCCATCGGCACCGAGCGCGAATTGCCGCGACCGTAAGGGATGATGCAGAAGGTGCAGCGGTGGTCGCAGCCGTTCTGCACCTGGACGAAGGCACGCGCCCTGCCCTCGATCGCGTCCACCATGTGGCCCGCCGTCTCGCGCACGGAAAAGATGTCGTTGACGCGGGCCTTCTCGAAATCGTTGACGCCGAAGTCCGGCAGCGCCCGGTAATTGTGCGCCTTGAGCTTCTCTTCGTTACCGAGCACGAGGTCGACCTCTGCCATGTCGGCAAAGGCCGCCGGATCGGTCTGCGCCGCACAACCGGTCACGATGATGCGCGCGTCCGGGTTTTCGCGCCGCGCCTTGCGGATCGACTGCTTGGCCTGGCGCACCGCTTCACTGGTCACCGCGCAGGTGTTGAAGATGACAGCGCCGCCCTTGAGCTCTTCCAGCCCTGCAGCCTTGGCCTCGCGCCTCATCACCTCGGATTCGTAGGTGTTGAGGCGGCAGCCGAAAGTGACGACATCGACCGCCATCAGGCGACGTCCTGCCGGTCACGGGTCCAGCCGCCGGTGGCCGGATCGAAGCTGCCGGAGAATTCCCACTCGGCCGGGCCGGTCATGACCACGTGGTCGTCGGCGCGCCAGTCGATCTTCAGCGTCCCGCCGCTCGGCACCGTCACCGTGACCGTCCGGCCGGTACGGCCGGTGCGGGCGGCGGAGACGGCGGCCGCACAGGTGGCCGAGCCGCAGGCCAGCGTCAGGCCGGCGCCGCGCTCCCAGGTGCGCAGGTTGAGCGTTTCGCGCGAAGTCACCTGGGCGATCGAGATGTTGGCGCGCTCGGGAAAGATCGGATGGTTTTCCAGCAGCGGCCCGAAGCGGTCGAGGTCGTAGGACCAGACATCGTCATCGACCCAGAAGATGGCGTGCGGGTTGCCCATCGAGGCGACCGAGGGTGAGTGCAGCACAGGCTGATCGATCGGCCCGATCTGCAGCTCGATCGCGCGGGTATCGCGGAATTCTTCCGCCAGCGGGATGTCCTGCCAGCCGAAGCGTGGGACGCCCATGTCGACGGAGATGGTGCCGTCCTCGTGCTCCTCGGCATTGAGGATGCCGGCAACCGTCTCGAAGGTGAACACCTTCTGCCCGGTCTCGGCTGACAGTGCCTGCACCACGCAGCGCGTGCCGTTGCCGCAGGCCTGGGCATGGGTGCCGTCGGAATTGATGATCTCGATGTAATTGACCGTACCCGGCGTGCGCGGGTCGTGGATCGCCATGATCTGGTCGAACCTGGTCGCCGTATCGGCGGCGAGCGCAATCGCCGCGGCAGGCGTCACGCGGTCGGCGCGGCCGCGCATATCGGCGACGATGATCTCGTTGCCGAGCCCGTTCATCTTGGCGAAAGGGGCCTCACTGGCCATGGCAGACATTTCTCGTGGCTGTTCGGCGCCTATATGGCGGAAACATCGTGCAATTACCAGTCTCGCGGCACGCCGGCCTCTTGAGACAATTTTGCAACAAGTTCATACGCAAACCCTATTTTAACCATATCGGGTTGAAATTCTGCCAACTTCGCCGCTTTAGAGGCGAGCTATCGATCGCGCGGGGGCGCCCCCAGAACTGCCCCGACGGAGGGACTGCAATGGCTTTTTCGAAAACCGGCCTGCTGGCCGCATCGCTGGTAGCGCTGATGACGGCGGCCGGCTGCACCAGTACGCGCCTTTCCTCGATGGACACCCAGCCCGCGCCGCTGCCCGCGGCTCCTGCCGGCACGGTGACCAGCGGCCAGCTGCCGCCGCCCGCGGCGCCCGGTGCCGCCAGCGCCTCGCAGTTCCCGGCGGCACCCCAGCAGCAGACCCAGGTCGCGGCACTGCCCGCCGACGGTGGCGCCGCTGCCGCCAACGCGCCCGACCTCACCGCGGCCAGCGTCGCTGGTGTGTGGAGCGCTTCGGTTTCCGGCCAGAGCTGCAAGGTGGCGACGCCGCAGACCAAGTTCGGCCAGGGCTTCCGGGCCGGCCCGCTGCGCTGCCCGGCACCGGTCGACGGCGTCAAGTCGTGGAACGTCGCCGGCAAGCAGCTGACGCTTTATGATGAAGGCGGCTCGCCGCTGGCACGGCTCTATTCGTCGGGCGCCGGCCGCTTCGACGGCCAGACCTCCAACGGCCTGCCGATCTCGCTCAACCGCTGATGCATGACCCGAAAATCGAAATCGATTTTCGGACAGGATCATGCATAGTTGAAATGCTGCAGCGTCCTTGCGCGTCCAACGGACGCCTGGCGCTGCAAGCAGACTTTCGAATTCGTACCCGAGTGAACCATGCACCTGCGTGACGGCCTGCAGACCCATGTGACCGTCAGGCAGCGCTACGACCATCTCGTCGAGCTCGGCAACGTCCGCCGCGACCCGGCGCAGCTGTCCATCGTCGCTGCCCTCGACAAGCTGATCGATGAGATTTCCGACAAGCGCCTGGCGCGCAAGTCGAGCGCGCTTGGCTGGCTGTTCGCCAAGCGCAAGCCCCAGCGCGAGCCCGTGAAGGGCCTCTACGTCTATGGCGGCGTCGGCCGCGGCAAGACCATGCTGATGGACATGTTCTTCGAGCTGGTGCCGGTCAAGCACAAGCGCCGCGTCCATTTCAACGACTTCATGGCCGACGTGCACGACCGCATCCAGAAGCAGCGGGCGGCGCGCAAGAACGGCACCTCGCGCGACGACGATCCGATACCCCCTGTCGCCGCAGCGCTGGCCGAAGAGGCCTGGGTGCTGTGCTTCGACGAGTTTTCGGTCACCGACATTGCCGACGCGATGATCCTGTCGCGGCTCTTTGCAGCGCTGTTCGGGCTCGGCGTGGTGCTGGTCGCCACCTCCAACGTGGCGCCGAAGGACCTTTACCGCGACGGCCTGAACCGCCAGCTGTTCCTGCCCTTCATCGCCATGCTCGAGCAGAACGCCGCTGTCCTCAATCTCGATGCCGACACCGACTACCGGCTGGAAAAGCTCGACCGTGTTCCGGTCTATCTCAGCCCGCTCGGCGAAGCCGCCGACAAGGCGATGGACAAGGCGTGGGCGGCGGTGACCCATGGCGCTCCGGCCCAGCCTGCGACCGTCGCCGTCAAGGGCCGCAAGGTCCAGGTGCCGGCTGCGGTCGGCGGTTGCGCGCGCTTCGGCTTCGCCGACCTCTGCGACAAGCCGCTGGCGGCACGCGACTATCTTGCCATTGCTGCGCACTACCAGACGATCTTCGTCGACCACGTGCCGGTCATGGCCGAAGCCAACCGCAACGAGGCCAAGCGCTTCATCCTCTTGATCGACACGCTCTACGACCAGAATGTACGGCTGGTGCTCAGCGCTGCCGCCACGCCCGACAAGCTTTATGCCGGCAAGCGCGGCCATGAGGCCTTCGAGTTCGACCGCACCTCGTCGCGCCTGATCGAGATGCAGGGCAGCGAATGGCTCGACCGCTGGGCCGAACGGCACGCACAGCCGGCAGCCTCTGCCTGACCGGCAAGGCTGCCTCACTGCTCCCGCTCACTGCCAGGCGCCCACGGCTCCCGACATCGCACGAGACTCTGTCCGCGGCTTTGCATGGCGCGTCGTTGCAGCCATCAGCACGCCGAGCATCAGCCCGTTGAGCACATGCCACATGAAATGCGTACCGATCGGCATGGCGTCGCAGACCAGGGGATCAAGCACCCGGCAGGTGACCGAGCCCAGGAAGATCGCCGCGGCGGCCAGATTGTACCAGCCGGCGGCACTGCCCTTGGCGATGACCACGCAACCGAAGAAGATCAGCGCCAGGAATGGCGGCAGGTAGCCGGTGGTGCCGTTCGAAGCTTCGCGCAGCCAGTCGGGCACCAAGTAGGTCAGCAGGCCGACCGCGATGTAGAAGCCGAAAAAGATGACAAGCGCCTTCGGCCACGCCATGCCGGCAAAACGCCTGAGGTTGAACAGCGTATAGGCAAGCGTGAATCCGGCAATGGGCAGGATGTCGGCCCATTTGGTGGCTTCGGTGGCGAAGGTATGGAACAGCGTCGAGCCGATGCCGATCGCCACCACCCACCAGCCCAGCACCTCGGCGAAGACGCCGGCCTTGCGCCGCCGCGCCTCGCAGACACCCCACAGGCCGGCGGCGAAGAAGGCGAGGTTGCTGACCGCATTGAGCGGTTCGGCCCAGAGGCCGGGACTCAGCCGCTCGCAGTAAAGGTCGACATGTTGGCTTAGCTGTTCCAGCATCGATGCTTCCCCCGCCGGTCCCCGATCCTACCCTCGTCGAAGCATTTTTCGACAGGAAATTGCGCATGTCGTAGGTGACGCAGCGGAAATGCATGCCCGGCAAAATTTCACCGCAACGTGACTTCCCGTTGAATGGCGCATCTGCCACATATTTCGCCAACCATAAGAAAAGCCGGTGACGTCGGCTGAGGATCCGGATTGGTCATGGAGTTTCGCACATATTTTCGGCTGGCAGCCGTGGCGCTGGCCCTCACCGGATTTGCCGGTTCGGCCCATTCCCAGGTAAAGGATCGACCGCTTGGCGTGATCGAGCTTTTCACCAGCCAGGGCTGCAACTCCTGTCCGCCAGCCGACGAACTCTTTGCCGAATACGCCGCCAAGGATGACACGGTAGCGCTCGCCTATCACGTCACCTATTGGGACTATCTCGGCTGGCAGGACCAATTGGCCAGCAAGGACAACACCGAGCGCCAGTACGCCTATATGCGCGCCTTCGGTTCTCGCTCCGTCTACACGCCGCAGGCCGTCATCAATGGCCGCACCCACGTCAGTGGCGCCAAGCGCGAAGACGTGACCGGCGCGCTCGACAACCTCGCCAAGACCGGCCAGGCCATGAATGTCGACATAACGGTCACCGAAAAGGCCGACACCTACACCATCGATGTCGGCGCCGCCCAGGGCGCGACCGGTGCCGCGCATGTCGTGGTCGTCCACTACAAGGCGCCTGAGGAAGTCGACCTCCAGAAGGGCGAGAACAAGGGCCGCAGGGTCACCTACTGGAACGCCGTCACCGACCTGCACACCGCAGGCATGTGGCACGGAAAGACACAGCGCTACGAACTGCCCAGGAGCGAAGTGGAAAAGAAGGGCGGCTGCGCCGTGCTGCTGCAGGCGGTCGGCAAGGATGGCCTGCCCGGCCCGATCCTTGGCGCGGCCGTGGTGCGCAGGCCGGACGAATAGCCCCGCCCCGGGGCGAAACCGTCATGCAAAAAAGCCGACGCCAGCTTGTCGCCAGACGTCGGCTTCAGATTTTGGGATCGTCGCACCTGGTTCCAGTAAGAACCGAGGTTGGTTCGATCCGACTCGGGCCCGTGGGCGGGGGGCTTGGGGTTTACGAGCCAGTGCCGGACCGAACCGTCTCAGGCAACGGGGGTAAAGTCGTCGGACATTGGGGCGCCAGCGCGGATAAAAAACGGCAGGAATGTGGCGAGTCATCACCAATTCCAACAGACTGTCTCGCAAACGTTACCGTTGCGGCAAGCTTGTCCACTCCCCTTCGCCATATGGTTTGATTCGCCGCCGCGGCTTGCAATTCGGGCGCGAATGGGCGATTCTTTAGCCGTAGTCGTATTCTGCAAAGGAACGATTCATGACGGATCGCGGTGCTGGAGCGGAGGATGGCGAGACATCCGCAGTGATCCCGCTTCATGAGGCCCGCCGGGAGCGGCAGGATCTTCCGGTGGCTTTCGAGCGACGGGAACTCGACCAGATCCTCAGGCTCTACGGACGCATGGTCGCTGCCAATGAATGGCGCGACTACGCAATCGACCATCTCAGCGATCGCGCCGTCTTCTCGGTGTTCCGCCGCACCAGCGAAACCCCATTGTTCCAGATCGTCAAAGACCCGGGTCTGGCCCGCAAGCAGGGCGCCTTCTCCGTCGTTGCCGCCGGCGGCCTCATCCTCAAGCGCGGCCACGAGCTGGCCCGGGTGCTCGGCGTGTTCGACAAGCGGCTCAAGCTCGTCGAGGCGTGACGCTGTCGGACCATGACGGCCCGATCCTTCCGGCCAGGGACCGAATTGTGCGCGCCACAAATCACCCGATGCTATCAATCCAGCCTGTCCTCGGGATTTCGACCCAATGAACAATGCGACCAGGGCCAAGGCGTCCGCCGTTTCCATTCGCCCGGCAACGGTCGACGATGCCCCGCTTCTCATGAATGCGATCGTCGGGCTTGCCGAGCATATCGGCGAAGCCGACGGCGTGGCTTGCACCGAGGCGGATCTCCGGCAGTTCGGCTTCGGCGACAATCCGGCCTACGAAGCGGTGATTGCCGAAGCCGACCAAGAATTCGTCGGCATGTGCCTGTTCTTCCCGATCTTCTCCACCTGGTACGGGCGGCCCGGCGTATTCGTGCAGGATCTATATGTCGACCAGCACTTCCGCAGCCTCGGCATCGGCGAGTTGCTGCTGCGCCACGTCGCAAGGCTGTCGCGGGAAAAAGGCGGCGTCTACATGCGGCTCGCGGTGGACGAGCACAACGAGCGCGCCCATCCCTTCTATACCGGGCTGGGCTTTGCCTGGACCCACGACCAGCGATCCTACATTGCAGGCGGCAGGACCTTTGCCGCGCTGTGCGAAGCCATCGGGGAGCGCACATGAAGACCTTCTACGCCGACGAGCAGAAGCGCCACGACCCCAAGGCCTTCCTGTCGATGGGGATGCAGAAGCCCAATCCCGAACGGCCCGAGCGCGTCGAGCGCCTGCTTTCGGGCGCCCGCGCCGCAGGCTCGGCGATCCACCGCCCGGCCAATGTCGGTCTCAGCCCGATCGCCGCCGTCCACACGCCCGAATACATCGAGTTCCTGGCCCACATCTTCGAGCGCTGGCAGCGCATGGAAGGTGCCTCGGCCGAGGTGATCCCCAACATCCATCCCTTTGCCCGCAACGGCAGCTACCCGGCGGGCGCTGCCGGCCAGGCCGGCTATCACATGGCCGACACCGCCTGCCCGATCTCGGCGGAAACCTTCGACAGCGCCTGCTGGAGCGCCTGGAGCGCTGTCGCTGCCGCCGATGCGGTAATGTCCGGCGAACCGGCCGCCTATGCGCTCTGCCGTCCGCCCGGCCACCATGCCTTTGCCGAGGTCGCAGGCGGCTTCTGCTTCTTCAACAATTCGGCCATCGCCGCCCAGCGGCTGCGGACGACCGCAACGCGCGTCGCCATCCTCGATGTCGACCTGCACCACGGCAACGGCACGCAAGGCATCTTCTATGCAAGGTCCGACGTGCTGACCGTGTCGCTGCATGCCGACCCGTCCCGCTTCTACCCATTCTTCTGGGGCCATGCCGACGAACGCGGCGAATCCGCTGGCGTCGGCTACAATCTCAACCTGCCTTTGCCGCGCAAGTCGGGCGACGCCGAGTTTCTCGAGGCGCTGGACCGCGCCGACCGCCGCATCCAGGCCTTCGCGCCCGACGCGCTGGTCGTCGCGCTCGGGCTCGACGCCTTCGAAGGCGACCCGTTCGGCGGGCTGTCGGTCACCACGGCGGGATTCTCGCGCATCGGCGACGCGATCGCCCGCCTCGCCCTGCCCACCGTCATCGTCCAGGAGGGCGGCTATCTCTGCGACGCGCTCGGCGACAACCTGACCGCCTTCCTCACCGGCTTCTCCGCCGTGCGCTGAGCGGATCAGGCTCCGGCGCGGATGCGCCATGCGCGATAGAGCAGAAGCAACGCGTAGAGCAGCATCAGGAGGGTGGCGATCCGCATCAGCGTCGCCGCACTGGTCAGCGGCACGAACATCAGCGCCAGGCCGAAGGCGGCATAGACCGCGCCGCCCACCAATGTCGGCCACAGCCGCGTCTGCCGTTCGCTGTCGAGGAAACTCGACGCCATCTCGATCAACCCGACGACCAGCGCAAGAACGCCGACCAGGCTTGCGAGGAAGGAGAGCGTGAAGACGCTGGCCAGGATGCCGCTGGCGATCACGATCACGCCGGCGGCGATCGACAGGACGTTGCGCGCCAATGCCAGCCAGTGGCCAGTGGTCCGCGGCGCCGCATGATCGATCGTCGCCAGCCCGAGCACGCCATCGACGAGCAACAGGCCGCCGCCGACCATCACCAGGAGCTTCACCGCCTGCGCCGGATAGAACAACGCGACCAGCGCCACGGCAACGATCAGGATGGCCCGCAACGCCGTCAGCGTCGCTTCGAAACGCTTGGTCTTCTCGGCCATGTCTTGCTCCCTCTGAACTGCGACAACCATTTCTGCGAGATAGGCTCCGGATTCGCAACCGGGGCGATTGCTGGCGCCAGGCCGGCAGCCGCGCCGGCTGGAAAATCGCACCGGCGCAATCCGGTTCCTCGCCACCGAAGTTATCGCCCTGTGGCGAAAGCACTGTTACATTAGGAAATTCTTTCATCTTTGCTGTGAACACTCGTGCCGGGGTTTGTCAGGAAGTCCTGGCCGACATTGGGGCGTGCGATGTTCAAAGTCATTTCATGTCTTGCTTACGAGCATGACTATTCATTCGTCGTCATTGCCGCGATCGTCTGCGTCGCCGGCGCGGCCATGACTATGCGGCTTTTCGACCGTGCCGCTCGCCTTTCCACGGAAGCCCGCTTTGCCTGGATCATGCTGTCGGGTGTCGCCTGCGGCTCGGCCATCTGGACCACCCATTTCGTCGCCATGCTCGGCTTCCAGCTGCCTTTCGAGGCGGCGTTCAACCCTCTCCTGACGATCGCCTCGCTGCTCATCGCCATCGCCTTCACCGCAGCCGGCCTGCATCTCGCGGCAACGCCTCCCAACGGCATGCCGGTCGAAACCGGAGGTGCCGTGATCGGCATCGGCATCGTCGCCATGCACTACACCGGCATGAGCGGCTACGAATTCGCCGGCCGGATCGAGTGGGACGCCAGCCTGGTCGAGGCCTCGATCCTGTTTGCCGTGGCCTTCGGTGCCCTGGCGATGCACCTGGCCGCGCGCCAGCGCGTCCGCTTCGCCAAGCCGATGGCGGTGGTTGCGCTCGTGCTCGCCATCTGCGCCATGCATTTCACCGGCATGGGCGCGGCAACATTGGTGCCCGATCCCTCGGTGCCGGTGCCGACAAAGGTGTTTTCGAGCGAGTTCCTGGCCGTTCTCGTTCTGGCAACCATGGCAATCATCGCCGGCCTGACGCTTTATGCGATGGATGCCAGGTCGCAGCGCGAACTTGTCGCCAGCTTCCGCCATGCCGCACAGCACGACCCGCTGACCGGCCTGCCCAATCGCGCCTTCCTGTCCGACAACCTGCCCGCAATGCTGGAGCGCAGCGCCGCCGCCGGCAAGGAAGCTGCGGTCATCGTCGTCGATCTCGACCGCTTCAAGGAAATCAACGACGTCCACGGCCACAATGCGGGCGATCTGCTGCTGCAGACCCTCGCCAACCGGCTCAAGGCGCTGACGGGCCCGGGCGAACTGGTGGCGCGCGTCGGCGGCGACGAGTTCGTCGCCGTCAAGCAGGACGTCGCCTCCCGGCAAGAGGTCGACAGCTTCGTGCGCCGGCTTGTCGACAGCGTCCTCGACCCGATCCACAACAAGGCCAAGACGTTATCCGTCGGCGCCAGCGTCGGCGTCAGCCTCTATCCCGATCACGCCGGCGACGCCGACGACCTGATCGGTGCCGCCGACCTTGCCATGTATCGCGCCAAGCGCGCGCTGACCGACAAGATCTGCTATTATGACCGGTCGATGGACGAGGGCCGGCGCGAGCGCAGCGCGCTCGCCATCGAGTTGCGCCATGCGCTGGATCGCGACGAGTTCGAGCTCTACTACCAGCCCCAGCACGACATGAAGAGCGGCGAGGTGACCGCTTTCGAGGCGCTGTTGCGCTGGCATCACCGCGAACGCGGCCTTGTCGCCCCCGAGGAATTCATCCCGATCGCCGAGGAGAACGGGCTGATCATCCCGATCGGCGAATGGGTGTTGAAAACGGCCTGCGCCGAAGTGGCGACGTGGCGAAGGCCCTACAAGATCGCCGTCAACATCGCTGCCGCCCAGCTCACCCAGGCCGACCTGCCCAGGATCGTCCACGAGACCCTGCTGGCGACCGGTCTCGCTGCCTCGCGGCTGGAACTGGAAATCACCGAGGCCAGCATCATCGAGGACCGCGAGCGCGCCTTGCATGTCGTGCGCCAGCTCAAGGCACTGGGCGTCACCATCGCCATGGACGATTACGGCATCGGCTACTCGTCGCTGTCGACGCTGCAGATTTTCCCCTTCGACAGGGTCAAGATCGACCGTTCCTTCGTCGAGGACGTGGCCAATGACAGCGCGTCAGCAGCGATCGTCCGGGCGACCATCCTGCTTGCCAACGACCTTCGCATCCCGGTGCTCGCCGAGGGCGTCGAGAAACAGGAGAACTTCGAATTCCTGCGCGCCGAGGGCTGCGCCGAGATGCAGGGTTTCCTGTTCGGCCGGCCCCAGCCGCTGTCGGAGATCGCCAGCCTCGTCGGCCGCGAAAGCCGCCCGGCCGAGGCGCCGAGACCGTCGACGCCAGGCGTACGCCGCATCGAGGCCACCGGCCTGGCGCTCAGCCGCCAGTCGGGCGTCGCCTGACGGCAGGCCGAGCGCCGATCGGCCAGTTGGCCCCGTCCGCCTCGATTCTATGGGCGGATGGTAATCTCGCTGGTCAGCGTCAAGCGTTGCGTCTCTGAAATCTCGACGTCGATCGACGCCGTCCATGTCCCGGCTACCGGCACCTCCAGCCCGTCGACACGCCAGGTGCCGTCGCCCGGCTTGTACGCGCCGGCACTGATCGGTGCCGCGGCTTCCGCATGATCCATGCGCAGCGTCACGCTGCGCGCGTCGAGCGGACCGAAATCGCCCGTCATGATCACCATCGAGGCACTGACCACGCCGGCTCGTCCCGGCGTGAGACTGAAATCGGCCATCGCCTCTGGCGTGTGAACATGAAACGTCGCCGGCTCGGCCGCTTCGATCGCCAGCACGCGCGGCGGCGGCGTGAAGCGGAAGCCGGCTACCACGGCAAGGATCGCCGCCATGATCAGCGTCTCGACGATGATGTTGCGCGACATCAGGCGCTGCGCCTGCGGCTGCCCGGTCATCGACGGCTTGGTGAGCTTCCAGCGGTTGGCGGCGGCTAGCAGCAGCAGCGGCACGACCAGAGCCAGCTTGACCAGCAGCAGCCTGCCGTAGGCCGTCTGCCACAGGGCCCGGACGTCCTCGACCTGGACGACGGCGAGCACCACGCCGGCGGCAATCAGCGCAGCGACCACATAAGGGATCGCGGTGGAGAAACGGCCCAAGGCCGCGCCGGCTTCGGGCGCATGGCGGCGGCTGGCGAGACAGAGCGGCACGAGGGCGCCGGCCCAGAAGGCAATGCCCGCGCCATGGATGAAGACCATCGGCCGCGTCAGCCACTGCGGCGCGGCCGCACTGGCATGCCCGCTTGCGGCGAGTGCTGCACCCGTACCGGCGAGCGCGGCGAGCGCCAGCCCGCGTGCCAACGCGCCCTCGCTCGCCAGCGCCAGCAGCGCGAACGCCAGCGCCATGAAGGCGACCGCCGCGGTGTACGCGTAGCTGGTCGCGGCCGCCGCCTGCCAGGTCACCGGCTGGCCGAACAGCCCGAGCGGCGCGCCGAGCGCATCGAGCCCCTGCAGGCCGAACGAGATCGGGGCGGCAACGAGACCGAGAGCCGTGAAGGCGGTAACGGCAACCATGCCGTGGCGATTCCCGGGCGCGAGCCAGGCCAGGGCGAATGCCCCGCCGGCGCCGAGGAAAAGGCCGAGATAGAGCGTGAATTTCGCCGCCCACAGGGCGGCCCGCAAAGTCGGGTCGTTCAGCTCCGGCGGTTGCGGCGGCGTGGCGCTGGGGCTGCCGACCGAAAAGCGCGAGAAACCGCCGACCGGATGGCCGTCGTCCGAAACCACCCGCCACGACAGCAGGTAGGTGCCGTTGACGGCATCATTGGCCGGCAAGGCAACAGTCAGGCTGGCACCCGAAACATTTCCGACGAGCCGGGCTGAACTGCCATCCGGCCGCAAAAGCTCGATGACCAGCGCCGTCACAGGCTCGCTGAAGGTCAACGTCGCCTGCGGCGGCAACAGTTGCACCACCGTGCCCTCTGCCGGCACGGCACGCAGCAGCGAGGCATGGGCAGCGGCAACCAGCGTGCCGCCGAAAAAGATCATGCCGGCGAGCAGGATACGGGCCAGCAAGGTTTCAAGGCGCGCGCCGTCGCCGGCAATGCCGCCCCGGACAAGGGAAGGAAAGCGCGCGCCCATGGCGTTCAGTGACCGGAGTGGTCTTGGCTCTGGCCGCCCATCTTGTCGGCCTGGAACTCGACCGTCACCGTGCCGGCCTTTTCGAAGGTCAGCGTGCCGGAGAATTTGTCACCCTCCTTCACCGGCGCCTTCAGGCCCATGAACATGATGTGATAGGCGCCCGGCTTGAGCGCGACTTCGCCGCCGGCCGGGATCTCCACGCCGCCGGTCACCTGGCGCATGGTCATCACGCCCTTGGCGTCGACTGCCATTTCGTGGATTTCGGCCTTCTCGGAAACATCCGACTGGATTGAGACGAGCCGGTCGGCTTCAGCACCGTTGTTCTTGACGGTGAGATAACCCGCGGCAACCTTGGCACCGGCCGGCGTGGCGCGCGACCAGGGGTGGCCGATCTCGATATCGCCGGCCTTGAAGCCGTGGGCGAGCAGCCCATGGGTCGAGGCAAACAGCAGCATCGCTGCAAAGGCGACGATGCCGAGGCGTTCCTCGAAGCTGCGGAACAACGGGCGCACGAGGGCGCGAGCGGAATTGGTCATGGGAACTCCGATATGGAATGGCTGCGCCAGCTGTCGTGGCGCGTGATGGGTCTGAGGTGAAATTCATCGAGCCGCGGTCGTCGCGGCAATCTCAGGCGGCCGGCGGCGGCGCGCGCGGACTGCCGGGATCGTGCTTGGCGGCAGTCGGCGGATCGAGCCGCGCCGGAACGAGGCCGCTGGCCAAGTGGAACGGCAGCGTGACCGGCAGGGCCACGCCTTCGGACGGCATGGCCGATCCGACCGAGAACATGTTGCAGCCGAGTGTGCAGCATTCCGGCAGGCTCGGATGGTCGCTCTTGGCGGGTGCGGTGTGGTCGGTAGCCGAGGTGATGCAGAGCGGGTTGCCGAAGATGTCGAGCGGCGGCGTGCCTTGCCCGATCGCCAGCGCCGCGGTTGCCGTCTGCATGACGAGCATCAGCGCCGCGGCAAGCGCGACCCCGAATCCCCATCCCTGGCGGCGAAACACGACCAAGCGGCCCGATCCTCAGCTTCGATGCCGAATTGATAGCATCATCGGCAGGCCCGGAGAATTGCCGAAAACTGCGACATATTCTTTGACCTGGCGCACTATCGCAGCAGGAAGCCGCGGCCCAGTTCGTCGCCCGCCTCGATCGAGAAGCTCGAGCGTCCCGAATAGAAGGCGCGGCCGCCGACCTCGACGCGAACGGCGTCGAACCGCCCGGCCTTGTCGGCCCGCACCGCCTTGCCGGAAAAGATGGCGCCGGTGACGCTCTCGAAGCGGCGCGGGTCGCCGACGGCGAGTTCGCCCCGTGCCATGGCGACCGCGACACGCGCCGACACGCCGGAACCCGTCGGGCTGCGGTCGACCTCGCGCTCGGCGAAGACGCAGAGATTGCGCGTCGGATCCAACGCCCCATTGCCGCCATCGGTCAGGATGGTGCCATAGAGAAAGGCGAGATCAGGATCGTCGGGATGCTCGAGCGGCAGGCCTTTCGCCACCGCCTTGGTGATGCGGTCGGCGGCATCGACAAGCCGGTCGAGCGGCGTCGTCTTGAGATCGAGCCCCAGCGAAGCGGCCTCGACCAGCGCATAGAAGGCGCCGCCATAGCCGAGATCGAACGTCACCCTGCCCAGTCCCGGCACCTCGATGGCCTGGTCGAGCGCGAAGGCAAAGGATGGCACGCTCTCGAAGGACGCGGCACCCGTGGCAAAACCATCCGCTGTCCTTTCGACCTCGACCCGGACCGTCACCAGCCCGCACGGGCATTGCAGCCTTACCTCGGTCACCGGCACCTGCGGCGCGACGATGCCATGGTCGACCGCATAGCGGCCGAGCGCGATGGTGGCGTGGCCGCACATCGTCGAATAGCCCTCATTGTGCACGAACAGCACCGCCATGTCGGCATTGGGCAGGTCCGGCTCGACCGGGATCACGCCATACATGTCGTAATGCCCGCGCGGCTCGAACACGATCAGCCTGCGCAGGTGGTCGAGCTTTTCGCGGGCATGGCGGCGCTTGTCCAGGATCGTCGCGCCGGGGATCGGCGGGTAGCCCGCGGTGACGATGCGCACCGGCTCGCCGCCGGTATGCATCTCGACCGTCTCGATAGTGCCGTCGAAGCGGCCGCTGCCGCTTGTGCTGAGTTCGACCATGTCCGCTCCGCTTTGCTTGCGCCACGATCTGAGCCGCTTCGCCGCCACGCCGTCAAGCTTGATGACCGGCGCAAAGAAAAAGCGCCGCCTGCTTTCGCGGGCGGCGCTCCGGTTTCTGACAGGCCTAGTGGCTCTCAGTCGATGTCGAACGACACGCCCTGTGCCAGCGGCAGCGCCTTGGAGTAGTTCACCGTGTTGGTGGCGCGGCGCATATAGGCGCGCCAGGCGTCAGAGCCGCTCTCGCGACCGCCGCCGGTCTCCTTCTCGCCGCCGAACGCGCCGCCGATCTCGGCGCCCGAAGTGCCGATATTGACATTGGCGATGCCGCAGTCCGACCCCTCGACAGACAGGAAGCGCTCGGCCTCCTGCAGGTCGAGCGTGAAGATCGACGACGATAGGCCGGCGCCGACTGCGTTGTGGGCGTCGAGCACGGCGTCGAAGTCGGAATACTTCATGACGTAGAGGATCGGCGCGAAGGTCTCTTCCAGCACCGGGCCGACCTGGCCCGGCATCTCCACCAGCGCCGGCTTGACGTAGTAGGCGCCGTCATGGCCCTGGTCGACGCGAACGCCGCCGGTGACCTTGCCGCCATGTCCGGCGGCTTCCTTCAGCGCCTTCTGCATGCCGTCGAAGGCACCCTTGTCGATCAGCGGACCGACGAGCGCCGAGGTCTCGAGCGGGCTACCCACCGAAACACTCTCATAGGCCTTCTTCAGGCGCGGCACGAGCGCGTCATAGACGCTGTCATGCACGAAAAGGCGGCGCATGGTGGTGCAGCGCTGGCCGGCGGTGCCCATGGCACCGAAGGCAATCGCCCGCAGCGCCATGTCGAGATTGGCGGTCGGGCAGACGATGCCGGCATTGTTGCCGCCGAGTTCGAGGATGGCGCGGGCAAAACGCTTGGCCAGGCGCGGGCCGACGTCGCGGCCCATGCGGGTCGAACCGGTCGCCGAAACCAGCGGCACCTTGGGGTGGTCGACGAGCACTTCGCCGACGGCGCGGTCGCCGATCAGCACCTGCGACAGGCCCTCGGGCGCGTCAGCGCCGAAGCGGGCCGCGGCGCGCTTGAAGATCGCTTCGCAGGCGAGCGCGGTCAGCGGCGTCTTTTCCGAAGGCTTCCACACCACCGAGTTGCCGCAGACGAAGGCAAGCGCCGCATTCCACGACCACACCGCAACCGGGAAGTTGAAAGCGGAAATGACGCCGACGACGCCGAGCGGGTGCCAGGTCTCCATCATGCGATGGCCGGCGCGTTCGGTGGCGATGGTCAGGCCATAGAGCTGGCGCGACAGGCCGACGGCGAAGTCGCAGATGTCGATCATTTCCTGGACTTCGCCCAGGCCTTCCGACGGGATCTTGCCGACTTCGATCGACACCAGCCGGCCGAGGTCGGTCTTGGCGGCGCGCAGTTCCTCGCCGAGCAGGCGCACGAGTTCGCCGCGCTTCGGCGCCGGCACGTTGCGCCAGGTCTTGAAGGCCGCGTCGGCGCGTTCGATGGCCTTGCCGGCTTCGGCAGGCGAGATCGACGTCAGCGCGCCGATCTGTTCGCCGGTCACCGGGCTGCGCACGATCAGGTCGCCGCCGCTGAAATCGGCCTTGGCAACGCCCAGGCGCTCGAGAAGGGCAGCGGTTTCGCTGGTCACGTTCATGCTGATTACCTTTCCTCGTTCCTCACCACCCGCGGCCATCTGCGTGTCTGTTTTTGCTTGTCGCCGGCCGGGGCTTCATCGTTTCGTATCTCCGCAGGCTTGGCCGGGAGACGCTTGGCACTGCCTATAGCCCGATCGGGCACCGGAACGCCACACCAGTCGCAGCGCCAGAGGCTCTGGACGGCGAATTGGCACGGTGTGGTCCACAAACCGCTGGAAAGTGCAGGTCGCGGCCCAAGTGGCGCGCCACGGAAATTGTCGATGGGGGGGGGAGGCTGAAAAAACAACACCCGCCGGGGGAGGAGGTCCGGCGGGTGTCGTATTGGTGGCCAGCGTCTGGGAGGAGGTAGGCGCTGACCTATTCGTCGGAAACCTGGGAGGAGGTAGGCCCGACAAATTCGATGACCCATATCTAGCTCCGCTGTGCCTGGTTTTAAAGTGTTGATATTGCATAGGAGCTTTGCGTTTTGTGCAATGCAACATGACCCGTCGCGCCGCAACATCAAGCGGACGTTGCGGCAACTCCGCACGACCGGGAACTTCGCGCCCACATGCCGGTTAATTGGCAACGGCAGGCAGGCCATGATCGACTACCGCGCAGCGCGCCTCAGAATGGTCGAATACCAGATCGCCCGGCGCGGCATACGCGATCTGGCGGTGCTCGAGGCGCTGTCGGCCGTACCGCGCGAAGAATTCGTGCCCGAGGCGCTGCGCGACTACGCCTACGACGACACGGCGCTGCCCATCGCCCACGGCCAGACCATCTCCCAGCCCTACATCGTCGCGCTGATGGCAGAGGCGGCGGGACTGACGGGAGCAAGCAAGGTTCTGGAGATCGGCGCCGGCTCGGGTTACGCGGCGGCGGTAATGGCCGAAATCGCCGGGCACGTCGTCACCATCGAGCGCTTGGCCACGTTGGCCGCGCAAGCGACGGCGCGGCTGCAGCGCCTCGGCTATGCGAATGTCGAAGTCATCTCGGGCGACGGCACGGCAGGGTGCGCCGGGCAAGCGCCGTTCGATGCCATTCTGTCGGCGGCCGGCACCCGCAAGGTGCCGCCGGCCTGGAAAGAGCAGCTGGCAGTCGGCGGCCGGCTGGTCCTGCCGCTCGGGCCGCTCGGTGACCAGACGCTGATGAAGATCGTGCGCACCAGCGACAGCGACTACACCCAGCGCCCATTGGTCGACGTGCGTTTCGTGCCGCTGATCGAGGGGCCGGGCTGACCCTAGCCCTTGCCGCCCTTCGCCACGAAGCGGCGCTCCGGCATCGAATTGGCATCGGGCGGAAGCGTGGCACCGCCATTCATCGCCAATTGCATGAATACGGTGTCGAGCCAGCGGCCATGCTTGTAGCCCGAGCCCTCCATCCGGCCGGTATGGTGGAAGCCGACCCTTTCATGTAGCCTGACGGAGGCGCTGTCGGCATGGCCGTCGCCGATCACGGCGATGATCTGGCGGAAGCCGAGCACCGTGCACTCGTCGATCAGCGCCTGCATCAAAGCCTTGCCGAGACCCGCGCCCTTGGCCTCGGGCGCGACATAGATCGAATCCTCGACGATGAACCGATAGGCCGGCCGCGCCCGGAACGGGCCGGCATAGGCGTAGCCCAGGACGACGCCGTCGCGTTCGGCGACGAGATAGGGGTAGCCACCCTCCATCAGCGCATCGTAGCGCACGCCCATTTCCGCGCGCGTCGGCACCTCCAGCTCGTAGCTTGCGGTGCCGTTGAGCACTGCGTCGGCATAGATCCCGGTGATCCGGTCGAGGTCTTCAGGCAGCGTGTGTCGTATCGAAATGCTCATAATTTAGGCAATCCATTCTGCTGCCTCCATTAGAGCAAAGCTTGGCCCAAATGAAAAGGGCGGCCGTTGGGCCGCCCTTCGAAAGTCTGATGGTCCAGGTCTCGGTGCGTTATTCGCGGTTGCCCAGGAACGACAGCAGGAACGAGAACAGGTTGATGAAGTCGAGATAGAGCGTGAGCGCGCCCATGATCGCCTTGCGGCCGGAGACGAGCACGTCGTCGCCGTCGAAATACATTTCCTTGATCTTCTGCGTGTCGTAGGCGGTCAGGCCCGAGAACACCAGCACGCCGATCGCCGAGATGGCGAACTGCAGGGCCGACGACTGCAGGAAGATGTTGACCACCATCGCGATCAGGATGCCGAACACGCCCATGATCAGGAACGAGCCCATGGCGGTCAGGTCACGCTTGGTCGTGTAGCCGAACAGCGACAGCGCGCCGAAGGCGGCAGCGGTCACGAAGAAGGTCTGCACGATGCTGGCGCTGGTGTAGACCAGGAAGATCGACGACAGCGACAGGCCCATCAGGCCGGCGAAGACCCAGAACGCGGTCTGCGCGCCCGAGGTGCTCATCGACTGGATGCGGGCGCTCAGGAAGAACACCATGCCGAGCGGAGCCAGCATGACGACCCACTTCAGCGGCGAACCATAGAGCGCGACGCCGAGGCTGGTCAGCATCTTGCCGTTGCCCATCGTGGCGACGGCAGTGGCGGGGTCATTGGTGGTCGCCAGCATCATCGTGCCGAACGCGGCTAGGCCGGTGATTGCGAGGCCGAGCGCCATCAGGTTGTAAACCTTCAGCATATAGGCGCGCAGGCCCTCGTCGATCGACGCGTCGACGCGGCTGCCTGCCGTCGCCGTGCGCGTCTGGTAATTTCTGAAGTCGGACATGGTTTCCTCTGTTGCTTCTGCCCCGTCGGGTGTCAGGCCGAAACCCAGGCGCCGCTGGCGGGGCTCCAGCATGCCTCCGCCGAAATATGATGATTCTTTCAGGCCAGAACAAGGCCCGTTACGGCCTGAAACCCGCTGTGAGGGCACATTTCTCATACAAATGTCGTTGAAGTCCAGCCCTCGGCGGCATTTCCCTACTCGCTGCGCAACACCGGCGCCGCCTTGTGGCCGAGCACGCGCCAGGTGCCGACGAGACCGAAGCCGACCGTCAGCACCAGGGCGAAGACGATCGTCGCGATCGCCACCTCGGGCAGGAAGGACGACGGCAAGGTCATGATTCGGGCCACGACGAACCAGGCCGCGACGCCGCCTGCGGCGAGCGCGAAGACCGCGGTGGCAAGCCCGATCAGCATGTACTCCAGCGAAAAGGCCGAGATCAGCGTCCGCCGCGTCGCCCCCAGCGTCTTCAATATCACCGCATCGTGGACCCGGGCGCGATTGCCCGCCGCGAGCGCCCCTGCCAGCACCAGCACCGAAGCGATCAGCGCCACGCCGGCGGCCGCGCGGATCGCGGTGCCAAGCTGGGCGACGAGCCGGTTGACGACGTCGAGCGCATCCTTGACGCGAACCGTGGTGATCGCCGGATAGCTGCGTGTCACCGCGTTCAGGATCCTGGCTTCGTCGGCAGGCGCCGCCTTGTCTTCGGTCAGCGTGGCCAGCCAGCTGTGCGGTGCGCCGGCGAACGTGTTGGGCGAAAACACCATGACGAAGTTGATGCCCATCGATTCCCACTGCACCTCGCGGAAATTGGCAATCTTCGCCGTCACGTTGCGGCCCAGCACGTTGACCGTCACCATGTCGCCGAGCTTGAGGCCGAGTTCGCCGGCCTCCTGCGCCGAAAACGACACCAGCGGCTCGCCCGAATAGTCTGCCGGCCACCACGCGCCTTGCGACAGCGTCGAATTTTCCGGGATGTTCTTGGCGTAGGTCAGGCCGCGGTCGCCGCGCAACACCCAGGCGCCCTCCGGCGGCACGTTGAGCTTCTGCACGTCGGTGCCGTTCAGCGCCATCACCCGGCCGCGCAGCATCGGCACCCGCACCAGCTTGCCGCCGGGCGCTTCGGCCTCGACCAACTTGGCGAAATCGTCGACCTCGCCCGGCTGGATGTCGACGAAGAAGAAGTTCGGCGCTCGCTCCGGCAGGCTGCCGGCGATCTGGCGGCGCAGATTGCCGTCGATCAGCGCCAGCGTCACCAGCAGCGTCAGCCCGAGGCCGAGCGACAGCACCACCGACGGCGTCAGCGCGCCGGGCCGGTGGATGTTACCGACGGCAAGCCGGAGCGCCGTCGAGCGCACGCGCGGGCTCTTGCGCGCCAGCGATTGCACCGCGACCGCCACCACGCGCAGCACCAGGAATGAAAACACCGTCGCGCCGACGAAGATGGTGGCGATGCGGCGATCGCCGGCGAACCAGATCGCAAGCAATGCCAGCGCCGCCGCGATGCCAACCGCGGTGCCGATGTAGACCAGCCGTGGCAGGCCGCGGCCCTCGAAGCCCATCTCGCGGAATAGCGCCGTTGCCGGTACGTCGCGGGCGCGGCCCAGCGGCAGGATGGCAAAGGCCAGCGTCACCAGCACGCCGAACAGCGCGGCCATGCCCAATGCGGCGGGATAGACGCCGGCTTCCGCCGGCACCGGGATGACCGACTGCAGCGCTGCGCTCGCCGCAAACGGCATCAGCGCGCCGAGAACCAGGCCGACGGCGATGCCGAAGCCGGCGATCAGCAGGATCTGGATGAGATAGACCGACAGAACGAAGCCGCCGGAGGCGCCGAGGCTCTTGAAGGTGGCGATGACGCCGCGCTTGCCGTCGAGATAGGCGCGCACGGCATTGGCCACGCCGACGCCGCCTACCACCAGCGAGGTCAGCCCGACCAGCGTCAGGAACTGTGTGAAGCGCTCGATGTTGGCCGAGAGCGCCGGCGCCGCATTGCTGCGGGTGCGGATGCTCCAGCCGGCCTCGGGCAGCTCCGCGTTCGCCCGTTCGCGGACGGCAGTCACCTCGGCCTCGCTGGTGCCGACCGGCATGCGGATCTTGTAGGCGTGTTCGACCAGGCTGCCCGGCTGGACCAGGCCGGAAGCGCTCAGGCCCTCCATCGACACCAGCAGGCGCGGGGCAAATCCGAAACCGTCGGAAACCGCATCCGGTTCATTGACCAGCTTGGCCCTCAGCTCGAAGGTCGAGCCGCCGAGCCTGATCCTGTCGCCGAGCTTGAGATTGAGCCGTTCGAACAAAAGGTCCGGCGCGGCGGCACCATAGGCGCCCAACCGCTCGGCAAACAGTTCGTCGCGCGCCAGCGCCGGCTCGGTGACCAGCGTCCCATAGAGCGGATAGGCATCGTCGACCGCCTTTGCCTCGACCAGCGACTGGTCGGAACCGTCCTCCAGCCGCGCCATCGAGCGCATTCCGGCATTGTGCGAGACGGTGCCGAGGCCTTCGAGGAAGGTCTTTTCGGTGTCCGTCGCCTCGCGCTGGATCAGCTGGAAGCGGATGTCGCCGCCCAGCAGCGCCTGGCCTTCGCTGGCGACGCCCGCGGTGATCGCGCGCGCGACCGAGTTGACCCCGCCGATGGCAGCGACGCCAAGCGCGATGCAGGTCAGGAAGATCATGAAGCCACGAAGGCCGCCGCGCATCTCGCGCGCGGCAAAGCGGAAGGCGAGAGGCAAGTCCTTCAGCATCGACGCCTACGCCCGCACTTTTTCGGCAATGTCCGCGACGGCCGGCACCTCGATGCGCCCCGAGCGCATCGCCACCTGCCGGTCGCAGCGCGCCGCAAGTGCCGGATCGTGCGTCACCAGCACCAGCGTCATCGCCCGTTCGGCAGCCTTGGCAAACAGCAGATCGGCGATCTGGCGGCCGGTCGCCTGGTCGAGATTGCCGGTCGGCTCGTCGGCGATCAGGATGCGCGGCTCCGGCGCCAGCGCCCGCGCGATCGCCACGCGCTGCTGTTCGCCGCCCGAAAGCTCGCCCGGATAATGCGTGACGCGGTCGGCGAGACCGACGGCGGCGAGCTCGCGCTCGGCAATCGCAAAGGCATCGCGCTTGCCGGCAAGCTCCAGCGGCACAGCAACGTTTTCCAGCGCCGTCATGTTGGGGATCAGGTGGAAGGACTGAAACACGATGCCGATGTTGCGGCCGCGGAAAGCGGCGATCTGGTCCTCGCTGCGGCCGTTGAGCAGTTCGCCGGCAATCTTCACCGTGCCGCCGTCAACCCGTTCCAGGCCCGCCAGCACCATCAGCAGCGTCGACTTGCCGGAACCCGAGGGGCCGACGATGCCGGTCGCCTCGCCCGCCGCGACATCGAGGCTCACGCCCTTCAGCACATGCACCGAGGAAGCCCCCTGGCCCAGCGTCAGCGATACATCCCTCAGTTCGATGACGGCTTCTGTCACGGCAAATTCGTCCTATATGGAAATTGAAGGGCGGGGATCGTCTTCGTCATATCGGGTCTGACTTTATGGCTTTCAAACAACTCTTTGCCGCAGCCTTCCTGATGCTTGCGGCCACAGCCCCCGGCTGGGCCGAGCCTTTCCGCATCGTCGGCTTCGGCGACAGCCTGATGGCCGGCTTCGGGCTCGGGCCCGGCGAGGGTTTTCCCGAAAAACTGGAGGCCGCGCTACGCACCCGCGGTCACGATGTGGTGATCGCCAATGCCGGTGTCTCGGGCGACACGACCAGCGGCGGCCTGTCGCGCCTCGACTGGTCGATCCCCGACGGGACCCAACTGGTCATCCTCGAGCTCGGCGCCAACGACATGCTGCGCGGCATCGATCCAGCGCTGGTCGAACAGAACCTCGACAAGATGCTGGCCCGGCTCAAGGAGCGCAGCATTCCGGTGCTGCTTGCCGGCATGATTGCGGCGCCCAATCTCGGCCATTCCTATGGCGAGCAGTTCGGCACGATCTATCCCAGGCTCGCCGAAAAATACGGCGCCACGCTCTACCCTTTCTTCCTCGACGGTGTCGCCGGCAATCCGAAGCTGCTGCTCGAGGACGGCATGCACCCCAATGCCCAGGGCATCGACCGCATGGTCGAGAACGCCCTGCCGACGGTGGAGAAGGCCATTGCCGGCAAATGAACCGCGCCTTGCAACGTTGCAACACTTTGGCCCCGGCGGCGTTGTCCAACCGGGCACTGCGGAACAAACCTCTTGCCCGGCGCTGCGATCGATGATTCGCTGACGTTACGGATTGCGATTCGAGGAAGGGAGCCTGGCCATGCCGCGACTTTTCACCGCCCTCGAAATTCCGCGTGATGCCGCCTTGTCGCTGTCCCTGCTCAGGGGCGGCCTGTCGGGCGCCCGGTGGATCGACGTCGAAAACTATCATCTCACCTTGCGCTTCATCGGCGATGTCGAAGGCCACGTCGCCGACGAGATCGTCGAGGCTCTCGACCGTGTCGACAAGCCGGGCTTCCCGCTCACCCTGACGGGTGTCGGCGCCTTCGGGCAGAAGAAGCCGCACGCGGTCTGGGCCGGCGTCACGCCCTCGCCCGAGCTCAACGCGCTGCAGGCCGAGATCGAGCGCATCTGCAAGCGGCTCGGTGTCCCCTCCGATCCGCGCAAGTTCACCCCGCATGTCACGCTGGCACGGCTGCGCAACACCAGCCCGCTTGATGTCGCGCATTACCTCTCGGCGCGTGGCAACTTCGCAACCCTGCCCTTCCGGGTCGGCCGCTTCGTGCTGATGTCGTCGCGCGATTCGGTCGGCGGCGGCCCCTACATCGTCGAGGAAGCCTGGCCGCTCAACGGCACCGACGCCGGTTCGCTGATCCGGTCGGCAAGCGCTTCCGAAGCCTCGCGGATCATGCGGTAGACGGCCAGGAAGCCGTCTTCGCCACCATAATAGGGATCGGGCACCTCCTGCGGCCGGCCGGTGGCATGGCCGAGGAAAAGCTCGACGCGGTCGCGCACCTGCTGCGGCGCAAGCGCCATGAGGTCGTCGACATTGGAGCGGTCCATGCCGAGGATCAGGTCGAAGCGCTCGAAATCGGCAGGCACGACCTTGCGGGCCTGCTGGGGCGCGATGTCGATGCCGTGCAGCGCCGCCACGGCGATGGAGCGCGGGTCCGGTGCCGATCCGGCATGCCAGCCGCCGGTGCCGGCGGAGTCGATTGTGAATTCGCCATCCAGTCCGCGCTCGGCAAGAACGGCGCGAAACACGCCTTCTGCCAGCGGCGAACGGCAGATATTGCCGAGACAGACAAAGAGGATGGATTTTACCGGCTTCTCGACCATCGTTCCCGCGCTATGCTGGAGGAAAGAACTCGATAGCACGGGAGCATGAAATGGCCAGAGAGAAACTTGAACCTGCCGCAGCAGCGCAAGCCATTGCCGAGCTCGGCGGCTGGACCCTGGCAGCCAACGGCTTGTCGATGACGCGCAGTTTCGTCTTCAAGAACTTCAGCGAGGCCTTCGCCTTCATGACCCGCGTCGCCCTGGCGGCGGAGAAGCTGGACCATCATCCCGACTGGTCGAACGTCTACAAGACCGTCGACGTGAAGCTGAACACGCATGACGCCGGCGGGCTGACCGAACTCGACTTGAAGCTGGCGAAGCGAATGAACGCCTATTTCGGTTCCTGAGGGACGGCATCTTGCAGCGGGGCTCGCTCCTTCCCACATTTCCGGCAAAGGAATTCGTGCAAAGGAGACTGTCTGGATGGTGAAAATCCCCGGCTTTGACGGCTTCCGCGGCGGCGATGCGCCGGCGAGCGAGAGCGAAGTGCGCGATAAATTCTGGCGCAAAGCCAGGACCGCCGCCCGCCACGTCCCCTTCATGGAGGAAGTGGTGGCGGCCTATTATTGCGCCATGGACAACAACACCCCGCTGCGCGCCAAGGGCATACTTCTTGCCGCCCTGGGCTATTTCATCCTGCCGGCGGACACCATTCCCGACGTCATTCTCGGCCTCGGCTTCACCGACGACATCGCCGTGCTGACGGCCGCCATCACCGCTGTGCGCGCCCACATGACGCCGGCCCACCGGCTTGCCGCCAAGGAAACCCTGTCGCGCGAGCCCTGACGCGCGGCTGCCTTGTTTCAGCCTGACATCAAAAGTCAAACTCTTGCCGTTTTCGTGGTTTTCAACCGCGACAGGGACACGATGCCTGTGCATGACAGGCCGAACGGCGGGGTTCCAGGGCGGCAAATGTCTTTCTGCAAGGCCATTCACCCTTTGGTAACCCAGATTAAATCAAAATGAAGCCAACGGGCGGGCGCGCAGTCGGCCTGCCCCCGCTCCATATGAACTACAGGAAAAACGATGCGCGGTTTGATAGCTACAATTTCTGGTCTGGTGCTTGCAGCGTCGGCGATGCCGGCACTCGCCCAGTCGGCGACCAAGATCGGCCAGCACAACGCCTGGGGCACCTACAGCTACCAGGCGCAGAACGGCAAGGTCTGCTACGTCCTGACCGTGCCCACCGACAAGCAGCCGCCGACGCTCAACCACGGCGACATGTTCTTCTTCGTCAGCCAGCGCCCGGGCCAGAAGGTTTCCTTCGAACCGCAATTCATTGCCGGCTACGATTTCCAGGCAAACTCCAAGGTCTCGGTCACCATCGGCGACAAGTCGTTCTCGATGTTCACCAAGGGCAAGTCTGCCTGGGTCGAGAATGCCGCCGAGGAGCCGGCACTGATCGCGGCCATGCGCGGCGGCGCCGACATGAAGGTGTCGGCCAAGTCGGGCCGCGGCAACCCGACCAACTACGTCTTCTCGCTCAAGGGCATTTCGGCGGCGCTCAGCTCGATCGCCACCTGCAAGTAAGCCTTTTCGAGTGCATTTCCGAAAAAGCCGGGCGATCCCATCGCCCGGTTTTTTTGTTGCGAAAATCTACGAAACCGCCCGGCCGCCCACGACGTTGAGCAGGCCCGATACCCATTGCGGCGCGATCAGCCAGATGACCAGCGCGGTGAGGGCGACCGCCTGAAGCAGGACGATGCCATACAGGCGCGACCGGAACGGCTCCTTGCGGGTCTTGTGGCGGAACAGGTGCTGGGCCGACAAGGCGCCGAGACTGCCGCCGGCAAAGGCGAGCCAGAGCAGGGTTTTCTCGGGAATTCGGCGCGCTCCGGACCGGGCCAGGCGCTTGTCGCGCCAGAAGGCAGCGAACGCCGCAACATTGACGGCGAGCACCACCAGGACGATGTGAAGGATGTTGCTCATCGAGCCAGCATCACAGCCATTGCCTAACAGACTGCAAAGCTGCGGCACAAATGCATGGCCGCCAAAACGTGACGCAGCGCCAGACCTGTGATATGTCGCGGCAAAATCCTACATTTGCCGCTATATCAACCTAGCTGAGCCCGAATGACCCTTTCGCTCGACCTCACCACCGATGCCACCCGCGATGCGTTGCGCGCCCGCGCGGCCGCGCCCTTCAAGGGCGAGCTGATCGGCCTCTCCCGCGAGGAACTCGCCGAAGCGCTGGTCTCCTCGGGCATCGTCCCCGAACGCCAGGCCAAGATGCGCGTCCAGCAGCTCTGGCACTGGCTCTATGTCCGCGGCGTCTCCGACTTCGCCGACATGTTCAACATCTCCAAGGACCTGCGCGCCGAGCTTGCCAAGCACTTCACCATCGCGCGGCCCGAGATCGTCGAGGAGCAGATTTCATCGGACGGCACGCGCAAGTGGCTGTTCCGCTTTCCGCCGCGCGGCGCCGGCCGCCCCGTCGAGATCGAGACCGTCTACATTCCCGAGGAAGGCCGCGGCACGCTGTGCATCTCGTCCCAGGTCGGCTGCACGCTGACCTGCTCGTTCTGCCACACCGGCACGCAGAAGCTGGTGCGCAACCTGACGGCGGAAGAGATCCTGGCGCAGCTGATGACGGCGCGCGACCGGCTGGGCGATTTCCCCGAGCGCGACACGCCCGCCGGCGCCATCGTGCCGGCCGAAGGCCGCAAGATCTCCAACATCGTCATGATGGGCATGGGCGAGCCGCTCTACAATTTCGAGGCGGTGAAGAAGGCGCTGCTGATCGCCTCCGACGGCGACGGCCTGGCACTGTCCAGGCGCCGCATCACACTGTCGACCTCGGGCGTCGTGCCAGAAATCTTCCGCACCGGCGAAGAGATCGGCGTCATGCTGGCGATCTCGCTGCACGCCACCAATGACGATCTGCGCGACCTTTTGGTCCCGATCAACAAGAAGTACCCGCTTAAGGACCTGATCGACGCCTGCCGCGCCTATCCCGGCCTGTCGAACGCGCGCCGCATCACCTTCGAATATGTGATGCTGAAGGACGTCAACGACAGCCTCGAGGACGCCAAGGCGCTGGTCAAGCTGCTCAAGGGCGTGCCGGCAAAGATCAACCTGATCCCGTTCAACCCCTGGCCCGGCACCAACTACCAGTGCTCGGACTGGGAGACGATCGAGAAGTTCGCCGACTACATCAACAATGCCGGTTATGCCTCGCCGATCCGCACACCGCGCGGCCGTGACATCCTCGCCGCCTGCGGCCAGCTCAAGTCGGAATCCGAACGCATGAAGAAGACCGAGCGCCTGGCGCTGGAAGCGATGATGATCGCCGGACACGGCGAGGCGTGAGCCGCTTCCTGCTCTATCTCGGCAAGTTCGCCCACATGGTGCTGGGCTATCTCGCGGCGTCGCTCGCCGCCGGCGCTTTCCTCAACCTGGTCTTCCTTGGCGCGGCCGGCCTCATGGCCGCCGACATGCCGCCGGAGGTGGCGACTGGGTCGATGGTCTTCACCATCCCCTTCACCGCGCTGTTCGTCGCCTATTTTGCCTTCATGCCGGCGCTCGTCGTCATGCTGCTCGCCGAATTGCTCGGCAAGCGCGACTGGCTGTTCTACGCGCTGTCGGGCGGCTTCGTCGCCTTGGTGTTTCTCGGCTTCGCCTACCAGAGCGGCGACCAGGGCTTCGCCTACCGCGATCCCCTGCTGCCGGTGTCGATCATCGGCAGCGGCCTGGTCGGCGGCATCGCCTACTGGTTCGTCACCGGCCGTTTCGCCGGTGCGCTGCGGCCTACTTCGCCTGCGCCGTGAGGATCTTCAGCGCGAAGGCCGAAAACACGCCCGCAAACAGGTAGTCGACGATCCGCGTCACCTTCGGGCTCTTCTTCAGCAGGCCGGCGAACTTGTCGGCGGCGATCACCATCGGCGCCGTCACCGGCAGCGACAGCACGATGAACATGGCGCCGAGGAAGAACAGCTTGCCCGGCGCATTGGTGTCGTGCACCGACACGAACTGCGGCAGGAAGGTCATGAAGAACAGGATGATCTTCGGGTTGAGCAGGTTGATGCCGAGACCGGTCGCCCAGTTCTGGAACACCGAGCGCGGCGCGCGCTTGGCGGTGTCGGGCGAGAACGCCGAACCCTTGGTCACCGCCTGGAAGGCGAGCCAGACCAGGTAGCCGGCGCCCGCGATCTTGAGCACCATGAATGCCTGAGGCGAGGCGACGATCAGCGCCGACAGACCGAGCGCCACCAGCGTGGTGTGGATGACGATCCCGGTCATTGCGCCGGCCATGCAGGCAAAACCCGCCTTGCGGCCTTCAGACAGGGCGCGACCGACGAACAGCGTCATGTCGGGGCCGGGCGTGATCGCGATGATGAAGGTGGCGATCGCAAACTGGAGGATGGTCGCCCAATCGGGAATGAAGGACATGGTCGCGCTGCCGGGTTTTGCCTTGGAGGCGTGGTGAAGGGTGATAGGTCGGGATTTCACCCAGAGACCTACGCCCGCCGACTTGGCGCTTCAACCTGAAAATGGCGGGCCAGGCGTCGCAGCATCCGGATGGATGCACAAGAGACGCACCAGGCCATGGCAACGCCGCCGGACCGTTCGATCCGGCGGCGTTGCGGGTTGGATCAGCTCGCGAAGTAGTTCTGCGTGCCGTGCGCCTCGATCGCCTCGGCGAGGCGAGCCAGCGCATGGACATAGGCCGCCGTGCGCACCGAGACGTCCTTGGCCTTGGCGACATCCCAGATGGCGCGGCCCTCGCGCTCCATGATGATGCGCAGGCGCTCATGGATCTCTTCGATCGGCCAGTAATAGCCCTGCCGGTTCTGCACCCACTCGAAATAGGAAACGGTGACGCCACCGGCATTGGCCAGGATGTCGGGCAGAACGACGATCCCCTTCTTCTCCAGCACTTCGTCGGCTTCCGACGTGACCGGGCCGTTGGCCAGTTCGAGCACGATGCGGGCCTTGACGCTGTGGGCGTTGTCGATGCGGATCATGTTCTCCAGCGCCGACGGCACCAGGATATCGCATTCGACACCCACCAGCGCATTGCCGTCGAGCAACTCATGGCCGCCCTCTCCGGCGGTCGAGGTGACCGAGCGGCCACTGTCCTTGGCGGCCAGCAGGCGGCCGAGGTCGAGGCCCTTGGCGGACTGGACCGCACCTTCCGAGTCTGACACGGCAACGATCGTGTGGCCGTCGGAGGCAAGCAGGCGGGCAATATGCTGGCCGGCATTGCCAAATCCCTGGATCGCGACGCGCAGATTGCCCTTCAGGCCGAGTTCGTCGGCGAGATGGCGGACAAGGTAGAAGCCGCCGCGTGCGGTGGCGTCGCCGCGGCCGAGCGAACCGCCCAGCGCCAGCGGCTTGCCGGTGATGACGGCGGGCGACGCCTGGCCGACGATCTGCGAATACTCATCGGCCATCCAGCCCATGATCATCGAGTTGGTATAGACGTCGGGCGCGGGGATGTCGCGGTCCGGCCCGATGATGCTGGCAAATGCCTGGATGTAGGCGCGCGACAGGCGCTCCAGCTCGGCCTTGGACAGCTTGCGCGGATCGACCTGGACGGCACCCTTGCCGCCGCCATAGGGCAGGTTCATCACGGCGCATTTGAACGTCATCCAGAAGGCCAGCATCTCAACTTCGTCGGCCGTCGATTCGGGATGGAAGCGGATGCCGCCCTTGGTCGGCCCGCGCGTGTCGTCGTAGCGGCAGCGCCATGCCAGGAAGGATTTGCGCGAGCCGTCGTCCATGCGGATCATCAGACGGGCTTTGGTGGTCTCGCGGGCAAATTTCAGTTTCTCGATCACGTCGGCGTCGACGGTCAGGTGTTTTGCCGCCTCGTCGAGGCGCACGAGAGCATGATCGAGAAGACTGCCTTCTGACATATGTAGATTTCCTGTCGTGATGAATGGATTTGCAGTGCGAAGAGCGGCGGATAGCCGCTGGCAGCCCGACTGCCCAAATTTTGATCAGATTTCAATGCCGAACAAGGTCGCATACCTGCCGCAAGGTCACGCCAGGACTTCGCCTGTGCCTGATATGGCGGCAAATTGCCTCGTTTTAGCGCTGAAAAACATAAGCCTGCGTCGAATGGTCCAGCGCGAACTTCCTTTTGGTCCTGGCGGCACCTTACGAAGCGGAACTGCGGCATGGGCGCCAAACGGCTTGCCGTCGGCAGATTGACTTGGCCTGCCGTGCGTCCTTCAACTGCCTGCCTGACAGGAGTGCGTGATGCAGGCAGTTTTCGACGGTCACAACGATGTGCTGTTCCGGTTGTGGACCAACGCCGCCAAGGGCGCGGACCCGGTGGCCGAATTCGTCGAAGGCACCGGGCAGGGTCATATCGACATGCCACGCGCCCGCAAGGGCGGCCTCGCCGGCGGCCTCTGCGCCATCTACATCACCTCCGGCGACATTGGCGACGACGACCGCGACGACAGCGGCCACTATGCCATTCCGCTCTCCGCCCCGCTCGAACGCGCGCCGTCGCTCGACATCGCCCTCGACATGGCGTCGATCGCCTTCCGGATCGAGCGCGCCGGCGGCTGGAAGATCTGCCGCAACGGCGCCGACATCGATGCGGCGCAGGCGCAAGGCAAATTTGCCGCCGTCCTTCACATGGAAGGCTGCGAGCCGATCGACGCCGATCTCGCCGCGCTCGACGTTTTCTACGCCGCCGGCCTGCGCTCGCTCGGCCCGGTATGGAGCCGCAACACCATCTTCGGCCACGGCGTGCCCTTCGCCTTCCCATCGAGCCCAGACACCGGTCCGGGCCTGACCGAAGCCGGCAAAAGATTGATCCGCGAGTGCAACCGCATCGGCATCGCCATCGACCTCGCGCACATCACCGAGAAGGGTTTCTGGGACGTCGCCCGGCTGTCCGACAAGCCGCTGATCGTCAGCCATTCCAACGCCCATGCCCTCACCCCGATCAGCCGCAACCTGACAGACAAGCAGCTTGCTGCCGTCCGGGAAAGCAACGGCCTCGTCGGGCTGAACTTCGCCGTCACCATGCTGCGCGAGGATGGCGCCAAGCGCGCCGACACCCCGCTCTCGGACATGGTCCGTCACATCGACTACATGGTCGAGCATGTCGGCATCGACGGCGTAGCGCTGGGGTCCGACTTCGACGGCGCCACCATCCCGGCCGAGATCGGCGACGCCGCCAGCCTCCAGAAGCTCGTTGCGGCCCTCCGGAACGCTGGATATGGTGACGCCGATCTGGCGAAAATCTGCCGCGACAACTGGTTGAGGGTCTTGCGCTCGGCCTGGCACGAAACGGCAGCCTAACAACAAATAATTCGTCAACTTGGGGAACTGAAAAATGATGCTTGGTAAAATCAACGGACAATTCCGTCTTCTGCTTGCAGGCGCCGCGCTGTCGGCGATGGTTGTCGCGGCACCCGCGCTTGCGGTGACGCCGGCCGACACGCTGGTCCAGGCCTGGGCCATCGACGACACCATCACCCTCGACCCGGCAGAATCCTTCGAGCTCAGCCCGGCCGAATTCCTCGGCAACGCCTATGACATGCTGGTGCGCCTCGACATCGACGACACCACCAAGGTACGCCCGGGCGTCGCCGAAAGCTGGACCGTCTCCGACGACGGCCTGACCTACACCTTCAAGCTCAAGCCGGGCCTCAAGTTCGCCTCGGGCAACCCGATCACCGCCAAGGACGTCGCCTGGTCGTTCGAGCGCGTCGTCAAGCTCGACAAGAGCCCGGCCTTCATCCTCACCCAGTTCGGCCTGACCAAGGACAACGTCACCGAGAAGGCCAAGGCCGCCGATGACACCACCTTCGTCTTCACCGTCGACAAGTCCTACGCGCCGTCCTTCGTGCTCAACTGCCTCACCGCCACGGTCGGGGCCGTCATGGACAGCAAGCTGGTGCTCGAGCATGTCGCCCCGGTCACGCCGACCGACGACTACAAGTTCGACAACGACTTCGGCAATGGCTGGCTCAAGACCGGCTATGCCGGCTCCGGACCGTTCAAGATCCGCGACTGGCGCGCCAACGAGATCCTCGTGCTCGAGCGCAACGACAACTACTATGGTGACAAGCCCGCACTTGCCCGCGTCATCTATCGCCACGTCAAGGAAAGCGCGACCCAGCGCCTGATGCTCGAAGCCGGCGACATCGACGTCGCCCGCAATCTCGAACCGGGCGACCTGGAAGCCGTATCGAAGAACGCCGAGCTCGCCACCACCAGCGCACCCAAGGGCACGGTCTATTACATCAGCCTCAACCAGAAGAACCCGAACCTGGCCAAGCCCGAAGTGCGCCAGGCACTGAAGTATCTGGTCGACTACGACGCCATCGGCGCCACGCTGATCAAGGGCATCGGCGAGATCCGCCAGACCTACCAGGCCAAGGGCGTGCTCGGCGCGCTCGACTCCAACCCGTTCACCTTCGACGTCGCCAAGGCCAAGGAACTGCTGGAGAAGGCGGGCCTGAAGGACGGCTTCTCCGTCACCATGGACGTGCGCAACACCCAGCCGGTCACCGGCATCGCCGAATCCTTCCAGCAGACCGTCGGCCAGGCCGGCGTCAAGGTCGAGATCATTCCCGGCGACGGCAAGCAGACGCTGACCAAGTACCGCGCCCGCAACCACGACATGTATATCGGCCAGTGGGGCATGGACTACTGGGATCCGAACTCCAACGCCGAGACCTTCACCTCCAATCCCAACAACGCCGACGACGGCACGGTGAAGACGCTGGCCTGGCGCAATGCCTGGGACGTTCCGGAACTGACCGAGAAGACCAAGGCGGCCCTGCTGGAGCGCGACAACGACAAGCGCGCGGCGATGTACAAGGAACTGCAGCAGGCAGCCCTCGACACCAGCCCGTTCGTGCTGATCTTCCAGCAGACCGAGGTCGCCGGCCTGCGCGGCAACGTCAAGAACTACAAGCTCGGACCGAACTTCGATTCGAACTTCGTCGCTCCCGTGACCAAGGACTGATCCCCTGCAGCGCCGCGCGTCCTTGGACGCGCGAAGGACGCTGTAACAAGTAAGTCTGTGCATGATCCCCAGAAAATCGGTTCCGGTTTTCCGGGTCATGCACGAAAGGATCAGTCCATTGAGCAGCATGGAAACCCAGGCACCGGCGAGGCGCGCAAACAAGCGCGCCTCCGCCATTCTCAAGGCGGTCGTCAGTTTCGTGGTGATCGTGGGCACCACCTATCTCGGCCTTCTCGCCGTCACCTTCTTCATCGGCCGCATCGTGCCCATCGACCCGGTGCTGGCCATCGTCGGCGACCGCGCCCCGGCCCATGTCGTCGAGCGCACGCGCATCGAGATGGGCTTCAACCTGCCCTACTACCAGCAGTTCTATCTCTATGTGAAAGGCGTCCTGTCGGGCGATTTCGGCACTTCGGTGCTGACCACCAATCCGGTCATGGACGACATCCGCCGCGTCTTCCCGGCAACGATGGAACTCGCCACCGTCGGCACCGTCATCGGCGCCGCCTTCGGCATCCCGCTCGGGGTGCTCGCCGCCGTCAAGCGCGGCAGCCTCGCCGACCAGATCGTCCGCATCATCGGCCTGATCGGCTATTCCGTGCCGATCTTCTGGCTCGGCCTTTTGGCGCTCCTGGTGTTTTACGCCCGCCTCGGCTGGACCGCCGGCCCGGGCCGCATCGACGTGGTGTTCGAATACACCTTCACGCCGATCACCGGTTTCTTCCTGCTCGACGCGATCCTCAATCGCGACTGGGCCGCCTTCAAGGACATCTTCGCCCACATCATCCTGCCGGCCTCGCTGCTCGGCTATTTCTCGCTCGCCTACATCAGCCGCATGACGCGCTCCTTCATGCTCAACGAATTGAGCCAGGAATACATCGTCGCGGCGCGTGCCAAGGGCCTGTCGGAAACCCGCATCATCTGGGGCCACGCGCTGCGCAACGCCGCTGTGCCGCTGGTCACCGTGATCGCGCTGTCCTACGCCGGCCTGCTCGAAGGCTCGGTGCTGACCGAGACGGTCTTCGCCTGGCCGGGGCTCGGCCTCTACATCACCAATTCGCTGCAGAACGCCGACATGAACGCGGTGCTCGGCGGCACCATCATCATCGGTTCGGTCTTCATCGGCATCAACCTGTTGTCCGACCTGCTCTACCGCATGCTCGACCCAAGGACGCGGATCCGATGAGCGACACGACCATGACCCGCCGCGAATGGCTTCTCACCGACCGCCCGCAGTCGCGCACCCAGGCCCGGCTCGGCCGCGCCTACGTGACCTGGCGCCGCTTCACCGCCAACAGGCTCGCCGTCATCGGCCTCGGCATCATCCTGCTGCTGCTGTTCGTCGCCGCTGCAGCCCCCCTGCTCGCGCCCCATTCGCCCTATATCGGCGACCTCAGGAACGCCCGCCTGCTGCCGCCCAGTTCCACCTATTGGCTCGGCACCGACGACCAGGGCCGCGACATCCTCTCGCGCCTGATCTACGGCTCGCGCCTGACCTTGCAGGTCATCGTGCTGGTGGCGATCATCGCCGCCCCCATCGGCCTGCTGGTCGGCACCGCCGCGGGCTATGCCGGCGGCTGGATCGATGCGGTGCTGATGCGTATCACCGACATCTTCCTCGCCTTCCCCAAGCTGGTGCTGGCGCTGGCCTTCGTCGCGGCACTGGGGCCCGGCATCGAAAACGCCATCATCGCCATCGCCCTGACATCGTGGCCGCCCTATGCCCGCATCGCCCGTGCCGAAACGCTGACGGTGCGCAACTCCGACTACATCTCGGCGGTCAAGCTGATGGGCGCGTCGCCGATGCGCATCGTGCTGCGCCACATCATGCCGCTCTGCATCTCCTCGCTGATCGTCCGCGTCACGCTCGACATGGCCGGCATCATCCTCACCGCCGCCGGCCTCGGCTTCCTCGGCCTCGGCGCTCAGCCGCCGCTGCCCGAATGGGGCGCGATGATCGCCTCGGGCCGCCGCTTCATCCTCGACCAGTGGTGGGTGGCAGCCGCACCCGGTGCTGCCATCCTCATCGTCAGCCTCGGCTTCAACCTGCTCGGCGACGGCCTGCGCGACGCGCTCGACACGCGCAGCGGTGGCCAATGAACACGCTCTTGCATGTCGAAGACCTCCGCGTCTCCTTCCCCACCCGCACCGGCGTGGTCGAAGCGGTGCGCGGCGTTTCCTTCGCGCTCGGGCAGGAGAGGCTCGGCATCGTCGGCGAGAGCGGTTCGGGCAAGTCTCAGACCGGCCGCGCCATTATGGGGCTGACGCCGCAGCAGGCGGAGATCAAGGCCAGGCGGCTCGAATTCAGCGGCATCGACCTCTTGAAGGCCTCGCCGGCCGAACGCCGGGCGTTGCGCGGCAACCGCATCGCCATGATCCTGCAGGATCCCAAATATTCGCTCGACCCGGTCATGACCATCGGCCGCCAGATCGTCGAGACCCTGCGCACGCATGAGAAGGTCGGCAAGGCGGAGGCGCGCGAACGCGCGCTCGACATGCTGGCCGCTGTCCAGATCCGTGACCCCAAGCGCGTCTACGACCTTTACCCGCATGAGGTCTCCGGCGGCATGGGCCAGCGCGCCATGATCGCGATGATGCTGATCGCCGGGCCGGAACTGCTGATCGCCGACGAGCCGACCTCGGCGCTTGATGTGACCGTCCAGCTCGACATCCTGCGCATTCTCGATCGTCTCGTCATCGACCGCGGCATGGGACTGGTCTTCATCTCGCACGACCTCCGTCTGGTCTCGACCTTCTGCGACCGAGTTATCGTCATGTATGCCGGCAAGATCATCGAGGAGCTCAAGGCCTCCGAACTGTCGCAGGCAAAACACCCCTACACGCAAGGCCTGCTCAACTGCATGCCCAAGATCGGCGCTGACCGGCACCCGCTGCCCGTGCTCGACCGCCAGCCGGAGTGGCTGCTGTGACCCCTGCTCTCTCGATCGACAAACTGCGCGTCGTCTACGACGACTTCATCGCGCTCAAGGACGTCAGCCTCACGGTCGCCCAAGGTGAATCCTTTGGCCTCGTCGGCGAATCCGGTTCGGGAAAATCGACGCTGCTGCGCGCCGTCGCCGGCCTCGCGCCCGTCTCCGGCGGGACCATCGACGTTTCCGGCCAGCGCCTTGGCAAGAGCCGCGACAAGGCGTTCTACCGCCAGGTCCAGATGGTGTTCCAGGACCCCTACGGCTCGCTGCACCCGCGCCAGACCGTCGACCGGCTGTTGCTGGAGCCGCTCGACATCCATGGCTTTGCCGACACCGAAAAACGCATCCAGCGCGCGCTCGACGAGGTCGGCCTCGGCTCCGGCTTCCGCTTCCGCTATTCGCACCAGCTGTCGGGCGGCCAGCGCCAGCGCGTGGCGATCGCCCGCGCGCTGATCCTCGAACCCTCGATCCTCTTGCTCGACGAGCCGACCTCGGCGCTCGATGCCTCGGTGCAGGCCGAAGTGCTCAACCTGCTCGAACAGGTCCGCCGCGACCGCAAGCTGACCTTCGTCATGGTCAGCCACGACCTCGGCGTCATCACCCATATGTGCGAGCGGCTGATGGTGATGCAGGGCGGCGAGGAGATCGAGCGGCTGGAGGCCGGCGACCTCGCCACCCGCAACGTGGCGCAGGACTACACCCGCAACCTTCTGGTTGCCTCCGAAGGTTTCGTCCGCGACGCTTAGGGCAGTCCGGGAGTGCGGAAGCCGTTGCACACTCCGAAGAGCCGCTGAAATGCACTGACGGACGCCTTGCTTCGAAGCGGACCGCTTGCAATTCTGGAGCGAACGGGCAGCTGCCCTCATCCGCAACCCGCATCTCAGGTGACAAAAATGCTCCTCGGCATCGACCCGCTGCTCGGCCCCGACGCGCTCTACGTGCTCCGCGCCATGGGACACGGCGACGACCTGATCATTGCCGACGCCAACTTCCCGGCCGATGCGATGGCGCGGCAGACCGTCTTCGGCCGGCCGCTGCGCATCGACGGCGACATCGTCAGCGTCATGAAGGCGGTGCTGTCGGTGATGCCGGTAGACACCTTCGTCGACGATGCCTTCGGCCGCATGGAGGTGGTCGGCAAGCCCGACGAGATCCCCGACGTCCAGCGCGAAGTCGGCAAGCTGATCGAAGGTACGGGAACCAAAATGGTCGGGATCGAGCGCTTCGCCTTCTACGAACGCGCCAAGCAGGCCTACGCCGTCATCCAGACTCAGGAACGCCGCTTCTACGCCGACTTCGCCGTCCGCAAGGGCGTGGTGCCGCCGGGGGCTTGAAGCCCTTCGACTAGGCTGCTCCCATCCCATTCCGAAGCTTGTCGAGGAAGCGGTATTTTTCCTGCAAGGACACAGCCGCCCCTCATCCGCCTGCCGGCACCTTCTCCCCGTAATGACGGGGAGAAGGACGAAGCCTCAACGCCGAAGCCCCCCTCTCCCCGTCCTTACGGGGAGAGGGTAAGGGTGAGGGCGGCACTGACCTCCCCGACATACAGTTGGAGCGTGCCTAAGACAGCGACAGCTTCGCCGCGACGTCCTTGAGCAGGATCAGCGTCTGGTCGATGTCGGCCTGCTTGTCGTCCAGCCTCTGGATGTAGGGGCAGGTCAAAACGGCAATGGCAAACCCGTCAGGCGACAGGATCGGCACCGAGATGTCGTCGATGGCGCGCATCTGCTGGCTCGGGCCGACGCGGTGGCCGGTGTCGCGATAGGCGGTCAGCACCGGTTCCAGCTTCTCCCGCGCCCCCGCCATGTCGGTGCCGTCCCAGCGCGCCGCGGCCTCGGCTTGCGAATGCTCGTCCTGGAAGGCGAGCAGGATATGGCCCGAGCTCGTGGTCAGGAGGTCGATATGCGCGCCGATGCGGATGCCGAACTCCCAGTTTCCGGGCGGGCTGGCATGCGCCACCACCAGCGCCGCGTCACGATCCGGCGCCACCAGGTGGCAGGACTGCCCGACGGCGATCGAAAACGCGTCCATCAAGGGCTGCGCCCGCGCCACCAGGCGGCGCACCGGCGGGTGCCGGTGGGCAAGGATGAACAGCTTCATCGTCAGCGCGTAGCGGTCGCCCTCGGGCGAGCGGCTGACGAAATCGCGCGCTACCAGCCGTTCGAGCATCCGGTAGACCTCGCTCGGGCCGCGCCCCATCGCCTTGACGATCTCGGCCCGGGTCAGTCCGCCCGGCTGCTCCGACAGCAGTTCCAGGATATCGAGTCCCTTGTCGAGCGCGGGCGCGCGGTAGCGCTCGTCCTTGTCTGTGCTGTTGGCGGTCTTTGCCGGCCCTTTTGGCATGACGCGAAATCCTCCCGGTCGACCGCCTCACAATTCCCTCCTCACAATTCCCCATTGCAAGGTTGGTTCATTTATGAATAGTATGTTCGTATATAGACAGAAGCGCAAGCAGTTTGCTGGGAGGAGCGACGGTTATGCGACTACGCGGGAAACGCATTTTCATTTCCGCCGCTGCCCAGGGCATCGGCCGCGCCAGCGTGCTGGCCTGCGTCAGGGAAGGCGCGCACGTCATCGCCACCGACATCAATGACGAGGCGCTCAAGGCGCTTTCGGGCGAGCACGAGAACATCGAGACCCATCGTCTCGACGTCCGCGACGCCAAGGCGGTCGCCGCCTTCGGCGCAGGCCAGGCGCCGCTCGACGGCCTCTTCAACTGCGCCGGCTTCGTCCACAACGGCACCATCATGGACTGCAGCGACGAAGACTGGGACTTCAGCTTCGACCTCAACGTCAAGAGTATGTACCGCACCACCAGGGCATTCCTGCCCGGCATGCTCGAACGCGCCGAAAAGACCGGCGGCGTGTCGATCCTCAACATGGCCTCGATGGCTTCGTCGATCAAAGGCTTCCCCAACCGCCTGCTCTACGGCGCGACCAAGGCAGCCGTCATCGGCTTCACCAAGGGCATGGCCGCCGACTATGTCCGCCGCGGTGTCCGCTGCAACGCGCTGTGCCCCGGTACGGTCGACACGCCGTCGCTGCGCGGCCGCATCGCCGCTGCTGCCGATCCCGTGCAGGCCGAGAAGGATTTCATCGCCCGCCAGCCCATCGGCCAGCTCGCCACCGTCGACGACATCGCCCCACTCGTCGTCTACCTGTTGTCCGACGAGTCGCGCTTCGTCACCGGCCAGGCTGTCCTGGTCGACGGCGGCGTCACCATCTAGGCGGGGCCGCGGCCATGATCGAAAGGATCGACGGCCACTGCCACTACTGGGCGCTCCGGCGTGGCGACTATGGCTGGCTGACGCCTGACGCCGCCCACCTCGCGCCGATCCACCGCGATTTCGGCGCAGCCGAGATGCGCCCGCTGGCGCAAGCCGCCGGCATCGCCAGGCGCATCCTCGTCCAGGCCGCGCCCACCGAAGCCGAAACGCTGTTCCTGCTCGACCAGGGCCATAGCGACAGTGCCGTCGCCGGCGTCGTCGGCTGGGTCGATCTGTCTTCGCCAAAGAGCGTTCAGTCGCTGCAACAGCTTGCGAAAAACCCGCTGTTCAAGGGCGTCCGGCCGATGCTGCAGGATCTCGACGACATCGACTGGATCGCCACCCGCCCGGACGCCGGAGCCGTCGCCGCGCTGCAGCGGCTTGGCCTGCGCTTCGACGCGCTGGTCCTGCCGCAGCATCTTCAAGTGCTGCGCCGCTTCGTCGAGAAACACCCGGATCTGCCTGTCGTCATCGACCATGCCGCCAAGCCTGCCTTCGCCGCACCGGCCGACGACTCGCGCCATGCCATGTGGAAATTCGGCATGGCCGAGCTCTCCGGCCACCCGCATCTGTGCTGCAAGCTCTCCGGCCTGCTCACCGAGCTGCCTGCCGACCGCCGCGCGACGCCGAAGGCGGCGGCGCAAGCCCTGCGTCCGACCGTCGACAGCCTGCTCACCTGGTTCGGACCGGATCGCCTGATCTGGGGCTCGGATTGGCCGGTGCTCACCTTGGCCGCCCCCTTTGCCTTCTGGGACGAGGTCACCGCCCGCCTGCTCGACCATTTCGGCCAGTCGCAGCGCGCAGCGATCCTCGGCGGCACCGCGGCACGCTTCTATGGCATCGACGGAGGCCGCGCATGACCGCCCTCGTTGCGATGAAGGACATCGAGAAGTCGTTCCCCGGCGTGCGCGCGCTGCACAACGCCCAGCTCGACCTGCGCGCCGGCGAGGTTCATGCCCTGATGGGCGAGAACGGCGCCGGCAAGTCGACGATGATGAAGATCCTCGCCGGCATCTACCGCCGCGACGGCGGCGAAATCCTGCTCGACGGCAAGCCGGTCGAGATCAACTCGCCGCGCCAAGCCCAGGACCTCGGCATCGGCATCATCCATCAGGAGCTCAACCTGATGCCACACCTGACGGCGGCACAGAACATGTTCATCGGCCGCGAGCCGCGCAAGGCCGCGGGCCTGCTGCTCGACGAAGCCAGGCTCAATGCCGATGCGGCGGAAATCTTCGCCAGCATGCACCTGAAGCTCGATCCGCGCACGCTGATCGACGGGTTGACCATCGCTCGCCAGCAGATGGTGGAAATCGCCAAGGCGCTGTCCTACCGGTCGCGCGTGCTGATCATGGACGAGCCGACCGCCGCCCTGAACGACGCCGAGATCAACGAGCTTTTCGCCATCATCGCCCGCCTCAAGGCCGAGGGCGTCGGCATCGTCTACATCTCGCACAAGATGGACGAGTTGAAGCGCATCGCCGACCGCGTCACGGTCATGCGCGACGGCGAATATATCGGCACCGTGCCTGCTGCCGACACGCCGGTCGAAAAGATCATTTCGATGATGGTCGGGCGCGCGCTCACCGAGGAGCGCCCCGACTTACCCGACCATGCGAATTCGGACGTCGTGCTGAAGGTCAAGAACCTCAACCGCGGCGCGGCCATTCGCAACGTCGGCTTTTCCGTGCGCAAGGGCGAGATCCTCGGCTTCGCCGGCCTGATGGGCGCCGGCCGCACCGAGGTCGCCCGCGCCATCTTCGGCGCCGACCGCCGCGACAGCGGCGACATCTTCATGCACGGCAGGAAGGTCGACATCCGCATGCCGCAGGACGCGGTGCGCGCCGGCATCGGCTACCTCTCCGAGGACCGCAAGCATTTCGGCCTCGCCACCGGCATGGACGTCCGCAACAACGTCGTGCTGGCGAGCCTCCGCCGCTTCGCCGGCCCCGGCGGCCTGCTCCGGGAAGCCGCCATGCACGATGCAGCAAGCCGCTACATCGACCAGCTGGCGATCAAGACCCCGTCCGACCGCCAGGAAGTGCGCCTGCTCTCCGGCGGCAACCAGCAGAAGATCGTCATCGCCAAGTGGCTGCTGCGCGACTGCGAGGTGCTGATCTTCGACGAGCCGACACGCGGCATCGATGTCGGAGCCAAGAACGAGATCTACAAGCTGTTGAACGCGCTCGCCCGGCAGGGCCGCGCCATTATCGTCATCTCGTCCGAACTGCCCGAAGTGCTGCGGCTCAGCCACCGCATCGCCGTCATGTGCGAGGGCCGGCTGACCGGCATCTTGCCTGGCGGCGCCAGCCAGGAAGAGATCATGCACCTCGCCACCCTGCGCGGCGAAGGCGCCAACCAGAACAACCAGCCGGCTAAGGGAGATGCCAAATGAGTGCGACCGCATCCACCGGAATTGTCTCGATGGGTTCGAAATTCTCCGGCGCCCACAGGCTCCTCGCCTTCGCCAGCCTGATCGCGCTGATCCTGGTGTTCAGCCTCGCCTCGCCCAATTTCATGCAGACCTCCAACATCATCGCCATCCTGCAGGCGACGTCGGTCAATGGCGTGCTGGCGATCGCGGCGACGCTTGTCATCATCACCGGCGGCATCGACCTGTCGGTCGGCACGCTGATGACCTTCTGCGCGGTCATCGCCGGCGTGGTGCTGACCTTCTGGGGCATGCCGCTCGGCTTCGGCGTGCTGGCCGCCATCCTCGCCGGTGCCGCCAGCGGCACGCTGTCCGGCACTTTCGTCGCCAAGCTCAAGATCCCGCCCTTCATCGCCACGCTCGGCATGATGCTGATCCTCAAGGGCCTGTCGCTGGTCATCTCCGGCACCCGGCCGATCTATTTCAACGGCACGCCGGGCTTCACCCAGATCTCGCAGGGCTCGCTGATCGGTTCCGTCTTCCCGGCCCTGCCGATCCCCAATGGCGTGCTGATCCTGTTCCTGGTCGCGATCGCCACCAGCTTCATCCTCGAACGGACCATCCTCGGCCGCTTCACCTTCGCGCTCGGCTCCAACGAGGAGGCGGTCCGGCTGTCCGGCGTCAACACCGACCGCTGGAAGATCGCCGTCTACGCGCTTGCCGGCTCGATCTGCGGCATCGCCGGGCTGCTGATCTCCTCGCGGCTCAATTCGGCCCAGCCAGCGCTCGGCCAGGGCTACGAGCTCGACGCCATCGCCGCGGTGGTCATCGGCGGCACCTCGCTCTCCGGCGGCCGCGGCACCATCATCGGCACGCTCATCGGCGCGCTCATCATCTCCGTGCTCGCCAACGGCCTGCGCATCCTTTCGGTCGCCCAGGAATGGCAGACCGTGGTCACCGGCTCGATCATCATTCTCGCCGTCTACACCGACATTCTGCGGCGCCGCAGGCTTTGAGAAAGGCCTGCTTCGCGCAGCCCGTGGCTGCGCCAACACCAAGAAGAGAGCGAACGCGCTCCAGGAAAATTCGGAATGCAAATTCGGATCGGAAAATGAACATCAGGAGGAACCATGTTCACTAGACGCACCGTGCTCGGCGCCATCAGCGCCGCAGCGATCCTGGGTTACGGCTCGAGCTTCGCACTGGCCCAGGACAAGATGTACATCCCGCTGATCTCCAAGGGCTTCCAGCATCAGTTCTGGCAGGCCGTGAAGGCGGGCGCCGACAAGGCCGCCGCCGACCTCGGCGTCGAAGTCACCTTCGAAGGCCCGGATTCGGAAACCCAGGTCGACCGCCAGATCGACATGCTGGCCGCGGCCCTCGCCAAGAAGCCGGCGGCGATCGGCTTCGCCGCCCTCGACAGCCAGGCGGCGCTGCCGCTGCTGCAACAGGCCAAGGACGCCAAGATCCCTGTCGTCGCCTTCGACTCCGGCGTCGAAGGCGACATCCCGGTCTCCACCGCCTCGACCAACAACATCGCCGCCGCCGCCCTTGCCGCCGACAAGATGGCCGAACTGATTGGCGACGAAGGCAAGGTGGCGTTGGTCGTGCATGACCAGACCAGCCGCACCGGCATCGATCGCCGCGACGGCTTCGTCAACCGCATGAAGGAGGCCCATCCGAAGGTCGAGATCGTCGCCATCGAATATGGCGAGGGCGATCACCTCAAGTCGACCGAAATCACCAAGGCGATCCTGCAGGCCAACCCCGATCTCAAGGGCATGTTCGGCGCCAACGAAGGCTCGGCCATCGGCGTCGTCAACGGCGCCAAGGAACTCGGCCGCCAGTTGGTGATCATCGGCTACGATTCGGGTGCCCAGCAGAAGCAGGCGATCCGCGACGGCCAGATGGCCGGCGCCATCACCCAGAACCCGGTCGGCATCGGCTACAAGACCGTCGAGGCAGCCGTCAAGGCAGCCAAGGGCGAGGCGGTCGAGAAGAACATCGACACCGGCTTCTACTACTACGACAAGACCAACATCGATCAGCCCGACATCGCAGCCGTGCTGTACGACTGACCACGATCCGGACCTCACCGGAGGCGGTTCGCCGCCTCCGGCTCTTCCAACCAAGGTGACGTCAATGAAATTGCTCCGCTATGGCCCCATGGGCAACGAAAAGCCCGGCCTGCTCGACGCGTCCGGCCGCGTCCGCGATCTCTCGCGCCACGTCGACGACATCGCCGGCGGCGTGCTGGCTCCCGAAGGGCTCGCCCGCCTGCGCGGCATCGACCCCGAGACCCTGCCGCTGGTCGCGGGCACGCCGCAGCAGGACCTGCGCCTCGGCGCCTGCGTCGGCCGCATCGGCAAGTTCATCTGCATCGGCCTCAACTATGCGGACCACGCCGCCGAGACGGGTGCTGCCATCCCCGCCGAACCCATCGTCTTCAACAAGTGGACCTCGGCCATCGTCGGCCCCGACGACGACGTCGAGATCCCGCGCGGCTCTCTCAAGACCGACTGGGAGGTCGAGCTCGGCGTCGTCATCGGCAAGCCCGGCCGCTACATCGACGAGGCCGACGCCATGGACCACGTCGCCGGCTACTGCGTCATCAACGACGTCTCCGAGCGCGAATACCAGATCGAGCGCGGCGGCACCTGGGACAAGGGTAAGGGCTGCGACACCTTCGGCCCGACCGGTCCATGGATGGTCACATCCGACGAGATCGCCGACCCGCAGAACCTCAAGATGTGGCTGGATGTCGACGGCAGACGCTACCAGGACGGCTCGACCACGACCATGATCTTCTCGGTCCGGCAGGTCGTTGCCTATCTCAGCCGCTTCATGAGCCTTCAGTCCGGCGACGTCATCTCGACCGGCACCCCGCCCGGAGTCGGCCTCGGCCAGAAGCCACCCGTCTATCTCAAGCCCGGCCAGACGATGACCCTCGGCATCGAGGGCCTCGGCACCCAGAAGCAGCGCGCCGTCGCCGCCTGAAACCTTAGGGACCCCCGACCATGACCAGCATCATCGACATGCGGGTGCTCGACCTGCGCTTCCCGACCTCGCAGCATCTCGACGGTTCCGACGCGATGAACCCGGACCCCGATTATTCGGCGGCCTACGTCATCCTGAGAACCGACGCACCCGGCATCGAGGGTCACGGCCTGACCTTCACCATCGGCCGCGGCAACGAGATCTGCTGCGCGGCGATCGAGGCGATGCGCCACCTCGTCGTCGGCCTGGACATGGACAAGGTCACATCAGACATGGGCGCCTTCTGGCGCCATGTCACCTCCGACAGCCAGCTGCGCTGGATCGGGCCCGACAAGGGCGCGATCCACCTCGCCACGGGTGCCGTCGTCAACGCCGTCTGGGACATCTGGGCCAAGATGTCGGGCAAGCCGGTGTGGAAGCTCGTCGCCGACATGTCGCCTGAAGAACTCGTGCGCTGCATCGACTTCCGCTACATCACCGACTGCATCACGCCCGACGAAGCGCTTGCCATGCTGCGCGACAAAGCGCCCGGCAAGGCCGAGCGCATCGCCACGCTCGAGCACGAGGGCTACCCCTGCTACACCACTTCGGCCGGCTGGCTCGGCTATGGCGACGAGAAGCTGCGCCGGCTCTGCCAGGAAGCGGTCGATGCCGGCTTCAACCACGTCAAGCTCAAGGTCGGCCGCGACAAGGCCGACGACATCCGCCGCCTGCGCATCGCCCGCGACGTGCTCGGCCCCGACCGCCAGCTGATGATCGACGCCAACCAGGTCTGGGAGGTCGACCAGGCCATCGACTGGGTGCGCGACCTCGCCTTCGCCAAGCCGTGGTTCATCGAGGAGCCGACCAATCCCGACGACGTCGAGGGCCACCGCAAGATCCGCGAGGGCGTGGCTCCCGTTCAGGTCGCCACCGGCGAGATGTGCCAGAACCGCATCATGTTCAAGCAGTTCATCATGCGCGGCGCCATCGACGTGGTGCAGATCGATTCCTGCCGCCTCGGCGGCGTCAACGAGATCCTCGCCGTGCTCCTGATGGCAGCGAAGTACGACCTGCTCGTCTGCCCGCATGCCGGCGGCGTCGGCCTGTGCGAATATGTCCAGCACCTGTCGATGATCGACTATGTCTGCATCGCCGGCACCCGTGAGGGCCGCGTGGTCGAATATGTCGACCACCTGCACGAGCACTTCAAGGAACCCTGCGTGGTCCGCAATGCCGCCTACATGCCCCCGAGCGCGCCCGGTTTCTCCATCGAGATGAAGCCGGCGACGCTCGAGGACTTCCAGTTCCGCGGCTAGGAGCTGCTCGCTCCGGCCGCTTGTTCCTGGCCAATGACCTTGCCCGAAAAGTTTGCGACTTTCGGGACCATGCTTCGACGGAGACGACAATGGACCTCGGCCTGAAAGACAAGGTGGTCATCGTCACAGGCGGCGGCGCCGGCATCGGCGGCGCGGTCACGCTCGGCCTCGCGGCGGAGGGCGCCGTCCCCGTCGTCTTCGGACGCAGCCCTCTGGCCGACGACTTCGCGGCGAAGCTCAAGGCGACCTCGCCGCGCTCGAAATTCATCCAGCTCGAGCTGATGCACGACCCCGAGATCGCAGCTGCGGTGAAGACCGTGGCGGAAACGTTCGGCCGCATCGACGGGCTGGTCAACAATGCCGGCATCAATGACGGCATCGGCCTTGAGGCCGGCCCCGATGCCTTCCGCGAATCGCTGGAGCGCAACCTGATCCACTATTATGCGACCGCCCATCATTGCCTGCCGTGGCTGAAGACGGCGCGCGGTTCGATCGTCAACGTCTCGTCCAAGACCGCCCTCACCGGCCAGGGCAACACCAGCGGCTACACCGCCGCCAAGGGCGCGCAGCTGTCGCTGACCCGCGAATGGGCGGCCGCCCTGCGCGGCGACGGCGTCCGCGTCAACGCGGTCATCCCCGCCGAGGTGATGACGCCGCTCTACGAGAAATGGCTGAAGACCTTCGACGATCCCGAAGCGCGCCTGGAAGAAATCACCCGCCGCATCCCGCTCGGCCAGCGCATGACGACGTCGGAGGAAATCGCCGACACGGTCATCTTCCTGCTCTCCGACAAGGCCAGCCACACCACCGGCCAGTGGCTGTTCGTCGACGGCGGATACACCCACCTTGACCGCGCCCTGGACTGACCAGGCCGTTTTGCACCCAGCTTGGCCATCTTCGGGCGATTCGGGGCCGGATCAGCCGACAGCGCCTTCGCCTGCAAGCTTCGCGCGCCGACATTGCGTTGAGGCTCGACGCCATCGCATCTGTGGTCGGCTGCCGCTTCAGCCCGCCAGAAACGACGAAGGCCGCGGCAAGCCGCGGCCTTTTTCGTGGGATATATTGGAGCGGGTGAAGCGATTCGAACGCTCGACCCCAACCTTGGCAAGGTTGTGCTCTACCCCTGAGCTACACCCGCTCGCGCGGCTCGTCGCCGCAACGGCGCCTATATGGCCGAAGCTCGCGGCGAATGCAACAGGGAAGCGCGATCTTTTTTCGGCTCTTCGTCCACACCCCGGCAAACCCCGGATTTCCGTGCAAACGGAGCCTTCTGATGTGCCGGCCGGGCTTGTCTTGGCGCCGGGCTTTGCCCATAAACCCTGAAATCGAACAATTTTGACGAAGGCGGCGATGACCGGCGCACCGAATCCCAAGACCAAGGCCGAGCTGTTCGCCTTTCTCGAAACGCTCGGCATCGCCGTCCAGACGCACGAGCACCCGCCGCTCTACACCGTCGCCGATTCGCAGGCGCTGCGCGGGACGATCCCCGGCGGCCACACCAAGAACCTGTTCCTCAAGGACAAGAAAGACAGCTTCTTCCTCGTGACCGTCGACGAGGACGCCGATGTCGACCTCAAGCAGATCCATCACTTGATCGGCGCGGCGAGCCGCGTCTCCTTCGGCAAGCCGGAAGCGCTGATGGAGCTGCTCGGCGTCGCGCCGGGCGCGGTGACGGTCTTCGGGCTGATCAACGACACCTCGGGCAGGGTCAGGGTGGTGCTCGACAGCACGCTGATGGAAAACGCCGTCATCAACGCCCACCCGCTGACCAACGAGGCGACGACCTCGATCGCGGCCGCCGACCTGTTGCAATTCGTCAAGGCAACCGGCCACGATCCTGTTATCTTGAAAGTCACCGGCTGATCGCCACATGGTGGGCTGACAGCCGCGGCCGACGGCCGGCGGGCCCTGAATACACACCGGAAGAGCCAGTATGAGCAACGAGAACAACCCCTTCGGCGGCATGAGCAGCCAGTATGCCGCGAATGTGCAGTTTGGCGGCGCGCCTGCCGGCGATGCCGCGCCGGCGGCCGATCTCATCAAGGACACCACCACCGCGGCCTTCAGCGCCGACGTTATCCAGGAATCGCGCAACCAGCCGGTGCTGGTCGACTTCTGGGCGCCCTGGTGCGGTCCGTGCAAGCAGCTGACGCCGGTGATCGAGCGCGTCGTCCAGGCCGCGGGCGGCCGCGTCAAGCTCGTCAAGATGAACATCGACGACCATCCCGCCATCGCCGGCCAGCTCGGCATCCAGTCGATCCCGGCGGTCATCGCCTTCAAGAACGGCCAGCCGGTCGACGGCTTCATGGGCGCCGTGCCCGAGAGCCAGATCCGCGACTTCATCGACAAGGTCGCCGGCAAGGATGGCGGCCAGCCGCAGATCGCCGAGGCGCTCGCCGCCGCCGCCGAGGCGCGCGACGCCGGCGACCTGCAGACGGCGGTTCAGATCTATGACGCCGTGCTCGAGCAGGCTGCCGACAATCTCGATGCCATCGGCGCACTGGCCGAGATCCTCTTCGAGGCCGGCGACACCGACGGCGCGAACGAGGTGCTGGCACGCGCCCCCGAAGGCAAGCAGGATGCGCCGGCGCTGGCTTCGGTGCGCGCCAGGATCGCGCTTGCCCAAGAAGCTGCCGCCCTCGGCGATTCGGCCGAACTGGAGCGCCGGCTGGCCCAGAACCCCGGCGACCACCAGGCGCGCTTCGACCTCGCCATGATCCAGAACGCCAAGGGCCAGCGCACCGAGGCCGCCGACAGCCTGCTCGCCATCGTCAAGGCCGACCGGACCTGGAACGACGACGGCGCCAGGGCACAGCTGCTCAAGCTGTTCGAGGCCTGGGGCTTCACCGACGAGGTGACGCTGGCGACGCGGCGCAAGCTGTCGTCGCTGCTGTTTTCGTAACGGTTTTGTCGCCGGCGCCCTTGCGCTCGACCGTTGCGGCCCCAGATGAAGGGGTATCCGACTGAGGAACAGATGCAGGCAGGAAACGCGCATTACAGGCTCGACAGCGATTTGCCGACGACGCTGGCGGTGTTCCCGCTGACGGCGGCGCTGCTGTTGCCTGGCGGCCGCATGCCGCTCAACATCTTCGAGCCGCGCTACCTGCAGATGATCGACGAAGCGATTGCTGGATCGCGGCTGATCGGCATGATCCAGCCGGCGCTCGACGGCACGCTGCATCCCGACGGCGAACCGGCTTTGTGCCCCGTCGGCTGCATCGGCCGCATCACCTCGCTCGCCGAGACCGGCGACGGCCGCTACCTGATCTCGCTGCAGGGCGTCTGCCGGTTCCGGGTCAGCCAGGAGCTGGCCGTCAAGACGCCGTTCCGGCAATGCAAGATCACCTGCTTCGGCGCCGACCTCGGCGAGGACAAGGCCGGCGCGGATGTCGACCGGCCGGCGCTGCTCAGGGCGTTCCGCACCTATCTCCAGGCCAACGAGCTCGACGCCGACTGGGAGAGCGTCAGCCGCGCCGACAACGCCATACTGGTCAACGCGCTGTCGATGATGGCGCCTTACGGCGCTGCCGAAAAGCAGGCGCTGCTCGAGGCGCCCGACCTCAAGACACGCGCCGAGACATTGATCGCGATCACCGAAATGGCACTGGCGCGCGAAAACGAGGATTTCGGCTCGAGCCTGCAATAGAGCTCTCTTCGCTTTTCTTCGAATGCGAAACGCTCTGTCTTCTCTTGGTTTGTGGCAATCCCGGCCGGAAAGCCGCTGCATAGTTTTCCTGGAATTGCCCCAGCCCGACCCGTGGAGAGCCTGGATGGTTGAAGCCACCAACAAACGCGACATCGACGTCAAGCTGCTCGAGCTGCTGGCTTGCCCGCTGACCAAGGGTCCGCTGACCTGGAATGCCGAGCGCGGCGAACTGGTGTCCAGGCTCGCCCGCCTCGCCTACCCGGTGCGTGACGGCATCCCCGTGATGCTGCCCTCCGAGGCGCGGCAGATTCCGGACGAGGCAGCACCGAAAACCACTCCGTCTGCCGACTGAACCCAGGCCTCCTTCCAGGCCCTGTTTCATTGAAAGTTTCGTCCCTTGGGCATGACGCCGCTGGTCTTGCGGACGAGCCTTTCATAGCTCTGCACGACACGCGGGTCCTTTGCCGCCTTCTCGGCAGCACTTTGCCTGGCCGCATGTGCCTGCGCCGGCGCAGCCTTGTCGTCGGCCGGTGCCTGCAGCTCTTCCGACATGGCCGCCAGCCAATGCGTCAGATCCTCCAGCTTGTCGGCGACGATGTGGATGACGTCCGATTCCTTCTGCAGCTTGCCGGTGACGCGGATGAACTTCGAGCCCATGATGACCGGCCGGAAACGCTCGAAGACCCGCGCCCAGACGATGACATTGGCGATGGAATTCTCATCCTCCAGCGTGAGGAAGATGGCATTGCCCTTGCCCGGCCGCTGGCGGACCAGCACCAGCCCCGCCACGGAAACGCGCCGCCCGTCGGGCACGTCGCCGAGCCTGGCGTTGGGTGTGATGCCGGTGCGGTCGAGATGATGCCTGAGGAAGGCGACCGGGTGCGCCTTCAGCGACAGGCCGAGCGACCGATAGTCGTGGATGACATGCTCGCCGAGCGGCATCTGCGGCAGCCGGGTCTCGGGCTCGTTGTCGACCAGCCGCACGTCGGGGCGGTCGAACAGCGGCAGCATTTCGGCGGCACTCCTGCCGTCGAGCGCCCGCACCGCCCATAATGCGGCGCGCCGGTCGAGACCGATCGAGCGGAACGCATCTGCCTGGGCGAGCAGCTCGATCTCGCCGACGTCGAGGCCGGAGCGCAGCCAGACATCGCGCACCGAGACATAACCCTTGCCGCGCCGTTCGGCGAAGGCATTCATCTTCTTGTCTCCGAGGCCCTTGATCTGGCGGAAGCCGAGCCGGACGGCGTGGCTGGTCCTGATGACATCGCGCATTTCGCCGTGACGCCGCTGGATGCGCTTCGGGTCGAAGCCCGAACGTTCGAGCGTGCAGTCCCAGACGGAACGATTGATGTCGACCTGCCTTATCTCGACGCCATGATCCTGGGCGTCGCGCACCAATTGCGCCGGACGGTAAAAACCCATCGGCTGGGAGTTCAGGATCGCCGCGCAGAAGACGTCGGGATAAAAGGCCTTGAACCAGCAGGAGGCATAGACGAGCAGCGCGAAGGACGCGGCGTGGCTTTCGGGAAAGCCATACTCGCCAAAGCCCTCGATCTGCTTGAAGCAACGCTCGGCAAAGTCGCGCTGGTAGCCGCGGCCGACCATGCCCTCGATCATCTTGGCGCGGTGGTTGCCGATGGTGCCGGTGCGCTTGAAGGTGGCCATGGCGCGGCGGAGCTTGTCAGCCTCGCCGGGCGTGAAGCCGCCGGCAACGATGGCGATCTTCATCGCCTGCTCCTGGAAGAGCGGCACGCCCAGCGTCTTGCCCAGGATGTCCTCGAGTTCCTTCTTGGGGAATTCAACCTTTTCCTTGCCTTGCCGGCGGCGCAGATAGGGGTGCACCATGTCACCCTGGATCGGGCCTGGCCGGACGATCGCCACTTCGATGACGAGGTCGTAGAACTTGCGCGGCCTGAGCCGCGGCAGCATCGACATCTGCGCCCGGCTCTCGATCTGGAAGACGCCGAGCGTGTCTGCCCGGCAGATCATGTCGTAGACCCTTTGATCCTCCTGCGGCAGGGTGGCGAGCGTATAGGGCCGGCCGTAGGGGTCGCGTTCGTCGTAATGCGCTTCGAGCAGGTTGAAGGCCTTGCGCAGGCAGGTCAGCATGCCGAGCGCCAGGATGTCGACCTTGAGGATGCCGACGGCATCGAGGTCGTCCTTGTCCCACTCGACCATCTTGCGCTCTTCCATGCCCGTCTTCATGATCGGCACGATCTCGTCGAGCCGATCCCTGGTGATGACGAAGCCGCCGACATGCTGGGACAGGTGGCGGGGAAAGCCCATGATCTCGTTGGCGCGGTCGACGACATGCCGCGTCACGGGGTCGGCCTTGTCGAGCCCCCCGGCTGCCGTTTCCTTCTCGCCGAGTTCGGATGAATACCAGCCCCATATCGAACCCGACAAGGCGCCCCTGACGTCGTCGGAAAGCCCCATCGCCTTGGCCACCTCGCGCAGCGCCGAGCGGCCGCGATAGGTGACGACGGAAGCGGCGAGCGCGGTGCGCTTGGAGCTGTATTTTTCGTAGATGAAGGCAATGACCTCGTCGCGCCGCTCATGCTCGAAATCGACGTCGATGTCAGGCGGCTCGCCGCGTTCTTCCGAGATGAAGCGTTCGAACAGGATGTCGACGATCTCCGGTCCGACATCGGTGATGCCGATGCAGTAGCAGATGATCGAATTGGCTGCCGAGCCTCGGCCCTGGCAGAGGATTCCTTCCGAGCGCGCAAATTTCACGATCTCGTGAACGGTGAGGAAATAGCGGGCGTAGCTGAGCGTCTCGACGATGCGGAGCTCATGCCGGATGATCCCCTGCACCTTCTCCGAGACACCATCCGGATAGCGGTTCCTTGCACCTTCCCAGGTGAGACGTTCAAGCTCCGCCTGCGGTTCGAGGCCCGATTCCGTCGGTTCGTCGGGATAATTGTATTGGAGCTCCTTCAGCGAGAAAGTGAGGCTTTCGGCGAAGCGCAGCGTCTCGGCCAGGGCCTCCGGGTGGTTGCGGAAAAGCCTCGCAATATCGACAGGCGCCTTGAGGTGGCGTTCGGCGTTCGCCTTGAGCTCGAAGCCAGCCTCGGCAACGGGTACGCTGAGGCGGATCGCCGTCAGGACATCCTGCAGCGGCCGCTGGCCCGGTGCATGGTAGAGCGCATCATTGGTCGCCATCAGCGGCACGCCCGTGACCTCTGCCAGGGCAGCGGCCTGCTCGATCCTGAAGCGGTCGTCGCCGCCGAAATCCGGCGCGACAGCCAGCCACAGGGAGGTACCGAAGCGTGCCTTGAGGCTGCGCAGAAGCGCGGCATCGTCTTCCGAGGTAGCCGTGACGTCGGTCAGCACGGCAAGCGACAGCAGATCGCCCCACTCGAAAAGATCGTGCCGGTAGAGGAGCGGCGCGCCCTTTTCGCTTTCAGGCCGGGTATTGGCCTGGGTCAGCATCCGGCACAGATGCCCCCAGCCCTTGCGATCCCTGGGATAGGCAAGGATGTCGGGCGTACCGTCGGCAAAGACCAGCCGGCAGCCGGGGTGGTAGGACAGCCCCTCCGTCTGTGCCATCTTCCACGCGCGGACGACACCGGCCACCGTGTTGCAGTCGGCAAGGCCGACCGCCGAAAGCCCCAGAAACTTCGCCGCGATGACCAGCTCTTCCGGCGCAGACGCCCCGCGCAGGAACGAGAAATTCGACTGCATGCCGAACTCGGCATAGCCGATCGGGGCAGCAGCCATGTTCATGCGAACACCCCATGCAGGAACCAGCGCGGGGCTGCGGCCTGCGCGTTGTAGAGGCCCTGCCGATAGAGCCAGTAGCGACGGCCGTCGGCATCCTCGATGCGGTAATAGTCGCGCGTCGGCGCGTCCGCCTCCTCGCGCCACCATTCGGGCGCGATGCGCTCGGGTCCTTCGGCACGGGCGACTCGATGCAGGGCCCGGCGCCAGCGGAAATGGAGCGGCGGCCCGTCCGGCACCTCGGTCGCCGGAACGTCGATGGGCTCGGGCTGCCGGAACAGGCGGACGGGCCGTTCGGCCGGGCGCCTGCCCGCCGGCGCCGCTGCCCGGGCTGGGCCGGCCATGCTCCTGCGCGCCTCCTCCCGGGCATAGGGCAATGCGGGGGCGGCACGTTCCGGCAGGTGGCTTTCGGCGGTGGCAGGTTCGAGCATGGCGGCTTCGCCGAGCCGGGCCGTGACGCGATCTGCAAAAATCGCGAATTCTTCGCCATCGTCGTCGATTTCGCCGGCGAGATCGGCCTGCCGTGCATCGAACGCGGCCGTCGACAGGGCCGAAAGGCGCACGAGATCGAAGCCGAAGCCGGCATCCATGGTCTCGCCGAGCGTCGCCAGCCGCTCATGGAACAGCCTGCGCACCAGCGTCGGCTCGCGGATCGGGCGCGACGCCCCGACCGTGATGCGGCTGACCGCGCCGTCGACCCTGAAAAGCAAAAGTTCAAGCGCCCGCGCACCCTCTTCCCGGCGTTCGAGGTCGACCTTGAGCGTGGCGGCGAGCAGGCCGATCAACCGCTCGATGTCGTCGAGAAGCGACAGCGGATCGGCGAAGTGGCGTTCGACCGAAAGCGGGGCGACCGGCAGGCGCGGCGAGATCGCCTCCTCGAGCCGGCCAAGCGCCTGGTCGAGACGTTCGATGAGTTCGGCCCCAAAGCGGCGGACGAGCGGGGCGCGCGGCCCGTCCATGATCGCACCGACGGTGCGCAGCCCGACGCTTTCGAGGCCGGTCTTCGTCCTGGCATCGATCCTCAGCGCCGAGAGTGGCAGGCGGGCAAGGAAATTGCGCTCGCCACCCGCAGCGATGATGTGGCCGGCGGCGAAACGTGCTGCCGCCCACGCCGCGCCCGGCGTCGAGGCGAGGCCGGCGCGGACGTCGAAACCCTGGTGGAAGAAGCGGGCCATCAGATCAGCGAGCAGGGCCTTTTCACCGCCGAAGAGATGGGCGCAGCCGGTGATGTCGAGGAACAGGCCGTTGTCGCCGTCGAGCGCGACCAGCGGCGTGTAGCGGTCGCACCAGTCGGCAAGGCTTTCGAGCAGCCGGCGGTCGGCTTCGGGATCGGCCTCGACGACGTCGATCGACGGGTGCATGGCGCGCGCCTCGGCGATGCCCATTCCCGGCCTCAGCCGGAGTGCTTCAGCCTGTGCGTCGAGGGCGGCGATGCGCTGGGTGTTGTTCTCGCGGTGGCTGACCACCAGGGGCTGGCTCGGCCGCGGGCCTGAACGCCACGACCGTCCCAGCCGCCGCCTGAGGATCCGCTCGGCCGCGAGATGCGGAAACCACAGCGACACGATCCTCTGGGCTGTGTCTTCTTTCTTCGAGGGTGCGTGCATCGGGGTTCCATTCCAGAATGAACTTGCCGGGAAGTGCCGTGCGGCTCTTGCCGATCTCGACCGAAATGGCGGGCGGGCCGATGGAACCTGAGAGCGGGCCGGCGAGCGTATGACGAAGCGATGCCGGGGCTGGCGCCGCGACGAGCCGGACCGGGGCGGCGGTGGGCTCCGGCTCGGCCGACTGGCGCAGCAGGAAGACGGGGCGGCCGCTGTCCTGCGCGCGCCGGTGCAGGCGGCGCGTCGCCGTGAGGTCGACGTTGCGCGGATTGCCGCGCAGCTCGACGACGATGGCCGCGATCTCCTCGATACGCGCGGCCTCCTCGGCGATCCACAGCACATCGGCCGGTTTTGGCGCCTCGGCGAACAGCAGGCTTGCAGCCGGGATACCGAAGAACCGGTCCAGCCCCGGCGCATAGGGAAGTCCTGCCTCGCGGAAGATCTCGGCGGTGCCGACCCACAGGAGCAGATCCTGCGGCCGCGACCGCTCCTTGAGCATGCGGCTGACGAGACAGAGCGCCAGCCCCGCAGCCGCACCGGCGTTGCGGGTCTCGGTTCCGTGGATCTCGGTCAGGGCAGCTTTCGGCAACCCGCCACCGAGGGCCTCGTCGAGGCCCTCGACGCCGGTTGGCAAGAAGACGTCGCGCGCCGAGGCAATGCCGTTGCGGCGAACCAGCACGCCGGCCGGCGGCCGGTTGTCGGACGGCGACGCCAGCAGCTCGGGCAGCGTGCCCTCGATCTTCGCTATCTTCTGGCGCAGGGCAAAAACGACGCCCCGCGCCACGGCGCTGGTCGCCATGTCGATATGCCTCCGGTTAATTGTTCCTGTTATGTTCTTATAGATTCCAGAGGCGCCAGGGAGAGTCAAGCCGATTCGCGGGGAATTTATTCCTCTCCTTGGGGAACCGCGCTCACCGCTTATTTATCGCCCGGGCGGCAAAGGCCTCGTAAGCGTGGCGGCAAAAGCTATATGCCCCCAAAAGGACAAATAATGGCCCGCATCTACAAGACCCGCGCCTGGCATGACCAGCTTTCGCCCTCGATCGAGGAAATGGAGCTGCTGGCGCTCGAAGCCTATGCCCATTTGCCGGAGGAGTTTCGCCAGCTGACCGGCGAGGTCGTCATCCAGCTGGCCGAATTCCCCACCGACGAGATCATGGACGACCTGTCGCTGGAAACGCCGTTCGACCTGCTCGGCCTGTTCGAGGGGCGCGGCATCGCCGAACGCTGGAACCCGCAGACCGGCGAAGGCCCCAACCGCGTGACGCTCTACCGCCGCGCCATCCTCGACTACTGGGCCGAGAACGAGGAGACGCTGGGCGACATCGTCACCCATGTGCTGATCCACGAGATCGGACACCATTTCGGCCTGTCCGACGACGACATGGAAAGGCTGGAGGAAGCCGCCGAATAGGCGGCGGCCACCGCCGGAAAATCAGAAATCGCTGAGCTTGGTGACGCCGGCCTCGTAGTCGTGGCCTTCGACGTCCTTCACCACGGCCTGGCCACAGCGCATGGTCTTGCTGTCGGCGTCGAAGGAATAGGTCGGCGAGCCGAACAGGTGCCAGCCCTTGTTCACCGCGGCGGTGACCTTGTGGCAGAAGGTGGCGTCGTCGGGACCGGTCAGGAAGCGGTAGAGTTTCATTTTTCGTCTCCCGTCATCTCGGCGATCATCGCCGCCCGAGCCAGCATCTTCTCGGCCTGCACCAGATGCAGCCGCTCGACCATCCTGCCACCGAGCGAGATTACACCGCGCGAGGCATTTTCGGGAAGCGCGAAGGCGCCGACGACGGCGCGCGCCTCGGCAAGCGCCTCGGCCGACGGCGAGAACGCCGCATTGGCCGGGCCTATCTGGGCCGGGTGGATGACGGTCTTGCCGGAAAAGCCCATCGCGGCAGCCTCGCCGCATTCGGCGGCAAAGGAGTCGAGGTCGCGGAAATCGTTGGAGACGCTGTCAAGCATGTCGACCCCGCCGGCGCGGGCGCACAGCACCATCTGCAACAGCCACGGCTGGAGGTAGCGGCGGTCGGGCGTGATCATCACGCCGGTATCCTTGGCGAGGTCGTTGAGCCCGGCGATCAGGCACGACAGCCGCGCGGCGGGATCGCGGCCGAGTTCGGCGATGGCCGCCAAATTGACCAGCGCCCGCGGCGTCTCGATCATCGCCCACAGTTTCAGCGTGTCGGGGGCATCGGCCTCGTCGAGCACGTCATTGGCTTCCAGCAGGTCGCGCGGCGTCTCGATCTTGGGCAGCACGACGCCGTCGGTGGCCCAGCCGCTCGCCGCCGCGAGATCGTCGGCGCCCCACGGACTCTTCAGCGAATTGATGCGCACGACATATTCGCGCGCGCGCTGCGGCCGCTCGGCGAAGAATTTGGCCAGCCTGTCGCGCGCCGCGGCTTTTTGCTCGGGCAGCACGGCATCCTCGAGGTCGAAGATGACGGTATCGCAGGCAAGCTGGGGCAGCTTGGCGATCGCCTTGTCGTTGGTGGCAGGCACGAAAAGCACCGAACGGCGCGGGCGGGAAACAGAATGTGACATCTGGTCTTCTTGCCCGGCAATGCTGGCCCTTGCAAGGGCTTGCCCGGCAATGACGTAACTGCTTTTGTCCTCCATCGAATCTGGACGGGAACATTCCATGGCACGCTACGACGTGGTCATCATCGGCGGCGCGATCGTCGGCAGCTCGGTCGCCTATTACCTGCGCGACGAGGGCTTTAGCGGCTCGATCGCGCTGATCGAGCGCGACCCGCAATTCGCCCATTCGGCAACGACGCTGTCCTGCGCCTCGATCCGCCAGCAGTTCTCGATCCCCGAGAACATCCGCCTGTCGCAGTTCACGCTCGGCCTGTTCCGGCGGCTGAAGGACGAGTTCGGCCCGGACGCCGACATCGGCTTCCGCGAGGGCGGCTACCTGATCCTCGCCGGCGAGAACGGCCTGCCGATCCTCGAGGCCAACCACCGGGCGCAGATGGCCGAGGGCGCCGACATCGTGCTCGAGGACGCCGGGCAGCTGGCGAAGCGCTTCCAGTGGATCTCGACCGAGGGCATTTCCGCCGGTGCCTATGGCCGCACGGGCGAAGGCTGGTTCGACGCGCATGCCATGCTCGGCCTGTTCCGCAAGGCGCTGAAAACCAGGAACATCGACCTGATCACCGCCGAGGTGACCGGCGTCGAGCGCGAGCGCAACCGGATGGTTGCCGTCACGTTGGCCAGTGGCGAGCGGCTGGAGGCCGGCACCATCGTCAATGCCGCCGGGCCCAACGCCGGCAAGGTCTCGGCCATGGCCGGCATCGCCCTGCCGGTCGAGCCCCGCAAGCGCAACGTCTTCGTCTTCGAGGCGCGCGACAGGTTCGCCGACATGCCGCTGATGGTCGACCCGAGCGGCGTCTACGTCCGGCCCGAGGGCTCGGTCTACATCACCGGCGGGGCCGAGAGCGAGGACGGCGAGCAGGCCGCCGATCCGCAGGATTTCAACCCCGACTGGGGCCTGTTCGAAGAGGTGATCTGGCCGGCACTGGCGACACGCGTTCCGGCCTTCGAGGCGATCAAGGCGACGCAGGCCTGGGTCGGTCACTACGATTACAACGCGCTCGACCAGAACGCCGTCATCGGTCCGCACCCCGAGGTCGAAAACTTCATCTTCGCCAACGGCTTTTCCGGCCACGGCCTGCAGCAGGCGCCGGCGGTGGGCAAGGCGCTGGCCGAACTCATCGTCCATGGCGGCTACCGCTCGATCGACTGCTCGGCCTTTGGCTACCAGCGCATCGCCGAGGGCCGCCCGTTCCGCGAGCTGAACGTGATCTAGGGGTTTTCGCCCGAGCACCCGATCCTGCGCCTCTGTGGTTGCGCCCCTCATCCTGAGCCTGTCGAAGGATGAGGCGCGGCAAAACGCCGACGTCCTCCCTCCCCCTTGTGGGGAGGGTAAGGGGTGGGGGTGAATTCGCCTCCGCGGCACAGAGCATGGCCGCAAGGGCTCCCCCACCCTCTATCCCTCCCCACAAGGGGGAGGGAGGACCTAGACACCGGCGCCCACATCATTCGCGCTCGCTTCGGTCGGCCACCCTGCGACAGGCTCCTGCGCCACCTAGACCTGCACCGCCCCCATCGACAGCGCGGCGAGAAAGGTCATCATCGCCTCGACCTCGCTGGCGGCGCGGCTGGAGGGCTTGCCGGTGCAGTGGGCGCCCTCGCGGCCATAATGATCGGCGCGGCAGCAGCCGTCCTTGCGGCAGGCGCGGCGCGAGCAGCGCAGGGCCGCGCCGTCGCGCGTGGCGGCGATGCGCACGGCAAGCCCGGCCACCTTGCGCACCGTGTATGGCAGTCGCTGGTCGATGACGCTGCGGTCGTCCATTTGCCTTGATTGTTTCATGTGAAAACACCTTTTGCCTGAGGGGAGCGCGCACGAAATACTGCCCGGCCTGGCGCACCAGCCGGATTTTCCAAGGGAAGCCGACGCATGGGGCGCGCCTTCTTCAGTAGACTGATTGCGGCACGCCACCACGCGTCCGCCGGTGCGCTTGCCCCACCCTCGTGCCGTCGGCGCATTTTCGCGCCACGGCTGGCAGGGCCTCGGCCTGGGGGCTCATCACCCAGCAACGCCACCGTCAGCGCCGCCGGCCAAGACACCGTCCCCCTCACCTGGCACCCGGTGCGCACCAGGTTTCCCTTGAGGGAGATGGACTGATCTTAGGCCGGGTGTCCGGAGGCGTGGAAAAAGAAGGCGAAAGTTTTTTTGAAAAGACAATGAGAACAATGTGTTGGAGGGAGAGCGGCCAAAAATTTGTCCACCACTGCCCCCCGGAAAAACAAAAACGCGACAGCGCAGGTCGCCATCGCGTTGCCGGCCCGACACGAACTCGGGCCTGTTCGAACAACAACGCCACGCTCCGGACCATCGAACGATGATCCGGAGCGGCGGGTTGCCTACTTGCCCGAGGTCACCGTGTTGTAGCTGGTGATCAGGTTGCGGTAGTCCGGGATATGGTTCGAGAACAGCGTTCCCAGACCCTCGACGTCATTGCGCCAGTCGCGGTGCAGCTCACAGGCTACGCCGAACCAGGTCATCAACTGAGCGCCTGCGGCACTCATGCGATCCCAGGCCGAATGACGGGTCACTTCATTGAAGGTACCCGAAGCGTCGGTGACGACGAAGACGTCAAAGCCAGCCTCGATGGCGGAGAGAGCCGGGAATGCGACGCAGACTTCGGTGACGACGCCGGCGATGAGCAGCTGCTTCTTGCCGGTAGCCTTCACAGCCTTGACGAACTCCTCATTGTCCCACGCGTTGATCTGGCCAGGGCGGGCAATGTAGGGCGCATCGGGGAACGCTTCCTTCAGTTCCGGCACGAGCGGGCCGTTCGGGCCGTTTTCGAAGCTGGTGGTCAGGATGGTCGGCAACTTGAAATATTTGGCGATGTCGGCCACCGCCAGAACATTGTTCTTGAACTTGTCCGGGTCGATGTCACGAACCAGCGACAGAAGGCCGGTTTGGTGGTCGACGAGAAGAACAGCAACATCATCCTTGTTGAGACGGACATAAGGCTTGGTCATGGACGCGTTTCCTTTCTGGAGGTCGGAAGGTCACCGGCTCGGTTCGGGCAGGCATTCCTTATGGTTTGAAGCTACTTCGACAACGAAGGAGGCGACAGATTGCAAGAATCGACGCTGCGTTCTAGAAATAGAACGATGGATGACCTGAATGACCTCTATTATTTCGTGCAGGTGGTCGATCACGGCGGCTTCGCACCGGCGGGACGCGCCATCGGCCTGCAGAAATCGAAACTGAGCCGACGCATCGCGCTTCTTGAAGACCGGTTGGGCGTCCGGCTGATCCAGCGCTCGTCGCGCCGCTTTGCCGTGACCGAGATCGGTCGCGAATATTACCGGCGCTGCCTGGCGGTTCTGGTCGAGGCCGAGGCGGCATCGGAATTCATCGCGCAGCATCGCGACGAGCCGCAGGGCGTGGTGCGGGTAAGTTGCCCGACGGCGCTGATCTCATTCCAGTTCGGCGCGCTCTTTGCCAAATTCCTCACCGCCCATCCGCGCGTGGACCTGCATCTGGAAAGCACCAACCGCCGGGTGGACGTCATCGGCGAGCGCTTCGATGTGTCCATCCGCGTCCGCTTTCCTCCGCTGGAGGTGACCGACCTGCTGATGCGAAAGCTCGATGACAGCTCGCAATACCTGGTCGCGCGGCCGGATTTCCTGCCAGGCCCCCTTGCGACGCCGGCGGAGCTGTCAGGATTGCCGAGCCTAGCCTGGCCGTCGTCTTCGCACAGCTATGAATGGCGGCTGGAAAACGGCAATGGCGAGCATGCGGCCGTTTCGCACCGTCCCCGCCTGCTCACCGACGACATGGCGGCATTGCGCGAAGCGGCGCTCGACGGCGCTGGAATCGTGCAGCTGCCGACGATGATGATCTGGAAGGACCTCGCCGAGGGCACGCTGGTGCCCGTCCTGCCAAAATGGCGTCCCGCATCCGGCATCGTGCATGCCGTCTTTCCGTCAAGGCGCGGGCTGTTGCCCTCGGTGCGCACGCTGATCGACTTCCTGGCAAGGGAGTGTGCCGCGCAGAGGCAGACGATCGAGCAGAGCCTTGGCTGACGTCCGCCAGCCGGCTGAACCCCTTACTCCCCGGCGAAACAGATCAGATTGCCGTCGGGGTCCCGCACGATGAAGGTGCGCGCGCCCCAGGGTTCGATGCGCAACGATTGGTGGAAGGCCACGCCGGCCTTGTCGAACTCGAGGAACAAGGGCTTGGCGTCGTCGACCGCGAAGGTGCAGGACAGGGCGTCGTGTTCACGCGCGCGAAAGCCGCTGTCGAACACCGGGCCGGCGACCTGGCGCAGGTTGAGGCGGCCGCCATCGCGCGACACCTGCGCGTAGAACGGCGGTTCGCCATAGGAGAAGGCGAGCTCGAAGCCGAGCTTTTCGACATAGAACGCGCAGGCAGCCTTCATGTCGGCGACGAAAAGCTGCGGCTCGGCAGCGATGATGGAAGCGGAGCGGGAGGTGGGTGCGGTCGGTGACGTCATGGATGGCAATCCCTTGATCAGCGCCGCCCAGCTGTCGAAGCCGTGCTTTCTCGCCACGAGTTCCTGAGCATCGCCGAGCCTGAAGGCGGCGGCGAGCACGTCCCTGTCGGGCAGGTCGCGGAAGCGCGGCAGGAACCGCCTGATCTGGGCCGCGACGGGAAAATAGCGCGCGCGGTGCCAGCGCAGGTAGGACTTGGCTTGCTTGCGGAGGTTTTCGAGATTGGGCATGGGGCGCGCGCACGACTGATGACCTTGACGTAGGCGGGCAATGCCCCTCCGGCTGGTCAGCCGACGCGCCCTACAGCAGCACCGTCCACGCTAGGCCGGCGGGTGATGTCCGTCAAGAACGCCGACGGGCGTGACGTCGTCGGGAAGATCGCCTGTTAGCCCCATCATGGCCCCGGGCGAGCGCGTGGCTTTACGTTGCCGGCTTCTTGCGGCGCGCGGGCTTGGCGGGGGCGGGTTCCTGGGTTGCCTCCATGGCAAGCCGTGCCGCACGGAGCCGCGCGGTCTTGGCCTCGCGTGCGGCGACCTCGGCACCGAGGATCGAATTGGCGACCCGGGTGGTCATGTCGCCCTTTGCCTCGGCCTTGTTCTGCGCGGGGAGAAACGGGGTAGCCTGGATGATGGAACTCGCCATGATGATGTCTCCTGAAATGAAAAAGGCCGGGAACTCCCGACCTTCTCCCGATTGCCTCGACGGCCGATGCCAGTTCATCCGTGGTCAGCGGCCGGACGCAATTCCGTTAGGCAGCCTGAAGGTTTTCGGCTGCGTTCTTGCCGCTGCGGTTGTCGCGCACGACATCGAAGTTCAGCTTCTGGCCCTCGACGATGGTGCGCATGCCGGCACGCTCGACGGCCGAGATGTGGACGAACACGTCCTGCTCGCCGGTGTCGGGCGCAATGAAGCCGAAACCTTTGGTGGCATTGAAGAATTTAACTGTACCAGTGGCCATGACGAAACCTTTCAATCGACATGTGAAGTATTCGCCGGCGGAATGCAGGGCGATGTTTTGCGATCGAAATTGAGGGGGAAGATCGTAGAGGCGCCAGGCGCGCGGAACAAAGTTCTACAGCAAGATCGATATGACCAATATAGGGCTTAGTGCGACGATAACAAGGCTGCACGCAACGAAGGACTTGGCCGCCTGTGGCCCGAAGGCCTTGCAATCGAGAACCCGGCATCCCACATAGGCTTCATCGGCGAGCTTGCCGGGAGCGAAACGCACATCAAGATTTGATGCCTGGGTTTTGCCGCGAGCCGCTGCATTTGCCCTGATCGACGGCATGCCGACCGCGGATGTACCGGCAGCATGAAATGTCTCAGGAGCCAGAGGGAAGCGGGCATTGCCCGCTTTTTTCTTGTCTGGCGCCAGCACCCGATACCACCCTTTGCAGACGGGCCTTTGGCCGACATGATGCGATGCGGCCTTGCGCCGGCATTGCGGAGGGGACAGCCATGGATTTCATGCGCCTGCTGAAATCGCTCGAGGAACTACTCTACGAGCTGGCGTCGTGGCTGGTCTTCTATCCCATGACGATGTGGCGGACGCTGCGCCGGCCGCAAGCGATGATGCGTTATGCCGACGTCGAGCTTGCCGACGACGTGGCCGAGCAATACACCGACACGCTGAGCCCGCCGCTGTTCCTGCTGATCACCCTGCTGATCGCGCATGGCTTCGAGCTGGCGCTGGTGCGCCAGGAGACGCCATGGGCGCCGCCGTCGTTTCTCGCCAGCGATGCCAATCTGCTGATGTTCCGCGCCGTGGCGTTCAGCGTCTTCCCGCTGCTGATGGCGCTGGCGCTGCTGCGCCACCGCGGCATCCGCATCGACCGCAACACGCTGAAGCGGCCCTTCTACAGCCAGTGCTATGTCGCGGCGCCCTTTGCCCTGCTGGCAAGCGCCGGCGGCCTGCTGACCCGCATCGACACGGCCGAGACGCGGCTGGCCGGGCTGGCGCTGTTCGGGCTGGCGACCCTGTGGTACCTGACCGTCGAAACGCGCTGGTTTGCCAGGCATCTCGACCTGCCGCTGCCGCGCGCGGCATTCAAGGTGACCGTCATCCTGTTCGAGGGGCTGGTGGCGATCCTGCTGGCGGGAGCGGCGATCGCCTACGGCCTGGCGGACGCGTGAACGCGCCGGCTGCGGGCCCTTGATCCTGATCAATGTCCCGCGCAGCCTGGCGTATAGGGATAGCACGACGGCGCCAGCGAGGGAGGAAGCCATGGCAGACGTGAAGGGGACGGCGCAGCCGCAAGGCAAGCGGCCGGGCGCGCTGCCGGAGGTGCGGGCGCTGACGGTGGCCGACATCAGGCGGAGCCTGGCGGAAGGGGCGGCCGACTTTGCCCGCTGCCCGGCGGTCGGGCTGATCATCGGCGCCGTGTTCATGCTCATCGGCATGGCGATCACCGTGTCGCTGCTGGTGCTGCACGAGCCCTGGCTGATCTATCCCTTCGCCATCGGCTTCCCGCTGGTCGGGCCGTTCGCCGCCGTCGGGCTCTACGAGGTCAGCCGCCGGCTGGAGGCCGGCCAGGCGCCGGCGCTCGGCGAGGTGCTCAGGGTGATCTGGGCCCAGCGCCGCCGCGAGGTGTCGTGGATGGCCTTTGTCATGCTGTTCGTGTTCTGGATCTGGATGTACCAGATCAGGCTGCTGATCGCGCTGATCCTCGGCCGCATGTCGTTCGCCACCCTCGACCGCTTCGTCGGCGTGGTGACGACGACAAGCGAGGGCTGGATCTTCCTCGGCATCGGCCATGTCGTCGGCGCGGCGCTGGCGCTGGTGCTGTTTTCGATCACCGTGATCTCGATCCCGATGCTGCTCGACCGCGAGGTCGATTTCGTCACCGCCATGATCACCTCGGTGCGCACCGTGCTGGCGAGCCCCGTCGTCATGCTGGGCTGGGGCCTGGTGGTGACGCTCGCCGTGCTCGCCGCCTGCGTGCCGTTCTTCCTCGGCCTGCTGGTGGTGCTGCCGGTGCTCGGCCACGCGACCTGGCATCTCTACCGCCGCGCGGTGGTGTAAACGGCAGCCCCCATCCTTCGGCGGGCGCGTCCTTCGACAGGCTCAGGATGAGGGCGGCGTGCGGTGCGGTCGCAGCCGCGCGGCTCAGTTCCAGGCCGCGCCGGCGACCTGGCGGACGGCGGCATTGAGCCGGTTCCAGACATTGATCAGCCCGATCGAGAGGATCAACGCCGACAGCGTCTTCTCGTCATAATGGCGCGCGGCGTCGGCCCAGACGTCGTCGGGAACCGGGTCGGCCTTGTCGCTGACGCGGGTGACGGCCTCGGTCAGTGCCAGCGCGGCACGCTCGGCGTCGCTGAACCACGGCGTGTCGCGCCAGGCGGCAACGGCGAAGATGCGCTCGTCGGTCTGCCCGGCCTGTCGGAGCTCGAGCGAGTGCATGTGGACGCAGACGCTGCAGCCATTGATCTGGCTGGCGCGCAGATGGACGAGATAGCGCGTCACCTCAGGCAGGCTGTCGAGGGTGGTCGCCTTGTTGAGCGCCTGCAGCGCCTTCAGGGCTTCGGGCAGGACGAGGGCGGGGTTGTTCATCCGGGCTTGCATTTTTCGCTTCCTTTCGCGGTCGAGTGGTCGATGGTGACGTTGCCGGCCCCTGGAACAGTCTCTGTCACATCGGCCGGGCTTCGTTCGTCATGGCCTTGACGAGACAGCAGCAAGGGATGTGACCGATGGACGACAAGATTTTTCTCGCCGACGCCTTCGCCGAGAAGCGCGGGCATCTCCGGGCAGTCGCCTACCGCATGCTGGGCTCGGCCAGCGAGGCCGAGGACGCGGTGCAGGAGACGTGGCTCAGGCTGGCGCGCACCGATGCCGGCGGCATCGACAATCTCGGCGGTTGGCTGACCACCGTCGTGGCGCGCGTGTGCCTCGACATGCTGCGCCAGCGCAAGGCGCGGCGCGAGGACCCGCTCGACACCGAGGGACCGGACGAGGTCGCCGACGACGCCCCGGCTGTCGACCCCGAGCGCGAACTGGCCATGGCCGACGCCGTCGGGCTGGCGCTGCTGGTGGTGCTGGAGCGGCTGGCGCCGGCCGAGCGCATCGCCTTCGTGCTGCACGACATGTTCGACCTGTCCTTCGACGCCATCGCCCCCATCGTCGAGCGCACGCCGGTGGCGGCGCGCCAACTCGCCAGCCGGGCGCGGCGGCGGGTGCAGGGCAGCGACGAGGCCGGCATGCCCGACCGGGCGCGGCAGCGCGAGATCGTCGACGCCTTCCTTGCGGCATCGCGCGGCGGCGACTTCGCCGGCCTCCTGGCGGTGCTCGATCCCGACGTGGTGTTCCGCGCCGACGCGGCCGCAGCCCGGCTCGGCTCGGCACCCGAATTGCGCGGGGCACAGGCTGTGGCGCAGAACTTCAAGGGCCGTGCCCAGGTCGCCCGCCCGGCCCTGGTCGACGGCGCCATCGGCCTGCTGATCGCGCCGATGGGCAAGCTCCGCGTCGTCCTCGCCCTCACGCTCGACAGCGACAGGATCATCGGCATCGACGCCATCGCCGATCCCGAGCGACTGGCGCAGCTCGACGTGGCGCTGCTGGCCTAGCCGGACATGAGCTCGGCAACTGAACGGCCGATGGCGGCACGCCTGTAGCCGCGCCGCCATCACGCCTGGCGCAGCCTGCCGGGCCCCAGCGCCCGGCAGCGAACCTTACTTCATCAGATGCCTGGCCAAGGCTTCGTAGGCCGGCAATGAGGTCGGGTCGTTGGCGGCATTGCCGGCCGTGGGATGCGACGAGAAGCGGGCGATGACGACGCGCGCCCTGGGGTCGATGTAGAGCGCCTGGCCATGCACGCCTCGCGCCATGTAGGCGCCATGGTCGTTGTTGGTGATCCACCACATGCCGCGATAGCTCCAGCCCTTGAGCAGCGCATAACCGGCCTTGTCGAACGCTGCCTTGTCGCCGCCGGCGCGGATGCGGGCGATCGCCGCTTCCGGTATCAGGCGCTGGCCGTCGACGACGCCGTCGTCGAGCAGGATCTGGCCGAGCCGCGCCATGTCGCGCAGCCCGGCATTGAAGCCGCCGCCGGCAAAGGGCGTGCCGGTGGAATCGACGGTGTAGTAGGCGTCCTGCTCGGCGCCCATCTTGCTCCAGATCCGCTCCGACATGAACTCGGCGACGGATTGGCCGGTGACCCGCGCGACGATCCAGCCCAGGGCATCGGTGTTGATGGTCTTGTAGCCGAAGGCTGCGCCGTGCTCGCCTTGCTTGCGCACCGTCTGGAGGTATTCGAAGTAGCTGCGCGGTCCGGTGTAGCCCTCCGGCTTGGGCAGCGGGCTGCCGGCCGCCGAATAGATCCAGACGTCGGCGTTGGGATCGGCGTAGTCCTCGCTGTAGCGCAGGCCTGTGGTCATCTCCAGCACCTGCTTGACGGTTGCGTCGCCAAACGCGCTGCCGGCGAGTTCGGGCACGATCGATGCCACCTTGGCGTTTTCGTCGAGCTTGCCCTCGGCCACCAGCATCTCGCCCATCAGGCCCGTGAGCGACTTGGTGACCGACATTGCACCATGCTGGCCGGCCTCGTCGAGGCAGCCGAAATAGCGCTCGTAGACGATCTTGCCGTCATGCATCACGACGATGCCGTCGGTGTAGTTGGCGGCCAGCGACTGTTCCCACGTCATCTCGGCGTCGCCGCCAAGCGGGGTGAACGTCACCGCGTCGATGGACTCGTCGATGGCCCGTTCGAGCGGCACCGGCGCCCCGAGCCCGCGGCTGACATTGACCGTCGGCATCAGCTGGCGAAAATTGCAGACCGTCCAGCGCATCTTGGGGAAGCTGAAATAGTCTGGATCGGTGAAGCGGATGATCTTGTCGGCCGGCGGCGGCGCACCGACCATCCAGCCGAGCTTGACCGGGTCGGACTCGTCGGCTGACAGCACTTTTGCCTCGTGTGCACGGGACATCGACGGCATCAGCGAAAGCATTGCCGCGACCAGCGCCACCCGCGCGAACCCGCCCCGCCCCGCACCACATCCGGCCTCAGAAATTGACCACGACATTGACGAAGCCTCCTGTCCAGACTGGCGCATCGGAACTGACGACGGAGTCGGCTCCGGGACCGGGGAATGAGACGCTGAACCCGGCTGTCAGGTAGGTGTTTGGGTTCAGCACGCGGTTGTATTCGAGGAAGATGTCGTCCGACAGGTGCTTGGCGGAAACGCCGGCGACCGGATTGGGCACGCCATTGATGATGTCGAGATGCGTGCCCTGGCCGAACTGGATCGGGCTGCGCAGTTCGTTGGCGCTGATGTAGGCGTAGCGCAGGGTCAGCGTGTCGCGCTCGGTCGGCTGAACGCGCAGGCTGAGCTGGTGCGCGTTGACGTTGGAGTTGATGAACACCATCGACGACTTCGAGCCGGTCGACCACGAGCTCGGGCTGCCCTCGTAGTAGAGCGGATCGAAGCGCTCCAGGCGCGACGTCGAGGGATCGTCGCCGGAGAATGTCTGGTAGGAATAGGCGATGGTCGGCGCCCAGGAGTATTCGGCGAAGGTGTAGCCGACCTGGACGCGGCCGCCCCATGCCCGCATGTCGATGCGGTCGTTCCACTGGTAGGCGAAGTCGCCTGCGACGAAGAAGTTGTCGAAGCTGTCGCCGAACGGAATGGCGCGGCCGTAGGCATTGACGAAGTTCAGCCCGTCGCGGCCATTGGCAACCAGCGTCGGCACGCCGATGCCGCCGGGCGCGGCCTGCGGGTAGGGCGAGTCGGATTGCAGCACGTGGCCGAAGGTCAGGCCGGCAAAGGTGTCGGCCTCGCCGTCATAGCGGAAATCGCCGCCGACGATCCTGGTCTGGGTGTCGCTCTCGTTCAGTTCGTTGGCGTCGAGATAGAAGACCGTGCCGGTGAAATTGTCGAAGCCGAAACGGCCGATCGATGCCATCTCCCAGGCCTTGCGCGGGCCGAGCTTGAGCGCGCCGCGATCGAACCCGCTCGAGCCGCCATTGGCAAGCAGCATGCCGGTGCCGGCCTTGAACTGGCGCGGCCCGACCGACAGGTCGAAAGACGGCTCGTTCTTCTCGCCAGAGCGCAGGCCGAGATAGCCCTCTTCAAGCGTGACGCGGCCGGTGTTGCCGGTGGCATAGGCATCGATGCCGAGCGTGCCCGAAGCAACGGCCGAAACCTTGCCATAGGCCACCACCCCGCCCAATTCCTTGGTGAAGCTGAGGCCGGGCAGGATGTAGCCTTCGAGCCAGGTCGCGTTCGAATCGAAGCCGGACGACGGCGCGAAGGTATCGGCGTAGTTCCAGAACAGATTCTGCTCGGCCACCACGTTCAGGCCGGCCTGAAGATGCATCCTTATGGTCAGGCCGTCATGGTCGAGGAGGATCATGCGATCGTCGGCAGAAAGCGCTCGTTCGGAAGCGAAGACGCTTGCCGACATCAGGACTGCGGTGCCTGCCCAGCCAGAAATCCGCCGTCTCCGCTGCCTGGCGGGCGGCTTGTGCGGGCCGGCATGCCCTCGCATCGCCCCGGAATCGAAATCGCTGTCCGTCCACCCCATCGCTTGCATGGCCTCCAAATGTGCGCCGCGAGCCAAAGCAACAAGCCGAGTTGCCTGACACTATGGCGGGCGACGCCGGCCTCCGCAAGCGCAGTGACCCTCGGCGCAACCCAGGCGCGGTGCCCTCGAGCGCACTCATCACTTTTGCGCAACGTCGCTTGTTGATCCGCCGCCCGAGGCGCACAATCCGCGGCCGCGGCGGAAGAGGAGGTGTCACTCCATGGGAGGAATGCACCATGAACGACTTGAGCCTCACGACGCTGGACGGCGGCATGGCAATGGTCAGTGCCACGACGCTCGACGCCTTTGCTGCCGGCCTGCGCGGCGACGTCCTCAATGCCGGCGACGCCGGCTATGACGACGCCCGCGCCATCTGGAATGCCATGATCGACCGCCGCCCCGGCCTCATCGTGCGGTGCGCCGGTGCTGCCGACGTCATCGCCACGATCAACTTCGCCCGCGACAACAAGCTGCTCGTCGCCGTGCGCGGTGGCGGCCACAACATCGCCGGCAGTGCCGTCTGCGACGGCGGGCTGATGATCGACCTCAGCAAGATGAAATCGGTGCGCGTTGACCGTGTCGCCCGGCGCGTCTGGGTCGAGCCGGGCTGCATGCTGGCCGACCTCGACAAGGAGACCCAGGCGTTCGGGCTCGTGGTGCCGACCGGCATCAACTCGACCACCGGCATATCGGGGCTGACGCTCGGCGGCGGCTTCGGCTGGACGACACGCAAGCTCGGGCTGACCATCGACAACCTGCTGTCGGCCGACGTGGTGACGGCGGACGGCGAACTGGTGCGGGCAAGCACCGCCGAGCACCCGGACCTGTTCTGGGCCCTGCGCGGCGGCGGCGGCAATTTTGGCGTCGTGACGGCCTTCGAGTTCAAGCTCCACAAGCTCGGGCCGCAGGTGCTGTCGGGACTGGTCGTGCATCCCTTCGACGACGCCCGCCAGGTGCTCAAGGAATACCGCGCGGCGCTGGAGGATGCGCCCGACGAACTGACCTGCTGGACCGTGGCCCGGCAGGCGCCGCCGCTGCCCTTCCTGCCGGCCGACTGGCACGGCAAGGAAGTGCTGGTGCTCGCCATGTGCTACAGCGGCGATCTCGAAGCCGGCGAGAAGGCGACCGCCGCCCTGCGCGGCATCGGCAAGCCGATCGTCGACGTGGTCGGGCCGAACCCGTTCACCGGCTGGCAGGCGGCCTTCGACCCGCTGCTCCAGCCCGGCGCGCGCAACTACTGGAAGAGCCACGATTTCATCGATCTCGCCGACGAGACGATCGACGTTCTCGACGACGCGATCAGGAACCTGCCCGGGCCGGAATGCGAGATCTTCATCGGCCATGTCGGCGGCGCCGCCGGGCGGGTGGCGACCGATGCCACCGCCTTCCCGCAGCGCAACGCGCATTTCGTCATGAACGTGCATGCCCGCTGGCGCGAGGCGAACATGGACAATGCCTGCATGGGCTGGGCCCGCGACATCTATGACGCGGCCAAGCCGCAGGCGGTGGGCACGGCCTACATCAACTTCATGCCGGCGGACGAGGCCGACCGGGTCGAGGCGGCCTATGGCAGCAACTATGCCCGGCTGCTGGAGGTGAAACGGAAATACGACCCCGACAATTTCTTCCGCATGAACCAGAACGTGCGGGCCAAGACGGCGCGCAAAGCGGCCTGAGGAACCCACGGCGCTTTACTCAATGTGAGCGATGCGACGAACCCCCACCCTGTATCTCCCCCCCCCCACAAGGGGGAGGGAGGCGTCGGCGTTGCGCCTGCATGTCGGCGGAGCCCTCGCCCCAGGCTTGACAGACGGCCGCGTCTTTCATAACCATATTGTTATAGACAAAGGTTGTGACATGACGCCGTCCGAACGCCTCGATGCCACCTTCACGGCTCTCGCCGACCCGACGCGGCGAGCGATCCTCGCGCGGCTGATGCAGGGCGAGGCCTCGGTCATGGAACTGGCCGAGCCCTTCGCCATGAGCCAGCCGGCCATTTCCAAGCACCTCAAGATGCTGGAGCGGGCCGGGCTGATCTCGCGCGGCCGCGACGCCCAGCGGCGTCCGTGCCGCATCGAGGGCGAGGCGCTGGCGGCGGCAACGGGCTGGCTTGAGGACTACCGCAAGGTCTGGGAAGGCAACTTCAAGCGGCTCGACGGGCTGCTGGCCGAACTGCAGGCCAACCAGGGCAAGGCCTGACGTATCCACGAGGAGCTCGAAATGAAGCACAGGCTGGACGTGACGACGCCAAGCGACCGCGAGATCGCCATGACACGTGTCTTCGACGCGCCGCGCGACCTCGTCTTCGACTGCTGGACCATCCCTGCGCTGCTGAAGCGCTGGATGACCGGTCCCGACGGCTGGTCGTTTGCCGTCTGCGATGTCGACCTCCGGGTCGGCGGAAAATACCGCTTCGTCTGGCGCCACGAGGACGGCCGCGACATGGGCATGACCGGCACCTATCGCGAGATCATGCGACCGGAACGGATCGTCAGCGTCGAGATGTTCGACGTCGACTGGACCGAGGGTGAGGCGCGCTCGACGCTGGTGCTGACGGAAGTGGACGGGCGCACGATCTCGGTCAACACCGTGCTCTACAGCTCGCGCGAGGCGCGCGACGGCGCGATTGCCATCGGCATGGCCAAGGGCGTGGAGGCCGGCTACGACCGGCTGGACGATGTTTTGGCGAAGCAGGCCACGGCGGGATAGTCCGGGCATCGCTGCCTTGTCGTTGACAGGTTCGCGTCGCGGGCCTTCGACCATCCTTCGACAGGCTCATCCTTCGACAGGCTCAGGATGAGGGCGGCACCTCAGCGGCAGACGCGCCGATAGATGTTTCCGAACAGCTGGATCTGGCAGCTGGGCTTGACCATCGGCACGTCGGGGCGCTGGATCTGCGGCACGACGATCTGGCGGTCCTGCTCGCGAAAACGCTGCTGCTCGGCCTGGAACTCGATGCGGTTCTGGCGGCTTTGCAGGATCTGCAGCTCGTTGAAGCGGCCCTCGCGCGCCAGCTGGTTGCGGTCGGGTTGTCCCGGCAGGTCGATGGCATACGCCTGCGTCGCACCGGCGAGCAACATGCCCGCGGCCGCCAGCGCCGCCAGTTTCGATCTCGCTCCATTCAGCATCGGCAGTCTCTTCCGGTGCGATAATCCGCACATCATGAAGGTAGTACGCATATCGGCCGAAACAATGGCGTCATGCGGCGCGCGCCTTTTCGGCGAGGAAATCGATGAAGGCCCGGACGCGCGCGGCAAGATGGCCGTGGCCGGCGAAGACGGCATGGATCATCTCGATGTCCTCGGGGTTGTAGGCTTCCAGCACCGGCACCAGCCGGCCCTCCGCCATGTCGCGCTCGACCTGGAAACGTCCGGTGCGGATCAGCCCGACGCCGTCGAGGCAAAGTCGGCGCAGGCTCGGGCCGTTGTTGGCAAGCAGATTGCCGCCGATGCGCTGGACGAAGCTTTCGCCGGTTTCAGGGTCGCGGAAAATCCACTCGTCGCGACTGGAGAGGAAGTTGAAGCGCAGGCAGTTGTGGCCGGCGAGGTCGGCCGGCGCCTGCGGCACGCCGTTTCGCTCGAGATAGGCGGGCGAGGCGACGACGACGCGGCGGATTTCGAGGATCTTGCGCGCCATCAGCGAAGAATCGCGCAGCCTGCCCGATCGGATCGCGACGTCGGCGCGCTCCTGGTAGAGGTCGATGACGCTGTCGGTCAGCGACAGGTCGAGCTCGATGCCGGGATGGAGCGACAGGAACTCGGCCATGTGCGGCACGACGTGGCTGGCGCCGAAGGCGACGGAGGCGCTGACCCGGAGCGGGCCCCGCGGCACCGCCGAACCGCCCGACGTCACCACCCGCTCCGCCTCCTCGATCTCGCCGAGGATGCGCTGCGCCCGTTCGAGATAGACCTCGCCCTCGGGCGTCAATTGCAGCGCACGCGTGGAGCGCACCAGGAGACGCGTGCCGAGGCGGTCTTCGATGCGGGTGATGAGCTTGCTGACCGCCGACGGCGACAGGCCGAGCTGGCGGCCGGCAGCCGAAAAGCTGCCGAGGCCGACGGCCCGCACGAACACTTCCATCTCGCCGGCGCGGTTGTCCATCACAGCCTCTTGTGAATTCGTTTCACAGGTATTCGTCCATCATGGCGGATTATTGCGCAAGTGGCTTTGCCCCATATTGCCCGGCAAGGAACAACCGGCGAACGCAACTCGCCTCAACTGCGCCCGCTCGGCGGGCGGGAACGGTTTTGCCATGCCTCTGGCCATATTCGCATTGACCATCGCGGCTTACGCGATCGGAACCACCGAATTCGTCATCGTCGGGCTGCTGCCGACGGTGGCGAACGATCTCCAGATTACCCTGCCGCTCGCCGGCATGATCGTCAGCGTCTATGCGCTCGGCGTCACCTTCGGCGCGCCGGTGCTGACGGCACTGACCGGCAGGATCGAGCGCAAGCCGCTGCTGCTCGGCCTGATGGCGCTGTTCGTCGTCGGCAATGCCGCGGCGGCATTGAGCCCGAGCTACGAGCTGCTGCTGGTGGCGCGCGTGCTGTCGGCCTTCGCCCACGGCGTGTTCTTCTCGGTCGGCGCCACCATCGCCGCCGACCTGGTGCCGGAAAACCGCCGCGCCTCGGCGATTGCCATGATGTTCATGGGCCTGACGGTGGCGATCGTCACCGGCGTGCCGCTCGGCACCTTCATCGGCCAGACCTTCGGCTGGCGCGCCACCTTCTGGGGCGTCTCGGCGCTCGGCGTCATCGCCTTTGCCGGCATCGCTGCCCTTTTGCCGTCGACGCTGAAGAAGGCTGCCCCGTCGAGCCTGCTAGACCAGGCCAGGGTGCTCGGCTCCGGCCGACTGCTGTTGGTCTACGGCATGACTGCGCTCGGCTATGGCGGCACCTTCGTCGCCTTCACCTACCTCGCCTCGATCCTGGAACAGGTCACCGGCTTCTCGGCCTCCAGCGTCAGCCTGCTGCTGGTGCTCTACGGCCTGGCGATCGCTGCCGGCAACATTGCCGGCGGCCGCATCGCCGACCGCAACCCGGTCAAGGCGCTGACGGTGCTGTTTGCCCTGCAGGCGGCGGTGCTGGTGGTGTTCCATTTCACCGCCATTTCGCCCGTCTGGACCGTGGTGACGCTGGCGGCTCTCGGCTTCCTGTCCTTCGCCAATGTGCCCGGACTGCAGCTCTATGTCGTGCAGCTTGCCAAGGAACATCGTCCCGGCGCCGTCGACGTCGCCTCGGCGCTCAACATCGCCGCCTTCAACCTTGGCATCGCGCTGGGCGCCTGGATCGGCGGACTGGTGGTCGCCTCGCCGCTCGGCCTCGGCGCCACGCCGTGGGTCGGTGCGGTGCTGGTGGCCGGCGCATTCGTGCTGACCGTGTGGAGCGGCGTGCTCGACCGCCGCGAGGAACCCTTGTGCCAGCCGGCATGAACCGTTGATCGAACAGATCCCGGACCTAACTAGAAGGAGTGGAACCTGCCTCCCCGGTTACCGCTCCTCCCCAACCAAGGAGAATTCCATGAAATTCGTGACCGCCAATGGTGCGACGATCCCCGCCCTCGGATTCGGTACCTTCCGCATGCCCGGCAAGGAGGTGCTCGAAGTGGTGCCCGAGGCCATCAGGCTCGGCTTCCGCCACATCGACACCGCCCAGATCTACGGCAACGAGGCCGAGGTCGGCCAGGCCATCCAGACATCGGGCGTTGCCCGCGGCGACGTCTTCCTGACCACCAAGGTGTGGGTCGACAAGTTCCGTCACGCCGATTTCGTGAAGTCGGTCGACGTGAGCCTGAGCAAGCTTCGGACCGACCATGTCGATCTTCTCCTGCTGCACTGGCCGAACGACGCCGTGCCGCTGGCCGAGCAGATCGGCGCGCTGAACGAGGTGCACAAGGCCGGCAAGGTGCGCCACATCGGCGTCAGCAACTACAACACCGCGCTGATGGCCGAGGCGGTCGAACTGAGTGCCGCTCCCATCGTCACCAACCAGGTCGAGTACCACCCCTATCTCGACCAGGCCAAGGTGCTGGAGACGGCGCGACGGCTCGGCATGTCGGTGACGGCCTACTACGCCATGGCCGACGGCAAGGTGCTGTCCGACCCCGTGCTGAAGGATATCGGCGCCCGCCACGGCAAGTCGGCGGCGCAGGTGGTGCTGCGCTGGCTGGTGCAGCAGGATGGCGTCGTCGCGCTGTCGAAGACCTCGACGCTGAAGCGGCTGCCGGAAAACCTCGCCATCTTCGACTTCGAGCTGTCGGATGACGAGATGGCGGCGATCCACGCCCGCGCCGCTTCCGGCGGACGCATCGTCAACCCGGCGGGCCTTGCTCCCGTCTGGGACAAGGCGGCCTGAGGGCCGGTCCCGACGCGGCCGTTGACGTCGCGCCGCCGACTCCCTATCTGAGGGCGGTCAAGGGCGGGAAGCCCCTGCCGCCCGCAGCCGCAAGGCCTGGTGAAGCTTCCCTCGAAAAGTTCGTTTCCCTGTCGATGCGACGGCCGAAGCGGCAATGCGGGCTCCCGACCTTCAACCACGCCGTTCGCGCATCGCGAAGGAGCGAACCCATGACCACAGGTCAGACCACCGATTACAAGACCAACGCCCGCAGGCTGCGCGACGCGCTCGCCGCCGAGGGCATCGCCGTCAGCCACGCCAAGGCGCTGGAACTCGTCGCCCGCCAGGAAGGCGCCCGCGACTGGAACACGCTTGCCGCCCGTCCGCTGGCGAGCCCGGTTCCGGCCAAGGCCGACTCCGCCACGAGCGCCGTGCCCTTTGCCGTCGGCGAAAACGTCGCCGGCACCTTCAACGGCAATCCGGCGCAGGGCCGCGTCATCGGCCTCGAAGAGACGATCAAGCCGGACCTCTGGCGCGTCACCGTCGCCTTCAACCCGCCGGTGGACGTGTCGACCTCGAAGCTGTTCTCGTCGGAACGCCGCCGCATCCAGATGGTGGTCGGCGCCGACGGCCGCTCGCGCCGCCTGACCGGCACCGAGACGGGCGTGATGGCGCTCGAACGCGCCTGACGACAGGCAAGGGCCGCCGCACCACGGCGGCCCTGGTCCCTCGAGGGTTTCCGAACGGAAAACCGCTGCGCCCTTTTCCTGGAATTGCTCGGCTAGTGCTCCGGCTTCGGCGCCACCAGGCTGCCGGCATAGCCGCACAGGGCGCCGACGCAGATAGCGCCGAACAGCGATCCATCGACCACGAACAGCATGATCAGCACCGCAGCCACCGGCCGGCCCAGTCCAGCCGTTGCGGCAGCGCTCATGCCTGCGGCGATGGCGACCACCGGGTTGATGCCCGGTGCTATCGCCAGTACCGAGGCGCCAGCGGCGGCTCCTGCGAAGATCAGCGGGAAAATCGCACCGCCCAGCCATCCCGTCGACAGGCAGATCACCGCGGCAAGCACCTTGAGCAGGCCGAGAAGCAGCAGCATCGCCATGCCTGCCGTGGCCGCCCATTCGAGCATCGAGCCGATCTCATGATGGCCGGAGAAGCGCAGGATCGGCAGTGCAGCAGCCACCAGGCCGAACACCACCCCGCCGATGACCGGCTGCCAGAACGCCTTGGGCACGCAGTGCTGGACCAGGTGCTTCATCGCCGGCAGCGCAAACAGGAAAAGTACGCCGACTGCTGCGCCAAGCAGCGCGGGAACGATGGCAAGCACAAGGTCGCTGCCATCGCCCGGCGGCGAGTAGGGCGGCAGCGCAATGCGATGGAAGCCGCCTGACAGCAACAGCCTGGCGGCGACGAGAAAACCAAGCAGCCCGCACAGGCCGGCCAGCAGCAGCATCGCGCGCGGCGCCGCCGGCTTGTCGTCGGCGTAGGCAGCGCCGCCCAGCGGCGAACCATAGAAACCTGAAAGGGCGCCTGCCGCACCGGCCTCGCCGATGATGCGCGCGTCGGCATGGCTGCGGCCGAGAAAGACGGCGATGGCCGCCGTGAGCTCGGCTACGACAGCCAGCAGCCCGGCCTCGGGGCCGACAGCTCCGCCGAAGGCGACGGCTACGATCGCGGTGAGGCCGACAAGCAGCGCCTTGCGGTGATGGATGTAGATGGGATCGCGCAGCGCCGCCAGTTGCTCGTCGACGCTGTCGGTGGCGCCGAACTGGCGCATGATGCCGATCAGCGCCCCGCCCGTTACCGCCACGGCCAGAATGTACCATCTGGACTCGCTGACCGACCAGACGAGCGAGCTCACGCCCTGCATCAGCCACAGCATGGCGGCCGACGCGACGCCTGCCAGCAACCCCACGCCACCGGCGAGCAGCGCGAGCCTGACGATCTGTGTCCTCGTCAACGAAGCCATCCTGCCCCTACAGCATCCATTCGATGGGCAGCCAGCCCAGCACTGTCACCAACGCCCGCTTGGCGGTGCTGCTGTGCGGATCGGACGCATAGGTCTGCGCCGCCTGGCCCGACCGGTTTTCGGTCCACTGCAGTTGACCGCCAGGTGCGAGCGAAACGGCATAAGTGTCCTGCGGTATCCTGGTGTCGAACGCCCCGGCGATGGTTTGCGCAAGCGCCGGGCTGGCGATGAGGAAGCCCATTTCGCAGTTGAGCAGCGCCGAGCGCGGATCGAAATTGAAGGAGCCGATGAAAACCCTGTCGCCGTCGACCGCAAAGGTCTTGGCGTGCAGGCTGGCGCCGGACGAGCCCATCACGTTGAGCTCGGCATCGCCGTCAGGCGCGCCCGTCACCGGCCGGAGTTCAAAGAGCTTTACCCCGGCCTCGAGCAGGGCGCGTCGGTATTTCGCATAGCCGGCATGGACCATGGCGACATCGGTGGTCTCCAGCGCATTGGTGAGGATCCGCACTTCAGCGCCGGCCCTGGCGAGCCCGTCGAAATAGCTCGTGCCCGCCTTGCCGGGCACGAAATAGGCCGACACCAGGTCGAGGCCCTTGCTGACCGGACCGAGCACCTCGGCCAGCCGAGCGATCATCAGCTGATCCTTCGTCGCCTTGCCCAAGCCCTTTGCCGGATCGTCGACGACCAGCTTCACATCGACCCATTCGAGGCCGAGCGTGCCGCTGCGCAGCCTGTTGTAGGCAGGCGCGTCGGGCGTGACGAACTCGGCCGCCTCAGGCCGCGCAGCCGCCTCGTCCGTCTCGGTCAGGAAGGCGGGAAGGCTGGCGACCGACATGTCGAGGATGGTGTCGGCGGCAAAGACCGAAGCGCTGTTCCAGTAGCTGTCGAAAGCCTTCGACGTGTCCTGCACCACGGGGCCGGTGCCGAGCACGTCGAGGGCGAAATAATAGGACTCTTCGCCGACCTTGAAATACTCGTTGCCGATGTTGCGCCCGCCGACGATGGCCGCCACTCCGTCGACGATGAAGGACTTGTTGTGCATGCGCCGGTTCATGCGGAAGAAATCGAAGGCATAGCCGAGCATCTTGGGCCGGCGCACTGTCGACGGGTTGAACAGCCGGATGTCGAAATTGGGCTGGGCATCGAGCGTCGCCATCGTCCGGTCGAGACCGGGAACGCCGTTGTCGTCGAGCAGCAGGCGAACGCGGACGCCGCGCTTCGACGCCTCGTAGAGCGCCCGCAGCAACAGGCGCCCCGAGGTGTCGTCGTGCCAGATGTAGTACTGCGCGTCGATCGACCGGGCTGCAACCGAACTCAGGAACAGGCGGCTGGCAATGGCATCGTGCCCACCGGCAATCGGCAGGACGCCGCTGGTCCCGGCCGGGCCGGGCGTGCCGGCCATTGCTGCCAGCCTGCCGTCGGCTGCCGGCGGCAAGGCTGCGTCGGCCGGACGCCCGTCGATCGAGGGCAGCGGAAACAGCAGGCGCAGGGCCACGACCGCGATGGCAGCGACGACGACTGCCCCAAGGATCGCCTTGATTACTCTCATCCGCCCATCCCCGGCTGCCAGCGACGCCCTGAAGATGCGTCGCCTTGGCGCCATTTAGAGCGCGCGCGGCGGTTGCAGGCAAGCCGGGCCGTCGGCCTTGGCGTCAGAGTTGGGTGGCCTGCTCGGCCCGAAAACGCGGCGACGAGTTGCGGATCGGAATGCACAGCGGCCGCTCGTGCACCGGATCGGTGATCACGCGGCAGGAGATGCCGAAGACGTCCTCGATCAGTTGCTCGCTCATCAGTTCGACCGGCGCGCCCTCGGCCACCACGCTGCCGCCCTTCAGGAACACCAGCCGGTCGGCATAGCGCGCCGCCAGATTGAGGTCGTGGAGCACCAGCACCACTGTGCGGCCATGCTCCTGGTTGAGGCGCCTGACCAGGTCGAGGCAGTCGATCTGGTGGGCCATGTCGAGGTGATTGACCGGCTCGTCGAGGCAGATGATGTCGGTCTCCTGCGCCAGCACCATGGCGATCCAGACGCGCTGCAGCTGGCCGCCCGACAGCGAGCCGAGCCGGCGGTCGGAAAGGTGCGACACGCCGGTGCCGAACATCGCCGCCTGGATGGCCTCGCCATCGGCGGTGCTCCACGGCTGCAGCATCGACTGGTGCGGATAGCGCCCGAGCCGGACCAGCTCCTCGACGGTCATGTCGTCGGGCGCCGACGGGTTCTGCGCCAGAAGCCCGATATGGCGGGCGAGCTCCTTTTCCTTGAGGCCCGAGATCGGCAGGTCGCCGAGCCGCACTTCGCCCGACTTCGGCTGGTGCAACCGGCGGATGGCGCGCAAGAGCGTGGACTTGCCGCAGCCATTGGGGCCGGCGAGAACCGTCACCTTGCCCTTGGGTATCTCGAGGTCGATGGCCGAAAGGGCGGTCGCCGCGCCATAGGCAACGGTGAGGGCCGCGACTGTGATCGCCTTATCCATTGGTGCTTCCCCTGCGCAGCACGAGGTAGAGGAAATAGGGCGTGCCGATGACCGCCGTGACCGTGCCGGCCGGCACTTCGGTCGGCGCAAACAGCACGCGCACGATGAGATCGGCGCCGACGAGCATGATGGCGCCCAGCAGGAAGCTGGCGACGATGCCTGCCATAACCGGGCGGCCGACGATCAGCCGGGCGAGATGCGGCGCCATCAGCCCGATGAAGCCGACGCCACCGGCGAAGGCCACGGCAAGTGCCGTCAGCGCCGAGGCAAGCGCGAAGACCAGGATGCGGAAGACCGGCAGGTTGAGGCCGATGCCGCGTGCCGAGACCTCGTCGAGGTCGGTCGGCGGCAGGCGCCGCGCCACGGCCACGACGCCGACCATGGCAATGGCGAGGCCGATGGCAACGACCTGGACCTCGGCCCAGTTGATCTCGTTGACGGCACCGGCGAGCCAGCGGCTGGCCTGGGTGGTGCGGTAGATCGGCCCGACGATCATCAGGATCAGCGTCGCCGCCTTGGCCACGGCACCGACGGCGATGCCGAACAGCAGAAGCCGCACCGCCGACGAGGCCTGCTGGCCGGAGAGCAGGAAGACCGCCGAAATCGCCACGCTGGCGCCGGCCATCGCCGCCACCGGCTGCCAGACGATGGAAGTGACGAGCGCGTTGCTTTCGTCGGACAGCAGCGCCAGGAAGATGACGACGCCGAGGCCGGCACCGCCGATGACGCCGAGCACGCCGGGCGAGGCCAGCTCGTTGCGCGTCACCTTCTGCAGCAGATAGCCCGCGACCGCCATGGCGCCGCCGGCAAGGACGGCGATGGCGACGCGCGGCGCGCGCAGCTGCAGGACCACGACGCGTTCGCCGCGCGTGCCCTCTCCGAGCAGGATCTCGACGATGCGGCGCGGGTCGATCCAGGTCGATCCGAAACCGATGCCGCAGAGCGCCAAGCCCACTGCCACAACGGCAATGACGGCAACGGCGATCCAGGCACGGCGGCCGATGCGGGCCAATGCCGGCGACATGCGGGGGGCGAGCGAACTCATGCGGCGCGCCTCCGGAGCAGGACGAGCAGCAGCAGGCCGCCGACGATGGCCGTGACCGCGCCCACCGGCGCCTCGCGCGGATAGATGACGAAGCGGGCGACGATGTCGGCGAGCGTGGTGTAGAGCGCGCCCACCATCGCGGCGGCAGCAATCTGCAGTCGGTGGCCGAGCCCGACCAGGGCGCGCGCCGCGTGCGGCACGACGAGGCCGACGAACATGACCGGCCCCGCCATGGCGACGGCCGCGCCGCTGAGCAGCGCAACGGCAACGAAGGCCAGCCCCCGAACGACGCCGAGCGGCACGCCGAGCCCGCGCGCCGTCGAATCGTCGGTCTGGAGGATGTCGAGCGGCCGCGCCAGCGACACCGCAAGCGCCGCGCCCGCGACCACGAAGGGCAGTCCGTTGAAAGCGAGGTCGAGCTTGCGGTCGGCGAACGAGCCCGCCAGCCAGAACAACAGCTGGTCGAGCATCGTCTCGTTCACCGTGAGCACGACATTGACGAAGCTGTCGAACAGGCCGGCGAAGGTGACGCCGACGAGCACGATCCTGAGCGGCGAGATGCCACCGGCTGCGGCGGCCAGGCCGAAGACGACGAAGCTGGTCACCAGCGCGCCCAGTGCCGACGCCAGCGACAGGCCCGGCAGCGAAACGACGCCGAACAGGCCGCTGGCCACGACCACGGCAAAGGCAGCCCCTGCATTGAGGCCGAGCGTGTCGGGCGAGGCGATGCGGTTGCGCGACAGCGTCTGCACGATGACCCCGGCAATGCCGAGGGCGGCACCGACCATCGGCGCCATCAGCGCCCTGGGCAGGCGCAGGTCGTGGATCACGACATCGGCCTCGCTGCCGTCGAAGGCAGTGAGTGCCGTCCAGATTTCCTCGGGCGAATAGAGCCGGTAGCCGAGCGCCAGGCTGAGATACATCAGCGCAAACAGGACCAGCGCCAGCCCGGCGAAGAGCGACCGGTGCCCGATGCGCCAATGCGCTCGGAGGCTCTTGGTCGGCGAAGCGTGGGGCACGCGCGGGCCTTAATATGAGCTTGACAGTCAGGGTTTGATCTGACCCTTTGCCAAACCTTCTCGCCTCCGTCAAGTTTTGGAGCCTTAGCCATGAAGCTCTTCGTCAAAGCCGTTTTCGCTGCGGCGCTCGCCGCTTTCAGCCTCAACCAAGCCCTTGCCCACGAGGTCAAGCACGCCATGGGTGTCACCGACGTGCCGGAGAACCCGCAGCGCATCGTCGTGCTGACCAATGAGGGCACCGAGGCGGTGCTGGCGCTGGGCTTCAAGCCGGTCGGCGCCGTGCGCTCCTGGACCGGCTCGCCCTGGTACAAGCACATCGCCGGCAAGATGGACGGCGTCGAAGTGGTGGGCGAGGAGTCGGCGGTCAATCTCGAACTGATCGCCGGCCTGCAGCCCGACCTCATCCTCGGCAACAAGACGCGCCAGGAAAAGATCTACGACCAGCTCTCGGCGATCGCGCCGACGGTCATGTCGGAGCGCCTGCGCGGCGACTGGAAGGTGAATTTCGCGCTTTACGCCGATGCGCTCGGCAAGAAGGCCGAGGGCGACGCGCAGCTCAAGGCGTTCGACGACAAGGCGGCCAAGCTCGGCGAAGCGCTCGGCGAGAGGAAGGCGGAAAAGGTGTCGCTGATCCGCTTCATGCCGGGCCTGACCCGTATCTATTACAAGGACACCTTCCCCGGCATGATCTTCAGCCAGATCGGCATCCAGCGGCCCGCCATACAGGACAAGCCGGGCTTCGCCGACGACGTCACCAAGGAACGCATTCCCGAGTTCGACGGCGACCGCCTGTTCTACTTCGTCTACGAGACCGGCAACGGCAAGGCAAGCAAGCAATCTGAGGAGTGGCTGGCCGAGCCGCTGTGGCAGAACCTGCCGGTGGTCGAGGCCGGCAAGGCGGTGGCGGTAGACGACGCGGTGTGGAACACCGCCGGCGGCGTGATCGCGGCCAATCTCCTGCTCGACGACGTCGCCCGCGTCTATGGCGTGACGCCGGCGAAATAGTCGGCACCTGCCATCGCGCGGTATCGCATGATGCCGCGCGGCTTTCCCCAGCGTCGAAACGCTTTGATTCCCGTCCAAGCTTGTGTAAAGCGGGGCAAGCCAAAATCCCCGCAACAGCCAGACGGGCAAAAGCCATGGAAAAATTCACCAAGCTCACGGGCGTCGCCGCCCCCCTGCCGATCGTCAATGTCGACACCGACATGATCATCCCCAAGGATTATCTCAAGACGATCAAGCGCACCGGGCTCGGCAAGGGGCTTTTCGCCGAGATGCGCTTTAACGAGGACGGCTCGGAGAATCCCGATTTCGTGCTCAACAAGCCGGCCTATCGCAAGGCCGAGATCCTCGTCGCCGGCGACAATTTCGGCTGCGGCTCGAGCCGCGAGCACGCGCCATGGGCCCTGCTCGACTTCGGCATCCGCTGCGTCATCTCGACGTCGTTTGCCGACATCTTCTACAACAACTGCTTCAAGAACGGCATCCTGCCGATCACCGTCAGCCAGGAGAACCTGGACAAGCTGATGGATGACGCCGAGCGCGGCGCCAACGCCACCGTGTCGGTCGATCTCGAAGCCAAGGAAATCCGCGGCCCCGACGGCGGCGTGGTCACCTTCGACCTCGACGACTTCCGCCGCCACTGCCTGCTCAACGGCCTCGACGACATCGGCCTGACCATGGAGAAGGCGTCGTCGATCGACAGCTACGAAAAGAAGGCTGCCGAGAACCGCCCCTGGGCCTGAGCCCTCGACGCCTTTAGCCTGTGATTTTTCAAAGCCCCGTCCCGATGGAAATCGAGGCGGGGCTTTTTGCTGGAACAATCGGCTTCGGCTGACAGGCCTGGCGCGCCATGCCATGGTCGCGCTTCGGGATTCGGAGCGAGCTCGGACATCGGCCGCTCCGTGACATCGCAAGCCGATCTCCAGGAGCAGACCATGAAATCTTCCGCCCTCGTTGCAGCCTTCGCGCTGGCGCTGACCGCCTCGACTTCGGCGCTCGCCCAGGACGACGGCCCGCAGACGATCCCCTTCGAAGGCGGCAACTTCACCATCGTCGAGAACGCCAACGGCGAAAAGGTCGTCGCCTATGACGGCAAGGAAATCGCCAGGAACTATGTCGCCTTCCACGACAGCACGGTCGACCTCAATGGCACCAAGGTGGCGATCTTCGACGTCGGCGATGGCGGCAATGCCTGCGGTCCCGAGACGGTGCTTGCCTGGAAGACCAATGCCGGCATCCAGTCGACCGTTGTCGGCGACGGCGAATGCGGCACCCCGCCCGCGGCGGTGACCGGCGGCACGCTCTACTTCGTGCCCTGGCTGCTTCCCGGCACCAAGGCACCGGTGCGCAAATGGTCGCCGGCAACTGGCCTGGAGGTGGCCGGCGAACTCAGCTACACGCCGCAGCCCGGCACGACCTGGGCCAGCCTCGAGGTCGAAAACATCACCTATCCAGTCGATTTCTTCGACAATGCCGACATCTACCAGTTGGCAAGCACCATGCTCGGCGACCAGCTCGAAGGCGTGGCGCTCGGCCTCTCGGTATCGAGCGGCCCCGAAAAGACCGCCTCTGGCATGGCCTTCGCCACCGGCTGCGTGCCCCATGCCTGCGGCATCAACGATTCCTTCATCGGCGTCGATGCCCAGGGCAAGAAGCTGTACTTCGCCAAGCAGAGCGACACGCCGGAGCCGCGGACATGGCCGGTGCTGGCAGACTGGCCGGCCGAGATGAAGGACGCCATGACCAAGTCGCTTGTAACTGAATAGGAGAAACAGGATGCGCAAGCTGATTTCGACAGGATCGCCCTTCGAGAAGACCGCGGGTTACTCGCGCGCGGTGGTCCAGGGAGAGTGGTGCTTCGTCTCGGGCACCACCGGCTATGACTACGCCACCATAACCATGCCCGACAGCGTGGAGGCACAGACGCGCAACTGCCTGGCGACCATCGCCAAGGCGCTCAAGGACGGCGGCTTCGACATGACCGACGTGGTGCGCGCGCACTACTACATCACCGACCAGGCCCATGTGGACCTGGTGTTCCCGATCCTCGGCGAGACCTTCGGCGACATCCGCCCGGCAGCGACGATGATCGTCTGCCAGCTCAACAAGCCGGAAATGAAGATCGAGATCGAGGTCACTGCGCTGAAGCGCACCTGACATCGGAGGGGTCGTTTGCGCATCCTATCGCTGAACGGCTGGGGCGGCAGGCTCGGCGAGCAGTTGGTCAGTTACATAAGCGCCGCCGACCCGGATGTCTTTTGCCTTCAGGAAGCGACCGGCACGCCTGGGTCAACTTCACCTTGGCTGGTCTATCGCGACGGAGGCGGCGAGCTCTTGCAGCGGGCCAACCTCTTCGCGGAGGTGGCGAGGGCTCTGCCAGGGCACCAGGCCTTCTTCTGCCCGGCCGCGCGCGGCCCGCTGTTTGACGGTGACCAAGCTATCCCCTCCGAATGGGGGCTGGCGACCTTCGTCCGCCGCTCGCTTCCAATTGTCGGCCAGGTGCAGGGCTTCATCCACGGCGCCTTTTCGGCCAACGGCTTCGGCGACCATCCGCGCTCGCGCAACGCCCATGCCGTCAGGCTGCACGACCATGCCACCGGGCGAACGACGGTCGTCGTCCATCTCCACGGCCTGCGCGAACTCAACGGCAAGGGCGACACGCCCGCCCGCGATGCGCAGACGACAAGGCTAATCGAACTGATCGGCAGGCTGCGCCAGGAGGGCGACGGGCTGGTCGTCTGCGGCGATTTCAACGTGCTGCCGGACAGCCGGATGCTTGCGGCGTTGAGCGACATCGGGCTGACGGAGCTGGTGACACGGCACGGCTTCACCGACACGCGGACGTCCTTCTACAGCAAGGCACCACGCTATGCCGACTACATGCTGGTCAGCGACGATATCGACGTGTGCCGCTTCGAGGTGGTGGAAGAACCGGAGGTCTCAGACCATCGGGCGCTGTTGCTGGAGATCGGATAGAGGCAGTCGGCCCTCGACACGGTCACTTCTTGTCCTTGAGAGCCCAGTCGGCTTCCGGTGACCAATCATTGCGCATGGCGCCGAGATCGCCCTCCCAACCCAAGCCGCGCAATTTCGTCCAGGGCCGCCTTCTGCTCAGCAATGGTGGCCACGGTTTGCAGGTCGGTTTCCACCGTCGCCTTCTTTGCTGACCGGCTGGTCGCTCTCGTCGCTTTCATCATCGCGTTGTCGTCGATCCGGATGGTCGGACGCATGGAGTAATCATGTGCCCGGATCAGCAAAACGTAGCTGCAAGCGTCCAGCGATTCAAGAAATCCGAGCCTTTCCCGCTTGCACCGGCGCCCCGCCAAGGCTAGCAAGACCGCGGTTCACGCATCTTTCGGAAAGGCTTTCCATGGCGACGCGCAATCTTCTTCTCCTCCCCGGCGACGGTATCGGCCCAGAGGCCATGGCCGAGGTCCGCAAGCTGATTGCGGCCATGAACGACAAGCTCGGCAGCGGCTTCGCCACCGAAGAAGGCCTCGTCGGCGGCTCGGCCTACGACGCCCACGGCCAGGCGATCTCCGATGCCGACATGGCCAAGGCGATGGCCGCGGACGCCGTGCTGTTCGGCGCCGTCGGCGGCCCGAAGTGGGATGCCGTGCCTTACGAGGTGCGCCCCGAAGCCGGCCTCTTGCGCCTGCGCAAGGACATGGAGCTGTTCGCCAACCTGCGCCCGGCGATCTGCTATCCGGCGCTCGCCTCTTCGTCCTCGCTCCGCCAGGAAGTCGTCGAGGGCCTCGACATCCTGATCGTGCGCGAGCTGACCGGCGGCGTCTATTTCGGCGAGCCCAAGCAGATCATCGACCTCGGCAACGGCCAGAAGCGCGGCATCGACACGCAGGTCTACGACACCTTCGAGATCGAGCGCATCTCGGGCGTCGCCTTCGAATTGGCGCGCACCCGCCAGAACCGCGTGACGTCGATGGAAAAGCGCAACGTCATGAAGTCGGGCGTGCTGTGGAACGAGGTGGTGACCGCCACCCACAAGGCCAAATACGCCGACGTCAAGCTCGACCACATGCTGGCCGACGCCGGCGGCATGCAGCTGGTGCGCTGGCCCAAGCAGTTCGACGTCATCGTCACCGACAACCTGTTCGGCGACATGCTGTCGGACGTCGCCGCGATGCTGACCGGCTCGCTCGGCATGCTGCCCTCGGCCTCGCTCGGCGCACCCGATGCACTGACCGGCAAGCGCAAGGCGCTTTACGAGCCGGTGCACGGCTCGGCGCCCGACATCGCCGGCCAGGGCATCGCCAACCCGATCGCCATGATTGCGTCCTTCGCCATGTGCCTGCGCTACTCGTTCAACATGGTGGCCGAAGCCGACAGGCTGGAGGCGGCCATTGCCGCGGTGCTCGACGACGGCCTGCGCACCAAGGACATCATGTCCGAGGGCAAGACCGAAGTCGGCACGACCCAGATGGGCGACGCCATCATCGCAAAGTTCTTCGCGTAACACCTGATTGACACCCATTGCGTGCGGCGCCCGAGGGGCGCCGCTTTGCATTCGTGTCGCGGGAAGTGATGAGCTGCTTCCAGCCTTCTTCGGGAATGACCCTAGTCTAGGCGGTCGGGACGTGAGGCGCTGGAACCTTCACCCCTGCTGGCACCGGCCCCCATTTGTTGTCGCTCTTCTGCGACGGCAGCAGCGAAAACACCAACAGGCTGAGCCCGCCGACGTAAGGTAGCAGGATCAGCAGGCAGAACCATCCGGACAGGCCGAGGTCGTGGATCCGGCGAACGGTCATGGCGATGCAGGGCAACAGCGCCGCCAGCACGAACAGGCCGGGCAAGGCCAAGCCGGCGATAGGCTCCTCCAGCCCGGCACCGAGCGACCCGTCGATGGCAAAGCCCACGGTCGAAAGCACGACGACCGAAATCGCCCAGAACAGGTAGAAACCCCAATATTCCTTGCGCCGGGCGCGACCCCTGAAATTGGCGTAGCTTTCAGTCAATGCGCGCCGGAAATAACTCCACAGGCCGGTCGAGGACGATATGGGTTCGAGGGCGAAGCGGCCGAAATGTTGCGGCACGGTCGCTGCCACCGGCTCAGGCGAAGCGGTGGCGGACGCGGCGCGAATGACGAACACCTCGCGCGCCTGGCCGCCGCTCGGCTGGAACTCGACCGGAACGCCCTTGCTCGCCGTCACCGCGTGCCTCAGATCCTCGCGGGCGAAGGTGTAGCGGTTGCCATCGGCTCCGTCGATGAAACCGAAGCCCTGGGCCTCGTCATAGTGCAGAACGTCCCCGCGCATCCGCCGCCCTCGTGATTGAAGCCAAGAGTGTTCCAATCCCGGCTGCGCCGCAAGCACGGCGAGGGTCGCAGCAAACAGTTGCCCTGCAGCAACGCTCGCGATGCATTGATAAGCCGGTAACCACATGTTGACTGTGAAATGTTCAACTCATGTTACCCTTCAACAGCAAATGGGCACTGGGGCAGGAAAACAGTGATTCGGGTCGACAGACCTCGATATCCATCGGTGAACAGATGGCGTCGCGGCGCCGCAAGGCCGCCTCCCCTGACGCCGGTTTCGGCGATGCGCAACTTCTGGGGCCTGATGCGGGCCTACTGGTTGTCGGAGCGCTGGAAGGAAGCCTGGGGGCTGACGCTGGTGATAGCCCTCCTCACCGCACTTTCCAGCAAGGCCAGCGTCTGGATGGCCGAAGCCTCCGGTGAGTTGGTCAACTCAATTGCCTTCTTCCACGACCCGACGAACCTGACGCCGCTGGCGTCTCTGCTTACCAGTGCCGGCACGCTGCTTCTTCTCGTGCTGATCAAGGATGCGGGCTTTACCGGCATCCGCCATCTCTTCTCCACCACATTGCACCGAAAGTGGCGAGGCTGGCTCAACAGCCGCTTCAACGCCGCGCTGCTCGACGGCAACCACACCCATTTCCATGTCCAGCACGGCGGCGTCGACGATGCGGGTGTCGGCACCCCGCCCCCCGACAACATCGACCAGCGCGTCCAGGATTCGATCAAGGGCATGACCGGCGGCGCGATCGGCCTGGCCATGGGCGTGATGAGCGTTGCCGCCTCTCTGTTCTTCGTCGGTCAGAAGCTGCTGGAAACCTCGACCTCGGTGCGCGGGCTGGAATTTCTCGGCAACTACGGCAGCTTCATCCTGGCGCTCGGCGCGGTCGCCGCCTATGTCCCGCTCAACACCTACATCGCCATCAAGCTGGGCGGACTGATGGAACGGCTGAGCATCAGGATGCAGCAGGCCGAAGGCAGCTACCGCGGCGAGCTCACCACCTTCCTGCGCCGCAGCTTCCACGTCGCGGCCTCGCGCGGCGAAAGCGTGCAGCGGTCGATGCACGACCGGCTCTATCTCGACATCGACAAGACGTGGGGACGGCTCAACACGGTCAATGCCGGCTACATGTCGTTCGAGCTGATCTACAACTTCGTCGCCGCCCGCTTCGTCGCCTATGGTCCTGGCCTGCTGCCCTACATGCACGGCCAGATCAACCTGAAGGGCTACATCACCGGCGCCGAGCTGGTGAACTCGCTGATCAGCCAGTGCTCGTGGTTCATCCACGTCATGCCGGCGATCGCCACGCTGAAGGCCAACAGCCAGCGCGTCATCAACCTTGCCAAGGCCATAGAGAACGTCCAGCGGCCACAGGAATTCTACGGCCTCACCGGCCATTCCGATTTCAGCCATGGCGGCCAGAACGCGATCTTCGGCCTGACCGTGCGCAATCTCGAACTGATGCACCGGGGCAGCGACGCAACGCCGTTCCTGACGGTATCGAACCTGCGTTTCCGCCGCGGCGAGTGGACCTTCGTGCGCGGCGAATCCGGCTGCGGCAAGACATCGCTGGTCAAGGCGATCAACGGGCTGTGGCCATATGGCCGAGGTACCGTCATCCATCCCGATGGCGTGAAATCCTTCTACGCCACGCAGGACGTCAAGCTGCCGCAGGTGTCGCTGAAGCAGCTGGTCTGCCTGCCGGGCAGCGCCGACGAGCATTCGGAGGCCCGCGTTGCGGTCGCCCTGCACAAGGCCGGCCTCGGCGATTTCATCGAGCATCTCGGCGAGGAGATGCGCGAGGGCAAGATCTGGGACCAGGTGCTTTCGGGCGGGCAAAAGCAGAAGCTGGTCGTGGCCCGCATCCTCCTGCTCCAGCCCGGCCTGCTGTTCCTTGACGAGGCCGCCTCCGCGCTCGACCCGGAAGCAAAGATCGCCTTCCACCAGGCGATCAAGGACAACTGCCCCGATGCCACCGTGATCAGCATCATGCACGAGACCACCCCGCCGAAATCGGCGATGGGGCAGGAGTTCTACGACAGCGTCGTAACCATCGCCGACGGCGTCGCCACCAAGCAGGCGCATGTCGGCCTGCCCGTCGAGCTCACCGAGCTCCTGGCGCAACCCTTGCCCGCCGAGGAGTGGCCGCCGCTGCGCTTCCCCCGGATCAAGCTGAAGGAGAAGTAACAGCTGCTCACTGGAACCCGATGAAGCGGCCGCACAGCAGGACGGCAGACCACAACATGACGGAGATTGCGGCAAGCGCGCGTGAAGCCACCCGACGGCCGTTCGCGCCACGCCCCTTGTCGACAGCGGCGAAGACCGCGAAATTGGCGCCGGCAAGCACGATAAGGGCCATCTTGGCGAGAAACACCGGCATCTGCGCATAGTACGACGCGCGCACCGAAAACAGCACGAGGCCGCTCAGCACGGCCAGCGCGAAAGCCGAGAAGGCAAGCCGCCGCAGCAGTGCCACGAAGGGGCGCTCCGGCAGGGCGCGGAAGGCGCCGAGGATGCGCAGGTCCATAAGCGCAACCGACGTGAGCAAGGCGCCTATGGCGGCGATATGGACCGCATTGACCACCGGGTAGGCGAAATACGAGGTCTTGAGCAGCTTGACGGCGTCGAGCTGTTCGATGGCCTGCAGCGGCTCCACGCCCGGGGTCCGCTCAGCTCGGCGGCACGCGATCCGAATAGACATCGTAGGTCTTTCCGTTGACGACGATCCGGACCGCCTTCATGCGTTTTTCGGTTTCGTCACGCGAGCGGTTTCCGATCGCGGTGACCTCGTCGCCTTTTTGCGCGACCTCGTCGCTGAAGCCCGCCGCGATCGTTCGCGCCGGCGGGGCGAGCTCGACGCGCCAGATGTCGCCCTCGACATCGACGTCGAGCGTGGCATGCGGATTGCCGATATAGATTTCGGCGATGACGCCCTTGAGCTCGAAAAAGCCGTCCTGGGTCCAGGACCAGCCGTGATGGGCGAGTGCCGGCAGCGAGAACATGGCGGCCGCAGCCAGCGTGGCAGCGATGGGGACGCGTTTCGACAGGATTTCCATGGGGCTCCTCCGTCAATCGATCCACGGCGGAGCCTAGGCGGCAGGCGACAAAGGTCAAATCACAAGCGCCGGAGGCCGACAGCCGCACCCCGATTGACTCTCCACGCAAACCGGCTAAAAGCGGCGGCGAACAGGGAACCCTCCGATGCGCGGCCTCTTGATGGCGCTTTTCGCATTCGACTTCCCCGGCCACGATGCCAACCATCGTGCCGGGCGCGCAGCCGCGTCCCTGCTTTCGACCAAAACCATGGCCAAAACCACCACCACCAAAACGGTGTGATTTCCCTTGGCCTGCTCACCCTCTCCCGGGTCCGGCCCGGGGGATGAAGCCCGCAACGGCCAGCGGGTTTTCTCCAGAAGCGAGCGGAGAGGGACAGGAGATTTTCGATATGGGTTTCAAGGTTGCAGTCGTCGGCGCCACGGGCAATGTCGGCCGGGAAATGCTCAACATCCTCGAAGAACGCGGCTTTCCGGTCGATGAGGTCGTGGCACTGGCCTCGCGCCGCTCGCTCGGCACCGAAGTGTCGTTCGGCGACAAGACGCTGAAGGCCAAGGTTCTCGACACTTACGACTTCTCCGACACCGACATCTGCCTGATGTCGGCCGGCGGCAACATTTCCAAGGAATGGTCGCCCAGGATCGGCAAGCAGGGCTGCGTCGTCATCGATAACTCGTCGGCCTTCCGCTACGACCAGGACGTGCCGCTGATCGTGCCGGAAGTGAACCCCGACGCCATTGCCGGCTTCTCGAAGAAGAACATCATCGCAAATCCGAACTGCTCGACCGCCCAGCTGGTCGTCGCACTCAAGCCGCTGCATGACGCCGCCACGATCAAGCGCGTCGTCGTCGCCACCTACCAGTCCGTTTCGGGCGCCGGCAAGGAAGGCATGGACGAGCTGTTCACCCAGACGCGCGCCGTCTTCGTCGCCGATCCGGTCGAAGCCAAGAAGTTCACCAAGCGCATCGCCTTCAACGTCATCCCGCACATCGACGTCTTCATGGAGGACGGCTACACCAAGGAAGAGTGGAAGGTGATGGCCGAGACCAAGAAGATGCTCGACCCCAAGATCAAGCTGACCGCTACCGCCGTGCGCGTGCCGGTGTTCATCGGCCACTCGGAAGCCGTCAACATCGAGTTCGAAAAGCCGATCACCGCCGACGAGGCACGCGACATCCTGCGCGAGGCGCCGGGCTGCCTGGTCATCGACAAGCGTGAGGATGGCGGCTACGCTACCCCGCTCGACTCGGCCGGCGAAGACGCAACCTACATCTCGCGCATCCGCGAGGATTCGACCGTCGACAACGGTCTGTCGATGTGGATCGTCTCCGACAATCTGCGCAAGGGCGCAGCCCTCAACACCGTGCAGATCGCCGAGCTCCTGGTCGAGCGCGGCCTGATCTCGCCGAAGAAGAAGGCGGCCTGAGGCCAGCCTCGGAAAAGTGCCGCGTCGGGCCGGGCCCGCGACGCGGCATGACATGATTTGATCCCGGGGCGTTCGCCGCCCCGGTATCGCCCCAAGCTTGATTCCGAAGTCGTCTCCGGTAGATTAACATTGCCTGAAGGGCGGTGCGGGCTGCAACGATCGGGATCTCCAGCCATGGCGCGTGACAGCCTGGACGGCGCGCAGCACAGCGCTGCGACAGCCGCTACCGACCGGGACCGCCCGCTCCGCATCCTCATGACCAATGCCGTCCTGACCGGCCGCAGCGGCACGGAAACCCTGGTCCGCGACATGGTGCTGGCTTTGCGCCGCCGCGGCCACTCGGTCGCCACCTTCGCACCGGTGACCGGCCCGGCAGCAGCCGAGATCCGCGCCACGGGCTCACCCGTGGTGACATCCCTGGCGACGCTCGGCGAAGTGCCCGACGTCATCCACGGCCACCACACGGGCCCAACGATCGCCGCCCTCGTGCGCTTTCCCGGCACGCCGGCGGTGTTTGCCTGCCATGACTTCGCCAGCCACCAGGATGCACCTCCCGTCCACCCCCGCATCAGGCGCTATCTCTATGTACGCAGCGTGCTGCGCGGGCGGCTCGTCGACGAAAATGGCCTGCCGCCGTCACGCGTCACCTGCTGGCCGAACACCATCGACCTCAATCGCGTCGGCCCCGCTGCGCCGGCTCCGGCGAAGCTGCGCACGGCGGCGATCTTCGCCCACCCGGGCGCCATCCCCTTCGCCGGCCTGATTGCCCAGGCCTGCGAACGACACGGCATCGACTTCCGCGGCGAACTGGTGACAAAGGCCGCCGACGATGTCGTCAAGCGCCTCGAGGGTGTCGACCTCATCTTCGCCAGCGGGCGAATGGCGCTCGAGGCGCTGGCCAGCGGCCGTGCCGTCATCAACGCCGACCGGTTCGGCATCGGCGGCCTGGTGACCATGCAACGGCTCGACGATTTTGCTGCCATCAATTTTGCCTATGGCGCGCTGTCCGAAGCAGCGTCACCGGAGTGCCTCGACCGCGAGATCGTCGCTTACCGGGCTGACGACGCGGCCGGCGTGACACGCCACGTCAGGCAAAACCTCAACAGCGACGAAGGCGCGCGGCAGCTCGAAGCGATCTATCGCGCGGTCCTTTCCGAGCGGGACTGGCCCCGGAAGCTCCCATCCGAGGAAGACCTGGCGCTGGCCGCGATCCTCGAGACATTCGTCCAGCAGAACCGCATCTTCGACACCCGCTTCGTCAAGCTGCGCGACGGCGTGGGACCAAGCGAGGAGTTTGGTTTCGCCATGGGCGAGCTCTCGGGCCAGGCCGCCGAACTGGCAACCGAGATTCGCAAACTTCGCCGCGGCGGCCCGCTTCGCAGCTTTTTCGCACTGCTGACGGGCAGGAACACGCGCCGCTGAACGCTGGCCGGCCCTATAAAGGGCGACAACCCGCATCCAACCGCCAAGTGACTGAATCTTTTCGACGAAACTGGCACGGGTGTCGCATTTTGAGATGACTTCCCGGCAGCCTTGGGCGCACTATGCGGCCTCACGGCACCCGGAGGTTTCCGCCCGCATGATCGTCCGTCCCCGCACCGGCCTGCTGAAACTGTTCTTCGTCATGCGCGGCTCGGTCGTGCCGCGCATCCTGCCGCAGATCTTCGGCTTCGCGCTCTACGGCGCCGTAGTGGTGGCGACGATCAAGGCGCTCGATCTCAACCTCGGCGATGCCGGGGTCGCGCCCTTCGCCCTGCTCGGCGTCGCGCTGTCGATCTATCTCGGTTTCCGCAACAACGCCGCCTACGACCGCTGGTGGGAGGCGCGCAAGCTGTGGGGTCAGTTGGTCTTCGAGATCAGGAACCTGGCGCGCGCCGCCAACGCGATGATTTCGGACCGCGACGAGCTGCGGCCCTTCCTGATGGATGCGCTGGCTTTCTGCCACTTCCTGCGCGGCGAACTGCGCCGCGTCGACACCCGCGACGCCGCCCGTCCCTTCATCGGCGACGCCGTCGACGAGATCCATGCCGCCGCCAACAAGCCCGACGCCACGATCCGCCGCATGGGGTCAAGGCTCGCCGTGCTCAAGCGTGCCAAGGCGCTGGAAGCCATGGACTATCGCATCCTCGACGAGCGGCTGTCGGCCATCGCCGCCCTGCAGGCCGGCTGCGAGCGCATCATGGGCACGCCCCTGCCCTTCGCCTACACGCTGCTTCTGCAGCGCACGGCTTACGTCTTCTGCCTGCTATTGCCCTTCGGCCTGGCCGCCTCCGCAGGCTGGGCGACCCCGCTGTTCACCGCGCTGATCGCCTACACCTTCTTCGGCCTCGACGCGCTGTCGGAAGAACTGGAGGACCCCTTCGGCATGGAGGCCAACGACCTGGCGCTCGACGGGCTCTGCCGGGTCTGCGAGATCTCGGTGTTCGAGGCGCTGGGCGAAACCCCGCCGCCGATGCTGGCAGCGGAGAACTTCTTCTACTCCTGAGGGCGCCCAGCCGGGGAAGCGGTCGTGTCGATGCCCTCCCAGTAGTCCATCGTCGCCGACATGCGGTAGCCCTCACCGGTCAGCCGGACGCTGACGCGGCCGGAATCGGGATAGACGATGACATCGTTGGGATTGCGCTCGCCGATGATGAGATAGCGGCAGGGCTCGCTCGTGTGGTTGAACAGCGAATGCCCGACCTTCTGCCCGGCGGGAAAACAGACATAGTCGCCGGCCTTCATGACATAGGCGCGTGCGCCGAGCCTGAGCGTCAGCGCGCCCTCGAGGATGTAGGCGTGTTCCTCTTCGAGCATGTGATAGTGCGACGGGTTGGTTTCCTTGCCCGGCGCGAGTTCCTCCAGCGCCACGCCGACATGGTCGCCGCCGCCGAAACTGGAGAGGTGCCTGAAGCTCGAACCGAAGCGCTCGCCCTGGGAAAAGGCCTCGAGCGGCACCGTTTCCGCTGCGAAAGGCTCGGATATGCCGTCGGCATTGATCGACGTGCTGCTGGTCATCGCCTGCTCCTCCTGGCCCCGCCTCGCAAAGGTGGCGCGACGGGGCGAAACGGTCAAGCGACCGCTGGCAGTCCTGGGCTTACCCACCGGGGCCGCGGCAGCTGCAAAACGAAAACGGCGGACCTTGCGGCCCGCCGTCTCACATTCACCATCGTGATGAAAATTATTCTGCCGAAGCCTCGGCCGGGGCGGCAGCGGCGGCAGCGATCGCGGCGGCTGCATCGTCCTGGGCCTTCTTCAGGGCGGCGAGACGCTCCTGGGCCTTCTTGCCCGGCTCGCCCTTGGTCGGGTTCGAGCGGGTTTCGCGCTTGACGAGGCCTGCCTCGTCGAGGAAGCGGGCAACGCGGTCGGTCGGCAGGGCGCCGTTCGCCAGCCAATGCTTGACGCGGTCGCCGTCGATCTTGACGCGGTCGCCGTCCTTGGGCAGCAGCGGGTTCCAGGCGCCGATCGCCTCGATGAAGCGGCCGTCGCGCGGGCTGCGGGCGTCGGCGATGACGATGTGGTAGTAGGGGCGCTTCTTGGAGCCGGCACGGGCCAGGCGGATCTTAAGGGACATTGTCTTACTCCTGAATAGTTCTGTCTTGGGTTTGGTCTGTTCTGCTTGTTCCGCCTCAGGCGGAGGTAGTCCTGTCTGAGCCACCGTTATGTTCGGCGGCCAGCATTTCGTGATGCCGGATGACCTCGCGGATGATGAAGTTGAGGAACTTCTCGGCGAAATCCGGATCGAGATGGGCATCGTCGGCCAGACGGCGCAGGCGCTCGATCTGGGTCTGCTCGCGCGCCGGATCGGCCGGCGGCAGGCCATGCGTCGCCTTGAGCACGCCCACCGCCTTGGTGCAGCGGAAGCGCTCGGCCAACATGTGGATCAGGGCGGCGTCGATGTTGTCGATCGAAGCACGCAATTCCTGGAGCTGTGCCTGCGGTGTGATGTCGGTCATCGCGCGCTCCTCACTTCTTCTTGCCAAGGCCGGGCAGGCCGCCGCCGAGACCCGGAAGCTTCATGCCGCCGGGCAGGCCAGGCAAACCGCCACCCATGCCGGGCATGCCGCCGGGAAGGCCCTTGAGGCCGCCGCCGAGACCGGCGGCTTCGGCCTGCTTCTGCAAGGCTTCGAGCTGCTTCGGATCCATCTTGGACAGGTCGGGCATGCCGCCGCCTGGCATCATGCCGCCGAGGCCCATCTTGGAGGCGAGGCCGCCCATCATGCCGCGCATGAGACCGCCGCCCTTGCCCTTGCCGCCCATGGCCTTCATCATATCGGCCATCTGGCGATGCATCTTGAGCAGCTTGTTGATTTCGGCGGCGTCGGTGCCGGAACCGGCCGCGATGCGCTTCTTGCGCGAGTGCTTGAGGACGTCGGGATTGGCGCGCTCGGCCTTGGTCATCGACGAGATGATGGCGATCTGGCGCCCGAACATCTTGTCGTCCAGGCCAGCCGCAGCCATCTGGTCCTTCATCTTGCCCATGCCCGGCATCATGCCCATGATGCCGCCCATGCCGCCCATCTTCTGCATCTGGCCAAGCTGGTCGGCGAGGTCGTTCAGGTCGAACTTGCCCGACTGCATCTTCTTGGCCATCGCCGCGGCTTTTTCCGCGTCGATGTTTTCGGCGGCCTTCTCGACGAGGCTGACGATATCGCCCATGCCGAGGATGCGGTCGGCGATGCGCTTGGGATAGAACTCCTCCAGCGCTTCCATCTTTTCGCCGACGCCGATCAGCTTGATCGGCTTGCCGGTGACGGCACGCATCGAAAGTGCTGCACCGCCACGGCCGTCGCCGTCCATGCGGGTCAGCACGAGGCCGGTGATACCGACGCGGTCATCGAAATTCTTGGCGAGGTTGACGGCGTCCTGGCCGGTCAGCGAGTCGGCGACGAGCAGGATCTCGTGCGGGTCCGACACCTTGCGGATGTCGGCCATCTCGGCCATCAGCGGCTCGTCGATATGGGTGCGGCCGGCGGTATCGAGGATGACCACGTCATGGCCGCCGAGCTTGGCCGCCTGGACGGCGCGCTTGGCGATGTCGACCGGCGACTGGCCGGCGATGACGGGAAGGGTGGCGACCTTGGTCTGCTCGCCGAGCTGGCGCAGTTGCTCCTGCGCGGCCGGACGGCGCGTGTCGAGCGAGGCCATGAGCACTTTCTTGCCCTGGCGCTCGGTCAGCCGCTTGGCGATCTTGGCCGAGGTCGTGGTCTTGCCCGAGCCCTGCAGGCCGACCATCATGACGACGACGGGCGCCGGCGCGTTGAGGTCGATGGCGACTCCTTCGGAGCCGAGCATCTCGACCAGCTCGTCATGGACGATCTTGACGACCATCTGCCCGGGCTTGATCGATTTCAGGACCGCCGCACCGACGGCCTTCTCGCGGACCCGGTCGGTGAAGGAGCGCACGACTTCGAGTGCGACGTCGGCCTCGAGCAAGGCACGGCGAACCTCGCGCAGGGCAGCCGAGACATCGGCTTCCGACAGCGCGCCACGGCCGGTCAGGCCGTTGAGGATCGATCCAAGTCGCTCTTGCAGCGATTCAAACATTCAACTTCCCTTCTCTCAGCCAACCGGTGTCGAACCGAGAGGTAATGCCTCCGCGCGCGCGAACCAAACCAAAAAGCACCCGGGGGCGCACTGCGCTGCCGGGTGTTGGCCTCCGGGATCGTTTTGTACCGCTATGGGTGTCCCGGTCGGCCGCTCGGAGTGGAACTCGTCGCGGAATTTGTGGGCTGTAGACAGGAAAAAGACCGGGGAGTCAAGAGAAGGCACGCTTTCGGCCATTCGCGGCCTGACGGTCAATCCCTGTTAAGACTTGCCCTTTAGTGTGCCGCCTGCCGGGGGGCTTCATATGCTTTGTTTAGGGATGTTTTGCCACCATGTGTGACCATGCGGCCGGCTCGCATGTCGTATCCCCGGGAGGCGATCGCATTTCCGACTCGCCGTTGGGCGGATTTGTCGAAAACATCGAATTCGCCCTGGTCGTGATCGACGCCGCGGGAAACATCACCTTCGTCAACAAGTCCGCCGAGCGCATGTTCGGCTACGCCAGGTCCGACATGGTCGGCCGCACGCTCGACCTGATCATTCCACCCAGGCTGCGCGGCGCCCACAACGCCGGCATCGCCCGCGTCGGCTCCGGCACCCCATCGAAACTGACCGGCAAGACGGTTGAAGTCGCAGCGCTTCGGCGCGACGGCAGCGAATTCCCGATCGAACTGTCGCTTTCGGTCTGGCATGGGCAGGACGGCGTGTCGATGGGTGGCATGATCCGCGACATCTCCGACCGGCGGCAGCGCGACATGCGCCTGCATCGCCTTGCCCACCAGGACACGCTGACCGGCCTGCCGAACCGTTTCCAGTTCGACATGCGGCTCGAGGAAGCGCTCGCCGCCGGCGAGCCGACGGCCGTGCTGCTGATCGATCTCGACGGCTTCAAGAAGGTCAACGACACGCTCGGTCACGCCACCGGCGACACGCTGCTGCAGGCGCTCGCCGTGCGGCTGCCGGCAGCGCTCGAGGCCAACGCCATGGTGGCCCGCCTCGGCAGCGACGAGTTCGCCGTATTGTTGCGCGGGATCCACGATCCCTCTGCCGGCGAGGCGGCCGCAGGCAGCCTGCTACGGTCGTTCGAAAAGCCTTTCGAGATTGGCGACCACCTGGTCAAGCTCGGCGTCAGCATCGGCGGCGCCATGGCCCCCAGCGACGGCAGCGATGCCGAGGAATTGCTGGCCAGCGCCGACCTCGCGCTCTATCGGGCACGGAAGCAGGGCAATTCCTACCGCATGTTCGAACCGGGCATGCGCAACGCGGTCGCTGCCCGCCGGGCCTTGCAGGACGAATTGTTGCGGGCGATCGGCGCCGGCGAGTTCGTGTTGCACTACCAGCCGCAGGTATGCCTGGAGAGCGGCAAGGTGCTGGGCGCCGAGGCGCTGTTGCGCTGGAACCACCCTTCGCGCGGGCTGCTCGAGCCTGCCGATTTCCTCGCCGTGCTTGAATCGCATTCCGGCGCGCTGACCGTCGGCGGCTGGATCCTCGACGAGGCCTGCCGGCAATCGGCGGAATGGCGAGCCCACGGGCTGGCCCCTATCTCCATGGCGGTCAACCTGTTTGCGGTGCAGGTCAATGCCGGAAATCTGGCGGAAACCGTGTTGACGACGCTGGCCCGTCACGGGCTGCCGGCCGAAGCCCTCGAACTGGAAGTGACCGAGACCATCGCCCTCGACCACGAAGAGCGCACGGTGGCGCCGTTCCGCAAGCTGGGGGAGGCGGGCGTCGGGCTTGCCTTCGACGATTTCGGTACCGGCCATGCGGCACTCAGCACCATCAAGCGCTTTCCGCTGACGCTGCTCAAGATCGACCGCAGTTTCATCCGCGACATGCTGAGCCAGCCGCAGGATGCCGCGATCGTGCGCGCGGTGCTCGGCATGGCCAGGGACATGGGCTTGGCCGTCGTCGCCGAGGGCATCGAAACCCGGGCGCAGGAAGCGGCCCTCTACGCCATGGGCTGCCGGGTCGGACAAGGCTACCTCTATTCCAGGGCGCTGCCGGCGGCGGATTTCGAACAGTTGATGAAACGCTCGGCCAAGGCCGCCGGCAAGAAGCTGCCGCGCCGGCGTTGAGGCGGACTTGAAAGGAGACCGCCGGACAGGTGCCCGGCGGCCGCTTCACTCAGCGCATCACATAGACGACGCGCCGCGTCGACGGTTCGACCAGCACCGGCTGGCCGTTCACATAGACATAGCGGTACTCGGAATCGGGGATTTCAGTCAGTTCGACCGTATCGGGCAACCCGGCGCCGACGACCACTTCACCGTCCAGATAGACCGGTTCGATCCGGTGGTCCGTCACATAGGTGCGAACCTCCATGGGCGGCTCGATGGCCGGCATGGCTTCGCCGGCGACGATCGCGCCCGTCGTCCCGTCTATGACGACATCGGCGGCAGCGGCGGGCGGATCAACGACGATCACGCCGGAATCGGCCGGGCGCGCGGAAAGCACGACCTGCTGACCGCCGAAATCGCCGACCAGATAGTCGGAATAGACCCAGCCATCGCCGCCTGAATCTGCGACGCTGCACCATTTGCTGCTCTCAAGGCAGCCACGCAGGGTGGTGGCCTGGCCGGCACCGATGACGCCGACGACCGGATATTGCGGGCCGGGGCCGGCGCGGACATTGAGATCGGTCGCGGCCTGGACCGCGACATCTGCAAATGACGGGCCGGAGAAGGCGAGAAGCGCGCCCGCCACAGCGGGAAATAACAGCTTGGTTTTCATCTTTTCGCTCCGTTTTCTTGGTCCCTCAGGAGGCGAAAACGGGCCAAACAGCGGTCAGTTCCGATCCAGCAGACCGGTAGCGCTCACGAATTGTAGCCGTTTCACACGTGGCGGCGTCACGCCGCGAGTTGCGCGACGATCTGCCTGGCCACCGCTTCGCCCGACAGCCGGGCGCCGCCGCAGGTCTGGATCAGCGGTCCTGCAAGGTGCTCGCCGGCGAAGAAAATGCGCTCGCCAACCGGCTGCATCAGCGCCGAGCGTGCGCCTGACCGCCCTGGCCGGGCCGCCGCATAGGCACCCCTGACATAACGCTCGCCGCCCCAGTTGGTCATCATCGCGCGGCCGACATGCCTGCGGGTGTCGTTGCCGAAGATCTCGCACAGCCGGTCGGTGGCAAAATCGATCCCGGCAGCCTCGCCGGCAGCCGACAGCTCCCAGGCAAAGTCGCCGCCGACAAAGCCGACCATCAGGTCGAGATCGAACGGGAAGCTGAGGAAATAGATGTCGTGCCGCGCCGTGCGCTCGACCAGCAGGTCGTCGAACGGGTCGAGCCCAAGGCGGCTGCCGCTGATTTCAACCGGCAGCTTTGTCAGCATGCCCATCGGCAAATCGAAGAACGCGGCCATGTGGCTGTCGGGGAGCGCGGGCGCAAAGACGATCTCCTCGAAGGCCAGCACCCCGGGCGAGGCCGTGACGATGGCAACGCTGGCGCGCAACGTGCCCCGGTCGGTAAGACAGGACACACCGGCGCCGTCCCAGTCGATCCGGGTCACCGGCGTGGCGAGTTCGACCGGCACGTCGGCACCGAAAAGCGCCACCAGCGCACCAAAACCCTCCCTGGTGAAGTAGTTGGGATCGAGGTCGGCGGCATTCCTGAAGTCGGCGATGGAGATCTCGTCCTCGTCGGCACCGAAGTCCATCGGGCCGCAGAAGGTGGCGGCGGCGCGCGACGACCGCCCCTTGGCCAGCAGTGCACCGAGACGGTCGTCGGTGTCGCTGTGGCTTTCGAGCAGCGCTGCCATTGCGGCGTCGGCTGCCTTGACCTCGGCTTCCTCCGCCTCGCTCGCCTTGCGGTTGCGGTAATAGAGATGGTCGATGTTCATGTCGTGGTGATGCATCGTCCAGCCGGCGGCCTGCGCCTCGGCGAAATAAGGGTTGCGGTCGGCGGCGTGCAGCCAGGCACAGCCTATGTCGAAGGGCACGCCGAAATGCCGGTTGCTGGTCCAGGCGCGGCCGCCGATGCGGTCCATCGCCTCCAGCACCTTGAAGCTCAAACCGGCTGAACGCAGCACTTTTGCCGCCGAAAGGCCGGCAGAACCGGCGCCGATGATCACAACATCGACATCTTTCATCGTTTTTCCCCGCTCTCGCCACATTCACTGCTTGATCGTATGCGAGATTTTTGCCACCAGCCATTGCAAGACGGTGGGGACGTAAACGCCTTCTTAACGATGACAAGAGAGCGTTCGGCTGGCAACATCCCTCCCAGGGGAATGATTCAGGCATCAGGAGAACGGGCATGGCAATTCTTGCCAAGGTGAAGACTTTTGCTGCAGCCTCCGCCGTTCTGGCGGTCACGGCGAGCGGCGCATATGCTGCCCAGTGCGGCAACAACGCGGGCGGCTTCGAGGCATGGAAAGCCGATTTCGCCCAGGAAGCGGCGGCCAACGGCATCAAGGGCAATGCGCTCAACGCGTTCGCCAAGACGACCTACGCCACCAAGACCATTTCCGCCGACCGCAACCAGAAGAGCTTCAAGCTCTCGCTCGACCAGTTCATGGCCAAGCGCGGCGGCAAGACCATCGCCTCCAAGGGCAAGACCATCAAGAAGCAGAACGCGGCGCTGTTCCAGAGCATCGAGGCGCGCTACGGCGTTCCGGCCGGCCCGCTGATCGCGATCTGGGGCATGGAAACCGGCTTCGGCAGCTTCCTCGGCAACCAGCACACGCTGTCGGCCGTGGCGACGCTTGCCTATGATTGCCGCCGTTCTGAATATTTCACCGATCAGCTCTATGCCGCGCTCAAGCTCGTCCAGAGCGGCACGCTGGCGCCCAACGCCATCGGCGCCGCCCATGGCGAAATCGGCCAGACCCAGTTCCTTCCCGTCAACGTGCTGAAGTTCGGCGCCGACGGCGACGGCAACGGCAAGATCGACATGGTCCGCTCGAAGGCCGACGCACTGGCCTCGACGGCCAACTTCCTCCGCGGCCACGGCTGGAGCGCCGGTGGCGGCTACCAGCCCGGCCAGGCCAATTTCGGCGCCCTGCAGGGCTGGAATGCGGCCAGCGTCTACCAACAGGCCATCGCCATCATCGGCGCCGAGATCGACGGCAACTGACGCCTGAGGCCTGACGCGACCCTGTCAGGAGACATTTCCGGCGCACTGGCAAAGCCAGCACCTCGGACGCAGAATGAAAAAGCCCGGTGCCTGCACCGGGCTTTCTCGATGCGGACGAGGATCTTGTCATGAACAGCCAGAGCGGCCTGCCCGCCGATCTCTCGCGCTTCGGCAATGTCGAAGGCTACTCCCATTACCCAAAGTCAGTGACACCGGGCCTGCCCGCGCCCGCCGGCGGCGGCCTGCTCAAATGGTACGACATCGCCGAAGCGGAAGCGCCGGTGACACACAAAACCAGCGCAATGGCTCAACGCTTCCTGGCCGCCGAGACGGCAACCGGTCGCCTCAACCTCAAGGGCGAGCTGGGTTTCGTCATCCTGCACCGCTGCGGCGGCGATTTTCACTTCCTGCTGGTCAGTTCGTGGCGCAATGCCAACGAGATGTGGGAGACGGTCTACGCCAAGACGGCGGAGGCACCCGACTTCTCACTGTTTGCGCTGCCCGGCCCGCACCGCGCCACCTTCTGCGTCTGGGAGCTTGCCGCCGTGAACCACGAGCGGCTGGCCTTCAGCCGCTACCTCCATTCGGCGCGCGATGACGCGGCCAAGCGGGCTTATCTCGGCGATATGTATCAGGGTGGGGCTTGAGCCTCGTTCCTTCTCCCCGTTCACGGGGAAGGTGCCCCAAAGGTGCCGAATGAGTGGCAGCACGAACTCCTGAGAGGCTTGCTCCGCCCCTCATCTGCCTGCCGGCATCTTCTCCCCGCAAGCGGGGAGAAGAAAGCTGTCATCACCGGTTGCGCGCAGCCAGCGTGCGCAGGCGCAGCGCGTTGAGCTTGATAAAGCCGGCGGCGTCCTTCTGGTCGTAGGCGCCCTGGTCGTCCTCAAAGGTGACCAGCTTGTCCGAGTAGAGCGACTTGGCGCTCTCGCGGCCGATGACCATGACGTTGCCCTTGTAGAGCTTGAGGGTGACTTCGCCCTCGACGTCCTTCTGGCTGAGGTCGATCGCCGCCTGCAGCATCTGGCGCTCGGGCGAGAACCAGAAGCCGTAATAGATCAGCTCGGCATAACGCGGCATCAGCTCGTCCTTGAGGTGCGCGGCACCACGGTCGAGCGTGATCGACTCGATGGCGCGGTGCGCCGAAAGCAGGATCGTGCCGCCGGGAGTCTCGTAGACGCCGCGCGACTTCATGCCGACAAAGCGGTTTTCGACCAGGTCGAGGCGGCCGATGCCGTTGTCGCGGCCATAGTCGTTAAGCTTGGCCAGCAGCGTCGCCGGCGACAGGCGCTCGCCGTTGATCGACACGGCGTCACCCTGCTCGAAGCCGATCTTGATGATGGTCGCCTTGTCGGGCGCGGCCTCGGGCGAAATCGTGCGCATGTGCACGTATTCGGGTGCTTCGACGGCCGGATCCTCCAGCACCTTGCCCTCGGACGACGAGTGCAAGAGGTTGGCGTCGACGGAGAAGGGGGCATCGCCCTTCTTGTCCTTGGCAACCGGAATCTGGTGCTTTTCGGCGAAATCGAGCAGGTCGGTACGGCTCTTGAACGACCAGTCGCGCCACGGCGCGATGATCTTGATGTCGGGGTTCAGCGCGTAGGCCGACAGCTCGAAGCGGACCTGGTCGTTGCCCTTGCCGGTGGCGCCGTGGGCAATGGCGTCGGCGCCGGTCTTGCGGGCGATGTCGACGAGGTGCTTGGAGATCAGCGGGCGGGCGATCGAGGTGCCGAGCAGGTAGACGCCTTCATAGACGGCGTTGGCGCGGAACATCGGGAAGACGAAGTCGCGGACGAATTCCTCGCGCACGTCCTCGATGAAGATCTCCTTGATGCCGAGCATCTCGGCCTTCTTGCGCGCCGGCTCGAGCTCTTCGCCCTGGCCGAGATCGGCGGTGAAGGTGACGACCTCCGCATTGAGCTCGGTCTGCAGCCACTTCAGGATGATGGAGGTATCGAGGCCGCCTGAATAGGCGAGCACGACCTTCTTGACGTCTTTCCACTTGGACATGGGATCACGGCACCTTTCGCAAGCGGCCCAAGGCCGCGTTTTCCCGGGCTTTCTAAGCACGAACGGCGAGCCGGGCAAGGGCGATCATGCCGCTGGGAGAGGAGGGGGCTGGTTCGGCGCGTCCCAGAAAGGATGCGGCGTCGCGGACAGCGTTCTTCTCCCCGTCCTTACGGGGGAAGATGCCGGCAGGCAGATGAGGGGCGGCGCAAACGGATAAAGATTGCCCCTCACCCTTACCCTCTCCCCGTGTAGAACGGGGAGAGGGGGGCGTCCACGTCGCGCCTGCCGTTTACTTCCGCTTCATCGCCTCGAGCAGCGCCGCCCCGAACGCGCCTTGCTGTTCAGGCTTGTTCTGCGGCGGCTTTGACGAGGCAAACTTCATATCGCGGTTCTTGGCGGGTGCGGCCGAGCGGGGCGCCGGCTCGCCGCCGTCCTTGCGCATGGTCAGCCCGATGCGCTTGCGCGGAATGTCGACCTCGACGACGCGGACTTTCACCACGTCGCCGGCCTTCACCACCTCATGCGGGTCCTTCACGAACTTGTCGGCGAGCTGCGAGACGTGGACGAGGCCGTCCTGGTGCACGCCGATGTCGACGAAGGCACCGAAGGCGGCGACGTTGGTGACGGTGCCTTCGAGCAGCATGCCCGGCTTCAGATGCTTGATATCGTCGACGCCGTCGGCAAAGGTCGCAGTTTTGAAGCCCGGACGCGGGTCGCGGCCCGGCTTTTCCAGCTCGGCGATGATGTCGCGCACCGTCGGCAGGCCGAAACGCTCGTCGACGAACACGCGCGGATCGATCGCCTTGAGTGCTGCACTGTCGCCCATCAGCTGGCGCAGGTCGCGGCCGCAGGACGCCACGATCTTCTTGGCGACACCATAGGCCTCGGGGTGCACCGACGACGCGTCGAGCGGTTCCTTGCCGTCGCGGATGCGCAGGAAGCCGGCGCATTGCTCGAAGGCGCGCTGGCCGAGCCGCGGCACGGCGAGCAGGTCGCGGCGCGTGGCAAAGGCACCCGAGGCATCGCGATGCGCGACGATCGACTCGGCGAGCGACGGGCCGAGGCCTGAGACGCGGGCGAGAAGCGGGGCAGACGCCGTGTTGAGATCGACGCCGACGGCGTTCACCGCGTCTTCCACCACCGCCTCCAGCGAACGGCCGAGGCGATACTGGTCGACGTCGTGCTGGTACTGGCCGACGCCGATCGACTTGGGCTCGATCTTGACCAGCTCGGCCAGCGGGTCCTGCAGGCGCCGCGCGATGGAGACGGCGCCGCGTAGCGACACGTCGAGATTGGGGAACTCGGCCGCGGCCGTGGCCGAGGCCGAATAGACCGAGGCACCAGCTTCGCTGACGATGACCTTGGTCGGCTTCGGCGCCGGCAGGTCGTTGAGCAAGTCGGCGACCAGCCGCTCGGTCTCGCGGCTGCCGGTGCCGTTGCCGATGGCGATCAGCTCGACCTTGTGGCGGATGATCAGCCGGGCAAGCTCGGCCTGGGTGCCGCGCACGTCGTTCTTCGGCGGGAAGGGGTAGACGGTGGTGGTGTCGAGCACCTTGCCGGTGGCGTCGATAATAGCCACCTTGACGCCGGTGCGGATGCCCGGATCGAGGCCCATGGTGGCGCGCGACCCGGCGGGGGCAGCGAGCAAAAGGTCCTTGAGATTGCGCGAGAAGACGCGGATCGCCTCTTCCTCGGCCGCCTCGCGCAGGTCGCGCATCAGGTCGAGCGACAAGGACAGCGACAGCTTCACCCGCCAGGTCCAGCCAGCAACCTGCATCAGCCACTGGTCGCCCGGAAGCGTCGCGCCGATCGCATAGGCGGCGGCGATCATGCGCTCGACCGGCTTGACCGGCGAAGTGTCGTCGGCGTCGATCTCGAGGTCGAGCGACAGCACGTCTTCGTTGCGGCCGCGCAGCATGGCCAGCGCCCGGTGGCTCGGCACCGAGGCCCAGCGTTCGGAATGATCGAAATAATCCGAGAACTTGGCACCGGCCTCCTGCTTGCCGTCGACGACGCGGGCGCGCATCACCGCGCGCTCCTTCATGTGCGTGCGCAGGCGACCGAGCAGATCGGCGTTTTCCGAGATGCCTTCGGCGACGATGTCGCGCGCGCCTTCGAGCGCCGCCTTCACGTCGGCGACTTCGCCAACGACGTAAGGCACGGCCAATTCCGCCGGAGCCTTGGAACGGTCGGCGAGGATGGCCTCGGCCAGCGGTCCGAGCCCGCGCTCCCTGGCGATCTCGGCCTTGGTCCGGCGCTTGGGCTTGTAGGGCAGGTAGATGTCTTCCAATTCAGCCTTGGTGGTGACGCTGGCGATGCGGATCGCCAGGTCGTCGGTCATCTTGCCCTGGCCGGTGATGGATTCGACGATCGCTGCACGCCGCGCTTCAAGCTCGCGCAGATAACCCAGGCGCTCGGAGAGATCGCGCAGTTGGGTGTCGTCCAGTCCGCCGGTGACTTCCTTGCGGTAGCGCGCGACGAAAGGCACGGTCGCGCCCTCATCGAGCAGTCCGACGGCGGCCACGACCTGCTCGGGCTTCGCGTTGATCTCGGCTGCGATGATCGCAGCGATTTTCCTGTTGTCGCCAGCCATGGAATCCTGGTGCCTGTTGAAAGGGGTGTGCGAACATAGTGACTGCCGGCCAGAACGCCAAACGGGCATTTTCCCGCGCCATCTCAAGCTCCACAGAAAAGCGGCAAGGCTGCGGCAATCGGCGCGGGCAGAGGCAGAAGTTTGGCGAGCAGGCCCTGACCCACCCGGATATGATGGAAGGATACCCGCACCCCTGACCCCTCCCCACAAGGGGAGGGGGACTGCCGCAACGGCCCCTACCGCTTCATGCCCTCGTTAAGGCCTGGCCTGCGAAATCGGAGACAGTCGCGGGAAATTCCCCTCCTTGTGGGGAGGGGTTAGGGGTGGTGTAGCCACACGAACACAGCGCCTGAAGGAGCAAAAAATGAAATTCGACCGGGTCCTGTTTGCCGCTGGCGCGCTGTTCGGCGCGGCGGGCGTCGCGCTGTCGGCAGCAGCGAGCCACGGCGGCAGCACCAATGTCATGACCGCCGCCAACTTCCTGCTGTTCCATGCGCCTGCGCTGATCGCACTGTCCCTGGTGGCAGCCCAGAGCCGCATCCTGCACATCGGGACGGCCATCCTGCTGCTGGCCGTGCTGCTGTTCGCCGGTGACCTGCTCGCCCGCGACTATCTCGGCCAGCGGCTGTTTCCCTTCGCCGCTCCCATGGGCGGCACCGGCATGATGCTGGGCTGGCTGATGCTGGCAATCGGCGGGCTGGTGACGCGCAGAGGCTAATTTTCTTCGGGTTTCGCCGCCCCTCATCCCCTGCCGGACCTTCTCCCCGTAAGGACGGGGAGAAGGAGAATGGCCGCACCGCCAACGCCCCACTGCCCGCGCCATGGACGGAAAAGGATGAAGCGCCAACGTCGACGCCTCCCTCTCCCCGTCCTTCACGGGGAGAGGGTAAGCGTGAGGGGCAGCTCAACGCTTGCCGGCCCGCGCAACCGAACTTCATCCGATCCGATACGGAAGCGGATGCCGGACATCCCTGTCGATCACCAGCCGGCGCTTGAGCGGCGGCACGGCGCGCTGCTGGCAATTGGTGCGCTCGCAGATGCGGCACGAGATGCCGATCGGGTCGAAGGCCGTCTTGCTGCCGAGCTCCAGCCCGTCGGCATAGACGAAGTCCTGGGCGTAGGCGACCTCGCAGCCGAGCGCGATGGCATAGCGCCGATGCGGCGCGTTGAAGCCGCCGCCGCCCTTTGAAATCTCGGTGGCGACGCAGAGATAGCGTGCGCCGTCCGGCGTCTCGGCCAGTTGGCGGATGATCCGGCCCGGCGTCTCGAAGGCCTGGTGCACGTTCCACAGCGGGCAAGCCGCGCCGAAACGGGCGAACTGCAGCTTGGCGGCGCTGTGGCGCTTGGTGATGTTGCCGGCGCGGTCGATACGGGCAAAGAAGATCGGCACGCCCTTGTGGCCCGGCCGCTGCAAGGTGCTGAGCCTGTGCGCCACCTGCTCGATCGAGGCGCCGAAATGCGCCGCCATCAGCTCCAGGTCATGGCGCAACTCGCCTGCGGCCCGCATGAACGCCTGGTAGGGCAGGGTCAGCGCCCCGGCGAAATAGTTGCGCAGGCCCATCTTGCAGATCTCCAGCGCCTCGGCGGTGCGGAAATCGGCCGAACGCGCGATCTGCGCCACCTCGGTCTCCATTTCCATTTCGGCGACCTGGAAGGCGACCTGGAAGCTGCGGGTGGCGAGCGGCGAGTATGGGTTGAGGAACAGCACCCCCGACTTGGCATCGAAGCGACGGAGCGCATCGTCATCGGCGTCGGCACGGGCGATGCGCACGCCGTGCCGGCTGTCCAGATGCTCGGCCAGCGCCGCATAGCTGTCGCGTTCGCCGATGCCGAGTTCGCCGGCCAGCCGCTCAGCCGCCACGTCGAGGGCATGGATGTAGTTGTCGACGAAATGGAAGAAGTCGCGCACTTCCTCATAGGGCGTCGGTTCGGTCAGGCCGACGCTCTTGCCCAGCGTGTCGTCGAGGCTCGCCAGCTGCTCCGAATTGCGGCGATAGGCCTGGTGCGCCGAGATCAGCGCCCGGGCAAATCCCGGCGCGTTCTGCGTCACCAGCTTCAGCTCCTGCAGGTTCGGCGCGTAGTTCTCGAAGATCGGGTCGCTCAGGGCCTCGGTCAGCGCCGACAACAGCCGGTCGCCATCGCCTTGCGAAATCTCGGCGATGTCGATCTGGAACTTTTCGGCGAGCGCCAGCAGCACCGAGGCCGAGACCGGGCGCTGGTTGTTCTCGATCTGGTTGAGATAGCTGGTCGAAATGCCGATGCGCTCGGCGAAGCTCGCCTGCGTCGCCTTGTGGGTTTCGCGCAGCTCGCGCACCTTGCGGCCGATGTAGAGTTTGCGTGACGCCATGTTTGCAATTTCGCAATTTACAGTTTCTAGATTTGTATATTACGCTTTCGCACACTTTCAACTGTTTTCCTGCGCGCGCCATGGGGCTATTGCGCCAACTTCGCTGCTTGCCGCCGACGCGGCGGGGAGCCATTGTTTTTCAACCTCGTCGTGCGGGAGAAAGCTCATGACGCTCTATCAGGCCGTCGCCGACACAAAGACCAGCCGGCTGACCACAATGGATGTCGTTGCCGTCGTCGCAGGTTCGCTGCTCCTGACGCTGTCGGCAAAGGTCCAGGTTCCGTTCTACCCCGTGCCGATGACCATGCAGACGCTGGTCGTCATCGGCCTTGGCCTGGCGCTTGGCCCGGTCCGCGGCGCTGCTGCCGTGGCGCTTTATCTCGCCCAGGGTGCACTCGGGCTCCCGGTCTTCGCCGGTACGCCGGAAAAGGGCATCGGCCTCGCCTACATGATGGGGCCGACCGGCGGTTACCTCGCCGGCTACCTGCCGGCCGCGCTGCTCGCCGGCTGGCTGGGTCAACGCGGCTGGGACCGCAACGTCTTCACCGCCATGGCCGCTGCATTGCTCGCCGGCGCCGTCATCTACCTGCCCGGCCTGCTCTGGCTCGGTTCGGTCATTGGGTTCGACAAGCCGGTGCTGGCCTTCGGCCTCACGCCCTTCATCCCGGGCGACATCATGAAGGCCGTGCTTGCTGCCATCGCTTTCCCCGCCGCCTGGAAGTGGCTTTCTCGCAAGGGCATGAACTGATGCGCGCCGTACTCGAACAACTGGAAGCCCGCCGCTCCGAGGCCCGCCTCGGCGGTGGCCAGAAACGCATTGACGCCCAGCACGCCAAGGGCAAGCTGACGGCGCGCGAACGCATCGACGTGCTGCTCGACGAAGGCTCCTTCGAAGAGTTCGACATGTACGTCACCCACCGCACCACCGAGTTCGGCATGGCCGAGCAGAAGGTGGCCGGCGACGGCGTCGTCACCGGCTGGGGCACCATCAACGGCCGCCTGGTCTATGTCTTCTCGCAGGACTTCACCGTGCTCGGCGGCTCGCTGTCCGAGACCCATGCCCAGAAGATCTGCAAGATCATGGACATGGCGATGCGCAACGGCGCGCCCGTCATCGGCCTCAACGATTCCGGCGGCGCCCGCATCCAGGAAGGCGTTGCCTCGCTGGCCGGCTATGCCGACGTGTTCAAGCGCAATGTCGATGCCTCCGGCGTGGTGCCGCAGATCTCGGTCATCATGGGCCCATGCGCCGGCGGTGCGGTCTACTCGCCCGCCATGACCGACTTCATCTTCATGGTGCGCGACTCATCCTACATGTTCGTCACCGGTCCCGACGTGGTGAAGACCGTCACCAACGAGATCGTCACCGCCGAGGAGCTCGGCGGCGCCCGCACCCACACCTCGAAGTCTTCGGTCGCCGACGGCGCCTATGAAAACGACATCGAAGCACTTGAGCAGGTTCGCCTGCTGTTCGACTTCCTGCCGCTCAACAACCGTGAAAAGCCGCCTGTTCGGCCTTTCCACGACGATCCGGCGCGGCTGGAGAAGCGTCTCGACACGCTGATCCCCGACAGCGCGGCCAAGCCCTACGACATGAAGGAGCTGATCCTGGCGATCGCCGACGAAGGCGACTTCTTCGAGATCCAGGAAGCTTTCGCCAGGAACATCATCACCGGCTTCATGCGGATCGAGGGCCAGTCCGTCGGCGTCGTCGCCAACCAGCCGATGGTGCTGGCGGGCTGCCTCGACATCGACTCGTCGCGCAAGGCGGCCCGTTTCGTGCGCTTCTGCGACGCGTTCTCGATCCCGATCCTGACGCTGGTCGATGTGCCGGGCTTCCTGCCGGGCACCGCCCAGGAATATGGCGGCGTCATCAAGCACGGCGCCAAGCTGCTGTTCGCCTATTCGCAGGCAACTGTGCCGATGGTCACGCTGATCACCCGCAAGGCCTATGGCGGCGCCTATGACGTCATGGCCTCCAAGCACATCGGCGCCGACATCAACTATGCCTGGCCGACCGCCGAGATCGCGGTCATGGGCGCCAAGGGCGCGACCGAGATCCTCTATCGCTCCGAACTGGGCGACGCGGAAAAGATCGCCGCCCGCACCAAGGAATATGAAGAGCGCTTCGCCAATCCCTTCGTCGCCGCCGAGCGCGGTTTCATCGACGAGGTGATCATGCCGCATTCGTCGCGCCGCCGCATCGCCCGCGCCTTCGCCGCCCTGCGCGGCAAGAAGCTCGATGCACCGTGGAAAAAGCACGACACGATACCGCTGTGAGCAGGACAAAAATGTTCAAGAAAATCCTCATCGCCAATCGTGGCGAGATCGCCTGCCGGGTCATCAAGTCGGCGCAGAAACTCGGCATCGCAACGGTCGCCGTCTATTCCGACGCCGACCGCGAGGCGCTGCATGTGAAGATGGCCGACGAGGCCGTTCACATCGGGCCGGCACCGTCGAGCCAGTCCTACATCGTCATCCAGAAGATCATCGACGCCATCCGCCAGACCGGCGCCGACGCGGTGCATCCCGGCTACGGCTTCCTGTCGGAGAATTCAAACTTCGCCGAGGCGCTGAAGGCCGAGGGCGTCGCCTTCATCGGACCACCGCCCGTCGCCATCGAGGCGATGGGCGACAAGATCACCTCCAAGAAGATCGCGGCATCCGCCGGCGTGTCGACAGTGCCAGGCCATATGGGCCTGATCGAGGATGCCGGCGAGGCTGTGAAGATCGCCAACCAGATCGGCTACCCGGTGATGATCAAGGCCTCCGCCGGCGGCGGCGGCAAGGGCATGCGCATCGCCTGGAACGACGCCGAGGCGCGCGAAGGCTTCCAGTCGTCGAAGAACGAGGCCAAGTCGTCCTTCGGCGACGACCGCATCTTCATCGAGAAATTCGTCACCCAGCCGCGCCACATCGAGATCCAGGTGCTGGGCGACCAGCACGGCAACCTGCTCTATCTCGGCGAGCGAGAATGCTCGATCCAGCGCCGCAACCAGAAGGTCATCGAGGAGGCACCGTCGCCCTTCCTCGACGCCGCCACCCGCAAGGCGATGGGCGAGCAGGCCGTGGCGCTGGGCAAGGCCGTCGGCTATTTCTCGGCCGGCACCGTCGAATTCATCGTCGACGGCGACCGCAACTTCTACTTCCTCGAGATGAACACCCGCCTGCAGGTCGAGCATCCGGTGACCGAACTGATCACCGGCATCGACCTCGTCGAGGAGATGATCCGCGTCGCCGCCGGCGAGAAGCTGCGCTTCGCCCAGGACGACGTCAAGCTCAACGGCTGGGCCATCGAAAGCCGGCTCTATGCCGAGGATCCCTACCGCAACTTCCTGCCGTCGATCGGCCGCCTGACCCGTTACCGCCCGCCGGTCGAGGGCAAGCGCGAGGATGGCACCGTCGTTCGCAACGATACCGGCGTCTTCGAGGGCGGCGAGATCTCGATGTATTACGACCCGATGATCGCCAAGCTCTGCACCTGGGCCCCTGACCGCCTGACGGCCGTCGAGGCCATGGGCCGCGCGCTCGACGACTTCGAGGTCGAGGGCATCGGCCACAACCTGCCGTTCCTGTCGGCGGTCATGGATCACCAGCGCTTCCGCGACGGCCGCCTGACCACCGCCTACATCGCCGAGGAGTTCCCCGAAGGTTTCCTTGGCGTGACGCCGGCCGAGGCCGACGCCCACAAGCTCGCCGCGGTGGCAGCGCTGATCAACCAGTTCACCCAGCGCCGTGGCGCCCAGATCTCGGGTTCGCTCGCCAACCACCAGCGCCCGGTCGGCGCCGACTGGGTGGTGACGCTCGGCGACTTCACCTTGCCGCTGCGGGTCAGGGACGGCGCCGACGGCACGGTTGTCGAGTTCGACGACGGCACGGTCCTTGCGGTGTCGAGCGACTGGCTGCCGGGGCACCTGCACGCCAATTTCGCCGTCGGTGGAACGTCGATCGGCGTCAAGGTCTCGCGCTCGGGCACCGGCTGGCGCCTGCGCTGGCGCGGCATGGACGTGGTTGCCCACGTCCGCAGCCCGCGTGTCGCCGAGCTGGCCAGGCTGATGCCGGTCAAGCTGCCGCCCGACACCTCGAAGATGCTGCTCTGCCCGATGCCGGGCGTGGTGACGTCGATCCTGGTCAAGGCAGGCGACGAAGTCGAGGCCGGCCAGTCGCTGGCGACCGTCGAGGCGATGAAGATGGAAAACGTGCTGCGCGCCGAGCGCAAGGGCACGGTCAAGCGCGTCGCGGCAACGGCAGGCGAAAGCCTCGCCGTCGACGAGCTGATCATGGAATTCGAGTGAGGTGTGCCATGACTGACCGCCCGACAAAAGACGCCTGGAAAAAGCTCGCCGAGCGCGAGATCAAGGCACCGCCCGACACGCTGACCTGGAACACGCCCGAAGGCATCGAGGTCAAGCCGCTCTATACGGCCGAAGATCTCGAGGGCGTCGGTCATCTCGGCACGCTGCCTGGTTTCGAGCCGTTCCTGCGCGGCCCGCGCGCCACCATGTACACCGGCCGGCCCTGGACCATCCGGCAGTATGCCGGCTTCTCCACTGCCGAGGCCTCCAACAACTTCTACCGCAAGGCGCTCGCCGCCGGCCAGCAAGGCGTGTCGGTCGCCTTCGATCTCGCCACCCACCGCGGCTATGACAGCGACCACCCGCGCGTCGAGGGCGACGTCGGCAAGGCCGGCGTGGCGATCGATTCCGTCGAGGACATGAAGATCCTGTTCGACGGCATTCCGCTCGAAAAGATCTCTGTCTCGATGACCATGAACGGCGCAGTGATCCCGATCCTCGCCAATTTCATCGTCGCCGGCGAGGAACAGGGCGTGCCGCGGGCGCTGCTGTCGGGGACCATCCAGAATGACATCCTCAAGGAGTTCATGGTCCGCAACACCTACATCTACCCGCCCGAGCCTTCGATGCGCATCGTTGCCGACATCATCGAGTTCACGGCGAAGGAGATGCCGAAGTTCAACTCGATCTCGATCTCCGGCTACCACATGCAGGAAGCCGGCTCGACGCTGGTGCAGGAACTCGCCTTCACGCTGGCCGACGGACGCGAATATGTCCGCGCGGCGCTGAAGAAGGGCCTCAATGTCGACGACTTCGCCGGGCGCCTGTCCTTCTTCTTCGCCATCGGCATGAACTTCTTCATGGAAGCGGCCAAGCTGCGCGCTGCGCGCCTGCTCTGGTCGCGCATCATGACCGAATTCGAGCCGAAGAAGTCATCGTCCTTGATGCTGCGCACCCACTGCCAGACCTCCGGCGTGTCGTTGCAGGAGCAGGACCCCTACAACAACATCGTCCGCACCGCCTTCGAGGCGATGTCGGCGGCGTTGGGCGGCACGCAGTCGCTGCACACCAACTCGTTCGACGAGGCGATTGCCCTGCCGACCGAGTTTTCGGCCCGCATCGCCCGCAACACCCAGCTCATCCTCCAGCACGAGACCGGTGTCACCAAGGTCGTCGATCCGCTCGCCGGCTCCTATTATGTCGAGGCTCTGACCAACGACCTCGCCGAGAAGGCCTGGGCGCTGATCGAGGAAGTCGAGGCCATGGGCGGCATGACCAAGGCGGTGGCCACCGGCCTGCCCAAGCGCCTGATCGAGGAGGCGGCGACGCGCAAGCAGGCGGCCATCGACCGCGGCGACGAGGTCATCGTCGGCGTCAACAAGTACCGGCTCGAGCAGGAAGACGACATCGATATCCTCGAGATCGACAATTCCGCCGTCCGCCAGGCGCAGATCGCCCGCATCGAGCGCACCCGCAGGCAGCGCGACCCCAGCCGCGTCGAGGAAGCGCTTGCAGCTCTCGAAAAGGTCGCCCGGTCCGGCGAAGGCAACATCCTGGCCGCAGCCGTCGAGGCCTCCCGTGCCCGTGCCACCGTCGGCGAGATTTCGGATGCCATGCGTCGCGCCTTTGGCGACCATGCCGCGATCCCGGAAGTGGTCGGGAACGTCTATGGCAAGGCCTATGACGACGAGCCGGAGTTCCAGACCCTGGTCTCGCGCCTCGAACAGTTTGCCGGCTCACTGGGCGAGAAGCCGCGCATCATGGTGGCAAAACTCGGCCAGGACGGCCACGACCGCGGCGCCAAGGTGATCGCGTCGGCCTTCGGCGACATCGGCTTCGAGGTCATCGCCGGACCGCTGTTCCAGACCCCGGGCGAGGCCGCCGATACGGCGATTGTCTCCAAGGTCCATGTCGTCGGCATGTCGTCGCTGGCGGCCGGCCACAAGACGCTCGCACCACAGCTGGTCGAGGCGCTGAAGGCCAAGGGGGCGGAGAACATCATCGTCGTCGTCGGCGGCGTCATCCCGCGCCAGGACTACCAGTACCTGCTCGACCATGGCGTGGCCGCCGTGTTCGGACCGGGCACCAACGTGCTCGACGCGGCGCGTGCCGTGCTCGACCTGATGGAAGGCAAGCGCCGCAACCAGTAAGCGCTGCTCCGAACAAAAAGGCCCGCGCGAGCGGGCCTTTTTGTTGGCGATGCTATGCCGCCTTGCGGCCGATGGAGACATAATTGAGGCCGTGGCGGGCGACGACGGCCGGGTCGTAGAGGTTGCGGCCGTCGAAGACGACCGGCGTCGACAGCTGCTCCCTGATCAGCTCGAAGGACGGCGCCCGGAAGTTCTTCCACTCGGTGGCGATCAGAAGCGCATCCGCCCCGCGCAGCGCCGCCTCCTTGGTGCCGCACAGCATCAGGTCGTCGCGCTGGCCGAAGATCGTCTGCGCCTCGTTCATCGCCTCGGGATCGTAGGCCTGGACCTTGGCGCCCTCGGCCCACAGCGC
>NZ_JACHOU010000016.1 GCF_014206975.1 Aminobacter aganoensis
GACGTGCCGAAGATCGTCGACTGGTACATGGAGGGCAAGATCCAGATCGACCCGATGATCACGCATACGCTCAAGCTCGAAGACATCAACAAGGGCTTCGACCTGATGCATGCCGGCGAGAGCATCAGAAGCGTCGTCGTCTACTAGAAACGGAACCACGCCTGGGCCTTGTTGCGGGACTCCAAAGCCTCCCAGCTTGCCCGCATGTTCCCCAAGCCAGGCGTCGACCGGCGGTGCGTTCGAGGGCTCCAAGACCTCTCGGCCGCGCCGCCGGTATCTTTTTGAGCGTTGCAGGCCCCGTCCGCCGAGGGTATGCGGGGCGGGATTGTTGATGAGAAGGCAGAGCAGATGAAGACCGTTTCCACGTCGAAGTCGCATGGCGGCATCCAGGGTGTCTATTCGCACGCATCGGAAGCGTGTGCCTGCGACATGACCTTTGCGGTGTTCGTGCCGCCGCAGGCCAAGGACGGTCCGGTGCCGGTGCTGTGGTATCTCTCGGGCCTGACCTGCACTCACGCCAACGTCATGGACAAGGGCGAATACCGTCGCCTCGCGGCCGAGCTCGGGCTGATGATCGTCTGCCCCGACACCAGCCCGCGCGGCGAGGGCATTCCCGACGAGAAGGACAACTGGCAGTTCGGTTCGGGCGCCGGCTTCTATGTCGACGCGACGCAGGCGCCGTTCGCGAAGAACTACCGCATGTACTCCTACGTCATCGAAGAGCTGCCGGCACTGATCGCGGCGAACTTCCCGGCCGACATGTCACGCCAGTCGATAACAGGTCATTCGATGGGCGGCCACGGCGCGCTGACCATCGCGCTGAAGAACCCGGAACGCTTCAAGAGCTGCTCGGCCTTCGCGCCGATCGCCCAGCCTTCGACGGCGGGCTGGTCGAAGCCGGCACTGGAAAAATATCTCGGCACCGATGAGGCTGCTTGGCGCGCCTATGACACGACGCTGCTGATCGAGGATGGCAAGCGTTTTCCGGAGTTTCTGGCCGACCAGGGGACCTCGGACGGCTTCCTCCAGGAAGGCCTGCGGCCGTGGCTGCTCGAAGATGCCTGCAAGAAGGCCGGCATCGGGCTGACCCTGCGCATGCAGGACGGCTATGACCATTCCTACAACTTCATCTCCACCTTCATGGACGACCATCTGCGCTGGCACGCCGCCCGGCTGGGCTAGGCGCTCAGGAGATCGAGGCGAGAAGCTTGGCGAAGACATGGCGCTTCGCCTTGCCGACGCTGTTCTCCAGCGTTTCATTTTGCGCCAGATGCGCCGCTATCGCGCTCGCCAGCATGCAGCCGGTGCCACGCATGGCCACCGGAATGCGCGACGCGTCGAACCGGATTGGATCGCGTCCCGGCAGGAGCAGCAGGTCCGTCGACGATTCTCCCGATGCGTGACCGCCCTTGACGAGAATGGCGGGGGCGGTTGCGTCGAACAGCCTGCCGGCCTGCCGGAGGATGTCGCGTTCGCCAATGGCGAGCGGCAGGCCGGACAGCAGCGCCAGTTCGGGCAGGTTGGGGGTGACCAGCGTGCACAGCGGAAACAGCTTGCGCTTGAGCGATGCCATGGCATTTGCGTCGAGCAATGGTCGTCCCGAGGTCGAGGCCAGCACCGGGTCGAGCACCACGGGGATCGGCAGGCTGCTTGCCAGTACCGAAGAGACCGTCTCTATGGTCGGGGCGCTGCCGAGCATGCCGATCTTGGCCGCCTTGACCGGATTGGCTGCCAATGCCGTGCGCATCTGGGCGGCGACGAGGTCGGGCAGCATCTGCTCGATGCGTGCGACCGCCTGATGCGACTGGACCGTTACCGCTGTGACCGCAACGCAGCTGCGCAGGCCGAAGGCCGACACCGTTTCGACATCGCGGATGATGCCGGCGCCGCCGCTCGAATCCGAGCCGGCGACGATGAGCACATGCGGGGTCATCGCCATTGAGCCGTCGCCGCCAGCCATTGGCGGGTGCGGCCCTCCGGGTCGGTATTCAAGGTGATGTCGGTGACGACGGCAGCGCTGTCGGCGCCTTGTGCGAAGACGCCAGGGATGCGCTCGACGTTGAGCCCGCCGATGGCGACCAGCGGCACCGTGCCGACGCGCTGTTTCCAGGTGGCGATGCGGTCGAGCCCCTGCGGTGTCCATTTCATCGCCTTGAGGATGGTCGGATAGACGGGGCCGAGCGCGACATAGTCTGGTGTTGCTGCAAGCGCCGTGTCGAGTTCGGCATCGTCATGGGTGCTGAGGCCGAGTTTCAGGCCGGCGCGGCGGATGGCACTTACATCGGCTTCGGCGAGGTCTTCCTGGCCGAGATGGACGAAGTTGCAGCCCTCGTCGATGGCGAGGCGCCAGTGGTCGTTGACGATGAGCTGGCAGCCATGGCGTTCGCAGACAACCTTCGCGGCTCGGATCTCGGAACGCAGGCCGGCCTCGTCCATGTCCTTGATGCGCAGCTGCACCAGCTTCACGCCCAACGGCACCAGGCGCTCGATCCAGGCGGCGGAATCGACGATGAAGTAGAACGGGTCGAGCTTCATGAGAACGCTGCCATGCCGATGACGGGGGTGGAGGGGACGGCCATGTCGCGCGGTTCGAGCAGGCCGGCACCGAATGCCTGGCGTCCGGCCCTGACGGCCTTGCCGAAGGCAGCCGCCATGGCAACGGGGTCGCCGGCCTTGGCGACGGCGGTGTTGAGCAGCACGGCGTCGTAGCCGAGTTCCATGACGGTGGCCGCATGCGACGGGCGGCCGATGCCGGCGTCGACGATCAAGGGCACATCAGGGAAATGGCCGCGCAGGCTGCGCAGGGCATCAGGGTTTTGCGGACCTCGCGCCGACCCGATCGGCGCGCACCAGGGCATCAGCACCTTGCAGCCGGCATCGACCAGCCGGCCGGCGACAACGAGATCGTCGGTCGTGTAGGGAAAAACCTCGAAGCCTTCTGCGGCTAGGATTTTCGCCGCATCGACCAGCCCGAACACGTCGGGCTGCAGCGTGTCGTGATTGCCGATGACTTCGAGCTTGATCCAGTTGGTGCCGAACACCTCACGCGCCATGCGCGCCGTCGTCACCGCTTCCTTGATCGAATGGCAGCCGGCGGTGTTGGGCAACACACGCACGCCGAGCGACTGGATCAGCGACCAGAACTGCCCGCCGGTCTTGCCGCCGGATGTTTCGCGGCGCAGCGAGACGGTGACGATGTCGGCGCCAGACGCCTTGATCGCCTCGGCCATGATCGCAGGCGAGGGGTAGAGGGCGGTGCCGAGGAGAAGCCTGGAGGAGACCTGTTGTCCGTAGAGTTCGAGCATGAACTCACCCTCCCTTCATCGGTGCGAGGATTTCGATACGGTCGCCCTCGGCCAGCACGCAGCCGTCGCGTTCCCTTGCCGGCACAACCTCGCCGTTCAGCGCCGTGGCGAGCCAGCCGCCCTCGTAGTCGAGTTCTGCAAGCAATGCCGCCAGCGTGCCGGCCGCAACCTCGTGGCTTTCGCCGTTAACGGTGAGCTTCATCGGCGAGCTCCTTCTTCGTCTCGTGGCCTAGGATCAGGCCGGCGGCCTGCCGCGCGATGGCGGGCGCGAGCAGGAAGCCGTGGCGATAGAGGCCGTTGATGCGGATGGTGTTCCCGTCGCGCTCGACGCGCGGCAGGTTGTCGGCGAAGGCGGGGCGGACGCCAACACCCGTCTCGACCAGTTTGGCCTCGCCGAAGGCCGGATGCAGCGCGTAGGCGGCGTTGAGCAGTTCCATCACCGAGCGCGTGGTGATCGGCCGGGTAGCGTCATTCTCGATCATCGTCGCGCCGACCATGAACAGGTTGCCCGACCGCGGGATGACATAAACCGGGATGCGCGGATGCAGCAGCCGCACCGGTCGCGCGAGGGAAACCTCCGTAGTGCGCAGGATCAGCATCTCGCCACGCACGCCGCGCAAGCCTGGCCGCGTGTCGGCCATGCCGGTGCAGTCGACCTCGATACCAGGCGACCCAGGCGCCTGCACGGCGCCAAAGCCGAACTCGAAACGCACGCCCATCTGCACCAGCTTTTCCTTTAGCCCTAGCAGCACCTTCCGCGGATCGAGGTGCGCCTCCTGGGCGAAGAACAATGCACGTCCGAAACGTCCTTCGAGGTCTGGCTCGAGTGCAGTGACGGCCTCGGCATCGATCTGCCGAAAAGCCGATGTGCGCCGGCCGAAGCGGTCGAGTTCGGCCGCATCACGCGCCGGTGCCACGACCAGCGTGCCGTTGCGCATGACATGGCCGGGCAAGGCGGCATTCCACCAGTCGGCGGCGTCTCGCCCGAGCGAGAGCACTGCCTCTTCGGCGCTTTCGCGCTCGCACCACGGCGCCAGCATGCCGCCGGCATGCCACGAGGCATTGCCGGCGATCTGCCTGCGCTTCTCGACCACGGTCACCTCGGCGCCGCGTGTCGCCAGCTCATGTGCGAGCGTCAGCCCGGCGACGCCTGCGCCGCGGATCAGCACCTTCATGGCTGGCTCGCTGTCTCCGCCGGCTCGGCGTTGTCGACCGGCATGTAGAGGTCGCCGCCGTCGCGGTACTTTGCCGCCATCGCTGCCAGCCCTTCCTTCTGCGCCTCGGCGCGGATGTCGTGGGAGATCCGCATCGAGCAGAATTTCGGGCCGCACATGGAGCAGAAATGCGCCACCTTGTGCGCCTCCTTGGGCAAGGTCTGGTCGTGGTAGGCGCGCGCCGTTTCGGGGTCGAGCGACAGGTTGAACTGGTCCTCCCAGCGGAACTCGAATCGCGCCCGCGACAGTGCATCGTCTCTGACCTTGGCCGCCGGGTGGCCCTTGGCGAGGTCGGCGGCGTGTGCTGCGATCTTGTAGGTGATGACGCCGACCTTGACGTCGTCGCGGTCGGGCAGGCCGAGATGTTCCTTGGGCGTGACGTAGCAGAGCATCGCCGTGCCGAACCAGCCGATCATCGCCGCGCCGATGCCCGAGGTGATGTGGTCGTAGCCGGGCGCAATGTCGGTGGTGAGCGGCCCGAGCGTGTAGAAAGGCGCTTCGCCGCAGACCTCCAGTTGCTTGTCCATGTTCTCCTTGATCTTGTGCATCGGCACGTGGCCAGGGCCTTCAATCATCACCTGGCAATCCTTGGCCCAGGCGATCCTGGTCAGCTCGCCCAGGGTCTCCAGTTCGGCGAACTGGGCGGCGTCGTTGGCGTCCGCAATCGAGCCGGGACGCAGGCCGTCGCCGAGCGAAAACGCCACGTCATAGGTGCGGCAGATGTCGCAGATTTCCTCGAAGTGCTCGTAGAGGAAGCTCTCCTTGTGATGGTGCAGGCACCACTTGGCCATGATCGAGCCGCCGCGCGAGACGATGCCGGTGACGCGGTCGACGGTCAGGTGGATGTAGGCCAGGCGCACGCCGGCATGGATGGTGAAATAGTCGACGCCCTGCTCGGCCTGCTCGATGAGCGTGTCGCGGAACACCTCCCAGGTCAGGTCCTCGGCGATACCGCCAACTTTTTCGAGCGCCTGGTAGAGCGGCACCGTGCCGATGGGCACCGGCGAATTGCGGACGATCCAGTCGCGGATGTTGTGGATGTTGCGGCCGGTGGACAGGTCCATCACCGTGTCGGCGCCCCATCGCGTGGCCCACACCATCTTCTCGACCTCCTCGGCCATCGACGAGGTGACGGCGGAATTGCCGATGTTGGCGTTGATCTTGACCAGGAAATTGCGGCCGATGATCATCGGCTCGCTCTCGGGATGGTTGATGTTGGAGGGGATGATGGCGCGGCCGCGCGCCACCTCGTCGCGGACGAATTCGGGCGTGACGAAATCGGGAACGGCTGCGCCGAAGCTTTCGCCGTCGCGCTGGAGCTTTGCCTTGAGCTGCTCGCGGCCAAGGTTTTCGCGGATGGCGACAAATTCCATCTCGGGCGTGACGATGCCGGCGCGGGCATAGGCGAGCTGGGTGACGGCGCGGCCGCCGGTGGCGCGCAGCGGGGCGCTGCGCACCGGGAACGCCGGCGTCAGCCGTTCGGGCGAGACGAAGCCGTTGTCCGCGTCCTTGACCGCGCGGCCGTCATAGCGCTCGACGTCGCCGCGGGCGATGATCCAGTCCTCACGCAGCCGCGGCAGGCCGCGCTCGATGTCGGTCTGCACCGTCGTGTCGGTATAGGGGCCGGACGAATCGTAGACGGAGACGGGCGGCTCGCCGGATGTCGGGTGAACCGATATTTCGCGCATCGGCACCCGGATTTCGGGATGCAGCTTTCCTGCCTTGTGAACCTTCCTCGAAGCGGGAAGTTCGCCGGTCGTGACTGTCGGGGTGTGGGCATTCATGAGTGAGTCTCCGGTGCTATGGAGACCCAGTTCGTGCGATGAGGAGGAGGTGAGGTTTTGCCCGGGGACCTCGGGCGTGAACCCGATTGCCAAAGCCGGATAGCCGGCCTGCAGCGCCTCGCACCGTCCCTACGCCAGTGTGAACTGGATCAGGTTCAACGGGTCACTGCGCTGCGCGAGCCAGCAGTATCTCAGCCCCTTGTCGGGACCCCCCTGGTGAGGCCGGCAACATGGGCGAGGAATGCCGGTGCTGTCAACGGCCTTTCGTTGAAGCCGAGACAATGCCAAAGTCCCTGATGTCGGGACCCCATTGAAGTTTCGATGACGATCGGATAATAGGTCAGTATCACTGACATAAATTGTCTGGCGCTTGCGGTGTTCCGGGGAAGGACGTTCGGCCCGCAGGCAAGACAGGAGGAGCATCCGTGACGGACAATCCCTCGCCACTCAAGTTTCACGTGCCCGAGCCCGAAGTGCGGCCAGGCGGAACGCCAGACTTCTCCAACGTGCCGATCCCCAAGGCCGGTTCGGTCGACCGGCCGCCGGTCGATGTCGACCCCAGGACGATCCGCGATCTCGCCTATTCGATCATCCGCGTGCTCAACCGCGAGGGCGATGCGGTCGGGCCGTGGGCCGGCACACTGACCGACGAGGAACAGCTCGAAGGCCTGCGCCACATGATGACGCTGCGCACCTTCGACGCGCGCATGCAGATGGCCCAGCGCCAGGGCAAGACCTCGTTCTACATGCAGCATATGGGCGAGGAGGCGGTGAGCTGCGCATTCCGCAAGGCGCTCAACAAGGGCGACATGAATTTCCCGACCTATCGCCAGGCCGGCCTGCTGATCGCCGGCGGCTATCCGATGGTCGACATGATGAACCAGATCTATTCCAACGAGAAGGATCCGCTGAAGGGCCGCCAGCTGCCGATCATGTATTCGGCCAAGGAGCACGGTTTCTTCTCCATCTCCGGCAATCTGACGACGCAGTACATCCAGGCGGTGGGCTGGGCGATGGCGTCTGCCATCAAGGGCGATACCAAGATCGCGGTCGGCTGGGTCGGCGACGGTGCCACCGCCGAGAGCGACTTCCACGCGGCCCTGGTCTTCGCCTCGACCTACAGGGCGCCCGTCGTGCTCAACGTCGTCAACAACCAGTGGGCGATCTCGACCTTCCAGGGCATTGCCCGTGGCGGCTCCGGCACCTTTGCGGCGCGCGGCCTCGGCTTCGGCATCCCGGCCCTGCGCGTCGACGGCAACGACTATCTCGCCGTCCACGCGGTGGCGAAATGGGCGGCCGAGCGCGCCCGCAGCAACCTCGGGCCGACACTGGTCGAATACGTCACCTATCGCGTCGGGGCGCACTCGACCTCGGACGATCCCTCTGCCTACCGGCCCAAGACCGAGTCGGACGCCTGGCCGCTCGGGGACCCTGTGATCCGGCTGAAGAACCATCTCATCAGGCGTGGCCTGTGGTCCGACGACCGCCACAAGCAGACCGAGGCCGAGATCCTCGAAACAGTCATCGCAGCGCAGAAGGAAGCCGAGAGCCATGGCACGCTGCATGCCGGCGGCAAGCCGTCAACGCGCGACATGTTCGAGGGTGTCTATGCCGAGATGCCGGCGCATCTCCGTCGCCAGCGCCAGAAGGCGGGAGTGTAGCCCATGCCGCGCATGACAATGATCGAGGCCATCCGCAGCGCCATGGACGTTGCCATGGGCCGCGACGACAACGTCGTCGTGTTCGGCGAGGACGTCGGCTATTTCGGCGGCGTCTTCCGCTGCACGCAAGGGCTTCAACAGAAATACGGCCGGTCGCGCTGTTTCGACGCGCCGATCAGCGAACTGGGCATCGTCGGCGCTGCCGTCGGCATGGCTTCCTATGGCCTCAAGCCCTGCATTGAAATCCAGTTCGCCGACTATGTCTATCCAGCATACGACCAGATCGTTTCGGAAGCGGCACGATTGCGCTACCGCTCCAATGGCGAATTCACCTGCCCGATCGTCATCCGCATGCCGACAGGCGGCGGCATCTTCGGCGGCCAGACCCACAGCCAGAGCCCCGAGGCATTGTTCACCCATGTTTCAGGCCTCAAGGTGGTGGTTCCGTCCAATCCGCTCGACGCCAAGGGACTGCTGATCGCTTCGATCGAGGACCCCGATCCGGTGATCTTTCTGGAGCCGAAACGATTGTACAACGGTCCCTTCGACGGCCATCACGACCGACCCGTCACGGCCTGGTCCAAGCATGATTTGGGCGAGGTGCCGGAAGGCCATTACACGGTGCCGCTCGGCAAGGCCGAGATTCGCCGGCCCGGTTCCGCCGTCACCGTGCTCGCCTATGGCACCATGGTCTATGTCGCCCAGGCGGCAGCCGAGGAGACCGGCATCGACGCCGAGGTGATCGACCTCAGGACGCTGCTGCCGCTCGATCTCGAGACCATCGTCGCCTCGGTCAAGAAGACCCGCCGCTGCGTGGTGGTGCATGAGGCGACGCTGACGTCGGGTTTCGGCGCCGAACTGGTGTCGCTGGTGCAGGAAAACTGCTTCTACCACCTCGAAGCACCCGTCGCCCGCGTCGCCGGCTGGGACACGCCCTATCCGCATGCCCAGGAATGGGACTACTTCCCCGGACCCAAACGGGTCGGCGAAGCTTTGATCGAAACAATGGAGGCCTGAGCATGGGCGAACATGTCATCAAGCTTCCCGACGTCGGTGAGGGCGTGGCCGAGGCCGAACTGGTCGAATGGCACGTCAAGATCGGCGACCTCGTGCGCGAGGACGCCGTACTTGCCGCCGTCATGACCGACAAGGCGACGGTCGAGATCCCGTCGCCCGTCGATGGCGAAATCCTCTGGCTTGGCGCCGAGATCGGCGACACGGTCCCGGTGGGCTCGCCAATCGTCAGGATCAAGGTTGCCGGCGAGGGTGGTGTGGCTGCGACAGAGGCTGAGAAGCCTTCGGGTGTGCAGGGTACCCCTACCCCTGACCCCTCCCCACAAGGGGGAGGGGAACAACCGTCCATTGCCGTCTCGAAATCCGACACTTCGAAGGCCGGCAAAGAAACTGCAAAAGCGCCAACCGGATCCCCCTCCCCCTTGGGGGGAGGGGCTAGGGGTGCCGCCGCGACCATCGGTCTGCCGCGCCCAGAGGGCGAGCGGCCGCTGGCATCGCCCGCGGTCAGGCTGCGGGCCAAGGAAGCTGGCATCGACCTGCGCCAGGTCTCCGGTACCGGTCCGGCCGGCCGCATCACCCATGACGATCTCGACGGCTTTGCGGCGCGGGGTTCGGCGGTTCCCACGGCCGGGCTGCTGGCAAGGACCGAGGTCGAGGAGATCAAGGTCATCGGGCTGCGCCGGCGGATTGCCGAGAAGATGGCGCTGGCCAAGTCACGCATCCCCCACATCACCTATGTCGAGGAGATCGACGTCACTGCGCTGGAGGAACTGCGCGCCAAGCTCAATGCCTCGAAGAAGCCTGACAGGCCGAAGCTGACCTTGCTGCCGTTCCTGATGCGGGCGCTGGTCAAGGCGGTGGCCGAGCAGCCCCAGCTCAACGCGATCTATGACGACGATGCCGGCGTCATCCAGCGCCATGCCGGCGTGCATATCGGCATGGCGGCGCAGACCCCGGGCGGGCTGATGGTGCCTGTCGTCAGGCACGCCGAGGCGCGTGACATCTGGGATTGCGCTGGCGAGGTCAACCGCCTGGCCGAAGCCGCCAAGGCCGGCACCGCGACGCGCGAAGAGCTGACCGGCTCGACCATCACCATCACCTCGCTCGGCGCGATGGGTGGCGTCGCCACGACGCCCGTCATCAACTATCCGGAAGTGGCGATCGTCGGGGTCAACAAGATCATGATCCGGCCGATGTGGGACGGCACCCAGTTCGTGCCGCGCAAGATGATGAACCTGTCGTCCAGCTTCGACCATCGCGTCATCGACGGCTGGGATGCGGCAGTCTTCGTCCAGCGCCTGAAGGCGCTGCTCGAGGCGCCGGCAATGATCTTCGTGGAGGGCTGAGGCTGTGAAGGAAATCTCCTGCAAGCTTCTCGTCATCGGTGCCGGTCCCGGCGGCTATATCTGCGCCATCCGCGCCGGTCAGCTCGGCGTCGACACGGTCATCGTCGAGGCGGTCAAACCTGGCGGTACCTGCCTCAATGTCGGCTGCATCCCGTCCAAGGCGATGATCCACGCGGCCGACGAGTATCTCAAGGTGAGCGAAATGGCCGGGGGCACCAGCCCGCTCGGTATCAGCCTGTCCGCACCTGCGCTCGATCTTGCCAAGACCGTCGCCTGGAAGGACCGCATCGTCGGCCGCCTGACCACCGGCGTCGCAGGCCTGCTCAAGAAGGCCAAGGTCAAGTCGGTGCAGGGCTGGGCGCGTTTCCGCGACGGCAAGACCGTCGAGGTCGAGACCGAAACCGGTCTGCAGGTGATCCGTGCCGAGACCATCGTCATCGCGACGGGATCGGCTCCCGTCGAACTGCCGTTCCTGCCCTTTGGCGGGGCGGTGATTTCTTCGACCGAAGCGCTGGCGCTCAAGCAGGTGCCGCAGGCGCTGGCGGTTGTCGGCGGCGGCTACATCGGGCTCGAGCTCGGAACGGCCTTCGCCAAGCTCGGCGCCAAGGTGACCGTGGTCGAGGCGTTGCCGCGCATCCTGCCGCAATACGATGCGGAGCTTACCCGGCCGGTCGCCAAGCGGCTGGAAGCACTCGGTGTCAAGGTGCTCACGGGCGCCAAGGCCAAGGGCTTGTCCGCCAAGGGCGACGCACTTCTGGTCGAAGCGGCCGACGGCGGCGAGCAGAAGATTGTCGCCGACAAAGTGCTCGTCACCGTCGGCCGCAAGCCGCTGGTCGACGGCTGGGGCCTGGAAGAGATCGACCTCGACCGCGACGGCCGCTTCATCCGCATCGACGAGCAGTGCCGCACCTCGATGCGTGGTATCTATGCCATCGGCGACGTCACCGGCGAGCCGATGCTGGCACACCGCGCGATGGCGCAGGGCGAGATGGTCGCCGAGATCGTCGCCGGCCACAAGCGCAGCTGGGACAAGCGCTCGATCCCCGCCGTCTGCTTCACCGATCCCGAGGTCGTCACTGCGGGTCTGTCGCCAGATGAGGCCAAGGCCCTCGGCATCGAGATCAAGTCGTCGCAGTTCCCGTTCTCGGCCAATGGCCGGGCGATGACCTTGCTCGGGGAGGACGGGTTCGTCCGCATCGTTGCCCGCGCCGACAACCATCTGGTGCTCGGCATCCAGGCGGTGGGCACCGGCGTTTCGGAGCTTTCGGCCGCCTTCGGCCTGGCAATCGAGATGGGCGCACGTCTCGAAGACATAGCCGGTACGATCCACGCCCACCCGACGCAAGGCGAAGCCTTCCTCGAGGCTGCGCTGCGCACGCTCGGCCACGCGCTCCACATCTGACGTGGAGCGCTTTGCGCCGCGTCACCTTGTGTCTTGTCTGCGCTCGCCGGTTAGGCTAACAAGCCCACGCACTGGACGACCAGTGCCTTGCTCATTCGGGGACGGCCCCATCCAAAAGATGGCGCCGATCAATTGTCACCCCGACCGAAATTCATCCTGAAAAATAGCGAAGACGTTGCGGACCGGCGATTGACGGCCCGTGGGCGCACTCGGCCGCCCCGGGCTTCCGGGCCTCGCTCCTTGATGCGCGCTTTTTCATCACCAATCGAACAGACCGGAGAGGCGCTGTGGCGGGACCGATAGAACAGTTTGAAATCAAGCCGATTTTCACCCTCTTCGAGCTTGGGGGCCAGGAAATCGCCTTCACCAATTCGGCTGCCTACATGGTGGGCGTTGCGGTGTTCAGCGGGTTGTTCCTGATGCTTTCCACCAATGCGCGCGCGCTGGTGCCCACCCGCCTGCAGTCGATCACCGAGCTGATCTACGAGTTCGTTTCGAAGACATTGCGCGACAATGCGGGCGAGGGGGGGATGCGCTTCTTCCCGCTGGTGTTCTCGCTGTTCGTCTTCATCCTGATCGCCAACCTGGCCGGCATGTTCCCCTATGCGTTCACGGTCACCAGCCACATCATCGTGACGTTCTCGTTCGCCATGCTGGTGTTCGCGACCGTCACGCTCTACGGCATCTGGAAGAACGGTCTCGGCTTCTTCCGCCTGTTCCTGCCATCCGGCGTGCCACTGGTGCTTTCGCCGATCATCGTGCCGATCGAGATCGTGTCCTACATCTCGCGGCCGATCAGCCATTCGGTGCGACTGTTCGCCGTCATGCTCGCCGGCCACATCACGCTCAAGGTGTTTGCCGGCTTCATCGTCAGCCTCGGCGGCATGGGCACGCTTGGTGTCTTCGCAGCCGTCCTGCCGCTGGCGATGACGGTGGCGCTGACCGCACTGGAACTGCTGATGGCGGTGATCCAGGCCTACATCTTCACCATGCTGACCTGCATGTACCTGAACGACGCCCTGCATCCCGGGCACTGAAGACAGGGCAGCATCCAAACGCGAGGCCCGCCCGTTGCTGCGGGCCTTTTCGTTTCAGGCTCCGGCACAGAAGCGGCAGGCGACCGCCTCAGCTTCAGCCGAATGGAATACGCTGCTTCGTGAAGTCGTCGAGCTTCATGGCCCGCCTAACAAGAGCCCAGGCCTGGCGGAAGGGGCGGACGAATTCATGCCGCAGTTTCCGGATGCTGCGCTTCTGCCTGGGACGCGGCTCCGAAAAGCGGAACAGGTCGATGGTGCTGTGGAATTCGCCGACGGCTTCGGTCTCGACGGTGCTCTTCTGCCTGACTGGCGCAGGGATCATCTGGTAGACGTTCATGTCGTCGATGACGGGTTGCCCGAACACGAACATGTCCAACGGAAGGACAAAGTGCTCGGAGACCTCGATGAGCCTTGCGGCGGCTGCCCGTGAGACGACGTAGCAGGCGCCACCTTCGTGCAGCGAATGCAGCCTGCGGAGCGACCTGGCCGGCCCCAGGAAAATGGGGTCGTTGGCGACCGCCGCCTTGGTTCCCGTCGTTTCGAGCTTGATGATGTCTGCGCCCGCGGGAATCCAGCTTTCAACAGCGAGGAAATGACCTGCAGCGGGAGCCAGCCAGGCGTCATCCTCCACGATCGCCGCGAACGCTTCGCCCGAGTGGAGAAATGCCTGCCAGGCCGACCGATGGCTCAGGAAGCACGCCGTTATGGCCGCTTGCATCTTGTGCACGGTCAAAACATCGTCGCCGAGTATCAGGCCGTCGATCGCCGGGATGCGGATGTAGGACAGGTTCAGGCGCTCGAATTGTTCGGCCATGAACGCCAGCCGGCCGGGCGAGCGGTCAAGATTGATCAGGTAGCACTTCATGGCAGCACGACCTCACGCCAGGCGTGGGGAATTCTAGCAGTTGCCGAGGCAAACGAAATCCCTCGCACATGCAGCAAGGGCTACTGGGCGCGGAAGCGGATTCCGCTCGTTTTCGTTAACCAACGATTAACCAAGCCCTTGCCTGTGGAGCTAATTTAGTGCTCACTAATCTTGCTGAGGGGTCACGTGGTGGCGGGAGAGTAAAATGACGTTCCGCGAGGTTCGGGAGCAGTTGAGAATTGTCGGAATCCTGATGAGCAAGAGGGGCAGCAGCATTCGGGTCAACCATTTCGGTGGCATGCCCGAGACTGCATGTTTCACTTCAAGCTTGGACGAAGCGCTAACGGCCGGCCTATCCATGGCGAGGCCAAAACACCTGCCAAAAAACTGGTGCGCGCATCGTTAACCGTCATGAACGCATGCCCGAAGGAGCCTCGGCGGCCGTGCGGCTGTTGAGAGCGGATGGTCGTGGGTTGGCCAGCCGGGCACGCATTGACGGAAGCATGTTTCGCTGAATTTCCATTGCTGGCCCCGCCGATTCCGGCTGGCGGGGCTGTCTCGTGTCGACTGTACGCATAGGCAGGGTCAGCGGCCCCGCAGCAGTTCGGGCATCCGCACCAGCAGGATTTCCGCGGCGAAGACGGTGACTGCACCCACGACGATCGAATGGGTGAGCATTTCGGCAAGGACCTGCGGCAGGCCTCCCGACAGCGCTCCAGCAAGTGCCGGGATGCCCAGACCCGCCATGAGGCCGAGCGGTGCGACCAGGTTCTTGACCGCCGAGCCGCGATCCTGGCTGGCCATCTGGATGCCGGTCATGACCACAGTCGCTGCTGCCGGCAGGAACAGGCCGCCGACCACGGCGGCCGGCGTCGCGACCAGCACTGCTGCGACCTTGGGCAGGAAGGCCAGCGCGATGAAGATGAAACCGGCGACGCGCACGACATGCCGGCTGGCGACGCCGGTCAGCCGGATCACGCCCAGGTTCTGGGCATAGGCGGTGGTGCCGAAGCCGCCGATGAGTGCCGCAAGCATCGACCCGCCCGCCTCGCCGGCGATACCGGCGTTGACGCGCTTGTCGCTGAGTTCGACGCCGGTCAGCCGGGCGGTGGCCTCATACATGCCCATGGCCTCGACCACCGCCACCACGAAGACGATGCACATGGTGATGGTGATTGCAGGATCGAAGGTGAGGGAGCCATAGGGCAGGAGCCTGGGGAAGGCGACCCAGGGTGCCTGGCCCACGCCCGAGAAGTCGAGTTGGCCCAGGCCGAAGGCCAGGGCGTCGCCGACGACCAGGGCGATCAGGAATCCGAACATGCGAAACGTGCCGCCGAGTGCCGCGCTGATCAGGACGACGGCGGTCGTCACGCAGGCGAGGAAGACGCTTTGGCCGGTGGCAAAATTGGACGTGCCGATGCCGCCAAAGAACTCCATGAATGTGAAGCCGGCAAGGGCTATGCCCACCAAGGTAATGATGGTGCCGGACACTGCCGGAGAAAGCAGCCGCCGCAGCCGGGCGAACTGGCCCAGCACCGACAGGATGAAGACGAACGCCGCCCCGATGATCAGCCCGAGGCTGGCGGCCGAAATGGTGCCGGCCTTGTAGTAGCCGATGGCCAGCGGAGAGAATGCCGAGGACGGGCCCTGCACCACCGGCAAACGCACGAGCTTGGTGCTCTGGATGACCGTGACCACGCCGGCGGCGAGGAATGTAGCCGTCACGAGATTGGTCGCCAGGGCGGCGGAAAAGCCCGCCACCGAGGCTATGAAGATCGGATCGAGCCAGGCATTGGACACAAGCGCCTGCTGCAGCCCCAATGCGATCCGGCGCTGGGCGGGGATGTTCTCCTCCACATCCCCGACCGCGCTTTCGACGACGTCATGCTCGCCCGCATGGGCTTGAACATATTCAGCCATGATACCTCCTCCCAGAAGTATGTGCCGCCTTGGCGGCGTTGAGTGATGCTGTTGGTCAGGCTTCGAGGCACTGCATGCGGCGTGAATGCCGGGCATGCTCGGCAAGCACGTCGCCGAGCCCGGGCATCACCGGGCGACCGTCCTCGACGAGGATCCGGCCGTTGACGACCGTCGTGCCGGCGGTCGCCGGGCCGCAGCGCAGCCAGGCCTCGACCGGGTCGCTGTGGGCGCCGGCGAGGGCCACCTCCGACATGCTCCAGAGGACGAAATCGGCGCAGGCGCCGGGCCTGAGGTGGCCGATCTCGTCTTCCCAGCCAAGGCAGGCCGCGCCGCCGCGGGTCGCGATGTCGAGCGCGTCGCGCGCCGACATCGAGTGCGGCCCGTTGCGGTAGCGTCCAAGCAGCAGCGCGGTGCGCGCCTCCAGCCACATCGAGGCATGGTCGGTGGAGGCCGAGCCGTCGCAGCCGAGCCCGACGCGCATGCCGCGCGCGCGCAGGCCCATGGCGTCGGCCGAGCCGCCGCCGATCAGCATGTTGGAGCACGGACACTGTGTGGCGCAGACGCCGGCATGGGCAAGCCGGCCGATCTCCGCGTCAGTGGGGTAGATGAAATGCGCGACCCAGGAGCGCTTGCTGGCCCAGCCGACGCGCTCGAAATATTCGGTCGGCGTGCAGCCATAGACCTCGGCGCAATACTTGTCCTCCTCGGGGTCCTCGGCGAGGTGGGTGTGCAGCCTGAGGTCGTATTTGTCGGCGAGGCGCGCCGATTCCGACATGATGCGTTCGGTGACGGAAAACAGCGAGCACGGCGCCAGCGCCACGCGCGTCATCGCGCCCGGCCTGGCGTCGTGGTACGCCTCGACCAGACGGATGCTGTCGTCGAGGATGTCGTCCTCGCGCTGGACCACCGAGGCCGGCGGCAGGCCGCCATCCTCGACCGAACGCGTCATAGACCCGCGCGTCGCGTAGAAGCGGAAGCCGATGTCGGTGCTGGCGCGGATCTGGGCGTCGATCAGTTTGGGCTTGGGATGGACATACATGTGGTCCATCGAGGTGGTGCAGCCGCCCATCAGCAGTTCAGTCATCGCGACATAGGTCGAGGCGTAGACGGATTCTTCCGTCAGGCCCGCCCACATCGGGTAGAGCCCGGTCAGCCACTCGAACAATGTGCCGTTGGTCACCGGCGCGTAGGAGCGTGTCAGGTTCTGATACATGTGGTGGTGGGCGTTGATCAGGCCGGGCGTGACCAATCGGCCGCGCGCGGAGATAACCTTCGCAGCGACCGGTTCGTCGCCGGCCTTGCCCACCGAATGGATTCTCTTGTCTTTGACGGCGATCCAGCCGTCGGCGATTTCCCAACCGCGATCGACATACACGTATGCGTCACGGACGAGCAGGTCTACGGACATGCAACTTCTCCAGGTCGGTTCTCATTCACTCCGACGAAGCTGCGTGTCAGCCTCGTCGCGCTATGAGCCCTGTCCCTGGAATTGCGAGTTCCGGATCGTCATCGACTGGTAGGTTGAGCGGGCTTGCTCTGATCATGCTGTCCAGACACCGACTGACGCTGCAGTCGCCATCCTCGCCTGAGCGAAAGCTCGCGCGTTCGCATCATCAGGCAACGGCGATGCAATCGCAGATTTGCCCTTGTGTCAATTTATTTTCATTTGAGGGATTGCGGTGCCACGCAACGCTGCAACGGGGTCAGGCCGCAGCGGGGCCTCCGCCTGTTGCTTCTTGCGTTCGAAAATCAAACGAACGGCCCGCCTGGATGCTCGATCCAAGCGGGCCATTGGCATTGCGTAGGTGGCGGGGGCGGGTGGCCGACGCAACGCTTGAACGATACATTTAAGGCGTCACGTCGGCGTTACCCCACCTGCCCATGATACATCTTACTCCGCCACGGCTGGCAGGCAATTAGCTCAATGGATGGATGTCGGCAGAGGCCATTTACGACCTCAAAAGTATACGATATTGTCAATACATTGTGCATAATGTGACTTGAATTCACCTCTCTGAGGTGATTGCGGGCCGCATGGTGCCGCCGTCAATCTAACATGCCATGGGAGGCTGAAAGGCCCGAGAAGGCAGCCTAAGCAGGCTTCTGCCGGCTGCTGAACACCCCAGGCGCCGTACATCTTATTCTTCGTGAGTACGATGTTGACAATAAATTGTATACATGAAACGAATTGGTGATCGCGCTTTCCAACTCGATCTCGGGAGGAAACTGAGTGCTGCAGGACGCCGATGTCGTTCTTTCGGTCCGTAATCTGAGGACCGCTTTTGTCACCCCTGCCGGCGTCGCCCGGGCGGTTGACGATGTAAGCTTCTCGCTCAGCCAGAATGAAATTCTGGCCATCATCGGCGAGTCCGGCTCCGGCAAGACAGTGACCGCGCTGTCGCTGATGAAACTGGTGCCGACGCCGCCGGGCAAATATCTTGGCGGCGAGATCGAGATCGACGGCAAGAACATCCTCGCCCTCAGCGAGCGCGAACTCGAAGACGTGCGCGGCAAGACCATCGGCATGATCTTCCAGAACCCGCGCGCCTCGCTCGATCCTTCGTTCACCGCCGAGTTCCAACTCGTCGAGACCCTGCTGCGGCACAATCCGCAGCTCGACCGCACCGCCGCCCAGGCCGCCGCCCGTGAGGCCCTGATCGAGGTTGGCTTCGCTGACCCGGACAGGGTACTCGCAAGCTACCCGCACCAGCTCAGCGGCGGCATGTGTCAGCGCGTCGGGCTGGCGATGGCGCTCGCCTGCCAACCCAAATTGCTGATCGCCGACGAGCCGACGACCGCGCTCGACGTCGGGGTGCAGGCGAAGATCCTGCTGCTGCTCAAGAACCGCAGCCGCGACACCGGGCTGCCGATCGTCTTCATTACCCACGACATCGGCGTGGTACGCGCCATCGCGACGCGTGTGCTGGTGATGTATGGCGGGCACGTGCAGGAGGAAGGCGCGGTCGAAGACCTGCTTGCCACGCCGCACCATCCCTACACCCAGGCGCTGATCCGCTCGATTCCCGACCCGGACGAGGATCACGGCAGCATGACCTACATTCGCGGCGAGCCGCCAAATCTGCTGGCGCCGCCGAAGGGCTGCCGCTTCGCTCCGCGCTGCGAACATGCCACCGGCCGCTGCCGCGACGAGGTTCCGGCGTGGCACAATCCCGAGCCGGGACGCTACGTCCGCTGCCACCTGTTCGACCTGGAGGCACGCCAGTGAGCGCCCAGAACCTGATCGAAGTCCGCAACCTCAACAAGGCCTTCACGGTCAGGCGCGGCGCCTTGTTCAGCCGCACGACGGCAAGTACCAAGGCCGTCAACAACGTCAGCCTGGATATCAGGAAGGGCGAGATTCTCGGCTGCGTAGGCGGATCCGGTTCGGGAAAATCGACGCTTGGCCGGATGATCCTGCGGCTGATCGAGCCCGACAGCGGCGAGGTCCGCTACGACGGGCAGAACCTCGGTGCGCTTTCCCAGGAAGAGATGCGGGGCTTCCGCCGACGCATGCAGATCGTCTTCCAGGACCCGCTGCAATCGCTCAATCCACGCCGGACCGTGGCCGAGAATGTCGAGCGGCCGCTGCTCAATTTCGGCACTCCTAAGGCGGTCGCCCGCCGGCGCGTCGAGGACTTGCTGGAGCTTGTCGGCCTCGATCCGACACAGTCCTATCGCTATCCGCACGAGTACAGCGGGGGCCAATGCCAGCGCATCGCCATCGCCCGCGCCCTGGCCCTGGAGCCGGAGTTCCTGTTCCTCGACGAGCCCGTCTCGGCGCTCGACGTCTCGATCCAGGCGCAGATCCTCAACCTGCTCGGAGACCTTCAGAAAAAGCTCAATCTCACTTTCCTGTTCGTCTCGCACGATTTGAAGATCGTCAAGCAGTTCTGCGACCGCACGATCGTCATGTACCGCGGCAATATCCTCGAGACGGGATCGAGCGAAGCCGTCTACCGCGAGCCGAAACATCCGTTCACCCGCGATTTCCTGGGAACCGTCCTGCACGTGCGCGGCGACATGCGCTGGGAGCAGGCGGCCGAACGCGCCGAAGACCTCGAGGGAACGGCCAAGCTCGGGGGTTCGTGCTGCCCCTATGTCGGCAATTGCGCGGACTGCTTCGAGGCATGCCGTCGATCCGCACCGCCGCTGATCGAAATAGAAAACCAGCGCAACGTCGCCTGCTTTCTCTACGACCACCGCTGAGGGGCGGTGGCGCGGAGGAAGAAACATCTGTCCAACTGGGAGGAAAAGCATGATGTTTCGGAAGTCCAACGCCCCAAGACGAATAATGCGCCGAATGCGCAACCACCTCGCTGGTAGCGCGCTTGTGCTGCTGGCCGCGAGCTTCGGCAGCACTGCGGTCGTCGACCTGGCGCACGCCGAGGGCAATACCATCGTGTTCGCCGTCGAGTCCGATTTCAGTCGCCTCGACCCACACGCCTCGCGGACATGGAACACCTTCAAGGTGGTCCGCCATATCTTCGAAACCTTCGTCGAGGAGGACCTCACCAAGGGCGGCTCCGAGACGCCGGCGATCGTGCCTGCGCTCGCCGAAAGCTGGGATGTGTCGGAGGACGGCAAGTCCTACACGTTCCACCTCCGCAAGGGCGTGCAGTTCCATGATGGCACGCCATGGAACGCGGAAGCTGCGAAATTCAACATGGACCGGATGACGGACAAGAATTTCGAGTTCCATCAGCCGGTGTCGCCCGGCCTGATGGGCTGGATGTGGCAGGACCTGGCCAGCTACGAGGTGGTCGACGAAAACACCTTCAAGATCAACCTCAAGCAGCCCAATGCCGAGTTCCTGCGCCGCATGGCGGCCGGCGGCTCCGGCGCGCCGCGGATGATCAGCCCGACCGCGGTCAAGACCTTTGGCAACGACAATGTCGAGCAACATCCCGTCGGGACCGGGCCGTTCAAGTTCGTCGAACGGGTCGTCGGCGAGAAGCTGGTCATCGCCCGCAACGAGGCCTACTGGAACGAGGCGCGCAAGCCGAAAGCGGACCAGATCGTGCTGCGCGGCATTCCTGAGGTTGCCACCCGCGAACTCGCGCTGGTCGGCGGCGAGGTCGACGTGATCGGCACGCCGTCGCCAGATTCGCTCGAGTTCCTCAAGCAGCAGGGCATGCAGATCATCTCTGGCGACAGCCCGATGCTGTATGTCATGTGGATCAATACCAAGGATCCGCATTTCAAGGATCCGAAGGTGCGCAAGGCCATGTGCATGGCCATCAACCGCGAGGACATGGCCAAGTATCAGCGCAAGGGCCTGGCGCGGCCGTCCTACGGCGTCCTCAATTTCGGCGGCCCCGGCTACGACCCGGGCTACAAGGATTGCGAATACGATCCCGAGGGCGCCAAGAAGCTGCTTGCCGAAGCCGGTTATCCCGATGGCTTCACCACCCGCATGGACTGGACCTTCGGGGCCGGCGCCGACGTCAACACCAAGGGCGATGCGGAGTGGCTTCAGCGCGACTTCGAGAAGGTCGGCATCAAGGCGTCGATCGAGATGTTCGACAACAACACCTTCTGGGAAATGATGTCGAAGGGCATGCGCGATGGCACCGGGCTGACCTCGGCGTCGTGGGGAGAGAGCACGTTCGCCTGGCTCGACCAGGTCGTTGCCACCGGTGCGCTGCCGCCGAACTGCTGCAACTCGGGCTACTACAGCAACGCCAAGATCGACGAGTTGCTGTCTGCTGCCCGCGGTGCGGCGTCGAGCGAGGAGATGGACAAGAAGCTGCATGAGGTTCGCGACATCATCGCCGGCGACATGGCCTTCACCTCTTACTACACCGCCATGTCGACGTATGCCGCGCGGCCCGAAGTCAAAGGCTTCGTGCTGGCGCCGCAGCACTGGTTCGACCTGACCGGCATCACCAAGCAGTAGACGTCACACGTCCGACCGGCCCGTAGCGCGGGCCGGTCGGCGATGCAGTTGGGAGGCTGTCCGTGTCGATCATCGCTTTCATCGGAACCAGGATGCTCTATGCCGTGCCAGTGCTGCTCGGCGTGACCGTCATCGTATTCCTGTCGTTGCAGCTCATTCCCGGAGACATCGCGCTCACCTTGCTCGGCCGCATGGCCACCCAGGCACAGCTCGAAGCCCTGCGCCTCGACCTCGGGCTCGACCGGCCGCTGCTCGTCCAGTACGCCGGCTGGCTGCTCGACCTGTTCAGGGGAGACATCGGCAACTCGATCTCGCAACAATTGCCGGTCACCCAGATCCTCGGTCCCAAGATCGTCAATTCGCTGATCCTGATGGCGGGCAGCCTGACGCTCGTGCTGGCCGCCGGCTTCGTGCTCAGCGTGGCGTCGGCACCGCGGTTCCGCACCTTTGCCGATCGCGCGGTCGTCGCGCTCACCCTCGTGCTGGCAAGCCTGCCGGTGTTCTGGCTGGGCATCGTCCTGCTCTATTTCTTCGGCTTCAAATGGAAGCTGTTCCCGATATCGGGCATGTACAACATGGTCGACCCGGGAGGCCTCGGCCAATTGCTGCATCACATGGTGCTGCCGGCCATCACCACCGCGGCCTCGTCCATCGCGGTCGTCACCCGGGTCACCCGCTCGCGCATGATCGACGTGCTGGGCCAGCCCTATGTCCTTGCGGCGCGGGCGAGGGGGCTGAGCCGCAGGCAGATCGTGCTGCGCCACGCGGTGCGCAACACCTTGCCGACCTTCGCCAATATCGGCGGCCTGCAGATCGGCTATCTCTTCGGCAGCGTCATCTTCACCGAGATCATCTTCAACTGGCCGGGGGTCGGGCTGCTGCTGTTCGATGCCATCATGCAGCGCGATGTGCCGGTCATCCAGGGTTGCGTGCTTGTCGTGGCGATCGTCTTCGTGCTCGGCAACATGGTCTCGGACGTCATCGTCCATGCCCTCGATCCCAGAAAGCGGTGAGACAACCATGAGCGTGACCTCCATGGCAACGACCAGTCCTGCTTCCAGCCAGCGCTTCAGCCCGGCGCGTCGCTCCAACCTCTATTTCGTCTGGCGCGGCGTCCTCGGCGATCCGGTGGCCCGCATTGCGGCGGTCATCATCTTCTTGCTGGTGCTCTGCGCGATCTTCGCTCCCTATCTGGCGCCGTTCCCGCCCAATGAGGCCGATCCCGCCCTGCGCCTGCAACCGCCGGGCACGCCGGGTCATCTTCTCGGGCTCGACCACCAGGGCAGGGACATCCTCTCGCGCCTGATCTATGGCGCGCGCCTGACCCTGCTTTCGGGCGTCGTTCCGGTCATCCTGGGCGCGGCCATCTCGATCCCGCTCGGGCTGATCGGCGCTTGGTACCCGCGCCTCGGCGAGGTGGTGATGCGGGTGATGGACGTCTTTTTCGCCTTCCCCATGGCGCTGCTGGCGATCATGCTCGCGGCACTGATGGGGCCGGGCCTCGGCAACATGATGATCGCGCTGGTGGTCACCCTGATCCCCTACAACACGCGCGTGGTCTATGCCGCCGCGAGCCAGGAGCGCGAGCTCGCCTATATCGAGGCGGCCAAGGCGATGGCGACGTCGGATCTCAAGATCCTGTTCGTCGAGATGCTGCCCAACGTGGTGGCCGCTTCAGTGGTCTACAGCTGCACCATCGTCGGTGCCGTCGTCATCACCGCAGCCGGTTTGAGCTTCCTGGGTCTCGGGGTCCAGCCGCCGATCGCGGAATGGGGCATCATGACCAGCGAGGGCAGGAGCTATGTCTTCGTCGCGCCGCATATCGCAGCGCTGCCCGGCCTTGCGATCACCGTGCTGGTGATGGCTTTCAACCTGCTCGGCGACTCGCTGCGGGATTCGCTCGATCCCAAGACCAGGCTGCAACTCGTCAAGCATCGCGCCGCGCCTTCGGATAGCGATGAAGGCAAGGCGTGATGGCGATGCAGACGGTCATTCGAAACGCGCGCATCCTGACGCTCGACGAGCGGGACACCGAATATGCCGAAGCCGACATCGTCATCTCGGGCGGCAAGATAGAAGCCCTGGGGCCGGGTGCCGCGAAGGAAGCGCGTGAAGGCGCCCATGTCATCGACGGCAAGGGGCTTCTGGCGATGCCCGGTCTCGTCAACGGGCACTTTCATTCGCCCGGCAATTTCATGAAGGGTGCGCTCGGCAACTCGCCGCTCGAGCTGTTCATGCTCTACGAGGTGCCGCCGCTGATGGATCAGGTGGCCTCGCCGCGCTTCGCCTATGTGCGGACGATGCTCGGCTGCATCGAAATGCTGAAGCAGGGCGTCACCTCCGTCCACGACGATTGCTTCTTCGTGCCGGTGGTCACCGACGACGAGGTCGATGCCGTCATGCGTGCCTATGCCGATGCCGGCATTCGCGCCACCGTCACGCTCGACCAGCCCAATGTTCCCGAGCACCAGAAATATCCTTTCCTGAAGGACCTTCTTCCCCCGCAGCTGCTCAAGCGCATGAGCGAGGTGCGCCTGATGACGGATGCCGAACTGCTGGGCTGCTACGACCGGTTCATGGCGAACTGGCATGGCGCGGCATCCGGCCGGCTGCGCTGCGCGGTGTCATGCTCGGCGCCGCAGCGCGTGACGCCGGCCTATCTGCAGGCGCTTGGCCGGATCGCCCGCGAACGCGACATTCCCTACAACATGCACATTCTGGAAACCCGCCTGCAGCGGGTGCTTGGCCAGGAGAATTTCGGCAAGTCGCTGATCCGTTATGTCCACGACCTGGGCGTGCTCAACGAACAGGCGATGGTCATCCACTCGATCTGGGTCGATGAGAACGACATCGCGCTGCTTGCCGGCTCGGGGTGCTCGGTTGCGCACAATCCTGTGTCGAACCTCAAGATCGGCAGCGGCGTCATGCCGTTCCGGCGGTTGCAGAAGGCCGGGATCAATGTCTGCATCGGCAATGATGAGGCTTCCACCGACGACGGCATCAATCTCTGGACCGTGGCCAAGGTTGCCGGCCTGGTGCACAATATCGGCGACCCCCAGTATGACGACTGGCCCCGGCCGGTCGAGATACTGACCGCGCTGACGTCGGGTGGCGCACAGGCAATGCGGCTGCCGCAACCGTCTGGGCGTCTCGCGCCCGGTTTCCAGGCCGACATCATCCTGCTCGACCTCAATTCTCTGGCGTTCACGCCGCTGAACGACCTGAGGCGGCAACTCGTCTATTGCGAGAACGGCTCCTCGGTCGTCACCACCATGGTTGGCGGCGAGATCGTCATGGACAACCGCAAGCTCCTGACGGTCGACGAGGAAGCTATCAAGGCCGAGGCACGGTCGCTTGCCGGCGAGTTCTCCGACTACATGGTGCGCTGCAAGTCGGCCGCCGATGAACTCGAGCCGTATTATCGGCAGATGTATCTCAAGGCGCTCGATACGCCGGTCGGCCTGGACAGGTGGGCCGGTCCGATGGTTCCGTAGCCAGCGCGCCGTTCACCACGACAATTTTCAATCATCACAACCGGATAGCTTCCAGCATGACCACGACACGAGTGAAAGCGCGCTACGTCATCGGTTTTGACGGTCAAGGCCACCGGACGATGAAGGACGCGGAGGTCGTCTATCGCGGCGACTCCATCGTCTTTGTCGGGCGGGTCTATGAAGGGCCGGTCGACCGCGAGATCGATGGCGGCAATGCCATCCTCGGGCCTGGCTTCATCGACCTCAATGCATTGGCCGATCTCGACACCACCGTGCTTGCGTTCGACAACCAGCCCGACTGGGCCAAGGGCAGGGTCTGGCCGGAGGACTATATTTCCTCGGGTCCGGTCGAAATGTATTCGGCCGAAGAGCAGACCTTCAAGATGAAGTACGCCTTCGTTCAACTGATCCGCAATGGCATAACCACCGCGCTGCCGATCACCTCGATGTTCTATCGCGAATGGGCCGAGACCTACGACGAGTTCGCCCGCTCCGCCGACAGCGCCGCCGAAGTCGGCATCAGGGCCTATCTGGGACCATGCTACATGACCGGGGTCTCGCTGATCCGTGAGGATGGCAGCTTCGGCGTTCATTGGGACGAGGAGCGCGGGCTCAAGGGACTGGAAACTGCCCGTGACTATGTCCGCAAGTTCGATGGCGGCCATGACGGCCTGGTCCGCGGCATGCTGGCGCCCGACCGGATCGAAAACTGCACGCCCGAACTCATTCGGCGCTCGGCCGCGGTGGCTGAGGAACTCGACTGCCCGATCCGACTGCATTGCTGCCAGGGGCTCGACGAATTCGACAGCATAGTCGCACGCTACGACAAGACCCCGGTCGAATGGCTGTCATCGATGGGTTTCCTGTCGAAACGCTCCCTGCTGCCGCATGGCGTCTACGTCACCGGCCACAGCGCCATCCAACGCAAGGGCAACGATGTCGACATTCTTGCCGCTTCCGGTGCCGCGCTGATCCACTGTCCGCTGGTGCTGTCGCGGTATGGCGGGATGATGGAATCGTTTGCCCGGCTCAAGAAGGCGGGCATCGCGATCGGTCTGGGCACCGACACCTTCCCGCCCGACATGGTCGAAAACATGCGGCTCGGCATCAGCCTGTGCCGTGTCGCCGAGGGCGATGTGACGGCGTGCAGTTCGGCCGATTTCTACAATGCCGCCACGATCGTCGCCGCCGATGCGCTCGGCCGTCCGGATCTTGGGCGGCTCGCCGTGGGCGCCAAGGCCGACATGACACTGTTCGATCTCTCGGCCTTCGAACTGGGTCAGGTCATCGACCCGATCCAGACGATGATGCTGAGCGGTACCGGACGCGATTTCAAGATGTCGATCGTCAACGGTCGGGTGGTCATGAAAGATCGCCAACTGCCAGGCATCGATCTCGAAGCCTATCGTCATCGAGCCCAGGCTCAGTTCGAGGGACTGATCGCCAAGTATCCGGCCCGTACCTGGCGCCATCCTCCCGTCGAGGAGATCTTCTCGCCATCGTTTCCGTCGGCGTAGCTGGCGCATGGCACGCCGGCCAGTCTGACGGCTATCGATTTCCGGACAGGGCTGACGAAAAGGCGGTCGATAGGGGCCGATTGCGGCGGCGACTTACGCCCCGCATCCCGCGCCCGCTCGCGCCCGGCCGGGCGTCAGGAGATAGCGGCCGGCGTTCAGCGGCACTGTCTGCGCGGACCGCCATCGTAAGGCTGGTAGGTGTTGTCTTCGGGTCGATAGGATCGATACCTGCTGAAACAGTAGTCCACATGATCCGCGCCGACATAGGCAGCGTCCTCGCTTGCGTAGGCCAGTTCGGGCTGGGCTTGCGATGGCCGGTATGTGGTTTCCTCGTAGGTGTACTCGTCCGCAGATCCGTCGCCCGCGCCGAGATATGGCGAAAGGCATTCGCGCCGCTCGCCACTGTAGCTGGTGTAGCTGTTGTCGTCGGGTCGATAAGAACGATACCGATCCGAGCACCATTGCAAATGCGCTGTAGTCGTCTCGGCCTGTAGGCCTTGCTGGGGCTGGGTGCTGGCCTCGGGTAAGGGGGGCTCGGTCTTGGCGGTATCGGCAACGACGCTTGTCACTGTGCGTTGGGTTGGGGCCCTGGCGGGCACTTGCTGCGGAACAGGTCTGGCTGCCAGACGGTCGAATTCCTGGGTTGCCGGGTTCACCTTCAGCGGTCGGTCAGTCCAGACGTCGTCTGTGCTCAAGGCAAGCTGCCGTTCCGGCTCGGCCGTGAAGAACGCGGTGGCAGCAATCAACCCGCTCACGAACATGACCAACGCCAAACCAAGGCCGCTCACGGCTATCAGCAAGGGTCTCATACCGCGCTCCTGTCGCTGTCCTCCTGGCACAAATGCGCGACGTCCCTGGTGGTTCCGCCAAAGGTAGGCTCTCGAAACGATGGGGGCGGCCTGAAATGGATGCGGATGGAGGGGTGCGACCAAGAATTTCCCAGATGGGCCGGCGGCGGAGGTCGATCTTTCCGCATCTGGTGTTAAGACCGCTATGCGCAACGATGCGCTAGACGAAATGACCGGTCGTTCTGCTCAGCTTGATGATCTCGGGACCTTCGGGAGTGCTGGCAAGCTTCTCAAACAACAGCGGCTCTCCGGTGCACTTCGCGACATCCAGGACACAGCTCAAGATGTCTTCGAAGGCCACGTTTTCATGCCGGTTCCGGTTCTGGATCTCCTCGGCGATCTCAATGACATTGATGGGGCTGGTCAACCTTGCGGCGGCGACGGCCGCCGATATCTTGTTCCACAGCTCCTGCGACAGCGTGCGCATAAGAAATCTCCTCATTGCGCGATCATCCTCCCTTGCCTGCGACATGGCAAGTGATTTTTTTAATTTTATTAATAAAATCATATAGTTAGTCTAATTACAGAAGTGTGTGGAAAGGTCGAAATGGGGCTTGTCCGCCGAATGAAACTGCTGTGCCTATGATGCTCTTGACTAAATTGCAGCAAAGCACCAAGTCTTAGTCACTTACTCATTCAGCAGTTCATGCCAACGGTGGTGGTATCGATGCCTGAGCTTGAGCGAGGCGAACGCCTCCAGATAATGCTCAATGCGGATGAATTGGCGGCTGTCGAGGACTTCCGCTTCCAACGGAGAATGCCGAGCCGGGCTTCCGCCGTTCGCGAGTTGTTGCGTCGAGGATTGGCCGCAGAGGGCTTTCTGGAAGCGACTGTCGGGACGAAGTCACAGGATTATGGCGTTCTCGATCCCGAGGGACGTGGCGATCCAGAGTCCGCCTGAAAGCGCCCAGTCTTAGCGAACGGGCAGCGTTAGCCGGAACGCGCAGGTCCGACGGGCGCCGCAGACGTCGTTCGCGATCTGAGCCATAACCGCCCTGCGTCGTCCCGCAGGGCATCAGCGTGCTGCGACGCATCGGTTCCATCCGCTTGTCAAACGTCGCGCCGCCAGATTGGCGTCGGCGTGCATTCTGCGGAGGAGGCCGCTTGCGTTGCGGCGCCGCTTGAGCCAAGATCAGGATGAGGATCGCGTCCTCACAATCGAGCAAAGGCGCTCTGCTGCGGTTTCTTCGCAGGGGGCGCTTTTTTTGTTTCGAGGTTCAGGGCGCGCCAGACCGGACAGCTCCCTGACATGCCTGAGGGAGTTGGGATTTTGACGGCACATCTGTCCAAAGAACCGATCCGGGTCGGTGTCCTGTTTTCCCAAACCGGCGTAACCGCGGTCATGGAGCGTAGCATGCTGAATGCCACGCTGTTTTCGATCGACGAAGTGAACAAGGCCGGCGGCATAAACGGACGCGAACTCGTCGCGGTCCATTTCGACCCCGGCGGCGATCCGTTTCTCTACAACAGGCTGGCCAACCGGCTGCTGATCGAGAGCGGGGTCAGGGTCATCTTCGGCTGCTACATGTCGAGTTCACGCAAGGCGGTGCTGCGAGCCGTCGAACGGCGCAACGGATTGCTGTGCTACCCCGCTCAATATGAGGGGTTCGAATACTCCCGCAACGCCATCTACTGCGGTGCTGCACCCAACCAGAACAGCACGCAGCTGGCGGAGTATTTGCTGACCAATGTCGGCCAGCGCTTCCACATGGTCGGTTCCGACTACATCTGGCCGCGCGAGTCGGACCGCATCATGACGGAGATGGTCGTGACGCACGGTGGCGAAGTTGCTGGTCGCGGCTACCTCAAGCTGGATGCGCCGCGCTCCGCCTACAAGAAGCTGGTTGCCGACATCAAGCGCAGCCGGCCCGACGTGATCTTCTGCAACTTCGTCGGCGAAGGCATCGTTCATTTCTACCAGGAGTTCGCCGAGGCGGGGCTCGACCCCAAGATCATGCCCATCGCAAGCCTGACCACGAGCGAATCCGACATCCAGGCCATGGGCAACGACGCCGGGGCAGGGCACATTACCTCGGCGACCTATTTCCAGGCCCAGCCCGGCCTGCAAAACGAGGCCTGCATGAAACGTTACGCCGCAAGGTTCGGCGACGACGTGGTGACGAACATGTGCTGGGAGGCGGCCTATTTCCAGGTGAAGATCGTGGCCGAGGCGATGCGCAAGACCAACACCGACGAGATCGACATCCTGCGGCCGGCGGTTCTGGGCATCGAGTTCGACGCGCCGCAGGGGCGGGTGCGGATAGATCCGGACAACGCCCACACCCATGTGTGGCCCAAGATCGGCCGCGCGCGGACAGACGGCCAGTTCGAAATCCTGTCGGCATCAGAAGCCGCCGTACGGCCCGACCCCTATCTTGCCAACTATGATCCGAACGAATGGGGAGGAGCGACCGACAATACGTTCGAACTAGCCCGGTAGCCAAAGAAACGGGTCCCGCAAACTGCTTGTCGATGTGACGAGCCTGCCCCGGCGCGGAAAGCCCGACGTTGCCACCAAGAGGAACGATGGTATCACGTAGCCCACATTCGCCGAACGAACGATCGGCTCCCATCCTGATCAAGGATCTCAGGCACCTTCGGGTGCTCCTGCTGCAGCCTAAGAGCAGCGAAGGCGAGGAGTTGTGGCAGCACCTGAACAGAATTGGCTGCCAAGTTCAGACCAACTGGCCGCCCCCGGCCGAAATTCCGGCGAACACCGACGTGGTCTTCGTCTTCGTTCGCCCGATCGTCGAGGGCGATATCGTGCTGAACTGGAATGCCGACGATCCGCCCGCCGTCCTGATCGCCATCGTCGACTACGAGAACCCGATCATCGTTGAGAAGGTGCTGCGCCTGCGTGCCCAGGCGGTCATCGGCCTGCCGCTGCGCACTTTCGGCATATTGGCGAATTTGCTGCTCAGCGTGAACAACCACAGGCGCGAACAACGATTGCGGCTGCGCGTCGAGCGCATGGATGCAAAGCTGAAGGCGCATCGTGACATCGACAAGGCAAAAGCCATCCTTATGGCCGCCAACAACGTGTCGGAACAGGTCGCCTACGAGACGCTGCGCGAGCAGGCCATGAACAAGCGCACGACCATCGAGGCGATCGCCATGGCGGTGATCACCGCACGGGACCTGCTGTAGGCGTTGCCGACGGAGTAAATTTAGTTTCTCCTGAATCAATCTATTGACAGTGCCGATATGTCGCAGTACCAATAGATCGTCGCAACGTTGCGAAAGAAATTGAGCAAAGAAGCTCTCGCGGGAAACATGCCTGCGAGAGCTTTTTTGTTTTGCTGTTATAAATGGCATCCGATTTCATCGGTTGCTTGAGCGTGAATTAATAAACGCTAGCAACGAAGCTATCACAAAATCAAACATCAGGACGATGCAGTACGAAACTGCATTTCGTTGATGTTTTCCAAAAATCGAAGAATCCGGCTCTCGGAACTAAAACTCCGTGCCTGAAAAGGTGCGAAGCCTGCCCGATCGTAACTTTATCGTCTGTTGAATGGAGGAAGAGTCTATGACTGCAGAACTAACCGATAGGTCAATGGTGCGTGTTGCCTGCGACGTTGGCGGAACGTTTACGGACGTGTGCGTCCTGAACGAGGCTTCCGGAAAGATACACGTAGCCAAGACGCCGACGACGCCGGACCCCATCGACGGCGTGCTCAGAGGGATCGAAGCAGGCGGCGTCGCGCTGCGCGACATCATCTTGTTCTCGCACGGCACGACGTTGGCGACCAACGCCCTGATCACCCGTCGCTTCCCTCCCGCCATCATGGTGACGACCAAGGGCTTTCGCGACGTCATCGAGATTCGGCGCGGCACCCGCGACGACCTTTGGGACACCTACAAGGAGATGGCTCCTCCCTATCTGCCCCGCCGCGACCGCCTGGTGGTCACGGAGCGCGTCGACTACTCCGGCAAGGTCATTGCGGAGGTCGATGAGGCCGAGGCGCGCGAACTTGCCCGCGTGATCAGGAAGCGCAAGGTCAACAACGTTGCCATCTGCTTCGTGAATTCCTTCGTCAATCCCGAGAACGAACAGCGGATGCGCGACATCCTGCTGGAGGAGCTGCCGGGGGTTTCGATTTCGCTGTCGAGCGACATCATGCCGGAAATCTTCGAGCACGAGCGCTTCAACACGACCGTCGCAAACACGGTGCTTGGCCCGGTCGCGGGACAATACGGCGCCGAGCTCGAGAGCCGCATGCAGGACGGCGGCTATAGCGGCGAGGTGCTGCTCCTCCACTCCGGTGGCGGCGTGATGACCGCCAAGGGCGCTACCAAGTTTGCCGCGCGTCTCGCAGCGTCCGGCATTGCCGCCGGTGCGATCGCAAGCCGCTTCATCTCGGAACTGGCTGGCTACAAGAACTCCATCAGCCTCGACATGGGCGGCACGAGCACCGACATCAGCCTGTGCTCCGATGGCCACCTCCACGTCACCAACGACTGGCACGTGGAATATGGCTATCCGATCCGCTTCCCGAGCATCGAAGTTCTGACCATCGGTGCCGGCGGCGGGTCACTGGCTTGGCGCGACGCGGCCGGCGCCCTGCGCAACGGTCCGCAGTCCGCGGGCTCGACGCCTGGGCCCGTCTGCTACAACCAGGGTGGAACGGAGCCGACCAACTGCGACGCCAACGTGTTCCTCGGGCGCCTCGGCACCAAGCTTGCCGGGGGTAAGGTCGAGCTCGACGTCAAGCTTGCCGAAGGTGCCATCAACCGGGTCATTGCCGAGCCTTTCGGGATGGATTCCGAGCAGGCGGCGCTTTCCATCCTGAAGGTTGCGAACGCCAACATGGCGGACGCCGTGCGCCTCGTCTCGCTGAGGAAGGGTTACGATCCGCGCGATTTCGCACTGGTCGCATTCGGAGGTGCGGGCGCGCTGCATGGCGTGGCACTCGCCAGGGACCTGTACATCCCGGTCGTGCTCATCCCGCCGAACCCTGGCGTCACGTCCGCGCTGGGCTGCCTGCTCGTCGACATCACCCACGACATCACGCAGATGTACACCGACACGGTCAGCGAAATCGACATGACCGACCTCAACAACGCGTTCCGCGTCCTGGAGGAAGATGGTCGCGACCGGCTGTTGAGCGAAGACATCTCGCCCGACCGGATGCTGTTCCAGCGCTACATCGACATGCGCTACCTCGGCCAGTGGCGGTCGATGTCCATTCCGGTGAATGCCGACATCACGAACCTAGATGAGGCGGTCAAGCAGTTCCATGAAGAGCATGGCCGCGAGCACAACTACTCCCGGCCGGACGCCCCGGTCGAGGTGTGCCGGATCCAGGTGAAGGCGACGGGCCTGAACCGCAAGGCGGAACTGGCGAAACACGAGCTGCGCAAGGCCCCGCTGCCGGCACCGATCGGCGAACGGATGGTGCGGTTCGACGAGGCGCCCCAGCGTATCAAGACGCCGGTCTACGACCGCTCGACCCTGCATGCCGGCGCGGTGGTGGAAGGACCTGCCATCATCGACCAGCTCGACTCGACCATTGTCGTCCCGCCCGGGATCAAGGCGGAGGTGGATGAGTATCTGATCATCAAGATGCACGTTCCCCAGCTTTCCTGAACCGCGCCCATCGTTACGCACAATTGTATTGGAGAACAGAAATGGCACTGAAAAAAGATCGCCGTACGCTCGATCCGGTCACGTTCGAAGTTCTGAAGAACGCCTATGTCAACATCGTCGACCAGATGGCCGAGCAAATCCTGCGGACATGCTACTCGTTCGTCATCTACTCCCGGGACTTTTCCTCCGCCCTTTGCGACCCCAAGGGTGACACCATCATGCAGGGCAGCGGCGACATCGCCGCTCACGTCGGCACGCTTCACCTGACCGCCAAGGCGGTGATCAAGAAGTTCGGGAACGACGTCCATCCCGGCGACGTCTTCGTCATCAACGATGTCTACCAGGGTGGCACTCACTTCAACGACACCCGCCTGTTTGCGCCGATGTTCTACAAGGGCGAGCTGCTCGGCTTTGCCCAGGCCAACGGCCACTGGGCGGATGTCGGCGGCGCCGTTCCGGGCTCGTTCAACGTCAATGCCCTGGATCACATGGCCGAAGGCCTGCGCATCACGCCGGTGCGCGTCTACAGCAAGGGCGTCTATCTCTCGGATGTCGCCGAGCTGATCGCCCACAACACGCGTGCGCCGAACGACATCATCGGCGATCTTCAGGCCCAGTCGGAAGCTTGCCGGCTTGCAGAGCGCGAAGTCCAGCGCCTGTGCGACAAGTATGGCGTCGAAACGATCAAGAAGTCGTTCAACGAGGTCCAGGACTACGTCGAGGACATGACGCGTCAGCGCATCTCGGAGCTTCCGGACGGCACCTGGGAAACCATCGACTACATCGACGTGGACCCGGACGAGGGCGAAGGGCTCGTCCCGATCAAGGTCAAGATGACCATCGACGGCGACCGCGTCCACTACGACCTGACCGGGTCGCATCCCAAGTCCGTCGGTTCGTTCCTCAACTGCTGCTACGGCGGCGCATTCGCTGCCGTGGTCGCCGGAACCAAGATGCAGTCGCCCGACATTCCGATGAACTCCGGCTTCTACCGCGTGGTGACGGTCGATGCCGGTCCCTTGGGGTCGGTCGTCAACGCCGAATGGCCGACGCCGGTTGCCGGCTTCGCATCGGGTCCGTTCGAGAAGATCATGAATGCGGTCTTCGAGCTGTGGGCAGAAGTCCTGCCCGAGCGTGCCATGGCCTGCACCTTCAATCTCGACTACCTGCTGATCGGTGGCCGCGACACTCGCCACGAAGGCAAGCCCTACTTCATGTGGTACGACTGGATGGTCGGCGGCTGGGGCGCGCGCAACGGCCGTGACGGCTGGGCTGCAACAGGTCCGGTGTTCGGCGTCCAGCTCGGCACGCAGCCGTTCGAAGGGCAGGAGCGCCTTTCACCCGTCTTGACCACCTGCCACGAACTGATGGTCGATTCCGGCGGTCCAGGCGAGTTCCGTGGTGGTCTCGGCGTCCAGAAAGGTGGCACGCTCTACGCCTGCGAACGCACCGTGGTATCGTATTGCTGCGACCGCGAGCGTTCGATCACCTGGGGCCTGTGGGGCGGCTTGCCGTCCATTCCTCACGGCGTGTGGATCAACCAGGGCCAGGAAGGCGAGCGTTATCTCGGCTCGCTCTTCTCAGGCGTGCCGCTGCAGCAGGGCGACACCGTCCAACGCCCGTCGGCAGGCGGCGGTGGCCTTGGCGATCCTCTCAAGCGCGATATCGAAAGCGTGCTGAACGATGTGATCGAAGGCTACGTCTCCATCGGGCGCGCCAAGAAGGACTACGGCGTCGTCGTCCACGAGGTCGATGCCGATCTCAACGAGTACAAGCTGGACGAACAGGCAACGCTTGCCGAACGCGCCAGGATCGCATCGCACCGCAGGGACTGGCTGAACGAGGACGCAGAGAAGATCGCGGCACGCTATCGGGCAAGTGAACTCGATATGTTCGATCTGATCCGGCAATACGGGGTCATCGTCGACTGGGGCTCGGGTGAGCTTCTTCCCGAGACGACTGCCGAGTTCCGCAACATGCTGAAGCGCCGGACGGTACCTTACTGGAGCGCCGGACAGACCACCAAGGCGACACTCAAGGTCGCATGACTGCAGAAGGCAGCAAGCTCGGTCCCGAGCTTGCTGCCTTCTTAGCTAATGGAGTTGCAATCAAAAGATAATCTGGAGGAGGAACCATGTCTGGAAGTCTCGACGTCGCCGGCGAATTGGACTATTCGCAAAGGCCTGTTCCGCCAAGTGGCCGTATGCCGAAGCTCAATCTTACGATGGCTTTTTGGGCCATCTGCAGCGCAATGTTCTTTCTGATCATCTCGGCAACACTTGCCGAGATATATGGTACGGCCAATACGATCATTGGCCTTGTGCTGACGGTTATCTCGTATTCGGCGATCAATGCCGTGATAACCCGCTACGCGATCCGCTCGGGATTGTCGGTCTCGCTGTTCTCCAGGTTGCTGTTTGGGCGCTACGGATCCGCGATCGCCACGTTCATCTACGCCGTCAGCAGTATCTACTACGCCGTGTTTGAAGGCTCGGTGATCGCCACTGCGGCGACCTATTATTTTGAAGGCCTGACCTTCGCGGTCGCGGCGCTGATCGTCTGCATATATAGCGTGCCGCTGATCCTCGGAAGCGTCCAGCACTGGCTCGACAAATTCAACGGCTACCTTCTGCCGCTGTATCTGCTCGGCCTGATGGGTACGGTGATCTACGCAGTCTCGCATTATGGCTACAGCAATGCCTGGCTCACCATGACGCCGGAAGGCGGCGCCCCGCCCTATGGCTGGATTAACGTCTTCGTCGCCTTCATGGGGGTCTGGTGGATGATGATGTGTACCTTCGACTTTGCCCGCTTCGGCAAGAAGGAGGACGAAAACTACCACGCCATCTTCAATTTCGGGCTGCCGTTCTACACCCTTACCTATTTCGTCAACGGTCTCGTCGGCATCTTCCTCGTGCAGACGATCCCGCTCGAGGGTGCGACGACGGAAGTCTCGGTCGTCAAGGCTCTCATCGTGATGATGGGCGCGCTCGGGCTGCTGTTCGTGTGGATCAGCCAGACCCGGATCAACACGACAAATTTCTATCTGTCGACGGTCAACATGCAGGCCTTCTTCCGGTTGGTATTCAAGCTGGAAATGCCGAAATACGTCTGGGCGGTCATCGTCGGCGTCATCGTCTATTTCGTGATGCTCGCGAACATCTTCCAGTACCTGCTCGTCGCGCTCGCCTATCAGGGAATATTCGTGGTCGCATGGGTCGGCGTCGCGCTTGCCTACATCCTGTGCGGGCATCATGACGGCACGGGCGAAGAGGCCGCGCGGCCGGACGACGATTTCCCCGCCTATTATGCTCCGGGGATGGTCGCCTGGTTCGGGGCGGTTGGCATCGGCATCGTGCTGCTTGCCATTCCGCACATGGAACTGCTCTCGGCGCCGGCGACCGTCACCAGCAGCTTCCTGCTGTTCTGGGCCCTGTCGACGCGAACGATGGTCGCCAAGGCCGCCTATCAGCGCTGACGATCCTTGCCCTCGGATGCCGGGTCTTGCCGGCATCCGATGCAATTGCCGGTGCCGACAGACACGTCATCTGCCTGCAGCACCGCACCACCCCCCGCCCTGACTGCCCATGATCCGGAGAAGCGCGATGAACCTGCACGCCAAGCTCCGCGCCCTCGAAACGCAAGGGCGCAGCATTCGCATCGGCCTGGTCGGCGCCGGCAAGTTCGGTTCGATGTTCGTCTCGCAATGCCTGCGCACCCCCGGTCTTCAGCTCGTCGCGATTGCCGACATCTCGCTGGCGAATGCCGAGGCTGCGATCACCGTCACCGGCCATCCCAAGGAGATGATCTGCCGGCGCGGGATTGAGGACGCCGTTCGCGAAGAACGCGTTGGGGTGACCGAAGATCCCCTTGACCTGATCAGCAGCCCCTTCGTGGACATCGTCGTCGAAGCAACAGGCGACCCGGTCGCCGGCGCGATGCACGCGCTGGAGTGCTTTCGGTTCCGGAAACATGTCCTGATGGTCAATGTCGAGGCCGACGCCCTGGTGGGGCCCGCCTTGGCCAGGGAGGCCGAACGGGCGGGCGTCATCTATTCGCTGGCCTATGGCGATCAGCCCGCCCTGATCTGCGAGATGGTCGACTGGGCGCGCACTGCCGGGCTCAATGTGGTCGCTGCAGGCAAGGGCACCAAGCATCGGCTGCACTATCATGCCTCGACGCCGGAGACGGTTTGGGACCACTACAATCTGACGCCGGAACAAGCCCGGCTCGGCCGCCTCAATCCGAAGATGTTCAACTCGTTCCTGGATGGGACGAAGTCGGCTTTGGAAATGGCGGCCGTGGCGAATGCGACCGGACTGGATGCTCCGGTCGACGGGCTGCGGTTTCCCGCCTGTGGAGTCGAAGATCTGGCGGAACTGCTCAAGCCGATCGCTGGCGAGGGTGGCGGAGCAGGGCGTGTGGAGGTGGTCTCCTCGATGTTTGACGACGGAAGCGAGGTGCCGCGCCATCTGAGATGGGGCGTGTTCACCGTGTTCGAAGCGCCGTCTGCCTACGTCGCGCGCTGCTTCAGCGAGTACGGGCTCACCACCGATGCCAGCGGGCGCTTTGCCTGCATGTACAAGCCCTTCCACCTCATTGGCCTGGAACTCGGCATATCGGTTGCAAGCATGGCGATCCGCCATGAGCCCACGGGTGCACCGACAAGATTCCGCGCGGACGTGGTCGCCGTCGCAAAACGCGACCTGCCCGTTGGAGAAGTCCTCGACGGGGAAGGCGGGTTCTGTGTCTGGGGCAAGCTGACGACATCCGCACACAGCATCGAAATGGGATATCTGCCCGTCGCCCTGGCCAGCAATGTGCGCCTCAAGTCGCCTGTGGCGCAGGGAAGCAAGCTGCGTTGGTCGGATATAGAGGTCCCGATGCGTTCGCCGGTGATCGAACTCCGCCAAAAGATGGAGCGCGCAAGCCGCGCAAATGAAGCGTGCGGCGAACTTCCCGGTGCCGACGTCAAAGCGGTGTCGATCGGAGGCATCAGGTGAAAGGGACAGCCTCCGACCTGTGCGTTCACCTGAGGGAGCGCCGCCGTGTGCCGCCGGCCTTGTGGAGCGACGTGCAAGCTAGGCAAGACTCGGCGGGAAATTATCTCGAGGCGTCGATCGGACGAGAGGTCAGGGCCTACCGCACGAAACTCGGCATGACGCTGGTGGAACTCGCGCGCGCCGCGGGACTGTCGCTCGGCATGATGTCCAAGATCGAGAACGGGATCATATCCGCGTCGCTGTCGACGTTGCAGGCGCTGTCTCAAGCGCTGGGCATTCCACTCACCTCATTGTTGAGGCCCTTCGAGGACTTTCAGCAGAAAGCGCTGTTCGTAAGATCGGGAACGGGTGTGCACATGGAGCATGGCGATACCCGTGTCGGGCATCATCACGACCTGCTCGGCTACATCGAAGACGGTTCCAACGACGTCGTCATGGAGCCTTACCTCGTCACCCTGGCCAGGGCCACTGACAAGGTTCCCCTTTTGCGCCATGCAGGGATGGAATTTCTCTATCTTCTGGACGGAGAAATGACCTTTCGGCACGGCTCGGACCTCTACCACCTGGTTCCGGGGGACAGCCTGTCTTTCGATGCCGAGAATGTTCATGGACCTGATCGCCTGACCAAGCTGCCGATCCGCTTTCTGTCCATCGTCTCCTGCCGGCGAAACGGTCGGTAGGCATTGATGCCGGAGCTGGCAGACGCCTGGCGGGATTCTGGCCTTTGCCGAGATCTCTCTGATCGCTGCTGCCGATGCTCGGCTTCAAGCGCAGTTTGACCAGCCATTTCAATGGATTGAGTGGTGATCCCGACAGGAATCGAACCTGTGACCTACAGATTAGGAATCTGCCGCTCTATCCTACTGAGCTACGGGACCACTCGGCTGCACACATAGCGGCTTCCGGCGGATTCGCCAACGGTTTTTGCCGAACATCGGCGCCAGCAGCAAAATGGCCAATGTGCTTGCCGCTGGCTTGTGACTTTCCTTAGGCGGCGAGCGCCGTTTCGGCCAGCCGCACCCAGTAGCTGACGCCGTGCGGGATGACCTCGTCGTTGAAGTCGTAGGCGGGGTGATGCAGGTTGGCGCTGTCGCCGTTGCCGATGAAGATGAAGGCGCCGGGGCGGGCTTCGAGCATGTAGGAGAAGTCCTCGCCGCCCATCAGCGGCTGGATCGCCCGGTGCACCTGCGGCTCGCCGGCGACCTTTGCGGCGACGTCGCCGGCAAACACCGTCTCCTCGGGATGGTTGACGGTGACGGGGTAGTTGGCGTCGTAGTCGAGCTTGATCTCGGTGCCGGTCGCTTCGGCCACGCCGCGGCAGATCGCGTTCATGCGCTCCTCGGCGAGCTTGGCCACTTCCTTCTTCAGCGTGCGCACGGTGCCGGCGAGCGTGGCGTGCTCGGGAATGACGTTGTAGGCCGAGCCGGCAATGAACTTGGTCACCGAAACGACGATCGCCTCGGCCGGGTCGGTCGCGCGCGAGGCGATCGTCTGCAGCGCCGCGACCAGCTGGCTGCCGGCGACGATGGGGTCGATGGCGCGGTGCGGGATGGCGGCATGGCCGCCCTTGCCGGTGACGGTGATGGTGAATTCGGCGGTGGCCGCCATGATCGCGCCCGGGCGGATGGCGAACTGGCCGACCGGCAGGCTCGGCATGTTGTGCATGCCGAACACCTTCTCGATCGCGAAGCGCTCCATCATGCCGTCCTTGACCATCTCGTTGCCGCCGCCGCCGCCCTCTTCTGCGGGCTGGAAGATGACGGCGACCGAGCCGGCGAAATTGCGCGTCTCGGCGAGGTATTTGGCGGCGCCCAAAAGCATGGCAGTGTGGCCGTCATGGCCGCAGGCATGCATCTTGCCGGGCACGGTCGACGCATAGGGCTTGCCGGTGATCTCCTCGATCGGCAGCGCGTCCATGTCGGCGCGCAGGCCGATCGTGGTGCCATTGCCGAGGCCGCCCTTGATGATGCCGACGACGCCGGTCTTGCCGAGCCCGGTGACGATGTCGTCGCAGCCGAACTCCCTGAGCTTGCCGACGACGAAGTCGGCGGTCTCGAAGACGTCGAAATTCAGCTCCGGCTTCTGGTGCAGGTGGCGGCGCCAGCCGGCGATCTCTTCCTGCATTTCGGCGGCTCGGTTCAGGATCGGCATGTTGGTCTCGACTTCCTGTTTGTCTGTTTGTTGGACCAGAGGTCCGGATTCGCAATTGTGATCGCGCAAGCTCTGCCATCTTGGCGTCACATACGTTATTTAGCAGCTGCGGCGACGCCGTGGCCATGGTCTTTGGTACCGGCCAGCGCGTTGTCATCCCGGTTTACGGAAATCTTATGGACGGCCGGCTATGGTCGGCAAGAGGCGATTTCGGATTTGATGATGAAGATGCAGTTCGTCAAAAGCATGCTCCTCGGTCTTGCGGCCGCAACCGCGCTCCGCGCAGCCCCGGCCGCTGCCAATCCAGCGATGCTCTTCGACGTCAATTCGGGCGCCGTGATCGAGCACCAGGATGCGTTTCTGCGCTGGCATCCGGCGTCGCTGACCAAGCTGATGACCGCCTACACGACGTTCCGCGCCGTGCAGGCGGGCGAGCTGGCGCTTAATTCGCCGATCCGGATCAGCAAGAAGGCGGCGGCCTTCCCGCCGGCCAAGATGGGATACAAGCCCGGCTCGGTGCTGACCCTCGACAACGCGCTGAAGATCATCATGGTCAAGTCGGCCAATGATGTCGCCGCCGCCATCGGCGAGAATGTCGGCGGCACGACCGAGGCCTTTGCCGCGCGCATGAACGCCGAGGCGCAGCGCCTGGGCATGTCGGGCAGCCACTGGGTCAATGCCAACGGCCTGCACGACCCTGACCAGTACACGACGGCGCGCGACCTCGCGATCCTGGTCAGGGCGATCCGCCTCGAATATCCGCAATACGCCTCCTATTTCGACATCGAAGGCATCGTCGCCGGCAAGGCGAAGCTCAAGAATTTCAATCCGCTGGTCGGGCGCTTTCCCGGCACCGACGGCATGAAGACCGGCTTCGTCTGCGAATCCGGGTTCAACCTGATCGCCTCGGCCAACCGCGACGGCAGGACGCTCGCCGCGATCGTCCTGGGCGCGACGTCGCCCGACGACCGCGCCGAGGAAGCCGCCAAGATGCTGCAGGGCGGTTTTGGCCGCACCGGCGTCAGCTCGGTGACAGTCGGCACTCTGGCGCCTTATGGCGACAACCGCGACCTTGCGACCAACATGCGCGAAGAGGTCTGCTCCAAGAAGTCCAAGCACGTCGCTTCCGACGGCCCGGTGCCGACCGAAGCGGGTGCTGCGCCCGAAAAAGTCTCGATCATCCCGGAAATGACGCGCCAACGGAACTGGGTGACCGTCAGCCTGGGCGGCGCCACCGGGCCGAAGCCCAAGGCGCTCGGTGATCGTGACCTTGTCGACTATGCCGACGTGCCGCTGCCGACATGGCGCCCCGACCTGCCTGCGCCGGTGGGTGCCGCACCGCTCGTCTCTGGCGCCGCCCAGGTCCGCTCGTGAACCCGCAGGCCGCGTTTCCGATCCCCGTATCGGTGCTGACCGGCTTTCTCGGCGCCGGCAAGACGACGCTACTCAACCGGCTGCTGAAGGATCCCGAACTTACCGACACCGCCGTCATCATCAACGAGTTCGGCGATGTCGCGATCGATCATCTGCTGGTCGAAAAGGCTTCGGACGGCGTCATCGAGTTATCCGACGGGTGCCTGTGCTGTACCGTGCGCGGCGAACTGGTCGACACGCTTGCCGATCTGGTCGACCGCCTGCAGACCGGACGCATCCAGCGCCTGGCGCGGGTGGTGATCGAGACCACCGGCCTTGCCGATCCGGTGCCGGTGCTGCAGTCGATCATGGGTCATCCGGCGCTGATCCATGCCTTCCGGCTCGACGGCGTCATTTCGGTCGTCGACGCTGTCAACGGCTCGGCGAGCCTCGACGCCCATGTCGAGGCGGTCAAGCAGGTGGCGGTCGCCGACCGCATCGTGCTCACCAAGTCCGACCTCGTCGACGACGCCGACTGGCTCGAAAGCCTCAAGGCCAGGCTCACCCGACTCAATCCGGGGGCTGAATTGCGCGAAGTGGAAGGGGCCGCGGTTGCCCGGCTGCTGCAATGCGGCCTCTACGATCCCGCGACCAAGACCGCCGACGTACGCCGCTGGCTGGGCGAGGCGGCAGCGCACGACCACCACCATCACCACGGTCCCGGCGACCATCACGGCCACGACCATGCCACGCATCATCATGATGCCCGCGTCGGTTCGCTGTCGCTGGTCCATGCCGGCGCCTTGCCGTTCTCGACCGTCGAGATGTTCCTCGATCTGCTGCTCTCGACCCAGGGCGACAAGCTGCTGCGCATCAAGGGCATCGTCGAGCTTGCCGAAGACCCGTCGCGGCCGCTGGTCATCCATGGTGTGCAGAAGATGTTGCATCCGCCGGCTCGCCTGCCGGCATGGCCCGACGCGGTTCGAGGTACCCGCCTGGTGCTGATCGGCATCGACCTGCCGCAGGACTACGTCCAGCGGCTGTTCGCCGCCTTCGTCAACAAGCCGACGATCGACACGCCCGATCGCGAGGCGATGGAGAACAACCCATTGGCCATCGCCGGGCGGTAGCTGCGCCCTGTCGGAGCCTCGAAGGACGCGTAGAATCCAGGCTTCAGCCGGCCCGTTCGATCAGGAAGCGGTGGCCGCCTTCGACGGCTTTGGTCTCGACCAGCCGGTGGCCGGCGTCCTGGCAGAAGGCGGGAATGTCGATGACGGCGAGCGGGTCGGTGGTTTCGACCCACAGTCGGCCGCCGGTCGGCATGTCGGCGAGGCGGCGCTTGGCCTTCAGCACGGGCAGGGGGCAATTCAACCCCCTGAGATCGTAGATATCGGCTGTTTCGCTCACGCCCGCTCAGCTGCCGAACATGCCGAGCAGCCGCTTCTTGAGCTTGGCAGCGCCGCCCTCTTCTGCGGGCGCTGCCTGGGCTGCCTGCGCTGGGGCTTCGGCCACAGGGGCAGGTGCCGGAGCGGCCGCCGCTGCAATGGCCTGCTGCTGCGCGGCAGCCTTGGCGGCCTTTGCGGCAGCAGCGGCGGCAGCCTTTTCCTCGGCGGCCTTCTGTTTGGCAGCCCGCTCGGCGTCGAGCGCCGCCATCCGGCGTCCTTCGGCCGAATCGATGCGGCCCATGCGCGAGGTCGTCTGCACGACGGTGCCGTCCTGCGCCATGGCCGGCGGTTCCATGGTCACGCGCTCGCCGCGGGCGCGGCGCTTGGTCCAATCGGAAACCAGATTGGCTTCCTTGATGCCGGCGATGGTCGGCTTGGGGGCCTCGCCACCGGCAGCGCCGGCAAAGGCGCTGTCGTATTTGGTCTTGTAGGACTGGTAGGCCGTCTGCAGCGCCTGCGGCTGGGTATAGGCAGGGCAGGCTCCCGTCGGATTGAAGGTGGCGGCACCTTCGGGAATGCGGTTGAAGACGTAGCGCTTTTCGCAGACGTCGACCTTCGGCGGCACCTTGGTGATCTCGAAGTGGTCGTAGCCTTCCTTGAGCATCGCCCAGAACTGGTAGTTCGGATCGTTGCGGTATCGCGCCATGTTGGCTGCGGTCATCCGGAACGGGAAGGACTGGACCTGGAACTCGGTCTGGCCGCCCTTGAACGCGTCGCGTGCGAAGGCGTAGATCTCCTCGATCTGAGCATCGGTCATCGAGAAGCAGCCTGACGACGAACAGGCGCCGTGAACCATCAGGTTTGAGCCGGTGCGCCCGTTGGCGCGGTCATAGCTGTTGGGATAGCCGATGTTGAACGCCAGATGGTAGCTGGAGTTCGGGTTCATCTGGCCCGGGCGCACGGTGTAGAAGCCCTCCGGCGACTGGCGATCGCCCTCGGTGAATTTCGGGCCGAGCTTGCCGGACATCTTGCAGATGTCGTAGCTGGCAATCAGGTCGTAGCGGCCGCTGGTCTTCTGCTTCCAGACTTCGAGCTTGCCCTCTTCCTTGAATACGCGCGCCAGCACAGGCGAACTGCGGCTCATGCCCTTGGCCTTCATCTCGGCAAGGATCTTGGGCGACAGCTGGCGGTTGGCGTGCTGGGGAACGAAGTCGGTCACGGAGGATTCCGAACAGCCGGCCACTGCGAGAGCGGCGACAAGCAATCCGGCACGTGCGATATTGGCGATCATCGTTGCTAATGTCGTCTCATTTGCGGCCACGGCGCATTCACGCCTCCGGCCGGCCCGTCCTGATACTGCTTCGACCTTAGGGTCGTTAACCTTGAAAATTCCTTACCGCAAGTTCCTGGCCCGTCCCACGCGCGCAAAATCACGGCAAGTTCATTGAACTCGGCGAGGCGGCAATTTTGTGGCGAAACGGAGATGTGGCCCGCTCCGGGCCACATTGTGCGCAATCAGAGGCTGCGGCCGATGGCCAGGTATTTCTCGCGGCGGTGTTCGCGGAAATCGATGTTCGAGCCGGCAAATTCGCTGAGCGTCTTGGCGATCAGGTCGCCGGTGGCCGCAATCACCGCCTCGGCATTGCGGTGTGCGCCGCCGAGCGGTTCGTCGACGATCTGGTCGATGATCTTGAGGCCGAGCAGGTCCTGAGCCGTGATCTTCATGTTGGTGGCCGCGTCCTTGGAACGCGTCGTGTCGCGCCACAGGATGGAGGCAGCGCCTTCCGGCGAGATCACCGAATAGATCGCGTGTTCGAGCATGAAGACGCGGTTGGCGGTGGCGATGGCAATCGCCCCGCCCGAGCCGCCTTCACCGATGACGACCGCGATCGACGGGACCTTGAGGCCGAGGCAGGCGGAGGTAGAGCGTGCGATGGCTTCGGCCTGGCCGCGCTCTTCGGCGCCGACGCCGGGATAGGCACCCGCGGTGTCGACAAGCATGACGACCGGAATCTTGAAGCGGTCGGCCATTTCCATCAGGCGCACGGCCTTGCGGTAACCCTCGGGGCGGACCGAGCCGAAATTATGCTTGAGGCGGCTCTTGGTGTCGGAACCCTTCTCCTGGCCCAGAACCAGCACCGGTTCGCCGCGGAAGCGGGCGAAGCCGCCGACCATGGCGGCATCCTCGCCGAAATTGCGGTCGCCGGCCAGCGTGGTGAAGTCGGTGAACAGTGCCCTGACGTAGTCGAGGCAATGCGGGCGGTCGGGATGGCGTGCGACCTGGACCTTCTGCCACGGGGTCAGCGCCTTGTAGGCGTCGCGCAGCGCGTCGCGCGAACGCTTCTCCAGCCGCTTGATCTCGTCGCCGACATCGACGGCCTCTCCATTCTCGGCGAGCTTCTTGAGCTCGAGAATCTTGCCTTCGAGATCCTGGACCGGTTTTTCGAAATCGAGGTAATTGTACATTGGCGAGCGGACTACCACGCTGAAAAAAATAGGCACCGGGGCACGAAAACTGCGGCGCCGCGCCAGTGGAACGTGGCACTCACATAGCGATATGGACCTTAATCGGCAAGCGGGTGATGTTCGTTGACCAGTTTCAACAGCCTTTCCTCGAGCACATGCGTGTAGATTTGCGTGGTCGAAATGTCGGAATGGCCGAGCAATTGCTGCACGGCGCGCAGGTCGGCGCCGTTCTGCAGCAGGTGGCTGGCGAAGGCGTGGCGCAGCACATGCGGCGATATTTTTGCCGAGGCGATGCCGGCGCGTGCGGCCAGTCCCTTGAGATCGCGAGCAAAAACCTGGCGGGGGAGGTGGCCGCTGTCGGACGCAGCAGGGAACAGGAACAGGCTTTCGGCCAGTTTGGGATCGCTGTTGCGCTTCACCAGCCAGCGCCGCATCGCCTCGCGTGCCTTGGGCGATAGCGGCACCATGCGGTCCTTGTCGCCCTTGCCGCGGACGACAAAGAAACGTTCGTCGCGCAGCGCCACGGTCAGCGGAAGGCTGACGAGCTCGGACACACGCAGGCCGGTGGCATAGAGCACTTCGACCAGCGCATGCATCCGCGTCGCGCCTGGTATCTCATCGCCGGAGGGAGCTTGCGCTTCTGCTGCCGCGCGGTCGAGCAATCGTCCGGTTTCGCCCTCGCTCATCGTCTTGGGCAGCGGCCGTTCCTTCTTCGGGCTGTCGAGGATGCCGGTGGGGTCGTCGCTGCGCAGCCCCTCGGCATAGAGGAAGCGGAAGAATTGCCTGAGTGCCGACAGCTTGCGTGCCTGCGAGGTGGTGGCGAAGCCGCGGCTGGCGATGTCGTCGAGATAGCCGCGAATGCCGGCGGCATCCGCATCGGCGAGGCGGCCGCCGAGATGTTCGGAGGCGTCTTCGAGGTCGCGGCGATAGCTGGCCAGCGTGTTGTCGGCGGCACCGCGCTCGGCGCTCATCATTTCGAGGAAGGCCTCGATGCGCGCGCCGCTTTTCATTGCTTCGGCGCGAGCTTTTCCGGCGGGATGCGGATGGTGATCTCGGCCTTCTTGGGCTCGACGAACATCACCAGCGCGAACATCGCGCCGTAGCCGATGCCCGCCAGAACGGCGAGCGTGACAAGGAACCGGAAAAGTGTCGGCATCGATGTGTTTGCCCGTCTGTCCTATCCTGTGCCCTTATGGGACGCCGTTCCTTGCAATTCAAGGGTGCGTTTGGTGCCCTGCGCTTGACGCAACGGGGCTTTTCATGTCGATACGCCGGCGAAAGGGACGCCATGACACCCGACGTGCAGACTCCATTTCCCGACGCTTCGACAGCGGCCCTGCTTGAACGGCTCGGCGCGCGCTCGATCGTCTTTGTCGGCCTGATGGGTGCGGGCAAGACCGCCATCGGCCGCAAGGTCTCCCAGGTGCTCGGCCTCCGCTTCATCGACAGCGACCACGAGATCGAAAGCGTGTCGCGGATGACCATCCCCGAGCTGTTCGAACGCTATGGCGAGGCCGAGTTTCGCGCGCTCGAACAGCGCGTCATCGGCCGGGTCCTGGAAAGCGGCCCGCAGGTGCTGTCGACTGGCGGCGGCGCCTTCATGAATGCGCAGACGCGGTCGGCCATTGCGGCGCAGGGCGTCTCGGTCTGGCTCAGGGCCGATCTCGACCTGCTGATGGAGCGCGTCTCCAAGAAGCAGAACCGGCCGCTGCTGCAGAATGCCGATCCGCGCGCCGTGCTCGCCAAGCTGATGGACGAGCGCTACCCCGTCTATGGGCTTGCCGACCTGACGGTTGCGACGCGCGACGACCGCAAGGAAGCGATCGCCAGCGAGGTGATCGAGGCGCTGTGCAGCCATCTCGGCGTGCCCGGCCGCATACACGTATCGGAAGGTTCGGAGGATCACGAATGACAGGCATCGTCACAGTCGAAGTCGGGCTTGGCGACCGCGCCTATGACATCCTGATCGGCCCGGGCCTGATCGCGCGCGGGGCGGAGCTGATCCAGAAACGCCTGCCCAAGGCGCGCGCGGCCATCGTCACCGACGAGAACGTCGCCGCCGCCCATCTCGAAGCGCTGGTCGAAAGCCTTGCCGGTGCTGGCAATCCGCCTGCCGTGATCAAGCTGCCCGCGGGCGAAAAGACCAAAAGCTTCGATTCGCTGGAAACCGTTGTCGATCAAATCATCGCCGCCCGTCTCGAACGCGGCGATGCCGTGATTGCGCTCGGCGGCGGCGTCATCGGCGACCTCACCGGCTTCGCTGCGGGCATCGTCCGCCGTGGCATGAATTTCGTGCAAGTGCCGACTTCGCTGCTGGCACAGGTCGATTCGTCGGTCGGCGGCAAGACCGGCATCAACAGCCCGCGCGGCAAAAACCTGATCGGCGTCTTCCACCAACCGAAGCTGGTGCTGGCAGACACCGCGGCTCTCGACACGCTGCCGCTGCGCGAATTTCGCGCCGGTTATGCCGAAGTTGCCAAGTATGGCCTCATCGACCGGCCGGACTTCTTCGCCTGGCTGGAAAATAATTGGCAGGAGGTCTTTTCCGGCGGTCCGGCTCGCATCGAGGCGATCGCCCAGTCCTGCCGGGCCAAGGCCGATGTCGTCGCCCGCGACGAGTTCGAGACCGGCGACCGGGCGCTGCTCAATCTGGGCCACACCTTCGGTCACGCGCTCGAAGCCGCTACCGCCTATGACGGTGCGCGGCTGGTGCATGGCGAGGGCGTTGCCATCGGCATGGCGCTGGCGCATCGCTTCTCGGCTCGCCTCAACCTGGCAAGCCCCGACGATGCGGCACGTGTCGAGGCGCATTTGCGCGACGTGGGCCTGCCGTGGCGCATGGCCGACATTCCGGGCAGCCTGCCGGATGCGGACGCGCTATTCAACTACATCACCCAGGACAAGAAGGTGTCGCGCGGCGCTCTGACCTTCATCCTGACCCGCGGCATCGGCCAGTCCTTCATTGCCAAGGACGTGCCGGCATCCGAGGTCGTGTCCTTTCTCAAGGAGAATCACCCGGGATGAGCGCTGGCTGGATCGTCGCGGCAATTCTCGGGGGGCTGATGCTTGCCGTCCTGGCATTCCGCGATCGCCTGCTCGCTTCCCTGGGTTATGAGTTGATTGCACTGTCGCCGCAGCGTTCCGCCCATGACGAACTGCGCGGCGCCGTCGATGAATTCCACCGTGAAGGCCATGTGGTGAAGCAGGACCGCGACCAGGTCGGTGGCCTGCTCGACCTGCACGAACTCGAAGTCTCCGACGTCATGGTCCACCGCACGGCCATGCGCTCGGTCAATGCCGACATCGCGTCCGAGGCGCTGGTGCGCGAGATATTGCAGAGCCCGTATACGCGCATGCCGCTGTGGCGCGGGTCGCTCGACAACATCGTCGGTGTCGTCCACGCCAAGGACCTGCTGCGGGCGCTCAACGACGTCGAGGGCGACTACTCCAGGGTCGACGTCCCGAAGGTCGCCTCGAAGCCGTGGTTCGTGCCCGACACGACGACGCTTCAGGAACAGCTCAACGCCTTCCTGCGCCGCAAGGCGCATTTCGCCATCGTCGTCGATGAATACGGCGAGGTCGAAGGGCTTGTGACGCTCGAAGACATCATCGAGGAGATCGTCGGCGAGATCGCCGACGAGCACGACATCGACGTCCAGGGCGTCAAGCAGGAGGCCGACGGTTCGGTGGTGGTCGACGGCACCGTACCGATTCGCGACCTCAACCGTGCGCTTGACTGGCATCTTCCCGACGACGAAGCGACGACGATCGCCGGGCTCGTCATTCACGAGACCCAGTCGATTCCCGAGGAGAAGCAGGCGTTCACCTTCCACGGCAAGCGCTTCATCGTCATGAAGCGCGACAAGAACCGGCTGGCGCGGATCCGGATCAGGCCGGCGGTGGTGGAGCCGCAGACGGCTGCAGCGCGTCCGTCGAAATAGCGCCCGGCCACAAAATCCTTCCTGCGATCAGACCGAGCATGGCCCCTGCCATTTGGGCCGCGATGAAGGCGGAGGTATCGGCGGGCGCGATGCCGGCGAAAGTGTTGGTCAGTGCTCGCGCGACCGTTACGACAGGATTGGCGAAGGACGTCGACGAGGTGAACCAGTAGGCGGCGAAGATGTAGAGGCCGACGGCGGCGGGCGTCGTCTTAGGCGCCTGGGCAGCGCAGGCGAGAATGACCAGCACCAGGCCGAATGTCGCTACGGCTTCGCCGAGCCATTGGCCCGGGCCTGTGCGGATGGTGGTCGAAACCTGCAGCAGCGGCAGGTCGAACATCGCGTGTGCCAGCCAAATACCAAGGATGGCGCCGCCCATTTGCGCAGCGAGGTAGGGCAGGAGCAGCGACCACGCCAGCCGTCGGTCAAGCGCCATCACGAAACTGACCGCCGGGTTGAAATGCGCACCGGAAACTGCGCCAAACATGGTGATCAGCACAACCAGCATCGCACCGGTCGGCAAGGCGTTGCAGAGCAGGGCGAGCGCGATATTTCCTTGCGCAAGCTGTGCCGCCATGATGCCCGAGCCGACGACAGTTGCCAGCAGCAATGCCGTACCCAATGCTTCGGCGAGGAGTCGGCCCGGGAGCGAAGTGCTCATTCGCCCGAATCGCCAGCCTTTGTGCTCGCGCCTTCCATCTTGCCGATGTCATGGAGATGCGCGGTCAGCGCCATGCGGTCGAGGCTGGCGATGGGCAGGGCGATGAACGCCCTGATGCGGTTGCGCATGTATTTGAAGGCGGTGACGAAGGCCGCTTCCTTGTCGAGGTCGGTGCCTTCGACATGGCTCGGATCCTCGATGCCCCAATGCGCATTGGCGGGATGGCCGAGCCAGACCGGGCAGGCTTCGCCCGCAGCGTCGTCGCAGACGGTGAAGATGAAATCCATCTCCGGTGCATCCACAACCGCGAATTCGTCCCAGGTTTTCGAGCGGAAGCCGTCGGTCGGATAACCGTAGCTTTCGAGCACTTTCAGGGCGAAGGGATTGACGCTGCCCTTGGGCTGGCTGCCGGCGGAGAAGGCGTTGAAATGAGGTGCCCCATCCTTGCGCAGGATACCCTCAGCGAGGATCGAGCGGGCGCTATTGCCGGTGCAGAGGAAAAGCACGTTGAAGGGCCGGTGGGTCATGGCATCACTCCGATGGTGCGCAGCAGGGGGACAATTCGGCAATCAATGGCGCGCAGATCTCCGGCCTGCCGTCACAGCAGTCCTGGAGGAGGAACAGCAGCACCTGGCGCAGGGCAGGGAGGTCGGCGCGGTAGATGATCGAGCGGCCTCGACGGTCACTTGTGGCGAGGCCGGCGCGGGCCAGGATGGCGAGGTGCGCCGACATGGTGTTCTGGGGAACCTCGAGCCGGCGCGCGAGGTCGCCGGCGGCGATGCCGTCGGGTTCTGCGGCGGCAAGCTGGCGGAAGGCTTCCAGCCTTGTCGGTTGGGCCAGCGCGGCCAGCGCGTCTATCGTGTCGCTTGCATCCATATATCCAGACTAGTGGATATATGTGACGGCCGGATGACATGGCGTGGGCCGTGCTTCACCCGAGGGGCAGTTTCTACCAGCGCGTCGCTTCGCCAGGTGCCGCCGGCTCGATCGCCAGCGCGTGCAGGCCGGCCTTGAGTTCGGCGGAGAGGGCGTCGTTGACTGCGCGGTGGCGGTCGATGCGGCTCATGCCGGCGAAGCCGGGAGCGACGATGCGGATGCGGAAATGCGTCTCGCCGGAGCCGTCGAACACCGCTTCGTGCCCGCCGTCGACATGGTGGTGGCCGGCGTGCAGGTGGCTTTCATTGAGGACGACGAGCCGTTCAGGAGAAAATGCCTTGTTCAGCTTGTCTTCGATCATCGCCTGTATGGACATCGGTTTCGCCTTTCACCACATGTGTCGCTGCGGCCATCCGCGCCATCGGGCGTAATTGGGCCGCAAATCAGGCGTTAGGGCCAACATCCTCGAAATGTCAATTCTTGTTTCGCCGCGCCAAGAGGCGGTAAATACGATCAGATGAAGCCGTACCCAAAATATTTCGACAAGATCCGCGTCCGGCCCGATCCGGAAGCGGAGGTGAAGTCGCGCGCTGCTGCCTGCCAGTGGGACGGCTGCAAGCAGCCCGGCACGCACAAGGCGCCGGTCGGCCGCATGCGCGAAGGCGAGTATTTCCAGTTCTGCTTCGACCACGTGCGCGAGTACAACAAGGGCTTCAATTATTTCTCCGGCCTTGCCGATGGCGAGATCGCGCGCTTCCAGAAGGAGGCGATGACGGGCCACCGGCCGACCTGGACCATGGGTTCCAACGGGTCGGCGCGTTCGGCGCCCGATTTCGCCCAGCAGCGCTCGGGCCGAGCCGGCTACTACAACCGCATGCGCGATCCGCACAACATGTTCGGCGGTACCGGCGCGCCGCGGCAGCGCAAGGCCAAGCCCCTCGAGGCCAAGGCGCTGGAGACGCTCGGGCTGGATTCGAAGGCCACTGGCGCCGACATCAAGGCGCGCTACAAGGAACTGGTCAAACGCCACCATCCCGACGCCAATGGCGGCGATCGCGGTTCGGAGGACCGCTTCAGGGATGTGCTCCAGGCATATCGCGTGCTCAAGCAAGCGGGATTGTGTTGAGCCAGCCGCGGCCGCGGCCTTTTTCCAACTTTCATCTGGTCGGAAAAGGCTTTAAGACCGCCCCCGAAGAAAATTTCGATTGCCGGCGTAGCTGAGGCTTCGCGCGTGGAGACGCTATGAACAAGGTCGATCGCGACATCACCAACCTGCCGGACACGACAGTGTCGGTGAAAGACACCTTCGGCTTCGATTCTAAGATGGTCGTGCCGGCCTATTCGGCCTCGTCGGAGCATGTCCCCGACATCGATCCGGACTATCTGTTCGACAAGGCCACGACGATGGCGATCCTGGCCGGCTTCGCCTACAACCGCCGCGTCATGGTGTCGGGCTATCACGGCACCGGCAAGTCGACCCACATCGAGCAGGTCGCAGCCCGCCTCAACTGGCCGATGGTCCGTGTCAACCTGGACAGCCACGTCAGCCGTATCGACCTCGTCGGCAAGGACGCGATCGTGGTCAAGGAAGGCATGCAGGTCACCGAATTCAAGGACGGCATCCTGCCCTGGGCCTACCAGCACAATGTCGCGCTGTGCTTCGACGAATACGATGCCGGCCGCCCGGACGTGATGTTCGTCATCCAGCGCGTGCTCGAATCGTCGGGCCGCCTGACCCTGCTCGACCAGAGCCGCGTCATCCGCCCGCACCCGGCCTTCCGCCTGTTCGCCACCGCCAACACGGTCGGCCTCGGCGATACCACCGGCCTCTATCACGGCACCCAGCAGATCAACCAGGCGCAGATGGACCGCTGGTCGATCGTGACCACGCTGAACTACCTGCCGCACGACAACGAAGTGAACATCGTCATTGCCAAGGCCAAGCACTATCGCGACGCCAAGGGCAAGGAGATCGTCAACAAGATGGTCCGCGTCGCCGATATGACGCGTTCGGCCTTCGTCAATGGCGACCTGTCGACGGTGATGAGCCCGCGTACCGTCATCACCTGGGCCGAGAACGCCGAGATTTTCGGTGATGTCGGCATGGCGTTCCGGCTGACCTTCCTCAACAAGTGCGACGAGCTTGAGCGCTCCGTCGTGGCCGAGTTCTACCAGCGCGCCTTTGGCGAGGACCTTCCCGAATCAGCCGCCAACGTCGTGCTGGGATAAGAACAGGCTCAGATGGCGGGGCCGGGCGACAACACGCGCAACAAATCGAAGGCGGGCTCGGAAGTCGACAGCTTCAAGCGCGCCGTGACCGTTTCCATGCGCGCTATTTCGGGCGACAACGAGCTCGAAGTGGCCTTTGCCAAGGAGCGGCCAGCGCTTGCCGGCAATCGCGCACGCCTGCCTGAGCTGCCCAAGAAGGCGTCGGCCAACGACATTGCCGTCACCCGCGGTCTTGGCGATTCCATGGCGCTCAAGCGCGCCTGCCACGACACCCGCATCCACGCCCGCCTTGCGCCTGAGGGCAAGCAGGCTCGTGCCGTCTTCGACGCCGTCGAGCAGGCCCGCGTCGAGGCGATCGGCAGCCGCGCCATGGCCGGCGTCGCCCAGAACATTTCCTCGATGCTCGAGGACAAATACGCCAAGGCCAATCTCGCCGACGTCACCGAACAGTCGGAAGCGCCGCTCGAAGAAGCCCTGGCGCTGATGGTGCGCGAAAAGCTGACCGGCCAACCCGTTCCGAGGAGCGGCGAGCGCATGGTCGAGCTCTGGCGCAACTGGGTCGAGGACAAGGCCGGCGGCGATTTCGAAGGGCTGCTCGGCAGCCTGGAAGACCAGCAGGCCTTCGCCCGCATGGTTCGCCACATGCTCGCTTCGCTGGAGATGGCCGAGGAATACGGCGACGACCAGGAAACAGAGGACAACGAGGACCAAGACGACGAGCAGCCGCAAGGCGAGGAGCAGAGCGAGGAAGGCGGCGAGGACGATTCGGGCGCCGACCAGTCGCAGTCCGACGAAGCCGAATCCTCGGCCGACGAGGAGCCGTCGGGCGAGATGGAAGCATCCGACTCCACGTCCGACGACATGTCCGACGACGACGACACGGATTCGGAGACGCCGGGAGAGGCACGCCGCCAGGACAATCCCTTCGCCAACCTGCCGAGGGAGATCGACTACAAGGTCTTCACCAACAGTTTCGACGAGACGGTGGGCGCCGAAGAGCTGTGCGACGAGGACGAACTCGATCGCCTGCGTGCCTTCCTCGACAAGCAGCTCGCCAATCTGTCGGGTGTCGTCGGCCGACTGGCCAACCGCTTGCAGCGCCGCCTGATGGCGCAGCAGAACCGGTCCTGGGACTTCGACCTCGAAGAGGGCTATCTCGATCCGGCCCGCCTCGTGCGCGTCGTCATCGACCCGATGCAGCCGCTGTCGTTCAAGCAGGAGCGCGACACCAAGTTCCGCGACACGGTGGTGACGCTGGTGCTCGACAATTCCGGCTCGATGCGCGGCCGTCCGATCACCGTTGCCGCTACCTGCGCCGACATCCTGGCGCGCACGCTGGAACGCTGCGGCGTTTCGGTCGAAATCCTCGGCTTCACCACGCGTGCGTGGAAGGGCGGGCAGGCGCGCGAGAAGTGGCTGAAGGACGGCAAGCCGCCAAATCCCGGCCGCCTCAACGACCTCAGGCACATCATCTACAAGAGCGCTGATGCGCCATGGCGGCGTTCGCGCCGCAACCTCGGCCTGATGATGCGCGAGGGCCTGCTCAAGGAAAACATCGACGGCGAGGCGCTGCTGTGGGCGCACCAGCGCCTGATCGCGCGCCCTGAGCAGCGCAAGATTTTGATGATGATCTCGGATGGTGCGCCGGTCGACGATTCGACGCTGTCGGTGAACCCCGGCAACTATCTCGAGCGCCACCTGCGCGCCGTCATCGACCTGATCGAGACGCGCTCGCCGGTCGAGTTGCTGGCCATCGGCATCGGCCACGACGTGACGCGCTACTATCGCCGCGCCGTCACCATCGTCGACGCCGAGGAACTGGCCGGCGCCATGACCGAGCAGCTGGCCTCGCTGTTCGGCGAGGAGAGCGCCCGCGAGAACCGCCGCGGCGGCTTCCGGCGCGCCGGATGATCCTGTCGGCGGCCCGTTTGCGGCACATTGCTTGCGCGGCCCTGGCCGCGCTTGCGCTGTCGACGACGCTCACCGCCTCGTCGCGGGCCGAGCAGCCGGCCATAGAACGCATCGAGATTTCCGCGCGCCCGATCGCGCGGTTCCAGATCGGCCTGGACGAGAAGATGTTCGGCCCGCTGGAATTCGTCGGCGGGCTGGAACTGACATCGTCGTCACGCAATCTCGGCGCGCTGTCGGCGTTCCGCTTCCTCAAGCCGGGGAGCGATTTCATCGGCGTCGCCGACACCGGTTTCTGGTTCTTCGGCCGGATTACCCGCGATGGCACCTCGCGGCCGGCGGGTGTCGAGAATTTCAGCATGGTCCAGATGGTCGACGCCTCGGGCAGCGCCATCGAGAAGAAGTGGATGGCTGATGCCGAAGGGCTCGCTGTCCGGGATGGCATTGCCACCGTCGGCTTCGAGCGCACGCACCGCGTCGCCCAGTTCCGCATCGATCCCGCCAATATGGGGCCGTCGTTTGGCGAACTCGACTTCCTGGTGCCGCGCAACGAGTTGCGTCAGAACAGGGGGTTCGAGACCATCGCCTATTCCGCCGAGAAGGGCGGGCTGGTGGTGGTGTCGGAAAAGAGCCTCGATCCGGCCGGCAACATCTTTGCCGCCATCATCGAAGGGCCGCAGAAGGGTGTCTTCACCGTCAAGCGCGACGGCGAGTTCGACATCACCGACGGTGCTTTCCTGCCCGGCGGGGACCTGTTGCTGCTGGAGCGCAGCTTCTCGATGGCCTCGGGGGTCAAGATGCGGCTCAGGCGCATCGCCTCGGACAGCATCGCCAGGGGTAAGGTTGCCGATGGCCAGGTGCTGCTGGAAGCCAACATGGGCTACCAGATCGACAACATGGAAGGGCTGGATGTCTGGCAGCGTGGTGACGGCGCGCTGATGGTGTCGCTGATCTCCGACGACAACCACTCGATCCTTCAGCGCAATCTGTACCTGGAATTCATTCTGCACGGCGATTGACCGGCGGTTTTCCGCTATGGTCGACACCTGCGATGCGGGAGCCGGCCATGTTGTCCGATGTCACCAGCCTCATCGACCGCTATTGCGCGGTCTGGAACGAGCCCGAGCCGGGACGGCGCAAGGCCCTGCTGAAATCCGTCTGGGCTGACAAGGCAGCCTACACCGACCCGCGTGCCAACACCAACGGCGTCGATGAATTGCTGGCCCACATTGCGACCGTTCGAACCGGCCGTCCCGGCGCGACGATCGTTCGCAGCAGTGCCGTGGACATCCACCACGGCATTGCCCGTTTCGGCTGGCGCGTCGTCGAGGCTGATGGCACGCCGCTGCCCGATGGGGTCGACATCGCCTTCCTGACGCCCGACGGGGCGCGCATCGAGCGCATCATCGGTTTCTTCGGGCCGATGGCTCCGATCTGACAGGCAGGCATGCGCAAAGGCAAAAAAAAGCGAGGGGTCCCCCAACCTCTCGCTGCCCATAATTGGTGGCCTCAGGGGTATGCTCCCCGTGAGGCGCCTGGCGTTCAGGCCGCCAGGTGCGCGGTGCCGGCCTGGGCGTAGTTGTGGCCGAAGCGGTTGGCGAGGAAGGCGTCGAGCGCGATGTCTTCCTGGCGGATGAAGCCCTGCTGCGGCAACGCGCCGGATGCCAGCATGTCGAGCACCGAGCAGATTCCTGACGCAGTGGTGATCTGGATGGCGCTGCGCACCATCTTGCCCATCTGGCGGCTGTAGATCTTGTTGGCATAGCTCTCCTGCAACAGGCGCCCGCCCTTGCGGCCGCTGACTGTGACGAAGATCACCACCACGTCCTGCATGGTCGCCGGAAGCGAGTTCTCCAGGATGTCCTTCAGCACCTCGCGGCGGTGGCGCAGGCCGAGGTCGTTGAGCAGCGCCTTCATGATCGCGGCATGGCCGGGATAGCGGATGGTGCGGTAGTTGAGCGTGCGCACCTTGCCCTTGTAGGTCTCGCACAGCGTGCCGAGGCCGCCCGAGGTGTTGAACGCCTCGTAGGTGATGCCGTCGAGCGAGAACTCCTCGCGCTCCTCGAGCGGCGGCACCTCGACGAGCGAGCCTTCGACGATCGCCTCGCAAGGCTCGCAATACTCGTTGATGACGCCGTCGGTGCTCCAGGTGAGGTTGTAGTTGAGGGCGTTGGACGGATACTGCGGTAGGGCGCCGACGCGCATGCGAACGCTTTCCAGCGTGTCGAAGCGCTTGGCGAGGTCGTTGGCGACAATCGAGATGAAGCCGGGTGCCAGGCCGCACTGCGGGATGAACGCGCTCTTGGCAGTGGCGGCCAGGTCCTTGACGATGCGGGTCGAGGCAACGTCCTCGGTCAGGTCGAGATAATGCACGCCGGCCTTGGCGGCCGCTTCGGCGATGCGCGTGGTGAGGTGGAAGGGGGCCGCGGAAAGCACGGCGAACTTGCCGGCGAGCACGGCGTCGAGCGCGCCGGCCTCCGAGATCTCGACCTTCAGCGTTTCGACAGCGTTGCCGGTTTCGAGCGCATCGAGCTGGGCTTGCGAGCGGTCGACCACGGTCACCTTGTAGTCGCCGGTTTCGGCCAGCATGTCGGCGATGGTCGAGCCGATCTTGCCTGCGCCTACGACAACGATCTGTTTCATGGTCTTGTCCCCTTCGAATGGATTTCGCGCGGATTCTATGCCTGCGCGCTGTCGAAAGGCAGTATCGATATTGCCGAAAAGCCGATATGATTTAAGCAATTCGCCGAAGAGATTTGCTGAAATGACGAACGACGCCGACCGGGCTTTGCTTGCCTTGCTGCGCGAGAATGCACGCGCTTCGACCGCCGAGCTGGCCCGCAAGCTCGGCGTGTCGCGAACGACGGTGCAAAGCCGCATCGAGCGGCTGGAACAGCGAGGGGTGATTGCGGGCTACAGCGTCAAGCTGTCGCCCGACTATGAGAAAAACCTCGTGCGGGCGCACATATTGGTGACTGCGCTGCCCAAGGTGTCCGCTGCGGTCGAGGCCGTGCTGCGGCGCATCCCCGAGGTGCGCACGCTGCATTCGGTCAGCGGCAATTTCGACATGATCGTGGTGGTGGAGGCCCCGTCGGTACAGGACCTCGATACGCTGATCGACCGCATCGGTGCGCTCGAAGGCGTCGAGCGCACGCTGTCGTCGATCATCCTGTCGACGCGAATCGACAGGTAGGGCCGTCTAGTTGGCGGCCAGCGCCGGCTGGCTCCAGCGCGCGGCGATCAGCCGGTAGGGGATCAGCGCGAAAAGCGCGATCAGCAGCTTCACGATCAGGTCGCCCAAGGCCCAGGAAACCCAGCGCGGCGCTTCGGTGGCCATGACGCCGAACAGCGGTGCTGGTTCGATCGCAAACGCGTCCTCGGGGCCGAGGAAGGCGAAAGCTGCGGCGAAGGCGACGCCGAAGAAGATCGCCGTGTCGAACACCGAGCCGACCAGCGTGCCGAAGATCGGCGCGCGCCACCAGCTCTGCCGGCGCAGCCAGTTGAACACGGTGACGTCGAGCAACTGCGCGGTCAGGAAGGCGGCGCCGGAGGCCACCGCGATGCGGGCCAGGCGATCGGCCGCGGTGTCGAACGGAATCAGGCCGTAGCGGAACAGGACCGGCGGAATGACGATCGAGCAGACCACCGCGGTCATGAAACCGATGAAAACGATCCGCCGCGCCAGCTTCGGCCCGTAGCGGCGATTGGCAAGGTCGGTGACCAGGAAGGAGAAGGGATAAGTGAAGGCGCCCCAGGTCAGGATGTCGGCAAGTGCGAGCGATCCGACCTGTCCCTGCATCGGGAACTGGACGAGAATGTTGGAAGCGACGACGACAAGCGCCATGGCCGCCACGAAGGGCAGGTATTTTGAACCGGAGTTCATTTTTTTATCCTGGGTAATGGAACCAGCGTTGCGGGCAAATGCCCGGGCGTATTTGGTCGGAGCCTCTATCGTCCTTGCGGCGCGCAGAGGCTCCAGGCGGTCGTCCCCCGCCTTGATTCGTCGATTAGGCCGCGGCCTGCTCGGCAGTCTTCTTGGCGATCTGCTTCTTGAGCAGACGAGCGCGCTGCGACAGCTCGGCAACGTCGGCCTTGGCCAGGAACGCGTCGAGGCCACCGCGATGCTCGACCGAACGCAGGGCGTTGGCCGAAATGCGCAGGCGCACGTTCTGGTTCAGGGCTTCCGAGATCAGCGTGACGCTGACCAGGTTCGGCAGGAACCGGCGACGGGTCCTGTTGTTGGCGTGGCTCACATTGTTGCCGGTCATGACGGCTTTGCCGGTGAGTTCGCAAGCGCGGGACATGTTACTTACCTTCAGTTCTGGCGGACCAAGCGACGATGACGCACCGATAGTGGCGCGCGGTCTCAGTCAGGCGGCCTCATGGAAAAAGTTGGCGTTCCATAGTTGCATTTCGCCGACGCGTCAAGCGCCCCGGGAGGTTTGCTGCGGTTTGCAGCCGTTGTCCCCAGCTCCACAGAATGGCCGGAATTGCTTTTATAACCAATCGCAAGGGACGCCAACGGCCGAAAGCACATTTCGGCCGACCTAAGGTTTTGGCATGCGCCCCGTACCCATCCTGCTTGCTTTCGCCCTCGCCATGGTTCCCTCGCTCTCGATCGCGGCGGCAAAAACCTTCAGCGGCGATTATTCGCTGTCGTTCCTCGGTATTCCCGTCGCCAAGGCGACATTCGACAGCAGCTACGAAGGCGATTCCTACGAGGTCAAGGGCAAGGTCTCCAGCGCCGGACTTGCCGCATTCTTCGACGATACCCGCGGCACGATCTCGTCGCGCGGCAGTTTCGGGGGCGGCCGCACCCGGCCGCGCGCCTTCCGCGCCGACTATGTCTCGGGCAAGGTCAGTTCGCTCGTCGACGTCCGGTTCTCCGGCGACAATGTCAGCAGCACAGAGGTCGTGCCGCCGCCGAAGAAGCGCGGCAAGACCTGGATTCCACTCGGCGCGGGCGACCTGCGCGCCGTCGCCGACCCGATCGCGGCCACCGTCATCAAGGCATCCAGCCTGGACAAGGTCTGCGGCCGCACCGTGAAGATGTATGACGGCGAACTGCGCGCCGATCTCAGGTTGACCGAGGTGTCGCGCAAGAAGATGGCGATCAAGGGCTTCTCCGGCGAGACGGTGACCTGCCGCATGGGTTTCCAGCCCGTCTCGGGCTACCGCACCGACAAGAAGGCACTGACCTTCCTGCGCGACCGCAGCCGCATCATGGTGACGTTTGCGCCGCTCGGCGAAACCGGGGTATATGCGCCCATCTACGCCACGGTCAGCACGGAGATCGGCACGATCACGGTCAGGGCACGGCGGTTCGAAGCGACCAATTAGGCGCGCCCTGCGCGCCGGGAGGGGTAAGTGGGGCGCGCGACTTTGATCGGATTTACGGCGGTCGCCATGTGGGCGCTGCTGGCGTTGCTGACCGATGCCTCCGGCTCGGTGCCGCCCTTCCTGCTTTCGGCCATCACCTTCGCCATCGGCACCTGTGTCGGCCTCGTCGCCCGGCTGTTCATGGCCATGCCCGCGAAGGCCGAGAGAATCCCGCCGCAGGTATGGGTGATCGGCATCGCCGGCCTGTTCGGCTACCACTTCTTCTATTTCACCGCCCTGCGCAACGCGCCGGCGGTCGAGGCCAGCCTGATCGCCTATCTGTGGCCGCTTTTCATCGTCCTGGGCTCGGCCCTGATGCCGGGCGAACGCCTGCGCTGGAATCACATTGCCGGCGCGCTGCTCGGCCTTGCCGGCACCTTCCTGATCGTCACCAAGGGCGGTGGGCTGGCCTTTGATGCGCAATACAGCTTCGGCTATGCCATGGCCTTCGCCTGCGCCTTCCTGTGGTCGGGTTATTCGCTGCTGTCGCGCCGTTTTCCGTCGGTGCCGACGACAATCGTCACCTGGTTCTGCCTGGCGACATCGGTGCTGTCGCTGGCCTGCCACTTTGCGCTGGAGGAGACTGTGCTGCCGGCCAATGCCGGCCAGTGGCTCGCCGTGCTCGGTCTCGGCCTGATGCCGGTGGGTGCGGCCTTCTACGCCTGGGACATCGGCGTCAAACGCGGCAACATTCAGGTGCTGGGGGCGGCGAGCTATGCCGCGCCGCTGCTGTCGACGTTGGTGCTGATCGCAGCCGGTTTCGCCGAGCCAGGCTTGCGCATCCTCGCTGCCTGCGTGCTCATTACCTCAGGTGCGGTGCTGGCGGCCAAATCGCTGATCTTCGGCGGGCGGAAGGCGGCTGTGGACGGGGCAGGAGCCTAGCCCGGCTCCCAGCCCAGTTCGGCCAGCTCGAACTGGGCGAACTCGAAGCCGGGCGATACCGTGCAGCCGACCAGCGTCCAGTCGCCAAGGCTGCGCGCGGTCTGCCACCAGCCCGGCGGCACCACGCATTGCGGACGTTCGCCGACGGCAAGGTTGATGCCGAGCACGGCTGCGCTGACCTCGCCGCCGGGTGGGTAGATCTTCAGTTCTATCGGTGCGCCGGCATGAAAATGCCAGATCTCGGCGGCGTCCCTGACCCGGTGCCAGTGCGAGACGTCGCCGTGCTCGAGCAGGAAATAGATCGCCGTCTGGTTGCCGCGTGGGCTATGCGGTCCGCCTTCCGGGTTGTCGCGAAAGGTCTCGACATACCAGCCGCCCTCGGGATGCCGGCGCATGCCGAGCATGGCAATGATCTCGGCTGCCAGCATGCTCAGAAACTGTCCTTGCGCTTGCGAATCTCGGCAAACACGTCGGCGTCGGAGGCTTTCTCCATGCCGAGATGCTTGCGGATGCCGGCATCGGCCCAGCGCAGGAACGGGTTGGTGGCCAGTTCCTCGCCGATGGTGGTCGGCAGCGTCGGCTTGCCGTCGGCGCGCAGCGCCTCGATCTTTTCGGCGCGTGCCAGCAACGCGGCATTGTCCGGATCGATGGTCAGCGCGAAACGGGCATTGGACAGCGTGTATTCGTGACCGCAATAGACCACCGTGTCGGTGGGCAGGGCGGCGAGCTTCTTCAGCGATTCGAACATCACCGGTGCCGGGCGCTCGAACAGCCGGCCGCAGCCCAGCGCAAACAGCGTGTCGGCGGTGAAGGCGACCTTCGACTTCGGCAGGTGATAGCAGACATGGCCGGCGGTATGGCCGGGCGTCGCGATGACCTCGATGGTCTCGCTGCCGAAGGGGATCACCGAGCCTTCCTCGACCGTGTCGTCGATGCCGGGGATCTTCTCGCGCTCGGCCTCGGGGCCGATGATGCGCAGCTTGTAGCGCTGCTTGAGCGCCAAATTGGCCTCGACATGGTCGGCGTGATGGTGGGTCGTCAGGATCATCGTCGGCGTCCAGCCGCTATGCTCGATCGCCGCCAGGATCGGCGCCTCCTCGGGCGCGTCGACGATGGCCGTCTCGCCGCTTTCGCGATCGTGCAGCAGCGCACCGAAATTGTCGGTGCGGCACATGAAAAGCTTGATCTCGGCTGGCATCGCAAAACTCCACTTCTGGCAGGACGATAGGGCGCGCGCCCGGCGCTGTCACCCCAATTGGGGCGGGGTCGTTGAAGTCGGCGTTGCGCGCGTCTACGTTCCGCTCATGAATTCCGACATCGTCGACCTTCGTTCGTTCTACTCGACACCGCTCGGCCGCCTGGCCGAGCAGTCGATCACCATGGGGTTGTCGGCCGTGTGGGCAGGCCTGCCCAACGAACGGCTGGTCGGGCTTGGCTACACGCTGCCCTGGCTCGATCGCTTCGGCAGCGATGCGGAGCGGGTGTTTGCCTTCATGCCGGCAACGCAGGGTGCCGTCGTGTGGCCGGCGAACGGGCCGTCGTCGACGGCGCTCGTCTTCGACGAGGAACTGCCGTTGGTCGATTCTTCCATCGACCGGGTTCTGCTCGTCCATTCGCTCGAACACGCCGAAAGCCCGCGCGAGACGCTGAAGGAGATCTGGCGCGTGCTGTCGCCGGCGGGGCGCATCGTCATCGTCGTGCCCAACCGGCGCGGTGTCTGGGCACGCTTCGAGCACACGCCTTTCGGCACCGGCCGGCCATTTTCCTCCGGCCAGCTCAACGAGCTGCTGCGCGAGGCCAATTTCACCGTCTCGGCGTGGTCGGACGCGCTGCATTTCCCGCCGTCTCGGCGCAAATGGATGATGCGCTTCGACCATCTGTTCGAACGCGCCGGCCGCCGCCTGTGGCCGATCTTCTCCGGCGTCATCGTCGTCGAGGCACAGAAGCGCGTCTACCAGGGCATCCCGGTGGCGCAGCGCGCCTCGCGCCGCGTGTTCGTGCCAGTGCTGTCGCCGACGGGCGCGACGCGCGGCTTTCCTGCCCTGCGGCGCGGCGACGAGCGCGGTGGCTGAGCCTCACCTCACGAAGGGGTGAAGCCGGGGTACTTCCATTCCGGCGCCATTGCCGCGACACTCCTCGGCCTGTTGGGGTGTCCGTCGATGCTGGGTGCGCTGGCGATCGTCTTGTGCCTGGGCTGCGAATTGCCCAAGCCCGCGGCTGCGCCCGCGCCAGCCGTCGCGGTCGATGTCGAGCTGGTGCTGGCCGTCGACGTGTCGCGCTCGATGGATCTCGAGGAGTTCACGCTCCAGCGCGCCGGCTATGTCGAGGCGCTGCGTCACCCCGATTTCATCGACGCGGTGATGTCGGGCCAGCATGGCCGCGTCGCCATCACCTATTTCGAATGGGCCGGCACCGTGCGGGAAGAATCGGTCGTGCCCTGGGAGATCGTCAACAGCGCTACGAGCGCCGCCGCTTTCGCGGCCAAGCTTGAGGCGCGGCCGTTCAGCGGCTTTCGCGGGACCTCGATCTCCGGCGCGGTCACCTATGGCGCGGCGCTGTTCGACCGCAACGACGCCGAGGGCTGGCGCCGGGTCATCGACATTTCGGGCGATGGGCCGAACAATTTCGGCTCGCCGGTGGTTCGGGCGCGCGATGCGGCGGTCGCGCAAGGCATCGTCATCAACGGCCTGCCGATCCTGATCCGACCGTCGCGCACCGCCGCCGAACTCGATCGCTATTATGCCGAATGCGTCACCGGCGGGCCGGGCTCGTTCGTCTTGCCGATCCGTGCGGCGTCGGAGTTTGCAATGGCCATCCGGCGCAAGCTGGTGCTCGAGGTCAGCGGCGACACCGATTTGCTACCCGTCGTCAGGATCGATGCGGCCGCTCCGGTCGATTGCATGGCCGGGGAACGCGACCGGCGGATCTACTCCGATCCCTATTTTCCGCAGCTCGACAGATAACAAGCCATGATTGTGGGAAGGGCCCAGGATGTATATCTTGGATAGCTAATGTATTCTGCGGCATTCTGCGCATGAGACCTCTTTTCAAGGAAGGCGATTGTCATGCAGGGGGATTCAACCGGGCGCCTGCTGCGCCATGCCGCCGAGCACGCCATCCGGTACAGGTCGGAACTCGCCTCCAGGCCGCAGCGCCCGCTGCATGGCTACCCGGACGCGCTGGCTGCCTTCGACGGTCCATTGCCGGAAACGGGAGAGTTCTCCGAAACGGTCATTGACGACCTCGCCGTGCGTGCTGAGCCCGGGCTCAATGCCACAACCGGTGCGCGTTTCTTCGGCTGGGTCATTGGCGGTTCGCATGAGGTTGGCGTGGCGGCCGACTGGCTGACGAGCGCGTGGGGGCAGAACGCCGGCAACCACCATGCCATGCCGTCGGCCGCGGCGGCCGAAACGGTCGCTGCGCGATGGCTGCTCGAACTGCTCGATCTGCCACGCGAAAGCTCGGTCGGTTTCGTCACCGGCGCCACCGTCGCGAATTTCGTCTGCCTGGCCGCCGCGCGCGGCGAGGTGTTGCGGCGCGCGGACTGGGATGTCGAAGCGAACGGGCTGTTCGGGGCGCCGCCGATTTCCGTGCTGATCGGCGACGACGCCCACACCACCGTCTTTTCGGCGCTGCAGTTTCTCGGTCTGGGGCATGATCGGCTGATCCGCGTCGCCACAGACGGCCAGGGCCGGATATTGCCCGACGATTTCGCGCGACGCGCGGCGCAGGTGCGCGGACCGGCCATCGCCATCCTTCAGGCCGGGCAGATCAACACTGGCGGTTTCGATCCCTTCACTGACCTCGTGCCGATCGCGCGCCGGATCGGTGCGTGGATCCACGTCGACGGCGCCTTCGGCTGCTGGGCGCGGGCTGCTGCTTCCCTCAGCCATTTTGCCGAAGGGCTCGATACCTGCGATTCCTGGGCCACCGACGGCCACAAGTGGCTGCAGACGCCCTATGACAGCGGTTACGCGATCGTGCGCGACAGCGAGGCGCATCGCCGTGCCATGACGATCGCGGCGAGTTACCTTCCCACCGCAGGCGAAGGCGAGCGCGACCCCAGCCATTTCGTCCCCGAACTGTCGCGGCGGGCGCGGGGCTTCGCCACCTGGGCGATCATCCGCCATCTCGGACGCGAGGGGATCGCCGCGATGGTCGAACGGCATTGCCGCGTGGCGCGCCTGATCGCCGACCAGTTGCGAAGCGAAAATGCGATCGTGGTGCTCAATGACGTCATGTTCAACCAGGTGCTCGTGCGGTTTGGTGCCGACGAGACCGACGAGCGTGGCGACGACCTGACCAGGGCGACCATTGCCCGCATCCAGCGCGACGGCGCCGTCTTTGCCGGCGGCGCAAAGTGGCGTGGCCGCGAGGTGATGCGCATCTCCGTCATTTCCTGGCTGATCGACGAGGCAGCCGGAATGGCTTCCGCCGAAGCCATCATCGCGGGATGGCGGGCCGTTCAGCGAGGCACCTAATCCGGCCGTCAGGGCCGCGTCAGGACTGCTCTCCATCACTTTCGGTTGTCTTGAAGCTTATTGCGGCCTCTGCCTTCAAATCTGCCCGAATGCACCCTAAATGGCGTCGGCAGGGCTCGATCTGTCCGTTCGACAACCACAGGGATTACTCTCCTGACCGACGTCATTCACAAGAAACGCGCCGTGCAGCACTCCAAAGGCAAGCGTGCGATGCTGATCGTCAATCCGCGCGCCCGCCGCGGCGGCGGTTCGATCGATGCCGCCAGGCAGGTGCTTGTCGATGCCGGTCTCGACATCGAAGAGATGGCAACCAGCAAGGATGAGAACGCTTCCGAGTTGATCTCGCGCAACGCCGACCATTTCGACATGGCGATTGTCGGCGGCGGCGACGGCACGTTGAACAATGCGGCGGCGGGCCTCGCCTATTGCGGCCTGACGCTCGGCGTCCTGCCGCTGGGCACGGCCAACGATTTCGCCCGCACCATGGGTATTCCCACAGATCCGGTAAAGGCGGCCGAAGTGATCGCCGCCGGCCACGAGACGACGGTCGACCTCGGCGAGGTCAACGGCCATTTGTTCTTCAACGTCGCCAGCATAGGCTTCAGCGCCGAACTGGCAGGCGAACTCACCGAACATGCCAAGAAGCGCTGGGGCACGCTCGGCTACGGCATCGTCGCGGCGCGGCTGTTGATGCGCTCGCGGCTGTTCACCGCCTATGTCGACCATGACGACACGACCGAAGAGATCCACACCATGCAGGTCTCGGTCGGCAACGGCCGCCATTATGGCGGCGGCATGACGGTCGAGGAGACGGCTACCGCCGACGATGGCTGGCTCGATCTCTACAGCCTCGAGGTCGACCACTGGTGGCGGCTGCTGCGCCTGCTGCCCAGCCTGCGCAAGGGCACGCAAGGGCAGTGGGACGACGTGCGCGCCTTCAAGACCACCGAGGTGACCGTCCGCACCAAGCGGCCGCGGCCGGTCAATACCGATGGCGAGCTCGTCACCTGGACACCGGCGCATTTCCGCATTCGGCCGAAGTCGGTGCGGGTGTTCACGCCGAAGGGTTAAGGCCGGGCGCCATTGCCCGGCCCTCGGGCGTCAGGTTGCCGACGTTTCGGCTTTCGTGACATCAGCCGATTTGCCGGCCCCGAACAGCGCGAAGCTGGTCGCCGCCAGGATCCACACGCCGATGCCGCCATAGAGCATCACCCAGGCGAAGCCGTTGACCAGTGCTGCGTGGACGATTTCGGCCGGAACGTCGAGCGCGCCTTGCGCTCCGTCGATCGCGCCGCCGGCAGCGATACGCTCTGCAAGCGACCTGAGCTGGCCGGCGTCGATGCCTGCGGGCAGGGCGCTTTTCAGCCCGGAAAGAATGCCCTCGACCAGCACGAAGCCCATCACGGCAATGTTGATGGCGAGCGCGATCAGCCTTGCGCTGGTGTCGATGCCCGAGGCCATGCCGGCACGGCTGGCCGGCACCGAGCCTGTGGTCATGTTGGTGGCGGGCGTGGTCGTCAGGCCGAGGCCGATGCCGGCGATCAGCGCGCCGGGCAGCACGGCCAGGCCGCTTGCGGGCTCGATGCCGGTGGCAAGCCACATGGCGATGAAACCAAGGCCGATGGTGAACAGGCCGAGTGGAATGACGATGCGGGCGCTGGTGCGCAAGAGCAGATACTGGGCGACTGGCGGCATGACCAGGAACGGCACCGTATAGGCGAGCACGGCGAGCCCGGTCTCCGTGCTGTCGAAGCCGAGACCGACGGTGAAATAGATCGGCAGGTAGACCATGAACGGCCAGTAGCTGAAGTTCATGCCGATGCATCCGACGATGGCGCCGGAGAAGTCGCGGATCCTGAACACCGAGAAATCGAACATCGGATGCGGATGCAGTCGCTCGACCGTCACGAAAGCGACAAGGCCGACCAGCGTTGCTGCCGCGACGGCGATGGCCGTCGGGCTCAGGAAGCCGATGTCTGCGCCCTGGGTGATGTAGTAGGTCAGGCCGAAGACCGTCGCGCTCAGGATGACGATGCCGGGCAGGTCGAGCTTCTTGGCCTGCGGGTCGCGCGACTCCTGCACGCCGCCGAAGGTCAGACCCAGGCACAGCACCGCCAGAGGCGCATGCACCAGGAAAACCCACTGCCAGGTCGACAGGGCGACGATCACGCCGCCGATGATCGGCCCGAAGCCTAGGCCGATACCGGCGATCACGCCCCAGATGGCAAAGGCATTGCCGCGTGCCCGGGCATCGTCGAACTGGTTGGAAAGGATGGCGATCGAGCAGATGAACATCGCGCCGCCGGCCATGCCCTGCAGGAAGCGGCCGACGATCAGCACTTCGGTGGTGGGGGCAATGCCGCACAAGAGCGAGGTGACGCCGAATGCAACGACGGTAGCGGCGAAAACCAGCCGGCGCCCGTAGCGGTCGGCCAGCGTACCCGTCGCCATCAGCACCGTGGTGCAGGCGATGGTATAGGCGTTCATGATCCACTGCATGTCCTTGAAGTCGGCCTGCAGCACATGTTCGAGCGTCGGCAGGATCACCGGCACGCTGGAGATCTCCAGGCCGAACATCAGCGCGGCCAGACAAACCGCCGCCAGCGCCAGATTGTCTCTGCTTGTCACTTTCATCCCGTGTCTCCGCTGGCGGCGAAGGGGGAAGTCCGTCGCCGCTGGTTGCTTGAAAGCACCTCAGATAGGCGAAGCTTGAACATACATAAATGCTATGTAATCCTATTTCAGAGATAACAATTATGGATGAATGAGATGTTGTGGCTCGATGCCGAGGCCGTGCGTAACTTTGTCATGGTGGCCGACCTGCAGAGTTTCACCCGCGCTGCCGATGCCCTCGGCTCGACGCAGGCTGCGGTCAGCGTCAAGTTGAAGCGGTTGGAGGAGCGCGTCGGCCGCAAGCTGATCGAACGCACGCCGCGCCGTGTCCGGCTGTCGGCCGAAGGAGCGATGTTCATCGATTCGGCCCGGGCATTCCTCGCTGCGCATGACAATGCGGTTGCCGGCTTGTCCTGCGGCACGCGCCGCTTCGCGCTCGGCATTGCCGGTCACGTTGCTGGTCCTGAAGTGACGACGTTGCTGGCGCGCCTCAACCAGCATGACCCGGCGCTGACGATCGAGGTCCAGGTCGACAATTCGAGCAACCTGCTCGACGCCTTCGATCGAGGCAAGCTCGACGCGGCCATCGTCCGGCGCGAGGACGACCGCCGCGACGGCGAGGTCCTGGGCCCTGAGCATTTCGGCTGGTTCGCTACACCGGACTTCCATCATCGCCAGGGCGAGCCGATCCGGCTGGCGACCCTGTCGCGGGCCTGTGGCGTGCGGGACGTGGCCACGCGCACGCTCGACGATGCCGGCATTCCCTGGGTCGAGGTCTTCGTCGGCGGCGGTTCGTCCCTGGTGACCGCAGGCGTTGCGGCCGGGCTCGCGACATCCGTGTTTCCCAGCAGGTTGGCCCCGCCCGGCACCATCGAGATCAGCCGCAAGTTCAGCCTGCCCGGAGTGCCGTCGTCGGAGATCGTGTTGCATTCGACGCTGACCGACCGCCGCTCGCGCGAGGCGCTGCGCATCCTTGCCTGCGCCTTCCGCGAGCACCGGGCTTCGGCGGACTAGGTTCCGCGCACCTGCCGGAAACCGCGCCCGGATGCCGGGCGCGGTTTCCGAGGCTACTTGCCGATGTTTTCCAGATCGTAGGCCGTGGTCTGGTAGACCCGGTTGATCCAGTTGCCGAACAGCAGGTGGGCGTGCGAGCGCCAGCGGTTGAGCGGCCGGCGCTGCGGGTCGTCGTCGGGGTAATATTCGTGCGGCACCGCGATCTCGACGCCGGCGGCCACGTCGCGGTCGTACTCTTCCTTCAGCGAGGTCGAGTCGTATTCAATGTGGTTGAACATGTAGAGCCGGTTGCCGGTTTCTTCGGACAGTAGGCTCGGGCCGGTCTCTTCCGATTCCATCAGCAGTTCCAGGCCGGAGCCCGCGGGAATGTCGGTGGCACGAACCTCGGTCCAGCGCGACACCGGAATGGCGAAGTCGTCCGAGAATCCGGCGAGATAAGGCGACGCCGGCGCGTTGTTGTTGTGCCGGAAGACGCCGAAGGCCTTCTGCTCCAGCGTGTGCTTGGGGACCTTGTGGAAATGCCATGCCGCCGCCATCGCGCCCCAGCAGATGAAGAACGGCGAATGCACGTTGGTCGTCGTCCAGTCCATGATCTGCTTGAGTTCGTCCCAGTAGGTGACGTCCTCGAAGGGCAGCAGCTCGATCGGCGCGCCGGTGATGATGAAGCCGTCGAACTTGCGGTCCTTCACCTCGTCCCAGGTCTGGTAGAAGCTGATCAGGTGGTCTTCGGAGGTGTTCTTGGCCTTGTGGGTGCCGATACGAACCAGGGTCAGCTCCACCTGCAGCGGGCTGGCGCCGATCAGGCGGGCGATCTGGGTTTCCGTCCGCACCTTGTTGGGCATCAGGTTGAGCAGACCGATCTGCAGTGGGCGGATGTCCTGGCGGAGCGCGGTCTGCTCGTCCATGACGGAGACGCCCTCTTTCACCAGCACTTCACGGGCGGGGAGCTGATCCGGGATCTTGATCGGCACTGTGCGAACTCCAAACAACAAAAAACCGGCCTGCAGTCGCACAGCCGGTTTACGGATCGCAAACGGCCCTTTAGCGACTTGTTTAACGTGGCTGCAAGCCGACCGGCCAAATCACCACGGGTTCATGGCCTGCTATTACGCCTGGGCGGGGATTGCGTCAACCGTGACCCAATGGTCCAGCCAGAACCGCCGGTTTTGCCGGTTTTCCTCGACATTGGCGGCCCCTAGGGGTATTCCCGCTGCGGCCTCCATCCGGAGGCGCCAATCCAGGATTTTTCGACATGACCAAGGCACCTGAGCAGATTCGCCCCGAACCCCGCGCCGGCATCATGGACATCGCAGCCTATGTACCCGGCAAGAGCGCAGCTCCCGCAGGCGTGACCAAGGTTCATAAGCTCTCGTCGAACGAAAATCCGCTGGGCGCCTCGCCCCATGCCATCGAGGCGGTGAAGAAGCTCGCCGAAAAGATGGAGTATTATCCCGACGGGTCGGCCTCACGCCTGAAGCAGGCGATCGCGGCGACCCATGGGCTCAACCAGGCCAACATCCTGTGCTCGAACGGTTCCGACGAAGTTCTGGGCCTGCTGGCGCAGAGTTACCTGTCGCCGGGTGACGAGGCCGTCTACACCGAGCACGGCTTCATGGTCTACAAGATCTACATTCAGGCTGCGGGCGCCACGCCCGTCGTTGCCAGGGAAGAGGCCGAGAAGGCCAGCGTCGACCACATCATCGCCGCGCTGTCGCCGAAGACCAGGATCGTCTTCCTCGCCAACCCCAACAACCCGACCGGCACTTACTTGCCGTTCGAGGAGGTGCGTCGCCTGCACGCGGCGCTGCCGAAGAACGTACTCCTGGTGCTCGACGCCGCCTATGCCGAATATGTCCGTCGTAACGACTACGAGGCGGGCGTCGAACTGGTCGCGGCCAACGAGAACGTCGTCATGACGCGCACCTTCTCGAAGATCCACGGCCTTGGCGGCATGCGCGTCGGCTGGGTCTATGCGCCGTCGCACATCATCGAGGTGCTGGAGCGCATGCGCGGCCCGTTCAACGTCAACGCGGCGGCCATCGAGGCCGGCGTGGCGGCGATGGAGGACCGTGCCCATGTCGAGCGCACCATCGCCCACAACGCCCAGTGGGCCGAATGGCTCGTCAACCAGTTCGAGGCACTGGGCTTGCGCGTCACGCCTTCGGTAGGCAACTTCTTGCTGGTCCACTTTCCGGAAGATGCCAAGCATTCGGCTGCGGTCGCCGATGAGTATCTCAGCGCGCGGGGGTATATCCTGCGCAGGGTCGCCGGCTACGGCTTCCCCAATGCGCTGCGCATGACCATCGGCACTGAAGAGGCCAATCGCGGCGTCATTGCCGCACTCACCGAATTCCTGAAAAGTTGAAAAATGTCCGAACCCCTGTTTGACAAGATCGCCCTCGTCGGCATCGGCCTGATCGGCTCGTCGCTGGCCCGCGTCATCCGCCGCGAAGGGATTGCCCGCCACATCGCCATCTCCACCCGCAGTGCGGCGACGCTCGCCCGCGCCGAGGAACTCGGCCTCGGCGACAGCTATTCGACGGACGCCAAGGTGGCGGTGAAGGATGCCGACCTGGTCATCGTCTCGGTGCCTGTCGGCTCGTCCGGTGCCGTGGCCATCGACATGGCGCCGGCGCTGAAGCCGGGCGCCATCCTCACCGACGTCGGCTCGACCAAGGCCTCCGTCATCGCGCAGATGGCCCCGCATGTGCCCGAAGGCGTGCACTTCATCCCCGGCCACCCGCTGGCTGGCACCGAGAAGTCGGGCCCCGACGCCGGCTTCGCCGAACTGTTCGAGAACCGCTGGTGCATCTTCACGCCGCTGCCCGATACCGATCCGGTGGCGCTGGAGAAGCTGTCGGAGTTCTGGCGCCGCTGCGGCTCCAACATCGACACGATGGACCCCGAGCATCACGACATGACGCTCGCCATCGTCTCGCACCTGCCGCACATCATCGCCTACAACATCGTCGGCACGGCAGACGATCTGGAGTCGGTGACCAAGTCGGAAGTCATCAAGTATTCGGCTTCGGGCTTCCGCGATTTCACCCGTCTCGCCGCCTCCGATCCGACGATGTGGCGCGACGTCTGCCTGCACAACAAGGACGCGATCCTGGAAATGCTGGCGCGCTTCTCGGAAGACCTGGCGTCGCTGCAGCGGGCGATCCGTTGGGGCGATGGCGACAAGCTGTTCGAGATGTTCACCCGCACCCGCGCCATCCGGCGCTCGATCATCGACGCCGGCCAGGAAGTCGACGTGCCGAACTTCGGCCGCGAGGCCATCGAGCATCCGGTGAAGAATTAGCGAGTAGGGAATAGGGAATAGGGAATAGGGAATAGGGAATAGGGAATAGGGAATAGGGAATAGTAGTTGCCTCGGCCGCTCGGCTGGCATCGACACTACTCACTACTCACTACTCACTACTCACTACTCACTACTCACTACTCACTACTCACTACTCACTACTCACTACTCACTACTCACTACTCACTACTCAATCACCTCACTCCACCGCCGGCACCATCCCCAGCGGGATGAAGCCCAGCGTCGCCTTGCCCTTGACGATCTTGAGCGGCAGGGTCGGTGCGTTGCCGAGAATTGCGAGGCCGGAGAAAGCCGTCTCGAACTGCTGGCGCTGTTCCGGCACGACTTCTGAAAGTATGCGCGACAGTTCGCGCGGGTTCCGGATCGTCACCTTCAGGTCGGCGTCGACCAGACCGTCTTCGGCGATCGTCCACGGCCCGCTGATCGCAGCACCTGCGGTGCCGCCGGTCGACAGCGTCATCGAACGGATCGTGCCCGTCTGGCCGCGCAGGCTTCTCACCTTGTCCGCAAGCAGCGTTACGCCGTTTTTGAGCGAGGTGTCGGCGCTGCCGTCGAGCGACGGCAGCTTGCGGCCGTGCAGGGCCTGGGGGTCGATCGCCAACCCGGTGAAGGTGCCGGCAATGTCGATATCGGGTCCGTTTGGGCGCATATGCAGCTGCGTGTCCTCGGCGGTGAACAGCGGCATCGGCGCGCCGTCGCTGAAGGATGCCTGGCCGACGAGCTTGCGGGTCTCGACCGACAGCCGTTCGGGCAGCGGCTGGGCGATGCGGGCGCTGGCATGCAGCAGCTCCCAATCGAATTGGAGTTGCGGCAGGTCGGGCGCGGTCAGCCGCAGCGGCCCGTCGATTTCGAGCACCGTGCGCATCGGCTGGTAGACCTGGGCCACGGTGCGCAGGTTGCCGGCGCTGACCGAAATCCGCCGCGTCGCGTCCTCGAATTCCAGCCTGTCGCAGAACAGGCCGATCCGGAAGGGAAAGCCCTTGATCTCGGGCTTGGCGCAGGTGGCGGATACGCCGTCGCGGTTGACCTCTGCAATACGCTGGACGACTTCCTGCTGCGCCCGTCCGGCAAACCAGAACCAGCCGGCGCTGTAACCGCCGAACAGCACGATGATGAACAGCGTCAGCCACAGGAAGCGGCGGCTGGAGTTCGGTTTCCGGTCTTGGCTTGACGTCATGCTAAGGCTCTCGTTACTGCATCGTGCCGGAAGGCGCTCGCACGCATTCAAAGTGTTACCGCGGCCATTCCACATCCGGTAGGCGGCGCGCCGCCGCACGCAGCAAGACCCGCGAACCACCAACAGGCTTGGCGATATGGGCGATTTTTGGGTTTTTGGCTATGGCTCGCTGATGTGGCGTCCAGGTTTCGCCCATGTCGAGACGCGCCGCGCCCGGCTGATGGGCTTTCGACGCGCGCTGTGCATCCGCTCCTGGGTCCATCGTGGCACCGAGCAGCGACCCGGTCTCGTGCTCGGTCTCGATCGTGGCGGCTCCTGCGTCGGCCTCGCCTTCCGCGTCCCTGGAGATCTTCGCGACGAGGTGCTTGCCTATCTGCGCGAACGCGAACTGGTCACCAGCGTCTATCTCGAGCGCCAGCTGGCGATCCGGCTCGACAAGGGCGAAAGGGTGGAGGCGGTCTGCTACATCGCCGACCGCAACCACCACCAGTATGCCGGCAATCTCGATGCGGTGCACGCCGCCGAGATCGTCACCGGCGCGGTCGGCCAGTCCGGCCGCAACGAGGATTATGTCGCGAGCACGGTCGAGCACCTCAAGGCGCTCGGCATCCGCGACCACTGGCTGGAAGAGGTGGCGCGGCTGGTCGGCACATGACTTGTCAGCAGTGAGAATACGCGCCCGATTTTCGGCGGCGTTGGCTGCGGACTCGCGCTAAACATCGGGCATGCTTTTCCAGCGCCCCAGTGACGACACACTCTACGATGCCCTGATCGCACGCGATCCGGGCTATGACGGTTTTGCCTATGTCGGCGTCACCTCTACCGGTATCTTCTGCCGGCTGACTTGCGCCGCGCGAAAACCCAAGCGCGAGAACGTGCGCTTCTTCGACACAACGGCCGAATGCGTGCATGCCGGCTTCCGGCCTTGCCTGCGCTGCCGGCCGATGATGGGGTCTGGCGCGCCTGAACCGCACGTGTCGGCGCTGCTGGAGGCGCTTGAGCGTGAGCCGGAGCGCCGCTGGCTTGAGACCGACATCGTCGCCTTGGGCTTCGATGCCTCCACCGTACGGCGCGCCTTCAAGCGCCGCTTCGGAATGAGCTTCCTCGAAATGGCGCGTTTGCGGCGGCTCGGGCAGGCGGCGGAGCGGCTGGCCTCGGGCGACAGCGTCATCGATGCGCAGGTCGATGCCGGCTTCGATTCGGGCAGCGGCTTTCGAGCGGCGGTGACCCGGCTCTTGGGCGAGGCGCCGGCAAACTGCGCGGCAAGACCATGCTCAAGGCCGACTGGATCGAGACGCCGATCGGCCCGATGATCGCCATTGCCGACCTGCATGCCCTGCACATCCTCGAATTCCTCGAACGCAAGGCGCTGGCAACGGAGGTGCGCAAGTCGCAGGCCGTTACCGGCTCGGCCATCGCCTTCGGCCGGTCGGCACCGATCGACCAGATCGAAGTCGAACTCGGTGCCTATTTCGTCGGGAAATGCGCTGAATTCGCCACCCGGCTCGCGCCCCAGGGCACAGCCTTCGAGCGCCAGGTCTGGGACGGGCTGCGGCGTATTCCTGCGGGGACCTCGACGAGCTATTCCGGCCTCGCCGCCGAGATCGGAAAGCCGGCGGCGGTGCGCGCCGTCGGCCGCGCCAACGGCGCCAATCCGATCGCGATCGTCATCCCTTGCCATCGCGTGGTCGGCGCCAGCGGCGACCTCACCGGCTATGGCGGCGGCCTTTGGCGCAAGCGCTGGCTGCTCGAACACGAGCGGCGGATGGCCGCTGGTTAGTCTCGTGTCACATCCCAAGGATCAGTGATATCAAGGGAGCATCGTGTTCGGGGGACATCGATGCTGCTGCCTGCCGGTACTGACAAGATCACGATTCAGCGCATCCTCAAGGTCAATCACGCCGGGGAGCGTGCCGCAATCAACATCTACGGCGCCCAGATCGCGATCGCGCGGCGGTTCTTTCCAACGATTTCGCCCGAGCTGGAGAGAATGCGCGCCGACGAGATCGTTCACGCCACGATATTCCGCGATGCCATGCCGGCTCGCGACACACGGCCATGCCGCGTCATGAAGTTCTGGAGTCTCGGCGGCTATGTCCTTGGCCTGATAACGTCGGCTCTCGGGCCCCAGATGGTCTGGCTCTGCACCGAGGCGGTCGAAGCCACCGTCCATCGTCATCTCGAAGAGCAGCTCCGTTTCCTGAAGGGGCGCGACGAGGGGCTGCATGCAGCGATCCTTGGCATTCAGGAAGAGGAACTGGCGCATCTGGAGGTCGCGCGAGCACGCCGATCGTCAAAGGGGCTGCTATACGGCCTGGCCTATGGCGTCATTGCTGCCGCGACCAGTTCGATGATCTGGCTGTCGACCTGGGGCGATACAAGCTGGATGAAGCGCGAGCTCGAGGGCAGCCGCTAGCTCCTAACCTCGACGCCGAGTTCCCTGAGCCGCTTCACCGCCGTGGGCGGCATCGGCGGCGGGTTGTTGGATCTCGCAGCCTCGATCAGGAATTCGTCGCAGGCGGCCTCGGTTTCAGCGACCAGCCGCGACATGAATTCTTCGCGGCTCAGCCCGGCAGGGATCGGCTTGAGGAATCGGGCCTTGATGGTGCCGGGGAAGCGCAGGAATTTGCGGCGCGGCCAGTACAGCCCGGCGACGTGGGCGACCGGCACCACAGGCATGTTGAGCGCCGCATAGAGCTCGGCGATGCCCCACTTGTAGGCCGGTTCGTCTCCCGGCGCTCGGCGCGTGCCCTCGGGGTAGATGATCAGCTGCCGGTCGTGCTGCATTTCCTTGCGGGTCGCCACAACGACTGCCTTCAGGGCCGCTGAGCGCTTGCCGCGGTTGACCGGGATCATCTTCATCTTGGCGATGTACCAGCCGAAGAACGGGATCCACATCAGCTCGCGCTTGAGGATGTAGAGCGGGTCGCGCAGGTAGGGGAAGAAGGCGATGGCGTCCCAGAACGACTGGTGCTTGGGCGCCAGGATGAACGAGCCTTCGGGCAGGTTCTCCACGCCCGAAATCTCGCTCTTCGTACCGGCGATCTTTTCCTGCAACCACAGGCTCGTGCGCGCCCAGAACTTAGGCACGAACCAGGCGCGATGGCGCGGCGACAGGAAGTAGTAGGGCGTCCACAGGATCATCTGGACGACCAGGCTGACATAGAAGACGAAGTTGAATGCCAGCGAGCGGATTTGGAGCATTGTCGAGGAGCGCCTGAGGACGGAATTTGCCGTTGGTTACACCAAGCCGTCGAAAAAGGAAAACGGCGCTTGGCGCCGTTCACATATCGAGCTGAGTGGAAAGCTAGTCGGCAGCTTCGGCCTGGACGACGAGCACGCCATCGGCCGTCGGCTTGACCGGCACGATGCCGCGGGCCAGCGCCAGCAGGTACTTGTTGTATTCGGTGAACAGCACGCGGAACGCTTCGGGCTTGGTCAGCCAGCGCCCTTCGTCGAGCTTGGAGTTGACGACCGGATAGGGCTCGAGGCTGGCGTTACGCAGCAGCCGTCCCATTTCCAGCAGGCTGCGCGGCATATGGTAGTTGTTGGTGACGAGGATGACGCGCTCGTAGTCGTGGCTGACGACCCACTTTGCGCTTTCTTCGGCATTGCCGATGGTGTCGAGCGCGGCGCGGTCGATGTCGACGCGGTTGAACAGCGACTTGTCGCTGCCGGTCGCGACCTGCAACTGGCGGCGCGTCGCAGAAGGATGCACGCCGCTGATCAGAAGGCGTTCGCCCTTGCCCGCCTTGAGCAGGCCCAGTGCCGCATCGAGCCGCGATTGGCCGCCGGTCAGGACGATGATGGCGTCGGCCTTCTCTGGGTTCGCAGGCGTGCTCATGCCGCTGACATGGACGGCAAAGAAACCGAACCCGCCGGTGAAGATGACGGCGAATGCCACGAGGATGAACAGAATGCGGCGCAAAAAGATCGTTCTCCGGCGCAGCTTGCGCCCGGCCGGGTAGATCCTCGTTCCTGAAACCGACCCCGAAGCAGCGAGCGCGTTCTGTCCCATTACGAAGCCATCGTTATGCAGGGAATGCGGCATTTACAGCGCCGTATTATGCACATTGGGTGACATTTTGACATCATTCGTGATGACGGCATGGTCTACATCCCGTCCGGCTGGTGCAGGTCCATGTCGCCGAGGTGGCGGACGACGGTAAAATGCGAGGTGGCGGCGGTCAGCCCGCCGATGACGGCGACGATGACGGCGACGCCGAGATAGCCGTTGGCACCGATGGCGAAGTCGCCGAACAGCGCCGTCGCCTGGTCGGCTTCCGGCGTCGCCAGGTTGCGCGACGACCACCAGGAAAAGATGATGAACACGATGACAGCGGCCGCGCCGCCGGCGGCCGCGCCCTTCATGCCGGTCAGCAGGAAGTGGCGGCGGAATTCGCTGGCGATGAAGCGCGCCTCGGCACCAACGAAATGCAGCACCTCGATGATGTGGCCGTTGCCGGCCATGGCGCCGCGAGTGGCAAACACCACCGAAAGCACAGTTGCCGCCAGCATCAGGATCAGGACGCCCGTGCCGATGGTGACGGTGGTCCGCGCCATCGCCACCAGCCGGTCGACCCAGGTCCGGTGGTCGTCGAGCGAAGCTGTCGGGACCTTCGGCGTGATCGCCTCGCGCATGGCCTGGAAATCGGGCGGGTTGTTCTCGTCGATGGTCACGATCACCAGCCGCGGAACCGGCAGTTCGTCGATGTTCAGCCCAGAGCCGAGCCAGGGTTCGAGCAGGCGGGCCGTCGCGTCGCGGTCGACGATCCGGGTCGAACGTACCCCGGGGAACTCGCCGGCGATGCGGGCGGCGGTCTCGAGTGCCGCGTCCATGTCGAGCCCGTCGGCGGGCTTGATCTGGATGGTCGCCTCGCGCGAGATCTGGTTCTCCCATACCGAGGCGGTGTCGCGCACCAGCGTGACTGCCCCCAGTGTCAGGCACGACAAGAACGTCATGATGGCGATGACCAGCACCAGCGCCCGGCCGGCGATGTTCTGGGACGGCACGATGGGCGCCGTCTTGCGCTGCAGGCGAGGGGCCGGCTGCTGCATCGGCGCATCTTCGAATTCCTCGTCGTGGTCCCGGGTGTCGGCGGGGGCTTCAGTCATAGATGTCGAGCTTTCCGCCGGCCAGAATCATGCGCCGGGCGTCGACCTGGTCCATCAGGCCGAGGTCGTGGGTGGCGATGACCACTGCGGTGCCGAGCCGGTTGAGTTCGATGAACAGCCTGAGCAGGCGCCGGGCCAGCGGCGGATCGACATTGCCGGTAGGCTCGTCGGCCAGTAGGATTTCCGGTTGCTCGATCAGGGCGCGGGCAATCGCGGCACGCTGCTTTTCGCCGCCGGAAAGCACCGGCGGCAGCACATGCATGCGTTCGCCCAGGCCGACCCATTTCAGCAGTTCGATGACGTCGGTGCGGTAGCTCGCTTCCTCGCGCCCGCGCACGCGCAAAGGCAGCGCCACGTTCTCGTAGGTGGTCATGTGGTCGAGCAGGCGGAAATCCTGGAACACGACGCCGATGCGGCGGCGCATCAGCGGCAGCTCGGCGCGCGAAATGCGGGTGCGGTCCTTGCCGAAGACGCTGATCAGCCCGCGCGTCGGCTTGAGCGACAGAAACAGCAGGCGGAGCAGGGTGGTCTTGCCTGCACCGGAAGGCCCGCTCAAAAACTGGAACGAGCGCTCGGGAATGTGGAAGGAGACATCGCGCAGGATCTCCGGTCCCATTCCGTATCTGAGGCCGACATTCTCGAATCGGATCACGTGCTGCAGACCTTGGGTTCTCGATCCCGATGATTTTTCTCGGGACCCCGGCCGCCCGTTTCTATGAAACGACCTTGGGTCCGCATGGTTAACGGACGGTTAAGTTTCCGTCCCGGGTGGGGCTCGAAAGCACCTCGGTGGCGAAGCATTAACCATTTCCGTTTACCCCCTCTCGGCAAAATGTCTAAGGGGTCTGATGGCTGAGCAGCGGAAAGCACGCCCGGTTTCCGGCGAAATCATGGCCGCCGACGCCCGCGACACATTCGCCCAGCCGATAGCTGTGGATTCGACAGACATCGTCGATGCGGATTTCGAGGTCGTCGAGCGTTCCCATGCACGCAACGAATCAATCGACGACCAGCCGGCCTTCCCTGGCTCGGCGGCTTCGGCCGGCGGAATGGAAATGCTGCGGGCAACGCGGGCAGCCCGGGATTCGAGCTCCGCTCGTGGTGGCCCGGTGTTCTGGATCGCCGGCATCTCATTGGCGGCAATGGCCTTCTGGGTATCCGGCGGCCATGCGGTCGTGCGTGGAGCGGCACTTCCGCTCGCCTGGCAGGGGTCTTCCCTGCGTATCGCCGAGGTCATGTCGCGGGTCGACAGCTCGGGCCGCAGGCCGGTGCTGCTCGTCGACGGGGCGGCGTTCAACGATGGCAAGGCGGCTGCGCCATTGCCGCCGATCGACATCGCCGTTGCGGCAAACGACGGCAAGATCCTGCGCTACAGGCTGGGGACAGGCGCCGATCCAGTGGCGCCCGGCGCAAGATGGGACTTTTCGAGCCGGCTCGAGGTGCCTATGAACGGGATAAGGACCGTCACGGTCGCTTTCTCGGAATAGGATGATGTCATGCCCGTTGTGCGCGACAAGGAAATCGAAGTGCTGTTCTCCGCCTCGGCGATCGCACGGCGCAATCTCGAACTCGCCAAGGACATCGCGGCGCACGACTACACCGACCTGCTGGTCATCTCGGTGCTCAAGGGCTCGTTCATTTTTGCCGCCGACCTGATCCGTGCCATGCACGATGTCGGCCTGTCGCCGGAAGTCGAGTTCATCTTCATCTCCAGCTACGGCGCCGGCACGACCAGCGGCGAGGTCCGAGTGCTGCGCGACATCGACAACGAGGTCAAAGGACGCGACGTGCTGTTGATCGACGACATCCTCGAATCGGGCAAGACGCTGAAGTTCACCCGCGAGCTGATGATGTCGCGCGGCGCCAAGAGCTGTTCGATCGCCGTGCTGCTCGACAAGCGCATGCGCCGCAAGACCGACCTCGATGCCGACTATGTCGGCTTCGACTGCCCGGACTACTTCGTCGTCGGCTACGGCATGGATGTGGCGCACGCTTTCCGCGAGCTGCCCTTCGTCGGCGTCGTCAAGGGCGAAGACTGATCCGCGACGGAATACAAATCTCGTCGGCCTTCAGAAATCGTCAACCTGTCGCGGCAAATATCGCCGCCATGGCAAAGCTTCTGATCGTTGAGGACGACGAGTCCGTCCGCACTCTCGCTGCCCGCGCGCTCGAACGCGCCGGCCACATTGTCGATGTCGCCTGCGACGGTGCGCAGGGACTCGACTGCATCCATGCCGAAAAGGGCGCCTTCGACCTGATCGTCTCCGACATCCGCATGCCGGAGATGGACGGCATCGAGATGGCGCAGGCAGCCGCCGCCGCCTTTCCGGGGCTGCCGATCCTTTTGATGACGGGCTATGCCGACCAGCGCGAACGCGCCGAGGAACTCGACGCGATCATCGTTGACGTCGTGCAGAAGCCGTTCACGCTTGCCGACATCCGCGACCGCGTCTCGCTGGCACTGGCCAGGACGGGTCAGTCGGCCGCAGCATTCGCCGGCGCCGCCTGAGGCGAGCGGCCACCGACATTCAGTGCGAAGATGCCGGCGCCGACGATCAGCAGGGCGCCGATGATCGTGCCGCTGTCCGGGATCTCGGTGAAGAACAGGAAGCCCCACAGCGGTGCCCACAGCAGGCCGGTATACTCGAACGTTGCCGCCTTGTTGGCGGGGGTGAGCCGGTAGGCCTGGCCCAGCAGGATCATGCCGACCGCGGCAATGACGCCGCAGGCACCCATCATCAGGAAATCGCGCAGGCTCGGCCAGACCCAGGGCCGCATCAGGAAGTCGAGGCTGGGGTGCCCGGTCTGGCTGAAGCCCGTTGCCGAGAATGTGGCGCCGATGGCGACTGCGCCGACGAGATAGGCGGCGTTCTGGTAGAAGGCCATGGTGGTGGCGCTTTCGGTCACCCCGATCTTGCGCGCCATCAATTGCGAAAAGCCATAGAGGAAGGCCGAGACCAGCGACAGCAACGCGGCCCACTCGAAAATCCCGGCACCCGGATTGACCATCACGACGACGCCGATCAGGCCGACCGCGCCGGCAACGAGGCTCTGCCACGGCACCCGTTCGCCGAGATAGGGGCCGGCCATCGTCATGATCAGCAGCGGCGCCAGGAAAAACAGCGCCGCCGCATCGGCGATCGGCAGGGCCGGGATCGCCAGATAGTAGGCGCAGTAGGAAATGAACAGGATCGACGAGCGCGACGCCAGGAAGCGCCAGTTCGGCGAGGCCAGCGCGCCCAGGCCAACGTCGCGATGAACGATCAAAAGCAGGATCGGCAGGGCCACGACGGCGCGGATCAGCAGCGCTTCGCTGACCGGATAGGTTCCGGCCACGGCCTTGATCAGTGCATCCTGGATCGAAAACACCAGCACGCCCAGGCACAGGCACAGGATGCCGAGAAGCGTTCTGTTCTGCATGGTCTCCGTCAGTCCGTCGCATGAAATGATCGGACAGTTCTATAGCGAGACGCGGCGCCGGAAGAGCGCTTGTCTCGGCCGGCTGTTGGTCCAGCGTTGCAGCATCCTGAGCTACCAGCGGCCATGCGCCGGCCAAAAAAATACCCGCCGTGAAATCCGCGGCGGGTGAAAGTGAGGACGGTACTTACCAGTCCGTAGCCGCATCTAACGGCCACCTTCCAATGGGTGGCCGGACTATCCATTGACGTTTGACACAATGCAAACGAATTGGAATGATGGCAGTCATTAGAATTCCTTATGTCTGATGGTGCCAAGCCATGACCCTTCGCCTCGACAGCGATCTCTTGCGTACGTTCCTGGCGGTAGCGGAAAGCGGCAATTTCACCCGCGCGGCGGAGACTGTCGGGCGCACCCAGTCCGCGATCAGCATGCAGATCAAGCGGCTCGAGGAGGTTGTCGGCGAAGTCCTCTTCGAACGCGGCGCGCGCGGCGTGACGCTGACGCAGCGTGGCGGCGACCTCGTCGAGAACGCCCGCCGCATCGTCATGCTGCTCGATGAAACAGCGTCGTCGATGCGGTCGGCACCGCTCGGCGGCCCGGTCAGGATCGGCCTGCCGGAAGAATACGGGCAACCCGTCCTGTCGCGGGCGCTGGGGGCATTCGCCAAGCGCCACGCCCAGGTGGAAGTGACGGTACGGTTTGGTTATTCGGTCTCCCAACTGGCCGCGCTTGCGGCCGGAGAGCTTGACCTGGCTGTCGTTTTCGAATGGCAGGCGCCTTCCGGCGTCGAGGTGCTGATGCACGACCCGACCGTCTGGGTGACCTCGAATCACCATGACCTGCATCAGGAGCGGCCGCTGCCGGTCGCCATCTACACCCGCGAGGGCTGGTGTCGCGAACTGGCGCTCCGCTCGCTCGACCAGCGCGGCATCGACTACCGGTTCGCCTATACCAGCGACACCACGAACGGGCTGACCCTTGCGGTCACCGCGGGCCTCGCCGTGGCGCCGATCGCGCGCAGCAACATACCGGCCGACTGCCGGGAACTGACGGCAGCCGAAGGCTTCGGTCCGATCGACACGACAAGGGTCGTGCTGCATCGCAATCCGCGCGCCGTCAGCGAAGCCGTCGACGCCATGGCGGACGCTATCCGCGACGCTTTCCATCAGCGGCGCTGATCCCGGGCCTGGTGGATGGATCCTGTCATGGCTCCTGACAAAATGCTGTCAGGAGGTCAGGGCTATGGTGACGACGTAGCAAACGAGGAGGAAGGCATGATCACTTTCTACCATGCGCCATGGTCGCGCGCGTCCAACATGCTGTGGCTGCTCGAGGAGCTCGGCGCGCCCTACCAGATCGAGAAGGTCGATATCCGCGCACCTGGCGGGGTGCCCGAGGAATACCGGGCGATCCAGCCGAACAAGAAAGTCCCGGCGATCGTCCATGACGGCGTCCTTGTCACCGAGCGGGCGGCGATCTGCACCTATCTCTGCGACGCCTTCCCCGAAGCGGGCCTCGCGCCTGCCATCGGCGACAAGATGCGCGCACCCTATTTGACCTGGCTGGTCTATGCTGACTCGGTATTCGACCCGGTCCTGGCGGCCAAGGCGCATGGCCACGAGTTCATGGGCAGCGGTTATTCCTACGGCTCGTTCAGCGAAATGATCGCCAATCTGGAACGCACGCTGTCGTCGCGGCCCTACATCGCCGGCGACCGCTTCACCGCGGCCGATACCCAGATCGGCGGCGGCATCAATTTTGGTACGCAGGTGCTGAAGGTGCTGCCCGAGAAGCCGGTGTTCAAGGACTATGTCGACAGGCTGATTGCCCGGCCGGCCTTCCAGCGCGCCAGCCAGAAGGACCTCGCCATGGCGCGCGAGGCCGGGATGGTGCCGGGCTGAGACGCGCGGCCCTGACACAGCCTGCGCCGCTGCCTGAGGCGAGCTACTTCAGCTCAAGCAGCCTTTCGAGATAGCTGCGCTCCAGCTCGGGGCTCAGCGCATTGCCAAGCCGCTTGCGGATGGCATCGAGAATCTGGCGCGCGCGCTGGACGTCGATCTCGTCGGGCACCTTCACCGAATCGCCGAAATCGGGGCCGGTGGTGGCGCGAGGACGGCCGAGCGGGTCACGGTCGGCGTTCTGCTGGCGGCCGCCTTCCTCGCTGCCGCCCTGGTCGCCCTGCATGGCCTGCATCTGCTGCATCATGTCCTGCGCGCCCTTGCGCAGGGCCTCCAGCGCACGACCCTGGTGGCCGACGGCGCGGTCGCCTTCGCCCTTGCCGAGCGCACCCTCGGCCTGGTTCATCGATTCGCCGGCATCGCCGAAACCTTCGCCCGGCTTGATGCCCATGCCCTCAAGCCCCTTCATCAGCGCTTCGAGGTCTTTCTCCAACTGCCCCTGGCCCTGCTGAAGCTGCTTGAGCGCATCGGCAAATTCCTGCGGCGTCATCGGCTTGCCCTGCTGGCCTTTGCCTTGCTGGCCCTGTTGCTGCTGGCCGGGTTCGCCGTTGTCGCCAAACGGATCTTCCTGCTGCTGCTGGCCGCGCTGCATCTGGTCCATGCGGAACGTCTCGTTCATCATCTCCTGCTGGCGCCGCATGATTTCGCCGAGCTTATCCATCTGCTGGCGCATCTCGGAGTTCTGCTGGCCCTGCTGGCCTTGCTGGCGCCGCCCTGCCTGCAGGTTGTTCATCATGTCCTGCAACTGCGACAGCAACTCGCGGGCCTGGTCGCGGTTGCCCGATTTGGCCAGGTTTTCGATCTGGTCGAGCATGCGCTGGAGGTCGCTCTGGCGCAGCTCCTGGCCCGGCGCCTGGTTCTGGGCAGTCTGGTTCTGCTGGTTGCGTTCGGCAAATTCGCGCAGAAAATCGTTCATGGCGTCGCGCAGCTCGGCCATCAGCTTGTCGATTTCCTCGTCGCTGGCGCCGCGTTCGAGCGCATCCTGCAACGCCTGCTGGGCCTGGCGCAGGCGCTTCTCCGCCGCCGACAGGTCGCCTTCCTCGATGCCGAGCGCGACCTGCCAGAGATAGGTCACGACCTCGCGCAGCTGGTCGTCGGAGCCGGCCATCTTCAGCCGCGCCCGCGCGCTCATCAGGGCGAGATAGTGCGAAAGGTTGTCGATCGTGTCTTCGGGCCTGAGCGTGATCGCGTCCATCAGGTCGAGCACGCGCGGCTTGGCGTTGGCGTCGAGCGCCAGCAGCCGCCGCTGTTCGATCACCGCCCGGGCAAGCGGGTTGGTGAAGGGCTTTTCGGGCAGGATGATCGTCTTGGTTTCGCTTTTCGCCTCCTGGCCGGCGTCGTCCACGGCGTGCAGCGTGAGCTTCACCGACGTGCCTGCCCAGACATGCTCGGTCAGGTCGCGCGTCGCCTTCACCGGCTTTTTCGCAGCGCCCCGGCGCGGCAGCGAAAGCGGCATTTCGGGCGCACCGTAGAGCGGGCGGGCATCTGGCGACTGCTCTTCGGCAAGCGCGAAGCCGGCCTTGGCCGAAGCGGCGCCGTAGTCATCCTCAATGTTGTAGGTCAGCTCCAGCGTGCCATTGACGGCGCGCTTGGGCTCGCCGACGAAGCTGATCTTCGGCGGATTGTCAGCGACTACGGTGAAGGCCCAGCTGTCCAGCTCGTCGTTGCCGGATTTCAGCGTCAGCGTGCCTTCGGCGGTCAGCTTGTCGGCAAACTGCCGCACGGTGGCGACCGGGCCTGCCGTTGCCGGCTTGGCCGGATCGGCCTTTGGGCCGCTCGGCGCGATATCGCGGACCTCGCCCTTGGCATTGGTGTAGGCGAGGGTTTCCTCGCCGCTGCCACCGGTCACCCGCAGCGACAGCTCGCTGCCTTCCGGCACGCTGATGACGGCTGCGTCCTTGCTGGCGTCGGCGGTCAGGAAGATCGGTGCCTTGCCGGTGTAGGTCGGCGGCGTCACCCAGGCGTCGATGCGCGGCGGAACAGCGTCGCGCGCCGCATGCGCCCGGAAGGCGTCGCCGATGCGGCCGCCGGTCGGCCCGAACGAGAAGGCGAAGGCGCAGACCAGCAGCAAGGCGGCCGCTGCCCGCAGCGCCCATGGGTCGCGCTCCGGCACGTTGGTGCGCGGCATGTCACCGCCCAGGGCGCCCAGCCGCTCGGCCATGCGCTTTTGGTGCTCGCGCCACAGGGCGTCGGCAAAACCGTCCGTCTTGCCCGAGGGCCGGTCGGTCTGGACCTGCACCGGCGTGTGCAGCAACCGGTTGGCGTGTTCGAGGCGGCTGTCGATCTCGGCCCAGGAGGGCAGGCGGAAAAACCGCAGCGGATAGAGCGAGGCGAGGCCGGCAATCCCAAAGGCCGCGATCAGCGCCAGCCGCGCCATGTCGGGCAACAGGCGGAACAGTCCAAGCCATGACAGGCTGAGGAAAAGACTGGCGACGACAAGCACCGGCAGCATCAACGGCCAGCCGCGCTCGACGATCATGGTCGCGCCAATGGCCAGGCGCGTCTTGCCCAGTCTGGCGGCGATGTCGCGATGCAAAGCTGATCTGGTCGGTTCCGTCATCGGCCCTTCCGCTTGGGCGGCGCGGGATGCGGCCACCTGCCTATGGCAGAATACCATCAATCACGGCGAAGGCGAGGCGACCAACGCAATCGTGAAAGATCAATTGAGTGCGGTTGGTCGGTCATGCGTCCTTCGACAAGCTCAGGATGAGGACCGTTTGGGCTATCGCCGTCTCGACGCACCGTTCAGGTCGTACTGCTCAAATCGAACTCTTCAACGTGAACGCTGTCAGTACCAACGGTCCTCATCCTGAGCTTGTCGAAGGACGCACGACCGAGCAACCGTTCTCAGTCAAAGACTTAAGCCAACCAGTCCGGCACAGAATCGAGGCCGATCAGTTCTTCATAGGTCTGGCGCTTGCGGATGACGTGGAAGCGGTCGCCGTCGACCAGCACTTCCGGCACCAATGGCCGTGTGTTGTAGGTGCCTGCCTGGACCGCGCCATAAGCGCCGGCGGTGCTGACCGCGATCAGGTCGCCCGACTCGAGCCTGGGCAGGTCGCGGTCGAGGCCGAGGAAATCGCCGGTCTCGCAGACTGGCCCGACGATGTCGACCGTCATGCGCGGCGCATCGGCCTTGGCCTGCAGCACCGGGCGGATGTCGTGATAGGCGTCGTAGAGCGTCGGCCGGATCAGGTCGTTCATCGCGGCGTCGACGATCAGGAAGTTCTTGGCGTCGCCTTCCTTCACGAAGATCACTTCGGACACCAGGATGCCGGCATTGCCGACGATCAGGCGACCCGGCTCGAACATCACCTTGAGGCCGAGCTTGCCGACATGCTTGTGCACGATCTGGGCATAGGCGTCGGGCAGCGGCGGCGGCGAGTTGTCGGTCTTGTAGGGAATGCCCAACCCGCCTCCGAGATCGACATGGTCGATGGCGTGGCCGTCGGCGCGCAGTGTCGCGACCAACTCGACCAGCAGCGCAAAGGCGTCGTCGAAGGGCTGCAACTCGGTGATCTGGCTGCCGATATGCATGTCGATGCCGGTCACCTTGAGACCGGGCAGGCTTGCTGCGCGGGCATAAACCTCGCGCGCATGCTGGCGCGGGATGCCGAACTTGTTTTCGGCCAGGCCGGTCGAGATCTTCTTGTGCGTCTTGGCATCGACGTCGGGGTTGATGCGCAGCGACACGGGGGCCGTCTTGCCGTTGGCCACAGCACGGGCCGAAAGCAATTCGAGCTCCGGCTCGGATTCGACATTGAAGCACAGGATGCCGGCCTGCAGCGCGAAGTCCATTTCTCGCGCGGTCTTGCCGACGCCGGAAAACAGGATCTTGTTGGCTGGAATGCCCGCGGCCAGCGCGCGCCGCATCTCGCCTTCGGACACCACGTCGGCGCCGGCGCCGAGCCTGGCCAGGGTCTTCAGCACGGCCTGGTTGGAGTTTGCCTTCATGGCATAGCAGACCAGCGAGTCGAGATCGGCGAAGGCTTTGGAGAAGACGTTGAAGTGACGCGTCAGCGTTGCCGTCGAATAGCAATAGAATGGGGTGCCGACTGTCCGGGCAATGTCGGTCAGCGCCACGTCTTCGGCGTGCAGGACGCCGTCACGATAGTCGAAATGGTTCACGGCACGGGCTTTCGAAAGGTGGAATGCGGCTCAGAGCAGCGGGTCGAGGATGAAAGGCTTGTCCTCGACCGGTTTCTGCGGTGCGGCCGTCGCTGGCTGGCCGGCCTTCTGCGCGTCTTTCTGCGCCTGCACCGCGGCTTCGTAGGGCGTGTCGAGACCGCTCTTGCGGCCGCAGGCCGAAACCATGCCGACCGCCGCGATCAGCCCAAGCGTCACCAAAATCCTGCCAGCGGTCATGACCCATCCATCCGAGAAAATTTCCCCGCCGCTTGTAGCGGAGATTTTTGCTCATTGCACCCCGGCTCGATCAAGCTTTCGTCAGGCGCTTCTTCCAGTAGCGGATCTGCTTCTTCACCTCCGCAGGCGCCGTGCCGCCGAAGGACGTGCGGCTCTTCACCGAGTTCTGCACCGACAGCACCGAGAAGATGTCGTCGGTGATGCCGTCGTGGATCGACTTGAGGTCGTCGAGGCTGAGCTTTTCCAGGCCCATCTTCTTGCTTTCGGCCAACGCCACGGCACGACCGGTGACGTGATGGGCCTCGCGGAACGGCATGCCGAGCGTGCGCACCAGCCAGTCGGCGAGGTCGGTCGCCGTCGAATAGCCGGAGCCGGCGGCGCGCTTCATCGCCTGGTCGTTGATGGTCATGTCGCCGACCATGCCGGTCATGGCGGCGACCATCAGGTCGAGCGTCTCGGCAGCGTCGAACACCGCTTCCTTGTCTTCCTGCATGTCCTTGGAATAGGTCAGCGGCAGGCCCTTCATCACCGTCAGGAGGCCGATCAGGTGGCCGTTGACGCGGCCGGTCTTGGCGCGCACCAGTTCGGCGGCGTCGGGGTTCTTCTTCTGCGGCATGATCGACGAGCCGGTCGAATAGCTGTCGGACAGGCGCACGAAGCCGAATTGCGGCGTCGACCAGATGACGATCTCCTCGGCGAGGCGCGACAAATGCGTGGCGCAGATCGCCGCGATCGACAGGAATTCGAGCGCGTAGTCGCGGTCGGAGACGCTGTCGAGCGAGTTGCGGGTCGGCTCGCGGAAGCCGAGCGCCCTGGCCGTCCTGAAGCGGTCGATCGGGAAGCCGGTGCCGGCGAGCGCCGCAGCCCCCAGCGGGCTCTCGTCCATGCGCTCGATGGCATCGCGGACGCGGCCGAGGTCGCGCGAGAACATCTCGACATAGGCCATGCAGTGGTGGCCAAAGGTCACCGGCTGCGCCGTCTGCAGATGGGTAAAGCCGGGCATGACCGTCGAGGCGTGCTGTTCGGCGCGCTCAAGGAAAGCCGCGATCAGGCCCTTCAGCGCCTCGGCGACGCGGTGGAACTCGTCCTTGACCCAGAGCCGGAAATCGACCGCCACCTGGTCGTTGCGCGAGCGCGCGGTGTGCAGGCGGCCGGCCGCCGGGCCGATCAACTCGGCGAGGCGCGCCTCGACATTCATGTGGATGTCTTCGAGCCGGGTCGAAAACTCGAACTTGCCGTCCTCGATTTCTCGCAGGATCGTGTTCAGGCCGTGAGCGATTTTCCGTTGATCGTCGGTCGAAATAATGCCCGTTTCCGCCAGCATCTCGGAGTGGGCGACGGAACCTCGGATGTCCTGGGCGTAGAGCTTCTTGTCGAAGCTGATCGAGGCGTTGATGGCCTCCATGATCGCGGCCGGGCCCGAGGCAAAACGTCCGCCCCACATCTGGTTGCTGGCCTTCTTGTCGCTCATCGTGATACCGGGCTCCGGAGAAAAATTGAACAGATGTCGGACCGCAGAAAAATGATCCCCGCGCCACGCCATATCATCCTCGCCGCCGTTGCAGGCGTGATCGCCGGCGCGGTCGCGGTATATGTCAGCAGCACCCTTCCTGGCAACAACGCCCCTTCGCCGCAGGTCGCCGCCGACACGAACGCGGAAGCCAGCGCCGAGGACAAGGTTTGTGCCGCCAAGGCAGACATCGCCAAGGCTATCGGCGCCGCAGCCACAGGCCAGGTCGCGGCGATGATGCCGGCCGATCCGCCCCAGTCGCTGAAGAAGCTCGCCTTCAACGATTCTGAGGGCAAGCCGATGACGGTGGCCGATCATGCCGGCCGCACGCTGCTGATCAATCTCTGGGCCACATGGTGCGCGCCGTGCCGCGCCGAGATGCCGGCGCTCGATGCGCTGGAGCGCGAGATGGGCGGCGAGAACTTCGAGGTCGTGGCGGTCAATGTCGACACCGGCGACGACACCAAGCCGAAGAAGTTCCTCGACGAGATCAGCATCACCTCGCTCGGCTACTACAGGGACAACACGCTCGCCGTCTTCAACGACCTCAAGAAGCGCGGGCTGGCGCTCGGCCTGCCGGTGACGCTGCTGGTTGACGGCGAAGGCTGCCTGCTCGCCAATATGAACGGCCCGGCCGAATGGGCGAGCCCCGACGCCAAGAAGCTGATCGAGGCCGCGCTGGCCAAATAGACTGGCGTATCCACACACGTTTATCTTCTTGCTCCTGCAATTCTAGATTGCATGATTTGGCGGCGTATCTTTCGTGGTTTTCATCCGCGAAGGGTGCCTCGTGGCATATCCATTCCATTTCAACCCTTTCATTAGCCGGCGTTGCCGGCAGTTGAGTTGGGTCTAATTCTCGGCAAATTTCTTTCGTTTTCCGGAAAACCGAAATCTTGTCATATGGTTGTAGGGAAAGCGAAATCGAAGCGAGCCAAATGTGATCGTCATACGATCTCTACAAAACTGTTGTAGCGCTGTCATAATCCGACAATACTGCTCCCCGCGGAACTAAACATTTCGCCAACCAGAACGGGAGCGAGACATGAAGACCCTAGGCTTCGCGGCCGGTGTTGCCGCCACCATGACGCTGTTGTCCAGCACCTCCGCCTTCGCCGTCACCGAGATTTCATGGTGGCACGCCATGACCGGCGCGAACAACGAGGTCGTCGACCAGCTTTCCAAGGAATTCAACGAGAGCCAGAGCGAATACAAGGTCGTTCCGGTCTTCAAGGGCACCTATCCCGAGACGCTGAACGCCGGCATCGCCGCGTTCCGCGCCAAGCAGCCGCCGACGATCATGCAGGTCTTCGATGCGGGCACCGGCACGATGATGGGCGCCGAAGGCGCCATCAAGCCGGTGGCCGAAATCCTGTCGATGGGCGGCCAGGCCTTCGACAAGAGCCAGTACCTGCCGGGCATCGTCGCCTATTATTCCAAGCCCGACGGCACTATGCTGTCGTTCCCGTACAATTCGTCCTCGCCGATCCTCTACTACAACAAGGACATCTTCCAGAAAGCCGGCCTCGACGTCGACAACCCGCCCAAGACCTGGGGCGAGGTATGGGACGCCGCCAAGAAGATCAAGTCGAGCAGCGCAGCCCCCTGCGGCTTCACCTCGACGTGGCTGACCTGGATCCACACCGAGAATTTTGCCGCGTGGAACAACCTGTCCTACGGCACCAATGAGAACGGCATCGGTGGCACCGACGTCGAGCTCAAGATCAACGCTCCGGCCTTCGTCAAGCACTTCCAGGAACTGGCTGACCTCGCCAAGGATGGCACCTTCAAGTACGGCGGCCGCACCTCCGAGGCCAAGCAGATCTTCCTCGCCGGCGAATGCGGCATCTTCACCGAATCCTCGGGCGGCCTGGGCGACATCGTCAAGTCGGGCATGAACTACGGCACCGGCCAATTGCCCTACGAGGCGGATGCCGCGGGTGCGCCGCAAAACACCATCCCGGGCGGTGCTTCGCTGTGGGTCTTCGCCGGCTTGCCGGACGAGCAGTACAAGGGCGTCGCCGCCTTCTTCAACTTCCTGTCGCAGACGCCGATCCAGGCACGCCTGCACCAGGTCTCGGGCTACCTGCCGGTCACGCTTGCGGCCTATGAAGAGACCAAGAAGTCGGGCTTCTACGACAAGAACCCGGCCCGCGAGATCCCGATCAAGCAGATGATGGGCAAGGAGCCGACCGAGAACTCGAAGGGCGTCCGCCTCGTCAACCTGCCGCAGGTCCGCGACATCGAGAACGAAGAGCTCGAGAAGATGCTCGCCGGCCAGCAGACCGCCCAGCAGGCGCTCGACAACACGGTTGCGCGCGGCAACAAGGCGATCCAGGAAGCGATCGGGAACTGATCCCGCTCGTCTGCTCGGAATTGCCCCCCACCCTTACCCTCTCCCCGTGAAAAACGGGGAGAGGGGGCATCCACGTTCCCGCTTGTCCCTTCTCCCCGTCCTTTACGGGGAGAAGGTGCCGGCAGGCGGATGAGGGGCGGCATCAACGCCTGACGTCTGTCACGAGGCCCTCATTGTCCCCACGCGTCGTCTTCCCCAACAAGATCCTGCCTTACCTGCTGGTTGCGCCGCAGCTGGCGATTACGCTGATCTTCTTCTATTGGCCGGCCAGCCAGGCGCTGCGCCAGTCGATGCTACGGGAAGACCCGTTCGGCCTGTCGTCGAAATTCGTCTGGTTCGCCAATTTCAAGAAGGTCCTGTCGGACCCCAACTACCTGAATTCGATCCAGGTCACGGCGGTGTTTTCGATCGCCACCGCGGCCGTGGCCATGGGCACGGCTCTGCTGCTTGCGGTCATGGCGGAAAAGGTCATCCGCGGCCGCGGCGTCTACCGCACGCTGATGATCTGGCCCTATGCGGTCGCGCCGGCCATCGCCGGCATGCTGTGGCTGTTCCTGTTCAACCCGTCTATCGGCTCGCTCGCCTACGGCCTGCGCTGGCTCGGCATCAACTGGGACCCGCTGCTCGACGGCGAGCAGGCGATGGCCCTGGTCGTCGCCGCCGCCTCATGGAAGCAGATCAGCTACAATTTCCTGTTCTTCGTCGCCGGCCTGCAGGCGATCCCGAAGACCTTGATCGAGGCGGCAGCCATCGATGGCGCCAAGCCGACCAAGCGGTTCTGGACGATCGTCTTTCCGCTGCTCGCGCCGACCACCTTCTTCCTGCTGGTGGTCAACACCGTCTACGCCTTCTTCGACACCTTCGGCATCATCCATGCCGTCACGGGCGGCGGACCGGGCAAGGCGACCGAGACACTGGTCTACAAGGTCTACAATGACGGCTTCGTCAATCTCATCCTCGGCGACTCGGCTGCCCAGTCGGTGATCCTGATGGTCATCGTCATCGCGCTCACCGCCATCCAGTTCCGCTATGTCGAGAAGAAGGTGCATTATGGGTGAGACGATCTTTTCTTCTCGCCTTGCGGGAGAAGGTGGCCGAGTGCAGCGAGGTCGGATGAGGGGTGTTCAACAGAACACAGGCCTTCGTCCTTCAGACTTTTTGGCCGGCACATTCCTGGAGTACCCCTCAGCCGTCGCCTGCGGCGACACCTTCTCCCGCAAGGGGAGAAGGGAAGGCGGCATCCGCCCATGATCGACAATTCCCCCATCCGCACCTTCATCGCCCACCTCGTGCTGGTGCTTGGCATCCTGATCGTGGCGTTTCCGATCTACTACACCTTCGTCGCCTCGACGCATTCGCTGCAGACGATCCTGAGGCCGCCGCTGCCGTTGCTGCCGGGCGATCGCTTCGTCGAGAATTATTCCGAGGCGCTGTTCGGCGGCGTTGGCCGCATCGGCGGGGTCAGCGTGGCGACTTTGCTGTTCAACACGACGGTCGTCGCGCTCGGCATCGCCATCGGCAAGATCATCATCTCGCTGCTGTCGGCCTATGCCATCGTCTTTTTCCGCTTCCCGCTCCGCATGACGTTCTTCTGGCTGATCTTCATCACGCTGATGCTGCCGGTCGAGGTGCGCATCCTGCCGACCTACAAGGTCATGGTCGATTTCGGCCTGATCGACACCTATGCCGGCCTGATCGTGCCGCTGATCGCGTCGGCAACGGCGACGTTGCTGTTCCGCCAGTTCTTCCTCACCATCCCGGGCGAACTGGTCGAGGCCGCGCGCGTCGACGGAGCCGGGCCGTGGCGCTTCTTCTGGGATATCCTGCTGCCGCTGTCGCGCACCAACATCGCGGCACTGTTCGTCATCCTGTTCATCTACGGCTGGACGCAATATCTCTGGCCGCTGCTCGTCACAAACCGCAACGACATGAACACCATCGTCATCGCGCTGAGGAAGATGATCTCCTTCGCCGATGCCGACACCGAGTGGCATCTGGTGATGGTCACCTCCATGCTGGCCATCGTGCCGCCCATCCTGGTCGTGGTGCTGATGCAGCGCTGGTTCGTCCGCGGCCTCGTCGATACGGAGAAATAATGGCAACCGTCGATCTCAAGGACGTCAAGAAGGTCTATCCCGGCGGGGTCGAGGCGGTGAAGGGCGTTTCCATCGCCATACCCGACAAGCAGCTGTGCGTGCTCGTCGGGCCGTCCGGCTGCGGCAAGTCCACGCTGTTGCGCATGATCGCCGGGCTGGAAACGATCTCGGCCGGCACCTGCTCGATCGATGGCAAGGTGGTCAACGCCATCGGCCCGACCGAACGCGACATCGCCATGGTGTTCCAGAACTATGCGCTCTACCCGCATATGAAGGTCTACGACAACATGGCCTATGGCCTGCGCAACCGCGGTATGCCGAAGGACGAGATCGACAAGCGCGTGCGCGCCACCGCGCAGACGCTGGAACTTGCCCATCTGCTCGAGCGGCGTCCGCGCGAATTGTCAGGCGGCCAGCGCCAGCGCGTCGCCATGGGCCGGGCCATCGTGCGCAGCCCCAAGGTCTTCCTGTTCGACGAACCCCTCTCCAACCTCGACGCCAAGCTGCGCGGCCAGATGCGCGTCGAGATCAAGAACCTGCAGCGCCAGCTCGGCGTCACCTCGGTCTACGTCACCCACGACCAGCTCGAGGCGATGACGCTGGCCGACGTGCTGGTGGTGATGAATGCCGGCCTCGTCGAACAGCTGGGCGCGCCGCTCGACATCTACGAGAAGCCGGCGTCGACCTTCGTTGCCTCGTTCATTGGCGCGCCGCCGATGAACCTCCTGCCGCTGCGCAGCGGCCAGCTCGAGGGTGCTGTCTCATTGCCGGCAATACCCACCAATGCCGCCACCATCGGCTTCAGGCCGGAGGATTGCGAAGTCGGGGCCGACGGCGCCGCGGCGGAGGGTGGGCTCCGCCTGATGGCCCGGGTGCAGGGTGTCGAGCCGGTCGGTGCAGAGAGTTTTCTCTACTGCGAGGCCGCCGGCGGACGCATCGTCGTTCGCGTGCCCGGCCGCACCGCCGTGGCGGTGGGCGATCAGTTGCCGGTGCTCACGCGACGCGAGAAGCTGCATTTTTTCGGCGGCGACGGCAAGCGGGTCTGATTTGCAAAGGCTGCCAGGTGGTGCGTCCTTCGACAGGCTCAGGATGAGGGGCGTCGGCGCGGACACTCCCTTTCACCCCAGCTAGCTTCGCGGTTGCGCACACGGTCCTCATCCTGAGCCTGTCGAAGGACGCACCACCCGGCAATCGCAACCGACAAGCTGACGATTGCCGGATCGCTCGCATTTGAGTGCCGGCGCTAACCCCTTGTTCATGTCGCTCGACCCAATATCGATGCAAGATCAAGGAGGTGGCAGCATTGCGGGCATCTTTGAAGAAGCTGTCGTGGAATGCGTGGCTGCAACTGGCCGGCTGGACGGTGTTCGGGACGCTCGGCTGCGTCGCGTTCTCGCTCGCCGTCACCTTCGTGCTTTTCAAGAATGCCGGCGCCGAGGTCTTCGATCTTGTTCTGATCGAGGCGACCGTGGTGCCGATCCTTCTGGCGGCGCCGCTGTTCTTCTATCTGACGCTGAAATTGCGCGAACTGGCGATCGTCAATCACAAGCTCGTCGTTGCGGCATCGACCGATGCCCTGACCGCCTGTCTCAACCGGGGCGCATTCTCCAGTCGCGTCAACGACGTGCTGGCGCGCGAGATCGAGCGCCGCAACCAGCGCACCATGGGCGCGCTGCTGGTCATCGATGCCGACCACTTCAAGTCGGTCAACGACAGTTTCGGCCATGCCGAAGGAGATCAGGCGTTGCGTGTCATCGTTGCCGCGATCCAGCCCTGCCTGCGCTCGGACGACATGCTCGGCCGCCTCGGCGGTGAGGAATTCGCCGTCTTCCTGCCGGGCGCGTCACCCGTCAATGCCGCCGACATCGCCGAACGCATTCGTCGTTCGGTGGCGGAGGCGTCGTTCCAGCCTGCCGGCCGGATTCATCGGCTGACGGTCAGTGTCGGCGGGGCGGTGTTCAACAGGCCGGTCGGCTTCGAGGAGCTGTTCCGGGTCGCCGACCTGCATCTCTACGAAGCCAAGGGTGCGGGGCGCAATCGCGTCGAGCTTGCGCCGATGCCGCCGGACCAAACGCCCGGCTGGTATGCACCCAACCTCCTGAACTGACGGTCGTCAGCGCGTCGGGACCGGATGCTCGCCGCGATAGTCGTAGAAGCCGCGTCCGGTCTTGCGGCCGAGCCAGCCGGCCTCGACATATTTCACCAAGAGCGGGCAGGGGCGGTACTTCGAGTCCGACAGCCCGTCATGCAGCACCTGCATGATCGACAGGCAGGTGTCGAGGCCGATGAAGTCTGCGAGCTGCAGCGGGCCCATCGGATGGTTGGCGCCGAGCTTCATCGCCGTGTCGATGGCCTCGACGGTGCCGACCCCCTCATAGAGCGTGTAGATCGCTTCGTTGATCATCGGCAGAAGGATGCGGTTGACGATGAAGGCCGGGAAGTCTTCCGACACCGTCACCGTCTTGTCGAGGTGGCGGACATAGGCCTTGGCCGTCTCGAAGGTCTTGTCCTCGGTGGCGATGCCGCGCACCAGTTCGACCAGCTTCATCACCGGAACCGGGTTCATGAAGTGGATGCCGATGAAGCGTTCCGGACGGTCGGTCTGGGCCGCCAGCCGGGTGATCGAGATGGAGGAGGTGTTGGTGGCGAGGATCGCCTCGGGGTTCAACTGCGGGCAGAGCTGCGCATAGATCTTGCGCTTGATCGTCTCGTCCTCGGTCGCTGCCTCGATGACCAGGTCGGCGCTGGCGAGGTCGGCCATGGCAGGCGCCGAGCCGATGCGCGCCATGGCGTCCTTGCGGGCCTGGTCCTCGAGCTTGCCGGACGCGACCTGGCGCGCCAGATTGCCGTTGATGGTGGCGATGCCCTTTTCGATGCGCTCCGGCGAAACGTCGTAGAGAAGCACGCTGTAGCCGGCCAGTGCGGACACGTGTGCGATGCCGCCGCCCATCTGGCCAGCGCCGACAATGCCGATCGTCTCGATCTTACCCGTCATCACACCTATCCCGTCGCATGCTTTTTTAGTTTTGTGCAATGCAAACTAAATGGCCGGGGTAGCATTCGTCTACCCCGGCCATCACATTTTAATCCCTGACGCGAGTGGGCGTCAAAGTGCCTTTTCGAGTTCCGGCAGGACGGTAAACAGGTCGCCGACGATGCCGTAGTCTGCGACCTGGAAGATCGGCGCTTCCTCGTCCTTGTTGATGGCGACGATGACCTTCGAGTCCTTCATGCCGGCGAGGTGCTGGATCGCACCCGAGATGCCGCAGGCGATGTAGAGGTCGGGCGCCACGACCTTGCCGGTCTGGCCGACCTGCCAGTCGTTGGGGGCGTAGCCGGCGTCGACGGCAGCGCGCGAGGCGCCGACGGCAGCACCGAGCTTGTCGGCGACGGGCAGGATGACTTCCTGGAACTTCTCGGCCGAACCCAGCGCACGGCCGCCCGAGATGATGATCTTGGCCGAGGTCAGCTCCGGACGGTCGCTCTCCGACAGCTTGTTCTCGACGAAGGTCGAGAGGCCGGGATTGGCCGCGGCCGCAACAGTCTCGACCGAAGCCGAACCGCCTTCACCGGCTGCCTGGAACGAGGCGGTGCGCACGGTGATGACCTTCTTGGCGCCGATTGCCTGCACCGTCTGGATGGCGTTGCCGGCATAGATCGGGCGCTTGAAGGTATCGGCCGAGACGACCTCGATGATCTCCGAGACCTGGGCGACGTCGAGCAGGGCTGCGACGCGCGGGGCGACGTTCTTGCCGGTCGAGGTCGCGGCGGCAACGATGGTGTCGTAGTTGCCGGCGAGGCCGACGACCAGTGCTGCGGTTGGCTCGGCCAGGCGCTCGGCCAGTTCTTCGCTTTCAGCGAGCAGAACCTTGCGCACGCCTTTCAGCTTGGCGGCTGCGTCAGCGGCTGCCTTGGCGCCCTTGCCGGCGACCAGGACGTCGATGTCGGAACCGATCTTCTGGGCTGCCGACAGCGCCTTGGCGGTCTGGTCGGAGAGCGAAGCATTGTCGTGTTCGGCGATGAGGAGAATTGCCATGTGTGTGATCCCTTTCCGCTTCGCTTAGAGCACGCCGGCTTCGTTCTTGAGCTTGTCGACCAGCTCGGCCACCGTCTTGACCTTGACGCCTGCCTTGCGGCCGCCCGGCTCTTCGGTCTTCAGCACCTTGAGGCGCGGGGCGATGTCGGCGCCGAAGTCGGCTGCCGACTTCTCGTCGAGCGGCTTCTTCTTGGCTTTCATGATGTTGGGCAGCGAGGCATAGCGCGGCTGGTTGAGGCGCAGGTCGACCGTCACGATCGCCGGCATCTTGAGCGACACGGTCTGCAGGCCGCCGTCGACTTCGCGCGTCACATTGGCCTTGTCGCCAGCGAGTTCGATCTTCGAGGCAAAAGTGCCCTGGGCCCAGCCGAGCAGGGCCGCCAGCATCTGTCCGGTCTGGTTCGAATCGTCGTCGATCGCCTGCTTGCCGAGCAGCACCAGGCCCGGCGTCTCCGCCTCGACCACGCCCTTCAGCACCTTGGCGACGCCGAGCGGCTCGACGGCTTCATCGGTCTTGACCAGGATGGCGCGGTCGGCGCCCATGGCGAGTGCGGTGCGCAGCGTTTCCTGGGCCTGGGCAGGTCCGATCGAAACCACCACGATTTCCTCGACCTTGCCGGCCTCCTTGAGGCGGATCGCCTCTTCGACCGCGATCTCGTCGAACGGGTTCATCGCCATCTTCACATTGGCGAGTTCGACGCCCGAACCGTCGCCCTTAACCCGAACCTTGACGTTCGCATCGACAACCCGCTTCACCGGGACGAGAACTTTCATGGGCTGGTACCTCTCTGAACAGCGATGTGAGCCGCGCTATAGCAGCGCTCGGGCCGACGCAATTGTCGATTGCCGACATATTGGGCGGAAAAACAGACTTGATCTCGCGCTTTTGGTGGCGGGAGGGCTGCCGCAAGCGGCGGGAACGTAGTTGTGGCTAACGTTAACGTCAATATCTGCTTCAAGCTCAAATCGTTTGAAACAAACCGAGCTTTCGCGGGCTTATTGCCGGCCCCAGCGCGGTGCCGGTTGCGCCGTCGGCGGCTCCGGCGTCGCCGGCTCGGGCATGGCGGGCGCTTCGGTCTTTTCGGGGCTTGGCACGGCCTCTTCCGCATCTGCAAAGAGCGGCACGTCGCGCCTGCGCAGCACCAGCACCAGCACGGCGCCGGCAATAATGCCGCCGACATGGGCAGCCCAGCTGACCTCGTCGTCACCACCGATGGCGATCATCGTGAACTGGAACAACACCCACAGTACCAGCGGGATCCAGGCCGGAATGCGCAGCGGGATACGGGCAAAGGCGAGGACCCACACCTTCACGCGCGGATAGAGAATCAGATAGGCGACGACGATGCCGGCGATGGCGCCCGAGGCGCCGATCAACGGCGTCTGGGAATCGGGCAGGATCAGGCCATGCAGGAAAGCGCCGGCGACTGCGCAGAGCAAATAGAAGACCAGGAAGCGGAAATGGCCGAGCGCGTCCTCGACATTGTCGCCGAACACCCACAAAAACAGCATGTTGCCGCCGAGATGCAGGATGTCGCCATGCAGGAAGGAATAGGTGACGTAACTCAGCTTTTCCGGGATGATGATCAGGTCGGGAGACAGCTCGGCAAGGTCATGCACCACCGAGGGGATGTAGCCGAGGCCGAGGACCGCGGCGGTCGCGAACTCCTCGCTGCCGAGCGACGTCGCGAAATAGACGATGACGTTGATGGCGATCAGGCCGAACGTCACATATTGCAGGCGGATGTGGCGCAGCCGGTTCGAATCGTAGAGCGGAATGAACATGCGTTTCGCTTCCGCCCTCCCGGCGACAGCATCGACCCGAAATCGATTTCGGAAAGTACGATGCGCAGATTCAAGCTTTCAGGCCAATCAGCGGTTCTTGCCGGGAACCCATAGCACATCGGCTTTTCCGTTGTCATTGACCACGCGCGCGGCGACGAACAGCAGGTCCGAGACGCGGTTGATGTAGCGGATGCCTTCGCGGTTGACGTGCTCGTCCGGGTCCTGGGTGAGCGCCACCATCACGCGCTCGGCGCGCCGGGCGACCGTGCGGGCGAGGTGAAGGGCCGCCGCCGCCGGCGAGCCGCCGTTCAGAACGAAGGACCGGAGCGGGGCGAGGTCGGCGTTGAGCCGGTCGATGTCGGCTTCGATGCGCGCGGTCTGACTGGCGATGATGCGTAGCGGCTCGTAGCCGAGGTCCTTGCCGGTATCGGGCGTCGACAGGTCGGCGCCGAGGTCGAACATGTCGTTCTGGATGCGGCCGAGCATGGCGTCGATGTCGGGATTTTCGGTTGCCGTGTGCACCCGGGCCATGCCGATGCAGGCATTGGCTTCGTCGACCGCGCCATAGGCTTCGACGCGCAGGTCGGATTTCAGCCGCCGCTCGCCGCTGCCAAGGCCGGTCGTGCCGTCGTCGCCGGTACGGGTGTAGATCTTGTTGAGCTTGACCATCCCAGTTCAGCCGCCGCGTGTGAAATAGAGGGTCAGCAGGATGAACACCAGCGCCACCGCCTGCAACAGCACGCGCGCCTGCATCAGCTTGTTGGAGGCGTTGCCCGAGCCGCCGCGCAGCATGTTGATGAGGCCGCGGATCAGGACGACCACGACTGCGAACATGAAGACGACGGCGAGGATGTTGAATACGGTAGCCATTTGGGTTCCAGTTCGGTTGGCCGGTCAGGCTTGGCGGGCCAGAATTCGGTAGAGCAGCGAGGCGGGCAGGAGGCGCTTCAGCACGACGCCGATTCTCGCCGGGGTCGTGACAACATAATGCGGACGCGGGCGCGGCGACAGCAGGGCGTGTCGCAATACCGCATGAACCGCTTCCGGCCCCAGCTTCATCCGCGATTTGGAGCCGCCGCCGGAAAGTCTCGCGAGTTGTGCGCGATAGGCTTCGTGGTGGACCGAGCGCTCGTGATCGATGTAGCGCAGGAACCAGGCCAGCCCGTTGGTGGCGATCTTCGACGTCACAGGGCCTGGCTCGATCATCGCGACATGGACGCCCGTTCCGGCGAGCTCCTGGCGCATGCACAGCATCAGGCCTTCCAGCGCATGCTTGGAGGCGGCATAGGCGCCGCGAAACGGCACCGGCGTCAGGCCCAGGATCGACGAGCAGTTGACGATGCGGCCATGTCCCTGCGCGCGCATGACCGGCACGATGCGCCGGGTCAGGTCGTGCCAGCCGAAGAAATTGGCCTCGAACTGGTCGCGCAGCGCCGCCATGGGCAGGTCCTCGACCGCGCCGGGCTGGGCATGCGCACCGTTGTTGAACAACGCGTCGAGCCTGCCGCCGGTGCGCTCCAGTACGGTCGCCACCAGCGCCTCGATCGATTGCGGCTCGGCATAGTCGAGATAGAGCGCCTCGATGCTGTCGGCTTCCAAGGCTGCGATGTCCTCCGGCTTGCGTGCCGTGGCGAATACGCGCCAGCCTTCCGCGTGCAGCGCACGGGCGCAATGGGCGCCGATGCCAGACGACGCGCCAGTCACGATTATCGTGCGTAACTCCTTGATCGGGTTCACTTCGCTGCCGCCAACACTTGCCAACCGGGGCAAACCCTTCCCATATTCGCGCCCTGGAAACAATCGGACGGAGCGGTAAACTGGAGTTGATGCGCAAGATCGTCGCCACGAGGCGCGTGCTCTTCGACGCAGCCGGCCACTTCCATGACGACGACGGCTGGGCGATGGCCAGTCATCTCGCCATCTCGACGCTGATGGCGCTGTTTCCGTTCCTCATCTTCGCCACCACGCTTGCCAGCTTCCTCGGCGCCGATGCCTTTGCCGAAACCGCCGTGCACCTGGTGTTCGACACCTGGCCCGAGCAGATCGCGGCACCCATCGCACGCGAAGTGGTCAACGTGCTGACCGTGCCGCGCACCGACCTCTTGACCTACGGCGTCGTGCTTGCAGCCTACTTCGCCTCCAACGGCGTCGAGGCGCTGCGCACCTCGCTCAATCGCGCCTACCGCGTCGCGGAAACCCGCACCTTCTGGTTCCGCCGCATCCAGAGCCTGATTTTCGTGTTGATCGCCACGATCAGCTTCGTTGCCATCTCGGTGCTGCTGGTGTTCGCGCCGATCATCGCGCGCCTCCTCGAGGCTAAGTTCGAGTGGATCCAGCCCTATATGGGCACCATCACCGTGTGGCGCTTCACCATCGCCTCGGCGGTCATCGTGTTCGGGCTGTTTGCCGTGCACATCTGGCTGCCCGCCGGCCGCCGGCGCTTCATGAGCATCCTCCCCGGCATCGTCTTCACGCTGCTCGCCTGGCTCGCCGGGTCGACGATCTTCGCCGCCTATCTCGACACATTCTCGTCCTACGTCACCACCTATGCCGGCCTCGCCTCGATCATGATCGCGGTGGTGTTCCTCTACATCGTCTCGGCGATCTTCATCCTCGGCGGCGAGCTCAACGCCGCGATCAGCCGCTATCTCGAGGCCCGCGCCCGCGTGCCCGGCTGAGCCATGGCAAGGCCGACGCCCAGCGTGGCGATCGCCATGCCGACGAGCTGGATCGCCGACAATTGCTCGCCGAACAGCAGCCAGGCGATGACCGCAGTCACGGCCGGCACGAGGTAGAACAGCGAGGCGACCTTCGACATGGCGCCGTCGCGGATCATCACCATCAGCAGGAATATCGCGCCGATCGACAGCACGAACACCAGCCAGGCCATGGCGAAAATCAGCTCGCCATTGACCGTCATCTGCCGCGTCTCGAATGCCAGCGAGGCGATGGTCGTCAGGAGCGCCGCGCCGACATATTGCCAGAAGGTGCCGGTCACGAGGTCGCCCGATGCGCCGACGCGCTTCTGCCAGATGGTGCCGGCACTGATGCCGGCCATGGCGATGATGGATGCCGTCAGCGTTTGCCAGGTCACGCCGCCGCCGAGCGCGCCGAGCTTGGGCGACAGCACGATGACCACGCCGGCGAAGCCCGTGGCGAGCCCGACCCAATGGCGCGGGCGGATCTCTTCGCCCAGAAGCTTGCCTGCCAGCACCGCCGTCACCAGCGGCTGAAGGCCGGCGATGAGCGCCGACAGCCCGGCCGGCAGGCCCTGGTGGATCGCCCAGAACACGCCGCCGAGGTAGACGCCGTGGAGCAGCATGCCGATGAGCACGGCATGGAGCGCCGCGCGCCGCGAGAGCCGGGCCGAGCCGAGCGCCAGCATCACGCCGCCGAGGATCAGGAAGGCGAGCACGAAGCGGATGGCAAGGAAGGTGAATGGCTCCGCCCACGGCATGGCGTAGCGCGCGCCGATGAAGCCGGTTGCCCACAGCAGCACGAAGGTGGCCGGGATCAGCCGCTTTGGAGAGGATGTCATGGGCCACCGTGCGTCGCCGGACACCGCGCCCGGTAGGGAGTTCATGCGATCGCTCTAATGCCGAATATTCGCGCAAGCAAAATGAAACGATTGATCCATAGATTCACCGAACCTGATCTGACGACCCGATCTGGGTGATGCACACCCCGGGAGGCGGCCCGGTAGAAACTGCACAGTCGGCCTCTGAAAGGACCGAAGATGTTGTGGAATCTCGATCCGGGCTGGTTGATGATGGCAATCGCCTTCGTCGCCGTCATGGCGTTCTTCTTCGGCGCAGCACTCGACGCCATCATGAAGGACGACGGCTTCGGCCCAACGGGCAACATGCTGCTGTTCACTGTCGGCTTCTTTGGCGCCGTTCTGGTCGCCAACAGCTATGGCATTACGCTGCGCGACCTGAACCTCGCCGTCGCCTGGGGGCTTGGCGGCGCCTTCGTCTTCATCAGCGTGCTGGCGCTGGTCAAGGCGGGATTTGCCAGGTTCTGACGGCGGTTGTCTGGTCGTGCGTCCTTCGACAAGCTCAGGATGAGGAGCGTAACTGTTGCCAGCACCACCGTCGAGAAGTTCGACGACATTGCGACGGCACCAACGGTCCTCACCCCGAGCTTGTCGAAGGACGCACGACCGCCTAACTGCACCGCCCGTCGGTTGGACGGTGCGACCTAATATCCCAGCATCCGCCTGACGCCTTCCGACGTCTCGCCGGCCTCGCGCAATGCCGCGAGGCCGGTGTCGCGTTGGCTTTTCGACAGCTTGCGACCGTCCGGACCGAGCACCAGTCGGTGGTGGAAATAGCTCGGCTGCGGCAAGCCGAGCATCTCCTGCAGCAGCCTCTGCACCGACGTCGCGAAATAGAGGTCGCGGCCTCGCACGACATGGCTCACCCCCTGCAGCGCGTCGTCCATGACCACCGACAGGTGGTAGCTGGTCGGTATCTCGCGCCGGGCGATGACGACGTCGCCCCATTGCAGCGGGTCCGCCGCCACGTCGGTGGTCGAGGGCATGGTTTCATCCGCCCATTCCCGCCAACTCAACCGGCCCTTCAGCCTGGCCAGTGCCCCCGCCGTGTCGAGCCGCCAGGCGAAGGGCGCGCCGGCATCGATACGCTGCATGCGCTCGTTGCGCGACATGGTCTTGTCCGTGCCGGGATAGAGCGGGGCGCCGTCGGGATCGCGCGGCCAGGTCTTTCCCGTTGCCTCGAACGCCATGATCGCGGCGCGGATGTCGCCACGGCTCATGAAGGCGGGATAGACCAGTCCTTCGCGCCTGAGGCGTTCGAGTGCTGCTTCATACTCGCCGAAGTGTTCCGACTGTCGGCGCACCGGCTCTTCCCAGTCGATGCCCAACCACGCCAGATCGCGGAAAATGCCGGCGTCGAACTCCGGCGTGCAGCGGGTGACGTCGATGTCCTCGATGCGCAGCAGCAGCCGGCCGCCGGCGGCGTTGGCCATGCGCTGGTTGGTCAGGGCCGAAAGCGCGTGGCCGAGATGCAGTTCGCCATTCGGGCTCGGGGCGAAGCGGAAGACAGGAGCAGTCATGAGCGTTGCGGTTTCGCATTGAACGGTTGCCTTGCCGATTGCTACGGTGCCCGACGCAACCTAACAAGTGACGCCATGCGCCGGATCTCCAGTCTCGACGACGTCCACCGCGGTCTCGACGCGCTTTGCGCGGTCGACCGGCGGCTCGAGGCCGTGCGCGGGATGGCCGGCGAGGTGCCGCTCAGGCTGACCGAGCCCGGCTTTGCCAGCCTCGCCTCGATCATCGTTTCGCAGCAGGTGTCGACGGCGAGCGCCAAGGCGATTTTCGGCCGTCTTGCCACGCTTGTCGACCCGCTGACGCCGGCAGCATTGCTCGCCGCCGGCGAGGACTTGTTCCGCGAAGCGGGTCTGTCGCGGCCCAAGCAGCGCACGCTGCTGGCCGTCGCCCAGGCTGTCGCCGACGGCCTCGACCTCGACAGACTCTGCCGGCTGGAGGCGCAGGAGGCGATGGCGACCATGGTCGCCATATCGGGCATCGGGCCATGGACGGCGGAGGTCTATCTGTTGTTTGCCGCCGGTCATCCCGACATCTTCCCGGCCCGCGACGTCGCCCTGCAGTCGGCCGTCGGGCATGCGCTCGGCATCGATCCGCGGCCCGGCGAGAAGGCGCTGATTCGGCTTGCCGAATCATGGGCGCCGTGGCGGGGGGTCGCGTCGCGACTGTTCTGGGCGTATTATCGCGAGACCCGGGGCCGCGATGGCGCGCCGCCGGCCGGAAATCCCGCCTGAATGCGCAAAATCGCGTATTTTTGACGGGCTTTGTGACCGACTAGGCGCTTCACATTCCTGTCACCTCGGGCTTACAGTATCCGCACCGTTGGGTTCGGGAGCCAAGGAGGTACGCGAAGTGACGGTTGCCGTGTCTCCGGATGGGCTCCCAGCACTAGTGCTGAATGCGGATTATCGTCCGCTCAGCTACTACCCCTTGTCGCTCTGGTCCTGGCAGGACGCGATCAAGGCTGTGTTCCTCGAACGCGTCAACATCGTTGCCGAATACGAGCACGCCGTTTCCTCGCCGACCTTCTCGATGAAGCTGCCCAGCGTCGTCAGCCTCAAGACCTATGTGAAGCCGTCGCGCTATCCGGCCTTCACCCGTTTCAATGTATTCCTGCGCGACCGCTTCCAGTGCCAGTATTGCGGCACGCCGGAGGACCTGACCTTCGACCACGTCATCCCGCGCCACAGCGGCGGGGCCACGACCTGGGAAAACGTCGTCGCCGCCTGCTCGCCCTGCAATCTCAGGAAGGGCGGCATGATGCCGGCGCAAGCCAAGATGTGGCCGCTGCAGAGGCCGTTCCAGCCGACCGTGCACGACCTGCACAACAACGGCCGGCTGTTCCCGCCCAACCACCTGCACGAAAGCTGGATGGATTATCTATACTGGGATGTCGAACTGGAGCCGTAGAGCCGCTTCGTTCTTCTCCCCGTTTACGGGGAGAAGATGCCGGCAGGCAGATGAGGGGCCGAGCCGGTCTTTCAGGAGTAATCGCTGCCCCTCATCCGGCCCTTCGGGCCACCTTCTCCCCGCAGGCGGGGAGAAGGAAAGGCTTTACTTCCTGAACGCACCACGCAGGGCCACGACCGCCAGGAAGGCGCTGGCGAGCACGTTCCAGCCGGCGAAGGACAGGCCGAGCACGCGCAGTGCCGCATCCTCGCAGCGCGGCGGCACGACCTCGTTGAGCACGTCGAGCAGGCCCTTGCCGCCGGTGTCGACGGTGCCGCTGACTGCTGCGCAGTCGGTCGGGCCGGACCACCAGCGCCATTCGACGCCGGCATGATAGGCGCCGAGATAAAGTCCATAGAGCATCAGCAGGCCGCCGAGGGCGAGCAATGCGCGGGTCAGCCAGGCCGGCCAATGCATGGCCGAGGACAGGGCGGCCAACGCCATCAGCGGCACGCCGACATAGTAGGGCGTGCGCTGCTCGAGGCAGAGCTTGCAGGGCATGTAGCCGCCGATGTGCTGGAAGCCGAGCGCGGTGCCGACGACGACGGCCATGGCAACGGCGAGGAAGAGCGCCGTCAGCATCTGGCTGCGTCCGCTCGGGGAGGCTAGGGTGGTCATTGCGTGTTGCCCAGTCTGGTTACCGGCACTTGCCGTTCAGTGGAGGTATTTGACGAGAAGATAGAGCAAAATAAGGGCAGCGGCGGCGACGCCGGCCAGCAGGCCGAGGCGCTTTTCGATGAAGTGCCTGATCGGCTCGCCATAGGTCCTGAGCAGCCAGGCCAGGAACAGGAAGCGGGCGCCGCGGGCGATGATCGCCGAGACGATGAACCAGCCGAGCGGAAAGCCGACGACGCCGGCAAGGATCGTCACCACCTTGATCGGCGGCAGGTGGGACAGCCCCGAGGTGACCAGCATCAACAGGATGATCCCGGTGCCGGATGCGACCTTGAGCGCTTCGAACTCGTCATACTTGCCGTAGAATTCGAGCACCGGCTTGGCCACCGCCTCGAAGGCGTAGTGGCCGAGGAACCAGCCGGCGATGCCGCCGAGCACCGAGGCCACCGTCGCCACGATGGCGTAGCGGTAGGCGCGGTCGGGCCGCGACAGCGCCATCGGCAAATAGAGCACGTCGGCTGGAACCAGGAAGATCGAGCTTTCGATGAAGGCGATGAAAGCCAGCCACCATTCGGCGGATTTCCTTGCCGCGAGCGACAAGGTCCAGTCGTAGAGTCGGCGAAGCATCTGGCCCCCTGGGATAACGCGCTGCCTGTTTAGGAAGAATTGCCGTGCCGCACAATGCGTGAGGACTTCACGAATGCGAAACGAGCTTTACTTGCACAATCTGTCGCACAATCGCACGCCTGGGCAGTTGACGGACGGGTGGCTGACCGTATAGTCCGCGACCGTTCTGTCCGTTTAGGGCAGGCCCCTATGGCGGAATTGGTAGACGCGCTCGACTCAAAATCGAGTTCCGCAAGGAGTGCTGGTTCGATCCCGGCTAGGGGCACCACCAACTTGGTGGAAGCCAATAAATCAGCAGTTCAAGGGCTTGGGCGGCGCGCCGTGAATGGCGTCAGAACTTGATGGCGTCAGAACTTGTAGGCGATGCCGAAGCGGAAGTCGTGCGACGACAGCGTGATATGGGCATCATCGATTCTGAAGAAGTCCGGCTGCGCGAAGCTTTTTGAACCATAATCAGAATAGCGGTACTCGGCGCGCAGGACGAGACCGTCGGTGGCGGCATATTCGGCGCCCAGGCCGACATTCCAGCCGACCATGGTCTCGCTTTCCGCATAGTGCACAAAGCCGGTATCCCTGATGAAATCGAAGTCGTATTTCGCCACGGAAAGCCCGCCCGCCACATATGGCAGGACCCGACCCATTGCATAGCCGAGGCGTGCACGAAGCGCGGCTGTGTACTTGATCTCGGCGCTTGCTGTCGGAACCGGGATGCCGCCTACCCACCAGTAGTCATTGCTTCCCTTGATGCCCGTGAAGTTCAGGTCGCCGTCAATGCCCAGAACGACATTGTTGGACATCTGAAAATTGTAGCCGGCGTAGACGCCACCAAAGAAGCCGTCAGGATCGTAGTTGACGTATTCGGTCGGGAAGTCCGTGTTTGTGTAGAGGGATTGACCCAAAGCATACCCAGCCTGCACACCGACATACGCTCCCGACCAGTCGTAAACCTGATCCTGTGCGGCAGCGGTTCCGGCGCCAAGCGCCAGTGCGCTCGCGGCAATCAATAGCTGTCTCATAGGTCCTCCCAGTACAATCGTCCGTGGGGGATAACACGCTTCCTGACACCTGAAAAGGAATCGCCATTGCCGAAACAACGTGGCCCAAGGTGCATCGTATTTTATTAGAGATTGCGGATATAAAGGCTTTTCATCGTACCGCATTTTGATCCACGAAAGCTTGGTTGCTTGACGATGACGCCGGTTTCTCGGTCAGGCGCCGCCGATCTGCCGCCTTTCCCTGGCGTAGCGCACCAGGGCCAGGAACCGGTAGATACCGTGGACGAACTTGCCGTAGGGCATGGTGACGAAGAGGCTGAAGACGACGCCGAGGTGAAGGGCGAGCATCAGGCCCATGGCGGGCGTGGCCCGCAGAACGAGCAGCAGCAGGCCCGTCAGGCTGGTCAGGAACAGCATGGCGAGGAAGGCGACGTCCATGCCGGTGCGCGAGCCGTCCATGAGGACCGGGTTGCGCAGCCATTTCGCGTGAAGCAGGCCGGCAGGCCCGACGAGGAGGCCGATGCCGCCGACCGTGCCGAGCACGACCGGGAGATCGTAGACCGGGTAGGGCGCCTCCATGCCGAGCACGTAGTGGTAGAGCGTCGCCGTCGACGTCGCCGCAAAGCAGAGCATGAAGCCGTAGAAGGTCATGTGATGGTAGAGGCGCCGGCGGTCGGTCGGGGCCTCATCCTCGTTCATGCAGCCGACGCCGCCGCCGTCGAGATGGCGCAGGCTGCACGCATCCTTGATCGCCTGCCAGAGCGAGGCAGGTTCGGCGAGCGTCGTGGCGGGCTCGCCGATGTCCTTCCAGAAATTGCGGACGCCCATGGCGAGAGCGACGAGGGCATAGGCAAAGGCGGCGCCGAAGAGCAGGGCCATCGCATCGTGCGGCATCAGCTTGTAGAACGCGCCGGGGCCGGTATGCACGCCGAAGACCACGGACGGGTCATGCCAGGCAGCAAAGCCGGCGACGAAGACCGCGACGCTCACAGCGGCGATGAGGCTGATCGCCAGCCCGTTGCGGTCGAAAAGACCGGCACAGGCGCGCGGCCAGGCATAGGCGCGGTAGGAATCGTTGCGCACGATCGCCAGCGTCTTCGGCACGTTCACGTCGAACTCGTGCGGCGGCGAGAACTGGCAATCGTGGAAGCAGGCGCCGCAGCTGTGGCAGAGATTGGCGAGGTAGTTGAGGTCGCCGTCGGAGAAGGCGCGCCGCATCTCCATTGCCGGAAAGACGGCGCACAGACCCTCGCAGTAGCGGCAGGAATTGCAGACCGTCATCAGGCGGTCGGCCTCGGCGAGGCTTGCCGTCGCGTGCGCCGGCTGGGCGTGGATGTTCATGCGGCCTCCGACGACGGGCAGGTGGACGAAACGAGGGCAGCGGCTTCGCGGCCGGCGATGCGTCCGAAGACGCTGCCGATCGTCATGCCTATGCCTGCGGCATAACCCTGGCCGAGCACGTTGCCGGCCATGATCTCGCCGGCGGCGAACATGTTGGCTGCGGGTCGCCCGTCATCCATCAGCATGCGCGCCCGCCGGTCCACCTTGACGCCGAGATAGGTGAAGGTGATGCCCGGCCGGACCGGATAGGCATAAAAGGGCGCCTGCTCGATGCGGCGCGCCCAATGGCTCTTGGCGGGCTCGATGCCTTCGGTGCGGCAGTCGTCGAGGCTCGTCTGGTCGAAGTGTCCGGGCTGGACGGCATCGTTGAAGCCGGCGACCGTACGTTCGAGCGCCGCCGGCTCGAGGCCGAGCTTGCCGGCCAACTCGCCCAGCGTCGAGGCCTTCACCGGGGGAAAGAGCGACGGCATGAAGAGGTCGAGCGACGGAGCGTCGAAGACGATATAGGCGATCTGGTCGGGCTGGGCGGCGACAAGGCGCCCCCAGATGGCGTAGCGCTTCGGCCAGACGTCCTCGCCCTCGTCGTAGAACCGCTCGGCGTGCTTGTTGACGACGATGCCGAAGACGACGCAGTCGAGGCGGGTGATGATGCCGCCGTCGAACTTCGGCGCGCGCGCGTCAATCGCCACGGCATGGCATTGCGTCGGATCGCCGATCTGCCCGACGCCGCTGTCGATCAGCATCTTCAGCACCGTGCCGCGGTTGTAGGGGGTGCCGCGGATCAGGAAGTTCTCGGCGATCTCGCCCCAGCCCTCTTTCAGCCATTCGATGTTCGCCTCGAAGCCGCCGCAGGCGGCGACGAAGGTTTTTGCGCGAACGGTGGTTTCTGTGCCGGCGTGCCGGACCCGGGCGGCGCGGAATTGCGACCCTTCGATGTCGAGGCCCACCACCTCCGCGTCATAGACGACTTCGACGCCGAGGCTTTCGGCGGTGCGGTAGAGGGCATTGAGCATCGCCCGCCCGCCGCCGAGGAAGAACGAGTTGGTGCGCCCGAGGCTGAGCGTGCCGCCGAGGGAGGGCTGGAAGCGCACGCCTTGCTCGGCGATCCAGGTCAGCATCTTCTTGGATTCGGCGATCATCATGCGCGCCAGATCTGCGTCGGTGTTGCCTCCGGTCACGCGGAGCAGGTCGTCAAAGAACTCGTCCTCGAAATAGGGGCCGGACAGGGTTTCGGTCGCCTCATCGTGGGCGCAGCGCATGTTGCGCGTGTGGCGCGTGTTGCCGCCGCGATAGAAGCGCGGCGCCGCTTCCACGACGAGAACGCTGGCGCCGGCGCGCCGGGCGCTGATGGCCGCGCACAGTGCGGCATTGCCGCCGCCGGCGACGAGCACGTCGTAGTCTGTCGATGCGCCGATCATCACCTGGAACCGATCCGCCTTTGCAGTTGATTTGACCTCCGCGTCTTATTGCACACATTTGTATACAGTCAAGCTTGCCACGACTGGTTGGTTGCCTGGAGGGTTTTCGATCGGTGAAAATGAAATGAAAACAAGGCTTCGCCATTGGAGAAGCCCCCATTCGCCTAATGGCAGTATGCAAATGGATGCATTACTGTGGCGGGATTGCGGGAATCCGCTATATGCCAGTCGACGATGCCAGCGGTCGGCATGGTAAAGAGAATATGCGCCGAACCAGCGCACGCGCCGCCTTGAACGGCTCGGGTTGCTTGG
>NZ_JACHOU010000017.1 GCF_014206975.1 Aminobacter aganoensis
GTTTTGGTATCTGGCTGCCGGCTGACCGTCTGATTACAACCGCATCAGCCGCCCGCAAGGACCCCAGCGGCCGACGACGCGGGATAAGCCAAATCCAGCACCGCAACCAACCTTTCCTCAATCCCACGAGCTCGATCACGAGCGGCAAGCCCCGCTTCCCCGGCGATGGTAGCTCCTCGTCCTCACGGACCATAACCGGAAGGGCACAGGTTCAAATCCTGGCCCCAACCAAATGCAAATACGCCCGTCGCAGAAATGCGGCAGCCGGTTTTGCGTTCGGAAGATGCTGCAGATGACGGCGAGCTGCTCTCGGCGGCAGGTGAGGATAGTGCAGCCCCGGTTGAAACCGATCTTCCGAGGTGCTTCAAAGTTCATCCCGGATCGCGAAGGGGCAGGTGACATGGTGGATTCCAATCGGATCGACACGCTGTTCGCAGCGGTGCCTCCCGCCCTGGCGCTTCGCGCCGGGCTGGAACTCGGCATCTTCACCCGGCTTGCCGGCGGCGCGGAGACTGCTGACAGCCTTGGCGCTGCGCTCAAGGTCGAGCCCGATCGTCTGTCGCGGCTCCTCTATGCGCTCGCCAGCATCGGTCTCCTCGAAGTCGAGGATGGCCGGTTTCGCAACGGGGCCGAAGCGGCGGCCTTTCTCGACGCGTCCAAGCCGACCTATCGCGGCGGCGATCATGCGCTGCTGCGCGAGCTCTGGGGAGCCGACCTGTTGACCGCGGAGTCGCTGCGACAGAACCGACCGGCTGCGCTGCACGATTTTTCAGATGCGGGGCCCGAGGCCGCGGCGGCCTTCAGCCGAAAGCTCGCGCCGGGCGGGGTGATTTTCGGCCGGCACCTGGCCCGGGAGATAGACCTCTCGGCGATCGGGTCGGTGATCGACATCGGGGGCGGCCCGGGGACCATTCTCGTCGGCCTTCGCGAGCAGCGGCCGCAGATTGCGGCGACGCTGATGGAGCTGCCGACGGTCGCAGCGGTCGCGCCAGACATCCTGTCGGAATACGGTGTCGACGACGTGCTGGTCGAGGAGGGCGACATCACCGTCGCACCATCGGTCGGCCGGCACGATCTGGCAATCCTGAAGGCCGTCGTCCAGGTCCTGCCGCGGGACCAGGCGCGCATTTCGATCCTGAACGCGGCGCGTTGCCTCACACCAGGAGGCGAGATCGCAATCGCGGGGTGGGGTGTCGTCGATGACGACCGCCTTGGCCCGCCAGAGGGTGTCTTCCTGAACCTCACCTTCCTGAACCTTTATCGCCACGGCGAGGCGTACACCCGTCAGTATCGGGCGTGGATGACAGAGGCTGGGTTCCGGGACATCTCCAGGTCGCGCCTGGCGGACGGCACCACGCTGTTTCGTGGGCGCCTCCCGGGCTGATCGCGGCTTGTGCGCCAAAGCGGACATCGAACGATCGCCTGCCCGGCTGGGGACACGACGACATCGGGCCACGGTTCAGGGTAGCGGGATCGGCGTCTCACTCAGTGTCCGCAAATAGGCGATCAGGTTTGTTCGCTCAGTCTCGTCCGGAACGCCCGGCATCTCCATGTAGACGCCCGGCGTCGTGACCATGGGCTCAAGCAGAAACTTGTTCAGGTCCTCGTAGGTCCAGACGCCCTGCCATGCCAGCAGGGCTTCGGAGTAACGTCTGTTTGCCACGGATGCCTTGTCGCGGCCGACGACGTTCCACAAGGTCGGTCCCTCGTTGCTGCCTTCGTCGGGCTTGGCATTGTGGCAATAGGCACAATGTCTGGAGAAGGCGGTTCGGCCTTTCTCGACATCGGCGGTGGCCAACTTGTTCGAGATCGGGGCTGGCGTTGGCAAGACGACGCCGTGCGACAAGAGATAATCGGCAACTTCGCGTTGCGCCTTGAATTTTGCCAGATGGAGCGATGTCTTGCCGTCCTTCGTCTTCGCATTCACGTCGGCGCCGGCGCTGACCAGTGCCTTCACGCAGTCGAGACAACCGGACCTGACGGCGATGTGGAGCGCGGCTTCGCGGTTGCGATAGGCGTTTGGGTTCGCGCCTCCGTCCAGCAGGAGAGTGATCAAATCGACCCGGCGCTTCGCCAAGGCGGGCATGAGAGCAGGACCCAAAGCCGTCGGGGCGGCGTTGACGTCGGCGCCGCGGTCGATGAGCAGTCTTGCCACCGCAAGATGCCCGCCCCTGACCGCCAGGTAGAGCGGCGCCGCTTTCCCGTCGCTCTCATCAACGTCGGCGCCTGCGTCGAGTGCTGCCGCAACCGCCGCGACGTCGCCCTTCATGGCGGCTTCGTGGATGGACGCGGCGTGCGATACCAGGGGCTGGTGTGCAAGCACGAACAGAATGAAAAGAAGACCGCCACGCATTTCGGCAACTCCTGTGTCAACCAGAGGGCACGCTGCGAGGAGGGCAGAGTTTAGTGCGGATAGCTGGTCGCAACAAGGCGCGTGCGATCGTTTGCTGCTGCGCCGGACTGCGTACAAGGCAGCCCTGGCGCGACCAGCCGTGAATTCGTGCAGAGGGCATTTCGACTCCACGAGTCGAGAACGGCTGCTTCGGGTCGAGGCCCTCATGACCTTCGATGGAGGTTGATAGGGGAGCCGCTTGTCCTGACGCCGGTCCACTCATGGTGCCCCAAGCACGGCCGCAAACACCGCTGTCGCGTTCGGCCGGAATCTAGAACTGAGCGCCGCTGAGCGCCAACCGGGTCAAGCACCCGCCGACTGAAAAGGGCGCTGGAGTCGAATGGAGTTGGGGTTCTCGTTCGACTTTGCCTGAACGTGGCTCTGGCGATGCCGGGCAAGCGGGCAGGTGGCGCTGGTAAGGCTTCGCCATTCTCCGACGCCGCGCCGTCGCTGTGTTCACAGTTCGGACTGCTCCAGTCGGCCGACTGGTTCTTGGTCGTATGAGGAAGCAAGCTCGCCCCTTGACGGTCAAAGGCCGGCTCCAGCGGCTGTTTTGCACGACATCGACGATCATGCTTGATGCCGGCTCTGTTTCACTGCACATCGGTCAGCATGGAGGATGAAACAAGGAACCGACGGCGGGACTTGCTATGGGCTTTCCCCCCATCGCTGATCCTGCATGGCCTCCTCATTGCGATCCTGGTGGTCTACGGCCAGCCGAGGCTTTCTCAACAGCAGCAGGAGGAGGCGGTAAATGTCACCCTCGTGCCTCCGCCGGAACAGCCAAAGCCGAAACCTCCTCCTTCGCCGCCGTCAAAGGATCCCGATGCCGAAAAGCCTCCGGAATCGAAGTCGAAGCAACTGCCTGCGTCGGTGGAGGAACGACCCAGGCCGGCGCAAATCGAGGTCCTGAAACCTGTCTTCCGGTTCGGGGACAAGGACGCCGGCCCTGGCAAATCTCTGGAGGGGGGTGGCGTTCAAGACACCTCGTCGTCGCCGGCGAAGGGCGACAATTCGAAGCCCCCTTCCGAAGAGCGGCCGGATGCAGTCAACGACGCCGCGAAGCAGGCAGCCGCAACAAAGGATATCGAGTCCGCCGAAAGTAACGGGGCAGCCTCGAACCAGAACATTGGCAAACAGGCGATCGACAACCAAGAGGGCCCGATAGAGCGTGCTGACAAGCAACCAGCCCCGGCACCAGCGCCATTGGGTGCCGACGGCAACGACGGTGAGATAACGCTTCCCGCCTTGGCCCAGGCGCCACGGCCCAGGCCCGCGAATGCGCCGGAAGCCGGACTTGGGAAGATCCCGAAACCCGGAAAGGGCAGCGCCAGGGGGCCAAACTCCAAGAATGCGGGCGTTGCCACGTCGCAGCCCTATTCTGGACTGCCGGGTGTTCGGCGGCTTCGGTCGCAAGGCGCTACCGGCGATGCGTTGGCCACGACCTCGATGGCTGGCGTGCCTCGCGGCGAGCGGGCCGCCAAACTCTGCGCCAGCGCATTGCAGCAGCAATTGGTCGACGCTTCTTATTCCCCCGACCTGGTACCACTTGTTCCGCTCAAGCGAGGCAATGTCCTTGACGTCCCGGAGGCTGCTTTTCGCACGCGAACCGCATGGCACGGCTTGAGCTTCCGATGCGAGGTTGACACCGACGCGACGACAATCCTGTCCTTATCCTTTCGGGTCGGAGCCAGGATCCCGCGCGATCAATGGGCACGTCTAGGGCTCCCTGCAAACGACTAGCTGCTTGGCGAAGCGGACCCCGGTTCTGGCTATGAGGCGGTCCAGCGAATTTGGGAGAAGGAAATGGCTCCATGCGGTGATTGAGAACGCGCATCCAACTGGATGCTTTTGGTGCCATGACGAAATCGCGCGATCGTCCCGATCGAGGCATGACCTGCGGGAATGGTGCGCGCGTTTCGCCTGTCACGGGGCACTGCGCAATGCCGCAGAGGACTTGGCTGCCTGACCTCGAAAAGGAAAATCGAACACCCAGACAGAAATATCCGTTGGACCGAAAATTGCCCCGCTCCTAGCCTGACCAGAGAAGAAAAACAGTCAGAGCATCAGGGGAACGAAAAATGAAACTGTCACAACTCACCTCCTTCATGGCCGTTGCCGCGGCATCGATATCGCTCGGTAGCATCGCTGCGGCACAGGCTGCCGACATCACCGTCATGGGGTATCGCGGCGCCTTCCAGGACAATTATGAGAAGGCTGTCGTCCAGCCGTTCAACGAGGCCCACCCGGATATCAAGGTGACGTTTTTCGGCGTCCAGAATGCCGCCACGTCGCTCGGCAACATGCGTGCCCAGAAGGATGCGCCGCAGGCAAATGCCGTGATCTATGACCTGTCCGTCGCAAAGATTGCGTCGGAAGAGGGCCTCGTGGCCAATCTCGATACCGCGAAGATCACCAACTATGCCGATCTCGCGAATATCGGCAAGGAGCTTGGCGGCGCCGCTATTCCCCTGACTTACGACACGCTTTCGTTGATCTACAACCGCGACACCTACAACGGCAATCCGCCCACCAGTTGGGAGGCGCTGTGGGACCCCGCTCAAAAGGGCAAGGTGATCATTCCCGCACAGGGCGGCGGCGACATCCAGGCCATTCTGCTGACCATCATCGCCAACCGTCTTGCGGGCGAAGACGACTACAAGGTGTCGATCGAGCCTGGCGTCAAGAAACTGGTGGAACTTGCCCCTGCGGTGCAGACCTGGGAGCCGAAGCCCGACGCCTATACGTTGGTGGCCAACGGCACCGCGACCGTCTCGATCGGTTACAATGCGCGTTCGCAGTTCTTCCGCGACCAGACCGAGGGCCGCATGCAGTCGATCGGCCCCGTTGAGGGCACTGCATCGCAGATCAACGTGATCAGCGCGATTGCCAACGCTCCCGATCAGGATGCGACAGAGACCTTCATCAACTACGCGCTGAGCCCTGAGGTCCAGGCACGCTTTGCCAAGGCGATGTTCTATGCGCCGACAAATACCAAAGCCGAGGTGGATGAGGAGACGCGCAAACGCATTCCCTTGATGGACGCCGACCAGCAGAAGAAGCTGATCCCCGTCGACTGGATGAGCATCGGCGACATGCGCGACGACCTGCTGTCGCCCTGGCGGCGCCAGATCATCCCGGCAAGCCGCTAGCGCCCATGCCGGTACGGGCGTGGACGTCCATGCCCGTTCCGGCCGGTCCGCTGGTGCGGACTTCGTTGAAACAGATGAAACATAGGTAAGCTCATGCAAACGCTGGCCTCGCGCGAGGACGCGCGCCCGATCGCCATCCCGCAAGCCGAACCGCAACCAGACGCCGCTTTCCTGCGGCTGCGTGGGCTGACCAAGCGGTACGAGTCGGGCTTCATCGCGGTCGACAACCTCGATCTCGACCTGCCCAAAGGCAAGCTTCTCGGTCTTCTCGGACCCTCGGGCTGCGGCAAGACGACGACGCTTCGCATGATCGCCGGACTTGCCTCGGTCACCGATGGAGAAATCCTGATAGGCGGCGATGACGTTGCCCGGCGCGCACCGCACAAACGCGACATCGGTCTTGTCTTCCAGAGCTACGCGCTGTTCCCGCATATGACGGTTGCCGAAAACATTGCCTTCGGCCTCGATATGCGCGGCGTTTCAAGGCAAGAGGCACGTGCCCGCGTCGAGGAGGCGCTCGAAATGGTGCGCCTGCCGGGATATGGCAGCCGCAAGCCCAAGGAGATGTCGGGCGGCCAGCAGCAACGCGTGGCGCTTGCGCGCGCACTCGTCATCCGGCCACGCATCCTTCTCCTGGATGAACCCCTGTCCAACCTGGATGCCAAGCTGCGTGACGACATGCGCATCGAGATCCGGGAAATTCAGAAGCGCCTTTCGATCACCACTGTTTTCGTCACTCACGACCAGGTCGAGGCGCTCACCATGTGCGATGTCGTCGGCGTGATGGCGGGCGGAAGGCTTGCGCAGCTCGGCACCCCTTCGGAAATCTATGAAAAGCCTGCCTCGCTTTTCGTCGCAGAATTCGTCGGCCGCGCCAATGTCATCGATTGCGAGATTGTCGGTCGTGACCAGGCGCGCATCGGCGACCAGGTCTATCGCAGCGACACCAAGGGTCTGAGCGGCGGCAAGGCGAAAGCCGCCATCCGCCCGCATCGCATCAGCCTGACGCCCGATCGCGATCGTGCGCTGGTCAGCAATGCCACCAACAGCGCACGCGGACGCATCGCCCGGATCACTTATATCGGCGACATCGTGCAGTACGAGGTCGAAATCAACGGCGCCATGCTCAAGGTCGAGGTGCCCACCGCCAGCGCCGGCCACGGCTTTGGCGCTGACGACATGCTGCTTTGCGAATGGAAGCCGCAAGACATGCTGGTTTTCGGGAGCTAGGCCGTCATGAGCGCCATAACCCACATGCCAACCAGCATTGCGCCGCCGGCAACTGCGCCAAGACGGCGTTTCCCGCTGATCATCGTGCTTTTGCTCGTGCCGATGGCGGTGGTCAATCTCGCCGCTTTCGTGCTGCCGGTCCTGCGTCTCGGTCAGATATCGTTCCTCGAAAGCCGCTCGGGCGGTGTTCTGACGGACGTCTACACGTTCGGGAACTATCTCGACTTCTTCACCGACAGTTTCAATTTCGGGCTTGTCATCAATTCGCTCTGGATCAGCTTCACCGTTACGGTCGCCACTCTGATCTGCGCCTATCCGATCGCGCTGTTCCTGCACCGCGTCTCGCCGGTCTGGCGCAACACTCTGTTCGTGATCACCGTGTCGCCGCTTCTCGTCAGCAGCGTGGTGCGCACCTATGGCTGGATGGTGCTTCTCGGCGACCAGGGACTGATCAACGGCAGCCTGTTGTCGATGGGACTGATCTCCGAACCAGTCCGGCTGATCAACAATACGCTCGGCGTCTTCATCGGCCTGGTGGAAATTCTGATCCCCTACATGGCGCTGGCCTTGATCGCCGGTTTCGGAAAGCTGGACCAGAGCCTGGAAGAGGCAGCAGCCTCGCTCGGTGCCAATGCCTTCACCCGCTTCCGCCGCATCGTCTTTCCCCTGACCTTGCCGGGCGTCGCGCTGGGCTGCCTGCTTTGCTTCGTCCTGGCGATCAGCTCGTTCATCACGCCGAAACTTCTCGGTGGTGGGCGCGTCTTCCTGCTGGCGACCGAAATCTTCGATCAGGCGATCATCCAGCTCGAATGGCCAAGGGCCGCGGCCACGTCCGTCATCGTGCTGATCATCTTCGGCTTTGCGCTCGCGGTCTATTCGCGGGTCGTGCGCCGGTTCGATTGAGGGAGATTGAACATGATCGGCAAAATCAGCGTACCTTTCCGCATCGTCGTCATCTTCCTCTATCTGTTCCTGCTGGCGCCCATTCTCGTGGTCCTGCCGCTGTCGTTCAGCAATGACAGCTACCTGACCTTTCCGCCCGAGAGCTGGGGCGTGCGCTGGTATGTTGCGATGTTCCAGCACGCGGGACTGATCAACGCCTTCTGGCTCAGCCTGGGCATCGCATCGGTGGTGACCGCACTGTCACTCGCAGTGGGCATTCCCGCCGCCTATGCGATCGGCCGGCATGAATTCCGGGGCAAGGAGTTCGCGCTCAGCCTGTTCACGGCCCCGCTTCTCCTGCCGTCCATCGTCCTTGGCCTGGCAATACTGCTGGTCTTCGTGCAGGCAAGGCTGCTCGGCACCGTCACGGGCCTGATCATCGCCCACCTGATCGTGACCACGCCTTATGTGGTCCGGATCGTGATCACCTCGCTGTCGACGCTGCCGCCCTCGGTGGAAGAAGCGGCGACCATGCTCGGCGCCTCGCCTTTGACCGTGTTCCGGCGGATCACGCTGCCCCTGATGGCCCCGGGTATCGTGGCAAGTGCGGCCCTGTCGTTCCTGCTGTCGTTCGACGAGGTTGTGATCTCGCTCTTCATCACCGGTCCGCGACTGACCACACTGCCTGTCGAGATCTTCAACTATGTCGAAAGCCAGACCGATCCGATGACGGCCGCCATTTCGGTCGTTCTCGTCACGGCCACGCTTGTCATCATCATGCTCATCGAACGCACGCTCGGCCTGTCGAGGACCATCGGCAAGTAGCGCTCTCGTCCGCCGGCGGTTGCCGCCGGCGGGCAATCACCCCCCTAAGGAATGAAAGTTATGGACAATATCGCGCTCTGGATGTCGCAGCCGCACTATGGCTATCTCGAAATCGCGCGCACATGCGGGGTCAAGTCGCTGGTTCTGGAGCTCGAGCACGGCACGTTCGACCTTGCCTCGCTCGACCAGTTCCTCGCCTACACCAAGGCGATCGGCATGCCGACGCTGACCAAGATCATCGCGCCGAATGCCGAGTCGATCCAGCAGGCACTGGATTTCGGTTCGGATGGCGTCATCGTTCCGCACATACTCGGCGTCGAACATGCACGCGAGGTCACCAGGGCCGCGAAATATCCGCTGACCGGAACGCGGTCCTACGCGGGAGGCCGGGTCTTCGACTACGCGCGGCCTGCGTCGAACGCCTTCGAATCCGAAAACAGGCGCACCAAGTGCTTTGCGATGATCGAAACGGCGGAAAGCCTCGAAGACGTCGAAAAGATCATCGAGCTCGACACGGTCGATGGTCTTTTCCCGGGGCCGTCCGATCTCGCGCTCGCGCGCGGCCGCGGCGCCTATGCCTTCAACGATGCCGACCGTGCCGACCTGCAACGCGTAGCGGCGGCAGCACGCAGCGCAGGCAAGAGCTGGGTGATGCCGGCCTGGACGTCCGCCGAACGCCAGTTCGCGCTGGACGAAGGGGCCGAACTGCTCGTCGTCGCCACCCAGACCATGACGCTGCGCGCCGGCATCATGGCGACCATTCATACGCTCAGGGACGAGAGGATCGTCGCCTGAACATCCGACAATCCGAACAGGGAGAACTATCTTGAAAATCAGTCTCATTCAGACCAACCCGCAGAAGGATCGCGACGAAAACCTGCGCGTCATCGGTGACATGATGCTCGACGCCGTGAGAACCGACAGGCCCGACCTCATCATCCTGCCGGAGTATTTCGAATATTACGGTGGAAGCATCGAGGAGAAGCTCGCGGCTGCGGAAGCCGCGCCAGGCGGGGCGGCATACAGCATGGCCAGTGCCTTCGCCCGGGAACACGGCGTCTATGTGCATGCCGGAACGATCATGGAGAAGGTCGAGGGCGAGGACCGGATTTACAACACCAGCTTCGTCTTCGATCGCGAAGGCAAGCAGGCCGCTGCCTATCGCAAGATCCACATGTTCGACATCGTCGCGCCCGATGGCACGGCATACAAGGAGTCCGCTTCGGTGAAGCCGGGCGAGGACATCGTCACCTACGAGATCGACGGGCTGAAGGTCGGCTGCGCCATCTGCTACGATATCCGCTTCTTCGAACTCTTCCTGCAACTTGAAAAGGCCGGTTGCGACATCATCATCCTTCCCGCGGCGTTCACGCTGCAGACCGGCAAGGACCACTGGGAGGTGCTGGCGCGTGCGCGCGCCATCGAAACCCAGACCTATTTCGTCGCATGCGGCCAGACGGGTGCAACGGTGTTCGGCAATGAAAAGCGTCATTGCTGGGGTCACTCGCTGGTTTGCGACCCATGGGGCCACGTCGTCGCGAAGGCATCCGATGGGGTGGGCTTCGTCACCGCCCGTATCGATCCGGCGCAGGTCAAGCGTGCCCGCACTCTGATCCCGATGACCCAGCATCGCCGTCTCGCTTGCGCATAAGAAAGGCTTCACCGATGTACATTCTCAAGGATATGCCCGAGCAGGTGCCGCCGGCCGATCTCGATCTGCTTTCCAACGTCGAGACGGCGACCGTCGGTCACTGGCGGCTGTTCGGCTTCATGGACCGGGGCATACAGCCGCTTCTTCCGAAGCGGCGGGTCGTCGGCACGGCCGTGACGCTCGCCATCGCAGGCTCGGACTCGACGCTTCTTCATCACGCGACAGGGATGCTGCGCCCAGGCGACATCCTGGTGGTCGATCGGCTTGGCGACGACAAATATGCCTGTTGGGGCGGCGGGGTTACCGTTGCCGCGAAAGCGGCAGGTGCCGTTGCCGGCATTGTCGACGGGCCATGCACGGACCTGACCGAGATCGAGGATTCGGATTTTCCGATGTGGTCTCGCGGGCTTTCGCCGATCACCACGCGCCTCTATGACCTCGGTGGAGGGCTGAACATTCCGGTGTCATGCGGCGGTGCGGTGGTCATGCCTGGCGACGCCATCCTTGCCGACGAAAGTGGTGTGCTGGTCATCCCGCGCAACGAGGTACGGGCCGTTGCCGAAAAGGCGCTGGGGATGCAGGAAACCGGCAAGAAGCGCGAGGCGAGCGTGCGCGACAAGGTGCAGAAGCTCGGCGAGATGTCGGGAGCCAGCGCGAAAGTCCTTGCAAAGGCAGGCGCCTGACATTCCAGGGTTGCATTCGAAACCAATTGGCGGCCAAGCGCTCCGGTTTGGCCGCCAAAAATGGTGTTCGAGCGCGAATATCCAATGGCTTTGATTGCCTCGCCGCAGCCTGGCGCTAGAATGCGGACTTGACTGCGAAACGGCAGCCCGTGCTGTCTCAGATGCTTCGCCGAAATCAGCCGAGGTCGACAATGAGGGCATTCTGGAGCTTGCAGAGCCAGTGAACATCCGTTTCCTGGAGACCGTCATCTGGTTGGCAGAACTGAGAAATTTCCGCATTACCGCCGAGCGGATGAACATGACGCCGGCTGCCATCTCCAACCGCGTCTCGGCCATGGAGCAGGAGCTTGGATTCAAGATTTTCGAGCGGGATGCCCGCGACGTCAAACTGACCGAAGAGGGGGCTCACTTCGTTACCGGCGCTCGCGACATCGTCAGTCGGTACAACGCGCTCTTGCAGGATCTGGGACCGAAAGACGAACTCGAGGGTACGGTGCGGATCGGCGTATTGCCCAGCATGGCGCTGGTCGTGCTGCGCGGCATCATGGAAACGCTGCGCGAACGCTCCCCACGCCTCCGCGTTTCGGTTTCGACGGATTCCTCCTCCATCCTCCTGCAGCGTCTCGAGAACCGCGAACTTGATATCATCCTGGGATTTCCGGGGCCGAACATCTCGAAGATGAACGTGTCCGATCTTTGCGATCTCAGCATGTACTGGGTGTCGTCCCCCGCCTTGCTGGAAGGCGCGCCAAATCAGCCGATCGGCCGCGCCGACCTGCTGCGCTATCCGATCATTTCCTATGAGAGAGGAACCTACAATCACGGCAAGCTGCTCGACTATCTTGGGGGCCACGACGCCCAGAGTGCCGTCCTGCACTACTCCAACTCGCTGTCGACGACGATCAGCATGATCGCGAATGGGTTGGGCATTGCCGTGCTGCCGCCGATCGTCATCCAGAATGAGCTTCGCAGCGGTGTCTTGCGCGTGCTTAACGTGCAGCCGGCCTTTCCAGTCACGCGCTACAGCGTCGTCTATCTCGAAGCCGCATCGTCGCGGCTTTGCTCGCTGATCGCTTCCATTTCCCGGGACGTGGTGGGACATGTCTGCACACTGTATGATCGATCCCTGATCCAGCAGATCGAGGCGTACTGAGTCATGTGGCGCCAGCGGCTTGCCAGCGTGCGGTCGCTGGGTTGCCGAGACGGTGCGATGCCCGCTCAGCCGGCCGAACGCTGAGCCTCCGCGAGGCTGCGCACCGTGCCGGGCACCACGGGTATCCTCCGATGCGTCGAGGCAATCGCGGCAAACGTCAGCGCGAGGCTCTGCAGGTTTCCACGCGCCCCGTTCAACGGCTCGCGCCCGTCCTCGATCGCCGACAGAAGCTCGCCCATTGTGCCCGCAAAGCCGTCGTTGAACCAACCGCCCGAAAGCGCGGGCCGCGCCGTGCCGGAAGCGGTCGTCAGCTCCACGGCCTGGTTGCCGAGGTCCGGGCCGACGCTCGACAGGCTGCCCCCGGTGCCGGAGATGTAGGTCCGGTCCTGCGAGCCGAAAGGCGTTGCGCCGTCGAAGCAAAGCGAGGCCTGGCCGCCCGCGAATTCGACCAGCGCCTGGGCGAGCAGCGGAGGTCTTGCCTCCTGGCCGGTGGCGCGGGCGCGGGTGGCGTAAACCGATGTGGTGCCGTCGCCGATCAGGCTTGCCAGGAAGTCGAACCAGTGGACGCCGAAATCGTAGAGCACGAGGTCGTCGATCGCTTCGAACGGCGTGCCCTTGATCCAGCCGTGGTTCCAGTGGATCGAGACGTGGCAGGAGACGAGGTTGCCGATCTGGCCGGTGCGGACCGCCTCGCGCATCCAGGCGAGATGCGGCGCCCAGCGGCCGTTCTGGTTGACGGCGAGTTTTGCGCCCTTACGGTCGGCGAGGTCGGCGAGACGTTCGCCGGTGTCGAGATCGAGCACATAGGGCTTTTGCGACAGCACGTGCTTGCTCGCGAGCAGCGCCTTTTCGATCATGCCGGCGCGTTCGGCCGGGTGGGTGGTGATGTCCAAGACCTCGACGTCGTCGCGGGCGAGGACCTCGCCGAGGTCGTCGGTGATTGCTGCATCGGGGAAGAATTCGTCGCGGCGGTCGGCCGCCTTCGCCAGCGTGCGATTGCAAATGACGGCGACGTCGAAGCCGGCGTTGCGATAGGCGTCGAGATGGGCGAACGAAATGCCGCCGGCGCCGACGAGGGCGATGCGCGGGGCATAGGCTTTTGGACGCGGCGGGAGATAGGCGAGGTCAGGTGCTGCGACCAGCCGGGTCTCGGCGGACTTCAGCGCATAGGCGTCTTCGCTCGGCGTGTCGTTCATGGCAGCAGCTCGACAGTGCGCTTGAGCTCGGCGGAAAGGGCAGCACTGTCGGTGATCTGCTGGCCGATGCGCGACATCTCCGGAGAGAGCGGACCCGTGATAGGCACGCCCTTTGCCAGGCAATCCAGTACATATTCGACCGGGGCGCGGCGGCCGACGGGTAGGGCATCGACCGGGACCGGGTAGGCTTCGGGGTGGGCGCGGGTCTGCACCGTGACATGCGGTTCGTAGTCGTAGCTCGAAATCGTGCCGTCGGTGCCCAGGATGACGAAACCGCATTTGGGCTGCGGCTGCAGCGTCCAGGGATCGGTGAAGGTGCCCCAGCGCGTTTCGAATTTGGACAGGCCGCTTTTGTAGCGGCAGACGGTGATCGAATGCTGGTCGACCTCGATGCCAGGCGTCTGGTCGATGACGGAGGTGACTTCCAGCGGCTTCTCGCCGTTGCGGAACCAGGTCGCCAGCGTCACGCCATAACCGAGATAATCGCGCAGGCTGCCGCCGCCCGAGGCCTTCTTGTACCACCAGGACGTGGGTTTTGCCGCCTCGACCTGTTCCGGCGTCACTTCGACCTTGTCGGCGAGGTGGTAGAGCGGGCCGCGGTTGCCATCGTAATAGTGGACCTCGATGACCTCGCCGATGGCGCCTTCGTCGATCAGGCGTTTCGCCGTGTTGTGGCTCGGGTACCAGGCGAGAGGCCAGTTGATCGCCATCTGGCGGCCGGTCGGCTTCATCGCCGCGATCATGCGGTCGGCGTCGGCGAGCGAGGATGCGAAGGGCTTCTCGACCAGCACATGCACCTTGTGGCGGGCGACACGCTCGACATGGTCGGCATGCTCGGCGGTCGCGGCGCAGATGATCGCCAGGTCCGGCCTTGTCGCTTCGATACAGACGTCCAGATCGGTGAAGACGCGGTCCGCGGGAATGGAAAAATTGGCGATCGCCGCGGCCATGCGCTCGGGGTTGCTGTCATGGATGCCGGCGATCTCGGCATCGGGATGCTGGTGCACCTCGCGCAACAGGTCGCCCATGTGCATGTGGTCGAAATTGATGCCGGCAACGCGCCATCTGGCCATTTTTCCCTCCCTGTTTTCTGCGGTCTTCTCCGAGACCTGACCTAGACCAGCGGCGTCTTTTCCATCTCGGCCAGAAACCGATCCTGCTCCGCCGCGTCCATGCGGACAAGGTGGCTGGCCGCAGGGTAGGAGCCGCTCGCAACATCGGCGGAATACTCACGGAAGGCGGCGATGCGCTCCTGCTGCAGGCGCTGGTACTGCGAGTGAAAGTCGCGATAGACCTTGGAATGGCGCGGGTAGTGGCCGTCGTGCACGCCGAGCACGTCGGTGGCGAACAGGTACTGCGCATCACATCCCGCACCTGCGCCCATCGAGATCATCAGCAGGTTGGTGCGTTTCGAAATCGCCTCGGCCACGGCCGGCGGCACGACCTCGATCTCGGCGGCAAAGGCGCCGGCATCTTCCAGCGCCTTCGTCTGCTGCCAGACCATCATTGCCGAATCGCAGGTCTTGCCGACGGCCTTGAAACCGCCGGTCCAGGTGCGGCGCGACGGGATCAACCCGACATGGCCGACGACGGGGATGCCCTCGTCGCGCAGGCGGCGGACAATGCCAAGGCTGGCGCCGCAATAGACGGCGTTGGCGCCCAGCTTGAGCAAGCGGAAGGCGATGCGAAGATAGTCTTCCTCGGTGATGTAGGCGCCGGGCTCGAGGCCGCCGACGACGAAGGGATTGGGGCAGACGGTGCGGAAGCCTTCGAGCGACAGCACCTCGGGCGGCACCGACAGCATGTCGATGCCGGCAGCGTTGGCGGCCGACGCCTCGTCGAGCGACTCGACCCTGAGCTTGGTAAGCTGGCGCTTGCCCTTGAGCGCGAGCAGGTCGGCGACGGTTGGCTGGGAGGATTGCATGTTCATCTCTTGGCTGGCGATCGGGTGGCTGGAGATCGGGCTTGCTTGGGCGATCAGGCGAGGCGGATCAGCACGCGGCCGGCCTCGACCTTGACCGGATAGGTGGCGATGTCGACGCAGACGGGTGCGCCCTTGGCCTTGCCCGTGGTGAAGTCGAAGCGGCCATTGTGCTTGGGGCATTCGATGATGGTGCCCATCACCAGCCCGCCGGAGAGATGTACCTTCTCATGCGTGCACAGGCCGTCGGTGGCGAAGAAGCGGTCGTCCTCGGTGCGGTAGAGGGCGAAGGTGCGGCCTTCGTGATCGAAGCGGATCACGTCGTCCTGGTCGATGTCGTCCGTATCGCAGGCGTCGAACCATTGTTCGGGCATGGTAGTCTCCGACGGCCTATTCGGCCGGGTTGATGATGGCGCCGTGGTTGTAGGGCACCGGCGTCTTGCCGTCGGGCAGATGCCTGACGGCGTGATAGGCGGGTTCGCGCAGCTGGCGCAGGATGGTCGGGATGATCTCGCGATAGGCGGCGATGGTGCTGGGATAGGGCTCGGGGCAGTCGTCCTTGATCGCCTGATGCAGCCTCGGCAGCGCGTGATAGGGCACCATGGGGAACATGTGGTGCTCCACATGGTAATTCATGTTCCAGTACAGGAACCGGAACAGCGGGTTCATGTAGATGGTGCGGGTGTTGAGGCGGTGGTCGAGCACGTCCTCGGCCAGGCCTGCGTGCTGGGTCAGGCCGAAATAGATGGTCATGAAGCCGCCGTAGAGGCTGGGCAGGCCGACCAGCATGGCGGGCAGGATGCTGCCCATCCAGAAACAGGCGGCAACGACGGCGGCAAAGATCGCGAGATAGATGCGCGCCACGACATAGACCTTCCAGCGCTCCATCTCGGGAATGAAGGTGGCCTCATCAGGCTTCAGCCGGCCGGCGGCGTGGATGAACAGCGACTTCAGCGTCGTCACGCTGCTCTTCAGGGCGAAGATGTTGAGCAACAGGGCTGCGACGTCGGGCGGACGGGGCACGGCGATCTCGGGGTCGCGGCCGACGATGATGGTATCGGTGTGATGGCGGGTGTGGCTCCAGCGCCAGACCGTCGGCTCGCGCAGGATCATGAAGCTGGCGACGTAATAGAGCACGTCATTCATCCAGCGCGTCTTGAAGGCGGTCCCGTGGCCGGCCTCGTGCCAGCGGCTGTCGCTCGACGAGCCGTAGAGCACGCCATAGACGAGGAAGAAGGGGACGGCCCACAAACTGCCCCAGAAATAGATGCCGCCGGCGGCGGAGAGGACGAGCGCTGCTATCCAGATGGCGGTGTCGCGCAGGGCAGGTCCGTCGCTGCGCTTCATCAGTTCCTTCAGCTGCTTGCGCTCAATGGGGCAGGAATACCATTCGGCGGCGGCGATGCCGTTGGCCTCGGCGAGCGCGGCGTCGCGGCCGATCAGGCTGTAGTCTCTCGGTGTCGGCGTCATGGGCAGGGCATTTCAGGTTGCAAGCATCATAATGATGTTTCATTTTGATGCTATCGGGAGGAATTGCACGGCGTCAAGCCTTGGTGCAGGCAAATGCCAGTCGGGTCAGGTGAGGAACCCACGCTTATGCACTCAATTCGACGCCTTTCATGCAAAAAGCATCATTTTGATATCATCGTGGCGTTGACCGGCCGAAATGGCCGCCATAGTTTGCGCCTGTTGCAATGCCGGTGAGGGGTTCCGTGGCCAGTTCGCGACCGAAGATGGATGAAATCGCGCGGCTGGCCGGCGTCTCGAAGGCGACCGTCGACCGGGTGATGAACAATCGTGCCGGGGTGCAGGACCACACCCGCAAGCATGTGATGGCGATTGCCGCCAACCTGGCCGGCGAGCCGGTGCCATCGGCGTCCGATACGGTTTGCCTCGATTTCGTGCTGCCCGGCGGCAGCAATGCGTTCATGGCCGATCTGGTCAGCCAGATCGAGCGGCGGGCGGAACTGCGTGGCGATGTCGACGTCGTCATCCATCGTGTCGCCGGCGTCGACCCGGAGCAGACGGCAGCCGCGCTGGGCGGGCTGCGGGCCAATTGCCAGGGCGTCGGGCTGATCGGGCTGGACAGTCCGTCTGTGCGCGAGGCGGTGCGGCGGCTGATTGCGTCAGGCGTTCCCGTGCTGACGCTGGTGTCCGACATCAGCCATGTCGGGCGGATGAACTATGTCGGCATCGACAACCGCGCGGCGGGCCGCCTGGCCGGCTACCTGATCGGCCGCTTCCTGCCCGGCGCTTCCGGCAAGGTGGCGCTGCTGGCCGGTGCACTTGCCTATCGCGGCCACGAGGAGCGCGAGATGGGCTTTCGCCACGTGCTGTCGGAGAGCTTTCCGAAGCTCGACGTGGTGGCCGTGCGCGAGGTGCACGAGGACCCCGACAGGGCGCATGACGAGGTGCGGGCGCTGCTTGCGGAGCACGACGACCTGCTTGCCATCTACTGCATCGGCGCCGGCCAGGACGGCGTGGCGCGGGCGCTGACGGAGACGGGTCGCGACAAATCGGTGATCTTCATCGGCCATGACCTGACCGACCAGACACGGCAATATCTGCTGAGCGGCGTGATGGATGCAGCGATCGACCAGAATGCCCAGGTCGAGGCGCGCGAGGCGATCGACCGGCTGGTGCGGGCGGTGCGCGACGAGCCGAACATTCCGACGACGACCATCCGCATCCAGTCGGTGTTCCGGGAGAACATCCCGAGCGAAGTCTGAGCGCAAGACGCCGATCGGGGCGCAATCTCAAGGCCATAGGATTTTCCAGATGGACATGATCTCGGCCGCGGGCATTTCGGTTCGCTTCAACCGCGAGGGCGGGGTGGTCGACGACGTGGCGATCGAGGCTGGCGGCCGGACGATCCGGCCGCTGCATCGCGCCCTCTGGCTGGAGAGCGGCGAGACGCTGCCCGACAGCGTGGCGCCGGTGGAAAGGCGGTTGGCCGGCGATTTCTTCTGCGCGCCTTTTGCCCAAAGCGAAGCAGGCGTGCCGATCCATGGCTGGCCGGCCAATGGCGACTGGGAAGGCGGCGAACAGGCGGCCACGACCGGCGGGCGCGTCAGCGCGGTCTACAGGCTGAAGCAGCAGGTCGCGGGCGCCCGGCTCGAAAAAACGATTGCCCTTAGGGCGGGCGAGCCGGTGGTCTACCAGACCCATGTCTTCACGGGCGGGACGAGCAGGCTGCCGATCGCGCATCATGCGATGATCCGGGTGCCCGGTGGAGCGCGTCTCAGCTTTTCGCCGAAGACCGGTGGGCGGACCACGGCTGCCCCGCCCGAGACGGACCCCGCGCGCGGGCGCTCGATCCTGGCCTATCCGCAATCCATCGCGGATCTCGCTGCCGTCCGCCGCAAGGACGGGGCGATGGTCGATGTCAGTCGTTATCCGTTCGACCGCGGACATGAGGACATCGTGGTGCTGTCGGAGCAGCCGGGGCGCACCGTCGGCTGGTCGGCGGCACTGGCCGACGCCGACGGGTTCCTGTTCTTTGCGCTGAAGGATGCCTTGGTGCTGCCGCAGACTGTGCTGTGGATGAGCAATGGCGGGCGCAGCTATGCACCCTGGAACAGCCGTCATATCGCGGTGCTGGGCATCGAGGAAGCCGCAACCGGCATCCACCTGCTGTCAGGCGAAGACATGCCTGACGGTGTCGCCACCGACCTCCAACTCGGTGCCGGGCGCACGGCGATTCGCTATGCCTTCGGTGCCGTCGTGCCGCCCAAGGGCTGGAGCGAGGTCGCCGACATCGCGATCTCAGGCGATGCGCTGATCCTCGAAGATCGCAGCGGCGAGCGCTTGTCGCTGCCATTCGATGGCGGCTTCTTCGCCGGCTGAACCCCATCATTCGATCCTATTCGGCGATGACCGTGCCTCAAAATGAGGCGTGATTGCGCATTCGCGCGCGGTTTGCCTGGGCGCAAGTGGGGTTTCTCGCCGCTCGTCGCCAATTCGCGGGACTGGTGGGATTCGCGCTTGACTCGCATCTGCCGTTACGCCACTTTTCGAGCATCAAAATGATCCTGAAAAAACATCATTTTGAGCATTTGCCGTGCGGGAGGATTTGCACGGTGATTGGAGGGCCAATCCATCGACGATAGCGCGCGCGTCCGGTTGCCGGGCGTCGCCCTGCTTACGCCGGATTGAAAAGCGGAGCGGGGCATCCCGCCCGGATGAGGAGGAGAACAACCGTGCTGAAAAGGACTATAGCCATCGTTTCGGCGGCCCTGGTGGCGACCAGCCTGGGGCTGGCCACGACCGCCTATGCGCAGGCCAAGAAGACGTATTACTGGGTGTCGCATGGCTCGCCGGCCGATCCGGTTTGGACCTATTTCCTGGCTGGCGCCAAGCAATGGGCCGACGACACCGGCAACACCGTCAACACGTCGTTCCATAATGGTGACGTGCCGGCGCACCAGGAGGCCATTCGCGCCGCGATCGCTGCCAAGGCATCCGGCATCGTGACCTCGAGCCCGGATCCGGGCAGCCTGGTCAAGGTGGCCGAGGAGGCCCGCGCCGCGGGCATTCCGATCATCAACATGAACACGCCTGATCCTTCCGCCAACTTCAACGCCTATGTCGGCGGCAACAACGTCGCCTTCGGGCGCGGCTGGGCGCAGTACCTGGTCGACAAGAAGCTGGTGAAGGAAGGCGATTTCGTCTGGATGCCGGTCGAGGTTCCCGGCGCCACCTACGGCGTGCAGGAAGAAGAAGGCATCGCCAGCGTCTTCAAGCCGCTCAACATCACCTGGGAAGTCACCGACGCGACGCTCGACCAGGCGGAGATCATCACCCGCATGGCCGACTACCTGACCGCCAACAAGGCCAAGGTAAAGGCGATCATCGGCCTCGGCGACCTCGTCACCGGCTCGATCAAGCGTGTCTTCGACCAGGCCGGCGTCAAGCCGGGTGAAATCCCGGTCGTCGGCTGGGGCAATTCGCGCGACACCACCCAGGAGGTGCTGGAAGGCTATGTCAACGCCGCCCAGTGGCAGGACCCGCAAGCGACCAGCTACATGGCGCTGTCGATGGCGGCGATGGCCGCCAGCAAGATCCCGCCCGGCTTCGACATCATCGTCGGCTCGCTCTATGAAAAAGACCGGGCGCAGCTCTACGACGACATCCTGGCCGGCAAATAAGCCTGCCAAAGCCCCGGCCTGGACATTCCGGGCCGGGGAGCCTCCGCCGGCACCGTTCGATCTTCGATGCAATGGCATCGCTGCCGGTTCGGTTTCATGCTGCCTAGTGGGTGCGCATCCAGCACCGTCGCAGCGTGGCCACCCACTGACGACCAACGTCTCTCACGGATCAGTCATGGACAATCGATCACTCGTGCAGCGCTTCATCGCGAAGCCTGAATTCGGACCGTTGGTCCTGCTCATCCTGGAAATCGCGATCTTCTGGTCGATCAATCCGGACTTCCTGTCGCCGCTGAACATTTCCAACACGCTTGCCTTCACGGTCGAACTCGGCCTCATCGCGCTGGCCATGACGCTGTTGATGACCTCGGGCGAATTCGACCTGTCGGTCGGCTCGGTGTTCGGGCTGTCGGCGGTGGTGATGTGGACGGTGTTCAACACCGGCATCGCGCCGCTGCCCGTGGCCTTCCTGATCGCCATCGGCCTTGCGATGCTGATCGGCTTCGTCAACGGCTGGTTCGTCACCCGGCTCGCCATCCCGTCGTTCCTGGTGACGCTCGGCATGCTTTTGATCGCGCGCGGCTCGGCGCTCTACATCACCGACGGATTTCCGCAGCGGACCTGGAACGCCGAGGATCAATGGCTGGCGCAGCTTCTGGTCGGCGACTTCTACGTCGGCGGCTTCCGCGTCTACATGTCCCTGCTGTGGTTTGCCCTGTTTGCCTTCCTTGCGCATTATCTGTTGACCCAGACCAAGGCCGGCAACTGGATCCAGGCCTCGGGCGGCAACCCCAACGCGGCGCGGGCGCGCGGCGTCAACGTCCGGCGCACCAAGGTGGCGCTGTTCATGCTGTCGTCGGCGATGGCGGCGTTTGCCGGCATCATCAGCTCAATCCGCACCTCGGCCGCCAACCCCAACAGCGGCACCGGCTACGAGCTCGAGATCATCGCCATGGTGGTCATCGGCGGCACGGTGCTGACGGGCGGGCGCGGCACGATCATCGGGACGGTGCTCGGCATCTTCATCCTTCGCATCATGCGCAATGGCATCGTCATGGTCGGCGTGCCCGGCCTTGCCTACAACATCTTCATCGGCGCGATCATCCTCGGCATGATGGCGCTGCATTCCTGGCTCGAACGCCGTCACAATGCGGGGACCTGAGCGATGACCCAAGAACTCGTCCGGATGCAGAACATCAACAAGTTCTACGGCCGCATCCATGCGCTTCGCGACGTGTCGCTGACGGTCAACACGCATGAGGTGGTGGGCCTGCTCGGCGACAATGGTGCTGGCAAGTCGACGCTGATCAAGGTGCTGTCGGGGGCGGTGCCGATGACCAGCGGCGAGATCTTCGTCAAGGGCAAGGAGGTGCAGATGAGAAGCACCACCGACGCCATCGAAAACGGCATCGAGACCATCTACCAGGATTCGGCGCTGGTGCCGCAGCTGTCGATCGCGCGCAACCTGTTTCTCGGCCGCGAACCGGTCAAGGGGCCGGCGCTGTTCAACCGGCTCGACCACGAGATGATGAACGAAGTGGCTGGCACGCTGCTCAAGCGCGTCGGCATCACCAAGAACATACCGCCGACCACGCCGATCGGGGCGCTGTCGGGCGGCGAGCGCCAGGCGGTGGCGATCGCGCGCGCCATGCATTTCGACAGCAACCTGATCATCCTCGACGAGCCAACCAACAATCTCGGCGTCGCCGAGACGCAAGGGGTGTTGCGCTTCGTGCGCGAGGTGCGCGACACCGGCCACTCCTGCATCTTCATCGCCCACAATATCCACCATGTCTTCCAGGTGGTGGACCGGATCGTTGTGATGCGCGGCGGGCAGGTGGTGGCCGACAACATCGACCCCAAGCAATCGACCATCGAGGAGGTCGAGCGGGTGATAACAGGCGAGCACCTGATCGAGGCGCTCGGTCTCGAGCACTGAGGGCGGGGGTAAAACCGAGGAGAGCAAAGCATGCCAGATCACAACAAGCCGCTCGTCCTCTCCGCTCCCCGGCCGCGCACGTTGGACCTGATTTTTACGCCCGAGGCTTTGGCTGGGCTGCGAGCCGAGAACGAGGTGATCGAGGTCGAGCCCGAGGAGATTGCCGCGCTTGCCCCCGACATTCTCGGGCGCGTGCGCTATCTCATCGGCCAGCCGGCCTTGTCGCTTCAGACGCTGGAGGCGATGGTCTCGCTGCGCTGCATCTTCAATGTCGAGGGCAACCTGCTCGACAACATGCCCTACGAGCACCTCTTCGGGCGCGGCGTTCATGTGGTGACGACCAGCCAGGTGTTCGCCGAGCCGGTGGCCGAGATCGGTCTCGCCCTGGCGCTCGACCTTGCCCGCGGCATCACCGACGCGGACCTCGCCTTCCGCGAGGGGCGCGAGCTCTGGGGCGCCGAGGGCAATGCCTCGGCGCGGCTGCTGTCTGGCGCCGACATCGGCTTCATCGGCTTCGGCGATCTCGGCAAGGCGCTGAACCGGCTGCTCGCAGGGTTCCGCGCTTGTGTCAAAGCCTTCGACCCGTGGCTGCCGCCATCGGTGCTCCGGGAGAGCGGTGTCGAACCAGCGACGCTCGACGAGGTGCTTTCGGGTAGCGACGTCGTCTTCGTGGTGGCCTCGGTGACCAGCGAAAACCAGGGTTTTCTCGACGCGGGCTCCTTCGCCCGCATGCGCCAAGGCGCGGCGCTGATCCTGCTCAGCCGCGCCGGCGTCGTCGATTTCCCCGACCTGATCGACGCCGTGCGCAGCGGCCACATCGTGGCTGCCAGCGACGTGTTCCCGGAAGAGCCGCTGGCGCTGGATCATCCGGTGCGCAGACTGCCCGGCTTCCTGCGCTCGGCCCACCGGGCCGGCGCGCTCGACATTGCCTTCAAGCGCATGGGCGACATGGTGCTGGAGGACATGGCCCTGATGGACCGCGGCCTTCCGCCGATGCGCTGCAAGCGGGCCGAACGCGAGACGGTATCGCGCATGCGATCGAAACCGGTCGAGCGGAACTAGATGTTCGATACATCTGCAGTGTCGCGGGCGCTGGCGGACAAGTCGTTCTGGCATTGGGTTGCATGCCTTGAGGAGAACTCAAGAGAAAATCCACCCGTCTTCTTGGCCGGCAGATGAACGACTTTCACTCCATTGCTAGTCCTGTAAATCACCCTTGACTTTGACATGCCCACGAATAGGGTGCGCGCGTCATGGTCTTCCGCCGACGAGGTGGAAGCTAAGAGGGAATCCGGTGTGAAACCGGAGCTGACCCGCAACTGTAAGCGGTGAGCCGTTCGCCCAAATGTCACTGGCAATATTGCCGGGAAGACGGGCGGCATGGGCTGTGATCCGTGAGCCAGGAGACCTGCCTGACAGAGTGAGATTCCGTGGTCGGGGTGTGCCACAGGAGTGACGGTTCCATTTCGAAGGCCCTGTTGCGGCTTTCGTCGGGCCCGCATTTCCGCACCTCGTCCCCGGCAGGCAGAGGTTGGCGCGGCGATGTCGGGAAGATTGGTTTCCCCATGTTCGAAGAGCTTCGGCGGGCGCCTTTGGCGTCGTCCGGCGTGCTGCGCCTGTTTGCCTGTGTCGTCTGACCGAGGCCTGCTCGGACATGTGCAGGCCTCGGCACGCCCCGCACCGCATTTGCGCATGGAGACATCATGAAAATCACTCAGCTAGCCCTGTGGCTCGGACTTGCCCTGGCTTCGGCCATTGGCTTGGCACCGGCGGCCGCCGAAACCTTCACCGACGATGCCGGCCGCAAGGTCGAGCTGGAACTGCCGATCAAGCGGGCGGTGATCTTCAACCGCTATGCGGTTGAGTTCGCCCGTGCCATCGGGGCCATCGACAAGGTCGTCGGCGTCGATGCGAGCACGATGCGGGACCCGACCTACTGGCCGCAGTTCAAGGACAGCGACATCGTCGGCCAGGGCCAGACCCAGCCCAACTACGAAGCGATCGTGGCGCTCAAGCCCGACGTGGTGATCATCCCGCGCAATGGCGTCTACGAGGAGGCGGCGCGACAGCTCGAAGCCTTCGGCATTCCGGTTCTGGTCGTCACCGCCTGGGACACGCTTCAGCACGTCGAGAACGTGACGCTGTTCGGCAAGCTGTTCGACAGCACGGAAAAGGCCGATGCGCTCAACGCCTATTACACCCGCTACATGGACCTGCTGGCCGAGCGCCTGAAGGACGTCGAGCGCAAGAAGGTGTACCTCGAAGAGGTGCGCGACCTGGTGACGGTTACGCCGGGTTCGGGCTGGCACGACATGATCGAGGCCGGCGGCGGCATCAACGTCTTCGGCGACATCGACATCAAGAAGCAGCCCTCCTCGCGCGGCAACGAGAACAGCTTCACCGTCGATCCCGAGGAGATCATCGCGCGTAAGCCGGATCTGGTGATCAAGCTGCAGCCCGGCTCCTACCAGACGATCCCGGAAGCGAAGTTCGCCGACAGCTGGAAGGCGATCGTCGCACGCGAGGAAATTTCGGGCGCGCCGGTCGGTGCGGGGGGCAATGTGCGCTTGATCAATTACTATCTGGCAGGCGGCTCGTCCAAGGTGACGGGCGCGCTGCAGGTCGCCAAGTGGCTCTATCCCGACCGCTTCGCCGACATCGATCCCGAGGCGGCGATGAAGGAATGGATCGAGATCTACCAAGGCCTGCCGTTCCAGGGCGGCATGACCTACCAGGGCAGCGCCTCCAACTGACGAACCGGCACGCCGCCGCCGGCAAGGCCGCGGCGTGCCTCCCCTAATCGGAGGCTTCGACCATGGACATCGCAACGACTGCCGGTCTGGCGCGCGGCCATTCCAGCGGCATCGCCAACCGCTACCGGCAGGCTGGCTACTGGCGGCTGGCGATCATCCTGGGTTCACTGCTGGCGCTTGTGGTCGTGGCAGGATCCGTCGCCATCGTCGGCATTGCCGAGACGGGTCTGACGGCGCTGCTGGCGATCGTGGTGGAAAAGGTTTCCTTCGGCTACATCGTAGCCGACGTCGACCCGCAGCAGGCGCGAGTCCTCCTGCACCTTCGCTTGCCGCGCGTGGTGATGGCGATCGTGGCCGGCGGTTCTCTGGCTTTTGCCGGCGTGCTGATGCAGGCGATCACGCGTAACCCGCTGGTCAGCCCCTACACCATCGGCGTGTCCTCGGCCGCTGCCTTCGGCGCTTCGATCGCCATCATGTTCGGCGTCGGCTTCAGTGCCGCCGGGCTGTATTTCGTGCCGTTGACGGCGTTTCTCTTTGCGCTGGGCTGCGCCGTGCTGGTGTTTTCCATGGCCTGGCTGCGCGGGATGGGTGCGCAGACCATGGTGCTGACCGGCATCGCCCTGATGTATTTGTTCAGCGCGATGACGGCCGCCGTGCAGTTCGTCGCCACCCAGGAACAATTGGCCCGTGTCGTGCATTGGACGTTCGGCAGCCTCAACGGCATCGGCTGGGATGCTGTTGCCGTCGCCGGAATGGCCTTGCTGGTGGCCCTTCCGCTCGCCCAGTCGAAGGCATGGCAGTTCAATGCGCTGACGAGCGCCGGCGACGATGTTTCACGTTCGCTCGGCATCAATGTCGCGTTGCTGCGCGGTCTCGCCGTCGTCCTGTCGGTGGTGGTGTCGGCTGTGGTGATCAGCTTCACCGGCGTGATCGGTTTCGTCGGGCTGATCGGGCCGCATGTCGCGCGCCTGATGATCGGCAGCGACCATCGTTACCTCATTCCGTTCTCGGCGATCTGCGGCGCCATGCTGCTGCTGCTGGCCGACACTGTCGGGCGCATGGCGTTCAGCCCGACGGTCATCCCGGTGGGCATCGTCGTCGCCTTCGTCGGCGTGCCGCTGTTTCTGCACCTGATCCTGTCGCGCCGCTCGGAGTATTTTTCATGAGCGACTATCTTTCCGTCGACAAGGTCAGCTTCGGCTATGGCAGCCGCCCGGTGCTGCGCGAGGTGTCGGTCGCGTTGAGCAAGGGTCACATCCTTGGCCTCATCGGGCCGAACGGTGCCGGCAAGTCGACGCTGGTCAGGATCGTGCTTGGCCTGTCGTCGCCCTCATCCGGGCGGGTGTTGCTCGATGGCAAGGATATCCGCGACCTGACCCCGAAGGCACGCGCGCGGCGGATCGCCTATGTGCCGCAATCCTCGCCGCTCAGCTTCCCGGCTACGGTGTTCGAGACCTGCCTGCTCGGCCGGACGCCGCATATGGGGGCAAGTCCCTCCGCGAATGACCTGGCTGTCGTCGAAGAATTGCTCTGCAGGCTCAGGCTCGAGGATTTTGCCTTTCGCCCGATGTCGGAACTCAGCGGCGGCGAACGCCAGCGCGTGATGCTGGCGCGTGCGCTGGCGCAGGAAACCGACGTGCTGGTGCTCGACGAGCCGACGAGCGCGCTCGACATCGGCAACCAGCTGTTTACGCTTCGCGTGGTGTCGGAGATCGCGCGCGAGCGGGGCGTGACGGCGCTGGTGGCGATACACGACCTGTCGCTTGCCGCGCGCTTTTCCGACAGCCTGCTGCTGCTAGACAAGGGTGTGGTGGTCGGCCATGGTAACTGGCAAAGCACGCTCACCGAAACGACGGTGCGCGACGTTTATGGCGTCAATGTCGAGATCGGGCTGCTGCGCGATATTCCCGTCTTTGCCCCGCACGAGTTGACCTGATGCGGCTGGACATTGCCGGCTTTGCCCGCGGCGGCCGCACCGAAAGCCATGAACATGTCCTGGGCCTGTGCGAACAGGCCGAGCGTATGGGCTTCGACGGCATCTGGTTCAACGAGTTTCACTTTCAGGACCCGCCACAGGCATATCCGTCGACGATGATGCTGGCGTCCGCGATCCTTGCCCGGACGCAGCGATTGCGGGTCGGAACCTCGATCGTGGTGACGCCGCTCTACCATCCATTCCTGCTGGCCGAAGAGGTGGCGCAACTGCACTGGCAGAGCGGCGGCCGGTTCGACCTGGGCATTGGCCGTGGCACGCACCCGGCGACGCTGGCGGCGTTGGGCATCCCCGCTGAAACCACCCGGGATCGCTTCGAACAGTCGTATCGGATTCTGCGCGATGCCTGGGTGACCGGGGCGAGGATCGGAGAGGGGCTGTGCTGGCCGGCGTCGGAGATTTCGGTCGGGCCGCTGCTGGCAGGGGAGAACGTGCCGGCCTATGTCGCCGGAACCTCTCGGGAAACGCTCGGCTTCGCTGCCCGCGAACGACTGCCCCTGCTGCTCAGCCTGGATCCCCCGGAAGGCGCGCAACTGGCCACTTATGTCGCGATCCTTGCGGAGCAGGGACATGACTGCCGATTGCAGGCGTCGTCGCTGTCGCGCTACGTCTGCATCGCACCGACGACGGCGCAAGCGATGGCCAAGCTCGACGACCTGATGCCGCGGCTGTTTCAACGCAGGCTGGCATCGGCCCGGGCCGCAGGACGGCCAATCGACCAGATCGTGCTTCAGGACCGACATACTGCGATGGCCCGGCAGGTGATCGCCGGCTCGCCCGAGGACTGCGCCGCACAGCTGGCTTCGCTTGCTTCAAGCACCGGGATTGGCGCCGCCCGGCTGGTTTTCAACGGCAACGGCATCCTCGCCACGCCGACGGCACTCCGCGACATGGAGCTTTTCGCAGGCGAGGTGCTGCCCGCATTGCGAGGCTGAGCAGAGGCCCTGGCGGTTCAGGCCGTTTCTTCCGCCGCATCGGCGCGGTCGGCCTTGCGGGCGACCGCCCAGCCGAGCAATGCCGCCGACAGCAGCACGGCCGCGGCGAGATAGAAGGCGAGGCCGGGGTAGGGCATCGGCGTGCCGTCGCGGACCGTCCAGGCATAGACCGCACCGAAGAACAGCGGCGAGGCGACGCCGGCGATGCTGGCCACGCTCATGCTGGCACCCTGCAACTGGCCCTGCTCGAACTCGGAGACGCGCTGGGTCATCAGCGACTGCGTCGTCGGCATGGCGAGGCCCCACAGCGCGTTGGGGATGATCGCCAGGGTGAACCAGAAGCCGCTGGGCGCCCAGCCCATGCAGGCGATGCCGAAGGCACCGGCAAACAGGCCGAACACCATCGTCGTGCGGTCGCCGAAACGCTTGACCACCGGGCCGACGATCAGGCCCTGGACGATCATGTCGAGCACGCCGACCATCGCCAGCAGGAGGCCGACCTCCCAGGCATGCCAGCCATAGCGGTAGGCAGCATAGAGCACGAACACCGCCGAGAAGACGTGGTGGGCGAAATGCAGCAGGAAGGTCACGGCGGCCAGCCCGGTCAGTTCCGGATGCGAACGCAGCAGCATCATCGCGCCGAACGGATTGGCGCGGCGCCAGGAGAAGGACATGCGCTTTTCGCGCGGCAACGATTCCGGCAGGACGAAGGCGCCGTAGAGGAAGGCAAGCCCGCTCATCGCGGCGGCGACCCAGAACGGCGCGCGCGGCGAGATTTCGCCGAGGAAACCGCCCATCAGCGGACCGGCGACGAAGCCGGCGCTGAAGGCGGCGCCGATCAGGCCGTAGGCGCGGGCGCGGCCCTCGGGCGGGGTGATGTCGGCCATGTAGGCGAAGACGGTGGTGAAGCTCGACGAGGTGACGCCGGCAATGATGCGGCCGAGCGCCAGCCACCACAGGTTGGGCGCCAGCGCCATCAGCACGTAGTCGGCGGCGAGGCCGACGGTCGACAGCAGGATGACCGGACGGCGGCCGTAGCGGTCGGAGAGCGAGCCGATGATCGGCGAGCAGACGAACTGCATGAAGGCCCAGAGTGCGATGAAGACGCCGTTGATCCAGCCGGCATCGGCGTTGGAGCCGGCGAACTCCTCGATCAGCGAGGGCAGCACCGGAATGATGATGCCCATCGCGACGATGTCGAGAACGGCGGTGACGAAGATGAAGGCGATCGCCGCCTGGCGACGCGAACCGGTGATGGACATGATGGTGGCCTCGATGGACGAGCCTTATAAAACAACGCGGCGCGCGATCCACCCATGTCCGGGCATATTATCAAAACCTACTGACATTGTGGCACGCGCGGTCAAGCAGTGACCCAAGCCTTCCCGCATGGGGGCAGCCAGCCTACAAATGCGGTCGGAATCAGGACATGGACGTGCCGCGCGCCGTTCTAGAAAGTCCGCCAAAACAGGAGCCTGCCATGCTGCGCAAGACGGATTTCTTCATCGACGGAAAATGGGTCGCGCCAACGGTCGCGAAAGAACTCGAGGTCATCAACCCGGCTGACGAACAGCCCTTCGCGGTGATTTCGCTGGGATCGTCCGCCGACGTCGACAAGGCGGTTGCCGCGGCGCAGCGCGCCTTCCCGGCATGGAGCGCGACCAGCCGCGAAGAGCGGATCGCGCTGCTCGAAAAGCTGCTTGCCGCCTACAAGAGGCGCGTGCGCGACATGGCCCAGGCGATTTCCCGGGAGATGGGAGCGCCGATCAAGCTGGCGCTGGAATCGCAGGCAGCCAGCGGTTCGGGTCACATCAGGAGCTTCATCGAGGTGCTGAAGGGCTTCGAATTCGAGGAGCCGCTGAACGAGAAAAACCCGCAGGAGCGCATCGTGCGCGAGCCGATCGGCGTGTGCGGGCTGATCACGCCGTGGAACTGGCCGATGAACCAGGTGGCGCTGAAGGTGGTGCCAGCGCTGGCCGCCGGCTGCACGGTGGTGCTGAAGCCGTCGGAGATCGCGCCGATGTCGTCGATCGTCTTTGTCGAGATGATGGAGGAAGCGGGTTTCCCGGCCGGTGTGTTCAACATGGTCAACGGCGACGGCCCGACCGTCGGCGAGGCGATGTCGCGCCATCCTGGCATCGACATGATGTCGTTCACCGGTTCGACGCGGGCCGGCGTGGCGGTGACCAAGGCTGCGTCCGAGACGGTCAAGCGCGTGGCGCTGGAACTCGGCGGCAAGTCGCCCAATATCGTCTTCGACGACGCCGACCTGACCGACGCGGTGACTCGCGGCCTGGCGCATTGCTTCGAGAATACCGGCCAGTCTTGCAACGCGCCGACGCGCATGCTGGTGCAGCGTCCGGTCTATGACAAGGCGGTCGACATCGCGGCGAAATATGCGGCGACCGTCAAGATCGGCAACCCGGCCGAGGATGGTGACCATATCGGCCCGTTGTCGTCCGACGTGCAGTTCGACAAGGTGCAGGGCATGATCGACGCCGGCATCAAGGAGGGCGCGCGCGTCGTTGCAGGCGGGCCCGGACGTCCCGAAGGCTTCAACCGCGGCTACTACGTGCGGCCGACGGTGTTTGCCGATGCCAACAACGACATGCGCATCGCCCGCGAGGAGATCTTCGGGCCGGTGGTGGCGATGATCCCGTTCGACACGGAAGAAGAAGCGATCGCGATTGCCAACGACACGCCCTACGGCCTGTCGGCCTATGTCCAGACCGGCGACAAGGCCCGCGCCCAGCGCGTGGCGCGCAAGCTCCGCGCCGGCATGGTGCAGATCAACGGCACCAGCCGTCCCTATGGCAGCCCGTTCGGCGGCTACAAGCAGTCGGGCCTCGGCCGCGAAGGCGGCAAATGGGGGATCGAGGATTTCCTCGAGGTCAAGGCGATCAGCGGGTTCGAGGAAGGGTTGGGCTGAGCGTCGGCGGCAACCGCTGGCAATAGTCCCCCTTTCCGTCACGGCTTCGCCTTGCCACCTCTCCCCCGCTTTGCGGGGGCGAGGAACCCAAGTCCTGCGAGGTTGCATCTAACAGTCGCAAGGCGGAGCCTGCCCGATTGGCGTTTCCTCGCCCCCACGGAGTGGGGGAGAGGTGGCACGGCGAAGCCGTGACGGAGAGGGGGAAGCGCTGAGCGAACTAACGCCCTATCCACCATTCCGTCTCAGATAATCCTGGGCGATTTCCCGCATCCTGGCGCCGTCGATGCTGTCTGCGTGACCGCCATGGGCGACGCGTACCGGCAGGTCGATCAGCCGGCGCATGGTGGCGCGATAGGCGGTGCGGTCGCAATCGGGCATGTCGTCGACCAAATGCCCGCCATGGATGGCGTCGCCCGAAAACAGGGTGCCGTCAAGTTCGTCGAACAGCCCGATCGACCCCGGCGAGTGGCCGGGCAGATGCAACACCGTGAAGCGGCGGTCGCCGAGGTCGATTACCTCGCCCTCGTCGAGCAGGCGGTGCAGCGGGGCGGGCCGGATGGCGTAGCCGGCAGAACTCCAGCCGGGATAGGGCAGTTCCGATACATCGCCCGGAAAATTGCGGAACATGTGGGCGTAGGTGGCTTCGTCGGGCATGGTCTCGAAGAACGGCGCCTCGATGCGCGGGCCGGCGCGCCACGAAAACTCGTGCAGCGAGCCGACATGGTCGAGATGGACGTGGGTCGCCACCGCCAGCAGCGGCTTGCCCGGCGTCGTGTCAAGCTCCGGAGCCAGCGGGCAGATGCCCAAGCCGGTGTCGACCAGCATGTCGAGATCGCGGCCATGCACAAGCCAGATGTTGGCGCGGCAGTAGTCGGTGACGAACGGTTCCGTCAGCATCGTGGTGGTTGCGTCGACGATGCTTTTCGAGAACCATCCTGGGCGTCGGTTCAAACGAATGGCCTGCCGATCTTGAACCGGCCGGGCACTAGCCGGCGCAGATACTCCAGTCCCTTTTCGGAGAGGTGGTTGGCGTCGGGCAGCATGAAGTCGTCGGGCATGTGGCGGGTCTTGCCGGCGACGTTGGCGAGCGGCACGAGCTTGAGCACGGTCTTGCCGCCTTCGTATTTCAGGGCGACGGAGCCGCCGCCCTTGTCGGCCGCGTCGATGGCGAAGACGCCGGCGTCGAACGCTTCCTGGGCGTCGACGGCGTTAACCGCGCCGATGTAGCCGCGCGGCATGTAGCCGAGCGCATCGACGCGGGCGCGTTTGCCCGGCAGCCCTTCGGCGAGGGCATTTTCGAAGGCACGGCTCAAATCGCTGCCCGAAAGCTTGATGTTGCCATGGGCGTCGCGCTCCAGCTTGTCGGCGGGCACGATGCTTTCGACCAGCGCCTTGCCGTCGGCGGTGGTGACGCCTTCGGAAACGGCGACGACGCAGCGGCGGTGGCGGGCCAGCGTCGCCTTGACCTCGTCGATGAAGCGCGGCACCGAGAAGGCGCGTTCGGGCACGTAGATCAGGTGCGGGCCGTCGGTGTCCTCGTCGCGCCAGGCGGCTGCGGCGGCGGTGAGGAAGCCGGCATGGCGGCCCATGACGATGCCGACATAGATGCCGGGCAAGGCGCGGAAATCGAGATCGACGCTGAGGAAGGCGCCGGCCACGAATTCGGCCGCCGAGATGAAGCCCGGCGTGTGGTCGTTTTCCTCGAGGTCGTTGTCGATGGTCTTGGGCGCATGGACGAAGGCGATGCTGCCCTGGGCCGCCTCGGTCAGGATCTGTTGGGTGCCGGCGGTGTCGTTGCCGCCGATATAGATGAAGGCGCGAGCGTCGGCTTTCTTCAGCCCTTCGAGGATGACGTCACAATAGGCGGCGTCGGGCTTGTCGCGCGTGCTGCCAAGCGCGGCGCCGGGGGTGGCGGCGATGCGCAGCAACTGTTCTTCGGGAATGTCGCTCAGGTCGACATAGTCGCCGTCGCGGATGCCGCGCACGCCGTGGCGCGAACCCAGCACGCGCGCCTTGGGATGGCGTCGGCGGATTTCGAGCACGGCGCCGGCCATCGTCTGGTTGATCACGGCGGTTGGTCCACCGCCTTGCGCGATCACGAATGTCGAAGGCATGGACGCCGTCCTCCCAGGTGCTGATTTCCGGCACATTCGCCCTTCTGGCGGCCGGACGCAATGGGAGATTCAGTCGCTTCGCGGGCTATCCGCCGCCTAGCTGACGACGATCGGCGTCTTGCCGTTGACGCGGCTGAAGAGGTCGATGACGTCCTGGTTGATCATGCGGACGCAGCCCGACGACATGGCCTGGCCGATGGTCCACCATTCGGGCGAGCCGTGGACGCGGTAGCCGGTGTCCTGGCCGTCCTTGAAGATGTAGAGCGCGCGGGCGCCAAGCGGATTGTCGAGGCCGCCGGGTTGGCCGCCGCGCCATTTCTCCAGCTCCGGCTTACGGGCGATCATCTCCGCCGGAGGGGTCCAGCGCGGCCATTTCTTGCCGTACTGGATGTTGGCGCGACCGTTCCAGAGGAAGCCGTCGCGGCCGATGCCGACGCCGTAGCGGATGGCGTCGCCACCGGGCTGGACGAGATAGAGATGGCGCTCCTGCAGGCGGACGACGATGGTGCCGGGCGCTTCGCCCGTCGGGTCGACGACGATCTGGCGGCGGAATTTCGGATCGACCTTGGCGAACGGGATCTCCGGCAGCTGGTAGCCTTCGTCGGTGAGGGAGGCATACATCAGCTCGGGACGGGTGACCTGCTTGTCGACGCTGATGCTCGGCCGGATCGAACCGGTGGTGTAGTCGTCGATCTGGATCGAGGCGAGATCCATCTCCATGCTGCGGCTGCAACCGGCAAGCAGGCCGGCGGCGCCGAGGCCGAGCAGCACCTTGCGGCGCGAGGCGTTGATGGGTTCGGGGCGGTCGTTCGGGCCGGAGACCGGCGAAGCAGGCGATTTCGACACGGCACAATTCCACTCGTTGAACAGGGGCGGGACGCCTGGCGAGGTCCGGCCAATAGATCGCATTTTCACCATTCATGGTTGAGAAAAGGTGAATATGAGGAGCTGTCCGTTAAGGGCTTTACAACGGCGCGGAGCCGGAGCTTGATCCCGCATCCAATGAGGGAGAATTGCCATGTCGTTTGAAAGCTGGGCCGCCTTCGCCGCCGCGTCCGCTGTGCTTCTCGTCATCCCGGGCCCCACGATCCTGCTCGTGGTGTCCTACGCGCTCGGTCAGGGCTGGCGCACCGCGCTGCCTATGGCCGTCGGAGTGGCGCTGGGCGACTTCACGGCGATGACGCTGTCGATGCTCGGCATCGGCGCGCTGCTCGCCGCGTCGGCTACCGTCTTCACCATCGTGAAGTGGATCGGCGCAGCCTATCTGATCTATCTCGGCATCAAGCTGTTCCGCGCTGGCGGGTCGCTGGACGCCAAGCCGCGCACGGATGCCGCGTCGGCCGTCAAGATGATGGCGCATGCCTGGATCGTGACGGCGCTGAACCCCAAGAGCATCACCTTCTTCGTCGCCTTCCTGCCGCAGTTCCTCGACCGCAGCGGCGATTTCTGGACGCAGATGCTGGTCTTCGAGCTGACCTTCCTGACGCTCGCCTTCGCCAATGCCTTCGGCTACGCGCTGGTGGCGGCGCGGGCTCGCAGTGTCGTGTCCAATCCGCGCGCGATCCGCATCTTCAACCGCACCGGCGGCACGCTGCTGGTCGGCGCCGGAATCGCGGCGGCTGCGACACGCTCGGGGCACTGAGGATTTTTGGCCGTGCTGAAGGATCGGCTCGGGCTCGCCCTTTCAGGGGCGGACGAGGCCTCGGCCGCGCATTACGAGCGTGGGGTGAGCGAACTCCAGCGCTTCGTCGGCGATCCTGTCGGATCGGCCGACAAGGCGATCGCGGCAGCGCCCGACTTCGTCATGGCGCATGTGCTGAAGGGCTGGCTCTATGGCCTGTCGACCGAGCGCGAGGCGATGGCGGTGGCGCGGGGTTGTCACGCTGCTGCCGCGGGGCTCGCCGCAACCGCGCGCGAGCAGGCGCATGTCGCAGCACTCGGCCGTCTTGCCGCCGGGCACTGGCATGAGGCCGGGCACATCCTTGAAGGGCTGACGGCGGAGCATCCGACCGACGCGCTGGCGCTGCAGGCCGGACACCAGATCGATTTCCTCACCGGCAATGCGCCGATGCTGCGCGACCGCATCGCCCGGGCGATGCCGGCGTGGAGCAAGAACATGCCGGGCTACCACGCCATCCTCGGCATGCAGGCCTTCGGCTTCGAGGAGATGGGCGACTATGTCAGCGCCGAGGCGCTGGGCCGGCAAGCCATCAAGATGGAGCCGCGCGACGGCTGGGCCCAGCATGCGGTGGCGCATGTGATGGAGATGCAGAGCCGCCAGCGCGACGGCATCGCCTGGATGCGCGGCAACACCGACGCCTGGACGAAGGAGAGTTTTCTCCAGGTCCACAATTGGTGGCACCTGGCGCTGTTCCACTACGACCTCGGCGAGACCGACGAGGTGCTCGCTCTTTATGACGGGCCGATCTACGGCGCGCAGTCGAAGCTGGCGCTCAACATGGTCGACGCCTCGGCGATCCTGTGGCGGCTGCATCTCGGAGGCGTCGATGTCGGCGCGCGCTGGGTGGACCTTGCGGCCAATTGGGCGCCCAAGGCCGCCGCCGGCAACTACGCCTTCAACGATGCCCATGCGATGATGGCCTTCGTCGGCGCAAGCCTCGAAGCACCGGCCAAAGCGATGCTCGAGGCCCAGCGCGAGGCGATCGCCCGCGACGACGACAATGCCGCCTTCACCCGCGATGTCGGCCATCCGGTCACGCTGGCGGTCAAGGCCTTCGGGGAAGGGCGCTATGGCGAGACGGTGCGGCTGCTCGAACCTGTCCGGGCCATCGCCCACCGCTTCGGCGGCAGCCATGCCCAGCGCGACGTGATCGACCTGACGCTGATCGAGGCAGCCTTGCGCGACGGCGACGGTGCGCTCGCGGTGAAGCTCTCTTCCGCCCGCAACCATGCGCGGCCGGCAAGCCCGCTGTCGGGCCTGTTCGTCCAGCGCGCGGCGCTGCTCGCGCATGGTTGACTGAGTTCGAAAGTTCCACGCCGAGGCACTCGATTATTTTTTACGAGTTCCGAAATAAATGTCGACCCGACCCCGGAATGTTTGCTAATAAGCAGCGTCCGTCGGAGGAACGGGACGATGGCCCTGGCCGTTTCTGCCTGTTGGCGATGAAGGCCGGCCAATGACGTGAGAGGATGGACGCTTCGCGTCCGCGTCGCTCATTCGGGAGGACTGGCATGTATCTCGGGCTCGATCTCGGCACGTCAGGCGTGAAGGCGCTGCTGATGGACGCCGACCAGAAGATCATCGGCTCCGGCCATGGTTCGCTCGACGTGTCGCGGCCGCATCACGGCTGGTCCGAGCAGGACCCGGCCGACTGGATCCGCGCAACCGAAGAGGCAATCTCCGAGCTCAAGGCAACACATCCCGGGGAAATCGCCGCCGTGCGCGGCATCGGCCTGTCGGGCCAGATGCATGGCGCGACGCTGCTCGACGCCTCGGGCACGGTGCTGCGGCCCTGCATCCTGTGGAACGACACGCGCAGTTTTGCCGAGGCAGCCGCGCTCGATGCCGATCCGCGCTTCCGAGAGATCACCGGCAACATCGTGTTCCCCGGTTTCACCGCGCCCAAGCTCGCCTGGGTGAAGGCCAACGAGCCCGACATCTTCGCCAAGGTGGCCAAGGTGCTGCTGCCCAAGGACTATCTGCGGCTCTGGCTTGCGGGCGAATACATCTCCGAAATGTCAGACTCTGCCGGCACCTCCTGGCTCGACGTCGCGGCGCGGCGCTGGTCGCCGGAACTGCTGGCCGCCACCGGCCTCGGCATTGAGCACATGCCGTCGCTGGTCGAGGGTACCGACAAGGCAGGCACGTTGCGCGGCGAACTGGCTTCGAAATGGGGCATGGGGCAGGGCGTGGTGATCGCCGGCGGGGCCGGCGACAATGCTGCTTCGGCCTGCGGCATGGGCACGGTTCAGCCGGGTGCTGCGTTCGTGTCGCTCGGCACCTCTGGCGTGCTGTTTGCCGCCAACGGCGCCTACCTGCCCAATCCGGAAAGTGCCGTGCACACCTTCTGCCATGCGCTGCCCAATGCCTGGCACCAGATGGGTGTCATATTGTCGGCGACGGATTCGCTGAACTGGCTGAGCAACATATCAGGCAAGGATGCGGCCGAACTGACGCGCGAGATCGGCGACGAACTGCGTGCGCCCAGCGGCGTGACGTTCCTGCCCTATCTCTCGGGCGAACGGACCCCGCACAACGATGCCGCGATCCGCGGCGCCTTCACCGGCCTCGCGCATGAGATCGACCGGGCCGGGCTGACCCAGGCCGTGCTCGAGGGCGTCGCCTTCGCCTTCCGCGACAGCCTTGAGGCATTGGCTTCCGCCGGAACCACGCTGACCCGCGTGACTGCCATTGGCGGCGGCTCGCGCTCGCGCTACTGGCTGAAATCGATCGCCACGGCCCTTGGCGTGCCGGTCGACATTCCCGCCGATGGCGATTTTGGCGCTGCCTTCGGTGCCGCGCGCCTTGGCCTGATCGCTGCCGAAGGTGCCGACCCGCATCAGGTCTGCACGCCGCCGGCGACAGCCGAAACCATCGAGCCGGTGGCGGCGCTGGCAGGCGCCTATGACGAGGCCTACCAGCGCTACCGCAAGCTCTATCCGGCGATCCGGGGGACGATGTGAACGCCCGGCATGTTCGATCAGCCCGGCACCTTGTCGAGGAAACCGGTGATGGCGCTCAGGCGGTGGTCCTTGAGGGTGGCGAAGTCGCTGCCTTCGATCACGGCTTCCGCACCGTCCGGGCCAAGGCCCCAGGAGAAGCGGATGTTGTCGCCAAAGCCGTCGGCCTTGCCCTTCAGCTTGAAGCGGAAGCCGGGGAACTGGCCGTGCACGCCGGCGATCAGCGCGTCGATGCCGCCGTAGCCGTCGCCCGCCATGATCGGGTCGCGATAGGTTGCGTCGGACGTGAAGGCGGCTTCGACCAGCGCCTTGCGGGCGTCGGCGTCGGTCTCGTTCCAGGCTGCGATGTAGTCTTCTGCGATGGCGGTGTAGTCGGTCATGTCTGCTCTCCGTCTGTTTCGTCCTGGTTGACGCGACCTTTCTCGCAGCAGTGCATGCTGGAACCAATTACGCCTGAGGTAATCGAATTCGGAATTTCTGCGACCGCCTGGTCCGGGGCGGCGATGCGTACTCACTGAAAGGAGTTCTGCCATGAGCACCGGCTATTTCGGCGACATCAAGCCTGTCCGCTACGAAGGCCCCGACAGCACCAACCCGCTGGCCTATCGCCACTACAATGCCGACGAGGTGGTGCTGGGCAAAAGGCTGGAAGACCATCTGCGCTTCGCGGTTGCCTACTGGCACACATTTGCCTGGCCTGGCGGCGATCCTTTCGGCGGCCAGACGTTCGAGCGGCCCTGGTTTGGCGAGACGATGGAGAATGCCAAGCTCAAGGCCGACGTCGCCTTCGAGCTGTTTTCGCTGCTGGGCGTTCCCTATTACTGCTTTCACGATGCCGACGTGCGGCCCGAGGGTGCGACCTTTGCCGAGAGCGCAAAGCGTCTTGACGAGATCGCCGACCATTTCGAAGCCAAGATGGCAAAGACCGGCGTCAAGCTGCTGTGGGGCACGGCGAACCTGTTTTCCAACCGCCGCTTCATGGCCGGTGCCGCGACCAATCCGGACCCGGATGTCTTTGCCTATGCGGCGGCCACGGTGAAGCACTGCATCGACGTCACCAAGCGGCTCAAGGGTGAGAACTACGTGCTGTGGGGCGGACGCGAGGGCTATGAGACGCTGCTCAACACTGACATGGGCCGCGAGCTCGACCAGCTCGGCCGCTTCCTCAACCTCGTCGTCGACTACAAGCACAGGATCGGCTTTACCGGCACGATCCTGATCGAGCCGAAGCCGCAGGAGCCGACCAAGCACCAGTACGACTACGACGTCGCCACCGTCTACGGCTTCCTCAGGAAGTACGGGCTGGAGAAGGAGGTGAAGGTCAATATCGAGCAGGGCCACGCGATCCTGGCCGGTCACTCCTTCGAGCACGAGCTGGCGACCGCCAACGCGCTCGGCATCTTCGGCTCCATCGACATGAACCGCAATGACTACCAGTCGGGCTGGGACACCGACCAGTTCCCCAACAACGTGCCGGAAATGGCGCTGGCCTATTACCAGGTGCTGCTGGGCGGCGGCTTCAAGACGGGCGGCACCAATTTCGATGCCAAGCTGCGTCGCCAGTCGCTCGATCCCGAGGACCTGCTGGTCGCCCATATCGGCGGCATGGACGCCTGCGCCCGTGGCCTGAAGGCCGCGGCGAAAATGATCGAGGACAAGGCGCTGTCGGGCCCACTCGACGCGCGCTACGCCGGCTGGAATTCGGCTGAGGCCAGGGCGATGCTGGCGGGCGAGCGCAGCCTCGAGCAGATTGCGGCGCGCGTGGTGGCCGATGGCATCGAGCCGCAGCCGAAGTCGGGCCGGCAGGAGCATCTGGAAAACGTCGTCAACCGCTACGTCTGATCCAGGCAACCGTTCGGCGAGGGGGAGAAGCTTTCTCCCTTGCCGCCGAATTGCCTCTTTCTCGCCCTCAAGACGCCCGTCGAATCAGTGAGTTACGGCGCCATGAGACGGGAACAAAAGACTTTCACAGATACGCGCGAACCGGAGATCGAGGCATTGCTCGACCGTTCGCTGACCAATTCCATCGTCGATCGGCTGATGGCGCTGCCTCCCATCGTGGAGACGCAGCTGTCGGATGAGTGGAGCCGGGCAGTGGCGCTGCGCCTTGAAACCGTGCTCGCCGAAAGCATGCGATCGCGCATCGGCAGTGAACGCCGTGCCGCCTGATCGCTGACGGTTTGACGCGCGCGGCAGGCTCCGCCATGCTCGTGTCATGATACGCGCGGTGCTGCTCGATCTCTCGGGCGTCGTCTATGACGGCGAAACGCCGATTCCTGGCGCTGTCGCGGCCATTGCGCGGCTTCGCGCCGAGGGGTTGCCGATCCGCTTCGTCAGCAACACGACACGTTCGCCGCATCATGCGATCATCGCGCAGCTCGCCGGTTTCGGCATTGTCGTTGGTCGCGACGAGCTGTTCACGCCGGCACGTGCCGCGATCGAATGGCTCGCCCGCGAAGGCTGTGCGCCGCATCTTCTCGTGCATCCCGACCTCGTGCCTGAGTTTGCCGGCAACAGGTTCGGCGACAGGAAGGCCGTAGTGGTCGGCGATGCCGCCGAGGCCTTCACCTATGCGGCGATGAACGCCGCCTTCCGGCAGCTGATAGATGGCGCGGAGTTTCTGGCACTCGCCGTCAACCGCACCTTCAAGGACGCCGATGGTGGGCTCAGCCTCGATGCCGGCGCTTTCGTTGCCGCGCTCGAATTCGCGGCCGGCAAGCAGGCGACGGTGCTCGGCAAGCCCGCACGCGACTTCTTCCATGCGGCGTTGGCCGGCCTGGACTGCCTGCCGGCGCAAGCGGTGATGGTCGGCGACGATGCGGAGAGCGATGTCGCTGGCGCGTTGAGGGCGGGGATCGGCGCCGGGCTGCTGGTGCGGACCGGAAAGTATCGTGCCGGCGACGAAAGCCGGTTTGCGCCGCATCCGAGCGCCGTCGTCGACGATCTTGCGGCGGCGGTCGAGTGGATATTGGCTCATCGGCGCTGAGCGCTGCTTGCTTCGGTCATAGCTCGGAGACCCCCACCCCTTACCCCTCCCCACAAGGGGGAGGGGATCGGCACCGTCCACGCCAAGCAAGATGTTCTCACCCATTGGATCGCATGGCCCGAGGCAAAGCCTCCCTCCCCCTTGTGGGGAGGGATTGAGGGTGGGGGTACTCCCTGCTCCGAGATGTTCGAGCGTGGGCTCACCCCCGCCGCATCCTCACAGGTGCCGTGCCGAAGGCCCGCGAGAAGCTGCGAGAGAAGGCGGCAGCCGAAGAAAAGCCCGTCCGCTCCGCCACCTCGGCCATGCTGACGCGGGTGTCGACCACCAGCCTTCGCGCGGCGTTCAGTCTCAGCCTCAGATAATAGGCGCCGGGCGTTTCGCCGATCGAGGCGCGGAAGATGCTTTCGAGCGTGCGTGCGGTGACGCCGGCACGTTTGGCGATGGCGGCGATCGTCAGTGGCTGGTCGACATGCGCTTCCATCAGCCGGATCGCCTGGGCGAGGCGCGGGTCGTAGCCGTCGAGGCGGCCGAGCGAGACCAGCGGCTGCGCATCGGTCGCGGCGCGCGACTGGTCGTAGATGAAAACGCTGGCGACATCGAGCGCGGTCGCCATGCCGAGCCGCGAGCGCACCAGATGCAGCATCAGGTCGAAAGTGGGTGCGGCTCCGCCCGAGGTGAATACCGGGCCGTCGATGATGTAGCGGTCGGGGCGGACCTCGACCTCGGGGAAGGCTGAGGCAAAATCCTCCATGTCCTCCCAGTGGGTGGTGGCGGCGCGGCCTTCGAGCAGACCAGCTCTGGCGACCAGCCATGTGCCGGCTTCGATGCCGCCCGTCGCACGGGCCTGGCGGGCGCAACGCCTGATGCCGCCGAGCAGTTTCGACGTTGCATAACCCTGCGTGCCGAAGCCTGCGATGACCATCAGCACGTCGCAGGCCTCTTCGGGGTCGAAGGCGCCCGAGACCGCAACTGGCAGGCCGCAGGTGGTGATCGCCGGCTCGCCGGTGGCCGAGACCAGCCGGAAGTCGAATTGTGTTTCGCCAGCCACCCGGTTGGCGGCGCGCAACGGGTCGACGGCCGACGCCACGCACATGATGGACGCGCCGGAGAAGACGAGCATCGTCACCGTGAGCGGAGAGCGCTCCTCGCGAAAGATTGTCGGCTTTTCGCTTTTTGCCATTTGGCTTTCGTAAAACGCAAAACAAGCTGACGCAAGCGGCGCAATGATCTGCCCGGATTTGCTGACTGGGAGGAAATGCGATGCCGCTCGAAATGAACCGCGAGGTCTTCATTACCTGTGCCGTGACCGGGTCCGGTGGCACGCAGGATCGCAGCCATCTGGTGCCGCGCTCGCCCAAGCAGATCGCCGACTCGGCCATCGAAGCGGCCAAGGCGGGTGCTGCGATCGTTCATTGCCATGTTCGCGACCCCGAGACCGGCAAGCCGCGCCGCGACATCCATCTCTACCGCGAGGTGACCGAGCGCATCCGCGAGGCCAATGTCGACGTGGTCCTGAACCTGACCGCCGGCATGGGTGGCGACATGGTGTTTGGCGGCGTCGAGAGCCCGCTGCCGCTGAAGGAGGCCGGCACCGACATGGGCGGCGCCACCAACCGCGTCGAGCATGTACGCCAGTGCCTGCCGGAGATCTGCACGCTCGACTGCGGCACGATGAATTTCGCCGAGGCCGACTATGTCATGACCAACACGCCCGGCATGCTGCGCGCCATGGGCGGCATGATGACGGCGATGGGCGTGAAGCCCGAGATAGAGGCCTTCGACACCGGCCATCTGTGGTTTGCCAAGCAGCTGGTGGAGGAGGGCGTGCTGGCGCCCGACGCGCTGGTGCAGCTGTGCATGGGCGTGCCGTGGGGCGCGCCCGACGACCTCAACACCTTCATGGCGATGGTCAACAACGTGCCGAAGAGCTGGACCTTCTCGGCCTTCTCGCTCGGCCGCAACCAGATGGCCTATGCGGCGGCAGCGGTTCTCGCTGGCGGCAATGTACGCGTCGGCCTCGAGGACAATCTCTGGCTCGACAAGGGCGTACTCGCCACCAACGCGCAACTGGTCGAGAAAGCGGTGACAGTGGTCGAGACCTTGGGCGCACGGGTTATCGGGCCCGAAGAGGTGCGCAAGAAGCTCAACCTCGTCAAACGCGCGCCGCTGGCCGCCTGATCACCGCAAGTTCAAATCTGCCGGGAGGGGCTGTTCATGAGCACAATTTCCAAGGCAGCCGCCATTGGCGGCGGAGTGATCGGCGCGGGCTGGGTGGCGCGGTTGCTGCTCAACGGCATCGACGTGTCGATCTTCGATCCCGACCCGGAGGCGTCGCGCAAGGTCGGCGAGGTGATGAAGGGCGCGCGGCGTGCCTACAAGCAGATGGTGCCGGGAGGCCTGCCCAAAGAGGGCAAACTGACCTATGCCAAGACCATTGCCGAGGCGGTGGCAGACGCCGATTTCATCCAGGAAAGCGTGCCCGAGAGGCTCGACCTTAAGCACAAGGTGCTGGCCGAGATCGACATGCACGCACCCGCCAACGCTATCATCGGTTCATCGACCTCGGGCATCAAGCCGTCCGACATGCAGGTGGCGATGAAGAAGCACCCTGAGCGACTGGTGGTCGGACACCCGTTCAACCCGGTCTACCTTTTGCCCATCGTCGAGATCGTCGGTGGCGCCCAGACGTTTCCCGAGGCCATCGAGGTTGCCAAGGAGATCTATTCTTCCATCGGCATGAAGCCCGTGGTCATCCGCAAGGAGATCGAGGCCTTCGTCGGCGACCGCCTGCTGGAGGCGGCGTGGCGCGAGGCGCTGTGGCTGATCAAGGATGGCATCTGCTCGGTCGAGGAACTCGACGACATCATGCGCTACGGCTTTGGCCTGCGCTGGGCCCAGATGGGCATGTTCCAGGTCTATCGCATCGCCGGCGGCGAAGCTGGCATGCGCCACTTCATGGCCCAGTTCGGCCCGTGCCTGAAATGGCCGTGGACCAAGCTGATGGACGTGCCGGAGTTCAACGACGAGCTTGTCGACCTGATCGCCGGCCAGTCCGACGACCAGTCGTCGAAATGGTCGATCCGCGAGCTGGAAAAGATCCGCGACGACAATCTCGTCGCGATCATGGACGCGCTGTCGAAACAGAACAAGGGCAAGGGCTGGGGCGCTGGCGCGCTGTACAGGGACTACACCAAGCAGCTGGCGGCGCAGGCCAAGCCCAAGGTTTCGAAGGCCGCGGAGAAGGCCAAGGCAGCGAAGCCGGTGAAGAAGGCGGCGAAAAAGCCCGCCAAGAAGGGCTGAGACGATGCATTTCGGTCTGTCCGAGGAACAGCAGCTCATCGTCGACACGACGCGCGCCTTCGTCGAGAACGAGCTTTACCCGCATGAGCAGGAGGTCGAGCGCACCGGGCATCTGCGGCGCGAGCTGATCGAGGAGATCAAGGCAAAGGCGATTGCCGCCGGGCTCTATGCCGCCAACATGCCGGCGGATGTCGGCGGCGCCGGGCTCGATACGCTGACCTGGCTGCTCTACGAAAAGGAGCTTGGCCGCGCCAATTATGCGCTGCATTGGACCTGCGTGGCGCGGCCGTCCAACATCCTGCTCGCCGGCACGCCGGAGCAGCGCGAGAAGTATCTCTTCCCCTGCATTCGCGGCGAAAAGTCGGACTGCCTCGCCATGACCGAACCGGGCGCGGGCTCCGACCTGCGCGGCATGAAGGCGAGTGCTGTCCAGGACGGCAGCGACTGGGTGCTGAACGGCACCAAGCATTTCATCAGCCACGCCGACATCGCCGATTTTGCCATCGTCTTCATGGCGTCCGGCGAAGAAGACACGCCGCGTGGCAAGCGCAAGAAGATCACGGCGTTTTTTGTCGACAAGGGCACGCCGGGCTTCACCGTGCGCGATGGCTATCGCAACGTCTCGCATCGCGGCTACACCAATTCGGTGCTGGAGTTCGACGATTGCCGCCTGCCGGCGAGCCAGGTGTTGGGCGAGGTGCATAAGGGCTTCGAGGTCGCCAACAGCTGGCTCGGCGCGACTCGCCTGCAGGTTGGTGCCACCTGCCTCGGCCGTGCCGAACGCGCGCTCGGCCACGCCATCGAATATGCCGCCCAGCGCGAGCAGTTCGGCCAGCAGATCGGCAAGTTCCAGGGCGTGTCGTTCAAGCTCGCCGACATGGCGACCGAGCTCAAGGCCGCCGAGCTGATGGTGATGGAGGCCGGCTGGAAATACGACCAGGGCACCGTCACCGACCAGGACATGGCGATGGCCAAGCTGAAGGCCACCGAGGTGCTGGCCTTCGTCGCCGACGAGGCGATCCAGATCCATGGCGGCATGGGCCTGATGGACGACCTGCCGCTGGAGCGCATCTGGCGCGACGCCCGCGTCGAGCGGATCTGGGAAGGCACGTCGGAAATCCAGCGGCACATCATTTCGCGCGCGCTGCTCAGGGCGGTGGGCGGATGATGCGGCTGCTTTCAGGTTCGACCCTCCCCCTTGTGGGGAGGGTGGCCCGCAGGGCCGGGTGGGGGTGAAACAATGTCTTGCTCGACTTCTGACACCCCCACCCCGAAGCCTGCCGGGCGGGCGCGGCTCGAGCGCCTGCTGCGGCCGAAGTCGATCGCCGTGTTCGGTGGTTCGCAGGCGGCGGCCGTCGTCAAACAGTGCCTGAAGATGGGATTTGCCGGCGACATCTGGCCGGTGCATCCGACCAGGGATGAGGTCGAGGGTATCAGGACCTTCCGTTCGGTGGCCGAGCTGCCCGGTGCGCCCGACGCGGCTTTCGTCGGCGTCAACCGTTTCCTGACCATCGAGGTGATTGCGCAACTTGCCGCGCGCGGCGCGGGCGGGGCGATCTGCTTTGCCTCGGGTTTCCTTGAAGCCGGCAACGACGATGCCGACGGCGAACGGCTGCAGGCCGAACTGGTGACGGCGGCTGGCGCGATGCCGGTCATCGGGCCCAACTGCTACGGCCTGATCAACTATGCCGACGGCGCGCTGTTGTGGCCCGACCAGCACGGTGGCCGGAGGCTCGCGCCCGGCGGACGCGGGGTCGCCATCATCACGCAATCGTCCAACATCGCCTGCAATCTGACCATGCAGAAGCGCGGCCTGCCGGTGGCGTTCCTGATGACCGCGGGCAACCAGGCGCAGACCGGCTTGTCCGAGATGGCGCTGGGGCTGATCGAGGACGAGCGTGTGTCCTGCCTCGGCCTGCACATAGAAGGCTTCGACACTGTCTACGGCTTCGAGCGGCTGGCTGTGCGGGCGCGCGAACTGAACAAGCCGATCGTCGCCATGAAGGTCGGCCGCTCCGAGCAGGCGCGCAAGGCAACGATCTCGCACACGGCGTCGCTTGCCGGCTCCGACGCCGCCTCGGACGCCTTTCTCAAGCGGCTCGGCATCGCCCGCGTCGACACTATCCCGTCGCTGCTCGAGACGCTGAAGCTGCTGCATGCGGTAGGACCGCTGCCCGGTTTCACGCTGTCGTCGATGAGCTGCTCCGGTGGCGAGGCGTCGGTCATGGCCGATAGCGCCGAAGGCCGGCGGTTGCGTTTCCCCGCGCTGGCGCCCGAGCACTATGCGCGGATAAAGTCGACGCTCGGGGCCTTCGTGGCGGTCGCCAATCCGCTCGACTACCACACCTTCATCTGGAACGACGAGCCGGCGATGACGACCACCTTCACGGCGATGGCCTCTGGCGGCTTCGACCTCAACCTGCTGGTGCTCGACTTCCCGCGTAACGACCGCTGCTCGGACGCCGACTGGTGGCCGACCGTGCGCGCCTTCGAGGCGGCGCTGAAGGCCAATGGGGCGCGGGGTGCCGTGGTGGCGTCGATGTCGGAGAACCTGACCGAGGAGCACGCGGCGGATCTGTTTTCGCGCGGCATCGTGCCGTTGCAGGGGATTGCGGAGGCGATGGACGCGGCGGAGGCTGCGGCGGCGATCGGCGAGGCGTGGCGGCGCAATCCCTCCCCCTTGAGGGGAGGGTCGATCGGCGGAGCCGATCGGGGTGGGGTCGTGCGCGCCGCTTTGGCGGTGCCTTCTGAGACTACCCCCTCCACCCGCTTCGCGGGCACCTCCCCCTCGAGGGGGGAGGATACCCAGCTCGACGAAGCCGCCGCCAAGTCCCTGCTGTGCAATGCCGGCCTTGCCGTACCAGCCGGCCGCCGCACGGCGAGCGTGGCCGAGGCCATCGTGGCAGCCGAGGCGCTGGGTTATCCTGTCGCGCTCAAGGCGCTCTGCGTTGCCCACAAGAGTGAACTCGGCGCCGTCAGGCTCAATCTGATGACCAGCGAGGACGTGCGAGCCGCAGCCGCGGCCCTGCTGCCACTCGGTTCCGGCCTGTATGTCGAGAAGATGATCTCAGGCGGCGTGGCCGAGCTGATCGTTGGCGTCACCAGGGACCCGCTGTTCGGCCCGGTCATGACCATCGGCACGGGCGGCGTGCTGGTCGAACTGATCAAGGACAGCGCCACGCTGCTGCTGCCTGCCTCGCGCGACGAGGTGGAGGCGGCGCTCAAGAGACTGAAGATGTATCCGCTGCTCGACGGCTATCGTGGTCGTGCCAAAGCGGATGTCGTGGCGGCCATCGATGCGATCATGGCAATTGCCGGCTTCGTCTCGGATCATGCCGATGCGATCGAGGAACTCGACATCAACCCGCTGATCGTCTGTGGTGAAGGGCAGGGCGCTTGGATCGCGGACGCGCTGCTGGTCGTTTCAAATGGCCCCTCATCCCCTGCCGGACCTTCTCCCCGTGAAGGACGGGGAGAAGGAGGCTGGCCGCTAGGTTGACGCCTCCCTCTCCCCGTCTTTCACGGGGAGAGGGTAAGGGTGAGGGGCGATTCTGGCCGACGGTCTTTAAAGGTTGTCCGGGCTTAGGCTGGACAAGGCGCAATGGAGGAAAAAATGTCCGACGTCGTGAAAACCCGCAGGGAAGGCGTGATCCTCGAAGTCACGCTCGACCGGCCCAAGGCCAATGCCATCGACCTCGCGACGTCGCGGCTGCTCGGGCAGACCTTCAAGGCCTTCCGTGACGATGACGGCCTGCGCATCGCCATCGTGAAGACGGCGGGGGAAAAGTTCTTTTCGGCCGGCTGGGACCTGAAGGCTGCCGCCAACGGCGATGCGGTCGACGGCGACTATGGCGTCGGCGGGTTCGGCGGGTTGCAGGAACTGCGCGACCTCAACAAGCCGGTCATCGCCTGCGTCAACGGCATGGCGGTGGGCGGCGGCTTCGAGCTGGCGCTGTCCTGCGACCTGATCTATGCCTCCGAGCATTCGAGCTTCGCGCTGCCCGAGATCAAGGCCGGGACGCTGGCGGATGCCGCGACCATCAAGCTGCCCAAGCGCATTCCTTATCACGTGGCGATGGACCTGCTGCTGACCGGCCGCTGGATGGACGTCGCCGAGGCGCATCGCTGGGGCCTGGTCAACGAGGTGCTGCCGGCCGACAAGCTGGAGGAGCGCGTCTGGGAGATCGCCCGCCTGCTGGCAGACGGCCCGCCGCTGGTCTTTGCCGCCATCAAGGAGGTGGCGCGCGCGGCCGAGGTGATGGGCTTCCAGGAAACCATGAACCGCATCACCAAGCGGCAATTCCCCACGGTGGACGAACTCTACGCCTCGGAGGACAATCTCGAGGGCTTCAAGGCGTTTGCCGAGAAGCGCGATCCGGTGTGGAAGGGGAAGTAGGGCGTTTGGCCGGGCACTTACCCTCCCCCCCCCCCCCCCCCTGTGGGGAGGGTCCGACCGCAGGTCGGGGGTGGGGGTGGCTAGGTGTGAGCTTGAGGACCCCCACCCCGCTCCGCTGCGCGGATCGACCCTCCCCACAAGGGGGAGGGTAAGGGAGAGCCAATGACCGACTACACCAAACTCATCGACGCCGAGACCTGGGCCTTCATCGAGCGGACCAGTTCCTATTATCCGCCCGATACCATCGACTACACGATCGCCCAGCAGCGCGAGATCTATGACCGCATGTGCCGGGAGTTCTTCGCCGGCTATCCCGCGGGCGTTTCGGCCGAGACGACGGCAATCGCGGCTTCGGGGCGCGACGTGGCGATCCGCATCTATCGGATGGCCGGACAGTCTTCGGAGGCGGTGGTGCTCTATTTTCATGGCGGCGGCTTCATCCTTGGCGGGCTCGACAGCCATGACGACGTCTGCGCCGAGCTGTGCGGGCGCACCGGCTACGAGGTCGTTTCGGTCGACTACAGGCTGGCGCCCGAACACAGGCATCCCGCCGCATTCGACGACGCCATGGCGGCGTTCGAATGGGCAATCGACAAATACCGCCAGCCGATCGTGCTTGCAGGTGACAGCGCCGGCGGCAACATCGCGGCTGCCGTCAGCCATGCAACGCGCGGCCACAAGCGGTATCCGGCCGGGCAACTGCTGGTCTATCCCGGCCTAGGCGGCGACCGCACGCGCGGTTCCTATGTCCGCCACGTCGAGGCGCCGATGCTGACGATCCGAGACCTCGACTTCTACAAGGACATCCGCACCGGCGGCGAGGACCGTATCGGCGACATCACGTTGTCGCCGCTGGCCGACGCCGATTTCGCCAACCTGCCGCCGACCGTGATCATCACGGCCGAATGCGACCCGCTGTCGTCAGATGGCGAGGCCTACGGCGAGCGCATTGTCGCTGCCGGCGGCAAGGCGTTCTGGTTCGAGGAGCCGGGGCTGGTGCACGGTTATCTCCGCGCCCGCCACAGCGTCGGGCGGGCACGCGCCAGCTTCACGCGGATCGTCGGTGCAGCGGCGGCGCTGGGGCAGGGCGAGTGGGTTTGGTGAAGCGCTAACCAAGAGACTCGTATTCCTTCGCACCCCCCTCTGGCCTGCCGGCCATCTCCCCCACAAGGAGGGAGATTAGTCGCTCCGCCGGCGGTGCCTAACCTGCTCGTTTTGCAGAGGGCATATCTTGCGGCGTTGGCGCTTGGCCACGACTCGATGAAGGCGTGATCTCCCTCCTTGTGGGGGAGATGGCCGGCAGGCCAGAAGGGGGGCGAAGGAATGGAATAAGGGGTTGATATCCTCCCGCACCACACTCAAAGGCCAGAACTCAGTTCCCCGCGCTTGCCATCCGGCGCCCTCCGATGGCCTTTTCCAGCCAGCCGATCTCCATTTCCGGCACCGACGACAGCAGCAGGTCGGTGTAGGCGTCGAAAGGCGGTTTCAGCACCTCCGACTTCGGCCCGTAGCGCACCACCTCGCCGCGATACATCACGGCGATGGAGTCGGCGATGGACTTCACCGTCGCCAGGTCGTGGGTGATGAACAAATAGGCGACGCCTTCTTCGGCCTGCAGGCCGAGGAGCAGCTTGAGGATGCCGTTGGCGACCAGCGGGTCGAGCGCGCTCGTCACCTCGTCGCAGATGATCAGCCTGGGCTTGGCTGCCAGCGCACGCGCAATGCAGACGCGCTGCTTCTGGCCGCCGGAAAGCTCGGCCGGATAGCGGTCGATGAAGCCGCGCCCCATCTCGATCTTGTCGAGCAGCTCGGCGACCTTGGCATCGCGCTCACGTCCGCCCATGCCGAAATAGAACTCGAGCGGGCGGCCGATGATGGTGCCGACGGTCTGGCGCGGGTTCATCGCCACGTCGGCCATCTGGTAGATCATCTGCAACTCGCGCAGGTCGTCGCGGCTGCGGTCGGAGAGGCGATTGGACAGCGTGCGCCCGGCGAAGGTGATGCTGCCCTCTTCGGGCGGCAACAGGCCGGTGATGGCGCGCGCCAGCGTCGACTTGCCGGAGCCGGACTCGCCGACCACGGCGAGCGTCTGGCCGGGCAGGATGTCGACCGAGACGTTCTTCAGCACCTTGATCTTGCCGCCGCCATAGGCGGCAGTGATGTTGCGGACCGAGAGGAACGGGCTCGCGCCCGGCTGCTTCTCCTGGTGCTCGATCTCGTGCACCGAGACCAGCGCCGAGGTGTACTCCTGCCGAGGCTCCTTGATGATCTGGCGCGTGCCGCCCCATTCGACCAGCCGGCCATGGCGCAGCACCATGATCTCGTCCGAGACCTGGGCGACGACGGCGAGGTCGTGGCTGATGTAGAGGGCGGCGACGCCGGTGTCGCGGATCGCTTCCTTGATGGCGGCGAGCACGTCGATCTGGGTGGTGACGTCGAGAGCGGTCGTCGGCTCGTCGAAGACGATCAGGTCGGGCTCGGAGCACAGCGCCATGGCGGTCATGACGCGCTGCAACTGCCCGCCCGAGACCTGGTGCGGGAAGCGCTGGCCAATGTTCTCCGGATCGGGAAGGCTGAGCTTCCTGAACAGCGCCACTGCCCGCCTTTCGGCTTCCTCGCGGGTCGCCACGCCATGCAGGATCGAGGCTTCCACGACCTGGTCCATCAGGCGATGGGCAGGGTTGAAGGCGGCTGCCGCCGATTGGGCGACATAGCAGACCTCGCGGCCGCGCAGGGCGCGCACGCCCTGGGTGCCGCCCTTCAGGATGTCGCGGCCGTTGAGCAGGACCTCGCCGCCGGTGATCTTCACGCCGCCGCGGCCATAGGCCATCGACGACAGGCCGATGGTCGACTTGCCGGCGCCGGATTCGCCGATAAGCCCAAGCACCTTGCCCTTTTCCAGCGACAGCGACACGTCGTGCACCAAGGTGATGGTGCGCGGCGCTTCGCCGGGCGGATAGACCCTGGCCTCGATCCTGAGGTTGCGGATGTCGAGCAGCGGGCTGGAGCCGTTCCTGGGTGCCTTAGCCATTGCCACGCCCTCCCTTGAGATCGGTGGTGCGGTTGAGCACCCAGTCGGCAACGAGGTTGACCGAGATCGCAAGGGCTGCGATCGCGGCGGCAGGGATCAGGGCTGCCGGGATGCCGAAGACGATGCCGTCCTTGTTTTCCTTGACCATGCCGCCCCAGTCGGCGTCCGGCGGCTGGACGCCGAGGCCGAGGAAGGACAGCGCCGACAGGAACAGCACGGCATAGATGAAGCGCAGGCCGAGTTCGGAGACCAGCGGCGACAGCGCGTTGGGCAGGATCTCTCGGAAGATGATCCAGCCCTTGCCTTCGCCGCGCAGCTTGGCCGCTTCGACGAAATCCATGACGTTGATGTCAACGGCGACCGCCCGCGACAGGCGGTAGACACGGGTGGCGTCGAGGATGCCCATGACGAGGATCAGGGTCAGCAAGGTCGAGGGCAGCACCGACAGCACGACGAGCGCGAAGATCAGCGTCGGGATCGCCATCAGGAGATCGACGAAGCGCGACATGCCCGTATCGAACCAGCCGCCGACGACGGCGGCGGTAAAGCCCAGGATCGCGCCGAGCGAAAACGACAATGCGGTGGCCATGACAGCGATGAAGATCGTCGTGCGCGCGCCGTAGATCATGCGCGAAAGCAGATCGCGGCCGAGATTGTCGGTGCCGAGCAGGAACTGGCCGGAGGCAGGCGCCCAGACGTCGCCGACGATCTCGCCGAGGCCATATGGTGCGATCAGCGGCGCGAAGATCGCCGCGATGAGGAACAGCGTCGTCAGGATCAGGCCGATCCAGGCGCCGATGGGGATGCGTTTCAGGTCAAGCATGGCGCGCCCCTCACTTCGGATGCCGGAGGCGTGGATTGGCGACGATGGCGGCAATGTCGGCGATGATGTTGAGGCCGATATAAACCGCTGCGAAGATCAGCCCCACGGCCTGGACCACCGGCACGTCGCGCTTGGCCACATGGTCGACCAGATATTGCCCCATGCCGGGATAGACGAAGATCACCTCGATCACGACCACGCCGACGATGAGGAAGGCGAGGTTGAGCATGACGACGTTGATGATCGGCGCGATGGCATTGGGGAAGGCGTGCTTGCGGATGATGTCGAAGGGCGACAGCCCCTTGAGTTCGGCCGTCTCGATATAGGCCGACTGCATGACGTTGAGGATGGCCGCGCGGGTCATGCGCATCATGTGGGCCAGCACCACCAGCGTCAGCGCGGTCGCCGGCAGGGCGATCGCCTTCATGCGTTCGAGGAACGGCATGCCGTCATAGACGGTGGAGATGCCGGGGAACCACTGCAGCTTCACGGCGAAGAAATAGACCAGGAGGTAGCCGATGAAGAATTCGGGCAGCGAGGTCGATGCCAGCGCCAGGCCGGAGATCGACTTGTCGATCCAGCCATTGCGGTAGCGCACGGCCAGCAGGCCGAGGACGATCGCCAGCGGGACGGAAACGACGGCTGCCCAGAAGGCGAGGAACAGGGTGTTCCAGAGGCGACCGCCGATCGAGGCGGCGATGTCCTGCCGGCTCGACAGTGCCGTGCCGAGGTCACCGGTGAGGACGCCGGCGAGCCACCTGAAATAGCGAACGATGGCGGGGTCGTTGAGCCCCAGCTCCTCGCGCAGATTGGCAAGCGCCTGGGGCGTGGCCGACTGGCCGAGGATGGATTGGGCGACATCGCCGGGCAGGATCTGGGTGCCGGCGAAGATCAGGACCGAAACGGCCAGAAGCAGGAGAAGGCCCAGCGCAATGCGCTGGGCGATCAGTTTCAGGATTGGATTGGACATGTGCTCAACGCCCTTGTCAGGCGTTCAGCCAGCACTTCGACAGCGCGTAGCCGCCCATCATTTCCTGGTTGCCGTCATCGACCCAGCCGCCGACCTTGGCGCTGGTTGCGTCGATGAAGTCGTTGAACATCGGGGTGATGACGCCACCCTCGTCGCGCACGATCTGGCCCATGTCGGCGTAGAGCTTCTTGCGCTTGTCGTTGTCGAGCTCGGAGCGAGCCGTGAACAGCATCTTGTCGAAGTCCTCGCGCTGGAAACGCGTGTCGTTCCATTCGGCCTTGGAATAGTAGGCGGTCGAATACATCTGGTCCTGGGTCGGGCGGCCGCCCCAGTAGGATGCCGAGAAGGGCTGCTTGTTCCAGACCTCGGACCAGTAGCCGTCGCCCGGCTCGCGCTTGACCTCGAGCGTGATGCCGGCCTTGGCCGCGCTCTGCTGGTAGAGCTGGGCAGCATCGACAGCGCCGGGGAAGGCGACGTCGGAGGTGCGCAGCAGCACCGAGCCGGAATGGCCCGACTTCTTGTAGTGGAAGGCTGCCTTTTCCGGATCGTACTTGCGCTGCTCCATCTCGGTGAACAGCGGATAGGCCTTGTTGATCGGCGTGTCGTTGCCGACCGAGCCGTAGCCCATCAGGATCTTCTGCAGCATCTCCTCGCGGTCGAGCGCGTATTTCAGCGCCAGCCTGAGGTCGTTGTTGTCGAAGGGTGCGGTGTTGCAGTGGGCGATGAAGACATAGTGGCCGCGGCCGGCGACGTTGCGGATGACGACACCGGGAACGCGCTTGATCAGTTCGACGATCTTCGGCTCGACGCGGTTGATGATGTCAACCTGGCCGCCCTGCAACGCAGAGGTGCGGGCCGTGGCGTCGTTGATGACGATGATCTCGATCTGGTCGGCGAAGCCGCGGTCGTCACGCCAGTAGTTGGCGAACTTTTCGCCGCCGAGGCGTACACCGGCCTCGTTGACCGTGATCTTGTAAGGCCCGGTGCCGATGCCGGCGTCGGGCTTGTCCTTGCCGCCATTGGGCTGGATCATCAGATGATAGTCGTCAAGCAGGAAGGGCAGGTCGGCGTTGGCCTCCTTGAGCTCGAAAACGACGTTCTGGCCGTCGGCCTTGACCGAGGCGATGCCGCCCATCAGGCCGAGGGCGCCGGACTTCGCCTTCTCGTCGGAATGGCGTTCGATGGTCGCCACGACGTCGGCGGGGGTCATCTCCTGGCCGTTGTGGAACTGCACGCCCTTGCGGATCTTGAAGGTCCAGGACTTGGCGTCGTCGGATGCGCCCCACTCCTCGGCCAGCGCCGGCTTGGGCTCGCCCTCCGGCGAGATCTGCACCAGCTGCTCGGCCCACTGGCGGCCGAAGAAATAGGGAACCTGGCTCGACCACGAGGCCGGGTCGAGGCTGTCGGTGGCAGCACCACCCTGCATGCCGGCGCGAAGGATGCCGCCCTTGACGGGGCCTTCGGCCTTGGCGGCGCTGGCCAGCAACGAATTCGCGAAAGTTGCCGCGACACCCAGGGCCGCGGCGCGGCCCAGGAAGTCACGGCGGTTCATTTTGCCCGCAGCGACTCGGCGGCTCAGATATTCCAGTTCATTCGACATTGGAAAGGCTCCTCACTCTGGCGGTCGTTATTGCTCGACTTCTGGTGGCAATATTGACCGTAACGTAAGGGCATCGGCAAGGCCGAATGCGACATCATGTGGCGCAATCGACATGTCGCTTTTGGTACAAGGGCCTTTCGCTTCAGATGTGGTCGCGGGCGATGGTTTCGGCGAAATCGCGCTCGAAAACCAAGCTGCCGCCTTCATAGGCCTCGATCCGGCCGGTGAGATGGAAGTTTTGGCTGTCGGAGCGCATCGTGGTGAAGGCTTCGGTTCGGACAGCCCAGTCGTTTCTCGACAAAGTCTGCGTCCAGTGGGTCTCGCCATGGGCCGACAACGGGTCTGCGGGGTCGATTGTCCACGTCTCCCGAGCGACCTCGCCGACCGCCAGACCATGGTCGAGATCGCGGGTCTCGCCGAAGTCGTCGACGATGCGCAGCGTCACCTTGCCGTCCACGCGTTCGACCTTGCGGACGTGGCTGTCCTCGCGCAGCGTCTCGATCTGCCAGGGCGCAGCACCCTCCGGTTCCTCGAAGCTCCATTCGTCGCCTTCGCCCGAGGGGCGCACCGGCAGCTCGATCGAGCCGCCGTGGATCGTGAGCGTCAGCTCGTCCGGCGACGGCCAGACGAGCGGCCAGTAGGTCGACGAGACGGAGACGCGCAGCCGGTTGCCTGGCGCGACGCGGTAGGCGATGTCATCGAGCTTGAACGCGATCTCCATCGTCTCGCCCGGCACCACGTCCTGGGGGAATTCGTGGCTGTTGCGGTGGCAGAGATTGAGCACGCCATAGGTGATGCGGGTCGAGGCGCCGTCCGGCTGGACGTCGCACAGGCGCACGGCGACCATCGCCTGCTTGCGGTCGGCGGCGAGCTTCAGGCGGATCAGCGGGCTGCCGACGATGTCGAGCGGGGCGTCGAGCACTGCGCCGTCGAAGCAGGCCGACTTGGCGTCGTCGGCGCGCTGGTCGCCGGGCAGTTCCGGCCCGAGCCAGATGGCGCAATATTCGCCGCCGTCCATGCCGCAGTCCTGCGGCGAGGCGATCGATACGGGACGGTCGAGCGTGGCGTTTTCGGCCAGGGTGCCGTTCGCGCCGAACGCCAAGGTGCGGGTGGCGATGTCAGGCGAGGGCCATTGCCGTTCCGCAATCCAGCGGCCGGCGCGTTCGAGATACCATTCGCGCGGCGGTTCGGAATCCATGACGTAGAGCCGCATCGCCGGGTCGTCCTCGACGCCGGTTTCCTTGCCCTTGAGCCAATGGTCCCACCAGCGCAGCGCCTCCTGCAGGAAGCCGATGGCCGGCTTGGGTACGGCGAAGTGCGGGTACTTGTGGACCCATGGTCCGGCAATGCCCTTGACCGGCGCCTTGAGGTTGCCGACCAGCCGCGCGACGGTGTTCTTGTAGGAATCGCCCCAGCCGCCGATGGCGAGCACCGCGGCCTTGATGGCGGAATAATCCTCGTTGACCGAGCCGCGCTTCCAATAGGCATCGCGGCGCTGGTGCTTCAGCCAGACGGCCGGCAGGAAGGGCTCGTGTTCGAGCCGGTCGAGCCACATGTCGCGCCAGGCGTCGCCGACGAGTGCCGGATCCGGCGGACGGGAGGAGTAGGACAGCATGGTTGCGCCCCAGCCCATGTTTTCGTTGAGCAACAGGCCGCCCTTGTAGTGGATGTCGTCGGCATAGCGGTCGTCGGTCGAGCACAGCGTGATGACCGCTTTCAGCGCCCTGGGCTGGAGGGCCGCGACCTGGAGGCCGTTGAAGCCGCCCCAGGAGATGCCCATCATGCCGACCTTGCCGTTGCACCAGGGCTGGGCTGCGGCCCAGGCGATGACGTCGCAGGCGTCCTGCCACTCCTGGCCGGTGTATTCGTCCGCCATCAGGCCCTCGGAATCGCCGTTGCCGCGCATGTCGACGCGGATCGAGGCATAGCCGTGGCCGGCGAAATAGGGATGGGTCAGGCAGTCGCGTGTCGTGGTGCCGTCGCGCTTGCGGTAGGGCAGGTGCTCGAGGATGGCCGGCACCGGGTCCTGGTCGGCGTCAGCCGGCATCCACACCCGCGCCGACAGCCGCGTGCCGTCGGGCATGACGATGCCCATATCGGGAAACTCGACGATGTCGCGCGGAAACTCGGTGACGGTTTTCATTGGCATTCCAGTCTTGTGCTTCGCTATTTGTGCACGCCGGTGCCGCCGCTGGCTAGCGTGGAAACGTCATCGACGGGCTCTGGGCACAGCGGATTGAAAAGACCTGTTAAAGGTACTATTTATAGATCCATAATCGAGGCCATGAAAAATGCCGAACACCGTCCTTGCCGAAGTGACAGCCAGCGTCTCGGAGCTGAAGAAGAATCCGATGGGCACCGTGGCCGCAGGCGAAGGCTTCCCCGTCGCTATCCTCAACCGCAACGAACCGGCCTTCTATTGCGTGCCGGCCAAGGCTTTCGAGGCGATGATGGAACGGCTGGAGGATATCGAACTCAATGCGCTTGCCGACGCCCGCAAGGGCGAAAAGCGCATTCGGGTCGATCTCGATGCCTTATGAGGTCGAGTTCCTCGAAACTGCACTGAAGGAATGGAAGGCGCTCGACGCCAACACGCGCGAGCAGTTCCGTAAGAAGCTGAAGGAGCGTTGCGACACGCCGCGCGTTCCCTCAGCCAAGCTGCACGGCGCCAAGGATCGCTACAAGATCAAGCTGCGCAGTGCCGGCTATCGCCTCGTCTATGAGGTAGAGGACGGCCGGCTTGTGATATTGGTCATCGCCGTGGGCCGGCGGGACCGCCTTGAGGTCTATGCCAAGGCGGCCAGGCGCTGAACTAGTTCAACGGGATGTCGTTGTCGCCCTTGCTGGCCTGGTAGGTGCCGGACATGTCGTCGTAGAGCTTGGAGATTTTCGCCAGGCGCTCTTCCAGCCGCTTGCGGTCGGCCTCAGGCAGGTCGCGCACCAGCTTGCGCAGGGAAAAGCTCTTCCAGTAGGCGTTCTCGGCGTTGTAGCCGCCGGGCTCCAGCGTGAAGACCTCCTTCAGGATCTTGAGGTCGTGCGGGATGGCGAAGCTGTCGCGCGAATCCTCGTGGCTGAAGAGATAGTAGAAATTGTCGAAGCCGGCCCAGGTGATGGCCGACAGGCACAGCGAGCAGGGCTCGTGGGTCGACAGGAAGATCAGGTCCTTCGTATCCGCACGGGTTGCCTTGGGCATCTCGTAGAAGCGCTTCAGGCAATGCATCTCGCCATGCCAGAGCGGGTTTTCGAGCTCGTTGTTGGTCTCGGCCAGCACCAGCGAACGGTCGTCCTTGGCGAGCAGTGCCGCGCCGAACAGCTTGTTGCCCCTGGTCACGCCTTCGGCCGTCTTGGGCACGATGTCGTGTTCGATGACGTCGAACAGGCGTTCGATCAGGGAGAGTTCGGCCATTCGCTCAGCAGCCTTCCGGGAGGACGATTTCGTATGGGTGCGAGAAGTGGAATTCTTCGAGATTGGGGCCGGTGCCGCCGCGGTCGACGACGACGAAATCCTGGTCCTCGCCGATAGGCGTCAGCACGCCGTGCCAGAGATTGCGTGGATAGTTGACGCCCTGGCCGGGCGCGGTGACGAAGGCGTGCGGCTCGCCCGGTCCATCGCCGATGTCGTGGCAGACGACGACGAGATAGGGCCGCGGCGACAGCGGAATGAAGGCCTGGCTGCCGAAGGGGTGGCGCTCGACCATCGAGAGCTTCAGCGGGAACGGATAGGGCGTGCCCTTGAAGATGTTGATGATGACGTGGCCGTCGGGGCCTGCCGCCTCGGCGCGGGCGAGCGCATGGTAGCGCTCGCATTTGCCTGCGTTGATCGGGTAGTGGGTGTCGCAGTTGGTGTCGATCACCTCGCCGAATTCGGCGAAGTTCTCGCGCGTCAGGGGCCTGGCGACGATCCGTTTCATTTCACCCGACATGGCTTGTCCTCAGCGACGGTGCGTGGCGTTGAAGGCGCCGAGCTGCATGTGGCGGTTGACGTCCTTGTAGAGCAGGTAGCGGAACTTGCCGGGACCGCCGGCATAGCAGGCCTGCGGGCAGAAGGCGCGCAACCACATGAAGTCGCCGGCCTCGACCTCGACCCAGTCGTTGTTCAGCCGGTAGACCGCCTTGCCTTCGAGCACGTAGAGGCCGTGCTCCATGACGTGGGTTTCCGGGAACGGGATGATGCCGCCGGGCTCGAAGGTGACGACGGTGACATGCATGTCGTGGCGCAGGTCGTTGGGGTCGACGAAGCGGGTGGTCGCCCACCTGCCGTCCGTGTCCGGCATCGCGTTCGGCTCGATGTCGTTGTCGTTGAGGAACAGCGGATCGGGCGCGTCGAGGCCGTCGACATATTCATAGGCCTTGCGGACCCAGTGGAAACGCGCGGTCTCCGAGCCTGCATTGCGCATCGTCCAGCCGCTGGCCGGCGGCAGGTAGGCATAGCCGCCCGGGGTCAGCACATGGCTCTTGCCGGCGATCGTCACGGTCACTTCGCCTTCGACGACGAAGAACACGCCTTCGGCGCCGGCGTCCGGCTCAGGCCGCTCGCTGCCGCCGCCCGGCTGCACTTCCATGATGTATTGCGAGAAGGTCTCGGCGAAGCCCGACAGCGGGCGGGCGATGACCCACAGCCGCGTCTTGTCCCAGTGCGGCAGGAAGCTGGTGACGATGTCCGAGAACTCGCGCTTCGGAATCACCGCATAGGCTTCGGTGAAGACGGCGCGATCGGTGATCAGGTCCGTCTGGGGAGGCAGGCCGCCTTTCGGCGCGTAGTAGGAGCGTTTTGTCATTGTTCTTAACGGGGCAGGAGGTCGTTGAGGCGATACCAGGCGATGCGTTCCACCTGCTTGCAGGCGGTGGCGAATTCCTGGTCGCGGCTGTTGGCGATGCGGGTCTCGAATGCCTTGAAGATGCTTGCCTTGTCATTGTCGCGCACGGCGATGATGAAGGGGAAGCCGAATTTCTCGACATAGGTGGCATTGAGCTCGGTGAAGCGGGCGCGCTCGGCGTCGGTCAGCGCGTCGAGGCCGGCAGAGGCCTGTTCCCTGGTCGACTCTTCGGTCAGGCGCTTGGCCTGGGCCAGCTTGCCGGCGAGGTCGGGGTGGGCGGTCAGCACGCCGAGCCGCTCTGTTTCGCTGGCCGAGCGGAAGGCGCGGCACAGCGCGTTGTGCAGGCCGCCGGCGCTGTCATGCGCCGGTCCGAGCTCGAATTCGAAGGCGCGTTCGGCGATCCACGGCGAATGCTCGAAGATCGAGCCGAAGCGCTGGACGAACTCCTGGCGCTCCATGCGCGAGGGGCGCAGCGCCTGCGGCTGGTATGGATGGTTGTCGCGCCAGTGCCTGGCGATGTCAGCGCGGCGGGCGATCCAGACCTTGTCGTGGCCCTGGACATATTCGATGAAGCGGCGCAGCGCCTCGGCGCGGCCGGGGCGGCCGACGAGGCGGCAGTGCAGGCCGATGCTCATCATGCGCGGCCGGCCGGCAGCACCCTCGCGGTAGAGCGTGTCGAAGCTGTCCTTGAGATAGGCGTAGAACTGGTCGCCCGAGTTGAACCCTTGGGCGGTCGCAAAACGCATGTCGTTGGCGTCGAGCGTGTAGGGGATGACCAGTTGCGGTGGTATCGCGTTGCCGTGGCCGTCATGGTCGAGCCAGTAGGGCAACTCGTCGTCATAGGTGTCGGAGATCCAGTCGAAACCGCCTTCGGCCGCCGCGAGGCGCACCGAATAGACCGAGGTGCGGCCGAGATAGAGGCCGGTGGGGCGCTCGCCGACGACTTCGGTGTGCAGGCGGATCGCTTCGACAAGGTCAGCGCGTTCGTCAGCTTCCGCGTGATCGCGGTAGTCGATCCAGCGCAGGCCGTGCGAGGCGACTTCCCAGCCGGCGTCCTGCATCGCCGCGACATGGTCGGGTGAGCGGGCGAGGGCCGAGGCGACGCCATAGACGGTCACCGGCGCATTGGCTTCGGTGAACATGCGGTGGAGCCGCCAGAAGCCGGCGCGGGCGCCGTATTCGTAGATCGATTCCATGTTCCAGTGACGCTTGCCCGGCCATGGGGCCGCGCCCACGACCTCGGACAGGAAGGCTTCCGAAGCGGCATCGCCGTGCAGGACGTTGTTTTCGCCGCCCTCTTCGTAGTTGACCACGAATTGAACGCAGACGTTGGCGCCGCCCGGCCATTTCGGGTCTGGTGGGTTCGCGCCATAGCCGCGCATGTCTCTTACGTAACGCATGATCCCTCGAAAGCGGTCGATTACTGCCACTTGAGCAGGATAGCGAAAGGAGCGGCAGACATTCCCTCGAAAAATTTTGAAAGTCTTTTTGTAGCGGTGTTCTCGACCGCACCTTATGCAATGGCCTTAAATGGCGCAAAATCCAAGATGATGGCGCATGTCGCCAGTAGGGAGAGCGAATGACAAAGGCCGAAGGCGGACGCCTCACCACCCATGTCCTTGACACTGCATCCGGCAAGCCTGCCGAGGGGCTGTCGATTTCGCTGTTCCGTATCGAGGGCGATGTGCGGACGCTGCTGAAGAAGGTCGTGACCAATTCCGACGGCCGCTGCGACGCGCCGCTGCTCGCCGGCGATGAATTCCTGACCGGCGAATACGAACTCGTCTTCGCGGCCGGCGACTATCTACGCCGCCAGGGCACAGAGCTGGCGAAGCCGGCTTTCCTCGACATCGTGCCGATCCGCTTTGGCATGGCCGAGCGGACGCACTATCATGTGCCGCTGTTGATCTCTCCCTACAGCTATTCCACCTACAGGGGCAGCTGAGCCATGGCGACGGTCAAGACACGCAACCATATTCGCTTCATCCTCAACGGCGAGGACGTGAGGCTGTCGGAGGTCGCGCCCGACGAGACGCTGCTCGACCATCTGCGCCTGCGCCGGACGCTGCGCGGCACCAAGGAAGGTTGCGCCGAAGGCGACTGCGGAGCCTGCACGGTGCTCGTCGGCCGGCTTTCCGCCGGCAAGCTGGTCTATGAAAGCGTCAACGCCTGCATTCGCTTCGTGGCGTCGCTCGACGGCTGCCATGTCGTTACCGTCGAGCATCTGGCCGGGGAGGCCGGCAAGCTGCACCCGGTGCAGCAGGCGATGGTCGACTTCCATGGCTCGCAATGCGGCTTCTGCACGCCGGGCTTCGTGATGTCGCTCTATGGCCTGTGGATGGGTTCGCCCGTGCCGTCGGACGAGGCGATCGAGAAAGCGCTGCAGGGCAATCTGTGCCGCTGCACCGGCTACGAGGCGATCATGCGCGCGGCGCGCGCCATCTCCGACTACGGCAAGGTGGCCAAGGATCCGCTGCTGGTCGAGCGCAAGGCGATCACCGCCCGCCTCGAAGCGTTCAAGGACGGCACTCGCGTCGAGGTCGGCGAGGGCAAGGACCGCTTCGTCATCCCGGCCACAGTAGATGACCTCGCCGACGTGCTCGAGGCAGAACCGACCGCAACCGTGGTTGCCGGCTCGACCGATGTCGGCCTGTGGGTCACCAAGCACATGCGCAACATCTCGCCGGCCGTGTTCATCGCCAACATCGATGGCCTGCATTCCCTCGACGAGGACAAGGGCGTCATAACAATCGGCGCAGGCGTCACCTACACCGAGGCGTTCGAGATGCTGTCGAAGCGCATCCCCGCACTCGGGCCGCTGATCGACCGCATCGGCGGCCAGCAGGTGCGCAACATGGGCACCATTGGCGGGAACATCGCCAATGGCTCGCCCATCGGCGACACGCCGCCGCCGCTGATCGCGCTCGGCGCTCGGCTCACGCTGCGCAAGGGCAAGGCGCGGCGGACGATATCGCTCGAGGATTTCTTCATTGCCTATGGCAAGCAGGACCGTGCCCCTGGCGAATTCGTCGAGGCGGTGCATGTGCCGGTGCCCGACAAGGGCGATCACTTCGCCGTCTACAAGGTCACCAAGCGCCGCGACGAGGACATCACCGCCACGCTCGGCGCCTTCTGGCTGAAGGTCGCCAAGGATGGCACGGTGGCGGGTGTGCGCATCGCCTATGGCGGCATGGCGGCGACGCCGAAGCGTGCCAGCGTGGTGGAAAAGGCGCTTGTCGGCCAGCCTTGGAGCGAGGCTACGGTGGAGGCGGCAATGGCAAGATATGCCGAGGACTTCACCCCTCTGACCGACATGCGCGCCACCGCCGAATACCGCGCGTTGGCAGCGAAAAACCTGCTGCTGCGTTTCTACACGGAAACCACCGGCACCAAGGCACCGTTCACGGTGTCGCGATACGAGGCTGCGTGACATGACCCAGCACCAACCTAACCTCAAGGCGGCGAAGATCACCGGTGGCGTGCACACCGACCAGCGCCACGATTCCGCGCACAAGCACGTTGCCGGCGAGGCCGTCTATATCGACGACATGCCGGAACCTGCGGGCACGCTGCATGTCGGCCTCGGCCTGTCCAACGTCACCCATGGCACGCTGAAGTCGGTCGACCTGTCCGCCGTCCGTGCCGCACCCGGCGTCGTTGACGTGCTGACCCATGCCGACGTGCCGGGCGAAAACGACATTTCGCCGAGCGGCATGCATGACGACCCGGTCTTCGCCGAGGGCAAGGTGGAGTTCCACGGCCAGCCGATCTTCGCCGTCGTGGCCAACACCCGCGAGCAGGCCCGCCGCGCCGCGCGCCTGGCCAAGATCGAATATGACGAGCTGCCGGCCGTCATCAGCATCTGGGACCTCGACCCGGAGACGGACAAGCAGGTGACGTCGCCGCTGACGCTCAGCCGAGGCGATGCCGCGGCGGCTATAGCCGCGGCTCCACGCCGGGTGAAGGGGCGGATGAAGCTCGGCGGCCAGGACCATTTCTATCTCGAAGGCCAGGTGTCGCTGGCGGTGCCCGGCGAGGACGACGAGGTCATCGTCTATTGCTCGACTCAAGGCCCGAGCGAGACCCAGCACCTCGTTTCGCATGTGCTCGGCGTGCCAAGCCACGCGGTGACGGTCGAGGTTCGGCGCATGGGCGGCGGCTTCGGCGGCAAGGAAACACAGGCCAACCAGTGCGCGGCGATTGCCGCCATCGCGGCCAAGAAGCACAAGCGCGCTGTGAAGGTCCGCCTCGACCGCGACGAGGACATGACCGCCACCGGCAAGCGCCACGACTTCGCCATCGACTACGAGGTCGGCTTCGACGACGCGGGCAACATCCTCGGCGTCGACTACATGTTCGCGCTCAATGCCGGCTTTTCGGCCGATCTGTCGGGGCCGGTGGGCGACCGGGCGCTGTTCCATTGCGACAACGCCTATTTCTATCCGAACGTGCATGCGAAGTCGGCGCCGCTCTACACCAACACGGTGTCGAACACGGCGTTCCGTGGCTTCGGCGGGCCGCAGGGCATGGTCGGCGCCGAGCGCGTCATCGAGGAGGTGGCGTTTGCGCTCGGCAAGGATCCGCTCGAGATCCGCAAGCTGAACTTCTACGACGCCATCGGCGTTGCCGGCGAACGCAACCTGACGCCCTATCACCAAAAGGTCGAGGACAACATCATCCACCGCATCGTGGCGGAACTGGAGGAGAGCGCGTCCTATGCGCGCCGCCGGCGCGAGATCGCGGCGTTCAACGCCAACAGCCGCTTCGTCAAGCGCGGACTTTCGCTGACGCCGGTCAAGTTCGGCATTTCCTTCACCAAGACCGAGTCCAACCAGGCCGGCGCGCTGGTGCATGTCTATGCCGACGGCTCGGTGCACATGAACCATGGCGGCACCGAGATGGGCCAGGGCCTGCATCTCAAGGTGGCGCAGGTGGTGGCGGAAGAGTTCCAGATCGACCTCGACCGGGTGAAGATCACGGCGACGACCACGGCCAAGGTGCCCAACACAGCGCCGACGGCGGCGTCCTCGGGCGCCGACCTCAACGGCATGGCGGCACAGGACGCGGCGCGGCAGATCCGCAAGCGGCTGACCGACTTCGCCGCCGAGAAGTACCAGGTGCCGGGCGACCAGGTGGTGTTCCTGCCCAACAGGGTGCGCGTCGGCAACCAGGAGATTTCGTTCAACGACCTGGTCAAGCAGGCCTATCTCAACCGTATCCAGTTGTCGGCCGCCGGCCACTACAAAACGCCGAAGATCCACTGGGACCGGAGCAAGGGCAGGGGCCACGCCTTCTATTACTACTCCTATGGCGCGGCCTGCTCGGAGGTGTCGATCGACACGCTGACCGGCGAATACGTCATCGAGCGGGCCGATATCCTGCACGACACCGGCCGCTCGCTGAACCGGGCCATCGACATCGGCCAGGTCGAGGGCGGCTTCGTCCAGGGCACGGGCTGGCTGACTACGGAAGAGCTGTGGTGGGATGGCAAGGGCCGGTTGCGCACGCATGCGCCGTCGACCTACAAGATCCCGCTGGCTTCCGACCGGCCGAAGATCTTCAACGTGGCACTGACCGACTGGTCCGAGGCCTACGAGCCGACCATCCACCGTTCGAAGGCCGTCGGCGAGCCGCCGCTGCCGCTCGGCATCTCGGTGCTGCAGGCGCTTTCGGATGCGGTCGCCAGCGTCGCCGACCACAAGGTCTGCCCGCGCCTCGACGCGCCGGCAACGCCGGAGCGGGTGCTGATGGCGATCGAACGCCTCCGGGCCGAGGCGGCCCAGGCCAAGTGAGCAAGACCGTCAGGAGCCTGCGCGCATTCCTTGACACGGCGCCCTCAGCGGCGCTGGTCGAGGTGGCCGAGGCGAAGGGCTCAACCCCGCGCGAAAAGGGCGCGTGGATGCTGGTGTCGCCGGAACGCATCTTCGGCACCATCGGCGGCGGGCAACTGGAATTCATGGCGATCGACGCGGCGCGCGCGATGCTGTCTGCGCCGGCGCTCTCCCCCCTTGGGGGGGAGATGCCCGCAAAGCGGGCAGCAGAGGGGGTAACCTCAGGCGCCCAAGGGGTGTCGAGCCCGGTCGCAACGACCCCACCCGACGGTTTCGCCGCCACCCTCCCCTCGAGGAGGGAAAACCTCACCCTCGACATCCCGCTCGGCCCCGAGATCGGCCAGTGCTGCGGCGGGCGGGTTGAGGTTGCCATCCGCCCTGTCTACGCGGCGATGGCGGCCGACCTGGTGGCATCGGCCGAGGCGTCGGACGCGGCCCTGCCGCAGGTGCTGGTCTTCGGCGGCGGCCATGTCGGGCATGCGCTGGCATCGGCCTTCGCGTTGCTGCCGCTGAACGTCGTTGTCGTCGAGACTCGCGCCGATGCGCTCGACGGCATGCCCGGGGAGATCGACACCAGGCTGACCCCGGTACCGGAGGAGATGGTGCGCGAGGCGCCGGGAGGTTCGGCTTACGTCGTGCTGACCCACGACCACGCGCTCGACTTCCTGATCGTCGCCGAGGCGCTGAAGCGCGACGACACCGGCTATGTCGGCATGATCGGCTCGAAGACCAAGAAGGCGACGTTCAAGAGCTGGTTCCTCAAGACCGCCGGCGGCAGCGAGGCGCAGTTTGCGCGGCTGGTCTGCCCGATCGGCGGCGATGCGGTGAAGGACAAGCGACCCGCAGTCATCGCCGCCCTTGCCGCAGCCGAGATCATGACTGCTCTTGCGAACAGGCCAGCCTGAACGAAACGCCCTGAGCTATTCGCTTTCCTGGATGTGGGCCTCGAGGAACCACAGCGACTTGTCGAGGGCGCGCGAATAGGCGGTGAAGATGTCCGTGGTGTCGGCATCGCCGGCTTCGTCGGCCTCGTCGATGGCCGAACGCACGCTCTTCGCCGCATCGGCATAGCGGTCGATCAGCGCGGCGATGTGGTCCTTGGTCTTCGAGATGTCGGTCGGATAAGGCTTCTGCTTGCTGGTCTCGGCCACGACCTGCGTCGTGCCCAGGGCCGCGCCGCCGAGCTGTGCCGCGCGCTCGGCGATGGTGTCGACATGAACATCCAGCTCCTTGCGGAAGCCGTCGAGCATTTCATGGATGGCGATGAAATGCGGTCCCTTGACGTTCCAGTGCGCCTGCTTGGTCAGCAGGGCAAGGTCGATGGCATCGGCCAGCCTGGAGTTGAGCAGTTCGATCGAGACCTTCTTGGCATTGGACTTGAGGTCGTTGCGTGTCGGGTGGGAAATCATCGGCTGCTCCTTGATCCTCGGGTCGTGCCGCCCGGCCGGGCCGGAAGGCACACGCAGCCTACAACAGCCACATGACGGTTCGGTTCCGGGCTGGACCAGTCGAAAATCAGCGAGCGGCGGCGTTGCGAGCGACGACTTCGAGATAGGCGGCCTGCAATTGCTCACGCACCGGCAGGCGCTTTTGCGCGGCGTCCGACAGCGGTTCGCCGAGATGGGAGGCACGCAACTCCTCCATGAAGCGCTGCCACATCTCGGGGCCGCCTTTTTCCAGAAGCTCGGCGCGGATGCTGAGTTCCTCGCTGACCGGCAGCCACTTGCGGCCCCAGGCGCCGATACTGGCGAAAACCGGCAGCAACTCGATCGCCATCTCCGTCAGCGAATAGATCGCCTTCTGCTTGTGGCTGGGATCGTCGGCCTTGGTGATCAGCCCGTCCTCGACAAGCCGCTTCAGCCGGTCGGCGAGGATGTTGGAGGCGATGCCTTCCTCGGAGTTCGTCAGCAGTTCGCGAAAATGCCGGCGGTTGCCGAACATCATGTCGCGCAGGACGATCAGGCTCCATTTGTCGCCGACCACCTCGAGGGTGAGGTTGATCGGGCAGCCCGACCGTTGATGCTGGTTCATGCCGTGTCTCCAAAAACTGGTTGCAACATAAAATCAGTTGCGCTAGCCTGCAACTGGTTAGTAAATGCAACTGGTTTTAAATCTGGTTGCCATACCCACGGAGGAGGAACGACATGTCAGGCACATCGCATTCGACCTTCAGCAGCGACCGCATCTACCCGGTGGCACCGGCGGAGCTGTTTTCGGCATTCTCACAGGCCGAGCGCAAGCGCCGCTGGTTCGTCGAGGGCGAGGGCTGGCAGGTCGACGAATTCGCAGCCGACTTCAGGCCCGGCGGCTCCGAGCGCAGCAGCTTCCGCTTCGGGGGCGGGGCCTCGTATTCCAACGACACGACCTATCTCGACATCGTCCCCGACAAGCGGATTGTCTTCGCATATGTCATGGCAACGGAGGGCAAGCGGTTCTCCGCCTCGCTGGCAACCATCGAATTCGTGGCGGAAGGCAAGGGCACGCGCCTGGTCTATTCGGAGCAGGCGGCCTATCTCGACAGCGACAACACCGACGCCCAGACGGCCGACCGCAAGGCGGGCTGGGCCGAACTGCTCGAAGCGCTTGCCAGGCATCTGGACGAGACGGCGGGCTGACGGACTGCCGCCGGCGCGGAGGACGCTCGAATGGGGACGATCTCGGGAATGGACCGCGTACAATCATGAAGGGCGCAGTGCTTGCAGCCGTGCTTGCCCCGGCAGGGGCAGCGGCGCAGCAGGGCGAACGGAAACGGGCGCAAGGCCAGGGAGCACGACGATGAGCACCGGCAATTTCATACCCGACAGGCTTGAGCGGATGCGCAAGGTGATGGCCGGCCATGTCGAGCGCGGCGCGTTGCCTGGGCTCGTCTGGGCCGTCAGTCGCGTCGGCGAGACCCATGTCGAGGCCATAGGAGCGCTGGCGCTGAACGGCTCGATGCCGATGCGGCGCGACAGCATCTTCCGCATCGCCTCGCTGACCAAACCGGTTACGGCAGTCGCGGCGATGATACTCGTCGAGGAGTCGCGGCTCCGGCTCGACGATCCGGTCGACAAATGGCTGCCCGAACTTGCCAACCGCAAGGTTCTCAAGTCCGTCGACGCTCAGCTCACCGACACGGCTCCCGCCAGTCGGGCGATCACCTTGCGCGACCTGCTGACCCTGCGTTTCGGGCTCGGCGCGATCATGGTCTATCCCTTCGCTTATCCGGTGCAGCATGCTATGGCGGAGGCTGGCATCGTGCCGAGCGCCGACCTGTTCCGTGGCTCGGCAGACGCCTTCATGAAAGCTGTCGGCTCCCTGCCGCTCGCCCATCAGCCGGGCGAGGGCTGGCTCTACCACACCGGCCTCGACGTCTCCGGGGTGCTTGTCGCCCGCGCGGCCGGCCAGCCGCTGTCGGTCTTCATGCAGGAGCGCATCTTCGGCCCGCTTGGCATGAAGGACACCGGCTTCCATGTGCCCGCAGACAAGGTCGGCCGGCTCGCGACCGCCTATTCCAGGGATTTCCAGACCGGCAAGCTCGGCGTCTACGACGAGGCGAAAGGCGGATTGTTCGCCTCGTCGCCGAGCTTCGAAGCCGGCGGCGGCGGTCTGGTGTCGACGGCCGACGACTATCTTGCCTTCCAGCGGATGCTGCTCGGCAAGGGCAGGCTCGGCAGCGAGCGCATCCTGTCGCGCGCCTCGGTCGAGTTGATGACGACGGACCAGCTTACAGAGGAGCAGAAGGCGAGCGCGCCGATGTTCTTCAACGGCAATTCGGGCTGGGGCTTCGGCATGTCGGTGGCACTCAAGCGCGACAATCTCTGGCAGGTACCCGGCCGCTTCGGCTGGGATGGCGGCTACGGCACCTCTGGATATGCCGATCCCGAAAACGACCTTGCCGGTATCCTGTTGTCCCAGCGGCTGATGGATTCGCCGCAGGCGCCGGCGCATTACACCGACTTCTGGACTTCGGCCTACCAAGCCATCGTCTAGGAGCTGGTGCGAGCGGGCTACTTGCCGGCCAGGATTTCCTTGATCAGCTTGTGGCAGCGGTCGGCCATGAAGTCGAGCAGCAGCCGGACCTTTGGGTCCTGCAGCTTCTTGTGCGGATAGACCGCAGCGAACTGCACCGGCGTCGGCGGCGTCTGCGGCAGGATCACCTGCAGCCGCCCGTCGCGGATGAAGGGTTCGACCTCGAAGCGCGGCTTGTTGATGATGCCGCGTCCGGCCAGTGCCCAGCCGGTCAGCACGTCGCCGTCGTCGGAATCGAACGGCCCGTGGACCTCGAACTTGGTCGGCCCGGCCGGCGTCTCCAGCATCCAGTAGAATTCGCGCGAGCCGGGATAGCGCAGCATCAGGCAGTCATGCTTCCTGCCGATCAGGTCGTTGGCGCTCTCGGGTTCGCCACGCTTTTCGAGATATTTCGGCGCGGCGACCAGCACGCGCTCGCATTCCATGATGCCGCGCATCCTGAGGCTCGAATCCTCGATGACACCGAGCCGGAAGGCGACGTCGATGCCTTCCTTGAGGATGTCGACATTGTGGTCGGACAGGCGCAGCCGGACCTCGATGTCGGGGTATTTGTCATGGAATTCGGGAATGCCCGAAGCCAGCAGCCGGCGGCCGAGGCCGAGCGGGGCAGTGACGCGAATGGTGCCGCGGGGCTGGCCGGAGAGCGCCGAGACCGCGGCCTCGGCCTCGGTGATTGCCTCCAGCACCTGCTTGGCACCGGCGTAGAAGACGTTGCCATGCTCGGTCGGCATCAGCTGGCGCGTCGTGCGGTTGAACAGGCGCACGCCGAGATGCTTCTCCAACTCCTTGATTCTGTTGGAGGCGACGGCAGGCGAAATGCGCATGTCGCGGCCCGCGGCAGAGAGATTGCCGAGTTCCACGACGCGAACGAAAACGGCGATGTTGTCGAGATATGCCATGCGATGCCGAGGTTCCATAGCCGGCTTTTGCCGCGCCGCGCTACGCTAGTATTTTCCAGATTTTTTTGAAAGTCATCGCGAATCCTTTCACTTCCCACATGCATCGGGCATCGTAAGATTGCTGCTGCTGCGGAAAAGGGACGGCGGATGTACGACTTGGCGTTTTTCATGGACTGGGCAAGCTTCGCCGTGCGGTGGCTGCATGTCATCACCGCGATGGCGTGGATCGGCTCGTCCTTCTACTTCATCGCCCTCGACCTCGGGCTGAGGAAGCATGATGGACTGCCTGCCGGCGCCCATGGCGAAGAATGGCAGGTCCATGGTGGCGGCTTCTACCACATCCAGAAATACCTGGTGGCGCCGGCGCAGATGCCGGAGCACCTGACCTGGTTCAAGTGGGAATCCTATGCCACCTGGCTGTCGGGCTTCGCGCTGCTCAGCCTGGTCTATTACGGCGGCGCCGAACTGTTCCTCATCGACCGCAACGTGCTCGACGTCTCGGCGCCGGTGGCGATCGCCATTTCGCTCGCCTCGATCGGCATCGGCTGGGTGATCTACGACCAACTGTGCAAGTCAAAGCTCGGCGACCACGACACGCTGCTGATGATCATCCTCTATGTCATCGTGGTGTTCATGAGCTGGGGCTACACGCAGTTGTTCACCGGTCGCGCCGCCTTCCTGCACCTTGGCGCCTTCACGGCGACGATCATGTCGGCGAACGTCTTCATGACCATCATCCCGAACCAGAAGATCGTCGTCGCCGATCTCATCGCCGGCCGTAAGCCCGATCCGAAGTACGGCAAGATCGCCAAGACACGCTCGACGCACAACAACTACCTGACCCTGCCGGTCGTGTTCCTGATGCTGTCGAACCACTATCCGCTGGCGTTCGGCACCGAGTTCAACTGGGTCATCGCCGCGCTGATCTTCATCATCGGCGTGCTGATCCGCCACTACTTCAACACCATCCACAAGCGCGAAGGCAATCCGCACTGGACCTGGCTCGCCGCCGCGCTGCTGTTCATCGTCATCATGTGGCTGTCGACCGTGCCGAAGGTGCTGACCGGTGAAGACAAGAACGCCTCGGTCACCACCCAGCCCTACATCGCCGCGGCACAGTTCGAGAAGGTGCGCGACACCGTGCTTGGCCGCTGCGCCATGTGCCATGCCAACGAGCCGTCCTACGAAGGTGTCTATTATGCGCCCAAGGGCGTCGTGCTGGAGACCGACAATGCGATCGCCGAGCACGCCCGCGAGATCTACCTGCAGGCCGGCCGCAGCCATGCCATGCCGCCGGCCAACGTCACCCAGATAACGCCGGAAGAGCGGGCGTTGCTGGTCGCCTGGTACGAGCAGGCACGAAAGTAGCGCCTGCAGCATGATGCTGAAACGGGGCGGGCAAGAGCACGCTCCGGCCAAAAGACAGCGACACGCAGAGGTTCAGGGCGCAGCTCGTTGCACCCATTTCGACGCGCGGCGACAGCCGTGGTTTCGCCACGCCAGAAAGCTTGTAGAGTCCGATCATGACCACCACTCTTCTTCGCGGCCGTACCTTGTCCTTCCTGCGCTGGCCCGACAGCGCCGACGACCATGGGTCGTACGCGTATGAGGAAGACGGCGCCGTGCTGATGCGCGACGGCAAGATTGCCGCCGTCGGCGCTTATGCCCAGGTCGCGGCCCAGGCCGGCGGCGCCAAGGTCGTCGACCATCGCCCGCACCTGATCCTGCCGGGTTTCATCGATGCGCATGTCCACATTCCACAGATGCAGATCATCGCCGCCTATGGCGCCGAGCTGCTGGAATGGCTGAACAAGTATACGTTTCCCGAGGAAACGCGCTTCATCGACGCCCAGCACGGCCGTCGCATCTCGCGGCTGTTCCTCGACGAGATGGTGCGTCACGGAACGACGACGGTCGCCGCCTATTGCTCGGTGCACAAGCAGTCGGCCGAGGCTTTCTTCGCCGAGTCGCACGACCGCAACATGCTCAACATCGCCGGCAAGGTGATGATGGACCGCAACGCGCCGGACGGCGTGCTCGACACGCCGCAGACGAGCTATGACGACACCAAGGCGCTGATCGCCGAATGGCACGGCAGGGGCCGCCAGCACGTCGCGATCACCCCGCGCTTCGCCATCACGTCCTCGCCCGAGCAGATGGAAATGGCCGGCCAACTGGCGCGCGAGCACCCCGACCTGCACATCCAGACGCATCTGTCGGAGAACCACGCCGAGATCGCCTTTACCCAGGAGCTCTATCCCTGGTCGCGCGATTACACCGACGTCTACGAGCACTACGGCCTGCTCGGCAAGCGCACGCTTCTGGGCCATTGCATCCATCTTAGCGAGCGTGAGTCCGACGCGATCTCCGAGCATGGCTCGATCGCGGTGTTCTGCCCGACCTCCAACCTGTTCCTCGGCTCGGGCCTGTTCGACTACCAGCGCTATCGCAAGCGCGACAAGCCGCTGCGCATCGCGACTGCGACCGACGTTGGCGGCGGCACCAACTATTCGATGCTGCGCACCATGGACGAGGCCTACAAGGTCATCGCGCTCAATGGCGAGAAGCTCAACCCGCTGGCCTCCTACTGGCAGCTGACGCGCGGCAACGCCGAATCGCTGTCGATTTCGGACAAGGTGGGCACGCTGGATGTCGGCACCGACGCCGACATCGTGGTGCTCGACGCCCGCGCAACGCCGGGCATGCGGCTCCGGATGGAACGCACTGCAACGCTGGCCGAAGAGCTGTTCCTGTTGCAGACGCTCGGCGACGACCGCGCCGTGGTGGAGGTTTATGTCGCAGGCAAAGCCGCCAAGACGACCATGGATCGCGCCGCCTGACCTTGCGTCATTGGCCCGGGTCTGCCATGTGAGCCGTGTCTGATGGAGGAACGGACGATGGCAGCAGCCGAGGATCTGAGCAAGATCGCCGAGCAGGAGGACCGACTGGTCTTCGACCGCTTCGACGAGGCGGTCGCCTTCGACATCGGCTCGGCCATCCGTGCGCGCGGGCTGTCGGAAAACTTCCCCGTCATCATCGACATCCGGCTTTGGGACCGTGCGCTGTTCTACTGCGCGCTGCCCGGCTCGACCGTCAACAACACCGAGTGGGCGCGGCGCAAGATCAACGTCGTCAGGACCTTCCACCGCAGCAGCTACCGCATGGTGCTGCAGAAGGCGCGGCCGGACCGCACCTTTGCCGTCGGCGAGGCTCTGCCGATCGACGACTACGTGCTGGCCGGCGGCGGCTTTCCAATCCGCGTCAAGGGTGTCGGCGTCGTCGGCGCCATCGCCGTTTCGGGCCTGCCCGAGCGCCAGGACCACGAAGTCGTGGTGGCGGCCATCTGCGACCATCTCGGCATTCCCAGATCGGAGCTTGCGCTCGGGCCGGCATGATTTGGAACTTTGCGCCGCCCCTCATCCCCCTACCGGGACCTTCTCCCCGCAGAAACGGGAGAAGGGACAAGCGGCAACGTTGCGGCCAGCCTCCTTCGCCCCGTTACGGGGAGAAGGTCCCGGCAGGTGGGATGAGGGGCCATGCTGCATGAACAGACGAAGCGACTGATAGTGAGAGTACCGATGGCCATGACCGACCCGAAGCAGTTTTTGACCAAGATTTTCGAGGCTGCCGTCGCGGCCGCCGATCCGGAACTCACGATCCGCCGCCATCTGCCGGAAAAGCCCAAGGGTCGGACCATCGTCATCGGCGCCGGCAAGGGCTCGGCGCAGATGGCGGCCGCCTTCGAAAAAGCCTGGGAGGGCCCGCTGGAAGGCGTCGTCGTCACCCGCTACGGCTTTGCCGCACCGTGCGAGCGCATCAGGATCGTCGAGGCGTCGCACCCAGTGCCCGACGCCAATGGCCTCGAAGCCTCGAAGCTGCTGCTCCAGACTGTTTCGGGCCTGACCGAGGACGACCTCGTCGTGGCGCTGGTCTCTGGTGGCGGTTCGGCCCTGCTGCCATCGCCGGCAGGCAGCCTGACGCTGGCCGACGAGATCGCCGTCAACGAGGCATTGCTCGCTTCTGGCGCGCCGATCTCGGCGATGAACACCATTCGCAAGCACATTTCCGGCATCAAGGGCGGCCGGCTGGCTGCAGCGGCGCATCCTGCCCGCGTCGTTTCGCTCGTCGTGTCCGACATCCCCGGCGACAACCCGGCGCTGGTCGCTTCCGGTCCGACGGTGCCTGATGAAGCGTCTCGCGCCGACGCGCTCCGGCTGATCGAGACCTACCGGATCGCCTTGCCGGAAAATGTCATGGCGCACATCAATTCGGCCGCTGCCGACGCGCCGCAGCCTTCCGACCCGCGCTTCGCCCGCAACGAGGTGCATGTCATTGCCTCCGCCGCCGTGTCGCTCGACGCGGCGGCCGAGGCGGCACGCAAGCAGGGCGTCGAGACGGTGATCCTGTCGGACGCCATCGAGGGCGAGGCGCGCGAGGTTGGCGGCGTGCATGCCGCGATCGCCCGCGAGGTCGCCGTGCGCAACCGTCCGTTCAAAAAGCCGGTGCTGATCCTGTCCGGCGGCGAAACCACGGTCACGCTTCGCGCCAAGGGCAAGGGCGGCCGCAACAGCGAATTCCTGCTGGCGTTTGCCATCGGCATCGACGGCCTGACAGGCATCGACGCGCTGGCCGCCGACACCGACGGCATCGACGGTTCGGAGGACAATGCCGGCGCCTTCGCCGACGGCTCGACCGTCGCGCGGATGCATGGCGCCGGCGTCGATGCCAAGGCGATGCTTGCCGGCAACAACGCCTGGACCGCGTTCAATTCGGTCGGCGATCTCTTCGTCCCTGGGCCGACCGGCACGAACGTCAACGATCTCCGGGCGATCCTGGCTCGCTAGCCAGCCATCATCTGGCGCACCGTCCTGATGTCCTCGGCGAAGCGGGCGCGCTCCGCCGCTGCCTGTTGCGGGTCGCGAATGCGCAGGATGTAGGACGGATGGATCGTCAGAAACACGGCGAGGCCGTCGTCGCGGGTGATGGCCTGGCCGCGCTGTCTGGTGATCGCCACAGGCGCTTCCAGCAGCGACTGGGCCGCGGTCGCGCCGAGCGCCACCACCAGCTTCGGCTTCAGCAGCTTGAGTTCCTTTACCAGCCACCAGCGACAGGCCTGCACCTCGCCGGCATTCGGCTTGCTGTGGATACGGCGCTTGCCGCGCGGCTCGAACTTGAAGTGCTTGACGGCATTGGTGACGTAGACCGATGAGCGGTCGATGCCGGCTTCGCCGATCACGGCGTCGAAGATCTTGCCGGCGGGGCCTACGAAGGGCCGGCCCTGCAGATCCTCCTGGTCGCCGGGCTGCTCGCCGACGAACACCAGTTCGGCATCATCAGGACCTTCGCCGAACACCGTCTGGGTCGCCTCGCTCCACAGCGCGCAGCGCCGGCACTGACTTGCCTGCTGGCGCAAAGCGTCGATGCTTTGGGCCTCCGTCTCGGCAGCAGCTTCGGCTGCGGGCCAGTGCTTCGCCTGTATGGCCTGGTGATGCGGTGCGGGCATTGTCGGCATCCTTGCGATCATTTCCCTGGCGGCCTGGTCGGCGCCAGCGATCAGTCCCGGAATAAGCGAGGCCTCGGGAAGGTTCCGCCAGTATTTCTTGGGCATCTCCGATTGCATCGCCTTCACCTTCAGGCGCGCCGGGTTGAAGATGTTGGCGAAATAGGTCCGCCACATCTCCTCGGACTGGTCGGAAGCGGGTGCATCCTCTTTCGATGCCGCCGGTCCGAAGGCCAGCTTTTCGCGGTCCCACTGGGCCGAGCCGTGCGGCGTCAGGATCGCCCAGTGCATGCCGGTGAAGCGGCGCACGAAGAAGGGCGCGGCAAGTTCGAGGATGAAGTGGTCGGGCTCGAACCAGGCGACGAAACGTTCGCCGTCGCCGTCGCCGATCTTCCGGAAGCGGACGAAGGCATGCATGTTGTGCTCGTCGCGCCGGACCGCCTTCTCCATCGCCTCGAAACGGCGCACGTCCGGGTCCGAGGCAATCCGAAACAGATGGGGCTCGCTGCGCTGCCGCCACAGCAGGCGGTAGAGCAGGGCGAAACGTTCGCCGTTGGAGTGGCAGGCGACGATGGCCGCGCGGTCGATGAATTCTCTCGAGACCCTGAGCTCGACACCTGGGGTCGGGGCTGGCAATTCGGTCGCATCGCCGCCGACATGCCACTCGATGTCCTCGGGCTTCACCTCGTTTGTGATCAGCCGCCGCGCGGCATCGCGCCAGCCGTCGAAGTCGGTCGGGTTGGCCAGTTGCACGGCGTATGCGGCCAGTGAAAAAGCCCGTTGGCCGGCCATTAGAACAGCTCGATCTGGCGCGGCTTCGGCGCGATTGTCTCGCGCAGGCGGGCGGCGTCGGTTGCAGCACCTGGTGACCAGCCTTCGGCGATGATGAACGGCCGCACCTTGGCGACGGACTGGCACAGCCGGCCGATGTCTTCGAGGCGCAGCCGCCTGAAGCGGCGGGTCTCGATGATGCGTTCGACGGCGCGCGTGCCAAAACCCGGGATGCGCAGCAGCATCTCCCTGTCGGCGCGGTTGATGTCGAGTGGAAACGAGGCGCGATTGCGCAGTGCCCAGGCAAGCTTGGGATCGATCTCCAGTTCGAGCATGCCATCAGGCTGGCCGTCGAGGATCTCGCCCTGGTCGAAGCCGTAGAAACGCATCAGCCAGTCGGCTTGGTAAAGCCGGTGCTCGCGCATCAGCGGCGGCCTTTTCAGGGGCAGGGCTGAGGAGGCATCGGGGATCGGGCTGAAGGCCGAGTAGTAGACGCGGCGCAACTGGTAGCTGCCATAGAGCCGGGCGCTGGTCTTGAGGATGCGGGCATCTGGCGTGGCGTCGGCGCCGACGATCATCTGCGTCGACTGGCCACCAGGCGCGAAGCGTTCGCGCGTCTTCGTCCTCAGCGTCGGCTCCGCCTTCTCCTCGATTTTCGAGCGCAGTTTTGCCATCGAGACACGGATCGTCTCGGGTCTCTTCTCCGGTGCCAGCCGCTTCACGCCCTCGTCGGTCGGCAGCTCGACATTGATCGACAGGCGGTCGGCATAGAGGCCGGCCTTCTCGATCAGCTCGGCCGATGCCTCGGGAATGGTCTTGAGATGGATGTAGCCGCCGAATTTCTCGTCGAGCCGCAGCCGCCGCGCCACCTCCACCATCTCGCCCATGGTCTCGTCGGGCGAGCGAATGACACCTGACGACAGAAACAGCCCCTCGATGTAATTGCGTTTGTAGAAATCCATGGTCAGCCGCACCACCTCGTCGACGGTGAAGCGGGCGCGGCGGACATTGGAGGACGAGCGGTTGATGCAGTAGCTGCAGTCGTAGATGCAGAAATTGGTCAGCAGGATCTTGAGCAGCGAGATGCAGCGGCCGTCGGGCGCGTAGGAGTGGCAGATGCCCATGCCCTCGGTCGAGCCGATGCCGCCAGACTTCAGCGAGTTGCGCCCACCGGCGCCCGAAGAGGCGCAGGAAGCGTCATATTTCGCGGCGTCGGAGAGGATCGCGAGTTTCTCGCGGGTCGAAAGAACTGGCATCTGTTCATGGTATGTTCTTGCAGGATAAAAATCCAGAGCCTCAACTGCGTGATGAAGAAATGTGATCGGGTCACAATCCAGTAGGCTCGATCCTAGCCCAGCAAACAGGTGCAGGTGTAAACCATAGTTCACGTCGGCGTTGACTTCTGGATGTCTGTGAACTATGGTTCACATATGTTCGAGGTCCGTCAGACCGACATTTTTCGGGAATGGATTGATGGGCTTCGGGACGTGGCAGCCCGGCGCAAGATCGCCCAACGCGTGGTTCGGCTTGAGGCCGGTCTGTTTGGCGATGTCAAATTCTTCGACGGCATCGGCGAACTGCGCGTGGACTTTGGTCCCGGCTACCGCGTCTACTTCGTACAGCGCGGACGAATTCTGGTCATCCTGCTGTGCGGCGGAGACAAGTCGAGCCAAGGCCGCGACATCAAGCGGGCCTTGGAACTGGCCAAGGAGGTGTAAGCATGGTTCTCAAGACAACTCCATTCGATGCTGCGGCGTATCTCGATACGCCTGAGTCCCAGGCCGAGCTGATTTCCGACGCCTTTGAAACAGGTGATGCTGCCTACATTACGCATGCGCTCGGAGTCGTGGCGCGCGCGCGAGGCATGAGCCAGATCGCCAAGGATGCCGGAGTAACGCGTGAGGGCCTTTACAAGGCCCTCAGCGCCGACGGCGATCCGCGGTTGACGACGCTGCTCGGCGTCGTCAGGAGTCTCGGCCTGACTGTGACGGTGCAGCCGGCGCCCAAGTCTTAGCAAGCTTCTGCCGTCCTCACACCTCGTGCAGGTAGAGGTGGTAGTCGAGTTCGCTGACCGTGCGGGCAACACGCAGGTATTCGGCTTCCTTGATTGCCGTAAACGTGCGGTGCAGGTCGTGGCCGAGCGCTTCGCGCAGGAATTCCGATTGCTTGGCCACCTCGATCGCAGTGCGCCAGTCCGGCGGCATGACGCTTTCGGTGCCTTCGGCCTGTTCGTAGCCATTGCCCGAGGTCTCGGGGCCGGGATCGAGCTGTTCCTCCAGCCCTTTCGAGATGCCGGCGAGGATGGTCGCGGCGACCAGATAGGGGTTGGCGTCGACGCCCGAGGGGCGGTGCTCGATGCGGCGGTTTCTGGCGTCGCCCGCCGGCACGCGCAGCGCCACCGAGCGGTTGTTGACGCCCCAGGTCGGCGCCACCGGTGCGTAGGACTGCGAGACGAAGCGGCGCCAGGAATTGGCATGCGGGGCAAACACCAGCATCGATTCCGCCATGGTGTCGGCGAGGCCGCCGAGCGCGTGCAGCAGCTTCGGCTCCCAGATGCCTTCCCTCGCTTCGGCGAAGACGTTGGTGCCGTTGCTGTCGAGCAGCGAGGCGTGGAAGTGCATGCCCGAGCCGGCATATTTCTCGATCGGCTTGGCCATGAAGCAGGCGGTGACGCCATGGCGGCGCGCCTGCATGCGGACGATGCGCTTCAGCATGATCAGGTCGTCGGCGGCCTGCATCACGTCCTTGCGGTAGCGCAGTGTGAGCTCGTACTGGCCCGGGGCGTATTCCGAGATGACGGTTTCCGCCGGGATGCCCTGCAGCTTGGCGGCGGCATAGATGTCGGAGAACAGCGGCTCCATGCCGTGCAGGTGGTCGACCGAATAGACCTCGGTCTTGCCCGAGGCGCGGCCGTCGAGCACGGCGCGGGCCGGCTGCACCTTGCCGTCGCCGTCGCGTTCGTTGGCCAGCAGGAAGAATTCGAGCTCGAAGGCGCCCGCCGGATGCATGCCCTTTGCCGCCAGCTTGTCGACCTGGCGCTGCAGCGCCAGCCTCGGGTCCGAAGTCATCGGCGCGCCGTCGAGATGGTACATCGACATCAAAAGCTGGCCGCGGGCGGGGCTGGTGGCATGCATCGGCTTCAGCGTGCCGGGGATCGGCCAGGCGCGCAGGTCGCCGTCGCCGGAATCCCAGATCAGGCCGGTCTCGTGCACGTCCTCGCCGGTGATGTCGAGGCCGAGGATGGAGATCGGCAGGTGGCGTCCGCCTTCGTAGAGGCCCATCAGCTCGTGGCGGCGGATGATCTTGCCGCGGCCGACGCCATTGGCGTCGGTCAGCACGATGTCGAAGGCTTCGACGTCTGGGTTCGCGTCGAGGAAGGCCCTGGCCTCGTCGACGGTCGAGCCGGAAGGTGATGTCATGATGTCACTCGATTGTCCTTGTGCCTTGTCTCATGCCGCAAGACGGGCGGCAATATCGCCGAAAGCTGCGACCAGCCTGTCGACCTGCCGCGCGGTCGTCACCGGCGAGACCAGCATCATGTTGTGGAACGGCGCGATCAGCACGCCGCGATTGACCAGCGCCACGTGCACGGCAGCCTCGAGCCGCGAGGCATGCGCGTGCTCGGCCTCGCCGCCATTGCGCAGCGGGCCTGGCGCGCAGATGAACTCGACACGGGCGCCGACACGCATCACGTGCCAGGGCAGCCTGCGTTTTCGGATCGCCTTGTCGAGGCCGGTGGCCAGCCGTTCTGCCAGCTTTTCCATGTGGGCGTAGTTCGCTTCCGTCATCACCTCTTCAAGCGTCGCCCGCATCGCCGCGAACTGGAGGGGATTGGCCGACAAAGTCGTGCCCATGCCGGAATAGCCCGGCTCCTTGGTGGCGTTGTAGGCGGTGTAGCGGGCGGCGAGCTCTTCGCTCATGCCCCAGACGCTCGCCGGCACGCCGCCGGCGACGGGCTTGCCGAGCACGAAAAGGTCGGGCTCGAGATCGTGCTTTTTGGTGTAGCCGCCTGGGCCGGTCGAGATGGTGTGGGTCTCGTCGATGAGCAGCAGCGTGCCGGCCTTGCGGGTCAGCGCACGCACGCCTTCGAGGAAGCCGGGTTCGGGCAGCACCATGCAGGAATTGGTCAGCACCGGTTCGGTGATGACGCAGGCGACGTCGTCATGGCTCAGCGCTTCTTCCAGCGCCGGCAGGTCGTTGAACTCGACGATGCGGGTGCGCTCGGTGAGGTCGCGGAACTCGCCGGCGAGGCCGGGCCGGTTGATCGGCTTGCCACCTTCCAGCCGCACCATCGTCTCGTCGACGGCGCCGTGATAGCAGCCGTTGAAGACGAGGATCTTGTCGCGGCCGGTGACGGCGCGGGCGACGCGGAGGGCGAAGCGGTTGGCGTCGGTCGCGGTGGTAGCAATCTGCCAGTGCGGCAGGCCGAAGCGCTCGGCAAGCAGCAGCCCGAGGGTGAGCGAGTCCTCCGACGGCAGCATGTAGGTCAGGCCCCGGCCCGCCTGGCGGCGGATGGCGCGGGCGACCGGGGCAGGCGAATGGCCGAACATCGAGCCGGTGTCGCCGAGGCAGAAATCGGCGAGCCTGTTGCCGTCGACGTCGGTGATGGTGGCGCCGCTGGCCTTGTCGACCAGGATGGGGAACGGCGTCGGCCAGTCCTTCATCCAGTGCATCGGAACGCCGTTGAAGAAACCTGCCATGCCGTTGCCGAGGGAGGCCTGCGATTTCGGCCGCGCCCTGGTGAAGATTTCGGCCTCGGCGGCTGCAAGCTCGGCGATGCGCGACAGCGCCACGCCGCCTTCGGTGGCTTCCGGACGTTCGATGCGGTTCATCATGGCTCCCGACTGATACCGGGGCACTCTAGCCAGAGCGGATGCGAAACCGCAATTGGCCGTGCTTGCGGCGTCGATTGGCTCAGCCCTGGGGCACTTGACCATCCCCGGGCATCGGCGATCATGACACTGTGCTTTGGGGATGGATGCCGATGCGTGTTATGATGGTGCTTATGTCGATCCTGCTTGCGGCGGGCCCGGCCGTTGCCTCTGGCGGGCTGTCATGCGGTGCCAAGGATGAGGCAGTGAAACTGACCATCGAGAGTGGCGTCACTCGCGGCATGGGCAGTCCGGTGTTCGATTTTCGCGGCGAGATCGAGATTGCCAACAAGGCCATCGAGGCGGACCTGCGCAAGATCACCTTCGGGCGCGAGCACCTGGCGCAATACTGGCTCGACGGCGAAGAGCTGCGCATGGTGGTCTACCGCGAGCGCGACGGCGACAAGCCGCATGGCTATGTCGAGGTCACGATCAGGACCAAGTCGGGCGAAGAGGGCGACTACATCGGCCAGTATTCCGTCACGGTGTTCGACATGACGGGTGCTGCCGGCGGCGACGGCAGGACCTACAATTTCACCGGCCGGGCGACCTGCCTGGTCGAGTAGCCATCGAACACGTTGAGTACGCGCGTCAATCCTTGTGCATGGAGGCGATCGCGCGTCGCATGAGCGCCAGGAATGCCTGGCGTTCGTCCTCGGAGAAGTCGGCCAGCGCCGCCTCGTTCTGCGCGCGGGCCGCAACGGTCGCGGGATCGCGCAGCGCTTTCGCTTTTGGCGTCAGGTGGATGGCCTGGGAGCGGCCATCGCCGGGATTGGCGCGCCGCTCGATCAGCCCGTCGCGCTCCATCCTCGTCAGCGTGTTGGCCATCGTCGCCTGCTCGACATCGAGACGCCGCACCAGTTCGCTCTGGGAAATCCCGTCCTCGTCCCACAGCGGCAGCAGCGTCATGAACTGCGCCGGCGCCAGCCCGAGGGGCCGGATGCGCTCGTGCAGGCCCTTGGCGAAGAGGCGCGCCATCTGGTTGGCGAGGTAGCCGGCGGAGCGTTCTTTCTGGAAAGCCATGGCCGAGAGATAGAGCTTGAATAGCATGCTATGCAATGATATATAGCTTGCTATCCAAATCGGAGGCTCGACAATGAAAGCGAAGCTCCATGCGGCGGCCGGGACGGTCGCCTTGATCACGGTCACCTGTTTCTGGATTTCCACGGCCGCGGCCGAACTCAGCGGCAACGCCGAAACCATAGCCATGGTCAAGGCAGCCATCCTTGCCGGCATGGTGGTGCTGATCCCGGCCATGATGATCGCCGGCGCCTCGGGCTTCTCGCTCGGCAAAGGTTGGAGGAGCCCGATCGTGCAGCAGAAGAAGCGCCGCATGCGCATCGTTGCCGCCAACGGGCTTCTGGTGCTGCTGCCCTCGGCCTATGTGCTCGCCGGCTGGGCCGAAGCCGGCCGCTTCGATGCGGGTTTCGTCGTCGTGCAGGGGCTGGAACTGATCGCGGGTGCGATCAACATTACGCTTCTGTCGCTCAACATGCGCGACGGCCTGGCGCTCCGGCGCAAGCCGGCGAGGGTTGTCCGCGCCGGCTGAATTGAGGGGTGACGTTGCTTCGAACGGAAGACGTTTCACGGTCTCCCTGGAGTTTCTAGCCGGCGATGTCGATGACGCCGCAGTCGCCGGTGGCACTGCCGAAGGCGAGGCGGCGCTCGTCCTTGTCCCAGGCCATTGCGGTAATGGCGCCCTTGCCGGGGCGGCGCAACAGCACCTCCTTGGAGTCGGCGAAACGTACTGCCATCACCATGCCGTCGTCATAGCCGATGGCGACGATGTCTTCGCTGGGATGGCAGCAGACCGACGTCACCATGGAATTGCCGCGGGTGCCGAGTTCGAGCGGCGCCTTGCCCATCGGGCCGTCCTTGCCGCTGAACGGCCAGACGATGGCGGCGGGCGCGCCGGAGCTTGCCAGCCACTTGCCCTTGGCGCTCCATGACAGGCTCTTCACCTTGGCGGGGTAGCCGGTCATGCGCATGTGTTTGCCATCGACCAGCTTCCAGCCGTGCAGCGCGTTTTCCTGCATCGTGGTGACGAGGAAGGCGCCGTCGGGCGAAAACGTGATTCCGGTATGGGCGCCCGCCCATTCCAGTTCCACCGGCTTGCCCTCGGCGGCGGGGAAATGCAGCGTCGCGCCATTGTAGCGGGCAATGCCGATGCGCATGCCCTTGGGCGAAAAGGCGACGCCCTCGACAGAGCGCGGGTGAACGAATTCCTTGGTCTTGCCGTCGGCGAAGCGCACCCAGGCATTGCGACCGCTGGCATAGGCGACGGCGCCCTGCGGGCCCGAGGCGACAGCGGTGACCCACTTCTTGCCGGCGCTGGCGAGTTCCTGGGCGGTGCCCGACGATCCCAGCGACATCACCTTGCCGTCCTCGCCGCCCGTGATCAGCAGGTCGTTGCCGGCGCTGGTCGTCGCCGACAGCAGGCCGTCATGCAGCTTGACCGATTTCTGGCCGTGGTCGAGCCAGTGCACCATGCCGTCGGCGAGTGCGAAGAAGGGGATGTTGTCGATGAAGGCAGCAGCGATGCAATGGCCTTCGAGATCAAACGGGGCGACTGTGGGCATGAGAAAGGCTGGTTCCGTCTTCGATGTATCTTTGCCCCTCACCCTTACCCTCTCCCCGCAAGCGGGGCGAGGGGGGCGTCGGCATTGCGGCCATCTTCCTTCTCCCCGTCATTTACGGGGAGAAGGTGCCGGCCCTTCGACAAGCTCAGGGTCGGATGAGGGGCAGAATATCCGGTAACTAGTTTGGCGGCCTTACGCCGCCTGGCAGGCCTCGAAGCTGCGCTTGAGGCGCTCGGCGTCGAGTTCGCGGCCGATGAACACCAGCCGGCTTTCGTGCTTCTCGTCGTCCTTCCAGGCGCGCTGGTGGTCGCCCTCGATGATCATGTGCACGCCCTGGATGACGTAGCGGTCCGGATCGTCCTTGATGGCGATGATGCCCTTCAGGCGCAGAATGTTCGGGCCTTCCATCTGGGTGATCTTCTCGATCCAGGGGAAGAACTTCTTGGAATCCATCTCGCCGCCGCGCAGCGACACCGACTGCACCGTCACGTCATGGATCGGCGACACGGCGCCATGGTCGTGATCGTGATGGTCATGGTGGTGGTGATCGTGATCATGATCGTGGTGGTGATGATGGTGGTCGTGGTCGCAGTTCGGGCCGCATTCATGGTCGTGGTCATGATCATGGGCGTCGAGGAAATGCGGATCGTCGGCCAGCACGCGCTTCAAATCGAAGGCGCCGCGGTCGAGCACCTGGTCGAGGGCAACGCCGGCGCGGGTGGTGCGATGGATCCTGGCCGAAGGGTTGATGGCGCGGACGGCGGCTTCGACGTCGCGCAGCTCATCGGCGTTGACCAGGTCGGTCTTGTTCAGGACGACGACGTCGGCAAAGGCGATCTGGTCCTCGGCCTCGCGGCTGTCCTTGAGGCGCAGCGGCAGGTGCTTGGCGTCGACCAGGGCGACGACGGCGTCGAGCTTGGTCTTGGCGCGCACGTCCTCGTCCATGAAGAAGGTCTGGGCGACCGGCACCGGGTCGGCAAGGCCGGTGGTCTCGACGACGATGGCGTCGAAGCGGCCGGGACGGCGCATCAGGCCCTCGACGACGCGGATCAGGTCGCCGCGCACGGTGCAGCAGACGCAGCCATTGTTCATCTCGTAGATTTCCTCGTCGGATTCCACGATCAGGTCGTTGTCGATGCCGATCTCGCCGAACTCGTTGACGATGACCGCATAACGCTTGCCGTGGTTCTCCGACAGGATGCGGTTGAGCAGGGTCGTCTTGCCGGAGCCGAGATAGCCGGTCAGCACGGTGACGGGGATTTGGGTCTGAGCTTCGGTCATGGTCGTCCTCGGGATCGAATAGAGGCTCCATATAGGATGCCGGAAAGGCTTTTGCACGTCTCAAACGGCATCACGGCAGCGCGTTGCGCACATTACGGAAGTTTCATTGGGATGGCGGCCGGGCAGTGCCTAGATTGATGGCCGGGCAAGGGGCTTGCCGACCCATTTTCGGAGACAGACGACGATGCCGAAAGCATCTTTTTCCAGCACACTGAGCCGCCGCCGGGCGCTCGGCCTGATCGCAGTGACCGCCGGTGGCGGCGCGCTGGTGCCGGTCCAGCTGTTCGCCCAGCAGGCTTCGCCGGCAGGCGGCGCCTCGTTGCTCATGCCCGAGGCCGGGGTGTGCGCGATCACGCCGGAAACGACCGAGGGGCCCTATTATTTCGATCCGGCGCTGGAGCGCGGCGAGATCACCGAAGGACGCGAGGGCGTGGCTCTGACGGTGCGCCTGCAGGTCGTCGACGAGGCCTGCGTGCCGATCGAGGGTGCGCGCGTCGACCTCTGGCATTGCGACGCGACCGGCCACTACTCCGGCTATCCCGGCCAGGGCGACGGCCGCGACGTCGACACTACCGGCGAAAAATTCCTGCGTGGCTGGCAGCGCACCGGCAAGGACGGCATCGCCGCCTTCAAGACAATCTATCCCGGCTGGTATCGCGGCCGCACCACGCATATCCATTTCAAGGCGTTCCCGATGGAGGGCAGCGCGATGACCGGCCAGATGTTCTTTCCCGACGACCTCAGCGAGCATATCTTCACCACCGTCGCGCCCTACAACCAGCGCAGCGGGGCACGCGACACGACGAACGCCGACGACGGCATCCTGCGTCGCGCCGGCGAGGGCGTGCAAAGCGCGGTCCGGGAGGTTGCGGCGGCCTACGAGGCGCTGATGATCGTCGCGGTGAAACGGGCGGGGTAAGGGCCGCGCCCGGAAATTTGCCGGCGAAGGGTATCTGTCATCGAACTGTAACATCCGTCTGGCAATAGCGCTCATGCGGATGGGTTGCCGGCAAAGCGTGACGGCAACAATCTCCCGCAGGGTCGATTGCCAAGGGCTACGCAGCAACTATTCTCGGCCACTACGGCACGGGGGCGTGGCGCAGGAGAGGGCGGATGTCCAAGTCCAACAAAGGCGCGGCGATGAGCCGGCTTCACCAGGTGGCCCGGCTGGCGCGCACCTCGCTTGCCGCACGGCTGCTTGCCCACGGCTTCTATGCCGGCCAGGACCAGATCATGCTGTCGCTGCACGACGAGGACGGCCAGACACCCGGCCAACTCGCCTCGCGGCTCGGCGTGCGCCCGCCGACGATCACCAAGACCATCAACCGGCTGCAGGCGCAGGGATTCCTTGAGAAGCGCGCCTCGGATACCGATGCCCGCCAGGCCCACATCTTCCTCACCGAATCCGGCCACGATGCCATCCGCGCCGTCGAGAAATCGGTCAAGAAGACCGAAAAGCAGGCTCTCAAGGGTTTCGACAAGAAGGACCTGAAGCAGCTGTCCAAGCTTCTCCTGCGCATCGAGGCCAACCTGTCGGACCTGACGCTCATCGACGAAGAGGCGGCTGCCGACGTCGAGGGCGCTGCCGAGGTGGAGCCCGAAGCAGAAGCCGAAGCGGCGGAATAGGCGCTTCATGCGCCGTACCCGCGAATTTTGCCTTGCCGGGCGGCGCCTATTGGCGCAATAGCGAGGGATTCTCCGTCCTATCCGGCCTGCCAGCGTGACTCCTCAAAAACCAGCAGAGACTGCAACGCCGTCATCGGCGATCCTGCTGATATTCGCTTCCGGCCTGGTCTTTTCCTTCCTCGACACCAGCGCCAAGCACCTGGTGACGTCCGGCATGGCCGCTCCCTTCGTCACCTGGGTGCGTTTCGCGGTCCATGCGGTTCTCGTCATGGTGCTGTTCAGGGCCTGGAGGCGGCCCGAGCGCCTGGTGCCGCAGAGCATATGGCTGCAGATCCTGCGCGCCGTGTTCATGTTCGGCTCGACCATCTTCAACTTCATGGCGCTGCAGACGCTGCAACTCGCCGAGACGGTGTCGATCAACTTCGCCAGCCCGATGGTGATCACCGCGCTCGCCGGGCCGCTGCTCGGCGAATGGGCCGGCTGGCGGCGCTGGCTCGCCGTCTCTGTCGGCTTCATCGGCGTGATCGTCATCACCCGGCCGGGCTTCGGCGGTTTCGGCATCGGCCACCTGTTTTCGATCTGCGCGATGCTGAGTTCGTCGCTCTACACCATCATGACGAGGCAGATGGGCAGCCGCGAAACGGCCGAGAGCCTGATCCTCTATTCGGCTGTCGTTCCGGCGGTCTTCATGCTGCCCGCCGTGCCGCTCGCCGGCTCGATGCCTGCCCATCTCTACGACTGGCTGGTGCTGTTCGGCCTCGGCGTGTTCGGCGGTTTCGGTCACTGGCTGCTGATCAAGGCCTACCAGCGCGCCACCGCCACCGCACTTGCGCCATACCCCTATCTGCAGATGGTCTGGATGATCATCCTCGGCTGGCTGGTCTTCGACCAGTTGCCCGACCGCTACACGCTCGCCGGCGCTGCGATCATCGTCGGCAGCGGCCTCTACATCATCCACCGCGAGCACAAGCTGCGGGTCAGGAACCGCGCCGCGCCGAATGCGGAAGCCGAGGAGCTGGCAAAAAAGCTTTGATTTGCCGTTGAACAATGGCATACGGCTTTAAACGGTTTAAAAGACCGTCCGTTCACGCTTGCGGATGGAGGGCCCGCTGGCTCAGAAGATCAAGCTTTCGACGATTGCCGACGCGCTCGGCGTTTCGACCGCCACCGTGTCGCTTGCGCTGCGTGACAGTCCGCTCGTCGCCGATTCCACACGCGACCGCATCAAGCAGCACGCTCGCGAGATCGGTTACATCTACAATCGCCGTGCGGCCAGCCTGCGCACGTCGCGCTCGGGCATCGTCGGTGTCGTCGTGCACGACATCATGAACCCGTTCTACGCCGAGATCCTGCGCTCCATCGAGAGCGAACTCGACCGCAGCCGGCAGACCTTCATCCTGTCCAACCACTATGACGACCTGGAGAAGCAGCGCACCTTCGTCGACACGCTGCTGCAACTCGGCGCCGACGGCGTGATCATGTCGCCGGCCATCGGCACGCCGGCCGAGGACATCATCATGGCCGAGGAAAACGGCCTGCCGGCGGTGCTGATCGCGCGCTCGGTCGAGGGCGCGGAAGTGCCGGTGTTCCGCGGCGACGACGCCTATGGCACGGCACTTGCCACCAACCACCTGATTTCGCTCGGGCACAAGCGCATCGCCATGATCGGCGGCACCGACCAGACCTCGACCGGCCGCCACCGCTACCAGGGCTATGTCAACGCCATGGAGGCGGCCGGGCTCGAAGTGCTGCCGTCGTGGCGCATCGCCGGCCCACGCACCAAGCAGGGCGGCTTCGAGGCGGCCGGGCAGTTCCTGGCGCTCAAGGACAAGCCGACCGCAGCCTGCTGCTGGAACGACCTCGTCGCCATCGGCCTGATGAATGGCATCGCCCGCGCCGGCCTCGTGCCAGGCATCGACGTGTCGGTCACCGGCTATGACGACCTCGAGGAAGCGCAGATCGCGACGCCGGCCCTGACCACGGTGTGGAACGGCCAGCGCGAGGTCGGCCGCCGCGCCGCGAGCGCGCTGCTCGACAAGCTCAACGGCCAGTCGGTGCGGCCGTCGCAGGAACTGATCAAGCCCGAGTTGCATGTCCGGCAGTCGACCGGCAGGCCGAAGGAACGCGGCTAGTCCGGTCGTGCGATAGCTGGGGGACGGAGCCGCATCGGGAGGCGCGGCCGAGTGCAATTGGCTGCGAAGGGGATCGGAGCGCCGGCTCAAGTTTCATGGTTCGACAGGCTCACCATGAGGGTTTGGGAGGGCATCACCTGGACCAAGGTCAGGGTGGGTGCGGGCCAGCTTCAAGATACTGAAGTCGCACGATGTAGGCGCCACGCCTCCGTATCCCTCATGGTGAGCCTGTCGAACCACGAGGGCGCGCCGGGCGCGCCTGCCACGCTCCCAAAGCGCTGCGCCTTGCGAGCCTACTCCGCCGCCGCCCTCGCCGCCTGGCGGGCGACGGCATGGGCGCGGGCGGCATCGCCGAACGCCTTGAAGATGCGCTGCGAGACGTCGTCGGACTTCACCCAGTATTCGGGATGCCATTGCACGCCGACGGCGAAGGCCCTGGAATCGCGCACCGACACCGCCTCCACCGTGCCGTCGGGGGCGACGGCCTCGACCTGGAGCTTGGGGCCAAGCCGCTCGATGGCCTGGCGGTGGACCGAGTTGACCATGATATCGCCGGGTCCGAATACGCCTGCCAGGCAACTGCCCGGCTTGATCGTCGCCACCTGGCGGATGGCGAAGCGTTCGTCCTGGTTGTCGCTGACCGGCGCGCGATGGTCGGCAATGCCCTCACGCTCTTGGATCTCGGTGCCGAGCGAGCCGCCGAGCGCGACGTTGAGTTCCTGGATGCCGCGGCAGATGGCGAGCAGCGGCACGCCGCGCTCGATCGCCTTGCGGATCAGCGGCATGGTGGTGGAGTCGCGGGCGAAGTCGTAAGGGCCGTTGGCCTCGGTCGCCTCCTCGCCATAAAGGCGCGGGTCGACGTTCGACTTGGAGCCGGTCAGCATGACGCCGTCGACGGACGACAGAAGCTCGTCGAGGTCGAGCCGGTCGCCGAAGGACGGCACCAGCACCGGCAGCACGCCTGCCCCGGTGATCGCTGCCTCGAGATATTGCTGGGGCACCGCATGCCAGGTGTAGTTCTCGAACTGCTTGACGTCTGACGACACGGCGACGAGCGGCTGGTGCATGATGAGGTTCAAACCCTTGTGGGAAGCGAGCTGTTTCCTTGCCCGTAAAATAGGCGATCGGATGGCTGTTTTCCAACACAAGTTTGTGGGCCACGCATGCGGCCGGAAATCGGGATTAGACTATAGTTTTAGATGCTTGGGCTGCCGCAGCGTTTTCCTAGGCCAAACTCCGGGCGCACCGCCGGGCGCGCTTTACTCGCACCCTTCGCCGTGTATTGTCGCGGGCGGCGTAGTGGTGGGAGGCCAAAATTTCCCCAGCGTCGCATAGGTTCTTTCGGTCCAGCATGGGAGGATTTTGATGGATCGCCGTTCATTTATCAGAAAAGCTGGCGCGACCGGCGTGGGGGCAGCGGCGGCTGCCGCGACGCTTGCCGCACCGGCAATTGCCCAGTCCAATCCAAAGGTCACGTGGCGCCTGGCGTCGTCGTTCCCGAAGTCGCTCTCCGACACGATCTTCGGCGGCGCACTGACGCTTTCGAAATATGTGTCCGACGTCACGGACGGCAATTTCCAGATACAGGTTTTCGCGGCAGGCGAAATCGTTCCCGCGCTGCAGGTGGCGGACGCCGTCACCGCCGGCACCATCGAAGCCGCGCACACGGTCTGCTACTATTTCTGGGGCAAGGACCCGACCTGGGCGCTCGGCTCGGCGGTGCCCTTCTCGCTCAACGCGCGTGGCATCAATGCCTGGCACTACCAGGGCGGCGGCATCGACCTGTTCAATGAGTTCCTCGGAACCCAGGGCATCGTCGGCTTCCCGGCCGGCAATACCGGCGTCCAGATGGGCGGCTGGTTCCGCAAGGAGATCAACACCGTCGCCGACCTCCAGGGCCTGAAGTTCCGCGTCGGCGGCTTTGCCGGCAAGGTTCTCGAACGCCTCGGCGTCGTTCCCCAGCAGCTCGCCGGCGGCGACATCTACCCGGCGCTCGAAAAGGGCACGATCGATGCTGCCGAGTTCGTCGGACCGTTCGACGACGAGAAGCTCGGCTTCGTCAAGGTTGCTCCGTTCTACTACTACCCCGGCTGGTGGGAAGGCGGCCCGACCGTGCACGCCCTGTTCAACAAGGCCAAGTTCGACGAGCTGCCGAAGCAGTACCAGTCGGTGCTCAAGGTGGCGGCCCAGGCGGCTGACGCCAACATGCTGTCCGCCTACGACTGGCTCAACACCGCGGCCCTGAAGCGCCTGGTCGCTGCCGGCGCGCAGCTCAGGCCATTCAGCCCCGAGATCATGTCGGCATCGTTCGACGCGGCGAACCAGACCTATGCCGAGATCGAGGCAGGCAATCCGACCTTCAAGAAGACCTGGGAATCGATCAAGGCCTTCCGCAAGGACTACTACCTCAACATGCAGGTCGCCGAATACAACTACGACACCTTCATGATGGTCCAGCAGCGCGGCGGCAAGCTCTGAGCTGACCCGCATCCATTGAGGAAACCTCGGGCTTCGACCCGGGGTTTTTCTTTGTCCGCAGCCAAGGCCGAAACAGGAAAGGGCGCCCATCGGGGCGCCCTTTCTGCTTGTCTGCCTGGTCAGTTAAAGCTTGGCGGCTTGGACAGGTCCGGAGCCGCCGGCTGGGCCGGGGCGGGTGCCGTGCCCGGTGCCGTTCCCGGCTGGGCGGGTGCGCCGAGCGGCGGCAGGCCGAATCCGCCGTCGAGGCTCGGCATGTCGGGCATCTTGATCTCGATGCTGCCCGGATCGACCGTCGGGCCCTTGTAGTGCATCACCATCTGCGGGAAGGCGATGGTCAGGCCGATCATGATGACCTGGATGCAGACGAAGGGAACGGCGCCCCAGTAGATCTGCCCCGTCGTCACCGGCTGGATGTTCTTGCCGGTGATCTTGTCGAGATAGGGCACGCGCGCCGCGACCGAACGCAGGTAGAACAGCGCGAAGCCGAAGGGCGGGTGCATGAAACTGGTCTGCATGTTGACGCCGAGCAGCACGCCGAACCAGATCAGGTCAATGCCGAGCTTGTCGGCGGCCGGTGCCAGCAGCGGCACGACGATGAAGGCCAGTTCGAAGAAGTCGAGGAAGAAAGCGAGCAGGAAGACCAGCACGTTGACGGCGATGAGGAAGCCGACTTCGCCGCCGGGCAGCGACACCAAGAGGTGCTCGACCCAGAGATGGCCGTTGACGCCGTAGAAGGTGAGCGAGAAGACGCGGGCGCCGATCAGGATGAAGATGACGAAGGACGACAGCCGCGTGGTCGAGGCCAGCGCCTGCTTGACGACGTCGAAGTTGAGCCGGCCCTTGACGGCGGCCATGATGAGCGCGCCGACCGAACCCATGGCGCCGCCTTCCGTTGGGGTGGCGATGCCGAGGAAGATGGTGCCCAGAACCAGGAAGATCAGCGCCAGCGGCGGGATCAGCACGATGATGACCTGCTGGGCCAGCCGCGACATCATGTTGAACTTCAGGCCGCGGTCGGCGATGGCGACGACATAGATGAAGATGACGCCGACGCAGGCACCGAGGATGTCGGCGTTGGCGCCGTGGGTGGGCGACAGATAGACGTGCGCCGCATAGGCGATGACGGCAGCGACCGCCAGGGCCACGAACAGCGACATCACGCCATGGCCGAGCGTGCGGGCCTCCAGCGGCAGGGCCGGCATCGACTTCGGCCGGACGATCGACATGATCAGGATATAGAGCATGTAGAGGCCGGTCAGCACCAGGCCGGGGATCAGCGCGCCCTTGTACATGTCGCCGACGGAGCGGCCGAGCTGGTCGGCGAGCACGATGAGCACGAGCGAGGGCGGGATGATCTGTGCCAACGTGCCCGACGCGGCAATGACGCCCGAGGCGAGGCGACGGTCATAGCCGTAGCGCAGCATGATCGGCAGCGAGATCAGGCCCATGGCGATGACCGAGGCGGCAACCACGCCGGTGGTCGCGGCGAGCAGGGCGCCGACGAAGATCACCGCATAGGCCAGGCCGCCGCGGATCGGTCCGAACAGCTGGCCGATGGTGTCAAGCAGGTCCTCGGCCATGCCGGAACGTTCGAGCACGATGCCCATGAAGGTGAAGAACGGGATCGCCAGCAGCGTCTCGTTCGACATCACCCCCCAGAAACGTTCCGGCAGGGCGTAGAGCAGCGGCCAGGACAGGTTGATGGTGCCGTTGGAGATCGGCGCCAGCTCGACGCCGATGAGGAAGAACAGCAACCCGTTGGCGGCAAGCGAGAAGGTGACGGGATAGCCGAGCAGCATGAAGATGATCAGCGAGAAGAACATGATCGGCGCCATGTTCTGGGCGATGAATTCGATCATGAGCGCACCTCGTCGGCGAGCGCCTTGCCTTCGAGCTCGGCGGCCTCGTGGGCGGAGATGAAGGGGTTGGGATCTTCCATGTCGCCGCGCATGATGGCGATCTTCTTGATGATCTCCGAAATGCCCTGGAAGCCGAGCTGCACGAAGCCGATCAGCAGCAGCGCCTTGGCCGGCCACAGGATCAGGCCGCCGGCGCTCGACGACACCTCGCCGGAGCGGAACGACAGGCTGACATAGGGGACGAAGTAGAAGATCATCAGCAGCACGAAGGGCATCAGGAATAGCAGGTGGCCGAGCAGGTCGATCCAGTGCTGCACGCGGCGCGAGAACATGCCGTAGACGACGTCGATGCGAATGTGCTCGTTCTGTTTGAGCGTGTAGGCGGCGGCCAGCATGAAGGCGGCGCCGAACAGGTACCACTGCAGCTCCAGCCAGGAGTTGGACGACATGTTGAACGCCTTGCGGACGATTGCGTTACCCGCACTGACGAGGATGGCGACCAGGATCGCCCAGGCGACCATCTTGCCGATCGCCTCGTTTATGCGGTCAATGGCTCTGGATAGAGCGAGCAGCCCTGCCATGCATTCCTCCCTGATTTTTGATGGGGCAGCCGTTGTCCCCCGACGTTCTTTTTCCGGCGTTCCCGTTGTCCATGGGTATGCCGGTCATGGGGGCCGCGTCAACATAACAGCGCTATGGCGTCAACCGCCGCGAAGGCGTGAAAACAGGGGAAAAGCTTCCGTGACGCTGCGGCATACAACCAAAGTCGCAGGCGAAATCCGGCGCTTTCAGACCGTGCCGGGCGCGTCCCGGCGATCGCCGGCCAGCACCAGCATGGCGGCCAGCAGGCCATACATCCAGGCGTCGCGCCATTCGATCGGGAAATAGCCGGCCCACAGCGCCTCGACCATGCCGAAGGCGGCGGCACCGAGTGCTGCCTTGCCGGGTGCGTAGTAGCCGCCGACGGCTGTGATGAACAGGATCTTCAGGCCGTAGACGAGGCCGGCGCCGAAACCGATATTGCCATAATAGAGCGCGGCCAGGATGCCGGCCGCGCCGGCGCAGAACCCGCCATAGAGTAGCGCGCGATGGAAGATGCGGCCGGTGTGGATGCCGCAAAGCTCGGCAGCGAGCGGATCGTCCGATACCGCGCGCCAGTGGCGGCCGAAGCGCGAACGCGCCAGATGGATCGCGCCGCCGGTGACGATCGTGGCTGCAATCGCCGTGTTGACCAGCTGAATGACCGTCAGGGTCGCCAGGAACCCGCCCTGGGCGGCGAAGACAACCGGCGTCGCCAGCATCGGCGGCAGCCAGTAGTCGTGGGTGTCGGCGGCGATGCGGCTGACCTCCATCAGGACGATGAGCAGGCCGAGCGTGGCGGCGACGACCGCATTGGGCGAACGGTTGGCAAGGGGGGCAAGCACGGAACGCGACAGCAGCCGGGTGACGAAACCGGCATAGGCAATTGCCACCAGGGTGCCGAATGCGATTGTCGCCGGCAGGGTCAGCCACAGTACCTGCCAGCCATAGACGGCGGCGAGGATCATGGTCTGGCCGCAGAAGGCAAAGATGCCGCCATAAGCGAGGTTGGTGCGCCGGAGCAGGCCGTTGCCGAGCGCATAGCCGAAGGCCAGCAAGGCGTAGATCGCTGCCGAATGCACGCCGTTGAGGAGTTGCTGCAGGAAATAGAGCATGCGCTGTCCGGCCGGGCGGTAGGTTCCGCACCGGCCAGACGTTGCGCTCTCGAATCTAACTTGTCAAACTGGCTTTACCAGTTAGATTTGAGGCATGTCAGTTTCCTGGACCCGACATCGGTTTTCCGGCGGCGTGCTTGCGCTCGATACCGCCAACACGGTCGTGCTGCGCGGCGACGCCGAGCGCGGCTTCGATCGCTTCGACGATCCGGTCGAGATCGCCCGCTTCGCAGTCGCGGCGACGACGTTTCGCGCCGACGAACTGAAGGGCAGGGCGCTTGCCGCAGTCGACCCGCACGCGATCGCCGGCAAGGTCATCGCCATCCGCGAGACAACCGACCGGCTTTTCCGCGGCGCTGCCGCGGCGGGCACGCTGGCATCAGCCGATTTGCCCGCGTTCCTCGACGCTTGTGCCCAAGGGCTCGCCGGATCGCATGAGATCCTGAGTTCCGCTGCGCCCTTTGGCCTCGCTGCGGAACCGCTTGCCTTCGAGGCCGCAATTGCCGTTTCGGCGCTGTCGCTGATGTCGTCCGATGCGCTTTCCCGGCTCAGGATATGTCCGAACTGCAACTGGCTGTTCGTCGACCGCAGTCGCAACGGCAGCCGGCTGTGGTGCGACATGGCCGTCTGCGGCAACCGCCAGAAGGCCAGGCGTCACTACAGCCGGCGCAAGGAGGAGGTGGAGAATGTCTGAGCGAAAATTCTTGCGCAGTGCCGCAGCGCTTGCCGGATTGGCACTTTTGGCGCTGGCCGGTTGCCGTGACAGCGGCGGCGAGGGCGAACATTTCGAACTGTCCGGCCGCCTGTTCGTGTTCAACTACCGTGTCGCCACCGTGCGCTACATGGTGACGTTGAGGCCACTCAAACCGGCCGGCGAGGGCGAAGTCGCGGTGGCGAGTTTCGAAAACCCCGCAGGCGGCCAGGCGATCGCCGTGCGCCAGAAGATCTGGCCGCTGAGCGAGAAGGTGACGATCGAAAGCCCGCCGCTCGAATGCGTGGTCAAGGACCGGCCCTACAAGGTGTCGATCGTCATCGAGGGCGCGAAGGGCGAGCAGATGCAACTGATCGAGACGACGATGGTCTCGTCTCAGGACCAGTCGATGGTGCCCGACAAGCCGCTGGTCGTCGGCCCGTTCTACGATCTCAATCCCGAGGTCAAGGGACATCCGGACGGTCGCCTGCCACAGGGGCGCGGCGTGAACTGCCCACCTCCGGCCTGAGCCGGGGCGGCAGCTCTAATATTCGCGCGCGGTAGCCCGTTGCGTTCAGATTGCTTCGCGGCAAGCCGCCAAAAGCATCTTTGATTGTTCTTTTCCCCGTGCAAAGAAATTCGTTTGACGCGACAGCCGTGCCCGGAAAAGCTATCCCTAAGCTACCCAAGGTCAGCCGCCCGAATCGGGGGCCGGTTCGGGCACAGGAAATGCTGATGACGCTTCACGACGTCGCTCTCGATGACAAGTTCGATCTCGGCAAGGAGCGGATCTTCCTCTCCGGCGCGCAGGCGGTCATCCGGATGCTGCTGATGCAGCGAGAGCGCGACCGGCTTGCCGGCCTCGACACGGCGGGTTTCGTCTCAGGGTATCGCGGTTCGCCGCTCGGTGGCCTCGACCTGCAGCTGTGGAAGGCCAAGAAGCAGCTTGCCCAGTCCAACATCGTCTTCCAGCCCGGCCTCAATGAGGAGCTGGCGGCGACTGCCGTGTGGGGCTCGCAGCAGACCGAACTGCTCGGCGAGGGCAAGCATGACGGCGTCTTTTCGATCTGGTACGGCAAGGGCCCGGGCGTCGACCGTTCGGGCGACGTGTTCCGCCACGCCAACCTTGCGGGATCGTCGAAGAAGGGCGGCGTGCTGGCGCTGATGGGCGACGACCACACCGCCGAATCCTCGACCAACGCGCATGCTACCGAGTTCCTGTTCGTCGACACGATGATCCCGATCCTCAATCCGGGCGGGGTGCAGGAACTCATCGACTACGGCCTCTACGGCTTTGCGCTGTCGCGTTTCGCAGGCACCTGGGCGGCGATCAAATGCGTCAAGGACAACATCGAATCGACAGCTTCCGTCGACGCCTCGCTCGGTCGCCTCAACATCGTCATCCCTGAATTCGACATGCCGCCCGGCGGGCTCAACATCCGCCACGAGCTCGACCAGCTCGGCCAGGAAGCGCGGTTGCACGAATACAAGCGGGCCGCCGCCGCTGCCTTCATCCGCGCCAACGGCATCAACCGCCTCGTCTATTCCGGCGGCCGCAAGCCGAAGATCGGCATCATGACCGTCGGCAAGAGCTTCCTCGACGTGCGCCAGGCGCTCGACGACCTCGGCATCGACGAGGCGCGGGCCAACCAGCTCGGCATCCGGCTGTTCAAGGTCGGCTGTCCCTGGCCGCTCGACATCGAGCACATCAGGGACTTCGCCAGCGGCCTCGAGATGATCGTCGTCGTCGAGGAAAAGCGCTCGCTGCTCGAGACCCAGGTGCGCGAGGAGCTGTATGGCACCTCGATGCAGCCGAAGGTGGTCGGCAAGCGCGACGAGCGCGGCGACTGGCTGTTTCCGGCCAAGGGCGCGCTCGACCCCAACGACATCGCCATCGCGCTGGGCGAGCGCATCCTCAAGGTTATAGGCCCGTCGGAAGAGATTGCCGCCCACGTCAGCCGGCTGCGCCAGTACCAGGCGATGCTTGCCGACACCAAGGACGTGGCCTCGCGGACGCCGTTCTTCTGCTCGGGCTGCCCGCACAACACGTCGACCAAAGTGCCGGAGGGCTCGATCGCTGGCGCCGGCATCGGCTGCCACTTCATGTCCTTGTGGATGGACCGCAGCACCATCGGCTTCACCGCCATGGGTGGGGAGGGCGCGCAGTGGGTCGGCCAGGCGCCGTTCACCAAGCGCGGGCACATCTTCCAGAATCTCGGCGACGGCACCTACAACCATTCGGGCACGCTGGCGATCCGCTTCGCGCTCGCGTCGGATGCCAACATCACCTACAAGATCCTCTACAACGATGCCGTCGCCATGACCGGCGGCCAGCCGCACGAGGGCAGCCTGACCGTCGACATGATCGCCCGCCAGGTGCGCGCCGAGGGCGTCGAGCGCATCGCGGTGGTCACCGACGAGCCGGGTAAATATGACGGGCGTTCGCAGTTTCCCGTCGGTGCCACCTTCCATCACCGCGACGATCTCGACCTCGTCCAGCGCGAACTGCGCGACATCAAGGGCGTCACCGTCCTGCTCTACGACCAGACTTGCGCCGCGGAAAAACGGCGCCGGCGCAAGCGCGGCACCTTCCCCGATCCCGACAAGCGCGTGTTCATCAACGAACTGGTCTGCGAAGGCTGCGGCGACTGCGGCGTCAAGTCGAGCTGCGTCTCCATCCAGCCCGTCGAGACCGAGTTCGGCCGCAAGCGCAAGATCGACCAGTCGAGCTGCAACAAGGATTTTTCCTGCGTCAACGGCTTCTGCCCGTCCTTCGTGACGGTCCATGGTGCCAAGATCCGCAAGGCCGACGGCATCGCCGGCACCAGCGACCCGCTCGAGGGAGTGCCGGCGGCGAGGGAGTTCACGCTCGACCGCGACGGCTGGGCGGCGATCATCGATGGCGTCGGCGGCACCGGCGTCGTGACCGTGGGTGCCGTGCTCGGCATGGCCGCCCATCTCGAAGGCAAGGGCTGCGGCATGATCGACATGGCCGGCCTCGCCCAGAAGGGCGGCTCGGTGTTCACCCATGTCCGCATCGCGCGCACGCCTGAAGACATCAACGCCATCCGCGTTTCGGCCGGCAAGGCAGACCTGATCCTGGGCTGCGACCTCGTCGTTTCGGGCGCCAAGAAGGTGCTGGCGGCGGTCCGCGAAAATCACACCATCTTCGTTGCCAATACCGCCGAGATCATGCCCGGGGAGTTCACCCGGTCGGCCGATTTCTCGCTGCCCACCGAGCGGCTCAAGAAGACCATCAAGGAGGCGGCAGGGGATACCAGGGCGCACTTCTTTGACGCCACCCGCACGGCCGCCGCCCTGTTCGGCAATTCGCTCGGCGCCAACATGTTCATGCTCGGCTTCGCCTTCCAGCATGGCGGTTTGCCGCTGTCGTCCGAGGCGATCGAAAAGGCGATCGGGCTCAACGGCGAAGCGGTGGCGATGAACGTTGCCGCCTTCCGCTGGGGCCGACGTGCTGCGCATGAGCCGGAGTTCGTCCGCGCGATGATCGACCGTTCCGGCCGTGGCGCGGAACCTGCGGTGGCGCAAACCCTCGACCAGGTGATTGCGCGCCGCGCCGAATTCCTGACAGCCTATCAGAACGCCGCCTACGCCGAACGCTATGTCGGGCGCATCGCGTCGCTCCGCGCTGCCGAGGACAGGGCCAGACCCGGATCGACCGTTGTCGCGGAAGCGGCAGCGCGCTCCTTGTTCAAGCTGATGGCGATCAAGGACGAATACGAGGTCGCGCGGCTCTATACCGACGGCTCGTTCAAGCGCGAACTGGCCAGGCAGTTCCAGGATTACGACCGGCTCGAGTTCCATCTCGCGCCCCCGATCCTTGGCCGCAAGGGGGCGGACGGCGTGCCGCGCAAGTCGAATTTCGGTGCGTGGATGATGAAGGGCTTCAGGCTGCTTTCGGCGCTGAAGTGGCTGCGCGGCACCGCGTTCGACATCTTCGGCTACACCGCCGAGCGCCGCATGGAGCGGCAGCTGCTCGACCGCTACGAAGCCGATCTGGAGATGATCCGGGGCGCGCTGACGGGCGACAACATCGAGGCGGCAACGGGCCTCGCGTCGGTGCCGCAACTGATCCGCGGCTATGGCCACGTCAAGCACGCCAGCGTCGAAAAGGCTGCGGGCGAGCGCGAGCGTCTGGTCGCAAGATTGAACACGCCGCCGGCAAGAACTGAGCTTCAAGCCGCCGAATAGTTGATACCACTTGTTTACCTGAACCTAAGGTAGCAGCTCTATTCGGCGCCCGATGCGCAAGCAGACGCTGGCAGCGCGGGGTTTCTAAGCCTTTCTTAAGGCGGATGTGGCAGTCCTTGGCCTCCTAGGCAGGCCTCGGATGCGCAGAAGAAACAACGAGATACCGGTCGACGTCTACATACCATTCGTGGAAACGCTTTTCCGCGACGGCTCGACGCTGGCTATCGGTATGGTTGCGCAGACGCTGCTGATCGGCGTCGTGTGGTGGAAGACCGCTCATCCGCTCTATCTCGTGGTGGCGCTGCTGATGGTGCTGGTTGCCACCCTGCGGCTGCGAAACTTCCGCAAATACAACAGGCTGCCGTCTCCAACGACGTGGGAAGAAGCGCACCAGCGCGAGAACGACTACATTCTTTACGGCTCGCTTCACGGCGCAACGCTGGGCGCATTTTGTCTTGCGGGCATTTACTTTGCGTATGACACATTTGCCGAAATCGCCTCAGTTTGCGTGACGCTCGCCACGGCTACGTCCATCGCCGGTCGCAACTACGGCTCACCGCGTATGGTGATCATCCTGATCATCGCCCTGACGTGGCCAATCTCGCTCGGGTTCCTGCTGCGCGGCGACGCTTACCATGTCTTCCTGGGCCTGCTGTCGGCGCCGTTCCTCTTTGCGATCCGAAAATTCGCCAATACGGTCCGAGACGTGCTGTTCACCGCCGTTTCGGAAGAGAAGAAGGCCAATCGCCTGGCGCAGCGCTTCAACCGTGCGCTCAACACCATGTCGCATGGGCTGGTCATGCTTGGCCCGGACGGACGCGTGGCGGTCGCCAATGCCGAGGCCGCGCATCTGATGTCGGTCAAGTCGCCGGAGGCGCTGCTCGGCCGCTCGATACATGGCCTGCTGATGCGCGGCGTGGCCGGCGGCCAGCTTGCGCTGAAGGATTGCCGCTACATCGAGGCCCAGCTGACGAGGGCGCTGCGCGAAGGCAAGGACCGCAAGGTCCTGGTTGCTCTAGCCAATGGCCAATGCCTGGAGTTTTCCGCCCGCGAAGGCAGCCAGGAGCTCGGCGTCATCACCTTCGAGGACGTGACCTCCCGCGTCGCGGCGGAGGAGAAGATCCGGTTCATGGCGCGCTACGACAGCCTGACCGGCCTGCCCAACCGGGCCTATTTCCACGAGGTCGTCGCGGAATGCATCCATGCCGGCGACCGCGACCGGCTCTGCGCCCTTGCCGTCCTCGACCTCGACGACTTCAAGAGCGTCAACGACACGCTCGGCCATCCCGTCGGCGATGGATTGATCTATGCCGTGGCGGAACGGCTTGCAGCGTTTGCCAGCGACAATATCAAGGTCAGTCGCTTCGGCGGCGACGAATTCATGATCTATTTCGACAGGGTCGACGACGAGGCGCACCTAACGGCGGAGCTCGACCGGATCTTCGCCGAGATGCAGGGCGAGGTCGACGTCGCCGGCCATGCCCTGCGCATCCAGGCGAGCGGTGGCGCCGTCCTGGGACAGGTGCGCGACTCCGAGGTCGACGGGATGATCGTCAAGGCGGATCTCGCGCTCTACAAGGCCAAGGACCTTGGCAAGAACAGCTGGCACCTGTTCGAGGCGGTGATGGACGCTGCCTTCCGCAGCCGCCAGCTGATGAAGGCCGATCTGCGCAACGCCGTCGAGGCCGGCGCGCTGCGCGTCGTCTACCAGCCGATCGTTTCCATGGCCACGATGCGGATCGCCAGCTGCGAGGCGTTGTGCCGCTGGGATCACCCCGAGCTCGGGCCGGTTTCGCCGGCCACCTTCATTCCGCTCGCCGAAGAGATGGGCATCATCTCCGACATCAGCACGTTCGTGCTGCATGCGGCATGTGCGGAATGCGCCAAATGGCCGGCCAAGATCAGCGTCTCGGTCAATCTGTCTGCCAAGGACTTCCGCAGCCGCGACGTCATCGACAAGGTGAGGGACGCGCTGGCGGCCTCGGGCCTTGCGCCGCATCGGCTGGAGATCGAGGTCACCGAGACCGCGCTGCTCGACGACAAGTCGCTGACGCGCAGCTATGTCGAGGAACTGAAGAGCATCGGCGTGCGCATCGCGCTCGACGATTTCGGCACCGGCTATTCCAGCCTGAGCTATCTGCACAAGCTGCCGCTCGACAAGGTCAAGATCGACCGCAGCTTCCTCGCCGACGTCGGTCAGAACCCGCGCTCGCTGCAGTTGCTGAAGGGCATCGTCGACCTGTCGCGCCCGCTCGGGCTGACCGTCACCGTGGAAGGGGTCGAGACCTTCGAGCAGCTCAAGATCCTGGCCGTCGAGGTGCAGCCGGACCTCGTGCAGGGTTTCCTGTTCGGATCGGCGCTGTCCTCGTCCGGTATCGAGACGATGTCGAACACCGTCTGGCCCTTCGCCAAGGATATCGGTCTCGCCCGGATCACCGCCACTCGCTAAAATGGCTGCGGATACATCGCCGAAATCGCGAAACTTCTTAATTTTCCGTTAATTATTAACCTTAACGGAAGGTAAACAGGAACAGTTTGATTTTCATCTTTACATAACTCCGGCCTCCGCTACCCTTAAGTCGGGCGGAATTACGGGGAATACCATGACCATTCATCAGGCGACGTCCGGCGGCGACGCTGACGTCAAGAGTAGCAGTGCGTCCGAACCGGGGTCGTCATTTGCACGGCACGTTTCGAGCTTGCTCGAGCGCACCGAGTACCGCCGTTGCGACAAGGGCGAGGATCTCGAAGACATCTACCGTCTGAGGTACAAATCGTACCGGTCCAACGATATGGTCCCGGACAACGAGAGCCATACGATCAACGATGAGTTGGACGAGACCCCCAACGCGTATCGTTTCGGAGTCTATGTCGACCAGCACCTGGTAAGCACACTACGCATCCATCACGTCACCCTGGCGACGCCCTTGTCACCGTCGACCAAGGCATTCGGCGACATTGTCATGCCGATGCTGGCCAAGGGGCTGACGTTCATCTGCCCCAGCCGTTTCGCATCCGACCCCGAATGGTCGCGCGTCTACCCTCAGATCCCCTACATCACGCTTCGCCTCGCAGGCATGGCGTGTTTCCACTTCAACGCGCCTTATTGCCTGTCGACAGTTCGTGAAGATCACGCCGGCTTCTACAAGCGCATCTATTATTCCGAGCGGATCAGTGAGCCGCGCTCGTATCCGGGCGTGTTCAACAAGGTGGTTCTGTATCGAGCCGACGTGAACGCCATCCGCGAACGCTCGTTCCAGCGCTTCCCCTTCTTCAAGTCGACGCCGATGGAGCAGCGGCTGATGTTCGGCAAGCCACCGCTGGGCGAACTGGCGCCGCTGACCATCCTGCCGACGGCGAAATATTTTCGCGAAGCCGCCTGAGCTTCGCGTAAGGTCGCCGGGCAGGCGAGACCGACAGCAGGGAAGAATGACGACGTCGAGACACAGGTCCCTTCTTCCCGCGATCCTGCTGGCGGCGGGGCTGGCAGCGCCGGCATTCGCCGAGGACGCCATCGGCATCGCCAACCTTGCCTTCCGCACCGGCCCGTACGCCGCCGCAGGCACGCCGCTGGCTGACGGCCAGCGCGACTACATGCTGATGCTCAACGAGCGCGACGGCGGCGTCAACGGCATCAGGCTGGACTACAGCGAGTGCGAGACCGGCTTCAACACCGACAAGGCAGCCGAGTGCTACGAGCGCACCAAGGCTGCCAGCATCCTCACCCAGCCCTCGTCGCCCGGCGCCACGCTGGCGATCCTGCCGAAGGCAGCCGCCGACAAGCGGCCGCTGCTCGCCCCCGGCTACGGCTTTTCGGCGTTGTCCGAGGGCAAGGTGTTTCCCTGGGCGTTCAACCCGCCGGTCACCTATTGGGACGGCGCTTCGATGATGCTGAAGAGCATTTCGGGGGGCGATCTCGACAGTCTGCGCGGCAAGAAGATCGTGCTTCTCCACCTCGATGCCTCCTATGGCGAAGAGCCGATCCCGTTGCTGCAGGAATATTCCGACACGTTCGGCTTCACCCTGCTGCCGATCCCGGTCGGCGTGAAGGAGATGCAGAGCCAGTCGGCCCAATGGCAGAAGATCGAAAGCGAGCGTCCGGATTTCGTGCTGTTGTGGGGCTGGGGCGCGATGAATGCCGGTGCCTTCGCCGAGGCGATCAAGACCGGCTTTTCGATGGATAGGCTGGTCGGCATCTGGTGGGCGGGCCATGACGAGGACCTGAAGGCGATCGGCGACGCCGGCAAGGGGTATCGCACGCTGTCATGGAACCTGCCGGCGCCGAACGCCGGGGCCATGCAGGACATCCGCAAATATGTCGTCGAGGCCGGCAAGTCGCCGACGCCGCCGGAACAGCTCGACCAACTGTTCTACCAGCGCGGCGTGCTGATCTCGATGCTGTCGGTCGAGGCGATCAAGGCGGCCCAGGAGCACTTCGACGCCAGGATCATCACTGCCGAGCAGCTGCGCTGGGGGCTGGAAAACCTGAAGCTCGACGCCGACAGGCTCGCCTCGATCGGCGTGGAAGGGATGGTCGGGACGTTCTCGACCTCATGCGGCGACCATGCCGGCCATGCCTCCGCATGGATGCTGTCGTGGGATGGCGCAAAATTCGTCAAGGCGTCCGACCCGCTGACCGCAGATCGCGAGATGATCGCGCCGCTGGCCGATCTGGAGGCAAGGAAGTACGCCGAGGCCCACGCGCCGTGGGCGATGAACGAAGAGTGCAAGATGTAAGGCGGAACGCTCTTCCGGGGAACGCGGGAGGCCGGACGGAAGCAGCGAATCGAAACACAGGCCGATGCCGTGCGGTCGACGCGCCATGACGGATTGGGGTGGCGCGGCCGATTTCTCTTTTGATTGATTATCTTGTCGCAGCCTGTGGGCAATCTTACCATTGCCCTGCAGCGCGCATTTCGCTATGTGCGCTTGAACTTGTTTTCCGGAGGGACTCTCATGGCTGACAACACGCCGACCGGCCCGGTCGAACTTGGCGCGCAGATGGACTACGCCGAGCATGAAGGCACCTACAATCTTTTCATCAAACTCTCCAAATACGCCACGCTCGTTTGCGTCGCGCTGATGGTCGCCATGGCGTTCGGCTTCTTTACCCCGGCCGGCTTCTTCTCCTCGACTGTGCTGTTCCTGGTGCTCGTCGCCGTTGGCGGCTTCCTGCTCCGCGACCTGCCTGCCCATATCAGCTGATTCTGATTTCTACGGCAGCGAGGCCTTCGCGGTCGTCATAGTTCCAGCCTAGGGGGAGTTGGAACCGGTGATTTTCGCTTCAGATAATACAGACGCGAACGCGCCGCACGCAGCAGCCTTGCCGGTCATTTGTCTGGCAAGGGCAGGCTTTGGCATAGCCAAAGGGACGGGTGCGTCGGCGGTTTCAGCCTCCGTTAGTGTCCAGAGTATTTTTCGTTGGTAAGGCGCCGACGCGTTTATCTGCGTCCGGCACCTTACGTTTGGTAAGGTTCCAGCCGAAAGGATCTAGCGGTGGGCCAGACGATATTCATACCGAGAGAGATTGACGCGATTGAGAGCCGGGTTGGGGCTTCGCCGGAGACGGTGAAACGCCTTGTCGGGCTTGGCTTCGAGGTCGTGGTGGAGAGCGGGG
>NZ_JACHOU010000018.1 GCF_014206975.1 Aminobacter aganoensis
ACATCGGCCACCTCGTCGAAACCATCGAGGCAGCCGAATGCAGGAACTACTTCGAAAACGCCGGATACGCTTCCGTTAAAACATGAAGGGCTCTAAGCCCCGCTTCCCGAGACAGGAGGCGGGGCTTTTTCCCATGCCTGCGCGGGCGGGAAGGCGTGATGGCGGGCGGTTCCAAAATCGTTGCGGTGGGGCGCGAATACGTCTATATACGGGCCGAATTTCCCATTTTCTGGTGGTCTGAACCACCGCCCGCGTGAGGGACGCGGGCGAGCGAAGAGGATATATCGCATGGCCAATACGCTGCTTATGCCCAAGGCGACCGCCGTCTGGCTGGTCGACAACACGGCACTTTCGTTCGACCAGATCGCGCAGTTCTGCTCGCTGCACCCGCTCGAGGTGAAGGCGATCGCCGACGGCGAATCGGCCCAGGGCATCAAGGGCATGGACCCGATCATGACCGGCCAGCTGACGCGCGCCGAGATTGCCAAGGGCGAGGCCGACATCAACCACCGCCTCAAGCTGTCGGACCCCAAGGTCCGCGTGCCCGAGAGCAAGCGCAAGGGCCCGCGCTACACGCCGCTGTCGAAGCGCCAGGATCGCCCGAACGCCATCTACTGGCTGGTCAAGAACCATCCCGAGCTGAAGGACGCGCAGATCTCGCGCCTGGTCGGCACGACCAAGGCGACGATCGAGCAGATCCGCGAGCGCAAGCACTGGAACATGGCGACCCTTACGCCGCTCGATCCGGTGGCGCTCGGCCTGTGCTCGCAGATCGACCTCGACATCGAAGTGCAGCGCGCCTCGCGCGGCCGCGAAGCCCCGGCGCCGACCGGCGATACGCTGCTGCCGGCCTCGCTGACCGAGCGCCTGACGCCGGAGCAGGCCTCGCCCCAGGACGAGGACAAGGAACTCGACGCCAACGCGGTGTTCGCCAAGCTGTCAGCGCTCAAGTCGAAGACCCCCGACGAAGACGAGGAATAGGCTCCTTCGCCTGCTGCGCCATCGGCGTGGGATAACGTTAAAAAAGCCCGCTTTAAGCGGGCTTTTTTCATGCCCGGATCTTGCCCAGGACGGCTGAACTGGCAGGTGTTTTGATTTGCCGCGCAAGCCACCCGGGCGCATGGTTGCTCGCGGGCAACTTCGCCTGAAACGTCGAGGTGCGAGATGAGCGGTTCCGCTGCATTCGACGCCTGGAGCGCCGGCGACAGCTACGAACACTATATGGGCCGGTGGAGCCGGCTGGTGGCGGCGAAATTCGTCGCCTGGCTGTCGCCGCCCGATCAGGCGGCATGGCTGGAGATCGGCTGTGGCACCGGGGCGCTGACGGCCGCCATACTGGCGGGTGCCGTGCCACGCTCGCTACTGTCGATCGACCCGTCGGCCGATTTCGTCGCGCACGCCCGCGCAGCGACCGGCGACAAGCGCGCCCGGTTCGAGATTGCGGATGCGCTTAATCTGCCGGCGGAACCTGCAAGCATCGATGTCCTCACGTCGGGGCTGGTGCTCAACTTCGTATCCGACAGGCCGGCGGCGCTGGCCGAGATGCAACGGGTGATGAAGCCGGACGGCCTGCTGTCGTTCTATGTCTGGGACTATCCCGGCGGAGGCATCGGCTTCATCCGCCAGTTCTGGCTGGCTGCCATCGAAATCGATCCGGCCGCAGCGGAATTGGGCGAAGACAGGCGGTTTCCGTTCTGCACGCGGGAAGGGCTGCTGGCGCTGTGCCATGGGGCCGGCCTGCGCGATGTCGTCATCGCCCCGGTCGAGATCGAAACGCGGTTCGAGGATTTCGAGGCGTTCTGGCAGCCGTTCACGCTGGGGGCAGGGCCGGCGCCGGGTTACTGCATGAGCCTGGCCGAGGATCACAGGGCGAGGCTGAAGGCGCGCCTCGCCGAACGCCTGGGCGAAGCAGGCCCCATCAGCCTTGTTGCACGTGCCTGGATCGCCAAGGCAAGCAAACAACACTGAGGCTCAGGATGCGCCTGGATGCCGGCGCTGATTGCGTCGGCCTCGGCGTCTATTCCGCGGCGATGAATTTCAGCGTGCCGGCGATGCCCGAGCCCGACGCGCCGTCCTTGCGGTCGGACGGATGGTTGATGCCGTCCATGACCGGGATTTCGGTGAAGTCGAACGGGCTGATACCCTCCAGAACCGAGGCATTGACGCCATACTGGTTGGGGTCCGAGCGACGCTGGTGATGGGTGTAAATGCCGCATTTCGAGCAGAAATAGTGCTTCGCGGCCATGGTGTTGAACTGGTAGGTGGTGAGGCTGTCCGCGCCGGCCACGACATCGACGCCGCCAAGGTCGGCCGACAAGGCGACCGCGCCCTTCATCCGGCAGTAGGAACAGGTGCAGCGCCGCGCGCTGCGCAGCCCGTCCGACAGCCTGACGCGCAGGCGGACCGTGCCGCAATGGCAGGCGCCGTCGATCTCGTGAATGTCCATGTTCATTCTGCAATTCCCGCCGTCAGGGGTGTTCCGGCTGGTCACATGAGCGGAGTCGCTGCGGCGTGCAAGTGGCCCGGCCTGATTTCGTCTTGCCCCTTCAGCCGCTCATATCGAACCAGATTGGCTCTTGCTCTACCGGATTGTCGGCGACGAATTGCATTTGGTGCGGACGGGCTCCCATTCCGCTCTTTTTCAAGACTGAGTGCGGGTTGACCCAATGGCAAAAAAAGCCCGGCTGGCGGCCGGGCTTTTCGAAGGGGCTGACGTTGGGAGGATGCGTCAGCCGTGGGAATTGCGATCGCCGAAGGATTCGCTGCGTTCGACGCTGCGGTAATAATCGACCAGCAGCTTGCCGCGCTCGGGCTTGAAGTTACGGCCGGCGGAAGCAACGGAGGCGATGCGGTCGATGCGGAAGGCACGGAAGTCGTTGCGCATCTCACACCAGGCGATCAGCGTCCAGACCTTGCCCCAGAACCACAGGCCGAGCGGGCGCACATCGCGCGCCGAGCCGCGGCCGGCCTCGTCATTGTAATCGAGCTTGAGCACATGGCGCTTTTCGACGGCGCGTTCGATCAGGTCGATCGCCTCGCGGTCGGCGTCGGAGACGACCCACATCGGCGTGTGGATCTCGGTGCGGGCGATGCGGTCCTTTTCCGAGTCCGGCAGGACCGCGCCGATCTTGACCAGGGCCTCGTCGGCGGCACGGGCCATGGCGGCGCCGCCGAAGGCGCGGACCATGCGGGCGCCGGCAACAAGGGCTACGATTTCATCTCGTGTGAACATCAGCGGCGGAAGGTCGAAGCCTTCCCTCATGAGGTAGCCTACGCCTGCCTCGCCATCGATCGGCACACCCGTCGATTGCAGGTCGGCGATGTCGCGATAGATCGTGCGCTCGGAAACCTCGAGCCACGCGCCCAGCTTGTGCGCGGTGACCAGGCGGCCACCTCGGAGATGCTGTACGATCTGGAACAGCCTGTCGGCGCGTCTCATCGAATACCCCTCAAAGTCTCGCGCTGTCCTTGGCCAAGTGGGGGCGCCTGGCCTCGGTGACAATGCGCAAAGTCAAAAGCCGTTCCGGCATACCCTTCGCGCTGGCGCTGCATGGTGCCGAAAGCCTGCGTATGCGGACCTGTTCATCCTATCATCGCACAGGCCTCCTGACAGCATAGTGTCAGGAGCCGTCACCACGTCCGTGCGCGACCATGGCATGCTCGCGGGCGACCGTGGCATGCTCGCGGGCAAACATGGCGCGCATCTCGCCGACCTGGCCGGCCTGCTCGGGATACAACGTCTCGAGGAAGGCCGCGGCGAAGGTTCCCGGCGCCGACCCCGGAGCCGAGACGATGTTGCCGTCGGCAACGGCATGCGGCACATCCCGATAGTTCGCAGCGCCGGCATAGGCCGGCTCATGGCCGAGGATCCAGTCGCGGCCATTGCTGGTGTGGGCGACGCCCTCGAACAGGCCGGCGCGGGCGAGGGCGAGCGTGCCGGCGCAGATGCCGCCGACCACGCCGCCGCGGGCCGCCACCGCCTTCAGCAGCGGCGCGACGTCGGGTGCGCCTGCTGCGGCCCATCCGTCGGAGCCGATGACGGCAACCGCGTCGAGGTCGCCATTTTCCGCCGGTTTGGCGCCGCGCACCGCATCGAGGCGGAAGCCGGCGATCGAGGTCAGCGGCGAGGCGTGCGGCGAAATCGCCACGGCGCGCGCGCCGAACCATTCGACCGCCGAGGCGGCAAGCATGCCGTATTCCCAGTCTGCGTAGCCTTCGATGAAGAGAACACCGATGGTTTTCGAGGCGGTCATGTCGCGTCCTTTCTCGCTGGATGTGTCAGCTGTTGTCGGTGCGGCGCGAGCCGAAGCGATCGGGCCAGCCGATGTCCTTGCGCAGTTCGGCGGGGAGCGAGCTCAGGAATCGCTCGGTGCGGATCTCGTTGTGAATGGTCCTGATCTTGCCGGCATAATGCCTGACCGCGCGGAAGATGTCGGGGGTGAACTTGCTCATGACTGATCCTCCAATTCTTGTACGAGAGGAGTATCGCACAGCCCTCCTGACAGCAGTCTGTCAGGAGCCGGCAGGTGTATCGAGATGCCGGCGAGGCAGGCTTGCAGCTATCGGCCTGGTGCGCTTCCTGAGTCGAAATTTCGACGCACCGGGTGCATTACCGGGCTCAGCCCTTGGCCGGCACCGTGTAGTTGAGGGCGAGCCGTCCGCCGTCGGCGAAGATGGTCTGGCCGGTGATGTAGCTGGCGTCGTCGGAAGCGAGGAAGGCGGCGATCGCGGCGATTTCCTCGGGCTCGCCGATGCGGCCGAGCGGCGTGCGCGACAGGATGCGGGCCTTGGCCGCGGGGTCGGCGTTGACGCGCGCCAGCATGTCGGTCGAGATCGAGCCGGGGCCGATGGCGTTGACGCGGATGCCCCAGGGCGCCAGCGCCAGCGCCATGACGGTGGTGAGCTGGGCGACGCCGCCCTTGGACACGGCGTAGGGCACCTGGTCGGGGATGGCGACGACCGAATTGACCGAGGACATGTTGACGATGGCGCCGGGCGCGCCGCCGGTCTTGACCTTCTCGACCATGAAGCGCGCCACCGCCTGGCCGGCAAGGAAGGCGCCCTTGAGGTTGACCCTGAGCACACGATCGAAATCGTCCTCGGTGACGTCGAGGAAATCGGCCTGGTGGTCGATGCCGGCATTGTTGACCAGCACGTCCACGTCGCCGAAGGCGTCGATCGTCGAGGCGACGAGGTTGTGAACATCGAGGCGCTTGCCGACATCGGCGCGAACGAAGCGCGCCTTGCCGAGCCGGGCGAGGTCGCGCTCGGCTGCGTCGCCCTGTTCCTGGTCGATGTCGGCGATGACGACGCGGGCGCCTTCGCCGAGGAGACGCTCGGCAATGGCATAGCCGATGCCCTTGGCGCCGCCCGTGACGATTGCCGTCTTGCCGTCGAGTTTCATGTCCGCTCCTGTCACCGTTGCCGCGAGGGCGAATCCAGTGGCGGACAGTGGCGGGAAGGGCGGGCGGGGTCAACGGGGCGGGATGTTGCCTCTCCTTACCCCCACCCTTGGTCCCTCCCCACAAGGGGGAGGGAGGAAGGCAACGCTTGCGCCATTGCAAACGCCGCTTCATAATATAGGATACCCCCCTATATTATGTGAGGTGGCGATGTCCCATGTGATCCGTGAAAAATCGAAGCTTCTGGCGCGGGTGCGGCGCATCAAGGGCCAGGTCGAGGCGGTGGAGCGCGCGCTCGAGGCCGAGCTCGGCTGCAGCGACGTGCTGCAACTGGTCGCATCGGTGCGCGGCGCCGTCGGCGGGCTGACCGCCGAGCTGATGGAAGACCACATCCGCGACCATGTTCTCGCGCCCACCGACGCGGCCGAGCGCCAGCGCGGCGGCGACGAGTTGATCGACGTCATCAGGACCTATCTGAAATGAGCCACGACCATCCGTATCCGCACGGCCATTCCCATGACCGGCACCATAGCCATGACCATGACGGGCAGGAGCACGGGCATCGCCACGACGCGTTCGAGCCGGCGCACAGCCACGTCTTCCTGGGCGAGCGCCACGACCGCAATGCGCGGCGGACGATGTTCGTGATCGCGCTGACGGCTGCGATGATGGTGGTCGAGATCGTCGCCGGCACGATCTACGGCTCGATGGCGCTGGTGGCCGACGGCTGGCACATGTCGACCCATGCAGCGGCCATGGCGATCGCGGCACTCGCCTACGTCTTCGCGCGCCGGCAGGCGCACAATCCGCGCTTCACCTTCGGCACCGGCAAGGTCGGCGATCTCGCGGCGTTTGCCAGCGCGGTGATCCTGGCGATGGTGGCGATCTATATCGGCTGGGAAAGCGTCGTCCGGCTGATGAACCCGGTAGCGATCAATTTTCGCGAGGCGGCGATCATCGCCGTGGTCGGGCTGGCGGTGAACCTTGCCAGCGCCTGGCTGCTGCATGATGGCGGCCACGATCATGCGCATGGACATGATCATGGGCATGGGCACGACAACAATCTGCGTGCCGCCTACGTGCATGTGCTGGCCGATGCGCTGACATCGGTGCTGGCGATCTTCGCGCTGGTGATGGGCGCGATCTATGGGCTCCGGTGGATCGATCCGTTGATGGGCATCGTCGGCGCCGTGGTCATCGCGCGCTGGTCGTGGACGCTGATCCGCGACGCGGGGCGCGTGCTGGTCGACTACGTGCCTTCGGGCGAGGACCTGCCCGACGAGATCCGCCAGGCGGTGCAGACCGACAAGGACGTGATCACCGACCTGCATGTCTGGCAGGTCGGGCCGGGCCATCACGCGGCCATCGTGGCGCTCAAGTCGAGTGCGCCGGCAACACCCGAGAGCTACAAATCGAAGCTCGCCCACATCCAAGATCTGTCGCATGTCACCATAGAAGTGCAGCCGGCATAGTATTCAGGCTGCCGTAGGGGTAGCCTGTCGGGCCGGCGGCGGAACGCCAGGCGCGCTGGCGCATTCTGTGTTGGTAGGCATGCCGGCGTCGACAGCGAGCGGCTGCGGCGTGCGTGAAACCGGGCGGGACCGGGCTTCAACGAGGAGGACCAGCAATGGCCATCGCCAAGAACACGATCTGCCTGTGGTACGACAAGGACGCGGAGACTGCCGCGCGCTTCTATGCCGAGGTTTTTCCGGACAGCAAGGTGGGGGCGGTCCATCGCGCCCCCGGCGACTATCCCTCCGGTAAGGAGGGCGACGTGCTGACGGTGGATTTCACGGTTGCCGGCATTCCCTGCATCGGCCTCAATGGCGGGCCTGCCTTCAAGCACAACGAGGCCTTCTCGTTCCAGATCGCCACCGACGACCAGGAGGAGACGGACCGCTACTGGAACGCCATCGTCGGCAATGGCGGGCAGGAGAGCGCCTGCGGCTGGTGCAAGGACAAATGGGGCATCAACTGGCAGATCACGCCGCGCGTGCTGACCGAGGCGATGGCGGCCGGCGGCGGCGAAGCCAAGCGGGCGTTTGCCGTGATGATGGACATGAAGAAGATCGACGTCGCCAAGATCGAGGCGGCGCGAAGAGGGTGATGTCGCCCTGAGGCGTGGCGGCCTGATCTCGGCCCGTAACCCCCAGTGCTAGGGGAGCTCCTTTTGCAGCCTGGCGGCAGGCGCAAGATCGGTTGCGACCGTCTTCACGAATCGAAAGCCTGACGCCTCGTAGAACGAACGCGCGCGCTCGCCGGCAACGACGCCGAGCGTTCGCGCGCCGAACGCCCTGGCGCGGCGTTCGGCTTCGGCGAGAAGCATGCCGCCAATGCCCTGTCGCCATGCTTCGGGTGCCACGAAGAGGTCTTCGAGCTCGGCATGAGTGGCAGCGTCGGCCGGAAGGACAGTGACGAAGCCGACGATCTTCCCGGCGATTTCCGCGACCGCGACATGAGGCAGTTGCGTGGCCGGAACCTCGCGCGCCTCCGCCAGCGCCTGCAACTCCTCGACATGGTCGCCCCAGGCCAGCGAAGATCGCAGCTTGAGTGCTCCAAGCGCATCCCTGTCCGCAGCGAGAGCGGTCCGGATGCCGATGGTCATGGCAGTTCCCGTGCGATCGTTCAGGGCGGTGTCCTTCACATCTTCTCGCCGGGCAAGGCGCTTGCCTGTTTGACCCATTCGGAGAACTGCTGCTCGTCGAACGGCTTGCCCTCGTAGATGTCGAGATAACGCACGTCGGCCTGCTTCGACGTACCTGATGGCAGCGGGGAGAGCTGCGCGCCCTTGAAGAAGGCGACCTTGACGTATTTCGTCATGCAGTGGAAGCCGAGGAACCAGATGTCCTTTTCCATGCCGTAGAAGGGCGAGTTCCACTTCACTGCCTTGACCACGCCGGGCACCGCGTCTGTGACGAGAGCGTCGAGGCGGCGGCCGACGTCCTGCTTCCAGCCGGGCATGGCGTCGATGTAGGACTGGACGACGGCGTCGCCGTAACCCTTTGCGATCTGCGGATTGCCGCCCGACAGGAGCTTTGCCTTGGCGGGTTCCTTTCCGGTCATCAGGCGCTGCCCTTCGCTGCAGACACGGGACTTCCCCGGCCGTTGAAATAGGGCACGAAGAACATGTAGATGCCGGTCGGGATCAGCACGAAGAGCGGCGGAAGCGGCAGGTAGTAGGACCACTCGGGCAAGGTGGTGACGGCCATGCCGGCGAAGATCGATGCGACGGCCAGGCAGAAGACGAGCGACGTCCAGCGGTGGATGGTGCGGATCACAGAGTTCATGGCAATGCTCCGGGATTTCGATGTGGTTGCGGGGGTGCGCGGTCAGTCCAGCTTCGAGACGACGTTGCCCAACGCGTCGAAGAAGCGCGGCCAGCCGACGGTGGCGCCCTGGAAGTAGGATTTCTGGGCGGTGGTGAAGCCGCGCTGTTCCATGCGCAGGCTGGTGCCCGACGCGGTGGGGGCGAGCGTCCAGGTGACGATGCTGCGGAGGTCCTTGGTGTCCCAACGATAGGCCAGCGCGCGGTTCTCCTCGACCGTCTCGACCTGGCAATCGACCTGGCCCCAGTCGGCGGAGAGCGTGAAGCGGCGGCTGGCCTCGGCGGCGAAATCGTTGTTCATCAGCCATTCGGCGATGAGATGCGGCTGGGTCAGCGCGCGCCAGAGCTTTTCGGGCGGATAGGGAAAATCGCGCTCGACCACGACCGAGCGCGTGGTTTCCATGGTTTCGGTCATTGGTCCATCCTCCTGAGCAGGTTGTCGAGATCGTCGAAGCGGTCGTTCCAGAAACCGGACATCTCGCTGGTCCAGTCGACCAGCGTCCTGAGCGCGGCACGCTCGGCGCTGTAGTAGGTGTAGCGGCCTTCGTGCCGGTCGCGCACCAGGCCTGCGGACTTCAGCACCTTGAGGTGCCTGGAGACCACCGGCTGCGAGACGCCGGCGCCGGAGAGCAGCCCGACGACCGTCGTGTCGCCCTCGCGGCAGAGACGCTCGAAGAGCCCGCGGCGGGTGGGGTCGGACAGCGCCCGGAACATCGCGTCGTGAATTTCAGACATCACTCATACCTATCTGGCTATGCGATGACACATAGCCATATAGGTATGAGTATGTCAAGGAGACGACGACCGCCGAAGGGCATGATCCATTTTGGTAGCCCTTGCGAATGGCCGGGCCGCTGTTGCACAACGGGGCATGTCCAAGACCACTCCCGCCACGCTCGCGCTGACCAAGTCGGGCATAGCCTTCACCGTCGCCACCTATGACTACGATTCCGGTGCCGAGCGCGTCGGGCTGCAGGCGGCCGAGGCGATGGGGGTTGCGCCTGGCATCGTGCTCAAGACGCTGATGGTCGAGGTCGACGGCAAGCCGGCCTGCGTGGTGGTGCCCTCCGACCAGGAGGTCAACATGAAGAAGGTCGCCGCCGCCTTCGGCGGCAAGGCGGCGCAGATGATGAAGCCGGTCGATGCCGAGCGGCTGACCGGCTACAAGGTCGGCGGCATCTCGCCCTTCGGCCAGCGCAAGCAGGTGCCGACGGCGGTCGAGGAGATGGCGACGCTGGAGGACGAGATCTACCTCAATGGCGGCCAGAGGGGCCTTCAGATACGCATGCGCCCCGACGACCTGATCGCAGCGCTCGGCGCCAGGGCGGCCGACCTCATCCGCTGACCCGCGTCATTTGCGGGCATCGATGAAATGCTGCTTCAGCCTGGCGACGGCATCGGGAGTCCAGCCCTCGATGTCGGCAACCTGCATCCAGGCATCGATGTAGTGCTCGGCAGCGTAGACGTGGCCATGGCCGATGGGCGCGGTGGTGGCCATGGCGATGTCGAGCGTCAGCTGGAGGAAGGTGACGACCGGGTACCAGCGAAGCTCGGGCGACACGTCGGGCCCGCGCGGCGTCTTCATCCAGTCGGGCTCGCGGTAGAGCGCACGCGGCTCGTAGAAGACGATCGGGTCCGAGGCGTATTGCAGGTAGACGAGGCGCAGCGGACCCCAGCTGGCGCCCGGAATGTCGAGCGCGTTCTTCTGGGCGGTGAAGCGGACATAGGAGCCGTCGCGGAACTCGGGCAGCCATGCCGGCGTGCCGGGATTGCGGCCGTCGGTGATCGAGCGCCAGATGCGGCTGGCGAAGGGCGGGCCGCTGAGCAGGGCGCCCTGATATGGGTCGCCAAGGACCTCGAACAGTTCGTTGGACAGCTCGGTGCTGAGGGCGCCGAGGCTGAGGCCGAAGAGGTAGAGTTTCGGGCGCGTTTCGCGGGGCAGGGTGCGCCAGTGGCCGTAGACCTCGGAAAACAGCGCGCGCGACTGCTCGGCGCCGTAGCCGGGCTCGACCAGCAGCGACAGCCAACTGGCGAGGTAGGAATACTGGGTGGCGACGCTGGCGACATCGCCATCGTGCAGGAACTCGATCGGGTCGAGGGCCTGTTCGTCGACCCAACCGGTGCCGGTGGGCGTGACGATGACCAGCGTCGAGCGTTCGAAGCCGCCGGCGCGCTTGAGTTCCTCCAGAGCGAGCTTGGCGCGCTGCTGCGGCGTGTCGCCCGATTGAAGCCCGACATAGACGCGGACCGGCTCCAGGGCCGGTTTTCCGGTGAGCTTGCCGATGTCGGCTGCGGTCGGGCCGGTGGCGATGTAGGAGCGGCCCATGCGGCCGAGATCCTGCCAGCGGACCAGCGAAGCGGTGCTGCCGGTCTTGCCCGGTTCGGTCGGCTGCTGCGTCTCCGGCGGCATCAGCGCGTCGAGGCGCTGGAACGAGCTGTCCATCACGCGCAGCCCGTAGCGGAAGATGATGCCGTCGGCGGCCGACCAGAACAGCAGCACTGCAATGGTGGTGCCGATGACATAGGAGACGCGCGTCGGCACGAAGCGGCGCAGCTTCTCAGAGACGAAGATCAGCGTCAGCTTGAACAGCCGGCCAAGCGTCACGAGCACGACGAAGGTGACGAGCGCGATGGCGCCGACTTCCAGCGGGTGGGCGGTGTCGACCGGGTCGAGCTGCATCAGGCCGCGAATCGAATTCTGCCATTCCGAGGCGCGCCACAGGAACACCAGGCCGACGATGCCGCAGGCGATGGCGGCAACAAGCTTGCCGCCGACCAGGATGCGCGCCTTGAGTTCAGGCAGCTCGAGGTAGCGCCACAGCCAGCGCAGGAAGAAGCCGCAGCCATAGCCGACGGCGGCGGAAAGGCCCGAGAGCACGCCCTGGGTCAGGTAGGTGCGCGGGATCAGCGTCGGGGTCAGCGATGCCGCGAAGAACAGCGTTCCCAACAGCAGGCCGGTGGTCGAAAACGAATACCAGTACCTGACGACCCAGTTCCGCAGCATCTTCAGTGCCCCTCATGCATGTCGGGGCAACTTGCCTCGGGCCCGGCGTGCAGGCAATGGCACAGCGTCCAGATCTGCGGGACAGGCTGTGTCGAGCCTAGCGCCCTCGTGGTTCGACAGGCTCACCATGAGGGCTACTGGCGCGCCTCACCATGAGGGCTACTGGCGCGCCTCACCGTGAGGGCTACTGGCGCGCCTCACCATGAGGGCTACTGGCGCGCCTCACCGTGAGGGCTGCTGGCGCGCCTCACCGTGAGGCTGCTGGCGCGCCTCACCGTGAGGGCTGCTGGCGCGCCTCACCGTGAGGGTTGCTGGCGCGCTTCACCGTGAAGGCTACTGAAGCGCTTCATAATGAGGGCTGAGGTGCTTGGTGCGGCCGACCCAAAATCCTCATGGTGAGCCTGTCGAACCATGGGATTTTGGGTCCATCGCGAGGGTATTAGTCGACGCCGATGCCGCGGGCCTTCAGCGCCTCCGTGATCTCGTCGAGGATGACGGGATCGTCGATGGTTGCCGGCATCTTCCATTCCTCGCGGTCGGCGATCTTCTGCATGGTGCCGCGCAGGATCTTGCCCGAGCGCGTCTTGGGCAGGCGCTTGATGGTGACGACCGTCTTGAAGGCGGCGACCGGGCCGATGCGGTCGCGGACCAGGCCGACGACCTCCTTCTCGATGGCGCCAGTGTCGCGGACGACGCCGGAGTTGAGCACGATGAAGCCGCACGGGATCTGGCCCTTCATCGCATCGGCGATGCCGATGACGGCGCATTCGGCGACGTCGGGATGCTCGGCCACGACCTCCTCCATGCCGCCTGTCGACAGGCGGTGGCCGGCGACGTTGATGATGTCGTCGGTGCGGGCCATGATGAAGAGGTAGTTTTCGTCGTCGACGAAGCCGGCGTCCGCCGTCTTGTAGTAGCCGGGGAACTCGGCGAGGTAGGCGTTGAAGAAGCGCTCGTCGGCATGCCACAGCGTCGGCAGGCAGCCGGGCGGCAGCGGCAGCTTGACCACGACGTTGCCGAGCGTGCCGTGCGGCACCTCATGGCCGGCGTCGTCGAGCACGCGCACGTCGTAGCCGGGCATCGGCACGCAGGGCGAGCCGTACTTGACCGGCAGCAGGCCGAGCCCGACCGGGTTCTGGCTGATCGGATGTCCGGTCTCGGTCTGCCACCAATGGTCGATGACCGGCACGCCGAGCTTGAGCTCGGCCCATTTGATGGTCTCGGGGTCGGCGCGCTCGCCGGCGAGGAACAGGGTGCGGAACTTCGACAGGTCGTATTGCGGCACGAAGGTGCCTTGGGGGTCTTCCTTCTTGATGGCGCGGAAGGCGGTGGGGGCGGTGAACAGGGCGACGACGCCGTGTTCCGAAATGACACGCCAGAACGTGCCGGCGTCGGGCGTGCCGACCGGCTTGCCCTCGAACAGGATGGTGGTGGCGCCGTGCAGCAGCGGGGCATAGACGATGTAGGAATGGCCGACGACCCAGCCGACGTCGGAGGCGGCCCAGAACACCTCGCCGGGCTTGACGCCGAATTCGTTCTCCATCGTCCATTTGAGTGCGACCATGTGGCCGCCATTGTCGCGCACGACGCCCTTGGGCTGGCCGGTGGTGCCGGAGGTGTAGAGCACATAGAGCGGATCGGTGGCGAGAACCGGCACGCAGTCGACCTTGCGGCCGGCAGCCCTGGCAGCGCTGACGGCCTCGGCATAGTCGAGGTCGCGGCCGGCGACGAGATCGCAGGTCAGCTGCGGCCGCTGCAGGACGACGCACCGTTCCGGCTTGTGGGCGGAAAGCTCGATGGCGCCGTCGAGCAGCGGCTTGTAGGCGATGACGCGGCCCGGCTCGATGCCGCAGGAGGCCGAAATGATCAGCTTGGGCGTGGCGTCGTCGATGCGGGTGGCGAGTTCCTTGGCGGCGAAGCCGCCAAACACCACCGAATGGATGGCGCCGAGGCGGGCGCAGGCGAGCATGGCGAAGGCTGCTTCGGCGACCATCGGCATGTAGATGATGACGCGGTCGCCCTTGCCGACGCCCTGGTCGGCGAGCACGGCGGCCAGGGCCGTGACCTCGGCGAGCACGCCGGCATAGGTGAATTTCTTCTGGGTGCCGGTGATGGGACTGTCGTGGATCAGCGCCACCTGCTCGGCGCGGCCGCCCTCGACGTGGCGGTCGAGCGCGTTCCAGCAGGTGTTGCACTCGGCGCCTGAGAACCACTGGCCGTAGACGCCGCCTTCGGCATCGAACACCTTGTCCCAGGGCTTGAACCAGTCGATGGCGCCCGCCGCCTCGGCCCAGAACGCCTCGGGGTTGCGGACCCAACCGTCATAGACCTCGTGATAGCGAGATGGCATGGCGTCTCCTTCCCAGGATATTGGCCCTTCAGGGCGTCTCGTTTGGTTGGTCTTGTAACCGCCTGTGCCGCGCGGCGTCCATTTGACCTTGGTTTAACTGCCGGCCAGCAAAGCCGATCTGGCCCGGAATTCCGATGCGGTTTTGCGCACGCCGGGTGTTCGCCTGATGTAGCGCGCGCTGCTGCCTGTTGGCGGTCACGATAGCAGATTGCCGGCGGCACTTTGACAGGGGCGCGGGAAGTTGATCAAAGGCGGCATGTCGAAGGCGCTGTCGCTCATCATCCTGGCCATCATGGCGATCCAGATCCTCAAGCCGCTTGGCCTGCCTGGACTGAGGCAGCGCCGCGATTTCTGGAAGCTGGCGGTGCTGGCGCTGGCGGCGATCTCGATAACCGCGCTGCTGGGGCACTAGAGCGCCGAGGCGAGGCCCTGCCATGAAATGTGCGCGCCGAGCAAAGCCAGCCCGGCAAAGAACCAGCGCCTGAAGGTTTCCGGATCGATGCGGCTGCGCAGCCAGCCGCCCAGCCACATGCCGGCCAGCGCCGGCACGATGGCGTAGCCGGAGAGGCCCATCGACTGGAGCGGAATGGCGCCGTTCCACCACAGGCCGATGCCGAGGGCGACCGTGGACACGGTGAAGGACAGGCCGAGCGCCTGGACGAGGTCGTCGCGGCCGAGGCCGAGCCCGCCGAGATAGGGCACGGCCGGGATGACGAAGACGCCCGTCGCGCCGGTCATGATGCCGGTTGCGGTGCCGACGAGCGGGCCGGCCCAGCGTTCGGCCCGGGCCGGCACGGCCATGCGCAGCCGGAGCAGGCCGAGGGCGGCATAGGCGAGCAGGATCAGGCCGAGCCCCGACGTGACGATTGTGGTGTAGCTGCTGGTGATCAGGCCGGCGGAGGCGATCGTCGCCAGGAAGACGGCAAGCATCATCGGCCGCAGGCGACGCAGCAGGGCGGTGACGTCGGGGCCGGCGAGCAATTGCCAGACATTGGTGACGAAGGAGGGCAGGAGCAGGATGGCAGCCGCATCTGCCGGCAGCATCACCAGCCCGAGCAGGCCCATGGCGACGGTCGGCAGTCCGAGGCCGACGACGCCCTTGACCAGCCCGGCAAGGACGAAGATGGCACCGATGACGATGAGGAGAAGATAGGGCTCGGGCATCGGGCGAGGATGCAATGGCAGGGCGGCAGTGACAATGGGGAGCGGACGATCGGAGACGGGGCACGCGGCGGCAACTCTGATTCGCGCTGGTCCTGCCTCAACGTTTTGGCGGCTGTGCCTCATGATCGGGGGGCGGGATCGGCCATTGTTGTCGGGATCGGAGATGGTCGAGGGCAGCGCATGAAAATCCTGGTTTTCCAGCACCTGAAGGTCGAGCACAGCGGCGTGTTCGGCGAATTCTGGCGCGAGGCCGGACATGAGGAGCATGTCGTCGAGCTGGATGAGGGCGAAGCGATCCCCGATCTCGACGGCTTCGACATGCTGGCCGTGATGGGCGGGCCGATGGATGTGTGGCAGGAAGACGAGCACCCCTGGCTCGTGCCGGAGAAGGCGGCCATCCGGCGCTGGGTGCGCGAGCTTGGGCGACCCTATCTCGGCATCTGCCTGGGGCACCAGCTGCTGGCCGATGCGCTGGGCGGCAAGGTCGGGCTGATGAAGATGCCCGAGGTCGGGCTGGCATCGGTGGAGCTCACGGCGGCAGGCCAAGGCGACCCGCTGTTTGCCGGCGTCGCGGCGTCGCTCGAGACGCTGCAATGGCATGGCGCGGAGGTGTCCGGCCTGCCCGTGGGCGGCGAGGTGCTGGCCGGCAACGCCGCCTGCGCCATCCAGGCGCTGCGCGTCGGAGCGCGCGCCTATGGCTTCCAGTATCACATGGAGATCACCGACAGGACGGTGGCCGACTGGTCGCAGATCCCGGAATACAAGACGAGCCTGGAACGCGCGCTGGGTGCTCAGGCCGCGGCGCGGCTGGGCGAGACGGTCAAGCCGCATCTCAACGGCTTCCGCGCCACCGCAAGGCGGATCAACGACAATTTCTTCGGAGCCACTGCCCGCTAGGGTGCCTGGCAGCCCAGCGGCGGCGGTACTCGCCGCCGTCCGGAGCAACCCCGGACGGACCGACCGTCAAGGGGGCCCGCCGGGGCAAAACCCCATCCCAACCCCGGCGAGCCTTACCTGACCTCGAAAGGCCAGGCTCCGGCCATCGCCGGCCAAGGATACCAAGCACGACGCATGCCAACGCGTTCTGTGCCGGAATGGGACGCTGGCCAGGTCTCCGCTGCCGGTGACGTGCTGGACTTGCCCACGGCATGCCGGTACGACGGCTTCATGAAGCAGAACACCCTCTACCTCATCATCGGTGCCCTGGCCGTGGCCGTGATCGCGCTTGGCGTCTACATCTTCCGCGAGGAGACAAAGCCCAAGGGCGTCGAGCTGCGCATCGACGAAACGGGCATTTCAGTGCAGGAAAACTAGGCACCGCCTGCCGGACACGACCGGGCCAGATGGAACGCTCCGCCGCTTCAGGTGTTGTCTCATGGCGAGACAAACCTGGAAGCCGCGATGTTCGAGCTTTTGCAAAACCTGCTTGCTGCGGCCTTCCCGGGAAAGCCGGCAGACGAAGCCCATGACGCGGCCCTGGAAGAGGTGACCGCGGCCAGCGAACGGCTGCACCGCGATCTCGATACCTGTTTCCAGGCGATCCAGGACCAGATTTCCGATTTGCGGCGATAGGTGCCGGCATTCGCCCGTGGCCTGGGCGATCAGTCCTTGTCGGTGATGAGGACGCTTGCGTCGCGCGCGGCTGCGATGAAGGCGCGCCGGGCAGCCATGACCGGCCTTTCGCCCGACATGGCATCCGAACATGCCTGGAGGGCGGCGCGATGCTTGGGGCCGCGCTTGCCGGGCCAGTTGTTGAGCAGGAAGGCCGACGCCTCCTTGGCGGTGCGGAGAATGAGCGGGGTGCCGGCCGGATCGCTCTTCACGGTGACGGGGGTTTCAAATCTGATATTTTCCATGGCTGCTCATACGCCAAAGCGGCGGGGGAAGCGAGGCATGTAACTGGGGATGTGCACGCTTGCCTGTTGCGGCTTCCCCGCCGTTGGATCATGCCAGATTGACGGAGGCGAGCTTCCGTGTGGCAATGGCCGTGAAGTGGGGCCGTGAAGCGGCGGGCAGGACGTTGATGGACACGGGTGGCGCGATACAGGGTTCGTTCGGACCACAGACGATGGGCGCCATGGTGATTGCCCTGGTCGTCTACGTATTTGCCTCGTTCCTTGCCATCGCGGTGCTCGCCCTGGCCGCCGAGACCTTTGCCTTCGCGATCGACTGGCTGCTCGGCGGTTCCAGGCCCAACGTCCTCCAGCTTGCCGGTTCCGTGCTCGGCGCCGTCGCCGGCATCTGGGCGGCCCGGCTTGCCTGCGACCTCACCTTCAACGCCTACAGGCCGCGTTCCGTTTTCTGGATGTTCGCGGTCGTGCTGACGATGACGACGTTGAGCAGGTTTTCGCTGCCGTTCACGACGACGCAGGCGATCCTGGGGACGCAATATGCGGTCGCCCTCGCAGCGGCGCTGCATTATTTCTGGCGTGACCGGGTCGCGCTCGCCGCGGTGGACGGCGACATGGTGCGGACGGACTAGGCGCGGGGCCGTCCGGGCATAAAAAAGCCCCGCGCGAGGCGGGGCTTTTCGTTTGGTGCCAGAAGGCCCGGCTTACGCCGCCTTCTCCAGCCCCGACTTCCACTGGCCGAGCGCGGCGAGGTGGTTCATGTGGGCGCGGTGGGTGAAGGCGGCCTGGCCGGCGCCGAGGTTCTCGGCCTTGCCCGACCATGCCTTCTGCGGGGCTGCCTGCAGCGCGCGGCCGTAGGAGAAGGTCAGCTTCCACGGATGCGGGCCGATGGCATTGATGGCGTTGAGGTTGGCGGTGGCGTCTTCGTCGGACTGGCCGCCCGACAGGAAGGCGATGCCCGGGACCGCTGCCGGAACCGTCTCGCGGAACAGCTTGATGGTCTTTTCGGCGATCTCCTCGGCGCCGGCCTGCTTTGCGGCCTTCTTGCCGGAGATGACCATGTTCGGCTTGAGGATGGTGCCTTCGAGCACGACGCGGGCGGCGTAAAGCTCGTCATAGAGCTTGACCAGCGTTGCCTTGGTGACGTCGTAGCAGGTGTCGATGTCGTGGGCGCCGTCCATCAGCACTTCCGGCTCGACGATCGGCACGATGCCGGCTTCCTGGCACAGCGCCGCGTAGCGGGCGAGGGCCTGGGTGTTGGCCGAGAGCGAGTAGGCCGAGGGCACGTTCCTGGTGGTGTCGATGTCGATGACGGCGCGCCATTTGGCGAAGCGGGCGCCAAGCTTGTAGTACTCGGCCATGCGCTCGCGCAGGCCGTCGAGGCCTTCGGTGATGGTGTCGCCGGGGAAATTCACGATCGCCTTGGCGCCGGCGTCGACCTTGATACCGGGAATGGCGCCGGCGGCCTTGATCAGCTCGACCAGCGGGGTGCCGTCGGCGGCGTTCTGGCGAATGGTCTCGTCGTAGAGGATGACGCCCGAAATGTACCTGGTCATCGCTTCCTTGGTGCGGAACATCATTTCGCGATAGTCGCGGCGGCTGTCGGCCGTCGACTCGACGCCGATGACGTCGAAACGCTTCTTGATGGTGCCGGAGCTTTCGTCCGCAGCCAGAATGCCCTTGCCACCCGCCACCATGGCGACGGCGATGTCTTCGAGACGTTCGCTCATACAAATACCTCCTGAACAGATGCCCCGGGCGCATAGCAGAAGCATCCCGGGAACGGAATGCCGGGGGCCAGCCTATAACCGATTGAAATTATTTCAATCGGTTTAGCTTCAGGTGAGGCCGGCCTGCAAATGGCGAGGGTCTGCGCTTCCGGTGCTCACGTACCTGAATGTACGCTCCGCTCCGGTTCTCGACCCTCACCACTTTCGGCTCGGCCTGACCTGAAGCTCGACCTGCCCCGGCGTTTGGCGGCAAGGCTGGTTGCAGCCTCAGGCCTTGAGCACGTCGACACCGGGCAGGTCCTTGCCTTCCATCCATTCGAGGAAGGCGCCGCCGGCGGTCGAGACATAGGTGAAGTCGTCGGCGACGCCGGCATGGTTGAGGGCTGCGACCGTATCGCCGCCGCCGGCGACCGAAACGAGCTTGCCGGCCTTGGTGCGAGCCGCGGCATGCCGGGCGGCCGAGACGGTCGCCTTGTCGAAGGGCTCGATCTCGAAGGCGCCGAGCGGGCCGTTCCAGACCAGGGTCGCGGCGCGGTCGATCCAGTCGTTGATCGACGCGACTGTCTTTGCGCCGACATCCAGGATCATGGCATCGGCCGGCACGGCGTCGATGGCGACGGTCTCGTTGGCCGCACCGGCCTTGAACTCGCGCGCGATGACGCCGTCCGACGGCAGGATGATGGCGCAGCCCGCGCTCGCCGCCTCGATCATGATCTGCTTGGCGGTGGTGGCGAGATCGTGCTCGGCGAGCGACTTGCCGACATCGGTGCCGCGGGCGGCCAGGAAGGTGTTGGCCATGCCGCCGCCGATGACCAGCGCGTCGACCTTCTTCACGAGGTTCATCAGCAGGTCGATCTTGGTCGAGACCTTGGCGCCGCCGACGATGGCGACGACCGGCTTGACCGGGTTGCCGAGGCCCTTTTCCAGCGCCTCGAGCTCGGCCTGCATGGTGCGGCCGGCATAGGCCGGCAGCTTGTGGGCGAGGCCTTCGGTCGAGGCGTGCGCCCGGTGGGCGGCGGAGAAGGCGTCGTTGACGAAGATGTCGCCATTGGCGGCGAGTTTTTCGACGAAGGCCGGATCGTTCTTCTCCTCGGCCTTGTAGAAGCGGGTGTTCTCAAGCAGCAGGACGTCGCCGTCCTTCATGGCGCCAACGGCGCTAGCTGCCTTGTCGCCGATGCAGTCGGCGGCGAAGCCGACCGGGCGGCGGATGACTTCAGCGGTGGCGGTGGCGATGGGCGCCAGCGACAGGGCCGGGTCGGGGCCATCCTTGGGGCGGCCGAAATGGGCGAGCAGGATGACCCTGGCGCCCTTGCCGGAAAGCTCGGTGATGGTGGGAGCGACCCGCTCGATGCGGGTGGCGTCGGAAACCTTGCCGTCGGCCATGGGGACGTTGAGGTCGACGCGGACGAGAACCCGCTTGCCGGCGACGTTGCCGATGGTGTCGAGGGTCTTGAAGGCGGCCATGGGGTTTCCCTTTCCCTTTTGGAGATCGCGCGGACCATACCCAGCGTCAGCGCGGATGCAAGGTTTGCGCGGGGCGGGGGACGAAATTTTGATGCGCTGGCCCTTCAGGTTGTGGCCGCGAGCGGCTATCGCCGGGGAAACGTGGGGGAAGCATGCGCATCGCGGTCACCGGCACGCACGGCAGCGGCAAGACAACCCTCATCGACGACTTCATCGCCGCATATCCCGGCTATGAGCACGAGCAGGAACCTTATTGGGTGCTGGCGCAGCAGGGCACGCCGTTTGCGGACGCCGCCACGCCGGCCGATCTCGAGGAGCAACTGGAACAGAGTTGCACGATGATCCTGGCTTCGGCGTCGGCGCCCGATATCGTCTACGACCGCTGCCCGCTCGATTTCATCGCCTATCTGGAGGTGGTGGGCGCGCAGGAGGCGTTCGAGTGGACGCCGAGCGGCAAGCTGCTCGGCAGGATCGAAAGGGCACTCGCTACCCTAGGGCTCGTGGTCTTCCTGCCGCTGTCGCGCCCGGACGAGATCGACGCGACGATCGAGTTTCCCCGGCTGCGCAACAAGGTCGACGCCCGGTTGAAGTCGATCATCCGCGACGACGAGCTCGGCCTGCTCGAAGGCGGGCCTCACATTCTCGAATTGCGCGGTACGCGGGGCGGACGGGTGGCGCGGCTCGGGACCGTCGTTACCGGTTGAGAATTGCGCGGCGCCGTCTTCTGGCCATGTGCTTCCCTTGCTGGGTCCGAGCACTGATCGACTTTGTTTGTTCTTGATATGTTCTATATTCGCTGATACGGTTCGCCACAAAGCTGGAGAACGATCTCGATGAGTGCTTATGCCACTGTTGGTGCGGTCGACGACGCCAAGTCGACCGCCTTCTATGACGCGACTTTGGCCACGATCGGCTGGAGCAAGCACACCGAGTTTCCGGGATGGCACGCCTATTCGGAGGGCGGCAAGGGGGACGGATTCGTGCTCTGGGTCTGCAAGCCGTTCAATGGAGAGCCAGCCAGCGCCGGCAATGGAGCGATGGTCGGCTTCATGGTCAAGTCCGCCGCCGAAGTGGATGCCTTCTACGCGGCGGCCATGCGCCATGGCGGGACAGATGAAGGGAAGCCGGACGCGCGACCCCACTACGGGCCGGACTGGTATTCCGCCTATGTCCGCGATCCGGCCGGGAACAAGCTCTCGGTCGTCCATAACGGTTGAAGTGACGTCGGCCCCTGGCGTAAGCCATCACCGTCTCGTGGCGAGGCCATCGAGCAGGAGGTCGAGGCCTTTCCTGAAGGTGCCATCCCAATCGTCGTCCAGCAGCAGGCGGGAGCGCTCGATCGTCGGGTAGCGTTCGCCGAGACGTGCAAGGCGCTGCTGTGCGGCGGCCCTGTCGTCTTCGGAGAAGTCGAAGCTCGCCCGGGTGACGGTGGCGCCCATGACATGGTTCCAGAGCGACCATATCGCGGCGTTCAGTTCCGCATCCGCCACTCCGGCCCGCGACAGGATCCCGCCCAGCAACTCCAGGCGATTGAGGATGTTCGGGCCGAGCGCCCGGCCCGGCAGCAGCGATGCCGACCAGGGATGGCGCAGCATGCCGGCGCGCCAGTGCTCGAGCAGATGAACGACTTCCGCGCGCCAGTCTCCCGGCACGACCGGCTGCGGCGGTCCGGGGTATTCGAGCACGGCGTCGAGCGCCAGATCGAGGACATCGCCCTTGTTGTCGACGTGCCAGTACAGGCTCATCGTGCCCGCGCCGAGACGGTCGGCCAGGCGACGCATCGTCAATCCGGCGACTCCCTCGGCGTCGAGCAGGTAGACCGCGGCCGCGACGATGCGTTCCAGAGAGAGGGGCGGTTCGTTGCGCGGTTCCTGCGCGGGCCGGGGAGACCGCTTTTTCAGGGCACCGCTGCGCTTGGCTGCCATCCATCTTCCTCGCTGTTGCGTGCGTCGATCCTGGCCGGGGATGTCAGTAATGTCGATCCCGGCCAATTGACTCGTATGCTGTACGATGAGATGAATCGTATATCGTACGAGACGGGAGCGCCAGAGGCGAAGTTCAACCAGGCCGGCCGCGAGGGCAGGTTGCCCGCCGTCCGGGAGCTCGAGAGAAAAACCATGTCACACGCAATCAAGCATCTGCTCATCGGAGGGCTCATCATCATGGCAGTTCCCACCGCGACGACGGCGAACGAGAACGATCTCAAGCTGACCATCGTCAACCCGAAGACCCTCTACGACCCGTCGCCGAACGGCTACAGCACGGCGGTGATCATCCCTGCCGGAGCGCGGGTGGCCTACATCTCCGGGCAGGGCGGCCAGGACAGCAAGGGAGGCCTGTCGCCGGACTTCGCCGTTCAGGTCAAGCAGGCCTATGCCAACCTGGGCGCTGCGCTCGAACGGATCGGCGCCAGGCCCGACCAGGTCGCCAAGCTGACGGTCTTCGTGGTCGACCACGACATGTCCAAGCTCGGCGTGCTCACGGAGCGCGTGACGGACATGTTCGGCACGGCGTTGCCGGCGCAGACCCTGGTTCCGGTGCCCAAGCTTGCTGTCGACGCCATGCAGTTCGAGGTCGAGGCGGTGGTCGTCCTGAAGTAGCCGCACGGGGTGAGTTTGGCAGGAGAGGCGATGTCCGTCCGCTTGGCGGGAGTACCCCAACCCTTAGCCCCTCCCCACAAGGGGGAGGGGGATTCTCGGCTCAGGCGTCCTCGGACAGGCCTTCAGAAGTCGTTGCGGCGTCCTGCCTTGCCGCCGGTTTCTTCGGACGTCCGGCAAAGAAACGCCGGACGCGGTCGCCGATTTCGCCGGCGCTGAGGAAGACCGGAACCGGGGGCGGCGGCGGGGCCGGTTCGATCGACAGGCCGACCGAGACGATGCGGCCCTTTTCGTCGACGTCGCGGACGATCAGGTCGATGAGGCCGAGCGAGACGCGGTCGGCATATTCGACATGGCCGCGCAGCCGCTGCGTGATCAACTCGGCGATGGTGAGCTTGCGCTCCTCTTCGCGGATGGCGGCGCCGTAGACCGCCTCGAGCTCGCCGGCGAGATGGGTCTGGTCGACGGTGAAGGCGCCGAAGAAATCCTCGTCCTCGGCATCGACCTCGGCGCGGCTGGCGAACAGCCGGTCGAGCAGGCGCGGGTAGCGGTCGGGCACGAAGATGTAGACGTTGTCGCCGGCCTGCAGGCGGCCCATGTCCTGGAAGCGCATCGAGCGACCGTCGCGCACGACCAGCGATGGCCGGGCCCAGCGCGGGATGCGCTGGCCCCTGGCGACGGGCGAGCCGGGCACAACGCGATAGGCGAGAAGCTCGTGGTGGGCGGAGCCGGGCAGTTCGAGCTCGACCTTGTCGAGCGGGCCGTAGCGCTGCGGCACGATGAGGCCGAGGCGGCGGGCGAGCGGGCCGACCGTCCAGCCCTGGATGACCAGCGAGGTCAGCACGATGATGAAGGCGATGTTGAAGATGGCGCGGCCGTTTTCCAGGCCGCCGAGCAGCGGGGTGATGGCGAGCAGGATCGAGACCGCGCCGCGCAGGCCGACCCATGAGATGAAGGCGGTCTCCTGGCGCGGGATGTTGAACGGGATGAGGCAGAGCCAGACCGCCACCGGGCGGGCGACGAACATCAGGAACAGGCCGAGCACCAGCGCGGAGACCAGGATCGCCGGGAACTGCGACGGCGTGGCGAACAGGCCGAGCACCAGGAACATGATGATCTGGGCGAGCCAGGACATGCCGTCCTGGAAACGCTTCAGGGTGGAGACGGCGCGGATGTCGGAATTGCCGGCGACGAGGCCGGCGAGATAGACGGCGAGGAAGCCCGAGCCCCCGACGGCGCCGGCGGCTGCGAAGACCAGCAGCGACAAGGTGAGCACGAAGATCGGCAGCAGGCCGCGGTCGAGGTTGAGCCGCTCGACCAGCTTGACGATCAGGAAGCCGCCGAGCAGGCCGATGGCCGCGCCCAGGATCATCTGGACGATGAAGCCGACGACGAGATCGACGAGCAGCAGATCGGCATCGGGCTTGGCGCCGAGCGCGATGATCTCGACCAGGGTGATGGTCAGGAAGATGGCGATCGGGTCGTTGGTGCCGGATTCGATTTCGAGCGTCGAGCGGACGCGCTCGCGCAGGTTGATGTTGCCGGCGCGCAAGAGGAAGAACACGGCGGCCGCGTCGGTGGAGGCGACGGCCGCCCCGAGCAGGAAGGATTCGAGCCAGGTGAAGCCGGTGAGGTAATAGGCGGCGATGCCGAAGATCACCGTCGTGATGCCGACGCCGACGGTGGCAAGCGTGAGCGCCGGCAGGCCGGCCTGGCGCAGGACGCCCACCGGCGTGCCGAAGCCGGAATCGAACAGGATGACGGCCAGCGCTATGGCGCCGACGAAATAGGCGATGTGGGCGTTGTCGAAGACGATGCCGAGGCCGTCGACGCCGGAGCCGAGGCCGATGCCCAGGAAAAGCAGCAGCAGCGGGGCGCCGAAGCGGAAGGCGATCAGGCTCGAAAATGCCGCGGCCACCACCAACGCGGTGCCGACCAGCGTGACCAGATATACCGCCTGTTCCATCCCGACCCGTCCGCGAAGCGCTTGCTAGCTGCGTCGGTTGAGAGTGCGGCGAAGAAAAGGCCGTGTGCAAGCCAGAATGGATTTTTGCCGGCTGAGCCAATGATTTTTCTGCGCTGCAGCAAAAACGAAAACGCCCGGCCGAAGCCGGGCGTCGTCAAGCGGATCCGAAGATCGCGATCTGCCGCCTGGTCAGGCGATGGTCTTGCCCATGGTGACGGCGGTGTCGGCCATGCGGTTGGAGAAGCCCCACTCGTTGTCGTACCAGGACATGACGCGGACGAGGTTGCCCTCGATGACCTTGGTCTGGTCGAGCGCGAAGGTCGACGAGGCCGGGTTGTGGTTCATGTCGATCGACACCAGCGGCTCGTTGGTGAAGGCGAGCACGCCCTTGAGCGGGCCGTTGGCGGCAGCGACGAGCACTGCGTTGACCTCTTCGACGGTGACGTTCTTCTTGGCCACGAACTTGAAGTCGATGCACGAGACGTTGGGGGTCGGCACGCGGATCGAAACGCCGTCGAGCTTGCCCTTGAGTTCAGGCAGGACGAGGCCGACGGCCTTGGCTGCACCGGTCGAGGTCGGGATCATCGACATCGCCGCGGCGCGGGCGCGGTAAAGGTCCTTGTGCATGGTGTCGAGCGTCGGCTGGTCGCCGGTGTAGGCGTGGATCGTGGTCATGAAGCCCTTTTCGATGCCGAAGGCATTGTTGAGGACCATGGCGACGGGGGCCAGGCAGTTGGTGGTGCAGGACGCATTCGAGATGACGATGTGGTCCCTGGTGATCTGGTCGTGGTTGACGCCGTAGACCACGGTCAGGTCGGCACCGTCGGCAGGCGCCGAGACGATGACGCGCTTGGCGCCGGCGGCCAGATGCGCCGAGGCCTTGTCCTTGGAGGTGAAGATGCCGGTGCATTCGAGCGCGATGTCGACGCCGAGTTCCTTCCACGGCAGCTGCGACGGGTCCTTGATCGCGGTGACCTTGAACTTGTCGCTGCCGATGTTGATGCTGTCGCCTTCGACCTTCACTTCGTGCGGGAAGCGGCCATGCACGCTGTCGTAGCGCAGCAGGTGGGCGTTGGTCTCGACCGGGCCGAGATCGTTGACGGCAACGACGTCGATGTCCTTGCGGCCCGATTCATAGATCGCACGCACGATGTTGCGGCCGATGCGGCCGAAACCATTGATGGCAACTCTTACGGTCATGTCTGATCCTCCTGGGGGAACGTCTTAAGCCTGAAGCCGAGCCTTGGCAGCCTGGGCGGCGGCCTCGGCGGTGATGCCGAAATGCTTGTAGAGGTCTTCGATCGGAGCGCTGGCGCCGAAGCCGTGCATGCCGATGAAGATGCCGTCGGTGCCGATGAAGCTGTCCCAGCCCATGCGGATGCCAGCCTCGATGGCGATCTTGACCTTGGCGTTGCCGATCATCGCCTTGCGGTATTCGGGGCTCTGCTTTTCGAACAGCTCGAAGGCGGGCACCGAAACGACGCGGGTCGGGTGGCCGGCTTCCTGCAGCAGCTTGCGGGCACCGAGTGCGATCTCGACCTCGGAACCGGTGGCGAAGATGGTGACTTCGGCATCGCCCTCGGCGGTGGCCAGTTCGTAGGCGCCGTAGCCGCAGAGGTTTTCCTCGACGAATTCGGTGCGCACGGCCGGCAGGTTCTGGCGGGTGAGCGCCAGCGTCGACGGGGTGGTGCGGTTTTCGAGCGTCAGCTGCCAGCATTCGGCGGCCTCGGTCGCGTCAGCCGGGCGGAAGACGATGTGATTGGGAATGGCGCGCAGGGCGGCGAAGTGCTCGACCGGTTGGTGCGTCGGGCCGTCTTCGCCGAGACCGATCGAATCATGGGTCATGACGAAGCCGACGCGGATGCCCATCAGCGACGCCAGGCGCATCGCCGGGCGGGCATAGTCGGAGAAGCACAGGAAGGTGCCGGAGTAGGGGATGACGCCGCCATGCAGCGCCATGCCGTTCATGGCAGCCGCCATGCCGTGCTCGCGGATGCCGTAGTGGACGAAGCGCTGGCCGTAGTCCTCGGCCGAGATCGGCTTGGTCTGGCTGGTCTTGGTGTTGTTGGAGCCGGTCAGGTCGGCCGAGCCGCCAATGGTCTCGGGCACGACGCCGTTGATGACCTCGAGCGCCATTTCCGACGACTTGCGGGTGGCGACCTTCGGCTTTTCGGCGGCAAGCTTCTTCTTGTATTCGGCAATGGTGGCGTCGAAATTGGCGGGCAGGTCGCCGCGCATGCGGCGCTCGAATTCGGCGCGCACTTCGGTTTCGGCCTCGGCGAGACGCTTTTCCCAGTCGTTGCGCTTCTTGGCCGAGTTGAGGCCGGCGAGGCGCCAGGCGTCGAGGATTTCCGAGGGGATCTCGAAGGCCGGGTATTCCCAACCGAGCGCCTTGCGGGTCGCCTCGATTTCGGCGGCGCCGAGCGGCGAGCCATGGACCTTGTTGGTGCCGGCCTTGGCCGGCGAGCCGAAGCCGATGGTGGTCTTGGCAGCGATCAGCGTCGGGCGGTCCGAGCGCTTGGCGGCCTCGATGGCGCCGGCGATGGCCTCAGGGTCATGGCCGTCGATGGCGATCGTGTTCCAGCCGGAGGCGGCGAAGCGGGCCAGCTGGTCGGTCGAGTCGGCGAGCGAAATCGGGCCGTCGATCGAGATGTTGTTGTGGTCCCAGAAGACGATCAGCTTGTTGAGCTTGAGGTGACCGGCAAAGGACAGCGCTTCCTGCGAGATGCCTTCCATGAGGCAGCCGTCGCCGGCGAGCACGTAGGTGTAGTGGTCGACCAGCTTGTCGCCGAACTGGGCATTCATGATGCGTTCGGCAAGCGCCATGCCGACGGCGTTGGCGAGGCCCTGGCCGAGCGGGCCGGTGGTGGTCTCGATGCCGGCGGCGTGGCCGTATTCGGGATGGCCGGCGGTCTTGGAGCCGAGCTGGCGGAAATTCTTGATCTCGTCGAGCGTAATGTCCTCGTAGCCCGAGAGATAGAGCAGCGAGTAGAGCAGCATCGAGCCATGGCCGGCCGACAGCACGAAGCGGTCGCGGTCGTGCCAATGCGGATTGGCCGGGTCATGCTTGAGGAAGCGGGTGTAGAGCACGGTTGCGACGTCCGCGGCACCCATCGGCAGGCCGGGGTGGCCGGAGTTGGCCTTCTCTACGGCATCGATGGACAGAAAGCGGATCGCGTTGGCCATCCGGTCGTGTTTTTCGCGCGAGGACATCGTCCCTCCCATAACCCTTGGAAAGTGGGGCGACGGGAGCCCCGGAAAAGTGGGCGACACATAGCAGGCATAGGGCTTGAGTCAATAAATCGGTGCGTTTTCGCACCCTCATTGCGGCGCCAAGTCACGCCTGCGCGCCTTTCCGATATTCGCGCTCGTGCGGTTATTGGGGGAAAGGCCAAACAGCTTTGTTGACGCCTCCTTCAACCGGTGCCTAATGTTTCACCCATAACGCGTTCTGAAACGTGCGCGATTCGGTGATGGGCGAGGGTCTACGGGAGCCATGACCGGGGATACTACACTCAGGGAAGTCATTGGCCGGCTTGGCAGGGCGATCGAGACGCTCGAAAGTGCGGTCGCAGCTCGACTCGAGCACGAGCAGGACTACGGCGAGGCTGAAGCCGAGGTCCAGCGCATGAATGCCGATCGTGCCCGCCTTGCGCAGGAGCTCGACAATTCCGAAGCCCGCGCCGAAAGGCTGGAAGAAGCCAACAAGGAAGTCTCGCGGCGGCTCGTGACCGCCATGGAGACGATCCGCGCCGTTCTGGACAGGTAGGATGGAGATGGCGCAAGTCACAGTTACCATCGACGGCAAACAATACCGCATGGCCTGCGACGAAGGGCAGGAAGAGCATCTGATCGATCTCGCCAACCGCTTCGACCGCTATGTCCTGCATCTCAAGGATTCGTTCGGCGAAATCGGCGATCAGAGGCTGACCGTGATGGCTGGCATCATGGTGATGGACGAGCTTTCCGAGCTGCAGAAACGCGTCAAGGGCATGGAAACCGAAGTCCAGACGCTGCGCAAGACGCGCGACGACGCGCTGACCAAGGCCGACAAGAACGACGCGGCGCTGACCGGCGCGCTGGGCTCGTTGGCCGAGCGCATGGAACAGCTGGCGCTGGGCCTGACACGAAAGGCATAGGCTGGGAGTTCGATCTCTCGCGCGGACAGCCGTCGCTCACGTGGCGGGCGGTGACCAGTCCGGCCACAGTGGCTGGTCACCGCCGTGAAGCTGCCGCACTTTCAGTCTGTCTATGCGTGCTGCGATGGACGTGCGCGTCTTTGCTGCCATGTTCCCCATGTGGCGCAGGCTCGCTGGGCAACAAGATCAGAGACGGAATCCGCGTCATTTCCGATCCTTGCGCCGAGGCGATTTGGGTTCGATTGCGGCCAGCAAGTTTGGCGTTGTAAAGTAGCTTGTCGGCTTGTTCGTAGAGCGCAGCGAACTCGGCATTTGGCGGCGCATCATCAGTGATGCCCATGCTGGCGGTTACGGGCCGCCCAAGGCCTGGAACGGCATTGGCGACGACGGCGGGGATCGCCTGCCGCCGACGTTCCGCTCGAACCTGGGCATCCTCTCCCCGAACAAGCAGCACGAATTCCTCTCCGCCGAGGCGGAATGCGTGAACTTGCGGGTCTGCATGGAGGGCTTCGGCCACGGCCTTCAGCACGGCGTCGCCGACCACGTGGCCGTGAACGTCATTGATCGCCTTGAAGTGGTCCAGGTCGAGAACGGCCAGCGTGCGGTAGCCTTCGGAGCGGAACCTTTCGAAATTCTGCTCGATTGCCCGCCGGTTGAGCAGTCCCGTCAGTGCGTCGCGTTCGGACAGGCGCTCCAGCATGTCGGCTTCGAAACGTGCGCTGTCGCGCTGGCGCTTGATCGTCATGAAGCGGTCCGCCACGCCGAGCGTGGTGAACAGAACCTCGCAAGCACAGCCCACATAGAACAGCAACATGGCATCGTTGCTCTGCAACCCGGGAACCACACCCGTGACCAGGCGCACCAATCCAGTCATGAGCACCGGTATGTAGCCGATCGCCTGGAACCTGGCGGCCCGACTTCCGCGCAGCAGCGCGTCGGCGACCGACACCATGAAGATGATGAGCACCGGTGCAAAAGCCGCCGTGTACACCGTCGACTGAAATTGGCGCCCGACGAACGGAAATGCCGCGTGTGACGTGCCTAGAAACATCGCCCATACGGCGCACCAGAACAGCGCCCGCCTCAGGAGCGGATGCATGCGGCCGGGTTCGATGAAGCTGTGCGTAAACATAGCCCCGGAAGCGACCGTAAGGCCGAAGATCACAGTCGTCATCCAGCTCAACGTCATTGCCGGCGGATCGAAGAGAACGACTGCGAGACCCGAAGAGACCAGGATGGTCAGCAACAGGGAAATCGTGAGCATGGAATGCCAAAGCAAGAACGGCTCGCGCAGGATCCGGTAGAAGGCCGCGTTGAAAATGAGCGGCATGGAGAGCATTCCCGCAAGGATCGCCAGGAAAAGGAGCGACCGCATCAGGTCTGGGCCCAGGGCAATGTCAGAGGGTGACAGATAGGCTCTTTCCAGCGTCATCTGGTGGCTCGGCAAATCGATCGCGACAACGACCTGCAGCGTGTCGCGGGTTACGGCCGGCAGGGGAGCTTTGAAATAGCCGCCGCGCAGAGCGCTGCGCAATTCATCGGCCGACAAGGAGGTCTGGCGCATTGCGCCGTCTCGGTCGATCGCCAGCAGATGCACTGCCGCGAGCGCGCTTCGCCTTGTGAAGAGATACTGGGGAAGGGCATCGCGCGGACCGATTTCGAAACGCAGCAGCGCCCGCTCGCCTTCGAGCGAATAGATCCGCTCTCCGCAGGCCCAGCGCCCGGGCGAATGGATCACGGAGCCCAAATCCTCCGACAAACTGCTTGATGCCCAGCAGGAGCTGCGAATGTCCCTGGCTTCAGCTGCGTCAAGGGGGGCCGCGCCCAGAGATGCAAGCATCACGAGGCTCAGCACCGCCGCCACGAGCGCTTTTCGAAGGTCATTCCAGAACATTGATTGACGCTATGCGCCAAGCATTGAGATGCGGTTACCGACCCCCAAATCGGCGCGGGTCCGGAAACACAAACGCCGTGCGTCACGGGGTGACACACGGCGCTGCAGGGATGGTTCAGGTCGCGTTCTCGCTTGCAGGTGCGTTCAGACGCGCAACCTGCGAGCCAAAAGCTCAGGCGTCGATGGTGCGGAGCGCCTGGGCCTGCTTCTTGGCGGCGGCCTTGACCGCGTCCTGAACCTTTTCGAAGGCTCGCACCTCGATCTGGCGGACGCGCTCGCGGCTGATGTCGAACTCGGACGAGAGCTCTTCCAGCGTCAGCGGCTCGTCGGCGAGGCGGCGTGCCTCGAAGATGCGCTTCTCGCGGTCGTTGAGCACCGACATGGCGCTGGCGAGCATGCCGCGGCGGTTGTCGAGTTCGTCCTGCTCGATGAGCATGGTTTCCTGGCTGTCATGGTCGTCGACCAGCCAGTCCTGCCATTCACCCGACTCGCCTTCGCTGGCGCGGATCGGCGCGTTGAGCGAGGCATCGCCCGACAGGCGCCGGTTCATCGACACCACCTCGGCCTCGGAGACATTGAGGCGCGTGGCGATTTCGGTGATGTGCTCGGGCTTCAGGTCGCCGTCGTCAAGCGCCTGGATCTTGCCCTTGACCTTGCGCAGGTTGAAGAACAGGCGCTTCTGGTTGGCGGTGGTGCCCATCTTGACCAGCGACCACGAGCGCAGGATGTACTCCTGGATCGAGGCCTTGATCCACCACATGGCGTAGGTGGCCAGCCGGAAGCCGCGCTCCGGCTCGAACTTCTTGACGGCCTGCATCAGGCCGACATTGCCTTCCGAGATGACTTCGCCGATGGGCAGGCCATAGCCGCGATAGCCCATGGCGATCTTGGCCACGAGACGCAAATGGCTGGTGACCAGCTTGTGGGCTGCGCCGGTGTCCTCATGCTCATTGTACCGCTTGGCGAGCATGTACTCTTCCTGCGGCTGGAGCATCGGAAAGCGGCGGATTTCTTCCAGGTAGCGGCTGAGGCCGCCTTCACCGGAGACGATACTGGGTAGTGACTGGGCCATAAAGCGCCCTCCCTCTGCACGAGAAATGCTCCCTGATCCAGGCGAGCATGTGGCGCGGCTGCCGAATGCACTGTCGCGCCATGGGTCTTATACAGGAACAAAACCGGAAAAGACACGATTTGTTCAATGCGAAACAGTGTGTCACGCCAAAGTGAACAATGCGAGTCAGGTTTTCTGATCGGAGGTTCAGAGATTCCGAAAGCCTTCGACCAACTCCCCCATGTCGCGAGGCAAAGGCGCCTCGAACCGCATGATCAAATGGGTAGCCGGGTGGCGAAATGCAAGGAGCCTGGCGTGCAGGGCCTGGCGCGGAAACGCCTTGACCGCCGATTTCAACGGCTCGGGCAGGCGGTTGGACTTGGTGCGGAAGGCCTGGCCGTAGTCGGGATCGCCGACGACGGGGTGGCCGATATGGGCCATGTGGACGCGGATCTGGTGGGTGCGGCCGGTTTCGAGCCGGCACTCGACCAGGCTGGCGGCGGCGAACTCGCCCTGCTCGGCGCCGAACCGCTCCAGCACGGTGAAATGGGTGATGGCGTGGCGGGCGTCTTCGCGGTGCTCGGGCACCACGGCGCGGCGGACGCGGTCGGCGTGGCGGCCGAGCGGCGCATCGACCGTACCGGTCAGCCGCTGCGGGATGCCCCAGACCAGCGCATCGTAGGCGCGCTCGAGATCGCCGGTCCGGCCGTGGTCGGCGAATGCTTCCGACAGCGATTTGTGGGCGCGGTCGGTCTTGGCGACGACCATGACGCCGGAGGTCTCCTTGTCGAGGCGGTGGACGATTCCCGGCCGCTTGACGCCGCCGATGCCTGACAGGCTGTCACCGCAATGGTGGATCAGCGCGTTGACCAGCGTGCCGGTCCAGTTGCCGGCGCCGGGGTGGACGACGAGGCCGGCGGGCTTGTTGATGACGATCAGCTCGTCGTCCTCGAAGAGGATGTCGAGGGCGATCTTTTCGCCCTCCGGTTCGGCCGGCTCGGGCTCGGGCATGTCGATGGCGACCTGGTCGCCGGGCGCGAGCCTGCGTTTGGCCTCGTCGACGACCTTGCCGCCGACGCTGACGGCGCCCTGCTTGATCAGCGCCTGGACGCGGCTGCGCGACAGGTCGGGCGCGAGGCGGGCGGCCAGCCACTGGTCGAGCCGAAGGCCTGCGGCATCGGCACCGGCTTCGAGCACTATCAAAGTGCCTGCCGCTTCGCTATCTGATGCGCTCATCACAATTGTTCCGAAAGTTTTGACATGTCTCGGCCCGACATAGACGAAGAAGACAAGCCGCTCGACCCGTCGGTTGAGCGTGTCCGCAGGAAACTCATCCGCTTTTTCATCATCAATTTGGGGCTGTTGTTCATCGCCCTTATGGCCGTCATTGGCGGCGTTGTCTACAAATCGCGGACGGCGACACCGCCTGCCTCGGTGGCGGGCGGCGACATCAAGGTGCCGGCGGGTTCCCAGATCAGCGGCGAGATCATGCTGCCGGCCGGCGCCAAGGTCATGTCGCAGGCCCTGTCGGGCAACCGCATCTCGATCGATGCCGAGCTTGCCGACGGCAGCCGGACCATCTTTCTCTACGACATCGCCGAGCGGCGGCTGATCGGCCAGTTCGCGATCAAGGCGCAGTGAGCGGATTTCCCGCCTCGGGCCGCCGCGTCGCCACGGTTTCGGTGGTGGTCGCGGACTATGATGCGGCGATCGCCTGGTATGTCGACAAGCTCGGCTTCGTGCTTGTCGACGATGTCGATCTCGGCGGCGGCAAGCGCTGGGTGACGGTCGAACCGGGCGGCGGGCAAGGGGCGAGGCTGCTGCTCGCCAGGGCCGACGGGGAGGCGCAAGCCGCCGCCATCGGCAACCAGACCGGCGGGCGGGTGTTCCTGTTTCTCGAGACCGACGATTTTGCCCGCGACCACGCGCTGATGCTGAAGAAGGGCGTGGCGTTTCGCGAGGCGCCGCGCCACGAGGCCTATGGCACGGTCGCGGTGTTTGCCGATCTGCACGGCAATCTGTGGGATCTGATCGAACATCGGCGTTGAGCGGCAGGTCGCCGCAATAATATCCCGACAGGGGCTGTTGCTTTTTCGAAAACGCCAGCCTATATCGCCGATCTCGGCTGCGCCCATCGTCTAGCGGTCAGGACACCGCCCTCTCACGGCGGGAACAGGGGTTCGATTCCCCTTGGGCGTACCAACGATTTCAGGCACTTAGCCTGACTGCGGCAAAATTCATCAAATATCAGTCAAATATGTGCTCCGAGGGTCTCGGAATTAACACCAAATTTGGGCCGTCTTGTCGCTGGTGGGGGCTAGGAGCATATTAAGGGCGTCCGGCGAAAGGGGGCCCACAATGCTGCGTCTTGGCTTCATGCTTGGGGCTATAGTAGCTCTCGCGTTCCCTGCCCATGCGGCAGAGCGTTGCCGGTGGTATATCCACGAGACAAACCCGGATTCATGGATACAGGACAACGGCGCCGATCTGTCGGTGCATTTCCCTGGCGACGGTGCCATGAACTTCCAATTCATCGTCTATGAGGTTGACGGCCTGCCGAACGTCAAGCGGCAACGTTCACCGATCCGCACGGGGCAGGGAAGCCCTCAACATTCCACTTCCGATTTGCCGAGGTGAACGGACGCAGGGCAATGATAGCGGACATGGAGTTCTACTATCAGGCGTGCGAACTGCCCAAGCCGCCCACGCTCCCGCCAGCTTAGTATTTTGTCGCCTTGAGCTGGCGTAATGGGTAGTCGAGCCTTTCGGCTCGTTTCCTTTTTGGCTGGGATGGGATTGTGCTTGGCTCGGGTGCAGTCTCAAATGGCACGGGTTCCCGGCTCGTGGAGTTGCGGAGCTTGAAGGCTTGAGCCTCTGATGCCTCAATCCGCAACAGTTTGCCGCCAAGGTGAAACGCTTTGAGTTCACCACGCTCGATCAGGTTGCGTATGTGCCGCTCAGAGCACTGCCATTCTAGCGCTAGCGTGCGAGGACTGTAGGCATTTGGCATCTGCGCCTTCTCCGAATTCCCCCAGAGTACGCGTCCGATGTATCGCGCCAATGCCGCGCTCTTATTGTTACGGAAGCGAAATGAAAGTCAGTTGATTTCATTTGATTAAGATCAGGCGGAACGCCTATTCGGAGCCCACTTTAGGCGAGCGACATCAAGGGCTTATCGATCTGACTGGTGGCTGACAACCGGCGCAAGCCCTTGGAAATTCGGCGCTTTTCGAGCTATCTGGGGGTGCGATTACCCGCCATTTAATTAACTTAACCTATTGATTTTCAATGAACGGCGGGAAGAGCAGGCTGCGCGGAGAAGCTTGCAGTCAAAGTTGGCTAGCGCGGAATGTGACAGGCCACCGAATATAGGCTCTTCCCACAACTTCCTCCCCCGGCCGTGTGATAGCTGAACACCTGATAAGGTGAGTTAGATGCAGAACAGTAATCTTGAGCAATCCGTTCCGGCCTAGCTTCGCAACCGAAGAACCGATAGTTCCTTGGGCACATAGCCCGGCGCCCCGCTTGGCAATTATCATAGTGCCAGACCGGTGTCGCATCATCAGGCAAGCCGTGACAGATGACATCCACTGTCGCCAGGCCGCATCGTCCTCCGGGAACGTCTTTTATGACCTTCGCAGTAAATGCGTAGTGTTGCATCCCGCGATCCGTGCGGATGGAACAAATTACCTCGCCGACCGTCTGAACAGGTGTGCCGCAGTTAAAGAACGCATCTGTACCGCCACCACATGAGGCTCCCCATTGAGCAATACAAGCTAGATGGCGTTGCTCGGCTGGCAGCGCCGAAGTTGCGAAAGTGGCTACGGCGGCAATTGCATAGAACGCGAGCTCCTTCATTCGCAGTTTTCTCCCACTCAGTTGGGTGGCGGCATAAGCACAGGCGGAATTGGCAAAGGTGTTGGAGGCGGCAGTTGCGGGGGCGTCGGAGGCGGCGGAGGAATGATGTCTGGTGGCTGAGGCATCCCGGTAGGAGCTATCACGGGCGGGACAATTGGCGCAGTTGGCCTTGTGTTATCGATGGTCCATTGAGCAGCATCGATGGCTCGATTGGGCGGCGGTTGAGGGGCATTTGGGCCGGTTGTTGAGACAGACCCAGGTGGCGCTCCCGGAACGGGCGCTCTATTTTTGTTTTGCTCCATCAGAGACTTGATGAATGCCTGAGGAATCATCCCAGACAACGCTCCTGATGGGACAGTTAATCCAATAGCATTTGCAACGTCTTTCGAGAGACTGACGCAATTTCTTGTAATTAATGAATAATCCTTTGTATCATAGCTTTTTATGATCGATGATACCTTCTGTTCTTGATTTGGTGTAATGTATATCGTAAATGTTATTTCTGATTTGGCATCATCAAGGGTCTGCGTTACTACGCCTTTTGTAGAGTAGAATTCTTTTACATATGCGGCTTTTTCGTTGTGGTCTGGATAAAATCCAGCAACAGTATTATAAAAACGCTGGCCGTTGTCGAGTTCACGACCGAGAAGTATGTACGCGTGCCCTGGTGACACTGGAATCGCTGTCATGCTTCTGGCTCGGAACTCCAGAACGGGCCGGCTGGAAACATTCATGTCAGGTAACAGGAGTTGAATGTCCTCGTCCCCTGCCACGCCTAAGCGTGTCCCGCCAAGTAGCAGGGCTAATGCAAGGAGGATTTGCATCTTCGACCGACCCATTGGATTCAGGCCGCTTCATGGCGGCGTTTCCCCGACAGGTCTTCCCGTCGGTCACTATCCGCTCCCTCTTACCCAGATATTGCTACCGTTGTTACAAAGAGTCCATCACCCACCGTAAAGAGGAATACAGAAAGACTTTCGATTGGGTAGCAAGCCCCATTGCGGCGTCGCCACGACCGTTGCGGCGCCTACAATCGCGCCATGTTGAATGAACAGGCGTCGAGTGATGTTCATTTCAGGGCAGTCCGCTCAAGAGCTATGTGGATCTCACCCGAAAGTGAGGCGGCCAAATTCATGGTATCGGCAAGGCTGGCCGTCACGTTGTCGCGGTATGCGCCCTCTCCAACGTTATCGAGCGAGCGCGCGGCCTGTTCGCAAACAATGAGGAGGGCATGGAGCCGGTCGGATTTGGTGATGATGGAATCGGTGATGACTTGAGCGCTCATGCTTCATCGCCTCTCTGACCTTCGTGCCGCGACAGGGCGTCGTGCATCACGCCGACCAGCTCATGCGCCGTCCGCAGTCCGGCACCGATAGCGTCTGATAGACCGGCGGCATCGCCGCCGGTCTGAATGGCCCAGGCCGCGTTCTCGCACAGGCGGATGATGGCCGCAGCTTCGTAGCTGCACTGCATCACTTGATCGGCGGTCATGTCTTCTTGGGGAACAAAGCGGTTCATGCGGCACTGCCTTTCAGCGGCATGCCGTGGTGTAACCGGGGGCCGGCCACGCCATGCGGGTCATGAAAGGTGTCAGCCACCGAGAGGATGCCTGTTCTTATATTGGGCTGAGCACTGCACAAGATGACGTAGCAAGGGCCGCCGAGGGCTTCCTCGTACAGTGCCTTGAGCTGGTCCAAATGGTGCCTGAGTTCTGTGGTTCTGTCGCGAGGTTGGGCCTCGCTGGTAGAGGTTGCTGCTGCGGCGAATGCCCCGCCAGCAGAGGTGCGCAGGAACCCGCGACGGGTGATGCTCATGACCGTGCCCCCTTTCGTGCTTTCCGGCTGGTTGCTGCTTTGCGGTTACTCTCGATGCGGACAGCGTGATTGATACGGTCACGCACAAGTGCTGCCTCGACTTTCGGGCTCCACCGGGAGCCCATGGCGAAACGCTCTTTCCAGCGAAGGAACCGAACGGCAGGAGCCGGCACGAACAGGAGATGATAGGCCTCGTGCTCCCACGCCCGTTCGACAGACGCGCGGTAACGCCTGGCCTGCATAACCTCCAGGCTATGTAGTCCGTTGACAGCGACGGCAAGGCGATAGTGCCACCAAGCCACGTTACGCTGATGGTGGCACATCTGGACGCGAGCCCAGCCCTCATCCCATGAATCTGCTGGCCGGGCGGGCTCCACCGTCACGGGCTCGCGCTCGTTGCGAACATCAGCCAGAACAACGACATTGGAGGCCATGGTCAAGCCTCCCGCACAATGACGATGTTGAAGCGGTGGGGGTTGTCTGCATCGACCGCGCGGCCCATCCACATTTCCCCCGCTGTGGGGTCGATGTCTCGGGCAGCGCGGGCGTAGGCCTTGGCGTGGTAGAGCAATCTGCTTTCTGCGCTACCCTCTATGGAGCCGAACAGGACCGGCAGAGTGCTGGCCGTGGCGGGGTAGATTTCGGCCATGCACTGGCCGTCATCGCATTCCGCCAAAGTGGCAGCCAGCTCGCGCGCCAGTTGACGGGCCCTCACCCACGGGTGTTCCGATTCCACTCCAGCCGCCGGCGCTGGCTGAACCGCCGCGACCGTGAGAGTCGCGGCGATGGCAAAATTTGCACCTGCCATGAGAGCACAGCGGCGGCTGATTTCGGGCATACCTTCGGCGGCTGCCAGCTTGCGCGTGGACATTGTTTTGTCTCCCTGGTGTTAAGTTTTGGTAGGGTTGGGCGACGGGCGCGCCCCTTGCTCAATAAACGCTTTCTGTCTATTCCTAAGCATCTAAACCGCATGATGTCAACAGTTTTGGTTCATTCATGATATATAAATGTTTATGAATGCACCTTGGCCGCTCAATTGCAGAGGGAAATGAACATGCTGGACGCTAAGCAGATCAGGGCTGCACGGGCTCTCTTGGAGTGGTCGCAGCCAGATCTAGTGGCAGCCACCGGCCTGTCACTGACCACAATTCGGCGCATGGAAGACAACGACATCGGCCCAGCCCGCAGCTCAGCAGCCAACGTCCAGGCAGTCCAAACGGCCTTGGAAACAGCCGGCGTCGTCTTCATTCCCAAGAATGGCGGGGGTGCAGGCGTCCGCTTGAAAGACCCTGATTGAAAGGCACTATCGCTGGCTTGTCACGGAATGGGCATGCACTGGACTGGCCGCGCTACAGCCGGGGTGCCATACGGGAGAACAGGCGGAAGCTAAGGCAGATCGGCGCGGCTGTGGCAGGGCGATTTTCTTGAGCGGTGGGAAGCGCGCCGGCTGCGGTAATGCCGTAGACCGAAATCTACCGGCGCTAAACGGACTTTCCCTTCTTCTGCCGTTGAAGGTGCGTAATCCGCTTTTCGATACGCTCACGCTCGACGAATGATGTCGCGGTTTTTAGGAACTTCTGAAGCGCTCCAATGTCGTGCCACGACTGTTTGACTTCCCAACTGCGCTTGTCCCTTAGCCGGGCGTCCGTAACATAGGACAAGGGACCATATGCCGTAGGCATCTTTGCGGTGTCGCGGCATTGGAAGCGGGTCTCGCTGGGACTCGGCCCTCGCTGCCATTCGCTGCCCACTGTGTCAGGCAGATCAGCTTTCTCCCACTGGAAGCGCGGTCCCATGTTTCCTCCGCCATAGTGGCTGCGACCGAGTCAAGCTCATTGCGCGAACGGATCCCGCGCATTGCAGCCTAGACGCGAAACGCTCTGGCGGGAAGACTGTGGCCATCAGAGAATTTTGCCTTGCTGTTACCCTGCTGTTCTCAGCATTGATCGACGGGCGCTGGGCACCTATCTAGCCCCGATGAATAAAGCCTTGCACGTTCTCGCCCTGGCCGGTGCAATAGGCCTTGTCGCGGTGCTCTTGGTATCTCCCGCGAGCCTGCGCCCCTCCACCAACCAGACAAACACAACCATTTCTGCCATAGCCGCCCGCTGAGAGGCGATTGGGTGATGTCGAGTCCCTCGGCTGCCTATCGCTGCTCAACGCGTGCTGGTGGTTTCCTTTGATTGTTTTTCAAAGACGCCAGCGCCTCGCGCGCACGCGCGTCTTGCGCGCGATGTGATGTCACAAAAATCTTTGCGTCCGTAGCGACTGGCAAGAAATCTTCCCGCTCGTCGAGCATGACGTTTTTCGACGGTTGTTTAACCGCCCTCGACCTTCACGAGGTGATCCGCTCCAACAGATAGGGAGCGAGAGGAAGACGGATCGTGGAACAGCTTTGCCGGATCTGGGTGCCGTTCCAGCACATCGAGGTAAGCCTCTTCCAAAGCCATCATCGCCGCGACCCGACTCTCGCAGCGGTCTCCACCACGTGCGCCGCCCCAAGCCGGGAACCACCGCCAGTAACTTTCGCCTCGGATGCTGTCCGCGTAGATGCGCCCTAGCCGACGTTCGCCGTCGAAGGCGCTGTAGTCCTCGCGCTCTAGGTCATCTTCCCAAGTGTGGCGCCACTGAACGTCAGGAAGGTTCGATTTGCTCGGCTGCGGCATGAGAACGAAATAGGAACAAACTCCTTGTGGAGTCAATTCACATCGCTCACAAGCTACCAGCCGCGATATGGTTCGCAGGAGCGCGATTATCGGGTACTACTTCAAATCCGAACCCACCCCCGACGAATGAACAGGCACGAAAAATGGGATGCCAACATTGCCCCGAGAACTCGCCCTAACTGCCCGGCAAGTCACAGCTATATGCAAGGGTGCAGCAAAGGCTGGGTTCGTCGCGGAGGTAAAGATAGGCGACGTGTTTGTTCGCCTCATGCCGGGCGAAATGGCTAACGCACAAGGGGTCGGATTTGACCCGGATAAGCCTGAAACCTTCGATACCTTCGAGCAATATTTGGCCTGGCGGGATAGGCGGGCCTCAAACATGGCCCCAACGGGCATTTCGAAAATGATGGAGGCAAGGCTGGAGGCCTTTGGGGCCAAACTTCAGGCTAAAGCCGATTTCCGTCGAAAGCGAAAGCAAGCGGATTAGACCAGTGGTGCCTTCGGCATCGTCACGCCGATTTTCTCGCCGTCATCGATGAAGTTGGCGCCCTTCTCCCGCAACGCCATTTCGACAGCCAGCGCCGAGGACCGGCGCGGGTCTCCTGTGTCGTTCTCCAGGTCGTTCAACGTCGCACGGCTCACCCCGGCCAGTTTGCAAAGGTCGGTTTGGCTTAGGCCCAGCATGGCGCGGGCGGCTTTGATGTGACGGCCTTCCATAACCGGGTTGTATTCAGCGGCAGTCAATCTGGCAACGATACCTGACATTTTGTCTGTTTCCGAACTGATTTGCGTCCTATATAACACTAAATGGTTCCGGTAGGAGACATTTAGATGGTTATGGCAGGCAAATTGCTCGCTGCACTGGTCATTGCGGCTTCACTGAACCCCTCGAATGTATTAGCTGGCCGGGAGGATCCGACATGGAATCCGCCCCCGGAGTTCGACTATCCGTTCCCCGGCAAGATGGAGGTGCGGTACTTTCCGCAACATTTGGTCGTGAAGGAATGCCACCGGATCGGCCCGGGCCTGCGGCACCTGTTCGACTTGCGCGGATGCTCGCGCCCCGTGTCGAAGTCCTACTGCCTGGTGATTGTGTCGTCAGAAACGTACAAACGCGCAACGCCTAGCGCTATTCTTCGGCACGAACGAGGCCATTGCAACGGGTGGAAGCATCCTGTCCCAAGGCCCTAAGCGCCGCCCATGCTGTTCTTCAGGCCTGGATAGTGACGCGGCCTGCTATCCGTTTGTTTTCGGACTGTCAGGCGTCTTGCCTACTTCCCAGAAGAGAATGAAATCTACCGCGCTCATACCACCAGATGCAGGAGCCGACAGGTCAAATTTCACGCCGGCATCGCGAAGGGCCGTACCAATTGCCGCCTGAGATTTCGGGTCGATTGCTCTCAATACGACCGAATCCTTAGCCGTCTCCGTGGTATTTACCTGCCAACCACTTTTGGTGAAAACGTCGGTGATCTGTCCGCTCAGCGGGACGGTAGGATCTGAAAATATTTCGACGTTAGATGGGGAGCTTTTGAGGAGGTCCATTAGCTTGGACTGTTGAGCGCTGGAAAGTTGCTGCTCGATTTTCTGGAATCGTTCTTCCACTTGCTTGCGGTAGTCGTCACGCTCACCCTTGAGCTGGCCAATTTCTGTGTCCTTTAGTCGGACTTCGCTCTGTGCGTTGGCAACTTCTTGGCGCATGAAAAGCAGCCCGAGACCGAACCCCGTTACAATGAAAATGAGCACAGCGACTGGTGCGCCCCTCACGACGTGCCACTCGCTTTTGAGATGTTCCAGAGCCCCCATGTTGAATTCATAAATGAACTCCATTGGATTCGGAAAGAGTTTTCCGCGACGCTTATCACGCCCGCGTCAGCCGTAGTTCTTAGCTCCGCGACAACACATAGGGTGGCTTGATGTACGGCTCCTTGCCGCTGCCGGGTGCCATGCAGATCAGTCGGATTATGGCAATGTCGCCACTATCGGGGTCAAAGCCTTCTGCCTCCAGCAGCCGCTCGGCTTCCGCTTCCTCCTCATCGCTAACAACGAGCCTGATGACCCGGTGCTGCGGCTTGGTGTCGGGCGAACTGCGCTCAAGCCGCTCCAAGCGGGAGAGTATGTTTGGCATCGATCAATGCTCCATCGTGGTCATACCGACCGGGTTTTGCCGTTCACTTCCGCGAGGGATGAGCTGGACGAACTTGCTGACCGCGATTGGGTCTAAGTCCGGTGGCAACGTGCCATCCACCAACCGCTGCGAAAAATCGGCCGCCAAGGCAGGCTCGCTCATTCCCGATGCCGATTTGATGTTTGCCCTGAACAATGGGTCCGGCTGCGCTCGCTGCTCCAGACGCTCCAGGCGAGATAGCAGGGCCATCAGCTTAACTCCCCTAGGTTTTCCTCGTGGGACTTCAGGATGCCAGATAGATTGAAAGGCTCGCCGCCAATGGCGCCTGAAACCTCTATTGCGCCGGGATGCGACCGCAACAGCACGTCTTCGAGCTGGTATTCGTAATCTGCCTCGTCAGTCGCAATGATAGTCGCCCGCTGCGTAGCGCCGCCAGGGCGAGCCGATAGGGTCATTTCTTCGCCTGCCTTCCCTCAAGTGCCGCGATGCGTGCCGCTAGATCGTTTGTCTCGATAGCCTTTCGCTGGGCCTCCAGAAGGCCGACAACCACCGCCGCCTCATCTGGCGATATCTCGCCGTCTGCGACTTGGCGATTGACCACAGCGAGCGCGCCAGGCAGATCTTCCGCCTTGTTGACCTCCGGCAGATCGAACTGAATTCTAGCGCCTTTGCGGGGTGGCCAGACACGGTCGAAAATTGCCCGAGCGGCAATTGCGTCCCCGCCCTTGGCCTTGATTATCATTGCTCGCGCAATTTCCTCCACCTCGCCCTCTGCCAACGCATCGAGGGCGACCAGCACCTTAGACCGCGAGCCGGAAGGCCTGCCGTTCGGGTTGCCAGATTGGCCGGGCCGGAATGGGCGCCCGCGCTGTTGCTCTGCTGTTTTGCCAGCGGTCAATGCTTCAATGCCTCGTGTCAGTGGGCCGATGTACAGGTGACTCCGGCTCGACGTAGGTGGTAAGCGGCGCCTCACCGCCATTCAGGATATGATGCACCATCAGCGCGAGGTCGCCCGTGGCGTAGGAAAGGAAAAGCTGCCCCTGCTCGTGAAGCGACCGGGCCCACCTGTAGTCATTCATGGACCGCGCCCTGGCTGCGGCTGCGTGGAGGCCATTTGCGGCCATGATGTAACACAGCAGGGAATCGAACGAGGCCTTGCGATCGGGCGAGCAAGCCAGGCCCACCAGGTCCGCGAGCTTTGCGGGTATTTCGGAATTCGGGTCGGGCCGGCCCGTCATCCCGTCCGTAACCTGCTTCGCGAAATCATCGAGCCAATCGGCTATTTGGGTCTGTTCCATGCCCATTGTCCTTCAGGCAAATGAGTGTGCTTCCATGCCGTAGATGACGCCGCCCGCGCTGGTGGTGTAGCCAATGGGGTAGGCAGTTTGAGCCTGCATGTTCCACTTCCAGCCAACGGCGATGCGGTGGCCCGTGTCGAGGGCCATTTCCCGCTGACTGTGGAAGCCCGTCAGCGTAATGGGAGCGGTGGTGTTGGCTCTGGCAACACCTCCGATCAACACCCCGTCGTGCGGGATATTGATGGTCCCGCTGTCGCTCGCCGGGAAATTGGGGTCGCTGGTGATGCCGCCTCCACCCCCGCTTCCGACAGATTCGGCAAAGCGTGCTACTGAAGCGACTCCCGTTGCAAACACGAACACGGCACACGCCTGCGCAGTGGCCCCGAAGCTTATGCTGACGCTTCCCGAGGTTCCCGAAGGCCTCGCCGCCCAGACGCCGCAACTGGCACCGCCGACCCCCGGTCCCCCAGCGTCACCGCTATCTTGGCCATTCGCCGCTACACCGCCAATTGTTGCCGCGCTCTGGTTGACCACCGCGTTTGCAGCATTGACCAAAAGAGCCGCAACGATGATTGCTCGATTGGTGAATTCCGCGCCGAAATCTAGGCCTGCGAAGGTGTAGGAGCCTGAGCGATCGGTTGTATCGGTCGCCTGGGCTACCAAGTCGATTTTGGTCGGCGTGATGCCGGCCATTATTCCACAAATTCCCGGTAACATATTGCTCTCCGTTGTTCGCGAGAAGGAGGCCGCCCTTTAGTAGAGCCCTCCCTTACCTTTAGAAATCGCGTCCGCTGCGCGAGGGCTGATGTCGCGCATCTGCCGGTCGGTCAGGTTGCTTTCACGCCCGCCAAGGGCACCGCGCACCCCTGCCGGCGCGTTCGGGAACGGCCCACCACTCTTCGGGTTGGCAAAGCGCATCTGCTGGGTGAATCCGAATTGATCTGTTACAGGCATGCCGAACGTACCGATCCCAAGCCGGTCGAGCGGATTCTTGCCCTTGGCCAGATCGCCGGCCACCACGGCCCCAAGAGCAGCCCCTACCGGACCAGCCAGGAAGCCACCGAGGCCACCGCCTACGACCGTTCCAAGGCCACCCCTGATCTTGCCACCGAGGTTGCTCGGGACGGATGGGGTTTGGACGCCCTGCCCGCTGATCGGGCCAGCAATGCCGGGGCCGCTGGATGCCATCTGCTGCCCGTTCGCATTGGTCGTGGTCGTCGCGCCGTACTTGTTCGTGACGCTGATGTTGCCGAACTGGTCACGAGAGACCGTATTGCCGCCCGTTGCTGCGCCTGAATTGGCCCGGCCTGCATAGACATCGGCAGCGGTGAATTGGGGCTCGGGAACCGACGCGGTCTGGAATGCCTGGTCAACGCGCTGGGTTGGTGTCATGACACGCGGCATCTTGGGCGCGGTGACTGGCGCTGGTGGTGGCGTGGCCGGGACAAAATTGGGTACAACCGCGCTCGGGGGCAAAAGCCCCGTCTGGGTGATCGGCCCCACAGTGGGTGACATCATTGCATTAATGGCCGGCGTTGGGTTCGGCACCCTGCCCGCGCCGTAGGAGGCGTATTGCTGGGCCAAGGACATCTTGGCGTTGGGTGCTGCGGGAGCGGCAGCAGGCGCAAAGTTACCCCTAGGGATATTGTTCATGCTGCCCATGGGAGCGACAGGCGGGCGGCCACGCATGGCAGGCGCAGACGCCAGGGTGTAGCCGAAGCGTTCCGGGCTAGGGGAAGCTGGTAACCTGCTGAGGCTCTGGGTGGGCGTCTTGAGGGCAGGGGCCGTCATACGGGGAGAGTTGAAAGACGGCAGGGCAACGCTGCCCAACCCACGCATGGTGTCCATGCTGGGGGATGCTGGCCGGTTGGGCATGGGCGCGGCCTGTGCGCTCGTGACAAGGCTGAGGCTAGGCAGGGGTGAGCGTTCCACCGTACCAAGCGGGGCGGCCATCAGGGTGTCAGGCGTGCGGGGCTGGGGCGCATGCATCGACTGCGGGAGCGATTTTTCATAGAAGGAGGCTGGCATAACCCCCGTGTTTCGAGCGTCCGCCAGTAGTTCCTTGTTGGCGTTGCCGAGGTTGCCCCATTCGTAATCCTGGCCGGGTCCGGGCGTGAACTGGTCAACATGCAGCCCTTTGGCGGCCATGTAGTCGGTGCCGAAGCCAATGCCCTTTGCACCCTTGGCCGCCATGGCTTGGGCAACATCGGTCATCTGCTGCGCGTTGGCAGTGGCCGTGAGTAGTTTTCCGTTCGGGTCTTTGATCTGGATATCTGCCGCCAGCCCGGTCTTGTGGCGATTAGAGCCGTGCTGATGGCCACGGTTTTCCTGCCCTGAAATGACATCGACCGAATAGCCAGGTCCGAGAACATCACGCACGGCGCTGCGGGCAATGTCGATTGTGGTCTGGTTGGGCTTGTTGGGGCGGTGCGGGCCCATGTTGTAGCTGACATCGGCCAGATTAGACCTAAGCGCTGGCTGCTGGTCTCCCAGAACGTCCATGCCGTACATTTCCGGGGTGGAGCGCAAGCCGTTCGGCGCGAGCGTTTCAAGCCCACGGGGGCCAACATCGACCGAAGGGCGGCTAACCGGCTCATAGGCGGGGAAAGCGGCGGTTCGCAGACCTGCACGCTCTGCCGCAGTAGTCGGCGGAACGGAAATGCTGGGGCGTTGCGGCCCTGCTGGGTTGATTGCTGTGGGCTGGCGATAGCCTGCCGCCGTCCGAATAGTCCGGCCTTGTGGATCCTCGAAAAAGATATGCCCCGTCGTCTTGCTAATCTGACTGAGACCCTTGGGCAGATTACCCTTTGTGCTCGGGGTGGAATAGAACATGCCAGCATGAACGGGGCCGGCGGTGTTCACATAGTTCCAGGCCTCTTTCGCAAGCGCGCGATGCGCTTCGGTTCCTCGTGGTAACTGCTTACCGTATGCATCGAACTGGCCAGGGGCGCTGATGACCGAACTAACGTCAACGCCAAGCCGATCCATACGGTTCTTGATGGCCGAGGCGATTGAAATCATGTCGCGGAAGCGCTGAGAGCGAGACCCTGAGACGGCCTCGCCCAACAAGACATCATCCACGGAAGATGCTATTTTCTGCATTCGGTGCCCCTGCGGAGCTTCTGCACTTGGACGAAAAGCCGGACTTGCTGACGCTGGTCAGCTACGTGATAGCTGCGGCCATTCTCCTGCCGGTTGGCTGGTGGCTGAAGGAACAGCAACTGTTCGGTTTCGGCGCGTGGGTGGTGAGCTGGTTTCATTGAACAGCCATCGCTGCGCCCCTCACGGGCACCGAAAGCATGTTCCCCATATGCTCTAGGGCCTGCATGTAGCTCGGGCTCAACGCTGCGTTGGCAGTGGCACGGGAGAGTGCCGTCGGGTCACTCGACATCAACAGCGTGGCAATTTGCTGCATTATGCGGTCGTCGATGCGCTGACCCACATGGCGCACGCCCTTAGCCGCTGCCGCGCCAGTCAATGCGCCCTTCCAATCGCCGCCAGAAATCGCGAAGCCCGAACCGGCACCAATGCCAAGCTCGACAAGCTGCCGGGCCGTAGTGGAGTTGCCCATTGCCCCGCGCAGACGGTCGGCCAGGTCTTCAACGCGCACGTAGGCCTCTATTTGGCGCATCTTCTGCGGGCCAAAGACAACTTCCATGGATTCGCGGGATGCCTGCGACTTGAACACTTGATTGATGACGTTGGCTCGGTCGCCCGATGCCCTGATCCGGTCAATGAGTTCTGAGGCGTAGCCGGTCGCGAACCCAGCCCGTTCGGCAGGCGTGAATTTCAGGTATGCCGCCTTAGTCTCAGGAATGAGACGCGGTGAGTTGGCGAACTTCTTACCTGCCTCAATGGCGTCTTCCGCGCCGAAATAGCCGGCTGCGCCCATGCGGGCATTTTTGTATTGCGGCACCGCGCTATCGAGCATGGAGACAAGGTGCGATTTCAGCGCCTTGAGGTCGGCTGACATGGTGCTGTCGCCCGAGCGATCGACCTTGCCAATCATGCCGTCAAGATTGCGCTTCACCTGGTCCCAGAATGCGAGATTGGGGAGCGCCGCGTTTCCCTTCGGGTCGCGGGCAAGCGTCATCCTGCCGTCCGGGCCGTAGGCAAACGGGTTGCGAACCGGCGCAAAGCCTTCCACCACAGCGCGGTTTGCGCCCCTGGTGGTAGCCTGCCGCGCTGCGGCCTGCATCGCCGGGGCCTGCATCAATTGCTCAAAGCCCTCGTGCCACATCGCTTGTGCGCCGGGCGCCTTGAGCGCGGCGTCATATGCCGGCTTGTTCACGCGGCGAGCGGTTTCCTTGATTGCCTGCTGATAGCCGAGGTCATCGACAGCCCCACCCATCAAATCTTTTACGAATGCCGTGGCGCGGGTGGACTGGCCGGCAAAACGGTCGTTTGCGGTTCGCTCGATTGTCGCTCTGGCTTCGGGGGATTGATTAGCAACGGAGCGGGCAAGCGCGCGCGTGGCTTCGCCGCCCCTGTCTGCGTTGAGCAGGGGAACGCCGGCCTGACGGGCCACAGCCTCGTCACTAGCGTTCAGCATGCTGCTGGCGTCTGCTTGCATGTCCCGCTGCATGACGCGCCCCACGCGCCTTTCGGCCTCCTTGGGGGCGTTGCGGATTGCGCCCAAGGTCGGAGCCACCTTGTTGCCTACAGCGCCCAAGCTCTGGCGGATTGCGCCGCCCACGATGGGGATTGCGCCACCGATAACCGCACCGGTTGCACCGCTGTTTATCGCGTCCTCTGCCGAGCCGCCCCTAATCAGGGTGTCCGCTGAATTGATGGCTCCCGAGGACAGTGCCGAGTTGCCGACGCGCGCGCCGAACCCGCCTGTCATGCCAAGGGCACGAGCCCCGGTTGCAGTCGCCCCAGCCGCGCCGGTTGCGGCTATGTTGCCGGCAAGGGCACCAGACATCGAGGAGAGCGGGTATTGTTTGGTGCGGTCTTCGCGGCGTTTCCAAAGCTTCCCACGCATCTGCGCGGGGTCCTGGCCTCCCAACCGCCCCATAATTTCGGTGCCGAGATAGTCGGATCCAGTCTGGAGAGCAGGGCCAATAATCGGGATATCCCCGATGGCGTGTTCGGCCCAAGTCTGGCTTGCTCCGCCAAATGTCTGGGGCTCGGACGCGGGCAAGCTGTCTAATTGCTGGGTGATGCCCGACAGCTCCGAACGAAGGCCTTCGGGCTGTGTGCCCGACTGTCCGAGCGAAGCCGCAATCTCGTCAACGGTCGCGTTCTGCTGCTCAGGCGTGAGCGACAGAAAGCTGTCGTCAACCTTCACGCGCTGGCCATTGATGTTGAGAGTTGCCATCAGGGTTCAACGCTCCACTGCACGCCCGTGCCAGTGCGATTGCCACCGCCCTGCCCGCTGACACCGCCGCCCGGCTTGTAGAACGACCCACCACGCATCTCAGTGGCACGTTCGCGGTAGAACTGTTGGCGACGGGCGACTGCCTGCTTGGCGCGCTCAAGAATGCCCCTGCGGACTTCCGGGGGCTGGCTGGAAGAGCCGGCGATTTCGAGCAGGATCTTGCGTTCACCTTCCGTAGGCGCCGCACCGAACGTAGCCTTCAGCGTGGCCAAGGCCTGCTGCTGGACGAGGTTATCGTATTCCATGGTTGCTTGGCCGGCATCCGAGCCGAACGTGCCCGAGATATAGCCGCGTGTTCCCGCCATCGGCCCCGAATACGCCTGGTTATTGAGTTCCAGGGCGCGGTCGAGCAGCGGCATGGCCGTATCCGTCACCTGTACCATCTCGTCGGCCTCAAGGATGGCCTTCTTGTCGGTTGCCGTGAGCGGCTGCGCATCTTCGCGTGGCATTTTGCCCGTGAGGAGGAAGGACTGATAGCGCGGATCATCCGGGGTAAGGCCGTACTGCTCTGCGGCCCGCTGGCGCTGCGAATAGTCGTCCATGCCCGCGTTTGGGGCTGTAATCCACTCGCTGGTGTCGGCGTTATACAACCGACCATCGCCCGCATTGATCAGGTTCGGCTTTTGCGCCTTTCGCTTGTCAAGCAGGAGACCAAGGGCGTCTCTCGGCTCAAGGCCCAAACCCACGAGTTTAGCCAACTCGGGGTCATTCTGCTGGAGGTATTCCAGTGTCTTGTTGCGCTTGATAGCCGGAGCGGCAGCCGAGAAGGCATTGCCTAAGTTGGCAGCGTTGCCCTGGTTGCCCAAGAGAGCGCCCGCTACAGGCAGGGCGATATCGGTATCCAGGAAACGGGAAAAGCCAGATTTTGGCGTCTGAGCCCGAAGGCCTGGCGGGGGCGGGAAGCTATTAGGACCGAGGCCGGGGCCATTGCCGGGCGTCTGGGCAAACTGCCCCGTGTTCTGCGGGCCGCGAAAAAGATTGCTGAGAATGCCAAGCAGCCCCTGGGAGGGCGAGCTAAGGCCGGGAGCAGGAGCAAACGGCAGCCCATTCACGCCGTTTAACATGTCCATGAAGCCGTTATCCGTAGCCATTGCCCGCGCCCTTGCTCATCGCGGCCAGTGCCGCCGTTTCGTCGCTAATCAGGAGACTGCGCCCCTTGAGGTGAGCCCCACGCAGCAAGCCGGCGCGTGCGTCCGCCACTATCTGGCCGACAGGGCGGCACTCGCTGCGATGCCGCAGCCAAAGCGCCATGAGGTTCATTTCGCAGGGGGAAGCTGTCGTCGCCATCATGCCGCTACGCGCTTGGTGGCTTCGGTTAGGCTCAAGCGAACAAGGTCGCTGAGTGTTAGACCGCGCTCTTTCGCAATCTCGGCAAAACGTCGCTTCTCGCCGGGGCTAACCCTGAGGCGGATGTTCTCGATCATCGCGTCGGTAAGGCGCATCGGTCGAATTTCCCTGTTTCGGCACAGAGAATGTATCGCAGCGGCCTATTGCTTGCGTTCCGCATCATCGGCAATGTGCGGCATTATCCGCAGTATAGGCTTCGCCTGGGGGGAGAATGCCGGTACCTTCATTCACAATTGATGGCGTATTGCCGCCCTATGTGGGGCTAAACGGACCAGGCGGCGCGTTTGAGGACCTAAGCCCATATGAGGTTTCTGCAGTTGAGGTTGTAACGACCTTCGGAACAAGCCCCAATCGGAGGGACATCTTGCGCAAGTGGCTCGACCATCGGGCAGCGCTCCGAGCAGCTGGCCTCGCACGAGGGTTTCAGTGGCTCGACGGGAGTTTCGTGGAGACCAAGGAACCAAAAGACCTAGACACGGTTATTTTCACCTATCGGCCACTCGACGCGGTGGGAAATGACGTAATATGGAACGCGCTTGTTTTGGCAAACCTCGCCCTTCTGGAGCGAGGGCAGGTGATGCAGGCCTTTAGACTGGATGCGCTACTGATCGATCTCGACAGCGGCAACCCTGAATTCATGATCGATGTTGCGCGGTACTACGTCGGCCTCTTTTCCCATCGTCGAGGGGACGACCTATGGAAGGGCATGTTAAAGGTTAGGTTAGAGGATGTCGCTGACGACGCAGCCGCATTAGCGATTCTCGAAGCTGCCCCGGCAGTCGGAGCCGTCGGACCATGAGTGCATCGAAGAAGTCGGGACGAGATTTCGCCAAAGCCGACCGTGCAGCGGTTTCAGGCTTGCTCAAGCGCACAACCGAAGCGGACATTTTGACACGCCTCGGGTTAGAATCCAGGTTGAGAGACCTTGATGCCGAAATCGCCGCGCAAGACCTTGAGCCAATAGAGACATACGCTTCCGCTGCGCTCTTCTTCGGGGGGCGACCTGTCGTCGGTTCGATTGGCGTCGAGGCTGAGTTCGGCGCGGGCGCGGTGTCTACATTCCAAGATTTGGTGGCGAAAGTTTTAGCCAAAAACACAGCCGGGCTAGGTGTCAAGGGCCCCGTCGCGAATAAGTCAGAAGCGACAATGCACATCACCAATATCGTTCGCGGCTCATTTGGGTTCCTTCTTGAAGAGATACGGGCGCAGTCTCAACTTGTCGACACTAGCCTCAAGTGGGCGGTCGAGGAGTCTTCCTCGTTGCTCAGCACGTTTGGTGAGGCTGACGAGGAACATTTTCAAACTGCCGTATCGGGTGCAGACAAGCGCATCCTAGCCACCGCACGCGACTTTTTCGAATTGATGCGCCAGCATGGCGCGACCCTGCGAATGGTTGTGGGCGAGAATGAATACAAGTTCGACAGCGATGCAGTAGGAAGGGGCGCAGAGCGCGCCAGCGGAACAGAGTTGGAGGAAGATGAGGCTACTATGGAGGGACAGCTTGCCGGCGTCCTCCCTGGCGCTCATCAATTCGAGTTTCGCCCTATAGGCGGAGATACGGTGAAGGGAAAAGTCGATACGTCATGGACGTCAGATGACCTAGAGCGCTGGAATCGCGAACTCGTTGGGGTTGATGCCACGATGACCGCGACGGTAAAGCGGGTGTTGCGCCATGGCCAAATTACCCGCGAAAGTTTGACGCTGGTTCGCGTGGATCCCAAGACCGCTGGTAAGCCTGCTCCTGAAAGTGCCTAAGGCGACCCGAGTCACCTGCCGCCACAATCGAAAGACCTTCAGGGTCTACCCGCCACGGCGCGTTCGGATGAAGTTGTCTACCGATGCCGTAGCGCTTGCACCATCTGGCAACCGTGTCAGGAGACACACCTGCAATGCCGGCAGCTTGTTTGAGGGTCAAAGGCCTACTCTGGTCCATGACCGCCTCCCGTGCCAGGCGCTGCGCTAGGCGGCTGTAGCTCATCTCTCCTATGCCCAATGGCGAGAACGGGTCGCGTTTCGCAAGCGTTGCCGGTTGGCTTTGTTGCGAATGCGAGAATGGTGGTCTCAAGGTCTTTTTTTGGGTTTTGTCTTGGTCTCTTCTCTGTCCAGGTCTCCCTCTGGGTCTCAGGTCTCAGGTCTCTGTCTCTATATATCGATAGGGTCTCGGTACCGTATGGAGAGGGTTTCAAAGTCTCACCCTCTCGCTAACGAGGCGACTATTCGCCAACGAGGATGAATTGAACCTCGCGTCCATCGGATTGACCCTCGCCAAGCGGGAGTCGTCGGCAGCCTGGAATTCCGCTTCGACCTTCTCTCTTACGATGTCGCTCTCTATGTTTTCGACGATGCGCCGAGTGCCAACGGCGTGCTTGTCGTTCATCGGCGGATTGTGCCGGAACCATCTATCGACGTAAATTTCGGCGGTTAAGGCATCGAAGGTGACCAACTCGGCGGCTACGAGCATGTCTCGTGCCTCTACATATTTCGGGGTTAGCCAGCCGAGATCCGAGCAGGCGTAACCATCGGGTAGCCGGAAGCAACCAGCGCTGTTTTGGTGTTCGCAAGTGAGGAAGTAGAGATACAGAACCTGAGCGGTGCTGCACTCCAGCCCGGTGAATCTCCCCGACCGCCATACGGCCGGGGAAACTTTGGAGAACTCGCGCCTGCTCATTTCAGGTAGCCCTTGGCCTTGGCCGTCATCAGCGCGGAGGCGACGGCTTCCGCGAAGCTCTCCAAGCACTCAAGGCGCAGCGCCAGCCCTGCCTTGCCAGGGCGCTTGGTGCCGTCGTCCGCCTCGTAATAGACGCGAGTGTTGAACAGTCGTCGACCGTGCATCACGTCGAGTGAGATGCGGACTTCCTCTGTCCGGTTCTTCTCGACAATGGCAATGGGGATTGAATCGCTCATGCCGCTGCCCTCTCTTGGTCAATGACGGTGACCGTCGAGCGCAGGACATAGCGGGCGTGATTCCCCGGAAAGTCGCCTTTGTGCCCTTCGTGGATCGTCTCAACGTACACCCCGGCCTTTCGGAGCTTGTGCACGTATCCGCTCCATCTGGGCGCCGGCTGATCGATGGGAGTGCATCCCCTCTCTCCGGCCTCAATGAGGCGCAGCAAGCACCACGCATCACGACCAATGAACGTCATGGGCTGGCCGTCCGGCTCGATGCGGATTCGAACCGTGAGCTTCGCATCCTTCATCATGCCAGCCTCCCGCCGATCTGTGCGAGTTCGCAAACTACGCGGGCAAGTGTGAGCGAGACGCGGAACCTGGCCGCTATGGCGGCGGCGGCGAATTCCGTTGCAGGAGCCGGGTGAATGCGGTAGTTCTGAGCCGTCACAGCTTTGGAAATACCGCCGCTCTCCGATGCCAGTCGGGGAGCGGTTTGCATTTGTACGTTCATGGCCGCCTCACTTCAAAACCGGGAGTGAGGACACATAGGCTTCAAGCTCAGACACAAGGACAAGCGTCCGCTTCCCATTCTTCCGAGGCGAGAGCTTGCCATCCTTGAAGAGCCTGTAGAGGCCTGAGCGGCTAATCCCGCTCATCTCGACAGCTTCTGGGATATCGACAGAGATTTTCATGGGTGGTTTCTCCTGAAACCAGATTGGCTATCGGCCAATCACGCGACACGGCTGGATGCCATGACGTCCCCTATTGTTCACACGAATGCTTTGGTCTCTAGAAAGCAACCAGAAGAATGATTTGCGGTCGTGTTTGCTCACTTGGGGAGCAAATCACCTTTCGGTTTGCTGCGTCACCTGCTCCCTTTTGCGCGTCTTAGCTTCCTGGCGGATGCGACGGAGCCGAGCGGCGACCGCGCCACTTGTCAGCTCTTTTTCACGGTAATCGGCCGGCGCGAGCTGCAATAGCAGTCGCAGAAAGTCGCTGAATCTCGTGGGCGCCTCCGTGAACGTGTCATAGGCCCCGAACGGCAAGCCAAAATCCCGCGCCCAATCGGTTACCCGGAGCAACATCCGCTGTTGGGCAGTCCAACTGTTTGAGGTCATGCCCTCAGCCGCCCGCTTCTCTATCTCCGAAGATGCCCTGTTCGCGGCAACCCGGAGGGCTTGGGCGAGGTTTTGTAGGACCTCTCGCGTCAACCGAAAACCGAAAGCTACCTCTGGTGGCTGATAGTAGTCGTCGAAGCGCTCCCACTCTGCCGGCTCGTGCTCTGGACGAAGGATTACCAAGTCTCCCCGCTGCGGCCTGATAGGAATAGCCTCCCTTTCTAGGAGCTGGTCCACGATCGAATCGAAGACGTAGGATGCGTCTCCACTCGCTGGTGGCGCTCCATATGCCAACTCCCACAGAGCCACAGCGGCCTGTTCGAGCGGGGCAAGGTTGCCTGCAACATCGCGCCAGGTTTGCCGGGCCAATTCAGTCCGCCTGTCCGACAGGTAGTTGTCGGCAATTTGACTCAGTGCGGCCCGCGCTGCGTCTGGGATCGGCTGACCATAGATAGCCTCAAGCTGTGCATACCCGCCATCCTCATCCAAGGAATAGGTTGGGTCGGGTCCGCTAAAGCTCACCCATGGGAGAGGAGTTTTCGGAATCACTCGCGCACCTCGCGAGCACCTAATAGGGCCGCAGGGAAACCGGGAGGTGCTATCCCCGGCTTGTCGGATGGCCGTCCTATCCCTGCGGTTTCTCTTATCCGCGAAGCTGGCGCACGTTGTCCTCGGCTGGCGGCATCAATGGCACCACCGCGCCGGCAGACAGGGCGTCGAGTGCGTCGATAATTGCGGCTGAATAGTGCGATTCAATCATGGTCGTGCTGGTGTCATGCAACGCCGCAACCAACCGGACAGGGAGGCCGGTTCGAAGCTGCCGGACAATGGACGAATGGCGGAGGGCATAGGGAACGACATCAGCCGGGAGGCCCGCCGCCGTGGTGATTGCCAGCCATGGGCGGGTCAATTCCGTCGCGTTGAGCCACGGCCCCCGTGTATCTCTGATCCACTGCGGCCCCTGGCTGTCGGTTCCCTTGCTCTGCTTGTGTCTCCACCGTTCCAGCAGCGGCTCTTTCGCGCGCCGGCCTGCAACGGCTGGTCGCAACGTCTCCAGCACGTCATCGCCCACTCGTGTCGCAATGTGAGAGGCCTTTTTCGTGCCCCTGCCTTTGCGGCTGGTCGGGACCATCAAGCGGCTTTGCGCCAACTGCACGTCACCAACCATCATGCGGCTGACTTGTGAAAAGCGGGCGCCAGTCGCCGCGAGCACGGCAACCATGCGCAGCAAATCACCGTCCCATCCGTCGCGGGCGTCAATCGTGGCTGTGGCTATGAGCATGCGGCGAATGTCGCCGTCAGGCAGTGCGGACTTGTCCCGTGCGGTGGGCGTTTCTGCGAACTTGGCCGCAAACCCATTCTTGATGATGACGGCGAGTTCTGCCGGGAGCCTTGACCTGTATTTGACCGCAGCGGCATTCAACGCTGCCTTGAAGTCGTTGACGACACGGCGAACGGTAGTTTCCGCAAGGCCCTTAGGGAGAGCAGCGCGCCACCTGACCAGATCCAGTTCGGCCAGGGCGTGGAGAGCAATTTTCGCGACCGGGGCAGACAGGACATGCTTGGTGAGCCGTTGGCGCGCATCGCCCCGCCCGCGTTTGCCCGGCTGCTGCGCCTTTTCCCGCTCGTCGCGAGCCGAGGCATATTCTTCAACGGCGACTTTGACGGTAGGGGCAGGGCCGTCAACCGATGCCAGTTCGTCAGCTCGGGCCAGTGAAACGATGCGCGCCGCCTCGGTCTTGGCCTGTTCATAGCTGAAGCAGTTGACGCCATCGGCCAATAGCTTGCCGTCATCAGCTGTGCCGAATGTCTCCTGCCTATACTTCTGGTCACCCTGATACCAGCGCACAAGCCACTTACCGCCGCGCTTCTGCTTTCGGTAACCCAAGTGGACATCAGCATTGAGCCCGCGCCAGTGCGTTCCCTCGGGGAGCGACTTGCGGGCGTTCTCTGTCGACAGCGCCGCTTCGGTTAGGGTGCGAGGCATGCTGGAAAACCTGTTTCGTCAAATATCTGTCAAATATATACCCGTGGACGGCTCGACACAATGCGGGACGGCGAGCCCGTCAAACATGAACGGGGGCGGAACAGAGAAACAACATAGGGGAACAGCGGGGGACGAATGCCGGAACGAGGGCTTGCATGCGATTGCCCTCTCACGGCGGGAACAGGGGTTCGATTCCCCTTGGGCGTACCAACCTCTCCAAGCACCGTCAGCATTGGTCCGACGCGCAGCCTCGGCTGCCGATTCGCGACGGCACCTGTCAGGAGTGCATGTTTCAGCTGATCTCAATGGACGATGAAAATTGCCGCGCCGAGCCCAAATAATCGGGTTGGCGACGGTGCCGTACAGCGCGCATTCGAGGTTGCGTCGCGCCAGCCTCAGGCCGGCGGGATCTCGACGTTGCGCGGCCGGTCCGGCTGTCCGGGTTCGAGCGGCGCCGGCTCGGTTGCGGTGTCGCGATCGTGGTCGAACTGCCGTGCCTGCGGCAGCGGGTGCAGCCAGTTCTCCCGACGGCCAACCCAGAGCTCGTACTCCGGCGCCAGATCGGTGGGCACGACGTCGAGGCTGCCGATCATGACCTCGGCCTCGCCGTCGTGGACCCAGGTCACGCGGCTGCCGCAGGTGACGCAGAAGCTCCGGTTGCCATATGTGCCTACCTGGCCGGTTTGTTCGTAGGCTGAAACGGGCCAGACCGCATAGGCGGAAAACGCCGAACCGCTGGTCTTGCGGCAGTCCGCGCAATGGCAAATTCCCACCCGCAGGGGCTGGCCGATGACGCGGAACGAAACGGCGCGACAATAGCAGCTGCCAAATCGAGGGGTTTCGTCGATACGGTCGTTCATGGCAGGGTTCCTTTCAGGTTCACCCGATACCTGTCGGCAAAAACGCGTCTGTGAAAAGACGGTTGCATCGGCAGTTCGATGCGCGGCATCGGGGCGGATGCAGACCTGCGGGCAGGGGCGGCTTTCCAGGCGTTCAGCGCCCCAGGCAAAATACTACTTCACTTCCATCCACACCGGCGCGTGGTCGCTGGCCTCGTCGCGGCCGCGGACATCGCGGTCGATGCCGACCGAACGAAGGCGTCTTGCCATCGGCTTGCTGAGCAACAGGTGGTCGAGCCTGAGGCCGGCGTTGCGTTGCCACCGGTTCCGGCGGTAATCCCAGAAGGTGTAGACCGCTTCGTCCGGAAAGGCCTTGCGCACGGCGTCGGTCCAGCCCTGGTCGAGCAGGTGCTGGAAGGCGGCGCGGCTTGCCGGCTGGACGAGCGCGTTGTCGTCGTAGGATCTGGAGGCGTAGACGTCGAGCGGGCCGGGGGCGACGTTGTAGTCGCCGGCGAGCACGACCGGCACGCCGGCGGCCAGCAAGGTCGCCGCATGCGCATTGAGCCGCTCGTGCCAGGAAAGCTTGTAGTCGAATTTGGGCCCGGGCTGCGGATTGCCGTTGGGGGCGTAGAGCGAGGCTATGAGCACGCCGCCGACGGCGGCCTCGATGTAGCGGCTCTGCGTGTCGCCGGGATCGCCCGGCAGTTCCCAGCGGGTGACGACAGGTTCGGCAGCGCGGGCAAGGATGGCAACGCCGTTCCAAGTCGGCTGGCCACGCCACACGGCGCCATAACCGGCCGCTTCGATGGCCGCGCGCGGAAACTGGCTGTCGGCCGCCTTCAGTTCCTGAAGGCAGACGACGTCGGGGCTGGCCTCGTCCAGCCATGCCAGCAGGTTGTCGAGCCGGCGGTTGACGTTGTTGACGTTGAAGGTGGCGATCTTCATCGCGCCGCCATGGACCTCAGGCCTCGAGCCGGGCCGTCCAGGCCGCGACGGTTTCGGCTGTCGTCTTCAGGTGATCGGCGGCCGAGAAGCCCGAGATGCTCTTGCGCGGCTTGAGGTCGTGGTCGCCATCCTCGAGCCAGAGGATTTCGATGGCGTCGGACAGCCCATAGCTTGCCACCTCGTCGCGGGTGCCGAATTCGTCGCGCGTGCCCTGGACGATTAGTGCCGGAGTCCGGAGGCCGGCGAGATGCGCTGTACGCAACTGCGTCGGCTTGGCCGGCGGGTGGAACGGATAGCCGAGGCACAGCAGACCGGCGATCCTGCCGGCATCGCGCATCTCGTCGGCGATCATGCTGGCGACGCGCCCGCCCATCGACTTGCCGCCGATGACCAGCTTTGCCCTGGCGCCGAGTTCGTCGATGGCGGTCCTGAATTCCGGATTGAGCGTTTCCGCGCGCGGCGGCGGCTTGGGGCTGCCGGTGCGCCGTGCCGCCATGTAGCCGAACTCGAAGCGGGCGACACGCAGGCTGGCCGCGGCAAGGGCCGCGGCCGTTGCCGTCATCGAGGCCGAATCCATCGGCGCGCCGGCGCCGTGGGCGAGCAGGATGGTGACGGCTGCGTCCTCCGGACCGTCGAAGAGGAAATGCACCGCCATCTAGCTTGCCGTCCGTTCCTTCAGCCGCAGGTCGGCATACTGGATGCCCTTGGCCGCGGTCTTTGCCCACTCCGAGGTCTGGTCGAGCCTGAGATAGGCTTCCCACCAGCGCCGCGCCTCGGCGAGGTCGCCGGCCTCGTAAGCGAGGTTGGCGAGGTTGAACATGGCGTCGGCATAGGCGGGATCGAGCGCGATCGCCTTTTCGAGGTGGCGGCGCGCTGTGTGTGCCTTGCCTTCGCTGGCGAACAGGCCGGCAAGGTTGAACCAGGCTTCGACGAATTTTGGATCGAGCTTGATCGCCCGCATGTAGCCCTGGATCGCCTCGCTCCCAAGGCCGGCGGAGCGCAGGCAGTTGGCGCGGTTGAAGGCGGCGACACTGTCGCCGGGGTCGGCGGCAAGGCAGCGTGCATAGAGGGCGGCGGCCTCGCCGAAGCGCCCATCTTCTTCAGCGTCTTCGGCCAGCGCGAACAGTTCCTCCAGTTCGGCGTCGCCGGCAGGGCCGAGCGGCAGCAGGCGTTGCCCGTCCAGTTCGGCCAGGTCGGCGCCGAGGCGGGCATAGATCGTGTCCTTGCCGCTGGCATGGAGCGACAGCGCGCTCAACTGCGCCACCGCGCCGGAACGGCGAACCGATCTCGCGATGGCGCTCCAGGTCGAGCCGCCGGCAAGCAGCGAGGCATATTTCCTGGCAAGGATGAGGTCGCGAAAGGCGTAGGGTTCGGCATCGCTCTCGAAGGCGTCGAAGAGCGACAGGAGCTCGAGGTCGCGCGGCGCCAGCTTCGCCTGGTCGAGCAGGGATTGTCGTGTCATGCCGGCGCCCTCGACCCGGTCGAGCAGGCCGAGCGCGCGCAGAAAGCCGTTTTCGCTGAGCACGGGGCGACCGGAAGCGGTGGCAGAATCGTACCGGGCGGCGAGCCTTGCTTCGTCGGATTTGTGCAGCAAAGTGCGCCCGAAGACGACGTGCGTGGTGCGCCGGGTTACGCCATGCTGCAGCTCGCCGCCCTGCCGCGCCACCTCGCGGACGGCGAGGCGGCGGGGGAAGGCTGCAAGCGCACCGATCAGTCCGTAGATACGGCCTTCGTTCACTTCTTGCCCTTGGCCTGCTTGCCGCCGGCGACGGCCGTCAGCTTGGCCGCCGGCTTCTCGGCCGGTTCGGCCTTGGTCTTGCTCCTGGCCGGCGGCTTGGCCTGGCCGAGGCTGGCTTTCAGCGCGTCCATCAGGTTGATGACGTTGCCGCGCTCGGGCGCGGCGGCGATGATCGGCTTGTGACCCTTGAGCTTCTCCTTGATCATGTTCATCAAGGCGATCTCGTAGCGGTCCTCGTAGTTCTTCGGATCGAAGGTCGTCAGCTTCTGCTTGATCAGGGCCTCGGCGAGTTCGAGCATCTCCGGGTCGGGCTTGCCCGCCGTGATGTTGCCGAAATACTCGGCCGTGCCGCGGACCTCGTTGGGATTGCGCAGCGTGCAGACGAACATGCCCTTGTCGCGCGCGCCGATGGTGACCACGCGCTCGCGGCTCGACAGCACCAGCCGGGCAATCGCCAGCTTGCCGGACTTGTGCAGCGCCTCGCGCAGCACGGCAAAGGTTTCCTCGGCCATCGCCCCGTCGGGGGCGAGATAATAGGGCGCGTCCTGGTAGATGACGTCGACGGAATTCTCGTCGACGAAGGCCTCGATGTTCATCGTGTGGTTTGATTCGATCCTGACGCTGTCGAGGTCGGCTTCGTCGATGATGACGTATTTCTTGTCCTCGTATTCGTAGCCCTTGACCAGGTCGGCGCGGTCGACGAGGCCGAGCTCCGGATCGACCGGCTTCATGTTGATCCGGTTGTGGGTGTCCTTGTGCAACTGATTGAAGCTGATGCGGTCGCTCGAACTTGTCGCCGGGTAAAGCCGCACCGGGCAACTGACGAGGCTGAGCTTCAGATATCCCTTCCAACTTGCCCTGGGGGCCATGCTTGTCTCCTACGCGAAACCATAAACAGACTAACGTTTGGCACTGATTGCAGTCGTCAGGTCGCGGGCGTGATCGCCAATGTCCGCCCAGGGATCGCCTGACCTGGCCACGAGGCCGGGAAGCGAAGAATAGTTCAAATCTTCGGGAGCGTCGATGGACTCAAGATCGCTCCAGCCAAGAGGTGTCGAAGCAGGCATGCCGGTGCGTGCGCGAAGAGAATAGGGAGCGGCGGCCGTTGCACTGCGGGCGTTGCGGTGGAAGTCGATGAAAATGCGTTTCTTGCGGTTGTCCTTGCCCATGACGGTGGTGAAAGTCTCTGGCGCGGTGGCGGCGATCCGCGCCGAGATTTCGCCGCTCGCCTGATGGAACGGCTTCCAGCCGAGCTTGCCGGTCGTCGGCACCACGACATGGATGCCGCGCCCTCCGGATGTCTTGACGAAGGGAACGAGGCCGAGCTTTTCCAGCTCGCCGCGGACATGGACGGCCGCCTCCACGACCTCGCGCCAGCCGATGCCTTCGCCGGGGTCGAGGTCGAAGACGACGCGGTCGGGCTTGTCGAGATGCTTGCGCAAGGCGCCCCAGGCGTGGAATTCGACGACGCCGAACTGCGCCAGTGCGAGATAGCCCTTGGCGTCCTCGACCGAGATGTAGCCCTTGGTCTCGCCCTCGGAGTTCCTGGTTTCGAAGGAGGCGATCGTCGGCGGCATGCCGGAAAAGGCGTGGCGCTGGAAGAAGCAATCCTGCGGCCGGCTGCTCGGGCAGCGAAACAGCGACACCGGCCGCCCGATGATGTGGGGCAGCATGAAATCGCCGACCGCAGCGTAATAGACCGCGACATCGAGCTTGGTCGGCCCAGCCTTGCCGAGCACGCGGCGGGTCGGATTGGTGATCGAGATGCCGGCGAGGTCGGCGTCTGAGATCAGCCGCTTGCGTGGCGCGGACGCACTCGCGGTCAGCTCGGCCTCGCGCAGGCCCTTGAACACGGCGTGCCGCAACGCGTTGTCGGTGGTGCGGTTGGCATAGTGGATGTGGGCGTTCAATACCGGACGCACGGGGATGATCTCCTTCGGCGCACCATCGAGCTTGTCGGCGCCTTCGCGCAGGCCTTCCAGCCGGTGCAGCAACGAGTGCAACGTCTCAGAGTCGAAGCCGGTTCCGACCTTGCCGCGATATTGCAGCTCGCCGTCGACCCATTCGCCGAGCGCAAGGGATGCGAGCCCTTCCGCTGCCTGCGAGGTGGTGTAGCCGGCGATGACGAAGTCGCCGGTCTTGAGCGCCTTGGTCTTGGTCCAGCTGTGGCTGCGTCCCGAACTGTAGATTGCCGATGCGCGCTTCGAGACGATGCCCTCCAGGCCCATCTCGCTCGCCTTGTCATAGAGCGCCTTGCCGTCGCCTGCGACGTGGTCGCTGTACTGGAGCGCCGAGCGGCCGTCGACATGGCCGGCAAGCAGCTGTTCGAGCAGGCCCTTGCGCTTGGCGAGCGCGACCCCGGCCAGGTCCCAGCCATTGAGGAACAGCAGGTCGAAGGCATAGAACACCAGCCGCTCGCCGTGGCCGCTGGCCAGCGCGTCCTGAAGTGCCGCGAAGCTGCTGACGCCCTTGTCGTCGAGAACCACGATCTCGCCGTCGATGACGGCTTCGCTGCATGGAAGCGGGGCGAAGGCCCTGGCGAGGCCAGCATAACGCTTGGTCCAGTCGAGGCCGCTGCGGGTGATGAATGTGGCAGCGCCATCCGTCACATGGGCCATGGTGCGGTAGCCGTCGAACTTGATCTCGTGCAGCCAGCCCTCTTCCTTGGACGGCTTGGGCAGCGCGGTGGCGAGCTGGGGCTCGATCCGGGCCGGCATTGCGCCTCGCGCGGCTCCGGCAAGCTTGCCGGGCTTGAGGTCGGCGGGTTTCGACGGCGGCTTTTTCGGCGGCGCGGCCAGTTCCTCGATGAGCCGGCCGGTCTTCACGCTTTCGGGGCGTGCCTGGAGAATGTCGAGCCTGTCGTCGGCTGCGGGGTCATGCTCCTTGAACAGCAGCCAGTTGTGCTTGTCCTCGTCGGGCTTCGGCTTCAGCCGCGCCAGCATCCAGCCGCCGTTCAGCTTTTCGCCCGACAGGCGGAACTTGAAGGCGCCCTTGGCCAGGGCCTTTTCGGCATCCTCCATCGGCGCCCAGACGCCGGTGTCCCAGACGATCATCGGCCCGCCGCCATATTCGCCCTCGGGGATCAGGCCCTCGAAGTCGATGTATTCGACGGGGTGGTCCTCGGTCTGGACGGCAAGCCGCTTGTCGGCCGGGTTGAGCGAAGGGCCGCGCGGCACGGCCCAGCTTTTCAGCACCCCACCCAGTTCGAGGCGCAGGTCGTAGTGATCGGCGGTTGCGTGGTGCTTGTGGACGACGAAGCGGTTGCCGTCGTGGCCGGCCGATGCGCCGGGCGGTTCCCGCGTCCGGGTGAAATCGCGCTTCTGCCGGTAGGTGCGAAGCTTTTCCGCTGCCATGCGCCTATTGCAGGCCGGCTGCGTCGTCGGACGCAGGCTCCAGTTCGAGCTCGCCCGGCGTCGCGCCATGCTGCAGCCTGTCGAGCAACTGGTCGCTGACGTCGTAATAGCGGCCGGAGACCAGCACGCGGGAGATGGGCTGCCCGTCGCCGCGGAACCGCCTGGAACTGACGAAAACCTTCTGCCGGCTCAGCGCATCGGCCACGGCCTTGCGCTTGCTGATCTGGTTGGCAGCCGGTGTACGCATTGGCCCGAGGCTCCATGCACGCTTGCGTGACTATCCTCCAAACCGCGCCGGCGATCAACGTCGCCGCGTTTCCTGCTGCCAAACGCGCCAAGCGGGGCCCAGGCCGGCAACAACGTCGCACCCCCTTCCGGTATGCGCCGCCATTTGCCTAAATGGCTGGACGACGATGGATTTGCCGGATTTGACCAGGAGGCGCAGGACATGATGACCGGACCGATCTGCAAGGCAGCCCGTGCGATCGTGGAGATCACCCGATCGAAACTGGCGCAGGCATCGAACGTCGACGAGCAGGTCATCGAGGCGTTCGAACGCAAGATCTCGACGCCGGACGAGAGCACCGTGCAGGCGCTGCAGGCGGCGCTTGAAAGCCTCGGCGCGACCTTCATCGCCGAAGAGGGCGCGAACGGCGCCGGCGTGCGGCTGAAATTCAGCAGGTCGGTGACCAGGCGACTGTCGGCGCTGGAAGGCGAAGGCGGCGCGGTGGCGAGCGACGACGTTCCGTGACGGCCCTGGCCCTGACGGCCTGGGCGCACGGCACATTCCAGATGACGTCAGCCGCGCGCCTTGTGGCTGGCCGCCGCCTTGGCCTTGCGGGCGTCGGCCTCTTCCTCGGCGCGCAGCAGGGCGATCCGCTCGATCAGCCTTGCCGGTATCGGTTCGGAGAGCGAAAAGCGCAACGTGCCCTTGCCGGCGACATAGGGGGCGACCTCGGCTCCGAGCCTTGCGACGAGACGCTCGGTGACCGGGTAGAGCGAATAGTGCTCCTTCCAGCCGGAGAAGTAGATCACCCGGCCGGCGTCCAGCTTGTAGGCAGGAATCTGGTAGGAAATGACTTCTTCGGCGCCGGGCAAGGCATCGCGGATGATCTTGCGCAGGCGTTCGAGGATAGGCTGGACGGCTTGCGGCTGTGCCGCGATGTATTCGTCGACGGACTTGAAATCGGTCTTGGCCATCAGTTTTTCCGGTCTCCCAGTCCCGCCTTCGGCTGACGACGGGCACTTCGATTGCGTTTGCGGATTACAGCCGGAAACCTGGCCGCTGGCAAATGGTTGAACCGGGCGACCCGAAATGCGAAAAGGGGCGCGCAACGGGGCAGACGCCATCCTAACGCCGTTCGACCACCAGCAGCCTTCGGAAGCGCATCGCGGGGAGACCTCCGTGCTGATGCGGCTGATGGTGCTCGTGCTGACATGGGCGTTGCTGCTGTTGCCATCGAGCTTCGGTGCGTCGCCTGTGCCGACCCTGGACCGGGCGGGCAAGCAGGCCGTCGTCCGCGACGGCAATGTGGTGCTGTCGCTGTCGAGCTACGATCGCGGCCAGAGCGCCCTGCGCAGTTCCGATCCGGTACAGTCCGGCAAGTCCTCCGGCGGTGCCGGCAAGGCGCTGTTCGAGACCGGCATCCGGCTTCGGCAACCGGAGCAGCAGCGCCTGGTTTCGAGCCGGCGCCTCGATACGGCCGAGCCGACAGAGAAGTTTGCAGCGTTTTCGGCACGGGCGCCGCCGCAAGGCGCCTGACGACCTTTCGCCAATTCTCCGCAGTGACGTCCAGACGCTCCCGGTCGACCGGGTCGGCGTCGGCATCGCTGCATGCAAACTTCGCCCGAAAAGGGAAATCCAATGAACGAAAACAAGACACCAGCCGCCAACGCCGCCGATTCCGCCGGAAGCAAGGAGGCCCTGCGCGGCTGGATCGTGCTGGGCCTGCTTGTCGCCGTCGTGCTGGCGGCGGGCTATTTCTACACGCACTGAAACCGGACCGCCGAACCTGCCGCTCCGGCGGCAGGTTCAAATTCTAGGGGTTCTCCTCCACTGGCGGATCGTCCTGTGGCGGCAGGAGGCGGGAAAACTCGACGCCGTCGATGACGAGCAATCGCGGCTCGGGCGCCTCGGCGACGCGCTCGACGCCATCGCTGCAGGAATAGACCGGCCAGCCCGCATCCGTGCACAGGATCTCGACGAACCAGTTGCCGAGCCGGTCGGTCAGGCCGATGCGCAAGGCGCCGTCGCGCAGGCGGCGGGCGTGCGAACCGTTCGGGGCCGTCCATGTCCAGGGCCCGCCAAGCGGCGGGCGGGCGAACAGGATGAAGGGATAGACGCTGGGCGGCAGGTCCTCATGCGCGGCGGCACCGCGGTAGCGCATCATCGCGGTGGCATAGTCGGCGGCAATCGCCGGCCAGCGCGCGTATAGCGCTGCCATGCCGTGCTGGTGCGTGTCGCCGAGCAGGTTTCGCCCACGCATGGCCTCTGCCCGGGCCGCCGGCGATGCGGCGAGGGCGACGACGACCGCGGCGACGAGCGTGGCGAGACGTTGCGTCATGCGTCCTGGCTTCATGGACATGCCGAGCGGCATTGTCTGCGCGGAACGGCGCAGGATCAATGGGGCGATCGACACCGTGCCCGATCACGAAATGCGTCGGGGAGAATGCGTCGGCCCGCACGCTCCGGACGCCGAAGCGCCGGATTGCAGGACGGATGATGTCGGGGAGCCGTGCCGGGGCTACTCTCACCGTCTCCCGAAAGCGGTGGCCGCTTTCGGGACCAGGTGCCCAGCGATGACGCGCCTGGGGTCAGGCAGCGTTTCTTGTCCGGAACCGCGGTATGCTTGCCAGCAGCAGATCCTCGTCGCGCACGCCGCTTCTGTAAAGCTTGAGGAGTGTCCTCGCTATTTCGCTTGCCCAGATGGAGCTCGGGTCTTCGCCGCGCTCGACGCAAATCTGGTCGAACACCTGCTGAAGAAGGGCGAGATCCTTGGGGTAGATCGGGGAGTTAGGCTGTGTGAAAATTACGTGCTCCATAGTCTTCTCCCATATGGTGCTTGTTCTTTTGACTTATGCTTGCTGCTGGTTTGTTGCCTGCTTGCTGTCGCGGTCAGTCAAGCCGAGCGCGAACGATGCGCCAGTCACGCGATCTATCTCCGACGCCGACGCATAACGTGTGCGAACCGAGACCGGCATCGGGGCGTATCGTGGAAGTGTCTGCCGCAGGCGACTGCATCGAAATGCCTCCTTGAGGCAAAGGTTGCATGCTACCGCATTTCATTCAGGGGCAGGAACTCTGCGCCACAACCTGCATCCTGTCGAGTCACCCTGGGTTGCACCGAGATTGCAGGCCCGGGGCGGGTTTCAACCACGAAAGGAGCCCACCGCAGAGGGAGCGGTGGGCCCTTTCGGAGCGTGGCTGAAAGGAAAAGGCCACGCTCGGTGTGCCTGAACTGAACTCGGAACCGGGCGAATGGTTCCGCGAAGGACCCCTTTCGTTACAGCCTGTCATCGTCGTTGAACGGCAGCATTCACCAATCGTTCACCATCGCGCCCGCACCTTCCTCCTGCGCAGTGTATCGAGTGCGCGTCTTCGGCAACGCCCGGCGGGCTGCACAACCCTTCTGCCCGCCGGTGCGTCGCAAGCCCTAAAACTCCTGCTCTTCCGGCCCGCCATTGGCGGCACGTCATCGCCACCGGCATCGTCGATGCCGAAATCGATTCCGCTTTGCAGGCCGATGCGTTAGCCTGTGGGCATCGTTCCGGCGGACGAAGCCGGACCTAGAGAAGAAGGCATGAACCCTTGGCTGAAATGACCATCATCGTCGAGTTCGAGACCGTGGACGGCGCGGAGGAACAGTTCCTCGACCTGATCTCGGAACATGCGCGCGCCACGTTGCAGGAAGAGCCGGGGTGCCTGCGCTTCGAGGTGATCAAGCCGGTCGAGCGCGACGGCACGCCGATCCCCAACAAGGTGATGGTCAACGAGCTCTATGCCGACGAATCGGCGGTCGCGACGCATGAGCGCAACCCGCGCATGCCCGACGTGCAGGCGGCACTGTCGCCGCTGCTCAAGTCGCGCCGGCTGATCCTTGCCGCGTCGCTCGGCCTGACCGATCCCAATGGCGGCATGCGGCCGGAAGAACTCAACGCCGCCAACGACGACTAGATATCCGCCAGGTCATGCGAATTAAGGTTAGTCGATCGTTAATGCTTCTGCTGCAAGGTTAATTGCGGCGAGCTGCGGGGGAGCAGCATCGCCCTTGCATGCAGGACTGACGGGATGCGGAAAAATCTTGGGTCGGACGCCAGCGATCCGGCCAGCGAGCCGACCGATGGCGTGGCGCGGCCGATGAGAACCGGAAATGCGCGGCCCGTCGAGGACCTGCCCTATGCAGATCTCGAGCGCACCATCGATTCGATGAACATGGGCGTGGTGCTCGTCGACGCCGCGCTCAGCGTCCAGTTCATCAACAAGGCCTTCTACGGCATCTGGAACGTGACCGCCGAACAGGTCGCCGCGGGCTGCCCGTTCCGCGCGCTGATGGACGTCAACCGCCACAACGGCGTCTATGCCATCGCCGACGCCGAATGGGAAAACTACGTTGCCGCGCGGCAGGACGAGATCCTGGCCGGCGATGTCGCGCCCCGCGAGTTCCGCCGCGCCGACGGGCGCACCATCATCTATTCGGTGACGGCCCTTTCGGGCGGCAAGCGGCTCGTCTCCTATTATGACGTCAGCGAGATGAAACGCCGCGAGGTCGAGGCCGTCGAGGCACGCCACCGGCTCGCCGAGGTGCTGGAATCCTTGCCCGCCGGCGTCGTCATCTACGACCGCGACGACCGGTTCGTGCTCGCCAACCACAAGCTCAAGAGCGCGTTGCCGGCCATCGGCGAGGCCATGGCCGAGGGCAGAACGCTGCGCGACAGCCTAGTGCTGGCGCAGCGCGCCGGCTACTACCGCGATACTGGCGAGCCCGAGCTCGACGCCCTGTACGATGCCGATCCGGAAGCCTGGATCGAAGGCATGATCGGCCGCTATCACACCAGCCATGCCGAGCGCGAGCGGCGCAATCCGGACGGGCGCTGGTACCAGGTGTTCGACCAGCGCCTCGCCGACGGCACCTTCATCGGTGTGCGCGTCGACATCACCGAACTCAAGCAGCGCGAGCGCGCGCTGCAGGATTCGATGCGCGAGAACGAGGTTTTCCGCAGCCTGATCGACAATGTGCCGGTGTCGATCTACGCCAAGCACGACGACCTCAGGCTGATGTATGTCAACCAGGGTTGGTGCGAGCTGACCGGCTTTTCGAAACAGGAGGCGATCGGCAAGACCGACGCCGAGATCTTCGGTCCCGAAGGCGAACCCTTCATGGAGGCCGATCGCGAAGTGATGCGCAGCGGCGCGACGGTGGAGGTCGAGGAGACGGCGACGGATACCGATGGTTCGACCCGCCACCAGTTTGCCCGCAAGAGCGCGATGGTGGCGTCGGACGGCTCGCTCTACCTGATAGGCTCGACCACCAACATCACCGAACTCAAGCAGCGCGAAGCCGAGCTCGAGGAAGCGCAGCGCCGCGCCGTGCTGGCCGACCGGGCCAAGTCGGAGTTCCTGGCCAATATGAGCCACGAGATCCGCACGCCGATGAACGGCGTGCTCGGCATGGCGGAGCTGCTGGCCAAGTCCGATCTTGATCCGAAGCAGAAGACGTTCACCGACATCATCGTCAAGTCGGGCAATGCGCTGCTGACGATCATCAACGACATCCTCGATTTCTCGAAGATCGACGCCGGGCAACTGGTGCTCGACCCGATCCCGTTCAACCTGGCCGAGGCCATCGAGGACGTCGCGACGCTGATGTCGACGCGGGCCAAGGAGAAGGACCTCGAACTGATCGTGCGGCTGCAGCCCGACCTCCGGCATCTCTATGTCGGCGATGTCGGGCGCATCAGGCAGATCATCACCAACCTGCTCGGCAATGCCGTCAAGTTCACCGATTCCGGCCACGTGCTGGTCGATGTCACCGGCCGCAGCGAAGGCGACGCGACGAAGCTGCATATCGCGGTGACCGACACCGGCATCGGCATTCCCGAGGCCAAGCTCAAGCTGGTGTTCGAGAAGTTCAGCCAGGTCGATGCGTCCTCGACGCGCCGGCATGAAGGCACCGGGCTTGGCCTCGCCATCACGTCGCGGCTCGTCGACATGATGGGCGGCGAGATCGGCGTCGACAGCGCCGAAGGTGCGGGCTCGACATTCTGGTTCACGCTGACGCTGCCCGATGCCGGGCGGCTGGAAAGCCGGCCGGCGGCGCTGATCGACGTGACCGGCGCGCGCGTGATGATCGTCGACGACAACGCCGTCAACCGGACGATCCTGACCGAGCAGATGGTGTCGTGGGGCTTTGATTCCTGCGCGGCGCGCAGCGGCGACGAGGGCTTGCGCGTGCTGACCGCGGCGCAGGCGATGGGCGTCAACGTCGACTGCATCGTGCTCGACTACCAGATGCCTGGCATGACCGGCGCGGAGATGGCACGCATCGTGCGCCATACGCCCGGCCTCAGCGACACGCCGATCGTCATGCTGACCTCGGTCGACCAGTCGTTGTCGGGGCCTGCCCACCGCGACCTCGCCATCGATGCGCAACTGATCAAGCCGGCGCGATCGTCGGCGCTGCTCGAGGCGCTTGTCGGCAGCATCCAGCGTCGCCGGGCGCCGAACCTGACGCCGGTGCAGGTGGCCGATGCGCAGATGCCGGCCAGGGACGCCAACGGCCAGGCGGCCAGTGTGACGCGCCTGCGCGGCGGGCAGCGGCCGGCCGGCGAGGGCGGGCTCGACATACTCGTCGCCGAGGACAACGAAGTGAACCAGATGGTGTTCAGCCAGATCCTGGCCGAGACCGAGCTGTCGTTCGAGATCGTCGGCAACGGCCGGCGCGCGGTGACGGCTTTCGGCGAACGCCGTCCGCGGATGATCCTGATGGACGTGTCGATGCCCGAGATGAACGGGCTCGAGGCGACGAGCGAAATCCGCAAGCTCGAACGCGGAACGGGCACGCGCGTGCCGATCATCGGCGTGACCGCACATGCGCTGAAGGGCGACAAGGAACGCTGCCTGGAAGCCGGCATGGACGACTACCTGCCCAAGCCGATCAGCCCGCGTGCGCTGCTCGAAAAGATCGAGCGTTGGTCGTGGCGCGACGAGGAGCGCCGCGGCGCCGTCTAGGTGTCGAGGTGATGCCGGCCTGAACTGAATCTGCAGCATCCGCCAGGCCTCGACTTTCAAGACTGTGGAAATGTGACAGCCCGAAGCGGCAAAGCGCGGCCTGCCGTTGGGTAGACGGCTTGCTTTCGGCACCGGTCTGTTGTTTGCCTCGCGCCGGCAAAGGACCGCGTCGGCCAAGCCTTGGCGGCATTGCACAGCGACCGTTACAGGGGTGACACGAAACTGTCATGCAACTGTAATAGAGGGGGGTTATTGGCTCACCGGGCGCCGAAGAAAGGCGTCATACGAGATCCTCCAACAGGAGCAGGCCCCAATGAAAAAAGCTCTTCTCACTGCGTCGGCGGCTGCCTTCGCGATTGCCGCCTCGGTAGGCTACGCCTCGGCCCGCGACCAGATCCAGGTTGCCGGTTCCTCGACCGTTCTGCCCTATGCCAAGATCGTTGCCGAGCAGTTCGGCGAAACCTTCTCGAACTTCAAGACCCCGGTGGTCGAGTCCGGCGGTTCGGGCGCCGGCATCAAGGAATTCTGCAAGGGCGTCGGCGAAAACACCATCGACATCGCCAACTCGTCGCGCGCCATCAAGAAGGACGAGGTGCAGTCCTGCATCGACGCCGGCGTCAAGGACATCCAGGAAGTCAAGATCGGCTATGACGGCATCGTCTTTGCGACCGACGTCAACGGCCCGGACTGGGCGCTGACCGCCGAAGACATCTACAAGGCGCTGGCCGCCAAGATCGTCGTCGACGGCAAGCTGGTCGAGAACCCGAACACCAAGTGGAACCAGGTCAACCCGAACCTGCCCGACTGGGACATCGCCGCCTACATCCCCGGCGAAAAGCACGGCACCCGCGAAGTCTTCGAAGAGAAGCTGCTGATCGCCGGCTGCAAGGCACTCGGCGGCGTCGAAGCTGCCAAGGCTGCCGGCCTCGACGAAAAGGCGGCTGACGCTTCGTGCAAGGCCGTGCGCAAGGACGGCAAGGCTGTCGACATCGATGGCGACTACTCCGAGACGCTGGCCCGCATCGACTCGAACAAGACCGGCGTCGGCGTGTTCGGCCTGGCCTTCTACGAAAACAACGCCGACAAGCTGAAGGTCGCCACCGTCGGCGGCATCACGCCTTCGGTCGAGACCATCGCCAAGGGCGAATATCCGGTGTCGCGTCCGCTGTACTTCTACGTCAAGAAGGCGCATCTCGGCGTCATTCCGGGCCTGAAGGAATATGTCGAGTTCTTCCTCGACGACCAGATGGTCGGCCCGGAAAGCCCGCTCGCCGACTACGGCCTGGTTGCCGCTCCGGACACAGAACGCGCTGCCCAGCGCGACGCGTTCACCGCCGGCAAGACCATGTAATTTGTGAACTGCCACGGGGCGGCGGAAAAATCCGCTGCCCCGTGGAATATTTTGCCGACTGTCCCGTTCGGCACAGAGAACCGAATTCACCGAGGCCGGCCCATGTCTTTCCTGCTCGTCTTCGCCATCGTACTCGCAATCGGGCTGATCGCATTCGCGGTCGGCCGGCAAAGGGCGCGCGCGCAGGACGACGGTACGGTCAAGCCGCACTCGCGGGCGCATTACCACGGCTGGTTGGCGTTCCTGACCGGCGTCATCCCGGCCGTCCTGTTCCTGGCTGCGTGGGACATCGGCGCCAGCGCCTATCTGAACAGCCACATCCATGCCGCCCTGCCTGCCGACGTCGCCGACGGAACGGTGGCGCATGAAGACCTCGCGGCGGGCCTGGTCAAAAGCCTTGCCAGCGGCATGCGCCGGCTCGACAGCCAGACGCTTGCCGCATTGCCCCAGACTTTCGCCGAATTGCAGCCGATGCTCGCCGCAAAGGGCGTGGCGCTGGCGCCCGACACGCAGGACTACATGATCCCGATCGCCGCGGACGCCAACCGCGTCTCCGATCGCCTCGACATGATCGTCGCGGTCGTTTCGATCGGGCTGGTCCTGATCGGTTCGGTCTACGGCCTCAGCCGCATCACGCCGCGCGGCAGGGCACGCAACCACGTCGAGAAGGTGATGCTGTGGAGCCTGCTCGGCGCCTCGACGCTGGCCATCCTGACGACGATCGGCATCGTGCTGTCGATGCTGTTCCAGACGATAGCGTTCTTCGAGAAGATCCCGCTGACCAACTTCTTCTTCGGGACGGTCTGGGACCCGCGTTTCGCAGCCGCCGGTTCCGGTGGCGCGGAGGGCCAGTTCGGCCTGATCCCGCTGCTTGCCGGCACGCTCTACATCGCCTTCGTGGCACTGCTGGTCGCAGTGCCGATCGGCCTGATGTCGGCGGTCTACATGTCGGAATACGCGGCACCCAAGGTGCGGGCCGTGGTCAAGCCGGCGCTCGAGCTGCTCGCCGGCATCCCGACCATCGTCTACGGTATCTTCGCGCTCGTCACGCTCGGGCCGTTCCTGCGCGACATCAGCGCGGCGCTCGCCGGCGGCACACCGTTCATCCAGGCGCAGTCGATCCTGACCGCCGGCCTGGTGATGGGCGTCATGCTGATCCCGGTCGTCTCCTCGCTCTCCGACGACATCATCACCGCCGTGCCCCGCGCCATGCGCGACGGCTCGCTCGGCCTCGGCGCCACGCGCTCTGAAACGATCAAGCGCGTCATCCTCCCAGCCGCGCTGCCGGGCATCGTCGGCGCCATCCTGCTGACCGCCTCGCGGGCCATCGGCGAAACGATGATCGTGGTGCTGGCGGCGGGCGTGGCGGCGAACCTGACGCTCAACCCGTTCGAGGCGATGACCACCATCACCGTCAAGATCGTCAACCAGCTGACCGGCGACCTCGAGTTCAACACGCCGCAGACGCTTGTCGCCTTCGCGCTCGGCATCACGCTCTTCGCGCTGACGCTGGTGATGAACATCGTCGCGCTTTACATCGTCCGGAAGTACCGGGAGCAGTACGAATGACCGATATCTCGCTCGACACGCTTGCTTCGCCCGCGGCTCGTCCGCGCCGCGACATTGGCCTCAAGAGGCGCTATGCCGCCGAACGCCGCTTCCGTCTCTACGGCGTGCTGGCGATCGCCGTCGGCCTGGCCTTCCTGGCGGTCATGCTGACCACGATCGTCTCCAAGGGCTACACCGCCTTCTGGCAGACGACGGTGACGCTGGCGGTCCATTTCGACGAAAAGATCATCGATCCCGAGAACAAGCGGGCGACCGATCCAAACGTGCTGATCACGGCGAACTATCCCAAGCTGGCCGAGGCTGCGCTGATCGAAAAGCTCGGTATCGACCCGAGCGACCGCGCCACCGTGCGCAAGCTCAAGGGCTTCCTGTCGGACGGCTCCCGCGTCCAGCTGCGCGCCATCGTCGCCGCCGATCCATCGGTCATCGGCACGACGCGCAACGTGGACATCCTGGCCGCGGCCAATCTCGACTCGGCCTACAAGGGCCAGATCGACCTCAACGTGCCGGAAAGCCGCCGCAAGGTGTCGGACCAGCAGGTCGAGTGGATGAACAAGCTCAAGGCCGAAGGCGTGATGGCCGAGCACTTCAACACCGGGCTGTTCAGCTACGGCGCGTCGAGCCGGCCGGAGACTTCGGGCGTCGGCGTTGCCCTGATCGGCTCGTTCTACATGATGGTGATCGTGCTTTTGCTGGCGCTGCCGATCGGCGTCGCGGCCTCGATCTATCTCGAGGAATTCGCCAAGAAGAGCCGCTTCACCGACCTGATCGAGGTCAACATCAACAACCTGGCCGCCGTGCCGTCGATCGTCTTCGGCCTGCTCGGCCTCGCCGTGTTCATCAACTTCCTCGGCCTGCCGCGCTCGGCCTCCTTCGTCGGCGGCCTGGTGCTGACGCTGATGACGCTGCCGACCATCATCATCGCGACGCGCGCAGCCCTTGCCGCCGTGCCGCCGTCGATCCGCTCGGCAGCACTCGGCCTCGGCGCGTCGAAGATGCAGATGGTGTTCCAGCACATCCTGCCGCTGGCCGCCCCCGGCATCCTGACCGGCACGATCATCGGCCTGGCGCGTGCGCTCGGCGAGACGGCACCGCTGCTTTTGATCGGCATGGTTGCCTTCGTGGCCGACTATCCCAAGACGCCTTTCGACCCGGCGACGGCCCTGCCGGTGCAGATCTACATGTGGGCGAACGAGGCCGAGCGTGCCTTCGTCGAGCGCATGTCGGGCGCAATCATCATCCTTCTGATCTTCCTGATGGCCATGAACATCGTCGCCATCGTCCTCCGCCGCCGCTTCGAGCGTCGCTGGTAGGGCATGGACAAGGAGCATCCTGCTATGAACATCATGACCGAGAAATCCCTCGAAGACGCGGTGAATGCCGAGATGAACAGACCCAACGAACCCATCAAGATGCGTGGCGACCAGGTCACCGTTCACTATGGCGACAAGCAGGCGCTGTTCGGCGTCAACCTCGACGTCCGGCAGAACCAGGTGACGGCGCTGATCGGCCCTTCGGGCTGCGGCAAGTCGACCTTCCTGCGCTGCCTCAACCGCATGAACGACACCATCGACAGCGCGCGTGTCGGCGGCAAGATCACCCTCGACAGCGAAGACATCTACGATCCCAAGATCGACGTCGTCGAGCTGCGCGCCCGCGTCGGCATGGTGTTCCAGAAGCCAAATCCGTTTCCCAAGTCGATCTACGAGAACGTCGCCTACGGCCCGCGCATCCACGGCCTCGCCAAGAACAAGGCCGAGCTAGACGAGATCGTCGAGAAGAGCCTGCAGAAGGCGGCGCTTTGGAACGAAGCCAAGGACCGTCTCAACGAGCCGGGCACCGGTCTTTCAGGCGGCCAGCAGCAGCGCCTGTGCATCGCCCGCGCCATCGCGGTTGCGCCCGAGGTGATCCTGATGGACGAGCCGTGCTCGGCGCTCGACCCGATCGCCACCGCCAAGGTGGAGGAGCTGATCGACGAGCTGCGCGAGAACTACACCATCGTCATCGTGACGCACTCGATGCAGCAGGCGGCGCGCGTGTCGCAGCGCACGGCGATGTTCCATCTCGGCTACCTGGTCGAGGAAGGGCCGACGGACAAGATGTTCACCAACCCTGACGACAAGCGGACGCAGGACTACATCACCGGCCGTTTCGGCTGAGCGATAGCAGCTCCGACCAGCACCAGACGAGGAACACATCATGGGCGAGCACACAGTCCGGTCCTTCGACGAAGAATTGAAACATGTCGACCAGGTCATCCGCGACATGGGCGACCTGGCCGGCGCAATGGTGGCAGGTGCGATCCGCGCGCTGCTTTCGTCGGACCAGGCGTTGGCGCAGAACGTCGTCGCCGACGACACGATCATGGATGCCAAGCAGCGCGAACTCGACAACAGCGCGATCACGCTGATCGCCAAGCGCCAGCCGATGGCGCAGGATCTTCGCGCGGTGGTCGGCGCCATCCGCATGGCCGGCGATCTCGAACGCATCGGCGACCTGGCCAAGAACATCGCCAAGCGTGTCGGCGCCGTCGGCCAGTCGCCGACGCCGCGCAACCTTTCGCACTCCATCGACGCGATGGCGCAGCTGGTACTCGGCCAGGTCCGGGGCGTGGTCGATCTCTATGTCGCGCGCCAGGCCGAAGGCCTGAAGGAACTGCGCGCCGACGACCAGAAGATCGACATCCAGTACACTGCAGTGTTTCGCGAACTGCTGACGTACATGATGGAAGATCCGCGCAACATCACCGCCTGCACGCATCTGCTGTTCTGCGCCAAGAACCTCGAGCGCATCGGCGACCATGTCACCAACGTCGCCGAGAACGCCTATTTCGTGGTCACCGGCACGCAGTTGCCGCTCAACCGCCCGAAGGTGGACGAGACCACGACGGCCGTGTCGGCCTGAAGACTTCCGAAACCGCATGCGTTTGGCGCGGGGGCGCTGCATAGCTTAAATCAACGCACGGGCCCGACAGGGCCGTGCGCCAGGACAAGGTACAGGCGATGATCGCTCCAAAGGTCATGGTCGTTGAAGACGAAGAGCCGCTGGGCGTGCTGCTTCGCTACAATCTCGAATCCGAAGGTTACCAGGTCGAGGTGGTCACCCGTGGCGACGAGGCGGAAATCCGTCTCCAGGAAAACGTGCCGGATCTTTTGGTGCTCGACTGGATGGTGCCGGCGCTGTCCGGCATCGAACTGTGCCGCAGGCTGAGGATGCGGCCGGAAACCGAGCGGCTGCCGATCATCATGCTGACGGCGCGTGGCGAGGAGAGCGACCGGGTGCGCGGCCTGTCGACAGGTGCCGACGACTATCTGGTCAAGCCGTTCTCGACGCCGGAGTTCATGGCACGGGTCAAGGCGCTGCTGCGCCGGGCGAAGCCCGAGGTGCTGTCGTCCATCCTCAAGGTCGGCGACATCATGCTCGACCGCGAGTCGCACCGGGTCTACCGCAAGAAAAGCGAGATCAAGCTCGGGCCGACCGAGTTCCGCCTGCTCGAATTCATGATGCGGCATCCGGGGCGGGTGTTCTCGCGGAGCCAACTGCTCGACAATGTCTGGGGCGAGACGATCTACATCGACGAGCGCACGGTCGACGTGCATGTCGGGCGCCTGCGCAAGGCGGTCAACACCGGGCGCATGCCCGACGTGATCCGCACCATTCGCGGCGCCGGCTACGCCATCCGCGAGGACTAGCAGTCGGCGTCGCCGTTCGTGCCCATCGCTGCGCCGGCAAGGTGGTAGCCCGGCCGCATGGCGCCAGATCATGACGGTTCGTCTGCGTCGCGATGCCTGGTTCGCCGCCATTGCAAAAAACCTTCTGGCGACAGGATAGTTGTTCTGAAAGAACAACTGGTGATCCGTGATGCTGATGAGAATCTTTCTCAGAAACGGTAGTTTAAAAGGCCATAGATGACGTTTTCGTGATGTCATCGATATCAAAAATTGTCCATTTTCATGCTAGCTGGCGCCTCGTGCGCAACTTTGTCTCGGCCATTGTTCTGGTGCTGGTCACCATGCTTTACGGACTGCCCTTAGAGCGGGCAGCGGCCACAGGCATGAACATTGGCGAACTGCCGGGGACAACCGCACAGGCGGAAGCTGCCGCCGGGCACAACGCGTGCCTGCCGTCGCCGGAGCACTGCGCCGGCGAGACTTCCGACGAACGCGGACCTAGCACGCATTGCCTGGGCGACTGCCCTGCGTGGCAGGCGCGTATCGAGCTTGCCACGCCGATCCGCACGACGCTTAGGAAGCTGCTTCCAGATTCCATGCCGCGTCGCGTGGCGAACGTATCGCTCCTTCGGCCTCCCATCGCCGCCTGATTTCCGACCGTTCGGCCCTCGCACCGGCGAGGCCGCCCGAAATCAGTTGCGATGAGGAGACGGATGATCTTCCCGAAGAATTCTTGCGCCTGGGCCAGGCCCGAGCGCGTCCGCCATATCGGCGTCACGGGCCGGCGTTGCCGCCAGCCCGCCAGGCGCCGGCGCGCCTCATCAGCGGCAACCGCGACATGATGAGCGCCCGCACGCATGAGCCGTCACCGGTCGGTGGACCGGTGCCGAGCGGCTGCGTGCACGTGATCAACGACCGCGTCATCGACCTCCCTGACGGCGTGTCGCCCGAAATACAGGAAATGGTTCCAGGAGACTGCCAATGACTACGGATACTTTTGAAACGAACGCCGCGGACGCCGCGCCGGTGCCAGGAGGTGGCTCCGCATTGAGCCGCCGGCGGTTTCTCGTCGGCGTAGCCGGGCTGGGGACGCTTGGCGTGTCCGGCTGCGTCAGCACCCAGCAAGCGGCCGTGCCGGCCGCAGTCGCGCCGGTCAAGAAGGCACCGCCGGTCATCGACAGCAATGCCCTGGCGCTGTACGGCCCGCTGCCGAACGAGAAGTTCCCCATTGCTGCAATCGACCTGACCAAGGTGCCGAGCAAGTTCTACCGGCAACAGGTCGACTACGTCACCGAGGAACCGGTCGGAACGCTGGTCGTCGACACGGACAATTTCTACCTCTACCTCGTCCAGCCGGACGGCAAGGCCATGCGTTACGGCGTCGGGCTCGGCCGGGCCGGCTTCACCTGGGCGGGAAGGGGCCGCATCGGCTGGAAACAGGAATGGCCGAAATGGACGCCGCCGGACGAGATGATCGCGCGCCAGCCGAGCCTCGCCCGGTGGGGCGCCGACAGGGGCGGCATGCCACCCGGCCTGACAAATCCGCTGGGGTCGCGGGCGCTCTACGTGTTCCAGGGCAAGGTCGATACGCTCTATCGCGTTCATGGAACGCCGGAATACTGGACCGTCGGCAAGGCGGTCTCGAGCGGCTGCGTCCGCCTGATGAACCAGGACATCATCGACCTGTATGAACGGGTGCCGAGCCAGTCTCCGATCCTCGTGCTGGGCGATCCGACCCAACCCCATTCGCATGAGGTCGCCGGCAGCGCTCCGCAAGCCGCGGGCTGATGCAGCGGCCATCCCGACAGGTTCCCGCCGGACGGCGTGCGAAGCGCCGTCCGGCCAAGCTGGAGCAGAGACGACATGAGTGACCGCATCATCGACCTCGCGCCGCCAGGGCCATGGCATGGCGGTGCCGTTCTCAAGGGAGTGGCCATGGCCATCCTGAGCTTTGCCGCGCTGGGCACCGTCTCGGCGCTCTGGGACAATCCGCTGTTTGTCCGGATGACCCCCATCGCGGGATGGGAACTGCCTGCCTTGGCGGTCCTGTCGGCGCTCTCGGGGCTCTACGTTGCCGTGCGACGCCCCTTCTGTTCGGCCCGCCGGGCGGGCGCCGGCGGCGTGGCGGGCTTCATCGGCATCGCATGCCCGACCTGCAACAAACTGCTCATGCTGCTGTTCGGAGGCGAATTGCTGATGACCTGGTTCGACCCGATCCGGCCATTGATTGCAGCACTTGGCATTGCGCTTCTTGCCATTGCGTCATGGCATGAAATGCGGGCTCGCCGCGCGGACCATGCAGACGCAACGCAATTGGAGTTTCCGAAGTGACCGTCCCCGCCGCGCGCGCCGACCGGCCCGTTGCCTTTGCCTGGCGCCGGACGCTGCTGCGCCATGTCGTGGTCATCGGCCTTTCGGCGGCGCTGGTCTACGCGTTCGCCCTCGTGCACGGGCAGTGGAGCCCGATGCACAGATGGAATCGCGCATTCGCGGACGCATCGCTGGCGATGCTGGCGATCACCATGTCGATCGGGCCAGTCTCGCGCCTGTGGCCCTTCTTGCTGCGAATAGTCGCCTATCGGCGCGAGACCGGCGTCCATGCGACGCTTCTGGCGACTGTGCATACGGTGGTCATCCTCGGCGGTTGGGTCGAGTGGGATCTTGCGCGGCTCTTCGGCCTCGAAATCGTGCCGCAGACGGGCGAGTATGTGATGTTCCAGCATGGCTTCGGCCTTGCCAACGTGCTCGGCATTGCCGCGCTGGCCTATGCGCTCATGCTCATGCTGACCTCGAACGACCGCTCGATCCGGCTGCTTGGTTCCCCGGTGTGGAAGTTCCTGCAGAACGGCGCAGCGGTGCTGTGGGGGCTGGCCGTGCTGCACACGGGCTATTTCCTGTTCATGCACTTCCTGAGTTTCCATCGCCAGACGCCCGAGCCGAACCCGCTGCAATGGCCGTTCGTGACGGCGGTGCTGTCGGTGCTCTTGCTGCGCGCTGCGGCCTTCCTTTCAACCTGGAGCAGGAAGAGAAACAGCGCCCGCTGACGGCTAGAGTGTTTCCGCTTTTCTTCGAAACGCGAAAACGCTCTATGCTCTTGTTTTTGCGCAATTCCGGACGGAAAACCGCTGCACACTTTTCCTGGAATTGCTCTAGGCGACGTCGGTCGCAGGCTGTCGCGACGCCGGGCCTGCGGCGAAGATTTCCTGGTCGACATGGAGCAGGGCGCGCATCATCGCGCCCTCGCGCTTGAGCGGAACCTCGTTGGGCTCGGTGTCGAACGAGATCGCCTTCGAGTGCAGGCCGCCGGCGGTCTTGGCGATGGCCGACAGCACATGCGGCTCCATCAGGTCGAACGCCGTGGCGCCGACACCGACGAAGGCGAGCGGTGCTGGATCGAACAGGGCGAACATCGAGCCGAGGCCGAAGCCGATGGCCTCGCCCGCCTTGCGGAAGGCTTCGCGCTCGGGACCGTCATGGTCGCGGGCCGCATCGGCGAGAGCGGTGATGTCGTCGTCGGAGAGGTCGGCCAGCGGCTCGGCATTCTCGTCGCCCAGCCTGGCGTTGCGCCAGATGGCATAGTTGCCGGCATAGGCCTCGATGCAGCCGCGGCGACCGCAGCGGCAGAGCGCGCCGTCGGGGCGGTGGATCATATGGCCGAATTCGGCGCCGGACGACTGGGTGCCGGTAAACAACTCGCCCTTGATGACGAGGCCCATGCCGATGCCGTGCGACAGGAGGATGGCGATGAAGTCGTCGCGATAGCGGAGGGGATCGCGCCAGCGCAGGGCCTCGGCGATCATGTTGCAGTCGTTCTCCACCGTCACCGGCACGCCGAACTCCTGTTCGAGGCGATCGGCGAAGGGGATGTCGTCGTGCCGGGTGATCGGCGACCACAGCAGCTTGCGCGAGCCGGAATCGGTGATGCCCTGGACCGCGATCGCAATGCGCAGGACGGGCCCGGCGGAGGTGTCGGCGCCGTCGATCAGGCGCCGGATCATGGCGATGCATTCGCTGACCAGCGCCTCGGCGGGCATGCGCTGGGTGACCAGCCGCCGGGTGTCCTCGGCCATGGTGTTGCCGGCATAGTCGATGACCGCGGCCGAAAGGCTGTTGAGCGAAAGCACGACGGCAACGATGGACGCCGCCCTGGGTTCGAGCGCCAGCGCGACCTGCGGCCGGCCGCGCTTCATGGCGGCCGGTTCGAAGCCCTTGGCTTCGGCAAGGATGCCCTCGGCGATGAGGTCGGAGGAGATGGTCGATATCGTGGAATGGCTGAGGCCGGTGGTCGCTGCAATCTCCGTGCGCGAAGGCTGGCTGGCGCGGCGAACTGCGGATATAACCATAGCTCGATTGCGTCGTCTCAGATCGTCGTGACGTATGCCGACCGACATGTGCTCGTCTTCCTCCCGGCGAAGCGCTGCCTTGTTATGCGGCAGTCCCTATCGCGCCAAGCCATTGTGACAGAGCGGAGGGCAAATGTCTTTATTTATTTCGAGCTCCGAAAAAAATACCAGGGCGCTGCGAAACCATGTTGACAGCGACAGGCGGTTGAGTCACTATTTTTTCGAGGCTCGAAAAAAAGAGCTTCTCCAAGGGCTATCGCGAAGCAGGCGCGCCCGTTGGGCGCAGGGAGGAAATCATGAAGAAGTTTACCACCGCCATCCTGGCGGGCGTCGCCATGTCGCTGTCGCTTGCGGCAGTTGCCGAGGCGAAGGACAAGGTCGTCGGCGTGTCGTGGTCGAACTTCCAGGAAGAACGCTGGAAGACCGACGAAGCCGCCATGAAGGCCGCCATTGAGGCTGCCGGCGACAAGTACATCTCAGCTGACGCGCAGTCGTCGCCGGCCAAGCAGCTGACGGACGTCGAAAGCCTGATCTCGCAGGGCGCCAACGCGCTGATCATCCTGGCGCAGGACGCCAGCGCCATCGGTCCGGCCGTCGACAAGGCCGTCGCCGAAGGCATCCCGGTTGTCGGCTACGACCGCCTGATCGAAAACAAGGACGCCTTCTACCTGACCTTCGACAATAAGGAAGTCGGGCGCATGCAGGCCAAGGGCGTGTTCGCCGCCAAGCCTGAAGGCAACTACGTCTTCATCAAGGGCAGCGGTGCCGATCCGAACGCCGACTTCCTGTTCGCCGGCCAGATGGAAGTGCTCAAGGAAGCCGTCGACGCCGGCAAGATCAAGAATGTCGGCGAGGCCTATACCGACGGCTGGCTGCCGGCCAATGCCCAGAAGAACATGGAGCAGTTCCTGACCGCCAACGACAACAAGATCGACGCGGTCGTGGCTTCGAACGACGGCACCGCCGGCGGCGCGATCGCAGCCCTCCAGGCGCAGGGCCTTGCCGGCTCGGTGCCGGTGTCGGGCCAGGACGGCGACCATGCTGCGCTGAACCGCATCGCGCTCGGCACGCAGACCGTGTCGGTGTGGAAGGACGCGCGCGAACTCGGCAAGAACGCCGCCGAAATCGCCTCGCAGCTCGCCGACGGCAAGAAGATGGAAGAGATCGCCAACGTCACCAAGTTCAAGACGCCAGGCGGCCTCGAGCTGAACTCGGTGTTCCTGACGCCGGTTCCAATCACCAAGGACAACCTCAACGTCGTCATCGACGCCGGCTGGGTTGGCAAGGACGTGGTCTGCCAGGGCGTGGCCGCCGGTTCGGTCGCTGCCTGCAACTGAGGATCGGCTTCATCCGATCGGTCAAACGCCGCGGCTTGCCGCGGCGTTTTTCAAAAGCGCCCGCTTCATGACATGGCGGATTGACCCTATCATGCGCACACCGGCTGCCGCTTAGACGGCCATCCGGTCGGGAGGTAACAATGACAGACACGACAACCAACGCGCCGGCCGACCGAGCGCGAACGACCGAACTCAGCCTTGTCGGACGCTTTCTCCGCGACACGGAGATCGACACCCGCATGCTCGGCATGATCGGCGCGCTGCTGCTGATCTGGGTCGGGCTTCACATCCTCTCGGGCGGGCTGTTCCTGACGCCGCGCAACCTTTGGAACCTGTCGGTCCAGTCGGCCTCGGTGGCGATCATGGCGACGGGCATGGTCCTGGTCATCGTGACCCGCAACATCGACCTGTCGGTCGGTTCGGTGCAGGGCTTCATCGGCATGGTGATGGGCGTGACACAGGCCGAGTTCCTGCCGCGCATCATCGGCCTGCCGCTCGGCGACCCGTGGATCTGGGTCATCGCGCTGTGCGTCGGCCTCGCCATGGGCCTTGTCATCGGCGCCTTCCAGGGCTTCCTGATCGCCTATCTCGCCATTCCGGCCTTCATCGTCACGCTGGGCGGGCTGCTGGTGTGGCGCGGTGCTGCCTGGTGGGTCACGTCGGGGCGCACGGTCGCGCCGCTCGACCCGACCTTCCAACTGATGGGCGGCGGTCCGGCCGGTTCCATCGGGGCGACTGCCAGCTGGATCATCGCGGTCGTCGCCTGTGTCGCGGTGGTGGTGATGCTGCTCAACGGGCGCCGCCAGCGCCAGCGCTTCAAGTTCCCGCTGCGTCCCGTCTGGGCCGAAGTGTTCCTCGGGACAGTCACCTGCGGCGCCATCCTCGGCGCGATCTGGGTCGCCAATTCGTACCCCTGGCCGATCGGCATCGTGCGCAGATACGCCGAGGCCAATGGCATCACCATCCCCGAGGGCGGCCTGTTCATCGCCCACGGCATCGCCATTCCCGTCCTGATCGCCGTCGCCATCGGCGTCATCATGACCTTCATCACCACCCGCACGCGCTTCGGCCGTTATGTCTTCGCCATCGGCGGCAATCCGGAGGCGGCTGAACTCGCCGGCATCAACACCCGCTGGGTGACGATGAAGATCTTCATGATCATGGGCCTGCTGACGGCGATCAGCGCCGCCATCTCGTCGGCGCGCCAGAACGCCTCGACCAACGTCATGGGCACGCTCGACGAGCTTTTGGTCATCGCCGCGGCGGTCATCGGCGGCACGTCGCTTGCGGGCGGCTCGGGTACGGTGGCCGGCGCCATGCTCGGCGCGCTTTTGATGCAATCGCTGCAGTCGGGCATGGTGCTGCTGGGCCTCGACACGCCATTGCAGAACATCGTTGTCGGCCTGGTGCTGGTCGTGGCCGTGTGGCTCGACACGCTCTACCGCAAGCGCGTCTAACGAAATCCGGGAGCCAAGATCATGGAACAGACCCGTATCCCGCTCGTCGACCTCAGGAACATTTCCATCGCCTTCGGTGGCATTCGCGCCGTCGACGATGCCTCGGTCGATCTCTATCCCGGCGAGGTGGTGGCGCTGCTTGGCCACAACGGTGCCGGCAAGTCGACGCTGATCAAGATCCTGTCGGGTGCCTACAAGCGCGACAGCGGCGCGATCTTCGTCCGCGGCGAGGAGGCATCGATCTCCAACCCGCGCGACGCCAAGAAATACGGCATCGAGACGATCTACCAGACACTGGCGCTGGCCGACAATGTCGATGCCGCCGCCAACCTCTTCCTCGGACGCGAGATCATGACCGCCTACGGCACGCTCGACGACGTCGCCATGGAGGCCGAGGCACGCAAGGTGATGGGCCGGCTCAACCCGCGCTTCCAGCGCTTCAAGGAGCCGGTGAGCAAGCTGTCGGGCGGCCAGCGCCAATCGGTGGCGATTGCGCGGGCCATCCTGTTCAACGCCCGCATCCTGATCATGGACGAGCCGACGGCAGCGCTCGGGCCCCAGGAGACGGCCCAGGTCGGCGAATTGGTCAAGCAGCTCAAGGCCGATGGCATCGGCATCTTCCTGATCAGCCACGACATCCACGACGTGTTCGACCTTGCCGACCGCGTCTGCGTGATGAAGAACGGCCAGGTGGTGGGCACCGCCCGCACCCAGGACGTGACCAAGGACGAGGTGCTCGGCATGATCATCCTCGGCAAGTGCCCGCCCGGGGCGATTCCTGGGCCTGGCGCGATGCAAATCGCAGCCTGAGTTCCGCGCCAACCGGCGGAGCCTGCTCACCACCTCAAGGTGTGATCGCGAAAAGCAGTTTCGACTTTTCGCGATCATGCTTTAATGAGCGAGGAGTGAGACGAGCCGGCCAGAATTGAGAAAGTACTTTCCAAGCCTGATCTTTGTTGGCGTCACGCTGGTGAGCCTGACGATGGCGGGGCTCGTCTATCTCGCCACCATCGAGGCGGCTCGCATCAAGTTCCAGTCGGTGGCCGACGACGCCCTCAACCGCATCGAGGGTCGGATCGAGTTCGACCTCGCCCTGCTGCATGCAACGCAGGCGATGTTTGCCGCCCAGAAGGGCAACATCTCGCGCGACGAGTTTCGCGCCTTTTTCACCTCGCTCGGCGTTGCCAAGGGTTTTTCCGGCCTGCGCGGCATCGGTTTCCTCCGCTTTGCCGAGGCCAGCCAGGACGACGCGATCACCCGCGATCTGAAGGCCGGCTATGGCATCGACCGCAAGCCGTTCCCTCAAACCAGCCTGAACTGGCGCGCGCCGGTGGTGTTGTTCGAGCCGATGAGCAAGGCCAGCCTCGACGCGATGGGTTTCGACATGGCCACCGATTCCCTGCGCCGCCCGGCAATCGAGGCGGCGATGGCGGCCAAGGGCGATCCGCGCGGGACAGGGCGCGTCCTGCTCGGTCAAAGCAAGGACGGCGTGCGGGAACCGGGCATTCTGGTGTTTGCGCGTGTCGACCGGCCCGAGGGGGAAGGGGCGGCACCGGCCGGTTTCCTCTATGTCGCGTTCCGTACCGCGGAGCTGTTCCAGGCAGCACTCGGCAAGGCGCCGTTGCTGCCTGTGGCGGTGGAGGTGTTCGACGGGACGCGGGATGACGACAGCTTGCTGTTTCGCTCGCAGGCGCGGCCCGACACCGGCTATGCCGAGGCTTTTTCGGTGACGCGCGAGACCACGGTGGCGGGACGCAAGTGGATCGTCAATTTCCGTCCCAGCACGGCCTTCGAGCCTCCGTCGCCGCGCGCCGCGCCGCTGATGCTCGGGCTGTTCGGACTGGTGCTCGCTGCCGCCATCGCGCTGGTGGCGCGCTATCAGCAGCGCGCCTACCAGGTGGCGGCGCAACTGCATGAGACGACGGAAAAGAGCCTGCTCGAGAAGGAACTGATGCTTCAGGAAATGAAGCATCGCATCAAGAACTCGATCGCCCGGGTGCTGGCCATGGCGCGCCAGACGGCATCGGGCGCCAAGGACATCGAGGAGTTCTCCGCGTCGTTTTCGGCGCGGCTGCAGGCGATGGCGGCGTCCCAGGACATGCTGACGCGCTCGCGCTGGCAGAAAGCCGACCTCGGCGAATTGCTGCGCACCGAACTGGGCCAGGTGTTCGGCAAGGAACTGCCCGAAGGCGTGATCGCCGGGCAGGCCGTCGAGCTCGACGAAACGACGACGCAGGCGCTGGGGCTGACCTTCCACGAGCTGGCGACCAACGCGCTGAAATATGGCGACGGCGACAGTTCCGTGGGCGGGCTGAAGGTGGCCTGGCGCCTGTCCGGCAAGGGAAAGGGGCGGCGGTTGCTGCTCAGCTGGACCGAACGCAACGTCAATGGCGTGACCAAACCAGAAAAGGTCGGCTTCGGCACCAAGCTGATCGACATGAACATCACGCGCGAACTGGATGGCAGGATCGAGCGGACCTATGGCGCTGACGGCCTGAAGGTCGAGATCGACATTCCCTATCGCGGCTGAGCGGGCTGTTCGGGCAAAGAAAAGCCCGCCGACGGGCAGAGCCGTCGCCGGGCGATTTGGTCGTGCCGCAGGCTTAGCGGCAGCGCGCGGTGTAAATCTGGCCGCGGCTGTTGCGGTATTCGCAATAGCCGTTGCGCAGGTTGCGGACCAGAAGGCCGGAGGCCGCGCCGACGGCACCGCCGATGACCGCACCCCTGCCGCCGCCGATCAAGGCGCCGGCGACCGCACCAACGCCCGTGCCGGTAACAACGTCACGTTCGGTGGTCGTGCAGCCGGAGATTGCAACGACGGCTACAAGCGCAAGAATAACTTTCTTCATTCAATCAGTCCTCTCACTTTAACATCGTCCCGTTGGACACTTAGCGCATCGCCTCGACATGCGGAATCATTTTTCGAGGCCATACGTAAATTCAAGCGGTTAGGGGTGGCAAGCGCGCGCACATGACAAGGATTGCGGCGTGGGCCGCGGCTATGCGCGCTGCGATTCGGTCAGTGAAGGTACGCTTCCCCCGGTTGAGCCGGCTCGGAAGCGGCAATGACGCTGGTGACGGAAAGAGAAGCGTCGAGCGTGCCGTTCGGCAGCACATTCCAGGTCAGCTGGTTGTAATCATCCTCAAGCGCGGGGTCGACTTCGAGGCATTTGGCAAGGATGCGCGGATACTGCGGCGCGAGGATGCCGATGGCCTTGGGCAGTTCGGCCTGGCAATCCTCGAAAACCTCGAACAACGGTGTCGGCGCCGGGATTTCCCGGCAGCCGGAGAGATCCTGCGAGCAGGAAACGACAAAAAGAAGTGCTGCGATGTGTTCCATGGCAAATCACCTTCGCCAAGAAACGAGGAGACGGGGCCAAAGGTTCCGCCGCAAAACATAGCTCGATCGATTGAAACCGACCGATCGAGCCGACTCAATCCAGCTGGAAATTGGCCCTGGGCATAACGAGCCGATATTCCAGCCTGTCGGGGCCGATCTCGAGCTTGGCACTGCCGTCGAGCGCGGCCGGGACGACCCGCTCGAGCGCCACGCTGCCGAAGCGCTTCTTGCGCACCTCGCCGTCGGGAACCGCGCCGATCGCCTCGATCCAGCAGACTGTGACTTGCATCGCGCCGTGGGCGTCCGCCGCCGAGCGGGCGGTCACCTCGACGTAGCCGTCAGTGCGGGCGAGGGCGCCATAGCTTGCCGAGTTGACGGCCAGTTCGTGCACGGCCAGGCCAATGTGCAAGGCGGCGTTTGGATTGAGGTAGGGGTCGTCGCCGGAGATGCGCAGGGTGCGCCCGGTGTCGATGCTGCAGCGCGCGACCTGGCCGATCACCAGTTCGCGGAAGCCGGCGCCGCGCCAGTCGGACGACGTGACCAAATCCTGCGACGAGGCAATGGACTGGAGCCGGCCGCGGAAGCGTTCGAGAAAACCGTCGATGGAGTCGGAATAGTGGCCGGTCTGGCTGGCGATGCTCTGGATGATGGCGAGCAGGTTCTTGGAGCGGTGGCTGACTTCGCGCAACAGCGCGGTCAATGCCTGTTCGCGCCGTTTCTGCTCGGTGGTTTCGATGACCGTAACGACCACGCCCTGGACCTGGCCCTGCGGCGAGCGGTCGGCGTCGATGCAGACGTCGTACCAGCGCATGCCGGAGGATTTGTCGGCCAGGCTGATTTCGAGGCCGCCGGAATTGCCGGTGGCGAGGGCGTTCTTCTTGGCGGCGACCAGGCGGTCGGCCTGCTGCGGCGGCAGCAGGTTGCCGTCGGTTCCATGTCCCCCGATGACGTCCTGCCATGGCGGCTGGAGATTGTGCGACCACACGGTCCGCAGCTTGCGATCCTGGTAGAGGACGGCAATTCCGGCATTGCGGGAGGCATGCAAAAAGGCGGCGTCCAGTCTCGAGCTTTTTCCCATTGCTGGTGAGGGATTGGCCATGGACGAGCCGCCTTCGTTGGTTCCTCGGCCTTGCGGTGACGCGATGCGGGCATTCCGGTACGGCTGAAACGGTACCGCCGGGCAACGCTTCTTTGAGGAGCGCTACCCGGCGGCGCTGGACTCCGACTGAGGGGGCCGGCTTCCAGTTTCGGGAGGGTTCTTCATCTTGACGAGCGTGTCGGCGACATCATGCGCGCCTGAACAGACCTGCGATCAGCGAGATCACCAGGAAGGCGAGGAAGATGAAGAACAGAATCTGAGCGATGCCGGCAGACGTTCCGGCGATGCCGCCGAAGCCAAGGGCGCCGGCGATGATCGCAACGACAAGGAATACGAGCGCCCAATAAAGCATGATCTATCTCCTTCAAATGATGAATGAAAAACGTGCCGCCCCAAGGTTGGTTCCCTGGGGCGGTTGTAAAAAGCGCTATGCCGCAGCCTTTGCCTGCCTGTCAAAGAACAATGCCTGGCTGATCAGAGCCTTGACCATTTCGGGGTTGAACGGCTTGGTGACGAGGAACGCCGGCTCGGGGCGTTCGCCGGTCAGCAGGCGTTCGGGAAAGGCGGTGATGAAGATCACCGGCAGCGGCCGTGCCGCCAGCATCTCGTTTACGGCCTCGATGCCGGAACTGCCGTCGGCGAGCTGGATGTCGGCGAGGATCATCTGCGGCCGCGTGCGCTTGAACAGCGCGGCTGCCTCGGCGTGGGTGCGCGCCGTTCCGACGACGCGATGGCCGAGGCTTTCCACCATCTCCTCGATGTCCATGGCAATCAGCGGCTCGTCCTCGATGATCAGGATGTCGGTTGCGACCTGGCGCGAAATCTCGCCGCTCGCCTCCTGCAGCAACAGGGCGAACTCTTCCTGGTCGGTATCGAGCACCTCGGCCGCCTCGACGTCGTTGAAACCTTCGACGGCGACAAGAAGGAAGGCCTGGCGCGGGCGCGGGGCGATCGCCGACAGGTTGGCCGCGGCGCGTTTTTCCCATGCCAAAGGCGACTGCTCCTGCGGGACCCGGATCGAAACGGAGGTGAACAGTCGGGCAAAGACCTTGTAGAGCGCGATGCGGTCATTGGAGGCGGACGGGAACACGTCAATGTCGTCGATCAGCGCTTCGAGCATCGCGGCCACCAATGCGTCACCACTTGCCTGGGAGCCTGAAACCGCACGCGAGAAGCGACGGAGATAGGGCAGGTGCGGTGCAATTCTCGTGGATAGGGTCATGTTAGACGTTTCCCTCATGTGACGCTGTCATATCTTCATGGAAGCGAGGCACAACGCGTTGCCTGTGCAAAAGTTCCTCTCTCGTGGAACCTATCCGCATTTGGGGAGTTGGGTGCAAAATTCGGGAAACCGGACAAGGTAGTTGCGCGCCGTCATATCGGGAGCGGGACGTCTGACGGTGCAAAAGGGCAAAGCAAGCATATGACCAGGCAGACCAGTGGCGTCAGCAACGCCGGGCCGATTCATCGCCGCGACGGCGAACCTCTCGGGGCCAATTCCGAAATCGGCAGAAAACTCAAACAATATTACGATGACCTGGTGTCCGACGACGTGCCGGATCGTTTCGCACAGTTGCTCAGCCAGCTGGAAGAAGCTGAACCCGCACAGCAGAAGGACTGAGCAGGCATGGCAGCATCCCTTGGTTTCAAAGGCGACTTGCTCGCGGCGATCCCTGGCCTGCGGGCCTTTGCCATGTCGCTGTCGCAGAACGCCGACAGGGCGGACGACCTTGTCCAGGAAACGCTGGTCAAGGCGTGGGACAAGCAGTCGAGCTTTCAGCCCGGCACCAACCTGAAGGCCTGGCTGTTCACCATCCTGCGCAACGAGTTCTACTCGCAGATGCGCAAGCGCGGACGCGAGGTGCAGGACAGCGACGGCCTGCTGACGGCGCGGCTCGCGGTGCATCCGAGCCAGCCCGGCCGGCTCGACCTCGACGATTTCCGCAAGGCGCTGGAGCAGCTTCCCGAAGACCAGCGCGAAGCGATCATCCTGATCGGCGCGTCGGGTTTCTCCTACGAAGAGGCGGCGGACATCTGCGGTTGCGCCGTGGGCACGATCAAGAGCCGCGTCAGCCGCGCCCGCAACAGGCTGCAGGAGATCCTCGACATTTCGGGCGAAGCCGACTACGGGCCGGACGCGATCGCCGCCCAGGTCATGGGCTCAACCGTCAGCTGACGCCGAGAGCTTGCGGATGCTCGCGGTGACGGCCTCGACGAGGTCTTCGCCGGAGTAGGGCTTGCTGACCAGCCGGACATCCGGGAAGCCGGCAAAGAGTTCGTCCAGCTGGTCGTATCCCGAGGCGAAGACGAAAGGAACGCCGGCGGCCTGGATGCTGCGTGCAAAGTCGAGCGTCGGCTCGCCGTCCAGCATGACGTCGATGATGGCGACGTCATAGGGCATCGCGGCCAGTTGGGCTTCGCGCAGGTTGGCGGCGAGGATGACGTCCTCGGCGCCGTGGTCGCGGCAGAGCTGGTCGACATCGAGCGCGATCAACGCCTCGTCTTCAAGCACAAGGATACGCAGTCCTGAAAGCGGGGCTGGCACGTGGCTGACACTCCATGGAATCGCAGCCGAAGATGGCGGTAGTCGCAGCCTGTGTCATTTAAAAAAGACATGGTCGGGACGCTCCGGAACCTTTATCCGGCCGCGGCGTTGCCGAGCACAATCAGGAGGTTGCATGACAGGGCGGGGTGACTCAACCGAGGTGACGCGGCAGGTTCCGTGCGAGAGCTGCCCGTTGCGGCAGATGCCGGCGTTCAGGGAATTCGAGAAGCCGGAACTGGCTTTCGTCAGCAGCTTCAAGCGGGGCGAACTGGCGGTGGACAAGGGTGCAACGCTTTTGTCGGAAGGCAGCAACAGCGCGCATCTTTTCACGGTGCTGTCGGGCTGGGGCTTTCGCTACAAGCTGCTGGAGGACGGGCGGCGGCAGATCCTGAACTACGTGCTGCCGGGCGACATGATCGGGCTTCAGGGAAGCCTGATGGGCGAGATGCAGCACTCGGTCGAAGCACTCTCACCCATGCTGCTGTGCATGTTCGAACGCGACAGGCTGATGGCGCTCTATCGCGATTATCCTGGTCTCGCCTACGACATCACATGGATCGCCGCGCGCGAGGAGCGCATGCTCGACGAGGCCTTGCTCAGCATCGGGCGCCGCTCGGCTTTGGAGCGGGCCGCCTATCTTCTCGCCTTCATCGCGAGCCGGGCACGCAAGGTCGGCATGAACGGCAAGGGCAAGGTCGATATTCCAATCACGCAACAACATGTTGCCGACACGCTCGGTCTCTCGCTGGTCCACACCAACAAGACGATCCGAAAGCTGATCGATCGCAAGCTGGTGCAATGGCGCGACGGCGGATGCACCGTGCTCGACATCGACGGGCTGATGGCGCTGGCCGACTGGGGCGGCCTTGCCGAGCAGGTGCGTCCGCTGCTCTAGCGGCTGGTCCAACACTGACGAGACCGCCGCCGCGCCGATCTGTCTTCGCTGCCTGGCCAAACGGTGCCGCCGTCCGATGCGTCTTATGCCGACATCGGCACAAGACGCATCGTGCCTTTGGCTCAAAGCCCCAGGAATTCGAAAGGTGCGGTTTCCTTGAACTGATCGTTGGCCATGCCCGCGTAGATATGCGCCTGGTTGGGGCCGAGGTCGAGTTTCATCACCTTGCCGGTCTCCGCGGTGAAATCAAGCCTGGTGAGGTCGACCCAGAAGACATTCGGGGTCAGCGCCGACTCGAAGAAATAGAGCTTGCGCTTGTGGTCGGATACGGTGCGCCAGCGCGTCGAGGATATGTTGGGCTGATCCGGCGTGGTGATGCCAAAAGGAACCGACACGTTGCGGATCACGCTGAAGGCGCTTGCGATCGCTTCGACCGGGTCTTTGCTCTTCGGGATCGCGTTCACATAGAAGGAGGCGCGCGTGAAGCGGTCGGAAGCGCGATTGGTGCCAGGCAGCATGACCGTGCCGCCGATCTGTTTCCAGTATTCGTTCAGCGCAAGCTGCTTTTCGAAGACCGGGGAGTTTGTCATCACCTGATAATCGCGGCTGTGGTGAATGACCTGCTTGCCGTCGATATACTCGATGATGGCACTGTCGCCCTTGGCATCCGAGAGCGAGAGATGCAGGGTCGCAAGCCTCTCTTCGCCAGGAACACTGTCGGTGACGACGGTGAAGGGTTCGTTGGCCAGCGTATCGACCGCTTCCTGCACGGTCGCAAAATTGTCGAGTACATATTGCGCCCACGCCGCGATCGTCAGGCCTGGCTTCTTGCCGTCGTATTCCGGGTAGGAGGATTCCACCAGCCATAGCACGTTGGCGACAAGGCCAGCCTCGTTCATGCCATCGGTTGTCGAGATGTCATAGCCGGTTGCTATGACGCTGCCATGTTTCGACGTCCACTCGACCGAATTCGGCCCGGCCTCTCCGGACCGCTTCATGCCACGCGGGAACACCCACAAATTGGTGCCGACATCGAGCTTCCAGTCCATGGAACGCGCGGTGATAACTTCATCGTTCGCACCATGATAGACGAAGCGCGTGCAAGCTTCAGCCGCCGGCACAACCAGCATGGTCGTTGCCATGAGCGCAGCGGTGCAGACAGCGGCGAATGAACGTTTTTTCAAGATCATGGCTTCTCTTGCCCTCAATTTCCGGTCGACTGCTCGACTACTATCAGGCCGGCCGCCTATTGGAAGCCAGCCGACTTGATGAGTTGATTGATCTTCGCCGGATTGGCATAGAACGATTGAACGCGTGAGAGGGGACGAATCTTGTTGTTTCGCTTTGGTCCGAGATATCAGCACCTGGCCCATGGCAAGGGCTGCGCCTGCCACAGCCCGCAAGCGCAGCAGCTGCTTGCACGCCTCGATACGGGGCTGTCGCGCCGTTCGGTGCTGAAGGGGGTTGCAGCAAGCCTTGCCGCCCCTGTCCTCGGCATCGTCAGCCCTGCCTTCGCGCAAACCGCGACAAAGCCGATCCTGCTGACGAACGTGAGCATCTTCGACGGCACGAATGGCAAGCGCGTCGAGGGCCAGGGCGTGCTGATTGAAGGCAAGCTCATCAAGGCCCTGGTCGCATCCGCGGATACGGTCGCCGATGCCGACGTGATCGACTGCGGCGGACGCACGCTGATGCCGGGCATGATCGACGCGCATTGGCATTCGATCCTTGCCGGCATCTCCCAGATGGTGGCGATGACCGCCGATATCCCCTATGTCCATCTCGTCGCCGCCCAAGAGGCCGAGCGCACCGTGTTGCGTGGCTTCACCACGGTCAGGGATGTGGGAGGGCCATCGTTTGCCCTCAAGCGCGCCATCGACGAGGGGCGCATTGCGGGACCACGCATCTATCCCTCCGGCGCCATGATTTCGCAGACGTCCGGGCACGGCGACTTTCGCATGCGCACGGATTTGCCGCGTACGCCGCAGAGCGATCTCAGCACTGCGGAGCAAGCAGGCATTTCGGCGATCGCCGACGGTGAGGCGGAAGTGCTTCGCCGGGTACGCGAGCAGCTGATGCTCGGAGCCAGCCAGATCAAGATCATGGGCGGCGGTGGAGTGGCCTCGTCCTACGATCCTGTCGATGCCCTGCAATATTCGGAAGCCGAGATGAAGGCGGCGGTGGGCGCAGCCGCGGATTGGGGCACATATGTCTGCATCCATGCCTACACGGCTGCCGCCGTGCAGCGGGCGCTCGCCTGCGGGGTGAAATCGATCGAGCACGGCCAACTGGCCGACGACGAGACGGTCAAGCGCATAGCGGATGCGGGCGCGTGGTGGAGCATCCAACCCTTTCTTGCCGACGAGGATGCCAACACCTATGCCTCGGCGGAGCAGCGGGCGCAGCAGCAGCAGATCGCCGAGGGCACAGCCAGGGCGGTCGAACTGGGGCGCAAGCACGGGGTCAACATGGCACTCGGCACCGACATCTTGTTCAACCCGAAGGGAACCGCGACGCAAGGGCGGCAACTCGCCAAGTTTGCCCGCTGGTACGACAATGCGGACGTCTTGCGCCTCCTGACCAGCGGCAATGCCGAACTTGCGGCTCTGTCGGGTCCGCGCAATCCCTATCCGGCAAGGCTCGGCCGCATCGAGGCCGGAGCCTATGCCGACATTCTCGTCGTCGACGGCAATCCGCTCGAAGACATCTCGTTGATCGCCGATCCGGACCGGACGATGACGCTCGTCATGAAGGATGGGCGCATTCACAAGAACACGCTTTCGGCCTGACAGAGGAAAGAGCCTTGAACCGATTTGCCATCATCGTCGCCCTGTCTCTCTGTGGCTTGCAGGCGGCACACGCCGCCGACACCGTCCTCGACCTTCCGGAAGAGCCGGCACCTGAGGTGACCGAGCGCCCGCTGCGGACGCTGCAGATCACGCCCTACATGTGGGCCGCCGGCCTTGAGGGCAACATCTCGCCGTTCCAGCGCGGCCCGACGATGCACGTCGAAAAATCGTTCTCCGACGTCATGGACGATCTCAATTTCGGCGGCTTCGTCAATGTGTGGGGACGCTATGACCGCTTCGTCTTCTCGGGCGACGTGATGTATGTCGACACATCGGACGGACACGGTTCCGGTCCGTTGCCGGCGATGCAGATTCCGGGCCTGGGCGTGCCGATCCCGGCGGGCGCGAACGTCGATGCCAAGGTCGACAGCAAGCAGTTCATGGCCACGCTTCAGGGCGGCTACCGCGTCATCGACACGCCGCAATTCACTCTCGACGCGCTCGGCGGCGTACGCTTCTGGCACATTTCAAACGACGTCACGGTTACTGCGAGTCACGCCCTCATTGGCAGCCGCTCCGCCAGCCATGGCGAAAGCTTCGGCTGGGTGGATCCCGTGGTGGGGCTGCGCGCATTCGTGCCCGTGACGGAAAAGCTGTCTCTGCAGGGGCAGGCCGATATCGGCGGCTTCGGTGCGGGCTCCGACTTCACCTGGTCAGTGCTTGGAACGGCCAACTACGTCGTCACCGACCGTCTTTCCGTGTCAGCAGGGTACAAGGTGCTCGATGTCGACTATGACAGCGGCGGCCATGTCTACGACACGCGCCTAAGCGGTCCGGTTCTGGGCGCAACGTGGCGTTTCTAGATGTTCCACCGACTTAGACCGGCTCGCACCGACTGCGCGGGTTTGCCGGCGCAGCCTATGGTTTCGGCTGCCGGCTTAAGCCCTCAACGGCCAATGCCGGGACGCGACATCTAGAGCGTTTCCTATCTTGAGCGAATCGTAGGATTCCCAAAGAAGGTGGTTTGTGATTCAAGATGCTGGCTGGGTGGAGGCCAGCATCTGATGA
>NZ_JACHOU010000019.1 GCF_014206975.1 Aminobacter aganoensis
TCGTCTGGCGTCTGCACCAACGACTTCCGGCGCATGCAGAAATACATCGCAGGCCTGCAGGTCGGCACCGTGAACATCTGGGAAGTCCCCGGATATCGCATCGAGATGTCGCCATTTGGCGGGATCAAGGACTCTGGCAACGGCTACAAGGAAGGCGTCATCGAAGCCATGAAAAGCTTCACCAACGTCAAGACATTCTCATTGCCCTGGTAAGGATCGCCTCAGGCGTCGGCTTCGGCCGACTGCGAGTTCGTGCGGAAATGCTGGCGCGGACTCGCATCTCGTCCGTCGCTCGCCGATGGCCCTAGTTCAACAACCCGATCCGATCGAGATCGCGGCTTGCCGAGCCAGGCAAGGGCATGCCCCTCGCCGCCATGACCAGGCCGACGCGGTTGCGCACTTTCAGCTTCTGCATCAAGAGCGTCATGTAGTTCTTGATCGTCTTTTCGCTGAGATGAAGCTGCTTGGCCATCTCGCGATTGGTTCGGCTTTCGAGCAGCAGCGCGACGATCTGTTCCTCGCGCGCGCTGAGCTTGATCGGCGCGCCCTGAGGATGCGTAAGCGCCGCGATCACCTTGGTCGCAAAGCCTTTCGTGATGTAGGTGTCGCCGGTCAATACCGCGTCTATGGCGTCGGTCAGGCTGTCGAGGGAACTGCCCTTGAGAACATATCCGCTCGCACCCGCCTGCAAGGCCTCGATCGCGTGATTGATGCCCGAGGACGCCGTGAAGGCGACAATCTTCGTTTCGCCCGACGCCTTGCGAATGCTCTTGATGCATTCAAAAGCATTGCCTGGCATGTTCAGGTCAAGGACGACGACGTCCGGCTTGAACTTCGAGACGATGTCCAGGGCCTCGTCGCAACAACCACCGGTGGCAACCACCTTGTACCCGTTGCGTCGCCCAAAGATGGCTTTCAGACCTTCCAGCAGAGTTGGATGGTCGTCTACAAATGCAACCAACACACTATGCATTTCGACACACTCCCCAGCCCGAAACGCAGGAGAAGTTTAGCCGCATAACCGTCGGTTGCAAACAAGTTTGTTAAGATCTGGTTAATATAAGTCGCCTGGCATACAACCCTCCAATCAGCGACGGAGGAGGCGGTGGGACAAAGGACCTTTGCCATAGCGGAGCGAGGCCCGCGCACCGTCCAGCGGAAGCGACACGCGAACGTCCGTGCCTGTTTCGGTCTTGCCGATCTCCAATGTGCCGCCGAAGGCCTGGACGCGATTGCGAATGCCCCTGTGCCCGAGCTTGGTATGATGCATCCGGCTCGTCACGTCCCTGGCGAAATGAGCGCCCCGGTCGCTTACCAGCAGTCGAAGACATCCATCGACCACCCGCGCCTCGACGCGCTGCCCGATACCACCGGCATGCCGGAAGGCGTTGGTCAGGGATTCCTGCACGATCCGATAGATGCAGATCTTCATGGCCTCGGAAAGCTGGTCCGGCAATTCGCCGAGGTCGAGCTCGACCTGGGTCGCGGTCATGTTTTCGTGACGGTCCCGGGCCAGCTCGATGACGTCGCGCGGAGACTTCTCGTTCAGTTCCGGCAGGACCAGCCCTGTCGAAAGCTGTCGCAGTTCCTCGATCGAACCGGCAACCGTGGTTCTTGCCTCGTCGAGATATCCTCCGACCGCCTCGCCCCTCGTCTGCGTGCTCCAGATACCGGCGATCTCGTCGAGGCGGAAGCGCGCCAGGGTCAGCACCTGGATGGGGCCGTCGTGGATGTCGGAGCCGATGCGACCCAGCAACTCCTCATTCGCCTCGTTGGCATCCAGCCGCAGCTGTTCGTTCTGGGCAGCCATTCGCTGCGCTTCGGCAATGCGCTCTCGCAACTCGGCGCGTTGCAGCGCAATGGTGTAGCTGCCGCGCCGCACGATCAGGTAAAGGAAGGCGAGCATCAGCAGCGTCGTCAGGCAGACGACGACCCAGGTCAGGATTTGGCTGGAATTGAGCTGTGCGTCGAGCGCTTCGGCGTCTTCGTACACCTCACCGACGGCAACCACTATGTCGGTGCCGGTCTTGTAGAGCGGCGCATAGACCTCGATCAGGGACTTGTTCAGCGTCTGCTCGTATGCACTCTCCTGGCTGACCATGTCCTCGAACTCGGCGACGATCTGGCCGCGCGCTGCCTTTGCCACATCGGCCGAGACGAAGTGCTTGCCGACCACGTCCTTCGACATGCTGCTGTAGATGACACGTCCGTCGGGCCGCCAGATCTTGATGGAGACGATGCTCTCCGCCACCGGCGTGCCCACGAAAAGCCTGTCGAGGCGCTGCTGGTTTTCCAGCGGCATGGTGCCATCGGGCAGCAGGTTCTGCACCTCGGCCTCCAGGAAGCCCATCATGAAATCGGAGCCGCCGGCTCCCGACGTAACCAGCACGCTTCGGGTTATCTGGTGGTTGACCCAGGTGCCGAGCACGGCCATCGAGGCGCACAGCACGAGGGCGGCGGCGACGAGAAACTGCGTCGAAAGACTAAGCCTGTCGCGCCAGATCATGCCGGGACCTCCTGCCCTCTTTCCACAGGTGCCGAAAGTCCCGAACAGGCACATGACAGAAGTCGCAAAGATAGCCCGACTTCCTGTCGTTTACGGCCAGCATTCCCTGTCGACATAATCTGACGATCCATAGAGGCGTCGGATGATGATCCGATCTCGTTCGAGTTGGGGGTTAGTCAAATGGCTGTCAAACTTAATAAGCACGACCTTGAGTTCATCCTCAAGCAGATCAAGATTGCCGAGGCGCATGCAAGCGGTATCCCGCTGACCGAGATCCGTGTCGACGAGAACGGCAACTACGGCACCAGCGGCAACATCGCGATCACTCAGCCGCACCTGCCCTATGGCCTGCGCACCGTCGACGGCACCTACAACAACATCATCCCCGGCCGCGAACTCTGGGGCGCCGCCGACCAGACCATGCCGAGGCTGTTCGATCCCAACTGGCGCAACGAAACGGATGGCGACAGCTTCGATCCGGACGGGCCGACGCAACCCGGGTCCGCGGTCACCAACGGCAACTACAACAGCGGCGGAGCGAGCGGCAGCATCGCCGACGCAGACCCGCGCATCATCTCCAACCTGATCGCCGACCAGACGCCGAACAATCCTGCCGCGCTGATCGCGGCATTGCGCCATGCCGGCGTAGAAGGCGACCTCACCGCTGCGATGGCATCTGTGACTGCGCCATATGCCCTGGTTCACGCCGTCCATGTTGCCGAAGGACGTGTCGCCAGTTGGCAGAAGATGAAGGACGACATCCAGGGCGCGATCGACGCCGCCATCGCGGCGGGGCAGCCGACGGCCCACCTCACCGTCCTGCAGCCGATGATCGACGGCAACCTCGCCGCGGCACAAGCCGCGGCCGCAGTGGCCAGCGCCGATGCCGACGCGTACCAGATCACGCTCCCCGACGGAGATGACGCCGACACGGCCGATGACGTGGTTATCGGTGCACAGGAAGCCCTGAACCGCATCGCAACCGACCTCGGCCTCGAGTTCGAGGTCGATGGCCGCTCGCTGAAAATTCCGAATGTTGCGCCGGACGAAGGCCTGTCTGCGCCGTTCAACGGCTGGATGACCTTCTTCGGCCAGTTCTTCGACCACGGCCTCGATCTGATCAGCAAGGGCGGTGACGGCACTATCTATGTGCCGCTGCAGCCCGACGACCCGCTCTACGTACCGGGCGGCTTCACCAACTTCATGGTGCTGACGCGCGCAACACAGGTCGAAGGACCCGGCGCCGACGGCGTTCTCGGCACAGCCGACGATACGCAGCGCGAAGCGGTCAACGTCACCACCCCGTTCGTCGACCAGAACCAGACCTATACGTCACACCCGTCGCACCAGGTTTTCCTGCGCGAATACAAGCTCGACGCAGACGGACAGCCGCTTGCGACCGGTAAGCTGGTCGGCAACAGGAGGCCCAATGAACTCGACGAGTATTTTGGCGCCGGCTCCGTCGACCTTGGCGGCCTGCCGACCTGGGCGGTCATCAAGGCTCAGGCCCGGGAACTGCTCGGGATCGAGCTCACCGACAAGGACGTCTTTGCCATCCCGCTGATCCGAACCGACCTCTATGGCGAGTTCGTGCGCGATGCCAATGGCATGCCGCAAGTGATCGTCGGGCTCGGCCCCGATGGCATTCCGAACACCAACGACGATGTGCTGGTCAGCGGCAATCTCGACAATCCTCTCAAGTTGCGGCTTCCGACCGACCCGGCAAGCGTGGAAGGCATCACGCCGGTCCGCACATCGCATTCGTTCCTCGACGACATCGCGCACAACGCCGTACCGGTGATCGCCAACGGCGTGCTCGTGGTCGACAACGTGGTGATCGGCGGCATCGATCCGGCCGGCAACGCCGTGCAGTTCAACCCGCTGACCGGCCGTAACACCCAGTACGACAACGAACTACTCGACAAGCACTTCATCACCGGCGACGGCCGTGGCAACGAGAACATCGGCCTCACCGCGGTCCACCACGTGTTCCACTCCGAGCACAACCGCCAGATCGAGGTGAACAAGCAGTACATTATCGAGACGGTGCAGAGCGGCGAGGCCGACATCGCCTTTCTCAACGAATGGCTGCTGACCGACGTAACCGCCTTGCCGGCCAATCTCGCCGACCTCCAATGGAACGGCGAGCGCCTGTTCCAGACGGCGCGGTTCGCGACCGAAATGCAGTACCAGCACCTCGTCTTCGAGGAATTCGGTCGCAAGGTGCAGCCGATGATCGACGTCTTCGTGTTCAACACGATCACTGACATCGATCCTGCGATATTCGCCGAATTCGCCCATGTCGTCTATCGCTTCGGCCACTCGATGCTGACCGAGGAAATCTCGCGCATGTTCCTCGATGGAGACGGCGCGCCGGTGCGCTACGGGCTCATCGACAAGCTGGATGCGAATGGCGCCCCGATCCTCGACGAGAACGGCGACCCTGTCCAGGAAATGGGGCAGATTGCGATTGCCCCTGGCCAGCTTGCGGATTGGTCGCAGGATGTCGGCCTCATCGAGGCGTTCCTCAATCCCGTGGAATTCGACAAGGACGGGACGATCACGCACGACCAGGCTGCCGGCGCCATTTTCCGCGGCATGACGCTGGTTCAGGGCAACGAAATCGACGAATTCGTCGTCGATGCGGTGCGTACCAATCTTCTCGGCCTGCCGCTCGATCTCGCGGCGATCAACATCGCCCGTGGCCGCGACACCGGCATGCCAACCCTCAACCAGGCACGCGAACAGCTTTACGAAGCCAGCAATTCGACATTCGTGAAGCCTTATACGAGCTGGAGCGAACTGGCTGCCAACCTCAAGAACCCGGCGTCGATCATCAACTTCATCGCCGCATACGGCAAGCATTCCTCGCTGACCAGCCAGGTTGCCGATGCAAGTTCGCCGACCGGCTTTCGCGACAAGAATGTCGACGAACTGCGCGCTGCAGCGACCCTGTTGGTCATGGGCGGCGTCGGCGCCCCGCCGGCGGCCGAGCGGCTGGCCTTCCTCAACAGCACCGCTGGCTGGAACCCCGCCAACAGCGGCCTCAACGACATCGACCTGTGGATCGGTGGACTGGCGGAAAAGAAGATGCCGTTCGGCGGCATGCTTGGTTCGACCTTCAATGCCGTCTTCGAGGCGCAGCTCGAAATGCTGCAGGATCTCGACCGGTTCTACTACCTGACGCGCACGCAAGGCCTGAACCTGCTCAACGAGCTCGAGAACAATGCGTTCTCGAAACTGATCGCGGCCAACACCGACATGATCGACCCGGGTCCGGACGGCATCCGAGGCACCGCAGACGACATCGAGAGCCCGTTCCGGACGGGTGTCGATTCCTTCGCCAAGCACGATTTCGTCCTCAACATCGATCGCGACAAGCAGATCGAGGACGATCCGACGCACGACGACGCCGCGCTCAACGCCCTCGGCATGACCAAGGTCCAGCGCGACAACCTGTTGACCGAAGCCGACGAAACCGCCTCCAGCAACTACATCCGTTTCATCGGCGGCGAGCACGTGGTGATCGGCGGTTCCGCGGGCAATGACACGATCATCTCCGACTATGGCGACGACGCCATCTGGGGCGGCGCGGGCGACGACCGCATCGAATCCGGAGCAGGCGTCGACTTCGTCATCGGCGGCGCGGGCGACGACATCATCACCGACTCGGGCGACACCGGCGACTTCATCAAGGGCGAGGACGGCGACGACGTCATCGCCAATTCCAATGGCCTCGACGTGCTCATGGGCGGCGACGGCAAGGACGTGTTCATCGTCGGCGTCGACGGCACGGAGGTCTTCGCCGGCGAAGGCGACGACTTCATCCTCGGCGGCGCCGACCACGACTTCATCCTCGGCAACGAGGGCGACGACTGGATGGAGGGCGGCGACGGCTTCGACGTCCTCAACGGCGACAACTCGGAGCTGTTCTTCAACTCCACGATCATCGGCCACGACGTGATGATCGCGGGCGAGAACGAGAATGACTTCGACGCGGAGTCCGGCGACGACATCATGGTCCAGGGCGAAAGCGTGATGCGCAACGAAGGCATGCTCGGCTTCGACTGGGCGATCCACAAGGGCAGCCGGATCGCCGCCGATTCCGATATGCGCATCCCGATCTTCACCAACGTCGCCAACGACATCCTGCGCGACCGCTTCGACCAGACCGAAGGCCTGTCGGGCTGGATCCACAACGACGTGCTGCGCGGCGACGACCGCGGCGACACCAGCGAGCTCGAGCCCGAACTCGACATGCAGGGCCACGAGTTGAACCAGGCCGGCGTCGACCGCATTGCCGGCCTGCGCGAATTGCTCGAACTCGCCGCGCGCAACGGCGCAAGCGACGACGCGATCGCCTGGACGGGCGGCAACATCCTCCTCGGCGGCGATGGCCACGACACGATCGAAGGCCGCGGCGGCAACGACTTCATCGATGGCGATGCCTGGCTCAACGTCCGTATCAGGCTGACCAACGCCGACGCGGCGAACACGCCCGAAAACGAGATCGCCACCGTCGACACGCTGAAGCACGTCTTCACCGCCACCGACGTCGGCGCCAACGGCCAGCCGGTTCCGGTCGCCTGGGCAGGCAAGGCGCTGTCGGAGCTTTTGCTCGAAGGCACGATCAAGCCAAGGCAGCTCCACATCGTGCGTGAAGTGCTTTCCGCCGATGGCAGCGACGACACCGACACTGCCGTCTATGCCGGCAACCGCGACTGGTACGAGATCACGCAAGTCGGCGACAAGACGATCATCGCCCGCCGCGAGCAGGAAGAGATCGATCCGCATACCGACGAGGGCACGGATATCCTCGTCAATATCGAACGCATCCAGTTCGCCGACCAGATCCTCACCCTGCGCACGACAGGCAACCACGATCCGGTCGGGCAATTGCGCATCACGGGGCTCCCTGCCACCGAGGACGGGCTTCTCACCGTCGATGCGTCACTGGTCTACGACGCCAACTTCCCCGGCGGCGTCATTCCCGAAGACAAGATCAGCTACCAGTGGCAGGTCGAGCGCAACGACGGCACCGGCGACTTCGTCGACATTCCCGATGCCCAGGGCAACACGTTCCGGCCGGGCGACGCCGAAGCAGGCCTCGGCCTGCGCGTTCGCGGCACCTTCGTCGATGGCGGCCAGGTCCGGGAATATGTCTACTCGGCGGTGACCGCGCCTGTCGTTGCGGTCAATGATGCGCCGTCCGGCAACCTGCTGATCAGCGATCCCTCGCCAACCGAGGGACAGCAGATCACGGCGGCCGTGGCCTTCGTCGATCCCGACGGGATGAGCGACGCCTTCGAAGAAGGCCTGCTGACCTATCAGTGGCAGCGTTCTTCGACGCCGGGCATCGAAGCGTCATGGACAAACATCGGCGCTCCGTCGGCGACCTCCAGCTACACGCCCGGACAGGCCGATGTCGGCATGTATCTGCGCGTGCGGGTTGACTACACCGACGACGGAGGGAGGCAGGAATTCTTCGTCTCGGCCCCGACTTCGATGGTGGGCGACGACATCAATGGCAGCAATAACACCGGCAGCGCGGCCATTGACGAGACCCTCAACGGCAACGCCGGCGACGACGTGATCGACGGCAACAACGGCGACGACCTGATCAACGGCAATGCCGGCAACGACGTCCTCAACGGCGGCGCGGGCAACGACACGATCAACGGCGGCGACGGCAACGACACGCTGAACGGCGGCACCGCCGATGGCACCGGGACGGACATCAACATCCTCAATGGCGGCCTCGGCAGCGACACCTTCATCCACAACGATGACGAAGGACCAAACGCCTTCAATGGCGGCGAGGACCCCGATGGGGCCGACAACGACACCGTCTACTACACCGGCGACAACGGCAACGACACGCTTGCCGTGGTCTATGACGGCACGCGGATCACGCAGCTCGAGGGTGGCACGCTGACCGACATCGAGTCGGTCGTCGCCGACGGCGACAACGTCGATGCCAACCTGCACAGCGTGACCTCGGATGGCGACGGCGATGACGACAGGCTGACCTATGCGACTTCGAGCAGCAGCGGCGTCAACGTCAACCTGCTGACGGGCGTCGCCACCGGCTTTGCCTTCATCCGCAATTTCGAACACGTCGAAGGCACGCAGAACGCCGACACGCTGGTGGGCAACAACGAGGCGAACGAGTTGGAAGGCCATGGCGGGGCCGACACGCTGCGCGGCGGCTTCGGCGATGACGAACTCGACGGCGGCGACGGCAACGACACCCTGTTCGGCGACGCCGGCAACGACATGCTGAACGGCGGGACGGGTGCCGATACGATGTGGGGCGGCGGCGGCAGCGACACATTCGTCGTCGACAACGCTTCCGACGTCGTGGTCGAGGCTGCGAGCGAAGGCATCGACACAGTGCGTACGATGCTGGCCTCCTACACTGCCGGCAACAATGTCGAGAACATCACCTACGTCAACGGCAGCAACAGTGGTTCCGGCACCGGCGCCTTCACCGGCACCGGCAACGCGCTCGACAACTTCATTACCGGCGGCACGGCCGGCGACGTCCTGACCGGCAATGACGGCGACGATACGTTGATCGGCAATGGCGGCAACGACACGCTGACCGGTGGCGCCGGCAACGACGTCCTCGATGGCGGCACGGGTAACGACACCATGACCGGCGGAACCGGCGACGACACCTATTATGTCGACGACGTCAGTGCGCCGGCGGACGTGGTCACCGAGCTCGACAACGAGGGCACCGACACGGTGATCTCGTCCCAGAGCTACACACTGGGGTCATTCGTCGAAAACCTAACCTTGAGCGGATCGAGCGGCAACAGCGCAACCGGCAATGCCCTGGACAATGTGCTGACAGGCAACAGCGGCGGCAACACGATCAGCGGTGGTGGCGGCAACGACAGGCTGCGTGGCGGTGGTGGCAACGACACGCTCTATGGCGGCACGAGCAGCGGCGACAGCGGAACCGAGGACACGGCCATCTTCTCGGGCTCGCTGGCCGGCGCAGCCTTCGGCAGCAGCGGCAGCAATCTCACCGTCAACGCAGGCGACGGCACCGACACGATCAGCGGCATCGAGCGCTTGCAATTCGCCGATCACCTGGCAAACGTGCTCTATTCCACTGCCAGCAGCGCTGTGCCCCTCAATGGCACGGCGAATGCCGACCTCTTTGTCGGCACGGTCGGTTCCGGCGCCCGGACCATGGTCGGCGGCGATGGCGACGACCACTATTTCGTCAACGGCAACGACACTGTCTCGGAGACGAGCAGCACCGGTGGCACCGACACGGTCTATGTCGCGCAGGGACTGAACAGCTATAGCCTGGGCGACAATGTCGAGAACCTGACGGCACAGGGCTCCGGCACCCGAACCCTTACCGGCAACGGGCTGGCAAACGTCATCGTTGGCGGCACCGGCAACGATGCCATGAGCGGTGGTGGTGGCAACGACACCTACTACGTCAACAATACCGGCGACACGGTCAGTGAAGGCAACGGAACTGCCGGCGGCATCGACAAGGTCGTCTCGTCGGTTTCCTACACCCTCACCGATGCCGACGTTGAAGACCTCGAACTCTCCGGCACCAGCGGCATCAGCGCTACCGGCAACGGCTCGGCCAACCTGCTGACCGGCAACGCTGGCAACAACACGCTGAATGGCCAGGGCGGCACCGATACCGCGGTCTTCGCGGACGGCGCGATCGACTATCGGTTCGACCTCAATGGCGGCAACGCCAGGGTCAACGCCTATGGCGAGGGCGGCAACGACACGCTGCAGGGCATCGAGCTCATCCGCCTTGCGGGGATCGATTACGCGCTCAGCAACGGCAGCAACGCCGGCGCGACCACGAATGGCAGCGGAAGTGCCGAACTCCTCCTAGGCAATGGCGGCGACGACACGCTCAATGGCAATGGCGGCAATGACATCCTGGTCGGCGGCGACGGTGAGGACACCATCAATGGTGGTGCCGGCAACGACACCATCATCTGGGACGGCACCAACGGCGATGACCTCGACGCGGTCGATGGCGGCGCCAACACCGATACCTTCCACATCAACGGAAGCAATGCCGGCGAAACGTTCCGGATCTACACCGCCCTCGAATACGCGGAAGCACTCGATACGACCGCGCCCGAAGGCTACGAGATCTTCATCACCCGGGCGGTTGGCGGTGGCGACGAGACGCTGATCGCGCAGCTCACCAACATCGAGGAGATATCGATCAATGCGCGCGGCGGCACGGACAGCTTCGAGGTGTTCGGCGACTACACCAACACCAGCCTGAGCCTCAGCACGATCACGATCGAAGGCTCTCCAGGCAATGACACGGTCGACATCTCCGGCCTGCAGTCGGCCCATCGCATCGTGTTCAAGACCAATGGCGGCACCGACACCATAGTCGGCAATCTGCGGCCGCAGGACGTGATCCAGTTGCCCGACGGCACCACCATTGCCGACTACGAGGTGACGATCGACGAGGAGACAGGGCGGACGAAACTGACGAGCGACAACCACTCCGTCACCTTCGTTTCACCTCAGGGAATGCCCAACATCGGATCCGGCGACGATGATGATGATGATGACGACGACAATGTCGAAAACCCGCCTCCCGGCAGCGGCAACGGCGACGGCGACGGAGACGGAGACGGAGACGGAGACGATAACGGTCCCGGCAGCGACGACGACGAGGATGAAGATGACGTCGGCGTCGTGTCGCCCGGTGCGATCGCGGGAACGGCGATTGCCGATGTTCTGCTTGGCACCGCGGCGAATGACTCGATCATCGCACTCGCCGGCGACGACGTTCTGCGTGGCCAGGGCGGCGAAGACTTCCTGTCAGGCGGCGAAGGCCGGGACATGGCGTTCGGCGGCGACGGCAACGACGACATGCTCGGCGGCGACGGCGCGGACATGCTTTATGGCGATGGCGGCGCCGACCGTATCTTCGGCGACGACGGCGACGACCTGATCAATGCCGGCGCGGGCAGCGACGCAGTGCAGGGCGGGTCCGGCAACGACTTGATCCTGGCCTCGGCCGGTGATGGCGACGACAGCTACTGGGGCGACGGCATGTCGTCCTGCGGGGCCGGCATCGACACGCTCGACATGTCGGCAATCACCGCCAACAGCACTGTCGATCTCGGCACCGGCCTCGGCGGACGCGGCAGTGCCTCGTCCAGCCAATCGGGCACGGACACGCTCTGGGGCATCGAGAATGTGGTCACCGGATCGGGTGACGACATGATCACCGCCAGCAGCGCCGTGAACGTCATGGATGGCGGCGCCGGGGAAGACACGTTCCGTTTCCTGTCGACTGCCGACGCGGATGGCGACACCATCGTCTCCTTCCAACCCGGCGACCGCATCGACCTGTCGGCAATCGACGCCAATACCGGCTCTGCCAACCACCAGTTCACCCTGGTTACCGGTTCCGGCTTCAATGCCGCCGGGGCGCTGCGGGTCACACACGAAACCTGGCAGGGCCAGGACTACACGCTGGTGGAGGGCAATACCAATGGCGGCAGCGACGCCGAATTCACGGTGAAGATCAAGGGGCGTCACACGCTGACGACAAACGACTTCGACCTCTAAACGTGGTTGGCGGATTGGTCATGGGGGCCAGTCCGCCAGAAGCCGGCCCCGCGGTTGCGGCACCCCGGGGCCGGCCTCTCTGAGTAAGGGTGGGTGGGTTCATGAGCAGTGACAAGGGTGACAAGGGCGCCAGGTCGCGCCCTCGGACAGCAGGCGAACTGACGCGCGGCTTTCGCGGCATCGTCGTCTTCCTGTTCTCCATATCGGGCATTATCAACGTGCTCGCGCTGACCGGCTCGATCTACATGCTGCAGATCTACGACCGGGCGCTGACAAGCGGCAGCGTGCCGACGCTGCTTGCGCTGTCGCTGCTGGCGATCGGGCTCTACATCTTCCAGGGCATATTCGACATCCTCCGATCCCAGGTGCTTGTCCGCGTCGGTGGACGCCTCGATCGACAGATCGCGCCGATGGCGCATCGGGTGGCGATAGACATGCCGCGCTTCGGCTTTTCGACGGCGGAGGCGCTGGAGCGTGGCCGCGATGTCGACACCGTTCGCGGTTTTCTCGGCAGCCAGGGGCCGGTGGCGTTGTTCGACCTGCCCTGGATGCCGCTCTACATCCTCTTTGTCTACATGTTGCATCCCTATCTCGGCGCATTGACGCTCGGCGGCGCATTCGTGCTGGCACTGCTCACCATCGCAACCGAATTGATGACACGCGGCCATGCTGCCGAAACGCACAGGGCGGCGATCCTGCGCAATCAGATTGCCGATTCCAACGCGCGCAACGCCGAGGTGCTGAAGGCGATGGGCTTTGCCGGCCGGGCCGTGTCGCGCTTCACCGCTGCCAATGCCGAGCATCTTGCTCTGCAGACCCGCACCAGCGACGTCAGCGGTACGTTCGGCGCCATCTCCCGTGTGCTGCGGATGCTGCTGCAATCGGCGATTCTAGGACTGGGTGCCTATCTGACGATCCAGGGCAACCTGTCTGCGGGCGCTATTATCGCCGCCTCGGTCGCTTCGGCGCGCGCACTGGCTCCGGTCGACCTGGCAATCGGCAACTGGAAGAATTTCGCCCAGGGCCGCAGTGCATGGCGGCGCCTGAAGGAAACGGCCGTGGCGCTGAGCAAGGTTCCCGAGCCGATGGAACTGCCTGCGCCTGCGCGCAATCTGAAGGTCGAAAAACTCACGGTTGCAGCCCCGGCTACGGGCCGCGTGTTGCTCAGCGACGTGGAATTCCAGCTCGACGCCGGGCAGGCGCTGGGCGTCATCGGCCCCTCCGGCGGTGGCAAGACGACGCTGGTCAGGGCACTCACCGGCATCTGGCCAGCCTTGCGCGGCAGCGTCCGACTCGACGATTCCGAACTCACCCAATGGCGCGACGAGGTTATCGGCCGCCATATCGGCTACCTGCCGCAGGAGGTCGCGCTGCTTGATGGCACGATCGAGGAAAACATCTGCCGCTTCGACCCCGAAGCCGATCCGCGGGCCATCGTCGAGGCCGCTCGCGCTGCAGGCGTTCACGAGATGATCGTGCGCATGCCCGACGGCTACCACACCCAGCTCGGCGCGCAGGGAATGGCGCTTTCGGCGGGCCAACGCCAGCGCATCGGGCTCGCCCGGGCGCTCTACGGCAATCCCTTCCTCGTTGTCATGGACGAGCCGAACTCCAATCTGGATGCCGAGGGCGAGGCCGCGCTGACCAGCGCGATCCTGGCGATCCGCGCGCGTTGCGGCATCGCCATCGTCGTCGCGCACCGGCCGAGCGCGCTGGCCGCGGTCGAGATCGTTGCCGTGGTGCAGAACGGCAAGATCAGCGCGATCGGCCCGAAGAACACGATCTTGCAGGCGCGGCCGCAAGCTCAGGTGGCGAACCTCGACACAGTCGTCAAGAAGGCACGCCCGAGCGTCAACGCAAAGGTCTCGGCATGACCATCACCGTCAAATCGACACGACCGGAAACGACCGAACCGGCGGCCCCTCACCCTTACCGCTTCAGCACCGAACCCAAGACCTCGCGCTGGCCCCTCGCCTTTGCCGCATTGCTGGCCGGCATTGCGCTTTACATCAAGCCCATGCTGCCCGGCTGGAGCAGCAAGGCGGAAGCTGAAGCACTCCCCGAGAACAGGGCTGACGACGCCGGCGAACAGCCGGGCCAGGGCGGAGCCGCGCTGGCTCTCCAGGCTGCTGCGGACCAGACACAAGCTGACGGCTCGGATGGCTCGCCTCCGGCCATAGGCAGCCCGCCAGGATCGGGTGACAGGCTCGTCGATCTCCAGAGCCCGGCATCGTTCGAGACCATCTGGGCGCCCGAGTTCGAGTTCATCGACTACGCGTCCTTCGGCCCGGTAGCGACCTTGCCCTTCAGGTTCGCCGGAGCATTCATGGCCGCCAACGACAATCCGGCTCCCGGCACGGGAGAATCGGACGGCAATGGGCCGGGTGGTTCCGATGGGCCGGACGGACCAGGTGGACCTGGCGGCAATGAGCCCGGCCAGGGCGGCGAGGAAGAAGAACAGCAGAACCGCGCACCGCGCACCAGCGGGCCTGTCTATCTGGCGGACGTCGCCGGCTGCGCCATTGCCTTGATCGGGCTTACCGACCTGCTCGCCAACGCCGTCGATCCGGATGGCGATGCGCTGTCGGTCAGGAACATCACCGCCTCCTCCGGCTCGCTGACTGCGATGGGGGGGGCCTGGCTGTTCGACCCCAGCGGCTATGGGGTTGTGACGATTGCCTATGAAATCACCGACGGCGCGCGATCGGTGATGCAGAATGCCTATTTCGCGGTCGTCCGCAACAGCATTTCCGGCCGTTCGGAGGACGACCTTCTGGTTGGGACCGAATGCGGCGACGAAATCGATGGCGGCGATGGCCATGACAACATTGACGCACGCGGCGGCAGCGACATCGTCTTCGGCGGTGCCGGAAACGACCACATCGTGGCAGGCGCCGGTGCGGACACCGTGTTTGCCGGGCTCGGCAACGACACCGTTTTCGGTGGCACCGGCAACGACTGGATTTCGGGAGGCGACGGCGACGACAGGCTGTTCGGAGAGAACGGCGACGATACTTTGTTCGGAGACGGCGGCCGGGACCGGCTGTTCGGCGGCCGAGACAACGATCTGTTGTTCGGCGGCGCTGACGACGACGAGCTTTCCGGAGACGAAGGCAACGACCGCCTGGCAGGCGGTGACGGCAACGATACCCTGCACGGTGGCGACGACGATGACGTTGTCATGGGAGATGCCGGCGCGGACAAGATGTTTGGCGGCGATGGACTGGACACCCTCTCGGGCGGGGCCGGCACCGATGATGTCGATGGCGGCGGCGGCGACGATACCGTGATCGGCGACCTCGACTTCGTTGCCGACAGCTACGACGGCGGCGAAGGCACCGACACCCTCGACTATGCTGCCGCGACAACCAGCGTTTCGTTCGATCTCGCGTCCGGCAAGGTCAGCGGCGTCGAGACCGGCACGGACACGATCTCGAACTTCGAGGTCTTCATCGGTGGGTCGGGAGATGACCACTTCAAAGGCAACGGACAAGGCGCTTCCTTCCGCGGCGGCAGCGGCGACGACCTTTTCGAGTTTGAAGCGCTTTCGGGGGCAGGCCTGCGGGTTGCCTACGAGATCCTCGATTTCATGGCGGGCGACCGCATCCGCGTATCCCACTACGAGATCTTCAAGGAGGTCGTCGACAGCCTCGAGGATCGCTTCGAAGACGTCTATGGCGACGGCGGCGACGACGATCTCCCGATCCTGATCAGCCACGAGTACACCGGCAACGTTCGCCGCACGCTGATCGAGGCCGACCTCGACAATGACGACCACTACGAACTGGCGATCATGATCAGCGGCGACAGCCAGGTCACCGTCTCGGAAACCGCCTGACGCGGGAGGACACCATGGATACGCACCGACAGGGCAAATTGATCAATCGCAATCCAGACGACGACGAGAAGCGATTTCGCCTGGGTGGACGGGTTGCGGCCGGCCTCGCCTTCGGCGTCCTGTTGCTTGCGGGTGCAGGCGGCTGGGCTGCCACAGCCGAGCTGACCGCGGCCGTGATCGCCACCGGCGCCGTCAAGGTGGATCGGAACCTCAAGGCCATCCAGCATCGTGATGGCGGCATCGTCAGCGAAATTGCCGTGCGCGAAGGCGACTTCGTCAAGGCCGGACAGGTTCTGTTGCGCCTGGACGACGCACAGACACGGGCTGAACTGTCCATCGTTCGCGGGCAACTGGCCGAACTGTCGATCAGGAAGGGCAGGTTGATGGCCGAGCGCGACGGGCTCGATCGGATGGAGCTGCCAAAGCTCTCCGATGAGGCCGGACAACATATCGATGACGTCGTGCGCGGCGAGACGAGGCTGCTCGAAGGGAACCTGCGCAACAGGAAGACGCAGATCGAGCAACTCACGCTGAGCATCGAGCAACTGGGCGAGGAGATCAGCGGGCTGGAGGCGCAGCACGCCGCGAAGCTCGATGAAGTCGCAATCATCGAGACCGAGCAACGCAAGATCAAGGGGCTGGTGGACCAGAAGCTGATCGAGAGTTCGCGGGTGTTTACCACCAACCGTGAACTTGCACGCCTCAATGGCGAGACGGCCGAGATCGGAGCCGGCATTGCCCGCGCCAAGGTGCAGATCAGCGAGATCAGGCTGCAGACCATCGCGGTTGGCGATGCCGCACGCACACAGGCCCAGCATGACCTTTCCACGGTCGAGCCGAAACTGGCGGAACTCAAGGAGCGCGCAGCCGCGATCGAGGACCGCCTCCACCGCGCCGACATCCGCAGCCCGATTGCGGGCATCGTCAACGAACTTGCCGTCAACACGCTTGGCGGGGTCATCACCCCGGCCGAGAAGCTCGTCACGATCGTGCCCGAGGGGGCAGAGCTCAAGATCGAGGCCCGGCTCGCCCCGACCGACATCGACCAGGTACACATCGGCCAGGCCGCGAAGCTTCGGTTCAGCGCCTTCAACCAGCGCACCACGCCGGAGCTGGCCGGTGAAATTGCCTATGTCTCGGCCGCGACGTCGATCGACCAGGCGACCGGCCAGCCCCATTACATCGCCGAAATTCGCGTCTCCGACGGCGAGATGGCAAAGCTGGGCGAGAACAAGCTAAGGCCGGGCATGCCACTGGAGGTCTTTGTCGCGACCGAGGATCGCACCGCGATTTCCTATCTGGCCAAACCTCTGCTTGACCAGTTCCAGCGTGCGCTGCGCGAGCAGTGAATGCCTTAAGCAGCCCGGAGCAGTCTTAAGGTGGTACATTTTTGCCGCCGCCTATGATAACGGCATCGTTGGTTGATGCTGGATCCTGGCAGGAATGGTGGCATTGTCGCCCGAACACATCTCTGAAGGCGGGGCCGATGCGCGCATGGCGCAGGTCAGGCGCGTCCGCACGCTGAGGCTGCTCGACGACGCCGGCGACCGGCGCCTGACGCTGGTTGTCGCGCCGGCCGGTTTCGGCAAGTCCTCGTTGATGAACCAGCGCTACGAGGACCTGCGCAAGCAGGGCCACCAGGCGGCTTGGGCCGCGCTCGATGGCGACGACCGCGACGGCACCCACTTCCTGCTCGGACTGCTTGGCGTTCTCACCGCCGCGCACGTCTTTCCCGCAGCGGCTCAGGATTATTCCAGCCTGTCGCAGCAGCATGTCCTGGGCGTCATCCTGACCCAGTTGCAACGGCTGCGCCGTCCGTTGTACCTGTTCCTCGACGACTACCATTTCGCCCAGAGCGATGAAAACGACGCGACGCTGGCGCGGCTCCTGTTTTCACCGCAGGCGCGAAACCTCAGGCTGCTGATCATCTCCAGATCGGAGCCGCGGCTGGCGATCTCGGCGATGCAGCTGAATGGCCAGCTCACCTATCTGAAAGCCAGCGATCTGCGTTTCTCGCCAGGTGAGGCTCAGAACCTGCTCGCCATGGCCGGGGTCAAGCTCGACAAATCGCAGATCGAGGCGCTGGTCCAGAAGACCCAGGGCTGGGCCGTGGCACTGCAACTGGCTCGCGTGCTGTTGCGCGACGGGGCCGTGACAGACAGGGACCTGCTCGAATTCAGCGGCACCCAGCTCGATATGGCGCGCTACCTGTCGGAACAGGTGTTTTCGTCGCTCTCGATCCACATGCAGTCGGTGCTGGTCGGCGTGGCGGCCCTGCCCTATTTCAGTGCCGAGCTGGCGAGCGCGGTCGTCAGCCCTTCAGCCGCAGCCGAACTGACCTCCGACATCGCTGTCGGCGGCTTGCCGATCGAGGCTTTCGACGACGGGCACAAGCAGTTCAAGCTGCATGCGGTGTTCCAGGAGTACCTGATGCAGGAAGCGCTCGCGCGCGGACTGGACATCAACCAGATCAGGCGCAATGCCGCGCACTGGTATGCCGCCCGGCGCGACTGGGCGAGCGCCATCCGCCACGCCTTGCATGCGGAGGATTTCCGTCTTGCCGGGGAATTTTCCGAAAGTGCCGGGGGATGGCGGCAGGTCTATGCCGGCGCCCGTGGTCTGCTGCAGCAGTTTCATGCGCTGGCGGCGGTGCTGCCCGAACCGGAAGCCGCAAAGTTCCCACGCAGCTTCCTCGGACTGGCCGTAGCCGCGGCCAAGGGCGGCAACCTGGCGCTGGCAACCCACTATTTCGAGCTGGTCGATCGGACCATCGACCGTTCCGACAACATCCTCGTCAACGAGGTTCGCCTGATCGGCGCCCTCATGGCGCTGTACCGGGATGACCGCATCGAAGCCCTCGACCTGTCGCTGCTCGAGCGCGACCTGACGCTGCTTGAACTGGTGGAACCGGTGCAGCGCGCGCTGACCTACAACCTGCTGTGTTTCCAATATCTCGAACGCAGCGAGTTCGAACGCGCCGAGCGCCACGGCAACCTGGCGATCCAGTCCTTCACCCAGGCCGGAGCCCTTTTCGGGGCGATGCATCTCCACGTCCACGTCGGACAGGCACAGTTCTTTCGCGGCGACATGGAAGGCGCGAGTGCGGCCTACGAGCGCCTGGCCAGCGATGCGCAGAACGCCATCGGCAAGGGGTGCGACCTCGACGCGATCGCCCAGGTACTGCTGGCGGAGACGCTGTCGGAGCGCGGCCTTCATGATGGTGCCGAGCGCATCCTCGAATGGTCGCTGCCGCATCTGGAGAAGAACGACTGCTGGTTCGACCTGTTGGCGGCAGCCTATCTGTCCCGCATTCGCGCAAGAACGGTCAGGAACGATTTCGACGGCATCGACGCCGTGCTCGAACAGGCACGGCGCACCGCGCAGCGCCGTGGCTTTTCCCGCCTGCAAAGGCTGGTGGCGCGCGAGCAGATGCGCTCGATCATCCACTTTGGCGACATCCAGGGTGCCAAGCGTTTCGCCGACCGTTTCGACCTCGGCCCGGAAACGGCGTTTGACATCGAGCGAAACCGGCTTTCAATCCGGCTGCGCGGCGAGGTACCCGCCACATTGTGGGTACGGGTCTGGATACAGGAAGGCCAGATCGAGCGCGCACTCGACATGCTGCAACGCCTGGAGGTGGCGCAGGAGCGTCCCTTCAGCGTGCCGCGAATGCTGCGAATACGCCTGCTGGCGGTGCTGGCCAGCATGAAGGCCGGTAAGACCGAACGCACCGCTTCCGTACTGGACGAAATCCTGCTGACCCTGCCCAGCGCAACGTATCGCGCGGCCTTTTTCGAAGAGGGTCCCGAAATGCTCGCCTTGCTGCGCCAGCGCGCGCAGGAGGCCGGCCCCGACAGCCTGATCGCACGGCGCGTCGGCCAGATATTCGCCCCGGCAGACGCTTCGAGTTCTGGACAAGGGAGCACCGGAACCGCGGCCGATACCGCGGGCGCACCGCACACGCTGACCCAGCAGGAACTGAAGGTCATTTCCCTGATCTGCGGCGGCTTCTCCAACAAGGAGATCGCCAGGCACATGGACGTGAGCGAAAACACCGTGAAGTTTCACGTCCGGAACGTCTTCTCGAAACTCAATGTCCACTCGCGCACCTCAGCCATCTCGGTCGCGCGAGAACTAGGACTATTAGCCTAACCGTCATTTCGGGTGGGCGCGCAATCAGGCTGCCCACCCGATCGGTCGGGTATGCAAGCCCCTTCCACGATGCAACCTTTCCGCATGGGCAGCAGATACGCGCTGCAGTCAAAAAGGTGCGGAATGGAGCAGCAGGTGCGAACCGTCGATCCCGTGACCCAGGAGATTATCCAGGGCAAGCTACTGTCGATGGTCGACGAGATGGGCATCGTGATGGCGCGGACCAGCATGAGCCCCGTAATCTACGAGGTTCTGGATTTCGCCTGCGGTATCTGCACCCGCGACTGCGACCTGATTGCCCAGACCAACGGCATCACGCTGTTTACCGGCACCTTCGCCACTCAGGTTCGCAGCCTGGTCGAGAGGTTCGCCGACGACATGGCGCCGGGCGACGTGCTGGTTACCAACGACCCCTATTCCGGGGGGACGCATTCCTGCGATCTGGCGATCATGCGTCCGATCTTCGCCGAAGGCCGCATCATCGCATTCGCCATCAATGTCGCCCATTGGTTGGACGTCGGCGGCGCGGTGCCCGGCAGCCTGCCCCCGGACGCCAATTCGGTGTTTCAGGAAGGCCTTCGCCTGCCCTGCGTCCGCATTGCGCGTGATGACAAGCTGCTGCCCGACATGGTCCGCATCATCAGCGAGAATGTCCGCCTGCCGGAAGTCGCGCTAGGCGACCTCAATGCGCAGCTTGCCACGGTGCGCATCGCCGAGCGCCGCATCCTGGAGATGGTCGAGAAATATGGCGCGGGCACGATCCAGGACGCATTCGATCACCTCCTCGATGTCAGCGAGCGGCGCAGCAAGGACGTCATAGCTGCACTGCCGGACGGCCTCTACGAGGCAACCGACGTCATCGACGGCGATGGCATTACCACCGATCCCATCGAAGTGAAGGTCGCCATCCGGATCGAGGGTGGCCGCATGGAGGTGGATTTCACCGGCTGCCCACCTGCGGCGGCAGGCCCGATCAACTGCGCGCGCGGCGCGCTCAGCTCGGCCGTGAAGACCATCTTCAAGGCGCTGGTGGCGCCACAGGAGCCGTCCAACGAAGGATGGTTCCGGCCACTTTCGGTGATCGCGCCCGACGGGACTGTCTTCACGGCGCAGAAACCTTCGCCGACAGGCTGGTACTACGAAGGATCTGTCCATGCCTCAGAGCTGGTTTGGAAGGCGCTTGCGCCGCTGATGCCGGAACGTTTCTCCGCCGGCTCCTATTCCAGCCTGTGCGTGACCTACATCAATGGCCGGACTGCCGACGGCGAAGAGTTCATCCACATCGAGCCGCAGCATGGCGGCTGGGGTGGCGCGCCCGGTCGCGATGGCGCCAGCGCGGTGATCGCCCTGACCGATGGCGATACCTACAACTACTCGGTCGAACTCATCGAAGCCAAGTTTCCGCTCCACGTCCGGCGCTACGCACTCAATGTCGAGGGCGGAGCCGGCGCAGGCCAGTGGCGCGGCGGCTTCGGGGTCGTGCGCGAATACGAGATCCTGTCCGGTGAGGCCGACATCCACAGCGGCTTCGGCCGCTCGCGAACCCCGCCCTGGGGCATGGACGGCGGGGATGCCGGAAGTCTCAACCGCCTTGATGTCGTCGACAACGAAGCCGGGAACACCACCTCCTATGGTCGATTGTCTCACCGCCGGGTCGTCAAGGGCGACGTGCTGCGCATCGCCACCGGCGGCGGCGGCGGCTGGGGCGACGCAGCCAAGAGAAGCAATGACGCGATCGCCGAGGACATCCGCGCCGGCTACATCAGCGCGGAACATGCGGCATCGGAATACAACCACCGGGGCATGGCGACGAAATGATCAGACTTGCAACCGATGTCGGCGGCACCTTCACCGATCTCGTTGGGTATGACGAGAAAACCGGAAAAGTGTTCACCTCAAAGAGCCTGACCACCCCCCAGGACCAGTCGATCGGCGTGCTCGATGTGATCGACCGCGCAGAGAATGCCAGCGGCCTGGACCCCGACAAGGTCCGGTTCTTCGCCCATGGCGGAACGACGGTGATCAACGCGATTACCGAACGCAAGGGCGTCAAGACCGCCCTAGTGACCACGGCAGGGTTTCGCGACGTGCTCGAGATCGGCCGCGGCAACCGCCCCGACCTCTACAATCTCCAGTTCCACAGCCCCGAACCGTTCATTCCCAGGAAGCTGCGAACGGAGGTCCGCGAACGGGTCGGCGCGGACGGGAGGGTCATCGAACCGCTCAACGAAGACGACATTCGCCAAGCCGCGCGCCTGTTTCGGGATGAGGGCGTCGAGGCCGTAGCGGTCATATTCCTGCACAGCTACGCCCATCCGGACCACGAGCTGCGCTGCGCTGCGCTGCTGCGCAACCTGCTGCCGGGCGTCACCGTCTGCGCCAGCTACGAGATTTCGCGCCAATGGCGCGAATACGAACGCACCAACACGGTTGCCCTCAACGCCTATGTGCAGCCGATCATCCAGCGCTACTTCGCCAATCTCGAAAAGGCGCTGGCCGCCAAGGGCGTGTATTCGGCCTATTATGCGATGTTGTCGAATGGCGGCGTCGCGACGTTCTCGCAAGCCGTCGCCAGTCCGTTGACCCTTGTCGAATCCGGCCCTTCGGGCGGCGCAGCTGGTGCCGCCAGGATCGGCGCGATCCTCGGCGAAAAGGACGTGCTTTATCTCGACGTCGGCGGCACCACGGCAAAATGCACGCTCATTCGTGACGGCAAGCCCAATCTAGACGCCGAATACAAGCTGGAATGGGCCCGCACCTTCCCCGGTTATCCGGTCCAGGTGCCTGTGGTCGACATCGTCGAGATCGGCTCGGGCGGAGGCTCGATCGCCTGGATCGACGCCGCCGGCGGCCTGCGGGTAGGGCCGAAAAGTGCGGGATCCGCTCCCGGGCCGGCCTGCTACGGCCTTGGCGGAACCGAGCCGACGGTCACCGACGCCAAGGTGGCCATCGGGCTGCTCGATCCTGCTGCATTTGCCGAAGGCGCCATGGCCCTCGACGTCGGACTCGCGCGCCAGGCCATCGCCAGGCTGGCCGGACCACTCGCCCTGTCCGTCGACGACACAGCCCAGGCCATCATCGACGTCGCCGAATCCAACATGATCAACGCCCTGAAACTGGTCACCGTCCAGCGCGGCCACGATCCACGCGACCTCGCGCTGATCGTCAGCGGCGGCGCCGGGCCGATGCTGGGCGCCCGCCTCGGCCGCGAACTCAACGCCAAGTCGATCATCATCCCACCGCATTCGGGCATCTTCTCGGCCTGGGGCATGCTGGCAGCGCATCCGCGCGCGGACATTCGCAAGACGTGGTTCTCGCCACTCGCCGCGTCGTCGCTTGGCGATTTGGCAACCGTGTTCGCCGACATGGAAGGCGAGGCGCTGTCTTATTTCGACCTCGACAACAAGGACGGCATCGCCTTCAGCTACACCGTCGAAATGCGCTACCACGGACAGGAGCACAGCGTGTCGACACGGTTCACGCCGTCGATGCAACTCGCCGATTTCGCCGAGGCCTTCCATCTCGCTCACGAGACCGCCTACTCGTTCCGCCTGCCCGACGCGCGCATCGAGGTGACGAACCTGCATCTTCAGGCCGAGATCGCCGGCAACGTCATCGACTGCCCGTTGATCGACAATGACGGCCGCACTGTCGCCAAGGCGCGCAAAGGCGAACGCAAAGTCTATTTTGGCAACGATGGCGGCTGGAAATTATGCGCTGTCTATGATCGTAACGGCCTGCCCTGCGGCGAGCGCCTGAGTGGTCCGCTGCTTGTCGAAGAGCCCACCACGACAACGCTTGTTCATGCAGGGCAAGTCCTGGAGATCACCGACCGGGGCATCATGGTAATCACCGAAGAGGTCCGCTAGCCATGGCCATCTCGATTGGAATTGACAACGTAACCAGGACCTTTGGCACGGTCAAAGCACTGGAGCGCGTGGGTCTCAAGATCGAGGCCGGCGAATTCTTCACGTTGCTCGGCTCGTCGGGCTCGGGAAAAAGCACACTGCTGAAGCTGATCGGCGGCTTTGACCGCCCCACCACGGGGCGGGTCCTGTTCGATGGCCAGGATGTCACCGACATGCCGGCGAACCGCCGCCCGTCAAACACCGTCTTCCAGGACCTCGCCCTGTTTCCCCACATGAGCGTGGGAGAGAACGTCGCCTATGGATTGAAGGTGAAGGGCGTCGCTGCGTCGGAGCGCAAAAAGCGGGTCGAAAGCACACTCGCTCTGGTCGACCTGACCGGATTTGCCGAGCGCAACGTCAATCTTCTGTCCGGCGGGCAGCGACAGCGAGTCGCCCTGGCGCGCGCCCTCGTCATGGAGCCAGGCATCCTGCTTCTCGACGAGCCCCTGACCGGGCTCGACGAAAGGCTGCGCCAGCAGATGCGCGATGAGTTCGGCAGGCTGCACCAGCGAACCGGATCGACCTTCGTGCTGGTCACCCACAATCAGGACGAAGCGCTGAGCCTCAGCGACCGCATGGCCATCATGCACAAGGGCAGGCTCGAGCAGGTGGGACGACCGGCCGATTTCTTTGCCAATCCCGCCAATGACTTCGTCGCACGCTTCGTTGGCATGGAACGCGTGCTCAAACCCGAAAGGCTGGAGCGCAGCGGCAGCGACACGGTCGCCGTCATAGCCGGTGAGCGGCTGGTTCTGCCAGGCGCTCGCGACGTCGGTGAAATGGGACTCCTGGCGGTTCGTCCCGACCGCATTTCGCTCGCGAACGTGCATGCAGCGCCCGGGAGCTCACTTGCAGCTATCGTGGCCGGACGCCAGTTTCGCGGCCGGTTCTTCGACTTCTATCTGGAGCTTGGCGACGGCCAGAAGCTCGACGCCGAGATCCCGATCGAGTTCGCCGATGCCTGGCCCGAAACGGGCAAGCCAGTGCGGCTCGAATTCGCCGGAGGCGCCTTGGTGCCCGTGCCCGCATCGGGAGCGACGGCGAACCGTGACACCTGATCATCCTGAAGAAATTTCATAAAAAGAAGGGGTAACATGATGACAAACAACATGAATTCTTTGAACGGCGCGATGGCGAGCAACATCAGCCGGCGTCAATTGCTCAAGACGCTCGGGGCCGGCGGTGCGGCACTGGCGGGCGGCTCCATGTTTCGGCCCATGTCGGCACTGGCCGCGGGCGATCTGGCATTCTGGGCCACTGGCACGCTTGACGTCGGCGACGCCTGGTCTCGGGCAGCCGACGACGCGGGCCTGAACGTCGCCTTCACCGACAATGGCAACGACCCCGGTCCGGCCGTCGCCCGACTGGTCGCCGGCAACGCTAACGACCTTTTCGATATCGGCGGCCTGCAGGGCGGCGCCGAGAAGGAACTCGCTGTCCAGGGCGCTATCGTTCCCTGGGACATGTCGAAGATCCCCAACTACGAAAACGTCTGGCAGTGGGCGAAGGACATTCCCTACCTGCAGCATGACGGAAAGCAGTATGGCCTGCCTGCCGTCATCAACGCCGACTCGATCATCTATCGCCCCGACAAGCTGGGCAAGGTCGACAGCTATGGCGTCATCTTCGACCCGAAGCTGAAGGGACAGGTGGCGATGGAAGACGCCTGGATCAACAGCGCGGTCTTTGCCGCAATGTACCTGAAGGAGTCGGAAAACCAGAAGATCGGCAATCCGGGCAACCTCACCGAGGACGAGCTTGGCCTGGTCATGGAGTTCCTCATCAAGCACAAGAAGGATGGCCAGTTCCGCACCTTCTGGAGCGGCTGGGAGCAAGGCGTGCAGCTTGTCGGCGACGGCGAAGTGCTGGCCATGACAGGCTGGGAGCCCATCGTCTACGAAGGTCGAAAACGCGGTCTTCAGGTCGAGTATGCCGCGCCCGTCGAAGGCTATGAGGGCTGGGGCAACAACCTGGTCCTGCTCAAGGGAGCAGTCGACCGCGGCCTTGGCGACGACGCCCACAAGTTCGCCAATTGGCTGCTCGACGGCTTCTATGGCTGCGCGCTTGGCGAACAGCGCGGCTACGTCGTGCCGAGCGATCGCAATGTCGCCTACGCCGAGGCGAATGCGAGCCAGTTCGACCCGGCAAAGGTCAAGGCGCTGGCCGAGCACGTCAAGGCCAAGTTCAGTGGCAAGGTCGCCTGGCAGAACACCCGCCCGGACAATTTCCAGCTCTACGAAGAATGGTGGCAGAAGCTGCGTAACGCCTGATTGCGACCAACAGCGGCGGGAGCCGTTCGCGCTCCCCCGCCTTTTTCTGGAAACCAGATGAAATCGCCCGGCCTTCTACTCGCACTCCCCACCGCACTCATCGTGCTGCTGCTGGGCTTCGTGCCCCTGATCGTCATCCTCGTCTGGAGTTTCTGGACCTGGGATCCCGCGACCTATTGGATCAGGCCGGAGTTCAGCCTGGCCGGTTATGAAGCGATTCTCGAGGCCGGGCGCTGGAGCGTCATCGTCGGATCGCTGGGCAAGGCGTTCCTGACCGCCGCGATATGTGTCGTCATCGGCTATCCCGCCGCGATGGCGGTGCATTTTCTGGCGAGCAGGCGAACGGCACTGCTGCTCATGGCGCTGTTCACCATCCCGTTCTTTACCTCATACATGATCCGCGCCTTTTCCTGGCGGCTGGTGCTCGGCCGCAACGGCCTGATCAATGGCTGGCTGATGGATCTCGGGATCGTCGACCAGCCGCTCGACTGGCTCCTTTTCTCCAATTTCGCCGTCAATGTCGGCCTCGTCGCCTCGTATTTGCCCTTCGTCATCTTTCCACTGATCCTGTCGATGCAACGCGTCGAGCCATCGCTGCTCGCCGCAAGCCAGGACCTTGGCGCCGGCTTCTGGCGGACCTTCCGCTCGGTCCTGCTGCCGCTGACGCAGGCCGGCATATTCGCCGGGTTCCTCTTCGTCTTCGTCATGGCGGCAGGGTCGGCCACCGAAGTGCAGATGCTCGGCGGCGCCGCCGCATCGATGATCTCGGTGATGATCAACGACGTCATGCGGGTGGTGAACTTCCCGCTGGCCTTCGCGATCTCGACCCTGGTGCTGATCATCCTGTTCGGGCTGATTTTTATCGGCAACCGACTGTTCAAGCTGACCAGCCTGTTCGAGGGATTCACATGGTAGCCGGTTTCGAAAGCCGCCCGCTGAAGGCCGCCATCTGGCTGATGACAGCCATTGGCCTGGCGATCATCTACCTCCCGCCGCTGTACCTGGTGGCGGTGTCGTTCAATCCGGCGCTGCAGCCCGCGCTGCCGCCGCTGTCCGACATCAGCCTGACCTGGTATTTCGCGCTCGCCAAGGAGCGCACCCTCATCAGCGCATTGCAGGAATCGCTGCTGGTCGCGACCATCACCGCGCTGGTGGCAACCGGCCTCGCGCTATTGTCGGCACTCGCCTACATGGACCTCGGCAAATGGCGCTCGCGCTGGTTCATGTTCGTGCTTCTGCCAATGTTCGTTCCCGGCATCATCCAGGGCCTGTCGCTTTCGGTGATTTTCGGACGCATCGGACTGAAGCCTTTCTGGGGCACTGTAGCGGCAAGCCACCTGCTGTGGGCGCTGCCATTCGCCTTCACCGTCATCCTGACCAGCATGGCAGCCGTCAGGCGTTCCTACCTGCTTGCCGCGTCCGATCTCGGCGCTTCCTGGTGGCGCCAACTCGTCGACGTGACATTGCCGCTGATCAAGCCGGGCCTGGTGGCCGCCTTCATCTTCTCGTTCCTGCTGTCGCTGAACGAATTCGGCCGGGCCTTCTATCTGGTCGGGCGGCAGAACACGCTGCCATTGGCGATGTTCGGCAAGATGAACTCAGGCGCCTCGCCGACCATCTATGCCTTGTCGGGCTCGATCTTCCTGGCTTCGATACTGGCGGTGTCGTTCGTGCTCCTGGCGGCGCAGGCCAAGGACCGGAAGCTGCATCGATAGAAACCAAAGCTATTGTCAGTGGCCGCTCGCCACCTTTCACCAATAGCTCGATAGCTTGGGAGGGCCGCGCTGAGCGCGAGCGCCGCCCTCCCAGCAGTCATCATTCGGCCGGCAGCGCCAGTCTTCCGCTGACGAGGGACGTCCAGTAACGAACGCCATGGACGATCGCATCGTCGTTGAAATCATATGCGGGATTGTGAAGCCCGGCGGAGTCGCCATTACCCAGCCAGATGATCGCGCCGGGCCGCTTTTCGAGCATGTAGGAAAAGTCTTCCGCACCCATCGTGCACTGACAATTGTCATTGACCTTGTCCTCGCCCACGACATCGGCGGCGACTGCGACAGCCGCCTTCGTCATCTCGGGATCGTTGACTGTCACGGGGTAGCCCGGCCGCCAGTCGATCTCGGCTTGCGCTTCGAACAGCCGCGCGGTGTTGGCGACGATATCCCTGAAACGCTGCTCGACGGCCTTCCGCGTCTTAGGATCGATGGTGCGGATCGTGCCGCCGATGACGGCCTGCTCCGGGATGACGTTCAGCGCCAGCGCATTGCCGCCGGAGATATAGGTGACCGACAGGACGACCGGGTCGAATGGATCGACGTTGCGCGAGGCGATCGACTGCAGCGCCGTCACCAGATGCGCTGATATCAACACGGGATCGCGCGATTCATGTGGCGAAGCGGCATGCGAGCCCTTGCCGTTCAAAGTGACGACGAAGCGATCTGCTGCTGCCAGCATCGGGCCGGGCCGAATGGCGAAGGAACCGACAGGCAGGCCCGGCTCATTGTGCATGCCGAACACTTCCTCGATGCCGAAACGCTCCAGCAACCCTTCCTCGAGCATGACGCGCCCGCCGGCGCCGCCCTCCTCGGCCGGCTGGAAGATGAGCACGGCCGTGCCGGCAAAATCCCTGGTCGAGGCGAGGTGTCGCGCGGCGCCGAGCAGCATTGCCGTGTGGCCGTCATGGCCGCACGCATGCATCTTGCCCGGGGTCTTCGACGTATGGGCCAGGTTGGTCTGCTCGGCAATCGGCAGGGCGTCCATGTCGGCCCGCAGACCGATCGTCCGGCCGGCGCCTAGCTTTCCCTTCACCACCGCGACGACGCCCGACGTGGCAATGCCGGTGACGACCTCATCACAGCCGAACGACTTCAGCTTGTCGGCAACGAAGGCCGACGTTACCGGCAGGTCGAACAAGAGCTCGGGATTCTGGTGGAGGTGGCGGCGCCACTGTCCGGCTTCTTCCGCAATCGTCTCGATTGTCTGTGCTGACATCTTTTCCTCTTTCAGGCGGCTGGGTCTGAAGTGTCGGCGCCTGTTGGCCAGTCGAGCCGCGCCTCCGTTCACGTCTTCGACGCCCTAGGACGAAACGCTTGCCTTCACAAGACGCCAGTGCCACTGACAGGCCAAAGCCACGAAAGACGGTCCGCCATGCCTGTGATTGAACAGATCGCCCAGTTCGCCGACGATCTCACCGCGATACGCCAGGATTTTCACCAGCATCCCGAACTCGGTTTCGAGGAGCATCGCACCTCACAGCGGGTGGCGGATCTGCTTACCAGTTGGGGCGTCACCATCGAGCGCGGCATCGGCGGCACTGGCCTGGTTGGTGTCATCGAGGGTACCCGGCCGGGGCGCAGCATCGGCTTGCGCGCCGACATGGACGCCCTGCCGATGGATGAGCTGACCAACCTGCCCTATGCCTCGAAGAATCCCGGTGTGTTTCATGGTTGCGGTCACGACGGGCACACCACCATGCTGCTTGGTGCTGCGCGCTACCTCGCCGGCAACCGCGATTTTTCGGGCCGTGCCGTACTGATCTTCCAGCCGGCGGAGGAAGGTCTCGGCGGCGCGCGCGCCATGCTGCGCGACGGCCTGTTCGACCGTTTCCCCTGCGACGAGCTCTACGGCATGCACAATTCGCCCTACCAGGACCACTCCCAGCTGACGATCCGGCCGGGCAAGGCGCAGGCCGGCGCCAGCTTCTTCGACATCACAATCCACGGCCGCGGTAGCCACGGGGCCATGCCCCAGGCCAGCCGCGATCCGATCACCATCGGCTCGGGCCTGATCAAGGAGATGCAGGAGATCGTCTCGCGCAACACCGACCCAACGCATCCCGCCGTCGTTTCGGTCACGCAGTTCCATGCCGGCTCGGCCTACAACGTCATTCCGGAAGCGGCAGTCCTGCGCGGCACCTTCCGATACTTCCACGACGCTGACGGCGAACTGATCGAGAACCGCATTCGCAAGCTCTGCGCCGGCTTCGCGCTCGCCCACGAAATCGAGATCGCCGCCGATATCCGCAACATCTTCGACGTGCTGTCGAACGATCCCGAGCGGGTCGGCAACCTCATTGAGGTGGCGCAGGAAATCGTCGGCGACAAGGCGCAGCCGAATGCGGAACTGACGATGGGATCGGAGGACATGGCCGATCTGCTGCGCGTCGTTCCGGGTGCTTTCTTCAATCTGGGGCACAACGGAACCGTCCCGCTGCACAATTCCGGATTCATTTTCGACGACACGATCCTGCCCGTCGGCGCCAGCCTTCTGGCCCGGCTCGTCGAGGTGCGTGGCGCCGCCTGAGCGCAGGCACGCAACAAAATCAATTTCTTGAACTGAAGACTTCGTTCGATCCCGGCATCGCTGCCGGGATCGGCGGAGCATTGCCTTGGCGATCTTCGATTCCGTCTGCCCGGCGGCATCGGGAAGTCGGCTCATTTTTAGCTTGACCGAATGCACGGACGAGAGCATTAGTTTCAAAAAGTGGAACTTGAGTTCCATTTTATGGAACGACTCGGAGGAGAAATGTCGGTCCTGAACAATGCCGCAGATGTGCTGAGGTGCTTCGGCAACGACTGTCCCGATCTCACGGTCTCGGACGTCGTGAAGCTGCTCGGCATGCCGAAGGCCAATGCGTCGCGGCTGTTGAAGGCGATGCGGGAGGCCAACATGCTTGAGACGATCGGCGACTCGCATCGGCACCGCCCGGGCCGCCTGATGCTCGACCTCGCAGCCGCCTACCGCCGTTCGTCGCTGCTCATCGGCCGCGCCAGCGAAGTGGTCGCCGAAGCCAGCAGCACCTTTGGCCACACCGGCTACATCTCCGTGCGTGACGGCAAGGAAGTGACGGCCGTCGCAGACTTCCAGGGCACCAACGCGCTCCGCGTCGTCAGCAATATCGGCCGCCGCCTGCCCGCCCATCTCAGCGCCACCGGCCGGTCGCTGCTGGCGCGGCTTGGCGAAGAAACAGTGCATGCGCTCTATGCCGGGCACAGTGCGCTGCATGATCTGAGCGAGCAGCTCTCGAAAGTACGGCACCAGGGCTTCGCTTATTCGAGCCAGGAGGCGACGCCTGGCGTGGACGCCATCGCTATTTCGGTCGCCGACCCCCGCACCGACGAAGCCGTCAGCCTCTGTATCGTCTACCCCCACGCACTCGTGGACACCAAAGGCCGCGACGAGATGATCGCCGCCCTCGCCAAGGGGGCCGCCCGCATCGCCGAGGATCTGGGCGACAGCGCCTTCGTCGCCCCCCGGATTTGAAGAAAAGGACATCAGTAATGAGTGATCTGCCCAACCGCTGGCGCGTGGGATTCGACATTGGTGGAACCTTCACCGACTTCGTGCTCTATGACAGCCAGAACCATTCCGTCACGCTGCACAAGCGCCTGACCACGCCGCATGATCCGTCACAGGCCGCACTGCTCGGCCTGCAGGAACTGCTGGATCTGCAGAGCATCAGGCACAGCGACGTCAGCGAGATCGTCCACGGCACGACACTGGTCACCAACGCGGTCATCGAGCGCAAGGGCGCGCCGGTCGGCCTGATCACGACGCGCGGCTTCCGCGACCTGCTCGAAATGGGCACCGAGCAGCGCTACGACATCTATGACCTGTTCGTCTCCTTCCCCGACCCGATGGTCAGCCGCGACATGCGCCTCGAAGTCGATGAGCGCATGAATGCCTCGGGCGAGGTGGAGACCCCGCTCGACGAGGCACAGGTTCTGTTGGCTGCCAAGAAGCTGGTGGCGCAGGGCTGCGAGGCAATCGCCATCGCCTTCATCCATTCCTATGCCAATTCGGCGCATGAGCGCCGCGCCGCCGATATCATCCGCGCCGCGTTCCCCGAGCTGTCGATCTCGATATCGAGCGAGGTCGTGGCCGAAATGGGCGAATACCAGCGCACGGTGACCACCTGCGCCAACGCTTTCGTGCAGCCGTTGATGCACCGCTACCTGACCAAGCTGGAGAAATCGCTGCGTGGCGCTGGCTTTGCCGGCGCGCTGCGCCTCATGCATTCGGCAGGTGGCCTGATGTCGCTGGAGACTGCCCGCGACTTCCCGATCCGGCTGCTCGAAAGCGGCCCGGCCGGCGGCGGCCTCGCCACCGCGCTGTTCGGCAAGGCGGCTGGGCTTTCCGACGTCATTTCCTTCGACATGGGCGGCACCACCGCCAAGGCGTGCATGATCGAGGACGGCCGCGCAGAGATATCGCCAATGATGGAGGCCGCGCGCGTCCACCGCTTCGTCAAGGGCTCCGGCCTGCCGATCAAGGCCCCTGTCATCGAGATGATCGAGATCGGCGCCGGCGGCGGTTCGATCGCCGCCATCGACGACGTTGGCCTGCTGAAGGTCGGCCCGCATTCGGCGAGCTCCGACCCGGGCCCGGCCTGCTACGGCATGGGCGGCAAGCAGCCGACCGTCACCGACGCCAACCTCACGCTCGGCTATTACGATCCCAACTTCTTCCTCGGCGGTCGCATGAAGCTCGACCTCGAGGCCGCCCGTGCTGCCATCGCGCGTGTGGCGGAGCCGCTGAACCTGACGATTGAAGAAGCTGCACTCGGCATCCACAAGGTGGTCGTCGAGAGCATGGCTTCGGCCGCACGCGTGCATCTTGTCGAGCGCGGCAAGGATCCGCGCGAATATTCCATGGTCGGTTTCGGCGGCGCCGGTCCGGCCCATGCTGTCGACGTGGCGCGCGCCATGGGCATCTCATCCGTGCTGATCCCACCGGCATCGGGTGCTGCGTCGGCGCTCGGCTTCCTTGCAGCACCGCTGTCCTTCGAAGGCGTACGGTCGCTGCGCGTCGAGCTGAAGACTGGCTTTGACACGAACGCCGTCAACGGCGTGCTGACCGCTCTTGAAGACGAGGGGCGCCATCAGCTGACCCGTTCGGGCATCGCCGCAGGCGACATCGTTGTCGAACGCAGCGCCGACATGCGCCTTGTCGGCCAGATGCACGACATCAGCGTGCCACTCCCCGACACGACACTCGGCGAAGCCGACCTGCCCGCCATTCGCGAGGCCTTCGTGCGGGCCTACTCCGCCCGTTATGCCGAGCCTTTCGAGGGTGCGCGCTTCGAATCCGTCAACTTCCGCGTACGCGTCGCCGGCCCCACGCCGCAGCTTTCGCTCACCGGTGCCACTGGCGGCGGCGACACCACGACCCGGATCAAGGGCCACCGCACCTGCTGGTTCGATGAAGGCAAGTTCGAGACAGCGGTTTATGACCGCTACGCGCTGCGCAGCGGCGACACCGTCCCCGGCCCGGCGATCATCGAAGAGCGCGAGTCCACCACCGTCGTCGGCCCGTCCGACAGCGTCACCATCGACGCCAGCCAGAACCTCTGCGTCCAGGTCGGCGCGCTCAAGGCGGCTGACGCGTTCGTCACCGACGACATGACCCGCGCCCAGGCAGTCGCCCGCATCAAGGGCGATCCGATCGGCCTCGAGATCATGTGGTCGCGCCTCGTCAACGTCGTCGAGGAAATGTGGCTGACCGTCTGCCGCACCGCATTCTCACTGGTCATCGCCGAGGCACAGGACTTTGCCTGCGAACTGCTCGACAAGGACGGCGAGACGCTGGCCCACAGCCCGCGCGCCATGCCGGTCTTCAACCTGACGCTGCCGCGCGCGGTCAAGGCACTGTTGGAGCGCTATCCGGCCGAGACGCTGAAGCCCGGCGACGTGCTGATCACCAACGATCCGTGGCTCTGCGCTGGCCATCTGTTCGACATCGCCATCGTCACGCCGGCTTTCCGCAATGGCAAGCTGGTCGGCCTGATGGGCACTGTCGGCCACGTCTCGGACATCGGCGGCACCAAGGACTCGCTGCATGCCCGCGAGATCTACGAGGAAGGCCTGCAGATCCCGCCGATGAAGATCTTCGAGGAGGGACGCCCCAACGAGACGCTGATCCAGCTCATCCGCCAGAACGTCCGCAACGGCGAGCAGGTGCTGGGCGACATCTTCTCCTTCGTCGCGGCCAACAAGCTCGGCGCGGAGCGGCTCGACGCCTTCATGCATGACTACGGCATGCACGACCTCGGCGCGCTGGCCGAAGTCGTCCAGGGCCTGTCGGAAAAGGCAATGCGCGATGCGATCCGGGCGCTGCCCGATGGTGAGTACCGCTCGGTCATCACCAACAACCCGCTTGGCGAGACCATCAGCTACCCGGTCCTGGTCAAGGTCGAGGGCGACAGCATATCGGTCGATTTCGCCGGCGCCCCGCCGCAGCTCCCCCAGGGTGGTCTCAACTCGACGCTGAACTACACGGCGGCCCATGCGACCTACCCGCTGAAGTGTATGCTGACCCCCGCGGTGCGCGGCAATGCCGGCTGCTATCGCCCGTTCACGGTGACCGCGCCGGAAGGTTCGATCCTGAACCCGACCTACCCGGCGGCCGTGAACCTGCGTACCCGCACCGGCTGGTACCTCGCGCCGAACATCTTCGCGGCACTCGCCTCGGCCTCGCCCGACATGGTCCAGTCCTTCACCGGGCTTGCGGTCGCGGCGAACGTCTATGGCCAGACCAAGGACGGGCAGTTCTATTCGGACATGCTTTTCTGCGGCGGCGGCCAGGGCGGCTCCGAACGCGGCGACGGCCACTCCTCGCTGCTGTGGCCGACATCGGCGGCCAACACCTCCATCGAGCTGATGGAGAGCCGGGTGCCGGTGCTGGTGCTGGAGAAGGCGTTCCGCGCCGACAGCGGCGGTGCGGGCAAGCAGCGCGGCGGCCTCGGCCAGGTCGTGCGCTTCCGCAAGCGCGAAGAGGACGGGCTGGAGATGCTGGTCTCGGTCTACCCCGAGGGCGTCGACAATCCCATCGACGGCCTGTTCGGCGGACAGGCAGGCGGCGGGGCACGCGGTCGCGTGCTATCCACCGACGGCCGGGTGCTGCGCGATTGCGGCACCGGCGAGCTGGTGTCGCTGCACCGGACCGACCAGGTGGTGGAACTCGTGCTCGCCGGCGGCTCGGGTTACGGCAACTCCGCCGAACGCGACCACGCCGCGATCTCCCGCGACCTCGCACTCGGTTTTGTGACGCCTGATCACGTGGCGCTCAACTACCGCAAGGAACCAGGTACGCCAGGAACCGTGGCGCCGCAGGAGAACGTGGCCTGGGCCTAAACGCCTATCGAGATCCGGCGGCGCCCGGCCAACTGGCGCCGCCCATTTGCAATGACGACCAGACATCCGACAGGAGCAATGCAATGACCTCTGACCAGTTCAACATCTCGCGGCGCGGCCTGCTGGCCCTGGCCGGCGTCGGCCTCGCCACCACCGTTTTCCCCCGCGCCCTCTTCGCGCAGTCGGGCGGCGTCCTGATCATCGCCGCCGGCCAGGACATCCCCAATTTCGACCCGCACACCGCGACGGGCTATTCCGCCTCGTTCTTCATGCGCAACGTCTATGACCCGCTGGTGCGCATCTCGGGCAACCCGCCGGTGCCGACCCCCGGCATCGCCGAGAGCTGGACCGTCAGCGCCGACGGCACCGAATACACCTTCGTCCTGAACAAGGCCGCCAAGTTCCATTCCGGCAATGCCGTCACCGCCGACGACGTGGTCTACTCCTTCGCCCGCGCACTGAAGCTCGCCAAGGGCAACTCCTGGATGATCCGCGACATCGTCACAGCCGAAGGCGTGACGGCCGTCGACGCGGGCACCGTCAAGTTCAAGCTCGCCACGCCCTTCGCACCGTTCCTGCAGGTGCTGCCGTGGATTTTCGTCGTCGAGAAGGCGGTGGTCGAGGCCAATCTCGGCAGCGATTCCGGCGAAACCTATCTTATGACCAATGCAGCCGGCTCGGGCCCGTTTGCAGTGGCACGCTTCGAGGTCGGCACGCTCTACCAACTGGCCCGCGCGCCGGAAGCCTGGCAGGCCGGCGGCGGCAACCTCGAAGGCGTGATCTGGCAGATCGTGCGTGAAACGGCCACCCAGCGGCTGATGATCCAGCGCGGAGAGGCCCACATCGCCACCGACCTCACCAGCGAGGACATGGATGCTTTGAAGGATGCACCCGGCGTCGTCAGCGTCATCGAGCCGGAATACCGCACCTTCTCGATCAAGATGAACACCCAGCACGGTCCTTGCGCCGACATCAACCTGCGCAAGGCGATATCCTACGCCACGAACTACAAGGCGATCCTCGACGCCGCAGGCTACGCCGACCCGATGAACGGCCCGTTGCCCAAGGGCATCCTTGGCTTCGACGCCAATCTCGTCGCCTACGGCACCGATATGGCCAAGGCGAAGGAATACATGGCCAAGTCGGCCAAGCCGGAAGGCGGTTTCAAGCTCAAGATGTACCACGTCTCGGGTCTCGAGCAGCAGCGCCGCTGGGCGCTGATCATGCTCGACAGCCTCAAGCAGCTCAACATCGAGCTCGAGATCGTGCCGATGAACTGGCCTGACATGGTCACCGCCTGCAAGTCGGCGGAAACCTTCCCCGACCTGTTCCCGGTCTACCAGACGGCGAACTACGGCGACCCCGACAACATCGCCTATGCGGCCTACCACTCGTCGCGCAACGGCGCCTGGCAGAACGCGGTCTACAAGAACCCGGAAGTCGACGCTCTCATCGAGGCCGGCCGCAAGGAAATCGATCAGGCCAAGCGCGTTGCGATCTACGCCGAATTCCAGAAGAAGGTCGTCGAGGATGCACCTGACGTCTTCGGCGTGCTGGAGCGCCGCAAGCTCGCCATGCGCGACAACGTGAAGGACTACCACTTCACGCCGGTCGCCTCCAACGCGATCGAGACCTGGGGCCTGTCGCTCGGCTAAGTCGAACATTTGGCGGGCCTTCGGGCCCGCCAAAGCTCCAACCAAAGGACATCGGCAATGCTGCATTTCATCCTGCGGCGGCTTCTGCTGCTCATACCGGTCATCGTCGGCCTGACGATCATCATGTTCGCCATCGCTCGCCTTCTGCCGGGCGATCCGGTGGCGCTCGCCGCAGGTCCGAACGCAACGCAGGCCGAAATCGCCTCACTTGCCGTCGAGTACGGCCTCGATAAGCCGATCTGGGTGCAATACGGCAACTATGTCGCCGGCCTGATGCATGGTGACCTCGGCACGTCGCTTTTGACCCGCCGCCCCGTCGCCGCCGATATAAAGGCCTACCTTCCCGCGACCCTCGAACTCGTCTTCGCAGCGATGTTCATTGCTGTCGTGGTCGGCATTCCGCTCGGCCTCATCACCGCCGTCTGGCGCAACCGCTGGCCCGACTACCTTGCCCAGGTCGGCGCCATCGGCGCGATCTCGATGCCCCGCTTCTTCCTCGGGCTCCTTCTGCAGCTCTGCTTTGCCATGTGGCTGATGTGGCTGCCGCTCGGCGGACGCCTGCCGATCGTCGTGATCCCGCCGCGCTTCGTCACCGGCTTCCTGACCATCGATTCATTAATTGCCGGCAACTGGAACGCCTTCTTCATGTCGCTCCGCCATCTGGCACTTCCGGCCATCGCCATGTCACTGTCCCCGCTCGCCACGATCATGCGCATGATGCGTGCCTCGACGATCGAGGTGATGCAGCAGGACTATGTGATGACAGCGCGCGCGCTTGGCCTGCCGCAGCGCAAGATCATCACCAAATACGTCGCCCGCAACGCCGTTTCGGCGACGCTGACAGTGATCGGCCTCTATTTCGGCTGGCTTCTCGGCGGCACCGTGCTGGTCGAGACCGTGTTCGACTGGCCGGGCCTCGGCCTCTACGCCACCAAGGCCATCGTCTCGCAGGACATGATGCCGGTGATCGGCGTGGCCTTGGTCATCGGCCTGCTCTTCGTCTTCGCCAACCTCGTCATCGACCTGCTCTACGGCGTCATCAACCCCAAGGTCCGCTACTCATGACCACGACCGAGCCCAACACCGCGGACGATTTCGCCACGCCGCGCCGCGACAGGCTGCGCCGTGCCTTCTTCCGCTTTTCGCAAAGCAAGCTGTCGATGCTGGGTGCGGCCATCGTCGCGGTGGTGATCTTCTTCACCGTCTTCGGCACCGTGCTGGCCCCCTACCCCGAACACGTCGGCGGCGGGGTCGACACCGCTTCGCGCTTCATCCCGCCGTCAGCGGCGCACCCGTTCGGCACCAACGAACTCGGCCAGGACGTGCTGTCGCTGGTCATGGCCGGCACCACGGTATCGGTGCTCGCCGGCTTCGGCGTGGTGCTCATCGGCTCGGTGATCGGCACGCTGGTCGGCGCCGTCGCTGGCTTTGCCCGTGGCTGGGTCGACGAGGTGCTGATGCGGCTGACCGACCTGACGCTGACCATCCCCGGCCTGATCCTTGCCATGGCGATTGCCGCGGCCCTCGGCTCGGGCTTCGGCAACATGGTGATCGCGATCGCCCTGTCATGGTGGCCCGGCTACGCGCGGCTGGTGCGCGGCGAGGTGCTGGCAGCGCGCGAGGAAGTCTACGTTACCGCTGCGCGTGCGCTCGGCGCCACGCCCAAGCGCATCCTCTTCCGCCACATCCTGCCCAACGTCGTGTCGCCGATCATCGTCAAGATGTCGCTCGACATGGGCTTTGCCATCCTGACCGTCGCCGGCCTCGGCTTCATCGGTATCGGCGTTCGTCCCCCGACGCCCGAATGGGGCACACTCTTGTCCGTTTCGCGTTCCTATATGCCCGACTACTGGTGGACGGCGATGGCGCCCGGCATGGCGATGTTCCTCGCGGTGTTCGGCTTCAACCTGCTCGGCGATGGCCTGCGCGACATCCTCGATCCGAAGGCGAGGCGCTGATGACCCAACCTCTCCTTTCCATCCGCGACCTGCACCTCCGGATGTCCAGCTTCGACGGCCGGGCACATGTGCTGAACGGCATCAACCTCACCGTCAACCGGGGCGAGATCTGGGGGCTCGTCGGCGAAAGCGGCTGCGGCAAGTCGCTCACCGGTCTGTCGGTATCGCGCTTGCAGCCGACGCCGCCGGCGCACTACACGGCGGGCGAGATCCTGCTCGAAGGCCATGACCTGCTCAAGCTCAGCCAGGCTGAGATGCAGCGCCTGCGCGGCAAGCGCATCGGCATGATCTTCCAGGACCCGACGACCAACCTCAATCCGGCCTTCCGCATCGGCGACCAACTTGTCGACGTGGCGCTGGCCGCGGCCGAGCGCGATCCCGACGTGATCGGCTGCTCGCCCAATGCCGGCCGGCGCGAACGCCGCCAGGCCGCACGCAAGCTCGCCGGCGAGATGCTCGCGCGCGTCGGCATCCCCAACGCGCTGGCACGGCTCAACGACTACCCGCACCAGTTCTCGGGCGGCATGCGCCAGCGCGTGCTGATCGCCATGGCGCTGATCGGCCGGCCTGACCTCCTGATCGCCGACGAGCCGACGACGGCGCTCGACGTCTCGGTCCAGGCGCAGATCCTCGAGCTCATCAAGAACAGCGTCAAAGACTTCGACATGGGCGTCGTTCTGATCACCCACAATCTCGGCGTCGTCGCCCAGACATGCAGCCACGTCGCCGTCATGTATGCCGGCAACATCGTCGAAAGCGGACCGGTCGCAGCCGTCATCGGCAATCCGGTCCACCCCTACACACGCGCCTTGATGTCGGCGATCCCGACCCGCGAAACCAGGCGCGGCGAGCTTCGCGGCCTGGCCGGCTCGGTTCCGAACCTGATCACCCCGCCGCCGGGCTGCCGCTTCGCCCCGCGCTGCCAGTTTGCCCAACCCGCCTGCACCGCTGCCATGCCGACGCCGGTCTCGGTAGGCGACAGCCATGCCGCCGCCTGCATTCGCGTCAACGAAATGGAGGCGCTCGTCGATGACTGAGATCATGCTTGAAATCGATAACGTCTCGAAGATCTATCCCGGCCGACGCGGCATCTTCGGCTCGTCGCCTGAAGTCCATGCGCTGAAGAACGTCTCGCTCAGCGTGCGCAAGGGCGAGAGCTTCGGCCTCGTCGGCGAAAGCGGCTCGGGCAAGACGACGCTGACCCGCTCCATCCTGCACCTGGAAACGCCGACCTCGGGCAGCATCCGCGTCCAGGGCCAGGACCTGGGCAAGCTGTCCGACGCCGAACTGCGCCGCCTGCGCTCGCGCGTCCAGATCGTCTTCCAGGATCCCTACGCCTCGCTCAACCCGCGCATGTCGGTCTACGACATCATCACCGAGCCGTTGGTGATCCACCACGAGACGCTCGGCCTGACCAACAGGCAGCGCAGCGACCGAGCTGCGGAGCTGCTTTCGCTCGTCGGCATGGGTCCGCAGCACCTGCACCGCTATCCGCACGAATTCTCCGGCGGCCAGCGCCAGCGCATCTGCATCGCGCGCGCCCTCGCCTCGGGCCCGGAACTGCTGCTGCTCGACGAGCCGACCTCGGCTCTCGACGTCTCTGTGCAGGCCCAGGTACTCAATCTGCTGTGCGAACTTCAGGATCGCCTCGGCCTGACCTACTTCTTCATCAGCCACGATCTCGCCGTCGTCCGCTATCTCTGCGACCGTGTCGCGCTGATCAACCGCGGCGAACTCGTCGAACAGGGCGACTGCGCCGACATTTTCGACGCTCCGGAAAGCGAGTACGCTCGCATGCTGATCGGCGCGATGCCGGAAGTGAAAGTACCTGCAAGCGCTGGTCGCGGCGGCTAGATCGAGCCTCGAACCGGCTCATCGTTGATCTGTTCGTCCTCTCCAAGCAGGCCCTCCATTGAGAGCCTCGGAGTGGGATGACGATGAGTTGACTGTGCTTTCCGATCCGACCGCCTTCGGCCGATCCCCAAACTCTGTCTGAAAAGTCACGGCATATCGCATCGGCATGTCGCCATTTGACGGTCACGATATCGTCCAGCGTCTACAAGGAAGGCGCCATCAAAGCGGTGACAAACCTACCAACATCAAGACCTTCTCGTTATCGTCAGCCCGAGCGCTATTGTCTTGAGCCGGCAAATCAGATGAGTGTCGATGAGGGCGCGTTCGCGCTCCCTCATTTGCGTGGAGGGGAAATGCTGTTGCCGACTTCCAGGAAGCGTCGTCCTCTCCGGACTCGCCTCGATCCCTTCTCCGACTGCACTCCGTGAAAGCCTGATCGCATGTCCGGCTTTGCCCTTACCATCGTCCTGGTCGCGGCCTTCCTGCATGCGAGCTGGAACGCCGTCGTCAAGGCGGCGACAGATCGCGCCGTCGTTCTTGCCGCCGTCTCGGCCACCCATGCCACGCTCGGCACGGTGCTGGTCCTGTCAGCGCCGGCGCCATCGCTGGAGAGCTGGATCTACATCCTGCTCTCGACCGTCATCCACTTCGGCTACTACATCTTCCTGTTCCAGTCGTACCGATTCGGCGACTTGAGCCAGGTCTATCCCATCGCACGCGGCCTTGCCCCGGCCCTCGTCGCTTTCGGCGCCTATGTGATGATCGGCGAAACCCTGCCGCCGCTGGGCTGGGCCGGGCTTGCCGCCGTCACCTTCGGCATCGCCTTTCTCGCCTTCCAGCGCGGTGCCGCCAACGCCGATCCGCGCGCCGTGGCCGCTGCGGCGATCAACGGCCTTCTGATCGCCTCCTATTCGGTCATCGACGGCATCGGCGTTCGCCTGTCCGACAGCCCGTTCGGCTACATGGGCTGGCTGTTCCTGCTCGAATTCCCGGTCACGTTGTTCGTCTTGTTCCGCCGCCGCGGCGCGTCCCATACCATCGACCGCAAGACCGTCATGCTCGGACTTGTCGGCGGCCTTGGTGCCGTCGCGGCCTATGGGCTTGTCATCTATGCCAAGACCATCGCCCCGCTCGGGGCAGTCTCGGCGGTGCGGGAATCGAGCGTCATCATCGCCGCGCTGATCGGACTGTTCATCTTCGGCGAGCGGCCCTGGCCGGCGCGCATCGTCTCGGCCGTCATCGTCGCTTGCGGCGTCATCGCCCTCGCCTTTTCCTGACGGCGGACTGACCCCGAACACGTTTGTCGCATCGCCATACAGCTCATAAGCTGAGGCTACAGTATTATAAAAAGAATAGATTTTACTTATTGACCCCTCGTTCCCAGTATCAGCCTTGGACGAGGCGCAATCGGGGCAATCGCGGCACGCGCATCCCTGCTCAGACCTCTCCCAATCAGAACGTGCCTAAGCGATTCAAATGGGAGCCAGATATCCATGAACCAGAAGAAAAACTTCGCGCTTGCTGCTGTTACCACCATGCTGATGTCCTCGGCTGCCTGGGCAGAGACCGAGCTTACCGTCTACACGGCGATCGAGGCCGAAGACCTCAAGCGTTACGCCGAGACGTTCAACCAGGACCATCCTGACATCAAGCTGAACTTCATCCGCGACTCGACCGGCGTCATCACCGCCAAGCTGCTGGCCGAGAAGGACAACCCGCAGGCCGACGTGATCTGGGGACTGGCCGCCACCTCGCTTCTGGTGCTCAAGGCCGAAGGCATGCTTGAGCCCTATGCGCCGAAGGGCGTCGATCTGCTCAAGCCCGAATATGTCGACAAGGACACGCCACCGGCATGGGTCGGCATGGACGGCTGGGCGGCGTCGATCTGCTACAACACCGTCGAGGGCCAGAAGCTCGGCCTGACCGCGCCCCAGAGCTGGAAGGACCTGACCAAGCCCGAATACAAGGGTCATGTGGTGATGCCGAACCCGGCATCCTCCGGCACCGGCTATCTCGACGTGTCGAGCTGGATCCAGCTGTTCGGCGAAAAGGAAGGCTGGACCTACATGGACGGCCTGCACCAGAACATCGCCACCTACACCCATTCCGGCTCCAAGCCCTGCAAGATGGCGGCCGCCGGTGAAACGGTGATCGGCATCTCCTTCGAGTTCCGTGCAGCCAAGTCCAAGGCCGAGGGTGCGCCGATCGACATCATCATTCCCGAGGAAGGCATCGGCTGGGACATGGAAGCCTCGGCGCTCGTCGCCGGCACGGCCAAGGAAGAAGCCGCCAAGACGCTCATCGACTGGTCTGTCTCGAAGAAGGCCAACGAGATGTACAATGTCGGCTGGGCCATCGTCGCCATGCCGGGCGTTGCCAAGCCGGTCCCACACCTGCCCGCCAACATCGAAGAGAAGATGATCAAGAACGACTTCGAATGGGCGGCCAACAACCGCAATACGATCCTTGCAGAGTGGGCCAAGCGCTACGACTCCAAGTCCGAGCCGAAGAGCTGACGGCCAAAGCCGTCGACCGACGGGCGTCGCCACGCGCGACGCCCGAACTCTTGCCCCCAAGCCGGATGGTTACGATGAGACACGAAACCCTCGCCGGGCAGCCGCGACTTCCGACTGAAGTGAGCGCCATGAACGCCGCCAGCCTGAACGTGAAGCCAGCCTATCTCAACATCTCGAACGTCTGGAAAGCCTTCGGCGAGTTCCACGCGCTGAAGGACATCTCGCTCGATATCAGGGAAGGCGAATTCGTCTGCTTCCTCGGCCCGTCTGGCTGCGGCAAGACCACGCTGCTGCGCGCCATCGCCGGCCTCGACCTGCAGACCCGCGGGTCCATCCATCAGGGCGGGCGCGACGTGTCGACCTTGCCGCCATCCAAGCGCGACTATGGCATCGTGTTCCAGTCCTACGCGCTGTTTCCCAACCTGACGATCGCCAAGAACATCGCCTTTGGGCTGGAGAATACCAAGCGCCCACGCGCCGAGATCGCAAGCCGCGTCACCGAACTGCTCAAGCTGGTCGGCCTGCCCGACCAAGGCAACAAATATCCGGCCCAGCTCTCCGGCGGCCAGCAGCAGCGCATTGCCCTCGCCCGCGCCATCGCCATCTCGCCAGGCTTGCTTCTGCTCGACGAGCCGCTGTCGGCGCTCGATGCCAAGGTGCGCACCCATCTGCGCCACGAGATCAAGGAACTGCAGCGCAAGCTCGGCGTCACCACCATCATGGTCACCCACGACCAGGAGGAAGCTCTGTCTATGGCCGACCGCATCGTGGTGATGAACCATGGTGTCATCGAGCAGATCGGTACGCCGACTGAGATCTACCGACACCCCGCGACGCTGTTCGTCGCCGACTTCATCGGCGAGGCGAACAAATTTGCCGCCAACGCCGACAAGGGCGGCGTGAGCTTCGGTGCCAAGGCTTTCAGATCCGCTCCGCATCAGTTCGGCCCTGGCACCCCGGTCATTGCGGCGATCAGGCCCGAAGACGTCATTCCGCATGGACCCGGAGCCCGCTCCCCGGGTGCGCCCGACATCGTGCAGCAGCCGGAGAACCTGCTCGACGTGACCATTGGAGAAATGGAGTTCCTGGGCTCGTTCTGGCGCACGCGCCTACGCGGCAAGGAGCTTGGCGATGAAACGCTGATCGCCGATTTCTCGATCAATGCCGCCCGCCGTCTTTCGCTGGCGGAAGGCGGTGCCCTGACAGTCGAACTGCCCGAAGATCGCCTGCTGGTCTTTCCCGGGAGGGCATGACATGGCCATGGCAATCGACACTCCCCTGCCCGCCGGACGGACGCTGAAGCTCGCCCTCGACAAGGACGAGGCGATCAAGCGTGGTCTGATGATCGTGATCGCGCTGTACCTGCTGGTCGCGCTCGCAGCCCCCCTCTACGTCATGCTGTCCAAGTCGTTTTCGACCTACAGCTTCGACCTCGCCAAATTCGAGTTCCAGGTCAGCGACAGCGCCGGCAACTGGGGCGATCCGGTCACCGCCGCGGCACTCAATGGCGAGCTCAACGCCATTCCCGAGGAGAAGCTTGGGACCAATTCCGACGGCCGCCTGCAGGCAACGAGCTTCTTTCCCGAATTCAGCTTCCGTAGTCCGGTCAAATACAAGATCCGAGGCACGACACCGGACGCGACCTATCTTGTCGGCCTGCAACTGCACAGCGGCACCGAATGGCAGGAATTCGACTCCAATGCGTTCCGCAGGGTGATGCTAAGGCCCTCGCGGGCGATCGGTCTGGAGAACTACGCCACCTACTTCTCGACGCCGACGCTGTTCCGCTCGATCGAGAACTCGGTCTTCATCGCCGTCATCAGCACCATCGTCACCGTCGGGCTGGCCTTCGGTTTCGCCTATGCGCTGAACCGCAGCTGCATGCGTTTCAAGGACGCATTCAAGCTCGTCGCCATGGTACCGATCCTGGTGCCGTCCCTGCTGCCCGGCATCGCCCTCATCTACCTCTTCGGCAACCAGGGCCTGTTCAAGGACGTGCTGATGGGCGCGTCGATCTACGGTCCGCTCGGCATCGTTGTCGGCTCGGTGTTCTTCGCCTTCCCCCACGCCATGATCATCATCTCGACGGCGCTGGCCATATCCGATCAGCGCCACTACGAGGCCGCCGCTTCGCTGCGGGCCAGCCGGTGGCGCACCTTCTGGACGGTTACCATACCGGGCGCGCGCTACGGCCTGATCTCCGCCGCCTTCGTGGTGTTCACCCTTGTCATCACCGATTTCGGCCTGCCCAAGGTCATCGGCGGCCAGTACAACGTTCTTGCCGTCGACATCTACAAGCAGGTCATCGGCCAGCAGAATTTCGAGATGGGCGCGGTAGTCTCGGTCATCCTGCTGATTCCGGCCATCGCCGCCTTCGTCGTCGACCGCATGGTCACCAAGAAGCAGGTGGCACTGCTGTCGGCTCGCTCAGTGCCTTATCAGCCCAAGCCCAATCGCGGCTTCGACGCGCTCTGCCTCGCCTGGTGCGCGCTGATCGCCGTGTTCATCATCGGCATCATGGTCACCAGCCAGTTCGCCGCACTGGTCAAGCTCTGGCCTTACGACCTCAGCCTCAGCCTCAAGCACTTTGCCTTCGACCGCATGGATGGCGGCGGCTGGGGTTCCTACTACAACTCCATCCGCTTGGCAGCGCTGACGGCGATCATCGGCACGGCCATCATTTTCGTCGGCGCCTACATGGTGGAGAAGACCGAAGGTTTTCGCTCAGGTCGCTCGGCCTTTCAGTTCCTGGCCATGCTGCCCATGGCTGTGCCGGGCATGGTGCTTGGCCTCGCCTACATCTTCTTCTTCAACGATCCGGCCAACCCGCTGCACGCTATCTACGGGACCATGACGATCCTGGTGGTCTGCACCATCACCCATTTCTACACGGTAGGGCACCTGACTGCGCTGACGGCGCTGAAGCAGATCGACCAGGAATTCGAACCGGTGGCGGCGTCGCTCAAGCAGCCCTTGTACAAGCTGTTCGCCCGCGTCACGGTTCCGGTCTGCCTGCCGGCGATCCTCGACATCTCGATCTACCTGTTCGTCAATGCGATGACGACGGTGTCGGCCGTGGTGTTCCTCTATTCGAAGGACACCGCGCTGGCCTCGGTCGCCGTGCTCAACATGGACGATGCCGGCGACGTCGCCCCGGCGGCGGCCATGGCGATGATGATCTTCTACACCAACATCGCAGCGCGCCTGATCCACCTGCTCCTCTCCAAGGTGCTAATCGCGCGGACGCAGGCCTGGAGAGCGAGATAAGTCTACTTGACCCGGTCGGGATGAGCCTTGGCGAAAGCGTCGAGTTGCTCGCACCGGCCGGCAATGTCGAGGACGCGCGGCAGGCCCGAGATGTCGACGTCCCAGCGCCTGGCGTTGTAGACCTGCGGCACCAGGCAGAAATCGGCCATGGCTGGCGTGTCGCCGTGGCAGAATTGACCGGTCGAGGGGTGCTCCAGCAGCCGTTCGAAAGCAGCCAGCCCATCGCCGATGAACTTCTGCATCCAGGCGTCGCGCGCTGCTTCGCCATCGGTCGCAACCCGCATCAGCTCGACAACCACGCCGGTGTTGCAGACGGCGTGGATTTCCATGGCGATGGCATAAGACAACTGGCGCACACGCTGGCGCCCGACGGGATCGGAGGGCAGGAAACCGGCTGCCCTGGTCTCGTTGAGATATTCGATGATCGCCAGCGACTGGGTGAAGGCATGGCCGTCGACCTCCAACACGGGCACTAGCCCTTGCGGGTTTCGCGCCAGATGCCCGGCCGATTTCTGGTCCTTCGCCAACAGATCGACGGACACCGAACGAAACTCCTCGCCCAGCATGTTGAGCGCGATACGCACGCGATAGCTCGCGGACGAACGCCAGTAGTCGAACAGAACGGTTTCGCTCATGCGATTCAGGCCTTCTCGTATTTCGCCACGGTCTGCTCGATGGCGCCAAATATCGAGTGGCCCGTCTTGTCGTGCATCTCGATGCGGACCAGGTCGCCGAACTTCAGGAACGGCGTTTTCGCAGCCCCCGTTTCGATGGTCTCGATCGTCCTGATTTCGGCGATGCAGGAATAGCCCGCACCGCCTTCGGCAACCGGCTTGCCAGGTCCGCCGTCGAGCTTGTTGGAGACCGTGCCCGAGCCGATGATCGTGCCGGCGCAGAGCGGCCGGGTTTTCGCAGCATGGGCGACGAGCTGGCCGAAATCGAAAGTCATGTCGAGGCCGGCATTGGCCCGGCCAATTGGCTTGCCGTTGACGCCGACAAGGAGTGGCAAGTGCAGCTTGCCGCCGTCCCAGGCGTTGCCCAACTCGTCCGGGCTGACCGCAACCGGCGAGAACGCCGTCGACGGCTTGGATTGGAAAAAGCCAAAACCCTTGGCGAGTTCCGCCGGGATCTGGCCGCGCAACGAAACGTCGTTGACCAGCATGACCAGCCGTATGGCGTCCCGCGCCTCTTCGACAGACGCGCCCATCGCCACATCGTCGACGATGACGGCAACCTCGCCTTCGAGGTCGATGCCCCAGGCCTCGTCGGCCATGACGATCGGATCGCGCGGACCGAGGAACGAGTCCGAACCACCCTGATAGATCAGCGGATCGGTCCAGAAGCTTGCCGGCATCTCGGCGCCGCGTGCCTTCCGCACCAGCTCGACATGATTCACATAGGCAGACCCATCGGCCCACTGATAGGCGCGCGGCAAAGGCGAGGCCGCATCATGCTCGTGGAAGCGCATCGTCGGCTGGCTGCCAGTCTCAATGCCTTCGGCGACATTGGCCAGCCGCGGGCCGACATGGGCCCAGTCGTCGAGTGCCGCCTGCAGCGTGCGGGCGATGTGGCCAACCTCGGAACAGCTGGTGAGGTCCTTCGAGACCACGACCAGCCGGCCGTCGCGGGTGGAGTCTTTCAGCGTCGCGAGTTTCATGGTGTTCCCGTCTTCACTTGATGCCTGGTGTGCCGTCGAACTTGCGTTCCAGACCATCCCAGCAATCGATGTAATTGTCCTGCAGTGTTTCCAACTCGGCGGCAAATTTCGTCAGTTGCTGGGGAAAGCGCGTCTCGAACATGAAGGCCATGGTGTGGTCGAGCTTGACCGGCTTGAGTTCGCCGTTCGACGCCTTCTCGAAGCCCATGGCATCCGGTCCGTGCGGCAACATCATGTTGTGCAGGCTCATGCCGCCAGGCACGAAGCCCTCTTCCTTGGCGTCGTACTGGCCGTAGATCAGACCCATGAACTCGCTCATGATGTTGCGGTGATACCAGGGCGGGCGGAAGCTGTGCTCGGCGACAAGCCAGCGCGGCGGGAAGATGACGAAATCGACATTGGCCGTGCCTGCCTCTTCCGTCGGGGCGGTCAACACCGTGAAGATCGACGGATCGGGATGGTCGAACAGGATGGCACCGACCGGCGAGAAGGTGCGCAGGTCATATTTGAACGGCGCATAGTTGCCATGCCAGGCGACGACGTCGAGCGGCGAATGGCCGATCTCCGTGACATGGAACTTGCCGCACCATTTGACCAGCACGCGGCAAGGCGTTTCCTTGTCCTCATAGGCAGCCGTCGGCGTCTTGAAGTCGCGCGGATTGGCCAGGCAGTTGGCGCCGATCGGGCCCCGGTCGGGCATCGTGAACTTGGCGCCGTAATTCTCGCAGATGTAGCCACGCCGCATCTCGCCCTCGCCGAGGCGCGAGACCTTGAACATCATGCCACGCGGGATCAGGCAGATCTCCGATGGCTCGACGTCGATGATGCCCATTTCGGTAAAGATGCGGATCGACCCCACCTCGGGCACGATCAGCAGTTCGCCGTCGGCATTGAAGAAATAGTCGTCGTCCATGTCGTCGTTGAAGGCATAGACATGTGCGGCCATGCCAACCTGGGTCATCGCATCCCCCGCCGTCGTCATGGTGCGGATGCCCTGGATGAAATTCGTCCTGTCGTTGGGCTCAGGCAGCGGACCCCAGCGCAGCTGTCCGAGCGCAAGAGAATGATCGTCGAGGCAAGGCGCGGTCTTCCAGTGCGGATAGCTGGCGCCCGAAAACCGCTTGGTGTGACGAACGCTCGGGCGGATACGGTAGAGCCAGGAGCGCTCGTTGGTGCCGCGCGGCGCGGTGAATGGCGAGCCTGACAGCTGCTCGGCATAGAGGCCGTAATTGCACTTCTGCGGGCTGTTCTGGCCCTGTGGCAGCGCGCCCGGCAGCGCCTCGGTCTCGAAGTCGTTGCCGAAGCCCGGCATGTATTTCAAGGCCGCGGCAGCAACCGCCTGCTTTTCGGTTTTGTCCAGCATGGCTTGCACCTCCCGTCAGCACATGAGATCGTCTAATTGGTTGCAATTGTAACCGTTGATTTTGTAACTATCAAAGGCTGCACGATGCCTCCGCCCTTCGATCTCGAGAGCTTCCTGCCCTATCGGCTGAACCGCGCCGCCGAGCTGATCAGCCTGAGCTTCGCACGCGAATACAAGCAGCGCTACCAGATGACACGGCCGGAATGGCGCACGCTCGCAGCTCTCGGCAGCGCCGGGCGAATGACGGCGACAGAGGTCGGCGCCCATTCCAACATGCACAAGACCAAGGTCAGCCGCACCGTGGCAGCACTCGCCGGGCGCCGCTGGCTGAAGCGGCGCGAGAACGAGTCCGACCGCAGGGTCGAGCATCTCGAACTCACCGCCGCCGGCCTCAGGGCCTATGGCGAGATCGCCGACCTTGCGCGTACATATCAGGCGAGCCTGGAAGCTGCGCTCGGATCAGGCGCCATCGAGCGCATCGAGGCGGGGCTGGCCGAGGTCGAGCGGGCGTTGCTGGAAAAGAGGCGACCGTAGTCCCCCTCCCTCTTGTGGGGAGGGGTCGGGCGTGGGGGTACCTCTTTGCCAGTGGCGCGCCTAGCCACACCCCCACCCTTTATCCCTCCCCCGAAGGGGGAGGGAGGGCGTCCACGTCGCGCTCGACTTAGCCGCGCCCCTACCCTATCGGCAGCGGCCCGAACTGCTTCAGCGTCGTCAGCACGATCGCCGTCTTCACGTGCTGCACGGAATCATGCGGCAACAGCACTTCGTTGACGAAACGCGACAGGTCCGACAGTCCCCGGACCGCGACCTTGATGTGGTAGTCCATCTCGCCGGTCAGCGAATAGGCCTCGAGCACTTCGGGCAGGTCGTTGACCAACCGGGCGAAACGCTGGGCATTGTCGCGGTTGTGGGTGGCAAGCGTCACCGAGATCACCACCAGCAGGTCGAGCCCCAATCGCTCGCGGTCGAGCATCGCCTGGTAGCCGCGGATGAAGCCTTCCGCCTCCAGCCGGGCGCGCCGCCGCGAGCATTGCGAAGCCGACAGCGCAATCTTCTCCGACAGTTCGTTGTTGGTTAGACGTCCGTCGAGCTGCAGTTCGCGCAGGATCTTGAGGTCGAACTGGTCGAGTGCTTCATTCATTGCACAAAACTCCCATTCCATGCACGCTTCACGCATAAACCAGCCCAAAGAGGATCACAATGCAAGCACATTGCATCGATTTGGGAGCACACTATGCGCAACCCCATTTCTGAGGAGGATTTGCCATGGGTCCATTCCCGCACGATGCGCCGCCGGCCAAGATCAACGCCGACAATCCCGCTGGCACCGACGGCTTCGAGTTCGTCGAGTTCGCGCACCCCGAGCCCGAGAAGCTGGAAGAGCTTTTCACCCGCATGGGCTACCAGCCCGTCGCGCGCCACAAGACCAAGAAGATCACCGTCTGGCGCCAGGGCGACATCAACTACATCGTCAATGCCGAGCCGGGCAGCCATGCCATGCGCTTCGTCAACGACCATGGCCCCTGCGCTGCCTCGATGGCCTGGCGGGTGGTCGATGCCAAGCACGCCTTCGATCACGCGGTGTCGAAAGGCGCTACACCCTACACCGGTACCGACAAGGCGCTCGACGTGCCGGCCATCGTCGGCATCGGCGGCTCGCTGCTTTACTTCGTCGACAAGTACGGCGCCAAGGGCTCTGCCTACACGGCGGAATTCGACTGGCTCGGCGAAACCGATCACAAGCCTGAAGGAGTCGGCTTCTACTTCCTCGACCACCTGACCCACAATGTCTATCGCGGCAACATGGACAAGTGGTGGGACTTCTACCGCGAGTTGTTCGGCTTCAAGCAGATCCATTTCTTCAACATCGACGGCCGCATCACCGGCCTCGTCAGCCGCGCCATCACCTCGCCCTGCGGCAAGATCCGCATCCCGCTGAACGAGTCCAAGGATGACACCAGCCAGATCGAGGAATACCTGCGCAAGTACAAGGGCGAAGGCATCCAGCACATCGCCGTCGGCACCGACGACATCTATGCCGCCACCGACAGGATCGCCGACAAGGGACTGAAGTTCATGCCCGGCCCGCCCGATACCTACTACGAGAAGTCGCACGCCCGCGTGCACGGCCATGACGAGCCGATCGAGCGCATGAAGACGCACGGCATCCTGATCGACGGCGAAGGCGTGGTCGACGGCGGCATGACCAAGATCCTGCTGCAGATCTTCTCCAAGACCGTGATCGGCCCAATCTTCTTCGAGTTCATCCAGCGCAAGGGCGACGAGGGCTTCGGCGAAGGCAACTTTCGCGCGCTGTTCGAATCCATCGAGGAGGACCAGATCCGCCGCGGCGTGATCTCGCAGACAGCCGCCTGACGGCGACGTTACATAGGCCTCTGTTGGGGCGGATTGCACGCAGGGCAATCCGCCCCTCTTTTTTGGCGTTCAACCACAAGTTTGATCCAGCACAAGGAACGCCGCCGCCCAGCCTGCCACACTTGCGCGGGATGAGGATCTCCTCACCCATCGGGAGGTAGCGAAATGAGCGGGATACCGCAGGCCCACGAACTTTGGCGCTCAGCCGTGCTCCATTACAAGGATTGGCGCCAGCGCCGGGCAGCCGTGCTAGAGATCAGCCAGCTTGGCAACGACGGCGAACGCATGCTCGCGGAGTGCGGACTGACGCGGTCGGACTTCAGGCAGGCGATGCGCGCTGCCTTCGCCTCGAAGATCCTGCTGCCTGAGGCCGTCAAGTCCAAGGGCGTCGATGCCGAGATATTCGAGAACCGCTACCCGGTGTGGAACCGCGACATGCGCCGGACCTGCATGATGTGCTCGGCGCGACGCCTTTGCAGCGACCGGCTTTCCTCGGGCGAGTTCGAAGCGTCCTATCGGGATTTCTGCCCCAACGCAGGCAGCCTCGACGCCCTGGCTGAGCGCCGCGATTGCCGGTTGGCGGGCTGACAGGTCAGGCCCTGGGAGCCATGACACTGAGCAGACGGGCGCGGCGATAAGCATCGGGGATTGACAGCGCCCAGACGAACAGGCCGCCGGCGTGCCGGCCGATGAACGAGGTTTCGGGCGTCGTGGTGACATAGGAAATCACCGCGAACAGGACGACGAAGAAAGCAAAGGCAAGCCCTCGCTTGGGATCGCGGACCGCGACGTGACCGGCGCCCGGCAGGACGACCGCCAAGGCGAGCACGAGATAGGGGTTGATCGGCTTGGCCATCGATCTTCCTCAGGCTGCTTCATAGGCCAATGCTGCGCGCTCGTCCTCGGCAAGGACGGCGCTCAGCGCTTCGGCCTCGGCAAGGGCGGCACGCACGAGTTCGGGCGGTATGGCGGTCAGCGGAAAGCGCGCCTGCCGGAGCACTTTGTGCGCACCGGGCTCGCCTTGCGCGGCTTGCCTTATGATGCGCGTGCCGCCCGGCGTGATGACGGCTTCCTTGACCGTGGGATCGACAAACAGGTTCCTGAACAGTGCCGAGACTCGCTCGGCCTGCCAGGCCGTCGCGCGGCCATCGCCACGCATCAGCAATGATGCTTCCGTCTCGGGAGGCGCCATCCAGTCCGGCATGTCGTGGACGAGCGAATAATATTCGGCGCCGGTCGGGCGGGCCAGCGCTCCAATGGTCGGCCGCGAACGGTTGCGCTGCTCGCTGAGCGTGACCCTGAGCCAGAGCTGGGGCAAACGGCGCGTGACCATGGTGTCGGCGATGAGTTCGATCTTTGCCTGCCTGCCATCTTCGAGCCGGCCCACGACGACAGGAAAATGATCGGGCCCGAAACTGATGCGGGAACTGGCAAACAGCCTCGCAGCGTCGTCGAGCAGGCCTTTGCGCTCGGCCAGTGCAGCGTGGTGATCGCGAACGGCGCACATGCCCATCCAGCCGCATGCAGCCGCGGCGAAGACTGAGAGGGCGATGGTGGTGAGCATTGGGGCCGCCTTGTTGCGAAAATGGCGGCGCGAGGTCCGCGCCGCCATTCCCTGGTAGGTCAGTAACCGACTGGCTTCGGCCAGGGCATGGTGAACTGGTCGCCGCGGCGCACGAACTGGTAGCGCCGGAAGTGGAACCAGAGCGATGCCACGATGTAGAAGCACATCATCGCGCTGAGCTGCGTGCCATAGCCGAGGAACACGGCGAAATAGGCGGTCGAGCACAGGATCAGCAGGACGATCGTCGGCAACGGGTGGAACGGATGCACATAGCCGCGCTTGATCGTGTCGAGCGGCCACTTGTTACGGAACATCACCATGTTGAAGGTCATGAAGGTGTATCCGAGCAAACCCGACAGGATCGAGAAGGTCACGACCTGGTCAAGCGGTGCGCCGAGCGCGAAGATAAGCGCGATCGGAACAAGGAAGACGATGGCGCGGTAGGGCGTCCGGTAGACCGGATGCACGGCACCGAACCAGCTCGGCAGGTAGCGGTCGCGGCCCATCGAGAACCAGGCGCGCGAGGCGTCGTTGATGCAGCCATTGGCCGACGCCAGCGTGGCGAAGGTCGTGCCGACGAACAGCAGGATCATCAAGCCGGTGCTGCCGGTGACGCGAGCGGCATCGAACAGCGGTGTACCCGCCTGGCCGAGATATTCCCACGGCACCAGGCCCGAGCAGACATACCAGGTCATGGTCGCGGCAATCAGCAGTGTCATGATGCCAGCCATGGTTCCGTAGGGCAGCGAACGTGCCGGCGAGCGCACTTCCTCGGCCGCCTGGCAGGTGCCTTCGATGCCGAGATAGTACCAGAGGCCAAAATGCAGCGCCGCAACGATGCCTACCCAGCCGTAAGGCAGCGGATCGGTGGTAACCGCCGAGAAGTCGAGCGGAACGTTGGAGGCGCCGAACTGCACGGAGACGAACAGCGTGATGATCGCCAGGAAGGCGACTGCGGTGATGACCAGATTGAAGGTCAGCGTCGCCAGCACGCCGCGATAGTTTAGCCACGCCAGGAACATGATGGCGAGGATGATGAAGGGCTGCTGATTGAGCCCGGAATGCCCTTGCATGCCCGCAACCGTGTCGAGCAGGAAGCCGACGGTGATCGCGTTGGCCGCCTCCAGCATGGTGTAGGCCATGACCAGGAACAGGCCGACATTAAAGGCCATCAACGGGCCGACGATGTGCTTGGCCTGGGCATACTGGCCGCCAGCCGCGGCGACCGTCGACGTCACCTCGGAATCGATCATGGCGACGCAGGTATAGAGCAGGCCGGCAACCCAGCAGGCGACGAGACCGGCGATCATGCCACCTTTGCCGACCGAGAAGTTCCAACCCATATATTCGCCGACGAGCACGATGCCGACGCCGAGCGCCCAGATATGGGCCGGGCCCAGCACGCGCAGCAGCTGAAGCCGTTCAGGCTCCCCTGCCGTTGAAGTTACATTTGCCATCGTCGTCCCCTCAGATCTCGTGGCGCTCTGCCGTCGCCTCGATCTCGCCTTCGCGAGAGGAGATCAGCAGTTCGTTGTCATAGGTGGTGTCGATGCGGATGAGGTCGATGAGCATCAGCACGCCGAACATGGCCGAGAGTGCCCAAGCCACGTATTCCAGGATGTTCCAGGTATCCATAGTGGCCTCTCCCTATGGCTTCTTGCCGAAGCGTTCTTCGATGACTTCGCGATATTCCTTGTCGGACAGCCGTACGACCATGACGAAGTAGCCGATGACCAGCACCGCCATGACGATCAGCGCGACCCAGCTGAAGCTGTAGTCGAACCGGGCGGTGATGATGTCATTGGCTGCTGCCGGATCGGTGATGCCGAGAGCGGCCCATTGCTGCTGCTCGGTGGCGTTCTGGCCGAGCGCTTCCCAGGTCGGGTTGGCGATTGGGTTGGGCACCTTGGCGGCGCCGGCGAGGCCCAGGTAGAGCGGAATGTAGAGCGCGCCGACGGTGAGCACGAGCAAAGTCAGGACGTCAAAAATCTGGCCCGCGAGGCCCTGTTTTGGAGGTTTGTAAGCCATTGTGCGTTTCCTCAGCCTCGGCGACGCCGCATCTCGTCGAGATGCTTGAGGTCAAGGCCATAGATGAAGTGTTTGTCTTCGACGTAGTGGCGCAGCATGGCGACGATGGCCGCCGTGTTGAACGTCAGCACCAGCGCGCAGGCGATCGACAGGATCACGCGGATGGCGGGCAGCGAGATGTAGGACCAGACGCTGAACAGAGCAAACAACATGGTGCACCACAGCACCACGACAAAAATCACAAGGCCTGCTCGATCGCGTCCGTGCATCTTGTCGATGCGCTGCTCAAGCGTCGCATCTCCGCTTCGATGGGCTAGTGTTGCTTCCATTTTCCTCCTCCTCTCGGCCGTTTTCGGCTTCATTATGCGGGAAATTAATTTCCCCTGAGGAATGTCCGGCAAACTTAAATTGCTGTCAAGTGAAGCCGCGATCACATGCCGCACCCAGGCTTTAGGCCAGAGCAGAACGACATTGAAACGATTGAGTTTTATGGATTTGGCAGGATGTCGGAAATTTTACGGGACAGGCCCGAAGCCCCATGCGGAGGGGTCACAAAGGACGTTTTGGCTGCCAAAGCGTCAATTTGAGGTGGCGATACGGGAGTCACAAACGGTCGGCGTCGGGAGAGCGACACTCATGATTTTCGGCAGGCAATGATGCCTGCCGAGTTGATTGATCGGCCAAGCGGCTACAGCGAACTCAGTCCGGCTTGATGACCGAAAACAGGACGAATTCAGTCGACGGCGTTTCCTTCTTGGTCTTGTCGGTCACGGCCAGATAGAGCTCGTCGGTGAGACGGGCCATGCCTTCGAAGTTGTCGTTCAGCAGCGTGCTGGCACCTGCATCGAGTTCCGTCGCCGTGCATGTCTCGGCAGCGCAGGCCTGCGGGTCGACGACGCGCAACCGGCCAATGCTCGGACCGCCCTTGGTTTCACGCGTGCGTTCGAGCACCAGCAATTGCCCGCCGGGCATCGTCTCGATGGCCTTCAGGTTGCTTCGCTTGGGCTGGAAGGTCGGGAAAGTCCAGCGTCCGCCATCCAGGCCGTAGATCGTGTGCGTGTCGCCGGGCTGGCCCTGCATCGCCTCCTCCGGCGCCGTCACGATGCCGCGATCGATCGTGGCGGCCACCGCTTCCAGCCGGCTGTTCGGCTCATTGTATTGGGCGACGTCCGACAACGTGCCCGGCAGAGTCAGCGCTTCGATCGGCGTGCCGTCGGGCTTGAAGCGATGGATCGCGGGACCGTCCTCGAAGGCGACGAGGAGCTCGCCGTCCGACGGCGTGCCGTTGTCGCCATTCACCACGGCGAGCCCTTCGGCATTGACGAGCGCGGGGGTCGTGCCGGTGGCGAGCTGAACCGAAAACACCGGCTCCATGCTGGCGATCTTGTTGTCTTTGATCTCCACGCGGAAATGATGCAGCACGCCGTCGTCCGAAACCGCATAGAGCAATTTGTCGTCCGCATCCCAGGCCAGGCCGGACAGTTCGTTGATGTTGTGACCGCCCGGTCCACTGGCCGGGCTGGCCTTGCTGTCGAGCAAGGTCAGCGCGAAGCTGGACGACTGTGCCATCGCCAAGGATCCAGGCGCCAGGACCGTGGTGCACAGAAGCAGTGCCGGCAAGATTTTCTTGATCATCTCGTTTTCTCCTATTGTTGGGTGGCCATGGGCTGTGCCCCTTGGCTGGGAAAGCCGCCAAGCTTGCGCAAGGCCGGCAGGAACTTGTTGTGCTTGGTGCCTGGGTTGAGCAGCGCGGTGCCGACGCAATATTTCGAGCACCGTTTCGTCGGATGCTGATGCAGCGCCCTCAGTATGGCGTCTGCAACACCATTGCCGTTGGCCGACTTCGTTTCGATGATGAACAGGCCATCGTCGACGGCGTGCTGTGCCTCCGGAGTGAAGAACTGCAGGCCACAATCGATCGTCATGCGCTCGCCGCCTTGCTTGGCGACCAGCGTCATGCGCCGGTAGCGCATGTCGATGACGCGGGACAGCTGGTGCGGAAAGGGCTGGCCGTACTGGGCTCGGTACACGTCGTCGATGTAGGTGATGGCCGCATCGTCCAGGACACCGAACTTCGCCGGATCCCGGTCGAGGCGCTTCTTGACGGTGATGCCGCGCTTGTCCTTCAGCTTGACTTCAAGGAAGCAAAGGCCAGCCTCGGCATAGCGGCGAACCCTGACCTTGGCGCGCTGGCGCCTGCCCTGGTGGTGGTCGAAATAGCTGCGCCGGTCGGCATCGTCGAAGTAGCAGGTCTCGTAGGTGAAGGCCCGCAATCCATCGATTTCGAGCATGTCGAAAGCCTGGGCCAGGTCGCCGGCGGCGTGCTTGAGCACGGTGGCGTCGACGACGTACTTGTTGTCCAGCCGCTCGAGCATGGCGGCTTTGCCGTTCAGCTGGGAAAGGCTGATGGGCAAGAAGCCGCGCTCCAGCCAGGAGTCAGTGCTTGCGATAATGGACATTGAGCTTCGCCATTTCGGTGATGTAATCGAGCTGGAGGACCTGGTAGGACAGCACATCGACGCCGAGCCGTGTGGACAGCTCCGCGCGCATGGCCACCGGATCCGACAGCAGCGCCAGATGGATCTTGTCGAGCGAGACCTTGGTGCCGCTGACAGACTGAAGCATCTTCGGATGGTCGATGACGTAGGCACCGATCAGCACGAACAGCACGGTTGCGGCCGCGAACGGGATTGTGGTTCCTTGCACGGAGGAAATCACCGCAATGGCGACGCTGCCGAAGAAATAGGTCATCTCCGTCTTGCTGAGCGGTTCGGAGCGAAGCGTGAAAAGCGCCAGGATCGCAAACAGACCGAAGCCGGCTGCCACGCCGAAATCGACCACCGAAAGCACGGTGAGGACCGCGAAAACAAAAATGTTGAACAATGCGGCGGCGGTGACGAGTTCCTTGTCGCGATAGCGCCGGTAGTACATGCCGAACAACAGGATCGACATGCCGGTGACGTCCACGGCAAAGCGCACGAATTCCATGACGAAGAGGTTCTGCAGCAGTTGAGGTGTCATTTCGACCTCCCCTTGCGAACGAGGCGTGTACCCACGCGGGCTGCCTCGAATGGGTTAAGCAGCAAGCAGCCCGGAGGCGCTGACGGACAAAGGGTTGGCATGTTCCATCTCCTGAATTTTTTGCCGCCATGGCGGCGACGTCAGGAAGAACGGACGAAAACAGACTCTATTCCGCCGCAGGCAACTTTTTTCTGCGATTGGGAAAATTGAGATAAGTAACGTAATTCAATGCCTTACAATCAGGTGCACCGGTCTTTATGAAAGACTGATGACAATTTCATGAATGACGCCGGCTTCCAAACGGACATCTTTGATTATCTTGAAAGGCGCTAATATTAGCCCGTGCCGTTGCTGACCACCGAATGGATACGGGTGCGGGCACAGATCCAAGACAAAGAAAAAGCCGCCGCGGTTCCCGCAGCAGCTTCCATTGTTCGACTGACGATAGAAGTCGCTTTAGCCCTGGCAGATCGCCCGGGCATTCAGCAGTCCCCAACCAAAGACAGGATCCTTGCCCGGCTTGCCCAGATCCTCGGCCGTCTTCTGCAACAGCCCTTCGATATCGCCCGCCTTCAAGTGAGGATCGGCAGCCAGCATCATTGCCGCCGCCGCGGTTACGAACGGTGCAGCAAAGGACGTGCCGGTCTTCGATTGCGCACCCTTGACCGAGGCCGCGGTCCAGACCTGGACGCCGGGCGCAGCAATGTCGACATGGTCGCCTGCGCCGGCGCGCCGGTAAGGGTTCTTGCGCCGGTCTATCGCCGTCACCGCAATCACCCCGTCATAGGCCCCTGGATAAAGAGGAGCTGCGCGCGGGCCATCATTGCCGGCTGCAGCCACCAGCACGATGTTGCGCGAGGCTGCCTTTTCAATCGCCTGTTCGAGCAACAGGTTGGCAGGGCCTGTCAGGCTCATATTGATGACCTGAACGCCGCGGTTGGCCAGCAGGTCGATGGCATGCACCAGATCGTAGACTGCCGAACGGTCGTCATTGCCCGAACCGCGATGGAAGGCATCCACCGCGATGAGTTCGCTGCCGGGTACCAAGCCGGGCGTACGGCTTTCGGCCGACCCCACCAGCAACGCCGCCACGGCGGTGCCATGCTGGCGGCCGGAGTCCGGCAGATCGCCATCCCCAAGCCTGATCGTCTCGATCCGCCCGCCGGAAAAGGCCAGATGATCGGCATTGATCGCAGTGTCGATGAGGCCGATCTTTGCGGGCGCGGAACACCGGCCTGGCACTGCGTTGGATTTCGGCCAGCCGACGACATTGCGGGCCAGGCACTGGTTTCCACCACAGGGCTCCGATCTCGCCTGGTCCGGTCGATAAAAGTGGTTGTAGTCGACGACCGCGCCCGGAGCGGCGGCCGCCACCTGCGCACGCGCTGCCTCGAGGGTCAGCCCGCGCGGAATGGCCAGTCGCACCATCTCGGCGCCGGCCAGCGAAACCGTCACGCGTTCGCTGATCGAAAAGCCTGCCGCATTCAGGCCGTCGATCGCTGCCTGGTCGAGGCCGAGTGCTACGATCTGCTGAGGTGCCTGGCGGACTTCGACGGGCGCAGGCGCTTTCCGACGCGGGCTTCTGGGCTCGCTCTTCCTGAACAGGTCGAGGAGATTGCCGCCCGTGGAGCGCTGGACCGACGAACCAGATCCCCTGCCCCCGGTCTGGCCTCCACCGGCAGCGCCATCGTCGTCATCGTCGTCATCATCATCGTCGTCGTCGTCATCGGCATGTGCCACCGACACGCCGATCAGACTTCCAGCGAGGGGAACCGAACCGGGCACGCCAAAGCTGGCGCCGGTCAGGGCCAATGCCAGGGCAATGGCGATGGAGCTTGATTGAGCGTTCAGAAGCATCGTTCGGCCTTTCCTAGGGTGTAGCGCATCGGCGTCAATTGTTAGCGATCCACATAAGCCTGCCGGCATCCCATATCATTTCGAATGCATTTGTGCATTTTGGGCCAACGGACGAATGTCCTTTTTATTCCATGGGGAGCGACAGGGTACGACCGCATGAAGGGTGACGAGGTACAGGTCAGCGATCGCCTGATAGCTTTCCTTCCCAATTTGCGCCGGTTCGCCATCTCGCTGTGCCGGTCGCGCGATCTCGCCGACGACCTCGTGCAGGCGGCCTGCGAGCGCGCGCTGGCGAGCCAGGATCGATTCGAGCAAGGCACCCGGTTCGATGCCTGGATGTTCCGCATCCTGCGCAACCTGTGGATCGACCACGTTCGCCGCGCCAAGACGGCGGGACCGCAACAAGACATCGACGAAACGCCCGATATTGCCGGTTCTGGCGGCGAGCGCGATGCCGAAGCCCGGCTAACCCTGAAAAGCGTCGCGGTGGCAATCGACGAATTGCCGGACGATCAGCGCGAAGTGCTGCTGCTCGTCTGCGTCGAGGACCTTTCGTACAAAGAGGCGGCGGAGATATTGTCCATTCCGATCGGCACCGTCATGAGCAGGCTCTCCCGCGCCCGCAAAAATCTTGCCGACGCGGCTGGAATAAACTCCGGGACCGACCGTTCACCCGAAAAAGGTGGAAACAAATGAGCAGGCGCGAATTCGACGACGAAACCTTGATGGCATTCGCCGACGGCGAACTCGACGACGACACGACGGCAACCGTCGAAGCGGCCATGGAGACGGACGACGACCTCGTTGCCCGCGTCGCCGCTTTCATCGAAAGCCGGGCGTTGGCAGCATCAGCGCTGAAGCCGCTGATCGACGAGCCGGTTCCCGAAGCGCTGACACAGTCGGTGCAAAAGATGATCGACGAGGCGCGCGCCTCGGATCCTTCGGCGGTGGCCAACAACGTCGTCACCTTTCCGTCGCGCGACATGCGCCCGGCTCGTTCGACCTGGGCAATGCCGCTGGCGGCATCGCTGGCAGCCGTAGTCTTCGGCGCCGGCGGCTACCTCGCGGGCCAGGCAGGCGCGCCGGCTTCCGGCAACCTGGCCATGACCACGATCAACGACGCCGAAGTCGCCAAGGCGCTCGATTCGACGGCCTCGGGCACCGATGTGGCATTGGGCGATGCCACGTTGAAACTCGTCTCCAGCTTCCGCGACGAAACCGGCACGTTGTGCCGCGAGTTCGAACTTCACCGCGCGTCTAAGTCTGCCATCGTGTCGATCGCTTGCCGTCCGGAACAGGACTGGGACGTCCGGCTGGCCGTGGCCGCCCAGGCGCCTGGAGGAGACTATGTCCCGGCCGGGGCCACGGAGACTGTCGATTCCTACCTGACGACGATCAATGCCGGAGCCCCGCTGTCGGTGGCGGAGGAAAAGAAGGCCCTGGCCCTGCCGCAATGACAGCAACGGGCGCCTGGGTTCCCTATCGCGGGATCGGCTGCGGGCCGCGCTTGCGCTCGCTAGCGTAGAGCGCGACCGCCATGGCGCGGTTGCGCACGCCGAGCTTGTCGTAGAGATTCTTGAGGTGATACTTGACTGTGTTTTCGGAGATCCCGGTCCGCGTCGCGATCTGCAGATTGGTCCAGCCGTCGGCCAGGACGCCGAGCAATTCGAGTTCGCGGGTGGTCAGGCGCGACAGCGGCGTCTCGTTGATCTTGCCGACGTCGACATAAGGAATGCAGATGCGGCCATTGGCAACGGCCAGCAGCGTATCGAACAGGATACAGGGATCGTCGAACTGGTAGCAGAAGCCCTGCGCGCCGAGCCGCACGCACTGCTTCAGGATGCCGACATCATGATCGTTTGAGAAGACGACCAGGCGTGCGGTCAATTGCCGGCGCTGAAGCTCGATCAGCACCTCGCTGGCATCCATGTCGGACAGCTTCCAGGCGACGATGGCGACGTCGAACGAAGGCTGCGCGCCCACCACCGCCTGAATGAAGGCCTCCCCGCTCTGGATGCCTTCTGCAAACTCGAAGCGCTCGTCGCGGCTGATCATGTCGCGCAATGCCGAAATCACCAGCGGGTTACGCTCGGCAACCAGGACATTCAGCTTTTTCTGTTGCGCCATCAACCTGCCATCGACACCGGCATCATGCCTTGGCACATTCCAATCGAATTTGCCAAGGCATGCCCGCTCTCCAGCGACAGGAATCAGTCGTAGATTCGGAATCGACCGACCAGATCGTGGCTTTCTTCGCGAACGGCAGCCTCGATCTTGGCATTGCCGGCTTCGCCGTTGGCCGCAAGGCCATCGATGACGGCCATGGTCATGCGGCCGACCTGGCGGAATTCCTCGGCAAGGAAGCCGCGGGTCGTGCAGGCCGGCGTGCCCAGCCGGACACCCGAGGTGACCATCGGACCTTGCGGATCGAACGGGATGCCATTCTTGTTGCAGGTGATGTGGGCCCGCCCGAGGGAGGCTTCCACCGCCTTGCCGGTGAGGTTCTTACGCCTGAGGTCGACAAGCATGAGATGCGTGTCGGTACCGCCCGACACGATATCGACGCCACCCTCCTGCAGGGTCTCGGCCAGCACCTTGGCGTTGGACACGACGTTCGCGGCATAGACCTTGAAGTCGGGCGTCAGCGCCTCGCCGAAGGCAACGGCCTTGGCTGCGATGACGTGCATCAGCGGGCCGCCCTGCAAGCCGGGGAAGACGGCCGAGTTGATCTTCTTGCCGATCTCCTCGTCGTTGGACAGCACCATGCCGCCGCGCGGGCCGCGCAGGGTCTTGTGGGTCGTGGTCGTGACCACATGGGCATGGTCGAGCGGATTGGGATGGACACCGCCGGCAACCAGGCCCGCGAAGTGGGCCATGTCGACGAACAGCTTGGCGCCGACCTCGTCGGCGATCTCGCGGAACGCCTTGAAATCGATGATGCGCGGATAGGCCGAGCCGCCGGCGAGAATGACCTTGGGCTGGTGCTTCTTGGCGAGATCGCGCACCTCGTCCATGTCGATGCGGTGCGTGTCGGGCTTGACGCCGTAGGAGACGGGCTTGAACCACTTGCCAGACTGGTTGACCGGCGCGCCGTGCGTGAGGTGACCGCCCGCGGCGAGGTTCAGGCCGAGATAGGTGTCGCCTGGCTGCATCAGCGCCATGAACACCGACTGGTTGGCCTGGCTGCCGGAGTTCGGCTGCACGTTGGCGAAGCTGCAGTTGAACATCGTCTTGGCGCGTTCGCGCGCCAGATCCTCGATCTCGTCGACATAGGCGCAGCCGCCATAGTAGCGCCGGCCGGGATAGCCCTCGGCATATTTGTTGGTCAGCACCGAGCCCTGGGCCTCGAGCACCGCCTTGGAGACGATATTTTCCGAAGCGATCAGCTCGATCTCGTCACGCTGGCGCTGGAGTTCGCGATCCATCGCATCGCTGACGGCCGGGTCTGCCTGGGCGACGCCCGTGCGGAAGAAGTGGCGGGCACTGCCGATACCGGGTCTGGTGGGAATATTCATGAGGCTCCTCCCTTGTGGCGCCCTGCGGCGCCTGAAAACGTGGTCATCCTGTCCAGCCGAGGCCGGCAGAAATGCAATTGATCGAAAGCAATAGCGCGTTGACGGCGCGCTTGGGCTTGGCGGTGGCGCCATCCTGGGCGCGCACCTCGCGCAGCAGCTGCACCTGCAGCCGGTGGATCGAGTCCATCTGCGGGCGGATGCGGTCGAAATGGCGCTTGAAGGCCGGGAAGCGTTCGGACAGCTTGAGCCCGCCATTGACTTCGGCGATCATCCGCCGCGTCAGCGCGTATTCGGCCGCGATCTTGCGATAGATGCGCTCGCCCACTTCGCGGTCCTGCACTAGCCCGGCATAGAGGTAGCCGATGTCCATGTCGGACTGGTAGAGGCCCTTGTCGACCTCGTCGACGACGAGGCGGAAGAAGCGCGAGCGTTCGAACATCTGCCTGAGCAGGTCAAGGCCGGCATCGCCGCGCACGTTGACGAAGGAATTCAGCGCGCTGCCAATGCCATACCAGTTGGTCAGCAGGTGCCGGTTCTGGCTCCAGGCGAAAACCCATGGAATGGCGCGCAAGTCGGAGATGTCCTTGGCACCGAAACGACGCGCCGGACGAGAGCCGATCTTGAGCAGCGACAGTTCCTCCACCGGGCTCGCCTGGTGGAAGTAGTCGATGAAGCCCGGCTCGTTGATCAGGCCCGAATAAGACGCCTGCGACATGCCGGTCAGCGCTTCCAGCGCCTCGCTGAACTCGGGGATGTCCTTGAGCTCCGGCTCGTTCGGCGACTTGACGGTGTGGGCGAACACGCTCGCGGCCAGTATCTCAAGCTGGTAGAGACCGGTGCCACGGTTGGCGAACTTCGACGACACCACCTCGCCCTGCTCGGTGACGCGCATCGCCCCGCCGATGGTGCCAGCCGGCTGGGCAGCAATCGCCCTGCCCGTCGGCGCACCGCCACGACTGACCGAACCGCCACGGCCGTGGAAAAAACTGATCTTGACCTTGCGCTTGATGGCGAGCGCCGTGATCCGCCGCTGGGCCTTGTTCAACTCCCAGTTGGAGGCGAGGAAACCGCCGTCCTTGTTGGAATCGGAGTAGCCAAGCATCACTTCCTGGCTGTTGCCGAAATCGCGAACCGAGCGGCGGACGATGGAAACGCCGAACAGCTGGTCCAGAATCTCCGGCGCGGCGCGCAGGTCGGCAATCGTTTCGAACAGCGGCACGACCCTGAGGGCTATGGTTCCGCTGCCGTCGGATGCCGTCGCCATGCCGGAATACTGCGCCAGCAGATAGACCGCGAGGAGATCGTCGCTCGACCGCGTCATCGACAGGATGAAGGCTCCGACAGCGCCGCCGTTCAGCCCGGCCGAAGCCTTGCGGATGACGTCGTAGAGGTCGAGCAGCTCCTGCGCCTCTTCCGACAGCGCCAGCCGGTCGACTTCAAGCTGCTCACCGGAGTTCAGGGCGGCCCGGATACGCGCGGTCCATTGCGGTGTGTCGGGAGAAGGTGCCGTCTCGGGATCGGCGTGCTTGAACAGCTCGCTCAGCACACGGTTGACGACGGTGGAGTTCTGCCGAATGTCCAGCGAAACCGTGCGGAAGCCGAAGCTTTCGACCTGCTGGCGCACCGGCCTCACGAAGCGCCGTGCGATCAGCTTGCCGCCAAGCTGGCCAAGCACGTTTTCCAGCTCGCGCAAGTCGGTCTTGAAGGCTTCCGAACGGGTGTAGGGCTTGGCAGAAGCCTCGCCACGCATAGCCTCCAGACGGTCGAGCATTGCGGCGGCAAACTGGCGCAAGGGCTCGTCAGGATTGCGTGCGACGATCTCCGAGGCATTGCCGCTGCGATGCAGGGCATGGCCCAGCGCCTTGATAAACGCTTCCGGAATATCGACGACATTGGAGCTGATGCTGAGCACGGTGACCAGCTTGCGGACCTGGCTGATGTACCAGCCGACGATCGCCTGGCGGCACTCGTTGAGCGCGTAAGCCGTGGTCTTGGCCGTGACGTTCGGATTGCCGTCGCGGTCGCCACCGATCCATGAGGCGTACCGCATGAAGGACGGCACCTTGAGATCGTATTCGGGGTAGTGGCGCGCCAGCGCTTCCTCGACGCTTTCATAGAGCTTGGGCGTCGCCTCGAAGATCACCTCGCGGAAGAAGTGCAGGCCCCAGGCGATCTCGCGCTCGACCGAAGGCCGCTCGAGCCGCAATTCGCCCGACATCCACAGCAGTTCGATCTCGCTCTTGAGGTCGTCGATCAGCTGTTCACGCTCACGCGGCGCCCAGCGCTGCTGCTCGAGTTCGGTCAGCTTGCGGTAGATGCGGCGATGAATTTCGAGGACGGTGACACGCTTGGCCTCCGTCGGGTGCGCCGTCATGGTCGGCCCGACGCTGAGCGCATCGAGGGTAGCCTGGATTTCCTCGGCCGGGTAGCCGGCGGCGGCGATCTCGCCCATCACATTGGCGAAGGAGCCGATGACTTCGTCGGCACCGCCCATCTGCTCCAGCTCGCGCCGAGAGCGCATGGCCAGAAGCTCATTGGCAATGGCGACGAGTTGGAACCAGATACCGGTCGCCTGCAGCGCGGCGATGCGTTGCCCGCTTTCGAGCGCATCGAGGCTCACGCGGCCGGTAAGAACCTCGGCCATATCGGGCTCGCGTTCGCTGACGACGGCCAACAGCACCCTGAACAGCAGGCTGCGGACGTCCTCACGAAAGCTGAGTGGTTTGCTCTCCTCCAAGCGGCACCCATTCATCTCGTGTTGTTCCGGGACGCCGGTTCGTTGAGCCGGCTATCCAGGAAATGCAGTTTTCCTGATGCCGAGCAGACCGGTTTTCCGTCCCTTTGAAAACGCCCGGACGGGTAGATTTCCTATTCGTTCGGGTGGTGCCGATACTGGCCGAACGATGATCGAAAAACCCCAAATTGGACTACCGCAAGGGGCGGAAAATCAGGAGCTTCCAGCAGGTTGGTCCAGTGCGATTTGCAGTGGACGAGATTTAACTCATGTGCAAATATGTTGAATACAAGGCAAGTATGGGAGGCACATTACAGTGAGGTCCAATACCCAATTCCGCGTTGCCACAGCACAATCCAACCGAGCTTGAAGAGGAACACGCCCATGCAGAAAGTGCTGCCGGAACTCTATGAGGGCCACGCGCCCATCACCCTTCAGAACGCCTTCCATGACGCGCTCGAAGCACTTGAGGAGTGGAAGGAAGGCAACGAGGAACCTCTCGTACCTGTCGATGGCTTCAACGTCCCGATCAGCCATGTCTTCGCCCGCATGAGCGCCTGCACCGACCTGCTGCCGCTCAGGACGCGCGACGTTCTCGAGACCATCATTGACAAGGGTTCGTTCCGCGCCTCGGGCGGTTCGCTCTATGCCGACGGCGCCAAGCTGGTGATGCCGCTCTGCGTTGAACTTCTGACCTTGTCGTTGCTGCGCCCGAGCGCATCGCTCGCCCAGTTGCACAAGGCTTGCGTCGACGCCTGAGCGTCAACCGAATTTGTCGTTCTGCCTGGCCGCCACGCATGCCGTGGCGGCAGTCGCATTTTTGAACTTCTGATTTTGCCGCGCCTGACCCGCCTACGAAAAAGCCCCGGATCGCTCCGGGGCTTTCGCTTATCTGCAATTCTTGCAGGCGTTCAGGCCGCCGCGCGCGTCCGTGACGTGTCAACGCCATATTCCAGCGACGAATCCACGATGGTGTGCCACAGGCTGTCGGCAAAGCTGGTGAAAACCAGCATGCTATAGACCGGATGGCCGTCGGCGCCATTCGCCTCACGGTAGAAATTGACCGCCGTGTGGTCGACCGCCGTATTTGCCGCAGCGCCGACCGGAAAGGCAGCGTCGTGCAAATCGAGCGACGAGAACTTGGCGATCGCATCGCGGCCGCGAGGGCCGGAAACCCGGATCAGGCAGCGGCCGTCCGACTGGTCGGAAAGCGAGGCCGAGCCGGAGAACGCCTGGCTCATGGCATCGATCTGCGAGCTCTCGTCCGTCCGTGGTGCCAGGACGGTGAACTGGTCGGGTCCCGACCAAACGAGCGTCGCAGTCTTGCCTGCGACGGCCTTCGGCGTGCTCGGCGCATCGACGCCGAACAGCTTCTTTGCCGCCTTGGCGGTGTCGGCAGCCTTGCCGCGCCGGGCCATGACCTGGACCAGCACGAGGTCGCGCACCTCGACAAGCGTCACGCCTGCTTGGGCACTGGCCACGCCATGGCGGCCGGCGACGAGCGCCTTCTGGAGCGGCGATTGAGTGTTCCAGGAAAAATCAGCCACGCTGGCGCACTCCTTCGGGATCGTAGAAGACTGGGCTGCAGATCTCGGCTTCATAGTCCTCGCTCCGCAGCGGATCGTGGATGCGGACGATCTCGCCGATGCGTTCGCGGCCGCGCTCGACCAGGCCGAGGCCGATCCACTGTTCCATCATCGGCGAGTAGCAGACCGACGTGACGTAACCCTGGTCGGTCGCCGGACCCGGGATGCCGCCCTTGGGGATGACATGCGCACCGGAGCGCAGGCGGCGTGCACGGTCGAGCGGCTTGATGCCGACGACGACCTGGCGGTCGGTTGCGGTCAGCGCCTCGCGGCCGGCCATGACTCGGCCGATGAAGTCCTTCTTCTTCGACATCATCTTGCCGAGGCCGAGGTCGTCAGCCGTCGTCATGCCATTGAGTTCGGGACCGGCAACGTGGCCCTTCTCGATGCGCATGACGCCAAGCGCCTCGGTGCCGTAAGGCGTCACGCCATAAGGCTTTCCGGCGATCATCAGATTCTCGGCCATCGCCGCGCCGTAGCGCGCCGGCACCGAGATTTCGAAGGCAATTTCACCCGAAAACGAGATGCGGAACAGGCGGGCGGTGACTCCGCCGCGCAGCTTGACCTCGCGGGCACCCATGAAGGGGAAGCCTTCGTTGCTCATGTCTTCCGACGGATCGACCAGCGCCTGCAAGAGCTTGCGGGTATTCGGACCTGCGATCGAGAACTGGGCCCACTGGTCGGACGCAGACGACAGTTGCACGTCGAGTTCGGGCCAGAGCACCTGGCGGCAGAATTCGAGATGCGCCATGACCGGTCCGGCCTTGGCTGTGGTCGTGGTCAGGAAGTAGTGGTCTTCGGCAAGACGCGATGTCGTGCCGTCATCCATGACGATGCCATCCTCGCGCAGCATCAGGCCGTAGCGGGCCTTGCCGACGCCGAGAGACGAGAAGGCATTGATGTAGACGCGATCCAGGAACGTGCCTGCATCGGCGCCGCGCACGTCGACCTTGCCCAGGGTGGAGACGTCGCAGAAGCCGACGCCGTTGCGCACGGCGAGCACTTCGCGGGTGACCGATTCAATCCAGTCCTTCTCGCCCGGCTGCGGGTACCACTGGGCACGCTTCCACAGACCGGTGTCAACGAACACCGCACCGCGGGCCGCGGCCCAGTGATGCGAGGGCGTCAGGCGCCAGGCGTGGAAACTCTCGTCGCGGTGATGGCCGGCGAGCGCGCCGATCGCCACCGGTGCATATGGCGGACGATAGATCGTCGTGCCGGTCTGCGAGATGGTGCGGCCGGTGGCATCGGCCATGATGGCAAGGCCGGTGATGTTGGAGGTCTTGCCCTGGTCGGTCGCCATGCCAAGCGTCGTGTAGCGCTTGAGATGTTCGACACTCTCGAAGCCTTCGCGCTGGGCCAACGTCACGTCGGATGCGGTGACGTCGTGCTGGAAGTCGACGAACGCCTTGCCCTTGGCCTTGACCTGCCAGAGCGGCGAGATCGCGTAGACCTCGTCGCCCGCTTCCGAGGCTTCGCCGGCATTGCCCGAAGCGCCGCAATCGGCGGCCGCGGCCGCACCGGCGGCATGACCGTCGCGCAGGCACGCACCAAGCGAGAATTCGCCATTGGCAGCGCCCGCCATGACCATGCCCGTCGGGCAGTCGCCCGGCACGAACGCCGCGATGTCGTCACGCCACACCGGCTTGCCGCGATGGAAGCAGGACAGGCCCACATTGGGGTTCCAGCCGCCGGACACCGCCAGACAGTCGGCATCGATCTGCTGCTTCCTGCCATCGGCGGCAGTCACCACAACGCCGCGCACGCCATCGACGCCGCCCTTGACGTCGGTCACGCCGCCGGCCAGCACGCGCAGATCGGAGAGTTCGGCCAGTGCCTGGTATTCCGCCGGCACCTTGCCGCGCGGGTCGATCACTGCTGCGATGTCGCCGCCGGCCTGCTGGATCGCCTCGACCGTGCGCCAGCCGTCGTCATTGTTGGTGAACAGCGCGACGCGCTTGCCGGGCATCGCCGCGAAGCGATGGACGTAGGTGCGCACGGCGGAAGCCATCATCACGCCCGGACGGTCGTTGCCCGGGAAGGCGATCGGCCGCTCGATGGCACCGGCAGTGACCACCGAGCGCTTGGCGACGATGCGCCAAATCCGCTGGCGGACCTGATGCGGACCCGGAACGGGGATGTGATCGCTGACGCGCTCGAGCGCGGCATGGACGCCGCCGTCATAGACGCCAAACAGCGCCGTGCGGGTCATGATGCGAACGTTGGCCATCCCATCGAGTTCGCCGGTCGCACGCCGCACCCACTCCTCGGCATGCATGCCGTCGATCTCGCCGCCGTCGCTGAGCAGGCGGCCGCCCAGACGATTGTCTTCTTCGACCAAGATGACGCGCGAACCGGCTCGGCCAGCGGCCAGTGCCGCCGAAAGACCGGTGGGGCCGGCACCAACGACGAGCACGTCGCAATGCGCCCAGGCCTTGTCGTAGTGGTCGGGATCCGGCAGTTCCGCACTCTTGCCGAGACCGGCTGCGCGGCGGATGATCGGCTCGTAGATCGCTTCCCAGAACTTCGCCGGCCACATGAAGGTCTTGTAGTAGAAGCCTGCGACAAAGATCGGCGAGAACAGCTGGTTGATCGACATGACGTCGCGACGCAGCGATGGCCAGCGGTTCTGGCTCTGGGCGATCAGCCCGTCATAGAGTTCCTGTGTGGTGGCGCGGGTGTTCGGCTCCTTGCGGGCGCCGGTGCGCATCTCGACCAGCGCGCTCGGCTCTTCCGAACCAGCGGTGATGATGCCGCGCGGGCGGTGGTACTTGAACGATCGGGCGACCAGCTTGACGCCATTGGCGACGAGCGCCGAGGCGAGCGTATCACCAGCAAAGCCCGTCATGGTCTTGCCGTCGAAGGAGAACTGAAGCGGCGCCTGGCGATCGATCAGACCGCCGCTGCGCAGCCGATGCGACTGGCTGGCGGATGCAGCCTGGCTGCGTGCGCTGGTGCTGCCTTCGGCAGCGGCCGTCCTGCCGAGCGGTTCGGATCCGGAATAGCCCGACATCTTTATTCTCCTGCCTGCACCGGCTTCGACGCGCCCACACCGGGGGCTGCCGTCACCGATCTGAATTCATGCGTCACGGTGTTGCGCTCGGCGATCAGCCAGGAGCGGCAGCCACCGCCGTGATACCAGTACTCGCGCATGAAGCCGGCTACGTTGTCGCGCAGATAAACATAGTCGTAGAAGGCGTCTTCGACGCGCTCGGGGCTTTCCCCGCTATCGACTGCGAAGTTGGGCCGCTTGGGCGAGGCGTCGCCGAGATAGGTGAACTCGCCGTTCTCGCGTTCGCCGCAGAAAGGACATGCAATACGCATTCCGCCAGTCTCGCTTTCAGTGCAGGTTGGGTTGGGCGCCTTGGCCCTTTTCGTCGATCATCGCGCCGCGGCGGAACCGGTCGAGCCGGAAGCGCGCCGCTTCGGGGTGCGGTTCGTCGCGCGCCAGCAGATGGGCAAAGACGAGACCGGATGCCGGTGTCGCCTTGAAGCCGCCATAGCACCAGCCGGCGTTGAGATAGAGGCCGTCGACGGGCGTCTTGTCGATGATCGGCGTACCGTCCATCGACATGTCCATGATGCCGCCCCACTGGCGCAGCATGCGGACGCGGCCGATCATCGGCATGACCGCCATGCCGCCTTCGCAGACGTCTTCCACCACCGGCATGTTGCCGCGCTGGGCGTAGGAATTGTAGCCGTCGAGGTCGCCGCCGAAAACGAGGCCGCCCTTGTCGGACTGGCTGATGTAGAAGTGGCCCGCGCCGAAGGTTACAACACCGGGGATGAGCGGCTTGATCGCCTCGGTGACGAAGGCCTGGAGCACGTGGCTTTCGATCGGCAGCTTCATGCCGGCCATGGCTGCCACTTTCGACGTGCTGCCGGCAACCGCCATGCCGACCTTGCCGGCACTGATCTTGCCGCGCGACGTCTCGACGCCGGTGACCTTACCGTTCTGGTCGCGAACGAAGCCGGTGACTTCGCAATTCTGGATGATGTCGACACCGCGCTGGTCGGCGGCACGGGCATAGCCCCAGACCACCGCATCGTGGCGGGCAGTGCCGCCGCGGCGCTGCAGCAGGCCGCCCATGATCGGGAAGCGCGGGCTGTCGTAGTTCAGGAACGGCAGTTCCTTGCGGATCTGCACCGCGTCGAGCAGCTCGGCATCGATACCGTTGATGCGCATGGTGTTGCCGCGGCGGGCGAAGGCGTCGCGCTGGGCGTCGGAGTGATAGAGATTGATGATGCCGCGCTGGCTGACCATCGCGTTGTAGTTGAGGTCCTGCTCCATGCGCTCCCACAGCTTCATCGAAAGCTCGTAGAAGCCGGTATTGCCGGGAAGGCCGTAGTTGGAGCGGATGATGGTGGTGTTGCGGCCGGCATTGCCGGAACCGATCCAGCCCTTTTCGAGCACCGCGACATTGCGGATGCCGTACTCGTTGGCGAGGAAATAGGCCGTGGCCAGGCCGTGGCCGCCACCGCCGATGATGATCACATCGTAGTGGCTCTTGGGTGCCGGATCGCGCCAGGCCCGGGTCCAGCCTTGATGGCCGGACAAAGCTGCCTTGGCGAGTGAGAAGATCGAATATTTCATCGCATGTGTTCCGGCGAAATGTGAGGTGTGCCCGAGGCCGCGCCCGATCTAAATGATCGGGCGCTGAGCCTGTTCGTATGCCTCAGACGTCCAGCGTGTGGTCGCGCTCCCACTGGGTGAAGTGCGACGCGTAGGAGTTCCATTCCTGGGTCTTGAGCTTGATGAAGGCGGCGGAGAACTCCTCGCCCATCGCAGCTTTCAGTTCGCTGTCTTCGTCATAGGCGCGCAGCGCATCAAGCAGGTTGAGCGGCAGCTTGGCGCCATGCGTGACGGTGTGGCCTTCACGGTACATGTCGACATCGCTGCGCGGGCCGGGATCAGCCTTGGAGCGAATGCCGCTGAGGCCGGCAGCGATGATGATCGCCTGCATCAGGTACGGGTTGGCAGCGCCGTCCGGCAGGCGCAGTTCGAAGCGACCGGGGCCGGGCACGCGCACCATGTGGGTGCGGTTGTTGCCGGTCCAGGTCACCGTGTTCGGCGCCCAGGTCGCACCCGAAAGCGTGCGCGGTGCGTTGATGCGCTTGTAGGAGTTCACGGTCGGATTGCAGATCGCTGCCAGTGCCGAGGCGTGCTTCATGATGCCGCCGAGGAAGTGACGGCCCTTCTCCGAAAGACCCAGCTCCATGTTCTTGTCGGCAAAGGCGTTGCTCTTGCCGGTCAGATCCCAAACCGAGATATGGGCATGGCAGCCGCTGCCGGTGAGGCCAGGGAAAGGCTTCGGCATGAAGGTTGCACGCAGGCCGTGCTTTTCGGCGATCGAGCGGACCATGAACTTGAAGAACGAGTGCTTGTCTGCGGTCTGCAGAACGTCGTCGTACTCCCAGTTCATCTCGAACTGGCCGTTCGCGTCCTCATGGTCGTTCTGGTAGGGCTTCCAGCCGAGATCGAGCATCGCGTCGCAGATTTCCGCGATGACATCGAAGCGGCGCATCACGGCCTGCTGGTCGTAACAGGACTTGGCGGCCGTATCGTACTCGTCGGCAATCTGGTTGCCGTCCGGCGTGGTCAGGAAGAATTCCGGCTCGACGCCGGTCTTGACGCGCATGCCTTCCTTGGCGGCTTCGGCGACGAGGCGCTTCAGCGTGTTGCGCGGCGCCTGGGCCACACCCTTGCCTTCCATCAGGCAGTCGGATGCGAGCCAGGCAACTTCCGGGCGCCAGGGCAACTGGATGACCGAGATCGGATCCGGCACAGCGAGCATGTCGGGGTGCGCTGGGGTCAGGTCCAGCCAAGTCGCGAAGCCGGCAAAGCCGGCTCCGTCCTTCTGCATGTCCGATATAGCCTGCGCAGGCACCAGCTTGGCGCGCTGACCTCCGAAGAGGTCGGTATACGAGACCATGAAGTACTTGATATTGCGAGTCCTTGCGAACTCTTTGAGATCAGTCACCTCTGACTGATCGATTTTGGCTTCGAAGGCCGTACCCATGTGAATTGCTCCTCCCAATCCTTGTGGTTTTAAAAGGGACCCTTCCCGGGTACCCAGCTCGTCCCCGCAAGCGGCACGCCAGCCATGGCGGCAGCTTCGATCGAAAGAGCGCAGAGATCCTCAGGCTCGAGATTGTGCAGATGATTTTTGCCGCAGGCACGAGCGATAGTCTGTGCCTCGAGCGTCATGACCTTCAGGTAGTTCGCCAGACGGCGACCAGCCGCGATCGGATCGACGCGCTTCATCAGCTCGACGTCCTGCGTGGTGATGCCGGCAGGGTCCTTGCCCTCATGCCAATCGTCGTAAGCGCCGGCAGTGGTGCCGAGCTTCTGGTATTCATCCTCCCAACGCGGATCGTTGTCGCCCAGCGCGATCAGCGCTGCGGTTCCAACCGATACTGCATCAGCACCGAGGGCGAGCGCTTTGGCCACATCGGCACCATTGCGTATGCCACCGGAAACGATGAGCTGAACCTTGCGGTGCATGCCGAGGTCCTGCAGCGCCTTCACTGCCGGGCGGATACAGGCAAGCGTCGGCTGGCCGACATGCTCGATGAACACTTCCTGGGTTGCTGCGGTGCCGCCCTGCATGCCGTCGAGCACGACGACGTCGGCGCCGGCCTTCACTGCGAGCGCGGTGTCGTAGTAGGGGCGTGCGCCACCAATCTTGACGTAGATCGGCTTTTGCCAGTCGGTGATCTCGCGGATTTCGAGGATCTTGATCTCGAGATCGTCAGGACCCGTCCAGTCGGGGTGACGGCAGGCCGAACGCTGGTCGATGCCCTTGGGCAGGGTGCGCATCTCGGCGACGCGGTCAGAAATCTTCTGGCCCAGAAGCATGCCGCCACCGCCCGGCTTGGCGCCCTGGCCGACAACGATTTCGATGGCGTCGGCGCGACGCAGGTCACGCGGATTCATGCCATAGCGCGACGGCAGGTACTGGTAGACCAGGTGCTTGGAGTGGCCGCGCTCTTCCTCGGTCATGCCGCCGTCGCCGGTGGTGGTCGAGGTACCGGAGAGCGTTGCACCGCGGCCGAGGGCTTCCTTGGCCGGGCCCGACAGCGAACCAAAGCTCATGCCGGCAACGGTGATCGGGATCTTTAGCTCGATCGGCTTCTTGGCAAAACGGGTGCCCAGAACGACCGAGGTATCGCACTTTTCGCGATAGCCTTCGAGCGGATAGCGCGAGATCGAAGCGCCGAGGAACAGCAGGTCGTCGAAGTGCGGGACCTTGCGTTTGGCGCCGGAGCCGCGGATGTCGTAGATGCCCGTCGCTGCGGCGCGACGGATTTCGGACATTGCGTATTCATCGAACGTGGCCGACTTGCGTGGCGTCGTCGGAGGATTGTGATAGCTCATTTTGTTCCTCAGTATGCGTCAGCGTTGTCGATGTTGAAGTTGTAGAGCGTGCGCGCCGAACCGTAGCGCGAGAACTCCTCCGGCTTCACGTCGGTGATGCCGGCGCGGTCGAGCAGGTCCTGCAGGATGGCGATGTGCTCTGGGCGCATTTCCTTCTTGATGCAGTCGGCGCCGAGGCTCTTGACCGAGCCGCGAACGAACAGGCGGGCTTCGTAGATCGAGTCGCCGAGCGCGTCGCCGGCGTCGCCGAGCACAACCAGGTTGCCGGACTGGGCCATGAAGGCCGACATATGGCCAATGTTGCCACGCACGAGGATGTTGATGCCCTTCATCGAGATGCCGCAACGCGACGAAGCGTTGCCTTCGATGACCAGCAGGCCGCCGCGACCGGTGGCGCCGGCGTACTGGCTGGCGTCGCCCTTCACGATGATGGTGCCCGACATCATGTTTTCACCGACGCCCGGGCCGGCCGAGCCATGCACGGTGATCGTCGAGAGCTGGTTCATGCCGCCGCAATAGTAGCCGACGCTGCCCTGCACATCGATCGAGATCGGATGCTCGGCGCCAACGGCAACCGCGTGGCTGCCCTTGGGATTGATGACTTCCCAGTTCGGTTCGGTGGAAGCGTCCTTCACCTCGTGCAGCGCCTGGTTGAACTCGCGCAGCGTGTTCTTCGAAAGATCGAACACCTTCGGCGCGTAGTTGACCTGGTGCAGGGGGGACGTCGCAAGATTCGTTGAATGCATAGTCTCAGTGCTCCCAGAAATAGACGGTGGAGGGCTCAGGCTCCCAGACCTTGGCGTCTTCGATGCCAGGCAGGTTGGCGAGCGCGCGATACTCGGAACCGAAAGCGACATACTGGTCGGTTTCGGCCATGACGGCGGGCTTGCAGGAGATCGGATCACGGACGACGCCGAAGCCGTTCTTGGTACCGACCACGAAGGTGAAGAAGCCGTCGAGGTCATTGAGGCTGCTTTCCAGCGCCTCGCCGAGGTTCTGGCCGTGCGCGATCTTGGACGACAGGTAGGCAGCGGCGACCTCGGTGTCGTTCTCGGTCTCGAAGCGCATGCCGTCGCGGATCAGCTCGCGGCGCAGGTTGTTGTGGTTCGACAGCGAGCCGTTGTGCACCAGGCACTGGTCCGGGCCGGTCGAGAAAGGATGCGCGCCGAGCGTGGTGACGGCGGATTCGGTGGCCATGCGGGTATGGCCGATGCCGTGGCTGCCGCTCATCTTGGTGACGTCGAAGCGCTTCACGACTTCGACCGGCAGGCCGACTTCCTTGTAGATTTCGATCGCTTCGCCAGCGCCCATGACGCGAACGTCCGGGCGAAGCTCGGAGAGAGCCGCGCGGGCTTCGGCGATCTTATCGGACGGAACGTCCAGCACCGCATGGGTGGACTTCACTGCCGACGAAACCTTGGCGTTGATCTTCTTGCCGAGTTCGGCGTCAAGACCCTTGAAATCCACGTCCGGGGTAGCCGACTGGATGGTGATCTTGCCATGACCCTTGGTGCCGCCGCCGTAAATGGCGATGCCCGCGCTATCGGGGCCGCGATCGGTCATGGTTACGAGCATTTCGGACAGCAGCGCGCCCAATTGGGGCTCCAGCGACTTGTCCTTGAGAAAGAGTCCTACAATTCCGCACATCCCAGTTTCCTCACCTGATTGGCTGCCTGTGACAAAAGCTAGCAGGTTCCCGAGGTCAATTCAACTGTCATGAATTTTTTATTCCTGTAGAAAAACAAGAAAGCGACAATTCGGCCACTCGAGCTGACGCAAGGGCAGCGTCCGCACGGTTTTTCGCCGCCCGGCGCGGAATTTCAGGGCCGGCAGCCAGTCGGAACGTTGAAAATTCAGCTATGGGGGCTCGCGCAGCGAGGCCGACTGCCGACTTTCAGACATGCAAGAGTCCGCAGCCGGCGCATTGCTCGCAGTTGCCCGCGGTCAAGCCGACCTTGGGCCAGTCGATGGAAATTGTGGATGCAAGCGGTCAGGTCCAGGGACGAGTGGCAACGCTCGCCCTGTCCGAAAGCTAGTCGCCGCCGCGGCCGCGTGGATAAGAAATGATCGACAGGTACCTGATCGGCAGATGGGTCAGTTCTTCCGGGCCATGCGGCGCATCGGCGTCGAAAAACAGGCTGTCGCCCGGCGTCATGCGGTAGAGGTTGTTGCTATGCCGGTAAACCACCTCGCCTTCCAGCATGTAGAGGAACTCCATGCCGTCATGCTGGAAGGTGGGGAAGACATCCGAGTCTTCCGACAGCGTGATCAGATAGGGCTCGACCGTCACGCCCGAAGTGTCCGAACCGATGTGGCCAAGCAGCGTATATTGGTGTCCGGCGCGGGTGCCGCGGCGCTCGACGTCGACCCCTTCGTTCGCCTTGACGAACACTGCGTTGCGCTCTTCCTCGAAGCGGCGGAAGAAGGCAGTCACCGGCACGCCAAGCGCACGTGAAAGCGCCTGCAGCGTCGTCAACGACGGCGAGGTGATTCCGTTCTCGATCTTGGACAACATGCCGAGCGAGATATCGGTGGCCGAGGCAAGATCGGCGACGGTGATGCCGAGCTTCTTGCGGAAGGCGCGGACCTCGTGGCCGATCGCCACCTCCAGCACCTTTTCGCGGGTATCCCGCGTCGCATGCGGATCCTGGGACAACGGCGAGACGCGTGACAGCGCCGATTTGGCCGCGACGGCGGGTATGGCCGCCGACAGGGCCTTGCCATTCTTCTTCGAGTGTCCGTGCTTTTCCGCTGCCTTGGCCTTCGTCATGTCGATGCCGTCTGCTCCTGCTCGCTGAATCTATTTCACCGAGAGTAAACATTTTAGGCAAAATGCACAACAGGTGTAAGGCCGCAGTCCACGGATTGGGCATCCACGACAGTAATCGGTCGAGAATTCACCTTCGGCCGGGCTGGCCGGGACAGTTACCGCTACTGCATCAGAAGTATTTGCAGATCGGCGACGTTCGTGCCGGTGGCGCCGGTCATCACCAGGTCGCCGGACGACGCCAGCGCATGATAGGAGTCGTTGTTCTGAAGCAGGGCCACCGGATTGCACCCCAGCTTGCGCATCCAGGTGGTCGATCCGGCATCGACGATCGCGCCTGCGGCATCCGTGGGGCCATCGCGACCGTCCGTGCCGCCGCTCAGGAAAACCCAGGGACGCTTGATCGAGGTCCATTCGTTGAGCAACGCGAAACGCAGCGCCAGTTCCTGGTTGCGACCGCCCTTGCCGTTGCCGGCAACCCGTACCGTCGGCTCGCCGCCGGCAACGATCGCCACCGGCCCGCGCTGGCTGGCCGCGAATACCGCCATGCGGTGCAGCGTCTTGGCGACATCGGAGACGTCGCCGCTCAGCCAGTCATCCGCCTTGACGACGACAGGGTAATTGGTGCCGGCGCTGTTCATCACCCGCTGCAGGCTGATGCCATTGGAACCAATGACGATATTTTCGACATGCTCGAAGGTCGACGCCGGCTGTTCGCTTTCGAGGACGAAGTCGAGATGCGCCTTCAGGGCCGGAGACAATGTCTTGATCAGGCCGTAGCGGCCAAGAATGTCGATGGCATCGGCCTGGCTGGCCGACGGGCGCGCCGTCGGGCCGCTGGCGATGGTGCCGACATCGTCACCCGGCACATCCGACAGGATGAGCGACAGCATCTTGGCCTGCGAGGCGAGCTGTGCCAGGCGCCCGCCCTTGAGCCGCGAGAACAACTGCCGGACCGCGTTGATCTCGCTGATGTCGGCGCCGCAGCGGATCAGCGTGTCGTTGAGTTCGATCTTGTCGGCGAGTCCAATGCCCGCCGCCGGAGCGCAGGTGAGCGCAGAACCACCGCCGCTGACCAGCACCAGGACCAGGTCGCCCGGTTCGGCGGAACGGGCCGCACGTTCGATCGCCTCGGCGCCCCTGATGCTGCCCTCGTCGGGAAGCGGATGGCCCCCGGCAATCACCTCGACGCCATCGATCTCAGCACGGTTCTCGAGGTTGGTCACTGCGCAGGCGGAGACCAGCTTGCCAGCGACGAAGGGCAGCGCGGCACGCGCCATCGGGCACGCCGCCTTGCCGAAGGCGATCAGGATCACGCGCCTTGCGGCGGCGATCTCGCCCAGTCTCGTTTCGAGCGCGGCGGTGACCGCCTGCTCGGGATCCGACGCTGCGATGCCTTCGCGAAACAGGGCCATTGCCTGCGCGCGAAGCTTGACCAGGGCCGATACCGAGCAGTCGAGATACATCACACCACCTTGTCGGGTACGGCGCGGCCCTCAAAGAAAGCGGTCAGATTGTCCACCGCCTTCATGCCCATGGCCACGCGGGTTTCTTCGGTAGCGCTGCCGAGATGCGGCAACAGCACCACATTTTCCATACGCATCAACGCGCCGGGCACATCGGGCTCGCCGTCATAGACGTCGAGGCCAGCACCAGCGATCTCGCCGCTGTCGAGCGCCGCGACCAGGGCCTTCTGGTCGACGACGTCGCCACGCGCCGTGTTGATCAGGAACGCGCCGCGCTTCATCGCGCCCAGGCGTTCCGCATTGATCAGGTGCCGGTTCTCGGCTCCACCCGGGCAATGCAGCGAGACGAAGTCGGCCTGCGCCAGCACGTCCTCGATCGAGGCCAGTTGGCGCGCGCCCATGGCGCGGGTTTCCTCGTCGTCGACCTTCGAGCGGTTGTAGAAGACGACATCCATGTCGAAGCCGAAATGCGCGCGCTTGGCCATCGCCTTGCCAATGCGGCCCATGCCGATGATGCCGATCGTCTTGCCGGTGACCTTGGCACCGATCATGTGCGTCGGGCACCATCCGGCCCACTGGCCGGCGCGCAGCTGGCGCTCGCCCTCGCCTGCCCGCCGGGCAACCGAAAGCAGGAGGCTCATGCCGATGTCGGCGGTGCAATCGGTCAACACGCCGGGCGTGTTCGTCACGACGATGCCGCGCGCCTGTGCGGCGTCGGTGTCGATGTGGCTGAAGCCGACGCCGAAATTCGCAAGGATCTTGGTCCGGACATCGGCGTCAGGAAACACACCCGCCGGCAGCTTGTCGCTGACGGTCGGCAGGATCGCGTCAAAATTCAGGAACGCTGCCTTGAGCTCGGTCGGGCCCAGCGGCGCGTCGCCCTGATTAAAGGTCGTGTCGAACCGCTCCGCCAGGATTTGCTCGACTGCCGCCGGCCAGCGGCGCGTGACGATAACGCGAGGTTTCATTTCAATTCCTTGATCATGCTTGGAACGCCGCATGGCCCTGATGGACATACAAACGGCACTCTAGCAGTTCGCAGCGACAGATCGTGCAACGGATCATCAATAATCGGCCGTGCCGATGGGCGAAAAAAGGGAGCCGGTCGGTGCCGGCTCCCGAAGGCCGGGTCAGGCGGCCTTCTTCTGCTGCTCGAGCACGCCTTGAACCGTCGGACCGAAGGCGGCCGGGGTCGGCACGATGGTCACGCCGGCGTCGCGCAGGATCTCGACTTTTTCCTGAGCGGATTCGCCGAAGGCCGAGATGATGGCGCCAGCATGGCCCATGCGCTTGCCCTTCGGCGCCGAAAGGCCGGCGATGTAGGCGATCAGCGGTTTGCGCATGTGGTGCTTGGCCCATTCGGCGGCCTCGGCTTCCTGTGGACCGCCGATTTCGCCAATCATCACCACCGCATCGGTGTCGGGGTCTTCCTCGAAGAGCTTGAGGATGTCCTTGAAAGACGAGCCGTTGATGGGGTCGCCGCCAATACCGACCGAGGTCGAAACGCCGATGCCGAGTGCCTTCATCTGCGAGGCAGCCTCGTAGCCGAGGGTGCCTGAGCGGCCGACGATGCCGACGCGGCCCGGCAGGTAGATATTGCCGGGCATGATGCCCATCAGTGCCTGGCCTGGCGTGATGACACCGGCGCAGTTAGGGCCGACAAGGCGCATGCGGTCTTCATAGCGGAACCGGCGCATGTAGCGCTTGACGCGCATCATGTCCTGCGAAGGAATGCCGTCGGTGATGCAGACGCAGAGCTTGAGGCCTGCGTCAGCCGCTTCCATGATCGAGTCCGCCGCAAAGGGCGGCGGCACGAATACGATTGAGGCTTCGGCTCCGGTCTCGCGCACCGCGCCCCTGACCGTGTTGAAGACCGGGATGCCCTGGTGGACAAGTCCGCCCTTGCCGGGAGTGACGCCACCAACCACGTTGGTGCCGTAGCGCTTCATGTCGTCGGCGTGGAAGCTGCCGATCTTGCCGGTCAGACCCTGGACGATGACGCGCGTCCGGCGATTCAATAGAACTGCCATTTCGACCTCCCTTAGTTCTTTTTTGATTTCGAATAGGCGCGCATCGCCTCGACAGATTTCTCGGCCGCCTCGGCGAGCGTGTCGGCGACGATCACCTGTTCGCCCGACTCGGCCAGGATGCGCCGGCCCTCCTCCACGTTGGTTCCGGCAAGCCGCACCACGAGAGGCACCTTGACGCCAACTTCGCGGATTGCCTTGATGACGCCCTCGGCGACCCAGTCGCAGCGGTTGATACCGGCGAAGATGTTGACGAGGATGGTCTCGATGTTCTTGTCGGCAAGCACGGCGCGGAAGGCCTTGGCAACGCGCTCAGGCGAGGCGCCGCCACCGATGTCGAGGAAGTTCGCCGGCTCGCCGCCTGCGATCTTGATCATGTCCATGGTCGCCATGGCCAGGCCGGCACCGTTGATGATGCAACCGATGTTGCCGTCGAGGCCGACATAGGACAGGCCGCGGTCGCTGGCGAAGGTTTCGCGCGGGTCTTCCTGCGACTTGTCGCGCAATTCCGAGATTTCGGCGCGGCGGAACAGCGCGTTTTCGTCGAACGACATCTTGGCGTCGAGCGCGATCAGGTTGCCGTCGCGGGTGATGACCAGCGGGTTGATCTCGAGCATCGAGGCGTCGAAGTCGCGGAAGACACGATAGCAGCCGAGCAGTGTGTCGACGGCCTTGCCGATCAGGCTGTTGTCGAGGCCGAGGCCAAAGGCGATCTCGCGTGCCTGGAACTGCTGCATGCCAGCGCCCGGATCGACGATGGCGCGGATGATCGAGTCGGGCTGCTTTTCGGCAATCTCCTCGATCTCCATGCCGCCCGAAGCCGAAGCCACGATCATGACGCGTTCCGACTTACGGTCGAGCACGATGCCGAGGTAGAGTTCCTGGCGGATGTCGACGGTTTCCTCGACATAGAGGCGCGACACCAGCTTGCCCTTGGGGCCGGTCTGATGCGTTACCAGCTTGCGGCCGAGCATCGACTCCGCGGCTTCCGATACTTCGTTGTCGGAGCTGCAGATGCGGATGCCGCCGGCCTTGCCGCGGGCACCGGAATGGATCTGGGCCTTGACTACCCACTTGCCGCCGCCGATCTCGCTGGCGCGATAGGTCGCCTGCTCGGGGCTGTAGGCCAGCCCACCGCGCGGGATCTGCACCGAGTAGCGGGCGAGCAGTTCCTTGGCCTGATATTCATGAATATCCATGTCGAACTCCTCCTCAGTTTGGCAGGCTCGTGCGCGACCGCGCCGACTGCTCGATTGCCTCGTGCATGACCAGCACATTGCGCGCCATACGTTCGGATGCTGCGTCGATCATCTTGCCGTCGAGAGCGGCTGCGCCCTTGCCTTGTTCCTCGGCTTCCTTGAGCACTTCGATGATGCGGCGCGCGCGGGTGACTTCCTTTTCCGGCGGCGAGAATACGGCGTTGGCCAGCTCGATCTGCGAGGGGTGGATCGCCCACTTGCCCTCGATGCCGAGCGCCGCGGCACGTTTTGCACCGGCGATGTAGCCCTCGGGGTCGGAGAAATCGCCAAACGGTCCGTCGATGGGACGCAGGCCATAGGCGCGGCAGGCAACCGTCATGCGCGACAGGGCGGCGTGCCACTGGTCACCCGGATAGTCGGGGTTGAGGCCGCCGATGCTGACTGTGCGCGCCTTGCAGCTTGCAGCATAGTCGGCAACGCCGAAATGCATCGCCTCGAGACGGCCGCCATAGGCGGCGATCGCCTCGACATTGGCCATGCCAAGCGCCGTCTCGATCAGGGCCTCGAGGCCGACACGGGTCTTGAAGCCCTTGGCGGTCTCGATCTGGGTGACCATGGCGTCGACCATGTAAAGGTCGGCGGGAACGCCGACCTTGGGCACCAGGATGGTGTCGAGCTTGTCGCCGGCCTGCTCCATCACGTCGACCACGTCGCGGTACATGTAATGGGTGTCTAGGCCGTTGATGCGGACCGAAATGGTCTTGCCCTTGGCGCGCCAGTCGATCTCGTTGAGCGCCTGGATGATGTTCTTGCGCGCCCGCTCCTTGTCCGGCGGTGCGACCGCATCCTCGATGTCGAGGAAGATGTAGTCGGCTTCACCGTCGGCGGCCTTCTTGATCATCTCCGGATTGGAGCCCGGTACTGCGAGTTCGCTGCGCTGCAGGCGAAGCTTGCGCAGATGATGGAGTGTATGGCTCATACTGTTTCCTCCCTGTTCTGCGTCAAGCTGCTTTGGCGACGGCCGGCTGAGCCGACAGGCGGTAGTGCTCGAGTGCCGCACCGACGCCGGAGCCGGGCTGGATCTTGACGCCGCAGTCGCGCAACGACATCTCGGCAGCCGAAATCGCACCGCACATCATCACTTCGTTGACCCAGCCGAGATGGCCGATGCGGAACACCTTGCCGGCGACCTTGTTGAGGCCGACGCCGAGCGAGGTCTGGTAGCCGTGGAAGGCGCGACGAACGACGTCGGCACTGTCGATGCCCTCGGGAACCAGGATCGCGCTGACCGTGTCGGAATTCCACTTGGCTTCCTTGGCACAGACACGCAGGCCCCAGGCGTCGACTGCCTTGCGCACGCCGGTTGCCAGGCGGTGATGACGCTCGAAGATGTTGTCCAGGCCTTCTTCCTGGATCAGGTCGAGGGCAGCGCGCATGCCGCGAAGGAGCTGCACCGCCGGCGTGTAGGGGAAGTAGCCGGTATCGTTGGCGCGTATCTGGTCCTCGAAGGAGAAGTAGCAGCGGCTGTACTTCGCCGACTTTGCCGCATCGAGCGCCTTCTGGCTGACCGACAGGAAGCCGAGGCCGGGCGGCAGCATGAAGCCCTTCTGCGAGCCGGAAACGGCGCAGTCGACGCCCCATTCTTCCTGGCGGAAATCGATCGAACCGACCGACGAGACACCATCGACGAACAGCAGCGCCGGGTGCTTGGCAGCATTCAGCGCAGCGCGCACCGCGCCAACGTCGCTGGTCACGCCAGTGGCGGTTTCATTGTGGGTGACGAAGACCGCCTTGATGCGGTGCTGCTTGTCGGCAGCGAGACGCTCTGCGTAGATCTCGACCGGGACGCCCGTGCCCCACTCGGCGTCGACGACGTCGACGTCGAGGCCAAAACGCTCGGCCATGTCGACCCAGAGGTGCGAGAACTGGCCGAAGCGCGACATCAGCACGCGGTCGCCGGGGCTCAGCGTATTGGTGATGGCCGACTCCCAGGCACCGGTGCCCGAGGACGGGAAGATGAAGGCGCGGCCGGTCTCGTTGCGGAAAACCTTCATCAGGTCAGTGAAGAGGCCACGGGTGAAGCTCGGATAATCCGGCGCGCGCATGTCCTCCATCGGCATGTTCATTGCCTGCCGGACGGTTTCCGGAACGTTGGTCGGTCCTGGAACGAAAAGCTGATTGAAGCCGGCCATGAAAAGTCCTCCCGGAGAATGTTGCGGCGTGGTGCCTGTCTGTGGCGTTCGGGAAGATGATCGGTTTTGCCCCGACCGCTCACAACACCTGTCGGGATAGATTCGCGGACCTTGGGGCGTTGGGTGGCGCCTACACTTTCAGATGCACGGACCTCCTATCGGATAGGTCGGAACCTACCCGGCGCCACGATGGCCCAAGCATGTTGCCGGCTCACGGAATGTTGTCATCGAAGGGCTCGTTCCGGACTCGGTTCGGTCTGATAATGGCGCAACTGGCGAACGGACCGGCCCAAGGACATGAAAACCCTCACCTCCCTGGCAGTGACCGCCTGGCTCACGCTCACGGCTCCGCATTCGCTGGCGGACGAGCCGCCTCGTTCCGGCCAGCTCGTATTCGACAGGGCGGTCGAACTGGTGATCGGCCATTACCATGACACGTCGGCGCTCGAGCGGTTCGGCGCCGTGGTGAAGCAAGAGATAGCGGTTGCGCCGATCAGGGCGGACACGCCCAGGATTCGGGTCAACGAGGCGATCGATAGGGTGCTTGCCAGCCTCGGCGCATCCCATACCGGGCGTTTCCAGCCCGACACCATCGCCTATTTCGAACTGGCCGACATCTTCCGCTTTGCGATCCGCAACGACTTGAGGCGGCTGTTTCCGCCGGACGGCGAGGTCAGCTATCCCGGCATAGGCATGATCGTGCAACCGGCCAACGGCGCGCTGTTCGTCAGCGACGTCTATGACGGCTCGCCGGCGGCCCGCGCCGGCATGCTGGTCGGCGACGAGGTCCTTTCGGTCGATGGCGCGCCCTACCATGAGATCGCCTCGTTCCGCGACAAGATCGGCCGCAGCGTGGACATGCGGATACGACGAAGCGCCGGCGCCCAGCCCGTGACGATAAAGATCGCGGTGGAGCGGTTGCGCCCGCTGCGAACGTTCGAAAAGGCCATTGAAGACAGCGTCACCGTGAGCGAGCGCAACGGCAAACGTATAGGCTATGTCAGGCTATGGACGCTTTCGGCGCCCGATGGCCTGGACATCGTCGCCCGCGAGCTTGCCGACGGCCGCCTCAAGGACGCCGACGGCCTGGTCGTCGACCTGCGCGGGCGTTGGGGTGGCGGTCCCTCCGATGCGGCGGAACTCTTGGTCGGCGACACCCCGACGTTCCGGCTTATCCAGCGCGACGGCGAGGCGACGCTTGCCAATATGCGCTGGCGACGGCCCGTCATAGCCATCATCGACGAAGGGGCGAGAAGCGGGCTGGAACTCTTCGCCTATGCCCTGAAGACCAACGGCATTCCGCTTGTCGGAGCGCGAACGGCCGGCGCGTTGCTGGCTGGGCGCGCCTATCTCCTGCCCGACGACAGCCTGCTCGAAGTGGCGGTGTCGGACGCCGTCATCGGCGACGATGTCCGGCTCGAAGGGCGCGGCGTCGAGCCGGACATTCCCGTGGCTTTCAGCCTCCCCTATGCCGCGGGTCGCGACCCGCAGCGCGACGCCGCGCTGGAGCAGATGGGCCGCATCCTGACCGGCGGCTGATCCAGCCCGGGTCAGACGCCCGTGGTCGGGCGATGCTTGGTGCCGTCGATGAACCGTTCATAGCGGAACGCCGTTGGGTCCACCAACGGCCGGTTGCCGGTAACGAGGTCGGCCGCCAGCCGCCCCGCAGCCGGACCGATGCCAAAGCCATGGCCGGAAAAGCCGGTGGCGATCACCAGCCCCGGCAGCGAGTTGACCGGAGAGATGACAGGCACCGCGTCGGGTGTCGCATCGATGAAGCCGGCCCAGCGCTGCACGGTAGGCACGCCCTTCAGCACGGGGAAGACCTTTTCCATGTTGGCGCGTGCCTGCTCCAGCGGCGCAACCGCAGGCGCCGGATCGAGCGTGCGATGGCGTTCGTAGACGCTGCCTTCGCCTTCCAGCTTGGGCGACATCCCCCACGGGCCGCCGACGAACTCGCCGAAACGCAAGCCGACCGAGCGCCACTCGCGCGACAGGATCGGCAGGAAGTCGGCGAGATAGCGGAAGCTGTCAGGTATCAGATGGTGGTAGCTGATCATGCCATTGGCAATGGTGTAGCCGCCGTCGAGGCGCTTGCGGTAGGCAAAACCCTCGGTCCAGGCCGCACCATTCGGGCCACCCTCGACCGGGCCGGTGCGCATGACCGACGAACGCACGGCAAGCTGTGGCAGGCGGATACCCAGCGAACGACACAGCGTGCTCGACCATGCACCTGCGGCGACAACCACAGTGCCAGCCCGGATCGGGCCGTTCTCGGTGACGACGCCCGAGACACGGCCGCCTTCGGTCTCGATCCCGAGCACGGCGCAGCGCAACAGAATACCGGCGCCGGCGCGCTGGGCAGCGCGCGCGATCGCCGGTGCTGCCTTTTGCGGTTCGGCGCGACCGTCGCTCGGCGTGTGCAGTGCCGCGCGGAATGTCTTGCGCGCACCGGGCATCAGGTCTGCAAGCGCCCTGCCCTCGATCATCCTGCTGTCGAGGCCATAGTCGCCGGCGCTCTTCAGCCAGTCGGCATGATGTTCGACGTCGCTATCGTCCTGGCAGAGATAGAGAATGCCGGTGCGGCGAAAGCCGACGTCCTCGCCGACCAGTTCCTCGATGCCGCCCCACATGTTCATCGCCTCGACGATCAGCGGCAATTCGCGCGGATCGCGGCCCATGCGCCGGCACCAGCCCCAGTTCCGGCTCGATTGCTCGCCGGCGACATGCCCCTTCTCGCAGACGACGACGGAAATCCCCTTCCTCGCCAGGAACAGCGCGGCACTGACGCCGATGATGCCGCCCCCGACGATGATGACGTCGGCGCTCTTCGGCTGGAGGTCGCCAGCGGGAACCGGATCGACTGGAGGCCCCATTCATTTCTCTCCAATGAGCCAACAGCAGGTGCCCCGTGCCGGCTTGAAAATAACATACAGTACTGTATGCATGACGCTCGATTTCTTGCAATGCCGCCGGAGGCTATCCGGCGATCGAACCGGGGGAAAGTGCCATGTCGCCACGCAAGATCATTATCGACACCGACCCCGGCCAGGACGACGCATTCGCCATCCTTTTCGCGCTCGGCTCGCCCGAACTGGAGGTGCTTGCCCTGACCACCGTCGGCGGCAACGTGCCGCTGGCACTGACCTCGCGCAACGCCCTGCAGATCGCCGAACTCGCCGGCCGCGCCGACGTACCGGTCTATGCCGGCTGTTCGCGGCCGATGGTCAAGGCGCTCAAGACCGCCGAATACGTCCACGGCCCGACCGGCATCGACGGCTGCGTCCTGCCCGAACCGAGCAGGTCATTGCAGGACAAGCATGCCGTCAACTTCCTGGTCGACACGTTGATGGCCGCTCCCGAAGGCGAGATCACCGTCTGCACGCTCGGCCCCATGACCAACCTCGGCATGGCCATGGTGATGGAACCGCGCATCATCCCGCGCATCCGCGAAGTGGTTCTGATGGGCGGCGGCTTCTTCGAGGGCGGCAACGCCACGCCAGCCGCCGAATTCAACATCTGGGTCGATCCGCACGCGGCAGCCGTCGTGTTCGATTCCGGCGTGCCGGTGACCATGGCCGGTATCGATTGCACCTACACCGCCCAGATGACGCCGGAATGGCTGCAGCAGCTTCGCGCCTTGGGCACCCGCTCGGCCGTCGAGGCCGCCAACATGGCCGACTTCTACCGCCAGTACGGCTCGCACAAGTTCCCGACCGAGGCCCGGCCTATCCACGACGCCTGCGTCACCGGCTATCTGCTGGCGCCGCATCTCTACGAGCAGAAGCAGTGCAACGTCACCATCGAACTGATGTCGCCGGAGACCATCGGCATGACCGTGGTCGACTGGTGGCACGTCACCGGCCGGCGCAAGAACTGCAACGTGCTGCGCCGCATCGATGCCGACGGTTTCTTCGCGCTGATGCTGGAGCGCTTCGCCAACCTGCCCTGAGGGACGACGAGATGACGCGCGGCGCGAGCCCCGAACGGCCCACCAAACCCGAAACGCGGAAAACGCTGTCGCGCGAGGCGTGGATTGCGGCTGCCATCGCGACGCTGGAGAAGAAGGGCGTCGCCAACGTCAAGATCGACCACCTGTCCAGGCAGCTCAAGGTTACGCGCGGCAGCTTCTATTTCCACTTCAGGAACCTGAAGGACCTGCTCGACAGCCTTCTCGAGCAATGGCGGCAACGCAACTGCAAGCCCTTCGAGGCGCTGATCGACCAGGAGGTCATCGACGGCCCCGCCTATTTCGATGCCGTGACCGGCGTGTGGATCAGCGAGGACCCGTTCAGTCCGCGCCTCGACCTCGCCATCCGCGACTGGGCCCGCAGCTCGGCCGTGATTGCCCGCAAGGTGCAGTCCCAGGACGATTTTCGCATGGCGCTGCTCGTCCGCGCCTTTGCTGCCATGGGTTACGACGATGACGAGAGCCTGATCCGCGCCCGCATCACCTATTTCCAGCAGATCGGCTACTACGCCACCCACTTCAAGGAGCCGCCGGCCGACCGGAAGCGCTTCCGCTCGCTCTACACCAAGATCCTGATCGGCTCCGAATAACAGCGCCATCCCGCGTGAACCGAGGAAACGAAATGTCCCTGCCAGTGCCCTATCTGTCCGCCCGGACCCTGACGGTCGTCAAGAAGATCGACACGTCGGGTGCGCCGCGCGTCGTCAATCTCGGGCTCAACGAAAGCTGGCTCGGGGCTGCGCCCGGCGTGGTCGAGGCGATCCGCGAGGCGGCACCCCAGGTCTATCGCTATGCCGATCCGGGCTGCGGCACCATGCGCGCGGCCATCGGCAGGCAGTTCAATCTCGATCCGGCCCGCATCGTCTGCGGCAACGGCTCGGAGGAACTGCTCGACGCCGTCGGCCGCGTCTATGCGCGTGCCGGCGACGAGATCCTGTTCCCGGCCTACTCGTTCCTGCAGTTCGCCATCGTCGCCTACCGTCTCGGCGCCAAGGCGGTCGAAGCGCCGCTCGGGCCTCAATTCTCGGTCGATGTCGACGCGCTTCTGGCCGCCGTCACGCCGGCAACCCGCGTCATCTTCCTCGCCAACCCCAACAATCCAACCGGCTCGGTCGTGCCCATGGACGAGGTCGCGCGACTGGCACGTGAACTGCCGTCGCATATCGTGTTGGTGCTCGATGCGGCCTACGCCGAATATGTCGATCCCGCCGAGGCCGTCGCGACCTTCGAGATCGCCGACCGCCACCCCAACGTCATCGTCACCCGCACCTTCTCCAAGGCCTACGGATTGGCCTCCGCCCGCGCCGGCTGGGCCTACGCCCATCCGGAGGTCGTCGCCGCGCTGAACAACGTCCGCGGCATCGGGAACGTCAATGGACTGGCACAGGTGGCGGCGACGGTTGCCGTCGGCGAACAGGATTTCATCCAGCACGTCCGCGCCCGCACCGCCGAGGAGCGCGACTATCTCGAAGGCCAGTTGCGTACGCTCGGCTTCGAGATTTCGCCGAGCGCCGCCAATTTCGCCTTTGTCCGCCTGCCCGGCGCGTCGGAGGGCTGGGCGCAGGCGACGGTGGCACGGCTGGCCAAGCAGGGCTTCATCATCCGCTCCAACGAAGACTATGGCCTGCCCGAATGGCTGCGCATCTCGATCGCCGACCGTGCCGATCTCGATGAAATGCTTGCCCTGCTCCGCGTCGAAGCCCGCGCCGCAAACGGCGAGCAGCTGGCCGCCGGCGCTTAAACCATGCAAAAAAGCCCGGCGTGAGCCGGGCTTTTCCGAGTTGCTTTTGGCTTGGCGCTCCGAGCTTGCGGCTCAGTGGTCCATGGCCTTGACGATCT
>NZ_JACHOU010000020.1 GCF_014206975.1 Aminobacter aganoensis
CGCGATCGCTGGCGCCCAGCAAACCCTTGGCCTCGCACACGGCACGAAACACCTGCCACTTGTTGGCGCTGGCGCCCGGCGCACAGCTGTCGGCCACCAGTTGCCCTGCCACCATGGCAAGCGACAGCGACCGCCGCCCAAAGGGCGTCGTCGAGATATGCTCGATCATAGTTCCTTCGCCTTTCAATCAGGCAAAAGAAATCTGCTCACCGTTTCGGTGCCATGACTCTTGACAGTGATTCGGGGAAATGCGATTCTCTAGTTGCTAAACCAATGAGAAGGGCTTCCACGACGGCAACGTTTGGGGGCCTTTTTCTTTTGCGATCAGTCTCCTGTTTTCACTTTCCCAGACTCCCTGTACGCCTCGTAAAGGCGCTCAAGGTTCTCTGAAATCCAGCCGCCAAATCCGGCGGCGTCCTTGTCTTTAAGAGCAAGGGTATAGGTCTTGCCGGCCGCCTTTGCGGTCACGCTCACCATTTTGTCCGTGGCTACCCAACGCTCAGCTTGAGCGGGTGGCTTGGATGGTTTTTTCGTGAGTTCTCCGAACACTGCCTGGAACCTGGAATCGCTCGGCGCTTCCCTGACCTGAGCTTGAGAGAGATAGGTGAGAAGCGCGGGCAGTGCCGACGGCTTCATGATCTCCGCCAGTTCCGTCCAGCGGCGGCGGCCCACTTCGGGAGCAGGGCCTATTGCCTCGATCAATTCAAGCGGGATCTCGCGCACGACACTGATCAGCTTGGATACCGCTGTTTTCTCGATGCCAAGCGCAGACATGATGACATCGCGCGAAAAAGAACGGTCCTCAAGGCGGGCCGCAAAGAGCGCGCGTTCGATGAAGGACAAATTTGCCCGCGCATTGTTTTCCTGACCTTGGCTTACGATCAATTCGTCGTCCGACAGGTTCCGCACGACAGCCCGAACCTTGAGGCCAAGCTGCGAGACCGCGGCCAACCGGCGATGTCCGTAAGCCACCTGGAAGCGTCCCTTGGCATCGGGATGCGGACGGACAAGGATCGGCACCTGCTGGCCATGGTCCCTGATCTGTTCGACAAGTTGAGCGAGTTCAACAGGATCCATGGTCAAGCGATCGCGAACAATCGATGCGTCGACAAGGGCAGCATCGAGTTCGACGACCGTTTGGCCTTCAGCCATCTGACGCTCGAGATCTTGGACGCGCTCCACCTTCTGTGTGATATTGCCAAGCGTCTTCGCAATGCCACCAATCGGAGCGTTGGCTCGCGGGGCAGAAGCAGCCAGGCCTGCGATCGGCCGTGATGCCGCCAGCGGTTCAGCAGGCCGCAAGAGAGCCGTGCTTTCGGATACTTCGATGAGGTTCTTCCGAGCCATTATTTCCGGCTCCAAGTGCTCTTGAGGAGGGTCTCAATTTCCGAGTTGACCTGGTTGAGCGACTCCATCGCCCGGTCATACGTGCCTCGGGTGAACTGAGCTCTGTCAACTTCGTAAAGGGTCTGCTTGGTCACCCCTGCATCGGAGATCGCCGTCGACTTGAGCATGGGATACTGAAGCATACGGTTGCCGAAGATCGCTCGCATGAAACCTGTCATCTGACTTTGTGGCCCATCATTGGGTTCAAAGCGGGTAACGAGGTAGCGCATCCAGTCGTAACTCGTGCGGCCGCCTGCGTTCTCGACCACGGCCATCAGTTCACTGGTCATAGCCAGGAACTGGCTCATCGACATGACGTCAAGCATTTGCGGGTGTACTGTGATCAGCACCGAAGTTGCCGCGCACAGCGCCGACATTGTCAGAAAACCCAATTGCGGCGGGCAATCAATGACAACGATATCGTAAAGGCTCTCAATAGGTGCAAGAGCCTCACCGATACGGGCAAAAAACATCGACTCTGCTGTGCCGGAAGCAATGGCCGTCGGGGTTTCGTGTTCGAACTCCATCAGTTCAAGATTACCAGGAACAATATGGAGATTGGGTGTGTAGGTAGCCCGGACGATATCGGCGATCGAACGTGGCTCGTCATATCGGATGGCGCCGTAAAGGGTCTCTCCTTCGCCAACATCCAATTCGGGTTGATGCCCAAACAGTGCAGAAAGCGATGCCTGCGGATCGAGGTCGATCGCGAGCACCCGATATCCGCGTATGGCCAGATACTGGGCAAGATGAGCGGAGGTTGTGGTCTTGGCTGATCCGCCCTTGAAGTTCATCACGGCGACGACCTGGAGCTTCTCGCCAGCCCGGCGTATGGGCACGTATTTCTGAGTGCTGTTCTTTTCGTCAAGGCTGGCCCGGATTCGGTCCATGTCCTCAGGGGAATAGACGCGCCGGCCATTGGCCAAGGGCTCAGGCCCATGGCCTTCGGATGCGACCTGTCGAAGATACCCCTCGCCTATCCCGATATAGTAGGCTGCCTCGGCAGGCGTAAACTGCCTGATCGTCTTCTGGGACGTAGGAGGAAATATCTTCTGCTGATGGAGCTGCAACTGCCGTGACAGTTCCCGCGAATCCGCGGACAACATGGACGGAAGGTGCTCCTGCTCTTGGTGTATCCTGCTCTGCAACATCCCTGAACCTTGAACTACGCATTTCGCGAAAGAAAAAGCCAAACTGCGCAGTTACAATATGGCCCGATTCGTGAAGATTTGACAAACGCTTAACCATAACGCCCCCGAGGCGTCATGCCGCTTCGACCTGCCCCCTTCACGATCAATCCAGGCTAGGCCTTACAGTCGCCTGCGGACGCCTGCCCTCCAGAACACTCGACTACCCGACGCCTTCACCGCAAAGGCTTTTCCATCTCCTGTAGCGGCATTCCACTTCCTTCTTGCTGACGGGCAAGGCACTCACAGGCCTTCGCTCATCGCTTGGTCGCCAAAAGTTGCCCGCGGGCAACTCGAATTGCCAAAAGTTGCCCGCGGGCAACTCGCATCCAAGACAAAACACTAAGCTGTCTTTGGTCGACAGACCCGGCCTGTATGCACTTAAACCGTCAGAGAAGTTGCCCGCGGGCAACTCGACGTCCCGATGAACATCGCGGTCACGTCCTACAAACACCATCCTCAAATTTGACGAGGCGACTTCCGCACTGAAGCACCTATGTTGCGCAAGTTTTCAACCTGGCTGGCGACAATGTCCGACCCCACCTTCGCAACTGTTGACGATAAGGTGCCAAGAACCGGAACAGGCCACGCGATCGGCCATCACGGAGAATTGCTGCAGGGCGTATTCCAAGGACATGGCAAGCGACTTATTCGCGGACTGATTACCTTGCCCCTTCCCGCTCTCAGTACCAATGCCCGATTTGTTCCATCGAGCGGTGGAACGGTACGCGTCCAGCCGTCGGGGAAGACGAAAGCGCGCAGAGCTGCAAAACTTGCCTTGCAACGGCTCGGCCACAGTCAACTCGGCGGAGACCTGCTCATCGAAAGCTCCATCCCCGTTGGCTTTGGATATGGTTCGTCCACCGCCGATGTTGTTGCCTCCATACGCGCAGTCGTATCCGCGTGCTCGGCCTTCTTGCGTCCGGCAACCATCGGCAGGCTGGCTGTAGCGGCTGAACTCGCTAGCGACTCCACGGTGTTCGGCGACGAGGCCGTTTTGTTTGCGCAGAGAGAGGGGACCGTAATTGAACCGTTGGGCGGATCCTTCCCGCCACTCTACCTACTCAGCCTGGGACACAGCTCGGCATCAGTCGTCGACACACTCAAGCTCCCGAGGGCCCGATACACCAGCGCGCAGATCTTGCAGTTCAGCGTTATCCGTGGACTGGCGCGCCACGCCATCGAACATCAGGACGCCGCCTTGCTCGGCCGTGTCGCCACCGCCAGCGCCACAATCAGCCAACAATATCTACCCCAAGCCGGCTTTGAAACCGCGCTGCAATTGAGCAGGCTGCACGAAGCCTGTGGAGTGCAGGTATCGCATAGCGGTTCGCTTATAGGGATTCTGTTTGACGCTTCCAAACCAGAGGCGCGACGTCATTTGACGAGTGCGGCCCGCGCCGCTCAAGCCGAAGGGTTCGGTGCCGTGTCAGCTTATTCCGTTTTTAGCGACGGGGTGCAGCCATGAATTCCTTCCTCGAGGCCTATGAGACGCCGAGACTCTTCCATCTAGCACCCAATTTGATTGCCGCCAGCTTTGCGCTGATGAAGCTGATGCCGGCACGTCTCATGCTAGATCGTGCAGAGCAAGAAGGAGCACTGGACAAGGGCGCGCGCATCATAGAGTCGTCATCTGGATCATTAGGTCTAGCACTGGCCATGTTGGCCGCGGAGCGGAACTATCCATTGACCTTGGTCACCGCGTCGAGCCTGATCGATCTGCTCTTCGCTGCGCGGATCCGCCAACTCGGCGCCGAATTGATTGTGAATGAAGATCCGTCGGCGTCGGGTGACCAGTGGGGTCGCCTTTCAATCATCGAAAAGCTCATCGCCCAAAGGCCAGGCACGTATTGGCCAAGACAATACGACAATCCCGACAATCCAGCTTCCTATGCGCGGTTAGCAGAATTGCTGGTCCGCGCAAACGGACAGATCGATTGCCTCGTCGGCACTGTAGGTTCGGGAGGCTCGTTGTGCGGCACCGCTGGCTTTCTAAGATCGGTTTTCCCCGATCTCCATGTCATCGCAGTTGACACCAATCGCAGCGCACTTTTCGGGCATCGCCCTGGCGCTCGTCTTCTTCGCGGTCTCGGCAACAGCCTGGTACCAGCAAACCTTCGTCATAACGAGATCGATGAAGTCCACTGGATCGGTGCGTTTCAGGCCTTCATGGCTACCCGACACCTCAACACCATGTTCGGAGCTTATCTAGGTCCGACAAGCGGTGCCGCCGCGCTGGTAGCTCAATGGTATGCGAGCCGAAATCCCACGGCATCAACCGCAGTCATATTACCCGATGAGGGAGGTCGATATCAGCAGACCGTCTACAATGACGAATGGCTGAGCAGTCTCGCCGGCTGGCCGGTTTGCGAACTGCGCAGCCCCCAGAGGCTGGACCGGCCGCAGGAACACGGCGAGGGCAGTTGGACGATGCTGGATTGGCAACGGCGAATGCTAGTGAACAAAATGGCAGAAGCTACGAAAGACGACCTGTCCCGAAATATCGCCAAGCCTCCTCGGTCGACCCAAACGGGGAGGGGAGACTGACGTTTGAACTTCGATCCAGATCTTTGAGACCACTTGCGGTCAAGACGGCTACGACCCGATCAGAACGCTTGATGATCTCCCGCCTTCGAGCCCAGGCTATGGCAGCCACAGGCAACACAGAGGCAAGCTCCGCAAAGACCCCCTCTTTCTCGGCGATGCTTTCCTGAAGCTCTATCATTCCGTCGTTGCCGATGGGAACTGCCAGCCCTTTGGATTCACGAAGTGCGCAAAGCGCCTGATATGTGCTTTGAGCAGCGCCGACCGAGACTGCCAATGTTTGAAAGCCAGGACTCAGTGCGTGAATTCTGTCGCCGCCATGCGAAAGCGCATGCGCGAGCGAGCCGTGGACTTCTGCAGCAATGAGCCGGGGAAGCCGATCTGTTACTCCCTCCCGCTGGAGCTCCTTGAAGCCAAGCCAGAGCCCTGACAAGGCGTCACCGTAACAGACCGGCAGTGCACACCAATCAGGGACCTCGCCATTGGACTGCTCGACTATTTCATAAGCGAGTGTCTTGTATCCCTCGATACCTACCGGATGACTACCAACCACCGGCGCCAGAAATGGCGAACATGCCCACCAATTATGTCGCGCAATCCCCTCCTGTAAGAACCGCCAGCGGTCAGGTTTGGAAGAGAAGGGGACAATTTGCGCCCCGTATTTTGCAATCTGTTGCACCATGGGTGTGGCTGCACCTGCAAAAGTCGCCACCACGCATTTAAGCCCGGCTCGTGCCGCGTAGGCTGCCAACGAAGCGCCGGCGTTTCCCGACGAGGCCGTGGCGACGATTTTCGAGCCGCGCAAGCGCGCCATCGATACCGCTAGCGTCGAAAAACGATCCTTGTGCGACCATGTCGGGTTGCGCCCCTCATCCTTCAACCAAAGGCGCGGTATGTCGACCGTCAGGCCGAGTTTTTCTGCCGAGAGCAGAGGTGTCAGTCCCTCTCCAAGAGACACCGCCTGATCATACGAACAGGGGAGGCGTCTTTGAAATCGCCAAAGAGAGCTGGCAGGTGCGTAACCACGGTCCAATGCACCAGATTGCGGAACCACTACCTGAAGGTTTGAAGGAGCTTCGTGATGGCATCGCGGACAACCTCGCGAGTCGATGACCAACGAATGCGGAAACCTGCTCGAGCAACGCAGGCACTGATACGAGTAGTCCGAATCCATCACGCTCCCCCCAAGAACGGGACTTAGTAAGAACATCTGGCGTCTGAGAATTTATCGAGCCAAGGTGTGGCCGAGCTTGGCCGCGATGCGATCTGCAGCATCTTTGACGAGGTCACCAATTTCGGAAAACCTTGCCCTCGAAATGGCGTCGCGTGGCATGGCGACGGAAATGGCCGCAACAGGTTGGCCGCTGTCATCCAAGATGGGCGAGCCATACGACAGGACCCCCATGATGCTCTCATTGAGGGATGTGGTGTAACCTACCGATTGCGCCAGTCTGATCTGGGACGCAAGCTTCTCCAATCCGGTGATCGACCGGGGCGTTCGCTGCTCGTAGGGTCCTTCGCCAATCAGCTCTCGCATCTCTGCAATGCTCATTCCGACAAGCAGTGCCTTGCCGATAGCCGTCGTATGCAGAAGGCACGGGTCGCCGGGATTGGCTCGGATGACGATTGGGCCAGTGCCTTGGACGCACAGCAGCAAAATGGCGGCAGCTCCGCGCCGGACACCGGCAAAACAATTGAACCCATGTGCCCGGGCAAGGTTCTCAAGCTCAATCTGACTGGACCTGATCAGCCGGTTCTGATCTTGCGCTCCATATGCCAAGCCGAGCACGGCCGCACCCAACCGGTACCTTCTTTCGGTGTCCTGCTCGGCATAGTCGTGTTCGGAGAGGGTGTTAAGGAGGCGCTGTACTGCAGCCGGGCTCAGGTCGAGGCGTCTGGACATCTCGCGCACTCCCTGGGCTCCGTTCTCCTTGAGGAGCCGGAGGACAGCAAGGCCCCGTTCGAGGGAGAGAGAGCCACTCATTGTTGTTCCTATAATTAGAGTGGTGTTTCGATAAATGACACTTGCTTTTGATACCAATCAACCGCCAAGTCAATCGGAATGTTCACTATAGTGGGTCGCACTATAATGAACATGCGGTCGACAAGGCCGCATGGATATACGTGTAGCAATCGGGCTCAACGTACAGCGGATCAGGCGAGAATTGGGTCTCTCGCAAGAGGAGCTATCGTTCCGTTCGGGCTTCACGCGAGGTTATATCAGCAGCCTCGAGGCAGGCAGGCGCAACATCACGATACTGTCCCTGGTTAAACTTGCAGATTCGCTCGGCACATCTGTCGACCAGCTAATCCGCACCCCAAATGGCCGGCGCGCCGAAGGCGTTTGAATACGGCATTTGCAGCCGGCAGTTCATCCGGCGCGCCTGATCAACACTTCCACTTCGACCTGCAATGCTAGCGCAATGACTTCGAGCGTATCCACAGTCGGGGAATTGCCCTCACGCTCGAGCTTGCTGATATAATTGCGATCGAGGCCGCATAGATCCGCCAATTGCCCTTGCGTCAGACCCGAAGCTGAACGCCTCATCCTAAGGTTTCGTGCAAAAACCGACCTTAACTTCATGGATTCGAGAACAGCATATTTTCTACATATACATATACATACTATAGTAATAAATGAATAAGACCCAACTTGAAAAAGGGCGCTCTCCATACATCTCTGTCTCACCTACTCCAAACACGGTTACAGATGCAGAGAGAGCTTCTACAAATATTCGAGACAACGGCGCGAATGAGCGAGGCTGGGTCGGTCAATGAAATCGTCAAGCGCCTTAGACAGGGGCTAACGCGGTTCGGTTACAGCGCGTGCCTGATCACAAACCTGCCCAGGCCTGAACATGAGCGGTGGCAACAACACATCCTGATCAACGAGTGGCCCCGACAATGGTATGAGCGCTATGTGAATGCCGGGCACTATCGAAATGACCCTTGCGCTCTCATAAGCCGGTCCACGGAAGTGCCCTTCCTTTGGGAGGAGGTTGCAAAACGCCATCTCTGCAAGGCCTCGCGGCGGGTAATGGAAGAAGCCGGCGATTTTGGGTTGCGGCAGGGGCTGTGCGTTCCGATCGGGTTGGGGACCGGAAACCCGGCAGTGGTCACCATGGCTGGCGAGGAGATCGGACTTTCCCCAATAGCCCGCTGCACGGCACATGCTCTGGCAAGGCATGCCCACTCCGCGGCCAGGCGATTGATTGCCCGCACCAGTCCGCGATTTGCTCCGCTGTCACCGCGCGAGAGAGAAGTCCTCAGATGGGCTTCCCTGGGTAAGACAGCCTGGGAAATCTCCAACATCCTTTCGATTTCCGAAAGCACGGTAAATACCCATTACCGTAACTCCCGATGCAAGCTCGACACCACGAATGTGGTTCACACCGTCGCAGAAGCGCTGCGACGAGGCGAAATCGAGCTGTAATCCGCCTTGGAACGTGCCCCAATGCCGCATCTGCCATTCGCCGTCCATGTCATAGACCGTTTCAATCGCAACGCTTACACTCGGGAGGTGGAGCAGCATTTCCGGATTCGTCACGACATCTATGTCGTGCACCGCCAATGGCTGGACCTTGCCAGGCCTGACGGACGCGAGGTCGACCCCTTCGACACCGACGATGCCATTTACCTGCTTGGTTTAGAGCAGGGGAGGGGAGTGGTTGCCGGAAGCAGGCTGATACCGACTGAAAAGTCCAACCTGTTCAAGAATCTGTTTCCGCATCTGGCGGCCAATGGCGTACCCGTGGGGCACGAAATTCTTGAATGGACGAGGTTCTTCGTGGTTCCAGACCTCAGGGGAGTCCAGAAATCCTCTCTCGCCGCCGGCATCATGCTTTGTGCGATCCAGGAATTCTGCCTGACCCGCCTAAAAACGGCACTGATCGTGGTTTGTGAGGATTTCTGGTTCGACCGGCTGTCTGCACTAGGCTGGCAGCCGCGTCGCCTGGGCGCACCTGGTCGAGATGGAGCGGCCGTCATTGTTGGGCTGCAGATCAGGATCGATCCTGAGGCGCTGGAATGCACCCGAGAATATTACGGAATTGCTGGCAGTTGCCTGTGGTCCGGCAGGCCATCCGAACGGATTTAAAGCCACAGGCGACCAGCCGCAGTTCCTTGGATAAAGGGCTGGGGCGATAATTTGTGCTGGCGTCAGAGAGATTGCCAGTAAGATAGCTTGCGGTCTATCAGAGCCCATTGCGAGACATACTCGAGGCCGTCCGAGATGAAGCCAATGGTGCTGATCGTTTCACAGGAAACGGAATTCTATCTGCTCTTCAGCCACATCCTGCAGGCTGAGGGCTTTGACACCGAGTTGATCCACAAACCCGTCGACACCCATGCAACTGCCGAGACAAAGCGGCCTATGGCGATCGTTCTCGACTGCCAGCTTAATTCAGAGTTAGCGCCGATGATCAGCGGCCTCAAGAACGACACGCCAACCTCGCAGATTTCAGTCATAGGCCTGCTTGCGGCGGACGCTCAGGCACAGCACATCGACTTGCTAAAGGCAGGAGCCGACGAGATATTTCAGCGGCCATTCCCACCGGCGCAGCTTGTCGCTCTACTCCATAACAAGCGACCCGCAAAATCTAAAAAGCCAGCTTCCTCGAAAGGTCTACTGGCATATCGCGATGTCGAGCTCAACCTCGATACACATCGCGTTTACGCCGCAGGCAGGGAGGTGAAACTGCCTCCCATAGAATACAAGCTGCTGCTGCATTTTATGCTGTCGCCTGGAAAGGTGTTTGGGCGCGAAGATCTAATCGTAGCGGCCTGGCCGCGTAAGGCAATTGCCGACGAACGCAGTGTGGATGTGCATATCGGCAGGCTACGCAAGGCGCTGAAGCGCGCAATCGGCTATGACATGATCCGCACCGTGAGAACTGCGGGGTATGCCCTGGCTGAACCGGACATTAGCTAAGGTTACGAACCTTGGCCGCGATCCCCGACGCTTAAGCTCGTCAATACCAGGATTCACCGATGGCGCCCCATTCACGCGAGAATAGGTTCCAACCTTGCTGACTGGTTCTCATGGCGGTCGAACTGGGGGTGGTATGAATCTGGTACTGAAAGTCTTACAGGCCGACGATCTCGGCGCCGTCGCGCATTTGCGGCTGGACGCCGCGCAGGAGCGGTTTGCGGGCGGCAAGCTAGGGGAGATCTTTGGCAAGCTCCAGGCGGCGCGCTCACCTGCAGAAACTCCCATTGCAGTTGTTGCGGACGGCGCTGTCGTGGGGTTTTTCATTCTGCGGCAGCCACCTGCTTCCCCTGCCTGGGCACCCGCCTCGGCCGTGTCGTTGCACAATCTTCGCATTGGCGTGAGCTTTCAGGGGAGGGGCTATGCGAGGCAGGCGATGGAGGCGACGGTTGACTGGATCCGGGACCATCGTCCTTTGGCCGATCGGCTCATGCTGGCCGTCAACGAGCTGAACCTGCCCGCGTTGCAGCTTTACGCCAGTTGCAACTTCTTCGGCACCGGAACGACTCTGGAGGGTCCGATCGGCCGTCAGCTTGTACTGGTGCGTCCGATCGTCTCTGGTGCTGACACTTAGTGCCAACGGCACTTTCCGCAGCCCTCACAACTGTTCCAGCGGAACCATAAGTTTGAAAAGGCAATCACCGGGCTCCGCAAGCGAAGGAGCGCGACGACAGGCCACGAGACCTGAGCTTGCAAACCTGACCAATTGAGGCTCCCGATACGGCCACTCGACAGGATGGATCAGTCCGGCTTCGTCATCGGCCCGCACTTCGTCGCCGAGTTCGGCGAAGGGTTCGAAAATACCGCGCGAATGAGAGTAGACGAAGGAATCCCGCCCGGCGACCATCATGATACGCGTGGGCTGCGCCGGTTCGACAAGCAATTCGGGGGTGACCCCGAAATGCTTGAGCAGGCGTTTCAGGCCATTTTCCGCAAGCGCAGCACCGGCTGACGACAAGGTGGCGCCGCCACCGAGTTCGGTTGTCAGTGCCAAGATGTTTCGTTCCTCGGCCGCGGAAGCGAGTGTTGTCATCCCCCCACCGCCTGCACCATTGCTTACAAAGCTGATCGGGGCTCCAAACACTTCCATCATCTGGAACAATGCCTGCCGCTGTCCCTCATCCCGCCCAGGCCTTACCAGGGAACTCTGAACGTAGTGTAGGGATCTGCCGCCCGAATGGAGGTCGACCACGAAATTTGCCATCGGGATCAGGACCTCGCTGACGTAATGGGCGATCATCTGGCTCGGCGTCCCAAGAGCGTTGCCAGGGAACATTCTGTTGAGGTTGCCCTCATCCAGGGGCGACACGCGCCGTCCCGAGATCACGGCCGGATAATTCAGCGCCGGCACTATGATCACCCGTCCACGAATGTCGGCGCAGTCGAGACTCCGGGCCAGATTGAGGAGAGCAACTTGGCCTTCATATTCATCGCCATGTGTGCCTGAGATGAGCAAGGCAGTCGGACCGGGGCCATTCTTCAGGCAGAAAACCGGAATAGGTATCCAGCCATAGGCAGACAGATCGGTAGAATGCGGCAACCGGAAACAGTCTGATTGACTGCCATCGGCGTCAAAATCGACAGGTGTCCAGATGCGAGATTGCAAAGTCATTTTCTGACCCCTTCAGAACTGTCAGTGAAGCAAGTTGCTCAGAAATGCTCGTGTGCGAGCGTGGGTGGGAGCCGCAAAGAATGAAGCTGGATCCGACTGTTCGACGATGCTTCCTTGGTCCATGAAAACGATCCGGTCAGCCACCTCCCGCGCGAAGTGCATTTCATGCGTGACGCAAACCATCGTCATGCCATCTCGAGCAAGGCTCGTCATGACGTCGAGCACCTCCTTGACCATCTCCGGATCAAGGGCCGAGGTCGGTTCATCGAACAGCATGATCCTAGGGTTCAGGCACAGGGCCCTTGCAATGGCGACCCGCTGCTGCTGGCCGCCTGACAGTTCGGCTGGATATTTGTTCGCCTGCTCCGGGATCTTAACTTTTTCGAGGAAATGCATCGCAATCTCGGATGCAGCGCCCCGTGACTTTTTTTGAACCCGGCGAAGGGACAGGGTGCAGTTGGCAAGCACTGTGAGATGCGGAAACAGGTTGAAACTCTGAAACACCATTCCCGTCTGCCGGCGGGCAGCCGAGGATTTGGCTGCGTCCATTTCCAGTGGGGTATCCGCCAGGCGAATGGTGCCGCTCTCATACTTTTCGAGCCCGTTGACGCAACGGATGAGTGATGACTTTCCTGACCCGGACGGTCCGCAGATCACAATGCGAGAACCGGTGCCAACAACCAGGTCTACATTCTTCAGCACATGAAACGTGCCATACCATTTGTTGAGCGCAGCGATGTCGATCGCCGGCGCAAGCGAGTGCTCCTGCATTTCTTCCTCCGACTGGATTGGTCCGGGGCCGACTTTAGCGTCGGTCCGCTTTCAGCAATTTGCGCTCGAGTTGCTTGACGCCACCGGTGACAGCGAGTGCAAGCAACAGGAACATGACCCCTGCAACTGTAAGCGGCTCGGCATACCGGTATGTATCGGACGCGATATCAAAGGCGCTTCCCAGCATCTCGGGCACGGCAATGGCAGCCAGGTATGGCGTGGCCTTCAGGATCGAGACGAAATAGTTGCCCATGGGCGCCGCAATGTTCCGCAGCATCTGTGGTGCGATGACAAAAACGACGGCATCGACGCGACCCAGGCCTAGCGCGCGCGCAGCCTCCTGCTGTCCTTTAGCCACGGCATCGATGCCAGCTCTGAAAACTTCCGCGAGATAGCCGCTGTAATAGACGCTGAGCCCGAGGATACCGACTGCAGTAGTGGGCAGCCGGACGCCATAGAAAGGCAGCACGAAATACATGAAGTAGAGCCATCCTAGCACCGGAGTTGCTCGAATGAAGTCGATGACGAAGCGCATGACATAGTCCGCTGTCCATCCGCTCCTGCGGATCATCTCGAAAGCGAAGCCTAGCCCGGCAGCTCCGGCGCACGACAACGCAGTGATGATCAAAGTCGTGCCTACAACGCTTAGGATCGTAGGAATGGTTGCTATGGCGAAGCCTATTTCAAATCCCATGAAGCTGGCTCCTCCGTTCGCCGATCCGGCTGGAAAGATATCGCCCCATCAGGGCGATGGGATATCAGACCACGAAATAGGCAAGCAGCAACGAGGTATAGATTGCTACGGGGTCGTACTCGATCTGGGCCAGTTCCTTGGCCCTGAAGGTCATGTCGGTGAGCGTGACCAACGAGACGATCGCCGTGCCCTTCACCAGCTGAATGAGTTGGTTGATGAAGGTTGGTGCCATTGCCGTGAGTGCTTGAGGCAGCTCGATCATGAACAGGACCTGCGCTCTTGTGAGCCCCAGCGCGGACCCGGCCTCGCTCTGCCCCTTGTCGAGCGCCTGAAGACCCGCGCGGACCGATTGGCTGGCGTAGCCGCCTATGTTCAACCCGATCACCATTGCCCCCACCGTCATTGCCGAGAGTTCAATGCCAAATACGGGGAGGGCATAATAGAAGACGAACAGCAGGATGATGACTGACGAACTGCGCCAGAATTCGATTACCGCCGTGACTGCGAACCTGGCCAGACCGGTCGTCAAGTGCTGGGCTATTCCGAACAGCAACGCGAAAGGAACCGCAAACAGCAAGCCATAGAGTGTTACCAGCGCTGTGACGTGAAGGCCCTGCAATATACCGAGCCATATCTGGAAAATCGACATCATCGTTCTCTCAGCGGGAACAGAGACTGGCTGCAGTGATCCCAGCAGGCACGGTTTCGGGGGTCCCGAAACCGTAATTTTCCATCAGTTTGGTCAATGTGCCGTCCGCACGCAGCCTTGCGAGGCGCTCATCGAGCATGTCGCGTAGATCCGCATCCTCCAGGCGAAACGCAATCGCCGCGAAATTCGCCTTGTCATCGCTCGTCTCGAATGGAACTGCCCTTTCCAGACCAATAGCTCCTCGACCGGCGAGCAGGCCGATCACTGTCGGGGAGGAAAAGACTGCTACATCGATCCGTCCCGCTCTCAATGCGGAAACATTTGCCTCAATATCGGGGAACAAAAGCATCTGAGCGTCAGACACGCCGGCGCTGGTGGCATTCTTGACGACAGAGCTGCCCCGGCCTGCACCCATGATGGTATCGGCGTTGGTGGCAATGTCCGCATAGCCATGGATACGCTTGGGATTGCCTGAAAGCACAATCGCGGCGTCAGGGACCTTCAAGTCCGGTGTCGCGAACGCAACCTGCTTGCAGCGCTCGGGAGTGATTGCCAGTCCTGAGGCTATGGCATCGAAACGGCCGGCCAGCAGACCTGGAATGAGCGCGCCAAACTCTGTGACACGTATGTCGAGTTCGATGCCGTCACCGGCAAATGCTGCTTTCAGCAGATCTGGGTGCCAACCCGACGGCTGTTTGCTCTGCTCGTCGCGGTATCCCCATGGCTTACGATTATGGATGCCGATGACCAGTTTACGCTCTTCGAGCATGCGTTCGCGGGCACCTGCGGCCTCGGCACTCACCAAGGATGCCTGCACCGCACCCAACGCGATGGCAATCGCAAGAATTGTCGATTGAATGGACCCAGCCTTCAAGTCAGTTCCTCCCTGAGCTTCTGTCGCGGCCGCGGCTGTTCCCGGCCTTTCGGCGCGGTTGCCCGCGAAACCCGACCACACTCAGTCGGTAGACCAGGTATACCTAGCTGTCAACAAATATGTATTCTATATGAATTTTATATGTGATTCGTATGTTGCAAATTTGATAGGAACGTTGGCGGTGAATGTCATTCTTCATGAAGCGGTGCGGCAAGAACTGGAGCAGCGCGTGGAAAGCGGCAACTACAAATCCGGAACAATGCTGCCGTCGACTGCAGCGCTCGCCAGGGAATTCGGCGTCAGCGCCATCACGATCAAGAGGGTGCTTCGCGACCTTCAGACGTCTGGTGTTCTCAGATCGGTCGCCGGGCTCGGGACCTTTGTCAGGGAACGAAGGCGCTTTGTTAGGAACCTCGATTTCTCGCTCAATAGCCTCGATGACGCAAACCGACTTGGGATCCCCGCGCGCGTCGAGCCAATCTCGATAAGTCGAGAGTACATTCTTGATCCACAGCTCGCCGAGTTCGCAGCTGCCCCCAAAGACAAGCCCATGATCTGCATACGCAAGGCCATCATCGCGCAGGCCGAGAAAATCATGCACGACACCACCTACGTCTCCATCGACCTGGACGACGAGACAATCGATGAGTTCTCGCGAAGGCTGGTCATGGAGGTGCTTGCAGAACGCGGGCTGGAATTCACCTCAAGCCGGATCATGATTGATGCGGCGCCGGGCCCGCCTGAGGTTTGTCAGGTTTTTTCGCTACCGCGCGGCTACCCCGTCCTGCGCAGGCTCTACAAGTTGACTACCGCAAGCGAGGACCAATTCGTCGCCGGCATGGCCCAGTCACCATTCGATCGGCTCGCCTGCACGACCGAGATAGATCTGGCTCATCGTGCCGATGCTTGCCTGCGCCAGCGCTGAACACCCATCAACCGCAAATGAGGAACAACATGCTGCCAGCCCCACCTCCCCCGGACGTCCCTCTCCATGAACTTGAGCGCCGGCTCGCCTTGATCCGGCAAGAGATGGCAAGCGATCGGATCGACATCCTCGTCCTGACCGGACAGAAAAATATCGAGTATTTCACGGACTACCGAACCTTGTCGTGGGCATATCATGCAAGGCCGTTGTTCGCCCTGCTCGATGAAAGCGGCGTTCGCATTATTGCAAGCAACATTGAAACCAGGAACCTCGAATCCAAGCCGCGTCACTTTCCCTGGTTCTACTACGACGGCTATCTGCCTGAGGCTGCGAATGCCGTCGCCGAGCAGATCAGACGCCGCAGAATCGGGAAATTTCTGCGGATCGGAATCGACTACGGACAGGACATGTTCGGTCGCGGCTCGATCGAACTCGTGAATGGATTGCAGACCCTTGCGGGCGAGAGTGGCCTGCTGAGTGGAGCCGCCGCTCTTTGGCGCACACGGTGCATCAAGTCCCGTTTCGAGGCTAATCTCAAGCGGATGTCGTTTGCGATCGTAAATGCGGCATTCGACCAGGCAGTTTCCGAAGCCCGGTTGGGAATAGCCGAGTTCGAGTTTTGCCGGCTGGTGCAAGTCCACATTATCAGGAACGGAGCTGACAAAGCGGATCCGATAGCAATGACTTTCGGCAAGGGCGATTTCATTTACAGCCGCCATCCAGGTGCCCGCCAATTGCGACAAGGCGACTACCTTTGGACGGATTTTCGCTCAACATATGGCGGCTATCCGGCAGATCGCAATCGCATAGCCAGGGGAGGGGAGCCAGGACCCGCAGAGATCAGATTATATGACACCACGCGTTCTCTAACCCTTGCACTTGTCGACAGCATTCATGCCGGGATGAGGTGCAGTGAGCTTTTCGCCAACTACCGCAATCTTTGGCACGACGCGGGCCTGCCTCCGAGCTACGGTTTGGTCAGCCGCATTGGGCATGGGGGAGGTCTTGACGTAACCGAACCTCCTTCCATAGCAGCAGACAGCGATGCAGCCATCCGTGCCGGAATGATCCTCCATATCGAGCCCAAGTTAGAATTTGATGGCGCGGTCTATCAGTTCGAGGAGATCGTCTATGTCTGCGAGGACGGGATCGAGTTTCTAAGCACTCCGTCCCCGGCCGCCATACCTGTTATCGCCTAGAGGAACCCGAAGGGCTGGCTCGTGATGCTCCCCTATGCCGATTTTTCAATTCCTCCTTGCCCGCGGGCCCGCTGTTAAACTATGCCCGCAAAGAGCATTGCCGGTTCTGATCCTGGAAATTTAGGGCAACTACATCTGCCGGACAAACAGGCGATGCCGATACGCTGACCTTCAATGTCAGCGTATCGGCGGCCTGAATGAACAGTTCATCCTTTCGATGAAGCCAGAACTGCAGCATTGTCCTACCCTGGCTGTCCGGCGGGCAGGGTGGTTAAAAGTCCTCGTCTCGTCGCTCGTCAGGTCTCGACCCGCCTGCATAGTGCAGCGCAGCCATGCGGACACCTCCACAAATCTGTCGATTGAGTGGCAGTGCCTTATGCCTGCATCAATGATCGAAGTAGCGCTCCAAACCAAACGGGGAGGCTTGCGCGGGCAGCTCGATCACGCGGTATCCAACTTTCCATGTCACGACATCAATCCCATTTGCGCCTGGTCCGAAAACTGGAAGAGGGCCTTGGCAACGACCTGTGCGCCGCACTAGCAGATCCCGACGTCGTCGAGATCATGGTCAACCCCGATGGCCGTACCTTCATCGAACGATTTAGCAGTGGGACTGTCGCTGCCGGAACGATGACCAGCTTGTCCACCGAGTTGATCATAGGAGTTGTAGCCCACGTCCTACAGACCGAGGCCAACAGGTCACATCCCGTCGTCTCAGGCGAATTGCCCATCGGCGGGCATCGCTTTGAAGGGGTGTTGCCTCCAGTCGTTAGTGGGCCGGCATTTTCCATCAGACGCCGCGCTTCCCGTATCATTGCGCTGCAAGAATATGTGGATACACAGGCGATGACGACCGATCAGGCCGCGACAATAAGAAAGGCGGTCGCTTCACGACAAAATGTCTTGATTGCAGGCGGCACGGGATCCGGAAAGACGACCCTGGCCAATGCGCTGATCGCCGAAATGGCAGCGATGGCACCCTCCGATCGTATCGTCGTGCTTGAGGACACGGCCGAGATCAATTGTCCCGCGATCAACACTTTGTCGCTGCGAACTGCCTACGATGTCGACATGAACAGTCTTCTGAAGAGCACTATGCGGCTTCGTCCCGATCGGATTGTGGTCGGCGAGCTTCGCGACGGAGCAGCGTTGACCTTGCTCAAGGCCTGGAACACCGGCCATCCCGGCGGTGTTACGACTTTGCACGCTAACAGTGCGGTTTCAGCACTGAGGCGCCTCGAGCAGCTTACGGCCGAGATCAGTCAGCAGCCCATGCGTGAAGTCATAGGCGACGCCGTCGACATAGTCATCTCCATGCAGCGGACCCAACGAGGCCGCAAGGTCACCGACATAATCGCCGTTAGTGGATACGACGGTTCAAATTATCAATTGAGGGGGATATGAGTGAATTACAATCTGCGTGTGTGCCAGACGCTTTCAGGGGTTGCAGTATTCTTTGCCAGCAACTCCGCCCTTGCATCCAGCGGTGGGGCCTTGCCCTGGGAGCGGCCCCTACAACAGATCCAACAATCGATCACTGGACCGGTCGCAGGCTTCATCGCACTGGCGGCTGTTGCGGTCGCTGGAGGGATGCTCATCTTCGGTGGGGAGCTGAACGACTTTGCCCGCCGGCTGTTCTACGTCGTGCTCGTTGCAGGCGTGCTGCTGGGTGCAACGCAGATCGTTGGCCTATTTGGGGCTACAGGCGCTTCGATCGTGGATTGCAGTACCCTGGGCTGTATTGTTGACCAGGCGCCCAGCCATGTCTGACAGCTCTACGCCCTTGCAGATCAATCGCATACACCGCGCCCTTTCGCGCCCTAGCCTTCTTCTCGGTGGCGACCGCGAACTGATTTTGTTGTCAGGACTGGCGGCGATCATCCTGATCTTTGTCGTCCTGACCTGGTACGCCGCAGGGGTAGGCTTCATCGTCTGGATCACTGCTGTCGCAGTCCTGCGAGCCATGGCCAAGTCGGATCCATCCATGAGGCAGGTCTATCTCAGACATATCCGTTACCGCTCGACATATCGGGCAACAGCAGGGCCATGGCGAGGTTGAACGATGGTCTCCTTGAAGAGTTTTCGCCATCGGCATACCACATTCGCTGATCTTCTGCCTTACGCAGCGCTTGTCGATGATGGCGTCATCTTGCTGAAGGACGGGTCGCTGACGGCAGGATGGTATTTTGCAGGCCCCGACCTCGAGAGTTCCACCCACCTTGAACGGAACGAGCTCACCCGGCAGATGAACGATTCCCTTGTCCGCATGGGATCAGGCTGGATGCTGCAGGCCGAATCCATGAGGATAGGGGTCTCAGGCTATCCGCTTGAGCAGGACTGCCACTTCCCGGACCCGGTTACACGCGCGATCGACAGCGAACGCCGCGAACTATTCGAAAGCGGAGGGGGACATTTTGAGTCCAAGCATGCGCTCATCCTGACATGGCGCCCGACAGATCGAAGAAAATCAGCACTAACGCGCTATTTCTATGCAGGGCCGAACGAGCGCCGACCCGGCTACGCTGACGAGGCCCTTGCCCGCTTCTTAGACGCGATAAGCGAGATCGAACAAAATCTCCGCAACGCAGTCTCTATCGAGCGGATGTGTCGCCGACAGGCAACTGACGCATCTGGCAAGGTCGCTCTGTACGACGACCTGTTCCAGTTCGTCCGATTCTGCATCACTGGTGAGAATCATCCGGTTCGGCTGCCCGACGTTCCCATGTATCTCGACTGGCTGGCCACGGCAGAATTCAGGCATGGATTGACGCCTACGGTCGAGAACCGTTTCGTCAGCATTGTCGCAATCGACGGACTGCCGTCCGAAAGCTGGCCGGGCATGCTCAACTCGCTCGACCAGCTGTCGCTGCCATACAGATGGTCGTCGCGTTTCATATTCCTTGACGAGCAGGAGGTCCGCCCCCTGCTTGAGCGCACTCGCAAGAAGTGGCAGCAGAAGGTGCGTCCGTTCGTCGACCAGCTTTTCCAGACGTCGAGCCGTGCTGTCGATCAGGATGCACTTGCGATGGTGGCCGAGAGCGAGGACGCCATCGCTCAGGCAACCTCGCGACTCGTGTCCTATGGATTCTATACGCCTGTTGTCGTGATGTTCGGCAAAGAAGAGGGCCTACTGCGCAAACAGGCCGAGACCGTTCGGCAATTGGTGCAGGCCGAAGGCTTTGGCGCCAGGATCGAGACCCTCAACGCTACAGATGCCTATTTGGGTAGCCTGCCAGGCAACTGGTACGCCAATGTCCGCGAGCCTCTGATCAACACCCGCAATCTCGCGGATCTGCTGCCCTTGAATGCAACCTGGTCAGGCAATGCAAAGGCACCATGCCCGCTCTACCCGCCGGGCTCTCCTCCACTAATGCAGGTCGCATCCGGTTCCACCCCGTTCCGCGTCAATCTGCATGTCGACGATGTCGGCCATACCTTGATTTTCGGCCCGACCGGATCTGGCAAGTCAACACTTCTTGCATTCATTGCCGCGCAGTTTCGCCGCTACTCGTCCGCCCAGATATTCGTGTTCGACAAAGGGGGTTCGATGCTGCCTTTGACCTTGGCAGCAGGCGGTCGCCATTACACAATTGGCAGCGTCAATTCGGCAGAGAAAGGGCATGACGAAAAGGCCAAGGAAAGGCTTAACTTCTGCCCGCTTCTTGATCTTGCTAATGAATCCGATCGTGCATTCGCATGCGAATGGCTGGAAACGCTTGTGGTGCTCCAGGGGACCGAGGTTACGCCCGAAGACCGGAGTGCCATAAACCGCCAGATCGGGCTTATGGCAGGATCGATGTGCCGGTCGCTGTCAGACTTCGTGTCGGGCGTTCAATCGCAAAAGATCAAGGGCGCGCTGCAATTCTATACGGTTGAAGGTCCTGCCGGACACCTGCTGGATGCAGAGATCGACACTCTGTCGCTCGATACTTTCCAGACGTTCGAGATAGAGGAGCTCATGAACATGGGTGAACGCTACCTTGTCCCGGTGCTCACCTACCTGTTCAGACGTATCGAAAAGCGCCTCACGGGTGCACCCAGCCTCATAGTTCTTGACGAAGCCTGGCTCATGCTTGGCCAACCCATCTTTCGCGAGAAGATACGAGAATGGCTGAAGGTATTGCGCAAGGCGAATTGCGCCGTCGTCCTGGCAACCCAATCGATTTCGGATGCAGAACGCTCGGGCATCATCGATGTTCTGATGGAAAGCTGCCCGACCAAGATCTGCCTTCCCAACCCCGCAGCACGCGAGGGCGGCGTGCGGCCGTTCTATGAGCGATTGGGCTTCAATAGCCGCCAGATCGAGATCGTGGCCTCGGCGCAGCCGAAGCGCGATTACTACATTGTCTCGTCCGATGGCCGACGGCTGTTCGAGATGGCTCTTGGGCCGGTGGCGCGTGCCTTCCTTGCAGCGACTTCGAAGCAGGACATCAAGCGCATCACATCGTTACGCGCAGATCACGGGAGCGCATGGGTACGCTTGTGGCTGACCGAAAGGGGGGTAACCGATGCAGCAGCGCTTCTGGACGACTGTTAGCGACAACAATGCACGGCTGGTTCTGGCCATCTGCCTTGCGATCAGCTTTCCAGCGTCTGCCCGGGCTGGAGCTGTAACCGGGCAGGCAACGGAGTGGACCCAGTTGCTCAACAATGGCCAGCTCATCAGTCTCGCCGGAAAATCTGCGCAGCAGGTGAACAATCAGATTACGCAGATCGCCCAATCGGCTGAGCAAATTCAGAACCAGCTCAACATCTATCGGAACATGCTCCAAAACACTGCCCGCCTGCCCGAGCATGTCTGGGGCCAGGCGCAACAAGACCTCAGCAGGCTTCGACGGGTCGTCGCCCAAGGACAATCAATTGCCTTTTCGATGGGCAATCTCGATGACCTCCTCAACCAACGTTTTCAGAGCTTCAGCCAATTCAAGACCGAACTGCCGGACGGGGCATCCTTCTCCAAAACCTATGAGGCCTGGTCAGCGACCAATCGCGACACCATCGCCGGCACATTGGGGGCCGCCGAACTCACCTCGAACGACTTCGCGTCCGAGGAGGGGACCCTGTCCTCGTTGCGGACGATGTCGGAGACCGCCGACGGTCAGATGAAGGCCCTGCAGGTTGGACATCAGATAGCCGCCCAGCAGGTGTCGCAGGTCCAGAAGCTGCGCGGACTGGTCGCCCAGCAGACAACGTTGATGGGCGTCTGGATGCGCGCCGAGCAGGCCAAAAAGGATCTTTCGCAGGCGCGGAGGGAGCATTTTTTCGATTTCGCGGAGCCAAGCGTCCGGGGCGGGCAGGAGATGAGGCCGCGATGGTGAACAGGCAGCTCTTCTTCTTGGCCCCGACCCTGATGCTCATGGCGACGGTCCCTGCCATTGGGCAGGAGGGATCGGTGCTGACTGAGCTCGAGAACTCGATCACGACTGCCGCCAAGGGCTGGGAGCAGACAATCATGTCCGCAGCCCGCTCGCTTTTCTGGATCTTGGCAGCCATCGAAATCGCTGTTGCCGCCATCTGGCTTGCAATCAACGCAGCCTCGCTGGAAGCCTGGTTCGCTGAACTCGTCAGACGAACGATGTTCGTAGGCTTCTTTGCCTTCGTTCTGGATCGTGGGCCGAGCTTCGTAAGGACTGTGGTCGACAGCCTGTTTCAGATTGGCTCTGCAAGCGGATCCGCATCCCCTGCCGACATCTTCAATGCGGGCATCAAGGTCGCTACTGCGATGTCCAAACAGGCAAGGTTCGGACTTTTCGAGGATAACGCCCTGGCAATTGCCGCAGTGTTCGCAATGGTGGTGGTGGTCATCTGCTTTTCGCTTGTGGCCGCGGTGTTCGTCGCCGTGATGGTCGAAATGCATGTCGGCTTGCTTGCCGGCATGATCATGCTCGGCTTAGGAGGATCGTCGTTCACAAAGGATTTCGCAGTTCGCTACCTGATATATGCGTTCTCGGTCGGCATGAAGCTGATGGCCCTTGTGATGATCGCTCGAATTGGCTCCGAAGTCCTGCTCGACCTCGCTGGCCGTTCGGGTTCTGAGAATGACCAATTCGTGGCGTCTCTGGCGATCGCGGGCATCTCCGTAATCGTGTTCATCATCGCCATGTACGTGCCGGCAATCATACAGGGTGTCGTCCAGGGCGTGTCGACATCGAATGGTCTGGAGGCAATCCGCCACGGCAGTCAGGCTGCGACTGTTGCCGCCGGCGGTGCCTTCCTCGGCACTGCGGCTGCCGCCAACGGTGCTGCCAGTGCAAGGCTTGCACGATCGTCAGGATCGTCAATGGCCGCTGCTGCGTTGCGCGGGGCGGCGGCTGCCGTCGGAAATACAACCAAGGCTACCGCGTCGGCTGCCAAGGACAAGATGATAGCAGCCCCTGGATCTCAGGCAAGCTCACTGCTGGGGCTCGCCAATTCCAAACTAGGCCCATCCCGCCCTAACGGACGTCAGTCGTAGCAAACAGCCTGAATGATCAGCATCGGAAACTGCAAGAAATGTCAGAGAATGATTTGGGCAGTCCATATCTTGCGGCCCGCGAAGAATGGAACGAACGGTACGGTAGCTATGTCAGGCAGGCTGCAGCCTGGAGAATGATGGGTATCGTTGCCATGATCATGGCAACGATCGGTTTCGGTTACGCGCTCTACCTAAGCTCTCAGGTTAAATTGATTCCATATATCGTAGAGGTGGATAGGCTCGGCGGCGCGATCGCCGCAGGCTTTCCTCAGCAAATCGAATATGCTGACGCGCGTGTGGTGCGGGCGACGCTTGGCAGTTTCATTGCAAGCTTCAAGAGCGTGACGCCAGACGCGGTGGTCCAGAAACAATACATCGATCAGACATATGCGCTTCTACGCGCGACCGACCCATCGACCGAGAAGATAAACGCCTGGTACCGGGCGAACTCTCCGTTTGAAAAGGCGCGCAGCGCCACCGTTGCCGTCGAGGTCAGCAATATTGTTGCGCTTTCAAACCAGTCCTACCAGATCGACTGGACCGAGTTCGAGCGAGACCGCAAGGGCAAGGAAAACGAGAGCCGTCGTTTCCGCGGCATCGCCACGGTGACGCTGACCCCACCCCAGGACGAGAGAGTCATCCGGCTCAATCCGATCGGGCTTTACCTTCGCGACTTCGATTGGACAGCTCAACTCTGAAAGGTATGCAATGCCGAGTTTGAAAAACAGCACGCGCAAAATCGCCGTGCTCGCGCTAATCATGTCATTGGCACCCTTTCATGATGCTGACAGCCGGGATCTTGAAACGACAGGCAACGAGGCACGGGCTTCGGCCATTTCCAATCAGTGGCGAGCCAAACGAGGTCTCGTCACTAAAGGCTTAGATGGCAAGGTCACTTTCCTGTTCGGTGAAGTTCAGCCTTCAATCGTCTGCTCGCCACTGCAGGTATGCGACATCGAACTCGAGGCTGGCGAGATCGTGCGGGACGTCCTGGTTGGCGACACTGTCCGATGGAAGGTCGAACCCGCAAGCTCCGGCGCGAGAGACAATCAGGCTATCCATCTGATCGTCAAGCCTTCCGAGGCCGGACTCATCACGTCCATGGTCGTCACGACCTCCAGACGTACCTACCACATGCAGTTGCGATCCCACGAGATCACCTACATGCCCAGAGTTGGATTTGACTATCAGACCGACACATCGGGAAAGTTGGCGAGCGTCAATGCCCGGCTCGATGCCGCAAGGTCATCGGAGAGACATGCGGCAGAGGGGCTAGACTTTGAATACAAGATTTCGGGCCGCGCGCGCTGGAAGCCTATGCGCGTCTACTCAGACGGGTCCAAGACCTACATTCAGTTTCCCCGTTCGATTGCCGGACAGGATTTGCCAGCTCTGTTCGTGGTATCCGGAGGTACGGACCGCATAGTCAACTATCGGTTCAAGGGCGACCTCATGACCGTCGACTTCGATGTGCAAAAGGCGGTCCTTGTTTCCGGAACCGGGTGGGCCAAGGAAAAGATTACCATCCAACGGGGAGGGCAATAATGGCGGCTCTTTTGTTGCGAAGGCTTCTCGTTTCGGGATTTGCTCTGCTGGCGCTATCAGCTTGCCAGACCGCGGGATCGGACGACCGTTCGAAACTTAGCATTCCGCAATCGGTCGTCCAATCGATCGCCATCGACATGACCAGCCGCTTCGGCGAGCACTTTCAGCCAGGCACAACGCAGGTCGATCTTGGCCTGGAAAATTCGCCTTTGGCCAATGCGTTGGCGGAAGCGCTGACGCGCGGAGGCTACGCTGTGGTCAGAGGCAAGCCCGCAGACCAAAGGCAGGGCAAGACGCTTGAGCTTGCCTATCACATTCACCCTCACGAAGGTCAGATCCTCGCGACGCTGTCCACGCGCGAGTCATCGCTATCGCGAGCTTATGAAATCTCAGGGGAGGGCGCCAAACCAGCCAGTTCGTTCTCCATTCTCCGTCGAGGCTGAGGGAGGCTCATGGTTCAGTCATTGCAACTTGGTTCGAGTTCAGACCACTCCGGAATCGTTCGCATCAATCGCCGGCCGTTGTTTATCGCCGTGGCCATTGTGGTTGTATTTGTGGCAGTTCTGTTCGCTGGATTGATGACCCGCAGCCTATATCTGGACGCTGGGTCCGGGCTTGACGAAGCAAGCGGCAGCCCGGCCTCAAACTTCGCCGACCAACTCAAGAATGGCGTTGGGGACGCTATCATCGGTGAAAAACAAGCTGTGGTCCCTCAGCCGAGCAACGGCCAAACATCGCCGATTCGATTGCAAGAGGTAGTCCTCAACCAGCCGGTGGTTCCAGCAGCGTCTACCCCACCAAGCGAGGAAAGCGACGAAGCGTGGCGTCAACGGCTCGAACGCGAACAGCGCGAACAATACTTGCGCGAACGCCACAGGCAGCACCTTGCCAAGCTCCAGGCGTTTGCTGCCGCACGGGACGCTCCACTTGCAATTGACAAGTCCAAGTTGGTTACGGAAGCGCATTACATGCACGGGGGAACATCACCGAGCACACTACCGGATGCGGACAGGTCGGCATTGGATGCGGCCCTGAGATCAGCTGCGATCGATCCCAATGGCCAGCACGGCAAAGCAGCGTTTCTACAGCAACAATCCAAGGACAACCTGGGCTATCTGCCGAACAGGATGATCCGTCAACGCTCGGAACGGGAACTCAAACGTGGGTCCGTTATCCCCGCCATAATGGTCTCCGGAGCAAATTCAGATCTCCCCGGCCGCCTGATCGCTCAGGTCTCCCAGAACGTTTATGACACAGCGACTGGAAGACTGCTTCTTGTTCCACAGGGCACCAAGCTGTTCGGCCGCTACGACAGCAATGTCACCTTTGGTCAGTCGCGGCTTTTGACAGTCTGGACGGACCTCATCTTTCCCGACGGGTCGACTTTGCAGATTGGCGGCATGCCCGGTACCGATAGCGAAGGCTATGGTGGGTTCAAGGACAAGGTGGACCGCAAGCTCCTGCAGACCTACGGCTCGGCGGTGCTGGTCGCCTTAATCGGGGCGGGCACGGGTTTGGCCAATCCGTCAAACTCCCGCTCAGATGGTGCCGGCCAGAATTTCGGTGATACGGCCCGCACGAGTTTCAGTGAAGTCTTCGGTCGTCTCTCCGAACGCTCCATACAGCGCAACATGGATGTCCAGCCAACCGTCCGGATACGCTCCGGCTACCAGTTCAACATTGTTGTCGACCAAGACATTGTCTTCGACACTTCTCCCGCCCCATAATTCGCTCAGCCCACGCCATGATAGTGACTGGGGCAAGAGCTGCGCCCATCCACTGGGCCGACCCAATACCAGGCGGGCAACACAAAAGGAGCGAGCTATCTGGCACCTGAGGAATAGACAAGTGATAGTGACGCGGCGGCTCTCGCAGGGCTCCAATCTGAGATCCGGTCATCCTGTCGCTTGCTTGGCCAAGGTCTTATCCGGTAGAGCTCGCTTCAAGACCTAATGCTCGCGATTTCCGCTGGCAAAATGCAGGCAATCTGAGGTCAGTCTGATCGGGAAAGAGCAATGAAGCGTCAAGTTCGACCGTTTGTCGTGGAAGTCAAGCGGAAGCGCGGCAGTCAGAAACCAATGAAATCCATTTGGGGCGCTGTCGACTTGGCATCGATAGCAGCTGAAACACAAGCAATGGTGGACCTAACTGGGCCTCAACTTCTTGACTCTGTTCCCACACATGTTGTTTCTGACCATGGGTTTAAACCACAAGCGGAGCTTGACATGCCATCCCCAAACGAAGCTGAGACAGAGCAGACAGTGACCGAAGAGCCTGCAGTTAGCGAGGCGCCAACTGCCAAGAAAGCCAGCCGAGCCAAGACGGCCAGATCGACGAAGAAACGCGCGGCGAAAGCTGAGCCTGCGCCTGACGTTCAGGCTGCCCCCGCTCGTGCGGGTCGCAAGGTATATTCTCCAAAGGAACGGGCTGAAAGGCTGAGCAGAATCGAAAAGGCGATCGGCGGCGGTGATAGCGTAAAGGGTGCAACAGCGCAGGCTGGCATTTCGGAGCAGACATACTATCAGTGGAAGAAGGCTGCGGCTCCTGCCCCATCAGAAGGCGGCGAACTGAAGGATCTCGTAGCGCTCGAAGAAGAAAACAAGCGTCTTAAGACGCTGCTTGCGGAGAGGCTCCGCCAAGAAAATGCCGAACTTAGGAAAAAGCTCGGCCTTAACTGAATGGCCTGTATTCCGTGCCCCGCTCTACTAGCTCGAATTGGCGACTACACATCGTAAGAGCCGACGTTAGGATGAAAAACCGACCGTCAAAGGGCGGCTCCGGGGGCCTTGCTTCGATCAAGTAAAAGCGTGCAGGCATGGCGCCCGACAAGGAAAACCCGCTCCCAAACAGGAGCGGGTTTTTGATTGCCTCGCAAGCAAGGCTATAGTTGTTGGCAGAGCGCGCTTTAGGGCGGGCGGGGCGTGTGCTCTACACGACAACGATATCAAGCCACCCTTTTCAGCGATAGCTGATATCTATGCGTCCAACCGAGGGCACTCCGTCCTCATGGCGCTGCAGTCTTTTGAGTAGTCCTCGGACAGGGGTCGGCCTCGGCGTGGAGACAGCCAGCTTTTGCTCGCCTGCGAGCCCCGCGAGTTGGGAGTTCGCTGGCCCGAGAGCTCCCTTATCCATCAAAGCAAGAACCTTGACCGAAGCATCCGCAGTGTCGGCCAGCTCGCTTGACTTGATCTCAGACAATCCGCCGACAATTGCATTGTTGACGAAATCCCGGGCGTTCCCGGTCGCAGGGCAGCCAAGACAAGCACGTACATTCCCAACCAACAGGGCCAGAGGCATTGCCTCAGCGGTCTGGGCTGCACTCTCGGGCGGTGTGCCCGATTTGATTTCACCCCCTGGTCCAATGGTCGTCGAAAGCGGCCTAGGGAACCTGACTGCCACGGCTGCATTGTGAAGGGCACTCTTCTTACGAAAGGAATTTGCCATGACCAAGACTCCGCGCCTGTCGACGCGCAATATTGCGACCGTCCATGACCAAAAACTGGAGCGAGGCGAGGGTGGCGAGCTCCATCAGATTGCAGAAGCAGACACACCTATTCTAACAACCGCGCAAGGGGCGCCTGTTTCCGACGACCAGAACTCATTAAAGATAGGCGCGAGAGGGCCGACGGTCCTCGAAGATTTTCATTTTCGTGAGAAGATTTTCCACTTCGACCATGAACGCATTCCCGAACGGGTCGTGCATGCTCGAGGTTACGGCGCTCATGGATTCTTTGAAACATACGACTCCTTGGCTGCCTATACGAGAGCCGACATCTTTCAGCGAGCGGGTGAGCGAACGCCTGCGTTCGTACGTTTTTCAACGGTCGCAGGCAGTAAGGGATCGTTCGATCTTGCTCGCGACGTGCGCGGCTTCGCCGTCAAGCTGTATACCCAGGAAGGCAATTGGGATCTCGTCGGCAATAACATCCCGGTGTTCTTCATTCAGGACGCGATCAAGTTTCCCGACATTATCCACTCAGTGAAACCCGAGCCAGATCGGGCGTTTCCGCAAGCGCAGTCGGCACACGACAATTTTTGGGACTTCATCAGCCTCACGCCTGAATCGATGCACATGATCATGTGGGTCATGTCGGATCGCGCGATCCCGCGATCGTTTCGCTTCATGGAAGGCTTTGGCGTCCATACCTTCCGCTTCGTCAACGCCAAGGACGAGTCCACCTTCGTCAAGTTCCACTGGAAGCCGAAGCTCGGGCTGCAATCGGTGGCCTGGAATGAGGCGGTAAAGATCAATGGTGCGGACCCAGACTTTCATCGTCGCGACCTCTGGCAGGCCATTCAATCGGGCAACTTCCCCGAATGGGAGATGCGCGTCCAGCTCTTCGACCAGGACTTCGCCGACAGCTTCGATTTCGATGTCCTCGATCCAACCAAGCTCATTCCAGAGGAAATCCTCGAGCCAATCCCCGTCGGCAGATTAGTACTGGACCGAATGCCCGACAACTTCTTCGCCGAAACGGAGCAGGTCGCCTTCATGACCCAGAATGTGCCGCCAGGCATTGATTTTTCCAACGACCCGCTGCTGCAGGGACGCAACTTCTCCTACCTCGATACCCAACTCAAGCGATTGGGCAGCACGAACTTCACCCATCTGCCCATCAATGCGCCCAAATGCCCGTTCCACCATTTCCAGCAGGATGGTCACATGGCGATGCGCAATCCGGTCGGCCGCGTGAACTATCAGCCGAATTCATTCGGGGAGGGGCCCCGGGAATCGCCCCAACAAGGTTTCCGCTCCTTTGCCGATGCCGAGGAGGGACAGAAGGTCCGCCTTCGAGCGGAGAGCTTTGCCGATCACTACAGCCAGGCCAGGCAGTTCTTCCAGAGCCAGACAGCTCCGGAACAGCGCCACATTGCCATGGCCCTGACCTTTGAGCTGAGCAAGGTCGAGACCCCGGTGATCCGGGAACGGATGGTATCTCACCTTTTGAACATCGATGAGGGGCTGGCCGTGACCGTAGCCGACAAGCTTGGCATCAAGAAGCTTCCCGCTCCGGCGGACGCAGCAGTTACGCCCCGCGATGACCTCCAGCCGTCGCCAGCGCTCAGCATCATTGAGAATGGTCCCAACAGCTTTGCCGGCCGCAAGGTGGGCGTGCTCGTCAGTCCTGGCACCGATATCTCCCTTTTGAAAAAGCTCCAGACGGCGATCGAGAAGGAGGGGGCCGTGATGGAAGTCATTGCGCCGAAGGTTGGGGGCGTGGAAGCCGCAGACGGAACCTGGATCGAAGCTCGGCACATGATCGACGGCGGGCCATCGGTTCTGTTCGACGCGGTCGCTCTGCTTATTTCGGACCAGGGAGCAGAGCGCCTAATAGGTGAAGCGGCGGCACGCGACTTCGTCGCCGATGCGTTTGCCCACTGCAAGTTCATCGCCTTCACGCCGGGAGCGGTACCACTTCTGCAGAAGGCCGGGGTTGATCATGAAGCCGACGAAGGCCTGATCCCCCTCGTCGATGCGAAGGCGGCCAAGGCATTTGTCGAAACCTGCCGCAGGCTTCGACTGTGGGGCCGGGAGACCGCCGTCAAGCTCTAAACAATCAGCCACAGCGGGAGCCGATCATGCAAATCATCCGTACGGAAATCGAACAAGATCTCTCGACCGAAGAGCATCCCATTGTGCGAGTGATGTTTAAGGGTGAGGGGGGTGAATGTGTCATTGTCGACATGGCCGACGTTGACGCACTCGCGGTCGACGAAGACGCGGCAATAAAGCGTGCGAAGGCCGTGCTCGTGCAGACCGCCACATTCGATGTTTCCGTCAATGAGTATGACGCTCGAAGCAACGGCAACTTTGATCAGGTCAGCGTAACGGAAGCGACGGATCAAAGCGGCGGGATCTATATCTTTGAGTACCGCGACGGTGATGGCGTTCGGCGAGTTCCTCCCTCGAGAATGCCGAGTTTGAATGCCGCTCGTGAGGAGGCGCTTCGGTGTGCGGTAGAGCTGCTGGCAGACCTTGACCTAAGCGCGGGTGCACTCCCGGACTGGCTCATCCGCATTTACGACGACGACGGCAATCTTCTAGCAGTCGTCGACGTCCAACAGGCGAACGCAGCTCGTCAGACGGCTGATCAGAAAGCGGACGGATCGTGACGGCTTGTAGGGTGAGAGAGGCTGCTTCTGTCGGTCGGATACCGGGGGGGCGATAATGGCGGCCCAAGGGCTTGCACATGGTCCGCTAGGGCAGAATTGTTTGCATGTTTGCGTCGACATGCAGCGGCTGTTTGCACCAGGCGGCCCTTGGGCCGTACCTTGGGCACAAAAAGTGCTGCCGGCGATTGAAGAGCTTGCTGGCAGGCACGAACGGCAAACCTTGTTCACGCGCTTCGTTCCCGCCGCCCGTCCGGGCAATGGACCAGGCACGTGGGCGCGCTACTACCGCCGTTGGGCTGAAGTCACCCTGGCCCACATGGACCCAAGCTTCGTAAGGCTGCTGCCCACGCTTGAGCGCCTCGTTCCTCCTGCTCGCGTACTCGACAAGCACGTCTACTCGCCGTGGACGGAGGGGCGTCTCGATGAGCTGCTGACTTCGCAGTTCGACACGCTCGTCATCACGGGCGGAGAAACCGACGTTTGCGTTCTGGCGACGGTCCTGGGTGCGATCGATCGGGGATTCCGGGTCGTGCTGGTGACGGACGCATTATGCAGTTCTTCCGACAAGACGCACGATGCTCTCATGGAACTGTATCACGCCCGGTTCAGTGAACAGGTCGAGATCGCCACCATGCGGGAAGTGCTGGAGGGATGGCGGTAGTTAATGGTCGCGAACAGCAAGGCGAAACTATACGATTGTCTGATCGTGGGAGGAGGCCCTGCTGGTTTGCTTGCTGCCACCTACCTCGGACGATTTCGGCGAAAGGTGCTTGTGATCGATTCTGGTCAAAGTCGTGCAAAGCTCATTCCCCTGACCCGCAATTGTCCCGGTTTTCCTGATGGCATCTCTGGCCCAGCTCTGCTGGGCCGGCTGCGGAGGCAGGCGAGCCGCTACAACGTTCGGTTTCTCGAAGGATATGTCACTCAGCTGTTCTGCAGTCGAGGCACATTCTCCGCGAAGCCCACGAACGTTCGGGCCCGCGCTACACTGATCGCAACCGGAGTGGTCGATGTCCTCCCCGATATTCCTGAGCTGGATATGTTGATCACGCGGGGCCGCATCAGGATTTGTCCAGTGTGCGATGCTTTCGAAACAATCGACAGATCGCTTGCTGTAATCGGACCTTCAGCCAATGCAGTAGCCAAAGCAGAATTCCTGCAACCGTACACGCGGAAGATTTCGATCCTGGCGACAGGAACTCTTGATAATGAGGGTCGTGCTGCCGCTGCAGGACTTGACATTGCTGTTGCCAATCCCGCTTCGATCCGTGCTACCGACGACGGGGTGTCAGTACGCCTCATCGGGGGCGAAAGGCGCGTTTTCGACGCTATCTATCCCGCCATGGGAGCCACGATAAATTCTCGCGTCGCTGCTGACTTAGGTGCCGAATGCGACGAACTTGGAAATCTTGTCACCGACGCTCGACAACGGACGGCTGTTCCCGGAATGTATGCCGCTGGAGATGTCGTCAACGAACTTAATCAGCTGTCAGTTGCGTTCGGACATGCCGCAATCGCCGCAAGCGACATCCACCGCTACCTGGATCGTCCAGTCCTATGATGCGGCCGACGATATCGTTCAGTGCCTGACGGCCTGAGCGATATTCCCATGCACGCCGTCGGCATGGCAGATATTACGATCTGTCAGTGGGCGGCAAATCGATCCGACGTGTGGTCGAGCAATTTCTCGCGTCAAGACCGGGCCGGTAAATCATTCCATAATAATTGGGATTTTTTTGCCTTTGGTGGAATTTCATTCCATTTTAATAGACAAGTCTGCATCGGCATGCCATATCATGTCCAAAATACGACATGCTATCGTGAATGCGTAATTGCGTCACCTAGCTCAAATGACCGTCGTTCCACGCTGATTGCTTCAGCACAAGCTAACAAAGGAGAGTGTCCCGCTCCCGGAGCCGGGCCCAACGGAATATGGCAACAACTGAGAGCGACCCAACGGTCAAGATCAGTATCAAAGACGTCTTCAAGATTTTCGGCGAACAACCGGAGAGAGCCCTGGAGCTGCTGAAGGCAGGCAGGACAAAGCCGGAAATCCATGCTGCGACCGGCTGCACGATCGCCGTCAACGATGCATCCTTCGACATCAGCGCCGGCGAAATCTTCGTCATCATGGGCCTGTCGGGGTCCGGCAAATCCACCATGCTGCGCCTCATCAACCGGCTGATCGAACCGACCAGCGGTGCAATCGAGATCGCAGGCCGCGACGTGGCGCAGATGTCGCGCAGCGAGCTGGTCGCGCTCCGCCGCAACGACGTCAGCATGGTTTTCCAGTCCTTCGCGCTGCTGCCCAACCGCAGCGTCATCGACAATGCCGCCTTCGGGCTCGAAATCGCCGGCATGGAAGAGGCCGAGCGAAAGCGGCGCGCCCGAACCGTCCTGCAAGCCGTGGGTCTGGAAGGCTATGACGACAGCCGTCCCGATCAGCTTTCTGGCGGGATGAAACAGCGCGTTGGCCTTGCCCGCGCTCTGGCGGGAGAGCCGACCGTGCTCTTGATGGACGAGGCCTTTTCGGCGCTCGACCCCCTCATCCGGACGGAGATGCAGGACGAACTGGTCCGCCTCCAATCAGAGCACAGCCGCACCATCGTCTTCGTCAGCCACGACATCGACGAGGCCATGCGGATTGGCGACCGGATCTGCATCATGCAGAACGGCGAGGTCGTGCAGGTCGGCACGCCCGACGAGATCGTGCTCAAGCCCGCCAACGACTATGTGCGCTCCTTCTTCCGCAACGTCGACGTCTCGCAGGTCTTCCGCGCCGGCGACATCGCCCGCAAGACGCAGGTGACGATCATCGACCGGCAGGGCGTGTCTGCTGCCGCGGCGCTGGAACGCATGGAGCACTACGATCGCGACATCGCCATCATCCTCGGCCGTGACAAGACCTATCACGGCATGGTCAGCCGCAATTCGCTGATCGAAACCACGCGAGACGGTGCAAGCGATCCCTACCGGCGCGCCTTCCTGAAAGACATCGAGCCCATCCCAGCGGCGGAAAGCCTTTCGAACGTTCTCGGCAAGGTCGCGGCCAGCGCCTTTCCGGTTCCGGTGATCGACGAGGCGAACCGCTATCTCGGCTCGATCAGCAAATCCACGCTGCTCGAAACGCTCGACCGCACCGCCTGATCGAGCTCATTCGGAGACAATCCATGACTTTCGATATCGGCGACGGCGTCGACAGCGCCGTCAACTACATACTCGACAATTTCTCGCCGCTGCTGGATCTGATCGCGGCGGTCATCGGCGCGGTGACGAATGGCATTCAGACGGTCCTGCTTGCGACGCCGATGACGCTTGGCATCGCGATCTTCGTCTTGCTCTCGCTCTGGCGCGTCGGCTTCGGCTTTGCGCTCTTCACCGCCGCTTCCCTTTGGCTCGTCGATCATATGGGCCTGTGGTCCGCCATGATGGAGACGCTGTCGCTGGTGCTGGCCTCGACGCTCGTCGCCATGCTGATCGGCCTGCCGCTCGGCATCGCCATGGCGCGCAGCGACCGCGTGGCAGCGATCGTTCGTCCAATCCTCGACCTCATGCAGACCATGCCGGCCTTCGTCTACCTGATCCCCGCCGCCATGTTCTTCGGCCTAGGCGCGGTGCCGGGCACCATTGCGACCGTCATTTTCTCCATGCCTCCGGTCGTTCGCCTGACCAACCTCGGCATCAGGCAGGTGCATGTCGAATTCATCGAGGCGGGCAACGCCTTCGGCTGCACGGCCTCCCAACTGCTCTTCAAGGTGCAGCTCCCCAATGCGCTGCCCTCCATCATGACCGGCATCAACCAGACGATAATGCTGTCGCTGTCGATGGTGGTGATCGCCTCGATGATCGGCGCGGGCGGCATCGGCAACACGGTGCTCACCGGCATCCAGCGCCTCGATGTCGGCACCGGATTCGAGGGCGGAATCGCGGTCGTCATTCTCGCGGTGATCCTCGACCGGATCACCCAGAGCCTCGGAAAGGAACGCGCCGGTTTCTGCCGCCTTCTTTTCCGCCGTCAGGCGCAGCAGCCCACTGCCTCAGCCGTCACGGCCTGAGGCGCGCCCGCTGTGCTGAAAGAAGGCGGTGTCCAGTCCGCCGAATGCGAACCTCAAAAAAGGAGCAAAAATGTTCAAGACACTCGCTACCATGGGCTTGGCAGCCGGGATTATTGCCGGCTCCTTCGTCTCGGCGCTGGCTGAAGACAAGGCGCCGGTGAAGCTCGGCTGGGCGGCCTGGTCAGACGCCGAATTCGTGACAAAGCTTGCCGCCAAGCTCATCAAGGACAAACTCGGCCACGAGGTCGAACTGGTTCAGACCGACGTGGCGCCGCTCTATCAGGGCGTCAGCCGCGGCGACATCGACGCCATGATGATGGCCTGGCTGCCGGAGACCCACGCCGACTACTTCGCCAAGGTGAAGGACAAGGTAACGACGCTGGGTACCGTCTATGATGGCGCAAAGCTCGGCTGGGTGGTGCCCAAATACGTGCCCGAGGACGCCATCGCCTCCATCGAGGACCTCAAGAAGTCCGATGTGAAGGAGAAGCTGAAGGGCCGTGTCGAGGGTATCGATCCCGGCGCCGGCCTTACCCGCCTTTCCGAGCAGGCGCTCAAGGACTACGCGCTGGACGGCTACAAGCTGCAGATCTCCAGTGAAGCCGGCATGCTGACCACCATCGACCGGGCGGTGCGCAAGCAGGAATGGTTCGTCGCCACGTCGTGGAGCCCGCACTGGATGTTCGGCAAGTACGAACTTCGTTACATCGACGACTCCAAGGGCTCGCTTGGCAAGGCGGAGCATGTCGATGTCATCGCCCGCAAGGATTTCCCGACGGACAATCCTGAAGTCGCGGCCTTCCTGTCGCGCATCAAGCTGCCGATCGGAGACCTCGAGGCGGCAATGTTCGACGCGCAGGAGACCTCCTATGAAAAGGCGGTCGACAAGTACATCGCTGACCATCCCGACCAGATCAAAGCGTGGCTCGCCGCCGACGAAGGCTGACATCGCGCATTGCTATAATCTTTGGTCCTCGCGAGAACGCTCGCGAGGACTTCCCATCGCCGATGAGGGAACGCACATGTCCAGAGACCACTCCATTTCCATGCTCCTCGCGCCCGAGATTGCCGACGACACGCTTGGCGGCCGGATATCGCTGGCACGAGACTCCCGCGGTCTGTCAATTGCAGAAGCTTCCGCGGTTACGGGCGTGATGGCAGAGACGTGGAACAACTGGGAAAATGATCGAGCGGAGCCACGCTCCGATCGTCTCGGCATGCTCGCTGGTGTTCTGCAGATTAGTATTACTTGGCTGATTCACGGGCAGGGCAAGGGTCCAAACCAGATCTAGTAGAAATTGTCGAACCGCGACGTGTTCAGATATGTAACCTTGGGCGTTGGCCCAGCCACGGTCGTAGGATTGGCGCTTCCGCTCTCTGACGATGTCCGAGCGGTGCAGAATGTTGAGTTCTAGGCTAAATCTTCGGTCGTGACGTCGCACTTCAAGCTAAAACCCACCGGTCTACATGGGTTGTCACAGCAACTGAAAGATGAGAAAAAACAGTCAACTTAGAAACACGACACCATACTATCGTTTAAGCCTGCCTCTGCAAACAAAATATTTGCGTAATACGCAGACGCAAGCTGCCGGCCGGGTGGAGCTGGTTAGCGTTGCGGAGCCCGACCGGGGGCGATCCAGTCAAACTCCACTGGGCTTTAGCTTTCTCATCCTGATTGCGGTATGGACGGGCGGGCTCCCGAGGAGACCCATGGAGGTAGGTTGTGGTTTTTTCGCAGGACCAGTTCTTTCAAGCTGTTGCGTCTAGGCAAATCCCAAGAATTAGAATTGCGGGAATCGTCGTGGAGCAGGGTGCGGTTTTGGTCCAAAGACCCGCCGATGATCCGACATCATGCTACGCGTTTATCGGCGGAGAGTATGAGGTTGGAGATACCTTCGAGACCCGACTGAGGAAGGAGTTCGAGGAGGAGACCAATGCGAGAGTGGTCGAAGCTCACTACCTGTTCTGTGTCGAGAACCATTTTCGATACAATGAGAACCTAGTTCAGCAGGCGGAGCACTATTTCCTTGTTAGCTTGGATCGATTTGATGTCGAAAGCCGAGAAAACCACCTGAGACAGGATTGGCTACCCCTTTCGCTGTTCGGTCAAGCCGATGTGCGACCCATCGCCGTCCGCGACGCTGTCGCCGACGGTAGTTATTTGAGTAAACGACACATCGTTCAGATGGCCAATTAATCGATTGCGACCATGGCGCCACTGCTCATTCCGCTGCAGCCAGACGTGATACCGTCAGACCATGGTTCGACGCCAGCTTCTCGGCCGCTAGGGTCGGGCCGATATCGACATATTGGTCACGCACCAGGTCGAGCGCAGCGTTCCGAAAATCCTCGGTATGACGTCGATTGCTTGGCCGGCCGCGCCGCTTCGAGGCCAGGCCGCCGGCGCCGTCCTGATCATAGCTCTGTAGCAGACGGTGCACCTGACTTCGGCTGAGATTCAACAGCTCAGCCGCCTGAACGACACTCAGTCGCCGATCGCGGACTTTCTGGATGGCTTCGAGGCGGTGCAGTTCTTCTTGCGACAAGGTGATGAGACAAGGCATGACGGCTCCAGGCTGAAGCCATCAACCTTCCTTTCCAGCTTCGAGTTGGCGAGCGTCGGAGCTGTGAAAGTCGGGGACTGTCGCATCTCTAAATTGCTCAACTGTCGCATCTCTATATAGCCGCTACAGACATTTGTCGCATAAGTTATGTTATGGAACTATTCCGTTGCCACTCGCCGAACATGGGCTATCAGTCAGGCAAGGCTTGCCGGTGAGGCCAAAGCTCAGGCATTTGCCGGGTTGACCGATTCTTTATGCGTAGCACACCGCCTCGCCACCGAGCTTCGTGTTCAACGCCCGTCGCAGATTTCCGCAGTGATTTTGTTTTGGCGCGCTCACCGCTCCTCTCACTGGGCGCCAGTGAACGATGCTGCAAAGGACTGGCTGCGAGGCTGGAACCGTAGGCGCCACCACTCGTTACTCCTTCATCTATCACCAGGATGACAGGCAAGCAGGCATGGGCGTGTTGATCGGAATTCTAATTACTTTCCTTGTAGTTGTTCTGGTTCTTTGGCTAGTCAATCGGCTGCCGTTGGACGGACGCACTAAGCAGATAGCTCAGGTCATCGTCATAATCATTGGCATCGTGTCCCTCCTCAGGCACCTCGCCGTTTTCTAAACGTTGCAAAGCCCAAGATGAAAGGCTCCCCTATGGCCACCGGTAATCCTTCAGACAACACAAACAAGGCAAACCAGCATGAGGCACAGGAAGCTTTGGAAAAGCAGGTAGCTCAGATGAGGCGCGAGATCGCCAAGATCAATCGGGTCTTGACAGAACGAGCCGAGGAAGCCGCCGCATCTGCGGCCGGATGGCTAGATAGTGCGAGCGATCGCGCATCCAAAGCGACCCAGGCCCTCCGGACCCAGGCTCAGACTGTCTCCGAAACCGTGCGGACAAACCCCGGCACTATCTCATCAGCGATGATAGTTGGCGGCGTGGTTGGGTTCGTGCTGGGTTGTATTCTCACACAGGGATCAGACCAACGACGCCATTGGTACTGATGCTGAGAACGGCAGCCCGGCCCAAAGCATTGGCGGCGGAGCACCGAGGGCGGCCGTCATGATACGGCAGGTAGCTTCGAACGTTAGCTCGAAAAAAATTGAGGCCGCACTAGCACCCGATATAGCGATCTAAACGATGAAAGCTTCACAATTTTCGTTAGTTAGGCGGGTTAGTCTGGGATTCCTGCCGCACCCGTTTGCGGGTTCCGGTTCCTTGTCCGAAGGAACGTTTGGGGTCACCCCTTCCCTGTTCACCGTGTCTGCGAATGCGCTCATCGCTGTTGCTGGTTATCACACGCGTGGCCGAGAACCAGGGCAGATATCACAACTGCAACTCTGACGCATCTCATGGTTCAACACCTCCTGAAGGATAATCATCAGGAAGGGAAATATGTTCATTCTTCTTAGGGCGATGACACGGACGGAACAAGCACCGCGCTCAACGATTTACGATGGTGCTCGGTAGGGTCGCGCAACCGCAGCATCCTGTCACCTTAAGCGAGACAAATTCGTGACAACCGAACCGGCGGTGAAGTTGACGAACCGAAGTCGGCATCGAGATCTGGCGATAGTTATCGCCATGCCTCTGGCATTCTTGGTCATCGGATACGGCTTGCGATACGGCGCATACTCGTTTGGTCACACGCCTTCCTTCGCAGACTATCTGCAGTCTCTTTGTCGGTGGGACTGCTCTTGGTACGTGCGAATAGCAACAGACGGCTATGACGGTTACCCTACCGCCAACCAGACTAATGTGGGACGCTGGGCTTTCTTTCCCCTCTATCCGCTCATGGTGAGAACCGTTGGAACCGTGTTCCAGCTGGAAATACTTTCGGCGGCAGTCCTGACATCAACAGTCCTTGCCTGCGCCGCCTGTCTGGTTGCCTGGCCGCTTCTCGGCAAAGATTCCAGGGCTTATGCACTTCTGTGTGCCTATGTACTTAGCGGGCCGCTTTCGTTTCATTTCACGAGCGTCCTCACCGAACCTCTTTTTCTACTTCTGACGTCTTGTGTCCTTCTAGCTCTGAAGCGCAGCAATTATCTGGCTGCGGGTGCCTTTTCCGCCCTGTTGTCTGCGACGCGATTGGTTGGTGTGTTCATTGTGCTCGCCTCGCTTCTGAAGATCTATCAAGACTACCGGTTGCAAAGACCGGGAAAGCCATTTGCGTACTGGATCCTTGGCAAACCCCAGATTCTGGTCGCCATCTTAATTTCACCGGCCGGCTTGTTTGCCTATATGCTCTACCTTCGGGTTACCGTCGGCGACGGCCTCGCTTTCGGCCATGTGCAGCGAGCTTTCGGGAGGGTCGCGGGCAATCCCATTCTGTTCTTGTGGGAAGGCCTTTCTGCTGTCCCGGCAGAAGGGTGGATACCTAGCCCTCCGCAATGGAGCGCCCTTGTCGCGGTTGGTGGGCTCTTCATGTGCGTATTACTTGCCTGGCGTCGACAATATGGGGCTGCACTGTTCTGCACGTTATGCATCGTCCTTCCACTCTTCACCAATCTCGCGTCGATCGTCCGATATGTGGGAGGACTAGCGCCCATCTTGCTGCTTGGTGCGCAAATATTGTCAATCAGGACGGATGTCTTCATCGTCGTGCTGCTGCTGTTGCTGGCGAGCTGCTATCTGCTCACCCAGGCGTGGATAGGGGGCCATCTTGCGTTGGTCTGAACAATTCGTCAGTCCGAGTTTGATGGGAGCAGCAACATATGCGCTTGCCATCTCGCTGGCAGTCGTAGAGGCAGGCATCCTCGCCGCGGCACTCCTACCCAACGTAGATAGCGACTATCGCGCCTTTTACATCGACGGCACGACAACTTGTCTGAACAGAGGGGTTTCCGCCGACTATTCGATTGGGGAGATCGTTTCGTTTCGTCGTGATGGTGCCAAGCGCGCGAAAGATTTCAAGGTGTGCGGCTGGTCAGGACCAGCGGGTGACGGGACACACTCACTTGGCGAAAGTTCCCGATTGCGCGTCAGGCTCACGAATGCCAGGTCCCCTATCAGGGCAACCCTTGAAATCGCCCCCGTCCTGCGTCCTCCCCAAGACCGACAGCGGGTGTTTTTCTCGATCAACGGCATACCAACTCACGCCACCACCTTGATCGGCCCCGACATAAGGTCGGTTTCATTGGACGTGCCGGATTCTGCTCTCGTTAAAGGTCCGACCCTCGAGCTTGACCTGAGCTATCCTGACGCCATTCCTCCGACGAGATCTGCGAGTGCGATCTACAAACGAGCGATCAAGCTGACTTCATTTCGCCTGAACTTCGCTAGTCTCGGTCAACAAATACCCACCGGCTCAATACCACCCAATTGATCGCCGGGACGGTTGCGGAGACAGTGATGATCGACAAGACCTCATTCATTCCGAACCCCTGAACCAGAACAAAGGGAATGAGACTGGCGATAGCGAAGCCTATGGCGGTGGCGATCACGAAGCGCGGACCTTCGCGCGTGTGTCGGCCTCTAGACATGAAGGTCACCGTCTTGTGTGCGAAGTAGGAATAGATAGCGGCGCATCCATATGCGAGCAGTGACGCGGCAATTGCCGAGAGATCTTGAACGCCGGCAAAAATAAACGCCAGACCGGCGTAGACCAAGGTGGCAGAGATGCCAACGGCGCCAAATTTCGCCATGGGGCTTGCTGCTGTGCGCACCAGGGCGCCCTTCAAACGCGGCCGCTACAGGCATATTGCGCGCCCAGAGGAAAGGCTGCCAGCGCCGTTTCCAGCCGGGATGCAAGAGGTCTATCGCTGGGGAATAGCAAAAAATGCTGTGTCGTGATCTCTGAAAGCCCCGCATCGCGAAACAGTGCCTTGGCCTTGCGCGCGTTAAGAAGCACGGCATCTTCGTCGAATGGGCAACGCAGCACGGCGAGACGGGTCAAGGGATTGTAGGGGTTATGCTCGATCAGACACGCTATGCCGCCTGGCCGCACGACCCGCCGCATCTCATCGATGAACGACGCCCAGGTTTCTGGCTGCACGTGGTGCAGCACACAGCTCGCAAAGGCAAAATCAAACGACCCGTCTGCGTATGGCAGGCGAGCCGGCATGCAGAGGTCATAAGCGTTATGTGGATGATCTTTACGGGCGCGGTCAATCGAGGCTTCCGAAAGGTCGCAGCCATGCAAACTGTCAAAGACATGCGTCAGGTGGGAATGGAGCGCTCCCACTCCGCACCCGATGTCGAGCGCGCCTAGAGGCTTGCCGGTCGCCCTCAAGCCGCGCACGTCGACCTCTCGCGCGAGGAGTCTGGCCTTGGCTACCAGAAAGAAGTCATGACCCAGGCCCGAAAAGCTGATTGAACGGGCGACAACTTCTCCATACCGCGGGCCGTATCGATCAAAGAGCTCGGCCATCAACCAGTTCTCCGGCTGACTACCGCGCCGAGACCAGCCTCCTTGCCCGTAGGATGCATGTCGCCAAAACTTGTCGTCTTGGAAACCACATAAAGCGGCCGCCGCTTAACCTCGGAGTATATTCCACCGACGTAAAGCCCGACCACGCCGGTCATGAAGAGGTTGATACCGCACAGGAAGGAGACGACCACGATCGTCGAAGTCCAACCCTGAGCGATTCCCGCTTCGAGGGCCCACGCCAGCATGGCGTAGACGCCGTACCCCAGCGCCAGAAGCGACACAGTCAACCCACCCCATAAGGCCATGCGCAGAGGGGTGTCAGAGAAGCTTACGATCCCATGGACAGCCAGATGCGCCATCTTCCAGAACGGGTATTTGGTCTCGCCACGGGCTCTCGGTGGGCGCTCGAAGGAGACGGCGGTCTGCTTGAACCCCATCCAGGCAAACATCCCCCGTACGAACCGGTCATGCTCGGGCATGTCCCGGAATGTCTCAAGCGCCTTGCGGCCAACCAGTCGAAAGTCGCCGACGTCGCGAGGAATGTCGATCTTGGTGACCCTTGCAAGGAGCCAGTAAAAGAGACTGGCGGTCGAGCGCTTGAACCAGGTTTCGCCATCGCGGCGAACGCGGCGTGCATAGACGATCTCGTAACCGTCGCGCCACTTCGCGATCAGTTCGAGCACTACCTCTGGAGGATCTTGGAGATCAGCATCCATTACGATGACTGCTTCCCCGGCGGCAGCGTCCATACCGGCGGTAATTGCCATCTGATGACCAAAGTTGCGCGACAATTCCACCAATCTGAATCGGGCATCACCGGCACCAAGCCGACCCAGGCAATCGACGCTCCCATCGGTGCTGCCGTCGTCTATGAAGATTGCTTCGGCATCACCATCCAGGCGGACAAACAAATCCTTCATCCGGTCTACAAGGAGCGGCAGAACCTCTTCTTCGTTGTAAACCGGTATTACAAACGAATAGCGCGGTGCCTTGCGCCTTTGACGCACCAATCCAATGGCATCGTTTCGCATGAAACTCACAATCGCGCAGGTGGCAGAAGGTTCCCAATGTCATGGAGAAATAGTTATGCGGGATCTTGACTTGGCCACGAACAATCCCATGAACCTCCGCTGCCAAGAGATAGCCAGGCCAGAATGCAAGTGTTTGGCAGGAATGGACCCGTACGTACCCCTCAAGATCCGTGGTCAAGAACGACAAAAGGACAATGCTCTTAGGGGTTCGCAATTCTGCTGCTGTAAGCGTGTCTTGAAGGATTAAGCCGGGTTGCCTCAAAGCCTGTCCGTTTCAGATATGGAACCAGCTTTGGCCATTCATCGTTGCCGATAGGGCTATCTGAAAGGCTAGTTTGTGGCGACGATGTTTGCTCTAGCTTTGACATCAACTCTCTACCTGCTCTGGACTTTTGTTCAAGCAGCCTTGAGAGGAGTGCGCCGGCACGATGCTAAGGAGACCCGAGTAGCAGCCTTGGGGGCGGCGATCGGTATCGCGAGCTTGGTGACTATCGCTGCGATAGCATCGTCCAATCTTTGTGTCCCCAAATGCCGACCGCTTGCTGAACTCGCAATGCTCTTGAACTAGATCCGTCTCTTGCCAGGGCTGAGTTCTCCAATGGGCTTGCTCAGATAGGGCGAGTTGGCAAACCCGAAGCGCCAAGCTTTGTCAGTTGCTCTCGAAATGCCGATCCGAACGCCAGATGCGACAGGCATGTCCGAGACGGAAGGCTCGAAAGCAAAACGCTCGTCAAAGAGGGAGATCCCGTCATAGGAAGCGTCGACCCCCAGAGCCTGGCAGAGACGCCCTGGTCCGGAGCAAAGCAGGTGAAGTTGGGTCACGTTGCGGCGTTCAACCATGCGATTGACGCCATAAAGTGGTTCAAGGGCACGTAGCAAAACGGCACTGCCGCGCTGGCAAACGAAATTCAGGCACCAATGGAGCCCGTAAGACCGATACACGTAAGCATGTCCAGGGGGGCCGAACATAGCCGCATTCCGACGCGTTTCGCCGCCAAAACTGTGCGAGGCTGGATCATCTGCGGAGTAGGCCTCTGTTTCAACTATCATGCCTCCCACACCTTCAATGCAGAACCGAGATCCAATGAGTGCAAGCGCAACGGCGTCAGGCGCGCGATCCCAGAAGTACGTGGACTGGACGAAACTTGAAATAACGGACCTCCATAGCGGTATTTTGGGGACGCCACGCTCTACGACCTATTCACAAGTATGTTTGCTTCCTCGGCAGCATCTGAGAACGCCTTTCTTGCCTCGCTCGGCGCAACGTTGCCCATTCTCGCTTCATCCAAGAGGCGGCAGGCATTTCGTAAAATTGCTCCCGGCGCTCGCGGCCACTTCTCATGCCGAATACAATAGATGGCCTCCATGACCGTGGTGACCTTCCTTGAAGTTCCCGGCTTGCCCAGGGCGACCACTACGGGCTGATCGAATTCGACACGCATCAGGAAACAACCAGTACCCTGCCCATAGGTTCCGGCCAGATATTTTTGGTGCAATAACGGAAAAAACCCCACCAACGCTGGCTCATAGCCCGCACCGTGTGGAGGCCTGCTTGGAAATATCCTTGTCCTCGAACCCAAAGATGGCCCAGGCAGAAAATCGGCAGTTGGGGTCGAGATTAATTGATGCAACAGCCCGAAAACTGGCCGGAGAATTTGTTGAGAAATTTACATCAGAAGTAGCCTCAAGGCGTCTGGTGAGTTTATCCGCGATTACCAGGCAGATTGTCGCGATGAGCCACGCACCATTGACTAGCTCGGGAGGCGCCGAGGACGACAACCGCTATGGACGCCGCCGCGTGTTATGCCACTCTCCAAGCGTTGCCACCAAGTCGCGAATTCAAGGAGAACCAAATTGTCCCCCAACGACCTTCCCGTTAGTCGCTTCCCCGTTCCCAGTCTCGCCGATATGCCAATTGACATACGGGAGCGTATCGCGGCGGTGCAAGAAAAGTCAGGCTTCATCCCCAATGTATTTCTGGTACTGGCCAACCGACCAAAGGAGTTTCGGGCCTTTTTCGCTTACCATGATGCGTTGATGGACAAGCCCGGCAACCTTACGAAGGCCGAACGTGAGATGATCGTTGTGGCTACGTCCAGTTTGAACCAATGCCAATACTGCGTGGTCGCCCATGGTGCTATTCTGCGCATCCGGGCAAAGAACCCACTGATTGCTGACCAAGTTGCAACTAACTACCGTAAGGCCGACGTCACTAAAAGACAGAAGGCGATGCTCGACTTTGCCACAATGGTGAGCCAGTCCGCGCAACTGGTCGGCGATGCTGATTTTGAGAAACTTAAAGAGCATGGCTTCAACGAGGAAGATGCCTGGGACATAGCCGCGATTGCCGCCTTCTTCGGTCTCTCAAACCGTCTGGCGAATGTCACCAGCTTGCGACCGAACCGAGAGTTCTACTCAATGGGACGTGACTAGCGGACCCGTTGCGACAGGCTCGCACCAAGTCCGGAGGCGTGGCGAGTCGACTTAAGGCTTGAACTGAACCGCTTGATGGCGAGGATTTCAAGCGCAGTGAAATCAGGATTCGTCCAGCGTTTTCGCATTACCCAAGGCCCGCTCGACGCTAACCGAGCGGCGCATTGGATTAGATCACCAGCAGTCGCCTATGGGGACAGCGTGACTCCGGTTACCTTGGTTGCATCATCGTCATCGGTGGTAATTGAAACCTTGGCTCCGGGAACTATGCCTGATGGGATGGCAACATCGGGGGGCACGGTAAAACTACTTCCGTCCTCCAAGGTGATAACCTTTGTTTCCGGGATGAATTCGCTCACTACACCGTCTTTTGTGGTGGCGAACGCGGCGCTGTTCATGAGGGCTAAGGCACCGAGTGCCATGCAGATTTTCCTCATCATTTTCTCCTTCGCTGAACCCGCCCAGTGTCATCAACGCCAGAGGAACTTCATGGTTGCAAAAAGCCTGTCCTGCCAACGACGCAACATGACCACCGCTAGGAACGTCCATTCGCTTCACCACCCAAGCGGGTATCAATATTGCACCGTTGGAAAAGTTGGTTCGACCTCGGAACTCCTCGTTTCAAGACACGTTGCGGCTCCATGTTCGTTCTTTAAAAGGACCTGGAAATGCACGATGTGATCGACAGCAGTAACGTCATCGGCACAAAGGTTTACGATCTAACTGGCGTCCGGATCGGCTCGGTTGAGAGCTTGGTGTTGACCCGAACTGGAGGCCGCGTGGTTCACGTGGTCCTCATTTTTGGAGGCTTCCTTGGCTTGGCAGACGAACACTATCCTGTGCCTTGGGCCAAGCTGTCTTATGACGAAAAAGTAGCTGGCTTCAAACTCGACATCACAAAAGAGCAACTTGAAAAAGCCCCTCGATACATCTCAGCCAGTGAATTCGATTGGTCCGAACGCAACACTCGACAGATATATGGATATTACGGAGCGCAACCCGATTGGTGAAAACTTGCCCTAGGTTCAGGCAACTAGCATGAGCTTAGTAATGTGCTCGGCTACGAGCGAGTGGGCCGCTCGCAAGCGTCAGCTCATCCCAGTTTGCAGGAAGATTTGTTCCAAGTCTTAGCCGAACCGCCCTACAGCGCGCCCTTGACGTTCTCAAACTCGACATTCGTCGCCACCGTCGATCCCCTGCTAGTTGGCCAGACACAACAAGGGGCCTGGATACGAATACAACCACCTGAACGCTGCGGGGTCGGGATGGCACCTAAATGGCAAGAATCCCTTACAAAGAAGCCCTCACTCGCACATTCGTCGGCCGGTGACATGCGCCGCATCGCTTCGCGACCCGTCCTCGCGTCAAGCACCATTCCTGCAAATGGGAACCGTCCAGTCTTCCGTGCATTTGAATGTCGTGGACAAGACTTCTACGATAGACCCGGTGGGGTCACCGAGCGGATGGACCATCAAGCTGGGAGATTCACCAGTAGTTGGAACTGCTATTCACAGCGGTTCGGAGGTGAGAGAAGCTTACCAATCGCTGATGTCGCTTGCCGATGCCGACCGGCTGAGGGAGGAAGATCCCTTTACCGACCTCTTTATCCTAGATTTTCCCACCCAGATCGTCGTTCATCAGTCGCGGTTCCAGGTAGACCTGAACCGCGCGCGGGAGGCTGCGATTTATCTGTCGCCAGACCAATCCTGGGGCCTGAATGTCTGGCGGAAGAAACCTTCTCTTGCGCTGATAAGCGATGTTCATGCCTTTCATGATGCTTACTACTGCGCTTTGAAGCGCGCATTGATGGATGTAGAGGAACGTTTTGGCAGATTCGTTCTGGTCGATGTCCACAGCTACAATCATCGCCGAAATGGGCCGGACGCGCAGGCTGCACCGCAAGAGGAAGCGCCTGACATCAACATCGGAACTTTCTCGATGGACCGGAAGCGCTGGGCGCCAATACTTGATCCCTTCATCGAGACCTTGCGGGGCCATCGCCTCAACGGAGAGCGGATAGACGTTCGCGAGAATGTGTCGTTTCAGGGCAAAGGCGAGCAAGCGCGCTTCGTGCACGCCAATTTTCCTCAAACCGGATGCGCGATTGCGGTCGAGTTCAAGAAAATCTTCATGGATGAGTGGAGTGGTAAGCCTGACCAAGCAATTTTGGGCAAATTACGCGCCATGCTTGCGTCGACAGTGCCGGTCTTAGAGGCGGCTCTGCGAGGGATGGAATGAATCCAAAGCTGGCCGCTCCAGACCCTACGCTAGCACCAGTAGAAGCCGATATCGACGCCCTGCTCAAACAGGGCAGGCCAATACGCCATGAATTTGCCGATGGCGGCCGGTTACACATAGATCGGCCTTTGCCCTTTCTATGCGTCTATATAGGATCAGACCACACAGCTGCGTTCGATGCCGCCTCTGCCAACGCCTCTTATTTGATCGCCCCCCATCCCAGGCTCGCTAGTCAAGTGGCTCGATTGGTTGCGATGAAAATGTTTCGACAGTGCGGAGCATTCCTGATCATCGACATCGGAGAGTTGAGCATAGACAGGTTCCTGACTGACGATGCTCCTTTTCTCCCACCATTCGAAATTGCTCTGGCAACCGGTAATACCGCTCAGGAAAAGGCTGCACTCAAACGTTTTGCTGCTGCGGCTGCTGAGCGAGAGGTAAAATATCGGACGCCGCGTGTCTGCGACCTCAACCTAGCCGAATGGCAAGGGCCGCAGCTTTCTGACGTTCTCGGAAAGATACCATGTCTCATCGTCCGCTTTGCGCCGATCTACCGGATGACCGGCGACAATGGCGTCTACCCGGCTTTGCGCGATCTTGTTGTGAGCAACATTGTGGATTCCACGCTGCAGGCAGTAAGCGCTTTCCTCCAGGCGTCGAAGCTGCCCTCCCCGACTACCCATCGTTCGCTGGGACGGCGTGTGTTTATCGAGGCAGTCGCGCGAGCCGATCGCGACATTGATAAGGTAGCGTCTGCCTTCGACTTTCTGCTTGCGGTGACGCCAATCAATTCCGAGCAGGGGTATCTGGAGTTTGAGGCAAACGGATTCCAACGGATGCCGACCCTACTCTATCGGCCGCTCCCCTTCGACGTCTCCGCAGAGAAGCGAAAACTCTACTCGGTTTCGCTCGATCATCTCGAGGATCCCCTTCTTGCCGGACTTCTTTGCGAAAAACAGCAAGAACTTGATCTCCAATTGTCGATGCTCGCGTCCCGCGAAACCTCACGCTTTGCTGAATTGGGACGTGCCCTCTATGGAAACGTCGAGCCCGACCTGGCCGTAAGGGCAGGAAGAATTCTCAACAACGTGGCTGTCGCCAAGCGGAAGGCAGGAGCAAAAAGTCTCAGCGCAGATGCCGTCGCTGCAGCAGCGCGAGAAATGATTGCTCGATACAGCGCTGCCTGCCCCGATTTCAAGGCGTCCGTGGAAATTCGCGCGGATTTGCCAGCTGGTCTCTTGGTATCTCGAAACCGGCTTCTGGTGTCGCGGAATACTTCTGTCCCGCCCGAGCGTCTGATGGCGCTGTTAAGTCACGAGATCGGCGTTCATTTGCTCACCTATTTTAACGGGGAGACGCAGGGACTTTCCATGCTCCGTAACGGCCTGGCGGGTTATGAGGGCATGCAGGAAGGGCTCGCTGTGTTGGCGGAATATCTCGTCGGTGGCATGACAGCAACGCGGCTGAGGCTGATTGCGGCAAGGGTTCTCGCCTGCCAAGCAATGCTCGATGGCGCTACGTTCGAAGAAACTTTCAGGATACTCAAAGACGATTTCAGTTTCGATTGCCCCGCCGCCTACAACGTGGTGTTGCGTGTGTTCCGAGGTGGTGGCCTTGCCAAAGACGCCATCTATTTGCGCGGCGTACTACAAGTCCTCCATCACCTGAGGAACGGTGGCAGCCTAACGCCTTTTTGGGTAGGCAAAATCTCGGCCGCCCATTTCGGCGCGATTGAAGAGCTCCGCACCAGAGGCTTGCTTCGTGCACCTCGATTTGAACCTGCATTCCTGTCGTCTCAAGTGGCGCGGCCGCGCCTTAAGAAGGCGATGGCTGGGATGGATCCAATCGACATGATTTCGACATGACAGGAGCTCCAATGCGCATTGCCTTCTTTGTCAATTCCGTTGAGAGAGAAACTGCCGGTTACACGACGACAACGCTTGCGCTGACCGCAAGTCAACGCGGGCATTCGGTTATCTATGTCGAACCGGGTGACTTCATTTTGCGTCCAGACGATAGCTTAGCCGTAAGCGGTGTGGTTCTGCCAAGTGCGTCCTACAGGACCTCCGATAAGCTTTATGCCGCCTTGCAGGGGGCGAGCGCCCAGAAGAAGATCTTCGCTGTAGGCGACATCGACATTCTGTTTCTACGAAACGACCCGTCACTCGACGCGAGCGAACGACCATGGGCCGCCAATGCGGGCATTATGTTTGGGCGACTTGCCGCGCAACACGGAGTAATGGTGGTCAATGATCCTGACGGGCTCGCTCAGGCACAGAACAAGCTTTACCTCCAGGCATTCCCTGCCCTTGTCAGGCCCGCCACGCTGATCTCCCGCAGCATTGCTGAAATTCGCGCGTTCATAGACGATCAGCCCAAAGGGTGCATCGTCAAACCGCTTCAGGGATCCGGTGGCAAGAATGTCTTCCATATTGCGACCCCGGACGATTCAAATCTGAACCAGATTTTCGAGGCGGCGAGCGGAGATGGTTATCTGATCGCGCAGACTTACATTCCCGAGGCCAAAGCTGGTGACGTGCGCCTGTTTTTGCTTAACGGCCGGCCACTTGAGCGAGATGGCAGCTATGCCGCTTTCCGCCGGGTTCCAGCAAAGGGGGATGTCCGATCCAACATCCATGCAGCTGGAACTGCGCGCAAGGTTAAGGTGACCAACCAAATGCTGGCTCTGGCCGAGACCGTGCGCCCAAAACTGGTGCAGGATGGCATGTTTCTCGTCGGGCTGGATATCGTCGGTGACAAACTCCTCGAGATCAATGTTTTTACACCAGGCGGTCTGACGAGGCTCGCAGCGATGTACAAGGCAGATTTTAGTGCATCTGTCATCGACATACTGGAAGAGAAACTGGCACTGCGCCAAGCGTATGGAATGGCCATTTCGAACGCCCGCTTGTCCACGCTATAAATCTGGTGCGCGATCTTAGGTCGACTACGCGGCCAGCGGCCTCAACGCCCACAGAGCGAAAAACTGTTCTTGAGCGTTTGGGTTAGCTCACGAGGGCGGCATGATTGTCTGCCAAGACACCGATGAGCCCGGCTCCCTGCGGATGCTGTCAATCACGCAGGAGCAGCGATGCGGAAACCTTTGCGCTCTAGACCAACAGCTTCCCCTCGGCGCGACGTAAGGGAACCGATTTGGTCCACGTCGATTGTTACACTGCAACCAACGAGAGGCTATTGAGATGATTTTCCGAAGCACCCTTGCCACAGCGATCTTGTTTGCCGGTACCGTTTTCGCTGCCGCCCAAACAGTTGTTGTTACCCCGGAACAGGAAGTCGTGGTCCGCGAGTATGTGAAAACGAATCCGGTGGTTGTTGAACGTCCGTCCAACTTTGAACTGGTAGTTGGAGCCATTGTACCTGACATTCTCAAGCCCGGCGCACTTGCCGAAAACACAATGCCAAATCAGTATCAGTATGTCGTCATGGACGGTCGGACTGTGCTGATCGACCCCCAGACTCGCAAGGTAGTCTATATTATGGACTAACCAGCCAAGCGGGTAGGTACCTCGCGAGAGCAGGGCCTCCGCTACAGTGCATGACCTAAAAGGTGCCTGCTTCGCGGCAGGCGCCTACTTTTTGAACTAACGGGCTGGAAACAGAAGCATGCTGCCGAAGCCGCTCGTGAAACGATACTCTCTATATGAAATTTCATTTAGGTTGGAGTAAAATGGTGCACGCTCAGAAGGCGCGGAACGCAAAGCGTCCGCTCGCACCAATGACCTGGCAGGATTGGTATTACTGGACAGTGGTCGTCGCCGCCATCGCGATGATTTTGTGGCTTGTGATCTCGTAGAGATTTCGGGTGATCGGTGATTGGGGTATAGGGTCATTAGCGAGATGCCAATGAGCGAGCGCACGTACGTACAGACAAGTCCGTGATACTGCAGGTGGCCCCAGCCTCAACGACGGCTATCATTATTCGCGTGCCGACCCTGACAGCGCTTGTCGTTCATGAGACTGACGTTTCTGTCGCTGTCGAGGAGGTGTGTTCTGCACAGGGCGAAGGGCGCGTTGGGACTTCTCGGCAACATCTTAGCCACGACTAGCTCCTTCGGTATTGAATCCTCACTGAGTCTTGTTCCACGCCACATTTGAGCGTCAGGGCTCTGAGCAGTCCCGTCTTTTGGGAATCCGATACAGCTCTGCCCTTTTTCGTCCGACCGGATCCTCTCATGCCCCTGGATCAGTCGGTCGAAACTCCTATCTGATGCGGAATGACCTTACGACCGAAGACACAAACCCCAATAAAGCTCGTGGGAGAATGGGTTCTGCCCACGGCGGCCACACTCGGGTCGGCAGTGCGCGCTAGAGGCATTCTTCTTGAGGTACGGGCCCGCTTACCGCTGGCGGCACGAAAGTTCCTTCATGTGCAGACTGGGCAATTGGTCCTTCTCGTGCCGGAGGAAAGCGATGGTGACTGGCTCGACGTAATTAAGGTCATTGCTGGTACGCTGCGGGCCATCGAAGACCTACCCGTCATTCCTAGAGAAGTCGAAGATATCCTGACGATAAGTGCGGCCGAACGACATCGCTGGCTGAAAGATGGTCGCTTACAGAGCGCCGGCACCAGGACAGTTAAGCTGCAAGGTCGCGCGCGGAAAATCACCTTCCACGTGTTCGATCCGCGGCAAATCGAGGACGTGCTCGATCGCGACTTAGTTTCCGTGTGGCGAGAGAAGGATGCCACTACCGCTTCCGAAAACCGACGTCGTGCCGCAGGAAAGGCTGCGCTTACGCGAGCCCGCAAACGCGCGGCGGCTTTCGCCATGAAGACACCAGAAGCTAGGTTGTCGAAGCTGGAAGGTTGGGATGACTTCGACCTTGATGGATTGCTTAGATAACGGTGATGGAAATCCGGCAATTGGAAACGGGTAATTTCCCGCCACGCCTGAATTCAGTTTTCGTTGCTTCGACAAAGGGCAAGAAGACCTGCATGTTGCGTGGTGCGCAAGGCAAATCTTAGCCTGCAAGGGACGGTGGCCGTTCTATGCGGAAGCGTCAAGAAGCTACAGCCCTTCTGCTGCCAGTGCATGGCGAACGCAGTCGCGCTGCTCCACGTTCTCCATGAATTGACTCAGCCCGACGGGATGTTCGATTCCGACCATCCTGGCCCAACGCAGGATGACGTACAGCATCGCGTCGGCGCCGGTGAAGCTTTCGCCGAAAAGGTACGCGCCCTGCACCTCTGCGCCGATCCAGATGAGGCGAGGCTCCACAACCTGACACAGGCGAGCCTGTTCCGCTTCATCCTCGCTGAAGAACAATGGAATGAATCGCTTGTGCAGCTCGCTGGACATGAAGGCGAGCATCTGCAGATGCCGCAGTCGGCTGAGTTCATTTCCGTACGGAAAAGATCCGGCACAGCCGGTGAGCCAATCGAGGATGGCAACGTTCTCCGTTAGGAGCGTTCCGTCTTCGAGAACGATAGCCGGAACATAGCCGTTCAGGTTGATGCGCGTGTAGTCGGACCGTCCTCCAGCGTGTGGCTGAAGGTGTCGACCTTATGTGGGCGAAAGCGAACCCGGCTTCGCGCAGCATGATGTGCGTGGCCTCGGAGCTACTGCCAAGCGTATGGTAGAAATCCATTGTTTCTCTCCGTCAAGGAGGCGCATCGCGCCGTTTTAGCTGTAACGGTGACCAATTCTCTCGCCAGCGACGAACGGATCAGTTTTGCGGGAACCGTAGCCATCACCTCGAGAAGGCAGGCGACGGTTCGCATTTGCGCCTGAGCACGGACTTTATTTCGACGGACAGGATGGTGTCGCCGAGCATCTATCGGGGTGGGAAAACATGCTCGATTCCCTTGCGCGCTATCTCCGCCGCTGACCTTCCAAGAAATCCGGTCTTCCGAGTTGCTCTTCGAGGAGCCACCCGAGGAGAGCGATTTTTAGGTTGGCTTCAGGAAATATGCGCCAGCAGGCGGGCACGACTTTTCACGGCCACCCTGACTGACGTGACGAGTTGTTCGGGGAAGCCGGGCGGGAGCGCGTCGACAACGATGTCGGTCACTTTCTCGGCGTTTGCAGCGAGGTCTTCGAGGATCGATCGTGTCAGGGGCAAGCCGACGCCTGCCAACTCTGCGGTCTGAACGAAATGGCGCGGCAAGATTTTTTCGACGGAGTAGTGACGGTTCTTGCCCACGGACATGGCGAGCTTGAATTTTTTTTGCTGAATCTGACCAACATCGAGACTCGGCTGAGCGGTCAGCACATCGTAGAGCGGGGTGAGCCGGAAGCGCCCGCCGGGACCCAAAGTGATGCTGAAATTCTTTGCATGGCCATCTGTGGCGCCCAGGATCCAGAACAGAATGCACGCGCGCATGAAGGTAGCAATGTCCTGTTCCGGCCTGTCGCTTCCCTTCAGGAGTTGGATAATGTCGCGCATACCAGGCCCGCCATCGGACTGGTATTTGCGCGTGGGCGGCACGGACAAGGCCTGGCAAATGTCTTCCTGCGGCAGGCGCAAAAGCCGTCCGTCATTGGCCCAGCGGCGGTCGAAACGCTCGACGATGAGCGTGCGGCGGTCGCCAAAATCAGCAACCTCGCTGTGGGCGGTCGGCACGCCAAAGGCGGCGAGCAATTTCAAGCAGAGATATTCGTTCTCTACGCTGTTCGAGAGATCGATTCCGTTCGGGAGCTGGCCAATCTGGGGCTTGAAGATATGCGTGGTGGCAGTGGTCCCTGCGGGCTTGAACCATTTTCCGTTCTTGCGGAGCAGGGCGGTCTTTTCCTGCGCCCCTGCAATCGAGATGCGAAAATCCTGGTCCTCACTCATGCCGAGGGGGGAGGCCGTGAGGTTGTTGATGATGGCGGCGACGTCCTCGTCGGTGACGGGATTACCATCGGTAGTGCCAGCCCTACCCGGATCGACGCCGTCGGGAAGGAATTGCAGCGCGCCCACGCAGTCATGTCCAAGAGCCGTCAGCAGGCTATAGGCATCCGTACCGCCTGCGCCGACGCGTTCGGCGACGCGTTTGCGGATGGCATCGCTGTCCGGCAGCAGATTGTCGAAGACGTTGAGGACCGGCGCGCCGATATAACGGTCCTCGCGCAAAGGCAGAGAGATCGAGACTGGGAAGGTGTTTTCCCATTCGAGCCATCCTTTTGCATATTGAAAGTCGATGGCGCCGGTGGATTCGCGGTGCAGCACGCCGACAAGGCGGCTGTTCAGAAAAACATTGAGGGGCGCGTGGGCCCGGCGGCGAGTCATTAGAACAGGTCCTCTATGCTATCGCTCGCCTTGCTGCGGGGACGGACGACGAGTTCGAGGTCGAGAGCCGAGAGCGCGGTCATCAGCGTGCGCAGTTGGACGGCGGGCTCCCCAGCCTCAAGGCGGGAGACGGTGCCTTGGCGCAGATGGATGTGGTCACCGAGCGTGCCTTGCGTCAGGCCGGCTTGCTTGCGGGCCCGGCGCAGGATAGCGCCAAGTTGTTTTTCGCTGCGGGCAATCTGATCAGCCATGTTGACCTCCATAAACAAATATACGAATTCACGTATAAAGTGTCAATATACGGTTTTGCGCATTAAATAGAAAAATACGCCTTCACGTATAACGCAAGGGCATACGCAAACCCTAATTAGGAATACTTCCATGGGCCGAGTGACGCGCGGATTAGCCCGGCTCTCTTCCCACGTCTGGACAAGGGTCTGAACCTGCCAATGAGAGGTAGACCGCATCGGACTACCCTTTGCGTCAACCCCGAGAATAGCGGGCTCGTCGAGATGGCAAGCCGCCCTGCACACTTCCATCGGCATGCCGGAGCCGTCCGACTATAACTGCACCAGCCTCAGTGGGTCGGACTGCTCACAGACCATTTTCGCTGACGAGTTGTCGGGAAGTGTCAGCAATCTTTTCCACGTGTCGCGTTCGTGCGGGACAATGCCCTCATTAGCTAAGGAGGCATTGATGAACAGGTTTGACATTTCGTTGTTCGGTTTTCGTCTGATTGCCAGAGGGCAAGTTGGGATTGCGGGCGCGTTGCTTGTGGTAGCGATGCTGGTTGGCCTCGCAGTTGCCTCTTCATTAATTGCGCTGCTGGCCGATGGGGGTGCGGTCCTACCACCGACCACTCGAGCGGTGCAGTTGCCGCAGCTGCAACAAGGCTTCTCCAGATAGATGGAGAAGCCTCCAAGACACCGAGACCTATGCTTCGTATCACGAAAGCCGGCGGTAGCAGGGGTCTGGCGACCCCAAGGAGACCTCAGTGCCACAACGACGCAACCTTCTTCGTTCGCGTGCAGTGGTGCCAGTCGCGCCGAGGGCCTACATCGACGTGGACAATGCCCGTGCTGCAGTAGGTTCCGACGCCGCCTATTCCATTCAGCTCCCGAGCGTAGCGGGCAATCTGGCCAGGTTTGATACCAATAATCCTGATATCGGCGGCCTTGCACTTCGCGTGCATGGAGCGACCCGACCTCGGACGATAGCCTGAAGTCACCACAGGCCGCTTTCCAAATCTTCGGTGCAAGCTTGTCAGCACAGCAATAAGTTGAGCTGGAAAACAGTTGCTTCTGACATTGTTGCTCTGCTTGGTGTAGGCGACCTCAAGTTTACTCTCGAAATCGGGGATAAGGCCCTGAAGGCCGCTTGGATGGTGAGCCTCAGGGCTCTGGCTTGCGTACAGCGAGGCGACGGACAGTCCGCAGATCATGATGCCAGTAGCAAAGGTTGAAGTTGCCGACATAGGCATGGGGAAACTCCATATTGAGTTGCCATTCCCAAATGCCGCAAGTCAGGAAGCACCCTCATTAGTTGCATCGATTTGGGCTCAATTGTGGCAAGCGAGGGATTGAACGCCTCCTATCTTTTCCGCGAAGGCCCGCCCTCGATCCGCTTGGCATATCTCACGCAAACTCCCTGTCGGGCCCGCGTGTTGCCGCATGTGCCCTTTGGTCTGAGAGGCGACCGGGACCGGGCCCGAAGGTCTTCGAGCACGTCCATGTGATGGAGCGACCCGCCCCACGCTCTGAGGATTGAGGCCTGCCGTCCCTCCCCGCAGGTCTCTCTTCCTGCGGCGCATCGGCGCGCGGTCCCAAACCTCCGCTTCCAGGCCAGTCCTTAGATCTCCGATACCGCGGAAGCTTCTGTTGACCGTAGGTGCCTTACCTTTACTCGCAGCACAACCGAGCCGGGACAGCGCCTTGTCGCCGGAACTGACTTGCGACCCAAGTTTCGGCATGCGGGAATTCGCGTCTGTGGGTGCCGACAAAAAACTGCAGCATTGCCCGCCGTTCCTCGCGGTTCTGCCGCCGCAGCCGTTCAGTTCGAGCTATCAAAGGCGTAGAAAACCAAGCTCGAGGTCGGCGTCCCGCTTGATGAGGCGCGGGCGCCGGCGAGCTCTGAGGCCTTTTCATCGATTATTGAGTTGGGGGTCTAGGTCGGCATGACAACTCATTGAGATCTCCTCCCGGAGACCATCGTTCAGTTGTCGAAATCTCTCCTTCCGAAGGTGGCGGACTTTTTGGGTGCTGAAGCCGCTTTCAGTTCAACCCGCCGGCTCGTTCGAGTTCCCGCCTGGCAATGGCTTGAAATTCCTGCGTTGCCTCGTGCAATGCGGAATCGATCAGGTACCTGAGCATCGGCCAGTTCGCGGCCTCGGCCTTGGCCTCGTTGAGCTTGTCGATCATGGCAATGATGCGGGCCAGATCGGTAGGTTCGTCGCTCATCTCAGACCTCTCCCCGCCGCCTGCGTGACGGGCTCGTCGGTCTACACCGGTGATGTCCGGGGCATCCGCGCCGATGGTCATCCGGCTATTTCCCAGGCGTTGGTCGACCGTGACTTCAATCGTTATCGTATCCCCGACGCGGATGTCTCGCGGTTTCTCAGCCATCACCCCCCTGCCAATCGACAGTTATGCAAACGCCTTAGCCCCGCCTCGCCAGCAATGACATCTTCGCTGTCGCCGCGGCTGCCCGCCCCGGTCGACCGACCTCGGCACCGTGGTTTACGAGAAGGCCGCCGCCCTGTTCGAAAAGCGCGACTACGACGCGCTGATCGCGCTCTCCAACTCCACCGCCTTCGGCCTGTCGTCAGGCGTCTGCACCAACGACTTCCGCCGCATGCAGAAATACATCGCAGGCCTGCAGGTCGGCACCGTGAACATCTGGGAAGTTCCCGGATACCGCATCGAGATGTCGCCCTTCGGCGGCATCAAGGACTCTGGCAACGGCTACAAGGAAGGCGTCATCGAAGCCATGAAAAGCTTCACCAACGTCAAGACAGTCTCATTGCCCTGGTAAGTTTCAACTCCCTCGCCGCTTGGAACAGGTCAACGGGCCTGGTAAAGGGCATTGCCACGCCTCAATCTGAAGTAGAGAACGCGGGACATCTTGCTGCGTTGAGAGACCCCGGGACGCTAGCCGACGACAAGCCAATCGCCACGCATTGGAAAAGACGCCCGCCACCTCGTGGCGGGCGTCTTTTCATTTTCAGAAGCGAGTTCTGCTACGCTGGCGGCAGACTGTCTTCTTCTTCATCGTCCGACGCTGGATCGGGAGTATCGTCTTCGTCGCCTTCCGGCTCGTCCGGAGCGACGTCCTCATCCATATCGTCATCGTCCAGTTCCGGTCGCGACGGAGCATCGGCCGGCATGTCATCGGGGAGAAACCCCCGCGGTTCGTCCGGATCGTCCTGCAACGGTTCACGTCCTTGCTGTGAGGTCATCTTGTTTTCCTTCGAGATGGAAGTGGCTACTTGCGATTGCCGCCGCCGCTGCCGCTCCCGCCGGCGCGCTTGTCGTCCTCTTTTCCTTTGCCGCTGGACGACGACCCGGTGCCGCTCGACTTCTGCTTTTCGTCCCTACCGGCGTTTTTGTGGCTTTGCTCTCCGGCCTTGCGATGCTGCTCGCTGCTGCCGCCTTGGGTGCCTTGATTGGCCATGACATTGGTCCTTTAAGTTCCAGTGCCGGCGGGTTTGCCGACGCCTGCGAACCAACCTGTTTGCCGATCAAAGGTTCCGACCCAAAGAAAAACGTGATCGATAGCATTAACCTAGATACGTCTTTTTACATAGCAGTACGTCTTTTTACATAGATATCAGCGGAATATTCTTTTATTATTTGCAATCCATGATGCGTTGATATTTGTAGAATCTAGCAATACGATCAACTAACAAGGGCATCGTCGGCTGCAAGCGTTCACCGGTGCTTCCGCCCAGACAACATGGAGGAGGAAGCCATGACGCTTTCAATCTCAGCTTTCGAATTCGATATCGCGAAAAGCATCATTGTCGAAGCGGCCACCTCAAATCCCGATAAAGACAATTCCTGGCTGCGTAGCCAGGCACAGATGACCTTGGAAGAGATGTGTCCCGGGACAAAGGTGACTGGGGAACAGATTAACGCTTTGATCACAGCTGCAATCAAAGCCAGGGGCCGCACCACCGCTGCATTGGTTGATTAGCGTTTCTTAGCTAGAAATCGAGCTTCTCTTACGAGAGTCGGCCATTCATGCCCCAGATCCGCAACAAGCTTCCGAGCTTGATCTTCAGTGATACCGGTTTCTTTCATCAAGCGTCGTATCGTCAAGTCCGCAATTTTTTGCTGTTCACGAGGTTGGTCGGGCATAGGATCTCCAGTTGTGCTCCTGTTGGGAACATGGGATTGGCGCGGCTAGCCGCAGACTCGTCACCAGAGCTATCCGGCAACCGTTTCACCGCTCACAGGTTCCGCTTTTAGGGAAACAATCTGCCTTTGTGCCATCGGCCAAATAGAAAAGCCCGCCGTATTACTACGACGGGCTCAGCTTGGAGGTGTGCTGAAGGAGGAGCTCAGGGGGATCTGTATTCCTTCAACGCGCTTCAGACTGATCTAAAAGCCGCTAACACGAGGTAAAAGATGACTCGTGTTGCATAGACTTGAGAAACTTTCGCATGATCGCCAGATGCCACGATGGCGAAACCGCCAAGCCTATTGCAATATCAACGGCAGGAGCGATTACGTTCTGCGAAATCATGGGGTAAGCTAATGACCGAACCATTGCCGAAGCCGACCGGCCAGTTCGTTGAGCTAACTGCAGATCTGGTCGCTGCCTATGTTTCTAACAATCCGGTGCCGCCTGCGGAACTTCCAGAGCTGATTGCCCAAGTTTACACTAGCATTAGCAGCCTGAGCGCGCCGACAGAGGAGGTTGCAGTGCGGCCGAAGCCGCATATTCCGATTAAAAAGACCGTCACCCCCGAATATCTGATCAGCCTGGAAGACGGGAAACAGTATCGGCTACTTAAGCGCCATTTGGCGGGTGCTGGTCTGACGCCTGATGAGTATCGCATGAAGTGGTCGCTTCCAACCGACTATCCGATGGTAGCGCCTGCGTACACTGCCAAGCGGTCTGAACTGGCCAAGAAACTGGGCCTCGGGCGCAAACCCCTGGCGAGGACGCCTGCCAAACAACGAAATGGTAAGGCAAAGACTTAACAAGGCTACCTTACGGCGGTGATGGCCAGCGGGTGCCGGCTTCTTCACACCAACCAAGCGAGGCCGTTGCGAACGAAACGGAAACGATGCTTCATGATCGCATGAACATCGCCATTCGTGATTCGGCACCGGAGCCCGATTATCTCTCAAGGTTGAACGTCGGCCAGCGCGCCGCTGTCATGCATGGCGATGGTTGTTCCGCAAGGCCCCTGCTCATCGTTGCCGGTGCCGGATCGGGCAAGACAAACACCCTCGCTCACCGGGTTGCCCATCTCATCGTCCGCGGCGCCGATCCCCGCCGCATTCTACTGATGACCTTCTCCCGCCGCGCCGCCGCAGAGATGACCAAGCGCGTCGAGCGCATCGCCGCCGATGTGTTGAAGGAGCGCGCGGGGAGCCTGCTGGAAGGACTGAGCTGGGCCGGCACGTTCCATTCCGTCGGCGCCAGGCTGCTCAGGGACTATGCGCTGGATATCGGGCTTGAGCCCGCCTTCACCATCCATGACCGGGAAGACTCCGCCGATCTGATGAACCTGGTTCGCCACGAGCTCGAATACTCCGAGACGGAGCACCGCTTTCCCACCAAGGCGACCTGCCTTGCGATCTATTCCCGCGTCGTCAATTCCCAGGATGCGATCGAGGCCGTGCTGGGCAGTGCCTTTCCCTGGTGTATCGGCTGGAGCGACGAGCTCAAGCGCCTGTTCGGCGCCTATGTCGAGGCCAAGCAAGCCCAGAACGTCGTCGATTACGACGACCTTTTGCTCTACTGGTCACAGCTGGCCGCCGAGCCGGAGATCGCGGCGCATCTTGCTTCGCGTTTCGACCATATCCTTGTCGACGAATACCAGGACACCAACAGGCTGCAGGCGGCGATCCTGACTGCGATCAAGCCCGACGGCCGCGGCCTGACGGTGGTGGGCGACGACGCCCAGTCGATCTATTCGTTCCGCGCCGCCGAAGTGCGCAACATCCTCGACTTCCCCACCCTGTTTGCCGAACCTGCCGACGTGGTCACGCTCGACCAGAACTATCGCTCGACGGATGCCATCCTCAACGCCGCCAATGCCGTCATCGGCGAGGCCTCGGAGCGTTTCACCAAGAATCTCTGGACCGAACGTGCGTCGCTGGAAAAGCCTCTCATCGTGACCGTGCCCGACGAAGCCGAACAGGCAAGCTATGTCTGCGACGAGGTGCTCAAGGAGCGCGAGGCGGGCACGCTGTTGAAAGAGCAGGCGGTGCTGTTTCGCGCAGCTCACCATGCAGGGCCACTCGAGGTCGAACTCACCCGGCGCAACATCCCCTTCGTCAAATTCGGCGGACTGAAGTTTCTAGATGCTGCTCATGTCAAGGACTTGCTGGCGGTGCTGCGCTTCGCCCAGAACCCGCGCGACCGCATCGCCGGCTTCAGAGTGATGCAGCTGATGCCCGGCATTGGCCCGTCATCGGCGGCAAACGCGATCGAAAGCATGGAGCAGTCGCTCGACCTGGAGATGGGCCTAGCAAGGTTCGTGCCGCCGGCCCGGGCAGCAAGCGACTGGCCCGGCTTCATTGACCTGTTTTGCGAACTCAGGCGCGGGCCCGGCTGGCCAGCCGAGATGGAGCGGGCGCGGCTCTGGTACGAGCCGCATCTTGAGCGCAAGCATGAGGATGCGACGACACGAAAGGCCGACCTTCTCCAGCTGGAACAAATCGCCTCGGCATATCCCAGTCGCGAGCGCTTCCTTACTGAGCTGACACTCGATCCGCCATCGGCTACTAGCGACGAGGCTGGGCCGCCGTATCTTGACGAGGACTATCTCATCCTGTCCACGATCCATTCGGCCAAGGGCCAGGAGTGGACCAAAGTGTTCGTTCTCAATGCGGTGGACGGCTGCATGCCGATCGACCTGAGCGCTGGCGAGCACAAGGAGCTGGAGGAAGAGCGCCGGCTGCTCTATGTCGCGATGACACGGGCCAAGGATTCACTCCATTTGATCACGCCGCAGCGTTTCTTCTCCTCCGGTCAGATGGCGCGCGGCGACAGGCATGTCTATGCCTCGCGCACCCGTTTCATCCCAGCGCATCTTCTGGAGCACTTCAAGGCCACGTCCTGGACAAGTCAGTCGTTCCGCCAAGACAAAGCGGCACGGCCGCGCAGCTCGGTCGACATCAAGGGCAAGATGCGGTCAATGTGGAAATAGCTCGCCGCGAGGAGCTGTTTTTTGCTGGCAGTCCACTTCCTTCTAATCGAATAGCTGCCGAATCCCGGGCGAAAACAAGGTTGCAGTTCCACTGCAGCCTCTCCTTCGCCAACCATACCAGGGCTGAGGAGTGATGGGACATTGCGCCACGGCACAGAAATCGGGGGCGGCATTACCGACCTGGTCACCTGCCGGCCACCCTAAGGAACTGACCACGACATGTTGCATTGATCTAGCTCCAACTCCCTCGATCGCTAGGAGGTACTTCGCTATGAACGGTTTGTTGGGGCTCGATACCTTGGGACGATCTGGTGACGGACTAGGCGAGAAGTTCAAGCTATTGCTCCATGCAGCAGCACGCGATGCGCAACGTGCGGCGACTATGAAACGCCTAGGTGAAACAAGTTCCTTACAAGTCGCCCCTGGTGTGGAATTGGGCCTGACGGCCGACGACGATAGCCGCCCCAGAGACCCGCGAATGCCCGCCCAAGGAACCGACCTGCCCCCTCTGCCGGGGGCTGAGCCAGACTGTGGCATTCCACTCCAACGCGCGAAATCATGAAAAAGGCGTGGAAAATGTCGGGCGGCTGCTCGTAACTGGCTGGCCTCAAGCGTCTCGCGCCTCCAGCCGCCAAGGCGCAGAGCCCTATGCCACGAGCGATCTGGCATTGGCCGAGGATCGCGACGTACAGGAAGGAAGAAGTCGCCAATGCCGGAAGGGCGCTCGCGATCGCGGCCATCGAACTGCGGCGTGGTGAATACCCCTTGGCTGATGCGGGACGTTCGGTTCCAAGGCCCAAATGACATAAAGCCGCCGTTCCACATTTCCGTTGTCCGGCAACAGCCCTCGGTCTGGATAGCCATTCTGTTCTCGGTTGGGAAGCTCCGATGCAATCACGCCTCTATATCGTGCTGACAGTTTCGGCGATCGCAGTCGTGAGTTTCCTGATCCTCGGCCTGCCGAACCCTCTGCTTGAGACTCGTGGCGAAAGCCGCACCATTAGCCAGATAGCGGACTGATCCGACTCAAGAACATTTGCTGCCGCCACCACCTTGCGACGTCCTGTCGGCCTCCGCCGATTTAGTGATCGCTTGCGCGGAACCGCCGGGCTCCGCAGCGGTTACGGAACAGCACGACAACCAAATGCAAGTCAGCCACAAGATGGTCGACCAATCGCCCATTCGAAGCAGCGAAATGGGACGACAGCAGGACTTGCGACGCTCTCATTGGGACCCGGGTGACGGGCTTTTCCCGATCATTGGAGTTCCTATCGATGCTCATCAATGGAAAAGCGGTCAATCTGGATGAACCGGCGACGTTTTACGAAGACCGTTTCAATCACGGCACATACTTCTCGCATTTAGCACAAGCGATCAGCCATGCCGTCGCCACCTCATCGTCACAGCAGATGCACGCGGCCAGCATCGTCACCCAGTCGGGCGAGCAGTTCGGCTGGACCGAAATCAGCCTGCTGCACGATCATCTTCGCAATGATGCCGCCAGGCCCGACCGAAGCGCCCACGAATCCCTGTCAACGGGAACCACGGCCTGCCCGAGGGAATCTGGGTCCGGGCGAGGCGGCGACGGGTAAGGGTCAGCAATTGGAGGCCATCATGCAAGCCGGAACCGAAGAGCTAAAGATCAGGACCTTCGATGGAACCGTGAACGTCACCTTTTCCGGTGCCGTCATTGCGTCCACGACTAGGGCGCGGGTAGTCTGCGTCGAAGGCGAGCCTGACGTGTTCTACATTCCGTTCGAAGACATCTATTTTGAGATGCTGCGGGCCATGGACAAGACCGTTCATCGGCCTGATTGGGGCGTGGCGCAGTTCTGGAGCGTGTCTGCCGTCGGCGAAGCGGCCGACGATTTCATGTGGGCCTATCTGGCGCCCGAGCCGGTGGCAGCCGCTGTGGCGAACCACGGCGCATTCAACCCGGAAATCGCAAGGATTTCGGCAGTGCCAGCCGGACACGGCATTCACTCGACCGACAACTAGCAACCGACAACGGCCGGCAAAACAAACACACCGACAAGCGCAAGGCTGAGCGTGTCGAGGAGGTTTAAAAGGATCGCGGCAGAGACGGGCCTTGGCACGAACAAGGGTTCCGGCTGTGGCAAAAATTCGGCTTAGGTGTGCTGAGCCGGCCCGCTTTGGCGGACCCCGCCTGCCTTCGCCTGCCGATCCCGTCACCCCACCAGATTCATGGGAACGAGGCGTGGCAAAACCTGTGCCACGCCCCGTCATGGACCGAAACGGTCGCTGAAGTCGTTACCCCTCTCCTGCCGCATTACCAGTAGGGCTGAGCGCCGTAATGATCGTAAATACGCCGGTTGTTCTCCTCCGACCAATCATATCCGTCCCCGTTATAGGTCGGCGCTCCGTCGATTTGCTCTCTGGTGATATCAACCTGAAACCCGCCAAGGTCCTCGTTGTAGGTCAGCTTGTTCCACGGCAAAGGATAACGGTCCTGCGCCATGCCGAGAAAGCCGCCGAAACTCAGCACAGCATGCGCCACACGGCCGTCAACCTTCTCAAGGATCAAGCGTTCAACCTCTCCGATATGAGCGCCATCGGGTCCGTAAACTTCGGTTCCAATAACCTTGTCGCTTTCGATGAGATTGTTCATTTAGGTCTCCTGGGGTTCAGGGCATCTAAAGGCCAACGCGTCGCGACGGGGCTGGTTCCGAACTTTTTGATCGATCCCGACCGGCCCGGCGTCGGAGGCCTAAAATCGTCGGCTTAGGCAGCCCCATTCGGCTTCGGCGGCTTTCTCCGGAACCCAATGCCCAATGCGGAGTTGCTCTCCGAGGGTGGTTCACGAAGGTCGTCGCAGATGCGATATGTCCGCAGAGGAAATGGTCTACTAGGTGGTGATCTCCGACGTGCTCGCCTCGACCATCTTGCCGTACGGCTTCTAACCGACAACGAACCGCTGTGCTGGAGTTGCTGGCTTCATCTTGCCGTGGCCTTCGGCACCGCAAGCGGCTTTTTCTGGCTGGCCGGCTATTGATCCGATGGATTCGCATGCCAACGAGCAAGCGTGTCGGCCACTGCCTGCAATAGGATGGACATTCGAGGTATCGTCATGAATACGCCTTGCGAAGAACTGGTGCGGAAAATTCTCAACGACCCGCTGGCATCCCGCGAGATCAAGATACAGCGCCTCCGCCATCTCGAAGAGGACGCGCGCGCCTTACAGCGGGCGGCTTCCGAAAGCGCCATGAATTCCGACGATGGCTGGCAGGCGGAACTGCGCCTCGTTCGCTTGGCGCTCGAGCAATTGGGGGCCAGGCGCATCCGCAAGGGCGCGGCGAGCCTGTGATCATGAACAAACGGAAAAAGCGTGCCATTCGGTCAGCCATCAAGGGCGATCCCGCAAGCCAGGTTGCGGCGCTGCCTTATCGCCTGGCTGCGGATGGGTCGATGCGCGTGATGCTCATCACCTCGCGCGGAACCCGGCGCTTCGTCGTACCGAAGGGCTGGCCGATGAAAAGAAAGACCTCGGCGGCTGCGGCAGCGTGCGAAGCGAGACAAGAAGCCGGCGTGGTCGGGCAGATGGCAAGGGTTCCGATCGGATCCTTTCGCTACTGGAAGCGGCTGTCGGTCGGCTTTGTCCCCGTCATCGTTCGCGTCTTTCCGATGGCGGTCGAGACGGTGCTCGACAGCTGGAAAGAAGAAGGCGAGCGCGGTCGCCAATGGCTGTGCCCGGAGGATGCGGCGACCCTTGTCGACGAGCCGCCGCTGGCTAGCCTTGTCAGACGGATGCCGGAGCTGATCGCCCCGCGTTAACTGAAGCCAGCCGCTCTAGGCCCGACCATGCGCACCGCGTGTCCTCACGCAGCCCAGCTGCCGGCATCGCGAATACCGGCGGTCACAGCGCGGCAACGCCTCCAGTGTAGTCTTTGCGCCAGCAGCTCAATCCTCGCTGTGATCCCGGACTTGTGAGGCGGCATCAGGCTCCCGTCTGACCATGAGGGGCGGAGACAGGCTTCGATTCGGGCGAACCTTTGAAGCGGAGGAAGATGGACAGCACGACCAGCATCGCCGTGGAGAGGAATTCTGACTGCCAGTTCTGGAAGGATTCGAACCAGAGCTGCGGATCGAGCAGATAGCTGAAGACGGACTTGATATCGCCACCGTGCCGTGCCGCCTCCTCATTGGCGGCAACCGCACTTGCCAACCAATGAATAGTGAACGAAAGCACGAACAAGACGGCAAGGCTCAGACCCAACCCGTAGGAATAGAGCCACCTTCTGATAGTGCCATGCAGCTTGGATGGCGGAGCGTCCCCTTGCCTGTGTGGATCGTCGGGATCGAGGGATTCCGCCGACCCGCGCTGGAACAGAAACGCGGTTAGCATCACATAGGCGCTCATCTGTAGAAACTCGCTCTCCCAATTCTCGAAAACCGCTGACAGAAACGAACCCGAACCGAGATATGCCAAAAAAGTCAGCGGCGGTTCGCTGTGGAGCGCCAGCTGGCGGCTCTCATGCGCGAAGCCCGCGACCGCCATTCCCAAGATCGTCACCAGAAAAACAAGCATCAACGTGAGGGTGAGCCCGTTATCCCTGAGCCAGCGTTTCATTGCATTCTCCATTTGTCGAATGACCCTTCAACGGCCAGACGGGGATATGGTTCGCAGACGCCTAGGCGTAGCAGTTTGAGCCGGGCCCCTTCGTGCAGCGCGCCGGTGATGCCGAGCCCGAAAAGCCGGCCTGGAGAAAGTCGTCTCTCCGAGGAACCTTTTGCGCCCGGGCACCTTTTTCTTTGAACTTTCCATCCACCGAAGCCGGGTGCCGTTGATGGTGCCTGACATTCCAGCACTGACAGGAGACGTAAATGGGACGCGGTATTCTTCTTTGGCTGCTCGGGATTCCGATCCCGATTATCATCTTGATCCTTCTTTTCGCCCGCTAGGAGGAACGACATGACCCTGGCTCCCGATGAGACGCTGGTCTCGCAAGAATTCGCCGCTTCGCCCGAATCCACCGCCTCCGCCATCAGTTGGGGCCCGATCCTGGCCGGGGCCGCCGCCGCGGCGGGCATCACGCTGGTCTTGATGCTGCTCGGCTCCGGGCTCGGATTGACGATGGTTTCGCCCTGGTCAACGGAGGGTGTCACCATCACCACGCTGGCGGCCTCGACTGCTGTCTGGCTGGTCATCGTGCAGTGGCTGTCGGCCGCCGTCGGCGGCTACCTGACCGGCCGCCTGCGCACAAAATGGGTCGGCATCCACACCGACGAGACGTTCTTCAGGGATACGGCGCACGGCTTTCTTGCCTGGGCTCTTGCCACGCTGCTGGTCGCCGGTGTCCTTGGGTCGGTACTGTCGGCTGTGGTCGGCGGCGGCGTTCAGGCAGCGTCGAATGTCGCATCGGGTGCTGCTGCGGCCGCCACCGCCAATGCGGGCCCGCAATCGGTTGACACGGCGACCTCCTATTTCGTCGACACCCTGTTCCGGCCATCGGATCCTGCCGCGGCCGGCGCTGCCGGGCCGGTCGATTCCGACCAGGCGGCCCTGCAAGCGTCTCGCATCCTTTTGGCAAGTGCCGCCACCGATGAGGTCTCGCCCGAAGATCGTACCTATCTGGCGCAATTGGTCGCCGTTCGCACCGGCCTGTCCGAGGCCGATGCCCGGGCGCGCGTCGATAGGGTGTTGACCCGCGTCAACGAAGCCAAGGTCACCGCGCAGCAAGCGGCCGACGCTGCGCGCAAGGCGAGCGCCACTTTTGCGCTGGTGAGCGCCCTTTCTCTCGCCATCGGTGCGTTTATTGCAAGTGCCGCAGGCGCCCTGGGCGGCTGGCAACGCGACGACGACGAGGTCCGCTTCCGGTCGCGATGATGCTAAGTTCGCCAATGCCTGCTGGGACCGTTCAGCAGGCATTGCGATCAGTCGTGGGCCTCGGTTCTTGACCTGAGCAGGAGTGTTTTGCGCCATGCTAAGGACTGAGCGAAATGCCTTCGACTTCTATTCGTGAAACCGCCTACGATCCGGAAACCAGGGTTCTCTCCGTTTGGTTCGTAGCAAGCGGCAAGCGCTACAACTATGAGGCGGTACCGCCGGAGACTTACGCCGCATTTCGAAGGGCCTTTTCGAAAGGACGCTTTTTCAATGCCCACATCCGCGATCGCTTCCGCTACCATCGGTGCGCGACAAGCGAGCGGCAAGATAGGGGAGCGGCAAGATAGGCCAGTGGACGGATGAACCAATTAGGGATGTATCCCGTATTTTAGCTAGGGTCAGCGAAGAGTCTGCGCACTGAAACGTGCTCACGAGCCGGCATTCAAGCTCGGCATCTTTGAAGACGGAACCAGCCGAGATTCATCACTGTCGCGATACTCGAATACGTAAATCCCGTCGCTTCCCTGGGTCACCAGAGGTGTCCTTGTGACGAAGCCTCCATGAGCTGCGACTCACGGTTACCAGCTCGACTTGCTCAGTCAAATCGCAGAGGGGTGAGCTCTAGACGCTAGCAGAGCTGTTAGAGCGGCATCTGCCAGCTTTTGGGAGCAATTTGCGCCTTGGTCGAGGCGTGTTTCTTACCTCAAAAGCAACTCGGCTTGCTCTGTTAAAAGGCCTGCCGGGAGGGATTCGCGGCAGGCCCCTAGTTGAAGCGCTAAGCCGTTCGGCGATGGCAAGCGCTCCGGGAGCTAAATGCAATAGTGACACTATCGTTCCCCTGAATATTCGAACGGGATGATCGATCGACCGCGATACGAATTCTCGCGTGCATATCGCACAGTCGTTGGAACCTATCGCCCTCCAAAGGGTTCTTCTCCTGGCAAAGCCCAAGGAGAAAAAATAATGCAAAAGCTGATACTTAGCGCGGCATTTCTTGCCGCCACGGCGCTCTATGCCCACGCGCAGACCCAACCGTCGACGGATGGCGAGACACCGGCAATCGCCAGCCCTAACACCACAAATCCCACCGCACCGGTCGCCGGCGCGAACAGCTTCACCAAAGCCCAGGCGAAAGAACGTATCGAGGCGGCAGGGTTCACCAATGTCGGCGTGCTGGTCAAAGCAGAGAGCGGCGTCTGGGAAGGCAAGGCCACGAAAGACGGCAAGGAGGTGGTCGTTTCGCTCGACTATCAGGGCAATGTCGTCGCCCGATAAACCCATCCCCCCTCAAACTTTTCAGGAGGCCTAAATGGCAACCGTGACAGGACTTTTTGACACCTATTCCGACGCGAAGACCGCGGTGGGTGAACTGGCTCGTGCTGGCATCGATCACGATGACATCAGCATCGTGGCGAGCAATGCAGACGGCTCCTATGACCGCTCCACGGGCGACGTCGATGCCGGTGAAGCCGCAGGCGCAGGAGCGGGCATCGGCGCCTTGGTAGGCGGCACTGGCGGCTTGCTCACAGGCCTCGGTGTGATGGCCATTCCCGGCGTGGGTCCGGTGGTGGCTGCCGGTTGGCTGGCTGCCACCGCTGCCGGTGCTGCAGCTGGGGCGCTTGCGGGCGGAGCGGCCGGTGGGATCATCGGGGCGCTAACAGATTCCGGCGTGAGTTCCGAAGATGCCCATGTGTATGCCGAAGGCGTGCGCCGGGGTGGAACACTGGTGACGGCGCGGGTGTCGGACGGCGACCAGGAGAATTTGGCCAGGTCCATCTTGCAGAATTCCAACTGGGTCGACATCAACCAGCGCCGCGCCTCCTATGCAGAAGGTGGATGGGACAGTTTCGACGAGACGGCGGATCCTTTCTCTCCTGAGCAGGTCGAGGAAGAGCGTCGCCGCTATGCGGCCCGAGTTCCGCCGGCCGTCTGAGTCGGAGATTCGCAGGCCCGCCAGGCCCAAAATCTGGCGGGCTTGCTTCAAAGCTGCTTGTCGCGACGCTAGCCGAAGCTTGAGCGCGGAACTTATTGGCACAATCACGCTTATTTTGGACAAGCGGGGAAGCGATATGCCTAAATATCGATTTGAGTTTCTTCAGGAGACAGACGCCGCACCCGTTGTCCTCGAATTAGCGGACGAAGATGCCGCCAAGGCTCAGGCGCGACAGGCAATGGCCGAAGCCGTATTGGATCACGTCTCTAAGAGGCACGACCCCAGCAAGCTGGCGACGCGGATCTATGACGAGGCAGGCTATTTAATAGCGACCGTGGATTTTGGCTCGGTATTCACGGACACAGAAGACGACGAACCGCCCTCTGCGCTTATTCCTCGGTAAAGAGATCAGGCTAGGCGCCAACAATGCAACAATGCCACGGACCTATGCGGCGGCGTCGCCAACCTCTCGCGAGCCTTGCAGTAGGTGTACCCAATAGCTGAGCTTCTGATGAAGTGATCTAGGGTCGCCTGCTGGTCAGCCTCCGCAGCAGCACTGCGGAGTAAGTTCGGGTCTGTTCTAAACCCCCGTCTTGTGACGCATAAGGCGATCCGAGTCGTTGCAATCACGCCATTTGTGGACCTGCGTCGTTCACTCGTGGAAACGGCCGCCCTCTCGTGTGGGACTCTGTGAGATTGCCCGCTCTTCAATATCTTCAGGCAGCGCCTGGTCGCTTTCTTGGTACGGATTGTCGTCATCGATGCTCGGTCCGACTGCAACCTCAGGCCCAAGCTCGAGTGGGGCACTTTCCAGTGAGATTCCGGCCGTTTCTGCCATCACGCGCAGGGCCTGCTCTTCGACGAGGTCGTCGCTTTCAATAAGCTCGTCTGCTGCATAGTCGACCACGATGGACTGACCACCCTCGCCCATAAAAGAGACCTTGTAAAAATAGGCTGAGCCGGTTTCAAAGCGCTTGGTGATGTCCGTCTTCAAAATCTGCATGGTCGTGATCCCTTGTTGATTGACCTCGACAACGCAGAGCAGGCTACTCCGTTCCTTGCCCGTTTTGGCGTCCGAAGCGCATCGGCAACGGTCGCTGCCGGGCGACGGAACCTTTTGATCCGCCCAGCGCTTTTCTAAGACTGTCATGCAGAAAGAGACGGGGCCCGCTAGCGGTTGAACGATCCTGCGAAGTCGGTGGAAAACCTACTCGCTCGCGTTCGGAGATTTCGCCAGCTGCCCGTCATTCCCGTCACGCGAAAGGATCGATTTTGGCACCGCGAGCAAACTGGAAGGGGGTGCTGAAGGTCGGGGAACTGAGTTGCCCGGTTGCGCTCTACACCGCTGCCTCGACGTCGGAGCGCATTGCCTTCCACACTATCAACCGCGCGACGGGCCATCGCGTCCGGCGCGAATTCGTCGACAGCGAAACAGGCAAGGCCGTCGACAGGGAGCAGCAGGTCAAAGGTTACGACGTGGGCAAGGACGACTATGTCGTGCTTTCCCCAGACGAAGTGGCCTCGGCCGTGCCGGACAGCGACAAGACGCTATCGATCACCGCCTTCATCGCCTGCGCCGATGTCGACGATGTCTATTTCGATCGTCCCTATTATCTTGCCCCTTCAGGCGACAGCGCAGAGGAGGCTTTCATGCTCATCCGAGAAGGTATGCGGCAGAAACAGGTGGTCGCCATCGCCCAGACCGTCCTGTTCCGGCGCGTGCGCGCCCTGCTCATCCGCGCCTATGACGACGGTCTGGTCGCGACCACGCTCAACTTCGACTATGAAGTGCGCTCGGCGAAAGAAGCCTTCGGCGACGTGCCTTCGATGAAGATCGAAGGGGAAATGCTGGAACTCGCCGAGCACATCATCAAGACCAAGAAGGGCAAGTTCGACGCGGCGAAATTCGACGACCGCTACGAGGCGGCACTGGCGGAACTCGTCAAGGCAAAGCTGGACGGGAAGAAGATCACCGCTCCGAAACAGCCGAAACCCGAGAAGGTGATTGATCTGATGGCGGCGTTGCGCCAGAGCGCGGGCGTTGCCGGCAAAACCTCGCGGAAAAAGGCACGTGCGCCGCGCAAGCAGGGCAAGACTCAGTCAGCGCAGCGCAAGGCTGGATGATCATGGCGCTCGAGGCCTACCGAAAAAAGCGGAATTTCGACACCACCCCCGAGCCGAAAGGGCGACAGGGCCACCGCACAGGCAACAGCTTCGTTGTCCAGAAGCATGATGCGACACGCCTGCATTACGACTTCCGTCTGGAGATGGATGGGGTGCTGAAAAGCTGGGCGGTCACCAAGGGCCCCAGCCTGTCGCCCGGTGACAAGCGGCTGGCCGTGCATGTCGAGGACCATCCGCTCGATTATGGCGATTTCGAAGGAACGATACCGAAAGGCGAATATGGGGGCGGCACCGTGATCGTCTGGGACCGCGGCACCTGGAGCCCGATCGGCGACGGCGCGAAGGGCTACGCCAAAGGGCAACTCGATTTCGAACTCGATGGCGAGAAGCTCCACGGCCGCTGGCATCTCGTGCGCATGCGCGGAAAACCACGGGAGAAACGGGAAAACTGGCTGCTGATCAAGGGCGACGACGAATTTGCCCGGAACGACGGTGCTGATGTGCTCGACGAGCAACCGCTGTCGGTGAAGACGGGCCGGGACATCCCTGAGGTCGCGGGCGAAGCTCCCGGCTGGTCGTCGAAGAGCGGGCGCATCAGCGCCGGCAAGTCGCCCGACAAGACAACACCCGGCAAGGCCGGCAAGACACCGGCCGCCAGGCCGACAGGGGGCTCGCCGGCCAGCGCCGCCGCCGACATGACCAAGGCCAGAAAGGCAGCCCTTCCTGACTTCATCGAGCCGGCTCTGGCGAGCCTTGCGGCCTCGCCGCCCGCGGGCGAGCGCTGGATTCACGAAATCAAGTTCGACGGTTACCGCCTGCAGGCGAGACTGCAGGATGGTGATGTTGTCCTGTTGACGCGCAGCGGACTGGATTGGACGGGCAAGTTCGGCAAGGCTATAACAGGCGCGCTTGCCGCCCTTCCCGCCGCCTCGGCACTGATCGACGGCGAGCTGGTCGTGGAGACGGGCACCGGTGCGTCGGATTTTTCCGCCCTGCAGGCCGACCTCAGCGCGGGCCGGATGGACCGCTTCGTCTTTTATGCATTCGACCTGCTCTATCTCGACGGATACGACGTCACCCAGACACCCCTGGTGGAGCGCAAGGCCATGCTGCAGCAGTTCGTCCCCGAGGGCGACGGCATGGTCCGCTACAGCGGTCATTTTGAGGAACGGGGCAGTCTGGTGCTGCGGCACGCCTGCCGCCTGAGCCTCGAGGGCGTGGTGTCGAAGCTGCGCGACGGCCCCTATCGTAGCGGCCGCGGCAAGTCTTGGATCAAGTCGAAATGCTCCGCCCGCCAGGAGTTCGTCGTCGCCGGATTTGTCCCTTCAAGCGTTTCGCGCAACGCAATCGGTTCGCTCATCCTCGGCGTGTTCGACGGCAAAGAGCTTCACCATGTCGGCCGTGTCGGGACCGGATTCACCGAAGCTGTGGCACGGCAGCTCTTCGGCAGGCTCGACCGCATGGCGATCGCGACCAGCCCATTTGCCAGTCGCCTGTCGGCCGACGAAAGGCGACTGGCCCGCTTTGTCCGGCCCGAGTTGGTGGCGGAAGTAGAGTTCAGGGCGTGGACCGCGGATGGTCACCTGCGCCACGCCTCGTTTCGCGCCTTGCGGGAAGACAAGCCGGCCACGGAAATCGTCCGCGAAGCGCAACCGGTCGCGAAAGCGCCGCCGCCTCAACGTCGGACAGTCAAGCTCACCCACCCCGACCGCCTCTACTGGCCCGAGGAGGGCGTGACCAAGGAGGGGCTGGCGGACTACTACAGCGACGTCTGGCGTCATATGGCGCCAATGGTCGTGGGCCGGCCACTGGCCCTGCTGCGCTGCCCGAACGGCATTGACGGCGAGAAGTTCTTCCAGAAACATGCCTGGAAAGGCCTGAACCAAAACATCGTGCTGATAAAGGACCCCAAGGATGCCGGCGGCGCACCGCTGATCAGCATTAACGACCTCGACGGCATGCTCGGCCTGGTCCAGTCGGCGGCGCTGGAAATCCATCCGTGGGGCTCGACGGCAGCGGATTGGGAACATCCCGACATCATCGTCATGGATCTCGATCCGGGAGACGGAGTCTCCTGGCAGGCCGTCACCGAGGCGGCGCAGGAGGTTCGACAGCGGCTGGTCGACAAGGGGCTTGCCGCCTTCCTGAAAACCTCGGGCGGCAAGGGCCTCCACGTCGTGGCGCCACTCAAGCCGAAGGTCGGCTGGCCTGAGGTCAAGGCCTTCACCAAGGCGATCGCCGACGCAATGGCGTCGGACGATCCGGATCGCTATGTCTCGACGATCAGCAAGTCGAAGCGCCACGGCAAGATCCTAGTCGACTATCTGCGCAACCAGCGCGGCGCGACCGCCGTGGCCTGCTATTCGACCCGGGCCCGCCCGGGGGCTTCGGTTTCTGCGCCACTGTCATGGGATGAGCTCGGCGCGGAAGTGGGGCCCGCCCACTTCACCGTCGAAAATATGCCGAGGCGCCTCGAAGCCCTGGCCAGCGACCCTTGGGAGGATTTTCGTGCTGCCGCCGTCCCGCTTGCCGCAAAACGCGGAAAGGCTAGCTAGTTTTTGGCGCGGCCTTCTGCCTTGATGCTGCGTTTCAGCGCGTCCAGGATGCTGACGACATTGCTCGAGGAAGGGGCCGCATCGGTCTTTTCCTTGGCAGGTCGACGGCGTCCCTTCTTCTTGGACGCGATGATGTCGAGCAGCTTTTCCTGAACCGGATCCCGAACCATGTCAGGGTCCCAGGGCTGGGTCCGGCTATCGATGAGGCGCCCCACCAGGGTCACCAGATCCGGATCGAGCTTGCGGGCATCGATCTCGGCAAAATAGTCGCCCGCGTCCCTGACTTCGTCGCCATAGCGCAACGTCCACAACACGATGCCCTTGTCGCGCGGCTCGAGCATCACGGCGCGCTCGCGCCGGTAGAGAACGAGCCGCGAAATGCCCACCATGCCGGCCGCCGCCATGGCATCGCGGATCACCGAGAAGGCTTCCTCGCCGACGCTGTCGTCAGGCACCAAGTAATGCGGTTTGTCCAGCCAGATCCAACCGATGCTGTCGGAGGAAACGAACATCTCGATATCGATGGTCCGGGTGCTTTCGAGGCCCACGGCTTCAAGCTCCTCATCTTCGAGGAAAACATAATCCTCCTCGCCCTTGGGGTAGCCCTTGACCTCGTCGTCCTCGTTTACAGGCTTGCTGGTGACCGCATCGACATAGTGGCTGACGACCCGATTTCCAGTCTTTTCGTTGAGGGTGTGAAAGCGAACCTTCTCGGACTCGCTGGTCGCGGGCGTCATGGCGACCGGGCAAGTCACCAGCGACAGTTTCATGTAGCCCTTCCAGAATGCGCGCTGTGCCATCGTGTCGTCCCGCGTGTCGAGTGCCAGATGTCGAGTAACGTCGAATGCGGGCTTGCGTTCCGGCAGCTGCGGGCCGCGGCATGCTTCCCAACAAATCACCAGGCAAGGGGCGGAACGCCGACGCCGGGTCGAGCCCTACTGGGAAAAGCACTGCTGGGATGGAACTCGTCACAGCTGCCGAAGTTGTCCTTCTGAAAGCTGTCGCCGATGACAGAGGGAGGCCATCATGAGTTCCGCGCAGACGACCATTGACCCCGACATGATCCGCCGATGGGCGGAACAACGCGGCGGAAAACCATCGTGCATAAAAGACGCCCCAAAGGGTGGCGGCATACTGCGTCTTGATTTCGGTGAGGCAGAGCCCGGCTTGGAGGAAATTTCCTGGGAGCAGTTCTTCGAGATATTCGACAAGGAAAAGCTTGCTTTTCTCTATCAAGACAAGACCGACGAAGGCATTAGCCGTTTCAACAAATTCGTCGACCGTGTCTAGGTCGCGCAGCTCACCGAGCCGTCGGTCTGCAAAAGGACCGCTTTGTCATGCTTTTCAGCAAGGGTCGGGAGCGTCGAGGCCGCAGGCAATCGTCCCTCCGAGGCCTTGTGCTAATTGGAGCGCCCAGACAAATTATGCCCAATCGAACATCGAGCTTGAAAGCCGCGCGGGACAATCACTGTCTTATCGCCATTGGTGCGTCCTCTGGCGGGGTCGAACCGTTGAAACAGATCGTGCGCGACCTGCCGTCCGATCTTGCGGCATCCGTCTTCGTAGTCCTTCATATTGGCCCCGTGAGCCATCTCGCGGGCATCCTTGATCGCGCCGGCCCACTGCACGCCAGGACGGCGGTAAATGGAGCGATTTTCAAGCGCGGAAATATCTATGTGGCGCCGCCGAACTACCATCTTTTGATCCATGACGATCACATCATGCTTCGCCGCGGCCCTCGGGAAAACCTCTCAAGGCCGGCCATCGACCCGCTGTTTCGATCTGCCGCGTTGAGTTTCGGCCCGCGGGTGATCGGGGTCGTTCTTTCGGGTTCGCTTTCGGACGGGACAGCGGGATTGCGGGCGATCAAGGCAATGGGCGGGCTGGCGGTCGTCCAGGATCCACAAGACGCCGCAGTGCCGGCGATGATCAACAGCGCAATGAGATATGTCGATGTGGATCACACAGCACCTGCCGCCGATATCGGCGCTCTCCTCGGGGAGTTGGCTGTGAAACCGGCAGGAGAAGCAAGTCCTGCACCGCCGCATCTGCGGCTCGAGGCCGCCATTGCGGCACAGGAGCATTCGACCATGCAAGAAGAAGATAGACTTGGCGAAATCTCGGTATTCATATGTCCCGAATGCCATGGTCCGCTGTGGGAAATCGAAGACGGTGACATGGTGCGCTATCGATGCCATACGGGACATGCCTTCACTTCGGAGGCGATGCTGGAGGCGCAATCGGTCGAAGTCGACGAGATGTTGTGGAGTCTATTGAGAGCGCATCAGCAACGCGCCGAATTTACGCGACGGATGGCACAGCGCGAAAGTAAGAAGAATCTCCCGGCGCTGGCCGCACAGTTGGCCGCGAGAGCCCAGGAATACACCGACGACGCTCGCGTTATCGAGCGCATCCTCGAGAGCAGGCAGGCAGCAGTAAGCGAGCATGAAGCAACCCCGGAACAAGAGCACGGAAAGAAGCGCTCAGGCTAACCCGGTCAACGACCTTGGGATTGGACAGGACACTCCGTTCCCGATTGTAGGTGTGGGCGCCTCGGCAGGTGGAATTTCCGCCTTGCGACAGTTCTTCCCCGCGGTGTCGCCGGAAAGTGGGCTTGCCTACGTCGTCATCCAGCATCTGGATGCCGAACACGAGAGCGTCTTGCCCAGCATTATCCAGCGCTGCACGACGATCCCGACGGAGACGGCAGCCGAGGGCGACGAAATATTGCCCAACCGGATCTATGTCATTCCGCCGGGCGCTTCGGTAACCGTCAAGGACGGCAGGTTTCATGTTGCAAAACTGGTGGCGACCCGGACGAAGCGAACGCCGATCGATGATTTCTTCATCTCCCTGGCTGAGGAAAAGGGCGAACACGCCGCCGGCGTGATCCTGTCGGGAACCGGCAGCGACGGCACGATCGGCCTCAGGGCGATCAAGGAACATGGCGGCCTGACACTCGCGCAGGAGAGTGCCGAATATGACGGCATGATGCGCAGCGCCGTGCAAAGCGGCCTCGTCGACCTGATCCTGCCTGCCGAAGAGATGGCCGCAAAGCTCGTCAATTATTTCCAGCATGTCTATCGGCCGCAGACCGAGGGCGAGAAGGATCGGCGCAAGCGCGACGTCGTCGACCAATTGGGTCGGATAACACTGTTGCTGCGCAACCGCACCGGTCACGATTTTAGCGGCTACAAGAGCAACACCATTTTGCGCCGCATCCAGCGCCGCATGCAGGTCCTGCAGATCGCCGATCCCGCGATCTTTTACGACCGGCTGCGCCAGGAACCGCAGCAGGTCGACCTGCTGTTCCAGGACCTTCTGATCGGCGTCACCAGCTTTTTCCGCGACCCCCACTCCTTCGAAGCGCTCGAGCGTTTGGTCATTTCGAAACTCTTCGAGGGCCGCAGGCCTGACGAGACGATCAGGGTATGGGTTCCCGGCTGCGCCACCGGCGAAGAGGCCTATTCGATCGCCATGCTGCTGCGGGAGAACGCCCCGCGCGGCGCGGCATCGCCCAAATTGCAGCTGTTTGCCACCGACATCGACGAGCGTGCCCTGGAAATCGCCCGCGCCGGCCGCTATCCCGCGACGATTGCCACCGACCTCACGCCAAAGCGGCTCAAAGAGTTCTTTTCGCGTGAGGACGGGACATACCGGGTCGCGGCCGAGCTCAGGGAAATGTGCCTGTTTTCCGCCCACAACCTGTTGCGCGATCCCCCGTTCTCGAAACTCGACCTGATTGCCTGCCGCAACCTGCTTATCTACATGGGGCCCGAGCTGCAGGAAAAGGTCATTCCCATTTTCCATTATGCGCTGCGAAACAACGGCCACCTGTTTCTCGGCTCCTCCGAAAATGTCACGCGCCACGCGCGCCTGTTTTCGACGATCGACAAGGCGAGCCGCGTCTTCCAGAAGCGAGCCGGATTTGGCGGCCCACGGCTTCCTGAATTCCCGCTGACCACATCGGCAAAACCCACGACGCTTCCGGCGCGCCAGAAGGCGGCGACGGGCAGCTTGCAGGAGACCGCTGAGCGCGTCCTTCTGGAGCGTTATGCTCCAGCCTATGTCATCATCAATGCGGCCGGAGATCTCGTCTACAGTTCCGGCGGCACAGGCAAATATCTCGAGCTCGCGGCAGGGGCCCCCGACAACAACATCTTTGCGATGGCCAGGCGCGGCCTGCGGCTGGACCTCAGGGCCGCCATTCACAAGGCCGTCAGCACCGGCCAGGTTTCCGTCCAGAACAAGATCAACATCGGCACTAATGGCGGGCGGTTGACCATCAGTCTCGTCGTCCAGCCGCTTCCGCCGGATGGCTCGGCAGACCCGCTTTACATGCTTGTGTTCAGAGACAGCGGTACCGTTCAGCCGGAGTTCGAAAGCGAGCGCGCGCATACGACCGACGATGTCGAGAGCGCGAATGTCACCCAGCTGGAGCGCGAGCTGAGGGAGACCAAGGAACGCCTTCAGATCACGACCGAAGAGCTGGAATCGTCGAACGAGGAGCTGAAATCCTCGAATGAAGAACTGTCATCGATCAACGAGGAGCTGCAGTCCTCCAATGAGGAACTGGAAACCTCGAAGGAAGAGCTGCAGTCGATCAACGAGGAGCTGCAGACCGTCAACTCGGAGCTGAACATTCGTGTCGATGAGCTCAGCCGTGCGAACAACGACATGGCGAACCTGCTCGAGAGCACCCAGATTGCGACCGTGTTCCTCGATCGGGACCTGTGCATCAAGAGTTTCACCCCCACCGCACGGGACTTGTTCCGGCTCGTCGAAAGCGATGTCGGGCGGCCTTTGGCCCATGTCCGCCCTCGCTTTGCCGCTGACAATCTGCAGGTCGATCTGGAACAGGTGCTGCAGCGTCTCGGCACCATCGAACGGCAGATCGACAATGCGGAAAACGATCGCCGCTACATCATGAGAGTGTTGCCCTACAGGACGGTCGACAACGTCATCGCCGGCGTGGTCGTCACCTTCGTCGATGTGACGCAGATCGCACGCGCGGAAGAACGCATAGGCGCGCTTTCCCACGACCTGCGCGACCGGGTCGACATTTTGGAAACCTTGCTCGACCTTGTTCCGGTGGGCATCTTCATCGCCGAGGGCGGCAATGGCGAGCAGATAAGGGCCAACCGTTACGCGGTGGAGCTGGCGGGCCGGCGCGTGAGCGAGGACAAGCTGGTCTCGATGCCGGCCGACCTGCCATTGCTGGTGGGCGGCGAGGCCATGGAGGCGGAAAACCAGCCCTTGATGAAGGCAATCAGGTCAGGAAAGGCCGTTCCCGGTTATGAGGCCGTGCTCAAGCGTAGGGACGGCAGCCAGAGCGATATCCTGTTTTCGGCCAATCCGCTGTTTGATGAAACAGGCAAGATCCGCGGCGCCATCGGCGCTCTTGTCGACATATCCAGTCACAAGGAGGCTGAGCGCAACCGCGAGGAGTTGCTTCATGAACTGCAGCACCGGGTCAAGAACATCCTAGCCATCATTACTGCACTGACCTCGAGAATGCTGCGCTCGGCGACGTCGATCGAGGAGTTCGCGGCGGCATTTCAGGAGCGCCTCAAGGCGATGGCCAGGACACACGAACTCCTGTCGTCACACAGTTGGGGCAGTGCCGATCTTGAGGGATTGCTGCGGAGGACAGTGTTTCCCTACGTCGGCGACAGCCATCAGAATGTCAGCATCCTCGGCGAGCCGGTCGTGCTGAATGCAAATCTGGCGGGAACCCTGGGCATGGTGTTTTTCGAGCTCGCCAGCAATGCTGCCAAATACGGCGCTCTGTCCAATGCAAGCGGCCGCGTCGACGTGGCCTGGAACGTCGAGAACAAGGTGCTGATCCTGACCTGGAAAGAAGCCGGCGGGCCCGCCGTCGCGCAGCCGCCGAAAAGAAATTTTGGAACCACTTTCATCCAGCGCAGTTTGCAGTACGAGTTTGGCGGAAGCGTCCAGCTGAGATTTGAGCGAACCGGACTGGAATGTTTTATCAAGGTTCCGCTTGCCAAGAAGAAATCTCGCTGACGCATGCATTTCCACCGCTCCCAGGTTCGAGATGACAGAAAAATCGCAACTCGATGGCCTCAGCGTCCTTGTCGTGGAAGACGCATTTTTGGTCGCTTTGGATCTTTGCGATTATCTCGAAAGCGCTGGCTGCACCGTGATCGGTCCCGCAGCGACTGTAAATCAGGCATTTCAGGAAATGACCGACGTTAGCCTGGATGGTGCAGTGCTTGACGTCAATCTTGCCGGGGAACAGAGTTTTCCTATAGCTGAGCAGTTGGCGGCGCGTGGCGTGCCGTTCCTCTTTTTAACCGGATATGACAGCGTGACCGCATTCCCCAGCGCGTTTCAGAGCGTCCTCAGACTTTCGAAGCCTGTGGAACTGGAAACTCTGGCAAAAGCCGTCTCTGAATTTCGGAAAAGCTAGGTAGGCCGGAGCCCATCACGAGCGCCGCAGCATGCAGGAGCCCCACCGCTTCAGGCGGTGGGGTTTTGTGCATCACTGCGCTTTTTCGACCTGGCCCCTGATTTCGCCATCGGGGAATTTCTGGGTGTGGATGTTCAGATACCATTTGCCCGCCTGCAGATCGGCCATCTGTTGGTCGGTCAGGTCGGCGGAGCCGCTGGCCACGCTCAACGATATGTCGACAACAGGATCGGCATTCTCGCCCACCGCCGCCGGCCCGTGGAAATGCGCGGCCGTCGCGTCGCCTGTCAGCCCCGTCGACGTCACCGTCCAGGTCAGCTTCTTGGTGGCGCTGTCCAAGCTGACATCGGCTGTTCCCGTGCCGGTGCTGTCGGTCGGCGGCACCTCGCTGGCCGCCTTGAGATCGGCCTTGAACTTCATGGTCTCCGACAGAGACGGCGTCACGGCCAACAGCGTGCTAACTGTGAACGCAAGCGCGAATGTCTTGAAAGCGGACATTTCAGGTCCTCCTGGGGGAAATGTGCAGCATGCGCCGCACCGATTGTTTGAAACGTGCGGCCTCCGGCAGGAGTTCCACCAATGAGCCGTGGTCTGCTCTATTCCCTCGCGTCGGCACGATCCGCGCCGCCGGCCTCTTCTGCTTCCCTTTCGATGCTCTTCAACGCCTTCTTGATCTCTTTGGCGTCGGCATGTTCGAGCCCCACCACCTGATTGCGGGCGCTGTTCAAACTGAGGACAATCTCGTCCAGCTTGGCGTGAATTGCCGCCGTATCACGGTAGCCCTGGATTAGGACGACGCCCGTTATCAGGATCGCAGCGACCGAAAGCCCATAGGTAACGATGTCGGTCAGGCCAAAGGGAACCAACGCGGTGCTGACGATCATCGCTGCCATCAGAAGGTAGAAACCCGGCGGCCGTGAAAGAAAGCCGGCCAGTCTGAAAAGATGCGGGTCCATGGCGACGCCTGACGTTCAATTGCGTAGCTGATAACGCAGGCTCCGGCCTTTGGTTCATTTGTCGGCCTCCCGAACGGCCTGAGAGGTGTCCGAAGAATAGCCAAAGTGCATTCCCAGCAGGTTGCACGGCATCGCGCGAAGCTCGACAAGATAATCGCAGCCCAGCCTTCGTACTGTTTCCCTATCGCCTGCCAAGACCTGCCGGAGGGCGATCGCGGCCGGCTTCCAGAGCGGTATTGGGGGCATGATCGCTCCATCGCGAGAACGCGCCGGTCGCCGTTCCGTGCCCATAGCAGCGTTAAAACGAGACGCAGCACAACTCGGCGGCCGAAGTCGGAACCTCACCCACGTAATAGCCAGCGGTCCGCGGGCGGCTAATGGACTCTTGGGAGGTGCAACGGCATGATCCCGGCGATTCGGAAAGGATGCCCATGTCTGTAAAATTCGTAAACACGACCACCACGCCGAACCTGGTCAACGTGCATATTAACGCGCTCGAACCGGGAAACCTTATCGTGCGGCTGGAATATGTGACTTCCCAGGACCACATCGAGCAGATCCGACGCGGCGAGGCGACGGTCGACAACGTCGAGCTGCTGATCAAGCCGCACCAAGCGCGAAAGATCGCCGAAGGTTTGTCCGCCAGGCGGAACTGATCGAGGCATCGAAGCAGCCCGGCGCGCAGCAGTAGAAATGCGCCATACGAGCGCTGATCAAGGGATGATCACTCCCGGAGCGGGACGCCATCGGTCTGGCGGAGGCCGTCGTGGTCTGCCGGTTCGGCCGCCGGGCAGACCACTATCGGGAACGTGGTCCGCTGAGGGACGACACGTTCACGAATTCGGAAGGCACGTTGGCCGTTACTGGCCGCTTGGTGCCGGTGCAGGCGTAGCAGGGGCCGCGGGGGCGGCCGCAGGGGCTTCAGGCGCAGCTGGTGCGGCCGGAGCGGCAGGTGCCGCCGGTGCTGCGGGCGCAGCCGGTGCCTCAGGCGCCGAAGATGTTGGTGCCTGGACGTTGACGTCGACATTGCGGCTGCCGCCCCAATCGCCTTGAACGAAAAAGAACAGCGCAACGGCGGCCGCAATTGCGATGATGACCGCAACAACCCAACCGGCCCCGCCGCCGCCGGAATTAACTACCGTAGGTCCATCAGCCATAACCAAAATCCTCCGTCATGTTAAATATATGCCGGCAATAAACAGCCCGACACCTAACCCAAAGATGGGTGCGAGAATCCACCGCGCCTGGTGCACGCTGCGGTCCATTTGATCCTCCCGTTTCACTTGGTTCTATTCGAACGAGAAACCCCGGGAATTGGTTCCCTGGGGTCAGATCATCACCGCCCGCTCGGGATGAAGTGAACCCAACCGGTCGAGCGACGGCTCAGCTTTGGCAAAGCAAAAGGCCCCGCCGGGAGACTGTGCCGGCGGGGCTGTCGGTGCCAGCTCAATGTCGGCCCTAGACGAGAATGAGCACAATTTTTAATGTCGAGGGCTCGACGATCACGATGCGCCCGTCGACGAGGATAAAGAACAGATATCCTTCGTAAGCCGGCACGATCTTTACGATCCTGACGGGAAGCGGTCTCAGCTTGACCTTCACCGTCTGCGGCACCGCCACGCCGACCGCCACGTCAACGTCGACACGTACCGGCTCCACCCTCTCTTCCTTGATTACCTGGGTAATCTCTGTCTTCTGCTCGACGGTGACGTTGACGTTCGTGGCAGCAGACTTGCCACCTTGCTCAGTCTGCTGCTGCTCGCCTTGGGCCGGCTGTGTTTGCGTCTCTGTGTTGCTGCCCTGGGCGGGCTGCTGTTGTGTTTCCGTGCCCTGGGCTGGCTGCTGCTGCGTCTCAGCGGTACCGCCCTTTGCCGGCTGCTGCTGTGTTTCCGTGCCCTGTGTAGGCTTTTGGGGTTCGGCCGCCGGCTGCTCGGCCTGTCCCTGCTGAGCTTTGGGCTTGTCGGCCTTACCCTGATTTTCACCGCCCTGCTGGCTCTCGGGAGATGGCGTCGTGCCTTGCTGGGCACCACCTTCCGGCTGTGGGCACGTCGCGGACTGCGATCCATCAGGGCATTTTGCCTCCTGTCCCTGAGCCGGCTGCTCTGTCTGTGCCAGAACCGGGGCGATTGCAATTCCCAGTCCTAAGCCAATTGCACTGGTTATGATGATACCTCGCATGACGAGTTCTCCCGTTGGAATAGCCCGCGAGGGCTAATCCAAAACGGCAGCTATCGTTCCAAAGCATTTTCCCTGTGTCCGGTTTCCCCTGCATGGCGATCCGCCGCGACCTCAATCAATCGCCGCCTTAAGGCAGGTTTGTCGGAACGGATCGCCGCCTCGATGGTTTCGCCCTCCCAACCCCAAGAGGACGCCAATCATGAACCACAGGAATCACGTTCGTCTCACTGAAACCGAGCTCATGCCCGATCTGCTTGCCCACGCCACCATCTACGGCCCGGACGACGAGGACATCGGATCGGTGTCACATGTCCACGGCTCGGGCAGCATGGCCCAAGTCATTATCGACGTCGGCGGCTTCCTCGGCATCGGCGCCAAACCGGTCGCAGTTCCCGTCAGCCAGCTCGATTTCATGCGCGATGAGGATGGCGAAGTCCACGCGGTTACGTCTTGGACGAAAGACCAGTTGAAGGATATGCCGGAGCACCACGACTAGCCGAGCGCCGGATCCAGCGAAAGGCACGGAATGCATCGCATTGAACCGGGTCAGGGCAACCGCGATCCGGCGCGGTCCCCCCGAAGGTTCCTGCAAGGCGTTTTCCGAAGGTGCCGGAATAGCCCAAGGATCGTGGGCAAAGCTTCACTCAGTGATGGGCTGCGTCCTTATTCCTAGCCCCACGCATGCTTGGCTTCTGGCGCAGCCATCGAACGATGAAGGGCCCGACATCAAGAAGAAAATCAGTCCTCACTATCCCCATGGCGATAGGAGATGATCGACAGGAACCTTATCGGCAGCTTTGTCAGCTGCTCGGGGCCGTGTGGCGTGTC
>NZ_JACHOU010000021.1 GCF_014206975.1 Aminobacter aganoensis
CGGTGGCGCTTTTTGTGCGCGGCGGGGGGGGCCCCGGGGGGCCCCCCCGGGTTGCGCTCGGGGCTTCGGCCCGTGGGCGGGGGCGGGCCGGGGGCGCGCGGGGTGGCGGCCGCCCCACGATTCTATTCCGCTGCCAGCGTTGCTTCCGCCGTGCCGAAGGTGGCGCGATAGACCGCGCGCTGGCGGTTGAGCGCCACCATCGTGTTGCGCAGCAGGATCGCCACCGTCACCGGGCCGACGCCGCCTGGAACCGGGGTGATCCACGACGCCACTTCCTTGACCGATTCGGTGTCGACGTCGCCGACGATGCGGCTGGACCCGTCCGGCAGCGTTTCGGCGTTGATGCCGATGTCGATGACGGCGGCCCCTGGCTTGACCATGTCGGCCTTGATCAGTCGCGGCTTGCCCACCGCCACGAACAGCGCGTCGGCCCGGCGCGCATGCGCCGCCAGCGAGCGTGTCATGTGGTGGCAGACCGTCACTGTCGCGCCTTCGCTCATCAACAGGAACGCGATCGGCTTGCCGACGATCTCGGAATGGCCGACGACCACCACTTCCAGGCCCTTCAGGTCGAGCCCGGTGGCCTTCAGCAGTTCGACCGAGGCAGCCGCCGTGCAGGGCGCCAGATCGAGCTGGTTGTAGACGATGTTGCCGATCGAAGACGGGTGCATGCCCTCGACGTCCTTCAGCGGATGCACCGCCGCCTGGATCGCCTTGATCGGGATATGCGCCGGCACCGGCCGCTGGATGATGATGCCGGTGATGCGCGGGTCGGCGTTCATGCCGTGGATGGCCGCTTCGAGCTCGCCTGCCGTCAGTTCGGCCGGGAAGGGGCGTTCTTCGAAGTCGATGCCGGCCAGTTCCGCCTTGGCGCGCTGGTTGCGGACATAGACGTCGACCGCGGCGACGTCGCCGACGGTGATCGAAACGAGTTTCGGGCGGAAGCCTTCTTCGGTTGCCTTTTGCGCGGCAGCGCGCACTTCGGCGATGATGCGGGCGGCCACGGGGCCGCCTTTCAGGTAGCGGTTGTCGTCGAGCGGCGGCATTCTTCATCCTTCGGCGGTCGTCGACCCAGGATGCCCCCGGATACGTCCGTACGCCTGGGATGGAATGGGTCGATCAGGTCAATTTTCATCCATGATAAACATTTTTTCCCAAGAGATCGAGCCGGAGAAGGCCGTTTCGCTGCCGAAAAGCGAAAAGGGCAGCGCGATCTTCCGCCGCGCCGCCCCTTTGCTCGGGAACCAGGCCTTTCGGCCCGGCTCCGCCCCCGTAACCGGAAATTACCTGACGACGACCTTGGTGCCGACCGGAACCCGCTCGTAGAGGTCCATCACATCCTCGTTGCGCATGCGGATGCAGCCTGACGACACCGCGCCGCCGATGGTCCAGGGCTGGTTGGTGCCGTGGATGCGGTAGAGCGTCGAACCGAGATAGAGTGCGCGAGCGCCGAGCGGGTTTTCCGGCCCGCCGACCATCATCGCCGGCAGCACGCGGCCCTTGGCCCGTTCGCGCGCGATCATCTCCGCCGGCGGACGCCAGTCCGGCCATTCGCGCTTGGAACTCACCTTGTGCGTGCCCGACCATTCGAAGCCCGGCTTGCCGGTGCCGACGCCGTAGCGCCGCGCCTCGCCGTCCGCCTGCACCAGATAGAGGAAATTCTCGGTCGTATCGATGATGATCGTGCCGGCCTTCTCGCCGCCGTCATAGGCGACCGTCTGCGGCAGGTAGATCGGGTTTATCTGCGGCTTGACCGTACGCTTTTCCGGCGCGCGCAGCGCTGCCGTCTGCACCTGGGCGGCCTTGGGCTGGCGCGGCTGGACGCTGCGCTGCTGGTGCGCGCTGCGCTGCTGGACCTTGGGCGCTGCCTGCCTTGCGCGCGGCTGGACGGCCTGGCGCCGCTGCTGCCGCGGCATCGCCTCGTTCGGGTTGCGGCCGAGTTGCAGCACCCAGGGTGCCGACAGGTCGGGGCTCACCACCACCGGCGGCCGTTCGGCATAGCGGTCATAGGCAAGGGCCGGCGAGGCCAGTTCGGCCAGTAGTGCCGCCGTCGCCAAAAGCATCAGACGTTTCTTCATGGACGCACTCTCAACACGTTCGTCGCTGCGGGGGAATCTCCCCGGTTTGGCGACATGTTGTCCGCGCCCCGCCACCGAAACGTGAATCGGGTTGCTTAAAATGCGAGATTGTCAGGAAAGCTTTTGGTGTGGTTACCGGCTCGTTCAGGAGTCTGGTAAAGCACGGGTAAATCGGCGCTTCTCGCTGTTAACGAATGGATTTCAGATGGAACAGAAAAAGACGGGCCTGGTGCTGGGCGCCGACGGGGCGACACGCTGCTTCTGGCCGGGAGTGCTGCCAGACTACCTGCATTATCACGACAACGAGTGGGGCCGGCCGGTCGCCGACGAGCACCGCCTGTTCGAGAAGATCTGCCTGGAGGGTTTCCAGTCCGGCCTGTCGTGGCTGACGATCCTGCGCAAGCGCGACAATTTCCGCGCCGCGTTCTCCGGCTTCGACTTCGACAAGGTCGCCGAATATGGCGAGACCGACATCGAGCGGCTGCTCGGCAATCCCGGCATCGTCCGCCACCGCGGCAAGATCGTCTCGACCATCAACAACGCCCGCCGCGCCCGGACGCTTGCCGACGAGGCCGGCTCGCTCGCCGCCTGGTTCTGGAAATTCGAGCCGGGCGCCGACGAGCGGCCCAAGGTGGTCGACTATCCCACCCTGGTCGCCAACCCGACGACGCCGACCTCGACGCGGATATCGAAGGAGCTGAAGAAGCGTGGCTGGACCTTCGTCGGCCCGACCACCGTCTACGCCTTCATGCAGGCGATGGGCCTGGTCAACGACCACATCGAAGGCTGCATGTGCCGCGGCAAGATCGAGGCCGAGCGCAAGGCGTTCAAGCGGCCAGGGTGAGGGCGCGCTCTTGCCTTCTCCTCTTGTGGGAGAAGGTGCCCCGAAGGGGCGGATGAGGGGTGTTGGCCGGAGTGAGAGAGTCGAGGACGAGCGTTGTAGAAGGAAGTTCGGCAGCACCGCACTCCGTGCAGCACCCCTGATCCGACCTCGCTTTGCTCACCACCTCTCCCGCAAGGGGAGAAGGTACTACCGCTCATACCGTCCCTTGTACCCGCTGCCGGCGATATCCCACACCAGGCTGCGGCCCGACACCGTCAGCACCAGCCCGCCGAAGCCGCGATCCTCCGGCGTATGCCGCCGCGAGGCAGCGCTCCGCCCTGATGGGATCACCTCGACGGTTCCGCCGCGCCTCACCCAGCAGCCCTTGCCGTACTGGTCGTTGGCGCCGTAGGCGAGCATGAATTCGAAGCCGTCGTCGGGCCGCAGCAGCAGCTCCGAGCCGACCTCCATCACCCCGTTGAGGTAATAGTGCCCGGCGAGCTTTGCATCGCTGGGCTTGCAACTGCCCCCGGCCAATGTTCCGCCGCTGGTGGTGCAGGCGGCAAGAGCCAGCGCAGCCATGGCCGCAAGGGGCACGATCGTCTTCGGCGTTGCTTTCGCGCGGCGCATCGGCATCAGGCGCTCGTGCCCGACAACAGCAGGCTCGCCGCGATGGCGCCCACCGTCGCCAGCGCCGGATACAGCACCAGCACACAGGTCATCAGCGCGTCGCGCGCGGTCGCAGGCTTCTTCGCCTTGGGCTTTTCCGGTCCCGCCGGCCGCAGCCGGACCGTCGTCTCGTCGATTTCTCCAGTGTTGCTGGACATGGCAGTCGTTCCATCGTTCGGTTGCGGCGGCTTATCGGGCGCGGCTGTTTCGGCACGATGTCGGCGCGCAGCCGCTTTGTTTCGGCCTTGCCGCTTGCGGCGCGCGCCAAACGCTTGCCGCTCCATCCCATTTCGGTTACGACACGGCGCGCTGCGCAAGCGGCCAAAATTTCTGGAAAAATTGCGGAATTCTCGACATGGCCGACAAATCGGAAAAGATGAAAGCGCGGCTGCCGCGCGGCTTCGTCGACCGCAGCGCGGACGACATCCGGATCGTCGAGAAGATGATGGCGAAGATCCGCGAGGTCTACGAGCTCTACGGCTTCGAGCCCGTCGACCAGCCGCTGATCGAATACACCGATGCTCTGGGCAAATTCCTGCCCGACCAGGACCGTCCCAATGAGGGCGTCTTCTCGTTCCAGGACGATGACGAGCAGTGGCTGTCGCTGCGCTACGACCTGACCGCGCCGATGGCGCGTTTCGTCGCCGAGAACTTCGAGAAACTGCCCAAGCCCTATCGCAGCTACCGCTCGGGCTGGGTGTTCCGCAACGAGAAGCCCGGCCCCGGCCGCTTCCGCCAGTTCATGCAGTTCGACGCCGACACGGTCGGCACGCCCGGTGTCGCGGCCGATGCCGAGATGACCATGATGATGGCCGACGTGATGGAAGCGCTCAGCATCAAGCGCGGCGACTACGTCATCCGCGTCAACAACCGCAAGGTGCTCGACGGCGTGCTCGAGGCCATCGGCCTCGGCGGCGACGACAACGCCAACCGCCGCCTCACCGTGCTGCGCGCCATCGACAAGCTCGACAAGTTCGGCCCCGACGGCGTCAGGCTGTTGCTCGGCAAGGGGCGCTGGGACGGTGGTGCGGAAGGCGAGGGCGACTTCACCAAGGGTGCTGGGCTCGACGATGCGGCGATTGCCACCGTCATTGCCTTCACCGAGGCAGGCTCGGCCGACGCCGCGATCACAGCGCAAAACCTCCGCGCCATCGTCGCCGGCAATGCCAGGGGCACCGAAGGTGTCGAAGAGCTCGCCCAGATCGGCGCGCTCGCTGCTGCGGCCGGCTATGACGACGGCCGCGTCAAGGTCGACCCGTCCGTCGTGCGCGGCCTCGAATATTACACCGGCCCGGTCTTCGAGGCCGAGCTGCTCGCCGAGATCCCCAATGACGACGGCCAGGTCGTGCGCTTCGGCTCGGTCGGCGGCGGCGGCCGTTACGACGGCCTCGTCTCGCGCTTCCGCGGCGAGCCCGTCCCTGCCACCGGTTTCTCTATCGGCGTCTCGCGCCTGATGACGGCGCTGAAGAACCTCGGCAAGCTCGACACCTCGGACGTCGTCGCCCCCGTGGTCGTGCTGGTCATGGACAAGGACACCGAAAGCCTCGGCCGCTACCAGAAGATGGTCGCCGACCTGCGCCGCGCGGGCGTGCGCGCCGAGATGTATCTCGGCGGCTCCGGCATGAAGGCGCAGATCAAATACGCCGACCGCCGCGGCTCGGGCGTCGTTATCATCCAGGGCGGCGACGAGCGCGCCAATGGCCAGGTTCAGATCAAGGACCTGATCGAGGGCGCCCGCATGTCGGCCGAAATCACTGACAACGCAGAGTGGCGCGCCGCGCGTCCGGCCCAGATCACCGTACCGGAAGCCGATCTCGTCGCCGAGGTGAAGAAGATCCTCGCCGCGCAGGCGGAAGAGCGCAGCCGTGGCTAGCGAATGCATGCAGCTGCTTGCGCTGCCCCTCATCCCCCTGCCGGGACCTTCTCCCCGTGGAACGGGGAGAAGGAGGATGGCCGCAACGCTGACGCCCCCCTCGCCCCGTTTACGGGGAGAGGGTAAGGGTGAGGGGCAGCGCCTCGCTTCCGTGGAGGTCTGTAGGCCATGAACACGCGCTACCCTGCCATCGCATCCGACATCCTCAAGCTCTTCGCCGCGCGCGGCGCCGATGCCGTCGACGTGCCTGTGCTGCAGCCGGCCGATCCCTTCCTCGACATGGCCGGCGAGGACCTGCGCCGCCGCATCTTCCTGACCGAAAGCGAGACCGGGGCGTCGCTTTGCCTGCGCCCGGAATTCACCATTCCGGTCTGCCTCGACCACATCCACACCCAGTCAGGCACGCCGCGCCGCTATTCCTATCTCGGCGAGGTCTTCCGCCAGCGCCGCGAGGGCGGCAACGAGTTCTTCCAGGCCGGCGTCGAGGACCTCGGCGACAAGGACATCGCCGCCGCCGACGCGCGTTCGGTGGCCGATGCGCACGCCTTGCTTTCGCTGTGCCTGCCGGGGCGCGACCTCACCGTCACGCTCGGCGACCAGGCGATCTTCGAGGCGGTGCTGGCAGCACTCGGCCTGCCGCGCGGCTGGCGCATGCGTCTTGCCCGTGCCTTCGGTTCGGCCGAGCAGCTTGCCACCGCCCTTGAGGACCTGGCCGCGCCCACCCGCGGTTCGGCCCTTGCCGAACCCGTCGCCTCGCTCGTCGCCGATGGCGACCACGATGCGCTGGCTGCGCATATTGCCCAGGGCATGGAGCAGGCAGGCCTGTCGCCATCCGCCGGTCGCACGCCCAACGACATCGCCCGCCGCCTGATCGAAAAGGCCGAGCTGCGCAGCGTCCGCCTGTCCAGCGATGCCTTCGAGGCGCTGGAGCGCTTCCTGGCGATCCATGTCTCGCTCGACCAGGCGCCCGCAGCACTCAGCGAGTTCGCCGCCGGCGCCGGGCTCACGCTCGGGGCCGCGCTCGACAATTTCGCCGCCCGTGCCGAGGCGGTCGCCGGCCATGGCCTTGCTGCCGGCTCGGTGCGTTATGACGCCGCCTTCGGCCGCCCGCTCGACTATTACACCGGCCTGGTGTTCGAGATTTCCGGTCCCGATGCCGACCGGCCGCTGGCCGGTGGCGGCCGCTACGACCGGCTGCTGACGCTGCTCGGCGCCGGCAAGCCCATCCCCGGCGTTGGTTTCTCCGTCTGGCTCGACCGCATCGAAGCCTTGAGGGAGGCGCGCTGATGGCCATCTCGATCGCACTTCCCTCCAAGGGCCGGCTCAAGGAGCAGGCGCTCGACGTGCTGGCCAAGGCCGGTTTTGTCGTCAACCTGCCCGACGACGACCGTCGCTACCGCGCTTCGATCGAGGGCAGGGCGGATATCGAGATCGCATTCCTGTCGGCGTCCGAGATCTCCGGCGAGATCGGCCAGGGCAATGTCGATCTCGGCATCACCGGCGAGGACCTGATTCGCGAAAACCTCGCCGATTGGGAAAGCAAGGCCGAGATCGTCGCCCGCCTCGGCTTCGGTCACGCCGATGTCGTCGTCGCCGTGCCCGACATCTGGCTCGATGTTGACACCATGGCCGACCTCGACGACGTTGCCGCAGATTTCCGCCAGCGCCATGGCCGCCGCCTGCGCATAGCCACGAAGTACTGGCGGCTGACGCAGCAGTTCTTTTCCCAGATGCACGGCATCCAGGTCTATCGCATCGTCGAGAGCTTGGGTGCCACCGAAGGTGCGCCGGCTGCCGGCTCGGCCGACGTTATCGTCGACATCACCTCGACCGGCTCGACCCTGCGCGCCAATCACCTCAAGATCCTGTCGGATGGCGTCATCCTGCGCTCGCAGGCTTGCCTGGTGCAGTCGCGCAAGGCGCGCAGCGCAGCCGACGAGGCAACGCTCGCCGGGTTCAATGCTGCAGTAGCGGCTGCAGTCCGCGGATAATCCGCGCCAGTTCCAGGCATTCGTTGTGCCTGGGGCTGTTGCGGCGCCAGGCAAGGCAGATCCGCCGTTCCGGCACCGGTTCGGCAAAGGGCACGATCTTCAGGTCGCGCTGGTCGTGCGCCGGTCCCGCAGCCATCGCCGGTATCAGCGTCACCCCCAGCCCGTGCGCCACCATCTGCAGCAGCGTGGTCAGGCTCGTTGCGCCATAATTGGCCATCGCCACCGGCTTGACGCTGCCGCACACGGCGAGTGCCTGTTCGCGCAGGCAGTGGCCTTCCTCCAGCAGCATCAGCCTTTCCAGGGCCGGGCTTTCCGGCGGCACCGGCGGCGAGACGAAGTCGGGGTCGTCGGCAGGCACGGCAAGGTAGAACCGGTCGGCAAACAACGCCTCGGTCGTCAGCCCCGAATGATCGAGCGGCAGGGCGGCGACGAAGGCGTCGATGCGCCCGTTCAGCGCCTCCTCGACCAGCGAGCCGGTGATCGCCTCGCGCAGTTCCAGCCGGAGCTTGGGATATTCGCGCTTCATGGCCGGCAGGATGTGCGGCAACAGATAGGGCGCCACCGTCGGGATCACGCCCAGCCGCAACCGCCCCTCCATCGGCGGCCTGCCGCGCCGCGCCATGGTCTCGACGTCCCGGATTTCGGCCAGGATTTTCTCGATCCGCGGCTGCAGTTCGAGCGCGTCCTCGGTCATCCGCACCGCCTTGCCGCCGCGTTCGAACAGCGTACAGCCGAGCCGTTCCTCCATCTCGGCGATCTGCGCCGAAAGCGCCGGTTGGCTGACCCCGGCAAACTCGGCCGCCCGGCCGAAATGCAGCATCTGGGCCAGTGCCGCGAAATATTCCATCTGTCGGATTGTCAGCCGTATCATAATCAAAGGTTATCAAGATTGTTTGAAAAGGCAATTTGGCTTTATCAAAATCCGGTCCTAGACTGGAATGGTTCCAATGAAGCGGTGCTGCCGTGCGCTGTTTGGAACGGTCTAGCGATAAAAGCCAAGAGGGAGGCGCAAGCCATGACAACACCGACGATGACCACCAGTGCGGGCACGCCGGTATCGGACGTTCACAACCCAATCACTGCCGGCGAGTGCCGCCTGGCCCTGCTGTAGAGCTGCCAACTCGTCGAGAGGCGGGCGGATGCCCGCAAGCACCTACACGAAGACGTTTCGGAGATAAAAATGGACGCGAAAACTGACGAAAACAGCGCCGGCAAATGCCCGGTCGCACACTCGACTGCCGGCAGGACCAACCGCGATTGGTGGCCGAATCAGCTCGACCTCAAGGTCCTGCACCAGCACTCCAGCCTGTCCGACCCGATGGGCGAGGCATTCGACTACGCCAAGGAGTTCGAGAGCCTCGACCTCGATGCCGTGAGCGCCGACCTCAAGGCGCTGATGACGGATTCGCAGGATTGGTGGCCGGCCGACTTCGGCCATTACGGCCCGCTCTTCATCCGCATGGCCTGGCACAGCGCCGGCACCTATCGCATCAGTGACGGCCGCGGCGGCGCCGGAGCCGGCCAGCAGCGTTTTGCCCCGCTCAACAGCTGGCCGGACAACGTCAACCTCGACAAGGCCCGCCGCCTGCTGTGGCCGATCAAGCAGAAATACGGCCGCAGGATTTCCTGGGCCGACCTGATGATCCTGGCCGGCAACGTCGCGCTGGAATCGATGGGCTTCAAGACTTTCGGCTTCGCCGGCGGCCGCGCCGACGTCTGGGAACCCGAAGAGGACATCTACTGGGGTTCAGAAGGCAAGTGGCTTGCCGACGAGCGCTACAGCGGCGACCGCGACCTCGCCAATCCGCTGGCAGCGGTACAAATGGGCCTGATCTACGTCAACCCGGAGGGTCCGAACGGCACCCCGGATCCGCTCGCATCGGCGCGCGACATCCGCGAGACCTTCGCCCGCATGGCGATGGATGACGAGGAAACCGTCGCCCTGATCGCCGGCGGCCACACCTTCGGCAAGACCCACGGCATCAGCGATGCGGCGCATGTCGGCGTCGAACCGGAATCGGCCGACATCGAGCAGCAGGGCCTGGGCTGGCACAACAGCTTCGGCACCGGCAAGGGCGGCGACACCATCGGCAGCGGCCTCGAAGTCACCTGGACGACGACGCCGACCAAGTGGAGCAACAACTTCTTCTGGAACCTGCTCGGCTACGAATGGGAGCTGACCAAGAGCCCGGCCGGCGCGCACCAGTGGACGCCCAAGCACAACATGGGCGCCGGCACCGTGCCGGACGCGCATGACAAGTCCAAGCGCCACGCGCCGGCGATGCTGACCTCCGACATCGCGCTGCGCACCGATCCGGCATACGAGAAGATCTCGCGCCGCTTCTTCGAGAACCCGGATCAGTTCGCCGACGCCTTCGGCCGCGCCTGGTTCAAGCTTACCCACCGCGATATGGGCCCGGTTGCACGCTATCTCGGCCCGCTCGTCCCCAAGGAAGAGCTGATCTGGCAGGACGTGATCCCCGCCGTCGACCACGTGCTGGTCAGCGACGCTGACATCGCTGCCCTCAAGGCGAAGGTCCTCGGCTCGGGCCTGACCGTGGCGCAGCTGGTCTCGACCGCCTGGGCCTCGGCCTCGACCTTCCGCGGTTCGGACATGCGCGGCGGTGCCAACGGCGCGCGCATCCGTCTTGCCCCGCAGAAGGACTGGGCCGTCAACCAGCCGGCTCAGCTGGCCTCGGTGCTGGAGAAGCTCGAGGCGATCCAGAAGGAGTTCAACGCTGCGCAGTCCGGCGACAAGAAGGTGTCGTTGGCCGACCTCATCGTCCTCGGCGGTGCCGCCGCCGTCGAAAAGGCCGCCAGGGATGCCGGCAACGACGTGAAGGTGCCGTTCACGCCAGGTCGCATGGATGCCTCGCAGGAGCAGACCGACGTCGAGTCCTTCGCTCCGCTCGAGCCGTCCGCCGACGGCTTCCGCAACTACACCAGCGGCAGGCAGCGCCTGACCGCCGAGGAAAACCTGGTCGACCGGGCCCAGCTCTTGAAGCTGTCGGCACCGGAACTGGCGGTGCTGGTCGGCGGCCTGCGCGTGCTCGGCGCCAATGCCGGCGATTCGGCCCATGGTGTCTTCACCGCCCGTCCCGGAACGCTTTCCAACGACTTCTTCGTCAACCTGCTCGACATGGGCACGGAGTGGAAGGCGACATCCGAAGCCAAGGACGTGTTCGAGGGCCGTGACCGCGCCACCGGCGAGGTCAAGTGGACCGCGACCCGCGTCGACCTGATCTTCGGCTCGCACTCGCAGCTGCGTGCTTTGGCCGAGGTCTATGGCTCGTCCGATGCCGGCGCGAAGTTCACCAGGGACTTCGTGGCGGCATGGGCCAAGGTGATGAACGCCGACCGCTTCGACATCGCGCGGGCAGCCCGCGCGGCCTGACCGGCATCAGCCTCCCATCGACTGCACAGGCGCGGAGCGATCCGCGCCTGTTTTGTTTTGCGGCTGGCCCTTCTGGTGGAAAGTTTTTGCCGTGCGAACCATGGCCGGCGCTTGTGCAATCCGTCCCGGCTGTTTAGCTAGGCCTGATACGGGTCAACCGAAGACGGATCACCGAACATGCGACTTGGCGGAAGGCTGGCTGCAGCCATCGAAGTACTCGACGATATCGAGAGGCGGCATCGTCCTGCCGCGGATGCACTCAAGGACTGGGGCCTTTCCCACCGTTTCGCCGGTGCCGGCGATCGCGCCGCGATCGGCAACATCGTCTACGACGCCTTGCGCCGCAAGCGCTCCGCCGGCTGGATGCTCGGCGACGAGACCTCGCGCGCCCTCGGCTTCGGCGCGCTCCTGCTCGAATGGGACCAGTCGGCCGCGGCCCTCAACCAGACGCTCGACGGCGACAAGTTCGCGCCCGAGCCGCTGAGCCCGGCAGAACTGGCCTCCATTGCCGAGCGCAAGCTCGACGACGCGCCCGACGTCGTCCGCGCCGACAGCCCCGACTGGTGCGCGCCTCTTCTCGAACGCGCATTCGGCGCAGACTGGGTGGAGGAGGGCGCCGCCCTTGCCGCCCGTCCGCCGCTCGACATCCGCGTCAACACGCTGAAGGCCGACCGTGACCGCGTCATAGGCGAGCTCGAGGGCACCCAGGCTTCGCCGATGGCGCTGGCTCCGCACGGTGTCCGCATCCCGCCGATCGACGGCAGCGGCCGCCACCCCAACGTCCAGGCCGAGCCGGCCTTCCAGAAGGGCTGGTTCGAGATCCAGGACGAAGGCTCGCAGCTTGCCGCCGAACTCGCCGGCGCAACGCCCGGCATGCAGGTGCTCGATTTCTGTGCCGGTGCCGGCGGCAAGACGCTGGCGCTGTCGGCCGCCATGGAAAACCGCGGCCAGATCTTCGCCCACGATTCGGAGAAGTCGCGCCTGGCGCCGATGTTCGATCGCCTGCGCCGCTCCGACAACCGCAACGTCCAGGTCGTCACCAAGCCGTCCGAACTGTCGGGCCTCGCCGGCCACATGGACCTGGTGCTGATCGACGCGCCCTGCACCGGCAGCGGCACCTGGCGCCGCCGGCCCGATGCCAAGTGGCGCCTCACCCAGCGGCAGCTCGACGTCCGCAAGGCCGAGCAGTCGGCCATCCTTGACGCCGCCAGCGCCTATGTGAAGCCGGGCGGCCTCATCGTCTACATCACCTGCTCCGTCTTCGACGAGGAAAACGCCGATCAGGTCGACGCCTTCGTGGAGCGCAGCAAGGGTTTCTCCGTCGTCGATCACCGGGCGCTGTGGGCATCGCGCTTTCCCGGCCGCGACGATGCCGTGCGGTTTGGCGGGCAAGGCCTGTCCTTGACCCCCGCCAGAAGCGGCACCGACGGCTTCTACTTCGCCGCCATGCGTCGCAACGGCTGAGCTGCGGCCCACGACGCATCGCTATTGACGAACCGGACTTGTCCTCCAGTTGAAGGTCGGGCGGCATCCAGCCGCCCAGCCGGTTCCGGAGGTTCGATGGCCAGGTTTGTCGTGCTGCTTGCTTTCATCGTGGTCGTGCTCGGCGGCGGTACGCTGATCGGCTACCTCACCTTGCCGGGCGATTGGTATGCCGGCTTGGCCAAGCCTTTCTTCAACCCGCCCAACTGGATTTTCGGACCCGTCTGGTCGGCGCTCTACATTCTCGTCGCCGTCGCCGGCTGGCGCGTCTGGCGGCATGACCCCTGGAGCGCCGCCATGCGCCTGTGGATCGGCCAGCTGGTGCTCAATTTCCTGTGGTCGCCGGTCTTTTTCGGCCTGCAGCAGCCCGGTCTGGCATTGCTCGTCATCGCGGCGCTTTTCTGCGCCATCCTCGGCTTCATGGCGCTCGCCGGCCGCAAGGACAGCGTTGCCGCCTGGCTGTTTGCTCCCTATGCGGCCTGGGTTGCCTTCGCCAGCTTGCTCAATGCCTCGATCTGGTGGCTCAACTGATGTTTGCTCCGCAGCATTTGCAATTGCCTGCATCTGCCGGCCTTGCGATAAGCGAGCCGAGAGGACACCGACATGGCAGCCAAGATCGTACCCACACCCGACTATGACGAACGCGTCAGGGCGTCCTTCGCGCGTCAGAGCGCGATGCGGACCATCGGCGCCGAACTCACGCTCGTCACCCCGGGCATCATCGAGATCGAGATGCCGTTTTCCGATCAGCTGACCCAGCAGCACGGCTTTCTCCACGCCGGCGTCATCTCGACGGCGCTCGATTCCGCCTGTGGCTACGCCGCCTTTTCGCTGTTTCCGGAAAGCACAGGCGTGCTCACCATCGAGTTCAAGGTCAATCTGCTCGCCCCCGGCAAGGGCGAGCGCTTCCTGTTCCGCGGCTCGGTCACCAAGCCCGGCCGCACCATCGTCGTCGCCGACGGTCAGGCCTATGCCATCGCTGCCGACGGCGAGGCCAAGCTGATCGCCACCATGACCGGCACGATGATGGCGATTGCCGGCCGCGAAGGCATAGAGGGATAGGCCATGCCGGGCATGACGCAATTCGCTGGCCGCAACGTGCTGTTCGTCATGGCCGCCGAGGCCGAATACGGCCCGCATCTGCAAAAGCTGTTCACGCCGCTGATGACCGGCGTCGGCCCGGTCGAGGCCGGCGTCAGGGTGGGCGCCGAACTGGCCTTGCTCGCCGCTTCCAACTATCTCCCCGATCTCGTCGTCTGCCTTGGATCCGCCGGCAGCCGCCGGCTTGAACAGACCGAGGTCTACCAGGTGACGTCGGTCTGTTTCCGCGACATGGACGCGACCGCCATGGGCTTCGAGAAGGGGCGGACGCCGTTCCTCGACCTTCCCGCCACCCTGGAGCTGCCGCTGCGCATTCCCGATGTGCGGCAGGCCAGCCTGTCGACGGGCAGCACCATCATTTCGGGCGCCGCCTACGACGCCATCGCGGAAGACATGGTCGACATGGAGACCTTTGCCGTATTGCGCGCCTGCCAGGTCTTCGGCGTGCCGCTCGTCGGCCTGCGCGGCATCTCCGATGGCGCCAGCGACATCAGCCATGTCGACGACTGGACCGAATACCTCCACGTCGTCGACGAGAAGCTGGCCCACGCCGTCCAGCGTCTCGGCGAGGCGATCTCCAGCGGCGAATTGAAGCTCTAGTTTTCTCTGCGCGGCAGGCCCTTGGCATTGCCGAACAGGATGCCGGCGAGCCTCACCCTGGCATCGTTGTCCCGGTTCACATAGCTGACCGATCCTGCCTCGTGGTCGAGCGTCCAGCGCCCGACGGCGCCATTGTCCCAATCGACGACGTAGCCGCCTTCGGCGAGCGCCCAGGTGCCTTGCCGCGTCTCGCCGTCGTCGAGCAGCATGTGCGCCTGGTCGCCGGTTTCGAAATAGACGTACGCCTCCTTGCCGTTGCGATCGAGCACATGGGTCGTGCCCCCAATCAGCACCTTCAGCGAGGCCTGGTCGAGAATTGCCATCTTCGGTTCCTTCCTTTACCAATATAGTCAAGCTTCTTGACGATAGGCGCGATTGGAAAAATGGTCAAGCAACTTGACGAAACTGGTGCGGGCGCATTGCCCGACCACGTCGGCTGGCGCCTGTGGCAGGCGAGCCGTGCCTGGCAGGCCGAGTTTGCCGAGGCGATGCGCGCTGCCGGCCATGGCTGGTTCAGCGAGAGCCGTGCCGGGCTCCTCGGCCACATACCCCGCCGCGGCGCCAAACAGGCGGCGCTGATCGAGCGTGCCGGCATTTCCAAGCAGGCCGTGCAGCAGCTTCTTGACGGCCTGGAGGCCGAGGGCGTGATCGAGCGCGCCGCCGATCCCGGCGACAGGCGCGGCAAGCTGGTCATCTACACCCGCAAGGGGCTTGAAGCGCTCGACGACGGCGACCGCATCAAGCTCGACATCGAGAAGCGTTACCGCGAGCGTTTGGGCGAGGGGCCTTTCGCCGCGTTGATGGCAGCCCTGCGCGGGCTTGCCGAACCGCAGGGCAGGTGATTGGCGCTGGAATGTTGGGCAGCCATTGCACGCGCTGCCTGCCAGCCATGCAATCCAGCCCATTGCACAGACTCGAATCTTTCTTTAAACGCCCGCCATGAAGAACTCCGAGCACCCTGAAACCGTCCTCATCATCGACTTCGGCAGCCAGGTGACGCAGCTCATCGCGCGTCGCGTCCGCGAGGCCGGGGTCTATTCCGAGATCGTTCCCTTCCAGTCGGCCGCCGAGGCCTTCAAGCGGATCAATCCCAAGGCGGTGATCCTCTCCGGCAGCCCGCATTCCACCGTCGACATCGGCAGCCCGCGCGCTCCTGACGCCGTCTTCGAGGCCGGCATCCCGGTGCTCGGCATCTGCTACGGCGAGCAGACCATGTGCGCCCAGCTCGGCGGCAAGGTCGAGGCCGGCCACCATCGCGAGTTCGGCCGCGCCTATCTCGAGATCGAGGACGACAGCGCCCTGTTCGACGGCGTCTGGGCCAAGGGCACCCGTCACCAGGTCTGGATGAGCCACGGCGATCGCGTCACGGCCATCCCCGCCGGTTTCCGCGTCATCGGCACCTCCAGCGGCGCCCCATTTGCGGCGATCGCCGACGAGGCCCGCAATTTCTACGCCGTGCAGTTCCACCCCGAGGTCGTGCACACGCCGGACGGCGCCAAGCTGCTGCGCAACTTCGTCCACAAGATCGCCGGCATCGAGAGCGACTGGACCATGCATGCCTATCGCGCGCATGCGGTCGAGGCGATCCGCCAGCAGGTCGGCGACAAGAAGGTCATCTGCGCGCTTTCGGGCGGCGTCGATTCCTCCGTCGCGGCACTCCTCATCCACGAGGCGGTCGGCGACCAGCTCACCTGCATCCTCGTCGACCACGGCCTGATGCGGCAGAACGAGGCGGCCGACGTCGTCGCCATGTTCCGCGAGCACTACAATTTGCCGCTGATCCTGGTCGATGCCGCCGATCGTTTCATCGGTGCGCTCGAAGGCGAGGCCGACCCGGAGACCAAGCGCAAGACCATCGGCCGCCTGTTCATCGAGGTGTTCGAGGAAGAGGCCAAGAAGCTCGGCGGCGCCGATTTCCTCGCCCAGGGCACGCTCTATCCGGACGTCATCGAGAGCGTCTCCTTCACCGGCGGCCCTTCGGTCACGATCAAGTCGCACCACAATGTCGGCGGACTGCCCGACCGCATGAACATGAAGCTGGTCGAGCCGCTGCGCGAGCTGTTCAAGGACGAGGTCCGCGTGCTCGGACGTGAGCTCGGCCTGCCCGACAGCTTCATCGGCCGCCATCCGTTCCCCGGGCCCGGTCTCGCCATCCGCTGCCCCGGCGGCGTGACGCGCGAAAAGCTCGACATCCTGCGCCAGGCCGACGCCATCTATCTCGACGAGATCCGCAAGGCCGGCCTCTACGACGCTATCTGGCAGGCCTTCGCCGTGCTGCTGCCGGTCCAGACCGTCGGCGTCATGGGCGACGGCCGCACCTACGAGTTCGTCTGCGCGCTGCGCGCGGTGACCTCCGTCGACGGCATGACCGCCGACTTCTACCACTACGACATGAATTTCCTCGGCCAGGCCGCGACCCGCATCATCAACGAAGTCCGCGGCATCAACCGCGTCGTCTACGACGTCACCTCCAAGCCGCCCGGCACGATCGAGTGGGAGTGACCCGGCGTCCTTCAGGGCGTTTCGCGGTCAATCGCTAAACCAACCTATCTCATTGAAAATAAAATAAAAAGGTCTCGCCATCTATCGCGGCCTATCGTCCCAAAGCGCGACCATTTGACGGTATTGCTGACGGTATTTGGATTTTCGTCAACGAGCCGCTTTCCAAATACCGTCAGCGCTGCAACACCAAGCAGCGCGTCGATTTAGAAGCTAACATGCTGATATTGAAGTGAAATAATAATTGGTTGACGGTATTTCGCGTGACGGTAAAAATAGGCCATTCGACGGGGTGCTTGACGTCGAAAGGCCTTTCCGATGCTGACCGATCTCGCTCTTAAGAAGCTGAAACCAAAAGACAAATTGTACAAGCTGTCGGATCGTGACGGTATGTACGTTGTCGTCGCGCCCTCGGGGTTGATTACCTTCCGCTATGACTATCGTCTCAACGATCGCCGCGAGACGTTGACCATCGGGCGCTACGGCCTGGACGGCATTGGCCTGTCCGAAGCCAGAGACCGATGCACGGCTGCGAGGAAGCTGGTGGCCGAAGGGCAATCCCCGGCTCTCGATAAGCAACGCAAGAAGCGGCGCCTGACACCTGCGTCGAGCTTCAAGGAGGTCGGCAGGCGCTGGCTGAAAGAGGCGCGCATGGCCGAGAGCACGCGATCCATGCGGAAGACAATCTTTGACCGCGACATCCTGCCGACATGGAAGAACCGGTTGCTGACCGAAATCACACCCGAGGATGTGCGGACGCTCTGTCACAAGGTGAAGGATCGCGGCGCGCCGGCTACTGCCATCCATGTCCGCGATATCGTCAAACAGGTCTACGGTTTCGCGATTCTCCACGGCGAGAAGATAGGCAACCCGACCGATGACGTAGCCCCCGCCTCGATCGCAACCTTCGTCGCCAGGGACCGCGCGCTCACGCCGACCGAGATCCGCATCATGCTCCAGGAACTGGAGCATGTGCCGACGCTGCCCACCATCCGTCTCGGGTTGAGGCTGATCCTGCTGACAATGGTGCGGAAAAGCGAACTTCTGGAGGCGACCTGGGACGAGGTCGATTTCGAGAATGCGGTGTGGAGCATCCCGAAGGAGCGCATGAAACGCGGCAAGCCCCACAACGTCTATCTGTCGCAGCAGTCGCTCGACATCATGATCGCGCTCAAGACCTGCGCTGCGAACTCGCGCTACGTACTGCCGTCGCGCTACGATGCAGACGAGACGATGTCGAAAGCTACGTTCAACCGCATCACCATGGCCATCATCGAGCGGGCGAAAAAGAAGGGTCTCGCGCTGCAACCGTTCACGGTTCACGATCTGCGCCGGACCGGCTCGACCTTGCTCCACGAGCTTGGCTTCAACAGCGACTGGATCGAGAAGTGCCTCGCTCACGAGGAGCGACGTTCGTCCCGCAGCGTCTACAACAAGGCCGAATATGAGCAGCAGCGACGCCATATGCTGCAGGAGTGGGCGAACATGATCGACGCTTGGGTTGCTGGCCAGAGAAGGACGCCGGTGCTCTATCCACCCTCGATGCATCCGTCAGCTTCGGAGGCCGCGTGATCCGATCCCGGATTGCGAAAAACGGGTTGTCGGCGGGCGCGCCCGACTTAATGTCGTCGGAGGAGCTGCCGCGCGGCGCAGTTTTCCGTGGCTGCAGCTATCCTCGAACCGGCCGTGTTCTGCGCTTGCGCACGTCCGGCGCCGGTGCGCACTTGATCCGCTCGGCATCTGACGCTTGCCGGCGCTCCTCGATCCAGGCTTCGACCTCCGCCAGATCCCAGACCACGCAGCGCGACGTCAGGTAGAAGCGCCGCGGAAATTCGCCGCGCTGCTCCATTTCGTAGATGGTCGTGTCGGCCAGTGGCACGATCATGCGAAGTTCGGGTCGCCGCACGGTTCGCTTCATGGCCGTGCGCAAAGAGGCATAAGAGTCCGACGGCGCGTCGTCGCCATCTGGCGCGGCAAGCTTCTTCTCCCGCGCCTGTTGCGGATTTTGGTTCCCAGCATCCGCTGTTCCGGTCATAGCAATCACCAGATCAAATTGGACCTGGAGCGAATGATGCGGCTCAGCGTCAAAAATGGAAGTCCAATTGCCGACCCAGTCGGCAACGAACTGCTCTGACCTACAAATAGGATACTTGCGCTGCCTGTGTCTCGTCGATGATCTAAGCGCACCGAGGGATCGAGTCAGAGGTCCAATCTGGTCATACTGTCACTAGGTTCTCATTTCGGGGTAGCGTGGCGATCGGGTCACTTCTGTTTCACCTTGAGATTCAGGTTTACGGCAGTACATTGGCAACGTAGAGATTCCGGGCTGCCGCCGCGAGGCGTGACATAAAGCCAAGACTGACAGTCCTTGCAGCGCAGGCACTCCAGCAGTTCCTTGAACGCTGTGACAACAGGCTCGAAATCTTTCTTTCCAAAGTTGGCCCACTCATTGTAGTGCACCGCCTTGTTGACAGCCCATTGCTCGACATTGCTTGCACCGCTCGAACCGGAGAGCGTGGTCTTACGTTCCAACGCTGCTTCCTTTGCGATGACATTGCCCCATGACTGCGCCACATCCGCAGCCTTCCCGTACAGGTCTTTGACGCGCGAGAGGACGCTGGGCAGGAGTTCGCCCAGCTCATAGTTGCCGTCAGCCCGGAAGACTGGACGCGCGCCAAGTTGGTCCGCGAGATGACGTGACGCATACTCCAAGTGATGACGCAGCCCATGAGCGGCCGTCTCGACTTTTCCCTTGGCGAGAGCGGCCGCGATCTCATCCCAGATATCGGCGTTCGACTCGACAAGCGGACCTGTGTCCACCGTCCAGCTATGAAACGCCAGCGAGGTCTTCGCGGTGACAAGCCCGGCCGATCTCATCTGTTCCGCCCAGAGGCGATCGTGGGTTGTGATGATAAATTGCGTGTCGGGAAAGTGCGTCTTCAACAGCTTGCAGAACTGATAGCGATGCCCCGAGTCGACCGACATGACGACATCATCCAGTAGGGCGATGGTGAAGTTCTTTCCAAACATGCGTTTCATCAGGGCGAGGTAGAGACACACCCCCATGCCGTCCTGATGCCCTTCGCTGTGGTAGGCTCCGGGTGGAAAAAGGCCACGCTCATAGAAGTTCACGTCGAAATCGAGCCGCCCTTCGCTCGGCGTCAGCTTCGCGGTGAACTTCACCTCATCGCCCTCGTTGATCAGGCGGTAGAAAGTGCTGAAATCGTCCTGAACAGCCTCATAGAGCGCATTCAACTCGTCTTCCATGGCGCGGCAATAGGTATCGTAGGCCGCCTTCCCAGAGGTGCTGGCAACCTTCGCCGCCTCGTTCTTCCGCATGGCGTCGCGGTAGTCATTAAGCCGGAGCTGCGCTGTCGTGAGGAATGTCTGCGCTTCGATGGCCGCGCTTTGATCAGGCTTCGCCTGAACTTTGGCTTCCAGCTCGGCAAGCTTGGAAGGGAATTCCGTGGGCATTCTGGACCATCCATCCGCCAGGCGATCCTTCAAACCGATCAGCCCATCGAAATTGGAAAGCTGCCCCTTCAGCTGCTGCAGATCCGTTCCCCAAGCGGTTATGAGCTCGGCACAGACAGCATCGCCTTCAGCCTTTGCGATCCTGAGAGCATTTCTGAGCAGGCCCAACAGGGTGTCCGCGTGCTGGGCGATCGCAGCTCCACTCTTGAGGAGAGAGGTCTGAAGCGTGCCTGCATCCTCGGATTTTGCGAGCTTCGCCTTGAGATGACCAAGCAGATGGTCCTCATCCGGCCATGGATGATCGCAAAGCGGGCACTCGGGGCCGTCGACCAGGTCAAGGCCTTTCTCGACCAGTGAACGGCGTTGTAGCGCCCGAAGCAGAGCCGGATCACCTTCGAGCGTCGCGATACCCGCGAGGATGGCAGTGGCATCATCCTTTGCCGAGTCCGCAAGCTTGCCGAGCACATCTGACGTCGCCTTCAGGTCACGCAGCACGGATTGCTTATTGAACTCGGGGAGCTTGTCGGCATCCGACAGGCCCGCATCCAACTGCGTGTCGGATGTCAGCTTTTCAAGTTTCGGAAGGCCGAGCGCTTCGCGCTTTGGATTGACAGCGGCCAGCAGCTCGCTCGCTCCGGAGGTCGCGATTTGCAGGTGGCGCTGCAATGTATCTCGGCTCGACTGAACAAGATTCGATGCGGACTTGTGGGCAGTCTGAAGCTTGTTCTGCGCCGTGTTGAGCGCTGCGCGCGTTTGCCCGATTTCCTCCAGCTTTAGGATCGCTTGGATTTCCTCGGAGCGCTTTGTCGGCTCGACGAGAATGAAACGCAGAATGTCGCGCCGGGCGAGCGTGACTTCAGGATGATCGGCAATTTCGGCGAGCGCTGCCTTCACATCGGAATCGGCCGGCACAATCTTGGGTTTGCTGGGCGCGGAGACTTTCCGCGTGAGCGTTGCCGACTTGCCAAGCGCTGGGATGAAAACCTTCAATTCCACAAAGGCGGCGTCCGGGAACTTGACCTTGTCGACATGAGGGCCGTGCTCTGAAACCGAGAGGCCCTTGGTGCCCCGTCCAGTGAGGCGGCCTATCTCTCCGGTGAGCCCGAATTCGATCGCGTCGATGACACCGCTTTTGCCGGAGCCGTTCGGACCAGAGATCGCGAAGGTCCCTTTCCCAAAGTCGATATCAAGCTTGCGGATTCCACGGACCTCTTCGATGTGGGCGGTTTCGAGTTTAATCACTTCACTTCACCGCCAATCGGGGCCGTAAAGATTTTCACAAAATCATCAGCCTTCGGTTTCTTGGCGTCGGCCAGCAATTTTCGGATTTGTTCGATCTTCTCGGGATCGACTTCCTTGCCTTCCGCGAGCGACGAAAGAAATTACTCTGCAATTTTCGCCTGCAGCGTTGCCATGAGGACTCACTTTTTGACTACAAAGCCCACTTTAATTGTAGCGTAAGGTTAGTTCACAAAAAATGGGATTGGAGGTGGTCAATCGCTCTAATCATCCACGGCGCTCGGGCCATCCGTCTGTTGGGAATCAGACCGCCATCGAAGGTCTCCATCGCGTTAGGCGAGGCGTCTCGCTGCGCGAGTCATGCGGCGCACCTTTGGGCACTGCGGTCCAACCGTGGCCTCGGCGGCCCCTGAAGCCATCGGGCTGCGTTTCACGTCCTCGGGATCGATCTCATTGGCATGGGTGAGCGGAAAGCGAACCGATCAGCCCTGTTTGGTTGCCCCGGCGACCCAGACTCATGATGCGGGAAATCTTGCTGAACCACTGGGACGCGATACGAGGCGTACGCACCAGAAAAGGGCGTCACAGGTGTTGACAAATATCATGTGAGTGATACTCACAGTGTGACAAATGCTCACAGGCGGTTGATATGGACAACGATTTAGTAGGCATCAACGAAATCGCGGCGATGGCGGAAGTGACCACTCAAGCCGTGGCCAACTGGCGAGTGCGCTCGTCCGACTTCCCGCAGCCGTTGAAAGAGCTGGCTTCAGGCCCAGTCTTTCGCCGGACACAAATTCGGGCTTGGCTCAAGCGCAACAATCGCAAGCTAGGATCGCTCGGCGCTTCGTCGTCGTACTATGCACGTCTCAAAAGCTTCCGTAATGACGACGATGCACTTTCGGAACGCATTGAGGAAATCGTCACCGAGCTCGAAACCGCGTCGACCACAGGGGACAAGCCGGGCATGCTTCTCGGTAAGATCCAGTCAGGGAAGACACGCGGTTTCGTCGGGGTCATCGCACGCGCCTTCGACCGCGGCTTCGATATGGCCGTCGTGCTGACCAAAGGCACCAAAACGCTCTCGGCCCAGACGGTTCGCCGACTTGAGGCGGACTTCAAGGAATTCATCGAGGACGATGAGTTCCTGGTGGTCGACATCATGAACCTTCCCGGCACCCTGCGCCGCAGCGAGCTGCGCCGGAAAGTCGTGATAGTAGCCAAGAAGCAGGCGCGGAATCTTGACCGCCTCATCGAGTTCATCGACGCTCATGAGGACTTGCATGATCGCAAAGTGCTGCTGGTCGACGACGAGGCCGATCTGGCCAGTGTCCGCTTCGTCCGCAAGACCGGCGATCCGAACATCAATCAAGGCACCATCGCCGATCAGATCGATAAGCTTCGCGACAAAACCCAGGGAATCGCCTTTTTACAGGTTACAGCAACGCCCTACTCTCTCTACCTCCAGCCGGAAGGCTATGACGACGCCACGAACAACAGTTCGAGCTACGTGTTCAAGCCTAAGCGCCCTGCCTTCACTAAGCTCCTGCCGATCCATTCCGGCTACGTCGGCGGAGACGACTATTTTGGCCCCTTCGACACAGATGATCCGCGGTCGAAGCTGATCGTGGAAGTCACCGAGCAGGAACAGGACGCGCTCCGTCGAGCCGACAAGCGACGCATCAGCTCCAACAATGTCCTCGAAAGCGACAATGTCATTGGTTTGCGCCGCGCGATCATCACCTTTGTCGTGGCGGTCGGCGTTCGGCAGTGGCAGCAGCGTGAGGCCGGAGACCGGCCGAAGAAGTACGCGATGGTGATCCACAATGATATCCAGCGCGCTGCCCACGCGTGGCAGGATCAGGTGATCGATTGGATTTTTAGCGCCATTGTCGATGCCGCAGAGAACGATCCCGATCGGTTGCGTCCGCTGTTCGACGGGGCTTTCGACGATCTCGAGACTTCTGTGCTTGCGGACAAGGGACGCATGCCGCCGCGCGACGAAGCTTTCGACGCCTTCATCGATGCCTTGCAGAGCGATGACGTAGTGGTCGAGAAGGTAAACTCCGACACCGACGTCATGGCTTTGCTGGATGCTAATGCCGAGCTCAAACTGCGCACGCCCTACAACATATGGGTTGGTGGCAACATTCTCGATCGCGGCATCACGATCCCGAACCTGATCTCCTTTTATTATGGCCGAAATCCCAAGACGATGCAGGCGGATACAGTGCTCCAGCACTCGCGCATGTACGGCAATCGCGACCGGCGCGATCTGGCTGTCACGCGCTTCTATACCTCGCGTGCCGTCTATGACCGGCTCTACACAATCAATGCCCTTGAGAATTCGCTGCGCAACGCGTTCGAAACCGGTGCTCACGACGCCGGAGTGGTGTTCATCCAGTCGGACGCCGCCCGTCGCGTTCGCCCATGCGCACCGAACAAGATTCTGCTCAGCGATGTGGTCGCTGTGTCACCCAACGACATGCTCCTACCCAGCGACTTTCAGACCAAGGGCGGTGCGGTCATGACGAAGATCCAGACGGAGCTTGATCGGTTGATCAAGCCTGAGTGGCGGAGCATCGACGACTTCGTTTTGGTTGACCGCAAGATCGCCCTGGCCATCATCGACGCCATCCAGCAAAGCATGGAATTTGACACGGTTGAGTTCGAGTGGGACGCGATGCGCGGTCTGATAGACTATTACGCCGATGTGGCGCAGGGCGGCGATGGTAAGATCCTGCTCTGGGTCGAGACGGGAAGGAAACTCTCACGGTCCGGATCGGGCGACAAGTCCGGCCGTTCGATCCTTGGTACCGCGCTCCGCAAAAAAGTGCTGGACGAACCGCGGTCGAAGCCGGCGCTGATCCTGCTCCAGCAGGAAGGCGGCCGAGATCTCGGTTGGACCGCACACAAGTTCTGGTGGCCCCTGTTCGCCGCACCCACCGACGCGGAGCCCTGCGTGTTTGCGACAAAGGTCGCCGCTTAGCTGCCTGATCAATTGGCAGGGAACTGCCCAGTCTGGAGGGCAACATGGCCGACAAGCGGAAATTTTACTACGAAGCGAGAGGTTTCAGCGTCTACTATTTCGCCAACGCAGTCTTCAACATCGTGAACGAATCCGGCTCGTACCTGCGAGGCATCGAGGATGTCCTTGGCGATGCTCAGACAATGATGCTCATGCGCCCGTTCCATCGCTTCACAAACCTGCATCATTTCCTAGAAGCGATTATCCGACAGATAGTTGAGGAAGAGGTTGAACGGCTCGACGAGGACAAGCCTCGGTTCTTGCGGAAATTCCTGTCGACCTATCGAGTGCCATTTTCCCCCAATGATCTCGAGGACGAAGACTCCTTCTACGACTTCACCGCAGAGTCTGATCGATACCACAATGCTCTCGAAGAGTTGGCCGACGAGGTGTTTCACGTTCTGTTCAACGACGTCGGCTTCCTGCAAACTTTCAACAGGCTTTGCTCCGGCCATATCGAGACGTCAGGTTTCGGCGCTGAACTCACAACCAGGACTGGGCAGCTTAAACGAGTGGCGATCCCGATGTGGGCACGGCGCGCTATCTTTCATCGCGACAAGGGCGAATGCCGTGAGTGCAAGCGGAGTTTGGCTGCAACCGTGAATCAAATGGAGACCGAACGTTACGATCACATCGTCCCATTGGCTCGCTTCGGAGCGAACGATGTCACAAATCTGCAGTTGCTGTGCGAAGCATGCAATTCGAAGAAGGCTGCCGCGATGCAATCCGTTTCGCCCTTGTACCCGCGGGCTATAATTCCGCGCTGAGAAAAGTGCCTATCTGGAATCCCACACTGTCGGACGTCCCGCCCGCCTCGAGCAGGGCCGCCTATTGCGGGCACGACGCCCGACATTCTGAGCGATCTTGGCGCGCCAATAGTTGGCGTTGTCTTTAGGCATCCGAGCCGCGGGCGGATCTGCGAGCTAAGCTTCGCCGACGAAGATTTCGTCGTCATTCTCCGGCCCTGCTTCCACCGAAGCATCCCCACCAAGACTTACGAACCGCCGCTCGGCTAACCATTGTAAGCGTTTGGCCTGGGTTAGCAGCACGCGGCGGAGACCAGTGTGCTTCAGTTCGCGCTCTGAAATAACCTGAGCCAACTTTGAGACAATTAAAGCTCGACGCGCGAGACGAGTGTCCGGGTGCTCCCGCAGCGCTCGAACCTGATCGGAGACAATTGTGCCTCGCCGTCTCTCGGGTTCGACGACAGCTACCTTGGGCGTAGGAGGATCCTTCTCGTTCAAGATAGCTTTGAAGCGGCTCTCGTTGCGAAGTCTTGTAAGGACCAGATGCTCAAGCGCATCGAGATAGTCTTTTGTCTTCTTATAATCGGGGTGCTTACTATTGATCCCTTCGAACTGCGGCAACGGCCAGACTTCAATCTCGGCGACTTCAAAAGGATCAAGCACCGACATGGCCACGGCGTCGGTACGCTGGTTCGTCATATGGCGGCGAACACGGCCGCTCAACTTTTCCTTTGTCTGGCCGACATAGATCGGTTCCTTGTCGTAGTCGTAGAACGCATAGACACCCCACTTGTAACCGCCGACGTTTCGATCGACGCCATTGCTGTCAGGATATTGTATCGTGCGAAAGAATGCCTCGATGCCCTTGCGAAGTTCGTCGGTCTCCATGGGAGGCGTCCGGATTGCATCGCCGGTGGCGACATTCTTCTTCTTGCCCACTATAGTCCCCGCGAATCGCTATCCTGTCATTTCCGATGTACCACACCTCCTGCCCATGGCTGCCTTCATCGCATCTTGCAATGCGATCCCGTCGCGGAGGGTGACTAGGCCGCGTGGCAGCCAACTCTCGAGTGTCGAATTGATTTAAGTCGCTCGATCCTGAAACACTGAAACTGAGTGGCTCAAGGCGCGCCAAGCTGCCCAGCGTCACGCTGCAACTCGGACATACTCAGATTTTTCATCGCCTCGTAGAAAATAGCTTGCTCAGGAGCCAGACCAAGATGCCGATCGATATCGGTCAGGAGACGGTCGATCGCCAGAGGCTTGAACAACGGCACCCCGGTTTTGGCGTCCAACACCATCTCGTCATGTAAGATCACCGCCGTCTTGCTCTGTTCGAAGAATGGATTTCCTAGTTGGGAACTGGACGAATTTCGGGTCTTGGCAACCGCCTCAGCCTTGGCCCGCTGCGCTAGGATGCGGCTTTGACGGAAGCCATCTCCAAAGCGAATGTCCACGCGCACGGACTTGTCCGGCGTGACGATCGCGATATCGGTTTTCAGTTTGGCGTCGACGCGGGCGTCCATCATGACCGCGCCGACGCGCCGCTGTTCTTCGTAAGCCTGCACAAGCGTGCAATAGAGATGAGTATGGGCGAGCCCGTCGAGATACCATCCTCCGATGCGGTGCAGGAGCCCGGGAGAAGGATGTCCGCCAGGGCAGAACTCCTCTTTTTGGCGCCGATACCGAGGATGGTTATCGAGCGCGAGCAGATAGGAACGCTTGAAACGTTCGTAGCGCGGAAGACGATACCCGTTCGAATGTTCAAACAGGCAAAGCGCATGAAACACATGTCGGTATGGCGGTAGTTGGCGGTTGCGGATGTTGGGATCGCTTGAGCCCTCCCGCGTGAATTGGGTCGGCACTGCGATCCGGAGCTCCTTCATGAAGCGGCTGATCACCATGTCAGCCGGCATCGACCCTTGCCTTTCGTTGTCGAGGCGGACATCAACAGGTCGCCGAGCTTTGTGCGAAGCTGCTCTTGCTCGCGCAATTCACATTCCCAGACGACGCAACTTCGCCAACCTTCCTGTGACAGCGCCTCTAGCGTCGCGGCGTCACGCTTTCGATTGCGTTCGATCTTTTGCGCCCAATACTGGGCATTGGTCTTTGGGCTTCGCGCGCCGCGCGCGCAGTCATGACCGTGCCAGAAGCAACCATGCACGAACAACGCCAGCCGTCGTGAGGGGAATACCAAGTCAGGATGGCCTGGAAGATTCTTTCGATGGAGCCGGAACCTGTATCCCATCCGATGGACAATCTTGCGCACGATCATTTCGGGAGCGGTGTTTTTCGATTTCACCGCTCGCATCATACGGGAACGAATAGGATCGACGGTCATCCCTCAAATTCGATCCTAAGACTCGGATCGCTTTCGCATTCGGCGACGATTTTGTTGTAGCGATCGATAATGTCTTTGATGGTCGCCGGGCGCGCATCGCGCTGAAAGACGCTCCATTCGTAGACGTTCGTCGCTATGAATTGCTCAATTTCGATCACGTCGACGCGGTCATCCACGCCCGCCTGCTTGGATAAAGCCTTCGCGCCGCCGACACCGTCCTCGGTGGTCACGATCAGCGGGCGGAGACCGGAAGAGAGGTTTCCTTGGCATTTCCGGATCAGCGCCTCGCCCGGAGCTGTCGTGACATGGATGGCGACGTCGCCGATCAGAAAGTCACCGGAGCGGTTGGACGGGGCGTCCGCGACGGAGAAGCCGTGGTGCGTGACTAGGCCCTTCGTGATCGTGTCGAGCTTCGCACCGACCAGGTGCTGCATGACCGCGCCCGCATACATGGTTCCTTTGACCTCGCGCTGCCGTTCGACGGCTTGGGCCAGGAGATCGCGGACGCAAGCGCGAAGGGAACGGGATGGGTCGAGCTTGAACGTGAAGGGAAGTGCGTCGAAATACGCCAACGCGCGCTCGACCCAATACCGCTCCGCCGCTTCGAGATCGAGTTCATCGCGTGACGCGAGCTCGTTCATCACATCGACATACGCGCTCATGCGCTCCATGTTCCCGCGGCTGGTTCGTCCGCCTTCGTTCGAAAGAATGCGCTCGACGCCGTGGTCGTTGAGGATTCTCTTGACGGCAGGCCCACCCAAACCAGCGACCTGACCGCCTCTGGACGTCACGAACTCGGCCTTATCCAACGGAAAGGTCTTTGACTTCGCGTTGCGCGTCAGGATTAGAACAAGCGAAAGCGACCCCTTCGACAAACCGATATGCTGATCGTCGAACGCGGTCAGGATTGCTCGTTGTGCGGTCGTCATGGCGTCTCTTTCTAGACCCGGCGAAGCGCGGTCATCTCTGAGATCTGCGCCACCCCGGCCGCGCGGCGAACAGTAGTTTGCCGCATCAACTGGTCTCCGCTCTGGGAGACACTGAAATCGACCTGATAAATCTCATTGTCCTGTCCATGGAAGCAGGCGTGAAACGCCGCGAGCAATTCGACGTTGGCGAGGCCCTGCGCGACAACATGAGGTTCTGCGAGCGAAGGTATGGTCGCGGGTAGCAGATAAATGCACGGCGGCGGAGTGCGGAACGGACCAAGGTCAGTCGCGCGGCTGGGATTCGAAAGCTTGGGACACGGCCGCCCGATCGTACCGCAGACCATGTCCCAAAGCACCACGCCGTCCACCCGTTGATTGCGCGAGATCATCTCGGCGCTCAACCGGGTATGGATGCCGGACCAGGCGTTGCGGCGAGGGTCCGCCCCTGGATTTGAGCAAATGCTCCAGATAATGAACTCGTCGGCGCTTGCCGGGCGTTCAAAAATGTTGGTGTTGTTGCCGTCCAGGCAGCCTTTGAGATCGATGACAGCGGTTCGGCCGCTGTTCAGGCGGACAATATAGTCGTTACGATTAGCGTCGTCCGTAAGATCCCACCCCGCGATGAACCCACCGTCCTCCATATGATTCAGGGCGTGTTGCGCGAACTCGCGCTTGCCGCGCATCGTCGCCGAGAATTGTCCTCGAACTCGCTCGACGGCCCCCCGGAAAAGCCCCGAATTATAAAAATCGCGCTCATCCAGACCATGGTTTCCAAGCCGGTGCGCTTCCGTTTTGAGAACCTCTGCGAACCGCTCGATCTGGTCCCGCAATCCCTTGTTTTGCTCGCAGGGGATTACGCTCATGCAGCTTCTCGACCTTCATTCGCCGTTAGGCCTAGCAGCGGCTCAAGGATATGGTGCGTCAAATGACGAACGACCGGAACCGCGACGCCGTCTCCGGTCAGATGATAGGCCTCGTTGTAATTCTTGGGCAGCTTGTAGTCGTCATTTAACCCCATCAGCCGAGCCGTCTCCCGCGATGAAATCAGCCGCGAACGTATGGTCGAGCCGTCCACGACGATGATGGTCTGTCTGCTCGATCCTCCGGCCGGCGTCCGAAGACACCCAGCAATGTCGTCAAAGCGGACTTCGGCTCGTTGAACTTTGACGCCGTTCTCATCGAGACGCGTGCGCTTGTAGATCCCGCCGACCATCCGTCGCTCGGCCCTCTTGGCTGCGTTCACCTTGGCGAGATTTGTCGCCGACATCATCGCGAGCAGGCGCTTGGTCTCGGCAGGAGTGTGCCAGGCGACGCCTGTCGGGTTCTCTTCGATTAGATCGGCGAAGGTTGTATTCCGATGAGGAGGAGTCGGAATATTCCACCACAGGAGTTTATCACGCGCGGCGTCCGATAGGCCATCAACCGCGCGACAGAGCCCCTTCGTGTGGAAGGGCTCTAGCGGTTCGGGCGCAAGCAGACAGGGATCGATCTCAACATCTGCATGGACCCCGATCACAAATAATCGCGGTCGCGACTGCGGGACGAAGAGCGCTGCGTTCACGACCAACGCGCCAAAGCGGTATCCGGCATCTGCGAATGTCCGGCAGATCGCGTCAAAATCCCCACCACCATGCGACGTAAGTGTGCCGACAACGTTCTCAAGCGCGATGATCTTCGGCGCTCGTCCGTCTTCGACCAGACCCTCAATCACCTTCCAGAATGGATAAAACGTCCCGGATCGCTCTCCTTTCAGGCCTGCGCCGCCGCCTGCAAGCGACAAGTCCTGGCACGGAAACGATCCCCAGATTAGATCGGCGACTCCCGGCAGATCGGTCGGCTTGATGGCGTTGACGTCACCAACTTTCAGCTCGCCGCCCGTTCCCCAATTCACCTGATACGTGAGCCCTTTCTTATGATCGAAGTCGTTGGCGAACAGACATGTCCAATTCCGACCAAGTCCTGCACGGGCCATTCCGCCGCCGGCGAAGAATTCATAGAAGCTAGGCATTTGCCGCCTGTCCGACTTCATCGACCCGCGGTTGCGCAGATTCGCGAGCAAGCTTCTCTTCGATCGCCTCCGCTATCCAGGTGTTGCGAGAAACGTTGCCCGCGCGTCTTCCACGCGCCTCGTCTACAGCGCGAAACGTTTCCGCAGAAAGACGAAGGTTGATCCGATCCAACGTGCGGACTCCTGAGAATTTATTGATTCGTCCATGGCGCCATGATGGCGCCATGGACGGCTGATGTCCAGAGTGTTCTTGGAATGTTCCTGTTGAGCGAGAATAACAGCGTCTTCGATGCGAAGACGCTAAGTACCGACAACGCTTAGCGGCGGAGAGGCTTCAACGCCGATCAGCTGCCGCGCTCAGCCGACTCGGCTGGTTAGAAGCGGTCTCTGACCAATTCCGTAGCGACAGGTAAAATCACAGAGATCGGGGGAGAGATGGTCTTGGCCATCTCTCCCCCGCCATCGCCGCCTGCGCAAGGGCGGGGCCGCCCGCTCGCAAGGCGTCCCCTTCTACACTGATCCGATCCGCCTCGCTCGGCGCGCAGCCCAGCCCTGCTCGCCGGCAATGGCCCCCCTCTCTGCCGCGCGCTCACGCGCCCCCGGGAGGCATGTCGGGGACATGCCTCCGGCATTTACGAGAGAAAGGATCAGGACAATGGCAAGGACATCGAAGAACGCGAAGGCCGCCACGGCCGCGACGGTGGAAGCGGTTGCGGATGCGGAAATCCGCACCGTCGGAGAAACGGCGACGGAAGCTGTTGCAGCGGCGGAAACGGCAGCGGCTCCCGCGAGCGGCGAGACGGTTTTCATCCCGCTCAACAAGCTGAAGAAGTCGCCCCGGAATGCGCGGAAGACCCCGCACACCGAGGCGGAGATCGAAGCCTATGCAGCCAGCATCGCCGCAAAGGGCATGTTCCAGAACCTCGTTGTGGAGCCGGAGCTTGATGGCGAGGGAAAGCCGACCGGCTCCTACCTCGTCACTATCGGCGAAGGCCGCAGGCTGGCCCAGCTTCTGCGCGCCAAGCGCAAGGAGATCAAGAAGACGGAAGCCATCCGCTGCGTCATCGACACGGCCAACGACCCGTTCGAGATCAGCCTGGACGAGAACGTCACGCGCACGGCGATGTCGCCTGCCGATCAGTTCGAGGCGTTCCGCGAGCTATCGGTAAATCGCGGATGCGGAGCGGAAGAAATCGGCGCCCGCTTCGGCGTGTCGGCGCATGTCGTGAAGCAGCGGCTTCGGCTTGGCGCTGTCAGCCCGAAGCTGATGCAGGTCTATCGCGACGGCGGTTTGACCCTCGACCAGCTTATGGCCTTCGCCATCACCGAGGATCATGCCCGGCAGGAGCAAGTCTATGACGGTCTCGGCTACAACAAGGAGCCGTGGATCATCCGCCGCGACCTGACCAAGACCAACGTGGCGGCGACGGACCGGCGCGCTATTTTCATAGGGCCGGAAGCCTACACCGAGGCCGGCGGCACGATCATCCGTGACCTGTTCACGGAGGACCGTGGCGGCTTCTACGAGGACGCCGCGCTGCTCGACCAGCTTGTCATCGAGAAGCTGGAGAGGACCGCGCGGCAGGTGCAGGAAGCCGAAGGCTGGAAGTGGTCGGACGTCCATATCGACTATCCGCACGGCAACGGCATGCGTCGTGCCTATCCGCAGCCCGTGGACCTGTCCGAGGACGACGAAGCCGCCTATGCCGCAGCCAAGGACGAATACGACCGCCTTACTGCGGATTGGGAAGGCACGGACGACGACCTGCCGCCCGATGTGGACGAGCGTTTCGCGGAGCTTGAAGCCGAGATCGAGCGCATCGACGCCAAGCGCCATGCCTACGATCCCGACGACATCGCGCACGGTGGTGTGTTCGTTGTCTTGTCCCATGACGGGGAAGCCCGCATCGAGCGCGGTTTCATCCGACCCGAAGACGAGGCCCCGGAACCCGACGAGGCGGATAACGGTGAAACCGTCATCGACGGCGTTCGCGTCAATGGCGACGGCGAAGTCATCGAGGACGGCGAATATGACGAGGACGGCAACCATGTTTCCGAACTCGACGCCGAGGACGAGGAAGGGGAGGAAGTCGGCAAGCCGCTGTCCGACCTTCTCATCCGAGACCTCACCGCTTACCGGACGCTTGGCCTGCGCCTCGCGCTCGGCCAGCAGCCGGATATGGCCTTGATCGCCGTCACGCACACACTCGCGGCGCAGACCTTTTATCGCGGCGAGGACGCCCATTGCTTCGAAATCCGTCCCGTCAGCGCCAGCCTCGGCGGACACGCGGACGGCATCGCGGACACGGCGGCGGCGAAGGCGTTGGAGGACCGTCATGGCGGATGGGCGGCTGACATGCCGCGCAACGTCGCGGACCTGTGGGGCTTCATTGCCGGTCTGGATCAGGCGAGCGTCATGGCGCTGTTCGCGCATTGCGCCTCGCTGACCGTCAATGCGGTGAAGCTGCCTTGGGAGCGCAAGCCGCGCGCTCATGAGACGGCGGACAGGCTGGCGACGGCGGTCGCGCTCGACATGACGGCGCACTGGACGCCCACGGTGCGGACTTATCTCGGTCGCGTCACCAAGGCCCATATCGTCGCCGCCGTGCGCGAAGCCGTTGACGACGAGGCGGCGGATCGCATCGCCTCCATGAAGAAGCAGCCGATGGCGGAAGCCGCCGAGCAGCTTCTTGCCGGAACTGGCTGGCTCCCGCCGCTGCTGCGCACAGAGAGGCCCGCTTGGCTGGACGCGCCGCAGGCGGGAGCAGAGGAGCCCGTCGACCCGGAGGTAATGGCCCCCGAGACGCCGGACCCTGACGCCGAAGCTGCCGACCCGGATGCGCCGGACGCCGACGAGACGGCACCGGACACCCCGGACCCCGACGCTGACGCACCCGCTGACCCGGAGACGGCCCCTGTCGGTCCAGACCCCGACGCCGACGCCGAAGATGGTGGCGAGGCCATGGACGGTGAAGCCTTCCAGCACGCAGCTGAGTAAACCGCCACGGCCGGAACCGCTTTGGCGGTTCCGGCCAGCCTTTCGACATCATCGAGGATTTTCCGGCCGCGCCAGCGCGGCCGGGGACCTCGACCACACCACAGCAGGAACCAGAACCATGAGAAGCTATGTCGAGCAGCGGGCGAGGCTGGCCCGCATGGAGGCGGCGCGCGCCGAACCCGAGCGTCACCTTGCCATCGTAGACCGGCAGATCGCTACCCGCGCCGAGCGCATGACGGTGACCAGCCAAGCCAAATCCCGGCAAAGCAGGCATCGGCGCTCCAACAGCATGTGGACGCTCACCGATGAGCGGATTTTTCAGGAAAACCTCGCCGCGATCCGTTTCGAGCGGCGCGGCGAGATCGACGCGCTCTCCCGCAAGCTGGCGCGACAGACCGGAGCCATCGCCGCCTTCCGCGTCCGCTACCGGGTCAACGAGCCGGAACGGGAGGCGGTGTCATGACACGGCGCTTTCTCCGCACGGAACCCCTTATCCCTGACGATCTGCTCGACCGCCTCATCGAAAACGGTCGCACCGCCGAGGTTCAGGACGGCTTCGATCCGTTCCCGGTCGTGAAGCTGTTCACGCCCGATCTGTCCGCGACATGGCTCATCACCGAAGCCTATCCCGAAGGCGCGGACATCAGGCTGTACGGCCTGTGTGATCCCGGCTTGGGTAGCCCGGAGTTGGGCTATCTGATGCTGAGCGAAATAGAAGACGTGCGCGGCAAGCTTGGCCTGCCGGTCGAACGCGACCTCTATTTCGAGGCCGAGCATCGCTTGAGCATATACGCCAAGATCGCCCGGCATGCCGGGATGATCGTCACCTAAAACAAGATCCGGCGCGTCGTCGGCCCGACGCGCCGGATCGATACCGATGGAGGCGCATGATGATCGCCGTTATTCTTCTGACCGTGCCGCTGCTGATCATGTTGTGCGTCCTCGCCTACCGACTTGCCACCTACGCCGTGCCGTTCATGCTGGCGCTCGAGACGGTGCTCTTCGCCTACGCCACCGGAGCCGGATGGATCGGCGCGGGCATCGTCGGATTCTTTGCGGGCGTGGCGGCGTTCGGCATTCTTGCGTTCCTGTTCGCCACGTTGCGCGCCCCGATCTTGCGTGTGGCCGTCGCTCTGATCTTCGCCGCACCCGCCGCCGTGGCGGGCTATGCCCTCCTGCATGGCGTCACGCGCGAGGCCGTTCCCTCAGAAATCTGGCGGCAAATCTTCTGCGTTGCGGGCGGTATATTCGTCGGCTGTTCGGCGCTGGCGCGGCTGGCCAATCCGTCAATCTCCGATCAGGATCGGTGAATCGTTGTCGCCATGCCATAGCTCTGGAATGCAGTGGTTGGTGGTCTAGCGTGGATTTCGGGCGTTCCCTTCGGGCCGCGCTCTACTCGCCGCCTTCGGCGACTCACGAAGCCCAGCGGGTTTTCGACTTCGGTCACGATCGCTAACGCAAGGGATGGCGGCGACGGACATTTCGCCTAGAAAAGCCAGCGCTTCCGCGACCCTCGGCCGATAGCCTGTCCTAGTTGACAGCGCGGCGGCGCGACCAGATCGGCTGAAACACATCCTCGCTCCCCGTCTCGATCACGCCCGCATAGATCGGAGCGGCAAAGCTCGGATCGTCCAGCTTGCCAAGGCAGAGAGCCAGGCATTGCCCTTGTCAACACGGCCAGCATCGTCCACGCAGCCCCGAACACGGTGGCGCATCAGGGGGCAAACATGCGCAAGCCGGGACCGCCGTTCTGGTTGTCGCCCTCGGAGGGCAGGGAACTGCATCGTCTTGGCGCTGAGGCCGAGTGCCTTGCCCGCAAGGAACAGCAAAGCCGATATCGGCCCGGGAAAAGGAAAGCGCTGATCGACAGCAGCCATGACGCGGTTTCCTCCTTGTCCGCTGACCAGACCACGCCCATCGCGATCTCGATTGATCAGGTCTGACCGAAGACCGGCGACGCAAGCGCCGCCTCGCTCTTGAACCCGCAACGTCCGCAGCCAGCTTTTTTCCGCCGCCTTCGGCTTTGCATCGCGAAGCAAAAAAGCTGTCGCCGGCCGCCCTCCACCTTGTTCCGGCCCTGAAGGGTGCGGGCCGACCGTCCCCGGTCATTGACCCATCATCGAGATCGCGATGGGCGCGATCCGATCAGCAGAAGGAAACCACGTCATGGCCACTATCGGCACTTTCTCCCGCACCGACATCGGCTTCGCTGGCTCGGTCAAGACCCTCACGCTCAACGTCAAGGCGGTGAAGTTCACGCCGGTCGAGGGCGAAAACCAGAACGGCGGCCCCGACTTCCGCATCTTCGCGGGCGCCACTGAGTTCGGAGCCGCCTGGAAGAAGCAGTCCGACAAGGGTAACGCCTACCTCTCCGTCAAGCTCGACGATCCGAGCTTCCCCGCTCCGATCTATGCGAGCCTGGTCGAGACGGAGACCGGGGATCTGGCGCTGATCTGGTCGCGCCGCCGCGCCGTCAACTAGGACAGGCCACAGGCGGAGCCCCGCGAAAGCGGGGCTCTTCCATGCTCATGCCCGCCGCCGCCATCAGAGAATACGGAGAGCTTCGCTCGCTTTTGTCATGATCGGCTGCGGCTGACGCCTTGCCGATCAGTGGGAAGCCAAGGGGTCTTACCCCTTTCTCCCCACAAATGCCGCCTGCGCACTGGCAGGCCCGCAGCCTCGCAAAGCGGGAAACAACCGCTGTCTCTTCCATGATTCCAATCCGCCCCGCTCACCATGCAGGCCGGCCATGCTCGCCGGCATTTGTCCCCTCCCATCCCCGCGCGCTCACGCGCCCCCGGGAGGCATGTCGGGGACATGCCTCCGGCATTAACGGAAAAGGAGACAAGGACAATGAACATCATCAGCACCAGGCAGAACCAGCAGCCGGCAGTCAGCAGCGGTTTCCGCGTGGACATCTCGCGCGGCGAGCGCATCGGGCGTGTTTCGTCGGAATGGTTTTCGCGACCCGATGACGAGCGTTATCTGTCGCTCAGCGAGCTTTACGACGGCGTGAAGGCGCGCGCGGATCGCGCCACGGCCCGCACAGTGGAAAGCCGAGCAATGCGCGTCGAGGCGAGCCGGGAGGATGCGGAGAGGCTTTCGCTTATCGTCCCCGGACAGGAGCAGCCGATTGCGCCGACGCATTGGAGCTTCGGCCAGTTGTGCAGCCTTGTCGGCGCGCCGGCATCCTATATGCGCCAGCTTCCCGCGCCGCTGGCAGGCATCAACCTGCAGCATGGCCTGCTGTCGCACCGTGCCGAGCTTGTCAAGACGCTGGAAACGGACGATGGCCGCATTGAGCTTAGCGCCGTGACCGGCCCGGACTATGGCCGCATCTGGGATCACGAGCTTGTCGCCGCCGTCATGAAGATCGCCGGAAATGGCACCGGCGATACCATGTGGAAGGTTCCCGGCGTTCTGGATTGGGCGGCCATGACGCACAATCCGTTCGTGGACATCACCAAGGACACCACCACGCTCTACGCCAGCGACCGCGACGTTTTCCTGTTCTTGGTCGACGACACGCACCCCATCGAGGCCGGATGCCTGCCGAACGGCGAGCCCGATTTGTACTTTCGCGGCTTCTACGCATGGAACAGCGAGGTAGGCAGCAAGACCCTTGGAATTGCGAGCTTCTACCTGCGCGCCGTGTGCATGAATCGCAATCTGTGGGGCTGCGAAAATTTCGAGGAAATCACCATCCGGCACTCGAAGTTCGCGGCACAGCGCTTCGCGCACGAAGCGGCCCCGGCGCTGACCAGCTTCGCCAATTCCTCGCCCGCCCCATTCGTGGCCGGCATCAAGGCGGCGCGGGAGAAGATCGTCGCCCGCACCGACGAAGACCGCGAGAGCTTCCTGCGCAAGCGCGGGTTCGGCAAGGCCGAGACTGCGAAGATCATTGAGACCGTGCTTTCCGAGGAAGGACATCCGCCCGCAAGCATCTTCGATTTCGTGCAGGGCATCACCGCCCATGCGCGAGACAAGACCAATCAGGACAGCCGGCTTGAGCTTGAGGGCAAGGCCAAGGCCTTGCTTGAAAAGGCGGCATAACCACCGAAGCCGCGCGGCTGGATTTCCCGCCGCGCGGCATTCGGCTCCGATATCTTGTGCCGTCGCGTCAATGCCCGGCACGGCCGCGCTCGCCGGGCTTCGCCCGGCTCGCAATGCGAGGACCACCATGATTGCGACCGACATCATGCGGCCACGCACGAAATGAAATCGACGGGCCGAATGTCGGCCGTTCAGGCGTCCGCCTTTTTCCTGCGCGTCGGCTTCGCGGCCGACTTTGCCGTTCGCGCTTTTGCCGCTGGGGCCGCCGCCCGAGATGCCGGCGGGCGCTTCGGCTTTTCGGCAACGACCGGAGCGGGTGCCTGCGCCGCGCGCTTGCGGCCAAGTCCCATGCTCTTGGCCAGCGAGGACCTCGCCGCCGCATAGGCCGGCGCCACCATCGGATAGTCGAGCGGCAGGCTCCACTTCTGGCGGTATTCGTCGGGGCTGAGATTGTAGTGGGTGGAAAGGTGCCGCTTCAGCGATTTGAACTTCTTCCCGTCCTCCAAGCAGACGATGTAGTCGGCCGTCACCGACTTCTTGATCGGCACCGCAGGGGAGCGCGTTTCGTCCGGTACAGGCGTTGCGCCGGTGCGCAGCCGTTGGATCGCCGCGTGAATGTCGGCGATCAGCGCCGGCAGCTCGGCGCGAGGCACCGAATTGTTCGAGACGTAGGCCACGACGATATCGGACGCGAGCGCGACCGCACCCGAGCTGTCGTTGCGCGTGGCTTCATCTGTCATGAGCGTCCCTCCCGGCTAAGGATTTGAAGTCGTAGCGAAGCTCCATGCCGCAATCGAGCACGGCCTGCAAGAACGGCGGGCCGGCCGATTCCTATCTTACGTTATGGTGCGACTGCCGACATAACGGGATTACGTGATGGACAGCGTCCTTGATTTCTTTCTTTTCTGAGACGGGGCGATAGTGGCGACGTCCCGCAGTAGTTCATGTGGGTCGAAGCCGATCGTCTCCGCCAGGTCAAGAAACTCGATGACGTCGATCCGTCTACCGCCAGATTCGATTGCCGCAACGACGGATTGGTATCGGTCTATCGCTTCCGCAAGATCGGCCTGGCTCAAGCCTGCCTCCTTGCGCTTGTCCACGATCAACTGGACGAGACGCACATGCCTCGGTGAACGAAGTGTCTTCTGCATCCCTGCCGGCCCTTGACGAAACCGGCAGTTCAATTAAATGGAATTTCAGATAACCAGAAAATCTGGTTAGCGGCTCCCTTTCACGACGTAGCCGTCGCGAAGCCCGCTGACCAGACATCCGCGGATATGACGAGATCGCAGCTAACGTTTCCGTCGTCCCGAAGCCTCCGGCCGCTTCACCAGCTCGCCGGGCTCCATCCCGAGCGCATCTGCGATTTGGCCAAGCACGGTCACGCTGGCCGACACGTCGCCCCGTTCGATTGCGCCGACGTATCGCATGCTGAGGCCCGCGCGATGGGCCAGTTCCTCTTGCGTCAGCGTCTTGTCATGGCGTGCCTGACGCAGATTTCTCGCCATGATCTCCTTGAGATCCATGACAAGAGGGGAACCAGCATGGGAACGATCGTTCTAGGAATCATCGTTCCTATTCGTGTGTCGATATGCTATATTTGCGCCGGTGCTGCCCCCAGCTTCATCGTCTCGCGAGCCACTGATTGGGACAGTCAATACAGGCCTCTAACGTCGTATGAAGTGCAATGAATGCCTCAATACAGAAAGTCCGACGCTCGTTTGGTGCAATAATTTTCCATCGATCGAGCATTTCATCTTGGCTTACTGCCACTGGAGGCCGCCTTGCTGCGCGTGCCGCTGCTCGACCCTGATGTTGCCGACGAGGCGCCGACATCGCCGATCTTGACTGGATACGACGAGGAGCGGCTGCTGACCTATCTGCGTCTGCTGCAAGCCGAGATCGACAATGCCGACTGGCGAGAGGTCGCCAAGATCGTCCTGCACATCGATCCGGAGAAGGAGCCCGAGCGCGCTTACCGCGCCTGGGAAACCCATCTCGCCCGAGCGCATTGGATGACGAAGAAGGGCTATAGCTACATCGTTTCCGGCGGCGCGCCCCACTGATCGTTACAGGTAAGCGACCGGCCTGTCTTCTTTGCAAATCAGGTTGCTGACTCACCGACTCCACTTTTCCTCGCCTTCACGGAAGCTTGCTCGAATGGTGGGCGGGCGGTCGTGGAAAGGACGATTGCCATGTCGCAGCGGCGCGACTGGAGCGATCCCGAAGCCTGGGCGGACATGCTGAGCTACGAGCCGACCGACTTCGCCATCGAATATTTGCTGCGCAACGACGAGTTCGTCGCCGAATGCCAGGCGCTGCTGGAACGCGTCAAAGCGCGGCGCGGCGAGCTGGTAGGCACATCCGAGTTCGTCGAACGGTGGGGATTGCGATTTCGTCGCCGGAGATGACGGACCGCCTGCACCCGAGCAGATCGTCTGGTCAGAGAAGGCCTTTCCTCGCGTTCTGCGCGCGACCAGGCTGACCGATCCGGATGCCCCGAGGCCGCCTGCCGTCGATCTTTCCAACGCCGGCGACATCCAACGCGCGGCCGACATTGGCCGATCCCTCGCGCGCTGGCCCGCCGATGGCGCGCACGACCTTGTTTTCGACGGCCATCAAGCCAAAACCGACGTCAATGCCATCTCTCTGCCGCTCGATGACGCCTTCGAGTTGCGCCTCGACGCTGCCCGCCGCTTCTGGCGCGCATTGAAGGGCAGGCGTCCGACGCCTGCCTACGGCGCCCTGCCGCGGCAGTCGACCGCGCGCCATGTCATAAACCTTCGCGCCTTGGATGGTCGTCGCGCCGGCTCGTCGCTGCGCGAGATCGCCGAGACGCTGTTCGCCAATTCGCCAATTCCGGCTCGTGACTGGCGCGATCATCCGCTACGTCACAAAGCTCGCACGACTCTGCGCCGTGCCGGCCGGCTGGTCGCCGGCGGCTATCGCGACCTGCTTTACTACCCGGGAAAGGCTCCCCGGTAGGCATTCCTGGGCGGGTGGGCAAAAACGACACCCCTCATCTTTTCCCTCCCTCGGCCCCGTCGAACTTCGCCATCGTCCTCTCCACGCGCCCCGGCAGGCCCGGGACGACACCGCCACCGCAAGGGAGCAGGACGAGAATGGCGAAAGACACCGACGAGCTTCCCCGCCGCTTCGTGCGCACCAAGGAGGCCGCCCATTTCGTCGGGCTGTGCGCCCGCACGATGGAGAAGCATCGCACCTACGGCACCGGGCCGCGATACTGCAAGGTCGGCGGCCGAATCCTCTACGACATCGAGGACCTGCGCGAGTGGATCGCCACCAGCCGGCGCTCTTCGACCAGCGACACCGACACCACCGACATCCCGCCGGCAAAGCCCCATGCCGCCCGCGCGCCTGCCTATGTCGGCCGGCCGCGCGAGCGCTGATCGGAGAATGATCATGCGGCGGCGTCTGGTCGAGGACGAGCAGCTTCTCCGGTTCCGGGCGCGCGGCGGCGACATGGCGGCGCGCGACTCGCAAGACCTGATGGCCTGGCCGTTCTTCTCGCTGGCGAAATCCCGCCGCATCACGCCGATCGACTTTCACATGGGCAACATCTCCATACGCGTCGAGGCCACGCTCGAGCACGGAATGGCGACCATTTGGGATGCCGACATCCTCATCTGGGCTGCCAGCCAGATCGTCGACGCCCGTGACAAGGGCTTGCTTACCTCGCGGCTGATGGCCGCCACGCCCTATGAGATCCTGACCTTCATCGGCCGCGGCGATGCCGGACCGAACTACGATCGGCTGAAGGCGGCGCTCGACCGGCTGCAGTCGACGACTGTCGCGACGTCGATCCGACAGCCGTCCGAGCGCCGCCGCCATCGGTTCTCCTGGATCAACGAATGGAAAGAGCGGCTGGACGGCGACGGGCGGCCGCTCGGCATCGAGCTGATCCTGCCGGACTGGTTCTATTCCGGCGTTCTCGACGACGCGCTGATCCTGACTATCGACCGAGAGTATTTCGATCTCACGGGCGGTCTCGAACGCTGGCTCTACCGCCTGGTGCGCAAGCACGGCGGTCGGCAGGCTTGGGGATGGAGCTTCGATCTTCGCCACCTTCATCTGAAATCGGGCAGCCTCTCGCCGCTCAAGCGCTTCGCCTTCGAGCTGCGCGAGATCGTCCGTCGCCAGCCGCTGCCGGGCTACAGGCTCGCGCTGGCCACCGACCCGAACGGCCGCCAACGCCTCACCTTCCGCCCCGATCCGAACAATCCGACAGGCAGCAGGACGGGCACGCGCCCGACACGCCGTCGTTCGAGCCGACTGTGAGGTTCCTGTGGACATGCCCGTGCTATCAGGAACCGCGACTCCCGTACTATCGGGAACCGGATTCCCGTACTATCGGGAACCCAAATCCGACCCGAAGCCCGGGGCTGCGGGCAGTTGCGGGCGTCCTAACTTTACTAACCGGGAATCCTTCGGATTCCCTCTAACGCGGCAGGCGGTTTCCGCGCCCTGTGGACGCACGCAGTTTCCGAGACACCGGAAACAAGTTGCACCTTTTCGGAAACTTGTTTCCGACGATTGGCGAGGGCGGCACATGCGCACCCGCGATCGGCGAGCCGCCATCATTCCCAAAATCAACGGAGCAAAGCCATGACGAGGCGCGATCGCCTGCATCCTGGCAGGGCACCGGGGTGGGATGACGACGACCTCACCGATGTCGAGCTGGTGTGGGTCAGGAAGCGGATCGAGAACTACATCCGCTTCGGCCACGTGGCGGCGAAGCGGACGCTCGACCGCAGCCGCCGCATCGTCTCCTTCACGCCGGGCAGCGTTTTCGGCTTCGTGCGCTGGACGGCGAACGACTTTGGCACAATCGCCTCGCGCATCGATATATTGCGCGCGGTCGAGTCGGGCGAGCGCTGCTCGACCGTCGCCTATGTGCGGCCCGGCGCCGACATCCTGCTCACCGTGAGCGGCTGGCCGAATGTCGAGAAGGTGCTTCAGGTCATCGACCAGATCGAGGCGCTCGGCATCGACGCGGCCGATGCCTCGCCCGACCACTGGCGGCACGTTCACAGCCGCTTCGCCGTCCGCGAGACGCCGCGGCCATATAGCCGTCAGCGTCACGAGGCCTGGCTTCTGCGCCGGCGGATCGAGCCATGAGCGCGCGCCGGGTTATCGCCGTCACCATGCTCGCTGGCACGGCGATGATCGCCGTTCCCACGTGGGCCGTATTCCGGCCGCGCCTCATTTGGAATGCCTCCGCCAGCGTGCCGATCGGCCTGTACCGCGTCGAGCCGATCGGTGGCGTCGACGTTGCCGATCTTGTCGTGGTCATGCCGCCCGAGCCGCTGGCGGCTTTCCTGTCGGAGCGCGGCTACCTGCCGCGCGGCGTGCCGCTGATCAAGCGCGTGCTGGCGCTCGCGGGTACGGAAGTCTGCCGGCGTGGCGCGGAGATCGTCGCCTATGACGTGACCTACGGCCGCGCGCGCGAGCGCGACAGTCGCGGCCGCAAGCTGCCGGAATGGCAGGGTTGCGCCGTGGTCTCGGAAGGCGAGGCCTTCCTCATGAACTGGGACGCCGCCCACAGCTTCGACAGCCGCTATGTCGGCCCGCTGCCGATCGCCTCGATCGTCGGCCGGGCGGTCCCCGTCTGGATCGCTGACGACGCCGATTCCGTCACCGCTTCGCCGGCGACGCCGCTCAGCACGCCACCCAAATCGCACTTCCATGCCAACGAAAGGAACGCGCCATGAGCAGGATAGGCACATTCACTCGCAACGATGACGGCTTCTTCGGCAACATCCGAACGCTCACCCTCGATGTGAAGCTCTCCATTCTGCCGGCCGAGAAATCGGACGCGGAGAACGCGCCGGACCATCGCATCTTCTGCGAAGGCCTCGAAGTTGGCGCTGCGTGGAACCGCACCGGCGAGAAGGCCGGCCTGTGGCTGTCGGTCGCCGTCGACGACCCGACCTTCGTGCAGCCGCTACGGGCGCGGCTGTTCGAGGCCGACGCCGAGAAAGGCACCTGGACCCTGCATTGGGACCGGCTGTCGAAGCGCGACGAACGGGCTTGAAGCCATGCGCTCACCGCGATCCTGCCGGTCCGATCCCTCAATCCCCTTGATCGATCGAACGCCGATCAATCCCCTCGACCCGATCGCCCGTCGGGCGGCCGACGCGCGCAGCGAAGCTCAAGGGCGGCGGCCTGTTTTCCGGGTGACCGTGATGTCTTCCGATTATGCCCGTCCGGAAAACTGCGGCCGCCGGCGAAGCCTTGCCCTTGAGCAAAGCGAGCACGGTGGCAGGCTGACGGCGCATCGGATCGGTGCACCGCACGCGGTCCTGCTGGTCGTCATCGTGTTGTCGGCGTCCATCGCGACGTGCTCGGCATACGCCGAGCCTGCGCTTCGGTCTCCTACCGGGCGCGTCGCCAATGCCACGCCACCGGCTTATCCGTGGTCAGCGCACGTGGCAGAAGCGGCAAAACGCTTCGCTATTCCCGAGCGCTGGATACGCGCTGTGATGTTGGTCGAGAGCACCAACGACATGCGCGCCGTGTCGCCCAAGGGCGCGGTCGGCCTGATGCAGGTCATGCCGGCGACCTGGCAAGAACTGCGCGCCAAGCATGGTCTCGGCGACAATCCGTTCGAGCCTCGCGACAATATCCTGGCCGGCACGGCCTACCTGCGTGAGATGCTCGACCGCTTCGGCAGGAAGGGTTTTCTCGCCGCCTACAATGCCGGCCCGAGTCGTTACGAGCAGCATCTCACGACCGGTCGGCCCCTGCCGCGTGAGACGCTCGACTACGTCGCGAAGCTCATGCCGATCATCGACGGCACGGCGGCCGTGCCGTCAGGGACGCGCCGGTCAGCCGTCCATCACGATGCGCGTCGCTCGCCGATCTTCGCGCAGCTCGGCGACAGCGGTAACGCTGATCGAACGCGTGCCGAGCACGGCTCGAATGAACATTCGGACAACGTGTTCATGCTGGTCGGTAAGCCGGACGATCCGCCAAAGGAGAGCGATACGGTGTCCGACCTGACGGCGATCGAGCCGCCGGCTGCTCGCGCCTCCAACGATTCCGGCGTGGTTGCCCGAACCAATGACGGCAGCCTGTTTTTCCGCCGTTCCGCGGATTCGACGCCATGACAAGCGCTTTGGGCGTCAATCGCGCTCCGGCCTGTGCCGGCGCGCTGTGTTCGGCGGGTGGGAGGGCCGCCGAGGGAACCGAGGAGGAGAGGCAGGATAAAGGGCCGCGATGTGCGGCTCGGTCGGTTGGCGGTTTTGCAGGGGTTTGCATCTCGATTTCGCGATGTGCGGAACAGCCCATGCGAGGTGCGCCATGACGATTTCCGCAATGTTTCCAATGAACTTTGCACATCGCAAGGAACGGTGATGGGGAAGGACGACGATTTCCGCGTCAGGCCAGGCCGCATCCGCTCACGCAGCGCCGAGCGAGCCCGGCCGTTCGTCCTGCAGGCGCTTGCATCCGCGCAACGCGCCGGCGGACGGATCACGCGACAGGGGCGGATCGTCTCGCCGCGCGCCTCCACATTCGGCCGTGGCCGCTCCGCAAGCATCCGCGCCAACCGCCTCATCACCAGCCGCTCGCGCGGCGCGATGGTCAAGGCCCGCGTCGTGCGCCAGCAGAAATGGGCGACGCCTCTGTCGGCGCATCTGCGATATCTTCGCCGTGACGGCGTGACAAAGGACGGGGCCAAGGCCCGCATGTTCGGCGAGGAGACCGACGAGGCCGATCACGATGCCTTCGCGGATCGCTGCAAGGACGATCGCCATCATTTCCGCTTCATCTTCTCGCCCGACGATGCCGTTGAGCTTGGAGACCTTAGAAGCTTCGCCCGTGAGCTGATGAGCGACATGGAAGGCGATCTCGGCGCCAAGCTCGACTGGATCGGCGTCGACCACTGGAACACCGAGCATCCGCATATCCACATCATCGTGCGCGGCGTGACGGAGGGCGGCGAGAACCTGGTTATCTCACGCGACTACATTCGTCAGGGAATGCGCGACAGGGCAAGCGACGTGCTGACCCAGACGCTCGGGCCGCGAACCGATCTCGACATCCGTCGATCCATCGAAAAGCAGGTTGAGAACGAGCGCTGGACACAGCTCGATCGGCAGATCCAGCGGGACGCCGACCGAAACGGGATCATTGACGTCGCGCTCGCGGCCGACAAGCCGCCCGACGAATACCTGACGCTCAAGGTCGGCCGGCTGCGCAAGCTCGAAAGCCTTGGCCTCGCCACCGCGATCGGCCCTGGCCAATGGATCATGGTCGAAGAAGCCGAGTCGACCCTGCGCGCGTTGGGAGAGCGTGGCGACATCATCAAGCGCCTGCATCGCAGCCTGACAGAACACGGTCTCGACCGGGAGGCGGCGAGCTATGTTCTCTCGGCGGAGGAGATCCACACGCCAGTCGTCGGCCGGCTGCTGGAGCGTGGTCTGCACGATGAGCTGTACGGCTCGGCCTACGCGATCGTCGACGGTGTCGACGGCCGCACCCACCACATTCGCTTCAATGATCTTGATTCCACCGGCGATTCCCCGGCCGGCTCGATCGTCGAGCTGCGTCGGTATGAAGACAGGAGCGGACGGGAGCGCGTCGCACTGGCTGCGCGCTCCGACTTCTCGCTCGCAGATCAAATCCACGCCGATGGCGCGACCTGGCTCGACAGGCAGCTCATCGCCCGCCAACCGGCCAATTTCGGCGAGGGCGGTTTCGGCCGGGAGGTGAAGGAGGCGCTCGACGCCCGCACCGAGCATCTGATCGAGGAGGGCCATGCCCGTCGTGCCGGCCAGCGAATCGTGTTCGCGCGCAATCTGCTCGCCACGCTGCGCGAGCGTGAAGTCGACGCGCTGGGGCAGCGCCTTGCGACCGAGACCGGCCTGCCGTTTGTGAAGGCGACGGAGGGCGATACCTTGTCCGGCATTTACAGCCGACGGTTCTCCCTTGCGTCGGGCCGCTTCGCCATGATCGACGATGAGCTTGGCTTCCAGCTCGTGCCTTGGTCGCCGTCGATCGAGAAGCATCTCGACCGACATGTCTCAGGCTTCGCGCGCGCCAATGGCGGCGTCGAATGGTCGCTGGGGCGCAAGCGGGGACTCGGCCTGTAGCGAGCCTCCGCCCTGAAGGATCGAGGGCCGTCCGAGGGTCCAAACCGCAGCGCGTTAGTCTTTTCAGGTCGCAGCACGATCGATACGATTTCGTCCTTGCCCTGATCTTACCCCGGCACCCTCTCTTCACACTCCGACCCTTTCGTCCGGGGAGACGCGCATGTCCGCTACACGCATCCTTTGGGGACAGATCCTCATCGTCCTGACCATCGTGCTCCTGACCACATGGGGCGCGACGCAGTGGACGGCATGGCGGCTAGGGTTTCAGGCGCAGCTCGGCTCGCCCTGGTTCGAGTTGGGCGGTTGGCCGGTCTATCCGCCGCCCGCCTTCTTCTGGTGGTGGTATTTCTTCGACGCATATGCGCCGTGGGTGTTCTACGAAGGCGCTGCCATCGCGGCCTCCGGCGGGATCATCGCGATCGTCATCGCCATCATGATGTCGGTGTGGCGGGCACGCGAGGGCAGGAACGCCGAGACCTTCGGCTCGGCCCGCTGGGCCACGAGACAGGAAATCTCTGCTGTTGGGTTGCTCGGCCCGGACGGGGTGGTGCTCGGCCGCTTCGAGCAGGACTATCTGCGTCACGACGGGCCGGAGCATGTGCTCTGCTTCGCCCCGACCCGCAGCGGCAAGGGCGTCGGGCTGGTCGTGCCGTCACTGCTGACCTGGCCGGGCAGCACGATCGTCCACGATATCAAGGGGGAAAATTGGGAACTGACCTCCGGCTGGCGTTCGCGCTTCGGCCGCGTTCTTTTGTTCGATCCGACCAATGCGGCGTCAGCCGCCTACAACCCGCTGCTGGAAGTCCGGCGCGGCGAATGGGAAGTGCGCGACGTGCAGAACGTCGCCGACGTGTTGGTCGATCCCGAAGGCTCGCTCGAGAGGAGAAATCATTGGGAGAAGACCAGCCACGCGCTGCTGGTGGGCGCCATCCTGCATGTGCTCTACGCCGAGCAGGACAAGACGCTCGCCGGCGTGGCGAACTTCCTGTCCGATCCACGGCGACCGATCGAGAAGACCCTGCGCGCCATGATGCTCACGAAGCACCTCGGCGAGGCAGGACCGCATCCCGTCGTGGCGTCGGCCGCGCGCGAGCTGCTCAACAAGAGCGAGAACGAGCGAAGCGGCGTGCTCTCTACCGCCATGTCCTTCCTCGGTCTCTACCGCGATCCGGTCGTGGCCGAGGTGACGTCACGCTGCGAGTGGCGTATTGCCGACATCGTGGAAGGGGACCGGCCGACGACGCTCTATCTCGTCGTGCCGCCGTCCGACATCTCCCGCACCAAGCCGCTGATCCGGCTGGTGCTCAATCAGATCGGCCGAAGGCTGACGGAGGATCTGCACGCGAAGGAGAGGCGACAGCAGCTCCTCCTCATGCTCGACGAGTTCCCGGCGCTTGGCCGTCTCGACTTCTTCGAATCCGCGCTCGCCTTCATGGCCGGCTACGGCATCAGGAGTTTCCTCATCGCGCAATCGCTCAACCAGATCGAGAAGGCCTACGGACCGAACAACAGCATTCTGGACAACTGTCATGTGCGCGTTAGCTTCGCCACCAATGACGAGCGCACGGCCAAGCGTGTATCGGATTCGCTTGGCACTGCCACCGAGCTGCGCGCCATGCAGAACTACGCCGGTCACAGATTGGCGCCGTGGCTCGGCCACATCATGGTCTCGCGCCAGGAGACGGCGCGGGCATTGATGACGCCGGGTGAGATCATGCAGCTTCCGCCGTCGGATGCGATCGTGATGGTGTCTGGCATGTTTCCGACCAAGGCGAAGAAGGCCCGCTACTTCGCAGACCCCCGACTTGCAGAACGCGTACTTCCTCCGCCGAAACCGGACAAGATGGCGACGCCTCCGCGGCCGGACGACTGGAGCGAATTGCCGGTGCTCGCCGTCCCCGATGCTCCGGCGCGATCCAAGGACAGGCACAATGCCGAGGAGGGCGACCCGGCCAATGCCGGCATCCGCCGCGAGCCGGACCTGCCAGAGCATGAGGATATCCAGCCCAGAAAGTCTCCCCAGTTCGAGTTCGATCTCGACGCGGACGAGCCTGACGACGACGCGGCAACGCGACGGCGCGCGCTCGACCGCACGATGCGGCAGGTGGCGCGACAGGCGTCGATGGATCGCAACGATGGCATCGAGCTTTGACCGGCGATGAAGAAAAAGCGGCTCTCGGCCTATCTCGATTCCGACGTGATGAACGCGCTTGCCGACTACGCGGCCAAACGCGACGTATCGCTGTCGCTGATCGCCGAGGCCGCCATAGCTTCCTTTCTGTCGCCAGACGCAACAGAGCGGAAGGAGGCCGCGATCACCCGCCGCCTCGACCAGCTCGACCGTCGCATCCAGCGCGTGGAGCGCGACATCGGCATCGCCACGGAGACGATGGCATTGTTCGTGCGGTTTTGGCTGTCGGCCACGCCGGCGCTGCCCGAATCCGTCCAGGCCGAGGCGCGTGCTAAGGCACAGCAGCGCTATGACGGTTTCGTCGCGGTGCTCGGCCGCCGATTGGCGAAGGGGCCGAAGCTCAAGCAGGAGATCGCCGAAGAAGTGCCGGCAGCGCCTCGTGCCGACGAGGATGATTCGACTGCCAGACCATCGACCGCAGGCTGAACCGTAACGCCAAAACCGAATCCCGCAGGTCATTTCACGCCGCAGCATGACGGCCTCGACATGCTTGTTGCCATAGCCGGAGTCCTGCCTCTTCTACTCATCCCCGTTCGCGGCGCGGTGCCGCGCGTCATCACAGGACGGGGACAATCGTGGCATCCCACCACCTTCACCACGGCAGGGAAGCGGTCTCGCGCGGAGCGCGCATGCTGCGCACCGCGCTCGGTCCCGCCATCGCGTCTTATCTCGAAGATCCCGCGATCGTCGAGGTGATGCTGAACCCGGACGGGCGGCTCTGGGTCGACCGGCTGCGCGAGGGACTCGTCGCTACCGACGATATGCTGATCGCAGCCGACGGCGAGCGGATCGTGCGGCTAGTCGCGCACCATGTCGGAGCCGAGGTGCATGCGGGCAGCCCGCGCGTGTCGGCCGAGCTGCCGGAGACCGGCGAGCGGTTCGAAGGCCTGCTCCCGCCTGTCGTGACCGCGCCGACTTTCGCCATCCGCAAGCCGGCGGTCGCGGTGTTCACGCTGGCCGACTACGTGGCCGCCGGCATCATCGTTCAGTCCCAGGCCGACGTGCTGCGGCTCGCGGTCGAGAGGCGGAAGAACATCCTGGTCGCCGGCGGCACGTCGACCGGGAAGACGACGCTGACCAACGCGCTGCTGGCGGAAGTCGCGAAGACCTCGGACCGTGTGGTGCTGATCGAGGACACCCGTGAGCTGCAGTGCGCCGCGCCGAACTTGGTCGCGCTCAGGACCAAGGATGGCGTCGCCTCGCTGTCCGATCTCGTGAAATCGTCTCTCCGTCTGCGCCCCGACCGCATTCCGATCGGCGAGGTGCGGGGTCCTGAAGCGCTCGATCTTCTCAAGGCCTGGGGCACCGGCCATCCGGGCGGCATCGGCACGATCCACGCCAACACGGCGATCGGCGCTCTGCGTCGTCTCGAGCAACTCGTGCAGGAGGCCGTCGTCACGGTGCCCCGCGCGCTGATCGCAGAGACTATTCAACTCATCGCCGTTCTGGCCGGCCGCGGCGCCGATCGCCGCCTTGTCGAGATCGCCCTTGTCGAAGGGCTCGATCCGGCGACCGGCGACTACCGCACGCTCAACGCCCAGCTCGAATCCGATCCAAAATCCCTTCCGACAGGAGAAGAAGAATGAGGTTTTCTGTCCTCGCCCACATCCGCAACAGCATTGTGCACGCCAGCGCGATCGCTTCGGTCACAATGTTGACCGCCGTTCCCGCGCGGGCAGCCGGCTCCTCCATGCCGTGGGAGGAGCCGCTTCAGCAGATCCTCGAATCGATCGAAGGGCCGGTGGCCAAGATTGTCGCGGTGATCATCATCATCGTGACCGGCCTTACGCTCGCCTTCGGCGACACGGCCGGCGGCTTTCGGCGGTTGATCCAGATCGTCTTCGGCCTGTCGATCGCCTTCGCGGCGAGCTCCTTCTTCCTGTCCTTCTTCTCCTTCGGCGGCGGAGCGCTGGTGTGATGCTCGAAGACGAGGTCCGCGGCTTCTTCGCGCCGGTGCATCGGGCGCTGACCGAGCCGATCCTGCTCGGCGGCGCTCCCCGCGCGGTCGCCATCGCCAACGGCACGCTCGCCGGTGCGGTGGGCCTCGGCCTGCGGCTGTGGCTCGCCGGCCTTGTCATCTGGGCGATCGGACACTTCGCGGCGGTCTGGGCCGCGAAGCGCGACGCGCAGTTCGTCGATGTCGTTCGCCGGCACGTCCGCTATCCGACCCATCTCGGCGTGTGAGGCAATTTCATGATGCATCTCGCCGAATACAGGAAGAAGAGCACCCTGCTTGCTGACTATCTGCCGTGGGCCGCACTCGTCGCGCCGGGCGTCGTGCTCAACAAGGATGGCTCCTTCCAGCGCACTGCACGTTTTCGCGGTCCCGACCTCGACAGCGCCACGCCGGCCGAGCTGGTCGGCACGACCGCGCGGCTGAACAACGCGCTGCGCCGACTGGGCTCCGGCTGGGCGATCTTCGTCGAGGCGCAGCGCAACCCGGCGACCGACTATCCGGAAAGCCTGTTTCCGGACTCGGCGTCCGCGCTGATCGAAATCGAGCGGCGCGAGCAGTTCGAGGACAGCGGCGTCCTGTTCGAGTCGAGCTACTTCCTCACCTTTGTCTGGCTGCCGCCGGCCGAGGAAGCCTCGCGCATGGAAAGCTGGCTCTACGAGGGCCGCGAGAAGGCCGGCATTGATCCTTGGGAGTTGCTCAAGGGTTTCGTCGATCGCACCGACCGGGTGCTCAGCCTGGTCGAGGGTTTTGTTCCGGAGGCCGAATGGCTCGATGACGCCGAGACGCTGACCTACCTGCACTCGACCATCTCGACGAAGCGGCATGGTGTCCGCGTGCCGGAAACCCCGATGCACCTTGACGCGCTTCTGGCCGATCAGCCGCTTGCCGGTGGGCTTGAGCCGCGCCTTGGCGATTTCCACCTGCGCACTCTCACAATCATCGGATTCCCGACCACGACGTTTCCGGGAATCCTCGACGACCTCAATCGCATGAGCTTCCTCTACCGTTGGTCGACCCGGGCGATCATGCTCGACAAGATCGACGCCACGCGGCTCGTCACCAAGATCAGACGGCAGTGGTTCGCCAAGCGGAAATCCGTCGCGGCCATCATCAAGGAGGTGATGACCAACGAGGCCTCGGTGCTGCTCGACACCGATGCTGCAAACAAGGCGGCAGACGCCGATGCGGCTCTGCAGGATCTCGGCTCGGACCAGATCGGCGAGGCCTACGTCACCGCCACCGTTACGGTCTGGGACGCCGACGCGAGCATAGCCGACGAGAAGCTGCGACTGGTCGAGAAGGTCATCCAATCACGCGACTTCACGGCGATCATCGAGAGGGTCAATGCGATCGAGGCCTGGCTCGGCAGCATTCCCGGCCACGTCTATGCGAACGTCCGACAGCCGCCGATCTCGACATTGAACCTCGCCCACATGATCCCGCTGTCGGCGGTATGGGCGGGGCCGGCGAGCGACGAGCATTTTGGCGCGCCGCCGCTCTTCTACGCCAAGACCGAAGGCGCCACCCCGTTCCGCTTCTCGCTGCATGTCGGCGATGTCGGCCATACGCTTGTCGTCGGCCCGACGGGCGCTGGCAAGTCCGTGCTGCTCGCGCTGATGGCGCTGCAGTTCCGCCGCTACGAGAACAGCCAGATCTTCGCCTTCGACTTCGGCGGCTCGATCCGCGCCGCCACGCTGGCAATGGGCGGAGATTGGGAGGACCTTGGTGGCAACGCCGTCCGCTATCGCGAGGACGACGATCCGCTGACGCAGCTCGCGCTTTCCGATCTCGGAAGCGGAACGAGCACGGTTGCCCTTCAGCCGCTCGCCGGCATCCACCGCACGCCGGAGCGGGCATGGACCGCCGACTGGCTGGTCGACATTCTCGCACGGGAAGGCGTGGCCGCGACCCTGGAGGTGAAGGAGCACCTGTGGTCGGCGCTGACGTCGCTGGCGTCCGCGCCGGTCGCGGAGCGGACGCTCACAGGACTTTCGGTGCTGCTGCAATCATCGGCGCTGAAGCAGGCGCTGCGGCCATACTGTCTCGGCGGCGCCTACGGTCGGCTGCTCGATGCCGAAGAGGAGCATCTTGGAGATGCGTCCGTCCAGGCGTTTGAAACGGAAGGCCTGATCGGCACCGGCGCCGCGCCCGCCGTGCTCGCTTATCTCTTCCACCGCATCGAGCAGCGAATGGACGGCCGCCCCACGCTGCTCATCATCGACGAAGGCTGGCTCGCGCTAGACGATGGCGGCTTCGCCGACCAGCTCCGTGAATGGCTGAAGACGCTCAGGAAGAAGAACGCCTCCGTCGTCTTCGCCACGCAGTCGCTCTCCGACATCGATGGCAGCAGGATCGCGCCGGCGATCGTCGAGAGCTGCCCGACACGGCTCTTCCTGCCCAACGAGCGCGCTATCGAGCCACAGATCCTTTCCATCTATCGCCGCTTCGGCCTCAACGACCGGCAGATCGAGATCGTGGCGAGAGCGACGCCGAAACGCGACTATTACTGCCAGTCGCGCCGCGGCAACCGGCTGTTCGAGCTGGGCCTCGGGCCGATAGCGCTCGCGCTTTGCGCAGCATCGGCGAAGACCGACCAGGCGGCTATCGAGCGCACCCTGGCCGAAGCCGGCTCGCAATACTTCCTCGGGGCATGGCTCGCTCATCGCGGCCTCGCCTGGGCGGCCGACCTCATCCCCGACCTCACCAACGTCATCGACCAATCCGCAAAGGAGACTTCGCCATGAGTCCCATTTCTGTCCGCATTCGCCGTATCGCAATGGCGACACTCGTCGCCGGCACCGCAATATCCGCGCAGCCAGCTTCGGCGCTCACAGTCTACGATCCCTGGAACCACGCGGAGAACATCCTGAGCGCGGCACGGGCGCTGGAGCAGATCAACAATCAGGTGACCTCGCTCGCCAACGAGGCGCAGATGCTGATCAACGATGCGATGAACCTCACCTCGCTGCCGACATCGGTGCTCGACCAGATCGAAGGCAATTTCGCCGATATGAAGGGCCTGCTCGATCAAGCCGAGAAGCTTGCCTACAGCGTCGACGACATCGAGGAGCAATTCTCGTCGACCTTCGAGGATTTCGCGGTTGACAAGACGGGCGCTCAGCTTGTCGACGGCGCGCGCGAGCGCTGGCAGGAATCGCTCTCCGCCTTCGAGCATTCCCTGAAGGCAGGCGCGGTCGCCGTCGACAACATCGATGCCATCGAGCGGCAGACGAGCAGCCTGGTCGGCGCAAGCAAGTCGGCGGTCGGCATCCTGCAGGCGACACAGGCCGGCAATGAGCTGCTTGCCGTGCAGGCCCAGCAGCTCACGGACCTTACCGCGATGCTGGCCGCGCAGGGTCGCGCCGACGCTCTTGAGCAGGCCCGGCTTGCCGCCGCGCAGGAGCAGGCGCGCGAGCAGTTCGGCCGCTTCATGGCCGGCCGAAGCTACAGCGCGTCCAGCGTGCGCATGTTCCACGACTGAGGAGCCTGCCAGCGATGGACTCGAAGATCGCCGCCCGGATGATTGCCGTTCTCGCCCTTGGCGCGGCCATGACAGCCGCGGTCATGGCCTTGCGCGGCGACGGCACGGAGGATGCCGCCCCCCATAGCCTCCGCCGTCCGGGCGGCGAGCCCGCCATTGCCGAACTGGTCCGCTGCCGCGATCTCGGCATGGCCGCCGCCAACGATCCGATCTGCCGGAAGGCATGGGCGGAGAACCGCCGCCGTTTCCTTCAGTCCCGTGAACCGGAGCGCTCCGTTACGCCGAAACCGGAACGACCGGCAACGCCGAGGGCCGAGCGGTTCGGCGACGGCGAGGCAGGAAAGCCGAAGGCGACCGTTCCGCCAATCAACCTGCCGGTGTCGCCATGAACGATGTCGGCGTCATCGACCGGTTCCTGGAGACCTTCACCTCCTACATCGATTCCGGCTTCGGCCTGCTCGGCGGCGAGGTGGCGTTCCTCACCACCACGCTGATTGTCATCGACATCACCCTGGCCGGCCTGTTCTGGGCCTGGGGCGCCGACGAGGACGTGCTCCAGCGGCTGATCAGGAAGACGTTCTATATCGGTTTCTTCGCCTTCATCATCGGCAACTTCAACCGTCTCGCCGGGATCGTGTTCGAGAGTTTCTCTGGGCTCGGCCTGCAGGCAGGAGGCGGATCGCTCTCCGGTGCCGAGCTTCTCCAGCCCGGCCGCGTCGCGCAGGTCGGCATCGACGCCGGCAACCCCATCCTCGAGGCCGCCGGCGAGTTGATGGGATACGTCTCCTTCTTCGAGAATTTCGTGCAGATCATGGTGCTGCTGATCGCCTGGGCGATCGTGCTGATCGCCTTCTTCATCCTCGCCGTACAGATCTTCGTCACGCTGATCGAGTTCAAGCTGACTTCGCTCGCCGGCTTCGTGCTCATCCCCTTCGCGCTGTTCAACAAGACCGCGTTCCTTGCAGAGAAAGTCCTCGGCAACATCGTCGCCTCGGGCGTCAAGATCCTGGTGCTTGCCGTCATCGTCGGCATTGGCTCCGGCCTGTTCGGCGAATTCACCTCCGGGTTTGCCGACCAGCCGACGATCACCGATGCGCTGGCGCTGGTGCTCGGCGCGCTGTCATTGATGGGCCTCTCCATCTTCGGTCCCGGCATTGCCACGGGCCTCGTCTCCGGCGCGCCGCAGCTCGGCGCGGGCGCGGCGGTCGGCACTGGCCTTGCCGCCGCTGGTTTGGGGGCTGCCGGCTACATGGGGGCCCGCGCCGGATTGAGTGGTGCCGCAACGGCCGTAGGTGCCGGTGGCCGCATGTCGGCGTCGGCCGCACGTGGCGGGGCGCATCTCTCCGGCAGCACGTCGGCCGCCTACGGCCTTGCCGCCTCAATGTCCGGTCAGAGCGGCTCAAGTGGCGTCGGCGCCGGTATCGGAGGTGTGGCTCGCGTCGGCGGTTCAGCAGCCGTGCAGCCCGTCAGGCGGGTCATGTCGCGCGCCGCTCAATCCATGTCATCCAGCTTTCGCGCAGGACAGGCCGGCGCATGGTCCGTCACCGGCGGCCAGTCGCCTGCCGCCAGCGAATCCGACACTACTGCCTCGCCCTCGACGCCGCCGGCTTGGGCCGCCCGCATGAAGCAGGCCGGCAGGGCACATCACGGCGCAAGCGTTGCCGCCCACACCATCCGCTCCGGCGATCACGGCGGCGGCTCGATGTCCGTTCCCCTCGATCAGGATGACCGCAAATGAAGCTCTTCAAGAAGCCCTCCGTGCGCTATGCGCGCACGCCCGAGCCGGAGACGCCGTACCAGCGCGCCGCGCAGACTTGGGACGAGCGCATCGGCTCGGCCCGGGTGCAGGCGACAAACTGGCGGCTGATGGCCTTCGGCTCGTTGGTCCTGGCCGGCGGCTTCGCGGTCGCGCTCGTCTGGCAATCCACGCGCGGCACCGTCGTTCCCTGGATTGTGCAGGTGGATCGCTTCGGCGAGGCTCAGGCTGTCGCGCCGGCTGTCGCTGACTACCGCCCGACCGATCCGCAGATCGCATGGCATCTCGCCCGCTTCATTGAGCAGGTGAGGAGCATTCCCGCTGACCCTATCATCGTGCGACAGAGCTGGCTGCGCGCCTACGAGTTTACCACCGACCGCGGCGCCGTCGCGCTCAACGACTACGCCCGCACCAACGACCCGTTCACCAAGGTCGACAAGCAGCAAATCGCCGTCGACATCTCCAGCGTCATCCGCGCGTCGCCGGACTCATTCCGCGTCGCCTGGACCGAGCGCCGCTACGAGAACGGCCAGCTCGCTGCGACCGACCGCTGGACTGCGATCCTCACCGTCGTGATCGAGCGGCCGCGCACGGCCGACAGGCTGAGGGCGAACCCTCTCGGCGTCTACGTCAACGCAATCAACTGGTCGAGGGAGTTGGGATCATGAGTCGCCCAAGAAAAGAAATCGCGCGCGGGAAGAAGTCACCTCGCTCTTTGCCGCTGGTCATCGCCTTGTCGGCAGCGACCGCGCTTGCCGGCTGTGCAAAGAAATACATCCCGCCGGAGATCGACTACGACGATGCCGCGCCCGCCGTGCTCATTGCCGACCCGCCTGGACCGGTGCACGTGGTGGAGACACCGAAGCCGTTGCCGCTGCCCGGCCAGTTGAAGCCGGTCGCGACGGGCAAGGAGAAACCGGAACCGGCCGATCCGAAGGCCCGCATCATGAGTGCGAACGAGGCGGCCCGCATGCAGCCCGTCCGCGACGGATTCATCAACGCCGTGCAGGTTTATCCCTTCTCGCCCGGCGCGCTCTATCAGGTCTATGCCGCGCCCGGACAGGTGACGGATATCGCGCTGCAGCCCGGCGAGGGGCTTGTCGGCTCCGGCCCGGTCGCCGCCGGCGACACAGTCCGCTGGATCATCGGCGATACCGAGAGCGGGACAGGGGATAGGCGGCAGGTTCATATCCTGGTGAAACCGACGCGGCCGGATCTTCAGACCAACCTCGTGATCAACACCGACCGCCGCACCTACCATCTGGAGCTGCGCTCGACCGCCTCGACCTACATGGCTTCCGTTTCGTGGAACTATCCGCAGGACCAGTTGATCGCGCTTCGCCGGCAGAATCTTCGCGCGGCCGAAGCTCAGTCGGTCGCTGCCGGGGTCGACATCTCGAAGCTTAACTTCAGATATCGCATTGAGGGCGACGCCGCGCCCTGGCGACCGCTGCGCGCCTTCGACGACGGATCGAAGGTCTACGTCGAGTTCCCGCCGGGAATCGCGCAGGGCGAAATGCCGCCGCTCTTCGTCATCGGCCCTTCCGGCAAGTCCGAGCTGGTCAACTACCGCGCCCGCCAGAACTACTATGTTGTCGACCGGCTGTTCGCGGCCGCCGAGCTGCGTCTCGGCGACAAGGATTCCGAGCGCCGCGTGCGCATCGTGCGTACGGACGGCAGGAAGGTGACGCGGAGGACGGCGCTGTTCTCCGGAGGAGAAGGGCGATGACCGACGCGCCAAACTCGCCTGCCGGAGACATCCGGGGCGACCTGCGCCTCCGGCCGGAGCCTACCCGCGTCATGCGCCTCTCGCGCAAGGTGCTGGTCGGCCTCGGCGGCGTCAGCGCCATCGCCGTAACGGGCGCGCTGCTCTGGGCTCTCGACACAAGTCGGAGGGGCGGCGAGCAACCCTCCGAGCTTTACACCACCGACAACCGCACCACGGCCGACGGGCTGCAGATCCTGCCACGAGACTACACCGGCCTGCCGCGACCGGAGGTGCCCGAACTGGGGCCGCCACTGCCGGGCGACCTCGGTCGGCCGATCCGCCGCGCGCAGGAGCGCGGCCAGCCCGTGCCGCCGCCCGACATCCGCACGCCGCGCGCCGATCCCGAGGAGCAGCGCCGGCTTGCCGAGATCGAGGCCGCCCGTATCGCCAAGCTGTTTACCGACAGCCGCGGAGAACGCGCGGCCGCGGGTCAGGTTGTAGAGACCAACGCGCCTGGCACCGATCCGTCGACCGACCTGACGGCCTCGGAAGGGCCGCCATCGCTCGATGAGGGATCGGTGCAGAACATGCAGGATCGCAAGCTTGCCTTCGTCAACGCGGAGATAGACCGGCGCACGGTCAGTCCCGACCGCGTTCAGGCTAAGGCCTCGCCTCATGTAGTGCAGGCCGGCACCATTATTCCGGCAGCGCTGATCACCGGTATCAATTCCGATCTGCCCGGCCAAATCACCGCGCAGGTCACAGCGCACGTCTTCGACAGCCCGACAGGATCGTATCTGCTAATCCCGCAGGGAGCGCGGCTAGTCGGCCAATACGACAGCCAGGTCGCTTTCGGCCAGCGCCGCGTCCTGCTCGTGTGGAACCGCATCGTCATGCCCGACGGAACCTCCATCGTGCTGGAGCGGCTTCCGGGCACCGACACCGGAGGGTTCTCCGGTCTGGAGGACAAGGTCGACCATCATTGGGGTCAGCTTTTCCGCGCCGCCATGCTCTCCACGCTGCTTGGCATCGGCACGCAGCTCTCGATCGACGAGGAGAGCGAGATCGCGCGCGCCATCCGCGAGAGCGCGCAGGATTCCGTGTCCGACATCGGCGAGCAGATCGTGCTGCGCCAACTCAATATCCAGCCGACCTTGACGGTGCGGCCGGGCTTCCCAATCCGCGTCATCGTCAATCGGGACTTGGTGATGCAGCCCTACGAGGGCGTGCCGAAAGAACCATCGTGACGAAGCTCAAGCTCTCCGCCATCCCCGACGACCGGCCGGTCAAGGTCACGCTCGATCTGCCGGCGGCTCTCCATCGCGATCTGGTCGCCTATGCCGCGATCCTCGCCCGCACTGCCGGCGACAAGACACCGCCCGATCCTGCCAAGCTCGTTGCACCTATGCTCCAGCGCTTCATTGCGACCGACAGGGCATTCGCCAAGGCGCGAAAAGAGCAGAAAATTGGCTAACGGCACCTACCGCCTTGCACGGTTCTCAGTCAGTCTTGCGGATATGTCTCACGTAGGAAGGCGACAAACGCCCCAGACACCGGATTCGAGTTATCCGATCGCCAGTGGGCATCATAGCGCAGCCGGACCGACTTGTTCTTGTTCGTGAGTACGGACGATACGACGCCTTCGATCAGGCTCGCGGCGTCGCTGTCGGGAAGCAGTGTGACGCCAATCCCTTTTCGGACGAGATTGAGCAGGCTCGATCTGCTCACGTCATGCCGGACGATGGAGGGAAGGACCGCATCAGTCCCGATTCCACACAGCGTCCAAAACTCCATCGACTGCGAGTTGATTAGGGTCGTCTCTTGGGCGAGGTCAGCCAAATCGACTTTCTTCCGGCCGGCCAAGGGATGCTCCCCTGCCATCGCCACCACGATGCGATCGCGCCAGAGCGGCAAGGTTTCGGTCGCGCATCGCCGATCGAATCCATGCGCGATCACCACATCGATTGTGCGGCTGCTGAGACCGGAATGCAGATCCGCGCGCGAAGCCTCCGTGAACCGGACGTCCACATCCGGTCTGTCTCGAACGAACGCCACGACGGCGTCGACATAGCCGCAGGCCGGCAACGGTGCGTCGATCCCAATCATCAATTGGCCCGCCTCACCACGCCCGGTTGCGCCGACACTGGAGATCATGCCGTCCAGGTCCGTCAGCACCCGGCGAAGATTGGCCAGGAAACGCGTGCCGACAGCAGTCGGGCGGACCCCGCCAGAATGGCGATCGAACAAGGTCACGCCGAGCGTCAACTCAAGATCACGAACACGGCGGCTCAGCGCAGTGTGGTGCATGTTCAGCCGTGTCGACGCCGCGAGGAAGCTGCCTTCCTCGGCGATCACGAGCACGCATTGAAGCGTGAGAAGACGGATGGATCGTCGCATCGTCTATCGCTCCTTCTCCGGCTCGGCCGCTGTGTGTCTTAAAAAGAGGGACGACAGCGACCGAAGCAGGAAGACTAACGACCCGGTCGACTGTTCGGACGAGGGTCACGCAACACGGAAGCTGCGACAACCGCGGATGAAACCGAACGAGTTTCACGAAGCCGGTCCAGGGTGCGCTCGTCAAACTTCGCCGTGACCGCTACCGTCTCCTCGCCGTTGATCGTATGCGGCACGCCAAGTGGCGTTACGCGGAAATGGAACTGTACGAGGCGAAGAAGCCAAAGTGGGTTCATCTCGATGACGATCGTGTCGATGCCAGTGTCGAGACCCCATTCGACGATGCCCGAAAGCAGTGCGTTCGCAACGGGGCTCAGCATTCGACCACGTTCCCGATGCGCCGGCTCGACGCAGTATCGTGTCCATTCCCAGATGTTCGGCCCAACGGGACGCTCACCTTCACACAGCTCGGGCATTACGTCCGAGAGCAGATGCGGCCGCGTCGTGGGCAACATGCGCTGATAGCCAATCACCCTGCCAGCTTCGATATAGAGCATATGTACAGCATTTTCGTCATCGAACCGGTCGGTTTCGCGTCCATCGTCGCGTCGAAGATCTGACCAACCCTTCTCATCGACGAATACACGATGGCGGAGGCGATACGCCTCGTCGAGCTCAAGGTGGTACTGATTGGCATTCGCCCACGTCACAATATTGAGCATCGGATATCCTCCACGTTTCAGAGTTCCGATGCTGTCTGAACGTCGCTGGGTGCGGCATTACGTGATTCAGTAGGGCTTAAAAGAGCAGACGCAGCCGAAATGCCTCCGCTACGGCATGAACGGTGTTCGTTACGCCTAGCCGCTCCCGAGCGGCACGTAAGTGCATGTCGGCTGTGTGGACGCTGATGCTCAGGCGCTCAGCGATGTCGTCGTTTTTGAGGCCCTCCGACGCCCATCGAAGGACATCGATTTGGCGAGGCGAAAGGTGGACATCTGGGCGCTTTTCACCTCCCTTCAGTACAATCGCGCATCCGGCCGCAAACGTGGCAACAAACTCCAATGCCAGACGTTCATTGTCATCAACCTCAAGGCGCTCGCCAGCGATGGAGAAGCCCAACGGTCGACGTTCTACCGTTGCAAGGGCGATGGTGAACCCTTGATGCAGGCGAAATTCGGTGGCCTCCAGCATCACCGTTCTCTCGCGCAAACTTCTCGGATTCAAAAGGTCGATCTCGTTCCACATGAAGGGTCGCGATCCCTGTCGGACTAAACGAATGGTGGGATCGCGATAGAGGTAGCCGCAGGAGAAGTATCGCTCGGACCATTCTTGAGGCCAAGCATCGAGTAGGATGTGCGAAAGCTGCTCGCGTTGGGATGCGCCTGCGTGAGGGATCACGCCGGCGAGAACATGAGTTGCTCCTAAGGACTGCACATATGACATGAAGCGCGACCGCAGGCGATCCACGTCGCGACACTGACCGAGTTCGTTGAGAAGATCGAACGTTTCGTCGATCCGAATTCGCCAATGACTACGAGACACCGACGGCAGACCGTTCATGATGCCACTCCGTGGGGTTCCGTGGCGTGGCGCCGCAAGATGCGGACGCTGCCCATTGTTCCGCAAACATCATATGCGCACTCACTTTCTGAGGAAGAGGCTTGGCGTCTTTCGGACTGACGAACAAAAATGATGGACGCGTGGCGAAAAGCGCTGCTCGGTCGTTTGCTAAAACAAGTGCGGAGCATCCCAAGGTCGGATGGTGAACTTATTGAGACGTCGAATAGCCCTCAACATTGGTGCCATGAAAGCGGGCCGAAGTGAGTATGTAGACGGAACGGAACCGAGGTATTCGCTGTCTTCGTAGAACATCTATACATCGATGAGTGGAACTAATTTGAGCGAGATTTATGCCTGAGCCAGCCGACATAATAGTCATTGGTGCTGGCGCGGCGGGCTGTGTTTTGGCAGAGCGATTGAGTTCTGACCCGTCCCTGAAGGTGGTGCTGATCGAGGCGGGACAAGGCAAAAGCCGTCCGCTCCACGCTTTTCCGATGCTCGCGGGGCATTTCTATCGGCGCGCAAAGGACAACTGGTCTTTCCACACAGAGCCGCAGCCTGCGTTGAACGGACGCCGTCTGTTTTTTCCACGCGGAAAAAGAATAGGTGGATCGACGATCTTCAACGGCATGGTGTACGCCCGCGGAAACAGGGGGGACTATGACCACTGGGCCCAACTCGGCAATGCGGGCTGGTCGTACGAAGACGTTCTTCCGTATTTCAAACGCAACGAGCGACATGAAGGCGGGGAGACGGAGCTGCACGGCGGCTCGGGCCTGGTTTCTGTGTCCCACGCAAGGCCGAGCAATCCTCTTTTTTACGTGTTTATCGAAGCCGTCATCCAGGCTGGGTTCCCAAGAATCGCAGACATGAGCAGTCCGGCGACTGCCGGCGTCGGATTTTATGACTTTCATATCGCGAACGGCAGGCGGAGCAGTTCCGCGACCGTGCTTCTTGAGGCGGCCTCGTCGCGTAAAAACCTGAGAATTGTCGACTGCTCATTGGTCACGCGCATTCTATTCCGGGGGACCCTGGCGGCGGGTGTGGAGTTTGTACGCGACGGCGAAGTTTCCACGCTCCTTGCCCGCCAGGAGATCGTGCTTACGGCGGGTGCCATAGGAACGCCGCACATCCTTTTGCTGTCGGGCATCGGCAATCCGGAGCATCTTAAGGCGGTGGGAGTTGCGCCGTTCCGGGATCTACCGGGTGTCGGCGAAAACCTGACAGACCATCTCGACGCCTGGGTCCGCGTATCGTCACGGCAGCCCGTGTCGCTACTGCGAGAACTCAGGGCGGATCGCATCGCAATCAACGTCGCGAGGGCGCAGCTCTTCGGCAAAGGGCCTGTCTCAGAAAGTCCGATCTCCGCAGGGGGCTATTTCTACAGCCGACCCGGGCTGGAGTATCCGGACCTTCAGGCGTTCTTCCTGCCAGTGCCCGCCACGGGCGCGAAGGTGTGGTACCCATTTACGGCCAAGGCGCGCGAAATTCGCGAGCTGCACGGGTATGGCCTCAGGATCGGCCCGGTAAGGCCGCAGAGCAGGGGAAGGGTCCGCCTCGCGTCCCCGAACCCGCAAGAAGCGCCCCGCATCCATCCCGCCTATCTCACGAATGCAGCCGACATCGCTCCGATGATAGAGGGTCTGAAGATAGCCAGGACGATATTCTCCCAACCCGGGTTCGAGCCCTACCGGCAGGTCGAGACGGCTCCCGGTCCAGACGTCCGCACGGATGCCGAACTCGAAGCCTATGTCCGCGAAACGGCGGACTCGGTCTTCCACCCCGTCGGCACCGCGAGGATGGGAAACGACAGGATGGCTGTTGTCGATGCCCGGCTGAAGGTTCACGGGGTCGGGGGACTGCGAGTGGCCGACGCCTCAATCATGCCGCTCATCCCATCCGGCAATACCAGCGCGCCGACCATGATGATCGCGGAACGGGCGGCCGACTTCATCCGCGAAGACCGCAGGGCAGGGCGCACATATGCGGATGCCGTCTAAATTGCCCATGGCGGCCCGGACGCGGCCGACCCGGCGAGCCCTGTCGCCTGAAATTCTGGTCAAACACGATCCAAGGAGCTGGATATGTCAAAACCGATGCGGCGAATGCCGACGGCGCGAGCCATGATCACGGCGGCGCAGCCGGAAGCCGCCCATGCCGGAGCTGAAATTCTGCGCGCAGGCGGCAGCGCCGTTGATGCGGTGATCGCGGCTGCCCTCGTCCAGGGCGTCGTCGATCCGCTCATGTGCGGCATCGGCGGCTTCGGCAGCCTGCACGTATACGATCCGAGCACTGGCGACCATTTTGTGCTCGATGGCCAAGGTGGCTGCCCCGCAGTCGCGCGCGACGACATGTGGGCCGACAGAATTGCCGGGCAGACGCGGGACGGTTTTGGATTCATAATCGAAGGGTTCGAGAATGAGTGCGGGCATTCCTCTGTCTGCGTGCCTGGAATTGTTGCCGTGCTAGCGAAAGCTCACGAACGGCTTGGGCGCCTGCCCTGGGGCGAGCTTTTTCGATCAGCAATTAGTCGTTCGGAGGAGGGATGGATCGTCCGGCCGCACAACGTGATGGTCTTCACGCAGAACGAACGACAATACGGCCGCATGAACTATGGCGAGAAGCTCGGCGTCACCGAAGACGGGCGGCGGATTTATCTCGATCGGGACGGCGCCTACCGCAAGCTCGGCGACACCATTCGCAATCCCGACCTCGCCGAGACGCTGCGTGAGCTCGCGCATGGCGGAGACGAGACGTTCTACCGCGGCGACATTTCGCGCCGCATCGTGGCGGACATGGAGGAGAACGGCGGCTTGCTGTCGGCGTCCGATCTGAGCTCCTTCGAGCCGGAAATCCAGACGCCGCTCAGCATCCACTATCGGGGCACGACGTTCACCTCGAACCAGCCGCCCGGCGGCGGGGCGATGGTCGCGGAGATGCTCCGCATACTCGAGCGGTTTGACCTGGTCGGCCTGGAACACAATAGCGCCGAGTACATTCGCGTCGTGTCCGAAGTGATGCGCATCGCGACCCGGGACAAGGACGAACACATCAGCGATCCCCGCTTCATCGACCCGCAACTGGACCGGCTGCTCAGCGATCGATACGCCGATGCCTGCGCGCAGAAGATCCGGCGGGGTGAAAGGACCAGCGTTCCGCGGTTGGCCTCCGGCCAGCCAAGGGGAACGACACATGTGTCCTGCGTGGACGCGAACGGAATGGTCGCTTCGTTGACGCACTCGCTTGGGGTGCCGTCAGGCGTGATTGTGCCGGGCACGGGCTTCATGCTGAACGGTGCCATGAGCGTCTTCGATCCGAGGCCCGGGCAGCCGGGTTCGTTCGCCCCGGGAAAGCGCCGGTTCAGCTCGATGTGCCCCTCGATCCTCTTTCAAGACGGCCGGCCAGTCATGACCCTTGGAGCTCCCGGCGGGACCTGGATTTCATTGGCGGTCCTGCAAGTCATCATCAACGTGCTGGACTGGGGGATGGGCATCCAGGAAGCGATCAGCGCTCCGCGCTTCGTCGCGACTGGCGACATGCTCGACATCAGCAATCGCATCTCCACCGACGTCCAGCGCGAAATCGAGGCGATGGGCTATACGGTGAAGCGCTCACCCCTGAGCTACGCATTTGCCGGCGTCCACGGGATTTCGATGTTCGATGGGGAACTGGAGGGAGGAGCCGATCCGCAGCGAGACGGGATGGCAATCGGCGTTGCCTGATGAGCGATTGCTGGTTTCCTTAGGGGGTTCAGCGCGCTGCGTCCGTCCTTCGTGCCTCCTTGGGCAAGTACCCGAACTCCTTGTAGAATGCCCGGGTGAGACTGGAAATGCTGGAATAGCCGACGCGGGCTGCCGCTTCGGTTACGGGGATATGCTCAGCCGAAAGAAGGGCACGGGCGTATTCCAAGCGAAGCCTCCGCCAGTATGCCTGTACGGTCACGCCCGTACCCTCTTTGAACAGTTGAGCGAGACGGGTTCGGTTTGTCCCAACTCTACGCGCTAGCAGGCCGAGCGTAAGGGGTGCCCCAATCTCAACCTTCATTATGTCTATAGCGGCACGAACAACGTTAGACGTCGGCGACCAACCCCGCGACCGACCGCTGGAATGCTGCTTGCTTTCGGCCACTCGGCTTGCATTAATGCAAAATAGCTCCAGTGCCTTCGACTTCATGTACAGCCGCCTAAAGCTCCGATCGAGAGAGGTATTCATCATATCTTGAATAATCGCTCGACTAGACGTGTCTATGGGCATTAGGTGCGAGCAGAAGCCTACATCTCCCGATTCGGACATCCACCTGAAATCGCGAGACAAGTTTGAACTAGAAATCCCAAAAAAACTATTCACGCTTCGTGGCCTCATATAGAGACACACCACCTTCCAAGGTTCGGGCGCAAAATCCCGCATTGTCTGGATTCCACTCGGGTTTCTAAAAATGGCACACGAGCCCGATGGGACATGCATCGTGGCCTGTCCCAGTGGATTTTCCGTTCCCGCCCCCGCCATTCGAAACTGCATATGCAGCCAGTCGCCGTCGGTGGTCAGCTGAGTGCTTGGTCCGGTCAACCCCTTCGGACGATCGCCGATGACGATCAGGACATCATCGTCAAAGCATGTGTACTCGAGCAGGCCGTTGCAGTCGGAGTATCTGCTCCACACGCTATGTCCATGCCTGTCGCTGACCAAGGCCACCTCATTGCCACAGCGGTTCCGAACCGTGTCGACGGCGAAGGTTTGGGAAAAGAGATCGCGATAGTCGAACTGACGATGGTACACATCTGCTCGCCTGAGCTTAGCCACTGGCCGGCGTGAGTTTGCGACGGAATACATCTCATTTTTCTCCCGGGCACAATCTAGCCAGTGTGTTGTCAGCGTGACAAGCGATTAGCGTCGACCTGGGCGTTGAACCGAAATTTCGCAATCGCTTCGGCTGGCCCCGGGTCGACACAAACACGCCGCGTCGGCCCGGCTCGCCAAGAGGGCAAGCCCAGCGAAGTTGAGAAGGCAGCAGCAAGAGCTTGCAGGGTTGTTATTGCTTGAGGGCCAGACCGAGACCGATTCCCGCCAGACCGAAATCGTCCGCGCATTTGGCGCGTCCTTGCGGCTGATGAGCTCGGAGCGCGCCGACGTCGTTGTCAACCGCCCAGCGTTTCACTGAAAAGCATTCGTGCGATCGCAGCCTCACGGCGCGCACGCTCATGAAGCTGTGCGCAGTCCGCCTGCCGGTATTGGCGCGACCACCTTCACAATATCCTAGTCTAGAGTGTCTCCTCGCACCCGTGCATAGGATCAAAGAACTCTCAATAACCAGCGACGACCGGAATATCATCGAGTTCCCCGGCCGGATCGACCCGTGGTGGCAAATCGCGTTCCAACGGCCTTAGCCAAGTACTAAGACTATGCCCTCCGTCGACCACTAGGTTGTGACCAGTTACATAGTCCGATGCCGACGAAGCTAGGAACACGACTGGCCCGCAAAGATCTGCTGTCCTCTGAACGTAACCCAACGGTGTTATCTCGCGTAGGCGCTGACGCTCTTCTTCTGAGCGGCTGCGGCCGAACACGTTGCCGACGTAGCCGGGGCTTATGCAGTTGACATTGATATTGTAGCGACCCCACTGCGCGGCTAGGCTCCGGGAAAGTTGAACCACTCCGGCTTTGGACGCATCGTATGCGCCGTTGCCTGCATAGATGAACGATCCAACGGAAGCGATGTTGATGATCTTGCCTTCCGCCGGCCTGTTCTTGCGCATCAGCTTCATTTCGGCCATTGCGCACAGCCAGACGCCCGTCAAATTTACAGAAACCACGGCATCCCAGTCTGCCGGTGCTTGTGTCTCATCCGCTCCACGTCTCCAGACGCCGGCATTGTTCACGGCGACATCAAGCCGACCAAACAAGTTTGCGACGCCATCGATCGCGGCGTCTACCTGATCGGGACTGGCGACATCGCAAGGAAAAAAGGAAGATCGGCGTCCTAGTTTCCGGATTTCGGCTGCCAATTCCTCGCCGATCGTAGAGTCGAGGTCGATTACAGCGACATCCGCCCCTGCCGCAGCCAAACTGAGAGCACAGGCCCGGCCGATGCCTCTTCCACCCCCTGTTACAAGGGCGGCCCTCCCAGCCAAATCAAATGCCTTATTCATGAATCGCTTCCTCCAGCGCGATGATGTCACGCTTCAAGGACGGCCCTGCATTTTGAGTAGGATCCGCCGCGCTTCCATATGCTTGCGCGAATGGTAGGTGCTGCAGTTGATCACGCCCCCATCAACGATCATCTTAGTGCCGGTAATCCTCCTGGCATCGTCGGACACGAGGAATGAAACTGCCGCAGCAATGTCCTCGGGCGTCGTCGCGCCGTTCAACGGGCTCGAGGCCAAAGCCTCCTCTATCGCCTCGGCCACCGAAATGCCGTGGGTCCGTGCCCGGTCGACGGCGATTGTGTCTTTCCACATCGACGTCATGACGTTGCCTGGATGTACTGAGTTGCAGGTGATGTTGAGCCCTTCTTCCGCGCAGTGCTGGGCGACCGATTTGGTCAAATGACGAACCGCTGCCTTACTGGCGCTATATGCGACGTGTTGCGGCAGCGCTAGAAGCGCGGCAGTCGATGAGATGTTTACGATCGCGCCGCCACCCGCTCTTCTCATTGCGGGTATCGTCGCTCGGCATCCAAGGAACACGCCCTCGACGTTGACTGCGAACACCTTCCGCCAGTTTTCGAGTGAACAATGTTCGGGCGAGTCGGAATCAACAGTGCCGACAATGCCGGCATTGTTCACGAGGATGTTGAGGGCGCCAAAACGCGCTTCGAGCTCGGCGACAACCTCGGTCCATCGAGTCTCGTCTGCCACGTTCTGCTCGATAAAAAACAGACCCGATTCCTTAGCGGTGGCCGAGCCGACCGTACTGTCCACATCCGAAATCGCGACAGTCATCCCGTCGCTCTGCAGTTTCAACGCGATGGCCTTTCCCAAACCGGAACCGCCGCCGGTAACCAGGGCCACCTTGTTTTCGGGTAGATTCATTGTGCGCTCCTCTTGGCGACGTTCTCTTGTTCAACGAATAAGCTTGAAGCCGCAGTAGTTAGCAGCGGCTACATCACAACAAATCTTCGTGTAGTCAGCGAAGCCACCCGCATACGGCATCAAGGTCCGCGGACGTCCGGGCAGTTCGGGGCTGATATGCCAAGAATTCTTCGCCGTCATGAACATGGTTTTGCTCGCTACTTCATTCGCGTGATTGAACCAGTTTTCCTCGGCGTCGTTATTGCTTTCAATTGCCCTAAACTGATTCCGGCAGAGATAGTCGATGCAATCGGAAATCCACTCGACATGCTGCTCGATCGCGACGACGACGTTACACAATATGCCCGGGCTACCCGGCCCAGTGACGGTGAAGAAGTTGGGAAATCCAGCGGGCGCAAGCCCGAGATAATTTGTGATCCCGCGCGTCCATTTCTCGGCCAGCGTCTCGCGCACGCCCTTGATCTGGATTGCTGAGAGCGCGCCAATCATTGCGTCGAACCCCGTGGCGAACACGACGGCATCCAATTCGTGGCGCCGCGACGCCGTCTCGATTCCGGTCGCGGTGAAGCGAACAAGCGGTTCGGCCCGAAGATCGACGAGTGTGACGTTCGGCCTATTGTAAGTGGCGTAATAGTCTGTATCGAGGCATATCCGGCGTGCGCCAAGCGGAATGCCGCGAGGCTTGAGCACTTCAGCCGTCTCTGGCTTCTCAACAATTTCGGCGATGCGCGCCCGCACGAAATCCGCGGCAACAGCATTCGCTTTCTCATCTGCCACTAGATCGGTAAAGCTCCGAACGAAATCGAGGCCACCGCGTTGCCAGTGCTCCGCGAATACCCGCTCACGCTCTACTGCGTCGACATCAAAGACGGAGCACTGCGGCGCTGACTGGATCAGCGCCCGCTCCGATTTCCCCGCTTTATCGCGCATTGCCGGATAGTCGCGCTTCCAAGTCTTCTCGTGTTCTGCATCCAGTACGCCGTTTCGTGCTGGGAGGGTGAAATTCGCTGTCCGTTGAAAGACCGTCAGGTGCCGAGCTTCATGCGCGATCTTCGGGATGACCTGTATGCCCGTCGACCCGGTTCCGATAACCGCTACGGACTGCCCGGTGAATTTGACTTCATGATGGGGCCACGCCCCGGTGTAGTACGCGGTCCCCCGGAAATCCTCGAGTCCTGGCATGTCAGGGGTTCGCGCGGCTGACAGGCATCCAGTCGCCATTACAGCAAAACGGGCGTTCAACTTCTCGCCGAGATCGGTCCGCAGATGCCAGAGACATGCATCAGTGGACCAGTCCATGTCGGTGACACGACGACCGAAACGGATGTCTCGACGCAGGTCGAACCTGTCGGCGACATGATTGATATACTTTAGTATCTCCGGCTGTGCCGCGTAACGCTCGCTCCAATGCCAGTCCTGTTGCAGACGCTCGTCAAAGGAATAGGAGTATTGCAAGCTTTCGATATCACACCGAGCGCCGGGATACCTGTTCCAGTACCAGGTTCCGCCCACGTCGGCACCGGCTTCTACCGCGATGGTGCGCAATCCGTTCTGGCGCAACCGGTGCAACATATAGAGGCCTGCGAAACCGGCACCTACAACAATCGCGTCGAAATTCTCTGGGACCATGAGGGCTTTTTCGTCGTTCGCTACTGGTCGAGCGCCGTTCTGCGCCTGTAAAGTTCTGGCACAGCGGACCCGTCAGGTAGCCTGGCTCAGTGGATGGATCGCTTCCTACCTGACACACACGCTAGCTTTCCGGTGTCGGCGGCGTCTTGACGGGCCGTCCATGTTTTTTCGCCGCGCGTCATTTGATGACGGTGCCCCCTGCGCATGCCACGGGGTCGCAACCTCCCCGCACTGCTGGCGCAATGGGAGCCGGCGAACTGCAAGCGAAGCGCGATCAAACGAACGAAAGGAGAAATAATGCGGACGGACCGTAAAGAAGGCAACGCAGTTGTCCCGATACCTTGGCTTGCTACTGTGTCCACAACTCGGTCCGTGGCGCCAACGACCATAACATCCTGCCAGGGGGTAAAAATGGATCAGTATAGAAGCATTGGATTGAACATCGTCAACAGGGACAAACAAAACCGTTCGAGGTGGTTTGCAAGCTTCACCGCTGTCGCGGTTCTCACGACAGCACTCTCATATGGTTCGGCTGCAAACGCAGCCGACGGCGCTATCATCGTCGCGCGAGCGCTCGACGTCGGCACGCTCGACCGAGACGCAGGCCCCGGTGACATGGGCAATATGGTCATCCGCTCGATCCTCGATCCCCTCGTTCTTCTGGACAGGGACGCATCGATCAAACCGGGCTTAGCCGAAAGCTGGGAAATCAGCCCAGATAGACTGACGTATAAGTTCAAGATACGCAGTGGACTTAAGTGCCACGACGGCACTCCGTTCGACGCCGAGGCAGTCAAGTGGAACTTTGAGCGAATGGCTCGGCCCGAGACGACGGGTGTTTCGGCCATCCGAAATCTGGATGACGCCTCTGTCGAAGGAGACGTCGCAGTCATCCGTTTCAAAACGCGTAACGACGCATTCATTCGCGCCCTCGGCGCCCTGCGATACGGGATGCTTTGTCCATCCTCAGACAAGGCAGACGGCACGTTCGCGCCAATCGGAACCGGCCCATGGAAGTTCATCAGTTGGACCAAGAACGACAAGGTTCGACTGGAGCGCAACGACGACTACGTCAACCACGATCCTTGGATTGAGAATCCGGGCGCTCCACACGAGAAGTTTCTTGAATTTCGCGTTGTTCCGGAAAACGTTGCCCGTATCGCCGCGCTCCGAAGCGGCGAGGTAAATTTCGCGGAGCCCTCTTACGAACAGGTCGCGGAACTGCGCAACGATCCGAACTACAAGATCTGGGCGGGCGAACATTCTGGCCAATTCGCTTGGGGAGCCTTCACGCTGAAGGTGCCTCCGTTGGATGATCGTAGGGTTCGTCAAGCCGTCGTCCACGCCATGGACCGGAAAACGTACTCGGAGATCGCCTTCGAAGGACAAAACAGTCCCATCAACTGTCCTGCACCGCCCAATCTCCCCTTCATCGACCAGGATCTTTGCGCGCAGTGGGGGCAGTCCTACGACCCCGAGAAGGCAAAGGCGTTGCTCGCCGAAGCAGGCTACGGCCCCAACAACCCGCTCAAGCTGACGATTTCTGTCCACCAACTGCCGGGGTGGGATCTGATGCATCAAATTATGCTTCAGAACCTTAAGGACGTTGGTATTGATGCAACGCTCGAGACGCGTGAGGCGTCGGCGTTCATGGCCGACATCAAGGAGCAGAATACCCGAACAGAAGGAATTCCGATCACTTGGACCTGGGGCTCATCGGGGCTCGATCCGCTGTCACCTTACGAGCAGCAGTTCGTTGGCGCCGGTCAGTTCAACGGTGGCCTTGGAGCGGAAATGGACAAGCTAGTCGCCGAGGCGCGGAGTCTTGAGGGAGACGCTCAAGGGAAAGCGATTCAGAACATTATGCAGTACATTTTGTCGGAGGCCTTTGTATACCCTATCGTTTCGCCGGGATGGCAGTTCGTCATCGCCACGAAGTCCTCTACGACTGGATTCGTCTATCAGTATCTCAACATGATGAATTTCAACGACGTTAAGCTTTGACATAGCGGCATCGAGCGCGCCTCGCGCGCGTTCGATGCTTTCGGTGGGCGACTGATAGGGTGTTGCACGAGTGGCTAGGTACATCACTGGACGCATATCAACCGCTCTTCTGACACTCCTGATCGCGAGTTTTCTCGTCGGGCTTTTGATCCATGTGATACCTGGCGATCCAATCGAGACGATGTTTTCCAGAATGGAAGGCGTCACGCCAGAGCAGATCGAGGAGATGCGCCGTCAGCTAGGCCTCGGGCAACCGGCTTGGGTGCAATCCGCTTTATACGTGTGGCACGCGATTCAAGGCGACTTCGGTCACACCATTGTCGGCCGTGAGCCGGTTCTAGGATTTCTGCTAAGCCGCTTGCCCGCAACCCTCGCGCTGACCGCGTCGGGGCTTGGCATTGCGATTGCGATCGGCCTGCCGCTTGGGTTCCTTGCAGCCTACAATCGGGGCCGTTGGATCGACAACACGTTAATGTTCATTTCGGTGCTTGGCATCTCAATGCCATCGTTTTGGTTGGGATTGATGCTCCTTCTGACGGTCCCCGTATATCTCGATTTCATTCCGGTCGCGGGTGAAGGGCCAGCGAGTATCATACTACCAGCTTTGACGCTGGGTTTGGTCTATTCGGCCGTTATCGCCCGGATGACACGATCGGCGATGATTGAGGTCTTGTCGGAAGACTTCATTCGCACCGCCAGGGCCAAGGGTCTACGCGAAACGATTGTAATGTCTCGCCACGCATTCAAACCTGCGTCCATCTCAATCGTCACGGTCATCGGCTTGATCTTTGGAAGTATGATGGGCGGGCAGGTCATTGTAGAGAACGTCTTCAGTTGGAACGGGCTCGGACGTGTTGCGGTCCTCGCAATGCAGCAACGTGATTATCCCACAATTCAAGGTTTCATCATTCTATTCGCGGCAATAATCGTAACGGTCTCTGTAATTCTAGACATGATCTATCTTTGGATTGATCCCCGCGTTCGTACCGGTTGATTTTACAAAAATGGCAAAATTCCTTTCCCGCTACTTCAACGCTGTGTTCGGTCTATCGATCCTCGTGGTCATTGGCCTGGTTGCTCTCTTTGCACCGCACATTGCACCTTACGAAGCCGACCGGATCTTCGCTGGGCCGCGGTTGAGCCCGCCGAGTGCAGCCTATCCGTTCGGCACCGATGCGCTCGGCCGCGATATGTTCAGCCGCGTCGTACACGGCGCCAGGCTAACGGCTTATGTCGGAACAATCGCGCTCGTAATCGGCCTGGGGGCGGGCGCCGTTGTCGGCCTCGCGGCAGGTTACTCACGCACTTGGTTGCGAGGTTTCCTGATGCGCGTCATCGATCTTCTCTATTCGTTCCCCGGTCTACTTATCGCGCTCGCCCTTGTCGCGTTCATCGGCCCGAGTCTGGAGAATGCCATGATTGCAGTCGGGATCAGCACCATCCCATTCTTTGCCCGGGTCACGTATAGCGTTGTCATCGTCGAGCGCGCCAAACCATACTTTGACTCGGGGCGGGTTATCGGTGCGGGCTCGCTCCGACTGATGGTCTTCTACCTGCTTCCGAACGTTCTGCCCGCCCTCATTGTGGTCGGCTCGTTGGGATTCTCGACGGCGATTCTCGCCGCGGCCGGACTGTCATTCCTCGGATTGGGCGCGCAACCGCCTGCTCCGGAATGGGGAGCGCTACTAGCTGATGGACGCAGCTATATGACGAACGCTCCGTGGTTAATGATCTTCCCGGGCCTTTCCATTTTTCTCGTCGTGCTAGCGTTCAATCTTGTCGGCGACGCAATGAGCGAACATTTCGATCCCCGCCAAAGATGGAAGCGTTAGATCTATGGGGCAGGTTTTCGAGACGCATAATGTTGCAGCACACGACCAAGTGCTCAAGGCGGTAGATCTCTCCGTTTCGTTCCAATCTGGCAACAGCAATGCCGTGGCAGTCGACCACGTCTCGTTCGGGGTAGCCCGCGGCGAAATGCTCGCCCTTGTGGGAGAATCCGGCTGCGGCAAGAGCACCGCTGCCCTCGCCCTGCTTGGGCTCCTTCGATCTCCCCCGGCTAGGGTCGAGGGGCGTATCCTCCTGGCTGGCCGCAGCATACTCGGACTTCCGCCCGCCGACCTTCAGCAGATACGTGGCAAAAGCATCGCGATGATCTTCCAGCAGCCGATGACTTCCCTCAATCCGGTACTGACGATCGAACGACAACTCACTGAAAGCACGATGGCCCACGAGAGCATCACGAGGTCCGAGGCCATCTCTCGCGCACGCGACGCGCTGGAACTTGTCGGGATTTCTTCGCCGGAGACGCGACTTCGCCAGTATCCGCACCAGCTATCGGGAGGCATGCGTCAGCGAGTCATGATCGCGATGGCGATGGCTTGCCGCCCGAGCGTCTTGGTCGCAGATGAGCCAACTACTGCTCTCGACGTGACCATGCAGGCCCAGATCCTCTCGCTTATCAAAGGATTAAAGCGCGACTTTGGTGTCGCGACCATCCTGATCACTCATGACCTGGGCGTAGTCGCGGAGAACGCGGACCGCGTAGCGGTTATGTATGCTGGTCGAATAGTGGAACAAGCAGGAACATCGGAGCTCTTTCGTGCGCCGGCGCACCCTTACACTCGCGGTCTAATCGCCGCCGTCCCGAGGCTCGATGGCGTTCCTATTGGTTCTGCGCAAACGAGGCGGCTTCAGGAAATACCTGGCTCTGTCCCTCAAGCTGGACCATCGGTTCCTGGCTGCCCGTTCGCACCGCGCTGCCCTCTCGCGTCGGATCGCTGTCGATCCATGAGACCGATGGAGGTAGCGATAGCGCCAGAACACCTAGTTTCCTGTTGGGAATACGCAGCATGACACAGGCAGTTCTAGAGGTCAGAGGGATCGTCAAGCATTTCCAGACAAGGGGCGGCGCAATAGCGCGTGCAGTGAACGGCGTGTCTTTTGACCTCGCCAAGGGAGAAACGTTGGGACTCATTGGGGAAAGCGGCTGCGGCAAGTCCACGCTGGCCCGCGTTCTAGCCCGTCTCGATACTCCCGATACCGGTGAAGTCCTTTTGGACGGCAATGACATTGGCCGAATTGGCAATCGCGCCATGAAACCAATCCGACGCCGCATCCAGATGATCTTCCAGGATGCCGTATCCTCGCTCAACCCACGAGCGACAGCCGGCGCGGCGGTCGCAGAGCCGCTGAAACTCCACAGGGTCGTTCCAAGGAACAAAGTCAAAGACCGTGTGGCCGAACTCTTCGAGGCTGTTGGTCTCCCCGTGGGACTAATGTCGCGCTATCCGCATGAAATGTCTGGTGGGCAATGCCAGCGGCTAAGTATCGCGCGAGCGATCTCGCTGGACCCAGACATAATTATCGCTGACGAGGCAGTCTCCGCGCTAGACGTTTCCATCAAAGCGCAGGTGATCAATCTGCTTATGGACGTGCAGACTCGCCTTGGCCTGTCATATGTATTTATCACTCATGACATGGCATTGGTCGGGGTTCTCAGCCATCGCATCGCTGTGATGTATCTTGGCCGCTTCGTGGAAGTTGGGGACGCTGACGCCATCATTCGGCGACCTATGCACCCCTACTCGCAAGCGCTCATCGCTGCATCACCCATTCCAGACCCCGATCGTCCAAGAACTCAGGCCTTGCCGATCAAGGGCGAGTTGCCCAGCCCCATAAAGCCCCCCTCAGGCTGCACTTTCCATCCCCGTTGCCCATTGGCACAAGCGCGATGCAAGAGCGAGGTTCCGGAACTGCGGACAACGGGAGAAGCGCGCCAAGTCGCTTGTCATTTCGCCTAGCGAGACACATCGGTGTCTGCTCTTTCAAAACCGCGTCGGCCTTCAGCAGGCCCAGGCGTGTAAATCGACATCGGTGTTTCAAATTCATACGTCCTGTAAAAAACAGCGGACTGGACGGCAAGAAGACCGCCTCCCGTACCGCTAACAATCGTCAAGCCTTTGCTGCATCAGCATCGGTCATCTGTGAAGAGGTGATTATGATTGAGGTGCCCGCCCATTTTTTTCAACGTGCGCCGCAGCTTGTGATTGACGGCAATCGCGAGGATTCGGCATCCGATCAGACAATCGAAGTTGTAAATCCTTCCAATGGGAGACGCCTGACCGAGATCCCCGCAGGGTCGGAGAAGGACGTGGACAGGGCAGTCTCGGCTGCTCGACGGACATTCGAAAGCGGAAAGTGGAGTTCGACGGCCGCAGCGGACCGAAAGGCTGTGCTGACGCAGCTAGCCGATCTAATTGTGAGAGATGCATCCGACCTTGATGCCATCGATGCCGCGGAGATGGGAAAGCCAGTTTCGACCTGGCGATTCAACGCTCGGGCCGCGGCGGATCACTGCCGCTTCTATGCTGAAGCGACAGACAAAATCACAGGAGTGGTGCTCCCGACCGACGGCAGTAGCTATCATGCGCTTCGGCCTGTCCCGAGAGGTGTTGTGGGGGCGATCACGCCATGGAACTTCCCGACGTACAATGCCGTCATGAAAATTGCGCCGGCACTTGCTGCTGGCAATTCATTGGTCCTTAAACCCTCGGAACTGTCGTCGTTCTCCGCGCTACGCCTGGCCCAACTCGCCAGCGAAGCGGGTGTACCTCCAGGGGTGTTCAACGTCGTTCTAGGTAGCGGGGGCGTCGTCGGAAAAGCGCTGGCTCTCCATAATGACGTTGACATGATTACATTCACGGGGTCGACGGCCGTCGGGAAGCTAATGCTCCAGTATTCTGGACTGTCAAACATGAAGAACGTCTTGGCGGAATGCGGGGGCAAGTGCCCTCAGATTGTCTTTGATGACGGAGTTGACCTCGATGCCGCAGCCGATTTCATAGCGCTTTATCTTCTGACCAATCAGGGACAGGTGTGCAGTGCAGGGACGCGCCTCCTTGTTCAAAAGTCGATCGAGCAAAGCCTGTTGAGCAGGCTGGCGTCGCGGTTTGGTGCAATTCGGCCCGGAATGGCATTGGACCCAGAGACAACGTTCGGTCCGCTTGTGAGTAGGACGCAACTGGAAAAGGTCATCGAAAAAATCCGTTCGGGCCATGAAAGCGGCGCGGAGCTTGTCTTGGGCGGAGGTCGCCTCCTGACCGACACTGGCGGCTTTTACTTGGAGCCAACGATATTCCGGATGGTGCCACCCTCAGCAAACATTGCCCAGGACGAAATATTCGGACCTGTACTATCGGTTTCAACATTTGAGACCGCGAACCAAGCAGCCCAGTTGGCGAACGGAACTCGCTACGGACTTAATGCATACGTCTGGACCGCCAGCATGGCGACCGGAATGCAGATGGCGGAATCCATTCGATCCACGGTTTCGGTAAGGAGCGGTGTCTCTCGCGGGCGGGGCGCTGGGCACGCCGGAACGGGTGAGCCCATCGGAGACTCTGGGATAGGTGCTGAGGGCGGCTTGGTCGGCCTAAGCAGTTATCTGCGGCATCATTCAGTCGGCTTCTTTTATTGACGCTTGGCGAGCAAAACAACGCGGCAATGAGACTCGGAATGTCCTGCTTAAAGTGAACTCTAATGGTAAGCTTTACGGCAATCGTCCTCGATAGGCTAAGAAAGAGAGACAACCGGATCGATGCCCTCGCCAACGCCGTTCTCGAATGGTGGGACGACGAGGCGCTCCGCCAAGCCGCTTTGCTGGACCAAAAAGGCTCTGCAGGAAAGCAGCTCGCGGGCGTCACAATTGGCGTGAAAGCTAACATCGACGTCGCAGGTGTTCAAACGAATGCTGGGTCTCGCGTTCTCCTCGAAAGCCCACCTGCGATCCACGATGCACCCATAGTCGGGCAACTTCGCCAAGCAGGCGCGATCTTGCTTGCGCAAACGAACATGGTTGAATTCGCTTATGGAGCTCTTGGCACCAACCCAACCTTTGGCACTCCTCTAAGTCCCCTCTTCCCCGGCGAGAACAGAGTATCCGGGGGTTCTTCATCGGGCGCTGCGGTTACAGTAGCTCTTGGCATCGTCGACGCCGCTATTGGCACAGACACCGCCGGGTCCGTGCGAATACCCGCCGCGTGTTGTGGTACCGTCGGCTTCAAGCCGACGCAGGGAAGATACAGTGAAGTAGGCATTATCCCGCTAGCGCCCACACTTGATACAGCGGGATTCCTCGCGACTGACGTCGCGACCGTCTCCCGCCTAGATGCCGCAGCGACCAAAACGATCTACCACGGAACAGCGCCGCCACGAATAGATGAACTATACTTCGTGGTGCCGCGTGGGTTCATCGAGGCAATCCGGTGTGATGCGGCCATCCTCGAGATCTTTGATGCGGCCATAGAGGCATTGCGGCAAGCTGGAGCCCAGATAGACGAAAGAGATATGTCTTACCTCCTTGATCCGGGTGTCGCTGCGCGCGCCGGCTCCGTTGCTTCTGTGGAGGCGTACTCCTGGCATTCCGCTCTTCTTGCAAGAAACGTTAGGGAATACGACCCGCGCGTCGCACCGCGAATTGCGGCAGGCGCGGACGCTTCTGCGAGCGCATACTTTTCTGCTCGTCGGTCGCTGAGTGTCTTTGCAGACCGCTATGCAGGAGACGTGGCCGAGGCCGCAGCAATCCTGACGCCGACGATACCGACACGTCCCCCTCGCCTAGAGGACCTTTCGGACGATGACCAGTACTCGGCAGAGAGCTCCCGGATAATAAGCCTCACCGAATTCGCCAACTGTATCAATGTTCCCAGCCTCTCGCTGCCTCTCGGTAAAGGGACTGGCGCCGCGAGCATCTTGATTACCGGCCTGCACGGCAAAGACATACGGTTGTTGGAGACCGGGCGGGCCGTGGAGGCCCTCATCAACAAAATGGCCTCGTAACAGCGGCCATGTTGACACCGCTCAATAATCAAAAAAGGGGAGGTCGCATATGCTCTCGTACCAACACAAACTCCGGGCGGCAGCCGTACAGGCGGAACCAGTTTGGTTGAACGCCGACAAGACTATTGGCAAAGCGGTCTCTCTAATTGAGCAAGCGTCAAAGAAAGGCGCGAAAATCGTAGCGTTCCCGGAGGTATTTATCCCGGGATATCCTTGGTGGATATGCTTGGGCAATTTGCCGTGGGGGCACAAGTTTATTGTTCCATACCACGAGAACTCGCTCCAATTGCGCGATGTCAGAATGGCTAAACTGCAGGAAGCCGCGAAGAGACACTCAATTGCAGTGATAATGGGATACTCTGAGAGAGATGGCGCAAGCCGATATATGAGCCAGGTCTTTATCGATGCCGATGGAACGATTGTGGGAAACAGACGGAAACTAAAACCTACCAGTGCGGAAAGAATGATCTATGGCGAGGGGGACGGATCGGACTTCTTTGTACATGACTTCGAGTTTGGCCGCGTTGGGGCGCTTAATTGTTGGGAGCACTTTCAACCATTGAGTAAGATGGCAATGTACAGTCTCCATGAGCAGATCCATGTTGCTAGTTGGCCGAGTATGCTCGTTGATGAGCCCGGAGCGAAGCAATCAAGCGCGAGCGTGAACGCCAGTCTTACTGTCACCTGCTCCTATGCACTTGAGGGGTCGTGCTTCGTGCTCTGTGCAACACAAGTGTACGGAAAAGCCGCCGTCGACGCGTTCTGCGATACGGAGGACAAGAAACATCTTTTCGCTCTCGGAGGCGGCTTCGCTCGAATCTTCGGGCCTGGGGGAGCGACATTGGTAGACCCGCTTTCTCACGATGAAGAGGGTATCGTTTGTGCTGACATCGACCTCGCTGAGATCCTTGAGGCCAAGGCATCGGCTGATCCGGTTGGGCATTATTCGCGTGGAGATGCGTTGTCCCTGTTGATCAACCGAAACGGCAGAGCGCCAGTGCGCTTGCTGGACGAGAACGATCGGTTGGAGCTGCCGCTTCGCTACTTCCCTCGGAGTGCACCGACCAATGGACAAACGAGTATTCCGCTCGCGGAAACATCCGAAGGAAGCCGTGCGGGCGAGAAGCCCTGATTGAATCGGAACCTCTTATTCGGATGACGAGACCGAGATCACGAATCGCCATGTTTTCGCTCGATGCCACCATAGGAGCAGAGGGAGTGACGATATAGACTTCCTCCACATTCGCTCGAATGCGGAGGAGCTGTCTGTGACGTTAGAGCGTGTTGCGTTTGACGTGATTCAGGATTCCCATTTTGGTTTGGGGATGATTCATTGTGGTTCGAAGGAGAACCGCTATGGGCAAGCCGCT
>NZ_JACHOU010000022.1 GCF_014206975.1 Aminobacter aganoensis
TGGCAGATGCCGGTCGCCTTGATCTCGACGAGCACCTCGCCCTCGCGCGGACCCTCCAGGTCCACCTCCATGATCTCGAGCGGCTTTCCGGCTCCAACGGCTACGGCGGCGCGGGTTTTCATGCAATTTTCTCCAAGGCCGGGAAGCGGTCGTCTTTGGCCGCTTCAACGTTGAGGGTCTGCCAGAGGTCGCGGATCCATCCGCCGATGGCGACGCTCTGTTCGAACAGCGAGTATCTGGCGTTCTGGCCGTAATCGATGAGATCGATGATTTCGGTCGTGATGTAGCGCAGACGGCTGTCCGGCGTGTCGCGGTGATGCCGCAGCACCTTCTTCACGACCTCCTTGAACGGCTCCAGCTTGTAGGCGAACCATTCCGAATGAAATTCGCCGGGTCGCGGCCGCATGAACGGATACTGACAGGCACGGCCGGCATTGCCCTGTTCGTCCTTCGCCCAGAGGTTTTTCGGGCCGTTGGGAGCGACCGGACGCACTGCATGCCAGAGTGTCATGTTTCTGCCGATCCAGTCGTCAACGATGTTGCCGGGTTCGAAAGGATCGAGAATGATGTCGCCGGCTTCGACTGCCGCACGCATGCCGCAGCGCTCCTGCTCTTCCGGATTGTCGAGCTTTATGAGCACATGGCTGTGGTCGAGCAGGAAATTGAACGGCACGCCGCGAGCTTGAACCAGATCGGCGACCTGGTTCACGCGCCTTACGTCTTCCGACCACATGTAGATGTGTACTTCGAAGGTGATGTCGATGCCGATGCGCCGCGCTTGGTCATAGGCAAACAGATAGAAATCGGCGACGGCTTCGTTGCTGATTGCATGGCCACTAGCGTGGGTTGCGTACAGCATGATGTTATGGCATTCGCCACCCGCTTCCTTGGTCAGCCGCAGATTGTCGACGAGCAGCTTTTCGTCCCTGCCCAGGGTGTAGGTCCACAGGCCGGTCAGGATCGGCAGGTGGTGCTTCTGCGCGGCGGCGATGTATTCCTTCTCCAGGCCTGGCTGCGGCAGGCGATCGAAATAATCGAAAACGCCGCTTTCCTTGACCATCCGAAACTGGTCGTCAATCGAAGGTGGGTTGCCTGGCAGGTGCTGCGCACCGCGACCGTTGCATCCCAATAAAAATGTCTTTGCCATCGTGTTCTTCCGTCTTTTTGGGAAGGCGGGGACATTCCCCGCCCCAAGCTCAGGATCGCCCGCAACTATTTCGGCACGAACGCGACTTTCAGGGTGCCGGATTTGATGTCGACCAGGGCCTTGTCGAAGGCGGCGGTCGTTTCAGCCGACGGCCTTCTGTGGAAATCCGGATGGACTATCACCGAGATGCCGCCCTCCGGCACGCCGAAGGAATAGGCCTTGCCCGGACGGAAGCTGTTCGCCCCGATGTCAGCAACCATCCTGTCCAGCAGGACGTCGAGGTTCCAGACGACGGAGGCGAAGACATTCTTCGGCGCCAGACTCGACATGTCGCCAACGTAGCTGGTGGCGCCGAGATTGCGCTCCTTGGCCGCTTCAATCGTGCCGAGCGTGACCCCCTGGCCGCAAGACATGAAGTAGTCGGCGCCCTGATCGGCCAAGGCCAGCGCCGCCTGCTTGGCCTTGGCCACATCGACGAAATTGCCAGTGACAGTCGAAAGAACCTTTACGTCCGGCTTGACGCTCCTGGCGCCAGCTTCGAAGGCGGCCATCGATGCATGGCATACGGGAATGTCGAACCCGGTGACCGCGCCGATGACACCGGATTCGGTCATTCCACCGGCCAGGACACCCGCAAGATAGTATCCCTGGTAGAAGGGTTGGTCATAGTCCGCGAGGTTTTCAGCCGTCTTGCCGATGCCGCCCGGCCAGGCGAAATTGACGTCGGCGAATTGCCCGTTCATCCGAGCCACGGACTTGCCGTAGGTGAAGGAGTGCGTGACGATCAGTCGGTAGCCTTGCTGGGCATATCCGGCGATGATCGGATCGAGTGTGGTAGCGTCGGGTTTGACCGCTTCGCTATAGGCAAACTCGATCTTACCTTCATCGCTCAGCTTCTTCGCCGCCTCGTAGGCGCGCTGGTTCCACGACAGATCGTTGATCTCGGCTGGCAGAACGAGTGCGACCTTGGTCTTTTCCGCCGCATGAGCGGAACTGACCGAAAGGGCCGCGGTCAGGATCAGCAGAGAGCAGCTGGTGCTTTGAGTAATACGCATGTTCTCCTCCGTTTGTTTTGTTGATGCGGGCAATCCGCCCGTCTTTTCTGGGACTCAGTGTTTCTGTCCTTTGATGAAGGGGATGCCGAGCGCGGACGGCTGGGCATTCCTGCGGGCACGCATGGCCGAAAGCACGAGCACGGCCATGGTGATGACGTAGGGCAATGCCTGGAACAGCTCGAAGGGAATGGCAGAGTCTATGCCGCCAGCCACGACCTGTATCTTGAGCTGGATCGCGTCGACAACGCCGAACAGCAGGGCGCCGGCGAAGACCCATAGCGGCTTCCAGCGGCCGAAAATGACCAGCGCGATGGCGATCCACCCGCGGCCGGCGGTGATGTGATCGGCGAACAGGTGAAGTTGCGCGATGATCAGCACGGCACCGCCGAGACCAGCCATGGCGCTCGATATCAGGATGCCGAACCAGCGCAGGCCATCCACACTGAGCCCGGCAGCATCGCCGGCTTCGGGCTTTTCGCCCACAGCCTGCAGGGCGAGGCCCAGCGAGGTGCGCTCAAGCATCCATGACAGCAACACGATCAGTGCCAAGGACGCGTAGACCAACGACGTCTGCTGAAAGAGGATCGGACCGATGACCGGAATGTTGCTGAGCAGCGGGATATGAAGCAGTGCCAGCCCCTCGATGCGCGGCGGCGTCGTGCCGACGTGGAACAGGCTGCCATAAAGATAGGATGTGAGACCAAGCGACAGCAGCACGACGACGATGCCACTGACGACCTGCTCGGCCTTGATTGAGATACACAGCACACCCATCAGGATGCCGAGGGAGACGCCGCCAGCCACGCCGGTTAGCACACCGATCCAGGAGCTGTCGAAATAGAAGGCGCCAAGGAAGGCGGTCAGCGCGCCCATCAGCATCATGCCTTCGACGCCGAGATTGAGCAGGCCGGTGCGTTGGCAGATACACTCGCCGACAGCGGCCAGGCCGACCGGAATGCTCAGCACGAACGCCATTGAAAGCAGCGGGATCAGGAAATCGATGTTCATTGTTCAACACCCCGTGCTCGCTTTGCCAGATGATCGCTGACCAGCAGGAACAAAACCAAAAGTGCGCTGAGCGTCGCCACGGCGGATGCGGGAATGCCGTGGGTGATCTGCATCGCGTTGCCACCAACGGTGATGGCGGATAGAACGACCGCGGCCGCAAGGGCGCCGACAGGGTGGAGACGGCCAAGTAGAGCGACCATGATCGCGGTGAAGCCGAAGCCAGGAGAAAGGCCTTCCAGCAGGGCATATTGAACGCCCAGCACCTGAATGACGCCCGCGAGACCGGCGAGGCCACCCGAGATCACCATCAGCTCGATCGTCATGCGGGATGGATCGACGCCGACGGCGCGGGCGACACTCGCACTGCTGCCGATCATGCGGATCTTCATGCCGTAAGGCGTCGCGGACAGCAGGTAGGCGAAGAGAGCAACCAGCGCCAGGGCGACGAGCAGGCCGATATTGGTGCCGAGTCCTGGAATGAACGGCAACTGTGAAAAGGCCGGAACATCCTTGGACTGCGGCAGAAAGCCCATCGGGTCGCGCAGGGGACCACGGATCAGGTAGCTGAAAACAAGCGCCGCGATGAAGTTGAGCAGAAGGGACGTAATGACTTCATGAACTTCCCACTTGGCCCGCAGCCACCCGACGATAGCGCCCCAGCAGCCGCCTGCTGCAAAACCGGCTAGCATGGCGCAGGGTATGGAGAGCCAGCCGCTTTCAACTGGAAACTCGATCGCGACGAAGCCGCCGGCGAGCGCGCCGATCAAAAATTGGCCCTCGGCGCCGATGTTCCAGATGTTGGCCCGGAACACCGCGATCAGGCCAACTGCGATGATCAGTAGCGGCACCGTGCGTGTCAGCACCTGAGCAAATGCAAACCATGAACCGAACGCGCCTTCCAACATGGTCGCGTAGGCAGCCAAAGGATCGACACCCGATACCTTGAATAGCAGTCCGCCCAACATCAGGGCCGCAGCACAGGCGATACCCGATATGGCGATTGCCTTGAGGCGGGGGAGTAGGCGCGTGATCGTTGCAGGCGGCGGCGCGGCCGCGGCGACAGGTGGCGCTAGATTAGTGGACATGGACCGCTCCCAGCGCTGCTGTGTTCGAAGATTGATTGGCATGAGGCATGCCGCCCATGGCGAGGCCTACCGCCTCGCGATCAAATTCGTTGCGATGCCAATGGCCGATCAACTTGCCGCGGTAGATGACGTAACAGCGGTCGGCGAGTGCGAAGACCTCGTCGAGTTCCGTCGAAATCAGCAGGATGGCAACGCCATTGTCCCGGGCGGCGCTCAGCTTCTCCCAGACAAAGGAAACGGCACCCACATCGAGGCCGCGCGCGGGTTGTGCAGCGACAAGGGTGGTAATGTCTCGCGACAGGGTACGAGCAAGCACCACGCGCTGAGCGTTGCCGCCCGACAAGGTTCCTGCAGGCTGCTGCGGCGACTTCACCTTGATCGCGAAGCGGCCAATCAAATCGCGCGCATGACTTTGGATGGTATCGAGCGAGAGCCGCCACCGGTGGGCAAAAGGTTTTTCCCTGAAGCGGTCGACGACCAGATTCGAGGAGACGGCCATGTCGCGAACCAGTCCGTAACGGTAACGATCAGAAGGGATGTACGCCATGCCTGCCTTGGCCCGCTGGCCCGGATCGGTGCGGATGATATCTGCGCCGGAGAGCATAAGCCTCCCGGTGGTGCTCTCCCGCAGGCCGAATAGAACTTCCTCGAGTTCCGTCTGCCCATTGCCCGACACTCCGGCAATGGCGACGATCTCCCCTGCTCCCAGTTCGAAGCTGACGTCTTCCAATGCGTTCTGGCCGTGATCGCCCTCGGCGCTCAGACCTTCAGCGACCAGGCGCATCTGTGGCGCTTCACCACTCGTTGCACGCGCGATCCTGTTGTCAGCGGGGCGCTGAAAGTCCGCAACGTGGCCGACCATCATCCGGGCCAGGCTGCGTGCGTCGGTATCGGCGGCCTGCAGTGTCCCGGCATTTTCGCCTGCCCGCAGGACGGTCACATTGTCGGCAATCGTCAGCACATCGTGGAGATGATGCGAAATGATGATGATGGACGTGCCTTCGGCCGCGAGTGCCTTGAGCCGCGGCAGAAGCTGCTCGACCTCTTTTGGTGTCAGCATCGCCGTCGGTTCGTCAAGAATGAGGATCGTCGACTGATGGTAGAGGGCGCGTAAGATCTCGACCCGTTGTTGTTCGCCGACAGAAAGCTGCCAGATCGGCACATCCAGCCGAACGGTTAGGCCATACTTGACAATCAAATCCTTGAGTTGACCGCGAACCTGTTCGAGATGTCGCTCCGACAGGACGAATTTCGCGCGATCGCCCAGGATGATGTTCTGCAGCGGCGTAAGCGTTGGGACCAGCATGTAGTGCTGGTGCACCATGCCGATGCCTGCTGCCTTGGCAGCCTGTGGCGAGTCGAAGCGAACCTCGCTGCCATTTACTCTTATGCTCCCGCTATCCGGCTTAAGCAGACCGTAGAGCATGTTCATCAAGGTTGACTTGCCGGCTCCGTTCTCCCCGAGCAGTGCATGGATTTCCCCACGGCGAACCCGCAGCGTGACATCCTTGTTGGCGACAAATCGTCCGAACCGTTTGCTGATCGACAGCATTTCGACGGCGTAGTGATCGGCGTGATGTTGGTGGGTTGCCATTGGACCGCTTCCTCCCAGATTGGTCTCAAATTCCGCTGACGATCCCGAGCTCCTCGAGCCAGCGCTGGAACTCCATCAACGGCTTGTCCGCCGGGCCGAGCGGGAGTTCGATCTGCGTCCAGAAGGGCGGCAACAGCCATGGCCTCTGGCTCTCGATCACCGGCTTGTCCTGCGACCTCACATGAGCTGAGAACTCCTCGTAAATGGAATCGCGGCCAGGATTCATGTCGTAGTTGCGGGAGAAGGCCCAGAAATTGGTCGTGCGGTTGTAGGCGCTGGGACAGGTAGCCAACCAGACGACGTAGCGGCCCGCGTCGCTGTCTTTCACGAGGCGGATAACATTGGGCATGCCGACATAATCGGTATAGCGCAGAGCAATCTTCTCGACCTTGTCAGCACCCTCGGCGGACATGTCGGTGGTGGCCAGGTTCGGTGGCTGCTCGACGTCGTATTGCAGGACCAGATACTGGCCCTCGCGCCATACCTTGTGATCCGGTGCGGCGGGCTCATCCCGACTGCCGAGGATACCTTGATGGACCCACGGGAAGTGGGTGTCGTCGAGCGTACCCATGATCATGCGGATCGAGGAGGTCTTCGACGGCTGCTCTTCCTTCATGACGACTGTGCGGAAGGTATCGTCGCCCCATTCCGGATAGTCCGGGATGTCGAATTTCGGCTCGTCATCGAGGCAGACCCAGATCAGCCCGTATCTGATCGCAACCTTGTAGGAATCGACACGCGCATTCGGCGGAATCTTGCGGCCTTCGAGCAATTGCGGAATGCGTTTGCAATGCCCGTCCGACCCGTAGGACCACCCATGGTAGGGACACATCACATGCTGCAGGCCATCAAGATCGATGACTTCGCCAAGTGAAAGCCGGGCCTGGAAATGCCTGCACAGATCACGCAATGCAACAACCTGTCCATTGAGCCTTGCAAGTGCGATGCCGATGCCCAGCAACTCGACACGTACAATCTTGTGTTCAGGCAGGTCGGCTTCGGACAGTACAGGATGCCAAAAGGGCTTCATGCCGTCATAGAAGGCGGCAATGGCTTCTTGTGACGGCCCGTCGGAGTCACAAAAGCTGGGTTTTCCAGATGGAGCCTGGTCGGCAACGGGTGCGGTTTGGGTCATGACCTCTCCTTCTGCTGCCGAGCAAGCGCCGGCATCAGTCCTTGTTTGCGATCCGGCTCCGCGCCTCACATAAATGAGGCAGCCGTTCGTTCATGAGTTGCACTGCGCTGGTAGTGCGGACCGGCGTCGGTCAGCTCTCAAGCCCTACCAATCGGCTTGCTCCATGGGGCTTGCTCGCCCTCTTATTTGGTTACGTTAGCAGGGCGGCCCGTTGCCGAGTATCGAAAGCTTTTATAAGCTTTCTTGAAAATTTCTCAAAAATGGAGTGCGCTTTTTTGGTCGAAGTGAGCGACATGACCGTATTCGCCAAGGCGGTGGAATGCTCGAGCTTGACCCTGGCAGGACGCGAATTGCGGATGACGCCGGGCGCGGTCACAAAACGCTTGAACAAGCTCGAGGAACGGCTGGGCGTCAGGCTTCTGAACCGGACAACGCGCAAGATTGAGCTGACCGAGGCAGGCACTGAATACTACGCAAAGGCCCGGGTCATTCTGAGCGACATCAGTCTGCTCGAAAGCTCGTTGTCGACCTTGAGCGACGAACCTCGCGGCTACCTCAAGATCACCGCCCCTACTCTCTTCGGCCGGATACAGATTTGCCCGATCATATTGGAGTTCCACGAGCGATACCCCAACGTTCACGTCCACCTGCAACTCACCGATCGCAGTATCGATCTCTTGCCGGCTGGCTTCGACATGGCCATCAGCAACCTGGCAATGAGAGAAACGAGCTTCGTGGCGCGCAAGCTCGCGATCGACCGGCGCGTCGTTTGCGGGTCTCCAGGTTATTTCGAGCGGCATGGCCGGCCGCAGGTACCGGCAGATCTGCTCAATCATAGCTGCCTGTTGCTGCGCTTCCCCGGCACAAAGGAGTATCGCTGGCATTTTCAAGAAGGCGATCTGCACACATCGTTGGATATGAAGGGCAAGGGTGCGCTCGACTCCGACAGCGCGGAAGCGCTGCACCAATGGACCCTTGCCGGTGCCGGTCTCTCAATGCGCTCGACGGCAGAGATCGCCGACGATCTGCGATCTGGCCGTCTGGAAGCTGTTCTCACCCACAACATTCGCACCGATCGTCATTTCAGCGTGTTCTATGCTCGGCGAGAAATGCTTCCTCAAAAAGTGCGCGTTTTCGTCGATTTCATGTGCGCGAAGCTTGGACGCCATCCCCACTGGGACGTTGGGCTGGGGTTCTGACCCCCGCAATGGTTTGCTACCCGGTGTCAGAAAGGGGGCCGGAAGCGGTCCGTCTGGTCTCGGTCGCGATTGATGGATAGCTGCCAATCAGTAGCCGACCCGTTTCGGCCGCCCGATTCAAATTTTGAAAGTCGGATGGCGGTCGTGCCCCCTGCAATATCGATTCGGCTTCGCTGCGCGTGCGCAGCAATATCGGGCTCGGCTCCGAAGCGCCAATCGCGACGAAAGCGGTCACCGTGGAGACTATGCCTGAGGCGCGGCTCCTCTGGGATCGGTGCTTTCCGCCCCTTCCTCGACCGCAGCCGATACCTGCGCACGTGCAGCGCGCTCCACCATCTCGCGCGTCACGACCTTGCTGTGATCTCGCTCGCGGTAGAGACGCGCATACTCATCGTCGTCGAGATCGCCAGGACCATAGTCGTGGTAGTCGAGATGACGCCAGCCCCGTTCCGTGAGGTCCATGCCGTATTCTACGCCGACAAATCCGCTTAAGGGCGCAATGTAAGTCTTTACAAAGGGAACGTCCTCGTATGCCCGCTTGATGAACTGTGCGCCGGGAGTGTTCTCGATGAACCACGGTTGCCGGCCGAACGCGCCAAACTGCAATTGGATGATGCGGCCGAGCGTTTTAAGTGCCGATAGAGCGTCCTCCCGCATCGTGGTGTAGGTCGCCGGGTTGAAATGGACGGAGCGGTTGCGCAACACCGCTAGCTCGATAAAAGCTGGCCCGACTTCAGGTAGGAGGACGCCCCAGTCGCCCAGCACGCGCAAGGCGAACCGCCAGTCATCGAAGGACTCGCTGCGATAGATGCGGCGGTAGTGCGGCGACGATTTGTAGTAATCCCGAAGGTCTAGGATAAGGTGGTTGAGAACGCGCTCGCCGAGGGCGCACGCGGCGACTAGGGCCGGGAAGTAGAGCCCTGATACAAAGGCGCGGCGTGCCTGTTCATGCATCAGGTTATGATAACTGACGATGGAGAACGCCTTTGAACCAAGGTCCTTAGTGTCCTGGATCACCTGCGCGTGGCGGCGTTCACCGTACTCGGCCTTGAGCCTCTCAATCGCTTTGTTGCGGTTTTCGATATGGAGCGCCTTCACTTTCTCTTCCCAGTGCTCACCAGGATCGTCGAGGCTCATCGGGGTGGAGTCGAAGTCATAGGCAAACGGATGATACCGCCGCCGCCCGCGGTCTCGCACGGATACGTGCTCCTCGTGGTCGTAGAGGCCGCGCGGCAGGTCAGCGACCGTGATGAACCCTTCTGATACCGTTCTCTCCGTGTGACCGTTGCTCTCGATCTCAGCGGCCACCCGGTCCTTAGTCGCTGCGGGCAAAGACTTCTTATCTTCGACGGCAGTCGGTTCTTGGTTGGCCATGGTCCCTCAGCGCGCCCCCGCAGCCGTTCGGCGGCGCACCCTCACCTTCAGCGCATCCGGATAGAAATTGCCCATAAGATGGCCCCGTCCTGTTGTACCGAAGGGCGAAGGTGTGTTCTTGGCCACGACCGCCTCAAGCTTTTCGTACAGCCCTTCGCTGACGGTCAGCATATGAGGGTCGGCCCAGATAAAGAGATTATTGTCAACGACCTCCTCATTCTGAAGGTCCGTGAACTCGGCGCGCCGGACGCCGAGCCACAACTCTCGCTTGCTGGATAAGCCCTCCGCGAGACTGTCGAACGTGATGATCTTGAAGTCTTCGCGCTCTTCCGCGCGAATACGGCTGCGCCGCAATTCGCTCTCCGCGTACTCGGCGCGGCGGCCGAACACCAGCACGAATTTCGGATAGGTTGGATTGCGTTGCATCGTCGCCGGCACGCGGATCGTGATCAGCTGATTGACGAAGGCCTGCAGGTTACCTTCGATCGAAAGCCAAGCCCGCCAGCTGCTGATCTGCTGCAGAGCGTGCACGAAATCCGGATGGTAATCGTGACCGCCGTCCTTAAAGAAGCGCGAGGTCGGTTCTTCGATCTCGATGAAAACCGCATTCCAGTCGTCAGAGCTTTTCGACAGGAAGAAGAAGTCGCTCTTGAAATCGGCGCCGAACCCCAGCTTCCGCAGCACGAGATACAAGTGGACGCCGTGGTTCTGTACGAAGTCGCGTGGCACCAGCTGCGTGTTGGTTTCGATGAAGCTTTGATAGACCTGCTCATTGTACCCTTCATCAAGCAGGGCGAGATAGCGGGTCATGAGTTCGTCTGTGTCGTTCACGCCACGCCTCCCAATAGATCTACGCCGGCCGCCCTCTTGGCCCCAGCCCTCCGGCAGGCTACAGCGGATCGCTCTGCATAATCGATGGCGCCCGAACACGCCCAGCATTCTGCAAAGCCTATCTCACGCTACCCAGAAATGCGATCAGGGGGAAAGTGGCCGTGGGTATATGGCCAAAAAGAGGGACTGATGGGTACAATATCACAATTCTTCCAACCTCCGCTTTTTTGGCAGCAATTCGAGGACCTCGCGGTCGGGCTTCTACGCGAAGTCTATGATGTACCAAATGCACAGCAGTATGGGCGGCCCGGCCAGGCGCAGAACGGCGTTGCGTGTCCCGTCGCTTCGGTATGAACGGTATTCAGTGCAAGCGCCTTTCGGACCTTGACGAAAACGGAAATCCCTTGCCCGGCGGGTCAATCAACCGCCAATTCCTGCGTGATGCCGCAGCGGAATCACTTGCCTTCTCACCGTCGCTGTCACTCTGGATCTTGGCGACAACCGCGAAGCGCGACACCAAGGTCCAGGGCCTCGTGGATGAGTTGAACGAAGACTGGAAGCACGAAAGGCGGGATCGAACTGCGATGGTCTGGTCGTGGGACGACTGTGTTTCGTATCTCAACGGGTTTCCGTCACTGCAGCGATGGTATTATCGTGACGTAATTCAAGTGCGAAGTGCCCGCGACTTGGATGACATGATCCTCCATACCATCGCGATGGCGTTTCATCGCCCGGCATTCGAAGTCCCGCTACATTGCGAGACCACCGAGGAGTTTTTGCAAGCGCTTCAAGATACGCAACGCGCGATGCGGACCGGCGAGTTACTCGACCGAGAGACTCGGCATGTGATTCGCAAGGCCGTTGGCGGCTGGCGCGAGATCGACGATCCGGACTGGCGTCGAGGACTGAGCAGGATAGACAAGCGGCTTCGTGAACTGCGGGGGAAGCTAACTCAGGGTCTGAAGGACGAAACGATCAGGCACCACGGTGGCTACCTTGATTTCCGGGACTATCGGCTCGCTTGCGAACTTGAGGAGATACGCGGCAAGTGCATCCGCGACCTGAACCGCGTACTGGTTGCCGCAAACATGCCTCCGATTAGGTAAGAGTGGTCGGCGGGGCTCAAGGGGGGCCGTCTCCGGACGGTCCGGTCGTGGGGAGGGTTCTGCGAATGACTGCCGTTCAGCAATCGACCCTCGAGGCAGTCGTCCACGCCGGACTTCGCAGCACCTGAAACCTGCCGTTTATTCAGCACCTGTTTTCGACTTAACCGGGTCCGTTAGCGGAAAAAGTGGGCGTCATCTTGGTCGGTCCGCCTTCGCCCAGAGTTGTGCGAACTCACGGTGGCGACGCAGAAGGGGCTTGATGTCGCCCGCTGCTATCCCGAGGCGTTGCAAGACCAGCAGAGTGAGCAACAGCACGACCCGCCTCGTCGCCCAATACATGCCCTCGCCGTCCAGGGTCCGCTCGCTCAGATCTAGTGAGAAGTGTGTATAGTAGTTGCGGGTGTCGACGAGCTTGCGCAGGAATTTGCCGTCGAAGCCGCCCGGCGCCTCGCCGAATGCGTCAGTTAGCGACGCAACAATCGACCGGAGCCTCTGTTTGAGGCTCGGCTCATTTGCAAATCGATACAGCGATTTGAGCTTCTCGCGCATGTCGGGTTCAGTGTCCGGGGGGATCGCCGCCACCATCGCCTCGGTGAAATCAACGAATTTCTGCTCAGCCATAACGGTTTCGCCGCTAGTGCGGCGATGGAAGACCTCAAGCGCCTGGATCGCGAGTAGCAGCCGGATATTCGTGAACATCTTCCGCGCGCCGGTGATTGTGAAGAACAGGCCCAGTGCCGGGCTAAACGCCTCGAACTGGTCGAACCACAGCTGCACCGCCTGAGGATTAAAGCGAATTAGCTCTGGACCTGACACGATCGGGGTGTCGCGCTTGGACTTGGTTTCGTCTCGCCCCTCACCATGGATCAACCGTGCGTAGAAATGCACCTCGGCAGGCCGCGTGAGTCCTCCGCCGAGTTCGACATCGGGTCCACGGAGTTCAAGTGACGTGAGTGGCAGGAAACGGCCGGAGCACAAGGATGCCAGTTCCTGGAGACGTATCGCGCGATTGAGATGCCAGTTGAGCGACTGGGGCTCGCGTGGGGCGATCGCCATCTGGGTCGTGACGTCGATGACGAAACGGGTCGCTGGTTCGTTGTTGGAGTATAAGCTTCCAACCGAGCTCACATCGAAGTCGGCGTGCGAAGCAAAGGCTATCTCGCGCGGCTTCTCGGCAAGGACATTGAGGGTATTGGCTTTGGAGTCGAACGTATCGGTGAACGGGCTGTGCTCAAGCCACGACTCAATCTCGTCGAACCGGAAATAGGATTTGGGGAAGATCGCCTCGTCATCTGCGCTCATCATGTGCGCACCGATCACCAGCAAATTCGAACTCCAGATCTCATTCGGGATGCCCGGCATGTTGAACTGTCGATTGGTGTTAATGGCGTGCAAGAGACTGATGGGCTTCCCCTTCGCCGTCTCGCCGTGAATGACCGCTTTTTCATCATCGTGCGAGCCACCAAAAGTCCGTTTGAACCCTTCGCTCAACTCGCCGAAGATGCCCAAGAGCTTGAGCGCCGCACCGTTCTCAGGGTCATAGCTGAGAGTGCCGGAGACCTTATCCTTGGGATGCTCGGGGAGCCAGAACACACCTTGTTCGATGAAGCTATCGTAGATTCCGTTCGGTGGGCTGGCCATCGCTTCACTCCTTGGAACGATTGAGCCTAACGGCTTAGCCGCTACGTAACTAGCTGAGACTTCCTCCGGTAACCCCGAAGGTAATGCGCGTATATCTGAGTCCGCCGGGCTGCATGAGCGTTTGCTTGGCGCTTCAGGCATTGTGATCGAAAGGTATAACGCGCCCTAAAGTAAGCTCTTTAGCCGGTCCTGAAGGGCGAAGGCCGCCGACAATTGTTTCGATACGGCCAAGCCAACCAGATCAATCAGCGCCTGCCTAATTTCGGGCTGTGCCACGGCAGCCGGCCCATTTTCGGTGACCACAGTGGTCAGGAACTCGACAAACGCTGCGGAGGTCCTGTCACGATACCAATGTCGATCTGCAGCCGGACCTTGGTTGGCGAGCCGCGCGAGTTCCGAAGCGCTCTGAATGGCGTTGGCAATCCACACAAGTCCCTCTAGGCGGATGGGCTGACCTGCCTTCGTCGACAAGAACCCGCAAAGCCCGGCGAGGTTGTCTTCATCGCCTGGCAGCCGCTTAAGAGCCCACGCGCGATACAAATCGCGCATCGGTTCGATCAACCTCGCTGAAGCCGAAGGCCGGGCCAGCGCGTCCGACCGCGCAAAGCTCAACGCGTGCCTTTCCAGACTTTGCTGATGATACCATGGCCCGCCCTCCCAGCCTCGCCCGGCCATGACGGCCTCGATCATAGGTCGCCAGCGCGCAGCGAAAAACGCTGGATCCGTGTCCTCCTCGAAGTGGCTAAAAATGCACTTGAATAAGTGCGCGATGGCATAATGGCCCCTAGGACCAATATCGAAAATCGGTTGCCACAGCGACGGTGTCTCGGCAGGGTCCGTCACCAGGACCATGCCCGCAATGGCTTCCACCAATTTGTAACCGAACTGGCTCATCGGGGAGTAGTCGCCAGACGTTTCGCTCTCGCTCCCAACGAGCAGCCATGCGGTGTGAGCCCAGAAGGCCTTGAGCAACTGCCGCCGCTCGTCCAGCTCCGCCGCCTCCGCAGGTAGATTTTTGTCGATCAGCAGCCACGCAAACGCAATTCGGAGGAAATGCGTCTCCAATGCGCCAGACATCCGGCGGGACCGATCTCGGGTGAATCTTCGGCCGTCACGGTGATATTCTTCCTCCCATTGGCGAGCTTCAAACTCTTCAACCCGCTTAGCCACATCGAGGGGACGGATGTCATCGACCGTGCATGGCACGCCCGATACTCGCCGCGAGAGCAACCAACGCGCACGCCGCAACCAACGGCTCTGATCCGGCCCGTCCTCTCTATCAAAGCGCGGTCTGAGGATCATCAAGCCCGACCACAGAAGCGCGAGGTACTGCAGCCGCCACCATCTGTCGCCTAAGGTGGCTCGGTGGATGTACGCCGTCTCTGCGATTACAGCCGCAGCGCGGTCGTCGCCGCTCGTCAGGACGCGCAACAACGCACTATCGGTTTCCAGCGATGGGTCCGCGAGCCATTCGTGAAAGACTAGGTAAGCGACGAACTCCAAGTAGCTCGGTGCCATGGAATAGCGAAAGCGGGAACGGTCCTTATCGAGAGCTGTGTCCTCCATCGCAGCGTTCACGATCGCTTGCGTGCGGTCGCGCACACCTTCGTTCGAGGCCAGCCATTCCTTGGCACCCAAGAGAAGCACTACCGCCGCCGTGACGCGCGCGGGCCGAAGCATCTCTTCCTCAAGCCCCACATCCTCGTCGCCATCTGCCGCAGCCATCAAACCGGCGATTGCTGTGATCTGCTCGGCCGGTAGCGGCGCAGGCGCGGCAAGAAAGCGCCGGCAATTCTCAGGGAAAACAAGTATCTGCCGCGCCCGGCCCCTGCTCCGTTCAAATCCGGAGACGGCAGCAGCAAGCCCGGCCGGACATACAAATTCCACCTGCTCGTCCTCCCCCGCAACTACAGCCCGGTAGTTGCGGTAGTCGAGTTGCGCGGCCCTGATCTGAAACTCGATCCGCTCCTTGTCGCCATCTGGCGGTGTCCACTGGGCTGCGGCGGCATTGACGAAGTCACCGAGCACATGGTCCTTGCGGCACAGCTCACTGACGATGGCTATGAGATTCCTGTGACGGTAAGGCGCAGCGTGCCATTCGCGCGCCATTTCGAAGACCATCTCGCCGCTCTGAATCCATATCGTGCCGGCGAAGCTATACTCGCTGTCCCGGACGCGCCTTTCGTCCCACTCGTAGAATGGCGCGACTGTGAGCAATGGCTTCAGCACGGCGCTAAAAAGCTCCGGCAACCGCTTGCCGACGTTGATAATCACGCCGAGTATCGCGACGCTATCCGCATGTCGCATCAACGTATCGATGTGGCTGCTGACATCTGCCCCGTGGTCAACTAGGCCACATAACCATTTCTCCAACGCCGCCAGCGACGAATAAAGCGGCCCGTTGGAATGATCACTCGCCTGCGACCACGCGAAGACGCTGTAGCGGCCTCGGAACTGCCGCTCGGTGCCATCGTCCAAGCGTATCAGTATCGGCGCGGGCGAGCGGCCCCCACGACTGGTAACTTCATGCTCCCAGCGGTCCATGCAAAAGGAGACAAGCTTTAGAAGCGAGTCGATTGCCGAGGCAGGGTCGACATGTAGAAATGAGAAAAACGGACTCTTCCAGTAAGCCGTGGGGTAGCCCTCGCCGTCATTGGCAAGCCCCAATTCCTCGCGATAGCTCCCGCGCGAACCGTAGCTCTCTTCCGGCGAGTCTTCGATCAAGACAGCCAACAACACTTCGGCTGCCTCCGCAGGCCGAGCGCGCATGAGGCTTTGAAACGTTTGCGACCGAACCGCCTTTTCAAACGACCTGTCCACTCGATCTTGAGGTCCTAGCGGCCAAGGTGGCAGCTTCCTACCCGATGATACGAAGGGAATGCTCCGCTTGCGGCCGTGACGTTCGCGGTACTCGGCATCGCTCGCCATCCGGCGGCTGTGCTCGGCAGCCTTTTCCTTGCGATGCTGATTCAACTTCGCCTGCAGGTCGGCACGCATCGGGCGACGCTGCGCCGTCTCCAGCGCCCAGGTCGTCACATCATCAGGGAGATCTTGCGCACCGGCGAAGGCCGCCTCATAGATGCCGTCGTCGTCGCCGAGGTACATGACTCCTTTCGCAACGTTGAGTTGACGGGCGCGCGCGGCAGCAAGCGCCAACTCCGCAAACTCCCGCCGATAGGGAAACGGCGTTCCGTCCGACGACGTGAGCGGCATACTGGTGAGCCAGCGCTCGCAAAGAATCGAAACGCGCGGAAGTTCAAGGTCTGCCACGCGCTCGCGATGATGGCCAAGAAACACCGCGAGGGCAGGCCATCTCCCGATAATCGGCGTGCGAAATTTCGCCTCAAGATATACGCCATAGTCCTTCAGCGGCCCCTCGGCACCTGGTGAGATGCCGGACACGCTTGCGACATGCTCGAACCTCGCCAACAGGCGCTGGAGATGCTTTGCATTGTTTGCAAAGAGCATGTCGGCGCGTACTTCCAAGATGGCGACCGCCTCTGGATCGAGGAACAGCGCATCAAGCAAGATGTCATCCGCGAGCGGAAGGGTGCCCTGCACCGCCTCCACTTGATCAAAGGCGTCGTCCCATGCCGTTCGCGAGCCTGACGGCTGCCGCAAAAGGAACTGGCCCAGCATGCGCAGTGCGCCATTCCAAAGCGGATTTTCTGCGTAAGCGGCCCACTGCGCCGTGTCGAACGCGATCTCTTTCAGCCTTTGGAAGCGTGCCCAATCCGCTGCAAGATCATGCTCGAACTGTACGTGATTATTAGCGGGATTTCGCCTGACCGGGCACTGCGGAGGCCGTCCGTCGAACGCAGTCGCGTCCGCCGCGTCGAGGGTGCTGACGGGAACGCTATGCTCGAAGGCCGCATCGCGCAGCGCTAACCGTATCAAGAATCCTTCGAGCGCCGTCCGACCTGATGTCCAGTGCGCCCAAAGCTTCTCGGCAATAGCCACCATAGAGGTGGGAGCCGCGCCGCTGTCATCCTGAAACACCCCTGCCGCTTGAACCACCCAAGCGAGCGTTCTCAGGTTTGTCAGGGCAATGAGGGCGTCGTGGTGAGATGCAAGCCACTCAAGTCCGGCGCTGACACGCAGTACGGCCGTAACATCGCCTGCGGATCGTGCCCGAACCTCCCATCGCGCCAAGGACGGAGTGCCGGCAATCTTCGACAGCTCGCCGCTTGCCCAAAACTCGGTTTGCCCAATGAGGATCACGCGCCACGCAAGCGGAGGTTCCGAGCCAGTCATTTCGAGCAGTTGCTTGACCAACTGTTGGGCCTTGAGGCGTGACGCAGGCGAAAGGCGTTCCGCTGAATCGATGATAAGAAAGTTCTCAGCCGTTACGGCAGCGTCGAGGACGCGGATAAGGGGATGAGCGAGTCCGAAGCGCGCGCGTTCTGCTTCGTTCAACGCTAGCTCAAGATGTTCCGGTGCAAGCCATACCCGCGTTGCTGTAGGAAAGTGCGTATCAAGGAAAGCCTTCACCAAAGCAGACTTGCCGGTCCCCGAATCTCCGTAGACCGCGATGCACGGCTTTCCTCGAAGCTGCGTCAGAAGCTGGTCGCATTCGGACCTGAAGTCGAGGCGTGCCCCTGAAGGTAAAGCTGTTTGGACAAGGCTCTCCGTCTCCGCGCTCAGCGCCCGAAGGCGAGCCCAGCTCGGCTCGTAGTCCGGAAAATCCCGTAGCGCGAAGCGGGGCCGCAACCACCGTTTCAGAGCCGCTATATCCAGCGTACCGCTGCCCAAGCGAGTTTCTCGCGCGCGACCGACGATCTCTTCCCAAAGCCTTTTGGCGTCCTGCGCAGTACCGCCCGCCAGAAGCGAGAGCGCAACGGCGATGGCATCGCCTTCGTCCTTCGAAGGCACCCGCTGGAAATCGAACGGCAAAACATCAATGCAGCCGATGAGCCCAAGAACGTCGGCGTCCGTGACGGCCGTTACCGCCGCCGCCTTTAGGCTATCGAAAATTCTCTTGTAGCGTGGATTGGCCTTGATCTGCGCCAGGGCTAGAGCCGTATCGGCACCGGCCGTGAATTTCTTGATGTCGCTCCACGCACTCTGGAAAACGTCGTGCGCTCCCTGGGTAGCAAGCGCCAGGCGGTCCGTCGATCTGTCGAACGGGCTGTCAGTCGTGGTCCAGAGTCGCCAAGCCTGCTGAGCAAACGATTCCGGCAGACCATTTGCCGAAACCTGCACATTGCCTTTGCACGAGACGGCAAGTCGCCGCGCCACCGCCTTGTCCTGCGCAGTCACGAGCAGGTCATCGATATCCCATTGCAGCGTGCCGGTCTGCATTTGGAGACGCTGTAGATTGCCCTCGACCGGGAGGCCGCGTCCAGCGAGCGACGACAATACAAATTGCGCGGCTACGCTGTCCTCGAAGTCAAAGCCCGTCCCGGCGGTAGACCGTCTGGTAGCGGTCACCTCTTTTTTCTTGGCTGTTCGTTTTTCTTCCGAGGATTTCGCCTTCTGCCTTGCTGTCACCGTGCCCGCCCGTGGAAAACCTATAGGGAAAATCCGCCTTACCACAAAAGCGACAAATGAACCCCCAGGGTGAGCGAGAGTGGCACGACAATACCAATACGATCAACAACGAGTGCAGAAAAGCCGCGTGTCTGTTTCCAGGATGCCAGACATAGAACACGAACGACTGGTATGGAGGCGCGACGCGGAAGTCAGGTTGGCGCCCGGTAGAGGACTGCAGCTGTTGGTTGGCGGACACTTGGTGAACCGCCGCCTTGCGGCTCAGCAATCCTCTGCAGGCGCCCGGCACGCTCATGCCAGTTATTGAGCCGGTTGGGCTCGGTAAAACCAGCCCGGCAGCCATTGGGCTCTAAGTATTTGCCAAAGTCCAGACTTTTAGTGGATGCACCCTAGGTAACACGTGCCGAACCGTTGATCGGCTGCCTTCGACAGTTCGCTTCCACACAGATCCGAAACAAAGAGACCGAAGCCTCTGACGTTCAGCGTGGCCATCCCGATCACGTCCGAACTGTCGATGTCGTCATCGATCTCCCTGGACTGCTTGAAGAAAGCGTAGCGGAGCCTAGCCCATATCTCAAATCCGAGTTCGATCTCCAAATCCGGATCGTACCCAGAATTTACGCCAGCCTTCACCTTCTTAGTGGCGATGCCCATTTGTGCCGCCAGCACCGTGCCCGCGTAATGGGCCGCCAGGTCCGCGACCTGAATGCCAGAGGTCAGTCTTGAATCTTGGTTCGTGTATATTTGGCACCCCCCGTTGGCTCTTTCCGAAAGAGCCTCGATCTGGCTGTCGGGAATCTCGATCCCTTCGTCGAAAAATGCCGCATGGCGTTCCAATGCTAAGCCGTTAGCTTCGATTAGCTTGCTTAGGGCTTTGGCCGCTTCGGCGCCAATCGACGCCCTTTCTCTGCTCGGCAACACGAGGACGGCAATTCGCGTACTTCGCAACAGGCCGTAGATGGCAACCCTTAGCTGCTGTGACTGCTTGTTTCCCTGCATCTTTGCGCTGCTTTTGTACTCATCGACCTTAGGCACCAGACCCAACTTCGAAATCGCTGCGTCGACGGCCGGACTTAGGTCCTGATCGGAATAGACGAAAGCGCCAACAATAAATTCGCCTCGCTCTTGGATACTTTCATCAAAGTAGAGGTAACCCATAGTTATTCGCCCGATTGTGGAACAGCGACCGCGTTTCATACATCGTAAACAGTATGAAAAGCCTAGCACAGGACGGTAGCCGTCGAGTAGAGCTGAACGGCTGGAGCGCAAAGGCGGGGCCGAGGGTATGCTGTCTAAGTCTGCTGCTGGGTGAAATCAAAGTTTGCCATAGCGTCTCAAATGAGGGCGGTTCTAGAACGCGACCCCGCAAAAATCTGGCGGGGCCGCAATCGAGACGACTTTCAGATTTCGGTCGTTTCGGCCAAAGTTAGGGCATCATCGATATCAACGCCAAGGTAGCGAACCGTGTTCTCTATCTTGGTGTGTCCAAGCAGGATTTGAATGGCTCGAAGGTTACCGGTCGCCTTGTAAATGAGTGCCGCCTTGGTGCGGCGGAGCGAATGTGTCCCGTACTCTTCTGATGGCAACCCGATTGCCGTCACCCACTCATCGACCAGCCGTGCATATTGCCGGGTGCTCAAATGCCCTTCGGGATTAACTCGACTAGGGAAAGCAAAGTCGTCGATACTGCCGCCGCGACGCTCGAGCCAAGAGAGCAAACTTGCCCTCGCATCCGCTGTGATCTCGAACTGAACCGGCCTTCCCGTCTTCTGCTGGATCACCATCGATCGGTTCCGTATCGCCGGGCCGGACACGAGCGACCCGATCCTCATTTTCACAAGGTCGCAACCGCGAAGCTTGCTATCGATTGCCAGATCAAACAAGGCTCGATCACGCATCCGACCTTCGCGATCCAGGAAAAACCGGATCAGCCATATCTGCTTCACTTTGAGCGGTCGTTTGACGCCGACCTGCTTACCTGCGTTCCACGCCGGCCGACCTTTGGCTGCGGGATCATATTGTGAAATACCCATTGTCGTTCTCCTTCGGCCTACTTTGGCCATTGGAGAAACGATCGGAACGTCTTGCGCGTGAGGGGGGCCGAGAGCGGTGTGACCGGTTTAGGGCGACAGTAGGCAATAGCCGCTGTTGATCTGCCACGCTCGCTATCGGTGCTTATGCCGCTTGACACGGAATGGACTTTTTACTCGGCGTCCACGTCTGAACGTGCTCTCCAGATCCTTCGGATCCGCAAGATCAAACGCTTCTCTGTTAGTTGCTAAGCTCGCCCTTAGCTCTGGCGTCCAGTCAGGGGCATCCATCACGAGCAGATCCTCTGATCTCGACCTAATCTGTCCGTTTCCACGGTATACGTCGAGGGCGATACCCACAACGGTTTCAAGCTGTGGCTGCTCGGAGAAAAATGCCAGGCAGTAGGTCTCCAGCATCCCCCCTCTATATTTGCGGTACTCATCTAGCGTGCCAAAATTCTTTTCGTGCGCAACGCTAAGGAAGACGTAACCCACGTTCCTCTCACCGCGGCTTCTCCCGATTATGGCTCGCCGAATGAACCGCGCAAATCCTTCGTCGACCGCGCGCTCAAGCGCCGACCACAAGATTTGAGCAAGGTGGATACGGTTTATTCTATTCTCAGCGGCCATGACGCGCAGACCACGCTCCGACAATTCTGTGGATGGAGCGTAACCCAGCAGCCCTATTGACGTCCCTTTCAGAACATCGTCAGAGATTAGCTCGATCACTCGGTCCCAAAGACGCGATGATTCCTTTGCGCCGTTGAATTGATGATAAATAGTGGAAGAAGCGTATGTCTCATACTGGCCTTCTGGAATAACGAAGACACTACGTCTTGCCTTTATTCTTAATTTTTTGGGGACGAACGCAGCCTTGCCGTCTGTGAAAGCGTTCATCATGTAGGTGGCGATCAGGTCATCCTCACCCGCAGCAATTGCCAGGCGGCCAGATCTGAGGAGCCGAGCCCGAGCCTGGAGGTAATCTGTGAAATCGGTGATGGTGTCCAGCTCGCGCATCACGAGCTCGAGACCTGCCTGATCGAACACATGCACGAACGTGCCGTCCGGGTTCGTGTCCCCCACTGTGAAGGGTCGGAAGTTCTTGCGATCGAGATCAACATGGCTCCCGCCCTTTAGGGACGGTTCAATCATGAATGTTCCACGCGCATGCCCGAAGTACTTTCGGCTTGCGGCGTTGCAACCGTTCGCCACCGCAATGAGATGGGTGATTCGCTCTTCTTTGGGTGGAAGAGAAATTGGAAGTCTTTGCTCACATTGCTTGTCGATGAAAATCCGATCCGGATGCAGGTCAAGCCAACGCTCGGCTCCCACCAGTTGGCCGATCGACGCATTCACTGCGCGTCTGTACCATCGGCTCCAGGCCAATCCAACCGGCTTATCTGCCTGCCAAGTTGCATCCTTGTCGCTGAAAATAAGTATGTGCGGACCAAACACGACCATGAGGTCAGCAAATTCCTGGCCGCCTCCGGTTGAGCTCTTCGTGCGATCGTTGAACGTGTTGGGATATGACCAAAGCCGCAGGAATGACCGATCGGCAAATCCCGCCAATGTCCGCTCGGTTGCTGTGAAACCCTCGCCCCGTTTGATGCTTGTGCTCATTGCCCCCCTCGCAGCTGCACGCAAAAAAAGGCGGACTATCGGAACGCCCCCAAGGCGGTCTATCGAGTTGCGTTGGCTACGCCAATAAGAAATGGCAGGTTTAGGTCACCGACAGGTATCCTCCATGGGCGCAGTTCAAGCTATTGTGTTGGAAGCGCTAGCAGAAGCTGGGTGCAGTGGCTTGCCGGATGGATTCGAGTGGCAGTAGTTCATCTTCTACTCGGCTTTGATAAGGACCTTGCCGCGCCATCGATCGATGACGGTGTCAAAATCGACAGGGCGCCAATCAGCATTCCATTCCTGCAGGTAATTAACGCTTCGCGAGTGCGGTTCCGGCACCGGAAGTGCGAAATGGCCCACGGTAGGCATGAGGGGAGCGTCGCCCACGATAAGGAACTCGCCTTGGCCCAAGTTCGGCAACAAGTCACCGACGCCAGTAGACAAGTCAGGGAGAAGGGATTTGACGTAGGCTTGGTCGACGGCGTTGGTGAGACGTAGCGATATATAGTTCGAGCATTGCGAAAAGATGGTCTCCGACACTTCCGAAGGGCGCTGACTAACCACCATCAACGTTACGCCATACTTACGCCCTTCTTTGGCGATGCGTTCGATCGACTTTCGAGAGGAATCATAGGCCGCGCCACCCGAGCGTGGGACATAGTTGTGCGCTTCCTCGCAGACGACAAGGATCGGAACATCACTTACCTCCCCGCCTACGTGACGGGTCTTCGAATAGTGAAATCCGAAGTCGAAGATCATTCGCGAGATAAGGCTCACAACGATGCTCAGAACTTCAAATGGTATGCCGCTCAGATCGACGATCGAGACGTTCGATTTGGTGAGATAACCCACGAACTGCCGAACCACATCGACGAAGTCGTCCGTCGACAGATCAGTTCCGTTTGGTCTCTTCGGGTAGAACAAGAATTGCAGCCTCGGGTCGGCCAAGCGAGTGCGAAGGCGCAGGATCAGGCGGTCGAACTCGCCGTTGAAGGGACCGTTCGACGCTTTCGTTGCCGCGGCTGTTGAGGACACGACGAAGGACTGGAGGCCGCTGAAATAGAAGTCGTCGCGATCCGCAACTAGCGTGCCGTCAACCAGTTTGGGCTTTCCTTCCTCAGGTAGCTTGCCAATTACCTCGGTGTTCATGTTTTCAAGGTAGGTCACGACCTCGTCGATCGAGAAGTAGATTGGAGTATCGAAGGAAACGTTGGTCAGGGCCGGGTTGTGCCGGCATTTATTCCTGACCACGGCGTGTCGGAATTGGGAAATCTGGTTGTGCGAATTCTGCTCGTTGCTCTCAATGAAAATATCCTCGAGTTCCTGGGCGTTCATGAGCCAGTACGGCAATCTAAGGTTGTCTACATTGAGTAGGTTGAGAGTGAAGCCCTCAGTATCCGCGAGCTTGAAAGCCGCGGCGTATTCCGCGTGGATGTCGAAGATGACGATGTGCGAGTTCTTTTGAGCTGCTTTATGGGAATTGGCTTTCGATTCGATCCCAACGACTGCCTGCAAGATCTTTGCGACCGCACAGGATTTGCCGGAGCCCGTCGATCCGACGACGGCCACATGCTTGCTGAAAAAGCGGTCTCCGTCGATCTCTAGCAGCACGTCTGGTGCGATGCCGAGCGTTCCGAGCGAAAACCGCGACTTGATCTGCTGTGAGAATATTTCTTTTAGCACCGATGCTGGGGTGACATAGGCATGCTCCGTAGGGACTGGCAGAGAATGCGATCCGCGCGAGAACTCGCCGTCTTCCGAAAGCGTGCCGATCGGCTGCGTATCTATCTGGAAGCGGAAAGCGACTGTGTGGGCATCGGAACTGCCCGCGGTGTCGCCGTCATCCGTCGAGCCCACAGCCGCGCGCCGCTCGACATGCGAGGCCCGTACCGCCGTAATCGTGGCCAGCAGGTGCAGGTTGTTGCCTGAAGCTATGAGCAGATACTGGCCGACGCCCAACTTGGACTTGTGCTTCTCAAATTCCTCGGCCGAGGAAATCTCGATGCGGACCAGAGAGTGAGAGCTGTCTGTAACGCTGCCGACGGGCTCGCCAAGGTCAGGCATATTCACTCCTTAGTTGCAGTACGTATTCGAGATCGGAAAGGCGCTCGATTTCAAATTGGTGGACGTTGATATCGGCGTGCTTCCAATCGTCGTCGGCGACATTGACCAGGAACAGCTCGTCGGGCCGCTTGGGTGGCTGCTCAGTAACCAGCTCGCGCAGTGCCAGCCGTAGGCTGAACTCGATCCTGAAGGGTTGCCGCGTGATGAGTGGCTTCTTGAGAAGCTCCTTGATGACGACGGACGATCCTCCGACTCTGCCGGTTTCGCAACGCAGGCCGGTGGCGTAGAGGCGTTCCTGGAGGGCGCCTACGTCATAGTCGCCCGTCACCATGAAGAGCGGCGGGTTCGAGTGCAGGTATTTAGAGCTGTACCGCTGCACGAACGCCTTGACGAAGCGCACGAACTCGTCGTCGAAATTCTCGATTCCGGCCGGGTTGATCACGAACACGCGTCCGCGCGAGTTCTGGCCCAGGGAGGCCTTGAGGTCTTTGCGCAGGCGCGCGAAAATTTTTGCCTTGGTCGCGAGTTCCCGCGTCCAGCGGGTAAACGTCACCCGGCGGACCTCCTTGAGGCCGGCGAGAAACGCGCCCGGTTCGACGGTCCGCCCATCCACGTCGGATCGTGTCGCGAGTTCCACGATGCGTTGGATGGCATTCGGGAAGATTACCGCTTCGATGTCGTCGGCGTCGAAACCCTTTTCCTTCAACCCCGCCAGGACCTCGGCCTGCAGATCCTCGGCGGAGGGGCCGTACTCGATGACGAACCGTTCCAGGAACACGTCGTAGTCGACGCCAGGATCTATACGCGCCACGATCGCCTTCAACGGTTCGCCTTTAGTGGTTAGTACGGTCTCGAGTTCTTCCTTAGTGAGCGCCTTGGTCCCCGACTGTTCGGGAAAATGGCAGAAAAGTCGGTAGCTCACCTTGGGGTTAGCTCCCGAATTCTTCGAAAAATGCTCAAGCATCAGCAAGATCGGCTTGTAGATCTTGCCGAGCGTATATTTGTCTGCCTGCTCGTGATACTTGCACTGCACCGCGGTGGTCAGCCCGGCAACAGCAATGTCCACGTCCTCGATGGCGCCCTCGATGGTGATTTTGGCGCCGTCGTCTGCAGCCAGGATGTCCGACAAGTAGCGAAGAAATTGGTAAAGGTAGCCCTTTATCGAATACTCTGCTGTCCTAGCCACGTCTGCCCCTAGCCGCCCAAATTGGCCGGTGCTACCAGCCAGTGAATCTACTTTCGCTATCGGGACGCCCGCGACTCGTTATTTCCCGCCGCATAGCCTCAAGCCGGCCGTCCGCCTCACCGTCAGCCAAATGGATAACGAGCGTCTCGCGACGAGCGATACGGCCATCCGATCGGCACTCAACAACCTTTGTGACTGTACGCAAAGGGAGTCGTCCTCCACAGCAATGAATATGCCTTGAAGCACCCAGTGAAGATGCAATGCATACTTGAGTCGGATAAGGTGGCAAAGAAGCATACGTAGCCTTCATCGACCAACAGAATCCGAACAGCAGCTTTTCGGGTATCCGCTGGAAGTTTGAACGGCCGAAATGGGGCGCTAACGCGCCCATTTCTATTCGGCGTCGTTCGCTGCCTTCTTAGCGCCTTTTGGAGGGATTTTGAAGCTGGCACCGGTCGGTCCGACTGTAACCTCTGGTCCCAAGCCCATAACCGCGCCAAGGGCCGCCAGCGAACCGATCTCAGCATCCTTTTTGTTTGCCGCCTGAAACAGGCCTGCGCATGCTCCCTCGATCCATCGCTCAGGTAGGGCAGCTCCTTCCTTGGTGGTCATTTCCATGGCGGTCTCGATGACCCAACTCGCACGGTTAATATCCATGCCATATCGCTGGAATTCGTGCAGGGTGCTCACCTCGGAATCGTAGGACTTGCGAAGCATCGAAATTAGATACGCTGCGAAACCGACGCAAACCGCCGAGAGTACAGCGCCGCGAAGCGCCATCATCCACAACAGATAGGTATCTTGTGGAAGGCGTTGCGTTTTGAGGATAGAATCCGGGCCAGCAGTTGGATCTGGAATGGGCTGTGTTGCTTGGGCCAGCGAAACGAAAGACTGAAAGCTTTCGAAGGCGAGTATGGCTGCGCCCGCGCTGGCGACCAGGCAAAGACCTGCAATAAACCAGAATTTGAACGCTGACTGCCGCGACGATAAGGGGCGCTTAGTAAACTCTTGTACCTGGTTGGTAATGTCCTCACGCAATTTTCGGCGGGCGAACATGTGGTCGGATTGGTCGAACTCCCTAATCTTCTCGTCTAATGCAGCTTTTTCAGCATTAATGTGTTCAAGCGACTCAGCTTCTCGCTTCCGGATTTCTTCGTGGGCTAGAAACTGCTGCTCCTCGAATTTCTTCCGGCGTTCGGCGGCGTCTTCCTCGTAGCTGATACGAAGAAATTCGGCGTTCTCCAACATTGTATGGTGGAGTTGGGCAAGCGAGGCGGTTTCGCGGTCAATGATACCAAGGGTATTTTCGGCCAATCCCTTTGCGTCGCCAGCCTTCGGGAAGGTCAGGTAACGGCGAAGGACCTCCTCGACCTCAAGCAGCTTCTCGGCATTAATGCGGCCATTCGCGGGGTCCAACTTTATTAGGTCATAATAAGCGGGGCTAAGGCTTGGCAAAACATTGCCGCGGTTCATATTCACGTTGAAGGTGCTGTCGCCGGGATTGAATGAAAACGACTGGATGAGGAGCGACGGCCCCTTCTTCTTCCGGATCAGTTCGTGCTCGTTCTCACCTAGCGGCACACCACCGAGATCGACGCCCATATGAGACGAACCATACTTTTCCTTTAGCTCGGCAAGCATGTCGAGAATGGTCTTGTCCGGTACTTTCGCAACATATAGGTCAGTCACACGCAAACCTCCCAGCAGTCCAGCGAAAATACACTTGTTACTTGGCTGCTGGTAATTGGCGGCAGCGCTAAACAGGTGTTATGCACAGGATGTTGTCAGGGACGGAAGCCTTAGAATGCGTCGGACGGAGCAGGATGAGAAAGACGCCAGGGCGTTAGACTGCCAAAAACCTTGAGCATTTCTCTATCGTAAAACGGAATCGACCAAGACTTTGCTGACCGCTACGGCGTTCGTAATGACCACGCAATTCGCGGAGCAGAGGCTTGAATAAGACGTAGCGAACGACCGCACTCGTCCATATGACCGCTGATGGTAGCATATCTGATGGCCGCTCCTGGACTCCACGCCGAAGCGCTTGAACGACCGATATGCGGGCGCGAAGCGGCCATTCACGGGTCTCAACTGTCACGTCTGCTTTTGCGCGAAGGCAAAGTTTGCCTAAACGTCCTGTATGCGGGCGCGTTGCTGCCCTCTTGAGGAGGGCAGCTGGCATAGGCGAAAAGTAGTGCTCACCAGCGCGACCGAAGAGGCGGCAATCTGAACTCCCGCTCGTAGAGCGAAGTCACCAAGACCGTCGGCGAAGCCGCAATCTAATGCAGCCCAAACTCGCGCAATAGCGCCTCGCGATGGCGCACGAATCGAATTTCGCTACGGTCGCGCGGACGTGGCAGGTCAACGTCGATCAGTCGCGTCGTGTCGCCCTTTTCCTTCGGCAGGATCAGCACGCGATCGGCGAGGTAGACCGCTTCCTCCAGGTCGTGGGTGACCACGACCATAGTGACATTCTCTTCGTGCCAGATGCGGGCGAGCTCTTCCTGCATTGTAATCTTGGTCATCGCGTCGAGCGCACCGAGCGGCTCGTCGAGCAAGAGTATTTCTGGTTGGACGGTGAGCGCTCGGGCGATGCCAACGCGCTGGGCCATGCCGCCGGAAAGCTGGCGGGGATAGGCATCTGCGAAATCGCCGAGGCCGACCAGGCGGATGTAGCCACGAGCGCGTTCTTCTGCCTCGGCCCGTGCGATGCCACGCACTTCGAGGCCAAAGGTCACGTTACCGAGCACGGTGAGCCAGGGTAACAGGCGTGGCTCCTGGAAGATCACCGCGCGTTCGGCACCGACGCCGCGGACAGGCGCGCCATCGATCAGCACCCTGCCTCCGTCGGCCTGCTCCAGTCCGGCAAGCACACGAAGCAGGGTCGTCTTGCCCGAACCACTGGCACCGACGATGACCAGGCATTCGCCCGGCTTGACGTCAAGGTTCAAGCTCTTGAGCACATTGATCGAGCGACCGTTGATAGCGAAGGATTTGGAGAGGTCTCTGATGGAGACCTCCCCGCGTTGGGCAGATTGCGCAATCGTCATGTTGGCCTCAGTTTGATTTCGCTTGGGCGTTGGGATCAAACAGGATGTCGGCGGCCTTCAGTTTACCCTTGGACAGCTTGCCCTCGCGTTCCAGCGCGGCGATCCAGAAATCCAGGTCGCGCGGCACCGCCTGAGCGCCAGGCCGCAGGCCAAAACCGCGCCAATGCTTCGCCAGGTCGGCGTTCTCACCTCGATCTTTCAAGATCTTTGCCAGCACCGCGCGTGCCTCGTCCGGATGCTCCCGTGACCAGTCGGCGGCCCGGATCGATTGCTGGACGAAGTTGAGTGCAGCTTCGGGGTGAGATTCGATGAAATCACGCCGCAGCACAATGAAGCCGCCCGCAATCTCGCCAAGCACGTCGGTGTCGTCGAAGACGGCACGCACGCCCCCGTGCTCTTTCAGCACGCCCTCGAAGGTGGATTGCCAGTAGCCGACGCCCGCGATGTCGACCTGACCGGAGCGTAGCGTTTGCTCCAATTGCGGACCGGGCACGACGACAAGGTTCGCCGCATTCAATGGCAAGGCGCTCTGGTGCAGCGCCTCACGTACCGTATAATCGAGATGTGCCCCCAGCGTGTTGACCGAGATTGACTTGCCGGCGATGTCCTTGATCGATTTGATAGGGCTGTCCTCCAGCACATAGAAGGTGCTCTGAACCTGATCGTTGATGCCGTTGGAGGCATAGGCCGCGACGAAATCGTTACCGCCAGCGATGGAGTTGATGACGGCCGAAGTTGCCGCTGAACCGAGGTCGACGCTTCCGGCAGCCAATGCAAACAACGAGGCGGGCCCACCCTGGGCATAACCGACATTTTCTATCTTGATACCGTTATCCTTGAAGTAGCCAAGCTCATTGGCAAGTTCGTGCGGGGAGATGCCGCCCTGGCTCGCCAGGTAGCGGAAAGTGACAGGGTCAGCGGCAGCAGCCGGAACGCTGTTGTGGGTGGATGCGAGAAGGCCGGCGGCGACGACGGCTCCGATTTTCGTGAAGTGGAATGAGAACGACATTTGGTTGGTCCTTGAGTTCCGGATTGTTGTCAGAGGGAGGCAGGGATGGCACTGGCTGCGGTCAGCCGATGACCTCACTCCAGCGACATAGTCGTCGCTGCAGCGCGACAAGTGCGAAGTTGGCGATCAAGCCAAGAGCGGCCAGCAGCAGGATTGCTGCAAACATCAGCGGGATCTGGAAGTTGTACTGAGCATTCATGACCTGGAAGCCGACGCCCTTGTTGGCGCCGATCATCTCCGAAGCGATGAGCAGAAGCAGTGCGGTGGTGGCCGAGAGCCTGAGGCCGACGAAGATGGACGGTACAGCGCCGGGGAGGACGACACGTCGAAAGACGGTCAGACGTGACGCGCCATAAACGCGCGCCATCTCGATCAGCTTCTTGTCGACCTCCTTGACACCGCCAATGGTGTTCAAGAGCAGAGGGAACAGGGTTGCCCAAAAGATGACAAACACCTTCGAGGCCTCGCCGAGACCTAGTAGCAGGATGAAGACCGGATAGAGCGCCAGCGCTGAGGTCTGACGGAACACCTGCAGGATCGGGTCCAGCGCACGTTCAACCGCACGGACCTGGCCCATGAACAATCCAAGCGGGATCGCGACCAAAACAGCCGCTACGAACGCCGTTCCCGAGCGCTGCAGGCTGATCGCGATATCATCGAGCAGGGCCCCGTCGACAAGGCCGTCCCACAGGGCGGCGACAATCGTGCCCAACGGCGGAAACACAGCTGCGTTGATCCAGCCAAGGCTGCTGGCGACTTGCCATAGGGTCAGAAAGCCCAAAAGCACACCGTAGCGCGAGAGGAAACTACCGGCTGCTTCAGATGCCTGTCGGACCAGTCCGGCGACGGATTTCTGCCTGTGAGGTTCACGGCCGACGAAGAACGGCCGCTCGATCTGCTGCAAACTCATTGCCTTATCCTTTGCTGATGGCGGATCATTCGGCGGCTGGCGCAAGCGCTCGTGCGGTAGCCCAAGGGTTTTCGGGGCGTGGTAGCCCGAGATTTTCGCGTAGCGCGCGACCCTCGTAGGCTGTGCGGAACAGGCCGCGCCGCTGCAATTCCGGGATCACCAGCTCGACGAAGTCGTCCAGCCCACCTGGTAGCCAGGGTGGCAGGATGTTGAAACCGTCGGCCGCCTCGTTGCGGAACCACTCTTCCAACTGGTCTGCGACCTGTTCTGCGCTGCCAACCACCGTATAGTGGCCCCGGGCAGTGGCGATCCACTGGTAGAGCTGACGGATAGTGAAATTGTGCTCGTCGGCGATCTGGCGGATCAGCGCCTGCCGGCTCTTCATGCCCTCGGTTTCCTTGCTTGGGGGCAGCGGGCCATCAAGCGGATAGCCACGAATGTCGAGGGTCTGGCCAGCCAACCCGTTAAGAAGCCCGACGCCGTCATCTGGCAGGATAAGGTCGGTCAGTTCCTCGTATTTCACCTTAGCTTCCGCCTCAGTGCGGCCGACGAACGGCGCAACACCAGGCATAACCAGGACATGGTCAGGGTTGCGACCGGCGGCACGCACACGCTTCTTGATATCGCGATAGAATTCCTGTGCCGATGCGAGGTTCTGGTGCGCGGTGAAGATGACCTCCGCAGACTGGGCAGCAAGCCCTCGCCCGTCCTCCGACTGCCCGGCCTGCACCACGACCGGATGGCCCTGGGGTGGCCGCGGTACATTGAGCGCGCCTTTGACGCTGAAGTACTTGCCGCGGTGGTCGATGTCGTGAACCTTGGCAGCGTCATAGAAGCGGCCGCTGGCCTTGTCACGGATGAAGGCATCGTCCTCCCAGCTGTCCCAGAGCGCCTTGACCACCTCGACATGCTCATGCGCTCGCTCGTAGCGGTCAGCATGGTCGGGCTGCCTGTCGCGATTAAAGTTTTTTGCTGTCTCGTCGCCGGCGGAGGTCACTACGTTCCAGCCGGCGCGGCCGCCCGTCAGCAGATCGAGTGAGGCGAACTTGCGCGCCAGCGTGTAGGGTTCTTCATATGTGGTGGAGGCAGTGGCAATAAAGCCGATGTGGCTGGTCAGAGGAGCGAGTGCAGCAAACAGCGTCACCGGCTCGAAACCGGCAATCTTGGCGTTACCACCTTCACGACCGCCGAGCCCGACGGACAGATTGTCGGCCAGGAAATAGGCATCGAATAGGCCTCGTTCGGCCGTCTCGGCCAGACGCTTGTGGAACGCGAAGTTCGTCGCTCCATCGGCCGGCGCGTCAGGATGTCGCCAGGCGGCGATGTGCTGGCCACCACCGGGTAGAAATGCACCAAGCTTGATCTGTCTCGATTTGCGATGACTGGTCATGGAAATCTCCTGGTTTTTGGGCGAGCGCTGCCGATCCGCACCTCGCGGGGCGGTCCAGGCAGACGATGAAGTCTTGCAGGGCTGGCTAGGCGGCCAGGCTCACATTCTCTGGTATACCGATAGCGCGACACGCTTCGGCTACGGCTTGTTGCGCCCGTGCCCGAATTGTCTCGGAAACGAGTATGCCATCGGCAAAGTCCCTGTTTGTGGCATAGATGGCGGTCGGCATGGTCAGCGCCTCGAAGAACCCGAAGAGCGGTCTAAGCTGGTGTTCCACGATCAGCGAATGCCGCTCGCCACCCCCGGTCGCGGTGAGGATTACCGGCTTCCCGCGCAGCGCTGCCGGGTCGAGCAGGTCGAAAAAATGCTTGAACAGGCCGGTGTAGCTGCCCTTGTAGGTAGGCGATCCGACGACCAGAACGTCGGCGGCCGCAATCCGCTCTACTAGATTGTGCGCAGTTGGCTCGAGTTCTTTGAGCTGCCGAGCCTGTCCCAGAGACGGGCCGAGGTCCTCAATGTCGAAGATGTGCGACACCCCGTTTGAGCGCAACGCGACTTGTCCGGCGATGTGTTCGACGAACGTCCGGGTCTTCGACGGTCGGGAGATGTTGCCTGAGATTCCCAATACGAGCTTTGCTGACATCCCATGCTCCTTCACCAGCGTCTGCCGATAAAATCTACAAACTTTGTAGAATTAAGAGAGCTAGCTGATTGCTTCGTGCCGTTGAGATGGGGATTAGGTTTCCAAATGTGGATCAGTTGGCGGAATCCTCATAGACTGATCCGCATCGACATCGGTTCATAGCGAAGCCGCAAGTTTCAGCGCCTCTCCGGAGACGTCCGCTGCCGAGCAAAGGCAGACTCTGTCTGAATGTCCGTGATGGCCGCATTGTTGCTGGGTTGTTAGCTTTGACCCGAGTTGCCGCTATAGCCCCCCCCCAGTTTGTAGGTACGCCGTTTCAAGTCGTCTCTCGTAACGCCGATTTCGGCCCTTACTTCAGCACCTCGGTAAACATAAGAAGTTTCATGACGCGCATATTGACCCTCTCGGTCGGCGCTCAGCCAATTGAAGGACCCTACACAGAGGAGATTGTTCTCGACGGCGACAATCTTGCTGTGCAGCCTTTTAAGACGGTGCAGCGTGACACCAATGTGTTTCAGCGCGTCATCAGCCTCATCGATCTGCTTAGTGCCGTTGAGCGCCAAGTCGGCGTTCAGCAAGGGGTCGGCGTATATATCAATCTTTGCGCCCCGGGCAGCGGCTAACTCCAGGGCCTTCAAAATGCCTGTACGTTCCATCGTGCGCAGCTTGATCCAAGGACTGACAATGAGATAGCGGCGCGCGTCGGAAGACAACACATTCAAGAGGAACGCGTCGTGTTCCGCAGCGTCGCGCAGGCTTTGCAACTGTCCCTGGCTCTCTTGTAGATCGGCTCGCGGCATCGTCTGGAAGTTCAGCTCCCTGCCAGGTTGCTCAAGGAAGGTCGACAGCAATGCACGTGGCGAGCCAGGTACCGCACTCGCCAGAAGATCCATGTCTCCGAACAGCAGAAAGCTGTCTTTGGCACGCGACACGGTCACGTTCAACATACTAGGAGAAGCGTCGATGAAACCACCATCTGCATGTTTGGAATAGACCGGGGAGAATATCACCACCGGGCGCTCAGCACCTTGCAGCGCGTGGACGGTACCGATTGTTATACCCAGGCGCCCCGAGACAGTGATCTTGTATGCGGAGCAAGCTCGCCGTAACTCGTGAACCTGAGCGCCAAATGGAGTAACAATGCCGACGATTTGCTCTACTGGGCGATTGTACCGCGCCTCCAAAGCGGTGCGATTTTGAGCCACCCAAGCGGCGATGGTCTGAGCTTCGGTGGGATTTGAGCGGCTATTGCCCGCACGAACCGCCTTTCCGTCAATATGAACGTATCCCATGGCGGGCAAGAGCGCATCGCCTGGGGCCGCACCGCGACGGGGGCGAAGCTTGCCCCGGTAACAAAGGGCATTGCTGTACTCTATTATCTCATCATGGCAACGGCGGTGCTCAAAGAGCCACAGGCCTGGGTCCAGGTCTGGCCAAGGCGAAACCCTGCAGGCCAGCTGGGCAAGCCGGATCGCGCTGCCCGAAGTGCTGCAAAGGCCCGTGGCGCTAAGGCTTTGAATGTCGCCGTCTGCTCCGAGCAAACCGGCCTCGCGTAGGTTCCCGACGTCAACGGCGCGAGGTACGGCTGAGATCGGCTCTATCTGCCTCAAATCGCCGATGACTAGGGCGCATTTGGCCAAAGCGAAGGCAGCGCCCGCGACCTCGGGCAAGGCTTGGCCCGCCTCGTCGATGATCAGTAGATCGATGAAATTGTATAAATACTCACTGGCCCATTCGCTCCCGTCCCGCCGGCTGTAGGAGAGCTTTGACGGCAGGCTGGCGAAGGTTGAGACCGCGCAAGGGGTCAGCATCATACGGCGACGCCAACGTGGAACTACGGCGGATCGCCCCTTTTTGGGCGCCGAGGCGACGACCTCGGCCAGATCAGCTTCCATCGCAATCAACCACCGCCCTTCCCAATAATGGGTGGCCAACCGGAAAAGCTCGAAACGTAGGCCACGGTCAATGCGGTCCTCCAACCCATCTTCCAGCCCATCCCTTCCGTCGAGCGACATCAGCGCCTGTTTTCGAGCAGATTGGGCGGCGCTGATTTCGGCCAGTACCGTCCTGATGCTCGTCAACGTCTCATTTGCCGAGGCACGCTCGGCTTCGGCCTTTCGGAGCGTCTGAGCCAAGTGTTGGTCAATCTCAGAGATACGCTTCAGGCCTTCGAGGCCAGAAAGACCTTCCAGAGCTACGCGCGCCCTGAGAGCGCGCTTGCGTTCGATGCCAGGCAGAAAACTGAACAGCGCCAGGAGGCTGGATTCCTGGGCTTGCTGGCGGTTGAACACCGCGCGGTGGCGTTGCATGCTTTCGACTACACCGGCCCAGTCACTGACACTTGCCTGAGCACGCGCCTCTGCTGCTGCCGGGTCATCGCCAAGAGCCCGCGTCTTACCAAAGGCGATGGATTGTTGTTCAAGACTGCGATCGGCCTCTTTGAGTTTAGCCACCTCAAGGGTGATGGCCCGCTGAAGGGTCGCGACATAGTCGGCCACCTCCCCCTGCATGTCAGGATAAGCCACTCTTGCAGAGGCTAACCACGCATCTTTGGCCGCCTGGAAAGCTCCCACGGTTTCCATCCGGATTTGTAAGTCCTCGGTTTGATACTTCTCCGCTGCCGCTTGCCGTCGGGAATTTGCAGGCAGAAATATGCCGAAGCTCTCGACCTCGGGCAGCCAGCGCCCCGCGAGCGGCCCGTCGCCCGCGGCGAAATCCTTGCCGAAAGCGTCGATGATATTGGTGACCGCTTGATTATTCGAGGACGTAGCGACGATCACAGGCGGATCACCGCCATTTAGCGCCGCGCGAACCCAAAGTCCTGCCACCGCTGAAAGAAGGAGGGTCGTCTTACCCGTCCCGGGCGGGCCATTGACAGCGATGACGTCGCCTGGCGTTGCGGCGTCCAGCCAGGCCAGAACCTCTCGCTGCTGCTCAGCCAGGGGGAAATGGGGATTGGAATGCCCCAGGCGACGGGCAAGTTCTTTCTCTACCTTCGGCTCGGCGACCGAACCCTGTGCTGGTGCGACGATATTACAGAGAAGCGGCGCCTCCGGACGATTGGCTAGGATTTTGTCGTATAGGTCCAAGATGTTGCGCACTGTCGCCGAAGCGTCTTCGGACGGCACCAACAGACCAAAACCAGCTGGGCGGTAATACTGATCTCCTTCGGGCCAGCCCTTTGCGACGGCGTCCATCATCTTGCGACAATGCGCCAAATATTCCGCCCAATCCATGGGGTCACTCAATTGCAGTGGCTCCGTGGTCAGGAAACTATCCAGGGCCTCCACAGCGCCGATGGTGTATTCGTCGGAAGGCAGCGGCGTCAGCAAGTCACGCGCTATGGTGTTGCGTTGCGGCGAGATCTTGCCCACGCGGTCGACCAGCGCCTCAGTAACGACGGGTGCGACCAGTTCTGGAAGCCCGTCACCGCTCGTCGCACCATGTGATAACCGCCTTGCAACCACCAGAGGCCAAAACCGGACCCCAACAGTCTTTGCCTTTGGCTGATCTTTGAAGAGTCGGATTACTGAGTCATTTGGTAGCACCCCATTCCGCAGGGTCTCCGAAGAGAGTTCAATAAACCGTTGGCGATCCCGTTGGCTAAACTTGCTCTCTCCCAAAGCTCCGTCAGCCAGGGAAGTGCGCCAATAGCGCAGGACGGAATCTACGTTGCGGTTCACAAGTCTGGCCTTTGGTAGAGGGGACGACTGAAATTGATCGATCCAACACCCGATGGTCTACCCAAATACAGACAAGCTGTACATGCCATCATCCAGAGTACGCATGGACAGACCCAAGTTCAGATCATGACGGCTTTCGCGCGTATTCGACACCCAGTCTGTATGTCCGCTTTTAGAACCTTCTGATTATCGGCTGGACGACCGTAATGGGGTCGCGAAGCGACCATTCACGGGTCTTAGCCGTCACACGCGAAGGCAAATTTTAGCTAAACGCCCTGTATGAGGGAACAAAGTGGCTGCCGCGAGGACCACGCACAATCGTCATCTCACTTGTTTGACAATTGGCTCAGTCGGGGATCTTCAAGAGCGAGGCGATCGCTGCCGACGCATCAAAATCGAGAATTTCCGCGAACCTTAAGAACTCGACGACATCTACTCGACGCTGTCCGCTTTCGAGCCGCGCAACAAATGATTGGTATTGCCCAAGCCTGTCCGAGAACTGTGTTTGAGTAAGGCCAGCGGCCTCTCGTTTTCTTATCAACAAGGTAATGAGGGCTTGGTGCCGCTCTGTGCCAAGGGTTGCAAGCACGATTTGTCCCATCCCATTGCAGATGGGGGCTTCCATTATATCTGATTTTCAGTTATCTAAAATTCAGATAACTCTAGGAGGCGGTTGAATGTCGAACAGGTCCCTACTCCCGCCCGACCTTCGGAGCGCCTCGAAATTCTCGGCCGGTTGTTCCGCAAATCACCCACAGCTCTTTGCCGGCATGGTCGATCCCGCATTAGTTCAAGCTCAGGCCTGGAGCTTAGCCCGTAAGCGAACCCTCGCCCTTTGCCGCCGCCAGCAGAAGTTGGAAGGCAAGCTAGCCAGGATCGCTGGCTTCCCGGCAGCTACCTTCCCTCCCCTCTGCGACGACCAGACTTCCGACGCCGTTCGGCAGCAGACCCGCTGGCAAATCAAGGATGCCCAACTCGGCTATTCCCGCGCCAAGGAAGCGGAGCAGCGCGCCGCGGACACACAACAACAAATTCTCGAGCAGCTAACCGCAACGCCCGTAGCAACGCTTGAAGGCGTCATTGCAAAGCTCGAAGTCGTTCTTCTCGAAGGCAAGGATTGTGAAGGCGACCCTCAGTTTCCGTGGCCTCACATTCGATCGATCATCGACGACTTGAAGAATTTTGCTGACCATCCTGTGAATATTGAAAAATAGACTTGAGTTTTGCGATATTCTACATGCATTTCCCACTTTTTCCCGCAGCCTTCTGGATCAGGATTTCGCCTTACCGAAAATTGACAATGAAAAACTCCAATCAACTGGATTCTTCAAATTGCACACGAACGACATCATCCCGGACTTTTCAGAAGTTCACAGCCGCTCGGCATTTGCAGACAGACATGCCACTGAGCTCTGGCAGACCATCTGCATGGACGATCAAGCCACTGTTGAAGGTGCCCGTTCCTGGCGCGCATCTGACCCTGCGGGCGTCGCGGCATCGCTCAAATCTCGGTTCAACGAGGCGGCCGTCGATGTTGCCTGCTGGTGTGCCGTGCAAGCCGACGGCAACGAGCCCTATTTTCGGGCTTGGCTGAATGTGTTCAAGCTGCTGAAGGCCGAGCAGCAGCAAGCCGCCCTTCCCGACGACAGCGACACCTATTAGGCGCCAAGAGATAGACCTGACGAGTTCGCGGATGGCGTCCTGTCGGGTTTGATTTTTGTTCAGCCTATAGTTGTCCACTGCGAGCGAGACAGTCTTCGAGAACTGCGAGCAGGTTGCTGGTATTTCAGCGCGTGATTGTACTCAGATGTGGGCGCGATTTGGTGGCGGCCTGATTGACTGCTAGGGTATGGACCGATGACTGTGGCGTGCCTAGGAGACGTCTGGATTGATCAGTTGCGCCAACACAGCCAATAAATTTAGCTCGTCAGTTTGCTTTCCGACTTTGGGCACGCCCGCGAGGACGGCGCCGCCGAAGCGCTCCGGCTCCTGATATGCGCTTGCCACGGCAAACGGCACATTTTGCGCTTTCAAGCTCTCCGCTACGAGCGTAACACGTTCTTGTCCAAGGTTTACATCGAGGAGCCCCACTGAGGGCAGTTCGTCCGCGGAGTGCGTCTCGGACGTTCGCCACAGGGCCCATCACCCGCCAGCCATGTTCCTCAAGCATTCGCTGGAGGTCTAGCGCGATCAGAAATTCGTCCTCTACAATCAAGACGCTCTTCTGCATGTGCCACTTTCAATTTGGGAGAGAGGCACCCCCAGCGGAATGACTATTTCGCTCTCCAAACCACCCACGGCGTACTTAAGTTCCACCTGCCCGCCCAGGCTGTAGGTGGTGACTGACTGGATAAGCTTAGAGCCGTAGCCCGTGGTGGCGGGCGGGGCGACCGGCGGCCCTCCACTCTCCACCCACTTGAGCCGGAGGTGGTTGCCTTCCTCGACTTCCCAGTTGACCCGCACTCGGCCGCCGGGAACTGAAAGTGCCCCATATTTGGCCGCGTTCGTGGCCAACTCGTGTAGAACAAAGCTGAGGGACAGTGCGGGGACCAAGCACATCGTCCGCGCCGGACTCGATTGCGACAGCCTCGGGATTGGGCGCGTAGGGTGCGAGGATGCGCTCCACCGCCGCCGCCAGCGCGGTCTCGTCCTGCTCGGCGAAAGCCAGATCCTGTGCCTGCACCAGTGCGCCGAAACGCCCCAGGAAAGCATAACGATATTCCTCGGCCGAACGGCCCTCAGTAGTCGTTTGACGGGCAATCGACTGCGCCACGGCGAGTAGATTTTTCATCCGATGGCGAAGCTCGCCGAACAACATGTCCTTTGTAGCCTCCCGATCAAGGCGGTCGGTTGCATCCTCGATGGACAGCAACATCGTATGGCTGCCGTTGTTAGGATGGTGCAGCGTGCGGGCTGACACAAGCATCGTTCTGCGGCCAAGTCCGGGAAAATCGTGCTCGACTTCATAGTTGATTGCGGCTGCGCTTTTTGGGATCACCTCCATGAGAAGCACACGCAGTGCAGGTATATCCCACTGACCATCGCCCAAGTCATAGATGTACTTGCCGATGGTCTCGAAACGATCAACCTTGAACGTTTCAAAAAAATGAACGGCTGGCACGCTGTATGCAAAGGCTGGCATCCAACACGAACAGCGGTTCAGCAACTGTATCTACGATGCCCTGTGCCTGCGCATGGCTGGCGCGCAGAAGGCGGTACAGATCGTCCATATTCATGCGAAGCAAACCTACATTGTAGAGGCGCGCTATCGCGAATTCTGGCGCCCCGCAAATCAACGGAACGAGGGCTCTGCCTCCCAGACGTGCGAAAGCCTGCCGAAAATGACCGACCCTGAGCGAGTTGGCTCCGGTCCGTGAAGGAAACTCTCGCCACCGGCGCAGAGATCGTGAAAAGCGCTGCGGTCGCAAAATGACTCGCCTGGCCATGAAGGGAACGGACGCCTCACTACACGGGCGGCTTGGGCATCAGCAGCGTCACGCGACAGCCAACCGCTAGATTTTCACGCGTTATTGTCCCACCGAGTTGATGGGTCAACAGCGACAGCACGCGGGAGCCGATCCCCCCTGGCCGCTCTTCGTGTAGCCCCACGCCATTGTCGGTTACGGACAGGACCACGTCACGGTCGACCCTTAGCGCTACCTGGATGAGACCGGCTCGCCCGTCTGGAAAAGCATATTTGAGGCTGTTGGTCACGAGTTCATTGACGATTATCGCAATGGGCACAGCTTGTTCGCTATGCATATACAGCTCATCAGCGTCGGCCTTGATGGCAACCGGGCTTGTTCCGCTGATCGATGCGCTGAGCCCCTGGCAGATGTCCGCCAAGTATTCCCTTGCATCCACAACCTTTCGGTCTGCGCGTATCGTAAGGTGGTCGTAAACTTGCGCCATGACCTGAATGCGCGCCGCCATGTCGGAGAGCGCTTCTGATGAGCTCACACTGGAGTCCTTCGACTGAAGTCGCATGATCGCGGATATCATTGCCAAGTTGTTCTTGGTGCGATGAGCGAGCTCCATCAGAAGCAGACCCTTGGCCTTTTCGGCCCTTACCACCTTTTCCATCTCTGTCCGGAGAGTTTCGGCGATGAGCCCGATGGCTGCGCCGGTTACCGCGAACAGCACGCAGGGGGCCACATATCCGGGAAAGGGAGCCATCGGCCTGATGACGAAATAGGCGAATATGGTACCAAGCGCGGTCGCGTATAGAGCCGACCCGCGATCAAATAAGAGACCCGATACGAAAATGCCAAGCAGAAGGAAGAACAAACCAACAAAGCCCGTTTGACTTTGAAGCCCGATATGCACCGCGATGCAGAACGCCATGAGGGCCGTAGTTGTTGCGTACCTCACCCAAAGCGGCTGCGGCTTCTCGGGGAGGAGAATTAGAAGTCGTTCCATCTTCGGCGCAAAACCCCTGCCGGCTTATCCCTAAAGGCACCATGGACGTAAATGGCGACGGAGTGAAGGTGTCGGTGGCGCCCGATCTCAGGATGAACCGAAAAGACCTATTGCGCGTGCTGATAGTCTTCACCTTGGCTGCGCTTTCGTTCCTCCTCGTCGAGACCGGAGTTCTCGCGACGCTTCTCGCCATTGGCGGCATACTCGCCATCGCAACCCTCGTTCGGGTCATCCTCACAGGGGAATGGTCGGATACGAGTTGGTTCGGCAAGTTGGTGCAAGCGATCGCCAAGGGCTTGGGTGGTAGGCCGGACGAAGCCGAATAACCACAACGCAAAAAAGCCCCCGCCACTTTTCCGCAGCGGGGGTAGGGATGGGAGAGTTTCTACGGCTTCAGCCTAACATGATTCTACTGCCGCTACGGCAGCTTGAAACCACCGCCCATCATGAAGGCGACGATCGCCAGGGTGATGCCGCTGATGACCCGCTTAGCGACCAGCGAATGGTCGACAAGCGCCGGCAGCACATATTTCGGAGAACTGCACCGACCATAACGTGGCCCCGTGCTGCCTCTGTGGCCAGCCGATCCACCGCCACAACGACCGTCACTACGACTGCGCCCAAGTGAAGAAGACTTGCCCCGGATCAGAAAGGCCAAACGCCAGCAGGCCATGCACGAGGGCACGAAGGAAATTTCCCGCCGCTTCGCACGCCCGGCCGGCTTGGTCTACGATTGGCAGAAGCGCCGCTGCGTTTCTGCCGATTGAGGAACATTCTTGAAATTTACGCTCGTCGCGATACGCTCAGTCGTTCCCGTTTTCCAGGCGGAGGTATCGCTATGGCTGAGGCACGATATCTAAACCACAGGCTGGAATGTCCCTATTGCAAAACGATCCGGTTGAGGATTCCAGAGGACGCTAATCCAGAGACGCCTATCGCATGCGACGACTGCGGCAAATATCTAGGGACATGGGATGAGCTGCAAACCGATCTGGCAAGGCAAGGTGGGACAAACGGCGCGTTCCTGATAGAGAAAGGCCGCATCAGGAAGATCGGCTAGCGTTTCTTTGTCAAAATTCGAGCTACGACAGTCATGGCCGAGATCAGCCACAAGCTGCCGAGCTTGTTGTTCCGTGATGCCTTCCATCAAGCGCCGAACCAGGAACGCTCCATGCTGAGCGGTTCCCGAGGTTCGTTCATTTCGCGTACCTTTTTCTCACGGATCTGACGGAAAGGCCCACCGCCCCCGGTTGGACGCGGAAGCGATAGGCCCGCTGCTGGAGCGAAACGTCCTGAGGGGTGCCGAATCGCTCCGGTATCGAAATACACAACCGCCTGTATAGTTCCCAATTGCAAGAAGCCCCGCACCTTTCGGCGGCGGGGCAGTTGGTCATACCACTCAAGGTGCAAGCTTAGCATACAGCCAGCGTCGGGAAAATGGTCAGGGCGGCGGCCGGCCTGTCATTAGTACCACATAGCGACGCTTGACGACGCCAGTTGAGCACGATGCCGCCGATGAACCACAGTGCCTTGCCGAGCTTCCCCGCGCCGGCCACCTGCTGGTGCACGCCGAGATAGTCCTTCACGCCCGACTCGATGGCATCCGGCCTTCGTTCAGTCCCTTCACCTCATTGCGCAGCGTGTGGATTTCGAGGGTCAAGGCCTGCAATTCATGCATTCTAAGGCGGCTTTCAGAGGCGTCCTTGTGGCTTTCGGTCAGCGCCGCGACCACGCCGATGAGCTTGCCAATTTCGAATTCACTGTTGCTCGACGTCATTTGCACTGCCCTTCGAGGGCGTCGACAGGGCGCCGTGGCGGCGTGCACATTCGCCCAGCGCTGGGTCCTTACCCCATAGGCGGGTTACTTCCGACAAGGTCAGATTGCGAGACGGAACGTCCTGCACACCCTGACAGGGCAGTCGGAGCGATGTCGGTATTCTCGCCATCGGCAAGGGCTCAGCGACCAACCGGGTGATGGCGTCAGACAGTCGCGAGCTTCGGATTGTGGGATGCCGGCGAGCGAATGGACGGCCAAGACAATATCGTCGATCGGATCGTGGATCAGTTCCGGCGCATCTAGGGCTACGTTCGCATCTGTGCCTGGGGAAGCGCATCACCCAGCCGTGGGAAGCGTTGCGGCCAGACAGCCTTGTTGCGCTCGGCATACGAATAGGTCAGGTTCTCGACCCAAATTTAGCTGGGACTGGGTCTACCTCGCCGCGAACATCATCCCTTTGATGTTGATCTGGCCGCGTGAATTGGCCGGTCGCATGATCCTAGATGTCGCCTGCCCCGGCAGTATCGGTGGCCACCAGCACCTTGCCTTCGAAGGCAAAACCATCCCTGGCCAGGATCACATTTTCGACGACCAGCGTGCCGGCGTCGATCACGGCGAAGTTCTTGGGATCGCTCATGTTCAGCCCACCACTCGGATGATTATTTTGCCTGCGCCGCCTGATGCGTTTCTGCCATCGCCACAACCCGGAACACTACCCGCAACGTTAATTGCGCCGCCGTTGGCGCCGAACTGTGACGTACCGACTGCGCCGCTACCGCCAGTTCCCAACCCGCCGCCGCCTTAGAGGGCATCACCGCCTCTGGTACCGCCTGCTCTCACTCTCCTTGCCATCACCTCACGGGCCTAAGCCTCGTCCCGTCCGCCGGCCTGTCCCTGACGTAGCCACTCGCAGCGGCTAGTTCTCTATCGTTCCTTGCTGAACCGCTCTCTGATCGATCGTTTCGCCGTAGAACTCCATCGCTCCCCAAGCGAGGGCTGCCAGGATAAGCGCTCCCAGGAGAACCAGTAGCACTTGATAGCCACGATGCCCCTGGCGGGCTCTCCAACTCGGAATGGTCTTGGCCATAACTTTTCTCCATGCAGCTTGGGCGTCAGACAATCGACTGCAGTCCGAACCCATGCGATTGGAGATGGTTCCCCCATTGAATCACCCCGCCTGCTTGACGGGTGTCCTATGATCCGAAAGTTCAGGGAGGGGTCGGGGCACGCCAAATAGCGTCTGCGATCACATATACTCCGCTAGGTTGGAACGGATCCGTGGTTGATCTGTTACGGCCATCTAACCCAGCGAGGAAACCAGTAATGGACCACAGCAATCATGTCCGCCTAACCGAAGCAGAACTCACCGCTGACATTCTCACGGACGCAACGATTTACGGGCCCGACGACGAGGATATCGGATCGGTCTCGCATGTGCAGGTTCCGGCAACACTGCCCAAATCATAATTGATGTCGGGGGCTTCCTCGGCATCGGCGCCAAACCAGTTGCAGTACCATGCGGCCAGTTGGACTTCATGCGCGACGAGGACGGCGAGGTTCACGCAGTCACGACCTGGACCAAAGATCAGCTGAAAGACGTGCCTGAGCACGTCGACGACTAGCCAACATTCCAAGGGTTGCGCGGCTGGCGATGGTTGACGACGGTCGCCTAAGTGCCCCTTCCTATCGCCCGACAACGCTCGCATAGTGGCTGCTTAGCGAATTGAGCCTTGCGGGCTGCCTGCCAAGCCTTCAAGTTATACCAGCGGCGATACTCCGGAGCCTCAGACTACGACTACACGGCATTGTGGTTTCTCGCCGGTTTGAGCGCTCGGCGGCATAGTCTGGCGCGCTAAACTTTGGGACCCTCGGGCCCAGAGAGATTGAGGTGGAGTAACAGGGCCCGGAGATGAGCGAAACGAAGCCGATCGTCGGATATGCTGTTTACCCACCGGCGTTGCCTGGTCTGCCGTATCTTGCCGTAACCCTTCTGCCGGACGGCAAGGTTGAAGCTCGTCAATTCGAAAGTGCCGAAGCGGCCAATCTCTACATCGTCAAACTATCAAAGGGCAGTCTCATCCCCCAGTCACGAAAACATTGAGACTTTCCGGGCGCTGCTGAGCGTCACCTGTTCAACTATCAGGACGGCGATGTCTGACCAGAAACACCGCTATATACGGTCTACTTCAAGATGAGACTCGGCCTACTTGCGCTAACCGGCTGCTCTACCCTGCTGAACTCGATGCCGGGCTACCCTCCCGGCTGACCGCTGGTGCCGGACACCAACCCGGCTGGTTGCGATGAGCCAGGCTTGGTCAAACCGGAACATCTTCTCCAGCTATGGGTTCTATGTCCATAAGGAGATTCCGATGGCTACCAACATGAGTCCCGAAGGGAGGCCTGCGACCCCGACGCGACCAGACTTAGAGACACAAGGCATAAAGAACGGACGTGCAGATCAAATCGGTCAGCCGATCAACCCAGGCCTGACACCGCTGGCTGCCGAGGACCAAATGGTGCCTCCACCGCGCCCGACCAGCTATAACCCCACAAACGTCATTTCGCGCGCAGAAGAACAGCGCGGTACTAGAAGAATATGGATGTGGGTCGTCGCGGTTATCGCTGCGATTTTTGTTGCCTTGCTAGCAGTGTCGTTCTTCGCGACGACCACGTGAAAACTGGTTTGCGCGTTGTTCTGCAGGTTTCGGCTAACGGAGCGAAACCATGACTGGGATCATGTGGCTTGGTGCGTTGCTGGTTGTTTCCGGCGTGATGATGCTGGCTTTGACGGCTATTAATCGTGGTCGGCTCAGCGAAAGCCATACTGACCCAATCGCAGGCCGGACTCTTGAGCCCTCACATCGAGGTCTAAGGTTTCTTGAATGGCGTCAATACTGGCTCGGTATTTTATTGGTCTTGCTTGGCGCGTTCACCCTTTTCGCGTGGGCACTTGCCTGAACTCCGCACTGACTGGAAATTCCTATGTTCATCAACCTGACGCTATACGAAGAGGCCGCAACGGCCATCTTCATCAACGTAATACACATCATCAGTTTTACGCGGAAAGCCGGCGTGAATTTCACCGAGGTGCACTGCAGCAGCATGGGCGGCGAAAGTACGACCATCTACCTCGTTACCGAAACGGTCGAAGAGATCGTCGAACTTGTACAGGTAGAGGACGCCTGACGCCCTGTTGGCTTGATCCTCTGGCCCTCTATCGGGTCAAGGAGATCAGGCCTGTTTGCTGGTTTTGCGTCCGCGACATCCAGTTCGTGACTGTCACTATCTTGCCGAAATCCCCTACCCTGATTGGCAGAAGTGGCGCCGCCCCAGTTAGGTGCCTGTAACGATTGGGTTTTTCTAAGGATCGCGGCGCGATGGCTTTGCGTTTGCTGGTCTATCCGCCGTTCTGCCGTCCTACGAACGCGGCCTGTTTTCTTGCAGAACTCGCGGAACAGCCGACCAAGTAAGGCGTGGCAGGCATATCGCCCACTTGCCGAGGATCACACGCCGTTCAGCCCCTGCCACAACGGGCAGCAATGCGTCGCGGCGACCGATGACCGCCTGTATGGCGGCGATCGCGATGCAGTCGCCGGGCATGAAGCCTGCCGAGGGGTATTTGGAGATACGGACTCCGGCGCGCTCGCACACCTGCGGGGCGAAGACCCGAACCCGGGCTGGGCAAATGCTATCGCACGCTCGCGGCGTGGCTAGCTGGAGTGCGAGAAGAAGAAATGCTGGTCGCATCGACACGCGAACAATGAAATTGCTAACGGATTCCGGTACAAAGCAGTGATCGGGTGCCGCTCAGGCGTAAATGAATTGCGGATTGCTTTGCAGCCTTCACCGCCAGACAAGCATGCGATCACACGCCAAGACCCGATAAATGCCACCGCCAAGGCCCCACTCGAGATTCCCCGCTGCGGAAAGTCCGATAGCGATCATTGCGGCCGGAACCTACCGCAGCATCACTCGTTCTTTGCCCAGAGGCGGATTTCAAAAAGGAGCCACCCATGCCTACCAAAGAAAAGGGTCTCGACGACCTGTTCTATGACACCCTGCGGGACATCTATTACGCCGAACGCAAGATCCTGAAGGCGCTACCGAAGATGGCGCGGGGCGCCAGTTCCCAGGAACTGAAAGCCGCGTTCGAAAAACATCGGGATCAGACCGAGGGTCACGTCGAGCGCCTGCAGCAGGTGTTCGAACTTATCGGCAAGCGTGCCCAGGGCAAGACCTGCCCAGCGATCGACGGCATCATCGAGGAGGGCGAGGAAATCCTCGAAGAGTTCAAGGGAACCGCGGCAGGAGACGCTGGCCTCATCTCCGCCGCCCAGGCTGTCGAGCACTACGAGATCACAAGATACGGCACACTTCGTCGCTGGGCCGAAATCATGAAGATGCCCGACGCCGCCAAGCTTTTTGCTGCGACCTTGATGGAAGAGGAAACGACCGACAAGGACCTGACAAAGCTTGCTGACAGCAAGTCGAATCGTGAGGCTCTTGCGGCATGACAGCCAACAGAGGCCGGTCGCACTGCGGCCGGCCTCTGTCATGCGTCGGCCTGGCGTTCGCCAGGATGGAGGAATGGAATATCGGCCTTTGTCCCCGGACCTGACAGGCAGCACGGAACACTACCGCGCAAAACGAGAGCATAGGTCGCGATACCAAAGAAAGGGAGCCGGAGTACCCAGAGCAGCGAGGACGTTTTCGATGAGCACTTGGTTTTGGGAAGGATATGCCTTGGTGAAAGAGAGCACTCTGGCATTCGTCGAAGACAACGCACTTAGTCACGGGGCTGCGATGGCCTTTTATGCCGCCACATCCTTGGCCCCGATCCTGTTGATTGTCGTCGCTATTGCTGGGATCGCGTTCGGCCACGAGGCAGCGGAGCTGGCATTGTCGGCACAGATTTCCGGGCTTATGGGATCGCAAAGCGCAGACCTTTTGCGGGAGGCGTTGCAAAGCGCTTCCGCCAGGACGAGCGGCATGCTTGCCACGGTAACCGGATTGGTCGCATTGTTCCTGACCGCCTCCGGTGTCTTTGGCGAGATGCAGTCGGCGCTGAATTCCATCTGGAAAGTCGAACCGCACGGAACTTCAGTCTCGCGTCTGGTCAGAGCCCGAGCTGCCAGCCTGGGTCTTGTAGCGGCACTTGGATTTCTTCTGCTTGTCTCTCTAGCTGTGAGCGCCGCCATCTCATCGATGAGCGACATGATAAACGCTCGCTTGCCGTTGGGGACCGTCGTTCTTGCGACAATCAATACGACCATTTCCTTTGTCCTGATCGCTGCCATGTTTGCTGCGATCTACAAGATCCTGCCGGACCGCAGACTGGAATGGAGGGACGTCATTGTTGGCTCCATGGTCACGGCCGCGCTGTTTACTTTAGGCAAATCACTTATCGGCTGGTACATAGGCATAAGCGAGATTGCTTCTTCCTACGGCGCCGCCGGCGGGCTGCTGGTCATCCTGCTTTGGGTCTACTACTCCTCCCAGATATTCCTTTTCGGAGCCGAGTTGACGCGCGCCTATTCTGCCCGTCACGGTAGCTGGGCACGGCCCCCTTCACCCCTCACGGTTCCGCCTCAGCACATGGCAATTGGAACTGCACCCACAAGAAAAGCTGCCGGCGACCTTGGTCGGATGACATTGCTGGCGGCAGCCTGGACGCTCGGTGCCCTCGCTGCGCGGATGTGGCGTTCAAAACGTCAATCTGGCCGCCCCTGAGATTACCTGGTTTTGTGGGCACTACCTGTTGAACGCCATGACAACCGGTTTCGAAAAGAGCTTCGCCCAGGCAATGGTGCTGGCTTTCTGGATAGGGACGATCGAAGTGCGGTCCGCCCACCAGACATTTGCCATAGCGACAACGATGTCAGGTGAACCCAGCATGGATTGCACTATCGGCCAGACCAGCAGTTGCTCATAGCAGAGCAATGGCGCCACCAGCATTCCGTCAACTTCGACGATGGGGTTAGCGAGGAAGTGAGCACGCGCACCGCCTCCATCTGACCACACCCGCCAGGGCTGCCACATCGAAAGCGGCACCGGCATTCTCTGCCGGTAGAGGGTTGCCGGGTTGCCGGAGGTGACCATGATGGCGTTGTCGTAACCTGGGCCGTCGGGAATGGTGGCCCCAGCCATTACCTTGACGCCGATCCTCTTTGTTTCGTTGTGCCAGAGCCTCGCGACGGTTGGCGTCCATTGGCCAATGGCGTTCTCCGGAAGCAGGACGATCCTGGCGCCCTTCGCCGCGGCTGCACCAGCCTTTTCGATCAGTTCACGGTGGTGTTCCAAGCCGATATCGCGGCCAAGCCGTTGCCCGTATTCGAGATCCAGCCCTGCCCAACCACTCGGGGTCGTCGGATTCTTCCATTCTGCCACCGACAAGAGCCAAAGGCTGCCCAGTATAAGGGCCGCAGGCAGCCAGCGACGCGTGGTCATTGCGGCAAGCGCAAGGACGGCCGCTCCCAGTCCCCACCATCCTCCACCGGGAAACAATACTCCCGCAGCAGTGACGGGATGCGCCCAACCGACAATACCCAAGGGAGGGAGAGCCATGAGAAGGCTGGCGAAGAGATACCGTCGGGTTTGCTGCCGTCGGCCAGGCTGAGTCCAGAGAATGGAATGCGTGGCAACGAAAACGAGCGAGGCTGCGCCCCACAACAGAACACCATACCAAGGCACGGTGGCGTAGTAGGTGGAGACGCCCTCGGGCAGACCTCGGGACGCTGCCAGAAAATAGCTTGCAGATACGAGCGCGGCGATGGGCCGCGATGGCGAACGCGCCCAAAGTAGGGGAAACATCATGGCAGCGGGAAGCGTTCTGACATCGCCGCTCCAGCCGACAAGGCCGATGGTGGCTGCACCGAAGACGAGCAGTGGAGCAGGCCACATGCTAACGAGGCAAGGTTAGAACGGGACGCGCAAAGCCCAACAGTCCTTCTGCTGGAATTGGCCCGAAATATCGGGAATCATACGAGCCTTCGAAAGACGACTGGAGAAACAGGGTTCCGAAGGGCACGCGGCCGCCAGACCAGGGCTGCATTGGCCTGCCCTGACCGTCAAACCGTCTGATCGCGGAAGAGGCAAGCCGAGTGCCGTCAATGATGACCTCCCTGTCGATTTCGACCGCCTGGCCGGGCAGCGCTGCAACCGGCTTGATTAGGGGGGCAAAGCCACCCGGACATAGCCCGCGCTGAAGGTAGCCACGTGAAAGAGCCTGGCCGGACAGGCCACCTGGCTGCGGACAGGCAAACACGATGTCTCCGACCCTTACCGGCCTTCGGATCGTCTCGATGCGCCAGAGGCCGAGTGGAACACTCGGCGTCATGTTAAGACGGTAGCCTCCCATCAACCCCGCTGCCACAATTGTGAAATTCCCCGCCGCGGCCATTGCGAGCACCGCGACTGCCCGAGCGCCCCTCATTGCCTGACCACCGGCGACTGGCGGTGCTGATGAACGAGATCTTCCGTCCAATTGTGCTTGGCCGTCATCCGTTCAAATGCGGCAAGCTGCTGGGCGGTTCTCATCAGGGGCCATGCCTCGCGCAAGCGTTGTTTGTCCTTGTCGCCAAGCTCCCTCGCAAACTGGTTGAACTGTCCGTCCTCGGGCGTCAGCGCGGCCTTGGTCAACAACGTTCGCTCACCAAATCGCAGCGATACTGCCCGGTTGAACCTCTCAATCTCAAGGCTGATGGCGGGATCCCCCATGGCGCAGTCTCGAGCGGTGGAAAGATCGTTTCGCCCGATCGCTTCCTGCGCTCGAAACAAGGCATTGACCGCACCTTCGGATAGCGCCGGAATATCGACCGACATTTGTTGTCGACGAACTTCCTCGTCCGTTCTTGCTTGCACAACAGCAAGCCCGCGCATGTCGAGGTAACGATCGATATCCCGCTTCAAGGGCTCGACATTGGCAAGAGCCAGTTGCCGTTCCATCCTTGAGCTTTTCGACGAAAGAACTCCCGTTTTGCCCTTGAGTGGCCCGATCGACGCCGGATTTACCACGAGGCGGTCGAGCATGGGTATGCGCTTCGCAGTGCCGGCGACAACCTCCTTGAACTGCATTGCGTGCAACGCCGCCTCGGCATCGACAAAGACATATGAAAGGCGGCGTGTGATCTCCTGCCAGCCGCGCGCGAGAACTTGGTCGTGCAGGAGTTTCTGCTCAACGGCATCGTCCAAGGTCACGACGTGGAGTTTCACTCCGGGCACCATGGGCTGGTCTTTCGGCGATGCCTGATGCGTCATGGCAGGCATAAGACCAAGGCGGGCACCCGTGCGGCGCAGCGCCGTACCCAATTCTGCCAGCCGCTGCCTTTGCCGCAGCGCCCAATCGAGATTGCAACGCAAGATGGTTCGGGCGGCAATGACGATGTCGAGCCCCCGATTCTGGGCAAAGCTTAGTGCGTGCCGGTAGCGGCCGCGCCCTTCGTAGTCGAGCGTGGTTTCCTTGGCGTTCTGACGTGCAAGGACTTTCGAAAGGCCGCCCTGGAGCGCGAACGAACGACGGCTGTAATAGAGCTTCATGTCCTCGCGATGCCGCGTCATCGCAACATAGGTCAGATGCCGGTCGAGCGAGAGGGACGCAAGCACTTTGACCCGATCCACCGTGGCACCCTGGCTTTTGTGGACAGTCATCGCGTAGCCATGATCGACATCCCGGTAGGAAAGGTGTTCGGCGGCAATTCTTCTGGCTGACTCACTCTCTCCAACCGCTGCGACGATCTTGCCCGGCGCGGCCTCGACGACCCGACCCAGCATGCCATTCTTCACTCCGAGCGCGCTGTCGTTCCTCAGAAAGACAATCTGGTCGCCGATATCGAAATTTCGCAGACCGGTAGACGTGTTGAAGTCGTGTCCCGCCCCGACAAGTCCACGCTTGACCAGCTTCTCGCGGGCAAGTTCGTTCAGAACTCTAACGTCCCGGCGCAGATGCGCGAGAATGAGTGTCGACTTCCGGGAATCATATTCCCGGCTCCAGTCCGCAATCAGGCTACCAATCGCCTGTTCCTTCAGCTCGGAACCAAGCACCGCTCCATGCGAACGGTAGCTTGCAATGGCTTCCTCCACCTTTCCCCGGGCGAGACTGAGCGAGGCCTCCCGCATCCAGCCTTCGCGCTGGCGATAGATGGTCTCGAGTTCTACATAGCCAATGCGCCCGACAATTGCCCGAAAGGCAGCACCGGCACCGATCGGCTGCAATTGCCCGGGATCGCCGACCAGTACCAGTTTCGCACCGGTCTCGATCGCCGATGCCACGACGGACGCCATTTCCTTGGACCCGACCATGCCCGCCTCATCCAGCACGAACACAGTCCTCTGATCGAGCCGATCGGCACCCCGTTTCCAGAGAAGTTGCCAGGAAGCAAGCGTTCGGCTGGGGATGCCTGCTTCCTTTTCGAGCCCTTCCGCCGCCTTGCCGGCAAGCGCTGCCCCCACGACATGATAACCGGCAGCTTCCCAGGATTCGCGTGCGGCCCGCATCATTGTGGTCTTGCCCGCCCCAGCGAGACCAACGACGGCGGCTATCCTGGAAGAACCTGTGACATGCTCGAGTGCGCAGCGCTGTTCGTCCGACAATTTCGGGTGGCGGAGATATGCTCTTTCAAGCACGACCTCACGAACACTCCGGCCAGCCTGACGGGAAAGCCAATTTGCCCTGCTCACCATTTCCGCCTCGAGGCGGATGAGTTCTCTGGTGGTATACCGGGCGGGCAAGCGCTCGCCGCTTCCGATCGCGATGGTTTCGCCCTGCAACTGCAGCAGCCGCGGACTTGCAAGGATGCGCGTCAGCATTTGCTGGAACAAGTTGGGATCATCGATATAGCGGTGGAGCACCTTCGCCACGTCGCGCTGATCGAAGACGCTCTTTTCCGAGACGATCAGATCAACCACCGTTTCTGGCCGCCTGAGAACCCGCCGACGGTTTTCGGAACGTTGCTGTTCCAGGAATTCGCGACGCTCCAAGGAAGGCTTCACGCCTTTGAAGCTGGCCTTGCGTTCTACCGCTTTTGCGCCAACACCCAGATGAGAGGTTGGCAAGAGATCTATCCCCTGCTTTGTGTAAGAGCGCCCATCAACCCGAAGGTCGAGACCATCGAGGGCGAGATGATGGTTCAGCCGGTTGAACCAACCATCGCGGAATTCGGCGAAGTCGCTGGCATCTCCCGCCCAGAGGCCATAGACGATCTTGCCGGCTGGCGTCCGCAAAGGCTGCCCATCCGTAGAGAGAACTGCAACTTTCTTGGGACCGAATCCGGTCTCCGCCAAGGGCCGCAAGGTCATCATCAAATGGATGTGGGGATTGCCGGGTGCGTCGTGATAGACCCAATCTGCAACCATTCCCCTGGATAGGATGTGCTGGCGCACGAAGTCCCTGACGAGCTCGATGTTCTGGCTGGCCGACAACTCCATTGGCAATGCGATGGTCAGGTCCTTGGCAAGCTGAGCGTCATTCCTCTTCTCGAAGTTCTCCACAGCGTTCCAGAACGCCTCCGAGGCTTTGGATGGCGGGCTGTCTGAGACCATGTCCCTTGCCCACCCTGGAGCATCGGGGGGCAGGACGAACTCTTCATGGAGAAGACCTTTCTTGGCGCGATAGTCAGCGGCCTTGGCCTCGCGCTCGAAGTTCATACGAGCGCAATGGCGATAGGCTGCCGATAGCACAGCGCTGCGACCGGTGCCGCGGCCTATGATGCTGACTGAAAAATGAGCGATGGCCAAAGGCAAGGATGTCCTTAAGCTAGAAGCGCTGCATGTTCCATGCCGACCCCTCCTCAGCCACTCCTCAAATCTGACGATTGCCAAATGCCGCCGCCAAATCCTCCTTTCAGGCGAATGTTCCAGGACAAGGAAGGCATACGCCGATGAGACGACCGGTTGCAAAGATCAGGCTGGAAATCGGACGGCTCCAGGAACAGTTGCGGCAAGCCGAAACCCGTGAAGCCGAGCGGGTCGGGCGGCTGGCGCTGCGTGCCGGTCTTTGTGAGATTGAGGTCGACGATGTCGTGCTCGTGGCCGAACTCGAAAAGCTTGCAAGCCGCTTTCGAAGCGCGCCACCCTTATCGCTGGCAACCCAAGGCAAAAGCAGAATGGGCGAGCAAGTCATTTCTGGCGCGCCTAAGGGCGGCAACGGCGCGGCTTGAGAGAATGTTGAACAAGGCCACTCAAGAAGCGCGCAGGAAAGACGCGCGTGAAAAGATCGAGCTTGGCGGCCTGATCGTCAAGGCCGGGATGCGCTACGAGAAAAGAGCATTGTTGCTTGGCATTCTCATCGACGCCAGCCAACGCCTCAGGGACGACGAATCCGAACGTCTTCGCCTGACTGCTATCGGGAACAGGGCCTTCGGCAGTGGCAGCGACTAAGATCTTGCTGTCTGTCGCTCCCGCTGCAGCAATGCTCACGGTCCTCGCTGGCACGCCCGACCTGGATATCCGGCTGGTGACACTCGCAAAGACAGAGGCCAGCAGGATCGTTCTGTTCGAGATCGGCCGTGCCGCACCGTTCGTACTGGCAAGTTCATTGGGTGCTGTTGCCCTGTTTGCCTGCCAGGGCATGGTTGCCATAAGGCACGCTGGTCTAAGCGTCACGGGAGGCTGCCTCGTGCTGCTGGCGCTTGCAGGATTTTGGGACGCTGGGCCACAATGGACACCCAAGGACGGTCTGCCTGCGGGCAAGAACGAAGCTGCGTTGCCCGAACTCGCGTTGGTCATCAGCGTTACCGCAACCTTTCTTGCAGCGGCATTTGCGCTCCGTGTCGCGATGGTAGGCAATATGGCTTTTGCTTCGGACACGCCGCGGCGATTGCGAGGGCGACGGGCCATTCATGGCGATGCGGTATGGATGTCCATGCGGGACGCATCAAATCTGTTTCCGGCGCGAGGCGGCATCGTCCTGGGCGAGCGATATCGGGTTGATCGCCAAAGTGCATCGGCTGTTTCCTTTCGCCCGGACAAACCGGACAGTTGGGGTGCCGGCGGCAAGGCTCCCCTTCTGTCATTTGATTGTACGTTCGGGTCGACCCACGGCGTCGTCTTTGCAGGCTCCGGCGGTTTCAAGACAACTTCGGTGACCATTCCGACAGCGCTGACCTGGGGCAGCGGGCTCGTGGTGCTCGATCCATCCGGCGAGGTCGCCTCAATTGCCCGTGAACATCGACGCCGGCATGGACGACACGTGATTGTTCTCGACCCCAATGACCGCCTGACGGGGTTTAATGCCCTCGACTGGATCGGCAGGTTCGGCAGCAGCAAGGAAGAAGACATCGCAGCCGTGGCGACCTGGATCATGACCGACACTGCGCGCCTGTCGGCACGCGACGACTTTTTCCGGTCGTCCGCGCTGCAGCTTCTGACCGCTTTGATTGCCGATGTTTGCCTGTCTGGACATACGGCAGAATCCGATCAGACGCTCCGCCAGGTACGAGCCAATCTCGCCGAGCCCGAACCAAAGCTGCGTGAACGTCTGATCCGCATTCACGACATGTCCGCTTCTACATTCGTCCGCGAAAACGTGGCACCCTTTATCGCAATGACGCCCGAGACCTTCAGCGGTGTCTATGCCAATGCCATCAAGGAAACGCACTGGCTTGCCTATTCCAACTACGCTGCCCTAGTGGCCGGCTCGAGTTTCACTACAAGCGATTTGGCGGAGGGCAACACCGACATATTCCTCGCGTTCGACCTGAAGGTGCTCGACACGCATCCCGGCCTAGCGCGGGTGGTGCTGGGGTCGTTGCTCAACGCGATCTACAATCGTTCCGGTAGCGTCGAAAAACGGACCCTCTTCCTTCTCGATGAGGTCGCGCGCCTCGGATACATGCGCATCCTGGAAACCGCACGTGATGCCGGCCGAAAATACGGCATTACCCTTCTGATGATATTCCAGTCTCTGGGGCAGCTGCGGGAAGCTTATGGCGGGCGGGATGCCACAAGCAAATGGTTCGAGTCCGCATCCTGGATTTCATTTGCCGCGATCAACGATCCAGACACGGCCGAATATGTGTCGAGGCGATGCGGCGATACCACCGTGGAAGTTGACCAGGTGAGTACATCGTCACGCTCCCGAACCCGAACCAAGCAGCTCTCGAGAAGGGCGTTGGTCATGCCGCAGGAAGTGATGGCGATGCGCGCCGACGAGCAGATTGTCTTTACCGCAGGCAACCCGCCATTGCGCTGCGGCCGCCCAATCTGGTTCCGACGCGCCGCTTTCAAGAATTGCGCTACCTCTTCTACAAGCTAGCCGGACTCGGCCTGCAGGAGCGTTAGCAGCTTGTTCAGTCTGCCCGAGCACAGCTTCATAGATGCCGACGAGTCCGACGGCCAGTTCAATCCTACCGATCGAGGCCTGCCAGGAAGAGATACTTCTTCTCGACGAACTCATCGATGCCGTGATGTGATCCTTCCCGCGAATTGCCACTTTCCTTGATTCCCCCGAACGGGGCCAATTCGGAAGAGATGAGCCCCGAGTTAACGCCGACCATCCCGTATTCCAGTGCCTCGCCCACGCGAAATATTCGCCCGATGTCACGGCTGTACAGATAGGCCGCCAAGCCGAATTCGGTGTCGTTAGCGCGACCCACCACATCGTTTTCGTCGTCGAAAACAAAGACAGGGGCGAGCGGTCCGAAGGTTTCTTCCTTTGCAACCGTCATGTCATCGGTCACGCCAGACAACAATGTGGGTTCAAAAAAGGTGCGACCCAACGCATGTCGCCGGCCGCCAACAACGACACGCGCGCCCAGCTCGACCGCGTTGGCGATATGGGCCTCGACCTTGTCGATTGCCTTTTCGTTGATGAGCGGTCCCATCTGCACATCGGCGGATCGACCGTCTCCTACGGCAAGCTTGGTTACCGCAGCCGCAAGCCTCGACGTAAAGTCGTCAGCGATGGCGCGCTGCACATAGATGCGATTGGTACATACGCATGTCTGCCCGCCATTGCGGAACTTGGAGATGATTGCACCTTCGACCGCGGCATCGAGATCGGCATCGTCGAACACGATGAACGGAGCATTGCCGCCGAGCTCGAGCGCGACCTTTTTGACTGTGCCCGCTGACTGCCGCATCAACTGCTTCCCAACCGCAGTCGAACCGGTAAAACTGACGACCCGTACTGCTGGATGGGAGGTCAATACCTCACCAATCGGTGCAGGGGCACCCGTGATGACATTTAGCACGCCTGCGGGAACGCCAGCCCGATGAGCCAATCCGGCAAGTGCGAGCGCTGTGAGGGGGGTCTCTCCAGCAGGCTTGAGTACCACCGTGCATCCGGCGGCCATCGCCGGACCGACTTTTCGGGTGATCATCGCCGCAGGGAAATTCCAGGGCGTGATCGCCGCCACCACCCCGCTTGCCTGGCGAAGCACCAGGATACGCCCGTCGCTGCGATGACTGGGCAACGTCTCGCCGGCGATGCGCTTGGCTTCCTCGGCATAGAACTCGATGTAGCTTGCGGCATAGTCGATTTCGCCTTTTGCCTCGGCAAGCGGCTTGCCCTGCTCGCTGGTGAGGATCAGCGCCAGATCGTCACGATGGGCGACGATCAGGTCGAACCAGCGCCGAAGTATGTTGGCGCGGTCTTTGGCAAGACGTAGCGACCAGGATTTGAAAGCCATTGCGGCAGCCTCGACAGCAGCAATGGCCTCATCGGAGCCAAATGCCGGAACATGTGCCAGCAATTCACCCGTGGCGGGATTTGCCACTGGTGCTTGTCCGGTGCCGACAAACTCGCCATTAACATAGCATTGGGTTCGCAATATCGATGGATCAGTCAGCGTGATGTTCATCGGCACTCTCTTGTGGTGGTTGCGGTGTCCGCGAGCCTATGCGTCAGGATGGTTTTTCTTGTAGTCGGCCATCAATGACAGCAGCTCGAACATCACCACCATGGAATTCATTGCCGTGATCTGGTTCGGATTGTCCTTGGTGGGCATGATGCACACGACGTCGGCTCCCACGACGTTCAGACCACGCAGACCCTGAAGCATACGCATGGCGTCGCCGATACGGATGCCGGGATACCCTGGCTCAAGGTTCGAGACACCAGGGGCATCTGCGGGATCGAGTGAATCCAGATCGAAGGTAACATAGACAGGCATGTCGCCAATCCGGTCCCGCATGGTCTTGATCACGCCCTGGACGCCAATCTCTTCGATTTCATCCATGCCGATGATGCGGTAGCCAAGTTCCTCGCTGGTGTTCTTGGAGCCTGGCGTACCGACATTGGGCCGAATACCGATCTGCGTCGACCGATGGGCATCAACATGGCCTTCTTCGACCGTGTAACTTGCCCAATGTGCCGAGGAACGACGGCTTCCAAGCCAGTGGGGCAGATGTCTGTAACTGTCGGTATGGGCGTCGAAATGCACCAGCGCCACCTTTTGCCCCCCGGTCAGCCGCGAATGAGGGCCAGCCACCGACTTCAGGAGCGGTCCGGTGATGCCATGGTCACCGCCCATGGAAACGAGCCGCGTTCCGGCATCGTTGAACCGCCGCGCATAGGCTTCGATATGCTGAATACTGATGTCGTTGACCATCGCTTCGGGCAACGGCACGTCGCCAGCATCGTTGATGCGGCAGATATCCCACGGAGTAATACCGAAGCGGCCGTGGCTGCGGCGGTACTGCGCCGAGACGTGGCGTACCGCACGCGGACCCAAATGCTGGTCGCGTTCGGTAGATCCGTTGCCCGAGCTGTGAGGAACCCCGAGCAGTGCAATATCGCTATCGGCCGGGTCTTCCTTCCAATCGCAGCGGAAGAAGGTTGGAATGCCCCACCAATACCAGCGTCCCATGTCCTTGCGTGCGGCGTCGAAGTCAAAGTCATTCATAGCGGTTTCCAGTACTCGTAGGGCGAACGACGCCGTGGCGCCAAATGCGCAGCGTCAGCGGCGGGTTGGTGGGGTTAGTATTGTAGTTGTGACAGGAATGTCCGTGCACGCGCCGACGAGGCGGCGGTAAAGAACTGTTCAGGCGGAGCAACCTCCACGATCTGTCCCTTGTCCATGAACACTATGCTGTCTGCCACCTTACGGGCGAATGCCATCTCATGGGTGACGCAGACCATGGTGATGCCGTCGCCTGCCAGCTCAACCATCACGTCCAGCACCTCTCCGACCATCTCGGGGTCGAGTGCCGATGTCGGCTCGTCAAACAGCATCGCCTTAGGTTCCATGCACAACGCCCTCGCTATTGCGACGCGCTGCTGTTGTCCGCCCGAAAGCTGCGAGGGATATTTGTTCGCTTGTTCCGCAATGTGCACTCGAGCCAGGAATTGACGCGCCAGAGCCTCGGCTCGAGCGCGGGGCAGCTTACGGACCTGAACAGGTGCAAGGATGCAATTCTCAAGGACCGTCAGATGAGGAAAGAGGTTGAAGTTCTGGAACACCATACCGACTTCACGCCGAACTTTTTCGATGTTGCGACGTCCTTTTGGCTCGACGCCATCGATGGCGATGGTGCCGCTGTCGTGTGGCGCCAGGTAGTTCATGCACCTGATCAAGGTCGACTTGCCAGATCCTGAGGGGCCGCAGATGACGACTTTCGCTCCTGCCTCGATCGTCAGATTGACATTGTTCAGCGCCACGAAATCGGCATAGCGCTTGCTGACATTTTCAATTCGGATCATTTCGGACATGTGCTGCACCATTCAAAGGATCAGGAGCGGCGGGCAAAGGCCAAGGCCTTTTGCACCATGCTGGGCTCGCTTTCAGAAACCGATGTGTTCCACACCAGCCGGCGCTCCAGTCGTGCCTGCAGGAAAATCAGTACGTAGACCATGACCAGGTAGTAGACCAAGGCGGCCGCGTAATACTCGGTAAACTGGAAGGTCGTGGCCACTGCCCGCGATGTGACACTCATGAGTTCCGAGAGCGAGATTACCGATGCGAGCGAAGTGATCTTGAGCAGCGTGATGAATTCATTGGCGGTCGGTGGCAACGCCACCCTTATAGCCTGCGGCAGTGTAACAAACCGCAAAATTTGGAAGCGCGTCATGCCCAAAGCCGTGCCGGCCGATTGCTGGCCGGGATCGATCGCACCAAGCGCGGCTCGGTTGATTTCCGTCTGATAGGCAGCCTCGTTCAGACTGAGTGCGATCCAGGCTGCCAGGAATGGCGAAAACCACGGCTCACGGAAGATCGGAAAGAACTGCGGCAGGGCATTCCAAACGAACAGCAGCTGCAACAAGGTGGGAGCACCGCGCAGTACGCCCAGGACAACCTTGGTCAACCCACGCAACATGCTGGGCGGCCCACTGATATAGAGCGCGGCAGGGATGGAGATAGCGATACCCACGGCGTGGGATAGCAACGCCAAAGATACAGTGATCAGAGCGCCATTCAGGAAAGCTGTCGAAAACAGCGCATCGAGAAAAACGGATGCATCGAAGGCCATGAGGCTATCTCCCCCTTTCAGCGCGTTATTGGCTTGCGCCGGCTACGATGTTGTCGGCTGAAAGGCCCCACTTTTCCGCGATCTTTGCGAGCTGGCCATCGGCTGCAAGCGCAGCGACAGCGGCTTTGATTGCGGCTTCGTCGCCATCGATACGCCGCACGAACACGGCGAAATCGCTGGTATCGGGGAAGGTGAAGATGGTCTTGAACTGGCCCGGGCTCTGCAGGTTGCGGTAGGCCAACTCGGTATCTTGAGACACCGCCGCATCGGCACGTCCGACCAGAACTTGCTGGATCACGTCGGTCTGCTTCGGATAGGTCTGAATCTGGATCGGTGCGGCACCGGCGGATTTGAGGTCGTCATTGACCTTTTCCAAGCGAGCCAGATAGCTGGTACCGGCCTGCACAGCGACTGTCTTTCCTGCGAGATCCGCTGCGTCTTTGATTTTGAGTTCGGATTTCTCCGATGTGAAGACCGCGACTGCCGTTGAGAAATATGGCACGCCAGGATAGGACGCGACGCGCTCGGGCGTCAGCGGAATTCCACTGATCACGGCATCGCACCGACCCGCGTCGAGACCTGGCAGGAGACCGGTGAATTCCGACACCAGGATGCGCGGTTCAGCCCCCCACTTCTCGGCCAATGCCTTGGAAAGATCGATGTCGAAACCGACGGCATTGGCGTTGCCGGCGCTCTCGAAAAACTCCATCGGCGGGAAGGTGGCATCCGTACAGACTGTAAAAGTCTTGTCGGCTATGAAAGACGGCTGGGCATCCTGCGCCAGAACTGGCAGTGCTGCAAACGACACCGCAAAGCCCGCCAGAGCGATTTTTGATGTTGATGACATGACGTATTCCCCTCTCCAATTGCCGGGCACTCCCGCCCCACTCCTCGCCTCCCTATGAAAGCTTTTTCTCTATAAGTCAACTAAGTTCAGCTTTAATGAACAAGCGAAACGCGTTATCCTTGGTCAATCATTTCGAGGAGTCCCGATGTCGAAAAATCCCCCCACACCCAAGTCGGCCCCTAAATTCGGGCGCCTGATCAAGGAGCGCCGTCGCCAGCTCAACGTCACGCTCGAAAGCCTGGCCGAGTCGGTCGAACTGACCAAAAGCTTTCTGAGCGGCATTGAAAACGACAAGACCTCACCTTCGGTCGCCTCGCTTGTAAGGCTATGCGATGCACTGGGTCTTTCGATCGGCGATCTCTTCAATTCCACGGCCTCGACCGTGGTTCGCGCCGACGAGAGGCCGAGAGTCAATTTCGGCGGCACGGGCGTCATCGACCACCTGCTAACGGCCAGCAACAGCGCGAGACTCCAGGCTTTGTGGACAGTGATCGAACCGCTCGGCACCGGGGGGGACAAGCTCTATTCGCTGAGAGCCGACGAAGAATTCATTCACGTGGTGTCAGGCACATTGGCTGTGATCGTCGAAGATCAGTCATATGAGCTCGGAGCCGGCGATTCGATGACTTTTGACCCTCGCCTGCTGCACACCTTTTCCAACCCGTCTGCGACGGAACGGACGGTCGCGATCTTTGTAATGACACCGCGACCGTCTTGAGGACCTACGGGCGAACGGCAATCACGTCGATTTCGACCAGCAGCCCCGGCGCAACGAAGCCCGACACGATCACGACCGTCGATGCGGGCGGCGGTTCGGGCATAAGCCGGTCGCGGACCTGCTTATACACGCCAACGTCATCGGAACGTGTGAGAAAGCCGTTGACCTTGACGACATTGGCGAGCGTCAGGCCTTCTGAGCCCAGCAAGGTTTCGATGTGTCGCCAGGTCAACTCTGTCTGCGTCAGCATGTCTGCCGGGAACGAACCATCGTCGTTCAGACCCACCTGACCAGAAAGGAAGACATACTCTGCATTCGCGGAAGCCGCGGCCAGTTGCGAATAGCGACTGGGAGGCTGTGGCGCTGCGGGCGGGTTGGAAAAGCGGATCATGGATAGTCCTTTCGCTAGCTTAGGAATTGGCCGGCCGCTCGAGCCAGTCACGGAAGCGGTAGTATTCACCCAGGATGGGGACGAACCACGGATTGCCAGTGTAGCCCGGCACGGTCTTGATCTGATTGAAAGCAAAGGAGCTACGTTCGCCAACACCCAGCATTTCCTGGGCAATGCAATTCCCGAAATGGCTCATCAGGGCCACACCCTGGCCGCAGCATCCGAGGGCATAATGGATGCCGTCGCGTGCCCCCAGATGCGGGAGAGAATCAAATGTGAAGGCAACATTGCCGGTCCAGCTGTGGGTGACCCCCACGCCACGCAGATCCGGAAACACCTCCGCCATCGAGGATCGCAGGCGCCGAGCGCTTTCGACCACGCTAATGGGACGAAAGCTGGTCCTGCCGCCGAAGATCATGCGGGTGCCATCAGGGGAAAGCCGGTAGTAATAGAGGTTGCGCTTGGTGTCCTGGATCATGCGCTCGCCGGGTATCAAGGCTTTGAGCCGCCCCGGATCCAGGGCTTCGGTGGCGATGATGTAACTGCCGATCGGAATGACGCGGCGCCTGAACCAGCCAAGCCCCCCATCGGTATAGGCATTTGTCGCAACCACCACACGGTCCGCCATGACCCTGCCTTTGGTCGTGCAAAGCACATGGCCAACGCCATGTTTCTCAAGCTTGGTGACGCGGCAGCGGGTGGTGAAACTTACTCCCGCCTTCCGGCAGGCTCGCACCAAACCTGCATGATAGCGGGCCGGGTGCAGCCCGCCTGCAAAACTGGTGATCCTACCCCCATGATAGATTTGGGAATTGAGTTCACCTTGTTGGTCCCGTCTCGGAACCATGCGCGTTTCAACACCGAGCGCGTGCAGCTGTTCGGCCTCGCGCGCCAAGTCATCATAGTGGCCTGGCGCGTAGGCGGCAAAGTACATGCCGTGACGTTTGTAGGAGCAATCGATCTGATTGTCCGCGATCAGTTTCTCAAGGAACAGGACGGAGTTCTGCGCCTCGAAAAAGATGGCGTCCGCCCGCTGCTTGCCAAATGCTTTCGTCAGACTTGGATGGGAGACTTTGAGGGTGCCGGACACCATGCCTCCGTTGCGAGTGCTTCCCCCCTCTCCCAGATGGCCCGCTTCCACCACCAGCACCGAGGTTCCCGCTTGGGCCAGCCGCAACGCCGCGCAAAGTCCAGTGTAACCCGAGCCGATAACCACCACGTCAAAAGGGCCAGCCGGCAAAGGTTGATCGGCACCCCTGTCGCGCTCGTCCCACCAATAAGGTTCTTGAGCAAGCGTCGGCCTCCCTGCAATTTCGTTCGGCAATGCGCATCCCTTTTTACGTTATTTGCGAATTAAGTTCACTTACACATAACATCGGAATTTGACAATGCTGGATCCCTTGTTGCCGGTTTGGTCCAGGCGGTCTCGGAAACAGCCAACCAACTCGATGTCGCAGATATCGGGATCACTGGGACTGGCTATGTGCCAGATGGGCGCTCGTTGAGCGCCCCGGGGCATGTGAAGCTAGTCAGCTCACATCGCCCGACAAAATGAGCTTGGCATTCGTCAGTGACGTCTGCAGGCAAGCCATCTCATTCATCGCTATCGAAGAACAAGCGCATCGTGAAGCAATGCGAACACTTTTGGGTTGGAAAACTGAGAAACGTTGAACCGCATCAGATCGCCAGCGGTTTGTGCGGGACTGAATGCGTTTCCGGGTGCAAGTACGATACCTTCTGCCAAGGCGGCCCTTGCCACCTCTGTCGCATCTCGCGGACCAGGAAGGCGGCACCATAGAAACATTCCGGCCTGCGGTTCCACAACTGGCTCGATGCCCATTTCCCGCAGTCTTGCTCCAACGTCGAAGCGAGCTCTTGTAAGGCGCGTCCTCAAGGCCTCGAGATATTTGCGGTAGCCACTGTCACCTAAAACACTGAGCACCAGTTCGGCGGCGAGCCGACCTCCGCCGAATGTCGTAGCGATCTTGAGGTCGACTAGGCCCTCAATCCAATCCGTTTTTGCCGCGATGAACCCGCAGCGCGCCGACGCGGACAGCGTTTTCGAGAAGCTTCCGATGTGGATCACCCGGTTCAACCCGTCGAACGCTGCCAGTCTCGGTCCAGCCACATGCTCGAAATCGGCGAAGATGTCGTCCTCGATGATCGTCAAGCCATGTTGTTCCGCCAGCATGAGGACACGATGGGCGACGACGGGAGAGAGAGTTGCTCCGGTCGGATTATGCACGGCCGAGTTCGTGATGTAGAGACGCGGGCGATGCTGGATGAGGGTCGCAGCGAACAACTCGATGTCCGGACCAACCGATGTATACGGCACGCTGACGATCTGCACACGATGGGCGCGCAGAAGTGCCTGGAAGTTGAAATAGCAGGGATCGTCCACGAGCACGGTATCGCCAGGCTCTATGAGGAACCGGCACAGGAGGTCAATCGCCTGTGTCCCGCTCTCCGTCAGAATGATCTGGTCTGGGGAGCTTTCAATGCCCTTGTCCGCCATCCGTCGAGCAATCAACTGGCGAAGGGGTGGAAGCCCCAACGGGGAACCGTATTCCGCCAGGGAAGTCCCCGCTGCCTTCGACAATGCTCGAAGACCCCGGCGCAGACTCGCTTCAGGCATCCATTCGGGCGGAAGCCAACCGCATCCGGGCTTATGGGCGTCCTCGTTGGCTTCCAAGGACTGTCGCGAAACCCAGAAAGGATCGATGGCCCGGTCCAGCTTCGGCCCCACCTCGGAAAGTGCCAGCGGAGCCGTCTGATTGGCAACGTAGAAACCCGAACCCGGATGGGAGACGATGGCCCCTTCAGCGACCAGGCGGTTGTAGGCCTCAACTACCGTCGAGATAGAAACCGCCGATGTCTTCGCCTGCGCCCGGATAGAAGGCAGCTTGCTGCCGGGCGTAAGGCTGTGTGCGGCGATCCTGCGCTTTATCTGCCCCATCACCGTCTCGATGCGGGTCGTGTCCATCTGTACTCTCTCTGCGACCATAACAGTTCTCTTAAACTGTACCGCACCGTATCTGGCGAAATCAAGCGGCAGCCTGCATAGGTCGGGTCGAGATAGGAGCTGTCATGGAACGGCCTGCGAGTGGTTGGTTGTACGGATTGATCGGTGTGGTCATCTTCAGTGGATCGCTTCCGGCGACGCGGGTCGCAGTGCAATCCCTGGATCCCGTGTTCCTTACAGTCGCCCGCGCTGCCATTGCGGGAATCCTCGGCATCATCCTGCTGATGGCATTTCGCGAACGTCGACCGGAACGTCGCGATCTGGTTTCCCTCACTGTCGTTTCACTCGGTGTCGTGGTGGGTTTCCCTCTCCTGACAGCGCTCGCCCTGCAGTACGTCACGTCAGCCCATTCGATCGTGTTCGTCGGTCTTCTACCGTTATGCACGGCCATCTTCGCCGTGATCCGCGGAGGCGAAAGGCCCAAGCCGGCCTTTTGGGTATTCTCCGTTCTTGGCAGTGCCCTCGTCGGAGGCTTTGCGATCAGCCAGGGCCTTTCTGCCTCACCAGTCGGTGACTCACTGATGTTGGCCGCAATCATTGCCTGCGGCTTCGGCTATGCCGAGGGTGCTACCCTTTCAAGGAGATTGGGAGGGTGGCAAGTCATCTGCTGGGCGCTCGTCATCTCCCTCCCGTTCATGCTTGTGCTGACGGCGATATACTGGCCGTCAACATTCGAAAATGTAACCGCTCCCGCCTGGACGAGCCTGGCCTACGTCTCGCTGTTCAGCATGCTCATTGGTTTCGTCTTCTGGTACCGCGGCCTAGCCCTCGGAGGCATCGCGTCGGTCGGACAACTCCAACTCCTGCAGCCGTTCTTTGGCCTCGCACTTGCCGCTACCCTGCTCCATGAACCCGTCACCCCATTGATGTTGGGCGTTACCGTCGCCGTCATCGCTTGCGTCTTTGGGGCGCGCAGGTTCAGCAGGTGACAAGGTCGAAACAGATGTGGGATCAGGTTCTGGACACCGGTGGCGGCCACACCGCCGCTGTCATCAAACCTGGATGGGCATGGCGTTGTCCATCGTCATCGCCAAAAAGCATCCGCGGTTTCCACAGCACTCCCCGGCACTCCGAATTTCTACGCCTTCAAATCTGGGCAGCGCAGGGTCGTACGCAGCAGGAACTACGCGTTGTGCATTCTAAGGGCATTTGCACGCCTCTACGACGATGAATGCCTGCTGTATCATCGACGGGCGATGAAGCCTTCAGCCAGCGATCGAACGCACAAAAACAACAAGCCCGCCGCGGGGAGGACGCGACGGGCTGAACTTGCAAGCGACCCGGGGAGGAGACGGGCCGCTTTGATTGGCATTCTGGGAGGATGAGCGCCAACCACAGTCAGATGGAATTGCGCCTAAGCGTTTTCAAGTCAGGTACTTCGAGCAGAATGTCGCAGGGGAAAAAGCCCGACTCAACAGCCTTCGGCAAAGTGGCATAAGAGCCCTGGGCGCACATTGCGGCGCGGAATAGTTCGGACGTGCCGGCATTAATCCTATGTCGCTATCGGCTTCTCGATAGGGGCAACAAGCCACTGGCCAGAATTTCTTCCAGAAATGGGACCTTTGAAGCATTCCCCGAATTCGCCTTCGACCAGAAGAGTTGGTAGGGCCGCGGAGCAGGCTCGGAACCAAGTCGGGCGGTCTTATAGGGTGTCAATGCAATCGTCGCCGTGGCGACGTATAATTGCGCCCTTGACGCCGCTCCGATGGAGCGGCCGGGAAGATCCACAAAAGGCGTCGGCTTCGCCGACACATATTGCTCTCAAAAGGAAATGCATCTGCAAGAAAGGCAACCGGCGACCAGAGCAGGCGATCGAAGTCGCCGGCATTAGTCTGCCGCGCCAGTTCCGCGGAAAAGCTGCACGATAAGATAGGCGAGCATGGCAATGAACACAAGCCGGAGCGGCTGACTTGGCGGCCTCACCGGCGAGTTAGACCCGGAGCACCTGGAATCACCTGGCTTTGCTATCGAGACATCGATCCATCAAGGCAATGAATCGGTGAGGCAAAACCGATTCAGAGAAGGCGTTGGACGTCGTCGACATCGCTGGGGAGACTCATGCAATGTCAAACAAGCAAACACGCCCGGTTCACCTGCATCGTGTCGACCAGTCACAAAACATGCGCAGGTTCTACCTGCTGGCAATCCAGCCAACCTTGTTCGGAGGAGCATCAGTCATCCGAAACTGGGGCCGCATTGGAACAGAGGGCCAGTCCATGATCACAACGTTCGACATGACGGCAGACGCCATGGTCGAGCTGACGAGAATTGAGAGATCGAAAAGGAACCGGGGTTACGCCGAACCACGATGAATCCTTGGCATCGCGCGGCGTCGGGCCATTTTGCAGTGGAGCAGCCGGGCCAGACAGTGGCATCCCCTACCCGGAGCGATGTTTCGTTGCCATACAAATGCGGTCACCAAACAGGAGGTATTCGGCGATGACGACCACCAATGAGATTGCAGACAAGATCGCGGCAGACCACAACCTGAGCAAGGCTCAGGCCAAATCGCTTGTCGAAGGCGTGTTCAAGCATATCACCAATGCTGCAAAGGGCGGCTCGGAAACCAGCATTCCCGGCTTCGGCAAATTCAAGGTGAAAGAAATGTCGGCACGCGAGGGCCGCAATCCCGCAAATGGGGCCACGATCAAAATTGCAGCGTCCAAGAAACTGACTTTCGTGCCGGCCAAGGCCATCAAGGACACGTTGAACGCCTGATCGGCGTTCTAGTGGAACGCCCACAAGAATAAGGCACCCGCTGTCTCCAGCGGGGTCTGATTTGCAGACCTGCGCAAGCAGGAAAAGCCAAAAGCACCGAAGCGCTCGACCTGGAGCGCTTCGGGTTGCGATTGGCAACGAGCGGTTCACTGAACCGCGCTGGCCCCCAGGTGGGGGTCGTATTCGTAGAGGGCCGTGACCTCGGCGTCTTCGATTTCGTCGGCCGGCAGGACGCCATACTCGTTGTCGGACTGGAAGAGGATGACGGTCGTCATCAGGGTACGGGCGAGGTTCCAGGCGTGCTTCTGGGCGAGTTCGAGATCGTGTGACATCTGAGGGCTCCATCTGGGAGCGGGCCAATCCCGCTCGATGGCTCCTCAATGAGCCGGCCACGGGCGCGATCACCGCGCAGACGACGTCAAGCGGCCGCAGCTTCGCTAGCGGACCCTTCACGGGTTGATCGAGGAAGATCCGGGGCTGGATCAAGGTTGCCATCACAAGAGCGGCTTTGGGTTGCGAACTCCATGGGGCCGCAATACATCGATCTCTCCGGACGAGCCCGCACACCGCTGTCTCAAGCTCGTCCCAGGCCAGCAAACGCATTCGGCCAACTTCGCCAAGCGGCTGCAACTCCAATGCCGACGATCCTCACGACAAACGCTCCCGGGGACGGGTCCATGGCGCCGGTAGCCAGGCATAAATGGGGCTAGCAGCCGTTCAAGAAAGACGTGCCAATCGTCTCGGCAAGATATGCCTGCTGCGGTATCGCGGTGTTCCCGCTATCGACAATAATGGATCGGACCGGAACCCAACGTTTGAGCATTTGCCGAATGCGCTCACCTGCGGTGGGTGCAGCCTTGCGACTCCTCGAAGGCAACGGCCTTTGGCTGCCCATCAGAAGCCCATGTAGCTGAAGTCCACGTTGGCCGTGAGCTCTCGTCTGCGATACGCATTGTTGTCGAAACCAAGAGGACCTTTAGGATCCTCGTGGCCGGTATCGTAATGGACTTTGCAGTGGCATTGGGCGCGTCTGTGCATGACTTCCCGGAATCAAGACTAACAGGCGCCCTGCAGCCCTCGTTTTATTGCAGGGCCGCGTCGATGTGATCGAGGCTTCACAGTTCACAGCCAAGGGCCCCGGCCGATCCGGCCGGGGCCCTTGGCTGAGGCTCAGTCGCCGCGCCGACCGTTCGGGCGGGACCAAATGAGCGAGAAGGTGTCGCCTTCTTCGTCGTCGAAGAGATTGGCGTAGATCGGAGCGTTGAAGCTTGGATCGTCGAGCTTGAGGCCCAGATAGTTGCGGCCCTCATTCGAGGTCTTGGCCCAGGCGGCACCGATTTCGGCGCGGCCGATCATGACACGGTGGCTGGGAGCGTTCTCGCCAGTGGCGCGCTGGTCAGGGATGATGCGGACGTTCTTGGCCTGGACGCTGAGCGTAGCGATGTCGCCGGTGAACTCGTTGTTGCCGATCTTCTTGAAGGTGCCGATGGTCGCCATTGTAAGTCTCCGATTTCCGTTCCCGAGATCGCACCATGCGGCCTCGATGGCGATCGGTTGGCCGAAGGCGACCGACGACGCATCGCCTGCGACCGAAGCAAGGCGGAGGACAGCGTAGGATCGAGTTTCTTGTCTCGCGAGGAATGACGGCCCTGGCCGGCAGGGGAAGAAGGTCGAGACTCGCTGTTGCGGCATAGGCGGTCGAGGCGTCAGACGTCCTTCGGGCAGATCAGCCCATTGAAGAGGCCGTTGGAGCGCTCGCTGAACGGATGACAGGTGGAGACGCCGGCGACTATTCTCGCTTGAATCGGCCACAACGCGTTCCCCGTCGCGCCCTACCCCATTTCATGCCCACGATGTTAGTACCCCGCGCCAGACGCTTGTGAAACCGCACAGTCGGTCGCTGGTTTGTTGATGCGCAAGACGGTCCCGTTGGCGCTCAGCACCAGCGAGGGTTGCCGTGGGTGGGCGGACACGACGCTGCAGCGCACCGCCGTTCTATGCCAAGGTATTCAACGCCTGTTTGACCGCCATGGTCTCTGGTTTACCGCACTTGTGGTGCAGCGCTCGTGCCTATGCAACGTTCCGCCAGATTGGCCGCCGACCGTCGCTCCCGTGATCCGGACGAGGCATCGACGCCGACTGCGACCAAGCCGAAGATCGAACATGAGATCGGCCATACATCCGAAGGCCTCATATGCTTGGCGAAGTCCTGGGTTGGCGTAGTGTCGACAACGGCTGCTGGTGCCGCGAACACCAGTGCGATTGCGACTTGGTCAAGAATTGACGCGGGGTCCCGGGCAGAATCCGACGCAGAAGTCACTCAGCAACAGAGACCCGATTGTATCTGGCAACGGTACCTTCCGGCACCACAGTCAATCCGAGCATGGCAAGTCAGACCCATCAACGAGCCAAAAACCGTGCACGCCTTCCCTTCTGCGGAAAGTACCTTCGCCTTGCCATTGGGCTAAGCAGGCAACTTCGCCAATCGATCCCGGCGTCATCACGCAGTGCCCCTTCGCGGCCATGCCGTGTGCAGGACTTCAGGTTCTGGAATTAGACAACATCAATCGGCTTGGCTTGAGGCCACTTGTCCCAGGAACTCGGCGGCGCTTACGCGCCGCCGAACCTCCAGACCGGGATGCCGAGCTTCTTTGCCTTGTCGGCGAGGTTGTCGTTGATACCGGTGCCAGGAAAATGCATCACGCCCCTCGGCACGATTTCCAGCATCTCGTCGTTGCGCTTGAAGGGGGCAGCCCGGCCATGTTTGCTCCAGTCTGGGGCGAAACCGATCTGCGGCACGCTGCGGTTCTTTGCCCACAGCGAGGCGATCTTTTCGGCGCCCTTCGGCGACTTGCCGTGAACCAGCACCATATCAGGATGCTTTTCATGCACCTGATCGAGCTTGGCCCAGATTTGCCGGTGATCACCGAAGTCCGGTCCGCCGGTGACAATGATCTTCGGGCCCGGAGGGATAAGCACTTCCTGCTCGGCTCGTTTCCTGGCCATGAGGAAATCGCGGCTGTCGATCATAGCCGAGGTCAGGTGGCGGTGATTGACCATTGACCCGCTGCGGGGGAGCCAACACTTGCCAATCTGGCGTTCGTAGTGCTCGGCGGCCTGGTCGCGCATCAGCTCAAATGCGCCCTGCCGCTCCACGAGCGTCATCCCCTCGGCGACCTGGCGCTCAAGTTCGACCGACTTCACCTCGCTGCCGTCCTGCTGCCGCTGCGACCGCTTTTGCGCCTGCTCGTTGTCGTCGAGTTCGCGGGCGATCCGTTGGGTGGTACGGTGAAAGACGTTGACGGTCGACCAGAGGAGATCATCGAGGTCGGGTTCGAGACGTGTATCGGCCAGGGTCGAGATAAGGGCGTCGAAGATGTCGGCGACAGCACCCGCGACCTGATTACCGTCTGGCAAGAGTCGTTGGTCGGGCTCGTCGGTTAAGGGGCGGTAGCCGTGGAGTTGGAGCTCATTGAGGACGTGATCCGTGGGTGAAGATTCGTGGTGTGGTTCGTAGTCGCCTTGCTCGCGCATTGTTTGCCCCTTGGCTGGACCGCGACCGTCGCGGCCTTCATGGCGCCGAAGCCCACGGGCGGAGCGGACCTTGCACCCGGCTGACGCCGGGCCGCAGCGAACGCGCAGGATGCCAAAGGCCGACTATTTTGCATCGCGATGGAAAGGCGCGAGTTCGGGGGCCTACGCGGCACTGCCGCGTGGGGTGAACGCGGGCCGCCGGAAAATAGTCGGCCGCAGGCATTGCCTGTCCGAACCGTTTGTGGGCCGATCGCCCTCTTGAAGGCCGAGGCGCGGTCCTCTCCAAAGCTCGTGCAAGAGCGCGGGCCATGTTGGCAACCCAACCCCGCCCCAGCCACCGATCTAGGCCGCCAGGAGCATGAAGCGGGCGACGTCCTTCGGTGCGAGCTGCGAGCGGACATGCGCCATCAGCGCGTCACGGCCGAATGTGCGAAGATCCTCGTTGAAGTCCCCGAGCATGGGTGACAGGGCAATCGCCTCGATGCCGACCGCGTTTGCTCGCTCGATAAGCGAGTTTCGCGCGCCGTCCCCGGCACGATCTTTGTCGCGCACGACATAGAGCCGACGCAGCGCGTCGGGGAATTGGATGGCCGCCAGGTGAGCCGCAGAAAGTGCCGCCACCGCAGACATGTTGGGCATGGCTTCGCGAGCCGACAGCACGCTTTCGATGCCTTCACCGGCTGCCAGCACCTCGCCGGATGGTCCGAAGCGGACCGCGTTCCCGAGAAGATTGCCCATCGCCTTGCGCTGGATGTCGATCGGCGCCTTGCCGGAACCATCTGGGGCGAGCCAGGTCCGATGCGCACCGGCGATCCTGTAGGAAAGATCGGTGACGGCCGCGACCATCGCTGGCCAGGTCTCAGTCGGGCTGTGCTCGTCCGGTCGATAGTAGCAATAGGAATGGAAGTGCAGGTGCCCGCATCCGTGCAATCCCGTGATCCCACGACCGCGCAAATACGCTTCTACGAGCGTGCCGCCGATTGGCTGACACATGGCGACCAGTCGGCGTGCTGCGTCGGCGGACCCCGATAGTGTAGGCGTGCTACCTTGCTGTTTCGGCCCCCGCTCGGGGTCGGGCGGTGGCATGCTGAGAAACAGACGGGCCTCTTCTGCGACGTCGGCGAAGTCGATGAGGCCCAGCGATTTACGGATCACGTCGAGCAGATCGCCGTACTCGCCGGTCGCGGCGTCGGTCCATTTACCAGCAGGGCCTTTGGCGGTGTTCTTCAGGCGCACGAACATAGATCGGCCGGGCGTGTTGCGAACGTCGCCGACTTGCCAATAGTTGCCCTGTCGTCGGCCGGCGCCGAGATAGCGTTTGCATACCGCCTCGGCCTGTTGGCCGAGACGAGATGCGAGGTCGAAAGCGTCGCGGCGGGCCATCACGCAACCTCTCGCTCGCCGATGCGGACCACAGGATATGTGTTGAGCAGCTTGCCGAGCACCGTCAATCCCGTGCCGTCGATCGGCACGAAGAACCGCAGCGACCAGGAGATGATCTCGGTGAACAAGCCATAGGCGCGAAGGCGCTCGCGCATAGTTTCAGTGAAGCCGGAAAGCTCGATACGGTTCGCGCCCATGACACGGACGCGGCGAAGCTGCAGCCCCTCCGCAAGGTCGAGAATCATCCGCCCGTCGATGAGGGCTGCATATGCAGCATCAGCCGGTACGTCGGTGGCGCCCTTCGACGCGGTGTTTGCTGCCCAGGCCGGAGAGACGCGGCGACCAATGATGCGCTCGCCATCATCAGTCTGAAGCCGATAGACGCGGGTCGACTCGTTCGGCAGGCGCTTCCATACCGGCAGCAGCAATCCAGCGACGATGTGGATCGTGCTTTCGCTGAAGGTAGGAACGTCGTCGAGTTCGCGAGACCATGCCGCTGTGAACGTGCCGCGATCGGCCTCCTGCCAATGGCTTTCCGCCATCGACTTCAACGAAGCGTGGTGATGTTCCATCGGCCGGATCAGCCGGATGCGTCGCTCGATCTCACCATCGTCCAGCATGAGAGATGGCGCGGGGATCTGCACGGCAGCTCGCCCCGAACGCTCGTTGATGAGCAGCATCGCGCCGCGATCGCCAAGCCAGCTGAGCGCGTCGTCCAGCGACAGCGGACGATTGCGAGTCCTCTGTGTGATTGTCAGCAGCCGGGTTTCCGCGCCCGATGCCGGGTGGGTGTAGATGTTGGTGCGATCGGTGACGACAAAGCTTTCCGCCGTTAGGGTTTCGAGGCCGACGTCATAGAGGCCGCTGGTGATCGCGCCCGTCACCTTCGCATCGAGCAGTTGTTCGAAGGCAGTGAAAAGGATGCCCTGCAGCTCGATGGTAAGTGCAAGCAGCCGGTTGAGGAAGGTGGTGATCGGCGGCAGTTCGTCCTTGATGCCGTTGTCGTCCATCAGCTTCAGGCCGGTGGAGGACTCGAAGCGGTGGAGCGAACAGCCCTCGATCTTGCCGCGCACGATCAGAAGATAGAGCTGACGTAGCGCGTCGCGGGCGTAGCAGGATTCCAGATTGTCCTCGGGTCGGAACAGGCCCTGTCCGCCGGTCTGTCGTTGGCCGCGGGTGATCGCGCCGAGCGTATCGAGCCTACGCGCGATCGTGCTCAGGAAGCGCTTTTCCGCTTTTACGTCGGTTGCGATCGGGCGGAAGAGCGGCGGTTGTGCCTGGTTCGTCCGATTGGTGCGGCCGAGCCCCTGGATCGCCGCATCGGCCTTCCAGCCCGGTTCGAGTAGGTAATGCACGCGCAGCCGCTGATTTTTCACCGACAGCTCCGCATGGTAACTGCGGCCGGTGCCGCCGGCATCGCTGAATACGAGCACACTTTTCAGATCATCCATGAAGGCGGCGGTCTCAGTTAGGTTCGAGGACGGTGCACGGTTCTCCACCGCCAAACGGTCGCCCTTACGGACAATCCGCCGCGAGCGGCCCGTCACCTCTGCCACAATGTCGGTGCCCAAGCGCTGGACGATCTGGTCGAGAGCGCCCGGCACGGGCGGAAGCGATGCGAGGCGTTCGATCAGCTCATCGCGGCGCGTGACGGCTTCGCGGCTCTGAACCGGTTGGCCATCACGATAAACCGGACGAGACGACAGGTTACCCTCACCGTCGGTGAAGGGCTCATAGAGCTGCACCGGGAAGGAATGGGCGAGATAGTCGAGAACGTATTCCCGCGGCGTGATATCCACACGCAGGTCGTTCCATTCGTCGGTCGGGATCTCGGCCAGGCGTCGTTCCATTAGGGCTTCGCCTGTCGACACGATCTGCACCACCGCGGCATGGCCAGCCTCCAGATCGTGCTCGATCGAGCCGATCAGGGTCGGCGTCTTCATCGACGTCAGCAAATGCCCGAAGAAGCGCTGTTTCGCAGACTCGAATGCCGAGCGGGCGGCGGATTTCGCCTGCCGGTTCAACGTCCCGGTCGAGCCGGTGATATTGGCGGCCTCCATCGCCGCGTCGAGATGATTGTGGATGATGGCAAATGCGCCGGCATAGGCGTCGTAGATGCGGCGCTGCTGGTCGGTGAGTTGATGCTCCACCAGCTCGTATTCCACGCCGTCATAGGAGAGCGAGCGGGCTGTGTAGAGTCCGAGCGAACGCAGATCACGCGCCAGCACTTCCATCGCCGCGACGCCGCCATCCTCAATCGCCTCCACGAATTCCGCGCGCGTGGCGAAGGGGAAGTCGTCGCCTCCCCAGAGGCCAAGGCGCTGGGCATAGGCGAGATTATGGACTGTGGTAGCGCCGGTTGCGGAAACATAGACGACGCGGGCATTCGGCAAGGCGTGCTGAAGCCGGAGGCCGGCACGGCCTTGAAGCGAGGGGGCGAAATCGCCGCGTTCTCCCTTGGCGCCGCCGGCGTTCTGCATCGCGTGGCTTTCGTCGAAAATGATCACTCCGTCGAAGTCGGAGCCCAACCATTCGACGATCTGCCGGACGCGCGAAATCTTCGCGCCCCGTTCGTCGGTGCGCAGCGTGGCATAGGTTGCAAATAGGACGCCTTCCGATAGCGCAATTGGCTTGCCCTGTGGGAAGCGCGAAAGCGGCGTAACCAACAGGCGCTCCATACTGAGCGCGGACCAATCGCGTTGGGCGTCCTCGATCAGCTTGTCGGACTTGCTGATCCAGACGGCCTTGCGTCGGCCCTGGAGCCAATTATCCAGGATGATGCCAGCCGACTGACGGCCTTTTCCGGCTCCGGTCCCGTCGCCAAGCATGAAGCCGCGGCGGAAGCGAACGGCGTCGGCCGCATCGTCGGGCGCGGCTTTCACGACATCGAATGTCTCATCGACCGTCCATGACCCGGCGAGATAGTCGCTGTGCGCCTCGCCGGCATATATCACCGTCTCGAGTTGAGCATCGGACAGCAGGCTGAGGATGTTCGCCGGCAGGGTGGGCCGGTAGTTCGGCCTCGGCGGCGCGATGCTCGCCATGGCGGCAGACTGGACAAGTTTGGTCGGGTGCGCCTGGGCACCGGGAATACGGATCGACTGCAATCCGTATTCCTCATAGAGCGCATCGGTCATGTGCGTGCCCTCGCTTGGCGTCCAGTCCACGGTCTCGTAGCTGAGTTCGATACCGCCTAGATCGATAACGGGAGCCGGGTGCGCGACGGCTGACCGCGCGAGATAGCCACGCACCGTCTTCGACGTCGTGGCAACGCGCATGGCGGAAGACGCTGGGAGCGTGACTGGCAGACGTGGCGGAACATGCTGCTCGATCCAGGCGAGCAGTGCAGCTACGTCGGGGGCGGAGCCGACCGATGCCGGTAGCAGGGTCGGGTCAGCAGCGGGTGTCTTGTCGATGACGGTCAACCTGGTGGGAAACGTCGTGCCGTGCTTGGCGTAGATTGAACCGGCGATGGAGGTGGAAAAGACGACGCTGCCGCGCTCTTGCAGGCGCACGAATGCATCGCGCCAATCCGGCTGGTCTGGCGCGACATTTGCACCGGTGATGGCCACGAGACGGCCACCGGGCGCGAGCCTATTCAAGGCCGAGGAAATGTGACGGAACCCGGCATCGGCGACGCGGCCGGAGACATTGGCCATGGCCGAGAACGGCGGGTTCATAAGTACGACAGAGGGAGCGGCGGCGCGATCGAGGTAATCGTCAATCTGCGCGGCGTCGAAGCGCATGACGGTGACGGCCGGGAAGAGAGAAGAGAGCAGCTCGGCGCGGGCGTCGGCCAATTCGTTGAGGATCAGCGAACCGCCGGCCGTCGACGCCAGAATGGCGAGCAGGCCAGTGCCAGCTGAAGGTTCCAGCACGACGTCGCCCGGTACGATGCCCGCAGCCGTGACCGCGGCAAGGCCGAGTGGAATCGGCGTCGAGAATTGCTGGAGCGCCTGGCTCTCCTCCGAGCGGCGGGTGTGGGTCGGGAGGAGCCCGGCGATTTTCGAAAGGGTGGCAAGTTGCCCGGCCGGAGATCTGGATTTAAGGAAAAGCGCACGTCCGTATCTACGGAGGAATAGGACTGTGGCGACCTCGCAGGCCTCATAGGCAGACTTCCAATCCCACGCACCGGAAGAATCGGAGGCGCCGAACGCCGTCGCCATCGCGGTGCGAAGAAGATGCCTGTCGATACGCTCCCCGCGCTCGAGGTAGCCCAGCAAGTTCTGGGCCGCAGACAGGACAGCGGGCACACGGACAACGGGCGCGGCCGGTGCGGCCACGGGCAACAGGAAGGTCATGGGGAGATCCTCAGGAGAGCGGGAACGGACAAGCCCAACCGACGCTCTCTCTCGAACGGCCTGGACTCACTTCGTTCAGGCGACCCCTCACTCTCAAGAGCTGGCATGAAAAAAGCGCCCCGCGTGAAGACGGGGCGCTCCGGAACAGGACTGCCGAACAAGGCCGGCGATACAGGCGTCGAAAGTATTGCGTCGAGCACGCCGAGCCGCCCCGCGTCAAAGTGCTATTCGGCTGCGATCAATTCAGCCGAAAGGCCATCTTCGGGTCCTGTCGCCTCGGTATCCTCGCCCTGTTCAACCAGGAAGGCCGGAAGGTCGACATCGCCCTCGTCTAGCGACGCTGGCTGCACATGGTCGCTCATCGCGTTATCGAACATACGCAACGGCTCCGGCAGCCAGCCGGTCCCGGCGAGAAGGCGCTCGGCTTCGTTGGTGTCGCTCGGCACTTAATGATGAGAATCATGCTTCAATGATTTCAGATGCTTACGCCAGCACTTAATTTGCGAATGGGCAGTTAATTCGATAA
>NZ_JACHOU010000023.1 GCF_014206975.1 Aminobacter aganoensis
GCGCTGTGGGCCGAGGGCGCCAAGGTCCAGGCCTACGATCCCGAGGCGATGAACGAGGCGCAGACGATCTTCGGCCAGCGCGACGACCTGATGCTCTGCGGCACCAAGGAGGCGGCGCTGCGCGGCGCCGATGCGCTGCTGATCGCCACCGAGTGGAAGAACTTCCGGGCGCCGTCCTTCGAGCTGATCCGGGAGCAGCTGTCGACGCCGGTCGTCTTCGACGGCCGCAACCTCTACGACCCGGCCGTCGTCGCCCGCCACGGCCTTACCTACGTCTCCATCGGCCGAAAGGTGGGTGGGCAGGACGACCGAGTGACAAAGGAGTTGGCTGCATGAAGGTTCTGTTTGCCGGCGGCAACGGCTACACGCCCGAATTCAGCGGCGGCGTGCAATCGAGCACGCATCATCTGGTCGAGCAGCTGCGCGCGCATGGCCATGAGGCTTCCGTGCTCGCCGCCCTGTTCGGCGACGGCATGTTCGGCTTCAAGGCGCGCGCCAAGATGAAGCTGACGCGGCAACGCGCCGTCATCGACACTTTCCCCGGCTATCCGGTGGTCCGCGCGTGGTTCCCATGGGAAGCCGCCGGCTTTGCCGTGCAGAAGCTCAGGCCCGACGTCGCGGTGGTCCAGTGCCACAAGTCGGTGCCGATCGGGAAGGCGCTGGAGGCCCAGGGCGTGCCGCTGGTCGTCTATCTCAGGAATGTCGAATTCCATGAACTCGCCGGCGACCTCAGCGAACTTCAGTCGGCCCGATACATCGCCAATTCGGAATTTACCGCCCGCGCCTACGGCCAAAGGTTCGGCATCGAGTCGACGGTGATCCCGCCGACCATCGATCCAGCGCTCTACGCCACGCCGACGACGGGCGAGTTCGTGACGCTGATCAACCCATACGAGGAAAAGGGGTTCGAGCTGGCTGTGCGGATCGCCGGGCGCTGCCCCGACATCCCGTTTCTGTTCGTCGAAAGCTGGAAACTGGCCGACGACCACCGCGCCCGTATCGAGAAGACCATCGCGCCGCTCGGCAATGTCAGGCTCGAAAGCCGCACCAGCAATATGAAGACGGTCTATGGCCGCACCAAGATCCTGCTTGCGCCGAGCAAATGGGAAGAGGCCTGGGGCCGCGTCGCCTCCGAGGCGCATTGCAGCGGTATCCCCGTCGTCGGCTCGCGCCGCGGCGGTCTGCCCGAAGCGATCGGCAAGGGCGGCGTGGTTGTCGACTACGATGCGCCGCTGGACGACTGGGTCGGCGCCGTGCGCCGGCTGTGGCAGGACAGGGTCGAGTACAACCGCCTGTCGGCGGCAGCGCGCGAGTTTTCCGAGCGTCCGCAGCTCGATCCCGACGCCCAGTTCGCCACCTTCATGGGCGTGCTCGAGCGCGCGGCGGCGCAACGCCTGCACAAGGCTGCCTGACTTGGCGTTTGTCCGGCCGGGTTCGTGGAGAGCGCATCGATGAAGGTCTGTTTCGTCGTCGACAAGTTTCCCTCGCTGTCCGAGACCTTCGTGCTCGACCAGATCGAGGGTTGCCTCGAGCGTGGCATCGAGGTCGGCGTCGTCTGCAACGAGACGACGTTCGGCAAGGAGCGCAACATCGACGATCCGCGCTGGCGCAACCTGCCCGGCGGTGTCGAGCAATGGTGGGGCGCGCTCGGACCCTTGCGCCCGGCGCTGCGCAAATGGTCGGGCAAGCTCTGGGACAAGGCGTCGACGGCGCTCGACATCGCCTTTGCCCGCAAGCTCGAGAAGTACGATGTCATCGTCGCGCATTTCGGCAACAACGGCCTGCGCGTCGCGAGATCGATGAAACGGCGGCGGATCGCAGCGCCGCTGGTGACGATTTTCCATGGCCATGACGTCGGCGCGCCGATGCATGACGGCACGCTGTCGCGCTACGAGGTCGTGTTCCGGCACGGTGCGCTGCAGTTGCCGGTCAATGGCTTCTTCCGCAAGGCGCTGATCGAGGCGGGCGCGGCAGCCGACACCGTCGCCGTGCACCACATGGGCGTCGATACCGACACGATCGGCTTCCAGGCGGTCGCACGCGAGGAGGCTGCGCTGTCGCTGATTTCGGTCTGCCGGCTGACCGAGAAGAAGGGCATCGAGTTTGCCCTGCGCGCGCTCGGCGAGGTACAGGCCAAGCGGCCCGACATCGAATGGACCTACACGGTGATCGGCGGCGGCGAATTGCTCGACGCCATGAAGCAACTGGCGGCGAAGCTTGGCATATCGCAGCGCGTCGCCTTCCTGGGACCGCGTCCGCACAGCGAGGTCAAGCAGCGCCTGAGCGAGGCGCATGTCTTCCTGCTGCCCAGCGTCAAGGCCAGCGACGGCGATGTCGAAGGCATCCCGGTGGCGCTGATGGAAGCGATGGCGGCGGGCCTCACGGTGGTCAGCACCTATCATTCCGGCATTCCCGAATTGATCGAGGACGGCAGGACCGGCCTTTTGGCACCCGAAAGGGACGTCGGTGCGCTGGCGCAGAAGCTGGCCTGGATCGCCGACAACCCCCAGGCATGCGAGCAACTGGCCGTGGCCGCACGGCGCAAGATCGAAGACGACTTCGATTCGGTTCGTCTCAACGACGCCTTTGCCGACACGCTGTTCCGCCTCGCCGCCACCAGGGCCGCGGCATGAGCGCCGACACCGGGCAACTGGGGCGCATCGCCCTGCGCGGCGGGGCGCTGACGGCTGCGGCGCAGGCGATCAAGATCGGCATCCAGTTCGTTTCGGTGGTGATCCTCGCGCGGATGCTGGCGCCGGAGGATTTCGGCCTCGTCGCCTCGGTCGGGCCTATCATCGCCTTTGTCGGCCTGTTCCAGAACCTCGGCTTGCAGCAGGCCGTCATCCAGCGACCCGAAATCAGCCAGCCGCAGCTCAACCAGGTGTTCTGGATCAGCGCGCTGGCCGGCCTGATCTGCACGATGGCGATCGCCGCGCTGTCGCCGGCGGTTTCGGCCTTCTACGGCGACGCCAGGATGACCGGCATCACGCTGGCCGCCGCCATGCCGCTGCTGCTCGGCAGCCTGGCCGCGCTGCCGCTGGCGCTGATGAACCGCAACCTGCAATTCGGGCAGCTTGCGATCAACGACGTGGCGACCGCGCTTGCCGGCCTGGGTGCGGCGATCGCCGCCGCCTATGCCGGGCTCGGCTACTGGTCGCTGGTGATCGGGCCGGCGGCGGGCGCGGTGGTGACGCTGTTCGGCGCATGGCTGGCGACGCGCTGGAAACCGGGCAGGCCGAACGTCAGGGTGGAGCGCGAAATCCTGCATTTCGGCGCCAACCTCACCGGCTTCAACCTCGTCAACTTCTTCTCGCGCAACCTCGACAACATCCTGATCGGCAAGTTCTCCGGCCCGATCGAACTCGGCTATTACGACCGCGCCTACAAGCTGCTCCTGTTTCCGCTGCAGAACATCAACCAGCCCCTGTCGCGGCTGATGGTGCCGCTGCTCAGCCGCATCCAGGACGACAAGCCGCGCTTTCGCGCGCTCTACTTGCGCACCAACTGGCTGCTCGCCTTCGTCACCGTGCCCGGCATTGCGGCATTGACCATCGCTGCCGAGCCGGTGGTGTCGATCCTGTTCGGCGAACGCTGGCTCGGCGTGGCGCCGATCTTCGCCTGGCTCGGCATTGCCGGGCTGATGCAGCCGGTGTCGAGCACGACAGGCTGGATCTTCATGTGCCAGGGCAAGACGAGCACGATGTTCCGCTGGGGCGTCTATTCGGCGCTGACGACGGTGCTGGCCTTCGCCGTCGGGCTGAAATGGGGCGCGGTCGGCGTTGCCGCCGCCTATGCGATCAGCGGTTACGTGCTGCGCCTGCCGGTTCTGGCGGTGCTGATCGGCCGTACCGGCCCGGTCTCGGCGCTCGACTTCCTGATGGTCCAGGGCCTGCTGATCGTCGCGGCGGCCGTCGCCTGGCTCGGCTACGGCTACCTGCCGGCTGCGCTCATCGCGCAGTCGAACATCGTGGCGGCCCTGACCGCGGCGGCCCTAAGCTACGCGGTGGCGCTTGGCTTCATGGTCGCCGTGCCCCAGTCCCGTCGCGCCCTTGTCGAAACCTGGAAGACCGTCGCCCGCAACATTCGTTGAGGTGTCGGCCAGAAGCGGCCTGATGAGGTCGGCGGCCGACATGGCCGAGACATGTTCTTCCAGCACCGCCGCAATCGTCGTTGCCCTGAGACGGTCGAGATTGCCGGCGAAGGCGGCGAGCTTGGCGTTCGCTTCCTCGGGTGTCACGGTGTCGATGTCGAGCAGCAGGTCGGCGAGGCCGACGCGCTTGGCAAGCTCGCGGGTCTTGAACTCGTAGGCGATCGGCAGCACAGGGGTGCCGACGCAGAGTGACATGATCATCATGTGCATGCGGGTGGCGACGACGAAGTCGAAACCCTTGACCAGCTCCATCAGCTGTTCGGGCGTGTGGAAGCCGGCATCGACGCTGACCCGGGCGGCAACATCGGCATCGAGCTCGGCGACGATGGCGCGCGCGGTCTTCGAATCGTCGTGCGCGTATTCCGGCACGCCCTGGCAGGTCGAGACGAAGGTCACCTGCTTGCCGTGGTCGCGCACCAGCGTGGTGGCGATGCCACGGATCGAATCCATGTACCGGTGCATGCCGTCGGCGCCGTCGTTGACGTAGTTCCAGTGCCGCACCGAAATGCCGACGCGGCCGGTCGGCCGTGGCGGCGTGCCGGCCGAGAGCAGGGCCTCGATGCGCGCGGTGTCGGCCAGCGCAAACACCGAATCGGCGACAACATGGCACTTGCCGGGGGCGTCGACCATGCCGGCGAGGTGGCCGCGCGAGCGCTCATCGCGCAGCAGCATCAGCGGGCTGCGGTCGAAGACCGGCTTCAGTTCACGGCGGTTGTAGTCCTTGTCGAACGGCCCGAGCGACTGGGTGAAGAAGACCGGGTCCTTGCCGAAGGTCGCATCGATGCGAAACTGGTTGAGGCGGCGTTCGAGATTGTAGTTCTCGACCAGATAGGTGCCGCCTGTCGTGACGACGAGATCAGCCTTACGGTACATGTCGAGGCTGCGGCGGTCCTCGGCGCCGAACATCGTCTCGTCCAGCGCCCGGCTCTTGCCGTAATGGCGCAGGGCGCTGAGCGCGAGGCGGTTGTAGATCGGCTTGGCCAGGTTCTTCAGCCGGTTGTCGTCATAGGGATACTTGAAGATGGATTCCGAGAGCAGCTTGCGAATCTCGATGTCCGGATAGGCTTGTCTGGGGTAGAGCCGCGACGCCACTTCGGGCTGGCTGTCGAAGACCTGGAAGCGCAACTCGCCGGCATAGGCCGTCTTGAGGATGTGCCTGATCGCCAGCAGGATCGCCGCATCGCCGGTGTTCAGGCAGACGGTATTTTCGACGATGACTGTCTTCACGGGCCTTGGCCTCCTCGGATTTGTCGTGTCGGGAAATCAAGTACAAGGCTAACCCGGCCATTTTGCGGCGCAACAATAATTGAGGTCGGGTCAGTCAATAATTGTTGCGGCGCAGCAATGGGTGCACTAGCCTCGTCAGCGGTGGGCCAAACTGCGAGCGTGAATTCATGCTGCATGTTCTGTACCTGGTGCATGATGTTTCCGACCCGGCAGTTCGTCGACGGATCATCATGCTCAAGGCTGGTGGCGCGCGCGTTACGCTCGCTGGTTTCCGCCGGACGCAAGAACTCGAAGACGTCGAGGGCGTGACGCCGATCGACCTTGGAATCACGCGCGACGGCCGCTTTGCGCAGCGGCTGGGCGCGGTCGCGTTTGCCGCGACGAGCATTGCCGCGTCGCTGAAATCGGTCGCCGTGCCAGACGTGATCGTTGCCCGCAATCTCGAAATGCTGGCGCTGGCTCAGCGTGCCCGCAGCGCATTTTCGTCATCCGTGCCTATCGTCTACGAGTGTCTCGACATCCACCGCCTGGTGCTGCGCGAGGATATTTTCGGCAAGACCCTGCGCGGCGCAGAGCGCCTGCTCGGGCGCAATGTCAGCCTGCTTTTGACCAGTTCCCCGGCCTTCGTCAGCCACTATTTCGAGCGCTTCGGACAGATCGACGCCCCGATCGAACTGCTCGAGAACAAGCTGCTCGAACTGGAGCCTCGGTTCGACATGGCGCCGTCACCGGTACCGCAGCTGCCGTGGAAGATCGGCTGGTTCGGGGCGCTGCGCTGCCGCAAGTCGCTCGAATTGCTGGCCGATTTCACGCGCAGCGCCGAGGGCCGATTCGAACTCGTCATGCGCGGTCGGCCGGCGCTTTCGGAGTTCCCGGATTTCCATGGTTTCGTCCAATCGGAGCCCCATTTGGCGTTTAAGGGTGCCTACCGAAACCCCGAGGACATGGCCGACATCTACGCGCAAGTGCATTTCTCATGGGCGATCGACTTCTTCGAGGAAGGCCAGAACTCGACATGGCTGCTGCCCAACAGGCTCTATGAAGGCTGCCGCTTCGGCACGGTGCCGATCGCCATGGCCGGCACGGAAACTGCCAGCTTCCTCGAACGCCAGAAGATCGGGCTGGTGTTGTCCGAGCCGTCGGTCGCGGCACTGACGGAAACCCTCTCGGACATGACGAACGAGCGTTACGCCGCCCTGCATGGGGCGGTGCTTGCCCGCGATCCCGCGACGTGGGTGTGCAGCCGCTCCGATTGCCGCGCCCTGGTGGCAAGGCTCGAACGCGTCGCCGCCCAAAACCGGGACGGCACGATCGGCGCCATCGCCGCCTGACACCCAACGCATCCAAGATAAGCAGCTTCATGACCGAGATTTCACCCGCCATCATCGTCATTCCGTGCCTGAACGAGGAGCACCATATCGGCGGCCTGCTGGGCAAGCTTCGCCCGGCGGCACGGCGGCTCGGCGCCCGCATCATCGTCGCCGACGGCGGCAGCCGCGATGCCACGCGCGCCATCGTTGCCGACATCGCGGCACGGGACGACACTGTCGTGCTGATCGACAATCCCGCTCGCATCCAGAGCGCTGCCATCAACCTTGCCGTCGAACGCTTCGGCGATGGCGCCGACTACCTGATCCGCATCGACGCCCACGGCGGCTATCCCGACGACTATTGCGACAGGCTGCTCGAAGAGGCGCGGGAAACGGGTGCGGATTCCGTCGTGGTCTCGATGCTGACCGAAGGCAACGGCGCCGTCCAGCAGGCGGCGGCGGCGGCGCAGAACTCGAAGCTGGGCACCGGCGGATCGAAGCACAGGCATGGCTCTTCTGGGGAATGGGTCGACCACGGCCATCACGCGCTGATGCATATCGCCGCGTTCCGCGATATCGGCGGCTATGACGAGAGCTTCAGCCACAATGAGGACGCCGAGCTCGACCATCGCCTGCGTCAGGCCGGCTACCGCATCTGGATGAGTGGGCAGACGCGGATGACCTATTTTCCGCGCGGTTCGCTTGGCGGGCTGTTCCGGCAGTATCTCGGCTACGGCCGGGGACGGGCGAAAAACCTGCTGAAGCACCGGGTCGTCCCGAAGATCCGCCAGATGGTGCCGCTGATGGTGGCGCCGACGACGGGTCTTGCCGTGCTGTCGTTCGTGCACTGGATCTTCGCCGTGCCGTTCCTCGCCTGGGCTGCGATCTGCCTTGGCTACGGCCTTGCCCTGGCCTTGCGCGCCGGCAGGCCGGGCCTCGCGCTCGCCGGCGTGTCGGCGATGGTCATGCATTTCGCCTGGTCGCTCGGCTTCTGGCTCCAGCTTGCCGGCATGCCAGCAGGAGGGCGAGCCGCGTGACCGATACGCCAAGCATCGACATCTGCGTCTGCACGTTCCGGCGCAAGGAACTGGCCGACACGCTGCGTTCACTGGCGGCGATGGAGCTGCCGGAAGGCTTTCGCATCGGCATCGTCGTCGCCGACAATGACGAGGTGCCGAGTGCACAGCCGCTGGTCCTTGCGCTTGCCGAGGAACTGCCGCTGCCGGTCCGCTACGTGCATAGCCCGGCGCGCAACATCTCGCTTGCCCGCAACGCCTGCCTCGATGCCAGTTCGGCCGATCTTGTCGCCTTCATCGACGATGACGAGAAGGCGACCGGTGGGTGGCTGAAACGCCTGGTCGAAACCGCTCAAGCGAGCGGCGCCGACGTGGTGCTGGGCCCGGTCAAGGCACGCTACGGGGCAGGGGCGCCGGGCTGGATGCAGGTCGGCGACTTCCACTCGACCTATCCCGTCTTCGTCCAGGGCGAAATTCGTACCGGCTACACCTGCAATGCCTTGCTTCGCATGGCTTCGCCCAGAATCGCCGGCCGCCGCTTCAGTCTGGCGCGCGGGCAGTCCGGCGGCGAGGACACCGAGTTCTTCGACCAGGTGTTCGGCGCCGGCGGCCGCATCGCCTATGCCTCCGAGGCCTGGGTGGAGGAGCCTGTGCCTTCGACACGCGCGTCGTTCGCCTGGCTCACCAGGCGGCGCTTCCGCGTCGGGCAGACGCATGGCCGGTTGCTCGGCTCGAAGCGGCCCGGCGCCGGGCGGGTCGGCGAGTTGGCCAAGGCCTCGGCCAAGGCTGGCTATTGCTTTGCAGCAGCCGGGCTGGCCGCGTTCCAGCCTGTCAGCCGCAACCGCAGCCTGCTGCGCGGCGTGATGCATGTCGGCGTTCTCAGCGGCCTGGTCGGAGCCCGCGAACTGCGTCTCTACGGCAATGAAGGAGGCCAGGATGCAGCCTGACGTCAGCTTCGTCATCGCCGCCTACAATGCCGAGGCGACGCTCGGCCGCGCCATCGACAGCGCATTGGCGCAGCGTGAGGCCAGCGTCGAGGTGATCGTCGTCGACGACGGTTCGTCCGACGCAACGCTTGAGCTTGCATGCACCCATGCCGACGCCCGCGTCCGGGTGCTGGCGCTGGAGACGAATCGCGGCCCGGGCGGGGCGCGCAATGCCGGTCTCGATGCGGCGCGCGGCCGCTGGGTCGCGGTTCTCGATTCGGACGATGCCGTGCTGCCCGGCAGGCTTGCGGCGATGATTGCGCGCGCCGAGCAGAGCTCCACCGAGATGGCCGTCGACAATATCGCGGTGATTCGAGAAGATGGCACGCCGCCGGAAGTGATGTTTCCCGAGCGTTATCTCGAAGATCTGGCGAATCTCACCTTGGCCGACTTCATCGGCGGCAATGTCGTCTTCGAATCCACGTTCAATTTTGGTTACATGAAGCCGATATTCTTGCGTGAATATCTTGAGCGCCATCGTCTGCGCTACGACGAAAATCTGCGCATCGGCGAGGACTACATCCTGCTCGCCAGCGCGCTCGCCAATGGCGGGCGCTGCGCCGTCGAACCGGCCGTAGGCTATGCCTATCACGTCCGCAAGGGCTCGATTTCCAGGGTTCTGGAGCTTCACCACATCGAAGCGATGCAGCGCGCCGACGCCGCCTTCGAGGCATCCAACACGCTCGACACCGAGGCTCGAAAAGCGTTCACGCGACGGACGCGCAGCCTCTCGCAGGCTGCCTCATTCCTGTCACTGGTTGAGCACATCAAGCAGCGGTCGCCGCTCAAGGCGATCAGAACCGCACTGGGGGACCCGGCGGCGGTTCGCCATCTGCGAATGCCGATCGCAGTCCGGCTGCGCCGGGTTGCCCGGCAGTTCGCATACCGGCCCGGCAAATGATGCGATCGCCGGGACGGCCAAGACCAAGACGAGGAGACTGACATGATCGAGAGGATTGGCACGATGAAGAAAGTCAGGAAAGCGGTGATCCCGGTGGCGGGTCTCGGCACGCGGTTCCTTCCGGCGACCAAGTCCATGCCCAAGGAAATGCTGCCCGTGGTCGACAGGCCCGTGGTGCAGTACGCCGTCGACGAGGCACTGGAGGCCGGCATCGAGCACATCGTCTTCGTCACCGGCCGCAACAAGGCGGTCATCGAGGACTATTTCGACCTGCATCCCGAACTGGTGGGCACGCTCGAGCAGGCCGGCAAGGTCGACCAGATCAAGTCGCTGGAAAGCCTGCTGCCCGTGCCGGGTGCCACCAGCTTCACCCGCCAGCAGGCGCCGCACGGGCTCGGCCATGCCGTCTGGTGCGCCCGTGACATCATCGGCGACGAACCCTTCGCGCTGCTGCTGCCCGACATGGTGTCGTTCGGCAAGCGCGGTTGCCTGGCCGAAATCATGGAACTGCACGCCGAGACCAGCGGCAACGTCATTGCCGTCGAGCAGTGCGATCCGAGCGAGACCAACAAATACGGCATCGTCGGCAAGGGTCCCGACGTCGGCTCGGGCTTCGAGGTTACGGCGATGGTCGAGAAGCCGGCGCCGGCCAGCGCGCCGTCGAACTTCTACATCAACGGCCGCTACATCCTGCAACCGGAGATCTTCAACCTGCTGGGCACCCAGAAGCGCGGCGCCGGCGGCGAGATCCAGCTGACCGACGCCATGGTGCGGCTTGCCGCAAGCCAGGCCTTCTTCGCCCGGCCGTTCAATGGCCGGATGTTCGACTGCGGCTCCAAGGAAGGCTTCATCCAGGCCAATGTCGCCTTTGCGCTGAAGCGGGCCGACATCCGCGATTCCGTGCTCGACGCCATCCGCGACATGGTCGCAGAGCACGATCACGTCGCCGCGGCCTGAAGCCATGAACTGTCGAAGGCGGATGAAACGGTTCGCCTTCGACAACGTTTGAATGATGCGTGCCCCGACAGGCACAGCAGTTGCGTAGCTGAAGTCGGCTTCGCCAGAACCCAGCGAGCAGCGGGCGCTGCTCAGCAAGAACTGGAACGCAGATGAACTACGCCAGCTTCCCCTTCAACAACCGCATCCCCGCGTCTCGCGAGGGGCCGCGTGAAGGCAGCGACTTCATCGATCTCGAACGCCTGCTGGCCATGGCCAAGCGCCAGGCCAAGGTGGTCGGCGTCGGCGCGGTGGTCGGCCTGCTGCTCGGGCTCGTCTACCTCCAGACGACGCCGCCGACCTTTACCGCCTCGACCCGCGTCCTGATCGACGAGGGCATGAACAAGATGGTCGACGAGGTTTCGGCGACGCCGGTCAACATGCAGACCGATGCGGCGATCCTTTCCCAGATCGAGATCATCAAGTCGGCACGCCTGGCCGCGGTGGTCGTCGACAAGGAAAAGCTCGACCAGAACCCGAGTTTCATGCAGCCGCCGAAGTCGCTGCTGTCGACCCTGGTCGGCTATGCCCGCGGCTTCCTGCAGATATTCCGCTCCGCCCCTGACGTCGCGGGCGGCACCGAACTCACCGAGGCGCAGCGCAAGGCGATGGCGGCAGCGGCGCGCAAGGAGCAGGCGGTGGCGATGCTCCAGGCAAACATCATCGCCGAGCGCTCCGGCCGCAGCTACGTCATTTCCATGGGCTACAGCGCGCACGATCCGCAACTGGCGGCTGCGATCACCAGGGCCTATGCCGACGCCTTCGTCGCCGACCAGCTCGACGCGAGTTTCGACGCCACCGAAAAGGCCGCCGTCTGGCTCCAGGGCCGGCTGGAAGAGCTGCGCTCGAGTTCGCAGAAGGCGGCGCTCGAGGTCGAGAAATTCCGCGCCGAGAACGGCCTGGCGGCAGCGCGCGGCGAAACCATCGCCGAACAGCAGCTGTCCGACCTCAACGCCCAGCTGATCCTGGCCCAGGCCGACACCGCCAAGGCGCGGGCGCGCTACGAGCAGTACCGCACCATCGTCGAAAGCGGGCCGGAAGCGGCCGTCGGCAATTCGACCCTGTCGGCCGAGGTGGCCGGAAACCCGCTGATCTCCGACCTCAAGAAGCGCCATTCGGGCGTCACCAAACGCGAACAGGAGATTTCGGCCGGCTTCGGTCCCAATCATCCGCAGGCCGTGGCCTTGAGGAAAGAGCAGACGGACCTCGCCAACCAGATTTTCCGCGAGCTGAGCCAGCTTTCCGAGACCTACCGCAACGAATTCGAGGTGGCGCAGTCGCGCGAGACGGCGCTGCGCAACAGCGTCTCGGAGGCGACCGGCCAGAATTCCAGCGCCAACCAGGCGCAGGTGCGGCTGCGCGAGTTGCAGCAGCAGGCGACCGCGCTCAGCACGCTCTACCAGACGTTCCTGTCGCGCTACGAGGAGGCGTCGCAGCAGCGTTCGTTCCCCATTGCCAAGGTCAGGGTGATTTCGGAAGCGACGATGCCGCGCGGCCCGTCGAGCCCGCGCACCTCGATGGTGTTCGGGCTGGCGCTGGTGCTCGGCGTCGTCATCGGCGCGGCCTTCGGTGCGCTCAACGAGTTCAACGAACGCTTCTTCCGTACCGCCGAGGACGTGCGCGAGCGGCTTGGCGTCAAGTTCCTCGGCTACCTGCCACTGCTCGGTTCGAATGACGACAAGAAGGAGGCGCCGAAGACCGAGACAGGCAAGATGGGCACGCCGCCGCCCCAGCCGCCGACGCGCGCCGCCGAGGCAGCCAAGCGCCGGGCCAAGATGCGCATCGCCGTCGACGCCCCGGCCTCGATGTTCGCGGAGACGCTGCGCAGCACCAAGATCGCCGGCGACGTCGTGCTGCAGGACACGGGCTGCAAGGTGATCGGCGTCATCTCGATGCTTCCGGGCGAGGGCAAGTCGACGGTGGCCGCCAATCTCGCCGGCCTGATCGCCAGCAATGGTGCCAAGACGCTGCTGATCGACGCCGATTTGCGCAATCCGGGCCTGAGCCGCAGCCTCGGCATCGATGCCGAGCAAGGCCTGGTCGAGGCGGTGGTCAACGACCAGGGCTGGCAGTCGGTGATCAAGGTCGACCGCCAGACCAAGATGGCGATCGTTCCGGCAGTGGTCCGGGGCCGTTTCTCGCACACCAGCGAATTGCTGTCCTCGGCGGGCATGCGGCGCTTCATCGATGATGCCAAGGCGACCTTCGACTACATCATCGTCGACCTGCCGCCGCTCGGCCCGGTGGTCGACGCCAAGGCGTTCGCGCCGCTTGCCGACGGCTTCGTGCTGGTGGCCGAATGGGGTGCGACGCCGCGTCCGCTGGTCCGCTCGGCGCTCAATGCGGAGCCCCAGATCGCCAGCAAGATCCTTGGCCTGGTGCTCAACAAGGTCGATCTGAAGAAGCTGCCGCGTTACGGCGCCTATGGCGGCTCGGAACAGTTCCTGGAGAGATATTCCAGCTACTATGTCGACAAGAGCGAGCCCAAGGTGAAGGTCGCCGGCTGACGGCCGGAGCCGTCATGAGCAGGACGGGCTGCCCTTTAGGGGCATGTCAGGAAAACAGCAGCCGGCCACCCTTGTCGGCGATCCGCACCGCGGTCAGCCGGCCGGTCTTGAAGGCACCGGTGTCGATGTCGAGCCGGCGGCCTTCGATGCGCGGGAAGTCGACAGGGGTATGGCCGTGCACCGTCCAGCGATCGAGCCGGCGTGACGCCTCGAAGAACTCCTCGCGGATGTAGAGAAGGTCGTCGTCCTTCTGGTCGAGAAGCGGCACACCCGGCCGGATGCCGGCATGCACGAACAGGAAACGTTCCGAATAGGCCATGATCGGCAGCGAGCGCATGAACTGCATGTGGTCGCGCGGAATGTTGGCGCGGATGTACTCGTCGAGCTTGCCGCTGCTGCCATAGAGTTCGGCCAGATGCTCGTCGTCGATGTCGTAGGAAAACAGGGCGCTGCGGGCACCGGTGGCGAGCCAGCGCTCGAGCGACAGCCTGCCGTCGAGATAGTCGAGCGCCTGGGCCTCGTGGTTGCCGATCAGGCAGATGCGATCGAAGCCGGCCGGCGGCGGGGCGATCAGGTGGTCGAGCACCCGCGCCGAATCGGGTCCGCGGTCAATGTAGTCGCCGAGCATGACGATGAGTTTCCGCCCGGGCAGCGTCGCCGCGTCGGCAACGATCTTTGCCTCGAGCGAACGCAGCTCCCTGAAGCAGCCATGCACGTCGCCGACGGCGTAGACGACCGTGTCGGACAGGTCGAGTTCGACCCGCTCGCGCCCCTGCGGCCTGTTCTGCTGTCGGAAATTCAGGAAACCCACCAGTATCTTGCCTCACATGCGCGGCCGCGCCGCCGCCGAACCATCCCGGCACATTCGAAACGAGCGGCATTATAGCGGGATGTACCACGGACAGGCATGCCCCGCCGCCGACACCTGCAAAAATCGGCTGGTCATGGTAAAGAGCGCGGAGATGAATGGCCGTGGTGGCGCGAGACGATGGTCGTTAATGTTGCCGAACGATCGCGGCCATTGCGCCTCGCGGAGGCCGAGAGGCGCCACTTCAGAGGCATCATTCCGGAGGAAGGAAGTGGTAGCGGGAGAGGGCTTGCCTCACAGGATGATCATGCTTGGGCGGCCTATTGTTTTTATTAAGTAATTTGACGATGTGTCGCGTCTATGTCGCGTTCATCCCAGAAGCGCTTTCTCTGCTACCGCCATTTCGTCGGCGTCGTCACCGCGTGGGAACAGGTAGCCGTACGTATCCATGGTCATGACGATGGAACTATGCCCAAGGCGTTCCTGGACGACTTTCGCCGGCAATCCGAGGCCACCATCTTGCGGCCGATCGATCGACCATGACGCGTAGAAGTGCCGAAGCGCGCTCGCGGCCTTAATGGCTTTGCCCTGGTCGTCTTCCCGCCAGCGTGGCGACCGGGTTCGTGACCGTCACCTAGGAGGATGCGATGAAGGACAGCGTTCCATCGTCGGGCACACATCGCCCGAGCAAGCAGGCAATCCGGGATTGGGGAGAGACCGTGGAACGCGATCTACGTCGCGAACTTGTCGCCAGCCTCTTCCAGATGGCGAGCAAGGGTCTCGGTCACTTCTTCGCTCGTCGTTCCGGACGCGTCGGTTCGGATGCCATCGGCAACGACGGCCCGGCCATCAATGCGGCGCTTACACTCGGTGGCGTGGGTATCACCCTCCAGTTCATGAAAAGGTCTATGCCACAAGTGAAACCATCAGCGTCTTCAGGGAGGGCCAGACGCCGCGCGGCGTTCAGGCCGGCGCGACTTTCTCCGTGGCCCCTACAACGACGGAAGGCACCGCTCTGAAATGGATCGGGGCCGCAGCGGGCACGCTGTGCTACTTCGGCTGCCCGCCAGGCGGCACGGCAGATATGAGCGGCGGCGGCATTTACGCGGTCCAGTTTGACGGAAATCTGCTTGCAAGCAAAAGCCTGCACCTCCGAAGCTGCTCGTTCTCGATCTTCCAGCATGTTCGTTGCTGCAACGTGTGCGACAATATCACTGCCTATTGCATGATCATGGACAGCGAGGCCCGCCCAGGCGTCAACTCGATGTACCGCTGCAATTCCACAACCTGGCTATCTCAACGGGTTCTGCCGCAGCTTATGGCCTTGTGATCACCGGAGCGGTCGACGAGACATCTGGTCGCCACCCCGCATTGTGCACCTTCAGTGGCCTGCACATCACCCACGATGACGGGGATGCTCTCTATATCTCCAGTGCTGACGATCTTCTGTTTGCAGATCTCGGCGTTCCAAGGGTCGCAGTAGGGCTCGGCAAATCCGTCAATCTGGTACCGGGCGCCAATCGCGCTGTTGTTGGACTGACGTTCAACCAGGTCGGGACAAATGACGCGCCTGAGTTCCGCGCCGATGCTTCTGCAGCCTCATCCGTGGCGTCGCAATCTACGGCCTTCAGGGTGTGGACGCTGCGCCGACAATCACCCGCGTTGGCGGGGCGGAGATCGACAGGATCGACTACCTCGGGGAGGTCTATACTACCGGGCAGGAGTCACGTGGCGCCTATTCGCAGGTGCCGGGGCTGTTTCTCAACAATACGGCACGAAGCTCGCCCAACTGTTTGGATTGGTACGAGGAGGGATCATTCACGCCGACGTTCTCTTTTGCCAGCGGCACAACCGGCATGACGCTGGGCGCTCAGACGGGCAACTTCACGCGCATCGGCAACATGGTGATGTTCCGCCTGAGCGGGATCTACCGCTAAGGGGAGTTCGACGGGCAATCTGTCGATCACTGGATTGCCGTACACATCCGCGCAGATTGGAGCTCTCCAACTGAACAATCTTACGTCTGGTGTTGGCGATACGATGTTGACGGCTTCCATGGGGGCGGCGGGTGGCACTGGCCTTCAGATCTACAAGTTGTCGGCCGGTGCAGTAACAGCCCTGACCCACGCCGACATTACCAACACTTCAGTGATCCCCGTCATGGGGTTCTACTTTGTCTGATTTTGAGCGTCTGTTTCCAGGCGTTCTAGTCTAGTGACCGCGAAATAGAAAACGACAGGAACTGGGATGACCTACATCGACGAATAGCTCTAAAGTGTCGTCAGCACGCTACGGACTGCGTCCAGGTCGGTGGTAGACTTGATCGCAGCTAACTCGGAGGGAGCATTCGGCAGACATGGTCCTCCTGACATCTCAGAAGGGCTAAGGATCACCGTGTAGTTGTGGTCGCACGCCGCTGTGAGGTTCAACAGCCAACGTTCTGCATACCCAGTGTCACCCCAATACCCGACCCAGTGTTCGGGCATGAGGTCGATTATCTGTGCGCACGGTGGTGAAAAGACCATGTTGGCAAAGGCCGATCCGTGATTGCCAGCAATCACCTTCGCTTGGGAGAACAGGTCGATCTGCTCGCGGAAGCTCAGATAGGCAGGGCTTACGAGTTCGAAACCATGAGCTTGAAATTCGGAGACCACCTCCACTTCATTCCGCGCTGTGCGTGGCGAGTATGCACCTTCACGAGTTAGGTAGATCCTGCGAGATGGCGTAGCATTCCGTTTCGCATCTGTGAACTCCCGTAGGCAGGAGATGATATCTTGGCGCGGCTTGAAAGAGTTCACTCCAGTTAACATGTTGGACAACGACATGTCCCTGACGAGCACTTTCCCTTCGGTCACAATCAGTTGCTCAGGCGGGAAGCCCAATTCGACCAAGACTTCCTGAACCCTCCGGGGCAGAAACTTGGGTACAATGATCTTCAGGCCCTCGGATCGAACCATCTGGCGGGACAGCGCCAGCGCACAAAGGCCATCGAGGAGAAAGTGCCCATACGCACCGCACGACCGATGGAAGACATGAATTGCCCGCTCTTTGATTTCCGTCTGTGCAGCCTTGCGAACTTGTTGGGCAAGGTTTGGCTGTCTAGTGTCCACGTAATAGCTTGCAATATGCGAAGCTGACGATTCCAGTTCGCCGCCAGGGAGCACCACCAGCCCCGTGTTGGTATCGAGGACGCTGTCGAAGAGCCTCTTTGTCACAATGTCGGGCGCGACATAGCCGCGGTCTTCGAGTAGCATGCGCTTCAGGGTTCCAAGCCGATCCGAACTCAGATTTGAGGCCAGCCGCACGATCCTGTCCGAGGTTACGCTTGTCCCAGGTTGGATGCTTTGCGTGGCAGGTTGCGGAATTGTTTCGGTTTGGTGAGCCTCTATTCGAGGATTATTGCGGACAGCTCTAAGCAGATTGGCAAGCATGGACGGCTTTCGCAAGACATCAGACCCCGTAGAAATCGCGCAACTCGCGACGAAATCGAAATCCCCACTAGCCGAACTTTACTTCACGAAGGCTGGTGGCATATCCCTAAAGTGGCATCATTATCTGGATATCTACCACAGGTATTTTACCTCCTATCGGAACAAGCCCTTGCGGTTCCTGGAGATCGGCATATTCGACGGTGGATCGTTCAACGTCTGGCGCCCATACTTTGGTGAACAGGCCACCATCTACGGCATTGATATCGAGCCGACATCGGCTGCCAAGGTAGAAGCACTTGGGCTGAATTGCCATGGCCGAATCGGCAGCCAAGCTGATCCTGATTTCTTGCGCGCGGTGGTCGCCGAGATGGGCGGCGTAGACATTGTGATCGACGATGGAAGCCACGTTGCCGAGCATCAGCTGACTTCGTTTCGTACGCTGTTCCCGTTACTTTCTGATGGAGGGCTCTACGTTTGCGAAGATCTGCATACCTCTTACTGGGAAGGTGATTGGCAGGGAGGCTACAAACGTCCAGGCACATTCATTGAAGTCACCAAAGACATCATCGACAGCTTGCACGCGTGGTATGCGCCCATCAAGAACGATCTGTCGGACATGCAATTGCATCGCAGCGTTCCCGCAATCCACATCCATGACAGCATGGTGGTAGTCGAAAAAGCCGCTGTTGAGCCACCGGTCATGATCATTCGCTAGTGCCCTGGCGGCAAATGCAACCAGCTTTGCTTCGGGTGTTGGTGATACCGCGCTGATGGCCCTCACAAGCGGCACTACGGATCGGTCTTTACAAAATGGTTGCCGGGGTCGCGACGGCATTGAGCAACGCCGACTTTACCAACACCACAACTTTGGTCATTTCCGGGACCTATCAAACGTCTGACGCCGCTGCGTAGTAGAAGCGTCAGGATTTCACATGGTTCTGTATTGTCTTCTTCGACATTTCTCGCCTATGCGACGGCAGCGGAGGGGCTATGCATTCCAGTCAGAATTCGCGCATTCGCGCGCTCGACGCCTTGCGTGGCATCGCCTCCGCATCCGTCGTTCTTCAGCACACATATGACATTCACTCGTTCCCAGCCCCGCAATGGATCAGATGGCTGGTGGGTGAGAGCTTCGGTGTGCCGCTCTTCTTTGCGGTTAGCGCCTTCTGTCTGTACTACGCGATGGAGCGGCATGATTCTCAATCGCAGTCGGCCATCGTCTTTTATTTAAGACGGTTTTTCCGCATCGCGCCGCTGTTTTATGCCCTGCTGCTGCTCTATGTGGCATTCCTCTACTGGCGATTTGGCCTGAATGCTCCGCAGACCTCTCTCCTGCTCAGTATGCTGTTTGTGTTCAATTTCTTTGAGGGCGAGCAGGCCGGTATTGTCTGGGCAAGTTGGACAATCGGCGTCGAGATGGCCTTTTACGCGGTGTTTCCACTTATCTTTGCCATCGTAAAGACTCCCTGGCGGGCGAGTGCGATGTTCGTCGGCTTCATCGTGTTGTCCGAGGCCGTGCTCGTATTGCTTCCAAGCTTCGTGGCCGACCCAGCGGCATACTGGAAGCTCTCTGTTTTCCGGCACCTGCCGATCTTCGGCGCAGGGATTGTCGCCTACCAGGTCGGAGTGCTGTTCTATCACCGGCGTAATGCCCTGTGGATTGGGGCGTCGTGCCTGCTGGCTGCGCTAGCCTTCATCATATTGTGGCGTTGGGGCGTGCTGGGTCGTTGGGAGCATCACGGCAAGGCTGCCGCCGCGGGATTGGCGGTATTGGGTTGCTACCTCTGTCCCCTACGGGCGATTGTCAACCGCCTGACAGTGGCGCTTGGGACGATCAGCTACTCTCTCTACCTGGTGCATGCGCCGATCATCTACTATTCACGGTGGGTATATGATGCGGTCTATGCCCTGTCTCTGCCGGCGGCTCTCACTTTTGTCCTCTGCGCGGTCATTTCATTCGCTTTTTCTGTCCCCCTGGCCTGTGCGTTCTACTTGCTCGTAGAGCGGCCCGGAAACCGGCTGGGCCGGTTTGCCGCGTCGTCGCTGAGTTCATGGCGCCAGCGATACGTGCCCGCCAATTGACGACTCCGCGCTGACGCCATCGATGTCCCGATCTGAATTTTGCGCACATAGCATGGTCCATCGGATAGAGGACGTCGACAACCAGCAGACCAAGGACCTGCATCCGCGCGACGATGATCACGGCGAGGTAGATCCAGTCTTCCAGCTGAATTTGGGCAGCACCTCAACCGCCTCCTCAATGCAGCAGCGGCTTAGGGGCGCTTGAAGTCGTTTACCATCTCGGGGCGCGAAACTCTTTTGAACGCGCTCCGAAATCTACTTGCCCTGATGTTCGGGAAAATCGGCGCGAGCTTAGCAAACAGATATTCTTTGTCCTTCGTGATACGGGGGAAGCTGACAAAGGTTGTGGGGATATCATTGCGCACGAGGGCGTCAACGACTGCTGCAAACTTATGAGCCAGCACATCCGCTTGATCTGTCCCGCGATCCGTTCCCCACAAACCGCCGGCTACAGCGATCCCATCGGCCGTTCCTGTGGTCTGTGTCTGCACAAGCTTACGGCTGGCGGCAGCGCTTGAAATGTCGCGCACCGGCACAATGACATGCCTGAATTCGAACCCGGCAGCCAACAGGTCATCCATGTGATCGCATAGGAACGGGCTCTTGACGATCGTAGGGCCGGTTGGATCGAAGATATCCCACTCCAGGCCAGCCCTAGCGGTTGCGAAGTAACTCGAACCATCGTCCTCATGAAAGCCTGTATCGAGTCCCAATTCTGTAAGAAGCTGCATCAGGAAGGTGGTTCCTGCCCGACCTGTTCCGGTAATGTATACACGCCCAGTTTCCGCAGGGCCAAAAAGCCCGCGCAATTTCTTCAGCAACATTTTCGCAGCTCCCACGATCGCAGGCAGAAAAGCCACAAACTGCCAGTGGGGACAAGGCATAGGTGGAACTCTTTGACCTGGCCGCTCAGGACGAGCCCAATCTCTTTGGCACCGTTTCCGCAGCCAACCGATACGGCCTTGCCGATAGGTGAAGCGAACTCGGCTAGCCGACGGTGGAAACCGGCATGTGCTCCATCGATAGGCTGTCCGCAGACCCGTTGATTGATGTGGCGGATTACGGTGGGCGACTGCCACCAGCGAGCCCTGTTGGCGACACGCGGTGCATTGTCCCAAAACTTTGCTGCGCGGGCCGTGGCCTTATCCATGGTTGTCACTCCCCTTTGGCAACTCGGTAAAACATAGGGTCTGGAAGTACAACCTTAAGCCTACAAGGCTGGGACGCTGACACCCACAATGGTGCATCAACATGACGGTTCGCGTTTCTACGCGGCCTTGCGTGCGCTCATCCGGCGTGTTCGGTACCTTTTTCGCAAAGCCAGGTCGACGGCACCGAGCGCATGCTCGACGAGGCGCAGCGCCGTGGCACGTCGTTGAGGCATCTGGCCTACATCTTGTCGACCGCCTACCAGGAGACGGCGCACACCATGCAGCCGATCCGCGAGAGGGGCGGCGAGGGCCAAACGACGGCGGCATTTAAGATTTCGACGGCCCGGAAATCGCCGATGCCGGACGGAAGACCAAGTATCATTTTGTGTTTTGGCAACACTTCAAAGGTGAACTTAGGAATTGTCAATAAATTTCTCGACCGTATGTTGTGTTCTGCTGGGGGGTAAGTTCGAAGATTGTTGTGAAGAATTTTATGCTAACGAACGTATTTTGCTCTGGATATCAGGAATTTTTCGGGCTGAGTACAGATACACGGATTGTGGTGATCTGAACATCGGCGATGGACTCGGGAGTGGCAGCTTCGCCTTCAAGGCGAACGATGCTCGTGTCGGGTTGGCATACAAGTTTTAAGCCATGATGTTTCCAACCCCGGCACTTACACGGGCGCTTAGTGCACGGGATGGCGAACTAAAGGTGGATTGGAAGCAAGGCCAACTCATATCCGACCGACGCTTGAGCTTCACGCTTCAGATGCACCACGGTGCCAGGTTGGCCGGTGCAGTTCTCCGAGAAGATGTGCTGCCGCCGCTTTTCCGACATGCGGCGACGTAGAGTTTTCGCGGTCATCGCGTCACCCTTTGTGTCGCGTTCCATGTCGCGTCGGCTGGCCGTGCGCCAGTGGAAACGCTTGGAACCAAGGGAATTCCGTTGCAACATGGTGCATCAAAGAAGCGGCCGAATGGGTGGCGCTCTAGGCCTCTAAGTCTTTGATTTTACTGAAAAAAGAAGTGGTAGCGGGAGAGGGACTTGAACCCCCGACCCCAGGATTATGATTCCCGTGCTCTAACCAACTGAGCTACCCCGCCAGGGCCGGCGAAAGTCCAACTTTTCCACCCACGGATGGGGCAGGCGTCGAAGCGTTCGCCAAGGTCGGGCGGATATAAGGTTGGCAGGGCGAGCCTGTCAAGCATGGATGACGCCTTCATCTGGGAAATTCGCAAGCTGCCGTTTGGTCATGCCTTGGGCCGTTATGGCGCAGGCGGCGGGGTTGAGTTAGAGCGGCCCGGACATTATGTCTGCCGACATAAATCCCCCTGGAAAGAGCCTAATGAATCCGCGTATTGCAGTCCTTGGATGCGGCTATTGGGGCGGTAATCACATCCGCACCCTGAAGTCGCTCGGTGCCCTTCATGCCGTCTCCGACGTCGATCCGGCCCGGGCCGAACGTTTCGCCGCCGAACATGGCTGCCTGGCGCTGACGCCGGACGAGCTGTTTGCGCGCGCCGACGTCGACGCCATCGTCATGGCGCTGCCGCCGCAATTCCACGCCGATTTCGCGATTCGGGCGGTCGAAGCCGGCAAGGACGTGCTGGTCGAAAAGCCGATCGCCCTGACCGTGCCCGACGCCGAGCGCGCGGTGCAGGCGGCGCGCGACAATGGCCGCGTGTTCATGACCGGCCATGTGCTGCGCTTCCACCCGGCCTTCGAAGGGCTCAAGGCGCTGGTAGACAAGGGCGAACTCGGCGAGGTCGGCTACATCCATTCGCATCGCCTCGGCCTCGGCAAGTTCCATGCTGAGAACGACGCGCTGTGGGATCTGGCGCCGCACGATCTGTCGATGATCCTGGCGATCACCGGCACGGCACCGATCGAGGTGCGCGGCGAGGGTGCCGCCGTGCTCAATCACCTCAGCGATTTCGCCCACCTGCACATGCGCTTCCCCAATGGCCTGCGCGGCCATCTGTTCGCCTCGCGGCTCAATCCCTATCGCGAGCGCCGGTTGACGGTGGTCGGCACCAAGGGCATGGCGGTGTTCGACGACGTCGAGCCGCAAGAGCGCAAGCTTGCGCTGTATCGTCATGCGGTGTGGCAGGACGAAGGCCAGTGGACGTCGACGATGAACGAGCCGACCTATATCCCGCTTGAAAACGCGATGCCGCTGACGCGCGAGCTCGAGCACTTCATCCATTGCATCCAGACGCGTGAGGAGCCGCGCACCGGCGCCGACGAGGCGCTGGGCGTACTCAGGATCCTGACGGCGGGCACGGTTACGCACGACTGAGCAGCGCGACCAGCGAGGTGCCGCCCGCGTTCCGTCCCGCCTTCAATAGGCAGGGACGCTGAAGGCAGGAAATCGCAGGGAGTCGCCGCGGCACTCGTGCCACGTCATTTGGGCATTGGCCTGTGCCTTCGTCCCCAGGCACCAGTTCCTTTCGTTGAGGGCCAAGCCGTAGACGGATCGCGACAGGCAGGCGGCGGCCACCTTGACGTCACCGCCGTTGGCGCCGCGGCAAAGCGCGTTGCTGGCCTGCCACAGCTCAATCAGTTCCGGAACGGCTTCGGTGGCGTCCGGAAAACGCCATCCGGATGATTGTGCGATTGCGCCGGCCGGAACGAGGGACAGTGCGAGGCCGAAAAGACGGAACAGCAGGCGGGTCATTGCAGCCTCTTCTTGTTCTGCTTCCTGATCACCAGGATTGAAAAGACGGCCAGCGCCAGGATGTAGAAGGCCACGCCAAGCGATGGCATCACGTACACCAGGGCTACCAATTCACAGGTTCCGTCCTGGCAGGTGCCGAGCCAGCCGGCATCGGCAACTCCGAGTCCGATGGCCAAAGCAAGCCCGAGACTCATCGCCAGTGTCACTGCCAGCGCTGCAACGCGCCGCAAGGAAACAAGCACATTACCTCCTGGATGGCCCGATCTCCGCCCAGGCCGGATCATACGGCCGAAAAAGGCGAGAGGGTGACGGCGCCACGTCGCGGGGGCGACCCGTCAGCCGAGCAGCCACCAGCCGGCAAGGGCGAGGGCCGCCAGCCACACCAGGACGACGAAGGCGAGACCGGCCAGGCTGCGCGGCCTGGCATTGATCTCGGTTGCCTGTGCACGGAAGCGGGCCATCAGTTCGGCCGGGATCATGCGGATTACCAGCCAGATGCCCAACGGTACGATCAGCAGGTCGTCGAGATAGCCGAGGACGGGCACGAAATCGGGAATGAGATCGATGGGGCTCAGCGCATAGGCAGCGACGCAGGCGGCGGCCACGCGGGCAAGCCATGGCGTCAGCGGGCTGCGGGCGGCGAGATAGAGCGCCACGACGTCGCGCTTGAGAAGCCGCGCCCAGCGCTTGGCCGCTTCGAGCATGGGATGTCGCGCTTATTCCGCGGCGATGGAGCCGGGCGTCGCGGCCAGCCGCGACAGCATGGCTTCGGCATCCGCATGGCGCTCCGAGCGCTCGATGAAGCCGCCGCCGAAGACGCGCGCCTCGTTGCCCTCGTCGGAATAGAGCACGCAGGCCTGGCCCGGCGCGATGCCCGACTCGCCGTCGACGAGCTCGACCCAGGTGGCGCCGTCTTTATGGTGCAGCACGACAGGGCGCGGCGGGCGCGACGAGCGCACCTTGGCATGAAGTTCCAGGCCTCCGGCCGGCACCGCCGACAGGGCGCCGTCTCCGAGCCAGTTCATGCCGCGCAGGAAGATCTTGTGCGTCTCCAGCGCCTCGCGCGGGCCAACGACGACACGCGCGCGCTCGGCATCGATATGGACGACGTAGAGCGGCTCGCCCGAGGCGATGCCGATGCCGCGGCGCTGGCCGATGGTGTAGCGCAGGATGCCCTCATGGCGGCCAAGCACCCGGCCGTCGATATGGACGATGTCGCCGGGATTGGCCGCCGAGGGCCTGAGTTTGGCGATGATGTCGGAATATTTGCCCTGCGGCACGAAGCAGATGTCCTGGCTGTCTTGCTTGGCGGCGACCGTCAGGCCCATGCGCTCGGCCGCGGCGCGAACGTCGGGCTTCGACATGCCGCCGAGCGGAAAGCGCAGATAGTCGATCTGCTCCTGGGTGGTGGCAAACAGGAAATAGCTCTGGTCGCGGTCGGCGTCGACCGGACGGTACAGCGCGCGGTGGGCGCCGTTCTGCTTGGAGCGGATGTAGTGGCCGGTGGCGAGCGCATCGGCGCCGAGCTCGCGCGCGGTGGCGAGCAGGTCGGCAAACTTGACGGTCTGGTTGCACGACACGCAAGGGATCGGCGTCTCGCCGGCGACATAGCTTTCGGCGAAGGGATCGATCACCGCCTTGCGGAAGCGCTCTTCATAGTCGAGCACGTAATGTGGGATGCCGAGCGTCTCGGAGACGCGGCGGGCGTCGGCGATGTCCTGGCCGGCGCAGCACGAGCCGGCGCGATGGGTGGCCGCGCCATGGTCGTAGAGTTGCAGCGTGACGCCGACGACGTCGTAGCCTTCCTGTTTGAGCAGGCCTGCCACGACGGAAGAGTCGACACCGCCCGACATGGCTACAACCACGCGGGTGTCTTCGGGGCGTCCGGGCAGGTCCAGGCTGTTCATCGGGATTGCGTTCCGCTGTCTTTAGGTCGGCTGCATGCCAATGGCTGCAATATAGGTCAAGCCTCGCCGCAGTGCCACCCGCACCGGGCCGATGCGCCTTTTTCCGGCGCGCAATCAGGCAACTGGGCAGATGGTTAAATTGCGGACGGAGAGTCTAACGATCCGTTCACGTTCGTTACTTAGCTCTTAGTAGACGCTTAGGCAATTTTTAAAGCTGTGGCGCTAGTGTGGCAGGTGATTGGGTCTTTGAGTTTTTAGTAGAGAGTACGATGACCGATCTGGTTAGACCGCGTGTCAAATATGTTATCGGGCCGGACGGCAGCCCGCTTACGATTGCCGATCTGCCCCCGACCAACACGCGCCGGTGGGTCATCCGCCGCAAAGCGGAAGTGGTCGCAGCGGTCAGGGGAGGGTTGCTCAGTCTCGACGAAGCGTGCCAACGCTACAAGTTGACGACCGAGGAGTTTCTGTCCTGGCAGGCTTCCATTGACGAATACGGCCTTGCCGGCCTGCGCACCACGCGCATCCAGCAATACCGTCATTGACACCGGCCGTAACGGCCAACCAACAAGAAAGGGTGCGGCTTGCCGCACCCTTTTTCGTTTGAGCAAGGGTTTCCCCGGCATCCGACGCCAGTCACCGGGCTGCCTCCTGCGTCGGCCGATGCTTGATGGCGGCGGAAGCGGTTGCCGTCAGGACCACCGATGCCGCGAAGAACCACAGGCCGGGCTTGGTAAAGGCGGTGGCGAGGCCCGATGTCTTTGCCGCAAAGATCACCAGCGCCACCAGGATCACGTCGAGCATCGACCAGTTGGACAGGGCGCGAAACCAGGCGGGAACGCCGGTGCCCGGATGCCCATAGGCAGCGTTGTGCAACAGGCCGAGCTTAAGGGCCGGAAAGGCCACTGAAAACAGCGCAACGATCGTGGCCAGCAGCCAATCGCCGCCGCGCCAAAGGGCCGAGATCATGCCGATCAGCGAAGGTTCTTCGGAGAAGAAATAGAGCCGATCGACGTGGATCAGCGGCAGAACGAGGCCGAACGCGAAGCAGGCGGACGCTGCAAACAGGATCAGGGGCAAGAGCGAGCGCATCGCCAAGCTATAGCGAAAGCTTGAATGATAGAGAAGCCGGGCGACGATGCGCCGCCCGGCCTCTCCATTTCCAGAGCCGTAGACGTTACTCTCAGGCCGTCAGCACGACCTTGCCAATCGGCTTGTCGGCCAGGAAGCTGTGGGCGGCTGCCGCCTCGGCCAGCGGGAAGCTCCTGGCTACATGCACCTTGAGCTTGCCGGCCTCGACCAGCTTTGCCAGTTCCTCGAGGCCGGCACGATCGGGACGCACCGAAATGCGCTCGATCCTGATGCCGCGGGTTTCAGCTTCGGCCGCGGCCTTGTCGGTCGCGCCCAAGAGCACCACCAGCGTGCCGCCGTTCTTCAGAACCTTCAGCGACTTCTCGGGATGGTCGCCGCCGAGCGCCTCGAAGACCATGTCCACCGGGCCTGCCTTTGCGATGAAATCGTTGCTGGTGTAGTCGATCACCTCGTCGGCGCCGAGCGAGCGGACGAAATCGACCTTGCCGGGGCTGGCGGTGGCAATGACATAGGCGCTGCGCGCCTTGGCGATCTGCACGGCGAGGTGGCCGACGCCACCGGCTCCCGCCTGGATCAAGACGCGGTCGCCGGCCTTGAGGCGGCCGAAAGTCACCAGCCCCTGCCACGCGGTCAGCCCGGCCAGCGGCAATGCGCCTGCATCCAGATGGTCCAGCGTCTCGGGCTTGCGGGCTAGCTCCGACGCCGGTGCCGTCACCAGTTCGGCATAGGCTGCCGCTTCGGCCGGGAAACGCGGCATGCCGAAGACCTCATCGCCGGGGGCAAGGTCGGTGACGCCCGAACCGACGGCCTCAACGGTGCCGGAGACGTCCCAGCCGACGGTGAAGGCGGGTTCGCCGAGCAGCGGGTAGTAGCCGCCGCGCACGGCGGCATCGACCGGGTTCACGCCGGCCGCCCTGGTGCGGATCAGCACCTCGCCGGGCTTCGGCTGCGGGGCGGGGACGTCGGCCAACTCGAGGACTTCGGGGCCGCCGACGGTGGTCTGGGTAATGGCACGCATGGGATGGTCCTCCTTGGGATGAATGCATGTGCCACTATCATTTGGATAGTATTGATCGATTGTCGAGAATGTACCTCAATGATATATAGGTACCCCATGGATAGTGACTGCGCACCCGACACCCCATTCGGCTACGACGCCTTCCGGCGCCATTGCATGTCGCACACCGTGCTCGAAATGCTGGCGAGCAAGTGGGTCTACCTGGTCGTCGGGGCGTTGAAGCCGGGCAGGCGGCGCTATGGCGAGCTCCAGCGCAAGGTCGAGGGCATCACGCCCAAGATGCTGACGCAGACGCTGCGCGTGCTGGAGCGCGACGGCCTGGTGCGGCGCGAGATCTTCCCGGTCATTCCGCCAAGGGTCGAGTACGAGCTGACCGACCTCGGCCGGAACCTGGCGGACCTGCTCAATCAGATCAGGGTGTGGTCGGAGCAGCACGCGCCCGATATCCGCGACGCGCGGGCAAGGTCGCTCGAAGGCGAGCTTACCGGGTAGCGCAGGCCGGGTGCTGCCAGGGCAGCTTCTGCGAGGATGTGCGGCTTGTCAGCCGATCATCGCGCTGCGGCCGCCGGTTTCGGCCTCGCGGGTGGTGCGATCGCGCGATTCCAGCATTTCCGCCTTGGACAGCTCCGCTTCAGCTTCGGAGAGTAAGGATTCGGCAGCGGCGCGCTGTTGCGCCAGGTCATGCTGGGAGTTCTTCAGGTTGTCACGTCGTTGCCGCGCCGCCTTGGCGAAGGTCGGATAGGCGAAATGGTTGAGATCGGTGATCCCCGCCTTCTTTTCCTCGGCGACGATCTGCATCTCGAGTTCGTTCGCCATGCGATCGAACTCGGCGATCATCGAATCAAGCTGCATCAGCTGGCGGCGCTTTTCGTTCACCTGAAACTGCTTGAGCCTGACCAGGTTCTCACGTGATTTCATGACCCGATACTCCCGAACAACGAAAAACGCACTTGCACTCGCCTATTTCGGCCCCGAAGGACCCTGCCGCACCCGAACCGGTTCTCGACACCCGGTTATGGAAAACAAACTTTTAAAGTTTTTCTCCGCCGGTAACCATTCGTTTACGGGCATCGTTAATCATACCCATCGAGACTTAAGGCCCGGTAAAGATTCTGGTTTTCGCCGCGAATGTGATCGGTCCTTCTCCGGAGTCGCTTAGTCAGCCTTGTTAATGCGTCGCGTTAAGATGTTGACCGTGTGATTCATGTTTGGATTCAAGAGGGTGTATGCGCCGGTTAAAATTTCTGATATGGTCTTCCATACGAAATTAGGTTTTGTTAACCATTCGATGGCAGCCTCCGATTCAGTAGCACTGGGCCGGTATGGACGAGACCGCGAAGATGTTCCGGCAGCAGAAAAGGGGATTTGAATGCGCGTTCTGCTGATAGAAGACGACAGTGCAACCGCACAGAGCATCGAATTGATGCTCAAATCGGAGAGCTTCAACGTCTATACGACCGATCTCGGCGAAGAAGGCGTCGACCTCGGCAAGTTGTATGACTACGACATCATCCTTCTCGACCTGAACCTGCCCGACATGTCGGGCTACGAGGTTCTGCGCACATTGCGCCTGTCCAAGGTCAAGACGCCGATCCTGATCCTCTCCGGCATGGCCGGCATCGAGGACAAGGTGCGTGGCCTGGGCTTCGGTGCCGACGACTACATGACCAAGCCGTTCCACAAGGACGAACTGGTTGCGCGCATCCACGCCATCGTCCGCCGCTCGAAGGGCCATGCCCAGTCGGTCATCATGACCGGCGACCTGATCGTCAATCTCGACGCCAAGACGGTCGAGGTCGGTGGCCAGCGCGTGCACCTGACCGGCAAGGAATACCAGATGCTGGAGCTGCTCTCGCTGCGCAAGGGCACGACGCTGACCAAGGAAATGTTCCTCAACCACCTCTATGGCGGCATGGACGAGCCCGAGCTGAAGATCATCGACGTCTTCATCTGCAAGCTGCGCAAGAAGCTCGACGCGGCATCCGGCGGCCAGAACTTCATCGAAACCGTCTGGGGTCGCGGCTATGTTCTGCGCGAACCGGAAGAGCTTCGCGAAATCGCCTGATTTCTTGTCCGCCTTCAGTCAAACCCGGCCTTCGTGCCGGGTTTTTCTTTGCCTTGAATCGGGGCCTCAAATCGGGCCTCGAATCGGGACCGCGAATTAGGCGGCGACGTCGAAGGCGCGGAAGCGGTCCAGCAGTTGTGGCCTGGTGAACGGCTTCAGGAGGTAACCCTGCGCGCCGGCACGCTTGGCGCGCATGATGGCGCCGATGTCCACTTCGGTCAGGCAGACCGCGATCTGCGGCTTGACCGGACTGTTCAGGGCGCGGACGCGGCGGATGAAGTCGGCGGCTGCCATGTCCTCGAGCGCACCGTCGACGACGATGATGTCGGGCATGTCGTAGGCACACACGTCGAGCCCTTCGGCGCCGGTCGACGCCTCGACCACGGCCATGTCGGGGCCGTTGAGGATACGTTTGGCGACTTTGCGGATGACGCTGGAGTCATCGACGAACAGGCAGCGCTTCATGGCCCGGTCCTTCTTGCGGCAGCCGGACGCGCCTGGCGCGCCGGGGTGATGCACTCACCCTAGCGCGACCTCGTAAAGAAGCCGAAAACCCGAATGGTAAAATTCGTGGAAACGTCGCCGGTCGTCGAGGCCGGCGACAGTGCAGGCCGGGTGCCACGAAGTCCCATGCCCCCGGCAAGCGCAGGCGGCCAGAATTACGCTTGCGAATATTGACGCGCGGCGCGCCCTTTACTCGGCAGTCAGCAGAATTTCTTCCGGTGTGGCGTGGATCGAGATCGTCATGCCGGCCTCGCGTGCGAGCAGCAGTGTGTAATAGGGCTGAACCGAATGGGCGTCGATCGGCTCTTCCGGCTTCTGGCCGGAATGCAGTTCGAGGAACTTCGGCGGCACGCGCAGCATCGGGCCGCTGGCCGACAGGGTGAATTTCGGCGCGGTTTCGACGTTTTCGAGCGTGACGCCGAGCTTGCCGCCGCGCGGGATGGCCGCGTGGGCAACCAGGAGTAGGTTGAGCAGCAGCTTGACCTTGTTCTTGGGCAAAAGCGCGCGTCCGCCCGACCAGGCCAGTTCCGGCTTCTCGTTCTTGAGAAAGGCGGTGGCGACCGCCTCGGCGTCGCCGGTGTCGATCAGCATGCCGGCCGAACCGGCCGCACCGAAGGCGATGCGGGCGAACTGCAACCGCGCCGAGGCGTTGCGCGCGCTGGTGCGGATGAGGCGCATCGCGTCCTCGTCGGCGCCGCCCTCGTCGAGCAGTTCGAGCCCGTTGTTGATGGCGCCAACCGGCGAAATGATGTCGTGGCAGACCCGGCTGCACAGCAGCGCTGCGAGATCGGGGGCGGAAAGCATCATCAAATCGGCCATGAACGGCATCCCTCGGCAGCAGCCTATGCTCAAAATGAGACCAGGACCCACCAATGCGAATCAGGGCTGGTCGACGGTACTCTTGGTTACACAGCGCGTGTTACGGCGGCAAGAATCAGCACAGTGGACTTGATTAAAATGCCTACATTTTGGCGCAAATCCGGCCTTTCCACAGGGTTTTGCGCCTTTGATCCGCCATCTTCATCAGGCAGTTTAATGGTTGAAAAAGGATTACGGCATAGTTTGCCGGAGTTGGACGAGCCAGCCGCCGATCAAGAGCAGCAGCAGTCCGGGGCGTCGGAGAAAGTGTGCTCCCTGACGGAGATTTGGAAGCATGATTTCCCGATTCTATGGCCGGACGTTCGCCCGGCTTGTTGCCGCGATGTTCGTCCTTGTCGGCGTTCTGGCATTTTCGACATCTGCGTCTCGCGCGCAGCAATACACGGCGCAGGAGATCCTCGATTCCGGACACCGGTTCTTCGGCTCGACGTCGGGCGGTCTCGCCAGCGTCGTCGAGAAGGTTTTCGCGTCCTATGGCCTGCCGAACGGCTATGTGCTCGGCGAAGAGGGTTCCGGCGCCTTCGTCGGCGGCCTGACCTATGGCGAGGGTACGCTCTACACCAAGAATGCCGGCGACCATAAGGTGTTCTGGCAGGGGCCCTCGCTCGGCTGGGATTTCGGCGGCCAGGGTTCGCGCACGATGATCCTGGTCTACAACCTGGATGACATCAACAACCTCTACGACCGCTATGGCGGCGTCGCCGGTTCGGCCTACATCGTTGCCGGTGTCGGCTTCAACGTGCTCAAGCGCGGTAACATCCTGCTGGTGCCGGTGCGCACGGGCGTCGGGGCGCGGCTGGGGGTCAATCTCGGCTACCTGAAGTTGACGCAGCAGCCGACGTGGAATCCCTTCTGATTGTGTGAAGAACAGGCTGGTCGGGTGCCATAGCATTTGCAGCGGAGCTGGATTCCTGCCATGTGAACATGGCAAAGTCGGCCTGTCCGTAACGGGTAAAGTGTCTTGGTCCAGTCGATCCTGTTTTTCGTTCTTGGCTTCCTGACCGCCGGGTTTCTCGTGCTGCTGGTCGCGCCGTCGGTATGGCGGCGCGCCGTTTCGGTCACGCGGCAAAGGGTCCAGGCGAAGCTGCCCATGACCCTGGACGAGATCCGCGCCGACAAGGACAGCCTCCGCGCCGAACATGCCATGGCCCTGCGCAAGGTCGAGGTCCAGCTCAAGGCATCCCAGGAAAAGGTGCTGGCGCAAGCCATCGAGCTCAGCCGCAACCGCGAGGCGAAGAAGCTGGTCGCCGACGGCCATGCCGAGAAGGACTGGGTGGTCAGCGAGCTGGAGGCCAAGCGCGGCGATCTGCATGAAGAGATCGGCAAGCGCGACGAGCAGGTCAAGGCGCTTGCCGAGCAGCTCGCCGAAGCCGAGCGGCTCCTGGAGAAGCGGTCCCAGGAAATCGAGGAGATGGGCAGGCTCTATGACGAAGCCAGCCTTTCCTCCAGCAATCGCCAGATCGAGCTGGTGAGCCGCGAGAGCGAGATGGGCAAGCTGTCGGACGACATGTCGTTGCTGCGCAATCAGAGGAAAGACACGGACCGGCGGCTGGGCGAGCTCGAAGCCGACAACAAGGCCGTGCGCGAGGCGCTGATGGCCGAGACCAAGCGGGCGGGCGAACTCGACAAGAAGCTGCAGCAGATGGTGACGTCGCTGAGCGACCGCGACGACAAGATCGAGCGGCGCGAGGGCGAACTTGCCCGCATACGCGCCCAATTGAAAAGCGCGCCGGCGGCGCAGGAGGCCGGCAACATGAACAACGGAACCGTCCAGTCGGCGGAGCGCGAACGTCTCGAAGGCCGGCTGACCACGCTCATGCGTGAAAACAAGCGGCTGAAGGGCGAGCTTTCCCGGGCAGGAGGCTCTGCCCCGGTGGCGGGCGAGGACTCGCTGCTGCGCGAGCAGATGCACGAACTCGCGGCCGAGGTCGTGGCACTCACGGCGCGGCTCGAGGGGCCGGAGTCGCCCATCGCCCAGGCGCTCGCAAAGGCGAGCGGGACGCCGGCTCCGAGCAATGACGACAGGCCGGCGATCATCAGCCTTGCCGACCGGGTCAGGGCGCTGCAGAAGTCTCCGCCCGCCGAATAGGCCTATCCGGTTGCGTCGGTGAAATGATGCAGCGCGATCGCCGAGGCGGCCGCGACGTTGAGGCTGTCGAAGCCCGGCGCCATCCTGATCCTGGCCGTGGTCAGCCGCTTGAGCAGCGGCTCCGGCAGTCCTTCCCCTTCCGTACCGAAATAGAGCGCCAGCCGGCCGGGCCGCGGCATGTCGCGGATGTCGGCCTCGCCGGCCGGCGACAGCGCCAATTGCCCGAAGCCATGTCGCGACAGCGCATCGGCGAGGTTACTTGCCGTTCCACCGACGGCGAAGGGCACTTTCAATGCGGCGCCCACCGAGACCCTGATCGCCTTGCGGTAGAGCGGATCGCAACAGGTTTCGTCGAGCAGAACCGCATCTGCGCCGAAGGCCGCGGCATTGCGGAAGATCGAGCCGATGTTGTCGTGGTTGGAGATGCCGACCGGCACGGCGACCAGCGCGCGTTCGGGCAGGGCGGCCAGCATGTCGTCGACCGAAGGCGCCACGCCCTTGCTGCCGATGGCGAGGATGCCGCGATGCATGTGGAAGCCGGCAATGGCGTCGATGACGGCAGCGGAGGCGACGTAGACGGGCATGCCGTCGGGCGCAAGGGCCAGTGTCTCGGTCATGCCGGCGAGCCGGTTTTCGAGGACCAGGACCGATTCTGCCTGGAACCTGCCGGCGGCAAACAGCACGTTGAGGACGACCTTGCCTTCGGCGACGAAGCGTCCTTCGCGGCCGACCAGATCGCGCTCGCGGATGCTGAGATAGGGCGCGACACGAGGATCGGCCGGGTCTTCGATACGGATGATGTTCATGGCTTGCTCCATAGCGGAGGGCAGGCCGCTATGGGAGCCGAAAAGGCATGGATGCCCGTCAGGCGTCGTCGAAAATGCCTTCCAGCGTGCCGAGCAGCTTGCGCACGGCTTCCGACTTGCAGGTGTAGTAGATCATCTGCCGGTCGCGACGTGTCTCGACCAGTTCCTCGTTGCGCAGCCGCGCAAGGTGCTGCGAGAGAGCCGACTGGCTCAGCGACACCTTCTCAGCGATGGCCCCGACCGACATTTCCGTGTCGAGCAGGTGGCTCATGATCATCAGCCGCTTTTCATTGCCCATAAGCGTCAGCAATGAAGCAGCGGCTTCAGCGTTTGCCGTCAGTTTCTTCGGTTTCATGCGTACCCCGTGCATCTTCAATGCTTTCCGGTGTCATGGGGGCAACAACACCGAATTACCACGATAGATCCTCAATGGAATCGATGAAAGATCTAACAAATTCAGCAGAAATCAGCTTTCCTCTAAAAAATCAAGACTTTGCTTCGCGACCTACTCTTGCCATTTCGACAAGGCTACGCCTGAGATCGGCCGCTTCGACAAGCATTTCCGGGAAAAGTACCCGTCCGGTCTCGTCACCGGCAGCAAGATCCATCCCCTCCGGATCGAAACCGCTCAGTGTCCAGGAGCCCTCGGCGAGCCTGCCGAAATGGCTTGCGTAGATGGCGATCGCCTCGCGGTGGTCGGAATTCATGTGGTCGAGCGCCGACTGTTCGGCGCCGGCAATGGTCTCCACCGCGGGGCCTTTCAGCAACAGGTCGTCGCGGCTGAGCAGGTAGGCCTTGCCGAAGCCGCCATTGAGGTTGGCGCGCTCCAGCTCGAGCCGGAAGACGGCGAAGTCGCCAAGCCCGACATAGAGCCTGGCCTTCGGATTGCGGTTGACGTAGCGGCGTTCGGCGCGGGCCTGCTCTGGCGTGCCGCGCTCCAGGCGGACTGCCCGGCAGAACAGCGTGATGCGCGCATAGGCGAGCGGGTCGCCCTTGCCGATCTCCCCGACGAGAAGCGAGCAGCGCGGATCGGCGACGATGGCCCTGGTGTGGGCGGAAAGGCCCGAGATCAGGATCAGCGGCGTGCCGTCGACATCGGTCGCGGTGCCGACGCGGCTTGCCAGCGGAGCGCCGGTGTCCGGCTCGATGACGGCGAGGGCGCCATGCCGCGCGCTGCGCATCAGCGAACGCGCCAGCGCGATCGCCTCTGCGTCGGTTTCGCGGATGACATCCTTCTTGCGCTCTTCCACGCCTGCACCGTCAAATGTGAATAATTCAATCTACTTATCTTTATCCTTGCAGGTTTGGCAAGACGTAGCTTGTGCAAGTCGAAAACAGCCCCGGAGCTTGCGCATCCGGGGCTGTCGAACAAACAACATGCAGGCGTCGGCTGTTTACTTGGGCGCCATGCGGATCGCGCCGTCGAGGCGGATGGTTTCGCCGTTGAGCATCTGGTTCTCGACGATGTGCAGGGCAAGTGCGGCATATTCCGACGGCTCGCCGAGGCGCGGCGGGAACGGCACGGCGGCGCCAAGGGAATCCTGCACCTCCTGCGGCATCGCTGCCATCATCGGCGTCTTGAAGATGCCGGGCGCGATGGTGGCGACGCGGATGCCCGAGCGGGCGAGGTCGCGGGCGATCGGCAACGTCATGCCGACGACGCCGCCCTTGGAGGCGGAGTAGGCGGCCTGGCCCATCTGGCCGTCATAGGCGGCGACCGATGCCGTGCTGATGATGACGCCGCGCTCGCCGCCCTGCAGCGGCTCCAGCTTGGCCGCACCGTCGGCGAACAGGCGGATCATGTTGAACGAGCCGATGAGGTTGACCTCGATCACCTGGCGGAAGACGCTCAGGGGATGAGGGCCGTCCTTGCCGACCGTCTTCACGCCGACGGCGATGCCGGCGCAGTTGACGAGGATGCGCGGGGTTCCGAGCTTGGCGGCGACTTCGGCGAAGGCCGCGACGGCGCTCTCTTCATTGCTGACGTCGCAGCGCACCGCCACGCCGCCGATGTCGGCGGCAACCTTTTCGGCGCGTTCGAGGCTGAGGTCGAAGATCGCAACCTTGGCGCCCTTGGCCGCAAGTGCGCGTGCGGTTGCCTCGCCAAGGCCGGAGCCGGCGCCGGTGACCACTGCGATCTGCCCGTTTGGATTCATGTCAGCCTGTCCTCTTCTTGCTGTGAACGCATGGTCTAGCGCATCGATCCGAAAACCGAAATCGCTTTCGGATCGCGCAGGGAAAGGCTGTCGCGTTCAGGCAGGCTCGGCCACGCGCTGGGGCGTCTTGGCCAGATCGGCGTGGCAGACTTCGCCTGACAGCAGGGCGACGGCGCCGGGAACGATCTCGTGGGCAAGCAAACGGTTGAGATCGACCGGCCGAGGCATCTCGATCTGCCCCCGCGGGATGCGGGCAAAGCCGAGCGGTCCGTAATAGGGCTCGTCGCCGACCAGGATGACTGCCGGCTCGGTCGCCTTGGCGGCTGCTGCCAGCGCCATGGCGACCAGCTTGCGGCCGATGCCGAGGTTCTTGAAGTCGGGTCGCACGGCGAGCGGTCCCAGCATCTGGGCGCGGCCGTCGCCGGCGGCGATCGGTGTCATCCGGACCGAGGCGACGACCTGGCCGGCATGCATGGCGACAAAGGACAGCGAGCGATCGTGAGGGCCGCCTTCGCGGATCTTGTAGGCAGCGCGGGTGAAGCGGCCTGGACCGAAGGCCTCGGCATTGATGTCGTCGATTTCGAGGTCGTGCGCCGGGGTTTGCGGCAGATAGGTGACGTCGGCGAGGGTCATGTTCGTTGCAGTCCGGTGTCCTGGGATGAGGTGCCGCGAGGCAAGCCGCAGCGTTCGCAAGTCAGCGCTTTATGCGCGTGCGCTCATTCGTCGTCGGTCAATCCGGATATTTGCAAAGCAATGTGACATCGAAATGCCCGCTATCATCATTTTGCGCGGTCGTCCATCACGGATTTTGCGACTGTGACCCTAACGTTGAACGATCCGTTCAGGATGCGGCACTTCGGATTGCCGGTGTCATGCCCTACATGCTGGCAAACGAAAGGATTTCACGATGGGATTGCTGGTCGAAGGTAAATGGCAGGACCGCTGGTACGACACCAAGTCGACGGGCGGCAAGTTCGTGCGCTCGCATGCGCAGTGGCGCGACTGGATCACCACTGACGGCAAGCCGGCGGAAGGCCGGACGCGCGGTTTCAAGGCCGAGCCGGGCCGCTACCACCTCTATGTCTCGCTCGCCTGTCCGTGGGCGCACAGGACGCTGATCTTCCGCGCCCTGAAGAGGCTCGAGGACATCATCTCGGTCTCGGTGGTTCATCACCACATGGGCGAGAACGGCTGGACCTTCCGCACCGACGACGGCGCCACCGGCGACACGCTCTACGGTCTCGACTTCCTGCACCAGGTCTACACCAAGGCCGACCCGACCTATTCGGGCCGCGTCACCGTGCCGGTGCTGTGGGACAAGAAGGACAAGACGATCGTCTCCAACGAGTCGTCCGAGATCATCCGCATGCTGAACTCGGCCTTCGACGAATGGGGCGATGCGTCGGTAGACCTCTATCCGGAAGCGTTGCGCCCCGAGATCGATGCGGTGAACGAACTGGTCTATCCCTCGATCAACAACGGCGTCTACCGGGTCGGCTTCGCCACCACCCAGGCTGCCTATGAAGAGGCCTTCGGCGAGTTGTTTGCGGCGCTCGACACCCTGGAAGACCGTCTGTCACGCCAGCGCTACCTCGTCGGCAACACGCCGACCGAGGCCGACTGGCGGCTGTTCACGACGCTGGTTCGCTTCGATCCGGTCTATGTCGGCCACTTCAAGACCAATCTCAGGCGGATTGCCGACTATCCCAACCTGTCGAACTACCTGCGCGAACTCTACCAGGTGCCAGGCGTTGCCGAGACGGTGAACCTGCATCACATCAAGGCGCACTATTACGGCAGCCATGCCGGCATCAATCCGACCGGCATCGTGCCCGTCGGGCCGGAGGTCGATTTCTTGGCGCCGCACAACCGCGGCAAGCTGGCCAAGGCCGCCTAGTCAACGGGCCATCGGTCCTCGCCCTTACCAGTAGGGTGAGGGCGGCTCGCCGCGGAAGATTTCGGCGATGCGCCGACGTGTCGCCGGCGTGGTGTCTTCCGGCAAGGCGTCGAGCCGGAAGAAACCGGCCTCGGCGATCTCGTGGTCGGGCAGCTTGGGCCCGTCCTGCCTGAAGGCTTCGATCAGGTAGAGCCCGACATGGTCGCGCCGGGTTGCCTGCTTGTTGAGATGGATCGATTTCAGCACCGGTGGCGCGATGAGGGTGATGTTGCCTTCTTCCTCCAGTTCCCGTGTCAGCGATTCGACGAACGTCTCGCCGATCTCGACGCCGCCGCCGGGCAATTGCCAGCCGGGCACGTAGGTGTGGCGGATGAGGAAGATGCTGTTGGCGGCCCTGTCATGAACCAGGCCGCGCACACCCAGCGTCATCGGCCTTCGCAGCAAAAAGTAGAGATGGAACAGCCTGCCGCGCAGCCGCGCCCACGGGCTCTGGCGCAGCGCACCGGAGCTGACGTCATTCCCCATCAGGCGTGCCGCCATGGGTGGAAAGCCGGAGCAGCGTCACCTAAAAGGGAAGGATGTTCAGGCTTGCGCATATCTCAGACGTCCATCTTGGTCCGCTTCCGGATGTAACCTATCGCGACCTCGCCTCCAAGCGCATGGTCGGTTACGTCAACTGGCAGCGGAACCGTAGCCGCCATCATCATGACGGTATCGTCGATACGATCGTCGCCGACCTCAAGGCGCAGGCGCCCGACCATCTCGCGGTCACCGGCGATCTCGTCAATTTGGCGCTCGACGGCGAGATCCAGCTGGCGCGGCTGTGGCTCGAAACCCTTGGCGCACCGGCCGACGTCTCGGTCGTGCCGGGCAATCACGACGCCTATGTGCCTGGCGCGTTCGACAAAGCCTGCCACGCCTGGGCACCCTGGATGGATGGCGACGGCTCCCACGGTCCTGTCGGTCGCCATACCTTCCCCTATCTGCGCGTGCGCAAGAATGTGGCGCTCATCGGCGTATCGACGGCGCGCGCGACCGCACCCTTCATGGCCAGTGGCTTCTTCCGCGAAGGCCAGGCGGCACGGCTTGCGAGAATCCTGGAGGAGACGGGCAAGCGCGGGCTGTTTCGGGTGGTGATGATCCATCATCCGCCGGTGCGCGGGGCCGTCGGCCAGCACAAGCGGCTGTTCGGCATCGGCAAGTTCCAGAGCCTGGTCAGGCGCTACGGCACCGAGCTGGTGCTGCATGGCCATTCGCATTTGCCGACGCTGCACTGGATTTCCGGGCCGACGGGCCAGGTGCCGGTTGTCGGCGTCGCCGCTGCCGGGCAGGCGCCGGGCGGCCACAAGCCCGCGGCACAGTTCAATCTCGTCGACATCTCCGGGGAGCCGGGCGACTGGAGCGTCCGGCTGACGCGGCGCGGCCTGTCGGGACCGGCGATGCCGCCCGCGGAAATCGGGACGGTCGACCTGATGGCGATGGCCGGGCGGGCGAAGGCAACGGTCAGAAGCTGACGCCGGTGGCGGCGAGGCGCAGCCAGTAGAGCGCGGCCATCACGCCGATGCCGGCGGCGGCACCGGCGACAAGCAGGCCGAAGCCGGACAGGAAGCTCGGCCAGATCGGCCGGCCGAAAGGCCGCAACGGCGGCTCCGCTTCGGCGACGGGCTCCCTGGCAAAGCTCGGCAGCGCCAGTTCGGCGCCGCCATCCATCATCTGCTGCCGCTCGACGATCCGCTCGGCGATGTAGCGGGTGACCTGGTCGGCGACGCGCTTGGTGTCGGTCGTTTCAGCCAGAACGACGCGCCCCACGCGCGTGTCGCGCACGAACCGGAACGTGCGGCGATCGCGACCGAGGGCGACATGGCTCACCGCATCGATCCACAGTCGCGGCTGCAGGCCCGACGAGATGGCGAAGTCGAAATTGTCGATGTCCTTCGGCACGTCGGCGAAGACCTGCTCCAGCTCGGCAGCCAGCAGTTCCAGCCGCATGCGGTGCGCCTCGCGCAGGTCGACGACGACGTCGGTTCGGTCCGCCGTCGCGTTCTTGACGTCGCGAATGGCGTCCGACAGCACGCGTGCCGGCTTCATCGCGGTCACGTTGTCGTCGCTCATCGCCTCGCGCCTCTGGTGTCGGTTAAGCAAGAGTTAACATAATCACGATCGCGGCGGAATTGTATCGCGCCGAAATCTCCTGGCTGCCGGGTGACGCAGTCAAAACGGTGTCCGTACAGTCCGTTAGCGGCAACGGCGCAGAATTCGATTCATCAGGCCTGATCGGCGAAGACGGGTTGGCGACGCTGGCGGCGGCGGCTCATGCGGCGCACGATGTCGGCAACGAGGACCGGCGTTTCCTCTGGCAGCATGTGGCCGATTTCCAGCACGTGATGGACGAGGAAACCGGGCGGGAGATCGTCGGCATGGCTGTAGGGCAGCACGGCGTCGTCGGTGCCCCAGACCACCATCACCGGCATGGCCAGCGAGGCAAGGTTCTCCCGCGGGATGACGCCCTGCCTGCCGTCGGCGGTCATGGCCTCGGCAAAGGCGATCAGCTTTTCGGTCTGGCCGGGGCGGGCTCGCATTTCGGTCAGGTTACGAACGGCGGCATCCGGAACCGTGCTGTCCGGGCTCGACATCTCGGCGAGACAGGCGCGGATTTCGTCGGCGCAGGCGGCGGCCGCATAGCGCCGGAGCAGGGGAGCGTTGATCTCGGGGCCATAGCCGCCGGGCGCCAGCAGTGTCAGCGATGAAACACGTGAGGGGTCGAGCAAGGCGGCGAGCGTTGCCACGGCACCGCCCATCGAGTGGCCGACGAAGTGGGCGCGGGATATGCCACGCGCCGCAAGATCGGCAAGAACGGCCTTTGCCGCCACCTTGGCCGAGCCGGCGTTGGGATAGTCGAGCGAATGGCCGTGGCCGGGAAGGTCGTAGGCAATTGTCGTGAACGTGTCGCCCAAAATGCCCACGACATCGCTCCAGATGTCGCAGCAGCCGCCAAAGCCGTGAAGCAAAATCACTACGTTTGTGCCGTTCCCCCGAACGGACGCATGGATGAAATAATTCATCTTCTCTGAAATAACCCGAAGCCGGAAATTGACTGCAACTGTAAGTTCAAATTGTAGAATTTAAAATGTGCCTGGACGCTTGTAGCGCGCCCAATATGCAGAAAAACAGTCCAAAAAGAAACCGAAGCTCAGGTTTGATTGCCCAATCCGGCCGCGCGCAGGGCCTTGGTCAGCGATTTTATCAGCTCTGCCGGATATTTGCCCTTGTTGAAGGCGGTGGCCGGATCGGTGGCGAAGGCGGGGTAGGTTGCAGAAATTTCCTTCACCAGCGATGCGGTCAGCTTCTCGTCGCCGGCGAAATGCGCGGCGATGAGGCGGGCGCCGAGATAGTGCGGCTTCTTGTTGGCGGTCAGCGAATTGGCGGCGCGTGCCGCGGCGTAGCGGTTGCCGAGCATGAATTCGCCGAGGAACAGGCCATAGTCCCACCAGCCGGGACGGGCGCTGGTGCTTTCCACCGCGCGCTTCATGATCGGCACGCCGTCGCTGTAGCTTCCCGACAGGACCAGCGCATAACCGTAGGCCGCCGCCATGGTCAGGTCGTAGGTATTGAGTTCGTAGGCCTTGCGCATCCAGCGGATGGATTCCGTGCGGTCGCCGAGGCGCGATTGCAGATAGCCGTAGGCACGGTGCGCATAGGGGCTGGTGGCGCCGGTCTGCACGGCGATATGGGCCTGCGCATAGGCGCCGTCGGCGGTGGCATCCGGGGGATAGTCGTAGTTGTCGGTCACGGCTTCGAGTTGCAGCGACGCGAGTTCGGCATAGACGATGGGGGACTTGGCGCCGCGCCGGGACAAGTCCTCCATGCATTGATAGGCGGTGCGGTGCCTCGCGGCAGTCTGGTCCATGTAGAAGTCGTCGCTCTGGAGAAGGCAGGCCACCAGCCCGCGCTGCAGCGCGTTCTGCTCGATATAGCCATAGATCATGCCGGACACGGGAATGGCCGAGGTGACGATCTCGGCCATGCGGTCGTCGATCGCATCCGGCTGGACTTCCTGGGGCGACAACACGCGCGACAAGAGGATGCGGCCGCTGGCCATGTGCTGCAGTTCGATCAGCACCGATCCCGGCGAGGGGCCCGCATTGACGGTGAAGTCGAAATCGGTCGCATCGGCCCGCCTGGTTCGCTCCGAACGGTCGCGAGCGATGAGATCGATGGTGTCGAAGCCCGACAGCGCCGTCCGCAACACGGTCGCCACCCGAGCGGCGTCGCCGCCCTCCGGGCCGAGGTGGATATGAACCGCTGGCAACTGGTCGACTGTATCGGTGACGCTGGCGGTGGCATCGCGGAAGTCGCTCATGCTGGCGGAATTGGTGCCGGACGGGCCGCCGATGTTGCGGAAGACGAGAATGCCGAGCATGACGATGACCAGTGCCATCGCCGCCCAGAAGTAGCGGAGCTGTCGCTTGACGCTGGTGCCTTGCAGCACGGGGTCGAGCTGGTCCTCGGCATGCTGCGGCGCCGATCCCGGCTCGGCGGCGGCGGGCACCACGGTTGCGTTTTCGCCCTCGATTCCGCCGGAGGCGGGCAGGTCGGGCAGGCTCTCGGCAACCGCTTCGTAGGCCGGCACGTAGCTGCCGCGGGGAATGGTGATGCGGATCGGGTCGGCTGCGCCCTCGACGGCATAATATTGGGCCAGAAGTTCGCGCAGGCGCCCGGCCTGGACGCGGACCACGGCATCGGTTGCCGAATCGAACTCGGCATCCTTGCCGAAGACATCGACGGCGATGGCAAAGCCCTTCAGCCGCTCGGCTTCGCCGGCGAGGTCGCGCTCCACGAGATAGCGCAGCAGTTTGCGTGCCCGGTCGGACCGGCCGAAGGTCTCGCTGGCAACAAGCCGCTCAAGCGCTTCGCGCACTGCGGGGGCGGCAGGCGTGGAGGCAACCAAGTATCGACCCTTTTCGAACCGGTACGAATGATCGGATCATAGTCGGCTGGCGGTGGCGCACAAGCACGCAGCGCGCCGATGCACAAACGCCTCGCCCGTTATCCACGGGCGAGGCGTGTCCGAATGGCGTTAACCCTAACGCGTCAGGATGCGATTGGCCGCCGAAACCACCGCTTCGAGGGAAGCCGCCACGATGTTGGTGTTGATTCCGGCGCCGAACAGGCGTCCGCCGGGATACTCGACTTCCATGTAGCAGATGGCCGACGCGTTGGAGCCGCGCTGGATCGAATGCTCGGAATAGTCGAGCACCGAAAGGTCGATGCCGATATGGCGGGACAGGGCATCGACGAAGCCGTCGATCGGGCCATTGCCGGTTCCCGAGATCACCACGTCCTTGCCGTTGTCGGTGATAGTCGCCTCGACGACGCGGCGGCCCTTCATCACCGGATCGGGGAAGGTCTGGTGATCGACGAATTTCAGCCGCGCGGCCGGCTGGTCGACATAGACCTCGAGGAAGCGTTCATGGATGCGCTTGACCGAGACTTCCTTGCCCTCGGCGTCGGTGATCGCCTGGATGTCCTGGCTGAACTCGACCTGCAGGCTGCGCGGCAGGTTGAGGCCGTAGTCGGCCTGCAGCACATAGGCGATGCCGCCCTTGCCCGACTGCGAGTTGATGCGGATGATCGCCTCGTAGCTGCGGCCGACGTCCTGCGGGTCGATCGGCAGGTATGGAACCTCCCACAGCGGCTTGTTGGCGACCTTGATCGCCTTCATGCCCTTGTTGATGGCGTCCTGGTGCGAGCCGGAGAAGGCGGTGTAGACCAGTTCGCCGACATAGGGGTGGCGCTCCGGAATGACCATCTGGTTCGAATATTCGTAGACCTGCTTGATCCGCTCGATGTCCGAGCAGTCGAGCTCGGGGTCGACCCCTTGCGTGAACATGTTGAGCGCCAGCGTCACGACGTCGACATTGCCGGTGCGCTCGCCATTGCCGAACAGCGTGCCTTCGACACGGTCGGCGCCCGCCATCAGGCCGAGCTCGGTGGCGGCGATGCCGGTGCCGCGATCATTGTGCGGGTGCAGCGAGATGATCAGGTTTTCGCGATTGTCGAGGTTGCGGCACATCCATTCGATCTGGTCGGCATAGACGTTGGGCGTCGCCATCTCGACCGTTGAAGGCAGGTTGATGATCAGCTTGTTGTCGGCCGTCGGCTTGATGATCTCGGTGACCGCGTTGCAGATTTCCAGCGCGACTTCGAGTTCGGTGCCGGTGAAGCTTTCCGGCGAATACTGGAAGCGATAGCCGCCACCGGCCTTGGCAGCCATGTCGGTGATCATCTTGGCGGCGTCGGTGGCGATCTGCTTGATGCCGGCGACGTCCTTGCCGAACACGACGCGGCGCTGCAACTCGCTGGTCGAGTTGTAGAAATGCACGATCGGCTTGTGGGCGCCCTGCAGCGCCTCGAAAGTGCGCGTGATCAATTCGGGGCGGCACTGGACGAGAACCTGCAGCGACACGTCGTCGGCGACGTTGCCCTCTTCGATGCACCAGCGGGCAAAATCGAAGTCGGTCTGCGACGCCGAGGGAAAGCCGATCTCGATTTCCTTGAAGCCCATGTCGAGCAACAGCTGGAACATGCGCGTCTTGCGGTCGTGGCCCATCGGGTCGACGAGCGACTGGTTGCCGTCGCGCAGGTCGACCGAGCACCAGATCGGTGCCTTGTCGATGGTCGTGGATGGCCAGGTCCGGTTGGGCAGGTCGATCTTGTGATAGGCTTGGTACTTGGTTGCGGCGGTCGGCATGCCGGCGCTTCGGCCGGAAGCTGGGGTGGTCTTGCTCATTGTCGGTCTCGTTCTCTTGGCCGCCATGCACGACATAGCGCGCATGCTTCAGCGGTCTTAAATCAGAATTCTGGATCTGTTGTGAAGAGCAAAGGAGCAGATGCCTCGGCGGCAATTCGACCGCCGGACGCTCCCTTAGCGAGCCCGGCGATCGCCGATAAGGCCGAGAAGCAGAAGAGCCGAGGAAAGCGCGCGCAGCGTCGCGCCCGCAAAAGCGGCCGGACGGGAGATTTCGATGATCTTGCGCGAAGTCATGGCCGCTCTCTTACAGGAGGCGCAGCGGGCGCGCAAGGGCGGCGCCCGCGACAGGGAGGATGCAGCCGCCCAACTCCCGCCGTGCGTCAGGCCTTGTGCAGGCGCAGCGGGCTCACCCGTTCGCGGGCGATGATGCCTTTCGCCTCGAGGTCGAGTTGCACCGCCTTTGTCCACCAGCCTGCCTTGGCGCCGCCGGGATAGAGGTCCTCGGGCAGGTGGCCGCGCACGCCCTCCTGCATCTGCGCCACCGTAAGCCCCGGCGACTTCGAGGGCAGCACCTTGAGGATCGCCAGTTTCATCGCACGATACATGGCGGCATCGGCCGGTCTGGCCTGGCCCGGATGGTTGATGTTTTCCAGTTCTACCCTTGCCGATCCATTGGGTGCCATGGCCATTCTCCCTTCCCTTGGTCTGGTTGTTCGTGACCAAAGGACGAGAGAAGGCCGTTCGATCCTACAGTGGCGATCGGTTTTGTCGTCTTGCGAGCGGTCGCGTGCCGCCTCAGTCCCTGATCGCCTTCGCCACCAGCCTTGCCAGTGCCGGGCCGAACAGCAGAACGAGCAGGAAGCGCAGCATCTGCAGCGTCAGCACGAATGACAGGTCGACGTTGTCGGAGGCCGCGGCGATGATGGCGATGGAATCCATGCCGCCGGGGCTCGTCGCCAGATAGGCGGTCAGCGGATCGACGCCGAGGATCGTGTGCAGCGCGAAGGCGAGGACACCGCAAAACGCCATCAGCGCTGCGATCGAGCCAATCACCTGGGGCAGGGCGCGCGCGGCGTGGCGCAGGATGGGCCGGGTGAAGTTCAGCCCGATCGACCAGCCGATCAGGGTGTAGCCGATGGCCAGCAGCCATTCCGGCAGCTGCAGGTCGATGCCAAGACCGAGATGGACGATGGCGCCGATGACCATCGCGCCGACGAAGTAGGGCGAGGGGATGCGCAGGAGATAGCCGAGCACGCCGCCGACGATGGCGACGCCGACCATCGTCGCGAAGGCCGGCCAGACGATGACCGGAAACCATTCGATCGCCGGTGCCTGGACGCCCGAGGTGTCGACCCAGAGCCGGGCGACGACCGCAGCGGCGATCGAGACCATGATGACGCGCAGATATTGCATGAAGGCGACGAGCCGCGCGTCGGCGCCGAAGGCATCCGCCATCAGCACCATGGCGGTCGCGGCCCCCGGTGCCGAACCCCAGACCGCAGTGGTGCCGGGCAGCACCTTGAGCCGCGAGATGAACCAGCCAAGGAAGCTGCTGGCGGCAACCGTGGCGATTGCCGCGCCCAGGAACAGCGGCCATTCGGCGGCGAATGTGATGAAGATTCCGGTCGAGATCGAGCTGGCGACGAGGCAGCCGATCAGCGCTTGCGCCGAGACGAAAAGCGGCTTGGGCACGCGGACGGTGGCGCCGTTGCTGCCGAGGAAAATGGCGACCAGCATCGGCCCGACCAGCAGGGCGGCAGGCAGATGCGCCAGCTCGAGCAGGCCGGCAACAAGGACCGAGCAGGCCAGCAGCAGCAGCCATTGCAGCCAGGGCTTCGTTTGGGAGAGCGGGGCGGCAGGCTGCGGGTCTGGCTTCATGCCGCCCTCTTAGACCCATTCGACAACGAATGTCAGGTCCAGTGCCGGCCAATCGTCGGCAATGCCGGATCTGCCCCCAACGTCGCATTGACAGCGTATGCAAAGTTCATACGCTCCACGGTCCATGCGGCGGCAGGAGGTGCTGCTGCACAGATGGGAGATGCGCACTGATGACTTCCAATTTCACGCGTCGCGCGGCGCTGGCCCTCGGGCTTTCCGCCGCCTCGTTGCTTGCCATGGCCCCGGGCGCCGGCGCCCAGCAGTTCCCCGACCGCACGGTCACCCTTGTCATTCCTTTCGCCGCTGGCGGGTCGACCGACGTCGTCGGGCGCATCATCGCGCAAAAGATGTCGGATGATCTCGGCCAGCAGGTGGTCGTCGAAAACGTCGCCGGTGCCGGCGGCAACATCGGCGCCGACCGCGTCGCCCGCGCCGAACCCGATGGCTACACCATCCTGATGGGCACGGTTGCGACGCACGCGCTCAACCCGCTTATCCTCAAGACCAAGCCGTATGACCCGGAGAAGGACTTCACCCCGGTATCGCTGCTGGTCGTCGTGCCGAACGTCCTGGTCGTCAATCCGCAGCTGCCGGTCAAGAACGTGCAGGAACTGATTGCGCTCTTGAAGGCCGAACCCGACAAATACGCCTATGCCTCGTCGGGCAATGGCACGCCGCTGCATCTGTCGGGCGAACTGTTCAAGGCCATGGCCGGCGTCAGCATCCAGCACATTCCCTACAAGGGCGCGGGGCCGGCGCTGAACGATGTCGTCGGTAACCAGGTGCCGATCATGTTCGACAATCTGCCGTCGTCGTCCTCGCACATCAAGGGCGGCACGCTGCGCGCCCTCGGCGTGACGACGGCCGAGCGCGCGCCGTCCTTCCCCGACGTGCCGACCATCGCCGAGTCAGGCGTGCCGGGCTACGAGACCTACACCTGGAATGCACTGTTTGCGCCGGCCGGCACGCCGAAGGAGGTCGTCGATCGCCTCAACGCGTCGGCCAACAAGGCAATGACCGATCCGGAGGTCATCGAAAAGATGAACGGTTTCAGCGCCAAGATCGTCGGCTCGACGCCGGATGAACTGGCAGCCCACGTCAAGGCCGAGCTCGCAAAGTGGGGACCGGTGGTCAAGGACGCAAACATCCAGATCGACTGAGAAACACGGCTGGCTTACGGGCGGCGCATCACGTGATGCGCCGCCCGGTTTGTTATAGCGCATGCGAGCATCCGGACTGGGCAGCCGCAACGGTGCTGTCGCGACGTGGCTTGATCGCCACTTCCCGTCGCGCCCACGATCGAATAGTGCAGCTTCGACAATGGCTTGCGTTGCCAGGCTGCGATCCTGATTCAATGCCGTTGCTGGCGCCGTCGGGGCAGGTATCGATTGCACTGAACTGCAATAAATTCCCCGATCTCGCCTGCGTCCAATCGTTGGTCCGCTGTGCGGGCGATCGCAGTATCCCCGTCATCTCTCCGGATCGTCACGTCGAAACCGGCGGCTGCATCGCTCGCGCGCCGGTCAGATTCAACTTGTGCATGGACAATTGCGAGAGCATGATGCAAATCATTCGCATTTGCAAAATGACACGGGATGGCTGACGTGCCGACACTATTGGGAGAACGGCTCAGCCGAAGGCTGGTGCTGGCGGGCGGTATCTGCACGGCTGGCGCCACGGCGGTGGGCGTCAGCGCGGCGGTGGGGCAGGCGGCGCATGGCGGGCACGATGCTGCGGCAGCGCCCGGCGCCGGCGATGCCTATCAAGCGGCGTCGTCTTCAGGACATGGCGGTGCGCATGGCGCGATGCTCACCGTTGGCGAGGTCGACAGCGCCCGCAACGGCTTCGACCCGGCCAAGATGCTCACCGACTGGGATGTCGGCACGACGTCGGTGCTGCCGGATGGAGGTACGCTCAGGACCTTCGAGGTCGTCGCCGAAGACAAGGACATCGAGATTGCGCCGGGGGTGATGTTCCCGGCCTGGACCTACAATGGCCGCGTTCCCGGCCCGGCCTTGCGCGCCACCGAAGGCGAGCGCCTGCGCATCGTCTTCAAGAACTACGGCTCGCATCCGCACTCGATGCATTTCCATGGCATTCATGCCGCGCGGATGGATGGCGTGCCAGGGGCCGGCCTGGTCAACCCCGGCGAGGAATTCGTCTACGAATTCGATGCCAAGCCGTTCGGTTGCCACCTCTACCATTGCCACGCGCTGCCGCTGAAACGGCACATCCACAAGGGCATGTACGGCGCTTTCGTCATCGATCCCGATCCCGCCCGCCACCCCGACCAGGCCGATGTCGCCCGTTCGCGGCTCTACGGCACGCCGGAGAATGCGCAGTGGCAGGAGTTCGTCATGGTGATGAACGCCTTCGACACCAATTTCGATGGCGAGAACGAGTTCTACGCCGTCAACACGGTGGCGCATACCTACATGAACTCCCCGATCAGGATCGCCAAGACCAGGCCGGTGCGGATCTACCTGATCAATGTCGTCGAGTTCGACCCGATCAACTCGTTTCACCTGCATGCCAATTTCTTCGACTATTTCGACCAGGGCACGACGCTGACCCCGACATTGAAGACCGTCGACCTGATCACCCAGTGCCAGGCCCAGCGCGGCATCCTCGAATTCAGTTTTGCCGAGCATGAGGCCGGACTCTACATGTTCCACCCGCATCAGTCGGAGTTCACCGAACTGGGCTGGGTCGGCATGTTCGACGTCGTGGAGGACGTGGCATGAGGGACGCGCCGATCTCCGAGACGGAAGCCGAACTGCCCGGAACGCCAACTGCGCGCCGTGCGCTGTGGTGGATCATCCTGCCGCTGCTTGCCTTCGCCGCAGCCATTGCCGTGCTGGTTTCCACCAATCCCCTGGCGCGCTTCAACAACGGCACGCCGCCTGTCGAAGACATCGCCTTCGAACGCGTCATCCTCGGCAGCGACGGCATTCGCGTCCTGGTCCGAGTCGGCGGCTCGGAGCCGATGACGATTGCCCAGGTCCAGGTCGACGATGCCTACTGGCAGTTCACCCAGGATCCGCCGGGGCCGCTGGAGCGCGGTTCGTCTGCCTGGATCGCGGTGCCGTTCCCGTGGGTGCTCGGCGAGGCGCACGCGGTCAATCTGGTGACCGGCACCGGCGCCACATTCGCCCATGAAATTCCCGTGGCGGTCGCGACACCGGTGGCCGACAGCACCAGCCTTTTGTCGCAGGCGATTCTCGGCATCTTCGTCGGCATCGTGCCGGTGGCGGTCGGGCTGATGTTCTATCCGGCGCTGCGCGGGGTCGGCCGCAACGGCATGAGCTTCCTCCTGGCGCTGACCGTCGGCCTGCTGGCCTTCCTGATGGTCGATGCCATCGGCGATGCCTTCGAGCTTGCCGCCGAATCCGCCGCGATATTCCAGGGCAACGCCATGGTGGTGCTGGCCGCCGCCGCCAGCTTCCTGATCCTGATGGGCATCGGCCGCCGCAACGGCACGCCGCAGGGCCTGGCGCTCGCCACCTACATCGCCATCGGCATCGGCCTGCACAATTTCGGCGAGGGGCTCGCGATCGGCGCCGCGTTCGCGGCAGGCGCCGCCGGCCTAGGCACGTTCCTGGTGCTTGGATTCACCATCCACAATGTCACCGAAGGCATCGGCATCGCGGCACCCATCCTGCGCGAGCGCATCGCCCTGTGGACCTTCGCCGGCCTGACCCTGCTTGCCGGCGGACCGGCGGTGCTGGGCCTTTGGATCGGCAGCCTGGCGTTCGCGCCGCAATGGTCGGCACTGGCGCTTGCCATCGGTGCCGGTGCGATCCTCCAGGTGATCGTCGAGGTGACAGCGCTGATCCGCCGCCGCGAAGGCGCGGAAGGCAGCGGGCTTTTCGGTCCGGCAGTCATGGCCGGGCTCGCTGTCGGCGCCGGCTTCATGTATCTCACCGCAATGCTGGTGAAGATCTAGGAACCCTGCGGGCTCGGGACGCCTGGCGTTCAGGCGAAAGGAACGGCGACCGTGCCCTTGGGCAGTTTGGCCTCGTCGTCGGGCTCGACATGGATGATGACGCGCACAGAAGGGATGTCGTCGCGCAGCGCGTCCTCGATGCGGTCGCAGATGACGTGGCTTTCGCCCACCGTCATGTCGGCGTCGACGACCAGGTGGAACTCGATGAAGGTGGCGCGGCCGGCGATGCGGGTCTTGAGGTCGTGGACCTCGATAGCGCCCTTGGAGTTGGCCGAGATGATGTCGCGGATGCGCATGTGCTCGTCGAGTTCGACGGCGCGGTCCATCAGCCCGTCCATGGACGAGCTGATGACATGCCAGCCCTGCCACAGGATGTTCAGCGCGACGATCACGGCAAGTGCCGGATCGAGGATCTTCCAGCCGGTGACGACGGCGGCGACGAGGCCGATCAGCACGCCGGCGGAGGTCACCACGTCGGTCATGATGTGATGACCGTCGGCGACCATGGCGGGCGAGCGCTCGGCACGGCCGACGCGGATCAGCGCGCCCGCCCAGATGGCGTTGATCACGGCGGCTATGCCGTTGATGCCGAGACCCAGCCATGGCCGCTCGGCGTCCATCGGCACGCCCCAGCTGCGCCAGACCTCGAACAGGATCAGCAAGGCGGCGACGACGATCAGAACGCCCTCGAGCACGGCCGAGAAATACTCGGCCTTGTGGTGGCCGTGCTGGTGGCCCATGTCGGCCGGCTTGTGGCTGATCTTGATGGCCCAGAAGGCGGCCATCGCGGCAACGACGTTGACGATCGATTCGAGCGCGTCCGAATAGAGCGCGACCGAGCCCGTCAGCCACCAGGCGACAAATTTCAGGCCCATCACCCCGGCGCCGATGATGATCGACCAGAAGGCAAGCTTGGCGACACGCTGCTTGGACGACGCCTGTCCGCTGCGTGTTGCCGACAAGCCGTGCGTTTCGGTTTCAGTCATGATCTCTGCTGTGGTTAGGGCGGCCGGTCAGGCCGCCTTGTCCTTGGCCTTGCGCGGCATGTGCGCGACGACGTTCTCGATCATCCGCATGCCGGCGTCGTGGCCGAGCGTCATGATCGATTCGGGGTGGAACTGAACGGCGGCGATCGGCTCCTTCTTGTGCTCGAACGCCATGATGACGCCGTCCTCGGTTTCTGCCGTGACGACGAAGTCGTCGGGCAGGCGAACAGGATCGGCAAAGATCGAGTGGTAGCGGCCGACGGTCACTTCCTTGGGCAGGCCGGAAAAGACGATGCCGGGCTTGGAAACGCGGATACGCGACGGCTTGCCGTGCATCGGCACGGCCAGCTGGCGCAGCTCGCCGCCATAGGCCTCGGCCAGCGCCTGCAGGCCCAGGCATACGCCGAAGATCGGCAGGTCGCGGTCGCGCGATTTCCTGATCGTCGCCGCCGTGTCGAAATCCTTAGGCATGCCGGGGCCGGGAGAGAGCACGACGAGGTCGGGCTTGATGCGGTCGAAGATCTCCTCGGGCACCGGCGAGCGCACGGTGGACACGTCGGCGCCGGTCTGGCGGAAGTAATTGGCCAAGGTGTGGACGAAGGAGTCCTCGTGGTCGACGAGCAGGATCTTGACCCCTTCGCCGACGCGCGCAGTGGTGCGCTCGGTGCCTGCGGAGTTGCCGGTCTTGGCGTCGCGGATGGCGGAAAGCATGGCTGAGGCCTTCAGTTCGGTTTCGGCTTCTTCTTCCTCGGGAATGGAATCGTAGAGCAATGTGGCGCCTGCGCGCACCTCGGCGATGCCGTCCTTGATGCGGATGGTGCGCAGCGTCAGGCCGGTGTTCAGGTCGCCGTTGAAATGCACCATGCCGATCGCCCCGCCATACCAGGCGCGCGGGCTCTTCTCGTTCTGCTCGATGAAACGCATCGCCCAGAGCTTCGGCGCACCCGTCACCGTCACCGCCCAGGCGTGGGAGAGGAAGGCGTCGAAGGCGTCCATGCCCTCGCGCAGGCGACCCTCGATATGGTCGACGGTGTGGATCAGCCGCGAATACATCTCGATCTGGCGGCGGCCGATGACGCGCACCGAGCCCGGCTCGCAGACGCGTGACTTGTCGTTGCGGTCGACGTCGGAGCACATGGTGAGCTCGGATTCGTCCTTCTTCGAGTTGAGCAGCTTGAGGATCTGCTCGCTGTCGGAGATAGCGTCCTCGCCGCGCTTGATGGTGCCCGAGATCGGGCAGGTCTCGACGCGGCGGCCGTTGACGCGCACGAACATCTCCGGCGACGCGCCGATCAGGTATTCGCCTTCGCCCAGATTGATGAAGAACGAATAGGGCGAGGGGTTGATGGTCTTCAGCCGGCGGGAAATCTCCGAAGGGGCGGTTTCGCAGCGCTCGTAGAACATCTGGCCGGGAACGACCTCGAACAGGTCGCCGCGCTTGAAGCTGTCCATCGCCCGGCGCACCAGCTGGGCATATTCGCCCGGCTCGTGGTCGCCGCGCGGCGGGATGCGGTCGGAGGTCCTGAACGGCTCGGCAACGCTGTCGCGGGCAATGCCTTCGGTCGAAAAACCCTTGCCGGAATAGTCGTAGCGGTCGTGCCAGGCCTTGGCCGAATAGTGATCGACGACCAGGATCTCGTCGGGCAGGAACAGGACCAGGTCGCGCTGGCTTTCCTTGCGCTCGAGCTTGTGCTGGACCGGGTCGAACTGGAAGGCAAGGTCGTAGCCGAAGGCGCCGTAAAGGCCGAGATTGCTGTCCTCGTCCGACTTGAACAGCGCGGTGATGGCGCGCAGCACGGTGAATACCGAAGGCACGCGCGAGCGCTCCTCCTCGGTGAAAACCCGGCCGGGGGTGGCGATGTCGAGCCTGATCAGGTGCTTGCCGGCCTCGGCGATGGTCAGCTCCTCGAGCGGTGCCAGCGCGGCGTGGATGACCGGCAGCAGCACCTCGCCGCGCGCATTGAGCGCCTCGATCTTCATCGAGCGCCCGCGTGCCGAGATGACCACCGGCGGGTCGATGATCGCGGTGTCCCAGCGGGTGTAGCGGCCGGGGTACTCGTAGTTGGAGGAAAACACCGCGCCGCGGCGGCTGTTCAGCCCGTCGAGATAGGTCTCGATCGCTCCGGCATAGGCGGTTTCGTGGCGTTGCCTGGTGATGGACACCCCACCAGCGGTCACGTAGCGCTCGGCACCGTTATCAAGCAGTTCCAACGTCATTCCCGTCTCCATCCGTTGCCGTGGGAGCGTTCCGGAGCCTGGTTCGAAAAAACAAATGGCCGCCCGGAAATCCCGTTGCGGCCATCACAATTTTCACGCGCACGCGCTTCAAGAGGCCGCTGTCAGCTGGCCCGCCACCAAATGTTCTGGAGCGAAGTCGTGTTCATGGCAAATCCATAGCTAGGAAAAACCGGGGGTGCAACTGGATTTGCGTCGTCTTGCATTGCATTACCAACTGACGCTCAATTTGTTGTCCGGCGGCGCATCAGCACCACGAAAGCCACGCCGCCGATCAGTCCAGTGACGATGCCGAGCGGCATGTCCTGCGGCGGCATCACCGTGCGGGCGGCCATGTCAGCGGCGATCAGGAAGATCGCGCCCACCAGCGCCGACAGCGGCAGGACGCGGCGATAGTCGCCGCCGACGAAGAAGCGCACGATGTGCGGGATCATCAGGCCGACGAAGGCGATGACGCCGGAATAGGCGACGGCGCAGCCGGTCAGCAGCGCGCAGACGACGAAGACCTTAAGCCGGAAGGCGCGCGCCGGGATGCCGAGCGCGGTGGCGCTCTCGTCGCCCAGCGTCATGGCATTGAGGTTGCGGGTCTGCGTCATCAGCCACGCGCCGCCGAGTACGAGGGCGATGAGCGGGTAGGGCAGGTGGCTCCACTGCGCCAGGCCGAGCCCGCCGAGCATCCAGAAGATGGCGACATGGGCGGCCCTGGGATCGCCGATGAAGATCGACAGGTTGGCGGCGGCCGAGATGATGAAGCTGACGGCCACGCCGGCGAGGATCAGCTGCCCGGCGGACTGGACCCGTGCCAGATTGGCGATGGCAAGCACCAGGGCGGTTGCCGCCATTGCCCCGGCAAAGGCGAAGACCGGCACGGTGGCCGTGCCGAACACCATGCCGACATGGATCAGCGCCATGATGGCGCCGAAGGCCGCGCCTGACGAAATGCCGAGCAGATGCGGATCGGCGAGCGGGTTGCGCGTCACCGACTGCAGCGCTGCGCCCACACACGCCAATGAGGCGCCGACGACCGCACCCAGGATGACGCGCGGGGCGCGCACATCCCAGACGATGTTTTCGCGGCCGCTCGACCACACCGCCTCGACGCTTCCCGGAACCAGCTTGTTGGCGATCACGCCCCACACGGTCTCCAGCGGGATCGCCACCGGCCCGACGCCGACGGCCACGATCATGGCTACGACGAGCAGCACGGCCAGCCCGGGGATCAGGGCCGGCATGGCGTGGATCAGGACGTGCCGTGGTCCTGCGACGAGGTGGCGGTGTGACACGGGTCAGTCGGCCCGCATCGCGGCGGCGAGTCGCTTGATGGCGGCGATGTTGCGCGGCCCCGGCGTCGCCTCGTTGTATTCGAGCACGAAGAAGCGGTTGTTCTTCACTGCGTCGATGTCCTTGAAGGCCGGATTGCTGCGCATGAATTCGATCTTCTGCTCGGCGGTCACCTCGCCGTAGTTGACGATCACCACCATCTCCGGGTTTTGCTCGATGACTGGCTCCCAGCCAATCTCGACCCAGCTCGATTCGACGTCGTCGGCGATGTTCCTGCCGCCGGCAGCCTCGATGATGGCGGTCGGCATGGCGTAGCGGCCGGCTGTGAAGGGCTTCTGCTCGCCGGAATCGTAGAGGAACACGCTGACCGGCTTGTCGAGCTTGGGCAGCGATGCCTGGAAGTCGGCGAGTTCCTTCTCGTAGCCCGATACCAATGCTTCGGCCTTCTCGCGCACGCCGAAGATGGCGCCGAGATTGTTGAGGTCGGCATACATGTCCTGAAGCGAGGACTTGTCCTTCTTCATGATGTGGATGCAGCTCTCGGTCAGCTCGTAGACAGCGACGTTGAAGGGCGCGAGCGTCTCCGGGGTGACGTCGCCGCCGACCTTCATGCCGTAGTTCCAGCCGGCGAAGAACAGGTCGGTGTCGACGCCGAGCAGCACTTCCTTGGTGACGTATTTGGGCGCGAGTTCGGGCAGTTCGCCGACGCCCTTGCGCAGCTCCTCGCTCAGCGTCTTCCAGCCGGAGATGCCGGAATAGCCGGCCATGTGGTCGCCGAGGCCGAGTGCCAGCATCATCTCGGTCAGGTTGACGTCGTGCGAGACGGCGCGCTTGGGCGCGGCCTCGAAGGTCACGTCGCGGTTGCAGCTCTTGACGGTGACGGGGAAGCCACTGGCCATGGCTGAGGCGCAGGTGGCGAGCAGGGCGGCGGCGATGATGGGCAGGCGCATTTGGGCTCCTTGGGTTCTGTCAGCGTTCGAGATGGAATGAAAAGCGCGGGCGGCCGGTGACGGGATGGTCGTCGAGGGTCGCGCCGACGGAAAAGCTCTGGCGGATGCGCTCGGGCGTCAGGATGTCGGCCGGTGCACCGCAGGCGACAGCGCGACCGGCGTCCATCACCAGTACCCGATCGGCATGGGCCGAGGCGAGCGCCAGGTCGTGGAGCGAGACGATGACGGTGCAGCCGAGATTGCCAAGCAGTTCCAGGACCTCGAGCTGGTGGCGGATATCGAGATGGTTGGTAGGCTCGTCGAGGATCAAAAGGTCCGGCCGCTGCACCAGGGCGCGTGCGATCATCACGCGCTGCTTCTCGCCGCCGGACAGCGAGTTGAAGTCGCGCGCGGCGAGCGCGGTCAGGCCGAGCAGGTCAAGGGCTGCCTCGACGTGGTCGTAGTCGTCGTCGCCGGTGCCGAAGCTGGTCACATGCGGGGTCAGCCCGAGTTCGACGATCTCGGCGACCGTCAGGCCGAAGTCGGAGGCGCTTTCCTGCAGCACGGTCGCGATGCGGCGGGCGCAGTCGCGCGGCTTCATCTTCCAGATGTCGGTGCCGTCGAGCCGGACGGTTCCTGAAATCGGCTTGTGGTAGCGGTAGAGGCAGCGCAGCAGGCTCGACTTGCCGGCACCGTTGGGGCCGACGATGGCGAGCATTTCGCCGGGGGCGACCGCAAGCGACACCGGTTCGAGGATGGGCCTGGAAGCGCGGGGCCCCCAACTGACGCCGTCGAGCTCGAGCAGTGCCGGGGTCGTGCCTACAAGGCGGCTAGCGGCGTGGACGCGATTGAGCATGCCCTGTCTCCGCAGTCAGGCGGAGGTGGCAGAACGATCCGGAAAGCGCGCCGGTACGGAAAAAGGCAGTCGCAACCATCATCATCTCCGCGGCACACCCCGGCCGGTTGAGTTAATCGGATGATGGCAGGTCTCCTGGCTTGCGGGTTTCTGCGCCTCGGAGCCTTCCCGGCCTTCCGGCCAGTGGCATTTTCCGATTTGCTATCCGCTCACAGTTGCGGGGGCAGCCACGGTTTCGCGTCGAGACGTCTTACCGTGTTCCCATTTAATCCGCTGCCCGAGTCAGGCAGCAGGAACCATCGGAGATGTGGCTACAGCAGCGGCGGATTGCTGACAATCGCTAAAGCGTCATGCCGCCTGCTGAATTGCGTCACGGCGGTCGAGCGCGAAGGAAAACAGCGCGACGCCGAAGGCCGTGAGCGCGATAGCGGCGCCAACGAGAGGCAGGTCGGCATAGCTGACGCCCATCGAGATCGCGGCGCCGCCCGCCCAGGCGCCGGCGGCGTTGCCGGCGTTGAAGGCGCCCTGGTTGAGCGTCGCGGCGAGGTTCGGTGCTTCCGAGGCGGTTTCGACGACGCGCATCTGCATCGGCGGTACGATGACGAAGGTCATCACGCCCCAGAGGAAGATGAGCAGGATTGCAGCTGGTGCCGAATAGCCGAGCTGGGCGAGGGCGACATGGATCGCAGCCATCACCACCAGCGCGCCGATGGCGGTCGGCATCAGCTTCCAGTCGGCCAGCTTGCCGCCGATGATGTTGCCGATGGTCATGCCGCCGCCGAAGAGGAGCAGGATCCAGGTGACCGACGCAACCGACACGCCGGTGACGTCGGTCAGGATCGGCTTGATGTAGGTGAAGACGGCAAACAGGCTGCCCGAGGCGAGCGCCGAGATGATCATGGCGAGCCAGACCTGCAGCTTGCCGAGCACCTTGACCTCGCTGGCCACGCCACCCTTGCCGGGAGGGGCGACGCCCGCCGGTACCAGCCAGGCGATGGCGGCAACCGAGATCAGGCCGATGACGACGACGGCGAAGAAGGTCATGCGCCAGCCGAACGCCTCGCCGAGTGCGGTGCCGCCGGGCACGCCGAGGATGTTGGCGAGCGTCAGGCCGGCAAACATCAGGGCAATGGCGCTGGCGCGCTTGTTGGCGGGCACCAGGCTCGCCGCCACCACCGAGCCGATGCCGAAAAAGGCGCCGTGGCCGAAGGCGGTGATGACGCGGGCGATCATCAGCGTCCAGTAGGTCGGGGCGATGGCGCAGAGCAGGTTGCCGAGCACGAACAAGGTGGCGAGGCCGATCAGCACCGGCTTGCGCGGCAGTCTTGCCGTGCCGATGGCGATGATCGGCGCGCCGATGACGACGCCGAGTGCGTAGCCGGTGACGAGCAGGCCGGCGGCGGGGATCGACACGCCGAGGTCGGCGGCGACCTCCGGCAACAGGCCCATGATCACGAATTCGGTGGTGCCGATGCAAAAAGATGCAACGGCCAGGGCGATGATTGGCAAGGGCATGGGACGGCTCGGGAAATGCTGAAACGATTTAATCCCACATTTTCCTGATGTCGGCTGCGGCGCAAGCGATGTTGGTGCATTGCAGCAATGCGTGGCGCGCATGGCAGCCATTCGGCAACAGCAAGCCGGCTTACATCAGGATTGCTGCGTCAGGTCGCGGCGAAGGAACTCGTAGAGCGGCTCGACGGCCGAATTGTCCGCTTGCGCGGCGGGTCAACACCGCCTTCGCAGGCCGGAAATGAAAAGGGGCGCCGAGGCGCCCCTTCCGTTGTCCATGCCCACAGAACTCAGTTCTGCTTCGGCAGCTTGTAGGCGACCACGTAGTCGCCGCGGTCGGGCGACTGGCGTGCGCCGCCGGCGGAGATGACCACATACTGCGTTCCGGTCTCGTGGGAGACGAAGGTCATCGGCGTCGACTGGGCGCCTACGGGCAGCCGGCCCTTCCACAATTCCTCGCCGGTCGTGACGTCCATCGCGCGCAGGTAGTAGTCCTGCGTGCCGGCGTAGAAGACGAGGCCGCCCGAGGTGGCGACGGGGCCACCGAGCGTCGGCATGCCAATCGGGATCTGCATCCCGGTCATCATGCCGAGGGGGCCGGTGTCCTCGAGGGTGCCGGCCGGGACCTGCCAGACCAATTGCCGCGTTTCGAGGTCGACGGCGCTGATCGTGCCGTAGGGCGGCTGGTGGCAGGGAACGCCGAGCGGCGACATGAAGCCGTTCTTCAGCGCGCCGTAGGGCGTGCCCTTCTGCTGCGACAGGCCGTCATGGGCTGCCGAACCGCCATAGTTGTCGGCCTCCTCGCGGGCGATGAGCTGCACGAACTGCGGCATGCGGATGTCGTTGACGATCAAAAGGCCACGGGCCTCGTCGATCGCGGCACTGCCCCAGTTCATGCCGCCATAATAGCCGGGGTAGATCAGGCTGCGGTCGGTCCTCGGAGGCGTGAACTCGCCATCGTAGCGCAGCTTCTTGAACTCGATGCGGCAGTAGAGCTGGTCGTAGGGCGTCGCACCCCACATCCGTGCCTCGGTGAACGGCTCGGTGCCGATCGAAGGCATGCCGACCGAATAAGGCTGGGTCGGAGCGGTCCAGTCGCCCTCCATCGCGCCCTGCGGTACCGGGCGTTCCTCGACTTCGGCGATCGGCTTGCCGTCGCGGCGGTCGAGCATGAAGATCTGGCCGCGCTTGGTCAGCTGGATCAGGGCAGGGGTCTTGCCGCCCTTGCCGTCGGGCACGTCGTAGAGTGCTGGCTGCGCGGGAACGTCATAGTCCCAGATGTCGTGGTGAACGGTCTGGAACTTCCAGCGCTCCTTGCCGGTGTCCATGTCGAGGGCGACGACCGCGGCCGAATATTCCTCGGCCGCCTTGCTGCGGTGGGCGCCCCAGAAATCGGGCGTCGCGTTGCCGGTCGGCAGGTAGACGAGGCCGAGCGCTTCGTCATAGGCCGGCGTCGACCAGACATTCGGCGTGCCGCGCGTGTAGCTCTCGCCTTCCGGCGGCAGCTTGGTGATCGCCGGGTTGCCGAGGTCCCAGGCCCAGACCAGCTCGCCGGTGCGGGCCGAGAAGGCACGGACGGCGCCCGAAGGCTCGCCGGTCTCGACATTGTCCCAGACCCAGCCGCCGACCATGATCAGGTCGCGCATGACGGTGGGGGCCGACGTCTGGAAGTAGAAGCCGTCCTTGATCTCGCCCATGCCCTGCTTGAGATCGACGATGCCGCCATTGCCGAAGTCCTGGCACAGTTCGCCGGTCTTTGCGTCGAGCTGAATCAGGCGGGCGTCGATGGTGGTCATGACGATGCGGGCGGCACAAGCGTTTGATGCCGGTGCAGCGGGAACCGCAGGTGCTGCCGCGATGACGCTTGTCGGTGCCAGCGGGTCGGCGGGAGCGGAGGCTTCCGCCTGGACCGGAGCCGGGCCCGGCTCATAGTAGCTCACGCCGCGGCAGCGCTGCCACAGCGGCGACTTGGCCTTGGGATCGTATTTCCACTTCACGTCGCCCGTGTCCGGGTTCAGCGCGTGAACGATGTTGTTGGGCGAGCAGGTGTAGAGCGTGTCGCCGACGTAGAGCGGCGTGCTCTGGTCCTGTGCCGAGCCCTGCGGGGTGTCGCCATGGCGGAAGGTCCAGGCGACCTCGAGCTGGTTGACGTTGTCGCGGTTGATCTGGTCGATCGGGGCATAGCGCGTGCCGGCCGGCGTGCGGCCGTAGTAGCGCCAGTCGGTGGCGCTGGCGGCTGCCGGCGGCACTGTCGGCGCGGGCTCAGCCTTGGCAAACGCGTTGCGCGTCACGCCGTGCGGGGTAAAGGCGTAGAATGCCGTCGCGGCCAGTGCCACGGCGAGCAGGCCGGCGAGCGCGAACGGCCTGCGCTTGCCGGTGCTGGCCGGAAACAGTGGAGCGAGCAGCAGTGCGGGAATGGCGATGACGGCGGGCGCCACGAGGCGCGGCACGAGCGGCCAGAATTCGAGGCCGGATTCCCAGATCGCCCAGGCGACCGTCGCCAGGAACACGATGGCGTAGAGCCAGAGGCCGGACTTGCGGCGCATGATGTAGAGGATGCCGGAGGTGATGACGCCGAGGCCGGCGAGGGTGTAGTACCAGGAGCCGCCCAGGCCGATCAACTGGACGCCGCCATAAACAAGCGGCGCGCCGATGACGACCATGAGCAGGCCGAAGAGAACCAGGAGCCAGCCGCCGCTGCCTCCGCTTGTCCGTTGTTCTGCCATTTGTGGTTACCTGCGAAGATTATCAGACGTTTCGACTTCGCCCGAATTGGCGATGCCGGTTGCGATCGCTCCTGCAGGTCTTGCGCTTACGAGTCCTCGCCCGCCCGCCGCGCTTTTGTTGCTGCAAGAATCTGATCGTACCCTAATAGATAATATGTTATCTTTCTTGGATGTCCAACCGGTCTTCGGCGCGCGGCAATTTCGGCAAGTACGTCACCTCGGTCGCCCGGCTGTGGCGGCGCGCGGCCGACCGGGCGCTCGACGATTGCGGGCTGTCGCATGCCACCGCCATGCCGCTGGCGACGCTGTCGCGGCTGGGCGACAACATCCGCCAGGGCGTGATTGCCGACCATCTCGGCTTCGAAGGACCGTCGCTGGTGCGCATCGTCGACATCCTTGAGGCCGACGGGCTAATCGTGCGCGTCGGCGATCCCGGCGACCGCCGTGCCAAGATCCTGTCGCTCACCGATGCCGGGCGTGCCCGCGTGATCGAGATCGAGCGGATCTTTGGGCGCCTGCGCGCCGATCTTCTGGCCGGCGAGGACGAGCGCGAGCTGGAAATCGCCGTCAACATGCTCGAAAGGCTCGAGGCGCGGCTGTCGGCGGCCGAGCCGGACGAGGACTGAGCGCGTCATCGGGTGTTGCAAAGCAGGGGCGGCCTCTCGACTTGCCCTTGGGCTGCGGCAGAAATTGCTACCTCACGGCTGCTGCGATGGTCCCGTCCTGCGCAACGGTGATTACCCCCGTCTCTGGCAACTCACTTACCGCATTCTGCGCTATGGCCAAGACGCCTCACGCTGATAGGTTTCGGCCTTCAGTCACCCAAAGAGGCGAATTCCATGACCAGCCAGATCGACAAGGCCAAGGCCTTCCATGCCCTGCACGTGAAGGGCGACCCGGTGGTTCTCTACAACATCTGGGATCCGGGCAGTGCCAACATCGTCGCCAAGGCCGGTGCCAAGGCGATCGCGACGGGCAGCTGGCCGGTGGCCGCCGCCTTCGGTTTCGCCGACGGCGAGAAGATCCCGCTGGACCTGGCGCTCTACAACATGCGCCGCATCGTCGCCGCCACCGAGCTGCCGGTCACGATGGATCTCGAGGGCGGCTATGGCGTCGAGCCGGAGGCGGTCGCCGCGACTGTGACGCGGGCGCTGGCGGAAGGCGTGGTCGGCTTCAACTTCGAGGACCAGATCGTCGGCGGCAGCGGCCTGCACGACATCGCCGCCCAGGTAAAGCGCATCGCTGCGGCGGCCGACGCCGTCAAGGCCTCTGGCATTGCCGCCTTCATCAATGCCCGCACCGACATCTTCCTGAAGGCCAAGCCCGACGAACACAGCGACGCGCTGGTCGATGCCGCGATCGAACGGGCCGGGGCATACGCAAAGGCCGGCGCGCACGGCTTCTTCGCGCCCGGCCTCGGCAATGAGACGCTGATCGGCAAGCTCTGCCGCGAGGTCGAGATGCCGGTCAACATCATAGCGCTCGCGCATGTGCCGCCAAAGGCAAGACTTGCCGAGCTTGGCGTTGCCCGTATCAGCTACGGTCCGGTGCCCTACCGCCAGATGGCGGAATGGCTCGAGGCCAAGGCGAGAGCAGCTTTCGAGTAGGCCAAAGAGCAAGACCTATCCCGCTGTCGTCGGGATGGGTCCATCCTATGCCAGGGGCTTGAGTTCCTGCGCGATCGTCGGCAACAGCTCCGACACAGTCGGGTGGATGTGCATGGCGCGCTGCAGCGTCTCGCCCTTTTCGACGGCGCGGCCGACGCGCGTCATCGGCCGTTGGCCGACCAGCACCTTGCGGCCCGACTTGCGCGCCGCAGCCTCGGTCATGCCGGCGCGGCCGAGCGGCGGGTCGATGTAGAGCGCATAGGCCTCGATCCGGTCGGTGACCTTGCGCTTGTCGTTGTCCAGAAGATTGGCGGCGACGATCTCGAAGTCGTTGTAGGCGGTGTGGGTGAAAGCGCCCTTGCCGTTGCAGTCGCCCATCGCCCAGATGTGCGGGACGTTGGTGCGGAGGTGGTCGTCGACCTCGATGTAGCCGCGCTTGTCGGTGTGGACACCCGCCTTGTCCAGGCCGAGGTCGTCGGTGTTGGGCTTCCGCCCGATCGCCAGCAGCACATGCGACCCCGTCACCGCCCGGTCGCCGCTGGTGCAGTCGACACCGACGGTCACGCCGTCCGGATGCGCGGCAAAGCTGATGCACTCGGCATTCAACCTCAGCTTGATGCCTTCGTGTTCGAGGATGCCCTTGACCGCCTCGGAGACCTCCTCGTCCTCGCGCGAAATCAGCCGCGGGCCTTTTTCGACCACGGTCACGTCCGAGCCGAAGCGGCGGTACATCTGGGCGAATTCCAGCCCGATATAGCTGCCGCCGACGACGACGAGATGGCGTGGCAGGCAATCCACCTCCATCATCGAGGTGTTGGTCAGGTATTCGATGTCGCCGATCCCCGGCATGTCGGGGATGTTGGCGCGGCCGCCGACATTGATGAAGATGCGCTCGCCGTGCAGCAAGTCGTCCCCGACGCGCACCTCGTGCGGCCCCTCGAAGCTGGCGTGGCCGCGATAGAGCGTGCAGCCCTTCATGCCGGCGATCCAGTCTTCCAGGCTGGCGCGGGAATCGAGCGTCACCTTGTCCTTGCGTGCCTTCACCGCCTTCATGTCGACCGAGACCTTGCCGGTCGACACGCCATAGTCGGCGCCGGTGCGGGCGAGATGGGCGGCATAGGCGCTGGCCACCATGGTCTTGGTCGGCTTGCAGCCGGTGTTGACACAGGTGCCGCCCACCAGCTTGCGCTCGATCAGCGCCACCGTCTGGCCGGCTGCCGTCAGCCGTCCCGCCAGCGGCGGCCCGGCCTGGCCGCAGCCGATGATGATGGCGTCGAATTTTTTGGCCGCGCTCATGCGACCATGCCCACGACCAGCAGTGCGCCGAGGATTGCGACGACGTCTTCGATCAGCGCCGCCGGCAGGTCCTTGCCGCCGAACGACTGGGCCAGGCTCGACCGCACCGCCGCGCCGCCGAGCGTGCCGAGGATGGCACCGATGACACCTGCAGCCAGTCCGCCGATCGGCGCACCTCCCACCGTGCCGAGAACGGCGCCGGCGAGGGCGCCCATGACGATGCGGGTGGCGAACTGCACCGGCACCTTGCGGCTTGGGGTCGACGGCAACTGGTCGGTGACGAGTTCGGCGAGGGCCAGCACGGTGAAGATCGCCAGCGTGATCCAGTGTCCCATGAAGCCGGCCCAGGTGCCGGCCAGGGGCAGCCAGCCGAGCCAGGCGCCCCAGGCGACGGCCGCAGGTGCGGTCATGGCCCTGAGGCCGGCAACAATTCCGATGAGCAGTGCGAAAAGGTAGATCGCCATCCGTTGTCCCCTCGTGGATGTGGCCCGACAGTGCACTTTGGCGGAAGGCTAACACAGCCATCCCGTTTCGCCAGAGGCGGCGGCTTCGACCTTGGCAGCATCCGGTGTTGTGTGGTTGGCTTTTGCCAGCGAAAGGATCATGCCATGGCAGCAAGCGAACGTGACAAGATGGCCGCAGGCGCGTGGTACAATTGCGTCGATCCCGAACTCGACACGCTGCGTGCGGTGGCGGCCGAGGCCGTCTTCGAGCACGCCACCATGTCGCCGCAACAGCGCGGCGACCTGGCGCCCAGGCTGAAGGCCCTGCTGGGCTCGGCGGCGGCGGGCTGCCGCGTCGAGGCGCCTTTCCACTGCGCTTATGGCTTCAACATCCATCTCGGCGAGGGCGTGTTCCTCAATGCCGGCTGCACCATCCTCGACACCGCACCGGTGCGCATCGGCGCGGGCACGATGCTTGGGCCCAATGTCCAGGTCTATTGCCCCGAGCATCACCGGGACCCCGTCAAGCGACGCGCCGGGCTGGAGATCGCGCGGCCGGTCACTATCGGTCGCAACGCCTGGATCGGCGGCGGTGCCATCATCCGCGGTGGCGTCGAGATCGGCGACGACGCCATCGTCGGCGCCGGCTCGGTGGTGACAAAGAGCGTGCCGGCGGGTGCGACGGTGGTCGGCAACCCGGCGCGGCCGATCGCCAGGTAACGGAAAGGATTATTCCTGCGATTGACAGCGCCGGTCCGCGCCGCCATATCGGAAGCGTTAATGTTCTCAGGGCGGGGTGAAAGTCCCCACCGGCGGTAAGGGTTTTCGAACTCAAGCCCGCGAGCGCTTCCCGGCAACGGGAGGGTCAGCAGATCCGGTGCGATTCCGGAGCCGACGGTCATAGTCCGGATGGAAGAGAACGAACGGGAAAGCGTCAGCACTTGCTGCCGGGATTCCGTCTCGTGCGTCCTGATTCTGGTTCGAAACGGAAGGATGGACCCATGAATCAGCAATCCCCGAAAGACTTCGCTACCCGCCGCGTCGCCGTGATCCGCGCCCGCTGGCATGCCGACATCGTCGACGAATGCGTCAATGCCTTCGTTGCCGACATCGAAAAACTGGGCGGCGGCCGCATTGCCGTCGATGTCTTTGACGTGCCCGGCGCCTACGAAATCCCGCTGTTCGCCAAGACGCTGGCCGAGACCGGCCGCTATGCGGCGATCCTCGGCGCGGCCTTCGTCGTCAATGGCGGCATCTATCGCCATGACTTCGTCGCCCATGCCGTGCTCGACGGCATGATGAACGTGCAGCTCCAGACCAGCGTGCCGGTGCTGTCGGCGGTGCTGACCCCGCACAACTATCACGACAGTGCCGAGCACCACCGCTTCTTCTTCGACCACTTCAAGGTCAAGGGCGCCGAAGCGGCCCATGCCTGCGTCGAACTGCTCAAGGCACGTGAACTGGTCACGGCCTGACGCGAACGCTGAGGGTGGGGGCGTTGACCACGTTACCCCCACCCCTACCCACAAGGGGGGAGGGAATCTTGCGGCACAGCCGTCCAGCGCCAGCTTTCATGACGTTGGCCAAAGGGCGACGCTCGTCTCCCTCCCCCTTGTGGGGAGGGGGCAGGGGTGGGCGCTGAGGCGTCCTGAAGTGTCCATATGCTGTTGATTTTCCACGAGGGAGAGCGGGACAGCTCATGACGCGCCGCCGCTGCGATGGCACGCCGCACCGAAAAGGTGACTGTCCCTCTAGGCTTCCAAACCCCGGCATCGCATGATCGCGGAGCTTCAGAGGGGAGGTCCGCCATGTCAACCATTCCGCTGCCGCTCAAGGGCACCTGTCGCTGCGGTCGGGTCGAGATCGAGGTGTCCAAGCCGCCGATCTGCACAGCCGCCTGCCATTGCCCGGGCTGCCAGAAGATGTCGTCCTCGGCCTACTCGCTGACAGCCATGGTGCCGGCCGACGGCTTTGCCGTGACGAAGGGCGAGACCGTCGTCGGAGGCGCGCATGGCGAGCAGCTGCATCACCAGTTCTGCGACCACTGCAAGACGTGGATGTATACGCGCGTCGTCGGCGTCGACTGGTTCGTCAACGTGCGGCCGACGATGCTCGACGACACCGACTGGTTCCATCCCTTCATGGAAACCTTCGCCAAGACCAGGCTTTCCTTCGCCGAAACCGGTGCCGTCAGGAGCTTTGCGGAATTTCCCGCGATGGAGGAACTGGAGCCACTGATGCGGGAATACCAGGCCTGGGCGGAAGCCGGGGCGGCGTCGCGCTAGAGTGTTTCCGCTTTTCTGCGAATCGCGAAAACGCTCCATGTTCTTGTTTTTGCGCAATTATGGACGGAAACCGCCGCACACTTTTCCTGGAAGTGCTCTAGGGCACGTTTCGCGCCATCGGGGCGAAGCTGCTCAGGCCAAGCCATGCCTGCATCGCGCGGGCGATCTTGTCGTCGCCGTCGACCTCCAGGCGGCCTGAATCGAGCTCTTGTCCAAGCGCGCTCAGCCCCATCCATACCGACGTCATGCTGCGCAGCGATCCCTTGACCTCGAGATCGATGTCGAAGCCGGGATCCGAATTGCACAGGTCGACGGCGCCGCCATCGACCACCAGCCACCAATTCTGCTGGGATTTCGCCACTTCGGGGTACAGAAAGTGAATCGTGCAGCGCTGCGGCGGCAGCGGCTTGGGATTGAGGTTGCGCCGCATATCCCACATCAGCAAGGAAGGGTCGAGATTCCTGAGGGTTAGCTGGCTTTCGACCCAGCGATGGCCCCATTCGCCGAGGCCGAGGATGATCGGCCGGAGGTCCTCGCCGGCATCGGTCAGCCGGTATTCGACCGTGCCTGCCGCGCCACGCCCGGTCTGCACCACGCCGGCACGCTCGAGTTCCTTCAGGCGCTTGGACAGGAGCGCCGGCGACATTTTCGGCACGCCGCGCCGCAAGTCGTTGAATCGGCTCGATCCCATCAGCATTTCGCGCACGACCAGGGCCGTCCAGCGGGTGCACAGCACCTCCGACGCCATCGAAACCGGGCAGAACTGCCCGTAACCGCCGCGATCGCTCATCTTGCACCATTCGCAGGGGACCCTGCCTTATAGCGCAAAATCCGGGGTCCCGCACCTAGCCCATAGGGATGACGGGACGGCGTGGCGATTCAGTTCCTGAACTGGACCGGGCCCGCCATTGGAGCGATCTTCGGCCCCGACCTGCCGGTCAACCAGGAGACGACTTGATGAGAAGTCTTGATAACATAGCGACGGCAAGTGCAGGTGCGACCACTGCGGTTGCCACCGATGTCGTGGGCGCGGCCCATGACCTGGCCCCGATCCTTGCGGAACGCGCTCCCAAGTTCGACGAGAGCGATCGGTTCGTCGCCGACAATTACGTGCTTTTGAAGGAAGCCGGGCTGGTCCAGGCCGGCGTGCCGCTCGAACTGGGCGGCGGCGGCGTCGAGATTTCCGACCTTTGCGACATGCTGCGCATCCTCGCCCATTCTTGCGGCTCGACCGCGCTTGCCTTTGCCATGCACACCCATCAGGTCGCGATCCCGGCCTGGCGCTGGCGCCACCAGAAGGTGGCGGCCGTCGAACCCCTGCTCAAGCGTGTCGCCGCCGAGAGGATCATCCTCCTTTCCAGTGGCGGGTCCGACTGGATCGGCGGCTCGGGCAAGGCCGAAAAGGTCGAGGGTGGCTATCGCATCACTGCGCGCAAGGCGTTCACTTCGGGTGCCGTCGCCGGCGATATCCTGATGACCGGAGCGATCGCCTGCGACGAGGACGGCACCGAAAAGGTCATCCATTTCGGTGCGCCGATGCGGGCGCCCGAGGTTAGCGTGATGGACAACTGGCGCACATTGGGGATGCGCGGCACCGGCTCGAACGACGTCGTCATCGACGGGCTGTTCGTCCCAGATGCGGCGGTCAGTTTCTCGCGCACGCCACGGCAATGGCATCCGGTGTTCCAGATCATCGCCACCATCGCCTTTCCGCTGATCTACGCGGTCTATCTCGGCGTTGCCGAAAGCGCCCGCGACATCGCCGTCGAGATCGCCAGGAAGAAGCCGGGAGGCGAGGGCACGCTCAGCCTTGCCGGCCGCATGGACACGGCCCTGCGCGCTGCCCAGATGGCCCATCGCTCGATGATCGAGGCAGTCGAGCGCAACGCCCCCTCGGCCGAAAGCGTCAACGACGTGATGATCGGCCGTTCGCTTGTCGCCCGCCATGGCCTCGAAGTGGTGGAACTGGCGATGGAATTGGCCGGCGGTTCGTCCTTCTACCGCGAGCGCGGGCTCGAACGCCGCTTCCGCGACATGCAGGGCGCGCGCTTCCATCCGCTCCAGGCCGGTCCACAGGCGCAATATGCCGGGGCGATGGCACTCGGCCTGCCGGTGAACGCGATCTTCTGATCCGCGAAACGAAATCGGCCGCCGCGATGTCGCGGCGGCCGATTGTTCCGGGACGTTGCTCTGATCTCAGAACAGGCCTTCGATCTGCCCGGCCTCGTTGAGGAAGATCTTTTCCGAGGACGGTGCCTTGGGCAGGCCCGGCATGGTCATGATCTCAC
>NZ_JACHOU010000024.1 GCF_014206975.1 Aminobacter aganoensis
ATCGGCCACCTCGTCGAAACCATCGAGGCAGCCGAATGCAGGAACTACTTCGAAAACGCCGGATACGCTTCCGTTAAAACATGAAGGGCTCTAGCGTCCGTACTGGCGGTCCAGGTCGTCGACGCCCCAGTTCACGCCCGGCAGCACGTTGCGGATGATGGCGTAGCCGACGAGCAGCGCCGGGATGGCGATGAAGCCGCCGATGGCGCCCCACAGCCAGATCCAGAATGCCAGGGCGAGCAGCACGACGAAGGGATTGAGCGTCATCGTGCGGCCGATGACCATCGGCGTGACGAACTGGCCCTCGATGGTGTTGACGCCGAGATAGAGCGCGACCGGCAGCAGGCTGGTGCCGATGGTGTCGAACTCGGTCAGGCCGACGGCGAACAGGATGACCACCATGACCAGGGGGCCGACGAAAGGCACGAAATTGGTGACGATCGCCAACGCCCCCCACAGGGGTGCCGAGGGCACGCCGAGAAGGTAAAGCCCGATGCCGACAGTCAGGCCTTCGGCGAAGTTGATCGCGGTGATCGACAGCAGATATTGCGAGACGAGCTGTTCGACGTCGCGGAAGATATGGGCGACGCGCCAGCGCAGGCGGCGGTTGAAGCAGACGCGAAGGACGGCGGTGCGGGTCTGGTAGCGGGTTGCTACAAAGAAATAGAGACTGGCGAAAAACAGCAGCACCTGGGCGACGACGGCAGGAGCGAGGGTCGCCATCGTCTCGACACCCATGCCTTCGTCGACGGAAACCGAAACGCCTTCGCCGCCGGTGACCTGGCGCAATTGCTCGCGCATGCTCTTGAAGGTTTCGAGAGGCCCCTGCAGTTCGGACAGCTGCCTGGCCAGCTGGGCCCATATCTGCGGCAGGCGCTGAAGCCAGAAGCTGAGCGGCGAGGCGACCAGAAGCGCAAAGATGCCGACGGCGAGGATGAACAGCAACACCACGACGGCGGCGGACAGCGCCGGCGGGACGCCGGGCCGCTCGAGCCGGGAGGCCAGCGGGCCCAGCATCAGGCCGATGACGACGCCGAGGCCGATCGGGGTGAGGATGAACTCGCCGGCGTGGAGCGCGAACACGGTGGCGATGATCCCGACGAAGATGATCGACACCTGCGAACCGCGCACCAGCAGCAGTTCGAAGTTCGATTTCGGCGGCAGGCGAACGGTCGGTGCCTTCTTGATGGTGCGGTTCGACATCGACGGTTTCCAGCTCGACGGGACTGGCAAAACGTCCGGCGGTCGGCGATGGTTCCTGCGGCGACGGGAACCGACGGGCGCATAGGGCGTTTCGACCCCATCGAACGCAAGGAGTATCGACATGGCGACAGCTGCAGGAAAGCCCGGCAACGGCACCAAGACGCCCCCGGACCTCGAAGCCGACATCAAGCAATTGAAGGCCGACATCGAAGCGCTCGCCAAGCAGCTGGCGGCGACTGGAGAGCACGGCTATGGCGCCGCGCGACGGGCGGCGGCGCAAGGCGCGGACCAGCTGAAGGCGCAAAGCGATGCAGCCGTCGAGGCCTTGCGCAGCAATGCCAGGGACATCGAGGAACAGTTCATGGCCACCGTGCGCGAAAAGCCGGTGACGTCCCTGGCCATCGCCGCCGGCGTCGGTTTTCTCGTTGCGCTTCTGGCGCGGCGCTAGTCGGTGGCCGGGGGACCCATGCTGGCATCACTGATTGCGGGTTTCGCCACCGGCGAGACGACACTGGCCCTGCGGCGCGCCCGCAGGGCGGCGGTCGCTTATCTGGCGGCCGGACTGGCCGCATTGTGCGGCGTGGGCTTCCTTGTCGGCGCCGCCTTCGTCTGGGCGGCACGAAGGTTTGGTCACGTCGAGGCAGCGCTCGGCTTCGGCCTGGGCTTCCTGGTGCTCGCCGGACTGATCCTGCTCATCCACAAGCTCGCCGCCGGCTCCCGCGCTCGCGCCGACCGGAACCGCCGGCGCACCGACCTTGCCGCACTCGGCACTACGGCGGCCGTAGCCTTGCTGCCGGCATTGCTGCGCAGCAAGGGCGGCATCGGCGCGATGCTGGGGCCGGTCGTGGCACTGGCTGCCTATGCCATCTACCGCGAAAACAGGAAGCCGGACGACAGCGACGGGGTGGCCGGCGAATGACCGCCTAGGCGGTGGTTTCTGCGGGCTCGCCGAACGGCAAGGAGATCTCCGCCCGCACGCCTTCGGGAGGGAATTCGTGCCTGACCTCGCTCGAGATCACCTTGGCCAGGCTGCGCCGGATGAGGATCGAACCGAAGCCATGATGCTGGGGCGGTTCGACTTCCGGGCCGCCGCGCTCCATCCATTCGAGGTGCAGGCGCTTTGCGCCCTTGCCGCCCCTGATCGTCCATGACAGGGACACCTTGCCGCCCGGCACCGACAGCGCGCCGTATTTCAGCGCGTTGCTGGCGAGTTCGTGGAGGATGAGCGCGAGGCCCAGCGCCTGGTCGGGCGTCAGCAGCGCATCCTGGCCGACGATCGAAATTCGCGGCACGTCGGCGTCGTCGAACGGGCTGAGCTCCATCCTGGAGAGATCGCGGATGCCGATGCCGCGCCACTCATATTCCGACAGAAGCCCATGGGCGAGGCCGAGGGCGCGCAGCCGCTGGCTGAAGGCGTCGAGGAACTCGCGCGGCTCGCGGGCATAGCGCACGGTCTGGGTGGCGAGCGCCTGCACGGTCGCCAGCGTGTTCTTGACGCGATGGTTGATCTCGCGCAGCAGCAGGCGCTGGCGCTCCTCGGCGTGGCGGCGTTCGGTGACGTCGTAGTTGACGCCGAAGACCAGCGTCGGCCGCCCGTCGGCATCGCGTTCGACGACCCGGCCGCGGGCCGCCAGCCAGCGCAGGGGATGGGGACCCTTGATGCGGTATTCGCCGGAGTAGTCGTCGCTGCCTTCGAGGGCCTCGCGGAACATCTTGCGCGTCTTGTCGATGTCGCGCCGGTCGATGGCAACGACGATGTCGCGCGCCCGCATCCTGGTTGCCGGGGGCATGTTGAAGAGTTCGGGCAGGAGCGTGTCGCATTCGACCACGCCCGTGCGCGGATCCCAGACCCAGCTTGCCAGCGCCGCCGCTTCGAGCGCGACCGCCCGGCGGGTCTCGGCATGGGCCAGGGCGGCCTCGGCGCGGGCGCCAGCCTGCGATCGGGTGCGCAGCATGACCAGGCTGGCGGCGATCCCGGCGATCGCCTCGAGGTGCTGGACCTGTACAGGCTCAGGCGGCGGACGCTGCTCGCGGTCGAGGATGATGAGCGATCCGACCTGGCTGCCAGCGGCGACAATCGGCACGGCGAAGCGGAAGGCGAAAGCCGGGCTCGGCGAAGCGGCAGCGATCACGTCGGCGGCCTCGCCGGCATCGATGCCGACATGCGAGTGGATCGATTGCACACCTGCCGTATCGACCAGCGTGAGCAGGACGGCGGGTGCCTGACAGAGTGCCGCCGCGAGGCTGGTCAGCCGGTCGAAATCCGGATCGGGCAGGGCTTCGGCAGCGCCGGCAACGCTTGCCTTGTCCTGGTCGCTTTCGACCACGCCAGCGTCGATGGTTTCGTTGTCCTGCACGACGGCCCCCTTCCCAGAATGGAAACTAGACGGGCGAAGCGCGCTTGAAAAGCCTTGGCCGAAACAGCGGAACCATGCCGGAAGACGGTCGTTAGCCCTATCCGAACCCGAAGGGAGAGTACCGATGACCAAGATCATTCCAGCCCGGAAAGCGCGTCAGGGGACGCGCGGCCGCCATGTGCTGCTCGTGCTCCTGGCGGCAATGCTGCTGGCCTTCGCTGCCTGGGGCGGCGCAGAATTCTACGGCGAGATGATCGACAAGAACGCCACCCAGTCGACCACGACGCCGGGCTAAATAGACGTCAGCAAAGAACTTTTCGAATTGCCCGCTGGGTCAGCGGAGCATGGTACCGGAACCCGTATCGGGGGAAATCAGCGGGGCAAAATTCGGAACCATGACGGGATCGCGACGTTGTGAACCGGTAAGGGCCGCGCCGGACCCTTCCCGCAAAAGACTGATCCAGGCGCGGCATGCATGAAACACGCACGAGGAGACTTTACCATGATCCGCAATCTTTTGGCCACGACCGCTATCGCAGCTCTGCTCGCCACCGGCGCCTATGCCCAGGACACCACGGCTCCTGCGCCGGCTCCGGCCACGCCGACTGAAGCAGCTCCGGCAACCCCGGAGGTGATTCCGCACGCCGACGGCTTCCTCGCCACCAACATCATCGGCGAGAAGGTCTACAACAGTGCTGCCGACGACGCCGAGAATATCGGTAACGTCAACGACATCGTGCTTGCCGCCGACGGCACGGCCGACCAGCTGATCATCGGCGTCGGCGGGTTCCTCGGCATCGGCGAAAAGAACGTCGCCCTGCCGTACAAAGAATTCGACTGGGCCGAGAAGAACGGCGACCGCTGGCTGGTGATGGCGACGACCAAGGAACAGCTGCAGGCGCTGCCCGATTTCGACCGCCGCGGCTATGATCCCGCCCCTGCACCCGTAGCGGCGACCGATCCGGCAGCGCCGGCGGCCGACCAGACCGCGCAGGCACCGGTTGCGCCGGCAACGCCGGAAGCCACGACCCCGCCGGCCGACCAGAGTGCCGAGGCCCCGGCGGCGACGACGCCTGACGCGGCCACGACCGACGACACCAAGACCGCGGCGATCGACAAGTCGACGCTCAAGGAAATGCCTGCCGCCGACCTGCGTGCCGAAGAGCTGATGGGCACCACGGTCTACGGTGCCGATGACGCCAATATCGGCGAGATCGGCGATATCCTGATGACGGCGGACGGCAAGATCGACGCCTATGTCATCGATGTCGGCGGCTTCCTCGGCATGGGCGAAAAGAAGGTCGCGGTCGGCAGCGACAACCTTGCCTTCATGGTCGACGCCGATGGCAACAAGTATCTCTACACGAACTTCAACAAGGAGCAGCTCGAGGCCCAGCCGGCCTACGACGCCAGCAGCTGGGCTGCGAAGCGTGACGAGCAGCGCCTGATCATCACCCAGTAGATGCGGCGGACCAGGTGCCGCGCGACAGAACCGTCGCGCGGCATCGGAGCCGGAAGGCCCGCGCTTCGGCGCGGGTCTTCTGCGTTTCAGGGCAGCCTGGCAAAATGGCCGGTAGCGCCGCCGGCGGCGAGTTCCGACAGGGCAAGCGACTGGTCGAGATGCCGTGCACGCCAGGCCAGCAGCCGCTCGGCGAATTCCAGGCGTATGCGTAGCCAGGCCGGATCATCGGCCAGGTTGCGCGTTTCGCCGGGGTCGTTGGCGAGGTCATAGAGCAGCGGCGGCAGGCCGCCGCCGAAATGCACATACTTGACCGCTTCCGTGCGGATGACAGCGAGGTTGAGGGCGCGCGAGCCGAGGCCGAAATACGCTTCGGTGGTGCCTTCGGCGACCGAGCGGAAATCATATTCCCAAAAGGCTGCGTCGCGCCAGTTTTCGGGTTCTTCGCGGTCCAGGAATGGTTTCAGCGACTGGCCGTCGAGATGCGGCAAGGGTTCGCCGCCGATCAGGTCGAGCAGGGTCGGCATGATGTCGACGGCACTGGTGAAATGGTCGACCCGGGTGCCTGCCGCCGCGTCGTGACCGGGGGCCTTGACGATGAGCGGGAGGTGATAGCTGCCGTCGAACCAGCCGCCCTTGCCGAGCATGAAATGGTCGCCCATCATCTCGGCGTGGTCGGAAGTAAGAATGACGATGGTGTCGTCCCAGTCGCCCTTGTCCCTGATGCCCTGCCAGATGCGGCCGAGCTGGGAATCGACCTCCGAGATCATGCCGTAGTAGAGCGCGCGGATCTTGCGGAACTCGTCCTCGCTCCAATCGCCGACGGTGCCTGTTGCCCCGGGGATGAAGCTCGATTTTTTCTGGTGATGCTCGAGGTGATAGGCGAGGAAGGGATGGCTGGCCTTCTCCGCTTCGACGCTTGCGGCGCCATGATAGGCAGGCCCTTCGGCCGGGTCGTACATGGTGTTGAACGGCTCCGGGACGATGAAGGGCGGATGCGGGCTGAGGAACGAGACATGGGCGAACCAGGGCTCGCTTTGGTCCTGTTCGCCGAGCCAGCGCAGGAATTCGCCGGCGAGGAAGGCGGCCGGGGTCTCGTCGGCGGAATAGACGGGCACGGCGGAGCTCACTTCCGGTGCCCCGGTGTCGGCCGGGCGATGAATGTCGGGGAAGCCGGCGCTGGAATCGATGCCGCGCATGGCGAGCCAGGACAGCCAGGCCTTCTGGTGTTCGGGCAGAAGCTGCCTGGTGGTGAAGCCGGGCAAGACGCCTTCATAGGTGCGCAGGAACGGGTCGCCGGGCGCGCGGGTGCGCGGGTCGGGGGAGACGTCGGTATAGCCGAACAGGGTCGGGTCATAGCCGACGCGGCGGGCGGCGCGGGCGATGTTGTCGTGCCTGTCGTCGAGCGGCGTGCCGTTGCGGCAGACGCGGTTGTTCATCTGATAGAGACCGGTATAGAGGCAGGCACGTGCCGGCGAGCAGGGCGCGGTGCCGGCGTAATGGCGGCTGAACAGCACGCCTTCGCGGGCGAGCGCGTCGGCATTGGGCGTGCGGACGACCGGATGGCCGACGGCCGACAGGCTGTCGCCGCGCCATTGGTCACAGGTGATGAGCAGGATGTTCTTTCGTCGGCCGGTGTTTGCCACGCTGGTCCCCAAATGTTCAGAAGCGTGGCCAAGGAAGCGGGATTCACCGGTCCGGACAAGCGCCATTGTGCGACGAACAACCATACCAAAAAGTGTGAACGGATTTGTCTTTATTGTTCACAAAATGAGTACAGACCATTCTGCGACCGGCGCCTATGCCGCACCGGTCGATGCGCCCATATTCCTCCCGACGCCGCGGCAAGGGCCGGGGCAAGCGAAAGGAGCGAGATCATGCTCAACCAGATCAAGGGCCTGCACCACGTCACTTCGATGGCCAGGGATGCGGCCGAGAACAATCAGTTCTTCACCCACAAGCTCGGTCTGCGCCGGGTCAAGAAGACGGTCAATTTCGACGCGCCCGACGTCTATCATCTCTATTATGCTGACGAGCTTGGCACGCCGGGTTCGGTGATGACCTATTTTCCGTTCCCCAATATCGGCAAGGGCCGCCCCGGCGTCGGCGAGGTGGGCACGACCGTGTTCTCCGTTCCCGAGGGTGCGCTGCCGTTCTGGGAAAAGCGTTTTGCCGATGCAGGCGTGAGAGGGCTCGCCCGCGATGAAAAGTTCGGCGAGCAGCGCCTCGGCTTTGCCGGCCCGGATGGCGACGGTTTCGCGCTCGTCGAGGCCAAGGGCGACAACCGCGCCCCGTGGGTCAAGGGTGGCGTGGCCGCCGACCAGGCGATCCGCGGCTTTCATTCGGCTTCGCTTCGGCTGCGCGATGGCGGCGCTACCGAGGAGTTGCTGAAGTTCATGGGTTATGAGGACGTCGATGCGTCGGGCAACACCAAACGCCTGGCGGTGAAGAATGGCAATGGCGCCGACTTCATCGACATCGAGACGCTGCCGGGTGCCGGCGCAGCGGGACTGGGCGCCGGGTCGGTTCATCACATCGCCTTTGCGGTGGAGAACCGGGCCAAGCAGCTCGAAGTTCGCAAGGCGCTGATGGATACGGGCTACCAGGTGACGCCGGTGATCGACCGCGATTATTTCTGGGCGATCTATTTCCGCACGCCTGGCGGCGTGCTGTTCGAGGTGGCGACAAACGAGCCCGGCTTCGACCGCGACGAGGATACGGCTCATCTCGGCGAAGCGCTGAAGCTGCCATCGCAGCATGCGCATCTGCGCGACTACCTGGAAAAGAACCTGCAGCCGCTGGGCGACTGAGGAGGGACAGATGAGCAAGGACGCCTACATTCACAAGCTGCTGCCCGGCAATCAGGGCAGCCCGCTGGTTTTTGCCTTCCATGGCACGGGCGGCGACGAAAACCAGCTGATCGGTTTTGCCAGGGACCTGGTGCCGGGGGCGACCGTTGTGTCGCCCCGCGGCGACGTTTCCGAGATGGGGGCGGCGCGCTTCTTTCGCCGTACCGGCGAGGGCGTCTACGACATGGACGACCTTGCCCGGGCGACGGCGAAGATGGCCGGGTTCGTGAAGGCTCATGTCGAGGCGGAGAAGCCTTCGGAGGTTTACGCGCTGGGCTATTCCAACGGCGCCAACATCCTGGCTTCGGTGCTGTTTGCCGCGCCCGATGCGTTCGATGCGACGGCGCTGATGCATCCGCTGATCCCGTTCGCACCCGACTTGAAAGGCAGCCTGGCCGGGCGCCGCGTGCTGATCACTGCCGGGCGGCGCGACCCGATCTGCCCGCCCGACATGACCAGCCGGCTCGAGTCCCATCTGCGGGACGCAGGTGCGACTGTCAGCCTGGAATGGCATGAAGGCGGGCACGAAGTACGGCCCAATGAAATCGAAGCCGCGAAGCGGTTCTTCGCCAAGACGGAGCAGGAATGATGTCGGAACAACTTCAAGAGATCGAGTTCGAGGATCATGGCGCCAAGGGACGCTACGTCATTCGCGCTCCGAACGGCGAAGAGGCGGAAATGACGTTCGTGAAGGTCGGCGACGACCAGATCATCATCGACCACACCGGGGTGCCCGATGCCTTCCGCGGCCAGGGCGCGGGCCTGAGGCTGGTGACCCGGGCGGTGCACGATGCGCGGGCCGCGGGCAAGAAGATCATCCCGCTCTGCCCATTCGCCGCGGCACAGTTCCGCCGACATCCAGAATGGGCCGATGTGCTGAAGAGCTGACAAAGGCGGTGGGCTTCAGGGCCGATCCGCACGAACGGGTGAACTCGAAAGGGCCGATGCAAGACCGTTGCGTCGGCCCTTTCGTTTGGTTCGAATTTTATCCGCTCACTGCAAGAGCTGTTACACGGGCGACGTGGGTCATTTCTCAAAATGGTACAGACAATTGCCCGATGTGACGGAAATTGCGGATTATTGTGACCGATTTGGCAGTATTACTGACTGGTTTTGTGGTTTCTGGATTGTTGCATTAGGTGCTTCTGATCAGCATCCGCGCGTTACAAAGCGCGGATATGTTCATTTTAATAGGGGAATGAAATTTAGCGAAAAAGGCAAATCCGATGTCCGGCACCAAGCAGGTTTCCGAATTCGACCGTCAGTTCCAGCCGCGCGCGCATATCTACCGCCGCCCGCGCCTGGCTCTTCGCCAGCGTGCGAACGAGCACCCGATGGCGATGTTTTCGGTGCTGGTCATCGCCTCGCTTTCGTCGATGGCCTGGGCGCCGGGCAGCGGGCCGGCATTCGCCTCGGTTGGCTCGGCGCCACGGATGATGGACGGTGCGCGCACGACGCCAAAGACCGACCGGCTGCCGCAGTCGGAGACCGATATCGCCTGCCGCGGGCAGGCCTGGGGTGTCGAGAACGAGATCTGCCTCGAGGCCATCGCCAAGGAGGCCGGCATTCGCGAGGCACGCAAGGTGCGGCTGATCGCCAGCGCCGAGCCGCTCCGCACCACACCCAACATCTTCTGATCAGCGTTCGGGGCGATGGCCCCGCAACGTGGCACGTTCCCTGCCGCGCACTCAGATCCTCCAGCGCGTACCTGCCCCTGCAGCTTCGGCTGTGGGGGCTTTTTTTGTCCGGTAGGCGGGGTCGACTCTGTAAAATGGGGGTGTCAGAGTTAGCGTGGGGAGAGCCTGTGCTGACCTCCGTGCCGCGTTTGCTGCGGACCCCGGGACGGGGTCGTCTACTCGTTGTCCGCGACCTGATCGCTGACTGCACTCAGGGCACTGCGCACGTCGAAGGTGCTGAACGGCTTTTCGAGAATGTGCGGCTTGAGGTTCGGCGGCAGCTGCTCGAGCTCGGCCTTGGCGCCGATCAGGTCGCCGGTGACGAGCACGAAACGCTGCGCCATGCCGGGCTGCTTGGCGACGATCTCGCGGAAAATGGTGATGCCGCTCCGGTCGGGCATGCGCAGATCGGAGAAGATGATGTCGACCGGCTGATCCAGCAGCGCTTCGGCATCCGAATCCCAGGTCGAGAAGATCCGCGCCTTGACGCCCATCAGTTCGAGGATGTCGGACAGCGAACCTGCGACATCGGGCTCGTCGTCGATGATGACCGCATGGCGCAGGCCGCTCGACTTGGGAACTGATTCCATGGCCGTGCCGTGGCCGGCCTGCATGGGAGGGAGCTCGACGACGAAACGCGCGCCGGCCGGCTCCACCGGCTCGAACCAGATCTTGCCGTTGTGGCGGTCGACGATGGCTTTCGAGATGGACAGGCCGATGCCGGTGCCGACGCCGACCGGCTTGGTGGTGAAGTAGGACTCGAAGATGCGGTCGCGGATGGTCTCGGCGATGCCGGGGCCTGAGTCCTCGACCGAGAAACCGGCGCTGCCGTCGGCATTGCGGAACGTCCGGACCTTGATGCTGCGCAGCTCGCTTGCGGCGGCAAGGGCATGCTGGCTGTTGACCAGGAAGTTGGCTGCCACCTGGGTCATGTGGTCGGCGTCGGCCATCACGCTGAGCGGGCCCGGCGCCAGGTCGGTGTCGATGCTGATGCCGCTCGAACGCGCGCCATAGGCGGTCACTTCGAGGGCGGCGCGGATGACCTGGTTGAGGTCCGTCTCGGAGCGGGCGGTGGGATGCAGGCGCACCATGCCAAGGAAGCTCTTGACGATGCGGCCACAGCGCTCGGCGGCTGCGCGCACCTTTTCGGCCCGCAGCTTGGTCTGCGGGTCGGGGGCAAACTCGTACAGCAGCGTCGACTGGGCAACGACGACCGCGAGCGGGTTGTTGAGTTCGTGCGAGACACCGGCGAGCAGCGAGCCCATGGCCGCCATCTTCTCGTTCTGGTGCAGCTTCTCGCGCTGGCGGTTGATCTCTTCTTCGGCGTGGTGCTTTTCCCTGAGGTCGCGGATCGAGCCGAGGATCAGCCGCCGGTCGGCAAGCCGCATCTCGTTGGCGGTGAGTTCGATCGGAATGATCTCGCCGGCCGCATTCTGGGTCACCGTCTCGAGCCGGTGGCCGACCATCGGCGAGCCGCGGCCCGCGAGGTATTCGGCGCCGTTGTTGTAGCCCTTGCGGTAGTAGGTGGGGATGACCGTATCGAGCAGGTCCTTGCCGAGGACCTCGTCGCGCGTCCAGCCGAACATCTTCTCGGCGGCCGGGTTGAACTCGATGATCGAACCAGTCTCGTCGACCACCATGATCGCGTCGAGAGAGGCTTGCAACATGGTGCGGCGGATGATCTCGCTGACATGGTATTCCGACAGCGAGCGTTCGACGGCGTCGCCAAGGGCTGCGGCGATGATTTCGAGGGCGGCGATTTCGTCGTCTGTCCAGTTGCGTTCGACGATGCAATCGTTGACCGCCAGCGTGCCCCAGAGATGGCCGTGTGCCGAGACCGCCACCGACAGAAACGACTTGATGTGCTGCTGTTCGAAATCGTTGCGCAGGAAGCCGGTCAGGTCCCGCGTCAGCCCGGCGAAGATCTTGCCCTGGCGGCCTTCCTCGGCGAGGCGTTCGAGCAGCGGGTCGGACTCCACCAGTGCCTGGTTGATCGTCGTCGGCGGTGCTGCGAAGGCGTCGATCCTGGGGTCGACCCAATAGGCGGCGATGGACTGCGCGAAGCCCTGGCCGGGCAGGTCGCGCAGCCGGAACAGGATGGTGCGATGGCCGCCGAAGCCGCGGGCAAAACATTCCAGGATGTGATCGATCTCGATCTGCCAATCCTGGGCCTGACGCAGCCGACGCACGATCTGTCCCGCCACGATGGTGGGGCTCGGCGTGCCCGACGGATTGTCGGTGCGTGAGACGGTCAACAAGGTCATCGCGGTTCCTGGCTGGGCCGGAGGCTTTGGAGCGCCGTGCGTCCCATCAGACGCACAAAGGACGCTCCAAGTGTCTAATATTGCGCATCGTGCTTTCCGAAAATCGACTCCGATTTTCGGGCCGATGCGCTAGTAGCCTTCGCTGCCGGGCAGGGAGAAGATATAGCCTTCCCCGCGTACGGTGCGCAGAAATTTCGGGTTCGCCGGATCGTCCTCGATCTTTTTCCTGAGCCGCATGATGCGGATGTCGACGGCGCGCGAGGATTCGGGGTCTTCGGCGAAGCCGATGGCCTCCGAGATCGTGGCGCGGCTGAGCAGCCGGTTGGGCCGGGTCAGGAAGACCTCGAGCATGTCGAACTCGCTCTTGGCCATGTCGATGATGGTGCCGGCGCTGCCGGTGACCAGGCGGCCGTCGAGATCGGCCTGGAAGGCGCCGAAGGCGATGGTGCGGCGTGGCGGCTGGGCGGCGAGCAGCGACTGCCTGAAGCTCTCGGGTTGCGGCACGCGTCGGATGACGCTGCGAACGCGCGCGAGAAGCTCACGCAATTCGTAGGGCTTGACCATGTAGTCGTCGGCGCCGATCTCGAGCCCGACGATGCGGTCGAGCGCGGTGCCCGCTGCGGTGGCGTAGATGATGCCGATCGGCATCCTGGAGCGCAGCCAGCGGCCAAGCGACAGACCGTCCTCGCCGGGCATGGCGATGTCGAGAATGGCAAGCTGGAACTGTTCGGTCTCGATCAGGGCGCGCAGGGCAGCTGCGCTTTCGACGGCGGTCACGTCAAAGCCGTTCGCGCCGAGATACTCGGCCACGGCATCCCTCAGGTCGGGCTCATCTTCAACGATGACAATCCGAGCGCGCAGTTTAGTCTCGCCTCCGCTATCGGCGGAAAGTAGATTGGGTATAAACATGATGTCCAGTGATCATTTGGCGTGGGCAGTTGCTAACGGCGTTGTGCCTCGTTAGGGGCGAATAGAGGCTTCGAACGTCCAGACTGGGGATCCATCCCCGGCCAAGCGCGTCTCGCGGCATCTTCTTGCCCCTGGGAGCGGCGACAAGACCGGCCCGGCAGGCAATGGTCGCGACGACACTGTTGCTGCGGGATGGAACATGGCTGGAAGATCGGTCGTAGCACTTGTTGCCATAGCGGAGGTCGTTGCCTCCGACCTGACCGATCATCTCGACCGGCGCGGCCATGACGTGCGCACGGCGCGTCGGCTGTGGGAGGCCGAGTCGCTGCTTTCGGCGCGCGGTATCGACGTGGTCGTGGTGGGCGACGGCCTGACGCCATCGCAAGGCCGCGACCTGCTGCGCTCCTTTGGCGGCGAGGGCGGACCCGATTTCATCCTGATCTGCCGGCCGACCGAACTGGTCGACAAGGTGCTGGCACTGGAACTCGGCGCCGCCGATGTCGTGGAGAGCCCTCTCAATGTCAGAGAGCTTGCCGCGCGCATCGGCGGTCTCCTGGCGCGCCGGGGACGCGGCACCCAGGAATTGGTGGTGCTGGAGAATTCGACCGTCGACCTGAGGTCGGCGCTGGTGATGCACCGTTCCGGCGAGGAGGAGCAGTTGTCGCCAGGACAGATCGCCTTGCTCAAGCTGTTCCTGTCGCAGCCCAGGAAGGTGCTGACGCGCGACGACATCATGGCCGCGGCGCCGGCCGAGAGCGCCGACGCCTTCGACCGCTCGATCGACTCGCGCATCGTGCGCCTGCGCCGCAAGCTCGATACGGAAAGCATCACCACGATCCGCGGATCGGGCTACCGGTTCGATCCGCCGACAAAGGCGGCCGGCCAGGAGGCCGGCTCTGCTCCAGCCGAAAATCCGAACTGACGTCGCTGCGGCGACCAAGATTTCAGCGCGCCGGCGCGGCTGCGGCCGGTACGGCCGTCTCGACGATGCCGGTCGTCATCGTTTCGGCGTGGGCCCTGTCCTTCAGGAGCACGCTCGCCACTGCGGCGAAGCCAAGAAGCCCCTGGGTGTAGAGAAGTGCCGAAAGCACGGATGCGACGAATTTGTTCTTCATGGTCGTGGGTTCCGTTTCCGTCCCAGGGGTTGGTGGTGTCGGCCTGCAATCAACCGAATACCCGCGCCGCCTGACCTGCCGTGGACGGCGCGGGTATCCTGTCCTCGCTGCGAGTGACGCGCGAGGTTCTGCTCACCCAGGCCAGGCACCCACGCCCATGGACCCGACCGATGTGCAGAGTTGCGACGAACAATGCTGTTGCGAAGACAAGAATGGCGTGGTCTGCCGGCGCCATGTCCTGCACCGGCAGCAAATCCGCTGCCATGGCGTTGCCCGGGTCGGCCAGAACTCCGATCCCCGACAGTATCGCCGTAGCGACGCCCACCCGCAGGAACCATCTTGCAGCCAACCGTTTCGCGCCCATCCTGCTTTCGCAACGTTCGTTTCGTCGGGAGTGAATTTGGCGGGCCGCTGTATCGGGAAGATGCCGCCGGGTTGTCCCTGACAGGCCTCTATTGTTGCAATGCTGTTGCGGATTCAGCCGTGGCGGCCATTTTTCGCCGGATGTGCGATGAGGAATGCCCGTCGCGCAGGTGCCAACGGATATCATGGGCTCTCCGCCAGCCAATTTTCGGTGGCGGATAGGTCAGAAACTGAAACGGCGTGTATAATTTATGAAACACAACCGAAACGAGAAAATAGCTCAAACGAAATATTAACGAAACATGGAGCGCGCATAACGCTGCCCATCAATTCAACGTCCGGCGTGGCCGGCAGATGGAGCAAGACATGCAGTTCGCCCTTTCCACCCGGTTCATCAACATCACGGCCGTCGCAATGACCGGCGCGGCCCTTCTCCTCGGGGTCGGGCAGGGTGCGGCGCAGGCTGCCAGCAAGATCGTCGCCCGTGTGTCGATCGGCGAGCAGAGGATGCATGTCATGATCGACGGACGCACCACTTTCGTCTGGAAGGTCTCCACTGGCGGCAAGGGCTATGTCACGCCGAAGGGCTCCTTCAAGCCGACGCGTATGCACGAGATGTGGTACTCGCGGAAATACGACAACGCGCCGATGCCGCATTCGGTGTTCTTCAACGGCGGCTATGCCGTACACGCCACCGACCACATCAGCCGGCTCGGCCGGCCGGCGTCGCATGGCTGCGTGCGCCTGCATCCTGACAATGCCGAGGATTTCTACGAACTGGTCGAGGCCTTCGGTCCGGCCAATACCAGCATCCAGATCGTCAAGTAGGCTCGCCGGATATCTGGCTCGAGCTTCGAGGCCCGCCCTGGGTCGGCCGCTACGCCGTTCCCGGGGCGGGCTTTTTGCTGCCCGCAGCGGGTGAAAACTCAACTTGCACGGCAGTGCACAATTTTCTCTGATCTCATGCTGCGTTGCCGACGGAAAGCTCATTGCAAACGAATAAATTAGGCTTTTCATCCAATTTTTGCTGTTTTGCACGCCTGTGCAAAAATATGACGAATCCGGATTGACATGAACGTGCCGCGGATGGAATGAATATGCCAACAGGCGCAGCGATGGGCCGGTCTGCCCGGAGGAGGGCGGGCGTGCCTGAAGCAAGGGCGGCGAGGAAGCAGCGGACCTAGTCCGCCAGGCCCAGCCACAGGCACCAGCGGAGGAGAATGCATGTTCGTGCCAACGCATGAAGGACTGGCCGCGCGTCCGATGGATCGCGGCTGTCGCCAAGGCGCCGTCCCGACTGGGGAAGGGAGGGGGGCTTCGTGAGCGGGCCTGCCCAGACATCGACCAAACCCGCAGTCATGGCACCCAGGTCGGCATCCCGGCTTGCGGCGCCGACGCGGGGCCAGCGCCTGCGCTATCGGATGAAGGTGGCGCTGCGCGAACCGACGACGACCATCGGAATCCTGGCCGCCGCGCTGTTTGCCTATCTCATCGTCGTGCCGATCATCTCGATGCTGTCGGACGCGATGCGCGTCCAGTTCGGCGACGAGCGCCGCATCAAGCAGGATGTCGGCGAGCTGACCTGGTATTATCTCGATCGCGTCTTTCTCTCGCGCATCTCGCACGATTTGTTCTGGGAGCCACTGGTCAACACGCTGAGCGTGGCGGCGGGCGCCATCGTGCTGTCGATGTTGGTGGGCGGCACGCTGGCCTGGCTGCTCAGCCGCACCGACATGTTCGGACGGCGCTGGTTCGCGACAGCCCTCATCGTGCCCTACATGCTGCCGGCCTGGACCTTCGCGCTGGCATGGACGACGCTGTTCAAGAACCGCACCGTCGGCGGCCAGCCCGGCTGGCTGGAGTCGCTTGGCTTTTCGCCGCCCGACTGGCTGTCCTATGGCCAGCTGCCGGTGACGATCATCCTGGCGCTGCATTACTCGCCCTTCGTCATCCTGCTGTTCGGCAACGCGCTGCGCCGCTTCGATTCCCAGCTCGAGGACTCGGCCCGCATCCTCGGTGCCGGCAGGCTGACAGTGGCGAGCAAGATCATCATGCCGCTGATGCGCCCGTCCCTGATGTCGGCGATGGTGCTGATCTTCGCCAAGTGCCTCGGCGAATTCGGCGTGCCCTACGTGCTCGGCCTGCCGGTCAATTTCGACGTGCTGGCGACATCGCTGTACCAGAACATCTCGTCGCGCCAGGTCGGCGTCGGTGCCGTGCTCGCAGGTGCGATCATGCTGATCGGCATCATCACCATCACCATCGACGCCCGGCTGATGCGCGAGGCGCGCCGCTTCGTCACCATCGGCTCGAAGGGCTCGATGAACCGGTTGAGCCCGCTCGGCATCCTGAGAATGCCGGCAACCGGCTTCGCGGCGCTGATGTTCGTGCTCAGCGTCGGCCTGCCGATCGGCACGCTGTTCCTGTCGACGATCATGCGGGTGCCGGGCCAGTTCAATCTCGACAATTTCACGCTCGACTACTGGATAGGCACCAACCTTAACACAGTAGCGCTCCAGACCGGCATCCTGTTGAGTCCAGACCTGTGGAATGCGGCGTGGAACAGCCTGCGCATCGTCGGCGTCGCCTCGATCACCTCCGGCATTCTTGGGCTTCTGGTCGGTTATGTCGTGGCCCGCACGCCGGTGAGGCCGCTCGGCACCTTCCTGCGCCAGGTGACGTTCCTGCCTTATCTGGTGCCGGGCATCGCCTTTGCCGCGGCCTATCTGTCGCTGTTCGCCGTGCCGCGCGGCCCGATCCCCGCGCTCTACGGCACGACGCTGATCCTGATGCTGGCGCTGATCGCCGACCAGATGCCCTATGCCTCGCGCGCCGGCATCGCCGCGATGACGCAACTCGGCAAGGACCCGGAGGAAGCGGCGCAGATCGCCGGCGCCGGCTGGTTCCGCCGCATGACCTCGATCGTCATCCCGATCCAGAAGGGGTCGCTGACGACGGGCATCCTGCTGCCCTTCATCTCGGGCATCAAGGGGCTCAGCCTGTTCGTCGTGCTGGCGGTGCCGTCGACCGACGTGCTGACCACCTATTCGCTCAGGCTGGTCGACTACCACTACACGCAGGCCGCCAATGCCGTCGTGCTCATCATCGCGGGCCTCGCCTATTTCGGTGCGCTGCTCGGCCAGAAGCTGACCAAGACCAATCTCGCGCAAGGACTGGGGAACTGACATGCCGAAGATCAACCTGAGCGGCGTCGAGAAGAACTACGGCGGCAATTCCGCCAATGCGGTGGCCGACCTCGATCTCGAAATCGGCGATGGCGAGTTCATGTGCCTTTTGGGACCGTCCGGCTGTGGCAAGACGACGACCTTGCGCATGATCGCGGGGCTGGAGCACCTGACGGCGGGCGAGATCCGCGTCGGGCCCAAGGTGGTCGATTCCGTGGTCGAGGGCGTGTTCGTGCCGCCGGAACGGCGCGAGATGGGGCTGGTGTTCCAGAGCTACGCGCTGTGGCCGCATCTGACCATCGAGCGTAACACCGACTTCGGCCTGCGCCTGCGCAAGATGCCGAAGGCCGAGCGCGAGGCGCGCGTCGACCAGGTGATGAAGACGCTGGGCATCGAGAAGTACCGCGACCGCTATCCCTCGCAGCTGTCGGGCGGCCAGCAGCAGCGCGTGGCTTTGGCCCGCATGCTGGCGGTCAATCCGGAGGTGCTCCTGCTCGACGAGCCGCTGTCCAACCTCGACGCTGCCCTTCGCCTGGAGATGCGGGCCGAGCTCAAGCGGCTGCATGCCGAGTTCAAGACGACGATCGTCTTCGTGACCCACGACCAGTGGGAGGCGATGACGCTCGCCACCACCATCGCCGTGATGAGCGAGGGCCAGCTGCAGCAGGTCGGTACGCCCAACGACATCTATGACCGCCCGGCCAACCGCTTCGTGGCGCAGTTCGTCGGCAACCCGCCGATCAACATCGTCGAACTGGACGATGGCAATTCGGAGGTGTCGCGGCGGGTCAATGCCTATCTCGGCACGCGCTTTGCCGAGCTGCGCGACGCCGGTTCGATCGGCATCCGGCCGGAGGCGATCCGCCTCGCCGACGCCGAGCGCGGCGTTGCGGAAGGGGCGCTGTCGGGCAAGGCGGAGGTGACCGGCATCCTGCCCACGGGCGGCAGCTGGATCATCGAGCTGACCGCTGCCGGCGAAAAACTGTTCTTGACCACCCACCAGTCGCCCGAGGTCGAGGTCGGCGAGGCCGTGACCTGGTGGGTCAAGCCCAAGGCGCTGCATGTCTTCGACAAGGCCGGCCAACGCGTGGAGGCGGCCGACCGGGCGACGCGACCGGCCAAGTTGCATTGAGACGTTCGGTGGGCGGCGGAGGACCGTCCGCCGGGAATGAAGCAGGACTATCGGGAAACAAGACGGCCGGCATGGAGCCGGCCCGAAAGAGGGAGGAAGAGATGAGCAGACATTTCGATGTGAAACGGCTCCTTGCTGCGACGGCGCTCGGCATTGCCGCCGGCCTGTTTGCCGGTGCAACGCAGGCCGAGGAGTTCGACCTCAACGCGCTGATCGAGGCGGCCAAGAAGGAGCCGCCGCTCAACGTCTATTCGAGCACCGGCAAGATCGTGAAACAGGCCGAGAATTTCACCAAGAAGTACGGCGTGCAGGCGACCGGCACCAAGGCCAATGCCGCGGCGCAGCTGGAAATGGTGATCCGCGAAGGCCAGGCCAAGAATGTGCAGGGCGACGTCATCCAGATCTCCGACGTGCCGGCCGGCGTGGCGCAGCTGGTGCCGCAGGGCTTCGTCGAGAGCTGGCTGCCGCCGGATCTCGCCGACAAGATTCCGGCGCAGTATCAGAACCCGCTGACCGTCTCCAACGAGGCCAACGTCTTTGCCTACAACACCCAGCTCAACGAAAGCTGCCCGGTGAAGAACATCTGGGAGCTGACGGAGGCCAAGTGGAAGGGCAAGCTCGCCATGCAGGACCCGCTCAACAAGGCGTCCTATGTCGACTGGTTCAACCAGATGGCGACCAATGCCGACGACAAGGTGGCTGCGGCCTACAAGGACCATTTCGGCAAGGAGCTGGTGACCGACGAGGAGGGCGCGACCGCCGCCTGGGTCAAGGCGCTGGCCGCCAACGGCCCGCTCCTGACCGATGCCGACGAAGGCGCGGCGCAGGCTGTCGGCGCACCCGACCAGAAGGAGCAGTTCATCGGCCTGATCAGCTCGGCCAAGTTCCGCAACAACCAGGATGTCGGTTCGAAGCTCGGCCTGTGCACCGGCCTGAAGCCGTTCGCCGGCTGGATGTATCCGAGCCTCGGCTTCATCGCCAAGGGCACCGACAGCCCGAATGCGTCCAAGCTGTTCATCCACTACCTGATGACCGAGGAAGGCATCGCCCCGCAGGCGGCCGACGGCAAGATGTCGACGAACACCGACGCCAAGCTGCCTGACGACGAGCCTTCGGGTATCGGCAAGGCGCTGGACCAGATCTTCCCCTACGACTCGGCGTCGGCCCAGGGCGACTGGGACGCGCGCCAGGATTGGCAGGACCTGTGGCGCATCAACTACAAGAAATAGTGCTTGCGATTGCCGCGCCCGGCGTTCGGCCGGGCGCGTTTCAGCCGGATTTTTCGGGAGGAAACAATGAAGCCGGCATTTGGAACGAGCAGGAAAATTGCACTCGCGACGACCGCGCTGGCGGGCATGATGGCGGCAGCGGTGCTGGCGTCGGCCCCGGCGCGGGCCGAGGCCTTCGACCTCAACGCGCTGGTCGAGGCGGCGAAAAAGGAAGCGCCGATCAACATCTACGACAGCACCGGCAAGATCGTCGAAATGGCCGAGAACTTCTCGGCCAAGTACGGCGTGAAGGCGACCGGCATCAAGGTGTCGGCGAGCGCGCAGCTCGAGATGATCGTGCGCGAGGGCCAGGCCAAGAACGTCAAGGGCGACGTGGTGCTGATCACCGATGCGCCGGCCGGGCTGGCACAGCTCCTGCCGCAGAAGTTCGTAGAAAGCTACCTGCCGCCGGACATGGCCGACAAGATCCCGGCCAAGTTCCAGAACCCGCTGGCGATTACCACCAATGCCAGCGTCTGGGCCTACAATACGGAAGTCCATGACGCTTGCCCGGTGAAGAACATCTGGGAGCTCACCGATCCCAAGTGGAAAGGCAAGGTCGCCTTCTACGACCCGCTGTCCAAGGGCACCTATCCCGACTGGTTCAACCAGACCGCGACGCATGACGACGACAAGATGAAGGCGGCCTACAAGGCACATTTCGGCAAGGACATCGAGGTCGGCGAAGACAGCGCCACGGCTGCCTGGGTGAAGGCGTTTGCGGGCAATGCACCACTGCTTTCCGATTCGGACGATGCCATATCGGAAAGCGTGGGTGCGCCGGGCCAGAAGGAGCCGTTCTTCGGATTGATGAGTTCGGCCAAGTTCCGCGACAACGCCGACAAGGGCTTCAAGCTCGGTCTGTGCGAAGGCCTCGATCCGTGGCCGGGCTGGACCTATGTCAAGCTCGGGCTGATCGCCACCGGCACCAAGAGCCCGAACGCCGCCAAGCTGTTCATCCACTATATCCTGACCGAAGAAGGCATCGCGCCGCAGGTAAAGGACGGCAAGCTGCCGACCAATCCCGATATCGGGCTGCCGGCAGACGAGCCTTCGGGCATCGGCAAGGTGCTGGACAAGCTGCAGCAATACGACGCCTCGACGGCGCTCGAAGACTGGGATGCGCGCCAGGATTGGCAGGACCTCTGGCGCGTCGCCTACAAGAAATAGTTTCCCGGTGGGCTAGGGACGGGGCCCGTCTCCTTCGGCTCCGTCCCGCTTTTTTCCACTGGCTCGATCTGGAGATCATGGCATGACCGAACCCTCGGCGAGAACCCTCGCGGCGCCAAAGGCGCTGTTGCTCGACTTTGGCGGCGTGATCGTTTCGACGGCGCATGTGCCGGGGTGGCGCGAACGGCTGGCCTCGCATGTGCACGGGCTGCTCGGCAAGGCTGGGGTATCAGGGCTTTCGGCCGAGCAGATCGCCGCCGACATCAAGGCGGGCGGCATTGCCGATTCGCATTGGAAGGATGCGATGTCGCGGCCGTTTGCGCCGCGCGAACTGAAGCACGAGGAATTCTGGGGCGATTTCGTTGCCGGCGACTGGCCAAAACAGGCACGCGACGTGGTGGTGGCCGAGGCCTACGACCTGTGCCGCAAGATGGGCAGCTGGAAGAGCGAGCGCGTGTTGCGCACCGGCATGCTCGACCTGCTCGATGCAGCGGATGCAGCCGGCGTGCCGGTCGGCATCGTCAGCAACGCGCTGTGCGGCCAGGTGCATGTCGATTTCCTCGACGCCCATGGGTTGACCGGGCGGTTCGCCACGGTCGTCCACAGCGACGAGGCGAAGGTGCGCAAGCCGAACCCGGAGATGATCTGGCTGGCGACGCGTGAGCTGGGCATAGAGGCTGGCGAGGCCTGGTATGTCGGCGACAATTTCGACCGTGACGTGCTGTGCGGCAAACGCGCCGGGGTCGGCGGCAACATCCTGATGGAGGACAAGGGCACCTATGACCTGCCCTACGAGTTGAAGCTCAAGCCCGATGCCGTCGTTGCCGATCCAGTCGGGCTGCTGGCGCTGTTCGCCAAGACGACGCGGGGGATCGCGGCATGACCGGCATCGAGGAATCCCGGCACCTGCGAGCGATTGCCGAGAGGGCGTCGCGGTTGATGCGCGAGCCGCTCCTGGCGGCGTTCCGCTCCAGCATGGCTGTCGACTACAAGGTCGACCTGCACGACGTGGTGACGAAACACGACAAGGAGGCGGAGGTGGCGATCCGCGCCTTCATCCTGGGCGAGGTGCCCGACTCCGTCGTGGTCGGCGAGGAGGCCGGCGAGATCGTCGCCGGCGCGGTCTACGACCCTGTTGCCGGCATGCTGTTTTCGGCCGACCTGACCGGTGCCTGGCTGAACGGCGCGCCCCTGCGTTCGCGCGCCATAGCCGACGAGCGGCATGCGACGCTGATCACTGGCTATCCGGTGGCGCGCGACCTCAGGCTGGACGGGCGCGAGCGGGCGCTGGAGAATTTCGGCGTGCTGGCCGAGACATTCTCGACCCTGCGGCGGCCGGGCAGCGGGGCGCTCAGCCTCTGCCACGTCGCTGCCGGCTGGGTCGATGCCTCCGCCGGGTTCGGCTCCAACCCGTGGGACGTGGCGGCGGCGGTGCTCATCCTCAAGCAGGCCGGCGGCAGCTATCACCCGCTGAGCCTAGGCAAGGTCGATGCCGGCACGCCTGACTTCATGTGTCCAGGCTATGTCGCGCTGGGCGAGGGCGCCGACTATCCGACACTGATGCGCGTGGCTCGCGAAATTTCCGACAGCCGCGATGCAGCGATGGTCGGCGGGCCGAAGCTTTCGGTTGCTGGAGGCGCGGCATGATCATGCCCGGCACGGCTGTGCATCAGCGCATTCGGTGCGGCGCCATCACCTTCCGTGCAACGGAAAAACATTATTCGTCTTATAACGTTGACCAATTTGCACACGTGTGCAACTTGACCTCGAAAGCCACACATGAGCATTGACATGACCGTTCACGCAGTCGCCCCGCAGCTGAATGCCGACGCCGAGCTGGACCGGCGTACCGCCTTCTGCCGCGAGATCGCCATGTCCGCCGGTGCCGTGGCGCTCGACGGCTTCAGGAACAGGACGCCGGGCTTTGGCATGAAGGGCCCGCAGGATTTCCTGACCGAGACCGATGCCGCGGTGGAGCGTCATCTCAAGGCGCGCATCGCCGAGGCGTTCCCCGACGATGGCTTTCTTGGCGAAGAAACCGGTGGCGCGATCAAGTCGGACGTATGGGTAGTGGACCCGATCGACGGCACGGCAAATTTTGCGCGCGACATCCCGCATTTCTGCATCTCCATCGCCTTTGTCAGCAAAGGCGAGATCGAAATCGGCGCGATCTACAATCCGGCGCTCGACGAGCTCTACGTCGCCAGGCGAGGCGAGGGGGCGACCCGTGACGGCAAACCGATCTCGGTGTCCAAGACCAGCGATTTCGATGCCGCCTGCGTCGAGTTCGGGTGGTCGAACCGCAAGACCAACACGCGTTACCTCGAAGTGCTGTCCAACATCCTCGAGCGTGGCGCCAATGTACGCCGCGGCGCCTCCGGTGCGCTCGGCCTCGCCTATGTCGCCGACGGCCGTTCCGATGCCTACGCGGAATTGCACATGCATGCCTGGGATTGCCTGGCCGGGCTTTTGCTGGTCAAGGAGGCCGGCGGTGTGGTCGCACCGTTTCTTTCGCTCGACGGCCTGACCAAGGGCGGGGCGGTTCTGGCGGCGGCACCCGGCGTGGCGCAGGGCATCAGTGAAGCAACGGGCATCAGCCTCGAAGGCGCGCGCTGACGGCGGCCGGACAACGACGAACGGAAGGCCAAACATCCATGGACATGACCAGCCCGCGCCATGAGCGGCCTGCACTCAGCCTGATCGAACGCGACATCGCCGGCTACGGCGTCGACATCTATGTCGGCGGCATGGATGGCGCGGGCGATCTCGAATTGCTGCGCGACAAGAACATCACCACCGTGGTGAACTGCGCCGTCAATCTCGACTTCAACTATGCGACCGAGCCATTCGGCGAAGGCGAGGCGGCAGACGCGATCTACGGTGTCGGTGCGGTGCGCTATTACAAGCTCGGGCTGATAGACGGACACGGCAACCCCGAGACCATGATGCTGTCGGGTTTCTACCTGCTGCGCGGCGCCTTCAGCCAGGTGCTGCCGGAGAAGGCGACCTATCGACGGCGCGAGAAGGGCAATGTGCTGGTCAATTGCCGCGGCGGCCGCAGCCGCTCGGTGTCGCTGGTCGCGCTGTTCCTGCATGTCGAGATGCCGGAGAAATTCCCGACGCTGGACGCCGCGCTCGACCATGTGCGGACCCAGCGCGAGTTGCGCCGCGACGAATGGCACGAGGCACCCAAGCCGATGCTGGTCGAGGCCGCCCGCAAGGCGGCGCAGTGGATCGCCATGATCGACAGGGGATTGCCGGCGCCGGTCACGGCGCTGGCCGACAACGACTGACGGCGAGGCCGCCCAGCTGTGAGAATGAAATGAAGATTGCCGTCATCGCCGACCCCCATTTCCACGATATCGACTACCGCCAGGGCGTGGGGCGCGGGGACAGGGTGGCGGTGCGGACGCTGGTCGACACAAGTGCCTCGACACGCGTCTTCAACGAGAGTTTCCATGCCACAAAGGCGCTGCTCGACGACATCGTGCGGCGTGGCATCTCGCTGGTCATCGTTGCGGGCGACCTGACCGACGACGGCCAGCAATCGACGATGGCTGCGGCGACGGCGCTGCTTGCGGACTACTCCCGGCGGTTCGGCCTGCGCTTCGTGGCGACCGCGGGCAATCATGACCTCTATGCCAGCCATGGCCGGCACCAGAGCAAGCGTTTCCTCAACGCAGACGGCTCGCACACGCTGGTGACCAGCGACCCTGCGATGGCGTATGGGGATTCCGTCGAGCGCATCGTTTCGGATGAGATGTACTGCGGTGGCTATGGCTCGGCGATCCCAGCGATGGGAGCATATGGCTTCTTTCGCAGCGAAGACGACAGGCACTGGGAATGTCCGTTCGGGACCGATGACAGACTGGAGGCGCGGACCTTCGAGATCGCCTCGGCCGATGGCCGGACAGTCCGGCGCATGGTGGACGCCTCGTTCCTGGTCGAGCCGGTGGACGGGCTTTGGTTGCTGTCGATCGACGCCAATGTTTTCGAGCCGAAGGACGGCGATCTCGATGAAAGGCTGGAGAAGAGCTATCACGACAGTACCGACGCCGGCTGGAACGCGATGCCGCGCAACAAGGGTTTCGTGCTCGACTGGATGAAGGACGTTGCCGCCCGGGCAAAGGCCTTGGGCAAGCGGCTGGTCGCGTTTTCGCACTATCCGGCCATCGACCCGCTGAACGGTACCTCGGCGGATGAGGCGAAACTGCTCAACGACACCAGTTTCCTGCGCCGGACACCGCTGCCGGAGGCGTCGAAGGCTGTGGCGGCGACCGGCATCAAGGTGCATCTCAGCGGCCATTTGCACATCAACGACACGGCCCTTTTCCGCGACGGCGACGACTGGCTGGTCAACATCGCCGTGCCGTCGATGGTTGGCTTTCCGCCGGCATACAAAGTCCTGGAGATCGGCGACCGGCGGCTGGAGGTCGAAACGGTGGTCGTCGCCGACGTGCCCGGCCATGACGCCGCCTTCGCGCACTACCGTGTCGAGGTGGCGCGGGAGGGGACGTCCGCTGCCGTCACAGAGGCCACAAGCCATGCCGATTTCCTGAGCCGGCATCTCGCCGAGATGGTCAGGCACCGCTACCTGCCCAAGGAGTGGCCCAGGGATCTCGCGGCGCTGGTGCCGCACGTGAACCTCGGCGATCTGGAACGGCTGGCGGAAACGGCTTCACCCTTGTCGGTGACCGACGCCCTGCCGCTTCTGGCCTCGTCTGCCCGCATGGCCGGCGACGATTGGCGCGCGCTGCCGTTCTTCGAAATGATCGTCGACTGGTACAGGCTGCGCAAGGGACGCGAGGTGGCGCTCGATTTCATCGATCCGCTGCGCATCGCCGCCTATCGACATCTCGCGGCGCGGTTCGCCGTCGGCGCGTGGCCGGAGGGCTGCCTGCAGGACCGGCTGGCATCGTTCATGCGGATGATGATGGATTGGCTGGCCAGCGCTCCGTCACGCGATTTCGCGGTCGACCTCGCGACCGGCGAGGTGACGTCGAGGGATCATCTGGGACGGACCGTGCGACGCCAGACCGGGTCGGCGTGAAAGCAGGCACGGCCGCCTTGCGCGGGTTCGGGGTCGTCGCTGTCGAGCAGCTTGGTGATATGGTCGGCGACCTGGGCGATTGGCTGGCGGAAGGTGGTCAGCTGGTATGATGCCCAGCCCGCCTGTTCGATGTCGTCGAAACCGACGACGCACAGCTCGGCCGGCACGTTCATGCCGAATTCGACGCGCGCGGCATCCATGAATCCGCAGGCGAGCAGGTCGGTGACGCAGAAGGCGGCATCGGGCCGGTCCGAGCCGCTGAGCAGCAGGCGCCCCGCCTCGAAGCCGGCGCCATAGCCGGTGGGCCCGGCACGGGTGATGGTGACCGACAGGCCGGCCTCGCCGGCGGCAGCCTCGAAGGCGCGCTCGCGCGCAACCAGGCTCGGCGTGCCTGCTTGCGACGACACCACGGCGATGCGGCGGCAGCCGGCGCGGTGCAGCATGTGGAAGGCTTCGCGGGCTGCGGCCGCATTATCGACGGTGATGTTTTCGGGGCCGTCGAGATGGTCGTCGCGGTTGATCAGGATAACGTGCTGACCGCTGTTGATGCAGGTGTTGATCAGGGACGCCGGCGGCGTGCCAGACAGCACCACGGTTGCGTTGGCCCGGTAGTTGAGCGTCTGGCGCAGCGCCGCATCGACGCTGTCGCTGTCGCCAGAAGTGTTGATGACCATGGCGACGCGGTTGATGGCCTGCAGGCGCCGCGTGATCGCGTCGAGCAGGCGCGAATGATAGGGCGTGTTGATGTCGGCGCCGATGAGGCAGACGATGCCGCTGTCTTCGTGGATCAGGCTGCGGGCGAGGTGGTTGACGTGGTAGCCGAGCGTCTCGGCAGCCTCGAGCACCTTCTTGCGGGTGGTCTCGGAAACGCTGGCGCCGTCGGTGAATGTGCGGGAGACCGCCGAGCGAGAAACGCCGGCGAGTTCGGCGACCTGCTGGGCGCTTACGAATGACCTGCCCGGCTTCAGTTCGGACATTGGCGGCTCCAGTTTGGGTCGGTCGTCAAACCGCTTCTGAGCCTTTGCACAAATGTGCAACGGCAGCCTCCTGATACAATCGGATTTGACGGCCTGCAATCCTGCAACTGGAATCTTGCAGCCGCGTATCACGCATCAGGCTGCGAGCCAGCACTCAGGCCAGTTCCGCCTCGGGCTGGACCAGATTGGCGACGGTCAGGCCGCGGATCAGGGTCGAGAGCTCGGGCTCGTCGATCAGCACCGCCGCATCCGAGGGCGTGAGCCAGGCGCGCTGGCGGGCACCCGCCTCCTGCCATTCCTCGAGCTCCTCGCTGACCTGGATAAGGTAAGCGGTGACTTCGACATGGACGAAGCTGGTCGACAGCCGCTTCCAGTAACAATAGCTGCCGGCCGGCTTTTTCAACGCCTTGCCACGGACGCCGGCCTCTTCGCGGGCTTCGATGAGCGCGGCCTGGCGGCCGCTCTTGCCTTTCATGGGCCAACCCTTGGGAACGATGAAACGACGGGTGCCGCGCGAGGTGACAAGCATGACCTCAAGTTCGCCGGCCTCGTTCACGCGGAACGGGATGGCAGCGACCTGGGCGATGATCTCGCCCCTGTTCGCCTTGCGTATGGTCTTCTTGTCCTTCGGCATTTTCGCCCCGGCGCTCCTTTCCTGCGGCCTCTCACGGCCGTCTTTCCCTTGCCTAGCACTTCGGCCAGATCGTGTTCATGACACCAAAGATAGTGCGATGAACACGATTGCAAAATGCGTAAAAACCACTCACTCTGCAATAGACCAAAGCGACACCAGATCGTTAGACGGCGAATAATTATGTGGAGGGAACTGGAATATGAAAACTGTCCTTTTGCGTTCGGCCGCGCTGGCCGCATTGATGATGGCCGGCGGCGCGTCGGCGCAGGCTGAAAGCCTGACGCTCTATTGCAGCGCCGACGAGGCCTGGTGCCAGCAGATCAAGACCGGTTTCGAGGAAAAGACGGGCATCACCGTCGACATGACCCGCAAGAGCTCGGGCGAGACCTATGCCCAGGTGCGCGCCGAAGCCAGCAATCCCAAGGGCGACGTGTGGTGGGGCGGCACCGGCGATCCGCATCTGCAGGCGGCCGAGGAAAACCTGACCGAAGAATACATGTCGCCGATGCGCGGCGAGCTGCACGACTGGGCGATCAAGCAGGCCGAGGCCGCCGGCAACAAGACCATCGGCGTCTATTCGGGCGCGCTCGGCTTCGGCTACAACAAGGACCTTCTGGCCAAGAACGGCCTGCCCGAGCCGAAGTGCTGGGCGGATCTCACCAAGCCGGAATTCAAGGGCCAGATCCAGATCGCCAACCCGAATTCGTCGGGCACCGCCTACACGACGCTGGCGACGATGGTGCAGCTGATGGGCGAGGACAAGGGCTTCGAATACATGAAGGCCCTGCATGCGAACATCAACCAATACACCAAGTCGGGCTCGGCGCCGATCAAGGCCGCGGGCCTCGGCGAAACCACTGTCGGCATCGTGTTCATGCACGACGCGGTGGCGCAGACGGCGGCGGGCTTCCCGATCGTCACGGTGGCACCCTGCGAGGGCACCGGCTACGAGATCGGCTCGATGTCGCTGATCAAGGGCGCCCGCAATCCCGAGGCGGCCAAGAAGTTCTACGACTGGGCGCTGTCGGCCGAGATGCAGGGCAAGGCCAAGGACGTGAAGTCGTTCCAGCTGCCGTCGAACAAGGCGGCTGCCGTATCCGAGCTGACGCCCGACCTGTCGACGATCAAGCTGATCGACTACGACTTCAAGAAGTACGGCTCGAGCGAAGAACGCAAGCGGCTGCTTTCGAAGTGGGACACGGAAGTCTCGACGCTGCCGCAATAACAGATGCGTTCCCGCGACTTTAGCGGCGGCCTGCACCCGACCGTCATCCTTTGGATGGCGGTCGGAATGCTCGGCTTTGCCGTGCTCCCCTGGTATGGCGTCGAAGACGGGTTCTTCGGCTTGTCCTGGCTGTTCGAGGGTTATCCCCTCGACAGCAAGCTCGCGCCGGCTTTGGTGCTCAATCTCAAGGGCGAGAAGCTGTGGCTGGCGCCGCTCGGCCTGCTGCTGGCTGCGCCGCTGTTGCTATGGGGGCGGCAAAAATCCGATCCGCTGTTCGGCAAGCTGCTGGTCGCGATAGGTGCTGCGGGCTTCGCCTGGCTGTTGTTTCAGGGTTTTGCCATCGGCTTGCGCGGCTGGCAGTTCGGCTGGCTGCAAAGCCTGTTCGGCGAACTGGGCGACCGCCAGTTCGGAATGGGCTATGGCGCGCTGCTGGTCGGGCTCGCCTTCCTGTTCCTGTTTTCCATCGGCCTTGCCGCGCGCGGGGCGGTTGGGGGCGATGTCTTCGTGGTCTCGACCATCGCCTTCGTGGTGGCGTCGGTCGGCCTGTTCATCTTCATGCCGATCCTGCAGATGCTGGCCAATGCGCTGATCACCGAGGACGGCAGCTATTCGTTGACGACGTTCCTCGGCAAGCTGTCCAGCCCGCGGCTGTGGAGCCTCGATTGCCTTGCCGGCGGCAGCCGCTGTGGCGTCGCCTGGAACTCGCTGTTCCTCGCAGTCCTCGTCGGCGTGCTGACCACCGTGCTCGGCCTCGTCTTCGCGCTGATGGTGACCCGCACCGGCTTCAGGCATGGCAAGCTGCTGAGGGCGCTGACGGTGCTGCCGATCATCACGCCGCCCTTCGTCATCGGCCTCGCCATCATCCTGCTGTTCGGCCTGTCGGGTGCCGTGACACAGACGTTTTCGGAGCTGTTCGGTATCCAGCCGACGCGTTGGATCTACGGCCTGCCCGGGCTGCTGATCGCCCAGTTGCTGGCGTTTACGCCGATCGCCTTCCTGGTGCTGATCGGTGTCGTCGAGGGTGTCAGCCCGTCGATGGAGGAGGCGGCGCAGACCCTGCGCGCCAACCGCTGGCAGACCTTCTGGACGGTGTCGTTGCCCTTGATGCGGCCTGGCCTCGCCAACGCCTTCCTGCTCGGCTTCATCGAAAGCATGGCCGATTTCGGCAATCCGCTGGTGCTCGGCGGCAATTTCGACGTGCTGTCGACGGAGATATTCTTCGCCATCGTCGGTGCGCAGAATGACGAGGCGCAAGCGGCGGTGCTGGCCATCGTGCTGCTGGCCTTCACGTTGCTGGCCTTCTATGCTCAGCGCTTCTGGCTCGGCAAGAAATCCTACACGACGATGTCGGGCAAGGGCGACGCCGGCATGCATCCGGAGCTGCCCACCGGCCTGAAGCGCGGCGTCTATGGCGTCGCCGGCTTCTGGGTCGCCTTCACCATCTTCGTCTATGCGACCATCTTCTACGGCAGCTTTGTCAAGCTCTGGGGCGTCGACCACAGCCTGACCTTCGCGCACTATGTGAAGGCCTTCGCGGTGGGCTGGAACGAGTTCGGCATCCACTGGAAAGGGTCGGCCTGGAGCTCGTTCTGGACGACGCTGCAGATCGCGCTGATCTCGTCGCCGCTGACGGCTGCCATCGGCCTGCTCACCGCCTATCTCCTGGTGCGGCAGAATTTTGCCGGCAAGAACGCCTTCGAGTTCGGCACGATGCTGTCGTTCGCCATTCCCGGCACCGTGATCGGCGTGAGTTATGTCATTGCCTTCAACGTGCCGCCGATCGAGCTGACCGGCACCGGCATCATCCTGGTGCTGTCCTTCATCTTCCGCAACATGCCGGTGGGGGTGCGGGCCGGCGTGGCGTCGATGTCGCAGATCGACAAGAGCCTCGACGAGTCGTCGCTGACGCTTGGCGCCAATTCCTGGCAGACCTTTCGCAAGGTGGTGCTGCCGCTGCTGAGGCCGGCGATCGTCGCCGCGCTGGTCTATTCCTTCGTGCGCGCCATGACGGCGATCAGCGCCATCATCTTCCTTGTCAGCGCCCGTTACGACATGTCGACGAGCTACATCGTCGGCCGTGTCGAGAACAACGAATACGGCATCGCGATCGCCTATTCGGCGGTGTTGATCGGCGTCATGCTGGCGGTGGTCGGGCTGATGCAACTCTTGGTCGGGCGGCGCAACATCGGCCGGCGCGGCCACGAGCTGTCGCAGTCGCGCACCAATGTGAGCCAACCGGCATTTTCAGGAGGTGGCTGATGAGCCAACTCTTGGTACCATTCGCGGACTTGATACCCCCACCCCAGACCCCTCCCTACAAGGTGGAGGGGAATTTCTGCGCCTTCGCCCCGACACCAGCAGTTTGCCTTGCACGCCGATTGGGAGCGAGAACCACGGCAGCGCGCCGGCAGTCCCCCTCCCCCTTGTGGGGAGGGGTTAGGGGTGGGGGTACAGCTCGCTACCCGCAAACAACCCCGAGGAGGCGCTGATGGCCGAGATCAAGAGCAACGCCGCTTCGGTCGAGTTCCGCGAGGTCACCAAGGTCTACGGCAAGAGCCCGGTGCCGGCGGTCAACAACGTGTCGCTGTTTGTCGAAGCGGGCAAGCTGGTGACGCTGCTCGGGCCATCCGGCTGCGGCAAGACGACGACGCTGCGCATGATCGCAGGCCTCGAGATGGCAACGCGCGGGCAGATCCTGATCGGCGGCGCCGACGTCACGCATCTGCCCGCGACCGACCGCGACGTCTCGATGGTGTTCCAGTCCTACGCGCTGTTCCCGCACATGACGGTCAACGAGAACGTCGAGTACGGGCTCAAGTTCTCCGGCTTCGCCAAGAAGGAGATCGGCGACCGGGCCCGTGCCGGGCTGGAGCTGGTGGGGCTTTCGGGCTATGGCGGCCGCTTGCCGAGCGAGCTGTCCGGCGGCCAGCAGCAGCGTGTCGCCGTTGCACGGGCGCTGGTTCTGGAGCCGCAGGTGCTTTTGTTCGACGAGCCGCTGTCCAATCTCGACGCCAAGCTCAGGCGCCGGGTGCGCGAGGAAATCCGCGACATCCAGACCAAGCTCGGGCTGACCGTGGTCTATGTCACCCATGACCAGGAGGAGGCGCTGGCCGTCTCCGACCGCATCATCGTGATGAACAATGCCGTCATCGCCCAGGATGGCACGCCGCGCGAACTCTACGATGCGCCGGCGGACGCCTTCGTCGCCGACTTCATCGGCGAGGCCAACATCTTCGACTGTGAGATCGCGTCGGTTGCCGACGGCCTGGCCAATGTGCGGCTGGGCGGGCTGGAGACGAAACTCGACGCGCGCGGCATGGCGCCGGGGCCGGCCAAACTCGCCGTGCGGCCGAGCCGCATCGAGATCAAGCCGGCAGGCAGTGCGCGCACGATTCCGGGCCGGCTCGACAAGGTCACCTATGTCGGCTCCGACCTGGAGTTCATGGTCGGGACCGAATTCGGCGAGGTGTTTGCCGTGTCGTCGGATGTCGATGCGCCGTTCGTGCCGGGACAGGACGTCGGGATTGGATTTGCCGCGCGCGGGCCGGTGCTGATCAGGGCTTGAGCGACAGGCTCAACTGACCCTCGTCCACTGCCGCCTCAAAGTCGGGGTGTTGCTGAGTTGAGGCTGCCAGGTCGTGCGTCCTTCGACAAGCTCAGGATGAGGAGCGCTGGTGCCGACGGATTTCGCATTGCGAGCCCGGTTTTCATGTCGCGAAAAAACCGGTAGCGGTTGCGCCCACGGTCCTCATCCTGAGCTTGTCGAAGGACGCACGGCCTAGCGGCCATCGAGTGTGCGGAGCCATGTGCTGCATCGGCCTTGGCTCTATCCATGCCGTGACAAAGTCACTGCCGATCCGGCCCAAGTCGGTCGACCAGTCGACGAATTTGGCTAGATGAAACTCTGCGCCGCCGCTGCCACTGCGAGGTAGCGCACGAGCTTGGCTATGCCAACCAACCCGAGAAAGCTCCATAGCGGCTCTTTCAGCGTGCCGGCGATCAGCGTCAGCGGGTCGCCGATGACGGGCACCCAGGAAAGCAGCAGCGACCAGCGGCCATAGCGGCGATACCAATTTTCGGCGCGGGCGAGCGCGGCGGGGCTGGCCGGGAACCAGCGGCGGTGCTTGAAGCGCTCGACCTGGCGGCCGAGCAGCCAGTTGATCCATGAGCCCAGCACATTGCCAAGCGTCGCGACGCCGATCAGCACGGCAAGCGAATACCCGCCATTGATGACCAGCCCGGCGAGCACGGCTTCGGACTGCGCCGGCAACAAGGTCGCGGCCGCGAAAGCCGCGACGAAGAGGCCGCCATAGGCGGCGAGGCTGGTCATGCCGAGGCCCGGCCTGCCGCTTACTGGGTCGCCTTGCCGGACAGCCCGTCGATGATCGGGCAGTCTGGCCGGTCGTCGCCGTGGCAATTGTGCACGAGGTGGCGCAGCGTGTTGCGCAGCTCGGTCAGCTCGGCCAGCTTGCGGTCGATCTCGACCAGCTTGATTTCGGCGATGGCCTTGACGTCGGCGCTCTCGCGTTCCTTGTCGCCATAGAGCGACAGCAGCTGGCGGCACTCCTCGACTGAAAAGCCGAGGCTGCGTGAGCGCTGCAGGAAGCGCAGGCGGTGCACGTCCGACATCGAATAGTCGCGATAGCCGTTGCCGGCGCGATCGGGGCGCAGCAGGCCGATGTCTTCGTAGTAGCGGATGGTCTTGGCCGGCAGGCCCGACTTCTCCGAAGCGGTACCAATGTTCATGGTCACTCCTCGATCAACTTGGGTCTCATATAAGGCTTCCAGTAACTGGAAACTCAAGGGGCTGGCGAAATCGTGATGCAGGCCGGCGCCATTGGTGCGCCGGCCTGCTGTTTCAGGTCAGTTGTCGTAGGCCATCGAGGTCATCATGCCGCCGGCCATGTGGTAGAGGTGGTGGCAGTGCAGCGCCCATTTGCCGGCATTGTCGGCGTCGAAGGCGATGGTCACCATGCCCATGTTGGCGGGGACCAGAACCGTGTCGCGCATGGCGCCGGCAAAGCGCTTGCCGTTGACCGCGACGACCTGGAACAGGTGGCCGTGCAGGTGCATCGGGTGCGACATGGTGGTGTGGTTCATGAAGGTGAGCTCGAAGCGGTCGCCGCTCTTCACCGCCAGCGGCTTGTCGGAGCCGTGCATGGCGCCGTCGAGTGTCCAGACATAGTTCTGCCCTTCGCCCAGCATCATGGTGTGCTGGCGCGTGGCGGTCTTTTCGGCCAGCGGACTGGCGGCGCGCAGCTTTTGCTCGAGCTCGACGCCGACAGCCGGGAAGTCCTCGTCGGCCACATCAGTGAGCTTGCCGACCGATGCGCCCTTGGCAGCGAGTACGACACCGGTGCGCATGCGGCCTCCTTCCTGGACGGCGAAGACCGGCCAGGCCGAGGCTTCCTTCGGCAGCTCGAGAACGATGTCGAGGCGCTGGGCCACGGCGAACTCGAAGCGCGAGCCCTCGATAGGCTCGACCGGCATGCCGTCCACGGCGACCAGCTTGCCCTGGAGCTTGCCGAGGTCGAGCCACATGTTGGTCGAGGCGGCACCATTGATGAGGCGCAGGCGGACGCGACCGCCGGGCTCGACGGCGAACACCTCGGGGTCGTCGAGGGTGCGGTCGTTGGCAAGCAGGGCGTCGTATTGCACGTCCTGTAGATGGGACATGCCACCCGGCTGGCCGTCCATCTGCGTGCCGCCCATGTTCATCGAGCCGCCGCTGCCCATAGACATGCCGGACATCCCCGACATGTCATGGCCTTCATGCCCGGCTGCCGCCGGGGTGGGGGCCTGCATGGCGCCCATGTCGTGGCCGCCGGCCTTGAGTTCGGCGAGGATTTCCCGCGGGTCGCGGAAGGTGAAGTCGTGGAACAGCACCACCACTTCCTGCATGTCCTGGCCGGCCTCCGCGGGGTCGCGCACGATCAGCGGAGCGGCGAGCATCAACTGCTCCTGCAGGCCGAAATGCGAATGCATCCAGAAGGTGCCGGGACGGGCGACAGGGAAGTCGTAGTCGTGGCTGCCGCCGTCGGGGATAGGTTCCTGCGAGATGCCGGCGACGCCGTCCTGCTGCCATGGCGGGGTGAGGCCGTGCCAGTGGATGACGGTCGGCTCGCCGATCAGGTTCTTCAGCGTGACGCGGAAGTTGTCGCCGGCATTCATGACGAGGCCGGAAGAGCCGTCGGCCTGGGTCAAGCCGAACACGTTGGCGGCCTTGCCCTTGACCTCGATGACGCGCTTGCCGGCCGTGATGACCTTGTGGGCATCGGCGCGGGCCTGGCGCACTGGCATCAGCAGCGACGGGATGGCGGCAGCCGAAAGCGTGGCCGCCGAGGCCGCGAGGAAGCCGCGGCGTGAAAGGGTATTCATTGCGATAATCTCCAAAACTGGTTGTCTCCCGGCCGTGGGCCGGGGTCGTGCGCATCGATGCGCGTCAGTTCAGGAGAAGGATGGCGGTCGCAGGTGAGGCGATGCCGTGGCCCCGTGCATGGGCTCGGTTACCGCGGGAGGCGGCGACTTGATCGTTGCGCCCGGGAATGCCGCAGGCACGGGGAGCGGCGTGCAATAGCTGCACGACGCCAGGCATTGGGCAAGGCAGGCATTGCCATCTTCGTCCTGCGAGTGATCGCCGCAGCAGGCTTCATCGGCCGCTTCGGCGTGATGCGACATGGTCTTCATGGCATGCGGCTGGTGCTGGCTGGCAGCCGGGTGGGCGGAGGCCGCCTGCCCGAGCGCGAGCAAGAACAGAAGCAGCAGCGGCAACATCAGTCGCAGGGCTCTCAGCGCCATGGAGCGGCCATCGGCGACAACGGCAACGCGCACGCCAGCCTGTCCGCGCTGGGTCGCGCGGTGGGGCTGGGTCGTGGCTGAAATGTGCCGCATCGAATGCATGCCTTATCAATGGGTACTGGACCCGCCGTGGTCAAGCGGCGTTGTTGTCGCTTCCCTCGGGCGTGAAGAAAACATCGGCGTGAATGTCCGCCGCCAAAACTCCACGGGCGCCGAGAACGGCCATGGCCGCGTCAACCATGGCCGGAGGGCCGGCGACATAGGCCTTGGCGCCGGTGAGGTTGCCATGATCTGCGGCGAGGGCATCGGAGACGAAGCCGCTGCGCCAGCCATCGGAAGCGGTCTGCGACAGCACCGGCACGAAGGCCAGGTTGGCGAATCTCCGTTCCAGCGCGCGGAAGTGTTCGACCAGATAGAGGTCGCGTTCGGCGCGGGCACCGAAATAGACATGGATCGGCTGGTCCATGCCGGCATGGAGCGCCGTCTCGACGATCGACTTGATCGGCGCAAGGCCGCTGCCGCCGGCAAGCGCCACGATCGGGCCGGCATGCGCCTCGCGCAGATAGGCGGAACCCGCAGGGCCCTCGATGCGGACCGTGTCGCCTGGCGCCAGCGACTCGTGAATCAGGCCGCTGGCGCGGCCGCCGGGTACTGCCCTGACGTGAAGCTCGACAATTTCCTCGTCGGGCCGGTTCGCCATCGAATAGCTGCGCGGCGGTGCACCCGGCACCGACAACGACAGATATTGCCCGGCGGCGAAGCGGAAGCTCTCGCGCTCGGTGAGTTCGAGCCGGATTGCCAGGATGTCGTGCGTCATGCGGTCGATGGCGATGACCTGTGCATCCTGTGCAGCAGGCTGCCCGGCAGCGAAAGCCTCGTCGAGCCATTCGACGACGACGTCATCGATCGGGATGGAGCGGCAGGCGAGGATGAGCCCGTCGGCGCGCTCCTGTTCGCTAAGCGCAAATGGCGAGTGCTTGCCGAGCTCGACGTGGCCGGAAACGAGGCGCGACTTGCAGGCGCCACAGCGGCCGGAGCGGCAGCTGTGCGGATAGCTGATGCCGGCCGCCTGCGCTGCCTGGAGGATCGTCTGGGCATCGCCGACCGCAATGCGGCGACCGGGCTGTGGCAGGGTAATGTAGGTCATGGTCATGCTGCCCGGGTCAGGTCCAGAAGCGCTTCGATCTCGGGGCGCTGGGTGGCGAAGGTGCCAAAGAAGACGTGCTTGTTGTCGATGATCGTGATGGGGGCGACGCGCACGCCGGTGCGGCGCTTGGCTTCGTCGGCGATGGCAGGATCGCGCAAGTCGCGCTCGACAAAAGGCAGGCTCTGCGCATTCAGCCAGCGCTTCAGCGCCAGGCAATCCGGGCAAGTGGGCGTGGTGAAGATTTCGATCCAGGGAGCGTTGGGCATGGCGGCCTCGCGTGATGAGGAGATTTGATTTGGGGCGGAGCGGCCTGCCTTCTTTGTTGGAGCATGATCTTGCCCGAAAACCGGGTCCCACTTTTCGGGATCATGCTCTGCGAGGCAGGCCGTAGGTGGAGTTACTCGGCCGGGACCAGCGATGGGGCGCCCGACGGGGCCGCAGCACGGGCCGGGGCCTTGAAGCGCTTCAGCCGCATCGCATTGCCGAGCACGAAGACGCTCGACATCGCCATCGCACCCGCCGCCAGCATCGGCGACAGCAGCGTGCCGCTGACCGGGTAGAGCACGCCCGCCGCGACCGGAATGAGGGCGGCGTTGTAGGCGAAGGCCCAGAACAGGTTCTGCCTGATGTTGGCGATGGTCGCCTTGGACAGCGCAATCGCGTTGGTGACGCCAAGCAGGTCGCCGGACATCAGCACCACGTCGGCGCTTTCGATGGCAACGTCGGTGCCGGTGCCGATGGCAATGCCGACCTCGGCCTCGGCGAGCGCCGGGGCGTCGTTGATGCCGTCGCCGACGAAGGCTACGGCCCTGCCACCGGCGCGGAGGCGCTTGATGGCATCGACCTTGCCGTCGGGCAGCACTTCGGCGACGACCTCGTCGATGCCGAGCTGGGCGGCGATGGCCTCGGCCGTGCGGCGGTTGTCGCCGGTGATCATCGCCACCTTCAGGCCCATGTCGTGCAGGGCGCGAATGGCCTGCGGCGTCGTCGCCTTGATCGGGTCGGAGACCGCGATGGCTGCTGCGAGCTTGCCGTCGATCGCCGCATAGAGCGGGGTCTTGGCCTTCAGGCCCATGCGGATCGCAGTTTCGGCAAACGCCTGCACCGAGATGCCGAGCTTGGTCATGTAGCGGTCGGCGCCGATGGCGATGCGGTGCGCACCGACGTTGGCGCTGACGCCGAAGCCGGGTTCTGCTTCGAAGGCCGCGATCTCGGCCAGGGCAACGCCTTCTTCCTTGGCAGCGGCGACGATTGCGGCGGCAACCGGATGCTCGGACTGGGCCTCGACGGAAGCGACGAGCGCCAGCACCTTGGCACGGTCAAAACCTGTGGCAACTTCCAGGTCGGTCATGACAGGCTTGCCGGCGGTCAGCGTACCCGTCTTGTCGAGCGCCACGACTTGCGTCGACTTCAGTGACTGCAACGCTTCGCCGTTGCGGTACAGGACGCCCATCTCGGCGGCGCGGCCCGTGCCTACCATGATCGAGGTCGGCGTCGCCAAACCCATGGCACACGGGCAGGCGATGATGAGCACGGCAACCGCGTTGACCAGCGCGAAGGTCGCGGCGGGCTCGGGGCCGAAGACCAGCCAGACGAGGAAGGTCAGTGCGGCAGCGACCATGACGGCAGGCACGAACCAGGACGTGACCTTGTCGACCATCGCCTGGATCGGCAGCTTCGAGCCTTGCGCTGTCTCGACCATGCGGATGATCTGGGCCAGCAGCGTGTCGGCGCCGACCTTGGTGGCACGGTAAGTGAAGCTGCCGGTCTTGTTGATCGTGCCGCCGACGACTTCCGCGCCCTCGCCCTTGCTGACGGGGATCGGCTCGCCGGAGATCATGGATTCGTCGACGAAGGACGAGCCGGACAGAACCATGCCGTCGACCGGAACCTTGTCGCCGGGGCGCACCTGGACGACGTCACCGGCGGTGACTTCCTCGAGCGGAATGTCGACGAACTCGCCATTGCGCTCGACCCGTGCCGACTTGGCCTGCAGGCCCATCAGCCGCTTGATCGCTTCCGACGTGCGGCCCTTGGCCTTGGCTTCGAGCACGCGGCCGAGCAGGATCAGCGTGATGATGACGGCCGACGCCTCGAAATAGACGTTGACCGTGCCTGCCGGCAGTACGCCGGGCGCAAAGGTGGCGACGACCGAATAGGCCCAGGCGGCGGTGGAACCGAGCACCACCAGCGAGTTCATGTCGGGCGCGAGGCGCAGCAGGGCCGGGACACCCTTGCTGTAGAAGCGCAGGCCGGGGCCGAACTGGACGATGGTCGCCAGCACGAAGTAGGCAAGGTACAGGCTTTGCTGGCTAATGTTGGCCAGCAGCCAGTGGTGCATCGCCGGGAAGGCGTGCGAGCCCATTTCCAGCACGAAGATCGGCAGGGTCAGGATTGCGGCGATGCCGAAGTCGCGCTTGAGGTTGGAGAATTCGCGGTTGCGGGCGTCCTCGCGGCTGTCGCCCTCGACGCCCGCGGTGTCGCTGCGGCGCGGCTCGTAGCCTGCCTTGCGGATGGCGGCATCGATGGCAGCGCGGGTGGTGCCGGCCAGGGTCTCGACGGTGGCGCGTTCGGTAGCGAGATTGACCGAAGCGCTCTTCACGCCGGGGACGGCTGCGATGGCCTTTTCGACGCGGCCGACGCAGGAGGCGCAGGTCATGCCCTCGATCTCGACCTCGATCTTTTCGACCGGCACGTCATAGCCGGCGTTGCGGATGGCGGCGATCACGCCGTCGGAATTGATCTCGCCGCCGAAGCTCACATCGGCGCTCTCGGTGGCAAGATTGACGGCAGCGGTGGTGACACCCGGGACTGCCGCGATGGCCTTCTCGACGCGGCCGACGCAGGAAGCGCAGGTCATACCCTCGATCGGGAAACTTTGCCGTGTGGTTGTCAGGTTCAAGGGAGCGTTCATGGGTACCGGACCTCTATTTCATCACTTTCGGCCCAGAGGTCTAAGGGTTCCAGCGTTGGGAAGGTCAACAGGATTTTTCCGGAATTTTCCAGTTTCAGCCAACTCGCTGAAAATATTATGTTTTCATACGGGCGTCAGTCCATTGCCGGGTTTTGAGGCGTGATCCAGGTCCGGTAACAAAGCCGTGATCGAAAAGCCAATTGACCTTACAGTGGCTGGAAACACCACATTGCGGTTACGGCGCTGTGCCGGCCCGAAACAAGGTTCTTGAAATGCTGAAGATGAATGTTCCCGACATGACCTGTGGCCATTGCGCCGGCATGGTCACCAAGGCTGTGCAGAGCGTGGATGCGGCCGCGCGCATCGAGATCGACCTGAAGTCGCAGACGGTCTCGATCGAGACTTCGGCCGATGCCGCCAAGGTGGCGCAGGCGCTCGACACTGCCGGCTATCCAGCCCAGGCTGTCTGACAGGCGACCGAACATCAGGGCGGTGCGGCGGGGAAATCCAGCCGCACCGCCTTTTGTATTTCGTCCGGCCGGCAACAACATAACGCCGGTCGCGCAACAGTTTTCGCGACGCGGTCAAGGCGGTTGCAACATGACGCGACCTTGCCTGGACCGGCTCCCCTAGTATTTCGACGACAAATCAAGCTATGATGCGGCCGGCCTTCCTCAGGGGACAGCGTCCCCCGGAATGCCGGGAGGACAGAGGATGGCCATAGCGCTCGTACTCGTTCTTGTTGTCATCGGCTCGGTGCTGTTCCATGTGCTGAGCCCCTGGTGGTGGACGCCGATAGCCTCCAACTGGGGCTACATCGACAGCACTCTCGTCGTCACTTTCTGGATCACCGGCGCCGTCTTCTCGGCGGTCGTGCTGTTTATGGCCTATTGCGTCTACCGCTTCCGCCACAAGGAAGGGCAGAAGGCCGCCTACGAGCCTGAAAGCAGGAAGCTCGAATCCTGGCTGACCCTGATCACGGCGGTCGGCGTGGCGGCGATGCTGGCTCCCGGCCTCTATGTCTGGAAGCAGTTCGTCACCGTGCCGAAGGATGCGACCGAGGTCGAGGTCGTCGCCCAGCAGTGGCAGTGGAGTTTCCGCCTGCCCGGCGCCGACGGCAAGCTCGGCACGTCGAATGCCCGGTTGATCAATTCCGACAACCCGCTCGGCATCAATCCCGAGGATCCGAACGGCCAGGACGATGTCGTGGTCGAGGCGGCCGACCTGCACCTGCCGATCGACAAGCCGGTCAAGATGCTGCTGCGCTCGATCGACGTGCTGCATGATTTCTACGTGCCCGAGTTCCGCGCCAAGATGGACATGGTACCGGGCATGGTCACCTATTTCTGGTTCACGCCGACGCGGACCGGCACGTTCGAAGTGCTGTGCGCCGAGCTCTGCGGAACAGGGCACGGCTTCATGCGCGGCATCGTCATGGTCGACACCGCGCAGGACTACACGACGTGGCTGCAGCAGCAGTCGACATTCGCCCAACTGACCGGGCCCGCCAAGGTGGGCGCGCTGGTCGAGAAGGCGAAGGCTGCGGCGAAACTGGAATAGGAGACACGGCGCGACCGCTTGAAGGCGGCCTCACCGCGACAGGCAGAGGCAAGAGCAACAGGTGCACGCATGGTCGATGTCACGCCCCACGGAGCAGACCTGATCCCGCCGGCCGAAGTGGGCGAGATGGATCTCTACCATCCGCACAGCTGGTGGACGAAATACGTCTTCTCGCAAGATGCCAAGGTCATCGCCATCCAGTATTCCGGAACCGCGATGGCCATCGGACTGGTGGCGCTGGTGCTGTCCTGGTTGATGCGGCTGCAACTCGGCTTTCCCGGCACCTTCGATTTCATCACGCCCGAGGCCTACTACCAATTCATGACCATGCACGGCATGATCATGGTGATCTACCTGCTCACGGCTCTCTTTCTCGGCGGCTTCGGCAATTACCTGATCCCGCTGATGGTCGGCGCGCGCGACATGGTGTTCCCCTATGTCAACATGCTGAGCTACTGGATCTACCTGCTCGCGGTGCTGGTCCTGGTGTCGAGCTTCTTTGCGCCGGGCGGGCCGACGGGAGCGGGATGGACGCTCTATCCGCCGCAGGCGATCACCTCGGGCACGCCGGGCGGTCAGGACTGGGGCATCATCCTGATGCTGGTGTCGCTGATCCTGTTCATCATCGGCTTCACCATGGGCGGGCTCAACTACGTGGTAACCGTGCTGCAGGCGCGCACGCGCGGCATGACGCTGATGCGGATGCCGTTGACCGTGTGGGGCATCTTCACGGCGACCGTCATGGCGCTGCTCGCCTTCCCGGCGCTGTTCGTCGCCTGCGTGATGATGCTGTTCGACCGCATCATCGGCTCGAGCTTCTTCATGCCGGCCATCGTCGAGATGGGCGAGCAGTCGCCGCACAATGGTGGCAGCCCGATCATGTTCCAGCACCTGTTCTGGTTCTTCGGCCACCCCGAGGTCTACATCGTGGCGCTGCCCGCCTTCGGTATCGTCTCCGACCTGATCAGCACGCATGCGCGCAAGAACATCTTCGGCTACCGCATGATGGTGTGGGCGATCGTCGGCATCGGCGCGCTCAGCTTCGTCGTCTGGGCGCACCACATGTACGTGTCGGGCATGCACCCGTATTTCGGCTTCTTCTTCGCCACGACGACGCTGATCATCGCGGTGCCGACCGCGATCAAGGTCTACAACTGGGTGCTGACGCTGTGGCGCGGCGACATCCACCTGACCTTGCCGATGCTGTTTGCGCTCGCCTTCATCGTTACCTTCGTCAATGGCGGGCTGACCGGCCTGTTCCTCGGCAACGTGGTGGTCGACGTGCCGCTGTCGGACACGATGTTCGTGGTGGCGCATTTCCACATGGTGATGGGCGTGGCACCGATCATGGTCGTCTTCGGCGCGATCTATCACTGGTATCCCAAGATTACCGGCCGGATGCTCAACGAGGCGATGGGCCGCTTCCACTTCTGGGTCACGTTCGTCGGCGCCTATCTGATCTTCTTCCCGATGCACTATGTCGGGCTGGTCGGCGTTCCCAGGCGCTATCCCGAACTCGGCGATACGGCGTTCATCCCACCGTCGGTGCATACGCTGAACGAATTCATCACCATCGCCGCGCTGACCGTCGGTTTTGCCCAGATGGTGTTCCTGTTCAACCTGTTCTGGAGCCTGCGCAACGGCAAGGACGCCGGCGACAATCCATGGCGGGCGACTTCGCTCGAATGGCAGACGGCGGGGACGCCGCCGCCGCACGGCAATTTCGGCAAGGAACTGCCGGTCGTCTATCGCTGGGCCTACGACTACAGCGTGCCGGGCGCGCCCGAGGACTTCATTCCGCAGAACGACCCGCGTCCGATGACGCAAGGCGGGCCGGCATGAGCGTCATCCTGGTCTTCCTCGCGCTGATCACGGCCATTGCGGGCTGGTGGCTGTCGCGCCAGCGGCTGATGTCCAAGCCGTGGCTCGAAGCGGGGCCGGTCACTGCCTTCCCCGAGACCGAAGCGCCGATCGTGCATCCGGCCAAGCTCGGGCTCGGGGTGTTTCTCGCCGTGGTCGGCGCGCTGTTCGCGTTGATGATCAGCGCCTATTTCATGCGCATGGTCTATGCCGACTGGCAGCCGGCGCCGGTGCCCGGGCTGTTGTGGCTCAACACCGCGATGCTGGTGCTGGCCAGCGTGGCACTGCAATGCGCGGTCGTGGCCGCGCACAAGGGGCAGGCCGACAATCTGCGGCTTGCGCTGCTGGCCGGCGCGCTGACCTCGACGGTCTTCCTCGGTGGCCAGCTGCTGGCTTGGCGCGATCTTGCGGCACAAGGCTATTTCGCGACCGAGAACCCGGCGGTCAGCTTCTTCTATCTGATTACCGCGATGCACGGGCTGCACATCATCGGCGGCATGGTGGCGCTCGGCCGGACCAATGTCAGGGCATTGCGGGGTGAAAGCGCGGCACGTCTCGTCCTCTCGACGGAACTGTGCGCCATGTACTGGCACGTGCTGCTGGTCGTCTGGCTGGTGCTGTTTGCCGTGCTGATGGGCTGGGCGGCCGACTTCATCGACATCTGCCGCCGGCTGTTGAGCTGAGGAGAACAGGGATGGCCGAGACCACGCTGGGACATGCCGACCAAACCGCGCCACGGCCGCCGGGCCTGCGCGGCTTCGTTGCCGACTGGTCTTCGGACCAGAGGGCGTTCAAGGGCGTCTCCTGGGGCAAGGCGATGATGTGGATCTTCCTGCTCAGCGACACCTTCATCTTCGGCTGCTTCCTGCTGTCTTACATGACCGCGCGCATGTCGACCGTGGTGCCATGGCCGAACCCGAGCGAGGTCTTCGCGCTGCACCTGTTCGGCCAGGACATCCCGCTGATCCTGATCGCGATCATGACCTTCGTGCTGATCTCTTCCTCGGGCACGATGGCGATGGCGGTCAATTTCGGCTACCGCCGCGACCGCCGCAAGACGGCGATCCTGATGCTGTTGACGGCGGCGCTTGGCGCGACCTTCGTCGGCATGCAGGCCTTCGAGTGGACCAAGCTGATCACCGAGGGCGTGCGGCCGTGGGAGAACCCATGGGGCGCGGCGCAATTCGGCTCGACCTTCTTCATGATCACCGGCTTCCACGGCACCCATGTGACGATAGGCGTGATCTTTCTTCTGATCGTCGCGCGCAAGGTCTGGCGGGGCGACTACGAGACCGGCGCGCGCGGGTTCTTCACCAGCCGGCGGGGCCAGTATGAGAGCGTCGAGATCATGGGGCTCTACTGGCACTTCGTCGATCTGGTGTGGGTGTTCATCTTCGCGTTCTTCTATCTTTGGTGAGGTGAAGCGATGGCACAGGTAGAAGCGCGGGATCATGGCCTCCACGGGCACGCCGCACCGGCTCAGGCGGGCGCGCATGCGCAAGGGCAGCAGCACCCGATCAAGCTTTATCTCGTGGTCTGGGGCTGGCTGTTCATCCTCAGCGCCTGTTCCTATGCCGTCGACTATTTCGCCCTTCAGGGCATGCTCAGATGGAGCCTGATCCTGATCTTCATGATGCTGAAGGCCGGGCTCATCGTTGCCGTGTTCATGCACATGGCCTGGGAGCGGCTGGCGCTTGCCTATGCGATCATCGTGCCGCCGCTGGTGATCCTGGTGTTCGTGGCGATCATGGTCGTGGAGTCACGCTACACCGAAATCACGCGCGTGCTGTCGTTCGGCGCTGGACAGTAGGCATGGCCGCTCCAGGCGGCCGGCGCGTTCTTCGTTGACAGGAAAAAGGATGGGAGGAGAATGTGGGTTCTCGTTCTTCGAGGATCCCCCCAACAGAAGGACGCCCAAGATGACGATCGCAAGGAAACTTCAAGACTACATAGCCGGCAAGGGTATCCCCTTCGATACCGTTGCCCATCACCGGACCTCGACCAGCAGCCAGACGGCGCAGGCGGCACACATTCCGGGCAGGCGGCTTGCCAAGCCGGTGCTGTTGCACCACGAAATGGGCTACGCGCTGGCCGTGGTTCCGAGCAGCCACAGGGTCGAGCTCAACACGCTGCAGGACGTGCTTGGCAAGCGGCTGGGCCTCGCTTCGGAAGACGAGGTCGGGCAATTGTTCAGCGACTGTGACATCGGTGCCGTGCCCCCGGTGGGCGCTGCCTATGACGTACCCGTCATTCTCGACGAAAGCTTCGGCGCGGAAGGCGACGTCTATTTCGAAGGCGGCGACCACAAGACGCTGGTGCATGTCAGCGGCGGCGATTTCCGTAACCTGCTGCAGGGCGCGCAAGTGGCGCGTTTCAGCCACCCGGCCTGACAGGGCCCGGAAACTTCAACGCCCGCCCCTCATCAGGGCGGGCGAAGTTTTTCTAGACAGAACCGGCGGCAGGGCCGCCACCGGCGAAGTGAGGGTCAGGCGCGATTGCCCGTCGATGCCGGTGCTGCCTCGATCACCTTGCGGTAAAGGTGCCAGGTCGAATGGCCGAGCACGGGCAGCACAATTGCCAGTCCGACGAGCAGGGGCAGCGTGCCGATCACCAGTCCGACCGCGACGATCAGGCCCCAGAGCAGCATCGGCATCGGGTTGGCCATGATCGCGCGTGCCGACGTCTCGACGGCGGCGTAGGCGCCGATGTCACGATCGAGCAGCAGCGGGAAGGCGATGACCGTCGTGCTCAACGCGACGAGTGCGAACAGGAAGCCGATGACGTTGCCGAGGATGATCAGCGTCCAGCCTCGCTGGGTGGTCAGCACGTCGCTGGCGAGACCGAAGAAGGTCGCCGGAGCGCTGTCGCCGTATAGCCACGAGAACAAGGCCTGCGCGGTGAACAGCCAGACGATGAACAGCGCCATCAGCATGACGCCGAGCACGGCAATGGCCGGCATGGCGGGCGAGTTCCTGACTTCGAGCGCATGCCACCAGGAGGTGTCCATGTTCTGCTCGCGCCGACGGCTGATCTCGTAGAGGCCGATCGCGGCGAATGGTCCAAGCAGCGCGAAGCCCGTCATCAGCGGGTAGATCAGCTGCAGTGCGTTGCCGCCGGAGGTCCATGTAATGAGGAACACGCCAACGACCGGATAGATCAGGCATAAAAAGACGTAGTGTGAAGGTTTGTCCCAAAAGTCTTCAAATCCTCGGCGAAGCGCGTCAAACACATCCGAAACCCCTATCCGACGTATGGCGGGATGTTCGACGTTGCTGCCGGTTCCTGCTGCGTAAACGTGGAAGTTTGCCATGAACCATTCCTCCGAGATCGGGCCCGGTTCGGTCGCGGCTTCGCGGTGCTGCCGTCCAGCGTGACTGGTCACGCGAACCGCGACCTGCACCGTGGACGATGATAGCAATCATCGCGGCCCTTGTCGCCCCTGCCGCACGGCCTCCTATTTCGGCCGTGCTGGCTCCAGAAGCTGCAACGCAATGGAGCATGGCGCGTTACCACAGCCGGGGATAGTATCGCTGGCGTCGACGTGGAGCGCCGACCCTGACTTAGGAGATAGCCATGAGACTGACGGCATGGGGCGCATTCGCCCTTCTTGCAGCTTCGGTTCTAGCCAACAATCCGGTCCATGCGGCAGGCGACGCGGCCGCCGGCAAGAAGGTGTTCAGCAAGTGCATGGCCTGCCATGACCTGGCGGTCGACAAGAACAAGATAGGCCCGTCCCTGCACGGCGTGGTCGGCCGCACGGCGGGAACGCTCCCCAGCTTCGAGGCCAAATATTCCGATGCCATGAAGCAGGCTGGTGCCGGCGGCCTCGTCTGGGACGAGACCAACATCGCCGCCTACATGAAGGCGCCGAAGGAAAAGGTGCCCGGCAACAAGATGGCCTTTCCCGGTCTCAAGGACGATGCCGACATCGCCAATGTGATCGCCTATATCGAGGAAGCCTCGAAATAAACTGCCAGCGTGGTTGCGTGTGGGCATCAGGTGGCCCGTCGCTGCGCGGCGACCGCGCGGACCATGCCTAATTTTTGGGCGGCATACTCCAAACGGGGGATGCTGCAGAATTTGGAATCGTGTTGGTAGTTTGGGTGCTCTAACAACGCATGACATATGCAGAAACAAGATATTGCCGTTGGCGCACAGCCATTTCTACCTAAGTCTGTATTGCAGACCTGCGTTTTAAATAATCTAGCTATTACAGCCTCTGTGAGGGGGGAAACTGCGGCTTCTTGGGGGACCCTCGGAAGCCGCGACATTTTCCTTTAGCCGCGAGCTTCCTTCATCTCCGAATTGTCCAGACTCAGCCATACGTCAGCTGCTGGCGACCGGCGCGACCTCAGTCCGGCGCATCGAAATCCGGCGTGACGGCTGCGATGTTGTAGGCCTCGAGCCGCGCTGCTGGCGCATCGGCGGTATCGAAGCTCAGGATCGTCGCGGTACCCGGCGTCACCGGAACCACGCGCGAGGGCGGAAGCCCCAGGAAGGCGTGGCAGGCGGCTCGGATGACGCCGCCATGGACGATGGCAAGCGTGTCGCCGCTGCATGTTCTGAGACAATCACGCAGGCCCTCGACGATGCGGGCGCAGAAATCCGCCCATGGCTCGCCCCTGTCGGGCGTGAAGGTGCCGGCGCGCCAGGCGAGATATTCATGTGGACGCTCGGCCTCTAGCTCGTGCTTGATGCGGCCGGTCCAGTTGCCCATGTCGATCTCGCGCAGCCGCGGATCGAGCGGCGCATCGCCATAGCCGAGCAGGCTGGCCGTCTCGCGGGTTCGGCCAAGATCGGAGACCACGACATGGTCGGGCTCCATGGCCTTCGCGAAATCGATGAAACGCTGGACCTGCCTGATGCCCCGTGGCGACAGCGGCGCGTTGTCGTGGCCCTGGAGCCTGTGTTCGGCATTCCAGGTGGTCTCGCCATGGCGCACCATTATCAATCTCATCAGTCGATCCTTTCACCAGTCATTGCAAAAACCGCGCTCGGCTCACTCAGAAAGCTGAGGCGTATCGTGTCGCCGCTTGCGGCGCGGAAGTAGCCGTCGGCCATGGCGGTAAGCCGCTTGCCGCCGGAAAAGGCCGTCACCATGGTGCGTCCTGCGATCGGCGCCGCCTCCTCGAAGCGTGCCGTGATTGCCGGCCGTCCCGGCACGTCGCCGACCGCCAGGCCGTGGGCGGGATAGAGAAGCTGCAGGCCCTCCTGCGCTTCGGCCCGCCTGGCGTCGGCCAGACGCAGCCCTTCATAGACGAGGCCGTCGCCGCTTCGTGTCACCTCGATCAGATTGGCAGGCGGCGTGCCGAGGAAGGTGGCAACGAATGTGGTGCGCGGGTTTTCGAGCAGGTCGAGCGGCGCGCCGAACTGCTCGACCCGTCCGTTGTTCAGCACCGCGACATGGCTCGCCATGGTCATCGCCTCGACCTGGTCGTGGGTAACGTAGACAGAGGTCGCGCCGGTGGCCCGGTGGATGCGCATCAGTTCGCTGCGCATCTCGATGCGCAGCTTGGCGTCGAGGTTGGAGAGCGGCTCGTCGAACAACAGGATGCTCGGCTTGGGGCCGATGGTGCGGGCGATTGCCACGCGCTGTTGCTGGCCACCGGATATCTCCGCGGGGTAGCGCTCCTTCAGGGCCGAGATGCCGAGAAGGCCGAGCACCTCGTCGACGCGGGCGGCGCGATCGGCCTTGCTCCATTTCGCGACCTTGAGCGGCCATTCGATGTTGCCGGCGACCGTCATGTGCGGCCACAGCGCGTAGCTCTGGAAGACCAGGCCGGCATCGCGGGCACCGGCGTCGGCGACTAGGCCGCGCGTGCCGTCGGAGACGGTGCGGCCCATGAAGACGAACTCGCCTTCGCTGGGCGTCTCCAGCCCGGCCAGCATGCGCAGCAAAGTGGACTTGCCGCAGCCGGACGGGCCGACCAGCACCAGGAACGATCCCTGCGGCACCGAAATGTCGACATTGTCGACGGCGGTGAAGCCGCCGAAACGCTTGGTGACGCCGCGGATCGCGATCGCCGGGACGGACGTGCCGTTTTGCGTGTTCATGCGGATTTCCACTTCTGGACGCGGTTCTGGAGGCGATGCGCCAGAAGCGTGGCGACGACGCAGAGGACGAGGATCACCATGGTGATGGCGTTGGCGAACTGCATGAAGCCTTCGGCGGCGTAGCGGTAGGCGAGCATGCTGAGGACCGGCGAGGTCGAGGTGAACAGAAGCACCACCAGCGACAGGTCGCGGACGATCTTGACGAAGACCAGCAGCGCACCGGCAAGCAGGCCGCGGATGGCGAGCGGCATGATGATGGCGCCCATGCGACGGAAGAAGCCGGCGCCGGTCAGCCGGGCGCTTTCCTCGATGTCGGCTGAGATCTGGCCGAGCACCGAGCGGCCCGACTGCACCGCGTAGGGCAGCAGATGTGCCGAGGCGGCCAGCACCAGAAGCAGGAAGGTGCCGTAGAGCGAGGGCAGCGGGCCGATGGGCGCGCCGAACAGCGCGATGTATGCCGCTGCGAAGGCGATGCTCGGGATGAGGATAGGGGTGAACGACACCTGGCCGAGGACGGTGGCCAGCACCGAACCCTTGTTGCGGGCGATGGTGTGGGCCAGCGCCAGGCCGAGCGCCATCGTGGTGAATGCCACGGTGACGGCGAGCTTCAGCGTCATCCACAGGGCTTCGATCAAGACAGGGTTGCGGAAGATACCGGCCTGGCCCTGCGCCATGTCGGTACCGCCTTCGCCGATCCAGAAATGTGTCGTCCAGTTGGAGAACAGCGAGCCGTTCTGCAGCGCGAAACTCGATGCGGTGAGGATCACCGCCGGCAGGAAGGTGGTCAGCGCGCACATCAGTACGGCGACCGTAAACAGTGGCCAGCGCCATTTGCCGAGTGGAAAGCGCTTGGTGCGGCCGCCCTTGCCGGTGACGGTGACGTAGCTCTTGCGGCCGGCGACGAGGCGCTCGCCGAGCCACAGGAAGGATGCGGAGACGATGATCAGCAGCAGCGCGATGACGAAGCCGCGTTCGGTCTGGCCGGTCTCGATCATGCCGAACAGTCGCGTCGACAGCGTTTGCATCCTGACCGGCAGGCCGAGCAGGGCAGGGGCGGCGAAGTTGGAGACCGCACCGGCGAAGGTGAGTGAGGCCGCCGCAATCAGCGCGGGCGTGACGACAGGCAGGATGATACCGAAGAAGATCCGCGACCGCTTGGCGCCGGCCACCTGTGCCGCCTCGACGAGGTCGGCGCCGACAGAGCTGAGGGCCGCCGAAATGACGGTGAAGGCCAGCGAATAGTAGTGCGCGATCAGCACGATCAGGGTCGGCAGCAGGCCCCAGGCGAGCCAGTCGGGCACGATGTAGCCGTTGGCTTCGAAGAAGCCGACCGAGCCGCCAAGCCGGCTGTTGCGGAACAGGGCGCCCCAGGCGAGGGCAGCGGCAAAGCTCGGGATCATGAAGGGCAGCGTGGCGAGCAGGCCAAGGGTCTTCGGCGCCGGCACGTCGGTCAGCACAACCAGCCAGGCGAGGAAGCCGCCCATCAGGATGCAGCCGGCTGCGACGCCGATGCCGAGCAGGATGGTGTTCCAGAGCGGACGCCACCACAGGTTCTCGGACATCTTGCTGGCAAGCACGGCCTGCCAGGCATCAAGGCCCTCGACCGTCAGCGTCGACAGGACGATCTTGACCAGCGGCGCGATGACCAGGATGCCGACGACCAGGATGAGGATGATGGGTACGAGCGTTTCGGAGCGCAAAAAGCCTCTCCGGGACAACACGGATGTTGCAGCGGCGGACATGACAATCTTTCTCGCGGAATTGAAGCGCGGGGCAGCCGGGCCGCGGCGACGCGGTCGGAAAGGCAAGGGGAACGGACCGGCGCCTCCCCCAAGGCGCCGGTCCGGCCGCAGTCATTGCAGCGTCAGCACCAGGTCGGCGATACGCTTGCGGGCGGCGGCAGTCTTCACCGGATCGATGCGCCAGGCCTTGAGGTCCTTGAGCGGTACCGAATCCGGGCTGTCCTTCACCGACGGTCGCACGGCATAGTCGCCCGGCACATTGAAGGGCTCGAAGGCCGGTCCGCCAGTGGCCGAGTCGTCGCCCATCATGAAGTCGATCAGCAACCGAGCCGCAGCCGGGCTCGGTGCCTTGTCGACCAGTGCAAGGACTGCTGGAAACAGAATGCCATTGGAAGGCGCGACGTCGTTGGCAACCTGCAACGCCCAGCCTTCCTTTTCGTTGTCGCGGCGGTCGGAATAGGTGGCGAAACCGACCGGCGGGTTCGCCGTCGTCTTGTCGCCGATGGCCTTGTTGATGGCGTCGCTGTTGGGCACCAGCACGAGGTCGTTGGCGAAGAGGTCGCGGATGAACTGTTCTCCCGCGCCCTCAAGGTCGCTGTCGACGGCGATCGGCTTGCCGAACTGGGCCTCGTAGGCCTTTGCCATGTCGTCGGGCCGCAGCGAGAACTCGACAAGAAGGTCGAGCAGTTCGCCACGTTGCATCGGGTCGACCATCAGCACGCGGCCCTTCCACTCGGGTGTGGTCAGCTGCCAGAGGTTGTTGATCGGCGCGCCATTCGGGTTGGCCGCCTCGTTGTACATCAGGACCTTGGTCGACAGGCGCTGGGTCAGCAGCGGCGTCTTGTGTTCGTCGGCGAGTTCGCCCGCCACGCGCGGCGGGATGTAGGGCACGACGCGGTTGGTCTTGACCAGGTCTTCGTAGACCACGGGCGTGTCGGCGATGTAGAGCACGTCGACGGCGTTGACGCCGGCGGTCTGCTCGGCGACGACGCGGGCGATCTGCTTGACCGAACTCATGTCGACGCCGACGAGGTCGATGCCCGGATAGGCTTCCTCAAATGCCTTCTCGACCTTGGCGATGCGGCTCGACAACGAGAAGACGGTGACCTTGCCTTCCTTCTGCGCGAGCGGCAGCAGTTCGGCCGTGCTCATGGTGTCGAGCTCGGCAGCGCTGGCTGCAAGGGGCAGTATGGCGACCGTTGCAAACAGCGCCCATTTCATCGACTTGAGCATGGTTCCCTCCCAGGTTTTCTCAATCGAATTCGTCGAACAGACCCGATAGCCGCTCCAGGGCACTCATGACGCGGGGCTGGTGGCGGCCGGCGATGGTCAGAAGGATGGCGTTGACGATGGCGAACGGCACCGTCGGTGTCTGGAACTCGCTGCCCGAACGGCCGCGCGGTGCTGCCAGCACCAGGTCGGCCTGTGGCTGCATCATGGTTCCGGCAAGGTCGGTGACCAGCATGGCCTTGGCGCCTTGCGCATGGCAGTGCTCGACAAGCGGCGCGTAGCTGGTCGGCTGCTTGCGGAAGGCGAGCGCCAGGACGAGATCGCCCTCGCGCATGCCGACGACGCGCTCGGCGATGTCGCGGCCGCGGCCCTCGAGCACGATCGGGGTCATGCCGAAGCGGTCGAGCCGGCGGCGCAGGAACTGGGTGATCGACTGGGCGTGGCCCTGGCCGAACAGGAACACCCGCTTCGCCTCGACGATCATGTCGGCGGCGCGGTTGATGCTGTCCTGGGGGACGGCAAGGCGGAGATGTTCGAGCGCCGCGATCTCGGTGCCGATCAGGTCGAGCAGGAAGTCGCCATGCTCGACCTTGGCAACGGAGCGGCGCATGCGCTCGGCGGCATCCTGGCTTTCGACCAGTTCGCGCTGCAGCTGCGAGCGCAGCTCCGGGTAGCCCTTGAAGCCAAGCTTCTGGGCAAGCCGGGTGGTTGCAGCCTCATGCACGCTGGCGCGCTCGGCAAGGCGGGCGCTCGACAGGAAGGCGGCTTCGGCGGCGTTTTCAAGCAGGGCGGAGACGAGTCGCTGGTCGGCCTCGGTGAGGCGGGTCGAATGGCTTTTGATGCGATCCAGCAGCGTCATCATCTTGCATCCACATTGCACTCGACTCTTAGAATGCAAGATATCTTGCAGTCAAGCGCAAAGATTGCAAGATCGACTTTTCTGTCTTGCAGGGGCCATGCGGGAAAAGAAAAGGCGCCCCAAGGGGCGCCGTTTCCCGAGGACGATCAGCCACGCGCGAAGCGGTTATTTGTATTCCAGGTACCCGACGAAACCGGTGATCTTCCAGCGGTCGCCGGCCTTGCGGCAGAAATAGAGCGTCTGCCAGTTCAGCCGATCGTCGCTGCCGTCGGCACGGCGGATGGTGCCGTCAAATTTCTTGCGGGCCACGGCGACGTCGTTCGTGATGTCGATCTGCGTCAACCGCGTGGCACGGAAGATCGCGTCTGCCAGCGGCTCGGCATAGGCGGTGGCGGCCGTCTCCGCCGCCTGGCGCAGCCACTCGTCGCGATAGGTTGCGAGCGAGGGGAAGGCGGCATCCCAGTGGTCGGGGTCGGTCGAGTTGTGGGCGTGGACGCCGAGAAAGCGCTGCTCGTCGAAATCGCCTGCGACTATGGCCCAGTCCTGGCCGACAAACGCTGCGATGTCGCGGCGCACCAGCATCTCCCAGATCGCGGTGCGATCCGGGTCGTTGGGGAAGGGGTTTTCGGCAGGGGGCATGGTGACGTCTCGCGGCCCGGCGACTTATGTCGCCGGACGGAATGGCTTTGCCAGCGATGCCGGGAAGTGCAGGGCGAGCATCTGCCGGTTCTGCGAGATGATGACCAGCACGACGATCGTCGCGAGATAGGGCAAAGCGGAGAGCAGTTCGGAGGGAACCGCAATGCCCAGCGCCTGGCCCTGAAGCTGCAGGATGGTCATGCCGCCGAACAGCCAGGCGCCGAGCAGCACGCGCAGCGGCCGCCAGGTGGCGAAGACCACGAGCGCCAGCGAGATCCAGCCCTTGCCGGCCGTCATGTTTTCGACCCAGAGTGGGGTATAGGCGACCGACAGGTAGGCACCGGCAAGCCCGGCCATCAGCCCGCCGAACAGCACCGCGAGATAGCGGATCCTGATCACCGGATAGCCGATGGCGTGCGCGGTCTCCGGCGACTCACCGATGGTGCGCAGGATCAGCCCGCCCTTGGTGCGGTAGAGGAACCAGCTGATGACGGCGAACATGACGATGGCGAAATAGACCATCGGGTCGAAACGGAAGAACATCGGCCCGATGACGGGGATGTCCGACAGGAACGGGATGCTGATGCGGTCGAGCGCGTCGATCGGAGCGGAGCCGAAATTGCGCCCGAGGAAGGCCGAGACGCCGGAGCCGAAGATGGCGAGGGCCAGGCCGGCGGCATACTGGTTGGTGAGGAACGTCAGCGCCAGCACGCCGAACAGCAGCGAGGCGGCTGCCCCGCCGAGCGCGCCGGCGAGGATCGCCACCGGCATCGGCAAGCCTGCGATGACCGCCCAGAAGGCGAAGGCGGCGCCGATCAGCATCATGCCTTCGATGCCGAGGTTGAGGACGCCGGATTTTTCGACGACGAGTTCGCCGAGGGCCGCGAAGATCAGCGGCGTGGCGGCAATGATGGTGCCGGTGAAGATGGCAATGAACAGGTCCATCAGGCGTGCTCCGGGATGCGGCGAAGTCGATAGAAGATGAAGAAGTCGGCGGCGAGCAGGAAAAACAGCAATATGCCCTGGAAGATTCGCGTCAATGCCGCCGACAGGCCAAGGTTCATCTGCACTGCCTCGCCGCCGAGGAACAGCAGCGACATCAGCAGGCCGCCGAGGACGATGCCGAAGGCATTGAGACGGCCGATGAAGGCGACGATGATCGCGGCGAAGCCGTAACCGGGCGAGATCTGCGGCGACAACTGCCCGAGCGGTCCGGCCACTTCGGCCATGCCGGCAACGCCTGCGGCAGCGCCGCCGGCCAGCAGGCCGATCCAGACGGCCGAGGATTCGCGGAAGCCCGCATAACGTGCCGCCAGGGGGGCGGCGCCGCTGACCGACATCTTGTAGCCGAGGAAGCTGCGGTCGGTGAACAGCCACATCAGGAACACCGCGACCACGGTGATGAAGACCGAGGCGTTGAGCCGGTAGGCATAGTCGAAGGGCTCGAACATCGCAGCGGCAGACAGAAGTGCGGTCTGCGGATAATTGAAACCGGCGGGGTCGCGCCACGGCCCGTGCACCAGCCACGACAGGAGAAGCGTCGCGATATAGGTCAGCATCAGCGTGACCAGGATCTCGTTGGTGTTCATCCGCGCCCTGAGGAAGGCCGGGATGGCGGCCCAGGCCATGCCGCCGCAGGCACCAGCCAGGACCATCAGCGGCAGCAGGATGGGGCTTTCGGGGTTGGGGTAGAACAGGCCGACGCCGCAAGCGGCGATGGCGCCGACGATCAGCTGTCCCTCGGCGCCGATGTTCCAGACATTGGCACGGAAGCCGACGGCCAGGCCGCAGGCGATGAGGATCAGCGGCGACGCCTTGAGCAGCCATTCGGAGAGCCCGTTCAACGAATTGAGCGGAGCGATGAAGAAGGCCTGCAGCGTCGCCAGCGGGTCATAGCCGAGCGCGGCAAACAAAAGCGAGCCGACGACAAGCGTCAGGCCGGTCGCGACGACCGGCGCCGCCACCCGCATCCTGGCGGATGGTTCCGGTCTTTGTTCAATCCTGTACCGCAACTTCGCCTCTCCCGTTGGTTCCGTTGCCGCGGTCGACCCTGGTCATCAGCAGGCCTATCTCCTCGCGGTTGGTTTTTGTTCTGATCAGCGGCGGCGAAACCTGTCCCTGGCAGATGACCAGCAGGCGATCGCAAATCTCGAACAGCTCGTCGAGTTCCTCCGAGATCACCAGCACGGCCGCACCCGAACGGCTGAGATCGACCAGCGTCTGGCGAATGAAGGCTGCCGCGCCGACATCGACGCCCCAGGTCGGCTGGGCGACGAGGAACAGCTTGGGCTGGAGTGCGATCTCGCGGCCGACGATGAACTTCTGCAGGTTGCCGCCCGACAGGCTCTGGGCGCTCGCCTGAGGCCCGTTGGCCTTGACCTTGAAGCGCTCGATGATCTTCGCGGCGAAGCTGTTTGCTCCCTTGCGGTCGACGAGGCCGTTGCGGACGAGCCCGGTGCGGTGGGCGGTCAGCACCGCATTCTGCCACAGCGCATGCGGCGGCACGGCGCCGCGGCCAAGACGTTCTTCCGGCACGAAGGCCATGCCGAGCTTGCGCCGTTCGCTGGCGTTGAGATGGGCGGCAGCCTTGCCGTCGATGTGGATCGTCAGGGCATTGGGATGGGTACGCTCGCCGCTGAGCAGCGAGATCAGCTCGGCCTGGCCATTACCGGAGACGCCGGCAAGGCCGACGATCTCGCCGCCACGCACCTCAAACGAGACGTTCTTCAGCTCGACGCCGTAGCGGTCGCGCGCCGGGGCGGTGAGGCCACGCACTTCGAGCACCGGCTTTTCGCTCGGCACCGAGGGGCTGACGTGCATCTCCGGCAGTTCCGCGCCGACCATCAGCCGTGCCAGTTGGGCGGAGGTGCTTTCCTTGGGCCGTGCCGTGCCCGTCACCTTGCCGTTGCGCAGCACGGTTGCGGTGTCGCAGAGTTCCTGGACCTCGTCGAGCTTGTGGCTGATGTAGACGATGGAGCAGCCTTCGCTGGCGAGCTGGCGCAAGGTGTCGAACAGCTTGACCACCGCCTGTGGCGTCAGCACCGAGGTCGGCTCGTCGAGGATCAGCAGTTTCGGCGCCTGCAACAGGCAACGCACGATCTCGACGCGCTGGCGCTCGCCGACGGAGAGGTCGTGCACGCGGCGGTGCGGATCGATCGGCATGCCGTAGCGGTTCGACAGCTCGGTGATCTGGCGGGCAAGCGCGTCGAGGTCGAAGGTGTTGGAAACGGCCAGCGCGATGTTCTCGACCACGGTCACGGATTCGAACAAAGCGAAGTGCTGATAAACCATCTCGATGCCCAGCGCTCGCGAGGTGGCTGGCGTGTGCGCGGCGATGGGTTTGCCGTCGCAGAAGATTTCGCCGGAATCGGCCTGGGCCGCGCCGTAGATGATCTTCATCAAGGTCGACTTGCCGGCGCCGTTTTCGCCGAGCACCGCATGGATTTCGCCCGGCATGATCGACATCGAGATGTCGTCATTTGCAACGATGCCGGGATAGCTTTTGGTGATGTTGCGCAATTCGAGGCGTGGGGGCATAGCCGGTCCTGCCATTTGGGTTGGACGATGCGCAGCCATAGCCACCGGAGCCTGGGCTCCGGTGGACTTGCTAGCGTGGGGCGGAAATCAGCCGAGCTTGCCGATCATTCCCTTGACGAACCAGTTCATGCCGCGGATGTCGGCATCGGCCAGCACGCTGCCGGCTGCGACCTTGACGTTGCCGTCCTGGTCCTTCAGTTCGCCCGCATAGGGATGGATCTTGCCCGAGCCGATGTCGGCTTCGAGCTGCTTGAGCTTGGCGATGACGTCGGCCGGGATGGCCTCGTTGTAGGGCGCCATCTTGACCACGCCGCCGGCGAGGCCGTCCCAGCGCGATTCCGGCTTCCAGTTGCCTTCGGCCACGCCCTTGGCGGCGCGGACATAGTCGCTCGACCAGTCGAGGGTGAAGGCGGTCAGCTGCTTACCGGAGCCGAACTTAGCCATGTCTGAGGCATAGCCGATCGACCAGGCGCCGCCTTCACCCGCCACCTGCACGCCGGTGGCGGTATCGGTCATCGAGCAGATGACATCGCAGCCCTGCGACAGCAGCGTGTTGGCCGCTTCCTTTTCCTTGCCCGGATCGAACCAGGAATTGAGGAAGATTGCATTGCAGGTGATGTCGGGATTGACGCTCTGGGCGCCGAGCAACAGCGCATTGGCCGGGCCGACGATGTCGGGGATCGGGAAGCCGCCGATGAAGCCGATCTTGCCGGACTTGCTCATATGGGCGCCGGAAGCACCCGCCACGTAGCAGCCTTCATAATATTTGGCTTCGAAGGTGCCGAGATTGGCCAAGTGGACAATGCCCGAGCAATGCTCGAAGGCGACCTTGGGGAAGCGCGGCGCCACTTTCTGCATCGGCGTGCCGTGCGAGAACGAGGTGCCGAAGATCAGCTGGTTGCCGGAGGCGGCGAGTTCGCGGAACACGCGTTCGGCGTCCTGGGGCATGAAGATGTTGTCGATGACGGTCAGCGCGACCTTGTCGCCGAATTCCGCCTTGATGGCATCGACGCCCAGGCTGTGCTGCTTGGTCCAGCCGATGTCGGCGATCGGCGAGACATAGACGACGCCGATCTTGAGTGGCTCCTGGGCGCTGGCGAGGCCAGCCCAGCTGCCGGTGCCGAGTGCCGCGCCGGCAGCGCCGGAATATTGCAGGAATTTGCGTCTGTTGAGATTAAGCATTGTGGTAACCCTCTGTTGGTAGTCGGCGCCCGGCTTCGTGCCGGGTCTATTTAGCGGTGTGGACGTGGGCGTGCGCCCCTGTTCCACCTCTATCTCCCGTCTTTTTTCGTGGCGCAGGCTTCGGCGCTTCGCCGGCCTTGCCGTCGAGATACGGCTCCAGCGCTTCGCGGGGCGTCAGCTCCGGGAACACCTGCCGGTCCATGATGTAGCCGCGCACGACGCTGCGGTGATGTGCATCAATGAGCTCCATCGCCGGCTTGAGCCGGCCCTTTTCGAGCAGTTCGACCACGCGGGCATGGTCGTCGAGCAGGTTGCAGTAGTCGAAATCGGCGGTGATCAGCGACCGGAGCAGCGTGGTGCGGCGCACCAGCTGGGCGTGGATTTCCTGCATCACCTTGTTGCGGCTGAGGCGGACGAAAACGGTGTGGAATTCCTGGCCGAGGACGTCGGCGAGGGCATCGTTGCCCGAGGCAACCGCCTGGCGCTGGCGCTCGACATGCTGGCGCAATTCGGCCCAGCCGGCGGGGCCGAGGCGATCGCTGAGCTGGGCCGCCACGCCCTGTTCGACCAGGGTCAGGGCGTCGTAGATCTCCATCGCGTCCTGCATGCTGGGACGGGCGACGAAGGCGCCGCGATTGCGCTCGATCTGGGCAAGCCCGTCGTCGGCAAGGCGGATCAGCGACTGGCGGATGACAATGCGGCTGACGTCGAAAATCTCGGACAGCTCGCGCTCGCCGAGCTTGCAGCCGGGCACGAGCCGGTGATCGAGGATCGCCCGGGTCAAAATGTCGGCAATCGCCTGCGAGCGGCTCATGCAACTCCCTCCTCCCGCCAGTGCCTTTTTGGCTTCTTGGCGGCCAGCTCCGGTTCGCGCTGCGCCGACGGCGCCGCATATCCCGAGTTACGGTATTCCATATCGGTATTCAATCGGTTCGCGCTGTCAACCAAAATTCTTAACTGGATATGCAATTTCTTATTGATTGATATCCAATCCTGTGTTTCCAATTGAGGCATAAGAGAGCTAGGTTCATGGGGAAGTGCTAGCCAGGGAGGGTGCCATGAGCATAGCAGCCCTTTGTAGCGACAGAGTCCTTCTCAACGACTGGCACGTGGTGGCGGATCTGGCGAACCTGTCCTCGGCCACGGCGTTTCAGACAAGGCTTCTCGGCGTCGATCTTACCATTCGAAGCCACGGCCGATACGACAAGCAGATCATCCGCGAAGACAGCGGCGAGGTCGTCAATTCGACCAAACGCTATGGCTTCCTGTGGGCATGCCTGGGCAAGCCCGAGCGGGACATCGTCTTCGTGCCCGAAGCCGAGGAGGGCGATCGTTATCTCGTCACCGGCGGCTCGATCGCCGTCAAGGTGTCGGGGTTGAGGATGGTTGAGAATTTCCTCGACATGGGACATTTTCCTTTCGTCCACACCGGCTGGCTTGGCGAAGAACCGCATACGGAAGTAGCGCCCTATAAGGTCGAACTGACAGCCGCCGACGAGCTGGTGGCGACCGAATGCCAGTTCTACCAGCCCGTCGCCTCGCCGACGGCTAGGGAAGGCTTCATCGTCGACTACGTCTACAAGGTGATCCGCCCCTACACGGTGGCGCTGTACAAGAGCAATCCGGCGCAGAAAGGTCGGCTCGACGTCATTACCCTGTTCGTCCAGCCGGTCGACGAGGAAAATTGCGTCGCTCATCCCTTCCTCACCTACCTCAAGGAAGGCATCGACGAGGCCGGGATCCGCAGCTTCATGCAGTTGATCTTCGCCCAGGACAAACCGATCCTGGAGAACCAGGTGCCGAGGCGGCTGCCGCTCGATCCGCGTGCCGAAACGCCGATCCGCGCCGATGCCGTGGCCGTGCTGTACCGGCGCTGGTTGCGCGACAAGTCGGTCACCTATGGTGCCATACCGGCGCGGATGTGAAACCGCGCCTTCACTAAGGAAACGCATATGACCAAGACGCGATGCACGGATCAGGTGATCCTCGACCTCTGGCACCCGCTGGCCGCCCTTGCGGAGGTGCGGGCAGGTGTCGTCGTCGATACGGTGCTTCTGGAGGAACGCCTCAGCCTTGCCATCGACGGCAAGGGCAGCGCCGCGGTCTGGCGCGACCGGGCCGATCTTGCCGAGGGCAGCCTGGTGGACGTGGCGGCCGTTGACGGCAAGCTGCCGGTCAAGCTCGCCTATGGTTATATCTGGACGTCGCTCGGCAATCCGCCGGCCGACCTGTTCCCGATACCGGAATTCGACGAGCCCGACCGCCGCAAGCTCAATGCCGCGACCGTCGGCGTGAACGTCTCGGCGCCGCGGGCAATCGAGAATTTCCTCGACATGGGACATTTCCCCTATGTCCACACCGACATCCTCGGCGCCGAACCGCATACCGAGGTGAAGGAATACGACGTCGAGATTTCGGTCGACCGCGACGAGATCCTGGCCACGCGCTGCCGCTTCTTCCAGCCGATGGCCTCGACGACGTCGACCGAGGGCGCCGACGTCGACTACATCTACCGGGTGCCGCATCCCTATTGCTCGGTGCTCTACAAATCGAGCCCGGTCGATGAAAGCCGCCTAGACGTGATCGCCGTGTTCCTGCAGCCGGTCGACCAGGAGCATGTGCGGGCGCACATGATGCTGTGCATCCTCGACGAGGAGAACGAGGACAAGGTCATCAAGCGCTTCCAGCAGACGATCTTCGGGCAGGACAAGCCGATCCTGGAAAACCAGTTCCCGAAACGGTTGCCGCTCGATCCGCGCGCCGAAACACCCATCCGTGCCGACAAGTCGGCGATCGCATACCGCCGCTGGCTCAGTCAGAAGGGTGTGACCTACGGGGTCATTCCCGCCGCTACCTGAGCGCGAGCCGCGCGAAACCCAGTTCTGGAGACAACAATGCTCGATACCGCCAAGACCAGATGGCATCCCGTTGCCGCGACCTATGACCTGCCGTTCCGGCATGTCTTCCATGCCCAGTTGCTCGGCCGCGAGTTCGCCGTCTGGCGTGCCGACGACGGCTACGTCAACGTCTGGGAAAACCGCTGCCTGCACCGTGGCGTGCGCCTGTCCATCGGCATCAACGATGGCCGCGAACTGAAGTGCCAGTACCATGGCTGGCGCTATTCGAACCGTACCGCCGGCTGTACCTACATTCCCGCCCATCCGGCCGACGCGCCGGCGCGCACCATCACCAATCGCACCTTCGCCGCCGTCGAGCGCTACGGCCTCATCTGGTCGGCCGAGGAGCCGCAGGGCGAAGTGCCCGAGTTGCCCGGCCTTGCCGAGGGCGAACTGCTGACCCTGCGCGGCATCCCGGTCAACGCCCCGGCCGACGTCGTTGCGGCCAGGTTGGAGGGCTACCGCTTCCAGCCGAACGGCCGGACCGACGGCAGCGACGCCAAGGTCTCCGTCGAGGCATCGAACGAGTTTTCGGTCGCGCTGCGTGCCGTCGATGGCGAAGCTTCGACGCTGGCCGTGTTCTTCGTCCAGCCGGTCGATTCCAACCGTTCGGTGATCCGCGGCGTCCTCGACGGCAAGGTCGAGGGTGCCGTGCGGCTGGCCGTGCTCCATCACCACAACGACCTCCTGTCGAAGCTGCGCGACATCGCCGAGCACGAGGCCCAGGCACAGCCGGTGCCTGCACCGCTGGAGCCCGTCATCGACCGGGTTTCGCCGGAACTCGCCGAGATGCCGGAAGAGACCAAGCACGGTCGCAAGGCGACGATCCGCGTCGAGGTTGCCAGGAAGTGGCAGGCTGCCGACGGCATCGCCGGCTTCGAGCTTCGGCCGATCAAGGGTCTGTTGCCGACCTTCCAGCCCGGCGCCCATATCGACGTGCATCTGCCCAACGGCCTGATCCGGCAATATTCGATCACCAACGGCCCGGGCGAAAGCGACAGCTATATCATCGGCGTCAAGCTCGAGCGCGACTCCAAGGGCGGCTCGACCTGCCTGCACGAGACGGTGCGCCAGGGCGACGTTCTGGCGATTTCCGAGCCGCGCAACAACTTTCCGCTGCGCCGCGATGCGATGAAGACCATCTTCGTCGCCGGCGGCATCGGCATCACGCCGCTGCTCGCCATGGCCCAGGCGCTCAGCAACCAGAGCCTCAATTTCGAACTGCACTATTTCGCGCAGAACGAGGCGCAGCTTGCCTTCCCGGAGAAGACCGCCTGTCTCGGCACATCGCTCAAGCCGCATCTCGGCCTTTCGCCCGAGCAGACCGGCGCCAGGCTGCGCGAGATCCTGTCCGGCTACAGGTCGGATGCGCATCTCTATCTCTGCGGCCCCGGGCCGATGCTGGAAGCCGCGCGCCATGTCGCCGCCGAGGCCGGCTGGCCGGAAACGGCGGTGCACTTCGAATACTTCAAGAACACCAATGTCATCGACGACAGCTCGAGCTTCGAGGTGGCGCTGGCGCGTTCCTGCGTCACGCTCAAGGTGCCCGCGGGCAGGACCATCCTCGACGTCATGCGTGAAGCCGGCATCGACATGCCGTCGTCTTGCGAGCAGGGCGCCTGCGGCACGTGTCTCGCGACCGTCATCGAAGGCGAACCGGATCACCAGGACGTCTATCTCAACGATGCCGAGCGCAAGTCCGGCACCAAGATCATGACCTGTGTGTCGCGTGCCAAGTCGGCGCGGCTCGTCCTCGACCTCTAGGAGTTTCCCTTGTGATTACGCTCTACGACTACGAACTGTCGGGCAACTGCTACAAGCTGCGCCTGCTGATGGGCATGCTCGGCGTCGACTGGACGACGGTGCCGATCGACTTCTACCCCGGCCGCGAGCACAAGTCGGAATGGTTCCTCAAGATCAATCCGCTCGGGCAACTGCCTGTGATTGAAGACGATGGCCTCGTCTTGCGCGACGCCCAGGCGATCCTTGTCTATCTCGCCTCGAAATACGATGCCGTGGGTACCTGGTATCCGCGCGACAATCCGGCGCTGCTCGGCGAGATCGGCCAGTGGCTGGCCTTCGCCGACGGCATCACCGGCACGGCTTCAGCGGCCCGGCTGCATGACGCGCTGTTCTACGACTTTGACGTCGAGGCGGCCCGTGCCGGCGCCCATCGCCTGTTCCGCATCCTCGACGAGCATCTGTGGTTCGGCGAGCAGGAGGGCCGCGACTGGATCTGCTCGGCCTCGCATCCGACCATCGCCGACATCGCCTGCTTCCCCTACATCATGCTGTCGGAAGAGGGCGGTGTCCCCAGACAGGACTATCCGGCGATCCGCCGCTGGTGCGATCGTGTCAAGCGCATCAAAGGCTTCACGGTGATGTCGGGGGTGTTCCCCGCCGGACCGGCCAAGGCAGCCTGACCCGTTTTAAGCAATTCCGCCGGCCATCGGTCCGGTAACCGATATTTTGGGAGTGTAAACCATGAAAACCCGCGCCGCAGTTGCCGTCGGAGCCGGAAAGCCGCTCGAGATCATGGAGGTGGACCTGGAGGGTCCGCGCGAGGGCGAGGTGCTC
>NZ_JACHOU010000025.1 GCF_014206975.1 Aminobacter aganoensis
CAGTTAATTTGAGAATCTGGCTGCAGGAATTCTCACGATTAAGTGCCTAACCCGGGCAAAACCACCGCATTCTTGCATTTAAATGCCAAGCGACAATTGTGTTGCAAAGCTGCAATCCATTAAGTGGCCATGCAGCAATCGTGTTGGTGAAAAGAGGCATTAAACGTGAGCGAAACCCCCATCGATGGATCTGACAGGCTAATCGAGCTGACCGCAGATGTCGTTTCGGCCTAAGTGTCGAACAATCCTGTACCTGTCGCCGAATTGCCCGGCTTGATCTCCAGGGTGTATACGAGCCTGCTGCAGCAGACCGATGTCCCCACGGAAGTCGTATCAGAATCCAAAAAGCCCGCAGTCCCAATCAAGAAGTCGGTGACGCCGGACTACATCGTCTGTCTCGAGGACGGAAAACAGTTCAAATCCCTGAAGCGCCACTTGTCGACCCACCATGGCCTCACCCCGGACGAATATCGTGTGAAATGGGGCCTGCCGGCAGACTATCCGCTGGTCGCGCCAAACTACGCCGCAGCGCGTTCCGCACTGGCAAAATCGATGGGATTAGGACGCAAGCCAAAGCCCGTCGAAGAACCGCCAGCGGCTCCTGCCAGACGGAAGAGACTCGGCCTCAAATTCTCATAGGGCCTCTTTCGACCGTTCCCCAGGTTGCACCGGAACAACTCGCCGCCCCATTTGCGCGATTCAATAGATGCCGTCCTGAATGCACCGGCGCTTCTCCATCGCGAACGGTGAGCAGGGTCAACGGCAGTTCGAAGAACAGACCACCGATGACCCGCACCACTACGGCACCGATGACGAATGTCAGATTCTGAAGGGCAATCCCAGCCGTGCGGCAGGAAGGCCGGTGCGCATCGGGGTCTTCACGTCATCTCCTAGTAAAGAGCTGCCCTCTCGCGGTTCGGTGCGGGAGGGCAAGCAGGAACACCGTTCATGGATGTTGTCGCCGCAAGTCACTGCTTGCGCAACGGCGTTATTCGGTGGTCTTGCCGTCGAAGTGTTCATGCGCGGCGTCGGCTTCAGCCTTGGTTGGATGAACGACACCGTCGACGTGCTCGGGAGGGCTGTAGATCGTATAAAGCTTCAGCGGCTCATTCCCGGTGTTTTTGACGTTATGCCGCGCACCGGCCGGTACGATCATGGCCATATCGGCCCTGATCCTGCTCACATTGCCGTCGATCAGGATTTCGCCTTCGCCGTCCTCGACACGGAAGAACTGATCGCCGTCGTCGTGAACCTCTTCGCCGATCTCCTCGCCGGGCTGAAGCGCCATCAGCACGAGCTGCATATTTCTTGCCGTATAAAGAACACGGCGAAAATCCGTGTTTCCTTCGGTCAGTTCCTCGATGTCATCAACAAATCCACGCATGATATGCTCCATTTCATTGGTTTATTGCAAAAATGTTAGCTCGTCGTTGATCTCACTCAAGTCTCCCCATAAGACTTTCGCATATGGTCGTGTCGCCGATGCGACTTTGGTAAGAGTATCCTCAAGCTGTCCTTCCAGCAGCGGCGCGTCCACATCAAAGCATCCGCCAGGGAATCGAGACTTGTCGACCTGTGCATTTACGCACGGAAATCCCTTTGGTTTAGGCGGCAATTCCACCACAGCTCCCCATGTGGTCGCCCGACGAACCAGAACCAAGGCAGCGGCCTGTGCATTCATGCAAGCCTGGCTTGCCGGTTTCACCAATCGCAATGCGGGGTCAAACCCTTAGATCAATGAGGCAGGGGACACCCCTTCCCCACTATCGAAAGGAACCCGATCATGACCCAGAAAACCATCCTTCGCAGCGATGAGCTTTCCTGCCCCTCCTGCGTACCCAAGATCGAGAAGGCGCTCAACGCCCTTCCCGGTGTGGCAAAGGCCGAGGTGCGCTTCAACACCGGCAAGATCGAGGTCGAGCACGACCCCGCGCAATCGAGCGTTGAAGCGCTGGTCGAGGCAGTGCGTGGAACCGGCTACGAGGCGCGGCCTGCCGCCTTTTGATCGGCACTCCGCCTTTTTCGCCGCGCCGCGTGCCGGCGCGGCAGGCACGCTTTTCCGACATGGATGAAGATGAAAGGAGCGAGGAGATGAGCAATCTTGTCAGCAGGATCAAGAGCGCCTTCGTGCATCCGGCACGGCGGCGTTTCTGGCTGACGGTCGGCAGCGGCGGGTTGATCGCGGCCGGTCTTCTGGCGCGCTACGGCTTCGGCATGGTCGAGGCATGGACCGCGCTGATGGTCGCGGCCGCATTTCTTGCCGGCTCCGACATCGCGATCCGTGCCTGGCGCTCGCTGCGTGTAAAGCATTTCAGCATCGAATTGCTCGTCACCGTCGCGGCGGTCGGCGCGCTCATTATTGGCGAAGTCTGGGAGTCGGCGGCCGTCACCTTCCTGTTCATGTTCGGCGGCTGGCTGGAGGCGCGCACCATGGGGCAGACCCGTGGCGCGCTGAAGGCATTGCTTGATGCCGCGCCCGCCACCGCGACCGTGCTGCGCGACGGCGATCCCGTCGAGGTGCCGGCGCATATGGTCCAGCTTGGCGAGACCGTGCTGGTCAGGGCCGGTCAACGCATCCCGGTGGATGGTGAAGTAACCGAAGGCACCGCCGCCGTCAGCGAGGCGGCGATTACCGGTGAGCCGATGCCGGCCGAGAAAGCGCCTGGCAGCCACGTCCATGCAGGAACGATCGCCGAGAACGGGTTGCTGCGCATCCGCGCCACCAATGTCGGCGCCGACACCACCCTTGCCCGCATTATTCAGCGCGTCGAGGAAGCGCAGGAGGAAAAGGCCCCGAGCCAGCGCATGATCGAGCGCTTTGCGCAATGGTATACGCCGTCGATCATCGGGCTCGCGGTCGCCGCCTTCGCGGTGACGCAGGACATCCGCCTGGCGCTGACGCTGCTGGTCGTCGGTTGCCCCGGCGCGCTGGTCATCTCGACGCCGGTCTCCATCGTCGCCGGCATCGGCCGGGCGGCGCGCAGCGGCATCCTGATCAAGGGCGGCCAGCATCTGGAAAGTGCGGGCCGCATCGATACGCTGGCGCTCGACAAGACCGGCACGCTGACGGAAGGCAAGCCGCAGCTCGCCTCTATCGTCGCGCTCGGCGGCATTGCCGAGGCCGAGTTGCTGCATCTGGCTGCGACCGCCGAGACCGGATCGACCCATCCGCTCGGCCGTCCGATCGTCGAGGCCGGCCGCAAGCAGGGGCCGCTTTCCACGCTCGAATCGCTGGAGGAACATGCCGGCATGGGCCTGAGCGCCCGCATCGACGGCCGCATCATCGCCGCCGGCAACCGGCGCCTCATGGACACGCTCGGCATTGCGCTGGGCCAGGAGGGCGAAGCCGCTCTGGACCGTCTGCTGTCCAATGGCCAGACGCCGATCCTGGTGGCGCGTGACGGGCAGTTGATCGGGATGCTGGGCATGTCCGACATGGCCCGTGAAGGCGCGGCGGAAGCCATCACCCGGCTGCGTAACATCGGCATAGGCCGTGTGGTCATGCTGACCGGCGACCAGCATGGCGCAGCCGAAGCCATCGCCCGCGAGGTCGGTATCGACGAGGTCCATGCCGGGCTGATGCCCGAGGACAAGCTGGAACTGATCCGGAAGATGAAGGCGGATGGCGCGCATGTCGCCATGGTCGGCGACGGCATCAACGATGCCCCCGCTCTTGCCGCCGCCGACACCTCGATCGCCATGGGCGCGGCCGGCAGCGACGTCGCCATCGAGACCGCCGACATCGCGCTCCTGAAAGACGATCTCGGCAAGATCCCCGAGGCGATGGCGATCTCGCGCGCAACGCTGGGCAATATGCGCCAGAACCTCGTCATCGCACTGGTGACGGTGGCCGGACTGCTGGCGGGCGTGTTCTCCGGCAATGTCCATATGGCCGGCGGCATGCTGGTCCACCAACTTTCGGTGCTGATCGTCATCGCCAACGGCATGCGCCTTCTGCGCATGCCGAAGACGACCGCACCCGGCGGGAGGGCCTCAAAGGTCGCCACCGCCCGGCCCGCAACTGTGGCCGCGCGAGGCTGAAGCCTCCTCGCAGACCCCGCAGCGATGCGGAGTCTGTTGTTTTTGCGACGTCAACCCTGTCTCATCGCTCGCATTTGTCGGAAAGGATCGACATGAATGCCAGGACCGCCCCATGGAACGACGTTTTCGACTTCTGGTTTCCCGAAGGCCGCTCCTCACAGATAAAGGCTGAAACTCACCGCGATCACTGGTCGTGGCGGCTGCACGGCGGAGCGGATGACATGATCGTCGAGCGCTTCGCCGACCTCACGAGAAGCGCAGCTTCAGGCGATCTCGACGACTGGACCAGCGACCCCGAAGGCAGGCTGGCGCTAATCATCGTGCTCGACCAGTTCTCGCGCTCGCTCTGGCGCAACACACAGCGCGCATTCGCGCAGGACCCTGCCGCGCTGTCGCTGGCGATGGAGGGGTTTTCGAACGGCCACTACGCATCGCTGGACATGCCCTGGTTCAGAATCGTCTACAGTCAGCCCCTTGGCCATTGCGAAGGCCCGGATCACCTCGCGCGCATCGACCTGCTCATCAGGCTTCGCGAAGAGATAGCGGCGGAAGCGTCCGCTTCCCTTCAACCGATATACCAGTCGCTGGTGGATCAGGCTGGCGACGTACGCAAGGTCATCGCCGCTTTCGACCGTCATCCGCACCGCAATAACGTCCTCGGCCGAGAATCGACGCCGGCGGAAGAAGCTTACATCGCCGGAAGGGATTTCCCGCACGAAAGGGCGTTTCAGGCGTGACGCCTGGAGGCGAAGCGCATCGCGGGTTGATGCTTTCGTCGGCTGCTCGGGTAGATTACGGTTGTTGCGTATTCATATTCTCTGGAAGGAAAAAACATGGCTGACATCTGGCTTCCCTCACTCAAGACAGCGACCCCGCAGGAGGGGTTCGACCTTGCCACCAAAATGGCGCGGGTCGGCGTCAAGGTCACCCAACCGTCCGCAGAAATTCGCGACAAGCTGCGCGCGGCCTACGATCAGGACACCGCGCAACTGATCGCCTCCTCACAGGTGATCGCCATCCATTTCCAGACGGTGGCGGCCGCCAACAATTACTGGCGCGACTGACGCCCTCGCCTACGACTGACGCCAGGGCGTCAGTCGCGTCAGCGTTTCAGTCACAGTTTCAGTCCCCGCAACCGCAGCGCGTTGGCGATGACGCTGACCGACGACAGCGACATGGCGGCTGCTGCGATGATCGGTGACAGGAGCAGGCCGAAAGAAGGGTAAAGCACGCCTGCGGCAACCGGGATGCCGGCGGCATTGTAGATGAAGGCGAAGAACAGGTTCTGGCGGATATTCGCCATCGTCGCCTCGGACAACCGCCGCGCCTTGACGATCCCCATCAGGTCTCCCTTGAGCAGGGTGACGCCGGCGCTTTCGATGGCGACATCGGTGCCCGAGCCCATGGCGATGCCGACATCGGCGGCCGCCAGCGCCGGCGCGTCGTTGACGCCGTCACCCGCCATCGCCACCACCCGGCCTTCCGCCTTGAGCCGGCTTATGACTGCGCTCTTCGCATCCGGCAGCACGTCGGCCTCGACCTCGTCGATGCCCAGCTGGCGGGCCACTGCTTCGGCCGTTGTTTTATTGTCGCCGGTCAGCATGACGATGCGGATGCCCTCGCCATGCAGCGCGTTCAGCGCCTCCTGCGTCGTCGCCTTGACCGGATCGGCGATGGCGAAGATGCCGCCCCCCTTGCCATCGATGCCGAAGTAGATCGCCGTCGCGCCGTCATGGCGCAAGGCGTCTGCCTGTTCAGCAAGTAAGGTAACGTCGACGCCGTGTTCTTCGAGGAACGCCGCATTGCCGAGTGCGATCGCCTTGCCCTCGACGGTGCCGAGCGCCCCCTTGCCAAGCGGAGAGTCGAAATCCACGACGGACGGAATGGCGATGCCCTTCTTCTCCGCCGCTTCCACGATCGCCAGAGCAAGCGGGTGTTCTGACGCTTTCTCGACGCCAGCGGCCAGCCGCAGGATTTCCGTTTCGTCAAAACCGCCTGCCGCAACGATTGCCGTCACCGACGGCCTGCCCTCGGTGAGCGTGCCGGTCTTGTCGACCACCAGCGTGTCGACCTTTTCCATATGTTCGAGCGCCTCGGCGTTCTTGATCAGGACGCCGGCGCTGGCGCCCTTGCCGACGCCGACCATGATCGACATTGGCGTCGCCAGCCCAAGTGCGCAGGGACAGGCGATGATCAGCACGGAAACGGCCACGACCAGCCCATAGGCGAGGCGCGGCTCCGGCCCCCAGATGCCCCAGACGATGAAGGCGAGAATTGCGATGATGATGACCAGCGGCACGAACCAGCCCGAGACCTGATCGGCCATGCGCTGGATCGGCGCGCGCGAGCGCTGCGCATCGGCCACCATCTGGACGATGCGCGACAGCATGGTATCGCGGCCGACCTTCTCGGCGCGGATCACCAGGGCGCCGGTCTGGTTCAGCGTGCCGCCGATAACCTGATCGCCCACAGTGCGAGTGACTGGCATGGATTCGCCGGTGACCATCGCTTCATCAAGCGAGGAGCGTCCGTCCTCCACCACGCCATCGACCGGCACGGTCTCGCCGGGCCGCACACGCAGTCTGTCGCCGAGGATAACGTGCTCGACCGGAACGTCTTCCTCCACGCCATCGTCACCGACGCGACGCGCCGTCTTCGGCGCCAGATCGAGAAGCGCCCTGATCGCGCCCGAGGTCTGTTCGCGGGCGCGCAGTTCCAGCACTTGGCCAAGCAGCACCAGAACGGTGATGACCGCCGCCGCCTCGAAATAGACCGCGACCGTGCCATCTTCCGCGCGGAAAGCGGCGGGGAAAATTCCCGGCGCAAGGGCGGCGACGATGCTGTAGGCCCAGGCGACGCCGGTGCCCATGGCGATCAAAGTGAACATGTTGAGGCTGCGATTGATCAGCGAGGCCCAGGCGCGCTCGAAAAACGGCCATCCGCACCACAAAACCACCGGCGTCGCCAGAACGAGCTGAATCCAGATCGATATCCGCATTGGCACCAGATGGTGCAGGGCCGGGAAAAGATGACCGCCCATTTCGAGCACGAAGACCGGAGCGGCGAGAACCAGCCCGATCCAGAAACGCCGTGTCATGTCGGCGAGTTCGGGGCTGGGGCCGCTGTCGGCCGTCACCACCAGCGGCTCCAGCGCCATGCCGCAGATCGGGCAGCTTCCCGGCCCCTCCTGCCGGATCTCGGGGTGCATCGGACAGGTCCAGATCGCGCCCTCGGCCGCATCCGGAGCAGGTGCCGCATCTCCTGCCAGATATCGGGCCGGGTTCGCCTCGAACTTCGCCTTGCAGGAAGCCGAGCAGAAATAGTGGGTGTGACCCTCATGGGTCAGGTGATGTTCCGCAGTCTGCGGGTCGACCTCCATGCCGCAGACGGGATCCGTCACAAGCTGCGCATGACCCGAATGGTCATGATCATGCGAATGGTGCCGATGCTCACCGTGTCCGTTCATTCTCTAACCCGCCGCCTCACCTGAACCTGAAAAACTCATCTTTTCGCGACGTTGCCAAACAGCGCATTCAGTCCCTCGGCCATCGTCGGATGCGCGAGAATGGCGTCACGCAGGACGCTGTACGGCAAGCCGCCGAGCATGGCCGCCTGCACCACGGCCATCACTTCTCCAGCCTCCGAACCGATCATGGTAAAGCCTGCGATCCGGTCCTGCGGATCGACCAGCGCCTTCATGAAGCCGGCTGTCTGCGAGGTGGTCCGCGTCCGCAGCACCGCCTTCATCGGCAGTTTCGCAACGCGCATATCCATTCCATTGGCCCGCGCTTCCGCTTCGCTCATGCCGATGCGGGCAAGCGGCGGATCGATGAACATGCAATACGGCATCAGCCGGCCGGTAGTGGTCCTGTCGCCACCGCCGAGATTGTCCCGAATGACCCGGAAATCATCGAGCGAAGCGTGGGTGAATTGCGGACTTCCCGCGCATTCGCCGATGGCCCAAACGTCCTTTGCGGTCGTCTCCAGGCGATCGTTCACCTTGATGGTGCCGGGATCCGTCAGCGCAACCCCTGCCTCTTCAAGGCCGATGCCTCGCGTGTTGGGCGTGCGGCCGGCTGCAACCAGAATGTCTGTGCCTTCGATCATTCTCGAACCATCCGGCGTCCGAACGGTGACGCGCACGCTTCCGGCTGATCGGCCCTCCACGTTCGCAACTTCAGCCGACAAAAGCACCTCGACGCCCTCCGCCTCCAGGATCAGTCGGACCTCGTCGGAAACATCCTCATCCTCGCGCTTCAGCAGCCGCGGGCCACGGTCCACAACTGTGACGCGACTGCCGAAACGTCGATACGCCTGGGCAAGTTCAAGGCCGACATAGCCGCCGCCGAGCACGATCAGGTGGGCAGGCAACCGGTCCAGTTCGAGCGCCTCGATATGAGTGAGCGGCCTGGTCTCGGCGAGGCCGGGAACAGGCGGAATGGTTGCATGCGTCCCAAGATTGAGGAACAGCTTTTCAGTGGCGAGCCGCCGCATCCCGCCGTCGTTCAAGGCAACTTGAATCGTCCCAGGCGCGACGAGGCGTGCATTGCCCATGACGAGTTCCGCGCCGGTCGCCTCGTAGCGCTCGAGATGAAACGCCACGAGGCTCTCGACCATGGCGCGCTTGCGCGCCACAACCGTCTTCATGTCGACCGAGACGGGGCCGGCGACAACGCCATACTCCCCGGCATGGGCAACGGTATGAGCGACACCCGCGCTCCAGATCTCGTTCTTGCTGGGCAGGCAGTTGATGTTGGGACACGAACCGCCGATCCAGCGCCGCTCCATGACGGCTACCTTCTGGCCGGCTTGCGCCATATCCCAGGCGAGGTATTTGCCGCCCTCGCCACTGCCGATCACGACAGCGTCGTAGCGCTCCGCTTCCGTCATCAACTACGTATCCTTCTGCAACAGCGACTCACCGCACGATGAAAATATGGCGCTCGGACATATATGCGGAATCATGTCATACTCTTGCGGGGTCGAACAATTACTGTTGCTTTTGCGGGCGGCCCCTTGAGGTGGCCTTACTGCCAGTATCCGTGCCGTCGCATCATTTCCAGGCCACGGCCTTAAAATGGGCCGGGATCATGGAGTGGAGTGGGTTCTGCTCCGGCTGTATTGCCCGGAAAGGGAACATGCTGGCTGCACAGGATTGGCCGACTTTCTGTAGGAGAAAATCATGTCGTTGAATGGCAAAGTCATTTTGGTAACCGGCGCTGGCCAGGGGATCGGACGCGGTATTGCGCTGCGGCTTGCAAAGGAAGGCGCTGATCTCGCGCTGGCCGACGTCAAGGCCGATAAGCTCGACTCCGTTCGCAAGGAAGTCGAAGCGCTCGGACGCAAGGCCACCACCGTCGTCGCCGATGTCAGCAAGCGCGACGAAGTCTACGCCGCCATCGACCATGCAGAGAAGCAACTCGGCGGGTTCGACGTCATGGTCAACAATGCCGGCATCGCCCAGGTCAAGCCGATCGCCGACGTCACGCCCGAGGACATGGACCTGATCTTCCGGATCAATGTCGACGGCGTGCTCTGGGGCATCCAGGCGGCTGCGAAGAAATTCAAGGATCGAGGTCAGAAGGGCAAGATCATCAATGCCTGCTCGATTGCCGGACATGACGGCTTCGCCATGCTCGGCGTCTATTCGGCAACCAAGTTCGCCGTGCGTGCGCTGACGCAAGCCGCCGCCAAGGAATATGCCAGCGCGGGCATCACGGTGAACGCCTACTGCCCCGGCATCGTCGGCACCGACATGTGGGTGGAGATCGACGAGCGCTTTTCCGAGATCACCGGAACGCCGAAGGGCGAAACCTACAAGAAATACGTCGAGGGCATCGCTTTGGGCCGCGCGCAGACACCGGAGGACGTGGCAGCGTTGGTCGCCTTCCTCGCGGGCGCCGATTCCGACTACATCACGGGACAGTCGATCCTGACCGATGGCGGTATCGTCTATCGATAAAGCCGCCTGCCAAATCGCGAACGTTCAGAAGCGCCCACACCGGGAAACGGCCTTGTGAGAATTTTTCTCTCCAGCGGAATGGTTCCGTCTGGAAGAACCGCGTTTTGTCGGAGAGAATTGTTCTCTTGTTGCTTGGCATGGTCATCGCCGCCTTCGGTCGCCATTCGCACTACAGGTTCTTGACCGGCAATCGACACCTGCTGAAGATCGATCGGTTTCCTCATCTACGCGCGTTTCGAGCGGGATTGCCGTCATCCGGTCAAACCCCTGACTGGTATGAAGGCTCTACAGGGCCGGCGTTGGATTGGCGTCGCAGTGAGGTTGCACTGCGCACCCGGATCGGGTCGGCGAGTAGCCTGAGGCCGTTCAGCACCACCAGCACCGTGCCGCCTTCGTGTCCGACGACCGCGAGCGGCAGAGGCAGGGCGAAGAACAGGCTCGAGGCGACCAGAAGCAGCATCATGCCGATGGCGAAAATCAGATTCTGGCGGATAATCCGGTGGGTGCGCCGCGCCAGCCGATGCGCGGCGGCAAGCCGGGCCATGTCCTCCGACAACAGCGCGACATCGGCCGCCTGCAACGCGACATCGCTGCCCGCCGCGCCCATGGCGATGCCGACATCGGCGCGCGCCAGCGCGGCGGCGTCGTTCACCCCGTCGCCGACAAAGGCGACTTTCCCATTCCTCGCCAGTTCGCCCACCAGCCGGACCTTGTCTTCAGGCAGCAGATCGGCATGGACATGTTTTGCTTCCAGTCCGAGCTCCGCGGCGATCCGCAAGCCGACAGAGCGCCGGTCGCCGGTCATCATGGCGATGGTGCCCACCCCAGCCGCTCTGAGCGCAGCCAACCCCGCGGCCGAGGTCGCGCGCGGACGGTCGGCGACGGTGAGCGCGCCATAGACCCGATCTCCCCGCCCCAGCCACACCACGGTCTGGCTGCCGTCCGTCAGCTGCGCAAATTCGGGTGCGTCGAGCGATGCGCCCATGCGCGCGGCCATGCGCGGATTGCCGGCCCAGAGCGGGCCCACGGCATCCTCCCCCGTAATCCCCTCACTGGGCACGGTTTCCACATCGCGCACCACGGCGGCGGTTATGCCTTTTTCGTCGATGTGGCGGCGGATCGCATCGGCAATTGGATGTTCGGAATGCGCCTCGAGACCCGCGATCAATGACAGGAACCGCTCTTCGGCCTGTGCTCCCGTTTCCGACGCCACCACCTGTGTCACCTCGGCCTTGCCTGTTGTCAGCGTACCGGTCTTGTCGAAGGCGAAGATATCGACATCGGCCAGCGTCTCCAGCGCCGCGCCGCCCTTGAACAGCACGCCGCCGCGCGCGGCCGCCGCCAATGCCGAGAGGATCGCGGCCGGGACCGATATCACCACCGCGCAGGGGCTGGCCGCGACAAGCAGCGTCGCGGCGCGATAAAGCGCATCCTGCATCGTCCAGCCAAGCGCGAGGAATATCGCCAAAGCAAGCACCGCACCCACCAGCACCGCGATGGTGTAGCGCTGGCCGAACCAGGCGCTGAACCGTTCGGACGGAGCGCGTGCGGCCTGTGCCTCTGTCACCAGTTCGATCATCCGCGCCACCGTGCTTTCCGCGACCGGGCGGGTGACGCGGACCACCAGCACGGCGTTGAGGTTCACCGTGGCCTCAAACACCTTTGCACCGGGGCTTTTGCCGACCGGCATCGATTCGCCTGTGATCGTCGCTTCGTCGAGCGAGCCTTCCCCTTCCGCCACCTCGCCATCAGCCGGCACCCGCGCGCCGGGGCGCAGCACCACCAGATCGCCGGCCACGAGATCGTCCACCGGAACTTCCGTGACTGTTCCATCCGAATCGCGCCTGAGCGCGGTGTCGGGACGCAGCGCCATCAGCGCCTCGACCGCATGGCGCGCCCGGCCCATCGCCCGCTGCTCCAACGTGGTCGAGAGGCTGAACAGCGTCAGCAGCACCGCCCCTTCGAGCGCAGCACCCACCGCCGCGGCGGCGAGGGCGGCCACGATCATTAGAAGATCGATGTCGAGGATCCGCTCACGCCAGAGCGTGGTCAGGGCCCGAACCGCCGTCGGCACACCACCGGCCAGATAGACCAGCACGAGGCCGACCGGTCCCCATAGACCGGGGCTCAAAAAGGCATCGACAGTTGCAAGCGCCATCCCGGCAAGCGTGATGCCGGTCAATGCTGTCATGAAGCGGTCGGAAGAAAGATCGATTTGCAATTTGTGTTCCTGGCTGTGCCGCGACGGCGGCAGTGGCTGGGGAGACCGGCGATGATGCGCCGGATGGGCTGGCGATCTGTCCGGTCGATCAGGTTCCTGGTCGCTATTCCTTTCCATTATGACATTGAGCTTACCTCCAGAATCGCGCCGCCGGCAGCCGCGATCAGCACCACGAGCCAGGGCGGGAATCTCCAGCTCATCAAGGCCACGAAACAGGTCAGCGCCAGCGCAAAGTCGCGGGGCGAACCGATCGCGCTGATCCAGAGCGGATCGTAGAGCGCAGCGCCCAGAATGCCGACCACCGCAGCGTTCGCGCCTGCCATCGGCGCCCGCACGCCGGAGCGTGCGCGCAGTGTGTTCCAGAACGGCAGCGCGCCGACAAGCAGCAGGAAGCCCGGCAGGAAGATCGCAAGAAGGGCGAGCGTCGCGCCGGCGATCCCGTTCGGGCCGGGTTCGAGCAGCATGCCGAGATAGGCGGCGAAGGTGAATAGCGGCCCCGGCACCGCCTGGGCCGCGCCATAGCCGGCCAGGAACGCATCGGGCGTGACCCAGCCCGGGCGAACCACTTCGGCTTCCAGCAAAGGCAGGACCACATGGCCGCCACCGAATACCAGAGCACCGGCGCGATAGAACGCGTCGATCACCGCCAACCCCTGCGCGGGAAACAGCGCCGCCGCCAGCGGTAGGCCGAAGATCAGGATGAAGAACAGGGCCAGCGCGACTATCCCCGCCTGTCGCGAGACCGGGAAGGGCAGCGCTTCACCCGTCTCTCCCGCCGTGTCCCGGCAAAGCCAGAGCCCGGCAAGTCCACCGAGCAGAATTGCACCCACCTGGCCCGTCGCGCCCCCGATCAGCACCACCATCAGGACGGCGGCGAGCGCGATCGTCTGGCGTGAGCGGTCGGGGCAGAGCGTGCGCGCCATCCCCCAGACCGCCTGCGCCACGATGGCCACCGCCACCAGTTTCAACCCGTGGAGCACCCCGATGCCAAGCGGGCCTGAAAACGCCCCCGCTCCGAGCGCGAACAACAGCAGCAGCAGGGCGGAAGGCAAGGTAAACGCCACCCAGGCAGCCAGCGCACCCACCGGTCCGGCACGCTGCAAGCCCAATGCAAAGCCGACCTGGCTGGATGCTGGTCCCGGAAGGAATTGGCATAGCGCGACCAGACCGGCATAGCCACGATCCTCGATCCAGCCGCGCCGGGCGACGAATTCCTCGCGGAAATAGCCCAGATGCGCGATCGGTCCACCGAAGGAGGTGAGGCCCAGTTTCAGGAAGGCGGCCAGAACCTCGCCGGGCGTTCCTTGTCGTTGGCGCTGAGGCATAACATTCAGCGTGTCATTGGCGGGCATGATGTCTCCGTGATGCTCGCGATTTCAGGGGCTTGCGAGGCGCTATGAGAAGACGCATCCGACATTGTCCCTGTATTGGAGCAATGGAACAGACTGGTGACTGCCGAAGCGCGCGCCTTGTTGCTCCATCAGCATCGCAAGCGGTGTCCACAGGACCGCACCCCGCAAGAGAGATAACGGATGAATCATGCCGTGGTTGTCCGGGGAGGACCCGCCTGTGGCCGGCGACCCTCCAGAAGATCGGCGTCAGCAGCGAGCGCGTCGGCCATGAAATCCATGAACGCGCGGATGCGGGCAGTGTTGCGCAGATCCTCATGGGTCAGCAGCCACAGATCGAGCCGGAAATCTTCCGGAAACATGGCGATGCGGACGAGGTCGGGCGTGCGGTCGGCCACGGCGCAAGGCAGTGGCGCAAGGCCGATTCCGGCCCTTGCCGCGGCAATCGCAGCCGAGATCGAATTGGTCCGGTAAATCGGCCGCACCGTCGGCAGCCAATCCGCCAACTGATGGCCAATCGCTCCATGTGACCGGCCGAAGCCGATCCAGTCATTGCCGGCAAGATCGTCATCGAGTCCGTGAGCGGCGCGTTCCGCCGAGACATAGGCTCCGAATGCCAGTCGGCCGACGCGCCGGCCGACCAATGTTTCCTGCGGGGTGTTGCCGATGCGCAGTGCGACATCGGCCTCGCGTCGGGTCAGGTCCAGGGGAGTGTCCGAAACGATCACTTCCAATTCGATCCCTGGCTGCGCTGCATGGAAGGCCGCCAGATGCGGCGGCAATAACCCGATCGCCAGCATATCGATGGCTGTGATGCGGATAAGCCCGCTCAGGCGCTGGTCCTGTCCGGTCACCTGACGCGACAGGGCGATAATCTCCTCATCGATCCGGATGGCGGTCTCGTGCATGGCCTCTCCGGCGCCCGTCAGCGCATAGCCATCCGGCAACCGCTCAAAGAGCCGGACACCCAGACGTTCCTCGAAGGCGCCGAGACGGCGAAACACGGTCGAGTGCGTTACGCCAAGGCTGCGTGCTGCTCCAGACAGCGTGCCCGCCCGGGCCACAGCGAGGAAAAAGCGCAGATCGTCCCAGTTCTGGTTCTGTGCATCCATGAAGGATCACCCCTTGCAAGCCTGCTCCGATTGCCGGCAGGCTGCCCCCATCTTGCCCGCAACACCGCGCGTTCGCATTGCCTCGTCAGAAAAGCTTGACCACGATCATCGCTCCATTAAGTATGTGACTGCTCACTTACTAGGTGTTTTATGCGAAAATCCGCGGAATTGCGCAAGGCCGAAATCGTCGCGGCCGTCCTCGACCTGGCCGACCAGATCGGACCGGACCGGGTGACGACAGGCGCTGCGGCGTCGGCGGTGGGCGTAAGTCAGGCTGCCCTGTTCCGGCATTTCCCGACAAAGGCCGCGATGTGGCTTGCCGTGGCGGATCATGTGGCCGGGGAACTGGCTATGGAATGGCAGCGGGCACTGGCTGGGACTGATAACCCCCTCGACCGGGTCACAGCGCTCATGGCCGCGCAACTGGGACAGATTGCAGCCACACCGACGCTGCCCATGCTGCTGTTCTCGCGCGAGCTGAATGTCGGCAATGAGGATCTGCGCGCGGCCTTTCGAGGCCTGTTGATGAAGTTTCAGGCGCTGATTGTAGCCGAACTGGCTCGCGGTCAGGACGCCGGCTGCCTGCGCCGCGAAGTCGCCCCGGAGGATGCCGCCGTTCTGCTGACGTCGCTGGTGCAGGGCATGGCGATCCGCTGGTCGCTCGGGGCGCGCAACTTCTCGCTGATCGGGGAAGGAAAGCGGGTACTTGAAATACAACTTCGGCTTTTGACCGTGAAGGAGGATTAGGCCATGCGGCGTCGGTGGATGTTCGGTGCAGCGGCAGTGGTTCTCTTGTTCGGCGTGGGTGTGCTGTTCCTCACCGAGCGGCCGCTCACGGTCAACGTGGTGCAGGCCGAGCAGGATGTGGCCCTGCGCATCTACGGCCTCGGTTCGGTCGAGGCGCGGATTCTCAGCCGGGTGGGATTCGAGGTCGGGGCTGCCCTGACCGGGCTGGCCGCCGACGTCGGGGACCGGGTAGTCAGGGGGCAGGAACTGGCGACCCTCGATCCAGCCGAGCAGGAAGCGCGCACCGCCCGCGCCCGCGCCGCGGTCGAGGCCAATGTCGCCGCCCTCGCCCGCGCCGAGGCAACGGTGGCGCGTGCCAGTACCGTTCTGGCGCAGCGCCAGGCGGCAAATCAGCGTCAGCAGGGATTGGCGCAGCGCGATGTGACCTCGATCCAGCGCGCCGAGGAAGCGCAGCGCGACGAGGATGTGGCCCGTGCCGATCTTGCGGTTGCCGAGGCGGATGTGGCAGTGATCCGTGCTCAGGGCGCGGACGCTGCGGCAGCCCTGCAACAGGAGAATGTCCTTCTCGCCCGTCATCGGCTGAGCGCACCCTATGACGCGGTGATCGTCACGCGCCATGCCGAAGCGGGAACGGTGGTACGGGCCGGCGATCCGATCTTCACCCTGATCGCCCCGGAAACCGTCTGGATACAGGCCTATGTCGATGAGGAGCGCGCCGGCCAGCTTGCGCTTGGCCAGCCCGGCACGATCCGGCTGCGCTCGCAGCCGCAGGCTGAGTTCCAAGGCAGTATCGCCCGCATCGGGCTTGAAAGCGACCGGGTGAATGAGGAACGCCGAATCTGGCTGACCTGCACAGACTGCCCCCAACCGCTGTATCTCGGCGAGCAGGCCGAGGTGCGCATCACCACCGGCAACCGCAACAGTGCGCTGATGGTGCCGGAGGTGGCGATCACCGGTTTCGACGGGCATCGCGGCCGGGTCTGGCTGGTGCGGGACGGACGGCTGGAGCAGGTCGAACTGTCCTTCGGCGCGCGCGACGATCGGGGCCGGGTCGAAGTCACGGGCAGCCTGCCGGACGATGCCGCCATCGTCGCCCGGATACCGCAAGGCGCGACCGAGGGGCGGCGGGCGCGGACCAGGACCACGCCATGAACCTTGCCCTCAAGGATATACGCCACGGACTGTTCCGCTTCGTCCTCACCTGTTTCGGGCTGGGGCTCTTGATGACAGTCGTGCTGTCGATGATCGGCATCTATAACGGCCTTGTCGCCGATGCGCTGGCGGTCGTGAAGGCGCCGGCAGCAGATGTCTGGGTGGTCGAGAGCGGCACCATGGGGCCGTTCGCTGAAGCCTCGAACATCCCGCTGACCACGCGCGATGCCGTGGCGCGGATGCCCGGCGTGGCCGAAGCCGGCGCGATCAATTTCCAGAACATCGAGGCTGCCCATGCCGGTGCTTCGCTGCGGCTCTACGTCATCGGCTATGAACCAGAACATCCCGGCGGCCCGCAGCGCATCGCCGAGGGGCGCGGCATCGGCACAAGCCATTTCGAACTGGTGGCAGACCGCAAGACAGGCCTTCTGACCGGCGAGACGATCCGTCTCGGACGCAACCGCTTCGTCGTGGTCGGGCTGGTCGAGGGGGCGATGAACGCGGGCGGTGATCCGGCGGTCTATGTGACGCTTTCCGATGCGATGGCGCTCCAGACCGAACTCGACCCGGCCGCCCAGCGGGTACAGGCCGCGCGTGGGGTCGTTTCCGTCAAGTCCGCATCCGTCGCCGCCGTCATTGCTCGCATGGCGCCCGGCGCCGACGTCGATCTGCTCGCCGCAACGGTGCGGCAGTGGAAGCATCTGGCAGCTCTGACGCAGGCCGAGCAGGAAGAAATCCTTCTGTCCTCGGTGGTGGATCTGGCGCGCCGCCAGATCGGCCTGTTCCTCGGCATCCTGCTCAGCGTTTCAGCGGTGGTGATCGCGCTCATCATCTACACGATGACCATGGAGAAGCTGAAACAGATCGCCACGCTGAAGCTGATCGGCGCCCCCGACCGCACCATCGTCGCGCTGATCGTGCAGCAGGCGCTGATCCTCGGCGCTTCGGGCTGGGGGATCGGCCTGGTGCTAATCCTGACCGTGAAAGACTATTTTCCCCGCCGGGTGGTGCTGGAGCCGTTCAACGCTATGGTTCTTGCCGGGATCATCTTCGCCGTCTGCATCGCCGCCTCGGGTCTTGGCGTACGGGCGGCAATGAAGGTCGATCCGGCCACGGCTCTGGGGAGCTGACATGACGGACGGCGAAATCCTGATCGACGTGAAGGGTGTGGCCAAGCATTTTGGGGACGGCGAAACCCGTGTCGATGCGCTGCGCGACGTCGACCTTCAGGTTCGCGCCGGCGAGGTGATCGCTCTTCTTGGCCCCTCCGGCTCGGGCAAGACCACGCTGCTCAACGTCATCGGCTGCATCCTGGCGCCATCGGCGGGCAAGGTGACGCTGGACGGCGAGACGGTGTTCGACGGGCAATGGCTGCGGCGCGACCTGAGGAGGCTCAGGCTCGACAAGATCGGCTTCATCTTCCAGACCCATAACCTTTTGCCTTTCCTGACTGCGGAGGAGAACGTCGCCGTGGTCCTCGACCTCGCCGGCTGGTCGGTTGAGAAGGGTCGCGCGCGTGCCGGCGATCTGCTCGGTTATCTCGAGGTCGACCACCGCGCCGCGGCCAAGCCAGCGCTCCTGTCGGGTGGCGAGGCGCAGCGAGTGGCCATTGCGCGGGCGCTGGCCAACCGTCCCCGCATCATCCTGGCCGACGAACCGACCGCCGCGCTCGACGGCAAGCGGGCCGGACTGGTGATGGACCTTCTGCGCAAGCTTGCCGTCGAGCAGGAAGCCTGCATCGTCACCGTCACCCATGACGAGAAGATTTTTGACCGTTTCGACCGCCTGATCCACCTGCGCGACGGCCGCCTCGCCGACGCCTGACCCCGGAGGATGCCATGACCGCAAGACACCTGTCTGTTTCCATCGCTGCCGGCGTGGCGGTGGCGTTCGGGCTGGCTACCGTCCTCTCAGGCGGCCGCGCGCTCTTCGGCGACGTGGACATGGGCGCGGTGGTGTCCTTCGTGCTGTGGTTCAACTTCCTTGCTGGCTTTGCCTATGTTCTGTCAGGCGGCTGCCGGCCTTTGCTTTGAAGGTCAGCGAAGACCGCGATTATTCCTTCGCATAGGCGACGAAATCGGCCCGCTCGAGATGGCAAGAGCCCTTGCCGGCTCGGGACTCTGGCTACCGCTGCGACGAATAATGTTCCTTCAGGTAGTTGAGAATCGTCTCACGCAGCTCCTCACCACCATCGGCCATGCCCTGTTCCTCGATCATCCACTTCCACAGATAATCCCACCTTGCATCCGAAAGACGTTGCTGCTTGACCAGAGCGATGGAGTGGCACGCCGAACACATATAGAAGGTCTCTTCCGCGCCCGGACCGTCGATCAGGCCGTCGAATTCCGGATTGCCTTCAGGCCGCGGAGCAGCGCCTGGTGATGGCATTGCAGGGCGCATCGGGTCATAGCGCATTGCCTGGGCGAGCAGGATTTCATCCGCCGCAGCCCGTGAGTCGCTTCCTTGCGCTGCGGCAGACAGCGAAATTCCTGTTGCCGCAGCGAAAGCAATGGCTGCACTCAGAAGAAGACGGGAATACACGGCTGCTCCGATCAGCTGGCGAACAGCGCGAGGCGATGGATCATGTTGTTGCCGTAGCCGCGCGGGTTCCATCCGGGGGTAACTGCCGGCTGCGAGACGTCGTTCATGTCCGTCGCGCGTGCCCATACCTCATAATAGCCCTGTTCGGGCGGGGTCACTTCGGCACGCCAGCGCTGCCAGGCATATTTGTTCGGCGCCGGCTCCAGCGTCGCTTCCTGCCAGGTCTGGCCGAAGTCGAGCGAGACATGCATAGCCTTCACGTCACCGTCGCCTGCCCAGGCGTGGCCACGCACTTCCACGGCCTGTCCTTGCGTTACTTCCGTGCCTGTCGTCGGCGCGGTGATGATCGATTTCACCGGCATGACGGTGAGGATTTCCATATCTTCTTCCGGCACCTCGGTGCCGGGCGCCACCGGATATTTCGGCATGCGATAGGAATAGCCGCCCATCTTCGGCCCATCATGCTCCTTGTCGCGAATCCAGATCCGGGTCAGGTATTTTTGCGAAACCGAGCCCGGATAGCCGGGAATGACCAGACGCAGCGGGAAGCCGTGCAGTGCTGGAATGTCCTCGCCATTCATCTCCCATGCGATCAACGCCTCTGGCTCCAAGGCCTTTTCGATAGGCACACCGCGCGAAATCACGACCTTGTCCGGGTCGCCTGAGATGTCGACATCGTTCCCGTAATGGCCGGTATAGACGGCAGAGGATTTCACGCCGGCCTTTTCAAGCACGTCGCGCAGCCGCACGCCGGTCCATTGCGGACAGCCGACCGCTCCCACCGTCCACTGGTTGCCGGAAGCGCCGGGCTGGAAGAACGCCCTGCCGTTGCCGCCGCATTCGAGCACCAGCGCCAAAGTGACATGCTCGAAATCGTTCTTAAGGTCATCGACGGTGAGCGAAAGCTCGTTCTCCACCTCGCCATCGATGGTGAGCGTCCAATCGCTCGCATCCTTGTCGAGCGCAGATTGCGGAACGAGGCCGTTGGCGCGCACGAACAGCCGCGAATAGGGCGTGATGTCGTCATCGAGCAGATTGGCCGGCGTCTCGGCATTGAGCGGCCGATCGTTATGGATCGTCAGGCCATCCTTTTCCGACATGAGGTCAGAGCCAGTGTCCTGCGCAAACGCCGCAGGAACAAGGCCATCGGGGAAGTGGCGTCCGAAGGGTACCGCCATGCCGAGCGCTGCGCCAAGGGCAGTCAGCCCGGTACTTTTCAGGAAGCCGCGTCGATCCGAAGAGGACAGCCGGTCGAAAACCGTTCTCGTTGCATGCGGCGAACGATCCTGATCGACGACTTCATGTGCGGACGCCGCCAAACGCTCCTTGCCTTCATCCCTGTCGAGTAGAAATGTCATAGTTTCTTTCCTCCCTGTGCATAAAACAACCGGTTAGGCCATGAACAATAAATCCTCGGTCAATTCTCTTATCAGTGTAAGCGACAAGCCCCGGATAGACCACTCTTGTAATCAACTCGCCGCATCTGAGGTTTTTTATCGTGACCCGCAGGGGAGAAAACGTCGACAACCGGGCGCTGTGACCGGACGCCCCTCAATGCGGGTGCCTTTCATCTGCTTTCTGCCGTCGCAACCGGCATCGCTCTCGGCGACCGTCAGACAGCGATTCCGTACCGCGCTGCCCACCCCCGATAGAACGACCGTCGACTCTATTCGTTCCCGTTATTCCAGTGCCTCGGCGCCCATCGGCCCGCAGCCGGCAAGATCGGATATGCTGCATGGCGGCAGTTCGCGCGCGACCATGCGCAGCGCGGTGCGCAGGCCCTCTTCCAGCGTCGGATGGTAGAACGGCATGCGAAGCAGATCGTGAACCGTCAGCTTCCGGCCGATCGCCAACGCAAGAAGATGGCCCATATGCTCGGCCGCAGGCGCAACCATCTCGGCTGCCAGCAGGCGTCCATCCTCACGCGCGGCATAAACCCGAAGCAGCCCGTGGTTTTCCAGCATCGTGCGCGCCCGCCCCTGGGCGGCGAAGTTCACCTCGCCGACGAGGGTCGTCGCCGACTCCAGGTCGCTCGCTCTTTGACCGACTGCGACGATTTGCGGATCGGAAAACACGATACTCAGCGGGGTGCGCCGGGAAAGACGGATCGGGTTTTCGCTGGTGGCGTTGAGCCCGGCGATGTGGCCATCATCGGCCCCTTCATGCAGCAGCGGCCTTTGCCCGTTGGCGTCACCGGCAAGCAGGACCGACGTGTCGCCGATCCGCATCGTGTAGGGATCGACGTCCGGCATGCCCTTTTCGTCGAGTGGCACGCCCAGTGTCTCGAGCCCCAGCCCTTTCAGGTTTGGCCGCCGGCCAACGGCAGCGATGACCTTGTCGACGACGACGCTGCCGCCATCCCAGCGCATCTCGATCCCGCCATCGGCTTGCGCAAGCTCGACCTGCGCCTCAAGATGAATGGCAAATTCCTGCCCGAGCAGGTCTTTCGCAACCTGCGCGATCTTCTCGTCCGAGATGCCGGCAATCCGGTCACCGCCATCGAAGCCGTGGACCTCGATCCCGAGCCGCGCCAGCGCCTGTGCGATCTCGACGCCGAGCACGCCGAGGCCGACCACCCCTATCCGGCGGGGCAGGTCCTGCTGCTCGAAAAGCGTGTCTGAGGTGATGATCCTGTCGCCGAACGCGCGCCATGGCTCCGGCACGATTGGGCTTGAACCGGGCGCCAGCACGATCTGCCTGGCTTCGACGATCCAGTCATCCACGATCAGCCGGTTCGGGCCGACGAGGCGCGCGTGCGCGGCTATGTTGCGCGGACCCAAATTCTCCGTCGCCTTCAGAACGCCGGAAACGAAGTGATCCCGCAGCACCCGCACGCGATGAACAATGGCCGGAATGTCGGCTGCAAGCGCATCTGCGCCACGGATTCCAAATTCGTCGAGCTTCGTCCTCGCATGGAAGGCGTTAGCTGCGGCGATGAGCGCCTTGGACGGCATGCAGCCGACGCGGGCGCAGGTCGTGCCATAGTGCCCGGCATTGATGAGGACGAAGTTCTCCGTACGCTTGCGAACCTCGCGCAACGCGGCAAGCCCGGCGGTACCCGCGCCGACAATGGCTACATCCACCCGTTCGATATCACTCATTGCGGCCAACCTCTATCTCAATGCTTACTGGCTTTGGGATCCGAGCCATCTGCGTGGTTTGGCAAGGTGGCCGTCGCTCAGCGTGCCTTCACCGCGCCTGCGATGACCTGCTCAATCCTTGCTATCTGCGTTGCGGGCTCCACCACCTTCGGCCTCGGGAACCTTCAATAGTCTCTCGATGCGTTGAGCTGAGGCGAGCACATCGTCGAACGCTGGCGCAGCACCGAAGATCATCGCTGTCGTGTTGACATAGTCCGCCCCGAGTGCCTCGCACCATGCCCGTGATCGGCTCGATGGCAAAGCTTCCCGGCAACGCCGAGGCGAGGTCGTAGTCCGGACGGTCGAAGAACATCCGGGCGTGCCGAACGCAGTCGGTGCCCAAGTCGAGATCAGCGATCGCAATTTGCCCGACCTCGGACTGGAGAAGGCAATGCAGTTCATAATAGTGCCGCGAGACGCGCTGGCCTTCCTGGCGCAGAACGCCCCGCCGCTCATACCAACGACGCAGACCGTACGCGATGACGATTTTGTCCCAAAAGGTCCGCGTTGCTCCGGCGCACTCGCCAATGGCCCAGACGTCCCTTGCAGTCGTCTCCAGGCGCTCGTTCACTTGAATGTAACCGCGATCCGTCAGCGCAACGCCTGCCTCTTCGAGGCCGATACCTCGCGTGTTGGGCGTGCGGCCGGCCGCGACCAGCATGTCCGTGCCCTCGATCACTTTCGAGCCGTCCGACGTTCGAATGGTGGCGCGCACGCTTCCGGCTGACCGCCCCTCCACCTTCTCGATTTCGGCCGACAAAAGCACCTCTATGCCTTCCGCCTCCAGAATCCGTCGGATTTCGTCGGAAACATCCTCATCCTCGCGCTTCAGCAGCCGTGGCCCACGGTCCACAATGGTGACGCGGCTGCCGAAACGTCGGTAGGCCTGTGCGAGTTCAAGGCCGACATGGCCCCCGCCGAGAACGATCAGATGTGCCGGCAACCGGTCCAGTTCGAGCGCTTCGATATGGGTGAGCGGTTTGGCTTCGGCCAGACCGGGGACGGGCGGAATGGTTGCATGTGTTCCAAGATTGAGAAACAGCTTTTCAGCGACGAGCAGCCGCGTCCCGCCGTCGTTGAGTGCAACTTCAATCGTTTCTGGTCCGATGACGCGGGCGTTGCCCATGATGAGTTCCGCGCCCGTCGCCTCATAGCGTTCGAGATGAAACGCAACGAGACTTTCGACCATGGCGCGCTTGCGCGCCACAACCGTCTTCATGTCGACCGAGACGGGGCCGGTCGCAACGCCATACGCACCGGCATGGGCAACGGCGTGAGCGACGCCAGCGCTCCAGATTTCATTCTTGCTGGGCAGGCAGTTGATATTGGGACATGAGCCGCCGATCCAGCGCCGCTCGATGACGGCAACCTTCCGGCCGGCTTGCGCCATATGCCAGGCGAGGTATTTGCCGCCGTCGCCACTGCCTATGACGACGGCATCGTATCGTTCCGCCGTGGGCACTGCCTATGCGTCCTTGGGAAGTACAGAGCGAACCCTCGCGATGAATGTGTGGAACTCGGCCATGAAGTTGCGCAGGAATTCGGCCGTGCTGTCATTGGTGACCTCACCATCATCGGTGATGAGGCCCGGTGTGAACTGGATGTATGCCTCCGGAGCGTTCATCTGCGGCGAGTTGCAGAAGCTGAGTACGCTGCGCAGGCTCTGCTGGGCGACGGCCGTGCCGATCGCGCCCGGCGACGTGCCAATGACCGCCGAGGGCTTGCGCGTGAAGGCGTTGGTGCCGTAGGGGCGGCTGGCCCAGTCAATGGCGTTTTTCAATCCGCCTGGTATCGAGCGATTATACTCTGGCGTGACGAACAGCACGGCATCCACGGCGGTGATGGCGGCCTTAAAACTTCGGGCTACCGGCGGGTAGTCAGCGTCATAATCGTAGCTGTAAAGCGGCAAGTCCTTGAAGGTAATCTCCGACATTGCAAGCTCCGGCGGCACCAACCGCACGAGTGCGTTGGCCAGCTTTCTGTTGATTGATCCGGCGGCGAGACTTCCAATAAAGTAGCCTACTTTATGTGTAGTCATGACGTGCTCCTTGTAAGAAGGGTATGCATGGTGTCCGGCGATGATCCCGTCTGCTGTGGGTTTTCTGCGCTCCTGCAAATCCGCCCCGCGTGCTCGCGTGCCATGGTCGGGGACTGCTCTCGGAAGTTTGCCGGTCGATCTGCCCGCCCTCCTGGTACGGAGGAAACGGACCGGCACCGAGATATGATCCTTGTGCTGTCAGTTTCGCCAGAAAGAGCATACACTTTTTCCAAGGGGGTGCCTAATGTCGAAGGAGATCCTTATTCGGTTGAGCGACAATGTCATGTTGGTGACTGGTGCTGAGACTGGCAAAGGAAGGTGCTGACCTCGCTCTGGCCGATGTCAAGGCCGACAAGCTTGAATCCGTCCGCAAGGAAGTGGAAGCTTTCGGGTGCAAGGCGACCACCGTCGTCGCAGATGTGAGTAAGCGCGATGAAGTCTACGCCGCCATCGACCATGCCGAAAAAGAACTCGGCCGATCGTCCACGTACGCCAGAAGACATGGACCTGATCTTCCGCATTAATGTCGACGGCGTGCTCTGGGGTATCCAGGCGGCCGCCAAGAAATTCAAGGACCGCGGGCAAAAGGGCAAGACCATCAACGCGTGCGCGATCGCAGTCGGCGTACTGCTTCGGCGCCTTCAACGAGCGGCCGCCTCCGTTAGAAGGCCGCGTCTGGCGATGCCATTTTCGCATGGGCGATGGTTTGTTCACTGGACTGGCAAGGCAGATTCGCCCATATGAATTGCGAGCCATTGTGGTTAGATTTGTTGGATTTTGCAGGAGTTACCATGTCTAAGCAACAAGACGCCCGCAGCAATCGAACTCACGGATCGACCACTGGTGCTGGTGCTCCAGCGCCCAGCGACCGTAACTCGCTGACCGTCGGTCCGGACGGCCCCATCCTGCTTCATGACGTGCATTTCCTTGAGCAGATGGCGCATTTCAACCGCGAGAAGGTGCCGGAGCGGCAGCCCCACGCCAAGGGCGCCGGTGCGTTCGGCGTGTTCGAGACCACCGAGGACGTATCGGCCTATACGCGCGCGGCGCTGTTCCAGAAGGGCGCCTCGACTGAGATGCTGGCGCGCTTCTCCACCGTCGCCGGCGAGATGGGCAGCCCCGACACCTGGCGCGACGTGCGCGGCTTCTCGCTGAAATTCTACACGTCCGAGGGCAATTACGATCTGGTCGGCAACAACACGCCGATCTTCTTCGTGCGCGATCCGATGAAGTTCCCGCACTTCATCCGCAGTCAGAAGCGGCTCCCCGATTCCGGCCTGCGCGACAATCACATGCAGTGGGACTTCTGGACCAACAATCCCGAAAGCGCGCATCAGGTGACCTATCTGATGGGTGAACGCGGGCTGCCGCGCACCTGGCGCAACATGAACGGCTATGGTTCCCACACCTATATGTGGATCAATGCCAAGGGCGAGAAATTCTGGGTCAAATATCACTTCCATACCCAGCAGGGCATGGAGTTCTTCAGCAATGAAGAGGCCGCGACCATGGCCGGCGCCGATGCGGACTTCCACCGCCGCGACCTGTTCGACGCCATCGAGCGCGGCGAGCATCCGAGCTGGGTCCTGTCGGTGCAGGTCATGCCCTATGCCGAGGCCAAGACCTACCGGATCAACCCGTTCGACCTGACCAAGACCTGGCCGCACAAGGATTATCCGCTGATCAGGGTTGGCAAGATGACGCTCAACCGCAATCCGGAAAACTTCTTCGCCCAGATCGAGCAGGCGGCGTTTTCGCCCGGCAACACCGTGCCCGGCATCGGGCTGTCGCCGGACAAGATGCTGCTCGGCCGCGCCTTCGCCTATAATGACGCACAGCGCAACCGCATCGGCACCAACTTCCATCAATTGCCGGTCAACCAGCCCAAGGTGCCGGTGAACACCTACATGTTCGACGGCCAGATGGCATACCATCACAGCGGCAACGCGCCGGTCTACGCGCCGAACAGCGGTGACCGCAGCTGGGCCGACGAAACAGGCCCGGTAGCCGAGAGCTGGGAGACCGATGGCGAAATGGTACGCAGCGCCTATACGCTGCGCAGCAATGACGACGATTTCGGCCAGCCGGGCATCCTGGTGCGCGAGGTGTTCAACGACGAGCAGCGCGCCGCGCTCGTGGACCAGGTCGCCGGCAGCCTGCTTGGCGGCGTGCGCGAACCGGTCCTGAGACGTGCCTTCCAGTACTGGAAGAGCGTCGATGCCGACGTCGGACAGCGGATCGAGCAGAGGGTGCGCGAAGGGAGTGCATCCAAGCCGGCCGAGGGCATGGGCGAAGGCTAGACTTCCAGATGCCTGCGTAGATCTAGGGTGTCGCGCGTTTGCCGTCGCCCCTGAACAGCCGCAAGTACGGCCGCGAAAAAGTGCGGGTGTTCATCTTCCATGGGGCCTCCCCCGACGCTGTCTTCAATCGGGCTGGTAGGAGATCATCTTCGATGCACCCCCACACAGGCTTGACGCCACGCCGTAGGCTTCTTGCCGGTTTGCGGATATATGTCTGGGGATGCTCCCGGCCCTGAGCGGGGATCCTGGAGGATCTGGATGCGTACAATAGAGGACCAAGCCTTTCTGTGGCTCCTCGTAGCGACGTCGCTGGCGTTCGGATTGATCGTATGGCCCTATTTCGGTGCGATCCTCTGGGGCGTGGTGGCGGCGATCGTCTTTGCGCCGCTTTACCGCAGCTTGCTGAGAATGACCGGTAAGCGCGCCGGCCTTTCCGCGATGATCACCCTCGGAGTCGTCTTCCTTCTGGTCATCGTGCCCCTGATGCTGGTTGCGTCCTCCTTGGTGATCGAAGCGACCAATCTCTACAACAACATCCAGTCGGGGCGACTGGATCTGGACCAGTATCTCAGGAGCGTCGGAGATATGCTACCCGACTGGGTCAAGGGATTGCTCGAACGCTTCGATATGTCGAACTTTGAAGCCGTTCGCGAGCGACTATCCCAGTTGTTTAGCCAGTTTCTCCAGTTGCTAGCTTCCTACGCGGTCACAGTTGGGCAGAGCACGATCGGCTTCGTCGTCGCGCTCGGCGTGATGCTCTATCTGACGTTTTTTCTGCTTAGGGACGGCTCCAGCCTGACGCGCCGGATCAAGGACGCGATCCCTTTGCGCCCCTCACAGCGGGATGCGCTGATCGAGAAATTTGCGGTCGTCGTTAGAGCCACCGTAAAAGGCTCTGTGTTGGTGGCGGCGCTGCAAGGCTTTCTCGGTGGCCTGATCTTCTGGCTGCTCGGCGTCAGCGCCCCGGTGCTGTGGGTGTCGATTTATGTTTGAAACTGGGACTCACGCAGTGAGTGATTTCAATTGCTTGTGTGAGATTGAAGTGTAACACCTTACGCTTCAAATGAGACTCCAGCGGGCATACGTTACACTCAAAATGAGATTGATCGACCGGTCGATCGACCGTAGTCTCGCGTATGATCTCACCCCCAGATTACCCTGAACACGATGATTGCCCGGAGGAATTCCTTCGATATCTTCTCCGCCGTACAGGCGGTGAGGTCACTGCTGAGGTCGTCGCGGCAGCACGTGAAAAATTTGGCATCCCGCGATCAACGCTGTTTCGGCTCGCTGCACGGTTCAGAAAGACGCAACGCACATCCAGTCTCTGCCCCAGAAAACGCGGCACACAAGCAGGTGCTGTCAGGCTGGACCCGAGAACCGAGCGTGTCATTGCCGAGCAAGTGGATGGCTTCTGGCTTAAAAAAGAAAAACCAAGCTTTGCTGCACTCTTGCGGCGTATTGGGCAAGTCTGCCTAACGGAAGGTCTGTCCCCTCCTCACCGGAGCACCGTCCAGCGTAGAGTGTCGGAACTTATTCCTATGGCAGCGGCCCGCAAACGGGGGGAACGCGAGATTGAAGCCGCCTCGACGCCAAGCCCTGGTCAGTTCAATGTGGCAAAGCCGAACGCCCTTTGGCAGATCGATCATACCATCGTCGACGTCATAGTTGTCGACGAACAGTTTCGTAAACCCATCGGTCGACCAGTTCTGACGATCGCCATCGACGTTTGCACGAGAATGGTCGCGGGGTTCCATTTATCATTGGAAGCCCCATCGAGTACGTCAGTCGGCCTATGCCTTCTGCATTCCGTATACGACAAGACTGCCTGGCTGGATGAGCGAGGAATTGACATCCCCTGGCCTGTCGCCGGATTGCCCGAGGTTCTTCATTGCGACAACGGGGCAGATTTCAGGTCACGAGCGCTGGCCGATGCTTGCAGGGAGTACGGCATGAAACTCCTGTTCAGGCCGCCGGCCACACCCCGGTTCGGCGGACATATCGAACGGTTGATCGGCACAATGATGGGGGCAGTGCATCTGCTACCCGGCACAACTTTCAGCAATGTGAAGATTAGAGGCGGCTACGATTCAGAGGGTCGCGCGAATCTTACATTGCGCGAGTTGGAAAAATGGATCGCGCTGGAGATCGTCGGCAAATATCACCAGCGGATACATACCTCGCTGTTGCGCCCTCCCCTGGCGGTCTGGCGCGAACGGCAAGGTGAAGTCGACTTCAACCTGCCATCTGATCGAATGGCATTCTGGACCAGCTTCCTGCCTGGCGAACGGCGGCGCCTGCTGAAAGACGGCATCCATCTGGAAAAGATCCGGTACTGGTCTGATGCATTATCACGCGATGTCGGTCGTGGCGGCGAACTCGAGATCAAATATGACCCACGAGACCTGTCCCGAATATTCGTTCGCCAATCAGATGGCCGATTTATTGAAGCACGGTACCGCAATCTCGCATTCCCACCTGTTTCCTGGTGGGAGTGGAAGCACGCCAAGAAGGCCCTTCGAGACCAGGGACGGTTTGAATTGCATGAGGACGTTATATTTGCGGCTATCGCACAACAGAGACAGATCGAGGATATCGCAGCATCCTCAAGCGCAAAAGCACGCCGGAATGTTACAAGAAGACCAACTGAACCGAGCCGTGAAGGACACAGTACCGTTCAATCTATCGATTTGACAAAACATAATCATTCTGACGACGACACGGAATATTGGGACCAATGATTGAACTCCCTCACCTGGCACCCGGCGCTGCCGCACTGGCAAATGGACCAAACCATACAAGGATTCGTGCCATTCGGTCCGATCGATGGGTCGGCTTTGATCGCGCTCGTCGGGTATTGCGGCATCTTGATGCGTTATGCGATCATCCGCCAACAACACGCCCACCCGGCCTCGCTATTTATGGTCATAGCGGCATGGGCAAGACCATGCTCGTGGAGAAGTTCAAGCGCGATCATCCGCCCACCATCAACCACAGCACCGGCGTGGAGAGCATGCCGGTGCTGGCAATTACATTGACGTCGCGCCCAACAGAGCGCCGGATATATGGGCAGTTGCTGATGGCAATGGGAGCCAGCATCAACGAACGCCTGACCCTCATGGAACTTGAGATCAGAACCGTCCTCCTGCTGAAAAGCAACAATGTGCGCGTTCTGGTGTTTGACGAGGTTCATAACCTTCTCGCTGGGACTCCGAGGGAACAGCGCGTGATCCTGCAGCTTCTGCGATATCTGAGTAACGAGATCAAAGCCTCGCTTGTCTGCCTTGGCGTGTCGGAAGCGCGAGACGCTATTGCCGGCGACACCCAACTGGCCCGACGGCTGGATCAGTTCGTACTGCCCAGGTGGAAGGCAGATGAGGAGTTCCAGGAATTGGTAACCGCGATCCTGCGCAGCCTGCCGCTCAGACTTCCATCGGGTCTATCGAGCCAAAGCCTTCGCCATCTTTCTCGCCTCGGTGACGGCATCACGGCTCGGGTGTTCGAGATATTAAACGAACTTGCAATCGAGGCGATCAAGGACGGTATCGAGCGCATCACCGATGAAAGCATTGGATGTTGGAGGCCTGCCCTGGAAAAGGAAGCAGCGTTCGCATAGCCGCCAGACGTTACACTCCAATTGAGACTCCCCTGCCCTGAGTCTCAATTGGAGTGTAACTTTCTCGCGCAGAGTGCCAGAGCCCCAGATTGAAGTGTAAATCGACAGCAGATGTCTGGGTGGTCGAGAGCGGCACCATGGGGCCGTTCGCTGAAGCCTCGAACATCCCGCTGACCACGCGCGATGCCGTGGCGCGGATGCCCGGCGTGGCCGAAGCCGGCGCGATCAATTTCCAGAACATCGAGGCTGCCCATGCCGGTGCTTCGCTGCGGCTCTACGTCATCGGCTATGAACCAGAACATCCCGGCGGCCCGCAGCGCATCGCCGAGGGGCGCGGCATCGGCACAAGCCATTTCGAACTGGTGGCAGACCGCAAGACAGGCCTTCTGACCGGCGAGACGATCCGTCTCGGACGCAACCGCTTCGTCGTGGTCGGGCTGGTCGAGGGGGCGATGAACGCGGGCGGTGATCCGGCGGTCTATGTGACGCTTTCCGATGCGATGGCGCTCCAGACCGAACTCGACCCGGCCGCCCAGCGGGTACAGGCCGCGCGTGGGGTCGTTTCCGTCAAGTCCGCATCCGTCGCCGCCGTCATTGCTCGCATGGCGCCCGGCGCCGACGTCGATCTGCTCGCCGCAACGGTGCGGCAGTGGAAGCATCTGGCAGCTCTGACGCAGGCCGAGCAGGAAGAAATCCTTCTGTCCTCGGTGGTGGATCTGGCGCGCCGCCAGATCGGCCTGTTCCTCGGCATCCTGCTCAGCGTTTCAGCGGTGGTGATCGCGCTCATCATCTACACGATGACCATGGAGAAGCTGAAACAGATCGCCACGCTGAAGCTGATCGGCGCCCCCGACCGCACCATCGTCGCGCTGATCGTGCAGCAGGCGCTGATCCTCGGCGCTTCGGGCTGGGGGATCGGCCTGGTGCTAATCCTGACCGTGAAAGACTATTTTCCCCGCCGGGTGGTGCTGGAGCCGTTCAACGCTATGGTTCTTGCCGGGATCATCTTCGCCGTCTGCATCGCCGCCTCGGGTCTTGGCGTACGGGCGGCAATGAAGGTCGATCCGGCCACGGCTCTGGGGAGCTGACATGACGGACGGCGAAATCCTGATCGACGTGAAGGGTGTGGCCAAGCATTTTGGGGACGGCGAAACCCGTGTCGATGCGCTGCGCGACGTCGACCTTCAGGTTCGCGCCGGCGAGGTGATCGCTCTTCTTGGCCCCTCCGGCTCGGGCAAGACCACGCTGCTCAACGTCATCGGCTGCATCCTGGCGCCATCGGCGGGCAAGGTGACGCTGGACGGCGAGACGGTGTTCGACGGGCAATGGCTGCGGCGCGACCTGAGGAGGCTCAGGCTCGACAAGATCGGCTTCATCTTCCAGACCCATAACCTTTTGCCTTTCCTGACTGCGGAGGAGAACGTCGCCGTGGTCCTCGACCTCGCCGGCTGGTCGGTTGAGAAGGGTCGCGCGCGTGCCGGCGATCTGCTCGGTTATCTCGAGGTCGACCACCGCGCCGCGGCCAAGCCAGCGCTCCTGTCGGGTGGCGAGGCGCAGCGAGTGGCCATTGCGCGGGCGCTGGCCAACCGTCCCCGCATCATCCTGGCCGACGAACCGACCGCCGCGCTCGACGGCAAGCGGGCCGGACTGGTGATGGACCTTCTGCGCAAGCTTGCCGTCGAGCAGGAAGCCTGCATCGTCACCGTCACCCATGACGAGAAGATTTTTGACCGTTTCGACCGCCTGGTCCACCTGCGCGACGGCAGGCTGGCCGACGCGTGACACCGGAGGACACCATGACCGCAAGGCCACTTTCCCATTCTATCACCGCAGTTGTGGCGATCGTGTTTGGCCTGGCTACCGTCATTTCGGGCGGCCGCGCGCTCTTCGGCGGCGCTGATATGGGAGCGGTGGTTCCCTTCGTGCTGTGGTTCAATTTCGTGGCGGGCTTCGCCTATCTGCTGGCAGGGATCGGACTATGGCGCGGCACGGCCTGGGCGCCTGCCCTGTCCATCGGTATCGCGGCGGCAACGGCCGTGGTCTTCGTTTTCTTCCTTTGGCACGTCTGGCGCGGCGGGGCCTACGAGAGCCGCACGATGGCCGCGATGGTCCTGCGGCTCGGCATCTGGGTTGCCATTTCGACAGTTGCGGTAAAGATCCGATGGCCACGATAGTGGTGCGCGACGACTGTGCTGGCGAGTCGACAGGCATTCGCTACGTCCAGTATCGCGATATGGCGAAGTTGGATCGAACTAACCTTTGGCAAACCTAACCACTAAATGACAGGGCAACTATGCAGGTACTTGTTTTTAACGCCGGCAGTTCCAGCCTCAAGTTCGGCATCTTCAGCGTGACGACTGAAACACACGAAGTGTTCAAGGGTTCTTATGAGCGCTTTCGGGCCGGAGGATGCGAATGCCGTTTTCGGCATGGAGAAACCGACGAGCGGGGTGCGGTCGAATTCGATAGTCCCAGCGAAGCGCTGAAAGGGGTTCCGGCCGCGCTGAAGCGTTTCGGGCTCGACGCAATCGACGCTGTCGGGCACAGGATCGTCCATGGCGGCGCAAGGTTTACCTCGCCGACACTGTTAGACGACGAGACAGTCGAGGCCATCGAAGCCCTGACACCGCTGGCTCCTTTGCACAACCCGGCGAACTTGGAAGCAGTCAGGCTCTGCCGCGGCCTATGGCCGGACATAAGCCAAGTGGCCGTGTTCGACACGGCCTTCCACCTCGGCAACCCAGCCTTCGCAAACACCTATGCGGTGCCGGCAAGGTGGCGGGATGCCGGTCTGCGCCGCTACGGGTTTCATGGTACCTCTCACAAATATGTGGCCGAGAGGGCGGCCCAAGAGATCGGCCGGCCGTTTTCCGACCTCCAACTGGTGAGCATTCATCTCGGCAACGGCGCCAGCATCTGCGCCGTCAACCGCGGGCACAGCATGGACAGTTCGATGGGCATGACGCCGCTCGAGGGGCTGGTGATGGGTACCCGCTCCGGTGACGTGGACCCAGGCGCGTTTGGCTTTCTGTCGCGCGAACTTCAGCTTTCGGTGCAGGAGATCGAGGATGCGCTCTATTACGAGAGCGGGCTGAAGGGGCTGGCAGGCTCGTCCGACATGCGCGACATTGAAGACAGGGCGGCTAAGGGCGACCCCGAGGCCCAACTCGCGATCGAGATCTACGCATACCGCGCCAAAAAGTATGTCGGGGCTTATGCTGCAGCGATGGGAGGACTGGACGCGATCGTCTTCACCGGCGGCATCGGCGAGAACTCTCCCTCCATGCGCCGGCGCATCTGCGACGGGCTGGACTTCATGGGTTTGCAGCTTGACCACGACCGCAACATGGCCGTGAACCTGTCAGACCGCGCGGCGCCGCAGATCCAGGCTTACGGTTCGCGTGTCCGCGTCTTCGTGACTGAGACCGCTGAGCAGCTCATGATCGCCCGCGAGACGGCGGCGGCGCTCGCTGCCGGAAAGTCCGGTGACGGGCTACGCCTGCCCATCGCGGTCTCGGCCAGGCACGTCCACCTCGCGCGCGAAGCGGTCGATGCCCTGTTCGGCAAGGGCTACGTACTCGACCAGGCGACGCCCTTGCGGCAGCCCGGCCACTGGGCCGCAAAAGAACGGGTCACGCTCGTCGGTCCTAAGGGCAGGCTCGAACGTATCGCGATCCTCGGACCGCTGCGCCAACGCACGCAGATCGAAGTTTCCCGCACCGACAGCTTCGCGCTCGGTATCGACGTGCCGGTGCGGGACAGCGGCAGGCTTGAAGCTACGCCGCAGGTCACGATCGAGGGGCCTGCCGGAAGCTTCACCACCGACGGCCTCATCATCGCGGCAAGGCACGTCCATACCAATCCCGCCGATGCTGCTCGACTGGGGATCGAGGACGGCGAATATGTCGACGTGCGCGTCAACGACGAAGATCGCACGCTGACCTTCGGCCGGACTCTGGTACGGGTGGGCAAGGACACCTTCACGGAAGTGCACATCGACACCGATGAGGCCAACGCTGCAGGGATCGAAGTGGCTGCAGCGGGCGAACTGGTACAGGTTTGACGCAACGGAGTGGCTGTCGCCAGACGCCATCAATCTCCCGCATAGGCGGCAGTCTTATAGGGCCAGCTCCATTCCCGGATCTCAGGCATGTCCTCACCGTATTGCCGGACATACGACGCGTGCTCGGCCAGCGCTTGCTCGCACCGCTCGACCACTCGTTCGCCGCCCATGCCAGGATTCGGCAGCCGCCTGACCGCGGCCATGACCAGATGGAAGCGGTCGAGCTCGTTCATGACTGCCATGTCGAAGGGGGTAGTGGTCGTGCCTTCTTCCTGGAACCCGTGGACGTGGAAATTGTCGTGGTTGGTCCGCTTATAGGTCAGGCGGTGAATGAGGTACGGATAGCCGTGATAGGCGAAGATCACGGGCCTGTCCTTTGTGAAGAGAGCGTCGAATTCATCGTCGGTGAACCCGTGCGGGTGGGTGGTGTGAGATTGCAGCGTCATCAGGTCGACGACATTGACAATCCTGATCCGGAGATCGGGTAGCTCGCGGCGCAGCAGATCGACGGCGGCGAGAATTTCCAGTGTCGGCACGTCGCCGCAGCAGGCCATTACCACATCGGGCTCCTCGCCAGCCGGGCATGTGGAAGCCCATTCCCAAATCCCGGCGCCCGCCTCGCAATGGCGTTCCGCCTGCTCGGCGGTGAGCCATTGCGGCTGAGGCTGCTTGCCGGCCGTGATCACGTTGATCCGGTTCCAGGTTCTCAGGCAGTGGTCGGTAACCCAGAGCAGGGTGTTGGCATCCGGAGGAAAATAGAGGCGGACGGTGTCGGCCTTCTTGTTGGCGACGAAGTCGGCGAAGCCCGGATCCTGGTGGCTGAAGCCATTGTGGTCCTGGCGCCAGACATGCGAGGTCAGAAGATAGTTAAGCGACGCGATCGGCTTGCGCCACGGCAACTCGGCGGAGACCTTGAGCCATTTGGCATGCTGATTGACCATAGAATCCACGATGTGGATGAAGGCCTCGTAACAGGAGAATAGGCCATGCCGCCCGGTCAGCAGGTAACCCTCCAGCCACCCTTGGCAAAGATGCTCCGACAGAACCTCCATCACCCGGCCCTCGCGCGCGAGGTGCACGTCGTAGGGCTCGATCGTCTCCATCCAGACCCGATCCGTGACCTCGAAGACTGCATCGAGCCTGTTCGAGGCGGTCTCGTCCGGTCCCATCAGACGGAAATTCCTCGCCTCCGCATTGAGGCTTATCACCTCGCGCAGATAGACGCCCATGAAGCGGGTCGTCTCGACGATCGTCTCCCCGGGCCGACGGACATCGACGGCGAGGTTCTTCCACTCCGGCAGGATGAGGTCCTTCTTCAACACTCCACCATTGGCATGCGGCAGCGCTCCCATGCGCTTGTCACCATCGGGAGCAAGTGTAGCGAGTTCCGGCAGGAGGCGACCGTCGCCATTGAACAGTTCCTCCGGCCGATAACTGCGCAGCCAGTCCTCGAGGATCTGGCGGTGGTCGACATCGCCTCGGGCGTTGGACACCGGAACCTGGTGCGACCGCCAGAAGTCCTCGACCTTCTTGCCGTCGACCTCCTTAGGCCCAGTCCATCCCTTCGGGCTGCGCAGGACGATCATGGGCCAGCGCGGCCGCTCGCCTGACCAGCCTTCTGTCCGCGCCCCGTCTTGAATCGCGCGGATGCAATCCATGCACTCATCAAGCGCCTCGGCCATCGCCCTATGCATGGGTGCCGGATCACGGCCCTCGACGAAGATGGGATCATAGCCATAGCCGATGAACAGGCTGCGGAGCTCGTCATCGTCCATGCGTGCCAGCAGCGTGGGATTGGCGATCTTGTAGCCGTTGAGGTGGAGGATCGGCAGGACCGCGCCGTCCACCTTTGGGTTGAGGAACTTGTTGGAGTGCCAGGCTGCCGCCAGCGGTCCCGTCTCCGCCTCCCCGTCGCCGACGACACAGGCCACGATGAGGTCGGGGTTGTCGAAAGCGGCGCCGAAGGCATGGACAAGCGCGTAGCCGAGTTCGCCGCCTTCGTGGATCGAACCCGGCGTCTCTGGGGCGACGTGGCTGGGTATACCGCCAGGAAACGAGAACTGGCGGAACAGTTTTCGCAATCCGGCCTCGTCCTGCGTGATCTCCGGATAAATCTCGCTGTAGGAGCCCTCAAGATAGATGTTCGCCACCATCGCCGGTCCGCCGTGGCCGGGCCCGCAGATGTAGAGGACGTCCATATCCCGCTCCTTGATGACGCGGTTCAGGTGCACATAGACGAAATTCAAGCCAGGTGTCGTTCCCCAGTGGCCGAGAAGGCGTGGCTTAACGTGTTCGGCCGCAAGAGGCTCTCGAAGTAGGGGATTGTCCATCAGGTAGATTTGGCCGACAGATACGTAGTTGGCGGCTCGCCAGTAGCGATCAATTAGACCGAGTTGGGTGTCACTGACGTCTGCCATCCTGAAGTCACTCCGCGCTCGCATTCCGACCAGTGATTAGGCCAACGCTTCCCGACCCGAAGGTAAGCTTTGTCCCACGTTCATCTTGCTGGGTACGTCCGTCGACCTCCTATACGCTGCGTATCGATCACTTGGACAACAGCTCAAGGACGTGCGACGTCTGAGATATAGCTGAGATTTCTCCGAGCGTTGATCGAAATCAACACAGGAAGCTTATCAAGGTGATTGTCAATGAACAGGTAGCATTCTTTCGTGCTACGAGACTGAAATCACGATCAGGGAGCTGGGTCAGTGTCCGAAAGGTTGCTCAAAATAGTCGGAATGGCAAGTCTTGTCGGTCTTGTCGCGACGTCGGCCGGGGCGGACAACATTGCCGAGGGAAAGGCGCTGGTGGAACTCAACTGCGCGCGCTGCCATGCCATGGATCGAACCAGCGAGAGCAGTCATTCCGACGCCCCACCATTCAGGACGCTTTCGCAGCGCTACCCCATTGATGCGCTCGAGGAAGCATTTGCCGAAGGCATCTCCACGGGGCATCCCGACATGCCCGAATTCGTTGCAACACCGGAACAGATCCAGGCTATCCTTGCCTATATCAGCAGCCTCGGCGACTGAAGCTCGGCCGCCCAGGCCTCAATGCAGGAGCGATAGCGCTGCAAAACGATAGAACTGGAAGGACATGGCCTTGGAATCATGCCGTCTGCGAAGCCTCCTTGTTGGCGTAGATGCGGATAGCTCCGCGTCAGCTCCGGCGTTGACCCGTGCAATGGACATGGCCTTGGCTTACCGATCGACGCTCACGGTCTACGTGTTCGCTCCAGACTTGCTGCAGCCATTCCCGCTGACGCTTGGCTCCTCCTCGATCTGGATTGAACAAGAGGAGGACAGGATCGAACAGGCCTCTGAAGAGGCCGCGCGGTCGGTTCGCCAGCTTGCAGCTGAAAAGGACGTGGCTGTGGCGCTTGAACATGCCCACTCGCCCTTCGAAGGGCGCTACCAGCGCTTCATCGCATTGGCACGTGTTCATGATCTGACAATCCTTCCGGCGACCGAGCCATCGCGCTCGTGGGCCCGTCCGGCGATCGAGCACGCGATCTTCGACACTGGCCGACCCGTGCTTGTAACCCAGAAGGAGCGTCGGCCAATAGCAGCCAAGGTGGCCATCGCCTGGGACGGGAGTGCAAGAGCCGCGCGCGCGGTTCGTGACAGCATCGACTTGTTGATGATGGCCGATCAGGTCAGCATCGCGACGGTTCTGGACACCAAGGGATCGGAGGGACTGCAATCAGCCGATGAGCTAGGCAACTATCTCAGGCTCTACGGCATTGAGCCCAAAATCGCGGTGGTCGCGAACCCGCCGGGCGACGACGAGGGCGAGCCGATACGCTCGTTTCTTGCCAGCGAGCAGATGGAACTTCTGGTCATGGGAGCATTCGTGCATTCGCGTCTGCGTCAAATTGTATGGGGCGGGATGACCCGCTCGATACTCGAAAACTGTCCCGTTCCTGTGATGATGTCCTATTAGGTCGGAATCGGTTCAAGCTAATCGTTCAACTGACTAGCGCTCGCGATCAAAGGTCAGTTGTTGGTCCGATGCCCGCCGCCAGCATCGCTCACACGGCCTGACCGACCAGCGCGCCGATTCCTGCGGTGAGCCCCATCGCCAATGCCCCCCAGAAAGTGACCCGCCATGTGGCCCGCATGACGTTGGCCCCGCCCGCCTTTGCGCCGATCGCTCCCAAAAGCGCCAGGAACAGCAGTGAGGCGGCTGAAACCGCCCAGACCAGCGAAGCGGCCGGCGCCAGAATTACCATGGCCAGCGGCATAGCCGCGCCGACGGCGAAAGTTGCTGCCGACGTCAATGCCGCCTGGGCCGGACGTGCCGTTGTCGTCTCGGAGATTCCAAGCTCATCTTGGGCGTGAGCGGCGAGCGCGTCCTTCGCCATCAGTTGTTCCGCGACTTGGTGTGCAAGTTCATCCGACAAGCCGCGCTGGACGTAGATCTGCGCGAGTTCCTTCTTCTCGAATTCAGGCTGTGTTTCCAGCTCCAGCCGTTCCCGAGCGAGGTCGGCATGCTCGGTGTCCGACTGCGAACTCACCGACACATACTCGCCTGCCGCCATCGACATTGATCCGGCGACCAGCCCGGCGATTCCCGCGACCAGGATCTCCGAAGTCCCCTGTGCCGCGGCGGCAACGCCGACGATGAGGCTCGCCGTGGAAACTATGCCGTCATTTGCGCCGAGCACGGCAGCCCGCAACCATCCGATCCGCGAGACGAGATGCTTCTCTGTGTGCACCCTGCTCATGCGAGCGATACCAGGATCAGTTCTTCAGGGTTGAAGGCATCAGTTTGACCAGCGGGATCCGTTTCAAGGTGGATCTGCGCGGTCTTTGCCCCTGCGATAGACCCGTGGGCATTCACCCGGCGGGGTTCGACCTTGTATTCGAGCATCACTCAACCTCTTTCCTAAGCACGACAAGTGCGACGCGCGCCGATCATCGTGTACTTCAAAAGATAGCCGAAGATGTTGATCTGAATCACCCCATGGCGCGCGTCAACGGCCGAGGTTGATTGTCTGCTCAACTGAGCCGGAGCCCGCCCCATCCTGTCAGACGGCCATCCCGAGCCAGAAAGCGACACCGGCCGCCGCAGCCGCGGCCAGCGTGATGATGGCAAGCGGCAGAGAGAAGCGGACGGGGCCGGCAAGGATCGACAGGAACAGCTTGCCGATTGCATTTGCGGCGAGCGCCACCAGCACCGCTCCGCCCACGGTATTGATGGCTGCCGTCTGCTCGACAAGACGCAGTGCGCTCAACACGGCGACATCGACATCAAATGCGCCCGACACCGCCGAGGTCATCAGAAGTCCCCCCTCCCCGAAGCGGCTGGCGAGAGCCGCACTCACGGTTGAGACGACCGCAAATGAAGCGGCGAAAAGAAGCAACGAGCCGAGCTCAAACGGATTGCGCTCGCCTCCTTTCTCCCTTGTCGGATGAACGCCGTTGCGAACCAGCAACACAGCTCCGCTTGTCGCGAGGACCATCGCGGCGGCGAGCGCCGGTGCCACGATCCACCCTAGGACCTGCGGTGCGATGATCGCGACGATAACTAAGACTCGCAGGATCGAGATCAGCGCTGCAAGTCCGGCGGCCCCGGCGAGCGGCAACGCATTGCCCTCTGCCTTTGCCATGCGGGCCAGTGCCACCGTCACGGCAGTCGACGACACGACGGCACCTGCGAGCGTACCGACGAGCAGGCCACGTGTCTGGCCGAGAACTCGCACCGCAACGTAACCGCCAAAGGAAATTGCCGCGATGACAACCGTGAAGAACCAGATTTCGAACGGGTTCAAGCCGCCCCAGGGATCGATCGCCCGATCGGGCAGCAACGGCAAGACAATGGCCGTCATGACAGCGAGGATCATTGCCGAGCGGAGTTCGATCCAGGTCAGGCGCCGCAGCAAATCGTGCAGCACCTCGCGGCTGGCGAGGACGGCGGCGAGTGCCGCGCCGCCGGCAGCGGCAGCGCGCGTTTCACCGACCACGGCCAGCGCGCCGAGGGCAAAGACGATCAGGCCAGCCGCGACGCCCGTCACGCTGAAGTTCTGGTCGTGCTCGGCTTCGCGCGCCGAGAACCACGCGAAGATCGCGGCGAAGCCGAGGAAGCCAGCGATCAGCACCCCGGAGCCGAGCGCCTCGGAGAGCGCAGCGAAGATTCCACCGAGCAAACCAACCAGCCCAAACGTCCGGAGACCAGCGGTGCGGCTGCGGTCGGGCGCGTCACGCTCGCGCCAGCCCCGCTCCAGGCCGACCAGCAGGCCGATAGCAAGTGCGAGGCCGAGTTGGGCGATCAACTGGTCCATCTGCGTCAGCCGGCGAAAATCGACAACTGGTCGCGTGCCCAGCGCATGATGAGGCCCGACGACACAGAGCCCGAGGTGCGCCCAGTCTCGTAGCCGCGGTGATCCAAGGTCTGGATACTGCGGATACCAAGCTTGGAGACTACCTCACGTTGGACACCGGAACCAGGCCGACCGAGTGGGTCGGCGTCGACCGGTACAGGGCGGCTCCCGAACAACTTCACGTCACACGTGCAATAGCATGCGAGGTATTCGAACATCCACCGGACCTCGCTCTCTGTGCGGTTGTTGACGAATGCTCTCGACTGTATCGACCCTGTCGTCAAGCGTTCCGTGGCTCGCGGTGAACGAGCATGCTCGCATGCACCCGAAGCTGTTTCGTGGGGTTGGAACGCCGTAGGCACCGTATCCCTGGTGACCGACGGTTCCCGGTCGCTTGGTCGCAGCGATGCGGCGACACAAAAAAATCTCGAGCCCGCAGTTCGTCGTCGCGCACGCAAGACACCGGCCCGTACGAGCCGGCAGGGCGCCGCTATTTCCTCAGATGAAAGATGCGGGCATCTGAAGGGCAGCCTTGATGCAAGGTGCCAGTTCCCGGGCCGTGCGGCCCGCGCCGATCAACGTTGCTGACGCGGCACCCGTCCAGTTTCCATATCCCTGCAGCCAAAGCCGCGGTTCCTCGACCGCACGTTGATCGACCACTTCGATGCGGCCATCGGAACCGACCACGCCAAGCGACCGAAGGTGTCCTGTCGCCGGACGGAATCCGGTGCACCACAGGACGGCGTCGACATGCGTCTCCGTTCCGTCCGCCCACACGACGCCGTCCGTCGTGAAGCGAACGAAGGGGCGGACCGATTTCAGCACGCCGCGGTCTCGCGCTTCTTTCACCGGAGGAACCATGACGATGTCGCCCAAGGTCGTGGTTGAAGCCGGGTCGAAGTCCCCGCGCGCGCTGGCGCGCTCGAACAGGACGCGCCCGTCGACGTCGTCGGGCAGGAATACAGGGTCCTTCATGGTGACCCAGACCGTCTCTGCGACCGCGCTGACCTCGGCGAGAATCTGCGCCCCGGAGTTGCCGCCGCCAACAACCAGCACCCGCTTGCCAGCGAAGGGGATGGGACTGCGATATTCTGCCGAATGGAGCTGAACGCCGCTGAACAATTCGCGGCCAGGATCATCGGGAATGTAGGGTGCGCTCCACGTTCCCGTTGCGCTGACGACGGCCCTCGCGGTGAAGGTCCGCCCATCACTCAACCGGAGACAGAGCTGTTCGCCATCCCGTTCCACGGTTTCGACGTGACATGACCGCTCGATCGGAAACGCATAGCGTTGCTCGTAACGCGTCAGGTAGTCGATCACCTCGTCTCTGGTCGGGAAGCCATCAGAGCGGCTCGGCGGCATCGGCCAGCCGGGAAGCGAGCTGTAGGTCGCTGGCGAGAACAGACGCAGGGAGGCCCAGGCATGAAGCCACGCGCCGCCGGGGCGGTCCTCGGCATCGAGCACGAGGAAATCGATTCCCGCGCGACGCAGGTAATAGGCGACAGCGAGGCCTGCCTGACCGCCTCCGATCACGACGACATCATGATCGGCTTCATTCATGCGGAGCGCTTCTGTGGCATGATCGCAATCGCAGAAAGGTCGGTGGTTGGATCGATCGTCTGCCCTGCGGCCTTCCTCTCCGAGTAGCGGTCGACGAGGCGCGCCGCATGTGGACGGGTGAGAATGGTGAACCGGACCAGTTCTTCCATCACGTCGACGATACGTTCGTAATAGGCCGACGGCTTCATGCGTCCGTCTCCGTCGAACTCTTGATAGGCCTTGGCGACGCTCGACTGGTTGGGGATGGTGATCATCCGCATCCAGCGGCCGAGCAGGCGCAGCGTGTTCACGGCGTTGAAGCTCTGCGAGCCGCCGGAAACCTGCATCACCGCAAGCGTGCGCCCCTGTGTCGGGCGGATGCCGCCCATGTTAAGTGGCAGATTGTCGATCTGCGCCTTCATCAGCCCGGTTATCTGACCGTGCCGTTCGGGACTGCACCAGACCATTCCCTCCGACCAGATCGCGTGCTCTCGCAGTTCGCGGATCGCCGGATGGTCGTCGCCCGCCACCTGGTCGGGAAACGGCATGTCGGACGGATCGAAGATCCGCACCTCGGCACCGAAAAAGCGGAGCAGGCGCGCAGCTTCTTCCGTGGAAAGCCGCGAGAAGGAACGCGGCCGCAGCGAGCCGTAGAGCAGCAGGATTCGCGGGGCGTGCTCCTCCGGCCCCAGTCCGAGGCCGGGCCGATCCTCGGCATACCTGAGATCGAGCGCCGGCAGATGGTCGGGATCATTGAGTTCACGCAAACGCATGGTGCGGCTCCTACGGTCTGGCTGTCGCGGCCGCCGGCACTGCATCAGGCGCAGTATCGGCGAACCAGCGCCTGCCCAACCTGAGCGCCACGTGCACCAGCAGTACAAGCACGGGGACTTCGACCAACGGTCCGATGACCGCCGCGAACGCGACCGGGGAAGCAAGACCAAAAGCGGCGATGGCAACCGCGATCGCCAGTTCGAAATTGTTGCCTGCGGCCGTGAAGGCGATGGCCGTCGTGCGAGGATAGTCAGCCGCGATCAACTTGCCCATCAGGAAGCTGATGACGAACTGCACGACGAAGTAGATCACCAGAGGAACGGCGATCAGAAGCGCATCGGAGGGTAGCCGCACGACATCGCCGCCCTTGAGGCTGAACATGGCCACGATGGTGAAGAGCAGCGCGACGAGCGTGATCGGGCTGATCCTGGGCAGGAACACGCCCTCGTACCAATCGCTCCCCTTGCTGGAGATCAGGAAGCGCCGCGTGAGGTATCCGGCTGCGAAGGGGATGCCGAGGTAGATCAGGACGGCCTTGGTGATCGTCCAGAAGCCGACGTCGACAACGCTGCCTTCCAGGCCGAACAGCGGCGGGAGGACGGACAGGAAGAACCAGGCATAGGTCGAGAAGAACAGGATCTGGAAGATCGAATTGAACGCGACGAGGCCAGCGACATACTGGTTGTCGCCCTTGGCCAACTGGTTCCAGACCAGCACCATGGCGATGCAGCGCGCCAATCCGATCAGGATCACGCCCGTCATGTATTCGGGGTGGTCGCGCAGGAAGATCACCGCGAGCCCGAACATCAGCGTTGGACCGATAATCCAGTTCTGGACCAGCGACAGGACCAGCACACGCTTGTCGGCGAAGACGCGGTGCAGCTCCTCGTAACGCACCCGGGCGAGCGGCGGATACATCATCAGGATTAGGCCGATGGCGATCGGGATGTTCGTCGTGCCGACCGACATGGCGTCGAGCGAGGCCGGAAGGGTCTCGAAGGCGGTTCCGAGGAAGACGCCGAGCGCCATCGCCGCGAAGATCCAGACCGTGAGGTAGCGATCGAGGAAGGACAGCCGGCGTGCCGGAGGTGTTGCGTTCGACATCGGAATTCCTGTGGTTGTCAGGCGAGCCTGTTGCCTGCCGCATCGGTCACCTGCTCGCCATCTTCCTTGGCGAAGGCGCCCTTCTGGGCAGGTAGGAGGTCGAGGACCGTCTCGGACGGGCGGCAAAGCTTCACGCCTTTCGGCGAGACGACGATCGGACGGTTCATCAGAATCGGATGCTTCTCAATCGCATCGAACAGCTGCTCGTCTGTCAGGGCGGGATCGCCAAGGCCGAGCTCCCCGTAAGGCGTGTCCTTCTCGCGGAGGATACTGCGGAGCGACGTGCCCATCCGCTCCACCAGCTGACGCAGCAGCTCTCGCGTCGGCGGTGTCTTCAGGTACTCGATAACATGCGGTTCGATTCCTGCATTGCGGATCATCGCAAGCGTGTTGCGCGAGGTCCCGCATTTGGGGTTGTGGTAGATGATCACGTCCATGCCGGGTCTCATGCTGTTGCGGCCGCCGAGACTTCGAGCTTTCCGATCTCGCGCAACCTGGACTGGAGCGACATCCGGTCGATCGAAGCTAGCGGCAGTGCCAGGAAGGCGGAAATGCGGTTCGATAGCTGCCGATAGGCATCGGCGAAAGCAAGGTGCTTCTCGGCATCCGTGCCTTCAGCGGCGGCGGGATCCGGAATGCCCCAATGCGCTGTCATCGGCTGTCCGGGCCAGACCGGGCAGGATTCGTTTGCCGCGTTGTCGCAGACGGTAAAGACAAAATCCATCTTCGGAGCACCGGGCGCCGCGAACTCGTTCCAGGATTTCGAACGCGCGAAAGACGTATCCAGCTTCAGGTTCCGAAGGAGTTCGATGGCAAACGGATGGACCTCGCCATTCGGCTGCGATCCGGCCGAGAAGGCCTGGAAGCGCCCAGCGCCGAGATTCCGCAGGATCGCTTCTGCAAGGATCGAGCGGGCGGAGTTTCCTGTGCAGAGGAAGAGTGCGTTGTAGAGCCTGTCGGACATAGAAAATCGCTCCTAACAATCGCAGGTCACGGCATTGATGACTGGACGGCAGAGTTCGGGCGCGCCGTTGCAGCAGTCTTCCATCAGGTAAGCGAGCAGGTCACGGAATCCGGTCATGTCGGCGACGTAGCGCACGGTCCGGCCATCCCGCTCGGGGCGGATGAGGCCCGCATGCGTCAGGATCTTCAGATGGGAGGATGTCGTGTTCTGAACCGCTCCCACTCGCGTCGCAATCTCTCCCGCTGCAACCCCTTCTGGCCCCGCTCGCACAAGGAGGCGGAAAATGTCCAGGCGGGTTTCCTGCCCCAACGCGGCTAAGGCGGCCAGAGACGCTTTCTTGTCCATAAATCTGCCCTTCTCGATATAACGACACGCGGTAGATAGCATGAGACGCTGCCGACGAAAAGGCCTGGTTTGCCTCAAAAGAAAGACAGGTCCCCGCCTCTTCGGCCAGCAGCAGTGCGATGCCCTCGGTGGGGAAATCGCCCGCAGGCTAGCTGAGGTACGGCAGCCCGTCCGAACCGCTGGGTAAAGCATTCCTCCTCAGTGTTGCGCGGGCGACTGTGGCGCGGGTCGCTGAACAGGCGAGCGCCACGCTCGCTGCGCGCACTGATGTTTCGCATCGAGATCAACACCCATCACCGCTTCGCGTGGACGATGATGAAGAGCCAGGATCAACTCATCTGCACCAAACAAGGAGTGTCTCACCTTCTGCCTGCCCAGGCACAGACGCATCTCGCAGGCCTCGAGGGCAACGCCCGATCGGCACGGCAACGAGAGCTGTTCGACACGGAAGGCCTGATCGCCCTCCGCTGCGTTTCACCAGACTGTCGCTCATTTCCACTTCCAAGGGACCGAAAACGCATTTCGTGACACACAAAAATACCGCTCGAACGGTCAATACTAAGGATTCGTGGATCGGTTGACTTGCTGGCTGCGACGGTCGCGGTGAGGGGTGCCCGCACGGTTGCATTGAGTTCATCTCGTGCTTGGCCGATCAGTTGTGTCCAGGCATCGCAGCGCGTCATACTGACTGAGGAATACCTTGCCAGTCAGGCATTCGAGGAAATGGGTCCGCTTCAGCCTGTCCATCACTGGCCCCTTGACTTCGGACAGATGGAAAGTGATGCCCGCGTCCTTCAGGCGATGATTGATCTCCTCAAGGCTTTCGAGCGCCGAGGCATCGATTATGTTCACGGCCGAGCACATGAGCACGACATGTTTGAGCTGCGGCCGCTCGGCGACAAGCGCGGCGATACGATCTTCCAGATAGCGGGTATTGGCGAAATAAAGGCTTTCATCAACCCGCACGGACAGGATTTCAGGTGATGTTTCCACCACGTGGCGCTCGACATTGCGGAAGTGCTCGGTGCCGGACAATTGGCCGACGACGGCCATGTGCGGGCGCGAAGTGCGGTAGAGATGGAGCAGCAGCGATAGCACAACGCCCATGACGACGCCGATCTCCACGCCGACAAACAGCGTGCCGAGAATGGTCGCGGCCATGGCCGAGAAGTCTACCTTGGAATATGCCCAGACACGACGGATGGCGGCGACGTTCACCAACGATAGGACAGCGACGATGATCGTTGCAGCCAGTGTCGCCTGCGGAAGGCTGGCGAGAAGCGGCGTGAGGAACAATGTGGCGAGCGCGATGCCGATGGCGGTGTAGATGCCGGCGGCAGGCGTTTCAGCGCCGGCATCGAAATTGACGACCGAACGGGCAAAGCCGCCCGTGACCGGATAGCCCGACGAGATCGCCGAGGCGATGTTGGCCACGCCAAGCCCGATCAGTTCCTGATCCGGCACGATGCGCTGGCGGCGCTTGGCGGCCAGCGTCTGCGCGACCGAGACCGATTCCACGAAGCCTATCAGCGAGATCAGCAGAGCAGGGACGGCGAGCATGCGGATGAGTTCGAGATCGAAGACAGGCAAAGCAGGGACGGGCAAGCCTTGCGGGATGGCGCCGACGAGCGCGACGCCCTGCGGGCCGAGGTCGAGCATCGTTGCGGCGAGGATCGTCGCGGCAACGGCCGCAACCGGTCCGGCCTTGGTCGTGATGTCGGCCATGCGCGCCGAAAGGCCGAGCGCGACTAAGACGCGCTTGAGGCGCAGTCGCACGAAGTAGAGAAATGCCAGCACCGACGTGCCGATGGCGAGCGTCGGCAAATTGATCGAGCCGATATTCTCGACGAGGCCGGTCGCGATCTGCGGCAAGGTGTGGCCGCCGGCAGGGATGCCAAGCAGATATTTGAGCTGGCCGGCCGCAATCAGCAGTCCCGAGGCGGTGATGAAGCCGGAAATCACCGGGTGGCTCAGGAAATTCGCGACAAAGCCCAACTTGAACAAGCCCATAGCGATCAGCATAGCGCCGGACAGGAAGGCCAGCAGCATGGCGGCAGCAAGATAGGCGGGCGTGCCCTGAGCTGCGATCTCCCCGATGGCAGAGGCGGTCATCAAGGAGACGACGGCCACTGGACCCACCGCAAGCGTCCGGCTGGTGCCGAACGCTGCATAGGCGACCAGCGGCAAGATCGAGGCGTAGAGCCCGATCTCGGCCGGTAGGCCTGCCAGCATCGCATAGGCGAGCGATTGCGGAATCAGCATAATAGTAACGATAATCGCTGCGACCATGTCGTTGGTCAGGGTCGCGCGGGAATAGCGCCGACCCCAATCAAGGATCGGCAGATAATCTGCCAGCCGGCTCATTGTCGTGGTCTTTCGATTTTTGTCTTGCGCGTTTCAGACGGTACGGGGTGACGCGCTGCCTTCGCCAAGAAGGCGAGCGGCCCACATGCCGAGGATCATGGCGGGGATGAAGGCGAGGGTTCCAGTCGCGCCGAGCCCAAGCGCGGTCAGCGCTGGACCCGGGCAAAAACCGCCAAGCCCCCAGCCGATACCGAAGAGCGCCGGGCCGGCAAGAATGCGCGCGTCGATGTCGTTGCGCGTCGGCAGGTGGAAACGGTCGCCGGCGATCGGTTCGCCGCGGGCGAGAACCAGTCGGTAGCCGACGAACGCGACGAGAACTGCGCCGCCCATGACGAAGGCAAGGGAGGCGTCCCAGGTGCCGGCCAGATCGAGGAAATTCAATACCTTCGCTGGGTCCGACATGCCGGAGACGAGGAGGCCAACGCCGAATAGAAGGCCAAGCGCGAGATTGATGAGGAATGACATGGGCTCAGGCTCCGATGACGTGGCGGATGAGGAAGACAGTGATGATGGCCGTCGTCATAAAGATGCCGGTGGCGACGAAGGAGCGGGTCGACAGTCGCGAGAGTCCGCAGACACCGTGACCCGACGTGCAGCCATTGCCCCAGACCGACCCGAAGCCGACGAGGAGGCCCGCTCCGAGCATTAGCGGAATGTTGGATGAAACCGTCTGGCTCACCTCGACATCGCCGACCGCGATCATGGCAATCGGCGCCGTAACGAGGCCGATAACGAAGCCGAAACGCGACAGGAACGCGCTGTCGCGATAGGGCGGCAGCAGGCGTCCTGCTATCCCGGAAATGCCCGCGATGCGGCCTTCCCACAGCATCAGCAGCACAGCCGACAGGCCGATCATCATGCCGCCGATGAGCGAGGCGAGTGGGGTAAATCCGGTCATGGATTGGATCCTTCGCGCGGCTTGGCGCAGAACATGACGTGCATCATGGAGACGAATTCAGCGACCCGGCCGTCTTCGAGCCGGTAGAACATATGCTTCGCTTCCTTGCGGCCGACTATGAAGCCAGCCTCGCGCAGTTCAGCGATCTGCTGCGACAGGCCCGGCTGGCGGATGCCGAGCGTGTCTTCGAGATCGCGTACCGAGCGCTCGCCATCAACGAGTGCGCAGACGATCATCAGCCGCGAGGGATGGGCGAGCTTCTTCAGGAAGTCCGCCGCCTCGCCGGCATTTTCGACCATCTCGGCCGTCTCTTGCGACAGTTCGCGTGTCATGGCGGTCAGTCCCATGCCGCACCCTCCAGCACGTCGAGCGGGAATTTGAGATAGCGCTTGCCATTCGCCTCAGGCGCGGGCAGGCGACCGCCATTCATGTTCACCTGCAGAGCGTGCAAAATCAGCTTGGGCATGGGCAAGGTCGCATCGCGCCTCTCGCGAACTGCAACAAACTCGTCTTTCGTCCGGCATTTCGACATGTGCGTGTTCTCTGCCTTCTCCTCCGCGACGGTCGATTCCCATTGCGGTGCGCGACCTTCTGGCTGGTAATCGTGACCGACAAAAATGCGGGTTGCGTCCGGCAGGGCCAAGATCTGCTGGATCGAATCCCAAAGGCGCGCCGCGCTCCCGCCGGGAAAGTCGGCCCGCGCGGTCCCTGAGTCCGGCATGAACAGCGTGTCGTGGACGAAGGCCGCATCGCCGATCACATACGTGATGGAGGCGAGTGTATGGCCTGGCGAAAACAACACCTTCGCATCGATCGTCCCGACCTTGAACCGCTCGCCCTCGGCAAAACGCTTGTCCCACTGCGAGCCGTCTGCCGGGAAGTCAGGCCAGTTGTAAAAACCCTTCCAGAGCTTCTGCACTTCGACGACTTTCTCGCCAATGGCGGTCGGCGCGCCGGTCTTGTCCTTGAGATACCGCGCGGCGGAGAAATGGTCGGCATGGGGATGAGTGTCGAGAATCCACTCGACCGTCAGCCCCTTGCTCTCGATGTAGCCGAGAATGCGGTCGGCATTGATCGTCGCCGTCGCGCCCGACTTTTCGTCGAAATCAAGCACCGGATCGATGATGGCGCACTGCTTGGTGACCGGATCGGAGACGACATATTGCACCGAGAAGGTGCGGTTGTCGAAGAACGCCTTCACGTCGGGCACAGTGCTTTCGCGACGGGCTTGGTTGGCATCGAGCCATTTGACGGCGCCTGACAGATCCAGGCCGAGGCGCTGGCCGAGCGGCAAGATGTCGCTGCGGGCCATACGCCCTTCGAGCACTTCGCCGATCGCGTGGAGTGTCGCCGAGCGTGTGCCGGTCTTGCAATGGGCGAGCACCGGCCCATCCGCCCTTTTCAGCGCCAGCTGGAAATTGATGACATGGTCCTTGTTGATCTGGCCAGGCACGACCGGGATATGCGTGTAGCCGAGCCCCGCCGCCTCGGCGGTCCGGCGATTCGCGGACGCGCTCGGCTGGCCCGTTTCCTCGTCGTCCGGGCGGTTGTTAATGATAGCCGCAATGCCATTCGCCCTGGCCACCCGGATGTCGGCCGCGGTGAGTTGCGGGGCAATGAAGAGCTTGTCGGAAATCTGTTTCATGTATCTCTCCTGCATACTCGGCCGCTACGGCCAATTTACTTTCGCCCATGTAAAAACGATTGCGATAAAACGCAATAGATAAGTTGTTATTGTTCCTTCCGGGTCTGTGCAGGGCGGTGACAAACTAGGCCATTGGAGCGCCGTCATGTTGGCTGTGCGGGCGGAGTAAAAACCGTCCATTGGCTAGGTTGGCCCCTTTGGGGGTCGGCCGGGATGTTTGCCGTGGAAGTCTATGCCGCCGTCCGACATTTCGTTTTCGTGGAGGGGAACAGCCGCCGCGAGCGGCCCGGATATTCGGGCTGAGCCGCGAGACGATAATGAAGACGTGTCGCTTCCATCAGCGATTCCAATGGCGGGATCTCAACGCGCCGACAAGCGCGTGACAGGTTAGCACCGCAGGCAACGAAACCGGGCGTGTTATTGGGAAATGGGATGGCGATGTGCCTGCGGCGAGATCGGAGAGGCGGGAAACGGCGCCTTTAGGGGACATCAGTCAGATTATCGTGAGCGCTTTGGCCTGGATCAACAGGGGAGCGCACTCGAGAAACCGCCCACCGCCGACTGGCTGAGCTGAGCCGGAAGCGGTCCTATTCGATGGGAACCCATGCCGTTCTGTGTCTATGCGGCTCCGATTGGGGGGAATCGGCGTCTGCTTTTGCCGCCCAGGCGGACAGTGGCCGCGGCCGAGCTGCGTCGCCCTCCGGCGGCAGCGGTCGGGTCAGGATGAAGATCGCCGGAAAAGCCAGCACGAGACATTGGAGGCCCACCACATAAAACGGCGCACCAATGAGGAGGGAGGCGCGCGGTACTGCGAAAATCACGATCATCGCGTTGCGCTTGGTCGGGCCGGAAATCGCTCTGTGCCTGCTCCATTGTTCAATCGGCGGTCCGAGGCGGGGATGCTCGTTCAACCAACGATGCAGGCGAGGCGATCCGCGGGCGAAACAGCAAGCCGATAGCAGCAGGAACGGCGTCGATGGCAGCAGCGGCACAAGGATGCCGAGGAGTCCCAAACAAACGCAAAGCAGCCCGAGTCCCGCCCACATAATCCGGACGGCGCTTCGCGCCAGCGGCGCAGCATTTTGTTCAGGCCGCCGGCGCAATGCCGAATTCTTCCGAGCTAAGGATCAGGTCTGCGAGCGTGTAGCGATCTAGCGAGGTGACAAACGCCTCCAGCGCCTCGCGCAGCGCGCGTCGCAGGCGGCAGCAATTGGTGATGGTACAGCGGTTTCCGGTAGTGAAGCACTCGACCAGGGCAAAGTCCGGTTCGGTCCGCCGGATGACGTCCCCGACCAGTATCTCGCCTGCGGCCATACCCAACATGAGCCCCCCCGAACGGCCGCGCACCGCTTTGAGATAACCGGCGCGGGTGAGAGCGTTCACCACCTTCATCAGGTGCGCCCGTGAAATGCCGTAGAAGCGCGCCGTTTCGTCGATCGTGATCAGACGGCTGTCTTTCGAGCCGGCATACATGAGCACGCGCAAGGCATAATCGGAAAAGTTGGTCAATCGCATAGAATTTTCCCGTGTTACGACGGCCAGGCCGCTGGCGGTCGAGTGCGGTTAGATGCCTGTGACGAGCATGCGATTCAAGCAGTCCGTCTACAGACTTCTCAGCGCTCATTGGCTCCGCCACCTGATCGAGCAGCGACATAAGATACATTGACAATATATCTTTCACAAGCAAGAGTGTCGACAACGGTCAGGGTGACAGGCGGGCCGTTTCCCCACTCGGCATTCCGGGGCGGTCGCGATCGCGGTGTGCTGTTCGGAAGACGCGACCATGGAGCCAGACCCCATGTCGAACACCCCTCAAACATCCGACGCAAACACGGTGGACGTGCGCATGCTCGTGCCTGCGCAACGCCACCAGAAGATCTTCCAGCTGGTAGACGAGTTGCAGCCGGGAAAAGCCTTCGTCCTCGTCAATGACCACGATCCCAAGCCGCTCTACTACCAACTCGAGGCTGAATATCCCGGCCAGTTCTCCTGGATCTATCTGGAGCGCGGGCCGGACGTCTGGCGCGTCGAGATCGGCAAGCAGAAGCAGGCGGCCTGACGCGACGGTGCGTCGCGAGAGGGAGGCGGCGCGACGCACCAACACCAGGCGAAGGAGAATCCCCGATGGTGGGCGCTTCCCTGTCGAGATGGTCGATGTCCTATTTTGCGGTCGCGCTCCTCGCGCTGATTGTCGCGGAAGGATTGATGACCGCAGGATTCGGGTTTCCCGTAGCGCCGATCCATGCGCCGGAGACGCTGGCGCTGGTGCATCTCATTGCGATCGGGTGGCTGAGTCTGCTGATGCTCGGTGCGCTATTCCAGTTCGTGCCGGTACTCGTCGCGCGGCCTCTGTACAGCGATTGGCTGCCGCTGCCCACACTGGCGCTACTGCTGGCTGGGCTGACGGCGCTGCTTGCAGGTTTCCTCCAACTGGCCGGGGTCATTTCCGTTCCCCATAGCTGTTTCCCAGCCGCCAGCATCCTTTTGGGCGCGGGCTTTTCGCTCGCCCTTTGGAACCTGGGCCGCACACTTTGGGCGGCGCGCCCGCTGCCGGTACCTGCACGTTTCGTCACCGTCGGACTGGCCGGCATCGCCGCCACCGCGCTGCTCGGCATCATCTTCGCACTCACGCTTGGCGGCGTCATTTCCAACCCAGCACTCCTCGCCATCGCCTCGCAAGGCGTGCCGGTGCATGCGATTGCAGGACTTGGCGGCTGGCTCACTTTTACCGCCATGGGCGTCAGCTATCGCCTGCTGGCCATGTTCATGCTCGCGCCTGAACTCGACGGCACGAGCACGCGAGCGGCATTTTGTCTCGGAACTGCCGCGCTCACGTTGCTGATCCTGGGAGGGGTCGGCGCTATCTGGATGGACGGCAATCTCGATTTCGTCCTGATAGCAGCCGCTACGCTCGGACTCGCCTGTGCGGCGCTTTACTGGAAAGACATGATTCACCTTTACCGGGCGCGCAAGCGGCGGGTAATCGAACTCAATAGCCGCATGGCCGGCTTTGCGCTCGCGTCGCTCGCGTCGGCTGTGGTGCTGACACTTATCCTTGCATTGCTGGGTGTCCTGCCACGCCATGGCGGAGCCATAGCGTTCATCACTGCTTTCGGATGGCTGAGCGGTCTCGCACTTGCAATGCTTTATAAGATCATCGCGTTCATGACCTGGCTCGAATGCTACGGTCCGGTTCTTGGCAAGAGACCGACGCCGCGCGTCCAGGATCTGGTCACGGAGCGCGTCGCCTTTCCGTGGTTCCTTGTCTACTTTATAGCCGTTTGGTCCGGTACGGTGGCGCTCCTGTGCGACCAGGCGACACTCTTCCGCGTCTGCGCGGGCGCGATGTTGCTCGCAACAGTCGGCCTTTGCATTCAGTTCGTGCGTACGCGCTTTCTCGACAACGTCCCTGTCCCGGCGCGCTTTCCCGAGGGCGTGCGCAGGCCGCGCCTGCTTCTTTCCCTTACGCAACCCCGATAGCCGAGGAGAAATCTGATGACCGTCAAATACGTGGATCTCGACGTTCGGCCCGCCCTGCGCGCTGGAGAAGAACCCTTCGAACAGATCACGGCCGCGGTGGCGACTCTGCCGGCGGGACAGGGCCTTCGCCTGTTTGCGACCTTTAAGCCGGTGCCTCTGCTGCATGTGCTTGGATCGAAAGGCTTCTCCCATGAGCTGAAAGAGCTGGAAGACGGCGAATGGGAAGTGCTCTTTACGCCGGAAGCCACTACCGAAGCGGCGACGGAGGCCGATGTCGTTGCGACGCCAGCAGAGGGCGTCTGGCCCGATTCGGCGCTCACGCTCGACAACCGCGACCTCGATCCGCCCGAACCGATGGTGCGCATTCTTGCTGCGCTCGAGAAGATGCACGAGGGCGAGGTCCTGTCGGCGCTGCTCTGCCGCGAGCCCGTATTCCTTATGCCGGAACTCGCCAAGCGAGGCCATCAATGGCAGGGCGCATTCGAGGGCGACGGCGCCACTTACAGAATCCTCGTCCGCGTCGGCTCCAGTCGGGAGGCGGCGGCGTGACAGTCGAGGCCAACGACGCGCTTGCCGAACAGGTGCGTGAAGCGCTTCGGCTCGTGATCGATCCCGAGCTCGGATACAACATCGTCGACCTCGGCCTGATCTATTTCGTTGGCATCGCGGATGGCGGCGTTGCGAACATCGTGATGACGACCACGACCAAAGGATGTCCAGCGACGAACTATCTCAAGGAAGGCGCGCGAGACGGTGCCTGGAGCGTGTCCGGGATCGAATTTGTCGATGTCGCATTGACCTACGAGCCGCCATGGACGCCTGAAATGATGACCGACGAGGCGAAGGAGCATCTCGGAATCAGGGGCGGAGGCGGATGGTGACGGAGCGCGCTGCGGATATGGACTTACCTTCGACCAAGCAAGCAACCGCCGCTGAGCTCGCCGCAATCCTGCTCGACAGCCTCGGAGAACTGGCGAAGACCGGGAATGTCGAATCCGCATGTCGCTTGGCAGGGCGCGCCTGCGCGAGGCTGCGCAATGCGGAGCCCCAGATGGCGCGCCGTTTCGACGTGTTCCTGCATCGTCAGACCAGGCATCTTGAATGGTAGCCGCGGGGAGTGGAGCATATGACAAGCATCGAATTCGGCGATGGCGAGGTACTGGTCGACGCGGCCGTGATCGCGAAGGGACTGAAGCTGAAGGCGGAAGCCGTTCAGGAGATGATGCGCGAAGGTTGCATCACCAGTCTGTGCGAGCGGGGAACAGGCGAGGATGCAGGCTGTTTCCGTCTGACGTTCTTTACCGACAACCGCCGTTTCAGGCTCGTGGTGAATGAGGCCGGAAGGATCATCCAGCGGCTGGGGGTCGATTTCGGGGATCGTCCGATGCCCGCATCCGCCCGTATTCCTGGGAGGTGATGCGGGACGAACCGCAAAATACCCAATGCCGTCGATTAGACAGCCAGCCGTCCAACAAAGCGAGAAAGCAGCGACCATGTCTAAAGATAGAAATGGTGACGAGCGAACTCACGCTCCGGGCGATCAAGCCGGAGACGATAATTCCAACAGCACCCTGTTGCCCATGCTGATCGCCGGTCTCGTGCTTATCGTCGTCGGTGCGATCGTTGTCATGAGCTTTGTGTAGGATCCTGGTGGCAACGAGATCTTGCGGAGCATCGCCTGTAGAGGGCGGCGTGCGTCTTCTCTCACTGCACAAGCCAGAGAGAAGTTACCTGCCTCTAGGCACTACTTCCTCGCCCATCACAGGGGCACGGCGCACCTCGGTAAGGAAATTCAACACCAAAGACACCGAGACGATTCCATAGAGAAGCATGAAACAACTGGAATTCACGCCGAGCCAGTCGAGAATGGCGCCGAACATGATCGGCAGCAAGAAGCCGCCGAGCCCGCCCGCCATGCCGACCACGCCCGACACCGCACCCATGCTGTCGGGAAAGTCGTCCCCGATATACTTGAAGGTCGAAGCCATACCGCAGGCGAAGGCGATGCCGAGCACGAACAACAGGAACGTAAACAGCCACGTGGGCAGCGCGATGCCGAAACTCAGCGGCCCTTCAACGGTGTGCACGATCAGTTCCGTCCTGGGGTAGGAGAGCAGGAAAAGGCAGATCCAGGCGATCCATAGCACCCACCAGGTTACGGCATGGGCTCCGAAACGGTCCGACAGCCATCCGCCGAGGGCGCGAAACGCGCCGCCAGGCAACGCGAAGGCGGCGGCGAGTAATGACGCCTGAGCGATCGAGTAGCCGTACTCCGTCGTGAAATATTGCGGCATCCAGATTGACAGGGCCGTGAAACCGCCGAACACGATCGAGTAGTACTGGCAGTACTTCCACACCCGCGGATTGCGCAGCACAGCGAGCTGCCGCATCATGGACCGAGCGGCATTGCCGGACCGCGCCGGGTCGGGCGCGGAGAAAATCCAGAACAGCGCGGCTGTGATCACCAGCGTCACCGCGTAAACCTTCGGCACCATTTCCCACCCGTACTGTTCGATGAGAAACGGCGCGACGAACATGTTGAGCGCGGCACCCACCGTGCCGGCGCCGAAAAACCCCATGGCGAAGCCGCGCTGCTCCTTGGGGAAGAATCGCGCCACATATGGCGTGCCGACCGAGAAGGCCGCGCCGACGACGCCCAGGGCGAGGCCAAGCAACAGAAATTGCCAGAGCGCCGTGGCATAGGCCGAAATCCAGACGGGCACGGCGCAGCCGAGCAACAGCGCCAGCATGATGCGACGCCCACCGAAACGATCCGTCCAGATGCCGAGCGGCAGCCGAAACAGCGCTCCGGTCAGCACGGGCGTGGCGGTCAACAGCCCGAATTCGGTCGAATCGAGTTGGAGTTGACTGCGGATCGGAATGCCCGTCACGCCGAACATCATCCACACCGCAAAGCAGACCGTGAATGCGAAGGTCGTGATGAACAATACGCCGAGATTCCCGCTCCTATCCATCCACGCCTCTCGTGCTATCCGTCTTCCAGGTTCGCCTTGCGGCGAGTGAAAGCTGCCGCGCCATCTCCTGGTGTCAGAAGAATATCAGCGCGATCGCGATGATGACGCAAACGATGGTGGTCACCGCCCAGATCATGGGCCATGCGGCTCCTTCATTCTTCTTGACGGAAACCGTCGCCATCGGATCGGTGCCGCTCTGGTCGGGACCATAGGTGGCGTCATGCGCCTGCTTCAGAGCGGGATTGAGCGGCGCGCTGTCGGCGGCGTGCGCCGGCCGGTCCGGAGGGTTGGTGCTCATCGTTTGCTCCTCGTCTGAGCGTCAGGAAGAATGCCTCTCGCACGTCGTTGCCGCCAGCCGCCAGGCCACCATGGCGGCGAGGCATGCTGTCCCCGGGTCTTCATGGTCGCGTACAATTCTGGTGAGCTGCGCCCACGCTTCTTCATCGGCAAAGCGGCTGAAATCGGCGACCGCCGCTCGCGCGAAGCCGCTCGGGGAATCTCCGGCGCGCGCAGCCGCCATTCTCACCTCTTCGGCAAGATCAGGGTCGGCGGTTTCGATCCACCGCTGGAGGCCGGCCGCCGAACGACGCGCCGCGCCAAGCATGTCGCCCAGCGTTGGCATCAGGCGCCTCCTATGGCGGCCGGATCGATCTGCACGCCTTCTATCTCCGCCGATCGCGCCAGCTTCGCCGTGTAATGCGACGCCGCGACAGCCCAGGCGCGCGCCTCCAGCATGTCGACGATCTTGTCCTTGACCACGTCGAAGGGAAGCGTTCGCCCATCGATCTTGCGCTGCAGCCTGAGCACATGCCAGCCAAAGCGCGAGCGGACCGGCTCGCGGCCCGTGGTTCCCTCGGGAAGCGCCTCCAGCGCCGTCTGGACGGCGTCGACCAGTTCCCCCCGCCTTATCTGACCGAGCGAACCGTTCTGATGCGCCGACGGGCACTTGGAGAACTCGCGCGCCGCCGAGGCGAACATTTGTGGATCGTCTCCCAGTTCCGCCACAATGGCTGAGGCCTGCGCCTCGGCCGAGGCCCACGCGCCATCGTCATCGCCATCCGGCTCGATAAGGATGTGGGAAGCTTCAAAGAGATCAGGCGTGCGGAAACGATTGATACGGTTCTGGTAGTAGCGCCGGCATTCTTCTTCCCCGGCCGCCGCCGGTTCGAGCTGCCGCTCCAGCAGGACACGGATAATCGCATCCTCCTCTATCTCGCCGCGTCCGGCCTCATCCTCTTGCGAGTCCGGCTCGATGCCGAGATGCCGAGCCTCCTGAAGCAGGAGTTCGCGGATGGCCAGCGCCCGCGCCGCCTCTTTCCAGGCGGTCACCCCGTCCGGGGCGGGATGATGCTGGATTTCCAGCGCGATCGCCTCGGGTTCAATCTCCACGCCATTGACAATGACGGCGCCGAAACTCGGCGGCGCGGGCGCCAGCCGTGGATCGTGGCTCGATGAACCGCAGCCGCCGCTTTCACAGGCGCTGGGCATTGCCGCCGCTGGCCGCGCCGCGGTTCCAACATTGTCGATAAGGGTATGTCTGGTCATTGCGCGCTCTCGCTATGGGATCGAGGAACGGTATCGCCGCCGAAGCTCGGGGCGAGCCCTGCCGGGCCGAGCGTCGGCGTCGTGCTGACGCCGGTCTTCGAATGTGACCGTACGATCTGGTAGCCGGGCCGGAAAAGATACCAGATTGGCGCGCTCCAGATATGGACGAGGCGCGTAAACGGCGTAATCAGGAAAAGCGTCAGGCCGAGCACGATATGCAGCTTGTAGACAAGCGCTGTGTCGAGGATCAGCGCCGAGGCGCCCGGATCAAACCGGGTAAGGCCGCTCGCCCAGCCCATGAACAGCACCATCTCGTGCCCGTCGAGCGCGTTCACCGTCCAGATGGTGGTGGACAGGCCGAGGAAGAGTTGCAGCCACAGCAACACCAGCACCATGATGTCGCCCTTGGAGGAACTACGCCGGATGCGCGGGTCAAAGAGACGGCGGTGGAGAAGAAGGCTGCACCCGATGAAGGCGGCGATGCCGGCGATGCCCCCGACGGCAAGTGCGGTGACCTGCTTGAAGCCATGGCTGACGCCGACGAAATTAAAAACGGCCGCCGGTGTAAGCAGCCCCACAAGATGACCGACGAACAGTGTGACTTTCCATTAAACCGCAAGAATCGGAACATAATGATATCAAAGCGGTGCGAGGGCATTTAATTTGATAATTAGCAGTTAATTGCGATAAT
>NZ_JACHOU010000026.1 GCF_014206975.1 Aminobacter aganoensis
TTCCTCCCTCAGGCGCCGCGGAAGCCGCGGGCGCGGGCGTTTTCAAGCGCAGCGGCCTTCACCGCCGCATCGTCGGCCGAGCCATTCGACAACCCGTTGAGGCCAGACATATGCTGCTGACCGCCGAAGGTGGTCAGCGGCACGTCCTTCTCCTGCCCGGGCTCGAAGCGAACGGCGGTGCCCGCGGCAATGTCGAGGCGCATGCCGAAGGCCGCCGCGCGGTCGAAGTCGAGCGCCTTGTTGACCTCGAAGAAATGATAATGGCTGCCGATCTGCACCGGACGGTCACCGGTGTTGACAACCTTGAGCGTAAGCTTGCGGCGTCCGGCATTGAGTTCGATGTCACCCTCCTCGGCAACGATGGCGCCGGGTTCGACATCGTCTGCGGTCGCGCCGGCGGCCGGGCGCAGCGGTTCGTGCACGGTGACCAGCTTGGTGCCGTCGCGGAACGTCGCCTCGACCTGCAGCATCGGCAGCATTGCCGCGATCCCGGGCATGACGTCGGCCTGGGTCAGGATGGCCGAGCCGATCGACATCATCTCGGCGACCGATCGCCCTTCCCTGGCACCTTCGAGGATCTCGTCAGTGATGATCGCCACCGCCTCGGGATAGTTGAGCAACAGGCCCTTGGCCCGGCGCTTGCGCGCAAGTTCGGCCGCCGTGTAGATCGTCAGGCGCTCGAGTTCGGTCGGTGTCAGCAGCATGGTGTGAACTCCTCAATTCGAAAACAGGCGCTGGCCCGAAGCGCCGTGCAGGGCGACCGCGATCTCGCAGAGCGGCGTAAACGACCGCAGCGGCTCGTCGTCGCCGACCGGGGCGCGGGCTGCGGCCTCGATAGCAGGCAGGGCGCGCGCGACAACCTTCTGCGCGTCAATGGCACCGCTCACGCCGAGCCGCACCGCGGCAGTCGCCAGTGACGCCACCATCTGGTAGCCGCCGATCGCAACGGCACTCGCCTCATCGAGTTCCAGCGCCTGCCATGCCAGCCCTTGCACAACAGCCAGGTGGCCGCAGGCTTCGCCCTTGCGGACCATCGCGCGATAGGCGGCAGCGCCCCTCGTCCCAATCCGCTCATGTGTCGTCAGCAGCGCCATGCCGTTGCGGCGCGAGCCAGATCGCAGCCCCTCGACAAAGGTCGAGGCCTCGACCTCGCGATCGAGTTCGGCCAGCGCCTCAAGATCGCCCGCGAGTCGAAAAGCCCGCACCAACGCGACGCGATCAGCGGCGGCCCAGCGATGGCGGATCTGGATATCGACGAAGCCGGCAAAGTCGAAGGCGCCCAGTTTCCCGGCAAGCGTGGACGACGCCTCCAACCCCTGCGAAAAGGCAAAGCCGCCGGAGGGAAACTGCCCATCGGCATGTTGCAGGGCGACGAGTAATTGTGCCGATGGGATGCTCATTCGGCCTCCTCGGCCATCTCGACGCGGCCGCCGGAGATAAGCTGCTCGATGCGTGCGGCGTAAGCCGAGGCAGGACCGTCCTGCGCGACAAGCAGATCCTCGCCGTCGAAGCGCACCCGCCAGTGCAGATTGCCGGCGTGATAGCCGAGTTCGAGCGCATCGCTCGCCGAACGCGGCGTGAACCTGAGCCAGCGCTGCTCGCCGGCGCGCACGATCACGGCGCGATGGTGGTCGAGCACCAGCACCGCGCCGTCATGCAGCTTCTGGTCGCGCGGCAAGGTGATCGCCACCTCTTCGCCCTTGTCGGTCTTGGCCATCAGCCGTCGGCGGTCGAGATCACCTGCCGCTACCGTCACGAACTCCACCGCATGGTGGTGTTCGAGATGATGAATGGCCTCATGCAAGACCGGATCGTTGCGGCTGCCAAGCACACTTTCAACTCGGAGCATCTCAAAATCCTTTCTGCGCCTGACGTTCAGGCTGGCGGCGGCCTTCGCGGCTACAGGCCCATATGCTTGTGGATCAGCTCATTGCTGAGATTGGCGGTGTCACCCTCGGCAGCGATCTGCCCCTTCTCCAGAATGGCGAAGCGGTGTGCAGCGGTACGGGCGAAACGTATCTTCTGCTCGACCAGGATGATGGTCAGGCCATGATCCCGGTTGAGCGACACGATCGCCTCTTCGATATGCTCGACGATGTTGGGCTGGATGCCCTCCGTCGGTTCATCGAGAACCAGGATGCTCGGATCGGTGGCAAGCGCGCGGGCAATTGCCAGCTGCTGCTGCTGTCCGCCCGAAAGATTGGTGCCACGCCGGTTCAGGTGGTCCTTCAGGAACGGAAACAGCGTCCAAACCAGTGGCGGCACCGAGGTCTGGCCATCCGCCCGGGCGTTGCAGCCGAGCAGGATGTTGTCGAGCACGCTGAGCCCGGGCACGATCTCGCGCCCTTGCGGAACATAGCCGATGCCGCGCCGCGCCCGCTGGTAGGTGAGGTCGCCACTGATGTCGGCGCCTTCGAACTCGATGGTGCCTTTGGTGTTCACGGTGATGCCGAGCAGGCTGCGCAGCAGCGTCGTCTTGCCGACGCCATTGCGCCCCATGATGCAGAACACCTCGCCCTTGCGGATTTCAAGGTTGAGATCGTGGATGATGTGGCTGGTTCCGTAGAACGCATTGAGGTCTTTGAACTTAAGCATGGCTGAGCGTCGCCGATCCAAGATAGGCCTCGATCACTGCGGGATTGCCTTCGATCTCCTCCGCGGTTCCCTCGGCAAGGACAGCCCCCTGGTGCATCACGGTGATGGTCTCGCAAATGCGGCGAACGAAGGCCATGTCGTGCTCGATCACCAGCACCGTGTGGCTGCCCGCGAGATCGAGCAGCAGCTCCGCCGTCTTGTCGGTCTCGGCCGCCGTCATGCCGGCGGCGGGCTCGTCGAGCAGGATGATTTTTGGATCCTGGCTCAGCACCATCGCCAGTTCGAGCCATTGCAACTGGCCATGCGACAGTTCCGATGCCTTGCGCTTCAGCGAGCCGAGCAGGCCAGTCCGTTCGGCAACCGCGATCTCCTTGTCGTTTGGCCCTGGTTTCACCCGGTCGAACAGGTTCTGGAAGACGCGGACACGGCGGTTGCTCGCCACCTGCAGGTTTTCCAGTACCGTCATGTCCTTGAACACTGTCGGCGTCTGGAACTTGCGGCCGACGCCGCTGCGAGCGATCGCGGCTTCGCCTATGCCGGTGATATTGCGGTCGCGAAGCCAGATCTCGCCCTCGGAGGGCAGTGTCTTGCCGCACAGAAGGTCGAGCAAAGTCGACTTGCCGGCACCGTTGGCGCCGATGATCACCCTAAGCTCGCCGTCGGCGATCGACAGGTCGACGTCGCGCACGGCGGGAAATTCGTCGAACCGTACCGTCAGTTTCTGTGTCCGCAGGATCGGCACCGCCGACACGGTCTCCATCTTCGATGGCCTATGAACGGCATTCATCGGTCACGCCTCCCTTGCGGTCAGTTCGGTCTGGACGCGCTCGGACTTGTCGGAGCGTTCAGTCTTGCCGGAGGGCCTTGTCTCGCCGAGCCGCTCGGTCCTGCCGTTGCGTTCGATGAACGCCTTGAAGATTCCGGCGATGCCGTTCGGCATGAACAGCACGACGACGACGAAAAGCAGCCCCAGGATAATAGGCCACACCGGCTGGAAAGTCGCGCTTTCGCTGGCAAGCGAGCCGACGAAGTTGACGATCAGCGCGCCGATGCAGGCGCCAAGCAGCGACGCACGACCACCGGTCGCCGCCCAGATCACCATCGAGATACTGAGTGACGTCGCCATCAGCGACGGCGTGGCGAATTCCGATGTGAGCGTGAACAGCATCCCGGCCAGGCCGGCGACGCCGGCTGAAACGCAGAAGATGAAGAGCTTGAAGTTCTCGACATCGTAGCCGAGGTAGCGCGCGCGTGCCTCGTCCTCACGGATGGCCTTGAGCACCTGGCCGATACGTCCGGTCAGCATATAGCGGGCGAGCAGGATCACCGCGATCAGCGTGAAAGCGACGGCGTAATATGCGCTCGGACCATAGGGGTCGAACTCGAAGCCGCCGATCTCCAGCAGTGCCAGGTCGGCCAGACCATTGAAGCCGCCGGTCAGCGGCTGGTTGTTGATGATGAGCAATTGCCCGATAAGGGCGAAGGCCAGCGTGATGATGCTGACATAGACGCCCGTCGTACGCCGCTTGAACATGACGTAGCCGATGCCGGCCGCCAGGATGCACGGCACGACGATGCCCGCAATCATGCCAACCGCGACCGAGCGGAACGGGATCCATAGGAACGAGCCCGTGGTGACGCAGCAAAGGTCGCGAACCGCGTTCGGTTCCATGTTGAGCAGCATGAGCTGCGGCACCGGATTGTTTTCCGGAACGGCAAGCGTCAGCGACATCGCCAGCATGTAGGCGCCCATGCCGAAGAACAGCCCCTGGCCGAGGCTGAGGATGCCGGCATAGCCCCACGACATGCTGATGCCGATCGCGCAGATCGAATAGACCAGGTAGATCGCGACACGGTTGGTCCAGAAGCTGTTGAGCACCAGCGGAAGCGCGAGCACAACGGCGAAGAAGGCGATGTAGGCGATGATGGAAGCGGTGCGGTAAGTCATGCGCTCGTCCATGTTTCAGCCAAGCTCAGCGGCTCTTGGTGACGAAGAGGCCCTGAGGCTTGAAGAGGAGAATGAAGATGACGACGGCAAACAGGACTGTCCGTCCGTAGACGTCGTTTGCCCAGGTGGCGACAAAGCTCTGGACCTCGCCGAGAATGCCTGCCGAGGCAAAAGTGCCGAGCAGATGGCCGACACCGCCGGCGACCACGACGAGGAAGGCGTCGACGACATAGGGAGTGCCCATGTCGGGCGACACGGTCTTGAAGCCCGAGACCAGCACGCCGGCGATGCCTGCAAGCCCGGAGCCGTAGGCGAAGGCCAGCATGTTGACGCGCTTGTCGTTGATGCCGCAGGCGGCCGCCGTGTTGCGGGCGACCGAGACGGCACGCAGTTGGCTGCCGAAACGCGTCTTGTAGATGAGCAGCCAGGTGATGGCGCCCAGAGCCAGCGCGGCCACGAACACGAAGGCTCGATAGACCGGTATGTTGGCGCCGAAAACGCGGATGGCCTGTTGGAGTTCGGCGGGAACGGGCACGTTCTGCAGGTCCGAGCCGAGGCCATCGATCTCGACGCCGAACAACCCGAGCCCGAAGTGGATCCGGATGAGTTGCTGCAGGATGAGGGCGATGCCCCATGTCGCCAGCAAGGTATCGAGCAGCCGCCCGTACAGCCTGCGCACGACGGTGCGTTCGATGATCAGCCCGAATGTCGCCGTCACCAGGAATGCCAGCGGCAGGCAGAGATAAATGTTGATGCCGAGATGCTTGGTCGCCAGCACCGTGGTGTAGGCGCCGATCATCACCATCTCGCCATGGGCGAGGTTGATGACGCTCATGGTGCCGTAGATGATTGCCAGGCCAAGGGCGACCATGAACAAAATCGATGCGATGCTCAGTCCGATGACAAAAGTTTCCATGCCGCTTCCATCCGCGTTGGTCGGGGGTTCGTGCCGGCGTGAAAGTGCGCGCCGGCACTACTGGCAGTCGGGGACTAGAGCGTCGCTCCGCTTGTCGTGCAGACCCGCTTTTCGGCCGTCTCGCCGACACTGGAGTAAGGCAGCGGCACAAGCGGCTCGGCATACTGGTCGACGATGTCGAGCAGGCCGTCGGCACGTGTCTTGCCGATGCGCGGCGTCAGGTAGCTGTGCAAGTTGTCCGGGTCGATGGTGACCTTGCCCTGGGGCGCGGCGAAGGACAGGCCGCCGACATTGGCAACGATCGCCTCCGGGGCGAGGTCGCCCGCCTTTTCCGCAGCCATCGCCCACATGTTGACGCCGACATAAACCGCTTCCATCGCAGCGTGGGTCACGGCATCAGGGCCAGCATAGGCCTTAAAGGCCTCGACGAAGACCTTGTTCTCAGGCGTGTCGACGGTCTGGAAATAGGGCAGCGACACGTAGCTGCCGAGCGCATATTCGGGGCCCATCGCCTTGATCTCGACCTCCGTCGTGGTCGAGGCGCAGAGGGGCAGCTTGTCGAAATCGTAACCCTGGTTGCGCAGCTCGCGGTAGAACGCAACGATGGAGTCGCCTACCACGTTGGAGAAGATCACGTCCGCGCCGCTGGATCCGATCTTCGAGACCATCGACGCCCATTCGGTGTGCCCGAGCGGCAGGTATTCGTCGCCGACAACCTGCATGCCGATCTTTTCGCAGATTGTCTTTGACGTCTTGGCCATTCCGCGCGGGAAGGCATAGTCGGAGCCGACGATGAAGACCTTATTCTTGCCGAGGCTCTTTTGCAGCCACGGGAGGGAATTTTCCAGCTGCTGGTTGGGCACCGCAGAGCCGGCATAGAGCACGTTCTTGGAGCACTCCTCACCTTCGTACCAGGTCGGCCAGACGAGCAGGCCCTTGCGCCGCTCGACGACAGGCAGAACCGCCTTGCGGCTGGCAGTGGTGTAGCAGCCGAAGATCACGGGAACCTGGTCCTCGATCGTCAGCTTGCGCGCCTTTTCGCTGTAGATGCGCGGTTCGGACGCCGGATCCTCGATGATCGCGCGCAGCTTGCGGCCAAGGACGCCGCCCTTGGCGTTGATCTCGTCAATCGCCATCTGGGCGCACTGGTTCATCGACTTCTCGACGATCGCGGTGGTGCCCGTCAGTGAATACATGATCCCGACCGGGATCTCCTCCGCGGCCCAAGCCTTGTCGCCGAGGCGCAGGATCGCCGGAGCCGCAAGTCCAACAGCGGCCAGGCCCGATACCTTCAAAAATGTACGCCGATCATGGTTGTTCATTGTTCCTCCTGTCGCATCTTTGTGCGTTGGCTTTTTTGAAGCCGCCCCATTCGCGGCCACATACAAGATGTATTAGAAAAATATAATATGCAATACATCGCAACTATATTTTTCTTGTATACTTAGAAAGTAGGACACATTCTCAATATCCGCACTTTATAACGCGAAAAATACCAAAATAGTCAGAATGTTGATTTATAGATGCTTTCTATCTATTTCATCTCTCTCCTTGTCGCGCGGAAGGAACGACATAAGCAACCGGGGTGCTCGACTAGGTCAAAGCGACGCCGCGCACGCGTTCGCACGCGCTGCCCAATGAGCGTCAAGAAGTGCTGCAGTTAGAACCAAACGGCTGCCAACAGCCTTGTCGGAAGCCGAAAAACAAAAAAGCCCGCCAACTCCGTTCAGGAGTTTGCGGGCTACCTAGCCTCTGGTGCGGACCCCCTTGTCTCACACCGTACCGACGACCGAGGTTCACCCGGCGTCAATTAAGTTTCATACTAGTCACGCATCTCCTTAAACGTCAAGAGTTCATGTGCATTAATGATCGCACTCGCGAGATCGTCCATCGGAACGCGTTTTGCCATGGCTTGCCGGCGTATGTTCTCATAGGCGTCCTGCTCACTAAGCCCTTGCGTTTCCATCAGAATACTCTTCGCGCGCAGGATGCGGTTGTTGCCGGCCAGCTTCCGTTCCAGTTTACGGATCCGCTTGCTGGCGTTCTGCCGCTCGAGCCAGAGCGCGCGTGCAATCGTTAGATTGGTCAGCAGGCCGAACGGACGGATCGGCCGCTCGATGACCGCCAGTGCCCCGCATTCCAGCACCACCTGCAGCGTGCTCGGATCCTCGTAGGTGACCACCGCCAGCAACGCCGGATCGGACGGCTGCACCGGCCGGAACAGGCTCAGTATCTTGTCGCGGTTCTCCTGCTCGATCGAAACCAGCACTGCCACCGCCGAAGGGTTGATGGCGTCGGGCAAAGGCCAGGTCGTCTCGCAACTGCAGCCGATGCGCCTGAGATGCTCGACCAAGGCCAGCCCCTCCTGGTCCGGCGGGTGGATGACTTGGACGCGCAAGCCCTTCAGGTCTTGGAGTATCCTGGTTGGCACCGAAAACGATCCGCTATGCTTTGCGTTTCAGTTGATGGGGCTTGCTCATCCAATCATCGAATGATGCCGTGACGAAATAGGGATCCGGCCTAACCCGTGTTTCGGACTGCCAGATAACGTCGAACTTGCCCTCGGCGTTGACCCGACCGATGCGCGACCACAGCTCGGTATGGTGGTTGTCAGGATCGATGCGGATCCGCCCTTGCGGCGCATCGAATTCCAGCCCTGCGAGGTGCTTGGCCAGCGCCTCCGGCTCGTCTGAGCCAGCCAGTTCCAGCGCCTTGGCATAAAGATGGACCTGGAAATAGGCAGCCTCGGCGCCCGCTGTGACAGGAGCATTGGGGCCAAAGCGCTGCTTGTAAGCCGAAACAAACAGCCGCGCCTGCGGGGTGTCGAGCGTTTCAAAGAACGATGCCGAGGTCAGATGCCCTGCCGCAATCGACGGCGCCATCTCGGCGACCTCCGCTTCGGTTGTCGTCAGGCTGGCGATCGGCATCGTCGCGACGTCGAAACCGGCCTCCTTGTAGGCCTCGTAGAGCATGACCGCGCCGGTGCCGACCACCGTCGACACGACGATGTCCGGCTTCAGCTTGCCGATCTGCTTGATGACCCGATCGAAATCCTTGCGAACGGCTTCGACGGGCACGTAGAGTTCGTTGAGAATGGTGCCCTTGGCTCTAGTGACCAGGTCCATCACGACGCGGTTGTACTCGTAGGGGAACACATAGTTCGAGCCGACCAAGAGGAAACGCGTGCCGTAATTCTCGATCAGGTAGCGCGCTAGCTGGACGGCGTTCTGGTTCGATGAGGAACCGGTGTAGAAACAGCGCGTCGAATACTCGAACCCTTCATAGAAGGTCGGGTAGAACAGCATGCCGCGATAGGCTTCGATCTCAGGCAGGACGGCCTTTCGCGCGGACGACATGTAGCAGCCGAAGATGATCTTGATCCTGTCTTCGGCAAGCAGGCGAACCGCCAGATCCTGATACTTCTTGGCCGAACATTCCGGATCGTAAAAGACCGGCGTAATCTGGCGCCCGAGAACGCCGCCGGCCGCGTTGATCTCTTCGACTGCAAGGCGTGTCGCGTTCGATTCAGCCATCTCGGCCGCAGCGGTTACCCCGCTGCTGGAAAACAGGACGCCAATCCGCCAGTCACCATTCGCCATGCGCTATAAGCCACCTATTGAGCAGGTCGATATACTACCCGGTCATCGGCTCGAGCCGGGTGGAGTCTGCTTTGGGAAATTTGGGAAACGCCACTGTTTCCAGTCCCATAGAGATAACCTGACAGCTAGGGAAAGGCAACGCGAGCTCTGCGGTGCCGCCATTCAATCTACATTCGACAGACGGCAGGCCGTGCCCTCGCAATGGGCGGCGGTCGAGGAACCGCCCCGCCACTCGCAGGGCGGCCCTTGCCACGAACCGTCAGGCGTTGCCGGTGAGCATGTCGTAAAGCGCCAGTGTCACCACGTTGGTCGCCAGGACGAGGTCGTCGATCTTGAGCTTTTCGTCGGCGCGATGCGCATTACCCTCGAGCATCGTTCGCGGACCGGCGCCATGCGACGCCTGCGGCGAATATCTGGGTGTCTGGGACGAGCTTCTGGCAAGCACGGCTACTGGTCAGAGGTTGCCAGGTGTAAATTTACCGCGGTACACCTTGTCCGGCGTAATAGTCATCATAGCAATCCGGCGATTTACTCTGCTCACGCTCGTTACGGCGACCGGCGTGTTCAAAGCACGATGCTGAGCACATTTGGGGCATCACCGGCTTTGCTACGAAGTAAGACCTGCCGTGGGGGAAGACGGCAGGTCCAGAGCAGTAACGCGAACGGTTCGGGATCGTTGCTTGTGGCGCTCCCCCCAATTCGGGTTCCCGGAGCGTGCCAACATGGCGACTGGCAAACCCTTCGCAACAAACCTGGCAAGCAAACAGGCCTGACGTCGCGAAATCCGCCACACGCTGAGAGGGACACCACGCTGGAGACGGATCGGGAACCTGTAAGCCACGAACGAAACTCCTCGGATTTTGTTCCCAGGCCAAACGAGAGCCTGTCTTGCTTCCCCAGACGTCGGCTTATTCCCGCTACCAACAAATTCGATGCGCATCGACGATATTGCGTGCTCGCGGGCTCCAGGCGTGTCGATCGGCAGGCACTTCCGTGTGAACAGGGCCCCTCGCGAGCCCGCCCCCCTCAAGTCGAAACCGCAGCCACGCCCGCGCAGTGGCTTCGCGAATACAGCGATTCGGAACAACATCCGTCGCAGTTACAGCCAACTCTGGAGGCACTTCCACTCTCGTGCAGGCCTGACGTGGGCGAGCTTCCCCGCCCTGGCTGGGTTCTAGGCGCTGCCGCGCGCAGAACCAAGCCTGGTGATCGGGAAGCGAAATGCTGCCGTCCGCCTACGCAGAGTAGTTATCTATCGGACAAGACAGTTCCTGCCTCGAGGATGAGCGTTGGATAAGTTTCGCAAAACCGCCCGCGTTGAAGAACATCGCGACATCCCCGGCACAAAAGGACTGCAATACTAACTCACAGAAATAGGTCAGACTCATTGACCTAAATCCAGTATCGCATTAGGATAATACCGTTACGCTACTGAAATGACGCAGCAGACAGGAAGCGAAATGCGAGACGCTGATGTAAGGCAGGCGGTTAGACGCTACCTTACAAAACTGCACAATGGCAACGCAACCACGCGCATCGTTGAAGAGATGGGCGTGTGGTCAGGCTCGGTTCGTGTTGATCTTGCCGTCATCAATGGCGAACTATCGGGCTTTGAACTTAAGAGCGACAGCGATACGCTACAGCGTCTTCCAATGCAGGCTGATATCTATAGCCGTGTATTTGATCGGATGACGCTTGTCGTTGGGCGACGGCACGCGATCAAGGCGACTGACATAATTCCGAGTTGGTGGGGTATGATAGTCGCCGATGAGACGGACGTTGGTGTCGTTCTGGAGCACCATATGTGCGGCTCTCGGAATCCCTCTCCCGACCCAGTGTTGATCGCAGGTCTCCTCTGGAAAGAGGAGGCCCTCGCGGTGCTGGAGGAGCATGGGCTTGCTGTTGGCTGGCGAAGCAAACCAGCAAAAGCCATCCACCAGAGGCTTGCCGGCGAGTTATCCTTTTCCGACCTAAGCGACGAAGTTCGGCAAGCACTGAAGTCGAGAGTTGCGTGGTTAAGGCAACCTGTCAGCAACATGCGACATATGGCGATTGAGCAGCAAAGCCGCCCATTGGCCCCGCCCCCCTGCGCCGCCGGGGGTGACAGCATAATGCTGAATGCGCCCATCACCCCAACAGGGTGCCGCTAGACCACCAAACGCTGGGTCTGCCACCAGAGTCTGGGCGTGGCCTCTATATTGCGTTCCCATATCAATCCCGTTGGCGCCGCTAGTTCGGACGCCCTTGTGAATAACCCATATGTCGTCAATTGCATACCGAACACTTACTGTAGCATTGGCCATAGCGTATCCGGGCACCTCATCAAGCGAGGGGTGGACGTGGCCTGAATCGGAATAGTCGAGCTGAAAATGGACAAGATCTCTAACCAGTTGCCCTGTCTGCCAATCTAGGCGCTGGACATCATTGCGGCCCGGATTCAAAGGACCGTGATCTTTGGGCGCACTCCAAGAATGGAGGGCCACCGATCTCCAAGGATGATTATCCCTCATGGACGCATTTATCGTATGCGCAACATAATTTGCGTAAGGAATAGGGGGGTGTTCGGCAACTCCAGCAACATCAATGAGTACGTCGATTTCTTTTGGATTCCATGCGGGAACACTGGCCACCCAAGTCGCAAGATGTGGCAAATCAGCCAATGGTACATGCAGTACGAAACCTGGCCCATATGCGCCGACCAAGGCAGCAGCCGCTATGTTGTAAGCGGGCTGAGCCCGAAGCGATAAAGTCGGGATAGTGGGAACCCCACCAGCGCCAAGGCGATTGAATAGCGCAGTGTAGACAGCAGCGCTGCCTGTAACCGTGAAGTTGTGGATGCCCTCAAGAGCGATTTGAAAACCAGCAGCGCTAGCAATCATCTTTGGCAAAAAGGTAGTCGGAACTGCCCCGCCAAGTCTTATAAGAGGGAAAATTCGCGCTCTTGCTGCTGGCGACAAGTTCCCTAGTGCGTCGGCCTCACCGGCTTTAGTGCGGACAATAGGTATATAGCGGTATGGCATTAATGTCCCCCAAAGGATTTATTTGAGGAAGGCTAGCATTCAGCAACCAACTGGGGAAGCCGGGCCTGTTTGACGATATAATCGCCCTCGACGCGCGATTGGCATACATTATCGAGGACCAGCGGATCCTTGGCAGCCCATGGGACGAGACATCAAGCAAGTAAGCCGCCTGCGCGCCACCCACCGGCGAACCAAACTCGCCGCCCAGCAGCAGCACATCCGCAGTATCCATCTTCACGCAATGTGTGCGCCCGATGAAGCGCGGCGACTTCAACCACCGAGCGGCGGCGACACACGCGGTTCCTAATCGCGGCGGCGATCGCAGATGGGCGGGTACCTAGGAAGAAGGGTGCTTTCAGTCGGCTGTGCCATGCGTGACGGACCCATTCGGCACCCCGATTTATGGCGCCTGGACTGTGTCCGCATTCCCTCGATGAGCACGCTCCTGTAGCTGGCCTGCCGCTTCTCCCTCCAAACCGAAAGCTGCAGGCCTTTCGATAGCGTGACGGCGGCCAACTCCCTCAGGTCGCCGCTACCCCTAGACTAGTTCGAGCGCGCTGCGAGGTGCTTCTCGAGACGGGGATAGACCCGGCGCGCATTGCCTTCGAAGATCTTGTAGCGATCCTCGTCGGATAGGCCGGGCGCGGCCTCGATGAAGTGCTTGGTGTCGTCGTAGCTCCGGTCCGTCTCGGGATCGATGCCCCGGATAGCGCCAACCATTTCGGATGCGAAAAGGATGTTGTCGACCGGGATCACGCGGGTCAGCAGATCGATGCCCGCCTGATGATACACGCAGGTATCAAAGAACACGTTCTTCATCAGGTGTTCGTTCAGGTGGGGCTTGCGCATGTCCTGCGCGAGGCCGCGGTAGCGACCCCAGTGATACGGCACCGCGCCGCCGCCATGCGGAATCACGAAGCGGAGCGTCGGGAAGTCCTTAAACAGGTCGCCCTCGACGAACTGCATGAAAGCCGTCGTGTCGCCGTTGATGTAGTGAGCGCCGGTGAAGTGGAAGGCCGGGTTGCACGAGCAACTGACATGGACCATCGCCGGAACGTCGAGCTCGACCATCTTTTCGTAGATCGGATACCAAAAACGGTCGGTCAGCGGCGGCTCCTGCCAGTATCCGTCGCTTGGATCCGGGTTGAGGTTACAGCCGACGAAGCCAAGCTCCGTAACGCAACGCTCCAGCTCTTCCACGCAGTTGGCCGGGGAGACGCCAGGTGATTGCGGCAACTGGCAGACACCGACGAAATTCTTCGGGTACAGCGAGCAGACGCGATGAATTAGGCCGTTTGAAACGCGTGACCACGCCTCCGAAGTCTCCTTCGTGCCGATGTGGTGGGCCATGCCGGCCGCCTTCGGCGAGAAGATCGTAAGGTCGGTGCCGCGCTCGCGCTGCAGCTTAAGCTGCGCACCCTCGAGCGACTCGCGGATCTGGTCATCGCTGATGGCCAGGGCTTCCGAAGAAGGTGCTTTCGTCGAATCCTCGAGCGCTGCGATCTGCGCCTGACGAAAAATATCAAGTTCCTTGGGGGCGGTGGTGTAGTGGCCGTGACAATCGATGATCATGCTGTACTCGTTCGCTGGTCTTTCTGGAGGTGGCCAACGCGGCCGCGGGCCGCGTCGGATTGGGCGTTGCCGGCCCTATTGCTTGGCGACGCCTGCGTCTTCGATCACCGAAGCCCATTTCAGGACGTCAGCGCTCATGCGCTCGGCCAGCGCCTCAGGGGTGGTCGGCCGTGGTTCCATGCCGAAATCGGCCATCCGTGCGATAACTTCCGGGTTTGCCAGCGCTTCCGCCACTGCCTCGTTCAGTGCGGCGATGTGTTCCGCGGGGATCCCCTTCGGGCCCGCGAGCGCGTTCCAGCTCGTCACCGAGTACGGCTTGACGCCGGCTTCTTCGATCGTCGGAATGTCCGGCAGGTTCGAGGCGCGGTTCGATCCGGTCGTCGCCAGCGGAATTACCTGCTTGGCGTCGAGTGCGCTCTTCAGCCCGGCATAGATCTCGAAGCCGACATCCACATCGCCGCGGATGGTGGCGGTGACGAGGTCAGGCGAGCCCTTGAACGGGATCAGGCTGGCATCGATGCCGGCCACGTTCATGAAGAGCTCGGCGGACAGGTTCTGCGTCGAGCCGGTGTTAATCGAGCCGATGTTGAGCTTGCCGGGATTGGCCTTCGCGTAATCCAGGATATCCTGGGCCGACTTGAACTTGGAATTGGCGCCGGTGAACATCACCAGGCCGAACTCGGCGAACATCGACACCGGCTCGAAGTTTGCCTCCGGGTCGTACGGCAACTGCGTAAACAGCGACTTGGCGATCGCCTGGCCGTTGCCGATCAGCATCAGCGTGTAACCGTCATTGGCCGCGTTGAGCGCAGTCTGGATGCCCAGGATGCCGCCACCGCCTGGCTTGTTTTCGACGATGAACTGCTGGCCCAGCTTCTTGCCCATCTGTTCGGCAATCAGGCGGGTCGAAATGTCGGCCACGCCGCCTGGCGCATAAGACAGCACGATCGTCACCGGCTTGGCCGGGTAATCGGCGGCAATGCCGATATCGGCGCTGCCGGACACGAGAATGGCCGCGGCGGCGATTGCCAACGTGCATTCGGAAATCCTGCGTTTCAACGAGTTCCAGTTCATGAGCTTCTCCTCCAAATTGGCCAGTATTTCACCTGGCAGATCAGTTGTCCTACGACTGCAGGGTGCTTCCAGATGGCTAGTCGGTCTCCTCGAACACCTCGCTTCGCTTGCTCGCGATGGAGGGTCGGGTGACCACGAACAGAAAAATGCACGCGGTGATCAGCAGCCCCGCGCTGATGGGATGGGTGATGAAGACCATGGGGTCGCCGCGCGAAAGCATCATGGCGCGACGCAGATGCTCCTCCAGTAGGGGCCCAAGCACAAACCCGAGGAGCAGCGGCGCCGGCTCGCAGTCCAGCTTCGTCAGAATATAGCCAACGAAGCCGAGAGCCAGCAGCGCGAAGACATCGAACGTATTGGAGTTGATCGAGTAAACACCGATCGCCGAAAAAACCATGATCGCCGGGAACAGTACCTGGTACGGAATGGTCAGCAGGCGCACCCACAATCCGACTAATGGCAGGTTGAGGAGGAGCAGCATGACGTTGCCGACCCACATCGAGGCGATCAGGCCCCAGAACAGGTCAGGCCTTTCGGTCATGACGTTCGGACCCGGGATTATGCCCTGGATGATCATAGCGCCGACCATCATGGCCATCACCGCGTTGGACGGGATGCCCAGCGTCAGCATCGGAATAAAGGAGGTCTGCGCCCCGGCATTGTTGGCGGCCTCCGGTCCGGCGACGCCCTCGATCGCACCATGTCCGAAGCGTTCGGGCGTGGGCGAGATTTTCTTCTCCGCGGCATAGGAAGCAAAGGACGCCAGAAGAGCCCCTCCGCCGGGCAGCACGCCGAGGATGGACCCGATCGCCGTGCCGCGCAGGATCGGCGCCACGCTTGCCTTCAGTTCCGCGCGTGTCGGCATCACGCTGCCTATCTTTAGCGTCAGCACCTCGCGCCCGCGCTCATGTTCGAGGTTGCGCAGGATCTCGCTGACGCCGAAAAGTCCGACGGCCAGCGCGACGAAATTGATCCCGTCCGATAGCTCGAAATGGCCGAAAGTGTAGCGCTGCATCCCGGTGTAGAGGTCGGTGCCGACCATGCCGAGCAGCAGGCCAAGCACGATCATCGCCAGCGCCTTCAGGATGGACCCGTGGGCGAGTGCGATCGAGGCGACCAGGCCGAGGACGATGAGCGAGAAATATTCCGTCGGACCGAACTGCAATGCGACCATGGTCAGCGGCGGCGCCAACATTGCAATCACCAGCGTGGCGATCGTGCCGGCAACGAAGGATCCTATGGCCGCCGTGGCGAGGGCGGCGCCGGCCCGGCCGTTGCGCGCCATCTGATAGCCGTCGACCGCCGTCACGGCCGATGAGGCTTCGCCGGGCAGGTTGATCAGAATCGCCGTGGTCGATCCGCCATATTGCGCACCATAATAGATGCCGGCCAGCATGATCAGGGACGTCTCGGGGGAGAGCGAAAAGGTCAGCGGCAGCAGCATAGCGATGGTCGCCGTCGGGCCGACGCCGGGTAGCACGCCGACCAGCGTCCCCAGCAGCACGCCAATGAAGCAATAGAAAAGGTTGTAGGGCAGCAGGGCCGTCTGCAGCCCCAGCGCCAGATCCGAGAGCAGGTCGAAGCCCATCACCAGAACCTCACCCAGGGACCGAAGGTTGGTACAGCGAGATTGAGCCATTCTCCGAAGATCAGGGCGCACAGGATCGACAGAACGACGCCTGTGGCAATGGCCTGATACGCCGTGATGCGTACGCTGGCCAGCGATCCGATTATCGCCGCGAAGAACACGGCGGCGGCAATGCCGAGACCGTCAAGTGTCGTTGCGAAGAAGACCAGCGCGGCCGCCGTGAAAAAGGCGCCACGCCACGGGACAGCGCCAAACTGCGAGGATTCGCCACTGGCAATCCCGCGTAGAGCCATCACGACGCCGAGCACGACAAGCACGCTGCCGAGCATGATCGGGAAGTAGCCAGGTCCCATCCGTGTGCCGGTGCCTATCGGCAGGTTGAGATAGGCGATGATAGCGAATGCGAGACCGAGACCGGTGAAGATCAGGCCTGCAGTCACATCCTTTGCGTTTTGCGTCCAACGGGAGAGCATCTCTCCTCCTCTTGTTCTTCCACCTGGCAGCCCCGCACCCGTGGGGGCGACTCCCGTCGGGACAATTAGACGAGTACTTGTTTCAGCCAAGCCGCTCCGTTGTGGAAATTGGTGACCGCGCTGCCGGGTGGCACCAGGTCGTCACAGGCGTCCCGGATATCGGACGTCAGCGACATTTCGGTCATTGGCAAGGCTTCTCGCAGTTGACCGACTGTGCGCGGTCCGAAGATCGGCGCGGTGACGGCGCGCTGGTCCTTCACCCACAGCAGCGCGAGCTGTGCCGGGGTGATGCCCGCACCGCCCGCCAGCGCGGCCAGCTTCTGGCCGACTTCGACGCCGCGGTCGTTCACACGCCCCTGATAGAGGCCGCCCTTGCGGGCCGCGCGCGAATCGGCGGGAACGTTGGTTGCGCTGCTGTAGCGGCCGGCCAGCACGCCCTGGGCCATCGGCGCATAAGGGATGATGCCGATGCCATGCGCATCGCACAGCGGCGCCAACTCGTTCTCCACCCGGCGGTCGAGCAGGTTGTAGGGCGGCTGTTCGGAGACGAAGCGCGCGAGATTCTTTTTGTCGCTGATCATCAGGCCTTCCATGACCTTCCAGGCCGGATGGGTCGATGTGCCGATGTAGCGAACCTTACCCTGCCGGACGAGGTCATCCATCGCGCCCAGCGTTTCATCGAAGGGGATGTCGAAGACCGGACGGTGGAGCTGATAGAGATCGATATAGTCCGTGCCGAGGCGACGCAGCGCGTCCTCGCAGGCCCGGATGACGTGGAGCCGCGAGTTGCCGCGGTCGTTTGGCCCCGGGCCGATTGGAAAATGGCATTTGGTCGCGACGATGAATTCGTGGCGCTGACCAAGGTCGGCAATCGCACGCCCGAGCGCTCGTTCGCTCTCGCCGCCATTATAATTGCCCGCAGTGTCGAAGAAATTGACGCCGGCCTCATGGGCGACGCGGACGATTTCGCGTGCGTCTTCTTCCGGAGTGGCGTCCGCGAAGTTCATCGTGCCGATGCAGAGGGGCGATACCATCATCCCCGTACGGCCAAGCGATCTGTATTTCATTGTCGTCGAACCCTTAGGATTGCTTGCCGGGCGAGTTCTCGCGATCCGGGTAGCGAACCCCGAAACGTTCGAGCACCAGTCGCAGATTGACGACGTCGAGGCTGAGTTCGCCACGCGCAAAGCGTTCCCGCGCCTTCGCCTCGTTGTCTTCGCGCGCCTGGGCCGCCGCCACGACCATTTCGAGGCGCTCTTTCGGGATGACGACGACGCCGTCATCATCCGCCGCGATGACGTCGCCGGGCCTGACATTCACCTGGCCGCAGATGACCGGAACGTTCACCCAGCCGGGGTTGGACTTGGCCGTTCCCTGGCTGGAGATCGTGCGCGTCCAGATCGGGAAGTTCATTGCGCGCAGATCCCTGACATCGCGTGCGCCGGCGTCGATAATCACGCCCGCAAGACCTCGGGCTATGCACGATGTCGCCAGAAGGTCGCCGAACATGCCATGCGTCGATGGCGACAGCGTCGTCACGACCAGAACGTCGCCCGGCTGGCAGACCTCCAGCGCGGCGTGGATCATCAGGTTATCGCCGGTGTGGTCGAGCGACGTGACGGCCGGTCCGCAGATCGACAGGCCGGAGACAATCGGCTTAATCTCGTGCATGTAGCCACGCCGGCGATCCGCCTCGTGGATCGTCGACACGCCGAAGCGCGACAACTGCCTCACCAGTTCCGGATCCGACCGCTCGATCTTCTCGTACACGGCCGGCGCGTCGAAGAAGCCCTGTCCAACTTTGTCGCTCATGTCGTCCCCCAGTTCTGACCGAAGCGGCTATTCGCCGATTGCCTTGAGAATCCGCTCATCGAACAGCTCGTCGACGCTGTATCTGCGGGACACAACGCCCTGCTGGGCCGCATATTTCAGCACCAGATCAATCGACGGACGCACCGCCTCGACGCCGATGGGCGTGGGATCCGGGTCAACTTTCGGCGTGGCTGCCTTGCCGTCCTTCAGCATCCGATAGAAGTCGGAGACGGCGTCGAGGTTGTTCTCCACCATGTCGTCCGACACGACGACCATGTGATTGACAGGAACTACCTTGTTGTTGGCGTACCACTGGTCGCTGGCGGCTTTGGGGTCGTCGAACAGCCTGCGAACGCGCGGGTCGTCGCTCACGTCACCTAGCACCACGTCAAGTTCGCCGTCGAGCAGCATGTCGATGATGTTGCGCCCGGCAGGCGCCCGTTCGGTCGGATCGACATATTCTGCGACGTGCGGGTCTTCGAAGCTGATCCAGTGCGCAGCGTCGAGGTCCGCGCCGTAGTCGTTCTGCAGATGGCCGCGAAGCCAAGTGACGGTTGTTGTCGTGTAGGACCGCACGCCGACGCGCCGATTGGCGATGTCGCCCGGGCCGTTCAGGTTGAGCTTGGCATTGTAGACAGCGAAGGGCTGCTGGAACCGGCCTATCAGAACCGCCGGCAGCAGGTTGATCGGTTTGCCGTGCTCCTTGGCGAGCAGATAGGTGATGATTGCCATCTCGCAGACGTCGAACTTGCGCTCGCGGATCATCGGCTTGAACGCGTTGTGCGTCGGCTTGATCTCGGTGAAGCGCAGGTCGAACAGCGACGACGTGATCGTGCCGTCCTTGATGCCAAGCGTCTGGGCGTGATCGCCGATGACGATGTCAAAAGTTCTCTTGGTGGACATTGGTGCTGTTCCTAGGCAAGCGAAGGATAAAGCTCTGCGGCTGTCTTGCCGAAGATCCAGCTGCGATCCTCGTCCCCCAGGAAGCTGAGCGCCTTCTCGGCGTCTCCCAGAAGCGTCGGCAATGAGCCTTCCGAGGCCGGATAGTTCGATCCCCAGGCGATACGGTTCGCGCCGAACTTCTCGATCGCCTTGCCGAAGAAGGATTCAGCCGTTGCCTTGCCGGTCTTCACAGCCGCGACGCTGATCGGGGTCAGCTTGAGATAGACCTGCGGGTACTCTGCCAGGGAAAACATCGGGTCACCTGCCGCATAGGGTGCGCCCTCGGTGAGGTCGACCTGCATAAAATGATCCAGCAGAATCGGCACCTTTGGAAATCTCTCCAGAAGAAAGCGCACCATCGGGACGCCGACAACCAGCGCCTGAATGCAGATCGGCATTCCGATCTCGCTGGCATATTCCCAGGCCGGGAACGTTTTCGGATCGTTGAGCCAGGTCGACTGGGTTGGCATGGTGCTGCCGGTGGTGAACAGCCGCAGACCGGTGCAGCCACGTTCATGCCAGAACTGCAACTTCTCCACCGCGTCGTCGGCCAGGAGGTCAACCGAGCACACTCCCGTCAATCGGTCCGGAAACTGTGCGACCGTGTCGACGACGTAGGAATTGTCGTGACCATAGGTGGTCGAGGACTGCACGACGGCTGCTTTGTCGATTCCGGCCTCGTCCATGGCGGCGATGAGTTGCGCGCCGGTGAGAGAGCGGGCGCTCGACCAAGCCGAGCGCTTACCACCGAGAGGGTTCAGCGGGTATTTGTCCATATCGGGCGAAATGACGTGGGGGTGAATATCATATTTCATGGCAGGCTCAATGTGGTGAATTGTGGGACGGGCTTGGGTCAGATATCGACGAACAGCGTCTTCGCATCGGGCCGGTCGGCGATCAGCCGCTGCTGATAGGCGTAGTCGATCATTGCTTCGATCGACGCGCTGTTCGCGGCCATGCCATAGGGCAGCGGATCGCCGACCACCGGCATCAGCGAGCGATACCGAACGTCGTCGGCAGCATCGCCCTCCCCCGCCTCCAGCTTCTGGATGTACGGCGCCTTGGCGGCCGTGAAGGCGTCGAGCATGGCCTGCGCCAGCCAAGGATTGCGCTCCAGAATGTCGTCCTTGACCACAACCAAGCCGTGGATCGGATAGATCCCGGTGCGCTTGAACCAGCGCGCTTCCTCTTCGGCCGAATCGGGAATCATCTCCGGATAGGCATCTTCCGAAACGCCGCCCTTGTTCTCCCAACCGGAGGTCGGAGGGCCGGCGCGGCCGATGCCTGCCGGTCCGGTGAAACCGGCCTGCAATTCGCCATTCGCCATCATGCTGGCCAGGGACTTGCCCTGCTCCGCCTTGATCACATTCGGCGGCAGCTTCATCGTCGTGACGTGTTCCTCGTCATCGACAACCCACGTCACCTTCGACGGGTCGACACCGTATTCGTTCTGCAGAATGCCGCGAGTCCAGACACCGGTGGTGACCGAGTAGGCGCGGACGCCGACTTTCTTGCCTTCGAGATCCTTCGGCTGGGTGATGCCGGCGTCATTGCGATAGACGAAGCCGCCATGGTGGAAACGACGCATGAGGTAGATCGGCAGCGCTTTGAATGGCGCGCCGAGCGAGCGTGCGATCATATAGGTGGTCGGCGCGAGTTCGCACACGTCATAGGCGGTTTCACGGACCATCCGCCGGAAAGCGGCGATGATCGGCTCGACTTCGACAAAGTCCGGCGTCACACCCATGATCGGCACGGAGCCGTTCTTCAACAGCTTGGTATGGCCATAGTTGCCGAGCGCGATGGATAGCTTCAAATCGTTAGGCATCTGACTCCCTGACGCGCTTTTGTGGCGCTGTTCACTCTGCCTTCCGGCGCGGCCATCCAGCCGCCTCTCGTGGCGTCTTTACAAATGGGATTGTGGGGGCCGATATGTCCAATCCTATCTGCCATCAAGATCGATATGCAAAACGTATCGACCTTGGTGGTTGAGCCAACCTCCGATGGAGACATGGGCATGATCGATTTTCGGCTTTTCAGGCAGCTGTGGTATTTTCTCGCCCTGGCGGAGGAGCGGCATTTTGGCCGTGCGGCAAAACGGCTGGGCATTTCACAGCCACCGCTAACCCAGCAAATTCAGATACTTGAACAAACTCTTCGGGTGAGATTGTTCGAACGGTCGCGCAACCAGACCACTCTGACACCGCAAGGTCTGGCGATCCTGCCTGCCGTTCAGCGGCTTGCGGACCAGGCTGCGCGCCTTGAGTCGATCGTCCTCGACGCGAGACAGGGCAGCGTCGAGCAGGTGACCATCGGCGCGATCAACAGCGCCATCATCGGCATTCTGCCATCAGTGATCCGCGATGCCCGTGAATTGTTTCCGAAGGCCAACATCGCACTCACCGAACTTTACAGCGCCACCGCCTGGGCGCGGCTCAATTCCAAGGAGATCGATATTGCCTTCGGCCGCTATGACCGCGGCACCGACCAAGTCAAGGTCATCCAGTTGGGCCACAACCAGTTGGACGCGGCGATCCCCGCGCACCACCCGCTGGCCAAGAAGGACGCCGTCGGGTTGTACGATCTGAAGGACGACAATTGGGTAATGCTGAACAGGGAGGCGAGCCCGGCCTATTTCGACTCGGTCACGATGGCTTGCCGGACGCAAGGGTTCTCACCGCGGGTTTCGCATCACGTCAGTTCACAGCACTCGCAAATGGCTTTCGTCGTCTGCGGCTATGGCGTCGCGCTCGTGCCGCGCAACAACGCCATCACCTATCCCAGTGGAGTCGTGTTCAAGCCGCTGGTCGAACACCTGGAGATCGCGACGGCGTCCGTCGCCTGGATAGCCGAGACGCCGGTCATCAAGGCGATCATCGAACTGTCGCAAGGCAAGCGCATTCTGGACCATGAGTTGGCCAACGCGTAGCAGCCGCGACCGGACTTCCTTCCGCAAACGTTATACCGCGCTCAGGTTCCTGACCGGTCGGCCGGGCGTGAGCGCTTCGGCGGCGGAGGCTATGCCGCATGAGTCGGTGCTGTAGTGCCGGTGCAGTTCGGCGAGCGAGCCGGTCTGCCCAAAATGCTCCCGAGCGAACGAGTGGGGTTTCGATTCGCGATGAAAGCCGATCGTGGCTATCAATGACGTCGTCACCTTCACCAGTCGCGCCATCGCGGCGATGCCATCCTAGTAGGCCGCTCGCTGCACTTTGCCGGGCTGCGCATGAGCCGGTTCGCCAAGGCCTTCCCGCGGCAGAACTTCACTTACCGAAATCGCGCCCATGTACGGCTTCGTCGATCAAAGCCTTATGCCACGTCGGTTCGCCACCCCAGCGCATGACGTGCCACTCTTCACTGGACACCAATGCGCATCATGTGCCAGTCCGGTAGCGCGTGGCGGCCTTTGTCCACCTGTGAGCAGGATCGTCATAGAGGGCACGGCCTACGACTATGCACGTGCAAGGCCGGCGGCGGTGACGAAAGGATGCAGTCGTCACCTGTATGTAAGTAATGCCCGGTGATTTCACATCAGCGCACTTGGGCGACGGACTAATTCTCACCGACCAACAGCGCCTCAGGCTAGAGAGCGTCTGCTTCCGAAATCAGGCTGTGGGGATGATTGTGGAAGATAGCTGCGTACGATACAGCTTGCCGAGACCTTCGATCGGCTTGTCATAGCCGCCGAGGCGCAGCATGTGCCAGGCCATGGCATGGTTGCTTGAAGTCACCGGCTTGCCGAGTTTGGCCTCGACCCGTTCGGCAATTCGGGCGACACGCAGGCTGGTGCAGGACACAAACACCGCGTCACATTCTTCCGAGCCAACATCAAGGATGGCTTTTTCGATCGCTGCGGTGGTGATGCGGGCAACGAGATTGTCGTCCGGCTCGTTGAACGAGCCCATGACGGGGATATCAAGCCCGCGCGCCGTAAAGGCATCACGCAGCGAGTGGTTGATGGTGGCGATGTAGGGCGTGAGCAACGCGATTTTTTTGGCACCCATCGCCTTGAAGGCGGCGAGCGCCGCCGTCACCGGGTCGGTGACCTTCACATCAGGCATGACTTCCCTGACGCGCCTGGCAACCTGGGCCTCGCCGATTACCAGTGCGCCTGAGGTGCAGCCGAAACCGATGACGTCGAAGCGCACGTCGGGCAAAAGGCCGACGGTGCCGGGAATGTCGGCTTCCATCTTGCGCAGATTGTCGGGAGTGATCTCGACCGGCGAATGCAGCCGCGCCTCGTAGAGTGCTACGCCTTCAGGCAATGCAAATCGGAACTCGTCTTCGATGGTCTGGTCGGTTCGTAGCACCAGAAGGCCAAGATTGGCCGTCTGGCCAATGCCGTTGTCGGTATCGAACGGAATGTTTTCGATATTCGAAACGAGACCGGCCTGGCCGGCCGGCTGTGCAGCGATGGTCATGATTTGCCCTTCTATGTTTGGGGAGGTGCTGCGTCAGCTGACTGCCGCGAGCCGGGGATGGGGCTCGGCGGGCGGGGGCTCGCCGCCGAGGTAGAGATGGCGCATCGCAGGATCGGCCAGCAGGTCTGCTGCCCTGCCCTCAATCGCCACCTTGCCGAGTGACAGCACATAAGCCCGATCGGCAACACTGAGCGCTTCGAAAGCGTTCTGCTCGACCATGACGATGCACATGCCGGTGCGGTCGCGGATCGCGGCGATCGCGGCAAAAACCTCGTGCATCATCAGGGGTGACAGGCCCGCTGAGGGCTCGTCGAGCAGCAGCACCTTGGGGGTGGAGATAAGGGCGCGGGCCAGCGACAGGATTTGGCGTTCGCCACCCGACAAGGCTGAGGCCTTGCGTTCCTGCTTGGAGGCCAACGAAGGATATTGCGCCATCAACTCCGCATAACGCTCGTTGCGTTCGGGTACCGGCAGATGGCGGGCGCCAAGCAGGACATTGTCGGCAACTGTCAGCGTCGAAAACACATTGTCGGTCTGCGGCACGAAGCCCATGCGATGGTGCTTGACCTTGTCGTGCACGGCAACCGCACTGACATCGCGGCCTTCCATCTCGACCGCCCCGCCGCGCGGCCTGACAAAACCAGCGATACACTTCAGCAGCGTGGACTTGCCGCAGCCGTTGGGGCCGAGAATGGTGACGATCTCACCGCCAGAGGCGGTAAGGTCGATGCCTTGGAGGATATCGGGGCCATCTCCATAGCCGGCCCGCACATTGTTGACGCGGATCATGCCGACACCTTTTGCCTTGCCACAGACTTACCGAGATAGGCTTCGACGACGCGCTCGTTTTCGGTCAGCTCCCGCGGAGCGCAATCGGCGATGATTTCGCCTCGGTCGAGCACGATGCAGCGGCCGCACAGCTCGCGGATGAAATGCATGTCGTGTTCGACCACCAGCATGGCGACGCCGCGCTTGTTGAACGCCTTGAGCAGCTCGACCATGCGGCCGCGCAGCTGCGGATGAACACCCGCCGTCGGCTCGTCGAGGCACAGCAGCTTCGGTCTGGTGCGCAAGGCGACCGCGATGGAGAGCAGCTTCTTCTGCCCGCCCGACAGCGAGCTTGCCGGCAGGTGGGCAACGGGCGCAAGCGCGAACTGTTCGATCAGCTCGTCCGCGTTGGCGTCCTCGCTGCCCTTGCCGGTGAAGGAGTTGAGCAGCCCTGCCCCATCCCGCGATCCGGCGCGCAGCACCTCTCGCACCGTCATGCGGTGAGGCATCGACGGCAGCTGAAAGGTGCGTACCAGGCCATGTCGCGCGATTTTGTGCGAAGGCATTCCAGCGAGGCTTTTGCCGAGGAAAAGGATCTCGCCAGCATCAGGGCGCGAAAAGCCCGAGACGATGTTGAGCAGGGTCGACTTGCCCGAGCCGTTCGGCCCGAGTAGGCCGACTATCTCGTCAGCGCCAATGCAAAAGCGCACGTCGCTCAGCACCTTGTGGGCGCCGAAAGCCTTGGCGATATGCTCGGCGGTCAGGACAGCCTCAGCCATTTTGCTTGCCTCCGATACGTTCGGGGATCAGGCCCTGCGTGCGCCACATCAGGAAGACAAGCAGCCCGCCGCCAACGAGCGTCAGGCGCATGGCCGCGACATATTCCGATGGCAGGCCAAGCGCGTCTTTCACGAAGGGTACGAAGGCGAACAGGAATTGCATCAGGATCGCGCCGACGATGGCGCCGAGATGGTTTCCCGAGCCACCGATGATGACCATCGCCCAGATCAGGAAGGTCTCGGAGCTGACCAGCTGGTCGGGACCGACAAAGGTGATGTAGTGGGCGAAGACGAAGCCCGAGGCTGCGGCCAGGACGGCCGCGACCATCAGCGTCTGCGTCTTGAGCACGGCGAGATCGTAGCCGAGCGAGGCGGCCAGCTGCGGCTCCTCTCGCATCAGCTTGAGCGCAAGCCCGTAGCGGCTAGTGGTCAGACGCTGGCACAGCCACCAGGCAGCGATCAACAGGGCCACGCACAAGCCGAGCGTCATCAGCGGACCCATGGGGCGCGGCTTGTCGCCAAACAGCAGCGGGATGCCACTCACACCTTGCGCGCCGCCTGTCAGCCAGGCTTCGTTGTTGGCAAGGATGCGCAGCACTTCGGCGACCGCGAGCGTGGCTATGCCCCAATAGTCGGCACCGAGATTGCGGCCGAGGCGGGCAAAAGCAGCGGCGACAACGACGGCGAAGACGATACCGAGCGCGATACCGGCGACCGGGCCAAGCTGATGGGAGAAGGCGATAGCCGCGCCATAGGTGCCGCAGCCAAACAGAATCACCTGGCCGAAATTGACCAGCCCGGCGAAGCCGACCTGCAGATTGAGGCTGAGCGACAACAGCCCGTAAAGGCAGGCCATGATCGAAACATGGATGAGGAACTCAAACACGTTTCACCTCCGATACAAACAAGCCGTAGGGCTTGATCAGCAGCACGACGACAAGCAGCAGGAAGGACGCAGCGGTCGCGTATGCGGCGGGAATGAACAGCACGGACGCGCCGAACAGAGGGCCGAAATTGACATTGGTGACCATGGTCTCCGCTGCCGCGATGACGACTGCGCCGACGGCAGCACCAAGCGCATTGCCAAGCCCGCCGAGGATGGCGGCGGCAAACACCGGAAGCAGCATGTCGAGGCCGAGTTGGGCGCTCATCTCACCCTTGACCGACAAGCCGATACCGCCGAGTGCGGCCATCACGCCCGAGAGGAAGACGACGGTGTTGGTAACCTTGCGTGTGTCTATGCCGGTGGCGCTGGCAAGCACCGAATTGGTGGCGGTGGCGCGCATGCAGCGGCCAAGGTCGGTGCGGAAGAGGATGAGCGCGAAGACTATGATGGCGAGCGCACTGATACCCACCGACATCAGCTGGTGTTCGGTCAGCCGCGCACCTAAGAAACGCAGCGGCGGGTTGATCTCCAGCTCGAAGCGCTTGGGCCTAGGGCCTGCGGTGACGAGGAAGATCGCCGAAAACATCATGGAGAGCGCCAGCGAGCCGATCATGGCGATAGCCGAGCCGGCGCGCAGAAGCCGCTCGAAAACGATGACGTTGAGCACGACCGCGATGATGCCGACCAGCGCGCAGGCGGCGATTGCAGCGACCACAAGCGGCAGGCCAGCCATCTGCAGGCAGAGCGCCAGCAGTGCGCCGGTCGTCGCATATTGCACGAGTGCTACATTGGGAAAGCGGATCAGCGAATAGACGCTGCTCAACCCGATGGCGATCAACGCCAGGTCGACCGCGCGGATCAGGACGTCGACGACAAACTGGACCATGCTCTTTTCTCGTAAGGGGCTTCATCACACGCAGCTGCGCTGGTGCGGAAAGGCAGGCCGGACGCCAGTTCCGGCCTGCCGTGAGGACGAGGGTCGAGACCCTAGCGCTGCTGGACGCCGTCCTCGATCTTCAGCTTGAGATAAGGCTGCTTGGAGCGCTGGCGGTCGGCATCGAAAGTGATGTCGCCGGTGGCGCCCTTGTAGCCGTTGCCGATCTCCTTTAGCGCGGCACTGATCGCCTTGGGCTCGGCCGAGCCGGCTTTTTCGATGGCGGCAGCGGCCATCATCACTGCGTCATAGCCATAGCCGTTGAAGCTGGTCTTGAAGGGCTCTTTGTACTTGGCCTTGTAGGCTGCTTCATATGCTGCGCCATCGGGACCGATGTAGTTCAGGTCGAGGCCATACTGACCTTGTATGAATTTCGGGTCGGCGTCTGAGGTGCACATCGAAAGGTAGATGGCATACCAGGGCGTCGCGTTGATGCCGAGCTCGAAGGATTCGCGGTTGATCGTCGCGGCTTCCTTGCCATAGGCCGAGTAGACATAGACGTCGGGCTCGCTGCGCTCCATCTGCTGCAGTTCGCGGCGATAGGTTGTCTGGCCCTCAGTGTACATGACGGTGGTGACGACTTCGCCGCCAAGTGCCGCAAAGGCCTTCTGGAACTGTTCGGCGACGCCTTGGCCATAGGCGTTGTTCGGCACGATTACCGCCGCTTTCTTCCACTTGTTGTCGACCACGTCCTGTGCGGCGAAGCCGGAGGACACATTGTCGAGGCCGATCAGTGAGAACGAACCGTCGCCGAGGCCGCGGATCTTGCCGCTTGACGAGCCGATGTTGAGATGCACGCGGCCTTCCTGGACCAGATACTGTCCGACTGGAATGGTGATACCGGACGAGTATTCGCCGATCACCACCGGCACGTTGTCGACGGTGACAAGCTTCTTGGCTGCGTCGAGCGCGGACGGCGCACGGCCCCCGGAATCTTCGACGATGACGCGCAGCTTCTTGCCACCGAGCAGGCCGCCCTTTTCATTGATCTTGTCGACGGCAAGTTCGATGCCGCGGCGCTGGTCGTCACCGAGCGTCGCGCTCGCGCCCGACAGCGGCACCACGGCACCAAGAACGAGTTCCTGGGCCAATGCAGGCAGGCTGCTCAGCGCAAGGCAAGCGGCAGCCAATAGGGCTTTGTGCATTTTCATCTCCATTTGTTTCGCTATCGGCCGGGCCGCTACGTGGCGCCCGGTCCCCTCTTTATTGAAGGCATGTAGACACAGAATTTTTTATAAGTGAATACACATAATGATGCACTTGCTGTTTTATCTGCCGTACAGCTGAACAGCCCAGTTTTGCAGGCTTCCTGAGGGGAGATTTGTGTTGGCAAGGCAAAAGCGGACGACGCGCGTTCACGGCCTTGTTGGGACGCGTGAAGCATAGTGTGGTGACCCAACAAATCGCCCGATCTGACGAGATCGGGCTGACCGAAAACTACTCGGCTGCAATCGCCAGCGGGCGCTGGTGGAGGGCCTGTTCAAGCGATGCCCATTTGACGCGCGCCAGTTTGAGGTTGCGCTCCTTGACGTGTCCGTAGCCGCGGATTTCTTCGGGCACTTCGGCAATCGCGATGGCGGTTGCCAGCCTGTCGGGCGTCAGGACAACGAGCAGGCGTTCGATGCGGGCGCGGTATTCCACGATCAGCGCGCGTTCGGTGCGGCGTTCGACACTATGGCCGAACGGATCGAGTGCGGTGCCGCGCAGGGGCTTGAACTTCGCCAGCACGCTGAAGGCGCGCAGCATCCACGGGCCAAAGGTCATCTTGGCCGGCTCGCCGGTGTTGGGATCCTTTTTGGCTAAAAGCGGCGGCGACAAATGGAAGGTCAGCTTGCCCTTGCCGTCGAAAGTTTCGGCCAGCTGCTTGTAAAAGGTGCCTTCGGAATAAAGCCGCGCCACCTCGTATTCGTCCTTGTAGGCCATCAGCTTGAACAGGTAGCGGGCGACCGCATCGGAGAGCTTGCCTTCGGCACCGCTCACCGACTTTTCGCGGGCGCGCACCTTGTCTACGAAAGCGCGGTATTGACCTGCGTAGGCAGCATTTTGATAGGCGGTGAGGAACGCAACGCGTCGTGTCAACGCCTCGTCGAGCGACTGCGAGGCAACGCGATGGCCAAGCGGTGAGTTGGTCTGTGTTTTGGGCAGCAAGGCATCGACCGCCGCGCGGTCCGCTGCCGCAAGCCGGCCGAGGCGGAACGCGGTGCGGTTCATCTCGACCGCCGCACCGTTGAGCTCGAGCGCCCTGTCGATGCTGGCCGAGGCCAGCGGGATCAGTCCGCGCTGCCAGGCATAACCGACCATGAACAGGTTGGTTCCGATGGAGTCGCCGAGCAGCTGCGTTGCGATCTGGGTGGCCGCGATGGTTTCGACTTGGTCCGCGCCGGCGACATCCTTGACCACGCCGGCGAGACCGGTTCCCTGGACGCGGAAATTGGGGTCGCGGATGAAGGCACCTGTGATGGTCTCCTCCGAGTTCAGCACGACGTGCGTCCTGCCGCTGGCGATGGCGCCGAGGACTTCCTTGCCTGCCGCAACGACGAGGTCGCAGCCGAGAACGACATCCGCTGAACGCGACGAGATGCGTACCGCATGCAGGTCGTGTGGCGTAGGCGCAAAGCGCAGATGCGTCGTAACCGGCCCGCCTTTCTGCGCCATGCCGGCCATGTCGAGCGTCGAACACCCCTTGCCCTCGAGGTGAGCGGCCATGGCCAGGATCGCGCCGATGGTGATGACGCCGGTGCCCCCAACGCCGGTGACCAACACGTTCCACGATGTGGTGAGTTCAAACGGTGTTGGCTCGGCGATCGGCCGCGCGGCGATGGCCATCGGGTCAATGTTTTTGGGTCGGCGCGGCTTCACGCCCTCGACTGTCACGAAGGACGGGCAAAACCCCTTCACGCAGGAAAAATCCTCGTTGCAGGACGACTGGTCGATGCGGCGCTTGCGTCCGAATTCGGTATCGACAGGCGTCACCGACAGACAATTCGACTTCTTCGAGCAGTCGCCGCAGCCTTCACACACCAGTTCGTTGATGATGACGCGACGCTCGACGCGCGGCTTGGGATCGCGCTTACGGCGGCGGCGCTTTTCGGCAGCACAGGTCTGGTCGTAGACGATGCCCGATACGCCTTCAACCTCGCGCAATTCGCGTTGCACGGCGTCGAGTTCGTCGCGGTGGTGGATGGTGACATTGCCCGCGAACGGCTCTTGACCGTGGTATTTCTCGATGTCGTCGGAAACAACCGCAATACGCTCGACGCCCTCGGAACGAAGCTGGTGGGTAATGCGCTGCGGGTTGAGCGTTCCGTCATGGCGTTGCCCGCCAGTCATCGCCGTCGCGTCGTTGAACAGGATCTTGTAGGTGATGTTGACCTTGGCTGCGACTGCTGCTCGGATGGCGAGCAGGCCGGAGTGGAAATAGGTGCCGTCGCCAAGGTTCTGGAAGATGTGGCGCGTCGACACGAACGGCGCTTGGCCGATCCAGTTGGCCCCCTCCCCGCCCATATGCGTATAGGTCGCGGTGTTGCGGTCCATCGCCTGCGACATCCAGTGGCAGCCGATGCCGGCGAGCGCGCGGCTGCCTTCGGGCACGCGCGTCGAGGTGTTGTGCGGGCAGCCCGAGCAGAAATAAGGCGTGCGCTGGACATGCGCAAGGCTAGCAAGCTTGGCGCTGTCGATGTCGGACAGCTTGCCGATGCGCTCGATCAGATCCTTGTCGTCGATGAAAGGCAGGATGCGCGCGGCGATGGCACGGGCGATCTGGATCGCGGTGAGATCGTCATGCGCCGGCAAAACGATGCGGTTTTCGCCATCGCGCTTGCCGAAAATGCGCGGCCGCTGCTCGACCGGCATGTTGTAGAGTATATCCTTGACCTGACTTTCGATCAGCGGCCGCTTTTCCTCGACGATTAAAAGTTCTTCCAGTCCTGAAGCAAAGGCTACGATGCCCTCGGGCTCCAGCGGCCAGACCATGCCGACCTTGTAGACCGACAGGCCAAGTTCCATGGCGCGCTTTTCGGAAATGCCGAGTTCTTCGAGCGCCTGGCGCACATCGAGATAAGACTTGCCTGTGGTCACGATGCCAAGCCGACGGCGCGGGCCGCCGAGTGCTACGCGGTCGAAGCGGTTGGCGCGGGCAAAGGCGAGTGTCGCCGGCAGCTTGAGATTGTGCAGCCGTCGCTCCTGCTCCTGCGGGCTGTCGGGCCAGCGAATGCCCAGCCCGCCGACCGGCATCTCGAAGTCATCAGGCGTTTTGAAGGCGATACGGTCGCTGGAAACAACGATTGAGGCGGAGGAATCGACAGTCTCAGCGATCAGCTTAAGGGCGGTCCAGCAGCCGGAATAGCGCGACAGCGCCCAGCCATAGAGGCCGAAGTCGAGGATCTCCTGCACGCCTGCCGGGTTGAGCACTGGGATCATCGCGTCCATCAGAGCATATTCGCTCTGGTGCGAGGTGGTCGAGGATTTGCAGGTGTGGTCGTCGCCGGCGAGCAGCAACACGCCGCCATGCGGAGCCGAGCCAGCAAGGTTGCCATGGCGAAAGGCATCGCCCGAGCGATCGACGCCCGGGCCTTTGCCGTACCACATGGAGAAGACGCCCTGTTTGTTGGCCTTTTCCATCAGATTGATCTGCTGGGTGCCGAGGATGGCGGTCGCGGCGATGTCCTCGTTGAGCCCGGTCTGGAAACGGATCTCATTGGCCTCGGCAAACTTACGTGCCTGACCAAACGCCTGGTCGATGCCGCCCAGCGGCGAGCCGCGATAGCCGGTGACGAAGCCCGCCGTGTCGAGGCCGGCGGCACGGTCAATCCGGCGCTGGACCATCGGCAGGCGCACCAGCGCCTGGGTGCCGGTCACGAAGATGCGGCCGTCGTCCAGCAGATACTTATCGTCGAGCGAAACTGCCGGATTGGCCATCTGGATCTCCTGGGCGCGGATGTCCGTCCGGGCCGACCAGACGGAACTGACATGCGAGAGGGCAAAGCCAACTCTCATGTCAATCCATTACTGTATACACATTGATCTGTCAACACATCGCGAGCATCCTGGCCGCTCAAGAGCTGCAAGGTATCTGGGCTTACGCGCGGCCCGGTATCGCTCGAACGGAAAGTAATTGTGGCCCTAGTCGGGGCGGCGAAAGAATATGCGCGCCAAGCCTTCCTTGGTCACGTCAACGGCATGGGCCGAGCTCAACGTGATATGGCGTTCTATCAGTTCGCCACCCACATCGCCATCACGGCGCCTCAGGCATTCGATAATTGCCGCGTGCTCGTCGTAGGTCCCACTGCGGCGGCGGTTGCTCTCAAGATCAATGCGGCGAAAAAAACGGATCAGCGAATTGACCCCTTCGAGCGCGTTCAGCATGCGCCCGTTTTTGGACAAGGTGACGATGGCAATATGAAAAGCCTCGTCGGCCTCAGCCACTGCGGCCCAGTCGGTCGTCGGACCGAGATTGCTGTTGTTTTGCCAAATCGCGATAGTCTCGCCGATCTCGGCGTCAGTACCACGTTCGCAGGCTAGCCGGAACGCCGCTCGCTCAATCGCCGCGCGCAGTTCATACAGTTCCCGCACGCCCTCAGGCGTGATGTCGCGAGCATGAAAGCCGCGATTAGGCACAAAACTCATGAAGCCGTCACGGGCCAGCCGGTTGAGCGCCTCACGAACCGGTGTGCGCGACACGCCAAGCTTGGTCGCCAGTTCAACCTCGTTGACGCGCTCGCCTGGCTTGAAGCGGTACTCGACCGCCAGTTCCTTGACCGCGTCATAGACTTTTTCGACGCTGTCTGCGGCGCGTCCCGTCTTCTTCGGCTTGGCTGTCTTCTGCACCTGCGCTCCGTCTTCGGTCGGGCTGTCTGTTGGTTGAGTCCGCTTCGTGGGCTCGCTTTGGCGAACTAATGCCACGACAAAGTGCAGTCGACAATCCTCTTGTGGATACACTTGTGTCGACATATAGTGGCAACGTAATCGAACCGAACCTGGAGTATGAAACTATGAGCAACATCACCCGGATTGACGTTGGCCCGCGCATGAGCCAGGCAGTCGTGCACGGCAACACCGTCTATGTATCGGGGCAGGTCGCTCTCGATGCAGCCGGCGAAAGCGTCGCCGCCCAGACCAGGAACATTCTCGAGCGCATCGACGCCGTGCTGGCCAAGGCAGGTACTGACAAGACCAAGGTCCTGTCGGCTTCCATCTGGCTCGCCGATATCGCCGGCTTTGCCGAGATGAATGCCGTGTGGGATGCCTGGGTTGCCAAGGACAGCGCCCCTGCCCGAGCAACCGTCGAATCCAAGCTTGCCGCGCCGCAGTACACGGTCGAGATCGCCGTCATCGCCGCTCTTTGAGCAGCAACGGCATAATCACGGAGATTGAGGATGCGCGTTGCCGTGCTCGGCGCCGGTGTTGTCGGCGTCACCACCGCCTATGAACTTGCCCGCGACGGGCACGAGGTGACGGTCATCGACCGGCTTTCTGAAGCGGCGGGCGAAACCAGCTTTGCCAATGCCGGACTGGTCGCGCCCGGCCACGCCTATACCTGGTCGTCACCCAAGGCGCCGCGCATCCTGCTCCGCTCACTGTTCGACGACAGCCAAGCGCTGCGTTTCAAGCCCAGCTTGGACGTGCGTCTTTGGTCGTGGTCGTGGAAATTCCTGATGAATTGCACGGCCGAAAAGGCGCGCACCAACACCAAGCGCAAGGTGCGTCTGTGCCGCTATTCGCAGGAGCGCTTGGAGGGCATCGCCGCCGATACCGGGGTCGACTATCACGGCCTCGACGGCGGTCTGCTCTATCTCTACCGCAAGCCAGAATCCTTTGCCCGCGGCTCGGCCAACACGCGCATCCTGTCCGAGGAAGGGTTGGAACTGCGCGCCGTCTCCCCCGATGAAGCGGCTCGCATCGATCCGGCACTTGCTTCGGTGAAAGACAAGTTCGCGGGTGCTGTTTACTGCCCCTCCGACGGCAGTGGTGACGCGCGGGTTTTCACCCAGAACCTCGCGCGTCATTGTGCCGAAGAACTCGGCGTCAAATTCATGTTCGACGCCGAGGTCAGGGGTTTCGAGACAAGCGGCGACCGCATCGCCCGTGTCACCACCTCCAAAGGCTCGGTAGCCGCGGACGAATTCGTCCTCTGCCTCGGCGTCTTCGCGCCCGATTTTGCCCGCCGTCTCGGCGTGTCGCTGCCGGTCTATCCGATCAAGGGTTATTCGGTGACGATGCCGATCGAGGCCACTAATCTTCCGCCCACCGTCGGTGGCGTCGATGAGGACAATCTCGTCGCTTATGCCCGCTTCGGCGACCGGATGCGCGTGACAGCGACGGCCGAATTCGCCGGCTTCGACCGCTCGCACAAGCCCGAGGATTTCCGCCACATGCTGGCGGCCATTCGCGACATCTTCCCCAATGGCGCCGACTATGCCCGGCCGCAATATTGGGCTGGCCTCAGGCCGATGACACCGGAGGGCACCCCGATCTTCGGTCGTGGCGGACGCTTTGCCAACATGGTGTTCAATGTCGGCCACGGACATATGGGCTGGACCATGTCAGCGGGCTCGGCGCGCATCACCGCCGACATCGTCAAGAAGGCAAAACCCGGCTTCGATCCCGCCGGCATGCTGGTTCAGTAGCCGCAGCCAAGCCGAATGCAACAAAAGCCCGCGCAGGCGGGCTTTTTTGTTCAGCGTTGCCTCACCAGGGTCGGGCGCCGTCGATAATTTCCATGGCCCGCGCCGCAAAGCGCCCGGCCAGCGGCGCGACATCGGCTGCATCGGTCGAAGCCGCGTTGCCGGCACGTGCCCGGTCGGCGATGCCGACGAAGATCACGGCAAAGCGAAACAGCGAAAAGACCAGATGGAAACGTTCGAGCGCTGCGGTGGGTGCCGCATGGGCGGAATAATGGTCGAGGAATTCGCGCTGGCTCGGAATGCCAAGTGCCTGAATGTCAAGGCCAAGGATGCCGCCATATTCGTCCGGCGCTGAATGCCAGGTCATCGAGCAGAAGCCGAGATCGGCGAGCGGGTGGCCAAGCGTCGACAATTCCCAGTCAAGGATGCCGATTACCTCGGGCTTTTCGGGATGAAACAGCAGATTGCCGAGGCGGAAATCGCCATGCGCGATCGACACGCGACCATCGTCCGCCGGCATGTTCTGTGGCAGCCAGTCGGCGACAGCCTCAAGTGCCGGGATGCGGTCGCTCGGCGATTCCCTGAGTTGTCGTGTCCAGCGGCCGATCTGGCGCTCGAAATAGTTGCCGGGTTTGCCATAATCGCCGAGGCCGACATCGTCCGGTCGTACAGCATGGAGCTTGGCCATCGCCTCGGCCATGCCGAGATAGATGCCGCGCCGCCCCTCTGGCGACATGCCCGGTAAGGAGCAGTCATGGAAGACGCGGCCTTCGAGGCGCTCCATCAGATAAAACGGTGTGCCGAGCGGGATGTCGCCGTCGTGATAGAGCACCGGCCTTGGAACTGGCACATTGGTTGGCGCCAGTGCCTCGAGCACGCGGAACTCGCGGTCGATGGCATGCGCACCTCGCAGGATCGGCCCCGCCGGCTTCTTGCGCAACACCATGCGGCGGTCGCCGAAATCGACGAAATAGGTCGGGTTGGACTGGCCACCGCCAATCCGTTCAAGCGTCATCTTGCCCTTGCCGAAACGTTCCGTAAGGAAGCTCGCCAGTGCCGCCGGATCAAAGTCCGCGTTGACCTGCACCTTGCCGTCCCCAGCCATCAAGCCTTAGCCTCGTCTTCGACATTCCAGCGCCAGAAGTCCGAGCCTTCTTCATTGAGGAAGCGGTTCAGCACCATCTTGTGCACCTCGTCGGCGCCGTCGACCAGCCTCGCCTGGCGCGCGTAACGGTAGATCCATTCAAGGACGGTATCCTTGGAATAGCCGCGCGCGCCATTGATCTGGATCGCCACGTCGGCGGCGTCATGCAATACGTTTGCTACCTGTACCTTGGCCATCGACACTTCCTTGCGAGCAAACCCGCCGCGGTCGAGCTCCCATGCCGCCTTCATCACCAGCAAGCGACCGACCTCGATGCGCATGGCGAGGTCGCCGAGCTTGAGCTGGATGCTCTCACGGTCGGCAAGCCTGACACCGAAACCGTAGCGCTCGGCAGCATAGGCGCGCGCGATCTCGACGCAGCGCTTGGACAGGCCGAGCCAGCGCATGCAATGGGTCAGACGTGCGGGCGCGAGCCGCACCTGGGTGACCTTCATGCCCCTGCCCTCGCCGGCGAGCAGGTTTTCGGCAGGGATTTCGAGGCCATCGAATTCCAGCTCGCAATGACCGCCATGCTCTTCGGGGCCCATGATTTCGATGCGGCGCGTGATATGCCAGCCAGGCTGATCCTTATGGAACATCAGCGCCGACAGCCCATTGCGCGGATCATCGGAGGTGCGTGCGATCACGATGAAGTGGCTGGCGTCTTCCGCCCCTGTTATGAACCACTTGCGGCCAGTGACCACATATTTGTCGCCGCGCCTTTCGGCCCGCGTCAGCATCATCGACGGATCCGATCCACCGCCGGGATGCGGCTCGGTCATGGCGAATGCCGAGCGCACCTTGCCCTCGACAATGGGCTTCAGCCATTTTTCCTTTTGCTCCGGCGTGGCGAGCGCTTCCAGAACCATCATGTTGCCGTCGTCGGGTGCTGCCGAATTGAAGACGACCGGGCCGAAGATCGAGCGGTTCATCTCCTCGTAGCACACCGCCATGCCCATCTTGCCGAGGCCGGCACCGCCGGTCGCAGACTTGAGCTGCAGGCACCACAAGCCAGCGGCCCTTGCCTTGGCGCGAAGTGTTTCGAGCATCGGCAGGGCGATGTTGCCATGCTCGTCATAAGACGCCTTGTCGGCCTCCAATGGCAGGATCTCGCGTGCGACAAAATCGGCGATGCGGGCGCGGTAATCTTCAACGCGGGCGGGGATGTCGAAATTCATGGCGGCACTCACAAGGATGAAACGAGATGGCCACCATCGACTTCGATCGACGACCCAGTGATGTAGCTCCCGGCGTCGGACGCGAGCAAAAGCAGCGCGCCATCGAGCTCTTGCGGCTGGCCGAGACGGCGTTGCGGAATGCGCTTGATGAGCTCAAGTCCTGCGGCGGAGGTGAAAAACTCCCGATTGATGTCGGTCTCGATGTAGCCGGGGCACAGCGCGTTGACGCGTAGGCCATCGCGCGCCCACTCCAGTGCCAGCGCCTTGGTCAGATGGATCACCCCGGCCTTGGAAGCTGCATAGGCGCTCAGATTGCCGGCGACACGTTGGCCAAGGATCGACGCAATATTGACGATCGCCCCGCCCCGGCCCTTTGCCTTCATGCCTCGCGCCACCGCCTGGGAAACAACAAAGACGCCTTTGAGATTTGTGTCCAGCACACGGTCCCATTCGACTTCGCCAAGATCGAGCGCGCGGGACGCACCCGAAATGCCGGCATTGTTGATTAAAATGTCGAAGCAGTTACCCGACAGCGCCGCAGCCACCGAGGCGCTGTCAGTCACGTCCATTTGGATCGCGCGGGCATTGCCGCCGCTAGCAATGATCTTAGCGCAAGCATGTTCCAGCGCCCCACGGCGGCGCGCGGCGAGCGTAACTGCCACACCGTAGCTGGCAAGTTGCTCGGCGAAATGTTGGCCGAGGCCGCCGGAAGCGCCGGTGATGAGTGCGGACTTTCCCCTGAGGTCGTCGAACAGCATTTGCAATTGCCTTATTAAATCGATCGAGCGCTCGTTTTCTCTATTTGCTCGCTGGCTCTTTTGCAACAAGACTTTTGCTGATATTTCGGGATGACAATGCCGCGTCAACGCCGGCAGCAGGAGCCAGCTTGGACGTCGCAGGACAAAAGCAGTTAACGGGCGCACTCTCTACCGAGAAGTTGTGCGCACACATTCTCGAACGGCATCGCGACTCCATTCGTGTTCAGAAGCCGCATGTCGCGATAGCCAACCTCGCACGCATCATCGAGGCGACACTCAAGCTCTCGAACAAGCAGGGGTTCCATGCCACCAGCTTACGCGATCTGGCACAAGCGTCAGGTCTGAGCATGGGAGGGCTGTACTCCTACTTCGACAACAAGACGAAGCTGCTTTCGATGATCCTGGGCGAGGTCTCGTCAACGGTGAATGAGGTGCTGACTGCGGCGCCCAAAGAGATAGCCGACCGGCCACTTGAGCATCTAAAATGGCTGATCGAGACGCATATCCGTCTGACGGAAACAATGCAGCCATGGTTCGTATTTGCCTACATGGAAGCAAAGTCGTTTCCTGCAGCCGAACGTCGCATGGCGGTGGACAGCGAGGCGGCGACCGAAGAGATTTTTGCCGGTGTGCTGCGGCAAGGCGTGGCCAGCCGGCAATTCGCTGTCGCAAACGTCGAGCTGACAGCCTCGCTCATCAAGCCTCTGCTGCAGGACTGGTATGTAAAGCGAGCAAAGTACCGCAAGCGCGGCACCCGCATTGATGAGTATATCGAAGCTGTAACGGGCATTGTTGTCGCAGCGATACATGGAGCTGACTGAGGATCACCCTTTGTTGTCGCCAACGTGCGAACCCCGCATCCGATCTGACTAGGCATTGTCCCGCCCGCGGAGTGCTGCTCAGCGAGCAGAACGACTGACTAACAATGCGTCAACCGCCACTGCCCGATCCGGCAAGACAACAACTAGACTTAGGTCCCGTTCTGCTACATTTGCACCTGCTGCAAGGCCACAACCCCGAAAATCAATTCGACAAATCTATTTACGGGCGGCGCTCCGCGGACATCGTCAGAGCAGTAGGTAACGCCTGAGACTTGCGATCATCTCACCGATGTCGTCCCGGTCTACAGGAGGGGGGCCCGTGACGGTATCTTTCGCGGGTATGACCTGGCGATCAAGGAATCTTCGACAAATACCACCCGCAGACCACGGAGCCGCCGCAAATCGGCTGGGAAAGCGGCTCCCCAGACCGGCCCGTGTTCACCCTCACTAATGCCAGTCGCTGCCCGGGGGCCGGATTTCGGAACCGCGGAACTGGTTTCCGCGGCGACCGAGCAGCCCGCCCAACGGTTACTGCGAGCAAGTCTAGTCGGCCTGCCTGCGATCCTGTTCCCGGACCGGCCAATACACGCTACCTAACGCGAGTACGGCAGCCGCAAGACCGATCAAAGTTAGTGGTTGCAGCGTGGTGGCATCGTGTTGACCCGAGCCGGATCTTGCAATGCTCACCGCACGCGATTGATAGTAATTAGTACAGCTTCTTAAAAAGTTGCAAGATTTCGAACGGCAAGCTTTCTTGCTGCTTCTGACCGCCATTTGTCCCCGACAATGAGCCGAGAACGGAAATGAACTCTCCCTCCGTTATGATGCGGTCGACCTCGCTTGCTGTCTTTTCGTGGAAGAACTGACAATGGATGGTGTCGACAGACCTTCCGACAACGTAGCAGCCCGAGGTTTCCTCGTCGTCATTGAATCGCAGGTAGAAAAAATCGGGGATGGTTCTCATACCGCCGACACGAACTGATGCCCCCCCTCCGGAGAGTCGTATAAGTTGGAATTTCGCTCCGTGTATCTCGCGCACACCACGTGCTGGAAAAAGCAATTCCACTTCGCAGTCGACTGCTCTCCAGACCCATTTCGGATCGTTAGTCGCATCTTGTGAATACACGTTAGTCTTTCCGAGAAGTTACAAAGCTTTCGACCAGGGTGCGAGAACCATTGGCCATCACCGCTTGGTGACAACTAGGATGCCAACTTCTTTCGCAGCTTCCTCAAACGCTGATCGGGCGTGAAAAGTCTCTTCGGCACCTCGCAGAACAGCCAGACAAGCCTCGATCGCGGTGGCGAATTTTGGTCCAGTTCCTCGCGGCCACCGGAAGAGCAGGCACTCGGCTGCCTCCTGTGTGGAGGATACAGAGCGGATTTCGTTTATGGCGCCAAGCTGAACAAAAACCGGAAGGTCGAACGGTTCATCCTCCAACTAACAACCTCGCCTGCTGCAGAGCCCGTTGCTCGGGGGCCCAGTTTCCAATAATGATTAAAGCTGGAGCGCGTCATTCCCCGAGGACAATTCGGATGAGGTCAATCGTACTCCTCGCACCTACTTTCTTGAGTAGGTTGGCTCTATGAAACTCAACAGTGCGAGGAACAATTCCTAGCTGCCGAGCAATTTCCTTGCTGGAGTAGCCCCGTACGAGTTCAGCCAGTACTTCGCGCTCCCTTAATGTGAGCGTGTCATGACCCGGAAACGGCTTGGACCAGATATCGCCATTGAACTCTGCGACTTCTTGTCTTGTATGCTTGCGTCCGGGGGTCTCCAGGAATTCCCACCCGCCACACCGCCGGGTGATGGTAAACTGATGAGCGCGTGCTACGTCGAGCAGGTCAACGACCCTGCTTTCCGAGAGCGAATAGGTACATAGAACGACCATCTTCTGACCGGCGAGCGACCGATCCAGTTCGTGCTCATACTCCGTGAATTTCTGAAAATGGTTGGTGCCTATCCAGAATGCGTTCCCACTCACGCGCATCCCATCGTAGCCCTTGGCCAATGCGAGCCGGAGCTTGTGATGCCAGCCCCCAGTAATCCGCTGCAAATCGAACTCCCCGCCGCGCAGATACCAGTCTGTGCCTGGAATTAGCTCGATTTGCCCGGCAGCCAGGCGCTCATCAAGGTCGGGGACTGAACGACGCTGCGCATTCTTTGCGCCCGTTTCCGTAAGTGGATCAGAGATTGCCCATACGCAGAATTCGTTGCCTTCCAAACCTGCCTTAAGATATGGAACATTGGCGTCGAGCAGGTCCTGCTTTGTCTCGTAGAAAACACAGATGTGCGCACCCCAAGCGATTTCGCTTATGGAGACGATACCCGACTTGCGTAACGCTTGGGCCGGACCAAAAGCATCTCGCAGATCGTCTTGAATCCTGCGCGCAGGAGAAGATTTCATTTGGCTCACCAGTGGGTCCGGGCCAAAATTGGGGGACCCATCCACGTAGACGACCAGTTCCAGACGCGTAAACCTGACAATATCAACAGTAGAATGTTCGCCGACCGCTGCTAGTTCACGTGTCCTAAATCGACGGTTGTAGTTGCAGTCGCAGCCAACTGGTTGTTGCTGGCCTCCAGTGATGGCTGCGGTCAGAATTGTCAGATCGGTTCGCCTTTCCAGAAAAACGCTCGTCGGTGACGACAGTTCCCGTTGGCTCCCTGGCTGATTGCTTACGCGCTTCCCTCAATGGCCACCGCAGCCGCTCAAGTAGCCAACATGTGTGTGGAGACGTCATCCGCGGTTCGCTTGCGCCAATGACGCTTCTCACGCTCGGACCGATACGTCTGTTGGGGATTTGTCCATGACGCCGAGCGGCCCCGGGCCAACAAACTCTAACCAAAAAGAGCAGCCTTACCTTCAAGATTTCTTGTCGTCATGGATGTGGCTTGTACGGGCACGAGTGAGATCGGATACCGTTTTGCCAAGGTTATTGGGGCCCCTTCGACGAGGCTGACCAGTTCCACAGGAAGGAAAACGTGGAACGGGAGGCGCAATCTGGCCCTGGCTCTCCGCCATGGGCTACAATAGGTTTCGACCACGATAACTGAGCAGGGAGCAGCCGCACATCATGGCCTAGTACAATCAATTCTCGCGCCCGATAGTGCGGGGTTGCATGCCTCGATCCCCACGCGGCATCTGGGCAAATTCTCGAAGAACGTCCAAACTAAATCGTCGTAACAATACTCATGGCACCTCCTACAGCTCTAGCCCCGCGACTATAGCCGCAAGGCGGAAGAGAGACATCCACCGCATAAGAGCGGACTGGCTGTATTGGGAGCGGACGTCAGAAGTCTTACAGGTGACCGCATCGCGACCGTAAACTGCGAGGGACGCCTCCCCACCACTAGCAGACATCTATTGCTTCTGGGTTACCCACATTCGCGTGGACCACGGAAGCACTCGCGACGCAGTAGCCGTGCCCTAGTGCTAACCGGGGACGGCTGGACGCTCGACAGAGCGGTGCCTCATTTGGTTATGCATCCAACGTCGAGCGTTGGTCGTCAACAACCTCATGCTGACCGGACCGCTTGCTGGTAGTGAGGCCCGGTCAGGACTTCATGCCGGCACCGCTGCCTTTGAAACCACCTCAGACGCAAACCGCTCGAAAAACTCACCGGCAAGTTTTTTAGACGTGGAATCGATTAGCCTTGATCCCAATTGGGCCAATTTGCCCCCGATGTCTGCCTTCGCCGTATAGACCAACATAGTGCCGCCTTCAGCGTCCCTGAGATGAACGTCAGCGCCGCCTTTCGCAAAACCGGCAACACCGCCTTGCCCCTCTCCCACGATACTATAGCCCTCCATCGGAATGATATTGCTGAAAGTAACTTTGCCCGAAAAACTGGCCTTGATTGGTCCAATCCGAAGGACAGATTTAGCTGCTAAGGAACCGTCTTCCTGCTTTTCCAAAAATGTGCACCCAGGGATACAATCCTTCAGCACTGTTATATCATTCAACGCATTCCAAACGACCTCTCTGGGAGCAGGAATAAGTTGTTCTCCAGTCATGTCCATCGCAATTACCTCAAGTAGAGTGTTGGATTTCTGGTGGTCAGTGCGCTTCGCTTTCCTTGGACTGCTCCATCAATTGCCATACGGCACAGGGAGTGAGCGGCAGGCGGGTTGGTTGAACTCCAAAAGACGACAGCGCGTCGGCTATGGCATTCCCGATGACCGCAGCAACCGGCGCGATTGCATCTTCACCGACACCCTTCACGCCCATGGGGTTGCGATCGGTACGGGTCAGATCGAGAGAAATAGCGCGTATGTTCGGATAGTCCGTTGATGTCGGCAGCAGGTAATCTGCCAAGGAGCCGGTGAGAAACTGCGCGTTGTCATCGTAAGATAACTGCTCCAGAAAGACCCCCCCGAGTCCTTGCACGATGGCCCCTATTTTCTGGCCATGGACAAGAAGGGGATTTATCATCTTTCCGACATCTTCAACGGCGACGTATTCGATGACCTCTACATGGCCTGTTCGTATGTCGACGGCCACATGTGCTGCATGAGTTCCATAACCATATGGCTTCCGCTTTGTGCCAAAAGTGCCATCGGCCTCCGCAGTTTTGGGCAGCACACGGGCAAGATCTGCCAAAGCTATAGGGTCTTTGGCAGCAGTCACAAAAATCCCATTTCGATACTGGATGTTGTCGGCGTTGCACTCAAACAAGCTGGCAGCTTCTGCCTTGAGCAGAGATATTAGCTTTTCCGCTGCATCGGCAATCGCATTCCCACCCATGATTATTGAACGCGAATGAAAAGACCCAAACCCCTCATCGAGCAAGGTTGTGGACCCGTGATGGATGCTCACACTCTCAATTGGAACTTCCAGGGCATCGGCACAGATCTGCGAGAAACCAGTTTCTATCCCTTGGCCGAGGGCCGATGAGCCTATGAAAACAGATATGCGACCGTTTGGTTCAAGTCGGATTCGACAATTTTCTTTTGGCCCCGCGCCACTGCTGTCGATGAAACTGCCAAACCCTATCCCGTGATATCGGCCGTCGACTTCCCTGCCACGCAGAGCTGCCTTTTGTTCCCATCCTATTTCTGAGGCGCAGCGCCGAAGAACGGTGGGATGGTCGCCAAGATCGTATGAGGCGTCCTGCTCATAGGGGACCAGATTGCCCGTCGAGTATGGCAGTTGATCCGGCCTCAACAAATTGCGAAGACGGAAAGAGATCGGATCGATCCCCAGATCTCGTGCTGCGATATCAAACAGCCGTTCTCGCGCAAAACTGGACTCGAAACGACCGGGACCTCGGTAGCTCCCTGACGGCGTCTTGTTGGTCGCCAGCGAGAGGACATCGATGCTCAATGCGGAAATATCATAGGGCCCAGGCATAAACTGGGCAGCTCGGGACGCGAGGATCCCACCGGTTGTCCCGACATAGGCCCCCAGATCCGCAATGACTTGCCCACGGAGACCCAGGACCTTGCCCTGTGCATCGCACGCGACCTCGAGTTCACATTCGAACTCTCTGGAATGGTTTGTCGCCATCAAATGTTCGCGTCTGTCTTCGGACCATTTGATAGGTCGCTGTAGGTGACGTGCCGCAAAGGGTATCAAAAAGTCTTCTGGATAGAATTCCCCGCGAACGCCAAAACCACCGCCGACGTCTAACTCGATTAGATCTACGCTCTTATCGGGAAGACCCAGCATTCCGGCGAGAACATGACGATTGAAGAAAGGGACCTTTGCCGCGCCCCAAACCGACATGTGACCCTTGCTTTCGTTCCACTCCGCGACTAGGCCGCGCATCTCCATGGGGACAGCCGTATGCCGTTGAACGTAGAACGTTTCCTTCCGTTTATAGGGTGCGCGGGAAAAAACGCCGGCCGCGTCTCCACGGTCTATCGTGTATTGAAATGCTATGTTTGATCCCAAGTCCTCATGCATTGGTGCCTGGGCGCGAAGGCTGTCTCGTGAAGAGGCAATCGGCGCCAATTCGTCGATCTCAATCTGAATAAGTTCTGCTGCGTCTTCAGCGACAGCTTGGCTCTCGGCTATGATCACCGCCACAGGTTCGCCCACATAGCGAACTCTATCCTTCGCGATTACAGGTTGTTGAAAGGGTGTAGCCTCTTCAAACGCGGCGATGCGAAAAGGGATGCGAGGAATTTCGAGGCCGAGGTCGTTGGCGCTCAACACTGCAAGCACACCATGCAGTTCTTGGGCTGCAGTGGCATCAATAGCGAGCAGCCGCCCGTGCGCGACGGGACTGCGAACGATCACGGCACACGCCATGTTTGGCCTATGACAATCATCGACAAACGTACCGTTCCCCGTCAGTAGACGGAAGTCTTCAACACGTGGTAGCGGTTGACCGACGTAGCGGCTATTCTTCAATTGCATAGTGATCTCGGCTGGCTGCGGACAAGCGATCTCGTGCTTTTGCGATGGCCGTCACGATCGGGATGTACCCGGTACAGCGGCAAATATGACCTGAGAGGACCTCACGGATACGGTCGTTACTGGCCTCGGGCTCGGTGTTTAAAAGCGCTTGCGCACTCATGAGGATGCCAGGAGTGCAAAAACCGCATTGTAAGGCGTGGTTCGCCCGAAACTCTTCCTGGATTGCCGAAAGGCAGTCGTCACTTGCCAAACCTTCGACGGTTTCCACCAGACGATCTTCAGCTTGCACTGCCAGTACCAGGCACGACCTCACGGCTTCGCCGTCCATCATTACGGTGCATGCGCCGCAGACGCCATGTTCACAACCAACATGGGTGCCGGTAAATGAAAGGTCATGACGGAGGCAGTCAGCGAGACTCCTACGAGGTTCTACAGACACGTGAACTTCTCGTCCGTTGACCTTGAAGGCTATATCCATTGGCTGTTTCAACGGACTTCTCCTCGCTTGTCGAAGGCATCGGCAAGAGCACGTTCAACAAGCACTCCCAGCAATGCGCGCCGATACTCCGATGATGCCTGGATGTCCGACGGGGGATCGATCATGTCCAATTTGGCCGCCGCAGCACCAACCGCTGCAAACGTCTTCAGATCGGGCAACGCCCCATCCAACATCGATTGCAAAGGCGTAAGGTTAACCGGGCGATCGTCTACTCCAAACGCAACTACTCGTGGAGAGTCGATCCGACCTTGTTTTAGCTCAAAATGCACAGCAACGCCGGAAATCGCAAAATCTCCGCTGCGTCGAGCGAACTCTTTGAAGGACCAGCACCTGGTTTCGGGCCAACTCGGAAGATGGACGCGGGTGATTATCTCGTCTTCCGACAGATCAGTCGTTAGCATTCCGTGGAAGAAATCTGCGGCCGAGATTAGCCTTGACCCACCGGTTCCTTGGACTTGGATCTGGCCCTCGTGAATGAGGACGAGAGCAGGAAATTCAGCCGCAGGATCTGCGTGTGCCAAACTGCCCCCAATCGTTCCGCGATTGCGAATTTGATAGTGGGCGATGTGCTCCACTCCCGCGACCAGCAAGGGGTAGCTGCGACGAAGCTCGAGGTCCTTCTCGATGTCGACCCAGCGCAATCTGCTCCCCATGGTAAGGCCACGTTCGCTGCATTTTGCGGTGTTCAAATCTGGTATGCGACAAATATCGACCAAAGCAGCCGGGGCCAGTAGGCGAAAGGCTAGCATCGGCAAAAGGCTTTGTCCGCCAGAGATGATCTTGGCTTCACCTCCATAGTCTTCAAGCAGCTTTATGGCGGCTTCGATCGTATCTGGGCGGTGATACTCGAACGGGGCAGGCTTCACTCGTTTGACCTTTCTAGGGTCGTGTCCTGTCAACGCCCACGCCCTCACGTCGCCAAGCATTAACACTGAACGAAAGCGGTCAGCTCAGGGGATCTCGACCGGATCTCCTGAGCTCAGCGACCCCACGTCACTACTTTTGCAGCAGCGCGTTGGTATAGAATTCGGAAAGTGGTTTCTGTACGGCCGAGCTTCCCTCATCAAGAAGCTTCAAGGCGGCGGCAATCGACTTCTCGTCGACCCAGCCAACTGGGTGTTCGGCGCCGGCGGGAATAGAGGCAGACGTTGCTTCAATCTGCTTAAGAACAACCGCATCAGCTGGGCCATTCGGCCAAACAGCCTTCAGAGCAGTCACTGCCGTCTGGGGCTCGGTTCGTGTCTGTTCGATCGCAATTGCTGTGGAAGCAAGGAATTTCTTGAGAATGTCCGATTTGTTCGAGATCCCGTTGTCGCTTGCCACTACTGCCATGCCGGGTACATTCAGGCCATACTTGACTTGGTCGAGCACTGAGAAAGTCTTGCCAGTTTTCGCCTCAAGGATGGGGAGATCGTTGGTTTTATAGGCAGCAATTACGTCAATCTGATTGGTCAAGAACTGAGAGACGCGTGCCTGGACATCGATCTGCACTTTCTTGATTTTGCTGCAGTCGATATCGTTGATCTCGCAAAAGACGCCGAGATAAGTCGTTCCGGTTTCGCCGATGGGCGCTGCGATTGTCTTGCCTTCAAGATCCTTGGGCGTATTGAGCGGCTGCTCTGGATGCGACACCAGAACGGTTGGCGCTGCAGGTTGGTAAAGAGCTACGATCTTGATCGGCATGCCCTTCTGAATTGCGGATATTGCAAATATTCCAGGAAGAACAATCAGGTCGTCCTGACCTTGGATCAGTGATCCGAGCGCGGCCTGAGAACTCGCGCCTTCCCCAAAGGTGGTCGAAAGGCCGGCTTGCGAATACACGCCTTTTTCCTGGCCTAGGTAGAAGAAGCCGTATTCGCCTTTCAACTTATAGCTAAAGCGGACGTTCACGTCATCGGCCGCAAGAGTTTGACTCGCACTGAAGATTGCGTTGAGGCCTATGATCCCGACCGCAATTCGATTGATAAGGCGCTTCATGCGCTTGCTCCCCTTCGTTGCTGATATACCCAAGTGTGAATTGTCAGTATCAGTTCCCAGAACAGGGTAGCGTTATAATTTTGATCCCTATTCTTGATCTCAGTATGTGATCACACTACAGGCGTGTCAAGCACGAATGCTTACCTAGGGTCAGCACCACACCGCTCTAACGGGAGAGCTTCGTGCCGCCGCGACCGCTTTGCAGGAGCCGCGCGTGCATCTCGCGGATCAGGCGCAATGATAGCGGCAGCTCTTCCAGCCGCTCCACACCTCGCGAATGTCGTCGATCGGTTCCCGGTCTGCGCCTCGGTCTCGAAGCGCAGGAGATCGGTCAGTGTGCCTGCGCGCCTCCAATCTGGGACGACAGCACCGCCTCCTTACGCACGTACATGTAGAGGAAGAGTTCCTGGCGCGGCAGTAGCATGGTAATACCGTCCAGTCGCCCGAGCGCACGTTCGGCGAGGCTCAGCCGGTCGAGAAGTGCCAGCATGTCGATCTGCGGTTTCGGCGGTAGTGGCGGCGGAACGAAGGCGCGCACGATCTCACCCGCAACCGGGGTTTCGGCGTATCTGCCAAGGCGCTGATTAGGGTCAGAATCGCTCATGTGGGCATCGTCATCACCAAGCTCGTGGTTCGCAGCGATAGCGCGCAGGTCCTGCGAGGCAGCGTAGTCGAACCCGACTTACGTCCGGTCTCCTCTGGCGTCCAAGATGAGTTTGGTTTCGCGGAGATGCGGATCGTCTCCTTTCCGGATCTCTACGCCGGGAAGATCGTCGCCGCGTTCGACCGGCTGCATCAACGTGACCTCTTCGACGCGCGCGACCTCTTGGCGCGGGCACCAGACCTTACCTGCTAAAACGCATGCGGAAGGTTGTACCGCCACGCCGCGGCTTTGAGCAGACGTTGTTACGCTTGCCAACGGGTGTGATCGCGCCAGCGCAAATCCGTTTTTGGTCACGCCCCCGGTTGTCGGTAACCCACCGTTTTGGCGCGGGTGAGGGCTTCTAAAGTTTCCTCTACCGTGAGCAGCGGCGTTGTCTCAAATTTCGAAAGCGCGCCACCGCCCCCAATGGCAATGCACACGGCGGCCATCGAGACATTGTCGGGCGCTTCCCACAGATTATACCCGTCATGCTCGCCGAACGCGTACCAAAAGCCGTGCAGGTTCCCGCCAACGGATTCGATGTACTTGCGGGCGGCATCACGGCGGTCTTCCGGGTTCTGGACAAGTCGGGCCCAAGTTTCCGGCATGTAGCTGAAGCGTGTTAGGTAGAGTGTCACGGTGGGTTCCTCCGTTCCTGGCTAAAACATTCTACACCAAAATCGATGCGCGGCTGACCGCTTTGGGGCCGATACCGAAAGACCAGCTTTCGGGTTTGGTATTCAAGAGAGGACTTTCAGATCTCTGCGAGCAGCGTAGCTTCTAATACGGACAACTTGCGTCCTGGGCACCGGACGAATGAAATGGGCATCGCCGCGTCATTGCTGCGGCCATAAATTTCTGAGATCGTTCTTTGAGGCAGGTGCGCTCTTCGCCGCCACAAGCCGCCATTGATTTTGCGGAGCTGTCGACACTGGGAATAGATTCGGCTGCTCAAGAAGGAGCGCATCGATGGATGAATGCCGAATTGGAGATGTCTGGGTAACCAGAATTTTGGAGATGTGTGAGCCCTGCGCACACCGTCGGAATAGTTCCCCGACAGCACTGAGGAAGCAATCAACCACATCTCCATTGGCTCACACCTCGGTCGATATCCCCTGCTACCGGCCGCATTATTCTCCCCATTCAGAGCTATCTGGTTCGTACCAGGCACCACACCATTCTTGTCGATGGTTGCGTTGGCAACAATAAGTCCTGCAAGGACTTTGCGCACTGGCATGGCCGCCACGTCGGCACTTTTCTGGATCGATTGGCAACAGCCGGTGTTGTGCCGGAACAGATTGATTATGTCCTTCGTGCCCATCTTCATGCCGACCATTGCAGCTGGAATACGCGATTGGTGGAAGGGCGTTGGGTCCCAACATTTGCGAATGCCCGCTACGTCATACTCGTCTGGGCGGCGGCTGGCCTTCTCGTGTATGTCCTGGTCCAGTTCGGCAGCGAGCTTGCGGCGAGCCTCGATCCCCCTCAGCGGTCGAAATGGGCGCCGCTCGCGCTCGGTGCAACGCTTGGCATCGCCGGCCTCTACCAGTTCACATCCCTCAAGCACATTTGCCTCAGCCATTGCCGTTCACCCTTCGCGTTCGTTGCGCAGTACTGGCGCGACGGCCGGGCCGGCGCGCTTGAGATGAGGCTACGCCACGGTGTCTATTGCTTTGGGTGCTGCTGGGCGCTGTTTGCCGTGCTGGTTGCGGCCGGCGTCATGAGCGTCGCCTGGATGCTGCTTCTGACACTGGTCGTCTTCGTCGAAAAGCTGCAGCCGCATGGTCGCCGCTTCGAAAGTGCTTTGGGCATTGCGCTCGTGGGGCTCGGGATCGTCGTATCGCTCGGGGCGACTGAGATGCCTTGGATGAGTGGTTAGGGCCATCCCGCCGCGCCAAAGTCGCTCGCTTCCCAATCCGGCGCGAACTCGCCTCGCCGCGATAGTCCTTGGGAAACGCATCGCCATTATAGAAGGCGATCTGCATGGTGGATGAATGCGCCTGCAGCAGTATGTCTGGCGCAAGAACCTTTTCTTTGAGTCGGGACGCTCGCCCGCATAGGCCGGGTCTTCGTAGGCGCCGGGATAATACCACGGCCACCCATAGAACCCACCCTGCCGGAGGTGATGAAGTCTGGCACCAGGTTCGGACGTATGAACGTGCGGGACATTCGCTCGCGTCTGGGGGCTCGCCCATGTAGTCGTATCAACTCGCCAATCCGGCCGAGGCGGGAAAGTGGGAGCATCGGAACGACGACAATCTGCTGAAGACCCTTGGTGCGCGAAACAGATACATTGCGCCGCTTCGGCATCCGCTACGGATTAATTAGCTGTGCCTGAGTAGCATCCGAGATACTATCCTCGTCCCGGGAGGCGAGAGTCTCCTGTGGCCCGCCAGATCATGTCGGCGTCGACTTTTTCCAAGGCCGCCAATTCAGTCCCCCGCGCGGTTGGCCGGCCTATGAAAAACCCCTGCACCGCGTCGCATCCCAAGGTACGGATACAGTCGAATTCCTGGCGGGTCTCGATGCCTTCCGCCGTAACCTGCATCCCCATCGCAGCGGCGATGTCCACTACCGACTTTACGATGGCTATTGATTGTGGATTGGCGTCGATCCCCTTTACGAACGAGCGGTCGATTTTCACGCGGGTGAACGGGAAGGTCCTGAGATAGGAAAGCGAAGAATAGCCGACCCCGAAATCGTCGAGAGCAATCTTTACGCCCATGTTCCTTAGCGAATGGAGCAGCGCTAGGTTGCGCTCGCTGCCCTGCAGGAGCACTGATTCGGTGATCTCGAGTTCAAGACGCGGGGGAGCAACCCCACTCTTGGCAAGGGCCGCGCGCACGGTATGCTGCAACCCCTCGCCCCGGAACTGGCAGGGCGACAGGTTCACTGCCACGCTGATGCGGTCGGGCCAGTTTCCTGCAGACCTGAGCGCTTCGTCGAGGACCCACCCGCCAATGTCGGCTATGGCGCCGGTTTCCTCAATGACGGGTATGAATTCGTCAGGCGGAACCATCCCGCGCTCAGGGTGGCGCCAGCGGATCAAAGTCTCAAAGCCGCGGACACTGTTGTCGCGCAGGCTAAGGATCGGCTGGTAAACCGTCTCGAATTGATGTTTCGGGAGGGCCTTGGCGAGATCCGCCTTCAGGGACTGCATGCGCAGTAGTTCGACTTCCATTTCCTGCTCGAAGAAGTGGAACCTTCCGGGGTCGTGGGCCTTTGCGCTAAAGAGCGCGATGTCGGCCTTCTTGAAGACCTCGTCCGGGTCTCGGCCATTGTCCGGCGCGAGCGCTATGCCCATGCTCGCACGCATCTCGATGGGCCCGACCGATACCTCAAACGGGTCCGCTATCGCGACGACAACCCGCTCGGCGAAGGCCTCGGCCTCCTTCCGCCCTCCACCGACGATGACGGCGAACTCATCACCGCCGAGCCTCGCGACGAGGGCGTCGCCGGCGCAGCCAAGCATCCTCTCGCCAAAGCGGACAAGAACCTCGTCGCCTACAGGATGACCGTGCGTGTCGTTCACCTCCTTGAAGGTATCCAGGTCGAACACGATGACCGCCACGGATTCGGAGGCCACCTTCTCCCGCAGCCTCTCCCGAAATACGACACGGTTGTTCAGTCCTGTCAGCGAGTCCGTCATTGCGAGGCGGTGGATTTCTTCTCGGCTCCGCCGCCTTTCGGTAATGTCCCTGAAAAAAATGGTCAGCTTGTCGGTGGAGGGATAGGCGTGCACCTCGAGCCATTTGCCGAGTGCTAGCAGGCGGCCTTCCAATTGGACTGGTTCCTGAGTGTCCACAGCTCTCCGATAGGCTTGATGGAAAGCCCCGCCGACCTCCTCAGGAAACAGATCCCAAAGGTTCGCTCCAGGCTTTAGCCCGGCATGCCCCAGCAAGCTGGCCGCCCTGCCGTTCACGTAGGTTAGAATCCAATTGGGGTCTAGAACGATCACGCTGTCCGTCGTGCTTTCGAGAACGGAGGAGAGCTCTTCCCGACTTGCATGGGCAGCGATCTTAAGTTCGCGCTCGCCCCGAAGGACGAGGTGCTCCCGCACGCCGATAAGGAAAGGCAACGCGATGGCAGCCGTGCCTGACAGCCACAACATAGCGCCGACGCGTTCCTGCGTGGCCAGCCACGCTACAGCCACAATTCCGACTGCCAGCGCCGGAACTAGGGCCTCAGCGGCCCACCGCCGCCCGGCATTGGCTTCGACCGGGGCAGCGCGGAGCCTTGCTATGTGTTCGGTAGCCGCCCATGAGATCATGAGATAAGACGCCAGCCAAAGCGCATCGTATTCCATGCCAACGGTATAGCCCCCGTCCAGCTCCGACAGGCCGTAGAATAGGTCGGCTGATGCGTGAAGCGTTGCGGCAATCACTAGAAGGCGTGTGGCTGGGCGTCGCCTGGCAGAGGCATGGAGGGCTAGGCAAGTTAGGCCGAACGCCGCGGCGGCGAATCCACAAACAGGATACAGGAACGCGACGGCCTTCCCAAAACCGGGAAGCGGCGACGCTTCGAGGTGCCCACGGAACGCAATCAACAAAGCAAGAGAGACGGCGCTTGCGGCGATGGCAAAGTCGCAGACCTTGACTAGGCTGATGGCGCGCTCGCCTACCGTGTAGCGGAACATGCCAACCACGAAGAACAGGCAGGCAAACAGGTAAGCAGCGTCACCGGGACCGGGGAATGCGGCAAGGTTGGCGTTCCACACGATCGTCCCGGCGGCCCAGAGCAGGCAGCCCGCTGCAAGGTTTCCCCATGCTTGCCTATCTGTTCTCTGCGAGCGCATGCTCGCCCAAAGGCATAGCATGCCCGCTAGCGCGGGCGACAGGATCCATCCGGACATCGCCCAATGACCACGGGCGTCGGTGCCCATCTCCAACAGGTCAGGTCCCAATTGGAACGCTGCGGATGCGGCAATCACCAACAGCACTCCGGCGATGCTTCGTCCTACAGCGGCCATCGAGGTTAACCCTCCGGATCCGAGCCAGTTCCACGCCTTTGCAAGGGAGGTGAACAAGAGCTTAATAAGCAGGAGTCTGAACGGTGAAGCCTGCGACGGCCACAAGGGGCGAGGTCGTTCCGATCCAGGCACCCGTCAAACACATGGGTGAAAAACCAAGTTTCACGATGTGTACCTTCTGAGTTCGGCTCCGCACCTTTGACAACCACGCGACTGGAACCTGCCAACACGATCAGTATGAGCGTGTCACGCCGCCGCGGAGCCAGCATGATTCCACATGATTGTTACATTCATCGAATACGGATGCGCCTCAACGTTGACAAGACCCGGACTTTTAACCTCTTGTCTGCAGCCTCTTCTCAATTTCACAATATTCTTTTCTATTCAACAACATAGAAGTTCGCATTTCCATCGAATTGGCTGCATCATCCGGTAGTCTTCGGTCCTGATATGAATTGGTCATGTAAGAGATCCGTTCAGTTTCCAAGTCCGGTAATCCGCGTCCGACATGCGGCCTGTAGTTTAGTCAGGCGTTTGAAGGCTCGGGAGACGAGTTCTTTGCGGCCGTCGCGAAGACGGATGTCGAAAGCATCGTATTTAAGCGCCGCGCCAGTATTTACCACAACGGCCCGTCCTCAGATCGGATGAAAAAAAGACGTACATACATCACAGCCAAATTCGTGATGATCGGCTACGAGAGCAAGCGAGGTCCGGCCCCGTCGCTTCTACTGGACGAAGAAACAGAAGCCCGTCCGCGCTATGAAGGCCATCAAATAATTACGGTGCTGAACTTAAAGGGAAGTTTTCGCGAGATTTTTTCCGTGGTTTCAGCATCACTCAAGACCAATCGCCTTTCCGGTCGAGTTTCGTGCCGGTATGTCCTTCGTATCGTCAGCTCCCCATCGTCAGCATCTCCACACCCTCGCGAACAGGCGAATTTGAGGTTCATCGAACATCCTCCAACCACGGGTGATACACATGACTAAGAAGCCAAGCCGCGCACGTGTCCTGATGATGCCCTAACGCCGAAGCGGCTGGCGCCGATCCCTAAGGACATCTCCATCCTCGGCTTCAACGACCTCGACATCGCCAAATACTTTCGGCCGGCGCTCTGCCATGGGCGCGATCCGTTGATGTGCTCGTCGATGCGATTTCCGGAAAGCCGCTTGCGTGTACTGCTCCGCTACCGATCGAGTTCGTCACGAACAAAGTACTGGCACCGCGCCAAACACGCCTCGCGGTCGAATAAGGGTATAGCCCGGTCAAAGGCCAATACGGCTTGAACCCTCACTGTTAGGGCGGTGCTAGATTTTCTGGACAACCTCCCCCGTCTCTCGATGACCTGTCGATGTCGCATTGCCGACTGATCCACAGAGATCACGATGCCTCCTGGCTTTCGTGAGCTCTGCCCAATTCGATTGCGCGCCGAGTGTTCCATCGAATTTCTGACCGTCGCGTTCGGGGCCGCGAGCCGCCTGTCCGCAATCAGGGTGAGTTCAGCGAATAGCTGCCAATCGGTTGCGGACCTAATCGCATTACGAACATTCAATCGGTTCCCGCAAGCTGCCGTCGGCAAATTGCGCCACTCTTCGGGTACAGTCCGCAGCGCCTCGTCAAACGCATTTGACGGCCACCGCCGATCAGTACGCCTTGCCATAATAGTTGGTGCCGTAGGTAAAGCGACCGGACGCGACCACCCCGACAAGCATCGCCGTTTGATCTTAGGCTTGGCTCAGACAGGACTCAATTGTCGGGAAGCGGCAGCGGTGTGTCACTCAAGGTCCGCAGGTAAGCGATGAGGTCCGCTCGCTGCTCCTCGTCGTGCAGGCCCGGGAAAGTCATATCTGTCCCAGGCAATGTGAGCGCGGGGTTTGAGATAAAGAAATTCAGTTCCTCAAAGGTCCAATCGCCACCAGCGTCCTTTAGACTTGACGAATACTGGACATCGCTTTCCGATGCCTTTCGCCGTCCTACTATTCCCCACAGATTGGCTCGTCCGGGGACCTGGACCCCTGGCGCTGAAAGATGACAAGCGCCGCACGTTCTATCGAAAAGTTCTTTGCCCGATCCCGCGTTTGCCGATGCAAGTCGTGACGAAATTGGATCAATGGAAGGTCGTCCGGCGCCATGACTATGCAAGTAGGCCACGACATCGGCGTGACCACTAAGCTTGGCCAAATGTATGGGCGGACTTCCATTCGATGTCAGTGCATTCACATCTGCTCCAGCATCCACAAGATGGATGACACACTGAAGGCAGCCATTCTCAGCAGCCACGTGCAGCGGGGTCTGCGATTTCGCCAACTGGTTTGGATTTGCCCCACTATCGAGTAGCAGCTTCACGATGTCAGCGTGCCCGCCCTTATTGGCGGCGTAGAGTGGCGTTCTTTGCCAACTGACAGGCAGGTCAACATCTGCCCCGCGATTGATCAGAAGTTTTGCTAGCTCGGCATTTCCGTTTTCACAGGCGATATAAAGCGCCGTAACACCGTCAATTTCGTTGATGGCGGCGCCTTTGTCCAAGGCGGATGTCACCGCTGCGACATCGCCACTCCTGACAAGATCACCTAGGTTGCTCGCTTGGGCGGGCAGTGTGAGAAGCCAAAGGACCCATGTAGCCCTTACCACCCAAATGCGCCCTCGCTTGATCATTGTATCCTCCCTGACGAGAGTTCCATGACGGGCTTATCCTAGAACAAGGGCTTGCTGGCGACAACGCCCGCGCCGGCGGATGAGATTTGGGATACTTGGGTTGTGACCACTCCGGGGCCGGCAACGGACCGACCGCCTCCCGCAACGGGTGTGAGGAAGGGCCATTGCCGGAGTATGCCCTGAGGGAAGCATTCCTAACGGCGCCTGGGCGATACAATCCGGTCCACTACACAGCCGTTGTTGGCGGACGTAGAGCTATCACCCAGATCGGGCTCTCGGCGCTCTATGTGAAAGAGCATGCTCAGAAATCAGAACGACGCACAGCGGGCGTCGTTCTTGCAGCTTTCGGCGCTGCGGTCGCGGCTGGCTTCGGCACGCCAGTTGAGTGCGCCCAGTACTCCATACGGCTCCTGAGGAGCGAAGCAGCAAGACCCGCGAGCCTAGGCTAGCGTTCCGCCTCCAATAGAGAGTTCGTATAATATTCGGAGACGGCCTTCTTACTGGCGCCGGCCTCGGTGGAAAGTACCAAATCCTGTGCATCCGATATGACCTGGCCATCTATCCAGCCGTTGGGCTTCTCCTTGCCGTCCTGCAGAGTGAGTGAGGTTGCAATTACCGACTGCTTGATGAGATCTTCAGGGGGGGCCGCGCTCCAAGCCCTACGCAACGCGGCAGCAGCCTTCGATGGGTCCTCACGGGTCAAATCGATAGCGTCGCTTGTTGCCGCGAAGAAGCGCTTCAGCGTCTCGGAAGATTTGGTAACACTGTCGTTGCTTACTACGGCTGCAAGGCCTGGCACTGACAATCCGAATTTAGGCAGGTCGAGGACTGCAAACTTAATTCCACTTCGCTCTTCGATGAGTGGAAGATCGACGTTCGTGTAGACTGTAATCATATCAATCTTGTTTTGCAGGAACTGCGGTATCTTGACCTGAGGGTCCAATTGCACCTGATTTATCTTACTGCAATCGACCTCGTTCTTTTTGCAGAAAATACTCAGATAAGCTGTCGCAGTATCCCCCGTTGAGACGGCCAAAGATCGACCCTCCATGTCCTTTGGAGTAGCGACTGGCCGGTCAGGATGAGAAATGAAGGCAAATGGGGTTGTGGGCTGGTAGAGTGCTGCGATCTTGACTGGCACTCCCTTCTGTATTGCCGAAATGGCAAAAATCGCAGGAACGATCACCACGTCTTCGTTTCCCTGCACGAGCGAGCCAAGTGCGGCCTGAGCGCCTGCTCCTTCGCCCAACTGCACATCTAGTCCATGCTTTTCATAGACCCCTTGATCCTTGCCTAGATAGAAAAAGGCGTACTCTCCCTTCAACTTCCAGCTAAAGCGCACTTTTACCAGGTCATTTGCCGAACTGGAGTTCGATGCCAAAGCCGTTCCGAGGGCAACAAGCGCAATGGCTATTTTCTTGGCTATTTGCATTTTCGTTCCTCCCATTTCCCGATTCTCACTTTGAGAACTCCTTACCTCGTCAGCATGCCGGTCTTTCGCGCGGTCCAAGCAGCGAGGTAGTCCATCAGTGCCGGCGACAGGCAGTCATAGGGCTCGAGCCCCAGTTCCATTAGCCTTGCACGCACACCATCCATCTCGGACGGATCCACACCTGCCTCGATGATCGACGAGACGAACGCCGAAAAGCCCGGCTCTGCCCAGCCATTCTCCTGGAACCGTTCAGGGTGTATAAAATCCAGGCCCTTAAAGGCGTGATCGCGCTGAACCGGGCCATACATGTGCACGCCACAATCCTTGCACGCATGACGCTGAATGAGTGCCGAGTGATCGACCACGGCAAGCTTGTCGCCGTTCTCCAGCACGGTGATGTTTTCATGAGGCACGACTGCCACGATCGAGAACTTCGCGCCTTCTGGCTTCCAGCATTTAGTGCAACCACAGGCGTGGTTGTGGGCAACGTTCCCTTTGACGGCCACCCTTACGGGCTTGTAGACACAGGCGCATGTGAGCGTCCCGCCGCTGAAGCCTGCGATGCCGGATTTCATTCCAGCGTCCAGCGCTGGGTGTATCGATACCAAACTTGCCATTGATCCCTCCTACATTTTCGATTGCAGATTTGGCCGCTGTCTCAAGCGTTCAGTAGACGACGACGCTGCGGATGCTCTCGCCGGCATGCATCAGGTCGAAGCCCTTGTTGATGTCTTCGAGCTTGAGCGTATGCGTGATCATCGGGTCGATCTGGATCTTGCCCT
>NZ_JACHOU010000027.1 GCF_014206975.1 Aminobacter aganoensis
AAGGACGTGCCGATCCTGTGCCGCATCGATACCCTCGACGAACTCGACTACTTCAAGAACGGCGGCATCCTGCAATACGTCCTGCGCGACCTCGCAGCGTGACCTGACACGGGCTGGGCGCCGGCGGTCGATCCGGCGCCCATGCCATGACACGGCGGCAGATTCTGCCGCCAGCGACCCCGCGCCGGCGCGTTCCGCTCCGGACAATCCCGGACCGATCCGTGACCGCTGTCCTCTTCGCCTGCATGACGATCACCGTGTTCCTGACATCGCTGCTGTCGGGCATCTTCGGCATGGCCGGCGGGATGATCCTGCTCTGGGTGCTGTTCTTCCTCGTGCCCGTGGCGACCGCGATCGCGGTCCACGGCATGGTGCAGATGGTGTCGAACGGATCGCGGGCCTGGTTCTCGCGCGACTATCTGGACCTGCGCATCCTGGCCATCCTGACTGCCGGGCTGTTCAGCGCCGCTCTCCTGCTGTTTGTAGTCGCCTATCGCCCGAGCCTCGTCGTCGTCTCCATCGTCATCGGCCTGATGCCGGTTCTCGTATGGCTGCCGGTCAAGAGGCTGGAGCTCGACGCGTCGAAGCCGCTGCATGCCTATGCCTGCGGCTTCATATCCGGCGGCCTTGCGATAAGCGTCGGCGTCTCCGGGCCGAGCATCGACATCTTCTTCATCCGGACCGGCATGGACAGGCGGACGATCATCGCCACCAAGGCCGCCATCCAGTTCCTGACCCATGCGACGAAGGTGGCGTTCTATTGGGACGCGGCGCTGACCCTGTCGTCAGAGGGCTGGCTTGCGGTCGTCGCGGCGGTGCCTATCGCCGTTCTCGGCACGCGGTCCGGCAACCTCATCCTACAGCGCATGACGGATGCGAATTTCCGCGCCTGGACGCGCTGGATCGTGACCGGCATCGGCGCCGTCTATTTCGTCTCGGGACTGATGCAACTCGCTTGACCGGGCCGTGGCCCGGACCAACGGCCGGCGGCTTCAGCTTTCGGTCTTGGTGATGACGAGACGGACGTCGAGCGCCGCCTTGATGTGGTCGACGGCGGCCTTCTCCGCGCCTTCCGCGTCGCGCCGGCGTATTGCCTCGATGATGGAGACATGTTCCTCGGTCGCCGTGGCGGTCCGGCCCTTCTGGATGAAGGTCGTGTCGGGCAGCAGCGCGATCGTTTCCTGCAGGTCTTCCACCGCCTGGCGAAGATAGCGGTTGCGGGCCGCGTCGTAGAGCCGGGCGTGGAACTGCCGGTTCCATTGCGCGGCGAGCTTCGGATTTTCTGCTGCGGCGGCGAATTCGGCATTGAGCCGTTCGAGATTGGCGATCTCGGCTTCGGTCGCGTGGCGCGCGGCGAAGCGGGCAACAATGCCCTCGAGCTCCTCGCGCATGGCGTAGAGTTCGAAAATCTGCCGCATCGACAGGATCGAGACGGCGACGCCGCGTCCGGGCGCGGCCTCGAGAAGACCCTTCTCCTGCAGCCGCCCGAGCGCCTCGCGGACAGGCGTCCGGCTGACGCTGAGGCGGGCGGCCACTTCCTCTTCGCGCAGCGGGTCGCCCGGCCGGTAGATGCCGTCCCGAATGGCCGCCAGGATGGCCTGATAGGTGCTCTGGCCGCGGGTCTTGGACAGCAGATCCTTCGATGCGGGCATCGCTTGCTCTCTCCAGTGTGGACATTCCGGCTATAGGAGGAAATGGCCATTGTCCACGGTCTTGCTTTATTGCATGCAATTGGATGCAGAATTGAAATGACGTGATGTGGCGCCTGACTATGGATGACAGCCGGACGATACGAGCGCGCGGGGGAGGGCAGGCCATCCCTGTTTCCCATACGCTGCGCACGCTGGCCTTCGGCACCGCCGGCGGCGGCTTCGGCTACCTGCTCGGCCTGCCCCTTGGCTGGATGCTCGGCGCGATGGCGACGACGACGGTGCTTGCCATCGCCGGCGTGCGGGTGAGCGCTTCGCCAAAGCCCCGGGCGGCGATGATCGCCGTCATCGGGCTGATGGTCGGAAGCGCCTTCAAACCCGAGGTGCTTCGCCAGGCCGGGGAGTGGTCGGCAAGTCTCGCCGCCGTCGCCGCCTACACCGTCATCACCGCCGCTTTCGGAATCTTCGCCTGCCGCCGCCTGGGCCGGCTCGATCCGACCACGGCAGCCCTGAGCGGCATGCCGGGCGGCCTGAGCGAACTGATCGGGATGGCCACGTCGTTCAATGCCGACGTGCGCAGCGTGAGCATGGTTCATGCGACGCGCCTGGTGCTGCTGATCACCATCGTGCCGCTGTCGCTCAGCCTGTCGGGTGCGCTGGCAGCGATCGGCGGAGGCAGCGTCGACCGCACGGTCGACTGGACGATGGCATTGTCGCTCGCGGATGCGGCGGTGCTGGTGTCCTGCGCAGTCGTTGGCGTCCTGCTTGGCCGCCGCCTCCGCTTGCCCGCGGCGAACCTGACCGGTCCGCTGGTGCTTAGCGCCCTGGCCCACGTCACCGGCCTGACGGGGGCGGACGTGCCCGGCCTGGTGGTCGCGGTCGCGCAAGTGGTGATCGGGGCAACGATCGGGCAGCACTTCATCGGCGTCGAGCGGCGGGTGGTGCTGACCGGGGTCGTCCTCGGAACGGTGCTCACCGGCTTCAGCCTGGCCATGGCAGTGCTCTTCGCCATCGGTTTCGACCGGTTTCTCGATATCCCGTTCGCCGTCGGACTGCTCGCACTGGTGCCGGGCGGCCTGCCGGAGATGAGCCTGATCGCGATCTCGTTCAACGCGGACCCCGCCTTCGTCAGCCTGCATCATCTCAGCCGCGTGGTGATCATCGTCGTCGCCACGCCGCTGATCCTGCCCGCCTGGTTGCGGCTGGCAGGGGCGGCGGGTAAGGGCTGAAAGGGATGGCGGGTGTTGCCAAACCGAGATGCCGCCCTCGCCAACCGTCGCTACGCGGCAGCAACAGGAAATGATAGACCATGAGCACAGAACAACCTCCAGTCGATGGAGTGTACCGTGGCACCGGTCATCCTCACCAATCCATGTGCAGCCATCGAGCGCTATCTGGCGTTCGTCCGGCGCTGCGCCGACTATCGCCTGCATCGTTTCGACGAGCGGATGCTCCGACGCATCAAGCGCGACTTCGCACTGGTCGACCAGGCGGCCGTGCCGGCACTGACGGAGGTGCGACATGCCGCCGTTCGATCCAGTGACCGCGCGCCTTGTCGTCGCGGTTTCCCGGTACGGATCCATCGGGCGGGCGGCAGAACATGAAAACATCGCCGCTTCGGCTGTCAGCCGGCGGATCAGCGAGGTCGAGGCCCGACTCGGTGTCGCCTTGTTCGATCGTTCCCTGCAGGGCGTGCGCCTGACCCCGGCGGGAGAAACCTACGTTGCCGGCTGCCGCGAGATTCTGAGGGAGATCGCCGATCTCCATACGGAGATGGTCGATTTTGCCATTGGGACGCGTGGTTCGCTGCGGCTTGCCTGCACCAGTTCCGCCCTCTCGGGCAGGCTTCCCGAACTGCTGGCCACCTTTGCGGAAAGCCATCGCGGCATCAGCCTCGACATCCAGGAGATGTCCGCCTCGCTTGCGCTTGGAGCGATGGACGACGGACAGGCCGACATCGCTTTCGTGGCCGACAACAACGATGTCGGTCGCTTCGAGACTGAGATGTTCGAGGACGACAACGTGCTGGTTCTGTGCTCGCCGGAGCATCCGCTGGCGGAGCGGTTGCGGTCGGGAAGGCCGATCGCCTTCGACGAGGTGGCGCAGCACGAGGTGGTGGGCATCCACCACAGCGGCGCACTGGATCGCCTGTTGAGCGCTGCTGCCGCGCGCAGCGGCCGGGCGCTCGGCGAACGGGTGCGGGTAGAAACCTTTCCGTCGCTGGTGCGGATGGTGGAGGCCGGTTTCGGCATCGGCTTCCTGCGCTCGACGAGCCTGCATCTGCTCGCCGGGACCGATGTCATCAGCGTCCGCCTCTCGGACGACTGGGCCATCCGCAAGCTGCTTGCCGTGCGGCGCAGGTCGAGCCCGCTGTCCAGGCCGATCCGCGAATTCCTGGCGCTCGCGCGCAAGAGCCATGTTCCGCTTGGATAGAGGACCTTCCTTCCCGTTTCTGCATACAATAGTATACATAAAACTTGACGGCTGGTAGTCCATGGGTATCGGGCTGCTTGCGAGAGGGAGGTTCGGATGGCGGTTGATGGCGGGCCGGCGCTGCTTGTTGACGCGTCGCGGCTGGAAACCGCAGTGGCGGCGATCTTCGCAGGTCTTGGCGTTCCTGCGGACGATGCGGCAACCGTCGCGCAGTGTCTGGTGCTGGCCGACCTTCGCGGCGTGGGCACCCACGGCATCTCCCGCATCCCGATCTATGCCGACCGTTTGCGCCGGGGCCTTGTGCGCGCCCGGCCGGACATCCGCGTCACGCATCCCATGCCTGCCGCCGCGCATGTCGACGGCGATGACGGTCTCGGTTTCGTCGTCGCCCGCCGGGCAATGCAGGAAGCGATTGCCGCGGCCAGCCGCTGTGGCATCGGCGTCGCCGGGGTGCGCAACAGCACCCATTTCGGCATGGCTGCGGCCTATCTCATCGAAGCGGTGGATGCCGGCTACGCTGCCTTCGTTTTCACCAATGCCTCGCCAAGCATGCCGGTCTGGGGCGGACGCACGCCGTTCCTTGGGACGAGTCCGTTTGCCTTCGGCGCGCCGGGCGGCGTGGGATCGCCACCGATCATTCTCGACATGGCAACGTCGGTGGTGGCGCGCGGCAAGATCCGGCGCGCCATGCAGGACGGGCAGCCGATTCCCGCCGGCTGGGCGCTCGATGCCGATGGTAGGGAGACGACGGATGCGCGCCGGGCCTATGAAGGCATCGTCCTGCCTTTGGGCGGTCCCAAGGGGTCGGGACTATCGCTGATGATGGAGGTCGTAGCGGGCGTGATGACCGGCGCGGCCTATGGCGGCAAGGTCGGGGACCAGTATCGCGATCTCGACCGGCCGCAGAATGTCGGCCACAGCTTCATCGCTTTTCGCCCCGACCTGTTCCTTGGCGGGCAGGCTTATGGCGACAGGCTGGACGACCTGGTGGAACGCGCGCGAGCATGCCCGCGCTCGAACGAGAAGCAGCCGATCCTCTTGCCGGGCGAACCGGAAGCCGCCCGTGCGGAGGCAGCGCTTGCCGGCGGACTGCCGCTCACCGCCGCGGAACTCGCGATGCTGCGCGAGCAGGCTGCGCTCGTCGGCATCTCTCTTGATCCAGATTCGCTTGGAAAGGTCTGAACGCCATGCTCCGTATCGCGATCCTCGACGATTATCAGGATGTGGCGCTGTCGCTGGCCGACTGGGCCTCGCTTGGCGACGATTACGAGGTCGTCCGTTTCGGCAGGAACCTGGCAACGGAGGACGAAGCCGCCGGTGCGCTCGCCGGATTCGACGTGCTGTGCCTCATGCGCGAGCGGATGCCGCTGCCGGCTTCGCTGATCGGCAGGCTGCCGGCCCTGAAGCTGGTCGTCGTCACCGGCGCCCGCGTGCGCACGATCGACATGGCGGCGGCGGTTGCTCGCGGCATCACCGTCTGCCACACCCATGCGGGTGAATCTGCCCATGCGACGCCGGAAATCGCCTGGGGCCTCATCCTGGCGCTCGCCCGTTCGATCCCCGAGGAGGACGCCCGCATCCGTGCGGGCGGATGGCAACAGACAGTCGGCACCGTCCTCGGCGGCAAGACGCTGGGGCTCGTCGGGCTCGGCAAGCTGGGCAGCCGCATGGTGCCGATCGCCAAGGCGTTCGGGATGAAGGTGATCGCCTGGAGCCCGAACCTGACGGATGAACGCGCCGCCGAGGCCGGCGCACGCCGCGTCGACAAGGAGACGCTGTTTCGCGAGGCCGACGTGGTGTCGCTGCACCTCGTTTTAGGCGAGCGCAGCCGCCACGTCGTCGGGGCAAGCGAACTCGGGCAGATGAAGCAAGGCGCCTGGCTGATCAACACTGCGCGCGGGCCGCTGGTGGACGAAACGGCCCTGATAGATGCGCTTCGGCAGGGGCGGATCAAGGCGGGGCTCGACGTCTTCGATGTCGAGCCGCTTCCGGCCGGCCATCCGTTGCGCACGATCCTGAACACCGTGCTGACGCCGCATCTCGGCTATGTCACGGAGGGTGCCTATGAGGCCTTCTATCGCGATGCGGTCGAGAATATTAAGGCCTGGCGCGCCGGCATGCCGATGCGGGTGCTGGCCGAGCCCAAGAGGGAGGAAGATCGTGACGGACATCGTTAAGACGGCGGACCTGGTCGACAGCAATGACGCCGAGGTGCGGTTCTGTGAAATGCAATGGAGGATGTATGGCAAGCGGAAGGGATTTCACGGCGAAGTCGTCACGCTGAAGACTTTCGAGGACAACCGGCTGCTGCGGGCAACGCTCGAAGGGGACGGCGCGGGCCGGGTGCTCGTCGTCGATGGTGGCGGGTCGCTGCGCTGTGCGCTGGTCGGCGATCAGATCGCCGCCCTCGGCTTCGCCAATGGCTGGCGCGGCCTGCTGATCCACGGAGCGATCCGCGACAGCGCCGACATCGATGCGATGGATTTCTGCGTGATGGCGCTCGGCCAGGCGCCAAAGAAGAGCGGCAAGACGGGTCATGGTGCGCGCGACGTGACGCTCGCCTTCGGCAATGTCGAGTTCCGCACCGGACAATATCTTTATGCCGACATGGACGGCGTGCTGGTGGCCGACAGGGCGGTGCATCAGGCGGGCTGACCAGGGCAGGACAATAGTGTCTTATCAAGGACGGCGCGTGGGCAGGGCCCGCGCGCCGTCTTCGTTTCCGGCTCAGCCGAGAGCGGCGACGAGCGTGTCGGTGAACTCCTTCGTTCCGAGCGGTCCGCCGAGGTCGCGGGTCCGTGTCGCGACTTGGGCGATGACCCGGTCGATGGTGTTCTCGATCAGGGTCGCGGCCTCGACGTGGCGCGGGTCGCCCGAGCGCTCGCCGTGCCAGCGCAGCAACATGGCCGCCGACAGGATCATGGAGGTCGGATTGGCCTTGTCCTTGCCGGCGATGTCGGGCGCCGAGCCGTGCTGGGCCTGCGCGGCGGCATTGTCGGTGCCGGCGTTCAGGGAACCTGCCAGGCCCAGGCTGCCGGAGAGCTCGGAAGCCAGGTCGGACAGGGTGTCGCCATAGAAGTTCGTCGTGCAGATGACGTCGTAGCGGCTTGCATCGCGAACCAGCAGCGCCGCCATCGCGTCGATCAGAACCTCCTCGAGCTGAACGTCGGGGTAGTCGGCCGCGACCTTGCGCACCTCCTTCAGGAACAGCCCGTCGGTGACGACGAAGGCATTCGCCTTGTGCACTGCGGTGACCTTCTTGCGGCGGGTCCGCGCCAACTCGAAGGAAGCCCTGGCGATGCGCTCGCTCGCCTTTGCCGTCACCTTTCGCATCGAGATCGCGACGTCTTCCGTCGGCATGTATTCGCCGCTGCCGGCATGCATGTTGCGGTCGGGGTACATGCCCTCAGTCGCCTCCCGCATGATGACGAGGTCCATCGCCGTGCCGCGATGGAAGACGCTCTCGCGGGTGCGTGCGGGACGGATGTTGGCGAAAAGGTCGAGCTGGGTGCGGAAGGCCGCCGAGACGTTGATGCCGCCCTTGTCGCGCGGCGGATAGTCGAGATGGGAGATAGGGCCGAGCAGGGTTCCGTCCATTTGGCGCGCCAGGTCGAGCAGGTCTGGCGGCAGCGTCGTGCCGATCTTTTGCAGCGATGCGAAGCCGATGTCACGCGTCGTGTAGCTGAAGCCGAGCGAAAAGCGGCGGTCGACGGCGTTCAGGACCGCCACCGTAGCGCCGACGATTTCAGGGCCGATGCCGTCGCCGGGTAGGACAAGCAGTTTCATGATGTTACGACTCCAGGATCGGATACCGAGGTTGTGTTGGGGGCCGGCGCTTCATGCCGCCGGCGTCGATACCAGCGTGGCCGACGGCACGAAGACGGTGCCCTCCATCAGCTTGCGCGCGGTGCGCACGACGCCGCCGCTGATGATCTCGACGGCGTTGCCGTCTGGCCTCGTCGTCATGGCGACGTCGATGACGCCGGTCGGATGCTCGATGATCACCGTGCAGTCGTCGCTTTCGGGCCGGCTGGCGAGGCCGGCAGCCACCGTGCCGGGAACCAGCACGCAGGAGGACACGCACAGCCCGCCGGTGACGGCGAATGCGGCATGGGTCTTGTGGGGCACGAAGTAGCGGGCGGCGACGCTTCCGCCCTCGCGCGGTGCAGCCAGCATGGCCATCTTCGGCACGACCTTGCCGGTCACGTCGCCGAGGCCCATGCGCCGGCCCGCTTCCATGCGCATCGCTTCCATGCGCGCGAAGAAATCCTTGTCGGCATCGAGTTCCGCGGCCGACTCATAGCCCGTCTTGCCGAGGTCGGCGGCGCGGACGATCATCATCGGCACCGCAACGTCGATGAGCGTGGCCTTGACCCCGTCGATCACCTCCATCGGCTTGCCCGTCGGCAACAGGCTGCCCGTCTTCGATCCGACGATGTCCATGAAGTTGAGCCGGATCTCGGCCGCCGTGCCCGGAACCCCGTCGATCCGCTCGTTGCCCTCGTAGTTCACGACGCCGTCCGGCGTCTCGACGATCGCCTCGATGCGGCTCTGGGTGTTGATGTCGTAGATGACGACACTGGTCTTTTCGCCGCCGACCGGCACTATGCCCATCTCGATGGCGAAGGGACCGACGCCGGACAGCATGTTGCCGCAGGAGGGCGAGGTGTCGACGATTGCCTTGTCGACCGAAACCTGCGCGAAGAGATAGTCGACATCGACGCCGTCCCGGTCCGACGGGCCGACCATCGCGACCTTGCTGGTCAGCGTATCGGCGCCGCCGATGCCGTCGATCTGGCGGATGTCGGGCGAGCCCATGGCGGCCAGCAGCACTCGGGCCCGGACTTCTGGATCCTGCGGGATATCCTGCATCTTGAAATAGGGTCCCTTGGATGTTCCTCCGCGCATGAGGATACAGGGAATGGCGTGTTGTGCGGGCAAGGTGACCTCGTTCGGTAATGTCGACAATTGGATGCAATTGCACACTTCGAAAATCGGCATGCAAAAACCCCGGCGTTGCCGCCGGGGCGGAATTCAGCGCAGGGGCCAGACCAGCTGGTCGTAGAAGTAGTGTTGCAGCAGGCCGCCGGGCAGGTTCATGTTGAGGATCGACGTCAGCACCAGCACCAGGCCGACGGCCGCGGCGGTCAGGACGGCCGCCTGCAGCCAGCTTGATTTCGCGACGACCTTCAGGAACGTCAGGAAGAAGCCGATGAGGGCGAGCGTGAAGCCGAGAAGGCCGATCGCGATGACGAAGCCGACCAGCCAGCCGACGAACCGCCACAGGCTGCCGCTGCTTGCGCCATCGTCCAGGTCGAAGTTGACGTTGCCTGCCGGCCCGCGTCCCGTTGCGCCCCTGACCTGCCAGAACAGCACGAAGGCGGCAGTCAGGAGGCCGACGGCACCGACCGAGACAGGGAACACCGCGTCGAGGAACGAGTTCTGTGCCCCTTCGGCGATCGTGAAGATGAAGAAGCCGACGGTGACGATGGTGAAGATCGCCTGCGGCCACAGGTTCTTGGCGGCGGCCGTTTCGTCTTCCTCGCGCTCGAAGTCGATGTCGGTGGTGATTCCGCCGGGGACGGTCGCTTCCTTCGGAGCCTGGCGAGACCGGCTGGTGAACCAGAGCGAGGCGATCGTTACCAGTGCGATCGTGACGGCGATGGGCCGGAGCGGGAAGCCATAGCCATAGAACTGGACCGCCTGGTAGAAATAGGTCTCCACCTGCCCAGCCAGCACGAAGCCGATGAGGAAGGCGGGCCGGGGCCAGCCGAAGCGTTTCAGGAAGATGCCCGTCAGCGCGATGACCAGCAGGGCCAGGATGTCTTCGAAGGATCGTGTCGACTGGAACGCGCCGAAGACGATGATGAGGATCATGAAGGGCGCAAACAGCACGAAGCGGATGGTCGTCAGGCGCGCGATGCTCGGCGACAGGGCGATGCAGGCCGCGGTGCCGACGACGTTGGCGAGTGCCAGCGTCCAGACCACGGTGTAGGTCAGGTCGAGGTCGCGCTTCGGATCGGCCATGCCGGGACCCGGCTGAAGCCCGATCAGGATCATCGCGGCGAGAAAGATCGCCATCGAGCCGGAACCGGGGATGCCGAACAGCAGGGTCGGGATGAGGTTGCCGCCGGCGCAGGAGTTGTTGGCCGCTTCCGGCCCGATGACGCCACGGATGTCACCCTTGCCGAACTGCGACTTGTCCTTCGCGCTTTGGACGGTATGGCCGTAGGAGATCCAGTCCGAAACGCTGCCGCCAAGGCCCGGCATCAGGCCGACGCAGGCGCCGATCGTGGCGCAGCGCAGCGTCAGCCACTTCTCCCGCCAGGTGTCGCGCACGCCGGCCAGCCAGCCGCGGCCGAGCTTGCCGGTGCTCGAAATGCTCGCCTGGCCCCGCAGCAGGTCGAGCACCTCGGGAAGCGCGAAGATGCCGAGGCCGATGATGGTGATCTCGAGGCCGCTCATCAGGTAGAGCGAATCGAAGGTCATGCGTTCGCCGCCATTGGCGGGAGCGGTGCCGATGGCCCCGAAGGCAAGGCCGAGCGCGCAGGCGGCCACGCCCTTGGCGAGGCTGCTGCCCGACAGCACGCCCACCATGGACAGGCCGAAAATGGCCAGCATGAACAGCTCGGCCGAGGTGAAGCTCAGGATGAGCGGACGCGCCACGATGACGATGGCGGTGAGGCACAGGGCGCCGAACAGGCCGCCGATCATGGAAGCCGAGAACGACGCGCTCAGCGCGCGTGCCGCTTCGCCCTTGCGGGCAAGCGGGAAGCCGTCGAGCACCGTCGCCTGCGAGGCGGACGATCCGGGGATGCCCATGAGAATACAGGAGAAGGTATCGGAGGTGGGGATGACCGCCAGCAGTCCGACCATCATCGCAATCGCGGCGGTCGGCTCCATGCCGTAGACGAATGGCAGCAGCAGCGACATGCCGGCGATGCCGCCGAGTGCGGGCAGGATGCCGACGACGAGGCCGATCGCCACGCCGATCATCATGTAGCTGAGGTGATGGAGGGTCAGCAGGTTCTGGAGCGAAGTGACGAACACATCGATCACTGGGGCTGTCCTTTCGATAGGCAACGGTTGCGGGCGGCGCCCTCGCGCCGGCCTTGTCAACGTCGGCAGGTGAATGTTCGAGCCCGACAGGCGTCGTGCAGAGTACCCGACGCCTGTCGGCGGCGGGTACTCTGGCGATCAGAGCTTGACCTGGTATTCCGTGTCCAGGAAGTTGCGCACCCAGTCGCGCGCCTCGGGCTTGATCGTCGTGGCGACCTTGTAGAGCTGCTCGATGTCGTTGCCGACGGCCTGGGTGTAGTCGCCGAGGACGTCGCCCTTGGCCTTCTGCAGTTCCGGATCGGCCACGGCGTCGGCAAAGGCCTTGCGATAGGTCGCGACGATGTCGTCCGAGGTGCCTTCCGGCAGCATGCACGGCTTCTGGGCCGCGAAGCCCGAGCCGAAGAAGGCGAGATAGGCGTCGTATTCCACGCCCGATGGCTTCTTGCCGTGCATCATCTCGTAGGCTTCGACGAAATGCGGCAGGTCGGGGAAGGTCGGATCGCGGGCGACGTTGCCCTGGGCATCGAGGATGCCCCAGGAGAACATCGGAACGGCCGTTCCGGCCTCGACTAGCGGGGTGACGTTGGTCAGGTAGGCGGAGGAGGTCTGGTAGTCGATCGTCGCTTCGCCGCGCTCGAAGGCAAGGCGCCCGTCGCCGCGTCCCTGCATGCCGAACACATGGCGGACCTTGAGGCCGAGCAGGCGGAAGGCAAGCATCGGCACGAGGTCGAGCGAGGTCGCGCCCTGGCTACCGTAGACCAGGTCCTGGTCCTTGATCTTGCCAAGTTCGGCCGGCGACTTCACTTCGAACTTGGCGGGCAGATAGCACACGCCACCGGTCGGCGAGACCAGCACGGGAATGAGCTTGGCGTAGTCGTAGCGCACGCGCGGATCGCCGAGCAGGAACGGGAACTGCGTCGATCCCGAGGTGCCGAGGATCGCAAGCCCGTCGGGCCGCGCGCGGGCGACGAATTCGTTCGATCCGGTGATCGATCCGCCGCCGGGCACGTTCCGGACCACGACGTTGGGATTGCCCGGCAAATACTTCGACAGATACGGGGCGAAGAAGCGCGCCCAGACGTCCGAACCGCCGCCCTCGGAGAACGGCATCCACCATTCGACGGTCTTGCCGGCGAAATCGACCGAAGCCTGCGAAAATGCAGGACGCACTCCGGCTAGTCCAAGTGCCGCTGCGGCCGAGCCGGCGGCAAGCAGTTGACGACGCGTAAATTCAGTCATGTTTTTTCCTCCCCAAAAATCAGTGCGTTCAAATGTATACAAACGTACACATAACAATTGGAAACGCCAAGTCCCATGATCGCCCTCGGCGGCATCGTCGTCGTCGTTTCACCCTTGAGGCATATGCGCCAAGTGGATTATTAAGTTAAGTGCAAAATTTTGGAGCAGTGATGCGTCATGAGCATCAATTGTGAAATCCTCGATCTCAGGGCCTTTCTCGGAGTCGTCGAACTTGAGAGCTTTCACCGGGCGGCGGATGCCCTGAACCTTTCGCAGCCGGCTCTCAGCCGGCGCATCCAGAAGCTGGAGGCATCGATCGGGGCGCCGCTTCTCGAGCGTACGACCCGGCATGTTTCGGCCACCGCGCTCGGCCTCGAACTGGTGCCGCTGGTTCAGCGCATGCTAGAGGAGTTCGACAGCTCGCTCTTTGCGGCCCGCGGTCGGGGCGTGCGGCGAAGCGAACTGGTGACGATCGCCTGCCTGCCGACCGCCGCCTTCTATTTTTTGCCGACTGTGATCAAGCAGTTCAACCAGGAATATCCCGACATCCGCTTCCGCATTCTCGACCTGACGGCGACGGAGGGGCTGCAGGCCGTCTCGCGCGGCGAAGTGGAGTTCGGCATCAACTTCATAGGCACCTCCGATCCGGAGCTCATCTTCGATCGCATCGCCGAAGATCCGTTCGTGCTGGCGGCGCGGCGCGATCATCCGCTGGCGATGCGGCAGGAAGTAGGCTGGATGGATCTCGCACCCTATCCGCTGATCACGGTGCACCGCTCCAGCGGCAACCGCACCATGCTCGACGCGACGCTGGCGAGGTCGAACATCGAATTGCGGTGGTCCTACGAGGTGACGCACCTGTCGACGTCGCTCGGCCTGGTGGAAGCCGGCCTCGGCATATCCGTGCTTCCGCGCACGGCGACACCCGGTCCCGATCATCCCATCATCATCACCAGGCCGCTGGGCAACCCGCTGATTTCCCGCACCATCGGCATCGTCCGCCGGCGCGCCGCGACGCTCTCTCCTGCTGCGGAACACTTCCGGAGGATGATCATGGGGGCATGGCAAGGAGGTTCTCAAGGGGCGTGAGCAAGCGGCTCGGGATGAACCAATCGTCTCGCGAAGCGTTATCCGCCACGCACCGAATCATAGGCGAAACCATGGATCCGCATCTGTTCCGACTGGCCGGTTTCCTCTCGCGGCCGCCGGGCTTCTATCTGCTGATCGCTGCAATGATCGCGTCCACGGCCCTGGTCCCGTTCGGGCTGACGGACATCGTGACATACGGGCTGTCGGTTGCTGCGATCTTGATCACAGGCGTGGTGCTGATCCAGGGATACCGCGACACGGCCGCCATTCATGCTAAGCTGGACGAAATCGTGCTCAGTCTGAACCAGGCGCGCAACAACGTCGTAGGGCTGGAGCATTCCGACGCCAAGGAAATAAAGAGGGCGCTCAAGAAGATAGAGCGCGAAGCCAAGTTCGCCGACGATGCCGGCGCGGGCACAAAAGACCCTTGAATGGCGGCCAGTCGCCATGGTCAGGAAGCGCTAGTAGCCCACAAGCCAGAAAAATCCGCTGGCCGTTCCGAACGTCACGGCGAGATAGAGGAAGTCCGTCCAGTCGGCAGGGTCATCGGCAAGATAACCCGACGCCAGGTCATTGAGCCCAGGCGGTTCTTCGTCGGGCGGATGAATGAGGTTTCCATGATGAGGATCATACCGCATGTCGGCGGCTCCACGTTCGAGGTACACCCGATCCCTTGGCATGCAACTCGTGAAACGCGAATGTGTTCCTGCCGCGCCTGCTTTGTCGGCACATCGGCTGTAGCGCGGCACGGGTGGCTACGAGACCACGAGCCACAGGATCATCGAGACTGCCGCGATGACGACCGCCCAATAATACCAGTCCTGCCATGTCATCGGCGAAAGCGGCCGCATTGCGTCGCGCGCCTCCCGCGCTCTGCCATTTTACTCCCGAGTTGACGGAAATTACATGGGGCGCGGACCCGTCCCATCGGTGCGGCGCCGCTGCCCGACATCGCAGCCAAGCAGACAGCCCGCATCGAAGACCTGCGTCCGCCAGGGGCCGGTCGGCGTGCCGGTTTGCCGGTTCATCGCGTTTCGCGTTCGGCAAGCTCGATCAGGTTTTGAAGGGCCGCCAGGCCCAGTCCGTTGATGTGCTTGCGGCCACGCGCGATGTCGATCCGCATCGCGATCTTTGCGGCATCGGCACCGCGAAGATCGGCCAGCCGCTCGATGCCGATCTCTTCGAGATAGCCGATCATTTTCGGGCCGATCGAATAGGCCCGCGACATCGACTTGCGTTCATCTTGCGAGATCATGCGCGGCATCTCCCGGCTGCAACATTGACGCCCAACCGTTTCTTAATCGCTGTCCATTACATGCTGTGAGCGAAAATCGCGGAAGATGGAGTGTGTTGAGTTGCGTTTTTCCGCAGCGATGACGGCCGAACGGTGGCTGCCGGGGCAGATTGCCTCGCGCATCACGCCGTTGCTGCGCCGCGTCGACGCCGTGCTTTTCAGCCCCGACGAGCGTAGCGAAGCCGGCCGCATGTCGCTGATCGCCTTTGCCGTGCGCATCGTCAGCGCTGCGATTGCCTTCGTCAGCCAGGTGCTGCTGGCCCGCTGGATGGGCGGTTTCGAATACGGTATCTTCGTGCTCGTCTGGGTGTCGATGGTCATCGTCGGCTCGCTGTCCTGCTTCGGCTTCCACACCTCCGTCATCCGCTTCATTCCCGAGTATCGCGAAAAGGGCATGCTCGCCGAATTGCGCGGCGTGCTGTTTGCCAGCCGCCTTTTCGTGCTGATCGCCTCGACGGTGATCGCGGCGTCGGGCATGGCCGGCGTGTGGTTTTTCTCCGGCAGGATCGAAAGCTACTACGTCGTACCGTTCTTCCTCGGCATGTTCTGCCTGCCGATGCTGGCGCTGTCGGATGTGCTGCAAGGGCTGGCGCGCGCCAATTCCTGGGCCTTTTCCGCGCTCGTGCCGACCTACATCGTGCGGCCGGTGCTGATCCTGGTGTTCATGGCGGCGGCACTTCTGGCAGGCTTCGCGCCGACCGCCGAGACCGCCGTCCTCGCCTCGATCGCCGCCACCTATGTCACCACCATCGCCCAGTTCGCCCGTGTCGCCTCGCGCGCCGACAAGCGCGTTCCCGCCGGGCCGCGCAGCATCCAGCTTAATTACTGGCTGAAGATCTCGCTGCCGATCTTCCTGGTCGAGAGCTTCTTTTTCCTGCTCACCAATGCCGATGTGCTGATGGTCGGCTTCTACATGGAGCCGGACCGTGTCGCGGTCTATTTCGCCACGGTGAAGACGCTGGCGCTGGTCCATTTCGTCTATTTCGCCGTCAAGGCGGGCGTTGCCCAGCGCTATGCGCAGATTGCCCATGGCGAGCCGGAGAAGCTGGCCGGCTTTGCCCGCGAGACCGTGTCGTGGACGTTCTGGCCGTCGCTGGCAATGGGGCTTCTGGTGCTGTTGCTCGGCGAGCCTTTGCTCGGCATGTTCGGCCCCGGCTTCGACGCAGGTTATCCGTTGCTGTTCCTGCTCGTCGCCGCGGTGGTGGCGCGCTCGGCTGTCGGCCCGTGCGAAAGCCTGCTGACCATGAGCGGCCATCAGAATGTCTGTGCCATGGTCTATGCCGCCACGCTGGCCCTTAACATCGGCCTCAACGTCGCCTTGATTCCCACGCTCGGCCTGTGGGGCGCGGCGATCGCCACTTCGGCGGCGATGATCTTCGAGGCGACCGCGCTGTCGTTCACCGTATGGCGCAAGCTCGGCATCGTCATGGTGCTGTTCATCCCCGTCCGAAGCGCAATGGAGAAAGCCTGATGGTAGCCATCCCGCTTCTCGAAGAGACCAGCGGCGGCCCGGCCGGCTCGATGATCGCCGGCATTGCCGGTGTTCCGACCGATCTCGCCGATCTCGCCCACCTTGAACTGACCGCCAGCGAGCGGCCGCTCAGGCGGCTTGCCATCTATCCGGCCTCCGCCGGCTTCGACCTGGTCGAGGAACTTGACCACCTCTGCGCCCGCACCATCGAGCCCAATGTCTTTTTCAATCCGCGTTTCCTGGCGCCCGCCATGCCGAGGCTCGAGGACCGCGAAGTGCGGCTCGCCGTCATCCGCGACGGCAACGAATTCCGCAGCCGGTTGAGGCTGCTCGTGCCCTATTCGATCGAGAAGCCGGCGGTGCCGCTCGGCGTGCCGGTGATGCGGACCTGGTCGAGCCCGTTCGGGCCGCTCGGCACGCCGCTGCTCGACCGCGACGACCCCGAAGGCGTGATCGCCGATTTCTTCGCCATGCTGGCGCGGCCGCATCTCAAGCTGCCGAAGGTGTTCGTGCTGCCCGACATGCGGCTGGACGGTGCCGCCGCCCGCATCCTGAGCGCGACGGCCGAAAGCCGGGGCCTGCCGCTGGTCATCACCGGCCAGTTCGAACGCTCCTTCCTCGAAAGCGAACTCGACGGCGACGATTACCTCAAGGCCGCGCTCGGCAATCGCCACTACAAGGAATTTCGGCGGCTCGAACGCCGGCTCGCCGAACAGGGTGTGGTCGAGCACAAGGTTGCCCGCACCCAGGACGACGTGCGCCACGCCATCGAACAGTTCCTGACGCTGGAGGCATCCGGCTGGAAGGGCCGCCGGCGCACCGCCATGGCCATCGACCGCTACCGTGCCGCCTTCGCCCGCGAGGCGGTGCACCGGATGTCCGAACAGGACATGTGCCGCATCCATTCGCTGACGCTCGACGGGCGCACCATCGCCAGCCTCGTCGTCTTCGTCGAGGCCGGTGTCGCCTACACCTGGAAGACCGCCTACGACGAGACCTTGTCGGGCTACTCGCCCGGCACGCTGCTGATGATGGCGGTCACGGCGCAGCACCTCGACGACCCCAACATCATGACCACCGATTCCTGCGCCGTGCCCGACCACCCGCTGGTCGGCCGGATGTGGAGCGAGCGCAAGTCGATGGGCACCATCGTCGTCGGGCTGACGCCCGGCGCCGACCGCGTCACGCGCCAGGCGGCCTCGCAACTGCATCTCTATCGCGAGACACGCAAGCTCGCGGTCAAGCTGCGCGACCGGATGCGCAGCCTGCTGAAGCGCTAGAGGGCTTTCGCCTCGCGCTTGGCCCTGTCGCGGAAGATCCGGCGAATGACCTTGCCGGTGGTGGTCAGCGGCATCGAATCGACGAACTCGACCTCGCGCGGATATTCGTGCGCCGACAGCCGCTCGCGCACCCAGAGCCGGATCTCCTCGGCGAGGGCGGCATCGCCGGCAATCCCGTCCTTGAGCACGACATAGGCCTTGACGATCTCGGTGCGCAGGGCATCCGGCTTGCCGACGGCAGCGGCCAGCGCGACGGCGGGATGGCCGGTCAGGCAATCCTCGATCTCGCCGGGGCCGATGCGGAAGCCGGCCGAGGTGATGACGTCGTCGTCGCGGCCGAAGAAGGTGACGTAGCCGTCCTGATCCTCGATGCCCTGGTCGCCTGTCGTCATCCACTCGCCGATGAACTTCTTTTCGGTCGCTTCCGGGCTTTGCCAGTATTCGAGGAACATCACCGGGTTCGGCCGGGCAATGGCGATCTGGCCGGGCTCGCCGGCAGGCACGCGCCTGCCGGTGTCGTCGACGATGGCGACATGGTGGCCGGGCACCGCCTTGCCGATGGCGCCGCCGCGGCTGACGCCGAGGGCGGCACAGGAGGCGAGCACGGCATTGCATTCGGTCTGGCCGTAGAACTCGTTGACCGTGAGGCCGAGCTCGGCGGCAGCCCAGTCATAGGTCTCGCGGCCGAGCGCTTCGCCGGCCGAGCCGACGCTGCGCAGGCTAAGCCGGAAGCGCCTGCGGATATCAGGCACGGTCTTCAGCATCCTGAGCGCCGTCGGCGGGATGAAGGCGTTGCGCACGCCCATCTTCTCGACCAGCACGAGCGCTGCCTCGGGGTCGAACTTGTCGAAGCGGGCGGACACCACCGGCAGGCCGAAATAGAGGCCGGGCAGCAAGAGGTTGAGCAGGCCGCCGGCCCAGGCCCAGTCGGCCGGGGTCCACATCAGGTCGCCGGGCTGCGGCAGGAACTCATGCGCCATCTGGATGCCCGGCAGGTGCCCGAGCAGCACGCGATGGCCGTGCAGCGCGCCCTTGGGCGGCCCCGTTGTGCCCGAGGTGAAGATCATCATCGCCGGATCATCGGGGCCGGTATCTGCGGCAGTAAAATCGGGCGACTGCGACGCGACGAGGCGATGGAAGTCATCCAGCCCGCCGCCGCCAACGACGACGATGGTTTCGAGACCGGGCAGCCGGCCCGCGACCTGGCCGACCTTGGCGAAACCGGCCTCGTTGGTGACGATGGCCCGCACGCCTGCCGTTTGCAGCCGGTATTCGAGTGCCTCGACGCCGAACAACAGCGCCAGCGGAACGGCAATGGCGCCGAGCTTGTAGATGGCGACATGGGCGATGGCCGTCTCGAAGCTCTGCGGCAGCAGCAGCGCCACGCGGTCGCCGCGGCGCACGCCGCGTGACCTCAGCGCATTGGCAAAGGCGTTGGAGCGCCGGGACAACTCGCCGAAGGAGAGTTTTTCCGCCGCCCCTTCGACACGGTAGTCGAGGAGCGCTGTACGTTCAGGGTCGATCGCCGCCCAGCGGTCGGAAACGGCGGTGCCGATGTTGAATTTGTGCGGTATTTTCCAGCGGAAGTCGCGGTAGAGGGCGTCGTAGGTGTCACGCCGTTCGAGCATGGACGGTCGTCTCCGCTCCTCCGCGAGTGGTTTGGCGCCGGGCCTGAAGCTCCAGGCGCCGTGGACAGGCATTTCGCGTAGCGCCTGCCCCCGTTGGCGTCAAGTGACGGCCGTCAGCGATGAGCGCCCAGGTAGCTAGGTTCGGCGTAGCGCTGTCCGGCCCGCGAGGGCAGGTACAGTTGCAGCAGAAACAGCAGCACCAGCACCGGCAACCACATCTCGTTGATCTCCTCCAGCGCGCGGGCGTACTTCATTGCCGTTTCGGGCAAGACGCTGCCGGCCTCCTTGAACCACCGGGGAATGGCGTCGAGGATCTTCAGCGCCGGCAAATAGAGGGCAAGCACGATCGCGCCATAGAAGGCTGGCGGCCTCTCGACCATCAACTCCCTGATGCGATCCCGCGATTTGCGCAGCAAAACCACGAGCATCGTGCCGATCAAGAGGATGGCCGCTGCACTTGCGAGTTTCTCCATGACCGGCACTTCCGGCCGGAGATATTGGCGAAGATTGAAGAGGCCGTATGTCGAAAAGGCATGATGCCAGTCCAGTTCGCGAACCCCGAGGAGCAGCGCGCCCAAGGCGATCAGCCCAGCCAGCCCGCCCCGGCGAAACCAGATGCCGGCGGCAACGATCGCAACGACAAAATGCAGGACCGCGCTCGCCACCTCGACAGGCCCGTTTTCCTGCAGCAAGACAGCAGCCGTGTCCGCCGACATCACGGCCGCAGTGAGCAGGCTCAGGGCGACCCCGGACAATGCGACCCAGAACAACAAGAAGGGGGAGTGGAGGAAATAAGGTGGGCTGAATTCGTGGTCTGGATGCAATTTCAATTCTCGGTAGGCTATCTGAAAGGAATGTCTTTCTAACAGGCTTCTGGATCGGGACCAGACATCTGTGATCACAATGGGGTCATCAGAGGCGGTTGACGACGCGGCAATGCATCGGGATTTCCTGGATCGGCAGTCCGCCGCGAAATCGTAGCCCTATGCCTCAAACAGAAACGGCGGCCGCTAGGCCGCCGTTTCATCACCATCGTGTTGCCGCCGGTCAGGCGAAGGTGCCGTGGCAGTGCTTGTATTTCTTGCCCGAACCGCACGGGCAGGCCTCGTTGCGCGAAACCTTGCCCCAGGTCGAGGGATCGTTGGGGTCGCGGTCTTCGGCAGCCACGACGCGCGAATCCTGCAGCACGGCGATCGAACCCTCGCCGAAATCGTCCTCGCCGGTGGTGCCATCGATGTGGTGGCCGTGCATCTCGGGCGCTTCCGGCGGCGGGGCGTCGGCGGCCTGGCGCACCAGTTCGACGCGCATCAGCTGGGCGGTGACGGCCTGGCGCAGGTTGCCGAGCATCGCCTGGAACAGCTCGAAGGCCTCGCCCTTGTATTCGTTGAGCGGGTCGCGCTGGGCGTAGCCGCGGAAGCCGACGACCGAGCGCAGGTGGTCGAGGTTGACCAGATGCTCGCGCCACAGATGATCGATCGTCTGCAGCACCACGGAGCGTTCGACATAAGTCATGACCTCGGGGCCGAAGCGCTCGGCGCGGTCGGCGGCGGCCTTGTCGGCTTCGGCGGTGATGCGCTCGCGCACCTCTTCCTCGGCGATGCCTTCTTCTTTGGCCCACTCCTCGATCGGCAGATCGAGGTTGAGCGACTGGATCACGCCTTCCTTGAGGCCTGCGACATCCCACTGCTCGGCATAGGCGTTTTCGGGGATGTGCTTGGCGACGAGATCGTCGATCACATCGTGGCGCATCTCGGCGACGGTCTCGGTCAGGCTGGTCGCGTCCATCAGCTCGATGCGCTGCTCGAACACCACCTTGCGCTGGTCGTTCGACACGTCGTCGTACTTCAGCAGGTTCTTGCGGATGTCGAAGTTGCGGGCCTCAACCTTTTTCTGCGCCTTTTCCAGCGCCTTGTTGATCCAGGGGTGGACGATCGCCTCGTCTTCCTTCAGGCCGAGCTTGGTCAGCATGCCGTCCATGCGCTCGGAGCCGAAGATGCGCATCAGATCGTCCTGCAGCGACAGGAAGAACTTCGAGCGGCCCGGATCGCCCTGGCGGCCGGAGCGGCCGCGCAGCTGGTTGTCGATGCGGCGGCTTTCATGGCGCTCTGTGGCAAGCACATAGAGGCCGCCGGCCGCGAGTGCCTTTTCTTTGAGCCGGGCGACGTCCTCGCGGATCGTCTTTTCGCGAGCGTCGCGCTCGGCGCCTTCCGGCACGCCGGCCAGTTCCTCGGCAATGCGCATGTCGGCGTTGCCGCCGAGCTGGATGTCGGTGCCGCGGCCGGCCATGTTGGTGGCAATCGTGATGGCGCCGGGCTTGCCGGCCTGGGCGACGATCGCCGCCTCGCGCTCGTGGTGGCGGGCATTCAGGACCTCGAAGTCCTTGAAGCCGTCCCTGCGCAGGCGCTCGGCGAGCTGCTCGGATTTCTCGATCGAGGTCGTGCCGACCAGCGTCGGCTGGCCCTTGGCGTTGGCTTCCTTGATCTCGCGGACGATCGCCTTGTACTTCTCCTCGACCGTCCGGTAGACCTCGTCGTCCTCGTCGATACGGCTGACGGGCAGGTTGGTCGGCACCTCGGTGACGTCGAGATTGTAGATGTTGCCGAATTCTTCCGCTTCGGTCAGCGCCGTACCGGTCATGCCGGCGAGCTTTTCGTACATGCGGAAATAGTTCTGGAAGGTGACCGAGGCCAGCGTCTGGTTCTCAGGCTGGATCGACACGTGCTCCTTGGCTTCCAGCGCCTGGTGCAGGCCTTCGGAGAAGCGGCGACCCGGCATCATGCGGCCGGTGAACTCGTCGATGATGACGATTTCGTTGTCCTTGACGATGTAGTCCTTGTCCTTCTGGAACAGGCGGTGCGCCTTGAGCGCATTGTTGACGTGGTGCACCAGGGCGACGTTTTCGATGTCGTAGAGCGACTCGCCCTTCAGCAGGCCCGCCTCGCGCAGCATGTTCTCCATCTTCTCGGTGCCTTCTTCGGTGAAGATGGCAGTCTTCTGCTTCTCGTCGACTTCGTAGTCGGACGGAACCATGTGGAGAAGGAAGGCGTCGACCGTGTTGTACATTTCCGAACGGTCCTCGAGCGGACCGGAAATGATCAGCGGTGTACGGGCCTCGTCGACCAGGATCGAGTCGACCTCGTCGACGATGGCGAAGAAGTGGCCGCGCTGCACCATCTGGGCGCGCTCGTACTTCATGTTGTCGCGCAGATAGTCGAAGCCGAGCTCGTTGTTGGTGGCGTAGGTGATGTCGCAGCCATAGGCGGCGCGGCGCTCTTCGTCCGACAGGCCGTGCACGATGATGCCGACCGAAAGGCCGAGGAACTTGTAGAGCCGGCCCATCCATTCGGCGTCGCGGCTGGCGAGATAGTCGTTGACGGTAACGACGTGCACGCCCTTGCCGGTCAGGGCGTTGAGATAGACGGGCAGGGTGGCGACCAGGGTCTTGCCTTCGCCGGTGCGCATCTCGGCGATGCCACGGCCGTGCAGCACCATGCCGCCGATCATCTGGACGTCGAAGGGACGCATGCCGAGCGCGCGCTTGGCGCCTTCGCGCACGGTGGCGAACGCCGGTATCAGCAGGTCGTCGAGGGTCGCCCCGTTGGCAAGATCCTGCCGAAACTGCTCGGTTCTCGCCCGAAGCTGGTCGTCGGTCAGTGCCTGCAGTTCATTTTCCAGTGCATTTATCGCTTCCACCCGGGGTCGGGTCGATTTGACGCGACGGTCGTTGGAGGAACCGAAAATCTTACGGGCGAGACCGCCGAGACTGACCATCAAGTGGCCCTTTCAATTCGAATGAAGCCGACTGTCCGCCGGCCGTACCTGCCGGGGATAAGGCGGTGGCAGGTACAACACGAAAAGCGCCCGGAAAACGGTTCTGGACGCGAAGACGATGGACAGATAAGAGGGGGCACAACTTATGTCAACGTTGCAGAGAGCCTGCCGAAGACGCCAAATTCCGCCACATTCAGGTGGATTTGGAAGTGCGTCATCCCCCATCGGAGAGTTTAGATGTCTTTTTCGTTCCGTAGCGCCTCGCTTGCCCGCGTCGGGCTTGCAGCCGGGCTCGTGGCGCTGTCGTCGCTGCCTCTCGCCGCTCAGGAGACCGCACCGGCAGCTCAGCCCGCGGCCCCTGCGGCTCCTGCGGCGGCACCGGTGGATCCCAACACGATCGTGGCCACTGTCAACGGCCAGGACGTCACCGAAGCCGACATCGCGCTGGCCGAAACCGACCTCGGCGCCCAGTTCGGCCGCCTGCCGCCCGAGCAGCGCCGCGCCGCGGCCCTGTCGTCGATCATCGAGATCAGGCTGATGGCGGCCCAGGCGTTGGAAAAGGGCCTCGACAAGGACGCCGACTTCCAGCGCCGCATGGCCTTCCTCGACCAGCGCGCGCTGCATGGCGAACTGGTCGAGAAGGAAGTCGCCGGCAAGGTCACCGACGACGAGATCCGTGCCCGCTACGACAAGGAAATCGCGGCCCAGAAGCCGGTCAACGAGGTTCATGCCCGCCACATCCTGGTCAAGTCCAAGGAAGAGGCCGACGCGATCATCAAGAAGCTCGAAGGCGGCGAAGACTTCCAGAAGCTCGCCAACGAAAACACCACTGACCCGTCGGGCAAGACCTCGGGTGGTGACCTCGGCTTCTTCGGCCCCGGCCAGATGGTGCCGGAATTCGAAAAGGCAGCATTCGCGCTCGAAGTCGGCGCCTACACCAAGGAGCCGGTGCAGAGCCAGTTCGGCTGGCACATCATCAAGGTCGAGGACAAGCGCTCCCAGCAGCCGCCGGCGTTCGACGCGGTCAAGGAAGAGGTCAAGTCGCTGGTGATCCGCGAGAAGTACATCGATCTGGTCAAGCAGATCCGCGCCGCCGGCAAGGTCGAAGTCACCGACCCCACGCTGAAGAAGGCGATCGACGCCATCGACGCCTCGAAGTAATTCCTGGCCTCAATTCAAAAAGGGCGGCGTCGGTTGGCGCCGCCCTTTTTTATTGACGGTTCGCGCGATCTGACTGTCGCTCTGGCGTGTTTTCGTCTTTGCGGTGGCCGAATGACCCGAGGCAGTGTCGTTGGCAGGATGAGGTTGCTCGGTTGCGCTGGGCCTGACCGTACCGTTAAGGAGCCTCGCATGCCGTCGGCTGATCTGATCCTCGCGTTCCTTGCGACGGCGGCGATCTTCGCCTTCATCCCCGGGCCGGCCATGCTCTATGCCGCAGCCCAGACCATGGCGCGCGGGCGCCGTTCAGGCTTCATGGCGGCGTTGGGCATCCACATCGGCGGCTATGTGCATGTCGTTGCCGCCGCGGCTGGCCTGTCGATCCTGTTCCATGCCGTTCCGTGGCTCTACATGGCGGTCAAGCTCGCGGGCGCTGCATATCTAGTATGGCTCGGCGTTTCCATGTTCCGCGGCCGCAAGCAGGGCGATTTCGACCCGTCTGGTGTTGGTCAAAAGTCCGGTCGTCGCGCCTTTGTCGAGAGCGTTGCCGTGGAAGTGCTCAATCCCAAGACGGCCATCTTCTTCATGGCCTTCCTGCCGCAGTTCATCGACGCGTCCGCGACCTTTCCGGTATGGTTGCAGTTCCTCATCTTCGGGTTGCTGGTCAACACGATGTTCACGATCGCCGACGTTGCCGGGGTGGTGCTGGCCGGCTTCCTGATCGGCCGGCTCCGGCGTTCGAGCCGGGCGCAAAGGCTGATGCAGCGCGTCGGCGGTGCGGTGCTTGTTGGCCTCGGTGTGCACGTCGCCCTTCAACGGAACTGAGCGCGCCGAGGCTAGCCTCAAGCTTTGATGCCGTTGACGATCATGGCGATCGCCCGGCGCAACGTGGCGTCGTCTTCGTCCAGCCGGCCGGTCAGCAGGTGCACCCAGGCATAAGAAGCGACCAGGTCGGCGACCTGCTCGGGATCGACATGCGCGGCAACCTCGCCGCGCGCCTTGGCCCGGGCAACGAGCTTGCCGGTGTTGGCCCTGCGCCCGGCGGCGTAGTCGGCCAGCGCTTCGGCGGCGGAGGGATCCGACTGGGCTTCGGCAAGCAGCGAGCGGAAGATGCCGCCCGATGGCGTCTCGCGCCAGTGGACGAACAGGCTCCTGGCAAAGCCGAACAGGTCTTCCTCGATGCTGCCGGTGTCGGGATAATCGACGTCGCGCTTCTGGCGCTGGTAGACCTCGAGCAGCAGCGACGCCTTGTTTGGCCACCAGCGGTATATCGTCGGCTTGCCGGCGCGGGCGCGACGGGCGACGGCTTCTATCGAAAAGCCTGAATAGCCGTTTTCGATCAGCACGGCCTCGGCCGCCTCGAGGATGGCGTCGGCGCTTTCGGGGCTGCGCCGGGCGCCGATCGATTTCCGCGCCCCCTCTTGCTCGATGCTCATCATGCTCTCCGGTTCGTCGATAAATCCATACACCACCTCTTGACGAAACGAAACGGCCCGTTTTATATAACGAAACGTTTCGTTCCGATGGAGATTGAAATGACCGCTTCCCAGACCCGCTTTTCCCGCCCACGCTTTGCCCTGATGGTGCTGATCGGCGTCTATCCGCTGATCACGGCTCTTCTCTACCTGGTCATGCCGCTGACCGACGGCTGGACGATCTGGCAGCGCACGCTGCTGATTGCGCCACTGATGGTGGCGACGATGATCTGGGGGCTCATCCCTGCCGTCCAGCGCCTGTTCCGCGGCTTTCTCAATCCGGCGGTGCATTGAGGCTGGACCACGCCTTCGTGAGGTGAAACGCCTTGCGAAGGCTCGCGCGATCGGGCAAACGGTGCCGACTTCAACCGTTTCCCGAGCCCGCAGAGGTTCTCATGTCGACTGCCGTTTCCCCGCTTGCACCGAAGAAATATCCCAAGATGCCCGCCATCGACGGCGTGCGCATCGCCACCGCCGAAGCTGGGATCAAGTACAAGGGCCGCACCGACGTGCTGGCCATGGTGTTCGACGAGGGCACGACGGCTGCAGGCGTCTTCACCCGTTCCAAGTGCCCGTCGGCGCCGGTCGATTTCTGCCGCCAGAACCTTTCGGGCGGCAAGGCGCGCATTCTCGTGGTCAACTCCGGCAACGCCAATGCGTTTACCGGCAAGAAGGGCCGCGAGACGACTTCGCTGACCGGCCAGGCGGCCGCCAAGGCCGCAGGCTGCACGCCGGGCGACGTCTTCCTCGCCTCCACCGGCGTCATCGGCGAGCCGCTGGATGCCGGCAAGTTCAGCCACCTGCTGTCCGGCATGGTCAAGGACGCACGGTCCGACCAGTGGACCGAGGCCGCCAAGGCGATCATGACCACCGACACCTATCCCAAGGTGGTGACCGCGACCGTCAAGCTCGGCGACACCGACGTCACCATCAACGGCATCGCCAAGGGTGCCGGCATGATCGCGCCCGACATGGCGACGATGCTGTCCTTCGTCGCCACCGACGCGCCGATTGCTGCAAACGTGCTGCAGGACATGCTGTCGCGCGGCACCGCCAAGACCTTCAACGCTGTGACCGTCGACAGCGATACCTCGACGTCGGACACGCTGATGCTGTTTGCCACCGGTGCTGCGGCCAAGCGCGGCGCGCCGAAGATTTCCGATCCCAAGGATGCACGCCTCGGCGCCTTCCGCCGCGCGTTCAACAAGATGCTCAAGACGCTGGCGCTGCAGGTCGTGCGCGACGGCGAGGGCGCGCGCAAGCAGGTCGAAGTCACCGTCACCGGCGCCAAGTCGGCGCGTTCGGCCAAGCGTATTGCGCTGTCCATCGCCAATTCGCCGCTGGTCAAGACCGCGGTTGCCGGCGAGGACGCCAATTGGGGTCGCGTCGTCATGGCCGTCGGCAAGGCCGGCGAGCCGGCCGACCGCGACCTGCTGTCGATCTGGTTCGGCGACAACCGCCTCGCCCACAATGGCGAGCGCGACCCCGGCTATTCGGAAGCGGCGACGTCGGCCTACATGAAGGGCGACAACATCGCCATCCGCGCCGACATCGGCATTGGCCGCGGCAAGGCGACCGTCTGGACCTGCGACCTGACCAAGGAATATGTTGCCATCAACGGCGACTACCGGAGCTGACAGCAGCGTGAACCAGAACCGCCCGTCGCACGAACTTGCCATCGTCCGCCGCTACGAGGCGGCGGGGTTTCGCGCCTGGCCCGCGGCGGCGGTGCATTATGACGGCACTTGGCTGGTGCGGCTGACCGCAGGGCATCCGGCCAAGCGGCTCAATTCCGTCAACCCGCTCGACCCGGCCGACATCCGCAGCATTCCCGACCGCATCGCCCGCGCCAGCCGCCGTTTCGAGGCTTATGGCCGGCCGCTCACCTTCCGCATGTCGCCCCTGTCGGGGCCGGCAATCGCCGCCCATCTCGACCGCGAGCGCTGGAGCGTGTTCTCGGAATCGATGGTCATGCGGCTTTCGCTCGACGACGGCGTCGTCGAACATGCGATGGACCAGATCCCGCTCAAGGACATCGGCCGTTTCGTCAGCGCCTCGATGGCCGTCCACGGTCTCGACCCGTCGCTGAGGCCGGGCCTGTCCGAGATCATCGGCGCGATCCAGCCGGAGGCCGGCCTGTTCGTGCTCGAACAGGACGAGCAGCCGGTGACGGCCGGCATCTGCGTCCACGACAACGACCTTGCGGGCCTGTTCGAGATCGCCACGACCGAAGCCGAGCGCGGCAAGGGCTTTGGCCACCGGCTGATCCTGTCGGCGCTCAAATGGGCACGCCTCAGGGGCGCGCGCCAAGCCTGGCTGCAGGTCGAAGCCGACAATGTCGGCGCCATCCGCCTCTACAGCAAGATGGGCTTCAAGGAAGTCTATCGCTACCACTATCGCCGTCCGCCGGAGGCCTGACTTGACCCAACAGGGAAAACGCCTGCTGCTCGTGGCCGCCTGCGCGCTCGTCGATGCCGACGGCCGGGTGCTCCTGGCCCAGCGCCCGGAGGGCAAGCAGCTTGCCGGCCTGTGGGAATTTCCCGGCGGCAAGGTCGAGCAGGGCGAGACGCCGGAGGAAACCATCGTGCGGGAGATGCGCGAGGAGATCGGCATCGAAACCAAGATCGCCTGTCTCGCACCGCTGACCTTTGCCAGCCACACCTACGACGACTTCCACCTCCTGATGCCGCTCTATGTCTGCCGCCGCTTCTGGGGCACGCCCGAGCCGCGGGAGGGCCAGGTGCTGAAATGGGTCCGGCCCAGGCAGATGCGCGACTACCCGATGCCGCCCGCCGACGAGCCGCTGATTCCGTTCCTGATCGATCTGCTCTGACGCATATTAGGCAGCGTTAAGGCAAAGTTTATCCAATCGTGAAAAATTGAGTGGCCGCCCGATGCCATGGACCGGGCGGCGACATGGATTTTCGCGGGGGACGTGCCTATGCAGGCTGACAAGGAGTGGGATCTCATCCGCCCCGAGCGCCAGTCCTCGACCGCCAGGGCGAGCGCCGGCATCCTGCGTCTGACGCTTCTGTTCGGTTTCGCCGCCGTCGCGCTGACGCTCATTGCAACGCCCTATCTGGCCGACCGCATGCGACCGTCCATCGGCCAGGCGCGCCTCGACGGGCTGGATTATTTCTCGACGGGTTCGGTCGGCCGCAACGTCAGCTATACGCTGCGCCGCAGCGTGCTGCAGGATACGCCGCAGTCGGTCTGCGTCATCCGGGACAACGGCCGCCGCAGCGGCCAGTGCTGAGGATGCGTTCGGCACGCTTCATCGCGCGTTAAGGCTACGCCATTAACCTTTCTTAATCTGTCGCTGCTATGGTCTGTTCAACGACAAGGGTGGACGCGACCGATGATCAAGCGATTTCTGAGGGACGAGGGGGGTGCCACGGCGATTGAGTATGGCCTCATCGCTGCTTTGATCGCAGTGGTGATGGCTGGCGGCTTTTCGCATCTGGCCGACCAACTCAGGATCCTCTGGGGCGACAACAACGGCGATATCCAGCAGGGCCTGAACAGGAACTAGCCTGATCCAGGCTAATTCTTGCCTTCCTCGCCGAGCACCTTGGCGAGCGAAACCTGCGCCGAACCCGGCTTGAGCGGCTTCTGCTGCGACGGGTCAGGCGCCCATCCCGACAGCCAGACGAACGAGAAGCTCGCGCGCACGCGCCCGTCGGGGTCGGAAAAGCGCTCGGCATAGATTTCGGCCGCGCGCTGGAACAGGCGCCGCGTAGCCGGCTTGCGCGGGCGGTCGGCCAGCGCGCTGGTCACGCCCATGGCGCGCAGGTCCTGCATCAGCCCGAACATCGTGTCGTATCGCACCGTCACCGCTTCGACGTCGGCGACGGGCAGCGCAAATCCCGCCCGCTGCAACAGCCCGCCCGCGTCGCGCACGTCGGTGAAGGGGATGATGCGCGGGCTCGCCCCGCCGGTCAGCTCGGTTTCGGCCGCCAGCAGGCTTTCGCGCAATTCGGCGAGGGTGCCGGCCCCCGCCAGCACGCCGAGAAACAGCCCGTCCGGCTTCAGCGCCCGCCTGATCTGGATCAGCTGGCCGGGAATGTCGTTGGCCTCCTGCAGCGCCAGCAGCGATACGGCGAGGTCGATGCTGGCAGGCTCCAATGCAATGGTCTCGGGATCGGAGACGATGCCCGGACCACCGCCGAGAAAGCTCTCGTCGGCCTCGACCCGAACCAGTTCGGTCACCTTGCCGCTGGCCGCCAGCACTGCCGTCGCCGCCGGGCTGACCGAGAAGATCGCGGCACCCCGTTCGAACTTGCGCTCCACCGCGGCCAGCCTGTCGGCCAGGTCCTCGGCGGCGCGCGCCATCAGGAAGTCCGCGCCGGCTGTGCCTTGCGCCACTGCGCGCCGGCGGTGGGCGATCACAAGGCTGGCGTCGAATATCGGTTGCACGGGCGATGTCCTTCCTTGCCGGGTTTCTGTTATGGTCGCCCGACCCAAACCTTGTCGTGGCCGATCCGATGCCGGAGATCAAGAGGCTCGCTTTCGCCGTCGCCGCATGGCCGGCGCGCTTGTTGTTTCCTCCGGTTTGCGCGGGCTGCCGGCGGCAGGTGACGCAACCGGGCGCCTTGTGCGGCGCGTGCTGGCCCCGGCTTCGCTTCCTGGAAAAGCCGTGGTGCGAGGTCATGGGCACGCCGTTTGCCCATGATTTCGGCGCCGGTTTCCTGTCGGCCGAGGCGATCGCCAACCCGCCGCCCTTCGCCCGCGCCCGCGCCGCCGTCGCCTATTCCGGCGTCGCCCGGCGCATGGTCCAGGGCCTCAAGTTCCACGACCGCACCGATCTCGCGCCATGGATGGCGCGCTGGATGCTGCGCGCCGGCACCGAACTGACTGCCGATGCGGAGGTCGTGGTGCCGGTTCCGTTGCACTGGCGCCGATTCTTCTGGCGCCAGTTCAACCAGTCGGCGGAGCTTGCCCGCACAGTTGCCTCGCTCTCCGGCGTGCCTTTTGCCGCCACTGCCGTGCGCCGCGTCAAGCGCACGCGCCAGCAGATCGGCCTCGGCCAGCGCGAGCGCGAAGACAATGTCCGGGCAGCCTTCGTCGTCCCGCCCGAGGCGGAGATCGACATTCGCGGCCGGCGCGTGCTGCTGATCGACGACGTCTACACCACCGGCGCCACCGTCTCGGCAGTCAGCCGGGCGCTCAGGAAGGGCGGCGCGAGCGCTGTCGACGTGCTGACCTTCGCCCGCGTTCTGCCGGGGGACTTCCGACCCGACGACACAGACCCTATATAGTCGACCAAGGACAACGGGTTTCTGTCATGGTCGATGTGACTATCTATACGCGCATGATGTGTGGCTACTGCACTGCGGCGAAGCGCCTTTTGGAGCGCAAGGGCGTTGCATTCACCGAGCATGACGCTAGCTTCTCGCCTGAGCTTCGGCAGGAAATGATCTCGCGCGCCAATGGCCGCGCGACGTTCCCGCAGATTTTCATCGGCAACATCCATGTCGGCGGTTGCGACGACCTGCATGCGCTCGACGCGCAAGGCAGGCTCGACGCCCTTCTGGCAACCGGCGCATAGTTGAGTTGAGGACGGACCATGGCGATTTTCAAGGCGGCAGCGGTGCAGATGCGTTCGGGCAAGGCGCCGGAGCGCAACGTCCGTGATTTCGAAGCTCTGGTGCGCGAGGCTGCCGGGCAGGGTGCCACCTACGTGCAGACGCCCGAGATGACGGGCGCCATCGTCGGCGACAAGGACGCGCGTGCCGCCGCCTTCACCTCGGAGGATCGCGACCTTGTCGTGGCGAGCGGACGCAAGCTCGCCGCAGAACTCGGCATTCACCTGCATGTCGGCTCGACCGCCATCGTGCGCGCCGACGGCAAGCTCGCCAACCGCGCCTTCCTGTTTGGCCCGGACGGTTCGACACTCGCCGTCTACGACAAGATCCACATGTTCGACGTCGACCTCGACAATGGCGAGAGCTGGCGCGAATCTTCCGCCTACGAGCCGGGCACCGAAGCCGTCGTCGCCGACACCGCGCTTGCAAAAATCGGCTTTGCCATCTGCTACGACCTGCGTTTCCCGCAGCTGTTCCGCGCCGAGGCGCTGGCCGGCGCCGAGGTGCTGACCGCGCCTGCCGCCTTCACGCGACAGACCGGCCTTGCCCACTGGCATGTGCTGCTGCGGTCGCGCGCCATCGAAAACGGCGCCTTCGTCATCGCCGCTGGCCAGGGCGGCAAGCATGAGGATGGGCGCGAGACCTTCGGCCATTCGCTGATCATCGATCCATGGGGCCGCATCCTCGCCGAGGCCGCGCATGACGAGCCGGGCGTCATCGTCGCCGAGATCGACACCCAGCATTCGACTGACGCGCGCAAGAAGATCCCCAATCTCAAGAACGCGCGCGACTTCGCGGTGGCGCTGCGTGCTGGCCAGGGAGCGCTCCGGGGAGCCGCATCTTGATCCGCTTTTCGCTCCATTGCGACCATGCGCATGACTTCGAGGGCTGGTTCCGCAGCAACGAGGATTTCGAAACCCAGCGCAAGCGCGGGTTCGTCTCCTGCCCGGAATGCGGCTCGCAGAAGGTCGAAAAGGCGCTGATGGCGCCTGCTGTCTCGACCTCGCGCAAGCAGGAAAAGGTCGCGCTCGCCATGGGCGAGCAGCAGCGCAAGGCCATGGCCGCGCTCAAGGAACTGTCCGAAAAGGTGCGTGAGAACGCCGAGAATGTCGGTGACAAGTTTGCCGAGGAAGCGCGCAAGATCCACTTTGGCGAGACCGAGGCCCGCGGCATCTATGGTGCCGCTACCCTCGACGAAGCCAAGGGCCTCGCCGAAGACGGCATCGACTTCCTGCCGCTGCCGGTTTTTCCCGACGACCGGAACTGATCGGGGTCGACCACCTCTCAATAGCCCTCATGGTGAGCCTGTAGCCTTCATGGTGAGCCTGTAGCCTTCATGGTGAGCCTGTCGACCACGAGGGCGCCGGCGCCCCATCTCGCCTAGCCAGATCATGGTTCGACAGGCCCACCATGAGGAACTAGGCCGGCCGGGCCACGTCACCCTCCCGCCAGGTCAAACGCCTTGCGCAACGTGATGGGCGCGGTGTTGCGCCAGGCGGTCACCAGCGCGCTGCGCAGCGTCGTCTCGTCGGCCGCCGCCAGTACCGCCACTGTCCATCCCTGCTTGCCCCAGCCGCCGTCGACGGGCCGGAAGATCGCGGGCTCGGCGCCGCACATCATTTCCTGCTGGTCGCGCGTCAGCTTGATCACCGCGTTGCCGTCTTCGGGCAGGGTGGCGAAGACGCGGTCGCGGACGCGGAAGTCGGGTTTGCCGAAATGCGATTTCTCGGTCGCCGCAGGCAGTTCCAGGGCGATCCGTCTGACATCGTCAGGTGTCATGGCGAGGTCTCCTCGATCCCGTCATGGTGCGGGATCGAGGCGGACGGCGCAAGCTTGGGCCGTCCTGGCTTTTCCGTGCCTCAGGCCGCCTTTTCCGCCAGCACCATGTAGTTGACGTCCATGTCGCGCGATTTCTGCCAGCGGTCGGCCAGCGGGTTGTAGACCACGCCGGTGCGGTCGATGGTGGCGAGGCCTGCGCCGGTGAGCGCCTTGTCCAGTTCTTCGGGGCGCACGAGCTTGCCGTACTGGTGGGTGCCGCGCGGCAGCCAGCGCAGCACGTATTCGGCGCCGACGATGGCGAGGCCGAGCGCCTTGAAGGTGCGATTGATGGTGGCGACGAACATGATGCCGCCGGGCTTGACCATCTCGCCGCATTTCTTGACGAACAGCTCGACGTCGGCGACGTGCTCGACCACTTCCATGTTGAGGATGATGTCGAATTTCTCGCCGGCGTCGGCAAGGTCCTCGGCCGTCGTGGCTCGATAGTCGATGGTCACGCCGCTTTCGGCAGCATGGATCTTCGCCACTTCGATGTTGGTGGCCGAGGCGTCCGCCCCCACCACTTCGGCGCCCAGGCGGGCCATCGGCTCGCACAACAGGCCGCCGCCGCAGCCGATGTCGAGGATGCGCAGGCCTTCGAAGGGCCGTGCGGCGTGGGTGTCGCGGCCGAAGCGCGCGGCGACCTGGTCGCGGATGTAGCCCAGGCGGATCGGGTTGAACTTGTGCAGCGGGCGGAACTTGCCGTTCGGGTTCCACCATTCGGCGGCTAGCGCCGAGAACCGCTCGACTTCTCCGGCATCGATGGTCGATGGGCGGGGATCTGGCATTGCTGTAGTCTCCTTCGAGCGCAAGGAAGTCGGGTCTGGCGCGGGGATTGTCAAGGCGACAATTCCGCGAGCTGTTCGACACTGCATCGAAATCCGCGGCCGGACTTTGCGCGCCGGCAAAAAAATCGCGCTGATTTGTCTGACCGGGCGTCCTTGCGGAATGCGCGTGTTTTGGCTATGCAGGCCGCGCATTCGGCACCGTGTCGCAGACCGGTGTTTTCACTCATTTTCCGGCCCCCGTGGGGCCGGCGTTCATGGCAAGGGCATTTCGCTTTTATGGCGCGCATCGTGATGAAATTCGGCGGTACGTCCGTCGCCGACATCGCCCGAATCCGCAACGTGGCGCGTCATGTCAAACGCGAGGTCGACGCGGGCCACGAGGTTGCGGTGGTGGTTTCGGCGATGGCCGGCAAGACCAACGAACTGGTTGCCTGGACCCGCGACGCCTCGCCGATGCATGACGCCCGCGAATATGACGCGGTGGTCGCCTCTGGCGAACAGGTGACGGCCGGCCTTTTGGCGCTGGCGCTGCAGAACGTCGGCGTCAACGCCCGCTCCTGGCAGGGCTGGCAGATCCCGATCAAGACCGACAACGCCCATGGCGCTGCACGCATCCTCGACATCGACGGCTCGTTCCTGGTCAAGCGCTTCCAGGAAGGCCAGGTCGCGGTCGTCGCCGGCTTCCAGGGCATCGGCCCGGACAATCGCATCGCGACCCTCGGCCGCGGCGGTTCCGACACCTCGGCCGTCGCAATCGCGGCAGCGGTGAAGGCCGATCGCTGCGATATCTACACCGATGTCGACGGGGTCTATACTACCGATCCGCGCATCGAGCCCAAGGCGCGGCGCCTGTCGCGCATCTCGTTCGAGGAAATGCTCGAGATGGCCTCGCTCGGCGCCAAGGTGCTGCAGGTCCGCTCGGTCGAACTCGCCATGGTGCACAAGGTCCGCACCTTCGTGCGTTCTTCCTTCGAGGATCCCGATGCGCCCGGCATGGGCGATTTCCTCAACCCGCCTGGTACTCTCATTTGTGACGAGGATGAAATCGTGGAACAGCAGGTCGTCACCGGAATTGCCTACGCCAAGGACGAAGCCCAGGTCTCGCTGCGCCGTGTCGCCGATCGGCCGGGCGTGGCCGGAGGCATCTTCGGGCCGCTGGCCGAGGCCAACATCAATGTCGACATGATCGTCCAGAACATTTCCGAGGACGGCAAGTTCACCGACATGACCTTCACCGTGCCGTCGGGCGACGTCAACAAGGCGCTGGCGGTGCTCGAGAAGATCCGCCCCGACATCGGCTACGACGCGGTCCAGCACGACGAGGGCATGTCCAAGGTGTCGGTCATCGGCATCGGCATGCGCAGCCACGCCGGCGTGGCCGCCACGGCCTTCCAGGCGCTGGCTGCCAAGGGCATCAACATCCGCGCCATCACCACGTCGGAGATCAAGATCTCGATCCTTATCGACGGCCCGTACACCGAACTTGCGGTTCGCACTTTGCATTCCGTCTACGGTCTCGATAAGCAGTAGTATCAAGGAGTCGAGCGTCACCGCATTTGCCGGCGTGGCAAGCATGTGCCGCGCCGGGTCCAAACCATTGGAGACGGTGAATGATACGTGACATGGCCGCTGGGCCACGCGTACTTCTGAAACGGCTCCGCGAATTGATGGCGGAGCCCCTCGAGCCACAGGAACGGCTCGACAGGATCGTGCGCGATATCGCCGCCAACATGGTGGCCGAGGTCTGCTCGCTCTACGTGCTGCGCGCCGACTCGGTGCTCGAACTCTACGCCACCGTCGGCCTCAACCCCAATGCGGTCCACCTCGCCCAGCTGCGTCTCGGCCAGGGCCTCGTCGGCACGATCGCGGCGAGCGCGCGCGCGCTCAACCTGTCCAACGCCCAGGAACATCCCGCCTTCGCCTACCTGCCGGAAACGGGCGAGGAGATCTACCATTCCTTCCTCGGCGTGCCGGTGCTCAGGGCAGGGCGCACGCTCGGCGTTCTCGTCGTCCAGAACAAGACGATGCGGCATTACCGCGACGACGAGATCGAGGCGCTCGAAACCACCGCCATGGTCATCGCCGAGATGATCGCGTCGGGCGACATCGCCCGGCTCAGCCGGCCCGGCCTCGAACTCGACATGTCGCGCCCGGCTAGCTTCACCGGCATCGCCTTCAACGAAGGCGTCGGGCTTGGCCATGTCGTGCTGCACGAGCCGCGCATCGTCGTCACCAACCTGTTCAACGAGGACAGCGACGAGGAGCTGCGCCGGCTCGAGGATGCGCTCGGCTCGCTGCGCCTGTCGATCGACGACATGCTGGAGCGCCGCGACGTCGCCTTCGAGGGCGAGCACCGCGAGGTTCTCGAAGCCTACCGCATGTTCGCCAACGACCGTGGCTGGGTGCGCCGCCTCGAAGAGGCGATCCGCAACGGCCTGACGGCGGAAGCGGCGGTGGAGAAGGTGCAGAGCGACATGCGCGCCCGCATGCTGCACATGACCGACCCCTATCTGCGCGAACGGATGAGCGATTTCGACGATCTCGCCAACCGCCTGCTGCGCCAGCTGATGGGCCGCGGTCCCGAGACGATCGCAGCCTCCTTGCCCAAGGACGCCATCATCGTCGCCCGCTCGATGGGCGCTGCCGAACTGCTCGACTATCCGCGCGACAGAATGCGCGGCCTGGTGCTGGAGGACGGTGCGCCGACCAGCCACGTCGTCATCGTCGCGCGCGCCATGGGCATTCCCGTCGCCGGCCAGATGAAGGGCGCCGTTTCCATGTCGGAAAACGGCGATCCGATCATCGTCGATGGCGAAGAGGGCATTATCCATCTCAGGCCGCAGCCCGATCTCGAGGCGGCCTATGCCGAAAAGGTGCGTTTCCGCGCCCGCCGGCAGGAGCTCTATCGCGAACTGCGCAAGAAGCCGTCGGAAACCAAGGACGGCGTCAAGGTCGACCTGTTGATGAACGCCGGCCTCGCCGTCGACCTGCCGCAGCTCGCCGAGGCGGGCGCTGCCGGCATCGGCCTGTTCCGCACCGAACTGCAGTTCATGGTGGCGTCGACCTTCCCGCGCGCCGAAGCGCAGGAGAAGCTCTACCGCGACGTGCTCGACATCGCCCGCGGACGCCCCGTCACCTTCCGCACCATCGACATCGGCGGCGACAAGGTGCTGCCCTATTTCAAGGGCTCGGCGCAGGAGGAGGAGAACCCGGCACTCGGCTGGCGCGCCATCCGCCTGACGCTCGACCGCCCCGGCCTGCTGCGCACTCAGGTCCGCGCGCTGCTCAAGGCTGCCGGCGGGCGCGAGCTCAAGGTCATGCTGCCGATGGTCACCGAGCTGTCGGAAATCGCCCAGGCGCGCGAGATCATCGACCGCGAGGTGCGCCACCTGTCGCGCTTCGCCCATCACCTGCCGACCAGCCTGAAGCTCGGCGCCATGATCGAGGTGCCGTCGCTGCTGTGGCAGCTCGACGAGCTGATGCAGTCCGTCGACTTCGTCTCGGTCGGCTCCAACGACCTGTTCCAGTTCGTCATGGCCGCCGACCGCGGCAACACCCAGCTCGCCGACCGCTTCGACCCGTTGTCGGTGCCGTTCCTCAGGGTGCTCAAGCAGATCGCCGACGCCGGCGCGCGCAACCACACCCCGGTCACGCTGTGCGGCGAGCTCGCCGGCAAGCCGATCTCGGCGATGGCGCTGCTGGGCGTCGGCTACCGCTCGATCTCCATGTCCCCGGCCTCCATCGGCCCGGTCAAGGCGATGCTGACGGAACTTCCTCTCGGCGAGCTGAAATCCTTCCTCGACGACAATCTTTCCGGACCTGCCGCCAACCTGCCGATGCGCGCGTTGCTCCAGGCCTTTGCGGACGACCGTTCCATACCCCTATGATCAGCCTGCCCCACGACAGAATGGACCAAGTCGTCAAGCGCTTCGACATGCTCGAAGCCCAGATGGCTGCCGGCCCCGAGCCGGACGCCTATGTGAAGATGGCGTCCGAATATTCCGACATCCAGGACCTCGTCGGCAAGATTCGCGCCCTGCGCGGCGCCGAGCAGGAACTGGCCGACCTCGACGCCATGCTCGACGACAAGGGCACCGACGCCGAGATGCGGGCGCTTGCCGAGATGGACAAGCCCGAGGTCGAGGAGCGCATCGAGGAGTTGCAGCGCGACATCCAGATCCTGCTGCTGCCCAAGGACGCCGCCGACGAGAAGAACGCCATCCTCGAAATTCGCGCCGGCACCGGCGGCGACGAGGCTGCGCTGTTCGCTGGCGACCTGTACCGCATGTACGAGCGCTACGCCACCTCGAAGGGCTGGCGTTTCGAGGTCGTCTCGGCCAGCGACGGCGATGCCGGCGGCTTCAAGGAAATCATCGCCGGGGTCTCCGGCAAGGGCGTGTTCGCGCATCTCAAGTTCGAGTCGGGCGTGCATCGCGTCCAGCGCGTTCCGGCGACCGAGGGCAGCGGCCGCATCCATACGTCGGCCGCCACCGTTGCGGTCCTGCCGGAAGCCGAGGAGGTCGACATCGACATCCGCGCCGAGGACATCCGCATCGACACCATGCGCGCCTCGGGTTCGGGCGGCCAGCACGTCAACACCACCGACTCGGCGGTGCGCATCACCCACTTGCCGACCGGCATCATGGTGGTCCAGGCAGAAAAGTCGCAGCACCAGAACCGGGCGCGGGCCATGCAGATCCTGCGCGCCCGCCTCTACGACATGGAGCGCAGCCGCGCCGACGAGGAGCGCTCCTCGTCGCGCAAGTCGCAGGTCGGCTCCGGCGACCGGTCCGAGCGCATCCGCACCTACAACTTCCCGCAGGGGCGGCTGACCGACCACCGCATCAACCTGACGCTCTACAAGCTCGACCGGGTGATGATGGGCGAACTCGACGAGGTCGTCGATGCGCTGATCGCCGACCACCAGTCGAAGCTTCTGGCCGACATGGGTTCGGATGGCTGAGATTGCCGTCCAACCGGCAGCAAAGAACATGCGAGTATGCATGCGGTGGCTTACCCCCACCCCTAACCCCTCCCCAGAAGGGGGAGGGGGACTGGTTCGCCGGCCTTTCTGCCCAAGCCGTCACCGTCAGACCGGACGCCATGGTAGCGTGAGATTCCCCTCCCCCTTGTGGGGAGGGGTTAGGGGTGGGGGTACTTTCATCGCCGAGTATGTGGGGCGAGTGGCCGTATGAACCGCTCCGAAACTCTCGCCTCACTTCACCTTTCCGCCCGTCGTCGCCTCGCCGATGCTGGTATTGAGAGCTCCGCGTTGGACGCCCGGCTGATCGTCGAACACTTCACTGGCACATCGCGCACGGATGCGGTGCTGCGTCCCGATGCGCCGGTGGCCGACACCATCGCTCGCGAGATCGAGGCCGCCCTTGATCGCCGCATCTCGGGCGAACCTGTCCACCGCATTCTCGGCTATCGCGAGTTTTACGGCATGCGGCTCAGCCTCTCCACAGAGACGCTGGAGCCGCGCCCGGATACCGAAACGCTCGTCGATGCCGTCTTGCCCTTCGTCCACGAGACGGCGGCGGGCGAGGACATCTGCCGCATCCTCGACCTCGGCACCGGCACCGGGGCCATCGCGCTTGCGCTCGTCACCCAGGAGCCCCGTGCGGTGGCCGTCGGCGCCGACATCTCCGACGATGCGCTGGCCACCGCAGCGGCAAATGCCGGGCATCTGGGCGTCTCCGCGCGCTTTTCGGCAAAAAAATCCGATTGGTTTTCACATATTGATGGTCTGCACCATTTAATCGTCTCGAATCCTCCCTATATATCCTCATCAGAGATCGAGGATTTGCAGAACGAGGTTCGCAATTTTGATCCGCGCCGCGCGCTCGACGGTGGCCCGGACGGTCTTGAGCCATACAGAACCATAGCGTCGGGTGCTGCGCGCCATCTTGAAAAAGATGGCCTTGTCGGACTTGAGATCGGGCACGACCAGCGCCACGACGTGACGAGCATATTCGAGCGAGCCGGTTACGAATTGCTGTCCCATTACAAGGACTTGGGTGGCAATGACCGGGTGCTGGTGTTCCGGCTCCAAGCACGGCCAGACGGGTCTAAAAAAACCGCTTGGCAACGAAAGTGAATGCCGCTAGTTTCCGGCAACCGGATGAGACGAAGCAGGCAGTGCTGTTAAACGATTCGGTTTCCTTCGAAACTAGCTGCCTTCTTGCGTAGACGACGCTCTAGCTTCGTGCGGGGATCGTCCGGCAAGTGACATGAAACCGAAACAGGATGGCATGTGGCGCTGACGCAAGGATTTTGCGGGCGATCACGGGCGGAAAGATACGAAACGGCAGGCCGCCTAAGTGCCCCCGTTCGGATGAATTCAACACAAAGAGAATCTGATGAGGCCACAACAGCAGAACAGGCGCATGCGCGGTCGCAATAACAACAATAATAACAATAACAACAACAATAATAACAACAGCAACCGCAAGGGTCCCAACCCGCTTACGCGCAACTACGAGAGCAACGGTCCGGACGTGAAGATCCGTGGCTCCGCGCAGCAGATCGCCGAAAAATACGCCACGCTGGCGCGCGACGCGCAAAGCTCTGGCGATCGCGTGATGGCCGAAAACTACCTGCAGCACGCAGAGCACTACAACCGCATCATCGCTGCCGCCATGGCGCAGATGCCGATCCAGCACCAGCAGCAGAGCCGCGACGAGTTCGACGGCGACATGGATGACGAGCGCGACGAGGAGAACGTTGGCAACAACGTCGCCGAGGCATCGGTCCAGCAACCGCAGCAGGAGCCTGTCGTCAACGGCACCGGCCCGCAGCCGGAAATCGAAGGCACGCCCGCCGAGGTCGCCCTCAATCCAGAAGCAGCCGGCGAAGGCCAGCCGCGCGAAGGTCGCCGCGAGCGCCGCCCGCGCCATGAAGGCCGCCGTCCTCGCCAGCCCGACCAGCAGGCCGAGGCCGCTCAGGCCGACGCTCCGCAGGTCGAAGCTGCTGCCGTCGAGCAGCCGCAGCCGGAAGCCGCGGTCGCCGAGGCGGCGCCCGCCGCTGAAGCCGCCGAAGGCGAGGTCGCCGCAGCACCGCGTCGTGGCCGTCGGCCGCGCCGTGGCGAGCGCAGCGCCACTGCGCCGGAAGGCGAGGCCGCTGCCGACGCACCGGCGCCCGAAGGCGGACTGGCCGTCGTCGAGAGCTGATCGGCACTCCGGCATCGTCGGAGCATCGCGAGAGACACCGAGCGGCGGGGGCCAAAATCCCCCGCCGCTTTTTTTGTTTTTTGACTTCGATCAAGACGCCTTGAGGGATATCGTCCTACTCACCATATCACGCTCAGTTGGGTCCGGCCCGTTTGGGCGGATCCGTCACCTTGAGCCAGACCGGTGCCGCCAAGCGGGCCGGGTACGGAATGGAGACATTGAATGAACCCTGAAAAGTATTCCGAGCGCGTCCGCGGTTTCATCCAGTCGGCGCAGACGATGGCGCTTTCGCGCAGTCACCAGCAGTTCACCCCCGAGCACATCCTGAAAGTCCTCATCGACGACGAGGAAGGCCTTGCCGCGTCGCTCGTCGAGCGCGCCGGTGGCCGTGCCCGCGACGTCAAGCTGGGCGTCGAGGCAGCCCTCGATGCGCTGCCCAAGGTCGAGGGCGGCAACGGCCAGCTCTATATGGCCCAGCCGCTTGCCAAGGTGTTTTCGACTGCCGAAGACCTGGCCAAGAAGGCCGGCGACAGCTTCGTCACCGTCGAGCGGCTGTTGACGGCGCTTGCCGTCGAGAAGTCGGCCAAGACCGCCGAGATCCTGGCCAAGGCCGGCGTCACCGCGCAGGCGCTGAACCAGGCGATCAACGACATCCGCAAGGGACGCACCGCCGACTCGGCAAGTGCCGAGCAGGGTTATGACGCCTTGAAGAAATATGCTCGCGACCTGACCGCCGATGCGCGTGCCGGCAAGCTCGATCCGGTCATCGGCCGTGACGACGAGATCCGCCGCACCATCCAGGTTCTGTCACGCCGCACCAAGAACAATCCGGTGCTGATCGGCGAGCCCGGCGTCGGCAAGACCGCGATCGCCGAAGGCCTGGCGCTGCGTATCGTCAATGGCGACGTGCCGGAATCGCTGAAGGACAAGCAGCTGATGGCGCTCGACATGGGCGCGCTGATCGCCGGCGCCAAATATCGCGGCGAGTTCGAGGAGCGGCTGAAGGCCGTTCTCTCCGAGGTCACCGCGGCTGCCGGCGGCATCATCCTGTTCATTGACGAGATGCACACGCTCGTCGGCGCCGGCAAGGCCGACGGCGCGATGGATGCGTCCAATCTGCTGAAGCCTGCGCTGGCCCGTGGCGAGCTGCACTGCGTCGGCGCCACCACGCTCGATGAGTATCGCAAGCATGTCGAAAAAGACGCTGCCCTTGCCCGCCGCTTCCAGCCGGTCTTCGTCGAGGAGCCGACGGTCGAGGACACCATCTCGATCCTGCGTGGCCTGAAGGAAAAGTACGAGCAGCACCACAAGGTGCGTATCTCGGACTCGGCGCTGGTCGCCGCCGCGACGCTGTCCAACCGCTACATCACCGACCGCTTCCTGCCCGACAAGGCGATCGACCTCGTCGACGAGGCCGGCTCGCGGCTGCGCATGCAGATCGATTCCAAGCCGGAAGCGCTCGATGAGATCGACCGCCGCATCATGCAGCTCAAGATCGAGCGCGAGGCGCTGAAGCTCGAGAAGGACGACGCCTCGCGTGACCGTCTCGACAGGCTCGAAAAGGAGCTTGCCGGGCTCGAGGAAGAGTCGACCCGCGTGACCAGCCAGTGGATGGCCGAGAAGGAAAAGCTCGGCCTTGCCGCCGACCTGAAGGGTCAGCTCGAGGAAGCCCGCAACGAACTCGCCATCGCCCAGCGCAAGGGCGAGTTCCAGAAGGCGGGCGAGCTTGCCTATGGCCGCATCCCCGAGCTTGAAAAGAAGCTCGTCGAGGCCGAGGCGCTCGAAGGCCGCGGCACGATGGTCGAGGAGACCGTCACGCCCGACCATGTCGGTCATGTCGTCTCGCGCTGGACCGGCATTCCGGTCGACAAGATGCTCGAAGGCGAGCGCGAGAAGCTGTTGCGCATGGAAGACGAGATCGGCGTCCGCGTCGTCGGCCAGGGCGAGGCGGTGCAGGCGGTGTCCAAGGCGGTGCGGCGTGCCCGCGCCGGCCTGCAGGACCCGAACCGGCCGATCGGCTCGTTCATGTTCCTCGGCCCGACGGGCGTCGGCAAGACCGAGCTCACCAAGGCGCTCGCCGACTATCTGTTCGATGACGAGCACGCGCTGGTGCGCATCGACATGTCGGAGTTCATGGAAAAGCACTCGGTCGCCCGGCTGATCGGCGCCCCTCCCGGCTATGTCGGCTACGAGGAAGGCGGCACGCTGACCGAAGCCGTCCGCCGCAGGCCCTACCAGGTGATCCTGTTCGACGAGATCGAAAAGGCGCACCCGGATGTCTTCAACGTGCTGCTGCAGGTGCTCGACGACGGCCGCCTGACCGATGGCCAGGGCCGCACCGTCGACTTCCGCAACACGCTGATCATCATGACGTCGAACCTCGGTGCCGAATATCTGGTGGCGCTGGGCGAGGGCGAGGATGTCGACCAGGTCCGCGACGAAGTCATGGGCGTGGTAAAGGCGTCGTTCCGGCCGGAATTCCTGAACCGCATCGACGAGGTCATCCTGTTCCATCGCCTGCGCCAGCAGGACATGGGCAAGATCGTCGCGATCCAGCTCCAGCGGCTGGAAAAGCTGCTCGCCGACCGCAAGATCACGCTCGACCTTGCGCCCGACGCGATCGAGTGGCTGGCGCACAAGGGCTACGATCCGGCCTACGGTGCCCGCCCGCTCAAGCGCGTCATGCAGAAGGAGCTGCAGGACCCGCTGGCCGAGAAGATCCTCGGCGGCGAGATCCTCGACGGCTCGACCGTCAAGATCACCTCAGGCTCGGACCGGCTCAATTTCCGCTCCAAGCCGACCGTGGTGACGGAAGAGGCTGCGTAAGGCTCGTCATGGGCGTCGAACTTGGCTTCGACCCCCACTCCGTCTCGGCTCGCCTCGACACCTCCCCCCCCGTCGAACGGGGGAGAGGTGCCTCGCACAGCGAGGCGGAGTGGGGGTCGACAGACTTGGTCTCGACACACCGAGGGGGAGCATGACGCTCGACGACTACAACAACTTCTGCGCCTCGCTGCCGCACACGACCCATGTCGTGCAGTGGGGCGGGGCGCATGTCTGGAAGGTTGGCGGCAAGGTGTTTGCCATCGGCGGCTGGAACGATCGGGCGGGGCTTTCCGTCTCGTTCAAGGTCTCGGAAATGGCCTTCGACGTCCTCAAGGAGCAGCCCGGGCTGCGTCCCGCGCCCTATCTCGCCTCGCGCGGCATGAAATGGATCCAGCGCCAGACGGGCGAGAGCATGGATGACCAGGCACTGCGCGACTACATCGGCGAAAGCCACCGGCTGATCGCGGTGAAGCTTCCCAAGGCAATCCGCCAGCAGCTCGGACTGCCGGCCTAGAACCATGCCCGCCCTTCGCGGCCGCCCAGGATGGCCGCAAATGCCTGCAAAGCGGCCATTTTCATGCCCTGTTCATGTTGGAAGGGTTAGCAGATCGTTATTGGATGTCGGTGGACAACAGTGATTCCACCGGGACCGCCTTGGCGGCGGTCGAGATTCGGAGAGATTTGGCGACCATGTTGCGCAAGATCGTTGTGCTTTCTGCCATGGCCACCGGCCTGTCGGCGCTGCAGGCCATAGCCGCGGTGTCGCCCACGGGCGAGCCCGCGCCGCGTCGCGAGGCCGCCGACGCGCAGGTCATCCGCCTCGCCCAGAGCGAAGACGTCGAGATCTTCTACGACGGCCGCGGCAACCGGGTGCTGGTCGATCCCTACACCGGCAAGGTCATCGCCGTGCAGCCGCCGGAGACGCGGCTCAACCGCCAGGCGCTGCGCCGCGAGTTGCGCCGGCAGGAGCTTCGCCGCGACTACCGCGAGGGCGACGTGCTGATCGGCCCGGCCGACGACGGCTACTATTCCGACGACGCGCCCGCCATTCCGGCCGACCCGAACGGCGGCGACGACTATTACGACGACCCCAACGCCTTCCCCGAGGCGCCCGGCGGTTCGCGGGTCGTTGCGCGCGAGCCGTTGCAGAGCCCGGACGACCAGCCGGCGCTGCCTTCGACGCCGCGCATCACCGAACAACCGCTCGAACCGTCGATTGCGGTCAAGGGCCGCGAGGATGTCGCCGCGCTGCAGATCCTGCTCGACCGTGCCGGCGCCTCGCCCGGCGTCATCGACGGGCGCTTCGGCTCGAATGTCGACAAGGCGCTGGCCGCCTACAACGAACTGACCGGCACCAGCCTGAAATCGACCGACGCCGAAGGCATCAAGCAGGCCCTGGCCGAGACGGGCGGCGATGCCTTCGGTTCCTACACCATCACGCCCGAAGATGCCGCCGGCCCGTTCGTCGCCTCGGTTCCGGCCGACTACAGCGAAAAGGCCAAGCTCGAGCGCATGAGCTTCACCTCGGTCACCGAAATGCTGGCCGAGCGTTTCCACATGGACGAGAATTACCTCAAGGCGATCAACCCGGAGGCTAATTTCAACCGTCCCGGCACCATCGTGAAGGTCGCCAATTTCGGCAAGCTGGTGAACAAGCCGGTCGCGCGCATCATCGCCGACAAGAGCCTGAAGCAGGTGCGCGCCTACAATGCCGAGGGCCAGCTGGTCGCCGCCTATCCTGCCACCATCGGGTCGAGCGACACGCCGTCGCCGACCGGCATCCACGCGGTGTCGCGGGTCGCGCTCGATCCCAACTACACCTACAATCCCAAGATCAATTTCAAGCAAGGCGAGAACGACAAGGTCCTGACCATCCCGCCGGGACCCAACGGCCCGGTCGGCTCGGTCTGGATCGCCCTCGACAAGCCGACCTACGGCATCCATGGCACGCCCGACCCGTCCAAGATCGGCAAGACCGAAAGCCATGGCTGCGTGCGCCTGACCAACTGGGACGCGCGCGAGCTCGCCAAGATCGTCAAGTCGGGCGTGCCGGTCGAATTCATGGAGTGAGGCCAGCCACGGCCGAGCTTGGATTCCCCATCGTCAACCTGTAGCCTGAAGGCGCAGGCTGGGTGCAGAGGGAGCCGGGGGCATGCGACTATCCGCAGACTGGTTTTGTCGCCGCTGGGAGAGCTGGATCGTTCTCTCGGCCATCGCCCTTGCGCCGATCCCGGCCCTGGCCCAGGCGATTACCCCGGAACAGGTCACTGCCGCGCTGTCGAAACTCGAGCAGCAGGCCGAAGCCGTCATCGCCGATGGCGGCGTGCCGGCTCTCGCCATCGGCGTCGTGCATGACGACGAGGTCGTCTACCTCAAGGGGTTCGGGCTGCGCGAGAAAGGCAAGCCCGAGACGGTCGACGCCGACACCGTCTTCCAGATCGCCTCGCTGTCCAAGCCGGTTTCCTCCACCGTCGTGGCGGCGCTGGTCAGCGAAGGCCTGGTTTTCTGGGATTCGAAGATCGTCGACCTCGATCCGGCCTTTCGGCTTGCCGATCCTTATCCGACCGCCGAGCTGACCATTCGCGACCTGTTCGCCCATCGCAGCGGGCTGCCCGGAACGGCCGGCGACGACCTCGAGGAGATAGGCTACGACCGCGCGGAGATCCTGCGGCGCCTGCGGTTCGTTGCGCCGTCGTCGAGCTTTCGCGCCGGCTATTCCTACAGCAATTTCGGCCTGACGGAAGGCGCGGTCGCGGCGGCGAAAGCGACGGGCAAGTCGTGGGAGGACGTCGCCGAGGACAAGCTCTATCGCCCGCTCGGAATGACGTCGACCAGTTCCCGTCATGCGGATTTCCTCAAGCAGGCGAACCGCGCCTCGCTCCACGTCAGGGTCGACGGCGCCTGGGCGGCAAAAGTCGAGCGCCAGCCGGACGCGCAGGCGCCGGCCGGCGGCATCAGTTCGACCGTGCGCGATCTGGCGCAGTGGGTTCGTCTCGAACTCGGCAACGGGGTTTTCGGCGGAAAGACGCTGATCGCGGCCGATGCGCTGGCCCAGACCCATGTCCCGCTGATGACCCGCGGCAAAAACCCCGTCACGGGCGGGGCTTCGTTCTATGGCCTCGGCTGGAACGTCGAGTTCGGCCGCCATGGCCTGAGCTGGGGCCACGCCGGCGCCTTCAGCATCGGTGCCCGCAGCCTGGTCACGCTCTTTCCGGAACAGAAGCTCGGCATCGTGATCCTCGTCAACGCCTTTCCCACAGGTGTGCCCGAGGGATTGTCCGACAGTTTCGCCGATCTCGTCTTTGACGGAAGGGTCGACACCGACTGGGTGAAGGCGTGGAACACGGTGTTCGAAGGCCTGTTCGGCCCGGCTGTCGCCGCAGCCAAGGCAACGTATGCGGCACCGCCGTCGCCGGCGACGCCGGCCTTGCCGAGCGACGCCTATGCCGGCCGCTATTCCAACGATTTCATCGGCGACGCAGTGGTTTCGGGCACCGAGAATGGCCTTGTGCTTCAGGTCGGTCCGGATGGCGCCCGATCCTACCCGCTGACGCATTTCGACCGCGACCTTTTCCTGGCTTTCACCTCTCCCGAGATGCCCGACATGCCTTCCGCGGTCCGCTTCGCCATCGGGCCTGACGGAAAGGCGTCGGCGGTCACCATCGAAGCGCTCGACGACAACCAGCTTGGCACGCTGAGCCGTGCGGCCCGCTGACGCGGGAGGGGCGGGCCAGGAACGGCAAGGAACACAGGGCACCTGCATGAAGCTACGCGCCGAACGGCCCGAGGACGTCGACACCATCCGCTCGCTCACCAGCGCCGCTTTCGCGACCGCGCCTCATTCCAGCCAGACCGAGGCGGCCATCGTCGATGCCTTGCGCGATGCCGGTGCCTTGACATTGTCGCTCGTCGCCGAAGACGATGGCGAGATCGCCGGCCACGTCGCCTTCTCGCCGGTGACCGTCGACGGCGCGGATGCCGGCTGGTACGGGCTCGGCCCGGTTTCGGTGTGGCCCGACCGGCAGGGCAGGGGCATCGGCCAGGCCCTTATACGCAAGGGGCTCGACGACCTCCGTCAGCAGGGTGCCAAAGGTTGCGTGCTGATCGGCGACCCCGCCTATTATGGCCGCTTCGGTTTCGTCGCTGATCCCCGCCTGACCTATGGCGACATTCCCTCCCAATATGTCCAGCGGCTGGCTTTCGGCGATGAGCTTCTTGTCGGCGAGCTTGCCTTTCACGCAGGCTTCGACGCGAGCTGAACGCAGCGGCTGCCGGCGCAGTCAGTGCACGCCGGCACCTTCCCTTGCAACGAGCTCGACCAGCCGGTCGAACCCCGTTCCGGTGCCCGAAATGCGCGCCGCCATCGCGTCGGCAGGGCCGAGGAACGCCAGTTGCTCGGTAAATACCATCCGTGTCTGCGCCCCGTCGGGCAGAAACTCGATGGTCGCCAGCGAGGCGGAAATCCGCTTGCCGGCATGGCTCATCTCGAAGCCGTAGATGATGCGCTGGCCGGCAGCGATGTCGAAATAGTCGGCGCGAAATGTGAGCTCGGTGCCGTCTGGCATGCGCCAGCGCTTGGCCTCGATGCCGCCGACGCGGAAGTCGAAGCTGTCTTCGAGCACGGTCCAGTCGGGGTGGCAGTCGTTCCAGCGCGTTTTGCGCTCCGGCTCCGACCAGAAGCTGAAGGCATGCCTGGGGCTCGCCGGCAGGTCTCGCTCGATGACAAAGGTGGTGTGGGCGACGGATGACACGGTCATGATCGGTCTTGCTCCTCGGGTATTTCCTTCATTGCCTCGATGAGGCGGTCGAATGCCTGGTTCATTGCGGTCTGCCGCTTGCGGACCCAGTCGTCGATGGCGGCGAAGGCTGCCGGCTGCATGGTGTAAGTCCTAATCCGTCCGACCTTGCGTGACACGACGATGCCGCCATCCTCGAGCACCCTGAGATGCTTGAGCGCGGACGGCAGCCCCATGTTGGCCGGTCCTGCCAGCTCCTTGACCGTGGCCGGACCGAGGCTCAGCCGCTCGACCATGCCGCGGCGGCCGGCATCGGCAAGGGCAGTGAACATGCGGTCCAGTTGCTGGGCTTCCATCATCGGCGCTCCCCTCGGCCGTCTAGTCATGCAGAAACCTCGCCGGCATCGCCTCGCGAACGCCATGCCGGCGGCTCCAATGGTTTCTGTTCATGGAAACTATTTGGTATTGGCGGTATTGGCAAGAGAAAGTTTCCGCTGTCGGAAAGTGTGCGGCTTTGCTGCGGTTTCCCAGGCGTGGAGAGGTTCTCCACGCTTCGCGTTTTTTGATGCAACAAGATTTGCGAGTTCTCGTCAGCCGCGTTCCTTCGCACCCCCTCTGGCCTGCCGGCCATACAAGGAGGGAGATCACGCCGTCATCGGCGCTGGCCACAATCACGGGCCGTGCAAGGGCTAACTCATTGCCAGACAATCACAATCTTTGCGATGTCGCAGAGTGGGCGCCGCCGGCGACGAGACTAATCTCCCTCCTTGTGGGGGAGATGCCCGGCAGGGCAGAGGGGTGTGTGAAGGAGCTCGAGGCTGAAGACTGGCTTCGTAAAGCGCAGATCGTCTGTCACCATCTGTCACCATCCCGCGTGGATAGCCGCCCTCGTTTCTCCACCCCCTTCCAACCTCCCGTATCATTCACTTGCGATCTTCCACGGGACTCCGGTGCGCACCGGGCTACGGGGGGAAGCGCCGGTGCCGGGCTGGCAGGAGGTCGGATCTTCTGCTGGGTGATGAGCCCCCAAGCCTGGGCCTTGCTGGCGGCCTGCGGAAACCCCGCCGCCGCGAAGAGCGGGGCAAGAACACCGGGCGGGGCGCGAACGTCGCGCCACATATCAAACTATCGGAAGGCACGGCCTCGCGCCCCGCTTCCCGAACCTTTTCTCAAGCAATGGCCAGACCGGAAACGGGGCGTGGCAAAAACGGAGCGCGTGTCCTTGTTCCTCGATGTCGCCTGGCCGCCAGAATTCGTCTTCCTGGTCACTTCCCGCGCAACCATCCCGCACATAGTCTCGCGCCATGGACACCTCCGCCGCCCCGCCTGCCCAGAACAACAACCACGTCTTCTGTCCGCCCGAGGCGCGGCGCTACGTGCTTGTGTCGGCGATCCTGGCATCGAGCATGGGTTTCATCGACGGTTCGGTGGTCTCGCTCGCCATGCCGGTCATTCGCGAAGACCTCGGCGCGTCGCTGGTCGACGCGCAGTGGATCAGCAATGGCTACATGCTGTTCCTGTCGGCGCTGGTGCTGCTCGGTGGCGCGGCGGGCGACGTCTTTGGCGTGCGCAACATCTTTGCGACCGGCATCGTGCTGTTCATGCTGACGTCGGCTGCCTGCGCGCTCGCCATCGACGCCGAGATGCTGATCGTCATGCGCGCGGCGCAGGGCATAGGTGCGGCGCTGATGGTGCCGGGGAGCCTCGCCATCATCGCCAAATCCTATCCAACGCAGACGCGCGGCAAGGCCATCGGCCAGTGGGCGGCATTCTCCTCGCTGACCACCGCAATGGGACCTTTCGTCGGCGGCATGGTGCTGTCGTTCGGCGCCGAATGGATGTGGCGCCTGATCTTCGCCATCAACGTGCCGATCGGGCTGATCGCGCTGACCATGCTGCTGACCAAGGTGCCGCGCGACCGGCCGTCATCGAAGCGGCGGCTCGACATCGCCGGCGCGATTCTCGCGACCGCCGGCCTCGGCCTGATGGCCTGGGGGCTGACGGCCTTCGGCCTGCCCGTCGAGGCGCGGGCCGTCTCGCCCTGGGCCTGGATCGTCGGCGGTGCGGCGGTCTTCGCCGTCTTCATCCTGTGGGAACACCGCGCCCGCGCGCCGATGGTGAAGCTCGAGCTGTTTGCCTCGCGGGCCTTCACCGGCGCCAATCTCTATACGCTGATCCTGTTCTTCGCCTTCAACGCGGTCCTGTTCTTCCTGCCGATGACGGTCGCCTCGGGTTGGGGCGCCAAGGAATGGGAGGCAAGCCTGCTGTTCCTGCCGCTGTCCCTGTTCATCGCCGGTCTGTCGAGCTATTCGGGGCGGCTTTCCGACGCCATCGGGCCGCGTTGGCCACTGACCGTGGGGGCGGCCATCGTCGGCATCTCCTATCTCGGCCTCGCCTTGACCATGCCGCTGATGATGCTGTGGCAGGTGACGTTCCCGATCCTGCTGCTCAAGGGGCTCGGCATGGCGATCGTCGTTTCGCCGGTCTCGGCAGCGGTGATGCGGGCGACACCCGAAGAAGACACCGGCCTCGCTTCGGGTATCAACAATGCGCTGGCCCGCGCTGCCGGGCTGATGGCGGTGGCGTCGCTCGGCGCGGTTGCCGGCGTCGTCTACGCCAATGTCATCGGGTCTGCCGCGCCCGGCGCGGAGTTCGGCGCCTATGTTCGCACGCCGCTCGATGCAGCGGCCGAGGTGTTGCGGGTCGCGGCCACCAACGATGCTTTTGCGGCAATCGCCGCCATCTCGGCTGCGATGTGCTTCGTTGCGTCGGCGGTCGCCTGGTTCACGCAACCGTCGTGGAAACGAAAGCCGCCGTCAGACAAGGCCGACGCCACGCCTGTGCTTGCCGATGGATAAGATCGTGTCGAAGGCTTTTAGCACCTTGTTAAAACCTTCAGGCCAGTCTCAGCCCCTGGACAAGGTGGCAACGATGTCGGCATCCGATCAGCGTCGGCAGCAGGAAACCGGCGAGTCGGCAGGTGCCCGGTCAGCCGGCACCGGCTGGCGCCGGATCGGAGCGCTTGCACCTTGGTTGCTTCTGGGCATCGTCCTGTTCGCCGTCGACATGCGCCTTGAATTGTTCGAGCGCCTCTACGAGGCGACCCGCACATACGAGGCGTGGCAACTGGACGAGGTGCTGTCGCTGCTTCTTTGCGCGGGCATCGTCGCGCTCGTCATGCTCGGCTTTCGCACCCGGCAGCTCTCCCGCGAGATCGCTCGGCGCGAAGCGGCCGAGCGTCTTGCCCATGATTCCGCCCGCCACGACCCGCTGACGGGGCTCGCCAATTCCCGCCGGTTCCGCGAGGAGATCAGGTCGACCATCAGCCACCCGGAAAAGGCCTCGTCCGGCTGTGCCGTGATCTATATCGACCTCGACGGGTTCAAGCCGGTGAACGACACGCATGGCCATGCGGCGGGCGACAGCGTGCTGGTCGAGGTGGCGCGGCGCATCGCCCAGGCAGCGCCGAAAGGGGCGACTGTGGCGCGGCTTGGCGGCGACGAATTCGGCCTGGTCGTCTCCGGCGTCGGCAACCCGGAGGCATTACTGTTCCTGAGCCAGCGGCTGCAGCGTGACATCGCCAAGCCGATCGAGATTGGTTCGCTGCTTCTGACGGTCGGCGCCACCGTCGGCATCGCCGTGTTCCCGGACGATGGCAGCGACGCCGATGCGCTGATCGTGTCGGCCGACCATGCGATGTACATCGCCAAGCGTGCGAAGAGCGACGGGCTCGGCCGCAACGGCGCCGCACGGGCAAGCGTCGCAAGCTGATCCCGCCGACAGCCGTCGGCAACATCCTGGAAAGACCTAGCCGCTGGCCTTTGCGGTGCTCGCCACCTTCAGCGAGTCCTTGTTCTCTTCCTTGAGAAGATCATCGATGCGCTCGCGCTCGAGCTTGAAGGCGGTGAGGTCCTCGCCGGTCAGCACGCGGCCGGTGGGCAGGCGCACGCGCATCGGGTCGACCTTGGTGCCGTTGACGATCAGCTCGTAGTGCAGATGCGCGCCGGTCGACAGGCCGGTGGTGCCGACATAACCGATGACCTGGCCCTGGCGGACGCGTGCGCCGGGCACGACGTTCGGCGCGATGCGGCTCTGGTGGTTGTAGGATGTCTCGTAGCCGTTGGTGTGGCGCAGGATGGTCTGCTTGCCATAGCCGCCGGCCCAGCCGGCCTTCTCGACGACGGCGTTGCCGGCGGCGATGATCGGCGTGCCTGTCGGTGCCGACCAGTCGACGCCGGTGTGCATCTTGACGTAGCCGAGGATGGGATGCTTGCGGCCGCCGAAGCCGGAGCGGTACTTGCCGTTGGGCAGCGGGTTGCGCAGCAGGAACTGGCGCGCGCTGCGGCCGTCCTCGTCGAAATAGTCGACCGCGCCGTCGCCCATCTGGAAGCGGTAGAAGTTGCGGGTGTTGCCGCCGAAATTCGCCGAGACATAAAGCAGCTCGGAATCCTCCGACGCCTTGTCGTCGCCGTCGGGCTGCGAGAAGAACACCTCGATGCGGTCGGAAGGATTGAGCCGCGACTGGAAGTCGACGTCGGACGAGAGCAGCCGGACCAGCTTCTTGGTCATGTCCTGCGACATGCCGTAGGAATAGGCGGCCCGGTAGATGCCATCATAGACAGTGGGCAGCGCGCCGCGCGACGTCGTCGGCACGGTCGGCGTGTCCTCGAAGGCGGTGGCGATCTCGGGGTTCGGCTCCGGCTCGTCGCCGGGCACGAACTGACTCTTGTCGTCGAGCGCGATGGTCAGGATGTGCTGGGTGCGGTCGTAGACGCTGGTGCGCACGATCTTGCCGACATCGCCGCGAACCTCGAGGCCGACGCGCAACACGGTGCCGGCCTTGAGCGCGGTGGCATTGAGCAGCCGCGACACCGCGTTCGCCATGCCGAGCGCGTCCTCGCCAGCATAGCCGGAATCGGCCAGCGCATCGACGATCTTGCGGTCCTTCTCGAAGGCGATGATGTCTTCTGCATAGGACAGCGTCTCGGGATCGACATCGGCGCGGCTGGCGACCGAGACGTTCTCGGGCACGATCTTGATGCCGTAGGAGCCGGCCAGCGTCTGGTCGGCGAAGGCATCGCCGAAGCGCTGCGGATCGACATAATGCAGCGAGGCAACCTGGATGTCGCCTTCTGTCAGGTCGCCGCCGGCGTCGCGGACGACCTTTTCGACCTCGTTGGCCGAAAGGGCCGAGGTCTCGTCGAAGGCCGCGGTGTCGACGGGGAAGTCGACGGTCTTGAGGCTCATCTCGCTCTCGACCTTGACGCCATAGATCTGGCCGGTCGCGGCCGTGGGTGCCGGCTGTGCCGGGCCGTCTTCGGCAAACACGGTCAGCGGATCGAAGGCGGGATAGTTGCGCGTCGTCGGGTGGCTGGCGGCCAGCGCCATCTTGATCTGCACGAAGGGCATGGTGCGGATCACGTCGCGGTCGCCCTGCTTGGTGACCATAGACACTTCCATGCGCCGGCGGTCCTTGGCCTTGGCGATCTGGCGCAACGGCGCAAGGCGCGTGGTCTTGGCCTTCTGGCCGGCATCGCCGCTGGCAAGGGTCGCGAGTTCGGCGATCTCGGGCGGGGTGGCCAGCTTCTCGCGGCCGTCGAGCGCGGCAAACAGTGCGACGCCCATCAGCACGGAGGAGGTCACGCCCGTCAGGAAGGTGCCCGACAGCCAGCGCGCCGAGACCTCGCGACGGTCCGGGGGACCGGCGCGGCCATCCGCGATCAGCGGCGGCTCATTGCCGAGCTCGGCTATGGTCTGGTCCGTATCCTGCATCCAGTACGGCTAAAATCCCCGACGCTTCGCGCCCGCTTGCTTTTAATTGCCAAGACATTTGCCTGTCATGGCGCTCCAAGTCAACGAAGCCGCATCAGCGGCGCCGCCGAACCTGCCGTCTCTCTGTACATATATGGCGCAGACAGTGCCGTTCGCGCCAGGGCCGCATCGAGACATCTGCCCGCATTGGGGCGGGAATAGGGCTCCGGGCGGGGCAGCGGGACGTTGTCCCTCTTTGTATAAGAAGAATGGACGCCGCTAGGGGGGATGGACGCGCCGCTGAGCTGGCCGGCATACTTTATACATATAGCGCCATACGGGTATCGGGTCCCGAGGCTGCGCGAACAGCTCCATGGCCGGCTGCCCGACGCGTGAATCACCAATGAATCGCCCTGTTGCCGAAAAATATGCGTCGGCTAGCTGTTCTGTTGCCCCCGATTCCGGGTGATTTGGCCATGGTTCGCGTCTTGCGTGCTGATTTGTTTGGTCTTTTCGTGCCTGGATTGAACGCCTTGCGTGGTGCAGGCGTGCTGGCCGACGGATCGAAGCAGTTATTTGCCGGACCTTACGCAGGGTCTTGTAGGTGTTTGGGCGTTTGTCGCAAAAAATTCGCAAAAGTTGGAAAAAGGTCGTTGACAGTTTGAAGGGGTGGCGACTATATACGCCTCAACAACGAG
>NZ_JACHOU010000028.1 GCF_014206975.1 Aminobacter aganoensis
CAATCGGCGATATCTGTGACCTCTTCGACCCAACACAATGCCGAAACTTCTTCAAGGCTGCCGGATATGAGACCGATTAAGTGCGACACGCTCTAAGCTTCTTTCTTGGCCACCGCGACGCGCAGCGACAGCTCGCGCAGCTGCTGCGGCTGAGCTTCGGCAGGGGCATTCATGAGCAGGTCCTGCGCCTGCTGGTTCATCGGGAACAGCGTCACTTCGCGCAGGTTCTTGGCGCCGACGAGCAGCATGATCACGCGGTCGACACCGGCAGCCATGCCGCCATGGGGCGGAGCGCCGTACTGGAAGGCGCGGTATAGGCCGCCGAACTGCTCCTCGACTTCCTCACGTGACTTGCCGGTGATCTCGAACGCCTTGACCATCGTCTCGGGCAGCTGGTTGCGGATCGAGCCGGAAGCGATCTCGAAGCCGTTGCAGACCATGTCGTACTGATAGGCCTTGATGGTCAGCGGGTCCTGGCTGTTCAGCGCATCGATGCCGCCCTGCGGCATCGAGAATGGGTTGTGGGCGAAGTCGATCTTCTTTTCTTCTTCCAGCCATTCGTAGAACGGGAAGTCGATGATCCAGCACAGCTCGAAACGGTCGCGGTCGACGAGGTTCAATTCCTCGCCGGCGCGGGTGCGGGCGGCACCGGCGAACGACACGAACTTCTTGGGATCGCCGGCAACGAAGAACGCGGCATCGCCATCCGACAGGCCAAGCTGCTGGCGGATTGCTTCCGTGCGCTCTTCGCCAATGTTCTTGGCGATGGGACCAGCACCTTCGAGCTTGTCGCCTTCCTTGCGCCAGAAGATGTAGCCGAGGCCCGGCTGGCCCTCGCTTTGCGCCCACGAGTTCATGCGGTCACAGAATGCTCGGCTGCCACCCGTCCTGGCCGGGATCGCCCAGACCTCGACCTTCGGGTTGGCGGCGATCATGCCCGCGAACACCTTGAAGCCCGAGCCGTCGAAATGGCTGGTGACTTCCTGGATCTCGATCGGGTTGCGCAGGTCGGGCTTATCGCTGCCGTAGGTGCGCAGCGCGGTATCATAAGGAATGCGGCGGAACTGCTGGGTGACCGGCTTGCCGTCGGCAAACTTCTCGAACACGCCGCGCATCACCGGCTCCATCGTGTTCCAGACGTCTTCCTGGGTCACGAAGCTCATTTCGAGGTCGAGCTGGTAGAACTCGCCCGGCAGGCGATCGGCGCGCGGGTCTTCGTCGCGGAAGCAGGGCGCGATCTGGAAGTAGCGGTCGAAGCCGGCAACCATAAGCAGTTGCTTGTACTGCTGCGGAGCCTGCGGCAGGGCAAAGAACTTGCCCGGATGGATGCGCGACGGCACCAGGAAGTCGCGCGCGCCTTCCGGCGACGACGCCGTCAGGATCGGCGTCGAATATTCGGTGAAACCCTCGGCGCCCATGCGGTTGCGCATTTCGGCGATGATCTTGGTGCGCTGGACGATGTTCTTGTGCAGCGTTTCGCGGCGCAGGTCGAGGAAGCGATACTTGAGGCGGATGTCCTCGGGGTATTCGGGTTCGCCGAACACCGGCAGCGGCAATTCCTTGGACTGCGACAGAACCTCGATCTCGCCGGCAAAAACCTCGATCTCGCCGGTCGGCAGGTTGCCGTTGACGGCTTCGGCCATGCGCGCCTTGACCTCGCCGTCGACGCGGATGACCCACTCGCCACGCACGGTCTCGGCGACCTTGAAGGCCGGCGAATCGGGATCGGCGACGATCTGAGTCAGGCCGTAGTGATCGCGCATGTCGATGAACAGCAGGCCGCCGTGATCTCGCACGCGGTGCACCCAGCCGGACAGGCGGACGGCGGAACCGACGTCGGATTTCCTCAATTGAGCGCAGGTGTGGCTGCGGTAACGGTGCATGGCAAATATTCCGGTTCGGGCTGTTGTCATACGGCGTCGAGGCGTCCGATGCGCCCGGGCCGAAATTTGGCGGGAAAAGCGCATGGGTGCCCGGTTTTGTCAAGGTAAAGCCACCAGTTCGGGCGGCTCCACCACGCAGAACGCCCGAGTTAAAGGCGCTTCTTCAGCCAGATGCGCGAATGCCCTGCCGGATAGTCATCGATACGGCCGAACTCCTCATAGCCCAGCCGCTTGTAAAACTCGGGGGCCTGAAAGGTGTACGAATCGAGATGAACGCCGATGCAGCCCCGGAGCCTCGCCACTTCCTCGGCCTTGCCGAGCAACTGGACGCCAAGGCCGCGGCTGCGATGGCCCGCGTCGATCCAGAGCCATTCCACGAAAAGCCACGAATATTCCGACGAGCCCTTCAATCCGCCTGCCACTGCGCCATCCCCGTCGCGTGCGACGATCCACAGATCCTGCTCATTGTGGGGACCTGCGGTCTTGTAGTTGTAGGCGTTCAAGCCGTCGCCGATGAGCTCTGCCGTCTCTCGATCGATGCTCGTGCTGACCGTCAGTGTCGTCATCATCAGCTCCCCTTCGCCATCCGTCAGAACGGCGGCTGCGCAAGCTAACCGTCACGGCGCTCGCCACGTTGGCGCAGCCGACGGAATATGTCGCGCCAGGGGGCGACTGGCATTGACCCGACGGAGTAACTATAGCCAACTCACCTTTTACCGCGTTGCTGAATGTCCTCCATCCGCCCCCTCATCCCGCTCCTGATCACCGCCGGCATCCTTTTGGGCGGCAACGGCCTGCAAAGCACCTTGATTGCGCTGCGCGGGGCGCAAGAGGGCTTTTCGGCATCGACGATCGGGCTGATGGGCACCTTCTATTTCATGGGGTTCCTGCTCGGCTGTCTCTTCATCACCCGCATCATGAAGGCCGTCGGCTATGTCCGGGCCTTCGCAGCGCTCGCAGCCATCGCTGCCGCCGCGACGCTGATGCTGGTGGTGGTCATCGACCCGGTGATGTGGTCGCTCATCCGTTTCGCTACGGGCTTCTGCTTTGCCGGGTTGTTCACGGTGATGGAGAGCTGGCTCAATTCGGGCGTCTCCAACCACGACCGCGCCCGGGTGCTGGCCATCTACCGCATCATCGACATCGCGTCGGTGACCGGGGCGCAGTTCATGATCCCGGTCTTTGGCGCCGACGGCTTCACCATCTTCGCCATCATGTCGATCATGATCACGCTGTCGCTGGTGCCGGTCTCGCTCGGCGACCGCTCCAACCCGACGCCGCCCGAAGACGTCAAGCTCGACTTGAAGCGCGCCTGGCGCATCTCGCCGCTCGGCAGCATCGGCTGCATCTTCGTCGGCGTCACCAACAGCGCGTTTCGGACGCTTAGCCCGATCTATGCCGAGCAGATCGGCCTGTCCGTCACCGACGTCGTCACCTTCGTCAGCGTCGGCATCATCGGCGGCGCGCTGGTCCAGTACCCCCTCGGCTACATGTCCGACCTGTGGGATCGCCGCAAGGTGCTGCTCGTCACCACCGTTGGCGCGATGACCTCGGCGCTGATGCTGGTTTTCCTTGCCGGCAATTCGCCGCTGGCCAACTTCGTGCTGATCTTCATCTTCGGCTCGTTTGCCATGCCGCTCTATTCGCTGTCGGCGGCGCACGCCAACGACCGCGCTGAAAAGGGCGAGTTCGTGCTGGTCAACGCCGCGCTGATGCTGTTCTACTCGGTCGGCGCGATCGCCGGTCCGGTCGTCGCCTCGATCGTCATGGAACAGTTGGGGCCGCATGCGCTTTTCAGCTTCAGCGCAGCTGTCTACGTCGCGTTCGTGGCGGTCATCGTCTATCGCATGGGATCGCGCTCGCCGGTGCCGGCCGGCAGGCGCGGCCGCTTCATCGCCTTGCTCCGAACGTCGCCGATTTTCGCCCGCCTGGCAGGCCGAAACGGCCCGGCGAGCGGTCCGGACGCCGACTAGACTTCATTACCGGACGCGGCAAGCGCTTGACGAATGGCCGCTCGACTGAAATGGAAAGACAACGCGTTCTGATAAAAGCAATATTATGCATGTAATAACGACCCAGGACGAACTCGAAACCGCCGTTGCCGCTCTCGAAAAATCCAACTTCGTCACGGTCGACACCGAGTTCATTCGCGAAACCACTTTCTGGCCCGAGCTCTGCCTGATCCAGATGGCAGCGCCTGGCGTTTCGGCGCTTGTCGATCCGCTCGCGCCCGGGCTCGACCTGAAACCGTTCTTCGAACTGATGGCCAACGAAGCGGTGACCAAGGTCTTCCATGCCGCGCGGCAAGACATTGAAATCGTCTTCCATCTCGGCGGACTGATCCCGCATCCTGTTTTCGACACGCAGGTGGCGGCAATGGTCTGCGGCTTCGGCGACAGCGTTTCCTACGAACAGATCGTCCAGAAGGTCACCGGTGGCCGCATCGACAAGTCATCGCGCTTCACCGACTGGCGCCACAGGCCGCTGTCGGAAAAGCAGCTCGAATACGCGCTGGCCGACGTCACCCACCTGATCGACGTCTACAAACACCTCGTCACCGAGCTGGAGCGCGAAGGCCGCGCGCACTGGCTGAACGAAGAGATGGAAGTGCTGACCTCGCGGGCAACCTACGACCCGCATCCTGAAGACGCCTGGAAGCGGCTGAAGATGCGCCTGCGCAAGCCGCAGGAGCTCGCCATCGTGCAGGCCGTCGCCGCGTGGCGCGAGCGGGAGGCACGCGAACGCAACGTACCGCGCGGACGCGTGCTCAAGGACGACGCGATCTACGAGATCGCCCAGCAGGCGCCGCGCGACACCACCGCGCTGTCGCGCCTGCGCACCACGCCCAAAGGCTGGGAACGTTCGTCCTCGGCAACCGCCCTGCTCGGCGTCGTCAATGCGGCGCTCGAGATCCCGCGCGACCAGATGCCCAAACTGCCCAAGACCTTCCAGCCGCCCGAGGGTTCGAGCGCGGCGGCCGAACTGCTCAAGGTGCTGCTGCGCCTGGTGTCGGAGAAGGAAGGCGTGGCACCCAAGGTGCTCGCTTCGGGCGACGACATCGATAGGATCGCCGCCGAAGGCGAAGCTGCCGACGTCCCTGCCCTTCAAGGCTGGCGCCGCTCGGTGTTCGGCGAGATGGCGCTCAAGCTGGTGCGCGGCGAGATCGCCATCCGGTTCGACAAGCGCAAGATCGCGGTGTTCGAGATCGAAGCCTGACCTGCCTGAACGGCGCGGTTCAGACCGCGCCGGCAAGGTGCAGGGCAAACCAGACCCACAACAGCCCGAGCACCAGCCAGCCCAGGATGAAGGCCTGGCTGCGAAACCTGACCCGGTTGGCGGTCAGGTGAAACCAGGCGTGCGCATAACGCGTGGCGACGAAAAGCCAGGCAAGCCCGACACTGACGAATGACGCGCCCTCGGTCACGTAGAGCGACAGGCACGCCACGTAAAACAGCACCGGCAGTTCGAACTGGTTGATGACGTTGTTGGCGGCCGTGACGCTCAGCTCCGGCTCGGCGGCGCGCGTCCTGAACTGACTGACCCGGGCCTCGCCAGCGCGCACCGCCTGCCTGCGCCGCATGCCCAGCACGACATAGGCGATGTAGACCAAAAGCACCTGTGCGAGCATCGGCCAGAAAATGGCAGCCTGATTCATAAGAACAACCTCAACAAGCTCATATCAAATCGCCGAATCATCTACGCGGAACTCCATTCTGCTTAAGGGAGAATTTACGGCCATCGCCGAAACTGTGCCGTCGCAGTTCAACGGTCAATCGAAACATGATGCTCCCTGCAACCGCCAATCGCTACCAACCCGCTCTAGCAGTCATCCAGGCCGGAACCTACGCCCGCGAACGCGCAATGCGCGAGGATGCCCAGGCTGTGGGGGGCGTGAAGCAGCCCGGCGACATGACGCAGGCTGCACCGGCCCGTCCGAAGGACATGCAAGCGATCAACGAATATTACTTCGGCATCAGCCTGACGCCGATGGAAGTGATGTTCTCGATGGTCGAGCGGGCTGTCGACTACCTCAACGACAAGCTGGGCTTGGGCAGTGACGGCGACCCGGAAGAGGTCGAGGCCGGCAACAAGTGGCGCGAGCAAGCGCTGATCAAGTTTGCCGGGGTGGGCACCGGAGACGACTTCCGGATTCCGAAACCAGGCGAGAACGGCGTCACCTTCCGCGCTGTCGCCAAGCTCGTGCTGGAGAGTTTCAGGTCCGACTACCTGAACGGCGATGGAGATCTCAGAAAAGTTCTCGAGGATGCTGCAGGGTTCCGTCTCCAGGGGATGAGCACGATCGATCTGTTCGAGGCGTTCGCTGAACCGGAAAGCGATGCCGCAAAGAGGGTCTACGACGCGGCGTCGGAAGGCCTGGCCGGCCAGGCCGGCAGCAAGGCGTCGCAGCGGTTGGACGCGGCAACGTCCGGGGCCAAGTCGGTCGAAGAAACACTCGTCGAACAGAAAGGGTCTTCGATCGACGTCGTCGACAAGGAGACGATCGCCGACGACCTCAAAGCTGTCAGGACAGCCGAGGCCAAGGAAAAGCTCGACCAAGCGGCGGCAATTCCCGACACGATCCGAGAGGCGCTGGAGCAAGCCGAGGCCAGCAGTGATGTACCTGGTCCAAACGGCTTGCAGGCCGCCCTGGCCGTCGTCCAGGCCCTGAACGGAATGAGCGAAACCGTGTCGTCTTCGGATCCGGAAGCCGGCCAAGTCGGCCCCGATCCGGAACTGGACATGTCCGAAATCGCCAAGGACGCGGCCGAGAAGGACAACGGCGGCAAAGGCAAGGCCCTGCGCGGGCTGCTTGCGAACTACCTCGAATTCACCGCAGCGGCCGAATTCGAGCGAAACTATCGAGACCGGCCATAAGCAGATCAGCGCGCCTTGCGGTCGCCGGCGCCTGCTGACCGCCTTGCGCTCCGCAGGCCCGCAAGCGCAAAGGTTGCGATGACCGCGACCGACACTGCCAGAAACGCAAACTTGGCAACGATCAGGCCGGAGGCGAGCGCCATCGATCTCGCTCCTGCCGATGGCGGGTCCGCGAGGACCCGCGCGACAACGATGTTCTGGGCATAGTCGGCAATCGTGTAAGGCAGCACCAACGCCAGCGCCACGACCGAGCGCGTCGTCTCCGAAAGGACGGCAAAATGCGGCAGCCTCTCGCCCGTCTTCAACATCAGGCTGATCAGTGCCGCCGAAAGAAGCGCAGGGAAGACAAGGTCGAACGTCAGGTAGTGCCAGACGAGAATGACCTCGGCGCCCGGCCGGCCGAGAGCTGCGATCCAGCCAAAACCCTCGCTCTCGGAGAACCCCCAGAAACGCAGGTCGAGCGAAGGCAGGCCGCCGCTCAGACTGCGGAAATAGAGGAACTCCAGCAGCGTCATTGCGGCAAACACCGCCGCAGTGACGACGCTCAGCGCGGCCGCGTGACGCCGCAGCCGCATGATCATGGGGCTCACATGCCGCCGGGGTAGTTCGGGCTTTCGCGCGTAATGGTCACGTCGTGGGCGTGGCTCTCGCGCAGGCCGGCATTGGAGATGCGCACAAAGGTCGCGCGCTCGCGGAAATCGGCAAGCGTGCGCCCGCCGACATAGCCCATCGCCGCCTTGAGGCCGCCGGCAAGCTGGTGCAAGACACCACCGACAGGGCCTTTGTAAGGCACCTGGCCCTCGATGCCTTCAGGCACCAGCTTGAGCGTGTCGCGCACCTCGGCCTGGAAATAGCGGTCGGCCGAGCCGCGCGCCATGGCACCCACCGAGCCCATGCCGCGATAGGCCTTGAACGAGCGGCCCTGGTGCAGATAGACCTCGCCCGGGCTCTCCTCGGTGCCGGCCAGAAGCGAGCCGATCATCGCCGCACCCGCGCCAGCGGCGAGCGCCTTGGCGAGATCGCCCGAATACTTGATGCCGCCGTCGGCGATGACAGTCACGCCGGCCTTCTGCGCCACCTCGACCGCCGACATGATGGCCGACAATTGCGGCACGCCGACACCGGCGACAATGCGCGTGGTGCAGATCGAGCCCGGTCCGATGCCGACCTTGACGGCGTCGGCGCCCGCGTCGATCAGTGCCTGGGCGCCGTCGGCAGTGGCGATGTTGCCGGCCATGATGCGGACCGAATTGGAGATCTTCTTGGCCCGCGCCACGGCGTCGAGCACGCGCTGGGAATGACCATGGGCCGTGTCGATGACGAGCAGGTCGACGCCGGCGTCGATCAGGCGCTCGGCACGCTCGAAGCCATCGTCGCCGACGCTGGTGGCCGCCGCGGCCCGGAGGCGTCCCTGCGCATCCTTGGAGGCGTTCGGGTTGAGCTGCGACTTCTCCATGTCCTTGACGGTGATGAGGCCGACGCAATTGCCGTGCTTGTCGACGACCAGAAGCTTTTCGATGCGGTGCTGGTGCAACAGCCGCTTGGCCTCGTCCTGCTCGACCGTCTCCTTGACGGTGATCAGGTTCTCGCGCGTCATCAGCTCATACACCTTCTGCGCCGGGTCGGACGCAAAACGCACGTCGCGGTTGGTCAGGATGCCGACCAGGCGACCGGTCTTCTGGCCACCGGCGCCACCATTTTCGACGACCGGAATGCCCGAAATGCCGTGAGTCCGCATCAGGGCGAGCGCGTCGGCCAGCGTGGCGTCCGGGCCGATGGTGACCGGATTGACCACCATGCCCGATTCGAACTTCTTGACCTGGCGGACCTGCTCGGCCTGTTCGACCGGGGTGAAGTTGCGGTGGATGACACCGATGCCGCCGGCCTGGGCCATGGCGATCGCGAGGCGGGCTTCGGTCACCGTGTCCATCGCCGCCGAAATGATCGGCACGTTGAGATCGATATCGCCGGCAATGCGGGTGCTGATGTCGGTTTCGCCGGGCATCACCTCGGAATGGCCGGGCTGCAGCAGCACGTCGTCAAAGGTCAGCGCCAGAGCGCCGGTGGAGGATTCAATGATTTTTGCCATGGCCAACCTCGGAATGCGTGAAAGGACGCTGGACCCGTCTGGTATGCAGCGCCGACTCGTCTTTTCCCTTTCAGGATTGGCGGTGGCTGGTACCACGTCTTCAAGCCGATGAAAAGCGCAGCAAAGGCGCAATCGACGCAGAGGCGCCTTCATCGCGCCGACTGGACCGCACGGGCCGCATGTGCTGGCTGCGGACAGGCTGCCGCATCCATGTTAACGGTCAGCGCGGATGGCGGCTTGGCTGCCTCCAGATGCATGCGCCACTGCGGAAAAGTCCGTGAACAGAACCACCCCGCTCATCCTTGCCGTCGCCCTGTTCATGGAGAACATGGATTCGACCGTCATCGCCACCTCGCTGCCGGCGATCGCGACCGACATCGGCACGAGCCCGATCGCGCTCAAGCTGGCGCTGACGGCCTATCTCGTCTCCCTCGCCATATTCATCCCCATCAGCGCCTGGATGGCCGACCGTTTTGGCGCCAAGCTGGTCTTCCGCGTCGCCATCGGCGTCTTCATGCTGGGTTCGGTCGCCTGCGCGATCTCGGGATCGCTCGGCGAATTCGTGCTCGCGCGCTTCCTGCAAGGCATGGGCGGATCGATGATGACGCCGGTGGCGCGCCTGGTGCTGGTGCGTACCACCGAAAAGAGCGGGCTGGTAGCGGCAATGGCCACGCTGACCATCCCGGCACTCGTCGGTCCGCTCATCGGCCCGCCGGTCGGCGGCTTCATCACCACCTTTTTTGCCTGGCACTGGATCTTCCTGATCAATATTCCCATCGGCGCGCTGGGCATCTGGCTTTCAGGGCGCTTCCTGCCCGAGATCCCGCCGGAGGCAACACGGCCGATCGACGTGCGCGGCTTCTTCCTTTCGGCCATCGCGGCCTCGGGGGTGGTCTTCGGCCTGTCGGTGGTCAGCCTGCCAGCGCTTCCGCCCATGGTCGGCGTCGTCACCATTGCCGTCGGTCTCGCCGCAGCCCTGCTCTATATCCGCCACGCACGGCGGACGCCGTACCCGCTGCTTGAACTCAAGCTTTTCGCCAACCCGGTCTTCCGCACGGCGATCCTCGGCGGATCGCTGTTTCGCGTCGGCGTCGGCGCGGCGCCGTTCCTGTTGCCGCTGCTGTTCCAGCTCGGCTTCGGGCTGTCGCCATTCCAGTCCGGCATGATCACCTTCGCCACGGCGGCGGGTGCGTTGTCGATGAAGTTCGTCGCGCCAAAAATCCTGAAGAGCATGGGATTCCGCACGGTGCTGACGGTCGCTTCGGTGGCTTCAGCCGGGCTGATGGCCGCCAATGCGCTGTTCACATCCCAGACGCCCTATCTCGTGATCCTGCTGGTGCTGTTCCTGGCAGGCTTCCTGCGCTCGCTCTTCTTCACGTCGTCGAACGCGCTGGTCTTTGCCGACATCGAAGCGGCCCAGAGCGGCCAGGCCACGGCGATTTCGGCAGTCGCCCAGCAAACCTCGGTGGCGCTCGGCGTGGCAGTGGGCGGCGGCGCACTGGAACTATGGTCGCTGGCCACCGGCCAGGCCATCGGCGGGGCCGGCTTCACCTTCGCGTTCCTGACGGTCGCGCTCATTTCGGGTCTGCCGGCACTGATGTACGCACGCATGGCGGCCGATGCCGGCGGCTCGGTTTCCGGCCACCGCCTGCGCCGGCGCGAAGCGGACGAGCCGCAGCAGCTATGAGGCGTCCGGCTCGGACCGGCCCTTGAAGTCCTTGGCGAGCAGATAGAGCTCCGCCGATTCGTCACGCGAGGCCGGCGGCTTGACGTGGTGGACGGTGCGGAAATTCTGCTTGAGCAGCGTCAAAAGCTCGGCCTCGGTGCCGCCCTGGAAGGTCTTGGCCAGGAAATGCCCGCCCGGCTTCAGCACAGAGATGGCAAAGTCGGCGGCAACCTCGCACAGATGCATGGTGCGGATGTGGTCGGTGCGCCGGTGCCCCGTCGTGGGCGCAGCCATATCGGACAGCACCAGGTCGGGCGCGCCGCCGAGCGCCTCGGACAGGCGCGCGGGGGCCGCATCGTCGAGGAAATCCATGAGCAGGACGGGCGCGCCGGGCACCGCATCCATCTCGAGATAGTCGATGCCCACGACATGCGGGCTTTCGGCAGTCGAGTTGGTGCGGGCAGCCGCCACCTGGCACCAGCCGCCGGGGGCAGCACCCAGATCGATGACCTTCATGCCCGGCTTCAGCAGATGATGCTTGTCGTCGATCTCGATCAGCTTGTAGGCGGCGCGAGAGCGGTAGCCGTCGGCCTTCGAGCGCTGGACGTAAGGATCGTTCATGTGGCGTTCGAGCCAGCGGCGCGACGATTCCTTGAGGCCGTGCTTCTTCTTGATCTTGGTGCGGAGAACGCGCGTCGCGCCCGCTCCCACCGCTGGTTTTGGTTTCTTGGTCATGTGCGCTGTCCGTTTCGCCAGTTGCGGCGCCACACGCCGTCGTCGGCCATCAATTCGCTCAAAATGCCCTCGCGCAAGCCGCGATCGGCGACACGAAGCCGCTCCGACGGCCAGACCGCCCGAATAGCCTCCAGAATGGCGCAACCGGCCAGGACGAGGTCGGCGCGGTCGGCGCCGATGCAGGGATTGGCCACCCGCTGCTGGAAATCCCAGCCAAGCACCTTTTCGACCATGCGGTCGACGCTGGTTCCGTCCATCCACAGGCCGTCGACGCGGCGGCGGTCGTAGCGGTCGAGTTCGAGATGCACGCCGGCAAGCGTGGTGACCGTGCCGGAGGTCCCCAACAGGTGAAATTTCGGGCTCGACACGACATGCGCCAGGCGATCCCGCCCGTCGAACGAGCGCAGGCGGTTGGCGACATCCTCGACCATCGCCGCGAAGATCTCGCGCGTCACCGTACGGCCGCCGAAGCGCTCGGCGAGCGAAACCACCCCAACCGGAAGCGACGTCCACGAGACGATGTGATTCGCCAACCGCGGCGAGCGATGGCGCGAAACATCGATCAGGGCGATCTCGGAGGAGCCGCCACCGATGTCGAAGAGCACGACCCCGTCAGTGTCGCGCTCGACCAGCGAACCGCATCCCGAGACCGCGAGCCGCGCTTCAGTCTGGCGGTCGATGATCTCGAGCTTGAGGCCTGCCTCGCGCTCGACGCGATCAATGAACTCGGCGCCGTTGGCTGCCGAGCGGCAGGCCTCGGTGGCGATCAGGCGCGCCTTCTTGATCTTGCGGTTGCGCAACTTGTCGCTGCAGACCTTGAGTGCTTCGACCGCCCTGTCCATGGCCGCCTGGCCGAGCCGGCCCGACGCCGACAGCCCCTCGCCCAGCCGCACGATGCGCGAGAAGGCGTCGATCACGCGGAACTGGCCCGGCCGGCCGGGCACGGCCACCAGCAGCCGGCAATTGTTGGTGCCAAGGTCGAGCGCGGCAAAGACCGGCAGGTCCGACACCGGCATGCGGCGCGGCTGTTCGGCCAGATCAGCCCTTGCGGCCGTATTGCCTGGCTTTACAGAAACGGCCGGCCCGGCCAAAGGCGCGGCGACCTCCGCCGGCTTGCCGCCAGCCGCAGGCTGGACGCCGTCGCGCGCGTAAACCTTGCGGCCGCGGCGGCGCTTGCGCCTTTTCCTGGTCTTGCCCTTTGGTTGCGCGGCGTCCCCATTGCCGTGACCGTTGACCGGTCGCACGGCGGCCTGACGGCCCGGTCGGGGAGTGTCCCCGCCTTGACGCGACGGACCATCCCCGGAGACACCCGCATCCGACGCCCTGACGTCGGCTTCGCGGTCCTTCACCTTGCAACTTCCTTCTGGCGCCGCGCGAACCTTTCGGACGCTGCACGCGCATCTCATCTTGTGTTGGCGCCAGACTATCAGCGCCGGCCCCGATCACCAAGGCCCGCCGGCGCTGAAATTTGGCAACGCGGCACGGCGCCATCTGCTGGCCCGCTGCCTGGCCTGTCGAAAACCGCTGCTCGGGTTGAATAGCCGGCTTCGATGAGGCAAAGCTTGAGGACGAGCCGGTCGTGCGGGCGGACGCATAGCCACAACGAGGGACTGAAACGCCAGACCGAAAGGAACGGGCAAGCGCTGCTGCATGAAGATCAAGGACTTTATCTGGCCCGTCATCGGGCTCGCCGCCGTCGCCGTATCCGCCTGGCTGCTCTATCATGAATGGCGCGAAATCTCCCTCGACGATGTCTGGGACGGCCTGACCGCCATCCCCCTACACGGCTGGATCCTCGCCGCGATCAGTTCGATCGTCGCCTATGGCGCGCTGGCCGGCTATGACCACATCGCGCTCCTGCATGTCGGCAAGCGTGTGTCGTGGTTCTTCGTCACCGTCTGCTCCTTCACCACCTACGCGCTGTCGCACAATATCGGCGGCTCGGTATTTTCGGGCGCGGTGATCCGCTATCGCGCCTATGCCTCCAAGGGGCTGACCGGCCAGGAGGTCGGCGTGCTCGTCGGCATCTGCTGGTTCACCTTCGTGCTTTCGAGCGTGTTCGTCGGCGGCGTGGTGATTCTGCTCGAGCCTGGCCTGCTCGACCGCTACACAGAGGGCAGCTACGAAGCATGGTGGATCGCACTGGGCGTTGCCATGCTGCTGTCGGTCGGTGCCTACGTCTTCGGCAGCTGGCTGCATCTCAAGCCGCTCGCCATCCGCAGCTTCCGCCTGCATTATCCGGCGCTGCCGATCGTGGCGCGCCAGCTGATCATCGGTCCGCTGGAAATCCTGGCTGCCGCGGCGATCATCTATTTCGCCCTGCCCGCCGAGCACAACCCGGGCTACCTGATCGTGCTCGGCATCTTCCTGTTCTCGTTTGCGGTGGCGCAGGCCTCGCATGCGCCGGGCGGACTGGGCGTGCTCGAAGTGGTGTTCCTTACCGGCCTGTCGGAAATGGATCCGGCGGCCGTGCTCGCCGCGCTTTTGGTCTTCAGGCTGTTCTACCTCATCATCCCGCTCATTCTCGGGATCATGGCGGTGCTTGCCTTCGAGCATTCGCAATTCGGCCGGGGCACCAAAAAGGACGAGGTCTGAAAACCAAAATTGCCGCAGCCGGTGGGGTTGACTATTTCCCGGCTCCGGCTACAAGGCGCGCACAGGTGGCCGCGTCCAACGCGACCCGCCGGCGCCGGACAAGCTTCGGCCTGCTGGGGAATAGGTTAACGGTAGACCCACGGACTCTGACTCCGTTAGTCCTGGTTCGAATCCAGGTTCCCCAGCCACTGAACTTTTTTTGAATAAAACCAGCCACTTAGGTCCGACGCGAAAATCGCAACCGGAACAGTTTTCCGGCGCACAAAACCGGATCAATGGCCAGGTTGCGCTCTCATCTTCCCTACCTCACAATTCGATTCTTGCGTGGGGGAAAGCATGGATCAAGAGAGGCTAAGGCAGGTATGGCGCCAGACCAAGATCCCTGTCGTTATTCGGCGTGATGAGAAGGGCCACAAGTTGCGGGTGCGCCTCCCATATGACGATAACAACCGGAAATGGCTAAACACGGTCGGAAAGTCGTCGGTAACGTGGATCGACGGCAAGAGCTACTGGGAGCTTCCCCGGAGCTGGTTCAACAGCTTCGTTAATCGCGCCTTAGAACGCCACGGCAAGCTCTACGTGATTCAGCCCTATCGGGAGCAAGAGAAGTGCGCCAGGAAGTGCATGGAAGCCATGGGCCACGAATGCAATTGCTCGTGCATGGGGAAGAATCACGGAGCGGGCGTCAACGGGAGTTGGTTTGAAGTATCGGATACGTTCGCCACGCGCTGGAATGAGAAGGAAATCGCTTGCCGATTGATGGTCGCCAAAGGCCGTTAACGCCCAGCCTCTCCTGAAGGGTCTTTGATAATCGCCAAGCGATAAACCGCGAGTGCAGCGGCAATCATCAGAATGACAGAATAGACCAGCAAAAAGCAGCCTATAAACGAGCCGACCAAACTGACGCAAAGGAATATTTTTCGAGCGGATGGCTCATACACTTCCACGACCTTCATAAGGTCGAATAGCCAAGTCCCTTGATACAAGAAAGCCCACGCAAGGCATACCACTTGGATAAATATGTAGTGAAAGAAGACAGCGTTAATTGCCTCCAAATAACTCACGCCATGCGGCGCTGCAACTTGCCGCAAAGCACCCTTTATTCGCCCGCCGACTATGCTGAAAATGATCGCATAAGTTCCAAGGCTGAAGCCGAGAAGACTAGGGATAAGGTTCTCTGCCTTCTCGATCCATTTTGGCTCCACCCATAGAGAATAGCTTAAGCCGGTGATCAAGATCGCAAGCCCGAAGAACGGGGATGCGAGCATCCCCGTTATTCCACCGTAGGCACGTCGATAGCGATTCAGCCACTTGAAAAGCGTTCCCCATGGCGCGAACCAGCGACGAATCATCGCTATTGCCCCGCATTTCTGCGGGCAGGAATTAGTCCGAAAAACGCGCTCCGCTCACTTTGCTGTTCGGGGTCATAGCGGTCGTGCAATTCTTTCGGAAAATTCTCGCTATTCAGGCGCACGGCCCCTCTTTCATCCCGACCGACCACCTCCACCGTTCCGTTTTCGAGCGCAACCTTGCTAATTTTCTTAATATCGTCGTCGGGTTTTATCGATCCATTCCCTTCCGATTTATAAGACACTGAGAACTCCCTACTGCCAGTGCTTTCTAGGTGCTTCTCAATATTAGACTCAAAATTGTCGTCGAATATGTCAGTATTCGGCTTAAGGATTTTTATATTTATCTCTTTTATTCGCTTAATTGCAAACATCGATTCAAGAGAAGACTTATCTTGAACAATTGTTATTTTTGCCTCACCGAATTCGTTAGCGACTTCCGACCGAACCGATAACCCATTGAAAAAACGGAGCGCGGAACCCGCAGTAAGCACCTTACCCTTTGAGTAAGTTTGAAAATATATCTTGTGCTCCTGCACGTCGAAATAGAAATAGAACGCTGCAGCATTTGGAAATAGATTATGCGGGATATTTATCTCTGAAATATCCTCATCAGTTGCTTCTGCCATATGTTCGGAATTGAACCAATTTCCATCACCGTCAAATTTGACAAAAGTAGTGATTGCGCCGGTGATGACATTGCTCGCCGCACCGGAACGATCCAGACTGGATATCATCCCGTGCCGATCCCCATGCACTTGCGCAATCAATCGCTTGGAATAGATCGACTGCATCCACTGCATATAGATTTCCGGCGAATGCGGGTGGAGTCGAACATTCAACGCCGATGCGGAAACCTTAACTTTTCGTGCCATCATTCCCCCAATTCTTTAGCCCGTCTTCGGAAGCTATATGAATGAGGCCTTTTTCTTCAATCCCCTAAACAGATAAAGCCCGCCGGTTGAGCGGCGGGCTTGCGGTCAGACGCTACCAGGCGGCTTACGCGTTGAATCCTTCAGCGAGCGAGCCGCTGTAGTCCATGTATACTTCGCCCATCGCTACACCGCACATGCTGATCGCCCCAGATCGGCAGGGATCGTGTTCCGGCCGGAAAGGTCGTGGAGCATTCCCTTGATCCAGTCACGCGACGATACGGCCGCGAGAGGATAAGTGTTGATCACGCGACCGTGGAAGGTGCGCGGCATACCGATTGCTGTCAAAGCCTCGACAAGTTCACCGGTCATCTTGCGGTCGGACATCCGGGTAAGATCAAGGTAACGCTTGAGTGTATCGCGCAAGTCCCGACTCTCAGCACGATGAAGTGCCCTAGCCGTTTCAAGCATCAGGTTGGGGACGCCACGGGCGTCAATATAGGCGTCGCGTATATGGCGCAAAGCCTGCACAGCGCCCTCCATCTTATCCACCTTCTCATCAAGCGACGAAATGATGAATTCGTCGGTAGCGTGAGGATCATGCACAAGTGCCGCGATCTCGCCCACAAATGCATCTGCCCCGTCCACGTCCACTTCAACGCGCCCGAGTGCGTCAATGCCTGCGGGGCTAGCCAAGACCTCCTGAAATGAGGCCCTCGCGTCCTGGCTGTTTGCCAGTGCGTTCGGCGAAGTGCTATTGGTGTCGTTCATCGCTGGATCTCCATTGCTGCGATGTGTCGGCAGGTGAAGCGCCTGCCTCGCTTATCTGTCGGTTCGGGTGCGGGTTCCAATCGACGCCCGAACCGACAGAATTCCCAGACAGACGCGCATCGCCCCACGGACGCATAACGCGGCCGGGCGAACCTGCTTCGATTTGGGGAATACCTATAAGTCACAAGTGACGTTGGTTTTCACTAGGATTTTTTAGGAATTTTAAGGAATGCCGTATTTTCAATAAGTTATCTAAGAGCGTCAGCCCGCCAAGCCTTGAATGCTCGCTGGCCAGACGCCGCCGATCTCACCAAGCGCCTCTTGAATCTTCTCAATGTTAGGGCCGCCATCCATCGGCGACGGCTCGATCCCAGCGAGCGCGTTCACCAGCTTCCAATAAGTTTCGTTCGGCAGGTAGTTGTCAGTAGGCATGCTGTATTCCTGTGATGCTGATTTGCGCCGGGAATGTGAGTCATCACGGAATCGCTGTCAAGACAGATAACTTAATAAATTCAATCACTTAGATAAGTAAACGCTGACTTATCATCATGTGCGGTGTCGGCAAAAAAAGCCGCCCGGGGATACCTTCCGGGCGGCAGAGAGACAGAGTGTTTCAATTGGAAGATCTCAACGACGACAGTATAGCAAAATTACAGACAACTTGCATGTCCGGACAAGCTTTTTCCTTCATGGATTCAGTTGGTTAAATCGAACGTTCGCCTTCGGCTCACCTGCGCGGTCGCTTCGCTTCCTTGCTCGCGCTTCGCGCGAACCTGTAGTCAGCCTGTTGTAGGCAACCCCACCAAATCCCTGCAGAGGCTGACTTTCCCCTGTCATGAAAGCGAAGGGTGATCGCCGCTTTCATGACAGGGGATTCTTAGATGGGTCTGCATCGTCAGTGGTGAAGAGGCTAAGCTTGATAAGCCGGCGTGGTGGTATCCATTGACCACGCAAATACCTCCGAATCCTGATCCTGGGATCAATACGGTTACGGGCTCGCCGTAGCGAGTTCCGAGCACCATGCGCGACTTACCTTCAATCGCGACATGGCCGGTGTTGTGGTTCCACAATCTAGGGACTCACAGAGCACCGTCTTGTTGGCAGATTTTACGCTGAGAGAGCGTCGGCTCTAACTAAACCGGGCGTCCGTGCATTTTCTGACGGGGAGCTGTCGGTTCAATCTTCCGTTCGATCTGGCTATCTCATCGCGCCGGTCGGTCGGGGAAACCCCTCATGTCCCGGTTATCGCGGAAATAGTCTAGCGCCAGTATGGCCCTTACCCGATTATCAACCCGGGCGGACTTTTGCTCTGTCAGGTCGACAGTATAGCAAAACGTCGGATGCAATGCAGATGTTTTGCGCGCATCCGACGTTTTACCTACTCCTTGTATTGCCCATGTTGCCGGGCCGCATCTGGCGAGCGAGTTCGCTGACAACCGTTGCTCGCATCGTGGCTTCCATCGTCCGGCCGATCTTGGCGGCGAGGTCCGCGTTTTCAGCCGGCGTGCCGCCGCTGGCGTTCACCGTAACGGGGGCGTTGATGTTCACCGTGGGCGCTGGCGCAGTGTTGGCGTTCGCGGGAACATGGATACGGCGCACGGCTGGCGCGTCACCGGTATACCCACCCTCGGCGAAACCACGCAGTGCTCCCTGGTGAAGCGCCTCAAGGTTGCCTACACCGATCCGGCGCGTTGCCGCCTTGCTCATCACATACTCGCCCTTATGGACGACACCGGCGGGCTGATGCTTCCCGCCATCGCCGGTGTAGCCGCCATCTGCGAAGCCGAACAGCGATCCAAACAAACCACCGCCGCTAGCCGTCCCGAACAGAGCGGCAAGCGGCCCCTGCCCCAAGAGCATCGCCTGAAGGGCTGCATCGATAAGAGCATTGGCGAGGTTACGAACGGCGTCCGTCACCGACATAGTGCCGGTGAGCAAGCCGGAAAGACTCGACGTGAATTGCTGGCCGAACCACATACCAGCCTGTTGCAAGGCGGTCTGCGATTGTTTGGCCTGCTGGTTTTCACCGTCCAACTGCTGCGTCAGCGCGATCTTCTCGCGCATTTTCTGGATTTCTTCGTCTGTCAGCGAGATGCCGGCGCGCTTCGCCTCCTGCTGATACTGGTAAAGCTGAAGCTCGACACGCTGCTGACTGGCGGACATGCCGGAAATCGACTGTTCAAACCGGGCGAGGTCTAAACCTTCCTGCACGGTCGAATTGAGCCGCTGGCGCGCTTCGGCCTGCTGCTTGGCAAGGTCGATCTGCTTTTGCTGCCCATCGGTCGGCGCAAGCGGCTGCGAGGCTGTCGCAGTGCCGTTGTAGGCGTTCTGGATGGTCGTATCATCGACGTTGCGCAGGCCCTCCCATTCGTTGCGCAGGCCGGCCATATCGCTACCGCGACGGCGAAGCAACGCACGCGCTAGTTCGTCCTGGGTGCCTTCATCGAACAGCCTATCGCCGGTAAGGCCAAGCTCTCCCATGAGACCATGAAGGGTGCGGCGGGTGATCTGGTAGCGGCCCACCGCCGACGAATTGAACGAGTTGTTCGGGTGCGCCAGCATCGACTTCTGAAGGCCAAGGACCTGATCAAGCGTCATGCTGGTCAGGTTCACCGCACCACCGGTGAACGCGCCATAGCCGAGCGTCTCGTTGTAGCCGCGCCCCTTGTCTGTGCCTTCGGCCGCACCGATGAGGTCGAGCATGTTGTCGTGCTTGCCGAAGCGCGCAATCGACTTCGCCCGATTGGCGATGTCGGCGGCACCCAGCACCTCGCCCATAGTCCGGGCGCTGCCAGCGGCCTTGCGGAACGCCGCATCGATAACGTCGGTCTGCGACAGCGTTTCGAGTTCGGCCTTGAGTTCCGGGACAAGGCTTTTCAGATCGGCCAGGGCGGCCTTGAAGTTTCCCGCCGCACTGACATTGCGATTGAACGCGCCGCCGACATTCTGAGTGATGTCGGAAAGCTCTTTGAGCGCGCCCTTCAACTCGTCGCTACCACCGCCAAGCGAGACAATTTGTTCCTCAACGGCCTGGAGCGAGGCGCGAAGCTGGCGAAGCTCGAGCACCTTGGTCGCAAAGTCGGGACCGTTATCGAGGTCGGCTATCTGCTTCTGAAGGCGTGTGCGCTGTTTCTCGGCCTGCCTAAGCTTGGCCTCGTCGGAAAACAGGTAGTCATAGGCCTTCTGCTGCTTGTCATAGCCAGGAAGCCACTCGCCGCTCAGGGCCGAAATGATGCTGCCGGCATAACCAACGCCTTCGATTGCTGCCTGCTTCGCGTAGATCGTAACGTTGCGCCACAGGGTGGCGAACTCGGCGTCTATCTTCTTTGCGGCCGCGATCTGCTCATTGGTGAAGGTGGCGGCTTCGTTGCGCAGCTTCTGAATCTCGGCGACAGACAAGCCGAGTGCCTTGGCCAGTTCCTCCGCACCGGTGCCGCCGAACAGTTCGTCGAGGGCGCGCGTGCGCGCCGCTGCATCGAGCTTTTGGAGCTTCTCGACAAGCTCGTCGAGGAAGCGGCTCGGGTCGGCGAGCTTCCGGCCTACTTCCGCCGCACTGTAGCCGAGCGCTTCGAAAGCAGCCTGTGCGCTGCCCTTGCCGGTCTTGGCAAACTCGTCGCCGCGAATGTTCAGTTCCTTGAGCGCGTCGGTCATCCCGTCGATCGACATGCCGGTGGCGGTCGCTACGGCGTGCCACTGCTGCCATACCTGGGTGGTCACGCCGGCCTTCTTTGCCTCGCGGTCAACCTCGGCAACGGAATCGGCGATCTGCTTCACGGCCATCGCCGCGCCGGTGACGCCGGCAAAGACCGCGCCGCCGCGCAGGAAGGGCGCAAAGGCGCTTTCCAGGCCACCGGCGAGCTTATCGGCGGCGCGGCCTGTCATCTTCTCCATGTTACCGGAGAACTGCTTGGCGCGGCCTTCCATGCGCTTGAAGTTGTCATTGGTCGCACGGCCGGCGCGCTGCATGTCGCGCTCATACTTGTTAAGGCGGGCCTCAAGCGCGACCACAAGGCGCTGTTCGTCGTTCATGTTTGGTCCTTATGCTGCGTCGGCGGTCAGCCGGTCGAATTCGTCGGGGTCCAGGTCGAGGAAGGATTTTCGGTTGTCGTTCGCGGCGGCGCGCGCAACGGCCATGACGGCAGCAACCGCGCCGTCGATACGGTCGGTTTTCTTGCCCTTGTGCATGCGGACAAGGCCGGTGTCGTTTCGCGAGGCCACGACGCTATCGAAGTGGTGGCGTAAGACAGGATGCCCGCCGTGGCGAAGCGCCTTGCCGTTCACGACGCGCTCAAGGGTGCCGATTGCCGGTCCCATGGTGAGCGGCCCTTGGCGCATCTCGACCGCCGGCAAGCCATCGTCGTGCAATCGCTGCATGGTCATGCGTGCAAGGTGAGGATCGAAAGCGATCTCGCGCACGTCAAAGCTCGCGCAAAGCTCGCGAATATGCTGCTCAACCTCTGTCGGCTCGATCACCGGGCCGTCTATCACCGTGATCAGGCCATCGTCGCGCCACTGCTCGTAAGGCACGCCGTCACGTTCTGCCCTGCCCTTCAGATCGTCGCCGGGCACGAAAAACCATGGATGCACGATGATCCGGTCATCGTCGTGCCGCCACGCGGCGACAACGGAGGTCAGGTCGCCGTTCACCGACATATCAACACCGATGAAACACGGCAGCGCTTCCATGTCGGCGAGGTCGAGCGACATCTTGCCAGCGTCATAGGTCGCCATGTCGAACAGCGGGTCGCGGGAATGCGCCTGCCAGATATTCAGGTTGAATTGCTTGAAGGCGGCACGATCTGCCGGCCGATGCTCGGCTTCTTTCGCAGCCGTGCGCAGAGCGTCGAGGTTCGGGAAGCCGTGCGCAAGGCCGGGGTTGACGCGATGCCAAAGCGCCTCATCCTGCCAATCGTTGTCGTTGGCCGCCTCAAAGATGATCGGCAGATAGGCCGGATTGTCGATCTCGCCGCGCGCCACGCGCCGCGCATATTCGTATTGGTCAAAGCCGATGTTCTCGGATCCACGGCCGGCCGTGGTGGCGATCACCAAAAGCGTGCCGCTGGTCTTCACCATGCCGGACTTCAAGGCTTCCCAGAGGTCACGGCCCTTCCACACGTGGATTTCATCTACAAGCACGAAGGCCGGTGTCTTGCCGTGCTGCGCAGCGCCGTCGCTGGAAATAGCCTGAAGCTCGACGCCTTGCGCCTTGAAGGTGATTTTCTTCGCGCTGTTGTGCGCGTCATAGATGCGGGTCGCGGCGACAAGGCGCTTGTCCATCCGCACGATGTTTGCGGCTTCCTTGAAACCAAGGCCGGCTTGCTCGCGGTCGGACGCGGCAAAGATCACCTGTCCGGCTGGAACCTTCTCCGGGCCGATGGTGTGCAAGAGCGCGAGCGCAGCGGCGAGGCTGGTCTTACGGTTCCCGCGTGGAACCATCCAGAAGGCAGTTTCCACGATGCGCCGGCCGTCGGGGTGGCGCGGTCCATAGATACCGCGCACCATACGCTCAAATGGCCGGTAAAGCTGAAAAGCGTGGCCGGGTGCGCTGCTGTTCGGATGCTTCAGGCGGCGAAGGAACTCAACGGCGCGCTCCCCGTAGCCGAGCGGATCGGGAATCGGCGAATTGTCGAACAGCCATTCGGGATAGGTGCTCGCCATCACGTCACCGCGAGCGGGTTGTCGTCGTCATCGTCGGCGTCGGCAGAACCGACGCGAGCACGCGACGTAGGCGTTAGCCCGTATTCGGCGGCAAGCTGCCGGGCTGTTTGCATGTAGCGAATCTGCAAGCCGCCAAGCTTCAGGTCGGGAATAGGCATTTCGGCCATAAGTTCGGTGATCTGGTCCACCACGCCGACGGCAACGCAATAGTTCACGACGCCAGCAAGATCGGCCTTGGTGACGATCCGGCGGGTGATCAATTGCGGCATGACGCGCTTCCATTCGGCGCGCGCGTAATCATTCATCCGCGCCGGGGCGACAGGGACCTTGGTCAGCGCCTGATGGTCGGTGGACAGAGCCGGCTTGACGCCGCGAAGGTGCGTCATGCGGTAGCCACCGCCCTAAGCTCAAGGCCGCGTCGGCGGCCGATCTCGGTCACTTCCTTGAGGTCATAGACCTGTCCGGCATAGGTCACGCGGTCGGCCGTGGTGATGCCGGCGAGATAGCGGATACGGAACGCGATGTTGCCGCTTTCCGCCTCCCCGAAGCCGGTCAGGAACTCTGATGCCGCCGATGTCACGATCTCGGCGCGCACCGTGGCGACGGGCGTCCAGGCAGCGACCACCGCGCCCGAGTCCGAAACGGCTTCGGATTTGCGTTCAATGGTGATCGTGCGATCAAGCTTGCCGGCGCGCATCATACGCTCCACCGCATGACGGCTTCCACGGTGATAACGCCGTGGGTGTAAGCTTGGGCCGGATTAGGGTCGCGCATCCACCGGATGGCCGGCAGGCTGAATTCATCGAAGGCGAAGCTGGTTGCGTCGGGCGCTTGCTTCAGCACGTTGGACACGGCAAAGCCAATGGCCTTGGCAGTGTCAGCGCCGTCTTCCAGCGCCCAAATATGAAGGTCGAGGAATACGCGCGCGACATATTGCGAGCCGGAAGCGTTGCCGAGAAAAATGGTCTGGCCACCGCTCATGATGATCGACGGCAGCTTGTCCGGCCGCGTCGAGCCGGCGCGGATATGATCAACGGGCACAAGCGCGGCGACGGCCGGCGAGGCAACCAGTGCCGAACGGATGGCGGTCTGTAGGGCAAGCGTCGGTTCGATCATTTTCCATTCCATTCGTCACGCACGGCTTTCCTAGCCGCACGGTTGAGGCGGTTCTGAAGGCGCAGGCGAAGCAACCGAAAGGCAGGCCAAAAGAACGGCTGTGCTTCAGCCTGGGCCGTGCCGAACTCGACAAGGTGCGCGTAGCGAACATCGGTGTTGCCGGCAGTCACGATCACTTCCGTCTCACCAGCAACACGCGAGCCGCCGGGCTGCGAATACGGCAGCGTCGATTGGCCGGGCTGTGTGACAGCGATGCTGTCGATCAACGCGCCGGTGTCGCGGGAGCTTTCTGCCAGCGAGCGCTGTGCGTCGGCGAGTTCGTCACCGGACTTAAGAAGCGCCGGCATAACGGCTGCGCGCGGTGCCTTACGGGCGCGCTCGATAGCAGCCAGGGTCGAGGCAAGGCCGTTGTCGTTCTTAGGCGGCATCTTCGCCAAACCAGTTTTCGCGGTAGGCATCGGCGATACTGGTCACGCTGAAAGGCGCGATCTGCATGGTGCCGCCGAAAGCGACGGCCTCGCGCTGCTCGTAATGGAACGCAACCAGCTTCAGCGCTGCAAGCTTGAGGTCAGCCGGCAGTGGGTCAATGTCGGCGAGCGGCTTACCGATGTAATTGGACAGGTAGGCGTCGGCCGCGTCGAGGTAGAGGGAAATCAGGTCATCGTCGGTCGAACCGTCGACATTCATGTGCGCCTTGGCGAGCGCAAGGGTCACGATGCTCATGCGTTTTCGGCCTTTTCTGAAAAAGTTATTTCGGGACTCTCTTGTGCGGTGCTCCCCGCGCCGGTCCCCTCGACAGGCAGAAAGTTGAACACCACCCCCGCTCGGCGCTGCTGGACGCTCGGAATGCAAACAGCCTGCTCGACGCTCCAACCCTCCTTCAGGCGGGCATAGATCACCTTGTGCTCGACGCCGGATATTTCGGAAAGCTCGCGAAGCAGGTAGCGGTGGCCACGGAATTCGTAGAGGCGGATCATTGGCGTTGGTTCCTATAAGTTTCGGCGGGTGTCATTGGCGCACCTTCGCGAATGTAATCGCGGGCATTGCAGCGCCGGCAACCGGGACGCCAGTTGGCGCGCACCATGCGAAGCTCGGGGTGCCGGCGGATGCTGACAATATGTCGGACAAGCGTTGCCGGTGCGCCGCATTCACAGTGCTTATTGCCGGGAAGCTGAAGGAAGGCGCGGGCGGCTTCCTCCCATGCACGGTCATAACCGCGACGGCTGGCGTTCTCGCGGCGTGCATCGTGGCGGGTGTTACGCTCGCGGGCGGCTTGGCGCTGGCACTCACAACGAACGCCGTGCGGCACGATACGGCCACAGGTGCAAAGGTGCGGTGGGCGGCTCATGTTGCCCTCTGCTTGGCTAGACCGCGCAGTTTCGATATCCCGGCCTTTACCTTCTCAGGGGCAATTTCCTGGCGCGGATCATCCGACTTGGGATCTGCGTCGTCGGGGCTGCCGTGGATGGTTCTAAGCATGGCGATGTGGCCGGCGAAGGCCTCATTGATTTCTGTCGGCGTGGCGTTCCACGCAACTTCCGGCGCCCAGTGGAGTGCGCCTGTCGCCGTGCGGAAAAGCTGGCGGTAGAAGTCAGGCCAGGGCATCGGCTTGATGTTGGATTGGGGCTTGGTGTCGTTATCGGATACCGGGATGAACCCGGCGCATAATGCGAGCAACGGTGCGGTAATGGCGTCGGCAGCGCCCTTGAGCGGCGTGCTGTCTATCTGGTCGAGGAAGGCCGTTGCCTCTCGGCGGTCGGTTGCGGTGGCCATGATGGCAGTTCGAACAGTGCCAACATGGAATTCGCTGACATGCCGAAGCAGGCCAGCGAAACCGTCATGAACACGCTCAAGGCGGGAAGCAGCCCGCAAGGACGGGCGCAATCGGACGGTGTGGCCACCGAGCGCAAGCGTGATCTCGTCGATTGCGGGCCGGAAGGTCATGGCGCTATGCCAACGTAGGCTGCACAATAGGGCGAACCCTCGGGCGACCCTTGATTGCGACCACGCTCACATTGCCGGAGCCGGAAACCCTGACTTTGATGTAGCGATGATGCGTGCCGTTGCCGATGTGAACGGTGCTGTTTGCGGGAAGTTCCAGTTTTGGCCTAAGCTCGACATACTTTCCGGTGGGCTCAGGATCGAGGGGCGCGGCAAATTCGGCGTCCAGGACATCGCTACCCCAAAAAGTGACATTCACTCCATATGGAGAGTCCACATCACCGGTCGAGATAGCGATTGTCAGGCTCCCAAAGTCGCGAACATCAATTGCCTCGCTGGTAAGAGAGTCGCCTATACTCTGCGGAGCGATGACGCTCACAACCGCGATATTGTTTGCAAGATCACGCATGGTCGCCGCCTTAGCTCGTTGCCATCTTGAGCTTGCGCAGCGCCTTCGGCTGCACCACGTCGCCACCAACGCGGTGGCGGGCGTGAATGCGGATCAGGCCTTCCGTCGCAAGCAGATACGGATTCGAGAACACCGAAAGCCCCGACAGGCGATCATAGATGCGGTAGGCGGTGGCGAAGTCGCCAAACGCAATCGGGAACTCGTCGGCCTCGATATCCGGCATGTCGATCATTTCGACCACAGGGCGGCCGAGAATGGTTTCGGGCTGTCCTGCCTGATAGGACGGCTGCCAGAGGTAGTTGCCCTGGCCATCCTTCAGCTTACGGATGGTGGCAAGCGTCGTGCCGCTCATGGCCCAAGTGCCACGGTTCCGATAGCCGGCAGGCATTGCATACATAAGCGAGATCAGCGCATCGGCCGACAGATTGGCTGCATGGCCGTTGAGCGTAACGTCGATATCGTCGGCGGTCATGAAACCGCGCGGCGCGAGAACGCCGTCGCCGTTGACGAATGCCGCGTCTTCCTTCTGACCAAAGTCTTCGGCAAGCGACATGCGCACTTCGGCCTCGGCGGCCGGTGCATCCTCTTCAAGCCAGTTCGAAATATCGACCAGGGTGCCGATTTCCTTCACCGGCAGTTCGATCTGCCCGAAAGACGGCTCGCTGCCGGTAGTGGCCTGGGTTTCGCCCTTCCACAGGGCGTTGGTGCGACCGATGCGCTTGGGCAGGGTTACAGCCGGGGCGGCCGTCTGGCGAACGGTGGCGAGCGCGCGCATAGGCGAGAACTCGACAAGATCGCGAATGAACTCAGACGAGATTTCGGCCGGTGCGAGATAGCCGCCCCGCGCGTCATTCGACACGACAAGCGCCTTGAGTTCGGTCGCATCCTTGCCGTGGCGAAGATACGAACGGAACGCCTTGCGCTCGTCATTGTCGTTCTCGGCGGCCGGATGATTGTTGTTCGCCGCAATCGGGCGATTGGCCTTGGCCTCGATCTTGTCGAGACGGGCCTTGAGCGCGTCGAATTCCTTCTTTTCAATCACCGGGTCAGCCTTCGCTTCCAGCTCGTTGACTGCTTCATTTGCCATTTCATTCTCCTTGACAGGTGCCGCGCCATCGGCGGCTTTGATCGTCGTGATTTGCGCGCCCGGATGGCAGGGGACCGCGACAACAGAGATTTCGTGAAGGTCGAGCGCCGTGATCGTCCGGCCGTTGCGGCGGGGTTTGGCGCTCTTGGTAACAAAGCCGATGGACAGGCCGGTAACGGCCTTGGCCTTGATCATGGCGCGAACCTCGCGGGCGCGCGCCACGTCATCGACCAGCAAGCGACCCTTTACGGTGAGGCCCTCGGCGGTTTCGGTGATCTGGTCCCAGACGCCAATAGTGTCGCGCTGGTCGTGCGCAAACAGCATCGGCACTGAAGTCGGCGCGGTGAAAGCGCCCTTTTCGATCACATCGCCGACACGATCAGGCGAGCCGAACGGCCAAGCGAGGCCGGTAATCTCGCCGGTGTCGTCAACGGTGAGCGCGGCCTTGATTTCGAGGCGTTCGGTCATGCCGGCACATCCGCATATGCTTCGCGGATTGCGGCGGCGAGGTCGCCGGTTGCTGCGGCCTGGGGCAAGTCCGAAACAGTTTCGGAAATGGCCGGCGTGCCGCTCCACCGGGCCTCAAGAATATCGGCCGCAAGCTGGAACGCCTCAATGATCGGCGTCGGTCGAGCGTAAGCCTCGACAAGCTCGTGCGCATCCTTCGGCGACATGCCGCCGCCGATCAGGCCGAGCCGGATTGTTTCGATGATGTCGGCATATTGAAACTGCCCGGTCATGACGCGCGTGTAGATCGCGCCGATGGCCGCTCCGGTCTTGCGCTCAAGCTCCTGAATCTGGTCAGACGGCAGGGCGAAGGTCTTTTCGCCATCCCCGAAAAAGGCGACGTGCTTCATTAGGCTGCGTCCTTTGCACCGGCGTTGTCGTTGTCACCGGCAGGAATCTTCCCGGCCGGCGCGCTGGTCGTGGTGTAGGGATTGGCAAGCTCGTCGCCGCCTGCGATGGCCGGCAGGTTCATGGCCGCGCGGACTTCGTTCGGGGTCATGGCGCGCATAGCGACCAGCTTGCCGAAGATTTCCGCCCTGCCCGCCGCGTCGGCGCGCTGAAGGTCATCAATGACGAATTCGAAATAGAGGTCGTCGCGCTCGTCGTCGGTCAGAAGCACAGTCGCGTAGGCGTCCTGCCAACGGTCGAGCCAAGGCCGAAGGCAAAGCTGAAGGAAGCTCGCCGCCATCTGTTCGGCGTTGCTCCACGTCGCGCGAGAAAGCTCATAGAGCATGTGCGGCGGCACGCCGAAGATTCGGGCGATCTCGCGCACCTGCTCCAGGCGATTCTCAAGGAACTGCGCGTCGGTCGAGGTCATGGCCGGCTGGTCGAATTTCCAGCCACCATCGAGAATCAGCGGGTCGCCGTTGGCGCTCTGCCTCCAGTTTCGGAATGACTTTAGAATGTTGCCGATGGTCTTCGCGCCGCTGTCGTCGCCGCCGAGCGCCTTGCCCTCATTGGAGATAACGCCGGACGGTCGAGCACCAGAGCCGAAGAACTGTGACGCATGGCGCTCAAGCACCATGGCAACGCCGATGGCCTCTTTGCCGAGCGTAATGGGCGATGCACAGCCGAAGGCAGGCAGATAGAGCACGTCGCGATAGGACAGGCGCACCTGCCGGTTATTCGCTTGCTGCACCAGATAAAAGGGCTCGCCGTCATCTTCGAAGCGGCGTTGCACGGTGCCAGGTGCGAGCCGATGAAGCTCGAAAGGCCGGTCATCGCTGGTGCGGGCAACCTGGGCGTATCCTGCACCGTGCATGAGGGCATCGGCGGTTAGGTCAACGCGAAGCTGACCGGCGCTGGTCCAGTCGTTCGCGCGGTTATGGGTGAGCTTGTAAGCGGTGTCCTTGGCAGCTTCCTTGCTGTCGCCTTCCTCGCGGTAGAGCTTGCAGGGGAGCGATCCGACAGTTTCAGAGATAAGTCGGACGGCTTGAAGCACTGCCGGGACGCGCAAGGCAGTGCTGGCAGTAACAGCCACGCCAGAGGCGGACGGAATGACGCCGAACAATTCAGCAATGGCAGGATCGGACAGAGGCAGCGCCTTCTGCTCCGATCCATAACCAAGTGACTTCTTTACGCCGTTGAACGCCTTACGCAGCACTACAGACAAACACCTAAGATTGAACCTAGGAATATTGTCTCATACTGCGATTCTTGCGGTCAATAAAAAAAGGAAAGTAATCCTATAAAGTTTCAAATCGCCTTACAAACCCTCGCCAGGTCGAATACCCCAACATTGTAAATCTCCACGACTCGTCCATAGGTGGATGGCATGAAAGAAATAAGAGCTTCTCCTTACCGGCTAGGCGCGCACGAGTTCTTGCGCGCAATGCGCTCAATGACGAAATTCGTGGAACCAGAGAAGATTTTCGCCGACCTTTCTGAGGCAAGACGACGGAGCGCGAATGCCTGCGGCAAAGGCCTTTTGTATTCTATCTTGTTGTTAATGATAATTTCTTCAACTGACTCAAATCTACTCATAAGAATAAAAACGCCGATATCCGACATCAGCATCATGAAGATCTACGCAGTATTTGCTCTTTCTGTGATTTCTTCATTTTCGATTATTGAGTTAGTAAATTGCTTTACCCTTAACGAATACCAGCGCATATTTTCTGATAAAATACTAAATTTTGACAACGCCTCCGCCAGAGCAACAATATATGATCCATCTAGCGCATGGTCTCATGGCCTCAGTATTCAGTTTCGATTTCTATCCACAAACACATACCACGCAATAAAATCGATTATTGTAATATCTATTTTATTTTTGCCTGTAATAATTTCCTATATTATTATATATTATTACTGCTTTTCATTTATGTCAGAATACATCTTGGGACACAGTTACGTTGCCTTTGGTGATGCTCTTTCAATTATATCTATAATATCTATGATAGCTCCATTTTCTATAGTTCTTTTTCTTGCGATTCCAATAAACCTAAAAAGAAACAACTCATTCATAAGGTGGATATTTTTGCTTCGCATCTACAGAAGGGCTGAAGTTCGACGCATGGTGCCGAACCGCTGGCTGACACCAAAGACCTAGTAGAGGTGATCAAGGTGCAACTCGGAATAGGCGATGGAGTTCACCAGATCAACGCGCCGCTCAAGCATGCCCTGTGGCATGATGCCGTAACGGCCAGTCATGGTCGCGCTAGTGTGTCCAAGGATGAAGCCGAATTGCTCGTCTAGATGCCCTGCCCTGCGCAAGGCGTCGGCCGCACCATGCCGGAAGCTGTATAGCGACAGTCCGCGCCCGTGCTTGATCTCAAGCCGCGTAAGGTAGCGACCGAACTCACGCGAGAACTCGGCGATCATCTGGCCGCGCTCGTTGCGTTTGGCCTCTGGGAATAGGCGACTGTGCCCGGCCTCCTCCATGCCGTCGCGATATTTGATGAAACCGAGCCGGATCAGCTCGGGGTGCACCGGGACGACGCGCATCGAACCTTGCGTCTTTACGCTCTTGTCGCCGTCGCCTTCCGTGGTGATATGCATAATCCAATGGCCGTGCTCTTGGCGCACATCCGCAACGGAAAGCTGGGCAATCTCCGCTGGGCGAGCACCGGAGAACAGCATAACCAGCGGCACCCAGTAACGATGATCACGAATACGGACGTTGCCCGGCCTGGCAACGTTGCGCCATTCATCGGCGCTCTGACATCCAGTGAACAGCGGCGACTTGAAGAGCACATTCAACTGGTCAGTCGTAAACGGCAGCGTCGTCTTATCTTTCGGCTTTTTCAGGAACATGCCATCCGTTGGATTGCCGTCCAGATAGCCATGGGCAACCAACCAGCTACAGAAGGCGCTCAGCCCCGCAAGGTAGCGGTTCACGGTGCGCACGGTGATAACCGGCTTGCCGACTTTCTCATTGTGCCGGACAATCTGCGCCAGTTTCATCCCTGCGAAGGCATTGCTGTCCGTCGCCTTCACTGGATACTTCAGCAGCAGTGCCTTCCATTCACGGACGGCCTTCTTGTCGACCCTATGAACAAGGCAAGTGCTCCCGACGTAGTCGACAAAAGTGCCGACATCGCGCCGAGCCTGGGCAATCGTATCCGCCGCGATGCCCTTTGGGTTTTCGGCAGCGTATTGCTCGAACAGCTCCATGAGGGTTTCGCCGGGCTTCGCCTGCTCACGAATAGTGCCGGTGGCGGGCACTACTATGGGGTCCTTCGGAGAGCCGCCATAGTTGCCCTTGTCGCGCTCAAGAGTGCGTTCAAGGGCCTCGATCTCAGCCCTGATCAAGCGGCGGGCAATATCGCCCCGATCCGGTGACAAGGGATCGATCAGCAGCTTGTTGCGCTCAAGATAGTCGTCCACCTCATAGTCGATCAGAGCAGTTTCACCTTCCACGAGATGCTTGCGCAACGCGAGCAGCTTCACGCGCCTGCTATTGGCATCGAACTTCCTACGATCCTTCAGGGCAGCGACATCAAGGGATACATCGAACATTGCCAACGGGTCGCTGTGATCGATGCCTTCACGTTGAACGCGCTCAATCGCCTGCTCCATTGCCACGCCGATCTCGGCTTGGGTCGGCATCTGCTGTTGTGCCTGCTCGTAGCGCTCAAGAGTGTCCGTGTAGTGCTGCCAAACGGCATCGGCCTTATCGTCCACCGTCAGAATGCCCCGGGCTCGGGTGCCTTCGAATTCTGCGCGCCAAGCCTCGATTACCGGCCACAAACGCGTTTTGGCCGTCGTCTCGTCTTTCGTGCGCAGCGATTTCTTGCGGGTCGTGGTGCCGTAAAGGGGAACCAAATCCACAGGAATGTCGACACGAGCATAATAGGTTGCGCCGCGCCGCTCCAAGTATGTCAGCCTTGCCATCACGGTCCTTCCGTAGCACCATTCCGGAACATCAAACCGGAACAGTTCTAGACTAAAAAACCCTTACTGCGCAATATATTGCACAAAAACATAGGCTTAATTTTTCTTGGATTACTGTCCAGGTTCCCCAGCCATTCTTACTTAATCACCCAAAATCAGCTATTTAGATGAATTCACCGGACGAAATGTCGGCAAATTCTAGAACAGCGTTTTTGGCTTCGTTGGCCGCCCGGCAAGCATCATCACGCTATACGTGCATGATGGCGCCGAAACGCCATCATAGGACGCATTGGGCCGCGCAAGGCCACAGGTTGCGCAGGACGCCATGGCCGGCGTTCCCCGGTATCATGTTGCTGGGGCGTTTTTGGCGCTGTAGCGCTCTCTAGTGGGGTGCCTGCGAACAGCATTGCTGCCGCCCTGCCGGCTCAGGTTTGCAACATCAAAGGCAACGTTAGCCAGAACAACGGCCAGCGCATCTATCATGTGCAAGGGCAGCGTTATTGCGAGGAAACGCGAACCTCGCAATCGCAGGGCGAACGCTGGTTTTGCTCGGAAGCAGAAGCTAGGCGCGTGGGATGGCGCAGGTTGAGGGTGTGAGCCACTAACCGATATTCATCCGGCAATATGCTGCTGTCGCTGCAGCCAACACGCAGGCGACCGATGCAAGCCCCGCTACAATCGCTAACCAGTGGGTGCGCCCTATCCAATTATTTGTCTTAGGGTCCCAATGCGGCCAATGATCGTTTGACTCGATCACTCTGGGATCGACGCTCTCATAGAGCGCGTAACGCAGCGTCCAGTTGATCCACACCGCAAAGCCGAAGGCCAAATCCAAGATATGAGGCCAGTTACGTGTCGTTGTGGCTCCTTCAGATCGCGCTGGGACTTCTGCCACTGGCGATCGTGCCTCTGCTCGGTGCCGTCGTCGCCACCGGGGTGGCGACCATGCTGTCGGCCGTTCTTTCGGGGATCATCTCGATCGCCGTCGCCGTTTCCTATGTCGAGCTGCGCTACGTCAAGGAAGGCGCCGATGTGAAGGAGCTTGCAGAGATTTTCGCGTAAACTGGCCAAACTTTTACGGGCGGCAGTCATGGCGTTCGGCATTGCGATCACGGCGGATGTCGCCGTTCGAATTGCTTCCGTCTTCGCTCGAAACCTGCCGTTCGTTCAGTATCTCCGGACGCAGAGCCATGACCGACGCTGACAGTCAACTTCGCCAGCAGGCTAGTAGACGACATACGCAGTCACCTAGCCAAGGCGCGGCCCAGCCGTTGCCGGGTCCTCTCAGAAGTTCATGGCAAACCCGACCGTTCCCTTGATGCCATGGCTGCCGGCGAAGCTGGTGGAGCCAAGCGCCTCTCCATGCAGGGCATATTTGCCGTCGGCCCACCGATAGGTTCCGCCGAAACCGAGTTCGCCGCCAAAACGCTGCGCTGCGAAAGACGTATCCAAGCCTGACACCATCACGCTTGTCCCGTCGAGGAACTCGTAGGTCAGGTTGGCGATACCGTAGACCTGGGTTCCGGCCGGCCCTTCTTCATAGTTGGCGGCGATGCCGATACGGCCCTTCAGGCTGTCGCCGTCCTTCAGCGAGACGATCGCGCCGAACCGGTCGGTGAAGCTGTCGAAGTCGACGGACGACCAGGCAAGCTGCGCCTGGGGCGTCAGCGACCAGCCGTCGCCCAGCGCGACTTTCCGACCGGCCTCCAGGCTCAGCGCATGGCCGCTGCCGTGAATGCCGTCACCGACCCTGCCGATGCCGGCGGCATCCAGGTCGCTGCGCAACATGGCTATCTGCGCCTGGCCGTCGACATAAAAGCCGTTCTCGCCATACCAGCTCAGCGTCGCGCCGATGCCGTAGCTGGTGGTCGAGTTGGATCCGTCGCCGAGGCCGGAGAAGATGTCGGCGCTGGCGCGGCCATATTGCGCCGTCAGCCCGCCGACCCAGATGCCCGCGGCGTTGGCGGCCAGCTGGCCGTCGAGGCCTGCCTGCAACAGCAAGCCTGTGGTGTCGAAGGCGGCGTCGCCGCTGGTCGAAGCGCCTGATTTGACGCGGCCATGCGCGCCCTCGATGCGCGCCCAGATGGCGCTCGCAGCGCCGCCGCCGCTCGGGGCGCCACCGTCCAGCTCCGTCCAATAGCGAGCGCCGACGCGCTGCTGCAGGGTGGGCAGTTCGACCATGCCGAGCAGCAATTGCGGATAGGTCTCGTAGACCGGCAAGGTCGGCGCCAGGCCGGACGAGCGCAGATACCAGTCGCCGTCGGCGGGGTCGGCAATGCCGTTGTGGTAAAGGCCATAGCGATAGGCGCCGGCGATGGCCGGTCCGGCGAGCGCAAAGGCCCCGGCATCGGAGATGCCATCGACCTGGACGATGCGGATGCCGTCGGCGGTGGTCAGGCCACCCGTGCCGCCGACATTGATGACGCTGACCAGCGTGGCACCGCTGCCACGAATGCTGTTGCCGGTGATGACGAGCAGGTCCGTCGGCGCGTTGTCCGTGCCGAGCTCGGCCGTAATCTCGAGCGCACCGCCATTACCGGTATAGTCGCCGGCGACGGTCAGCGTCGTGCCGGGAACGCGGCCGAACGTCATGCGACCGGCGTTGTTCAGCGACGCGACAACCTGATCAAAGCCGTTGAGCGCAAGCGTGCCGCCGCCGAGAACCATATGCGCCGACCCGGCGCTGAAAACGTTCGCCGCCCCCGCTGCCAGCACCCCCGATGCGACGGTCGTGCCGCCGGCATAGCTATTGGCGCCGCTCAAGGTCAGCGTACCCAGCCCCTCCTTGGTCAGACCACCGACGCCCGTCATTTCGGGGGCGATGCCGATACTGTAGCCGTTGGTATCGAAGATACCGCCAGCGGCGCCAAGGGTGACCTGTTGAGCACCATAGTTGCGGAAGAACGTCGCATTGTTGTCGATTGCCCGGATGATGCCCCCGTCCATGGTTACATTTGCCGTGCCCGCGCCACCGCGGAAACCACTGGTTTCCAGAACCCCGCGCGCACCTGGGGTGCCCAGCACATTCAGCGTGCCGCTTGCCGTGGCATTCGACATGCCGAGATAGACGCCGCTATGCGCAAAAACCCGGGCGCCGTCTTCGATGGCCATGGCGCCGACGCCGTAATTGCCCAAGGTGAGATTGGAGCCGGTCATCTCCCAGGTCGACCCAGCGCCTGTCACCGTGACGCTGCCGTCGCCACCGGGATTGGCGCCCACATAGCCCTGGTTGCTGATCACTCGGGCGCCGTCCTCGATCCGCAGGACGCCTTGGCCGCCCAGGCCGATCGTAAGCTGGTCCGTCATGGTCCAGGACCCGCCCGATGTCAGCAGCGCCTCGCCATATCCGCCGACGCCGACGATTGCGTCGTTGCTCGAGACAGTGGCGCCGTCGGAGACGGTAATTTGGCCCTGACCGAAATTGCCAATGTTGATCCGGCCGTTCGTCACGACGCGGCCGCCACGGGCAACGTTCAATGTGCCGTTCCCCTCATCGCCGATGTAAAGGTTGTTTTGCTGGGTCCAGGTCGAGGCATTGCCCTGTCCGTCGTTGCCCGACACGGTCACGACACCGACGCCGCCCGGGCTGGCGCCGATATAGCCGGTCTCGCTGCTGACGCGCCCGCCCGCCAGGACATCGAGCGTTCCATTGCCAAGCTGCCCGATGACGACGTCACCAACATTGTTCCACCATGAACCTTGGCCGGAAACCGTGACCGAACCGGTGCTGCCAGTCTCATAGCCGACATAGCCGCCGCTATCCGTCACCACGCCGCCATCGAGAATGTCGAGGGTCCCGGTGCCCTGACCGCCGACATGGAGAAGATCCGTGTTGGTCCAGGTGGAGGCATTGCCTGCGCCATCGCGCCCGGTGACGGTGACTGCGCCATCGCCGCCGATATTGCTGCCGACCGAGCCCTGCCTATTGGTCAGCGCACCGCCATTCAGGATGGTCAAGGCGCCAATGCCGGTGCGGCCGATCTCCAGATCGTCACCGCCGGTGATGCTCGTCGGGTCCGAAGGATCGGCGTCGCCACTCAGGATGACCTGCTGGGCCGACACTGGCGCACTCGCCAGCATCAAGGCCAAAGGCGCGACAACCATAGACAAGCGACGGGACGGTTGGAAAGCCCCGGATGGGCGGCGATTCATCAACATCGAAAACCAAAATGATTCAAACACTAAGCAACGTTTGAGAGCTTTATGCTTAACAGTTCGATAATTTACCTCTGTCGGCGCAATCATAAATCCGTGGGCAAACGGACCTTGGTCAGACGGGTCCGCATCGGAGGCGAACTATCAGGAACCGCCGTGACGACTGTCGAGTGGGAGTCATCGCCGTCTCGCAGCCTTCGCGCGACGATGCCGAGTTGATCGACCGTACGTGGTTCCGCACGCACGGCCGGCGAGATCCGCGATTGCATCATCATCCTGGTGGCGCGGGTGTCCCGGTCTCGGAATCGCTTTGGCGGGGAAGACGGGTGGCTGCGATGACGGCTCCGGTGATCGCGATCGCCACCACCGCGCCGATCCACGCCCCATAGAGGCCCAGCCCGACGATAAAGCCCGCCATGACCGGAGAAGCGATATCCGTCACCGCGACCAGCGCCTGGCCTGTTCCCATGACCACCCCCTGCCGCTCGGACGGGACATGGACCGACAGCGCCGCGAGATAGGTCGGCTTTGCAAGGGCGTCGGCGGTGCTGATGCAGAGCACGGCAAAGGCGAGGACGGGAATGGTGCTCGCCAGTCCGGCAGTGAGGAAGCCGATGCAGAAAAGGGCGAAGATCAGGATGATCAGCCGGCGCTCCGAGAAGAACCGGCCGAGCAATCCGAGCAGGAAAAGCTGGACGAGAATGTTGATCACACCGTCCGCCGCGATGATGTAGGCAAATTCGCGCGGCCCGAGAGCGTGGCCGTTCCAGACAAACCGGTCGGCAAGGTAGATCGGAAGCTGCGAGGTATACATTCCATAGGCGAAGAAATGGCACAGCATGACGATGACGAGCACGCGGATGACCGGATGGCCAGTGATCGCCCGCAACGAAATGCGCTCGCGATCGGGTTCGTCGGTGGCCTGTCGCACCACCTTGCCGCCTTTCAGGCCGAACGTCGTCACGACGACGCCGGATGCCGACAGGGCGAGCGCCATGTAGATCGGGGCGGTCAGCGAGATATCGGACAGGACGCTTGAAAGTCCTGCGCCGACGATCGCGCCGAGACCGAGTGCGGCGTTCACGACGCCGATCGCCTGGCGTCGGGTCGTCGGCGAACTGTTGTCTGCGGCGTAGGCGGCCGCAGCCGAGAAGTTGCCCGCAGTCAGTCCGAACAGGAAGCGCGCCAGGAGCACGGTGAAGATACTCTGCGCAAGGGCGAGCAGGAGCAGGCTGACGACCGCCACGACCTGGCTGGCCAAAAGCACCCGCCTGCGTCCGAAACGGTCGGAAAGCTGGCCGAGCAAAGGCGATGCGGCGGACAGGCTCAATGCTTCGGTGGCAAGGACGATGCCGAAGACCAGCGGACTCGCCCCCATCTCACGCAGATAGAAAGGCAGGACGGGCAGAACCGCGCCGATGCCCGCGGCATAGAGGGTGACTATGGCGAACAGCGGCAGCATCAGCCGCCAGTCGAGCCTGTCCGACAGGCCGGCCTCATGCTTCGAACATATCCCGGCGCTCACTTCGTTTCCTCTTCGAGCGGACCGACGCCCACGTGGCCCAGATATCTTTCAAGCTTCGCCGTCCGCTCTGCGCCAAGCATCAGGAACGCGCCGACATAGCCGTCCGGGCGGATCAGCACGCCCTCGCCCAGCGCCAGTTCGTAGGCATCGCGGACGTGCCCCCAGGCGTCGATGACGTCGCCCTGCGGGCCGATGTGGCGGACATGCAGCCCAGGCCTTGGCCCGACCATCTCTCTTTCCCCCTCATGGACGAGCAGCGTCCAATGCGTCCCCCGGAACAGTTGGAACAGCCGCGACGGCTGGCCCGCCGCACCCATGATCGGGGCGTCCGGCGCACGGTCGCCCGGACGCAGACTGCCGCTGCGTTCGGCCAGTTGCCTGGAAAGCGGCGAGTCCGGATAGCCGATATCGAGCTGGCGCACCTCTCGCCCCCGGCGCATTTCACCCTGCTTCTGCGCATCGAGCAGCCGGGACGCGAGGCCGAGCATCGATTCCGCCACCGGCCGCCGCTCGAACTCATAGGTGTCGAGCAGGAAATCCTCGCCGCCGCCGAGAACGGCGGCGAGTTTCCAGCCGAGATTGTAGGCATCCTGCACGCTGGTGTTCAGGCCCTGGCCGCCGGTCGGCGGATGGATATGGGCGGCGTCGCCGACGAGGAACAGCCGTCCGACCCGGTAGCGATCGGCAAGCCGCGCGTTCATGGCATAGGCCGAAGCCCAGGAGACCGAATGCACAGGTATGTCGCCGCGCCCTGTCCGCTCGCCGATCATCCGTGCCAGCCCTTCGGCCGAGAGGTCGGCTTCGCCGTCGGGCGGAATCGGCGCCTGAAGCTGGAAGAGATCGGTTCCGGCCAGCGGACAGATCACGACCATGCGTTCCATGTCGCCGTCGTTGAACTGGTGCCAGGCATCGCGGTCCAGCCCCGTCAATTCCACATCCGCCACGATCGCCCGCACGCCCAGCGTCTTGCCGGGGAAACCCACGCAGAGCGCGTCCCGCACGAAGCTGCGGCCGCCGTCGGCCCCGACGAGATAGCGGGCGCGAACGGTTTGCCCGCCATGTGGTCCCGCAAGGCGGGCCATGACGCCGTCCGCGTCTTGCTCGACCTCGACCAACTCGCATCCGAACTCGACCTCGTGGCCGAGTTCGCCCAACCGCTCCCGCATGATCTCCTCGGTGCGGAATTGCGGGATCATCAGCGCGATGTGGTAAGGCTCGGCCGGCGTCGGATCGGGCCGCTCGCCGATGTCCTTTTCGGTATGGCTGCCGTCACTGCGATACGCGCGCACCGGCGGATAGATGCCGCCGGCGGCGACCACCTTGTCGAGAATGCCGAGGTCCTCGAAGATCTCCTGCGTCCTCGGCTGGATGCCCTTCCCGCGCGAGCCCCGGAAGGATCCTTCCCGCTTCTCGATCAGCCGGAAGGAAACGCCGCGCCGCGCAAGCTCGATCGCCAGCGTCAGGCCGGACGCACCCGCCCCGCAGATGAGCACGTCCGCAGTGAAACCGTTTGTCATGGTCGCCTCCTTATGTGTATTATGCACATAGTAGGAGATTCGGAATGCCGTCAAGAAAAAATGTGAAAAATACACATATCGAGAGCCGCCAGATTCGTGAGCTCCACGGTGCACTGGTCGAAATCGTCAGCATCATGAACAGGCCCCAGCGCGACGAGAGCTTGGTGCGCGAAGCCGGCATCTCGCTCGACCGCGCGCTGTTTCCCCTGCTGGTTGGCATAGAACGGCTGGGGCCAATCGGCATCGTGGACCTCGCCGACCGCGCCGGTCGCGATTACACCACCGTCAGCCGCCAGGTCGCCAAGCTGGAAAGTCTTGGCCTCGCCGAACGCCGGCAGAGCGCGGCCGACCGCCGCGTGAACGAGGCCGTTGTCACCCCGAAGGGCAAGGCGATGACCGACAAGATCGACGCCGCGCGCGAGAGGAACGCCCGCGCCATCTTCGCGACCTGGGATGCCCGCGACATCGACGAGCTCATCCGGCTCATGCGCAAGTTCGCCGATTCGGTGAACGACGAACCGGAGAGCCCCGCCGCGCCCTGATTTTTCGCGCAACTCCCTCTACAGCAGAGCACATGCGCTGATCTCTCAGGAAGAATTGTGGGGCGGAAGCCATGCGCAAATTCGCGGCTGCGCGGCAGGTTTGCGGCAGCAATGAACCAAGGTCGGGCGGGCGGCACGACATTACGGGCACCTGTTGCGAGGATGGGATGGTCGTAGCCGCAGCGGCTGCCGTCGCCGAGAATGATCTGGTGGCTCGTCCGGGAAATCTCGGCCACGCGGACAGCTCGGATCGTAATGTCGAGCTGTGCGAGCAGACTGGCAAGTCGAAGCACGAGAGCTTGCACGCGGTACGTTCAGCATGTCGTTCTCAGGTATGCTCGGATTCCCAAGCGAAACTGCTGTTTCCTCGACTTGCACATGGCAAGTCCCGCACGCCATTGCCCACATTCTCCGATGCCATTTACGGAGCCAGGATGACCGAACTCCTTCGCAACCAATGCGGACCGGACCGCGCCGCCAAAGCCGTTCACCAGCTATCGCTGACCGATCCGCTGTCCGACCGGCCTGGTTTCTATCCCTTCGCGCGGAGAAAAGCGTCGATTTCCGCGCGTGTCGGCATGGATGGCGCCGTGCCAGGCTTCTGCACCGACAACGCGGCGAGCGCCGATCCGAAGCGAATTGCCTCGAGCGGTGGACGGCCTTCGGCGATCGCGACGGCGAAGCCGCCGTTGAAGGCGTCGCCGGCGCCGGTGGTGTCGACAACCTTCGCGACGCGGAACGCAGGCACAAAATGGGTACCCGCCGCGCCATGCAACAACGCGCCCTTCGATCCCAGGGTGATCAACGCATTGGCGGCGCCAAGCTCGACCAGCCGGGCAGCGGCACGCACCGCCCCCTCTTCCGTGGTCGTATCGATGCCGGTCAGCGTCGCGGCCTCTGTCTCGTTGGGCGTCACGTAGTCGCAATGGGCGTAGATCGACGCCTCGACGGGGAGTGCCGGGGCAGGATTGAGGATGGTCGTGACGCCATGGCTGCGCGCCAGCCGAAGCCCTTCGATGGCAGCCTCGATGGGCTGCTCGAACTGCGTGACGAAGACCTTTGCGCCGGAGATCAACTGGGCGGCAGCGCGGACATCTGCGGCGCTCAGATTGGCGGCAGCACCGCTTTCGATGATGATCGCGTTGTCGCCGGTCTCGGAGGAGACGAAGATGAACGCGGCCCCGGTGGGCGCGGTCTCGTCGATCAGGACGTGGGAGGTGTTCACTCCATCACCAGACCAGGTCTGCCGCGCCATTTCACCGAAGGCATCCTGCCCGACGCGGGTGATCATGGCCGAACGCGCGCCGGCGCGCGCTGCCGCGATGACCTGGTTCGAGCCCTTGCCGCCCGGCCCCATGGCAAAGCCCCGGCCAAGCAGCGTTTCCCCGATCACCGGCAGACGCTCGGCCTTGAAGGCCAGGTCAGCGACAAAGGTTCCAAGCACGACGATATCGGCACGATCCATCAGAATACCTCCCAGTTGCAACGCGGACCTCAGAGCAGGAATTTGGCAGCCGCCTGCCTCAGGCATTCCTCGAACGCCTGATGGTCCGTGTACAGCTCGGCGGGCGCGACCTCGCGCGTGATGACCATGCCGCCACGCGCCTCGATGCCGCCGTCCAGCATGAGGTTGTCGACCATGTCGAAATCTTCCACCGCCAGTCCGTCCGGTCCGCGCGGCCTGCCGTGGGCATCAGGCTCGATACGGCCGTCATGCAGGCATGAAACCCGTGCGTAATGGTCGCCAAGCACGTTCGAGAATGCATAGGCAGGGCAGCCGCGGGCGCACATGAAGCCAAGCTCGAAGGCCGTGCCGACATCGGCAGCGACGCCGCGGAACGGCGTGAGATTGGCGATGATCATGTCGGCGCTCATCATCAGGCGCTCGTTGATCGAACTGATGGCCAGCCCCTTTGCCCTCTTGGCATCGGTTGCCGGTACCTCGAGGTCGCCCGGCGAGACCGGGACGAAGCCGTAGCGCCGGGTCAAATCGATCTTGCGGTCGAGCACCTCGCGGGCGTTGGACAGGAAGACTTCGGGGCCGGCCAGGTAGATTTTCATCGGTAATCGTTCTCGTTCTGAAGAAATGACAAAAGCCCGGGGCATCAGGAGCCCTATGCTCAGTCTCCGTACGGCACCCAGACGTTCTTCACTTCGACGGCACGGCGGAGGAAGGCTTCGCCTTGTGCGGTTGGCCAGTCGAGGCTGCGGCCGTGGCCGGTCCAGACGCG
>NZ_JACHOU010000029.1 GCF_014206975.1 Aminobacter aganoensis
GAGCGCATCACCATCCTTCGCCGGGACATTGCCAAGATGATCTCGTTCGGCCTGGAAGAGGGCATTGCGGCCGACTGGCAGCGCTTGCACCTCGAGTATCGTGGGATTGTCGCGCAGATTCCGCGCACCGCGAGCAGGCTTGAGCTGGAGCCGGTAGCCGCAGAACTGGCCGCGCTTGCCCAGGAGGTGCGTAAGGCGTTGGAAAGCCATGTTAAATCAGAGAAAACAAGCGCCAATGAGTCTCATTTCGAGCGCCACATACAGAATTCAAATACACAACTCCCTGAACTTGAACCCGGCCTCGAAGAAGACCAGGGGGCGAGCGTGGCGCAAATGCCGGAAACCAGGAGCCAGCCGCCGACGGGATATCCGCTTGGCATGGTGTTGCGCGCCTGCCCTGACATTGCCGATTACGCACGAAACGGCATTTCGGGCTGGGCGGATCTGGTGGAGACGGCAAATCTGGTGCGCGGCGCACTCGGCGTGAGCCCGGATGCGTGGAACCAGGCTTGCGAGGCAATGGGGGCGGTGGATGCCGCGATCATGGTGGCGGCGATGCTGCAGAAGGGTGAGGCGATTGCCAGCCCCGGCGGCTACCTGCGCAGCCTGACCGCAAAGGCACGGGCTGGCGAGTTTTCCATCGGGCCGGTGCTGATGGCTTTGCTGCGCGGCAGGGGAGGGGGCCAGGCACGAACCGGGTGATGAGGGAGGTGTCTTGCCATCTTCTGCCATCTTGCTAATAGCGCACGCGCTATGCCGTGAAAGGAGGCCGGCCATGGCTGAACCACAACTTTCGATAAGGAGCGCTCGGGCTCGCGACTTGGCGCATAGGCTTGCCCGACGTGAAAACCGTACGATCGCCGAAGTCGTGGAACGCCCTCGAATCCTACGAAGTGCGCGAAGCAGGGCGTGAACCAGCGTTGGCCTTCTACACCCGACTGAGTGCGCAATCTGGCACCGACATTGACCTTGAGGCCACAATTCGTGCCCATCGGCATCCGCATCAGGGCGTCGATCTGTAATTTTTGTCGATACGTACGTCGTCTCAGAGACTCTGAAGAAGTCGCCGAATGAGCCGTGATCGCATGGTTGATCCGGCACGATGCCGAACTGGCGCTACCAACCGTGACGATAGCCGAAATTGCCTTTGGCATTCAGAAGATCAGGCCAGACCAGCGCGCCGATCGTCTGGAACAAGGACTGTCAGATTGGCGACGACGCTTAGCCGACCGAATCTTCGGGCTAACAGAGGAGGCGGCGCTGGCCTATGGGGAAATCATGGGTGCTGCGTCACGCCAAGGCCGCCCCATGTCAGGGCCTGATGGAATGATCGCGGCGATCGCGCAGGTTAACGGTGGCCAACTGGCCACGCGAAATCAGAGCGATTTTGGCGCAACGGGCCTCGTCTTGATCTCCCCTTGGGAATTCTGACCTGCGTTGAACGAAGCAGGATAAACTGTTTTAGAGCCCGCTTGCCTTGGTCAGGTTGACGCGGAACCGGTCGCGGCGACGCTGATATTTGCGGGTCATTTCGGCGCTGGCATGGCCGAGCTGCTTCTGGATATAGCGTTCCTCGACCTCTGCCGACGAGGCCAGCCCGGCCCGCAGCGAATGGCCGGCGAAAAGCGTGGCACGCTCACCTTCGGCCAGATCGCCGCGCACGCCGGCGGCGAGCGCCGTACGCCTGACGAGACGGGCAACTTCCTGATCGTTGAGCCGTTCGGCGCCGACGTGCTTGCCCTGTCCGGTAACGCGGCGGAACAGCGGGCCATGGGCGATGCGGGCAAGATTCAGCCAGGTTTGCAGCGCGACCACGGGGCAGGTGATGTCGGACGAGCCACGGCCGATCTCGACCTCGCGCCAACCGGTTTTTCCCCTCAGGGTCACCAACAGGCCCTTTTCGGGGAAGATCTCGATCCAGCCTCGGCCATCCGATGTCTGGTCACGACCGCAATCGAGACCGACGATCTCGGAGCGGCGCAGGGCGCCGGTGAAACCGATGAGCAGCATGGCGCGGTCGCGCAGGCCCCGCAACGTGCCACGATCCAGCGTTTCGAGCATGGCCATCAGATCCTCCGGCAGGATCGCCTCTTTCTGCCGGGGCGGGCGGGCATGGCTGTTTCTGATACCGGCCATGACAGTGGCGACGGCGCGATGCTTTCTCTCGAGAGAAAGGCCGCGTTGGGCATAGTTCCAGCCCAGCGACGAAAGCCGCCGTTCGATGGTCGACACGGACTTCTTGTCGCCGCCTGAAGCGGAGCCGGAGGCCAAGGCGGTAATGTAGAGCCCGACGATCTGTGGGTCCGGCGGCATGAGCGAAAAACCCTGGCGCCGGGCCCAGTCGGAAAAATGCTTCCAGTCAGCGGCATAGGCCCTACGGGTGTTGGCGGAACTCGCCGCCTCGACATAACCGCGCGCTCGCTCGGTGAGATCGCCGAGATGTGCAGGCATCTGGCCGGCGAACTTAGTTTCGGCGGGCGGCAGGGCGGGGGAGGGTTCGTCGGACAGGGGGGCGCGGACATCATCACTCTGCCGCCCCATCGCCATCACGACATCGACGATGTCGGGCAGATCTTCTGCCGGCGAGCCGCTGTCAGGGCGATCGTGGTCTAAATCGCCGTTCTCGGACGTGCGCTCTCGTCGAGCGGAGTGGTGCCCAGTACGGTTTTTGCGGTTCTGCTCGACGTGAGAGGCCATTTCGGCAATGGATCACAATATGAGCGATAATTCAACATTATCGTTCTTTATTGCCGGATGACAGGCTGTGCGTTTGTATCGCAAATATGTGGTAAAAACCGCACGACCGATTTAGACTCTTCGCCATGACTCGCCCCATGCCGTCCGTCGAATTTGCTTCTTCGTTGCCGACCGTGCCCGGCTGGGCGCGTGCTCCGCAATCAGTGGCCGATCCCGCCGAGGCAGCATTCTGTGCCGGCGCGGCACTCCAAGCGCTCGACCAGTTGGTGCGAAGCGAACCGGTCTGGGCTGGTGCCTGGCGCCAGCGGCTCGCCCTGAAATGTGCTGCCAATGCCTGCCGGCAAGCCGGACGCAGCGAGGACGAGGCGGCGCTGCGCGACGCCTGGTTGCTGCGCAAGGGTAACGACGATCCCGGTCCGGCCGGCAATCTTTTTGCAGCCTGGCGCCTACTGGCGGTGCACGCCCCGGTGATCGATGGGCCACGCCTTTCAGCGGTGGTCGAAAAACTGGGCCTGCGCTGGGACGACGGCCTTGCCGGATTGCCCGAAGCGGTTGACGAATTGGTTCGAAACGGACCGGCGGCACCCTTTGCCGTAGCGGCGGTGATGGGACGCGTAACGCAGGCAGCGCCATCGGCAGAACGGCTCGCCTGGTGGTTGGGCGACTTGACGCTTGCCGCCAAGCTGCGATGGCCCCGGCCGGTGCCGCTTTTGATGTCCCAGTTCTTTTCTCCCGCACTTCGTTCGGCCGAAGGCCGTGGCCAGAGGATAGGGCCTCTTGACGATCGGTTTGGCCGCGCCCTTTGCCTGGCACTCGGGCAGGCGGTAGTGGAGGCCTGCCGGCAGGCGGCTGACATGTCCCGCCGCGCCGACCGGCTGCAGTCGGTCGTGCCGAAGTTGCGCGCCAAGGGAGCGGGTGAGGTGGTCCGCAAGCTGTTCGATGACGACGCCGTGCCGGGTACACTGGTGACCGCCAACCTGTCGCGCTTTGCCGCACGGCGGCTGTTCGAGCGGCTCGAGACGTTCGAAGCGGTACGGGAGCTCTCCGGCCGCTCGAGCTTTCGGCTCTACGGGCTGTGACGATGACCGATGCCGGCAGACCAAAACGGAACAGCGGACAGCAGACGCGGCCGGGCGGCCGTTTGGTCGACATCGAGTTGGATCACCTGCCGCCCGAACTGCGCTGGCGCGAGTGGATGGGGCGGGTCGAGGCGGTGATCTTTGCGGCAAGCGCGCCTGTGCCACGAGACATCCTGGCGCGGGTTGTCGGCAAGGGCTGCAACCTGGATCTCATCATCGACGACATTCGGGCCGAACTCGCCGGGCGCCCCTACGAACTGGTGGCGGTCGCCGGCGGCTGGCAGCACCGGACGAAAAGGGCCTTTGCCGATGCCATTCGCGCGGCATCCGTCGTGGACGGCGATGTCCGCCCGCTGTCGCAATCGGAGGCGCTGACGCTGATGTGCATCGCCTATTTCCAGCCGATCACGCGCAGCGAATTGTCGGCTTTTTTCGGCAAGGAGGTGAGCCGCGACCTGATTGCCACCCTGCGTGCCCAGGACTTCATCGCATCGGGTCCGCGCGCGCCGCAGCCCGGAGCGCCCTACACCTATGTGACGACCAAAACCTTCCTGTCGGAGTTCGGCTTCGAGACGCTGCAGGACCTGCCCGACTTCGCGGCGCTGGAAGACGCCGGGCTGCTGTCGAAGGAAAGGCTGTTGGCGGGGGATTTGCCGGTTGGCTTGGTGAGCAGAGAAGATGACGACGAAGATGACGCTTCAGGCGCAACGGTTGTTCAGGTCAGATAGGCGAGCTGGTGCGGCGATGCATTTGGCAGCCTTGTGGCAGGATTAGAGTTTGATCGGGCACGCCTTCGCGACCGCCGAGCAGTATCAATATTGGTCTGTGCCGCCGCCCAGTTGAGCGGCATGCGTTCGCAACTTCAACCACCGCTTGACCTGACATCAGCACGGCGCGGTGCTGTGAGAGCCGGCTGTTCCCGCTCTGGCGCCGTGATCAGGCCGTCGCCTGGTTCGCGGCGGCGAGTGTTTCCTGGCGCAGGCGGTGGACTTCGGCCGCCGCTGCCTCAGCCTGGCCGTCGCCGGCGTGGCCGCCGACCTGGACTGTGGGTGTGGCGAATTGGATGCCGTTCGCTTTGAAGTCGAGCTTGATACGGTTCATGATCTCGCGGCGGATCATGAACTGCTCGCCCGGCTTGGTGGTAAAGCCGACGCGCACGACGATGGCGTATTCGCCGAAATCCGAGACGCCCTTCATCTTGAGAGGTTCGAGCAGGATGTCCTTGTATTCCGGCTTTTCGGCAACTTCAGCGCCGATGCGCTTGATGACCTTGCGCAGTTTTTCGAGGTCGGTGTCATAGGTGACCGACAGGTTGAACTTGATGACCGACCAGTCGCGGCTCATGTTCTGCACGGCGCCGAGTTCGCCGAAGGGAACGGTGGTGAGCGGGCCGCGATGGTGGCGCAACTTGACCGAGCGCAGCGAAAAACTCTCGACCACACCCTTGTACTTGCCGGTTTCGATATATTCTCCGATGCGGAAGGCGTCGTCCCAGAGATAGAAAATCCCCGAGATCAGGTCCTTGACGATGGTCTGGGCGCCGAAGCCGATGGCGACACCCGCGACGCCGGCGCCGGCGATCAGCGGACCGATATCGACGCCGAGGCTGGTCAGCACCATCATGACGGCGACGGCTGCAAGGGTGACGGCAAGGATATTGCGCAGGATCGGCAGCAGCGTGCGGATGCGGGCATTGCGGCCGCGCTCCTCGTCGGTGAGGCGGCGGTCGAGCGGACCGTCGGCCATCCGTACGGAAATCTCGGCCTTCAGGAACTGCCAGGCGATATCGGCGACCAGCAGAACGGCGATGGCCTGGGTGATGGCGTGGGCGACGCGGCTAACCAGCGTTTCGCCGGCACCCATCATTCCGGCGGCATCCACGCCCGCGGCGGCTGCGACCAGCCACGCGCACAGGATGATGACAGCGCCCCGCGCGCCGCGTTCGCCGATGACAAAATGCATACTGGTGGGGCGCTGCGTCTCGCTGCCACCGTGCAGGCGGGCGACGACCGCCGTTGTCAGCCGCAGGAGCGAAGGCAACACGAGCGCAACCAGGCCTGCCCAGAACAAGAGGTGGAGCCCCGCCATCCAGACGACCAGCAGCAGGATCATCGTGGCCGTCGCCAGCCAGGACCAGATCTTGCGGGTCGTCTCGCCGTGGCCGGACCGATGGGGGCGCGACCAGACCGCCTCGACGGCAATGGCAAAGAGGCCGAAATCGAAGGCGAACATGACGAGCAGCGTCGAGCCCTGCGAAAAGCCGAACACCCGCATCAGTTCCAGCACGACCCAGCCGACGACGAAGAAGCGAAGGGCACGCTGGAGCCGCGAGAACCAGTAGCGGGCCCGCTCCGGAGTGATGCGCGGCGCGGGCGCAAGGTCACCGGCAAGCACCGCATCGGCGGCTGGTTCGGGCGGTGATCCGGTGTCCACCGCCGGCACGGCCTCCATCGAGACGGCTTGTACCGGAGAGGCTGCCGCATCCAAGCCTTGCGGCAGGGCGACCGTTTCGGCCGGCGTCATTTCGGCGTAAGGGCCGGTCTGTTCCGGTACGGGCAGCGCCTCCGCGGCGGGTGGCAGGCGGTCGACCGGCTGTTCGAGCAACCAGACGATGTAGGTGCCGACGAGGCCGCCGAAGCGGGTGACGAGGGCGGCGATCGCCAGGATCAGCGCCGTCCGCTGCAGCAGCGGCGGCCAGGCGACGATGGCGAGCGGCAGCAGGGCGCCGAGGGCAAAGCTGATCGCCTGGCCTGCGGCATGGAGGCCCGTCGGCACCAAGCCCACTGGATCGGCATGCTGCCCCGCTCCCGTGCGGCGCCAATGCCGGCCGGAAAGGTGGTTGAACAACCGTTCGAAGCCGATGGCGAGCACGGGCACGAGGAGCAGGAGGGCAAAGAGGCGCAGTAGCCCACGCTCGGTGACTTCGGCCCGAAGCCGCATCAGGGCGGTACGGGCGCCGCTGCCAAGCTCCATGCTGCCCTGCATCGCGGTCTCGATCCGGCGCTGGACGACATCGAGCCTTTCGGCGACGTAACCCGTCTGCATCATCGGTCCGACGCCGGCGGCCGGCGTCTCCGCAACCTTGGCCTCGCCTTTTCCGGCAGTGTCCAGCCAAGCGGCGACGCCGGGGTCGGCGAGCAGGCGACAGATCTCGCGCAGCTTGTCCTGCGGCGACGTCCCGGCATCCTGGGCCAATGCCGAATGGGCAAAACCGGAAAGCAGGAGGACGATCGCCAGGAGGCGTGCCTTGCCTCGCAAGAGGTCGCGGATTGCGATAGCCATGTGCTTTCGGATCCCGATCGCGTTTCGCCTTCGTCGCCCTGCGGGTGGCGCCTTCGGAACTGGCTAGCCAACCCATCGGGTGACCTGCGAATATTAGTGCATGCCGAGCCTGTCGGCCATCGCCCGATTTGCACTCGGTTTGTTGCGACCAGTGCGAATTTTTATCTGGCGCAGGACGAACTGGATCACCCCTGCCGCCTGACCTCCGCGGGAAAGGAGGGTAAGCTGCGACTTGATCCCAACGAGGTCAGCGAATAGGGCGGTTGCCGCGACCGTCTTGAGTATTTCGTCGCGGTTAGTTCCAAAGGCGGCGGATGCCAGCCTGCACACAGTTGGAAAACCATCTTTCCGGGCCACACGCCGGCGCCTAAAACTGTGCCGTCAGTCGCGGCCAGACAGTCTCTGGCAGTAGCCGCAGTCCAGCCAAGCGCGCTGCGGGCAAAAGCGCACCTGCCCCATTCCGTTGCGTCATAAAACGTGTCACAGGAATCATGGTACTTCAAGCTTAAAATATCATGGGCCGGCAGGCTTTTTCGATCGGAGAGTGGCGCACGACAATTTCAAGCATAAGGAAATGGTGAATATCCACCGAGGGCGTGCAATCGAATGTCGCCAATGACAGGAATCCGCCCGCAACCGACGGCATAGTCTATCTGTCGGAAGCTCCACGGAGCCAGCCCATTGCGTCGTCGAACGACGACTCCGGGGTCGCCCTATCGAGCTTTAAATCCTTCTCGACATGGGTCAGATGCCTCAGCATTTCTTGCGCGGCGGCGGCTCCGTCACCTGCCGCAATGGCATCAACGATGCGCAAGTGTTCGTCGCGGGGACAGGCGTCGTCGTGCTCGGCATATAACAAGACTGCGAGGCAGGTCAGCGTCTGCAACTGGGTCATTAGTCTGCGCAGAACCTGATTTCCTGAGAGTTCAGCAAGTAAAAGATGAAATTCCCCCGTCAAGCGGACAAGAGTGCCGCGCTGACCCGCGAGCCGAGCTTCATTCTCCTCCGCGATGTGCTTCCTCAATTCGACTAACCCGAACTTGTGTGGTGCCGAGGCCAAAACCCGCACGATCTCCGGTTCGACTAACCGTCGCACGAAAAGGATATCGCGCGCCTCCTTCCGGCTAGGTGAGGCGACGGTAGTACCCTTGTTTGGGGACTTCACCAAAATCCCGTCCTGCGCCAGCCTCGCAACGGCTTGGCGTACAACAGTCCTGCTGACATCGAATGTAGCGGCAAGTTGCTCTTCCGTAATAGATTCGCCTGCTGGGAGTCGCTGTTCAAAGATCGCCTGCAGTATCCGCCGCCGGATTTCTGCTTCCGTCCTACCGCGCGACTTTTCAAGCAGAGGGAGCTTGCCATCTCCTACGCTGCCTGTGTCCGCCGGCTCAAAATCTGCGCCTATGGGCTTCGCTTCATTCATCGTCATTCTCTAAAGGCGGGTTTTCGGCTCCGCCAATATTCCTTTGGTGCCAGCGGCTTGCCTTGTTCGGCGTTCGTTGTTTGTAACGGCTTTAAGTTTGGGCTTTCATTTTTGCCTTGACAAGAGGCTGTGAGCTCCTCAGTTTTATTGTGCACAATGTAGAGCACAGTGCAAATAGCTGCAAGGCGAGGAGGAATGCGGCAGTTGGGGCTTCGCCGGTGCCGCGCTAATCCGCATCGCATGGAAGCAGACATGGCTCAGGATGGCTTGGGCTTGCTGCATCAGAATGGGAAGTCGCTACGCTTCGTGGTGCGTGGCAAACAATTGGGAGGAACCAATGGGCAAGACAAGTTTCTTGGAGAGTGGAGCCTTGGGCGCTATTTTCCGGTCATCAGCAAATCTTCTTTCTGGCACCATCATTGCTTTAGCTGCGGCAGCCTCAGTGCCGGCTTTCGCGCAGGACGCTTCGACTACGCTGATTGTTGCGGGTCCCCGGACCCCGGAATCGCTTGATCAGGAATATCCTCCGACCGAGGCCGGCCACGAAGCCCGCCGCAATATCTACGAACGCCTTCTCGCCTATGCATCGAAAACCGGGGACGATGGCATAGTCTATGAAGATTTCAGCAAAATCGTCGGTGCTCTCGCAGAAAGCTGGGACGTGTCGGACGACAAGACGTCGATTACCTTCCACCTGCGCAAAGACGCCGTCAGCACCGCCGGCAATCCACTCACAGCCGACGACGTGATGTGGTCGTTCGAACGCGGTTGGCAGCTGAAGGCGAACTTCCGTTGGTACATGACGCAGGTTCTCAAGATCGAATCTTTCGAACAGGCCTTCGCTAAGGTCGACGAGCATACGGTCAAGGTCACAATCCCCAATTCGTCGCCGCTAATTGACCGTCTCTGGGTCAACAATGACCTGGGCATTCTCGATGCGACCGAGATGAAGAAGCATATTACCAACGAGGATCCGTGGGCTTCGACCTGGCTTGCGACCCATTCTGCTTCCTTTGGCCCGTACGGTGTGACCAAGTACACGCCGGGCCAGGAAGTCGTATATGAGGCCAACGCCAAGTACTATCGCGGCGAGCCCCGCCTCAAGAAGGTAATTTTCCGGGAGATGCCTACGTCGGCGAACCGCGTTGCGGCCTTGCAGGCGGGGTCTGTCGATGTCGCAGAATATCTGCTGCCTCGTGAGCTCTCGCTGGTCGAAAAAATGCCGAGCGTAAAGGTTTGGAAGGTCTTCGGGAACTACATCCATCGCGTGGAAATGAACAACGAAATGGAGCCCTTCTCGAATGTGAAGGTGCGTCAGGCGCTAAACTATCTGGTTCCTCGTGAGGGCATTCTGAAGGCGGTCTATTTCGATACTGCGCGCATGACAAAAAGCCCCATCTCCGAAATCTACCCCGGTTTCACCGACGAATATTTCCAGTATTCAACGGACCCAGTGAAAGCCAAGGCGCTGCTCACTGAGGCCGGCTATCCGGACGGCTTCAAAACCGAGCTCGGCTATCGCACCGGCGATCAGATCGAGGAAGAAATCGCGGTCATTCTGAAGAGTGCCCTGGCTAAGGCTGGCATCGAAGTCACCCTGTCGAAATTGCCGGCCTCGACCTTGGTGGAGCGCTATAGCAACGGCAAGATCCCCATGTACTTCTTTCGCGATATGGCGATCGTTCCCGATGCCGCCTATGTCGCCAATCTGTGGCTCAACAGTGCCTCGCTCATTAACTATCCCCGCTTCAAGACCGAGGAAGTCGACAAGCTGATCGACTCCAGTCTCACCAGCATCGACGAGCCGAAGCGCCTCGAGGATATGCGTCGAGTGCAGCAAATTACAGTTGAATCTGCGCCTTGGATATTCCTGATGAATCCTGGCTACCAGCTCGCGACACGGAGCAACGTGAAGGGCTACTCTTGGTACACACCTAACGCGAACAGCTGGTTTGATTTCTACAAGGACTAGCGTCGCCGCGCGGAGGTTCGCCTCCGCGCACACGACCAATCGCAGCGAGCGTGAGAAAAATGACTCTCATCCAGTACTGGCGCGTGCTTCCGCGCCCCCTCAGAATCATCGCGGGTCGTCTAGTTATGATCGTGCCACAGATGTTTGGCGTGATGCTCGTCACCTTCTTGCTTGTCCGGCTGCTTCCAGGAGATCCTGCGCTCTTGATGCTCGGCAACATGGCGACCGAAGAACAGATCATCTCGTTGCGTGAAAAGCTGGGCCTCAACCTCAGTCTCTACGATCAGTTCATACAATATGCAGGCAACGTCCTGCATGGTGATCTCGGCGTCTCGCCCTTCACTTCGAACCCGGTAGCCGTGGATCTTCTGGAGCGGGCGCCAGCCACGTTGGAACTCATTACCTACGCCATGCTTCTCACGATCCTGATCGGCGTGACGCTCGCGGTGATTTCGGTGGTCCGCCCTCGAGGCCCCATTGACTACGGCAGTCGCGTTTACGGACTTGCGGCAGGTGCCATACCCGACTTCTGGGTCGGCTTATTGCTAATCTACTTCTTCTTTTATGTACTCGGCTGGGCGCCCGCTCCTTTCGGGCGGGTCGACGCCATGGTCACACCACCGCCCACGGTGACCGGCTTTTACACGATCGACAGTTTGCTGGCGGGAGATTTTGCCGCGTTCTTCTCGGCATTGGGTCGATTGCTGCTTCCGGTACTGACGCTCGCCATCGTCAATGCGGGAGCGCTCATGAAAATGACGAAGACCGTTTTCGCGGACGCCTATCGCAGCGAATTCATCCGACATCAACGCGCCTGTGGCCTCTCGGAGCGCACCATAGTCCGTAGCGCCTTGCGCAACAGCTTGCCCCCGATCATCACCCTTGTCGGCTTCTTGTTCGGCTTCTTGCTCGGCGCCGCTGTTCTCGTAGAGACGATCTTCTCCTGGGGTGGCCTCGGCCAATACGCCGTGCAGGCGGTGATCAACAGCGATTACCCCGCACTGCAGGGGTTTGTTCTTGTGGCCGCTGCCTTCATCCTCGTCGTCTATCTGATCGTGGATATTCTCTACGAACTCGCTGATCCAAGGATCAAAGTGTGATGAAAAAAAACGGTATTGTGTTGCGGTTCCTGCAAAGGCCGAGCGCCGTGATCGGACTGACGATCCTTGCTCTCCAGGTTATCGCCGTGATCTTCGCCCCTTGGATTGTCCCCTATTCGCCGATCGAGGCAAACCCGCTCGTCTCGCTTGAGGCGCCTTCGGTTGCACATTGGCTTGGCACGGACGTGTCGGGCATGGATATTTTTTCGCGCATTGTCTACGCGACGCGGATAAACCTGTTGATCTCGATTACGGCGGTCATCGTCGCGTTCGTTATCGGCGTACCGCTCGGATTGCTGATTGGTTACTACCGTGGCCTGCTCAGCGCCACGGTGATGCGCCTGTTCGATTTCATCCAGTCCTTCCCGGTCTTCGTGCTGGGAATGGCCCTCGTTTCGGTCATGGGCCAGGAAATCTGGAACGTGGCCATCGTCCTGGCGGTCCTGTTCATACCAATGTTCGCCCGGCTTATCCGGGCTGAGGTGCTTTCGCTGCGCGAACGCCCCTTCATCAGTGCCGCCCGATGCAGCGGCGCGACCGATTTATCGATCATGTTCCGCCATATACTGCCCAACGCCATGACGCCGGCGATCGTCCAGATCTCTATTTCCATAGGCATGGCCATTCTGCTGACAGCGGGGCTTTCCTTCGTCGGCGCTGGCGTGCGCATGCCGACTCCCGAATGGGGACTGATGGTGAGCATCGGCGCGCAGCAGATGATCCTTGGCGTGTGGTGGGTTGCCCTGTTTCCCGGACTTGCAATCGTCCTTGCCGTGCTGTGTTTCGCCCTACTTGGTGATGCCGCCCGCGAGGTCGCCGACCCAACAGCACGGAGGCGCTGATATGTCCAAAACCATGTCTGCCAATCAAGAAACCCCGTTGCTCGTCGTCCAGAATCTCAGTGTCCAGTTCGACGGAGCGGACAGGCCTGCACTAGATAACGTGTCATTCGGTCTCCGCCGTAATGAGGTTCTCGGTATCGTGGGCGAAACCGGGTCGGGCAAGTCCGTCCTGGCGCGTGCACTAATGAACCTTTTGTCCGAGAACGGCCGCATCACCGCTGGAGACGTTTTGCTAGACAACCAGTCGATCCTCGGCATGGATGACGCTGAATTGCGCCGTCTTCGCGGCGGCCGGCTTGCACTCATCGGCACCAACGCCAAAGCGCTGCTCGATCCGGTTGAGACCGTCGGGTCGCAGATTGTGCGCGTTCTGCGCGCCCACCGCGGTGGCTCGAAGCGGACGGCGTGGCGCGAAGCCGTCGATATGCTCGGCAAAGTGGGCATCGTCAATCCGGAGCGTCGTGCCCGCGCCTACCCGCACGAACTTTCCGGGGGCATGGCGCAGCGCGTCGTCATCGCTATGGCAATGATCACGTCTCCCCAGGTCGTACTCGCCGACGACGCAACACTCGGGCTTGATGCTACCATCCAAGTTCAGGTCCTCGACCTGCTCGTCAACCGCTGCCGCGAGCTAGGGCTTGGCGCAATCGTCATCACGCACGATCTCGGCATAGTCGCCCATTTCTGCGACAAGGTGGCTATCATGCGCGAGGGCCGTATCGTCGAGATCGGACCCGTGGGCAAGTTTCTCTCAGGCCCGACGCAAGTCTATAGCAGCGAACTCCTCGACGCAGCCAAAGTACGCCCAACGCCCATCGTCAGCAAAACCCCGGAGCAAACGACTGGCGTTAAGAGCGCCACTTTGCTTGATGTGGCTAATTTGGTGAAGCACTTCCCCATCCCCGGAACCAACGAGGTTGTGCGGGCGGTTGACGACGTATCGTTCTCTCTGGCGCGCGGCGAGACTCTTGCCCTCGTGGGTGAGTCAGGGTCGGGGAAGACTACTATCGGCCAGTGTCTTGTACGTCTGCTGACTACGACATCAGGCCGTGTCACCTTCGACGGCGACGATCTGATCGGCATGAGCGAGCGTGAGTTTCGGCAGCATCGCCGGCGCATCCAGATGGTCTTTCAAGAGCCTTATGTCGCGCTCAATCCGCGCTGGCCTGTCGCAAGCCTTATCGGCGAACCGCTGGCGCTGCTGTCTGCAACGGAGTCGGTCGACAAGGCCAAACGGGTTCGAGAATTACTCGATGCGGTTCAACTGCCTGCGCGGTTGGTGGATGCCTATCCGCACGAACTGACTGCTGGCGAGCAAAAACGCGTTGGTATTGCCCGTGCCTTGGCGACGCGCCCTGATTTCGTGGTCTTCGACGAGCCGACCACGGCGCTCGACATCCGGGTACGGGCTCAAATCATCGACCTTGTACGTGAGCTTCAGACGGAGATGGGGCTCTCTGCGCTCTTTATCACACACGACCTGAATTCGGTGCGCTCGCTGGCCCATTTCGTTTCGGTAATGCGTCATGGCAAAATTCTGGAATATGGCCCAACAGAGACGATCTTTGCGTCTCCGCAAGAGGAATACACCAAGACGCTGCTGAAAGCCGAACTGCCGATCGAACAGAGCCAGGCACAGCGCGAGCGGGGCGAGAAGAGGCTGACAGGAGCAATGCGGTGAGAGGTGCAGAGAAGACAGTCCTTGTTACCGGCGGAGCAGGGTTGCTTGGCAACGCCGTGCGCACTCTTCTGGAAGAAAGGGGCACAGAGGTGATTGCCGTCGACAGGATCGACGTCACCGGCGACGGCAGGCCGCTTACGGTCTGCGACATCACCGATATACACCGCCTTCACGCTGTCGTGGTGGGCCGCGATATTGGCGGCATCGTGCATTGCGGTGGTTTTTCTGGGCCGATGGTCGAACGTGCAAATCCAAATGGCATGGTACAGGTCAACGTCGTTGGTACGGCGAACGTTCTTGAGCTGGCGCGTATCCATTCCGTCCAGCGTTTTGTCTTTTGCTCTTCGACCAGCGCATTCGGCAACACGGAATCCGAAAACGGGCAAACGCCAGAGCCCGTGCCTGAAGACGTGGCGCTGTGGCCCTCGAGCGTGTACGGGGCAAGCAAGGTCGCAGGCGAGCAATTGGTCTCGACCTACGCACAGCAATACGGGCTAGACGGAGTGAGCCTACGGATCTCCTGGGTTTACGGACCACGCCGGACGACCGATTGTGCCATCCGAACGATGATCGAAGATGCCCTTGCCAGCCGGCCCACGCATCTGCCCTTCGGTCGGAACTTTCCGCGACAATATATTCACGTCGATGATGCCGCGCGGGCATTGGTCTCGGCACTCGACAAACCCAGCCTGCCGCGCCGTACCTATACGGTTACCGGGGGCACCTTTCTCACGCTCGGCGAGATCGGCGATATGGTCGCCCGGGTTCTGCCGAACGCGGAGATCAACCTCGGCCCGGGCTCGGACCCGGTCGACGATGTTCAGGGGCGGTTCGATATTTCTGCCGTCGAGCGAGATCTTGGCTTTGCGCCGGCCATCGGCCTTGAAGATGGCATCCGCAGCTATGCGGCGTGGCTTTCGGCGCACGCAAGTGGACATCTTGAAAGGACAAGTAATTGAAGGACCCGTTCAGGCTTGATGGAAAGACCGCAGTGGTCACCGGTGGCAGTCGTGGGATTGGCGGCGCTATTGTGGAGCTCTTTGCTGCACGCGGCGCCAAGGTCGTTTTCTGTCACTATGGTGACGTCAAGGGCTCTGCGGCACTCTTGGAAAAGACCCATTTGTTGGGGTTGCCTGTCGATGGAATCGAATGTGACGTTGCCGACGAAAATTCGGTGAAGCGTTTAACGAACTTTGCTTCGGAACGACTTGGTCACGTCGACATTGTCGTCAATAGCGCTGGCATCGGCGGCGACTGTATGTTCGTGGATCTCGATGTTGCCTCCTTCGACCGAATGCTCGCCGTACATCTGCGGGGAACCTTCCTCGTCACGCATTCCTTTTTCGGCGGCATGCTCGAACGACGCTGGGGACGTGTTATCAATGTCGCCTCTCAACTGGCTTACAAGGGCGCTCCTGGTCTTGCACACTATTGCGCGGCCAAGGCTGGGGTTGTGGGCTTCACGCGGGCACTGTCTTACGAAGGCGCGCCGCATGGAGTGCTGGTGAATGCCATTGCTCCAGGACCGATCGAGACCGAACTTCTCATGAGTCTGAGCGACGAATGGCGCGCGATGAAGATGGCCCAATTGCCGATCCGGCGGTTCGGTCTCGTCGACGAAATCGCCCCGACGGCGCTCCTATTGGCGTCTGACGCGGGGTCCAACTACGTCGGCCAGACGCTGTCCCCCAATGGCGGGGACGTAATGATCTGACGCCGCCGTATCCGGCGAGGCGGAAGTTACCACATTTCAGAAAGAGCAATTATGCACGAATTTGACCTGGTCGTCAGGGGTGGAACGGTTGTAACCGCGGCTGACACCGTACGGGCGGAAGTCGGCATCAGCGCTGGTCGCATAGTGTCCGTTGGACAAAAGCTGGGAAGCGCAGCCAAAGAGATCGATGCATCCGGCCTGCTCGTCATGCCTGGCGGCATAGACAGCCATGTACACCTTGCCCAACCTTCCTCTGGAGGCACGAAGATGGCCGACGGTTTCGAAAGTGGAACCCGTTCCGCCATTGCCGGCGGCAATACCACGGTATTGCCATTCGCCTTGCAGCCACGCGGCGCCAGCCTGCGGGCGAGCGTGATGGAATATCATCGGGAGGCCGACGGCAATGCGCTCGCCGACTACGGTTTTCATCTGATTGTCAGTGATCCCACCCCCAGCGTTCTCGGGCAAGAGCTGCCCTCGCTGGTCGATGACGGCTATAGCTCCTTTAAGGTTTTCATGACCTATGACGATCTCGTGCTCACTGATCGCCAACTGCTGGAGGTCTTTGAAAGCGCTCGCACTTGCGGTGCCTTGGTCATGGTTCACTGCGAAGGATACGACGCAATACGCTTCATGACTGAGCGACTAGAGCAGGCCGGCAAAACGGCACCCTACTATCACGGGGTCTCTCGGCCGCAATCGGTGGAGCGCGAAGCGACGCATCGCGCAATTAGCCATGCCGAACTAACTGACGTGCCAATCATGGTGGTTCACGTCTCCGGTCGCGAAGCGATGGAGCAGGTCCGCTGGGCGCAGCACAAAGGCCTTAGAATTCTCGCGGAGACGTGCCCGCAGTATGTCGCGCTGACGGCGAACGACCTCAAGGGTCTCAATATGGATGACAGCGGGGGCAAGTATGTGTGCTCCCCACCACCGCGCGACGAGGATAGCTGGAAGGCGATCTGGGAAGGCATCCGGACGGGGGTGTTCCAGACTTTCTCGTCCGACCACTGTCCCTACTATTTCGATGGAAGCCAAGGGAAGAAAAATGACAAGGCGCGGACGTCATTCCGATGGGTTCCCAACGGCATCCCGGGCGTGGAGGTTCGTATGCCGATCCTTTACTCCAAGGGCGTCGTGGAAGGCCGCATTACCGTAAATGAGTTCGTCGCACTGACCTCGACCAATCACGCTAGAATCTACGGCCTCTACCCGCAGAAGGGCTCAATCGCTCCAGGCTTCGATGCTGACATCGTCCTGTGGGATCCCAATCGTAAGGAAACTATTCGCCAAGAGATTATGCATCACGGCTCCGACTATACGCCTTACGAAGGAATGACGGTAACCGGTTGGCCAGTCATGACCCTCCTGCGAGGCAAGGTGATGATGCAGGACGGCAAGATCATCGGCGAACCAGGCGACGGCTCCTTCCTGAAGCGGCGCAGGTCGCCATATGCAACCATTGGGACATAGCGCATGCGTTCAGGTTGGCATCCCTCACGGCGGCCAAATCAAAGCTGACGCCCGGATTGATCTCGGCGAAGCACCTTAGAGCCAGGCCGAATGGACGGGTCAAGCTTCATCGCCGTTTGCACGCCAAACTGTTCCGCGAAAGCATAAAGGTCGAGCGGTTCGTCGTGGCCTACGCCAATACTCGATTTGATGACAAATTTAAGAGGGAAATTAGTGAATTCTTATTGAGCGACAACTTAAGCGATCTGATAAATTTGTCCCAAAGAAGTGACTGTTCCTTTCGAGAGCTTTTCAATGGCGGGCGGCGCTCCTCCCTCTTCTCCCGGTTTTTCGGGGCATAAAAAAAGAACAATCATTGTTACTGCTGTGCTTTTCTCACTGGGCGTAGCAGCTGCATTAGGAGTCTTCGTCAGTAGCGCCATTTATTCCATTGTGCGTACTGCCGATGAACTCGATGAAAGCAGGGCAGCTGGTGCAGTGGAGTCCGCGCTAGAATCATTGCGGTCGCAGATGGCTGGTACTGTCAGGGACAACGCATTCTGGGACGAGGCTTATCGCCAACTGGCGTCGCCAACCCGAAATGCCTGGCTTATCGAGAACTGGGGCGTCCCATCTCTCGACTATCCACTCTATGATATGGCCTTGGTAATTGGACCCGACGACAAGTCCCTGTTGCACCACCGCTATGGAAAGCCAATGGACGGGCGGCCTAGCGAGTATTTCGACAGTTCCTTTGCTCGACTTGTGGAGCGGGCGCGCTCGCCTGATAGTTTGCAAGGAGACGTCCATGCGGCTTTCATCGGAACGGCGGATGGACTCGCTCTAATCGGAGCCGCACGTATCCGGCCCTTCCTTCAAGGCATTTCGCCGCCAGATCCTTATGTTCTGATATTCGGAAAGTATTTAGACTCCAAAGCTCTGAACGAGACAGCGCGAAAATTCAACCTCCGCGGTCTTCAGCTGACCAATGGCCGGGTGGAGGGCACGATCGCGGCGCCGTTAAAGGATGTCGAGGGGAATAGTGTAGGCTTCCTTAGCCTTCCCTCAGAACGACCTGGTACACTCAGCTACGAACGGGTTCGTCCGCTCCTTTTTGGAGCAGCTGCCGTGCTGCTCTTGCTGATCATCGGCATTGGCATGATTGGTTTGCTATCGGTGCGCTCACTCGCCAGGGAAGAGGCTCGCGCGAGACAAAATTCTCTCCACGACCATTTGACCGGCGTACTCAATCGACCGGGTCTTGCCGAATACGTCGAACATCTCGCGATACGCGATGGGCAACGTTCGGCGGGAATGGGTTTGTACCTGGTAGACATCGACGGGTTCAAAGCCATCAACGACCTCTGGGGGCAACAGGTTGGCGATAAGCTGCTGCGAGCTGTGGCCGCGCGTTTAACCAAAAATCTCCCACTTGGATCAGCGATATCTCGGCTCGACGGTGACGCGTTTGCAATTGTGGCGTGGACGAATGCCTCCGAAAACGCCGCCCATTGGCTATCGGCGGTCAGTGAGGTGTTCGCAGAACCATTCACGATCGGACGACACGAAATCGAGATCGGTGTCAGTATTGGCGTCGCCGAAGCCGTGCTTGCAGGAGCAAGTTTTCACCACTTGTTGCAACAGGCCGAAATGGCTCTGCATCAGGCCAAGCATGGGTCAGGTGACACAACCGTCGTATTTAGCCCGGATTTGGAAGCCCAGCTTTCCGAACAAGGGAAGTTAGAGCGACAGCTGATCGAGGCACTGGATAGGCGCGAACTCAAGGTAGCGTTCCAGCCCGTCGTCGACGCATGCAGCGGGGATATTTGCGGCGTAGAGGCCTTGGCGAGATGGAACAGTCAGGCTGGCCCAATCTCTCCGGAGGTATTCATACCCGTCGCAGAGAGGGCCGGTCTCATTGGGATGCTAGGATCCCAAATTCTGGAAGAAGCTATAGCACAAGGCTCACGCTGGTCGGAGTTGCAGATCGCTGTCAACGTTTCACCGCTGCAACTCCGTAATCGATACTTCGCTGGAGGCCTAAAGGCCACTCTCGATGAGTTTGCGTTTGAGCCGCACCGCTTGACAATCGAACTCACGGAGGGGGTTCTTATTTCGAACACCGATCAGGCAAAAAGATCTATCTCCGAGCTCAAGGCGCTCGGAATTAAGGTTGCTCTCGACGATTTTGGTTCCGGGTTTGCGAGTATCGGTTCTTTGCGTCAATTCAGCTTCGATCGTGTCAAATTGGACAAGTCTCTTGTCGCCAACATCGAGCACGATGCCCAGGCTGCAGAAGTGCTGGCCGCTACTATCAATCTGGTGAATGCTATCGGGATCCCTGTGACGGTCGAGGGAATTGAGAACCGGTACCAGGCGGAATTTGCCCGTCAAGCCGGTTGTCATCAATTGCAAGGCTATTGGTTTTCAAAGCCTCTCTCGAAGGAAGAATTGGCCAAACGGTTCTTGTCGCCGTGATGTTGTTCCAGTCTCATCTTCAACACGGGCACAAATTTCGTCCTGCAAGGCTATGGGGCAAAGCGGTGCAGAGGAGACATTCTTTGAGATCTCGTATTGCTGGCGGGCGCGTGGCAGCAGCCAGATTGCGACAAGCGCGGTAAACTTACCTATCCCTGAAATCGTATGCGCACATTCCGAATGTGAACCCGACGCCTGTTCCTTGCGTCTTCCGATCCTCATCAGCGCCTCGGGCTTCTGGCCGGAGGAATGAGAGCGTCGCGGCGCAGTCGAGATCGTCGGCAAAGTGGCCCAGCATTTCACCTGGGGAACCGAGATATGGCGGGACGGCCAGAGGCTCACAGTCACCAACACCCCCGGACGACGGCCAGCCGCTGGGGCGGCACCGCGCACGTGCAAGTGCAGTTCACGAATGCTTTGCTAGCTGCAATTACGTCTGCGGGCGGTTTCGATTGCGGACTGCTGAGCCTGCAACCGTTCGATCCTTGCCGTCTGCTTCTCTTTGATCAGTTCGACAGCTCCGGCACCGCCAGGCGCCCATGCCGGGACACGGAAGTTCGAAACTCGTCCTCGGCTGATGGCGGTCGCCGAAATGCTCTGAGACGTGCCGCCGATCTCGGTGTTGAGTTCGGTGCACGTCATGGCCGCGTACTTCGACGCATCGACAGGGCCGCTGCCAATTTGCGTCGCACAGCCTGACATCAGGGTGGCAAAGGCCAGAACGAGGCCGGGGGCTCTCTGCATCCGGGCAACTTAGCAATACTACGCTGCGATTGGAACCGGCCCATCCCACTCCCGCCATCCGGCGAAGGTCTACGTCTGCACGACGCCCCATCTGAGCTAGGCGCAGGATGAAGCGCTGGCCTGGGTCGAGGTCAGCAATGAGTCAGGAACGAATACCAATATCGTCAACTAGGACCTGCTTTCGCCCGACGTCAGCCAAAGGGCAAGGGCAGTCGACTGGCGGCGCGGCGCCGGCGTCGAGGTAGTCGCTCTAGCAGGCCGCCGACAAGACGGCTGGGGTGCTGGCCTCGAATGGCTGTCGGCCATCCTGTAGGTCCTCGCCGTGCTGCTGGTGCTGGTCGGTCTCGCATGCATCGCCTGGGGCTGGTGAAAGGCGAGGTAGACCCACGAGGAAGACGTGCCGGCATGAAGGCGTACCTGATTGGTGGCGTGGACCTGGTCATCGCCACCACCTTCTGGGGAGCCTTGCGGCGGCCTGGCCGCTCGACCGAACGGGCGTGAAATGGCGCGGCGAGCAACGCCGCTGAGTTGGCGCTGGCGGGGTGTTCGACTTCGAAGGCGGCAGCTGTAGCACTGAGGGGGCTGCGGGCGGTTGCCGGTACGTCGCTGATCGGGGTGCTCGGCGAGGACCAGGCCGGGATCGATGAGCCGTGGCGGGCTTCTGTGCTGCAAACTTGGCTCTTATGTCGGTCGTTCGACCTCAGAGCGACGCTCGCGACTGCACCTGATGTATTGCCTGAGCGACAGCCTCGTGAACTGCCTGCGTGATTGTGAGCCCGCGTTGGCGCGCGTACTCGGCTGCTCGCTTCTCATTAGATTGTCGGAGAATTGCATGCAGGCAATTGTCGGTGGCGAGTGTATAGTCTTGAGCAAATAGATGCAGAAATAACTCCAGTTTTCACCGTAAACCACAGGCTGAAAGTGGGTGGTGGTGCAGCGGCAATGCCTTGAGGGTGGTAGTATCCGGTCGTGCTAGTCGGGGGAGTACCAACAATGCCGCAGAAGCAGATACTCACACACCTGAAATGTGCATTGGACCTATCGCTCTTCGTGAAGGACCCGTTCCTCACCTATCTCATCGGGATGGCTCGCAGCGAGGCGCAACGCAACGTAAACCGGGTCAAGAAGGCGGACAGTACCAAGAAGCGGCAAGAGCGTGAGGCCTTGCCGGCATGAGCTTTGAGCCCTGCTGCCGAAAGGTGGCGGGGCTTTTTTGTTCAGCCGGTCTTGCCAGCGCTATGGCTTACCCAACCATATCCACGACCTGAAGGGCCGTAGTGCTTCAGCTCCAGGAGCCTGCCCCAGGCTTCAACGAAGCTGGGCCTTGTGACTGCGTCGATATCCCAAACAACCAGTTGAGGTCCGTCCACCTCCTCGAACCACTCTGATGTTCGCTTTAGCAAGGTTCCCTGCAGCGAGTTGAAGGTATAGTCGTCCATACCGACACCGTCGCCGACATTCGGTTGTCGAAACCACTGGCCATGACTTCCGCTGCAATGACTACGTCAGGAATACGCCATGCGATCCCGGGGTGGGATTCGGCGAGTTGGTACAGTTCGGCCAGACTGTCCAGAAACTCCTTCAATCGGGGATCGTCGACAGGGTATTTCATTCGCCCCCAGTTCATTTGCGCTATCGCCATCGACCTCGCTTCTCCGTTGCTCGGTCTCCTGAAGCTAACATCTTGATGTGAATGCGTTAGAATCGCGTGGTAAAAACCATCGCCACCATTGCGAACGATAGTAAAACGGCCCCACTTTCCGACCCAGTCTGATGTAGCTAAAGCCGGTACTCATGGCCAAGGCGCAAAGCCCGATGAAGAAATGGACGGTGGGAATCGCAGGCGGGTTGCTGTTAGCCTAGGCAGTTCTTGCGATCGGCTTTTCTGCGATGTGTGAAGACAGCAACTTAGCGCAGATCTGCCCGGGCAATCGCGTGGACTGCAGCTACATTTCATACTTCAATCCAGTCGAAATTCTCAGCTAGTGCCTGCGAACGCGTGGTGAGCCTGCGACGCGCAGATTATCGATAAACTGGGGCAAGATCGGTAGGTTCGTCGGTCATCTCCGACGCCTTTTCGCCCTTTGCGTGATGGGCTTGTCGGGCCGACACCAGTGTCAAGCGAGTCTGCGCTGATGGTGATAGGCCCGTCATAGCCGTGGATGCGGAACGTGATCCGGCCGTCGTCCCAGGTGTGGTCGACCGCGACTTCTATGGTGATCGTGTCGTGGATGTCGCGCGATTTCCGGCCATGCCGCCCCCAAAACCAATGCCCTCAGGCATGATGAGGCTACTTTTGCTCGGTTGTAATATGACCGTGGTCACGCCGTTTGCCGCCGCGGAATTGATCGGTATGCTGCGCGTCATGTGCAGTCGCGTCTTCGTCAAGTCGACCCTCGCCGAAATGCTGCGGGGCTTCAGCTTCGCCGATCCGGCCGGCGTCGCAGGGCTCGGCAATGCCTTCCCGCGCTACAATGGGGCGCCAACGCTGATCTATCCGATCATCGTGATGGACGAGGCCCAGACGGGTAGCGGGATGTTCGTCTCGGCCAAGTGGGGGCTAATCCCGTCCTGGCAGAAGGAAGAGAAGTCGGGCCGGCCGCCGCCGATCAATGCCCGCTCGGAGACCATCGCCAGCAATGGCATGTTCAAGCGTGCCTATGCCTCGAAGCGCTGCCTGGTGCCGATCGACGGCTATTTCGAATGGCGGGACATCCACGGGACCGGCAAGGAAAAGCAACCCTATGCCATCGCCATGAAGGACGGCTCGCCTTTTGCGCTCGCCGGGATCTTCGACATCTGGCGCAACCCGGCGACTGGCGAATTGGTTCGGACGTTCTGCCTCGTCACCTGTCCGCCGACCGAGCTGATGGCGACGATCCACGACCGGATGCCGGTCATCCTGGCATCCTCGGACTATGCCCGATGGATCGGGCCGGAGTTGGACCCCGGCGACCTGATGAAGCCGTTCCCGTCGGATCTGATGACGATGTGGAAGATTGGCCGCAAGGTCGGGTCGCCGAAGAATGACACGCCGGATATTCTCGATCCGATCGAGTAGTGACTTTGCGGACTTGGCGACTCTTAGAACAAAACCCCGGCCGGGAGCCGGGGTTTGCGTTTCGACTATCTTAGAACCTGTAATTCACCCCGAGGCGAACCGTATCGAATTTGGTTTCCGATCTAAAAAAGTCGTTTGCGCGTTCCGTCCACCCCAGATCGACGTGGAGATACTCGGCTTTGACGGACCAGTTTTGGTTTAGCGCATATTCAACGCCGGCACCGGCAGACCATCCAATATTCGTGTCGGAAACGTAGAAATCTGGGTCATCGACGATTTGCGACTTGACCCGGCCAATAGCGAGACCGCCAGTTCCGTAAACCAACAGATTGTCAAAAGCATAGCCTAGTCGAGCGCGGGCGGTAGCATACCAATCTACGTTGGTCGTACAAGCGTCGCCGCAGCCCCAACCGCCACCGTCCGGCTGCCCCAAATTGCCCGGGCCAAAGGCTCCTTCAACGCCGGAAATTGAGAGGTCGGCCTCGATGCCGGCGACCCAATTGCCTGCAAACTGCACGTTGTAACCGGCTGTAAGACCGCCGGCAAAGCCGTCCACGGCAAACCAGTTGGAAGTGGCGCCGTCGTCAAATCGTGTATCGCCCCAGCCGTAAGCAGCCTGAAGGCCAACATATCCCCCGGTCCAGATGAAACCGGCGGAAACAGGAGCAACTTCCACAGTATCGGCTGCAAATGCAGCGCTCGAGACAGCGCACAGTAAGGTCGTGGCCAATAGAATCGATTTCATGTCCCACCTCATTATTTGGTGGTTCTATAGCGCTCGCCAAATGCGTGTGCAAGCGGCGTACACTCTTTTCGGTTGTGAAAATATGCACCGTTGTAGCGCCGCAACACTTCAACCTAGGCGGTAAACTAGTGGCTGTTGACTTCGCAAGGCATTTGTTCCTTTCGTTCTTATGCCAATGCTCTCCGAATTCCCCGTGAGAAAGGTCATCATCACGAGCGACAAGTGCGGGATGCGAAAGCAGTACGACCGCGACGCGATAGTGGCCGGCGGGATCGCACACTGGCGCATCTGCTGGATGATATTGTTGCCCGCGCAGGCCGTATGCGGATCAAAACGCTCAGTGTCTATGACCGATCCGGCGCGAAATATGAGGAGTTGGTGCGCTTGCACGCACTCCCGCGGCGGTAGATCACCCGCTTCAAGGTCGCTTCACTTCGGTCGCCAGATGTGGCATAGCCTTCGGCCAGCAAAACGTTCTCAGCCAGCCGTCCTGAAAAAGACGGGGCCTAGGTCTGTCGTCTCGCCAGGCAGGGAAGAAGGCGAAGCAGCCTGCGGTGATCGGCCAGCCGAAATTCGCGGCCTCTCACTTCACCCAGCACCATCCCAGGATACACCCGCGGATCACTACCTTTTGGGAAACGGCGAACGGATTGCCTTCTGGCAGCGCCACCCGGATCAGCCTGGAGCGATCCCTTGGCCGCAGCATGTTCTGGAATTCGGCCGGCAGCGCATCGGCAATCTGGAGGACTCTTTCGACGGTGCCCTTGGTGCGCTGACGTCGACCTTCATCCCTGCCGTTATCGGGAACAGATATTCATCGGGCAGATACGCCAGGATGTATGATTGTCCGCCATTTATCTGGAGAAGTTCGTCACCCGGCGTACGAACTGGCCGGAAACGGGACGCATGGGCCGACCACGCCGGCGCATTCCAGCCTGTGGTTCAGATAACTTGTCGATGTCATAGCAGTTGGACCTCGAAAAGAGAACGAAACGCCATAGCGTACGCATCAAGGGCAGCGGATGTCGGAGATGTTCCGCGTTCGTGCGCGAATGTTCTCATAACCCTAGCTGTTAGATCGGGTTATGCGCCGGACTGGCTAAGTCCGTAACCTGTTTGCGCTATTCTTCCTGGATCTGCTCGTCGTTGCACAAGGAGGTTTCCTTGCCGGCTCGGGAACCAATATCTGCCGATTTTGTTTGAAGAGCGGGAGCGACCCGCACCAGCCCTTATCCCTGCGCTCCCCTTCCTGCCGTTTTTCGATTAGGCAGGTTTGAGTTGGGGCCCGACGCCCGTCCGGGCCCCATTTTTTGCCCCCTAATCTTCGATCAGCGTGGCGCCAAATCGTGCCCATAGCTGCGCACAGGCTTGGGCAGGCAAGCTTCCTGTGCGGCCATAGAGCACGGCAGCAGCCTGAACGTCGAATTCCTGCATCGGTGCAAGTGCGACAAATCTGACGGCAGCCCCAAGCGGAAGTTCTTGAATGGGGGCATCTGCTTTAACCTCAAGGTCATAGACGCCCATGATGCGGCTCATCGTCGCCCGCTCACGATATGCTGCTTGCATTTCGTCTTCAGTCATCTGTAGCTCCGCCTCGTCAACCTGGTCCGACCTTGCGCACCCAGCCCTTTTCGAGCTTGAACACGCCGTTTCATGCCGCCTTGCCGTTCCAGATTCGTCAGCAATTCATCCCATCTGCCGAGATAGACCACAATCGTCGCAGGGTATCGGCGTATTCGCTTCCGGGTTTTCAGGAATTCTTAAGCGAATTGTCCCGGAATAGGGGCATTCGAGCTTTGCATCAAGATACTGGCTGGCGGCCATGATCGCCCCTAACTACGCGAACGACTTAGCCGCAGCTTCTCACGGGACGGGCCATGCAGGTGGATCAGGGCACGCGCCTGGCCATCGGACAAGCCATACTCTTCAGCCAACGTGTAGGTCGTGTAGGTTGCTTCAGCTGCGATCCGGCGGAAGATATCGAGTTGGGCGTCTTCGTCTGTGTTACGGGTCATGGAGATTTCTCCCAAAACTTTCAACGCTCGACCTGCACTTACGATCCGCAGGGTGCCTCGCAAAAAAAACGCTCAGCGGATGTATTGCTCGCCATCCGCCTTGTGCTGGTGGCAGAACCAGTGGGGCTCCGCGGTCTTGCCGAGGGCGAAGCCCCAGCCACCGTCCTTCTTGCAGCCGGGGTGCTCGCAGCCATGTTCGTAGAGGCCTGCCGGCGTCAGCCTAGGGACGGATGTTTGTTCGTCGCTCATGCCCGTAAGTTAGCGCGATGTGAATTGACACCGCAAGGAGTTTGTTCCTATTTCGTTCTCATGTCTGCGCCGAACCGAACGACACCCTTTTCGCTGTCCAAGCTGAACGATGCCCGCGAGCTCGTCCTGGTCAGCTGCGCCTATTGCAAGCGCGAACATGCCTATTATCCGACCGACCTCATGCAACTGTTCGGCGACGTCGACGTCGATTCCCTGGCCGCTCAGATGACCTGCGAGAGTGTCCGTGGCGGACATGGGTTTCTCCGGGTCCAGCGCATTTTCTCCGGTTCAAGGGAGATGGTTGGCAAGAAGATTCGTAGGCTTGTGTCGATCAAGTTCAGGCGCATTCCAGTCTGGCGGGAGGAGTAGCGTCTTGGGCCGTCCAAGCAGAAGAGAAAAACTGACAGACAGCGAAATCGAGGCGGTTGTCCTGGCCGCTATCCCGCTTCGCGCGGCAATTCAGAAGTGTTTCATCTCGCTGAAGCCATTCAACGAAACCTACACGCTCTTAAACGACCATATTGGCAGGCTCGATACGATGTTGGAGAGCATCACGCGCCGGAAGATCGACTACCGTGGAAGAGATCTCGGGCTGCTGCCGAAGAGCTTGGGACGACCTTAGATGTTTACACATACCAAAATCGCTTCAGCTACGGCCACCAGGCGCTATCCTAGAACTGGCGGACGAAACTGCTATGCCGATGACATGGCGGAAAGTAGGAGCTAGCTGCCATTTTGAAGCAGGGGTCTAAGCGTGATTCCGAAACAATGTGACCAGATCGGCTCCGTAGAGTGAGGTCATTACAGGGATCGAGTGTTTTTCGGAGCTGGCCTTGCACATTGTATCCCCTCGATGAGGTCCAGCGTTTGCGGCATTGGCTCGCGGGTCCGGCAGTTGTCGCCTCGGTCCGCTTACTCATCAACTCCTGGGTAGTTGTCCTGCCGGAGCAGGCGCGCCAGATGCGCTGAATTTGAGGCGAGCATCTCCAGCGTCATTTTGACCTTGTCGGGAATCTTCTTCAGGTCGATGTAGTTCACGTCCTGCATGGCCTCACCGACCCAATAGCCGCCGGCATTGGCCGGTATGGTAAAGCCGACATCGTTCAGTGCTTGGAAACAGGCTGCATGGCAGTGATGCGCGCCGTCCTCATTGCCGACCACCAGAACGACCGCGACCTTGCCGCTGCTGGGCATCCTGCCGCGATCATCCGTCTCGGACAGGAATGCGTCCAAGCGCTCCAGCACACGTTTGGCCAAGCTTGAGGGTTGGCCCATCCAGATCGGCGTGGCCAGAACGAAAATATCTGCAGTCAGGATCAGCTTGCGCAGTTCGGGCCATTCGTCGCCGCCGCCTTCATCTGACCGGACGCCGGGCGGAATGTTCTGATCGGCCATTCGGCGCGAACTGCCCGTCACACCATGCGGCTGCAGAAAGCTGAAAAGGTCTGCGATCATCTTGTCGGTCGAACTGGGCTCATCGTCCTTGGAAGTCTTTAGCGAGCAGTTGAGGGCAAAGGCGGTCAGGGCCGGCATTGTCGAGCTCATGGCTGTTGGCCTTCGGATGCCACACGCCAGACCTTGTCGCCAACATCGTCAGCAATAAGCAGTGAGCCGTCTCGGCCGATGGCCACGCCCACCGGCCGACCAGCAGCAGTATCGTCCGGACGCAGGAACCCAGTCAGGATATCTTTGGGAGGTCCGGATGGTTCGCCGGCGTTGAAAGGAACGAAAACCACTTTGTAGCCACTGCGGGGCATTCTGTTCCACGAGCCGTGCTGGCCGATGAAGGCGCCGTTCTTCATTTCGGGTCCGAACATTTCGCCAGTGTTGAAAGTCAGACCCAAAGAAGCGGTGTGCGAGCCAAGCGCGTAGTCAGGCTTGACTGCCTTGGCTACGAGATCTGGCCGCGGCGGCTCGATGCGATCGTCTACTATTTGTCCGAAATAGCTGTATGGCCAGCCGTAGAAGGCGCCATCCTCTACCGACGTCATGTAATCGGGCACCAGATCGCTGCCTATCTCATCACGCTCGTTGACGACCACCCACAGCTTACCGCTATCTGGTTGCCAGGACAGGCCGTTAGGGTTGCGCAATCCAGTCGCAAACAGCCGTTTTTTTCCGCTTGCGAGGTCGATCTCGTAAACTGCCGCGCGGCCTTCCTCGACGTCCATGCCGTTCTCGCCAACATTGCTGTTGGACCCGACAGTTGCATAAAGCTTGGTACCATCCGGAGAAGCTCTGACGTCCTTGGTCCAGTGATGGTTGAGGCCCGCCGGCAGGTCAGTGACCTGTTCCGGCTGCGCCGCGATCTCGGTTGCGCCTTCCGTGTAGGGAAACGCAACGATGCCGTCGGCATTAGCGACATAGAGCTTGTCGTTCAGAAGCGTCATGCCGAAGGGAGACATTAAGCCGGTGATGAATGGCTGCTTGAACTCGGCGCTGCCATCACCATCGGCGTCGCGCAGGATTGAAATCCGATTTGCGCTCGGGGTGTCGGCGCCTGCGCTGCCCATTACCAGCTGTGCGACCCAGCGCCGAATGCCGACGCTGCTTTCTTCCTGCGGCGGTTTATTGCTCTCGGCGACCAGCACGTCGCCATTTGGAAGGACATGCAGCCAGCGAGGGTGGTCGAGGCCGTCAGCGAACAAGGTGACAACGTATCCCTTTGCCGGCGTGGGTATCTCGCCCTCTTTCCAAGGCACGGCTTTGGCCTGGTGAACAGTCGGTAGCAGGCGCGGATCAGGCTCGGGCAATGTGGGATTGGGACCATACTGGTCCTCAATAGCCACCGTCGCCTGTTCTCGTGACGAGAAGACCACGACGGCTCCAGCGACGGCGATCAGGATGACAATGACCAGGGATGCGATCAAAAATTTCTTCACCTGACTTCACCTCCTGGAGAGATCGGAAATCTTCCCCAGGACCTCAACGTTGCGCCGCGGTTGGGGTTGCATTCTTTGCGGCAAGAGCTCCGAGGAAGGCAGCAAGTGCGTTTATATCGGCATCTGACAGGCGTTCCGCCGACTTGTGCATCAGATGCGCATTTTGGCCCCCGCCTCTGGCCGCGGCCCGGAACAGTCGCAACTGATTTGCGATATAGTGTTCGTCCTGTCCGGCTATGTCGGGATAAGTCTCATTTCTGATGGCTGTGTTCCCATGACACCCGAAGCATGACGGGATAGCCCGATCAGGCGCCCCTCCAAAGACGATGCGCGCCCCGTCCGAACGATCGTCTTCATCGGGCATGATCTGACGCAGGCGGGATGGCTGCCGGGAAAAGTGGCGAGCGACATCCGGGAAGACTGCTGGGTCCAAGGCCGAGATTGGCAGCGCCATGATACCGCTCCGTCGCTCTCGATCGGCATAGGAGCGAAGTGACGCCAGGAGATAACCTTCCTTCTGGCCAGCTATGATCGGAACGAGGCCGCCGGCTTTCAGCCCGTCTCTGCCATGGCACCGGCTGCACTCTGCAATCGCGTTGGCGAAGCCCCGCGGCGAAATTTCCAGCCGGCCGCTCTGTCCGAGCGAAAGCGCCCGATAAGATTGTGCGCTCATGCCGGGAAGTTCGCGGAGGAAGGCGACCATGGCCCAAACTTCATCGTCGCGCGCCTGCGTTGGCCATGCTGGCATGCCGGTGAAGCGCACGCCGTATTTGACGATCCAGAACAACTCGGCGTCATTCCATTCGCCGACCTTTTCGGTAAGGTCAGGAGGCGGCGGCAACATTCGTTGCGCCGATGGGCTTACAAGCTCTCCCGGCGCACCATGGCAGATCGCGCAACCGCGTGCGAAATGACCGGCCGCAGGCCCGATGTCATGGCGCGGCAATTGCGCGGGAGCGTCGACCTCGAGCAGAGCGTAGGTTTTCACCGCCGTCCGCATGGCTGAATGGAGCAGCCATTCGGTGACTTTCCAGTGTCCTGTCGAAGCCCCGATATTGAAGAAGCCGATCCAGGCAAAGACGATAATCGCAACCGGAAAGATCGTTAGAGCGATAGCCAGATGTTTCCAACGGAGTTCCATCACGGGTGTCCGGTCGAAATGGCGGGAGGCTCACGCAGAAGCCGGGCAAGCAGCCACAGGGCGCCGGCGAGATAGACAACTGCGCCAACAAGCAGCATCAACACGCCGCCGAGCGCCTGGTCCTGATTAGCGGACAACTCAAGGCCAAAGCAGGTCACGGTGCCTTCCCCATATAGCGGGCGCGGGCTCAAGGAGAGCAATGCGCCAAGCAGGGTCATGTGAATGGAGGTGAACAGAAGACCAAATGCACCGGCGGCCGCCGGCCGCATGTCATGCGGTGGCTGATGAAGGCATGCGATCCAAACAAGCAGGCCCGCGACCAGGAACATGGCTTGCTCGATGGCCGTGACGAAGGTTGAGGTCTCGGCCAGCAAACGCATTTCCGGCATGTGCCATGCCCAAACGACGGCCAGTTCGACGAGCGATGCTATGATCGGCGCCCACCCGGGGATGCGCCAGGAACGAGAGTAGTTGGAAAGCCCGATTGCGATAAGCGGGGCGGCCAGAGCCACGACCCCCATATGCGCCAACATGTGTGATGCGAAAGAGCCTCGCCAGGTCGAGATCAGAGGGCCGCCCCATATCAGGCCGAGCAATGCCACGCCCACCGCCAATGCCGTGCGTCTCATCGCAGGCACTCCGAAATGAACAAAACAGGCATTGCGACCAACACGACCGCCACGAAGCTCAAGCCGGAGAGCAACAGTGTGGCAAATCCCTGGAACAGGGTACGGTCGCGCAATGTCGGATCGTCATGCGGCGGGTCATCGCGGCCATATCCCCATTGCCGCCAGGCAAGCCAGGCCGACAATAAGATCCCGATAAGGGCTGCCATTGTGGTCGCGGCGATGATCAAACGTACCGAACTGAACCCGATGCCTAGCACCCCAGGCTTCTGGCAGTGCACAGCTACCAGCACATAGCAGGCGAGAAAATGCAGTGCCCATATCACCGGTGCGGTGAACAGCGTCCAAAGCGAATCTGTTTCGCTGGGCAAGATCCGGGTCATCCGCCAACCTCCGGAAACAGACCCATGATCGCTCCGCTTATGGCTGCCATCAACGCGAGAAAATGCCAGTAAAGGCAGGTGTTGCGCAGGTCCATGTCATGGGTCGGCGTAAGCCTGCCGGCGACACTGCGTGCCAGGCAGTAAAACTGCATGATTACGCCCAGACCGGCATGGACAACGGTCCATCCGACAAGCACCCACACGATGGCCGGGTAGACGTGGGCGACAGGGTCCATGCGATGAAGCCAAGGTCCGGCCAGTGCGGCGGCGGCCGCAGCGATAGCGAGGACCGACGATGTCACGAGAATTGTGCGCATCAAGCCAACTGATCCGTTCGCATTGAGTGAACGTGCCAGCATCATCGTGCCCCAGGCCAACACGAAAAGGGCGACCGAAATTAGCGGCCAGGTCAAGCCAGGTCCGGTGGCGCCAGCGGTGAAATCCGCATGAATGGTCCAATAGAAGAAATAACCAAAGACGAGGCTGGCGAAACCGGTGGAGTTGCCGGTCATCGTGATGAACATCGCCCACCATCCGACTGAGGCTGGGCCGGATGTGTAGAGAGGCAGGACGAGCCCGAGTCCCGCATCCCTTTCAGCTTTCTTCGGGATTTCGGCCGTGCCGGTCCATAACCAATAGAGGATCGTCGCCAGCGTAGCGAACCCTGCCAATGATGCAGCTAACCACCACTTGAAGGTCAGTGTCAGGAATACGGCTGCAAGGGCAACTGCCGCGATCATCGTGATACCGCCGGTTGCCGGCACCCGGATCACCTGCTCGGGCTTTGCATCCAGGACTGAAGTGACCATGCCCTCACGGCGTCCCTCCTCGACGTCGGGCAGGTAAAAGCGTCCGGCGTTCACGTCTGCCACAAGGTTTTTCTGATCCCACAGCGGGTAGCGGCTTTCGACGATCGGGATTGAACGTACCCCCCACATTTCTTCCGGCTCGGAAATCCACTCCAGCGTGCCGGCATTCCAGGGGTTAAGAGCGCTCTTGGGATCTCCATGCTTCGGCCGCACGATATCTGCGACCACGATCAAGACACCCGCCGCGAAGGTATATGCCCCTGCTGTCGACATGAGATTGAGCCAATCCCAGCCGAGGTCGCCCGGATAAGTGAAAACCCGGCGCGGCATTCCGCGCAGACCCGTCAGGTGCATAGGGAAGAAAGCCACGTTGAGACCGGTGAACATCAGCCAGAAGGCGATCTTGCCCCATCGAACGGACAGATGCCGTGCGTTGATCAGCGGAAAATAGTAATAGATCCCGGCCACCACGGGAAACAGCATCCCACCAATCAGCACATAGTGGAGATGCCCGACCACGAAATAGGTGTCATGGGCCTGCCAATCGAATGGCGCCAGCGCAACCATGACCCCGGTGAGGCCGCCGATGACGAAAGTCGCAATGCTGCCGGCCCCAAACAGCATGGGAATGGACAGCACAACACGACCTGCAAGCATGGTCGCGATGAAGACGAATATCTGGACCGCGGTCGGGATTGCCACTGCAGCGGAGGCGGCAGAGAAGAAGGCGAGTGATATCTGCGGGAGCCCGGTTGTGAACATGTGGTGAACCCACAGGCCGAAAGACAAGAAACCTGTCCCTACTGCCGCCAGCACGATCCATGAATAGCCGACAATAGGTCGTTGCGCGAAGGTAGGCACGATCATCGCCATCAATGCGATGGCGGGCAGAAAGATGATGTAGACCTCCGGATGGCCAAAGATCCAAAACAGGTGCTGCCACAGCAGCGGGTCGCCGCCGCGGGCCGGGTCGAAAAATGGCCAGTCGAACATACGTTGAAGTTCGAACAGAATGTCGCCCGCGATCAGAGGCGGAAAGGCAAACAGGATCATTCCCGCAACCACCAGAAGATACCAGGCAAAGAGCGGCATCAGGTTGATGCGCATTCCGGGTGCGCGACATTTCATGATGCCGACAATGATCTCGACCGCCGCGGCAATGGAGGCGACCTCGATGAATGAAAGGCCGAGTAACCATATGTCGGCCCCGATACCGGAGAGCTTCTCGTCCGTTGCCAGGGGTGGGTACATAAACCAGCCGGACGATGGCGCTGCGTTGAAGAAAATCGACCCACAAACGAAAACGCCGCCAAGTAGAAAACTCCAGAAGCCAAATGCTCCAAGTCGCGGAAACGGAAGCTCGCGAGCGCCGAGCATCGGAGGCAGAAGGAAGATCGCTATCGCTTCAAATATCGGCACGGCGAAGAGAAACATCATCACCGTGCCGTGGAGTGTAAAGGCCTGGTTGTAGAAGTCGGCCGACACCAGATCATTGTCGGGTACGGCCAGCTGCGCTCGCATGATCAGTGCCAGCACGCCAGCAAAAAGCATGAACGCGAAAGCAGCGCCGGCGTACCAAATGCCGACATCCACATTGTTGACAGATGTCCAGTACCGCCAGCCCGATGGTGTGCGCCACACTTCCCGCAGGCGCTGTTCCTGCGCTTTTCCTGGTGGTGCCGAGGATCTGGCGCGGGTGTTCATTCGAGCCCTTTCAGCCAAACGGCGATCGACCGGATGTCGTCCGGAGGCAACATGTCGAAAGCTGGCATGTGCGTGCCGGGCTTGATTGCATCAGGTCTGACTATGAAGCTCGAAATGGTCTCCGGCGTGTTGGGCAGGATGCCCGCGCCAAGCGTGTTGCGTGATCCCAGATGTGACAGATCAGGCCCGAACCGGCTTGCGGCGCTGGTCCCCTCAACACGATGACAGCTGCCACAGCCATGTTTTTCAAAGAGCTCCGAGCCCGGAGCGAAGACACCTGGCGATGGCTGCTTTCGCCTTTCGGTCCAGAGGGCGAATTCCTGCACAGGAAGGGAGGTTACCTCCACGGCCATGAGTGCATGGGAGGTCCCGCAATATTCAGCGCAGGGTCCACGGAAGCGGCCTTCCTTGGTGGCGACAAGGGAAAGCCGATTGGTGCGACCAGGGATCATGTCCACCTTGCCGGCAAGCGATGGGATCCAGAAGGAATGGATCACGTCAGTGCTTTTAAGTGAGAACTCAACGCGCTGGCCAACTGGCAAAACGATTTCGTTTGCAGTTCGGAACTGAACTCCGCCCGGAAGCCGGTAGATCACATCCCACCAGAATTGCCGACCGGTGACTTCAATAATGACTTGAGGCGCTCCCGAATTTGCGAAGGGCCTCAATCCAGGCATCAACCAGAGTGCATAACCAAGCAGGCCGACCAATGCAGCGGACGGGAGAACCGCACCTCCCCAAAATACGAGTTGGGTGGCAGCTCGATTGTCGATCGGTCCTAGCTTTCCCCGGATTGCGGTAGCTAGCAGTGCCATCAAGCCGAGCCATATCACCGCGCCGCCGCCCAGCATCGCCCAAAACAGCTGGGCAACGCTCGCGGCTTCCTCGCCGGATGGCTCCAATGCCGATTGTTGTCCCGAGCAACCCCAAAGAGCCAAGCCTAGAAAAAGGATAATGCATCTACACTGGTAGATGCATTTAGAGTTTGTAGGTCGATTTGATGCCGCGACGATATTCTTGCTCCGGTCAGAAATGTCGACCTCAAGGGACCATAACCCGTGGAGCAGGGGACGGTTCCCCTCCTGATTTGTCCGGAGGGGTTTGCTGACCGCCGTGAGGATACCACTACTCTCCGAGATAGCTGCCAAGCGGCCCGAAGTTCCTAATCTTAAAACATCGGGTAGAGATCGGGTCTTTGCCGCAACGATTCATGGGGAGTTGCAAGTTGCAACCCGATGATCAGTGTGCGCGTTGAGGGGGATGGAATTTAGGCCGAGCATCTGGGTCAAAGAGGGTGATTTCGCGTTTTTCGCTATCGCCTCCGTTAGAGATGCCATCGACTTCCTGGATGCATGGCCCTCTGGTAAGCGAAACTCATTCTACTATTTGGCCGCAAACAGCCTTCAATCGGCAGTCGCGGGTGCGATCGAACCCGCTGAGGCGCGGGACGTCTTCGAAATCTTTTGCCGAGAAACCGGCATTCTGGTCGAAGCCAAAATGCTCGATTGAATTTGGTCACATTCAGCGGAGCGCGAACGACGTCTGAAGGCGGCGCTGTTTACCTGGGATGAAAGCGATCGTTGCAGGCGACCGTGCAGCAAATTAATTCAGCTACCCCGAGTTGAAGTTCCCGACTGCTCTGCTTTCCGATGGGAACGGAAGTGAAGTGTAAGCCGGTGTCCGCGCCGCGAAGAGTGAGAGTGGGAATGGGAAATCCATGACGGGTTGAGTGTCGAAAGAGAGGCTGTCGGCGCCCGTCATGGAGTTGGTCCCATGAACATGCAGGTTCTCGAGGCTCGCCGCGAATCGAGCGGCGGATATAAGGTTGATGTCAGCCGTGGAGAGCGCATCGGGCGAGTCTCGTCCGAGTGGTTCTCCCGCCCGGCTGACGAACGCTATCTGTCGCTCACCGAGCTGGGCCGTTCGGTTCGCGCCCGGACCGAGCGCAGCCGAACGCGCGTGGTCGAAACTGCTCTTATCCATGTTGAGGCCAGTCGATCGGACCCGGAGCGCCTATCTCTGATCCTGCCCGGATCGGATACCCCGGTAGCGCCGACGCATTGGAGCTTTGGCCAACTCGCCAGCCAGGTGGGAGCGCCCGCCGCCTATCTTCGCCAGCTTCCGGCCGCGCTCGCAGGCATAAACCTGCAATATGGGCTCACGTCGCACCGGGTCGAGCAGATCAAGACCCTCGAAACGGAGAACGGACGGGTCGACCTGCGTGCCGTGACTGGTCCTGACTATGGCCGCATCTATGACCATGAACTGGTTGAGGCGGTGCAGAAGATTGCCGGCAACGGCACGGGCGACACCCGCTGGAAGGTGCCCGGTGTGCTGGATTGGTCGACCGGCGTCTACAATCCTCGCGTCGACATCACCAAGGACACAACGACGCTGTATGCGTCCGATCGCGACGTATTCCTGTTCTTGGTGGACGATCTGAATCCCATTGAGGCCGGTAGGCTCCCCGACGGTTCGCCCGACCTCTATTTCCGCGGCTTCTATTGCTGGAATTCCGAAGTCGGTGCCAAGACCCTCGGCATGGCGAGCTTTTATCTCCGTGCGGTCTGCCAGAATCGAAATCTCTGGGGGGTCGAGGATTTCCAGGAGATCACCATCCGTCATTCGAAATATGCTGCATCGCGCTTCGCCCACGAGGCCGCGCCAGCGCTGCTGAATTTCGCGAATTCCTCACCCACCCCGTTCATCAAGGGTGTCAAGGCCGCGCGTGAACGGATTGTCGCCAAGACCGATGACGACCGTACAGACTTCCTGCGAAAGCGCGGCTTCTCAAAGGCCGAGACCGGCAAGATCATCGAGACTGTGCTTGCAGAAGAAGGCCGCCCGCCCGAGTCGATCTTCGACTTTGTCGCCGGCATCACCGCCCTCGCTCGCGATAAAATCCATCAGGATGCGCGGCTGGAGCTGGAGGGCAGGGCCAAGAAGCTGCTCGACCGCGCTGCCTGATCCCCATAACGGGCGATTCCGTTTAATCGGCTTTGCGTCGTGGGTCCGTTCCGTAACTTTTGCGCTGCCCTTCTAAGAGTGAGAGGGCGGCGCTTCGCTTCGTGACGGGTATCGGTTCGAGAGAGAGGCTCTCGGCGCCCGTCGCGGAGTAACTGCGATGGCAATTGCCGTTCAGAAGATCACCCTGTCGTCCTCGCGCGATATCCCCTTCAACAAGCTGGTGCTCAGCCAGTCCAACGTCCGGCGCGTAAAGGCCGGCATCTCGGTCGAGGAGCTCGCCGAGTCGATTGCCAGGCGCGGCCTCATTCAGAGCCTTCATGTCCGGCCCGTCCTCGACGGCGAGGGTCAGGAGACGGGCATGTTCGAAGTTCCCGCCGGCGGTCGCCGCTATCGCGCGCTCGAAATGCTCGCCAAGCAGAAGCGCCTAAACAAAACGACGCCGGTTCCCTGCATCGTATCGGCCGCAAACTCTGACATTCTCGTCGACGAGGTCTCTCTGGCCGAAAACATCGAGCGCGCGCCGCTGCATCCGCTCGACCAGTTTCGGGCCTTCCAGGCAATGCGCGAGAAGGGAATGACCGAGGAGGCCATCGCAGCCGCCTTCTTCGTTGGCGTCAACATCGTGAAGCAACGCCTGCGCTTGGTATCAGTTTCACCTACGCTTCTGGACGTCTATGCCGATGATGGCATGACCCTCGAGCAGCTCATGGCCTTCAGCGTGTCGCACGACCATGCCCGCCAGGATCAGATTTGGGATGCCGTGCGCAATAGCTGGCAGAAGGAGCCCTATCAGATCCGCCGTATGCTGACCGAGACGACTGTTCGCGCTTCCGACAAACGTGCTGTCTTCGTCGGCATCAACGCCTATGAGGCCGCAGGCGGCATCGTCCTGCGGGATCTTTTCCAGTCTGATGACGGCGGTTGGCTTCAAGACGTCGGGCTACTGGACCGGCTCGTCTCCGAAAAGCTGACCGTGATCGCCGACGAGTTTGCCGCCCAAGGTTGGAAATGGGTCGAAGCAGCCCTCAGCCTCCCTTACGGCGTCACCCATGGTCTCCGAAAGATTGAGGGCGTTCCGCTCGACATCACTGCGGAGGAGCAAGCGACACGCGAAGCGCTGCAGGCGGAACTCGATCGCCTGACCACCGAATATGAGGAGACGGACCAGCTCCCCGACCAGATCGACCAGCGCCTGGGCGAAATCGAAGCAGCCCTTGAAGCCCTCGACAACCGTCCTGTCCGTTATGATCCGGCCGAGGTCGCCATGGCCGGCGTGTTCGTCGGCATCGACGCCAACGGCTCGCTTTCTGTCGATCGCGGTTATGTCAGGCCTGAAGACGAGCGATCGGCCGAGGCCGACCATGAAACATCGGACGAAGAGGTCGATCCCGAAACCGGCGAAATTCGCGCCCCTATCGTGCAGCGCGCCGACATCACCATCGGCGGTCAGCCCGCTCAAACCGATGGGGATGCTGAGGAAGACGGCTTGAAGCCGCTGCCCGAGCGTCTGATCATCGAACTGACGGCTCATAGGACGCTCGCCTTGCGCGACGCTGTGGCGAACAATCCGCAAGTTGCCTTGACCATGTTGCTGCACAAGCTGGTCAGCGATACCTTCCGGATCACCGCACCGACTGGTTGCCTCGAAGCGAGCGTTAAACATCTCTATCTCTCCGGTCTCTCCCACGAGATGAAGGGCAGCCCTTCAGCGCAATCGGAGCGCGCACGCCATGAAAGCTGGGGGGATCACATTCCCGCAGACGATCAGACCCTCTGGGATTGGTTGGAACAGCTCGACGATGGCATGCGCCTCGACCTCTTGGCCCATTGCGTGAGCTTTGGGGTTAATGCGCTCTACGAGCGGCCAAATCCGCACGCGGTGTCGGGCATCAGTCGCCACGGCCTGGATGTGCGCCTCGCGCAAGCCGACCGGCTCGCTGTTGCCACGGGACTCGATATGGTCGCAGTGGGTTGGAAGCCGACAGTCGAAAATTACCTCGGCCGGGTCACGAAGGGTCGCATTCTCGAAGCCGTCCGCGAGGGCGCTGGCGAGCGGGCGGCCGAACTCATCGATCACCTGAAGAAGGGCGACATGGCCAACTGTCGCTTGGCATTTAAATGCAAGAATGCGGTGGTTTTGCCCGGGTTAGGCACTTAATCGTGAGAATTCCTGCAGCCAGATTCTCAAATTAACTG
>NZ_JACHOU010000030.1 GCF_014206975.1 Aminobacter aganoensis
GCGGCTTGCCCATAGCGGTTCTCCTTCGAACCACAATGAATCATCCCCAAACCAAAATGGGAATCCTGAATCACGTCAAACGCAACACGCTCTAGGAATGTCGTCGCCAGGAGCACGAGGGCGTCCGCTTTCGCCCAACATCCAGATATACCGACCGCAGCTGACCTCGGTCCTGTCCATCGCTAACAGGATTACAGGCGTCATCCTGAGCGCGTTCGCGGTACTCATGGTCGTATGGCTGATTGCCGCGGCCTCAGGACCCCAACCGTTTTCAACGGTGCAGCGATCGATCGGGTCATTGTTCGGGCAGATCCTGATGCTTGGATTTACATTCTCGTTCTTCATGCATCTCTGCGGAGGCATCCGGCACCTCATCTGGGACACCGGCCACGGATTCGAACTCCGCTCCATCTATGCCTCGGGATGGGCGGTAGTCGTCGCCAGCATCCTGCTCACTGCGCTGACCTGGGGTGTCAGCATTTGGATGGGAGTAGGGTAGATGCGCAAAGTTCCGACGCCCACGCCGCTAAACCACGCGCTCGCGCTTGGATCGTCCAGAAAGGGCGCGGGGGAGTGGTGGGCTGAGCGACTATCGGCGATCGCGCTGATACCTCTGACGATCTGGTTTGCGGCCTCTGTGATCGCGCTCACAGGCAGCGACCATGCCGCTTTTGTCGCTTGGCTAAAGACGCCCTTCGCAACGATCTGCATGATACTCCTGTTGATCGCGCTCTTCCATCATACGGCTCTTGGCCTCCAGGTCATCATCGAAGACTATGTGCATTCCGGCGCGAAGTTCGCGGCGATCATCGCAACGCGGCTGGGCTGCTTCGCGTTGGCGGTAGCTGGCATCGTCGCCACGTTGCGCATCCCATTCGCCGGCTGAACCTACTCGTACGATTTGGCAGGACGTGTCTGCGCATCAGCGAACCGAGTGCCATCTGGTGGCGAATGCCTGAGAGAGGACGGATCCATGCTCGTTGAGAAAATCACACCTGTGGCCCGGGAGAGGCTTTTAACGGTGAGGCAGGACGCCCCGCTCATCGAGGCTGCGAGACTTCTTCGCGATGGCAGATCCGATCTGGTAGTCGTATGCGGCGCCGATGGGCTGCTGACGGGTGTGGTGACGAAATCAGATGTCGTTGCTCAGATCAGCCAATGCCTCGGAGCCAGTTGCACCACAGGAATTTCGTCCGTCATGACCCGGGATGTGACCTCCTGCCGGCAAAACGACTGGCTGCACGATATTTGGGCCGTGATGAAGGAACGGCAGTTGAAGAATGTTCCCATAACAGATGATGCTTCCCGTCCGATCGGCATCCTCAACGCTCGCGATGCGCTGCAGGCACTGATGCAGGAAGTGGAGCAAGAGGAAGTGCTCCTGCGGGAGTACGTCATGTGTGTCGGATATCGATGAACTGGACCCTACCACCATGTCCCTATCAAAGGCTACGCTCCACTAACCGGGTTAGCAAGCTGTTGGTCGTAAGCGGCACGCGGGACCTCAATTCGTTGTGCTAGGCTCGGGTTGCCCGCTGGTCGATCTCGTATCGTCGTGCGTCTGCCTTCGGAAATTGCACAATGCGCATATATCTGCCGCTCGGCACCACACACTCGCCATGTTGCCTGCCAATCTGCAGATGCGACAGCACATCATCTTGTCAGCCTTGACAGCGGAAGTTAAGCCCTATGTTCTTGGGCGTGTGCAGCGTCGCAGCCGCAACGCTGTTTGGCTCGGATCCCTATGCAAGACGCTCGTCATTGCGGAAGGGGCGCGTTCGAACAAAGGGTTGAAAATGTCTGGAAAGAAAAGTTTTGGCGGCTCTGGAGTGTCCTCTCGGTTGATATCACGTCGCAGTCTGCTCGCTGGGAGCGCGGGTCTGACGGTAGCGGCGGCGATCGGCGGCGGCCGTCGGGCGAGCGCCCAGGAGAGTGACTCGGGTCAATCCTCGGGAGGCGCCCAGACACATGAGGTGCAGATGGTCAATAAGGACCCTGAAGGGCGTCCCATGCAATTCGTCCCGGCATACCTGAAGATTGCACCAGGCGATTCCGTGAAGTTTGTGGCGACCGACAAAGGCCACAACTCGGAGCCGATCCTCGGAATGATTCCAGAAGGCGCCGAAACGTGGAAGGGGAAGATCAATGAGGAGATCACAGTGACCTTCGATGTAGAGGGCATCTACGGCTACAAGTGCTTGCCGCATTTCGCCCTCGGCATGGTCGGCATCATCCAGGTCGGTGATAGCACCGAAAACCTTGATTCCGCGGAGACGGCCAAACTGCCCGGCAAAGCCAAGTCGCGCATGGCTGAACTAATCGCCCAGGTTGGAAATGGCGCCACCGCGCCCGCCAATTAGATACAAGCGACTTTCCACCTTCGAGAGACCAGACGTGGTTTCACCCAGTCTCACCGGGTGGTCAGTGGAAGGCGCAACAAGGACCGAGGACGACAATGAACAGATCCGAACGAGATGCCTCTTGGGAACTGCCCGACGGTGACGCGGTGGCTCCTCCGGCGACGCGGGAAGTCAGGTCGGAGGAGGGAATAGAGGGTGTCCCGGCAATTTCCCGGCGGTCGCTTCTTGCCGGATCGGTAGGCCTGACACTTGGTTCTCTCGCTGTTTCGCAGGAAGCTTCGGCGCAGAACGCTGGTGGCACGGTCCGTGTAGCCGAGCATGGAGCTCGCCACGCGAACCGCGTTGGTAGCCTCAGCCAGCGGCTATATTCGTTGCCCAGTGTTGTTGCCGACGATGTGGCCCATGATCCCTCTGTGGTCCCGCCTTCGATAGCACGCCAAGAAGCCGAGATCGTCCGCGTCGATTTGGAAACCGTTGAAAAGGAAGCGCGGCTCGACGAACGCGCCAGCTTCCGCTTCTGGACTTTCAACGGCACGGTGCCCGGCCCGCTCGTGCGGGTGCGGGTTGGAGATACGGTTGAAGTCTTTCTCAAGAACCGGGAAGACAGCTGGCTGATGCACAATGTCGATTTCCACGCAGCCACGGGACCTGGTGGGGGAGCGGAACTGACCAGTTGCGCGCCCGGAGAAGCAAAGGCCTTCCGCTTCAAGGCTCTGAACCCGGGACTTTACGTCTATCACTGCGCCGTTCCGCCCGTGGCCATGCACGTCGCAAACGGCATGTATGGGATGATTCTGGTCGAACCCGAAGGTGGCCTCCCGCCGGTTGATCGGGAATTCTATGTCATGCAGGGAGAGATCTACACCACTGAGCCTTTCGGGTCAGAGGGGCTGCTCAACGAGGATTACGACAAACTGCTCAACGAGCGGCCGGAATATTTCGTGCTCAACGGTCATGTGAGTGCGTTGACGGACCACTACCCGATGAAAGCGAATGTCGGCGAAACAGTCCGGATCTTCTTCGGCAACGGCGGTCCCAATCACGTATCATCATTCCACGTGATCGGCGAGATTTTCGACAGGGTCTATCTCAATGGAAGCGTGACGAAGCCGCCGCAGACGGATGTCCAGACGGTCGTTGTTCCTGCCGGTGGCTCCGCCATTGTGGAGCTCAAGCTCGAGGTACCCGGAAGATACGTTCTCGTAGACCACTCGCTGTCGAGGGTTGAGCGCGGTCTCGCAGGCTGGCTCGACGTCGAAGGCGAGGAGGCGCCGGACATTTTCGAACCGATTGCATCGTAATAACGCCGTGCGACAGAGTGGCGACTCCTCCTTGGCCGCCTGAACGAAGGTGGCCTTGTCTTGTTCGATGCTCTCAAAGTAGAGGGCTGGCCAAGCGGGCCAGGTTCTCAGCCACCTTGCTTGCGATCGGGCGCTTTTCCCACTCTCTCAGACTCAGCGCGTTGCTCGAGGCGAAATATCGACTTTGCTGGTGCCTGAGCCGCTCCACAACCCTCTCGTCAAAAGCGACGAGGCTTACCTCCGCGTTGAGAACAAACGAACGAATATCGATATTGCTGGAGCCAAGTATCGCGATTTCATCGTCGAACGTGATGTGTTTGGCGTGGAGGAAGGCTTCCTGATATAGATGCACCTTAATACCTGCGGAGAGGAGTTCAGAATAAAATGATCTTTGTGCAAGGTTTACCAGCATCTGGTCCGTCACGTTTGAAACGACCAATCGGACCTCAACTCCTCGCAACGTTGCTGTTTTGAGTGCCTGCAGAAGAGGCTCATCCGGCACGAAATAGGGGGTCGTGATGATCACACGCTCGCGTGCGCCGTGCACGAGCGAAACGATAAGATGTCCAATGCCAGCATCCGGATAATCCGGGCCGCTGGGAAGCACCTGCGCCACAACGCCACCTCCGGGCGGGTTGTGGGGAAACAAGACAGGGTTGGCTATCTCCTCGTCTGTCTCCATAAACCAGTCGGCGATAAATACAGTTTGGATTTCGGTCGCGACCGGGCCGACGACGCGGGCGACGAGCTCTTCGTTAACGACGCCCTCGCGAAAATCGGCATTGATGATGTTTTGGGAACCTAGGTAACCGACGCGACTATCGATCACAGCGATCTTACGATGGTTACGAAGGTCGGCGCGGGCCGACCTTCGACGGAAGAGCCCGACGCGCAGCGCGAGCCGAACCTCCACACCGGCGGGAATGAGCAATCTAGAGACGCGGCGAGCCCACCGCCGCGACCCGATGGCGTCAATGAGAACCCGGCACTTCACTCGGCGTTTTGAGGCGCGCTGAAGTGCGCCGATGACACGCAAACCAGTCTCGTCGTCGGCAAAAATATAAAAAAGGAGGTGAACCGTCGCTTGAGCCGCATCGATATCCGCAATCATGCGGTCGATGACCTCATCATATCCGGAGAGAAGCTCGAAGTCGTTGCCGGCGACGGTCGGGAACTGCCCGAGCTTTTCCACCAACAGAGCGGGGCCCGAAAGATTGTCCGGCAGGTCGGGGCGGCGACAGTAACGGGAATGGGAAATCTCCCTGGACGCAGCTGCAAGAACGGCCGGCAGTCTGAGAAACCGCTCGCGACGCCAGCGAGGGTAAGTTGGTCTTCCTATGAGGAGATAGATGAGGAGCGCCGGGATCGGCAACAAAAACACGAGGATAAGCCAACTTCGCGCCGCCTCGGGAGAGCGCCGCATTGGCACGATCGCAACCATCGCCAATCGGATTGACCATTCAACCATCACGTACCCGACCGCCCAGGCTTCGCTCATAAGGGGTATCACGCGTCTGTCCTACACCGCTTTCGGCTGGTCGTTCCAGCCTTGCCCTTCTGCCCTTCTCCCATGGCGCCGATCCGGATGGAGTACCGGGGCTGGCGAAGCTCAGTTGGGCTTACGTATCGCCGTATGGCGGGCGAAGCGGCGAGACTAAGATTGGTTTTTTTCGACTGCAGTTCTGTACCCTGCGCCACTCTTGGTGGAGAGGCGGCATTAAACCATTCCAGAAACCAAAGCACTCAATCCGGCTTCCGCCGATCCTCGGGCTGCGTGTGCTGCTTCTCATATGATCCGCGCGTTACCTTCAGCGGGTCGCTCGCGAGAAAGGTTTGCTCCAGCTCAAGAGTCAGTTCCTCGTCGGCTTCGCGCTTCAAGCGCTCGGCTTCTCTCGGGCTTTCCTTCGTCTGTCTTGCCATGTCCATCCGTTGGCATCTGTCGTTCCGCTCGAAATCTACCCTGCAGGATCTCTATCAGCGCCAGCGTAACAGCAATCGTAGCGGGACCAAGAACCAGTCCGGAAGCCCCGAACAGGATGATCCCGCCGACCGCGCCGATGAACATCACTAAGGTATGCAGCTTCAGTCGCCTCCCCACCAGAACCGGGTAGAGCAGATTGTCGATGGTCGCTATGATCACGCCGCCCCAAATGACCAGGATGAGCGCCCGGGTCCATTCGCCTTGGAACGCGAGAAAGAGAGCGGCCGGCACCCAGATGACAAAGGCGCCGAGTACCGGCACGATCGCCAACAGGCCCATGATGAGTCCCCAAAAGACCGGTGTCGGCAAGCCAAGCCACCAGAAAATCAGGCCTCCGAGCGTCCCCTGAACAGTCGCTACTGCCATCGTCCCGATGATCGTGGCGTGAACGGTGTCCGCTAAGCGTCGTACCACGAGCCCCGTTTCGCTCGGCTGCAATGGCGAAAGCTTCGCCATCACGCGCAACGCCCTTTCACGGTCGCGCAGGAAGTAGAAGAGAATGTAGAAGGTGAGGACGAGGCCGATCACCTGACTGACCGAGCCGCGAATGTGGCTTGGCACTTAATTGTAAGAATGCGCCGGTTTGGTTCAGACTGGGCATTAATTGTGAGAATCGTAGCGATGTGTCAACGGCGGAGCAAAAACCGGCCATTGGGCGGCGCAAAACCAGGCCACTGGCGCTGCTGCGAGCGGGGAACGTCGGGAGGGCGTAGCCCGACCAGAGTTTTCCGCTCGCAGCAGCGGCGATCTTATTGGTGAGGGTTGGGGGTTTTTCGTGCCCGGCTTTGCGCGAGGCGATAGCTGTCGCCGTTCATCTCGAGGATGCTGACGTGGTGGGTCAGCCGGTCGAGGAGTGCGCCTGTGAGGCGCTCGGAACCGAAGGTTTGGGTCCATTCGTCGAAGGGCAGATTGCTGGTGATCAGGGTGGAGCCACGCTCGTAACGCTGCGAGATCAGCTCGAACAACAGCTCGGCGCCGGTTTTGGAGAGCGGCACGAAGCCCAGCTCGTCGATGATGAGCAGCTTGTAGCCCGCCATCTGCTTCTGGAAGCGCAGAAGACGGCGTTCGTCGCGCGCCTCCATCATCTCGCTGACGAGCGCGGCCGCTGTGGTGAAGCCGACGGACAATCCCTTCTGGCAGGCCGCCAGGCCGAGGCCGATCGCGACGTGGGTCTTGCCCGTGCCGCTGGGGCCGAGCGCGATGACGTTCTCGCGGCGCTCGATCCATTCGCACCGCGCCAGTTCCAGCACCAGCATCTTGTTGAGCTTCGGGATGGCGGCGAAGTCGAAGCTGTCGAGGCTTTTTGCGGCGGGGAACTTTGCCGCCTTGATGCGGCGTTCGACCATCCGCCGTTCCCGATCGATCAGTTCCAGCTCGACCAGCCGGGCAAGGTAGCGGACATGATCCACGCCCTCGACCGCACATTGCCGGGCAAGTTTGTGGTGCTCACGCAGGAAGGTCGGCAGCTTCAAGGTCTTGAGGTGGTGGGCGAGCAGGAGTTCTGGAGCATCGCTGCTCATGCCGGTTCCTCCTTACGGTCCAGCAGGCGCATATAGGCCTTGGCCGACGTCTTCTCGACAGTGGCTCTGGGCAGATAGGGATAGATGTCGAGGTCCAGCTTTGGTGGCCTGCGTTCGGCCCGGCACAGGACGAGGTGCTTCACGGCGTCGAAGCTGATGGCGCCCAGATGCAGCGCCTGCTTCACGGCTGCGTGCAGATCGGCCAGATCGAAGCTTTCCATCAGGCGCAGCACCTGCACATAGGCGCGCCGGCCCTGCTTGCCCATCCGTGCTTCCATGAGGCGGCGCAGTGTCGTGAACGCCTCCGGCAATTCCCAGCCCTGTAGCGGTGCCGCCTGGTCGAGCGCGTTGATCTTCTGCTCGATCAGCGGCAGGTAATGCAGTGGATCGAAGACAACCTCCTCGCGCTCATAGCTGCGCGGATGACGGGCAATGATCCCCCCGCCGCAGCCAATCACCACCTCGCCGACATAGCCACGGATCCAGACGTCCTGGTGGCCGTAGGCGACCGGGACGGAGTAGTCGTTGGTCCTGTAGCGCACCAGCGCCTGCGAAGTGACCCGACCGCTGGCATGGTCGCAAGCATCGAAGGGTGATGCCGGCAGTGGGCGCATCGCCACCAGATCGCGCAGCAAGCGTTCGCCGATCGTCTCGCTCTCGCCGCGCAGCCGGTCACCCTGGCGCTTGCGGCACTGCTCCTCGAGCCACAGATTGAACTCGTCCCACGATGCAAAGTGCGGAATCGGCACCATGAAGTTGCGGCGCACATAGCCGACCAGACCTTCGACGCTGCCCTTGTCATTGCCCTTGCCGGGGCGGCCGTAACGATCCCGGATCAGATAGTGGGACAGGAAGCCGCTGAACAGCGTTGCCCGCTTGCGCGTGCCGTCGGGCAGGATCTTCGCCACCAGGCAGCGGTCGTTGTCGTAGACAATCGACTGCGGCACGGCGCCGAAGAAGGCGAACGCATGGATATGGCCGTCCACCCACGCTTCGGCCACCGCCGCAGGATAGGCGCGCACATAGCAGGCATCGCTGTGCGGCAGATCGAGCACGAAGAAGTGCGCCTTCTGCTCAACGCCGCCGATGACAACGACAGCCTCCCCGAAGTCGGCCTGTGCGTGCCCCGCCGGGTGCGCCAGCGGCACGAACATCTCCTGGCCGCGCAGATTGTCGAAGCAGCGCGGCAGCGCTTTCCGAACCTTCTGCTTCCGAATGCGCTATACGAAGACGCACGCCTTGCGCGTGAGCCGTTCGATGCGATCATCCGCGATCGCTTCTATGCGCTGCTTGGATATCTTGATGCCTACATGCGCGGACGCGATGAGAGCGGCAACGAGGGCGGGGAGGCTCGGGAAATCCTGCGAGCCCATTTTCACGGCGAACGTGCGTTGTTCTCACCGGAGTCATCAACCAATCGGCGCGACTTTCAAAGCGAGATGACTTTCCCTGATCCCGAGGGCGGCGCTGACATCTTCGCGCATTTCCACGGTAAGATTAGCCACCGCTTCTTTCGCCTGCATTTTGATTGGCCGGTGCCGAGTACGGCGACCCGGCTCAAAGTTCTCTACATAGGCCCGAAGCTCACCAAATCCTGATGGCTGAAACGCTACCGCTGATTGGCAACGCGTACCTGACCACAGGCCGACGTCACGAGGCCCTCTCGTAGAGCGAGAACCCCGTGGGGAGGGGTGAGGTCCCCCAATCCATCGCGATGGCCACACTGTGGCGACCGCGCGTCAGAGCGACATAGAACTTCGCCCGACTCTGGGGCTTTAGGTTCGTCGCGTGATCGGAAAGCCAGAGTCGCATCGGCTCGGTGGGCAGGATCACCACATGGTCGAAGCCTCGGCCCTTCGACTCCCCAAAGTTCATGGCGGGCCACCGCTGATCTACGCCGAGGCTGGTGATCTTGTCACGCAGTTGCATCGGCCGGACCGTCGCCAGGTAGTGGGCGTAGTCGGCCGTCCGGAGGATGAAGGCGCCATTCCACGCCGCCGATCCGGTCCTACACCGGACGCAGTCACAGGCCTGGCTGGCGGGCAGGACCGGAAACAGTCGCGACGACACCGTGCAGATGACTGCGCTGTTGCGGTGCGACCGGTTCAAGGTCGTCTCGTCGATGTCGACCGGCACCTTCTTAGGAAGCTCATTGCGCAGGAAGTCGACGATGCCACCATCGGCGTACTTCTGGTAGCGCCGTTCATGGTGCGTCAGGTAGGTCACCTGCCGCGGGTCGCCGACCATGAGCAGGCGAACGGAACTGCGGGCGAGCGCCGCCAGGATGTCGAGATCATAGCCGGCCAGATCCTGTACCTCGTCTACTAAGACGTGCGGGAAGATGCGGCTGATCCGGTCCATTACGGCACCGCCGCTCTTTTCGTTGCAGCGGATGGCGAGCTTGGGAAGCTTGTCGGAATAGACCCGACGGACTGGGTCGAAATAGTGCTTGTCGATTTCATTCTCGGCCCAGAAGACCGGCTGACCCTGGCGGGTCTTAAACTTCAGGCCCGACTGGGCCGAGACCAGCACCATTCCGGAGACCGGGAACTCGAATAGGCTACCCTGAAACGGCTTGACGCCATGGGTGATCAGGAAGCTGAACCATGTCATGATCACCACGTTCGCCGGCACATGGCCGACCAATTCGAAGAATTTCTGGCGGATCTCGGCTTCGTTCGACTCCGTGTAGGTCGTGATCAGGACCCGCTCGCCCTTGATCTTCACCGCCTCCTCGACGAGGTAAGTGGTCTTGCCCGAGCCGGCTGCGGCGATGACGATCTTGTTCTCGCCGATCACGGCGCGATGGCCTTTTGGATATAGTCAGGATAGGTGACCGCAGTCTTCGAATTGAAGATGGCCAGGGCGCTCTCGGTCTTGTTGGCCCGCATGTGGATGCGAAGCTCATCATCCGTCGTTGCCGATGTCCCGAGGATGGCATTCAGGGTCGCGCGATCGTTTGCCTTAAGGAGCTTCGGCTCCAGCGTATTGTAGTTGTAGGGCTTGTCCTTGACCATCAGGGGTCCAGTGTCCACGACGGGATCAAAGCAGATCCTTACGGTGCTTGAGTCCTTGAAGGCAGCATATTTCTTCTCGACGACGGTGGTGTCGCCGTCATTGTCAGTAACTACGGCAACCGGGATCTTGAGGGCGTCAGCCAGTTCGAGGAAGCGCAGGAAGGCCGTGCCGACAGAGATGACGTCGATGCCGTCCTGGATGGGTAGGCGGCCCTCATTGGCATCCATATAGGCGCGCTGCACGACCAGCTCGTCGGAATCGCCCTCAACAAGTATTGCCTTGGCGGCGAGCGCCAAGCGCAGGGTGTCGTAACCCGCGAGTTTCTTGAAGAAGTCGCTGGCTTCCAGTTCCGAGATACGCGCTACCTCACCGCTACGCAGCACGATCAGGTGATCGAGGCCAAGCTTATTGGCTACGAAGCTGCTGTGCGTGGAAATGATGATCTGCTTTTGCCCGTGCTTCTCGGTAAGGTCGGCGATCAGTTCGTTCAGGCGCGTGTGCGACAAGTGGTTCTCCGGCTCCTCCAGCAGAACCGCCGTCGCCTCGGCGTTCTTCTTGGCGCTGAGAGCCAGCTTGGTCTTGATCACGCACTGTTCGCCCTTGCCAATATATTGGAAGGGGATGAGGTCGATATAGGTCATAAGGCTGTTTTCCCAGGCGGTCTGGGACGACAGATCGACCGAGATGCTGACCGCTTTCTGGCTGATCTTGGCAGCCTGGGTGATCCGCTCGTTGATTAGCTTGAGGTTTGGGTTTGCCACGAAAGCCTCCTTCAGCTTTCGGTGGGCTTGGGAAATGGACGCGCGCTCCTTCTCCTCTAGGACGTCGCGGATGATCCGGGAGACGTAGACGTCTGACCCGTTCTGCAGTCGGGTGCTTGAGGAATCGATCAGCGCGGATTTGATCGGGATATTGCGAGCGGTGACGCCCTTGCGCGCGAACGAACGCATGGTTGTGGTGTAGTACTCGACCGGGATGGAGGTGAGTTCGCCGGCTTTCACCAGCTCCTCATACGGTCCTTTATAATTCTCCTCGTCGAATTCGATCTTGTAGACCACGCCGCTGCGCTTGGCCCTCTCCGAGTTGCCATCGCCCTCTAGCTCCGCCAGTTCGTTTGAGGACCCCGAAAAGAATAGCTCGATCGTGATCGCTGGCGGCGGGAGCGGTGATGCTGTGCCGAGGCTGTGTACGTACTTGTTCTGAGCGACCAAATTGAAGAGATAGCTCGTCAGGTCATTCTTCAACGGGCGGCCGTGCAGCAGTCCCGTCAGCGCTAGGTGAATCGCCTCCAGGATCGTGGTCTTCCCGGACTCGTTGGCGCCAACGATCACGTTGAGGCCATCGTTCAACGCGAGTGTAAAAGTCCCCTCGTAACATTTGAAATTGGTGATCTTGACCTTCTCGATCTTCATACCTTTGCCCCAAGAAGTCGCCCGAAGCTTAAAAAATATCGACTATCCGATCTCGTGAATTTTCACCGTCGGCACAACCTGTGCGGCAATCTCGCACAGGTGCCGATGGTGTGTGAGGTAGACCGCCTGTCCGACCTGAGCCATCTGCCCGAATAGCCGGAACACCTCCTCCGAGCGGGGCTCGTCGAATGTTTCCATGATGTCGTCGGCAATAAAGGGAACCGAAGGACGCGCCGTCGCGAACTCTTCGTAGCCGGCTAGGCGCAACGCCAGATAGAGCTGGAACTGCGTGCCCTTGGACATCTCGACCGCAAGCTTGGAGCCGCCATGCCGCGATAGGCCGATCAGCGCTTCGCGGTCCTTGTCGGGTCGCGTGGCAAGACCGGTGTACTCATCGCGTGTGATTAGCCGGAACGCTTCGGACGCCCGGTTCATCATTGCGCTGCGGTGCTTGTCGCGATAGGCGCGAATGCCGTGCTCGGCGACCAGGCTTCCGCTCCTGAGGCGAAGATAGTGCAGCGCCAGATCTTCGATTTCCAGAAGCAAGGTGCGCCGTTTCGCCTCGAGGCGGGCAGCAGCATCATCGCCGCCGATGGCGGTCAGACGATCTGTTGCACGTGCCTTGTCGGCGAACAGGTTCTTTGATCGGCCGTCGAGATCTTCAAGCCGCGTGATGAGCTCTGCCTGCTCCCGCTGCAGCTCCGCCAAGTCGACGTCTGCTAGGCTGGCCATGGCAGCCTCCAGCGATGGCATCTGCATCTCACCGACGATCTGCCGTGTGAGCTTGCTTTGCTGCTCGACCAGTTCATCCCTTTTGCGGCAGCGTTCGAGAGCTTGTCGAACATCCGCAAGCGCTTCGACCTGGAAGAATTCGGTCAGTTCCCTTTTGCGCGCAGCATGGACCGCGATCTCAACGTCCAGCCGCTCGCGTTCGGTCGCGAGGTCGACAAGAGTCTGATCCCGTTCCAGCCGTTTCGCCTTGACCTGTTTGGCTTCCTGGTTCTGCCTGAGCAGGCTCTTGGCGGCGTCAACGGGATTGCTGCCGTCGAACGTATCGCCGAGTGCGTCATGCAGCTGGGTGACCAACGCGATGAAGGACTTTCGATCCGTCTCCATGGCGTCTATGCGATGACGCAGATCATCCTTCTCGCGCAAAGCTTCGGGGAGGCCGGCCATTGCGTCGAGAAGTTCCCGGACAGCGCTAACACTGCCTTCCCCGTTGAACCAGGTTCCTGCGAGGGCGCTCTCCCATTTCTTCTGCCACTCTTCTGATGCAGTGATGGCTTCGTTGAGCTCCGCTTTCCGTCGAAGCTCGGCCGCGTCCAATTCACCGACGCGTTTTTGGGCGTCCTGCCGTTTGGCCTGCATTGCATTATGGTCCGCGAGGATGGTGTCGGCAGCCTGCATCAGAGCTGCTACATCCAGACCATCGTCATCGATCCCGGCGCTGATCAGGATCGCGGCGAGCGTACCCTGCTCCTTTGCGAGCACAGTCCTGGCATCTTCAGCGTCACTCAAAGCATGGCGCAGATCATCCCACGCGGTCAGCGCCAAAGTGCGGATTTCAGCCCATCGGCCGATTCTTGTCAGCCATGACGCAACGGACGCATCGTCATCCAGATCGATTTCCGCTGGTGTTTCGGATCTGATCTCGCGTCGCAATGTCTGCAACTCGTCATCGATATCCCTCAGTAACTGGCGTTGCCGGTCTACGCTTACCCTGTTTACCGCCAACGCGGCAGTCAGGGAGCGCAACTGCTCGAGTTCCCTGGCGCTGTTCAGACGTGCGGCCGCGGCCGCATCGGTCGCCCGCATGCGGGCCTCGAAACGATCGGCCGTTTCCCGGTCGAGCACCGACAGATGCTGCGCCCAAGCGTCGTCCCGGTCCAGAAGGGCAGCCTTCACCTCCTCATCATCCATGATGTCGATCGCGTCGCGGAGTGCAGTCAGCTGTGCGGCGTCTTCCTCCTGATTCGTCAAGAGCTCTCGTTCCCGCTCGACGATCTGCGAGCGACGCTTCTCCAATTCGCTATGAGTGGACTTCCAGGATTCGAGACGCTTGGTTCCGGGCGGAGATATACGCCGGAGAGCATCACCGTCACCGGCCCATGGGTGCAGTTCAGCCGCGGCATCATCGAGGGCTCGGCGTTTGGCGGGGACAGCCTGCTCGGCAAGGCGAGTTTCGGCAACAAGATTGCCGTCGCGCAAGCGGCGCAGAACTGACTGAAGCTGTGCCACCTTGCCAGCATCGAGGGCGGCACCCTGGCCATCGAGAGCCTGGCGGTCGCGCTGTTCCTTCTCAACAGCCTGCCGGGCCGTCTCATGCTCCTTTTCGGCAGATTGCCGTGCGACGTCGACGCCGGACTTCGCGCTGATCAGATCTCGCAGCGTTCCGATCGTCGCCGCCGGTATCAGCAGTGATTTCGGATCCTCGACATCTGTCTGACCGATTGCTGCCAGGATAAGATCGACCTTGCGGTTCGATTCAGACAACGCCTGCTTTCGCTTCGGCAGATCTTCCTGCGCGGTCGCATAGCGTGCGGCTGCGTCCGACAGCTGATCGAGCTGATCCGCCATCTCAAGCAGACTGTTTTCGACCACGAGCCCTTCCAGCTCCTCCCGGACCTTCTGCTCGCGCTGCGTGATGCCGGTCAGCTCGGTTTGAAGCCGCGTTTCTTCGACAATCAGATCAGTAAGTGCTGACGCCCACTCGGCAGGCGGATGCGGCAGGTCCGCGTATTGGGAAAGCTGCTCTTCTCCCCGACGGTATTCGGCCGCCAGGGGGTGAGCACGCAGGACGCGAGCAATCTCGTCGTGGCGGGCCTTTGCCGTACCGATCTCCTTCATGGCGGCGTCATAGGCCGCTTCAGCCTGCTCGAGCGCTGTCATCAGCGTCCTGTAAGCCGAGGCCTGGACGTCGATGTCATCGCGCTGCGATTTGAGTTCCGCGATCTGGCGTTTCAGGCCGGCGATCTTCGTCGAGCTGGCGCGCTTACGGAAAATGTCATCGGCTTCAGTGATTGCGGCCTCAAGTATGGAACTGATGCCGGCGATGCCCGCACTCGCCGAGAACAGCAACTCCCCAAGATCGCCCTTGCTTTCCAGAATGGCGTTGCCGCCATCTTCCAGCGTCTGATCGTCGAGCGAGAACATCATGCGATAGGCGTCACGCGTTAGCCCGGCGAGCGGGGCGCTCAGAATCGCCTCGTTCACCGGCTGCCCATGCGCGTCTAGTAGCGAGTTGCTGCGCTGCTTGACGCGCTTGAATTCATGCGCCTGCCCATCGAACTCGAGACAGGCGCCGATCTCCATCGCCTTGCCTTGGTGTAGGAAGCCGTAGCGCGTGCGCTCTTCTATGCCGAAGAGAAGATCGAGATAGCCAGAAAGGGCGGTCGATTTGCCTGCTTCGTTCAAGCCGTAGATGACGTGCAGGTCCGGCGTGCCGGCAAGGTGTTCTCCGAAGTCGACCGAGTAGTCAGTGAACTTGCCGTAGCGGGTGAGATCGAGCCGGCGCAGGCGCATCAGCTGATCTCCGACGCTGCCGGCTTCAGCCGGGCCAGCATGTCCTCGCTGCCTTCCGTCAGCAGGTGGTCGATCAGGGCTTCGAACGCGGCTTCGTCATCGCCGCTGAAGCCGCGCGCCTCCGGGGGCAAATCATCGCGCAGTTCCTTAACCAGATCACGCACGGCCTCACGAACACCATGCTGGTGAATGATGTCGCTGCGCATCAGCTCGCCGAGTTCCAGGACCGGGTCAGCGGTCGCACCGTCGGTGGGAGTGTTGACCGGCGCTGTGGTGGCGATTTCGATTTTCTCGATCCACGTCTTGCCGAGCCCCTCGGCTCGCTGTTCGGTTTCCGCCAAGAGTAGATCACGGTCACGTCTAAGCTGCCACGACAGAGACGTCGTACCCGTCAGCCGAAGGCGGCCGACGAGATGGGGCGAGCGCATCCGGTCGCGGACGACACCAAGGCCTTGTTCGATGAGTTCGGCCGCATCTCGCCAGGTTGTCGCGGATGAAAGGTCGACAGGAATCCGTTCGAACTGCGCAATGCTCGTCGCACGTTCTTCTACGGTGAGGCTGCGATCGTCATTGACCGTGACGAGCGTGACGGTCTTCTCGCCGGTTTCGTTGATGTCGCGGCCCTGCGGCATGCCCGGCATGATCACCATGCGGTCGCCGGCATGCTGCGCGCGGACGTGGACATGGCCCAGAGCCCAGTAATCGAAGCCCCAGCCATGAAGGTCTGACGCCTTGCAAGGCGCATAGAGATCGTGGCCGGGCGCGCCGGCGAGACTCGTATGCATAATGCCGATATTGATCGCGTCCGGGGTAGGGCGGTGATATTTCTCGAGGAGGCTTTCCGGTGCTTGCGGCTTGGCAAAGCTCAGGCCATGGATGGAAAGGTCGAGGTCGCCTCTGGCGAGGTTAATAGCGTCGGCGCGCCCGCCAAACCTCGTGACCGAAGGGGGGAGGATCAACTCCTGAGTGATCCTCGACATGGCATCGTGATTGCCGCGAATGATGAACGTTGCGATGCTTGCTTCATGAAGCCGTTGCATCTGGCTTGCCAGAAAGCGGGCGGTTTTCATCGACGTCTGATCGCCATCGTACAGATCGCCAGCGATAATCAGTGCATCGACCTGTTCGTCGATGCAGAGGTCCACGATGGCGATAAGGGCTTGGCGCGTTGCGTCGCCAATCAGCTCAGCGAGATCACCATTGCGCATCGCCAGCGAGCGCAGTGGGGAATCCAAGTGAAGGTCGGCCGTGTGAACAAATCGAAATGCCATACAATGATGCTTGTCCGATTTCGGGCAGATATTGAACAAAAGACTATCGTATTGTCATCGACAGCGCACAGAATACTCGTCCACTATGCGCCGCGTCGCTGCATGCGCCTCTCTGGTGGCGCTCGGCGCGATCGTCAGTATTCGGCTGGTTGCCGCCCTCTATGGCGGCTGCCGGATTGCATGATCCGAAAATAGGCGGTGAAGAGCGCGGATCGGTCAGCGGCAGGCGGCAAGCGCTTCCGCCGCGGCGAACCTTGGTGCGTCTCTAGGAAATCCGCAAAGCGCGCGATCATCGCCTCATGGCCACCCGCGGCCACGATCATCCAGCGCCGGTATGCGTCGCTCCGTTCCGGGCATGAATGCCAGTAGGACCCGCATGGGATCATCGTCGAAGCGTACAAGTTCATGTGTCTGCCGATCCCATTCTGATGCCGGCACCCTCAGGGTCCTGGCGTTTTGCTGCAGGTTGTGGTCGATCACCGCGAGCGCGACGCATTGCTCGAGATCGGCGAAGCTGAGACCCGCCCGGCGCTCCGCGGGATATTGGTCGCGGTCCGCCACGGATCGGCCCGTCGAGCCAGGCTGCGTTGCAAGAACGCCGTTGAGCTTTCCGAGCAGCCTTTCGACCACGCCACCCTGATGCACGCGGCCGCGATCCCGGTAGCGGATACGAATGCCGTAGTCCTCGCACCCGCGCTGAAAGGCATTCCCTTTGAACTCCTTGGCGGAGTCGGTGACCAGCAATCGCGGTCGACCGAACATCGGCCATCCATGCTCGATGCCGTGCGCAACTAGCCATTCGTCCTTCGGGCACAGTGCCTGCGCCAGGCACAAGGCGACCGACAGCGCCGACGGCTTTTCGAGCGTGAGGCAGAATCCCAGTATGCAGCGCGTCGCCACGTCGGTGACGATCGTCAGGTAGGCCCGGCCGACGAACGTTCCGCCGCCTTCGACGACCTCTACGAAATTGATGTCGGTCGGCGTGTGATCGATCTGGCAGACATCCAGCGGGTGCGCCGCATGGATGTATCCGGGCCTGGCCCTGAGCCGATGGAGATGTTTCAGGTTCGCGGATCGCTTCTTCGCGATTTCCTCGGGGCCAAACAGTGCGGGTATTCTGCGGGCGACTGTCAGATAGGACGGGGGAGACAGGCCGGCCTCCTCGCAGCGGGCGCGGATCTCGGCCACGACCGGAGCGAGGGGTGGAGCCTCCAACACGAGCCACTGCTCTCGCAGTGTCGTCGCGATGATCTCCTCGATCTCCGGCTGGAGCCGCTTCTTTCGGGTCCTGTCTCCGCCGGGCAAGAGCGATGTTACGGTCCGATCGACGCGGTAGCGTGCCAGCAGATTATAGACCTGCCTGGTCGAAAGGCACAGCTCGGCGGCTGCCCGAACGATCGCAGCCCGTCGGGAACCCGAACCTTCCAGAATCTTGTCGAGCTCCCGCGCAGCGCGCCGCGCCGTCGACCATGCTTCATCGGAATGTGACGCGGCAGGCGCCAGTTTCAAGCTGTGCAATCGGTTCGGCAAAATGAGCGGTCAGTGAAATCGTTAGCGAAAAATCATGCCCTTAGTAGCGCCCAAACCTAAACAGCACATGACTCATTCGCGATTGAAATCGGGAAGTGAAAGCGACAAGAAGACCAATTGGCCCGGCTGGACGAGGCCGTGCGGCGCAGTCCGGTTGGTGAGGGCTTCACCGAGCGCGGTCATTTCTTCGATTCCGCGGCCAGCATGTGGGTGGCCGGCGAGCTTGTCCATGTCGAGGATCTGGTTCTCCACGATGCTCATATGGATATTCGAGCCCCGACCCATGAGCTGACCATTGCCCATTCGATCCTGCGGAGCCGGCGCCGCATTGCAGCGGCCGAGCCGGACTGGGCGCTGAGTGATCGGGGCTTTGCCGGTTTGACGGGATCTTGGCAGACCGAGCAGCCCGTGGAAGTTCCCGCAGTCCTCGATAGGGCAGGGAAGGCAGGACGTTCCGAGGAACTGGATCCTCTTGCGGCTGAGTTCGCGCATATCGATGCCGTCCTGGAGCGCTCCGAACGGCTGATTGGCAGCATGTTGAAGGGCGATGCTGACGCTGTTCCCGAGCGCCGCGGATTGGTTGTGGGTGACCTCATGATCCGCGATCCGGATTGGGACGAGGCAGATCGGCTATCACAATGGCGATCGATTCAGCTCAAGGTCCAAGGGATGCCGCCAGTGCTGTCGGCCGCGTTGCTGTTTGACGCCTGGGAGGTGCTGGAGCCGATTCAGCGACAGCATTGGCTCGGTGGAGGACTGATCAGCGCCTACCTTCGATACAGGGGCAAGGTCACCTCGCACCTGCCGACCTTCAGTGTCGGATTGAAGGCAATCGCGAGGGAGCGGCGCCGGGCAAAGGACCGGTCAATCCGGCTCTTGGCATTCCTCGATGCGATGTCGGCTTCATCGGATGCTGGTATGCGTGAGCTCAGTCGGCTTCAGCAAGCGCGTGGGCAGATGGAGCGCAAACTGAATGGGCGACGAACATCCAGCAGTCTTCCAACTGTGGTTGATCTCGTTCTGTCCCGGCCCGTAGTCTCCGCCGGGATGGTTGCTAAGGCGGCGCGTGTGACACAGCGAGGAGCGCTCAACCTGATCGCGGAGGTCGGCGTGCGTGAAATGACCGGAAGGGGACGGTACAGAGCATGGGGTGTCATCTGACCTGTGACCCTGCTTGGTTGGGGACTGTCGGATATTTTGTGCGTGAGGCCGATTGTCGTCACTGGCTGACGAACCTCTCGCCGAAGACGACGGCGAATTGGGTTTTGGCCTCGAACCACTCACGCGGCGGCCGTTTCCATTCTTCGGCCGCGTGGTTGAGAACCATATATAACAGCTTCATGGCCGCATCGTCACTCGGGAAGTGGCCCCTGGTTCGAACGGCGCGCCGCAGCTTCGAGTTCAACACCTCTATCTGGTTCGTGGTGTAGATGATCCGGCGCACGCTTTCGGGAAACGCGAAGAATGGAACGACGTGGTCCCAGTTTCTCCACCAGCTCAGCGCGATTGCCGGATAGCGCTGGCCCCAGTAGCCGGCCTCGAACTCTCCCAGCGCCTTCATCCCGGCTTCGGCGTCCTTGGCCCGGTAGATGGCACGCAGCGCCGGCACGACGGGCTTGCGGTCCTTCCACGACACGAACTCGAGCGAGTGGCGGATCAGATGCACGATGCAGGTTTGCACCACAGTCTGGGGAAAGACGGCGCTGATCGCTTCGGGAAAACCCTTCAGGCCGTCGACGACGGCGATCAGGATGTCGCCGAGGCCGCGGTTCTTCAGCTCGTTCATGACGCGCAGCCAGAACTTCGCGCCCTCGGTCTGCTCGATCCAGATGCCCAGAATCTCCTTCGCGCCGTCGGGCAGAATGCCGAGCGCGATGTAGACGGCCTTGTTGCGCACGAAGCCTTCGTCCCTGATCTTGACCCGGATCGCATCGAAGAAGACCAGCGGATAGACGGCGTCGAGCGGCCGGTTCTGCCATTCGGCGACTTCTTCCAGAACAGCATCGGTGACGGTCGAGATCAGGTCCGGGGACACGTCGATGCCGTAGAGTTCCTCCAGGTGGCCGCGGATCTCGCGTACGCTCATGCCGCGCGCATACACGGAGATGATCTTGTCGTCGAACTCGGGGAAGCGGCGCTGGTATTTGGCGATCAGCTTCGGGTCGAACGTGCCGGCCCGGTCGCACGGGATCGAAAGCCGCATCTTCGAGGTGCCCGTCAGCACCGTCTTCTTCGAATGCCCGTTGCGCCGGTTGCCAGGGCCGTCGGCCTCACGCTCATCGCCGAGGTGTTCGTCAAGCTCGGCGTTCAGAATGCGCTCCGAAAGCGCCTTCTTCAGATCGTCGAGCAGCCCGTCACGCGAAAATACCTCGTTCGGGTCGCGCCCGGCCAGCAGCCGGTCCAGAAGTTCCTTCTCGATTGCCATGCGATGATTCTCCTTCTCATCATCATGGCCTCACGCACGAAAATCCGGACAGTCCCGCTTGGTTGCGCTTCTCCAGCACGGGGTGTTGCCACAAACCTCAAATCCGTTGAACTTCAACATGTGATATGTGCGACGGGGGGCCAAGATGAGCTTGATAAACCTAAGTGACAGCGAGAAGCACGCTATCGGAGCAATCGACAGCGGGACGCTTCACGACCTGGTTGACCAGGCCATCAGGTCAGAGCATCTCGGAAAACTCTACAACTGCGGAGAATACGTGGCCACCAAGCTCCGTACTTCGATCAAGCGCTTGCGGCCGTGGACAGATCTGCCCCGTACGACGCCCCTCAGGCCCATCTGCCGCATCAGGCGCGAGACGGTGCAACGGGCGATGTCGAAGCCCTCGCGCTTCATCTGCCGCCATACCTTGCGCACGCCGCAGACGCCGAAGTTCTCGTTGAACACGCGTCGCACCTCCACCTTCAGCACTTCGTCCCGCTTCACCCGTGCCGGCAGCCGGGAAGAATCGGCATGGCGGGCGGCATGCTCGTGATAGGTGGACGGGGCGATCGGCAGAACCCGGCAGATCGGCTCGACCCCGTAGACATCGCGATGGTCATCGACGAACGCCTTCATCGTCTGAATGGGCGGTCGAGCTCCGCCATCGCAAAATACGCCGATGCCTTGCGCAGGATCTCGTTCGCCTGACGAAGCTCCCGCACCTCGCGCCGAAGCCTGGACAGTTCCTCCTTCTCCGCACTAGTCGGGCCGGGCCGAACCCCTTCGTCCCGTTCGGCTTGGCGCACCCAGTTGCGCAGCGTTTCCCCCGAGCAGCCGATCTTCGCGGCGATCGACTGCATCGCAGCCCACTGCGAGCCGTGCTCCTCCTGGTGATCCAAAACCATCCGAACCGCGCGGGCGCGAACCTCGGGACTAAAGGGCGGTACTCTTTTCTTCGTCATGGCTCCATTCTCTCAAGAGTTGGAGCCTCCGGGAAACCCGGCGCGGTTCAATAGTCCTCCATGCTCTTGATATCAGCCGCAGTCCATGCGGCTACTTGAGCGAAGGTGGTGACCGTGTTCGTTTAGCTAGACGGCGCTCATTCACAGGCCCGATGCCAATCAAGCGCCGCAGATTGTCTTTACCGGTGGATTTAGCAGCCTTCAGCCTGGCCGATCCGGTCTTTGCGGCCTTGATCTTCGCGGGTTTTGCAGGCGCTGCCCTAACATCCAGGCCGTCCATGCCTCGCAACGGCGTTACGAGGCCGACAAAACAATCAGAAGATAAATATGGGTCAGGTGCATTGGCTTGATCAATCGGGTTCGCTTGAAAGTGTAGTGGCCACGAAGCCGGCGCCCAGTTGCGCGCCTTGTGCCGTGATGGTGTGGCCCACCCCCGGCAGAATGTGCGCGTGGACATTTAAGCCCGCTTCGCGCAGCGTTGCCGCGGCTTCGGTCGAGTTTCCGGCGGGAATGACCGGGTCCACGGCCCCATGCACCATGAGTACCTGTGTCGATCTGGCTGGCGTGAAGGGTCGTGGCGAGGCGAGCCGGCCGGAATAAGCGATGACGGCGCCAAACGGCCAGCGTCCGATGGCATCGAGCGCCATGATGGACCCTTGGGAAAATCCGACAAGAACGACCCGGTCGAGTCGGCTCAGCAGTCCCTGCTGCTCGATGATTCTGCGCAGGACATCATCGAACGCCGGTCTTGCCGCAGCGATGCGTTGCGGCCGGTTCGCCTCCGTTACACCGGAAATACCGAACCACTGCCGACCGGAGCCGCCGCCGTCGAAGGCGAACGGGCCATCCGGGACCGCGAACGCGACCGTCGGCAGTGATGGCAGCCAGACCTGGGCAAGCGGTGCGAGATCGGCGCCACGACTGCCGACGCCGTGCAGGAAGATAACGAGGCTCTTGGCAAGGGAAGTGGCCATAGGGGATTTTCCTGTCTGGTAGTGAACGGACCGTCGGTCAAAGGCCGAGCTCGCTGAGATCAGGACCATCGGGCACGATGCCATTCGGATTGAGGGACTTGATCGAATAGTAGCCCTTCTTGATGTGATCGATGCTCACCGTGTCGCGGACGCCGGGGACGTCGAGCACCCGTTTCATGTAAGCGGTGAGATTGGGACACTCGGACAGGCGCCGCAGATTGCACTTGAACAGGCCATGATAGGCCGCATCGAAACGCACCAATGTCACGAACAGACGGATATCAGCTTCGGTGAGTTGGTCACCGAGCAGGAACGGTTTGTCGGCCAGTCGGGTTTCCAGTTCATCAAGCATCGTGAAGACGCCGCGATAGGCTTCAGCATAGGCGATCTGGGTCGTGGCGAAGCCGGCGCGATAAACGCCATTGTTGAGAGCCGGGTAGATGCGCTCATTCAACGCGTCGATGTCATCTCGCAGGGCTTGCGGATAAAGATCGACGCTTTCGTCGGCGAGTGCGCCAAACCCTGAATTGAACATGCGAACGATTTCGGCGGACTCGTTGCTGACGATGGTCTTGCGCTTCTTGTCCCACAAAATCGGAACCGTGGCGCGGCCGGTGAAATCGCTGTCGGCCAGACTGTAGAGTTCGTGCATATAGGTGGCGCCGTTGAGTTCGTCCCGGTCGGCGCCAGGATAGTCGCCGAAGCGCCAGCCCTGGTCGGTCAATTCCGGCTTCACTACGGACACAGACACGATGTCTTCAAGCTTTTTCAGCTTGCGGGCAATCAGGGTGCGTGATGCCCAGGGGCAGATAAGCGCTACATAAAGATGATAGCGGTTGGCCTCCGCGGCGAAGCCGGCTTCGCCGGTCGGCCCAGCGCTGCCATCGGGGGTGATCCAGTTGCGGAAGCTGGAAATCTGGCGAACGAAGCCGCCCTTTTCGTCCTTGGCCTGGACCGGTTGCCAGTCCTGGGTCCACTTTCCGTTTACAAGCATGATGCGTCTCCGTTCGTCAAAGAAGGTAGCCCGGACGCGGCGATATGACGGCAGCGTCCGGGTCGGAGGTCAGCCACGCGCCTTTTGCAGGGCGTAGGCGCCGTTGCCGAGCAGTGCCAGCGCGGCAAGAGCAACGGCCCAGAATGCCGGGAACTCCCAGCCGCCATTGGGGTTGCTGAAGAAGAAGCCGGCCGCACCATGTGGGGCGTAGATCGAGCCGAGCAGGACCGGGATCAGCGCGATGGAAACCCAGCGGGTCCACACGCCCGCGATCAGGGCAAGGCCACCAAAAAGTTCGGCCGCGATGACCAGATAGGCGAGCGGTCCGGGAAAACCGAGGCTTTCAAAAAACCCGGCTGTACCTGCCGGCGTGAAGATAAAAATCTTCAAGCCTGCGTGGGCGAGAAAGAGGATGCCCATGCTGACGCGCAGCAGAAGGGCGGCAAGATTGGCGTTGTTGGTGTTATTCATGTCCGTGACTCCTGATGGTTGTGTTTTAAGCTTTAGACGGCTGCAGTCTGCCAGGTAGGGGCGATATCGGTGCCGAGCCCGCGCATGTAACCCAATTGGATGTTGAGACCGGCGACAGGCTCCAGATAGCGCGCGACACTCAGTGCGCCGACCTGAACGGGAACGAAGCCGGACTTGGCAACGATCGCCTCGACCGCTTGCGTTGCGGCCGCATCATCGCCGGCGATGAAGACGGTGGCAGAATTGCCGCCGACCTTGCCGCCCGCCTGCAGCACCGACGCGAAGATGGTGTTGAACGCCTTGACCACCTTGGCCTTCGGCGCAAGCTTCTGGATTTCTTCGCCAGCACTGGTTGAATGACCGATGGTCAACCCCGAATAATCGGCGGTCAGCGGGTTGGTGATGTCGATGATAATCTTGCCTTCAAGATCGCCTACCGCGGCAATTGCATCGCCGGCTGCGTCGAACGGTACGGCGAGAACGACGATGTCAACATTGTCGGCTGCCGACGCGATGTCCGCGCCAGAAACATTGCCGCCCAGTTCATGAGCGGCTTCGCTGGCCTTGGCAACGTCGCGTGAACCTAGCGTGACCGAATAGCCGGCCTTGGAAAATACGCCGGCAAGGCCTTTGGCCATGTTACCGGTTCCGATGATCGCAATGGTCATGATGATCTCCTTGAGCGGCGCGCTTGATCAACGCCGATGGCAAGGAGATAACTGGTTTCCTACTCAGATATTATCCCGACAGTCAGCAGTTGTTTAATTTCAGATTGGAATGAATGGTGAGCTACCAGCCTATGTCCCATTCCGGTCCGTTGCGGTAGTGGGCAATCAGGAAGTCCACGAAGACCCTGACCTTGATGGCGAGATGCCGGCCGGGCGGGTAGAGAGCATAGACGGAAAGCGGCTTTGGTTCGAATTCGCGCAGCAGCGGCACGAGCCGCCCGGCGCGGAACCGGGGGCCGGCAATGAAACTTGGCGCGCGCGCTACACCGAGGCCCGCTTCTGCTGCGGTCAAAGCAACCTCGGCATTGGAAAAGCGCAATCGGCCAGTGACTTCGACAAGCGGTTCCGTGCCGTCCGTTTCGCGAAACGCCCACACACCCGGTTCGCGGAAATTGGTGTCGATGATGCAGTCGTGGGATTTTAGGTCGTTCGGCACGCTTGGCACTTGATGTTCGCGCAGATATGCCTCGGATACGCAGACCACAATGCGCGCCTCACACAGATGGCGAGCAATGAGGCTAGAATCGGCAGGACTACCGATGCGGATCGCGACGTCGAATCCTTCGTCCACCAGACTGACGACCCGATCCGAGAAACTGATATCGAGTTCGATCTGCGGGAACTGCTGGGCGAACTCGACCAGGACCGGCGCCAGTTGCGTCGCACCGAAGGACACGGGCGCGGTGAGCCGCAGGCGACCACTCGGTGTGCCTGATGTGTTGCGCACCGAGTCCTCGACCGCGTCGAAATCAGCGAGCAGAACCCTCATGCGCTCGAAATAGGCTTGACCCGCTTCAGTCGCCGCGAGTGCGCGGGTGGTGCGGTTGAGCAGCCGAACGCCGAGTTCCGATTCCAGCCGTGACACCAGCTTCGACGCCTGGCCGGGGCTGGTTCGCAAACGTTCTGCGGCGCGGGCGAAGCTGCCCGCTTCCATTACCGCAACAAACATTCTGACGCATTCGAGCCGATCCATGTCGAACTAGTAGCCGTAGACGCCCCTTGATCCAAGCCTGCTCGGTCTGCCGGTTGTCACAGTGCGTGTTTTAGTAATTCCCGGACACGGGTTCCGGTAAACCCGGACAGCAATGGAGTGCACCCCCTATTGTGAGACAGAGAAATTGCGAGACAATTTCGTACTCGTGATTGCAAATGCGGCATTTTCCGAGGATGTCGATAAGGTCTTTTCGTATTCCTCCGGGGGAGAGATAGTTGAGTCGAAGCAGATATTGCTCGACTCGGGCGCCTCGTTCCGACGGCCGGCGAGGCATTCGCTATGGACGTGGTCGGCAAACCTTTCCTGGAACGGAAGGGCGCGGGTCGTGCGCTCATGAAGGAGGTCCTGACCCTCGTGCAGATCCAGCACCAAGGCGAGAGCGTCATTGCGTCGCTTGGCGGGTTCGCTCTGGAATACTCTGGTGGGCGGCTCAGTAAGGACAGCTATCGTTACAACACCGTGCTGATGCCGTCTGGCAGGGACGACGCCATTGTGGTTCATATGTGATCGTCATAATCTCGTCCGAAAAATGTCTGTAAGTTTCGGACATACTGCCTTGCCACCCGTCCGAAAAAGTCCTACAAGTTTCGGACATGACAATCGATTCCCCCGATCTCAAGAAAGCCATGCTCGAGCGCATTCATGCAGATCCGCCGCGCAAGGTATGGACGCCAAGCGATTTCGTCGGCCTCGCCTCGCGCGACGCAGTCGACAAGGCGTTGCAGCGTCTGACAAAGACCGGCGCCCTGAGGCGCATCGATCGCGGGCTTTATGATCAGCCCGGATTCAACAAACTCACCCAAAAACCCAATCCGCCGGATCCACGCTCAGTAATTGATGCAGTCGGGCGACGCGACCAAACCCGGATGCTCGTTGACGGCATGACCGCCGCGAACGATCTCGGCCTAACCGACGCCGTTCCAGCAAAAATCGTGGTTCATACCGATGCACGCCGCCGTGCGATAAAACTTGGGAACGTGACGATCACATTCCGCCCAACCGCAGCAAGCAAGCTGTTCTGGGCCGGCCGCCCAGGGATGCGCGTCGTCCAGGCGCTTCATTGGTTGCGCGACCTCATGGCCCGCGAAGGGGAGAGCGATCAGGTTAGACGCAAGCTCGCAAAGCTCTTCGAGGATCCGGTTGCAGGGCCGCAGCTGAAAGCTGACCTCACTGCGGGCATGGCGGCATTGCCAACCTGGATGTGGGTGTTTCTCAAGCCCCTCATCGAAAAAGAGGCCGGGGTTGGCTACAGCCATATCGATGACGATGATCTGCATGCGGCCGCCGTCAGCCAGCCGGTGCAAAAACCACTTTCTGCGCAACAGAGACAAGCCGCTGCACGCGGTTCAGCCCGAACGACAAAGACATGAATCCTGCTTTTGACGAAGTTCTCGCAGCCGGAGAGGACGCGATGTTGAGCGCCTTCGATACGACGGCGCAACGCCTCGGCTCGGCGGCCCAGAACATCGAGAAAGACTTCTGGGTCTGCTGGACGCTGGATGTCTTATTCAACGGTTTGAAAGAGGGAGGCCCTCGTCTCCTCTTCAAGGGCGGAACCTCCTTGTCGAAAGGGTTTGGTCTGATCAACCGCTTCTCCGAAGACATCGACGTCACGGTCTTTCGCGACGACATTGGCGAGCCGGCGACGATTGAGGAACTCGAAGGGCTCAGTGGCAAGAAACGCAAGGCGCGCCTCGACGCAATCAAGGTCGCCTGCAAAGCCTACATAAATGGCCCACTTCGCGCCGAATTGACGCTGATACTGCAGGACCGGCTCAAGGCTACCGGCCTCAATGCCGACACACCGCGGGTCGAAGCTGACGACACCGACCCTGACGGGCAGACACTGTTAATCTGGTATCCCGCGGCGACGCCACGATCGGATTATGTGAGGGCAGCCATTAAGATCGAGTCGGGCGCGAAATCTGCGCTCGATCCGAACGGCGAAGTGCCAATCAAACCCTATGTCGATGACGATCTTCCGGCGCTCGATCTGACCGTGCCAGCCGTGCGGACCGTCGATCCTGCACGCACCTTCTGGGACAAGGTCGTTATTCTCCACGGGGCGCGGCGTTGGTTCGACAAGCGCGGTGAGTTGCGAGGGGGCGGCCAACGGGTGTCCCGTCACTACTATGATCTGCACCAACTTGCCGCAACACCGGTCGGTGCCACGGCCATCGAAGATAGGGCGCTCGGTGAGGATTGCGTCGCGCATGCCCGGATGTTCTTCAATCGACCCGACTTCGATCTCGCAAGCGCTGAGCCTGGCTCTTTCGCACTCGCGCCACATGATGCGATGATCGAGCAGCTCCGCGTTGATTACAGGGCGATGCAGGGCATGATCTTCGGTGTCCCCCCGGCGTTTGAAGCCGTGCTCGAGAGCATCGCTTCGCTTGAGGCCCGCCTGAATAGGAAGAACGCAGACGAAACCGGGGCGGGGCGATGAAGCAGTTTGAAGAAGCTATCGCTACAACGCCCTCGGACGAGGACTTGCCAGAGGAAATCCGAGCGGCGATTGAGGTCGAGGGCGATGAAGTGGTCGACCTGCACGTCTAGCAGCTTGGCCCCGGCCACCACGGGGCGATCGTTTCACTGGTGAGCGACAACCCGAAAGCCCTTTTACTCTATCGGGCAAAGCTCGCGCATATCCATGATCTTTTCCATGTGATGGTCGAGGTGGAAGCAAAGGCGGCGTAGTCGCGGGCAGGAGAGAAGGCCTCCATTCCCGTCTGAGGGGCAAGGACAAGAGCAGTTCAAAATCCTGCGCTAGGTCGAACGGAGCGAGAACGGCTCACAGGGCGCATCTCGAATAGGGCATCAATGATTGGACATTCGGGAACCTGATCGCCGGTGCATCTCGCCGCCATCTCCGACATCGCCCGTTGCAGACGCCGTAGGTCGGCGATTTTCTGACGGATATCTTTCAGGTGTTCGACGGTGAGTTCATGAACCTCCCGGCAGGTGTAAGCGTGACCGTCGACAAGTCGTAATAGTCCCCGCAGTTCGTCGAGGCTGAACCCGAGTTCACGGCCGCGCCGCACGAAATGCAGCCGCCTTGCGTGATCGTTGCCGTAGACGCGATAGCCGGTGGCACTGCGCGCGGGTTTCGGCATGACGCCGATTTTCTCGTAATAGCGGATCGTCTCTATATTGACACCGCTGCGTTCGGACAGCGCACCGATCGAAAATTCATCAGTCTGTTTCATCACATAGCTCGCACAAGTCTTGAAATTTTCCTGCTTGGCCCTGTAGTCGCTACAGGCGGTAGAGTCACGTTAGATCAATTGCGGAAGCATGTGAACGATGGTGCAGGACGAAACACGGACGCTGGGAAATACAGCCGTAGAACCCGTCGAAAACGGTTTTGATCGGGCAGCATTGCTGTCAGTCGGCGGCATCGTGGCGGCACTGGGCGCAGCAACCTGTTGCGTGGTGCCCTTGGGGTGGCTGAATTTTACCTTTACCGGCACCGGCGTTCCGCCTCGTCAACGGATGCCGGTTGCTACTCAATGAATGATAAGACAACGAAGGTGAATTAAATGTGTGAAGCTTGCGACACTCCAATTTCCAGCAAAGGTAACGGCCACTATGATCTGGTGGTCGTCGGAGCTGGGTCGGCCGGATTTTCCGCCGCGATAACGGCTACCGAACTAGGAGCCCAGGTGGCCCTTGTCGGACATGGCATGATCGGTGGCACTTGCGTCAACATCGGCTGCGTGCCTTCGAAAACCCTGATCCGGGCCACGGAGGCTGTGCATCATGCCAACGATGGGGCAGCCCGGTTCGACGGCATTGAAAGCGGCGCGCGCGTGGTCGATTGGTCCGCACAAATCGCCCAGAAGGACGCCTTGGTTGCCAGTCTGCGGCAGGCGAAATACGCCGATCTTCTACCGGAGTACAACAATGTGGTCTATCGCGAAGGGCAGGCCCGTCTAGTAGACGGCGGTGTCGAGGTGGCAGGCCAGCGGCTCGCCTCCGAACGGATCATCATTGCGACGGGCGCGCGTCCACGACTGCCCGAAATTCCGGGGATTGCCAACGTGTCGCCGCTCGACAGCACGACGGCGCTGGCTCTGACAGAACTGCCGCGCTCGATGATTGTACTTGGAGGCGGCTACATCGGCGCGGAGCTTGCCCAGACTTTCGCGCGGGCCGGTGTGGCGGTGACGCTCGTGTTCCGTAGTCGGCTTCTGCCGGAGGCTGAACCCGCCATCGGATCTGCACTTGCCACCTACTTGGTCGATGAGGGCATCAAGATCGTAGGCGGAATCGCCTACGAATCCGCCCGCAGGACCGATGACGGCGGTGTAGCCCTCGCCATCACGCGGCACGGTCGTCTGGAAGTCCTGACCGCCGAGCGGATTCTTGTGGCGACGGGACGCCGTCCGAACACCGAAGCCCTTGGGCTTGCTGAAATCGGTGTAGACCTGACACCAGCCGGTGCCATCATCGTTGATGACCGCATGCGCACTTCGAAGGTGGGCGTCTATGCCGCCGGAGACGTGACCGGCAAGGATCAGTTCGTCTACATGGCCGCCTATGGCGCAAAGCTCGCCGCCAAGAACGCATTGAACGGCAACAATTTGCACTATGACAATACCGCAATGCCCGCCGTGGTCTTCACTGATCCGCAGGTGGCGAGCGTCGGGATGACCGAAATGCAGGCGCGCGCTGCCGGACACTCGGTTCGCACTTCCGTCCTTTCCCTCGACAATGTGCCACGGGCGCTGGCGGCACGCGATACACGCGGTCTGATCAAGCTGGTGGCAGACAGAACAACTCGGAAACTCCTCGGCGCGCACATTCTTGCGCCGGAAGGCGCTGACAGCATTCAGACGGCGGCGCTGGCCATCCGCTGCGGCATGACGATCGACGATCTATCGGAGATGATCTTCCCGTACCTGACGACCGTCGAAGGTTTGAAGCTTGCGGCTCAGACCTTCGACAGGGACGTGAAAAAACTGTCCTGCTGCGCGGGATAAAGGCGAAATGGAAACGGGTGTTTGCTCAAGTTATGGCTTGAACGGAGCGCGGACACCTCATCCCTGACACGCATGATGGTCTGCCGGCTGGCGTCGAATTTCCTGGCGAGAGCAGAAATGCTCATGCCACCAGCGAGGTCGACGAGAGCATAGCGTTTCTGCTTTTCGTTGAGACGGGCGGGTCGGCCGAGGGCCTTGCCCTCCGATTTGGCGCGCTGAAGACCGGATTGGGTGCGTTCGATCAAGAGGTCGCACTCGAACTGAGCGACGGCATTGATGACGTTCGTCGTCGGCAAGGCAAAGAGGACAATACTGCATCCAGGTTGAACGACGTCGGCGAGCGTTCTTGCGCAACGGCAGCAGGAGTGGCGTCAAGGCGCCGCCGTTCAGCGCCATTGCTGAGATCGCCTCAGGCGTAACGCCCGTCTGTTCGCCGAGCCGTGCGGCGACGTGGCGCGAAAGCTGAAGGTCAAGGCGAGCCGACCATATCCCGTTGCCAAGTCCCAAGACGCTGGCAAATGACCGCGGCGCGATCCCGTTGGCGTACGCAAGGACCGGGACTTTGCTCCCAATCGGTGCCTCGTTTCCGTTTGTCCACTTCCGGACGAATTGCTGTCGCAGACCGGCCGACGAGCCTGGCGATGCGAGCATGCAGGACGAGGAGATCCGCATTTTGGCCGATGCTCTCTATCGCCGCGTAGATTGGCGCTGGGCGCAGGACCGAGGAGAAACCCTCACCCACGGTTGGACAGCCGCGTCTCTCTGTGCGATGATGGGATCCCTGCCTCTATGAGGTGGCCCAAGTGATGTTGACGCGCGTCGGGCGAACTCACCGCATCCATCGTCCCGCGAAGGACGTCTCTCCGCCCGTAGGCCGCGAAAGACGTGGTGGAACGGATCGCTTGAAAGCGCTTGACCTAAACACGCCGAATAGAGAAGGGATCGGGATACGCTCGCGATAGAGGATCCGGTTTGTCGCGACAGCTGCGGAAGTAGCCGCTGCGCCATGGTGGGCCACAGGGCTCCACCCACCACTCTGCCTTGGATCGCTGCGGCCGGAAGGAACGGCTGCAACCACCCTCGACTATCGCTAGAGTGGATCCGGTTGTCACCCAACAGGAGAACGTGGTCTTGCGGAACGGCGAAGGCGCCAGCGGGACCCGCCGGAACCGCGACATAGGGCTCGACCAAGGGAACCTGATTGACCTGGATGTGACCGCGATCGTCGATGATGACCTGATCTCCGGGTTCTCCAATGACTCTCTTGATGATCATCTGGCCAAGTTCGGCCGAAGCGACGACAACGATATCTCCGCGGGCGACCGCTTCTGCCCGATTGACGCGAGTAGCCATCAGCAGTTGGCCCGGGTTCAGCGTAGGGGACATCGAACAGGACCGAACCCTCGTCAGGAAGGCGATCCGGCGGCGCACCACCAGACCGAGAGCGGTGGCGCCAAGAACGGCCGCGATCCCAACGATCAGCATCGCACTCACGAGGACACTCCCTTCATTCACTCATCCGGACGCCAGCACCCGAGGGCGCCGACGCAATCTTAATGATGGTGGGCGCCATGACCGTGGCGGTGGTCATGGTCGTGATCCTCGCCTTCGGCAAACTTGAAGAAGCTCACGTAAGCCTGAACATAGGCGCGGCCAGCGTCGACATCGTCGGGATCATAGTCCTTGAGTTTAAGAACCTTGGCGAACCTTTTCTCCAACTCAGGGATCAACTCCGGGGCCATGAGCTTAGCCAGCGGCGCGAGATCGCCGGTCTCGACGCTCTTGTCGGCGGCGGCGACCTTCTCGTCGACGGGTACACCCGAGGGCTTTAGGCCTTCAAAGGGAGCGCCCTCACCGGCACGGTGGATTCTCACCAGGCTCTCCAGGAAGTATTGGTCGGCCAAGTCTCGAGCGTCTGGTCCGAGGGCTCGCACCTTGATGCTTTGATCGAAGATTTTGCGCAATTCCTCCGCGCCGTCGGCCTCGATCCATTTGAGCGCGTAGCTGAGGTTCTTGCTATCCAGCGCCAACTTTCCGTCTTTGGCGGTCGGCCCGTCCATCGTGTCGCAGTGTGCGCTGGCCTGTTGCGGGTACAGTGCGACGAAAGCAAAAGCCGCAACCGAGGCCGCGATGATGATGATCAGCATAGTCATGAAAGTCATCTCCTGTGTTTCTATATCTTTATGAGGAGACACGCTGGACCACGTTGCGGCAGATCAAATCCGGCGAAAAAGCAGCGAAATATCGACCGGCCGAGCGCCGAGCAGCGTTTCGAAAGTTTCGTTACTCGGTGGTCTTGCCGTCGAACTGCTCTTCCGTAGCGTCCCCTTTGGTGACGTGCACAGGTCGATCCGGCGTGAAGGCAAGTGAATCTGGCGGGGGAAGTGCGCCTCTGATCCGAACCTCATTGCCGCGCTCAGGTCAATCGGGCGGCTGCGGCGCACGACCGTCCTCGCCGCAAGGTGCATGCGATGTGGAAGACAGACACCCCGTCCCGATGGGACCAGGCAGCCGCATGATGTCCGAGCGGTTCGACTGAGTTCACGGAAGCGTCTGCGCGGCGTATGCCTCGCAGCTGTCGGCCGGAATGCTCAAATATCAAACATTGGCAAGCCGGCCGATTGATCCCGGCTTTGCGATTTCTCGCGTTAGATGCGTCTATCCTCAAAGTCTCGATAGAACTGGTTTGGCGTCACCGCCTGGCTATGCTGCAATCTCTACAAGGGAATACGTATATGGCGACTGGAACCGTGAAGTGGTTCAACAGCACCAAGGGTTTTGGTTTCATCCAGCCCGATGACGGCGGTCAGGACGTTTTCGTTCACATTTCCGCTGTCGAGCGGGCTGGACTTTCGACCCTCGTCGATAGCCAGAAGATCAATTACGAGATCGAGCAGGACCGCCGTACCGGCAAGTCCTCAGCCGGGAATCTCAGCAAAGCAGGCTGATTTCGCGCGCGCGCCGGCAAGAGCGGTAGATGTGTCGATGAATCGGCAGCAATCAGGCCGTGGCTTTCTTGCGGGTTCGCTTCGAAGGCGCTGGCTTTTCCAACTCCTTTGGCTTGCGGCCGAGGCCCATGGTCTTGGCCAATGCCGAGCGCGCTGCGGCGTAGTTCGGCGCTACCATCGGATAGTCGGCCGGCAGTCCCCATTTCGCGCGATATTCGTCCGGTGACAGGCCATAATGGGTCGCGAGGTGCCGTTTCAGCGATTTGAACCTCTTCCCGTCCTCGAGGCTGATGATGTAGTCCGCCGTCACCGATTTCTTGATCGGTACCGCGGGCTTGAGAGCTTCCGGCTTTTCCGGCGCGCAGCCGCCGGCCGTGCCCTTCAGCGCGGCATGAACCTGGCCGATGAGGGCGGGCAGTTCCCCGGCCGGGACCGGATTGTTCGAGACATAGGCTGAGACGACATCGGCGGTGAGCTTGATGAGGTTGTCCGCATGGCTCCCAGTTTCTTCTGTCACGAACCTCTCCTCAGCAGCTTAAAGACCGTTGGCGAAATGTCGCTTCATAGTGGTGGTTGCCGCTGAGCGCAATGAACGCGTTAGCAGAACTATTGCGATAGTCGATGACAATGTGTTCCGCCCCCCGTCGATGGCGCCCGATCACCGCGCCTTCAGCCTTCTCGTGACTTCATCCTTCTGGGCCAACCGGCACAATGCGGAGAGCAGTGCGTCGCCCAGAACATCATAGGCGATGGGGTCAGCCGATGACGGGCGGAAGCCCGCTCGACGTCCGTTCACGAGTTCTCGATGACGATGTGACGAGCATGCCGGTCGAGCATGTATTTCATCTGATCCTGGAAACATGCACCAGTTGCCATGCAAGGTTCAGAACGCGGCAATAGCGACGCATGCAAAGCGTCCGAACCCGGTGGCGGGGCACGCTGGTCACCGCCGCCGGCTTCCCGCGTGCACAAAGCGCGGTTGCAGTCCACAATCCAGCCACAATTATCGAGCCCTCTGCCGCGAGTTGGACTTCGCCGAAACAAGTTCATCGATCATTTACAATGTTCGTGTTCGATCAGGGGTGATGGTTAGAGGGTTCGTTGTATTCATCCTGACGGTGATGCTCGCCATTCATGCGGCAACCCCTTCGCGCGCGTGTACCACCGATGGGTCACGCGTCGTCTCGGCCGATTTCCCGGATCCCGGCAATCTCCAAGCGTCTAATCTCGCCGAAGCGGGCGGAGTTGCGGGCAATCAGATAGACCCGCACCATCACACCGCACCCTGCCAGGATCACTGCAACTGGTTCGCCAGCATCTCGTTCCAAGGCTTCCTGCCCCCCGAGCGGGGTGCTGATATCGAACTCTCGCGGCAAATGCTCCCGGTCTTGCTTGCGGTCGCCGTTCCACCCCCCCAATGAGCCGATAGAACCGACGCCAACCCGGTTCGTGCACTCCGGTTAGCACCCGCTCACCCGCACGCTTTTCAAGGCGTCGACGCGTCCGTCATGCGGCGTCCGAGTTTCCCCTCGGCATCGCCCGTATACATCCGCGCTTCTTCCGCGAAAGAGCAGCAAGAGCAACGTCAAAGAGCAGAATCCGTGAGCAAAATCTTCGAACGGCAGATCAATCCATCAAGGCGGCGCTTCCTGCTTGCGTCCGGCGCCGTCGGTGCGCTGGCCCTTGCCGGGTGCACGACCACCGACAGCGGGCCGGAAGCCCCGCAAGAGCCCACGCAAAGCGCGGAACTCCCCTATGTGGTGATGTACCGCGCCATGCCCGAGGAGGGCTTCCCCATACCGGCAGTCGACCTCCGCAGAGTGCCTCCGCGGTTCTATCGGCAAGAAGTCGCCGATCCGACCGGCGAGCGGCCCGGCACGATCGTAGTCGATATCGATAACTTCTACCTCTATCTGATCCGGCCTGGCGGCCGCGCACTGCGCTATGGCGTCGGGTTGGGCCGAGAAGGGTTCTCATGGTCGGGAACCGGCGTAATCCAATGGAAGAGGCAATGGCCGACATGGACCCCGCCCGCGGAGATGATCGCCCGCCAGCCCGAGCTGGAACAGTACAGCGCAGAAAACGGCGGGATGGCGCCCGGGCTCGACAACCCTCTCGGTGCGCGTGCGCTCTACATCTTCCAGGACGGCAGGGACACGCTCTACAGGCTTCACGGGACGCCTGAGTTCTGGACAATCGGAAAGGCCGTTTCCAGCGGCTGCGTCCGCCTCATGAACCAGGACATCATCGATCTCTACGGCCGTGTCCCCACACCGTCGCCCATCATCGTCCGCAGCGGTGCGCGCGCAAGTGTGTAGGCGCAATCATGCCTGCACCTTTAGTCGGACGATCGAGAAGCCGAAGCGGTCTGCTTCGGGTGCCGCCATTGGCACGTACCGATGCTTCGCATGGCCGACAGTTCTCCCGGACTCCGGACGGCAGGCAATTTCCGTCTCTGCCGACCTTGCCCATTCACAGCTTCCGGCCACAAGCGCGCTGCCGGCGGATCTATCCTGCCCCCCATCGTCATCTTCAACTCTGCCCAGGTAACCGATATGATCAACCGACGCTCGCTAGTGATCGCCGGCGCAGGCGCCGTTGCAACGGCCGCGCTTGTCTCGCCCGCTATCGCCCATAAAACTTTCACGCTCGATCCCCGCTTCCTGCCGCAGTCTGTATTGGCACCAGTTGGCTACCCGATCGGAACGATCGTGATCGATACAGCGAACCGGTTTCTCTTTTTGATAGAGGATGCAGGACGCGCCCGCCGATATGGGATCGGTGTCGGGCAGGCCGGCCTTGCTCTGTCCGGCAACGCGGAGATTGGCCGGAAGGCGAAGTGGCCGAGCTGGCGCCCGACCGCCAACATGATCCGTCGCGACCCGGCGAGGTACAAGCGGCATGCCGGCGGGGTTCCAGGCGGGCCCGGCAACCCGCTAGGCTCGCGCGCACTCTACCTTTACCGGGAGGGACGCGACACGCTCTACCGCATTCACGGGACGACCGAGCCCTGGACGATAGGCATGGCCGTATCGAACGGCTGCGTGCGGATGGTGAATGAGCATGTAGAGGACCTCTACGAACGTGTGCCGATCGGCTCGCGGGTCGTCGTCGAGGCCTGATGGGTATTCCCGCCGGCCCTAATGCCCGGATCGAGGTGATCGATCTGGCCCGCGGTGTCGCAATGGGCGCGATGGCCGCTTTCCATTTCGCCTGGGATCTGGAGTATTTCGGCTACGCACCGGTCGGGATGACACGCGAGCCGGGCTGGACGCTGTTCGCGCGTTCGATCGCCTCAGCCTTCCTCTTCCTGGTTGGCGTCGGCCTATTCCTGGCGCATCGCCGGGGCCTGCGTACCCGCTCCTTCCTGAAGCGCCTCACCAAAGTCGCCGGCGCCGCCTTCCTGGTTTCTGCCGTCACGTGGAGCGCGGTCCCACAGGGCTTCATCTTCTTCGGCATACTGCACCAGATCGCCTTCGCCAGCGTGGCAGGCCTCGTATTCCTGCGCGCACCGGCCGCGGTGACCATTTGCACGGCTCTCTTCGTGATCCTGGCTCCTCGGTACTTCCGTCAAGAGTTCTTCGGCTATCCGGCGTGGTGGTGGATCGGGCTTTCGCCAGTCGCTCCGATCAGCTTCGACTACGTCCCGCTGTTCCCGTGGTTTGGCGCCGTTCTGCTGGGCATTTCAGCGGCGCGCATCGCTGATCGCTGCGGCGTTCTCATACGCCTTTCCGCGTATTCGCCGGGCTCATGGTCACGGCCTGTACGCTTCGTCGGACGTCATGGTCTGCCGTTCTACCTGCTCCACCAGCCTGTGTTGATCGGCGCCATCTGGCTGTTCGCGCATGTCTGGCCATCACTATCCGGTCCGTGAACGAAGACGGATGTCGCTTAGCAGTTAACCGCAAGAATGCACCGGTTTGGCTCGAATTGGTCATTTATTCATGAGAATCTGGACTGCAGGATTCTCAAATTAACTG
>NZ_JACHOU010000031.1 GCF_014206975.1 Aminobacter aganoensis
TTCGTCATCGCCTTCCTCATCCTCGCCGCAGCCAACTCGTTCGGCTTCGTTCCCGAAGTCGTCTCGAAGGCGGGCATGGAGGCGTCGCGCTGGGCACTGCTCGCCGGCATTGTCGCCGTCGGCATGAAGACCTCGCTGCGCCGCGTGCTCGACGTCGGCGGCGACGCGGTCGCCCTGATCGTCGCCGAGACGATCTTCATCGGCCTCTTCATCCTCGCCGGCATCTATTACCTGGGACACGCCTGATGAAACCGCTGGAACGCATCATCGAGACCGCGAAACAGGCACCCCGGCGCATCGTGCTCGCCGAGGGCGAGGACCCGCGCATCGTCGAGGCTGCGGTCCGGGCCAGGCGGGAAGGCATCGCCGAGATCACGCTGGTCGGCAATCGCGACATCATCGAGCGCAGGCTGGCGGAGGCAGGGGCCGACCTGCAGGATTTCCGCATCGAGGATCCGCAGGCTTCGCCGCTGGCGTCGCGGCTCGTCGACGCCTATCACGAACTGCGCAAGGCCAAGGGCGTCGATCATGCAGCGGCGGTCGAAGCGCTGCGTTCGCCGCTGGTCTTTGCGGCCATGATGGTTCGCGAGGGCGCGGCCGACGGTACTGTCGGCGGCGCCGTCGCCACCACAGCCGACACCGTGCGGGCGGCGCTGCAGACCATCGGCAAGGCGCCGGGCGTCGGGCTGGTGTCGAGCTTCTTCCTGATGATGCTGTGCCAGCCGCATCACGCCAAGAAAGGCGCGTTCGTCTTCGCCGACTGCGGCCTGGTCGTCGACCCCGATGCCGCAGGCCTCGCCGACATCGCGCGCATGTCAGCCGGTTCCTACCAGGCGCTGGCGGGCGGCGCGGCCAAGGTGGCGATGCTGTCGTTCTCGACCAATGGCAGTGCCGCGCACGAGCGCGTGTCGAAGGTGGTCGAGGCGACCCGCCTGGCGCACGCCGCCGACCCGGAGCTGGTCATCGACGGCGAACTGCAATTCGATACCGCCTTCGTCGAAGCCGTCAGCGCCTCCAAGGCGCCCAACTCGGCCCTGCATGGCGAAGCCAATGTCTTTGTCTTCCCCAATCTCGACGCCGCCAATATCGGCTACAAGATCGCCCAGCGCATCGGCGGGGCTGACGCCATCGGCCCGATCCTGCAAGGCCTCGCAAAGCCGGCCAACGATCTCTCACGCGGTTGCTCTGCCGACGATGCCTTCCACATGATCGCAGTGACGGTGGTCCAGGCCAGCCAGGCCTGACCCGGCAGCTGCACGGGCTTTGAGGTGCGCTACAGCTCCTCGAGCGCGTCGCCGAAGCTCTCGATGCCTCTGAGGCGCGTCCGCCCGGCGGCTCCCGCGCGTTCGATGGCGCGGGTCGCGAGAAGGTGGCAGATCGCCATGGCCGAGACGTGGTTGAACAGCGGTCCGGGCGCGAGCGTCTGGCAGCGGAAGTGCCACGCCGCGCCCTGCCTGTGTGCAACGCCCTCGTCGGTGATGTAGAGCAGCTTGGCTCCGCTCTTCTCGATGGCCGAGAGCACCATTTCCATGCGCGCGACGCGGCGGCGCAGCCCGAACACCACCGCCACGTCGTCCTTGCCGACGCTGACCAGATGTTCGCCCAACGTCTGCCCGCCGCCGGGAATGGAAACGATGTTCTCCACAACCTGCGTCATCTGCCACTGGAAGTAGTCGGCGAAGGGGTGGCTGCTGCGGAAGCCGAGCACCCAGACTTTGCGGCTGGCCAGCATCGCCTCGACCGCGGCATCGATCTGGCTGTCGGTGATGGTGGCGAAGGTGCCTTCGATATTGGCGATGCCCTGTGCCACATGCGCCGCCAGCGACTGGACCCCGGCGGTGTCGGTCGATGTCGTCAGGAACAGTCGCGAGCCTGTCTGCTTCTCCTCGCGGGCATGACGGCGGGCTTCCTCGTAGTTCTCATAGCCCAGCCTTTTGACGAAACGCGAGACGGTCGCGTTCGAGACATTGGCCAGGTTGGCGAGTTCCGATGCCGAGTAGCTGGCGAGCTCCCCGGGAAAGTCGCAGACGAAGTCGCCGAGCCGCCGCTCCGCCGGGTGCAATTGGTCGAGCGCCTCCCGCACGCGGAAAAGAAAGGGCCGTTCCTTGGGGGTCATGCTGCCGTCCGTCATCCGCTTGTCGTCGCGCACATTTGCGCATGATGGTTCACCTCCGCAAGGGGCAGGCGCCCGGGAAAGGTCGGCTGGATCGTCCGATCAGGCAGGAATCACAACGACATAAGTGCTGCCGGCGAAACGTGCTGCCCGTCCCAAGATTCAGCTGTAAAAAGGGCATTTCATATGATAGATTGGTGAAAATAAGTTTTCACGTCTGGTTCAGCCAAGGGAGGAGAAACCATGGCAGCGGAAAGTATGGTGCAATCCGGCAAGTCGTCGCCGGCTATTAGACAACTCGAGGGAGCGCTGAGCCGCATAGGCGTCACCGGCGCCCACAAGCAGATCATCGCGCTGGTGCTCATTGGCGTGCTCTTCGACGCCTTCGAGCAGAACACGATCGGCGTTTCGGGGCCGATGCTCAAGGAAAGCTGGGGGCTGACCGGCGCCGACATCGGCCTGCTCAATACCATCACCTTCGGCAGCGCGGCGATCGGCCGCCTGTTGTCTGGCATCCTCGGAGACCGCTACGGCCGCAGGGTGATGCTGACCTTCAATCTCCTGCTCTTCACCATCGGTTCGCTGGCCTGCGCGCTGGCGCCGAACTTCGCCGCGCTCGCCATCGCGCGTGGCATCGTCGGCTTCGGCATCGGCGGCGAGATCTCGACCGCGGTGACCATGCTTTCCGAGTTCTGCTCGCCGAAGTTCCGCGGCACCGCCGCTGGCCTCGTCAATGTCGGCGCCGGCGGCTTCGGCAACTTCCTCGCCCCGGCTTTCGGCCTGTTGATCTTCTCGATCTTCCCAGGCGAGGACGGCTGGCGCTGGCTGTTTGCCGCGCTTGCGCTGCCGGCGCTGCTGGTGGTGTTCTACCGCCGCTTCGTGCCAGAGACGCCGCGCTTCTTAGCCTCGCAGGGCAGGATAGCGGAGGCCAACAAGGTGCTGTCGATCCTGGAATCGGGAACGCTGCGTCCGAAGAACCTCGTCGTGCGCGAATACCTCAAGGACGACCAGCCGCAGGAAGCCCCGGCCAAGGATAGCTGGAAGGAGCTGTTCCGCGCGCCCTACCTCGGCCGCACCGTCCCGGTCGCCATTGCCATCCTGATGAGCTACGGCGCGCAGCTGTCGGTGCTGACGCTGATGCCGATCATCTTCGTGTCGATGGGCTACACGCTGCAGGGCAGCCTGCTCTACTCGATGATCATCCAGAGCGGCAGCGTGCTCGGCGCCATCGCGGCCTCGATGTTCGGCTACTACTTCCCGCGCAAGAGGGTGCTGACCGTCGGCGCCATCTTTGCCTGTCTCGCCGCCGTGTCGATCGCCACGCTTGGCACCAACATCTACTTGGTGCTCATGTTCGGCGCCATCTTCCAGTTCTTCGTGCTTCTCCTGAACACCTCGATCTGGATCTATGCGCCGGAACTGTTCCCGACCCGCATCCGCGCCTTCGGCGTGGCCTTCATCCTGGCGACGGGATCGGCGGCGGGCTCCTTCGTGCCCACCATCTCGGGCGCGCTGTTCGACAGCTACGGCATGATCGGCGTGTTCGGCCTGGCGGCGGCGATGTATGCGGTGTTCGCCATCTGCATCCAGATGGGCCCGGAAACCTATGGCATGTCCATGGAAGATCTTACCCAGCCGGCCGAAGTCGACACACCCGCAGTGTCGTCCGTGGCCGCACAAGCCAGAGCGTAACCATGAACATGACTACTTCCCATATCCTGTTGATCAATCCGAACAGCTCGCGCGCAACCAGCGACATGATGCATGCCATTGCGCGCAAGACTGCAACAGGACGGTTGGCCGTGGCAGTTGCCACGGCCAATCGGAGCCCGCAGATGATCGTCAACGGCGCGCAGCTTGAAGCCGCCGCCGACCAGGTTATCGAGATCGGGTCCAGCCACGATGCGGACTGCATGGGAATCGTGGTCAGCGCCTTCGGCGATCCGGGCCTTGCGGAACTCCGGCGCAGGGTCGCCATTCCGGTCGTCGGTATCTGCGAGGCCTCGATGATCGAAGCCTCGCGCGACGGGCGAAAGTTCGGCGTCGCCACCACGACGCCGGATCTGGCCGAGGCAATCGCCGGCCGCGCCCGCGACCTGGGGCTCGCCCATCTCTATTCGGGCATCCGGTGCACGCCGGGCGATCCGATCGCAGTGGCTGGTGATGAAAAGCTGCTGCAACGATCGCTCGCCGAAGCGGTGCGCGAATGCATCGAACTGGACGGAGCCGAAGCCGTCATCATTGGCGGCGGCCCGCTCGGCCAGGCGGCGGAGCAACTGCAGCCGATGTTCGAGACGCCGATCATCGCACCCATTCCCTGCGCCATGGAGAGGGTGCTCGGCCTAGTGGAAATGCGTGCGGAAGTTGCCTGCTGAGGCAGCCTTGCTTGCCTCCGTGGCCCGCGCAAAATCGGGCCTCGCAAGATCAGCAAACGTCGCCGGGCCCCGTTCCGTATGGAGCGGGGCCCTAGTCGCGATTCCTCGTCGTCTCGGCTGCGAAGCTGAAATGACGCATGATGAGATCCTGGAGGCGCTCCGGCAGGTCCGCCTTGTCGACCGCCTGCCGCATGCACTTCAGCCAGAGGTCGCGCAACTCGGGACCGATGGCGACATGCTCGTGGATTTCCTTCAGCCGTGAATGTCCGTGCTTCTGGACGTAGTAGCTCGGGCCGCCGAAGAAACCGCAGAGATAGTTGAACTGCTCCTCGCGGGAATGGGCAACGCCATGGCCCCTGCGATGCAGGAGGTGCAATTCCGCGGCGTCCTCGTCCTGCTCGACGATGTCATAGAATATCTCGACAAGCCGCCGGATGGCCTCCTCGCCGCCGAGTTCGTGGTAGAGCGACCGCCCCTTCTGCACAACTTCGTTCAAGGTTACCTACCTCCTCCGGATTGGTACGCTTGCGCAATGATGCCCGGCTTCCCAAGCCGGCCAATGGCTTGTCGAACCGGGAATGCCCCCGCTCTCGACGCCGCCAAAACGTAGCACCGGAGTGCTTTGCGACAAGCGCCAAGTGTCGTCCGGACCCGCGACTTATTATCCCTTGCTCATTCGTCGGTGACGATGACGTCCATCGGGATGTCGTGCGGCTGCGGATAGATCGTCCGGATCCGGCTTCCGGTGTAGCCGACCCCTATCACCAGCGGACGTTTCGGCATCGCCGCCAGCGTCCGGTCGAAGAAACCGCCGCCATAGCCAAGGCGGTAGTTGGCCTCGTCGAAGCCCACCACCGGTGCAATGACGACATCGGGCTGCACGGCCGGGCCGTGCGAGGGCACGAGAATGTTCCACACTCCGCGCTCCAGCGGGTCGCCTGGCGACCAGACGCGGAACTCAAGCGGCCACGCCTTCTGGATGACGACCGGCAAGGCTATCCTGCCGCCGCGCATGATCACCCGCACAGCCCAGTTGCGCAGGTCCGGCTCGCCGCGGAACGGCCAGTAGACGCTGACAAGCCTGCCCGAAACCTTGCCGATCGCCTCATCGAGCGCGGTGGCGATGCGTTCGGACTTCGCGGTCCTCTCCTCGGCGCCGACCAGCAGGCGCTCGTCGATCAGGCGGGTTCGCTCGGCCTTGCGCCAGCGGGTGACGTCGGGCCAGCTGTCTTGCTGCACCGCCTGAAAGTCGGGCGACAATTCGTGCATGAAGCACGGCGGCGAGGCGTATTCCTGGGTTTCGGGAGGGGCACCCTTTTCGTCGGATATCATCTTCCGTGTCCTTTGCCGCGATCACGACCCACGTCGTTCCTGCGAAAAAATTGCGCCGAGCCAAACAAGAACGCAAACGGAATTAAATGCTATATTAGTGCAATAATTTTGCTTTGAACTGGATGTCATGGACATAGATCGCGCGCGCACGTTCCTTGAGATCGTCCATTGCGGCAGCTTCCTCAGGGCCGCCGACCGCCTCCACGTGACCCAGACAACGGTCAGCGCGCGCATACGCACCCTGGAGGAGGAGCTTGGGCGACAGCTGTTCGTCCGCAACCGCAACGGCGCCCAGCTGACGCCGGCTGGCCGCGAGTTCGAACGCTACGCGCAGTCTTTCGTGCAGATCTGGGAGCGCGCCCGGCATCAGCTCGCAATCCCTTCGGGGCGTACGAGCGTCGTTGCGCTTGGCGGCGAGCTCAGCCTGTGGAACCCGCTGCTGCTCGACTGGCTCGTGTGGATGAAGCAGGCCAAGCCCGAGATCGCCATCCATGCCCATGTCGGCGTTCCCGACCAGTTGCTAGACCAGTTGAGGACGGGCGTGCTCGACATCGCCATCCTCTACGCGCCCAAGCTGCTGCCGGGTTTCAGGGTCGAGATCCTTCAGGAAGAACAACTGGTGCTGGTCAGGACGGTGGCGAAGGACGGCAAGCCGGATGCGGCGAGCACCTATGTCTATGTCGACTGGGGGCCGCTGTTCGCTGCCCAGCACGACGCCACGTCAACGGCATTCGGCGAGCCGGGGCTGTTCGTCGGCCTCGGACCGCTCGGCCTGAGTTACATCCTGCGGGCCGGCGGCATGGGCTATTTCCGCAAGGGTGTCGTTGCACCGCTGATCGCTGCAGGCGATCTCGAAATGGTCGAAGGTGCGCCCGAATTTACCTATCCGGTCTATGCCGTCTACCCCGAGGCCAGCGAGGCACGAATTGACCTGCAGGAAGCACTGGAGGGGCTGAAGCAGGTCGTCCGATAGGCAGACGCGCTTCGCGGCGCCGGCGGCGCGTGTCATCAAACCATCATCCGGCTGTCATCGTGCTGAAATCTCGCTGCCCCAAACGGAACCCGCAATTCCGTTCAGGCAAAGAGGCTTCACCATGTCAGGCAACATCAACCGCAAGCTCCTGCTCTTGACCACCGCGCTCGCTGCGTCGGCCGCCCTGCCCGCTCACGCGGCAGAGGTCTTCAACCGCATCGCCACCTTCCCGGTGTCGCAGAACCTGCCGGCAGACGTCGATGCGGCAACGCCGACCTCGGTCGCCGTGCTCGGCGGCAAGGTGCTTGCCGGCGTCAATACCTCCAAGAACAGGCAGGAGCCGTCGGGCAACCTGACCGTGATCGACCTGGCATCCAAGAAGATCGAAGCCAGCTGCGATCTCGGCGGCCAGCCCGACTCGGTGGCGCTCAGCAAGGACGGCAAGCTGCTGGCCATCGCCATCGAAAACGAACGCGACGAGGAACTCAATGACGGCGCCCTGCCGCAGTTGCCAGCTGGCAACCTCAAGATCGTCACGCTCAACGATGGCGCGCCCGATTGCGCCTCAGTCAAGACCGTCGACCTGACCGGCATCGCCGCGGTTTCGCCTGAAGATCCCGAACCGGAATTCGTCGCCTTCAACGACAAGGGCGAGATCGCCGTCACGCTCCAGGAAAACAACCACATCGCCATCGTCGATGCCGCGGGCGGCAAGGTCGTTTCCCACTTCCCGGCCGGCGAGGTCACGCTCGAAAACGTCGACACCAGGAAGGACGGCGCGCTGTCCTTCACAGGCAAGGTCGAGAATGCGCCGCGCGAACCCGATGCGGTGAAGTGGCTCGACGACCAGCGCCTCGTCGTTGCCAACGAAGGCGATTACAAGGGCGGCGCCCGCGGCTTCACCATTTTCTCGAGGACTGGCGAGGTGCTCTACGAATCCGGCCCGGCCTTCGAATACCAGGCTGCCGCCGCCGGCCACTATCCCGATGCCCGCAACAAGAAGGGCATCGAGCCGGAAGGCCTCGAATTTGCAAGCTTCGGCGACCAGAAGCTGATTTTCGTGGCAGCCGAGCGCGCTTCGCTGGTCGGCGTCTACAAGGACACCGGTGCCGAGCCCGAGTTCCTCCAGTTGCTGCCTTCGGGCATCGGCCCGGAAGGCCTCGTCGCCATCCCGCAGCGCAAGCTTCTGGTCACCGCCAACGAGACCGATCTCGTCGAGGATGGCCTCGCCCGCTCGCATATCATGGTCTACGAACTCGGCGAGGGCACCCCTGCCTATCCGCAGATCGTCTCGAACTTCAAGGACGACGGCACGCCGCTCGGCTGGGGCGCTCTTTCTGGCCTCGCCGCCGATCCCAAGGAAGCCGGCAAGCTCTATGCCGTTTCGGATTCGGTCTATCGTTCGGCGCCGGCGATCTTCACCATCGACACCACCAAGACCCCTGCCCTGATCACCGACAAGACCGTCGTTACGCGGGACGGCCAGCCGGCGCAGAAGCTCGATCTCGAAGGTCTCGTGGCCGACGGCAAGGGCGGCTTCTGGCTGGCTTCGGAAGGCCGCAGCGACAAGCTGACCCCGCATGCCATCTACAACGTCAATGCCAAGGGCGAGATCAAGGAAGAGATCGCCTTTCCGGCCGAGTTGCTTGCCGGCGAGACCCGCTTCGGCCTCGAAGGCATCGCGATCGTCGGCGAAGGCGACGACTTGACGCTGGTCATGGCCGTGCAGCGCGAATGGGCCGACGATCCGAAGGGCCAGGTCAAGCTGCTCGCCTACAAGCCGAAGGCCAAGGAATGGTCGGCGGTGCGCTATCCGCTCGAAGCCACCGAGAAGGGCTGGGTCGGCCTGTCGGAGATCAGCGCCCATGACGGCAAGCTCTATATCGTCGAGCGCGACAACCTGATCGGCCAGGAAGCCAGGAACAAGCGCGTTTATGCGGTGGCGCTCGACGGCTTCAAGCCGGTCAAGCTCGGCGGCGACCTGCCTGTGGTGGACAAGTCGCTGGTCCGCGACCTGCTGCCCGATCTCAAGTCGGCCGCCAACGGCTACGTCGTCGACAAGGTCGAAGGCTTTGCCATCGATGCATCAGGTGAAGCCTTCGTCGTCACCGACAATGACGGCGTCGACGATTCCTCGGGCGAAACGCTGTTCCTGCGCCTGGGCAATATCGCCGCCATCAATTGATCAGCACGTCGAAAAGGGGGCAGCGCCCGGCGCTGCCCCTTTTCTTGTCCATTTGCCTGCAGGAAATGGTCTCACAGCACGTGAGACAGGAACTCCCGCGTCCGCGGCGATTGGGGATTGGCGATCATTTCCCTGGGTTCGCCGCGCTCTTCGACGACGCCGCCATCCATGAAGATCAACTGGTCGCCGACCTCGCGGGCAAAGCCGATCTCGTGGGTCACCACCACCATCGTCATGCCGCTCTCGGCAAGGTCGCGCATGACGACCAGCACTTCGCCGACCAGTTCGGGGTCGAGTGCCGAAGTCGGCTCGTCGAACAGCAGGACCTTGGGGTTCATCGCCAGCGCCCGGGCAATCGCCACGCGCTGCTGCTGCCCGCCGGAAAGCTGGCGCGGATAGGCGTCGGCCTTGGCCGAAAGCCCGACGCGCTCGAGCAGTGCATGGGCCTTGTCCTTGGCTTCGCCCTTGGACATGCCCCTCACCATGATCGGCGCCTCGATCAGGTTTTCCAGCGCAGTCATGTGGGAGAACAGGTTGAACGACTGGAACACCATGCCGATGTCGGCGCGGCGCTGGCACAGCAGCTTGTTGTTGACCTCGTAGAGCTTGCCGTGGCGCAGGTCGTAGCCGACGAACTCGCCGTCGACCAGGAGCACGCCGCCGCTGACCTCTTCCAAATGGTTGATGCAGCGCAGGAAGGTGCTCTTGCCCGACCCTGAAGGGCCGATGACGCACGCCACCGAGCCCGTGGGTACATTGAGGTCGATGCCCTTCAGCACTTCCGCGTTGCCGAAGGATTTGCGCACGCCGCGGGCAAACACCATGGAGTCGACTGGGACGCCGAAGCGGGCCTGGTTTTCTGCTTTCGATGTCATGCTGGCTGTGCCACCCGTCCGAACCTGAAGGCGCGCCTGAGCGTCTCGCCCAACGATGCGCCCTGCTGCTGGTCGCTCCTGCCGTAATATTGCTCGATATAGTGCTGCCCGATCGACAGGATCGTGACGACGAACAGATACCAGAAGGCCACCACGATCAGCAGCGGGATGGTCTCGAAGGTCCGGGCATAGATGCTCTGCGCGGCATAGAGCAGGTCGTTGACCGCGATGATGGTGACCAGCGACGTGGTCTTCAAAAGGTTGATCGTCTCATTGCCGGTCGGCGGCACGATGAAGCGCATCGCCTGGGGCAGCGTGATGCGGCGCAGGATCAGCCGGTGGTTCATGCCCAGGCTGCCGGCGGCCTCGGTCTGGCCTGACGCCACCGAGTTGATGCCGGCGCGTACGATCTCGGCCATGTAGCCGGCTTCATGCAGCGACAGCGCGATGACGGCGGCGACGAAGGGCGTCATGACGTCGTTGGTCTTGATCGTGAACAGCGTGCCCACGAATGGCAGCGTCAACGAGAATTCGCGCACGATCAGCGACAGGTTGAACCAGAAGATCAGCTGGATCAGCGCCGGTGCGCCGCGGAAGAACCAGATGTAGGCGCTGGCGAAGGCGTTGAGCACCCGGCTCGGCGACAGCCGCATGATGGCGACGATGGTGCCGATAATAATGGCAAGCACCATGATGGTGATCGTCAGCAAGAGCGTCTGGCCCAGGCCGCGAATGATCGAGGGGTGGAACAGGTACTTGCCGACCGTCGGCCAGTCGAAGGCCGGGTTGGTGGCAAGAGCCTTCAGGATCAGCCCGAGGATGACCAGGGTGATCGCCGTGCCGACCCACAGGCCATAGTGGCGCAGCGGTACGACGGTCAGCGCCTCCGGCGGTGCTTGCGTTTCGGCCCGGTCCATGCGCCGTCCTCCGATGGAAAAGGCCGGCGTGAGCTGTGCTCGCCGCCGGCCGGAATGATTACTTGCGGATCTTGTCGGCAGCGTCGACGACGTAGGCTTCCTCGATCATCGCGCTGGTCATGCCGTACTTGGCCATGATCGTCTTGTAGGTGCCGTTCTTGATCAGCTCGTTGACGCCTGCAGCCAGCATGTCGGCCGTTTCCTTGTCGCCCTTCGGAATGGCGATGCCGAGCGGCGCGACATCGTAGAGACCCGGCACGACCACCATCTGGCCCTTGCTGGTCACTTCGAAATAGCCCGATGCGGTGGCGTCGTCGAGACGGGCGTCGATGCGGTCGGAAAGCGCTGCCTGGATGATGTCCTTGCCTTCCGGGAAGATGCTCTTGGCGATCTCGGGCAGGCCCTTTTCCTTGCACTCGCCGCTCAGCCGGTCGGCGATGAAGTCGGACACCGCGCCGCCGATGACGCCGACGCGCTTGCCGCACAGGTTGTTCTCGCCCTGGAACTGCGATGCCTTGTCGGCGGTCGTCGAGGCGACGATGCCCGACTTGATGAACATCACGAAGTCGACCTGCTTGAGCCGGTCGTCGGTGGCGGCAAAGGTTTCCCAGGCGACCTTGAAGCGGCCGGCGGCGAGGCCGGGCACCATCGAGGGGAAGGGAATGCGGGTGACTTCGAGTTCGGCGCCGAGCAGCTTTGCGGTTTCCTGCGCGAGTTCGATGTTGATGCCGACCTGCTTGCCATTTTCGTCGATGAATTCGAACGGCGCATATTCGAGCGTGTTGGCGATGATCAGCTTGCCGGTGTCCTTGACCTCGGGCGATTTAGGCAGTTCGGCAGCACCCGAAACGCCGGCGGCTGCGGCGACGGCCGTGGCGGCCAATGCGGCGATCGCGGCGCCGCGCAGAAGCGAAAGATGTCGTTGCATGTCAGCCCTCTCCATTGTGACGAGTATGCCGCTGGCGTGCGCCCCGGCCAGTCCCTGTCGCTGCCTTCCCCTCGAGCGCCGCATAGCGCTCCTCTTGTCTGATGGCAGCGGCATCAGAACCGTCTATTCTGATATTGAAATGTATTTTTACGGCTCATCTCTTGTCAAGCGAGCGCACCCGTCCGGCCACACAAATTGCGCCGGAAATCTGCAGTTTTCCGGCGCGTTGCGGCTTGGAGCCGACCGTTCAGAACCGCAGTGACCTGAGCCCTACCGTGCGATCGATGATCAGGATCGCCGCAAACGTCATGAAGATGCTGAGAGAGGCGATGGCCGCGGCCGTCGGATCGAAGTTGAAGCGCAGGTAATCGAACAGTTCGAGCGGCAGCGTGTTGCTGCCGAGCGACTTCAGCAGTAGCGAGATGTTGAAGATGTCGAAGGAGATGACGAAGGCAAACAGGCAGCCGGTGATGATGCCTGGCTTGATCGCCGGCAGCGTCACGCGCCGGAAGGTCATCCAGCCGCCGGCCCCCAGGCTGCGCGCGGCTTCTTCCTGCGAGCGGTCGAAGTTGAACAGCGCCGAAGAGACGTTGAGGAAGACATAGGGGAAGGTGACGACGATGTGGCCGATCTGGATGCCGATCGAATAGTCGGTGCCGATGCGGATCTCGTAGAAATAGAACAGCAGCGCGATTGCCGTCAGGATCTCGGGCACCAGCAACGGGGCGGTCATGATCAGGCGGATGTAGTCGCGGGCCACGGTTGCATGGCGGGCGACATAGATCGCCGCCAGCGTGCCGATTACGGCGTTGACGACGGTCGACACGGCGGCGATCCGGATTGAATAGAGCGTGGCGTCGAGGAAGCGCTTGTTCGAGAACAGCGCCTCGAACCAGCGCAGCGAAAACCCCTCGAGCGGGAATGCCAGGAACTCGCCCGAATTGAACGACAACAGCACCACCAGCACGATCGGGAACATCAGGAAGATGTAGATCGCCGCGACAAGGACGGTGAACAGCCGGTCCCAGATGGTCTTTTCGACGCCGCTTGATGCACGTGTCATGGCAGCCTCCGCATGGCGCGCGCTGTAAGCCTGAGATAGAGGCCGACGAAGATGACCGCCACTGCCGCCATGATGATGGCCAGCGCCGCCCCTGCCGGCCAGCGGAAGTTGTCGACCAGATATTGCACGACCAGCACCGACATGGTGCGCCCGCCGGTGCCGCCGAGCATGGCCGGCGTGACATAGGCGCTGATCGACAGCACGAACACCAGGATCGTGCCGGCCTGGATGCCGGGCATGCTGAGCGGCAGCGTCACCTTCCAGAAGGTCCGCATCCGCGACGCGCCGAGCGAGCGCGACGCCATGGCGAGGTCGGGGCTGATCGCCTGCAGATTGCCGAGCAGCGGCAGGATGATGAAGGGCAGGAACACATGCGTCAGCGCGATGGTCACGCCGAGCGAGTTGTTCATCAGCTGGAGCGGAAAGTCGATCAGGCCGACGGCCTGGAGCGCCTGGTTGGCGACGCCGTTGTTGGACAGGATGATCATCCAGGCAAAGGTCCGCACCACCAGCCCGACCAGCAGCGGCGACAGCACGAAGATGTAGAGCAGGCTGGTCCAGCGCGACCGCGACTTGGCGAGATGATAGGCGACGGGGTAGCCCAGCAGCAGCGAAATGACCGTGACGGTGGCGCCGATCAGCAGGGTGCGGCCGAGAATGCCCCAGATGTAGAAGTCTCTCAGCGCGCTGGTGTAGTGCGCCAGCGTAAAGCCTTCGCCATAGACGGCGCGGGTCGAGGCCTCGCGCAGGCTCATGGTGATGATCGTCAGGTAGGGAAGCGCGAAGAAGCCGATCAGCAGCACCAGCGCCGGCACTACCATCCAGGTGGCGCTGCCTCGATTGCTTCGGCTTTCGATGCGCGGAGCGGCTTCGACAGCACTCATGACGCCAGCAGCCAGGTGTCGCGCGCGGCGAAGCGCAAGGCGACCTGTTCGCCGACTTCAAGCGGGTTGCGGCCGTTGACGTCGACGATCACGCGATCGCCACTGCCGAGCTTGACGGCCAGTTGGTTGGCGCTGCCCTGGTAGACCGAATTGACCACCGAGCCCGAGAGCACGTTGTCACTGTGGCCCCCCTCCCCGGCCCCTTGGCCTGCCGCGGCCGCCTGGCTGCGGGTGTTGATGTTCTCCGGCCGGATCATGATCTTGACGTCGGCGCCCCTGGAAAGTCCTGCCGGGCCTGTCGCGCCGATGCTGCCGCAGGGCGTCTCGACCTTGTAGCTGTCCTGGCCGAGCGCTTCGGCGATCTTGCCGCCGATGGTGTTGGAGCGGCCGATGAAACCGGCGACCGATTGCGAGGCGGGCCGCTCGTAGATCTCGCGCGGCGAGCCGAACTGCGAGATCGTGCCGGCGCTCATCACCACGATCTTGTCCGACATGACCATGGCTTCGGCCTGGTCGTGGGTGACGTAGATGCTGGTGATGCCGACTCGCTGCTGCAGGTCGCGGATGAAGAAACGCATCTCGTCGCGCAAGGTGGCGTCGAGATTGGCCAGCGGCTCGTCGAGCAGCAGCACTGACGGTTCGATGACCAAGGCGCGGGCCAGCGCCACGCGCTGCTGCTGGCCGCCGGAAAGCTCGCGCGGATAGCGCTTGTCGTAGCCTTCGAGCCGAACCATGGCGAGCACGTCGGCGATGCGTCGCTGGCGGTCCGCCGGCGCGACCTTGCGCACCTCGAGGCCGAAGCTGAGGTTTTCGGCTACGGTCATATGCGGAAATAGGGCGTAGGACTGGAACACCATGCCGATGTCGCGCTGTTCGGGCAAGGCGCGGGTCACGTCGCGCTCGCCGAACAGGATGCGGCCGGTGTCCGGCCGCTCGAAGCCGGCGATGCAGCGCAACGTCGTGGTCTTGCCGCAGCCGCTGGGGCCCAGCAGGGAAACGAATTCACCCTGGCCGATCGGGATCGAAATGTCCTTGAGGATGTGAAGGTTGCCATACCGCTTGTTGATACGGTCGATGGTCAGGGCGGTCATCCAGTGTCCTCGCAGTTCCCCGGCCGGGAGGTGGGGTGCCTCCCGGCCATGCGGTTACGTCGTTGCCGGTCGCGGCGTGGCTTATGCCATCTCCCGGTTCCAGCGGTCGGCGATCTCCGCCGCCTTGTCGACGTAGCTGTCCCAGTCATAGCTCTTGATCTCGGCCATGCGCGGGCCGACGATCGGTGTGCGTGCCTTCAGCGCGTCATCGACGACGGACTCGTTGTTGCTGGGCGAGGTGTAGAAGGCCTTGGCCATGTCCTGCTGGACCTTGGCGTCGAGGATGTAGTTCAGATAGGCGTGCGCGGCGTCCTTCTCGGCGCCAGTGCCGACCAGGTTGAACGACTGCTCGAATGCCAGCACGCCCTCCTTGGGGGCAACGATCGCGACGGGCGCGCCCTTGTCCTGCAACGTCATGATTTCGGTCCAGTCGACCGGCGCGATGATCGCGTCGCCGCGGATCAGGGCCGTTGCCACCTCGCCGCTCCACGACGCCTGCGTGAACGGCAGCAGTTCCTTGATCTTGGCGAAGGCAGTATCGAAGTCGTCGGGGCCGTTGCCGAACAGTTCGGCGACCAGGCGCAGGAACAGCACGGCGCCGGTGTTGCCGATCTGGTAGAGACCGGTCTTGCCCTTGAACTCGGGGTTTTCCCACAGATCGTGCCACGAGGTGGGCGCGGTCTTCACCAGGTCGGTGCGGTAGGCCAGGCCGATCGGCGAGACGATGGCGCGGATGCCCTTGGCGTCCTTGTTGATGAATTGCGGATAGGTCTTCGCCGCGTTCGGCACCTTGGCGAGGTCGAAGGGTTCGAAGAAGCCCTCGGCGCGCAGCACGGCGGCGATGTTTTCGTTGCCCATGAAGATGCTGTAGGGCGACCGGTCGCCGCCGGCGCGGATCTTGGCCACGAAATCCTTGCCAAGCCCGACATCGAGCTGCGGCTGGATGCCGGTGGCGGAGGTCAGGCCCGGGAGGAGCTGCTCTTCCCAGAACTTGGCCCACAGCCCGCCATAGGTCGGAACGACCAGTGACGATTGCGCGGTGGCCAGCCGTGGCAGGGTCATCGAGGCAATAGCTGCCGTCATACCGACGGCGAATTCACGCCTTGTCAGCTTCATCGGAAATTATCTCCCATGTTCCCACTGAAGTTCTTATTGTGGCGGCGTCGCGGGTCGAAAACGCTGCCCTGTTGGATCGAAGGCTTGCATTTTCTGATCAGGCGGTCAACAATTTAGATATTGTAATATTGAAATAATAAGAAGCGGCAACGAGGGAGAGAATACGCGCATGGAGGAGGCCAAGCAGGCAGTCCAGGCCACCAAGAGTCTGGCACATCAGATCGCTACGGCGCTCCAGCAGGAGATTGTGCAGGGCGCGCTCAGCGTCGAGGCCCGATTGCCTTCCGAAGCCGAGATCGCGCAGCGCTTCGGCGTTTCGCAGCCGACCGTGCGCGAGGCGCTGAAGATCCTGGCGGCGAAGAAGCTGGTGCGCTCGAAGCGCGGTCCCAATGGCGGCGTCTTCGTCAATGCGCCATCGCTCACCGCAGCCAGCCAGATGCTGCAGGAGATGACGACCTGGTTTGTCGGCCTTGGCGTCTTCGGGCTCACCGAGATCGTCGAGGCGCGGCTGTTCCTCGGCCGTACCTGCGTGCAGCTTGCGGCCGAACGCGCCACTGCCGAGGACCTCGAGTCGATCGAGGCGACGCTGGAGGCCTTCGAGCGCGATGATATCTCCGACGAGGAGTTTTGCCGGCTCGATGTCGCCTTCCACCACGCCATCGCCCAGGCCACCGGCAACAACGAGCTGCGCTTCATCATGCTCGTGGTCAACGACTCGCTGATCCCGGCGACCAACATGATCTCCTTCCGCTTCCGCGAGCGCGGCCGCGTCGTGTCGCTGCATGCCGACATCCTGGAGGCGCTGCGCGCCCGCGACGCCGCGGCTGCCATCGCCGCTTTCGAGGAACTGATCGCCTACCAGTCGAGCGTCTACGAAAAGGCGCTTTCGGCACGGCAAGGCGATGCCCCCCAGAGGCACGAAGCCTGATGAGCCAGCTGCTGGCCCCCGGTCAGGAGCTGATCGAGGAACCGCTTCCGGATGGGCGCCGCGTCTACCGCAGTTCGATCGCGCTGCCGGCCGAAAGGCCGGATATCCTGGCGCGGCTCGGCAAATGGGCGGGAGTGGCGCCGGATAGGGTATTGCTGTCCGAGCCTGGCGACGGCAACAGGTGCTCGATCGGCTACGGCGATGCGCTTCGCCGGTCGCGCGCGATGCGACAGGCGCTTGCAGGCCGCTACGGCCTTGCCAAGGGCGATTGCGTGGCGACGCTGGCTCCGGCCGGCATCGATGCGCTGGTGCTCAAGCTCGCTTGTCTCTCCGGCGGTTTCGTCCATGCGGCGCTGCCGCCTTTTGCTTTCCGCGATGGCGTCGAAAGCGATGCGACAAAGCTGTTTGTCGAAGCCGCCAAGCCGAGGCTGATCGTGGCACCCGCAGGGCATGCGGCCATCGCGGGCATGGGGGCGGTCTCGCTTGGCGACCTCGCCCGCGAAAGCATGGGCGAAGCGGCCATGCCGTCGGATGCCGACGCCTCGCCGGACGACTGGGCGGCGATCTTCTTCACCTCGGGCAGTACCGGAGCGCCGAAAGGCGTGCCGATCACCCGCGGCATGATCTCGTCCAATCAAAGCGCCATCGCCGCGATGTGGCCCTTCGTGGCCGAGACGCCGCCGGTGCTGGTCGACTGGCTGCCCTGGCACCACGTCTTCGGTGGCCTCGACAACATCTTCAAGGTGATCTGGAACGGTGGCGCTATGCATGTCGACGTCGCGCCCAGCCCGTCGACCTTCGAGGCGAGCGTGAGGGTCATGGCGGAGGTCTCTCCGACCATGCATGTCGCGGTGCCGCTCGGCCTGAAGCTGCTGCTCGACAGGCTGGAGAACGATCATGCCGCGGCCGCGGCGTTTACGCGCAAGCTGCGGGCGATCTTCTTTGCCGGCGCCGGCATCGATGCCGGGCTCTGGCGCCGGCTCGCCGACTTCCGCGACGCCCATGGCGATTTCCAGATACTCTCAGGCTATGGCGCGACTGAAGCCGCATCGACCATCACGCTTTCGCCCGCGCCGCTGGAGCGGCCGGGCGAGCTCGGCCATCCCTTGCCCGGCCATCGCGTGGCGTTGGTCGACATCGATGGCCGCAGCGAACTGCGCGTCTCGGGTCCCAACATCGCGCCCTGCTATCTGATCGAGGGCCGCAGGGTGCCGTTGGCGATGGACGAGCATGGCTTCTACCGCACCGGCGACGCCGTCGTGTTGCGCCAGCGTTCGGACGGCATGCCGGTGTTCGGCTTCGATGGCCGGCTCGCGGAGGATTTCAAGCTGTCGAGCGGGGTCAAGGTGCGCACCGGACCGCTGCGCGCCGGGCTGATGGCGCAATGCGCGCCGCTCGCCGACGACATCGTCATTTCCGGAGAGAATCGCGACCGGCTGGTGGCGCTGGTTTTCGTCTCGGCAACGGGCAGGGATCGCGTCGACGAAATCAGCACGCGGATTGCCGGCTGGAACGCCGCCAATCCCTCTGGGTCGACGGCGATTGCCCGTTTCGACCTGGCGACGGCACCGGCCGACCGGACCAAGGGCGAATTGTCGGACAAGGGGCAGATCGTGCAGTCGCGCTACCTGCGCAACCATGCCGACCTGTTCGAGGCATTGCAGGCAGGCGGTGGTCAGGCGCCCAAGGGCGCCTGACCCGTATCAAGCTCAGTCGAGGTCGCGGAACGGCTTCTCGCGGATGTCGAGGAACTCCTTCAGCGAATGCTCCTTGAGCAGCCGCATCCAGTAGCGTCCTTCCTCGGAACCGTGCAGGATCGCCGTGGTTTCGCGATTGTAGGTCCACGAGCTTTCCAGTCCCGCGGTCTGCTGCTGGTGGTTGAGCGCCGCCTTGGCGAACTTGATCGCCGCGCCTGGCATGCGGGCGCATTTGCGGGCCAGCTTTTCGGCCTCCGCCTTCAGCTGGTCGCGCGGCACAGCCTTGTTGACGAGATGGATGCGTGCCGCCTCGCGGCCGTCGATCAGGTCGCCGGTATACATCAAGTGGCGGGCGTGGATCATCGGCACCGTCCAGGGCAGCATCAGCGTCGGCGGCGCCGAGACGTGACGCACTTCCGGCTCGCCGAGCATTGCGTCCTCGGCTGCGATCGTCATGTCGCAGCACATCATCAGCTCCAGCCCGCCGGCCAGCGCAAAGCCGTTGACCGCCGCGATGATCGGGATCGGCGCTTCGCGGATGAACTTCATGCGGCGCATGTTGGCGCCGATGTCCTCGCGCCAGGCCTCGGTGTCCATTTCGAAATCTTCGCCGCCGAGGTCGAAGCCGGCGGTGAAGGCGCGCCCCGCGCCGGTGATGATGATGGCGCGGATCTCAGGATCCTTGACCGCGCGGTCGATCGCCGCCTCGAGCGCGTCGCCGAGCTCCTGGTTCATGGCGTTCATCTTGTCGGGACGGTTGAGGGTCAGGGTGACGAACGCGTCCTGCGCGTCCTTTTCCCAGAGTACGACTTCGCTGCTCATGTTGCTCTCCCCTCCCCTCACGCGATTTCGATGACGACACGCCCGCGCACCGCGCCGGCAAGGATGCGGTTGGCGAGTTCGGGCAGTTCGGCCATCTTGTGCGTCTCGGTCATCGCCGACAGCTTGGACTTGTCGAGATGGTCGGCCAGCGTCTGCCAGGCCTTCTCGCGCTTGGCCATAGGGGCGAAGACGGAATCGACGCCGATCAGCGCCACGCTGCGCAGGATGTGGGGCATGACGGTTCCGGGCAGAGTGTGGCCGCCGGCAAGGCCGCAGGCCGCCACAGCGCCGCCATAAACCGTCTGCGCCAACACGTTGGCGAGCGTCGTCGAGCCGACGGAATCGATAGCACCGCTCCAGCGTTCCTTCTGCAGCGGCTTGACCTCCGCCGAAAGCTCGGCGCGGTCGAGGAAGGACGTCGCACCGAGCGAACGCAGGTAGTCATGCGTCTCGGCGCGGCCGGTCGAGGCAACGACCGTGTAGCCCTTGGAGGACAACAGGCTGACTGCCGTCGAACCGACGCCGCCGGCAGCACCGGTCACCAGCACTTCGCCCTTGCCGGGCTGGATGGCACCCCAGTTCTCCAGTGCGTCGACGCACAGAGCGGCGGTATAGCCGGCGGTGCCGATGGCCATCGCCTGCTCCATGGAAAACGCTTCGGGCAGGCGGATCAGCCACTCCGGCTTCAGTCGCTGGAAGCGCGTGTAGGCGCCCCATTCGGTCTCCGACATCCCCCAGCCATTGGCCACGACCTTGTCGCCGGCCTTCCAAGCCGGCGAGCGCGACTCGACAACGGTACCGGCAATGTCGATGCCGGCGACCATCGGTAGGCGGCGGGCGATGCGGCCCTTGCCGGAAACGGCGAGTCCATCCTTGTAGTTGAGGCTCGAATAGCTGACCTCGACAAGAACGTCGTTGTCGGGCAGGTCGGCCTTGGTGATCTCGCGGAAGCCGGCGCGCGGCTTGCCGTCGACGTCCTCCAGCATCAAAGCTGTAAAAGTCTCGCTCATAACGTTCTCCAAGAAGTCATCGGGTCGGGTGGGGCGCGTCAGCCGCGCTTGGCCTCGCGTTCGTCGCGTCGCTTGAGAGCGGTCGCGTAGCTGTCGCGAAGATAGGTCAAAAGCTCGGCGAGCACACCGGAGGCAGCCGCGGAGTCGCGCGCCTCGAGGGCTGCAGCCAGCCGCTCGTGGAAGTCGGCGACGGTGCGGCGCTCACGCACCTGGGACACGATCATGTTGGTGATCGGCATGAACGCCTCGACGACAGTGTACATCATCAAGCTGAGCGGGCCGTTGCCGGCGGCTTGCACCACCGCGCGATGGAACCGCACGTCCGAGGCACAGAAGTCCTCGTCGCTGAGCGAGGAGCCACGCTGCAGCGTGATCTCGGTGCGCATGGCCGCCAGGTCGGCGTCGCTGCGCCGTTCGCAGGCCAGCCTGCAGCAGATGGCCTCCGTCTCCAGCCGGGCGCCGATGATTTCGTCGATGTCGAAGGCGCCGACGCCCACAAGAAGGGTCGCTGCCCCGGTGATTGCCGACGACAGGCCTTCTGGGTCGGGTCGGCTGACGAAGGTGCCGCCGGTCGGCCCACGCTGCGAACGGATCAGGTTCTGGGCCGCGAGCCGCTTGAGGGCCTCGCGCACGGTGGGCCGCGAAATGCCGAAGCTTTTTGCCAGGTCCTCCTCGGTCGGCAGGCGCTCGTCGATCTGCAGCCGGCCGTCGAGAATGGCGGCGCGAATCTTGTCGGCGACTTGCCGGGCAACGCCGGTGCGCACCACATCCTGGTATTCGATCGGCATTCGTCCTCCGTCGGTGCGACCAGCAACGGCCGGCACCCGCTTCGACATGCGAATAAACAATATAGGTTTGACAAATATTGCAAGCGAAATAAGCTGACTCGAGACAGCGCCCGGAAATGGCTTCCTCCGGGGCATCCAGGCATCATGGCGCGACCGACCGAACAGGTTTTATCCATTCTCCAGCCCCGGCTCGACAAGGCCGCGATTCTGGCAGGCGATGCGATCGATCCGCGCTACAGCGACGATCTCTCCGGCGAGCCGGGCGCACGGCCGGAACTGGTGTTGCGGCCGCGCAATACGGCCGACGTGGCCGAAATCCTCAACGCCTGCAACGCCGCTCGCCTGCCGCTGGTCGTGCAGGGCGGACGCACCGGGCTGTCGGGCGCGGCGAGGGTGCTGGCCGGCGAAGCCGTACTTTCGCTCGAACGCATGACGGCGCTGCAAGAGGTCGAGCAGACCGCCGGCACGATCGTCGCCGATGCCGGCGTGCCGTTGCAACTCGTACAGGAAAAGGCCGATGCGGCAGGCCTGGTGTTCGGCGTCGACATCGGTGCGCGAGGCACAGCCACCATCGGCGGCAACATCGCCACCAACGCCGGCGGCATTCGCGTTTTGCGCTACGGCAATTTTCGGGCGCAGGTGCTGGGGCTGGAAGCCGTTCTGGCCGACGGCAGCGTGCTGTCGTCGCTGAAGGGGCTCGCCAAGGACAATTCCGGCTACGACCTCGGCCAGCTTCTCGTCGGCAGCGAAGGCACGCTCGGCGTCGTCACCCGCGCCTGCCTCAGGCTGCATTCGAAACCCGTCACCCAGTCCGCGGCCTTCTGTTCGCTGGCGTCGCTCGACGCGGCCTTTGGCCTGCTCAAATTCCTGCGCGGCCGGCTCGGCAATCTGCTCTCCGGTTTCGAGGTCATCCTGGCGCCGCTGATGGGCGACATGGTCGCAGCGCTCGGGCTGACGGCACCCGTCGTCCTTGGCTCGCCCGTCTATGTGCTGACCGACGTCCAGGGCATGGCGCCGGGCGCCGACGAGGAAGCATTTACCGAAGCGCTGTCGCAGGCGATCGAGGACGGTCTGGTCAAGGACGTCGTGCTGTCGCAGTCGGAGCGCGAATACCAGGCGTTGTGGACGCTGCGCGACGACTGCAACCGCTTCCTGTTTGCCGAGGGTGCGATGCTCAGCCTCGACGTTAGCCTGCCGCTGCCGCGCATGGGCGCCTTTCTCGATCTGGCCGAAGTATCGCAGAGCCAGGCCGATCCATCGGCGCGCGCCTACATTTTCGGTCATCTCGGCGACGGCAACCTGCACTACGTCGTTCGCACCGACAGGCCCAACGAGGTCGCCAAGGCCGTGTTCGATTGTGTCGCCAAATCCGGCGGATCGATCTCTGCCGAACATGGCATCGGCCTGGACAAGAAGGCTTACCTGCACCTGACCCGAACGCCGGCCGAACTGGCCGCGATGCGGCGCATCAAGGCCGCGCTCGATCCCAACAACATCCTCAATCGGGGCCGTATCTTCGACATGCGCCCTGCCCTGCCCAACATCTGAGATTCCACCATGACCGCAGTGAAGTCCCCCGAACAAAGCGCCCCTGCCGTCGAGATGCCGTCTGCGCTCGACGAGCGCTACACGCTGGAGCGCGGCCGCATCCTGGTGTCCGGTACGCAGGCGCTGGTGCGCCTGCCGATGGTCCAGCGCCAGCGCGACCTGGCCGCTGGCCTCAATACGGCGGGTTACGTTTCGGGCTATCGTGGCTCACCCCTGGCCGGCTTCGACCGCGAGATGGGCAGCGCCAGGAAATATCTCAAGGCCAGCCACATCGTCTTCCAGCCGGGCCTCAACGAGGACATGGCAGCGACCGCCGTATGGGGCACCCAGCAGGCCGGCATGTTCCCCGGCGCACGTTACGATGGCGTCTTCTCCATGTGGTACGGCAAGGGCCCCGGCGTCGACCGCACCATGGATGTCATCCGTCACGCCAATGCGGTCGGCACCAGCCAGCACGGCGGTGTGCTGCTGCTCGTCGGCGACGATCATGGCGCTGTGTCCTCCACCCTGCCTCACCAGAGCGAACACAATTTGATCTCGGCGATGGTGCCGCTGCTGTCGCCGGCCGGCGTCGGCGAATACATCGACTACGGCCTGCTTGGCTGGGCGATGAGCCGCTATTCCGGCGCCTGGGTCGGCTTCAAGTGCCAGACCGAAATCGTCGAATGCTCGGCCACAGTCGATCTCGATCCGACGCGGCTCGAGATCGTCATCCCCGACATGCCCTTGCCCGCCGACGGCCTGTCGATGCGCTGGCCCGACGGCCAGCAGGCGATGGAACGCAGGCTCGAGACCAAGCTTGCGGCGGTGCTCGCCTTCGCCCGCGCCAATCGCCTCGACCGGCAGGTCTGGCCCTCCCCCAAGGCAAAACTCGGCGTCGTCTCGACTGGAAAATCCTGGCTCGACCTCAAGGGCGCCCTGTCGCTTCTCGGCATCGACGAGGCGCGCGCGGCCGAACTCGGTATCCGTCTCTACAAGGTCGGCATGGTCTGGCCGCTGGAGCCGGAGGGCTTGCGCGAGTTCGCCGACGGCCTGGAGCAGGTCCTCGTGGTCGAGGAAAAGCGTCCGGTGATCGAGGAGCAGATCAAGTCGCTGCTGTTCAACCTGCCCGGCGACCGCCGGCCGCAGGTCTTCGGTAAGTCCGGCCCGGACGGCTCCCCTCTCCTCCCCTCGGTCGGCGAAATCGGCGCGCTGTCGGTGGCGCGCGCCATCCTGAAATGGCTGGGCACGGCGGACGCCGGCCTTGCTGCAAGCTCGGCCCGCTTGGCGCAGGTCGGAGCCCCCTCCCCTGCCGAACAGGGCCTTCTCAATCGCGAGCCCTATTTCTGCTCGGGCTGCCCGCACTCGACCTCGACCGTAGTGCCCAAGGGCAGCCGAGCCTCGACCGGCATCGGCTGCCACATGATGGTGATCGGCATGGAGCGCGACACCTCGACCTTCACGCAGATGGGCGGCGAAGGCGGCTCGTGGATCGGGCTCTCGCCCTTCACCGACGAGAAGCACATCTTCGTCAACATGGGTGACGGCACCTATTTCCATTCCGGCCTGCTGGCGATCCGCGCCGGCATCGCCGCCAAGGTCAATGCCACCTACAAGATCCTCTACAACGACGCGGTCGCCATGACCGGTGGCCAGCGCCATGATGGGGAGCTTTCGGTGCCGTCGATTGTCGGCCAGGTGCTGGCCGAGGGCGCGCGGCAGGTGGTTGTCGTATCCGAACGGCCGCACCTGCTGGCGGGCTTGTTGCCGCGCTCGGTCAATGTGCGCCATCGCGACGAACTCGATCAGGTACAGCGCGAATTGCGCGAGGTCGAGGGTGTCACCGTGCTGGTCTACGACCAGGTCTGCGCCGCCGAAAAGCGCCGCCGGCGCAAGCGCGGCACCTATCCCGTGTCGCCCAGGCGCGCCTTCATCAATGAGCTGGTCTGCGAGGGTTGCGGCGACTGTTCGGCGGTCTCCAACTGCATCTCGATCGAACCGCGTGAGACCGAGTTCGGGCGCAAGCGGGCTATCAACCAGTCAAGCTGCAACACCGACCTGTCCTGCATCAAGGGTTTTTGCCCGAGCTTCGTCACCATCGAGGGGGGACGACTGCGCAAGCCGCGCGCCAAGGCCGCAGGCGGCGTCGATGCCGGCCTTGCCGAGCCGAAGCGGCCTGCCCTCGGAGCGGAGCCCTACAGCGTGCTCCTGACCGGCATCGGTGGCACCGGCGTCATCACCGTCAGCGCGATTCTGTCCCAGGCAGCCCATCTCGATGGCCTGTCGCTGGTGACGCTCGACCAGACCGGCTTGGCGCAGAAGAACGGCGCCGTCGTTTCGCACATCCGCCTGGCGCAGCAGCCCGGGCAGCTCAATGCGGCGCGCATCGGACCAGGCGAAGCCGACCTGGTGCTAGGCTTCGATCTCGTGGTCGCTGCCTCGCAGAACGCCATCGCCACCTTCGGCAAGGGTCGCACAAAGACAGTGGTCGACGATCACTTCGCTCCGACGGCATCCTTCGTGAAGGACACGACCATCGACTTCCGCGAGGGCGCCACCCTGCGCCGGCTGCGCAATGCCGGCGGCGAGGATGCGCTCACCACCCTGCCCGCCATGAAGCTTGCGACGGCCCTGTTCGGCGATGCGATTGCCGCCAACATGTTCCTGCTTGGCCACGCCTGGCAGAAGGGGTTCGTGCCGGTCAGCCGCGAGGCGATCGAAAAGGCGATCGACCTCAATGGCGCCGGCGTGGCGATGAACCGTGCCGCCTTTGCCTGGGGGCGGCGCTCGGCCGGGGACATGGACTTCGTCACCCGCCAGGCCGGCATGGCGCCGGTATCCGCGCCGGCGGTCCGGACGCTTGACGAGATCGTCGCGGGGCGGGTCGCGTTCCTGACCGGCTACCAGAATGCCGCCTATGCCGAACGCTATCGCGCGCTGGTCGGCAAGGCACGGCAGGCAGAGACGCGGGTCGCGCCTGGACAGGAAGCCTTCGCCCAGGCGGTCGCCAGGGCCGCGTTCAAGCTGATGGCCTACAAGGACGAGTACGAGGTGGCGCGCCTGCATCGCGATCCGGCGTTCCGGCAGAAGCTCGCCGAGGAGTTCGAGGACGGCTTCAAGCTGCAGTACAACCTGGCGCCGCCCATGTTGACCCGCATCGATCCGCGCACAGGCCATCCCGCCAAGATCGCCATCGGCCGCTGGATCGAGCCGGCCTTCGCAGTGCTCGCCCGCCTCAAGGGCCTCCGGGGCACGCGTTTTGATCCGTTCGGCCGGACGGCCGAGCGCAAGATGGAGCGGCGCCTGGTCGCGGACTATTTCGAACTCGTCGAGGACGTGGTTGTCCGGTTGACGCCGCAGAACCTTGCGGCTGCCACCGAACTCGCCGCCCTGCCGGACACGGTCCGTGGCTACGGCCATGTCAAGCTCGCCTCGGTCGAGCGTTTCGAGAAGCGCAAGGTCGAGTTGCTTGCCGCCTTCGGGCAAGGCCCGGCGATGGGTCAGGCTGCCTGAGCAGCACCCTCGCATCAATACGCTGAATCGATCCCGGCTGATCGATTCAGCACTTTCATTGGACGGCCGAATCGCGCGGGGCGATTCTGCCGTATGGAACAGCCGACCCAAGCACTGCATCTCCAGCGTCGTGACCCGAGCCGTAACATGGCTCGGTTCTATCGGCTCTCGGTCGAGCGTTCGCTGTTTGGCTGCGCCGCGCTGGTCCGCGAATGGGGCCGCATCGGCACGTCGGGAAGACGCCGCCTCGATCTGTTCGCCGAGGCTGCCGACGCCGAAGCGGCCCTTTGCAAGCTGGCTGCGTCCAAGCGGCGGCGCGGATACCGCGACGCCGGTTGACAGCTGTCAACGACGGAGACGAAACGACTGGCGGCATCATTGTTTCGTATCCGTCATAATGGTTAATTTCCGTTAACTATAAATAAGTTGACTCGACTCGGGCGCTCCAGCACCTTGTTACGGTAAAGTGACGTATTTCGATACGCCTAGCGTAACTGCTTCATCGATCCGTTATCCACGCTCCAGCACGTAAAAACTGGTGAAGGCGTAACCCGGATTCGGATTCCGCAGCGAATCGGCGCATAAACCGTAGCAGGCTTGTCTGGTCCGCCGTGAGCGCGCGATCGGGCAGCCGGGAAGGGACTAAAGAACTTGGCAGGGGCTGTTCAGACACGGGCGGAAAACGCGAGCGAAGAGGTGGAAGCCATGGCGACCGACCGTGCCATTGCCTGCGACGCCGAGATGCTTTCCGCGCAGTTGCAGGCGATGCGCGACCGGCTGTTCTCGCCGACCTCGAAGAAGGCGCTGCGCAAGTTTTCCAGCGGCGAAGCAGCGCGCCTGATCGGCGTCTCCGACGGTTATCTCAGGCAGCTGTCCATCGCAGGCGAGGGCCCGCAGCCCGAGACCGGGGCAGGCGGGCGCCGCTATTATGCCCTCGACGACATCAACGGGCTGCGCCGGCATCTTGCCGAGCAGAACCCGACCAAGGCACGCCACTATCTGCCGCGCCGCGACGCGGGGCGCGGCGAGCACATGCAGGTCATCGCCGTCACCAACTTCAAGGGTGGCTCCGGAAAGACCACGACCAGCACCCATCTTGCCCAGCACCTGGCCCTTGCCGGTTATCGCGTGCTTGCCATCGACCTCGACCCGCAGGCGTCGATGTCGGCGCTGTTCGGCTATCAGCCGGAGCTGGACCTCGACGGCAACGACACGCTTTACGGCGCGATCCGCTACGACGACGAGCGCCGTCCTCTCGTCGACGTCATCCGCAGGACCTATTTCGACGGGCTCGACCTCGTGCCGGGCAATCTCGAGCTGCAGGAATTCGAGCACACCACGCCACAGATGCTGGCAGCACGCCAGACCGGAGGCGATAGCAAGGCGATGTTCTTCGCACGCGTGCAGGAAGCGCTGCAGACAGTCGCCGGCGACTACGACGTCGTCGTCATGGACTGCCCGCCGCAGCTTGGCTTCCTGACGTTGTCGGCGCTTTGTGCCGCGACCTCGGTGCTGGTGACCGTGCACCCGCAAATGCTCGACGTGGCCTCGATGAGCCAGTTCCTGTTCATGACTGCCGATCTGCTGTCAGTGGTGCGCGAGGCGGGTGGCGAGCTGAATTTCGATTTCATGCGCTACCTGATCACCCGCTACGAACCCAATGACGGCCCGCAGACGCAGATCGTCGGTTTCCTGCGCTCGCTGTTCGGCGACCGCGTGCTGACGGCGCCGCTGGTCAAGTCGACCGCTTTTTCCGACGCCGGCCTGACCAAGCAGACGCTCTACGAAGTGGCGCGCGAAAGCTTCAGCCGGGCCACCTATGACCGCGCCATGGAGTCGTTGACAGCTGTCAACGACGAGATCGAAGGCCTGATGGTCAAGGCCTGGAACCGGGCGGGCTGAGGGAGGTTGCGATGGCACAGAACCGCAAGGATCAGCTTAAGGCCCTGTTCGGCACCGTCGACCCTGCGCCGGCGGCGCCGGCCGCCGCCGAGCCGGTCAAGGCAGTGGAAGCAGAGGCTCCGGCACGGCCACGCAGCGCCTCGGGCGCCGTCAAGGCGATGGGACTTTCCCTCGGCGGCCTGTCGAGGGAAATCGAGGAAGCGCGTCGGCTCAAGGAAAGTCTCGACACCGCCGAGCGCGTTGTCCAGGTGGATGCCGGGCTGATCGAGGCCTCCTTTGTCGCCGATAGGCTCGACCATGGGGATCATGACGCCGACTTCGAAGCGCTGGTGGCGAGCATCGAGGCGTCCGGCCAGCAGGTGCCGGTGCTACTGCGTCCGCATCCAGACAAGCCAGGCCGTTACCAGACGGCCTACGGCCACCGCCGCGTGCGCGCTGCGAGCCGGCTTGGCGTCGCCGTGCTGGCGATCGTGCGGTCGCTTTCCGACATCGAGCTGGTTCTCGCCCAGGGCAAGGAAAACAGCGAACGCCGCGATCTCTCCTTCATCGAACGTGCGCTGTTCGCGCACGAGTTGATCGGCCGCGGCTTCGAACGCGGCCTGGTTCAGGATGCGCTGTCGCTGCACAAGGCGGAGATGACGCGCTTCCTTCAGGTGGCGGACGCGGTGCCCGAGCACATCGTTCGCGCCATTGGCGCTGCGCCCAAGGTTGGCCGGCCGCGCTGGATGGCGCTGGCGGATCTGCTCAAGAGCGAGGCGGGGCGGGTCAAGGCCGACGATGAAATGTCGAGCGCGCGGTTTCGCGAGGCGACCAGCGACGAGCGCTTCAACCTGCTGTTCACGAGGCTGCAGCGCAGGGGCCAGCCGGTTGTCGGCGGCGCCCGCGAAATCCGCGACGGCAAGGGCAGGGCGGTGGCCCACCTGACGGTCGCCAGAGGCAAGGCCCGCGTCGATTTCGTGGAAAAGATTGCCGACGGCTTCGAGGAGTTTCTCGGCGAGGAGCTGCCCAGGCTGCTGCAAAAGTTCGAACAGGAGCGTGCCGGGGCGTCCGGGCAGAGCTAGAAATGTCCATGTCTGGCGGATCGGGCGCATGCTTGGAAGCTCGCCCCGCGGATGAGGAGCGTAGTGCGTCAGTACCGAGTGCGTAGAGGATTGGAACCAGAAGGATAGACGGCAAGAAAAAGGCCCCCGAAACGTCGCCATTCCGGAAGCCCTCATCAATGTAGCAATTGTGAGAGAATCATTTCCGGACCGACTTGTCAACCACTGGACGCGTTCCGGAACGCCTTTGGCTTGCCTCGACAAGAGGTGAACGAGGATGATCGAGCATATCTCGACGACGCCCTTCGGGCGGCGGTCGCTGTCGCTTGCCATGGTGGCAGGGCAATTGGCGGCCGACAGCTGTGCGCCGGGCGCCAGCGCCAACAAGTGGCAGGTGTTTCGTGCCGTGTGCGAGGCCAAGGGTTTGCTGGGCGCCAGCGATCGCG
>NZ_JACHOU010000032.1 GCF_014206975.1 Aminobacter aganoensis
GACACGCCACACGGCCCCGAGCAGCTGACAAAGCTGCCGATAAGGTTCCTGTCGATCATCTCCTATCGCCATGGGGATAGTGAGGACTGATTTTCATTCCTGATGGGCTCAAGCTCGGAACGCGGCACCGATCGACCCAAATCAGCCACGGACCGGTACTGGCAAAAAAACACTTAGAATCGAATGGCATTTGACATGAGGCTGTTGCGTACGGGGACGTGGGCAACGAAAAGTCCGGCCTCCTAGGCATGACGGTCAGATCCGCGACCTTTCCTTACTCGGACCAGGCGTCCGAGAGCGGTACTACGGTGCCGTCCGAGCCGATTGTCGTATTAAGGCCACATCGGCAATCGTCGGGCCGAATGATGACATCCTTATCCCTCGATGCTTGGGGGTCGGATGGTCGCTGTTCATCTCCGCAGCGTTTTTCTTGCGACCCGGCTGGCCCTTCCGATCATGTATGTTCAAAACAACGGCAAGATCATCAATACGGCCTCCCAACTTGCCTGAAAGGGTGCGGCAGTCAGCGCACTACGCTGCCGCCAAGGCGGGTATCATCGGGTTCACTCGCTCGCTTGCATTTGAGGTGGGGACCCGAAACGTCAATGTTGCCCCGGGAGCAATCGACACGCTGCTGCTCAAAAGCTTTGACACGGAAGTTCTCAACACAATCAAAAGCGGCATTCCCCTGACGTTTCGGAAAATGTGCCAGCTTACGTCTTCCTTGCTTCAGCGGATGGGCGATTCTTCCAGGGGCAATGTATCAGTCCCCATGGTGGAGATGTCTTTCCGTAGCCGAACATTCGGCCCGCTGTACCGTTTCGCATGCAAATACCCAGTGGCATTCCGTGGAGATTCCGAGTGCAACGCCACCATTTCTTGGGGAACGCGTCAGGCAACGGCTCGCTGCCCTAGTTGGGCCGGTCCGGTTGAACGGAAAGTGCTTGCTTGAGCGGACCGCCCGTCAAGCTTCATCAGGCAAACTTTGCCTTCGCGCAGAAGCGGACGTGGCGGCTGAGACCCGTGAATGGTTGGCACGCACCTGCCTCGATCCCGAAAGCGGTCAATCGCCATGAACAATCCACCACGGGCTGAAAGATCGACTTGTCGGACGTTTCGAACAGACCGTTTTCGGCCCCGAACTTCCCGTTGAAGCAGTGTGCCAGTCCGCGCTGTCGACAGCCTTTGGTATCGGGGATAGTTCTGATCTTATCGATTAGGGCCACTAACCGCCCAAGCTTCGAGCTGCAAAAGATCGCTGGGCTTTTTCAGTTCGAATTGATTGTCGGCAACGATGTAGTTGTCGGCGTGCAGGCGAGCGATTGGCTGATAGACCTCCGGGCGCACGTAGCGGCCGTTCTCATCTATACAGTCGTCATGGACATGCATCTGCACGACCTCGCCGATCACAATGACGCGGCGGCCGTAATCCAAAATCTGAGACGCGCGGCATTCCATGGCGCAGGGCGACTCCTTGATAAGAGATGCGCCCACCTTGGTCGACGGAATGCTGGTCAGGCCCGCGAATGCGATCTCGTCCACATCGCTAGGGAAGTTGATGCCGGTGATGATCATCTGCTTCGCGATTGCCATGTCCACCATGTGAACCACAAACTCGCCCGCGCGTCTGATGTTGGCCACCGTGTCCTTTGGGGTGCCGTCTGGGCGAGACTGCATGCCGAGGATCAGTAGCGGGGGGTCGTGTGAGAATACGTTGAAGAAACTCATCGGAGCAGCGTTGTTGCAACCATGCTCGTCAACTGTGGTAACGAGCGCGATGGGCCGTGGGCCGACAAAGTTGCTAAGCAGGCGGTAGCGATCCTGCTCTGGAAGTTCTTCGAAATCGAATTTCATGGTGTCTATCCTGAAATCGCAAGGCGTTCTGTCGGCTGGGATGGAGAGCTAGTCGGAAACAACTTAGCTGGGGCGTAGCCAGCAAGCTTCCCGAGATATGGTTTCGGCAAGGGATAGGCCAAGTCGCCGACTTTGGAGGTGCGTAGTCTCATTCCGACGAGTGCCTCGGCGAATTTCACGGCAGCGGCGACACCATCGATAACGGGAACTCCGAGGTGCTGCTCAAGAGCTTTCGCAAGGTCAGCCATGCCGGCGCAACCAAGCACGATCGCTTCCGACTTATCGTCTCGAAGCGCCTCTTCGCATTCGCCTAGAATGATCGCACGTGCGCAAGAGTCGGGCTTCTCAAGCTCAAGAACTGCCACGTCTGTCGCCCGGACCCGACGGCAGTGACGTTCCATGCCGTAGTTTCGCACAAGCTGTTCCGAGATGACGCGAGTCCTCTCAAGTGTCGTCACGATCGAAAAGCTCGTCGAGACGAATGTCGCTGCATGCATGGCGGCTTCCGCGATGCCAAGGACTGGCGCGGCCGCAATCTCCCTTGCGGCAAGTAGACCGGGGTCGCCGAAGCAGCCGATCACGTAGGCATCGGCGGGATCTCCCTCCAGTAGCTGGTCAACCGTTCCGAGGACGCTGAGCGCCTCGTCGTAGTGTCCTTCAATCGACACTGCTCCCGATCGTGAAGTCGCGAGCACAATCTCAGTGCCTGGAGCAGCAACTGCTCGAGCAGCGCTTCCCATGAGCTCCGTCATCGATGCGGTAGTGTTCGGATTTATCAGCTTGATCTTCATTTCTTCCCCTTGCCTCTGAGGCGGTTTTGGATCGCGCTGAACCCTTCAGCGACTTCGCGTGACGTGCGCCAACCAGGGCAGTTTTGGCGGCTGCAAACCTACATTGAATACATGATTGTCGACATAAAATTACAAAATCGTCTCCCGTATTGACACATAATTGTATACATGCCACTTCTAATATGTCTATACATAAAACGCGTCTGCCGTAACGGCACGTACAAGGCGCTGGGAACCAAAAAGCGACGAGAGGAGTATCCCTATGTCATTGAATAGGCGTGCATTTTTGCAGGTTTCGACAGCTGCCATCGGCATGGTTGTAGCCGAGGCGGCATTCGCCAAAATCGCGTATGCAGAGGGTGCGGCAGGCACACTCCGCGTCGCCATCGCCAAACCCGCCGGAAATCTCGATCCGCAGAGCCACTACGCCATCTGGGCCATCCAGGATTTGATGTTCGAGCCGCTCGTCAAGTACGGCAAGGGTGGTCAGATCGAGCCGTGCCTTGCGACCGACTGGAAGATCGAGGACGGCGGCAAGACCCTCCAGCTCACGCTTCGTCAGGGCGTGACCTTCCAGGACGGCACCCCGTTCAATGCCGAATCCTGCAAATGGAATCTCGACCGCTGGCTGGGCAAGGAACAGTTCAGCTGGATGAACTGCTCAAAGTATTTTGAATCGCTCGACGTGGTCGACGACTATCACATCACCCTGCATTTCAAGGAGCCTGTCCTGGCGCTGATGCAGGAGCTCTCCTACACCCGCCCGGTCCGCTTCCTGAGCCCGAAGTCCGTCGGTGCAGACGGCAAGTTCGGCGAGCCGGTCGGCACCGGGCCATGGCGCCAGGTCAGCGCCGACGACACCCAGAGTGTCTTCGAGCACCACGAAGGTTATTGGGGCGACATGCCATCATACGAGCGGCTTGAAGCCAAGGTCATCCCGGATCCGCGGTCACGTGTCGCGGCACTGCGCGCCGGCGAGATCGACCTGATCGGCGGCTTCTGGATCGCGCCGCTTACGCCGGAGGAGGGCAAGCAGCTCGAGGCCGCAGGCTTCAACGTCGCCATTGACCCGGGCAACGTTTCGCTGGTGATGGCCTTCAATCCTGAGCGTGCGGAACCGCTCAAGGATCAGCAGGTTCGCAAGGCGATCAGCATCGGCATCGACCGGGCGGCCATCTCGCAGGCGCTCTATCACGGATACGCCAAGCCAGCCGGCAATATCTTCTCAAGCGCGCTGCCCTATGCCGGCAAGCAGCACGAGGCCCCGGTCCGCGACGTGGCTGCCGCTTCGGCACTGCTGGAGAAGGCTGGCTGGACGGGTAGCCCCGTTCGTTCCAAGGATGGCAAGCCGTTGACTTTGGAGCTGGTCGTCAGCCCCGATGCCATTCCCGGCTCGCGCCTGATCGCCGAGGTGATCCAGTCGGAGATGAAGGAGATTGGCATCGACCTGGTCGTTCGTTCCGTCGACCATGCGTCCAAGCATACCGATATGCTGGAGCAGAAGTACGATCTCGGCTTCTTCCTCACCTATGGCGCTCCCTATGATCCGTTCGGATCGATCGTGGCGCTCTGCCTGTCGACCTTCAAGAACGATGTTGAGGGCAAGCTGGTCACCGACCCGGTCAATCTCGATCCGCTGATCAATGCGGCGACGGCGGCGACCGGAGACCAGATCGAGCCGACGATCCAGAAGGTCTACGACTGGCTCTACGACAACGACGCCATCGCGCCGCTGGTCTACGTCCCCAGCATCTGGGCGCACTCCAAGCGTGTCCAGGGTTTCAACAGCCCGGTCACCGAATACGACATGCCGTACGAAAAAATCGTGCTGGCTGAGTAACGGGAGGCTGCCTTGATCCACTTCATCAGCAAGAGGCTGAAGCATTCCCTGGTCCTGTTGTTTCTGGCTTCCGTGGTCTGCTTCACGCTCGTCGTATCGGCCCCCGGCAACGTCGCTGTCCTGATTGCAGAACTGCGTGGCGCGGTTGCCGTCCCAGGCTACGTTGCTCAGGTCGAAGAAGAGATAGGACTGAACAAGCCACTGCTGATGCGCTACGTGGATTGGCTTGGTGATGCCGTCACCGGTGATTTCGGCATCTCCTACAGGACGGGTCAGGCGGTCAGTGCCGACTTGCCGCAGCGCATGATGGTTACAGGGACGCTGATCGCCGGCAGCGCCGTCATTGCGACCCTGCTCAGCCTGCTTCTCGGCTTCCTCGGTGCCTTCTGGCCCTACAAACTGCCGGACCGCGTTTCGCGCGGTCTGGCGCTCATCGGTGCGTCGACACCGACTTTCTTCGTCGGGGCGCTGATGATCTACGGCTTCTCCGTCACCTTCCAGCTGTTCCCGTCCTTCGGCTTCAACGGCCCAATCAGCTGGGTGCTGCCATGGCTCACCGTTGCGGTGCTGCCGGCAGCCGTGCTCAGCCGCGTCGTGCGCGTCGGACTGGAGGAAGCCATGACCAGCCCTTACGTGCTGACAGCCAAGAGCAAGGGCCTCGGGCGCACCGCCATCCTGTTTCGCGAGGCGCTGCCGAACATCACGCCTGTGTTCATCAATGCGCTTGGCACCCAGGTGGGACTGATGACGGCCACCGGGATCATCGTCGAGCCGCTCTTTGCCTGGCAGGGCGTTGGCGACTACTTCCTCGCCGGCGTGCGTTTTCGCGACTTCATGGTCGTCCAGGCATGCCTGCTGATCTTCCTCTCCTTCTTCATCGTGGTGAACCTGATCGTCGACCTTGCGGTCCTCATGACCGATCCCCGCATCCGGCGCCAATGGAGCTGATCATGAACAAACTCAAGCCAATTCTCGCCCAGCTGAACAAGTTCCCCCGCATAGCGCTGATCGTCATCGGCCTGTTCGTTGCCCTGGGAACCTTCGCCCCCTGGCTCGCCCCGCAGGATCCCAGCGCGCAGAACCTTCTGACGGCAAGCCAGGGTCCGAGCGTTGCCCATTGGCTGGGCACGGATCACCTCGGACGCGACACGCTCAGCCGGCTGATCCTCGCCGCCAACACCTCGCTGGTCAGCGTCGGCTCGGTGCTGATCATCGCGATGACGATCGGCATCCTGATGGGCACGATCGCCGGCTATCATCGGGGATGGGTCGATGACCTTCTGATGCGTGTGGTCGATGTCGGCCTGTCCATCCCGAGCCTGATCACGGCCCTTGCCGTCATCGGCATCGTCGGTCCGGGGTACTGGACCATGGTGCTAGCACTCGCCCTTGCATGGTGGCCTATGAGCGGCCGCATCAGCCGCGCGGTCGCCGTCAGCATCATGAGCAAGCCGCACATCGAGGCGCTACGCGTGCTAGGTGCCAGTCCCTGGCGCATCTACTTCGGTCACCTGCTGCCCGGCACCATCGGCGCGGTCATGGTCTATGCGACGGCAGATGCCGGCACTGCCGCCCTGGCTGTCGCGACTCTCAGCTTCCTCGGCCTGGGCATCCAGCCGCCAACACCGGAATGGGGGCAGATGCTTGTCGATGCCTTGCCCTATCTCGAATCCGATCCGCGCCAGGTCATCCTGCCGGGCCTCGCCCTGACGGCCGCCGTCATCGGCTTCAACATCCTCGGCGAAGCCATTGCGCTCAATCGTGTGCCAAGGCCGCTTACCCGGCGCATGCTCGCTATGCGGCGGACCGAAGTCGCCGGTTGGAGCAAGGAGAATTCCGATGCATGACGAACCGCTTCTCAGCGTCAGCAATCTGACCGTCGACCTGCTGACCGCCAAATCTGCAATTCGTCCGGTCGACGGAGTAAGCTACACCGTCCGCCAGGGCGAATGCCTTGCCATCGTCGGTGAAAGCGGCAGCGGCAAGACCGTGATGAATTTCGCCCCGCTCGGCCTGATGCCGACGGGCGTGACGACCCAACTATCCGGATCGGTCCGGTTCGACGGCCACGAACTGATCGGTCTGTCCGAGCCCGAACTCCAGCACATCCGGGGCAAGTCGATCGGGTTCATCTTCCAGGACCCGATGAGCGCTCTCAATCCCGTGCGGCGCATCGGGCGGCAGATCGCCGAGATGGCGGAACTTCACCTGAACATGACGCCCCGCGCGGCAGAGGCGCGGGCGCTGGAACTGGTCAAGCTCGTCGGCATCTCCGATCCGGCTGCCCGGCTGCGCCAGTATCCGCACGAACTGTCAGGCGGCCTCAGGCAACGCATCGTCATTGCCACGGCCTTGGCCGGCGAGCCGAAACTGCTGATCGCCGACGAGCCGACGACCGCGCTCGACGTGACCGTCCAGGCCCAGATCCTGCGCCTGCTCAAGGACCTGCAGAAGCGGCTTAACATGGCGATGGTGCTGATCACGCATGACATGGGCGTGGTCGCGGGAGCGGCGGACAACATTGTTGTCATGTACGCCGCCCGAACTGCGGAGCGAGGTCCCGTCGACAAGGTGCTGGTCACGCCTCGCCATCCATACACGAGGGGGCTGATCAACGCGATCCCAAGGCGGGAGGACCCCATTGGCTCGGAGTTCCGGGGACTTCCGGGCATTCCGCCAACGCTTGGTGCGCCCATCAAGGGCTGCGCGTTCGCGCCGAGATGCGACCTCGCCATCCCGGCTTGCACAGGAAGCCGTCCCCCACTGGTGCAGTCAGTCGACAGTTCGGTCGTCGTGGCCTGCCCTGTCGTCAATCAAGGAAGGGCAGCAGCATGACGCACGGGCCTATTCTGAAAGTCGAGAACCTGCAGACGCGCTTCAAGAGCGTTCAACGGGGCAAGTTCGTCCATGCGGTGGACGACGTGTCCGTCGAACTCTATCCGGGTGAAATCGTCGGTCTCGTCGGGGAGTCCGGTTGCGGGAAGTCGACGCTTGGCCGCACCATCGTCGGCCTGGAAAAGGCTACCTCGGGGCGGGTATTGCTCAACGGCGTCGATCTCAGCACGCTTTCCGGGTCAGCGTTGCGCGACAGCCGCCGGGCGTTGCAGTACGTTTTCCAGGATCCCTATTCGTCCTTGAACGATCGACAGACGGTGGGTGAGGCGATCGACGAGGCCTTGCAGATTGATGGGGTCAAGTCGCCTGCAGACCGCGCGCGCCGGACCAAGGAACTCCTTGATCAGGTCGGACTGGCGGAAGTGGTCAAGGGCCGCCACACCCGCGAACTTTCCGGTGGCCAGCGCCAGCGCGTGGCCATCGCTCGTTCCCTTGCGGTCAACCCGCGGGTACTGATCTGCGACGAACCGGTCAGCGCGCTCGATCTGTCGATCCGGGCACAGGTGATGAACCTGTTCCTGCGCCTGCAGAAGGACCTCGGCGTGGCCTGCCTGTTCATTGCCCACGACCTGGAGCTGGTCCGCCAGGCAGCATCACGCGTTTACGTCATGTATCTCGGCAAGATCGTGGAGCATGGACCGTCGCAGGAACTCTACGATCATCCAAGCCATCCATACTCGCAGATGTTGCTGGCGTCGGTTCCGGAAGCCAACCCCATTGCTGAACGGCTGCGCAAGGCACCGTTGATGGTCGGCGAGGTTCCAAGCCCGACCAATCCGCCGTCAGGCTGTCGATTCCGAACTCGCTGCCCGATGGCGGTTGATGACTGCAAGAAGCAGGTGCCGCCAACCTTCAAGCTGTCCCCTGGACATGACGCAGCATGCGTCTTCGCCAAGGACCTACACCGCGGCAAACGATCAGCCTTGCGTGAGGCAGAGGCCAATGCTGAACGAGTTGGCGCGCTGGTTCCCTCCTGACCGGCGCGCGGCAGGCCATCCGGTGCGATGACCCAAGCACAGGCGCTGCTCCTGCCCGAGCAGCGCCTGTGCTGAGCCCCCTTGGCGAGCACCGGATGGCCCGCCTCTCTGTGGATTTCAACCCCCAGCAACGCTGGGCATGAGTCAGAACGGGAGCATAAGATATCGGTACCTTGGAGCTCTCCAAGGTACCGAGCAGCGGAGTCGGCGGGTCAACGCTGGAGGATGACCGGAAACCAGTCTTCGCGAAGCTTTTCGCCGGGCTTCATTCCATGTCCGGGGAAGGGTGGAGAGGTGCGGCCCGGCCGTTCGACATACCGAGCATCGTCGCCAAGAAGCCTGAGCGAAAATGCTCGCCGGCGTGACTGGGTCTGGTTGCCGCGGGCGCCATGGAGAGTCTTGTAGTTGAAGGCAACTGCGTCGCCGGGCTCCATCTCCCATTCCGTGATCGTCATGCTCTCAACATCTGGGTCAGGCACAGGCATATAGGTGTCGGCGTCGGGATAGAAATTCTGCTCCGACAGCCAGCGCGTCGGCAACACGGGCTTCTCCCAAAGATGCGAGCCAGCCACGCAGCGCAGCGAGGCCTCCTTGACCGGGTCGAGCGGGGACCAGAAGCTGATCGTCTGTTCGCCCTCGACGAAATAGTACGGCGAATCTTGATGCCAGGGAGTAGGCTTCGATGTGCCCGGTTCCTTGACGAGCACATGGTCATGGAAGACCTGCACGCTGCCCGATTGCATTAGATCGGCGGCAACCAATGCGGCAGGCGAGGCGCGGATGACTTCCTCGAATTCGGGGATGCGCTGCCAGTTGCAATAGTCATCGAAGAAGCGGCCTCCTTCACCGGCCTTGAGGTTTTCCGCTGCGTACTCGCCGGGTTCGGCCATGTTGGTCTCGATGCCTTTTCGCAAGGCTTCCACATGGTCCCGAAACAGGCCTTTCACCAGTACGACGCCGTCGCGCTGATAAGTATCGATCTGCTCTTGAGTGATGAGTGGGTGAGGCATTTTTGGTCTCCCTGCTGGCCGATGAGAGCAGCATGCCGGGGATAATTTTTAAGTTCCAATAATATGTTGAGAAGCATAATATAGCTTCATGTTATATCTCTCATTGAGACAACTGGAATACGTGGTGGCAGTTGCCCGTGCCGGGAGCCTGACGGTGGCTGCACAACAGGTAAATGTCTCGCAGCCTGCACTATCGGTGGCCATCACTCAGGTCGAGGACCATCTCAAGCAGAAGCTCTTCCTGCGCCGAAAAGGTGCCCCGGTGACGCTTACGGGCTTTGGACGACTGTTTCTTGCAGATGCGGAGGCGCTCCTGACAGACGCTGCGCGCATCGAGAACCCCGAAGGGCTCCGGCAGCGGCGCCTCGGGCGGGTCGCACTCGGTGTTTTTGAGGACCTGGCGCCTGGCTATCTGGCTCCGTTGCTGAAGCTGCTACGAATGAAGTTTCCTGATGTGGAGATACAGACGAAAGTAGCCACCTTCGAAGTACTGACAGAGGCCGTGCTGTCGGGCGACATAGATGTGGCCCTGACCTATGATCTCGGCCTTGATGCCAGTTTTCACAGGACATTATATGCTGAGGTATCTCCACAAGCGTGGTTCCAGCCCACCGATCCACTGGCGGTACAGAAAGAGGTCTTCCTTGCCGATCTCGCTGACCGATCCTTGATACTGTCGGATCAAGGACTGTCGATACGACACATGCTCGGTCTTTTCCGGGTAGCTGGGGTGACACCACATGTCGCTCATCGAGCCGCATCTATCGAGGTGTTGCGAAGTCTGGCGGCTAATGGCGAAGGCGTGGGCATCAGCTATGCCAATCCGGCCGGAACCACGAGCTACGATGGCAAGGCATTGGTGCGGGTGCCAATCGCCGATGCTCGGGCTATTGAACCCATAGTGCTGGTTCATTGCGGTGAACAGCCGGCACCCTTGCCAGCAATCCAAGCGGCTATCCTTGCCGAAAGGAAATAGATAGCAGCACGCTCGGCTAGTGGCAGGCAATGGATGGCAAGTGGTAACGCCTTGTGCCCAACAGCGGACTGACGGCTACCGGCCCCAAGTCAGACATGCGTCCTAGCCCAGCAATGGCGCGATAGTCCTACGGGCGGCGCTGGCGCGATTGGACGAGCAGCACCGAGCTCGAGAGGCGTAAGGGTGCCGTACATGACTACGCCTCCCAAGCGCGGCGGAACGCTCGCCAGATGCGAAGCAGCGGGCCTGCGTCGCGGCGCGGTTTGTCGGGGGTGGCATGGGTTGGTATCTTAAAGCGCGCGACCCAGCAGATTGAGAGTAACGCGCTTTGCTGCCATGGGTTTGATGATTGTCGGTGCTTCTTGCGGTTCGAGGTGGCCGCGCAAGCGCATCGGGAAGATGCGGTGATCGCCCTAGGGCTGACTGCGATCGTCCCGGCACTTGCTCTCTTGGTTAGCTTCTGGCGCGAATAACACCGATGTTTTGCCCCGGGAGGTCGAAGGCCGCCTTGGCCGAAGGGTATTTCGCAAGTATCTCCCCGCCGCCGGGCACCAGCATTGGATTGAGATGGCCGCTCTGCCAAATTGCAGACCCGTCGATGGTGATTGTCGGATCGATGACGTTCCACGAAATCTCTCCCGGCGCGTAGTCGCCGCAGGTATGAAAATGCAGCAGCCGGGGATTGCCGAAGGCCGAGCCGCTCCATTTCTCGTAACTTGCCGATGCTGTCCCGAAGAACTCGCAGCCTGGATGAATTCCTGCATGCCAAGAATGAACACAGCGCTCATCAATGGCAAAAGTGTCGGCGATATATTGGTAGTGCGCCTCAGCCAGGTGCACGGCTGCGACGTCTCCCGAAAAATGGGTCAACCGGCCGGCCACGAAATGCGCGAATAATGCGCCGGAATATTCAACGCCGTAAGGCTGGTAATACATTGAACCCGTCCCCACCAAAAAGCCGGGCAAGGCGACGGTGCCGGCAAAGCCGGCAGCGGGCAGTGGCGTGAAAACCGGCATCGGAAAACGTGAAATGCCGACCGCCATGGTCCGGCCAGCCGGACCACTGCCGGGCCCACGGAAATCGGTGCCTGCAGGGCAAGTGACATGGATGGTGCGCGCATTGGCCAGGACCTCGTCGATCGCGGATTTGAGCTCAACGAACGCCCGGTGATCGGCGGTGCCGAAGGGCGAGCCCAGCCCATGACTGTCGAGCGCGTAGGAGACGACGACCGTGGCAGAAACTCCCATATCGGCAAAGCGCATTTGGTCGCCGATGCGCGCGAGAAAGATGACCTTGTCGGCCGTCCTCAACGCCGCTTGAAGATCGACCGGAATGGCTGCCGAAAGCGGCTCGAAGGCAACTTGATGAAAGGAAACGACGGCCCCCATGCGCCGTCCTTCGGCCGCCACGGCTGCGACCATTTCCGAATCATAATAGTCGAGCCTTGGGTCCTCATGCACGATCAGCAGGCGGTCGCCGGCATCGACGCCAGCAGCGTTGGTCAGGAGGTTGCTCGCGCCCCGTGCGACGGCGAACGGATCGATCTGCATTGTGGATAACAGACTCCTCAAGAATGATGTCTGTTATGTCGAAATGGCCTTGGGAAACAATTTGAGTTTCATAACCCTTGGCATTAGGACATCTAATATGCTGCCGAACCTTCCCTTTGCCGCATTGCGCAATTTCGAAGCCGTTGCACGGTTGCGCAGCTTTGTTCGGGCCGCTGAAGAGCTTGGTGCGACGCAAAGTGCGGTCAGCCAGCACGTCAAGGCTTTGGAGCAATGGATCGGGCGGAAACTTCTGGTACGAGGCCCCCGCGCCACGGTCGCGACCAAGGAAGGCCAGTTGCTTGCCGACGCGATTGCGCAGGGAGTAGGCCAGATAGCGGTCCTGTGCGAGATGCTGCGTCAGGCGAAGCACGTTGATCGTGCGATCACCGTGTCCTGCCCGCCGGGATTTGCGGTCAATTGGCTGTTCCCGCGGCTGATGAAATTCGACCAGATATGCCCGGACACGCCCCTGTCGATCTCGACGAGCCCGTCTTCCGCGAGCTTCATCGACGGACAGGCCGACGTCGCCATTCTCTACGGCATGGGCAACCATCCCGGCCTGCATGTGGAGCGCCTGATGGGCGAACGGGTCTTCCCTGTCTGCTCGCCTTCATTGCTGAGAGACGGGCCGCCGCTGAGGAGCGTCGACGATCTGCGTCAGCATACGTTCTTGCTGGATGAGCTTGCCGATATCGGCGGTGAACCGCCGACCTGGGCTTTCTGGGCGGAGCAGACTGGCCAGTTGCTTCCAAACCCCGCCCGTATCCGTCACTTCAGCCAGGCCAATATGGTGGTTCAGGCGGCGATCCAGGGTCAGGGCGTGGCGCTCGGACGAGAGCCGCTGGTGGTAGATGCGCTGCTGAGCGGTAGCCTCTTACAGCCGCTGCCCGGCGTCGCATCGTCCAATTTCTCCTATTGGTTCGTCTGCCCACACGGGGCGATCAAGCATGATCGCATCCGACGTTTTCACGATTGGCTATTCGCCGAGCAAGCTGCACAGCTCGCACCTATCTTAAGGTAGGCTAATGCCAGCGTTTAACAGATAGATATTGGGGAGCGGTGCCGCAGACGCTAGTGTCGGCGTTGGGTCGACTTGTCTGCCGCCCAAGTTGAGGCTCGCAGCAGATCGTTCCAATCTGTGTAGAGCAGCTCGCTGTCGTTTCTGACAATTCGTGGTGAGGTCTTGTCAACAATCCTCTACGTCGATCTGGAGTATTTTAGCCCTGCCGCGATGTCGGCCTTTGTCGCGTTGAACGAAAAGGCCATGGCGTTCGACCTTGTCACGGTCGATCTGAAATCGGGGGCGCAGCGGGTCCGCGAATATGCCGACTTATCGTTGACCAGCCGGGTTCCGACCCTCGCCCATGACGGCTTTTCGGTATCGGAGTCGTCGGCAATTGCCGAGTATCTCGACGAGGCCGTCGCGGGCGCGCCCTTGTTTCCGGTCGACTCCCGCCAACGGACGCAGGCGAGGCAGTTGCAAGCGTGGCTACGCAGCGACCTTCTCGCCCTTCGCAAGCAGCGGCCGTCCGACACAATCTTCCGTCCGTCAGTGGTTGAACCGCTTGACGCAGAGGCCCAGTTCGCTGCCGCCAAGCTTGTGAACGCGATCGAACGCTTGCTGCCCGAAGGCGCGACGCAGCTGTTCGACAGTTGGTCGATCGCTGACTTTGATGCCGCGTTGATGCTTGCGCGCATGACGCGCAATGGCGATCCAGTTCCAGAGCGGCTTGCACGCTTCAGTGACAGGCAGTTGCAACGCCCGTCATTCGCCGGATGGCCGGCATTAAGAAACAGGCGGTCGGTCATTGATGTGGCTCATGGGGTATGAAGTGGTTTTTCATAGACAGCAAGCGCGCTTCGACGGCACCGTGCCCGCAATTTCGCGACTTGTCTTCATGCGGTGGGGTTGACCATGCGCTCGTTGTCGCCACTGGTTGTCGTTGTTCAGGCCCAGCCTTCAGCTCGACTTCATGGCGACGAGACGGACGCGTTTTAGGCGGTGCTCCACAGTCCAAAAATGCGCGTGGCAGCGGAACGCTCGGAGCAAAAGATCTTGCAAAGGACATGAGCTGCAATGTCAACGCTTGAGGTCGAAACAGCTCAACGAATGGCGCCGCCCTTGCCGGTGCGCCAAGGCAGCTTTTTTCGTCGACATGCCAATGTCATTGATATCATCGGGTTCATCGCCTTCCTCGTGGTCGTCGTGTGGCTGGTCGCTCGCGGCGCAGGCGCGATGGGCTACACGTGGCAGTGGGAGCGCGTTCCGCCCTACTTCTGGCGCATCATCGACGGCGAGATCATCTGGGGGCCATTGATCAAGGGCCTCTTGATCACCTTGCAGATCGCGGCGCTGGCGATCGTGCTCACCTTGCCGCTCGGAGTAGCGACAGCCCTGTTGCGCCTCTCTGACAGCATTGTCGGTCGGTTTCTGGCCAAGGCGTATATCGAGATCATCCGCAACACGCCGCTGCTGCTGCAGGTTCTGATCTTCTACTTTATCATCGGACGCGTCCTGGAAATTCCGCGTCTTTGGTGCGGCATCCTTACGCTTGCGCTCTATGAAGGGACGTTCGCCGCAGAGATCATCCGCGGCGCCATCCAATCGATCCCGCGTGGTCAATGGGAGGCCTCCAAGAGCCTTGGGCTGAGCAGCTACACCACCTATAGCAGCATCATCCTGCCGCAAACCATGCCGCTCGTCATCCCGCCTATGGCGGGCGTGTTGGTCAATCTGGTCAAGCACTCTTCGATCGTCAGCGTAATAGCCATTTTCGACCTCACGACGGAGGCCCGAACGATCGCGGCCGACACGTTCATGAGCTTTGAAATCTGGCTGACCGTGGCGATCATGTATCTCGTGATCACCATCGCGCTGTCACTGGTCGCAATCTGGCTCGAGAGGCGCTTCAAGCTGGTTGGGAAGTGAACGTTATGAAAACAAAAAAGGGGGAATGAGGCATGAAAACGGCAATATCGATCAAGGGTCTCGCAGTCGCACTTGCTGTCTTGACCACACAGTTGGGAACAGCAATGGCGGAAGGGCAGGGCAAGCTCATCCAGCAGATCAAGGAGCGCGGCAAGGTGATCGTCGGCATGGCGAGTTTTGTGCCGTGGGCGATGCGGGACAAAGAAGGAAACTGGATCGGTTTCGAGATCGATGTGGCCAACAAGCTGGCGACTGATCTCGGCGTTCAGCTCGAGCTGGCACCAACCGCGTGGGATGGCATCATACCGGCGCTCAACGCTGGCAAGCTTGACGTCATCGTCGGCGGCCTGAGCATCACGCCGGAGCGCCAGCAAAGTGTTGACTTCACCGAACCCTATTCGCATTCGGGCGTAGGCGTGGCGGCAAACAAAGAACTCAATGTCGGGCGCGAATGGCCGGAAGGCTACAACAGCGCCGATGTCACCTTCACCTGCAAGCGCGGCATTATGGCGTGCCAGGAAATCCAAAAGCGTTTCCCGAAAGCCACGCTTCGCCAGTTCGATGATACCGCCACCGCCTTCCAGGAAGTGATCAACGGCAGCGCCCATGCGTCTGTATCGAGCGAGCCGGCACCGACATTTTACACACTTCGCAACTCGGAAAGGCTGTTCCAGCCGACCAAGGAATATCTGCTTTCGGGCAGCGAAGGCATGGCGCTGCGCAAGGGCGACCCGGAAACGATCGCCACCCTGGACGCTTGGATCGCTAAGGAGAATGCAGGCGGCTGGCTGAAGGAGCGTCATGACTACTGGTTCCGTACGCGGGACTGGGCGGACAAAGTGTCCGAATAAGCATCGGAGCCGCAGAACTGACGCTTGGGACGAAACATCATGACCAGCATGCAAGGCGCTACCGCCGCGATGACGACCAAGCGTAGCCGCCCCGCATTGGGGTGGCTTGACTGGCTGCTGCTGGTCATGGTCGCAAGCGCCGCCTCCTACACGGTGTCGCGCGTCAACACGGTGCTGCACTACAAATGGGACTGGGGCGTCGTCGCCAGCTATCTGCTGAAGACCGATCCCGAGACAGGGCATTGGGTCCCCAATGTCCTTCTCGAAGGCTTGTTCACGACGATACGGCTTTCGGTATGGGGCATCCTGCTGGCGGCGCTGGTCGGCCTGGTGATGGGTATGGCACGCTGCAGCGACCGACTGTTCCCGCGCCTCGTCAGTGGCGCCTACGTCCTGCTCGTGCGCAATGTGCCGCCGCTGGTGTTCGTCTTCATCGTGGTGTTCTTCGTCGGCAGCCAAGTTCTGCCGATGCTGGGACTGTCCTCTGCCATGGATCGCGCAAGCCCGACTGTCCAGTACTGGGTATCGATCTTCTTCGCTCCCGCCCAGCAGATTGAGAATTTTGTCGCTGGACTGGTCTGCCTGGCATTCTTCACCGGCGCCTATGTGACCGAGATTGTTCGCGCGGGCATTCAGTCAGTCCCGACCAGCCAGATCGAGGCAGGCAGAAGCCTCGGCCTGTCGCGCCTGCAGATCATGCGTCTGATCGTTCTGCCTCAGGCGCTTCGCAACGTGTTGCCGCCATTGGCCGGGCAGTTCATCCAGATGATCAAGGATTCGTCGCTGGTTTCGCTGGTGTCGGTGCAGGAATTGACATTTGTGGCGCAGGAAATCCAGGTGTCGACACAAAAGGTGTTCGAGGTCCTGCTATTCGCCGGCGGGCTCTACTTCATCATCTGCTACAGCCTGTCGCTGCTGTTTGCGTTTCTCGAGCACCGCTCCTAAGCGGTCGAGTGAGCCCGGCGGGGCACCCCCGGCCAGTCGCGAAGAGCCAGGATTTGATGCCTGAACAGTGTGCATCAGCTCATGAGCATGTTTCATATGCAACTTGAAGGGCGGCTTATAGACGACGCTATTTCAGAGACATATGGTGGGTATCACGCCATCGTAGCCCCTGACGAGTGATTAGCTCTGCTCATGACGCCACCGCGCTTTCGACGACTGCCCCCCTTGTCCGCGCTCTGTGCCGTAGAAGCGGTCGCGCGACTTGGCAGTGTGACCCAGGCGGCGAACGAACTGGGCCTCACCCAAAGTGCCGTGAGCCACAACATCCGCCTTGTCGAGGAAACACTCGGCGTCATCCTGTTTCGACGCGATACCACCGGCACGGTCGTGCTGGCGCGGGGCGAAGTCCTGGGATCGGCCATCCACGACGGCCTGTCGCGCATCGCCGGAGCGATCAACGCCGTCCGGCGCAACGATTCCGGGCCGGCCCTCACCGTCAGCATTCTTCCCGGCTTCGCGATACAATGGCTGTTTCCGCGCCTGATCAATTTCGACGAGACGAACTCGGGCGTCGAGCTCTCCATCGTGACAACCGCCAACCTGGCCGATTTCGACTCCGGCGAGGCGATGGTCGCGTTGCGCTATGGAACCGGCGAATACCCTGGCCTTCACGTCGATCGACTATTCGGTGAGGAGATGTTTCCCGTCTGTAGCGCCAGCTATGCTGACACGCATCTGTCGCCGCTGGCGCAGCCTTCCGATCTCCCGCGTCACATCCTCATCCATGATGACATCTGGCCGCTGCTGCAGACGGTTCCAGGCTGGCGTGCCTGGCTGGATGCAGCCGGCCACCCAGAAATCTCGGCAGAGAAGGGGCGGCATTATAGCCAATCGAACCTGTCGATTCATGCAGCTGTCGCCGGTTTCGGCGTCTGTCTTGGCCGATCGCCGCTTGTCATCGACGATTTGGTGAGTGGAAGGCTTGTGCGTCCTTTCGGGCCCGCCGTTCCTACCGGATATGCGTATTATTTCGTCTGTCCACCGCAGGCGCTCAAAGTCCCAAAAATCCGGAACTTTCGCGAATGGCTGCTCGCCGAGGCAGCCACTACCCGAGGCACGCTCGGCACGCTCCTGGGAACTTACCATGCATAGAACCGCAATCGACATGCACTCGCATTTCTATGGCGGGTTGGCCGACAGCCTACGCACACGCAGCGCTCGGCCTTATGTCTCGACCGATGCTAAGGGTCGCTCCATCCTGCATGCCATGACCGCCAACACGGTTATGTCGGACGGCTATATCGCGCCACAAGCCAGGATCGATTACATGAACGCCGTTGGCATTCAGGCTCAACTCATGACGTTTCCCGGCGCGCTCGGTGTGGACGTGATGCCACTGGAAGAAGTGGCGCGCCCTATCCGGCACTTCAACGACCATCTGGCCGACTTGTGCCGTAGATCGCATGGACGTTTCTGCGGACTGGCGGGCCTGCCGCTGAGCGATATTCCGTCCGCTGTGGAAGAATTTCGCCGCATTCGCCTGGAACTGGGCCTTCCCGGCGCGATTCTTCCAGGCGACTTCTTTCTTGGCACCGAAAGCGCGGAGCAATTGCGGCCGCTCTTCCGTAGCGCCGACGATTTGGGGGGGCTGTTGCTCGTCCATCCGGGGCTCATTCCAGGCGGCGTACCACCGCATCCATTTGCCGACAATTCGGTCTATCGCGCGTCTGTGCTTTCGCTACAGGCATCTATTTCCCAGATGGGCATGACCTTGTTGATGGGCACCTTGCTTGATGATCACCCCAACGTTGCGGTGCAACTCGTCAATTTGGGCGGGACCTTGCCCTTCATCGTCGAACGGCTCGAAGCGGTCACGCGCTCCCGAGCGCTTGACCGGCGCTTCGAGCGCGACCGTCTTCGATTGATGCATTACGACTGCGCGTCGCTGGGACCTCGTGCTGTAGAGATGGCGGTCAAGACGATCGGTGCGGATCGAATCATGTTCGGCAGCGACTATCCGATTTTCCAGCCGACCGACGCGCTTCACGCCATCGATCAGGCCGCGATCGCTGACGATGAAAAACAACTGATCCGTTTCCACAACGCGCGCGCTCTGTTGGCCCGTTTCGGCTGGACTGGCACCGGAGAGGCAAGTTCCAACGCCAGCATCTATTCCGAAACGAGGATTGTCTGATGAGTACCCACACCTATGAGCCACACCAGCCAATGGTGGAGTTGCGCAATGTTAACAAGCAGTTCGGTGCATTTCATGCACTGAAGGACATCTGCTTCCAGGTCGAGCGCGGTGAGAAGGTCATCGTCTGCGGCCCTTCCGGTTCAGGCAAGTCGACGATGATCCGCTGCATCAACCGGCTGGAAAAGCACGACGGCGGTCAAATCCTTGTCGAAGGCATCGAACTCAATGACGAGGTTCGAAGCTTGGCAGCCGTCAGGCAGGAAGTCGGGATGGTATTTCAGCAGTTCAACCTGTTTCCGCACATGACAGTGCTGGAAAACCTGATGCTTGCCCCGATGCGTGTCCGCAAGACATCGAAACAGGAAGCTCGCGACGTAGCCATGCAGTATCTGCGGCGAGTGAGGATCGCCGAAAAGGCCGACCGCTATCCGGCGCAACTATCCGGCGGCCAGCAGCAGCGCGTGGCGATCGCGCGCGCGCTTTGCATGAAGCCTAAGACTTTGCTGTTCGACGAGCCCACATCCGCACTAGATCCGGAAATGATCAGCGAGGTGCTCGACGTCATAGCAGAACTGGCACGCGACGGAATGACCATGATCTGCGTCACCCATGAAATGGGCTTCGCGCGGCAGGTCGCCGACAAGATGGTCTTCATGGACCATGGCGAGATCGTCGAAGTCGCGCCGACGGCCGAATTCTTCGCTGCGCCGAGCACGGAGCGGGCCAAGCTCTTCCTCAGCCAAATTCTCTCGCATTGAAGGTGGCATCGATGTTCAGCTGGTTCAGAAGCCTTGCTCTCTTGCTTCCACTTTCGCTGCTGCTCAGCGGGTGCGGTGGTACCTATACCTGGGGCTGGTATGTGATTTCGCCCAACCTCGAAAAGGGCCGTGAAAACCTGCTTTTCCTGGTCAGCGGATTGGGCCATACCGTGGCCGTCGCGCTCTGCGCGATCACGCTGTCGGTGGTTGTCGGTCTGCTTGTGTCGCTGGCAGTGCTTTCGCCGAACCGCTTTCTGCGTGGTTTCGGGCGGGCCTATGTCGAAGTCCTGCGTTCGGTCCCGATGCTGGTGATGGTGCTGTGGGTCTATTACGGACTGCCCATCGTCTTCAATCTGAGCCCGAGTGCATTCACCGCCGGCGTTCTGGCGCTGGCGCTATGCGATAGCGCCTTCCAAGCCGAAATTTTCCGGGCCGGTATCCAGTCGATCGACCGGGGCCAGCACGAGGCGGCCGATGCCCTCGGCCTCAACTATTTAGACAAGTTCCGCTACATCATCATGCCGCAAGCGATATTGCGAGTACTGCCGCCGCTCGGCAACCAATTCGTCTACATGCTCAAGACGTCGTCGCTGCTGTCCGTGATCGGGCTGACGGAACTTACCCGGCGCGCCAACGAACTGATCACGACCGAGTACCGGCCGCTCGAGGTCTACAGTTTCCTGGTCCTGGAATATCTGGCGCTTATCCTGCTCGCGTCTTGGCTGGTCCGGCGCTTGGAGCGGCGGATGTCGGCCCGGGACGGTGCTCGGCCCTACAGTGCAGACGCAGTCGGCGCGGCCAAGCCCGCTTAGCATGACGACAACGATTGCTGCCGGCAGAGCGGCAGCAGAATAACAGTCAAAAAAGGGGAACAGAACAATGAACATGCACAAAAAACTGATGTTGGCCATTGCCATGGCGAGCATGGCCTTTCTGGGTATCCGCACCGCCACCGCACAGGAGACGTCGCGGCTCGACAAGATTCTGGAAGACGGGGTGTTGCGGGTAGGGACGACAGGCGACTTCCCACCGATCAGTGCACGCGATATCGCCACGCAAGGCTATGTCGGTCACGACATCGATGCGGCCAACGAACTGGCCAAGGATCTCGGCGTGAAGCTTGAGCTGGCGCCAGCTGAGTGGAAGACACTGATCAACGGCATCGCCGCTGACAAATATGACCTCGTGATGTCCGGTGTATCGCTCAGCCTCGACCGCGCCAAGGTTGCCGGCTTCACGCAGCCATACCTGGAATTCGGCACAGTACCCGTCGCGCGTAAGGCCGATTCCGAGAAGTTTAAGAGCTGGGAAGACATCGACAAGGATGGCGTGACAGTTGCCACCACACTCGGCACTGTCTTCGACACGCAATCCAAGGACTACTTCAAGACGGCAACGCTCAAGCAGGTCGAGGCGCCGGCGCTGGGCTTTCAGGAGGTGCTGTCGGGTCGCGCCGATGTGACTATCACCAGCAATGTCGACGCCGCCGCGCTCGTGCAACGCTACCCGGAGCTAAGCATCGTTCCCGTCGACGGGGCGCGCAGCAAGCGGCCCGCCAGCTTCATGGTCGCCCAGGGCGATCAGATCTGGCTGAATTATCTGAACAACTGGATCACGGTCAAGAAAATGCAGGGCTACTTCGAGCAGCTCGACAAAAAGTGGCTGCAGGCGAAATAAATCGGTCGGTCGACCGGGACGGGGGGCACTGCATGCCACCCCGTCACCCAATTGAGAACGGGCTCTGCCATGGAACTTATCTTCTCCACCTGGAATGAAGTCGAAGCCTATCTCGACCGTAGCAAAGGCATCGTCATTCCGCTTGGCTCGATCGAGCAGCATGGTCCCAACGGCCTCATTGGCACCGACGCGCTCTGCGCCGAGGCGATCGCGCGCCGCATGGCAAGCGAAGGCGAAATCCTGGTCGGACCGACCATCAGCTTTGGCGTGGCTCCCTTCAATCTGGCATTTCCGGGCACGATTTCCGTGCGATCGACGACGCTGATGGCTTTGGTCACTGACTATGTCCGCTCACTCGCCAAACACGGCTTTGAACATTTCTATTTCCTGAACGGACATGGCGGCAATCTAGGTCCGTTACGAGCGGCCTGCCAGGACCTGCAGGCCGAGCGAAGTTACGGGGAAGACGGCGGCCAAAGGTCGATTCGCTTTTTCTTCCGCAGCTGGTGGGAATTCCCGACGGTCGACACGCTTCGCCGCGAGTTCTATGACGACGGCGAGGGCATGCATGCGACCCCGAGCGAGATCGCAGTCACGCAAGCTCTTTTCCCGGAGCATGTGAAGGCGGCCCCTCCGACAAATGTGGCCAGGCTTTCGACGTCCTATCTGCGCGAGCATGCGGGCGACAACCATGCCGATGCCCATCAGCATCGGCAGCATTTTCCGGACGGCCGCGTCGGTTCCGAATCCGGGCTGGCGACGCCGCAACAAGGCCTTATGCTTCTGGATGCGGCAATTTCCGACGGGATTTGTGACTATAAAAGTTTTCTAGAGAGCTTTTGACATAAATTATCGATCTAAGCGACGCAGCTTGCGATTCTCTATTTGTAATATTTCCATATGAATTCTGCTCATCTGAACATGAGGGATTTTGTATTGTAAGTCAGCCCACCTTAAAGACATACTGTATTTAAGATTGGAAGGTCCGCATTTTCGGGAGAATGCAAATTATGTATCTGCGCAATACCTGGTATGTGGCAACACGAAGCGACGAAGTGGCGCGTCATCTCACGCCGCTCACCATCCTCGGTGAAAAGATCGTCCTCTACCGCGAGGAAGACGGGACGCCGGTTGCGCTCGAGGATGCGTGCCCGCACCGCAAATTGCCGCTGTCGGCAGGAAGCTTGCGAGGCAACCATGTCGTCTGTGGCTATCACGGACTGACCTTTGGCCGCGGCGGCATGTGTGTTGATGCGCCGACCCAGTCGCGCGTGCCCTCGACCGCAAAGGTGCGGGGTTATCCGGTCGCTGACCGCTGGGGTCTGCTGTGGATCTGGATGGGCGAGCCGGAAAAGGCCGACGAAAGCACGATCTTCCACCTGGAAAACTATGACAATCCGAGTTGGGGACTGAGCCGTGGCGGCACCCTGAGCTGCAACTGCAACTACCTCTTCCTGACCGACAATCTGCTCGATCCCTCTCACGTCGCCTGGGTGCATGTCACCTCCTTTGCCGCCTCCGGCACGGAGAACACGCCCCTCGAGATCAAGATCAAGGATGACGGCGTCATCGTCTCGCGCTGGATGCGCGGCTGCGAGGTGCCGCCCTATTATCAGCCGCTGGTTCAGTTCGAGGGACCGTGCGATCGGTTACAGCATTACGAAGTTCGCTACCCTTCGGTCGCCATCAATAAGTCCGTGTTCACGCCCGCCGGCACTGGCGGCGACGACAACAACCTCCCCGCCAATGCCTACGTCATGGTGTCCTACCATTTTTTGACGCCCGCCGATGAAGGCCGGACGGTCTATAATTGGATGCAGAACCGCAACACCGACCCGAACAATCCCGAGATCACCGCGCGTGTCGCGGAAGGTGCCCGCAACGCTTTCGAGGAAGACCGCCTGATCCTGGAAGCTGTCCATGCCGGCATGGCCAACCGCACAACCCCTTATCTGGACCTGGCTCTCGATGCCGGATCGCTGCGTTTCCGCAAGGGGCTGCAGAACCTGATCGACAAGGAACGCGAAGCGGCCTCGGCAGTTGCGTGAATTGAAGATGGATAGCGCCGTTTCTTTCACCACGCCGCGATCATACAGAGTCGTCCGCAAAGTTCCGGAAAACGGGGTCATTACCTCGTTCTATCTTGAGGCCGCCGACGACGAACCGCTGCCGCCGTTCACCCCGGGGCAGTTCCTGACGTTCAAAATGGCTGGTCCGGCTCCCGGCGTGATAGTCTGGCGCAACTACAGCCTGTCCGGCAGCCCAGACTGGAAGGGAACCTATCGCATAAGCGTCAAACGGGAGCCGGCGACGGACCCCGCCCATGTGCCGGGTCTCGTCTCGAACCTCCTGCACGACGAGGTGAATGTGGGCGATGTGCTGGTAGCACGCGGACCGGAAGGGCGTTTCACGCTGGATGCGCAATCCGGCCGCCCCGTCGTGCTTCTGAGCGGTGGTGTAGGCCTGACGCCGCTAGTGTCGATGATGCATGCGCTGGCGCGCCAACGAGACCGCTCGACCACCTTCGTCCACGCTTGCGAAAACGGCAGCGTGCACGCGCTAGGAGCCGAGGTGCGAGCGCTGGCGGCCGAATTTCCCAATCTGCGCACATGTTTCTGCTACCGCACCCCGGGAGCTGGTGACGTTGAAGGCCGCGACTTCGACGCGCCCGGCATTGTCAGCCGCGAACTGCTGCAATCGCTGTTGCCGATAGACGATTATGATTTTTATCTGTGCGGCCCGCCTGCTTTCATGCAAGGCGTGTTCGGACATCTGATCTCGCTGGGCGTTCGGGAAGAGCGGATACGCTACGAGTTTTTCGGGCCCGCCACGGTGATCCGGGCGCCCAAGGCGGCCGCCCAGACCGTGGCTCATGCGGAGAGCGTTCCCACAGTGGATGGCGGCGATGTCGCGATGGTCAGCTTTACCGAGTCTGGGGTTACGGTTCCATGGGATCCCAAGTTCGAATGTCTGCTCGACTTCGCCGAAGCGCAGGGGCTAAATCCGTCATTCAGTTGCCGCGCGGGTATCTGCAGCAGCTGCGAGTGCGACCTTTCGAAAGGCGAACTGGACTACCCTATCGAGCCATTGGAGATGCCCACCGCCGGCAAGGCTCTCATCTGCTGCGCGATACCGCGAGGCTCCATCTCGCTAAAGATATAGGCATTGGCGTTTGGGCCAAGACCATCGACGACCAGGCGTGACGACCTTCGTCGAGGTCATTCTCAACCAGGAGCTCGGCGAGCCGTTCCGCCGCGATGCGATGAAGAAGCCGGTGCCGGTTGCTGGCATCGAGCGGTCCGACATGCGGCCGCAGCAGCTCGCCTGACTTGCCGACGACCCTCGCCTGCCCGTTCGCCGGGCGGGCGAGGACCTTAGCACCATGACCGGGAATGAATTGATGAACACCGCCGCCGCAACCCAACGCTTCAACGGCCTGCCTTCGGTGGTCCAGACCTGGTGGCCAGGCCTCGCGGTCACCGGTGCCGTGGCGATCGCCGCGCAGTTCCTGTCCGACCACTATGGTGCCCCGGCCATGCTGATGGCGCTGCTGCTCGGCAT
>NZ_JACHOU010000033.1 GCF_014206975.1 Aminobacter aganoensis
TAAAGCGTCGACAGGCCTGGCGGAAACTCTCCGGCGTCTTCTGCTCTCCGAAGCCGAAGACATCGACACCCTGCTCGCGGATACGCGCCGCCAGCCGGGTAAAATCGCTGTCGGACGAGACCAGGCAGAAGCCGTCGAAGCGACCACTGTGCAACAGATCCATCGCATCGATCACCAAGGTGATGTCGGATGCGTTCTTGCCAGTTGTATAAGCGAACTGTTGCTGCGGGATGATTGCGTGCCGTGCCAGGACATCGATCCAGGCTTTCGATCTCGGGCTGGCGAAATCGCCATAGATGCGCCGGACGCTGGCCTCGCCAATCTTTGCGATCTCATCGAAAAGACCATCGACGATCTTCGCCGACGCATTGTCTGCATCGATCAGTACAGCGAGGCGCGGGGAGCGACTATGATTAGCCATCACTGGAGAACCTTTCAGCCGGGAGCTGTTTGCTCGCCTATCGCGCGTTTCGTTGAACAGCTGACCCTAAAAGCCGATTCACAGTTCAATTGAGTTCTGAGCTTAAGGGCAAGCCGTTGACGTGCGGATGGTGCTCCAAAAGATGTCTGCTAACACCGTCCGCGGCTGGAAACTTGTCAGTCCGCCCCCGGAACGTCATTGCCATCGCAATGAAGCCACGGTTCCGCAACTCGCACCTCTGTCAGTGGCAGTGCACCGACCCTGCGCTGTTGTCCATGTGGCAGCACTGCCCGGGTGGCGAGCTCTTGCGGCAACCTCCACCATGGGCTGCCGCGGATTCCGACATCGCCACGAGGGCTAGTACGATAAGAAGTGTTGGCTTCAATCCCAATGCCTGCTCCCTCGCAAGAGGCCAGTGCGACCGCGTAAACAACCACGCGTGACGAAATTTGCTATTTGACACCGCAACGTCCCTTCAGACGAGCGATCTCTGGTTCATGGGTGTCGTTGCCGCCTAGCGGAACGCCGATCATGAATACGCCCCAAGCATCCTTGTTGGCGGTGCGCTGTTGGCGCGCCGTGATGTCGGCCAGGCGGTCGCGGTCGGCCTGTGTGCACTGCCGTCCATCGTATGCAGCAGCCTTGATATTGGATGGCGGAGTTGCGCAGCCAGCGAGATACGCCAGCAGAACGATTGGCAATACTGACTTCACGAAATCCCCCCGGATTTAGTTCATCCTTGCTTGCCGTTTGAGGTTCGTCAAGACATGCAAGGGGATCATCTTTTGGCCTTACGCCAGCCTGCTTGCTTTGCTTCTGCCTCCGAGCAGAACCATCGCTCGCCTTTTCTCTCCGAAATCTTGGTCTGGCGATAGAATTTTTGCCCAGGGACGTGGTAGATGCGCTCGCCCTCCGCACTGACGTTTCCTTTGATGTCGCACGACGACGACCCTAGGAGTGCGAAGCTCGGGCTTGGCGCCACGGACGTTGGCGCGACGTCTTCGGTGTGATCTGCCCGCCAATCCCACGGTTTCTGAAACTGCCCCTGCCAAATTCCGCGCTTGGCATCTTTTGCCGCGCTTTGTTGGCCACCATATTCGAGCTTGGAATATCGCGGCCAATCGAGTGCGTGTCCATTCTCGACAAGCCAACCGGCAACGGATTTGCCATCGGCGCGAAAGCAGTTGCCTACAAAACGGTCATATTGATCCCACTCGACGAATGCACACTTGACGGGCCTAGATGCTGCCAGGAACTGGTCGAGTGCCCGCGCGGCGGTGCGACCGCAGGCGTAATCAAAGCCCGTTGCGTCCTGACAGTACTGGGAGCTCTCTGGGGCATCGATCCCATTGAAGCGGACGCGCTGGCCAGCGACCTCGATGGTGTCGCCGTCGATCACCGAGGCGCGGCCTTGAATGGTTCCGGGAGCCGTACGGGGCGTGCTCGGACCCAAACTGTCGAGCATTCTGCCGAACTGACCACCACTTCGTTCGACAGCCTGATAGGCGAAGATCCCTCCGACAATGGCCAACGTTGGAACCAGTTTTCGCACAGCATAGGGCAGTCCGCGCCGTCTTTGACGCATCCTCCGCGGCAGCTTTCTTGGTGGTTGGCTCCCCCAGCCTGTCAAAGTCTCTCCTGATCGCGTCGTGCACTTGGCCAGGTAAAGGTCATCTCGGGTGCATTGCCGAGATTTTCGCCCAGGCGTCTGAATGCCGCAAGATTCTTCAAATCGCCTGACGAAGCGCGACACACGTCGTCGGATGGTCCGCGTCCAGCCCGTAAGCATTCCGCCACCTGCTGGAGGAGGCACCTTTAAGATTGGTTCCAATGATGACTCAATGCGCAATCTTGAAGAAGAGCAGAGGACTGTTGGTTAACTTGCTGCATGGGCGTAGTTTTACGCAGAACTAAACGCACATGATTCGATGGCATTGGAAAGAGAGGGTGTGGATTTGGCAAAGCTGATTCTGATCTTCTCCGACGGAACTGGGCAGGTCGGGGGCCTTCGTCCTGACCAACGGCTGTCGAACGTTTACAAGCTGTACCGCGCGATGCGGCCTGGCCCAGATTCGTCGATCAGCCCGCGCAGCAAGTCGCCTTCTATGACCCTGGTTTAGGCGCCGGCGAGACAGACGGAATCAGCTTCCGCAGAATCAGGAACACGCTCTCTGCCGCGGTCGGTACGGGCATCGATCAGAATGTCATAGACTGCTACGCATCGATAATCGCCAGCTATCAACCGGGCGACAAAATCTGCCTCTTCGGCTTCAGCCGAGGAGCCTACACCGTCCGCTCGCTGGCGAACGTCCTCAATCTATGCGGAGTACCGACCAATGGATCTGACGGGAGACCCGTGCCGCGTTACGGGCCGAAACTGCGCAAGATTGCTTCAGACGCTGTCCGGTACGTGTATAATCACGGAGCCGGTTCCAAACGGTCGCTATATGAGGAAGAGCGCGAGGAAAAGGCTAGGCGCTTCCGCGAAAAATACGGCTCTGAAGGCGTGGGCGCGGAAGGGGAGTCGCAAGGCAACGTGCAGCCTACCTTCATTGGGGTCTTCGACACGGTCGCGGCTCTCGGCAGCCGACAAGCAACGCTCCTGGCGGTCGGCGGCTTCGTTCTACTTCTTCTGCTGACCTGTTGGGTTTCAACGGTAGCACCGTGGTGGATCACAGTGCTGCTTGCGCTGGTTCCGCTCGCCGCCGCCTACTGGACGATCCTGGTGATGGCAGGGCAGGTGAAGTACTTCTTTACGGACCCAGACCGGAGGGCGCGCCTCTGGAATCCATTCGACTGGTTCGCCATCGTGCGCCACGGACATGTCGCATGGTGGTCGGGTAAAAACTACGATCGCTATGTCGACCGCGAGGTTCGCTTCCTGCGTCATGCGCTCGCGATCGACGAGTCGCGCCTGAAGTTTCCTCGCGTGTCTTGGGGCCGCAGCGTAGATGTCGATTGGAACGACAATCGCGGAAACTACGATTGGATGAAGCAAGTATGGTTCGCTGGCAATCACTCCGATATCGGTGGAAGCTATCCCGAGGAGGAATCGCGGCTTTCCGACATTGCGTTGCATTGGATGCTGGACGAGTTGAAGGCTGCGATCCCCGAAGTACAGATACGATCAGAAGTGCTCGTCACCTCGTCCGATCCGCTCGGGCTCCAATATGACGAGCGCGAGGGCTTCCTGAACAGTCAACCTGCGCTGCTCCGTTGGCTGACTCGCGACAGCTTAACCTGGACGACGCAGCCGAGGAACATTGAAGACGGAGTGACACTCCACCCGTCGGTGATCGCGCGCTTTGAGGCGGACGCCGTCCCACAGATGGGGGAAGTGAAAGCCTACCGCCCCCCGAACCTGCACGGCCATTCCCTGGTCGGCAGGTTCTACACATAGGAGGTAACCAGAGGCGGCAGCGGCATTGCTTTGGCTCGGCCCGCCTCCCGTCGATGATCTTGCCGGTGATTTCGTCATAAAGGCTCGTCCGGCTCTCGCCAGCGCGAGCGGGGCGGTCTTTGTGGACATCGCCGATCTCCGCGCCGGGCGCCGGGAGGTTCTCTCCCAACCACCAACCCGTCACGGCAATGCAGCCAACACTCTAACTCTATGGCGCGTTGCGGGGTTTCCCCGCAGAAGGGGGTGGCCGAGACAGAGGTTCGGCCGCAGGGGAAGGCGTCCCCCTCAAAGCCAACGGCCGATCTTGAAGATCTCCCGTTTGTCTTCCTTCCTCGACATGCTCGGGACGATGAAGTCGCGCCGCAGCCAGGCAAGCGATCTCAGTGATTGCACTGTCGGGTGTCCAGATGGGGCACGGTTGCCATCAGCATCTGGTCAGGCAATGGGAAGCATGCAGGCGGAAAGGCATGGATCAGGCCTACACACAGTCGGCAGGAGACCATGCCCAAGCTGGCCGCGACGCATGGGGCCAGCTTTCCGCGCTCATGCCCGCCGGACCCATGACGTTGCGGTCCCCGTGATGTCCTGAAGCCCGTCAGTGCACCGGCGGGCTGGGCTATCCCCGCCGGGTCTGGGCAGCCTCTGGAAGGCTAGCGTTGCGCCCATTACCGGGCGGGAAGGGGAACTCTTCGAAAGAGAGCCTACGCTGCCGCGGTGAGAGAAGCAGTGGTGCGGCGGGCAGCCAGTCCGGCTAGAAGTCCTCCGATCACTGGCGCGGCCAGAAAGAGTGGCAGTTGCTTGAGGGCATTTCCACCAACGAAGACCGCCGGACCAAAACTGCGAGCAGGGTTGAAAGAAGCGCCGCTGACGTTGATAAAGGCCAGGAGCAGAACCACAACCGTCAGACCGATTGCCATGCCGGCAAATTTGCTATGAGCCTCGTCGCGCGTTGCCAGAAGGACAATGTAGCAAAGGACAAAAGTCCCGATTATTTCCACGGTGAAGGCTGCGCTAGCTGAAAATTCACCCAAGTAGCCCTCGCCCCATCCATTCTGGCCCAGGCCCGCGACGGCCAGGTCGTATCCAGAAAGCTTGCCCGCGAGGATGATTGCCAAGATACCGGCGCCGATCGTTGTGCCCACGAATTGCGCGATGATGTATCCGAACAACTGCGATTGCGGCAGGCGTCGGGCAGAGAAAGCTGCGATGGTGACGGCGGGATTGAGGTGGCATCCAGAGATTGGGCCCAGGGCATAGGCAAGTCCGACGACAGCAAAACCAAACGCCAGAGCGATAGCGACCAGGCCGACAGGTCCGCTACTGCCAAAGTTCGTCAATGCGACCGATCCACATCCCAAGATGATGAGAATGGCTGTTCCCACGAGTTCGGCAATATATTTGTTCACAGGAGTGTCCCTACAAAACGGCCTCTCCAGGTAACGGAAAAGGCACACCGATGTGCCACCGGGGTTCAGCCCGGCGGTTTGCGGATGTCAGCGATATGCGCGACGGATCTTAGGCTACTTTGCCGAGCTTTTGATCTCAGCGACCAACTCGGCCACGCGTTCAGCGCTTGCGCCCTGGACGCGCGCGTTGACGCGGGTCGTGCCGAAGCCAACAAAGAGCGCAATCTCATTTGGGGCTGGGGCACCAGGGATCGACACGGTCGTGGCATCCATGGCGTCGTAGTCCCAAGCGTCATCTGCGCCACCGAAAATCACGTCGATCGACGCGCCTGCGGAGCCGACCTTGGCGTTGCCGGGGATAAGGGCCGGACCAGCACCGAGACCCCTGCGCATTGCGAGCCCGATACGTGGATGGATCAGCGCGGCGCCATGTTCAGACTCACCATCGGTTCCGACGACAACGGCCTTGCCGTAGGCACGCGGCCGCTCGAGACCGGCGAAGCGCGCCAGCACCTTCTTGGTGAGGAGCGCTCCGACTTCGACCGAAATCTCGGCGAGACGCGCCAGGTCCTCGTTTGAAGCCGCGCCTTGGCCGGCGAAAGGATTTTTGAATACTGCTCCGGCGACGACGTGCCGGGTGGGGCGGTCTGCCGGCCTGCCGGCTTCGCTCAGGATTTCACGCTCGATTAGAGTGATTTGCCGGATGTCTACGGATACCGCGTTGTCTGACATGCTTTCCTCCTTCAGCAGCTAGTTACGCCCACGAGATGAGACGCTGACAGCACGTTTATTGTGCCGGGTGGATCGTGTCAGGCTGCAAGAACGCATGGCGGCTTGCGGTTTTGCCGGCTGATTTCGGCGCCGCAAAACGTATCCTTCACGCGCAAACAAAAGCCGGCGCCTGAGACACGCACCACTGCTTGGCGTCGTTGTTCCGGACATTGCGCAGGAGGAATGGATAATGGAGCATACCGCAAATCTCGAACCGATCCAGATAGGACACTGGATCAATGGAAAGCTGTCCGAGACGACATCTGATCGCCTTTCGGACGTTTTCGATCCAGCAACAGGCGCTGTCAGCGGTCGCGTCAACCTTGCGAGCGCAGGTGACGTCGACGCGGCTGTGGCCGCCGCAAAATCGGCATTTCCCGCCTGGGCCGATACGGCGCCGCTGCGCCGCGCCCGCATTCTGTTCAAGTTCAAGGAACTGCTGGACAAGAACCACGACCGTCTTGCCGAGATCATCACGCGAGAACACGGCAAGGTCTTCTCCGACGCGAAGGGCGAGGTGACCCGAGGCATCGAGGTGGTCGAGTTCGCCTGCGGGATTCCGAACCTCCTCAAATCCGAGTTTACCGACAATATCGGTGGTGGTATCGACAACTGGAATTTGCGTCAGCCCCTCGGCGTCGTGGCCGGCGTGACGCCGTTCAATTTTCCAGTGATGGTGCCGATGTGGATGTTCCCGGTGGCGATCGCGGCCGGCAATACGTTCGTACTCAAGCCGTCGGAGCGCGATCCCTCTGCGAGCCTCCTACTGGGCGAATTGCTGAAGGAAGCCGGCCTGCCCGACGGCGTGTTCAACGTGGTGCAAGGCGACAAGGTCGCTGTTGACGCTCTGCTCGCGCATCCCGATGTCGAGGCGCTTTCCTTCGTCGGCTCAACCCCCATCGCAGAGTATATCTACACGGAGGGCACTCGTCATGGAAAGCGCGTCCAGGCGCTTGGTGGCGCGAAGAACCATCTCGTGGTCATGCCAGACGCCAACCTCGACCAGGCCGTCGATGCATTGATAGGCGCTGCCTACGGCTCGGCCGGCGAACGCTGCATGGCGATTTCGGTGGCAGTTACCGTTGGCGACGTCGCTGATGAACTGGTGCCGCGGCTGGCGGAACGGGCACGCACGCTCGTGATCGGCAGCGGCCTGAATGGCGCGGTCGAGATGGGACCGTTGGTGACCAGCGTCCACAAGGCCAAGGTTGAGGGCTATATCGCGACCGGCGTCGAAGAAGGAGCGGCGCTCATCATCGACGGACGTGGCCACAAGGTCGAGAACCATGACGAAGGGTTCTTCGTCGGCGGCACGCTGTTCGACCACGTCAGCCCGGAGATGAAAATCTACAAGGAGGAGATCTTCGGCCCCGTGCTTTGCGTCGTTCGCGTCAAGGATTTCGCCGAGGCGGTCGCACTGATCAACGCGCACGAATTCGGAAATGGCGTTGCGCTCTATACAAGTGACGGCGCCGTCGCACGGGCGTTTTCGCGGCAGATAAAGGTTGGCATGGTCGGTATCAACGTTCCGATCCCGGTGCCGATGGCCTGGCACTCATTCGGCGGCTGGAAGCGTTCGCTGTTCGGTGATCACCATGCCTATGGTGCGGAAAGCATTCGCTTCTACACGCGTTACAAGAGCATCATGCAGCGCTGGCCGGACAGCATCGCCAAGGGTGCGGAATTCACCATGCCGGTCGCCAAGTAAGACGGCGACATGCTGCCTGCCGCTCGATTGAGTGTCAGGCAAAGCCTGTGAACTCGCGTGTCGCCGTGCCTGGTGCGGCGGCACGCTCTTCGTATCTGTGTCGGACAGGATAATGCGATGATTGATGCAGCGTCGGCCATTGATGGCGGTCATCTCCTACCCGGAGATCTCGCGCGCCTGCGGCATATGGCGCGACCGTCGCACCGACAGGCGTGAAGGAAATTGGCTTTGCTCCGGTTGAACTCACCCATGCGGGCGCAAACGGTCCTCTTCGACACTTGGCCAATGTCGCGGTGTTGCACTGGCATGGCGAAGGCTTCGAACTTCCCGACGGAGCCGAGTTGTTGGCGACCACTGCGGTTGCCAATCAGGCCTTCGCTGTCGGAAGCAGGGTGCTTGGCCTTCAGTTTCACGCCGAGGCAGATACCAGCCACGAGTTCGAAGCCTGGTTGATCGGACACTCGGCCGAATTGGCTGCTGCCGGTATCGATCCCAGACAGATACGCGCCGATGCCCGTGAGCACGGGCCGGCACTACGCGAGGCTGGAAGAGCCGTTTTCGCTGAGTGGTTAAGCCAGATTGCAGGTCCTGATACATACGCCTGACAACCAGCCCAAGGCCGGGTGTTGCTTTCCCTTCAAGACCGGAGAAAGCCTCATTGGCGAAGTCCCCGAGTTGAGGCTGCCCGTGGCCGGGTCACCATTGAAGCTATCTTCTCAATGGCTGGCAGTTTCACCGAGATAGGTAACGAGGGAGTCATATACCGCGCGGATATGCGGCAGGAACTGGAGATCTTGCTGAACGCTGATAAACAGGGGCACCTCGACGTATCGATCGGGAATCAGGCGCTTCAGCCCTAACGTTTCCGCGCGAGCATAGGGGGGAAGCATGACGATCCCGAGCCCTTCTTCTGCGGCAAACATTTGCGAGAACATGCTGGTCGCCCTGAATCCGATCCGCGCGCTAGGGATGATGTCTTCCAGCCAACGGGCGGAGGGAAGATATATCGGATCATCTATGTACCCGATGAACACGTCATTCGCGAGATCTTCAGGTGCAGCGACGCGGCGGCCGAGAAGATAGTTGTCGCTGGCGTAGAGGTGGAAGTGAACATCTGCAACCTTACGGGTTGCAAGAGAAGCCGCTGGCGGCTCGAAAAAGCTCACAAAGACGTCTGCTTCTCTCCGGGCGAGATCAACATAATTCGAGGTTGTTATGAGATGAACTTCGATCTGCGGGTGAACACCTGCAATAGCCTTCACCGAGCGCGAGATGAGCATCGACCCTACGCCCTCCATCGAGGCGACGGTGACAACGCCACTGACTGCCTGGCCTTGTGTGGCGAGCCCCTGAATTTCAAGTAGTGCGGCTTCCATTCGTTCGACGCGGGAGAATATCTGTCGGCCAAGATTGGTGGGTGCGAGACCTTGGCGGTTACGCTTGAACAGCGTTCCGCCGGTACTGAATTCTACCTGCGCCAGGCGCCGGCTCACCGTCGATTGGTCGACGCCAAGCCTGCGGGCTGCCGCAAGGAGCGTCCCCGCCCGAGCAACTTCAAGCACAACTCGAAGATGGTCCCATCCGAGTTGCGTGAGAGGTAGGTGCTTTGAGGTCACCTTTCACATCCCTTCCCAGTTCTCTGCGATGTCGTCCCGTGACCGCAACTGCCTTCAGTCGCGCCGGCGGTCGCTGTCGATAGACCTGTTTTCGGCCGGCAAGAACCAAGCAAACAATATCAGTTGCACTTGGGCCAATTGCGGTGATCCGTCTCATCTACCGGCATCGCTCAATAAGTATTAAGCTGATCGAGAGTCGGCGAAGGTGGAGATCCGCCGGGACCTAACCACCCTGTCGCCATGACAAGCCTCCTGAAGTGGGTGGGGTTTTCTGGCTTTCCGACAGTGCAAAAGCAAATCGTCGAATGAAATCCCCAGCCTCGTCCGCCTTCGCCTGGCTCATGTCAGAGCGCAGAAACGAGATGGCTGCAGCGGCTTCGGCGCGTTGTCCCTCCCACGCAAGAATTGGCGCACCTGCCGACCACATGTGATCGCGCGTCTCGCCATCGTCAACGGAGTATCCGCGCTTCCGGATGTGATCGAGTTGCCGCAGAAGCTGCTCGACATTCGGGACGCTGGCTGGCGTCAGATTGGCGAGATCATGTTCTGCATAGAAGTCTCTTACCTCTTCGTTCGACATCGTGCTGAGAAGCGCCTTTCCGGTTGCTGTGCAGCAGGCGGGCAGTCGCATTCCGAGACGGAAGGTGATGCCCAGTGCATGCGGGCTGTTGCGACAGGCGATGTAAACCACATGGGGTCCGTCCAAGACGGCGAGAACCGCAGCTTCCTCGTGAAACTGAGCATGCTGATCCCAGATTGAGTAAAACTCCGCCGGGAGATCCGCGCTTTCAATGCGGGCATGGGCAAGTCCGACAACCCGCAGCCCTAACCTGTAGCTGCCATTTGGCAGGCGCTCGAGATATCCGGCTGAGATGAGCGTCGCCAAAAGCCCGTGCGCGGAACTCTTCGCGATATCCAGTCGCTCTGCAATCTCGGTCATGGTGATGCTGCGGCCTGCCTCGGCTATGAGGTCGAGAATCTTCAGGCCTCGCGTCAAAGCGGGCGCGAGATCCTGCCGCGGCTGCTTCCTTCCATTGTCGGTCATTCATCCTCCCAGTCCATGCGTCGATGCAAGGTGGCTTGCCGTAATGCAGGGTTGCGATGCAGCGCAGGACATTGACAACGACGGTGAACATGCCAGAATTCACCGTATAGAACTTAGTTCGATATGTCGAACTTAAAGACATGTCAACGCGAAATCAAGAACAAAACGTCCGATTATGGGTCGAATGGAGAGTTGGTGCGTAGCTGAAATGTATCAGTGTCGCACATCGCGGAGGGTATGTAATATTCATTTGCCTTGTGCAATAGGTGTTATTATCAGGCAACGCGTAATGTCGGGCAAATATTTAATACGGTAGTCAAATAGATTGTATTTTAACGAAAGGGCTACCGGCTTATCAACATAGCAGTAGGGAGGATGAAAATGTTTATACGTGCAATGATCGCTGCTGCCGTCATGTTCGGCGGCGTTGCAACGGCAAGTGCTCAAACAAAGGAAACCGTCAAGATTGCCTTTATCGGACCGATGTCCGGCGGCAATTCCGCTGCCGGCATCGGTGGCCGCAACTCGGCGGAGCTTGCGGTGCGTCTCAGGAACGCCGACCCCGCCTCCAAATACAACTATCAGCTTGTCCCCATGGACGACGAGTGCAAGCCGAATGTCGGTATCCAGGTCGCCACGCGTGTATCGACTGATCGCAGCATCGTAGCTGGCGTTACGCACTATTGCTCCGCCGTCGCCATCGCCACGGTCGACGTCTACCATCGGTTCCGCCTGCCGGTTGTCGTGTGGGGAGCAATTCTTCCTGCGATCACCTACGGCAACGAACATAAGGAAATCCATCGCGTAAATGGTTCGATGTTGGATGAAGTACGCGCCTCGACCAGCTTCCTGACCGGACTCGGCTACAAGAAGTGGGTCATCGTCCACGACACGACGGACTACGGAAACGGGTTCCTGCGCTTCTTCAAGGAACGGATCGCCGAGACGAACGCGGAGATCGTGTCGAGCTTCGGAGTCAGCGCCGACCAGCAGGATTTTTCAGCCGAACTGCTGAAGATCAAGGGGATTCAGCCGCAGATCGTTGTCTTCGCCGGGCTCACGCCACTCGGCGTGCGCATCCGCTCGCAGATGGAGCGGCTCGGCGTCGACATCCAGTATGCTGGTGTGTCGGGCATCATGTCCGCTTCCTATGTCGAGGCGCTCGGCGCGACTGCCGAGGGCACGGTCTCTGTCCATAACGGCGCGCCGGCCGAAAGCCTTCCTGGCGGACGGATGTTTGTCGAGCAGTACGGCAAGGCCGGCTTCACCGATCCGGCAGAGCCTTATGGTCCTTACGCTTTCGTCGCCGCCAGCCTCATCATGGACGCGGTGGAAGAAGTCGGGCCCGACCGTGAGAAGGTGCGCGATGTCCTCAACGCGACCAAGGATCATGAGAGCGTCGCCGGCCCGATCACCTTCGATGATCACCGCCACCATGCTGTCGCCTCGACTAAATACGTCGCGCAAGACGGCCACTGGGTCCGCTGGGAAGATAGCCTCTATGCAAGCGGCCAGCGCCACCTGAAGGGCCAATAGGGGAGGGCGGACTATGGCTATCCTGTTCGAATACCTCTTCAACGGCGCCGTCCTCGGCATCATGTACGCGCTCGTCGCCGTCGGCTTCACGCTGTTCTTCGGGGTGCTGGACATCATCAAGTTTTCCCATGGTGATGTCCTGACATTGGGTGCCTTTTCGGGGCTGGTGTCCTTTCTCGCTCTCCAGTCCCTCGGGCTGGACCTGCCGGTCGTCGGACTGGTGGTTGTGCTCGCCGCCGCCTGCATCGTCACAGGCGCGGTCGGCGCGCTGATCGGCCAGGCCTTCATTATCCCGATGCGCAACGCTTCGGGGTTCAACATCCTTCTGATGACACTGATGATCGGCACCGGCATTCGCGAGGCCATCCGGCTGTTCTATCCCAACGGTGCCAATCCCAAGGCTTTCCCGGCATTGCTGCCAAAGACCCCCATCGAAATCGGCGGGGTGTTCTTCCGGCTCGACAGCATCGTGCTGCTCGGTCTCGGGTTCGGCGTCATCCTTCTGACCAACTGGCTGATCCGGCATACCAAGCTCGGCCTGGCCATCCGGGCGGTTGCACAGGACGGCGATACGGCGCAGGCCATGGGAATTCCCTTCAAGACCATCGTGCTCGCGACCTTTGCCCTCGGCTCGGCGCTTGCAGGTATCGCCGGCGTCATGCACGGCATCTACTACAGCGAGATCAACTTCAGCGTCGGCCTTCTTCTCGGCGTCATCGGCTTCTCGGCGGCGGTCGTCGGCGGCCTAGGTAGTATCTGGGGAGCGATCATCGGCGGCTTCACTTTCGCCGCCCTGCAGACGCTGTGGGTCGTCGTTTTCCCTGATGCAAGCGGTTACCGCGATGTCTTCGCCTTCACCGCGATCATCATTGCCATGACGATCTGGCCGACCGGCATCATCGCCGAACGCTACAGCGAGCGGGTGTAATCATGAAGTTGACGAATCTCACAACGTCATTTGCGGTTGCCGCCATCGGCACACTGCTTACCGGCGTCATTCTCGTCGCGGAAAATCAGTGGGCGGTCATTGGCGCGCTGCTCGCTGCCGCGGCTCTGTCCATCGTTCTGGCAAGGTTGAAGATCGGAATGGTCTTGGCCTCGGTCCTCAACGAGTCGTCCGCATGGGTGGCGCTTCTCATACCGCTTGGCGGCGTCATCATCGGTTTTGCGCTGCATGAGGAAGATTTCGTGCTGATGATGCTTGCGACCGTGCTGATTTACGGGCTTGCCTGCGTCGGCCTGACCATCCAGTTCGGATATGCAGGCGTCATCAACTTCGCGGGCGCCGCCTTCTTCGGGATCGGCGGATACACCGCCGCCCTCCTCGGCGAATGGGGCATTCCCTCGCTTTTGATCATCGTTGCGGGCGGCATGGTCGCTGCGGCAATCGGATGTATCCTGATCCTGCCCGTCCTGAGGACCAAGGGGCACTATGCGGCTCTTATCACCATCGCCTTCGGGTTGCTGTTCCGCAGCTTCCTGGAAGTGAACCACACTCTCGGCGGACCCCAGGGGCTGAAAGTCGAAGGCGCATCTGTGGCCGGGCATTCCCTGTTAGACGGGATCCAGTTAGGCTCGTTCCAGGCGTCCTTCTACCTGAACTACGTGCTCCTCGCCCTTGGCGTCTTCACGATATGCTTCATTCTGGCGCGCAATCTCGAAAAGAGCTGGATCGGCGTGAATTTCGACGCCGTCCGCGAGGACCCGATCGGTGCTTCCGTATTCGGCGTCAATGTCGCCTATTGGCGGATCATGGCCTTCGTCATCGGAAACTTCGTGATCGGCCTTGCCGGGGCAATCTTCGCCATGATGCAGAACTTCATAGCGCCCAGCAATTTCACCTTCTCGGATTCGCTCATCATGCTGTCGATCATCGTGCTTGGCGGGCTCGGCAATCTCTGGGCCATCTTGCCCGCTGCGATCCTGGTCGTGGTGATGCCTGAGAAACTGCAGGAGATTGGCGAGTTTCGCATCCTGGTGTTCGCCGTGCTTGTCGTCCTCGTCCTCAGGTTCCGCCCGAGTGGTTTGTTTCCTCGCGCTCTACGCAAGTTCAGAAGGGAGGTGGCCCAATGAGCCATCTATTCTCCGCGCGGGACGTCTCCGTAAGGTTCGGCGGCCTACAGGCGCTCGACAAGCTGTCCCTTGACGTCGACGAAGGCACGATCATCGGCCTCATAGGTCCTAACGGCTCGGGAAAGACCACCTTTTTCAATGCGCTGACGGGCCTGTGCCAGACAGCCGGTGGTCAGCTTCTCCTCGATGGCACCGACATCACCGGGCTCGAGCCTCGCCACGTCTACAGCCGCGGCGTCACACGGACATTCCAGCGCTCACGCCTGTGCCTTTCGCTATCGGTCTTCGATAATGTGGTGATCGGGCGCCAGAACAGTCTCGACCTCAACATTGTAAGCAACTTGCTGCAGCGCGGGCGGTTCAACGCAGCAGTTCGCGAAAATCACGAACGGGTGCGCGCGTTGCTCGCAACCTTCAGCGAAATGCTCGCCGGACGCATCTTCGATCCTCTGCATAGCCTGAACATGATTGACCGACGCCGGATCGAGGTCTGCCGCGCGCTCGTGGCCGAGCCGCGTTTGCTCCTGCTCGATGAACCGTCCGCCGGCATGACGCCCGACGAGACGCACGAGTTCATGGACGACATCCTCAAGGTGAGGAGCAACAACCCGCGCATGAGCATCATCATCATCGAGCACGAAATGGACCTCATGCGGCGCGTCGCGGAGCGCTGCATCGTCCTCAACTACGGCCGCAAGGTTGCCGACGGCACGTTCGACGCCGTGGTGGCCGATCCGTGGGTACAGGAGGCCTATCTGGGAACGTCATGACCGGAAATCTCGAAACCAAGAATATTTCTGCCGCCTATGGCAATGCGCAGGTGCTCAACGGTGTTTCCATCGTCGCCAGGCCCGGCGCGATTACTTGCATTCTCGGAGCAAACGGCGCCGGCAAGACCTCGCTTATCCGGGCGATCATCGGCCTCTTGCCAACCATCGATGGCAGTGTGGAGTTGGATGGAACACCGCTCTCCAGCCTCCGTCCGCACGCCCGGGTGGCGCATGGTGTGGGATGCGTCCCCGAAGGCCGCAAGCTCTTCCCCAAGATGACCGTAGAAGAGAACCTGCGGGTCGGCGCCTACCTGATGCAAGACAAGCAACTCATTCAAAAGCGTCTGACGAAGGTCTACGAGACCTTCCCGCGCCTCGCCGAGCGCAAGCAGCAGTTTGCTGGAACGATGTCCGGCGGCGAGCAGGCGATGGTTTCGATCGGCAGGGCATTGATGAGCGAACCTCGTATCCTGTTGATCGATGAGCCTTCGCTTGGGCTTTCACCGGCGCTGGTACGGGATTCGTTCGCCATTATCCGCGACATCAACAAGTCGGGTATCTCGATCTTGTTGGTGGAGCAGAACGTCCGACAGACACTCGCAATTGCCGACTATGGCTATGTCATTAGCCAGGGCAAGGTCGTCGCACGCGGCACATCGGAAGAGCTCCTAAACGACGAGGAGATGAAGCGCGCCTATTTCGGCATACAGTAGCAATGAGGTGGAAGCATCTACCATCATCCTTCCCGCCGGCAGGTCTAGCCTGCCGGCAGGCCGGTGATCACGAGCGTCGTCGTGAGTGGGCCGCGAAGCGCGCGTCCAAGCTAGGAAGGCGGTCTTTGTCGGAGGACAGGAGACAATGGTGGGCCGTCAGGACGAGGGCGCCGCTGCAAAAGGGGGAGCGTCCGGCCACATACAGAGAGTTGCGATCAGCGGCCCGACAATCTAGCCGACGCCGTGGAATCAATAGTGATGGCCTGCATGCCATGGTCAGTGTTCGTGAAAGGCTCGGTACGCAGCCTCGATGTCTTCGACCTGTGAGGGCGCATTGTGCCTTGTTCCGTCTCCGTTGAAGGCGTTTTTGATGAACTCGCCAATGACTGCGTCCCAGCCATCGGCACGTGCCGGGTTGATGGCGATTTCGGGAAAACGATCGGGAAGGAGCAGGTCCGCTTGCACAAGTCCCCAGACATCGGTCGCATCCAATGTGAAGCGGGCCAGACGTCCCTTCGCCGTAACGGTGGACCTTGAGTGACACACCGCTGCCGCTTCCCTACAATTGAGCCCTGTCTGAGCCAAGCCTAAGATCAAACGGCGATGCTTGTCGGGTGGTCGCGTCCGGTCGCTTTGCCTACGGCACCAACTATTATGGCAAGGCGTACTGATTGGCGGTGGCCGTCAAATGCGTTTGACGAGGCGCTGCGGACTGTACCCGAAGAGCGGCGCAATTTGCGGACGGCAGCTTGCGGGAACCGGTTGAATGTTCGTAACGCGATTAGGTCCGCAGCCGATCGGCAGCTATTCGTTGAACTCACCCTGATTGCGGACAGGCGGCTCGCGGCCCCGATGCGGCAACGCAGGAAGCAACCGCGGCTCCGCGAAAGCGCATTCTTTCCACTGACCCAAACCTGCCCTCTCCTGCACGTACTGGATAAGGGCAGGAGCCCTGTGCTACCAAGGTGCCTCAATCAAAGCTGGCCCGCGACGAGAACGGCCGATTGGCGTCGACTACGAATATGGCGAACTGGTCGAGATCGGTCGTGCCAGCGCTGAACACTTCCATCGGCGTGTCGGCGCCATGCCCGACCATGCTTGCGCCAGCCTCGGCGTAGGTCACCCCGTGCGGGGTCCTCTGACCCATTCTTCCGGCCAGCACATAGAAAGCCTCGGGCCCCGGATGGGTGTGTATCTGTGTCTTGACGCCGGGCGCCCCTCCGGCGCGATTGACGCGCAACAAATACTCGCTTGCGCTGACCGCCGGTATAGGGCCGATCTCAGCGACCTTGCTCCCTCCGGCAGTGGCGCCGTCCTTCGGTCCAAGTGTGAACATCCAGACCTTACCTGCAACTTGCGCCACAAGCGAAGTCGAGCTGGCAGTACCCTCAGCTTCGTTCAACGTCGGGAAGTTTTCCAGCCTCCAATACAATGCTCCGGTTGGCAGTTTTCTCACTCTTTTCTCGACGACAGGCTCAACGACGAACTTAGCTTCTTGTGCGGACGCTGAAGGTGGGGTCGTCGACGCAAAAGCGAATACAGAGCATATGAGCACGCTGACCGCGCGCACGCTGCAAGATTGCGGTCTCATGTTGGGTTCTCCTTTCGATGCAACATGTCCTCAATTTCGTTCGGCAGCGCTTCAGGAGGGTCCGCGTGTGTCGCGCTTAATGACCGGAACAAAGAGATACTTCACGGTGCGTTCCTTCATCAGCAAGAAGGCCTTTGTCGCATCCATATCGGGGGTGGCGGCCGTCCGAGTGCAAAGATAGAAATCGTCTCTTGTGGACCGCACGATGCGAGGGTCGCCTTCGCTGACTTGTTCCCTGATGCTGGCAACAAAAAAGCCGTCTGGATTTGGACGGACGTCGTCCAGTGAAGCAGCCTCGTTGCTGTGGTCAGGACCACAGAGCTTCGCGACGCGGCTATCCGCTGCTGCAGGAGATTGCGTTGCGGCAACAACAGCAGCAAGCGCTGCAAAGAAAACCGTCGGTTTCATGTCATCCTCCTGTGCTGGTGAGCTCGCTTGGAAGAAGCGGCCGAATTGGCTAAACTAGGAAGCCTCGGGGGTGGAGAAATGTCCCGAAAGGTTGCCGAAATTCACCCGAAATCTGCCGAAACGATCAGGCTTGGCGCATTTGTGTTTGAGCGGGGCAGCAACCGACTTCATACCGCAGAAGGGAGAGAGGTAGACCTTCGCAGCCAGTCGCTCGAGGTTCTCTCTGTGTTGGCTGCGCGACCCGGCGACATTCTGTCCAAGGACACGCTGATGCAGGCAGTCTGGCCCGACACTTTCGTCACCGACGACAGCCTCGTTCAGTGTATTGCCGATATTCGCCGCGCGCTGAACGACAACCGCCATATGATCGTGGAGACCTTGCCCAAACGAGGCTACCGGTTGAATGCCGATGCTTCACACGAACATAAGCCGACAACCTTGGCCAATGCCTTGCAGGCGGGAGGCTCGCGCCGCAGGCTGGTTCTTGCCGCCCTCATTCTCGTTGCGGCAGCAATCAGCAGTTACTACGGCGCGGAGTTGTGGCGCACCGCGCCGGTTCGCTCGCGTGACATGCCGAGGATTGCGGTTCTTCCCTTTGACGACTTCAGCGCGGGGGCGGACAAAGGATATTTCAGCGATGCCGTCGCCGAGGGGATCATCACCGAACTTGCGCGGAGTAATACCTATTTTGTCATAGCCCGGAACTCGAGCTTCAGGTACCGCGACGAGAAGACTGACATTAGGCAGATCGGAGACGAACTCGGCGTCGACTACCTGCTGGAAGGCAGTCAGCAGAAGATTGGAGATCGGTTGAAAGTGACCGCTCAGTTGCTGGATGCGCGTGACGGATCGCATGTCTGGGCCAATACGTATGATCAGGAGATCGGTGATCTTTTCGTTGTCCAGGAGAAGATCATCCGCACGCTTGCGGATCGGGTCGGGCGCAGGATCGAGCGACCGTTGCCGCAAAGCGATACAGCGCAAGTGAGCGCACTCCGATATTTTCTGATGGGGGTCGCCGATCTCGAAAAGGATTTCTCCGCCGCCGGAAATGAGCTGCTGCGGCAGTTCAGCCTCAAAGCCATCGCAGCGGATCCCAGCTCCCATTTCGGCTATCTCGGGATGGCTTGGTCTTATCGCCACGATGCCGTTTTCTGGCACGCGCAGGAGCCAGACCATGAAGAGGCATTGAAGCGGGCCGCAGAATACGCTGACAAGGCCATGCTGCTCGCTCCGGACGCCGCCGGTGTGCATGGTGTCCGCGCCAAGATACATCAGGAAGCCGGCGAGTTGGAGGAAGCACTTTCCAGGTATGATCAGGCGATAGCACTGAACCCCAGCGATTCTGACATTCTCGTCAACAGTGCCGGAGTCCTGCTGAATATTGGTCGCACCGACGAAGCGATTGATCGCATCAAGCAAGCTATGGGCATCGATCCTTTCCACCCTGATTGGTTCCACTGGGATATGGGCTGGGCTCTTTGGGAAAAGAACGATTGCGGGGCCGCGCTGACTGCGATGCGGAAAATGTCCAGAATCCCGAGCGGTGCAAATCGCATGCTTGCTGGCATCCATGCCTGTCTGGGAAACAAACAAGAGGCTCGGAAAGCGCTTGCAGCCTTCCTCAAAGACTCCCCGGGGGACTCTATCGGCAAACACCGCAAGCAATGGGAAAAGACCATGACACCCGGAAGCCTGGATCGCTGGATCAAAGACATGCGGTTCGCGGGCCTGCCAGAGCAGTGACGAACCCCGTGCGCCGCAGGAGCGGCGCGGAGGGTTACTTGCCATAGAGTTATGAAACCAATCAGCCGCACCCGGGTGATGAACCGACGGCGGAAAATCCGAGTTCTACCTGATCCACTTCTGCGCAACAGCTGTGACCGGTCGCAGAATGCAGCCAAATCGCGCTCAACGTCGGAAATGTGCCGGATATCGAACAGCAACTTATGGCATAGGGCATGTCTCTGCCAAAACCGGACAGACCGGTATCGGCCCCAGAAACTCCAGTTCAATGGTGCAGTTGGTCACGACCGCTGCTTGGGCTTCGCTGATGCCTGCTTGTTGCGGATGCGCATGCCCCGCCCTTCCGAATGTTCGATCTCGAAGGC
>NZ_JACHOU010000034.1 GCF_014206975.1 Aminobacter aganoensis
CATCAGATGCTGGCCTCCACCCAGCCAGCATCTTGAATCACAAACCACCTTCTTTGGGAATCCTACGATTCGCTCAAGATAGGAAACGCTCTAGTCATGCCGGCACTGGTGCCGGATAAGCTTACTTCAGCTGGTCGGCGACGGATTCGATCGCCTTGACGGCGCAGGCCTCGTCGAAATTGCCGCCCGGCGCGCCGCCGACGCCGATGGCGCCGATCACCGCATCGCCGGCCTTGATCGGCATGCCGCCGGCCAGCACCAGGAAGCCCTTGATGTCGACCAGCCCGGCAGCGCCCGGGTTCTTGGCGACGTTCTCGGCCATCTTGCCGGTCGGCGTGCGCGACGAAGCGGAGGTGAAGGCCTTGTCTTCGGCGGCGGCGACGGTGTGCGTGCCGGCATTGTCGGCGCGGACCAGGGCGCGCAGCACGCCGGCGCGGTCGACCACGGCAGCGGTGACGTTATATTTTTCAGCGGCGCAGGCGGCGACGGCGGCCTGGGCGATCTCGACGGCGAGGCCCGACGAGATGTTCTTCTCGGTCAGCACCTGGGCGGAAGCCGCACCGGTGACGACGACGAGGGCGGAAGCTGCGAGGAGGATGCTCTTGATCATGACTGGGTTCCTGTCCTGATGATGTCTCGGGAAAAAGCGTTTCGCTTGTCCGGGACCAGAACTACCCCCATCGCCGCCGCGGCAGAATCCGCGATGCCACCACCCGCCCTAGGTAGGATTACCTATCCAGCAAACGGGAAGGCCCCAGGAGGCAGCCGCCTTTTCAGCCAGCTCATGTCTCAGGAAATCAGCGCCAGCCGCACCTGCTCGGCCACCGAGCTGGTGCCCAGCTTCTCCGCGATCTTGGCCCGGTGCGCGTCGATGGTCCGGACCGACACCTCCAGCGCCGCCGCCACCTCCTTGCTCGCCCAGCCCCGCGCCACCATGTCGAGCACCTCGCGCTCGCGCTCGGTCAGCCTGGCCAGCAGCGCCCGCGCCTCGCGCTTTTCCAGCCGCGCGTCGAGGCTGGCAAACCCCTGCTGCAGCGCCTCGACCAGCACCTCGCCATCCACCGGCTTGGTCAGGAAGTCCTGGATGCCGGCCTTGAAGGCGCGCCGGCAGGCGGCGACGTCGCCATGCCCGGTGATCATGATCGTCGGCCAGTCGATGCCGCGCTCGGCGAGCTTCTGGTGGAGCTGCTGCCCCGACACCTCGGGCATGCGCAGATCGACCACCAGCACGCCCGGCCGGTCCTCCTGCACATGCGCCAAGAACGTCTGCGGATCGCCAAAGGTCTCCGCCGCGATGCCATAGGTCGAGAGCAGGAAGGCCAGCGCCTCGCGCACCGCCTCGTCGTCGTCGACCAGATAGACCTTGTGCATGCTGCTACCTCTCCCCGGCCAGCGGGCCCCTGGCCAGCGCCCCCCCGGCCAGCGGTAGCGTCACGACGAACCGCGCCCCGCCGCCGCCGGCGTTCCCGGCCTCGATGCGCCCGTCGACCCGCTCCACCAGCGTCTGGCACAAGGACAGCCCCAGCCCCATGCCGTCGGCCTTGGTGGTGAAGAACGGCGTGAACAGCTTCGGCAGCACCTCCGCCGAAATGCCCGGGCCGTTGTCCGCGACCACGATCTTCGCTTCCGCCCCGGCCGCCTTCGTCGCGATCGAAATCCGTGCGCCCAAAATCCCTGCCGCTTCCAGTGCATCGGCCGCATTGCGGATCAGATTGTGCAGCACCTGCTCCATCTCGATGGCGTCGACCACCGCCTCCGGCGCCGGCTCGGCCAGGTCGAGCACCAGCGCGATGCCGCGCCGTTCGAGGTCGGTGCGGGTCAGCGCCACCACCTCGGCGACGATGGCGTTCAGCTCCTGCCGCGCCCTTTCGGGCGCCTTGTTGGAGGCATAGTCGCGCATCCGCTTCAGCATCTCGCCGGCGCGCTTGGCCTCGCGCACATTGACGTCGAGCGCCTGCGAAATCAGCGCGAGATCCGGTCTGTCGGCGCCGGCCAGACGAAGTGCCGCCTGGCTGCGGCTGAGCAGCGCTGTCAGCGGCTGCGTCAACTCATGGGCGATGCCCGACGCCAGCTCGCCCATGGCGTTGACGCGCGAGGCATGCGCCAGAAGCGTCTCCCGCTCCTGCAAAAGCGCCCGCGCCTCCGCGGCCCGCGTGGCAATCAGCGAGCGCTTCACCGCAGCTCGCTGCGACAGCCCGAAGCTCAGCGCCGCAGCCAGCAATCCCGCCACCACGGCAAAGGCCAGCAGCCGCCCCGGCGGCACCAGGACCGCCAAGGGCAACGACCGGTCGAGCGAAAGCAGCAGGCGCTGGCCCTCGCCGTCGATCACCTTCTCGAAATGCGGCGGCGTGAGCCACGAAACCCCCGACGCAAACGCCGCATCCGCAGGCAGGTGCACCAGGTCGGCGCCGTCGAGGCTGAGCCTGAGATGCGCAAAACCCGGCCGCTCCTCCGGCTCAACCAGCCTCGCCGCATCGATCAACAGCACCACGCCGAGGTCGGAAGGCTCGGGCGCCCGCTTGGCCAGGAGATAGCGCCCCTCGCCCGCGGCATAGACGCTCGGCCTGCCGCGCACCTGCGCCGCCATCTCCGGCGCCAGCGGCAACAGATCGACCCCGCCGCCCGAAGGCACCGCCACCACCTCGCGCACCCCACCGCCAGCCTGTCCGCCATCGGCACCGGCTCCACCGGCATCGAGCGAAACCAGCGCCAGCCAGGCGATGCGCGGATAGAAGCGCGCGATGCTCTCCATCACCTGCCGCACGGCACCGTCCGACGCCGGCTCAACCCCGCTCGACAGCGCGATCAGCGTGGTCAGGTGCGCATCGTGCTGCGCCACACGCTGCGAGATCAGCCGGTGCAACGTCCGCCCCGTCACCTCCAGCTCGTCCGCCATCCGCGTCCGCGACGTCTCCACCGACACGACCACGAACGCCACGAGCGCGGCGAGCCAGAGTGCGAGGCCGATGAGGCGGGGTTTGGCGAGAGGTGAGGTCACGTGGGGTCAGTTATGTCGCAGAACTCGGCGCCACCATAGTCGAGGACCCGTTGGAAGGAAACGGAGCGCCTGAGCCGCCCGGCTGAAAACTGCCAGGCCGACGAACTCGGCAAGCAGGTTTGCCACGGTGCCACTAGAGATGAAAATCACCGGACGATTCCGGTTGGTAGACCACCCTTTCGATCAGGATGCGTCGCGTACGATCCGTGACCCTCCAGTCGATGGCATCGCCTTCCTGATAGCCCAGGATCGCGGCGCCGACGTCGGAGAGGACCGACAGTTTTCCGGAGCGTTCGTCGGCGTCCTGCGGATAGACAAGAGCCACTTCCTTCTGTTCATCGTCGAGTTGCAGCACGACCCTGGAATTCATCGTCACGACGTCGCGCGCGACATGCTGGGGATCGACGACGATGGCTCTCTCGATCTCGTGTTCAAGCTCGACGATTGCCGCCCCTTGCTCGAATTCGATCAGGCCCTGGAGCCGTGCCTTGTCGATCTCCGTGACGTAGATGTCGGCAGATTTTGCCATGGCGCCTTCGCGCAGCAGCTGGAGATACCGGCCAGAGGTCATGGACAGGGAATTGAGCGTTGGCGTTTCGAGCTTGAGAAGAAAGCCGCAGCGTTCAAAACCCTTCAGCGAGCGCGTATTGTCCGGGTGAATCTTGGCGACGACGCTCTCGGCCCGCATCTCGAGGAAGGCGAGCTTCAAGCCTTCGCGGATGGTGCTGGCGCCAAGTCCGCGCCCCCAATTGTCATGGTCTCCGACGACCAGAACGATTTCACACTCGGCGCCCGTCTTGACCAGGCGGACGAAGCCGACCGGAACATCGTTTCGGTCGTAGGCCATGAAGAAGCGGCCGCCCTGATTGAACAGATGTGTCAGGATCGGCATCTGAGTTCGGTCGACGGCCTGTGCGATGAAACGGGACACGCTGCGGGAATCGCTCAGGTAGCGCGTGACGCGTTCGTCTTCCAACCAGTCCATCAGGATCAGTGCGTGTGTCCGGGTGATTTCCGGACGCAACGAAACAAAAGGCTTGTTCATCTTCGCCACCTTGGCCGCAAGAATGAAAGCCTGTCACGGTCGCTGCCGTGCTGGTTCTTTCGGATCAACGTTGAAAACTACGATCTAGCAAAGATCCAGCGGTAAAGGCCAGCGGGTACATCGGTTTCTCCAAGCCGCCGGATTCAAGGTACTGGGTGCTAACTATCCGCGACGAGAAACCGCTGTCGAAACGATACATTTGATATCGTTAGGCGAGCCGATAATTTTACCTATTGCCTTGACTAGCAGCTCGAACTCCGCCTCCGTCAGACTCTTGATTTCAGGCTCTAGCTGAGTTTCTAGCCAAAGCCGTATCTGCGGCTTGAGGTCGACGTTTCCATCGCGAGTTGCCCTTACGTGCATGATCTTAGCGACAATCTTACCTGATATTGCTCGCACTCGTCGTGACACATCATCGGGATAATTCTGCAGCTGGACGCATTCTCCTACAGCTTCTTCGACGTCATTCGAGAACCCCCCAGCGTCACTCTTCGCGAGCTGTACGAAACGCTCATTGGCCTCAGCTTGGTACGATACCGATGTCACAGTGTGCACCCAGCCCCCCGCTATTGCTGCCAGAATCCCAACACTAATCAATATGTGCTTCATCGACCACTCAATATCATCTCCGTGGACTACATAGTGGATAGACAATTATAAAAGATCGTAAACCTTTTTTACTAAAGACGATCTATTCTCAAGACTGCACTCTACGATTGCAATTCCATTGCTCATCATTATTATCAGCACCTAACCTGACTTGAAACGGAACTGGGGCTTGCACGAGTAAGCACGCGCACCCGAAGGAGATCAGCCGCCGCCCTTCCAGCGGAAAAGGTGGTTTCTAGAACGCTTCTTCGTGCAGATCTGGCCAAGTCAGGACCAAATCGTAGTCGCCGCCTCGAAACATCGTTATGATGTCCCTTCGAGCGTATGGAGTCGGCGACGATGCCGCAACTGCGAAGCCCGCCTAACTGCCCAGTTTGTGACTGAATTGCGACGGTGTGAGCAGACTGGCAGCCTTTGAAGTATTGCAATGTCGGACTGAACGAGCGCATGGGGGCGCGAAGCGGCCATTCACGGTCCTCAACTGTCACGTCTGCTTTTGCGCGAAGGCAAAGCTTGCCTGAACGTCCTGTTTGGAGGCGCCTACCGGCCGTTCAATGCCTTAGGTATGTATCGAACCAGTGCTTTCGTTCGTGAAGTGAGCCCTCCCCCTGGACAGTCGCAGCTCGAACGCTTTCCGCCAGGCAATGCATGATCCCGGGGATAGCTTTTCCCCGTACCGTTCACCCATTCGGCGCGCCCCAAGCCGATAACCCTTTGAAATCCCTACTCTCAGCTCGCCCACGGCATCTCTGGGTACGTGGATAGAAAAATTTTCTTTTCCACCCCCCTTCCGACCTCGCGGATAATCCCCCCATCGCCCTCAGGGAACCCGGGTCATGAACCGGATGCCTGGGGAGGGCGACGGCGTCCGGGCTGGCAGGGGAGACGGTGCCTCTGCTGGGTGATGAGCCCCCAAGCCCGGGCCTCTGCGGCGGCTGACGGTGAAAGCCGAGGCGTCTGAGCGGGGCAAGAGCGCTGGCGGACGCATGGCTGCGCGTCACGCAGTCCTATCGCAGAAGACGCAAGGCCATGCGTCCGGTTCCCAACCTCGCTTCATTGCGCGGGATATTTTCGCACGCCCGCATTCCCCCAACCACCCTGCCCGCGCCGAACAAAGCCCGCGCGGCCAACCGGAGACATCGCCATGTCGAGGAAACGCAAGCAAGAGATCGAACTCATCGACCCGCCGCTGCCGGGCTACGGCCACTTTCCCTTCCTGATGCACAACACACTGGTGCTCGCCGTCAGCATCGCCGCCACCATGGAGGGCGCGCATCACAAATGCACGCGCCGCGAATGCCGCAATTTCGGCCGCTGCCGCGCCTCGCCGACCGACCTGCGCCGCGCCGCCTTCTGCCCGGTTCCGCTCAGCCGCGAGGCCGACCGCCGCATCGAAGGCATGTTCCTGTTCCTCCTGCGCCTCGCCCATGGTTGGCGGTGAGGAAGCCGAGAGACGCATGGCGAACGCGCCTCAGTAGCCCTCATGGTGAGCCTGTCGAACCACGAGGGCGCCTGGCAGCTTGTCCTGTCCCAAAACCCCATGGTTCGACAGGCTCACCATGAGGTTTTGGGAGCCCCCGTCACCCCACGTCCAGCACGATCTTGCCGATGTGCTCGCCCTCTTCCATGCGCTCATGCGCGCGCCAGGCTTCCTTGAGCGGGAAAATCATGTCCATCACCGGCGCCACCCGGCGGGTGGCGAGCAGCGGCCACACCTGGGCTTCGAGTGCTGCGGCGATCCCCGCCTTGAACTCGGTGGTGCGCGGCCTGAGCGTCGAGCCGGTATGGGTCAGGCGCTTGACCATCAGCTTCGAGAAATCGGCGCTCGCCACGGCACCCCCTTGCGTCGCGATCTGCACGATGCGGCCGTCGACCGCCGCGGCCTGGTAATTGCGGCCGACATAGTCGCCGCCGACCATGTCGAGGATGACGTTGGCGCCCTTGCCGTCGGTGGCGTCCTTCACCGCCGCAACGAAGTCTTCGTCCTTGTAGTTGATAGCCCGGTCGGCCCCGAGCTTGAGGCAGGCGGCGCACTTGTCCTCGGAACCTGCGGTGGCGATGACATAGGCGCCGAAGGCCGAGGCGAGCTGGATCGCGGTGGTGCCGATGCCCGACGAGCCGCCATGGACCAGCAGCGTCTCGCCGGCCTTCAGCGCGCCGCGCTCGAACACGTTGTGCCAGACGGTGAAGAAGGTTTCGGGCACCGCCGCAGCCTCGGTGAAGGTGAAGCCCGCAGGCATGGGCAGCGCATTGGATTCATGCACCCTGACATACTCGGCATAGCCTCCGCCCGGCGTCAGCGCGCAGACCGCGTCGCCGATGCGGAAGCGCGCAGCACCCTCGCCGCGTGCCGCCACCTCGCCCGACACTTCGAGCCCGGGCAGGTCGGATGCCCCGGGCGGCGCGGGGTAGGCGCCCTTGCGCTGCTGCACGTCGGGCCGGTTGACGCCCGCCGCATGCACCCGGATCAGGATCTCGCCGGCGCCCAGCTCGGGCAGATCGCGCTTTTCCGCCTTGAGCACGCGCGGTCCTCCCGGCTGGCTGATCGCCACCGCGAGCATCTTGGCAGGAAGCTTGGCAACATGGGCCATGTCTTTTCGGTCTCCGCTGGTCCGGTGCGCCCGGACTTTACATGTCGTTGACCGCACTATGTATTCTGATTGGCAAATCAGGCAAACGCCTGTCTACGATGGAGGAGAGCGAGATGGCGCTGTTCGACGACGAGCCGAAGAAGAAAAAAGCCGTCCACGAGATCGGCCAGGACCTGTCGCTGCTGTCGGTCGGCGAGCTCGACGAGCGCATCCTGGCCCTGCGCGCCGAGATAAGCCGGCTCGAGGCCGAACTGACGGTCAAGGGTTCGACGAAATCGGCCGCCGAGGCGCTGTTCAGGCGCGGCTGACATCTGGCCGTCGCCGAAAAGCCCCAAAGGGGCGGTCATCACGACTTGGCGCTCTCTTTGATTCTGGTGGGACAGTTCGATGCTCGCAACCTACAGGCCGATCCTCTCGCTGCTTCGCGGCACCGCCTTCCTGCTCGCCGCGTCGGGCCTGCACGGCCTCTTGCTTCCGCTGCGCGGCCAGGAAGAAGGCTTTTCCACCACCGCACTTGGCCTGATGGGCACCGCCTGGGCCGGCGGCTTCGTCGCCGGCTGCTATTTTGCCCCACGCGTCGTCCGCCGCGCCGGCCATGTCCGCGCCTTCGGCACCTTTGCCGCCTCCGCCGCCATCATCGCCCTGCTCACCGGGCTGATCGTCGACGAATATGTCTGGATCCTGCTGCGCGCCTTCACCGGCTTCGCCATGGCCGGCGCCTTCATGGTCATCGAGAGCTGGCTCAACGAGCGCGCCACCAACGAGAACCGCGGCACCGTCTTCGGCCTCTACATGATGGTCACCTACGCCTCGATCATGGCCGGCCAGATGATGGTCGCCGGCGGCGACGTCACCAGCGCCTCGCTGTTCATGGTCACCGGCATCCTGTTTTGCCTGTCGCTGATCCCGACCGCGGTCTCGAGCGCCGCGCATCCCAAGCCGCTGCAGGACGTCTCGCTCGACATCAAGGGGCTCTACGCCAATTCGCCGGTCGCCTCGGTCGCCTGCTTCCTGATCGGCGTCGCCAATGGCGACTGGGGCACGCTGGGCGCGGTCTACGGCGCGCGCGTCGGCATCTCGACGCCCGAAATCGCGCTGATGATGAGCCTGGTGGTGATCGCCGGCGCGGCGCTTCAGATTCCGATCGGCAAGATCTCCGACCGCACCGACCGCCGCTACGTGCTGATCGGCGCCTCGCTCGCCTCGGCGGTGGCGGCGCTGCTGATCTTCCTGGTGGCGCCGCGTTCCGGGCCGTTCGTCATCGCCATGACCGCCTGCTACGGCGCATTCGCCTACACGCTCTATTCGCTGGCGGTGGCGCACGCCAACGACCACGCCAAGCCCGAGGATTTCGTCAAGGTTTCCGGCGGCCTGCTGCTGCTCTACGGCTTCGGCACCATGGTCGGACCGATGCTCGGCGCCGGCCTGATGGATGTGATGCGGCCCGAGGCGCTGTTCCTCGCCACCGCTGCGGCGCATTTCGCGCTGGCCGGCTACACCGCACTGCGCATCAAGCGCCGCGCGCCGGTTCCGATCGAGGATCGCGAAGCCTTCAAGACCCAGCCGGCCGACCGCTCCGCGACACCCGAATCGCTGCGGCTCGACCCGCGCCAGAAGGCCGAACCGGAAACCCAGGACATGCCCTGACGGCCCGGCCTGGAACGCCGCGGGCAACACGCCCGCATCCGCGACCAACAGTTGAGATTCCTGCAATGTTGCGGCACAAAGAAGCCATGACAGCTGACGACTCCTTCCTGGCGATATCGGACGCCAACCGGCGCCATCTGCTGGAGGAATTGCGTCGCGGCCCCAAGACGGTGAGCGAACTCGCCGCCGGCCTGCCGGTCTCGCGGCCGGCCGTGTCGCAGCACCTCAAAGTGCTGCTCGATGCCGGGCTGGTCAGCGCCCGCGCCGAAGGCACGCGCCGTGTCTACGCGGTCAGTGCTGCCGGTTTCAGGAAGCTCAATATCTGGCTTGACCAGTTCTGGGACGCTTGAAGCGGAAAGACGAGCCTGGCACCGGTTCACGTTCCGGGCGGACCTGATCGCTGCCGACGCTGAATCGGCTCAGGATTCGACCGATCAACCACCCTGTCCCGGCGGCGATGTTGATTCGCCGCCGGCTGTCTGGCCCGTGCCGAAAAAGTGGGCCATGCGTTGAGATCGCGATCGTGGGCTAGTGTTGGGTCGGGTCCACTCTCAGCTTTTCAATCTCGTCCTTGAGAGCCAGCTTGCGACGCTTCAGCGCTACGATTTGCAGGTCGTCCATGGATGGATGGTTCATTGCTTCGTCGAGCTGACGCTCGACGTCGCCATGTTTGCGCTGAAGTTCTTCAAGATGGGAAGCAAGAGACATGATTGGTTCTCCCTTTCATGGTTTTCCTCGATGCACCGCACAAGCGTGCCCACCGCAGACAGCGCTCTGTGACGGAACCATGACACTCTGCCACCCCCGATCTGCGATGTCGAATAAAGTGTGGTAGCATTTCCCGACCGCGTGAAATGTGATAAGGGCATCGCGCCGGTGACAAGGAGTCGCCGACCCCGCCTTAGGAGCGCCCCGGGTGCGCCAGTGAGTTTGCAGACGGTAGACATGTCGGAACAGGAACAAGCCGAGGTTCGTCTCGAGTTTGCACGCTTGAAGCAGGACCATGCCGATTTTGACGCGGCAATCAACGCGATGATCGCGATGGGCTGCGATCCGTTGCAGATCCAGCGAATGAAGAAGAAGAAGCTGGTCCTCAAGGACAAGATCGCCCAGATAGAAGACCGGATCATCCCGGATATCATTGCCTGAAACTCCGGGCTGTGGCTGCCGGCGTTTGGTTGCGATTGCTCCGCATTTCCGCTAAGCGCTGCCTATCAAGCAAGGGGTGCCGCGCGTGAGCAAGGACAGGGTCGACGTCGCCATCATCATGGGCAGCCAGTCTGACTGGGCGACCATGCGCCATGCCGCCGAGTTGCTCGACGTGCTGGCCGTTCCCTACGAGGCGCGGATCGTGTCGGCTCATCGCACTCCCGATCGCCTCTACGAATTCGCCAAGGGCGCCAAGGCAGCCGGTTTCCGCGTCATCATCGCCGGCGCCGGCGGTGCTGCCCATCTCCCCGGAATGACGGCGGCCATGACCTCGTTGCCGGTGTTCGGCGTGCCGGTCGAATCGAAGGCGCTGTCGGGGCAGGATTCGCTGCTCTCCATCGTCCAGATGCCGGCCGGCATTCCGGTCGGCACGCTTGCCATCGGCAAGGCCGGAGCCGCCAACGCGGCGCTTCTGGCGGCAGCCGTCCTTGCCCTTTCCGACGACGCCCTGGCGACGCGACTCGAAGAGTGGCGCGCCGCACAGACCGCCAGGGTCGCCGAACAGCCGACGGACGACGCGTGACCGCCCCCCTCCCCCTCGGTTCCACCATCGGCATCATCGGCGGCGGCCAGCTCGGCCGCATGCTGGCCATGTCCGCCGCCCGCCTGGGCTATCGGACCGTGGTCCTCGAGCCGCAGGTCGATTGCCCGGCGGCGCAGATTGCCAACCGCCAGATCGTCGCCGCCTATGACGATCCCGCCGCCCTCGACGAACTCGCCCGCGAAAGCGCGGTCGTCACCTACGAGTTCGAGAACGTGCCCGTCGTGGCCGCCGAGCACCTGGCAAAGACGGTCTCAGTCTTTCCGCCGGCACGGGCGCTCGAAGCGGCGCAGGACCGGCTGCTCGAAAAGACCTTCCTGAACGGCATCGGAATATCCACAGCCCGCTTCATGACTGTGGAAAACGACCAGGATCTTGCCGCTGCGCTGCAGGCATTCGACGGCAGCGGAATCCTGAAGACGCGCCGCATGGGCTATGACGGCAAAGGCCAGATGGTCTTCCGCAACATGACCACGGGCGGCTTCGACGGCGCCTGCGCCTCGCTCGGCAACGTGCCGCTGATCCTCGAATCCTTCGTGCCGTTCGAGCGCGAAATCTCAGTCATCGCGGCGCGCAGCACCGACGGCAGCATCGCCGCCTTCGACCCCGCCGAAAACGTGCACGGCAACGGCATCCTGGCCAGTTCGACGGTGCCAGCCGCCATCCACGACGCAACGGCGGAAGCCGCGCGCGAAGCGGCACGGAAAATCCTCGCCGCACTGGATTACGTCGGCGTCATCGGCGTCGAGTTCTTCGTGCTGGCCGACGGCTCGCTGCTGGCCAACGAAATGGCCCCGCGCGTGCACAATTCCGGCCACTGGACCGAGGCCGCCTGCGTCGTCTCCCAGTTCGAGCAGCATATCCGCGCCGTTGCCGGCCTGCCGCTCGGCGATGCCAACCGCCATTCCGACTGCGTCATGGAAAACCTGATCGGCGACGACATCGCCAGGGTCCCGGCCCTGCTGGCCGAGCCGAACGTCGCCGTCCACCTCTACGGCAAGGCAGAGGCCCGCCCCGGCCGCAAGATGGGCCATTTCACGCGGCTCTTGCCAAGCCGCTGACCCGGCAACCTTGCCTTACCGGCCTGGCACCGGGCAACTCAGGTCGCCCTCCTCGCATTTGAGATAGGCGCCAAGCTGGGCGACGCGCGCGTCGGTCAGGCCCTGCAGGCAGCCGGCATGTATCATCGGATAGATCGACCCGCCCTCGACGCCGGAGGATGCAAACTTGCATTCGGCGTCGCGGAAGGCGATCCAGCCGCGCTGCGAATCCAACAGCAGCTTGCGAGCGTCGGCATTGTCGGACAGGCGCTTCATGACGTCGCCATAGGCAGCGTTGAGCTTGGCGTCGGAGGCCGCATAGTCCGAGGCGGCACAGACGTTCATCCCGGCCTGGGTCTGGTCGTTGCGGTCGCATTCCGCGGCAAATGCCGCAGAGGCGACCATCGAGCTTGCCATTGATAAGAAGAGAATCGAGTACCGCATCCACCCCTCCGCTGCCTGGACGAGCGAGAGGATTCCAGCGCCGCCGGCCGCTGGCAAGCCCCGGGCGAAGACGCCATGCGAACGAAGCCGACAAAAAGCCGATCAAACCGCCGCGCGACGCCCGCCTGCGGTTGACTGGCAAAGACTCCTCGTCTAAGAGCCTCTCACACGAATTGGGCGCGCTCTTTTGGCGCGCTTTTAGTTTCGGCCCGTTGATGGGCCCATCCGACGGGTTAGTGACATGAAGATCAAGAATTCGCTCAAGGCGCTCAAGGCTCGCCATCGTGACTGCCAGCTGGTTCGTCGCAAGGGCCGCATCTACGTCATCAACAAGACCGCCCCGCGCTACAAGGCTCGCCAGGGCTGATTGTTGACCGGCCGCTCGCGGCCCGGAGCATCACGGCAATTTCAGTTTGACGTTCCCATGCGGGGGTCTAGAATCTCCGCATGCGGAACGTTTTTGCCTTTTTTGCCCTAGCCTTACTGGCGACAACCCAGCCGCAGCAGGCATTTGCCGAGAACACCGGCAATACAATTGTCGCCAAGGCCGACAACCAGCTCGACACGCTGTTTTCCGATCTCAAGCGCGAGCGCAACGAAAAGGCTGCCGAGCGCCTTGCCAGCCGCATCTGGGAAGCCTGGTACAAGTCGGGCAGCGCCTCGGTCGACCTGATGATGCAATGGGCGCAGCAGGCGGTCGAGGCCAAGAAGTTCGACGTCGCGCTCGATTTCCTCGACCAGGTGGTGACGCTGCAGCCCACCTACGCCGAAGGCTGGAACCGGCGCGCCACCGTGCACTTCCTGATGCAGAATTACCGCAAGTCGATGGCCGACATCGAACGCACGCTGGAGCTCGAGCCGCGCCATTTCGGCGCGCTGTCCGGCATGGCCCAGATCATGGCGACCACCGGCCGCAACGAACTGGCGCTGCAAGCCTGGCAACGCGTCCTCGACATCTACCCGATGCTACGCAACGCCCAGAACGAGGTGTCGCGGCTTTCGGAAGAACTTGCCGGCGAAGGCATTTGAGAAAGGGAGTAGTGAGTAGTGAGTAGTGAGTAGTGAGTAGTGAGGGCGTGCAGCCGGAGCGGCATGCGCTAGTATTCACTATTCACTATTCACTATTCACTACTCGCTACTCGCTACTCGCTACTCGCTGTTCGCTACTCGCCTGCCGTCCCCCTCACCCGCCCGGCCACATGAACATCCTCACCATTATCCTGGCACTGCTGCTGGCGCTGGTTGTCGCGCTTGCCGGCGCGACCCGCGTCGCGTCGTGGCTGATCGAGCGGCGAAATCCGCCTGTCGGAAGCTTCGTCGATGTCAATGGCGCCGCCATCCATTACGTGCATGTGCCGGCACCTGCCGGCGGCGACCTGCCGCCGCTGGTCTTCATCCATGGCGCCAGCGCCAACCTGAAGGACCAGATGCTGCCGCTGGCACCCCAGTTCGAAGGTCGCGCCGAGATGCTGTTCCTCGACCGTCCCGGCCATGGCTGGTCTGGCCGCGGCCCCGGCAACAACGAAACGCAGGAAGGCCAGGCGGCGACCGTCGCAGGCTTGATGGACCGCCTCGGCATCAAGGACGCCATCATCGTCGGCCACTCCTTTGGCGGCTCGATAGCAGCGACCTTTGCCCTGGAGCACGCGGAAAAGACTCGCGGCTTGCTGTTCCTGTCGGCGGCAACTCACCCCTGGCCGGGCGGCGGCACCTCCTGGTACTACAGCCTGAGCGCCTTGCCGGTGGTCGGACGCGCCTTCGCGGAAACCGTTGCGGCGCCTGCCGGGCTCATGCGTATCGCCGCCGCGACCACCTGTGTCTTCTCGCCCAACAAGGTGCCGGACCTCTATGTCGACGACGCCGCGATCAAGCTGGTGCTGCGGCCGTCGGCATTCCGGGCCAATGCCATCGACGTCGAGGGGCTGTACCGCCACGTGCTGGCGGCCGCGCCGCGCTATGCCACGATCGACGCGCCGACCGTGGTGATCTCCGGCGACCACGACACGGTCGTCTATGAGGAGATCCATTCGGTCGGGCTGGCGCGCGACATTGCCGGTGCCGAGCTGGTGTGGGTGAAGAACCTCGGCCACAAGCCGGACTGGGTGGCCCCTGAACTGGTGGTGTCGGCCGTCGAAAAACTGGCCGGCCAGCCGCGCGACCTGCAGGCATTGGCACGCACGGTCGAAGCCCGCATCGCCGGCAACGATTTCGGGACGGGTGTCTGCGTGGATGAGAAGGCGCCCGTGAGTAGTGAGTAGTGAGTAGTGAGTAGTGAGTAGTGAGTAGTGAGTAGTGAGTAGTGAGTAGTGAGTAGTGAGTAGTGAGAGCAGGGCCTTGCTCGCGCAACGCGCGCAACACCCTATTCACTACTCACTATTCGCTATTTTCTCAGCGGCTGCCTTTGCCCTCGGGGCCGACATAGGCAATGCGCAGCATGTTGGTCGAGCCCGGCGTCCTGAGCGGCACGCCGGCGGTGATGATGACGCGGTCGCCGCCGGCGGCGAAACCCTCGTTGAAGGCGACCTTGCAGGCGCGGTCGACCATGTCGTCGAGATCGACGGCATCCGGCGAGACGACGCAATGCGTGCCCCACAGCATCGACAGGCGGCGTGCCGTGGCCAGGATCGGCGACAGCGCGATGATCGGCACCTGTGGCCGCTCGCGCGCGGCGCGCAGGCCGGTGGTGCCCGAAGCGGTGTAGGTGACGATCGCCGACAGCTTCAGCGTCTCGGCGATTTCACGCGCTGCAAGCGAGATCGCGTCGGCACCAGTCGCCTCCGGCTGCGAACGCTGGGCGTTTATGATGCCGGGATAGGTCGGGTCCTTCTCGACCTGCTGGGCGATGCGGTTCATCGTCGCCACCGACTCGACCGGATATTGCCCGGCAGCCGATTCGGCCGACAGCATGATCGCGTCGGCACCTTCGAAGACGGCGGTGGCCACGTCGGAGACCTCGGCGCGCGTCGGCACCGGCGCGGTGATCATCGATTCCAGCATCTGGGTGGCGACCACCACCGGCTTGCCGGCGCGGCGCGCGGCACGGGTGATCTGCTTCTGGATGCCGGGAACCGATTCGATCGGCATCTCGACGCCGAGATCGCCGCGGGCGACCATCAGCGCGTCGGACAGCTCGATGATCTCGGCGAGGCGGGCCACGGCCTGCGGCTTTTCGATCTTGGACAGCAGCAGCGCGCGGCCTTGCGCGATCTTGCGCGCTTCGGCGAGATCTTCGGGACGCTGGATGAACGACAGCGCGACCCAGTCGACGCCCGTCTCGAGCACGGCGTCGAGGTCCTTGCGGTCCTTCTCGGTCAGCGCGCCGACCGGCAGGTCGGTGTCGGGCAGGCTGACGCCCTTCTTGTCGGAAATCTTGTTACCGGCAACGACCGTGCAGACGATCGACTTGCCGTCGGTCTTGACCGCCCTGAGCTCGAGCTTGCCGTCGTCGATCAGCAGGCGATGGCCTTCCTGCACCGACTTGAGGATCTCGGGATGCGGCAGGTGGACGCGGGCCGAGGTGCCGAGGTCGGGATTGTCGTCGAGGGTGAAGGCCTGGCCGACGGTCAGCTCTTCCTTGCCGTTGGCGAACTTGCCGACACGCAGCTTCGGCCCCTGGAGGTCGGCGAGAATACCGATCGGGCGGCCGACCGCCTCTTCGACCGAACGGATGCGGCCGACGAGCGTGCGCATCGAATCGTGGTCGGTATGGCTCATGTTGATGCGGAAGACGTCCGCGCCCGCTTCGAAGAGTTTCCGGATCATCGCCTCGTCGGACGAGGCGGGACCGAGTGTTGCGAGTATCTTGACCTTGCGGCTGCGTCTCATTGACCGTTCGTTCCCGAGGCGGCCGTGGGGCCGCCCGTTGCGGGCTCGTCGGTGAGCTGGACCATCCAGTTCGCCTGTTCGCCCGTGTCGTATTCCTGGAAGCCGGCGCGCTGGAAGCCACGCGCTACGCAGTCGGTGACGCCGGCGACCTTGAACTCTTTTTCAGCCACGCACATGCTGATCGGGCCATCCCAGCGTCCGCCGCGCTCGGCATCTTCTGCATAGAGATAATAAAACCGCGATGACAGCGGCCCCTCGATCAGCGTCTTGCAGGTCGAGCCTTCGATGTGCCACCAGCCTTCGGTGATCCAGCCCGCCTTGGCGCGGTAGCCGATGCCGACGCCGACAAGGCTCTGGGTCGCGTTGCAGACCCTGAAGTCGGCGTGGGCCGGCGTGGCCGCGACGGCCGTAAACAGTGGAACCGAGAGAAAAAGGAAGAGCGATGCCAGGGCTGAGCGTGCGCGCGGCCTCCCGGCAAGTTCCATCCCCAAGCCCCTCTTCGACGATTTCTGCATTTCTGGAGCCCTTTTCGGCAATGTGCAGGCGCATGTCAACGCGTGGCTGCGCGCTTATCCAATCGATTTAGGTGCGCTCAGCCGCGGTGATTTGCTGCCTCATCTGGCATATTCGAAAAAAGGTTGGCAAAACAACGGCGTTAGCACATATCCCCACATCAGGGACGGGCGTGAAACTACACCCAAGCCGTGCCGAAGGACAAATTGCCGCCGATGACGCGAAACACTCTCTTTGCCCCGTTCGAAATCATCGAAGGCGATCGGCGGCAAGGCATCGTGCTCCTGTGCGACCATGCCCGGCGCGACCTGCCGCAGGAATATGGCGATCTCGGCCTGCCCAGGGAGGAGTTCGACCGCCACATCGCCTACGACATCGGCGCCGAACAGGTGACCCGCAAGCTGGCGGCGATGATGGGCGCGCCAGCGGTGCTGGCCAATTTTTCGCGCCTCTTGATCGACCCCAACCGCGGCGAGGACGACCCGACGCTGATCCGCCAGCTCTATGACGGCTCGGTCATCGCTGGCAATTATCCGATGTCGGACGAGGAGCGCGCGCGCCGGCTCGACAATTTCTACCGCCCCTACCACGACGCCGTCGGCGCCATGATCGCCTCGGTGCACAAGGAAACGGCGAGCGCGCCGTTCATCCTGTCCGTGCACTCCTTCACACCGGTCATGCAGGGCCACGCCCGGCCCTGGCACGCCGGCGTGCTGTGGGACATGGACCACCGCGCCGCCTGGCCGCTGATCGAGATGCTGGCCGAGGACAAGGCGCTGGTCGTCGGCGACAACGAGCCCTATGACGGCGCGCTGCGCGGCGACACCATGTACAAGCACTGCATCGTCAACGGCTTTGCCCATGCGCTGATCGAAATCAGGCAGGACCTGATCGGCGACGACGCCGGAACCACCGCCTGGGCCGAACGGCTGGCGCCGATCATTGACGCCATCAACCGGCGCCCCGATATACATGAAGTGAAGCAATTCGGCTCGCGCACCGGGCCGCTGTGATGGAGGACCAGATGGCCGAACTCAGCGACGACCAGAAGCGCGACTTCGAGGCCGCGGCCTTCCGCCGGCTGCTCCGGCACCTGAGCGAGCGTTCCGACGTGCAGAACATCGACATGATGAACCTCGCCGGCTTCTGCCGCAATTGCCTGTCCAACTGGTACCGCGACGCAGCCGCCGAGACCGGCGTCGAGCTGTCCAAGGACGCCTCGCGCGAGATCGTCTACGGCATGCCTTATGCCGAATGGCAGGCCAAGCACCAGCGCGAAGCCACCGACGCGCAGAAGGCCGCCTTCGAGGCCAGTCGCCCCCGGGATCACTGACCGAGGATTCCGCAGGGTCGCGTCAGCTGCGCTCCCGCGCACCCTTGACCCTCCCCGCATCATCAGGCATCGAAACCGCCGAAATTCCCTTGGCGCGCCGAGTCGCGCTTGTCCCAGTCACAATTGCGGAGTGCCAGATGGCCGACGACATCACCGAGACCAGCCAGACCGTTGCCGCCGGCCAGTTGCGCGCCTTCATCGAGCGCATCGAGCGGCTTGAAGAAGAAAAGAAGACGATCTCCGACGACATCAAGGACGTCTATGCCGAAGCCAAGGGCACCGGCTTCGACACCAAGGCGGTTCGCACGCTGATCCGCCTGCGCAAGCAGGACCAGGCCGAGCGTGACGAGGCCGAGGCGATCCTCGACCTGTACAAAGCCGCCCTCGGCATGGTGTGATAGCGCGCTGCCCGGCTCCAAGGCTTCGGGTGGCACCGGTCGCCGGTCAAGGGCGATGCGAGGTCATGAGCGATGACGGGTGCAGGGCAGTTCCATCCTTCCGACAATAGCGGTCCGGCGCAGGCCGGGCCGAATGGCCTGGCGGCGTTCTTTTCGCGCCGCTGGCATGGCGAGATGCCGCTCGGCCAGCTGTTCTGGCGCGACATGGTCACCGTCGGCAGCCTGATCAACGTCGCCACGACGATCGTCGCGCTCGCCATCCTGGCAGCCAAGGCATCGGCCTTGCTCGCCGTGGCCGTCCACCTTCTGCCCCTGCCCTACAATCTTTTCCTCTATGGCAGCGTGCTGCGGACCGCCGACGTCAGCGGCGGCCACAACACCAACACCGTCAAGCTCGGCGCCACAGCGTGGATCATCCTCGCCAGCCTGCTCTAGAGCCCTTCATGTTTTAACGGAAGCGTATCCGGCGTTTTCGAAGTAGTTCCTGCATTCGGCTGCCTCGATGGTTTCGACGAGGTGGCCGATG
>NZ_JACHOU010000035.1 GCF_014206975.1 Aminobacter aganoensis
GGCGCGGGGAGCGACTATGATTAGCCATCACTGGAGAACCTTTCAGCCGGGAGCTGTTTGCTCGCCTATCGCGCGTTTCGTTGAACAGCTGACCCGCTTACGATCTGAACTCCTTGCCCTGGATAAAGCAGGTGCCTCCGGTGGTCTGAGGACTTCGGTAGTAGTTACTCCGACATGGCGGAACATTTTCACGGCTTGCAGAAGAGGCTGCAGCGGCAACCGGAAACGACCGCTGCAGCCCGTCTACCTGTCTGCCGCCATCTAATTCAGCTGCATTGTCTCAAACTTGAACGAAATGGCCGGGGTAGGCCTCGCGATATCGGCGTGAAACAGGCGTGTAGTCCACCGGCCGCACCGGCGACCGCAGTTCTGAGGATTGCAAATGCCGACGGATATGGCGTCTTGACGGGTCTGGTATCGGCACCGCGGCCATCAGTTTTTCCGTGTAAGGATGTTGCGGGTTTTCAAACACCGAAGAGCGCGGCCCGATCTCGACGATTTCGCCCAGATACATGACGGCGACGCGATGGCTGACGCGTTCCACGACAGCCATATCGTGCGAGATGAAAAGGAACGACAGGTCAAGGCTTTCCTGAAGGTCGAGAAGCAGATTGATGACCTGCGCCTTAATGGAGACATCGAGCGCCGATACGGACTCGTCGGCAACGATCAGTTTCGGATCGAGGGCAAGAGCCCTCGCTATGCAGATACGCTGGCGCTGACCACCGGAGAACTCATGCGGAAAACGGTCTGCCATATCCGCTGTCAGGCCGACCCGGTGCAACAGGTCGGCGACCTTTTCCCGGGCCTCACGCTTGGTTCCCAGCTTGTGCGTCAGATATGGCTCCGCAATGGCGTCGCCTATGCGCATGCGCGGATTGAGGCTGGCGTACGGATCCTGAAAGATCATCTGGGCACCGCGCCGCATCTCGCGGAGTTCTTGCCGTTCCAATGACATGATGTCCTTGCCATCGACCAGAACAGATCCGGACGACGGCCGCAGCAGCCGCATGATCGTGCGGCCTGTGGTGGATTTGCCGCATCCGGATTCTCCGACCAACGACAAGGTCTCCCCAGGCTGTATGGAAAACGAGACGTTTTCGACGGCATGAACGCGACCGGAGAGCTTGCCCAGCGATCCACTGTGCACGTCAAAGCGCGTCGTGAGATTCTGGACCTCCAGAACTGGACGCTTGTCTGCTGAAACCGTGTTTGTTGACTGCGGAGCGGGACTGGATTTCCCGCTTTTCATGTCGACAAGCGGAAATCGCAGAGGCTGCATTTGACCGCTCATCGAGCCGAGCGTTGGAACCGAAGAAAGCAATGCACGGGTGTAAGGGTGAGAGGCATGCTTGAAGATTTTCGACGTTTCGGCAGTCTCGATGTTCTCCCCGCGATACATCACCACGGTCCGGTCGGCCATCTCGGCCACCACGCCCATGTCGTGCGTAATGAAAAGAACCGACATTTCCTCTTCATCCTGCAATCCCTTTATCAAATCCAGCACCTGTCCTTGGATGGTGACATCGAGCGCTGTTGTTGGCTCATCCGCAATGAGAAGCTTCGGGCGACTTGCAAGCGCCATGGCGATCATGACCCGCTGCCGCATTCCGCCGGAAAACTGATGCGGATACTCACTGTAGCGGGAGGCGGCTGATGCGATCTGGACCTTGTCCATGAGGCGAAGTGCCTCGTTTTTGGCGTCCGCACGTGCCAGTGACCGATTGTGGCAAAGCAATGCTTCGGCGATTTGGTCACCAACGGTGAAGATCGGGTTGAGACTGGTCATAGGTTCCTGGAAGATCATCGCCACGTCGCGGCCGCGCACCTCGCGCATTTGCCTATCGGACAGTTTTGATATCTCTGAACCGCCAAGCGTTATCGATCCTTCGATACGGCTCGTGTGTTTCGGCAAGAGCCGCATGATTGAAAGCGAGGTGACACTCTTGCCAGAGCCCGACTCCCCGACGATTGCCAAGGTCTCTTTCGGCGCAACATCAAACGACACATTGCGGACCACCTGCCGCCATCCTCCGTCGATCCTGAAGGAGGTCGTCAGGTTGGAAACGGACAGGACTGGCACTGCTGTTTTCAGCCCTTGTCCGGTGGAAGCGATTGCTAGCATTTGATGGTCCTTTGGCAATCAGAAACGATTGCGGGTTATTTGCAAAAGAAAGTCTACGACTGCGCGAACCTTGACCGGCGTCCGCCTATGGGCTGGAAAGACGATAGAAATCGGGTCGGCCTCGATCTCGAAATCGTCGAGAAGCGAGACCAGATCACCGCTTTCGAGGTCTTCGCGAAAAATCCACCAGGTCGCCTGCGATATTCCAATGCCGGCCACGGCAGCTTCGCGGAGGATGTCCCCGCTGTCGGTCACGAGGCTACCCGCGACGCGGACGACATGATCTTCTCCACCTGGGCCCTTGAAGTGCCAGTTGGAGCCGAAGCCGCCGACGAGGCAGTTGTGCCCAAGCAGATCGTCTGGCGTTTCAGGTCTGCCGTGACTTTCAAGATAGGCGGGCGACGCCACCGTCTTCTGCGGGCCACGCAGGAGAATTCGATTGATGAGGCGCGAGTCGGCCAACCGCCCGGAGTGCACGACCAGATCGTAACCGCCTTCGATAGGATTCGCGGTCTGGTGCTTCATGGAGAGTTCGAGGGTCACGTCGGGATAGCGCTGGTAGAAACCTGCAAGTGCCGGGATGACTGTCCGCCGACCGAACGACGGGGGCAGTGCGATCCGCACAAGTCCGCTTGGCGCAATACTGCGCTCGCGCACCGCTGCCTCCGCATCGTCCATATCTTGCAGGATTTTCCGGCAACGCTCGTAGAACTCGGAACCATATTCAGTCAGATGCATCCGGCGCGTCGTTCTATGAAACAGTTGAGCACCCAGATCCTCTTCCAGACGCGTGATGCTTTTGGTGACTGCGGAAGTCGAAAAGCTCAGCGTGCGGGCAGCCGACGTAAAGCTGCCCAATTCCGCAACGCGCACGAATGCCAGTATGTCCTGAAACTTGTTCAACTCTGGAATATGTTCCCGCTCATTTTCTAGGCAAGTTGATAACCAGCTTCACCGAAATGGGGCAATCGCCGGCTATCAGCCGCTTTTGGGCTACCATACAGCAATTGACGTGGCGTCCAGAGGCGATGTGGACCATCGAGCCGCGGGAACTGGAAAATGATTTTTTCCAAAAAGCCGTATTCAACTTGCCCTTCCGTTCCGCAAAGAAAGGGAAAGAGCCGTAACCGGCCAGAGAACGTGAAGAATGGAATCGGCGTGAAAGCCATCTGGTTGAACAATGCACTTTGTCTGCTGGAGTCGGCCCACCAATGGGTGGCGCATCGACGTTCCATCGAGGTCAGGAACGGCCTCATTGCCGGGTTGCACGAGCCCGGTTCCACCATTCCAAGCGATTGTGAAACCATCGATGCTACGGGCCTCATCGCCATACCTGGTCTCGTCAACTGCCATAGCCACTCTCCCGACAATTTGATCCGTGGAACCACAGGCGATCTGCCGCTTGAACTTTGGTCTCTTTCCTCATCAGCCGGACGCGAGAGCCGCACGGCGCGCGAGATATATGTTTCAACGATGCTTGGTGCTGTCGAAATGATAAGGACCGGCACGACAAGCGTTCTGGATCACGTACGTATCTCGCCCGACATAGACTGTGAAGCGCTTGACGCCGTCGCCAGGGCCTGGCGGGACAGCGGCATGCGCGCCACGATAGCGCCAGTGGTGTCGGATCGTATGATCGTCGAGACGATGCCCTTCGAAGCAGAGGACCTCGAAGACATCGACCTGTCAGCTTACGGCCGCCGCCAGCCGCTGCCGGCAACAACACAGATGGACATTGCCGAGAATTTCTTTCAGCGCTGGCACGAAGCCGATGGCGGCCGAATTCGTGTGGCGATTGGCCCCTCGGGGCCACAGCGCTGTTCTGACGACCTGCTGGCAGCCGCCGCGGATTTCAGCAGGCGCAACGATACGCTGCTCCACACGCATGTGTTGGAGACCAGAACTCAGCGCGAGATGGGATTTCGGCTCTATGGCCGCGGCATGATTGCCCACCTCAAGGATCTGGGTGCTCTCACGCCGCGTACCAATCTTGTCCATTCGATCTGGCTGGAGCGGGACGACGCGGAGACAATTGCTCGGATGGGTGCAAGCATCATCCACAATCCGATTTCAAATGCTCGGCTCGGAAGCGGTTTCTGCCCCCTGCCAGAATTGTTGCGCGTCGGCGTGCGTGTCGGGCTTGGCACCGACAGCGCGTGCTGCAACGACAGCAACAATCTACTGGAGGCGGTCAAATGGGCCGCCATCCTGCACAATTCGCTTTCGCAGGATGAAGCCCATTGGACCGGCCCGCATCGGGCATTGTCCTTGGCAACCATAGGCGGCGCAGACGCAGTCGGATTGGAAGGCGTAACCGGCAGGATCGCAGTTGGTCACGCGGCCGACTTGGCGTTCTTCCGCATTGCCTCGCCCGCCTTCGCGCCGCTTAACGACGCTGTTCGCCAGCTTGTGTTGGCGGAAACCGGTTCCGCCCTCGCAATGGTCATGATTGCTGGGCGGATCGCGCAGAAGGATGGCCGGGCAACTCAAATCGACGAGTCCGAACTCTGGGAAGAGGCGCAGGCCTTGTCTCAAAGGCGGCAGCACGACAACCGGAACGCCTATATGGCAACGAACGGACTTGAACTGCCGATCCGACGCATGCGTTCCCGCATCATGGGAGGCTGTGCATGTCACTAGACTGGACACGTCGCCCCGTCAGATTCTTCCAGCATCTGCTGCGTGAGGCGGATGCGATCGATCTCGACGTGAACGATTTGATCGCAGAGATCAAAAGTGTTGGCGCAAACGGCTGCATTGCGATGGGGGGAGGATTTTCCGCCTGGTATCCGACCAGACTTTCCTCGCAACAGATCAACCCGCATCTGTCGTTCGATTTCCTCGGCGCTTTTCTGAAAGCCGCGAAGCCTGAAGGTGTTCGCGTGCTGGTCCGCATGGATATTTCCAAGGGCCGGGAAGGCATGGAACTTGTCCACCCTGATTGGTTCGTTCAACGTGAGGACGGCAGCATCAGTTCCGTCTGGTCGATGCCGCAGATCTGCGCGACTGGCCCATTCTGGCAAAACGAAACATTCGCGATCCTGGACGAGATTCTGGCCAGCTATCTGGATGTGGACGGGTTCTTCTTCAACTACCTGCATGTGCCGAGGTGTCATTGCCCACGCTGCGTCTCGATGGTTTACGAGGCAACCGGCCAGAAGATCCCGCACCACGGTGTTCGTTCTCCGGCCTACGAGACCTGGCGCCAGGATTTCCTGGCCGACTACATGGGCCGCGTGCGCAACTTCATCCGCGAGCGAAAATCGGAGGCCGCGCTGGTGCCCTATCATCATGTTCATGACGGTTGGGACATCGCCCGGATGTCCGAAGTCAGTGACATCATAGGATCTCAGATTTCCAATCCGGTCATGCCAAACCCGGTCGACCCGCAGCCGGCATGGAACCACTGGGCAGCAGAAGAAGCATTGACGGCTCGCGCCCTCAAACCGGGCAACGCCCCGCTTCTCATCCAGACCACCTCGGAAGCCTTTGCCAGTCGTCAGACGGCGATGCCGGACGCGCGTTTGGTCCACAATCTGATCCAGGCTGCGGCACATGGGGCGAGCACGGCCCCGGCCGTCAACGGGTTGCTCAAGCAGGACGATCCTCGCTTCGTCCCGGCTCTGCAAGAACTCGGGCTTTATCAAGCCGGGCAGGCAAGGTGGTACGAAGGCTTGCGTTCGATCGCGCGCATCGCGATCGTCAAATCCGAAGCAAGCCGTCTCTGGGGACCGGATGCCGGGCGGCCGGCGGGTGCGCCTGATGGCTGCGGCCATGTTGCGGAGTTTCGTGGGTTTTTCGAAATGGCTACCGATCTCCGCTACCCCTGCGACATAGTGGTGGCCGGCAGCCTGCGTTTTGCTGAGCTCGAGCGCTACGAGGCAATCCTGCTGCCCGCTATCCATTGTCTTTCGGACGACGATACACACACGCTCGACACTTATGTCCGTAATGGTGGCAAGCTGATCGCCAGCGCCGATCTTGCAGCCTGCGATGAGAACGGCGTTGGGCGCTCAAACCCATCGCTTGGTTGTTTGCCGGGAATTCCCGGAGGAAGCCATAGCGTGGACGGCGCCTATTTCGCCTTGTCCGATGCGAGTTTCCGAAGCGTACTTGAAGGCATTCCTCATGTCGCTGCAGCGGGAGACTTCTGGATACCTTTTTCCTCGGAAAGCGGAAACGGTATCGATCTTCGGTTGATTGGTCCCTTCCCGAACAACGCACCGGAATTCACGCTTGTGGACGGCCCGGGCACAGCACCGGGACTGATCGAACGCGAGTTCGGTCTGGGCAAAGCGATGTGGCTGCCCTGGCGCATAGGGTCCCTATACCACCGCTTCTCCATGCCCGAGTATCGGCAACTGTTCGGCGTCTTGCTCGAAACCGTGGCCGGTTCTGCGCCAGTGAGTACAACCGCGTCCTCGGCGGTCGAGCTCATTTGCTATGAGCACTCGAATGGCATGGTGCTGCATGCACTCAACGGGGCGACCACACGAACGAAGGGTTTGACCGAACTTACGCCGCTGGCTGGGTTCGAAATCACGGTGAAGACCGACGCAGTTAGGGCCATTGACCTTCAAACCGGCGAAGCACTGCCCGTTCGCAAGACACACCAGCATCTGACTATGCGAATTGATCGTTTGGAGAACTTCATGGCAATCGCCGTTCCAGGAGGCGAGGGCCGAGGGGATGACGTGATATGAGGCTGATCAGCAACAAGGCTGCCTCAGTGGTTGCCGCAGCATAACAAGCTCCCGAAAGAGCACAAAGAAGGGTGAACTTATGAAACACATTCTTAGACGCAGCTTCCTGCTTGCCACTGTGGCGACAACGCTCGCCGGCAACTTGCCTTTGATCGCGGCTGCCGGAGAAGCAGGGACGCTTGTCGTGGCCCAGCCGGCTGACGCCTATTCCATGGATCCGGCGAAGCACTCGGCTTTCCCGACAGCAAACATCCTGTTCCAGATCTACGATGGTCTCGTCACCATGGACGGGAAGGGAGAGTTGGTCCCAGCGCTGGCGACATCATGGAGCAATCCGGATCCTCTGACTTGGCGCTTCAAGCTGCGTGAAGGCGTCAAGTTCCACAATGGCGAACCGTTCAATTCACAAGCGGTGAAGTTCACTTTCGACCGCGCGCTCGATCCGAATTTCAAGGCGCCTTACTACTCCCGCATCGCAGCCATCAAATCGGTCGAAGTTGTGGACGACTACACGGTTGACCTCAAGACAGAAAAGCCCTTCCCGACGATGCTGCTGTCGCTTTACGAAGCATCGTTTCCCGCACTGATCGTTCCACCGACATATACGCAGGAAAAGAACGGCGACGCGCTGGGAGCGGCCCCTGTAGGTACGGGCCCCTACAAATTCGTCAAATGGGTGAAGGACGAGGAAGTCGTTCTCGAAGCCAACCCGGACTACTGGGGCGACAAGCCAAAGATCGAGCGGGTCGTTTTCCGTCCCATCAAGGAAACACGCACGCGCATCGCGGAGCTGAAAAGCGGAGGCGCGGACATTGCTGTCGATATCCCGCCCGAGGATGTTTCTTCGCTCGAAGGCGGAGATACCAAGGTCGAAACCGTCTCGAGCGACTTCCTCTACTTCCTGGCCTTCGACACAACGCGTGACACACCGCTCAAGGACAAGCGCGTCCGCCAGGCGATCAACTATGCAGTGGACGTCGATGCCATTCAGCAGGCCTTGCTCAATGGCACGGGCAATCGCATTGCCCTCACTCTCCCGGCGAACGGATTTGCCTACAATTCCGAATGGACGCCCTATCCTTACGACCCCGAAAAGGCAAAGCAGCTCCTGACAGAAGCCGGATATCCTGATGGGTTCTCCATCCCGTTGATGACTCGCAAGGGTCGTTTCCTGAAGGACAGCGAAATCGTTGAAGCGACCGCCGGCTTTCTTCGAAAGGTCGGCATCAAGGCCGACATTCAGTATCTTGAGCCCGGCGTTTGGGGCCAGATTTCTGAGAAGAAGGGCAGGGAAGGCATCACCTTCCCGGGATGGAGCGGGCGCGATCCCAATCTGGTCTGGTTCCCTTTGCTGAAGACGGGCCAATACCAGAGCTATTTCAGCAATCCCGAACTTGACCGGCTGCTGGATGAAGGCGGAGCGACAATTGATGCGGCCCAGCGCAAGGCGATCTACGAAGAGGCAGCAGTCATAATGAAGGACGAGGCGCCTCATCTGCCGATGATCCAGCCGCCGCTGATCTATGGCCTCAACAGCAAGCTGAATTGGAAGCCGCGTACCGACAGCATGATCGACCTGCGCGAGGCGAGCTTCAACTGATCTTCGATGCTACGTGGCATCCTGGCCACGGAAGTCTGAGCAACCTTGCCGATGGAGCGGTCGCGACTTTGTCCTCTTTCCTAACATCTCGAATATTGTATGCGATCGCCGTGGTTTTCGGCGTCTCGCTTGCCGTATTCTTCCTGATCCGGCTCGGCGGAGATCCATCCGCTCTGTTTCTGCCACCTGAAGCGTCGGTGGAAGAGATCGAGCGGTTCCGCCATCTCATGGGCTTCGACCGCCCTCTCGTCGTTCAATATCTCGACTTCATCTCCAGGGCGCTCCAGGGCGATTTCGGCATGTCACTGCGTTACGAGCAGCCGGCGATGCAACTCGTCCTGGAGCGGGTCCCTGCCACTCTTGAACTCAGCGGCATGGCGCTTGCACTGTCGCTGGTCGTGTCGATACCGCTTGCCATCCTTGCTGCTGCCTGGCGCGGATCAGCGCTCGATCGGGCAAGTCTTCTCGTATCCCTTATTGGCCAGAGCTTTCCGGCATTCTGGCTTGCGATCATGCTGATCCTGCTCTTTTCCGAAACACTTCATGTTCTGCCGCCATCGGGACGAGGCGGATGGCAAAATCTCTTGATGCCGGCAATCGTGCTTGCGACCTATTCGACGGCGATCATCACCAGATTGCTGCGCTCGTCGATGATCGAAGTTCTTCAGTCCGACTACATCCGCACCGCGCGCGGCAAAGGCATGAGCGAAGGAAGCATCATATTCAAGCATGCGCTTCGCAACGCCGCGATCCCGACCCTGACCGTAATCGGACTTCAGGTCGGTGCGTTGCTGGGCGGTGCCGTCATCACCGAGGAAGTCTTTGCTTATCCCGGTATCGGCAGGCTTGCGATCCAGGCGATTGCAAACCGCGACTTTACCGTCGTGCAGGCTTTCGTGCTCGTCATGGCCGTCACGATCGTTACCGTCAATCTTCTCGTAGACCTGTCTTATGGCTTGCTCGATCCACGCTTGAGGAAGAGCAAATGATCCTTTTCCTCAGGCGATACCTGGATAGCCGCCTCGCAACCTTCGGTCTCGCGCTGGTGCTGATTGTCGTGTTCGCGGCCTTGTTTGGCCACTGGCTCATGCCATTTGATCCCGAAGCGCAGGACATCATGCAACGCCTGAAGCCACCGCTATGGCGCGGCGAGGGGGGGCTCCATCTTTTCGGAACCGATGCGCTTGGCCGAGATATCTTCAGCCGCTTGATCGCCGGCGCGCGCGTTTCGCTTCTCGTCGGGGTCGCTTCGGTCATCATCTCGGGAACAATAGGTGTCACGCTCGGCCTGATCGCCGGCTACGAGGATCGATATGCAGGCCGTATTCTCATGGCCATTACGGATATCCAGCTTGCCATACCGTTTCTTGTCCTGGCGCTTGCGATGGCCGCTGTGGTTGGGCCTAGCCTCTGGAACATCGTCGTGATCCTTGGGCTGACCAATTGGGTGCAGTATGCCCGCGTTGTGCGTGCGGAATCCCTGGTCCTGCGTGAACGAGAATTCATCCAGGCTGCACAGACGATGGGCATCTCGGTTCCGATGATCCTGATGCGTCACCTGCTGCCTAACGTCATGTCTTCCGTGATCGTCATCTCGAGCCTGCTCGTTGCCAAGATGATCCTGTTCGAATCTTCCCTGAGCTTTCTTGGCCTTGGCGTGCCGCCCGAAATGCCGACTTGGGGAACGATGATTTCGGAAGGCCGCAACTACGTCGGAAACGCCTGGTGGGTGGCGACGGTGCCCGGCTTTGCGATCTTTTTCACCGTGGTTGGTATCAATCTTTCTGGTGATCGGTTGCGGGATCTGCTCGACCCACGTCTGAGGCAGGTGGATTCCTGATGGCCGAGCCAAGCTATGAAATCCTGCTCTCCGGTTTCCCAGGACGGACACCGCGTGGCTTCCTTGGCTGGAGCACGACCGTGCTTCTTCACACAAGGGATGGTCATGCATTGTTTGATACGGGCGGCGCCGGCGATCGACCCGGTGTTCTGGATGCGCTTGCCCGGCGCGGCCTGACGCCGACCGATATTAGAACGGTCGTGCTGTCGCACCTCCACTTCGACCATGTCGCCAATGTCGAGTGCTTCCCGAAGGCGGAGGTGGTTCTTCACGAAACCGAGCTTGCCTATTTCGACGAGCACAAGGCAGATGATCGTGCCATTCCGCTGTTCCAGGTCGAGGGCTTGTTGCGTAGCCCGCAACTTTCACTCGTTTCCGGCGAACTCGACGTCTTGCCGGGCATTCGCATGATCCGGACGCCGGGGCATACCGGCGGCCATGCATCTCTTGTCCTGTCCATAGAGGGAAAGTGTGTCGTTCTCGCGCAGGATGCGATCAAGCATCGCGGCGAGATCGAGACGCAAACCTCGGTTGGTGCTTTCGATGCTGCTGCGGCCAAGGCGAGCATCCAGCGCATTGCCGGCATGGCTGACGTCGTCGTGCCTGGGCACGACGCTCCATTGCACGTCTCCAACAGCAAGGTCGTAGCTGCGGGGACCCTTTCGGAGGTTATCAGTCTTTCGCTGGAAGACCGTTGTTTCGTGATGGAGATTTGACATGCGTACTCTCCTCCACAACGCATTTGTCTGCACCGGGCTGCCGAACGGCTTCATCAAGGACGGCGCGATCCTGATCCAGGGTTCTAAAATTGCCTGGGTTGGCTCCTGTTCCGCGTTGCCTCCGGAGGCTGTGACGGCCAATCGGATGGATCTCGGCGGAAGGGTTGTCATTCCCGGTCTCGTCAACACGCATGCGCATGGCGGCCTCTCGACGCATCGTGGCTGCTGTGACGATGGGGACTTGTTCCAGTGGGCTGCCGCGCTTGCATCCCATACGTCTTCGCTTACGATCGAAGACAATCGACGCGGCTGTACGCTGGCCACGCTGGAAATGGTGCGCAACGGCATCACGACCGCATGCGACTGCACCCGTTACGGAGCCGGAGTATTTGCATCGGTTGCCAGCGAAATCGGCATGCGCTCGCTCAGCGGCGCCTTGGCAAATTCACCGGAGTTGCGGCTAAACGGTCGGCCGAACTGGCCGCTGGCGCTCCAGGAAACCAAGGAGGCAATGAACGTCCACGCAGGGAACGGTCTATGTCGGTTCTACCTCGGCGGGCATTCACCTTATAGCTGCACCCCTCAACTCCTCATCCAGATAAAGCGCGAGGCCGAAGCTCTCGATCTGCCTTTTGTCATCCATCTCGCCGAAAACCGTCGCGAGAACGAGATGATCCTTGAACAACATGGAAAATCGTCGCTCGCCTGGCTCCACAGTCTCGGCGTATTGGATCGCCGAGCGATACTGGCACATTGCGTGTGGCTCGATGATGATGACATGGGCATGCTTGCCACAAGTGGCGCTGGCGTTGCGCATAATCCTGCGAGCAATGCCAAGCTTGCGAGCGGCGTCGCTCCGGTGCCCGCTCTAAGACGGCATGGGATTCCGGTTGGCCTGGGCACGGACAGCACGCTCTCCAATAACTGTCTCGACCTTTTCCAGGAGATGAAGTTTTCGGTCCTTCTGCAACGTGCGGTCTCGCTCGAAGGCTCCATCATGGGAGCTGCCGACGCCTTCTCCATGGCAACTATTGAAGGCGCCCGCGTTCTTGGCTGGGATGATGACATAGGCAGTCTCGAAGCTGGTAAGGAAGCAGATCTCGTCGTTCTTGCACTCGATCACCCTCTCGGGCTGACGCCAGAACGCGTCCTTTCCGACATCGTCTATCGCGCCGGCCCGCAGCATGTGCGCAGCGTCATGATCGCGGGCAGAACCGTCTTCGACGATGGCCAGTTCACGTTGGTCGACGAGGCGGCAGCTCGAAGAGCAATACACAAACACTATCAGTCACTTGCAGTAAATAAGGAAGTATATGATGCATGAAGCTCCTGTCGGCCTGATTACCAGTGCTGCCTCCGAGAACCTCCTTCAGGACCGGCGAGCGGAAATGATTGCAACGCCGTGGGGCGAGGCGCCGGTCTTGCTAGGCAAAATAGGTGGACGAGAGACTGCCGTGGTACTTCGTTACGGCGAAAAACTCACCTTGCCGAGCCACAAGATTAATTACCATGCCAACATCTGGGCATTGCGTGAGCTCGGCGTCGAATCCATAGTCTCTCAAAACGCTATTGGTTCTGTAAATCCAGCCATTCGGCCGGGCGACATTGTCGTTTCCGACGACTTCCTCGACAGGACGAAGTCCCGGGCGCTATCACTCTTCGACGACAGCGAGTGTTGGGTACGGGTTGATTTCACCGATCCATTCTGCCCTCGGCTGCGCACCGAGTTGATTGCTGCTGCAAACAAATTCAGCAATCGGGTCATCGAGCGCGGCACCTTCGTTTGCACTGAGGGGCCGCGCTTCGAAACGCCGGCCGAAATCCGGGCTCATCAGCTCGAGGGTGGGGACATCGTCGGCACGCCGCTGGTTCCCGAAGTCATATTCGCGCGGGAGGCTGAGATGTGCTTCGCCTCAATAGCGCCGGTCATCAATTTCGGGTCCGGAATGGCGCCAGCCGTTGTACATTTTGGCCCTGGCAGCATGAACGAGATCTACTACAAGGAAGGCCTGCACGATCTGATCGAAAAGACATTGATCGAGGCGATCTCGGCACTTTCGATCGAGCGCACATGCAACTGCCGCAACGCGCTCGTAGGCGGCTTCAATGGCGAACCGCCCGCGTGGATGAAGGCCAAGAGTACAGCTGCGTCAGAGCGAACCTAGCGTTCGGCATAAACGCTGGCATGGAGTTAACGGGTCGACTAGAAGTCGCTATAACAAGATGCACGGGCGCGCCAGCGTTAGGAAAACGTGCTTAGGGTAGTTCCTGCTCCAATGCGGCAATGGACCTGGAGTTAGTTCATCGATCCCGCGCCTGGAAAAACGGTGCGGGATCGAAAGCTGGGCTATTTGAAGAGCATCGGCCTCTAGTCTAGCGATTAGGCAGCTTCTGCAAATTGCCGCTGAGCAGCCCTCAAGGGCTCACTGTATGTTGGGCACGTCACTCAACGCGGTTCCCTTCCGCATCGATCAGCATATCGCCATCCTCCTTGTAGAACGGTCCCTTCTGGGGAAGCGGTAGGATGGCGAGCACGATATCTGAAGGTCGGCTGAGGCGCACGCCCCATGGCGTGACAACGAACGGCCGATTGATGAGGATCGGATGCTCGATCATGGCATCCAAAAGCTGGTCGTCGGCCAGCGTCGGATCGTTCAGGCCCAGTTCCGCATAGGGCGTTCCTTTCTGCCTGACGGCTTCTCGTACGTTCAGGCCCGCTTTGGAAATCAGCTCCTGAAGCACCGCGCGTGTTGGCGGCGTTTTCAGGTACTCAATGACCACGGGCTCGACCCCCGCATTGCGGATGAGCGCAAGCGCGTTGCGGGACGTGCCGCAACCGGGGTTGTAGTATATGGTGACGTCCATCAGGTGATCCTTTCGCTTGATTTGGCGGCGGACACGGCGGATCCCCGCTCGTACCAGCCCTTGCTGCGGTTCACGATCCACACGACCGACAGCATCACGGGCACCTCGACCAGCACGCCGACGACGGTTGCCAGAGCCGCGCCGGACCTGAAGCCGAACAGGCTGATGGCGGCCGCCACCGACAGTTCGAAGAAGTTGGATGCGCCGATCAGCGCCGAAGGACCCGCAACGCAATGCTGCTCGCCACAGATGCGGTTGAGCAGATAGGCCAGGCCTGAATTCAGGTAGACCTGGATCAAGATCGGCACGGCCGGCAGCGCGATGATCGCCGGTTGGGCGATGATCTGCTCGCCCTGGAAGCCGAACAGCAGGACCAGTGTCGCCAGCAATGCCACGAGGGAGAGCGGCTGGAGCGTATGAAGCAGGCTCAAGCGCCTTCTGTCCACCCAAGGCGAGCAGTCGCCGACGCAGGACCTGCGCAATGATCACCGGAATGACGATGTAGAGAATAACCGACAGGACGAGTGTGTCCCACGGTACCGTTATCGCGGACAGGCCGAGCAGCAGGCCGACGATCGGCGCGAAAGCGACCCCATGATGGCGTCGTTGAGCGCCACCTGTGACAGCGTGAAATGCGGTTCGCCCCTGGTCAGGTTGGTCCACACGAAGACCATGGCCGTGCAAGGGGCCGCCGCAAGGATGATGAGGCCCGCAATGTAGGAATCGATCTGGTTGACCGGCAGGTAGGGGCGGAAGAGCCAGCCGATGAAAAGCCAGCCAAGCAGCGCCATCGAGAACGGCTTCACCGCCCAGTTGATGAACAGCGTGACCCCGATCCCGCGCCAATGCCGGCCGACCTCTCCCATGGCGGCGAAGTCGATCTTCACCAGCATCGGGGTGATCATCAGCCAGATCAGGGCGGCGACCGGGATGTTCACCTTGGCGATCTCGGCGGCGCCGATGGCGTGGATGGCCCAGGGATATGCCCACGAAAATGCAGAGCGCGACCCAGAGGGTCAGGTAGCGTTCGAATGCCGACATGATTTCCGTCGTCCAATTTAACAGCAGGCCGTCGCAAGGGCTGGCTGGCAGATGGCCGGATTGCCTGCGCAGCAGTCCTCCAACAGAAAGCGGATCAAGCCACTCAAGGCCTGGTAGTCTGCCGAGTAGACAATGGAGCGCGCGTCCCAGCGGGCGGTGACCACGCCGCCCCGCTCCAGTTCCTTGAGGTGGAACGAGACGTTCGACGGGGAGACCCCTGCGGCTTCCGCAATGAAGCCTGCGGCCATGCCTTCCGGCCCGGCCTTCACCAGGAGCCGAACGATCTTCAATCGCGTTTTCTGGGACATTGCCCCGAACGCGATCAGCGCTTAACGTTCATCCATGACACCTATGGCAGACAGTATCCCCGCCGCACCTCTTGCATATTGTATCCCACCTGGTCCGACCAATCAGCGGAGTTTGCGATAGTAGCCATTGGAATTCACGATTTTTCGGATCCTACCGACGATGCCAGACTGCTCCCTAGGACCTATCCAATAATAGAGCCAGAGAGGAGTCCATGGCTTACATCAAGAACACTTGGTACGCGGCGGCTTGGTCACACGAAATTACTCGTGACATGCTTGCCAGGACGATCGCCAACGAGAAGATTGTATTTTATCGTACGGAGTCCGGGGAAGTCGCAGCGCTCGAAGACCGTTGCCCGCATCGCTTCGTACCGTTGCATCTTGGCAAGCTCAAGGGAGACATCGTTGAGTGCGCTTATCATGGTCTCTGCTTCGATGCGTCGGGCGCCTGCACCCTAAATCCTCATGGGGACGGCAAAATACCGCGCGCAGCCCGCGTTAAGGCTTACAAGGTGGTTGAAAAACATAGTATCGCCTGGCTCTGGCTTGGTGAGGCCGAGCGTGCAGACGAAAGCCTCATCGCTGACTTCAGCGTGTTGACAGACCCCAGTTTCCAGACCGTCTCCAGCTACCTGCATGTCAGAGCCAACTATCAGCTGATCTCCGATAACCTGCTCGATCTCAGCCACGGCCAGTATATCCACCCTATGTTTGCCAACGCTGAGGGGCCGCCACGTTTCGAGCCGGAGAAAGAGCCAGCCGATCACGAAGTCTGGGCAAAGTTCTCTCGTCCCAACCAATACCCCAACAAATACTTCCAGATGCTCGGCTACCCCTCGGATCAGCGCGGTGACCATCGGAACTTTATGCGTTGGTCATCGCCTTCGCTGCTTCTTCTCGATGTCGGCATGACCGGTGTCGGACGCCCAGTTGAAGAGGGATTGTCAATACCAACGTCGCACCTGCTCACGCCCGAAACCGATTGCACCACACATTATTTTTGGGCGATGTCGCGCGATTTTCGGCAGGAAGATGTGGCATTGAGCGAACAACTCCTCCGCGTGGGAGTCGCCGTTTTCGACGACGAGGACAAGCCGGTCATCGAAGCCCAGCAGCGCATGATCGACAACAGCGAGCTAATGTCACTCAATCCTGTGTTGCTACAGACGGATGGCCCTGCTGTTCGAGCCAGACGCGTCGTGGAGGCCCGGCTGCAGGCAGAACAAGCGAGCTGAACGGTCCTGTTAGACATGCGGTGCCGCGGACTTGGTCTGCGGCGCCGCTTGGCGTTTTGTGGCCTGCGTCAAGGAGATGAGTTATGGTGTCGCAAACCTCAACCTCATTGGAGCGGACTTTGCGATTCCGGCACCTGGACATGAACCTGCTGGTTGCCTTGGACGCAATCCTTACGCATCAGAATATTACCCGTGCATCGGAGCGGCTTTGCCTCAGTCAATCTGCTACCAGCGGTATTCTCTCTCGTCTACGTGAGCACTTCGACGATGAGCTGGTTGTCAGAAGCGGTCGTAGCATGGCGCTTACGCCGCTTGCAGAAGAACTCATCGTGCCTTTACGCGCTATCCTTTCGGATACAGAGCGCCTCTTGTCGATGAGAAGCGCCTTCGATCCCGCGACTTCGGATCGTCAATTTACTATAGCCTGTTCAGATTACGTCTGGGCGACCTTGATTCTTGATATCATCTCTGCACTTCGGGAAAATGCGCCGTCCGTGGATATATTCTACCGCGGGCCGAGCACCCGATTTTTCAAGACCGATATCGACCTGTTGATCATCCCCGACCGTTTCATGCTTGAGGATTGCCACTTCGAGCCTTTGCCTCCCAATTCTTACACTTGCATCGTCTGGAAGGGCAACGAACGCATAGGAAAGTCGATTTCCTTGGAGGAGTTTCTGGAAGCCCGCCATGCCCAAGCCTTTAGCGAGAGAACAACGTTCATCGAATCCTGGTTCTTGAAACAATTTGGACGGGCACCGAGAGCGGGGATCACCGCTCCAAGCTTCACATTGTTGCCTGATGCATTGGTGGGAACCGAGTTTCTCGCTCTTGTGCCAAAGGATCTGGCAAATCGCGCGACTTCGTATCTTCCCATCAGAACGGTCAGTGTTCCGTTTGAACTGCCCATAATGACAGACGTATTGCAGTGGCGCCGCTCACATGATCGCGATCCTGGTCTTCACTGGCTGCGAGAACAGGTGGTTGCAGTCGCCAATCAAAGATACACAGCTGCGAGCTGACCTATCGGCCTCATAGATATCTGGCCTCCAAAATTCCAATTTCCGAAATTCATAAGCCCCACCTACCATTTCCAGATGAGCGACCCGCGACGCCGGGGTCTTGGACCTGGAAACTGCTTCTGATGAAAATCGCACATATAGGTACTTCGTTTGCCCTCATCCGTCGCATGACGGTGATTGCGCAGGATATCGTATGCTTGGAGTTGTCGCCAACACGCACTGACGCCTTCCAGCCGTTCACCGCAGGCGCGCACATCGACGTTTTCGTGAACGGCGACGTTATTCGACAGTATTCTCTGTCGAATGATCCGGCCGACAGCTCGATCTACCGTCTCGCGATTCAGAAGGATCCTCAATCACGGGGTGGTTCCGCAGCCATACACGCCACGTTCCAGGCCGGGGACGTCATCCGAATTGGCGTACCTAGAAACAACTTTGAGCTCGCTGAAGACGATACCCATGTGGTCTTGGTTGCTGGCGGCATAGGTATCACCCCAATACTGAGCATGGCCTATCGTCTGTCGGCCAAGGGTACCAGTTTTGCTCTTCATCTGTGCGCGCGCTCGATTGAAAGGGCCGCCTTCATTGACGAAATCGCGTCAAGTTCATTCGCTTCGAAACTGCATCTCCATCTTGATGATGGTGGCCCCGAACAGCGCTTCGATCCAACGAAAGCCTTTTCGTCGGTTACGCAAAAATCGGCGGTGTATGTGTGCGGCCCCCGGGGGTTCATGGATTTTGTGACAGAAGCAGCCCGGCGCGGTGGGGTGGATCCGGACCGCATTCACACCGAAAGCTTCAGCGCGGCGCTTGTTCGAGGCGAAGACGAATTCGAAGTGATTGCTGCGCGAAGTGGAAAAGTCCTGCTTGTAAAGCACGACAAATCCATCGCTGAGACGCTCGAGGAAGCAGGCTTGCGCCCTCTCCTCTCATGCGAACAGGGTATATGTGGCACCTGTCTGACCAGGGTAATCAGTGGTGAGGTCGACCACAGGGACACGTTCCAGACTGCTCAGGAAAAATGCGCAGGCAACCAGATAGCCATCTGCTGCTCGCGCGCCAAATCGACACAACTCGTCCTCGATATCTGACCCTGGAGAAGAGAATGAAAACCCGCGCCGCAGTTGCCGTCGGAGCCGGAAAGCCGCTCGAGATCATGGAGGTGGACCTGGAGGGTCCGCGCGAGGGCGAGGTGCTCGT
>NZ_JACHOU010000036.1 GCF_014206975.1 Aminobacter aganoensis
CTGCGCCGCGTGCTCGACGTCGGCGGCGACGCGGTCGCCCTGATCGTCGCCGAGACGATCTTCATCGGCCTCTTCATCCTCGCCGGCATCTATTATCTGGGACACGCCTGATGAAACCGCTGGAACGCATCATCAAGACCGCGAAACAGGCACCCCGGCGCATCGTGCTCGCCGAGGGCATAGCCATTGACCAAGAAAGTGTCCGCCGGTGCATGCGGCAGGTCAGTTCATCGCGTTGATCGCCATCAACGATTTTTTCCATGCTCCCGGAGAGCGAGCCATCTGTTTAATAGAGGTGAAACGCCGGCGTTGACGACGAGCGTGTCAAGCAGGCCAAGACCGCCGATGGCCGTGTATGGCGATCTTCGATGACCGATCTTCCCAGTCACATTCTGACGACAAGTCCCGCGTCGATCTGGATCGTCCTCGCCGCATCAAACCTACCTTCCATCTGTTGCATCAGAAGCTCCCAGGTGGCTTCTGCAAAGGTCCGGAACGGAACGCGCACACTGATCATAGCCGGTTGGCACAGGTCAGCCCAGTCAGGGTCGTCGAACGTCGCCATTGCAACGGCCTGCTGGTTTTCCGCCGCCAGTAGCGCTTTCCACGTCGATAGTGCAACGCTGCTGTTGCCAGCGATGATCGCCGTCGGCGGATCCGGCTGTTCCAGTAAGTGGCGCAGGCGGGTGGCGTAGGCAACTTCATCGTCACCGCGCTGGATCGCTTGATAGCGGAGCGCGCCGCCGGCGAGCCTGGCTTGTTCCTCCAGGCCGGCTAGGCGATGGCGCGTGGTCACGACATCGAGATTCTGAGCAACGAACAACAGCCTCCGATGTTCGGTCCCCATGAGGTGACGCACCAGATCCTGCATGGCCTTGTTGTTGTTGACGATCACGTAGCTGAAGCGGTCATCTTCGCCGATGCGGTCCACCACCACAGACGGTGCACTCGAGCGGCTGATCGCTTCCAACGCGGCCTGAGGATGCAGGCTCGGCAGCAAAACGATGCCGTCGACTTGGCGGCTCAGCAGGCTGTTGACGCGCGCTAGCTCACGCGCCGGATCCTGGCGGGTGAGCACCTGAACCAGCTCATAACCATTCTCCGTGGCGATTTCATCAAGCGCATTCGCCAGTTCACGCAGATAAACGGTACTGACCGTGGTCATGCAAAGCCCGACGGTTTTCGAACTTTGCCGGCGCAGTGTTTGGGCGGCGCTGTTGACGCGATAGCCGAGCGCGTCGGAAGCCGCCAGAACCTGCTCGCGAACCTGTGAGCTTACCGCCCGCTTGCCGTTCAAGACATAAGATACCGTTGCAATGGACACCCCCGCATCCCGCGCTACGTCCGAGATCGTCGGCCGCCTTCCTGCTTTCCGCATGCCCCATCCTGATCCATTCAACGAAATTGATTTTACGCTACTTGCGCGCCCTCGTCCACTCTGCTAGTTAAACGTTTAACTTACCTGGATTACTGAAAATGCCGGAAACGATCAAAAAGATTGAAACGTTTAAGTACAATGTGGGCTGGATCGACTGGGTCTTCGTGAAGATCACCGACAGCGCCGGGGCCACGGGGTGGGGCGAGGCCTCCTTGCATGGCCCGATCTCTCCGGTGCTGGCGGCGATCGAGGAATATGCGGCGCATCTGATCGGTCAGGAAGCCAGTGGCGCGGAGCGGCATTGGCACCGCCTCTACAATGCCTGGCGCTGGCGCGGCGGTGCGGTGTTCATGACCGCGCTGAGCGCGATCGACATCGCGCTGTGGGATCTGGAGGCGAAGCGACTGGGCGTGCCGCTTTACCGTTTGTTCGGCGGCCCGCACCGGACCTCGCTGCGTGCCTATGCCAGCCACTGGTTGCAGGGAATCGACTCACCAGAACAGGCGTATGAAGGCGCACGTGAAGCGGTGCGCAGGGGATTCAAGGGTTTCAAGTGGTGTCCATTCAGGTTCGAGCTTCTGCGAGACGACTTTTACGGCGCGGTCCAGCGCGTCAAGGAACTGATGGCGGCAGCGCGCGAGGGTGCGGGGCCCGAAACCGAAATCTACATCGAATGCGCGGAACTGCTTTCGCCGCGCACCGCGCCGATCATGATCGACGCACTGCTACCGTTCCGCCCGGGCTGGATAGAGGAGCCGTTTCCTTTCGAGAACGCCAAGGCGATCGCCGATCTGCAAAAAGAATCGCCGATTCCGGTCGCGGTCGGCGAGCGGCTGCTTTCGCGCTACGAATTCCGGGAGTTGCTGGATACCGGCGGCTGCCGCATCGTGCAGCCGGACATCATGCATGGCGGCGGCTTCACGGAGTTGCGCCGGATAGCAGCGCTGGCCGAAACCTATCAGGTCACAGTCGCGCCGCATAATCCCGGCGGACCGATATGCACGGCGGCTTCCGCGCATCTGGCGGCTGCAACGCCAAATTTCCTCGTCCTTGAGCAGATCGAACCGGATCGGGAACTGCGCGATCGCGCCAGTTCGAACCCGCTTCGCCTCGTCGATGGTGATTTCAAGCTCGGCGATGGGAGCGGGCTTGGGCTGGAGCCCGATCTGGCAGCCCTGAACGACCGCACCCAGGGCCGGATTCCGCGTTTCGAGCGCGCCGGCGCGTTGTTTCACTGACGCTCTCGAGAGGGCGCACCAAACGGAGGACCGCAATGACATACGCCAAGCAACTGAAGATGCCGGGTACAGCACTCGTGCTTTGCGCGCTCCTTGCGCCCGGCGCCATGGCGCAGGACAAGGTCACCTTGCAGTGGCAGGCCACGGCGCTCAGCGAGACTCAGTATGAGCCCATCTGGAAAGAAATGGTGGCTGCCTTCGAGGCCAAGAACCCCAATGTGAAGATCCAGCCGGTAATCGTTCCCCGCAAGGACAACTGGACGAAGTTCGTGACGGCGGCGCAGGCCCAGCAAGCCCCATGTGTCGCCTCGGTACCGGTGCCCACCGCAGCATTCAACGGCTATCTGAGGCCGCTGAACGAAATGCTCGACGCCGAACCGGCCGAATACAAATCGGTCTGGACGGAGAACGGCCTCAAGGCGCTGACCTTCGAAGACGAGCTTTACGGTCTCCCCTTCTATGCCGGGATTTATGGCGAGATCTACAATGCGGGCCTTGTGAAGAAGGCTGGCCTCGACCCGAACAATCTGCCTGAGACCTGGGCTGACTATCTCGACTGGACCAAAAGGCTCACGGGCGCCGATCAGTGGGGCACGGCGGTGCTCGCCGGTCCGACCGACACAACCATGCGTGTTCTGTTGAGCTGGATCTATTCGAATGGCGGCAAGGCCTTCAACGACGAATTGACGGAGGCAACCTTCGCCAAAGACCCGAAGTCATTGGAGGCAATCAAGTTTTACATCGACCTCGCTACCAAGCACAAAGTGACCGCCCCCGCGCCGGCGACACTGAACTACAACGAGCAGACAATCCTGTTCGCGCAGCAGAAGATCGCGACCATGCGCAACGCCTACTGGGGCATCGCCAAGGTGCTCAGCGACAATCCCGGCCTCAAGGACGAGATCGTGGTGGGCGCGCCGCCTGCCAATGCGCCCGATGCACGCACGGTGGCGACGGTTACCGCCATGAGCATTTCGTCCAGTTGCGCGCACCCGAAGGAAGCCTGGGAATTCATAAAGTTCATGACCGAACCGCAATGGGCGGTGAAGATGGTCTCCGCCAGCAACTGGATGCCAATGCGCGGCGACGTGGCCAAGGACCCGGCGGTGGCTTCCAACCAGGTCGTGCAGAAATTCCTGGAAATGGGCTCCACGGCGCTGACCATTCCGCTGCCGACTCCGGCCTGGGAGCAGATCGCCAACAAGGATGTCGTCGCCGCCGTGCAAATGGCTCTCGAGCATCCGGACCAGGTTGAGGCGATCTTCAAGGAACTGGACGCGCAGGTGACCGCGCGGCTGCAGGAGAAATAGGATGTCCGTGGCGACCAGGCCCGCGACGGCGGGCCAGGCTGACGACGTCGGGATCGGGGTGGCTTCCCGGTCCCGCAGCGTCTGGCGTGGACCTGGCCTTCGCCGAGAGCGCCGGCACGGCTATTACTTCCTGGCGCCGGCGCTGCTGCTCACCGTGGCCCTGATCGCGCTGCCGCTTGCGCGCGCCTTCTGGACCAGCCTGCAGCGCACCCGCGGGCTGCGGTCGGATTTCACGGGTCTCGACAACTATCTCTACATCTTCACCAGTACGCAGTTCTGGGACAGCCTGCGCATCTCGGTAATCTTCACCGCGGTATGCGTGTTCTTTCACATGCTGGTTGGGCTAGGGCTTGCCCTGCTTCTGAAGCGTGCAGTCTTTGCCCGTACGCTTTTCCGGGTGGGCTTCCTGGCGCCCTGGATCGTCGCGCCTTCGATCGGCGCGATCATTTGGGTATGGCTACTCGAACCGCAGTTCGGCGTCGTGAACTACATGCTTTCCGGAATCGGCCTCGTGGACCGTTACCAGGCATGGCTCGGTACGCCTTCGCTGGCGCTGGCCTCGGTGATCATCGTCGACATATGGCGCGGGACACCCTTCGTCATGCTACTGCTTCTGGCCGGCTTGCAAGGCATTCCCAAGGACCAGTATGAAGCAGCCGCCATGGATGGCGCGACGGCGTGGCAACAGTTCCGTTTCGTGACGCTGCCGAACCTGCGCTATCTGCTGATCGTCTCTTCGACGCTCGATCTCATCTACACCATCAGGCACTTCGACATCATCGCGGTCATGACCGGCGGTGGGCCAATCGATGCGACCGAAGTGCTGCCGGTCCTGATCTACAACACGGCCTTCACCCAGAACAATTTCGGCCGCGCTTCGGCGATCGGCATCGTACTCCTGGGTATCATCCTGTTGTTCTCGATCTTCTATCTGCGCGCCATGCGCCTCGGCAAGGCAAGGGAAGACTGATGAAGACGCCGGTCCATATCCGCATGATTGAAACGGTGGCGCTGCTCATCGCACTGGCAATCATGCTGTTTCCCATCTACTGGATGGTCAATACGGCGTTGAAGCCGGCGGCGGAGGTCTTCCAGTCGCCGCCAAGCTTCTTTTCCGCGAACTGGTCGCTGGATGCGTTTCGGACGCTGTTTGAGACGCGGCCGATCGGGCGGTATTTCCTGAACAGCTTCATCGTCGCCGGCGGAACGACCGTGTTGTCGCTCGCGCTGGCGTCGCTGGCCGCATACGGTCTGACACGCTTCTCCATGCGCATCGAAGGTTTGGTCATCCTGGCGCTGCTGTTCATCAAGATGCTGCCGGAGGCGCTGCTCGTCGTTCCCTTTTATCAACTCGTCGCCGACGTGGGGCTGCTGAACTCGTATGTCGCGCTCATCCTGGTCTACAGTTCCTTTGCCCTGCCGTTCGCCGTCTGGATGCTGATCGGCTTCTTCCGGGTCATCCCGCGCGAACTCGACGAGGCAGGCATCATGGATGGCGCGACTCGGCTTCAGACTTTCCGGCTTGTTGTCCTGCCGTTGGCGCGTCCCGGAATCGTGGCGGTGGCTATGTTTACATTCCTCACTGCCTGGAACGCTTATTTGTGGGCGCTGGTGCTCACCACCGATCCTGACATGTACGTCCTGCCGGTGGGTATCGCGACGATGAAGGGTGAATATCAGGTGCAATGGAACGAGCTGATGGCGGCAGCCGTCGTCGCCGTTCTCCCGGTGGTTGCAATCTATTCGGTGCTGGAACGGCACCTCGTCGCGGGCATCACAGCCGGCGCGGTCAAAGGTTAGGAGAAGACGATGGCATCGGTCGAAATTCGCGGGCTTCGTAAATTCTACGGCACGACACAGATCCTTCATGGCGTCGACATCGATATCAACGACGGCGAGTTCGTCGTGCTGGTGGGACCTTCCGGCTGCGGCAAGTCGACCTTGCTGCGCATGATCGCCGGTTTGGAGGAAGTGTCAGAGGGTGAAATCCGCATCGACGGCGCCGTCGTCAACGGTTTGCCGCCCAAGCAGCGCGATCTCGCCATGGTGTTCCAGAGCTATGCGCTCTACCCACACATGACCGTTGCGCAGAACATGGGGTTCAGTCTTCGCCTCGCCAATGCCGACAAGGCGGTGATCGAAACGCAAGTTCGCCGCGCGGCCGAAGTGCTCGACCTTGTATCTTTCCTCGATCGTTACCCAAGGCACCTTTCAGGCGGCCAGCGCCAGCGCGTCGCCATGGGGCGGGCTATCGTACGCAACCCCAAGGTCTTCCTGTTCGACGAACCGCTATCCAACTTGGACGCCAAGCTTCGCGGCCAGATGCGAGCAGAAATCAAATCCCTGCATCAGCGCCTCAAGACCACCACGATCTATGTGACGCACGATCAGACCGAAGCGATGACAATGGCCGACAAGATCGTCGTGCTGCGGAACGGGAGAGTTGAGCAGGTCGGGCCGCCGATGGAGGTCTATCGCGAGCCCGCCAATAGCTTCGTCGCCGGCTTCATCGGCTCACCGTCAATGAATTTTTTCCACGGCATGGTCAGCGCGAGCACGCTCAAGCTCAACGAGAGGCTGATCGAGTTTCCATCAAGGATCGATGCGCTTGATGGGCGCGAGGTTCTTGTCGGCATACGTCCGAAACACATGCTCCGCTGCACCTCCGAGAGCAAGGAAGGCCATCCGTTTCGTGTCGAACTTGTCGAACCGACCGGGGACGAAATGGATCTGACTGGGACCATTTGTGGAAAGTCGGCGACAATGGTCATCCCTGCCGCCGACGTCCGCCCCAGCGACATCATCAATGTGATGCTGCCGACCGAAGCGCTTTACCTCTTCGATGCGGAAACGGGCTCCAGGATTGCCTGACGTTGATCGAGGCAGGATCGATACATCTCCAACTCACAACAATTGGAACTTAGTTCCAAAATCCTATTGACGTGGAACTTAGTTCCAAATATTCGTTGGGTGTCGGGAGCCTGCGCAAGGCGCCTTTCCGGGAGAGGATAGTCATGCTGCTCAGCGAGATAGAGAACCAAGGCGGCGTTCCTGGAGTTCAAGCCCTGACACGCGGCATCCAGATCGTCGAGGCTGTCGCTAGCCAACCGCGCGGCCTGAGATTTACCGAGCTTCTGGATCAGACGCAGTTGGCCAAGGGCACGCTGCACAGGCTTCTGCAGGCGCTGGTCGATGAGCGGCTGCTCGCTTTCGACCCCCGCGACCAGGTGTATCGGCTTGCCCCGCGCATCTTCGAGTGGGCGCACCGGGTTTGGGACAATTTCGATTTGCGCGGGGCGGCCGAGCCGGAATTGGGTCGGCTGCGAGACATGACTGGCGAGGCGGTGCGTCTGGGCGTGCTTGACGCTGCAAGCGTGCTGTATATCGACCAGCGCGAAGCACCCCAAGCGCTGCGCTTGAACAATGGCGTCGGCGGACGCGTCGCGCCGCACGCCAGCGGCATAGGTAAGGCGATTTTGGCTCACCTGACGCTGGAAAGGCGCCGAGCTCTGCTTGCCGATTCAGAGCTTCAACGTCTGACGTCGAGCACTATCGTCGATATGGAGGAGCTTTCACGGCAACTCGATCTCATCAAGGCCCGCGGCTACGCCATATCCCTCAATGAACAGAACAGCGGCATTTCGTCCGTCGCCGCTCCCGTGCTCGATCATCGCGGCGAGCCGATCGGCGCGATTGGCATCGTCGGCCCATCCTCCCGGCTGCCCGAAGATCGCCTGCATGCGCTGGGGCGCGATGTCATCGAAGCAGCACGCCGCACCGCCGGAAATTTTGGAGAGTTCGTCATGTCGCTTGCCGCCACGCCGCGTCCGCTTGGGCCGGAACGCGCCGATGTCAGTTGCGTGATTCCAGCCAGCAGTTTTCTCGGCGAGGGCCCGCATTGGTCCGCCGAGGACGGCAAGCTCTATTATGTGGACATTCTGGCACCTGCGATCATCGCCGGCGACATCGAAAAGGGCACGCACACGAACCTGACAGTGCCGGAGCTCGTCGGCTTCGTGGTTGCGCGCGAGAGCGGCGGCTTCGTCGCCGGCATGCATGGTGAAATCCGCTCGGTCGATCTGCGCAGCGGCGACATGACCGTTCTCGCCCGGCCGGAAGGAGACCGTCCGGGAAATCGCTTCAACGACGGCAAATGCGACCGCATGGGTCGGCTTTGGGCAGGAACGCTGGCCATCGATACGACCCCGGATCAGGGCAATCTCTGGCGTCTCGATGGCGACTGCAGTGTTCATCACATGGAAAGCGGTGTGCACGTCTCGAACGGACTTGGCTGGAGCCCGGACGACCGGACCTTTTACTTCACCGACACTGCACGCCAGACCATTTACGCCTACGATTTCGACCTGGCGACCGGCGCCATCGCCAATCGCCGGCCCTTCGTCGTTGTACCGGAAGCCGAGGGCAAGCCGGATGGCCTCACGGTCGACGCGGATGGCTTCGTCTGGTGCGCGCACTGGGACGGCTGGTGCATCACCCGCTACGATCCCGACGGCAAGGTGGAGCGCGTGATCAACTTGCCGATCCCGCGGCCGACGAGTTGCACATTTGGCGGCGCCGACATGCGCACACTGTACGTCACCTCCGCGCGAATCCGCCTTTCTGTGGCGCAACTGGCCGAAGCGCCGCTTTCAGGAAGCGTGTTTGCGGTCGAGACGGGCGTCAAGGGCATGCCTAATTTCAAGTTTGCCGGTTGAAGGCGCAACAATGGCTAAGCTCGAACTTAGTGGCGTCAAGAAGTCCTACGGCTCGACCGATGTACTGAAGGGCATAGACCTAACCGTCGAGGACGGAGAATTCGTCGCTTTCGTCGGCCCGTCAGGCTGCGGCAAGTCCACACTGCTGCGGCTGATCTGCGGTCTTGATGAGATCAGCGAAGGAACGATGGCCATCGATGGGCACATCGTCAACGATGTGCCGCCGTCAAAGCGCGGCATCGCCATGGTGTTCCAGTCCTACGCGCTCTATCCGCATATGTCGGTGGCCGACAATATGGGTTACGCGCTGCGGTTGGCCGGTACACCGAACGGTGAGATCAGGCAGCGCGTACAGGCAGCCGCCAGAATTCTGCGTCTCGATGCCTATCTGGACCGCAAGCCACGGCAGCTCTCGGGCGGCCAGCGCCAGCGCGTCGCCATCGGGCGCGCCATTGTGCGCGAACCGAAGGTATTCCTGTTCGACGAACCTCTTTCAAACCTCGACGCCGCGCTGCGGGTCGACATGCGTATCGAGATCGCCCGCATGAAAGAACGACTCGGCACGACCATGGTCTACGTCACTCACGATCAGGTCGAAGCCATGACACTGGCCGACAAGATCGTTGTCTTGAATGCAGGCAAGGTCGAGCAGATCGGCTCCCCGCTCGAACTCTACAACAAGCCGGGGAACCGCTTTGTCGCCGGGTTCATTGGCAGCCCGAAGATGAATTTTCTCAAACTTGGCAAGGGATGCGGCAACGGAAGCTATGCCGTGGCCGGCGGCAGCGTGACCTTGCCGGTTTTCGCCCATGCGCCCGTGGAAATAGGCATTCGGCCGGAGCATCTCACATTGGCCGAGCGTGGCAAGAACACGCTGTCCGGCGTCGTGGCGATGACGGAACATCTGGGATCGGACACATACGCCTATGTCGCACTGAACGGCGCTGAGGAAACCGTAGTGGCTCGCATCCCGGGGGAAAAGACATTCAGGCCCCGGCAGGAAGTCGGCGTGGAGGTCGATGCTTCGGTGATCCACGCGTTTGCCGCCGATGGGACCGCCATCACGTCTTCTGGCAATGCAAGAGTGGCAGCATGACAATGCATCCGGAGCTCATCGCCAGGGTCGCGGTCGCTGGAGCCAGCTACTCTAGCCTCGACGGCCAGGGCGTCATTGTTACCGGCGGTGGGTCGGGAATAGGCGCCTCGCTGGTCGAACATTTCTGTGCGCAGGGCTGCCGTGTTGGTTTCCTCGAACTGAGCGCCGAAGCGGCCGAGGCGACCTCCGAGCGGGTGCTAGCCAATACAGGCAATCGGCCAGCCTTCGCAGCGGTGGACCTGCGCGACATCGACGCCATGCGCGGCGCCGTCGCGGCTCTCGCTGACCAAACCGGCCCGGTGCGCGTGCTCGTAAACAATGCCGGCAATGATGATCGAATGCCGTTGGAAGAGGTTACGCCGGAGTATTGGGACGATCGACTTGCGGTCAACTTGCGGCACCAGTTCTTCGCGGCCCAGGCGCTCGTCGCCCCGATGACGCAGGCCGGCGCAGGCTCGATCATCAACATGGGGTCCATTTCGTGGATGTTCGGGGCGCCAGGCCTGATCTTCTACACAACCGCCAAGGCGGCGATCATGGGCCTGACCAAGTCGATGGCCCGCGAACTCGGCGAACGTAACATCCGTGTAAATTCGATCGCACCGGGCTGGGTTCTCACCGAGCGCCAAGTGGAGCGCGCCAAACGCATCTATCAGGACAAATTTGCGGACTACCTGACCAGACAATGCCTCAAGGAACACCTGCTGCCGCCCGATATCGCGCGCATGGCGCTGTTCCTCGCGGCGGACGACTCCCGCCTGATCACCGGCCAGACTTTCATCGTCGATGGCGGGGTCGTCTAGACAGGAATTTGCATCAAGCGGAACGGCGCTCGCCGCGATCACACAGACAGAGCCCAGTAGCAGCGTCCCTGGAGGAGACAATGACAAGAGTGCCACGACTAATAACGGCGGCCGCGGTCGCCCTTGCTTTGACCGCGGGCGCCGCTCGGGCGGCGGACCTGACTTGGATGGGCTCGAGCTACGCCGAACCGGCCAACAAGCCGGCGGTGGAACGTATGATTGCTGGCTTCAAGACGAGCAGCGGGCTTACGGTCGAACCGCTTGGCTTCGCCTGGGGCGACATGCAGAAGAACATTTTTCTGAAGGCCCGCTCGAACACGTTGCCTGAAATAGTTCAGCTCCAGGAACGCTGGCTGCCCACCGTCGTAAACCTGCCCACGCTGGTGGACCTGAACACAGTCTTTGGCAAGGAGAAGCTGGAAGCGACATTCGCGCCCGAAGCTCTCGCACTCGGAAATATCGATGGTCATCAATGGGGCCTGCCGTTGTTTTCGGGAACGGTTGGTATGGTCGCCAACAAGGCCGTGCTCGAACAGGCCGGCGTTGCCGTGCCGAAGACAGTCGAAGAGTTCAAGGCCGCGCTGATCACCATCCGTGACAAGATTCCCAATTCGGTGCCATATCCGATGGCAACCAAGAACAACGGCTCGATCGTGCTCGATTTCATGATCTGGAACTGGGTGTTCGGCGGGAGCATCATTGACGACGGCGGCAAAGCCGTGATCGACAGCGACGCCAGCCGCACGGCTCTCGCCTTTGTCGTGGACCTTGTGAAGGAGCGGCTGGCCGCCCCTGAAATCGACCGCCCGGATTCCCGTCGGCTGACAGCGCAAGGACAGTCTGGCTTCTATATCGACGCGCCGGTGACCCGCAGCTTCCTGCGTGACTTTTCCGGCAAGGGTGAGGCGTTCGACGCGAATGTTCTTCCGATGGCCATGCCGGTCCTGAAGGGCGGCGACAAGCCGGTATCCGTCCAATGGGGACACATCCTCTCGATGTTCGCGCCGGACGCCAAGGCAGTCCCAGAAGACGCAGCATCGAAACTCCTGGCCTATGCGACTTCGGATGAAGCGCAGACCGATTTCCCGATTGCCCTGAGCGCTCTTCCCACCACGAAGTCGGCCCGCGAAAAAGTAGCCGGCGACGCATATCTTTCGAACTGGGCCAAGGCCGCGGGCGAACCGAGGCCCAACGAGGTTGGGATCTGGTCGAATGCGGCAGAGTTGAACCAGATCGTTGGCGAGGAAGTGCAAGCGGCGATGCTTGGGCTGAAGAGCGTCGATGACGCCATCGCGGCCATGCAGTCGCGTCTTTCGGACTCGATGGCCAAGGCTAAGCCCGCAAATTGAGACGAGAAACGTCGCGACCGACATCCGATCGTCCGCGACGCCCTCCAGTATCGACGGAGCAAGCCGTGGCAGCCGACATGATGCGCAACTATCCAGTCTCGCCGCTCGCCAATCGGCGCGGACTCAAGGGCGGGCAGAGCCGCATCGGTCTACTGCTGCTGCTTCCAGCCGCGGTCGCCTTCACTGCTGTTATTCTCTACCCCTTTGCGAAGGCGTTGGGGCTGTCGCTGTTCGAATACACAATCGAGATGAACGCGCCCCGCTTCATCGGCGTCAGCAACTTTGCGAAGATTGCTGCGTCGCCTGACGTATGGGCGGCCTTCGCCACCACGGCAATATACGTGCTATGCGCAACCGCCGGCACGCTTGTGCTCGGTCTTGCCTGGGCTCTGCTGATGAACCAGCCGTTTCGGGGCCGCGTCGCGCTGCGCTCGCTTTCGCTGCTGCCCTGGGTTTTGCCATCGACTGTCAGCGCCTTCGTCTGGGCCTGGATATTCAACTCGCGCTACGGCGTGCTCAACGCCTTCCTCATGGAGGTCGGGTTGATCGACATGCCGCAAGCCTGGCTGTCGACGCCGCAGGGCGCGATGCTGGCGGTGATCCTGACCAAGATCTGGCTGTCGATCCCGCTGTTCATGTCGTTCTTCCTCGCTGGCCTGCAGAGCCTCGACAAGGAGCAGATCGACGCCGCGCGGGTTGATGGGGCCGGCAATTGGCCCGTCCTGCGCGATCATATACTGCCGCATCTGCGGCCCGTGCTGATCATTGTCGTCGTGCTCGGGGTCATAGGCAATCTGCAGCAGTTCGACACGATATATGCTCTGACACAGGGCGGGCCGGTGCGGGCGACGACGGTGTTGTCCGTCGAGGTATACAAGCGGGCCTTCGAGCAGTGGGATATCGGCTTCGCTTCCGCGATCGGCGTCCTGTGGGTCGCTACGCTGATGCCGCCGGCCTTTTTCTACCTGCGCATGCTGGTGAAGGGAAACTGAGATGTTCGACCTTTCCAGTCGGCAGGCGAAGACGATCTTTTGTGTCGCGCTCGCCTTCATCGGCTTCTTTCTGTTTTTCCCGATCTATTGGCTGGTCATCTCGTCCATCAAAGGCAATACCGAATTGTATCGTGCTGTGCCGACGCCCGTGCCGCTTGCGCCGACGCTGGAGCATTTCGTCAAGGCGCTGACCGCCGGTAAGCTGCCCATGTATCTGGGCAACAGCCTGATCGTTTCAGGCGCAAGCGCCTGCCTGGTGACGATCCTTGCGCTCTACGCAGGGTACAGCTTCGCCAAATACCGTTACGCGGGACGCCAGCCGGTCATGTTGTTCATGCTGTCGGCGCAGATGTTTCCCTTTGGCCTGCTTCTCATTTCACTTTACCCGATGATGAGCAATCTCGGTCTGTTGGATACGCGCCTGGGCCTCATCCTGAGCTACATCGTCTTCGCTATGCCGGTGTCGACCTACATGTTGTACAGTTATTTCAGCCAGGTGCCTGACGAACTGATCGATGCAGCCCGGGCGGATGGGGCGAGCGACCTGCGCATCTTCCACACTATCGTGCTGCCAATCTCCGTTCCGCCGGTGGTCACCGTGTTTCTCTATTCCTTCATGTGGTCCTGGAACGACCTGCTCTATTCGATGACGCTGATCGTCTCCGACGACAAACGCACCATTGGTCCGGGGCTCCTCCTGACCTATTTGAACGAGGTCAATTCGGACTGGGGCGGAGCGATGGCCGCTTCGCTGCTCGCCTCTGCGCCGATCGTGATCGCTTTCATGTTCTTGCAGCGCTATTTTATCCAGGGCGTCACTGCAGGCGCCATCAAATAGCTGGACCTGAGGTAGGGTTGCCGAAGGTCGCGAAAGGGCAGCTATGAGATGATCTATGCCGAAAAGCAGGAAGGCTGGAAGCGGCCCCTCTCTGCCGTGGAAATCGAAATCACATCCTGGCTACAGCAGCCCGGGCAGACACCAACCGCTGGACTGGGTGGTGATGCCTCGCAGGTGGCTGCCGCTTACGTTGCAAGAGTCGGCTGCAATACAAAAAAGCAGCAGGACCGTTTAATACGGGCCTGCTGCCAAGCTGCGAGCGGCCCAGCTCTTACCAGGGCAATGAGAATGTCTTGACGTTGGTGAAGCTTTTCATGGCTTCGATGACGCCTTCCTTGTAGCCGTTGCCGCTGTCCTTGATGCCGCCGAATGGCGACATCTCGATGCGGTATCCGGGGACTTCCCAGATGTTCACGGTGCCGACCTGCAGGCCTGCGATGTATTTCTGCATGCGCCGGAAGTCGTTGGTGCAGACGCCAGACGA
>NZ_JACHOU010000037.1 GCF_014206975.1 Aminobacter aganoensis
AATCGGCGATATCTGTGACCTCTTCGACCCAACACAATGCCGAAACTTCTTCAAGGCTGCCGGATATGAGACCGATTAAGTGCGACACGCTCTAGCTCGCCGGTTCGATTATCATTTTCTTGATCTCGGCGATCGCCTTGCCGGGGTTCCACCCTTAGGGCAAGTCCGGGTGCAGTTCAAAATCGTATGGCAGCGATAGAGCCGGAAGGGATCTTCGAGGTCGTCGAGGCGCTGGCCAGTGGCCTCGTCCCGCGTGTCGGCAAGCCAGCGATAGGCTTGGAGCAGAGCGGCCGGACCAAGGAAACGGTCGCCATTCCACCAGTGGCTCGGACAGCCGGAAGTGCAGCAGAAGCACAAAATGCACTCATAGTAGCCGTCCAGTTCCGATCTCTCCTCCGGTGACTGGAGTCGCTCGTTTTCCGGTGCGGGCGTCTTGGAATGCAGCCAAGGCTCCATAGCGGCGTATTGAGCAAAGACATGCGTCAGATCGGGGACCAGATCCTTAACGATCCTCATGTTGCTCAAAGGGTAGATGCGCCCTGCCTCATCCGTCTCGGCAATCTCTCGGGTGCAGGCCAGCCAATTCGTCCCGTCGATGTTCATGGCGCAGGAGCCACAGACGCCCTCGCGGCAGGAGCGGCGGAAGGTCAGCGTCGGATCGACCTTGTTCTTGATCCAGATGAGCGCGTCCAGAACCATCGGGCCGCAATCGTCGAGATCGACCTCGAAAATGTCCAGCGTCGGATTGTCGCCGCTATCGGGATCATAGCGGTAGATCGTGAACGCCTTGGTGCGGGAAGCGCCAGCGGGAGCCTTCCACACCTGCCCTTCCTCTATCCTTGAGTCCGGAGCGACTCCGAAATTCCTCGGCAGCGGAAAACGCTTAAGAATGGTCGCGCTGGGAAGCTGATCCGACGAGTCGATGATCAGAGGGAGCCGCTTCTCCTTCCCCATCATTCGCCGAGCCTCCGCGAACTGTCCCCAAGCGGCCGCTCGCCGAAATCGACGGCGGACTGCTGGATGATGGTTCCCCTTTCAGTGACGATGACCCGGAGCCGCCGGTTACGGAAAAAGAAGGTAAGCCGGGAATGTCCGGCATCATCCCCTTCGCCAGCTTCGTGCCTGCAGGTTATCCTGCCGTCACGGATGAGCGGCTGCACGAGCGAGGCTCCGATTCAGGTCCCATGGCGATGATCGCGGCATCAACCTGTACCGCACCGTCCTCAAATTCGATGGCCGACATGATAAACTCGACGCCGCGGGCGCCCGGTTCGTGTATCGCTGCTGGACCATGGCTGGTATTATGGCTCTGTAGCTGCCTGTTGGAACCCCCGTAGCCGAAAAAACTGGTGCCCCGCTTCGAAGGAACCTCCTGCTGCCGGTCCGGTCGCCATCAGCCTTCAACAAAGATCCTAAGAAATAGAGCGGTGACTCGCAGGACCCTCAGCTGCGTTCAGCTGCCGCACTACCAAGCTATTGGCTCAGCCTAATTCTAGCCCTAGACTCTGTCAGTTGGGTAAGTTCCTTACGAACCGCACATCTGCCGTCCGCAACCAGGAACTTGCAGCGTCAAGGGAGTGTGTCTTGCCAGATACCACGACAAGCGAACCGACGCGACGCGATTTCCTCTATGTCGCGACCGGTATGGCTGGCGTTGTCGGCCTTGCGGGCGCAGCCTGGCCATTCATCGATCAAATGCGTCCTGATGCCTCGACCCGCGCCCTTTCCACGATCGAGATTGACATCTCCTCTGTGGAACCAGGAATGTCTCTCACCGCCAAGTGGAGAGGCCGCCCCATATTCGTTCGCAACCGAACGCCAGAAGAAGTCCAGGCCGCTCAGGCTGTCGAACTCCAGGAACTCAAGGACCCGGTAGCCCGAAATGCGAATCTTCTCGGTGAGCAGCCCGCGACGGATCTCGCCCGGTCGGCGGGCGAGGGACGGGAAAACTGGATCGTGATGATTGGCGTCTGCACCCATCTCGGTTGTGTGCCACTGGGTGAGGCTGGCGACTTCGGGGGGTGGTTTTGCCCCTGCCACGGCTCCCATTATGATACAGCGGGCCGGATTCGTAAGGGACCCGCGCCCGAGAACCTTGCAATCCCGACTTTTGAGTTTACGTCTGAGACAATCGTCCGTATCGGCTAGCTACCAAAAGCCGCTGTGCGGGAGGCTCCGGCGCTCGCTCGTGTCGTGGCCGTGATGGCGCTCGCTGCGATTGCACTCCCGACCAGCAAGATGGGCCCTCCCCGAAAAACAATCGCAACAGGCAAAACTGCATCATGCTTCCGAGGGATCAACCTGTAGGTCTCTGAACCGCTCCATGCGGCGAGAGCGGTAGGTTGCGCAACCGCAAGGGGCGGCGGGGCAGGGCCACTCGGGAATCCTTTTGCTTGCGGCCGTCGGGGGACCTGAAGTAGGCACCCGCTACCACCACCTGCTCGACGCGCAGGTGGTGGCAGCCCGGGCGGCACGCTTGGCCGTGTCGCTCGTATTGTCGTTCGTTCTGCCGGGATCCCGGACACGCTCACGGCCAGGGAGCCATCGCAGGATTCGCCGCCGGGCTGGTCCCCTGTCCTTTGACCCTTTTCGTCATGACCTTCGCGATCTCGCGCGGAGCGCCGGAGGCGGCATGGCTTTCGCTGCGGTGATGATGATCGGCGTGGCGCTGATTCTCGTCGCGGTGACATGGAATGCGATAGTCATATGATTTGCGCTCGTAAACTGTGATTTTTCATGGAATGAGGACCCTGTTTGAATGGGCTTGAGGATCATCCAGATGGCCATTCCGACCATCATTAGGTTCTCGGTGATAGTCCATATTGAATCGCAGCTCGCCGCGAAGGCCACCGAGCCGCAATGGCAGAAGCTGTTCGAGGCCAACCCGTTCATCCTGGACATGGCATTCAACGTGCCGGTGCTTTTGCTGCAGGGGCAGGCCCATGTCGGCGGCAAGATCCTGGACGGGTCAGGCGAGAAGATCGCCGATTTCCTGTTCACCAACCAGCTGACCGACAGTATTGCCATTCTGGAGATCAAAACGCCGGCATGGAGCTGGTCAGCAAGAAGCAATACCGCGGCCGAGTCTTGGCGCCCTCCCCCGAGCTGGTCGGCGCGGTCGTGCAGACCCTGGACCAGATCGATAAACTGCGCAGCGATATCTACCGGATTAAGGCGCTTAACCCCCAGCAAAAGCTGGAGGCCTACGGCATCAAAGGCGTGGTGCTGGCGGGTATGATCCCGGATACCGAGCGGAAGCGTTCCTTCGAGCTGTACCGCAACAGCTTGTCCGGTCTGTCTATCATCACGTTTGACGAGCTGCTAGCGAAGCTGAAATCCTGCGCGAGCTCCTGTCGGCGAAGCCTGCATAGCGGCATGGCGCGGGACCTCTGGAACGCCATAAAAGGGAACCCCAGCGCAACGCGCAGCTATTCGGTCGTCTCGTCTCCGACGTCCTCTTGGCCGGCGGCAAAGTCGGGCATGATGTGACCGCCAAGCAACTTTTCCTTCGACAGCAGCCCCGCATCCTCGAGCGCCTCGAAATCCGGCAAATCGCGCAGCGTATCGAAGCCGAAGTGGGATAAAAACGCCTTCGTCGTCACATAGGTATAGGGCGCGCCGGGCTGCGGCGAGCGCGGCCCCGACGCGATCAAATTCTGCGATCGCAGAATCCCGATCAGATCGCGCGACACCTCCTTGCCGAAGAATATAGAGAGCTCGCCACGAGTGATCGGCTGGAAGTAGGCGATACACATCAGCACCAGCGCCTCCGACTGCGACAGCGGTCGTGAACTCTCCGTCGGACCTATCGCGGTGCGAATGACGTCACCAAACGCCTTTTTAGTCCGGTGCTGCCAGCCGCCGGCGACCGAGACCAGCTCGTAAGGTCGGCCGGCGAGCTCGGCGCGGATGTCGTCGATGACCAGCTCGATGTTGCAGCCTCTGCCGACGACGCGCGCGAGCGTCTCCCGGGTCACCGGCTCGGTTGCGGCGAAGATCACCGCCTCGACCCGGCCCATCCACTCGCGCCAGCGCAGTTCCGGCGGCAGGTGCTCGAGTTCGGTGTCGAGCAGCGCCGACTGACTATTTTGCCCCTTACGTGCAGCGGATCCGACCATCGTCACAGCCCAAACAGCCGGAAGGAATCGCGACCGGACAGCTCCCGGACCGCCTCGAATGTTTGCAGCCGCTCGAACAGACGCCGCGCGCCGAACCGCGACAGGGTTTTGGTGGTCAGCGTGCCGGGCACGGCATCGTCGTCGAGCAGTTTCTTGATCACCTCCCCAGCCCCCTTGGCGCGAAGCTCGGGCATCACTGCCGCAAGCCGCTCGGCGCGCCGCGACAGGTCTGCGGCCAGCCGCAAGGCGTCGTCAGAACCTTGCGCCAGCGCCAGGCACACCGCCCGCTCCATTTCTTCTCCTCCCGGTCGAATTCTTTTTGGGCCATGGCCCGTGGCCCGAAACGCCGACGCAAAAACCTGGGCCATCAACAACGGCACCGGCCGCGGCCAGCGAAGTTTTTGCGCCACCAAAAAATCGGCGCACCACCAGGCCAACAGTTCCGCTGCCGGCGACACGGCAACAACCTGGCTGGCGATCGCCGCGGCGGCAAACGGCGCCGGCCGGCCAGAACGGACCACAGCATCAATTGTCCCCGGGAGATCGGAAAAACCGTCGTCCCAGCGCAGGCCGAGAAGCGCGACCACTTCGGCCAGTCTTTCAGCATTGATCGCCGGCGGTCGCGATGCCAGCTGCCGCCATGCGGCCAAAAGGTTGCCGGCGGGGCCGGGATCGCCGTTGGCCGGACGCAAATACCAGGCGTCGCGCAGCGCGGCCTGGTCCTCGGAGCGGCCGGCGAGACGCACGGCGGCGGCGGCGCATTTCAGGGCGAGCCGCTGCCGCCAGGCGCCGGCCCAGGCCGGTTCGGAGCGGACCAGATTGTCGAGCGAATTCAGCGCGGCGCCGGCAAAGAAAGCGGCGTCGGTGTCGTGCTCGAGCGGCCCGCCCGGCAACGCCCAGGCCGGCACCCGCGATGGCGCGGGCGCTGCAGTGGACGATGGGAAGGCACGAATCATGCGATAGATGATAAATCGGGAGTGCGCTTTACTCCATCATGAATGCTCAAAACCGCACAGCCTGTCGATCTATAAAAACGAACGATAATGTTGAATTATCAATCATATTGTGTTCCACTGCCGAAATGGCCTCTCACGTCGAGCAGAACCGCAAAAACCGTACTGGGTACCACTCCGCTCGACGAGAGCGCACGACCGAGAACGGCGATTTAGACCACGATCGCCCTGACAGCGGCTCGCCGGCAGAAGATCTGCCCGACATCGTCGATGTCGTGATGGCGATGGGGCGGCAGATTGATGATGTCCGCGTGCCCCTGTCCGACGGACCATCCCCTGCCCTGCAGCCCGCCGAAACTAAGTTCGCCGGCCAGATGCCTGCACATCTCGACGATCTCACCGAGCGAGCGCGCGGTTATGTCGAGGCGGCGAGTTCCGCCAACACCCGTAGGGCCTATGCCGCTGACTGGAAGCATTTTTCCGACTGGGCCCGGCGCCAGGGTTTTTCGCTCATGCCGCCCGACCCACAGGTCGTCGGTCTCTACATCACCGCCCTGGCCTCCGGCTCCGCTTCAGGCGGCGACAAGAAGTCCGTGTCGACGATCGAACGGCGGCTGTCGTCGCTGGGCTGGAACTATGCCCAACGCGGCCTTTCTCTCGAGAGAAAGCATCGCGCCGTCGCCACCGTCATGGCCGGTATCAGAAACAGCCATGCCCGCCCGCCCCGGCAGAAGGAGGCGATCCTGCCGGAGGATCTGATGGCCATGCTCGAAACGCTGGATCGTGGCACGTTGCGGGGCCTGCGCGACCGCGCCATGCTGCTCATCGGTTTCACCGGCGCCCTGCGCCGTTCCGAGATCGTCGGTCTCGATTGCGGTCGTGACCAGACATCGGATGGCCGAGGCTGGATCGAGATCTTCCCCGAAAAGGGCCTGTTGGTGACCCTGAGGGGAAAAACCGGTTGGCGCGAGGTCGAGATCGGCCGTGGCTCGTCCGACATCACCTGCCCCTTGGTCGCGCTGCAAACCTGGCTGAATCTTGCCCGCATCGCCCATGGCCCGCTGTTCCGCCGCGTTACCGGACAGGGCAAGCACGTCGGCGCCGAACGGCTCAACGATCAGGAAGTTGCCCGTCTCGTCAGGCGTACGGCGCTCGCCGCCGGCGTGCGCGGCGATCTGGCCGAAGGTGAGCGTGCCACGCTTTTCGCCGGCCATTCGCTGCGGGCCGGGCTGGCCTCGTCGGCAGAGGTCGAGGAACGCTATATCCAGAAGCAGCTCGGCCATGCCAGCGCCGAAATGACCCGCAAGTATCAGCGTCGCCGCGACCGGTTCCGCGTCAACCTGACCAAGGCAAGCGGGCTCTAGGCCACAGCGGCCGTTTTCGCTTGTCATCATCGACCTTTACCCTTGCAAATATGGATTCATGTTCCATAAATACAAGGATGATTACGCGCAGGATTGCCCCCGAAGTCGTCGAACTGCTTGAAACCTCGCCCGCCGTGGCCCTGCTGGGGCCGCGCCAGGTCGGCAAGACAACCCTTGCCCTTCAGATCGCCGAGACACGCTCATCGATCTACCTGGATCTCGAATCCGATGCCGATCGCGCCAAGCTGGCTGAACCGGAGCTCTACCTCGCAAGCCACGACGACAAGCTCGTCATCCTCGACGAGGTCCACCGGCTTCCCGGCCTGTTCCAGAACCTGCGCGGGCTGATCGACCGAGGCCGCCGCAGCGGTCTGCGTAACGGGCGTTTCCTACTGCTCGGCTCGGCCTCGATCGACCTGATGAAGCAGTCGAGCGAAACACTCGCCGGGCGCATCGCCTATGTCGAGATGCACCCGCTCGACGGCATCGAGGTCGCGCCTCAGGATATCTCCACCCTCTGGGTGCGCGGCGGCTTTCCCGAGAGCTTTCTTGCCCCGAGCGACCGAGCCAGCCTGCGTTGGCGGCAGGATTTCATCCGCTCCTACCTCGAGCGCGACATCCCGATGCTGGGGCCTCGCATTCCGGCCGAAACCCTGCGCCGCTTCTGGACGATGCTCGCCCACCACCAGTCCGGCCTGCTCAACGCGGCCGAATTCGCACGAGCTCTTGGCATCGATGGCAAGACTGTAGCGTCCTACCTGGACCTCCTGGTCGACCTGCTGCTGGTCCGACGCCTCGAACCGTGGCACGCCAACATGTCCAAACGTCTGGTAAGATCACCCAAGATCTACGTCCGCGACAGCGGCCTCACCCACTCGCTTCTCGGGCTCGGCACGCAGGAACAGCTTCTCGGCCATCCCGTCGCCGGCGGCAGCTGGGAAGGCTTCGTCATCGAAACATTGTCGGCTGCCGCACCTCCCGGCACCCGGATGAACTTCTACCGCACCTCCGCTGGTGCCGAAATCGACGTCTTGCTGACGCTTCCCGGTGCTGCCGTCTGGGCAATCGAGATCAAGCGCAGCCTCGCCCCCAAGGTCGAGAAGGGTTTTCACCTTGCGGCCGAAGACATCAGACCAGACCGCCGCATCCTCATCTATCCCGGCGCGGAGGCCTATCCCCTGCCCCACGGTGTCGAGGCCCTGCCACTCGCCGCTGTCGGCGCGGAACTCGCAAAGCTGCACTGAGGCCTACCCCGCTTTTGCCTGGGTCCCTCCCCTGCCGCGCAGCAAGGCCATCAGCACCGGTCCGATGGAGAATTCGCCAGCCCGTGCCTTTGCGGTCAGGCTGCGCAGGTAGCCGCCGGGGCTGGCAATCGCCTCACCCTTCTGCAGCATCGCCGCCACCATGATCGC
>NZ_JACHOU010000038.1:0-2500 GCF_014206975.1 Aminobacter aganoensis
GATTTGGCTTATCCCGCGTCGTCGGCCGCTGGGGTCCTTGCGGGCGGCTGATGCGGTTGTAATCAGACGGTCAGCCGGCAGCCAGATACCAAAACGCCCGCCGCATTTCTGCGTCGGGCGTTTTTGTATTTGGTTGCGGGGACAGGATTTGAACCTGTGACCTTCAGGTTATGAGCCTGACGAGCTACCGGGCTGCTCCACCCCGCGCCACCATGTGCAGGAATTTCCTGCATGTATTCCGGTCTCCTTGCCTTCATGTAGGCATTTGCCTACGCGAATGCGAGGGATTTCGTGTCCTGTCCAATGGAAAGGGCCGCTTACGCGGCCCCTTGATCCCGTTGGCGGGCCATTTTCGCAAAGAGAAGATGTTGGTGACCGACACCGCGTTTTGCGATGTCCATATTACATGCCCTTGGCAGACCTGGCAGCGACTTACTCTCCCGCGTCTTGAGACGAAGTACCATCAGCGCTGGAGCGTTTCACGGCCGAGTTCGGAATGGGATCGGGTGCAGCCGCTCCGCCATAACCACCAGGTCGGCAAAAGGCATGTAATCGAGAAGCTGTTTTGAGCGAGTAGGGAGTAGTCAGTAGCGAATGGTATCTATTCACCGCTCACTATTCTCTATTCGCTGGTCTTGTCTGTGCCGTTCACGCTTGGCGACGATCCCTTGGGGATCGCACCGCGATGAACATAAGGAATGAGAACGATCAAGCCTATCGAACTATTAGTACCGGTAAGCTTCATGCATTGCTGCACTTCCACACCCGGCCTATCAACGTGGTCGTCTTCCACGGTTCTCAGGGAATACTCGTTTTAAGGTGGGTTTCCCGCTTAGATGCCTTCAGCGGTTATCCCGTCCGGATATAGCTACCCTGCTATGCGGCTGGCGCCACAACAGGTCCACCAGAGATCCGTCCATCCCGGTCCTCTCGTACTAGGGACAGATCCTTTCAATATTCCTACACCCACGGCAGATAGGGACCGAACTGTCTCACGACGTTCTGAACCCAACTCACGTACCGCTTTAAATGGCGAACAGCCATACCCTTGGGACCTGCTCCAGCCCCAGGATGCGATGAGTCGACATCGAGGTGCCAAACAACCCCGTCGATATGGACTCTTGGGGGTCATCAGCCTGTTATCCCCGGCGTACCTTTTATCCGTTGAGCGATGGCCCTTCCACACGGGACCACCGGATCACTATGACCGACTTTCGTCTCTGCTCGACTTGTCAGTCTCGCAGTCAGGCAGGCTTATGCCATTGCACTCAGCGAACGATTTCCGACCGTTCTGAGCCCACCATCGCGCGCCTCCGTTACTCTTTAGGAGGCGACCGCCCCAGTCAAACTACCCACCATACATTGTCCCGGACCCGGATAACGGGCCGCGGTTAGACATCCATAGAGATAAGGGTGGTATTTCAAGGGTGGCTCCACCAAGGCTGGCGCCCTGGCTTCAAAGCCTACCACCTATCCTACACATGCCACTACGAATGCCAATGTAAAGCTATAGTAAAGGTGCACGGGGTCTTTCCGTCTAACCGCAGGAACCCCGCATCTTCACGGGGAATTCAATTTCACTGAGTCTATGCTGGAGACAGCGGGGAAGTCGTTACGCCATTCGTGCAGGTCGGAACTTACCCGACAAGGAATTTCGCTACCTTAGGACCGTTATAGTTACGGCCGCCGTTTACTGGGGCTTCGATTCAAAGCTTGCACCTCTCCTCTTAACCTTCCAGCACCGGGCAGGCGTCAGACCCTATACGTCGTCTTGCGACTTCGCAGAGCCCTGTGTTTTTGATAAACAGTCGCTACCCCCTGGTCTGTGCCACCCCCATACACTTGCGTGCAAAGGGGTCACGCTTCTTCCGAAGTTACGCGTGCAATTTGCCGAGTTCCTTCAGCATAGTTCTCTCAAGCGCCTTGGTATACTCTACCAGTCCACCAGTGTCGGTTTCGGGTACGGTCTATAAGTGGGAGCTATTTCCTGGAACCGCTCCGCTGCCGGGATCAATCCAATAAGACCCGACAACTTGTGCGATCCGTCACTACCCACAGGCCCACGAATATTAACGTGGTTCCCATCGTCTACGCGTTTCCGCCTCGACTTAGGGGCCGGCTAACCCTGCTCAGATTAGCTTTAAGCAGGAACCCTTGGACTTTCGGCGGGGGTGTCTCTCACACCCCTTACGTTACTCATGTCAGCATTCGCACTTCTGATACCTCCACCGCCCCTCACAGGTACGGCTTCGTCAGCTTACAGAACGCTCCGCTACCGCTTGCAGCAAGCTGCAAACCCTAAGCTTCGGTGTATGGCTTTAGCCCCGGTACATTTTCGGCGCAAAGACCCTTATTTAGACCAGTGAGCTGTTACGCTTTCTTTAAATGATGGCTGCTTCTAAGCCAACATCCTGGTTGTTTTGGGATCCTCACATCCTTTCCCACTTAGCCATAACTTGGGGACCTTAGCTGTAGGTCAGGGTTGTTTCCCTTTTCACGA
>NZ_JACHOU010000039.1 GCF_014206975.1 Aminobacter aganoensis
TCATCAGATGCTGGCCTCCACCCAGCCAGCATCTTGAATCACAAACCACCTTCTTTGGGAATCCTACGATTCGCTCAAGATAGGAAACGCTCTAGGGGCCGAAGCCTACTCCGGGCCGAAGCCGGGCGAGGTCGGGGCGCCGTCGTCATATTTCGACAGCCACTCGACGACGGTCTGGCGGTAGCGCGTCAGGCCCTTGTACTCGGCGAGTTCGTCGGGCAGGTCGCGCAGCACGCGGTGGAAGCGGCGGCCCCATTTGGCGACGCTCACCAGTTCGTCCATCTTGAGCAGGTAGCAGCGGATCGGGAAGACCAGCGCGTTGGAGCGCGGCAACCGGAAGAAGGTCTGCAACTCGACGCGCAGATGCACCTTCTGGCCGACATTCTCCGGCGTCACCGACAGCCGGTCGCTGCCCCATTTGTGGAAGTTCTCCGGGCTGGTATCGAGCCGCGGGTTGATCGTCATCGTCCAGTTCAGGCGCCGCGCCGGCTGGCCCTGCTGGATGTTGGTCAGGAACTTCAGCGCGCGGGTGAAGACCCCCATTTCATGCGCCAGCGGCACCGGCGCATGCCATTCGAAGAAGTTCATGCCGATGTCGAAATCGAGTGACCAGTCGGCCTGGGTGGTGATCATGCCGGCATCCATCCAGAGGTTGCCGTCACGCTGGTCGAGGATGGCGAAGTCGCCCTGGCTCTGGCGGGTGATGTATTCCATCGGCCCGTAGGGCAGGGTGGAGACGTCGCCGAAGGTGAAGGTGTCGTCGATGCCGAGCGGCCGGTTGATCCAGCGCCAGCGGTCGCCGTCGCGCGTCAGCTCGAAGTGCTCGGGATAGCCATTGGCCATCTCGGTCATCAGGAGTTCGAGCAGGTCCCAGCCGGCCAGCGTCATGTGCGGCAGCGACTGGCAGCGCAGCGGATCCTCGGCCAGGACCATGGCGCGGTCCTGCATTTCGGAAACGTAGTGCTCGTCGACATCGATCAGATGTTCGAACACGCTGTTCTTCGGCCCGGCGACATGCGGCTCGATGTTGACCGAGTACATGTAGGCGTCTTCATGATAGGGAAACGGAAACCGTTTGACCTGTTCCGGACTGTTCCTGAAGGTAAAATCGTCGCGGAACGTTTCTTTCCTGAAGTTAATTCCCATCAATTCCTCCCTCTTCCAGAGCGCCGTGCGCCCCGGGATCTGCTACCGTTCGAGAACCAGCGAGCGGCCCTCGAAACGCGAGACGCATGGCATGATCTTCTTGCCTGAGCAGTGCTCCTCATCGCTCAGCCAATGGTCGTTGTGCTTGAATGTGCCGTCATAGGAAATGACGTTGGTCTCGCACTGGCCGCAGACGCCGCCGCGGCAGAGATAGGGCGGATCGACGCCCGCCGCCTCGATCGCTTCGAGCAGGCTCTGCTGCTCGCCGACGCGGATTTCCAGGCCGCTCACCGCCAGCTTGACGTCGAACGGGGTTCCCGGCTGGGGCGCTGCGAAATGTTCGTAGTGCACGGAATCGTCCGGCCAGCCATGGGTTGCCGCCATGTCGCGCACCCATTTGATCATGCCGGCGGGGCCGCAGACATAGATATGGGTGCCGAGCGGCTGGGTGGCGAGCAGTCGCTCGAGCGGAATCCGCTCGTTGCGCTCGTCGAGATAGAGGCTGACGCGGTTGCCGTAGCGTTCGCGCAGCACCTCGGAGTAGCTGCCGAGCGCTTCCGAGCGGCAGGTGTAGTGCAGCTCGAAATTGCTTCCGGTCGACGCGAGTTGCGCCGTCTGGGCGAGGAACGGCGTGATGCCGATGCCGCCGGCGATCATCAGGTGCTTCTTGGCCCGCAGGTCCAGCGAAAACAGGTTCACCGGGTAGCTGATCACCATTTCCATGCCGCGCTTGACGCGGTTGTGCATGAACAGCGAGCCGCCGCGGCCGACGTCGTCGCGGCGCACCGAGATGGTGTAGTCGCGCGTGTTGAGCGGCGAGCTCATCAGCGAGTAGGGATTGAGGCGGGTCGTGCCATTGTCGCGCATTTCGACGACGACATGGGCACCGCCGGAGAACGTCGGCAGGTTGCCACCGTCCGTCCGCTCGAAGTGGAACCGCTTCACCAGTTCGTTGACCGCGACCACTTCGGTCACGGTGACGTTAAGCTTGTTTGTTCCCGCGCTCACCGGAAAATCTCCTCTGTCTGAGGGATCTCGGTCGGATCCTCGGCATTGATGCAGACGCCCTGGAAGGCGGCATGGCGCTTGGAGTAGTGGTCGCGCACCAGCAGCAGCAGCCCGCAATGCGAGCAGGTGACCGGCTGGGTGGTGACGTTCTCGGTAATGCCCTTGCAGTGCACGCACTGCACCCGGCGCGCCCACGAGCCGCGATGTTCGGTCTGGATCGAGGCCGGGTCGATCCCGGCTTCGATCGCCGCCTGCATCATCTGGCCGATCAGGCCTTCGGTGCCGGCAAGATAGACGCGCAGGCCCATATGGGCGTTGGCGAGTGTCCATGTCAGGCGCGGCAATGCCGCCGCGATCGATGGGCCTTCATAATACTGGGCCGGCTTCAACGCCTTCAGCGACGGCTGGAAGGTGTCTCCGGTACGGCCCGGTATGAACATGATGTGTGCACTGGCGAAGAAGTCCGCGGGAGCCTGCTTCGCCAGGTCCAGGATCGCGGACGCCCCTTCGGCGTCCGCAATGAGAAGGTGGCTCTTGCCGGCCTGCGGTGACAATGTTCCGTAGACCGGGCGACTAAGGATCGTCTTCACCGGTGCACTGTCCAAGGTCTCAGCCCTTTGCCGTCCGCTTGAGCTTCTTCGGATCGTCGAACGGCAGCGACTGGGCGGTTGCCTTGACCGTCCCGCTGGCGTTGCGGATCTCGAGCGGCGTACCGACGATGGCGCAATCGACGTCGAGACGGGCGATGCCCATCGACTTCTTCACCAGCGGCGAATACATCGCACAGGTCACGACGCCGACCTTCTTGCCATCGCGCCAGATCTCGGCGCCTTCGTCAGCTGCCTTGTCGCTGTCGAGCACCACGCCGAAGATCTTGAAGCGCTCCTTGCCCTTCAGGCGATAGTGCTCTTCGGCACCGCGGAAGCCGGTCTTGCCGGGGCTGACGGTGAAGTCGAGGCCGAGCTCCCACAACGTATCGCCAGGGCCCTCGTTTGCGAACGGGTACTTCTGCGAGTTGTCGTACGGGTAGAACAGAAGGTAGCTCTCGACGCGCAGCATGTCGAGCGTGGTGAAACGCGTCGGGATGATGCCCATCTCCTTGCCTTCGGCAACGATGGTGTCCCAGATCGTGCCGGCGTCCTGGCCGCGGCAGAAAATCTCGTAGCCGCGCTCGCCGGTGTAGCCGGTGCGCGAGATCATCACCGGGAAGCCGAACAGCTGGGTCTGCATGTGGTGGAAGTAGTTGAGGTCGCGGATGCCAGGCACGTGCTTGGCGAGGTAGTCGACCGCGAGTGGGCCCTGCAGCGAAAGGTCGTGCAGGTTGTCATCGAAGCGGACCGACACGTCGCGGCCGATCGAGGCGCGGGTCAGTTCTTCGTGGCCCGAGCCGGCGCCGTGGACGACCATCCAGGAGTTCGGGCCCATGCGGTAGATGACGCAGTCGTCGGTGAACTTGCCGGCGTCGTTGAGCATGCAGGCATAGACCGACTTGCCGGGATAGATCTTCTCGACGTTGCGGGTGGTGCAGAGGTCAATGACGTGGCCGGCGTGGGCGCCGGTGATGTGGACCTTCTTGAGGCCCGAAACGTCCATCAGGCCGGCCTTGGTGCGGATCGCGACATATTCCTCGTTCGCGTCCTTGTCGTACGACCAGGCTGTGCCCATGCCGCTCCAGTCTTCGAGATTGGAACCGAGGGCACGGTGGCGATCGGCCAGCGTGGAAAAACGCCATGAAGCTGTCATTGGTAGTACTCCTCCAGTTAGTTCCTCCCGCCTGTTCCGGTCACCCGGCCTTGAGGCGGACGTTGTTGGGGACATATTGACTCGAAACTTGCCCGAAGAGCAATATCCAAGTGCAAGAATTTTTACTGATAGGCAACTTTTAATAGGCCTTCAGCGAGAACCGGACGCGAACCGGCATGGTCCGTCCGGGCTAGGGAGAGTCCAGGCCACCCCCATGCGCGAACCGAAAAAAAAGGCCCGGCACATTGTGCCAGGCCTTGAAGGGCGCTCCGGGCCTGGGGGACAGGAGGGGTGGAAAGGAGCGCCTTGGGAGAGAGATTTATCTCAGAACAGGCCTTCGATCTGCCCGGCCTCGTTGAGGAAGATCTTTTCCGAGGACGGTGCCTTGGGCAGGCCCGGCATGGTCATGATCTCAC
>NZ_JACHOU010000040.1 GCF_014206975.1 Aminobacter aganoensis
GGTGTCGCTCGGCACTTAATGATGAGAATCATGCTTCAATGATTTCAGATGCTTACGCCAGCACTTAATTTGCGAATGGGCAGTTAATTCGATAATGCGCATTGGCTTTTGTCACTTAATGTGAGAATGAGACTCGTGATGTTTTCCTCGCGAGCCTGCCATGAGAGATCGGATCCCTGATGAGATCGACGAAGCGCTTTGGGATGAAGCTTGCCGAAGGGCAGATGCGCTCCGTGAATTCCTGAGGCGCAATCCTGACGGTGCGACCGCGGCAAACGTTTCGGGGCTCGCTGCCGGGATGAATGTGAGTCAGGCGACGGCCTACCGGCTGATCAAGCTGTTCCGCGTCGGCGGGACCGTTCTGTCTCTTGTCGATCGCAAGCGTGGACGGCCTGTGGGTCATCGTACGCTGGACGAGAAACGGGAGGAGATCGTTAGCAAGACTATCAAAAAGTTCTACTTGAAGCGGACCCGACCGACGATCTCGCAGTTGGTGCGGGACGTGCAGACGAACTGCATTTCGGTCGGGCTGAAGCCGCCACATCGCCGAACGATCGTCGCCCGCGTGAAGGACATCGACCTGCAGAAGCGCGCAAATCGGCGTGGCGAACAGAAAATCGTCAAGGCGACAACGGCCGTCCCCGGATCATTCGAAGTCTCCCGTCCCCTGGCAGTGGTCCAGATCGACCATACCAAGGCAGACATCTTTGTCGTTGACGAGGAGACGCGGCAGCCGATCGGACGGCCATGGCTGACGCTGGCGATGGATGTCTGCAGCCGGATGGTGACCGGCTTTTATCTCACGATGGAGGCGCCGTCCCGCCTGTCCACCAGCATGTGCCTGCTACACTCCGTCTTCGACAAATCGGCATGGCTGCGGGAGCGCGAGATAACGGAGTCCTGGCCCGTCGCCGGTCTGCCGGACATGGTGCATGTTGACAATGGTGCCGACTTCCGAAGCCGGGCCTTCAAGCGAGGGTGCCAGGACGCGGGCATCGCGATCGAGTGGCGGCCACCCGGTGAGCCGCGTTTCGGCGGTCATATCGAGCGCCTGATCGGCACTCAGATGGGCAGGCTGCATCTCCTGCCCGGAACAACGTTCAGCAACGAACAGGAGTTGGGCGCCTATGACTCGAAGCGACATGCGGCACTGACTCTGAGGGAGCTCGAGCGCTACATCGCTCTCGACATTGTCGGCGCTTATCATCAATCGATCCACAGCAGTCTGGGTCGACCGCCGATCGCGGTGTGGCGGGAGCACGAGGGCGAAATCCCGCTTCGGTTGCCGCAAGATCGAATGCGCTTCTGGCTGACGTTCCTGCCGGAGCAGGAGCGGACGTTGATGCCTGACGGGATTCATCTGTTCAAACTGCGCTACTGGTCGCCGGCATTGAGCGCCGACGTCGGACGTTCTGACCGGCGCCTACTCGTAAAATATGATCCGCGCGACATGGCGCGCATCTTCGTCCGGCGGCCATCGGGAAACTTCGTTGAGGCCCGTTATGCCGACGTGACCCTGCCCTCGATAACGCTACACGAGGCACTAACCGCCCGGCGTACCTTACGTGCGAAGGGCCGTCGCGAAGTCGACACCCGCGCCATCGTCCGCACCGCCGTCGCGCAGCGGGAATTGGTCGAGGCGGCAACCAATAAGACGGCGGCTGCGCGACGCGGGAAGGCTTCTTCGAAATCGAAGGTGGATGATCGGGGATTGGGCTCGCTCCGCGGCGTCGACTCCAGCAAACCTGTACCCTTTGTTGAGGATACAGATTGAGCTGGAGTGAAACATGAGCGATCAAATCTCCCACCTGACCGCCGGCGCCGGCGCACTGCTTGCCGAAACGGACGAGCGGCGCATTCGCGCGATACGATCGCGCCGATGGGTGCTCTACCCACGCGCCAAGCAGGCGCTCGATCGGCTGAGCCGGCTTCTCGACCATCCACGCGGCACACGCATGCCTTCTGTCGCGATCTATGGCGACAGTGGCATGGGCAAGACCATGATCATGAAGCGGTTCCGGGACGAACACCCGCCGTGCTTCAACCCGGTGACGGGTACGCTGAAGACGCCCGTTCTGGCCATGGAGATGACGAGCCGGCCCGGCGAGCGGCGGTTCTACGCCGAACTGCTCACCCTTCTCGGCGCACCACAGAGGCCACGCGCCGATATCGCCCAGATGGAGCAAGCGGCGCTACGCATCATGGAGGCCATCGGTGTGCAGGTGCTGGTGATCGACGAGGTGCACAACATTCTCGCCGGATCTTATCGCGAGCAGCGCATTGTCCTGAACACGCTGCGTTTCCTCAGCAATCGTCTGCAGATCTCCCTGGTCTGCTTCGGCGTTAACGAGGCGCGCGAGGCGATCGGTGGCGACGTCCAGCTTGCACGCCGGTTTGAGCAGTTCACCTTGAGCAGGTGGGCGGCGAACGAGCAGTTCGAGACGCTGGTGGCATCGATCCTGCGCAATACGCCGCTGCGTCGACCCTCGGTGCTCACGCCGAAATCACTGCGACGGATTCTGCAGATAACCGAGGGCATCACCGCCAGCATCTTCCACATGATCAACGACCTCGCGGTTGACGCCATCGAACGCGGCCAAGAGCATATTGCAGACGAATCTGTCGAAAACTGGGAGCCGGAGTTCGAGGCCGAGGCGGCGTTCGCATGACGGAGACCGCGCCGCCACGGCAGTTGCCAGTGAGATTGCCGCCCTACCCTGACGAGCTTCTGTCGTCTTGGATCAGTCGCCATGCCGCCTTCTACGCGGTTCCGCCGCTCGTCATGCTCCAGCATTGCCTGCCGGAGGCCTCCTCATTGCGAGCAGTCGATCTCCATCTGAGCGGCGATCAGGAAGTCCGCCTCGCCAGTATTTTCGCCGCCAAACCGGCTGTTTTACGTCGAATGACCTTCATCAATGTGCCGAAGTCGTCGCATCGACTAATCGCCGCGAGGCCGGCACAGACCTGTGCACGTTGCAGCCCCGGTAGCGCGGAACCAGCGCCAATCCTGCGAAACCAGCTGCTGGGGTGGCGGATTACCTGCGTACATTGCGGAACACTACTACGAGGGTTCGGAAAAGGTGAACTTCGCTCCCCTTTCCGGCAAAATCACCGTGCGGCTCTGCGGGGTGAAAAGCTGCTCGACGACGAAGCCGAACGCGGCATTCGAACCTGGACATCGGCGACCGAAATCGCCCGGCTTCTGTTGATGCGGCGAGTGATCTGGCCCCTACCGCGCGAGCACGAGCTTTGGCGCTACCGGGTGCTCGGCGCCATCATTCCCGATCTCGACCATGTCGTTGCCGAGCAATTGCAGAATCTGCCCACACCTGCAAAGCCGATCCTGCCGCTCGATATGCGGCCGGCTCTGCTGGCCGGCGTTGCCATCGTCGAGCGCGCCGGCCCGGAAATGCTCCGGATGCTGCGTGGGCACATGATGGGCGACAACCGGGCCCGATTCTCTGACGCCGCAGAGAACATGATAGCTCAAGCCGGCACGCTGCGAGCTTCTAGGCAAATGCAGTTAATTTGAGAATCTGGCTGCAGGAATTCTCACGATTAAGTGCCTAACCCGGGCAAAACCACCGCATTCTTGCATTTAAATGCCAAGCGACA
>NZ_JACHOU010000041.1 GCF_014206975.1 Aminobacter aganoensis
GATAATCGTCACTTGATTTTGGCACTTGATGCGAGAATGTTCGACCGCATGTTTTTGCGTTCGGGAACAACGATGTCTGATCCCCTGGTCGATGAAATCAATGACGTTGACTGGGATGAGGCGTGCCGGAAGGCGGACGCAATCCGTGATTTCATGCGTCGAGAGCCTGGCCCGACAAACGCAGCCCGGATACGAGAGCTTGCCGGCGAGCTTCGGCTCAGCCAGGCATCAGCCTATCGCTTGCTTAAGCTATTCCGGGAAGGCGGGACAGTTCTCTCTCTTGTCGGGCGCAAGCCCGGTCGGCGCATCGGTCACCGGATGCTCGACGAAGCGCGCGACGAAATCATCCGGGCCGAGATCAAGCGCTTCTACCTGAAGAAGAACCGCCCATCTATATCAGCCCTGGTGCGTGAGGTGAACGCGAGCTGTCGCGCGGCAGGCTTGGCGCCACCTCATCGGAGAACAATCGTCGCACGCATTGAAGACGTCGATCTCGCCAAGCGGGCCAAGGCGCGCGGAGAACCGAAGATCGAGAAATCGACTATTGCCGTTCCGGGTAAGTTCGAAGTTTCGAGACCGCTGCAGGTCGTCCAGATCGACCACACCAAGGCCGATATCTTCGTCGTTGATGAAGAGGATCGTCGACCGCTCGGGCGCCCGTGGCTGACATTGGCCATGGATGTCTGCAGCAGGATGGTCACCGGCTTCTACCTCACCATGGCGGCGCCATCTCGACTGTCGACGAGTCTTTGCTTGCTGCATTCGGTCTTTGACAAATCTGCGTGGCTTCGCGAACGCGAGATAGCAGACCCCTGGCCCGTCGCTGGCCTCCCGGATCGGCTCCATGTGGATAATGGCCGCGACTTCCGTAGCCGCGCATTCCAGCGCGGCTGCGAGGATGCCGGTATCGAGATTGACTGGCGGCCTCCCGGCGAGCCCCGCTTTGGGGGCCACATCGAGCGCCTGATCGGCACACAGATGGGCAAGCTTCACCTGCTCCCCGGCACGACATTCAGCAATCCTGACGAACTGGGCGAGTACAATTCTCGTCGACATTCGGCATTCACGCTGCGCGAACTCGAGCGCTACATCGCTCTCGACATTGTCGGCGACTACCATCAATCGATACACGCCAGTCTCAAACGACCCCCGATCGCTGTATGGCGCGAGCATGAAGGTACAATCCCGCTACGGCTTCCACAGGACCGAATGCATTTCTGGCTCACCTTCCTGCCCGAAGACGAGCGGACGCTGCGACCAAACGGCATCCACATCTTCGGATTGCGGTACTGGTCCGCCGCCTTGGCTGCGGATGTTGGACGGACCGGCAAGCGGCGGCTGTTGATCAAATATGACCCGCGAGATCTGTCGCGCATATTTGTCCGGCGTCTGTCGGGCAACTTCGTGGAGGCCCGCTATGCCGACATCACCTTGCCTTCGATCACGCTCGCTGAAGCCAAGTCGTCGCGAGAATGGCTGTTGGCGAAGGGAAAACGCGAAATCGATATGGGAACAATCGTTCGTACCGCCATGGCTCGGCGCCAGTTGGTGGAAGATGCGAAACGGATGACGGCTACGGTGCGGCGTGGCAAGGCAGTCGGCCGCAAGCCAAGGGTGGAAGATCGCGAATGGGGCTCGCTTCGCGGCGTCGACTCCAGCAAACCCGTACCCTTTGTCGAGGATACGGATTGAGCTGACATGAACGATGAAATCTCTCACCTGACCGCAGGCGCGGCGGCTTTGCTTGTTGAAACGGACGAGCGGCGCATTCGCGCAATACGATCGCGCCGCTGGGTGCTCTACCCACGCGCCAAGCAGGCTCTCGATCGTCTGAGCGCGCTCCTCGACCACCCGCGCGGCACGCGCATGCCCTCGATCGCGATCTATGGCGACAGCGGCATGGGCAAGACGATGATCATGAAGCGCTTCCGGGACGAGCATCCGCCGAGCTTCAATCCGGTGACGGGAACACTGAAGACCCCGGTCCTGGCTATGGAAATGACCAGCCGGCCCGGCGAGCGGCGGTTCTATGCCGAGCTCCTGACCCTTCTCGGCGCGCCGCAGCGGCCGCGCGCCGACATCGCCCAGATGGAGCAGGCGTCGCTGCGGATCTTGGAGGCCATCGGCGTGCAGGTTCTGGTCATCGACGAGGTGCACAACATCCTCGCCGGAACCTACCGTGAGCAGCGCATAGTGCTGAACACGCTGCGTTTCCTCAGCAATCGTCTGCATATCTCGTTGGTCTGCTTCGGCGTCAACGAGGCGCGCGAGGCGATCAGCGGCGACGTCCAGCTTGCCCGCCGGTTCGAGCAGTTCACCCTGAACAGGTGGGCCGCGAACGAACAGTTCGAGACCCTGGTGACGTCGATCCTGCGCAACACGCCACTACGCCGGCCGTCGGTGCTCACCCCGAAATCGTTGCGGCGGATGCTACAGATCACCGAGGGCATCACGGCCAACATCTTCCACATGGTCAACAACCTCGCGGTCGACGCCATCGAGACCGGCAACGAGCAGATTACGAACGAAGCGGTCGAGAACTGGGAGCCGGAGTTCGATGCCGAGGCGGCGTTCGCATGATGGAGAACGCGCCGCCACGGCAGTTGCCGGTTCGATTGCCGCCCGTCGCCAACGAGCTTCTGTCCTCCTGGATCGCCCGGCATGCCGCCTTCTACGCGGTCCCTCCGCTGGTGATGCTGCGGCATTGCCTGCCGGAAGTTCGCTCGCTGCGAGCCGCCGATCTCCATTTGAGCGTTGACCAGGCAATCCGCCTGGCCGGCATGTTTGCCACCGAGCCGGCTGGCGTGCGTCGAATGACCTTCACCAATGTCGCGCAGTCGTCACGCCGGCTGATCGCCGTCAGGCCACAGCAGTCCTGCCCGAACTGCAGCGCCCGTCGCACGGAACCGGAGCCAACCTTGAGAAGCCAGCTGGTTGGCTGGCGCCTCACCTGTCCGGCCTGCAGAGGTCTGTTCCGGGACACCGACGGGCGCGAACTCCCCTCCCCTTTCCGGCAATATCGCGCTGCGGCTATTCGGGGCGAACGGCTGCTCGACGACGAGGCCGAACATGGTATCGTGACCTGGACATCGCCTACCGAAATTGCTCGGCTTCTCCTGATGCGACGCATTCCAAGACCTATTCCCCGCGAGAGCGACCTTTGGCGCTTCAGGGTGCTCGGCGCCATTATTCCCGATCTCGATGGCATCGTTGCCGCGGAACAGGAGAACCTGCCCACGCCCGCAAGCCCGATCCTTCGGCTTCACATGCGACCCGCGCTGCTGGCCGGGATAGCAATTGTCGAGCGTGCCGGACCGGAAATGCTCCGAATGCTGCGCCATCACATGGTGGGCGACAATAGGTTCCGATTCACCGACACCACCGAACGAATGATAGCCCAAGCCCACTGGCCGAGGCCCTCCGTGCAATTGCAGTTAATTTGAGAATCCTGCAGTCCAGATTCTCATGAATAAATGACCAATTCGAGCCAAACCGGTGCATTCTTGCGGTTAACTGCTAAGCGACA
>NZ_JACHOU010000042.1 GCF_014206975.1 Aminobacter aganoensis
ACCCAGACGTTCTTCACTTCGACGGCACGGCGGAGGAAGGCTTCGCCTTGTGCGGTTGGCCAGTCGAGGCTGCGGCCGTGGCCGGTCCAGACGCGCTTGAGATTGCCGGTGGATTCCGCCTCCGCCCTGGCGCAGATGTCGGCTTCGGCGACGACCCAGAGGCCGTCGACGTCGTCGTGCCTGGCGAGCACGGCGGTCAGTTCGGCGGTGTGGCCGGTGACGATGTTGATCGCGCCGGCCGGGATGTCGGAATATTCGAGCACCTGGTAGAGGTCGGTGGCGACCAGCGGTGCCGTTGTCGAGGGGATGACAACGGTGGTGTTGCCCATGGCGAGTGCCGGGGCCAGCAGCGAGACCAGCCCGAGCAGCGGGGCCTCGTCGGGGGCGACGATGCCGATGACGCCGACGGGCTCGTGCAGGGCCAAGGTCACGGTGCGCACTGGGGGCTGGTGCACCCTGCCCTCGAACTTGTCGGCCATGCCGGCATACCAGAACAGGCGTTCGATGGAGGTTTCCACTTCCGACTTCGCGGCCTTGTGGCTGGCACCGGTCAGTTCGACGATACGGGCCGCAAACTCTTCGGCGCGGCCGGAGAGGTTTTCGGCGAGGTAATACAGCACCTGGGACCGGTTGTAGGCGGTCGCTTCCGGCCAGGCCTTGCAGGCACGTGCGGCCGAGACCGCGTCGCGGATGTCCTTGCGGCTGCCGAGCCCGACCTCGCCAACGAGCCTGCCCTTGGGCGTCAGAACCGGCAGCGAGTAGTTGCCGTCGGGGCGCACCTGCTTGCCGCCGATGAACAGCTTTGCGGTGCGGTCGATGGCGTGGCTTTCGGTGTCGCGCGCAGCCTGCTTGGGGGTGGAAGATGGCTTGATGACCGGGCCATGCGGCTCGCCGGGCGCCAGATATTCCTCCAGCCCCTCGCGTCCTCCCTCGCGGCCAAAACCGCTCTCGCGATAGCCGCCGAAGCCGCAGGCGGCGTCGAACATGTTGGTGCCGTTGACCCAGACCACGCCGGCCTTGAGCTGCGGGGCGACATGCAGCGCCAGGTTGACGTTTTCGCTCCACACCGAAGCGGCAAGGCCGTAGCGCGTGTTGTTGGCGAGTTCGACCGCCTCCTCGGTGTTGCGGAAGCTCATGGTGGCGAGCACCGGGCCGAACACCTCTTCCTGGGCGAGGATGTTGGCGGGCGCGACACCCGTCGCCAGCGTCGGCAGATGGTAATAGCCGCTCTGGGGCACCTCCTGGTCGGGCTGCCAGCAGACCGCACCTTGCCTGGCGCCTTCCTCGACCAGGCGCCTGACGCGGTCGAGCTGCGTCCTGTCGACCAGCGGGCCGATGTCGGTATTCTTGTCCAGCGGTGCGCCGACGCGCAGCCGGCCCATGCGGGTCTTGACCTTGGCGATGAAGGCGTCTGCGACGCTCTCCTGCACCAGAAGCCGCGAGCCGGCGCAGCAGACCTGGCCCTGGTTGAACCAGATGCCGTCGACAAGCCCCTCGACGGCGCTGTCGAGGTCGGCGTCCTCGAAGACGATGAAGGCCGACTTGCCGCCGAGTTCCAAGGACAGCTTCTTGCCCGAGCCGGCGGTCGCCTTGCGGATGATCTTGCCGACCTCCGACGAGCCGGTGAAGGCGATCTTGTCGATGCCGGGATGGTTGACGATGGCAGCGCCTGCCTCCGGTCCGCCCTGGACGATGTTGACCACGCCCCTGGGCACGCCGGCGCGTTCGCAGATCTCGGCGAACAGAATGGCCGTCAGCGGCGTGAACTCGGCCGGCTTCAGCACCACCGTGCAGCCGGTGGCGAGTGCGGGCGCGATCTTCCAGGCGAGCATCAGCAGCGGAAAGTTCCACGGGATGATCTGGCCGACGACACCTGCCGCCTTGCGGCCAGGGAACTCGCTCGCCAGCGACTGGGCCCAGCCGGCATGGTGGATGAAGTGGCGGATCGCCAGGGGCACGTCGATGTCGCGGCTCTCGCGGATCGGCTTGCCGTTGTCGAGGCTTTCCAGCACCGCAAACAGGCGCTGGTGGCGCTGCATGGCGCGGCCGATGGCATAAAGCACCTTGGCGCGCTCATAGCCCGAGGCAGCGCTCCACTTGGGCAGCGCCTTGCGCGCGGCGGCAACGGCCGCCTCGATGTCGACGGCATTGGTGTCGGAGACTTTTGCCAGAAGCTTGCCGCTGGAGGGGTCTTCGGTGTCGAAGGTCCTGCTATCGGTGGCGGCGCGCCAGTCGCCGGCGATGAACAGCGCCTTCGAGAAGTCGCGGGCCGCAAGCCAGGCATCGGCTTCGCTGCGGGCCTCGGGGGCTGGGGCATAATCCATGGCGTGGTATCGTTCGAGAATGTTCATGAGAGGCTCTCCCTTACCCTCCCCCTTGTGGGGAGGGTGGCCCGAAGGGCCGGGTGGGGTCGTTGATCGGTTACGTCTCGTTACTGGTCCACTGTCGCGCTGTACCCCCACCCCGCGCCTGCGGCGCGACCCTCCCCACAAGGAGGAGGGTAAGGGGAAAAGACCTCACGCCATGGCGTGGCGGTGGTTGGCCGAGTAGCGGCCGCTGACGTGGTGCTCAAGCTGGCGTTCGATGTCGGTCAGCAGGCTGGACGCACCGAAGCGGAACAGCTCGGGTTCGAGCCAGGGCCGGCCGAGTTCCTCCTTCATCAGCACCAGCCAGTCGAGCGAGACTTTTGCGGTCGAGATGCCGCCGGCCGGCTTGAAGCCGATGAGATAACCGGTCTGCTCGTGATAGGCGCGGATGGCGCGGACCATCGCCAGACCCACCGGCAGCGTCGCGTTGACGCTTTCCTTGCCGGTCGAGGTCTTGATGAAGTCCGCCCCCGCCATCATCGCCACCATCGAGGCCAGCGTGACGTTGCGCAGCGTCGCCAGATCGCCGGTGCCGAGGATGACCTTGAGATGGGCCTCGCCGCAGGCAGCGCGCATCTGCCTGATCTCGTCATGGAGCTCCTGCCACCTGGCGCCGAACACCAGCCCGCGCGGAATGACGACGTCGATCTCGTCGGCACCGTCGGCAACCGACGCCTCGATCTCGGCCAGGCGCGTCGATAGCGGCGCCAGGCCATGCGGAAAGGCCGTCGACACCGCAGCGACATGGACGCCCGAGCCCTTCACCACTTCCACGGCAGTGGCGACGAACGGGTGGTAGACGCAGACCGCTGCCGGCCGGATGATCGTCTCGCCCAGCCCCAGCGCCTCGACAAGGTCGCGCCGCAGCGGGTTCAGCGCCTTGGCGCACAACCTGCGCACGCGCTCGTCGGTGTCGTTGGAGTTCAGCGTCGTCAGGTCCATCAAGGAGATCGACCGCAGCAGCCACGCCGCCTGGTTGTCCGCCTTGATCGAGCGCCGCCTGGTCAGCGTGCCGACCCGACGCTCAAGTGCCGAACGATTGACGCAACGCATCGATTCCAGAAAACCAAGATCAAGCGCCATGCCCGGATTGCGC
>NZ_JACHOU010000043.1 GCF_014206975.1 Aminobacter aganoensis
ATGCAAAAAAGCCCGGCGTGAGCCGGGCTTTTCCGAGTTGCTTTTGGCTTGGCGCTCCGAGCTTGCGGCTCAGTGGTCCATGGCCTTGACGATCTCTTCGGTCATCTTCTTGGCGTCGCCGAGCAGCATCATGGTGCCGTCCTTGTAGAACAGCGTGTTGTCGATGCCGGCATAGCCGGAGCCTAGCGACCGCTTGACGAACAGGCAGGTGCGGGCCTTGTCGACGTCGAGGATCGGCATGCCGTAGATCGGCGAGGCCTTGTCGTCGCGCGCCGACGGGTTGGTGACGTCGTTGGCGCCGATGACGTAGGCGACGTCGGCCTGGGCGAACTCGCTATTGATGTCTTCGAGCTCGAAGACCTCGTCATAAGGCACGTTGGCCTCGGCCAAGAGCACGTTCATGTGGCCGGGCATGCGGCCGGCGACCGGGTGGATGGCGTATTTGACCTCGACGCCATTGGCCTTGAGCTTGTCGGTCATCTCGCGCAGCGCATGCTGGGCCTGGGCCACCGCCATGCCGTAGCCCGGCACGATGATGACCTTCTGGGCGTTCATCATCAGGAATGCGGCATCGTCCGCCGAACCCTGCTTGACGGTGCGCTCGATGCCGTCGTCGGTTACCGCAGCCGTCTCGCCGCCGAAGCCGCCGAGAATGACCGAGATGAACGAGCGGTTCATGCCCTTGCACATGATGTAGCTGAGGATCGCGCCCGAGGAGCCGACCAGCGCACCGGTGATGATCAGCGCCAGATTGCCGAGCGTGAAGCCGAGAGCGGCTGCCGCCCAGCCCGAATAGGAGTTGAGCATCGACACCACCACCGGCATGTCGGCGCCGCCGATCGGCACGATCAGCAGCACGCCGAGCACCAGCGACACGGCGACGATCAGCCAGAAGATGGTCGTCGACTGGGTCGTCACCAGCAGCACGATCAGCACCACCAGCGCGATGCCCAGTGCGGCGTTGATGACGTGGCGGCCGGGCAGCATGATCGGCTTGCCCGACATGCGGCCGTCGAGCTTGAGGAAGGCGATGACCGAGCCGGTAAACGTGATGGCGCCGATGGCGACGCCGAGGCTCATCTCGACCAGCGCCTGGCCATGGATGGCGCCGACGGTGCCGATGCCGAAGCTTTCCGGCGCATAGACGGCGGCCGCCGCCACCATCACGGCGGCCATGCCGACGAGGCTGTGGAAGGCTGCGACCAGCTGCGGCATCGAGGTCATGGCGATGCGCCGGGCGGTGACCGCACCGACGCCGCCGCCGATGGCGAGCCCGAGCACGATCAGGCCGAGGCCTGCGAGCGTGGGCTTGGCCAGCGCCAGCGTGGTGGCGATGGCGATGCCCATGCCGATCATGCCGTAGGTGTTGCCCTGGCGCGACGTGGTCGGATGCGACAGGCCGCGCAGCGCCAGGATGAACAGGATGCCGGAGACCAGATAGAGGAAGGAAGCGAGGTTCAGGGTCACGTCACTTGTCCTTCTTCTTGTACATCGCCAGCATGCGCTGGGTGACGAGGAAGCCGCCGAAGATGTTGACCGAGGCGAGCACCAGGGCAACGAAGCCGAAGCCGGTGGCAAGCCCGGAAGCGGCGATGCCGACGGCGAGCAGCGCGCCGACCACGATCACCGAGGAGATGGCGTTGGTCACCGCCATCAAGGGCGTGTGCAGCGCCGGCGTCACCGACCAGACGACGTAGTAGCCGACGAAGATCGCCAGAACGAAGATGGCGAAGCGGAACACGAACGGGTCGATCGCCCCGCCGCTCAGCGCATGCGCGGCGTCGCCCGCGGCTTCCGCCGCGCCCTGGCTGGTGGCGAGATCCTGGATGCCGAGCCGGACGGCGGCGACCGCCTGGTCGAGCTGGTCGAGGGCTTTCTGAAGACCTTCCATCACGCGTCTCCCTGCTTGGACGACTTCTTCCCGCTGGCCTTCGGCGCGGCAGGCTTCTTGGCGGCGGGCTTCTTGGCGGCGGACTTGGCCGGTTTGGTAGCCGCACCATCTGCCGCCGGGTCGTCGCCGCGGTTGTGGCCGGCAACGACCGGTTTTGGTTTATCCGCTGCCGCAGCCGCTGCCGCGTTGGCGAAGTTGGGGTGGACCACCTTGCCGGCGTCGGTCAGCATCGTTGCCTTGACCAGCTCGTCGTCGCGGTTGATGGCGATCTGCTTGCTCGTCTTGTCGACCATGGTCTCGAGGAAGGCGAACAGGTTCTTGGCGTAGAGCAGCGAGGCCGACGCCGCGACCCGGCCCGGCACGTTGAGGTGGCCGACGATTTTTGCCCCGTTGGCTGTCGTGACGATCTTGCCCGCGACCGCACCTTCGACATTGCCGCCGCGCTCGACGGCGAGGTCGACGAGCACCGAACCCGGCTTCATCGAGGCGACCATCTGGGCCGACACCAGCTTCGGCGCCGGACGGCCCGGGATCAGCGCGGTGGTGATGACGATGTCCTGCTTGGCGATGTGCTCGGCGGTGAGTGCCGCCTGCTTGGCCTGGTACTCCTTGGACATCTCCTTGGCGTAGCCGCCGGCGGTTTCGGCCGCCTTGAACTCCTCGTCCTCGACGGCAAGGAACTTGGCGCCGAGCGACGCCACCTGTTCCTTGACCGCCGGGCGCACGTCGGTGGCGGTCACGATCGCGCCCATGCGCCGCGCGGTGGCGATCGCCTGCAGGCCGGCGACGCCGACACCCATGATGAACACCTTGGCCGCCGGCACCGTGCCCGCCGCCGTCATCATCATCGGCAAGGCGCGGTCATATTCGGCGGCACCGTCGATCACCGCCTGGTAGCCGGCGAGGTTGGCCTGCGACGACAGCACGTCCATCACCTGGGCACGCGTGATGCGCGGCATGAACTCCATGGCGAATGCCGTCACCCCGGCCTTGGCCATCGCCGCCACCGCGGCGTCGTTGCCATAAGGATCCATGGTGGCGAGCACCGCGGCACCTGCCTTGTAGCCCTTGAGTTCGGCCTCGGAGGGACGGCGCACCTTCAGCACGACATCTGCCTTGGCAACGTCCGCCGCCTTGCCGATCTTGCCCCCGACCGCGGCAAACTCGGCATCGGGAATGCGCGACGACGTCCCCGCCCCGCTCTCCACCACGACCTCGAAGCCAAGCCCGACAAGGCGTTTCACCGTCTCCGGCGAAGCCCCAACCCGGCTCTCAATCGCGTCAATCTCT
>NZ_JACHOU010000044.1 GCF_014206975.1 Aminobacter aganoensis
CCGATCACCGTCGGCATCGACTGTGGTGGTCCGTTCAATGTCGGCAAAATGCTGCAGGCGGCCGAGCAATGGCCGATCAATTTCGGCTTCCTCGGCCGCGGCAACTCGCACCGGCCTGCATCGCTCGTCGAGCAGATCGAGACCGGCTGCCTCGGCCTCAAGCTGCACGAGGACTGGGGCACCATGCCGGCCTCGATCGATACTTGCCTGACAGTGGCGGACGAACTCGATTTCCCCGTCCAGATCCACACCGACACGCTGAACGAATCCGGTTTCCTCGAAGACACGCTCGCCGCCATCAACGGCCGCACCATCCACATGTACCATACCGAAGGAGCGGGGGGCGGCCACGCGCCCGACATCATCAGCGTCGCTGGCGTGCCGTGGTGCCTGCCGTCGTCGACCAACCCGACCAATCCCTACACGATCAACACCTTCGATGAACATCTCGACATGACGATGGTGTGCCACCATCTCAACCCGGCCATCCCCGAGGACGTTGCCTTTGCCGAGAGCCGCATCCGCGCCCAGACGATTGCCGCTGAAGACATCCTGCATGACATCGGCGCGATCTCGATGCTCGGTTCCGACAGCCAGGGCATGGGCCGCATCAACGAGGTGATCTGCCGTACATGGCAGCTCGCCGACAAGATGAAGAAGCAGCGCGGCCGCCTGCCGGAGGAGACGACGCGCTTCGGCGACAATGAGCGCATCAAGCGCTACATCGCCAAATACACCATCAATGCTGCCCGCACTTTCGGCATATCAGAGCATGTCGGCTCGCTCGAAGACGGCAAGATGGCCGACATCATCATCTGGCGACCGGCCTTCTTCGGCATCAAGCCAGAGCTCGTCATCAAGGGCGGCTTTATTGCCTGGGGCGCGATGGGCGACAGCGCAGCGTCGCTGATGACCTGCGAGCCGCTGCTCTTGCGCCCGCAATGGGGTGCGTTCGGCCGCGCCAAGCAGGCGCTGTCGGCCTGCTTTGTCAATCCGCTGGCGATCAACCGGGACCTTGCCGCGACGCTCGACCTGAAGAAGGCGTTGCTGCCCTCGCGCGGCAACCGCGTCCTGTCGAAGAAGGACATGCTGCACAACGACGCCTGTCCCAACATCCGCGTCGATCCGCAAACCTTCGACGTCTTCGTCGATGGTGAGCTGGCCACATGCGAGCCGGCCTATGAACTGCCGCTGACCCAACGCTACATGCTGAGGTGACATCATGGACACCAGGACGTCCTCAATAAACCCGTCCCCTTCACGCGTCGGCGCTGCCCGCATCGGCATCGGCGGTCCCGTCGGCTCCGGCAAGACAGCGCTGATCGAGCGGCTGATCCCGGCCTTTGCGGCGCGCGGCGTGTCGCTTGCAATCGTCACCAACGACCTCGTCACTGCGGAGGACGCCGAACGCATCCGCCGCTCGGGCCTGATCGATCCGGCGCGCGTTGCGGCGGTAGAGGCGGGCGCTTGCCCGCATACCGTCATTCGCGAGGATCCCACCCTTAACATTGCCGCTGCCGACGATCTCGAGGCACTGTTTCCGGATGTCGAACTGATCCTGATCGAGAGCGGCGGCGACAATCTCGCCTCGACCTTCTCGCTCGACCTCGTCGACTGGTGGATGTTCGTCATCGACGTCGCTGGCGGCGACGACATTCCGCGCAAGAACGGACCCGGCGTGCTCAAATGTGATCTGCTGGTCGTCAACAAGACGGATCTCGCACCTTACGTCGGCGTCGACCTCGCGGCGATGGCAGCCCAGGCCGCAACCGCGCGCGCCGGCCGGCCGATGGCGCTCACCAACTGCCGCAGCAATGACGGCATCGACGCGATCGCCGACCGTATCGTCTCGGACGTGTTGTTCAGATGACGAGCCACTGGCCCCAACCGCCGACATTTCGCGCACCGATACAGCCGCGCCAGGCCGGAGCACGAAACGGCCGTTTCGAGCTGGCGCTGTCCCGCCACGGCGCGCGCACCCATATCGGCCGCCAGTACGTATCCTATCCGTTCCACATGACGCGGCCGTTTGCGTTCGACGTCGCCATCCCGTCGCTGCTCACGGTCTACCAGCAGTCGTCCTCAGGTGGGCTCTACCGCGACGACCGGCTGGATAGCCGTATCGACGTCGGGGCAGGGGCGGCTGGCCATATCACCACCCAGGCAGCGACGGTGGTCCACGACTGTCACGGCCAACCGGCGCACCAGACGACAGAGATCGTCCTGGAGGAGGGTGCGTTCCTTGCGCTGACTCCCGATCCGCTGGTGCTGTTTCCCGGTGCCGCCTGCTCGAGCGTCATCCAGGCCAGGCTCGCGCCTGGTACGGTGCTGCTGTTGTCGGATGCCTTCGCCCTGCATGATCCGGAAGGTCGTGGCCGTCCGTTCGAGCGACTGGAGGCCAAGGTCGACATCCGCGATGCCGGCGGACGGCTGCTCGTGCGTGACAATCTCGAGATCGGCGGTGCGCATTTGTCAAGTGCCGGTTCACCGATCGGAGACTGGAAGGTCGTGTCCAACTTCATGCTTGTCGGCGCGCCCGACCGGCTGCCCACCGCCGACGAACTGGCAGTCCTCGGGCGGCCGGAGCGCCAAGTCGTGGGTATCACCCTGCTGCCCAACGGGGCAGGGTGGGGCGTGCGCTGCCTGGCGGCCGATGCCATTGCCGCGCGCGTCATTGCCGAAAAGCTGTTCGTACTCGCCGTCTCGGCGGCATTCGGCCAACAACCCGCGCCGCGGCGCAAATGAAGACCACCAGACCCAGCTTCGATGAAAGGAAGCATGCGATGAATACCAAGTCTCTCGTCCGGTCAGCGGTCGTGGCCGCCTTCGCACTGGCGCCCAGCCTTGCCAGCGCCCACACGGGTGTCGGCCATGTCGAGGGTTTCGCCCATGGTTTCGTACATCCGTTCGGCGGGCTCGACCATGTGCTTGCCATGGTCATGGTCGGCCTGTTCGCCGCCCAGCTTGGCGGGTGGGCTCGCTGGCTCGTCCCGGCAAGCTTTGTATCCGTCATGGTTCTGGGTGGCGCTCTTGGCCTGGC
>NZ_JACHOU010000045.1 GCF_014206975.1 Aminobacter aganoensis
TCATCGACCAGGGGATCAGACATCGTTGTTCCCGAACGCAAAAACATGCGGTCGAACATTCTCGCATCAAGTGCCAAAATCAAGTGACGATTATCACAATTAACTGCTAATTATCAAATTAAATGCCCTCGCACCGCTTTGATATCATTATGTTCCGATTCTTGCGGTTTAATGGAAAGTCACAGCGATGTTGCGGACGAGAGCTGCCGTAGTGACGGTGCACGTTCCTTGGCTCATGGTCCAACAGAAAACGCCGCTCCTCTAGCGCTTGAGAGCAGGCCCATCTAGCATACTTTCTTCGTTAGTTTGTTGCAATTAAATGGAAAGCGACATCTGAGCCCTGATGGAAGCGCCACGCTCGCTCGGAACCAGCGTCGGCGCACCCTTTCTTGTTCGACTCTGCCGCGCGAACTCGACCGGGAATGGCGTCAGGCAGGCAATGCGCGAGGTGATCGCCGGCTCGATTTCGGCACCCGGATCGCCGATCAACGAACCGTATGCCAGTATTCCGACCGCTCCGCCCATGCTCCTTATATCCTTCTAGCAATCCTGCTACGAAAGGTTGCCCTTGCGATCCGGCAATATGCCGTCTATATCTACGGCAAGTTGCCATCGACCGCAAGGAGGTCATCATGTCGATCACCATTGTCGAGGAAGTCGCCCGCAAGCTCGGAGGCCAAAGCGTGCTCGGCACGGTCGTGCGCTCTCAGGCCGATCTAGCCCTCGCCGTCCGCAACAGGCTTCCCCTGTCTGCGCTACGTGGATTGAGCCAGGCTGGAATGAGCGATCAGGAGATCGAGAGGTTCGTGATCCCACAGCGCACCCGCCGTCATCGCGCCGACAAGCAGCAGCCGCTGACGGTTGATGAATCGGATCGGGCCGTGCGCCTTTTACGCGTCCAGTCCCTGGCCGAGCAGACCTTCGGCGATCAGGACAAGACCAGCCGCTGGCTTCGCCGCCCGCTCACCGAACTAGGCGGCGAGCAGCCGCTCGTCGTCGCGCAGACCGAGGCCGGCGCACGGGTGATCGAGACCATCCTCGGTAAGATCGCCTGGGGCGCCGCCGCCTGATGCTGCTTTGGCGCCTGTCGGGCAAACAACATGCAAAGGCGCTGGACGGCGGCTACGGCCTGCATTTTGACGGCCGCTGGAATACCGTGGGCCATGCTGTCACCTATTGCGCGACCTCTCCAGCGCTTTGCGTCCTCGAAAAGCTCGTCCATGTCGAGGATCCGGCACTCCTGCCCGAGCTCGTCATGGTCACCTACGAAATCCCCGACTCCATGGAGATGGAGGATGTCCAGCTGAGAGACGTCCCGGCCGATTGGCGTCGACACGAGGCCTGGAGCCAAGAGAGGGGTGATACGTGGCATGAGGCGCGCGCGACGCTCTTGTTGCGCGTGCCCTCGGCGATCGTGCCAATCGAGGGCTCGCCCGATCTGAACGTGCTGATCAACCACAACCATCCGGCTGCTGCCGATGTCAGCATCGTCGCCGAGGAGTCCTTTTCTCTCGATCCGCGATTGCTCTGAGGCCGACCGGATGGACAGGATGCTTCAAGTTCACGTCGACCAATCGACCTGGCCAACGCCTCCCGATCTCCCGGCCTTTCCCGCGACGTTTGCAGCCGGATCGGCGCCTTTCACCCTTAATATCCCAGGCTTCCTCCTGACGATCGGCTATCTGACCACGCCCTCGCACGCCTCCGGCGTCTCTCTCAGTGAGTTCTGGGCATGGGTCCGCTACCTCCATGCGATTGCGGCCGACCCGGATCTGAGATTGACGCCGGCCTTCGCCGACCTCGATGCGCACCAGAAGACGATCCTCAGCGACGATTTTGGTATGGGAGCGCCGGTTTTCTGGCTGCTCGATCGCCTGCAGATCGCCGCGATCGTCGATGGTCGGTACTTCATCGATCGTGTTGCTGCGTCGATTGGTGCAACGGCGGCCAAGCCCGCAAAGCGAGGCCCAGGGAAATCGCCCGACTTCGTGGCGCGCGACATTCATGGCGTCTGGCATGTTCTCGAATGCAAGGGCACCCAGGGCAACAGCACGACCCGGAAAAAGCAACTCGGCGATATCGGCCCGCCACAAACTGGAGCGGTCGCCCAGAAGCGGACAATCTCCTTTCCGGCCGGGCATACCGGACAACGTCTCGCCAGCGGGCTGGTGATCGGCGTGGCAGGCAGCACGCAGGCCAGCAGCCTCAGGATCATTGACCCGCCGGGCGACGAGAAGTTTGTTATCGAGCAAAATCAGCTCGACCTCGCCGACGATGCAATCGAGCGCGCCGCCCTTGCCCGCTCGCTCAGACTGGCCGGCTTTGGTGCATCGGCATCGATCGTGTCTACCCCCTGGGGCCAGCGCCCTCAGGATCGCCCGACGAGAGGCCGCGCAGAACAAGTGCGGCAAGCCATCGTGCGGGAGAAGACAGCACGCGCCAGTCAGGAACTCGCCGATCGAAGCCGTCGCTTGCCGTTCGCTGTAGGCAGCGATCAATTTCGGGGGAGAGAGGTAACTTTCGACCTGCCGGTTGTCCTCGACGTCGGCTCGCAGCAGATTCGCGCCGTCCATGTTCGCTACGGTGTGCGGGAAGAGGTTCTCGACGATCTGGCCGCGAGGGCCTCTTTCGACGAACCTCTTCGGACGTCGGCAGCGAGCGCGCGGCTCATCGGTGAGCGTATGAAAGTGTCGGTGTCGCTTAGCAGTTAACCGCAAGAATGCACCGGTTTGGCTCGAATTGGTCATTTATTCATGAGAATCTGGACTGCAGGATTCTCAAATTAACTG
>NZ_JACHOU010000046.1 GCF_014206975.1 Aminobacter aganoensis
TATCCGGGGACTTCCCAGATGTTCACGGTGCCGACCTGCAGGCCTGCGATGTATTTCTGCATGCGCCGGAAGTCGTTGGTGCAGACGCCAGACGACAGGCCGAAGGCGGTCGAGTTGGAGAGCGCGATCAGCGCGTCGTCATTGTCGGGCGCGCGCACGATCGGGATGATCGGGCCGAAGGTCTCTTCCATGACCAGCTCCGAGGTGTGCGGCACGCGATCGACGACGATCGGCGGCAACAGCGCGCCCTTGCGGCCGGGGTCGTACAGCACTTCGGCGCCCTGCTCGGCGGCCATGTAGACGCGCTTTTCGAAGAGGGCGGCGGCCTTCTCGTGCACCACGGTGCCGAGATCGGTCGACCGGTCCATCGGATCGCCGAACCTGAGCTTCTTCGCCCGCTCCAGCACCATCGGCACGAAGCGGTCGGCGACGCTCTCCTGGCACAGGATGCGCTTGACCGCGGTGCAGCGCTGGCCCGAGTTCTTGGTCGCACCCGCCACGGCGAGGTCTGCCGCCTTGGCGAGATCGTCGTCGGACAGGTCGTTGAGGATGATCAGCGGGTCGTTGCCGCCGAGCTCCAGCACCTGGCGCTTGTAGCCGGCGGTGCGGGCGATCAGCTTGCCGACCGGCACGCCACCGGTAAAGGTGATCAGCTCGATGTTGTCGTTGGTGATCATTTCCGCGCCGATGTCGGCGGGCATGCCGGTGACGACCGACAGCATCTCCGGCGGCAGGCCGGCCTCGTAGAGAATGTCGGCGAGGATCAGTGCCGTCATCGGCGTCAGTTCGGTCGGCTTGACCACCACGCAATTGTTGGTGGCGATGGCCGGGGCCACCTTGTGCGACACCATGTTGAGCGGATGGTTGAAGGGCGTGATCGCCGAGATCGCCTTCAGCGGCTCGCGTGTGGTGAAGATTTTCCGCGCCTTGCCGTGCGGGGTCAGGTCGCAGGAAAAGATCTGGCCGTCGTCCTGGATGCACATCTGTGCCGACAGCGTGAACACGTCATAGGCGCGGCCGACCTCGTAGAGCGAGTCGGCCTTGGAGATGCCGAGCTCCAGCGTGATGACGTCGGATATCTCCTCCTTGCGCGCGGCAAGGGCTTCTGCGGTGCGGAACAGGATCTGCTGGCGCTCGTAGCGCGTCAGCTTGGGCCTGTAGTTGGCCGCGATCTCGAAGGCCTGGCGGGCGTGCTCGGCACGCCCCGCCGGCACCGTGCCGATGACGGCATCGGTGTAGGGATAGTGGACGTTGACGACGCCATCGGCATCGACCTTGCGTCCGGCGATGCGCATCGGCTCGTGGCGCACTTTTATGGAAGTTTCGATCTTGGTCATCGTGGCTCCTTCACCCTCCCCCTTTTGGGCAGGGTCGGCGCGAAGCGCCGGGGTGGGGGTCCAATCAGGTCGAACCGGGTACCCCCACCCCGCCTCGCGAACTTCACGTCGTTTCGTTCACTCCTCGACCCTCCCCACAAGGGGAGGGTAGCGCGCCTCAAGCCAGCGCTGCCGCCATGGCGGCATAATGGAACGCATCGAAGTTGCGCAGTACCGGCTCGTTGGGCAGAGCCGGCAGCTTGCGGTTGACGATGAATGGTACCGCCTGCTCGGTCAGGCCGCCATGCGAGCGCAGCGGCTCGTTCAGCGCCGCGAGGTCGTGGCGATGCTCGCTGGTGCCGATGGTCTTGTTCTCCGAGGACACCAGCACGATGTCGCCGATGCGGTCGGATGGCAGTTCGAAGCGCTCGCAGGCCGTGGCGTTGTCGATGACGACGACGATGCCGTCGATGGCGGCGAGGCGCTTCATGATGTCTGCCTGGTCGGCGCCTTCGGGCAAATAGGCCGTGGCGAACGAGCCGAGCGCGCCGTGATGGACGACGTAAGGATCTGTGATCGGCAGGATGACACGGGCCGCGTCCTTGCCCAGCCACTCGTCGAGCACGTCCTGGACATAGACCACGTCGGGCGAGCCGTCGGCCTTGTGCTTGGGCTTCATGCCGTGGTCGGCGGTAATCACGATGGCTGCGCCAAGCGCGTCGAGTTCGCCGAGATACCTGTCGAACATCTCGTAGAAGGCGTTGGCCTGCGGCACGCCGGGCGCATATTTGTGCTGCACGTAGTCGGTGGTGGTCAGGTACATCACGTCAGGCCGGAACTCCTTGAGCAGCTTGACGCCGGCGGCGAAGACGAATTCCGACAGCTCGGCCGAATAGACTTCCGGAACCGGCTTGCCGAGCCAGGCCGAGGCATTGTCGATGCCGTGCTCGGCCTTGGTCGAGACATCCGACTTCTCCGAGGAAAAGCAGATGGCGCGGCCGTCGTCGAACTTCAGGCCGCTGCCGAGAAGCGCCCTCAGCTTGTCCTTGGCGGTGACCACGGCGACGCGGGCACCGGCATCGTAGAAGGCCTGGAAGACGGTCGGCGCGCGCAGGAAGCGCGGGTCGTTCATCATCACTTCCTTGCCGGTCTCGCGCTCGTAGAGATAGTTGCCGCAGATGCCGTGCACGGCAGGCGGCTGGCCGGTGGCGATCGACAGATTGTTGGGGTTGGTGAAGCTCGGGATGACCGAGTGGGCGGTGCGCTCGGTGCCCTTGGCGCGGACCTTCACCAGGTTCGGCATCAGGCCGGCCTTGACAGCCTCGTCGAGATAGGCCGGCTCGCAGCCGTCGAGGCAGATGGCAATCGCCGGCACCCGCGGCCAGTCGTAGGTGCGGCCGTTGGCGCTGACGTTGATCGTGGTCATCTTGTTCATGGG
>NZ_JACHOU010000047.1 GCF_014206975.1 Aminobacter aganoensis
CTGGAAGCCAGCCATCGCGGCTGGGGCCAGTCGATCGTCATCGGCGTTGCGGGCGCCGGCCAGGAGATTTCGACGCGGCCGTTCCAGCTGGTCACCGGCCGGACCTGGAAAGGCACCGCCTTCGGCGGCGCGAGCGGCCGCACCGACGTGCCCAAGATCGTCGACTGGTACATGGAGGGCAAGATCCAGATCGACCCGATGATCACCCATACGCTCAAGCTCGAGGACATCAACAAGGGCTTCGACCTGATGCATGCCGGCGAGAGCATCAGAGGTGTCGTTGTCTACTGACTGGCAAGGGAGAAGTGTCATGGAAAAGCTCAGCGTCTTGGTAGAGGTGATCACGCGAGAGGCGGAAGACATCAAGTCGTTCGTGCTTACTTCGGTTTCGGGCGCTGAACTGCCGCGTTACACGCCCGGGGCCCATGTCGATGTTCATATGGGCGGCGGCCTGGTGCGTCAGTATTCGCTGTGTGGCTCGCCACAAGATCGCTCGCGCTACATGATTGGTGTCAAGCGTGAACCACAGTCACGCGGCGGTTCCGAGCGCATGCATGGGCAGCTCCGTGTCGGCGACCGCATCGAGATCAGCGTTCCCAAGAACAACTTCGCGCTCGATGAAACAGCAGACAACACCATCCTACTCGCCGGCGGCATCGGTATCACCCCCATTATCGCCATGGCGGACCGGCTGCTGCTGCTGGGGAAATCATTCGAGTTGCACTATTTCGGTCGCACTCCGCAGCACACAGCGTTCTACAAGCGACTGGCGCAACCGGAGTTCGCCGGAAAGGTGCACGTGCACTACGGGCTGGATGCCGATGCAGTCAGGACCAAGCTGGAGATACTCCTGAGCTCGCACGGCCATGGCAGCCACCTCTATCTGTGCGGCCCGAAACCTTTCATGGACATGATTACGACCGTCGCCGCGCAAAGCTGGCCACCGGAGGCGATCCATCTTGAATATTTTGCCGCCGACCTCGCCGCGCTGGCCGGCCCGACAAACAGCTTCGAAGTCCGACTGGCGCGCAGTGGCGAAAGTTATATCGTACCGGAAGACAGGAGCATTTTGCAGGTATTGCAAGAGGCTGGCGTCGACGTCTCCTATTCCTGCGAGGAAGGGGTGTGCGGCACCTGCATGACTGGTTTGCTCGAAGGTACTCCCGACCATCGCGACCTGTTTTTGTCGCGGGCCGACAGGGCCGCGAACACCAAAATGTGTCTGTGCGTTTCGCGAGCGAAATCGTCGGTTCTGGTTCTTGATATTTAGGTCGCCGGGCTTCGATACTGGTCCCGCCATCCGAGACATTGGGAAGCAGAACCAGTACCGCCGTCGCCTTTGGAGCCGGCAAATCGCCCCAAAAGTATTCGCAGTCTACTAGCTCCCAAAGCCGGCCAAGCTCCCCATGGCCAGCGTCCAGAGCTCCACGGCTTTTCGCTGGCCTTCAAGCCTCCCAGCTTGGCCCGCGTGTTCCCAAAGCCGTGGCGCCGACCGGCGGCGTGTCCGAGGTTCCCACAACCCTCGGCCACGCCGCCGGCAACCTTTTTCGAACATCGTCGTCCGTAATCTGATGCGATGCCGAGACAGAAAACGCGACGCTGATTGCGGCAAACTTCCCTGCCGACATGTCACGCCAAGCGATATTTGGTCACTTTCGATGGGCGGGCACGGTGCGCTGACAATCGCGCTGAAGAATCCGGAACGTTTCAAGAGCTGCTAGGCCTTCGCACATATCGCCCAGCCGTCGACGGCCGGCTGGTCGAAGCCGGCACTGGAAAAGTATCTCGGTGCTAATGAAAGCTGCATGGCGCGCCTATGACACGGACGCTGCTGATCGAGGACGGCAAGCGGTTCCCGGAATTTAATGTCGACCGGGGTTTGGCCGACAGCTTCCTGGCGGAGGGCCTGCGCTCTTGGCTGCTCCAAGACGCCTGCAAGAAGGCTGGCATCGGGCTCACCTTGCGCATGCAGGATGGTTACGACCATTCCTACAACTTCATCTCCACATTCGGGACGACCATTTGAGGTGGCACGCTGCCCGGCTGTCTTCCCAAATGGGATCGGTTGCCGAACGGCAGCTATCCGTACAGCAGATCTCGAAAGCGGACCGTCTGTAAGCGGCCCCAGAAACTCCAGTTCAAGGGTGCAGTTGGTCACGACCGCTGCTTGGGCTTCGCTGATGCCTGCTTGTTGCGGATGCGCATGCCCCGCCCTTCCGAATGTTCGATCTCGAAGGC
>NZ_JACHOU010000048.1 GCF_014206975.1 Aminobacter aganoensis
ATCTCAGAACAGGCCTTCGATCTGCCCGGCCTCGTTGAGGAAGATCTTTTCCGAGGACGGTGCCTTGGGCAGGCCCGGCATGGTCATGATCTCACCGCAGATGGCGACGATGAAGCCGGCGCCGGCGGCGAGGCGGACCTCACGCACCGGCACGACATGGCCGGTGGGCGCGCCGCGCAGGTTGGGGTCGGTCGAGAACGAGTACTGGGTCTTGGCCATGCACACCGGCAGGTGGCCGTAGCCGGCCTGTTCCCAGGCATGGAGCTGGTCGCGCACCGACTTGTCGGCGATCGCCTCCGAGCCGCGGTAGATGCGCTTGACGATGGTGTCGATCTTGTCGAACAGCTTCATGTCGTCGGGGTAGAGCGGGGCGAACTGCGAGGCGCCGCTCTCGGCGAGGCTGACCACCTTGTGGGCGAGTTCCTCGATGCCGGCCGAGCCATGGGCCCAGTGCTTGCAGACGATGGCTTCTTCGCCCATCGCCGCGACATATTCCTTCATCGCCGCGATCTCGGCGTCGGTGTCGGAGTAGAAGTGGTTGATCGCCACCACCGCCGGCACGCCGAACTGCTTGACGTTTTCGATGTGGCGGCCAAGGTTGGCGCAGCCCTTCTTCACCGCCTCGATGTTTTCCTTGCCCAGGTCTTCCTTCTTGACGCCGCCGTTCATCTTCATCGCGCGCACGGTGGCGACGATGACGGCAGCCGCAGGCTTCAGGCCGGCCTTGCGGCACTTGATGTCGAAGAACTTCTCGGCGCCGAGGTCAGCGCCGAAGCCGGCTTCGGTGACGACATAGTCGGCGAGCTTGAGCGCGGTGGTGGTGGCGACCACCGAGTTGCAGCCATGCGCGATGTTGGCGAACGGGCCGCCATGGACGAAGGCGGGGTTGTTTTCCAGCGTCTGCACCAGGTTCGGCTGGACGGCGTCCTTGAGCAGCACGGCCATCGCGCCGTCGGCCTTGAGGTCGCGGGCAAACACCGGGCTCTTGTCGCGGCGGTAGGCGACGATGATGTCGCCGAGGCGCTTCTCGAGATCCTTGAGGTCGGTCGCCAGGCACAGGATCGCCATGACTTCCGAGGCGACCGTGATGTCGAAGCCGGCTTCGCGCGGGAAACCGTTGGCGACGCCGCCGAGCGAGCAGTTGATCTGGCGCAGCGCCCGGTCGTTCATGTCCATGACGCGGCGCCAGACGACGCGGCGGGTGTCGATGTTGAGCTCGTTGCCCCAGTAGATGTGGTTGTCGATCAGCGCCGACAACAGGTTGTGGGCGGTGGTGATGGCGTGGAAGTCGCCGGTGAAGTGGAGGTTCATGTCCTCCATCGG
>NZ_JACHOU010000049.1 GCF_014206975.1 Aminobacter aganoensis
GGCCTGTTCGCCGCCCAGCTTGGCGGGTGGGCTCGCTGGCTCGTCCCGGCAAGCTTTGTATCCGTCATGGTTCTGGGTGGCGCTCTTGGCCTGGCCGGCGTTGCCGTTCCATTCGTCGAGCTCGGCATTGGCCTGTCGATCGTCGTTCTCGGCGGCGTCGTTGCCTTCAACCTGCGGGCTGGCGTGGCGGCGGCGATGGCGCTTGTCGGCTTCTTCGCTGTGTTTCACGGCTATGCGCACGGGGCGGAGATGCCCGAGAGCGCCAGTGGTCTCGCCTATGGTGCCGGTTTCGTGTTGGCGACGGCGATGTTGCACGCGGCCGGTCTTGGTTTCGGTCTGGCCCTCGATGGCAAGGCGGGCGCACGCGGGGCACTGGTTGTACGTTCGCTCGGAGCGCTCGCCGCCTTCGCCGGCATAGGTGTTGTAACCGGCCTCGTCTGAAACAGGCAATATCAGCCACCGCCTTGGTAGAGGCGGCGGCTGCAGCTCAACAGTAACGAGGTGCCAGGATGAGCAGTTCAGTTCTCATGCGTCCGGCTCGTGCCACGAGCTTTCCGGCGCGCGGAGCAACGGCATTCGCCAGGACGGCCGCGCCGGTTGCCCTGCAGCAGGATCCGCATGCCGTCCGGGCGCCCGGCGAGAACGAATTGCAGGCTGCGATCGGCCGGGAGGTGCGGGCCTGCCGCAAGCGTCACGGCATGACCGCAACCGAGCTCGCGGGGGCCGCGAACATCTCGGTCGGCATGATGTCGAAAATCGAAAACGGCGTCATCTCGGCGTCGCTGACCACGCTGCAAGCCTTGTCCCAGGCGCTTGGCGTTCCGATGACCGCGCTGTTCAGAAGCTTCGAGGAGGAGCGCAGTGCGGTCTTCGTCAGGGCGGGCGCCGGCGTCGAGGTGGAGCGGCGCGGCACCCGCGCCGGCCATCACTACAATCTGCTCGGCTACATCGGCTCCGCTTCAAGCCAGGTGTTCGTCGAGCCCTATCTGATCACTCTGACCAGCCACACCGACATCTTCCCGCTGTTCCAGCACGCGGGTATGGAATTCCTCTACCTGCTTGAAGGCGAGATCACCTATCGCCATGGCTCGACGCTTTATCACATGGGCCCTGGCGACAGCCTGTTCTTCGAGGCCGACACGCCACACGGCCCCGAGCAGCTGACAAAGCTGCCGATAAGGTTCCTGTCGATCATCTCCTATCGCCATGGGGATAGTGAGGACTGATTTTC
>NZ_JACHOU010000050.1 GCF_014206975.1 Aminobacter aganoensis
TCCTCGACCAGCGCGATGCGGTTTTCGGCGCGGCCCGACATGTTGAGGTAGCGGATGGTCTCGGCATCGACCGGGAAGAAGCCGCAGGTCGCGCCATATTCCGGCGCCATGTTGCCGATGGTGGCGCGGTCGGCCAGCGTCATGTTGCTGAGGCCCGGGCCGAAGAACTCGACGAACTTGCCCACCACGCCCTTCTTGCGCAGCATCTGGGTGACGGTCAGCACCAGGTCGGTGGCGGTGACGCCCTCCTTCAGCTTGCCGGTCAGGCGGAAGCCGATGACCTCGGGCAACAGCATCGACACCGGCTGGCCGAGCATCGCGGCCTCCGCCTCGATGCCGCCGACGCCCCAGCCGAGCACGCCAAGGCCATTGACCATGGTGGTGTGCGAATCGGTGCCGACGCAGGTGTCGGGATAGGCCGTGGTCTCGCCGTCCTCGGTGTTGGTCCACACCGTCTGCGCCAGGTATTCGAGGTTGACCTGGTGGCAGATGCCGGTGCCGGGCGGCACGACGCGGAAGTTGCGGAACGCCTGCTGGCCCCACTTCAGGAACTTGTAGCGCTCTTCGTTGCGCTCGTATTCGAGCTCGACATTGCGGGCGAACGCCAGCGGCGAACCGAACTCGTCGACGATGACCGAGTGGTCGATGACCAGGTCGACGGGAACCAGCGGGTTGATCTTCTCAGGGTCGCCGCCGAGCGAGGCCAGGCCGTCACGCATGGCGGCGAGGTCGACGACGGCGGGAACGCCGGTGAAGTCCTGCATCAAGACGCGCGCCGGGCGGTAGGCGATCTCAACGCCGGCGGTGCCCTTGTCGGTCAGCCAGCCGGCAACCGCCTGGATCGCCTCCTTGGTGACGGTGCGGCCGTCTTCGTTGCGCAACAGGTTTTCCAGCAGCACCTTCATCGAATAGGGCAGCTGCGAGATGCCGGTCAGGCCGTTCTTCTCGGCCTCGATCAGGCTGTAATAGACATAGTCGGTGCCCGCAGCGCTCAGCGTGCGGCGGCAATTGAAACTGTCGAGTGATTTGGACACGGTGCGATCCATCCTTGGAGGTTCAGCCTACGCGGGAACGGACTCCGATGGCATGCAATCACGCGCAAAGGTGCGGGTACGGCCATTTCCGCTGTCCGCTCCCAAGCAACCCGAGCCGTTCAAGGCGGCGCGTGCGCTGGTTCGGCGCATATTCTCTTTACCATGCCGACCGCTGGCATCGTCGACTGGCATATAG
>NZ_JACHOU010000051.1 GCF_014206975.1 Aminobacter aganoensis
TAGAGCGTGTCGCACTTAATCGGTCTCATATCCGGCAGCCTTGAAGAAGTTTCGGCATTGTGTTGGGTCGAAGAGGTCACAGATATCGCCGATTGCATGGCATAGGGCGTCAAACGTTCGCGCGGCCCTCTTTCGCAGCAACGCCTTGAGCTTCGAGAACGCCATCTCGATCGGGTTCAGGTCGGGCGAGTATGGCGGTAGGAAGAGCAACCAGGCACCGCGCTCGCGCACCAGTTCGGCGGCACGCTCGCTCTTGTGGAAGCCGACATTGTCGAGGATGACGACATCGCCGGGCTGAAGCTCTGGAGCCAGCTGCGTTTCGATCCAGGTCTCGAAGCGTCGGGCATTCATCGGCGCATCGACGATCCACGGCGCGACCATGCCGTGACAGCGCAGGCCGGCGATAAAGGTCTGCGTATGCCATTTGCCGAACGGAGCATGCGTCCTGTATCGCTCTCCCTTCGGCGACCAGCCGGAGCGCTTGGTCAGCTTGGTGTTGGTCGACGTCTCATCAATGAAGACCAGGCGAGGCAAGGCTTTGGCGAAGAAGCGCCTTCGCCGCCTGATCCACATCGCGCGCGCCTCACGGATGTCGGGACGCTCCTGCTCGCTGGCCTGCAGCGTTTTTTTTGTGGCTGAGCCCGAGGCGGTGCAGCAGGCGGCCTACGCTGGAGCGGTGAACCACCACCCCGCGTCCCTCAAGTTCGACACACAGTTCGTCCAGTGTCGCTTCTCCCGACGTCGCCATCCGCTCGCGCACAAAGAGGGCATGCGGCGCAAGCTTGCCCCAGCCCGGCGCATGGCCCTGACGGCGCGGCGCCAGCGAACCAGTCTCGCGACGAAGCTTCATCAGTTCGTTCACGAAACGCGGAGACACACGAAACCGACGCGCCGCCTCCCGATGTCCGTGACCTTCATCGACAAACGCAGCAACACGTTCACGCAACGCCATCGGTAGCGGCTTGCCCATAGCGGTTCTCCTTCGAACCACAATGAATCATCCCCAAACCAAAATGGGAATCCTGAATCACGTCAAACGCAACACGCTCTA
>NZ_JACHOU010000052.1 GCF_014206975.1 Aminobacter aganoensis
TAGAGCCCTTCATGTTTTAACGGAAGCGTATCCGGCGTTTTCGAAGTAGTTCCTGCATTCGGCTGCCTCGATGGTTTCGACGAGGTGGCCGATGTGGCGCCAGGTGTCCTCGGCGGTGCGCTTCTGGGCTTGGCGCATCCAGTGTTTGATCTTGGCGAAGGCTTGCTCGATCGGGTTGAGATCCGGCGAGTAGGGCGGTAGGTACCAGAGCCTTGCGCCGGCAGCCTTGATCATCTGCCTGATGGCCGCCGACTTGTGGCTTCCCAGATTGTCCATGACGACGATATCGCCGGGCTTCAGCACAGTGATGAGTTGCTGCTCGACATAAGCGCGGAAGCATCGGCCGTTGATCGGGCCGTCGAAGACGCAAGGCGCCGCGAGCCGATCCCAGCGCAATGCACCCAGGAAGGTCAGCGTGCGCCAATGGCCGTGCGGAGCCAGGCCGCGCAGCCGCTTGCCCTTCGGCCCCCACCCGCGCAGCGGAGCCATGTTGGTCTTGATCCAGGTCTCGTCGATGAAGACAAGGCACTGCGGATCCAGGCCGGCCTGCCACGACCTCCAGCGCTGGCGGCGACGGGCAATGTCGGCCCGGGACTGCTCAAGGGCGAACAGCGTTTTTTTTGAAGCTCAGCCCCTCGCGCCTCAAGAACAGCCACACCGTATTGTGCGAGACCGTCACCCCGCGCGCATCCAACTCGTCCTTCAGCCGATGCAGCGTCAGGTCAGAGGTCTGATTGATCCGCTCCACGATGAAGGCCCGATGCGGCTCCAGGACGCGCTTGCGGTGCCCGCCCATCTTGCCCGGCGCCACCGAGCCGGTGGCACGGTAACGCTGCGACCACTTCACAACCGAGGAAACGGCGACGCCAAAGCGTGATGCCACTGCTCGGCAGCTCTCACCCGCTCCAACCGCATCAACAACACGCTCACGAAGATCGTTCGAAAGGGCTCGCGTCATCAGATGCTGGCCTCCACCCAGCCAGCATCTTGAATCACAAACCACCTTCTTTGGGAATCCTACGATTCGCTCAAGATAGGAAACGCTCTAG